>CAWBKR010000034.1:0-19495 GCA_963789345.1 uncultured Actinomycetota bacterium | reverse complement strand
GAACGTCATCGAGTGCTGAGCTTATCTGGATGACTGGCGCCCGGCCTCCGGCGGCGGGATCATGGCTCCTGACCCGATGGGTCGGGGTTCCGGCTTGTCACTGCAGGAGGTCCAGGACATGCGCAGGACCGGCTTCGCCTTGGCCGCAGCACTGATGCTCGTCGCCGCCTGCGGCGAAGACCCGTCCGACGAGATGGAGAGCGGCACACCGGATACCAGCAGCCCGGCTTCACCCTCGCCGTCACCGGGTGAACCACGCGGCGGCACTCTCACGCTCGCCTCAGGTGAGTCCGTCTACTACTGGTGCGCCGGCGAGGGCAGCCCGGGCGTGCTGCTGGAGGCGGGCACCGACTCCGGGGGCACCGATGCCTACCGGTGTCAGTGACCCCGGTACAAACTGGAGCAGCACCGCGTTCCCGATTTCAAGGCTGAGGAGCGCGTTCCTGTCTTATCTTATCTAGGACGTCTCCGCCCGCGGCAGGCCCTGGGGCGTGTGCACAGACGAGATTGCGCGGTTCGCCACCCAGTGCGGTGTCGGTGCCAACGGTCACAGCGGTTCCAGCGAGGGTGGAGCCCCGGCCGCCGGACTCGTCCTGGAGGACTCTGGGGAAGATCCCGGCCCTCGCTGCGGGCGGCCGTCTCGCTGACCACGGCGCTGCTGGCCTGGGACCCGGCGCCTCCGACACCACCGCAGCCGCCGACGCGGCCCACCACCGCGGGCCCGGCCGTGCAGCAAACGGCCATCGGGTAACCGGCGAGACGGTGAGGATGCGGCTGTGGCGGCTGGTGACGAGGCTGCCGGTCGCGGTCGAGCGGCGGCGTGGGTACGACCGGGACAAGTTCCGGCACTAGATCGACGCCAACAACGACTGCCAGGACACCCGCGAGGAGGTGCTCGTTGCAACTCTCCATCAACGGACCGATGGGTGTTTCGCGTATTCATCGGGAAGCCACTTCTCGGGGTGACTACTTGGCTTCGAGGACGGCGGGCTGGGCGCTGTTGACTTGGTAGCTGTCAGTGGTGGTCAGGGCAGAATCCAGGTGAGTTGCTCCAGCGTCTTCTCGAAAGTGATGCGGCCCAGTCATACTCATCGGTTTCCGCATCAGGTGAGGTGCCACCAACGGATGTTGGCGGTGTCGGTGCGCGGGACCAGCCCGCTGGCGGTCGCAGGAAGCGGGAGCCCGACCAAGCCGCTGTCGGCGACCACCTCGAGCACACGGATGTCGGCGATGATCCGCAGCGTCGGGGAAGAGTGAGCGACGTCGATCGGTGCCTGCTCGGGCACGGTGATCGTGATCCGGCCCTCGGCGGCCTCGATCACTGCGTGCTCGCGTCCGTCGGCATCCTCGAGGGTGAGTCGTTGGCCCGCCGCGGACTCCCACTCCACGTCGATCGCGGCTCCCGGCGCTCCTAGCGGGTTGGTTCGCGCCCCGGCGACAGCGGGGTGGGGGCTCAGACGGATCTCGTCGCCGTCTGTCGTCAGCACATAGGGGATGCTGAGCGCGCCGGACCAGTTGCCGGGATCCGCGATGCCGCGCACCCAGAACAGGATGCTGGTCCGGTCCTCGGCGTCGGTGAACGTGGATGCGGCGAAGTGGCCCCGGCCGGTGGTCAGCAGCCGCCACCTGTGCGGTGTGAAGCGGCCGTCCTCGCCGGTAGTCAGCAGCCGCCACCTGTGCGGTGTGAAGCGGCCGTCCGCATATGTCCCGGTCGCCGCGGCGACATCGTGGGGCGTGTGGTCGTCCCAGATCGAGACGATCAGGACGTCAGTCCCGTCGCCATTCGCGCGGATGAGTTGGGGACATTCCCAGCCGGTGCCGGTCCACGGGTGCTGCGACTTGGTGTGGCGGGAGGCCAGCACGCCGTCGTAGTCCCAGGTCTCCAAGTCCCCTGACGAGATGAAGGTGTGCACCTCCGCGGTGCCGTCGGTCGTGCCGGCGCCCACCAACATTCGCCAGTCTGGCCCGTCCCGGAACACCATCGGGTCTCGAAACAGTCGGATGTTGCGGCGTGGGGCCTTTGCGACGACAGCGCCCTTGACCCAGGCGCCGTCTCCGGATGGCCGGGCGATCCGGATGCTGGCTACCTGATGGTCTGCTCCTGCGGCTGAGGTGTAGAACAGGGCAGGTTTGCCGTCGTCGCCGATCACCGAGCATCCGGACCAACACCCGTCGTCGCCGTCACCCGGAGACAGCGCGATCGGTTCCCACTGCCAGTGCAGCAGATCCGTGCTGGTGGCGTGCCCCCAGTGCACGTCGCTTCGCCACTCCAGCGAGTCGGGCACGTGCTGGTAGAACACGTGGTATCGACCGTCTAGGTAGTAGACCCCGTGCGGATCATTGAGCCACCCAGTCTCGGGGGTGAGGTGAGCGCGGGGTCGCGGCGCCGTTGCGGCGGCCTGGGCGATGTCGCGGGTTCGCTTCGTGGGCACCCCGATGTCCTCCTGTGCGGGTTAATGGAGCCGGTGGTGATAGGTCCCGTATGGGTTGTATTGGTGGAAGAGGTCGACGCCGTCGCGCTCTCCCCGATGCTGTTGGGGTCGTTCAGCCAACCATCGGACGAGACGAGGTGGACTGCGGGGCGATGTGGGTCCGCCTCTGCTCGGTGAACGAGGTCTGTAGGCTCCCGCCGGTAGCGTGTGGGGGTTCCTCCTCGACCCCCAAATCCCTTCTGATGTGGTGGCCGGGGTCAGTGTTCGTCTTCTCCGGTCGCATCGACTGCGAGGGCTCGAGCGGCGACGTCGGCGGCCGGGCGGTAGAGGTGGCAGCGCACCCAATGCCGGTGGGCTGGGTCCCCGACGTTGTGCCGCACGAACGATGTTGCACTGCAAGGGTTTTCGGCATCTCCCTGGAAGGGACATGATTGGGCGTGCAGCACAGCGGACCGCAGTCGCGCCCGCTCAACGGGGTCGTAGGTCGACGCACGCTCGGGGTCGGGCGCTGCGGACAGGAGGAGCTGGGTGTAGGGGTGTGCGGGTTCGCTCATGAGGGCGACGGAGTCGCCGCTCTCGACCAACTCTCCGGCGAACAGCACGGTCGTGCGGTTCGCCACATACCTGGCTGAGGCGAGGTCGTGGGTGATGTAGAGCATCGATATCCCTTGCTCGTCGCGTAGCCGGCGCATCAGGTTGAGGACGCCGATTCGGACCGACACGTCGAGCATGGAGGTCGGCTCGTCAGCAAGGATCACTTGCGGTTCCATGGCGAGGGCGCGGGCGATCGCGATGCGCTGGCGCTGACCGCCGGACAGCTCGTATGCATGGGAGTCGAGCAGCTCTACGGGAAGTTCGACCGTGGCCATGAGTTCCTCGAGCCTGGTGCGCAGCCAGGCCTTGCTTTCGACGCGTTGGTGCAGTCGGATCGCCCTCTCCATGAAGTGCGAGACGCGGTGTATCGGGTTCAACGAGCCGAAGGGGTCCTGGAACACCATTTGCACCTTGCCGCGGTAGCTCCGTGAGGCGTGGCGGGGCTCGGCGCTCAGGACGTCGACGCCGTCGACGATGATCCGACCGCTCGTCGGTTGTTGGAGTCGGATGACGCACCGAGCGATGGTGCTCTTCCCGCTCCCGGATTCACCCACCAGTGCCATGATCTCGCCGCGGTCGACGTCGAAGGTCACGTTGTTGAGCGCTCGGATCATCCGGCGAGAGAACAGGCCGCCGACCTGAAAGTCCATCGTGAGGTCGCGAAGACTGATGATGTGCTCGGTCTCCGTCGCCGTGCTTGCCTTACGTGATGCGGTCATCGCTGACCTCCGCTGGTGTCGGTGGCGTGTCGGTGGCGGTGGTCGGCGGAGGCGACGGGAGCAACCCAATGGTTGGGTGCTTCCTCGCGCAGGTCGGCGATGTTGGTGAAACGCACACCCTCGCCGAGTCCGAGCAACGGCACGTTCGGGCCGTGGAGCGGGGGAAATGCGTTGATGAGAGCCTTGGTGTAGGGGTGCCTGGGGTCGGCGAACATAGCTCCCGAAGGCGCGGTCTCGACGAACCGGCCGGCGTACATGACCGCCATTCGATGGGACAGTTCGATCATCAAGGAGATGTCGTGGGTGATGAACAGCACCGAGAAGGCCAGCTCGCGCTGCAACTCGGAGATCTGCGCCATGATCTCCTGCTGCACGACCACGTCGAGCGCGGTGGTGGGCTCGTCCATGATCAGCAGTGTCGGTCGCAGTGCCACCGCCATGGCGATGACGACCCTCTGGCGCATGCCCCCCGAGAGCTGGTGTGGATACGCCTTCAGCCGGGCCGGCTCGATCCGGACGATGTCCAGCAGGTCCTTTGCGCGCTCCTGTGCCTGCTTCTTCGACGTCCCTTCGTGGGTTGTGAAGATGTCAGCGATCTGATCACCCACGGTCATCACCGGGTTGAGAGAGTTCATGGCCGATTGAAAGACCATCGCGACCTCGCGCCAACGGAAGGCGCGCAACTCGTCGCGGTTCATGGCAAGGACATCGCGCCCTTTGAAACGAATCGAACCCCCGGTGATGACGGCGGGGTCGCGCAGGAGCCGCATGACGGCGTTGGCTGCGGTGCTCTTCCCGCACCCGGACTCCCCGGCGAGCCCGAAGATCTCTCCAGCTCCGATGCGGAACGTGACCCGGTCCACCGCACGCACGGTGCGGCTCTCGCCCTGGTACTCGACGCACAGGTCTTCGACCTCGAGAACGGCGGCCTTCTGGATTCCTCCACAGCGGTCTGGGTGCTCATCGTGTTGCCTCCAGGGACGGCTTAGCGCGGCGACGGCGCGTGGTACGCAGCCTCGGGTTGCTCACTTCGTCAACCCCGTAGTTGACCAGTGCGAGGGCGAACGCCACGAGAGCGATGCACATGCCCGAGGGCACGAAGGCCCACCAGTAGCCCGAGAGGAGCGCGCCGTCGTTGTTGGCCCAGTACAGGTTCGTTCCCCAGCTGATGACCCCTGGGTCGCCGAGGCCGAGGAACTCGAGCCCGGCTTGGGCGCCGATGCCGAAGATCACCGTGCCGAGAAGCGTGATCATGACCAGTGATGCCATGTTCGGGAGAATTTCGCGGAACATGATCCGGGTGGGTCTCTCGCCGGTGACGATCGCGGAGGCAACGAAGTCCTTACCGCGGATGGACAGGGCCTGTGAGCGCAGTACGCGGGCCGATCCGGCCCAACCCGTCAGCGTGAGGACGATGATCACGGTCCCGATTCCCGGAGGCAGGAAGGCCGCGAGAATAACGAGCAGGGGAAGGCCGGGAATCAGAAGGAAAACGTTCGTCAGCAGGGACAGGCCATCATCGATGAATCTCCCGAAGTAGGCGGCCGACAGCCCGATAACGATCCCGATGCTGGTCGCCGTCAGTCCGACGGCGAAGCCGACGAGCAACGAGGTGCGCGCGCCCCAGACGGTAAGCGCGAGGACGTCCTGTCCCTTCGGCGTCGTTCCGAGTAGGTGGTCGGCCGAGGGTGGCTGCGCCCCGAGGGAGGTGATCGTTGAGGGGTTGTCCGGAAAGAGCATCGTGGCGAGAAGCGCGACGAGTACGAAGATCGCCAGGATGATCAACCCTGCAACGGCCTTCCTGTTGCGCAACACGGTGTGCACGAGCCCCTCGCGGACCTTTCCGCGGCGTCGGGACCTTTCGGTGGGCGTCAGGTGCGGCCCGCTGGCTTGGGGCCTCCCGCCCCTCGGTGTCCGTGCTGAGCAGGAGCGGGATTTCGGTGGGGTCAATGGCGGACACGGGTAACCTCCATTCCGTTCAGCCGACCCGCACGCGCGGGTCGAGGCGGACGTAGACGATGTCGACGACGAAGTTGGCCAACAGCACTGCTCCGGTGATCGTCAGGAAGATCCCTTGCATCAACGGGTAGTCGAGCGCCGTGACCGCCTGGAGGAGTTGGTAGCCAACGCCTGGGTAGGCGAAAACGACCTCCGTGAGCAGGGCGCCACCCACGACGAACCCGATCGCCATCCCGATATTGGTGACCGCTGGGAGCGTCGCGTTGCGGGCGCTGTAGCGCAACATGATCCGCGACGGTCGCAAGCCCTTGGCCTCGGCCATCACGATGTAGTCCTCGCTGGTCGTCGTTATCATCGTGTTCCGCATGGCGAGCATCCAGCCGCCGATGGACACGAGGACGATCGTGGCCACCGGAAGCACCAGGTGGTATGCGACATCGGCGACGAATTCCGCGGACCATTCCGGTGTCAGCCCAGCTGTGTAGGCATGTCGCACGGGGAACCACGCGAGTTGCACGCCGAAGACATAGAGCGCGCCCATGGCTAGGAAGAAGTACGGGAACGACCCGATGAAGACGAGAACGGGTGGCAATGTCGAGTCCACGAATCCTCCGCGCCGCCAGGCGGCGAGGATACCCAGGGCGTTGCCGAGGATGACCGCGATGATCAGCGAGGTTCCACCCAGAAGCAGTGTCCAAACGATTTGGCTGCTGATTACTTCGGAGACCGGCGTCGGGAATCTGGAGATGGAGACCCCCATGTCACCAGTGAGAACACTTTGCCAGTAGCTCAGGTATTGCTGCCACATGGGCCGGTCGTCGAGTCCGAACAGCGACTGCAGCTGCGCGACCTGCTCAGGCGTCATTCGCCCTTGCGACTGGCTCATCATGCGGGAGATGGGATCGCCCGGCATGAACCGAGGCAGCAGGAAGTTCAGGGTCACCGAGACCCAGAACGCGACCAGGTAGAACGCCAGGCGCCGTAGGACGTAGCGCATCATCGCTCCTTCGTAGAGTTACGTTCGGCCGCGTCCCGGGCGCTTGTCGGCCTTCGGGCCGATGAGAAGCGCCCGGGACTCTGCCTGAATCCTTGGATCGAGGCCGGGCCTACTCGCTGACGACGGGCTCGATCGTCGTCAGAACCAGAACGGTCGTCGCCGATCGTGTCGACAGCGGTGCGTAGGGGTTGTCCTCGTCGGGGAAACCGGTGAACCGCGTGGTGTTGTACGCGCCCCACTTCGGGCCCGGGAAGAGCGGCACTACCGGCGCGTTCTCGGCGAACAACTCCTGCAGCTGGTCCATGACCTTCGCCTGAGCGGTTGGGTCGGAGGCAGCGGCGAACTCGGCGAGGAGTGAGTCTGCCTCCGGGAGGCCGAAGCGGTGGTAGTTCTGGAAGGATTGCTCCCCGACTGGTATAACGGTTTCGGTGGACATCACGCCGCGGTAGAACTGGTATGGCGTGGGAGCCACGTTGCTCCAGACGATGCCCGTGTCGAAGCTCCCGTCCTCATAGGAGGCCACGACCGCCGACCAATCGGGAGAGTTGACCTTCGCATTGACGCCGACATCGGCCAGGTTCTGGGAAATGATGTTGGCAACCGAGAGCCAGTCGGATGACGTGGACCCGACCGAGATGTCGAACGCGAACGGCGACCCGTCGGGCAGAGTCCGCGTTCCGTCGGCGTCCTTGGCGTAGCCGGCCTGGTCGAGGAGCGCGTTGGCGCCGTCCACGTCGCGGGTCGTCCAATCACACGAGGCGACGACCTGCTCGCTCCGCCAGGAGTCGTAGGCATCCGTCAGACCGGTGCAGTCGGCTGGGTGGGTGTAGCCCTGCATGGCAACGGAACTGATGGCCTCGCGGTCGATGGCCATGCTCAACGCCTTGCGAACGTCAACGTCGTCGAAGGGCGCCTTGGTCGTGTTCAGCTGCCAGTTGATCGTCGAGTCGACGGACGGGAACCAGTAGTGATGATGCTCCTTGTCCTTGGACACGAAGGTGTTGTCGATGTCGGGGATGAACTGGTCGGCCCAATCGGTCTCACCGTTGGTGGTGGCGAGGTTGGCTGGATCGTTGCCGGCGAAGGCCAGCACCTGGATGCCCTCGATGTGCTGCTTGTCCGGTTGCCAGTAGTTGGGGTTCTTGTGCAGTTCGAAAGCCTGGCTTTGGAAGTTCACCACCTCGGTGTACGGACCCGTTCCGACTGGAGTGGGGTTGGTCTCGTTCGCCGGATCGTCAATGCTTTCCCAGATGTGCTTGGGGATGATGATCTGCTGTCCGACGTCGTACAGGCCGGGCGTGAATGGCGTGTTGAACGTGAAGTCGACCGTCCGGTCGTCGACCGCTTCGACGCTTTCGAGGAACTCCAGGCCACCGAGGAGTTCCTTCTGCAGATCGAACGTGAAGGCGACGTCATCGGCAGTGAAGGGCTCGCCGTCAGACCACTTCACACCGTCGCGCAGGGTGAACGTGACGCTCTTCCCGTTAGGCGCCACTTCCCACTCAGTCGCCAGCCAGGGCACCGTCGTGCCATCCACCGGGTTGACGACCATGAGCGGCTCGTAGACCGCCTGCTGAGTCATCGGCACGGCGTTCGGTGAGAACGGGTTGAAGTTTGCCGTGAAGGTCGGCTTGTCCTCTCGAGGAATGACCAGAAGCTGCTTGCCGTCGAGGCCGCCGGAACCACCCGACGAGCCTCCCGCGCACCCAGCGAGAACCAGCCCTCCGGCGAGAACAACCGCCGCGAGGGCGCGCGCTTTCACCCTTGATTTGAGTGCCATTGACTGAACGCCTCCTGTCTCTGCTGTCTCTGCATCGAGCGAACCTAGGGGGCCGAGACCCGCCCCACTGGCGCGCCTCGGGGCACGCACAGTTGGGCAAGCACCATTTGGGCGGGTGAGTCCGGCGCCGTCGCACGGTCCCCATCCAAGAGCGACAACGCTCAAGGAACCGGGCTGTCGGAGCCCGGCCACGAGCGATGTGTGCCGCATACCGGCCGTAGTAACGCGCGTTACCTGAGCCGAGGCAGAAGGTAGCGCGGATCACACATGCCCGTCAACGGCCGCAATGTCACGGTTTGGTAACAGATGGCCCCGAGCTGACGGACCCTGACGGCGGTACTGGGATGTGAGGCTCTCAAGCCCGTGTCGAGGGTGGGCTGGACGCTGGCGATGAGGACGTCGGCGGCGTGTCAGTCACGTCCCAGATGCGAACCGAAGACCGGCGCGCCCGCAGTCCTGGCTGCATTCGCGAGGGTGCGATCGTCTTCTAGACCGATGAGCGCTCGACGAGAGGGCAGTCGAGGATCGTCCGCGATGGAACGTCCCGGCCAGCAATCAGCGCGTCGAGAAGCTGCAGTGAGCGCGCGCCCATTTCTGCAAATGGAAGGGCTACCGTCGTGAGTCTGGGTCGCAGGTAGCTCGCGATGAGTTCCTGGTTATCGAAACCTACTACCGCCACGTCGGCGGGAATCTTGAGCCCACGTTCCCGAATCGCATCGTAGGCGCCCATTGCCATCCGATCAGTGCAGCAGAACAAAGCTGTTGGCGGCTCTGCCAGCTCCAGAAGCTCGCTCGACGACTCGTACCCGTCGTCCGCCGTCGCGCCCGCGTACACGACGAGAAGGTCGTCGAGAGGCAGGTGAAACTCGGCTAGCGCCTTAGCGTATCCCGTGAGGCGCCCCGTCGCCGCCGGTGTGTCCTGTTCCAGATTGACCAATCCGATGCGGCGGTGACCCGCCTCAAGAAGTCGTCGCGTCGCGCGATAGCCGCCAACGACTTCATCCGGAAGGACCGCTGGCAGGCGTCCGTCCCGGTCGAAGCAATGAACCAGGACCGTGGGCAGTTCATGCAATGCGGGGGGGAGCGAGACCTCCTGGTGAGAGCCTGAGGCATAAACAAGTCCCTCGACGCGCTGCTGCAACAACCACTCGATAGCGGATTCCTCGAGTTCGCGTCTCCCCTCGGTTGCCGCGATGAGCAGAAACTTGCCGTCGCTCCAAGCAGCATCCTGTGCACCTCGAATCATCTCAGGCCCAAACGGGCTGGTGACGACCTCGGTGATCATGCCAATCAGGCCAGAGCGCTGGACGGCGAGAGCCCGCGCACCGGCGTGCGGGCGGTACCCGAGTTCGCTTGCGACCTGGATGATCCTCGTTCTGGTGACCTCCGAGATGCTCGCGTCAGCGCGATTGTTGAGGACGAACGACACGGCAGTGCGGGACACGCCCGCCTTCGCCGCGATGTCCTCCATCCGGACACGACTGGCCCGCCCACGTGCCATCTCAAGCCCTCCACTCTCAGGGAGCGCACCCATACAAAGCTGCGAGCGCTTCTTTGGCTGATTCGACGCTCCGTAGGGCCGAAACCAGACCGACCGTGCGTGTGGTTCCCGATCCGAGTCAAGCATGCGCTGCCAACGAGTCGTGCCGGGTCAGATCAGCCGAAGGCTACGACACCGCTGGCGGCCAGGATCCGCCGCGCCATCCACCTCAGCACCGGATCCAGCGCGTCCAGGTGCTGCCCATGCGCACCCGGAGGCTGACGAAGCGGCCGAATCCGTTGACCTTGGTCACGCGAGTCGGCGCTGGTGTCGCCATGAGCCGGTACGCGACTACTCCATGGACGGCACGCCGGTCGGCCGCTGCATCGTCCGTCCGGGACGGCAGTACGCCGCCGACGGTCCGCTTGCTCTTCGCCGCCACCCAGACGGCGTTGCGCGCGGTTGGGACGAAAGCTAATTGTGGTGGGATGTGCCGCCACGCAACAGTTGGACCGTTGCGGATGAGGTCGCCTGGGTGAGCGATCAGTTGGACGCGGCCGTCGACGGCTACGACGGCGAGGTGCTGGTGGTCGCGAAGTCGCTCGGGACCGTGGCGGTCTCGTTGGCCGCTGCCGACCATAAGTGGCCGGTTCCTGCGGCATCAGTCACCGTCAGACGCAGAGCACGCACGTGGCAGTAGCTGCTTCCTCCACGACAGGCACATATTGTCCCGGTCCATGCGCCGGGTCGGGTGTTCACCGATCTGGCGGTCGCGGTCGCCGACGGTGCGGACGCGATCAGCGGGATCAGCGTGCTGGGCGATCGGCAGGACCTGTTCGGGCCGGTGGCCTCGATGCCGACCACGTGGCGGGTGCTGGACCGGATCGACGCCGACCACCTCGACGCGGTCCGCGCGGCGCGGGCGGCGGCCCGGGCGGCGGCGTGGGCGGCCGGTGCCGGCCCGGACCTGGCCGAGGAGCTGCGGCTGGACTTCGACGCCACGATCACGATCGCGCACAGCGAGAAGGAGAACGCCGCGGCGACCTGGAAGAAGACGTTCGGGTTCCACCCGTTGCTGTGCTTCCTGGACCGTCCCGACGTCGCCGGCGGGGAGGCGCTGGCCGGGCTGCTGCGGCCGGGAACGCCGGGCTCGAACACCGCCGCCGACCACATCGCGGTGCTCGACATGGCGCTGGCGGCGCTGCCCGAGCACGGCCCGGCCCCGACCCGGCGAGCCCGGACTGCGGTCCGCGGCTGCTGGCCCGCTCGGACTCGGCCGGCGCGACCCACGCGTTCGCGGCCGCGTGTGTCGAGCGTGGGGTCGGGTTCTCCTTCGGATTCCCCGTCGACGCGCGGATCCAGCGGATCGTCGACGTCATCCCCGAGGAGTGCTGGCACCCGGCGATCCAGACCGACGGCGACCTCCGCGAGGGCGCCTGGGTGGCCGAGGCCACCGGCATGATCGACCTGACCGGCTGGCCGGAAGGGTCCCGGCTGATCCTGCGCAAGGAACGCCCCCTGACCGGCAACTTCACCACCATCGACCTGATCGCGGCCACGATCGGCGCGCTCAACGGCGCGCTCCTGGCCCGCCGACCCTCGCACTACCGCAACTACACGATCGTCGGCGTTCTGCTCATGGGCCTGATCGGAGGTATCACTGGCGGCGTCACCCGCGACCTGCTCGTCAACGAGGTCCCCGCGGCCCTGACGAACCCTGCCTACATTACGCTCAGCATCGCCGCCGGCATCGTTGGATCACTCATCGCATACAAGACAGGAGAACTCTTCGGAGAGGGATTGTTCGAGTTTGTCACGTCGGCCTCGTTGGCCTGGTTCGCCATTGTCGGGACGCAGAAGGGCATCCAGGTGGGGTTGCCGATGATCGGTGTGCTCGCGCTGGCGGTCGTCTCTGGAACCTCGGCCCGGTACGTCATCGACGTCACCAGCGGCGTGCCACCGAAACTGTTCGTACGAGGTGAGTACTCCGTGGGTACCGCCCTGTTCGCCGCCTTCGCCTGGGGGGGTCATCTGCGACGCCGCCGGTCTGAACAACTGGATCAGTACCGGCATCGCGTTCGTGGTCGCGTACACCATCCGCGTGCTGGCGATGTGGCGAGGATGGGAGGAGCCCATGCCGAAGCAGGCCCCAGGGGTGCACCCGCACGACGACGGGCGACCCCTACTCGGGCCCAAACTGAAGGGCAAGTCGGAGCAGGAACTTCGAAACCTCGGGCTCCTCGATGACGACGGCCGAGACGAAGACGAGGCCTAGCGCATCACGTGACGTCTCACGCACCATCCCAAGGCGGAGCACGCCCTCACATCGGCCAGATCCGGGCGGTTCCCGTAAGAGGAACCGCAACTGACAAACGCGCAGGTCAACGGAGTGAGGCGCCGTCACGTCGGGGCAGTCGTCGCCGGTTAGCCCGTCCGGAAGCCGTCCCGGGACGCGGGTGGCATACGGACAGATGTCGACAACACGCAGGGCGCGTGCCCGAGAACGACTGGTCCCGATAGCGCGGGGCAACTCGACGACTCGGCCCACGGACTTCCAAGGCGGTTGGCCTTGCGCCCGCGGCGGCCTCGCACAGTCAATTGCGAGGCCGCATACGATGCGTCCCCGGAGCACCCGCAGTCCGATACGGGCGGACGTTCTTTGCCGCTGTCCAACTGGTCATAGTGGGCCAGAATGACTGAACCTGCCGGCGGGTCCTCGGGCTCTGGGTCGCCGATCGCCGAGCACGGCGAACCACCGGACCCGCGGAACGCGCGCGGATCTCTAGTTTCCGAGCGATGCCCGGGCGGTGGAGACCTTCAGGTACAGGGTGAGGTCGCCTTGGCGCCGGTGGTCTTGAAGCCGTTGCGGGGTAGAAGTCGAGGAGGCCGGGGTTGTCGGCGTCGACGACGATGACCTTGCCGCCGCCTGCGTCGGCGACGCGGACGATGGTCTCCAGGGCGTCGCGGAGCAGTTGCCGGCCCCACTGGGCGTCCTTGTCGGCGCGGAGGTCGACGTGGACCGCGAGCTTGCCCAGCTTCCACGCCGGCACCGTCTGCGGCCAGCCGCGGGCGAGGGACCTGGGGACGTCGTCGCGGACGACCTGGGTGGGGTTGATCGCGTAGTAGCCGACCACGCGTTCGCTGATCGCCGATCGCTTCGAGGAGCAGGTAGACGGCGCAGACGCCGGCGTGGACCGAGGCGGCGGCGTGCCGGACGAGCCAGTCGTTGTAGGAGGGCTCCCCGCAGTCGAAGGCCCCCAGGTCGTACCCGGGGGCCAGCCTGATGACGCGGTACGTCGGCCGGATGTGCGCTCATCGCGGTTCATCGGGTGATGCGGCGGGGCAGGGCGGCCAGTTCCTCCAGCTCGGGGGACTCGTCGGCGATGTCGATGGAGGCCATCATCTGGTCGAAGACCTCGGCGGCCATGAGGGTGACGTCGGCGCGGGCGATGACCTTCAACGCGGCGTCGCGGGCGGCGTCGGACGACGAACGCGGTCTTGCTGACGCCCTGCTTCGTCGGCGGCCTCGGTGATCAGCTGGTCGAGGTCGGCGTCGATACGCGCCTCAAGGCGCGCCTTCGCCGGGCCTTGGCAGGCCTGGCGTGGGGCCTGACTTGGCCCGGGGCTTGGTCGCTGTGGTCATGGCCTATCACCTCCGAGCTCCCGAACGTACGGCAGACTGTACGGCAACCGCAACATCGTGGTTCCGCCCGTGAGGTCGCACCGCCGCTGACCCGGAGTTGCCGCGGCTGCCGCTGTTGTCGCCCGAGAGGGGTCAGGTACGTCGGCTCCTGGTCCGCCCGGCGCTCGGGCTCCGCGCCGTCGGGCTCCGGCCGGACTCGTCCGGGTTGCGGATCCGGTCGAGGGCGTTGAGGTTCTTCTGGTCGGCGTCGGGGGGGGCGTGGAGGTACTTCTGGGTGGTCTGGATCTGGGCGTGGCCCAGGCGGTCCATGACGAGGCGAGGTCGGAGCCGCCGGCGAGCAGCCAGGAGGCGTGGGCGTGGCGCAGGTCGTGCATGCGGACGTTGAAGTCGACCCCGCTGGCTTTGACGGCGGGTTGCCAGACGCGGGTGCGGAAGGTGTTGCGCGAGATCGGGGTGCCGGCGGTGGTGGCGAAGAGCAGGTCGTCGCGGCCGATGCCGTGGGTCTTGATGTGCTCGGCGACTGCGTCGAGCCAGTCCTGGCGTCGACGCCGAAGGTGCGGGGTTCGTTGTCCTTGGGGTAGGGCTTGGCGACGTAGCGCTCGCCGGTGGGGGAGTGCCTCTTGGAGACCTCCATGATGGTCTCCTCGACGGTCACCGGTCCTGCGGAGGAAGTCGATGTGCCGGGGCTTGAGCGCGATCAGCTCGCCCCAGCGCATCCCGGTCTCGATCGCGGTCTCGACCATCAGCCGGTACCGGTCGGGGATCGCGGCGATGAGCAGGTCGAACTCGTCGGGGGTCAGGGTGCGGGACTTCGTGGCGATGACCTTGGGCAGCTCGGTGTGCGCGCACGGGTTGGCCACGATCAGCCGGTCGCGGACCGCTCGTTCGAAGATCGAGTGCAGCATGGTGTGGTACTTGCGGATCGACCGGGGCGAGAGCCCGTCGGCGGCGGCCTTGGTCACCCAGTCCTGCACCAGGGCGGGGGTGATCTGGTGCAGCTGCTTCCTGCCGAAGAACGGGTAGAAGTGCTTGTTCAGGTTGGACACGTAGGCGGCCTTGGTGGTGGGCTCGATGTGCTTGGAGGGCAGCCAGTCGGTCTCGACGTACTCGCGGAACACGACCGCGCGGTCGAGTTCAGCTGCGGGCGTCTCATGACACCCTGGCGGGCACTGACGGATCAGATGTCGTAGTTTTGATCACGCACCCCCTTTGACCTGCGTAAACGTCGAATTTTCAAGGCCGTGGGCCACACTGGGGCCACACGGAGGCTGCTCCCTTCCGGCTGGCCCGACGCATACGGCGGACGAGTTTGATAACTCGCGATTTCCTGGGCCACATGAGGATCCTGCGATCGCGCTCATGGTGCGGCCAGGAGTGGTCTTCGACATGCCAATCAGGTGGACCTCGCTCGCCACTCGACAATCGGTTACCGGGGAGTTGGCTGCCCACATCGCCGAGCTGGCGCGCGACGGGCTCTCGAACCCCCAGATCGGCGCCCGCCTGTTCCTTAGCAGCCGGACGGTGGAGCGGCACCTGCGCCACGTGTACTCGAAGCTCGAAATCCGCTCCCGACGCGAACTGCGTGCTGCGCGCTAAGCCAGACTCCGGACCGGCGAGCGGGGCGCGGCTCGATCATTCGTGGGTTCGCGTTGTCGGGCGAGCTTGCGGGAAACGGGCAGGACGAGGAGTGCCACGACAACGGCGGTCCACGCCAGAAGTCGCAGCAGGTCGCTGCCGACCCCGTCGCCGTCGAAGTAGAGGAGGCTTCGCTCCGCGTTCGTCGTCGCCGCTCCGATCCAGAAGGACATGTCACCGGGCGCGGCAGGCTCCGCCCGTCGCACCCGGTGCGTATGGTCACGCAGTTTGTTCCGACTGGTTGTTGCTCCGTCCATCGATCGCCTGGACGGTCTTGTGGAAGGCCCCCCCGAGGACCTGCTTCCCGGCGGCCTTGAAGAGGACCGCGAAGAACTTGCCCTTGAAGTTCTTGCCGTCGCGCACGACGGTCGCGTCCACACGGGTCGTGCCATCAGGCAGCGGCGTGAGGGTGTAGGTGTGGCCGGAGTTGTCGCCCCACGCGTTGGAGTCCGTGGTGGTCATCACGATCCGGCGCGGGTCGGACCAGTCGTAGTGGAGCCGTTCCCAGGCTCCGCCGCCGCCCTCGGTCACGTCCGCCCAGTCGGGGCCGCGGTCGTGAACAGTCAGCTGGTCGTCGTGGCTGTTGGGGAAGATCTGCGAGCGGCCCGGGCCGAAGTCGGTCAGTGCGGCCAGGAACTGCTCCGGAGTCGCTGTGGTGTTCTGGGTGAAGTGCAAAGTGGTCATTTCTCTTGTCCTTGGTGTCTCGTCGTTGTCGGTTTGTCTGTCTGGTGGTTCTCTCGCTGTCGCGTCACTCGGGCAGCTCGGTGCCGGACCGTTCGGCGACCATGTACGTCGCGTACCAGGCCGGCCACTGCTCGTCGTACTGACCACCGTTGCGGGCCTCGTGCTCGCCGTGGGCGGTCGCGGCGCGGACCAGCGCCTGCTCCAGGTCGTGCACCGACGCGAACGACGTCGCGTCGCTGTCGATGCGGCCTGGAAGCCGTGTGGTGACCTCCTGAAGCAGCCAGGTGTTGCCATCGGGGTCGGCGAAGGTGGCGAAGGAGCCGTAACTGGATCCCGCCTCGTCGCGTCCGGTGACCCGGCCGGAGCCGCTGCCCGGCACGAACTGGGCGCCCGGCTCGGCGGGGTGGAAGACCTCGCTGATCTCGACGCCGCGCGCCTCGATCTGGTCGTGGGCGGCCTGGACGTCGGAGACGACCAGGTACAGGCCCTGCGCCGATCCCGGCTGGGCGGTGGTGATGCCCGTGCCGAACTGCACCGATGCCGGCGAGCCCGGCGGGTTGAACTGGACGACTCGGAAGCCGTTGTCGAAGGCGAAGTCCGCGTCCAGTCGCCAACCGAGGTCAGCGTAGAAGCTCTTCGCCCGGTCGACGTCCGACACCGGGATGACGATGGCCTCGAGCTTGAGGTCCTCGACCGGGTGCGTGTCGACGGTGGTGGTGCTGGTGATCTCTTCGGTGGTGCTCATGTCAGGTTCCTCCTCGGGTTGTCTTGCTGACACCGAAGAACCTCCTCCTCGCGCACCCTGCTCACACCAGTGAGACACCCGGGTCATCCCACGGGCGCCGAGTGCGGCCCTGCGGACCCACCGGCGGCGCGGGTCGAGGCCGGGCAGACCCGGGTGCCGACCCGTACTGCACCCGGGCGTGACGGCCGGCGCGGAGCGCGACCTTGGACGGGTCCCACCACAACCCGATCTAGGAGACGAGACGTCAATGCACACATCCATCCAGTACAGAGATCGCAGCTACCGCGCCCTGGCTTCCGCGTTCGGCCCGCGAGAAGTGGCCGCACTGGCCCGGACCGTCCCGTGGCTCGAGACCGACGAGCTTGCCCGGATCCTCCTGACGGCAACGCCAAAGTGCGGACAGAGCAGCTCATGATCACCGCCAGCCCCGTCCAGCCGAAGTACGCCACGTTCGACGGCCTCGTGGTCCGGTACGCCGACAGCGGAGGGCCGCACGGCCCAACGATCGTGCTCACCAGTCCGTGGCCGGAGAGCCTGCACGCCTTCCGCGCCGTCTGGCCGGCGCTGGCCGCCCACGGCAGGTTGTTCGCGATCGACCTCCCCGGCTTCGGTCGGTCGGAGCGCCGCGACGACCTGCTGTCGCCCCGGGCCATGGGCGGCTTCCTCGCCAGGCTGGTCGACGAGGCCCGTCTCGACCGGCCCTACGTCGTCGCGCCCGACGTCGGGACGGCGGCAGCGCTCTTCGCCGCGGCGGACCGCCCCGATCGCTTCTCCGGGCTCGTCGTCGGGGGCGGCGGCACCGCCTACCCACTACAGCTCGGCGAGCCGCTCGCGTCCTGGGTCCTCGACCCGGACCTCGACCGCTACCGCCTCGTCGACCCTCGCGTCGTCGTGAACACCGCGGTCGACAAGCATGCCGGGCACGTCCCCGACGACGTGCGCGCCGACTACCTCGCCAGCTACGAGGGCGACCGCTTCGTCGAGTCGATGCGCTACGTCCGCCGCTACCCCGAGGAGCTGCCGGTTCTCGCCGAGCTCCTCCCGCATCTGCAGGTCCCGGTCACCGTTGTCACCGGCCGCCACGACCACGTCGTACCGCTCGCGAATGCGACGTACGTCGCGGATCGCGTGCCGGACGCCCGGACCGTCGTCCTCGACGCAGGCCACTTCCTCTGGGAAGAGGTCCCCGACCAGTACGCCGCCGCGGTGCTCGACGCCATCCACACGACCCGCGCCACCTTCATCCAGAAAAGGGAAGAACGATGACCACCACCACCTCACCACCCCGATTGGCGAACCGCTGAGCCACGACGAGTCACGTCGGCTCGTCGGTCGCACCATGACGCTCCTCGCACTGACGGCGACCGCGTTCGCGGTGGGCGCCTGCGTCGCCCGTGACGCCGCAGGCGGCTGGTCCCTTCTCTGGTTCCTCGCGTCGTTCGCGGCGCTGGTCGCGATCCAGCCGGCCGCGTCGCGCTCGGAGCAGCTGGCCGTCGGGTTCATGCTGCTGTTCGGGCTGCTCGTGGGCCTCGGCAGCGCCTCGACGATCGGCTACTACGCCCACTCCGATCCCCAGGCGGTCTGGGAGTCCGGAGTCGCCACCGCCTTGTTCATCGCGGGGTTTGGCGCGGGGGGCTACGCGACGAGGTGGGACCTTCCTGGTCTTGCCCGAACGCTGCTGTGGGCCCTGGTCGGACTGATCGCCTTCGGGTTCGTGCTCGTCCTCGTGCAGATCCCCGGCGGCGCGCTGATCTACTCGGTCGCGGGCCTGGTGATCTTTGCGGGGCTTACGCTCCTGGACTTCCAGCGGCTCCGCCGGATCGACGACGTCCGGACCGCTCCGCTCCTCGCGGCGTCGATCTTCCTCGACGCGCTGAACGTGTTCGGGCTGTTCACCCCAGTTTTCAGCGGCGACGAGCGCTGAGCCTCCAGGACCAACGACGAGAGCCGGAGGCGGACCGTCCGCAGCCGTCGCCCGCGCGCAGCCGCGTGCTCACCCCGGCAGCACGACCCGAGGAACCGCGGGCGGTACTCGAACAGGTTCTCGATGACATCCCCGACGTCCGTCCGGTTCCGGCTGTACGAGACGACCATCGTCCCCGGGCTCGGACAGCAGGTCGGGATGCGCGAGTGGCATGTACCGCAGAACCGGCCGCGGCGTCCGACGGCAGGCTCGCGACCGGATGCCGCCACGTGGGCCGCCGGCGCCGAGGATGTCGACATGAACGCACCGCCAAGAACCGCGCGCGGAGCAACGGCGTGGCTTCGAGTGCGACGTACTCATCGTCGGGTCAGGTTCGGTGGCAGCGTGGCTGCGCTCAGGGCCGCGGAGAAGGGCTATCGAGTCGGCGTCATGGAGTCCGGCAAGCGGTGGAACGACGAGGACATCCCCAACAGCCTGTGATGAGATGGCCGCCATGGCGCCCGACCTGCGCGGACGCTCCCGAGAGCGGGAGGCGCTCGACGACGCCCTGGACCGGGTGCGCGGCGGTGGGAGCGACGCGGTTGTCCTTCGCGGCGAGGCGGGGATCGGCAAGACCTCCCTGCTCCAGTACGTCGCGCAGCGGGCCGCCGGTTGCCGTGGCATCCAGGTCGTCGGAGTCGAGACCGAGCTGGAGCTTCCGTTCGCCGCGCTGCACCTGCTCTGCGGGCCGCTCCTCGGGGAGGTGAGCACGGTTCCCGATCATCAGGTCGAGGCGCTCCGGGTGGCCCTCGGGCTCGCGGCAGGGCCGCCCCGGACCGGCTGGTCGTCGGCCTGGGGGTGCTGGGGGTCCTGGCTGACGTGGCCGCCCACCAGCCCCTGGTGGTGATGGTCGACGACGCGCAG
>CAWBKR010000033.1:0-33975 GCA_963789345.1 uncultured Actinomycetota bacterium | reverse complement strand
TTGCGGCACGGGCCGGTGGCCGTACGGCTGGTCGAGGTGGAGGCCTACGACGGGTCCGATGATCCGGCGTCGCACGCGTTTCGAGGCCGCACTGGGCGTAACGCCGTGATGTTCGGTCCGGCCGGGCATCTCTACGTCTACTTCTCGTACGGCGTCCACTGGTGCGCCAACGTCATCTGCGGGCCGGACGGGACCGCCTCGGGTGCGTTGCTCCGAGCGGGCGAGGTCGTGGCCGGGCTCGAGGAGGCGCGCAGCCGGCGGGGTCGCTCGAGCGACCGCGATCTGGCCCGCGGCCCAGGACGCCTGACGCAGGCGCTCGGGATCACCGCGTTGCAGAAGGGCGTCGATCTGCTGGGCGGGGGACCGGTGACCTTGGAGCCCGGGACGGTCCCCGTCGACGTCAGCGCCGGCCCACGGGTCGGCGTCCAGACGGCGGCGGATCGACCCTGGCGCTTCTGGGTCACCGACAGCCCCTACGTCTCGACCTACCGCCGCCACCCCAAGGCCTAACCCCCTTCTGCCGACCCGTCACATCTTCGGCACTTTGGACGGCGTGTCGTCGCAGAAGTGACGGGTCGCCGGAGGCCCGTGAGCCCCTTTCGGGCGGAGTGTTTGAAAGCGGTCGGGCCCATCTGCTGCGTCGCGCCTGGGCTCGTCGCGGGTCCGGGCACGGGCTTCTTCGCCGATCCGTGCCCGAGCAGATGCCGTTTCCCGCCATGTGACGGACGGCTCAGCAGCGGAGCGCGAATTCCGCTGCGTCAGCCATCATGTGGCGGCAAACGACACCGGCGACCAGAGATCGTCCCGGGTCATCCTTGCCCGCGCGGCCCGCCTCCAGCCGCCGCCCTCTCTCGGCACAAGCCCGCCCACTCTCGGCACAAGCCCGCCGCGCTCTCACCGTCTGACCCGTCACACGTGCGGCGACACGCCGTCCAAAGCGCCGAAGATGTGACGGGTCGCGGGATCAGGTGAGGGGTTCCAGGGAGCCCAATATCGAGGGGATGAACTCGGCCATGGTGGGGTGGATGGGCAGCGCGTGCTGGACCGTCGGGTACGTCACGCCGGCCTGCATGGCCAGCCCGATGATCTGGATGAGATCGTCGCCGTGCAGCCCGAGGATGGTCGCTCCGAGGAACTCCTGGGTGTCGGCGTCGACCAGGATCCGCATCAGCCCGTCGGTCTCGCTCTCGAGGATGGCCCGGCTGACGCTCGACATCGGCACCTCGGCCTTCAGGACCTTGCGTCCGGACTCTCGAGCCTCCGCCGCGGTCATCCCGACCCGGCCCAGCGGCGGATCGGTGAACATTGCGTACGCCGTGATCCGCCCGTCCAGTGAGCGGGTCGGATCGAGCAGGATCTGGCCGTCCTGGTACGCCGTGTGGGTGAAGGCGCCGTGGCCGTTGACGTCGCCCAGTGCCCAGACGCCGGGGACGGAGGTCTGGAAGCGGTTGTCGATGGTGAAGAAGCCGCGCTTGTCGGTCTGGATCCCGTGGTCGGGACCGAGGAGATCGGAGTTGGACCGCCGGCCGGTCGCGACGAGCAGGTGGCTCCCGGTGACCGGATCGCCCTCGTCGAGCTCGACCCGTACGCCGCCGTCCGCCGCGGAGACCCTGGACGGGCGGGTGTAGATGATCTTGACGCCCTCCTTGGTGAGCTGGTCGGCGACCAGCTGGGAGACGTCCTCGTCTTCACGGGTGGCGACGCCGCTGCCCACCAGCATGGTGACCTCGGCGCCGAACCGGCGGAACATCTGGCCGAACTCCAATCCGATGTAGCCGCCGCCGACGATCACCAGGTGCTCGGGAAGCTCCGTCAGGTGCAGGAGCTCCACTTCGGTCAGGTACGCAACGTCCTCCAGCCCGGGGATGGACGGGGCGCTCGCGCGGCTGCCCAGGTTGAGGTAGATCTCCGGCGCGCTCAACGTACGACCGGCGACCTCGACGCGGTGACTACCGCCCGGATCGGTCCGCAACGTCGCGCTGCCCTCGATGTAGTCGAGATTCTCGACGCTGTCGACCCAGTCCTGCAGCGAGCTGCGCATCTTGTCGATGATCTTGTGGACGCGGCCGATGGCCGTGCCGAAGTCCACGGTGACCTCGCCGGTCTGCACCCCGTATTCGGCGCCGCGACGGGCGGAATGGGCCACGCTGGCGCTCGCCCGAAGGGCCTTGGTCGGCTTGCAACCGTGGTTGAGGCAGGTGCCGCCGACCTGTTCCATCTCGATCATGGCGACCCGGAGGCCCTCTTGGGCTTTGGCCGCCGCCACGCCCGGTCCGGGCTGGCCGGCGCCGATCACGATCACGTCATAACTGGTGTCGTCGTCGGTCACGGAACGCGTCCTTTCCTGAGAACTTGATACCCGATTTGTTATCGAGTGGGCTCTTCTGCCTAGACTTCCAGCCGAAAGTCACGATTTGGTCTCGACCCAACGACGGAGGTTGTGTGTTTCGCTATCGCCCTAGGCGCGCTTTGCGGGCACCGTTAGCCCTTCGCGTTGCACGAATCACCGTACCGGCTCTGGTGGTCGGCTCGCTGGCTGCGGGAGTCGCAGTGACCGCCTGGCCGCAGTCCGACCGGTTGACCGCCGTTCCGGCGCCTTCGGCTTCGCCACGACCCGCCACCGTACGGGCTCTGCCGGATCGCGTGTCCCGCAGCGACGATCGTCCGTCACCGGCCGCGAAGCCGTCCGCCACGCCATCCGCCACCGACGACAAGGCAGACGCACGGCAGCCCAAGGACGCCAAGCACGACGACAAGTCGGACAAGTCGGACAAATCGGACAAGTCGGACAAACCGGACAAGAAGGCGGCGACGACGGACCAGGCGGCGAACGCGCAGTCCGGAGCGTCTCCGGCGCCGGCCACTCCGACTCCGGAGCCCGAGCCGGCTCCCGACCTGAGCGTCGTCGGCTCCCGCTACACGACGGCCGAGCTGAACGTCCGGACCACCCCCGAGGAAGAGTCCAAGGTCACCACCGTCTTGGAGCGGCGGAGCAAGGTCGAGATCACCGAGACCGTCGAAGACGGCTTCCGGCTCATCGTGCGTAGCGGCAAAGGTCGCTGGGTGAAGAACGAGTACCTGGCCAAGAAGAGGCCGCCGGCCGAGCCCGAGATCTCGTCGGAGAGCTGCGACAAGAGTTCCTCCATCGAGGGTGGTTTGCAGCCCGACGGTGTCCGCGTCTACCGCGCGCTGTGCGCACGGTTTCCGAACATCACCTCGTTCGGCGGTCGGCGGAACGCCAACGGCGGCTTCCACCCGTCCGGTCGGGCCGTGGACGCCATGATTTCCAACGGCGGCTGGGAGGTCGCTCGTTGGGTCCGGGCCAACGCCAGTCGCCTCGGGGTCAGCGAGGTCATCCACGCGCAGAGCATCTGGACGACGCAGCGCAGCGGCGAGGGCTGGCGGGGCATGTCCGACATGGGCAACGCGACTGCCAACCACTTCGATCACGTGCACATCAGCGTGCACGGCAACTCCGGAAGCTCCTAGGGTCTCGCGGCCCCGCGGCTGGTCGTGTGCGCTCGCACGTCACGTTTGCGCCGCTGGGTGGGATCTCGCTTGTGATCGTCACAGGACCGACCTAGTGTTTTGCCATGGTGGACCCCTACCAGCTGATCCTGGGCATCATCGCCCTGGTTCTCGTGGTGCTCGCACCGCTGGGGTTCGTGGTCGCCTACGAGGCTCTCGCCGGGCGCTGGGACAGCGTCTTCGGCCGGTGGCGCGAGCGGTGGCAGGAACGCCGTCAGCACAAGACGAACGTCAAGGCGCTGCAGCGGCAGAGCGGGGTTCCCATCGAGCAGCTCGCGGCTGATCTGCGCCGGCTCCGGGCCGCGGTCGGGCAGGACGCCCACCGCTCCGCCGCCCACCAGATCGGCAACCGGCTGGCGTACGACAGGGTTCTCATCGACGTCTGCGCCATGCTCGAGATCGAGCACGAACTGGATCGTGAGTTCACCGGGCTCGAGCAGGACATCGAGCGGATCCGCGTCGAGGCCGAGTTGGAGCGGGCCGGCGTCGTCGTCGGTGACGACCGCCGTTTCGGTCAGGCCGCCTGAACCTCTCCTCCAGCTCGCCCCGGGAATAGAAGGCGGTTGCCGACGGTTGCTACTATTACTTCGAACTCGAATAGTTCGAATTAGAAGTATACGAACAGCAACTAAAGGACGGTACGATCACCATGTCACTCGCGAAGGCCATTCGGAATCGCCGCGAGGCCAACCGGAGTCGCCGCGAGTTGCAGCGCGCCATCAGGAACGCTGCCACCCCGGCTCTGCGGGACGAGCTCATCCTCGTCGCCCAGCGCGAACTGGTGCAGCACTCGCGCTGACCAGCTCCCTGCCATCACGACCCGTCACATCTGCAGCGACACGCCGGCGAAACAGCCGAAGATGTGACGGGTCGGCGGCTTTAGAGGAGGAGTTGGACGCCGAGGCCCAGCCCGATCAGGTTCGCGACCAGGAAGGTCACGATCCAGATGGCGGCGGGGATGGGCGTCAAGCGGGCCAGTTGATCAACATCGGAGTGTCGGGCCCGGCTCCGGCGCCGGTGGCGGATCAGCTCCAGCACCGGTCGCGGCGAGGCGACCAGCAGGACCCAGGTGATCAGGTACGCCAAGGCAGACAACCACGCCGGCGGCAGATACCAGCTCGCGAGCGCAACCGCCGCCCCGCACCCCACCAGCACCAGAAACCCGTACAGGTTGCGGATCTGCACCAGCATCACGGCCAGCCACAGCACCAACAACCACAGCAGACCCAGCGCATGTCCGGCGCCGAGCAGCAGCGCGGCGCCCACGCCGGCCACCGCCGGAGCCACGTAGCCGGCGATCAGCATGATCACCATGCCCGGCCCGGCCGGCTTGCCGCGGGACAGCGTCAGACCCGACGTGTCCGAGTGCAGCCGGATGCCCGCCAGCCGACGTCCGGTGACCACGGCGGCCAGCGCGTGACCGCCCTCGTGGCTGATCGTCACGACCTGCCGGGTGGCCGGCCACGTACGCGGCACGAGCACGAGCGCGAGGGCCGCGATCGCCACGAGCAGCACCGTTCCCCGATCCGGCACCGGCTGCACGGCGAGCGCGCGGCGCCAGATCTCGGTGACGATGTCCACGCGTCCAGACTGCGTTACCCGAGCAAGACCACCGTCTTCCGCCGCTCGCGCGCCGTCCGTACGATCAGCCCCGCCATCACCACGACCAACCCCGCCAGCGCCACCCAGCGCACGGCCGGAACGTACGTGCCCACGGCCACCGCGATCAGCGCCCAGCAGCTCGTGAACGCGTACCCCGCGACCGCCGTCAGGCGGGTCACCACCACGTACGACGCTGCGGTGCCGACGACCACCAGCAGCAGCGACACGACGGTCACCCAGTCCGCCTGCGCCGGCATGCCGAACCACCGCAGCGTGGTCGCGAATCCGGCGAGGCTGGCCAGCACGGCCCAGCCCAGGTAGACGGTGACGGGGAGTCGCAGCAAGAACTGCTCGGCCCGGCTGCCGGCCGGCCCGGCTCGGGTCAGCTGCACGGCGGCCGCGACCAGACAGACCACCAGCACGGCGATGAGCACCTGCGCCAACCACAACAGGTTCGCGTTGAACACCGGCACCCACAGCGCACTCGAAGCGAAGGCGCCGGCCAGCCACCATCCCGTACGGCGATGCACCTCTCGCGCCCGCTGGCCCGGCAACAACTGATAGACCGCCAGCACCAGGCAGCCGAGATAGATCAGACCCCAGATGGCGAACGCGTAGCCCGCCGGTGTGACCGGGGAGTTGTTGGCGTCGGAGATGGCGCCGGTGTCCGGACCGCCGAGCAGCACCGGAGTCAGACCGGCGGACGCCACCTGGGCCACGGCCAGCACCGCCACCGCGACGGCACGGGAGAGATCCGGGACAGCCATACCGAGCATTCTCCGTCGAGCTCCTGACAGGATGCGGGACCCGACCCTCAGGGCTGCTCCACACCCTCGAGCAAGCGGCGGTTCAGCACGGTCGGCAGGGAGAGGGTTCGGTAACCCACCTCGTCGAACAGCACGGTGATCTCCTCACCCTCCAGGCTCATGACGGTCCCGACGCCGAAGCGCTCATGCCGCACCAGATCCTCCGTCGCGAACGGGCTCTCGAGGTCCGCCTCCTGCGGGTTTCCGGCCCGGCAGTTGTCGCAGTCCCCGCACTCCTCCGGATCGCGCTCGCCGAAGTACTGCAGGAGGAACTCGCGGCGGCACCGTCGGGTCTCGGCGTAACCGCGCATCATCTCGATGCGTGATCTCTGCACCGCCCGGAACGCCTCGGCGCGCGCCAGGACGCGCTCGAGGGTAGGGCTGCCCCCATCACTTGCCGTCTCGATGATCAAGTTGAGCAGCCGCCCGACGGCGCGCCGACTCAGTCCGGTCGTCTCGGCCACGTCGTCGCGATCGGCCCCGGGTTGTGTGGCCAGAACGCCCAGCACCGCCGTGACGTCGTCGGCCGCCGGGACACCCACGGTGAAGAACCGCGCCAAGCTCAGGTCCTCCGGCCGGAAGAACAGCACACCCAGGGCCGCCTCGCCGTCCCGCCCGGCCCGCCCGACCTGCTGGTAGTACTCGTCCGGCGACTCCGGCGCATGCGCGTGGAACACGTAGCGGACGTCGGCCTTGTCGATCCCCATCCCGAATGCGGAGGTGGCCACGATCACCTCGAGCCGGCCGGCCATGAAGTCGTCCTGTACCTGTTCGCGTTCCGGCATCCGGAGTCCCGCGTGGTACGCCGCCGCCGACAGGCCGCGCTCGGAAAGCTGCTCGGCGTACTCTTCCGCGGCCTTCCGGGTGCCCGCATAGACGATCCCCGGTCCGGCAGTCGACGAAACCGCTTCCAGCACCGCACCGATCTGGTCGGCTTCCTCGACGCAGCGGTGGACCGCGAGGGCGATGTTCTCCCGCGCCATGCCGCCGACCACCACGACCGGGTCGAGCAGCCGGAGCTGCTCGACGATGTCCTCGCGCACGGGCGGCGCCGCCGTCGCGGTCAGCGCGATGATCCGCGCCTCGTCGAGCCCGTCGAGCAATTCACCCAGGCGCAGGTAGTCGGGCCGGAAGTCGTGCCCCCAGGACGACACGCAATGCGCCTCGTCCACCGCCACCAGGGTCGGCCGCATGGCGGTGACCGCGGCCCGCACCTCATCGTTGGCGAGCTGTTCGGGCGCAAGGTACAAGAACTCCACGCGCCCCGTGGCCGCGCCGTCGAGGGCCGCCTCCCGTTCCCGCTTGGTCTCCGCCGAGCTCACCCGGCGGGCCACCGTCTGCTTTCCGTACGTCTCCAGCCGCGTCGTCTGGTCCTCCTGCAGCGCCAGTAGCGGCGAGACGACGACCGTCGGCCCGTCGAGCAGCACGGCCGCCAGCTGGTAGGCGAGGGACTTGCCACCGCCGGTGGGCTGGACGAGCAGCACGTCGTGGCCGTCCAGGAGTGCCGCGACGGCCTCGCGCTGTCCCGGTCGCAGTCGATCGTGGCCGAACACCGTACGGGCGGTCTCGGCGATCCGGTCCACGGTCGTCACAGGTCGCCTCTCACGTCGGTCGGCAGCGGGAGCCGTACGACGATAACGTCGGGGACAGCTAGGTATCCGGAGGCGGCCTTGCCCAAGCAGATGGTCGGGCGTACGGCGGAGCGCGCGCGGCTCCGCACAGCCCTGGACGCCGCCCGGGCCGGACACGGTGAGCTGATCATGGTCATCGGCGAACCGGGCATCGGCAAGTCGATGCTGCTCGACGCCGCGGCCGACGACGCCCGGACGGGTGGCATCTCCGTGCTGACGGGACGCGCGGTGGAGGGATCGGGCGCCTATCGGGTCGTGGCCGAGGCGCTGCTCCCGTTGGCGCGCGCCGGATCCCTGCCGGACCACGCCGACCTCCGGCCCTACCGTGCCGCCCTCGGGCGGCTCCTCCCGGACTGGTCGACCGCCTCGGCGCCCGAGACGAGCGTCGACCCCGTCCTGGTCCTCGGCGAAGGACTCCTGCGTCTGCTGAGGGCAGTCCACTCCGACGGTGTCGTGGTATTGCTCGAGGACGTGCACTGGGCCGACGCCGAGACCCTGGCCCTGCTGCAGTACCTAAGCGGTCCGGTCACGGACACTCCCGTTCTGATCATCGCGACCGCCCGACGACAACCAGACCCACCGGCGTTGGCGAGCATGATCAACTCCGCCGGATCGGTGATCACGTTGGCGCGTCTCGAACCCGCGGAGATGGAGGAGATGATCACTTCTCGTGGCCGTACTCTCGACGGCGCCACCCGTGCGTTGGTCCACCAGCGGTCGGAGGGGCTGCCGCTGTTGGTGGACGAACTGCTGGCCGGCGCACCCGCCGACGGCCGGGCCGACTCGGCGTTCTGGTCGGTGCCGGTGAGCTTCACGGCGCTCGTCGACGCCCGGTTGGCGTCGCTGGACGAGTCCGGGCGTTCGGTGCTGGCGGCCGCGGCGAGCCTGGGGGCGCAGCCGAACTGGGACCTGGTCCCGGTGATCGCCGGTCTGGACGGCAGCGCAGCGGTGCACGGCCTCCGCGAGGCCGTGCGGGTCGAGTTGTTGATCACCGAGGGTGCCACTCTCACCTGGCGGCACGCGCTCACCCGCGACGCCGTGTGGGCGCGCCTGCTGCCGCCGGAGCGCAGCGAGTTGAGCCGGCGGGCGGCGCGGATCCTGCGTGAGCGTGGCGGACCGGAACAGGAGCTTGCGGCGGCCTCGCTGCTGATCGACGCCGGTGACCTCGACGAGGCTGCGGCTCTCCTGTTGCGGCTGGCGGAGACCGACCTGAACGTCGGCGATCTGCGCAGCGCCGAAGCGATTCTCGATCGGCTGGCCGGGACCGGGCGCACGCCGGCCAGGCTGGCCGGCGCACGGGTTGATCTGCTCGCCCTGTCCGGCCGCGTCGAAGAGGCCCTCGACGTGGGTGCCGCGGCCCTCGAGAACGCCACCGGGGAAGAGCACGCCGAGCTGTGCCTCCGGCTGGCGCGGGTGGCGATCCTGCTCCGTCGCTGGGCCGACGCCGACGGGTTCGTCGCCCGTGGCCGGCGGCCCGCTGACCCGCGCTCGATGATCTTGCTGGCCGACTCCGCGCACGGCGACGGCCGGGTCGGGGAGGCCGCGGCACTCGCGGCCCGGGCCGTCGAGGCCGCCAACGGGCGGTCCGACGCCGAGGTCAGCTGTGAGGCTCTGATCGTGTACGCGCGCATCGAGCGTCTGCTCGACCCCGAACGCTCCCTGGCGTCGTTCCGCCAGGCGGCCGAGTTGGCCGCCGAGCACGGACTGAAGCCGTGGCGGGTCGAGGCGCTGCTCGGCTGCGGGACCGTCGAGCTGCTGCTGCATGAACGGTCGCCGGCCCTGCTCGAGGCGAGGGACCTGGCGACCGACCTCGGCCTGCTGGTCAAGGCCACCTCGGCCGAGCTGGTGCTGACGGATTCTCGCCTGGTGGTCGAGGGTCCGGCCGCCGCGCGGAAGGAGGCTGCGGTGATCATCGAACGGGCGCGGCTCCTCCACCTGCCCGTGTTCGCGATCACCGCCGAACTGTTCGAGGCCACCGCGAGTGCCGTGGCTGGCGAGCGGATGCTATTCACCACCCTGGAGCAGCTCCCGGAATCGGAGCTCGTCCCGGAGTTCCGCCTGCACGTCGACATGCTGCGGGCGACGGTGAGCGCAGTTGATCATGATCTGCCGGCGGCGGCCGCCCACCTTGATCACGGGGTCGAGCCGTTGTTGGCGCACGCCTCGGTGCCACCCTTGCACCCGTTCGGATTCTGGGTCCTGATGCGCGCCGTGGTCGATGACCGGAGCGCCGAGGCCATAGCGCAGCTGCGGCGGTCGCCGGTGTCGATGCGCCGGGCCAACCGCGGTGCCCTGAGTTATGCCGAGGCGGTGGACGCCGGTCGGCGGGGCGACCGGCTCGGGGCCGAGCAGGCTTACGCACGGGCCGAGGAGCTGCTGGATCCGGTCCCGTGGTGGCATCGCTTCCTTCGTTTGTTCACGTTGGAGCGGGCGGTCATCGACGGCTGGGGCGACCCGGTGCCGGTGCTTCGTGCCGATCTGACCGTGTTCGAGGCGTCCGGTGAGGAACGGCTGGCCCGGCTGTGCCGGAACGTCCTGCGCCGAGCCGGGGCGCCCACCCGCCGCGGTCGGGGCGACTCGGTCGTCCCTCCTTCGGTGCGTGCGCTGGGGGTCACCAGCCGGGAACTCGATGTGCTGTCGGCGGTGAGCGCCGGCCGGAGCAACGCGGAGGTGGCCGACCAGCTGTTCTTGTCGGTCCGCACCGTCGAGACGCACGTGGCCAACCTGCTGACCAAGACGGGAACGGGCAACCGTACGGAGCTGCGCGACTGGTACCTCCAGCAAACTCCGTAGTCAGCACGGATCTGCGCCCTGTCTCCTTCGCGGATCGTGGTGCACATGACCAACTCAGAGATTCATGACTACGACGTCCTCGTGGTGGGGGCCGGACCGTCCGGGCTGACCACCGCAGCGGCACTGGCCCGCTTCGGAGTGCGGGTGTTGGTGATCGAGAAGCACTCCGGCTTGTCGATCTTCCCGAAGGCCATCGGGGTCCGCCCGCGCAGCATGGAGATCTTTCGCAGCTGGGGCCTCGAGCCCGAGGTGCGCCGACGCTCGCAGCACGGCCGGCTCACGATGCGCGTCGGGCCGGCCCTGACGATGCCCGGGCAGGAAATCAGTCTCGGCCTCCCCGACGACGACGTCGTGCGGGCGGTGAGTCCGGTGGGCGTCGCCCTGTGCGGTCAAGATCAACTGGAGGTCGTCCTCTGTGCCGACGTCCGGGCGCGGGGTGGGGAGGTGCGTTTCCGCACCGAACTGATCAACCTCGTCGACACCCCGCGGGGCGTGGAGGCCACCCTGAGAGCACGTGACAACGGCGAAGTCTCCGTCGTCACCGTCCCGTACCTGGTCGGCGCCGATGGTGCACGCAGTCTGGTCCGGTCCCTGAGCGAGATCGAATTCGAGATGTTGGCCAGTGAGGGCAGTCATCTGTCGGTGCTGTTCCGCGCGGACCTCTCCTCGGTGATGGCGGATCCTCCGTACGTCTTGACGGTCGTCATGGGTCCGGACGGCAACGGACTCTTCGCGTCGACGGCCATGCCGGACCGCTGGATCTGGGACATGGAATGGCATCCCGAGACCGGCGAGCGCGTCGCGGACTGGACACCGCAGCGGATCACCGCCCTGCTCAAGCGAGCGACCGGTCTGGCCGATCTCGATCCGGAGATCATCGGCGTCTTCCCGTGGGACTTCGGCGCCGGCGTGGCGGGTGCGTACCGGCGGAGCCGCGTGCTGCTCGTCGGGGACGCCGCCCACCGGACCACTCCGCGAGGAGCGACCGGCATGAACACCGGCATCGCCGACGCGCACAACCTCGGCTGGAAGCTCGCCTGGGTGGTCAAGGGCTGGGCCGCGCCGTCACTGCTCGACTCGTACGAAGACGAGCGCGAACCCGTGGGGCGGGCCAACGCCGCTGCCTCGCTCGTGACCATGATGAACCGGCCGGCCAGCGACGGGCTCGCCCATGACTTCGGTGTCTCGTACAGCTCGGGCGCCATTGTCGGCGGCACCCGGCTCGCCGGGCAACGCGCCCCGCACGCCTGGGTCGACGTGCTGGGCGAGCGGCGCTCCACCATCGACCTCTTCGACGGCCACTTCACGTTGATCACCGGCGCGGACGGCGCGGAGTGGCGGGCGGCGGCCGCGGGCGTCTCGACCGTCGGGCCGCTGTCGGTGCTCAGCCTGGGCGCCGAGTTCGAGGACCCGTCTGGGGAACTCGCCGCCCGCTACTCACTGACCGATCGGGGCGGCGTCCTGATTCGGCCCGACGGTTACGTCGCCTGGGGAAGTGGCGAACCGAGTGCCGCCCGCCTGGAGGACGCGCTGAGGCTCGCCACCGGGCATCGGGTGGCCGAGCTGGTCCGCTGAAGAGCTCGGTAGAGTCGCCTCGAATCGTGCCCTCGGGGCGGCGACCCGGTCCGGTTCGGTCTCAGTAGGCTGCCTCTTGGTCTGAATCTGGCCCGAATCGCGATCCAGGAGACGGCATGAACAGTGCACTGAGCAGCAGCCCCGTCGATCCCACCTCGACCTCCGCCTGGTCACGTCTGACCGAGTTGCACGAGTCGCTCGAGCCGGATCTGCGCGGCTGGTTCGACGCCGATCCCGGGCGGGCCGAGCGGTTCACCTTCTCCGCGGGCGATCTCTACGTGGACCTGTCGAAGAACCTGATCGACGACGAAGTGGTCGCGGCCCTGCTGGAGCTGGGCGAGCAGGTCGGTCTGGCGGCGCACCGGGACGCCATGTTCGCGGGCGAACGGATCAACGTCACCGAGAACCGGGCCGTCCTGCACACCGCTCTCCGCGACCCCGACGACGTCGAGGTGGATCTGGACGGCACCAACGTCGTCCCGCTCGTACACGAGGAACTCCAGAAGGTCTACGCCTTCGCCGACAAGGTCCGCAGCGGTGAGTGGCGCGGCGTCAGTGGCAAGCAGATCGAGACGGTGGTGAACATCGGCATCGGCGGTTCTGATCTTGGTCCGGTGATGGTCTACGAGGCGCTGAAACCGTACGTGCAGGCCGGTCTCACCGCCCGCTTCGTCTCCAACATCGACCCGACCGACGTCGCGGAAAAGACCGGTGATCTTGATCCGGAGACGACGTTGTTCATCGTCGCGTCGAAGACGTTCACCACGCTGGAGACGCTGACCAACGCCCGCCTGGCCCGCTCGTGGCTGCTGCACGAGCTCAAGTCGGCCGGGGTGATCGACGACACCGTGGAGGCCGGCAAGGACGCGATCGCCAAGCACTTCGTGGCCGTCTCGACGGCTCTCGACAAGGTGGCCGAGTTCGGGATCGATCCGAAAAACGCCTTCGGCTTCTGGGATTGGGTGGGCGGCCGCTACTCCGTCGACTCCGCGATCGGCACCGCCGTCGTCGTGGCCATCGGCCCACAGCACTTCGCCGACTTCCTCGCCGGGTTCCACGTCATCGACGAACACTTCCACTCGACCGAGGCGAGCAAGAACGTGCCGGCCCTGATGGGGTTGCTCAACGTCTGGTACGACAACTTCCACGGCTCGGCCACGCACGCCGTGCTGCCGTACGCGCAGTATCTGCACCGCTTCCCGGCCTACCTCCAACAGCTCACCATGGAGTCCAACGGCAAGAGCGTGCGCTGGGACGGCAGCCCGGTGACCACCGAGACGGGGGAGGTGTTCTGGGGGGAGCCGGGGACCAACGGGCAACACGCGTTCTACCAGCTGATCCATCAGGGCACGCGCCTGATCCCGGCGGACTTCATCGCCTTCGCCACGCCGGCGCATCCGCTGGTCGACGGTGATCATGACGTCCACGAGCTGTTCCTGGCCAACTTCTTCGCCCAGACGGCCGCCCTGGCCTTCGGTAAGACCGCCGACGAGGTGCGGGCGGAGGGCACCGACGAGGCGATCGTGCCGGCCCGGGTGTTCAGCGGCAACCGGCCGACCACCTCGATCATGGCGCCCGCACTGACCCCGTCGGTGCTGGGTCAGCTGATCGCCCTGTACGAGCACATCACCTTCACCGAAGGCGTGGTCTGGGGCATCGACAGCTTCGACCAGTGGGGCGTCGAGCTCGGCAAGCAGCTGGCCCTCAAGGTGACCCCGGCGGTCGGTGGCGACGAGGCCGCCCTCGCCGAGCAGGACCCCTCCACCCGGAACCTCGTCCGCTACTACCGCGCCCACCGAACCCGCTGACCCGTCACATCTTCGGCGCTTTCGGCGGCGTGTCGCTGCAGAAGTGACGGCTCGGCGAGGGTGATCGGCTGGCGGTGGGCATTTGCTCCGGTAGCCGCCGGTTCCACGTCGACTGCGCAGTTCCGGCCCATCAGCGTCGATCGGAATGGGCCGCAACTGCGCACTGGCCCCTGCGAGGCCCGGGCGCGAGCAGGACTAGCTCAGGACTAAAGGCTGAGTCGCACCCGGATGTCACCCAGACCGCGCGCGATCAGCAGTTCCCCGCCGCTGAGCGGCGTGCCCCAGCCGTTCGTTGAGTCGTCCCAGCGTCGCCAGAGGCGCGCGTCGGTGGCCACCTCGACCTCCGCCGATTCGCCCTTGGCCACGTTGATCGTGGCCCAGCCGACCAGCCGTACGGGTTGATCGGTTTCGGCGGGCTGGAAGTACACCTGCACCACCTCGCTGCTGTCCCGCGACCCGGTGTTGGCCACGGTGATCCGCACGGTCGGACTGTCGGCGCCGGCGACCACGGCCGCGTCGCGGTAATCCCACGTGGAGTAGCCCAGACCGTGCCCCATCCAGAAGGCCGGAGCCGGAGCCGTTCCGGCGAAGTGGCCGCGGTACCCGATTGCGGTGCCCTCGTCGTAGCTGAGCGCACCGTCGGTCGGGACGACTTCCCAGGCCGGCGCGGCACCGTCCGCGGCCGGGAACGTCGTCACCAGCCGTCCCGCCGGCTCGATCTGGCCGATTAGGGCGGCGGCCACGGCGTGCCCGGCCTCCTGGCTCGGCAGGCCGGCCCAGAGGATGGCGTCGACCTGCTCGGCCCACGGCATCAGGACGGGGGTGGCGGCGTTGACGACGACCACGGTCTTCCGGGCCGCTTCGGCCACGGTGCTCACCAGCAGGTCCTGGTCGCCGGGCAGCGCAATCGTCGACTTGTCGGCGGCCTCGGTCTCCTGTTCCTCGCTCAGCCCCACGACGACCACGGCGACGTCAGCTGCGGCGGCCGCGGTCCGAGCATCGGCCAGAATGTCCTCGGTCGGGCGAGCCACCGGGCGTACGACGAGACTGAAGATCCCCACGCCGGCGAGCGGATTGTCCTCGTCCGCGTTCGTCGGCAATTGCGCGGTCGCCTCCACCAGATCCTCATTCGTGATCTCCACGGTCTGGACCGACGACGGCGGGGCCAGCATGACCGCTCCGATGCCGCCGGCACTCTCCAGGCTGAGGGTCTCGGTGCGCCCGCCCACGGTGACCGTCCAGTTGCCGGCTCCGACGCCGCCGATCTCGACCGGTCCGCGCAGCGTGGTGCGAGCCCGGAAGGTCACCGAGGCGGCGGGAAGCGGATAGGCGTCGTCGAAGCCGACCATGCTCTGCGCGGTTTCGGCCGAGCGCGCCTCCAACAGACTGCCGTCGGCGGCGTGCACCTCGATCGTGACGCCGGGCTCACCGCTCTCCGGATGCCGTAGCACCTTGTCGGTGGCCGGTGCCGGACGGGTGCGGACCTCCGGTCCGTCGGTCACGGTCAGCCGTCCACCGAGAACCTGGCCTAGCCCCTCGGCTATCGAGATCAGGTGCGGCGGATTCACCTGCGCGGACCCGCCGCCCATGCCGATCGTCTCGATTCCGTGCCGGCCGATCAGCGCGACAGTCTGCTCGGACTCCGGAGCGGCGAGCGGCAGCACCCCGTTGTTGGTCAGCACCGTCATGCCCGAGGCGGCCAACCGGACCAGTTGCTCGCGCCGTACGTCGGAGTCGGGCCCCGGCAAATCGGTCGGGAATTTCCGCACGGTGCCCAGCCCGCCGACCCGGTCGGCCAACCGCAGCACCCGGACGACGTGGTCGTCGATCACACTCTCGGCGACGTCGCCGGCCTGGACCGCAGCGACCAGCTTCTCGCCCCACGGGCCGTCGGGTCCGGGCATGACCAGATCGAGCCCTCCGTTGGCCGCCGGCGCGGTCGTCTTGGTGGCGAACCAGTCGGACATGATCAACCCGTCGTAGCCCCACTCACCCTTCACCACCTCGTTGTTGACGTGTTCCTGTTCGGTGGCGGCCTGGCCATTGACGTCGTTGTAGGCCGCCATCAGCGACCACGGGTTCGCCTCGGTGATCGCGATCTCGAACGGCAGCAGATACAGCTCACGCAAGGTGGCCTCGTCGACGACGGAGTTGACGGTGTTGCGGTCGGTCTCGGATTCGTTGGCCACCAGGTGCTTCAGGCAGGAGCCGATACCGGCCTGCTGCAGGCCCTGGACGTACGCCGCCGCGAGTTTGCCGGTGAGCAGCGGGTCCTCGGAGTACGCCTCGAACAGCCGGCCGCCGAGGACCGAGCGGTGCAGGTTGATCGTCGGGCCGAGCACGACCCGGATGTCCTGCGCCATGGCCTCCTCGGCCAGCAGTTGCCCCACCTCGTACGCGGTGTCGGTGCTCCACGACGCCGAAAGCAGGGTGGCGTTGGGGAACAGCGTCACCTTCCGGCCGCCGGAGAACTTCAGGCCGCGCACGCCGGTGGGGCCGTCGGACAGGTTGATGGGCGCCAGGCCGATCTTCTCGTTGCCGGCCATGGTGAAGATCTCGGAGCCGGTCAGCAGGGCGACCTTCTCGGCGAGGGAGAGCTGGGCGACCAGCTCGGAGTAGTCGGTACTGGTCACTGGAGAGAATGTAACGGAGCCAAACGGCCCGAACAGACAGGTGCCCCGAACCCAATCTCGGGTTCGGGGCACAAGCCGTTGACTCCTAGAGCTCGGGGCCCTCCGCGCGGAGCTTGTCCACCTCGGACATGGCCGTACGGAGATCGGACAGCCAGCTCTCGGTGTGCTCGCCGACCAGCTTGACGGCCCAGGACAGGGCCTCGGAGCGGGAACGAGCCACCCCGGCGTCGACCAGCGTGTCGAGCACTTGGCGCTCGGGCTGGCGGAGCCGCGTCATCACCGGTACGGAGATGTGGGTGAACAGGGTTTTGACCTCACCCAGCTCGGCGCCCCAGGAGACCTTCCGGCCGTAGCGCTCCTGCGCCTCGTCGGCGATCTGCATGCGGATGCCGCGGGTGTCGGCGCGGAACCGGCTGATCCGGCCTTCCGCCTCGGCCCGGTCTCCGGCCTCGTCGGCCAGTACGCCGGACACCACGATCTCCTCGCGATCCACGGTGACGGTCACCGTGTTGAACCATTCGCCGGGCAGCCGGCCTTCGAACCAGGCCTGGGCGTCGTCAGCGGGCGGTACGTCGACGTTCTGCCAGCCACCGGGCCGGCCGAAGCCTCGCCCGCGGGGACCGCCCCGTCGTCCGCCGCCGCGTCGCCCGCCGCGCTCCGGCTCTTCCTCGGATTCTGAGTGCCACTTCATGGTCACTCCCTTCTATGTGTACTACTAATTACACAATTACAGTAGTACGCATCGCGGCGGTACGCAAGTTGCGACTTGGTGTGACGTTGTCCGCCACATGGCGGGAGACGCAGCGTTGATGGGGCGGGGGCGCAGCGCCAGCCGTCACGTGGCGGAAAACGTCACGTACGGGCGACGCGTCGCCGAAGGATGAGGTCGCGCACCGTCTTGACGCAGGCGAGAACATCGCGGAGCGCCCCCAGGCGCCACGTGCCCGATCGCTGACCAGTGGTAACCCACTGCACCGACCGGTCCCCCACCCCGACGGCCTCCAGACCCAGCAGCCGGGCCGTGCCGACGGCGCGCGGAAGGTGGTACGCCTGGCTGACCAGCGTGATTCGGCGGAGCCCGAAGACGTCGCGGGCGCGGAGACAGGACTCGTACGTGTCGAAGCCGTGCCGATCCAGCCGCACCCGATCGGCCGGGACGCCGGCCTCGACCAGGTAGCGCCGCATGGCCAGCGGCTCGTCGTACTCCGGCGCCAGGCTGTCACCGGACACCAGCACCGTCTCGACCCTGCCGTTCTCGTACAGCCGCCGGGTCACGTCGAGACGAGCCGCCAGGAAGGGCGAGGGTGTCCCGTCGGGATAGACCTGCGCCCCCAACACCAGCGCGACCGGAGTAGCGGGCACGTCAGTCTCGCCGTACAGGTGCCCACGCGCGGCCGACCGTACGACGACAACACACGCCGTGGCGCCGACAGCCACCACCAGGGCCACACCGCCGAGTAAGGCTACGGACGGCCGCATGGTGCCAGCGTAAGAGCCAGCTGTCAGACCTTGGCCTCACGATGAGGAGATGACCACCGCCACCGCGCATCGCGTTCCGCTCGTCGGCCCCTTCGACTTCGCGGCGGTGGCGACGATGGGGTTCGGGCATCGCGACGAATCCAGCTTCGACGGCGTCATGCGGATGGCCTTCTGCGTCGACGGAGACTATGTACTCCAGGTGGGGGTGGAGGTGCGTCAGGACGGTGATCACCTCGACGTGCTGATCGCCGAGCAACCGGGGGCTCCGCCGGTCGACCCGGATCGGGTGCTGGCTCAGGTGGCCCGCGTCGTGTCGGCCGACCACGACGGAGACGCGTACGCGGCCGTCTGCCAGGCGGACCCGGTCCTGGCCCGGGTGTGGTCGCTCGCGCCGGGCTTCCGGCCGGCGCTGTTCTACTCCCCGTACGAGGCGGCCGTCTGGTCCATCCTCGCCGCCCGGCGGGCCCGTCGTCAGGCGATTCCGATCCGGGAACGACTGGCCAACGAGTACGGCGCGACGCTGCCTGGGATCGGGCCCTTCTACAGCGCGTTGATCGTCGTCCGGGCGTGCGGCCTGGCCGACGTGTTGCCCGACGAACCGCACGTACGCGAGGCGGCCGAACGGCTCTACGAACGCAGCCTCACCGACGCGGAGTTCACCGAGCTCGCGGAAGGCTGGCGGCCCTTCCGAACCTGGGTGTCGGTGCTGCTGCGGGCCATCGGCTCGCCGGTGCCCGCAGACGCTCGGGCAGACTTGACCGGTGCCCGAAGGTGACACGGTCTGGAGATCCTGCCGCCGACTGCACGCGATCCTCGCCGGCCAGGTCCTCACCCAGACCGAGTTCCGGGTCCCCACGCTCGCCACCACCGACCTGGCCGGGGTGACCGTGCTCGAGGTGGTCCCGCGGGGCAAGCACCAACTCTTTCGCTTCGGCAACGACTACACGCTGCACACGCACTTCCGGATGGACGGCACCTGGCGGACCTTCCCGCGGGGGCGGGCCTGGTCCGGTGGTGAGCCCTTCCAGATTCGCGCCGTGCTCCAGACGGCGACCCACGACGCCGTGGGTTACCGGCTGCCGGTGGTCGAGCTGCTGCCGACCGCGGAGGAGGAGTCGGTGGTCGGGCATCTCGGCCCGGATCTGCTCGGGCCGGACTGGGATCGCGACGAGGCGCTGCGCCGGATACGGAGTGAGCCGGACCGATCCGTCGGCGAGGCGCTGCTCGACCAGCGCAACCTCGCCGGGATCGGGACCTTCTACCGGGCGGAGGTGTTGTTCCTGCAGGGCATCCATCCGCGGACGCCGGTGGCCGACGTTCCCGATCTGCCCCGGTTGGTGCAGCGGGCCCAGCAGCTGATGATGGCCAACCGTGGCCGTCCCGAGCAGTCGACGACCGGAAATCTGCGGTCCGGAGCCAACGCGTACGTGTTCGAGCGCCCGGGCCAGCCGTGCCGGCGCTGCGGCACCCGGATCCGGACCGAGGAGTTCGGACCGCTCGGTCAGGAGCGGCGGAGCTACTGGTGCCCGCGCTGCCAACCGGCCCGGACGGTCAGCGCTGCTCGGTGAGCAGCCGCACCGCCAGGTCGTCGACGTTGCGGGAGACGTCGGACAGCACGATGACGGCCCGCCGCTGCGCCAGGTCGAAACCGACGAAGCTCGCGTAGCCGCCGGTCCGCCCGTTGTGCCAGACGATCGGCACGTCGTTCTCGCCGACCAGGCTGTGCTGCCAGAACAGGCCGATCTTCCGATCGGCGTCGCCGGCCTCGGCGAGCGGATCGAGGGCGTTCACTCCGGGAGCCTTGCGCTCCAGCACCGCCCGCGCGAGCTTGGTCAGATCGGCGGCGGTCGTGATCACTCCGCCCGCGGGGGCGTAGCCGTTCATCACCCAGGGTTCGCTCGGCCGCCCGCGGTCCGTCAGACCCTTCGCGACCACCGGGGCGTCGGCGACCCGGGTCGACGTCATGTGCAGCGGGCCGAACAGCCGCTGCTGCAGGTACTCGGCGTAGCCCAGCCCGGCGGCCTCGGCCGCCGCCTGCCCGGCGATCGCGGCACCCAGATTCGAGTACTCGTAAACGCCGCGGCCACCGGTGTCGGCCGACCTTGCCTCCGCCAGCACCTGCTCGCGGTCCGCCCCGTACGGGTTCCCGGCCGTGAAGTTGGTGACCAGTCCGGACCAGTACGTCTGGCCGCCCAGACGCGGATAGCCGCTGTGGTGGGTGGCCAGTTCGCGCAGGGTCACGTCGGCAGCGGCGGTCTCGCCGAGGTCCAGGTACTCGCCGACGGGCGCGTCCAGCCGGACCTCGCCGCGGCGTACCGAATCGGCTAGCGCCAGTCCGGTCAGCGCCTTGGTCAACGAGCCGGCCTCGAACAGGGTGTTCTCGTCGGCGCCGATTCCTGCCCGCCGAACGGGTTGCGGGGCATCGAGATCGACGATCGTCACGCTCAGGTTCCGGTGTCCCGGCGGCGTCCCGACCTGAGTAAGCAGAACCGGATCGCCCGAACGCTCCGAGGAGAGCGTGATCGGTCGTGGGACAAAGATGAACGCCATCACCACCACCGTGACCCCGATGACCGCGCCCGAGACGATCCACGACGCGCGAGTGGGACGCTTCATCGATCTATTGTCTACGGAATTACGGAATATCGCAATATTGGCACGTGTCCGAATGCCAGCGGAGGTTTCGACGTCCCCGTAACGGCACCGAATCGGTGCCACCGAACGCAACGGAGGAGCCATGCCCCACACCACCGCCGATCATCAAGTAGTCGACGCGCGAGCAGGATCCGTCAACGAAACCACCCGCCGCCTGCTCGGCTGCGGTCTTGTGGCCGGTCCGCTGTTCGTCGCGGCCTGGGCCGTGCAGGCCTTCGCCCGGGACGGATTCGATCCGACTCGTCACCCGGCGAGTCTGCTGGCGCTCGGCGACCTGGGCTGGATCCAGATCGTGAATTTCGTGATCACCGGAGCCCTTCTCGTCGCCTGCGCCGCGGGTCTGCGCCGCGTACTCCATCCGGGCAAGGCCGGCACCTGGGGTCCAATTCTCATCGGCGCCCTGGGAACCGGCCTGATCCTGGCGGGCATCTTCACCGCCGACCCCGGCGCCGGCTTCCCCGAGGGTGCCCCGGCCGGTGCGCCGCAGCTCAGCTGGCACGGCGCACTCCACGAAGTCGGCCACATCGTGGCGCTCGCGAGCTGGACCGCGGCCTGCTTCGTGATCCGGCGTCGGTTCGCGGCCGACGGGGCTCGGTTCCTGAGCCGCGCCTGTGTTGTGAGTGTCATCGCCGTGTTCGTCATCGCGTCCTGGCCCGACCTGACCAGCCTCCCGATCCGGCTCGTGGTCGCCACGGCGGTGCAGTTCGGATTGGTGGCCCTGATCGCCGTGCGGCTGCGAGGCACACGCGTACGAGATTGAGAGACTGGCGGCGATGAGCACACCCGCCGAACAACCCATCGAGCACCCCGCCGGTGAACTCGGCGAGCACGTCCGGACCCATCGGGTCGACGGCCGCCGACGCTGGCTGCAGGGCATCGGGTTCACGCTCCTGGGCGGGCTGCTGCTGGCCGGCGGCATCCCGGCCGCGGCCGCCTACGTAGCCGACGCCAACGCCTCGGGCTACAGCATCCTGCCTGGTGCGCTGCTCGGTCTCGGCCTGACCCTGCTCGGTCTCGGGGTCCTCCGCGCGGGGCAGAGCCTCGCTCGGCCGGACGAGCGCTTCGAGGTGTACGAGGGGGGCTTCCTCCACCACACCAGGCGCCGAGAGCGTACGGTGTCCTGGCCCAACGTCCTCGGTTTGCGCAGGGTCGGTCAGGACCGCGGCAACGGCATCACCCACACCCTCGGGCTCGACCTCCGTTGCGCGATCTTCACCCGCAACGACGGCCGGATCGCCTTCAACACCTTCACCGACGACGCCGACCAGCTGGCGAGGACGGTCTATCGGCAGGTACGCGCCGGCGGAACGGCGACGAGTGCCGGCGAACCGACATGACGCCCTTCCCCGGAGCGTGAATACTGGTTCCTTGTGTCCTCGCTTCCTGCCCAACTGAGCGCGCGGATCGAGGCGGTCGCCGGCATCGATCCGGAGCTACGGTCCGCCACGCGGCCGCAGTTCGGGCACTACCAGTCCAACGTGGCGCTGCGGCTGGCCAAGAGCGAGGGTCAGCCGCCACGGGCCGTCGCCCAACGGATCGTCGACCAACTCGACCTGACCGACCTCTGCGAACCGGTCGAGATCGCCGGTCCGGGTTTTCTCAACCTCCGCATCCGCGCCGACGTGCTCGCCGCCGCAGTCACCGATCAGCTGGCCGACCCTGATCTCGGCATGGCTCAGGCCGAGAGTCCCGCCCGGGTCGTCATCGACTACTCGTCGCCCAACGTCGCCAAGCAGATGCACGTCGGGCATCTGCGCGGCACGATCATCGGCGACTGCCTCAACCGGGTGCTCACGGCGATGGGGCACACCGTGCTGCCGCAGAGCCACATCGGCGATTGGGGCACCCAGTTCGGGATGCTGGTCGAAGAGGTGCTCGACGAGGGCGTCGACGTCAAGACCATGGACCTGGTGGCGGCGGAGCAGCTCTACACACGGGCCGCCGCCCACTTCAAGACCGACCCGGAGTTCGCCGACAAGGCGCGGCGTCGGGTCGTCCAGCTCCAGGCCGGCGACGAGCAGACGATGGCCATCTGGCGCGACCTGGTCGACATCTCGCTGGCCGGGTTCAACGACACGTACGCCCGGATGAACGTCCGGCTCAACGATGATCATGTGGCCGGGGAGTCGATGTACAACCACGATCTCGCCGTCGTCGCGGCCGAGCTCGAGGCCGACGGCACGGCGGTGATCGACGACGGTGCCCTCTGCGTGTTCGTCGAGGGGTTCGCCGCCCCGATGATCGTCCGCAAGAGCGACGGCGGTTACGGGTACTCCGCCACCGACCTCGCCGCGATCCGGCACCGCGTACGGGACCTGAAGGCGGACCGGCTGATCTACGTCACCGACGTCCGGCAGGCCGACCACTTCGCACTCGTCTTCGCGGTGGGCCGCAAGGCGGGCTACCTGCCGGAGCACGTGCGCGCCGAGCACGTGGGCTTCGGCATGGTCCTGGGGACGGACGGCAAGCCGTTCAAGACCCGGGAGGGCAAGGCGATGCGGCTGGCGATGCTGCTCGACGCGGCCGAGGAACGGACCTCACCGCCGGTCGCACTGGCCGCCGTCAAGTACGCCGACCTGTCCACCGGGATCAACAAGGACTACGTCTTCGACATCGACCGGATGGTCCAGACCACCGGCAACACCGGCCCGTACCTGCAGTACGCCCACGCCCGGCTCGCCCAGGTGCTGCGCCGCGCCGAGGCCGAGGGCCTGGCCGAGCAGACCAAGATCACGGTCCTCGACGAACCGGCCGAGCAGACGTTGGCCCTGCTGCTGACCCGCTTCGGCGATGTCGTCGCCGAGGTCGCCGAGACGCTGCAACCGCATCGGCTCTGCAACTACCTCTACGAACTGGCCGGCGCCCTGTCGATCTTCTACGAGCAGTGCCCGGTGCTGAAGTCGGAGGGCACCGTCCGCGACTCCCGCCTCGCCCTCTGCGCTGCCACCAAGGCCGTGCTGGCCACCGGCCTCGACCTCCTCGGCATCGAGCCCCTCGACCGGATGTAGGCGCTGCCGGTTTCCCATGCATGCATGGGAAACCGGCACTCCTCACGGCAGATACTCCATGCGAGGTGCAGGTTTCCCGTGTGGAGTCAGGGGCCTGACGGGTTCCGTTCCGGCGGCGACCCGGGCCGGATGATCTTGCCGGAGGAGTCGTACGGCGGCCGCCGGCGCCGCGGCACGTACCCCTCCGGGCACAGATGATCATCAATCCCGTCCGCAACCCCTCCGGGCGGCGGAGTCGCGAGCGGCTCACCCGACTGCGAGCCGATCCGGACGCATTCGTAGTCCGGATCGGCCGCGCACGGGATCACGTCGGGCGGTTCACCAGGGGTCACGGGCACGAACTGTTCCGGCCGCTGCCGCCCCACCAGAAGTACGGCCCCCAGCTGCCGGTGTTGTCGAAGTGACCCTCGATGTTGTAGCAGCTGGGATGCGAGCCGTACACCGACGACGGGTTGTAGCGGGCCATCGCCCCGTTGGCGTTGGACTGGTACGAGAGGTTGCTCATGTAGGCGCAACGCTGCCAGCCCTCGTACGGCCAGTGTCCGTTGCCCATGTCAGTCGCCGTCGTGCCGGCGTGGTTCCCGGAGTCCACGATCTCCCCGTACCAGGCGTTCTTCTCGGCCTCGTTCCGCAGGCCGGTCGTGTTGAACAGGCTCGCCGGGTAGTAGCCGATCCACTGGCCGTTGACCCGCAGCCACCAGTTCCCCGCCCACAGCTGCCACTTCAGGTTCATGATGTACTGCGCGCCGCCGAAGACGCTGACCGGGCTGGACAGGGCCTCCGGGAACACGGTCGAGGAGAACTGCACCCAGCCGTCCACGTCCTGGTTGTAGCCGCCCTTGTTGTCACCGGACTCCGTGTACCCGTTGGTGGTGTAGAAGACGAACAGGTGCGGCACCCAGTCACCGTAGAGATCCCGGTAGTCCTGATGCCCGGACTCGATGGTCTGCTTGGCCGAGCCGCTGCCCCGCGCGAGTGCGGTCTGCCCGAGCGAGAACTCGTCGGACCACTCGGTGTACGGCGACCACGTGTTGATGTTGCCCTCGCAGCCGAAGCAGGTCACCCACTGCGCCGAGTAGGCGTACTTGTGCGTCGTCGCCTCCAGAGCCTGGATGTCGCCGGCCTCACCCTCCGGTGCGAGTCGCTGCGCCTGTCCCTGCTTGGACAAGTAGTCCGAGAGCCGCTTCGTGCTGATCAAGCGATCAAGATCACGCCGTACGACGGGCACGGTCCCCTTCGGGCCCCGGCGCGCGTCGGGCCGGGTGAGCTCGAACTCCACCGCCTCCACCGGACGCAGCTCACCGGTCCGGTCGTCGGCGGCCACCTCGCGGAAGACGTCGAGGTCGAAGCGGTCGTCGTCCGGGGGGTCGGCCACCTGGCCCGAGGCGGTCAGGCTCTCGGGGGATACCCAGTCGAGCTGCTGCCCGAGCGGCGTGGTGGTAACGGCGACGACGTCGCGACGAGCCTGGCGGTTCTTGAAGTACTCCCGGATCTCCTCGGTGCGGGCGGCGGCCCGCTTCTCGCGATCCTCCGGGCTCAGCTCACGATCCGGGTAGTCGTCGTCGGTGTCCTGCTCCGGCGTGCGCTCATTGCGTTCGTACATCTCTCTCCTCCTGTTGGGCCGTCAACAGGAGGAGAGGACGAGCGATCGATCCCAGATACCTACCTCGGATGCGGGCTCAGGGGATCGTGGGATTCGACTCGTACGCGCCCAGGTCGTGCGGAGTGCCGAATCGGGCGTGCGCGGCGGTGGTCCGCCATTGGCCGCGCTGGTCGGTGAGCGCGCCGGGCGGATGGCCGCCCGCATCGATCGCCGGGCTGCCCGGTAGCAGCGCATGCGTACGGGTCGGACCCCCGTTGTCGGACAGGGACGCGAGCTTGGCGCTGACCGAGCTCATGCTGCCGTGACCGTTGAACCCGCAGCTCGTATCGGTCGACAAGGATCGATAGTCATCGACCTCGGCCATGCAGTTGTACGGCCCGTTGTTGGCGAGAATCGAGTTCTCGACGTCGACGGCCACGGGAGAGGTTTCGTGGTAGACGCCGCCGGCGCCGTAGTCCGACGCGTTGCCCGCGAGAGTGGACTCGAAGATCGTTACCTTCTTGTCGTGCTTGAGCTTCCGACTGGACAGGCCGCCGCCGTAACTGCCGGCGGAGTTGCCACTGACGGTGGAGTTGTCGAGTCGGAAACTGCCACCGTTCGGGCCCTCGAAGTTGATGCCGCCGCCGAACTTGTCGGCCGAGTTGCCGACGATGAGCGAGCGCTCGACCTTCATGGGAGTGGAGGGAAAGAAGATGGGCACAACGGTGATCCCCCCACCGGAATCGGCGCTCGTGTTGTCCTTGATCGTCGAGTCGCGAATGGTCAGCTGGAGGTTGATGGCGAAGATCCCTCCACCGCCGTCGGCGACCAATGGCGTGTCCACGGCGCTCGCCGTGTTGTCGCTGACCAGACTGCGTTCTACCCGGAGAGATCCACCGAAGGCGGCGATGCCGCCGCCGCGAGCGGCGTCATTGTGATGCACATGGCTGTCGCTGATGGCGAGGTTGCCTGCGTTCCAGATCCCTCCGCCGTCGAAGTCGGTGCTGACGGTCGTCGTCGACGGCAGTTCGCCGCCGGTGATCACGAGGTTGCGCAGCGCTGCAGCCTGACTCCTACCGTCGAAGACGCGGTCCCCGAGGCCGGTTGCGTCGATCGTCGATCGGGCCCGACCGCTGCTGGCGCCGACGATCTCGATGCGTCCGACGAGATCCAGGTCGCCTCTGGCGCCCAGGTTCTCGCCGGCTCCGGGAATGGTCAACCTGTAAATCCGCGGGAAGAGCCGGATCGAGATGTCCCCGGGCGTCACATTGCCCTGCATGACCGCCGCCCGCAGTGTGCAGAGCTGCGCCGGGCCGGGATCGGCGTCGCAGACGTCGTCCGCCAGGTCGACATCCCGCATGTCCTCGAGGTAGTTCACGTTGAACACGGTCGGGTACGTCTCGGCCGCCTGGGCGGGTCCTGGCGTCACAGCGGTGGCGAGACCTGCTGCTGCGGCCAGCGCCACAACCCCGCCCGCCCGGGCAATCGATCGTCCTACTCGGGACATGGCCAGCTCCTGTGTCGTACGCGCCGTGCCTGGTGCACGGGTCGGTGCGTACGACGGTAGGGAGCACCTGAGCCCCGGGGCGTCCGTAGCGACTACGCAACTGGATTGGGAGCAGTACGCAGTAGGAGCCAACGTCGCCAGAGCGCTCTTTGGACCCTTCTGATCAGTTTGGACCCAATGCAGAGGGTCCGAACGCGCCGAAAGGGTCCAAAGATCGCCTCATCGCGGCCAAAGCGTCCTTGGGCCACAACCTCCCCGAGGCGGAACGTGTTGGCAAAGTCATCGGCTTCACTGCTAGCGTGACTGGCCTCAATATCAGTCGGCCTCTTGATCACGGGAAGGCGGATAGGTGACCGAGATTCACGGTAAGTGGCAGATTCGGTTGTGGCTTGTCTTGGCCGCAATAGTTGTTGTCACATTGACAATCCTGCTGATCATTTGGATCGGAGTGCGACCTCAGAATACGACCCTTGCGTACGAGCTTGCGAAGACCTGCCTGCAGATCCTCGGGGTGGCGGTTGTAGGGGGACTCGTAGGCCTCGCCATCAACAGTTGGCAGGACGAACGCAAACGAGGCGTCGACGCCCTCGAGACGGCACGTCGTGAAGCAAACGAAAACGTGCAGAGGCTTGAGGAACAGGCGGCGAAGGAGCTTGAAGAGCAGCGCAGGCAGCATGCGGCCGACCTTGAGATACAGCGAGAGCTTTTCCGGCTGCGCACATCGCTGCTTGATCGAGCGGCACGATGCGCTCAGCGGATGTACGTCGTGTGTCAGCACGTGCGCCGGGTGCAGAGAGACGTCGGAAATCTGCCGAACGAAGTTCGCGGGCAACTTGACACCGCCTACTTAGACTTTTCCGCTGAGGCGGCTGCCCTCGAGACAGAGTTTCGGGCCAGATTCCGAGCACGTGATCCCGAGGACCTGCGTCTCGAGCCGAGCGTGTCGACCGAGAGTTTCCGTATCGAGGAAGGTGAGAAGCAGGAAAGCGTGACATACCTTCGTTGGCACCAAGTAAGTGACTTGTTGGCGGTATATTACTTCGCGCTCTGTGAAAACTTCCGCCGCGATGTCCTCAGAAACAACTCACCCCACGACGGACGAACTCATTCGGGCGTCGATTTCACCCAGATGGTTCCGAGACCCGAAGAAACCACCGAAGTCCGACCGACGCCGGAGGAGGCGAAGGCAGTCATACAGCGTATTCGCCTGGAGTTCCTGGCGGCCATGCCAGCCTTAGCAGAGCATGCCCTACGCGAACCTCTGATTGATGTCGGGATGGTGACTACTTCATCGGGTCGGGATTGACCTGCCGATCGGCGGCGAGGTAGGCGGCGCCGACGATGCCGGCGGTGTTGAGCAGCTTGGCGGGAACGACCTCGGTCTTGAGTTTGAGCTTGGGCAGGAACTTCTCCGCCTTCTTGCTGACGCCGCCGCCGACGACGATGAGATCCGGCCAGATGAGCGCCTCGAGCCGTTCGTAGTAGCGCTGCAGTCGCGGGACGTACTCCCCGTACGACAGGCCCAGCTTCTCCTTCACACTCGCGGCGGCCTCCGTCTCGGCGTCCTTGCCGTCGATCTCGAGGTGGCCGAACTCGGTGTTGGGGATCAGTACGCCGCGGTAGATGAGCGCCGATCCGATGCCGGTGCCCAGCGTGGTGAGCAGCACCAGGCCGGGGTGCCCCTTGGCCGCGCCGAACTGCACCTCGGCCACCCCCGCGGCGTCGGCGTCGTTGACGAGGTAGATGTCGCGCTGCAGGACGTCCTCGAAGATCTTCTCCGCCGGGGCGTCGATCCACGACTTGTCGATGTTGGCGGCGGAGCGCGTCTGCCCATGGGTGACGACGGCCGGGATGGTCACGCCGAGCGGGCCCTCGCCGATGGTCTCGGTGAAGTGGTCGACGATCTCGTTGACGACGGCGGCGACGTTCTTGGGCGTCGACTTGGCCGGCGTCTCGATCCTCATCCGCTCGGCGGTGAACAGGCCGGTGGTCAGGTCGACCGGCGCGCCCTTGATGCCGCTGCCGCCGATGTCGATGCCCAGAACGGGCCGGTCCGTATTGGGCTGTGCGCTCATAGCGGGAGACTACCGAGATCGTTTCGCCGCCGACACGCAGGCACACTTGGCCGGTGCCCGACGACGACGTGATCAGCACCAGCCGGCTGATCCCCGCCCCTGCCGCCGACATCTTCGAGTTGCTGGCGCGCCCGGCCCGCCATCAGCTCATCGACGGATCCGGCTCCGTGCGCGGCGTGCAGCCCGGCACGCCGGAGCGCTTGTCGGCGGGGGCGAAGTTCGGCATGCAGATGCAGATCGGCCTGCCGTACAAGATCTTGAACTACGTCGTGGAGTTCGAGGAGGGCCGGCTGATTTCGTGGCGGCACTTCGCCGGGCACGTCTGGCGCTACCGGCTCGATCCGGTCGAGGATCGCGCCACGCTGGTGACCGAGGAGTTCGACGCGACCCGGGCCCGGTGGCCGTGGGCGCTCAAGGTGCTGGGCTGGCAGCGGCGCAACACGCGGTCGATGCAGGAAACCCTGGTACGGATGGAGGAGTGGGCCCGGGCGGATCAGCCGTTGCCGTAGGCCCGCAGTTGCCGCAGGCACCAGGCATAGAGCTGGGGATCGAACTCGTACGCGTTGGAGAAGTAGAACGCGTAGAAGGCGCGGTAGTGGACGATCCACTCCGCGGTACCGGCGCCGAACTGCTCGACCGCCACGCCGGTCAACCACGCTTCGTCCTCGGCGGCGCCCGGGTAGGACTCCAGTTCGAGGAAGGCGATCGCCCCGGCGATGTCCATCAGGGGGTCGGCCGAGAGTGTGTGCGGGCTGAAGTCGCCGACGCCCGTGACGACTGGTCGCCCGGCGGCGTCGCGGCTCAGGTAGACGTTTGGCGGGCAGTAGTCGCCGTGGACGAGTTTCGGCACGCAGGTCCGCTCCACCAGCGCCGACTGCAGCCGGTCCCAGACGGCAATGACGTCGGGCAGGTCCTGTTCGAGGCGTTGCTGGCTCCGCTGGACGGCCCGGCCGAGTTGATCAGTCAGCAGTTCGGCCAGGCTGTCGAACTCCCGCCGGTTCTCCCCGATGAGCCGGGCGAACGCACTCGTGGGGGCCGGGAGCATCTGGAGGGACGCGGCCGCCTGCAGGTACCCGCGCAACACGGCCCGCCGTTCCTCGACGCCGGCGTGCGGCAACCAGGAGGACAGGATCCGGCCGGACATCCGCCGGTCGACGGTGTACCGCCGGCCACCGATCTCGCCCGCCCCGAGGATCCGGGGGAGTTCGAGCGGAATCGCGTCCATGGCGGGGGAGTCGGCCCAGAGGTCGTAGAGCTCGCGCAGCTGCTCGGACGTGGCGACCGGTGCCTCGTGCGTGGACCGGTACAGGCGCAGCACCCGTTGATCATCGAGCGCGAATACCTCCGACTCGCCGCCGGAACCGATGAGCCGACTGCGGTCGATCCCGAAGCGGGCTAGGACCGCCTGGTCGCCGTGGTCCGCCGCGTCGGCGACCACCTGGGCCACCGGTCGGCGTTCGCGGTCGGCCTCGCGTGCGGCTCGGGCGCGGTCCAGCTGACTCAGCGCCAGGGCGCGGGCGGTGTCAGCGTCGAGTTGGTGGGCGATCGGGGTGACGGGGCCGCGGGTGATGTCGAAGTGGACGTCGGCCAGCCCGAGCCGGCGCTGCAGCGGCCCCTGCTGCAGGCGTACGGACTGGGTCTTGGCGTGCGGGAGGACGTTGCGGACGTGGGTGAGCCAGCCGTGCTCGGTGATCACGACCCGGTCGTCGTAGCCGTAGCGCAGGGTCCAGAAGTCGAACCAGCGCACCCAGCGGGCGGCCTCGGGCGAGGGGTGCAGGGTGATCGCGTCGAGGTCAACCCCGGCGAGGACCCGGCTGAGGGTGAGCCGGGTCTGTTCGAGGTCCGCGACCGGCAGCAGCACGCTGGTGGCGCTGGAGGAGTTGTCCTCGCCGTCGCCGGAGCTGTAGCCGAGGATGTTGACGTCGATCCGGTACCACCCGAAGCGCCGCCAGAGGATGGGCTGCAGGATCCGGATCCCCTGGATGCGGTTGATCGGGATGGACTGGCTGGTCAGGCTGGTGAGGCCGCGGGCGGCCCGCAGGCCGCGCGGCGACTCGGCGAGGGTGAAGTTGAACATGCTGATCACCCGGGTGCCGATCATGGTCACCAGGCCGATGGCCATCGGGATCAGCGCGGCCAGGGCGTACCCCACGATGTCGAGGACCGAGGTGACGACGAGGAACACGACCAGGCCGACGACCGCCATCAGCCACTCACTCGACAACAGGAAGCTGCCGACGAGTCGTTGCGGAGTCACGGTCACCAGGGGCTGATCGGCTGCGCTCAGGTCGGTGAGGATGCTGGCGGCCGGCCCGCGGGCGTCGCCGATGCGCGCGCGTTGGCCTTGGGCCCGGGTCAGCAGGTAGTCCCGGAGCCGGTCGGCCTCGGAGCGGGTCAGGTAGTGGAGCTTGATCACGCTGTCGCCGGCGCCGACCTCCATCCGGAGCTCGGCCAGGCCGAACAGCCGGGCGGCGAACGGTTGGACGATGTCGACCGACTGCAGGCGCTCGAACGGGACCTTCTTGGAGCTCTTGAACACCGCTCCGGCCTCGATCCGCAGTTCGTCGTCGTCGATGACGAAGCGGGTGAAGTACCAGCTGACGAAGCCGGCCAGCGCGGCCAGCAGCCCGGCGCCGACGATGACCACGAAGATGATGCGCGGTCCGGCCGGCAGCGTTGGACTGTTCGGGTCGCCGTCGGGAATCAATTCGCGGAAGAAGTAGATCGCGATCGCGACGAGCACGATCCAGCCGCGGATGAACGGGGTCAGCGGGTGCAGACGCTCGCCCTGCTTGTCCCAGCGCCGGTCCGGTACGGGGGGCTGGCTGGGCGGCTGGGGGACGCGCTGCGGGTGGGACACCGGAGCGGTCGGCCCGGATCTTGGCCCAGTGGTCGGTTCGGTCATAGCCCGGAGGCGTGGGCCTCGCCCAGTTGGGTCAGGCGGTCGCGGAGGCGGGATGCCTCCTCGGGCTCGAGGCCGGGGATGGTGGCGTCGGTGTTGGGGCTGGCGGTCTTGAGGGTGACGGTGGCTAGGCCGAAGGAGCGGTCGATCGGCCCCGACTGCACCTCGACGAGTTGCATCCGCCCGTACGGGACGGCGGTCAGGGAGCGGAACCAGACGCCGTGGGTGATGTAGAGGTCGACGTCACGCTCGACGTAGCCCCAGGACTTCCAGGTGCGCTCGAGGAAGAAGTACCGGGCGATGGCGATGCCGACCCCGGCGAGGAACAGCAGGAGGGCCAGCCACCAGACGCGGGCGAAGATCAGGACGAGCAGGGCGGGGATCCCGAACACCAACGGCCAGGCGATCATGTTGATCAGCCGGCGCTCGGTCAGGTACTTCGGCGAGAGCCGCTTCCAGCGGTAGGCCGGAGGCGCGAACAAATCGTCCATAGACGACTCAGGCTAGAGCCTTACGCCAAGGAGGCGGCTTCTTGGGCCCGCGGACCTTGATGTCGCTCATCAGGTTGGTGCCGGTGATGACGACCGTGGGCATGGTCGGATCGGGGTCGCCGATGTCCTTGATCGAGGTGTCGCCCATCACCTTGGTGGTCTCGTCGCGGACGTTGGTGCCGAGCGGTACCCGGACCACCATCGCCCCCATCAGGTGGGTGCCGGCGATCTCGACCACCGGTGCGTCGAACGTCGCCTCGGTCAGGTCGAGGTGGATCGAGCCCATCACGTTGTTGGCGACGCTGTGCTGCCGGATCCGCCAGGGCCCGGTACGTTTCGTCGACGCCATCACGGTGGACAACCGATCCGATTCGGGAATTGCTCCCTCGCGCACCACGAGCCGCTTGTCCGGCTGCGAGGCGTGCACCGGCAGCGGTTGCGTGGGTACGAGGTCGTCGGTCAGGGCGGTCAGGTCGTCGAAGGTCCGGGCCTTGAGGACCGCGTCCGTGCGCTCCTCGTGCTCGGCGAAAGTGATCCGCCCTTCGGCGTAGGCAGTGTGCAGCACCTCGGCGACAACGTCACGATCGGCGTCGGAAACCCGAAATTGTCCCGCTCCCTGAGCTTGTCGAAGGGCCATCGGATGTCAGTGACATGAGTGGCCGTTCTTGCGCTTCTTCTTGCCGGCTTTCGGTCCCTTGACGGAAACTCCGCCGAAAAGAGCGATTCCCTTGACCACGAGTACGGGGGCGCCGGGCTGCGGGTCACCGAGGTCGCTCACGTCGCTGCCGCCGAAGATGCCGACGGTCTGGTCGCGGACCTCGATGCCGGCCGGGGCCTTGATGTCGAGACCGCCGAAACACCAGGCGCCGCTGATCTCGACCACCGGAGCCTCGAAGATCGCGTCGTTGAGATCGAGGTCGATGCCGCCGAACAGCGCGAAGGCCTTGGTCTCCTTGCGCATCCGCCACTTGCCCTTTCGGGTGGCGGCCCCGAAGACGGCGATGAGGTTCTCCGGCTCCGGGTTGGCGTTGAGGGTGTCGATCGCGTACGGGCTGCTGGACTCGCTCGGGGTGGTGGTGATCGACGTGACTGGTGCAGGAGCCAGGACAAGATCCTGAGTGATGGGCACGAGTTCGTCGAACGTCTTGGCTGCCAAGACCTGCGAGAGGCGCTCGTCGTGCTCCTCGCGGGTGATCCGGCCCTCGGCGTACGCAGTGGTGAGGACCGTCGTCACCTTTTCCCGATCGGCGTCGGACGCCCGCAGGTTGCCGCCGGCGATGGGCCCGACGTTTGTCGGCTCAACCTGACTGTTCGACATGGAGATCACGGTAACCGCCAGCCTTCCACCAGATCGAGAGCTAACGGCCAAGGTTCAGGGCCAAGCGGGGCATGATCCGGGGACCACCCTGAGTGCCACGAGCCTGTCGAAGGGTCAGTCGTGACCAGCCCCGATATCGAACACGTTCCCCTCCGGATCGGACAGAGTCGTCCACTTCGCGCCGTACTCGTCGAAGTCCCCGTGCTTCGCCGCACCGAGCTCAACCGCTCGCTGCCCTTCAGCGGCCGGATCTGCGGCGACCAGATCCAGATGCCAGCGGTTCTTCCCCGCCGGCGGCTCGGGCACCTGCAGGAACATCAGCGCGGGGAACGTCCGATCTTCCGACGCGGGAACAAGGGCGTAGAAGTCGCTGGCACCCGGATCTACGGGTCTCCCCACCATCGCCGACCAGAACTCAGCCAGCTTCGCCGCGTTCTGGCAGTCGATCACCACTTGGCCGAAGCCGAGCCCGTCACTCATCTGTGCCCCCTTGTCCGATTCGGTGCTTCGACCCTAGGACGTTGAACCGACAACCGGCGGCGTGCCTGTCGTTGGGCTACACTGCTTCGGCGGCACCAGCCG
>CAWBKR010000032.1:0-16959 GCA_963789345.1 uncultured Actinomycetota bacterium | reverse complement strand
AGCGCACCTTCGGACAGCGATGCAGTCCCGGGCGGTCATCGAGCAGGCCAAAGGTATTCTCATGGGCCGCGACCACTGCACCGCCGAGGAAGCGTTCGACCTTCTCAAACGAATCTCCCAGCACCGCAACATCAAGCTTCGCGAGATCGCCCAAGCCGTCGTCAAGTCAGCGCACAAGTAGCCACCCCTGCCGCGTGCTCAGCTCTCTTGGCCGCGCCGAGCCGGCAGTGGCCTATGAACGTCGCAGCGGTGCGCGGCCTTCTCGGGCAGAGCATCCGCGTGGTCCGCGTCGTCGCGGGTAATCCAGACGACATGAGCGACGCCGCCGCAGCAGCATCGGGTGGGCAGGCAGCCGAGGACACGGCGGACCGGTCGGTCGGGACGCTGGAACTGTTTTCGACCTGGTCTTCGTCTACGCGATGTCGCAGGTGACGATCCTGATGCTGGCGGACATCTCCTGGGCGGGCTTCGGACGTGGACTCCTGGCACTCGCCGCAGTGTGGTGGGCATGGGTGTGCTACGCCTGGCTGACCAACACCTCCGACCACGACGGGCCAGTCCACCGCCTGCTGATCTTCCTCGCGATGGCGGCGATGCTGGTTGCCGCGGTCGCGCTGCCGCAAGCCTTCGGCGGGCGGGCGCTGATGTTCGGGCTCGCACTCTTGGCGGTCCGAGTGATCCACGTCGCGCTGCTGGCTCTCGACGTGTGGGGCGAGGCGGACGTGGGTGCGGCCGCGCTGCGGCTGGTCCCCACCCTGATCGCGGGGCCGGCGCTGCTGGTGGTCGCCGCATTCGTCGACCCACCGGGGCGGGAGCTGCTGTGGATCGCGGCCGCGGTGATCGACTTCTCGGGACCGGTGCTGGTCGGTACCGCCGGCTGGAGTGTGGCGCCGGCCTACTTCGTGGAGCGGCACGGGCAGATCATCATCATCGCGCTGGGTGAGGCGATTGTTCAGATCGGCGCCGGCGCCGAGGACTCTGTGGGGCGGCCGGGTGTGGCCGCCGTCCTCCTTGCCGTGCTGATCGCGGCCGGCCTGTGGTGGTCCCACTTCGGCTATCTCCGCGGCGGGGCCGAACGGCGACTGCGCGGCACCAGGAACCCGGAGCGGGCCCGGCTGGCTCGCGACTCCTACAGCTACCTGCACCTGCCGCTGGTGGCCGGGGTGGTGTTCTTCGCGCTCGGGTACACGAGGCCGTCGCGGAGGCGGCCGAGCCGCTCCCGCTGTTGCCCGCCGTCGCCCTGGCCGGGGGCGTCGCGCTGTTCTTCCTCGGCGACGTCGCCTATCGATGGCGCGATCACCACCAGCTGGCCGCCGATCGCCTCCTTGCCGCGGTGGGGGCTACTGCGCTGATCCCGGTCGCGGTGTTCGCGCCGGCGTTGGCGACGCTGGCCGGACTCACACTGGTCTGCCTGCTCCAGACAAGCTGGGAACTATGGCGGCACCCCGCGATCGGGCCGGTCGACAACTCCTGACCAGGCAGCGCCCTCAACCTTTTCCGCCGTCCGAACGACACGGCGTGGACCCCCGCCCCATCTGCGATCGCATCGGCCTGGTTACCACCTTCTCCCTCAACTTGGTGCTGTGCGCCTGACCAAGACGTCACCCGCGTCTCGATCGAAGGTTTCCTTGCGCCGAGAGCCCGGGTTTGCTGGATGGCTCGCGGAACGCTCGAGTGTTCGGCGGCGACGGGCGTATGGGCTTCGGCGTCGGCGATGTTGTGACTCACTCTTGACGTGATGAGTGCCGTGGTGTCATTTGCCGGCTGCAGAGTGTGAATATGACCGGACAGCGCTTCTACAGCAACCGGGTCGTGGAGACTCATGGTGAGCGGACAGCCGCGCACGAGCGGCTCGAGCTGTTGATTGGTATCTGGTCCGTGGAGAAGGAAACTACTTGGCCGGTCCTCGGCCAGAGGAGCCGGCGCGGGGGCTCGGTCTGGTTGCCCGCAAGGAGTGGACGCCAGGTTTGGGGTGGGCGTTTCCTCACCGACACGACCTCTGGAGAGTTCGGTGGACAGCCCTACTTCGGCGTAGGAGTGCTCGGCTTCTCGGTGATTGATGATCGGTACGAGTGGAACACCGTCGACGGCGCCAACGCCATGATGATGACGTACAGGGAGACCCCGAAACCGGTGCGGACGAGGTCATCTCGATGTCGGGTGTCTTCACCCATGCCGGTGGGCTGTATCCCGACGAGCTGATCGGTGCGTCAATCGCCCAGCGGACCGAAATCAGGATCGAAGGCCCTGATCGGCACGTCACAGACATCTTCTTCGCCGTACCGGGCGAGCACGAGGTCTTAGCCGACCATGGTGTCTACATCCGAGCCGAATCGCTGTCGCAGTAGACGGTCCTCGGCTTGCGGCACACCTTCTTGGTCAGATGCCCGATGGCTTGCGGGACCCTGTGCCGGTGGTTAGGTGTGTGCAGGGAGCAGTGGCAGGGGGGTCAGTCGTTGCACTTCTGCGGCTACGTCGTCGGTTTCGATGTCGACGTGGTATCGAGCGGTGTCGTGGACTGCTTGTACAGCGACGACGAGATCCAAAAACGCAGACGACGTGTTCAGGACTGCTTGTCTGGTGGGCTGGCCGTCGCCGTGCTGCCAGCTCGACGAGCCTTCCGGGTCGTGGCGGCCCGTCGCATCTTGTTGTAGTTGCCGCAGCCAGCCATGGAGCACCAGCGCCGGACCTGGTTGCGGGAGGCGTCGTAAAACGCCCAGCGACAGGTGTCACGGGCGCACACCTTCAAGCGCGGCCAGGTCTTGTCCAGGCTGGTCTGACGTACGGCGTCAAGTAGCTGCCCGAGTGCCTGGCCGACGGCATCGGTCCGGGTGCTGATGAGCCGGTAGTCGCCGCGGTCGAAGTCGAGCCGTACGGGCAGGTCGGCGAGGACGGCGTGGAACGCGTCGATCGCCCGAGGGTCGGGAGCGTGGCCCGCGTGGCTGAGGAGGACGTTGCGAAAGCCCTCGCGCAGCGCGAGGGTGGCGGCGAGGTCGGCGTCGGTGACTGGCGCCCCGGCCGGCACGAGGCGCTGCTCGACCAACCAGTCCCTCAACGCGTCGCTGGTCGGCAGCCCGTCCGACCTCGGCAAGGGCGGACAGGAGCCACCGAGTAAAGAGCTTCCGCGAAACGACGAGTGGAGGTGGATCCGTGATCCTGCGGAGGTAGACGTCCCGACGCTCCCACCGAGCCCGCACTCCTGCTACAGCGACGCTGTGATCAGGGCACTCGCCTGGTCCAATCTGCTCTACTGGCGCTGAGTGTCGCCATTCCTGCGACCAACCACCATCTATCCCGCTGCTTCGGCGTCGATGCGCATGATGATGCTCTTCACTGTCTGGGCATCGCGCGGACTCTCAGTGCAACGACCACTCACACCGTCCCGCAGCACGGTGGGCTTGCGGCATGCTGATCGCGCGCTTAATCCGGCAGTCCACGAGAACAACGGCGCGTACGCTCGCCGGTGGCGTGACGGAAGTGGAACGGCTGCGGCCGTCAGGCCGAGAGGACCACCTTCACGCAGTCGTCGCGTTTGTGTTTGAAGGTTTCGTAGGCCTCCGGGGCTTGATCCAGCGGCATCCGGTGCGTGATGACGAAGCTCGGGTCGATCTCTCCTTGTTCGATCCGGTCCAGCAACGGTCGGGTGTAGCGCTGCACATGGCACTGCCCGGTCCGCAAGGTGATCGAGCGGTTCATCCACGAGCCCACCGGGAACTTGTCCATCAGCCCGCCGTAGACCCCGATGACCGAGACGGTCCCTCCGTTGCGGCACGCGAGGATGGCTTGGCGCAGTGCAGGTCCGCGGTCGGTCTCCAGGCGGGCGGCCTGCTTGACGCGGTCGTACAGCTGGATCGGAGCGAAGTCGGAGTGGGCCTCCATGCCGACGGCGTCGATGCAGGCGTCCGGTCCGCGTCCGGCGGTGAGGTCGAGCAGCGCTTCGCGGACGTCGACTTCCTCGTAGTTGATCGTCATCGTGCCGGTCTGCTGCCGGGCCATCTCCAGGCGGTACTCGAAGCGGTCGATGCCGATCACCTGCTCCGCACCGAGCAGGTACGCGCTGGCCATGGCGAGCAGCCCGACCGGTCCGGCACCCCACACGGCCACGACGTCACCGGGCTTGATGTCGCACATCTCCGCGCCCATGTAGGCGGTGGGAAAGATGTCGGAGAGGAACAGCACCTTCTCATCCGGCAGATCGCTGTCGATCTTGATCGGACCGACGTCGGCGAACGGGACGCGGACGTACTCCGCCTGCCCGCCGGCGAACCCGCCGGTCAGGTGGGAGTAGCCGAACATACCGGCGGAGGCGTGCCCCCACAGCTTCTCGGCCATCCCGGCGTTGGGGTTGGTGTTCTCACACGCCGAGTACAGGCTCGCGGTGCAGGAGTTGCACGCACCGCAGGCGATCGGGAACGGGACGACCACCCGATCACCGACCGCGAGGTTGGTCACGCCCGGGCCGGTCTCCACGACCTGGCCCATGAATTCGTGACCGAGGATGTCGCCTTTCTCCATGGTCGGGATGTAGCCGTCGTAGAGGTGCAGGTCCGATCCGCAGATGGCGGTCGATGTCACCTTCACGATCGCGTCCCGGGAGTTCAGGATTCTCGGATCCGGGACGTCTTGCACCTTGACGGTGTTGCGGCCCATCCAGCAGTTCGCGCGCATGTGATTCCTCCCTGTCTACCGGTCGCTGCCGAGCGGCTGGGCCGGATGCTGATTGCGTTGCTGGGTCGCGTCGGTGCCGTCCGGGCTGCCCTCGGAGCGGACCACCTCACCGGTCTCCAGGACTTGTTTGAATCGCCGCAGCGCGTCGTCGAGTTTGCGTTGTGGATCGGTGCCCATGACGGAGGCAAGCCGCTCGCCCACCCCGCCGCCGGTCTCCAGCACCACCCGGACCTCGGTGCCGCGGTCGCCCGGAGCCGGCGTGTAGGAGACGTCGAGGTCGTCGGTGAGCAGCGGCGGCTCAGCCTCGGGCCACCTGCTACTGACCTCCTCGACCGGCCGGTTGATGGTCACCGCGGCTGCTGCTCTCATACCGTGGCTCTACCCGTCGCCCTCGAGCCTCAAACAGGAGCGGCGGTACTCCGGGCACTGACAGGGCTGGCTCGGGCCTTCGTTGGCGCCATTCCTAGCCGTGCGCACCGTGTGAGGGACACTTCTCGAGCCCAGGGGGAACCGGGCAGCCCGCGTTGAGCAGCCGGTGCCCGTAGGAGGTCGACTGGGGGCACAGGGAGCCTGATCGGGTGAGCAGCCGGCATCAGGTGACTCTGGTGTGGGTGAAGTGAGCCGGCAAACGTTACCTGGGGTCTTGCGAGGCGATCGCGGGCGGTTGCGACCGATTGGTTCTCCCGGGCTTGGCCGTCGATATTGGGGAAGTGGTTCAGCGACGGTGGGAGACATTGTGGAGATAACCGAACAGCGACCGCCCATTCCGGTCGGCGTCGACGAGGCCGAGTTCATCAACGCGGCCCGCACCGACACCGGCAGGTTCGCGGTGCTCACCGAACGCTTCCGCCGCGAGCTGCTCGCCTACTGCTGTCGGATGCTGGCGTCCTATGACGATGCCCAGGACCTGACCCAGGAGACGTTCCTCCGAGCATGGGCGCGTCGGGAGTCCTTCCAGGCCCGGGCGTCGCTGCGGACCTGGCTCTTTCGGATCGCGACCAACGCCTGCTTGGACTTCCTCGAGAAGCGGCGAGACCGTACACCGGTCCCCACCGAGTTGCACGGTACCGGCGGGATGGGCACCGAAGTGCGGTATCTCCAGCCCTGGCCCGGCAGCTCCTGCTCGGAGTTGTGCAGGAGTGTGCAGATGCTCAGGCGCCGGCCTTCCACGCCGCAGCCCACAGCAACCTCGGATTCATCGCCGAGGTCTCATCGGACTTGCCGGAAGCCGAGCGGCACCACCGCGCCGCAGCAGAACTCGCGTCTCACGCCACGGTCGCGGAGATCGTCACCGGCGCCTCCACGGCGTCGGCCCTGGAGGGCCTAGCCTGCGTTGCGGCCCGACAAGGGAACTCCGGCGCGGCGCTACGGCTCCTGGACGAGGCCGCCCGATGGCGCCACGGCCACCGCTGGCCGGGGAACACCATCGAGAACCAAGACATCCAACGGGCGCTCGGCCTCGCTCGAGTCTGACCAGCGACTCGATCCGCCGTCCTGGAGAAAGCCCGCGCCCCGGCTGTTGGCACCGACGTCTGAATCGCGTTGCTCCACCTTCCTGCGCCGCACCTCACGATCGCCATCGCGGTGGACAGCGGTTGCACAGCGGCCCATCAGCACCGACGCGCACCGTCGACTCGTGCCCACCTTCTCGTCACCTCCGACGACGCTGTCGTCCAGGCCAGACAGTGCCTCGCCGGCAGTGGACAGTCAGCCGACAGGACCCAGACGCCGGCTCCCGTCACCGTAGGTGCCATGCAACCCATCACGCCGAAAGGCACACCGATGTCCACACCCGCGTACGCAGTCGCCGTGCTCACCGATGTCGAACCTGGTCCCGCAATCACCGAGTACCTCGCGCGGATCGACGCCACCCTGGATCTCTACGGCGGCCAGTTCCTCGTCCACGGCGGCGCCGCGGAGTCGCTGGAGGGTAAGTGGGCCGGTCTCCCGATCGTGATCCAGTATCCCGATCAGAATGCGGCGCACGCGTGGTACCAATCGTCGGAGTACCAGGAGATCCTGCCCCTACGCCTCAACCACAGCCAAGGCATCGCGGCGATCCTCCCGGCGTGCCCCACGGCCCCGGGCCGCCGACACCCTCGCCGAACAGCCACTCGTCCTAGCCGGCGGGCCCGAGACATGAGTCCTGCGTCACCGGTGGCCCCGCAGAAGGAGCAACATCCGACCTCGCTGCGCAAGGACGCCAAACCGGATGGCGTTGCGCAACGAAGGAGCGGAACCGCCAAGCTCGCCAGACGATGGCCGGGCGGGCCGTCGCTCATCCCACACAGCTCGGACAGCTCGGCCGGGGATAGCACAGGAGACGCCACCGTTCAGTTGCCTCACCCCAGAGTTCGTCAAGGCCATCCAGCAAGAACGCCTCGCCGAGGCCGAGCTCAACCGGCTGGCGGCCCAACTCCCGCGCGCCCGGACCACGAGGCGTCGGCCGCAGGCGGCCCTACGCCGCCGGCCACGTCGGAGGCCGCCGGTCAAGGTGCTCAAAGCGAGTTCGTGCCGACAGTGGACGGGCCCACATCCCACATCTCACAACCAAGGTTGAGCACGGCACTCGGCATCATCCGGCCGTCGCTCGTTCCGGCGGCGATCAATACGAACCACCCTTACTGATCAAGAATTCGGAGGATCAGGCGATGCACCACTCCAAGGATCTTGACCTTGAGCAGCAGGAATTGGTTCACCGGGCGGGTGTTCGTCGGAGCCTGGTCACCGAGTCTGCCTGCCGCTCAGACGATGCCGCGATTCAGTGGACTTCAGCGAAGCGGACCGACGGCAGTGGCTCTGTCAGCCTGCTCGCGCGTGACCGGGCGGACCCGACCACAGACGGTGCAGGTGTCCTCGTAACGCGTACCCAGCGGGATGAGCGGGACGAAGAAGACACTGAACCTGCGAATGTGCTTGGTGACGTGGTGCGCACCTTGATGTCCGCAGTGCTCGCATACCACCGAGATCGTGCCCAAGAGTTGCGTACGACCCGTCAGCCCGAAGATGATCAACACCCAGCGAGACTACGCGACGACGCCCGGGGCGCTCCTCGCGCCACGGAGTGCTCCTGGACGCGGTTCGGCGTTCCGATGGACGACGTCTTGTAGGAGCTGATCAAGCCTGTTCGGTGCCGCCAACGGCCGGTAGCTCGCTTCGGGCTGAGTCGAGTGGACTTGCCTCGGTTCGAGCGCTCTCGATCTGGGCGGTGGCGGCCCAGGTGGCGAGGAGTTGGAGTCCCTCCTGGTTGGTCGAGCCGGGTGCGGCGGTGAAGGCGAGCAGCTGCAGGCCGGGCTCGGAGGTGAGCTCCATGGCCTCGAAGGTGAGGTCGAGGTCCCCGACGACGGGGTGGTGCACCTTCTTCGTTCCGGTGCGATGGACCCGGACGTCGTGGGAGGCCCACAGGGTGCGGAACAGGTCGCTGCGGGTGGCGAGTTCGCCGACGAGGTCGGTGAGGATCCGGTCGTGGGGAGATCGTCCGGCTTCGGCCCGCAGGAGGGCGACGATCTGGCGGGCGTTGCTTTCCCAGTCGCGGTAGAACGTCTGCGCTCGAGGGTCGAGGAAGGTGAACCGGGCGGCGTTCATCGGCCGTTGCGGCATGGCAAACATCTCGGAGAACAATGCAGCCCCGAGCCGGTTCGTGGCCACAGCGTCGAGGCGGCCGTTCTGGATGAATACCGGCACGTCGATCATCGCGTCGATCAGCAGTTGCATGTTCGGGCGGATCTGTTGCGGGCGGGTCGGGCCGCGCCGGCGGGCGGGTTCGGCTCCTTGGTTCGCAGCCCGGACGAGGTCGTAGAGGTGGGAGTGCTCAGCCTCGTCCAGCTGCAGGGCCCGGCTGATGCCATTCAGGACGGACTCGGAGACGCCGGTTCCGTTGCCGCGTTCGAGCCGGACGTAGTACTCGGTGCTCATCCCGGCGAGCAGGGCGACCTCTTCGCGGCGGAGCCCTTTCACGCGGCGTCGTCCGCCGAAGTCGGGCAGCCCGGCCTGTTGCGGGGTGAGGCGTTCCCGCCGGGAGGTCAGGAACTCGCGGATGTCGTTCCGGTTGTCCATGCAGCCGAACCTATGACCCGGCCGGGCTCTCAGGGAGTCCCTGGCATTAACCCCAAAGCCAGGTACTCCCTCGGCCGTTGCGTCTCGCCTTGACTGGGGCCACATCACTCCACGAAAGGAAATTGCTCCTCATGACTGAGAAGAAGGTTTGGTTGATCACCGGCGCAGGCCGGGGTCTGGGTGTCGACATCGTCAAAGCGGCGTTGGCCGCCGGTCATGCTGTGATGGCGACCGGCCGGAACCCGGAGAAGGTCGCGGCCGCCTTCGACGGCGCCGACGACGATCTGGCCGCTGTGGCCCTCGACGTCACCGACCCGGCCGGCGGCGAAGCTGCGGTCCAGGCCACCGTGCAGCGTTTCGGCCGCCTCGACGTGGTCGTCAACAACGCCGCCAACTTCCACGCCGGCTTCTTCGAGGAGCTGACCCCGGAGGCGTTCCGGGCGCAGGTCGAAACCTCGTTCTTCGGGCCGGTGAACGTCGTCCGCGCCGCCTTGCCAACCTTGCGTGCGCAGCGTTCCGGTCTGCTGCTGACGGTGTCCTCGACGGCAGGGATCGTGGGCGGGGAGTTCCTGTCCGCCTACGCGGCGTCGAAGTTCGCCGTGGAGGGCTGGATGGAGTCGGTGGCCGCCGAGGTCGCCCCGTTCGGCATCCACAGCATGCTCGTCGAGCCCGGCTTCTTCCGCACCGAGCTGCTCACCACGGCCTCGACCCAGTACGCCGAGGCCTCCATCGACGACTACGCCGACCGGACCGAGTCCACGGTCGCCGCCTGGAACAGCATGAACGGACAACAAGGCGGCGACCCCGCCAAGCTCGCCGCCGCCCTCGTCGAACTCGCCGACCGCGACGAGCAGCCGTCACGGTTCCCCGCCGGCGCGGACGCCGTCACCACGTTTGAAGACCGCGCCAAACTGCTCGTCGAGCTGGCCAACGCCAACCGCGACCTCTCGAGCAACCTCGGCCACGACCAAGGCTGACATGACCACCACAGACGAAACGGTCCACTTGGCGTCCGGTCCGGCGTGGGCCAACCGTTACGCGCTGGCACCGATGACCAACAAGCAGAGCCACGACGACGGGACTCTGTCCGACGCGGAGTACGAGTGGTTGGTGGCTGGCGGCCGGGGCGGCTTCGGCGTGGTGAAGACGTGCGCTGCGTATGTCGCCGACGCCGGCCGGACGTGGGCCGGTCAGCTCGGTATCGCGTCCGAGCGGCACCTTCCCGGGCTGACCCGGCTGGCGGACGGGCTCCGGGCGACCGGCACCCGCTCGATCGTCCAGCTCCACCAGGCGGCCGGCGCGCCGACCCGGCGCTGGCAGGGCATCTCGTCGCCCCATTTGACGACCCCGTGACCGGTGTAACGGCGATGACGGTTGACGACGTGCAGGCCATGGTCGAGGACTACGTGGCAGCCGCGGTCCGCGCCGAGCAGGCCGGCTTCGACGGGGTCGAGGTGCACGGCGCGCACGGGTTCCTCCTGGCTCAGTTCCTCGACCGCCGCAATCAACGCCCGGACCGGCAGATGCTCACTTCTCCGGTGGTCGACTTCGTGGACATGTCTCTGCGGGACGTCTACGCGCCCATCGGCCGCCTCGGCGGCGCCGATGAGATCGCCGCCGCGGTCCTGTGGCTGTGCATCCCCACCGCCAGCTTCGTCATCGGCGTCGCCCTACCCGTCGACGGCGGCTTCGTCGCCCACTAACCACCATCCGACCAGCGGCACCGCCTCACCACCCGGAAGGCTCACCCATGAAGCACGTCTCACTCGGAGGCCTCGACGTCTCCCGTATCGGCCTCGGCGCCATGACCATGGCCGGCACCTACACCAGTGAAGGAGCCGTCGACGACGCCGAGTCCATCCGCACGATCCACCGCGCCCTCGACCTCGGCGTCACCCACCTCGACACCGCCGAGATCTACGGCCCCTTCCACAGTGAGGAGGTCGTCGGCCGGGCACTGAAGGGCCGCCGCGACCAGGTCGTCATCGCCACCAAGTTCGGCCTCGTCCGGCACCGCGACGGCGTAGCCCCCGGCACGGTCGACAGCAGCCCCGCCAACATCCGAGCCGCCGTCGAGGGATCGCTGACCCGCCTCGGCACCGACCACATCGACCTGTACTACCAGCACCGCGTCGACCGGAGCACGCCGATCGAGGAGACCGCGGGCGCGGTCGCGGAGCTGATCGACCGAAGGCAAGGTCCTCCACTTCGGTCTCTCCGAAGCGGGCCCCGACACCATCCGCCGCGCCCACGCCGTCCAGCCGGTCGCCGCCCTGCAGACCGAGTACTCCCTGTGGAGCCGTGACCTCGAGACCGAGATCCTCCCGCTGCTGCGTGAACTCGGCATCGGGCTGGTCCCGTACTCCCCGCTCGGACATGGCCTGCTCACCGGTCAGATCCGCTCCGTCGACGACTTCCCCGACGACGACTGGCGCAAGTCCAACCCACGGTTCACCGGTGAGAACTTCACCCGCAACCTGGCGATCGTGGACGAGGTGAGGGCCATCGGCGCCGAGATCGGCGCCACCCCCGCCCAAACCGCTCTCGCCTGGATCCTCGCCCAGGGCGACGACATCGCCCCCATCCCCGGCACCCGGCGGGTGGCCCGTGTCGAGGAGAACACCGCCGCCGACGGCATCGAGCTGACCGCCGACCAGCTACGACGACTGGACAACCTCACACCAGCAGCCGGCAACCGACACGACGACGCCAACATGGCCTCCATCGAGGTGTGAGATCGCCCGGGGCCCTGCTGACCACGCCGGGGTGCGCTGAGACGGATTCACGCTCGATCTGTCTCAGTGAACCTGTTATCACCCGGATTCTGTCTCATGAACCTCTCAGCACCGAACGTTGCACGATGCCGCAGCAGGCGGCGTCGAGGACGACGGCCATGTGAGGGACGAAGCTGCTGACTGACTGCTCTCGGCCGGCTGCTGCGGGTGTCTCCGGTCTCGTCGAAGCTGTCAGCGGATCCACGCTCACAGGTCGGTGGTTGGCGCTCCCTGAGCGTCATTCATCGGTGAAGCCGAGGGCCAGTTTCGGGGATGCGTTTGGGCGAGTCGGCTGCGCGTGTCGACTGCCCGGCGGTAGCGCTCTGTGGCGGCCCGTCGCGTGCCGTGCCTTCATACCGGTCCCCATACGGCACCCGGCGGTGGCCGACCTTGGACCAGAACATGATCAGTCTCCTCCGCAGCGCGATCAGGGCATGGATTGCTCGCGCCGACTTGATTGACGCGTCAGCTCAAGGTCCGAACTGATGCGCGTTGCTGCACGGGCATGGGCACCATTCGCTGGTGAACGCTGGACTCTTCGGGGTTCAGCAGCATGGTCATGGCGTCGCGGCCCATCTGCTCGTAGGGGATCCGTGCTGTGGTCAGCTGTGGCCGGAGGTAGCTAGCGATTTCGTCGTCGTCGAAAGAGACGATCGAGATGTCGTCTGGCACCTTCAGATGGCGTTCTTGAATCGCTTGGTAGGCGCCGAAGGAGAGTCTGTCGTTCATGCAGATCAGCCCGGTGATCATCGGCATCAGACTGTCCAGGATCTGCTCGGTGGCCTGGAAGCCGTTGTGCGGCTCCCAGACGTGGTGCTCGACCTTCGCGGCCACGGTGATCTTTGCGCGATCGAGGACGGCTTGGATCCCGGCGAGCCGGTCGCCGATGGTCGAGGAGACCCGGGGATCGAACAGCACCGGCGGTGGGTAGCCGATGATGCCGATGCGTCGGTGTCCGGCGTCGAACGAGGAGCTCGGCGATCTGGGTGCCGGCTTCGTATTCTGCTGGGACCACGGAGCGGTGGTTGGCGGAGCTGCTGCCGTTGAGCATCACGACCGGGATGCCGTTGGTGTCGGGTACGTCGATTTCCTTGGCACCCATCAAGCCGAAGATCAGCCCGTCGGGTCGTCGGTCCAGGATCGCTTGAACGGCTTGCTCTCGCCGTTCCGGGTCGCTTCCGGTCTCGGCGATCAGCACGGTGTGGTCACGCTGCTGGGCAACATCGAGTGCGCCGCGGATCATGGCCGAGGCGTATCGGGTGATGCTGACCTCGTCGGAGACGAAGCCGACGATTTCGGTCTTGCCGAGGCGAAGGCTGCGCGCGGCCGGGTTGGGCCGGTAGTTCAGCTCGGCGGCGGCGGCGCGGACCCGTGTGGCGAGCTCCTGCGACAGCCGGGAGCCGGGCCGGTCGTTGAGGATCAGACTGACCGCTGTCTTCGACACCCCGGCTCGTTCGGCGACGTCGGCCAGGGTGACGCGGTTCGGCATCGCGGTTTCCTTATCGCCTGGGTTCGGTTGATTCTGCCTCTGAGCTGCTCAGCCTACCCCGGCCTGGTGCCGGACACGATGCGATAACAGCTGCTCAAAAGCTTTTAGCACACCCTTGTCAACCCGCCCTGATGCTGTTAGCGTCTGACTTGCTAAATAGATTCAGCATCGTCTCCCAGATTCGGTGTCGTGGGTCTCAGCGCTGCGGACCACCACGGTCGTGGCGCTCGACGCCTGCCGCTTGGAGGTCTCCATCACCATCACAAGTCTGTCGGCCGTCTTGGCCGCCCACACCATCCGCTATCGGGTTCGTGGGCCGCGGGCCCGCTCGACTACCCCTCACTTCTGGAGGAATTTGTGACCGCTCGATCCATCCTGAAACGCATCGCTGTAGCCGTGACGGTTGCGGTGTTGCCCTTGTCCGCCGTCGCCTGCGCCAAGGGCGGCAGCTCCAGTAACCAGGGCGGTGGCGAATCTGGTGGCGGAACGCTGACCATGTGGACCCACGCCGCCGGCAACAAGAACGAGTTGGGCGCCATCGGGAAGATCGTGGCCGACTACAACGCCAGCCAGACCAAGTACAAGGTCGACGTGCAGGCCTTCCCGCAGGACTCCTACAACCAGTCGGTGGTCGCCGCCGCGGCCTCCAAGAAGCTGCCGTGCATCCTCGACATCGACGGCCCGAACGTGCCCAACTGGGCCTGGGCCGGCTACCTGGCTCCGCTGGAGGGAATGGACGACACCCTCTCCAAGTTCCTGCCGTCGGTGCTGGGCAAGTGGAACGACAAGACGTATTCCTACGGCTACTTCGACGTGGCTCTGGTGATGGTGACCCGGAAGTCGACGCTGGCCAAGTACGGCATCCGGGTGCCGACCATCGACCAGCCGTGGACCAAGGACGAACTGGCGGCCGGGTTGACCAAGATCAAGGAGTCGGGCGACTTCGACTACCCGCTGGACCTCGCGACCAGCGCTACCGGCGAGTGGTGGCCGTACGCGTACTCGCCCTTCCTGCAGAGCTTCGGCGGGGACCTGATCAACCGTGACGGCTTCAAGACCGCCGAGGGCGTGCTGAACGGGCCGCAGGCGTTGGAGTGGGCCGCGTGGATGCGTGGGCTGATCACCAGCGGCGTCACACCGTTGAAGTCGGGTACCGACCCGGCCAAGGACTTCATCAACGGCAAGTCCGCGATCCTTTACAGCGGCACTTGGACCGCCGTCGACACCCGGAAGAAGTTCGGTGACGACGCCCTCTTCCTGCCGTCGGTGAATCTGGGTCAGGGCCCGAAGATCGGTGGCGGCTCCTGGCAGTGGGGCATCTCGGCGAACTGCGAGCAGGCCGAGGGGGCGATGGACTACATGAAGTTCGCCGCGCAGGACAAGTACGTCGCCTCGGTTTCAACGGCCACCATCGCCATCCCGGCCACCGACGCCGCCGCGGCGACGGTCGAGGGCTACGAACCGGGTGGGGACAATGCGATCTTCCGCGAGTACAGCAAGAAGTTCGCGGTGCTGCGACCGGAGACTCCCGGTTACCCGTTCATCGCGACCGGCTTCACCAAGACGGCCCAGGACATCCTCAACGGCGCCGACGCCAAGAAGGCCCTGGATCAGCTCGTCAAGGACATCGACGCCAACCAGGAATCCAACAACTACTTCGAGTGACCTCCCGCAGTCCTGAGGAGGACAGCCGAGACGGCCGTCCTCCCCAGGGTCTGCGAACACCGAAGAGGAAGGGTCGGTCTCCTTGTGAGCACCTCCACCAGCCAAAAGCCGCGCCAAGACGTGGCGAAGCCCGCCCCACGGACGAAGTCGACGAGCAAGAGCATGGGCACGGTCGCCCTGCTGATGCTGCTGCCCGCCGGCGTCTTGATGATCACGTTTCTGATCATCCCGATCGGGCTGACCTTCGTCCTGGCCTTCACGAACGCCCGCCTGATCTCCCCCGAGCCGGCCGAGTTCGTCGGCGTACAGAACTTCGTCCGGATCTTCAGCAACGAGACCTTCTGGGCCTCCCTCCGCAACACCATCATCTTCGCCGTGGTGATCGTGCCGGTGCAGTCGGCGATCGCGCTGGGGCTGGCCGTGCTGATCAACGTGAAGATGCGCGGAACGAACTTCTTCCGCACCGTCTACTTCCTGCCAGTGGTCACCTCCATCGTCGTGGTCTCGATCCTGTGGCTGTTCCTCTACCAACCCAACGGACTGATCAACGCCCTGCTCGCCAAGGTGGGCATCCAGGGTCCGGACTGGCTGGGCGACCCCCGCACCGCCCTGCTCTCGATCATCGTCTTGTCCATCTGGCAGGCGGTCGGCTTCCACATGATCATCTGGCTGTCCGGACTGCAGACGATCCCCGGTGAGCTCTACGAGGCCGCCGACATCGACGGCGCCAACAGCTGGCAGAAGTTCGCCCACGTCACCTGGCCCGGACTACGGCAGACCCGGACGTTCATCCTGATCACCATTACCATCTCAGCCTTCTCGCTCTTCGCCCAGGTCAACATCATGACCGACGGCGGCCCGCTCGACGCGACCACCACGTTGGTCTTCCAGGCCGTCCGCAGCGGCTTCGCCCAACAACAGACCGGCTACGCGGCCGCCATCTCCCTGGTGTTCTTCGTGCTGGTCCTGATCGTGACCTTGATCCAGCGCTTCTTCACCCGTGACAAGGAACCCCGCCGATGACCGACATCGTCTCCGCACCGTCGACCGACACCCCCGACCACCTGGCCCACGTCGCCGATGCCCCGAAGGCGGCGGACGTCCACCGGGCTGGCGAGGCCAAGCACACCGTCCGCAAGATCCTCGGCGTCGCGCTGCGCGTCCTGCTGTGCCTGGTCTTCGGCCTGCCCCTGCTGTTCATGGTCGTCTCCAGCCTCAAGCCGGACAATCAGATCTTCTCCGACCTCGGCTCCATCGCGGCCTTCCTGCCGGTGGGTGAGCTCAGCTTCGACAACTACATCGGGGCGGCGGAGCGGGTGCCCCTGGCCCAGTTCATGATCAACTCGGTGATCATCACCGTCTGCACCGTCGGCTTCGGACTGGTCGTCAACTCGATGGCCGCCTTCGCGCTGGCCCGACTGCAGTTCCGCGGCCAGAAAGTCATCCTGGGCGTCATCCTGGCCACCCTGATCGTGCCGTTCGAGACGATGGCCCTGCCGCTGCTGTGGTGGGTGAACACCCTGCCTTTCGTCGACGTCAACGGCATCTCCCAGGGCTGGCTGGACAGCTACCAGGTGCAGATCGTGCCGTTCATCGCCAACGCCTTCTCGATCTTCCTCTTCTACCAGTACTTCGACTCGATCCCGAAGGAGCTGGACGAGGCGGCCAAAGTCGACGGGGCCGGCTGGTTCCGGATCTACCGCAGCATCGTCATGCCGCTGGCCGGGCCGGCCGTGGCCACCGTCGCCATCCTGACCTTCCTGCCGGCCTGGAACCAGTACCTGTGGCCGCTGATGGTCGTGCAGTCCGAAGAACTGCGTCCGGCCATGGTCGGCATCGACTACTTCAAGCAGCTCGAACGTGTCCTGGGGGCAGCTGATGGCCTACGCCAGCGTCATCACCGTGCCGATCCTGATCCTGTTCATCGCCTTCCAACGCGCGTTCGTCAACTCGATCGCCTCCTCCGGAGTCAAGGGCTGATCCGATGCTGCGCCTTCCCGAGGCCTGGGTGTGGGACTTCTGGCTCGTCGACGACGGCGAGCGATACCACCTCTTCTTCCTCTACGCCTCCCGTGCACTGCACGACCCCCATGCCCGGCACCACCGGGCCTCCATCGGTCACGCGATCTCCGACGACCTGACGCACCTGGATCGGGTGCCCGATGCCCTCGTCCGTGCGACCCGCCCCGCCTTCGACGACCTCGCCACCTGGACCGGATCGGTCGTCCGCGGGGACGACGGCCCTGGTTCATGTTCTACACCGGGGCGCACCTGACCCGGCCGGCAACGTGCAGACCATCGGCTACG
>CAWBKR010000031.1:0-41961 GCA_963789345.1 uncultured Actinomycetota bacterium | reverse complement strand
ATGCGCAGGATCCGGGCGCCCTGCAGTGCGCACACCGTGGCGGCGGCGATCGAGGCCGAGCCGCGGTCCGGCTTGCGGAGACCGGCGGCCTCTCCGATGAAGTCCTTGTTCGACACCGCCGCGAGCAACGGCAACCCGAGTGCGGCGATCTCGTCGAGCCGGCGGGTCAGCTCCAGGGAGTGCCGGGTGTTCTTGTTGAGGTCGTGGCCGGGGTCGATCACGATCCTCTCCTCGCCGATGCCGCAGGACAGGGCCAGCTCCACTCGTTGGGCGAGCCGATCACGCACCTCGGTGACGACGTCGACGTAGGCCGGTCGGCTCAGGTGCTGCTGCGGTTCGGCCAGGCTGTGGGTGATCACCAGTGTCGCGCCGGCAGCAGCGACCGCCTCGCCGAGCGCTCGATCGTGCAGACCGCTCGTGTCGTTGATCACCGAGGCTCCCGCGGCCAGACCGGCCGCGGCCACCGCGGCCCGGGTCGTGTCGACTGAGACCACGACGTCACTGGCGGCCGCGACCGCCTCGATCACCGGAACGACCCGCCTGATCTCCTCCGCCTCGGTGACCCGGGCGGCGTCCGGGGAGAACGGCACCCCGCCGATGTCGACCCAACCCGCACCGGCCGCCGCCGCCGCCAGCGCCGCATCGACCGCCGCCGACAGGGCAAGAGTGCGGCCTGCGTCATAGAACGAGTCCGCGGTCCGGTTGACGATACCCATCACGACGATCTGTCGTGAGAAGTCGAATCGGCGCCGGCCGATCGAACGCCGTGGATTGGCGAGCGGCGGGAGGACGATCACGCCGCCCAGTCTGACCTACCCGACGGGGGCCGGCTCCGGAGTGCGGGTCTGCGCCGGCAGGACGTGGTCCTTCAGTTTGTCCGTGCTCAGGCAGAGCGAGCAGACCACCGAGTCGTGGGTCTGGCAGGCCGTCATGTCCGGCCGCTCGTACTCCTGCCGGCAGACGTGGCAGGTCAGCACGTAGTCCGACGGGTTCCCGTCGTCGTCGAACATCGGCAGGTCGATGCCGTCGTCGGTGCGGCGCAGGTAGAACCTGCCCTTGGTGACCACCGCGATCACGGGCGTGAGCACCAGCGCGAGCACGATGGCCACCAGCGGCGAGTACGGCTGGATCGCCGGCCCGAGTGCCCGAAGAAGGCCACGATCGACACCCGGCCGGCACCAGCATCGAGACGAAGCCGACCGGGTTGACCGCGTAGAGCATGCCCGCGGCGGAACTCCGGCTTCGTCGGCGAGATCTTCAGCAGGTACTTGTTGAACGTGATGTCGGCGGCGACCGTGACGACCCAGGCCATGGCGCAGTTGGCGTAGAAGCCGAGGATCGTGTTGAGGAAGTCGAACATGTTCGCTTCCATCAACACCAGCGCGACCAACAGGTTGACCGCCACGAAGACCAGCCGTCCCGGGTAGCGCTTGGTGACCCGGGTGAACGAGTTCGTCCAGGCCAGCGAACCCGAGTACGCATTGGTCACGTTGATCTTGATCTGGCTGATCACCACCAGGATGACCGCCAGCGTCACCGCCAACCAGGCCGGCATCATGTCGCGGTAGATCTCGAGGAACTGGTAGACCGGTTGGTTCGCGGTCTCGGCGCCGTCGGCGACGGTCGGCGATGATGTAGACGGCGAGGAACAGCCCGATGACCTGCTTGACGGCGCCGAAGATGACCCAGCCCGGACCGGCCAAGATCATCGCCGTCCACCAGCGCCGCTTGTTCTCCGGCGTCCGCGGCGGCATGAAACGCAGGTAGTCGATCTGCTCGGCGATCTGCGCGATCAGGGACAGGCAGACGCCGGCGGCGAGCATGACCGAGCCGAGACTCGGCTGACCGTTGCCGTCCTCGCCCTGGTAGGCGAAGAAGGTCTCGACCGACTCCGGGTGGCTGATCAGCAGGTACGCGAACGGGATGACCATCAGCAACAGCCACAGCGGCGTCGTCCACAGTTGCAGCTTGGAGAGGACCTTCATTCCGTAGATCACCAGCGGGAAGATGATCATCGTCGACACCGCGTACCCGGCCCACAGCGGCATGCCGAGCCCGAGTAGCAGCCCCTGGGCCATGATCGAGCCTTCGAGCGCGAAGAAGATGAACGTGAAGGTCGCGAAGATGACGTTGGTCACCACCGAGCCGTAGTACCCGAAGCCGCTGCCGCGGGTGATCAGGTCCAGGTCGATGTTGTAGCGCGCGGCGTAGTACGCGACCGGGAACCCGGTGACGAAGATCACCACCGCGAAGACGGCGATGCCCCACACGGCGTTGGTGGTTCCGTACGCGATGCCGATGTTGGCACCGATGGCGAAGTCGGCCAGATAGGCGATGCCGCCCAGGGCCGAGATCGCGACGACGCCCGGGGACCAGCGCCGGTAGTGGCGCGGCGCGAAGCGGAGGGTGTAGTCCTCGAGCGTCTCCTTGGTGGCATCACTGCCGACCAACGCATGATGCTCGTGAGCGGCTTCGGTCGAAATCTCTTGTGACATGGGCGAACTTCCTCGTGGACACGTGACGATCCCCCGACCGTGTCCTCACTCTCGCCCACGTTCACTACGGCTCGATTCCGTCGACGTTTCGGGTTGGTTTCCGGAACTTCACCTCGGTTCCGGCGTCGCCTGACTCAGCCGGTAGGCCGGAGGGCCTCGACCATCAGTTCGACGGTCCGCTCCCGGCCGGGCACCCGATCGAGCGGGTCATGATCGTACGCACCGGCGATCGGGTTGATCATCACCTCGTCCACTCCGAAGGTGGCGGCCAACTCGCGGAGCTGATCAGCCGCCGCGGCGGGTGTGCCGATCACCCAGCGACTGCTCATCTCGTCGGCCAGGCCCTGATGGGCGGCGGGCAATTCGGTCCGCTCGGCCTGCTCGACCGTGGCGATCGGGCCGAATGTACCGCGGGTACGCAAGGCGACCATGGCCAAGAGCTGGGGCCGCGCCAGCCGCTCAGCCTCGGACTCGGTGTCGGCAGCCGCGACGTTGACGGTGAAGAACGTCTTCGGCTCGGCCAGGTGCTCCGAAGGCCGGAAGGTCGATCGGTACAGCTCGAGGGCCTCGGCGGTGCCGCGGCCGGAGAAGTGGTGCGCGAAGACGTACGGGAGTCCATGCTCGGCCGCCAAGCGGGCCGAGAAGTCCGAGGAACCCAGGAGCCAGACGTCCGGAATCTGCACCGCCTGCGGGGTGGCCCGCAGCGGATACACCTCACCCTGCACGGAGAGCGCGGCCCCGTCCGGGCTGAGCATGGCGAGCAGATTCGCGACATGCTCGTCGAAGCGCTGAGGGTCGGCCGTCTCGGGACCGCCGTGCCGCAGCGCCCAGTTGGTCACCGGGTCGCTGCCGGGCGCTCGACCGATGCCGAGATCGATCCGATCCGGATAGGCCGCCTCCAGCAGCGCGAACTGTTCGGCCACGACCAGCGGCGCGTGGTTGGGCAGCATGACGCCCCCCGAGCCGACCCTGATGCGTTGTGTGGCGCCGGCGATCAGCGCGATCAGCACCGGCGGGTTGGTCGCCGCCACGGCCGGCATGTTGTGATGTTCGGCGACCCAGAACCGCCTGGCGCCGGCCCGGTCCGCTGCCTGGGCGAGCGCGACGCTGGCGCGCAGGGCGTGAGCCGTGGACTGGTCGGTGCGTACCGGAATCAAATCGAGGACCGAGAGCGGCAGCGGGTCGTGGACCGCCGCATCGGCCCTGGTCGCGGCAAGATCGGAGAGAGTCATCGGCGACCACAACCGGTCCGCGGGCACGAACATTCCGGCGATGATCGGCGGTGAACCACAAGGAGCCACCCTGACGGGTGGCTCCTCAGTGCCATCGCACATGAACTGAGTGGAGGTGGCGGGAATCGAACCCGCGTCCTCGAGCGACGATCCAGGACTTCTCCGGGCGCAGCTGGCTAGGCGTTCTCTCGGCCCCTGCGCTCGCACCAGCACGTCGCAGACAGGCCCAGTCTCAGTTCATGTTCCGCTTAGGCCCTGAGACGTGTCCTAACCGGTGAGCCTCCTTGATGAGGCCAGGATCCGGGACGGAGGCACGCCCGGGCTGACCTTCATCACTGCTCAGGCAGCGAGAGCGAAGTGAGTGCGCTTAGAATCGGCACTTGTTGGTTCCCAAGGAACATTAACGAGTTGACCTTGGATTCTCGGCCCGCTTCTCCTGGGTCTACCGACCCGAGTCGAAACCGATCACCCCCTGTTGAGTTGTGCAGCTTCCCACTCTACCGTTGCGAACGCCCGCGTGGTCAGCTTTCTTCCGAGTCAGCGACGCTCGCGCTCCGACAGGGCCTCGACCTTGATCACGTGCTTGACCGGGTTCTTCCAGTCCTCGCCCTGCAGGGCCTTGGCTCCGCCGACGATCGTCAGCACCAACCAGCCGACGAACATCAGCGGAAGCAGCCACTCGAAGATCGTCGAGCTCGGTGATGCCGGCGACGATGATGGTGCCGATGAACGGCGACCGTGGAGATGAGCTGGAAGTTGAAGGCCTTCGCGGCCTCGCGGCGCGGGTAGCTGCCCGGCGGGGTCAGCGCGAAGACCAGGAGCGGACCGAGCAGCCACAAGACGAAGGGCGAGAAGTGCGCGACCGCCGCCACGCCGCGCCCGGCCTGGAGTCCGGGTCTCGGGTCGGACCAGCGGCTGGTAGGCGGGATGGACACCGAGCGCCTGCGACGGCGCGGTCACCTGGACCAGGCCGAAGAAGGCCTCGTTGAGTTCCTTGCGGGTTCCCGCCGAGATGACCTGCCCGATCCGGCGGTCGAACTCTGTTTCGCTGATCCGGCCGTCGGCGTAGGCCTCCTGCAGCCAGTTCTCGGCCCGGTCGCGTTGCTCGGGAGTGACGGGAAGGCGCAGGCTGGGATGCTCATAGGTGGCGGTCATGGGCCTAGCATCGTCGTTCGGGCGCCCGCCACCATCGGGCACTTCCCCGGCGTCACCCGGAGCCGACCTCTAGGTCGGCCGTGGCGACGGCTAGGTTGGGTCGCCATGACCGAGAAACCAGAGAAAGTCGACTTCCCCGACTTCCCACCGCCGACCGAGCTCCAGGTGGTCGACCTCACCGTCGGGGATGGTGCCGAGGCCACCGCGGGCGCCCAGGTGAGCGTGCACTACGTCGGGGTGGCGCACAGCACGGGCGAGGAGTTCGACTCCTCGTACAACCGCGGGACGCCGCTGGACTTCCCGCTCGGGGCGGGCCGGGTCATCCCGGGCTGGGACTCCGGTGTCGCCGGGATGAAGGTCGGTGGTCGTCGCCAGCTCATCATTCCGCCGCATCTGGCGTACGGCGACCGCGGCGCCGGCGGCGTGATCAAGCCCGGCGAGACCCTGATCTTCGTGGTCGATCTGGTCGACGTGCGCTGATCGTCCGCTCGCTCCAGATCCTCAAGAGGACGCCCGCCGTCGCGGATCTTCCACTCGCTCGGCGCCCTCGCAAGCTCGGGCGGATTACCAGCTGCCGCCTCCACCGCCACCACCACCACCGCCGGAGAAGCCGCCGCCCCCGCCGAACGAGCTGCCGCCGCCGAACCCGGTGCCGCTGCTGCCCGCGGACGGAGCCGGCGTGGCGGCGGTGGTCAGGCTGCTGGTGAGGAACGAGGTGTTGAACGCGGCCAGGTGGTAGTTGCCGACGTACCAGTACGGCATCACGTTCGGCAGCCGGCCCATGGCCACCAGGTCGCCGCAGATCTTGGCCCAACGGTCGGCCAGCTCGAAGATGATCGCCCACGGCAGGTACTTCGAGAAGATGTCCTCGCCCTCCTCGAAGCGCAGCTGATCGGCCTCGGCGGTGGCCAGGTAGATCCGGAAGCCCTCCACCTGGTCGGTCACCGCGCGACCGTCGGCGGTCCGCTGACCGCGACGGAGCTTGAACCGGATGACCAGCAAGGTGATGATCACCGGCAGCAGCGGCAGCAGGATCCACAACACCCAGACGCCGACCGCGAAGATCCCGAAGACCGAGAAGGCGATCGCCCCGAACCCGATCCCGCCGGTCGGTCGTGGCCGACGGCACCTTGCGGAACCAGCCGCGGCTCGCGACCTGGTTGCGGCACCGACGTCTGCAGGGCCTTGTGCGCGGTGGTCAGGCTGCCCTGGGCCGACAGATCGGCGACGGCACCCGGCGGCTCGCCGTAGAACAGCGCGTTCAGCAGCACCATCTCGTGCGGAGCGGCGGCCCGGTTCGGGTCGACCAGGGTGACCCGGAAGTCGTTGTCCCCGGTGCTCTGCACGGTCAGCGCCCCGCGGACGGCCAGGTCGATGATCGTGGCCGCGGTCTCCCGGGCGTCGACCTGGCCGTCGACCAGCAGCCCGGCCTCGGCGACCGGGATGTGCGGCGGGGAGAAGGCCACCGGGATCTCGATGTCGGGATCGTGGGTCACCACGTGAGCCGGCCTGCCCGGCCAGCGGGGTCGTGCCCGGCGCCAGACCGGCGTAGCGCTGGTCGCGGCCGTTCTTGCGCCACCACAGGAACCCGACGATCGGGGAGCCGATGGTGAGCACCGCGCTGCCGACACCCAGCGCGATCAGTCCGGTCCGCTCGGCCGCGGTGAGTTGCGAGCCGTCCGGCTCCAGGATGGGCTTGTTGTCGGCGACCAGACCGGACGTGATCTTGACCCCGATCGTGACCCCCTCACCGGGCGGGACGTTGCTGGCACTGAACTCCGCCGATCTCGTCGGCGTTGATCCGGTTGGAGCAGGTCTGCTTGCTGCCCACCGCCCCGACGAAGCAGCTCACCTCCTGGGCGCCGCCCGGCACCTCGGCGCTGATGTCGACCTGCTTGATGGTGGCGTTCCAGTCGAAGCCGGTGGCGTCCCAGTAGAACTCGTCGTAGCCGGAGAACGAGCGCATGGCGCCGCGGACGTCGTAGCTGATCACGTACGTGGCCGTGTCGGCCGCAGATGGTCTCGTCCGGATCGCCGATCCGCAGCCGCAGCTGCTCCTCGCGGCCGCTCTTGGCCTCGTCGGTTCGCTCGCTGAACTGGTTGGCGACCCCGGGCTCGGTCTCGACCGTGATGTTGCTGATCTCGAAGACCTGGTCCTCGGTGTCGTCGTACGGCTCCCGGGTGATGAAGTAGCGCTCGATCCCGTGCCGGCCGGAGTCGTCGCCGAACCGGTAGACGATGGTCTCCTTGGCCCGCAGCACGCCCTCGGGCGTCATCACGTAGTCGATGGTGAAGGAGTCGATCTCGTCACCGGCTGCCCACGCCTTGGTGGCGCCGGCCAACTGGATCCCGAGCACGACGGCGAGGGCGAGACAGGCCGCGAGTCCGAGTCGTACGGGCCGTCGTGGGCGCACGGTCACCTCAGGCACCACGGTTCCGGGCGGCCAGGGCGCGCTCGGCCTCACGCCGCGCCTCCCGCTGCGCAATCGACTGCCGCTTGTCGTACTCCCGCTTGCCGGTGGCGAGGGCCAGCTCCACCTTGGCGTACCCGTCGACGAAGTAGAGCGACAGCGGCACGAGCGTGTTGCCCTTGGTGTCCAGCTCGCGGGCGATCTTGTCGATCTCTCGCCGGTGCAGGAGCAGTTTGCGGGTGCGGCGGGCCGTGTGGTTGGTCCAGGTGCCGTGGCTGTACTCGGGGATGTGGGCGGCCCGCAGCCACACCTCGCCGTCGTCGACAGTCGCGAAGGCGTCGGCCAGGGTTGCCCGGCCCTTCGCGGAGCGACTTCACCTCCGTCCCGCTGAGCGCGATGCCCGCCTCGAACGTCTCGTGGATGTGATAGTCGTGCCGCGCCTTGCGGTTCTGCGCGACTATCGTGCGACTCTTCTCCTCACGCATCTACCAATCTTCCCCTGCCGGGAGTTCAGCTGCCCACCTGCGGCCCACGAGTCGGCCATAGGTGGGTGCGGTTTCCCATGCATGCATGGGAAACCGGCACCGACCTTGGTGAATACGCCATGTGAAGTACCGGTTTTCCGTGCGGGGCGCGCTGGCGCGGCAGGCCAACGCTCTCGGGATGCGGCCGAATCGGGCCGTCAGGCGAGGGCGAATCGGGTTGCGTACAGACGGCCTGACTGCTCTAGCTCCCGGTGAAGTCGACGCAGGAAGAGCTGCTCACCGCTCGGCATCATCTCCGCCCAGATCCAACGCGACATGCCGAGGATCTGACCTCGTACGGCGTCCTCGCGACGCTTCTCCGCGACGACCACGTCGGCAGCGGACTGCCCGTCGGCCAGCAGGCGACCGTACTTGATGAGGCCGTCGAACTCGCCGACATGGCGATACTTCGGCCAGTAGAAGTCGCAGACGGCAAGCAGTCTGCCGTCGACATCGACTACCTTGTGCTGCAATTCCGGCTTGGGGAATCCGGTTCGGAAGAAGAGAAGTCGGCTGAAAGACTCGCCGGCGCTCTCCGATCGGCCATCGGCCAGGCGGAGGACCAGTCGAGCCCTTCGCGAGCCCGGTCGTTGCGCAAAAATCTTCGTCAGGGCGCTGATGTCGGTTTTGCATTCCGGGTACAACCGCAGCGCCGAGTCGGCGGCGCACACGCCGGCCAGCAGGCTCGACCCCGACGCCAGCTCCCACACCGTCCGGCTGACGTTGACGACCGGAAGTCCTTCGCGGATGACGATCTGGTCGGCAATGTCGTCGCACGCCAGGTGGTGCACGACACCCGCTTCCCGTCGCCCAGCACCGTTGTCCAACCGCAGGAGGTGGACCGTCGTCAGATCGACATCGTGCAGAACGAGTCCGTGTGCGGCCGCAGCCGAATGCCCCGTGAGCGCGACCTCCCCACCCTGGCGAGCGAGCGCGGCACGCGCGAGAAGCAGGTGTTGCTGAGTCGGGTCGCGCTCCTCGTACGCAGACCGACTGACATAGGCGCCCTGGCGGAGTCGCAGTAATTCTCCGCGCTTGACGGCAATGGCCAGGTCCCTGTCTTCGTAGCCGCACTGGACGGCATCGCCCCGGCTGAACCATCCGCCACGCGAGCGCGCCCGTACCTCGAGATCAATTTCCACACCTTGATATTGCGGACGAACCTCGCAATGTGTCGGCCTCGCTCGGCGGCGGTGGATAAGTGCCGAGGTCCTACGCCGTGTGCGGTGGACAACGCCGAAACCGCGAGTCGGTAGGAGGCCGCTCCTGCCCGCCTGAGCGACCGCTCCTCACGGGAAACCGGCACTCTGCACGGCAGATCTGCCATGTGAACTGCAGGTTTCCCATGCCCGCATGGGAAACATGCACCACCCAGCCCAGAAGCGTCAGAACCAGGACATCGGGTTGACCCGGTCGCCGTCCAGCCAGACCATCAGGTGCAGGTGGCAGCCGGTGGAGTAGCCGGTGCTGCCGACGTAGCCGACGATCTCGCCCTTGCTCACCCGTTCACCGACCCGGACCGTGTAGCGGCTCGCGTGGTTGAAACCGGTGGTGACGAACCGTCCGTCGACGGTGCCGTGGTCGATCATCAGGCGGTTGCCGTAGCCGGCAGTTGAAGTACCGCTCGGCGACCTTGCCGTCGTACGGAGCTCGCAGCGGCGTGCCGCAGGAGGCGCCGAAGTCGGTGCCGTCGTGCAGCTTCCAGTACCTGAGAATCGGGTGGAAGCGCATTCCGTACGGAGAGCTGATGCCCGTACTCACCGGGTAGACGAAGCCGTGGGAGGCGCTGCGGCCCGACGAGCCACCCGAACTGCTCTTCTTCTTCGCCGTGGCCTTCTGCTTCGTTCCGCTGCTGGTCGAGCTGCTGGAGTCATTGGAATCGTCGGAGTCGTTCGAGTTGTCGGAGTCCGAGCTCTCGGCTCGGGACTCGGCCCGCTCGGCCTTCGCCTCCGCCCGGCGGGCCTCAGCGGCCGCCTGCTCTTCCGCGCGTTCGGCACGCAGGCGGGCGGCTTTGGCCTTCGCCCGACGCGCCGCCCTCGCCTTGGCCTCCGCGCGTTCCTGCGCCTTTTGGCCGCGATACGGGCGCGCGCAGCGGCGGCCCGTTCGGCGGCGGCGCGTCTCGCGGCGGCAGCCTTGGCTCGGGCGATCCGGACGGCGATCCGCTCCTCGACCGAGGTCCGCTCGGCCTCCAGCTGGGCGTAGCGACGCTTGTCGGTGGTCACGTCATCGGCTGCGGCCGCCGCGATGGCGCGTTGCTGGCCCAGCAGCCGGTCGACGTTCGCGGTCTGCGTCGCCGCGCGCTGCTCCAGCACCTTCGTGGCGCGGAGGTTGGTGGCCGCTGTCTTGCGGTCGGCGGCGACTTGCCGTTCCAGTCCGGCCGACTTGGTCCGGGCGGCGTCCAGCTGACGCTTCAGCGCCGTCGAGCCGGTCGATCTCGTTGGCGGCCGTGTCGAACATGGTCGTCGACCACTGGATCCTGGTCGAGCAGATCGGCGGTCGAAGTGCTCTCCACCAGCAGCGCGATCGGCAACAGGTTGGTCTGCTGCTGGTACTGATCGCGCACCATCTCGCCGGCCAGTGCATCCTGCGCGTCGAGCCTCTGCTGGCCGACGACCACCGCCGCCTTGGCGCGCGCTAGGTCGGCCTGGGCCTTCGTGAGCTTGGCCGCCATCAGCTGGTCGCGTTGGGTGGCGGCGGCGAGCTGACGCCGGGTCTTGGCCAGGGCCGCCTCGGCGGCGACCAGCGCGGACTGCGTCCGGTCGACCGCTACGGCCGCGCGCCGAAGCGACGCCGACGACTCGTTGAGGCTGCTGCGCGTCTTCGTCGAGCTGCGCCTTGAGCTCGTCGCGACGGTCGGTGAGGTCGTCGGCCGTGGCCAGCTGACCGCCCATCGACAGACTGACCGCGGTGCAGACCGCGACTGCGACCACCGAGCAGAGCACGCGACGCGTCCGATGGTCTTGACTGGCGCGGCCGCAAGGGCGCGCGCGGGCGCATCATCGGACACCGACGGGGCTCGGAGTTCGAAGACTCCGCCCAGCCTTTGCGAAGCGACCACCAGCAACAGGTCCTTCGCTGTCATCCGGAACGACCAAGCGGCCGTAGGGAAGATCCGGAACCACAGCTTTCCCCAATCCATTTTGGCCTCAAACCCCAGGTTGCGGACTCAAGGTGTGATCGAGCTTCAGCTTCCGCGCATCACACCCTCAGGTACTTCCTGGTTGTTATCAGCGTCGGAATGATAGACAGAACGAGCCCGACGACCGCAACCCCCAACATGGCCAGGAACGCTCTGTTCCCACCCGATCCAAGGTAAAGACTGAATCGAGACTTCAGCCTTACGCATGATGACGAAGTAAACGCCTGAGGCCAGTGTGGCGCATGCGAGAACGACTCCGATGAGGGCGGAGATGACCGCTTCAAAGAGGAACGGCAACGTGATATAGAGATTGCTCGCTCCGACCAGACGCATGATGCCGATCTCTCGTCGGCGGGCGAAGGCGGCCAGCCGGATGGTGTTGCCGATCTGCAGGGCCGCGGCGAACAGCAGCAGCGCGGAGGCGATGATCGTCCCCCACTGCAGCAGGTTGAGCCAGCTGAAGAACGGGTCGAGGTACTTCCGTAGGTCCTGGACGGTCTGCACCCCCTTCAGCCCGATCACCGAGCTCACCACCCCCTCGTACTCCTCGGGGTTCTTGAGCTTGACGCGGAACGACTCCTGCATCTCGTCCACGGTCAGCGAGTCCTGAATCGGGTTTGCCCTCGTACGCCTTCTGGAACTCCTCGTACGCCTCCTGCTTGCTCTCGAAGTAGACCCCACCGGGGGCCACCTCCGGATTGCTCTCCAGCGTGGTCCGGATGGCGTCCTTCTGCGCCTGCGTCACCGCCTGACCGGGTTCACATTGCTCGCCACGGGTGACCGGCGTGCACAAGAAGATGGAGATCTCGATCCGGTCGTACCATCGACCCTTCATCAGCTCGACCTGCTGATTGGCCAGCAGATCCGGCGCCGAACAGCGACAGCGACACCCACATGGTCATGACGACCGCCAGCGTCATGGTCAGGTTCTGGCGGAGCCCGCTGAAGGTCTCGGAGAAGATGTGGCGGAAGCGCATGTCAGAGGTTTCTCACTGGTATCCGTAGACGCCGCGGCTCTGGTCCCGGACCACCTCGCCGTCGTCCAGTTCGATCACCCGCTTGCGCATCTGGTCGACGATCGTCGAGTCGTGGGTCGCCATCAAGCACGGTGGTGTCGGCCCGGTTGATCCGGTCGAGCAGCTTCATGATGCCCGACGCTGGTCGCCGGGTCCAGGTTCCCGGTCGGCTCGTCGGCGATGAGGATCATCGGCCGGTTGACGAAGGCCCGGGCGATGGCCACCCGTTGCTGCTCGCCGCCGCTGAGCTCTTCCGGCAGCCGACCACCCTTGCCGTCCAGACCGACCAGGTCCAAGCACCTCCGGGACCACCCGCTTGATGGTGGCCGCCGGCTTGCCGATCACCTGCAGCGCGAAGGCGACGTTCTCGGTCACCGTCTTGTTCGGCAGCAGCCGGAAGTCCTGGAAGACGGTGCCGATCTGGCGCCGCATGCTCGGGATCTTCCAGCTGTGCAGCTTGTTCAGCTCGCGCCCGGCGACGAAGACCTTGCCCTTGGTCGGCCGCTGCTCGCGCAGGATGAGCCGGAGGAACGTGGACTTGCCCGAACCCGATGCGCCGACCAGAAAGACGAACTCGCCCTTCTCGATCTCGACGTCGACATCGGCCAGGGCGGCCCGGCGCTGTCCGTCGTAGACCTTGGACACATCTTCGAATCGAATCACTTCGCAAGCCTCGGCCGGTTAGACAGCAGGACGGCCCACGCGGGGACCAGGGCGGCCAGGACCGAGTGTAGGTGAGTCAGCTGGGATTCCCCGGGTCTCGCATTCCCGCGCGTGGCGGCTGTCCTTTGTCACGCTCGAGCACGCTCCGCGCCTCAGACTCGGTCTTCCTCCCTCACTCGCAGACGACTCCGAACATCAGCTCACCCACTCGCGGACGTGTCTGCTCCTTCGGTCGTCCAGACCGAGCCGGCGCTCCGCTAACGACGCTCGCCGGGGGCGGGTCGCCTCGATCGTCCTCCGACCACCGCCCGCGAATCGCTCCGACTCGCTCGAGCCCTTCGCAAGCTCAGGGCGTCAGTTGGGGGCGAATTCGCTGGTCTTCCGCCATCGGATGCCGGAGTCGATGAAGCCGTCCAGGTCACCGTCGAACACCGCGTCCGGGGTGGACACCTCGTAGTCGGTGCGCAGGTCCTTGACCATCTGATACGGGTGCAGCACGTACGAGCGCATCTGGGAGCCCCAGCTGTTGCCGCCGTCACCCTTGAGGGCGCTCATCTCCGCCTCGCGGTCCTGACGGGCCTTCTCCAGCAGCCGTGACTGCAGCACGCGCAACGCGGCGGCCTTGTTCTGCAGCTGCGACTTCTCGTTCTGGCAGGAGACCACGATGCCCGTCGGCAGGTGGGTGATCCGTACCGCGGAGTCGGTCGTGTTGACACTCTGCCCACCCGGCCCCGAGGACCGGAACACGTCGATCCGCAGCTCGGACTCCGGGATGTCGATGTGGTCGGCCTCCTCCGTCACCGGCAGCACCTCGACGCCCGCGAACGAGGTCTGCCGCCGACCCTGGTTGTCGAACGGCGAAATCCGGACGAGCCGGTGGGTGCCCTGCTCGACCGACAAGGTGCCGTACGCGAACGGCGCCTTCACCTGGAAGGTGGCCGACTTGATGCCCGCCTCCTCGGCGTAGGAGGTGTCGTAGACCTCGGTGGAGTAGCCGTGCCGTTCCGCCCAGCGGAGATACATCCGCAGCAGCATCGCCGCGAAGTCGGCCGCATCCACACCGCCGGCCTCCGACCGGATGGTGACGAGCGCCTCGCGGGCGTCGTACTCCCCCGACAGCAGGGTGCGCACCTCGAGGGCCTCGATGGACTCCTGGAGAGCGGACAGCTCGGTCTCGGCCTCGGCGATGCTGACCGGGTCCTGCTCTTCCTGCGCCAGTTCGATCAGGACGCCCAAGTCGTCGAGCCGGGAGCGCAGACTCTCGACCCGGTCGAGCTCGGACTGCAGCACGGACAGCCGCGAGGTCACCCGCTGGGCGTTGTCCGGGTCGTCCCACAGGTCTGGCGCGGCCACTTCTTCCGACAACTCGGCGATCTCCGCACGCGTACGCTCCGGATCGACCACCGCGGTGATCGAACTCAGCGCCGTGTCGAGGTCCGCCAGGGCGGTGGGAAAATCGGGACCAGCCACAAAGATCCACTCTACTGCGGAGAATTGCCTAAGAGTTCAAGACAGCGCTTAGACAGGGAGTCAGCGGATAGCGCGGCAGCAAGGTGGCCTGGACGGCGTGGTAGAGGTCGGGTTTTCCGGGCCAGACCGAGGAGGCCGGCCGGTTCTCGGCGTCGAGCTGATGGATCCACGAGCCGCGCTCGCGGTCGATGTGATACTCCTCGGCGAAGTCCCACCAGGTCCGCGCGAGCGCAGCGAAGCGGGCCTCGCCCGTCCGCCGGTACAGGGCGCCGGCGGCGGCGACGGCCTCGGCGGTGACCCAGTGCATGCGGTCGCGGACGACCGGCGCACCGTCCCAATCGGTCGTGTAGACGAAGCCCGGCCGGCCGTCGACGGACCAACCGTCGGCGACGGCACGCTCGAACAGGGCGATCGAGGCCGGGAGCAGCCAATCCGGAGCCTGCGGGGTGAGGGCCGCCTCGAGATGGAGCAGCAGCCTCGACCATTCCAGGCCGTGGCCAACCGTCGCCCCGTAGGGCTGGAAGGGATGGTCCGGCTGGTCGCGATGATGCTCCAGCAACGGCTGCCAGTCGGGGGTGAAGTGCTCCGGGATCCGCCACTGGTGCGGCTCGGCGAATTCCACCACGATGCGCTGAGCGATCCCCACGGCCTGATCGAGCAACCCGGCGTCGGCGGTCGCGTCGGCCGCGGCCAGCAGCGCTTCGACGGCGTGCATGTTGGCGTTGGCTCCGCGGTAAGAGTCCAGCGTCGTGAACGACCGGTCCCAGGCGTCGACGAACAGCCCCGCGGACGGCTCGAAGAAGCGCTCCTGCCAGATCGCGAGGCTGTCCTGCAGGAGCTGCGGGGCGTCGGGCCGTTGGGCGAGCGAGCCGGAGGCGGCCGCGAGGACGACGAAGGCGTGCGTGTAGCAGGCCTTGTCGTCGTCGATGCTCCCGTCGGGATTCACGGCCGCGAACCAGCCGCCGTGCTTGTCGTCGTGCAACCGACCCGAGAGTCCCCGGAGCGCCTCGTCGGCCAGCCTGGCGTCGGCGGGTCGCCCGAGCCCGCCGCCGAGGGCGTACACGTGGGCCATGCGCGCGGTGATGTAGGTGAACACGGCCCGGTCGACATCAGGCAGTCCGGTGCCGTCCAGCCAGTACGAGCCGCCGTCGGGGTGAGGAAAGTGTCGGCCGAAGTCCAGCAGCCGGTCCGTCTCGGCCGCGAGGATCGACGGGTCGAGTCCCGCCGCAAGGCTGGGGTCACTCATTGAGCACGCCGGTTCGAGGCCACCGCCTCACGGTAGCGAAGCCGGCACTGATCACGTCGGCAGCGGCACCAGCCGACCCGCGTGCAAGCGCAAGCGCCGGTCGGCGAGGTCGGCGACGTCACTGTCGTGATGACTGACCAGCACCGTGGCCGTGCGGGCCGCCGCGAGCACCGTGCGCAATTCGCCGCGCAGACGCGTACGGGTGGCCGGGTCGAAGGCGGAGAAGGGTTCGTCGAGCAACAGCAGAGCAGGCCGACCGACCAGGGCGCGGGCCAGGGCGACACGCTGCCGCTCGCTGGGCGACAACTCCGGTGGCCGACGATCCGCCAGAGCCGTCGGCAGTCCGACCAGGTCGAACATCTCGGCCACCCGGGCTGCCGCCGTACGCTTGGTTCGCTCGCCGCGCGGCAGAGCCGACGCGATGTTGGTACCGACCAAGCGGTCGTCGAGGAGTCGGGCGCCTTGGGGTACGGAGGCGATCGGTCGGCGGGAGGTGCCGAGATCGATCCTGTCGTCGGCCACGACGCGGCCGGCGACGACGACACTTCCGGCGTCGGCGGACTCGTCGCCGCTGATGATCCGCAGCAGAGTGGTCTTGCCGGATCCCGGAGGGCCCGGTGACGGCCACGACCTGCCCCGGTGCGACGTCGAGATCGACCCCCCGAAGCACGAATTCGCCGGCGAACGACTTCCGCAGACCACGTACGGAGAGGGCCGACGCGGAAGGGCCGGACTCAGGCCGCCGTCTTGGGTTCCTCAGCCGTCAGCTCCTCGACCCGAACGTACTGGTCCTCACTCTTCGGTCGCCGTGGCGGCCAGTCGTGGACCCAGATGATCACGAAGCCCACCAACGAGCACGCCAACGCGAAGACCGGGCCGAGGGTGAAAAGCCACACGCTGATGAGTCCGATGGCGCACAGGGCGAGTACACCCAGGGCCGCGGCGGGGCGCAGCTTGCCGTGCCAGGCTCGCCAACTGGAGTAGGCGACCCAGGGCAGCATGGCCAGCAGCACAAACACCCAGGCGAACATCGAGTTGAGGCCGGCCCCGGCGATCAGCCGGATCATCGCGATCAGGCCGACGATTCCCGTGAGGGCTCCCAGAGCCAGCGTCACGAACTTGTTCACTGTCATGCCCTACTCCGCGATCTCCAGGCTGCGCTGGCCTCCAACGTAGCTCACACCGTTTCGTGCGTCGGGTAGCCGCGCGGTCGACTCGCGACCTCCCACGTCCGACCAGCCCGCGGAGCCCGAGCGGTTGGAGACCTATGACGGGAGGCACTAGCCTGAACGGCTGCAAGTCCGGCCCGGGAGCATAGCTCAGTTGGTCAGAGCACCTGCCTTACAAGCAGGTGGCCGGGGGTTCGAGTCCCTCTGCTCCCACCGACAATTCGGCGGCCAACCCCTCGCTTCGGCACCCTTTCGTCGCCAGATGCACCCTCATGTGTGGGTGCATCTGGCGACGAAGGGGTGCGCCTTGGGGGTGGACGGGGCAGCGCTGCCCCTTGCGGTCAGACGGGCTGAATCGCGGCCAGATGGGCGGCGATGTCGCGCGGCTCGCCGATGCCGTTCAGGACGCTCCAGGTCACCTGCCCGCCGGGGTCCAACACGAAGGAGCCGCGCAGTGCGCAGCCGACCTCCTCGTCGAACACCCCGTACGCGCGGGCGATCTCGCCGTGCGGCCAGTGGTCCGTGAGCAGGTCGAAGGGGAGCTCATCCGCTTCGGCAAAGGCCCGGAGCGTGAACATCGTGTCGCAGGAGATCGCGACGATCCGGGCACCGGCGGCCGCGAACTCTCCGGCCGCATCGCGGAGACTGCTCAACTCGCCGGTGCAGATGTCGCTGAACGCCCACGGGTAGAACACGACGACGGCCGGGCGACCAGCCAGCTCGGCCAGCCCGATCGACTGACCGTGCTGATTCCTGCTCGAGAAGTCGGGAGCGGGTCTCGCCCACCTGGGGCGTCACCGCCGCGAGCCGCGGGGGCGGACCAGCTTGTTGGCCGCCCAGTCCGTGGAGATGGCGGCCCCGTTGGTCAGAGAAAGACCGGCGGTGACCGCAGCCTCGGAGATGTCGGCGGCGTCGACGTAGCCGTCCCGTCCGATCTTGGGGGTGAGCAGCCAGATCCGGCCGCTGGCGGTCAGGTCGGTCATCGCCTCGACGAGTCCGTCCACCAGGTCGCCGTCCTCGTCCCGCCACCAGAGCACGACCATGTCGACGGCCTCCATCGCGTCCTCGACCAGTTCGGCGTCGATGACGTCTTCGATGGCGATCCGCAACTCATCGTCGACGTCGGTGTCCCAGCCCATTTCCTGCACGACCAGTCCACGGCTCACACCGAGCTTGGTGCCCACCGGATTCGACTGCTCCGGTGGCCCTGCCGTCGCACTCACGCCTCGCCTCCCCTTGCTCTGGCCATTTGTGGAAAGCCTGCCAGAGGCGCATCCGAGACGGAACCCCAGTACGCCGACTCCGATCCCGACCAACGATCCCACCCCGACTCCGAGATTGCGGTCATCGGCCGGGCACGCTCCGGATCGCGTCCGCCATCTGGGCGACGGCCAGAGCGTTACCGGCGATCTGCCAGTCGTTGCCGTCGTGGCTCACCACCTCGACCACCCCACCGGCGCCACGTACGAGCGCCGCCCCGGGATACCAGTCCCACGGATGCAGGTTCGCCTGCAGGAACACCCCGAGCCGGCCGCTGGCCACTCCGGCGAGGTCGATCGAGGCCGAGCCGAACATCCGTACGGTCGCGGCCGCCGACACCGCCGCTCGCCAGGACGACACCTGATCGGCGTCCCGCAGGCGCCGCGGATGGAAGTACGTGGCGACCGAGACCTCGGCGAGTGCGACCTCGGTGATGGGGGGCACGGGCTGGTTGTTCAAGGTGGTGGGAAGATCCCGGCCACCGATCCACAGCTGATCCTGTGCCGGGTAGAACACCGCCCCCAGCACGGGGCCGTCCGCGTCGACCAATCCGACCGCGGAACACCAGTAGGGGATCCCGGACAAGAAGTTGTACGTGCCGTCGACCGGATCGATGTACCACGTGCGCTCCCCCGGTCGGGCCGAACCTTCCTCGCCCACCAGACCGTCGTCGGGGCGTTCCTCACCGAGGCGCCGGACCACGAGTTCCTCGGCCGCATGATCAGCCGCGGAGACGACGTCGGACACCGAGGTCTTGTAGCGCGTCTCCAAGCCCTCGGCCAACATGGCGGCCGCCAGTTCGCCGGCTTCCCGGACGAGGCTTGCCGCCAGGGTCTCGTCGTTCACACTCGACCCTAACCTGTATTTGATGGCTCGCTGTGTCTGATGGCTCGCTCCGCTCGCGCACGGGCGTGCTGCACCCCACCGCTTCTTCGGTTCCTTCGAGCCAACGAAAAGCGTGTTGTCTCGAAGCCCCCTCCAGAACCGGCGGTCGCACGCCCTCGAACACAAGCGCCCGGGTCAAGCTGGACAGCCTCTCAACCCTTGCGGCACCAGTCCAGGAGTCGATCGACGGGCCAGGTGTTGATCACCCGGTCGGGCTCCAGACCGAGCGACTCGGCTCGCTCGCAGCCGTAGATCTGGAACTCGAGTTGCCCGGGAGCATGCGCGTCGGTGTCGATCGAGAACAGGCAGCCCATGTCCATCGCCAACTGGAGCAGCCTGGTCGGCGGATCGCGACGCTCGGGCCGCGAGTTGATCTCCACGGCGACATCGAAGCTGCGACAGGCTTCGAACACCACCTCGGCGTCGAAGGTCGACTGGGGTCGCAGGCCGCGTTCGCCTTCGATCAGCCGACCGGTGCAGTGGCCCAACACGTTGGTGTGGGGATTGGCGATCGCCGCCACCATACGGTGCGTCATCGTCTCCGAATCGGAGCGCAGCTTGGAATGCACGCTGGAGACGACCACATCCAATCGGCTGAGCACGTTGTCTTCTTGATCAAGAGCGCCGTCGTCCAAGATGTCGACCTCGATGCCGCGCAGGACCCGGAACGGGGCGAGGGCGGTGTTCAGGTCGGTGATCACCTCCTGCTGCTCTCCCAACCGCTCGGCGCTCAGACCCCGCGCGACCTTGAGCCGTGGCGAGTGATCGGTGATCGCGCAGTACGAGTGCCCCAGCGCCTGGGCGGTGATCATCATCTCCTCCAGCGGACTTCCGCCGTCGGACCAGCTGGAGTGGCAGTGGAGGTCGCCCTTGATGTGCCGGCGCAGACCCAGGCCGCCGTCGGTGAGTGGCTCCTTCTCGTCCCGCAGCCTCTGCAAAAAGTCCGGCACCTCGCCCGCGAGGGCCTGGGTGATCACGAGAGCGGTCTTCGGACCGATCCCCGTGACCTTGCCCCACGTGCGTTGTCGCTGATGATCATCGCGATCCTCGACCGACATGGCTGCGACCACATCGGCGGCGTTGCGGTAGGCCTTGACGCGGTGCGTTTCCGACCGTACGCGTTCGAGCAGGAAACCGATCTCCCGCAGTGCCGATACCGGATTCACCCGACCCCTCACCCCACCCCACGTCGAACGCCGCCCGCCGCCGTCACCACTACGCTCACCCTATGGCGGCCACGGCGCGGGGGATCAACAGATCTCTACTGCCGTCGGCCAAGACCCGCGCCGTCATCGCCAAGCGACTCGGGTCCAAGACCAGTGCGATGACCACCGCCACCATTGCCGAGATGGAGGCGCGGCACCACTGGTTCCGACGGCTGGACGCGGAGCACCGGTCGTGGATCAACCTGGTCGCCCGGGCGGGCATCGACGGCTTCGTGAACTGGTTCGCCGACCCTGATCCGGTCCCGCCGACAGCCTCCGACGTCTTCGGCTCCGCACCACGGGAGCTGGCCCGCAAGATCTCGCTCCACCAGACCGTCGAGCTCGTCCGCACCACCATCGACGTGGTGGAGACCCAGATCGACGAGGTCATGCCGCGGGCCGACCGGCCGATCCTGCACGCCGCCATCGTGCAGTACAGCCGCGAGGTGGCGTTCGGCGCGGCCGAGGTCTACGCCCGCGCGGCCGAGCTGCGGGGGTCGTGGGACGCCCGGCTGGAGGCTCTGGTCGTCGACGCCGTCCTGCGCGGCGAGACCGACGAGACCGTCTTGTCGCGGGCTTCGACGCTGGGGTGGACGTCGACCACCACGGTGCTGGTGGTGGTCGGCGGTGCGCCGCCGGAGAACCCGAACGCCGAGCTGGAGGCAATCCGGCACACCGCCGCCATCGGCGGAATCGACATGTTGGGCGCGGTCCAGGGCGATCGCATGATCGTGGTGCTGGGCGGGGCAGAGTTGGGGTCGGCCACCTGGACCTCGGGTCTGGTCGGCCGCTTCGTCCGGTCCTTTGCTCCCGGGCCCGTAGTGATAGGACCGCCGGTCGAGCACCTCATGGAGGCGGCCGCCAGCACCCGTGAGGCGCTGTCGGGATACCGGGCCGCGGGAGCCTGGCCGGAGGCACCCCGGCCGGTCAGCTCACACGACCTGCTTCCCGAACGCGCCTTGGCCGGCGACGGGCACGCGCGGCGGGCTCTCGCGCGCGAGCTGTATGACCCGCTGCAAGCCGCCGGGGGTGGCCTTCTGGAGACGCTGGTCACGTTCCTCGACCACGGCTCCTCGGTCGAAGCCGCCGCCCGCGCGCTCTTCGTACACGCCAACACGGTCCGCTACCGGCTGCGGCGGATCCACGAAGTCAGCGGTTACAGCCCCACCGACCCCCGCGACGCGTACGCCCTGCGGTTGTCCCTCACGCTCGGCCGTCTGCTGAAGCGCCGTACGACCGACGACGGCGCCGACGTTTCGGGCTGAGCCCCTCCGGCCGACTCGGCAGAGCCCGGCGGGTTTTGCGACCACGGCCGACTTCCGCCACTGCGCAGAGGTGAGTGAGGCGCATTTTCCGACCGCGGCCGACTTACGTCGCCGCCGGAGCGGGTGAGACCACGTTTCCCACCGCGGCGGACTTTCGCGAGTGCCGGCAGCAGGTGAGACCACGTTTTCCGACCGCGGCTGAGATCGCCATCGAAGGCGAAGGGACCGGTCCGGAGCGCCTGAGACGCACGAGCAGCTCCAAGAGAGGTTGTAGGGAACTGACAAATAGGGCGCCCTAGTTTCGTCGTGTCGTCGCGCGACGTTTGCCCGTAGGTCACGAAATAGTAAAGGCGTGCTCGCGATCGTCGCTCCTGGCCAAGGTGCGCAGACCCCCGGTTTCCTGACTCCGTGGTTGACCGAGCAGACCTTCGCGGACCGACTGACGTGGCTGTCCGCGGTCGCCGCCATGGATCTGCGGCACTACGGCACCGAAGCCGACGCGGAGACGATCCGCGACACCGCGATCGCCCAACCGCTGCTCGTCGCCTCCGGGCTGCTCGCCGCTCTGGAGCTGTTTCCCCATCCCGCGGATGCCTTTCCCTACATCGGAGTCGCCGCCGGCCACTCGGTCGGCGAGATCACCGCCGCGGCCGGGGTGGGTGTGCTGTCGGCGGAGCAGGCCATGGTCTTCGTACGCGAACGGGGTCGCGCCATGGCAGCGGCCAGCGCGGTGACGCCCACGTCGATGACGGCGGTGATCGGGGGAAACGCCGACGAGGTGCTCGCCGCCCTCGAGGAGCAGGGCCTGACGGCGGCCAACAACAACGGCTCGGGCCAGATCGTCGCCGCGGGGACCAAGGAGCAGTTGGCGGCCTTCGCCGCCGCGCCTCCGGCCCGCGCGCGGCTGATCGAGCTCAGCGTCGCCGGCGCGTTCCACACCGTGCACATGGCACCGGCCGTCGCTGACCTGGCGGGGCTGGCCCGGTCGATCTCCACCCACGATCCGCGGACCCGGCTGCTGTCCAACGCCGACGGTCAGGTCGTCCACGACGGTCGGGACGTGCTGCGCCGGTTGGTCGCCCAGGTGGCCTCGCCGGTGCGCTGGGATCTCTGCTTGACCGCGATGGCCGATCTCGGCGTCACGGGTTTGCTGGAGATGCCGCCGGCCGGCACGTTGACCGGCATCGCGAAGCGCAATCTCAAGGGCGTGGACTTGTTCGCCCTCAACACACCGGATCAGGTGCCCGAGGCGATGGACTTCGTCCGGCGGCACGGCGGCGCCGCGGCGTCGTCTACGCCGATCGCGGGCAACCCGACCTGGCGGCTCGTGGTGTCGCCGGGCAAGGGGCAGTTCCTTCGCACCGAGGACATCGAGACGGACTCGGTCCTGCCCACCAACAGCACCGTCGGCGTGGTGAAGAACCTGCGCGACGAGATTCCCGTCGGGGCACCACACGGCGGGATCGTGGTGGAGTGGTTGGTCGAGAACGGCGATCCCGTTTCTCCCGGCCAGCCTCTTCTCCGGCTGCATCCCACGGTCGAGAGCGCGGAGGCCACGGAGGTGACGCGATGAACAGCCCGGTGAGTCTGCAGACCGCGACCGGGGCGAAGTTCTCGGCCATTCTGGGCATCGGTGGTTACCGGCCCCGCCGGATCGTCGACAACGCCGAGATCTGCACCCTCATCGACTCCACCGACGAATGGATCCAGACCCGTTCGGGGATCCGGGAGCGACGCTGGGCGTCGGACGACGAGACCATCGAGATGATGTCGCTGGCCGCCGCCCGCAAGGCGGTGCAGCGGGCCGGCATCGACGCCGGCCAGATCGACACGGTGATCGTCTCCACCGTCACCCACCTGTACCAGACCCCGGCAGCCGCGGCGACCATCGCCAGTGAGCTCGGCGCCAAGAGTGCGGCCGCCTTCGATATCTCCGCCGCCTGCGCCGGCTTCTGTTACGCCGCCGCGATGGCGGACTCCTTCATCCGAACGGGCGCGTCGACGTACGTGTTGATCATCGGGGTCGAGCGGCTCAGCGATTTGACGAACCGGAACGACCGGTCGACCGCCTTCCTCTTCGCCGACGGTGCCGGCGCCGCCGTGATCGGGCCCAGCGACACCGCGGGGATCGGACCGGTCGTCTGGGGTTCCGACGGCGACCAGGCGGGGCTGATCACCCAGACCGAGGCGTGGGACCGCGCCTGGGATCGCGCCGAGGCGGCCCATTCGTCGGCCAAGGAGGGGATCGACGCCGAGCAGTCCACCTTCCCGGTGCTGCGGATGGAAGGCAACCCGGTCTTCAAGTGGGCGAGCTACACGATGGCGAAAACCGCCGCCGAGGCCCTCGACCGGGCGGGCGTCCGGGGCGAGGACCTCGAGGTCTTCGTGCCTCACCAGGCCAACATGCGCATCACCGACGCCATGTTCCGCGCCCTGAAGCTGCCGCCGTCGGTGGTCGTGGCCCGCGACATCGCCACCCAGGGCAACACCTCCGCAGCCTCTATTCCCTTGGCCATCGAGGCATTGCTGGAGTCCGGTGAGGCGACCAGCGGTCAGACCTGTTTGATCATCGGCTTCGGAGCCGGGTTGGTGTACGCGGGGCAGGTGATCATCCTGCCCTGAGCCGACCACCGACTCCCCACCTTGATCAGCTCACCAGCTCGATTCAGCTCAACTCAGAGAAACCTCCAGGAGGAATCCCCCGATGCCCACCACCGAAGAAGTCCGTTCAGACCTTGCCGAGATCGTCAACGAGGTCGCCGGCGTGCCCGCCGACGACGTCCAGCTGGACAAGTCCTTCACCGACGATCTGGACGTCGACTCACTGTCGATGGTCGAGATCATCTACGCCGCCGAGGAGAAGTTCGGGGTCAGCATCCCCGACGAAGAGGCCAAGAACCTCAAGACCGTCGGCGACGCCGTCGCCTACATCGAGCGTGCCGCGTCGTGACCGACACCCTCCCGTTCCCCTTTTGATCACCTGGTAACTCCTGGAGAGGTCTGACCATGAGTAAGACCCCCATCGTCGTCACCGGCCTCGGAGCCACCACTCCCCTCGGCGGCGACGTCACCAGCACCTGGGAAGGCCTGCTCGCCGGCCGCTCCGGTGTCAGCAAGATCGAGCAGGCCTGGGCCGACGAACTCGCGGTGCGGATCGCCGCGAACGCGGCTGTCGATCCCTCCGATGTGCTGGAGCGGGTGGAGGCCCGCCGGCTGGACCGCTCGGCCCAACTCGGCGTGATCGCCGCCATGGAGGCGTGGCGCGACGCCGGCTTCGGGCTCAAGGAAGACAATCCCGTCGATCGGGAACGGCTCGGCGTCGCCATCGCCACCGGCATCGGCGGTCTGCACACACTGCTCGGCAACTGGGACGTGCAGAAGGAGAAGGGGCCGCGCCGCGTCAGCCCCCTGGCCATTCCCATGCTGATGGCCAACGCCACCGCCGCCAACGTCAGTCTCCGGATCGGGGCCCAGGCCGGCGTACACACCCCCGTCTCGGCGTGCGCCTCCAGCAACGAGGCGATCGCACTCGGCATCGACATGATCCGTCTCGGACGGGCCGACGTCGTCGTGGTGGGCGGCACCGAAGGTGTCATCCACCCCCTGCCGATCGCCTCCTTCGCCCAGATGCAGGCGATGAGCCGCCGCAACGACGAGCCCGAGCGCGCCTCGCGACCCTGGGACGTCGACCGGGACGGCTTCGTCCTCGGTGAGGGTGCCGCGATGTTGGTGATCGAGACGCTCGAGCACGCCCAGGGTCGCGGGGCCCGGATCTACGGCGAGTTGGCAGGGGCCGGCATCACCGCCGACGCCCACGACATGGTCCAGCCCAACCCGACCGGGGAGACGCAGGCGCGAGCGATGAGCCGTGCGTTGCGGGAGTCCGAGCTCGGCCCCTCCGACATCAAGCACGTCAACGCCCACGCCACCTCGACCCCGCAGGGCGACCAGACCGAGGCCTCCTCGATCCGGATGGCTCTCGGCCAGGACACCGACGCCATCGTCACCGGCACCAAGTCCATGACCGGTCACCTGCTGGGTGGAGCCGGGGCGCTGGAGTCGCTGGCCACGTTGCTCGCGTTGATCCACCGCAAGGTGCCGCCGACCATCAACCTGGACAACCCCGAGCCGAACCTCGACATCGACATCGCCACCACCGTGCGCGAGCTGCCCGCCGGCGACCTGGCCGGGATCAACAACTCGTTCGGGTTCGGCGGCCACAACGTGGCCGTCGCGTTCACCAACCAGTACGCGTCCGCCTAGGAAGCAGGAGTACGAGATGACCGCCACGATCCCGACGGACCAACGCCCGGCGCCGGCCGCCCCTGCGGTGAAAGAGAAGCTGCCTCGCGAGCTCGACCCCCGCAACCCGAACTACCGGCTGCAGGCCCTCCTCGACGAAGGATCGATGGAGCTGATCACCCCGGACGACGACTCGGGCATGCTGGCCGCCGTCGGCACCATCCGGGGCTGCCGGGTGGTCGCGTTCTGCTCCGACGCCACCGTCATGGGCGGAGCCATGGGCGTGCAGGGCTGCGACGTGGTCGTACGCGCGTACGAGCGGGCGATGACCGACCGGGTGCCGATTCTCGGCATCTGGCACTCCGGTGGGGCCCGGCTCGCCGAGGGCGTGCTGTCGCTGCACGCGGTGGGCCGGATCTTCCACGCGATGACCCAGGCCTCGGGCAAGATCCCGCAGATCTCGATCGTGCTCGGTTTCGCCGCGGGCGGCGCGGCGTACGGTCCGGCGCTCACCGATCTGGTGATCTTGGCTCCCGAGGGCAGGATCTTCGTCACCGGGCCGGACGTGGTCCGTTCGGTCACCGGCGAGGACGTCGACATGCTCCGCCTGGGTGGACCGGACACCCACGGCCGGCGTTCGGGCGTCGTGCACATCGTGGCGGACGACGAGGCTGACGCCATCCGGCGCGGTCAGCGGCTCACGGTGTTGCTGGCCAGCCAGGGAGCCGTCGCCGAGACCATCGAGGATCTCGACCTGGCCTCGCTGCTGCCCGAGTCACCCAAGCGGGCCTACGACGTCCATCCGTTGATCAACGGTCTGCTCGACGACGACACGGTGGTCGAACTGCACGCCCGGTGGGCTCCCAACGTCACCATCGCCCTCGGCCGCCTCGGCGGCCGGACCGTCGGCGTCATCGCCAACAACCCGCTCCGGCTGGGCGGCTGCCTCGATTCCCTGAGCGCGGAGAAGGCGGCCCGGTTCGTCCGGATGTGCGACACGTTCGGGGTGCCACTGGTGGTGTTGGTCGACGTGCCCGGCTACCTGCCAGGAGTCGGCCAGGAGTGGGACGGCGTCGTCCGACGGGGCGCCAAGTTGCTGCACGCCTTCGGTGAGGCGGTGGTGCCGCGGGTAACCCTGGTCACCCGCAAGGCGTACGGCGGCGCCTACATCGCGATGAACGCGCGGTCCCTCGGCGCGACCAAGGTCTTCGCCTGGCCCGGGGCGGAAGTGGCCGTCATGGGCCCGGTCGCCGCGGTGCGGATTCTTCACCGGCGCAAGCTGGCCGGCGTGGACGACGACGTCCGCCCGCAGCTCGAGGCCGAACTGGCCGCCGAACACGAGCGCATCGCCGGCGGAGTCGAGAAGGCCGTGGAGATCGGCGTGGTCGACGAGATCGTCACCCCGCAGGCAACCCGGTCGGCCTTGGCTCGCGCCATCGGCGAAGCCGACCACGGCGACCGGGGAGCCCACACCAACATCCCGCTGTAACGGTCCCTGAACTTGTCGAAGGGGCGTTGAGTCGACCGGCCCTGGGCCCGCAATTGTTGGGAAATCGCAGTGACACGCCGCCCGGCGCCCACCATCGGCGGAAACTGTTAACAGTTGCTGGGAATGGGGGCGGTAGCGGGGTGACGACTACTGCAGCGCTACACCACCTGGTGGAGCCAGCGGACGGGAGCGCCGTCGCCGGCGTAGCGGAAGGGCTCGAGTTCGTCGTCCCAGGGCCGACCGAGCAGGTCGTCGATCCCGTCGGCGAGATCGCGGACGCCGAGGGCGGCGTTGACCATGGCCTGCTTCAGCCGGTCTTCGCCGACGAGGATGTCGCCGCTCATGCCGGTCCGGGCGTGGAAGACGCCGAGCGCCGGCGTGTAGGCGTACCGGTGCGACTCGGTTGCGGACGTTGCCTCCTCGGTCACCTCGAAGCGCAGCTTCTGCCAGCCTCTGAGCGCGCTGGCCAGCTTGGCGGCCGTGCCGGTCGGACCGGTCCACGTGTACTCGGTCCGATAGGCCGAGCGCTCCGCCGGCTGGGGGCTCCACTCCAGGCGTACGGGCGCACCGAAAGCGCCGCCGACGGCCCACTCGACGTGCGGGCACAGCGCAGACGGCGCGGAGTGGACGTACAGGACGCCCCTCGTAGCGTGAGTCGTGCTCATCGATCCTCCTGGTGACCTGACAGCGAGAGGCATGCCTTCCCCGACAGCCTCGACTCCGGTCCACAGGAGCGAACACCACCATTGTGCACCATCGGTCACATCAGCACCATCGGTCAGGGGCTCGAGTGCCGGTCATCTGGTCTCTACGGTGTGAGGATGGACATGCTCCCGTACGGTTCCTGGCCCTCACCCGTGACGGTCGACATGTTGACGACGTCGGTGCTCGGCCTGTCGGCACCGGTGTTCGACGGCGACCGGCTGTACTGGTTGGAAGCTCGCGCCGATCAGGGTGGCCGGGTCAGTCTCTGGCGCGAGGATGACGACGGCGAACCGGAGGAGGTGACGCCTCCACCGTGGAACGTCCGCAGCCGAGTCAACGAATACGGTGGCGGCGAGTACGACGTCGCGGACGGCGTGATTGTCTTCTCGGAGGCGACCGACGGCCGGCTGTACGTGCTGCGCCGCGGCGAGGAGCCACGACCGATCACCCCGGATCTGCCCCTTCGGTACGCCGATCTCCACCTGCACCCCGAGCACAACCTGATCCTCGCGGTGCGTGAGGACCACCGCTCGGGCGGCGAACCGGTCACAACTCTGGTCGGCCTCCGAGTGGACGGCGACAACTCCGACGGCGGGCGCGCGCTCTGCGAGGGCGCCGACTTCTACGCCGGGCCGGAGCTCGCCGAGGACGGCCGGCTGGCGTGGAACGAGTGGAACCACCCGCACATGCCGTGGGACGAATCGGTGCTCATGGTCGGACACCTGGTGGGGTCGCCGGAAGCTCGCGGGCTCGAGGGAGTCAGGCGGGTGGCGGGCGGCCCGCGCGCCGCGGCGACCCGCCCGCGGTGGGCGCCCGACGGGCGGCTGTTCTTCCTCTCCGAGGAGACCGGGTGGTGGAACCTGTGCGCTTGGTCCGACGAAGGCATCCAGGCGCTTTGTCCCCAACCCGTCGACTTCAGCAACGCCCCCTGGCGGCTCCGGAACCGGCCGTACGAGCTGCTCGGCGACGACCGGCTGGTCGCCAAGCGGATCGTCGAGGGCGTCGAGACGGTTGTAGTGCTGGATATCACCAGCGGCGAACTGCGGGCGCTGAGCGAGGATTCGCTCGCCCAGGAGTACATCGCGGTAGCGGGTGATCGGGTGGTGGCGGTGCTCGGCTCGCCGGCCCGGCCGTCCCGGCTCGGCAGCTGTTCGCTGTCCACGCGCACGTGGCGGACCGTACGGGCCTCGAGCGAGCTACCGCTGGGCGCCGAGTGGATCTCGACCGCTCAGGCCGTGACCTGGGACAGCGAACTGGGGCCGGTCCACGGGTGGTACTACCCGCCGACCAATCCCGAGGCCACTGCTCCGGCCGGTGAGGCGCCGCCGCTCATCGTGCTGTCGCACGGCGGACCGACCGGGATGGCCTCGAACAATTTGGCGCTGGACCGCCAGTTCTGGACCTCGCGCGGCGCGGCGCTCCTGGACGTGAATTACGGCGGTAGCTCCGGATACGGCCGGGCCTATCGCGAACGCCTCCAGGGCCGCTGGGGCGTCGTGGACGCGGCCGACTGCATCGGCGGGGCGCGGGCGATGGCCGAGCGAGGGCTCGCCGATCCGAATCGGCTCGTGATCAGCGGCGGCAGCGCCGGCGGTTTCACCACGCTGCGGGTGCTGACGACGAGCGACGTCTTCGCCGCGGGCGTGAGCTCGTACGGGATCGGTGACCTCGAGGCGCTGGCGCAGGAAACCCACAAGTTCGAGTCGCGATACCTCGACGGGCTGGTCGGACCGTGGCCGGAGGATCAGGAGACCTACCGCGAGCGGTCCCCCATCCAGCACGTCGATCGGCTGCGCGCGCCCCTGCTCCTCCTCCATGGGGCCGACGACGCCGTGGTCCCGCTGTCGCAAGCGCAACTGATGGCGGACGCCGTGCGTCAGAAGGGCCTGCCGGTTGCCTTGATCGTCTTCGAGGGTGAGGGCCACGGGTTTCGCCGGGCCGAGAATGTCCAGACCGCCGCCCGCGCCGAGCTGTACTTCCTCGGTCGCGTGCTCGGCTTCACCCCCGCCGACGAGCTCCCCGCGATCGCCATCGAGAACGTGGCGGACGTTGACCGGGTCAGGGCCCGCTGACACGCTGATCGGATGGCAGGCACCACACCGACGGAGCAGCAGGTGGAGGACTATCTCGCGACCGTCGAGAACGACGAGAGGCGGTCCGACGCCCGCACCGTCATCAAGATCATGACCGACATCACCGGCGAACCGCCGGCTATGTGGGGGACGAGCATGATCGGATTCGGCCGCTACCACTACCGCTACGCCAGTGGGCACGAGGGGGATTCGGCGCTGGCAAGTTTCGCGCCGCGGAAGCAACAGCTGGTGCTCTATCTCGCCGGTGGCTTCGAGGACCAGCATGCCGATCAGATGGAGAAGCTCGGCCCGCACAAGACAGGCAAGGGTTGTCTCTACCTGAAACGGCTGTCCGATGTGGATCTCGACGTGCTGCGGACGCTGATCGAACGGTCGGTTCGTGTGCGGCGCGGCATGGACCAGGAGGATGCCTCGCCAGAGCAGTGAGCTACTCCCCGGGCCAGTAGTCCTGAGGTTTGAGGCGAGCTCCGAAGATCGCCTCACCCACGCGCACGGTCGTCGCGCCGTAGGCGATGGCCAGTTCGAAGTCGTTGGACATGCCCATCGACAGCTCGTCGTAGCGGCCGGGAGCCACATCGAGGTTGCGCAACCGCTCCTGGAGTTCCCGCATCCGGACGAAGCACGCGCGGACCGCCTCGGTGTCGTCGGAGAAGATGGCCAGGGTCATGAGGCCACGGACCTTGAGGCAGTGATGGACGCGCCAGCTCCCGGACGAATGACTCGACCTCCTCGGGAGGAAGCCCGAACTTCGACTCCTCGCCCGACGAGTTGACCTGGACGAAGACGTCGAGACTGCGCCCGGAGTCGTGCAGCCGCCGATCCAGGGCGTTCGCGATCTTTAGTGAATCGAGGGCGTGGAACTCGCTCGCGAAGCCCGCGACCACCTTGGCCTTGTTGCTCTGCAAATGGCCGATGACCGCCCACTCCAGATCCGGTACGTCGCTGAAGATCTCGGCCTTGCTCGCCGCCTCCTGCACCTTGTTCTCCCCGAACAGCCGGACCCCCGCGTCGTACGCTTCGCGAATCCGCTCCGGGCCGTGGGTCTTGCTCACCGGCATGAGCCGCACCTCAGCCGGATCGCGGTCCGCTTCCCGGCAGGCCTTCTCGATCCGCCCCTGCACCGCCGCCAAATTCTCCGCAACCCCCACGGCCTCACCCTAAGCCGCCCCTGGAAATCACCCTCTCGATTCGACCTGAGGGCCGAAATCTCGGAGTGTCGCGGGGTCACGAGAATCGAGCGGGCGATTTTCAGGGTTCTCGGTGCTCATAGAGCGAGGCGTGGCGGGTCTGGCGGCACGTCACCACAGGGCCTCTCGAGCAGGACCACCGACCCCACCCAGCGACCAAACCGGGCCGCAGACTCCTACGGCCAGCGAGCGCCCAGCGAGATCATCCCCAACGCGGCGAAGATGGCGAACGCGAGCCCGAAGCCCGCGTAGCGCGACGTCACCTCGCGGTCGACCTTCTCGGTACCGACCGAGGTGCCGATGTCGCGGTAGACGTCCTTGAGTTCGCCGGCGGAGGTGGCGGTGTAGGCCTCGCCACCGGAGATCTTCGACACACGTTGCAGCTCGGCGCGGTCGACCGGAACCGGCTCGCGGCGCCCGTTGACCTCGATGTAGCCGTCGGCTGTGCCGTAGGCGATGGTGTAGATCGGGACCTTCTGATCGCGGGCGGCGCGGGCGGCCTGATCGGAGGGCCGGCCGACCTGGGTCTTGCCGTCGCTCAGCAGCACGATTCGGGCGGGCACGACCGCCTTGGGGTCGTCCGGGTCCGGCGGCACCTGGGTCAGCGCCGCCAGGCTGGTGTAGATCCCCTCGCCGATGGCGGTCGAGGGTTGCGGCTGGAGAGCGGCGATCGCCGCGGTCACCGCACCCCGGTCGAGGCTGGGCGGCACGAGGGTCGTCGCCGTGCCGGAGAACGTCACCAGCGAGACGTTGAACTTCGGCGGCAGCGAGTTGACGAACGCCGCTGCGGCGGTCTTGGCCGCCTCGAGCCGGTTCGGCTCGACGTCCTGGGCCTCCATGGACAGCGAGACGTCGATGGTGACCACGACGGTGGCGCGTTCCCGCGGCACCGAGACCTGATCCTTCGGCTTCGCGAAGGCCAGGGTCAACGTGAGCAGGCTCAAGATCGACAAGCCGACCGCGAGATGCCGGACCCACGTACGATCGCGCGGGATGACCAGGTCGAACATGGTCCGCCCCACCGACTTGCTCCGATTGAGTCGCTTGCGGACCAGCAGGAGATAGCTGCCGACCAATACCGGGATGAGGAGCAACAGCCACAGCCGCTCCGGAGCGAGGAACTGCAGCATGGGGGTCAGCATCGGCATCATCGAACCGTCCTCTCCCACTGCTTCGCGAGCGTCGGAGCTGTACTAAAGGCCCGCTCCTTCGTCGCGGCCATGCGAGCGAAGCCCAATAAGATTGTCACGGCCATTTCGCTCCCAAGGAGATGGCGCCGAGGGCGGCGAGTACGGCGAAGGCGAGGCCGTAGCCGGCGAAGCGGGAGGTGATCTCCCGGTCGGCTTTCTCGTACCCCACCTCGGAGCCGATGTTCTCGTACACCGTCTTCAGCTGCTCCGGCGTGGCGGCGGCGAAGTACTGGGCGTTGGTGATCTGGGCGATCTGCTTCATCGCCGCATGATCGACCGGAACGGGTTCACGCTTGCCCTCGAGGTCCACGTATCCGTTCTCGGTCCCGTACGCGATCGTGTAGACGGGCACCTTGGCCTGGCGGGCCTCGGCCGCCCCCTGTTGCGGAGCGCGGCCGATCGTGTTGGAGCCGTCACTGAGCAGGACGATCGCGCCGGGAGCCACCGAATCGGGATTGTTCGGGTCCTTCGGGGCCTGCGCCAGCGCTCGCAAGGCGGTGAAGATGCCTTCGCCGATGGCGGTCGAGTCCTGCAGCTGGATGCCGTTGATGGCGTTCTCGACGGTGTTGTGGGCCAGGGTCGGCGGCACCAGGATCGAGGCGCTGCCCGCCATCGACACGACCGAGACGTTGTACTTGTCCGGCAGCTCCTCGACGAACTCGATCGCCGCCGCCTTGGCCGCATCCAGCCGGGTCGGCTTGACGTCGGTCGCCTGCATGGAGAGCGACGCGTCGATCACGATCACCACGGTGGCGCGCTCGCGCGGCACGTCGACCTCGGTCTTGGGCCGCGCGAAGGCCGCGGTGAGGGTGACGAGGCTGAGCAGCGAGAGAGCCACGGCGAGGTGTCGCCGCCACTGCGACTGCTTCGGCACGACCACGTCGAGCATCGAGGTGTTGGTGAAGCGCATGCCGCGGCGGTTCTTGCGTCGCATGGCGAAGATGTACGCCGCGACGAGCAGCGGGATGACGAGCAGGATGAGAAGCCGCTCCGGCGAGAGAAAAGCCAGCGGCGGGATCACTTCGTCACTCCCTGAGGCGGTGCGTGCAACATGCTGGCCACCCGGCGGTACGCCAACACGAAGCGGGCGATGTCGTGCACCCAGTCACGATCGGTACGCAGTTGGATGTGGCCTACACCAGCACGACGAAGAGCGATTCGGATTCGTTCCCGCTGCGCAGCGCTGGCGGCGTCCATCCGGGTCCGAGCCCCGGGGTCGGCCGTGTTGACGTAGCGCTCGAAGTCGGTCTCGGGGTCGCGGATCAACATGTCGCCGACGTCGGGGAACTCGATCTCACGCCGGTCCACGACTTCGATGGCCAGCACCTGGTTGCGGACTCCGAGCCGCCGCATCGACCGCTCCCATTCCGGCTCGACGTTGGGATCCAGCTCGTGATCACCGGGGGTGAGGAAGTCCGAAACCACCACCCGCAGTCCGCGTCGTCGCTGCGTACGCGACAGCTGCTCGACTGCGGTCGACAGATCCATCGAGCCCGCGGCGTGATCGGGCACGAACGGCTCGGTGAGCATCTTGCGCAGCAGTCCGTAGAGGGCGGAGCGGCCCGACCGGGCCGGCAGCCGACGCAACGCGGAGGGACGCAGGATGTACCCGCCGAACCGGTCCCCCATCTTCTGGCTCAGGAAGCCGATGGTGGCGATGGCGGCGATACCGAGATCGCGCTTGGTCACGCCCTCCGTGCCCCAGTTCATCGACGGCGTCACGTCCAGCAACGCCCACACCTCGAGCTCCCGGTCGGCCATCGTGTCCCGCACGTGCGGGACCACGGTGCGCGCGGTCACCGCCCAGTCGATCCGGCGGACGTCGTCCTCTCCCGGCTGGTAGACGCGGGCCTCGTTCATCTCCGATCCCGGTCCGGGCAGCAGGCCGAGATGATCACCGTGCAGGAAGCCTTCGAGGCGTCGCACGATGGTCAGCTCGAGCCGCCGCAGGGCGGCCTCGGGCGCCAGTTTGTTCAGCGGAATCGTGATCCGGGGCGCCTCGCCGACGACCGAGCCGGCTGCGCCCGCCTGCGCCGGAGCGGGCGCGGCGAACTGCACCGGAGCGCCGCTGGGCGGCGGGAAACTCGCTCCCGGGACGGCTGTCGCGGGAGCCCGAGACGACGGAGGGGGATACGACACGCGATGCCTCAGGAGAAGTCGGGCTGCGCCGTCTGCCGCTGCGCGGGATGGTGGTTTCCGCCGTGCTGCTGGGCAGGCTGCTGCGGAGCGTTCCAGACGGGTGTGGGTGGCGGCACCATGGCCACGATGCGCTCGATCACCTGAGCCGGCGCAATGTTGTCGGCGATGGCGTCGAAGCCGAGCACCAGGCGGTGGGACATGACGTCCCGGGCGACGGCCTGGACGTCGGTCGGCAGGACGTAGTCGCGGCCGTGGATCAGGGCCAGGGCGCGCGCCGCCGCAACCAGACCGAGCGTCGCGCGGGGACTGCAACCGATCTGGATCACGGACGTGAGGTCTCCGAGATTGAACTCGGCCGGGGTCCGCGTGGCCAGCACCAGCCGCACGATGTACTCCCCGACGAGGTTGTGTACGAAAACATCGTCGGCCAGCCGCTGCAGCTGCAGGATGCGCTGCGGGTCGAGGACCGGCTGAGAGGACGGCGGATCCACGCTCATCCGGCGCAGGATCTCGAACTCTTCGTTGCCCCGCGGGTACGGAACGTCGACCTTGAGGAGAAAGCGGTCGCGCTGCGCCTCGGGCAGCGGGTAGACACCCTCGGACTCGATCGGGTTCTGGGTGGCGATGACGATGAACGGCTGCGGCATCGGGTACGTCCGGCCACCGATCGACACCTGCTTCTCCGCCATCAGCTCGAGCATCGCGGCCTGGACCTTGGCCGGTGCGCGGTTGATCTCGTCGGCGAGGATGAAGTTGACGAACACCGGGCCGAGCTCGACGTCGAAGCCTTCGGTGCTGGCCTTGTAGATCCGGGTACCGACGATGTCGGAGGGCACCAGGTCGGGAGTGAACTGGATCCGCGCGAAGTCCCCACCGACCACGGTCGCGAACGAGCGCACCGCCAGCGTCTTGGCGACGCCGGGTACGCCTTCGAGCAGGATGTGCCCCTTGGCCAGCAGGCCGACCATCAACTGCTCGACCATGTGCTCCTGGCCGACGATGACCCGCTGGACCTGAGAGATCGCGTCACCGAGCAGCCGGGCCGCCTGCTGAGTGGCGCTCGACGAACTCGCCGGCGGCTGGCCGGCGGTTGCCGTGCCCGACTGGCCGTAGGTCGAATTGCTCACTCATCGCTCCTGTGCTGATTCTTGCGCTGATCGCGATCGGGTTGGAGTCGGTTGGCCACCTCCCGAAGGTACCCGGCCACGAGGGCAGCAACGAGCCCTCATTCTCGCAGACCAGCCAAAGTACGCGGCTTTCGCGACGTTCACAGGTCAGGCACAGCCGGGCGCCAGTGTGAGCACAGGAACGCTCCCGCTCCGCGAATACACTCACCGGTGATGTCCAGCCAGCCACCCGAGCCGCCGGAGCAGCCGGAGTACGTTCCGGTCAGTCCGTTGCTCGACGACGACCCGCCCAAGGTGGGCGATTTCTGGCTGGACGCGCGCCTCGGGGCAACCTCGTCAGGCGTCGCTTACACCGGCCACGACGCGCAGGGTCGCACGGCCATGGTGATCTTGTTGTCGGAAGGCGCGGCAGCCGACGCCGCGGCCCGGGATCGGCTGGCCGGTGTGGTCAACCGGCTGCACATCGACACCGTCCTCGAACGAGGCGGTCACGGTCAAGACTTCGGCCGACTGGGCCGTAAGTTCCGTACCGAGGCTGAGGATCCGGTCACTCCCGACGACCGGATGCTGGCCCCGTGGGTGGCGCTGGCCTACGACGGGTCGCCGGCGGCGGCGGCCGAATCGAAGCGCATCCTCGACCAGGTCGAGCTGGCCAGCTTCGCGCCGCAGGGGGCACCGTCGGGGCCCGACTACCGGCACTACTGGATCGACAAGGTACGGCCCGGTCTGGCTCGGCTGTGGCCGTTGCCGTGGCCAGGACGCTACGACCGGGCCGGCTGGCGCACGATCTTGGTCTCCTGGCTGCTCATGCTGCTGATCGCCGCGCTCGCGGTCCTGATCGCGATCTTGATCTTCCGCAACCAGCCGCCGCAAACCCCTCCACCCCCGACCGGCGGGTCGGGATCCCCGCCGCCGTCGGCCTCCGCATCGCCACAGTCGGGTTCGCCGCAGTCAGGTTCCCCCCAATCCGGCTCTCCTCAATCGGGCTCGCCGTCCGGTTCCGAGTCGGGATCGCCGTCGGGTTCGCAGTCCGGATCCCAATCGGGCTCCCCCTCGCCGTCGGGCTCCGACTCGGGGTCGCCGTCTCCTAGCGGCAGCCAGTCCGGCGGTGGACAACCGACCCCCTCAGCCAGCGGTGACCCGGGCAACAGCTCGCCGGGTTCGCGACTGTGAGCGGCACCGACCACACACCGAGGCTGGTGGCCACCGACCTGGACGGCACGTTCCTGTCGCCCGACGGCGGCGTCAGTGCGGAGAACCGCGCGGCGGTGCAGGCCGCGCAGGAGGCGGGGACGTACATCGTGTTCGTCACCGGTCGACCCGTCCGCTGGCTGGACGTCATCCAGGACCTGCCGGGTGCGCACCCGACGGTCATCGCGAGCAACGGGGCCGTCTTGTACGACCTGGGTGCCGGCGAGGTGCTCGATCGGATCTGTCTTCAGCCGGAGGCCGCTCTCGACGCCGCCGACCGCATCCGGGCCGTCGTTCCGGACGTGAGCTTCGCCTTCGAGTCGGGCACTCGCTTCGGCTACGAGCCGAACTACACGACCTGGGCGCCTGACGACGGCACCGATCCCGCCATCTTCACCGGCTCGGTCGAGGAGATCTCCCGGGGCGAGGACTTCGTCAAGTTGTTGGTGCAGAGCAAGAGCGCGCTCGCCGACGAGCTCTTGGACCGCGTACGGACCGTGCTGGCGGGCGACCTGACCGCGACGCACTCCTCCACGCGGGAGTACGGACTGGTCGAGGTGAGCGCCCGCGGGGTGAACAAGGGCGTCATGCTGGCCCGGGTCTGCGCGCGCCTCGGGATCGAAGCCGATGACGTTGCTGCCTTCGGAGACATGCCGAATGATGTCGACATGCTGAACTGGGCCGGCATGCCGCACATCGTGGCCAACGCGCACGCCTTCCTGCACCGACTCGGCTTCCGCACCGTGCCGAGCAACGCCGAGTCCGGAGTCGGCCGCACGATCGCGGCCTGGCTCTCATGATTGTGCAGATCTGTCGCGAGCACCGGCGAGCGTCGTTAGCGGAGCGCCGGCTCGGTCTGGACCACCGAAGGAGCAGACACGCTTTTCGTCTGCGAGTGAGCGAGGAAGACCGAGTCCTGGGGCGCGGAGCGTGCGCGAGCCGGACAGGCTGACCCCGTCGCCCGTGCGGCGGATCCTGATCGGGGCGGCCAGCTGCGTGCTGCCGCTCGCTCGTCGGGCTCTACGTCGCGGCCACGACCTTCCCCGGCGGAACGCTGTGGCCCTGGCTGCCGGTGATGGTCGATCTCGACGTCTACGTCGAGGCCGGCCGGGTGCTGTTGGCGGGCGGCGACTTCTACTCCCTGGACGGGCCGCTGCAGTTCCTGTACCCGCCGTTCGCGGCGCTGCTGGCCGTCCCCTTGGCGCTCCTGCCTCTGCCGGGCGTCCAGCTCGGCTGGACGGCGGCCGGGATCTTGATGATCGTCGCGATCATGCACCGCTTCGGGCTCTCCGGCTGGCAGTTGAGTCTGGCCTCGGCTGCCGCGGTGTACGTGGTCGAGCCGGTGAGCCAGACCCTGGCCTTCGGCCAGCTGGGTATCGTGCTGGTCGCTCTGGTGGTCTTGGATCTGGCCCCGGGACCGCGGGCACTGCCCGGGCGACGATGGCTGCCCGAGGGGGTGCTGACCGCCGTCGCCGCCGCGATCAAGCTGACCCCAGCGATCTTCGTGGTCTACCTGTTCGCCGTCGGCAAGCGTCGCGCAGCCGTCCTGGCCATCGTCACGGGGGCGGCGCTGACCCTGGCCAGTGCCGTCGTGCTGCCGCAGGCGTCACTGGGCTTCTGGACCCGGCTGGCCGGCGGCGAGACCGGCCTGGGCCACAGCCTCATCTACTACACCAATCAGTCGGTGTTCGCCGACGTCGTACGGGCCTTCCGCCTGGCCCCGTACGCCGCTCCGATCGGACTGTTGCTGTCGGCCCTCGTGGCCGTCCTCGGCGTGTGGGCCGCGGCGCTCTGGCACCGGCTCGGTGAGGTCCGGATGGCCGTCACCCTCTGCGGTGTGGCGAGCCTGCTCGCCTCCCCGGTCTCGTGGCTGCACCACTTCGTCTGGGTGGTGCCGCTGGCGCTCTGCCTCGTGCAGCTCATGCGGCGCCGGGTGCGCGCCGCGCCGATCTGGTTCGTGGTGCTGGGCTGGATCTTCGTCGGATGGGTCGTCATCTCCCCGTACCGGGTGCTCCCGAACGGCGCCGACCTCGAGCTGTTGTGGACGCCCGGCCAGCACGCTCTGGCCTCGGTCACCGCCGTCCTCGGGGTCGCACTACTCGTCAGCAGTGTGGTCCTCGCCTCGAATTCGCCGACCCGTCACAACAACGGCGATTTGGACGGCGTGTCGCCGAAGATCTGACGGGTCGGCGGTTGCCCGTGCTTCATCGACCCGGGCTTGGCTGTTCAGCCCGGATAGCGGGCGCCGCGGAAGTTCACCCGCAGCGCGTAGAGGGAGGTGGTGGCGGTCAGATAGAGATGATTGCCCTGCACCCCACCGAAGGCGAGGTTGGCGGTGATCTCCGGTACCAGCAGTTTCCCGCTCAGGGTGCCGTCCGTCTCGTAGCAGTGCAGCCCGTCGCGGGCGCCCGCCCACAGTCGTCCCGAGGCGTCGAAGCGGATGCCGTCGTAACCCAGCTCGTCGGCGGCGAAGAGCCGACCGGCCGACAGCCGCTCACCGTCGACGTCGTACGCCCAGATCTCGTGCCGCTCACTGTCGACGACGTACAGCCGCTGCTCGTCGGCGGAAAAGGCCAGACCGTTGGGTTGCGTCAGGTCCTCGATCACCGCAGTCAGCGTGCCGTCGGCGTCGATCCGGTAGACGAAACGGCCACCGATCTCCTCGTCGGCCTGATGTCCTTCGTAGTCGCTGCGGATGCCGTAACTCGGGTCGGTGAACCAGACGGCGCCGTCGGCGGACACGACCACGTCGTTGGGGCTGTTGAGCCGCTTGTCGGCGTAGCCGTCGGCCAGGACACGGACGGAGCCGTCGTGCTCGCGACGGGTGACCCGGCGGGCCCCGTGTTCGCAGCTCACGAACCGGCCCTGCCGGTCGACCGTCCGCCCGTTGGCGAAGTCGGCGGGACGTGAGAACACGTCGGTCCGGCCGCTGATCTCGTCGTAGCGCAGTACCCGGTCGTTGGGGATGTCGCTGAACAGCAGGAACCGTCCGGCCGGGGAGTAGGCGGGGCCCTCCAGCCACCGGCCGCCGGTGAAGACGCGCTCCAGCCATCGGTCACCGCCGGTGCCCGCGAACCGGTCGTCGAGCACGACGAACTCGGCCCGGATGAACTCGCTCATCACCCGGGCGTCTGCGGCGACTCGTCCCGGGTCTGCTCCGGTTGGTCGGTACGCCGGTCGGAGTCGGCAAGTATCGCTTCGGCCTGAGCCTCCGGATCATCGCTCCCGGCCGCGAGCTCTTCGGGCAGCAGGTCGGCTCGCTCGCCGATCCGTTCGGCGTCGGCTTCGCTCATGGCCTGGACCCTACGCCCGCCGGCCAGCAACCGGGCCGCCCGGCCGTGCAGGTAGCGCTGCTGCGGCAGGCTCATGGTGCGCTCGGCCGCCGCCAGGTAGCTGCGCCGGGCCGCGTCGAGATCGTCGGCCATCTCCTGCAGATGCCCACGAACCGCGTACAGGCGGTGGTCGAGCGCGAGGCGCTCGTCGCTCGAGAGCCGGTCCAGGAGAACAAGACCGGCCTCAGGCCCGTCCACCATGGTCACGGATACCGCGTGATTGAGGGCGACGACCGGGTTGTCGGAGATTTCCAGCAACCGCTCGTACAAGGCCCTGATCTGCGGCCAGTCGGTCTCCTCGGCGGAGGCGGCTTCGTCGTGCAGAGCTGCGATGGCCGCCTGGAACTGGTACGGCCCCGGAACGCCCCGCGGCAGGGCGGCCGTGATCAAGGCGATCCCCTCGGCGATGTCGTCGGAGTGCCACCGCCGGCGATCTTGCTCGGCCATCGGAACGAGATCGCCCACGTCATTAGTGCGCGCCGGTCGCCGGGCGTCGGTCAGCAGCATCAACGCCAGCAAGCCGGCGACCTCCCCGTCGTCCGGCAGCAGTCGATGGACCAGCCGCGTCAGGCGGATGGCCTCGCGTGACACGTCCGTGCGGGCCAATTGCGTCCCCGACGTCGCGACGTATCCCTCGTTGAAGATCAAATAGAGCACCTGCAGAACCGCACCGAGGCGGCCGCTGCGTTCCTCGTTCGGCGGCAGCCGGAACGGGACCCTGCTGTTCTTGATCGACTGCTTGGCCCGGGTGATCCGCCGGGTCATGGTGGCCTCGGGCACCAAGAAGGCGCGCGCGATCTCCACGGTCGTGAGGCCGCCGACGGCCCGGAGGGTGAGCGCGATCTGTGAGGCCGGGGACAACGACGGATGGCAGCACAAGAAGATCAAGATCAACGAGTCATCGTCGCGCTCCCGCGATCGGTCCGCGGGCGGGGCCAGCCAATCGTCCGGCAGCAATCGACTGGCCACCAGATCTTCGCGTTGCTGACGAGCCTGTTCGGCGCGGAGCAGGTCGGTCAACCGGCGACTGGCGACCGTGATCAACCAGTTCTTCGGCTGGTCAGGACGACCGCCGGTCGGCCACTGGGTGACCGCGGCGACCAGAGCCTCCTGCACGGCGTCCTCGGCCAGGTCGAAGTGACCGTAGCGCCGGACGACCGCGCCGAGGACCTGCGGCGCCAACTCGCGCAGCAGGTCCTCGGTGGTGATCGCCGTTGTCGTCACGAGCCACTCAGACCGTGATCTCGTCCTGCGATTCCATGATCGGGCGTACGTCGGCCACGGCGGTGGCCGCCACGGACTCCGGCGCCGGGCACTGGCCGAGCCGGACGGCGATCGCGGTGGCTCGATCGAAACTCTCACAGTCCACGATCCAGTACCCGGCCAGCACCTCCTGGCTCTCGGCGTACGGGCCGTCGGTCACCAGCGCCTGCCCATCCGGTCCGGCGGCGATCCGACGGGTGTGAACGGGCGCGGTCAGGGCCCGGGTCTCGACGAGTTCGCCCGACTCGACCAGTTCTGCGTTGAAGGCTTCCATGAACGCCCCCATGGCCTCGAAGTCCTCCGGCGTCCAGACCGGCGCCTCCGAGGGTTTCCCCGACAGCTCGTCGTAGTCCCGCTGCGAGGCGTAGCTCAAGATCATGTACTTCACGGTGTTCTCCATTCTGTGCGGACACCCTTGTGATGCCCTCTCGCTGGGAACGTCGGAGCCCGCATCCACAACCGGACATCTCGGCGAAACACACGCTACTGACGTCTTGCTGCGGGTGTACCCAGGTTGCCCACGGGTATGGGATCGAAGGAGGAGAAGTGATGGCTGCACGCGCCGGCAAGGACCGTACGGGCGCCGAAGATCTCGGGCTCGAGCTGTCGAAGAACAGCGACGCGCAGACCTTCAAGTGGTCGGGCGAGGCGGGCCTTCGACTGGTCGTAGCGGTTGTAGTTGCTCTGCCCGAGCAGTCGACCACGTGTTGCCAGTCGGCCTTGGCCAGGATCAGCGGGTCGAACGAGTGCGCTCAAAGCGCCCTTCGTTGGGACTCGAGAGGGCGATTCGGGCGCGCTGGGCCGGCAGATGGCGGCGAACGACATGGCGTGTACGGCTCGCCCACGTACGGCCATCGAGCCGTGGTGG
>CAWBKR010000030.1:0-22554 GCA_963789345.1 uncultured Actinomycetota bacterium | reverse complement strand
ACACGACCAGACTCCACGCCTGGGCCGTGGCGAACAGCACATGGGCGGCAGTGCCGAGCGTGCCGAGCGGCACCGTCGCAAGATCGACGAAGCTCGGCCAGAACACCAGGTTCGCCGCGCCGAGGAGCAGGTGGACGGCGAGGGCGAACGCGTGCCAGAACCGACGTCGGTCGCTCGCGAGCGCCGATCACGAGGAGGAGCACGCCGATCATGGCCGCCAGCCCGCGAGCCTCGACCCAGCCGATCGTGTACGGCGACCGGTCGAGGATCGAGGCGTACGGTCCGACCCCGAGGAAGCGCGCGAGCACCTCCAGCGTTACCTGGGCCGCCCCCACCAGGGCAAGGAAGACGCCGTCGATGATCATGATCCGCTGCCGGATCCCGACCGAGTAGTCGGGTGCGACGTCGGAGGACGGGCTCGTGCCCGGCCCGATCGCCACAGCGCGGGCTGCGGTCAGCGTTCTGATCAAGATCAGGTTGCTGGGTCATCGGATTCTCCTTGTTCGCTTCGGGGTTCCCGGAGAGGTGGGTGAGGCGCCTGCTTCTTGTGGCAAGTGAAGTCACAGCCCCGCGGTGACCAGCGGCCGGCGCTCGACATCGATGTTGGGCGCGGCCTCGGGCGCGATGTTCGAGGAGCGATCCGGTTCGGTGCCGCCTAGATCGAGCCGGAAGGGTGGATAGACGTCGGTCATCAAAGCGGTGTAGACGAGCAAACGGAACATTCACCGGCTCAGGCCGATCAGCAGGTCGAACACGCTGCGGGTAGCGCCGCGCGAAGGCGAGATGCAGGGCGGCGACCAGCACGAGGATGCCGATGAGTCCGCCGGTGATCAGTGGCCAGTAGGTGCTGGTGGCCAGGCCGAAGCTGCTGCCGACCAGGATGGCGACGATGATCAGGTGTGGCACCACGAGCACCCATTTGACGAGGACGAGCCATCCGGACAATCCGTCGGATAGCTGACCTGGAGCGCGGCTGGGTAGGGCACGGCCTGGAGGGCGAACGGTGGGTACCGGTCAGTACCCAGGGAGAGGTAGCCGTAATGCCCGACGCGCCACGTCCAGCGCAAGACCCCCACGTTGAAGTCGAACAGCGGTCCCGGGTAGCGCCGGGTGATGAGGATGCAGAAGCCAGCCGCGACGGCGGCGACGACGAACCCGGCCCACAACACGGTCAGCACCAGGATGTGTGGCACCAACAATCACTTCACCAGCCACAGCCAGCATCCCGGAACACGTCGAGAGTCGCGCTCAGCGTGAGCGGATGGTTCTCGATGACCGGTTCGACGGCGAGTGGGTTCGGTCGAGCGATGGTGGAAGGGCCGCGTTCATCGCGTCGGCGGATGATCACGACGGCGCCGATGGAAGCAGCACCCCGACGGCCAGCAGGGTCAGCGCGGCCGGCGTCACGTACGCGATCCGCGCACCGGCACTGGCGGCGACGTCAACCGACGCAGTGCCGTCGAGATTCATGACCACCAAGGACCACTGCCCGTCCTCGACCGGCCAGCGGAAGACTCTGTCGTCCCGTTCCCGCGCTGGACGCGACCCAGAAGGGCTGCTCCCACGGCGGTGCAGCGACAGCTCCGCCGGCTACGGTCTCGGTGACCACGGCGTCGTTCTCGATGTCGGCGATCTGATCGAAGGCGACCCGGCAAGGTAATCGTCGATGTCGGACTGCCGCGCGACACCGGCGAAGACCGCCTGATTGCCGGTCGACTGGGTGGTGACCTGGATCGAAGCGAACTGAGCCGATCGGATGGAGCTCGTGGGCCATTGATCAAGGTCGGCGTCGAGGACAACGGCGTAGGAGTTCGTGGCGAGCCGGTAGGTCGGCGAGGTGTAGAAGCCGGCGGCGTCGCGGAGGACCACCTGTGCTGCCAGCAGGGCTGTCCCGCCGAGGATGAGGCTCGCGCCGATCATGGCCGTTGCTGCTCCGAGGACGATGAGGGGCCATCGGGTGGATGTCATCGAAATGCTCCTTTGTTGGTTGAGGACCTGGCCGTCGCGTCAAGGTCCAGGTAGGTCAGCTGGCCGCCGGTGTCCCACAGCAGACTCAGCAGTGCGCGAAGCTCGGGCTGGTCGACCACCGCTCCGGTGATGTGCGTCGCGACGGGCAGGACTCGGATCTCGTCGATCTGGAAGCGGTCGGACAGCAGAGCGACTGCCGTCCGCGGCAAGGGCCCGGAGATCCGCAATCGGAAGCGCAACATCACGCTCGTCACGATGCGCGGAACCAGGGTGGTGTCGAACCACCCTGATGGCGAACCACCCGGGTGAAGTCCGCAACGGCACTAAGGTGGACCGCAAGCCATGCGCTGGGTCGGAGGTGTCACGTGACCGAGCCGGGCACGAGCTCGCTGCGATCCGATCTCCCGCTGATGGCGGCCAAGTACGCCATTCCGCCGTCTCGCCCGGGCGGCGTGACCCGACCACGATCGCACGAGCAGTTGCTGCGCAACGGGGAAACCCGGCTGACCACCGTCGTCGCGCCGGCAGGTTGGGGGAAGACAACGCTGCTGTCGCATTGGGCGCATGATCCAGCCGAGCACCGTCGGGTGGCGTGGGTGTCGCTGGACTCCTCCGACGACGAGCCGACCCGCTTCTGGACGTACGCACTGGCGGCGCTGGGCCAGCACGGCATTGGTACGGCCGCGCTGCAGGCGCTTGGCGCGCCGGGTGTGCAACCGGTGGACGTCGCGCTGCCAGTGCTCCTGAACGAGCTCCAGTCGAGCACTGGTCGGTACGTACTCGTACTCGACGACTACCACGCGCTCTCCAACCCTGCGCTGCAGGAAGATGTCGAGTTCCTGCTGACCTACCTACCGCCGGCCCTGCATCTGGTCTTGGCCGCGAGAGCCGATCCGCCGCTTCCGTTGCCCCGGCTTCGGGCTCGCGGCGAGCTGACCGAAATCCGGATGAGCGAGCTCGGCTTCTCACCGGCAGAGGCCGGTGCGCTCATCACCTCCGTCGCGGCCGTGGGCCTCGACGCGCCGACTGCCCACCTGTTGCAGGAGCGCACCGAGGGCTGGGCCGCCGGGCTGCAGCTGACCGCGCTGGCCCTGCGGGGTCGCTCCGAGCCGGCGGCGGCGGTCGCGGAGATCCGTGGGGACGATCGGCACATTCTCGACTTCTTCTCGGCGGAAGTCCTCGACCCGCTGACCCCGGACCAGCGCGACCTGCTGGTGTCGTCTCGGTGTTGGAGCGGCTGTCGGGTCCGCTGTGCGATGCGGCGTTGGATCGCTCGGGGACGGCCGCAGTCCTGGCCGACCTCGATCGGGCGAACCTGTTCGTTGTACCGCTGGACCATCATCGGGTGTGGTACCGCTGCCATCGGCTGTTCCGTGACGCGCTGCGCGTGCAGCTCGATCGCGAAACCGCGGCCAGCATCCTTGGCCGCGCCGCCGACTGGTTCGTCGAGCAGGCTCTCGTGGAAGACGCGATCTCGCTCAAGATCGAGGCCGGTGATACGCGTGGGGCGATGGAGCTGATCAAGATGGCTGCTCCCTGGTTCCTCGAACACGGCGCGGCGAGCATTGTGTACCTGGCCGGGCGGCTGCCACTCGATGTCGTACGGTCGGACCCGAGCCTGTGCGGGTCCCTCGCCTGGGCCGCGGCCCTGGCCGGTCAGTTCCACCGGATCGGATCCTGGCTCGACGCCGCCGAGCAGCCGTCGATCGATGACCCCGATCCGCCCTACGGATGGAGAAGTCTCAGCGGTTGCGTGTCGACCCTGCGATCCGTGCAGATGCTGGCGACATCCCCGGGGCCGGAGAGCATCGCGTTCGCCGAGCGCGGCGCAGGGCTGGAGTCGGATCCGACGCTGTCGGGCTACATCCTCGCTCGCCATGTGCTCGGCACCAGCTACCTCGCCGATGGGCGGCCTGAGCACGCGGTACCGGTTCTCGACGACGCGAGGCAACGCGCGCGCGACCGACCTGATCGTCTTCGTCCTGGTGGTGGGGGAGGAACTGGGCTGGCGGGGCTACGCCTTTCCCAAGCTGACCGAGAAGTTCTCGGCACGCACGGCCAGCCTGATCCTGGGTGTGTTGTGGGGTGTGTGGCATCTGCCGACGTTCGTCATCGCGTCCATGCCGCAGTACGGCCGGCCGTTCGGCGCGTTCTTGGTCATGACGGTGTCGTACTCGGTGCTGCTGGGCTGGGCGTTCCTGCACACGCGTGGCAGCGTGCTGATCGCCACGCAGTTCCACGGCGCCATCAATCTGTCGCAGGGGTTCTTCCTCGGCGGGATGGATCCGGCGATGCAGTACTGGTTGTTGGCGCTGGTGTACGGAGTGGCGGCTGTGGTGGTGGCGCTGGCGCTCGGACCCGACCTCGCCCGCCACGGAGTGTCACCCCCAACTACTGAGAGTACTGGGTGTGTCGACCGTTTCGTCAGTGGTGAGACGCGGACGGGTCAGTCGTCACGACCGGTGGGATCGCCGCTTACCGATCTTCAGTGCGTCGGATTTGGCCATTACTGGCCCGGGACCCGGGGCAACGGTGAGATGGCGCGTGCGCGCGGCCTCGGCCAAGGCGTCGTCGAAGGTGGCCAGCGCCGATGCGGAGACCATGGCGGTATCAAGGGCACAACAGTCAGGCAGCTTCAGCCCGGATTCTGCCCGCAGCGTCGCCAGCCGCAGCGGTTCGCCCTCGGTGAGGTCGGCGACCTGGACACCGACTGCCTGGATGTCGCCGAGCATCTCTTGGCCACGGCCAGCTCTTACACCGCCGACGAGCACTTCAGCGAGATTCAGCGAATGCATGAGTAGTACCTCGTTGGTGTGTTCGCGCAGGTAGGCCGTCGCTGCTTCGTGATGGGGGTCTCGCGGCTGGAGATGGGCGATCACCACGCTGGCATCAACGGTGATCATTGAGGCCAGTCCCGACGAAGCTCGACCAGGTAGTCGTCGGTGAAGACGTCGCCGTACTTGCCGCTCGTGGCCTCGATCGCCGCCAGCCGGTCGCGCGTCGTCTCGCTGCGCTCCTGCTCCAGCACCGCGCTGCCCGTCTGAACCAGGCGAAGCAGCAATTTGGAACGTGGTTCGGTGGGCCATCGCCGAGCCGCGAGGTCGAGAGCGTACGCGACGTCGGGAGTTTCGGTGATCTGATAACGAGGTCGCGTAGTCGGCACCCGAAAAGTGTACCACCGGTCGAAAAGTGACCCACCGACCCATGCTTGAAGGTCGACCCGTGACTTCCGGCTCAGTGTTCGATGTCGTACTCAAGTGCGATGGTGCCCGAGCCGTACACACGGTGTCCCGTGAGGGTGAGTTTCGTCCGGTCGGCAGGCGTCTGGAGGAGGGGCACGCCGCCGCCGAGCAGCACCGGGATCACCGCGACCTCGACCGTGTCCACCAAGCCCTCGGCGAGCAGGCTGCCGAAGAGGTCGCCACCGCCGAAGAGCCAGATGTCCCTGCCTGGTCGAGTTTTCAACTCCTCGAGCACTTCTCGCGCGTTGTCACCGACGATCGTGATCTTGGGGTAGTCGTTCTGGCGCAGCGTCCGTGAGAACACGTAGGTCTTCGTGCCTGGCGATCCCCCGCCGCCGCCCGGCATCGTCTGGTATGTCTTCCGGCCCAACAGGAAGGTGTCGAACTGCGCGAAGAACGCCTCGAAGTCGATTTCGGGATCCATGACGATCCAGTCGGCGTCCCCCTCCGGGCTCGCGATGTATCCGTCGAGGCTCATTGCTACGGAGTAGCGAATCCGTCGCGGCATCTGCGGAGGCCTCTCTCGAACCACGGTCCGGGCGTACGGGCTGTTCCTTGCCGCGCTCGTTCAGGCGACCCACCCAGGATCCGACCCTGGAGGCCCATACTGCAAGGGGTCCGTCCAGCGCCGTGCCGCCTCCGAGGAAATCATCGGTCGCTCATGCTCAGGAAGAATTGCCTGGATTGGCGGAGCGAGCAGTACCCGAGGCAGGCCACAGCCAGGCTCAGCAACAGGGTTCGCGACGGCATGGGGACCACCGTGGCGGCTGATCCAACCATGAGGAGGATCGCCGTCCAGCGGGGGAAGACCCGGCTCCGCAAGGTGGCCACAGCGAAGACCAGCCAGCCGGCACCCATGACGAGGAAGGAGAGGAAGAACCCGGCCAACACCGAACCGGTTGATTGGTCAGCCATTCCGGGGGCCCGTTGTGCGAGTTCGGGCAGCACGAAACGTAGGTCCAGTACCCGCCGGCTCCGAGCACGGTCCCGACCACCGCGGTCACGAAACCGACGACGCCGAGAACGCCGGACTCTCCGGACTGCCGAACGAACAAGGCTATGAGCGCAAGAAGCAAGGCGATGATCGCCCCGAGTGCACAGGTGGTCGGTAGGAACGAAGCTGACCGACCTCGCAGCCTCGGAGATCGTCGCCGATCCCACGACCACTTGGAAGAGGGCGAACGCGGACAGGGCGAGCAATGCTGTGGCGAAACCGGCTGGCGCGAGCAGTTTCGACAAGCGGTCAAGGGCCATGGAGATCTCCAGGTGTGTGGGCGACGGTGACGCGAAAAGGTCTGCTTGCGGAACGCCTGTTCCGCCTCCGTCGACGGCATGACCGAGGTCGTCCTCGGGAATGATGGGGCGCGGCGAAACTCATCCAGCTGAGTGACCCGCCGGCGGTGAGGGGAGGGCAGCGTAGTCATGGTGACGGCGCGGCTGGGGGAGCGGTTGGGGTGGCTTCGACGATCTCGCCGTGGCCAGGTCGTGGTCGACGGATCGGTGGGGGCGATCCTGCTGCTCCTTGTCGTGGTGCAGATCGCGGCGGACGGTCTCGACAATGGATCGACGCTGTTTCTGTTGTTCGCGCCTGCTGCCACGTTGCCGCTGGCGTGTCGCCGGGTGTCCCCGCTGGTCACCATCGCCATCGTCGCGGCCGCGGTGCTTTCCCAGTCATTGGTGACCGATCCGTTGCCTGCATTCGGTGAGTTCCTGGCCGTGATGCTGGCGACCTACTCCGTCGGCGCTCACACTCCGCGTCGCGTGGCGGTCCCTGGTCTGGTCGCGGCGGGCCTGGCTGTCGCTGTCCAGGGTGTGCGAGACCTGACGGCGACGTCGGCGTTCGAGTTCGTCTACGGCGTCGTGTACTTCGGCGGGGCCTGGCTGATCGGGCGGGTCGTTCGCGCTCGGCGAGGGAGGGTGTCCGCGTTGGAGGCTCAGACTGAGCACCTCGAGCAGGAGCAGGAAGAACGGGAGGAACGGGCCCGGCTCGCCGTGGCGCACGAGCGTCAGCGCATCGCACGCGAGCTCCACGATGTCATCGCCCACTGCGTGACGGTGATCATCGTCCAGGCCGGCGCGGCCGAACAGGTCGTCGATCGGGATCCGACCGCCACCCGTGACGCCCTGCGGTCCATCCGGGCGGTCGGCAATGAGGCCCTCGCGGAGATGCGGCGGCTGCTCGGTGTGCTGCGCGAAGACGGTGACGAACTGAGGCTCGACCCGCAACCCGGCCTCGCCCGACTCGACGAGCTGGTCAGCCAGGCCGGCGAGGCAGGACTGTCGGTGCAGGTCACCAGCGTGGGTCAGCCCAGACCCCTCCCGCCGGGGGTGGACCTCGCCGCCTACCGGGTGGTGCAGGAGGCTTTGACCAACGTGCGCAGACATGCGCCCACCGGCGATGCTGCCGTGCATCTCCAGTGGCTGCCCGACGCCATCAGCGTCGAGATCATCAACCACGGTCCCGCGCGAACGGTGTCCGCTCCCGAGACCGACGGGGCAGGCCAGGGGCTGATCGGCATGCGCGAACGCGTCGCCTTGTACGGCGGTGTCATGACCGCAACGCCACACGAGGACGCCGGGTTCACCGTTTCCGTGCGCCTGCCGACCGGGGATGTGGCGTCGTGACCCGCGTCCTCATCGCCGACGACCAGGGCTCGTCCGCGGTGGATTCCGGATGATCGTGGAGTCCCGCGACGATCTGCAGGTGGTCGGTGAGGCCGCCGACGGTGTCGAGGCGTTGGAGTCGGCTCGCCGACTCACGCGCGACGTCGTGCTGATGAATATCCGGATGCCGCGGCTCGACGGACTGGACGCCACCCGCCGCCTGCTCAGCGGGTCACCGCCGCATCCCCGGATTCTGGTGCTGACCACCTTCGACCTCGATGAGTACGTCTACGAAGCGATGACCGCCGGCGCCAGCGGCTTCCTGCTCAAAAGCGTCGAGCCTGCGGAACTTGTCCGAGCCGTCCGAGTCGTGGCGCTCGGTGAGGCGCTTCTCGCGCCGGCCATCACCAAGCGACTGCTCGAACGATTCCTTCGATCACCACCACCCGGCACCGAACCCACACCCTCTCGGCTCGCCAAGCTCACCGAACGAGAGCTGGAGGTGCTGACCCTGGTAGGCCGCGGAATGTCCAACAACGAGATCGCTGAAACACTCTTCCTCAGCCAGACCACCGTGAAACCCACCTGGCTCACATCTTCGCCAAGCTCGCGCTGCGCGACCGGGTGCACGCCGTCATCCTGGCCTATCAGACAGGTCTTGTCCGACCAGCCTGATTTCCGGTTCCTATCGATGTGCTGCTTGGGGTTCGGCGACCATCCCGCCGAACACTGGATCCACCTGCGGACCACGAACCCGAGATCGGTGAACCGCCATCCGGGCATCGACTCGCCGTGGCCGGGTCAGGTTCGCCGTTCGCCTGAGATCGTCGCGTCATGGGGGCCGCTTGGTGGCGTCTTCACTGCGGGGGCCGAACGAGGCCAACCAGGCTGAGGGCGATGGTCATGCCCGCAGCCCGCCATGACGACGGGGGAATGCTATGTCGGAGAATCACCATCAGATCACAATGGAAGACGGAGGCCGCGTCGTCGCGACGGCCGACGTGCAAACGGATCCGGAATCGCGTGCTCTGCACGCCCAACTTCACCTCGAAGCCGGCCAGCATCGCCCGGGGACCGCAGAAAGACTCGTGGACGCGGTCCTCGCTCGAGCCGCAGCCGAGCGGGTCGTGCGGTTGGAAGCCACTTTTTCCCCGAGCGAAGCGGAGGTTCTGAAACGGCTCCGGGAGCGCTGCGAGGACGTGCGAACCCGGGCCGCCGGCGCGACAGTGATCGCCGAAGGGAACCTGCGCGATCCATCACCCGTGAACCGCGATCGCGACAGCCGGAAGACGAAAACCGACGATGAAGCATCTGCGCCCTTGGGGCCGGCTCCGAGACGGCCACCCGAAGGCCCGGACCAAGCGCCGACGGCTGGGAACACATCGGCGACGCGAGTTGCGGAGACTCAGCCGGTTCCAGTGCGCCGAGAGGAGGTGGGCAGGACCGGGGTCGACGTCGACACCAACGTCATTCGCGGCTACAACTGACCGACGACTCAGTCCCGGGTTCTTCCGTCGGCGACCGCCGAACCGAATCCGTACCCTCGGATCAACCGGCCGGCTGCGGTGACACCTCCGCACGAAGACGATCACGCGCCCTCCGCACGCGGTAATCCGCGAGGTACAGCAGTGCTAGTCGCCGGTGGTCGTGTGCATCATGTGGTACGTCGCCATGACCTCGAGGAAGAACTCGGACGCTGCATCTACGACGTCGTCGATCTCGTCGACCGGGGTTTCCGACAACGTCATGCGGAACACTTCGTGGTGGATCTTGGACAGTTCAAGAATGTTGATGCCTTCGACCACCGCGGTGCGTCCGATCTCGTAGCCGGCGTTCAACGCCTTCTCGTCCCGGCTGGGCAGATAGCTCAGGAAGGCCACTCGATAGTCGCGGCGCACCGCGTCGACGTTGTTCACTGCTCACGGCGGTCGGCTTGCCCGGCACGTCCGCCAACCTTGACGGCCAGGTACGCCAGAGCTTCCTCGAGATCGAGGGCCGTGTGGACCGAACCGGTGTCCAAGCCGAGTTCCACCATGGCGAAGGCCACATCCGGCTGAATGCCGACGATCGTCGTCACCGCGCCACGAAGACGCGCCATCTCGGCCATGTTCCGTAGCGTCCGCGATCCGAAGGAGTCCAACACGTCGAGAGCGGCGACGTCGATGATCACGCCACGAGAGCGGTACTTGCCGATGCTGTCGATGAGATCACGCTGGAACCTGCAGCAGCTGGGAGTCGTCCAGGGCAGTGTGAATCGACGCGATCAGGTATGAACCCTGTCGCAGAATCGAGACCAGTGCCGGGCCGGTGTCCACTAGTCGACTGGCTCCTCCTGCCGAGTCACCCGGAAGCCGAGCAACCGCTCCGCTTCCTCGAGGCCGCCTTGAAGATCGCCGATCGTGTTCATCTTGCTCAGGTCGACCCCGATGCGTCACCAGGGTCTGAGCGATCTTCGGCGACAGCCCGGTGATGATCACGCTGGCACCCATCAACCGGGAGGCGTCGACGGTGCGAACGAGGTGGTTCGCCACCGCCTCGTCGACGTCCGGCGCCCCGGTGATGTCGATCACCACCACCCGTGCGCGATGGGTGCGGATCCCCAGCAACAGCTGCTCGGTCAGCTGGCGCGCCCGCTCGGTGTCGAGCACACCGATGATCGGCAAGATCAACAACCGCTCCCGGACCGGCAGCACCGGCGTGGACAGCTCCCGGATCGAGTCCTGCTGCTGGCGGATCACCCGCTCGCGCTCCTCGACGAAGCTCACCGCCACCGTGTTGGCGATCCGGTTGGCCGCCGGCTCGTAGGCGTCCAGCACGCGGTTCAGCAAGGAGAAGTCCTTCTGGTACTTCTCGAACAGCGAGCGCGCCAGCACGTCCCGGAGCAAGAGCACGATGCCGACCACCTCATGGGTCTCCACGCCTCGCGGAATGATTCGTTCCGACAGATCCCGCGCGTAGTGCTGCAGACGCCTCGACACTCCCGGTCTCCAACACCTCGACGTAGTTGTCGTAGACCGACGTCGTCTCCGCCGCCATCTCCTGCGGGGTCATGGCGTGCGAGCAGATGGGCGTCCTGGATCCGGACTCTCCCACTCCTGCCGCAGCTTCGTGCGGTGCTCACGGAGATGAGCGACCAGCTGCGGCAGCAGCTGATCCTCGTCCTCGGCATCCAGAGTCGGAAAGTCCGCGGCGATCTCGTCGCCGCGTCTCGTCGTCGTCGTTGGTCATGTCATCCTTCCCGGCGCCACTTGGTCATCGTGATCGTCGTACCTCGCCCGAGCTCGCTGGCGATATCGAACTCGTCCATCAGCCGGCGCGCTCCCGGCAGACCCAACCCCAGACCGCTGTAGGTGCTGTAGCCCTCGGACAGCGCCCGCTCGACGTCGGGAATCCCCGGCCCGGTGTCGCGGGCCACGACCCGAAGTCCTGGACGCGGCTCATCCAGGAGCTCCAGGAAGACCTCGCCACGTTCGGCGAATCGTACGATGTTGCGACTGATCTCCGAGACGGCCGTGGCGATCACCGTCATCTCGGTTCGGGAGAAGCCCAGCCGCGCCGCCAGATCACGGGCGCCCTTGCGCGCCTGAACGACGTCGGAGTCGGCCTGTGATCTTGACCCGCGATCTCGTTGTCGCGCGGCTGACCTCGCTCCATCAGGGGCCCGCTCAGCGTCGCGCAGACCTGCACACTCGAGAAGGTGCCGGGCGGCCCCGACCTCGCCTGCCGGCGGCGGTCGGCCGCCGACAGCGACAACAAGACCGGACGGCACCGCTCCGATGGTGGCTCGACGCCGTGGAGCGCCAGGAGGTACTCCACCCGCAGTCGCGCTCGCGTCCGGTTCAGCTGGGCGGCTACCGCACCCGGCGTCGACGCTCAGATCCGTTGCGAGCGACTTGGTGTCGCGCCCCGACACCTCGTGAGCGAGCAGCGTCGCTCGTTCCCGCTCAGTCAGTCGCGTCAGCGCCTCCGAGACCGCCTCGGCATCGACGTTCTTGAGCAACTGCTCGTCGGGGGCATCAGCATCGGTCAGCTCGAGCACGCGATGCTGATTGCGCCGCTGCCGGTCGCGCTCGGTCCAGAGTGACCGCACCACGTTCCTCGCCGTCACGATCGCGTACGGCTCGAGCATGGCCGGCGCGATCCGGTTCGTCTTCGCCGAGCACCTTCACCAAAGTCTCCTGGACGAGATCGTCAACGACACTCGGATCGTTGACGCGAGCCCTGATGATGCGCCGAACGATCGGAATGAGCGACTCCACGTCGACCGGTCGATCGGGAAGCGTGTCGCCGACGTCGTCGACCGCCCCCGGGGCACCCATTCCCGAACCCTACGCTGAGCCGGCCCGGTGTCGTCGCGAACCATGCGAAACGGGCCAAATCTCCCGGCGGGATCAGATCTTGGTCTCATGGCTGGGCACTGCCTTCCCCAACGAGTTGAGCGCCCTGACGAGGGACCTTGGTGGATGGCGTGACCACGGGTACGGCGGGGGTGCACACGCACCCGCGGTCACGCCTTCCGTATCCCCTTGGTCGGGATACGGCTTCCGGGAGGAGCCGGTCATGGCTCTCGGAAGTGGAGACACCTCCGGGCGATGGACATGACGCGGCCCGTCCGAGGCGATTCTCCTGTCCCGGCTGGTCGACCACGAGATCCGGTGCCGGCGAACCGCCGCTGGGCACCTCGCCGCGGTCGAGGAAGGGTCGGCGGCAGCGGGATCTGAGCCCGGACCACTTCGACCCCGACGTATGACGCGGGGCCGGGTGAGCCGAGGGTTCCTCGTGAGGGCGCTCGTGCGCCTGGTCGAACCGCAATTCATCGCCACCCGAGTCGAATTAGAACCGTCGTCGACAAATTCCCATCGGCTGACCCGCGTGATCATTTCCGAGACAAGGAGTCGTCATGGTTGGAAGTCCCGAAGACGGGGCTTCAGGACCACAAAGTCCTCACGACTTCAGGAAGGCTTCTCATGTTCGCTCCTACGACCTCCCCCGTGACGGCGAGACCCTCCCGGCGGATTCTTGCGTTGGTGCTGGCCTTTGCGGCCACGCTGTTCTTCGGGGTCATGACCACCGGCTCGGCTGAGGCCGCACCGCGAACCAAGCCGTCCATTTCGGTTCCCGTCGTCGGGGAAACCGAGACGGGTTTGCCGGTCAAAGGCACCTACAAGATCACGCGCTTTGCCACCCAAGGCGGTGAGCTCGTGGCGCGCGGAACCTTCATCGGCACGGTCGGCGAGATCGGAGACGCCAGCACGGTAAGGAAAGCCGTCACGATTCCGGTCACCGGTGCGACGGCCGAAGAGGGCGCGGTGCAGGCCCTTCAGACGTGTGACATCTTGAAACTGGTCCTCGGACCGCTGGATCTCAACCTTCTCGGGCTTCGGGTGCAGCTCAACCAGGTGGTTCTGGACATCACCGCCGAACAAGGCCCCGGGAACCTGCTCGGAAACCTGCTCTGTGCAGTCGCCGGCCTCCTGGACGGGCCACCGGCGCTGAACAACATCGTCGCCCAACTGCTCAACTACATCCTGGGAATCATCGGGTAACTGAAGCCTCGAGGCCGCAGGAGTTGCGTCACGCAACTTCTGCGGCTGTCGGGCGTTTGGCGGGCCGACATGTCGTTGCAATCCCTATTCGCAGCCAACCACGTTCAGAAAGGCGGGTCACCTGTGACCACAGACTCAACGTTTGTTACGATGGGCAACACCGGTCATCACATTCGGGATGAACTACTCGATGGCATTATCGAGACCGTGATCCTCGCGGCAGGCCCGGCCGAACGGGCCGCGATCATCGCCAACTTGATTTACGAAATTTGTGCCGCTGTCCGATGGCGGCCCGGTCGCGACACTTTCGGAGGCAGAGCCCGGAGCGACGAACTCATCAGCATTCTGCAGCTGTCCGAGGCTGCCGACGATCACCGACGGCGGATGAGCACACCAGTCCACATCGACGACCTCACCAGCCTCGTGGAAGAGCTGCGACTCACACCTGTTTCAGCCTGAGGTCACGGGTCGGTGGCAGCCAGCGGGTCGGCACCGTCCGGTGCACCGGGTGATCATCGGATCGCGCTTCGACTCGTTGGATAGCCCGGCTGAGAGGGTTGGACCCGGCGCTCTGGCTGTCAGTGCTCGCGCGATGCTACGAGGCCGAAGTCACAGGCGAGGACGACGAGCTCGAGCTGCGCGCTGGTCAATGAGGGTGCTCGTCGGCGTGACCCTCGTCAAGGATCATGCCGACCGATGTCGCGCAGGCGTCACCCTTCCATGCCTCAATGCCCTCACGCAGCGCGAAAGCAGCGATGACGAGGCCGGCGATGGCGTCAGCCCACCACCAGCCCAAGGCGCTGTTGAGCACCAGGCTGGCCAGGACCGCTGCGGAGAGGTAGGTGCAGATGAGTGTCTGCTTGGAGTCCGCGACGGCGGTGGCGGAGCCCAGCTCCCGGCCGGCGCGCCGCTCCGCATACGACAGGAACGGCATCACGATCACGCTGACGGTCGTGAGGACGATGCCGACCGTGCTGTGCTCGGCGTCGACGCGGCGCGCGAGCGCGAACACCGACGTTGCGGTGACGTACGCCGCCAATGCGAAGAACGCGACCGCGATCACACGAAGGGTCGGCGTCTCCCAACGCTCAGGTTCGCGGCGGGTGAACTGCCAGGCGACAGCGGCCGCGGAGAGGACTTCGATCGTCGAGTCGAGCCCGAACCCGATCAGGGCAATCGACGAGGCCGCGGTTCCGGCGGCGATCGCAATCACCGCCTCGATGAGGTTGTAGCCGATCGTCATGGCGACGATCCAGCGGATCCGCCGATGCAGGGAATGACGTCGGTCATCGGGCAGCGTCGAGGTCGTGGGAGTTGTCATCAGCAGGTGCAGCCTTCGCCGTCGCAACAGTCGGGATCGATATAGAGGGTCACGCGCAACAACTCGTCCAGCGCCGAGCGCAGGTGTGGATCGGCGAGGCGATACCAGGCGCGTCGGCCGTCCGGGATCGATTCGACCAGTCCGCAACCGCGCAGGCAGGCGAGCTGGTTCGACATCACCTGGCGCGAGACATGGAGGGCGTCGGCCAGATCCGAGGGGTATGCCGCCGCTTCGCGTAACGCAAGGAGAACGCCAACCCGGGTCGGGTCGGAGAGGGCGTGGCCAAGGCGCGCGAGCGCCTCCGTGTGGGGAAGCGTGGCTGTACCCGCGGACATGCGCGAGACGGTACAGCAACCAATGAATTGACGAAATCGATCAATGCCAGGCAGCCCGCAGCGCGATCACTGTCGCCTGGCAATGGGCGGGAACACTCCCCGGCAACGGCGAGCAACGCTTTCTCAACGAGCTGCTTGACGCGTGGGAAGCTCGACCCCTCAGCACGACCGGCACCACCGACGCCTCTGCTTGACCCATCCTCAATCGAAGTCATGCGCGCCTCAGTTGTTGATCATGGTTACTCCCTCGGCTCCCACCTACCACCGCTGAAGGCCGAGCTGAGCCAGGCCGATCATGATCGAGCCCCGCCACGGGCACGAACAGACTTCAGCCTTGGGCCGCGGCGAGTTGGGCGGAGGTTGGATCGTCATGCGGGCATGTGCCGTGGCGCCGCAACTGACCTGCCGGCGTTCCACCAGTCACGGCGGCAGTTGATCACAGCTGGTGGTCCCACCGGTGGGGGAGGCCGTCGGGGGGAAGACGATCTTGTCGGCACGCTCAGCGGCCGCCCGGGTGGCTGCCTTCGCGACCTCGTCGAGGATCTGATCGGCGAGAACCTCCAGCGTCACATCGTGGATCCGGGACACCCGAGGGAGGAGTTCGAAGGCTCGATCCGCCGTCAGCTGGAACCGCTCCATGACCACACCGGTCGCCCGTCCGATGGTGGTCCTGGTAGTTCCGGCGTCGGTCAGTCGTCTCTAGGTCATGACCCGGCCCAAGGTATGGGTGGCCTGGATGGCGAACAGCATGGCGGCCTCGACGGTGTCGTCGTCGAAGGCGCCGGCGGTCGAGGAGTACAGGTTCAGTCCGGCGATCAGGCCGGGCTCGTCGAACAGTTCGATCCCCATCTGCGCGACACAATGCCGAGATCTGCGGCCAGCGGTCCGTAGTCGGGCCACCGGACATCGACGTTGAGATCGTCCGATCGCGTCTGCCACCGGCCCTGGACCGCGTCGAGGCAGGGACCCTGCGTGAACCGGTACTGCAGCGCGTCGACCTGATGGACGAGTGGATGGCTCACCGCGGGTGTCTCCAATCGGCCGTGACGGTCCGCGAGAGTGATACCTGCGTACTCAGCACCCGGGACCGCGTCGACCGCCGCCAAGCAGATGAGCTCCAGAAGTTCGTTGACAGCAACGGGACCGTCCAAGGCGCTGGCGGTCGTGGCCATCGTTTGCGACAGGGTCGACAAAGCGTCGCAGGACATGGAGCCTCCCTATGGCGACCTCGGCGTTCACAAGGGCCGCTCTGCTTGAGCTCCAAGCCTCAATCTATGGCGCATCTGCGCACGGCCGTACCGCACCGAACGGCCAAGCTACGACCAATCGCACCGCCATAGCTCGACATCCCGTACGCTGCGTCCCGCCTGGCTGGCAGCGCGGCCTCGCATGCTATCTCTCACATTCCGTGCGAGGCCCGCGCTCTGGTCAACCGCCGAGGAAGCTGGGTGGTAATTCTCCGGTGTCAGCGCCAGAGGAAGTCGTGGAGCGGGTGGTCGGAGGCCGGCGTGCCGGGGTAGATCTTGTGCATGGAATTCGGATTCGGTTACTTTCCCACCTACGACGGCGTGCGGCCCGGGCAGGTGGCGCGGATGGCGGAGGAGCGCGGCTACAGCGCCATCTATTTCGCTGAGCACACCCATATCCCGGCCGCGGAGGCCAACCGCGCGCCCGGGCAGCCGCTGCCGGCCAAGTACTGGCGCACGTATGACCTGTTCGTCGCGCTCACCGCCGCCGCGGAGGCGACCCGCAACATCCGTGTCGCCAGCGGCATCTGCCTGATCGTCGAACGTGACCCGATCATCACCGCGAAGGAGGTCGCCAGCGTCGACCACCTCTCGGGTGGCCGCCTTGAGTTCGGCGTGGGTGCGGGTTGGAACCGGACCGAGATGCGCCACCATGGCACCGACCCGCGCGTCCGCATGGCCCTCATGCGGGAGCGGGTCGAGGCCATGAAGCAGATCTGGACCCAGGATGAGGCCAGCTACCACGGCAAGCACGTGAACTTCGACCGCATCTGGTCCTGGCCCAAGCCGGCGCAGCGGCCCCACCCACCAGTCCTCGTCGGCGGCGCCGGCCCAACCGTCCTCGATCGGGTACTCGACTTCGGCGACGGCTGGTTTCCCAACTACCACCCCGAGGTGTGTGACCGCATCGCGGAGCTACGTGCCCGGGCCGACAGGCGCATCCGGGTGCAGGTGATGAGTGTGCCGGCCGATCCGAAAGTGTTCGAGGAACTGCGCGCCGCTGGCGTCGAACGGGTGACGCGGTGGTTCCCGTCCGGGCCGCGCTGGCGCCTCGAACAGGCCCTCGAGGAATGGGAGAAGGCGATCGCGGACTACAAGCCAGAGTGAACGCGCACCTACCACCGGCGCCGGTGCCGTCCACATTTGCCGCCTCCCGACAGCCGACGCCGCCCGACTGCCCCGATCACGCCGGAAGCCGCCGACCGACTATCGGCGTGGCGCGGCTGCGGGCGTTGACCCACGCGGCCCGGGCCAGGGCGGGGGAGATGAGGAAGCGGGTGGGTGTGATGCGGCGGTTGACATAGGCGAGGAGGTGTGTCGCTGTCTTGGTGTCATGGACCGCCGCCTGCACGATCAGACGGTCGATGGCGGTGGGTGGATCGGCCTTGGCCTCCTGCTCGATGGTCGCTTGGTGTCCTTGCAGAGGCGTTCGTCGGCGCTGGTATCTGCGGAGCGCCGCTTTGACCGGACGGCCGTCGAGCAGCGCGGGCGCGACCTCGTCGGCGAGCCATTCGGCGCTTTGGAAGGCCCAGCCGCACCCGACGCCTTGTGACGGGTCGGACGTGATTGCCGCGTCGCCGATCAAGGCGACGGTGTTGGCCGGCACCGCGGTTCGGGTGATCAGCGGGCAGTCGGGGGCGCCGATGATCTTCGATACCCGGTTGCCCGGATCGAAGCGAGGCGCGTCGGGCAGCTTGCGCAGCGCCGCCAGGAGGGCGGCCTCGGGATCTGAGCGGAACGACGGGAGTTCGGCTTTGGTCGGCATCGTGGCGAGGACGGTGATGCCGCCGTCGTTGGGCATCGCGTAGGAGACGGCGGACTCGTGCATCCACAGTTCGGTCCGTCCCGTGCTGTGCAGCCGCACCCCGGTGAACTCGGCGAAGTACATGAAGCGGTTGTTGGGTACGACCCGGGTAGTGCCGCCGGCCATCGCGGCGACCGATGAGTGCACGCCGTCCGCCCCGACGACAAGAGGCGCGGAGATGTCATGCTCGGCTCCGTGGGCGTCGCGGACTCGGACGCCGGCCTGCTCCGGCAGCAAGGCGACGGTCTTCTGGCCGAGTCGCAGGTCGACACCGGCAGTCTCGGCCGCGGTCCGTCGCAGCATCGGGTCGAGGATCTCGCGGCGGATGCTGTAACCGTGAGGCGCGCCGGGAGGTGAGACGACCCAGCCCCACGGCGTGTACAGGTTGAGCCCGTTGCGGACACCGCCGGCCGCCTCGATCGTGGTGTCGATGCCGAGCCGCTGAAGGGTCGGGGTGGCGCAGGCCATCACATGATGGGTGCACAGTGTCTTGAACGCGTCGAGCCGGCCGTGCCGCTCGACCAGAGCCACCCGTAGACCGGCCCTGCCCAACAAGATCGCGGCAGTCGACCCCGCGATGCTCGCCCCAACGATCACGACGTCAACGAGTGCCACCCTCCACCCCCTAGATCGACTTTACATCGCACGCTCGTGCCAACTCCGAAGATCGCACGAGCGTGCTAACTTGTCAAGGGTGGCGAACCCTCCCATCCGCAGGCATCGACGCTCCGACGGCGAACAAACACACGCCTCGATCTTGGGTGCGGCCGTCCGGCTTGCTTCCGTCGAGGGCCTGAGCGGGCTCAGCCTCGGCCGTCTCGCCGACAACGTCGGCGTGAGCAAGAGCGGCCTGTACGCCCACTTCGGCTCGAAACAACAACTTCAGCTCGACGTCATCCACGCGGCGCGGGTGATCTTCGAACGTGAGGTCATCGAGCCGGCGCTCGCCGTAGCCGAGGGCCGCCCGCGGCTGGAGGCGCTGTGCGAGTCCTACCTGGCCTACATTGAGAACTGGGTCTTTCCTGGGGGCTGCTTCTTCGCCGGCATGCTCGCCGAGTTCGATGCCCAGACCGGACCGCCGCACCAAGCCATCAACGAGGATCAACGCGACTGGACCGATCTGCTCGAATCGCAGGTGGTGCAAGCCCAGATCAACGAAGAACTCGATGATGCCGCTGATCCTGCCCAGCTCGCCTTCGAGCTCACCGCGGCCATCCAACTCGCCAACTACTACTTCGTGCTGTTCCGGGACTCACAGGTGCTCAGACGAGCCAGAACTTCCATCAGAACCGCCGTCTCACGCGCCACGAGACCCGCGGACCGGTGAGCCCGGCCAAGTGCACCACCCACCCATACCCGTCGGTATTGAACCGCCCTCGACCAGATCCGGGGACAACCGCGACGCCATGGCCGACATCCTTCGCGACCGGCACCGGCGCCCGCTAGCCCGGACAGACGTGGGTTCCGCATCGATCAGTGGCCGCCACCAGTCGTGAAGTCCTGCCCGCCATCGCCGGGCTACTACTGCTGTGCGGGGCACGACCCGAACCAGGCCCTCATCGAGGCCGCCAGCATCGGCCGCGACACCGACACCATCGCCGACGTCCTCAGTTGTCTGGTCGGCGCGCTGCACGGCGCCTCGGCTCTGAAGCCGAACTGGGCGGACGACATCGAACACGCCAACCACGATTCCTTTGCCGAGGCAAGCGACGGCCGTCCCGCCTCTTTCACCAGCACCGCCACCGACGTCGCATCACACTGCTGAGCGAGCTGCGAGCGATCGAGAACCGGACTCGCCGTGCTCCGCGCATACGCCTACGGGAACCGCCTCACACTGGACGACGTCGCCGAGGCGGTAACCATCAGGCAGCTGGACCCCGAGACGTTACTAGGCGGAACCTGAAAGCCCTGTCGCCGAAGGGCTGCTTCAGGTTCACCGTCCCTAGTCGAACCGCTCTCGGGAACGCCGGTAGCAGCGTCCAGCTGCCCGATGAGCCGGTCACCGTGCCTCGGCGAGACCGTCGATTGAGGGTCTCAGTAGACCTGTCAGCACTCGGATTCTGTCTCACCAGCTATCTACCTTGTCGGACAGAGGTGGATCGGGCGCGTCAGATGCGGACGGTCCGCAGGAACCGGTACCGGTACGAGCGGCGTCCAGCGCCGCTCGGCGTCCGAGGGTGAGCCGGCGTCGTCCCGCTCGACGATGTACTCCTCGACCTGGCGGGTGCGGAGGATCCGCGGGAAGTCGATCAACCTCGGCCCGGATCCTCGAAGCCGCTGTCCTGGCCTCACGTCCTTGACGTGGGAGATTGCCGTACTCGGCCTGGTAAGCGCCGCAGCAGGTCGACTGGGTCGCGTGCACCCGCGGTGACCGAGAACAGGTCGAACTCGAAGTGCACGTACCGTCGCCGTTCCTCGATCAAGACGTCGTAGGCCGGGGCCGGCGACGTGTCGTCGGTCAGCTGGAGAACCTCGCAGCTCGCGGGTCCGGTGGTAGCCGAGCCGTAGGCCGGCGTCGCGCGCCATCTGCTCGCCCAATTCCAGGTCGCGGGCGAAGGCGACCGAGGTCGCCGGTCCGGTACCACCGCGCCTGTGCCGAAGTCGACACCGAAGAACGGGCGCACCACGTAGCGGGAACGCAGGGTGAGGGCGTCGCGCAGCGAGGCGGTCCAGGCGCGCGGTCGAAGGGCTGCCGGACGCCGACATGGCCGGAGGTGGCGCGAGGCCCTGCGGCGTCCAGCGCGCCTCGACGGTGATCGTCCGGCCCGACGAAGCTCGCATGCCGACCCGCTGGTAGCCGATGTCGGTGAGCTCGGCCAGCGTCCCGTCGAGGTTGATCGCCAGCTGGTCGCGCAGCGCGCAGAGCTCGGACGCTGATCCGGTCGACCGGAACGCGGTGTGGCCCGCCATCGCCGCGGGAGTCGTCGGCGCCAGCGGGCGTGGGAAGAGCGCCCGTCACCCCGACGGCGGCGGCTCCGAAGGCAGCGGCCCGCAGGAGTCCCCGTCGGCTGACGTCCCGGCTCAGATCGTCAGGCTGGGCGGCGCCTGGGACGTCCATGTCGTGATCTACACACATGCTGACCTCCAATCTCTTCCGCGCTGCGGGCTGGGCCGGGCGGCCCCTCGCTTCGCGCCGTCATCGCTCAGGCGTCCTCTCCGTCGGCGACGGCAGCGGCGCTCCCGGAGCCTCGAGTGTCGTCACCTCGGATTCCAGGCCGACGCTCGCGGGTGCGCTGGTGTCCCGGTCCTTGAACAGCAACAGGAACACGACGAGGACGACGCCGGCGATGACAGCCGGAACAATCCAGATCTGGCGCCACTGGTGGCCGTCGGCGGTGGCGAAGTAGTCGACGATGGGGCCCGAGACCAACGAGCCGATCAAGATGCCGACGCCGTAGGTGGCCAACGTGATGAGCCCTTGAGCGGAGCTGCGGAAGCGGTCCCCAGCGAATCGGTTGGTGTAGATCTGACCGGCGACGAAGAAGAAGTCGTAGCAGACGCCATGCAGCAGCAGGCCGACGATCAGCAGCCAGTACCAGGCACCGGCGTCACCGAAACCAAAGCAGATGTACCGCAACGCCCAGGCCGCCATGCCGACCGCCAACGTCTTCTTCACACCCAGACGCTTCAGCAGGAACGGCAGCAGCAGGAGGAACAAGACCTCCGACACCTGACCGAGAGACTGCACGGCGGCCGCCGCTTGGACGCCGGACTCGTTGAGGAACAGGTTCGTGAAGTTGTAGTAGAAGGCGAGCGGAACGCAGATGGCGATCGAGGACAGAAAGAAGACCAGGTACGAGCGGGACTTCAGCAACCCGAGGGCCTCCAGACCCAGCATCTCCCGCAGGCTCGACTTCTCTCCTCTGCGCGTCGGTGGCGTCGCGGGAAGGGTGAAGCTGAACAGCCCGAGGATCGAGCGACGCCGACCGCAGCCATCTTGAAGGTCAGCGACAACTCTCCACCCTGCTCCCAGCCCAGCCAGCCGATGATCAAGCCCGCGATGATCCAGCCGATCGTGCCCAGCACGCGCACCCCGGGGAACTGCCGCTCAGGGTCGCTCATCTGCCGGAACGACACCGAATTCACCAACGCCAACGTCGGCATGTACAACACCATGTACGCCAGGATCAGCGGGAAAAGGAACCGAAGCCGTGGCATCGGAGGCCAGCCACAACAAGACCGCGCCAGCCAGATGCAGGACCGCCAAGATCTTCTGCGCGGAGAAGAACTGGTCGGCGATCAAGCCGATGATCAGCGGCGCGATGATCGCGCCGAGGGACTGCGTCAGGTAGGCGAGGCTGATCTGGCTTCCCGAGGCGGACAGACCGAGTCCAAGGAAGGTACCCAACGTCACGAACCATGCGCCCCACACGAAAAACTGGAGGAACATCATCAGCGAGAGCCTGAGCCGCATCGTCGGGCTGAGCTTGTCGCTGAGGCCAGTGGTAACAGATGTCATCGCTACGCCTCCCATGCGGAGCATTCGG
>CAWBKR010000029.1:0-43856 GCA_963789345.1 uncultured Actinomycetota bacterium | reverse complement strand
AGCAGGACGCTTGGTGAGCCGAAGAGGAGCGACTGGCGTAACAGCCGACGCCGCTATATCGGCGCCGAACCTGTTCAACGGTTGGACGATTGTTTACTCGGCGGCTGGCCCTGCCCCTGGCCGCCACCGTTGCTGGTCGGGGGCCCCTGACCTTGTTCCTGCCCTCCGGGCGGCTGCTGCCTCTCGTCTTTTGACTTGGGGTCAGCTGGCTGCGTGCCGTTGCAGTAGGCAGGGATCCTGCTCTCGCCTCCCGCCGCCTCGGCCAGCCGCTCGAAGGCGACCACGTCCATCTGCTTCCCCTTGCCGCTTGTCCTGGCTGGCCAGGTAGGCCTTGCAGAGCGCTTCCTTCTCCGGTCTGGCAACCGGTCCTGCCCACTTGGGACCAGATCCAGCGGCGGTCGAACCGGTAGGTAGCGGGCCCTTGGGGCCCGCGGTCACGCCCGCGGAAGCCGGGCTCGACCCGGCCGGGGTCACCTGCGGGTCAGGCCGCGTCGGCGTGGCCGGTCCCAGGTCGCCGTCGGCGGCGCCCAGGATGCTGCGAGCGACGTTGCGCACCGGCGCGGGAAGGTTCCGGCCGGCCGCAACGGCCACTCCGCCCGTTACCAGCGCACCCACCACGACGTACGACTGACCCCGGTACTCCCGATTCGACGACTAGTGGATCGACGGCCGGGCCGCCGGCCACGGACCGCTCGGTCACCGGCTACAGCCAGGCGTCGACGGGGCCGACTCGGCATGAGGTCGTCGCCACGCAGAAGGAACGGTTCGGGGGCATGCAGATCGGCGCGGCGTTCTTCGGCTGGCTGACCGCCACCGGCACCGCGGTCTTGATCACGCCCTCCTTGCCGCTGCCGGTGCAGCGTTCGGGCTGGGGAACCCTGGCGCCGTCAACCAGGCCAGCAACACCCCCGCGGCGACCATCGGGTTGACCGGCGCCATCATTTTGCTGGTCGTGATCTTCGTCGCCTACGTCTGCGGTGGGTATGTCGCCGGCCGGATGGCGCGGTTCAACGGAGTCAAGCAAGGTCTCGGCGTCTGGTTGTGGGCCCTGATCATCGCGGTGGTGGTCGCGATCCTCAGCGCTACCGCCGGTGCCCAGTTCAATGTGTTGGAAAGGCTCAACGGCTTTCCGCGGATCCCGATCAACGAGGGGACGCTGACCATCGGCGGCATCGTGACCGCGATCGGGCTGGCCCTGGTCAGTCTGATCGGCGCCATCCTCGGCGGCCTCACCGGCATGCGTTTCCACCGCCGCGTGGACAGAGTCGGTTTCGACGCCGCCGACGCGAGGTAGCTTGCGCTGCAGGCATACAGGGTGTACGAAGCTAGCCGGGCACGAGGTTCGGTTCGCGCACCGTTTGCGGCCTGATCGAGTGGCCGCGGCGGACTTCGTGGGCGGTGTCGGTCAAGATGGCGGCCGCTCTGCTCAGACCTGCCGCTTGCGGGGTTGTGGGGTAGCGCTGGCTTCGCGGTGCAGTTCACTGGCCAAAATCTCCAGTGCGGCTGCCATTTCGTCGGCCACAACCTCTTCCACCACCGGGTGGCAGCGGGGACAGCCGATCCATGAGCTGACTTCGGGTGAGCTGTCACCGTCCCGGACCTCTGCCGGATCGGTTGGTGCTGTCAGATTCGTCCAGAAGTCATTCATGTCATCCCTCCTAGTAGATCGTCGCGTCTAATACTTCTGGGTAGAGGTGGCGGAGCTTGATGCGGGCGTCGGTCGGTGGTGAAGTGCCAGTCGACCTGGCGCTGGTCGGCGTTGGTGTGGTGTTGCCAGGCGGCGAGTTCGGCGTTCAGGGTGTCGAGGTCGCTCGATCCGGCGGTCCAGGCACTGGCGGGTCAACGACGGACAGCTCGATCTCGGCGATGTTCAGCCAGGAGCCGTGTTTGGGGGTGTGGTGGATCTCCAGCCGCTGGGCCAGCGCGAAGGCCTGGCCGGGTTCGAACGCCTCGTACAGCGAGCCGATGCCGTGGGTGTTGAGGTTGTCCATCACCAGCACCACGGTCTCGGCGTCGGGGTAGTCGTCGGTGAGCAGCCGCTCGACCTGGTGGGCCCAGTCGATCTTGGTGCGGCGGGGTTGGGCGTCGACGTGGCGCCAGCCGCGCAGCGGCTCGACCCAGCAGAAGATCGAGCAGGTGCCGCAGCGGCGGTACTCGTGGTCCTCCCGTGCGGTCGCGGCCGGGAGTGGCGGGGATCGGGTCACGGGTGTGGCCGAGGAGCTGATAGGGCTTCTCGTCCATGCAGACCACCGGCCGGCCGGGTCGTAGCGGCGGGCGTAGACGGCCAGCACGTCTTCCATCCGGGCGGCGAACTCGGCGATGGCCGTGCGGCGGGATGGTCCAGCACTTCCTCAGATGAGGACGAAGTTTCGTTTTTTTAACACCCGGCCGATGGTGGAGTGGTCCAGATCCGGCAGCTCCTCGATCAAGCGCGACCTGCTTCTCCAGCAGCCGCAACGACCACCGGGCCCGCCCGGCGGCGGCGTCGAGCAGGCCAACGCGATCAGCCGGGCCTCGACCTCCCCGGTGATCACCGACGGCACCGGCGGCGTCGCCCGCCGCTTGCGGGTGATCGTGGCCTCGACATCGCCGCTCGGTCTCGACGAACCGTTCCGCGACCGAACGCACCGTCGTCTCGGTCACCCCGATCTGTCGGGCGACCAACACCCGTTCGGCCGGCGATCCGTCGCTGCCGTCCAAGGCCAGCAACACCCGCGCCCGCATGATCATCCGTGCCGGATGGGTCCCCGCGGACACCACCTTGGTCAACCGATCCCGGTCAGCCCCGGTCAGGGCCACCGGGAACACCTTCGCGTCAGGCATCACTCCAGTCCTCTCGAGCAGGGGGAAGACTGCTCAAGACCGACCTACACCAGATCAGCTCAGAATTAGCGGCGACACGCTACTAGTTAGTTCGGCGAGGGTTTTTTTGGACGACCCAATCCGTCCCGCAACGTATTCCGAATGCATCGTGAAGCAGTTCATCTGGCAAGGCATTCATCCTCGGGGGTTGAAGCGTGTTTGTCGTACGCACGGCGGTTCAGTTCGGTGACGGCTCCTGGAGCCGACTGGCTTCGGTCGAGGTCGAGCCTCGAGCCCAGACGCTGCTCAGCGTCATCATCCCAGCGCTCAACGAGGCGGAGGACCTTCGTGGGCTAGGGGACGTGGGCTTCGGGGTCGGTGGCGTCGCACCTTCTTGCGTTCGTCCCTGCCAGGTTTAAGGCGACGACCGCGTGACGCTGCTAGACAGATCTTCCGCGCCCGTTTCGATTCGCCAGAGAGCGGATCGACTGCACGAGTTGTTCGAGAACAGTGTCGATCGCTCACCGGGGGCGATCGCCGTCCAGGATGGCCTGGACCAGATCACTTACGCTGAGTTGGAACAGCGCGCAAATCAACTGGCACACCACCTACGCCGTCGCGGTGCGGGCCTGGGTTCACGGATCGGCATCGTGCTCGTTCGATCGGCGTACACGTATGTGGCGCTGCTGGGTGTCACCAAGTCCGGTGCGACGTTCGTGCCCATTGACCCGGCGGCGCCCGTGGATCGCATCGCCTACATCGCCGAAGACGCCGCCCTCGACCTGCTCATCACCAGCGAGGACCTCGTTGCCGGCCTGGCCGAGCTGCCTTGCGACCTGCTGCCGATCGATGGGGCGGCGGAAGAGATTGCCGGTCAGCCGACTTATCGAGTCGGCGACGCTGCTGAAGGTGATGTTCTTGCGTTTCCCGAGGATCCGGAGGATCCGACCGAGTGCTACGTCATCTACACATCCGGCTCCAGCGGTCGACCCAAGGGCGTCGTCGTCTCACAGAGAAGCATCTGCAACTTCATCAACGTGGTCACCGACATCTACGACGTCCGTTCCACGGACCGTGTCTACCAGGGTATGACCATCTCCTTCGACTTCTCCATCGAGGAGATCTGGCCCACCTTTGCCGCAGGAGCGACGCTCGTCGTCGGTCCGACCGACTCCCGCCGCCTCGGGACGGAGCTCGCCGACTTCCTCGACCAAGCGCGGGTCACGGTGCTCTACTGTGTGCCCACGCTGCTGGCCACGATCTCGCGCGACCTACCTCTGGTCCGTAGCCTGATGGTCGGCGGGGAAGCCTGCCCGGCGGGAATAGTCGACCGGTGGAGCCGACCGGGGCGCCGGATGCTGAACACGTATGGACCGACAGAATCGACGGTGACCGCTACCTGGGGTGAACTGCACCCCGGTCGCCCCGTGACCATCGGACGCCCCCTTCCGACGTACTCAGTCGTGATCTTGGACGAGAGTCGACATCGCGTTCCAGACGGTGACGTCGGTGAGATCTGCGTGGGCGGGCCAGGGGTGGCGCTCAGGTATCTCAATCTGCCCGAGAAGACTGCAGATCGGTTTCTTTACTACGAGGGCGAACGCATCTATCGCACGGGCGACCTCGGACGCATCGATCGCAACGGGGAGATCCACTACCTGGGCCGGGCCGACGACGAGGTCAGGATTCGCGGGCATCGCGTGGATCTTGGTGAGATCGAGACCCTGCTGCTTGACGACCCCGAGGTGGAGAGCGCGGTCGCGGCCATGATGGCGATCAGCGGGGGTGATGAACTCGTGGCCTACGTCACCCGGCAGGCAGTCGCTCAGCCGACGGAGGACGCCGCGCTCGTCCTCCGGTTGCGCGACCGACTGCGCGACCGCGTGCCGGATTACATGATCCCTGGATACCTGGACGTCCTGCTCGAACTCCCCACCATGGTCAGCGGCAAGGTGGATCGCCGGAAGCTGCCCCGCCCGAGCGGCTCGCGACTGATCACCACCACGGGCGAGGTTGTCGGGGCGATCGGTGCGATGGAGGAGCACGTTCGCGAAGTGTGGGCGGCGACCTTCGGTCTGGAGCCTGGCGAGCTCTCGGTCACAGCCGACTTCTTCGATGACCTCGGTGGGCACTCGCTGCTCGCGGCCACCTGCGTCTCCCTGCTGCGGGAGCGCGGGGTCGGAGTGAGTCCTGCCGTTCGGGACGTCTACAACAATCCCACGGTGCGCTCGCTGGCCCGCCGGTTCGACGTCAAGGCCGAGGTTCTGCAGCGAGGGGGGGCGTCCTCGACGCGCCCGTCTTTCGAGCGGCACAGCCGCGCGCGCTACAGCCGCGCCGGCGTTATTCAGTCCGCCATCTTGTACCTCATGCTCCTGGTTCTGACCCTGCCGGTCGCATCGATCTACGCCGTCAACGACGGCGAGATCTCACTGGAGGTGCTGAGCACCATCGCAGTGGCCGCGACAATCGTGTACCTGTTGCTGCGGTGGGTGGTCGCCCCGCTGCTGGTCCGCGCCCTCTCGTCCGGCATCCGACCGGGCAGATATCCACTGTGGGGCCCGGTCTACCTGAGGGTCTGGGCGCTGGACCTCATGCTGGCCCTGTCCCCGATGCCGGTCCTCAGTGGCTCACCTTTGATCGCACCTTACCTGCGCCTCCTCGGGGCAGGCGTCGGACGGAACGTACATGTCGGCACGGCGACCGTGTCGATCCCGGCGCTCATCAGGATCGGTGACGGGGCCAGCATCGGCTACGGAGTTTCCCTCCGGCCCTGGGTGGTGGAGGACGGGTGCATCGTCATCCAGTCGATCATCATCGAAGCGAACGCCTATATCGGGTCCGGCGCTGCTCTGGAGCCAGGGGCGACCGTGAGTGCCGGCGCGGTCGTCGGAGAGCAGTCAACGGTGGCGCAAGGCCAGCGCATCGGTCCTGGCGAGCAGTGGGGCGGGTCTCCTTCCGCCCAGCTCGAGGTACCAGATGCGATCGTCTCGGAGCTGGCTTCGAAGCCGGTCGCCGCGGACTGGACCCGGTCACAGCGCGCCGCGGTCGCGGCCGGGCTCGGGCTGCTGGAGGTGGTCCCTCTGCTTGCCCTGATCCCCACTCTGGCGCTCGTCTGGGGTGTGCTCCTCAGCACCGACACGTTCACGGGGCTGATCGCTGCCGCTTTCGTCGGCCCGGTCTTCGTCATCAGCGTCTGCGTCCTGCTCGCAGTCCTGCACAAGCTGGTGCTTCCCAACACCCCGGTAGGTGTGCTGCCCGCCCGCTCCTCGACCGGTGTACGCAAGTGGTTGGCCGACAAGCTGCTGGAGATGAGCCTGACCTACACCAACTCCCTCTACGCCACGCTTTACACGGTGCCGTGGCTGCGGTCGCTGGGCGCACGGATCGGGCGTGGCGCCGAGGTCTCGACGGTGGCACATCTGGACCCCGACCTGCTGACGCTCGGCAAGGAAAGCTTCGTCGCCGACATGGCGACCGTCGGGGGGGCGACCTTCCACCACGGCTGGGTGTCCTTCCGCCGGACCGACGTCGGTGACCGAGCGTTCGTCGGAAATGCCGCCATGCTGACCCCGGGCACCACCATGGGTTCCGAGTCTTTGATCGGTGTGGCCACCGTGCCACCCCACGGTGGCATCCCGACCGGCTCCGCCTGGCTCGGCTCGCCCGCCATGAATCTGCCGGCACGCCAGGACAGCGGTGACTTCGCGGAGAACCTGACCTATCGCCCGTCGCGTTGGCGGATGGCCGAGCGGCTGGCCATCGAGTTTCTGCGGATCACCATCCCCGCGTCTCTCATCGCGGTTGCGGTCTACCTCTACCTGCAGTCGCTGGCCACCATGGGCGCGGTCGGCGTTCCTTTACACACGATGGCGCTGCTGGCACCCGTGCTCGCAATCCTGACGTCCCTGATGGTGGTGTGCGCGGTGGCCATCGCAAAATGGCTGGTCGTCGGACGGTACCGGCCTCGTGTCGAGCCGCTGTGGAGCCGTTTCGTGCGCCGCTCGGAGTTCATCACCGGCTTGTACGAGGCGGCGGCCGTACCTGCGCTCCTCTATTTGCTGATCGGCACTCCGATGCTGCCACCGATCCTGCGACTTTTCGGTGCCCAGGTCGGACGGCGCACGTGGATCGCCACCACCTACCTCACCGAGTTCGACCTGGTCGACATCGGTGACGACGCCATGATCGGCCGCGACGTCTCGCTCCAGACCCACCTCTTCGAGGACCGTGTGATGAAGATGTCCACGGTCCGGGTCGGCCCCGGCGCCATGGTCGGAGACCGAGGAATCGTGCTGTACGACGCGACGATCGGACCCGAAGCGGCTCTGGAGCCGTTGTCGCTGGTGATGAAGGGTGAGCACCTCCCCGCCCGGACCCGCTGGCGCGGCATCCCGGCTGAGGCCGCCTCGTGAGCGCGCCCCTTGCGCTGGTTTATCGGGGACCGGCGGCACGACCGAGTGCCTGTTCCGACGCCGTCGCAGACCTTTTGCGCTCCTCGTCGCATGGCTTCGACGTGCGCTTCGTCGGCCCCGAGGGCGAACTGCCGCTGAAGTCGAAGACCCTGGCCCACGCGACGATCTACGCACAGCCCGGCGGTGGCGAACTGGCCCCCGCTTACCGACGCATGCGCAAGCACCAGTCAACGATCCGGCAGTACGTCGCCGACGGCGGGAGGTACCTGGGGTTCTGCCTGGGCGGCTATCTGGCCGGGTCGACTCCGGGGTTCGGGCTGCTTCCCGGTGACACCGACCAGTACATCATCAGTTCGGACGCCACCACCCGCGGCACCCACGACACCATCATCGAGGTGCTCTGGCGCGGCCAACGACGGCGGATGTTCTTCCAGGACGGACCGATCTTCCTGCTCGACTCCTACGCCGGCGTCACGGTGCTGGCGCGCTACAGCAACAACAAGATCGCCGCCGTGGTCGCTCCGTTCGGGCACGGGCGGGTTGCGGTCGTCGGACCACACCCCGAGGCGACCCCCGACTGGTACGTCGACGCTGGACTGAGCCAGGAGCCGACCCTCGACCTGGGAAACGACCTCATCGAAGCGGCGATGTTCGCATGATCACACAGGCCGAACGCGTGGCCCTACCCGAAGCGGAAGCCTCCCCGGCCGTGCCGGTGACGAGCGCTGATCACTCGTCAACCTCCAGTTCGGGCAAGAAGCAGCACCGGCTGATCGGGATCGACGTCAGCCGCGGTCTGGCGTTGTTGGGCATGATTGCCGTGCACGCGCTGTTCCCCTTCGACGAGGACCTCAATCCCAACTGGGTGACGTTCATCGCCACCGGAAATGCGTCGGCCGTGTTCGCCGTGCTGGCCGGCGTCGGCCTGTCGCTGACCAGCGGACGGGCAAAGGTACCGCGATCAAAAGCCTTGACCACGGCGGCCAACGTCGCTGGGCGCGCAGTGGCCATCGGCCTCGTCGGGCTACTCCTGGGTTACACCGACGCCACGATCGCCGGGGTCATCCTCACCTACTACGCAGTGATGTTTCTGCTAGCGATCCCACTGCTGTTCCTCCGCACGCGCGTGCTGGTCCTGGTCTGCATCGTCGCAGCTGTGGCCGTGCCCATGCTGAGCGCGCTGGTTCGACCCGCGTTGCCGGCGCCAACACTGGCCAACCCCAGCTTTATCATCCTCTTCGACCACCCCCTTGACCTGCTGTCTGAGTTGCTGCTGACCGGTGCTTATCCGGCATTGCCCTGGGCGTCATACATCTGCGCTGGTCTGATCGTCGGCAGGCTCACCCTGTCCTCGGTGGCGGTCGCACGCCGGATGCTGATCTTCGGTGCTGTGCTCGGAGTCGCTGCCGCTACGGCGTCTTCGTACCTGCTCGGCCCCCTCGGAGGGCGGGCTGCACTCCGGCTGGCCGCACCCGGGCCGCTGAACGCCGACGGCGACACCGTCGATGACCTGCTTGTGTTCGGCTTCGACGGTACGACCCCAACCGGAACCTGGTGGTGGCTTGCCACCAGTGCCCCGCACGCCGCAACACCTCTCGACCTGCTTCACACCCTCGGAATTGCGGTCGCGGTGTTGGGCGCGATGCTGCTTCTCGGCCACGTCACGGCTCCTACGCTGCAGCGGGTCGTTCACGTCCTCACGGCCCCGCTGGCGGCGGCTGGGTCGATGTCGCTGACGTTGTTCACCGCCCACGTCGTCTTCATGAACTCTCCTCTCGATCAGTTCGATCCGATGGGCGGCTACCTGTTCCAGGTGGCAGCGTTTCTGTTGTTCGCCCTGGGCTGGCGGCAAGCTGTCGGCCGAGGCCCGCTGGAGACCGCCGTCACTGCCGTCGGCACCTGGGCTGGGAGCAAGGCAGCTCAGGGCGCCGGCAAAGAGCGCGCTTCCTCCAAGGTCCCCGCACCCAACCTCGCAACCCCGGAACAGGCCTGGTCCTGGTGGGGCGAGGGCGACGGTTCTTCAGCCCACTCATTCCAGGTTTCCCGGCCCGGAGCTCCGCGCCCTGCTGTGTCACCGGCACGACGGTGGCCCCGGTCGAAGGCACCAGATCAGGAGATGTGGTCGTGGTGGCCAGACGGGGAGGCCCTGTCGAAGGCACCAGATCAGGAGATGTGGTCCTGGTGGCCAGACGGGGAGGCCCTGTCGAAGACACCTGACCAAGACATGTGGCCGTGGTGGCCAGACGGGGAGGCCCGGCTCAAGACACCGGACCAACACGTGCGGCCGTGGTGGCCAGACGGAGGGCCCCCTCTGAAGGCAACTGATCAGGAGACGTCGTCGTGGTGGCCAGACGCGTCGACAGGACCCTCATCCGGTTCCCGGCCGGTCGCCGACACCCAGAGCGGTTCCCAGAGCTCCGCCCGCAACTCAAAATTGTCGACACTCCAGAAGGTTCTCAAATGAACAAGACGCTGCTGGTATCCGACGCCGACAACTTCAGCGTCGAGTTCGAGATCAATCCGTACATGCACAAGGTTGACCAACCCGACTGGGATCTCGCTGTGGTCGAGCACGAGGCCATAGTCGCAGCCCACGTCGACGCGGGCCGATCGACTGAGTACGTCCCGACCGTTTCCGGCTGTCCCGACATGATTTACACCGCCAACGCCGCCCTCGTCCGCGGCGGCCAGGCGATGATGGCGCAGTTGCCGCCGGAGCGAGACCCCGAGCTTCCGCACTTTCGCCGCTGGTTCCTCGAGCGCGGGTATGACGTCATCGACGCGCCCTATCGGTTCAGTGGCCAGGGGGATGCGCTGGCGTTCGGTTCACGTCTCTTTGCCGGCTCTGGCTGGCGAACCGACAAGGCAATGCACCCGGTGATCGCCGACACTCTCGGCTACGACGTCATTCCCGTGCATACCATCAGCAACCGCTGGTACGACATCGATCTGGCCATCGCCGTCATCACGCCCGAGACACTTGCCTGGTGCCCGGAGGCCTTCGACGTGCGCAGTCGCCGCACCATCCGCGACCTGCCAGGCGTGGAGCTGATCGAAGTCGGAGTCGACGAAGCCGAACTCTTCGCGCTCAATCTCGTCTCGGACACCGTGACCGTGACCATGACCACTGGCGCGCCCCGGTTCGCCCAAACCCTCCGCGACCGTTGCTACCGGGTAGTCGAGCTGACTACGGAGCAGCTGAAGAAGGGGGGAGGCGGCGTCCGCTGCACGGCGCTGAGCTTGGACAACTGACGTTGCCGCTGGACCCGAGCATCAGACCACGGCATGGCAGGTTTGGTCGCGCCGCGCGCGGCGCCAGCGTGATGGCTCCTCGAAGCCCCACGCCCCAAGCGCCGGCGCCGGGAGGTTGCACGGTCTATCAGGCTCGGCTACGGGATCTCCGGGACCAACACATCGCACTCCTGGATTCGAGGGAGATGGAGCGTCGGTCCAGCTTCACGGTCGAGGGCGACCGGGACCGGTTCACACTGGGCGCTGTGCTTCTGCGCATCGCGGCTGCCCGTTCGGTCGGAGGTGAGGCCTCGGCCATGACCGTCACCCGAACGTGTGATCGGTGTGGGCGCCAACATGGTCGCCCCCGGCTTTCAGGATTTCGCCTGTACGCCTCCGTCTCGCATTCGAGCAACCTCGTCGTCGTCGCCACCACCGCCGCTGGCCCCGTCGGGGTGGACGTCGAAAAAATCGGCGGGCCTCCTTCCCAGCGCCTGCTCTCGTCGGTCTGCACGTCGGAGGAGCAGGGGTTCGTGCTCACACCGAAGGACTTCTTTACCTATTGGGTTCGGAAAGAGGCGATCTTGAAGGCGACCGGTGAGGGGCTCCGAAGGGAGATGACCGACGTGATCGTGACCCCTCCCACAAGCCCCCCGTCCCTGCTGTCCATCGCGGGTGACCAAAATCCACCCTGTTCGATGGCGGCGATCAACGTCGACGGATTCGCAGGAGCCGTGGCCGTGCTGGCACCGCACCGCATCAGGTTCACCATGATCGCCGAGGGCGTCAGCCTTCTCGGGGCGTGAGCCGGCTGCGAGTCAGATGCCGAAGTCGAGCGGTCATGCGCCCACAGTTTCGGCAGGTAACGTCGGGCCATGAGCGCCCGTACCCACCGCGCGGCTCTGGCGGTGCTGGCGCTAATCCTCGCCACCTGCTCCTGCACGACCTCTGGGACGCCGAAGGGCTCGTTGCCGAGCCCGAAGGTTGTCCTGCCGTCAGCCAGCCCCTCGCCCGCTCCTCGTGTCTCAAGCCCGGCGGCGACTCCCAGCAAACCCGGTCGCCGCGATTCTGGCACTCCGGGGAGCGCCGGCTTCGGTGACCCGCGGTTTCCTAAGAGCGGCAACGGTGGATACGACGTCGAGTCGTACGCACTCGACCTCTCGTATGACCCCGACAGCAACAACCTGCGGTCCACCGCACACCTGAAAGCCGCCGTCACGTCGCCCAGAGCGCTCAATCGCTTCAATCTCGACCTGCAATCGACCATGAAGGTGTCGGGGGTCACCGTGAATGGCACTGCCGCGACCTTCGTGCACGATAAGGCCGAGCTCGTCATAAGGCCGGTCGCTCTCCTGATGCCGGGGTCCGCCTTGGTGGTCGATGTTCACTACAGCGGTAGGCCAGCCGTCGTCCGTAGCGGTCGTGGGGGGGCTCCCGACGGCGGCTGGTACCGGACCAGCTCCGGCGGCGCTTTCGCCGCCGGCGAACCGATCAGCGCCTCCGCCTGGTACCCGGTCAACGAGCACCCGGGCGACACGGCGACTTTCGCTGTGACCGCGACCGTCGCGGACGGTTGGAGAGTCATCTCCAACGGCGTCTCGCAGACCACGGATCTGCCTGACCCCGGCCAAGGCCGCTCCGTGTTCCGCTGGCAGCTAGATCAACCGATTGCCAGCTATCAGACCACGATCTACATCGACAAGTTCACCACCGTCGAAGAACAACTTGCCAACGGAACGCCGATCGTGTCGGCCATCGGACCGGACGTGGAAGGTGCGCGAGAGCTAGCCGGGCAGACCGACACCGTCATCGACGTGCTCGCGAGCTATTTCGGCCCCTATCCGTTCGGCGCTGCCGGTGGAATCTTTCCCGGGGAGTCGTCCACTCATATCGACCTGGAGACCGCCACCCGACCCATCTACAGCGGCCGCAGGATGCACAGTGTGGACATCGTCGCACACGAACTGGCGCACCAGTGGTTTGGCAACTTCGTCACCCTTGAGCGCTGGTCCGATATTTGCATCAACGAGTGCATCGCGTCTTACGCGGTGTGGCTCTGGCACGAGAAGGTCGACGGAAAAGACCTCGACGCCCGCTGGAAGCGGCAGATGCGCCGCGCAGCGGATGATCCCGGGTTCTGGCGATCACCTGTGGTGGCGATGCCCTCCGGCGAGGAGTTCACGTCCGTCTACGACCGAGGACCGCTCGCCCTTCACGCGCTGCGGAACGAGATGGGGGATGACAGATTCTTCACGCTGCTCAAGCAGTGGCCGGCTACCTACGGTGGGACACATGCATCCTTCGACGATTTCGAGGCGCTCGCGTCCAGGGTCGCCGGCCGTGATCTCACGCCGTTCATCGACGCTTGGTTCCGCGCGACGACAGTGCCGCCCGAAGATTTGCGTTACCCCGGCGATCTGGGTCAGTGACGGGCCTGGACCTGCCTGGGCTGCTCAAGAGAACGCAGTGGTTATCCGGACGACTACGGCGCAGCACCCGACAACTCATGGGTTAGGGCACTGTGAGCCGAACCGGTTCGATTCCGGGCTGTTGTGACGTTTCCACGGGAACGTCAGATGAGCCAGAATTGCACTGGGTACGCTAATGACGAAGGCCGGTCTCGGTCAGCCTGCCCGGACGCTTATTCACTGCGGCGCGGACCGAGCCGATGCGGGCGAGAGCTTTGCGCGCGGCCACGCGCAGCTTCGGATTATTCAGCACGATGTTCATCGCAGCTCGCTTCGGGGCCAGTTGAGCCCGCCGCAGCAGCGCCGCGGGAACCGGACGCTCAGACCAACCGTCGGCCACCTCGTCGTCGAAGTTCTTGAACGAGTCCTTGTAATCGGCGGCGCCTTCACCTAGATCGAGCTGCTGCAAACCATCATTCGCTGCTGCCTCGATGAGCGAAAGCATGCACGCCATTCCGGGAGAATAGCTGGCGAGATCTGGGTCGTACGTCGGAAACCAGCCGGCCAGTCGGTCATTCGCTCGCAACGAGAGATACAGGGCTGCGTTCTGATCACCGGCGTCCAAGCGGGACAGGCGCATCTGGAAGTCAACAGTGCGAATCGCGAACAGCTCTTCGAGGAAACCTCGAAAGCGCTTGTCGGCAAAGCGATCGGAGCGTCCTGTGCGCACGTACTGTGCAGCCTTGTACTCCATCAACTGAGTAAGGTCTGTTTCCGACAAGGAGTTGAACTGAAACTGCAGCGTTCCGACTTCACGCTCGAGCTTTCGAGTCTTCTGCAGGACCTTCTTCATGCGGCTGTGCGAGGTCTTGCGCTTCTTCTCCAGCCAGATTTCGTAGCCGTCGCGAAGATCGATGACCGGCGCGGGTTCGATGACGACGTGGCGGGGGTGAAACAGCGGTGCCTGATGACTCACCAGGTGGTCGAACTCCCACACCGCCAATCCGCAACCGGCCAACAGCTCCATCGGATCGAAGGCCTGGTTCTTCGAGCAAAGGATGGCTTGAGAGTCTGAGAGGTCGAACGCGAACGAACGGCCGAGCTGAAAGCGGTGATGCTCGAAAGGAAACAAGGCGACCAGGTCGAGGCCGTCTTCGACGATCGCCACGCGGGCCTCTTCGTGGTGGTGGCCAAAAGCCACAGCGAACTCGGGCGCCAAGAACGGGCTGGCCAATCGCTGGTCCTCGCGTTGCCACTTGAGCCACATGGCCAAGTGGTCGCCGTCAAGTTCTTGGGGCCGAACTACCGAAATCTTCACAATTGGAAGGCTACTCAAGGAGGTTGAGTGGCAAGTCGCGCCATGCTGGGTAGCGACGGCGCACCGGGGGCACTAGCTTAGCTTAGCTAGTGACGGGGTCACCCCAGATCCGTTACCAGCAACGCCAATCAGCCACGCACCGCCTCGGCGGCGAGCCGCTATCAGCAGCTCCGTGGCCACCTCGCCGCGCTGCGACTGCACACCGCCGCCGAACAGATCCCCGTCGTCCTCGACCAGGCCAGCCCGAAGGACTCACCGTGACCGCCGCGTTGGAGCGGCTCCTCGCCCTCGAGGTCGACGCCACCGAAGCCCGCCGGCTCGCCGGCCGGCTCCGGTTCGCCTGCCTGCCCACCCCCGCCACGCTGGACGACTTCGACTACGACGCCGCCACCGGCCTCGACCGGCACCTGATCGCCGAGCTCGGCACCTGCCGCTACCTCGAGACCGCCACCAACGTGACCCTGATCGGACCACCCGGGGTCGGCAAAACCCATCTCGCCGTCGGTCTGGCCCGCGCCTCCGCGTATGCCGGCTACCGCACCTACTTCACCACCGCCGCCGACCTCGCCGCCCGCTGCCATCGGGCCGCCATCGAAGGCCGCTGGGCCACCACCATGCGCTTCTACGCCGGACCCGCGTGTTGGCCATCGACGAGCTGGGCTATCTTCCGCTGCTCGCCGAGGCCGCCTCCGCACTCTTCCAGGTCGTCTCCCAGCGCTACCTGAAGACCTCGATCGTGATCACCACCAACCGCGGCGTGGGATCGTGGGGAGATATCCTCGGCGACACCACCGTCGCCGCGGCCATGCTCGACCGGCTGCTGCACCGCAGCGTGGTGATCAACCTCGACGGCGATTCCTACCGCCTCCGCGACCACCACGCCCGCAACGGCCAGCTCCGCCGAACCACCACCGGCACCCGCCAACCGCTACGCTGAACACCGCCTCCGGGTGGGGAAATACGCCGAGCGCAACTGGGGAACTTCAGTGAGCGCCATCACCCGGACCCTTCCTCCCGGCGCGCCATGTTGCACGCCGATCACTGGTACGACGACCCCGTGGACTCCCACTGCACGCCGGCCAGTTCTACCATCGGCATACCCGACCGGTCTCTTGTCCGACGCAGACGCCGGGCGGACGGGCCTCTCCTGTTTCGTGCTCGACCCTCCACACACGTGCCGCTGCCCGTCTGGGGTGGGGTTACCGCTGCCGGCTGAGCACCCGCTCGGGATGGGCGTTGCGGTACCACTCGGCCCACTGCTGCGTCGGCCTCTCGCTTGAGGGCCGCCTCTCGGGCCCGGTCCTCCGCGGCGCGTCGTCGGGCGCCGGCGTACCAGTCGACCCACTCCGACTCGGCCTGCCGGCGTTCCTGCTCGGCGTGCTGGACGTGCTGGCGGTACCAGTCGACCCACTCGTCGCCCGGCAGCGTGGCCGTGGCCGGGAAGACGGCGCCCAGGCGGGCCACGACGCGCGCTGTCGGCACGAAGCCGGTGACGCCCACCGCGATCAGCGCCAGCAGACCGGCCACGGTCGACCACCACCCCGACACGGCCATCGCTGTCGCGACGGCGACCGTCGTGCAGATGCTCAGCACCAGCGCCAAGCGCGAGGGTGTCGCCCCAGTCGGAGAGCTGGAACCGCCGCGCCCAGCCCAGGCCGGGCAGCAGCAGGCACAGGGCGACGGCCAAGATCATCCGAAGGGCCGCCAGGTCGAAGATCACGGCCAGGCCGACCACGACGGCTCCGACGGTGGCCGCACCGGCCACGAGTCGCGCGGTCATCGCGCGCCCCGATTCGCCAGAACGAAGACGGTGGCGTCGGCGTTCTCGTACGCGAGCCGGAAGTCGGGCGACCCGCGCAGCGAGCGTTCGATCTTGTACAGCGAGCCCACCGGCATCGTCCCGTCACTGTTCACGGCGCTGTTCTGCGACCGGGTGAGCAGCAAGAAGGCGTCTGCGTAGCGCGGGTCGCTCATCCAGTCCTCCAGATTCCTGGCGGGATCGGCGAGCAACTCCCGCCATGAGGCTTCCGGTTCTCGATCGATCGGGCACGTACGTGAAGCGCTCGTAATTCTTGAACTGGGTCGGGGTAGTTCCGGCTGCCCTCGATCAAGAGCGAGTCAGGCGGCGCATGGGTGTCGACCCAGGCGGCGGCCTGCGACCTCGGCCGGCTGTGAAGTAGTTCTGCCGCTCCTTGCCGTAGTAGCTGAGCAGGAAGCCCGGGAGCAGAACGGCGCGTCAGTGCACCGCGCGACGACCACGTTCCGCACGAGGGAATCCATGGCCGTCGCGGGGCAGGCAGGCAGCCGCGGCCAGGAACGCGATGAACGGCGCGGCGAACAGAAATGCGCGAAACAAGACCTCGCCGCCGAAGCCAGTGACGACCACCAGCGTGGCCGGCAGCACCATCAGCAAGATGGCGGTGACCCGCAGGCCGCGGACCCGCCAGCTCCGCCACGCCCCGATCAGCGCCATCGCGGTCGAGATCACCACGACCCCGCGGCCACCCAGAACAACGATCGTCTCGGATCCGGTGAGCACGCCCGCCTTCTCCAGAGTCTCGTTGGCGTTGGCGACGGGGCGACCGAAGCCGGTGACGAGAGTCGGAGATGTTGGGCAGGGTGTACGTCGACGCTCCAGTGAAGGCCCAGGCGGCGATGGCGCCCAAGGCCAGCACCGGCAGGTACCAGCCGCGTGTCCGCCGAAGTACCACCATGCCGTCACGGCGAGCACCAACATCATCGGTGTGATCTGGTGACTGGCGGCGACGACGCTGACCGCGGCGACGAAGCGCGAGCAGCACCTTGGCGTTGATGGACCGGCGAATCAACGAGCCCGATGCAGGCCAGATAGAGCACGTACACCATCGCCTGCGGGAGAGAAGTAGTCCTGCCCGACCCAGTTGATCACGAAGAAGAACCACAGTCCCAGCCAGATCAGCGCGGTGCTCCGGGTCAGGCCACGGAAGACGTAGCGCAGCACGACTAGATTGAGGAGATTGAAGACCAGCGGAGCCCAGAGCGCGATCCGCAGAGCGTCAGGGCTACCCGGCTATCGAGGTCAGCAGGGCACTGCCGGCGAAGAAGCCGGGCCAGTTGTGGTAGATGCCGCCGACGCCCAGGGTCGGGTCCACCGTGCCGCTGCGAAGGATGTAGTCGACGATGCCGACGTGCTTGTACGCCCAGGAGTAGCGCAGGTGTCGTACAGCACGGCCGGGGTCGCATGGATCAGGGCGACGAAGGTCACCAAGTGTAGCCCCAGCAGCCACTCCGGCGCCCGCCAGTACAGGCTGAGCAAGAAACCGGCCGACAGCAGCATCAAGGCGGCAACACTGCCGAAGGAGAGCAGCGAGACCAGGCCGAGCTCACCCATCTCGCGCGGATCGACGTGGGCGAGACTGAGGCACCAGACAGCCGCGGCCAGAGCGGGGACGGCGACCAGGAACAACTCCGATCGCGAGATCACTCGCCGGCCGCTGACCAGACCTTGGGCGTGCGGCGCCGGATGGGCTCGGTCGGCTCTGGGAGTGCCGCTGCCGTCGCTTGGTTTGCACAGTCACGTCGGCGGCCTGCCCGACGACACTCGAGGGAGACCGAGCGAACAGATCAACGACCGGCTTCACGTCCCGGGCGAGCCACACGCGTCCTAGTTGATTCCGTGGGGCGCAGCCCACCCGGCCGAGACGTGCCAGAGCCATGTGAGCAACACGACGTGCACGAGCCGGAGCTGCGGATTGGGCCAACGGGACGGCAACGTCGGCATCATCGACCTCGCGTCGACTCCGGCGCGGAGAGCAACGTCGCGGACGGCGGAGCCGAGCTCGACCGGTCGAACGCTGAGCCACCAATGGACCAGATCGGTGTCGGGCAGGCCAACCCGGCGGCCATTCTTCCAGTCGACGATCCCGGTGAGGCTCGGTGCCGTCCTCGGTGCCGTCGAGCACCAGCACGTTGCCCGGCGAGAAGTCGCCGTGGGTCGCCGAGGTCAGAATCTCTTCGTGGCCGAGAACCTTCGTGCAGTGTCGGCGACACCCGTCCAGGGCGGGTCTGGCGCCCGGCGAGGGCGGGCAGGTCGCGGAGCAGGCCGAGTGGTTCGTCGACCCACTCGCGCAGCAGGTCGGCATCGACGGTCGCACCTGGCGCGCGTGGCCTGGTGGAGCGCCGATCGCGGCCCGGCCGGCGGCGACGGTCGGCGCTCGTCCGGATCCCGGTGAATGTGGGCCGTGCCGGGGAGTCGGGTCTCGATCAGCACTCGCGCGCCGTCGATCGTCCCGCTGCCGATCAGCCGCGGCAGCAGGTCCGCGATGCGAGCCGAGCCCCGGATGATCGGCCAGCCAGTCGAGCAGGTCCGCCTGCTCGGGACAGCGCGGCCGAAGCCGCCGCCGAAGTGGCGATCTTGACCACCAGAGGCTCGACTTCGAGCCGTAGACCAGGGTGTCGCAATCCGAGCGGAGCACTCGATACGGCGTCGCCTGGATGCCGCGGCTCGCCGAGATCACGAGGAGTTTTTCCCGGGCTCCCAGGCGAGCGCGTAACGAGCCGCACCGAGCCACCGAGCCGCAACGGGCCGCCTGCGACGTCGGTCGGTCCACAGCCCAGTCCGACCGCTGAACAGCAAGCCCAAGGCCACCACCGTCTCGGTCGCCAGAAGGCGATGCCGACTCCTGCGAGGCCGGCGTACTGCAGCGCGATCCAGGTGCCGCCGAGGTCCCCGACCGCGATGAGCGGCGTAGACGATCATGATCGTCCGCAGATCATCGCGCACCCGAGCCGTGCTGAGCGAGATCCCGACGATCAACTGCGGGATCGCGGAGATCAGGATCAGCCGCAGCAGCACGGTGGCGTTGTCGGCGTAGGACTGACCCAGAACCGACAGCAGCAGATGGGCGACCAGCGAGCCAACCACGGCCGCCAGCGGAATGACCAGTCGGGCGGCATTCCGTAGCGCCTGGCGGGCCAGCTCAACGGCCCGAGCCGGGTAGCGGGCCGACTCGGCCACCAAGGCGCTGCCGACGTTGCTGACGATCAGGTACAGCGTGTAGCCGATCAAGGTGGCCATGTAGTAGTAGGCGCTGGCTTCGGCGCCGGCCTGCTGAAGCACCACCAGCATCAAGATGTTGGTGGCCGCCATCCACAGCAACGCGATGTCAGATGGTCGGTGGCCGCGAAGCGAACAGGCTCGCAATCCTCACCGGCTCGGCTTCGGGCCCTTCGCCCGCCGGTTCCGGGTGTGCCGCAGAACGAGCATCGTCACTGCGAGCACCGACAGCCGGCCGGCAGCACCGAGGCCGCGAAGATGGCCCAGCCGGCCGTGAAGGCGAGCACCGGGAAGCAGGATGATCTTGGCCACCGAGCAGAGCCCGTTGGCGATCGGCACCCAGACCGGGATCCGCAGTCCCGACCAGCACGTGGTCCTGGAGCACGAAGAGCACCCAGACCAGCCGTCGCAGCCACGAACGCGGCGCCCGCCACCGGACCGGCGAGCAGATCGAGCCTGCTGGCCCACCATGGCCTCGGCCGGCCAGGAACACCAGCGGCGATCGCCGCGGCGGTCGCGGCGCACAACCCGTAGCTGGTCAGAATCAGCCGGCGGCTGGAGCGTCCGGCCGAAGGCAGGAAGCGGACCAGCCCGTTCCGCAGGCCGAGGGTGGACAGATTGGCCAGCAAGATCATCGCCGTGACCAGGGAGGCACCGATGCCGACCGTCTGCGGGCGGGAGCCAACGGGTGGCGAGCGCCCAGAAAACCAACCCGAGTCCGGAGGTCAGGCGGTGCCCAGATCAACGCGTACGAGCTGCGCTGCATCGGATCGCGGAGATGGGTGAGCCAGCGCCGCCTTGAGACTCGCCGAGTGCCACGATCGGTCCCCGACGCTGACCCGCCGATGTCCGAGCCGCCTCTGCGCGACCCTGAGCCTGCCGAACTGACTCAGGGGGCCGCCGATACGCGCACGTAGTCGACGGCGAACGTCGCGGGGAAGCGGAGTGCTGTCGTCGGGGGGTCCCGGATAGACGCCGCCCACGGCCAGGTTGAACACCAGGTACATCGGCTCGTCCGGGACCTGGTTGCCGGTCACTCGCCAGATCTCGGCACCGTCGGCGAAGAACCGCAGCCGACCCGGCGACCAGTCCAGGCGGAGTGTGTGCCAGCCGCCGCTGGCCGTCGTGTTCGCCAACCGGTACCGGCTCGCGGCGATTCGTCGTCGCGGATTCCGCGGGTGCAGATGCATGATCATCTCGTCGCGGTCGTGCGCCGATTGACTCGAGGATGTCGATCTCGGGCCGGGACTCCCCGTCGGCCGGCAGCATCCACATCGCCGACCACAGGCCGCGGCCGCGAGGCATGCGTATCCGGGCCTCGACGCTGCCGTAGGTGAAGGCCACCTTCGCTCGGTCTCGATCCTCGGGCGGTCCGGTGGTGACCATGCCGGAGCGGAACTCGTACGTCTTCCCGTCCGAGGCGTCGATCGGGTTCCGGTCGGCGGTCAGCTGCAGGGCCCGTCGCGGACGCGAGACCTGCTCGGGTCGGTACCACTCCAGTTCGTCGTTCGAGCTGATCGTGCAGCCCTCGTCGTTCCACCAGTGGCAGGTGTTCCAGATCGACTCGTCGAGGATCGGCCCGTCGAAATTCTCGTCCAAGATCATCTGCGGACCGGCCGGGCTCGAGGAGGCGCTGGGACTCGGCGCCGCCGGCCTGGTCGGGCTGCTTGTGCTGGTCGGACTCGTCGCGCGGGTCGGGTCACTCGAACCGGCCGGGCCGCCCGAGGCAGGTCGGTTGGTCACCGTGTAGGCAACGAGCAGGATGGCGATCGCGAGGGCCGCGACGCCGATCGTCGCCAGCCGCGCGCCCCAGCGCGTGGGTACGGTGAGGGCTCGACGCGGCTCAGACATCGCGGAACCTCAGCAGCTTCTTGACCGCGAACGGAGGGCCTGATCGGCTCCGCGTGTACGGCAGCCGCTCGAGCCGGATCTCGGCGTAGTCGACGGCCCGGCCGCCCAACTTCTCCTTGTACTGGGCGAGCGATGCGGACTGCCCGGATTCCCCGAGATGGAAGGCCGTGCAGCCCTGATCACAGGCCAGCTGCAGCACCGTCCACTGCGCGAGGTCCGGGCGTGGGTCTTGCCGATCAGCTCGGCGTCCATGGCGCCGCGGGTGTAGTGCGCGGTTTGGCCCAGCAGGGTGATCGAGCCGGAGACCGGCTCGCTCGTCCACGTAGGCCAGCGTGACCACGAACGACTTGCCCAGGGCGGCCGCGATCGTCTTCAGCTTGGCCAGCGGATCGCGGCGCCCGGCGCGGAGGTGGGCCAGCGCCCGCGGCTCGTGCTGCTTCGCCGCCCAGCGGTCCACCGAGCTGAGGTAGAGCCGGTAGTAGTCGTCGAGCAAGCTCCCCGCTGCGGTCGATCTCGACCCGAACGCCGGCGCGCTCGGCCAGCCGGATGCCGCGGCGGCCGGACTGCGACATCCGCTGCCAGACCGCGTCCGGCCGTCGGCCAGATCGATCACGTGGGCGCGGCGTGGCAGTACGACCGGCACGTGTCGCGTCCGGATCGGCTGGTCGCTCAACGGCCTCGGTCCAGGCCGCGAATCTGACCGGGTTCGGGCGGATCCAGATCCGCTGGCTACCGGTCGCGGCGCAGGTCGGCGAGCACCTCGGTCGACCTCGTCGGCGTCGACCCCGCGGCCGACCAGTCCGCCGATCCCCCAGCTCGGTGGGTAGGACGACAACCAGCCGCCCGAGCCCGAGCGGCCCGGTGCGACGCACCAGCGGCAGCACGAACTGGCGGCCGTCGGTCGGCGGTGTAGAGCCGGCTGGCGTCGGCGTACGGGCCCGCCGCGCACAGCGCGTCCGTCCACTCCGGCGCATGCTCGGGCAGCGCCTGGGGGTCGCCGGCGATCACCGCTCGCCACTCCTCGCGCGGGGCCGGGGAGATGACGTCGATCATCGGCCGCTCACCGCTATCGCTCGGCGGTGGATCGAGCGGCGGTTCGAGGAGTCGACTGGCGGTGTCGATGACGGCGGGCCTGTCGCCAGGCGAACGTGCGGAGCTTCTCCCGGGGCCGGGCCACCGGGACGCCGCGGCCGAGCAGGACGTCGCTCGATGTCGGTCGGCGTCGAAGTCCGACATCACCGTCACCCGGGCCAGCGCGAAGCGGTCGTCCGCCGGCGGGGCTGAGGGCGTTGCGTACCGCGGTCGCCGAGGAGAATCCGGCGCGCTGCGACGAGCTCCTTGACGACGGTCGTGGTAGCCGTGCGGATAGGCGAAGGTCGTCACCGAGCGTCCCAGCAGCTTGTTCCAGCACGTCCTTGCTGTCCCGGATCTCCTGGGCCGCCTGCGATCTCGGCAGGCAGTCCAGCTGTGGGATGGCTCATGCTGTGGGCGCCGATCTCACAGCCGTCGGCGGCGAGTTCGCGGAGCTGTCGCGCGACTCAGCATGATCATCGACTCGGCCGCCAACGGAGCGAGCCAGGCGCTGCGGCCGCCGACGAGTCCGGCGGTGACGTACAGGGTCGCCGCGAGTTCGCGCCGGCTCAGCTCCGGCCAGGCGTTGTCGGCGAAGTCGGCGAAGCCGTCGTCGACGGTGATCACCGCGGTGCGGTCCGGCGTCGGCTCGCCCGGCGGATCGGCGGCGCAGCAGCTCGCCGATGGTCACGGTCGTGAAGCCGAGGTCCTGCAGGCGGTCCAGGTGCGAGGCGAACTGGGCCCGCGACACCGTGTACGGGCCGAACTCCCCGGTCGGGTGATCACTGACCGAGTGGTAGAGGAGGATCGGGACGGTCCCGGGCGTGTCACCGCGTCACGCCGTCTCCCGACGCAGCCGCCGACGGCTCACCAGGTAGCGCCACGGGCCGGACACCAGCCCGCGCAGTTGCTGGCGGCTGAGGTCGGCCGGGTAGGGCGGAAGCCCGGCCACGGTCGGTGGGGCGATGATGTGGGTGGCCCGGCGGCGGGCGGTGGCGGCGTGGCGCAGGAGGACCAGGGCCATTCGCGGCTCACGGAGCAGGCAGCGGGTCAGGTGGGCGCCGAGACCGGCCCCGTAGCCGTACGTCTGGCGCCGCAGGCCGGCGTACTGACGATGGTGCCGGTGCAGCACGATCGCCGCCGGCTCGTAGACCAGTCGGTGGCCGGTGGCGATGACGTCGTAGAACGCGGCCAGATCGTCACCGCCCAGGGCGACCGTCCCGGTACCGAGGGCGTTGTCGAAGCCGCCGTGGCGGCGGAGGAAGCTGGGTCCGGAAGGCCATGTTGGCCCCGGAGCCGAACGCGCCGGACGTGAACGGGAAGAGCGGGTCCTCGGGCCGGTGCCGGCCGGTGTCGAACACCCGGCGCTGCAGGCCCTTGTCGTAGGTGACGTTGCCCTCGATCCATTGCTGGGGAAGGGTTTCCAGCTCCCGCGGGCGCGATCATCCCGGTGACGCACGCGATCTCGCCGTCGTTCCCGAAGGCGCCGACGAGGCGTTCCAGCCACCGCGGCATCCACCACCACGTCGTCGTCGGTGAACGCGACCAGCGCCGGTCGCGACATGGGGGAGGGCCGCGTTGTGGGCGCGGGCGAGTCCGGGCCGGTCCTCGCGGACGTAGACCAGCCGCGGCTCGTCCGCGGCCAAGCGGCGGACGAGATCGGCGGTCTCGTTGCCCGACGGGTGCGTTGTCGACCACGATGAGCCGCTCCGGGGCGAGCGTGCCACCGAAGATCGACCGCAGGCACTCCTGCAGCAGGTCCGGCCGGTCCCGGGTGGCCACCACCACGGTCGCGCGCTGCCGGGAGGGCGCAGCGCTGGGCGCGGCGGCGTCGATGGTGAGCGTGCCCAGCGCCTCGTGCAGTCGACTTCCGAGCTGCTCCCCCGACAGGCGCTCCTTCGGAAGGTCGAGCTGCACCTTGGCCAGCGGGATCGCCGGCGCGGGTGACCAGGCACACCGCGCTGCCGTAGGGGTCGCCCCCGGTGCGCCGGGCATCGACGGCGGGAAGCGGCTCGCTCAGATCGACTACGAGGGGGATCATCGGCTCTGAGCGAGCCGCGCTTGGGTCCGGCTTCGGTGCCCGGAGTTTGTCGACCCGCGCCTCGAGCGCGGCTCTGGTACGCACGTAGCTGCCGGCGGTGTAGGCCAACCCGGCCACGATGGCTCCTGCTCGCCCGGCGGCGGAGCGATCCCCACGGACGGCATCGCCGAGATGGCGGACCACGCCGGCGGGCAGTACCCGCGACACGTACGCCTGCTCGGCCGAGAGCGCGGCGGTCGGACCGACCCGACCGGCCACCCACGCCTTGGACACGCCTTCGGCGCGGCAGCGGGCGCGGAAGTAGGACCAGGCGGCGCGGGCCCGCGGCACCGCGTGATGCACGACGGCCTGCGGCTCGAGCACGAAACGCCCGCGCGGAAACAGCTCAGCCGCCCGGATGCAGAGCTCGGTCTCCTCACAACCCAGGGGGCGGTCGGCCGTACGACCCAGTCCGGTGTCGAAGCCGCCGACCGCGTCGAGCACCGAGCGGCGGAGCGACATGTTGCACCCCATCAGGTTGCGCACCGGTCGCCGTCGTCGTCGGTTGCCCGCGGTAGGAGCAGCCGATCACCCAGCCGAACTCGTCGGGCCACCACGTCGGTGGCCGACCTTCCCAGCGGGGACCGCGGCACCGCCCACCCCGAGGACGTCGGGATCGGCGTAGGGCGCGAGCAGCTGCTGTAGTCCAGGTCGGCTCGGCGACTGCGTCGTCGTCGAGGAAGATCACGATGTCCCCCGACGTGACGGCCGTGCCGGTGTTCCGGGCGCCGGAGAGACCCTTCGGTCCCTGGCTGGCGACGACTGGATACGCCGGCAGCGCCGATCGGGTCCTGCGCAGCAACCGGTCGTGGTGGTCGACTACCACCACGATCTCGTCGACCGGGCGTGATCTGGCGCCCGCACCGAGGCCACGGCTGCCAGCAGGTGGTCCCACCGGTCTTCGGTGTAGGCACAGATCACGACCGAAGTCGTGAGGGTCATCGGCTGTCGGCCTCGTCGTCCTCCGGGCGTCCGGGGGGGTGATGTAGAGGCGGGGAACGGTTGCGTCGGGCTCGACCATGTGCACGGTGACCTGCGGCTCGGCGGGCGCGGCACCCCGAGGCTCGGACCGGGCCCGCGCAGGCGACGACGCTCGCGGGCGATGGTCATCAGCACGCGCGAACCGTCCCGGAACGTCCGAGATGGCTGTCACCGTGGATCGCGAGGCTTCTCGAAAGAGGCGATCTCGACGACGCGCAGTCCGGCCGCAAGGGCGCGGACGTTGAGGAAGGTCTCCACCTCGAAGCCCTCGGCGCCTCCGTCGAAGGTCGGCAGCACGTGCCGCCAGAAGGCCATGTAGCCGTAGCAGAGATCGGAGTAGCGGCCGCCGAACGTCCAGCGGACCGCCTTGGTGAGCATGAAGTTGCCCGAAGGTTCGCAGCGCGGTCAGATCGCTGCTGCCGCCTCCCTGGAGGAAGCGCGAACCCTTGGCCACGTCCGCACCGGCGTTGAGCGCGGCGACGAAGGTGGCGATGTCGAACGGGTCCATGGATCCGTCGGCGTCCATCATGACCAGGATGTCGCCGCTGGCGGCGGCGAATCCGGCCCGCAGGGCGTTGCCCTTGCCCCGCAGCGGCTCGATCACGACCTGTGGCGTCGGCGCCGAGCTCGCGGACCACGTCGACCGTGCCGTCGGTGGAGCCGCCGTCGACGATCACCAGCTCGTCGATCAGGTCGGGCAGCGTGGGGAGCACGTGCCGGAGATTCTCGGCCTCGTTGAGGGTCGGGATGATGACGCTGACCAGAGGCCTGGGCGCGAGGCTCGACCGCGACCGACACCAGTCGGTTGCGCGCGGGGTTGCTGAACTTGGATTCCGTGGAGACGACAACCACCGACTTCAGACCCCCCGAGAGATATGCTTGCGTTGCGAACTAGCTGTTTTCCTGCGGATTCGGAATCCGTAGCGAAGCGGATTGGCCTCGACGGAGAGAAATTTGGAAGAGATTCACGCCGGGCCGACCTCGCCGGCGCGCCGCTGTCCTACTGTTCCGGCATGAAGGTCCTGGTCACCGGCGGCGCCGGCTACATCGGCGCGATCACGGCGGCAGCGCTGGAGCGCGGCGGACACACGCCGGTGATCCTCGACTCGTTGTTGAGCGGTCCTGAGGCTTTCGTCGCGTGGCCGGATCTTCTACCGCGGTGACGTTGCCGATCGTGATCTGGTCTCGCGGATCGTGGCCGAGCATCCCGATCTCGAGTGCACCATCCACATGGCGGCCCGGATCGTCGTGCCGGAGTCGGTGGCGATGCCGTACGAGTACTACCGGGACAACGTCGTCAAGTCGTTGGTGCTGTTCGATCAGCTGGCGAGGCTGGGCAAGCCCCGGGTGGTGTTCTCGTCCTCGGCCTCGGTGTACGCGGAGACCGAGGACTTCGAAGTCTTCGAGGTTTCACCGACTGACCCCCGATCACCGTACGCGCGCACAAAACGGATCATGGAGATGGTGCTCGAGGATCTAGGACGGGCGGGCCGCTTGCGGACCCTGATCCTGCGGTACTTCAACCCGATCGGCGCCGACCCGGACCTGCGCTTCGGCATGCACGTCCGAGAGCCGTCCCACGTGCTCGGTCAGCTGGTCCTGGCCGCTCGCGGGGTCGCGCGGTGCGTTCGAGATCACCGGGACTGACTATCCGACGCGCGACGGGACCGGGCTGCGGGACTACATCCATGTCTGGGATCTGGCCTTGGCCCACGTCGCCGCCGTCGAGCGCTTCGATTCGATCCTCGATCAAGCCGGGGACCCGAGCTTGATTCTCAACCTCGGTACGGGCCGCGGTGTGACGGTGCGGGAGCTGGTCGACACGGTGGAGAGGGTGCTGGGCCAGCCGGTCCCGGTGCGGGAGGCGCCGCGGCGCGATGGCGACGCGACCGGGGCGTATGCCAACGTCGATCTGGCTCGACTGCGACTCGGCTGGACGGCCCGCTCCACGCTGACCGATGCGGTAGCGTCTGCGTTTGCTTGGGCAGGCAAACGGGAGCAGATCCTCGGCTATCCCTGACTTCGGTACCCGAAGGCCAGAAACCATCGCCGTATACCCCTAGCCCATCCAGGTAGGGTGCCACCCGGGAAGGTGTGGCGTGAGGTCATGAGCGGGGGCCGAGGGATCAAGTGGATCCCTTCGAGCTGTCTGAGGGCATTGCGGCGTTGACGGCGCACGCCGAGACGTGGGACATGTTGGCTGCGCAACGGTCGAATCCTTTCCTGACCCATGCGTGGTTGTCGCAATGGGCCAAGACGCATGAGGCCCGACGTCGACTTTGGGACGAGCTGGCCCGGATCGGACCGCGCCGCTTCCACTTGTCTGGCCTCTACGTCGGATCGCGCGAAACCGAGATCGCTTGCCAGGCGCTGGCGGATGCGCGCTACGGCGTCCTGCCCTCGGTGCCAGAATTTCCTAGTCCCTACATCACCCGGCCGGCAAGCTTCGAGGAGCTGCGCGCCTCCCGTAGCCGCAGCACCCGCAAGCAAGCTGCGCAATCGTCAACGAGAGCTTGAGGCGGTCGGTGAAGTTCGCCTTCGTACCTCGCATGGTGGTCCTGATTTCGAGCGCGACTTCAACAGCTTCTTGCGCGTGGAGGCTTCTGGGTGGAAGGGGCAAGAAGGAACAGCGATCATCAGTAACGCGGCCTCGGAGACGCTGTACCGGGGATTCGCCCGAGAGGCTTCCCAGCAGGGCTGGCTGCGGCTCTATCTTCTGGAGCTTGACGGAAGGGTGATTGCTGGACAGCTCGCGACCTCGCTGGGCGGAGAGATGTTCCTGCTCAAGACTGGTTTCGACGAAGCTCGGGCGACACTTTCTCCGGGATTCCTTCTGACCGCTGAGGTGATCAGCCACGCCATCGCCGAGGGACTGCGTGGCGTAGACATGCAAGGTCGAGCGGACGACTACAAGATGATCTGGGCCGACACCGTGCGTCCACGGCAGCGGTTTCGCGTGTTCCGGGGCCCCATGGGCCGTCTGGCACAGCGGGGATGGAACTCAGTACTGCACCCCAAGTTGGTCACGCTGCGCGATCGGGCGCGGGTCGACCCTCAACTTCGGCGCCGCCTGGAGTGGGCACAGAACCGGCTGGAGCGCCTCCACTGAATCAGAGGAAGGTGCTCACCTCGTTCTTGGTACTCGCCATCTGCATCCGGACGAACTGAGGTCAGATCGGCATCCGGAGATAGCCGGAGGTGGCGGCGGTACCCAGCAGCTGCATTCGACCGCCGTCGGCGAGGTAGCGTCGAGCTGCGCGCTCGACACCCGGCCACTTCGGATCGCCGAAGTCGTCCATGACGACGACTCCGCCCGGCAGCGTGATCGTCTCCGTCCACCACAGATCGGAGTACACGCCGTCCTCGGAGTGGTCGCCGTCCACGATCACGACCCCGTACGCGCGGTCGGCCACCTCGGCCTGGGCCTCGTGGTCGGTCGAGAAGCCCTGGACGATGCGGAACTCGTCGGGCGTCAGGCCGGAGCCCTCCAGGTTGTGTCTGGCCACCTTCGTCGTCACCGGCGTGCCGGTGGGGTCGGTCCGGGCGGCCATTTCCGGCTGGACCTGGATGCCCTCGAGGGGGTCGATGACGGTGAGGTGCCGGAACTCTCCGACGCGCCGGAACTGCCGGACGAGCAGCGGGGAGAACAGTCCGAACAGCGTGCCGATCTCGAGGATGGGACCAGCCGGAGGGCTCAGGAGCGGCGGCACGACGAGCTTGCCCAGGATGTTGTAGTTGCTGCCCGCGATGCGACCGAGACCGTTCGTCTCGGCGGCAAGCAATTGCCGGTAGGCCTGCTGCATCGGGCTGCGGACGTCGCGGCGGCCCGTCAGCTCGGTGATCTCGGCCGCGAGTTCGGCGAACCGGCTGGCGACCAGGATCCGGTCGTACCGGCTGCCGCTGCCGAAGAAGACGTCGGCACTGAAGTCCCGGTTGACCTGGGCCACGGTGGGCGCGAGGGTCTCCGCGCGCTGCTCCCGTTCGCGGGCGAACTCCTGCTCCACCTGCGCTCGGAAGCCCGGCGCGTCGAGGATGTCGTCGATCAGCGTTTCGCGGTCGGGCATCTGCTTCTGCACCTCGCGCCGGACGACCCGCCGGAGGGCGGCCCGCGGGCGCCGGCTGAGCCGCTGGCGTGCGGCCGCCACCAAGCCGCTGATCGCGGTGGGCGCCGAATGGACGAACGACTTCTGGATGAGCATGCGTGGACGCTAGGTCTGGCGGGTTAACCGGGGGTGCATTCGACACGTCGTCGACGTGACGTCCGCCCCGCACCGCGCGCTACTTCTTGATCAACTCACCCGATCCGCTGATCGACTGCTTCACGGTGGCGTCTCCGGAGTAGGTGACGGAGCCGCTGCCGCTGATGTCGACGTCCAGGTTGGCTTCGGCCATCACGGTGACCTGGCCGCTGCCGGACAACCGGACCGTGGCGGCTGCGCTGCTGAAACCGGCACCGGCGTAGGTCCCGGAACCGGAGACGGTGATGTCTTGGGCCACGGTGGCCCCGACGGTGGTGACCGTGCCCGAGCCGCTGATGTCGATCCGCAGCTCGGGGATGTCCAGCTTCGAGGCCGAGATGGTGCCCGAGCCGGACAGAATCACCTCGCTCAGGTCTTTCACGGTGACGCGGTAGCGGACGGGGGTGCGCGAATTCAGCGATGTTCCCGGCTTTGTGCTGAGCTTCAGCGTGGCCCCGGCGACCTCGCTGGTCAGGTTGGGCAGCACGTTGTCGTCGGCCTCGATGACCAGCGATTCGGTCCCGGTCTGCTCGATCGTCACCTCGCCCGACCCGTCGAGATCGATCTTGGTGAAGCCGCTGACCTCGCGTGTTTCCGAGGCCGCCTGGCCGGATCCGGGCACCACGGTGCAGGCCGACAAGGCGATGAGGGCGGCCGCGATGGCGATCGGCGCGCCGATCCGTGCGTACGTCATGAACTCAGGATGTCCCCCCGACGGCCGCGTGGGAACATCAGCCTGCGGTGAGCTGATCGAGGGGCAGGGCGAAGAGGAACTGGCTGCCGAGCTCGGTGATGCTCACGTATCGGCCCCGGGTCTCGTCGATGTAGATGGATTCGACGTTTCCGCGCGGCATCCGGAACCGGCCGATCACCTCACCGTCCTCCAGCACCACCGTCGCGTCGACCGGACCCAGGCCGTCGAACCGCAGCGCGGAGGAGTTGGCCAACCCGTACGGGCCGACGGTTGCGACCCCCTGGAAACTGGAGCCCGGGATGGTGAGGGAGTCCACGCTGTGCACCACGCGGCGGTTCTCGCCGAAGCTGTTGACCAGGCTCAAGCTGCGGCGCGTCCGGCGGTCGTGGCGGGCCAGCAGGCCGCTGGGTTCGAGCGCGAAGCTCTGGATGTGCGCCTCGCCCGCCTTGGAGTAGTTGATCGCCGTCATGCGAGCCGGGTTTGTCGACCGGTCCAGGGAGATGCTCGACAGGCCGCCGAGACCGTCGACCGACCACGCGGCGACCGCAGGCAGCACGAACCGCCCGCCGATCTCGAGGATGTCGTCAGCGTTGTACATCCACAGGCTCGACCGGCTGGAGGAGTAGAGGTACTGCCCGGCCCAGACCAGGCCACTGCCGTGCGAGTTCAGGTTCCGGAGCCGGTCGGGACCGTCGGGTCGCACCAGTTCGACACTGGTGTAGCGACGGCGATCCAGGTCCATGATCACCAGCCGGGTGACGCTCTGATCGAGGCGGTTGGGCGCGACCAACCCCGGTTCGTTGACGCCGGAGTACCAACTGGTCAACACGATGTTCCGATCGGCGGCGGGTCGGCCGCCGATCCGGTAGTCCCGGGTCGTCGCCGATCCGGCGACTCCCTGGGGCCGATAGGCCAGCCCCGCCAGCCGGTCCATGCACATGAAGGTGGCCGACTTCCAGTCGAGGCGCGCGTCCTTGCCGGACGTGCGCCAGCGGTCACGGCAGCGGTCCGTGACCCCTGGCAGCGGCCGGCCGGCGGCCAGGACCCGCTCCCAGCCGACGCGGACGGCGCGGTAGCTGGCGAGGTAGCGGTCGGCGACGTGGATCGAGGTGGCGGGTGGCCGAGCGGGGGTTCTCGGGATCGGGACGGTCGGGGAAGACGGACTTCGCGACGGGGTCGGCCGCGGCATCGGGCCGGGGGTCGGGGTGGAGGCCGAGGCGCTCGGCGACGGGGCGGGCGCACTGAGTGGTGTGGGAATCCGGGGCGTCCAGATCGCCAGGCTTGCACCGATGACCACTCCGACGGCCAGCGCCAGGACGGGAACAGCGATCCGCCCTCGGTTGGTCACCCTGCCGCCTCGGATCTCTGGTGGACCCGCGGCCCACGTGGTCGAAACGACCAGTATGACCGGCGCATCTTCGATGCCCGGATGTCGTTTCCGTGTTCGCGACCGATTGCGCGAAAGGGCAGCCCATTCGGGCCGTGAGTCTGTTCCTCCGACTGGTCCGCAGGAAGCATCGAGAGCGCACGATTCGATGAGGAGCAGTAGCTGCAGACCACAAAGTGGCGAGGGGTGGTCGACCATGCGGCATCGGGCCCCGGAGCATAACCCAGCCGCCCGAGGCTGCTTGCCTGTCGTTAAGAGGCAGCCTCCGCGCATCAGAAGACTGCCCACGCCCACCGACCTGCCTTCCGGTGATCTCACGGTCGCTCAGCGGACGGCGATCCTCGTCGCGCTCGGCCCCGTGGCGGGGAACCGCGCGATGGCCGGCGTGGTGCGGCCAGAATCCTCGGTCACGGTGCAGCGGTGGAGCAGTTCTGAGCACGTCCGGCTCGGCAACGTCATCGACCGCCCGATTCCGATCGGCGGTGGCGTGTCACTGACCTATGGGCAGATCGTCGCTCTGGCGGGTGATGAATTCGGCTCACTCGAGGAGCTGATGGAGGCCACGAGGTCCGATGACGGTCGCGCCATGATCCGGGCCCATCTCGAGCGGGCCAAGATCCCGGGAACTGCAGCAGCCCTGCTGCCCGTCCCGTCGGAGACGCAAGTAACGGAGGCGAAGTCTCAATACGTCACGTTGGCGATGAACAACACCCCGCACTTCGTCGCTGGCGGGACGGCGGTGGAGAGTTGGCTCGAGAAGCACACGCAGGCGATCGATCTTGCCGTGCAGTCCGGGTTGAGCCATGACGACGGCTTGCTAGACGAGGCCTATCTGACGGAGGCGTTCGGCGATCACTTCTTGACCGACGCCTTCTCGAGCGGGCACATTCGTGTTCCACGTCAGGAGATCGAGAACTACTACGTCCACGAATTCGCGCCTACGGTGTTCGACCGGCTGCTGGAGACTCTGCGAGAGCGCGCCGTCGACGAAATCTACGACCAGGTCGAGCAGCAGACCTCGCTCAACGAGTTGGCGTACGTCGGCGGACTGGCCGGCGGATTGGGTGCCCGGGCCGAGTTCCGCCGTCGCATCCGCGCCGCCGTCAACGAACGCATCGCTGGTGGTTTTGCCGCGATCGGTGGTCGAGGTCAAGCGGCGGCCAAGTTCGGCCAGGCGCTCGCCGGCGTCGTGTCTGGTGCCATGCACGACGCGGAGAATCGAGACGGTCTGAAGGTCGTGAGCGGCATGGACCAGACACCGTGGACGGCCTACGGAGACTCCGATCTCGACAAGAACCCCCAACACCGCGCCTACGTCGAGGAGGCTGTCCGGACGGCGGTGGCGGACCTCGAGCGAGCGAGATCGATCGGGCTCGAGGAAAGTCAGGAGGTGTACAACGTCGTGCCTCCGGATTCGGTGCCGGGGACGGTCTACTTCGGGTTCGACAAGGACACGCTGACGCCGACGGCGTCGACGACCGTCGAGATCGTTGCTCACTTCCTGAACTATCACCCCTCCACCGAGATCACCCTCGTGGGCAACGCAGACCCGATCGGCGAAGAGCCGTACAACGATGACCTCGGCTCCCGTCGAGCCGAACGAGTCGCGCAACTCCTGATCACCAACGGAGTGGACGCCGGCCGGGTCAAGGTCGACAGTCTGGGCGAACGCGCCCCCGTCTCCCATGATCGCGCCGACTACCACCTGAATCGCCGCGTCATGTTCGTCTACGCGAGTGCCGCGAGCCCGGTGTCGCAAACCCCCGAGGAGGTCGGTCTCGGACGCGCCCGACAGCGAGCACTGACGGACATCGGGCCACCGTACGCGGCTGAGGAGCACTTTCCGAGGCCGGCGGTCGGCGAGAATGCCGACCTCCCGGCCTGGCGATGGGACGAGCTCTCGGCCAGCTTCCAGTCCGAGATGAGTAAGTGGTTGACCCACTACATCAACGAGTACGCGGAAGAGGCCTTGGCCAACGAGGCGCTCGACGATGAGCCGATTCCGACGCCCATCGGAGACTTCACGGTGAGTCCGCGGCCCATCGCGCGAGAACTGATCGGCGAAATCTCGAGTGATCCCTTGGGTTTTCTCGGCCGAGCCATGGGCCGGCCGGCCGGTGGGCCACAGTAGCCATGTCACCCCTATCTCTTGAGTCTCGCGACGCCCAGTCACGTCAAGGACGCTCAAGACAACGGGTGGGCGGCATCGATGGGGTGGCCGACTTTCGTGACAACCGGTCAATCGGGCGTCGCGGTGAGTGGTCAGCGGGCGGTGCCCCATGCGGCGCGGGCGGTCGAACTCGCCGCCCGCGATAATCGAGTTGTCGGTACGGAGCACATCGAACAAGCGCGCCGGCGCGCGACATCAGGCGTCGTTGAGTGCTCAACCGCACCCAGCGGCACCACTTGGCGGAGGTCGGGTCGGAGAGCTCCTTCGCGATCTGGATGAGGCCCTTCGCCCGCGTTCCTGAGGGTTCGTGCTGAAGAACCTCGGTTCAACACCGCCACATTCAGGCGCGATCGCGAGCGGCTGACGATCAGTTCCGCAGGCGGAAGGTGCGGGCGGCGAGGGCTCCGGTGATCCGGTTGTTGATCATGGGCCGTTGGTGCCGGTCGACGATCTTCGGTGGGGTCCATGTGGGGAGTCCGTCGGCGTTGAGTCGGCAGGTCCAGCCGCGGGTGGCGAAGGTGTGGTGGTGGTAGCGGCACAACAAGGTGAGGTTGTCCAGGTTCGTCTCGCCGCCGTCGATCCAGGCCCGGATGTGGTGCCGTTCGCACCAGTCGGGGGGTGTGTCGCAGCCGGGGAAGGAGCAGCCGCGGTCGCGGGCGATCAACGCGATGGTTTGGCCGAGGGTGGCGATCCTGCGCATCCGGCCCAGATTCAGCACCACGCCTTTGGCGGTGACGGCGGCGAAATAGATGTCGGCCTGATCGGCCAACTTCAGGGCCGTCTCGGTGCGGATCAGGGTGCCGTCGGAGGCGACGGCGTAGCCGGTGGTGGCCAGCAGATCCTCGATGCGAAAGGTGATGATCACCGTGGCCGGGGTGCCGCCCGCATCCGGGATCGTGCCGCCCGCGATCGTGCCGCCCGGCATCGTGGGGTCGGGGTTCGTGGGGTCGGGGTTGCGGCGGCCGCGGAGGAGTCGGTCGCAGACGTCTTCGAGGGCGTCGTGCATCCGTTGCCCATGGTGGCGGGTGTCGGGGGCGACGGCCGGGTGGTCCTTCAGTTCGGGTTCGAGCCGGGGTGTGGCCAACGGCCCCAACAAAGCCTGCAGTTTGGTGCCGGCTTCGCCGGTGAGCCGGAACTCCCCGGCCCAACCACCGTCCTTGGTGGGGCGCAGGTGGACGTGCCGCCGGGCCGCGTTGAGTTCGTCTTGGGGTCGGCTGCCGTCGGGGTCGATGTGGTCGACCACCTGATCGGCCAGGTTCTTCAAATCTTTGGGTCCGAACGTGCCGGCGAACCGGGTCAGCAGCTGCTCCCCGTCGTCGAGGTCGGCGGGGTCGAAGCCGCGATGATCCACCGTCGCCAACGCCCGTTCGACGATCGCCACCTGCTCCGCCGATATCTCCCCGGTCCGCTGCGCCGCGGCCAAATGCGGCCGGATCGGCGTCAACGGTTCCCCGAGCATGGACTGCCGGTCCCCGACGGCGGCGGCGGCCCGGACCCGCCGCGACGCCTCCCCCGGCGACAGCCGCAACGTCGACATCAGCATGCGCACCATATTCGGTTGGGTGAGCACCTCGGGCAGGTTCCGCCGCTCCGCGTCCGCGACGATCCGGTGGTCGGCCAACGGGATCCGGTTCCGGATCCGTTCGAAGTCCTGGGTGAACGTCGACGAAGCCGCTGGTGTCGTAGTGCGTCGAGTCCGCCGTCCTCGAGCGAGTCTTGACCAGATGATCGACGCTGAGGCTGAACTGTTCCAGGGCGAGGTCGACCGGTGACACCTCACCGACCACCCCGCCTCCGAAACTCATGAGTACTAGTGTAATAGAAGAGTGATTCGAATGCAACGGCTCGCGTTGACTCATCCAAAGTGCCCGCGCGTAGCGCGTGTCGTTGACTCATCTCAAGATGCCCGGCTGCGTGGCTTCGCGGCTGGGGTTGAACTCGCGTACGTGGGAGCGGTCTGAGATCCAGAAGCCGAGATCAACAACCGGCCAGCGAAGCGGGCAAGTCTGGATGCGTCAACGACTCAAGCCAAGCGGGCATCTGACGTGAATCATTGGGGGTTTCCGCGTTGTTCAGCGCCCCGAGGAGCAGGCCCCGCTTCTCGGCTTGACGAGTCGTAGATCTCCTAGCCGCGGTCGAAGACTCACACCGTGACGACGATCTTGCCGCGGACGTGGCCTCTCTCCAGTTGCCGGACAGCTTCGGCGGCATCGGTCAGTGGATAGGTCGACCCGACTACGGGAGTGAGCTGGCCGGCCTCGATCAGCTCGGCCAGCGCCCGGAGGTCATCGAGCCCTTCCGTCGAGGTCAGCGGGTACAGCTTCTGGCCGACGAACAACGACAGCAGCGGCGCGCGCAGAATCTGCCGAAAGAACCCGCCCGTCAACCGGCCGCCCCCTTCGCCGCCCACGATGACGAGCGTCCCCCGCGGGGTGAGCCCGCGCCGCAACTCCCGCAGCGACCGACGACCTGCGGTGTCGACGATCACGTCCCACCGCCGGGTTCCGTCCGTGACGTCAACGTGCGCGTAGTCGATGACCTCATCGGCACCGATCGACGCGACCAGGTCGGCCTTCGAGGAGCTGCACAGACCGGTGACCTCGGCCCCGTACGCCTTGGCGATCTGTACCGCGAGCGTGCCTACCCCACCTCCGGCCCCGATGATCAGGACGCGCTGCCCCACGCGGACCTTCCCCACGTCGCGAATCGCCTGGAGGGCGGTGAGACCGGAGATCGGCACTGCCGCCGCCTGCTCGAAGGACAAGCGCGGTGGCTTCGGCACCAGCTTCTCCGGGCTTCCAGCTGCTAGCTCGGCGAACGAGCCCTCGACGATCCCCAGCACCTCGTCTCCGGGCTTGAAGTCCCGGACGCCCGGCCCGACGGCCGCGACGGTCCCAGCAACGTCCCTACCGCGCACCTCGGCGCGCATTCGGGAGAACCCGGGCATGACGCGCACGAAGTACGGCAGGCCGGTCATCAGATGCCAGACATCGGGACCGCAGCCGGCGGCGTGGACGCGGACGAGCACGCCGTCCTCCCCGACCACGGGATCATCGACGTCTCGGAGCTCCAGCACGTCGGCGGAGCCGTAACGGTCCTGAACGATCGCCTTCATCATGGCCCTCTCTGGATGGCGTGCGCGCCTACACCCCGCTGGACGCCATCGTCGACGTCGTCAGGGGGGGAGGTCAACGATGTGATGAGCCGGATCGGCTCCGAGCTGTTGCTTATCCTGATCGGCCGCTCTAAACTTCACAATATTGTGAACCATCGAGACGGCGCGAGTCTCGATGCGGTGTTCTCCGCACTGGCCAACACGCATCGGAGGCAGGTGGTGGATCTGCTCTCGCTGCAGCCGGCGTCGATACAGCAGCTCGCCCGACACCTGGGTATCTCACTGACCACGATCCACCGCCATATCCAGGTCCTCCAGGCCGCCGGGCTCGTCCGCCGGAAGAAGAGCGGCCGGGTCAACTTCCTCGCCATCAACCGATCGACTCTGTTGCTGGTACAGGAATGGGCCGGTCGCTACCAGGCGCACTGGGGCTCTGACGAAGACACGTTGGAGAACTACATCCGCGGGATCCGAGACGCCGATCGGCGTTCCACCGATCACGAGACCAAGGAGTGACGCATGAAGAAGTTCCTCTTTCTCTACAAGGGGTACGAGCCGCCGACGCCAGAAATCGGTGCCGCGTGGATGGAGTGGTTTGCTGGCGTCGGCGACAAGCTGGCCGACAGTGGCAACCCGATGACCGCCGGAGTCGAGGTGTCCCCCGACGGTGTTCGCCAGCTGGAGATCGGCTCCGAAACCTTGACCGGCTACTCGATCGTCAACGCGACCAGCCTGGACGCCGCGATCGAACTGGCCAAGACCAATCCCATGATCACCAGCGTGGTCGTCCACGAGCTCGCCCGCATGTGATCGGTGCGCCCGCGCACAGGCGTCGACGTGGGCAACGCATTGGCGTCAGGTGAGCTGGTCGGCCCTCTCGACCTCTCCTTGCGTCGCTGCCCAGGAGGCGAGCAGGGCAAGGGCGTGGGCCGTCGGTGAGCTCGGTTCGGCCGCGTAGATCGTCATGGTGAGACCGGGCTCGGCACGCAGATCGAGGCTTTCCTAGGCCAGGGCGAGGTCGCCGACGATGCGGTGGTGGAAGTGCTTGGTCCCGGTGCCGTGGATGCGGACGTCGTGTGCGCCCCAGCGGCGTCGGAACTCGTCACTGCGGGTGGACAGTTCGCCGACCAGGTCGTGGAGCGTCTTGTCGTGCGGGTCCTGGTCGGATCGATTCAGACGTCGGCGTAGAGAGCACGGCCGAGGTGGTTCGCCGCGACCAGGTCTGACCGGCTGTTCCCGACGATCGCCGGCCCGGTGGTGATGGAGTCCAGCGTCCATCGCAGGCTCGGCCGCGTGGCCCACGGCCGTGTGCGGCGACGGGGGCGGATGACGGCGCTGGTGCCGTCGGCGGCCTGGGCGAGGTGGAACAGGTGGGCACGTTCGGCCTCGTCGAGGTGGAGGGCGCGAGCGATCGCGTCGACAACGCCGGCCGAGGCGCCGCCGATCGAGCCGCGTTCGAGCTTGGCGTAGTACTCGACGCTCATGCCGGCCAGGGCGGCGACCTCACTGCGGCGCAGGCCCGGGACCCGGCGTTGCCCGGCCTCGGGCAGTCCGGCCTGCTGAGGCGTGATCTTGGCTCGCCGCGAGATCAAGAACTCGCGGACCTGGGCGCGATTGTCCACGTAGTCGACAGTACGGTCGTTCGTACGCGGCTGGGGCGCCCTGTCAGTACACCTACCGGGAGTGACTTCCTCGCTCGTCGCCGCTCCGGTTTCCTGGTGGGTGTCAACGCGACCGACCAAGCTGAAGAGGAGATTCACCATGCGTGTAGCTGTCATGTACGCCCCTGGCGACGTCCGGGTCGACGACCGGCCCGAGCCGGCCATCCTGAAGCCGACCGATGCCGTCATCCGGCTCGCCGCGACCTGCATCTGTGGGTCGGACCTGTGGCCCTACCGCGGTGTCGAAGCGCTGGACGGTCCCCGGCCGATGGGGCATGAGTACGCCGGCATCGTCGAAGAGGTCGGCTCCGCGGTGACCACGGTCCGGCCGGGCCAGTTCGTGGTCGGCTCGTTCTTCGCGTCCGACAACACCTGCGAGATCTGCCGCTCCGGCTACCAGCCCTCTTGCCCGCACAAGGAAGCGTTCGGTCCCACCGGGGCCGCGCAGGCCGAGCGGATGCGGGTCCCGCTGGCCGACGGCACTCTGGTCGCCACCCCCGAGGTGCCCGACGCGGATCTGGTGGGGGACTTCCTGGCCACGTCCGACGTCCTCGGGACGGGCTGGTTCGCCGCCGTCGCCGCCGAGGTCGGACCCGGCAAGACCGTCGCCGTGGTCGGCGACGGTGCTGTCGGACTGCTCGGCGTACTGGCCGCGAAGGAACTCGGTGCGGAGCGGATCATCGCCATGAGCCGCCACGAGCCTCGCCAGCAGTTGGCCCTGGAGTACGGGGCCACCGACCTCGTCACCGAACGCGGTGCCGAGGGGGTCGCCGCGATCAAGGACCTCACCGACGGGCTCGGCGCGCACTCTGTCATCGAGGCCGTCGGCACCCAGGAGGCGATGATGCAAGCCATTCACGCCACGCGAGCGGGCGGGCACGTGGGCTACGTCGGTGTGAACCACGACGTCTCTCTGCCCGGAGACGAGTTGTTCTTCTCCCACGTCCACCTCCACGGCGGACCCGCCCCGGTGCGTCGGTTCCTGCCCGACCTGATGGACCGGGTCTGGAACCGTCAGATCCAGCCGGGCAAGGTGTTCGACCTGGAGCTGCCCCTCGACCAGGCCGCCGAGGGCTACCAGGCGATGGATTCCCGGCAGGCGATCAAGGTTCTCCTGCGACCGTGACCTCGTTCCCGTACGAGACCGCCGCAGACGACGAGGAGTGATCCATGCCCGAGGAGAACCGCGATCTGGCCGGCAAGGTCGCCTTTGTCACCGGCGCCGCCAGCGGGATTGGACGTGTCACCGCGCTGGCCTTCGCCCGCCGCGGCACCAGCGTCGCGGTCGCCGACATCGACCAGTCGGGCAACCAGGAGACGGCCCGGCTGATCAACGACATCGGTGGTCGAGTCCTTGCCGTCCGCTGCAACGTGACCCGCGGCGAGGAGGTGCAGGCCGCGCTCAACCAGACGGTGGAGACGTTCGGACATCTTGACTATGCCTTCAACAATGCCGGCGCCGAGCAGCAGCGCAAGCCGACCGCCGAGATGACCGAGGAGGAGTGGGATCGGATCATCGCCATCAATCTCCGCAGCGTCTTCTTGTGCTTGAAGTACGAAATCCCGCTGCTGTTGCAGCACGGCGGCGGCGCGATCGTCAACACCTCCTCCGGTGCCGGGGTCAAGGTCTTCGGCCGCGGCGCCGCCTACGCCGCCGCGAAGCACGGCGTCGTCGGGCTGACCAAGGATGCCGCTCTCGACTACGCGGGGTCGAACATCCGGATCAACGCCATCTGCCCCGGCATCATCGACACCGAGATGATGGACCGCTTCACCGGAGGTACCCCCGAAGGCCGGGACAGGGTCATCGCCCAAGAGCCCATCGGGCGCATGGGCCGACCCGAGGAGATCGCGGCCGCGGTCGTCTGGCTGTGTTCCGAGGCAGCCTCCTTCGTCACCGGCCACGCCCTGGTCGCTGACGGCGGCCAGACGCTGTAGAGGTATGACGCGGACCCAGCCGCTCGCCCGTCTGAATCCGTGCTCGCGTTCGCCGCGCGGCCAGATGCGGAAGAAGCTCGACCAGGTCGAGGTGCTCGGCTTCGACGCCAACCAAGGCGCTGTCCACGCGGTCACGAAAGGTGAGATGGTGGCGACAGTGCTGCAGCCGATCGTCGAGGGCACCAAGAAGGCGAACGCCGCCGGCGGGAAGAATCTCGTCTACGGCGGCGGATAGAATCCCGCGACCCGTCACATCTTCGGCGCTTTCGACGGCGTGTCGCCGCAGATGTGACGGGTCGCCACCACCCGGGAGGCACGCAAGCAGAAGGAGCAGGCCATGACCTTTGTCTTCAACGACCCAGCCGAGTTCAAAGACGACGTCCTGAAGGGCTTCGGCGCGGCCTACCGCGCCTACGTGGATCGGGTGGAGGGTGCCTCCGGGTTCGTCCGCGCGGGCGGTCCGTTGGACGGCAAGGTCAGTCTGGTCATCGGCGGCGGCTCGGGGCACTACCCCTCGTACAGCGGGGTGGTCGGCACCGGGTTCGCCGACGGGGCGGTACTCGGCGACTTGTTCGCGTCCCCCTCGGCGGAGCAGGTGTACCGGATCTGCCGGGCCGCGAACGGCGGCGCTGGGGTCGTTCTCGGTTTCGGCAACTACGCCGGTGACCGGCTGAACTTCCGGGTCGCGGCCGACCGGTTGATCGCGGAGGGCATCGACACCCGGATCGTCTACGTGACCGACGACATCGCCTCGGCCGAACCCGCGGAGCAGGGCAAGCGTCGCGGCATCGCCGGCACATTCACGGTCTACAAGATCGCCGGTGCCGCGGCCGAGGAGGGCGCGGACCTGGACGACGTCGAGCGCATCATGTCGGCCGCTAACACGGCGACCTACTCGTTCGGCGTCGCCTTCGGCGGGTGCACGATGCCGGGCGCCGACCAGCCCCTCTTCACCGTCGAGCCCGGTCAGATGGACTTCGGGCTGGGTATTCACGGCGAGCCGGGGATCAGTTCGGCGCCGTGGATGTCGGCCCGTGAGCTTGCGGCGAAGCTGGTGGACACGGTGTTGGCCGAGCGGCCGGCCGAGGCGTCGGGGCGGGCCGCCGTGCTGGTCAACGGGCTCGGAGCCACGAAGTACGAGGAGTTGTTCGCGCTCTTCGGTGACGTGGCGGACCTGCTGGAGAAGGCCGACGTGGAGTTGGTCGCCCCGGAGGTCGGGGAGCTCGTCACCAGCCTCGACATGGCGGGTTGTTCGCTCTCGGTCACGTGGCTGGACGAGGAGCTGGAACGGCTCTGGTCGGCGCCCGCCGACACACCGGCCTTCCGGCGCGGCAACGCCGTGGTCAGTGAGCGCTTCACGACCAGGCGTACGGCTGACGACACGGTCGCCGCCGAGGTCGCGGCCGAAGCGTCGGAGGAATCGATCGCGGCAGCGGTCGTGGCCCGCCGCGCCGTCTCGGCGTTGTCCGCCGCGGTCGAGGAGCACAAGGAGTATCTGGGACGGATCGATGCGATCGCCGGCGACGGCGATCATGGCATCGGCATGTCGCGCGGAGCGAAGGCGGCCGCCGAGGCCGCCGAGGCGACCCAGGGCGGGGTGCAGACCGTGCTCGCCGCCGCCGGCTCGGCGTTCGGTGACAAGGCGGGCGGGACGAGTGGGATCTTGTGGGGGCTGCTGCTGGACGGGGTGGGCAAGAGCTTGGGTAACACCGAGAGGGTCACCACTGATCGGCTCGTCGAGGCGGTGGAGTCGTCCGCCAAGAACCTGCAGGGCTTCAGCAAGGCCGAACTCGGTGACAAGACCATGCTCGACGCGTTGTTCCCCTTCGTGAACACCTTGAAGAGCGAGGTGGGGAAGGGCGCCGATCTTATCGAGGCGTGGCGGGCCGCGGCCGAAGCCTGTGTGTCGGCCGCGGAGGCGACGGAGTCCATGACTCCCAAGATCGGCCGGGCCCGGCCGCTGGCCGAGCGCAGTGTCGGCAACCCCGACCCGGGTGCGGTGTCGATGGGTTTGATCGTGACGGCGGTGGGTGATGTGCTCGCCGAGGGCGTACCGGCCTCCTGAGCAGAGCGGAGAGGAACGAGATGGGTAAGGCGATTCGGCTGATCGTCGGCAGTGACAGCGCCGGCTTCGACTACAAGGACGCCATCTTGGCGGACATGAAGTCCGACGAGCGGGTGGCGAGTGTGGAGGACCTCGGCGTTTACGCCGAAGCTCTGAAGGACGGCACGTACCCGTCGGTGGCCATCGCCGCCGCGGAGAAGATCGTCGCCGGGGAAGCCGACCGGGCGATCCTGCTCTGCGGCACCGGCATCGGGGTGGCGATCGCCGCCAACAAGGTCAAGGGCATCCGCGCGACCGTGGCCCACGACTCCTTCAGCGTCGAGCGATCCGTGCTGTCCAACGACTGCCAGATCCTCACGCTCGGGCAGCGGGTGATCGGATTGCAGCTCGCCCGTCGGCTGGCCAAGGAATGGCTGGGCTACGTCTTCGACCCCACCAGCCACTCCAAGGCCAACGTCGACGAGATCAGCGACTACGAGGACGAGGTCACCGGCTGATCTCTCGATCGATGGCGTCACGTCGAGGTCGTGAATCCAGCGCCGGAGCTCCCTCGATCAGTTTCGTCCGGACCGAGGTGGCAAAACGCAGAGAGGTTGCGTCCGTGGCGGTGCTGCGCGGCCTCACCAACCAGGTTCTGGGACCGAAGCAGGGCTGGGTCCGGCAGCACGAACCGGACGTCTGGCGGCGTGCGGCCGGGTGGTACAGCTCCCATTCCTAGGTCGCCGCCACGCTGACCGTCGAGTACGAATTGGATTCCCACGCGCCAGCCAGTGCGATCCGCCGTACCGACCCTTACGCCACCTGGCTGGAGCTCTACCCGGACACCCCGAGGGCCTCACCGGCTCCCGCTCGGCCGGCCGGCTTCAACTCGTTGATGGCTTGCCCGTGGTTGTCGCTCTTGCCTGTCCGGACCATCAGAGCGAGGCAGCTCGCGTCCTTGCTGTTGATGGCAGAGATCACGGCGTCTGACGCGGCAGCGTTGTCCAGACCAAGGTCGCGACTGGTCTCGGCGGCGTCGAGGAACTCTCGTGCCTTGGCCAGATGCACCCGCGCTTCGTCGAGGGCGGCCAACTGGCTCTCCGGCCCAGGCGGGCACGCGGGCTGGCGCCGACCAGATGGATGGCGTCCTGTCGCAGTTCGTCTACGAGTCGATCATTGGCGTTGGACGGCAGTTCGAAGTTCCGCTTCGGTGATCACAAGTGGCTCGCACGGGCTGCCGGACCAGCGGTGGACCTGATCGGCAAGATCGTCCAGCTGCTTCTGCCATGCCTCGTTGTCCGGCAGTTGGTTCGGGCACACCACGAGGAGATCGAGGTCACTGTCGCTGTCCGATTCAGCTCGTGCCGCTGAGCCGAAGATCCACGCGGCGATCGGCTGGGTCGACCACTGACCGCTCCTA
>CAWBKR010000028.1:0-38842 GCA_963789345.1 uncultured Actinomycetota bacterium | reverse complement strand
CCGAGGGTGAGGTCCAGTCGAATGACATGGCATCGACCGCTCGGGCCAGCATGACGTCGGCTCTGTCCGCGGGGACGCTGAGCACGATCTCGTCGTGGATGAACAGCGAGAGGTAGGTCGCCAGGTCACCGAGCCGGAGCAGTCCGGTCATGGCCAGGTCGCGGGTGCAGGATGCGGTCTGCCGTGCTGGGGCCTCGGTGTACTCGCTGCCCGGCTCACAGCGGACCCTGCGACCGTGGCCGTTGGGCAGCGACCAGCCGGCCTCGGCCTCGGCCCGGATGCGGGACTGCCAGGCAGCCAGCTCGGGGAACGCCTCGAAGTATGACGACCAAACCTGCTTGACCTCGGCCAGATCCAGGTCGTTGTCGCGGGAGATGGCCCGAGGTCCGCGGCCGAAGTTGATGCCGTGACCAATCGCCTTCACCTTGTTCTTGATCTTCTTGTAGTCGATCCCGTCGCCGTAGAACAGCCGGGCCAGCTCGGCGTTGATCTCCATGCCCGGGGCCAGCAGCGCCGCGTATGCGCTGTCGCCGGACAGGCCGGCTACCGACCGGTTGTCGATGCACTTCAGGTCGCACTGGACGAACACGTGGCCGGGCTCGGCCAGGATCAGGTTGCGGTCGGCGAGCAGCGAAGCCGATCGTTTGCCGACACCCATCACGTTGGGACGCTGGGTCGACCAGCGCCCGTTCACGCCGGAGATCTGGTGCTCGGGGTGGACCCGGCCGGCGGGGGTTAGGTTGTCGGCGAGCGTGCTGACGAACGGGCGCTCCGCGGACAGCTCGACCAGCAGGGCGACCGGCTCGGCCAGTGGGTGGTCGGCCCGCGTGGTCAGGGCCAGCAGGTCGTCGCTGGCGATCGACACCTTGCCGGTGGTGGTCCGCGGCAGCTGCAGGGCGCCGGCCAGGTCCAGCAGCCGGCCACGGCCGGCATCGGTGGCCCCGGGTGAGGCGGTGGCCGGGAAGCCAAGCTCGATCAGCCGGGAGCGGACCCGGGTGAGGCGGGCCTCCTGCTCGGCGACCCGGGTGGTCAGCAGGTCGGTGTCGACCCGCAGGCCCTTTACGGTGAGGCCAGCGGCGATCTGGGCGATCCGGTGCTCTCGGGCGTAGTAGGGCTCGGTCATCAGCGGGGCCGCGATCTCGGCCAGCCGGCGGGTCCGGTCCGCGTTCTTCAGGGCGTAGGCGACGTAGTCTGGGTCGTCGACCGGGATCTTGTCGTAGCCCTTGTGCACCCGCTTCAGCCGGCGCAGGTCGCCCAGCTTCTGCTCCCCCAGGTGGGTCTCGGCCAGGTGGTCCAGGGGTGTAGCGGTCGAGCCGGCCCCGCCCGGTCCCGCGGTGGTCGGGAGAGCCGGGACGCGACGATCAGGTCGTCTGACTTGCCGATCAGCTCGCCGGCGTCCAGGCCTAGGTGGTGGGCCGCGGCCGGGAGGTCGAACCGCCAGCCGTCGTGGGTGACCAGTCGGGGAGCATCGGTCAGGAGGCGGCGCATCGTCTCGGGGTCGGAGGTGGTGCCGCGGTGCCCGTTCCCGTCGTCGAAGGACATCAGCCGCAGGAACGGTCCCTCGTGGTGGCCGGCGAACGCCTGCTCGGCGGCCGCGGTCTCGAAGTCGACAGCCCACGGGACGGAATCGTCGTTCCTGACCTCCCTCTCTTTTCCTATGTGTGACTTACTTTCACCGTCCTCGTTCACAAAGTGATTCACCATTATGAGTGAGGGTGTTTTTGAAACCGACGATTCCGACGACGGTTGGGCCTCCTGTTGTGGGGTCCTCGTCGGTTTCGTCGAGGAACCTTTCGTCGACAGGGCTCCCACAAACGACGACTCCCCCACCCCGGAACCGACGAGCCTGAGCGACCCCGAACCCCTCCTCACGTAGCACCATGCGGAAGAAGCGGGCGTTGCCGCCGGTGTGGGTCCGGTACTGCTCGACCCCGGAGGCGGTCAGCTTCTCGTAGAACGCCTGCAGGCCCAGTTGGCCGTAGTTGTTCTCGACCGACCACGCCCTTGTAGGCCCGGAACAGGTCGCGGCCCTTGGTCCCCTGGGGCGACTCGACCGGGAATGTCTCGGCCGCGATCCAGGCCCGCACCCGATCGGCGTGCTGGGCGAAGTCCGCGGCCACTGAGGGGTCGGTCCGCTGGTGACCGGGGCGAGCCCGGAACCGCTGGTTGGCGGCCACCAGCCGGACCAGGAAGCCGGACAGCTCGGTCTGCATCGCCGCTTCGATGGTGGGGTCCTCCGAGCCGGCGAACGACCGGGGGAACTGGAAGGGCTTGATCCGCTCCAGGTAGGCGCTGGAGGTCTCCGCCACCGCCGGCGGGTTGTTGGCTGAGAAGGCGAACAGCGCGGTGTTGGTGAAGAAGAACGGCTGCCCGTACTTGTGCTCGGCCCGGATCAGGTCCTCGCCGGTCAGCATCTTGAAGGTGGACATGTCGGCCAGGTGTTGGGACGACAGGTCCGCGGCGACGTTCAGCATCTTGCCGTGGACGTCGGCACTGGCGAACCGGTTGTCGGAGAGATCCGCCAGGGTCACCAGTTGGTCAGAGCCTTGCCGATGGTGTGCTCGAGCAGTCGCAGGTAGGTCGACTTGCCGGACCGGCTTCGACCGTACAGGAATACCGCCTTGGTCGGTGTCATCGACGGGTCCAGCATCAGCGAGACCGACTCCTCCAGGTCGTCGGCCGCCGCGGTCACTGAGACCACCCAGGACTCGTACGTTGGGCAGGTCGCCGCGGGGTTCCAGGGCACCGGGATCTGCTGGCTGGACAGGTACTTGGGATCGTGCGGGAACAGCTCGCCGGTGCGCAGGTCCAGCATCCCGTTAGTCACGTTCAGCAGCGGTTCGGTGGCGTACTCCGGCAGGATGGTGCCGGCCTCCCGCAGCAGCTTGATCAACACCTCGATCACGTCGGCGATGTGCGACTTCTTGAAGTGGTCCTCGAGCCGGGCGATGATCTCCCCGCTGATGTGCTTGGCGTCTGGTGAGAAGACCCCGTTCTCGTACGTGTAGACGACCACCCCGGGACCCAGCGCCAGGGCGCGGTTGCGGTAGATGTCCTCCGCCAGCGTGACTGTCAACGGAGCCTTGTCTCCCCAGAACGGCGAGGCCGGCGCAGCTTTCGCAGCTGGCTGGCGTCCCATCTTGGGTGTCGCATTCGACGCGATGTTTCCGAGCAGCTCCCGCCGCCGCTGCTCGTCCGGGATGGCTCCTAGCATGTCGTCCAGGCCGGTGGTGCCGCGGCCCGGAACCACCGCCCAGCGGACCGACGTCGCACCGAACGACAGCGCCGACTCGCCCAACGCCTTGGCCGCGTCCCAGACCGCCCGGTTGGACCGCCAGTCGGCGTCGAACACGATCACCACCGAGCGACCGTTGACGATCTCGATCAGGGCCGGGTCGGCGACCCAGTCGGACGTCCAGTTGGAGCAGCCGCCGATGCCGGCCACCTGCCAGTTGGGCTGGGCGTAGCGCAGCGCCGCCAGGGTTTGCTTGGTGCCCTCGACGATGATCGCCGTGTCGGCCTCGGGGTTGACCTCCAAGATGTTCAGCACCGACTTCTGGCCCGCCGGCCACAGGTACTTGCTGACCGTCCCGTCGACGTTGAGGATCGGTCGGTACGGGTTGACCTGCTCGACCTCGATGCCGTCGACACCACGCCAGGTGAAGACCAGCGCAGGCAGCACCTGACCCCTCCTGACGGCCCAGCGGGCGTGCTCCGGGAAGCGGTCTCGGTCGTCGCCTCCCGGACGAACGGGTTGGCCGGGTCGATGCCGGCAGCGACCAACCGGGCCTCGAGCTCGGGATTCATGCGATGAACCGCTCGACGTCAGCGAGGTCGCAGGTCACCGTCGAGGGGATGACCCAGCTCAAGAGCGTCTGGGGGGCGGGCCGGGGCTCGGTGAAGGCCACCACTCCCGGTTGGTATCCTGCGCAGCGGCCGTCCGATCGCCCCCCTGACCTTCTCGTGGGCCATCTTGCTCAGCAGCGCCGGCCATCGCCGCTGATAGCCGACGCGCCTCGACCACATGCTCGGGAACGAGTCGTTGAACAGCTTCGGAGGGAACGGGGACAGCGGCACCACCAACCGCAGCGCGTCGCTGGGGATGTCGATCCCGGTGCCCATCGATTCGGTGTCGACCAGGACGTCGATCTCGCCAGCCACCATCTCCGCGACGAGGACCTCGACCTCCTCGCTTCCGGCAGACTGCATTCCCACCCGCCAGCCGGCGGTCCGAAGCGCGTCCGCGGTCCGCTCCTTCTCGGTGTGTGAGTTGGCGACCACCAGGGCAGCACCGCGGGAAGAGGCGACTAGCCAATGCAGGACCGACTCCGACCACAGGCTCGCCTCGCTGGCCTCGGGGTCACGGGGGACGCAGGAGGCCAACGGGTTGGCGGGGGCCTCGAAGGACTCGTCCGTGGTGACCAGCGCCGGCAACCCGAGGCGCCCCTTGGCCAGCTGACTGAGCGTCGCCGACATGGCGACGGTTCGGCTGTACTGCCGGGTCAGCTGATCGAACTCGTCACCGACGTCGTACTCGGAGACCTCGATGACCTTGGAGCGCCCGGTCTCGCCGGTGAGGACGGCGTGGGTCTCGAGCCCGACCGCCAGCCGGTCGGCCACCTCCGAGACCGTCCCAACCCGGTTCGTGTTATGTCTGGGCCGATACGGGCGGCGTCGTGCTGGACCCGTCCGGATGAACGGGCAATCCTCCAACATCAAGGCCGAGCGCATTGAGCAGCGCTGCGCGGGTGACGCGCCGCCGACCGCCAATGGTGAGAACGGGCACTGGGAAGCTCCCATCAGCGATGGCGGTCCGTACACCGTCACGCCCGAGACCGAAGAATGCACCCGCGGTCACGACATCCGTGGTTGCCGCCAAGCTCAGGGCCTTGTAGGCGTCTGGCGTCTGGATGGTTTTCATATAGGGATGATGCGTGTTGACTCGGAACTGAATCTATAGGTAGATTCCCTGAATGTGGGGGGAGTCAGAGCGGACCACATGCGGAGCATCCGCCTACAGAGCGGGCCCACAGGGGACACCACGGTCGTCTCGGACGCCTGGGCGCGGATCGACAACGATGGGTGGGTCCGCCTCGGGAATATCCGCGGGTGGGAGGCGTTCGAATTCGCAGTTCTAACCGAGCTCGTGGATGGTGCCCCGAGGATCACTGGCTTGAAGATCGAGCCAGCACCGGGCGAACACCCACTCGAAGCCCGCGTCCTCGGTTCTCGCAGAGTCGCCGCCCTACCAGTCGGAGAGCTCGCACGGAAGGCAGGCGCCGCAGTCGCCGGGGGCCCCGAGGCCTTCTTCGCAGCCCTTGATCACGCGCCGATTCCTCGTCCGCCGAATGGGAGCCTCGAGTGGGCCGAGGCCGTTGCGGAGGCCTACCAGCAGGCAAGAGCCGCTGGGCAGTCCGGCCAGAAGGCGGTACAGCAGCGTTGGACTATCTCGCGCCAGACGGCCGAAGGCTGGATAAAGGAGGCAAGGAACAAGTTCAAGACCCTGCCCCCGTCGGCCCGATCACGCGCCGCCGAAGAAGGCGGCTGACATGGCCAAGCTAAACGGAGTACGCCGTCGTTGCACGAGTGACTGCACGAGGAACTGTCGCAAGCACAAGTTCCAGTTCACCGTCGAGATCCCAGGGCCCAATGGCAAACGCCGCCAGTTTTCGGGGTCGGGCTATGACACCGCGGAGATGGCTGCTGCGGCCAGGGCGGAGATCATCCGGGCCCACAAAGTGGGCACGCTACCCAGCAGCGATGGCAAGCGTCACGAGACGGTCAACGAATTCCTCAGCCATTGGCTGGAGGCTAAGATCAGCAGCGGCAATCTGAGGGCGTCGACCGCGTTGTCATACGCCGGGCACATCGAACGCTACTTGGCGCCACAGCTGGGCTGCCTCCGCGTCAAGGACCTGCGCCGGGAGCACATCGAAGGCATGTTCTCAGCGATCCGCCGCGTGAAGACGATCAGCCCTGCCACCGAGCGTCGCATCCTCGCCACTCTGCGGTCGGCGATACGCGACGCGGTCAAGGCTGGGGAACTGGCCCATGACCACACCGCTCATGTGCGCCTGCCAAAGGCGGCCCGACCGCGCGGTCAGTGGTGGGACGCCGACCAGTTCTGGAGGTTCGTGCACGACCTGGAAACGGAACCCGAGGGTTCTGCCCCTTCAAGACTCAGCCCGATTGTGCAGTTCGTGGCAGGCACCGGCCTTCGGTTGGGAGAGGTGTGCGGCTTGCGATGGGTCGACGTCGATCAGCAGCGCAGAGTCATCGTCGTCCGCCAGCAGGCCGTCCAGATCGGCAAGCAACTGACCTACGGCAGGCCAAAGACGAGGTCCGGGGAGGATCGTGTGGTGCCGCTCGCGGGCTGGGTGCCAACCGTCCTGGAAGCTTGGCGCAGGCAACAGGTCGCCGAACGGCTGGCCTTCGGACCCGACTATCTCGACACCGGCCTCGTGTTCACCCAGGCCAGTGGACAAGCACTCCTGCCGAGTTCGGTGTCGCGTGCCTTCACGCGTATGGTCAAGGGCTCCCGTCTGCCGCCCTGCCGCTTCCACGATCTCCGCCATCTCGCCGCCACCACTTTGCTGCAGGCGGGTGTGCCCATGCCGGTCGTCAGCAATATTCTGGGCCACTCCAGCATCCAGATCACGGTGGACACCTACGGGCATGTCACGGTGGACCCGGCGCTGCATGACCAGGTCGACCGAGCCCTATCAGCGTTCGCACGATGACGCATCCCTGACATTTCCCCTGACACAAGTCACATTGCAGCGCTCCAGAGACTGCGCGTTCTAGCGTTTCCGCAGGTCAGACTAGGTGGGGCGGGTGGGGCTCGAACCCACGACCCAGGGATTATGAGTCCCTTGCTCTGACCGGCTGAGCTACCGCCCCAAGCACCTCGTCGCTCAGCGCTTCGACGAGAGGCTTCGGCGGGCAGTATCGCACTTCGACCGTGCTGTCGGCGCTCTCGTCGATGGCTCTAGGGTCGGAACACTGCTCTGCGAGAGGATCCCATGTCTGACGCCGTCGTCGTCACCGCCTACTTCCGTCCCCGTCCCGAGACCCGCGACCAGGTTCTGGCTGCCTTGCGCCCAACGATCGAGGCCGTCCACGAAGAGCCGGGATGCCTGCTGTACGCCATCCACGACGCGCCGGACGGCAGCATCGTGATGATCGAGAAGTGGGCTTCGGCCGCCGAACTCGACGAGCACGGCTCGGGCGAAGCCGTCCGCTCCCTCAATGCTGTCCTTCCTGCTCTCCTGGCCGAGCCGGTCGACGTCACTCGCTTGACACCGCTCCCGGTCGGGAGCACCGCACGAGGGGCTCTGTGAGCGGCACGCTTTGAGCTAGTGCCAGCGGGGCACGCGCCGCATATGGTCGCGACATCAGCGATCGTCCGCTCGATCGAACCCTCGACGAAGAGGAGACCTCTCATGCCCCTGCCCACCGAACTCGTCGGTTCCCTACCTCGCCCGATGAAACTGCAAGAGGCGTACGAGGCTCACGATCAGGGCCTGATGAGCTGGAAGGACCTCCAGCGAGAGCAGGACATCGCGGCCGAAGACTCGATCCGGCGGTTGGAGCAGACCGGTGAGAGCTACGTGACCGACGGCGAGCAGCGCGAATCCAGCTTCGCCACCTATCCGATCACCGACACACTCGCGGGCACCGGCCTGGCCGACAACCTGGCCGGCGACGGCCAGTTCTTCGCGATCTTCGACGACGGCCACCACCGCCAGCTTCCCCGGCTCGTGCGTGGCCCGTTCCGCTACAAGACGTTCGCCTCGGAGTTCGTCGAGAAGAACACCAAGATCGCCACGAAGCCGGTCAAGCAGGCGGTCATCTCGCCGTCGATGATGATGTTGCTCTATCCGCTGGAAGACCAGATCGAGGGGTACTCGCGTGAGCAGTTCCTCGACGACGTCGTCGACCAGTGCGAGACCGACATCCGGCAGTGCTTCGCCGCCGGTGCGGTACGGGTGTCGATCGACTTCACCGAGGGGCGGCTGGCCAACAAGAACGACTCCCGCAATCCGTGGACCGGCAGGGACATGCTGGGCGAGTTCATCGCCGTGAACAACCGGGTCCTCGATCGCTTCTCCGCCGAGGAGCGGGTGAACATCGGCGTCCACACCTGCCCCGGCGGCGACATGGATTCCGTGCACAGCCGCGACGTGCCGTACGAGAAACTGCTGGACCACATGTTCGACCTGAACGCCGGCTACTTCCTGATCCAGTGCGCCAGCGAGGACGACAAGGAGAAGGTGTACCGGCTCTGCGGTCAGAACAGCCGGGAGGATGCCAACGGCGTGCCGCAGGTCTGCTTCATCGGGGTCGTCAATCCGCTCACGCCCGACGTCGAGACGCCTGAGCAGATCAGAGACGCACTGCTCGCGGCCGCCAAGCACATTCCGGCCGCGCGGCTGGGCGCCACCGACGACTGCGGCTTCTCGCCGTTCAGCCGGGACGAGAAGCCCCAGCACGGCTCCCCTGACTTCGCCCGGGACATCGCGATGCAGAAGATCGCCAATCGGGTGAAGGGCGCCGCCATGGCCAGCGACGAACTCGGCAGCTGAAAAGGTTGCGTGACGCAAAAGCACCACGCACGGCCGGAATGCGCTTACTGAATCCTTTCACCCACCGTGCGCGGTGCTTTTGCGACAGAACGCCGTGCTGTGTCTTCACCCATCAAGCCGTCCGATCAGCTCGGTGACGATCGGCCGGTCGGCATCGAGCCAGTCGAGTTCGAGCAGGTCAGTCGTGCCTCGCCAGGCCAGCCCATCGTGGGAGGAGCTCAGCATGGCTTTCCCGGCAGTGATCACGGCAAACCAGACCCGCATCTCGTAGTCGGCGGAAATGGGCCAGCATCCTCCATCGGGATGGGGAAGCTCGGCACCGAGAGTCACCGAGATGTGGAGTTCCTCGGCGAGTTCCCGACGAAGGGCATCCGTCGGGTTCTCGCCCGGCTCGACCTTTCCGCCCGGCAGCTCCCAGCGACCGGCGTGTTCGATCGGTCGGCGCCGTCGAGCGGCAAGTATCCGGGTGGGCTTCTCCAGGTCGTCACAGAGGGCGGCCGCAACGACCACGATCACGGGGATCGATGTCGCTCGAGGAAGTCATCGACGGCGGCATGGGAACTTCGCTTGATCCAGCGGTACTCCTCCTCGTCGTCGAAGGCCAGCTCGAGGTCCGCGAGGTTCTCCTCGTACTCGGTGTGGTGATGACGAATGTGGGCGCGGGCGGCCAGGGCGGCGCGCTCGGACAGCGAGATGGTCCGCGTCCGGCCGACTCGTCCGCTACCCACCACCGCCGCTCGGGCGGCGGCCTCCTCGGCAATCGCCCGCGCCAACTCGGCATGCTCGGGGGCGAAGTCAAGGAAGTCCAGCACCGCCGCTTCCATCTCCGATCGATACTTCTCCTCGGCACGTTCCCGGGATCGGGCCGAGGCCTGGCGCGCGACGACCCTCCTGGCTTCGGTCTGGTCGGCCGCCCGCCAGGCCGCCGCGATGGCTTCGGCGGGTGCCCACAATCCCTCGAGGCGACGGTGGGGACGGTTGCGGGACCGCGGACGCCACGCCACCCAGTACTTTCCGGCCGCTTTCACCGTCCGGGTGACGAATGCGTCTCCCGAGGGAAGGAACTCCCAGTCGGCGGGAATGTCGATCTCTCCGTGCTCCGGGTTCCACGGCCCGCTCCCCCGGTCGTATACGTCGAGGTGCAATTCAGAGAGGTCGACGTCGTTCATGTCGTGGTCTCCGAGTCCTAGGCGGAGCGCTCCTGACCCAACCGCGACAGGCTTTGGGCCAGCCGGGTGAGCCACTCCGCCACCCCAGGTGGGCCGTCCAAGATCAGATCCGACATCTCGGTAAGGGCGTCCTCCTCGTGCGAGGCCGAGCAGACGAGAAGACCGGCGATCCCTTCGGCACGCAACTCCTCCACGGCCCGAAACGCCGGTAGATCCCCAAGATCGTCACCGGCGAAGATCACCTGACGTGGTCCGAGCTCGGCCACGATCTGACGCAGCGCGTCGCCCTTGTCGATGCCTGGCGCGCGAATCTCCAGGACGTTCTTGCCGGGTTCGATCTGGAGTCGGTGGCGCTCCGCGAGTTCGGTCAGGGGCTGGAGCAGCTGTTCGAACGCGTCGCCGGCATCGTCCAGTTCCCGGGTGTGGACCCCGATGGCGCGGCCCTTGTGCTCGACCCGCGCGTCCGCGAGCCCGAGCGAAGCCAACAGCGCCGGCAACTCCTCCGCCACCCGGGTGATCTCCTCCGGCTCCGGCGGGACGGTGAACTCACCCGTACGGGCATCCCAGCGCTCGACCCCGTACTGGCCGAGCACCACCATCGACTCCAGACCCGGCATACCGGCGAACCGTCCTAGTCGAACGGCGGTCTCCGCCGGCCGTCCCGTGATGACGACGACCGAGCCGACCATCGGACCCAGCTCCGCAAGCGCGTGCACGGCCGCGGGATCGGCGTAGGCGCTCGCGGGATCGTCGATGATCGGCGCCAACGTACCGTCGAAATCCATGCCGATCATGGTCTGTGCCGGCCGGGACATGATCGCCTGCATGGCAGAGATACCCGCATCCGAAACCGGACCGGTTGGGCTCATAGGGCGAGCTTTCCAGATGGTGTCGGCATGGGGAAATCGGGTATCCCTGAAGGCGGACGCGTCGGTGCGGACGCATCCGGCTAGGGTCGTCTACGTACGCCGTAGGGAGGCACGACGTCATGACTCCGGAGTCGCCGAAGAGGTCGAACCCGAGACCCCAGGAGAGCCTGGCGAAAGCCTCGTTCGTGGTGGTCGCGAACCGGCTGCCCGTCGACCGGGTCGAGAACCCTGACGGCTCCGTGGACTGGCGCACCTCCCCGGGCGGCTTGGTCACGGCTTTCGAACCCGTGATGCGCAAGAACAAGGGGGCCTGGGTCGGGTGGCACGGGGCGGCCGACGAAGGTCTTGATCCCTTCAGTCACAACGGTCTGGAGCTCGTCCCCGTCCCCGTCTCCGCGACCGAGATCGAGGAGTACTACGAGGGCTTCTCGAACGCGACGCTCTGGCCGCTCTACCACGACGTCATCGCCACGCCGGTCTACCACCGGGAATGGTGGGATACCTACGTGTCGGTCAATCAACGCTTCGCCGAGGCGGCGGCCACCGTCGCCGAAGAGGCCGGTGTGGTCTGGATCCAGGACTACCAGCTCCAGCTGGTGCCGCAGATGCTGCGGACGCTGCGCCCGGATCTGCGCATCGGCTACTTCCTGCACATCCCCTTCCCGCCGACGGAGCTGTTCCAGCAGCTTCCCTGGCGGAACCAGATCCTCGAAGGACTGCTCGGGGCCGACCTGGTCGGTTTCCAGCTGCCGGGTGGCGCACAGAACTTCGTCCGCCTCGTCCGGCAGCGACTGAACTTCGAGACCCGGCGGGACCGGATCCGCACGCCCGACGGCCGGAACGTCCTCGCGCGGTCGTACCCGATCTCCATCGACGGTGCCGAGCTCCACGACCTGGCGATGACGGAGGAGACCAAGGCGCGGGGCAAGCAGATCCGACACGACCTGGGTGACCCGAAGTTCCTGCTGCTCGGCGTGGACCGGCTCGACTACACCAAGGGCATGCCCGAGCGGATACGCGCCTTCGGTGAGCTCGTGGCCGAGGGGACGATCGACCCCGAGGAGGCGGTCTTCGTCCAGGTGGCCACGCCATCCCGGGAGCGCGTCGACCAGTACCGCAAGCTGCGCGACGACATCGATCGGCTGGTCGGCCGGATCAACGGCGACATCGGACGGCTGGGCCGGCCACCCATCACCTACCTGCACACCTCCTACCCGCGGGAGGAGATGGCGGCGCTGTTCCGCGAGGCCGACGTCATGATCGTCACTCCGCTGCGGGACGGGATGAATCTCGTGGCCAAGGAGTTCATCGCCTGCCGCGACGGCGACACGGGCGCCCTGGTGCTGAGCGAGTTCGCCGGAGCGGCCAAGGAGCTCCGGCAGGCCTACTTGGTGAACCCGCATGACATCAACGGTCTCAAGCAGGCTTTACTGCTCGCCATGAACGACTCCGACCGCAACAAGGCCCGCCGGATGCGCATCATGCGTCGCCAGGTCTTCGAACACGACATCGATCGCTGGGCGACGGACTTCCTCAGCGATCTCGGTGGGGTCGGGGACGGGACCGACGGCTCGTGAGTTTGCGGCTGGGCAGCGTGGTGATCAACTGCGCGAACCTGGAGCAGATGACGGCCTTCTGGTCGGCGGCCCTCGACTTCCGGGTCGGCCCGGTCTCCCCAGCCGGTGACTTCCGGACCTTGGCCGGCGACCTCCTCCAGCTTTCACTTCAGGTGGCGCAGACGCCGGTGATCGCGCGCGACCAGATGCACCTGGATCTCTACACCCGCGAGCAATCCGAAGAGGTGTCCCGCCTCCTGGCACTCGGCGCCACCTTCGTACGGCACAACGAGGATCCGGACGACAACTACGTGGTGCTCACCGACCCGGAAGGCAACGAGTTCTGTGTCTGCGCGTTGCCGGCGGAGTGAAGCGCTGGTGGAGCAAGACCCGCGGATTGCCGGGCGAGGTGTATGACGCGTGGCGGCGATCGATGGTCCCCGGACACCCGGTCCGGATCCTGGCCTGGGCGGAGGCGGCCGACGGGTACGCGATCGGGAGTGCGGCGGTTCTGTCCACCAGCGCGGCAGCCGGGGACGGGTGGCGTCACGTCGGCTGGCACGAGATCGAACACGGCGGCTGGAACGCCGAGACCCGCAAGCTCAGCTGGGCCGAGTACGGCGGTCGCCGCGGATCGATCGATCTGACGGGCGCGGGGCGGCTGCCCGAGCTGTTCCGCGAGCGAGTAGCGGCCAGCATCGTGGTGGAGCGGTTCGTCCCGATCTCGGGCGACCGCGGCGTCGTAGTCAACGGCCGGCGGGATCTGGCCGCGACCGCTCCGGTCATCACCTGGCACGCCACCCTCGGACGCGGGATGACGTGGAGCACGCCTGGACTGCGCGAGACGGTGGACGAGGCGATGGCCGAGCTCCGTGCGGAATACGACCCGGGACAGGTTCCTTGATAAAGTCTGCTAGCCCGCCATTCGCGGTCCCCTGTAGCTCAATTGGCAGAGCATTCGGCTGTTAACCGAAGGGTTGTTGGTTCGAGTCCAACCGGGGGAGCTCCCTTGAGTGCGTCGCAGCATGGTACGCGTTTGCGGCTCAAGATTGTAGGTCACTACCTGCGGGCGTGGTCGGATCTGGATCTGGAGAATGCGCTCGGCTGCAGATTCCGACCTCGCTACGCCCAGCGTGGCTGTGCGGAATCGATCGAGCGTGGGGGGCCGCAAGGATTTGCGGCTCCACCCAGACCTAGCGGGCGGTAAGCAGGGCAGGACATTGCCCAGGCGCCACGTGTCGTACCGAGCGAACTGGTCGAAACTGACTGCGAGAATCCGCCCAGTGCGCACGTGCGGCCCATCCGCGCACGCTGGCATGGGCCGGAACTGCGCACCAGAAGGAATGGGGCCCTGGGAGCCACCGCGCAGGCGGCCAACTCCTCGCAGCCCGCGGAGCGGTGACCCCGAACGCAGGAACGGAGCTTGGCTGGGACCGGAAATCCGACCCCAAGTTGTGTGCTACCTACCGCTCGCGTTTCGACGTGGCATGGGTGGCGGACCAGATGACACCAAGATCTGGTGCGCAGCCAACCGACGCTCGTTCGCAACAGCCCCCCGACGTGATGATTCTCCTCGTTGACCGAAGGGTTGTTGGTTGGGTGACCGGAGGAAGTGCCCTGCGCAGCCTGGCTCTGTTACGAGGCGGCGTCGAAAGGACAGACCTCGCGCAACCGATCGAGAGCTGCCCGTTCGATTCGCCGGGTCCGGCTCAACCCGAGATGGAGTCGATCGGCCACCGCGGCGTAGCTCATCGGCTCACCCGTAACGAAACCGAGGCGCAGCTCCAGAACACTCCGCTCGAGCGCGCCCAACTCCTGCAGGAGGCCGCCGATCTCGTCCACCGGTCGGGGTTCTCGGGCCTCCGCCCAGGTTGCTCCATCCGGGTCGAGGGCGGTCAGCGATGTCGGTGGCACGTGCGCCAGCAGATCGGCCACCCACGCCTCCGAGCGGCCGATCGCAGCGGCCACGTCACCGGCGGTGGCCACCCGTCCCAGCGTCTGGCTGAGGGCGGCCTCGATGCCGCGCACGGATCGTAGCTGCGTCGCCCGGCTGGTCGGCAGATTCAGCTCACCGAGCATCCCGGCAGCAGCTGCACCCGCGTACGCCCGGATCCAGAACAAGGCGTAAGTGGCGAAGCGGAAGCCACGCCGATGGTCGTAGCGCCCAACCGCCACCATCAAGCCGAGGCAGGCTTCCTGGAAGATGTCGGATTCATTGACCCCGCTGCGCCCGGCGAGCTGCCGGGACACCATGTGCACCAGGCCGAGGTTCGCCTCCACGAAGCGAGCGCGAGCGGCCTCACCGTCCGCGGCGAGTTCGTGGAGTTCGTCGAGGGTGGCGCGGATCGGCAAGGAATCGCTGTGCACGGCCGCGGAGGCCAGGACACCCACCTCGATCCGGTGGGCCAGTTCTCGCTCCTCCTCCGGGCTCAACACGGGGATTCCGATTCGTCTTCGCCACGCGCACGCATGGCCTCACCCTGACGAGCAGACCCGTACGGGGGAAACCCAGTTCACGCAATCTGTGGATAACCGCTCGGGCCTTTCGCTCAGGGCGCGACCTGCGAGCGTCGGGCGCGAGCAGCTCGACAAGAGGAGTCAATCTTCGGCGCCGAGGAAGCGCGTGTGCAGCTGCCGAGCTCGAGCCTCCAGCACCACCAGCTCGGAGAACATCTGGTTGTACTTCGTCGGATGATCGACGGGGTTGGTACGTTGCAGCTTGGATTTCAGCTGACCGACGGCCCGCATCGCCGCCAGCAGCTGCAGTTTCGCCGAGTTGGCCACGACGTAACGCGAGTCGGCGGCCCCGGTGAGGGACAGGGGCTCCACCGCTAGGGCCGCCACCAACGACCGGATCTGGTCGTTCTCCGCGGCTGCCGCGACCTGATGCACCCAGTTGCCCGCGCCGGCTTCGGTGGCGGCTTTGTCGACACTGGTGAACACGGCTGCGTAGGCCGGGTGCGTGAAGTCTCCGGGGCCGAGTCCCTCCCACGGCGGCTCGAACAACCGCGGTACCTGGATCAGCAGTTTGCTGGTCTCCCGTTCCGTGGTGAGGTCATGAGGTTCGGGCAACGCCGGCCGCTCCGGTTCGGGCGCCGCGAGCGGTGTCGCCGCCCGTTGCCGGCTTCGAGACGCCGCGCGCTGGACCTCTCGCCGTACGTCCTCGATGTCCATGCCGAGCATCCCGGCCAGTTCCCGCGCGTACCCGCCGACGAGGGCGGTGTCGCGGATGCTGGCCACGAGTGGCGAGGCTTCGCGGAGCGCCGCAAGTCGCCCGTCGGCGCGGTCCAGATCGTGCCGCTCCAACACGTTGGCCATGACGAAGCGATAGAGCGGAACCCTCCGGGCCACGAGCTCGCGAACCGCCGCATCGCCGTGTTGCAGTCGCAGATCGCACGGATCGAGTCCCGTGGGCTCGATGGCCACGTACGTCTGGGCGATGAAGTTCTGGTCGCCCGAGAAGACCTTGAGAGCCGCCGCCTGGCCGGCGGCGTCCCCGTCGAACGTGAAGATCACCTCACCGCGAAAAGCGTCATGGTCACCCATCAGTCGGCGGAGCAGTCGAGCATGATCGTCACCGAACGCGGTACCGCAGGACGCGACGGCCGTGTCGACCCCGGCCAGGTGCGCCGCCATCACGTCGGTGTATCCCTCCACCACCACGGCCTGGGACTTCCGCCCGATCTGCTGGCGGGCCAGATCGAGTCCGTAGAGCACGTGGGACTTCTTGTAGAGCGCGGTTTCGGGGGTGTTGAGGTACTTGGCCGGCATCCGGTCGTCGTCGTGCAGGCGACGCGCCCCGAAGCCGACGACCTGCCGGCCCGAGTCGCGGATCGGCCACAGCAACCGTCCCTGGAAGTAGTCCCAACCCGATTCCCGCACCAGACCGCCCGCCACCAGCTCGGAGTCAGAGAAGCCTCGCCCGTTCAGGTGCCGGCGAAGCGCCTTGCCGTCCTGAGGCGCGTAACCCACGTCGAACCGCTCCGCGGCAGGCCCGGTCGAACCCCCGCTCGGAGAGGAATTGGCGACCCGTGATCGCCTCGGCGCCGCCGAGCTGACCGACGTAGAACTCGCTGGCCGCCTGATGCGCCTCCATCAGCCGCACGCGAAGCCCGGCTCGGGCCGCGGTCCCCGCCGCCCTCGTCGGTGTAACGGAGTTGCAGTCCGACTCGGTCGGCCAGCCGCTCCACCGCCTCCGCAAAGGACAGATTGTCGATCTTCTGGAGGAAGGTGATGACGTCCCCACCCTCGCCACATCCGAAGCAGTAGAAGAAGCCCCGTGCCGGAGTCACCTGAAAGCTGGGCGTCTTCTCGTCGTGGAACGGACAGAGCCCCTTCATCGAGCCGCCGCCGGCGTTCCGCAAAGCGACGTACGAGCCGACCACTTCGTCGATCCGGGACCGTTCCCGGACGGTGGCGATGTCCTCGTCGTGAATCCGGCCCGCCACGGAAGTGATTCTAGGTCGACGCTCGGCCAACCGGCGGTTCTCAGTCTCAGCTGTGGATGAGTAGCCGGCCCACACGTGAGCTCGACAGTTTCTACAGCTGTAGACCCTAGGTAACGACTAGAGCACTATTTGCTGTCTCACAACGGTCCAAGGGTTGTCATGGCAAAGTTACTGCTGTAACGTCCGGCGGGTTGGCCACGTCTGCCAACCGACGGAATGGACGAGGTTGTCTTCCTTCTCAGCTTTCTCAGGTGCTCGCCGGACGACCGCCAGCGCTGATGCACCGGCCTCCGCAGCCCCCGGCCACGCAGCCGCGAAGACCCGCTCCGTTGTGTCTGTGCCCAACGCTTTGCGTTGCTTCGGCAACTTCGGCTCGCTCGCACTCTTCTCACCGGGCCTTGCGCTCGGGTCGCTCAAGAACCCCCAGAGGTGACGCCATGAGTAACTTGGACTCCGCCGACCTGGCCGCCGCGGAAGCCGCGATGCTGACCGAGAAGAACCGTCCGCGGCAAACCAGACCGCCCGGTCGCGGAGGCGACCTGCCGTTCGCTCTCCTCTGCATCCTGCCGGCGGCGATCGGCTTCGTCCTCTTCTATCTCTATCCGTCGATCCGGGGCTTCTACTTCAGCCTGACGCGGTACAGCCTGCTGGGCGAGCCGACCTTCATCGGCTTCGGCAACTACGCCCGGATCTTCCGCGACCCACTGTTCTACAACTCGCTCGTCGTCACGGTGCAGTACGTGTTGTACAACATCGTCTTCCAGACGATCTTGGCGATCGGCATCGCCGTGCTCATGCACCGGCTGACCCAGTCGACGGTTGTCCGCGGCATCATCCTGCTGCCCTTCTTGATCTCGAACGTGATCGCCGCGCTGGTCTGGTTCTGGTTGCTGGATTTTCAGATCGGCATCGTGAACGAGTTCATCGCCTTCGTCGGGCTGGACCGCATCGCCTTCTTCGGCGACGCCAACACCGCCATCCCGACCATCGCCATGGTCAACGTCTGGCGGCACATGGGCTACACCGCCCTGTTGGTCTTCGCCGGACTGCAGACCATTCCCGGGTACGTCTACGAGGCGGCCGCGGTCGACGGCAGCACCGAGTGGAAGTCCTTCTGGCGGATCACGCTGCCGCTGCTCCGGCCGATCCTGGCTCTGGTGCTGGTGATCACGGTCACCGGCTCGTTCCAGGTCTTCGACACGGTCGCCGTGACCACCCGCGGTGGGCCGGTCAACGCGACTCGGGTGATCCAGGTCTACATCATCCAGAAGGGCTTCACGCAGAACGAGTTCGGCTACGCGAGCGCCCTCTCGGTGATCTTGTTCATCATCCTCGCGGCGATCGCCTTGATACAGCTCAGGGTGTTGAACGCCGGCGAATCCGATCTGTCCTGAGAGGGGAACTGTCATGGCTACCCGAACTGTCGAAGCGACCGGCCGGACCTCCGCCGCCGCACCCGAGAAACCACGCCGCCGCCGGGTCAATCCCGGCAGGATCGCCGCGTGGGCGGCGATGATCATCATCATTTTGATCACCCTGTTCCCGTTCTACTGGATGCTGCGCACCGCGTTCTCGACGTCGAAGTCGCTGTTCGGTGACGCGTCGTCGCTGCTGCCCGTGGATTTCACGTTGGGCGCCTTCGCGCGGGTGCTGGGTTTCGCCACCCAGGAACAAGCCGTAGCCGAGGGTGGCTCGGGTGCGTCGGTGAACTTCTTCCTCTACCTGCGCAACTCGTTCATCTTCGCCACCCTGGCCACGGCCGGACAGGTCTTCTTCAGCGCCCTGGCGGCCTACGCCTTCGCCCGCTTGCGGTGGCCCGGCCGGGACATCGTCTTCGGGCTGTTCCTCACGGCCCTGGTGGTGCCACCGATCTTCACCTCCCTGCCGAACTTCATTCTCATGCGAAACCTGGGTCTGCTGAACACCTTCCCCGGCCTGATCGCGCCCTACTTCCTGATGACGCCGTTCGCGATCTTCTTCCTGCGCCAGTTCTTCCTCGGCATCAACAAGGAGATCGAGGAGGCCGCGCGGCTCGACGGCGCCGGTCACGCCAGGATCTTCTTCCAGATCATCCTGCCGATGAGCACCGCGCCGATCTTCACCCTGGCGATCCTGCAGTTCATCGCCATGTGGAACGAGTACCTGTGGCCGCTGCTGGTCGGCACCAGCGAGCAGACCCGCGTGCTGACGGTGGCCCTTGGCGTCTTCCGATCGCAGACCCCGGCCGGGGGACCCGACTGGGCCGGCCTGATGGCCGCGGTCCTCATCGCCGCGCTGCCACTGCTGATCTTGTTCTTCCTGTTCGCCAAGCGGGTCGTCAACTCGATCGGATTCTCCGGGATGAAGTGACGCCGTACCGTTCTCCACCACCCCTACCCGACTCGAACTCGCATTCGAGAGACCAACCGAAAGGAACCGCCAACGATGGCAACACTGAGAAAGAAGTTGGGAGCCGTGCTCGTCGGTGTGGCCGCCCTCAGCCTGACCCTGACCGCCTGCGGCGGCGGCGGCGACGGTGGGGGCTCCAGTGGCGGTGAGGAGGTCATCGACACCACCACCGTCTCCGGCGAGATCAACTACTGGCTGTGGGACAACAACCAGTTGCCCGCGTACCAGAAGTGCGCCGACGCGTTCAAGAAGGCCAACCCCGACGCGACGGTCAAGATCAGCCAGTTCGGCTGGGACGACTACTGGGCCAAGCTCACCAACGGCTTCGTGGCCGGTGATGCGCCGGACGTCTTCACCAACCACCTGGCGAAGTACCCCGAGTTCGTCACCCAGAAGCAGTTGGTGCCGCTCTGGACGCCACGCTGGCCAAGGACGGCTTCAACGTCGACCAGTACCAGCCGGGTCTCGCTGATCTGTGGAAGGGCCCGGACGGCAAGCGGTACGGACTGCCGAAGGACTTCGACACGGTCGCGCTGTTCTACAACAAGAAGCTGGTGGCCGACGGCGGCATCGCCGAGGACTCGCTGAAGACCCTGTCCTGGAACCCCAAGGACGGTGGCACCTACGAGAAGACCATCGCCCACCTGACGGTCGACACCAGTGGCAAGCGCGGCGACGAGCCGGGCTTCGACAAGACCAAGATCAAGGTCTACGGGCTCGGGCTCGACGGTGGCGCCGGCGCCGGCGTCGGCCAGACCCAGTGGAGCATGTACACCGGCTCCAACAACTGGACCTACACCGACAAGAACCCGTGGGGCACCAAGTACAACTACGATCAGCCCGCGTTCCAGGAGACGATCGGCTGGTTCTACAGCATGATCGAGAAGGGCTACATGCCGTCGATCCCGGCCATCACCGGGCAGAGCTCCGGCGACATCTACTCCGCCGGCAAGTACGCGATGATCACCAACGGTTCCTGGATGATCAACCAGATGTTCGGCTACAAGGACGTCGAGACCGGGCTGGCCCCGACTCCGGTCGGCCCGAGCGGCAAGCGGGCCAGCATGTACAACGGTCTGGCCGACTCCATCTGGGTGGGCGCGAAGAACAAGCCGGTCGCGGCCAAGTGGGTCGAGTTCACCGGCTCGCCCGAGTGCCAGAACATCGTGGGTGAGGCAGCGATCGTCTTCCCGGCCATTCCTGCCGCCACCAAGAAGGCCGAGGCGGCCTGGCAGGCCAAGAAGATCGACGTGGCGCCGTTCACCGTCCAGGTGGAGGAGAAGACGACGTTCTTGTTCCCGATCACCGACTTCGCCAGCCAGATCGAGGGCATCATGCAGCCCGCGATGGACGCAGTCATGACCGGTAAGGCCAAGCCCGACTCGTTCACCCAGGCCAACGAACAGGTGAACCAACTGTTCGGCTAGCCCGAGCGAAGAGGACGTGGCCGTAGGTCGTGCCGCCATCGGCTCGACCTACGGCCCGTCCGCCGAAGGGCAGAGCGTTGGTCGTCAGATAGATGGGATCGATAGGCTTCAGGACTCCGCACAGCAAGGTGGCAACGGTGGTTAGACGCGACAGCGCGCCCAGAGGCCGGGCCGTGACCAGGGCTGACGTGGCCCGCTACGCCGGAGTGAGCACTGCTGTGGTCAGCTACGTGGTGAACAAGGGACCCAAACCGGTCTCCATCTCGACCGCGGCCAAAGTGCGCGAAGCCATCGATCTCCTGGGGTATCGCCCGAACGTCAACGCCCAGGCTCTGCGCAAGGGGACGACCGAGATGCTGGGGCTGGTGATGGGCGATCCGGCGAACCCGTACTACTCCGAGTTCGCCGCCGCCATCGGGTCGATCGCCATGAAACACGGGCATGCGCTGATGATGGGGAACAGCTACGGGGACCCCGATACGGAGGTGAGCCTGATCGACGACCTGACCCGGCGCCAGGTGGACGGGATCATGGTGGCCAGTGTCTGGGACCGGCCTGATCTCCGGCTGAACCTGCGGACGAACCTACCGATTCTCTGGCTGGACGAGATGACGACAACTCCTGGCTTTCCCAGCGTAGGTTCCGACGGCTACGTCGGGTCCAGGATGGCGGTCGATCATCTGCTCAGTGTCCACGGTCACACGACCATCGGGCTGATCATCGGGACCAGCGCCGGCGGGGGGAACGCCGATCCCCGGGAACAGGGCTGGCTCGACGGGCTGCGAGAAGCAAGCCGGCCCGACGGTCCGCTGGCCCGGGTCGATTGGTCCCGCGAAGGCGGCTACGAAGGCGGTGCGCGGCTGTTGAATACGGCCACCCCCCCGACGGCGATCTTCGCCAGCTCGGATCTGCAGGCCATCGGCCTCCTGCGCGCCGCGTACGAACGCGGGTTGCGGATCCCCGAGGATCTGGCGGTGATCGCCTTCGACGGCACGAAGGAGTCGGAGTTCTGCTGGCCGCCCCTGACGGTCGTCGCCCAGCCCATCGAGGAGATGGCGGAGGCCGCCGTCTTGCTGTTGCTCGACCGCAACCGCCGCGACGAGCACGTGCCGTTCCAACCGCGACTCGTGATCCGTCGCTCCTGCGGCTGCCTCCCTGACTGATCTGGTCACCCTCCCACCCTGAGAGATTTCGATGTCGACGCCTGTCACTGCCCCCGTGAATGCCCCTGTGAATGCCGTCGTCCACCTGCGCTCCGCAGGGGTCAGCGTCGTGGTGGATCTGGCCGATGGCCGGCTGCCCGGGATCGCCCATTGGGGAGCAGATCTGGGTGACCTGACGCCCGCCGACGCCGCCGCGCTCCTACGCTCCGGGGTGGCGCCGATCGGTGAGAACGTGATCGACGAGCCGATCCGGCTCGCCCTGCTGCCGGAGCACTGGACGGGATGGGTCGGACGACCCGGGATCAGCGGATCCCGGGAGGGACGCAACTGGTCCCCCAAGTTCACGACGACCGCAGCGCGTCTGGATGAGAAGTCGATCGCGAACGAGGGCGACGCCTTGGCCCTTCACCAAGGCGGTCCCGCACCGCTCGAGATCGAAGCTCGCGACGACGTGGCGCTTCTCGGCCTCACCTTGCTCGTCGAGCTGCTGGCCAGCGGGCTGCTGCGGATCCGCGCCGACCTCACCAACCTCGCGTCCGACGCGTTTCAGGTCGACGATGTCGTGGTGGCCCTCCCGGTCCCGTCGCGGGCCCGGGAGATCTTCGACCTGGCCGGTCGCTGGGGGAAGGAGCGGTTTCCCCAACGGCGCCTGCTGACGGTCGGCACCCACCTGCGGGAGGGACGCAAGGGCCGCACGGGGCCCGACGCGGCCACGCTCCTGCACCTCGGTACGCCGGGCTTCGGCTTCGCGACCGGTGAGACGTGGGCCGTGCACACCGCCTGGAGCGGCAACCACACCCACTACGCCGAACGACTCTTCACCGGGGAGCAGGTGATCGGCGGAGGCGAGCTACTCCTCCCGGGTGAGGTCCGGTTGGGACTGAACGAGTCCTACACCACCCCGTGGGTGTACGCGAGCTACGGGGACGGGCTCGACGAGGTGGCCGGTCGCTTCCATGATCATCTGCGCGCTCGGGCGTCGCATCCCCATTCGGACCGGCCCGTGACGCTCAACGTCTGGGAGGCCGTCTACTTCGACCACGATCTGACTCGGCTCCTGGAGCTGGCCGATCGTGCCGCCGACCTCGGCGTGGAGCGCTACGTGCTCGACGACGGCTGGTTCGGCAGCCGCCGCGACGACCACTCGGGCCTCGGCGACTGGATCGTGTCGCCGGAGGCGTGGCCCGCCGGACTCCACCCGCTGGTCGATCACGTACGAGAGCTGGGCATGCAGTTCGGCCTGTGGTTCGAGCCCGAAATGATCAGCCTCGACTCCGACGTGGCGCGGGCGCACCCGGAGTGGATCATGGAAACCGGTGACCGGCTGCCGGTCTCCTCGCGGCACCAGCAGGTGATCAATCTCGGGATTCCCGAGTGCTACACCTACATCCGCGACGCGATCCTGGCCCTCCTCGACGAGTACGAGATCAGCTACATCAAGTGGGACCACAACCGCGACCTGATCGACGCCGGCACCCAGCCCAGCGGACGGCCGGGCGTACACGCCCACACCATGGCGCTCTATCGGCTCCTCGCGGAACTCCACGAGGCACACCCCGAGCTCGAGATCGAGTCCTGCTCCTCCGGCGGCGCCCGCGTCGACCTCGGAATCCTCGAGCACACGCAACGGGTCTGGGTGTCGGACTGCATCGATCCGCTGGAACGCCAGCAGATGCACCGGTGGACGGCACAGCTCATCCCCCCCGAGATGATGGGCTCGCACATCGCCTCGGGTCGCTCCCACACCACCGGCCGCAACCACGATCTGGGCTTCCGGGCGGCCACGGCCGTGTTCGGCCACCTGGGCGTGGAGTGGGACCTCACGCGGGCCTCCCAGACCGAGCTCGACGAGCTCGCGCAGTGGATCGCCTTCTTCAAGAAGCATCGGGGGCTCTTGCTCACCGGCCGGCTGATCAGGCTCGATTTCCCGGACCGGTTCTGGAACGCCCACGGGGTCATCGCCGCGGACGCCAGCGCGGCCGTCTACTCCTTCGCGTACACGGATCGGGCCGACGTCGGCTCGCCTGGACCCCTTCCTCTACCCGGCCTCGATCCTGACCGCCGCTACCGCGTGGAGCCCCTGCTCATCGGCTCCCCTCCCCACGGCCTGCGACCGCCGAACTGGTGGGGCCTTCGGCGCGCCGGAGGCTTCTCGTACGGCGGGGGCACCGTCCAGTTGGAGGCCTACGGGGAGTCGGGTGTGGTCCTCACGGGACGGACGCTCGCCGAGGTGGGTCTGATCGCCCCGATCATCGATCCGGAACAGGCCGTGCTCTACACCGCTACCGCGGTCGATGGGTGAGTCGGCGCCAGTGGGTGCCAGTGCGGGGCGTCACTCCCGTGCCAAGCTCTCCAGCCGCCTGACCAGGTCTTCGACGACCCCTCTGCCCACTCTGGCTCGCACGCGGTCCTTGTCGTACGTCCAGGTCACCGTGTTGCCCCAGCGCCGAACGTAGAACTCGTACCGGTCGGCGCCTGACTCGAGAACGTAGGAGACCTGGTCGGGTGGGAGCACCGCCAAGAGCCCGGCGGAGACCCGGAAGTCCTGGGCAGGCTCGTCGAACGGAGGGAACGTGAGCCGGACCGTACGACAGCGCCAGAGGGCCAGCTGCTTGTCGGTGAGAGCGGCTCGCGCCCGATCGGGACCCGGATAGCGCACGGTGAGAGTGGTCACGGGCTGCGCAGGCTGACCACCAACACCTGACCAGGTCGCGCCGTCGATCGCCTCTCCGGTGCTGAGCAGCGACAGGGCGGCACACTCGGCCGGCTCGGTCCGCACCGATCGTTCCGGGGCCAAGTCGGCCGCCGGCACCGGCCCGGCCCGACCGGCGATCTCCGACGGGCGGAAGGTCTCGAGGGCGACCAGCAGCCTCTCAGCGCTGACCTGCTGGCGGCGATCGATCCCCCGGCCGATCAAGAGAACGGCCGCCGCTTCGAGCAGAACCAGTCCGAACGCGATCATCAGCGCCGAGATCACGATCGACCTGGTCGACCTCGATCCGCCGATCACACTGATCGCGCCGACGCCATGGACGGCGTCACGACACCGCCCGGTTCCGGACATCGTCGAAGGATCAGAACACCGCCTGCGGCAGACGCCCCGGATCCCACTGCAGTTCACGGACAGCGGTGTCGAAGGCGTACCGGTCGGTCATACCCGCGACGTACGCGACGGCGGCGCGGACCGCCTCGTCGCTGTCGGGCCGTACGTCACGCTCGTCGGAGATCCGTTCCGGCTGGACGGCGAAGAACTCCACCAGCGCACGTAGGACGTCGATGACGGCACGCGACTGGGCGAGGGACGCCGGGCGGACGTAGATGCGCTCGTAGTTGAAGGCGCGGATGGCCGCCAGGGCGGCCGCGGGCTCCTCGGCCATTCCGACCGCGCCGCGGGTGGTGATGGTGGACACCACGGCGCGGACGAAGGTGCTCAGTTGCTCGCGACGGGTCCGGCCGCAGACCTCGACGACGTCCGCCGGGACCTCGTCGGGCTGCACGATGCCGGCGTGGATCGCGTCCTCGAGATCATGGGCGCAGTAGGCGATCCGGTCCGCCCAGCTCACGATCTCCCCCTCCACGGTCTGCGGCGCCGGCCGGGACCAGGAGTGGTTGCGGACCCCGTCGAGGGTTTCCGCGCACAGGTTGAGCGGTCTCAGGACGACGTCGGCGCCCCAGGGTCCGTGCTCGTAGCCCTCGGGCAGGAAGGCATCGAACGCATCTTCACTGGCGTGGCCGCCCGGCCCGTGACCGCAGTCGTGGCCGAGGGCGATGGCGTCCGCGAGCGTGACGTTCACTCCCGCACCGCGCGCGATGGACGTGGCCACCTGGGCGACCTCGAGGGCGTGGGTCAATCGGGTGCGTTGATGATCACTGGGGTGGACCATCACCTGCGTCTTGCCGGCCAGACGCCGAAACGCGGTGGAGTGCACGATCCGGTCGCGGTCACGCTCGAAACACGTCCGTTCCTCGTCGGGCTCCTCGGGGATCGCGCGTCGGCCAGCCCCCAGCGCGAAGGACGAACCGGCCCGTAGCCACGCCCGCTCGTGTTCCTCCCGCCGCTCGCGGCCGATCACCGGTGCTGCTCCGACGGTGATCAACGAATCGGCGTGGGCCCGCACCAGGCCCTGGTGCGGATGCCCGGCCATCGTCTCCGCCCATTGCCGGGCTCGGGGAGAGGCCTGGTCAACCACCGGAGACGCCCAGCTCCGCCGACGCGAGGTCAAGATCAACTCCAGAGGTGTCGGCGAGCCAGCCGTCCGGCAGCGCCACCCGGTCGCGGGGCGAACCCTGCCGGCCCCGCGGTAGTCCGAGCTCGGCCCGTGGGTACTCGACGCCCGCCGGCAGCCGGTCCAGGTGCGCATCGAGTTCGGCGAAGGACGACACCTGCGCGAGGGCGCGTCGCAGCTCTCCTCCGACCGGGAAGCCCTTGAGGTACCAGGCCATGTGCTTGCGTATCTCGGTGAGGCCCCCGCGCTCGTCGCTCAGGCCGGCCAGGAGCTCAGCGTGCCGGCGAACCATCCGCGCCACCTCGTCGAGAGTCGGCAGGGTCTGAATCGGCTGCCCGGCGAAGGCGTCGGCCAGATCACGGAACAGCCAGGGGCGGCCCAGGCAGCCGCGGCCGACGACGATCCCGTCGGCACCCGTCCTTTCGATCATGGCCAGCGCGTCGCCGGCCTCCCAGATGTCACCGTTGCCGAGCACCGGGATCGAGACCGAGTCCTTCAGCCGGGTGATCGCGTCCCAGTCGGCGGTCCCGCCGTAGTACTGCCGGGCGGTCCGGCCGTGCAGGGCAATCGCCGCGCAGCCCGCCCGTTCCGCGATCCTGCCGGCGTCCAAGTAGGTCTGATGATCATCGTCGATACCGATCCGGGTCTTGATCGTCACCGGCACGTCGTAGGGCTCGGCGGCTCCTACCACCTGAACCAAGATCGCCTCCAGCCGGTCCCGCTTGTACGGAAGCGCGGCTCCCCCACCCTTGCGGGTGACCTTCGGCACCGGGCAACCGAAGTTCAGATCGACATGATCGACACCGTGCTCGGTGATCAAGATCTCCGTGGCCCGCCCCATGATCGCCGGATCGACTCCGTACAGCTGCACCGATCGAACCCGCTCCCCCGGATCGAACTGCAGCATCGACAGCGTCTTGCGATCCCCCTCGACGATCCCGCGACTGGTGATCATCTCGCACACGAACAACCCAGCCGGACCACCTGTGGCCTTTCCCTCCCGGCAACCGCCGGCCTCGGCCTGCTCCCGGCACAACTGCCGGTACGCCGCGTTGGTGATCCCCGCCATCGGCGCCAGCACGACGGGCGGGTCGACCTTGATCGGGCCGATGCGCAGAGACCCTTCGACAAGCTCAGGGCGCGTTGGACCTGGGCCTGTTCGCGAGCGTTGGGGTTCGGATGTCGAGTGCCGACCGTGGCGGGTCTGGCGGGAGCCCGAGCTTCCGAGGGCGGATGGCAGGTCGGCACTCGATGTCCGAACCCCAGCGCGGACGAAAGTCACCAACTCAGCACCCGATGAGGCGAGAGCTCAGGTACTCCGTCACCTTGTCGATCGAGATGCGTTCCTGGCTCATCGTGTCGCGGTCGCGTACGGTGACGGCGCCGTCGTCGAGGGTGTCGAAGTCGACGGTGACGCAGAAGGGAGTGCCGATCTCGTCCTGCCGCCGGTAGCGCCTTCCTATCGCTTGGGCGTCGTCGAAGTCCACGTTCCAGTAGCGGCGCAGCTCGGTGGCGAGGTCTCGCGCCTTGGGCGACAGCGCCTCGTTGCGGGACAGCGGCAAGACGGCGACCTTGACCGGGGCCAGCCGGGGGTCGAGCCGCAGGACCGTCCGCTTGTCCACTCCGCCCTTGGTGTTGGGCGCCTCGTCCTCGGCGTACGCCTCGACCAGGAACGTCATCAGCGACCGGGTGAGACCGGCGGCCGGCTCGATCACGTACGGGACGTAGCGCTCGTTCCTCGTCTGGTCGAAGAAGGACAGATCGGTCCCGGAATGCTCAGAATGCGTGGACAGGTCGAAGTCGGTGCGGTTGGCGATGCCCTCGAGCTCCCCCCATTCGTTCCCGGCGAAGCCGAAGCGGTACTCGATGTCGACGGTGCGCTTGGAGTAGTGCGACAGCTTCTCCTTCGGGTGCTCGAAGTGCCGGAGGTTGTCGGGCGAGACTCCGAGATCGACGTACCAGCGGGTGCGCTCGTCGATCCAGTACTGGTGCCATTCCTCGTCGGTGCCGGGCTCGACGAAGAACTCCATCTCCATCTGCTCGAACTCCCGGGTTCGGAAGATGAAGTTGCCGGGTGTGATCTCGTTGCGGAACGACTTGCCGACCTGCCCGATGCCGAAGGGCGGCTTCTTGCGGGTGGTGTTCACCACGTTGGTGAAGTTGACGAAGATGCCCTGGGCCGTCTCGGGACGCAGGTAGTGCAGTCCGGATTCGTCCTCGACGGCGCCGAGGTAGGTCTTCAACATCATGTTGAAGTCGCGCGGCTCGGTCCACTGACCACGGGTGCCGCAGTTCGGGCAGGCGATGACGCTCAGCAGCACGCCGTCGGGGTCGACGACGTCGTGCTTGGCGGCGTACCCCTCCTGCAGGTGGTCGGCCCGGAAGCGCTGGTGGCAGTTCCGGCACTCGGTGAGTGGGTCGCTGAACACGCCGACGTGACCGGAGGCCACCCACACCTGCCGTGGCAGGATCACCGACGAGTCGAGCCCGACCACGTCGTCGCGCCCGGTGACGACGGCCTGCCACCACTGGCGCTTGATGTTCTCCTTGAGCTCAACACCGAAGGGTCCGTAGTCCCAAGCGGACCGGGTGCCGCCGTAGATCTCGCCGGACGGGAACACGAACCCTCGCCGCTTGCAGAGACTGATGACGTTGTCGAGTCGGCTGGTGGGGGCCACGGAAAAATCTCCAAACCTGTGAACTCACGCCACCCCCGGCTGGGATGGGCGACGGTCAAGGTTAACGGAGCGAGGGCAAACGCGCCCGAGGAATGCTGTAAATGAGGGTAGGCATTCCTTGGTGCGATGACACCGAGCGAACGGATCCGCACGAGCGTTGTTGCGGTGCTGGCGAGTTGCGTGGCCCTCGTGATCACCGCGTGTGCCGGCACCCAACTCGGCGGGCTGGTCGGCGCGTCCGGCAGCCCGCGGCCTTCGGACGCCGATCCCGGTGTCGTGGTCGCGCTGGACGACTTCGCGGCGCTGAACGTCCTGGCCCTCGGGGTGACACCGGATCTGAGCTTCGACGCCTTCGGCTACACGACCAGCGCCGCGATCATGGCCGACCAGGGCGTCCAGACGAAGCCGTACGGAGCGGCGCTGAACGTCGAACAGATCCTGGCGGCGAAGCCGGACGTCATCGTCGGGGTGTCGCTGCCGACCACCGTCGAGCAGCAGTCCCGGCTCGCGCAGATCGCGACGACCGCCATCCTGGAGTACACCGCTGACTGGCAGACAGCCCTCCGCGCCACGGCCAAGGCGCTTGGGCGCGTCGAGCGTGCCGAGGAGATCATCAGCCGGGTCGAGGGCGACATCAACGATCTCGAGGCCGAACTGAGGCAGGCCGGTGAGGCCGGCAAGAAGGTCTCGGTGATCGCCGGCTCGACTCAGGACTTCTTCAGCCCACCCGTCAAGACCAATCTGGGAGCACTACTGGCCGCCCTCGGGCTCGAGCGACCCGCACCTCAGCAGTCCGAGGTCTCCTCGTCGGCCCCCTTCGTCGACATCTCCGCGGAGCGACTGCTCGACCACGACGGCGAGGCCCTCTATCTGCTCGAGGGCACGAGCTACCCGATCGACGGGCTCCTGAAGTCCCCCCTGTACTCGCGCCTCGAGGCCGTTCAGCAGAAGCGCGCCTATCAGGTCAGTGGCGAGATGTGGTTCGGCAGCAACCCGGTCAGCGTGCAGTGGGTACTGGACGACGTTCGAGCCACTCTGCTCGCGGGCGACGAACCGCTGTCGGAGAGTGCAGCCGCCGAACGCCTCTCCGCACTGGTCGCCGAGACGGGCGGCTGAGGTGCTCTCTCCACCTCACACCCGAACGATCTGCGTGTCGTGGTCAGCGGAGGTGCACGGCGAGGGCGGTGACGAGCTCGTCGGCCGGGGTGCGCTGCGGATCGGCGAGGTAGGTCTCGGTGACCGGCCCGGTCGCCTCGTGCCCGAGCTCGCCGACCCGGCCCAGCAAGGCGCTGTAGGCCAGTGGCAACTCCGCGTATGGACCGACGTGCAGGGTCGAGGCCCACGCGCCACCAGGCAGGGCGTACGAGTCCAGCGGCGGTTCGGCTCCGTCGGTCGGGACGCCGACGGCGACGTCCATCGCCTCGGCCAGGTCGAGCGGGTACACCGCGACGAAGGCGGCCTGCACGGGGGGGCCGAGCGCCGCCAACCGCATGCACAGGTCGCCGGTGTCACGGTCGATCCGATCGGCGTGGACGACACCGCGGAGGACGGCGAGCCGCTCGGGGCGCCGGTCGCCGATCCGGACGTCGTAGCTGGTGGCCGCCGGCTCCCGGGCCAGCCGGTCGAGGGTGTCCAGCGTCCGGCGCTGTCGGTCCAGCTCACCGGCGAGCCGTTCGCGTTCGGCCGCCAGCAGCGCAACCCGGCTCTCGTCGTCGGCGGTCGAGCAGCTCGCGCACCCGGGCCACCGGTAGGTCCAGCGACCGCAGCAGCCCGATGGTGGTCGCCTGCGGCACTTGGCTCACCGTGTAGTAGCGATAGCCGGACTGCGGATCGACGTACGCCGGCGCGAGCAGTCCCTCGGCGTCGTAGTGGCGCAAGGCCTTCACCGTCAGACGCACCATCCGGGCGAAGGTGCCGATCGCCAGCAGCTCACTCACGCTTCCACGGGATACCACAACAGCGTGCGCAACTGCTCCGGCGGCGTCGATCGCGGATCTGTGAGGTAGCGCTCGGTGTGCGGCCCGGTGATCCTCCGGCGCTGCGCGTCCGCCTCGGCCCGTAGCGCAGCCAGCGTCGCCGTCTCGTCGGCGTACGGCCCGTGATGCAGGGCCTGGACGACGCGAGTGGGTGGCTGCTCGGTGAGCCGCACCTCGGGCGCGGCGGCTGCGTCGTCGAGGGACTGCACCCCGTCGGGGGCCGGAACGGCCAGGGTCCACAGCCATGCGTCCGGCCGTGCGACGTCGAACTCGCCGCCGTCCCGCTGCCAGTAGGTGCCCTCGAGCGGCACGTCGCCGCCTCCGAAGCCGGCCCGGGTCGCGAACAGGGCTCCGATGGCGGCGCCGAAGGCGGAAGATTCCGATGCTCCTGCGCCGTCGATCATGAGCATCTGCGCGCGGGAAGGGTTGCGGTGGTCAGGTCGGTGTAGGTCATGAGCGAAACGCTCCGCTCTCCCCGTACGGGAGAGTCAAGCGCCCGATCCACAACGTCGCTCGATTTCGTCGGCGTAGCTCGATCTGCAGATGGAGCTACGCCTACGAACCCGAGCGACGTTGAAGGTGAGGGGTCAGACGTCCGGATCCTCGTAGGCGGTCGGTTCGTCGATCGCGAGAGAGAGCAGCGGCACGACGGCGGCCTTGGCCTCGAAGCCCTGGAGAGCTCGGCGGTACGAGCCGACGTTCTCCCAGCGCGTCGTGAGGGTCCACAGCTCCGGCTCGTCCAGGTTGCGACCTAGATCCGCGGACAGGTAGCCGGGCTTGCCGGCGAGCACATCGACGGCCGTACGGGCCCGGACGGCGAAGGACGGGCCCTCCGCGTCGGGTACTCGGAACCGGCAGAGAATGATCATCGCTCAGGTCGGTTGAGGTGCTGCCGCATCGGCCGCCGTCGCCTCCCGGCGCAGCCGCCGGCGCTCGCCGCGCCGCTGGGTCAGCACGTACAGCGCCGGTACGAGAACCAGCGTCAGCAGCGTCGAGGACACCAGTCCACCGATCACGACCATTGCCAAGGGCTGGGAGATGAACGCACCGCCGCCGGTCAGCGCGAGCGCCAGCGGAATCAAGGCGCAGATGGTCGCCGTCGCCGTCATGATGATCGGCCGCAGCCGCAACCGCGCTCCGTGCATGACGGCCGACTCGAGCCCCTCGCCGCGGGCCCGGATCTTGTTGATCAGGTCGATCAGCACGATGGCGTTGGTGACGACGATGCCGATCAGCAGCAACAAGCCGACCATGGCCGGCACGCCGAGCGGAATGTTGGTGATCAACAGACCCGCCACGGCGCCCGTGGCCGCGAACGGGATCGAGGTCAGCAAGATCAGCGGCTGGACCAGGCTCCGGAAGGTAGCCACCATGATCAAGAAGACGAACACGATCGCCACCAGCATCGCCAGACCCAGCTGACGGAACGACTCCGCCTGGTCGTCGCTGGCCCCACCGATGTCGGCCGAGGTCCCCGGTCGGCAGCTCCAGAGCACCCAGCGACTGCTGGACGGAGGCGGTCAGCGCCCCGAGGTCGTCGGTGTCGGGCGTCGCCGTGACCGTCACCGCCCGGTCGCCGTCGATCTCGGTGACGGTGCTCGGCGTGCAGAACCGAGCGGACCGTCGCCACGTTGCGTACCTGCACCGGACCGGCCCGGAGGTCGGCGATGTCGGCCTGCTCCTCGGCCAGGTCCTGCTGCTCCTCACCCAGGTCGGCTCTGGTCGTCTTGCAGCTCCTCCTGCTCGTCGGCCAGCTGGCTCTGGTCGTCGGAGATCTGCTCCTGCTCGTCGGTCAGCTCGTCGGACTCGGCCCGCCGCTCGGCGCTGCGTGTCGCTGCTGCTCCACCGCCGCCTCGATCTGCTCGTCGAGCTGCTCCAGCGGCCTGCTCCGACTGCTCGACCGCGGCCGTGCGCCTGGGCGAGTTGCTGCTGGTACTGCTGGTAGGCCAGCTGCTCCTTGGGTGACCGGGGAGCGGGCGGGGACGGGGCGCCTGGCGGCGGTGCTGGGGGCGGAGCGGTGGCGGGACCGGGTTGTCCTCGCAGTCGCTCGAGCTGCTCGCGCGCATCCGCCAGGCCCGTCCCTCGCCTCCGGCGCGTGACTCGCGCAGCGCCGTCAGCTGCTCGGCCTGCGCCTCCTCGGCGTCGTCGGCCTGCTCCTCGCCGGCCGCCTGCTGCCGCTCCCCGAGCGCCTCCTGCCGGTCACCGACGGCCTCCTGCCGATCGCCCAGCGCCTCCTGGCGATCGGTGAGATCGTCCTGCTTCTTCTCCAGGTCGTCCTGCTTCTTCTCGAGCTCGTCGGTGGCCTTGTCCACGACCTGCTGCTGCTGCAGCTGGCTGACCGGTAGCTCGAGGGCCGCGATCCGTGCCGGACTGTCGTCGCCCGGTGCTCTGCGGCCGCACGATGATCTCGCGGCTCTCCCCCGACAGGACCACGGTCCCGACCTCGGTGCCGCGGGAGGCCTCCGAGATCGCCTGACCGACCTCGGAGGAGGTGAAGCCGAGCCGGGCCGCCTTGGTCCGATCGACCTCGACCTTGAGCACCGGACGCTGATCGGTCAGGTCGCTCCGGACGTCGGTCAGCCCGGCGATGGACTCCAAGGTCGACTGCACCTGGTCGGCTGGCCCTGCGCGGCCTCGGTCGTCGGCGGGGCGGTGACGGTGACCGTCGATGTCGTTGGTGGTGCCGGGCTGCACCGCCGCCCTGCCCGACGGTCACCTCACCGAGGGTCGCGATCCTCGTCGAAGGTGCTCTGCAGCTCGGCGACCAGACGTCGTAGCGCTCCTCGTCGGACACGCTGACGAAGATCGACGCCCGGTTCGAGCTGCCGCCGCCGACCGAGGCGATGCCCGCCGCCGCCGACGGTGGCCAGGTAGCTCTGACCTCGGGGCGGCCGGTCAGCACGTCCTCGATCTTCTTGGTGGCGGCGCTGGTGGTGGACAACCTGCGTCCCCACCGGGCAGCTCGATGTCGATCTGCAGTGCGCGTCTTGTCGTCGAAGGAGCCGATGAAGTCGGTCTTGAGCAGGGTGGCCGAGGCCATGGTGCCGACGAAGATCACGATCGCGGCCAGCACGATGACCAGGGGGCGTCGCGACCGCGAAGCCGAGGATCGGGCAGATAGCCCCGCTGCAGCCGGGTCACCTTGTCCTCGGCGTGGGCGTCGGGATCGGTGACCGCGTCGGTCCGGCGCTTGGCCGAGCGCAGGAACCAGTACGCCAGCACCGGCACGATGGTCAGGGAGACGATCAACGACGCCCCGAGAGCGATACCCACCGTGACCGCGAACGGACGCAGCAGCTCACCGGTGATGCCGCCGACCAGAGCCAGCGGGACGAACACGGCGACGGTGGTCAACGTCGAGGCGGTCACCGCGCCGGCGACCTCCCGTACCGAGGCCACGATCGCGTTCGGAGTCAGCTCGGCGCCGGTGTCGCGACGTTTGATGTTCTCGATCACCACGATCGAGTCGTCGACCACCCGTCCGACCGCCACCGTCAGCGCGGCCAGGGTGAAGATGTTCAGCGAGAAGTCGCCGACCTGCAGACCGATCATGGCCACCAGCAACGAGAGCGGGATCGAGATCGCGGTGATCAGGGTGGAACGCAGCGAGAGCAGGAACACCATGATGATGATGACCGCGAAGGTCAGGCCGAGCGCCCCCTCGGTGGCCAGGTCCTTGATCGACTCCTCGATCGAGGGAGCCTGGCTGAACACGGTGATGAAGGAGGTGTTCTGGCCGAGCTGCTCGCCCAGCTGCGGCAACAGGTCGTCGAGAGCGTGGGAGATCTCGACCGCGTCGGAGTCGGCCTCCTTGAGGATGCTCAGGCTCAGGGCCGGCGCGACCGTCGGAGCGGGCGAGCGAGGTCGCGTCGACCGGCTTCTACCTTCACCTCCGCCGACGTGGCGAGCTTGACCGGTCCGTCCGGAGCCGGAATCGGCCAGGCGGCCACCTCCTTGGCCGCGGTCGGGGTCTCCCCGACCTGGATGGCCAGCTCGAGGTCCTTGTCGTAGCTGATGCCGGCCGGCACCACGAGCGCCTGCGCCCGGATCGCCTGGGTGACCGCGGCGGCGTTGAGGTCGTACTTGCGCAGCTGGGCAGGCTTCAGCGTGACCGCGAGCTCGGTGGTGCTCTGACCCGCGACCTGGACCTGGCGGACCCCGTCGACGTCGGACAGCTGCGGCAACGCGATGTCGGTCACCAGCCGGCCGAGCTCGCTGAGCGGGGCGTCGGAGGCGACCGCCACCACCTGCACCGGGATGTCGTCGGTGCTGAACGGCAGCACCTCGGTCTCGACGTCCTCGGGCAGATCACGGATCGCGTCGACGGCGGCGCGGATCTCGCTGGTCGACCTCGTCGGAGTCCAGACCGAAGTCCCACTCGACGGTCAGGCTGGCCAGCCCGTTGACGGAGTTGGCCCGGACCGCGGTCACGCCGTCGACCCCGCTGATCACCTGCTGCAGCGGCTCGGCCACCTCGTCGGCGACGATCTCCGGCGAGGCGCCGGGGTAGGTGGCGGTCACGGCCGCGATCGGCACGTCGGTGGACGGCAGCAGCTCCTGCCGCAGCGAGGTGGTGGCCAGCACGCCGAAGACCACGATGGCGACGCCACCAACCCGACGATGAGCCGGTTGGCCAGGCTGAGCTTGGTCAGCGATGTCATGTGTGCGCTTTCCGTCACCTTCTGTGCGTGCGCTGAGAGCGCGTTCAAACGGTATGCCGTGGACGAAGCCCCCGTCTACACCTCACAGGGCTTACTCAGGGTTCCTCAGGGTGACGCCTCTCGACCTCGACTCCAGGTTCAGACCGCCATGACTATCTCCATTGTGGTGAGACCTGGGCGAATATCACTCGTCATGTCGGCGAAACGTCTTGAAACACACGGACCTACGTTCAGTCCCACGACGTCGGCAGGCTCGATCCGGGAACGCTGGAGGCTGTCAATGTTCGACCACGTCGACCCGTTCATCGGTACGAGTGCGACCGAGCTGCCACCGCCGCACGGGCTCGCGGCGACCTGGTGGTGGCCGAAGCCCCAGGTCGGCAACACCCATCCCGGCGCCGCCTACCCGTTCGGCATGGTCTCGGCCTGCTCGTACTCCGGCGCCTACCCGACCGGCTACGGCCTCTACGAGCTGAACACCGAAGGGGTACCGCCCCGGTTGCACGAGTCGCTGATCGCCTCCGGCCTCAGCCACTTCCACCAGTCGGGCACCGGCGCCATCCGCAAGTACTACAACTACTTCCGAGTCACCCCGATGCTGGACTCGCTGGACGCACCTCGGCACCTCGTGGGACCTGAGCGAGGAGGTGGCCGAACCCGGGTACTACGCCGCCACCTTGTCGTCGGGAATCCGCTGCGAGGTCACCGTCGGGCCGAAGAGCGCAGTGCACCGCTACACCTTCCCGGCTCATCGCGACGCGCGCGTCGTGATCGATCTCTCCCTCGGTGGGCTGTCCATCCCGCACGGCGCCACGGTGCCGCTACGCGCCCATCTGGAGACTCTGGAGCCGGGGGTGGCCCAGGCCGAGGTCGTGGTCGAGGGTTCGCCGCTCGCGGTGCACCTGGAGTGCGACGCCGGCGACTGGCGACAGCTGCTGTGGTACGACCGCCGCCTGATGCCCGGCGGCACCCGGCTCGACTTCGACCGCATCCGACCGACGACGCTACGGCCGTTCGGGTTGATGTGGCGCGGGCCCAGTGAGAACGGTCGCACGCTGGAGATCCGCTTCGGCTTCTCGCTCCGCGGGGTCGACCAGGCGCGCGCCAATCTGGAGACCGACTGCGGCGAAGGAGCAGCGCGCTTCGAGAGCCGGCGGGCTGCCACCGCGCAGGCTTGGAGAGATCACCTCGGCAAGGTCCGGATCGAGACGCCGTCGACCGCCCGTCAAACCATCTTCTCCACTGCGCTCTACCACTCGATGATCAAGCCCTGCTTCGCCGCCGACGAGAGTCCGTTCTGGCCCGGCGAGGGTCCCTTCGTGTTCGACATCTGCACGATGTGGGACATCTACCGCACCCAGCTGCCGTTGATCACCGGGCTGTTCCCCGACCGTGCCGTCGAGCTGGCGAATGCGCTGCTGCGCATCTGCGAGGAGGAGGGCAACCTGCCGATCGGCTACCGGATGGCCAAGGGCGCTGACCGCTTCTCCCGCCAGGGAAGCGCCCTGGCGCAGACGTTCCTGTCCGACCTGTGCCAGCTGGGGGTGTCCGGTGTCGACTGGGACTGGGCGCTGTGTCACATGGACACCGACCTGCGGCGCACCTACGGCGAGGAGTTCCTGCTCCGCGGGGTCACCCATCCGGTGACGCACACCCTGGACATCGCCTTCGCTTACCACTGCACGGCCAAGGTGGCCCGGCGCATCGGCGACGCCGCGTTGGCCGGGCAGCTCGAGCAGCTGGCCACCCGCTGGGTGAACGCCTTCGACGCCGAGACCGGGCTCTTGATCGACTCGACCTACTACGAGGGCGGGCGGTGGAACTACTCGTTCCGGATCCTGCACGACATGCGGGCTCGGATCGAGCTGGCCGGGGGTCCGGAGCGGTTCACCGACCTGCTCGACTCGTTCTTCGGGTACGGCGCCGACCCGGTCAAGCAGGTCGGCGAGCGTCCGAGTGTGGACGAGCTGACCGCCGGCTACGCGCTCAACCGGTTCGAAGGCCTCAACAACGAACCCGACATGGAGGCCCCCTGGGCCTACCACTACGTCGGCCGACCGGACCGGACCGCCGAGGTGGTGCACGCCGCGGTCCACAACCAGTTCGGTCTCGGCCGCGGGGGTCTGCCCGGCAACGACGACTCCGGCGGTCTCAGCTCCTGGTACGTCTGGGCCTCGCTCGGGTTGTTCCCGGTGGCCGGACAGAGCCTGTACCTGCTCAACGCCCCGTCCTTCGCCGAGGCCCAGATCGACCTGGGCGGCTGGGCGCTTCAGATCGACGACCACTGGTTTCCGTGAGCCGGAGCCGGACGGCCCCGCCCAGTACGTCCGGTCGGTGCGCTTCAACGGCAAGCCGCTGGACCGTTCCTGGGTGCCGGCCCGTGCCCTGCACCGCGGCGGTCGCCTGCAGATCGAGTCTCGGACGAGAGCCGAGCGGCTGGGGCTCGGAGCATCTGCCGCCCTCGGTGTCTCGACCGGGAACCGGCCATCCCGAGGGCTCCCCCGTTCCGCTACCCGTTGCCGAGGTGATCGCATGATCGAGTCCCCCCGTCGCCTGGTCATCGTGGTGCGGGCCGACCCGGTGATCTGTGGCCACTCGGGCGAAGCCCGCAACCTGGCCGAGGCGGCGCTGTGCCGCGGGTTCACCGAGGTCCGCATCGTCAGCTGGCCGATCGCCAGGCTGGTGGAGACGGGCCTGCCGCTGAAGCCGTTGGACGGCATGCTGCCTTACAGCGACGGCATCGTGGTCGAACGCCCCGACGCGGTCGGGGACTACAAGGTGCCTGACGGTCGCTACCTGGCCGGACTGACCGGGCGGCTGGTCGAGCTCTTCACCGACGCCGTGCCGACGGTGTGCATCTCGCTCTACCTCAGCCCGCACACCTTGGCGGTCGACGACGCGGTCCGCGCGGCGCACGCCACCGGTCTCCCGGTCCGGGTCCGGACGATCGCGGAGGCGGTCGGCTCCGACGTGACCAACGTGGTCCGCTCCTGCGTGACCGAGAACCGGTTCGGCGCAGCCGCGCACGTACTGTCGGCGTACCTGGGCAGCGATGTGCCGGTCGCGGTGTCGGACTACACCCGCCGGTTGATCATCACGGAGGCGGAGCAGATCGACGCCCGACACGGCACCCACTTCGCCGCTCAGTGTCGCGAACGGGTGGCGATCTCGTACCCGGCGATCAACACCGCCGACTTCGTCGACCCCGATCCTCGACCCGGATGGCCGAGGTCCTCCGGCGTCGCGATCTGGTCGCCGACGGTTACGTGCTCTTCTTGTCCCGGCTGGCCCACGCCAAGGGCGTCGACGACCTGATCGACGGCTTCGCCGCGAGCGCCGCCAGCCGTGACCTGCGGCTGGTCATCGCCGGCAACGGGCCTGAAGCCCAGCCCCTGCGGGACCTGGCCGCGGTTTCGCCCGCCGCCCAGCGCATCGTGTTCTTCGACGACGTGGACGACGACGAGAAGGCATCGCTGATGGCGGCCAGCGCCGCGTTCGTGCTGCCGAGCAAGCCGCGGCCGGAGTTCGTCGAGACCTTCGGGATCGCGTTGGTGGAGAAGATGCTGGCCGGTGGTGGCCCGGTGATCACCACCGACACCGGTGGCATCGGGGAGGCGGTCGGCGACACCGCGCTGATCGTTCCGACCGACGATCCCCCGGCGATCGCCCGTGCGTTGGACCGGGCGTTGACGATGT
>CAWBKR010000027.1:0-160670 GCA_963789345.1 uncultured Actinomycetota bacterium | reverse complement strand
CAAGAGGCTGAGAGCTGCGTTAGAGTCCGCTTAACGCTCCGGCAGTTGTTCGCATGGATAACCAGCTGCAGGGGATCGACGAACCGTACGAACCATGCACCTGCACCCCGGGCGTGCCGGGCGGTGTGAGGTCGCGCCCAGCGCGACAGGTGTCGGATTCGGACAGGAGCGTTACTCGATGTCGGTGCGAAGGGCAGAAGAGGGTTCGGCGGTCGTCGTCAACGGTCGGTCGCGTCCGCTGGTAGAGGTCGGTGGCCACGTCACCCTCCTCGACTGGTTGCGGGCCGACGGGCTGACCGGCAGCAAAGAGGGCTGCGCGGAGGGTGAGTGTGGCGCCTGCGCCGTCCTCGTCGTGCGCCCGGACGGCGACCAGAGTCGCTGGACGGCGATCAACGCGTGCCTGGTGCCGGCGGCCGGCTTCGACGGCCAGGAGATCCTCACCGCGGAGGGCCTCGGCCGGCCGGGCGACCTGCACCCGGTGCAGCGCGAGATGGCCGACCGCGGCGGCTCGCAGTGCGGCTACTGCACGCCGGGGTTCATCTGCTCGATGGCCTCGGAGTTCTACCGTCCGGATCGCCAGCCCAACGGTCACGCTGACCCTGATCAACCCGATCCCGAGCACGGTCCGAACGGCTTCGACCTGCACGCTCTGAGCGGCAACCTGTGCCGCTGCACCGGTTACCGGCCGATCCGCGACGCCGCGTACGCGCTCGGGGAACCCCGCGAGAACGACCCGTTGATGGCCCGGTGCTCCCAGCCGGCCCCGGCGCCCTCCCACACCAGGTTGATCAACACTCAAGGCGAGTTCGTCCGACCCACGTCGCTGGCCGAGGCGCTGGAGATCATCGCCGAGCGTCCGGACGCCCGGCTCGTGGCCGGCTCCACCGACTGGGGCGTGGACCTCAACCTCAAGCACTCCCGAGCCGACTTGAGCGTCGGGATCGAGCGGCTCGAAGAACTGCGGACGCTCGAGACCACCGACGACGCGATCGAGATCGGGGCCGCCCTGACGCTGTCCGAGATCGAGCGTGGGCTGTCGGGCCGGATTCCGGTGCTGGCCGAGCTGTTCCCCCAGTTCGCGTCCCGGCTCATCCGCAACGGCGCAACGCTGGGCGGCAACCTCGGCACGGGCTCACCGATCGGCGACTCCCCGCCGGTGCTGCTGGCCCTGAAGGCGTCCCTGGTCCTCGCTTCCCGGGACGGCGAGCGCACCGTCGAACTCGCCGACTACTTCACCGGCTACCGGCAGACCATGAAGCGCGCCGACGAGTTGATCAAGACCATCCTCGTCCCGCTGCCCCTCGCCCCGCTCAGCGCCTTCCACAAGATCGCCAAGCGCCGCTTCGACGACATCTCCAGCGTGGCGGTGGCGTTCGGGCTCCGTCTCGACGAAGGCCGCGTCGCCGACATCGCCATCGGCCTCGGCGGGGTGGCGGCCACCCCGATTCGCGCGACGACGACGGAGGAGGCCCTGCTCGGAAAGCCGTGGACCGCCGAGACCGTACGCCGCGCCGCCGAGATCCTCGGCCACGAGGGCACCCCGATGGACGACCACCGCGCCAGCGCGGTCTACCGGGCGGCGATGCTCCGCCAGTCGCTCCGTAAGTTCTACGCTCAGAACCCCGCTCCGCAGACCGAGGAGATGGCCTCATGACGAGCAGCCCGATCACTCGCGAGACGAACGCCGCCTCGATCAGCGCTGTCGTGACGTCGCAGCCTGGCGGAACGTCCCGCCGACGCCAAGGTCGGTATCGAGCTGCCGCACGAGAGCGCCGACCTGCACGTCACCGGTGCCGCGCTCTACACCGACGACCTCGTCGTCCGGAACGCCGGCACGCTGCACGCCTGGCCGGTGCAGGCGCCGCACGGCCACGCGTTCGTCACCGAGCTCCGGCCCAAGCCGGCGTACGACGTGCCGGGTGTCGTCCGGGTTCTCACCGCCGAGGACGTTCCCGGGGTCAACGATGCGGGCATCAAGCACGACGAGCCGCTCTTTCCCGCCGAGGTGATGTTCTACGGCCACGCCGTCTGCTGGGTGATCGCCGAAAACCTGGAGGCGGCCCGGATGGGCGCCGAGGCGGTCGAGGTGGACTACGAGCCGGCACCGGCGCTGATCACCCTCGAGGAGGCGATCGAGGCGGGCAGCTTCCAGGGCCACGAGCGGACCATCTCTCGCGGCGACGCCGACGCCGGGCTGGCCGAGGCGGTCTACCGGTTCTCGGGCGAGTTCGAGTACGGCGGGCAGGAGCACTTCTACCTGGAGACGCACGCCTCGCTCGCGCAGATCGACGAGAACGGCCAGGTCTTCGTCCAGTGCAGCACCCAGCACCCGTCGGAGACGCAGGAGATCGTCGCGCACGTGCTCGGCCTGCACAGCCACGAGGTGACCGTGCAGTGTCTCCGCATGGGCGGCGGTTTCGGCGGGAAGGAGATGCAGCCGCACGGCTACGCCGCGATCGCCGCTTTGGCCGCGAAACTGACGGGCCGGCCCGTCCGGCTGCGGCTCAACCGCACCCAGGACATGACCATGTCCGGCAAGCGGCACCCGTTCCACTCCATCTGGGAGGTCGGGTTCGACGCCGAGAAACGGATCACGGGACTCAAGGCCACGCTGGTCAGTGACGGCGGATGGAGTCTCGACCTGTCCGAGCCAGTGCTGGCGCGAGCGCTGTGCCACATCGACAACGCCTACTGGATCCCCAACATCGAGGTCGTCGGCAAGATCGCCAAGACGAACAAGACCTCACAGACCGCGTTCCGCGGCTTCGGCGGGCCGCAGGGCATGATCGTCATCGAGGACATCCTGGGCCGCTGCGCGCCGCGGATGGGTCTGCCGGCGGAGGAGCTGCGCAGGCGCAACCTCTACGAGCCCGGGCAGACGACCCCGTACGGCCAGCCGGTCCGCCACGCCGAGCGGCTCGCCGACATCTGGTCGATCCTCAAGGAGCGGGCGGAGTACGACCGCCGGGTCGCCGAGGTGGACGCGTTCAACGCCAGCCACGATGACGTCAAGCGCGGGCTCGCGCTCACGCCGGTCAAGTTCGGGATCTCGTTCAACCTGACCGCCTTCAACCAGGCGGGCGCCCTCGTGCACGTCTACAAGGACGGCTCGGTGTTGATCAATCACGGTGGCACCGAGATGGGCCAGGGCCTGCACACCAAGATGATCCAGGTGGCGGCCACCGCGCTGGGGGTGCCGCTGAGCTACGTTCGGTTGGCGCCGACCCGCACCGACAAGGTGCCGAACACGTCCGCCACGGCGGCGAGCTCCGGCGCCGACCTCAACGGCGGCGCGATCAAGAACGCCTGCGATCAGATCAAGGCGCGACTCTGCGAAGTGGCCGGGCGGATGCTCGGCATCCACAGCGCCGACGTGCGGTTCCACGACGGCGTGGTCACCGGTATCGGTTTCCATGATCGTGAGATCAGCTTCGCCGAGTTGGTGCACAACGCCTACCACCAGCGCGTCTCCCTGTGGGCGGCCGGCTACTACCGCACCGAGGGCCTGCACTGGGACGCCAACCGGATGCAGGGTGAGCCGTTCAAGTACTACTCCTACGGAGCCTCGCTCTCCGAAGTCGAGGTCGACGGGTTCACCGGGGCGTACCGGTTCCGCCGGACCGACATCGTGCACGACGTGGGCGACAGCCTGTCCCCGTTGATCGATCTCGGGCAGGTCGAGGGTGGCTTCGTCCAGGGCGCCGGGTGGCTGACCCTCGAGGAGCTCCGCTGGGACACCGGAGACGGGCCGCACCGCGGCCGACTGAGCACCCAGGCGGCCAGTACGTACAAGCTGCCGAGCTTCTCGGAGATGCCGGAGGAGTTCAACGTCCACCTGTACGAGCGCGCCACCGAGATGGGTGTCGTCTACGGCTCGAAGGCCGTCGGCGAGCCGCCGCTGATGTTGGCCTTCAGCGTGCGGGAGGCGTTGCGGCAGGCGTGCGGGGCCTTCGGCTCCGGCGACGAGGAGGTCCACCTCAACAGCCCGGCCACACCGGAGGCGGTCTACTGGGCCCTCGAGTCGGCGCGGACCCACCACGCGCACGAGCCGGCCCACGCGGGTGCCGGCGCGGAGTGGACCGAGCCCGACTTCGCTTCGGACCAGGACTGACGTGGACTGGCTGAGAGCGGTCGCGCAGCTGCGCGCCGAGGGCGTGCCGGGGGTGTTGATCACCGTGATCACGGTCCGTGGTCACGCCCCCCGCGACCCCGGCGCCAAGATGGTGGTCGGCACCGACCGCACGTGGGGCAGCGTCGGCGGCGGCAACCTCGAGGAGACCGCGATCGACCGGGCCCGCTCGCTGCTCGAGTCGGGCGGGACCGCGCCGGAGATCATCGAGTCCCGGCTCAACGAGCACGAGCGCAACGAACACGGTCGCCAGTGCTGCGGTGGCGTCGTCCAGCTGCTGCTCGAGCCGCTGCCGGCCCGACCGGCGGTGGCGATCTTCGGGATCGGTCACGTCGGCTACGAGCTCGCGAGAATCCTGTCCCGGCACGAGGTGCAGCTGCACCTCGTGGATTCGCGGCGCGGAGCAGCTTGATCAGCTGCGGCTGTCCGACGTGACCGAAGGAGTCGCCGACGTGACGGTGCACCGCGAGCTGATCGGCGAGCTCGTGCTCGACCGGCTGCCGCGTGGCGCTCACGTGTTGATCATGACCCATGACCACGCCGAGGACTTCGCGCTGTGTGACGCCACCCTGCGGAACGGCCGGCTGGGCAGCATCGGGCTGATCGGCTCCAGCGCCAAGTGGGCCCGGTTCCGCACGCTGCTCGCCGCCGAGGGACACGACGCTGAGACCATCGCGCGGATCACCTCGCCCATCGGCCTGCCCGGCCTCGAGGGCAAAGACCCGGCCGTCATCGCGGTCAGTGTCGCCGCCGCGCTGCTGCCCGTGATCACGCGCTCGAAGAGCGAAGTGCCGGCATCATGACCATCTTTCGGGGGACGGTCTTCGACACGTCGGGAAATCCGTTCGTCGACGATTCCACCGCAGGTGCTCCGGCACGAAGACGACGGCGGTGCTGGTCGTCCGCGACGGGGTGATCGTCGCGCGCGGCTCCGTACGAGACCGTGATCGCCGAGCACCGCGGCGAGGAGGTCGTTGACCTGCGTGGCGGCGTGCTGCTGCCCGGCTTCGTCGACACGCACGTGCACTATCCGCAGATCCGGGCGATCGGCGGGCTCGGCATGCCGCTGCTGGACTGGCTGCAGACCGTTGTGCACTTCCGGAAGAGATCAAGCTCGCCGATCAGGCGTACAGCGCGGCGGTGGCCGAGGAGTTCCTGCACGGGCTGGTGAGTGCCGGCACGACGTCGGCCCTGGTCTTCGGCTCCCACTTCGCGACCGCGATGGACTCCCTCTTCGCCGCGGCCGCGGACTCCGGGCTGCGGATCACCGCCGGTCAGGTGCTCAGCGACCGGGTGCTGCCCGAGCCCCTGCTGACCACTGCCGGATCAGGCCCGGGCGGAGGGCCAGGCGCTGATCGAGCGCTGGCACGACCACGCCAACCTGCGCTACGCCGTGACCCCGCGCTTCTCCCTGTCGGCGTCGGAGCCGATGCTCGACGTCTGCGAAGAGCTGCTGCGTACGCCAGGCACCTGGTTCACCACCCACATCAACGAGAACGGTGCCGAGGTCGACCAGGTCGCCAGCTACTTCCCGGCGCCGGGCGCACTACCTCGACACCTATCAGCACCACTCGTTGATCACCGACCACAGCGTGCTGGCCCACAACGTCCACGCCACCGATCACGAACTCGAGGTGATGGCGGCCACCGGGGCCTGGGCGGCGCACTGCCCGACCAGCAACGCGGCGCTGGGTAGTGGCCTGTTCCCGCTGCGTCGGCACGTCGACCACGGTGTCGGCGTCGCCCTCGGCTCCGACGTCGGGGCCGGCACCGGTTTCTGCCTGCTCAAAGAGGGCCTACAGGCCTACTTCTTCCAGCAACTGCTGGGACCCGCCGGCTACCCGCTGGCTCCTGTCCACCTGCTCTACCTGGCCACCCGTGCCGGTGCTCAAGCCCTCGGTCTGGCCGATCAGGTGGGTGATTTCGGCGTCGGCAAGCAGTTCGACGCCGTCTGGCTGTGTCCGCAACCCCACAGCACCCTCGACGTCGTCCTCGGCCACGCCGCCGACGCCGACGAGGCCCTGGCCAAGATCTTCGCCCTCGGGACGTCGGCCGACGTCGCTGGGGTTTGGGTCGGCGGTCGCCAGCTGTACTCGCAGTCTCCCGCGGGAGGCACGACGTCGCCGTCACCCTCTCCGTCGTCCACCACGCGCCCAGAACGCGGCGACACGACCGTGTCTGATGGTCGCCCGGCAGCGCTCCTCACTCCCGAAAGGCTCCGCTCATGACCCAGACCACGCAGGAACGCCAAGCCAGAGCTCCCGAAGGGCGGCTCGTTCATCGACCGCTTCTTCGGGATCACCGCGCACGGTTCGACGATCCCGCGCGAACTCCGCGCCGGATTCACCACCTGGCTGACGATGAGCTACGTCATCTTCGTCAACCCGCAGGTGCTGGCGCCCGCCATCCCGGTGCCGAACGCCTTCATCCAGTTGCTGATGACGACCTGCATCGCGGCGTGCTTCGGCTCGCTGGCCATGGGGATCGTCGCCCGCTACCCGTTCGCCCAGGCGCCCGGCATGGGCCTGAACGCCTTCTTCTCCTTCACCGTCGTCGGCGCGCTCGGCTACCCGTGGCAGACCGCGCTCGGCGCGGTGTTCATCTCCGGCGCACTGTTCGTGATCTTGAGCGTGATCGGCGCTCGGCAGGCCATCGTCAGGGCGATCCCGCTCGGACTGAAGTTCGCGATCACCGCCGGGATCGGCGCCTTCCTCGCCTTCCTCGGGTTGCGCGCCGCCGGCATCGTCGTGACCAACGAGGCCACCCTGATCGGGCTGGGCTCGCTGACCCAACCGACGGCGTGGCTCGCCGTCATCGGCCTGCTCGTCACGGCCGTGCTGCTGTACCGCAAGGTCAAGGGCGCCATCCTCTTCGGCATCTTGATCACCTCGGTGCTGGCCATCGTGACCCGGGTGCCGGTGTTCGTCGGAGCCGAAGGCGCCATGCAGGCCTTCGCCGGCTTCCCGAACGGCATCCTCGGGCTGCCGGTGTGGCCGGGCGACCTGGTCCTCAAGCTGGACATCGGCGCTGCGCTCGGCATCGGCCTGTTCAGCGTCGTCTTCACCTTCTTCTTCGTGGACTTCTTCGACGCGACGGGCACGCTGACCGGCCTGGCGCAGCGCGCGGGATACCTGGACGAGAAGGGCGACATGCCGCGAGCGCGGCTCACCTTCTCGATGGACGGCGCGGCCGCCATGTTCGGTGCCGCGGTCGGCACCTCGACGACCACGGCGTACGTGGAGAGCGCGTCCGGCATCGAGGAGGGCGGTCGAACCGGACTCACGGCGACCTTCGTCGGGCTCTTCTTCGCGGCCTCGATGTTCATCTGGCCGCTGGCCGGCGCGGTGCCCGGCGCGGCGACCGCCCCGGCGTTGATCTTGATCGGCGCACTGATGATGGAGGGCGTCAAGCACATCGACTGGGCCGACATGTCTGAGGCGGTGCCGGCGTTCCTCACGATCATCGCGATGCCGCTGACCTTCTCGATCGCCAACGGCGTGAGCTTCGGCGTGATCAGCTACTGCGCGATCAAGGCTCTCAGCGGTCACGGCAAGCAGGTCCACCCGATCCTCTACGTCGTGGCCCTGCTGCTGATCGCCCGGTACGTCTTCCTCGGCGGCGGCGGATAACCTCGCCCGTCCACCCCGACCCCGCCCCACCCCGCCCCACCCACCCCCCTTCAGGCCGGAAACTGTTAACAGTTTCCGGTCTGAATGCTTTCAATCCCCGGCTATTCGGGAATCTGTTAACAGTTTCCGCCATTTGGGTGAGCCGGGTACGCAGCCCGGAGTGGCTGCGTGACCCAGTTCAACGCGTATCTGAGTGAGGAGGTCGTCGAGGACTACTCCGACGGCATCATCAGTCGGCGGGAGGCGCTGGACCGCCTGGCGCTGCTCGGGGTCTCGGCGGCCGTGGCTGTTCCGCTGCTCGCCGCCTGCAGCCCGGCGGCAACCGGCGGCGGTGCGGGCACGCCAGGTTCGGCCGCTCCGAGCGCGGCCGGTCCGTCGGCCCGGCCGACGCAGGCCATCACGTTTCTCGGTCCGCAGAACCGCGAGTTGCAGGGGGCCTGGGCGGCGGCGGATCCTGCGCGTGGCGCGGTGCTGGTGATTCACGAGAACCGTGGTCTCACCGACCACATCCGCTCGGTGGCCGGCCGCCTGGCGGCCGGCGGCTACTCGGCGCTCGCCATCGACCTGTTGTCCGAGGAGGGCGGGACGGCGTCTTTCGAGGGTGAGGCGGAGGTCACCGCGGCGCTCAACAGCGCCCCGGACAGTCGCTTCGTGGCCGACCTGCAGGCTGGGCTGCGCGAACTGGGGCGCCGCGCCCCGGGCGCCAAGCTGGGTGCGGTCGGATTCTGCTTCGGTGGCGGCATGGTGTGGACCTTGCTGGCCGCGGGTGAGCCGCGGCTGGCGGCAGCGGCTCCGTTCTACGGTCCGCTGCCCGACAACGCCGATTTCGCCGGCTCTCCCAACGCTGCCGTTCTCGGGGTGTACGCGGAGAACGACGACCGCGTCAACGCCACGCGTGACGCCGCGGGTGCGGCGCTGGAGAAGGCCGGCCTCACGCACGAGATCGTGACCTTCCCGGGCGTTGGTCACGCGTTCTTCACCGACACCGGTCAGCGCTACGACCAAGCCGCAACCGCGTCGGCGTACGAGCAGTTGATGGACTGGTTCGGCACTCATCTCGGGTAGGTGCCCCAGCGCCGTCCAACCCCGTCATCCTGACGCGAGCTGCACCACGCGGGCCAAGATCGCGCGATCGCCCTCGAGGTCGATCCCGTACGTGGCCGCCCGCTGCCTATCGAGCGAACCCGACAGCAGGCCGAGGATCGAGCGCGGGGGACCGCTGATGATCAGGTCGGGTGGTGACACCGCCGGACCGACCCGCGCGTGCACGTCGCCGGCGTCGACCTCGATCGTGATCGGCTCGTCGCCGGTGCGGACTTCGATCGTGACGGCGTCGCCGTCCGGCTCGGAGTCGTACAGCATGGCCTCGACCGGCAGGACCAGCCAGCGACTGCGGAACTCCTCGGCCCCGCTCGCGGCCGCGACCTTCGGCTTGGCCCACAGGGCCAGGGACGAGACGACCGGCCGGAGTCGGCGGCCCCAGCCGGTCAGTCGGAACCGCGCGGTCGAGACCGGCGGCGAGGGTGCGACTCGCTCGATCACCCCGTTCTCCTCGAGATCGCGGAGGCGATCGGCCAACAGGTTCGTGGCGATGCCGGGGAGGCCGTCCCGGAGATCGGTGTAGCGAGCCTCGCCCCGGACCAGCAACTCCCGCACGATGAGCAGGCTCCACCGGTCACCGACGGCGTCCAGTGCCAGCGCGAGCCCGCAGAGCTGATCGTACGAACGCACAGGAACTCCCACTTGACAAAATCAACTACCAGCTTGAGATCATAAAGCATGTTGTCGGTGAAAGAACTGCAGGCGTCATGAGCTTCGACCGGCTCGTCGAGCGGTACGGCGACCGTCCCGACGTCCAGCGGCCCGAGCCGGATGGGCGTCACTTCGGCTCCGCCGCGCTCAAGGCGAACGGGTCGATCTTCGCCATGACGATGGACGGTCGGCTGGTGCTCAAGCTGCCGGCTGAGCGGGTGGCGGAGTTGATCGACGACGGGCCCGGTGAGCCGTTCGGCGCGGGTAAGGACCGGCCGATGCGGGAGTGGGTCAGCGTTCCCTACGACGCCGACGCAGACGGCGTTGGCCGACGAGGCGTACGAGTTCGTCCGCACGGCTAAACCGAGCGCGAAGTCCAGACGCCGCTCGGGCTGATCTTGGTTCGTCGGGCTCCGATGATCAGCAGGCAGCGCATGTCGATCACGTCGGGATCGAGATCGCCGAGCGTCGTGACGATCAGCTCCTCGCCGGACCGCCCGACGTCCCGGCCGACCACGACGGGAGTCTCCGCCGCTCGGTATTCGAGCAGGATCTCCTTGGCCTCCTTGACCTGGGTGGTGCGGCTCCGGGAGGCCGGGTTGTAGATCGCGATCACGAGGTCGGCCGCGGCCACGGCGCGGAGCCGGTCCTCGATCACCGCCCACGGCTTGAGCCGGTCCGACAGCGAGAGCACCGCGTAGTCGCCGCCGAGCGGGGCTCCGGCCCGGGCCGCGACGGCCTGGGCCGCCGTCACGCCCGGGCAGAACCCGGATGCTGACGTCGGCGTACCGAGGATCGTCGGCCGCCTCGAAGACCGCGGCGGCCATCCCGAAGACTCCGGCGTCGCCGCCGGAGACGACGGCGACCCGCTCCCCGCGGCCGGCCAGATCGAGAGCGGACCGGGCCCGGTCCAGTTCGACGGTGTTGCCCGAGGCGTGCTTGGTCAGACCGAGCCGGTCCGGGATGCGCTCCAGGTAGGGTCCGTAGCCCACCACGTGGTCGACCCCGGCGAGAGCCGCCCGGACCTCGGTCGGTGAGCCAGCGGTCCGCACCGGGCCCGAGTCCGAGAACGAGGAGTTCCGGGTGCTCGGCCCTTCGACCAGCTCAGGGAACGCGCGGCGTACCTGTCGATCGCGCCCTGGGACCATGATCATCGAGAAGTACGGGACCGTGTCCGGCTCGACGTCCGCCACCGGCAGCACGCGCTCCGCGGTGGTGCTGGCCCGTTCGACGTACACCGCTTCGTCGAGCCGGTCCGCCTGCCGCAACGCCTCGACCACCCCGGCGAACGTGCGCCCGAGTTTCATGATCATCACCGCGTCGGTGCCGGCGAGTCGGGCGGCGAGTTCTGGCACCGGCAGGGTGCCGGGCAGCACCGTGAGAACGTCCTCGTGGCGGCCGAGAGCGGCCGAGACCGCTGCGGACGTGGCGCTCAGCGACGTCACGCCCGGGCACCACCTCGCAGCGGTAGCGACCGGCGAGTCGATCATGGAGATAGCCGTACGAGGAGTAGAAGAGCGGGATCACCCTCGGCCAGTACGGCGACGGTGCGCCCGGCGTCGAGGTGTGCGGCGAGCCGCTCCGCGGAGGCGTCGTAGAAGTCGGCGATGACTCCGGCGTAACCGCCCGGGTGGTCCGTCTCGCCGGTCGTCACCGGGTAGGCGAGCAGCTCCTCCCGAGCGTCCGCCGGGATGAGGTCGGCGACGATCGAACGCGCGATCGAAGACCCGTGGGGGCCGGAGTGATAGGCGATCACGTCCGCCGACGCGATGAGGCGGGACGCCTTCACGGTCAGCAGATCCGGGTCGCCGGGACCGACGCCGACCGCGTAGAGCCGTCCGCTCACCAGATCTCCTCCGGACGGGCGAGCGCGTTGACGGCGGCGCGCAGAGGGCGGAACCGCCCCGACGACCGTGCACGACGACGTACGGGATCGTTCCACGGGTTCTCGGCCAACGCGATCTTGGACTTCCGCCGAGCCGACGAAACCGACCGGGATGCCGACGATCGCCGCCGGTCGCGGGCCACCGGCGGCGATCACCTCCAACAGGTGGAACAGGGCGGTCGGCGCGTTCCCGATGGCCACCACCGCACCCTCCAGATCGCTGCCCCACAACGAAACCGCGGCGGCCGTACGCGTCGTCTGCCACCGTCGAGCCAGTTCCGGCACCCGCGGATCGTGCAGGAGACAGCGGACGTCGTTGGCGGCCGGCAGCCGACGGCGGGTGATGCCCGAGGCGGTCATCTCCGCGTCGGTGAAGATCGGTGCGCCGGTGGCGAGGGCGGCGCGCGCGGTCGTCGACCAGATCGGGATGGATCTCGAGGTCTGCGGGAAGTCCGACGTCACCGCACGCGTGGATCATGCGTACGGCCAGAGTCTGCGCGTCCGCCGGCAGCCGGCTGAGGTCGGCCTCCGCCCGGATGGTGGCGAAGGACGCGGCGTAGATGGCGTCGGCGTCGCGTTCGTAGTCGTAGCGGTGTGGGGGAGCGGCGATTCGAGAGCTGATGATCATTGCGGCACCAGCTCGCGGTGCGGGACGCGCGGCGCTCCGCAGCGCCGGCCGCAGCCGCTGACGTGGACCCGCTCGGTGACTCCGCGGTCGACCAGATCGACGGCGATCGCCCGGGTGTCGACGGTGGTGCGCGCGCAGTGTGGCGCACCGACACAGGCGCTGACCAGCGCCCAGCCGGACCGCTCATCGACGACCAGACCGGTCGCCAGGAGTTCGGGCAGTCCGGAGGCGCCGCCGGGAACGATCAGTCCGCGCCACGGCGTGATGATCACCGGACCGTCGCCCGCCAGCCGACACACAGCGGCTGTCTGTTCCGCGAGTCAGCAGACCCAGGGGAACCAGGACCGACGCGGCGCCCGCCACCGCCCCCAGTGGTGGCCAGTCCGGTTCTTCGCGGGTCGGGGTCGCCGGCGCCAACGGTGCTCGTGGCGAACAGCGCGTGCGCCCGCCGGATCAGCGTCGGCACGGCGTCCGCCGCGGCGACCGCGGTGCGATGCCGCGAGCCGTCCAGGACCTGCCCGCCGGCGGCGGAGTCGGCGACGTAGCCGAGGTTGAACGGCAGCTCGCTCACGTCGCCGCGGCCGTCGTCCAGGGCGAAGAGGAACCGCCCCGACAGGTCACCCAGCTCCGGCTCGGCGCAGAGGGCTCGATCCAACTCCTCGATCATGCCCCGCAGGTCAGCCCGTCCCCCGGCGAGCCCGGTCAGCGGGGAAGCCACGATGTTCCGTACCCGGTCGTGGGTCGGGGAAGGCAGCAGTCCGAGGCTCGCGAGCCCCTCGACCAGAGCGCTCGGCACCGGCTCCGGGAGTCCACGGATCTGGAGGCTGGCTCGCGTGGTGAGTTGGACCTCGCCGTTGCCGTAGCGCTGGGACAGCCGGGCGACGCCGGCGAGCACCGGGCCGATCGTGCGACCACCGGGAATCCGCAGCCGGAGGACCGCGCCGTCCTCGGCCCGGTGCGGCCGCAGCACCCCCGGGCAGCGGTCCGCGATCGTCACCCGGTCATCGTAGGGGAGCACACTGGGACGCACCGCTGAGAAGGAGCGCCATGGACGGGGCCACCCCGACTCTGTACGAGTGGGCCGGAGGCGCCGACGCCTTTCGCCGGCTGATCAACGCCTTCTACGACCGCGTCGAAGCCGACGACATGCTGAGTGGCTTCTTTCCCGGCGGCGTCTCCGCCGAGCATCGGGACCACGTCACCCGGTGGTGGATCGAGGTGTTCGGTGGCCCGGCGGAGTACACCCCGCTCGGTGGCTACTCGCGGATGCTCTCCCACCACCTGGGCCTGAACATCACCTCCGAGCAGCGTTTCCGTTTCGCGTCCACGATGAGTCTGGCCGCGGACGACGCCGGGTTGCCTGACGATCCGGAGTTCCGGGCGGCCTTCGTCGGCTACGTCGAGTGGGGCACCCGGCTGGCCCTGCACAACTCGGCCCCGGACGCCGACGTGGTGACCGAAGCCCCCGTGCCCCGCTGGGGCTGGGGCGTCGCGCCGCCGTATCTGGGATGAGTCCCGAGCGGTGGTGACGCGATAACTCCACGCACGGCGTGAGACACGCCGAAATGGGCCTGTTGCCGCCGTGCGTGGAGTTATCGCGTCAAACGCCGCGACACCCGCCCATGGATCCGGGTGAACCATGGCTTCGTGCCGCGAATCCTGGTTCGCCGTCCATCGCCGCGCCTCGCCGACGGGCAGCTGACCCACGTCACCCGGTCGCCGGTGGACGCCGGACTGGCGCTCGAGCAGTGGGTCGGTTACGTCCACGGGTTCCGGGCGCACGGTTGGGACGTGACCGAGATCGAGTCGGCCGACGAGCACCCCGACGGCGTGTTCGTCGAGGACACCGCGGTGGTGTTCGGGGATCTGGCGGTGCTCACCTCACCAGGTGCCGCCTCCCGGCGCGGCGAACTGGAGTCGGTGGAGCGGGCGCTCCTGGCGCTCGGCGACCCGTGCTTCTCCTTGGAGCTCGCCCGCATCGAGCCGCCCGCGTTCCTCGACGGGGGAGACGTCCTCGAGATCGGCCGCACGGCGTACGTCGGGCAGCGATCGCGCACCAACGACGAGGGCATCCGGCAGCTGACCGCCCTCGTCGAGCCGCGCTGCTGCTCGGTGGCGACCCTCCCGGTGACCAAGGTGCTGCACCTGAAGTCAGCTGTGACCGCCCTGCCGGACGGCACCGTGATCGGTTACGAACCGCTCGTCGATCGGCCACAGCTCTTTCCCAGCTTCCTGCCGGTTCCGGAGGAGCACGGCAGCGCGGTCGTCGATCTCGGCGACCATGTGGTGCTCATGTCGAGCGACGCTCCGGGCACGGCGGAACTGCTGAGTCGGCGCGGGCTGCAGGTCGTCCGGGTGCCGATCTCCGAGTTCGAGCTCCTCGAGGGCTGCGTCACCTGCCTGTCGGTCCGGCTGCGAGTACCGTCAAGGTGAACCCGGAGCAACGGTGCACCGCAGGAGTGACAGATGCAGGTCGAGATTCGAGAGGGCGGTGACGGGGTCGCCTGCTGGAACGTGGACGCCATCAAGGCGTACGTCACCGCGATCAACGACCGGGAGGCGGCGCTCAGCGAGGCCAACCCGGACCTTCGGGTCACGCCGGGCCGCATCAAGTGCTACGGCTGCGAGGTCCTGGAGTTCGACATGGGCACCCGATGCACGGCCGAGCTGACCAAGACGTTGTACGCCGTCGAAGGCGAGGTCGCCCCTCGGCGGGCGGACGCGTCGGCGTCGCTGAGTGAGATCCCCGGCCTGCTCACCCGCATCGATGCCGACCCGACGACCACTCAGCCCGTCGCGGAGGAGGCCAGCGAGCCGCCACCCCGTCGCGGCGGTCTCCTCGGGCGCTTCGGACGCCGGTCCTGAGTGCGGATCGCCCTCCTTGTGCTTGGCGCGTCTTCCCTGCTGATCGGCGCGGTCTGGATCGGGCAAGGCCTCAATCTGATTCCCGGCAGCTTCATGACCGGCAACCGGACGTGGTTCTACATCGGGCTGGTCGTCGCAGTGCTGGGGGTCGTTCTGGTCGTCCTCGGGCTGCGACGCCGCCCCTGGTAACCCCTGATGACGTCGACCGAGACGAGTTCGCAGGAGCAGGCGTCCGAGCCGCATCCGCACCGCTGGCGGATACTGGGCGTCACGCTGGTGATCGGCTTCATGGCCCTGCTCGACGTCACCATCGTCAACGTCGCCATCCCCTCGATCCAGTCAGGGTTGGGAACCTCACCGGAGGCCGTCCAATGGGTGGTCTCGGGGTACGCCTTGACGTTCGGACTGGTGCTGGTTGCGGGTGGTCGGCTGGGTGACGTGCACGGCCGGCGGGTCATGATGCTCATCGGCCTGATCGCGTTCGTTCTCGCCAGCGCGGCGGTCGGACTCGCGCCCACGGCGGAGCTGGTGGTCGTAGCCCGGCTGGTCCAGGGAGTTGCGGCCGGGTTGCTGACCCCGCAGAGCTCTGGGCTGATCCAGCAGCTCTTCTCCGGCGCTGAACGCGGGCTCGCCTTCGGGTACTTCGGCACCACCGTCGGCGTCGCCAGCGCGGCCGGCCCGATTGTCGGCGGTGCCCTGATCGCCCTGTTCGGCGCGGAGAACGGCTGGCGCTACGTCTTCGGCATCAACGTCCCCATCGGGCTGGTCGCTCTGGTGCTGGTGTGGCGGTGGGTGCCGAGGCGCCGGCGCGTCGAGGACGAGTCGGCGGCGCAACGCCACCTCGACGTGGTCGGTGCGCTGCTGCTCGGGGCGGCGGTTCTGTGTGTCCTGCTGCCGACGATCGAGGCGCAGAGCGGCAACGGTCAGCTGTTCCTGCTCGCGCTCGGCGCTCCGGCCTTCGTGGTGACTTTCGTGTTCTGGGAACGGCGGGTTCGTCGGGCCGGGCAGGCGCCGCTGCTCGACGTCGAGTTGCTGCGGCAAACTCCTGGGTACGCGTCGGGAATCGTCGTGGCCACGGTCTACTTCACCGGGTTCACCGGCATCTTCTTGGTGCTGTCGATCTTCCTGCAGGACGAGGCCGGGTACGCGCCGCTGCAGGCCGGCCTGTTGCTGACGCCGTTCGCCGTGGGCGCCGCGGTGATGGCGCCGATCGCCGGTCGCATCGTGTCCCGGATCGGACGCCGCATCACCGTGTACGCGCTCGCCGTCGTGCTGACCGGGTTGCTCGCGCTGCTGGTGGCCCTACCGGCCCGGCCCGACGAGCTGGCCTGGCCGTTGGTCGTGGTGCCGTTGCTGATCGCGGGACTCGGCGGTGGGGCGGTGATCAGCCCCAACATGACGCTGTCGCTGAACGACGTGCCACCGAGAATGGGCGGCGCCGCCGGGGCCGCGTTGCAGACGGGTCAGCGGATCGGCAGTGCGTTGGGCGCCGCGGCCCTGGTCACCGCGTTCCGCGTACCGCTCGCTTCCGGCGTCGAGGCCGGTACGGCGGTGCAGATCGCCATCGGCTGCTCACTGGTCGTCCTGACCCTGGCCCTGGGCGTCGCCATCTGGGACGAGCGGCGCCGCGCTGACGCGACCGACCGACATCACTAGACTTCGCCGGTGACCCGCATCGCCCTGTTGTCCACCTCCGACACCGACCTGCTGTCGGCCCGGACGTCGGGCGCCGACTACCTGCTGGCCAACCCGAGCAAGGCCGCCCACACCGAGATGGCCGCGGCGCTCGAGGCGTGTGACCTGATCGTGGTGCGGCTGCTGGGTTCGCCGAGGGATCTGTGCAGCGGGTTCGCGCGCTTCCGCGCAGCGCAGCGAAGCCGATGGTCGTGGTCGGCGGCGAGCAGATGCCCGACGCCGCCCTGATGGAGCAGTCGACCGTACCGATCGGCGTCGCGGCCGAGGCGCACGTCTACCTGGCCCAGGGTGGGCCGACCAACCTCGCGCAGTTGCACGCCTTCCTGTCCGACACGGTGCTGCTCACCGGCGTCGGCTTCGAACCGCCCGCCGAGCAGCCGACGTGGGGTGAGGTGGAACGCCCTGAACCGGACGGCGAAGCCCATCTTCGACCGCGGGTGGGAATTCTCTTCTATCGAGCCCAGTTCGCGGCCGGCAACACGGCGTACGTCGAGGCGCTGGCCGACGCCGTCGACGGGGCCGGAGGGGTCGGCGTGCCGATCTTCGCCGCCTCGCTCCGTGACGCGCCGGCCGACCTGCTCGAGCGGCTCGCGCTCCCTCGACGCGTTGATCACGACGGTGCTCGCCGCGGGGGGTACCCGTCCGGCCACCGCGTCGGCAGGCGAGGAGGACGAGGGCTGGGACGTCCAGGCGCTGGCCGCCCTGGACATCCCGATCCTGCAGGGACTGTGCTTGACCACCAACCGCGCCTGGTGGGCCGACTCGGCCGAGGGCATGAGTCCGCTGGACGTCGCCACCCAGGTCGCGGTGCCGGAGTTCGACGGCCGGCTGATCACCGTGCCGTTCTCCTTCAAGGAGACCGACTCCGACGGGCTGCCCGCACTACGTTCCTGATCATGAACGGTGCCGCCGGGTCGCCGAGATCGCCGTCAACCATGCCCGGCTGCGGCACATCCCGCCCGCCGAACGCAAGATCGCCATCGTGCTGTCGGCCTACCCGACGAAGCACTCGCGGATCGGCAACGCCGTCGGTCTGGACACGCCGGTGTCGGTGGTCAGATTGCTCCGGGCGATGCGCGAGGCAGGGCTACGACCTCGGCGTGCCGGGCGAGATCCCCGGCACCGGCCCGCTGCCGGCGGTCGAGAATGAGGAGCCCGACACCACCGCAGGCAACGCGCTGATCCACGCGCTGATCGACGCCGGTGGCCAGGATCCCGAATGGCTGACCGCCGAGCAGCTCTCCGGACAGCCCGTACGAATTCGGGCGGCGACGTACCGATCATGGTTGGCGGAGCTACCGGCCGAACTGACCGAGCGCATGATCGACACCTGGGGCGACGCTCCCGGCGAACTCTTCGTCGACCGGAGCCGCGACGCCGACGGGAGCCATCGTCGCTGCCACCCTGCAGGCCGGCAACGTGGTGATCTTGGTTCAACCGCCGCGCGGATTCGGGGAGAACCCGATCGCCATCTACCACGATCCCGACCTTGCCCCGACCCACCACTACCTGGCCACCTACCGCTGGATCGAGCGCGAGTTCGGCGCGCACGCCGTCGTGCACATGGGCAAGCACGGCAACCTGGAATGGCTGCCGGGCAAGAACCTCGGTATGTCCGCCGCGTGCGGCACCGACGCTGCCCTCGGCTCGCTGCCCCTGATCTATCCCTTCCTGGTCAACGATCCCGGCGAGGGAACCCAGGCCAAGCGGCGGGCCCACGCCACCATCGTCGATCACCTGGTGCCGCCCATGGCGCGCGCCGAGAGCTACGGCGACATCGCCCGGCTGGAGCAACTCCTCGACGAGTACGGCAACGTCTCGGCCATGGACCCGGCCAAGGCGCCGGCCCTCCAGGGCGAGATCTGGACCCTGATCCAGGCGGCTCAGCTACACCATGATCTTGGTCTGACCGAACGCCCCGACGCCGAAGAGTTCGGTGAGTTCGTCATGCACGTCGACGGCTGGCTCTGCGAGATCAAGGACGTCCAGATCCGCGACGGCCTGCACGTCCTCGGTCAGGCGCCCGCCGGCGAGGGCCTGGTCAACCTGGTGCTCGCCATCCTGCGCTCCAACCAGGTCTTCGGCGGACAGGTCAACGGCGTCCCCGGCCTCCGCATCGCCCTGGCCCATTGAGGGCGCACCCTTATCCTCGTCCGTTGCACCCTCTGCAGAGGGTGCAACGGACGAGGAAAGGGTGCGCGCCGCAGACGGATGCGGCGGAGGAGGCGGCTCGGGCGCTGGTCGAGGCGGTCGCGGCGGCCGGCTGGCAATCCGACGCCGTTCCCGACATCGTCCGCGCCACAGGCTCGGACGCCGACATTCCAGCGTCGAGGCGTCGCTCCGCTTCGCCTGCGAGGAGGTCGTTCCCCGGCTGGCGAAGACGAGCGGCGAGATCGACGCGGTGCTGCACGCGCTGGACGGCGGCTACGTCCCGGCCGGCCCGTCCGGCTCGCCGCTGCGCGGTCTGGTCAACGTCCTGCCCACCGGCCGCAACTTCTACTCCGTCGACCCCAAGGCGATCCCGTCCCGGCTGGCGTTCCAGACCGGGCAGGCGATGGCCGAGTCGCTGCTGGCCCGCTATCTGGCCGACACCGGCGACTACCCGCGCTCCGTCGGGCTGTCGGTCTGGGGCACGTCCGCCATGCGAACCTCCGGCGACGACATCGCCGAGGTCTTCGCCCTGCTGGGCGTGCTGCCGGTGTGGGACGAGATGTCCCGTCGCGTCGTCGACCTCGAAGTCGTCTCTCTGCGCCGAGCTGGAGCAGGCCCCGGATCGACGTCACCGTACGGATCTCCGGCTTCTTCCGCGACGCCTTCCCGCACGTGGTGGCCATGCTCGACGACGCCGTACGGCTGGTCGCCGACCTCGACGAGCCGCACGAGCTGAACTTCGTCCGCGCCCACGCCGCCGCCGATCTCGCCGCCCACGGTGATCACCGCCGGGCGACGACGAGGATCTTCGGCTCCAAGCCCGGCTCGTACGGGGCCGGCATCCTGCCCCTGATGGAGGCCGGCAACTGGCGTGACGACAGCGACATCGCCGAGGTCTACACCACCTGGGGCGGCTTCGCGTACGGGCGTGATCTCGACGGCGCCCCGGCCCGCGATGATCTTCAGGCCAACTACCGCCGGATCAACGTCGCGGCCAAGAACATCGACACCCGCGAGCACGACATCGCCGACTCCGACGACTACTTCCAGTACCACGGCGGCATGATCGCCACCGTCCGCGCGCTGACCGGCAGCCGAGCCGGTCGCCTACGTCGGTGACTCGACCACTCCAGACGCGGTCAAGACCCGCACCCTGACCGAGGAGACCAGCCGGGTGTTCCGGGCCCGGGTGGTCAACCCCCGCTGGATCGCGGCCATGCAGCGGCACGGCTACAAGGGCGCCTTCGAGCTGGCCGCCACCGTCGACTACCTCTTCGGCTTCGACGCCACCGCCGGGGTGGTGCCGGACTGGATGTACGAGCAACTGTCCGAGAAGTACGTGCTGGACAAGGAGAACCAGGACTTCATGCGGGCCGCCAACCCGTGGGCGCTGAACGGCATCATCGAGAAGCTCACCGAGGCGGCCGACCGCGGCCTCTGGGAGGACCCGGACCCGGAGCTGATGGCCGAGCTGCAGCGGGTCTACCTCGACGTGGAAGGTGATCTCGAGGACCGGGTCGGCTAGTGCGGCTCGACCTTGATCATCTTCCCGAGACGCCCGGGACTTCCTGACCGAGCGCCACCTCGCCACCCTCACCACCCTGCGCCGGGACGGCAGCCCGCACGTCGTCCCGGTCGGCTTCACCGTACGAGCCGGAGAACCAGCTGGCGCGGGTGATCACCTCCGGCGACTCGGTCAAGGCCCGCAACGCCGACCGCGACAGGAGCGGTCGCCGCCCTCTGCTCGGTGGACGGCGCTCGGTGGATCACCCTGTCCGGCCCGATCCGGATAGACCGAGCATCCCGAGGTGGTCAGGGACGCCGAGCAGCGCTACGCCGCCCGCTACCGCACCCCGCGGGTCAACCCGAAGCGGGTCGTCTTGATCATGGACGTCGCCGTCGTGCTCGCCTCCATCCGCCTCACCGGCTAGCCGATCTCCCCGTCCATGACCACGGAGCCGGACCGGTCCGTGATCACCACCCGAGCGGCCTCGTCCAGCGGGACCGCCGCGTTGACACTGCAGCGCACGGCATCGGCGCCGGTGCCCAGGAAGCTTCCGGCGGAGACCTGACTGCCGGATTCGGTCACGAACATGACGCCGTACGGGTCGCCGTCGCCGAGACCGGTGGCTTCCAGCCGAAGCTCGGTACCCCAGGTGTGCCGCACGAGACCGGCGTCGGCCTCGACCCCGCCGGGCACTGTCAGTTCCAGGGCCTGGATCGCCGGTCCGGCCTGCGGTGCCGGCCGAGACACGACACCGAGGGTGAAGGCGAGCACCAGTGAGGCCGCGACCAGCAGCCCGACTCCGGCCCGCCGGAGAAACCGGCTTCGTCGCACCGCGCGACGTCCAGCCGGATCCGCTCGATGACCCGCTCGCCGAGATCGCTCGGCGGCTGCGGCGCCGTGGTCACGTGTTGCGGATCGACCGTCCGGAGCGACGAGGCCAGCGGCGCCAGTTCTGCCGCCTCGGCCCGGCACTCGGCACAACCGTCGAGATGGGCCCGGACGGCCGTGAGCTCCGGTTCCCTCACTTGTCCCAGCACGTAGGCACCGATCAACTCACGCAGGGCGCGGTGGTCCTCGGTGTTCACGGCATCACCCCCATTTCGTCCATCGCCAGCCGCAGAGCCTTCAGGGCGTAGAAGGTGCGGCTGCGCAACGTTCCGACCGTCACCCCGACCTCGGCCGCCACGTCCTCGTAGCTGCGCCCCCGCAGATAGGTCTCCACGATCACCTGCCGGTGGTCGCGACTGATCCGGCGCAGCGCTTCTTCGACCAGCCACATCGACAACACCGCCTCACTCGTGTCCGCCACCGGATCAAGACGTTCCGTGATCACCGCCTCATCACTGGGCAGCACCGCCCACGACGGGCGGGCCCCCGTCGGACCGAATCGACGACAACGTTCCGTGCTATCGCAAACAGCCAGACCCGCAGGCTGGACAGCGCTGGATCGAACCGATCGGCGGCCCGCCAGGCCCGCAGGAACCTCTCTTGCACGACGTCTTGGGCGATGCCGGCGTCGCCGAGACTACGCAGCGCGAACCGGTAGAGCTCCGCACCGTGGGCCGCGACGTCACCGAGTTCGCCTCGACGTACAAGCAGTTCATGGAGGCCATGTTCCGGGTGGCCGAGGGCGGCGGCGAACTGACCGAGCTGGGGGCGTTGGTCCAGGACTTCCTCGGGGTCCCGCTCGCCGAGGTCGACCCCGTCGTCGAGACGTTTCCGACCCACCAGGCAGTGGACCTCGACGTGGCGCTCGGCGGCGTGCTCGACGAGCTGGACGGCCGGCTGGTCGGCGTGAACGGACCGATGCGCCACGGGGTGGACTCGTTCGGAGAGATCCTGCAGCGCACGCACTGGAACTACCGGCCCGGAGCCGTGAGCTACCTACGGATGCCGACCGGCCCCGACACTGACCGCCGGGTCGTCAACTGCGGCATCGGTCTGGTGACCTTCGAAGAGACTCCGGTGGTCTGGCTGCAGCTGGCGGCGAGCCCGCGCTACGACCGGATGCAGTACAGCGTGGAATTCGTGTGCCCTCGACCGGAGGTGGTGGAGCGCCTGACGCCGATGTCACCTTCATCCTGACCACCAACCGGCCGGACCTGCTCGAGCGTGCACTGGCCGAGCGTCCCGGTCGGGTCGACCTGGCGGTGCAGATCGACAAGCCTGATCTCGAGGGCCGGCGTCGGCTGCTGGACCTGTACGCGGCCGAGTTGCTGGCCGGCGGTCGGCTGTCGCCGACGGCGATCGAGGCTGCGGCCGAACAGACCGACGGCGTCACCGCCTCGTTCGCGAAGGAGCTGGTTCGCCGGGTCGTCGTCCGGGCCGCTCGGGAGGGTCGGTCCGTCGGCGACGACGACCTGACGGCCGCCGCCGAGGAGATGCAGTCCGATGCGGAGCTGTTCACCCGGGTGCTGCTCGGTGGTGGGGACGGACCGCTCTACGCGACCGACGACGACCCGGACTTCGATGATGACGCCGACCTGCCGCCCGGACCCGCCTACGGCAGCCGTTGGCGCATGGGGTTCGACGAGCCGTGACGCGATTGTGGATCGCGTTTGAATTGAACGGTTTCATTCGGCCCAAATCCGCAACGCGATCCACAATTGCGTCAACCCACGCACCGCCCGACTCGCTCCTGGCCCATCCACCGCGTCGGGCATAGTGGGCGGATGCCCGTCATCGGTTTCCACAACTCACACGAGCAGATCCATCCGTCCGAGCTGCTGGCGGCGGTACAGCGGGCCGAGCAGGCGGGTTTCACCGCAGCGATGTGCTCGGACCACCTGAGTCCGTGGAGTGAACGGCAGGGGCAGTCGGCGTTCGCGTGGTCCTGGCTCGGGGCCGCGCTCCAGTCCACCAAGTTGCCGTTCGGCGTTGTCAACGCGCCGGGTCAGCGCTATCACCCAGTGATCATCGCCCAGGCCATCGGCACCCTCGGCGCGATGTACGAGGGCCGCTTCTGGGCCGCGCTGGGCACCGGCGAGAACTCCAACGAGCACGTCACCGGCGGCGAGTGGATGCGCAAGGACCTGCGCAACGCCCGGCTCCGGGAGTGTGTCGACATCATCCGGGCGCTGCTGGCCGGCGAGGAGGTCACCCACGACGGTCTCGTCACCGTCGACCGGGCCAAGGTCTGGACCCGGCCGAAGGTCATGCCCAAGTTGATCGGCCCGGCGATCACACCGCCGACCGCGTCTTGGATCGCCGAGTGGGCCGACGGCTTCGCCACGATCGAGCAACCGCCCGACACCCTGCGGACCCTGATCGGCAACTACCGCGACGCGGGGGGCCGAGGCCCGTTGATCTTGCAGGTCCATCTGTCCTACGCCCCGACCCAGGACGAGGCGATGGCGATCGCCTACGACCAGTGGCGCAGCAACACGTTCGCCCCACCAGTCTGCTGGGATCTGGAGACCGTGGAGGCGTTCGACGTCGCGTCGGTGTCGGTTCGCCCCTCCGACGTCGCCAAGGCCGTCTTCGTCTCGGCCGATCCGGCCGAGCACGCCCAGCATCTGGCGGATCTGCTCGAGCTCGGGTTCGACGAGCTCTACCTGCATCACGTCGGCCAGACCCAGACCGAGTTCATCGACGTCTTCGGCGAGCAGGTGCTGCCTGAGCTCAACCCGACCCCGAAGGTCCGTAGAGACGCCCTGACCCTCAGAAGGGCACCTCGGTGCTCATCAGCTCGTCGAGCCCGACGGTGCCGCCTCGCCCGGAGAGCACCCGACAGAAGTCGACCGCGTCGAGCGTGATCGTGGGTCCGTTGACCCCGATCTGCCAGTGGCCTCCGGCCGGTCCGGTCAGGGTCAGGGTGAAGTCCTTGCCGTGCCGGTCCGCCCACTCCGCGACGACGTCGCCCACGATCACGCCGTCGTGATCACCGGTGAGTAGCAGCGGCCGCCCGGTCGCCGCCGCGATGTCGGTGCGGTGCAGCCACGGGTCCCGGGTCAAGATCACGTCGACCAGGAAACCGAACGTCCATGGCTCGTCCGCCCCGTTGACGCGCTCCAGCCCCATGGTGCGGCGCCGGACGAACCCGGGGAACCGACGACGCCCCCGCGCCGCCTTGGGTCCGCGGACGGCGAATCGCTCGACGATCCGCTCGGGCGACCAGTCCGCCCGTTCTTCGACCTGAAGTTGTGTGAGGTCGTCGGTGCTCCCGCCGCGCTTCGCGCTGAGCATCTGCTGACGGACGTTCTCACGGAAGGACGCAGCCATCTCCACCATGCCGAGCATGTGGGCGGCGAGCTGTCGGACGTCCCAGGCCGGGCAGGCGGTCGGCTTGCCCCAATCCTCTGGTTGCAGGCTGCGGAGCAGCGCCGCACAGCGGTCGTACTCGGTCGCCGCCAGGGCCATGGCGGTGCTGCGGTCGAGCTTGCTCGTACGAGGTTCCATGATCAACTCGATTCGGAGAGGTTCAGCGGGGTGGAGGGAAGGCCGATGTCGTCGGCGAACATGGTCATGACCCGGGGGATCAGGCGGCGCCACCGCCGCCCTCCGGGTTCGTTGGCGAGCTGCTGGGAGATCAGGCCTGAAATCAGCGCCGTGTACACGTCGGCATCCGCCTGATCGCTGATCGGGAGGTAGGCCCCGATGGTGGAGTACGCCTCGAGGGAGGCCGCGTACGCCTGCGGGCTCGGCTCGAAGTTGGGAAGGATGTTGACGTTCATCAACTGGTAGCGAGCCAGATCGGCCACGGCGAAGTCGAAGTAGAGCTCCGCGTCCGAGATCAGCCGACCGCGGGGATCGGGCGGGAGGCGCTCGACCCAGGCCGGAACCAGGTCCAGCAGGGTGCGCCAGGCCTGCTCGAACATGGCGTCGTAGATCGCGTTCTTCGACGCGAAGTGTGAATAGAGAGACGGTGGCTGCATCCCCACCCGGTCGGCGACGTCGCGCAAGGTCAGACCGGCCAGGCCGTGCTCATGGGCGGCGTCCCATGCGGCCTCGAGTATTTCGAGTCTCGTTGCCTCACGGCGTTCAGCTAGCCTATTGCGCTTAGGCAGAACTACCACAGTTAGATAATGGGCTCGCGGCATGAACTTGTCAAGAACACTCTTGCCACGACCAGATCTCGTGACGTAGGACGGAAGGCACCCCAGTTTCGACGGAGAGGCTGTCCTCGTGTCTCGTTCCCCGCGCACGAAACTTGCCGTCGGTCTCACGTCGGTCGGGCTCCTGGCGGCGCTGGCGATCCCCCTCACCAGCCCGGCGCAGGCGGCGCCCGCCGCGGTGGTCGATCCGGCGCTACCCATGTCCGCCGAACTGTCGGAGACCAGCCGGCTCGCCGACCGCCGCTTCGTGGTCACCGGGGACAAGGCGTGGGCGCTGGGCACCGCGGACGGCCGGTATCCGGCCGCCGGCTTCCACACCCGCGGCGAGATGGGCGGTTTCTGGCTCCCGAACCTGAAGTTGCTCGACGGCATGTGGTTCGGCATCGACGGCAACTGGATCGGCGCGGGCACCAAGACGACCACCGGCTGGGGCTACGTCCGGACCGAGCTGCCCGACACGGCGGGAGTCTCCGCCAGCCGCGTCGACTTCGTGCCGGACGGGATCTCGGGTGCGCTGGTCGGGCTGAGCTTGCGCTCGACCACGGCCAAGACGGTCACGCTGCAGGCGGACGCGCGTTCGGAGCTGCTGGGCTCCTACCCGTGGGGCGAGACCACACCGAGCCAGACCACAGAGAACCGGCAGGACACGGTGGCGTTGGACCGCGGCCGGCACCTGATGTTCCGCGACGTGGGCAAGCCGCCGCACCCCAACAGCGAGGCCCACGACTGGGCCGCGGCCTTCGGCTCGCGCCTGCAGCCGACGGCGTCCGAGACCACGCCGCAGACCGGTCTGCCCTACCGCGGCCCACAGGGCAACGTCGTCTGCCCCGCGTCCGGCCCGAACGCTCCGACCCAGCCGCCGCGCTGTGACGACACCGCGTACGGAAAGGGTGTCGGTGGGCGACTCAGCTACTCGATCCGGTTGCGGGCGGGGGAGGTGCGCACCGTCTGGTTCGGGGTCGGCGGCTCGGCCACCGGTGTGCCCGATGCCCGCGACGAGCTGAACGATGCCCTGCGAGATCCGATCGGCGCGCTGGAGGCCAAGTTGCGCACCCGGGACCGGATCGACCGGCGGACCCAGATCGACCTGCCCGGTGACGAGACGCTCGCCGCCAGCATCCGCTGGTCGAAGCAGATGCTCGCCGCCTCGGAACAGCGAGTCTCCGACGCCCGGCTCCGTGTCGTACGGGCCGGCAAGGAGTATCCGCCGCCCGTCGGCACGGTGGACATGCGCTGGTTCGGTGCGGGATGGCCGGACTACACGTGGCTGTTCGGCACCGACGGGGAGTACACCGCGTACGCGGCGGTGGCCGCCGGTCAGTTCGGCCCGATCAAGGCGCACCTGCGGGCGCTGCGGGACGTATCGGAGATCGTCAACGAGGGCAGCGGCAAGATCGTCCACGAGGTGACCCCTGACGGAGCGGTCTACTTCGGGGCCAACGCGGACGCGGGCAACACCGACGAGTCGTCGAAGTTCCCGTCGGCGGTCAACCTGGTCTGGAAGTGGACCGGTGATCGGGACTTCCTGCGCGACCTCTATCCCGCCAGCCGGAAGGCGATGCAGTACATCGACCGCGAGCTGGACCCCGACCGCGACGGCTGGCCCGAGGGACTCGGGAACGTCGAGCGGCCCGGAATGGGTGAGGAGAAGCTCGACAACGCGGTCTACACCATCCGCGGCTACGCCGACCTGGCCGACCTGGCGCAGGCGCGCGGCGACGGGCCGACGCGGCGCTGGGCGATCACCAAGGCGCAGCAGGGACTGGCGGCGTTCGAGCGGGCCTGGTGGTTCGGCGGCGATACCCGCTCCTACGCCGACTCGCTACAGGATCCCGGTAACCAGAAGATCTACCAGCGGCATTGGATCACCCTGACCCCCACCGACGCGGTCCTGCCCGCGCTTCCCGGGCGCGCGGCAGGACCGCTGGCTCGTCGTGATCGAGCGAACGCGACGCTGGACGAGCACGAGCAGAGCTGCTACACGTTGGCGGGTCGTGGCCTCTTCCACACCGGGACCGGCCCGACGTCGGCTCCCGCCGGCAACACCGGCACCACCTGTGACTCGGTGGTATCCGCAGTGCCCAGCGAGCGGAACGTCTTCACCCTGAACTCCGCGATCGCGGCGGTCAGCGAAGGCAACTACGGCCGGCTGGCGTCAGACCAGCAGGGCGTTTACACCGGCGGCAACGCGAAGTCGCAGATGGACCCGGGGTTGTGGGAGATGCCCGGCATGATGCCGGAGATCGTGCCCGGCGGCGACTTCGGCGCCAACATCGACAAGCTGCTCACCGAGCGCTCCATGGTGATGCAGGCCTGGGGTGCGTACGGGACGATCTGGCCGGTGGTGCACCAGTGGCTCGGCGTCTCGCCCGATGTCGGTCGGGGCCGCGTAGCCGTGGTGCCGCAGATCCCGGACGGTCAGTCCGAGGTCGAGGGCACCGACATCCGGCTGGGCTCCGGTTCGGTCGATGTCTCAGCGACCCGGTCCGGTGTCGCCGGCAAGACCTACACGACCGAGGTCAGGCGCGACGGACGTCTCCGGCTGACCATCGGCGCGGTCGTCTCGTCGCGGCAGATTGCCTCGGCAACTCTCGACAACCGCCCGGTGCGGCTCACGGTGATCCGGACCGCCCGCGGCCTGGAGGCCACCGTCAACGTGCCCGCCGGGCAGGGCGGCTCGAGGTTGGTGATCACCCTGCGGTGACGTACGGGCGACAATGTTGCCGTGCAGGTACCACACCCCTCCGTACGCCAAGGGACAGAAGAGGCGTCCGTCACTCCGCTGGAGCTGTTCTTCGACCTGGTGTTCGTCTTCGCGCTGACGCAGGTGACAGCGTTCATGGCCGACGACCTGACCTGGAACGGCATGCTGCGCGGCGTCTTGATCGTCATGTTGTTGTGGTGGTCGTGGATCGGCTACGCCTGGCTGGCCAACGTGGCCAGTCCGGACCAGGCCACGATGAAGGCCTTGATGCTCGTCGCCATGGCGGCCATGTTCTTGATCGCGCTCTGCATACCTGAGGCGTTCGACGATGGTCCGGGCGGCCTCCTCGGCCCCCTGGTGCTGGCCCTCTGCTACCTGGTCTTTCGGCTCATGCACCTCGGGATGTTCTTCTACCTGGCCGGCGACGACGACATGCTCAAGCGCCAGCTGCTCCGATTCACCCCCAGTGTCTTCGGCGCCACGATCCTGTTGGTGATCGCGTCGCCAGTTCACGGGCTGGGTACAGACCCTTCTCTGGGTCGCCGCCCTCGCCGTCGACTACGTGGGCACGGCGATCGCGGGGAGCAACTGGCGGCTGCCGGCGCCGGGCCACTTCGCCGAGCGGCACGGCTTGATCTTGATCGTCGCCCTCGGTGAGTCGATCGTGGCCATCGGTGTCGGGGTGGCTGAGCGACCGATCTCCTGGCCCATCATCGGCGCTTCGATCGCCGGGCTGCTGATCGCCTCCATCATGTGGTGGGCGTACTTCGACGTCAGCGCCCTCCAGGGTGAGCATGCTCTGGCCAGCGAGCCGATCGAGACCCGGCCGAGGCTCGGCCGCAACGCCTACACGTACACCCATCTCCCGATGATCGCCGGCGTCGTGCTGGTCGCCCTCGGGCTGAAGAAGGTGCTCGAGTACGTCAGCGACACGGAGCGCCACACGCTGGTCGAGCCGCTCAAGGGCGTCGGACTGGCGGCTCTCTTCGGCGGCATCATTCTCTATCTGCTGGCCCACGTCCTGTTCAAGTGGCTCACCGTGCACCAGATCTCCGTCGTGCGACTCGGCGCGTCGGCCGGGTTGCTCATCGCCTGGCTGGCCGTCGGCCAGGTGCCCGCGCTCGGACAGTTGATCATCGCGGCCGCCGTCCTGCTCGTCGCCCTCGTGATCGAGGCGATCGTCTACGCCGAGCACCGGCAGCAGATCAGGGCCGAGCTCTCGCATCATTGAGCTCCTGGCTCGAGGAGCGAGGCATCAACCGATCGGTTGATCGCCGATCAACCAGCCGCAGGATGTGCCGGATCGTGCCGATCAGCACGCTGGAGGCATGACTTCCGAACCCGTCATCGTCCTGCAAGATCTGCACAAGTCGTACGGCTCGACCGCGGCCATCGACGGCTTGACTCTGAGCGTCGCGCGCGGCGAGGTCCTCGGCGTCCTCGGCCCGAACGGGGCGGGCAAGACCACCACGGTGGAGACGGCGGCCGGGCTCCGGCGCCCGGATTCCGGGACCGTCCGTGTGCTCGGCCTGGACCCCGCCACTGATCCCGACGCCGTGCGCGAGCAGGTCGGAGTCCAGTTGCAGGAGGCCGTGCTGCCGAACCGGATGAAGGTGAAGGAGGCCGTGGCGATCTTCGCCTCGGCCTACCGGGATCACGCCGATCCCGACCAGCTCCTCCACGACTGGGGTCTCGACGCCCAACGCAACCAGGGCTTCGCGCATCTTTCGGGCGGTCAGAAGCAGCGGCTCTTCATCGCGCTGGCGCTGCTCGGGAACCCGGAGATCGTCGTCCTCGACGAACTCACGACCGGGCTCGATCCGGCCGCCCGCCGCGACACCTGGGCCGTGGTCCGGGCCCTCAAGGCCCGGGGTATCACGGTGATCCTGGTGACCCACGCGATGGACGAGGCCGAGGCACTCTGCGACCGCATCGTCGTCATCAACGGCGGACACATCGTGGCCGAGGGAACGCCGGACGCCGTCCGTGGCGACCACCGCACTCTCGAAGCCGCCTACCTCGAACTCACCGAACTCAACCCGCTCAGGAGAACCGCATGAGATCGCTCGTCACCCTCACCCGCGTCGAAGCTGCTCTGCTGGCCCGTGAACCCGCGGCCGTCGCCTTCACCCTCCTCCTCCCGCTGATCTTGCTCGTCCTCAACGCGAACGGCGGCAACGAACCGAATCCGGTCTTCGGCGGCGCGGGCACCGTGGACGTGCTGATGGCCGGGTACCTCGTCTACGTGATGGCCACCTCGGCGATCATGGGCATGGCCGAGACCCTGGCCGACTACCGCGACCGCGGCATCCTCCGCCGGATGCGGATCACACCGCTGAAGCCGTGGCAGATCCTCGGCTCGCACGCCCTCACCCACGCCGCGATGAGCGCGGTCGGTGCCGCGTTGTTGATCATCGTGGGCCTGGTCGCGTTCGACCTGAACCCGCCGGCGTCGGTCCTCGCCACGCTGGTCGCCCTCGTGGCCTCGGCGGCCTGCCTGATCGGCTTCGGCTTCGTGCTCGGCGCTCTCCTCCCGTCGGTGCGTACGACGGGCGGCGGGCCGGGAGGTGAAGCCGGTGTAGGGGGTTTCGGCCACCTCGGCGTCGGAGATCAGCTCACCGGTGTCCTCATCCACGATGGCGTTCGGGTAATGGATCGGGATCCACCGCGGCCTCGGGGATTGCGCTGATCGCAGCGGTGACGGCCCGGTCCATCCGGGCGGTGATGGAGAACCGGGCTCCGCCGCGGCCGATCGCGGCGACCACATCGGCGTTGTAGAACGCCGAGTCGGCGCGGGCCAGGACCAAACCGGTCGCGCAGCGCTTCACCGTCGCGAGGGAGTCGGCGATCAGCCGGGCCGCTCCGCGGGCGGAGTTGGTGGAGCCTTTCCGCAGCCTCGTCGCGGCGATCACCGGCGCCGACGTTCGGTGTCGACACCGTGGCGATCAGCGCGTTCAGCCCTTTCACCTTGCTGTAGCCGTAGCCGGCTCCCTGCTTGGCGTAGCCGTAGGTCGCCTTCACGGTGTCATCGAGGTCGACCAGCGCGATCTGGTCGGCGCCGGACAGCAGCTCAGGCGGTGGCGGCGGCCTTCTACTTCCCGGCGATCTTCGTTTCCGGGGCGCTGTTCCCGACCGAGGTGCTGCCGACCTTCGCGCAACGGCTCGGCGAGGTCTTGCCGATGACCTACGCTGTCCGCATCATCCGGGAGGCGTGGACGATGGGCACCATCGACGGGGTTGCGCTCGGGGTCTGCCTGGCCACCGCGGCCGTGGCGACCGTGATCGCCGTCAAGTTCTTCCGCTGGGAAGCCCGCTAGGCCATGGGAACAGCCGTGGAGCCGGTCGACCAGGCTGACGTCTGGGACCGGCTCAACGTGCTCTGGCATCTGCTCTTCACGGTGACGGTGGCCATTCCCACCGTGATCGCGTTGAGCGATCCCGGGACGTCGGTCCAGAGCCGGCTCGTCATCGTGACCGCCGCGGCGATATTCGTCGTCCTGCACTGGCTGGTGCTGGCCCGGCATCCTCAGTGGTGGGAACGCCGGCTCGGTCTGATGACGATCTACTGGGTGGCCGGGTGCGGACTCACCGCGCTGCTGGCTCTTCAGCATCCCGTCTACGTGATCACGCTGTACGGGCTGTATCCGCTGATGTTCATGACCCTCGGGTGGTGGGGCATCGTCCCGATCGTGGCGGTGACCGCCCTGGTCGGCTGGGCTCTCGGCGGCTGGGGCTCCGGCCCGGCCATGATCACCAACTTGCTGACCACCGCGGGTCTGGCCCTCCTCATCGCCTTCTTCGTCAACGCCATCAGCAAACAGAGCGAGCAGCGGCGCGACGCCCTGATCCAACTCGCCGCCACCCGGGCGGAACTGGCCGAGTCCGCCCGGGAGACCGGCGTACTGGCCGAGCGCGAGCGCCTGGCGCGTGAACTGCACGACACCGTCGCCCAGGGATTCGCCAGCGTGGTGACCCAGCTCGAGTCCGCCGAACAGGCACTCGAGGCGGCTGCTTCGCCCTCTGACCAGCTCGAGGCGCGCGACGTCGTGGTGGCGCGTGACCATCTCAGCCGGGCCCGGCGCACCGCCCGGGAGAGCTTGGCGGAGATCCGGCGCAGCGTACGGGCGTTGCGACCCGATCTGTTGACCGGCGGGTCGCTGCCTGAGGCGCTGGACCGGGCCGTCCGGCAGTGGAGCGTCGACGCGGGCGTCCCGGCGGAACTCCGGGTCACCGGCGAACCCGTACCGCTGCCGCCAGAGACCGAGCTGGCCCTCTTCCGGGCTACGCAGGAGGCACTGACCAACACCGGCCGGCACGCGTCGGCGACCCGCGCGGTCGTGTCGCTGTCGTACCTCGGCGACGCCGTCACCCTCGACATCGACGACGACGGGATCGGCTTCTCCGGACGCACCGAGCCAAGCGCGGACAGCGGCCTTGGCCTGGTCGGCATGCGGGAGCGCATCGAGGCGGCCGGCGGAGAGTTGATCATCGAGAGCGCGGCCGGTGAGGGCACCACGATCGCGGTGTCGGTGCCGACGTGATCAGGATCGTCATCGCGGACGATCACCCCGTGGTCCGCGACGGGCTGCGGGGCATGTTGGCCGGCCAGCCCGACTTCGAGGTGGTGGGCGAGGCCGCCGACGGACTGGAGGCCGTCGCCCAGGTCTCGCGGCACCAGCCGGACGTGGTGCTGATGGATCTGCGGATGCCCCGGCTGGACGGCGTCGGTGCCATCGCGCAGATCCAGACCGACCAGCCGGGGGTGCGGGTGCTGGTGCTGACCACCTACGACGCCGACCGCGACATCGTCCGCGCTCTCGAAGCCGGGGCGACCGGGGTGCTGCTCAAGGACTCTCCGCGCGAAGACCTGTTCCGGGCCGTGCGTGCCGCGGCCCGGGGCGAACCCGTCCTGGCCGCTGCGGTGACCACCCGGCTGCTCACCGGCCTTCGCCTGCCGCCCACCGAGGCTCCGTCGGAGCGTGAGATCGAGGTACTCGCCCTCGTAGCGCGCGGTCTCACCAATCGGGCCGTGGGACGTCAGCTCGCCATCTCGGAGGCGACCGTGAAGACCCATCTGGTCCACGTGTTCGCGAAGCTCGGCGTCTCGGACCGGACGTCGGCCGTCACGGTGGCGCTCGAGCGCGGGTTGATCGAGCTGCCGGGGGCGCGGCCGGAGTAGTACGCCGACGGCACCCGGCGGCGTCCTTCCGGGCGGCCGCGGGTATCTGGATCGTCCGAGCGACCTCTTCTCCTCCGACGGACGGTTGGTGAGCGATGGACAGGAAGGCGGGGACATGAATCCCGAGTCGATCGAGATCAAGGCGACAGTGGCCGGTGTCGACGTCGACCAGGCCGTGAGCGTTCTGGGGTTGAGCGAGGGGAAGGACTGGCGCATCGCCTTCTGTGAGGACGTGACCTTCGGCGTGGCGCCGTCGACGCCGGTGCTCGATGTCGGCGTCATTCTGCGCGTCCGCGGGAAGTCCGGCCCCAAGGGCGACTCCACGGTGAAGCTGCGCCCGTGCCGGTGGTCACAACTCAGCGGGGACTTCTTCGCCAACTCCGAGACCGACGAGAGCGAACTCAAGATCGAGGCCGACTGGGCCGGTGTCAAGCGGACTCTCGCCGCGTCGCTGACGGCCGACTGGGACGACGACCGACTGGCACGGGTACGGTCCGGCGAGCTGCCGGCCGCAAGCCTGTTCACTGGTGAGCAAGCCCGGTTCCTCGAGCAGTGCAGCCCGGGTCACGTGAACCTGGATGCCGTGACTGCTCTGGCCGACATCACGGCGATGCGGTGGAAGGAGTTTCCGGCGAAGGTGGAGGGCCTGGAGCTGAGTTGCCGGGCCGAGCGATGGAGTCTCGACGGCGCGTTCGACTTCCTCGAACTGTCCATCGTCTCCGACTTGGAACGAGCCGAGCAGGATCAGGCCGCACTCCACTACTTTCTCGCCGATCACTCCCTCACGGTGGAGCAGAGCCAGGAGAACAAGACGCAACGGGTCCTGACGCATCTGGTGGCCCGCGCCGGCGGGGCGGCCTAGCTCCGTCGTCACGTACTCGAGGACGAAACCTACTCGACACCTACTCGACGGCGAACTGGATCTGATGCCAGCCGGTGGCTCCCGAGGGGAACACTCGGGTCCGGGTCTCCGGCTGAACGGCACCGCTGCGTTCGGTCGCCCGCACCTGGGCGGTGTGGCGCCCCGCCGGGCCGTCGTAGCGGAACGACCACTGCCGCCACAGGTCGACGCCGGCGTCAGCGGCCAGTGTGGTCTGTTGCCACGGGCCCTCGTCGATCCGGATCTCCACCTTCGCAATGCCGCGGTGCTGAGCCCAGGCCACGCCGGCCAGGACCGGTGTGCCACGTGACACCGTACCCAGGGACTTGGGGACGTCGATGCGACTCTGGGTCAGGATCGGGGCGTCGGTGGCCCACTTGCGCTGCGTCCAGTACGCGCTCCGCGCCGCATACGTGGTGAACTCGAGCCGCCTCAGCCACTTCGTGGCGGAAACGTAGCCGAACAGTCCGGGGACCAGCATCCGGGCGGGGAAGCCGCGCTCGTCGGGCAGCGGCTGCCCGTTCATGCCGACCACGATCATGGCGTCGCGACCGTCGCTGACCGCCTGGTACGGCGTCGAGCAGGTGTATCCGCTGTCCAGCGAGTACGAGAAGACCTGATCGACTCCGGGCCGCACCCCGACCCGTTTGATGATCTCCACGAACGGGACTCCGAGCCAGCGGGCGGAGCTGACGTACGGACCGCCGACCTCGTTCGACACACAGGTCAAGGTGATGTCCCGTTCGATCATGGGCAGACCCAGCAGATCGTCGTAACTCAAGGTCATCGGCCGATCCACCGAGCCGTCGATGGCCAGCGTCCAACCGTCCGTCTCGATCCGCGGCGTGATGAGGCTGATGTCGACCCGGTAGAAGTCCGCGGCGGGCGTGCTGAACGGGGTCATCCCGGGGATCTGGGCGCCGGCGGGCAGCGGCGTGGCCGCCGAACGCGGGGCGGGCAGCGCGAAGATCCGACGAGCCGATCGGCCGGCCCGCTCGAGCAGCACGCCGGCTGCTCCGGAGACCACGCCGACAGCTCCAACAGCGGCGGCGCCCAGCAGCAGTTTGCGGCGGGTGACAGCTCCGGCTGCGCGACGCGGCTCGCCCGTGGGCATCCGGGTCAGCCAGGCCAGCGCGGCCACTCCGACCACGGCCGAGACCAAGGAGGGGACCGACGCGGTCCAGCCGAGCCGATAGACGGTCGCCGCGGCCCCGACCAGTCCGAGGGCACCGATACCGACCAGCGCCGGAACGCGGTGTCGCCACGCGAGTAGCCCGAGGAGGCCGGCGACGACGGCAAGGACCAGGCCGATGGTCGCGACCAGCACCGGCTTGTCGTAGGTGCCCAGCGTGCGGACGACGAACTCCTTGGCCGGAGTGGGCGCCAGGTCGATCGCGACCGAGCCGACGGCGAGCAGCGGAGAAGCGGCGGGATTGAGCAGTGCGGCCACCAGATGCCCGGCCCCGATCGCGGCGGCGGCGCTGGCCAGTCCGGCGAGGGCGCGAGCGATCCGCGGCGGTTGCGCGTCCTGCACGCGATCGGGTTTCACAAGATCAATTCGTCACCGAGGCACTGTCGGGATTGGTGAGAGCCGCGATCGTGACATTGGGTAAGGGTTTGCAGGTTCTACCGTGCCGACGGTTGCCCGATGTCGCTGTAGGCGTCGGGATTGGTGCGGTGCACCAGATCAGATGGTCACTTGGGCCAGGATCGGTGGGGTCGGCTGCTGCGCTCCGCCGGCCGGCTCGATCGAAACAGCCAAGGAGGTCGACTCGGTGATCAGCCCGGTGAACCACTGGGTTCCGGCCGAGGCGGCGAGCCGGGCATCCGGGTAGGCCGTCCGGCCCTGCAGCGTCCACAGCTGGTACGTCTTGCCCGCACCGGGGTTCGCCAGGTCGGTGCCGATGAAGAACGCCGCGTTGCGCTCCTTGGAGACCACGAAGCTGTATTGGGCGCCGTCGCGGGTGACGGTATGGATCTTGGCGTCCGGGGCGCTCAACAGCTCGTTCTGCCGAGTTGCGGCGACCTGCGCGGCGAAGTCGGCCTGCCGCTGTTGGTTCAGGCCGTAGACGACCCCGCCCAGGGCCAGGGCGACCACCGCGGCTGCGGCGATCAGCCCGGTGAGGACCCGGCTGCGGCGCGAGCCTCGTCCCGAGCGTCGGGCGGCGAGCTCGTCGCCGGGCACGGCCCCTGCTGGGCGTGTCGAAGGGCTCAGGGCTCTTGCACCGTGCTCCGTCGACCAGCTCAGGCTGCCGGGGTCGTCGGTGACCGGGGGAAGGGGCCGCACGGACTGGATGGCGGACAGCGTCGCACCACGGAACCCGCGCGGCGGTGCCATCGCGACCAGCCGCGCCAGCTCGGCCGACGTCTCGGAGAACTCCACCACCTCGCGACTGCAGCTCTCGCAGTGCGCGAGATGGGCCTCGAAGGCGGCCCGTTCGTCGTTGTCCAGGGCATCGGCGACGTAGCACCCGACGTCGATGTGCATCTCGTGCAGTTCGTTCATGCCTCCACCCCCAATGCGTCTCGGAGACCGATCAGTCCGTCCCTGATACGGGTTTTCGCTGTGCCCAGTGGCAGCTTCAACAACTTGGCCACCTGTGCGTGGGTGTAGCCGCCGAAGTACGCCAAGGTGAGCGCCTCGCGCTGGATCTCGGTCAGCGAGGCCATGCCCTTCCGTACGCGTTCGACGTCGATGCGTTGCTCGACGCCGTCCCAGACCTTGTCGACTTCACGCTCGGCGTTGAGCTGCGCGTACTTCTGGTCCCGGGCGGTGTCGCTGGTCTCGGAACGCACCCGGTCGACGGCGCGACGGTGCGCCACCGTGGTCATCCAGGCCATCACACTGCCGCGCTCTTTCGCGTACCGGCCGGCCTGGCGCCAGATCTCGACGTAGACCTCCTGGGTGACCTCAGCCGCCAGCTCGGGCGAGCGGATGACTCGTACGATCACGCCGTACATCCGGTCGCAGGTCTGGTCGTACAGCTCGGCGAAGGCGTCTTCGTGACCCCGGGCGGAGCGGCTGATCAGCGAGACCAGCCGCGCCGCCTGGAGCTCACGCCCCGAGACCAGCTCTTGGGGATGGTCGACCTTCCGGGGCGGAGGGAAGTTCCCACCACCCCGGTTGCCGCCATCCGATTCATCCACGAGGTGCAATCCCGTCCGTTCAGGAACTCGGCAGGAGGACGTTGTCGATGATGTAGACGGTGGCGTTCGCCGTCTTGACGTTGCCGCAGACGACCATGGCCTGGCCGTTGACCTCGAAGGACTCGCCCGATCCGGTCACCGTCACCATCTGGTTCTTGTTCAGGCTCTGGTGCTCTCCGGCCAGCTGATCGGGGCTGAGCTTCCCGGGCACGACGTGTGCGGTGAGGACGTCGGTCAGCAGCCCCTTCGGGTCACCCAAGGCCTTCTTCAGGGTGGCCGGTGGCACGGCTTTGAACGCGTCGTTGGTCGGCGCGAACACCGTGATGTCCTCGGCGCTGTTCAGCGTGTCGACCAGGCCGGCCGCCTTGACCGCGGTCACCAACGTGCTGAGGACCGGGTTGTTGCTGGCCGCCGTCGCCACGGGATCGGACGACATGCCGTCGAAGGAGCCCTTGCCGGACGTCGGAACGGCCGAGCAGGCGGCGCCGAACGGCTGGTCGGCCATACTCGGTGATTCCGACATCGAGGGTGACGCGGATGCCGACGGCATGCTCGAACTCGGTGCGGACTCGGCTGGGGCTGGAGCCGCCGTTCCACCGGCCTCGGGCATGCTGCAGGCGGCGATACTGAGGGGAAGTAGGAGCGCGGCGCCGAGGGCGGCGATCCGGGCTCGTCTGGATGTGATTCGGGCTGTGATCGACATGCGGGTCTCCTTTGCGCAGCTACGGTCTCCGGAGACTCTCGCTGAGGTGTGGTGGTGCTTACGGCTGCCTATTCGGGGCGGCTCGCCCCTCCAGATTGGTACGGCTGGGTAACGATCGGTTCGGCTGCTCTGGGCGCTACCTACGAAATCCTGCGTCGGCCGCCCCAAGGTCGCTCGATTTCGTAGGCGTAGCTCGGTCTGCAGATCGAGCTACGCCTACCAACCCGAGCGACGTTGCGGCTGGCCGCCCTCAGGGTCGACGCAGGAGGTAGGTGTCGAGCACCCAGCCGCGGTGTTCCCGGATGCGTTCGCGCTCGCGCTGGATGTCGTCGATGACGTCGGCCAACCGGCCCGCCATCAGGCACTCGTCGGTCAGCCCGAGCTGGGCGCCCCAGTAGATGGTCAGGTCCGGGTGCAGCGGGACGAGGTCGGCGCAGGCCAGACCGCCGTCGAGCATGACCAGGACGTCGCCGAGATCGGCGGTGTACTCCTCCAGCAGTCGGCGGCCGGTGGTCACGTGCACCGGCTGGCCGACCTGGTTGAGCACGATCTTGTGCGCCGCCGCGAGGAGTTGCAGGCTGCTGATGCCCGGCACCACCCGAAGGTCGACGTCGAAGTCGGGACCGGCCAGCGACTGGGCCACGCGAATCGTCGAATCGTAGAAGGCGGGGTCACCCCAGACCAGGAAGCCGACGTCGCCGCCGTCGGGCAACTCGGCCTGGATCGTCTCGAGGTAGCGGGCGGCGCGCTGGCCGTGCCAGGCGCTGACGGCGGCGTCGTAGTCCTCCGGCGTGCGGTCACGGGGCGGATCCTCGAGCTCGACGAACCGGTAGTGATCATGGTCGATCACCGCTCGGCAGAGTCGACGGCGAAGGTCCGCCAGGTCGTGTTTGGTCTCACCCTTGTCGGCGACCAGGAACAGGTCGACGGCGTTCATCGCCTTCACGGCTTCGGTCGTGAGGTGGTCAGGATTGCCGCTACCGATGCCGATGACCCAGCTCGTGATCCTCATGACCTGATCATCTCCAGATCGAGGTCCCGTTCGACTGCGTCGGCCAACGTGTTGATCATGGTCTCCCGTCGGTCTGCATATCCGGGTGCATTGGGATCGGGTCGCCACGCCGAGTGCGCTTCCTCGGCGATCACGGTGAGCCAGCCGCGCCGGAAGTCGTCGTTCTCGAAGGTGCCGTGCCACATCGTGCCCCAGACCGATCCGCGACGGCAGCCGTCCAGGAACGACTCCGCGCCCTGGCCCGTGGCGGCGATGCCGTGGTGGATCTCGTACGCGTTGACGACGTGACCGCCCCAGGTGCCGACCGGTCGACCGAGCACCTTGTGAGGTCCGAAGGTGATCGAGACGGGCAGCAGGCCGAGGCCCGGAACCCGGCCGACGCGGGACTCCTCCGCGTCGTCGATCTGGTCCGACAACATCTGGTAGCCGCCGCAGATCCCGATCACGGGAGCGTTCCTCCGGGCCCGGTCGGTCACCGCGCCGGCGAGGCCGTGCTCCCGTAACCACGTCAGGTCCGTCACGGTCGACCGCGATCCGGGCAGGATGGCGAGGTCGGCGCCGGCCACCACGGACGGGTCGGTGGTGACGAGGACCTCGACGCCCGGTTCGGCGGCCAGCGCGTCGACGTCGGTCACGTTCGAGACGCGGGGGAGGCGAATCACCGCGATCCTCAGGGCATCCGGGCGGTCGGAGGCGCGGCGCCAGCGGCCGACCTCGAGGGTGTCCTCCGCGTCGAGCCACAGGTCGGGCAGCCAGGGAAGGACCCCGGCGAAGGGAACGCCCGTGCGGCGCGTGAGCTCGGCCAGTCCGGGATCGAGAACCGTCTGATCGCCGCGAAACTTGTTGATGACAAAGGCCTTGATCAGCTGCCGGTCGTCCGCGTCGAGGAGCGCCACCGTGCCGTACAGGGAGGCGAAGACGCCGCCCCGATCGATGTCGCCGACGATGATCACCGGGAGTCCGAACTCGCGGGCCAGACCGAGGTTGACGTAGTCGCCCCGCCGCAGATTGATCTCGGCGGGAGAGCCGGCGCCCTCGGCGATGATCACCTCGTACTTCTCGCTGAGTTCGGTGAAGGCGGCGAAGGCCGCGTCGGCCAGCGCCCGGCGACCGCCGGTGTATTCACCCGCCTCCAACGTTCCGTACGGCTGCCCGCGCACCACCACGAAGGACCGGCGGTCCGAGCCGGGTTTGAGCAGGACAGGGTTCATCGCCGACGTGGCCTCGACCTGCGCGGCGTGGGCCTGCAGGTACTGCGCGCGACCGATCTCCGATCCGTCGGCGCAGACCATCGAGTTGTTGGACATGTTCTGCGCCTTGAACGGAGCCACCGAGATCCCCCGGCGCGCCAGCGCCCGGCAGAGCCCCGTCACGACCAGCGACTTGCCGGCGTCCGACGACGTGCCGGCGATCAGGACTCCGGGGGCGGCGGGCACGGGAGGAGTCTAGGGCCGCCGCCCTTTGGCGAAACTGTTAACAGATCCCCGAAATGTGGCGCGTAGGGCGCCCCCTGAGTGCAGTTTGCCCGCAGTTGGTCGGGGTGGACGCCGGCTCACGGCGCCGGCGGTCCGGCGGTCGACCGGCGCTGGATGACGGTGATGCCGGCGAGAACGAGGGCGCCGCCGACCAGTTGGCCGAGCGAGGGCTGCTGGCCGAGCAGGATGATCGCGAACACGACGGCGAAGATCACCTCGGTCAGGGCGACGAACGACGCGAGCGAGCTGCCGAGCCGGCGTACAGCGGTGATCCCCGACAGGTAAGCGAAGACCGCGCTGACCAGCACGATCAGCAGGACCGGCAACCACCAGGGCCACTCGGTTCCGACCAGCGCGACGTGCCCGGACGCGACGGCGAAGGGCACCAAACCGATCCCGCCGGCCAGGAGCAGGACGCCCGCACCCACGCCGGTGCCGACGGTGGTCATCAACAGCGGAGAGCTGGTGACGCTCGGATCGGCCTCGTCGGACAGGATGAAGTAGGCGCACAGGCACAACGCCGCGCCGAGCCCCCAGAGCACACCGATCGGATGCAGCTTGAAGCCGCTGAACAGGTCCAGAACCAGCACCATGCCCGCCATGGCGACGCCGGCGCCCACGATGACGGGTGCCGTCGGCGGAATCTTCGTCCGCCACCAGTGCCAGCCGATGAGGAGGACGGGGGCGAGATACTCCAGCAGCAGCGCCACTCCGACCGAGAGGTACTGGACGGCGTTGAAGTAGCAGAGTTGCGCGACCGCGACGGCCACGACGCCGTAGACGACCAGTCGCCTGGTCTGCCGCAGCGTCGGGAAGCCTTCGCGGAGCAGTACCAGCAGGCACGGGACGGCCAGCACGAGAAAGGCGCCGCCCACTCGGACGGCCACGACCGCGGCCGGCGTCCAGCCGGTCTCCAGCAGCGACTTGGCCAGCGGACCCGACAGCCCGAAGGCGGCGGCGGAGGCGAGAGCGAGGGGGATGCCGACCCGGGCGGCCGTCGCCGGGCGGGTGGTCTCTGTCGTCACGGCCATGTCTTCCCCTCCTGTCATGAGCTAAACTCTCTTTCACTCGTGACACTACGGGACGGGTCTGTCAGGAGTCAACATGCTTTTTGCTCATGACACCGAGGTCTCACTGGCCGAGACGGCGGCGCTGATCAACACGCTCACCGCCGACGACGGTGACGCGCTGGTCACGCCGGACGACTTCGAGGACCTCCTGCGCCGCAACCCGTACTCCGGGGAGATCCGCCGCACGCCCGAGGAACTCGAATCCGTACGCGCGCTGCGGCCCCGACTGCGAGAGCTGTGGGCGGTCAAGGACCGCGACGAGGCGGCCGCCCTGGTCAACGCGATCCTGAACGAGGCGGACGCGCATCCCTATCTGGCCAAGCACGACGAGTGGGACTGGCACCTGCACGTCACCCGACCGGAGGCGCCGCTCGCGGACCGGATCGCCGCCGAGGCCGCCATGTCCTTCCTCGATCTGATCCGAGCCGACGCCTTGGACCGCCTGCGGATCTGCGCTGCGGACGACTGTCAGGATGTCCTCATCGACCTGTCGAGGAATCGTTCGAAGCGCTACTGCGATACCGGAAACTGCGGCAATCGGGCCAACGTCGCCGCCTATCGCGCACGCCAGCGAGCCAAGTGAGGGGGCCGTCTGCGCGCTCGCGAGTGCCGCCGTTCGCGGTGATGAGCGTCCTGCAGCGGGTGGCCGACCTGCGCGCCCAGGGCCGCGACGTGATCTCTCTGTGTGCCGGGGAACCGTCGCAGGGCGCACCCTCGGATGTGCGGCGCCGCGCGGAGGGGGTTCTCGCCGACCGGCTCCATCTCGGGTACAGCGAGACGTTCGGGATCCGCCCGCTGCGCGTCGAGCTGGCCCGCCACTACCGACGCTGGTACGACCTGGACATCGACCCTGATCAGATCGCGCTCACCACGGGCTCCTCGGGGGCCTTCGTGCTCGCCTTCCTGGCTGCATTCGGCGCCGGGGACCGGGTGGCGCTGGCGAGGCCGGGCTACCCGGCCTACCGCAACATCTTGACGACACTCGGCTGCGAGGTCGTCGAGCTCGACTGCGGTGAGGACGTTCGCTTCCAGCCGACGCCCGAACTGCTACAGCAAGCGCACGACGAGGCCCCTCTCGCCGGCGTGGTGGTCGCCTCACCGGCCAATCCGACCGGAACCATGCTCGACGAAGATCAACTCGGCGCGCTGGTCACGTGGTGCGGCCGGGAGGATGTCCGGCTGATCAGCGACGAGATATACCACGGGGTGACCTTCACCGGCTCGGTCGGCACCTGCGCCTGGCGGTTCGACCGCCGTAGTGTGATCATCTCGTCGTTCTCCAAGTTCTGGGGGATGACCGGTTGGCGGCTCGGCTGGTGTGTGCTGCCGCCGGAGCTCGTCGGGGCGGTCGACGCCCTGGCCGGCAACTTCGCGCTCTGCCCACCGGTGCCGGCTCAGCACGCCGCCGTCGCCGCCTTCACCGACAAGTCGTACGCGGAGGCGGAGGCGGCCGTACGGGAGTTCGCCGACGCTCGCGCCGTGTTGCTGGACTCCCTCGACGAGTTGGGCTGGACGAAGGTGGCCCCGGCCGACGGCGCCTTCTATCTGTACGCCGACATCGGAGCCGTCCTCGGGCCGCACCCCGACAGCGTGGCCTGGTGCGCCGCCCTGCTCGAGTCCGACGGCGTCGCGCTGACACCCGGCACCGACTTCGACCGGGTGGCCGGAGGTACCGCCGTACGGGTGTCCCTCGCTGCCGGCCCCGAGGCGGTAGCCGCCGCCCTGATCCGCATTCTGCGCTTCCAGACCTCTCTCGCCGCCCCACCACCTGAACGTCGCTCGATTTCGTAGGCGTAGCTCGATCTGCAGACCGAGCTACGCCTACCAACCCGAGCGACGTGGGGGCCGAGGGGGGATCAGGTGTCGTCGAGGCCGTTGCGGAAGGTGGTGACGACGGGTCGCGGCGCGGTATCAACCGCGAGCCGGAACACGTCGGGGCGGTGGTAGTGGCCGACGGGGTCGAAGAAGCGGCGCGCCGACCGTACGGCGCTGAGGTCCAGCTCCGCGGTCAGGACGGTCTCCTCCTCCCGGGCCGGGCCGGCGATGATCTCGCCGTTGGGCCCGACGATCACGGTGTTGCCGGGTTCCACCCACTCGGGCTCGTCCGCGCCGTTCGGCCAGACCCGGTCGCGGTCGGGGAAGTCGGCCGGGATCTGATCGACACGCAGGACGGGGTTCACCCCGATGACGTAGCACCGGCCCTCGCGCGCGATGTGCCGCATGGTCGCGACCCAGCCGTCGCCCTGGGCCAGGGTCGGCGCCACCCAGACGTCGACGCCCTGTGCGTAGAGGTAGAACCGCGCGAGCGGCATGTAGTTCTCCCAGCAGGTGAGCCCACCCACGCGGCCGAACGGCGTGGCGTACGTCTCGAGGGTGGAGCCGTCCCCCATGCCCCAGACGGTGCGCTCCGAGCCGGTCGGCATGAGCTTGCGGTGCTTGCCGAGCAGATTGCCGTCCGGACCGAAGTACAGCAGCGTGTTGTAGACGGTGCCTCCGGTCGGTTCGCGCTCCTCGACGCCGATGACGAGATAGACCTGCGCGTCCCGCGCGGCGGCGGCCAGTCGGTCCGTGGCCTCGCTCGGCACCACGACCGCCTGGTCGGCCAGCATGGCGAACCACTGCTCGTCGCCGTCCCAGATCGGCCTCGAGTCCATCCAGATCGGCGTACCAGGTACGAAGACCTCGGGAAACACCACCAGATCCGCCGCTCGTATGGCGGGGTCGTCGAGGAGTTTCTCGACCTTGGCCAGCGTCGCGTCGCGATCCATCAGCACGTACGACGCCTGCACGGCCGCCACTGTCACCGTCGCCATCTCGCCCTCCCCGTCGGACGATACGCCTCTGACCTCCGAACGTCGCTCGGGTTCGTAGGCCTCGCTCTATCTGCAGATCGAGCTACGCCTACGAAATCGAGCGACGTGGTGGCTGGAGCAGCTGAGAGGACCGAGCTACCAGGCGTACGCCACCAGGTCGGCGAGCAGCGCGTCACCGTCGACGTCCAGACCACGATTGGCGAACCAGGTGGCCACGTTGCGGCAGTCCCGGGCGAGAAACTCCGCGCCTTGGGGATTGCTCACGATGTCGACAGCCTGCGGAAGGTCGATGATCACGATGCGGTCGCCGGTGGCCAACAGGTTGAACGGCGAGAGGTCGCCGTGTGCCAACCCCATCCCGGCCAGCACCCGCAGGGCCGTGGTCAACTGCTCCCAGTAGGCCTCCAGCGTCGGGCGATCGGGGCGGGTCTGCACGAGGCGCGGAGCGGGCACCCCGTCGGCGTCGGTGATCAATTCCATCAGGATCTCGGTCCCCTCGAGCTGTACGGGGTAGGGGACCGGGAGTCCGGCCGACCAGAGTGCGGCGAGGTACTCGAACTCGGCGGTCGCCCAGGCGCCGGCTTCGACCTGGCGACCGTAGGACGTGCCCTTGGCCGTGGCGCGCCGGTCGCGGCTGTTCCGCATCCGCCGACCCTCGACGTAGCCGGTGTCGCGGTGGAACAGCCGCCGCTCGTTCGAGCGATAGCGCTTGGCGGCCATCACCACCGACTCGTGGTCGCCGTGGATTTCGACGGCCCGCTCGAGGAGGTGGACGTCGGCTTCCTTTCCGGTCTTGAGGATGCCGAGCTCGGTGTCGATCGCGGCGTCGGCCGTGACGAGCCAGGAGGGCCAGGGTTCGGGTCCGGCGCGGACGCCGATCTCGTCCCAGGTGGACCAGCGCTGGCCGTCGGCGAGGTCCTCGGTCGCTACGTAGGTGAAATCAGGGAATGACCATTGCGAAGTTGACACGGGAGAGACGCTCTTTCTGAGTGCGGGTGGAGGGGCGTGCGAAAGCCCCGGACGTTGCTGGACACCTCACGCCTCCTCTGCTCTCCCACCGCGGCGATCCGCGGGTTGCCCTCGGACAGGGCACCGTCGACTGTGGCCAAAACCGTTAGGACATGCAAGTTGTTTTCTCGTGCGTGCGGAGGAAGCGGTACGTTGGGGAGGCAGGTCGAGGTCGACTCTCAGCGCCTTACCCGGCGGATCGGGCCGGCCTTGACTGCCGTAGTGAGCACCACCTGCGAAGCGGCGATCCCGCGGCAGGCCCGGCCTGGATGCGCCGATCGGCGCCTCCAAACGAGAGGATGCTTGAACGAGGTGAGCAACAGCGACGCGAGCGGCTCCTCCGAGGAAGTCAGCGACATCGAACTGGTCCAGCTCCTGACGCCCGAAGGTGAGCGGGTCGAGCACGCGAAGTACGCCTTTGCCGGCGACGACGAGCAGGTCCGCGGCTTCTACCGCGACATGGTGATGACCCGGCGGATCGACAGCGAGGCCACTGCCTTGCAACGTCAGGGAGAGTTGGGGATCTGGGCCGCCAGCCTGGGTCAGGAGGCGGCGCAGGTCGGCTCCGGGCGGGCGCTCAACGCCCGCGACTACGTCTTTCCCACCTACCGTGAGCACGGCGTCGCCTGGTGCCTCGGCGTGGACCCGCTGAAGCTGCTCGGCCTGTTCCGCGGCGTCGACATGGGCAGCTGGGATGCAGCGGCGACCCGGTTCCACCTCTACACGATCGTCATCGGCGCCCAGGCGCTGCATGCCACCGGGTACGCGATGGGGGTCGAGCGGGACGGCCTGGTCGGCACCGGTGATCCGGATCGGGACACGGCCGTCGTCGGCTACTTCGGGGACGGGGCGACGAGCCAGGGCGACGTCAACGAGGCCTTCATCTTCGCCAGTTCCTACAACGCCCCGATCGTGTTCTTCCTGCAGAACAACCAGTGGGCGATCTCCGAGCCGATCGAGCGGCAGTCGCGGATTCCCTTGTACCGCAGGTCTTCCGGCTTCGGCTTCCCCGGCGTACGGGTGGACGGGAACGACGTGCTGGCGGTCCACGCGGTGACCAGCGAGGCTCTCGAGCGGGCTCGCTCCGGCAACGGCCCGACGCTGATCGAGGCCTACACCTACCGGATGGGTGCCCACACCACCTCCGACGATCCGACCAAGTACCGGCTGGCCGACGAGCTGGAGCACTGGCGCCTCAAGGATCCGATCGAGCGCGTACGGGCCTACCTGTCCCGCCACGGTGCCGCCGACGCCGACTTCTTCGCCGGCGTGGAGGCGGAGGCAGCCGAACTGGCGAGCACCCTGCGCCGAGGCTGCTTGAACCTCCCGGAGCCGTCGATGGTCGAGATGTTCGAGCAGGTGTACGCCGAGCAGACACCCCACCTCGCCGAGCAGCAGGCCGCGTACGCCGAGTACCTCGCGACGTTCGAGGATTCGCTCCCTGAGCTCGTCGAAGGGGCGGTCCGATGACCAAGGTGACGATGGCCAAGGCCCTCAACGCCGGGCTGCGGCGAGCGCTCGAAGCCGACCCGAAGGTGGTGCTGGCGGGTGAGGACATCGGCAAGCTCGGTGGCGTCTTCCGGGTTACCGAGGGTCTGCAGAAGGACTTCGGCCAGCACCGGGTGATCGACTCCCCGCTGGCCGAGTCGGGGATCGTCGGCACTGCGGTGGGGATGGCGCTGCGCGGCTACCGGCCGGTGTGTGAGATCCAGTTCGACGGCTTCGTGTTCCCGGCGTTCGACCAGATCGTCAGCCAGGTCGCCAAGATGCACTTCCGGTCCCGCGGCCTCCTCACCATGCCGATCGTGATCCGGATCCCGTTCGGCGGCGGGATCGGGGCCGTGGAACACCACAGCGAGTCGCCCGAGGCCTACTTCGCCCACACGGCCGGCCTGAAGGTGGTGGCCTGCTCGAACCCGGTCGACGCGTACTGGATGATCCAGCAGGCCGTGGCTTCCGACGATCCGGTGATCTTCTTCGAGCCGAAGCGCCGCTACCACGAGAAGGCCGAGCTCGACGAGACGGCGACCCCGCCGCCCCTGCACTCCGCGCAGGTGGTCCGGGAGGGCAGTCAGCTGACCCTGCTCTGCTACGGCCCGATGGTGAAGACCTGCCTCGACGCTGCGGCGGCGGCCGCCGAGGACGGCCTGGACCTCGAGGTGATCGACCTCCGGACTCTGTCGCCGCTCGATCTCGCGACCGTGTTGCCGTCGGTCCGCAAGACCGGCCGGGTGATCACCGTCCACGAGGCCACGGTCAACCTCGGCCTGGGGGCCGAACTGGCGGCCCGCATCGGCGAGCAGTGCTTCTATTCGCTGGAGGCTCCGGTGCTCCGGGTGGGCGGCTTCGACATTCCCTATCCGCCGAGCCGCATCGAGGACGAGTACCTTCCTGATCTTGATCGGATCCTCGACGCCGTCGACCGATCGCTCGCGTACTGATCCCTCGAACGGAAGAGAGTCGTCTGTGGCGGTGCAGGAGTTCCGGCTTCCCGATCCCGGCGAGGGGTTGGTCGAGGCGGAGATCGTGACCTGGCGGGTGGCCGTCGGTGATCGGGTCGAGGTCAACGACATCCTCGTCGAGGTGGAGACCAGCAAGTCCCTGGTCGAACTGCCCAGCCCGTACGCCGGCACGGTGACGGCCCTCCTGGTCTCCGAGGGGGACACGGTCGACGTCGGAAACCCGATCATCGGGATCGACGACGAGGTGTCCGTCACTCAGGTCGAGGAGCCGCAGGAGGATCTGGTCCCGCCGACCAAGGCCACGGCGGTGGACGAGAGCGTCACGGCGGCCGAGGTCTCCGACGGTGCCGACGCGCCCGGTGGCCGCGTGGCCGTCCTGGTCGGCTACGGGCCGCGCACCGCTGACGCCAAGCGGCGACCACGCAAGACGGCGCGCTCCGAGACGCGGTCAGCCGAGACCGCGGAACAGGCCGCTCGTACGTTCTCCACCGAGAGTCCGGTCTCGCGTCGGGCCGACGTGATCACCCCACTGCCAGGAGATCAGGCCCAGCCCGTCGGCGCACCCCTGCCGAGCCCCGGCGCCGCCCGCGGCGAGCCCGAAGCCGTGAGCACGGCGATCCTGGCCAAGCCGCCCGTACGCAAGCTGGCCAAGGATCTCGGTGTTGATCTTGGTTCGATCGCGGGCACCGGGCCGGGTGGCGTGATCACCCGCGACGACGTGGTCGGAAGTTCGCGCCCTGAGCCCGTCGAAGGGTCAATCACCTCGCGCCCTGAGCTTGGCGAAGGGGCTATGCGTGAGGACAGGCGTATCCCCATCAAGGGCGTTCGTAAGGCCACGGCACAGGCCATGGTCCAGTCAGCGTTCACTGCGCCGCACGTGACGGAGTGGCTGACCTGTGACGTCTCGGCCACCGTGGATCTCGTCGAACGACTCAAGGAGCGGCGCGAGTTCGCGGACGTCAAGGTGTCGCCGCTGTTGATCGTGGCCAAGGCGGTGTGCCTGGCGCTGTCGAGGACGCCGGAACTGAACTCGAGCTGGGACGAGGCGGCCGGCGAAATCGTGATCAAGGGTTCGATCAACCTCGGTATCGCCGCCGCCACGCCGCGCGGGCTGCTGGTCCCCAACATCAAGGGCGCCGATCAACTGGACCTGGTGGAGCTGGCCGCCGCGATCCAGGGGCTGGTGGCGACCGCGCGGGCCGGCTCGACCCAACCCGCCGAGACCTCGGGCGGCTCGTTCACGATCACCAACGTCGGTGTGTTCGGGATCGACGCCGGCACTCCCATCCTGAACCCCGGGGAAGCGGGCATCCTCTGCTTCGGGCAGATCGCCCGCCGGCCGTGGGTGATCGGCTCCGGTCCTTCGACAAGCAAAGGGAACGCCGAGCGGATCGAACCGCGTTGGGTGACGACCTTGGCCGTCTCGTTCGATCACCGGCTGGTCGACGGCGAGCAGGGTTCGCGCTTCCTGTCCGACGTGGCGGGCATCCTGTCCGATCCCGCGCTCGCGCTGCTGTTCTGATGGACGAGCGACTGGAGCAGGCACGCAAGGCGATTCGCACGCGCGAGTACTACTCCGCGTTCCCCGAGTCGCCGAGCCCGCGGGTGTACGGGGAGTCCGCGGCGGCTGAGGGCCGGGCCGCCTTCGACGCCCATCGAGGGGCGGCGTTCTCGGTGGCGACACCGGGCGCGGACGGCGAGGTGGCGGCGGACCGGTCGCCGTACGGGCACGAGCTGGATGTCCGTTACGCGCGAGTCACCGGCGACGGGTTGACCGAGGTCTTCGATGCGGCCCGAAGGGCCACGCCGGCGTGGCGGGACGCGGGACCGGCGCGTCGAGCCGAAGTGTGCCTCGCAGATCCTCGACGCGCTGCACGCTCGCGTCTTCGAGCTGGCGAACGCCGTCCAGCACACCAGCGGGCAACCGTTCGTGATGGCCTTCCAGGCCGGTGGGACGCACGCCCTGGATCGCGCGCTCGAGGCGATCGCGTACGGGCTGGAGGCCATGGAGTTCCACCCCGGGCAGGCACGGTGGACCAAGCCCGGCCGCGGTGGCGACGTCTCGCTCGACAAGACCTTCACCATCGTGCCGCGGGGCGTCGGACTGGTGATCGGCTGCCGGACCTTCCCGACCTGGAACTCCTATCCCGGCCTGTTCGCCGATCTGGTCACCGGCAACCCGGTGATCGTCAAGCCGCATCCGCAGGCCACCTTGCCCCTGGCGATCACCGTGCAGACCGCGCAACGCGTCCTGGCCGACCAGGGCTTCGACCCGCACGTGATCATCCTGGTCGCCGAGGACGACGGTGACGGGGTGGCGAAGGACCTCGCCGTCGACCCGAGAGTCGCCTTGATCGACTACACCGGTGGCTCGGAGTTCGGGGAATGGCTCGAGGAGCATGCGCGTCAGGCGGCGGTCTTCACCGAGAAGTCGGGCGTCAACGCGATCGTGCTGCACAGCACCGACGACTTCGTCGCGATGTGCGACAACCTCGCGTTCACCCTGTCGCTGTACTCGGGGCAGATGTGCACCACCACCCAGAACTTCTTCATCCCGGCCGACGGCATCCAGACCGAGCAGGGGCCGAAGTCGGTTGAGGACATGGCCGCGTCGCTCGGCGGGGCGATCGAGCGCCTGCTCGGCGAGGACAAGCGTGCCGTCGAGTTGTTGGGGGCGATCGCCGGGGATGACATCGCCGACCGGGTCGACGCGGCCGACCGCCTCGGCGAGGTCGTCGTGCCGAGTCGCGCGATCACCCATCCGCAGTATGCCGACGCGGTGATCAGAACACCGACGGTGATCAAGGTCCGGGAGAGCGAGGAGGTCTACACCGAGGAATGCTTCGGACCGGTGTCGTTCATGATCATGACCGCCTCGATCGAGGAGGCGCTGACCGTCTTCGGCCGCACCATGACCGAACGGGGCGCCATGACCGCCGGGGTCTACAGCACCGACGCGGGAGTGATCAACGTCGCCCGCGAGCTCGCCCTCCAAGCCGGCGTGTCGCTCAGCGAGAACCTGACCGGACCCATCTACGTCAACCAGTCCGCCGCCTTCTCCGACTACCACGGCACCGGCGCCAATCCGGCCGCCAACGCCAGCTACACCGATCTCGCCTTCGTCGCCAACCGCTTCCACATCATCCAGAGCCGCCGACTCGCCTAGCCCCCTCTCGCCGACCCGTCACATCTTCGGCACTTTCGACGGCGTGTCGCCGCAGGAGTGACGGGTGAGCAAAGAGGGGCGCGGTCAGCGCTCGCCGCTGGTCAGGTCCGACGCGTCTACTTTTCGGCTGCTGTCGACCAGTTCCTGGAGGGCGTCGCCGTCGTCCCACATGTTCACGTTCATGGCCGCGGCCACGGCCCCGTCGCGCAGCCAGAAGGCGATGAACTCGCGAGAGCCCAGATCACCGCGCACCACCAGCTGATCACCGGCGGGGTCGGCCAGACCGCGATACTCGCAACCCAGGTCGTACTGGTCGGAGAAGAAGAACGGGCGCTTGCGGTACGGCTCGCCGGCGCCGAGCAGATTCGCCGCCACGTGCTCACCCTGGTCCTTCGCGTTGGCCCAGTGCTCCACCCGGACCCGATCGGGGTAGTCCGGATGATCATGAGCCGCGATGTCACCGATCGCGTAGACGTCCGGATCGGAACTGCACAACGCCGCGTCCACCGCCACGCCCCCGCCGTCGATGCTCAGACCGGCCTCCTCGGCCAACTCGAGGTTCGGCTGAGCCCCGACGCCCGAGATCACCGTGTCGGCGGCCACCCTCGAGTCGTCGTCCAGCTGGACCGAGAGCGCCCCGTTGTCGTCAGCGAAACCCTGTACCCCCGTACCGAGCCGCAGATCGACGCCGTGCTCACGGTGCAGCTCGGCGAAGACGCGGCCGATCTCCTGGCCCACGACGCCCATCAGCGGCTGGGACACCGGATCGATCATGGTCACCGAGCATCCGTGGTGCCGGGCTGCCGCAGCGACCTCGCAGCCGATCCAGCCGGCACCGACGATGACGATCCGTGCGCCGTCGGTGAGCCGGGACCTGATGGCCAGGGCGTCGTCCAGGCTGCGCAGGGTGAAGATCCCGTCGAGGTCGGCTCCGGGGATCCGCAGCCTCCGCGGGCGGGATCCGGTCGCCAGCACCAACTTGTCGTAGCCGTACTCGGTACCGCCGGCGAACACCAGGTGGTCGCGCGGTCGGATCTCGGTGGCGGTGGTGCCGGACAGCAGGGTGATGTCCTCGTCGTCGTACGCGGAGGCTGCTTGCACCCAGTCAGGCTCGTCGGTTTCGCCGAGCATCAACGCCTTGGACAGCGGTGGTCGCTCGTACGGTGGGTGGTGCTCCGTACCGATCAGCAGCAGGCGACCCGTGTAGCCCTGTTGGCGCAGGGTGACGGCGGCAGTGCCGCCGGCCAGCGAGGCTCCGACGATGACGATGCGGTCAACGGTGTCCGGCATGCCGCCAGCATCGCACGCCCCGAAACCTAGAAAGCAGCCTCCGGGAGGTCCATCACGGCGAGGTCGGTCGCCTCGGCGATCTCGCGCTCGGCGGCCAGCTTGGGTAGCACCGTACGGGCGAACCAGCGCGCCGAGGCGACCTTGCCCTCGTAGAACTTCTGCTCACCGGGGGTGAGCGGATCGTTGAGCCGGGCCAGCGCCACCTCGGCGCCGCGCAGCAGCAACCACGCACACGTCACGTCCCCCGTGGCCATCAGGAGCCGGGTCGTGTTGAGCCCGACGGCGTAGATCTGGCGCGCGTCCTCGGTGTCGGCGTCTCCGAAGGGAAGGCAGCTCACCAGATGCTCGACGATTCCGCCGACGTCGGCCAGGCCGCGCTGAAGGAGCGCCCGCTCCTCCTTGAGTTGGCCGTTGCCGCCCTCGGAGGTGACGAAGCCGGTGATCTGCTCCGAGAGGTCGCCCAGGGCGCGTCCGCGGTCCTTGACGATCTTGCGGAAGAAGAGGTCCTGACCCTGGATGGCGGTGGTGCCCTCGTAGAGGGTGTCGATCTTGGCGTCGCGCACGTACTGCTCGACGGGATAGTCGACGAGGAAGCCCGATCCGCCGAAGGTCTGCAGTGATTCGGTCCCGAGTAGCACCCAGGAGCGCTCCGAGCCGTACCCCTTCACGATCGGCAGCAGCAGGTCGTTCAAGCGCTCGGCCGCCTCGTCGCGGCCGCCGTCGAGCCGAGCTTCCCACACCCGGTCCTGCACGCTGGCGGTGAAGAGCACCAACGAGCGGAGGCCTTCCGCGAAAGACTTCTGGGTCAGCAGGGAACGTCGTACGTCGGGGTGGTGGGCGATCGTGACGCGCGGTGCGCTCCGGTCGGCGGCCTGGGTGAGATCGGGGCCCTGCACCCGGGTCTTGGCGTATTCGAGTGCGTTCAGGTAGCCGGTCGACAAGGTGGCGATCGCCTTCGTTCCCACCATCATCCGAGCGTGCTCGATCACCTGGAACATCTGCGCGATGCCGTTGTGCACTTCGCCCAGCAGCCAGCCCTTGGCCGGCGTGGTCTCGCCGAACGTCAACTCGCACGTCGTGGAGACCTTGATGCCCATCTTCTTCTCGACGTTGGTGGCGAAGACGCCGTTGCGCTCCCCGGTCAGCTCGCCCGTCGCATGATCGAAGTGCCACTTCGGTACGAGGAACAGCGACAGGCCCTTGGTACCCGGACCGCCCGCACCCTCGACACCGACCGGCCGCGCGAGCACGAGATGCATGATGTTCTCGGTCAGGTCGTGCTCGCCGGACGTGATGAACCGCTTGACCCCCTCGAGGTGCCACGACCCGTCCGGCTGTGGGACGGCACGGGTGCGGCCGGCGCCGACGTCGGAGCCGGCATCGGGCTCGGTCAGTACCATCGTGGCGCCCCACAGGCGCTCGACCATGATCTGCGCGATCCGCCGGTCTCGCGCCGTGCCGTTGAGCCACAGGACGGTGGCGAACTTCGGGCCGGCTGCGTACATGTAGGCGGCCGGGTTGGCTCCGGTGATCAACTCGTTGACGGCCCACTGGAGCGAGGGTGGGGTGGCCTGGCCGCCGAGATCCGCGGGCAGCTCCAAGGCGTAGACACCCGATTCCATCAGCTCCCGGAACGACTGCTTGAAGGCTCCGGGCAGCCGTACGGAATGCGTCTCCGGATCGAAGTCAGGACCCTCGCCGTCCCCGTCGGAGAAGGTCGCCGCCAGCCGCGTCCGGGCCAGCACATCGACCTCTGCGAGGAGCGCGACGGCCGTCTCGTGGTCGAGGTCCTCGTACGCGCCACGGCCCAAGATCTCGTCACGCCCGAGCAGCTCGAACAGGTTGAAGAAGATGTCCCGCAGATTCGACTTGTAGTGGCCCATGGCAGCACCCCTCGACACTCGGAGCTAAGTTACCCGTCAGTAACTTAGCCTATGCTACCCGTGAGTAACAAGCTGCCGAATCGCCGCGGCGCCCCCCTCGATCTCTCGGAACTGTTAACAGATTGCGCAATAGCAGGGTCAGAAAGTCGACATTCGGGGAAACTGTCCACAGTTGCCGGGATGAGGCGGCGGCGGCCGGACCGGTCCGCACCCCGCGTCCCGATCTCCGCGCCGCGGGGTGCACCGCGAGATCGTGATCATCAGAGGTCTTGTATACGGCGAAGGGCGAGGACGATAATCCGGCGAAGGCTGCTTCTTCCCCGACGCCGCGAGGAGTGATCACATGACCCGACTCGACACCAACTTCTTCGATTACGGGATCCTGATCATCTACTTCGGACTGGTGGTCGCCATCGGGGTGCTCGCGCGGCGCGCCATCGCCAGCAGCGAGGACTTCTTGCTGTCGGGACGCTCCCTTCCCGCGTGGGTCACCGGCCTGGCGTTCATCTCCGCCAACCTCGGTGCCATCGAGATCTTGGGCATGGCCGCCAACGGTGCCCAGTACGGCGTTTCCACCGTGCACTTCTATTGGATAGGCGCCGTACCCGCCATGGTCTTCCTCGGCCTGGTGATGATGCCGTTCTACTACAGCTCCCGGGTCCGCAGCGTGCCCGAGTATCTGCGGCGGCGGTTCAACCGACCGACCCACCTGTTCAATGCCCTCACGTTCGCCCTCGCCGCCGTGCTGACGGCCGGCGTCAACCTGTACGCGCTGGCGTTGGTCATCGAGGCCTTGATCGGTTGGCCGCAGTGGTTGTCGATCGTCGTCTCGGCGGGCTTTGTGCTGGCCTACATCACTCTCGGCGGCCTCTCGGGAGCCATCTACAACGAGGTCCTGCAGTTCTTCGTGATCATCGCCGGCCTCGTACCCATCGTGGTGATCGGGCTCACCGAGCTCGGCGGGTGGGAGGGCCTCAAGTCGACCGTCATCGCGAACGGTCGCCTCGACGAGGCGGACTTCTCCACCTGGGCCGGCACCCAGGTCGGGAGCTGGACCAACCCACTCGGTGACTGGATCGGCATCGTGATGGGTCTCGGTTTCGTGCTGTCCTTCGGCTACTGGACCACCAACTTCGCCGAGGTGCAGCGGGCCCTGGCCGCGAAGAATCTGTCGGCCGCCGAGCGGACGCCGTTGATCGGCGCCTTCCCGAAGATCTTCATCCCGTTCCTGACCATCATCCCCGGCTTGATCGCCATCGCCGTCATCCCCAACATCGGGCAGGAGGGGGAGGGCAACCCGACCTACAACGACGCCATTCCGCTGCTGATGAACGAGTTCCTGCCCAACGGCGCTCTCGGCGTTGCCCTGGCCGGTCTGCTGGCTGCCTTCATGGCCGGCATGGCCGCCAACGTCAGCTCCTTCAACACGGTCTTCACCTACGACATCTGGCAGACCTACATCAAGAAGGACCGGTCCGATCACTACTACCTGAACGTCGGCCGTATCGTCACCGTGGCCGGAGTGGTCATCGGCATCTTCACCGCGTTCATCGCCGCCGGCTACAGCAACATCATGAACTACATCCAGGCGTTGTTCTCCTACTTCAACGCCCCGTTGTTCGCCACGTTCATCATCGCCATGTTCTGGAAGCGCACCACCCCGTGGGCGGGCTTCTGGGGCCTGGTGGCCGGCACCATCGGCGCGTTCGTGTTCGGAAACTTCATCGGTCCGAACCTGGCGTACTTCCACGCCGGGCAGACCATGGACGGCGAGCTGAACGCCCAGATGGTCAACTTCTACGGCGCGATCACCGCGTTCGTTTCCGACGCCATCGTCACCGTGATCGTCACCTTGGTCACCACGCCCAAACCGGTCGAAGAGCTACGCGGCCTGGTGTGGGGTGTGCCCGATCCCAACGCCGGCGATCCGCACGAGGGCTACGTACGCCGCTGGTGGGAGTCGCCCAAGCTGCTCGGCTTCTCCGCACTGGGCATAACGCTCATCTTGTCGATCATCGTCGAGGTTCTTTAGGAGATCATCATGAGCGACCACCACGAACTGACCTCGGACGAGATGGCCCCCAAGGACGCTCCGGCGTCGGCGGCCTCCAAGCTCTTCGACATCCGTTTCATGATCGGCGGGCTGTTCACCCTGTATGGGGTGCTGCTGTTCATCTACAGCTTCTTCATGTCCCCGGCGGAGATCGACAAGGCCGCCGGCATCAACATCAACCTGTGGATGGGCATCGGGATGCTGATCCTCGGACTCCTGTTCCTGCTGTGGGTCCGCCTCGCCCCCCTGCAACACCCCGACCCGAGCGAGATCGACACGACCCGCCCGATGATGCACTGACCCCCAATTCGCCGACCCGTCACATCTTCGGCTGTTTGGGCGGCGTGTCGCCGCACATGTGACGGGTCGGCCCCGGGGTACGCGGGGCTTCGGCTATCCACCTGTCCCTGATCACGTGCCCGCCCCCATCCGCCGACCCGTCACTTGTGCAACGACACGCCGCCCAAAGCGCCGTTGATGTGACGGGTCGGCAGATTGTCGGGGCGTGGTGGAATGGGGGGCGTGGCGACGAAGCGCGGTGCGGGTGAGGGGGCCGAGCCCGTACGGATCCGGTCACCCAAGGAGCATGCCGCGGGGCCGACGGCGGTAGCGGTCAGCATGAAGCGCTCGCTCGAGCGGATGGGTCCGCGGCGTACGGCGACGACACTGCTGAGGCTCAACCAGGCCGAGGGCTTCGACTGCATGAGCTGCGCCTGGCCGGACCCCGAGGTGGGCCACCGGCACACCGCCGAGTTCTGCGAGAACGGGGCCAAGGCAGTCGCGGAAGAGGCCACCACCGTACGGGCGACGCCCGACTTCTTCGCCCGGCACAGCGTCGCCGATCTGGACGCCCAATCCGAACACTGGCTCGGCCAGCAGGGCCGGATCACGCACCCGATGATCAAGCGGCCGGGGGCTACGCACTACGAAGAGGTCGGCTGGGACGACGCTCTCGATGTCGTCGCCACCGAGCTGAACCGGCTGGGCAGCCCCGACGCGGCGATCTTCTACACCTCGGGCCGCACCTCCAACGAGGCGGCTTTCCTCTACCAGCTGTTCGTCCGCGCGTACGGGACCAACAACCTGCCCGACTGCTCCAACATGTGCCACGAATCGACCAGCATCGCCTTGGCGGAATCGATCGGCATAGGCAAGGCCAGCGTCACGCTCGAGGACGTCCACAACGCCTCCCTGCTGGTGCTCGCGGGCCAGAATCCCGGCACGAATCACCCGCGGATGCTCTCGGCGCTGGAGGAGGCCAAGCGCCGCGGCGCCAAGATCCTGGCCATCAATCCGCTGCGGGAAGCCGGTCTCGTGGGCTTCAAGAATCCGCAGCGACCGAAGGGCTGGGTCGGTCCGGGCACCAACCTCGCCGATTTCCATCTTCCCATCCGCGTCAACGGCGACCTCGCCCTGTTCCAGGCCTTCGGCGCGCTGCTGCTGGAGTGGGACGCGCTCGATCATGACTTCATCGCCGGATACACGATCGGTTTCCCGGCCTGGCGTGATCATCTGCATAAGCTCGACTGGGGTCAGGTGCTCGCAGCCACGGGCCTGGAGCGGAACCAGATCGTCGAGGCGGGCGCGATGCTGCGCGACTCCGACGCCACCGTCTTCTGCTGGGCGATGGGCCTCACCCAGCACCGGAACGCCGTCGCCACCATCAAGGAGATCGCGAACCTCGCCTTCGCACAGGGCAACATCGGCAAGCCGAGTGCCGGACTCCTACCCGTACGCGGGCACTCCAACGTGCAGGGCGACCGCACGATGGGCATCTGGGAGCGGCCGCCGGAGCACTTCCTCGACGCCCTCCAGGCGGAGTTCGGCTTCGACCCGCCGCGGGAGCACGGCTACGACACGGTGGACGCCATCCGGGCCATGAGGGACGGCCACGCCCACGTCTTCATCGGGCTGGGCGGCAACTTCGTGCAGGCCGCGCCCGATACGGCGGTCACCGCCGACGCCCTCCGCCGGACCCGGTTGACCGTTCACATCTCGACCAAGATCAACCGATCGCATCTGGTCTGCGGCGAGACCGCCCTGATCCTGCCCGCCCTGGGACGGACCGAGAAGGACGTTCAAGCCAGCGGCGAACAGGTGGTCACGGTGGAGGACTCGACCTGCTCGGTCCACGCCTCCCGCGGGCCGTTGCCGCCCGCTAGCCCGCAGCTGCGCTCCGAGGTCGCCATCGTCACCGGACTGGCCGAGCGGACCCTCGGAGACCGCTACGGCATCGATTGGGCCGGGTTCCGGGACGACTACCGGCGCATCCGCCGGCGCATCGCCAAGGTCGTACCGGGCTGCGCGAGTTATGAGGCCAACGTTTCCCGACCCGGTGGCTTCGTCATGCCCCATCCGCCGCGCGACAGCCGGACGTTTCCGACCAAGTCGGGGCGAGCCGAATTCGCCGTGTCTCCCGTCGAGGTGCTGCAGCTCGAGCCGGGCCAATTGATCTTGCAGACTCTGCGCAGCCATGATCAGTTCAACACCACGATCTACGGTCTCGACGACCGTTATCGCGGGGTCAAAGGTGGACGCCACGTGGTATTCGTCCATCCTCAGGACCTCGCCGACCTCGGCCTGCAGGACGGCGAGCTGGTCGACCTGATCGGCCACTGGGCCGGAGATGATCATGAACGGCGGGCGTCCGGTTTCCGGACGGTGGCCTACCAGACGCCGCGCGGGTGTGCGGCCGCCTACTACCCGGAGACCAACGGTCTGGTCCCGCTCGACTCGACCGCCGACGGCAGCAACACGCCCGTCTCGAAGTCGGTGATCATCTCGCTCGTACGGCCTGGATCCGCCGGTGCCACGAAGGTCAGCGGCGGGCAGGACTCGACCGGGGCCGACGAGGGTCACAAGAGCAGGCCGCAGCCCAGCCAGCTCTCCTAGCGAACGCGATAGCGTGACCGGCGTGAGCAATTCCGACGACGTGACTGCTGCCCGTGCTCTGCTCTCCGACGCCTTCGGCCGTGTCCGAGACGGCGTGGTCGAGCTGACCGATGGCCTCGACGAGTCCACGGCCACGTACCGGCCCGATCCGGGGGCCAACACCATCGCGTGGTTGATCTGGCACCTGACCCGGACCGAGGACGAGAGCATCGCCGACCTGGCCGGTACCGAGGCGGTCTGGCCGCGCTGGCGCGACCGGTTCGCGCTGCCGATCGACGACGACGCCACTGGCTACGGGATGAGCGCCGACGAAGTGGCCGCGGTCAAGGCCTCACCCGACCTGCTCGCCGGCTACCACGCCGAGGTGCACGACGCCACCGAGCAGTACCTCGACGGGCTCACCGGCGAGGAGCTGGCGCGCGTCGTCGACCACAACTGGGACCCGCCCGTAACCGCCGCGGTCCGGCTGATCAGCGTGGTCGACGACGAGGTGATGCACATCGGCCAGGCCGGTTACGTCAAGGGAATGGCCGAGCGCGCCGCCGGACGCGCAGGGAAAGCCTGAGGGAGCATGACCGCCTCTCCGGTCGAGCACCGGTTCTACGGCGACCTCGCTCCGTGGTGGCCGCTGATCTCGCCGCGAACCGAGTACGCCGATGAGGCCGACTTCGCGGCCGCTCTGCTGGACCCCGAGCACGCCGACCCGCGTCCGCGCGTGCTGGAGCTGGGCTCCGGCGGCGGCCATCTCGCCAGCCACCTCACGGGCCGTTTCGACCTCACCCTGGTCGACCTCTCGGAGTCGATGCTGGAGGTGTCCCGCCGGCTCAACCCCACCGCCAGCCACCACGCCGGCGACATGCGGACCGTACGGCTCGATGCTCAGTTCGACGCGGTCTTCATCCACGACGCGATCGACTACATGACCACCGAGGCCGATCTGTCCGCGGCCATCGCCACCGCGTACGAGCACTGCCGGCCGGGTGGTCGGGTGGTCATCGTGCCCGACGACGTCGCCGAGACGTTCGAGCCGCACACCGATCACGGGGGCACCGACGGTGATGACGGGCGCGCCGTGCGGTTCCTGGAGTGGAGCTGGGATCCCGATCCGGCCGACACCTGGTGCGTGACCCAGTACACCTTCGTGCTCCGGTCGGCGAACGGGTCCGTCGAGGTGGTGTCGGAGACGCACCGGTTCGGACTCTTCGGTCGCGACGTCTGGCTCCGGCTGCTCTCCGAGGCCGGACTGGAACCGAGCGCCCACTCCGAGATCGCCGCCGCGGGCGAGCGACCCCGGCTCTGGTTCGTCGGCCGCCGCTCCTGATCACCCGGCAACTGTTCGAAAACTGCGGAGATCGGGCCTCCAATCCGCCGAAATCCGGGAAACTGTTAACAGTTGCGCACTATTGCGGCGGGGAGTCTGGGTGAGGGGTCGGCACCCAGCCCGGAGCGGGCGCGAGCCGGACTAGACGGCCCGCCAATGCGGATCCCGACCGGCGAGCCCGACGGTGCGGTCGAGCAGGGGAGCGTCGTCGGGCACCGGAACCACGGGTCCGTAGATCTCGCCCCGGCTCTCGGGCTCGTCGACGGTCGGCAGCAGGAAGTCGTACGACACCTGCACGGTGGTGTCGTCGGGGCGGTAGGCCTGTCCGGTGGCGACGGCGAGATCCCAGCCGTGGATGAGGACCTCGTTGAACGCCACCGTGCCGATGACCTCGGCCGGCCAGGTCACCCCGCCGGCGGTGGTCTCGCCCTCCCAGGCGTCGGGCAGTTGCCACGCCCCGGCCAGCGCCGCCAGTTCGCTAGGGATCTGTTCGCGCCAGTCGGCCGGCAGGTTCTCCGCGGACGGCGGCGGCGGACCCTCACCGGTGGGCGCGTTGGCCTTGGTGGCGGCGCGGGTGAACTCGATCGAGAGCCCGCGGATGTGCTCGAGCAGCACCGCTACAGTCATCTCCGGATTCGGGGTCGGACCCGGCAACTGGTCATCGGTCACCCCGATGACCAGTGCCATGACCTGTCGGGCGGGCTGACTCAGATCGTGCACCAGTGCAAACTAGCGGGTGATCTTCACCAGCGTTCCCGGGGCACCGGGATCCTCGTCGGTCGGCTCGGAGCCCAGCGTCCCGGCCCAGAGATTCCGGCCGTCGCTCTCCACCGAAACCACGCCGGGGAGGCTGACGTACGGCGTGGTCCGCCCGTTCTTGATCACCGAGATCTTGCCACCGAAGAATTCGGCGACGTAGATCTCACCCTTGGCTCCGATCGCGAGGTTCGTCGCCCCGGCGAATCCGGTGGCGACAAGCGTCGACCGACCCGTCCACGGGTTCACCCGGTACACCGAGCCGCGGGCGCCGGCGCTCGGATCCTCCGGACCGCCGGGCAGGGTGGTGACGTACAGCCAGCCGCCGCGACCGACCTCGACGTCGGTCGGTACCGCCTCGAAGTTGTAGGTCTTGCCCACCACACAGTCGGGAAGTTTTTGGGCCGCGGCCGCTGCCGCGGTGATCAGCGTGGGCTGGGCGGGTAGCACGGCCAGCTTGCGGACCGACCCCCGGCGATCGACCCTGACCAGATCGTTGCCCCCGGCATCCGCGACCACCCACGAGCTTCGACCCCAGGCCGCCACCGAATACGGATGGGAGTCGATGATCCCCGAGTAGCGAGCCTCGGGCGGCAGGTCAGCGGGGTTGCAGCCCGTCAGGTCGGTCAGACCGTAGGTGACCGGGCCGTCTGGGTTGCGGCGCTCCTCATAGCCGGCCAGGTCGGCGACGACCTTCGAGCGGTGACCGACAATCGTCAGCTTCCCGTTCGCCAATGGTGGCGGCTGATTCGGCGGCGCCTCGAGATTCTCGACCGAGGTGTAGGCGAGGTAGCGTCCGTCACGCGAGACGTCCACACCCGCGACATCGCCCGGAACCGGCCCGGTCGCGATGGTCCGCAACGCCGAGCCCTGGAGCTTGTAGACCTTCGACACGCCGCCGTCGGCGACGTAGACCCGACCGCGGTCGGTGGCGATGTTGAACGGTGCCGCCAACTGGGAATTCACCACCGTGACCGTCGGCGTACCGGCTCCTCCGGCCGGAACGGCCGTGGCCACCGAGGGCAGCGCCACCATGAGCGCGGTAGCCGTGGCGGCGCTGAGCAGCACCCGTGCATTGACAAGACGTCGAGCAGGCATCCCGGTTCCTCCCCCGAGTACGGATCGCCGCTCATCATGGCGCTGTGTCGTTGAGTCGTCAATGGTTCCGAGTCCTGGCGGCACCGGGCCGACCACTTCGCGTGCACTAACGTGGCTCCGAAATCGCGGTCGGGCCGAGAATCTCGGGAACAGGAGTCAGGTGAGCGACAAAGCCGAGGATGTGGAGTCGGAGACGACCGGCCCGCACGAGCCGAGCGAGATCACCTACGACGAACAGTTCTATCCCGCCCGTCCGAAGCGGCTGCGTCCGCGGGCCCGGCTGCGTTGGTTCCCCCGCCGTCCGAAGGAACGCTCCGGCAAGCCGAGCGGGGACAACGAGGCGTATGTGGCCTGGCTCACCGAGCAATCCATGCTGGTCGACGCCACCGAGTTTGCCAAGCAGTTCTCGGGTCAGGGCAGCATGTGGCAGAATCCGTTCGCCGATCCGGATCCGCGGGCCGCGATCGAGAAGGCCTCGGTCTGGTTCACCGCCTATCCGATCTCCATGATCACCAAGCCCGGCAGTTCCTTCCTCGGCACCCTGGGGGACCGCGACCTGTGGGAAGCCTTTGCCGAGATCGGGATCGACGGCGTCCACACCGGCCCGGTGAAGAAGGCCGGCGGGCTCGAGGGCTGGGACGAGACGCCCAGCGTGGACGGGCACTTCGACCGCATCAGCACCCACATCGACGAGGCGTTCGGCACCGAGGACGAGTTCCGCAGCATGTGTGAGGTCGCCGCGGAGCACGGCGGAACGATCATCGACGACATCGTGCCCGGGTCATACCGGCAAGGGCGCGGACTTCCGGCTGGCCGAGATGAAGGTGGGGGACTTCCCGGGGATCTACCACATGGTGGAGATCCCGGAGCACGACTGGCACCTGCTGCCCAAGGTGTCGCGCGGTACGCGATTCGATCAACCTCGACTACGAGGCCGAAGATCAACTGGAGAAGGCCGGCTACATCATCGGGCGGCTGCAGCGGGTGATCTTCCACGACCCCGGGATCAAGGACACCAACTGGAGCGCCACGGGCGTGGTGCTCGGACCGGACGGGGTCGAGCGCCGCTGGGTCTACCTGCACTACTTCAAGGAGGGTCAGCCCTCGATCAACTGGCTCGATCCCACCTTCGCCGGCATGCGGCTGGTCATCGGTGACGCTCTGCACTCCCTCGGTGATCTTGGTAGCGGGGCGTTGCGGCTGGACGCCAACGGCTTCCTCGGCGTGGAGAAGAGCATCGAAGGCGAAGCCGCCTGGTCCGAGGGCCACCCCCTGTCGGAGGCGGCCAACCAGCTGATCGCGAGCATGGTGCGGAAGGTCGGCGGCTTCACGTTCCAAGAGCTCAACCTCACCATCGACGACATCCGCAACGGATCCGAGCGGGGCGCCGACCTCTCGTACGACTTCGTCAACCGGCCCGCCTACCAGCACGCCCTGGCCACCGGCGACACCGAGTTCCTGCGGCTGACCCTCAAGCTCTCCCGTGCGGCCGGTGTCGAGCCGGTGTCGCTGGTGCACGCGCTGCAGAACCACGACGAGATGACGTACGAGCTGGTGCACTTCGCGGCCGGGCACAAGGATGACGTGTTCGGCTTCCGGGGTGAGCTGCTGACCGGCGCCCAGCTGGCGGTGACGATCCGCCAGGATCTGATCGACCACCTCACCGGCGAGAACGGACCCTACAACGCCACCTTCACCACGAACGGGATCGCGTCCACCACCGCGACGGTCATCGCCGCGTCGCTCGGCTTCACCGACCTGTCCCGGCTCAGCGAGGACGACGTCGAGCAGATCAAGCAGGCGCATCTGCTGCTGGCGATGTTCAACGCCTGGCAGCCCGGAGTGTTCGCCCTGTCCGGCTGGGACCTGTGCGGGATGTTGACCCTCGAGCGCAAGCAGGTCGGGTGGGCCCTGTCGTCGGGGGACACTCGCTGGATCCACCGATCGGCCTACGACCTGATGGACTACCGGCCTGAAGCGACTGAGTCGTTGTCGAAGATGCCTCGCGGCGTCAGCTTGTACGGGAGTCTGCCCGCCCAGCTCCGGGACCGGAACTCCTTCGCCCACCGGTTGGGTCAGATCCTGACGATCCGGCGTCGGCACGGGATCGCCACCGGGGAACAACTCGACGTCCCGCAGGTGTCGCACAAGGCGATGCTCGTGCTGGTGCACCAGCTGGACCGCATCCTGCAGGTGACCGTGCTGAACTTCTCACCGGAGCCCATCTCGGGCAGCATCCGCTCCAAGAACCTGCCCAAGGGCGACGTGGTCACCGACATGATGACGGGCATCGAGATCGGCGAGGTCGACGACCTGCACAACTTCGCCGTGACGCTGGACGGCCTCGAAGGACTGTGCCTCCTGGTGGCGCCGCGCGACTGACTCTCGTCAATCTCCAGTAGGGGCTGCGGCCGCGGGCCGCCGGGTCTACTGTCAGCAGCATGAGGCGCCGGGTGGGGGTGCGGGCCGCCCTGCTGGCCTGCTTGCTGCTGGTTCTGGGCACGCAGTCCACGGCGGCGCCGGTCCCCGGCACGGTGCACTTCACGGCGGTCGGCGACTTCTCCGCGGGTGGCAACGCCTCCGCGGTGCTGACCAAGATCAACGAGCTCGACTCCGACCTCACCCAGACGCTGGGCGACCTGTCGTACGGGACCGTCGGGCAGGAGGCCGCCTGGTGCAAGTTCGTCACCGACCGGGTGGGCGAGGGCTACCCGTTCCAGTTGTTGTCCGGCAACCACGAGGCCGGCGGCCAGAACGGCAACATCAACGACTTCTCCGCCTGCCTGCCCAACCAGCTCCCGGGCGCCGTCGGCACGTACGGCCGGCAGTACTACGTCGACGTACCCGCCGACGACCCATTGGTCCGGTTCGTCAACATCTCACCCGATCTCATCTTCCCGGACGGCACCTGGAGCTACGGGGCGACCAGCGCGCGGTACACGTGGACCGCGGCCGCCATCGATGGAGCCCGGTCCGCGGGTGTTCCATGGGTGGTGGTCAGCATGCACAAACCGTGCCTCACCACCGGCAACTACGCGTGTGACCCGGGCGCCGCTCTGTACAACATGCTGCTGAGCAAGAAGGTCGACCTGATTTTGAGCGGACACGAACACACCTACCAGCGCAGTCACCAGCTGAGTCTGAGCGCCGGCTGCCCGGCGCTGGTGCCCACCACCTTCGACGCCGACTGCGTGGCCGACTCCGGTTCCAGCTTCGTCAAGGGTGTCGGCAGCGTGATCGGGGTCGTTGGCACCGGCGGCGTGGGCTTCTACAACGTCAACAGCGCCGATCCGGAAGCCGGCTACTTCTCGGTCCTGTCGGGCGCGAACGCCAACCCCACCATGGGTGTTCTCGACGTCTCGGCCACCGAGAACCAGCTGCGGGCGGATTTCGTCGCGGCCGCCGGCGGAAACCAGAGTGACACGTTCACCATCACCCGGGGCGCGGCCAACACCCCGCCGGTGGCCGCGTTCACGTCCACCTGCACCGAGTTGGCCTGCACGTTCGACGGTTCCGGCTCGAGCGATCCGGACGGGTCGATCGCCGGGTACGCGTGGAACTTCGGCGACGGTTCCACGGGCACCGGCGCGAACGCGACCCACACCTACGCCACGGCGGGCACCTACCCCGTGGCCCTCACCGTGACCGACAACGGCGGCGCGCCCAACACGCTGACCCGGAACGTCACGGTCACCGGCGGCGGCACGACGACCACGTACGTCTCCGACCAGTTCTCCCGTACGGTGGCCTCCGGCTTCGGCACCGCTCCCGTCGGGGGTACGTGGACGCACAGCACGGCCCTCTCGAACTTCAGCGTCAACGGCACCCAGGGACGCATCCGGGTGGCCGCCGGATCGGGTCCGGCCGCGTACCTGGCCAGCACGAACGCTCCGAACGCCGACGTCAAGACTTCCTTCAGCCTGGACAAGGTCCCGACCGGGAACGGGCTCTACGTCACCGTGGTCGGGCGGCGGACGGCTTCGGCGGGCCTCTACTGCGCCGAGGCTCGCGTGACGAGCACGGGGGCGGTGGCCCTCGAACTCTGCCGGCGATCCGCGTCGGGAACCGAAACCGTTGTGCAGGCCGCCGTCACCGTGCCCGGAACCTATGCCGTCGGAGAGACGCTGAACCTCCGCCTGCAGGTGACGGGCACCTCGCCGACGACCTTGCGGGCCAAGGTGTGGGAGAGCGGCACGGCCGAACCGGCGACGTGGCAGCGGTCGGCGACCGATACGACCGCTGGTCTCCAGACGGCCGGATCGGTCGGCATCACGCCCTATCTGTCGTCGAGTGCCACGAACTCGCCGGTCACGTTGCAGGTCGACGAACTGACCGTCACGGCGCCCTGAGCTTGATCAGAACCCGTAACGCAGATACATCCCGAGGTTGCGGAGGCGTGGAAAGGGCTGGAAGGCGGCGGCGGCCAGGCGACTCGGTAGCGGTAGCTCCTCGGTCCCGGGTGCGGAGAGCGAGTTCACGGCTTCGATCAGCCGCAAGCGGGGCACGGCGCGCTCGATCTCGTACGGGTCGTCGATGCCCCACTGCAGATTGACGCCGACGGAGCGCAACGCCGGGTTGAGTTTCTGCAGCCGGATCGCGGCGGAGTTCTGCGCGTCGAAGGCCACCTCGCCGGTAGCGAAGTGGTCGGTGATCCGTCGGAAGAGCTGATGTCCTTCGGTGGGAGTCAGGTACATCGTGAGGCCCTCGGCCAGGACGAATACCGGCGGCTCTCGCGGCATGTCGGCGAGCCAGCCGGCGTCGGTGACGGACGAGCCGACCATGCGGTAGTTCGACCGCTCCGGGTAGAGCTGCCGGCGCAACGCGATCACCTCCGGGTGGTCGACGTCGAACCACTCGACGCTCGGACCGGGGTTGATCCGCCAGGCCCGTGAGTCGAGTCCCGCCGCCAGGTGCAGCACGGTCGCGTCGGCGTGCCGGTCGAGGAAGGCCCTGGTCCAGCGGTCCAAGAACTTGGCGCGGGCCGCCACCGATGCCGCGATCCCCGAGTTGATCTTGGTCTTGCGGACGTCGTAGTCGAGCCGGCTCGTGACCGCGAGGGCCATTTGGTCGTCGAGGATCGGATTAGGGCGCCGCGCGTCGAGGGCCCGCCCGTACAGCGTGATCAGCAGCGTCTCCATCGCTCCGGACAGGGCGGGAGAGACTTGGCTCATGTCGGCACTGTAGGCGACGGGTGTCGGTGGTCTCGGTCAAGATGGGTGGGTGGAGCTCGATCGCCGCCAGGTCATGGAGCACCGGATTGCGGTCCAGCAGTTGGACCGGGTGTCCGCACCGCGGTCGCTGACCGATGCAGCCGTCTTCGATCTCGGGGTGCAGGACACCGGCCGGGACGGCGCGAGCTGGGCGTTGGTCAACCGCGGCGTCCCGCTCGAGACGCCCGCAGATCTCGAGGAGTCCGGCGACGTTGGTCTGGTCTGGACGCTGCGTGCCTCCCCGCACTACTACCGCCGCGGCGACCTGTTCGACGTGATGGTCGCCACCTCTCCGCTCTCCGAGGCCGACGCGGCCAAGCGGGTCGTCGGCGCCGGAAAGCCACTGAAGACCGCCGGGATCGCCACGCTGGACGGCCTCGCCGAAGTCGCCGACCAGATGCGGAGGATCGTCACCCGGCCGATGGGCAAGGGTGAGCTGTCGACCCGGCTCACGGGCGCCTTGTCCGAGCCCTTCCTGCGCGAGTGCCGCGCCTGCGAGGCGGTGCATGCGTGGGAGGTGCCGTTCCGGATCGGCGCCCTGTACGGCGGTCTGGAGCTCGAGCCGGGAACTTCGCCGCCGGTGCTGCGGCGGATCCCGGGCTGGCCGCGGCGTCAACCCGGCCCGGGATCGGACGCCCTCGCGGCTCCTCCGCGTCTCCAGCCGGTCCGCCGCTATCTGGAGTTCCAGGGGCCGGCCACTCCGCACGACGTCGCCGCGTTCCTCGACGCGCCCGTCAGCGTGATCCAGAAGGCGTGGCCCACCGACGCCCGGGTGGTACAGGTGGCCGGGGAGGAGCGCTGGTTGATCGGTGAGGCTCAGGCCGTGGCCGACTCCGGTCTGGTGAGGCTGCTCGGTCCGTACGACTTGCTCCTGCAGGCCCGGGATCGCGACCTGCTGGTGCCCGACCGACAGCGGCACAAGGCGTTGTGGCCGGTGATCGGGCGGCCGGGTGCGGTCCTGGTCGGCACCGACCTCGTCGGCCTCTGGCGGCCGCGAGCCAGCGGGCGTTCGCTGAAGATCCTGCTCGAACCGTGGACCAAGATCAACTCACGCGTCCGAGCGAAGATCGAGGAGCAGGCGGAACGGCTCGCCGCTCATCGAGGTGTGGAGCTGACCGGCCTGGACCTCGCGCCTTAGGTCTCCCAGACCACCTCGTCGGCTGACTTGTCGGGCCGGAGCCCCTTCCAGACCGGATGACGCAGCCGTCCGGGTCCGGTCAGTTCGCCGTAGGTGACCTCCCCGACCAGGCTCGGCGTCACCCACAGAGCGTCCCGCGCGTCCTCCCTCGGCACGTCGACCAGCGGACTGGTCTTGCGGGCCAGCGGCTTGAGCAGGCGCTCGATCTCGTCCAGCTGGCGGTCGTTGAAGCCGGAACCGACGCGGCCGACGTAATGCAGCCCGTCGCCGCCAGGAATACCCATCAGGAGCGAACCGACGCCGCCGTCCCGTCGACCCTGGCCGGGGCGCCAACCGGCGATCACCACTTCCTGCGCCTTGTGGAGCTTGATCTTGAGCCACGTCCGGGAACGCTGACCCGGCTGGTAGACCGACCGCCGTTTCTTGGCCACCACACCCTCGAGCTGCAGCGTCGTGCTCGTGTCGACGGCCGCCTGCAGGTCACCGTCGAAGATGGGCGGCACCTGGACGCGGTCACCCGGGCGGCTCGGGACGAGGTCCTCGAGGATGCGCCGACGCTCCTCGTACGGCTCCTTGATCAGAGATCGCCCGTCGAGGTGGAGGATGTCGAAGAGCATCAGCTGCGCCGGATAGCTGGCGGCGACCCGCTTGATGTCGGCCGGCCGGGTGAGGTTGATCCGGTTCTGGAGCAGCCCGAAGCGCGGCCGACCGGCCTCGTCGTTGACCACCACCTCGCCGTCGAGTACGGCGGTCTCGACGTCGATCTCGGCCACGGCGTCGGCCACGTCGAAGTAGGCGGCCGTGTCGTCGCGACCCCGCCGGCTCAGCAACTTCACCCGCCCGGCCGCGAGATAGGCGACGGTGCGTACGCCGTCCCACTTCATCTCGAACGCCCAGGTGTCCTCGTCGGTGACCTCCTTCTGCGACGACAACGTGGCCAGCATCGGCGCAATCTCCTCCGGAAACTCCCTCACCACCTCGGGCGGCACCCTTTCGTCGCTACCTGCACCCTCATGTGAGGGTGCGCCTGGCGACGAAAGGGTGCCGCCGGGTGTGGTGGAGGACGGGAGAGCGAGATCCTCGGGGTCGGTCGCCATCAGGTGCATCAGCCAGTTGCGTTCGGGACGGTCGGAGCCGCCGCCGGTGTGGATCACGGCGAACTTCCGCGGCTCGCCGCCGAGCCCGCCGTCGGGCTTGCCGAACAGCGTGACGATGACCTCCTTGCCCTCCCGCCACTTGTGCAGCTTGTACGTGCCGGCGTCCCAGATCTTCACCGAGCCGCCGCCGTATTCGCCGCGCGGAATGCCGCCCTCGAAGCTGGCGTACTCCAGCGGATGATCTTCGGTCTGCACGGCGAGATTGTTCTTGCCGCCGTCGGTGGGCGGGCCCTTCGGCACCGCCCAGCTGACCAGCACGCCGTCGCGTTCGAGCCTGAAGTCGTAGTGCAGCGCCCGCGCGTGGTGCTCCTGGATGACGAAGGTGAAGCCTTCCTCCTCGGCGCCCGGCGGTTCGGCCGGCACCGGCTCCGGCGTCTTGCTCGCGTCCCGCATGCTGCGATAGGTCGCGAGGCGGTCGGAGCGGCGGACGGGCGTGGCGCCGGGAATGCCCATGGCGGCCATCGGGTCGCCGAGGTCGGCGATCCGCTGCAGGATCTCGTGGTACTCCAGATTCCGCAGCTCGGGGTCGTCCAGTTCGGCCCAGGTCCGCGGCGCGGCGACGGTGGGGCGGACCCGGCCGCGCATCGAGTAGGGCGAGACCGTGGTCTTGTTGCCGTTGTTCTGGCTCCAGTCGATGAAGACCTTGCCGGCGCGGAGCGCCTTCTTCATCACGGCCGTCACGGTGTCGCGGTGGTCGGCCTCCAGCGCGCGCGCCAGCTCCCGGGCGACGGCGCTGGCCTCCTCGTACGTCTGCCTGCCGTCCAGCGGCGCGTACAGGTGGATGCCCTTGCTGCCGCTGGTGACCGGGATCGGTTCGTGGCCGATGTCGGCCAGGATGTCGCGGGCCCAGCGGGCCACCTCGGCGCAGTCGGCGAGCGTGACGCCCTCGCCCGGGTCGAGGTCCAGCACCAGCCGGTCCGGATGCTTGGGCTGGCCGTTGCGGCCGAACCGCCACTGCGGGACGTGCAGCTCGAGCGCGGCCAGCTGGGCGAGCCAGGTCAGGGTGGGTAGATCATCGACGACCGGGTAGAGATTGTCATGATCACGATGTTTGATCTTGCGCCTGCTCACCCAGTCGGGTGTGCCGGAGTCGAGGTCCTTGGTGAAGAAGACGAGAGGCTTGTGGTTGTCGTCGCCGACCCCGTTCGGCCAGCGCTTGCGGGTGGCCGGGCGCTCGAACAGGTGGGGGAGCATCACCTCGGCGACACCGGCGTAGTAGCCGATCACGTCGGCCTTGGTCGTCTGCGTTTCTGGGTAGAGCACCTTGTCCAGGTTGGTCAGCTTGATCGACTTGCCCTCGATGGTCACCGTCTGGTTGTTGGCGTCCGGCACAAGGCCATCATGCAGCGCCATCATGCTGCGCGCTGGTGCGGGGCGGCGAGGGTGTGTACTGGCGACATGCGAGCGATCTGGAAGGGTGCGATCTCGTTCGGGCTGGTCAACGTGCCGGTCAAGTTGTACTCCGCGACGGAGGACCACGACGTCGGGTTGCACCAGGTTCACGACAAGGACGGCGGACGGATCCGCTACCAGCGGCGCTGCGAGAAGTGCGGCAAAGTGGTGGAGTACGCCCACATCGACAAGGCCTTTGACGACGGCTCGACCACGGTGGTGCTCACCGAGGACGATCTGAAGTCCCTGCCGGAGGAGCGGAGCCGGGAGATCGAGGTCGTCGAGTTCGTCCCCTCGGAGCAGATCGATCCGATCATGTTCGACCGCAGCTACTTCCTGGAGCCGGACAAGACGGCCGTCAAGGCGTACGCGTTGCTTCGGCGGACGCTGGAACAGACCGAGCGTACGGCGATCGTGCAGTTCTCGCTGCGCCAGAAGACGCGGCTCGGTGCGCTGCGTCCCCGGGACAAGGTCTTGATGCTGCAGTCGTTGCTGTGGGACGACGAGGTACGGGAGGCCGACTTCTCCAGTCTCGATGCCGACGTCCGGGTGTCGGCGAACGAACTGAAGATGGCCTCCTCGCTGGTGGACAACCTGTCGGCCGACTTCGCCCCGGACAAGTTCTCCGACGAGTACCAGGAGCAGCTGCGCGAACTCATCGCCGCCAAGCTCGAACAGGGTGATGCGTTGGACACCGCAGAGACGTTCGGCGACAAGGACGAGGGCGGATCGGATGACGGCAAGGTCGTCGACCTGATGGAGGCCCTCCGGCGCAGCGTCGAGGAGAACCGGGCGAAACGGAAGCCGCCGGCGAAGAAGACCGCGGCGAAGAAGACGGCCAAGAAAACCGCCGCCAAGAAGACCAAGAAATCTGCCTAGCTCCGTATCTGCATGGGTTCCGTGCGTCTGCACGGCGCACACACCATGCAGATGCACGGAAACCATGCAGATAGCCGAACGACGCGACCTCAGCCCCTCCGTCCGCGCTCGAAGGCGGCGTGCAAGCGGCGAATCAGGCCGGTCGGGTGGAGCAGGTCAGTCCAGATCCAACGCACGACCTGCCAGCCGAGCGCGCGCAAGCGATCTTCGCGGATCTTCTCTTCGAACAGCACATCGGCAGCGGTCTTGCCATCGGGGACGAGTTCGTTGTACTTGATCTTGCCGTCATACTCCCCGATCGTGCGAAACTCCGGCCATCCGAAGTCCACCCAGGCGGTGAAGGCGCCGTCGACGATCTCGAACTGCGGCTCGGGTTTCGGAATTCCATGATCTCGAAACACGACTCGGCTGGCAGACTCGCCGACGCTCTCGCTGCGCCGGTCGAGCATGGCGATCGTTCGCCGGGCGGCACCGATCCCGGTACGCGGGCCGGCGCGCTCCAGCGACTCCGCGAGCCCGGCCGGAGTCAGGCCCTTTCGCAGCGCGGCGTCACCGATCGGCACGGCCTGGAAGGGCGTGAGGGTGCAGGCGAGGTCCACCACGGTGCGGGCCGGCGTCGTCACCCTCGTCCCGGCCAACTCCGTGATGTCTTCATCCGGCAGGGTTCCGCCGTAAACACGCACATACCGGCGAGTCGCGCCGCCGCCGGCTCGATCGCGGGTCAGCGAGACCCTCGTCAGGCCGTCGGAGAAGAGCGGCAGGCCGTGCATCGCGGCTGCGGACATGTGGCTGACGACGGCGTCCGGCGACGTTTGGCGAACGGTGGCCTCGACGAGCCGCTGATGGACTGAGCGCAGATCGTCCGGCTGTCCAGGAGACGTCCAGGCACCACGCCGAACCCGCTCCAGGTCACCTGACCGTCCGCGTCGCCGCATCTCTGAGTAGCTGAAGCCTTGCTCGACGTATTCACGGCTGAGTTTGATGTCGGTCATGGTTGCGACCCGACCACGGCCGCCCAGGCGACGCGTAAGGCTCGCGACGGAATCTGTGGATAACACTCACAATTGCTGCCGAGCTGTTTCTGCATGGCTTTCGTGCGTCTGCATGGTGCACACCCCATGCAGACGCATGGAAACCATGCAGACGCGAGAGGGAGGGAAAAGAGTGGGTCAGCCGGGGAAGATCAGCGGGAGCACGTACAGCATGGTCAGGGACCAGGTGAGGTGGGTGAGGATCGGGGCGAGGACGCCACCGGAGGCCCGGCGCTGGAGACCGGTCACCGCCCCGAGGACCGCGGCGGCGAACACCAGAACCGGGTTGCCGCCAGCGACGGTCGCGAGGGCGTACAGGACCGTGGAGATGAGGACCGGGTGCTTGACGCCGATGGCGGCGAACAGGGCGCCGCGGAAGAACAACTCCTCGGCGAGGCCGTTGACCACCAAGATCACGGTGACCAAAGCCAGATTCCCGAAGCGAGCGTAGCCGAGCACATCCTCGGCGAGGCTGGCCAGCGGCGGAATGTAGCGGATCACGAACGCGCCGGCGATGAAGATCACGGCCAGCAGGGCACCAACCAGGATCGGGGTGACGATCGGTCGCCGCAAAGTGTCGCGGAACACGATCTGACCGAGGTGGATCGGGCCGGACGTGAGGCTGCCGATGATCCAGACCGCCGCCAGCCCGAAGGTCAACGGGTAGAACATCGGATCGCCTTGCCGGGTCGAGAACGAGAGACCCAGCAGCGTCGCCCCCATGATCAAGGTCACCGCGACGACGATCCGCCGCCGCAGGAACTCGGCGTCGCTCTGCCGGTGATCGCGCTCCACCTTGTCGACGAACACCGGGCGTACGACGCCCACCGCCTTACCCGCCCAGTGACCCCCGCCCCGGGATCGGCGCGGGCTCGTGGTCGGATCGCTGCCCGGCCCTGGTTGGCTCACCGCTGCGCTTTCTCCTGCTCTGTCTTCTCCTTCTGGGCCCGCTCGGTCCGCTCGGCCCGCTCGCGTTTTCGGTCGGCGAAGGCCAGCTCGACGGCCTCGTCGTAGGTCATCGGCTCGCCCGGAACCACCTGCTTGATCGACCAGTCACAGACGATCACCTCGTTGTTCATCGAGTCGACCAGGTTGCGGGCCGTGGCGGTGTCGACGTCGGTGACCAGAGCGAGCCAGTGGGACGACAACCGCGGCGTCAGGAGCGGAACCGTCAAGATCGGCAACGGCCGTCCGTAGTGTTCGCGCGCCACCCGTTGCATCATCTCCGCGTACGTCAACACGTCGGGCCCACCGATCTCGAAGATCCGCCCCTTGGCCTCGGTCGGCTCCAGAACCCCCACCAGATAACGAATGACGTCCGGCAGGGCGATCGGCTGCGTCTTCGTCGTCACCCAGCGGGGTCCGACCATGGCCGGCAGATGCGAGACCAGTTGCCGGGTGATCTCCCAGGAGATGCCGCCGTGGCCGATGACGATCGCCGCCCGCAGGACGGTGACCGGTACGCCGTCGGTGCCCAGTAGTCCCTCCACCTCGCGGCGGGACCGCAGGTGAGGCGACAGGTCTTGATCATCGCGCCCGAGGCCGCCGAGGTAGATGATGCGCTCGACACCGTTCTCGGCCGCGGCGGCGCTGAAGGCCCGGGCCGCCTCGGCATCCTTGGCTTCGAAGTCGTCGTCGTCGAGGGAGTGCACGAGGTAGTAGGCCACGTGGACGCCCTCGAGCGCCCGTCGCAGGCTGTCGGGATCCGAGACGTCGGCCTCCACGGGCGTGCCGGAGCCGGTGTAGTCGTCCGGGCGCCGGGTCATGGCGCGTACGTCGTGCCCGCCCTCGACAAGGGCCGTGCACAGGTGCGATCCGATGAAGCCGGAGGCCCCAGTCACCAGCACGCAACTCATGAAGTCTCCCAGCGGTCGAACGACTGTGCCGACCCTATCCGGCGCCTGCGAGGGTGATCTCCGCAGCGGCGAGGGTCAGGCCGGTGAGGCCCGGGGATTGTTCCGCGAGGCGGCGTTGGACGGATGCACCCACGCCTCGCTCCCTGATCCGGTCGAGGCCGGCCACGACCGGTTGCTCGTCTCCGGCGTCGCGCAGCGCAGCTCGCACATGCTCGAGCAGATCCGCGAGTACGTCCACGGCGCGCCGTGGGCGCGAGGCGTGCGGGTCGAGCAGGTCGCCGTCGAGGGCGGAGCGACCGGCCTGCCAGGTGGCCAGGCGGATCAGGTCGGCCGGCATCGTACGCGGCGGGCGCCCGTCGTGCGCGTCTCGGGCCGCCGTCTCGACCAGCGCCCGGGCCAGGCCGGCGAGGACGATCGAGTCCTCGGCGTGCAGACAGACGTCGGCGACCCGGATCTCGACCGTCGGGTACTTGTGCGAGAGCCGGGCGTCGTAGTAGATCATTCCCCGGTCCGACAGCACGCCCGTGTCGATCAGACCTGTGGCGCGGGCCTCGTACGCCGCAGCCGAGCCGAAGATCTCGGTCGGGCCGGCCGTCGGGAACCTGGTCCAGGCCTGGGAGCGGAAACTGGCGTATCCGGTGTCGCGGCCCTGCCAGAACGGCGAGTTGGCCGAGAGCGCCAGGAGAACCGGAAGCCACACTCGGATCCGGTCCAGCACCGCCACGCCTTCGTCGTCGTCGGCCACTCCTACGTGCACGTGGCACCCGCAGGTGAGTTGTTCCTGGGCCGTGAGACCGAGTCGTTCGCTCATCGCGTGGTAGCGCGGCGACGGGGTGAGCTCCGGCGTCACCGGCACCGGCGATGTGGCCAATGCCGCCACCCGAGCACCCAGCGTCCGAGCGCGCTCGTCGGCCGCCCGCCGCCAGTCCCGGACGTTCGCGCCGAGGTCGGCCAGTCGTTCGGTCGGCGCGGTCTCCACCTCGACCTGCTGCTGCTGGAGTTCGGCCTCCATGGCGCCCGGCACCGCGGCCGACCCGCCCGCCGGTCGCGAGAGCACAGCGCCGGCGACGGCCGTGGGCTCGCCGCTGGCGGCGTCGATGAGGAGCAGCTCCTCCTCCACGCCGACCGTACGCACGCGCCTAGTGTCCTCTGCCTGCCACGGGTCCGTGGCTGTCCCCGGTGCTCGCCCGCCGACCCGTCACTTCTGCTGCGACACGCCGTCGAAAGCGCCGAAGATGTGACGGGTCGCCGTTAGGGGTCTACCGCCTGGCGGGCCGACCGCTCGGCGGTGGTGGCCTCCTCGAGGCGTTTCCGGGCCGTCCGGGCCGCGCGGCGGGCCTCGTCCTCGGCCTTCTCCGCGGCCTGGAGCTGCTGTCGCAACTCATCGACCTGGTCGGCCAGCTTGTCGGCCTCCGCGGTGGTCCGCTCGGCCTCCTCCTCCGCTTCGGCCAGGTGGTCCCGGGCGAGCTCCCAGGCCTCCCGCGCCTCTCGCGCCGCCTCCTCGTCGGGACCAGTTTCGGTCTCGGCGTCCTTGGTCGAGGCGGTCTTCGCCACCTTCCGGGTGGGCGCCGGCGCGGTGATCTCGAACGGTCCGAAGCCGCCGTACGTCACGGCCTGGCTCAGCGTTCCGCGCTGGACGAGCTCGGCCTGCTCGGGATCGGCCAGGGCCGCCTGGAGGGTCTGGCTCACCTCCTGGCGGACCGCTTCGGTCGCGGTGTAGTCCGCCTCGGCCCCCAGGTCGGCGGCCCGGCGACTGAGGGCGTCGACGGCTCGGTGCCGCGCGGTCGACAACCGGCGGAGCTCGGCACCGTCGAGATTCTGCTGGGCGTCGCGCAGGGCGGTCCCGATGTCCAGCAGCTCACTCACCGCGTCAGGCGCCTTGCGCGCAAGGAGATTCACCAGCCACGCCGAACGGGTCGGCTTCCGCAGTTGAGCGATCTGCCTGGCCAGTTCCTTGTCACCGTCGGCCTTGGCGGCCGCCGCCTGCGCCGTACGCAGCTTCATGAAGTCGTCGGGCGACCCGGCGTAGAGCTCGTCGGCAACCTCGGAAAGCTCCACAACTCAACCGGAGAAGGTGAGTTCGGCGTTGTCGATCAGCCGGATCCCGCCCACACGCGCGGCGATGATCATCGTCGCCGGTCCGCGGTGCTCGGCGTCGATCTCGGTCATCGTGTTCGGGTGGACGAGGGCGAGGTAATCGAGGTCGAGCCCGGACTCTGCGGCCGCCGCCACGACCTTGCCGGCCGCCGCCAGGGCGCAGCCCGGCAGGGTCTCGGCCGCGGCGGCTCGCAGCGCCGCCGACAGGGCGAGGGCGACGGGTCGGTCGGCCGCGCTGAGGAAGCGGTTCCGGCTCGAGAGGGCGAGGCCGTCGCGCTCCCGGATGATCGGCGCCCCCACGATGTCCACGTCGACGTTGAGGTCGGCGACCATGCGCCGGACACAGGCCAGCTGCTGGGCGTCCTTCTGGCCGAAGATCGCGACGTCGGGATCCACGATGTGCAGGAGCTTCAGCACTACGGTGAGCACCCCGTCGAAGTGGCCGGGGCGGGCGGCGCCCTCGAAGACCGTGCCGAGCGGACCGGCCGCGACGCTGACCTGACGGCCCGCGGGGTAGAGGTCGGCCACGGACGGAACGAGGACCAGATCGACACCCAGCCGGCGGCAGACCGCCAGATCGTCCTCCAGCGGGCGCGGATAGCGCGCGTAGTCCTCGCTCGGACCGAACTGGAGGGGGTTCACGAAGATGCTCACTGCGACCACGTCGCTGATGCCGCTGGCCAGCCGGATCAGCGACTCGTGGCCGGCGTGGAGCGCCCCCATGGTGGGGACGAAGCCGATCCGGGCGTGCGGGGAGGCGTCCGCCAGGTCACTTCGGTGCTCTTCGAACTCCGCGATCGTGTTCCCGACGCGCACGCCTATCCTCGCGGTCCCAGGGGTCTCAGCTCGGGGTTCAGGTCCGGCTTCATCTCGAAGGTGTGCTCCTCGCCCGGGTAGCTGCCGCCGACCACCTCGGCGACGTAGCTCGACGTCGCCGTACGGATGACGTCGGCCAGGTGGGCGTACTGCTTGACGAAGCGGGGCATCTTGCCCTCCCGTAGGCCAAGCATGTCCTGCCAGACCAGGACCTGCGCGTCGCAGTCCGGACCTGCGCCGATCCCGATGGTCGGGATCTCCAGCTCGGCGGTGATCTGCTTGGCGACGACCCCGGGGACCATCTCCAGCACGACGGCGAACGCTCCGGCCTCGGCCACGGCGTGGGCGTCGGCGACGACCTGCTCGGCGGTACGCCCGTGGCCCTGCACCCGGTAGCCACCGAGCTGGTGTTCGCTCTGCGGTGTGAAGCCGATGTGGCCCATCACCGGGATGCCGGCGCTGGTGATCGTGGCGATCTGATCGGCCGAACGCGCCCCGCCCTCCAGTTTGACCGCATGACACGCGGTTTCCTTCATGTACCGGACGGCGGTCGCGAGGGCCTGATCCGGTCCGCCCTCGTACGACCCGAAGGGCAGATCGCCGACGACCAGGGCGCGGCGGGTGGAGCGGACCACGGCCGCCACCAGCGGCAGCATCTCGTCGACGGTGATCGGCAGTGTGCTCGGGTACCCGTAGACGTTGTTCGCGGCGGAATCGCCGACCAGGAGCACCGAGACGCCGGCCGACTCGAAGAGCGCCGCGGTGTACTGGTCGTAGCTGGTCAGCATGGCCCAGCGGTCACCGCGGGACTTGGCGGCCAACAGATCGGTGATCCGGACGCGCCGCTGCGGTGGCGAAACCTCGGTCATCGCTGCTCGCGAGGCACGCGCAGCACCTCCTCTGGCCGCCGATCTACGCTGCTTGCCTAGGCACGTCGGGTTGGCACCTGCGCCGATCCCATCCGGTGCCGATCCAATTTAGCGCAGGAGTGCCGAGGGCCCAGGATCACGGCGCGGGCGTACGCGTCGTCGTGATGTGCTCGATGATCGCGGTGGTGGACACCGACGGGGTTCTGGGCAGGTAGATGACCTTGCAGAGGTCGCTCAGGAAGTCGAACTTGCCGGCCCAGTCGTCGCCCATGACCAAGATGTCGGCGGCGTAGCGCTCGACGTACTCGCGCTTCAACTCCAGGCTCTCCTCGACGAAAACCTGGTCGACGACTTGCAGGTTGGCGACGATCTCGAGCCGCTCTTCCTGACTGAAGACCGGATTTCGGCCCTTCTTCGAGAAGTTGAGCGCATCGGAGGACACCCCGACCACGAGTCGATCGCCCAGTTCGGCGGCCCGGTTGAGCACGCGAACGTGCCCGACGTGCAGCACGTCGAAGGTGCCGAAGGTGATCACGGTCAGGTCCGGCTGATTGTCCACCAGTGTCTCTCCTTCGTCGGTCCACACACATTCTCGCGCGTGGACCGGAGAAATCAGGGACAATCTCGGGGTATGGCGCGTCGCCGTCGTCGCGCACCGGCACGGAAAAGTGGCGGCCCACCTGCCCGGCGGGGACAGGTGGGCCACGTGTCACTCACTCCGCGGCGGCGGATCAGCTTTCAGCTCGCCGGAACCGAGACGGGATCTGGTGGTGCCTCAGCGCTTGAGGTCCTCCCCGGCCTGCCGGACATCCTCGGCGGCCTGCTTGGTCTTGCCGGACGCCTGCTCCGACACGCCTTCGGCCTGCATACTCCGATTGTCGGTGGCGTCGCCGATCTTCTCCTTGGCGGCACCCTTCAGCTCTTCGGCCTTGGCGCCGGCCTTGTTCGTCTCGCTCATCGTCGAGCTCCTTCCGGTTTGCGCCCCCGGGTCGAGAGCGCTGGTCGCCGCTCCGGCCGGCCGACGTCTCTTGCGATTCGCGGAAACAGTCCTCCAACGAGGTCCCTAGTTCCACTATGATCTTCGAAAGTGCGGCTCAGATCGTTGCGGTGTAGGCTCACCATAAACGCGTGCGTTTACATTGTAAATACCTGCGTCGCCGAAGAACCGAACCGTGACGGTAGCGGTGCACCTACAGGGGTGAGCCTTGACGACACCCAACGAATCTGACGGGTCGGGACCCGACGTCGCTATCAGCGTACCCAGCAGCGACGGTCGGTCCAGCCGGCAGCCGCTCGACCAGATGCGCATCCTGAAAGAAGCGGTGTGGTTCATCGATCAGAAGGGTCTGCAGCAGCTGACGATGCGCCGCCTGGGCGCCCACCTCGGCGTCGAGGCCATGGCGCTCTACCGGTACGTGCCGGGCCGGGAGCAACTCCTCGACGGGGTCGTCGAAGTCGTGATGAACGAGCTCTATCACGACACGATGGACATGCTGCCACCGCAGAACTGGCCGGAGTACCTGCAGCAGATGGCGCACGGCGTACGGCGCCTGGCCCTGGCCCATCCGCGGATCTTCCCGCTCGTGGCCACCCGGCCGCCCGCCGCGCCGTGGCTGCGGCCTCCCCTGCGCAGTCTGCGTTGGGTCCAGGGCTTCCTGGAGGGGCTCAGGAACTACGGCTTCTCGCCCAGCGGCAGCGTTGCGGTGTACCGCGGTTTTGCGACCTTCCTGCTCGGTCATCTCCTCCTGGAGTCCTCGCTGGGCGGCCCCGAGTCCGATATGCCGCCCTCGGCCGACATCGCCTTCATCGAGACGAACGACATGGCGGCGTACCCGCTGGTGACCGAGTATGCGGAGATGTTGCGGATGGACGCCTTCTCCGACGAGTTCGAAGAAGCGCTCGAGGACCTGATCAACCGCATGGCCACCCTGCGCGATTGACGTATCGGGGCGCCTCCTCCGCTGCCGAGGTGTCACAGACGCGACGGCTTTCGCCGGGGCGTCGCGTTAGGGTGCTGCTCGTGAGGTCGCCACGCTGGTTCGAATTCGGCTGAGCCGGTGGTCGCCTCGCCGGGAGCCCGGCCCGCGGTGCAACCCCGGGCCAAGAGGATTCCGCGCTCCTGCTCGGACGTCTTTCGACTGTGGGCGGCGGTCGGACTGGGCATTGTGTTGGCCCTCGCCTTCGAGTTCGGTGTCGACGCGCTGGAGGCACTCGGCTTGCGGCAGGAACCCGAAGGGGACAGGTCCGCGCTCGAGGTCGATTTCGGGGGCCAACTGATTGGCTGGAACGCCTTCGTTCTGGCCTACCTGCTCCTCGGTATCCGAGCCTTCGGAGGATGCGATCGGGCCGAGCTGGTCCGCCGGATCAAGGGGTCGCCGCTGCCCAAGTCGCCGCTCGCGCGCTACCTGCTGGCCGGTGGCAGCGGTCCCACCTGGGCCGTGGTCATCACCATCGTCGCCCTCGGCACCATCGTGACCGCCGCCCAAGAGCGGGACCGCAGCACCGGGCTCGTCTTCGGTCTGATCGTGGCGACGGTGATCACCTGCTGGGTGACGATCACCTTCAGCTTCGCACTGCACTACGCCCGCCGGGACATCGAGATCGGCGGACTGGAGTTTCTCGGCGACGACGAGCCGGTGTTCTCCGACTACGTGTACCTGGCGATCAGCTGCTCTGCGACGTTCGGCACCACCGACACCGACATCATGACCACCGCGATGCGCCGCACGATCAGCGTGCACGGCGTCATCGCGTTCTTCCTGAACACCGTGGTGATCGCGGTGCTGCTGTCGCTCATCGTCTAGGGTCGCGACACTCGCTCAGGCCGGCACCCGTACGGTCAAGGCGCCCGGCACGATCTCAGCCTCCAGGGTGAGGAAATCGCCCTCCACGTCGCCGTCGAGCTGGAAGTTCTCCCGTTCCGCGATCCGTACCGAGACGCCCCGGGCCGGCAGGATCTCCACCGGATCCTCCTTCTGGGGCCGCCGAGTGATCAACCGGCCGACCACCTTGAGCCAGTCGCGCCATCTCCGTGGCGATGCCACCAGGAGCTCGAACTGCCCGTCGTCGGGTTCGGCCGTGGGGATGAGCTCGAGCCCGGGGGCGATCAGGCCGACGTTGCCGACCAAGATCAGCATGGCGTTGCGACGATGGGTGTGGTGCCCGGCGCGCTTGATCTTGGCCTTGATCGGCAGTCGTCCCAACGCCTTGCCGACGGCCAGGAAGTACGCGGCCGAACCGATCTTGCTCTTCAGCTCGGGGTCGGTCTCGTCCATGATCATCGCGTCGAACCCGGCTCCCGCCATCACCGCGAAGTGCTCGGTGCGGCTCCCGTCGATGGTGAGCTTGACCAGATCGATGGTCCGCTCGGACTCGCCGACCGCCACCTCAAGTGCCTGCTCTTCTTTCCTGGGGATCCCGAGGTTGAGCGCCAGCAGGTTTGCGGTGCCCTCCGGCACGATGCCGAGCGGGATGCCGACGTTGGCCAGGCCGTCGGCGACCACCCGCACAGTGCCGTCACCACCGGCCGCGATCACGAGGTCGACCCGGTCCTCGACGGCCTGGCGGACCCGGGACCGGCCCTTGTCCTCCGCCTCGGTCTCCAGCCAGGTGATGTCGGAGTATCCGTGATCCTGGAGGGCGTGTTCGGCGGCAGCCCGGAAGGTGTCGCTGACCTTGACCGGGTTGAAGATGACCGCGCAACGGGATCCCCCAGAACTCACCACTGCATCCTGACATCACCCGTTCGACTTGCTGGCCCGCCCCAGGTAGAGGTAGCTGGCCGGGCGCGGCCCGTCGCCGTACTCGCGAGTGAGGTCGACCACCTCCAGACCGGCCGCACCGATCAGGGCGTCGATCTCCCGGTCGAGGTGGCAGCCGCCCGCGAAGAATGACTGGAGCGGGGTCAAGCGGCGCTGCCAGGTCGCCACCGACGGGTCGGGCGATTGTCCGTGCTCGAGGAAGTGCAGCGCACCGCCCGGTTTCAAGACCCGGCGGACCTCGGCGAGTGCGGCGGGCAGGTCGGGGATGCTGCACAGCGTGTACGTCGACAGCGCGGAGTCGGCCGAGGCGTCCGGGATCTCCAGCCGCTCGCCGTTCAGGCCCGCTCGGGTGACGTGCACCGAGGTCGCGCTGCGCCTGGCCTGCGACAGCTCCCAGGCGAGATCGCTCGGCTCCACCGCCAGCACCTGCTCGACGGTGGGCGGGTAGTGCGGGACGTTCAGGCCCGAACCGAAACCGATCTCGACCACCGTGCCGGCGAGTCCGCGACACACGCGTGCGCGTCGCCGGTTGACCTCCGGCGTGTCCAGCACGCGGCTCACCGCTCGCGGCAGGATCCGCTCAGTCCACCAACCCACGATTCGACTCTAGGGCCACCCTTCGGCATCGATTGGCAGCTCAGGGCGGTGATTCGAGCCGATCGACCGCCGTACGCTGCCACACGTTGTGGAGTTCTCCACAGATGTGCGGAACGCTCTATCCGTCGCCGCGGCGCGTCTTCACAGTGAGGGCATGCCGACGGCATTCGAACGCGAGCTCCGGTCAGCGCAGCGACCCCGGTCCGTCCACGAACTGAAGGCCGCGGGCCTGACGCCGGCTGTGCTCCAGGGCCCGCGATGGCGGAACACGAGTCGTGCCTTCTACGTGCCGGCCGATCAGGCGTCGACCACCACGCAGCGGATTCTCGAGGCCACGCCACTGGTGCCGCCGTCCGGTGCCCTGGCCGGGTGGGCGGCCGCGTGCGTCCTCGGGGTCGATCTGCTCGGCGGGCTGGATCCGTACACCATGAGACCCCAACCAGTCAGCATCACGCTGGGTCGAGACGTGGGCCGGTCGAGCACGTCGCTGATCCGCTACGTCCGGGACAGCCTTCCGGACGCCCATCGCGAGCAGCGGGACGGGGTGTCCGTCACCACGCCTTTCCGCACCGCTGTCGACGGTGCCCGATGGGCGGCGAATCTGACCGAGGCCGTGGTGTTCCTCGACCAGATCGCTCACGCGATGAACCTCGACCTCGGCGAACTGGCGGAGTGGCTCGGTCGCCTCCGAGGCTGCCCCGGTAGTCAACAGGCACGCGCGTCACTGCTGTCGGCCGACGAGGCCAGCGCCAGCCCATGGGAGAGCCGCCTGCGCATGTTCTACCGACAACAGGCGTCTCTGCCGAAGCCGCTGGTCAATCGAGCGGTCTTCGACCTCCGGGGCAGGCTGCTGGGCATCGCTGACCTGTTGGATGTCGAGGCGGGACTCGTCACCGAATTCGACGGTCAAGACCATCGTGCCCGACGCCAGCATCGTAAGGACAACTTGCGCGAGGAGGATCTCGAGTTTGCGAATCTCGTCGTCTGTCGGGTCGACAGCCTGGATCTGCGCCACCGCCTGGCGCTCACCGACCGGCTGCGCGCCCGGCATGCCCAGGCCATGAGCCGAGATCGTCGACGCGACGCCTGGACCATCGATCCACCGGATTGGTGGCTGCGGCGCCAGGCTGCTCGATCCATTGGCAGCGTACGGCGGTGAATCTGGCCGTTTGACCGCTCTACGCTGCCACTCGATTGCGCGCCAACCGAGTGTTGGCCCTTCGACGAGCTGCCTTGCCGGGGATCGGGCGGCGACCTAGGGTGAGCGCAGGTGGGATGGCATGCATGAGCTCGCGATCACCGAAAGCGTCGTCGACATGGTTCTGGAGCGGACGCCGGGTCGACAGGTCGCTCGTGTCCACCTCCGGGTCGGGCGGCTGTCGGGCGTGGTGCCCGACGCCATGCGCTTCTGTTTCGACCTGGCCACCAGCGGTACGGCGATGGAGGGGGCCACGTTGGACATCATCGAGATACCCGGGCGGGCGCACTGCCGGACCTGTGACGCCGAGTTCGACCTGCCTGACCTGATCTTGCTGTGCTCGTGCGGCAGCGCCGACGTGGGCATACTCCGCGGCCAGGAGCTGGAGATCAGCTCGGTGGACCTGGTGGCGCAACCGTGTGCCTGACCTGCGGCTGCGGCGACGAGGACAACGTACGGGTCCTGACCGTGGCGGGCGACGAACACGAGCGCGGTCACGATCATCACCATCACGACCATGACCATGATCACGATCATGAGCATGATCATGAGCATCTGAGCGAGTCCGAACACGCCGCTCTGCACGCCGCCCAGAGAACCGAGACGGTCCCCATCGGCGAGGCCATCCTGGCCAAGAACGACCACCTTGCCCAGCACAACCGCGACTGGCTGACGGACCGCGAGATCGCCGCCGTGAACCTGATGAGCTCACCCGGATCGGGTAAGACCACGCTGCTCGAGCGGACCATCAGCAACCTCGGCCGGCAGCAGTCGATCTGTGTCATCGAGGGGGACCAGGAGACCACCTTCGACGCCGAGCGGATCCGCCGGGCCGGCGCGCGCGCCGTTCAGGTGAACACGGGCGCGGGTTGTCACCTCGACGCGCCGATGGTGCAGCAGGCCATCGAGGCCCTCGAGCCGGAGCGCGGATCGCTGCTGTTCATCGAGAACGTGGGAAACCTGGTGTGCCCCGCCTTGTTCGACGTCGGCGAGGAAGCCAAGGTCGTGATCATCTCGGTCACCGAGGGGAGCGACAAGCCCCTCAAGTACCCGCACATGTTCAGCACCGCCGACCTGATCGTGGTCAACAAGTCCGACCTGCTGCCGTACGTGGACTTCGACGTCGAGGCCTTCAGCGCCGCGGCCCGGAGTCTCAACCGCGGCGTCGAGATTCTGACGCTCTCCGCGAAAACGGGCGATGGCCTGGAGGCCTGGTACGGCTGGCTGGGCCGAGACGCAGAGTCGGCAAAGGTTAGGTAAGCCTCAGTTCTCTTGACCCCTGTCGTCTCGAATGTTAGGACGGGATTGACTGCGTAAGCGGGCCCGGAGGCCGGCCCCAGCAGCAGGGTCGCCGGCGATCCACGTCGGGGAAAGTGACAGGCATCGATGCCCACGCCCGCCGCCGTCAAGGCTGAAGAAACGCTCATCCACGTGCTGTGGATCAACGCCGGTCTGAGTTGCGACGGCGACTCCGTCGCGCTGACGGCCGCGACCCAGCCCAGCATCGAGGAGATTGCCCTCGGCGCGCTCCCCGGGTTGCCGCAGATCGCGGTGCACTGGCCGCTGATCGACTTCGAGTGCGGCCCCAACGGGGGCGCCGACGACTTTCTCGAGTGGTTCTTCAAGGCCGACCGCGGTGAGCTGGAGCCGTTCGTGCTGGTCGTCGAGGGCTCCATCCCCAACGAGCAGCTGCACGACGAGGGCTACTGGTGCGGGTTCGGCAACAACCCCGCAACCGGTCAGCCGATGACGACCAGTGAATGGCTGGACCGGTTGGCTCCCAAGGCCACGGCGATCGTCGCGGTCGGCACCTGTGCCACCTACGGCGGGATCCACGCCATGGCCGGGAACCCGACCGGCGCGATGGGCGTGCCGGACTACCTGGGCTGGGAGTGGAAGTCCAAGGCCGGGATACCGATCGTGTGCGTGCCGGGGTGCCCGATCCAGCCCGACAATCTGTCCGAGACGCTCACCTACCTGCTCTACATGGCCACCGACCAGGCGCCGATGATCCCGCTCGACGAGGCCCTCCGCCCGACCTGGCTGTTCGGCCGGACAGTGCACGAAGGGTGCGACCGGGCCGGCTACTACGAACAGGCCGACTTCGCCACCGAGTACGGCTCGCCGAAGTGCATCGTCAAGCTCGGCTGCTGGGGCCCCGTCGTCAAGTGCAACGTGCCCAAGCGCGGCTGGATGAACGGCATGGGCGGCTGCCCGAACGTGGGTGGCATCTGCATCGGCTGCACCATGCCCGGTTTCCCGGACAAGTTCATGCCGTTCATGGACGAGCCGCCGGGCGGCAAGCTCTCGACCACCGTTGTCCAGGCCTGGGGAGCCACGTTGCGCAAGCTGCGCAGCGTCACCGCGCACACCGTCGACCAAGAACCGAAGTGGCGCAAGCCCGGCAAGCAGTTGGTGACCGGCGCAGAACGTACCTGGTAATACGCGAGCGCGACCCGTAGAGAGGCACTGCGTTGACATCGACGATGGCCAATCCGAGCACGAGCAGCACCAACGACTCCGATCTGGTGGAGATGGCGTGGGACCCGATCACTCGCATCGTCGGGAGCCTCGGCATCTACACCAAGATCGACTTCAAGGCCCGCACGGTGGCCGAGTGCCACAGCACCAGTTCGATCTTCCGCGGCTACTCGATCTTCATGAAGGGCAAGGATCCGCGCGACGCGCATTTCATCACCAGCCGGATCTGCGGCATCTGCGGTGACAACCACGCCACCTGCTCCTGCTACGCCCAGAACATGGCGTACGGGGTGAAGCCGCCGCACCTCGGGGAGTGGATCGTCAACCTCGGCGAGGCTGCGGAGTACATGTTCGATCACAACATCTTCCAGGAGAACCTGGTCGGGGTGGACTACTGCGAGAAGATGGTCTCCGAGACCAATCCCGGCGTGTTGGAGAAGGCGAACAACACCGAGGCGCCACACGCCGGTGATCATGGTTACCGCACCATCGGTGACATCATGCGCTCTCTGAATCCCTTCACCGGCGAGTTCTACCGGGAGGCGCTCCAGGTCAGCCGGATGACCCGGGAGATGTTCTGCCTGATGGAGGGTCGGCACGTTCACCCGTCCACGCTCTATCCGGGCGGGGTCGGCACCGTGGCGACCATCCAGTTGATGACGGACTACCTGAGCCGGCTGATGCGCTACGTCGAGTTCATGAAGAAGGTCGTGCCCATGCACGACGACCTCTTCGACTTCTTCTACGAAGCCTTGCCCGGTTACGAACAGGTCGGTCTGCGCCGGACGCTGCTGGGGTGCTGGGGCTCCTTCCAGGATCCCGAGCACTGCAACTTCGAGTACAAGGACATGACCAACTGGGGTCGCAAGATGTACGTGACCCCGGGCGTGGTCGTCGACGGCAAGCTGGTGACCACGGACCTGGTCGAGATCAACCTGGGCATCAGGATCCTGCTCGGTTCCTCCTACTACGAGGACTGGGAATCCCAGGAGATGTTCGTGACCCACGATCCGCTGGGCAACCCGGTGGATCGCCGCCACCCCTGGAATCAGCACACAAATCCGAAGCCGCAGAAGCGCGATCTGGACAACAAGTACAGCTGGGTGATGTCACCGCGCTGGTACGACGGGACGGACTACCTGGCCCTGGACACGGGTGGCGGTCCGCTGGCGCGACTGTGGTCGACGGCGCTGGCAGGGCTGGTCGACATCGGCTACGTGAAGTCGACCGGCTCAAGTGTGCAGATCAACCTCCCGAAGACCGCCCTCAAGGGCCCGGTCAGCTTCGAGTGGAAGATCCCGCAGTGGAGCAACACCTTGGAGCGGAACCGGGCCCGGACGTACTTCCAGGCCTACGCCGCGGCCTGTGCCCTGCACTTCGCGGAGAAGGCCCTCGTGGAGATCCGGGCCGGCCGGACCAAGACGTGGGAGAAGTTCGACGTGCCGGACACCGGCATCGGCTGCGGCTTCACCGAGGCGGTGCGCGGTGTGCTCAGTCATCACATGGTCATCCGGGACGGCAAGATCGCCAACTACCATCCGTACCCGCCGACGCCGTGGAACGCGAGCCCGCGCGATTCCTACGGCACCCCCGGCCCGTACGAGGACGCGGTCCAGGGGCAGCCGATCTTCGAGGAGAACGACCGCGAGCACTTCAAGGGCATCGACATCATGCGCACGGTCCGCAGCTTCGATCCGTGCCTGCCCTGCGGAGTGCACATGTACCTCGGCGGTGGTCAGAAGTTGGAGCGGATGCACTCACCGACCGAATACGTCGCCGGGTAGCCGCACATGAGTCCAGAGCCCGTTGACTCGCTGGAGGCCACGGGCGAGCGGATCAACACCCTGCTCGAGGCCAGTGCCGCGGGCGGGGTGGTGGCTCGGGAGCGGGCCGAGGAGTTGGTGCGGCTGGTGGCCGACCTCTACGGCGCGGGACTCGAACGGACCCTCACGATCCTCCACGAGGGTGGCCGGCTTGACGACGAGATGCTGGCCGCGCTCGCCGCCGACGACCTGGTGTCCAGTCTCTTGTTGGTGCATGGACTGCATCCCTACGACGTAGGCACTCGGGTCGAGCAGGCGTTGGAGCGGGTCAGGCCCTATCTCGGCAGCCACGGCGGTGACGTCGAACTGATCGAAGTGACCGACGACGACGTGGTCCGACTCCGGCTGCTCGGCAGCTGCGATGGGTGCGCCTCGTCGTCGGTGACCCTGAAGCTGGCTGTGGAGGGAGCGATCGAGGCCGCCGCACCCGAGATCGTGCAGATCGACGTGGTGACGCCGAGCGCCGCGGTGGCGGCCGGACCGCTCATCGCGGCGGAGTCGTTGTGGTCACGGCTGGGATCCGGGGAGGTCGGCGAGGTCGGTTCGGCCTGGGAGGTCGTTCCTCGGCTCGGGGAACTCCTCGATGCGGCTGTCGAGACTCTCGTGGTCGGCCAGACCAGCGTCGTCGGCTGTCGCATCGGCGCCGACCTGTACGCCTTTGTCGATCGGTGCGGGCAGTGCCAGGCGTCCCTGGCCGGGGCCACGTTGGGCCGGCTGCTCGGGCGCGCGACCGGTGACGCCGCCCTTCGCTGCCCGTCCTGCGGCACCCACTTCGCGGTCCGGAGCGCGGGCGTCTCGCTGGAACGACCGGAGGTGCACCTGGATCCGCTGCCCCTGCTGGTCGATGGGGCGGAGGTCCGGGTCGCCGTACCGGTGTCGGTCGCGGTATGAGCAACTTCTCCACCTCCCCGGGGCGCCGCGGTCCGCCGTTGGCGGCTCTCCGCCGAGTGGTGACCACGCGGCCCGCCCCGCTGGCCGGTGAGCGCTGCGAGATGTGCGCCGAACCGATCGGCGCAGAGCATGCGCACGTCGTCAACCTCGAGAGCCGCGGGCTGCTCTGCACCTGCCGCGGCTGCTACCTGCTGTTCACCGCCGAGGAAGCCGAGTTGCGCTACCGAGCCGTGCCCGATCGGTACCTGTCGTTTCCGGACTTCACTCTGGATGCTCGCCAGTTCGACGAGTTGGAGATCCCGGTCGGCCTGGCGTTCCTGTTCCGCAACTCGGTGCTGGGGCGGGTGGTCGCGTTCTATCCCGGACCCGCCGGTGCGACGGAGTCGGAGTTGCCCCTCGACGCCTGGGCGCGGATCGTCGAGCACAATCGCGAGCTCGACCTTCTCCGCCCCGACGTCGAGGCGCTGCTGATTCGCGGCGTGGATTCGAGCAGCCGCCCAGGTGGACTGCCCAACGAGTTCTCCTGCCACCTGGTGCCGATCGACACCTGCTATGAGTTGGTCGGCCAGTTGCGTCTGCTCTGGCGTGGGTTCGACGGGGGGACCGAGGTCCGGCAGGCGCTCGAGGGCTTCTTCGGCGCAGTGGCCGACCGGGCCCGACCGGTCCCACCTCCCACCGATGCGGTGCGGCGATGACCACCCTGTCGTTCACTGCTCTCGAGATCGTCGCCGAACCGTACGCGGCCGCCCCCCAGCTGACCGCTCGACTGCGTATCGAGGAGTCGAGCGGTGCGGTCATCCATGCGATGGCCCTGCGCTGCCAGGTCCGCATCGAGCCGCAGCGCCGGCCCTACAGCGAGGCCGACGAGGCAGAACTGCTGGGGTTGTTCGGCGATCGCCGCCGGTGGCGCGAGACCCTCCGCCCGTTTCCGTGGATGCAGTGTGCGGCGATGGTACAGGGCTTCACGGGCTCGACCGACGTCGATCTGCCGATGCCCTGCACGTACGACTTCGAGGTCACCGGCTCGAAGTACCTGCACGCGCTGCAGGATGGCTTCGTCCCACTGCTCCTGCTGTTCTCCGGGACGATCTTCACCCGCGGTCGCCAGGGGTTCGGGGTGGAGCAGGTCGGATGGGACTGTGAAGCGGCCTACCAACTTCCGGTGTCGGTCTGGCAGCAGGTCATCGAGTTCAACTTTCCCGGCACCGGCTGGTTGCGGCTGGACCGCGACGTGCTCCACGCGCTGGCGCGTTACCAGGCCGAACGTGGGCTGACCAGTTGGGACGCCACCATCGACTCGCTGCTCGCGCTGGCCCCGCCGACCCCGGCCGCCTTTGCGAACGGGAGTGCGTCGTGAGTCTCACGGACGCCCGGGCGGTGGCCGACGCGGTGCTGTACGAGGGTTATCTCCTCTACCCGTACCGGTCGACCTCCGCCAAGAATCAGCTGCGCTGGCAGTTCGGGGTCCTGGGCCCACCCGGGGCCGCCGAGGACGGGATCGGGGACGACCCGCGGCTCGCCACGCAATGCCTGCTGCACGCGCCTCCCGGGGAGCCCGAGCCCCACATCACGGTGCACCTGCGGTTCCTCCAGCTGCAGCACCGCAGCGCCGACGATTGGGACGAGGCGGTCGAGCACGAAGTGCGTCTGCCGGAACGCCGGCTGGCCGACCTGACCACCGTGGTGATCGACCCCGTCGCCATCGCCGGCGGCAACGACCCCGACCCGGTCGGACGGACGCGCTGGCCGCTCGCCGCAGAAGTCCGCAGTCACGCAACGCGCCTGGGTGATTACGCTCGGTTGTCGCTCGAGGTGCAGAATCGGGCCCCCTCGAGGTCGGGAACCAAGGACGAAGCCCTCCGGACCTCACTGATCGGCACCCATCTGCTCATCGAGGTGACCGGCCGCGGATTCGTCTCCCTGCTCGACCCTCCGGCCGACGCCGAATCGATCGTCGCAGGGTGCCGGCAGCACCGCTGCTGGCCCGTGCTCGCGGGCCCGCCCGGCACGACCGATGTCGTCCTCGCCTCACCGATCATCGTGTACGACCATCCGGAGGTGGCTCCGGAGAGCGCCGGGGCCCTGTTCGACTCGACCGAGATCGACGAGATCCTGACGCTGCGGGTCCTGACGATGACCGAAGAGGAAAAGACCGAGGCCCGGGCCACCGATCCCCGGGCGGCAGAGATCGTCGACCGCTGCGAGAACATGACCCCGGAGGAACTGCAACGGTTGCACGGGGCGCTGCGGAGCCCGCACACGGCCGGTCCGCCGGAACTGTCCACGCCGTCGACGTTCGAGCCAGGCGAGCAGCCCTGGTGGGATCCAGCCGTCGACGAGCAGGCGCAGCCGGAGGTCGACGCGGTCGTGGTCGACGGGCGCAGCGTCAGCAAGGGCAGCCTGGTCCGGCTGCACCCCAGCCGCCGTGCAGACGCCCAGGATCTGTTCTTCGCCGACCAAGTGGCCCGGGTGACCGCGGTGCTCTCCGACGTGGACGGCGGTGTGCACGTCGCCGTGGTGCTGGCCGACGACCCGGCGGCCGATCTGCACGACTGGTACGGCCGCTACCTGTACTTCGCGCCGGACGAGCTGGAGCCCCTACCCGTCCAGACGCCGAACTCCCAGGCCGAACATGGAAAGGAGAACCCCTCATGAGGACGCTAGGCAAGGTCACCACCGGCCTGCTGATTACCGCGGCGGTCGGTTTCGCGGTGATCAGCATCGTGTCCATCCCCGACATCCGCCGGTACTTCAAGATCCGCTCGATGTGAGCGGCCGAATTGGCAGGAGGACGCGATGACCGACACCCCAGGCGCGCAGCTGTCCGAAGAACCGCAGAGCGAACGCGGCCCGATGGGCTCGCGCGACACCGGTTCCGACGAGCCGTCGGGCGGTCCCGCCGACCGACCGACCGGCAAGACCGAGGATCACGACGCGGACCCGGATAGTTCGGTCGATGCGCAGACGCCCGAGCACGGCGGTCCCGACCTGCCGACCGGCGACGGCGGCTGATCAGACCCAAGGGACGAGGAGGAACGATGAGCACAGATTCCCATGTGGGCGGTGACGCCCCGGACACCGGAGGCCGGGCGCTGCCGCCGTACGAGGGTCGTCGCGAGAGCGCCGACATCGACAGCTCCGCCGAGAGCACCAAGGACGGCGCCAAGGTCGGCGGGGCCACCGGGCCGGTGGAAGATCCCGAGATGAAGGCCCCCGATCCGAGCGACACCGCACGAGGCGCTACGGCCAACCCGGCCGATGAGCAGCCAGCCGGAGAGACGCCCCAGAACGAGGACAGCGACCCCGGCGTCGGGCCGGCGCACGTGCCGGGCACCCCTCGTGGTGAGGACCTGAGCGAGAGCCCATGACCCCTGGCGTCCTGGTCGCCGGAGTCGGCAACCTCTTCTTCGGCGACGACGGGTTCGGACCCGAAGTGGTCCGCCGGCTCATCGCGCCAGAGGCTGATCCGCTGCCGGCCGACGTCCGCGTGGTCGACTACGGCATCCGCGGGGTGCATCTCCTCTACGACCTGCTCGACGGTTATGAGGCCCTGGTCGTTGTCGACGCCCTGCCCGGACATGGGCGTCCGGGCGAGACCGTGGTGCTCCAGATCGGAAGCGAGGACCTGACCGGACTGGAGGGTGCCGGCGACCCGCACGCGATGAACCCCGTCGCGGTGCTGACCGGACTGCCGGCGCTGGGTGGCCGGTTACCGCCGGCGTACGTGGTCGGCGCGCACCCGATCCAGCTGGACGAGGGCATCGGCCTGAGCGAGGCGATGGCCATCGCGGTGATCGAGTCGGCGCGGTCGGTCCGGGAGCTGTTGGCTACCCGGCCGTGGGCATCGGCCGGTTCGCGCGCCGAGGCGGCCGAACCCAGTCGGGCGGGCTGACCCGTGTGCCTCGGGATTCCCGGCCAGGTCGTGGAGCGCGTCGACGGCTACGGCGGCATGCTCGCGCTGGTGGATGTGGAGGGGGCCACACGGCGGATCAACCTGGGCATGCTCCCCGACCCGGAGGCCGACGTCGCGCCGGGCGACTGGGTGCTCATCCACATGGGCTTCGCGGTCGAGAAGGTCGACGCCGCGGGCGCCGAGCGGGCCATGCAGGGCCTGGAGCTCATGGGTCGTGGACGCGATGCGGACGAATGAGGCGGCTGCGCCGGGTCGCGCCAGCGGTCCGGTGCTCTTCGCCCGGTACGCCTTTGCACCCAACGATCTCGGCTACTGCGGACCCGACGACAGCGCGGCCTTCTTCTCCCGCGGGGTGACCGGCGATGATCAAGGCCTGCGGGCCATGGCGCGGGACTTCGACGGGGCCCTGCCGCATCTGCAGCTGATCGCCGATGTCGCCGCGATCTCCGACCCGCTGGACCGTGCGATCGTCGAGGCCTACTGGCTCGGTGGTCCGGCGCTCGACCAGGTGCGGTCCGACCACCTACGTCCGGCCGTCCGGGAGGTGTTCCGTGGTCGGTGCGGTCCCCTCTTCGCCGACCTGGCCGAGGCGCTGGACGCCGGTACCCTGCCGCACCACAGCTTCACCGTGCTGTGTCTTTACCCGTGGGTGGGGATGCTCGGCGATCCGCGGCGGACGCCCCAGGCCATGCGGGTGCTCGACCGGTGCCGCATCCGCTCCGGCGTCGTGCTGGAGGTCGGCAGCGACCACACGGTGGTCTCGTCGTCCCGGCTCGGGTGGGACGGGGAGCGGCTCGCCCTCGGGCCCGACCTGACCGAGACCGTCCGGCGCGGCATCGACGGCGTGGGGCTGTCGTCGGCGATGGCGGTCGGCGACCGGGTCGCCCTGCACTGGGACTGGGTCTGCGACGTGATCAGCGACGAGCAGGATGCGGCCCTCCAGCGTTACAGCGGCCGGCACATCGAGATCGTGAACGCCCGACTGGCCGAGCGGCGGGCAGTAGGTGTCGGCCATGGCTGAGGGACGGGCCCGGCACCGCATACGTGCGCAGGGAGTCGTGCAGGGGGTCGGTTTCCGCCCGTTCGTGTACGCCCTGGCCCGACGGCTTGGACTGGCCGGCTCGGTCGCCAACGACAGCTCCGGGGTGATCATCGAGATCGAGGGCGAACCGTCTGCCCTGCTCGACTTCCGGGCGCGACTCCGTACGGAACTCCCGCCCCTGGCCGAGATCACCGCGATCAGCGTCGAAGCGTCACCGGTGCGTGGCGGGACCGAGTTCGTGATCGGCGGCTCCGCGTCCGGTCCCGGTCGGACGCTGATCTCCCCGGACGTCGGCGTCTGTGACGACTGCCTGGCCGAGCTCGCCGATCCGGCCGATCGCCGCTACCGCCACCCGTTCATCAGCTGCACCAACTGCGGTCCCCGCTTCACGATCATCACCGACCTGCCGTACGACCGACCGCTGACCACCATGGCGGATCTGCCCCTGTGCGCAGCCTGCGCGGCCGAGTACGCCGATCCCGCCGACCGCCGGTTCCACGCCCAGACCGTCGCCTGCCCCGACTGCGGGCCGACGCTCACCCTGCACCAGCCGGGTGTCGGCGACCTCACCGGTGCGGAGGCGTTGGCCGGGGCCCGCCGGCTCCTGAGCGCCGGAGCGGTCGTGGCCGTCAAGGGTCTCGGCGGCTACCACCTGGCCTGCGACGCGACCGACGAGACCGCGGTGACCACCCTGCGCAAGCGCAAGGACCGCGGCGACAAGCCGTTCGCGATCATGGTCGCGGATCTGTCGACGGTCGAGAGGCTGGCCGAGCTCTCGGAGGCGGAGCGGGCCCTGCTCACCGACCGGCGGCGGCCGGTGGTCCTGCTTGCCAAATGCGCCTTGCCAACCCTGCGGCTGGCCGCCGACGTAGCCCCGGACTCGCCGGACTGCGGGGTCATGCTGCCGTACACGCCGGTACACCGACTGCTCTTCGGGCTGCCCGGCGATCCGCCTGGTCCGGCGGCCCTGGTGCTGACCAGCGGCAACCTGGCCGGCGAGCCGATCGTGACCGACGACCACGACGCCCGGATCCGGCTCGCGGCGATCGCGGACGCGTGGCTGAGCCACGACCGCCCGATCCACGTGCCCTGCGACGATTCCGTGCTCCGCATCGTCGCTCATGATCAGAATGGTGAGCAACTGCCGGTCCGCCGGTCCCGCGGGTACGCGCCGTTGCCGATCTCGCTCCCGCTGCCGATTCCCCCAGCTCTCGCCGTCGGTGGTGACCTGAAGAACACCTTCGCGATCGGCGGCGGGCGGTACGCCTGGTTGAGCGGGCACGTCGGCGACATGGACGACCTGGCCACGCTGCGCGCGTTCGACACGGCCGTTGATCATCTGGCGACTGTGACCGGGGTGGCCCCCGAGCTGTTGGTGGCCGACCGCCATCCGGGCTATCGGAGCGGAGCGTGGGCCGCCGAGCATCTTCAGGGTCGGGAGCTCGTCCGGGTTCAGCACCACCACGCGCACCTCGCCTCGGCGATGGCCGAGAACGATCACCCGAACGATGAGCCGGTGATCGGCTTCGCCTTCGACGGCACGGGTTACGGCGACGACGGCGCGGTGTGGGGCGGCGAGTTCATGATCGCGACGTACGCCGACTACCGGCGGGTCGGCCACCTGGGCTACGTGTCACTCCCCGGCGGAGACGCCGGGATCCGCAACCCGTGCCGGATGGCACTGTCCCATCTCGACGCCGCCGGCCTCGAGTGGGATCTGGGCCTACCCAGCGTGGCGGCGTGCAGCCCGGCCGAGCGCGCGGTGCTGCGCCGGCAACTCGACACCGGACTGAACAGCGCACCGACCTCCAGCATGGGCCGGCTGTTCGACGCCGTGTCGTCGCTCGCCGGGGTCTGCCACCGCGTGGCGTACGAGGCCGAGGCGGCGATGCGCTTCGAGGGACTGGCCCGCAGCGAGATCGACCGGGTCGACCATCCGTACGGGTTCGGCGTCGATGATCAACTCGCCGCCGACCCGGGCCCGGTGCTGCGCTCTGCGGCGGCGGACGTCCGGCGGGGCGAGCCGGCCTCGGTCATCGCCGCGCGATTCCACCTCGCCGTGGCCGACCTGGTGATCATGGTCGCCGAACGGCTCCGGGATCGAACCGCGATCACCGCCGTGGCGCTCTCCGGTGGCGTGTTCCTCAACGTGCTGCTGACCCGCCTGTGTACAGAACGTCTACAGGGCAGAGACTTCCGCGTGTTGCGACATCGGCAGGTGCCGCCCAGTGACGCCGGGATCGCCCTCGGCCAGCTGATCATCGGAGCGAGTGTGAGAACAGGAAGGAGTCCGGTATGTGTCTAGCCGTGCCGGGTGCGGTGCTGCGTACCTGGGAGAAGGACGGAACCACCATGGCCGCCGTCGATTTCGGGGGTGTCGAGAAGGAGGTCTGCTGCGAGTTCGTCCCGGACCTTCAGGTCGGCGACTACACGATCGTCCATGTCGGCTTCGCGCTGCAGCGGCTCGACGAGCGGTCGGCGAAGGAGACGCTGGCCAACTTCGAGCGGATGGGCGAGCTGGACCTGGAGTTCGGCGACGCCTGGGCCCGCGCGGCCAAGGAAGCTGGGGAAGAGGTACCGAAGTGAAGTACATCGACGAGTTCAACGATCCGGACCTGGCCAAGCGGCTGCTCGACGACATCCACGCCACCGTGACCCGGCCCTGGGCGTTGATGGAGGTGTGCGGCGGCCAGACGCATTCGATCATCCGGCACGGGATCGACCAGCTGATCCCGGATCAGATCGAGATGATCCACGGCCCCGGCTGCCCCGTCTGCGTCACGCCGCTGGAGTTGATCGACAAAGCGCTGGAGATCGCCTCCCGGCCGGACGTGATCTTCTGCTCCTTCGGGGACATGCTGCGGGTGCCGGGCAGCGACCGGGACCTGTTCCGGATCAAGAGCCAGGGGGGCGACGTACGGGTGGTCTACTCGCCGCTCGACGCCCTGAAGCTGGCCCGCGAGAACCCGGACCGGCAGGTGGTCTTCTTCGGCATCGGCTTCGAGACCACCGCCCCGCCGAACGCGATGACGGTCTACCAGGCCAAGCGGATGGGCGTGGACAACTTCTCCATGCTGGTCTCCCACGTGCGGGTGCCGCCGGCCATCGAGGCGATCATGACGTCGCCGACCTGCCGCGTGCAGGGCTTCCTGGCCGCGGGGCACGTGTGCAGCGTGATGGGCACGGCCGAGTACCCGCCGCTCGCCGAGCGCTTCCGGGTGCCGATCGTGGTGACCGGATTCGAGCCGCTGGACATCCTGGAGGGCATCCGCCGTACGGTGCACCAGCTCGAGGCGGGGGAGTCGAGAGTCGACAACGCGTACGGGCGCGCGGTGCCGGCGGAGGGCAACCCGGCGGCGCGGGCGCTGCTCGAGGACGTCTTCACGGTGACCGACCGGGGCTGGCGCGGCATCGGCGTGATCCCGGACAGCGGCTGGCGGCTGTCGGAGAGGTACCGCGAGTTCGACGCCGAGTACCGCTTCGAGGTCACCGGCATCGACACCCAGGAGTCGACGATCTGCCGGAGCGGTGAGGTGCTGCAGGGGTTGATCAAGCCGCACGAGTGCGCGGCCTTCGGCAAGGAGTGCACGCCTCGCAACCCGCTCGGCGCCACCATGGTGTCGAGCGAGGGCGCCTGTGCTGCCTACTACCTCTACCGCCGGTTGTCGTTGCCGGTGGTGGAGAAGCAGGTGGCCGGTGTCTGAGGTCGCGAACGGCACGGCCCTGGACTTCGAGAGCTGGACGTGCCCGCTGCCGCTGCGGGACAGCCCGCAGGTGGTGATGGGTCACGGCGGTGGCGGCCAGATGTCGGCCGAGCTGGTGGAACATCTCTTCGTGCCGGCGTTCGGGGGTCAGCAAGGTGGCGGGGAGACCGATTCGGCCGTGGTGGAGGTGGGCGGCGTACGGCTCGCGTTCTCCACCGACACCTTCGTGGTCCGGCCGCTGTTCTTCCCCGGCGGCTCGATCGGGCATCTCGCCGTGAACGGCACCATCAACGACCTGGCGATGAGCGGGGCCGTGCCGGCGTACCTCTCGTGCGGTTTCGTGCTGGAGGAGGGCACCGACCTGGCGGTGATCGGCCGGGTCGCTCAGGACATGGGCGACGCCGCCCGGACCGCGGGGATCAGCATCGTCACCGGTGACACCAAGGTGGTCGACGCCGGCCACGGTGATCAGGTGTACGTGAACACCGCCGGCATCGGACAGGTGCCGGCCGGGGTGGACATCCATCCGCGGCGCGCCCAGACCAGCGACGTGATCATCGTCAGCGGTCCGATCGGCGTGCACGGCATCGCGATCATGAGCGTCCGGGAAGGGCTCGAGTTCGGCACGCAGATGATCACCGACAGTGCCGCCCTGCATCCGCTGGTCGCGGAGATGATCAAGGTCTGCCCCGATCTGCATGTGCTGCGCGACCCGACGCGCGGCGGACTGGGCACCTCGCTCAACGAGATCGCCCGCACCGCCGGTGTCGGCGTCCAGCTGGTGGAGCGGTCGATCCCCGTACCGCCGGACGTGGCCAACGCCTGTGCCCTGCTCGGACTGGACCCGCTCTACGTCGCCAACGAGGGAAAGCTCGTCGCCTTCGTCCCCCGGGAACACGCCGACGCCGTGCTGGCTGCGATGCAGGCCCACCCGCTCGGCACCGGCGCCGCCATCATCGGCGAGTGCGTGGGCGATCATCCGGGCATGGTGGTGGCGAAGACGACCTTCGGCGGCACCCGCGTGGTTGACATGCCGCTGGGCGAACAGCTGCCCCGCATCTGCTGACCGGACCTCCTCCAGGCCCCCTCCTGCAGGCCCAACCCCCAGGCGCACCCTTACGTCGCCAGTTGCACCCTCACATGGGGGTGCAACTGGCGACGAAGGGGTGCGCCTGGGTTCCGGACGCTACGACGCTCTGACCTGGCTGAAGTCGGAGCGAGCGTCGGTGTGGAGCACTAGCATCACGAAGGTGCCGGAACACCTCACGATGAACACCGTGATCCACGCCGCCGTACGGCGGGACATCGCCCGCTTCTCCGCCGCTCTCGAGGACTTTCCGGTGGGGTCGAAGCCACGTGCCGAGCAGCTGAACCAGGCGTGGCGCTTCCTCGACGGCCAGCTCGAGCACCATCACCACAGCGAGGAAGAGATCTTCTGGCCGGCCCTCCGAGAACTCGGAGCCGACCAGACCCTGGTGAAGGATCTGAACGGCGAGCACGAACGCATGGCGCAGGCCATGACGCTGACCCGGGCCGCCATGGCGGAGCTGGCGGCGGAACCGAGCCAGGCCCAGGTCGACCGGGCCAAGGCGGCCTTCTCGACGCTGAGCGACTCGATCGAGACCCATTTCGCCCATGAGGAGCGCGACCTCGAGCCGGTGATGGCCCTGGTGGCCGACACGCCTCCGATGAAGCGCGCCCAGGTCGAGATCCGCAAGACCCAGAGCTTGCCGTCGGCCGCGGCCTACCTGGCCTGGCTGTTGGACGGCGCCGGGACCGACGAACGGACCTACCTGAATCACGCCCTCCCTCGACCGGTCGTCGCGGTGCTGCCCCGAGTGCTGGGTCGCTCGTACACCCCGATCGCCGCCACCTGGAACTGATCACTCCGGCAGCCCTGCCGTAGCGTGGCAGGGTGTCCGAGCCGAACCCCTTCGCCGCGTTCGGCGAGGAGGTGATGCGGGCCCGGACGTCGCTCAAGTGGTTGACCTACGAACCCGACGTGCTGCCCCTCTGGGTAGCCGAGATGGACACCGCGCCGGCCGAGGTGATCACCGACGCCTTGCGGGCGGCGCTGAGCCGTGGAGACACCGGCTACCCGGCCGGCAGTGATCTGCCGGCGGCCTTCGCCGAGTTCGCCGCTGATCGGTGGGGCTGGTCGGTGGACCCCGAATCAGTGCTCGAGGTGGCCGACGTGCTGACCGGCCTCACCGAGGTGCTGCGGATGATCACCGAGCCCGGCGATCCGGTGATCATCACGCCCCCGGTCTGGAAGCCGTTCGAGATGATCATCGAACACGCCGGCCGTGCGATCGTTCCGGCGCAGCTGTCCGCCGACGGACGACTCGACCCTTCGACTCTCGAGGAGGCCTTCGACCGGAGCACGTGGCGCGGCGGGCGCGCCGCGCTCCTCCTCTGCAGTCCGCACAACCCGACCGGAGTCGTCCACACGGCGGCCGAGCTCGGGCAGGTGGCCGACTTGGCCGAGCGGTACCGCGTGCGGGTCGTGGTCGACGAGGTGCACGGACCGCTGACCTTCCCGGGCCACACCTTCACGCCCTACCTCGCTGTCCCGGGCACCGAGTCGGGCTTCGCGGTGACGTCTGCGGCGAAGGCCTTCAACATCGCCGGGCTCAAGGCGGCCGTGGTCGTCCCGGGTGCGGCAGCTCGGGATGAACTGGCGCAGGTGCCGGAGATCGTACGGTTCGGAGCGAGTGCGTTCGGCGTGCTGGCCCACACGACCGCGTATCGGCACGGGGGTGCCTGGCTGGACGCCCACGTCGCGGGGCTGCGTGACAACCGGGCGCTGCTCGGCCGCTTGCTCGAGCAGCAGCTGCCCGGCGTCGGCTGGCGTCCGCCCGAGGCGACCTACTTCGCCTGGCTGGACTGCCGGGCTCTCGATCTCCAGCCCGATCCCGGGACCGTCTTCCTCGAACGTGGACGGGTCGCCCTGAGCGAGGGTGCCTTCTTCGGGGCCGGGTCGGAGGGCTTCGTACGGCTCAACTTCGCGGCCTCGACGTCGGTCTTGGAGGAGGCGGTCCGTCGGATGGCGGCAGCCGCGTCGGCGGATCGGACGAGCGGGTAACTGTCGGGATATGGCGGCGACACGCCGGTGCGAGGCCCCCAACTCGGGAAACTGTTAACAGTTGCCGAGATTTTGGGGGCCCGGGGGCCGGGCGGGGCGGGCGCGGGGGCAGGGGCTGGATGGGGCTGGATTGGGGAGGCTCAGCGCTGCAGGTTCTCCTCGATGGCGCGTCGGGCGATGTCCAGTACGGCGGATCGGCTGATCGGCGGGGTGGTAGGCGCCTCGCGATCGGTCTCGGGGACGGCGGGGGCGTCCGGGGCTTGGTCGGCGGCGGCGTCGAGCAGGGCGGCCGGCTCGTCGTCGCCGATCTGGCGGAGCAGGTCCGCCAGGTTGCGGAGGGCGACCCAGAGGTGGGTCCAGTTGCCGGTCCGGGCGAAGTAGTCGACGACGTCGCGGTACCCGAGCAACGCGTCGTGGGTCCGGCCGGCGCGGGCCCGATTGGCCAGGAGCCCGACGTTGGCCACCCCGACCATGAACGTGGCTCCGGAGCTCCGGGCGAGCTCGATGGCCCGTACGTACTGCTGCTCCGCGACCTCGACGTGGCCGAGCGCACTCTCGATCTCGCCGGAGACGTAGTCGGCCGAAGGCGGCATCGTGGGCGAGAACCCGTGGGCGTACCCCTGCTCGTTGAGGGCACGGGCCTGCTCGGAGATCACCGGCGTAGGTCGGCGGCCAGGGCAGCGATTCCGAGACTCTCGTCGCTGCCGGTGCGGCGATTTCCGCCGTCTCAGGCAGTGCTCGACGACCTCGCTCGTACGCACCACGGCCAGCGCGCCACGGCAGCGGGAACAGGCACAACTCCACCGCGCGTCGTCGGGCCCGTTCGAGACCGGCGCGGGCAGAGCTGCTCGGCCGCCGCGTAGTCGCCCGCGGTGGTAGGCCGCCTGGCCGCCGTGCCGAGCACCGCGGCCTCCTCGGGATGACCGACCAGCTGCGGATCGGCGGCCAATTCCTCGGCCCAGCCGCGGATCTCGACGAGGTCGCGGTAGGCGACCGCGGAGATCCGCGAGCGTCGTCACGATGGCCGCCGCCTCGTCGAGCGCGCCACGACTCCGGGCCAGCCGCCACGCTGCGCGCAGGTTCGGCAGCTCGCGGCGCAGGACCGCATCGGCCTCCGGCTCGTCGGCGGTGAGCGTGCCGTCTGCTCGACCCAGGCGGTCAGCTCGACCGCCCAGCGGAGCAGCCGCTCGGCCGCGGCGTCGGTCTCGCCGGCCGCCTCCAGGCGGTCCAGGCCGAAGGCCCGCAGCGTCTCCAGCATCCGGTACCGGGTGCCGTCGGAGAAGTCGGCTTCGATCATGGAGGCGTCGACGAGTCGGGCCAGCCGTGTGGTCGGATCGCCGGCGTTGGTCAGCTCGGCGGCCAGCGTCTCGGCCGTCGCCAGGTCCACGCCGTCGGGGAAGATCGACAACCGCCGGAACAGCTCCTGCTCGTCGGAGGTGAGCAGGTCGTAGGACCACTCGATGGTGGCGCGGAGCGTACGGTGCCGGGCGTCCGACGTCCGTACGGCCGCCGCCGAGCAGGTCCAGCGAACGGTCGAGCCGGTCGCGCAGATCGCGCAGAGACAGGGTCGAGAGCCGCCCGGCGGCCAGTTCGATGGCCAGCGGCATGCCGTCGAGCCGGCGCACGATGTCGGCGACGATCCGCAGGTCGGACTCCGACGGCGGCGACCCGCGCCGGACCCGCCGCGCGCGGTCGACGAACACCGCAACGGACGGGATCTCCCGCAGATCGCCGTCGGATCCGGGCAAGGGCAGGGGAGCCAGCCGAGAGCTGTACTCGGTCGGCAGGCCGAGCGGCTCCCGACTGGTGGTCAGGACCGAGAGGCGCGGGCAACCGGCCAGGATCAGACCGACGGTCTCGCGAACGGCGTCGAGCAGGTGCTCGCAGTTGTCGATCACCAGCATCCCCGGCTCGTCGCCCAGGACGGCGATGCAGGCCGACAGGACGTCACCCTGGGCGACCTTGAGATCGAGGGTCTCGGCCAGGGCGTGCGGGAGGCCCGGCGGGATCGGTCACCGGGGCGAGGAGCAGCACCGTCGCCGGCTCGCTCCGGCGGGCGACCTCGAGGGCGACGCTCGTCTTGCCGACGCCACCGGGTCCGACGATGGTCACCAGCCGCTCCGCGGCGAGCAGTCGGTGCAGTGAGGCGACGGCCCGGTCGCGGCCGATCAGCCGGGTCGGCGGACTGCGGTGCCACCTTCGGAGGCGCCGGGCGCCGGCCCGGCGGCGCCACCCGCGATCTCGCGTTCCAGGGCGGCGAGCGCCGGAGTCGGATCGAGCCCGGTCTCCTCGGCCAGTCGGCGGCGGTACTCCCGTCCGACGCGCATCGCCTCCGCGGCCTGCGCGGTCGCCGCGAGCGCCCGCATCTGCAGCAGCACGGCCGGCTCGCGGAGAGGGTCGGCCGCCACGGTCGACGCGGCCAGGCGAGTACCTCGCCCGCCTGTCCGGCGGCGATCGCGCACCCGATCAGGACGTCGACCACCTCTTTGTGCAGTTGGGCCCAGCCCTCCGCGGCCGGCGGCCAGGGGCAGCACGTCGGTGAGATCCGGCAGGACCGGGCCGCGCCAGAGTCCGTCCGCCGTCCGCAGCAGGGTGACGGCGTGGAGGGGATCGCGATCGGCGGTTCGGCGCGCCTCGCTGAGCAGGCTTCGCGCCTGCGCCAGGTCCAGTTCGTCGGCTTCGAGGGCCAACCGATAGCCGTCCGGGTGCGTCTCCAGTCGTCCCACCGCCGGTCCGAGGTGGCTCCGTAGCCGGAACACGTGGCTCTGCAGGGCCGCACGGGCCGAGTCGGGCACCTCCGACGGCCACAGCGCGTCGACCAGGTCGTCGACCGGCACCGTACGACCGCCGGCGACGGCCAGCAGCGCGAGCACCGCGCGGCGCTTCGGACCCCGTACGTCAACCGTCTCGCCGTCGACGACCAACCGCAGGGGCCCGAGCACCTCGACCCTGACAGTTCCCTGCAAGCGCGTGGCAGAGCGGTGCAAGCGCGTCCCTCCGACGCTGGTGCCTGACCGGGACCACTCCCGGCACAACCAGAAAGGAGTCCATTCGATGGACCACAACAAGGTAATGGAATTTCTCGGCCAGTTCGTGTCGGACATGGGCGCGACCGGCTCGGCGGGCCAGGTGGCGATCGGCAACCGGCTGGGCCTGTACGGGTCGCTGGCCGAGGGCCCGGCGACCCCCGAGGAGTTCGCGCAGCGGACCGGGTACGCCCTGCGCTACCTGACCGAGTGGCTGCGGGGCCAGGCGGCCGGCGGCTACGTCAGCTACGAGCCGGCCACGGGCCGCTTCTCGCTCACCGAGGAGCAGGCCTTCTGCCTGGCGGACCCGAACGGCCCGAACGTCTCGGCGGCGGTGTTGACCACCCTGGGCTACTTGCGGGCCGAACCGCAGCTCGCCGAGGCCTTCCGTACGGGCGAGGGCATCGCCTGGCACGAGCACGACCACGACGTCTTCGTCGGCTGCGACGCGTTCTACCGCCCGGGCTACGTCGCCGAGCTGGTGCCGCACTGGATTCCCGGCGCTGGACGGCGTCGACGCCAAGCTGACCGCCGGCGGTCGGGTGGCCGACGTCGGCTGCGGGCTCGGCTCGTCGTCGGTGTTGATGGCCGAGGCGTACCCGCAGAGCACGGTCGTCGGCTTCGACTACCACGCCGAGTCGATCGAGCTCGCCGGCAAGAAGGCCGCCGAGGCCGGGGTGAGCGATCGGGTCAGCTTCGAGATCGCGACGGCGCAGACGTTCAGCGGGACCGGCTTCGACCTGGTGAGCGATGTTCGACGCCCTGCACGACATGGGCGATCCGGTCGGCGCGGCTCGGCAGATCCGCGAGTCGCTGGCGCCCGGCGGCACCTGGCTGCTCGTCGAACCGTTCGCCTCGCGACAAGGTGGAGGACAACTTCAACCCGGTGGGGCGGCTGTACTACGCCGGGTCGATGTTCCTGTGTGTGCCGAACGGCCTCTCGCAGTCCGGCGGCTACTCCCTCGGTGCGCAGGCCGGCGAGGCCGCCACCGAAGCGGTGATCACCGAGGCCGGTTTCACCCACTTCCGCCGCGCGGCCCAGACGCCGTTCAATCTCGTCTACGAGATCCGCGCGTAGGCAGGTCCACCGTTCCCGCGCGCGAAACCAGCGTTCGCTCGCGAAAGTTTGCGAGCGAACGCCGGAATCGCGCGCGGGAACTGGGTCAGGCCGTCTGGCCGAGTTCCTTCCGGATCGCCGCCGCGAAACCGGCCGGATCGGCCATGAAGCCGCCGTGGTCTCCCGGGAACACGACGGCCGTCGTGGCGAGCCGCTCGGCCAGGGCGACGCTGGAGCGCTTCGCGATCTCCTCACCGGAGGCTTCGCCCACCGCGACCACGACCCGCGGCGCGCCCGCACGGAGCGCCTCCACCTGCGGCTCGTACCGGGTGAAGGGCTTGAGCATCCGCAGGAAGAACAACGCGTTGTCGGCCTCCTGCTTCTCGTTCGGCTCCGGTGGGGTCTGCTCGGTCTCGGATCCCTGATCCGCCTGTCCGGGCGGTGGCCACGTGGCCGGCGCCGGGCCGGTCTCGGGAACCAACCCGTCGTGCATCACCAACGAGACGAACTTGCCCCAGCCGGCGCCCGACCCGTACTGCTCGTAGGCGTCCTCCACCTCGTCCACCGCGGCCCGGATGTGGGGTGCGTCCTCGACGAGCTCGGTGACCGGCGGCTCGTGCGCGATGAGCGTCCGGACCTTGTCCGGCTGGTGGGCGGCGAGGGCCAGGCCGGCGACCGCTCCCCCACTCGTGCCGAAGACGTCTGCGGGTCCACCGCCGACAGCGTCGATGATGCGGGCCAGGTCGTCGGCCTCGACCTCGGGAGTGATCGGCTGCGACGGATCGTCCACGGTGCTCTGGCCGAGTCCGTGCGGATCGTAGGTGACCACCGTGTGGTCTTCGGCGAGGAGATCGGCCAGCGGGCCGAACGGTTCGCTCGTCATCGGCTGGCCGACCACCAGGAGCAGCGGGCCTGACCCGCGAACCTCGTAGTGGATCTTGGCCCCGGGGACGTCCAGCTGGTGTGTGCTCATGACGGTCAGACCAGACCCATCGGCAGAACTCATCGTCGCGATGAGGGAGGGTGATGTCATGGGTGACGGCATCAGAGCAGCGGTATTGGTCGAGCCGGGTCGCTACGAGGTGCAGGAGTTCCCACGGCCTTCGCTGCCCGACGGGACGCTGCTCCTGCGAGGTCGAGATGTCGGGGATCTGCGGCACCGACAAGCACACGTTCCTCGGCGAGACCAAGCAGTACGCGGGGACTCCGGCCGAGACGGACACGCCGTTCCCGATCATTCAGGGCCACGAGAACGTCGGGGTGGTCGCGGAGATCACGCCGACGGCCGCGGAGAAGATCGAGTTCTACGGTCGCCGCCTCGCCGTCGGGGACCGCATCACCATGTGCCCGGACGTGGTCTGCGGGCGCTGCTATCCGTGCACGCACGTCATGGGGTACGTGTGGTGCGACAACTCGGAGTGCTACGGCAACTCCTTCACCAGCGCCGAGCCGCCGCACCTGCTGGGCGGGTGGTCGGAGTTCATGTACCTGCGACCCGACACCTTCGTCTACAAGGTGCCGTCCGGGCTCTCGCCGCAGGTGGCGGTGCTGGCGGAGTTGATGACCTGCGCGGCCAGCCTGGACAAGGTGAAGGAGTTCTCCTCGTACGCGATGGAGGGTTTCAACTCCGGCGACACCGTGGTGGTGATCGGCTCCGGGCCGCTCGGTTTGCTGCACGTCGCGAAGGCCGACCTCATGGGGCCGGGCAGATCATCGCGACCGACCTCAGCCCGTACCGGCTGGACTGGGCGAAACGCTGCGGCGCCGACGAGGTGCTCGACGTCTCGTCGACGACGGCGGAGGAGCGTCTCGACCGCGTACGCGAGCTGACCGAGGGACGCGGTGCCGACGTCGTCCTTCACATGGCGAACACGCCGACGTCGTTCGTCGAGGGCATCGACATGCTGAAGCGCGGCGGGATGATGGTGGAGATGGGCAACTTCGCCGACACCGGCGAGGTCAGCATCAACGTGCACCGCCACGTCTGCAGCAAGAACCTCCGCCTGATCGGGCTGACCAACCACCCGAGCACCGGGTACGGACCGGCGCTGCCCCTGTTGGAGCGGTACGCCGATCGCTACCCGTTCTCTTGAGATGGTCACCCACCAGTTCGGGCTCGACGACGTGGAGGCCGCGATGCGTACGAGCATGAGTCCCGACAGCATGAAGGTGGCCGTCGTGCCGGGTCTGGACGCCCCCGTCTAGCACCTGCCCGCAGTCTTCGCGCGGGAAACCGGCATCCGCGCGCGAAATATTGCGCGCGAACGCTGGGATCGCGCGCGGGAATGTCCTGATTGGCGTGCGGGCACTTGGCGCCGACCTGTAGATCTGCTGAGGGCCCGCTCTGATCCCTTGGCCACCTCGCACCCCGGGTGAGGGTGAACCCATGGCGGAGTTGGATGAGGCCGCGGCCGTACGGCGACTCGCGGACCGGCTGGGCTTCTCGCTCGGCGGGGAAGACCTCGCGTCCGCTCAGCGTTCGGGTTTCTCGGCCGTGGGCGAACGTCTCCTCCGACCGACCGGCGTGGACGCCGGGGTGGCCGCGACGCCGGCTCCGCAGCTCGCGCCGCTGGAACGGCCCGGAAAAGGCATCGAGGCCGACGATGCGGCGAAGCAACTCTGGCGGCGTTCGCGGCGCGAGCAACAGCTGGCGTTGATCTGGTGGTGGCTGGACCGGATGGTGGCCGCCGGCCAGCCGACGAGCGAGAGGCTGGCCTGGTTCTGGCACGGCCACTTCGCCACCAGCGTTCAGAAGGTCCGCAACGCCGCGTCGATGTTGGTTCAGAACGAGACCTTCCGCCGGCTCGGCCGCGGACCGTTCGCGGAGCTGGCGCAGGCCATGATCATCGATCCCGCTCTGCTGGTCTGGCTGGACGGCAACGACAACACGGTGTCGGCTCCGAACGAGAACCTGTCGCGCGAGTTCCTGGAGCTGTTCACCCTCGGACACGGGCGCTACACGGAGAGCGACGTCCAGCAGGCGGCCCGCGCACTGACCGGCTGGCGAGTCAACCGTCGTACGGCGCAAGCGACCCTGCGCCCGGCACAGCATGATCAGCAGGACAAGACCCTCCTGGGGCAGACCGGCAACTTCGACGCCCGCGGCTTCGTCCGCGTCGTGCTGGCTCAGCCGGAGACCGCCCGGTTCGTGGTGAGCCGACTGTGGTTCCGGCTCGTCTCCGCCACCGCGCCGCCGGCAGAGACCCTCGGGCGGCTGACGTCCGCGTACGGAGAACCGGGCGGCATCACCGCTGTCCTGACCGCACTGTCGAACGACCCGGCCTTCCGCGACGATGCCAACAGCCTCGTCAAGCAACCGGTCGAATGGCTGGTCGGCCTCTGCCGGGCGCTACGGCTGCGACCGTCGAGGCTGGACGAGCGGGCGCGGCGGAGGGTCGTCGCCGCACTGCAGGGCCTCGGGCAGGTGCCCTTCCGGCCACCGAGCGTGGGCGGCTGGCCCGCGGGCGGCGCCTGGTTGACCACCGCCGCGGCCCGCTCACGGATCGAGGCGGCGCGGGTGCTGACCGCAGCGGGGACGCTCGCGCACGACGGCGGTGCCCAGCCGCCGGCGAGTCGAGCAGGTGAGGCGACTGCTCGGGGTCGATCGCTTCTCGGCCCGTACCCGCGCCGCCGTCGAACAGGTCGCCGATGATCTTCCGGCCGCGGTGGCGGTGGCGGCCTGTTCACCCGAGTACGTGGTGTCGGCGTGAGGAGATATCCATGAATCGACCCTCCGACAGGCTCGCGAAACCGCAGTTGTCGACGTCGGTGAGTCCGATCACCCGGCGTCGCTTCCTGGCGCTTCTCCGGCGTCACGGCGGCGGGTGCGCTGGCGGTCGGCGCGACCCAGGTCAACTGGGGGGACCTGGTGTCGGCCGCGGCCCGCACCCCGCTGGATCCCGCGGCCGGGGTGCTCGTGATGGTCACGTTGTACGGGGGCAACGATGGACTCAACACGGTCATCCCGGCCGCGGATCCGGCCTACCGGTCCCGCCGCAGCGAGTTGGCGTACGCGCCGGAAACGGTCCTCGACCTGGGCGAGGGGCTCGGTCTCAATCCGGGCCTGAAGGGCCTGCATTCGGCTCTGGCAGGGCGATCAACTGGCCATCGTCCGCGGCGTCGGCTACCCGAAGCCGGACCGCAGCCATTTCCGGTCGATGGCCATCTGGCAGACCGCGAGCCCGGAGACGGCGCCCACCAGCGGATGGCTGGGCCGGTGGCTCGACGCCACGTCGACCGATCCGCTGGCGGCGCTGTCGTTGGACGCGCTGTTGCCGCCGATGCTGGCCGGGGACACGATCGCCGCGGCCTCGCTGGCCGGACGGCGATCCCGCACGAGCCGGGACGCGGTGGGGCGGGCCATGTACCTGCTCGGGCGGGCCGACCCGAGCGACGATCCGTGGCAGGCTCGGGCGAGCAAGGCGATCGCCGATCTGGAGTCGACCACCCGTACGCTCGGCTCCGCGCAGGCGGCCGCCGAGGAGAACGCGCCGGACGAGCCGGACGACGAGCAGGCGGCCAAGGGTGCCTCAGCCGGCGGCCAGAGCGGTCTCCGGCGCCAACTCGACCTGGTCGCGACCTTGATCGAACTGGGTGCGCCGACCCGGGTGTACTCGGTGTCGCTGGGCGGCTTCGACACCCACTCCGACGAGCGGGGGACCCAGGAGCGGTTGCTCGCTGAACTCGACACGGCCTTGAGCCGCTTCCATGAACGGCTGCAACGCACCGATCGCGGGCGCCAGGTGGTGGCCGCCGTGTATTCGGAGTTCGGTCGCCGGGTCGCGGCCAACGGCAGCGACGGCACCGACCACGGCACGGCCGGCCCGATGTTCGTCCTCGGCCGCGGCGTGGTCGGCGGGTTCTACGGAGCGGAGCCGAGCCTGACCGACCTCGACGACGGCGACCTGAAGGCGACGACGGACTTCCGCTCCGTGTACGCGACGCTGCTGGATCGGGTGCTGGGCGTCGACCCGGCGCGGATCCTCGCCGGGTACGGCGATCAGCTGGACAAGCTCATCGCCTGAGCGCCGGCCGGAGCGGGTGTCGCCGGCAGGCTCAGCCGGAATCGCGCCCCGCGGCCGTCCTCGGTCTCGAGGCAGACCAAGTCGCCGCCGTGGGCGCGCGCCCAGCCCCGGGCGATGGCGAGGCCCAGGCCGGAGCCGCCGGCCCCCGCGGCCCGGCCGCTGTCCAGCCGAACCAGCCGATCGAACACCCGCTCCCGGTCCGTCGGCGGCACCCCGGGTCCGGAGTCGGTCACGTCGAGGAACGCCCAGCCGTTCCCGCTACCGGTGACCACCGTGACGTGCCCGGTCGGCCCGGCGGCGCGGATGGCGTTGTCCATCAGGTTCCGTACGATGCCGGCCACCTTGTCGGCGTCGGCGGAGACGAGCATGTCGTCGCCGAGCAGCCGCACCTGGGCCTGCGGGGCGAGCAAGCGAGCCCGATCGATTTCGGCGGTGGCGAGCGCCCCCAGGGAGAGCGGCGATCGGTGCAGCTCGACGCCCGCATCGAGCCGCGCGGCGGCCAGCAGATCGGACACCAGTCCGCCGGCCCGGCGGGCCTCGCGGATCAGCAGGACCTCGAGCTGCTGGCGCTCCGCACGGTCGAGCTGGTCGGCGGAGTGCAGCAGCGTCTCGGCCGCGGCCTGGATGCCGGCCAGCGGGGTGCGCAGCTCGTGTGCGGCGTCGGCGAGGAAGGTGCGGCTGCGCTCCTCGGCCTGCCGGGCTCGCCACTCCGCACCTTCCAGTTCGTCGAGCATCTCGTCCAGCGCGGCGGCGGTCTGGCCGATCTCGGTGTCGGTGCGCTGCGGATGAAGGCGGGAGCCGCGCCGCCCCTCGGAGATGCTGCGGGCCAGACCGGCGACGGTGTCCAGGGGTCGGAGCGCCAGCCGTACGGTCACCGCGACCAGGATGGCGCTGAGCAGCACCGCGGCCGCGGACGTGCCCAACAGGAGGCGGCGCAGTTGACGCTGCGCGTCGCGGACGAGGGAGGCGTCGACGGCGAGGGTCAGTTCCGCACCGTCGACTCGGCTGGTGCCGTTGAGGGTGGTGCTCACGCTCCGGACCTCGGTGCCGAGCGGCGGTGCCGTGCCGAACACGCTGCCGTTGCGCAGGACCAACTGGGCCTGCACGCCGTCGGTGGTCACCCGGTTGACGATCTGCTGGGGGCCCGAACCCGAACGGGCCAACTGGCGGGCCAACTGCAGGCGGCCGGAGAGGAGGGCGTCGAGGTTCCGCTCCGACTGCGCGGCGAACAGGGCGCTGACCGCCAGCGAGACCAGCACCAAGGTGACGGCGACCACCGCGATGACGCCCACCGTGACCCGGGTCCGCACCGACACGGTGCTGAGCCCTCGCGCCGCCCTCACCGGCCGCACCCTCTACTCGTGAGTCGCACCCTCTGCAGAGGGTGCGCGGCGCGAGTAAATGGTGCAGCCACTGCCCACCCTTTACAGCCGCACCCCTTCCTCGTGGGTCGCACCGTCTGCAGAGGGTGCCACGCACGAGTAGAGGGTGCAGCCTCCGTCCGGGGCTTTGCGGCCGTCACGACGGCGCCGCCAGCCGGTAGCCCTGACCCCGTACGGTGTGCAGCAGCCGGCGGCGGCCGTCGGTCTCGAGCTTGCGGCGCAACGCGGAGACGTACACCTCGACCACGTTGTCGTCGAAGCCCTCGTAGCCCCACACGGCGGTGAGGATCTGGGTCTTGCTGACCACCCTGTCGCGGTGGGCGGCCAGGTAGGCCAGCACCCGCCGCTCGGTGTCGGTGAGGTCGATCCGCTCGCCGTCACGGCTCACCTCGGCGGCCTCGGCGCTGAGCTCCAGGTCCCCCACCCGAACGATGCTGCCGCCCGGCCGCGTACGCCGCAGCACCGCGTGCACCCGGGCGAGCAGCTCGGCCATCGCGAACGGCTTCACGAGGTAGTCATCGGCCCCGGCGGAGAGCCCGTGCACCCGATCGCCGGTCGCGTCGCGCGCGGTCAGCATGATCACCGCCGCGGTGCTGGACCGGCGGACCACCGACAGCAGCTCGAACCCGTCCCGTCCCGGCAGCATCACGTCCAAGAGCACCAGGTCGGGGCCGAAGGCGCCGATGGTCGACTCCAGCTCGGCACCGTCCGGGAGCCCGCGGGACTCGAATCCGTGGGCGGACAGCGCCGTTTGCACCGGAACCCGGATGGCCTCGGAGTCCTCGACCAGCAGGATTCTCGAGGCCGACATACGCGCAATTGTCCCTCTCCATCGGTAGCGGACCGGCATGATGACCTTGCCAAAACAGGAGGTGGGACCCGATGAGTGATCCGGCGATGTCGTCGGAGTCCGATTGGGATTCGGTCGATCCAGCAACCGGTCCCCGCGCCGACCCTCTGACCCGACACGCCGACCTGGCCCGCAACACCGATCTGGCGCGCAACATCAACCCGCGGATCGGCATGGCGTACGCGGTGCAGCTGCGTACGGACCCCGAGCCGCGAAGCTCGACCTCCCGCAAGACCCCGGCGCTGCAGAGCGTGCTGAGCTTCCGGCTGCGGCGGGTCGGTCCCGGCGGGGAGCTGCTGCCGCCGGTGGCTGTCGAGATGCGAGGGGCACGGGTCTCGGGCACCATCACCGACGGCGACCTGGTCCAGCTACCGAAGACGGCTCCGCACGGCGGGGCCCTGAAGCTCGCCGCCGTGACGAACCTGACCACCGGTTCCCCGGTCTCCAGCGGCACGCCCCGGGCCACGCGCATCCTCACCGCGATCGTGGCGATCCTGCTGGGTCTGGTGGCGGCCGGGCTGGTGCTGATCGTGATCTTCCTGATTCCTCTGACCGCCGAATTCTGAATCGCCTCCGGAACGGGTGGCCCTGGTTGTCGCGGCCCGGGCCGCCCTAGTCTGAGCCCATGACGGAATCTGCGGGCCGAGGCGCGACGCGGCGCCGCGTCGCGATCCTGGGCGCGGGCATGATCGGCGAGGTCCATCGCCGGGCCGCCGTGCTGGCCGGAGCCGAGGTGGCCGGGGTGCTGGCCTCCAGCCCCGAACGCTCGCGCGAGGTCGCCGCCGCCTGGGGAGCCGGGACCGCCTTCGCCGACATCGACGAGGTCGCCGCCAGCGACATCGACGTCGTCCACATCTGTACGCCGAACGCCTCCCACGTCCCGTACGCGATCGCCCTGATGGAGGCCGGCAAGCACGTCCTGTGCGAGAAGCCGCTCGGCATCGGCCTGGCCGACGCCCAGCAGGCGGCCGACGTCGCCGAGCGCACCGGCGTGGTCAACACCATCCCGTTCGCGTACCGGTTCCACCCCATGGCCCGCGAGCTGCGCGCCCGGGTGCACAGCGAGGAGTTCGGCGCCGTCAACCTGATCCACGGCAGCTACCTGCAGGACTGGCTGCTCGACCCGATGGCCACCTCCTGGCGGGTGGACCCGGAGCTCGGCGGCCCGTCGCGTGCCTTCGGCGACATCGGTTCCCACTGGTGCGACCTGGCCGAGTGGGTGACCGGTGACCGGATCGCCGAGCTGGTCGCCACCACCGCGATCTCCATCCCGCAGCGACCGGCCGCCACGTCCGCCAGCTTCAGCACCGCCCGCAGCCCAGACGACGAGGACGCACCGCTGATCGACGTGACCACCGAGGACACCGCGTTGATCATGTTCCGGACCGAGAACGGTGTCGTCGGGTCGGCGGTGATCAGCCAGCTCAGCGCCGGCCGCAAGAACCGGCTGTGGCTGGAGATCGACGGCATGCACCACAGCCGGCGTCTTCGACCAGGAGCAGCCCGAAGCAGCTGTGGATCGGCGCCGAGGAGGGTGCCACCAGCTGCTGGTCCGCGACCCCAACCAGGGCTCGGCCGAGCAGCGCCGGCTGGCGACCCTGCCGGCCGGCCACGCCGCAGGGCTACGCGCAGTGCTTCGAGAGCTACGTGGCCGACTCCTACGCGGCGGTCGACGCCCACCGGAGCGGCGGCGATCCACCGACCGGTCTGCCCACGTTCGCCGACGGGGCCCGGGCGGCGGCCATCTGTGACGCGATGCTCCGCTCCGTCGACGCGAAGGGTTGGGTCGCGGTCAACGCCTGACCGCCACCCGAATCCACGAGACCCCCGAGAGCCGACGACGCGCCATGGCCACCCTCACCCCCGCGATCACCGGAACCGACGCGTACGTCCACGCTCTCGATGCGCCGGGTCTCGACCTGGCCGAGGTGGGCGGCAAGGCCGAGTCGCTGATCCGGCTGGTCCGGGCCGGGATTGCCGGTCCCGGACGGTTTCGTGATCGGCACCGACGCGTACCGCCGCTTCGTCGCCGGATCGGGTCTGCAGGGCGCCATCGACCGGCGGCTGTACCTGTTGCCGCTCGACGACCCGGGCGAGGTCGCGGCGGCCGGCGGAGGACATCCGTCGCTGGTTCGCCGACCAGCCGGTGCCGGGCGACGTGACGCTGGCGGTCCGCAACGCCTACCGCGCCCTCGGCCGGGGGCGGGTGGCGGTGCGCTCGTCGGCCACCGCCGAGGACCTGCCCGGGCATGTCGTTCGCCGGCCAGCAGGACACCTTCCTCAACGTCGGTCACATCGACGCGCTGCTCGACGCCGTACGCGCCTGCTGGGCCTCGCTGTGGACGGCCCGGGCGATCAGCTACCGGGCCCGGCAGGGGGTCGGTACCGACGGACTGGCGCTCGGCGGTGGTGGTGCAGCGGCTGATCAACGCCGAGGCGTCCGGGGTGATGTTCACCGCCGACCCGGTGACCGGCGCCGGACCGCCGGATCGTGATCAACTCCACCTGGGGGCTCGGGGAGTCGCTGGTCGGCGGCGACGTCACGCCGGACCGGTTCACCGTCGGTCGCCGGAGCCTGCGCGTGGTGGAGCGCGAGATCGCCGACAAGCTGACGATGACGGTCCGCGCGGCCCACGGCACCCGTACGGAACGCGTGCCCGAGCGCCTGCAGCACATGGCCTCCCTGACCGACGCCGAGGCGAGCGAACTGGCCGGGTACGGGGTCGCGGATCGCCGACCTGTACGGCACCGAGATGGACATCGAGTGGTGCCGGGTCGGCGCGCGAGCTGTCGATCCTGCAGGCCCGCCCGATCACCTCCGGACGCCGACCGCGACCCCTGGAACGACTCCCGGTCCGGCAACTTCTTGTGGACCAACACCAACGTCGGCGAGGCCATCCCCGACGTGATGACCCCGGCCACCTGGTCGATGGTGCAGGTCTTCCTCTCCGACGCGATGGCCACCGCGTCCATCCCTCCGTACGTGGGGTACGGCCGGATCGGCGGCCGGATCTACCTCAACGTCAGCGTGATGGCCGCTCTGAGCAAGGTCGTCGGGGTCAACGAGCAGAACTTCCGCTTCCTGACCGAGGAGGTCTTCGGCCGGCTGCCGGACGTCGGTGAAGATCCCGCCGGTGAAGGTGTCTCCGCTCACCACGCTGGCCTCGGTCGTGCCGGTCGCCGCGCACGTGCTGTCGGAGGCCCGGCGCGACGCCCGCAGCCTGGACGAGTACCTGGCCGGGCCATCCCGCAGCTCTGCCAGCAGCGCCGGGCCGAGATCGCCGCAGGTGGCCGACGGTCCGCGCCTGCGTCCGCCTGTGGCGCCGGGTGATCGAGCCCGAGTTCCACCGGATCAGCATGATGTTGTCGGCGGCGACCCGCCGGAGTGGAGCCTCGTTCGTCACGACCCGGCGGCGGCTGCAGAGCCTGGTCGGGGACGAGAGGGCCAACGCCATCACCGCCGGTCTGGGGGGTCCGGGCGGTCAGCTGGCCAGTCTGGGGCTGCTGGACGGGCTGGAGCAGCTGGCGGCCGGCCGGATCGACCGCGGAGACCTTCAACCTGACCTACGGTCACCGGAGTCCGCACGAGTTCGAGATCTCCACGCCGCGACCGGCCGAGGATCCCGGACTGGATCGACCACTCAGCTGGCCGTCATTCCGCGCCGACGGGGTCGGCTATCGGCAGCTGCTGCGACCAGCAGGACCGAGCGCGCGACAAGGCCTGGCGGACGCTGGAGTACGACCACCCGTTGCAGGCCCGGCTGCTGCACTGGCAGATCGCGCGCTGGGCCGAGATCGCCCGCGACCGCGAACACGCTCGCAGCGAGGTCATCCGCTACTTCTGGGTGCTGCGGGCCTACGTCCTGCGGGCCGGGGAGCTCACCGGGCTCGGCGACGACATCTTCTTCCTCGACGCCGACGAGATCGTCGACGGCCCTGGACGGCGCCGAGCCGGATCGCCGGGCCATCGCCGAGCGGCGAGCGATCTACGCAGCGCTACCGGCGCTGCCCGCTACCCGGCGCTGATCAGCGGCCCGTTCGACCCGTTCGCCTGGGCGGCCGACCCGGACCGGCGCACCGACCTCTTCGCTGGCCGGATCGCGCGCTGCCGGCCGCGGAGACCGATCACCGGGTTCCCGGGTTCGGCCGGGGTCGTCGAGGGCACCGCCCGGGTGCTGTCCGCCGCCCACCACGGGCACCTGCTGCAGCCCGGCGAGGTGCTGGTCACCTCGGTCACCAACGTCGGCTGGACCCCGATCTTCCCGCGGGCGGCCGCCGTGGTCACCGACGTCGGGCGCGCCGCTGTCCCACGCCGCGATCGTGGCCCGCGAGCTCGGCATCCCGGCGGTGGTCGGGTGCGGTAACGCCACCATGCGGATTCGGACCGGCGACCGGGTCCGGGTGGACGGGTCGGCCGGCGTGGTCGAGGTGCTCGGGCCTGAGCGCCGCTCGAGGCTTGAGCGCCGGCCTGACCCGCGCGGCGACCTCGCGCGCCCGGTGTACGACGTCGCGCCGCGGCTTGTTGGGGGCGGTGTTGCGGCACGGGCGCGGTGGCCGTCCGGCTGGTCGAGGTCGAGGCCTACGACGGGTCCGACGATCCGGCCTCGCACGCCTATCGCGGCCGCACCGCGCGTAACGCGGTGATGTTCGGTCCGCCCGGGCACCTCTACGTCTACTTCTCGTACGGCGTGCACTGGGCGGCCAACGTCGTCTGCGGGCCGGACGGGACCGCGTCCGGAGTGCTGCTGCGGGCCGGTGAGGTGGTCGACGGCCTCGAGGTGGCCCGCAGCCGCCGGGGTCGCGCGGCGATCGCGATCTGGCCCGCGGTCCGGGCCGGCTGACCCAGGCGCTGGGTCTGACCGCCGAGCACAAGGGCGTCGAGCTGTTCGGCGGCGGGCCGGTGACCGGGCTGGAGCCCGCCAGCACCGGCCCGGGTGGCGCGCGGTCGAGGCGCGGTCGCCCGGCGTCGGGCGTGTCGCAGCCGACGGCCGACCGTGCCTTGGCGGTTCTCGGATCCTGGCTGACCCGTTCGTGTCGACCGTACCGCCGCAGCCCGCGGGCACCGGCAGACGTGCGGGCCCTCAGTCGAGAGGCTGGAGGGAGCTGCAGCACCGAGGGGATGAACTCGGCCATGGTGGGGTGGATGGGCAGCGCGTCGCGCGACCGTCGGGTAGCGTCACGCCGGCCTGCATGGCCAGCCCGATCATCTGGATCAGGTCGTCGGCGTGCAGGCCGACGATCGTCGCGCCGAGGAACTCCTCGGTGTCGGCGTCGACCAGGATCCGCATCAGCCCGTCGGTCTCGCTCTCCAGGATGGCCCGGCTGACGCTCGACATCGGCACCTCGGCCTTGAGCACCTTGCGGCCGGACTCCCGCGCCTCCGTCGACGGTCATCCCGACCCGGCCCAGCGGCGGATCGGTGAACATCGCGTACGTCGTGACCCGCCCGTCCAGCGATGCGGGTCGGAGTCGAGCAGGATCTGGCTGTCCTGGTACGCGGTGTGGGTGAAGGCGCCGTGGCCGTTGACGTCGCCCAGCGCCCAGACACCGGGCACCGAGGTCTGGAACCGGTGGTCGATGGTGAAGAAGCCGCGCTCGTCGGTCTGCGACCCCGTGATCGGGTCCGAGCAGGTCGGAGTTGGAGCGCCGGCCGGTGGAGACCAGCAGGTGGATGCCGGTGACCGGATCGCCTCGTCGAGCTCGACCCGACGCCGCCGTCGGCCGCGTGACGACCCGGACGGGCGGGTGTATCGGATCTGCACGCCCTCCCCGGTGAGCAGGTCGGCGATCAGCGGCCGAGACGTCGGCGTCCTCGCGGGTCGGCGACCCCGCTGCCGACCAGCATCGTCACCTCGGCTCCGAACCGGCGGAACATCTGCCCGAACTCCAACCGATGTAGCCGCCACCGACGATCGATCAGGTGCTCGGGAAGCTCGGTCAGCGCAGCAGCTCCACCTCGGTCAGTACGCTGACCTCGTCCAGGCCGGCGATGCGCGGCTTCGCTGGCCCGGCTGCCGAGGTTGAGGTAGACCTCGGGGGCGCTGAGCGTACGATCGCCGACCGTCGACCTGGTGCGGCCGCCCGGCCGCGTCTGCAGCGTGGCGGTGCCGCTGATGCAGGTCGAGGCCGTCGACGCCCTCGATCCAGGCGAGCAGCGAGTCCGCGCATCGTGTCGATCAGCCGGTGCACCCGACCGATCGCGGTGCCGAAGTCGACGGTCACCTCTCCGGTGTGCACTCCGTACTCGGCCGCCGTGCGCGCCTGGTGCGCCACGACTGGCGCTGGCCCGCAGCGCCTTGGTCGGCTTGCAGCCGTGGTTGAGACAGGTGCCGCCGACCTGCTCCATCTCGATCAGGGCGACCCGCTTGCCCTCGTCGGCCAGCGCGGCGGCCACCCCGGGTCCGGCCTGGCCGGCGCCGATCACGATCGCGTCATAGTCCGTCGTCCCGTCCTGCCCCTTCACTCGACGTCCGACCGGCTCAACTTACGGGAGGTCTCGATTCGGCAAACCCCGGGTCGTGTCCTAGACTCCTGCCTCGGTTACATAACGGTTTGGTCTCGGTACTCGGAAATGGAGGGATCGCGTGCGACCACGCCCTCGGCGCGCGTTGCGGGCACCACTCGCGGCCCGGGTCGGCAGGATCGCCGTCCCGGCTGTCGCGGCGGCGCCGTGATCGCCACGATCGGCGTGGTGGCCTGGCCCAGCGCCGAGCCGCTGACCGCCGTTCCCGCACCGACCCTCTCGGCCACCGCCACCCCGAGCGCCGATGCCGCCACCGCGCAGGACCGAGAGCCGCGCCAGCAGCCGGGCGGCAGGCCAGCCGTACGCCGTCGCCGAAGCAGGAGTCGAATCAGGACTCGACAGAAGAAGGCGGAGCAGGGCTCGCAGAAGAAGGCGGCCAAGCCCGAGGCAGCAGAGGACGAGTCCCAGGAGGCTGACTCCGAGCCGACGGTGAAGCCGACCGAAGACCTCGACCTGACCACCATCGGTGCGCGGTACGTCAGCACCGGGGTCAACCTGCGCAGCGAGGCCTCGCTGCGCTCCTCGGTGGTCACCGTGCTCGAGGTCGGCGCCAAGCTCCAGGTGACCGACACCGTGCGCGACGGCTTCCGGCTCGTCGTCTACAAGGACCGAGGCCGCTGGGTCTCCGATGAGTACCTGGCGAAGGAGAAGCCGGAGGCCGAAGCCGAGTCGGGTCTCGTCCAGTGCCTCCTGCCCGTCGGGTTCCGCAGTGGAGGCCGGCCTCACCTCCGACGCCGTTCGGGTGCATCGTGCGCTGTGCGCCAAGTACCCGCAGATCAGCTCCTTCGGTGGCAGCCGAGGTGGTGGCGGCTTCCACGGAACCGGTCAGGCGCTGGACTGCATGATCGCGGACTCCACGGTCGGCTGGCAGATGGCCAACTGGCTCCGGGCCAACGCCAAGCGGCTCGGCGTCAGCGAAGTGATCTACTCCCAGAAGATCTGGACGGTCCAGCGCGCCGGCGAAGGCTGGCGGGGCATGTCGGACCGCGGGTCGGCCACCGCCAACCACTACGACCACGTTCACGTCAGCGTCTACGGCAGCGCCGGATCGGGCTAGCACCAACCGACTTGTGATGCAACTGTCGCGGACCTAGTGTTTGTCCATGGTGGACACCGACCAGCTGGTGCTCGGCATCGTCGCGGTGTTCATCATCGTGCTCATCCCCATCGGCTTCGTCGTCGGCTACGACGCGTTGGCCGGTCGGTGGAACCACGTCTTCGCTGGCTGGCGACAGCGCTCGGAGGAGCGTGCCGAGCACCGGCGGAACATCAAGGCGCTGCGCAGGCAGTCCGGCACACCGATCGAGCAGCTGGCGGCCGACCTTCGTCGGTTGCGCGCAGCCGTCGGCGCAGACGCGCATCGCTCAGCCGCCCACCAGATGGGGAACCGGCTGGCCTATGACCGAGTCCTGACCCAGGTGTGCGCGATGCTCGACATAGAGCACGACCTGTCCACCGATCTTCGTGGCCTGGAGCGCGACATCGAGCGGGTCCGGGTCGAGGCCGAGCTCGAACGGGCCGGCGTGGTGCTGTCGGACCGCCGGTTCGGCCAAGCCGCCTGAGGCGGCCTGTTGCCGGCGGGAATGTCCGGTTTCCTCGAGACGTTGCTACGATAGATTCGAAATCGAAGGTTTCGATGTTGAAGTAGTAGCAACCGACAGAACGAGGATGATCGAGATGACACTCGCGAAGGCGCTCCGAAGCCGCCGTGAGACCAACCGCAACCGGCGTGAGCTCGAACGCGCCATCAGTAACGCGACGCCCGCCCTGCGAGATGAGCTGATCATCGCCGCGCAGCGGGACAACATGCTGCGACGCGCTGACGCGCTGACGCTGACCATCGAGCAGGACTGGGCTCCGTCGACGACGACGGGGCCCTCGTCGTCTCCAGGTCAGCCGCTCTGGATCTGGCCCAGCAGGTCGAGCACGGCGGGAAGGAGCAGCGCTATCCCCACCGTCAGGCCGGCCAGGTTCGCCAGCAAGAACACCCCGCTCCACAACCCGGCCGGGATGGGCGTGAGCCGGGCCAGCTGGTCGACGTCGGAGTGCCGGGCCAGCCCCTGGCGCCGCTGGCCGATCAGCTCCAGCACCGGCTTGGGTGCGCCGAGCAAGAGCAGCCAGGTCAGCAGGTAGGCCACCAGAGACTGGCTGGTCGGCGGGAGGTACCAGCTGACCGCCGCGGCGGTGGCACCGCAGACCAGCAGGACGAGCAACCCGTACGCGTTGCGGATCTGCAGCAGCATCAACGACAACCACAGCACCAGGAGCCAGAGCAGAGCCAGGCTGTGTCCGCTGAGCAACAGTGCGGCTGCCCCCAGACCGGCGACGGCCGGCCCGAGGTAGCCGGCGGCCAGCATCACCACCATGCCGGGACCGGCGGGGCGCCCGCGGGAGACGGTCAGACCGGAGGTGTCGGAATGCAGCCGGATCCCCATCAGCCGACGGCCCATGAGCACCGCGGCCAAGGCATGCGACCCCTCGTGGCTGATGGTCACCAACTGCCTGGTCAACACCCATGGACGAGGCAGGACCACCAAGACCAGCGCGACCAGGGCGACGAGCGCGACGACCTCGGGCGCCGGAGGAGGCTGCACCGACACCGCGCGACGCCACAGCTCGGCCAGCACGTTCACCGCTCCATGATGCCTGCGCCATAACCCGCCGGGGGCGTGCTAGCCGAGCAGCACGAGGTCGGCCTCGCTGCGATGACGCGCGGTCCGGACCACTAGCACCGCCAAGACGACCACCAACCCGACGAGCGCGGCCCACCGCACGGCGTCGACGTAGGTCCCGACGGCCACGGCGACGAGCGCCCAGCAACTGGTGAAGGCGAAGCCCGCGACGGCGGTCAACCGAGACACGGCGGCCAGCGACAGGGCCACTCCGACCGCCACCAGCAGCAGCGAGACGGCGGTCGCCCAGTCCCCGCCCTCGGGCATGCCCAGAGATCGGAACGTGGTGCCGAACCCGGCCACGGTGGCCAGGGTGGCCCAGCCGAGGTAGACCGTGACGGGCAGCCGGAGCAGCCCGCGCTCGGCCAGGTCTCGGGCCGGACCGTGCCGGGTCAGCAGGAGAGCGGCCACGGCGAGGCACCCGAGGAGCATCACGATGACCACCTGGGCCACCCAGATCGCGCCGGTATTGAAGATCGGCACCCAGACGGTGCTGGCGGAAAAGGCGCCGACCAGCCACCATCCGGAGCGGCGGTGGACCTCGCGACCTCGCTGGCTCGGCAGCAGCTGGTAGACCGCCAGAGCCAGGCTGAGCAGGTAGATCAGCCCCCAGATGGCGAAGGCGTAGCCGGCGGGCGTCACCGGTGAGAGGTTGGCGTCCGAGATCGTCCCGGTGTCGGTGCCGGCCATCGGGATCAGCGCGGCTGAGGCCACTTGGCTCACCGCGGTCACGGTCACCGCGACCGCCCGGACCAGATCGGCTCTAGAAGTCTCCATAATGGAGAATTCTGCCTCCTCTGGCCAAGCGGTGCACGTTCAGAGCGCGCCGCTGGTCCACAGCAGACCGCTCGCTCCACTCAGCCGGTTCGCGAAGGCGTACGCCTGTTCGTCGAGTCGAGGCCGCTGACGACGTGGCGGCCGATCCGGCATCGACCGCGCGAACATGCTCCCGCGCCGTCGAGGGCGTCGGGCCCTTCCGACCGCTCGTCGAGCCGCTGATGCCGGATGCAGGTCGCGGTCTCCCCGTCGTCACCGGGCCCTCTGGCCCTATCGCCGGCCCTGGGTCGACGGGTCCCCGATTGGTCGGTGCGGTCCGCCGCCCCGCCGCAACGCTGAACTCGACCCGATCCTGGTCCTGGGCGAGGGCTGCTGCGGCTGCTCGGCGAGATCGATCGCCGGGGGCTGCGTGCTGCTCCTCGAGGATCTCCACTGGGCCGATCCCGAATCGCTGGCGTTGTTCGACTATCTGGCGAGGCGGTCACCTCGGTGCCCGTCCTGGTGCCGCCTCGGTGGGCTCCAGCCACGCCGCCGGCGGTCCGCCGGCTGGGATCCGCCCCGACCGTGCTCACCCTCGCCGCCTCGACGCCGAGGTCCGACGCGATGATCACAGTCCGCCCGGACCCTGCCGACGAAGTACCGGGCCAGCATCCGGAGCGCTCCGAGGGCCTTCCACTGCTGGTCGACGAACTGCTGGCCGCGCCGAGCGCCCGAGCGGTCATGCGCCGCTGCCGTCCCGCGAGCTTCGCCGCGCTGGTCGAGGATCGGTGCGGCCTCGACGAGCGAGGGCGCCGAATGCTGGCCGCCGCCGCGGCCCTCGGCTCCGATCCCGACTGGGATCTCGTCCCCCAGGTCGCCGACGTGGAGGCGGCCGCCGCCGTCCGCCGCTCCGGCGAGCCGTCGACGGCCGACCTCCCGTCACCTTGGCCCGGTCCTGACCTGGCGGCACGCGCTGACCCGGGATGCCGTCTGGCCGGACTGTTGCCCCCGGAGCGCACGGCCCTGCCCCGGCGGGCCGCCGACGTCTGCTGGCCCGCGGCGGACCGGCGCAGCAGGTGGCGGCGGCGGAGTTGCTGATCGACGCCGGAGACCGCGAGAGGCGGCCTGCTGCTGGAGGTCGCCGTCGGGAGCTGACCACGGGGCGTGCATCGCGCCGGGGCGCTGCTGGAGCAGGTCGCCGCGACCGACGGCATCGCCTGGCGGGTGGCCGGCGCCCAGGTCGACCTGCTCACCCTGACCGGCCGGCTCGACAGGTGCTGGCGACCGGGACCGGTGCGCTCGAGACGTCTCCGGCGCCGAACACGCCGAGCTGTGCTTTCGCCTCGCCCGGGCGGCCATCTCGCTCGGACGCGTGGTCCGACGCCGACGCGTATCTTTCCCGCGCCCGCCGCCCCGACGATCCGCGCTCGCAGATCCTGCTCGCCGACTCGGCTCATGGGGCCGGCCGCATCGACGAAGCGGCCGACTGGCCGAGCGCGCCGTGGCGCTGGCCGAAGCGACCGCGGACCCGAGCTGGTCTGCGAGGCGATCGTCGTCTGGGCTCGCATCCTGCGGTTGACCGACGTCGACCGCGCCGGGGTGCTCTACCGACAGGCCGCGGAGCTCGCCGCCGAGCACGGTCTCCGGTTGTGGCGGGTCGAGGCGCTGATGGGTCTCGGCCTCGTCGAGCTGCTGGACAACGAAAGGTCAGCGGTCTTCGAACAGGCCCGGGACGCGGCCACCGATCTCGGGATGTTGGTCCGGGCCGGGGACTGGAGTTCATCGTGGTGGACGGCTGTTGACCACCGAGGCCCGTGCCGCCCTGAACGGGCCGACAGTCCTCACTGAGCGTGGCCGGCTGCTGGGCCGGCCGCTGCTGCGTCACCGCAGACTTGCTCCGCGGTCTCGCAGCGGCTGTGGCCGGCGACCGGGTACCGGGCAGGCAGTGCTCGAGGCCTGGCGCCGGGCGAACTGCCGCCGGACTTCGCGGTGCACGCCTAGCCGTATCCGCGCACCTGGCGCTCGGCGATCACGACCTCGCGCCGCGCTCGGCTCGACGCAGGCGTCGAGCCGCTGTTGAGTCACGAGTCCGTCGCGCCCCTGCACCAGTTCGGCTCTGGGGTGGGCGCACTGCCGACGGCCGCGGCGACGATGCCGCTCGAGCTGCGCGGATCGCCGGTGTGCTGCGCCGCGCGAACCGGGGCGCGCTGCACTACGCCGACGCGGTGGCGGCGGGCCGGGGCGGCGACTGCCCGGCGGCCGAGGCGGCGTACGCCCTCGGCGAGGAGGCCCTCGAACCGGTGCCGTGGTGGCACCGGGTGCTCCGGCTGGTGACGCTGGAGTGCGCCCTCGGACGACGGGTGGGGCGATCCGGTGCCGCAGCTGCGCGCGGATCTGGCGGCGTTCGAAGCGGCGGGTACGAGCGGCTGGCGCGGATCTGCCGGGATCTGCTGCGGCGGGCGGGCGCGCCGACCCGGCGGGGCCGGGGCAACGCCGAAGTGCCGCCGGCGCTGCGGGCGCTCGGCGTGACGAGCCGCGAACTCGACGTGCTGGGTCTCGTCGCCGCCGGTCGCAGCAACGCCGAGGTGGCCGAGCAGTTGTTCCTCTCGGTCCGCACCGTCGAGACGCACGTCGCGAATCTGCTGGCCAAGACGGGAGCGGCAACCGTACGGAGCTGCGTGACTGGTACGGCCGGCTAACTCCGTAGTCGGCACGGATACCCGCCGGCGCGGACTCGCGCATCGTGGTGGACATGAGAAATCGAGAATCGGAACGACTTTGACGTCCTCGTGGTGGGAGCTGGGCCCTCGGGTCTGACCACCGCCGTCGCCATGGCCCGCCTCGGGGTCCGCGTGCTGGTGATCGAGAAGCACCCAGGGTTGTCGATCTTCCCGAAGGCCATCGGGGTCCGGCCGCGGAGCATGGAGATCTTCCGTAGCTGGGGTCTGGAGCCCGAGGTCCGTCGGCGCTCGCAACACGGCCGAGTCGAGATGTCGGTCCAGCCGACGCTCGGGATGCCCGGGCAGGAAGTCAGTCTCGGGCTGCCGGATCCCGAGGTGGTGGCGACCCTCACGCCGGCGCCGATCGCGCTGTGCGGCCAAGATCAACTCGAGGCCGTCCTGCATGATCACCTGCTCGCCCGCGGCGGTGAGGTTCGCTTCCGTACCGAGCTGGTCGCGATCACCCAGACCGCGACGGGGTGCGGGCCGTGACGCCGGCACCGGGACACCGACGAGCGGTCGGTGATCACCGCTCGTTACCTGGTCGGAGCCGACGGGGCCCGCAGTCTGGTGCGCTCACTGATCGGAGTCGAGTTCGAGGTCCTGGGCACCGAAGCCGATCACCTGTCGGTGTTGTTCAACGGAGATCTCTCGGCGGTGATCCCGATCCGCCGTACATCCTCAACGTCACCGTCGCCCCGGCGTCGAGGGGCTCTTCGCCTCGACGGCGATGCCGCACCGCTGGATCTACGACATGGAATGGCATCCCGAGACCGGTGAACGGATCGAGGACTGGACTCCCGAGCGGATCACCGCGCGGATCCGAGGCGCGGCCGGACTGCCGGACCTCCAGCCGGAGATCGTCGGCGTCTTCCCGTGGGACTTCGAGGCCGGGGTGGCGCGGAACTATCGCCGCGGTCGGGTGCTGCTGGTCGGCGACGCCGCCCACCGGACCACGCCGCGGGGCGCCACCGGTATGAACACCGGCATCGCCGACGGGCACAACCTGGGCTGGAAACTCGCCTGGGTGATCAAGGGCTGGGCGGCCGAGACGCCTGCTCGACTCCTACGAGGACGAACGGGAACCGGTCGGCCGCGCCAACGCCGCCGCGTCGTTGGTGACCATGATCAACCGCCCGGCGGGTGGCCCCGATGGCGACGGGTTGGCCCACGACTTCGGGGTGTCCTACGACTCGAGCGCCATCGTCGGGGGCACCCCGCTGGCCGGCCAGCGCGCCCCGCACGCCTGGGTCCAGCCCGCGCGAGCTGGCGAAGCGGCGGGTCTCCACGGTCGACCTCTTCGACGGCCGGTTCACCTTGATCACCGGCGCGGACGGCGTCGGCTGGCGGGCGGCGGCGACGAGCTGGCCGCGACGGGACGCCGCTCACGGTGCTGAGCCTGCGGAGTCGAGCTGGCGGACGCCTCGGGGGAGCTCGGTCGCGCGCTACGGGCTCGAGGACCGCGGGCTGCGTACTGGTCCGGCCGGACGGCTACGTGGCCTGGGGCAGCGACGAACCGATCGCTCGCGCGGCTTGCAGGACGCGCTGCGCGCTGGCGATCGGGCATCGGGTCGCCGACCTGGTCGGGTGAGATCTCAGTAGGCTGCCTCTTGGCCCGAATCGCGATCCAGGAGACGGCATGAACAACGCAGTGAGAGCAGCCCCGTCGACCCCACCAGCACCGCCGCCTGGCGCGCCGTCTGACCGAGTTGCACGACTCGCTGGAACCGGACCTGCGGGGCTGGTTCGACGCCGATCCCGGCCGGGCCGAGCGGTTCAGCTTCACCGCCGGTGACCTCTACGTCGATCTGTCCAAGAACCTGATCAACGACGAGGTGGTGGACGTCGCTGCTCGAGCTGGGCGGAGCAGGTCGGGCTGGCCGAACGGCGGGACGCCATGTTCTCCGGCGAGCGGATCAACGTCACCGAGAACCGGGCCGTCCTGCACACCGCGCTGCGGGATCCCGACAACTTCGAGGTCGATCTGGACGGCACCAACGTGGTGCCGCTGGTCCACGAGGAGCTGCAGAAGGTCTACGCCTTCGCCGACAAGGTTCGCAGCGGCGAGTGGCGCGGGGTCACCGGCAAGCAGATCGAGACGGTGGTGAACATCGGCATCGGCGGATCCGACCTTGGTCCGGTGATGGTCTACGAGGCGCTCCTCCCGTACGTGCAGGAGGGCCTGACGGCGCGGTTCGTCTCCAACATCGACCCGACCGACGTGGCGGAGAAGACCGGCGATCTCGACCCCGAGACCACCCTGTTCATCGTCGCGTCGAAGACGTTCACCACGCTGGAGACCCTGACCAACGCCCGGCTGGCCCGGTCGTGGCTGCTGCACGCTCTCAAGGACGCCGGCGCCATCGACGACACCGACGCCGCCGGCAAGGAGGCGATCGAGAAGCATTTCGTCGCGGTCTCGACGGCCCTGGACAAGGTGGCGGAGTTCGGGATCGACCCGGCCAACGCCTTCGGGTTCTGGGACTGGGTGGGCGGCCGGTACTCGGTCGACTCCGCGATCGGGACCGCCGTGGTGGTGGCCATCGGGCCGGACAACTTCGCCGACTTCCTGGCCGGGTTCCACGTCATCGACGAGCACTTCCACACCACCGAGCCGCGAGCCAACGTGCCGGCGCTGATGGGGCTGCTCAACGTCTGGTACGACAACTTCTTCGGCGCCGCGACGCACGCCGTGCTCCCGTACGCGCAGTATCTGCACCGCTTCCCGGCCTACCTGCAGCAGCTGACCATGGAGTCGAACGGCAAGAGTGTCCGCTGGGACGGCAGCCCGGTGATCACCGAGACCGGTGAGGTGTTCTGGGGCGAGCCCGGCACGAACGGTCAGCACGCGTTCTACCAGCTGATCCACCAGGGCACCCGGGTCATCCCGGCCGACTTCATCGCCGTGGCCACCCCGGCGCATCCGCTGGAGGACGGCGACCACGACGTGCACGAGCTGTTCCTGGCCAACTTCTTCGCCCAGACCGCGGCGCTGGCCTTCGGCAAGACCGCCGAGGAGGTGCGGGCGGAGGGCACCGCCGAGGCGATCGTCCCGGCCCGGGTCTTCTCCGGCAACCGGCCGACCACCTCGATCATGGCCCCGGCGCTGACCCCGTCGGTGGTGGGTCAGCTGATCGCCCTGTACGAGCACATCACCTTCACCGAAGGCGTGGTCTGGGGCATCGACAGCTTCGACCAGTGGGGCGTCGAGCTCGGCAAGCAGCTGGCCCTGAAGGTGACCCCCGCCGTCGCCGGCGACGAGGCGGCCCTGGCCGAGCAGGATCCCTCCACCCGCAACCTGGTCGGCTACTACCGCGCCCACCGCACCCGCTGACCCGGTGAGCCTGCCGACGGGTCGCCGCTGGAGGGCACAGACCTGGGCTCGGCTGGCGCCCCCTTCACGTGCCGCGCACCCTCTGCAGACGGTGCAACCCGCGAGTAGAGGGTGCGGCCCGTGCGGAGCCGGTCGCGAGCAGCGCTCGAGCTCGAGCCCCCGGATGTCCCCGAGCCCGCGAGCGATCAGCAGGTCGCCGCCGGTCAGTGGCGCACCCCAGCCGTTGGCCGCGTCATCCCAGCGCCGCCACAGCCGGGCGTCGGTGGTGACCTGGACCGTCGCCGACTCGCCGCCGGCACCTCGACCGCGGTCCAGCCGACCAGCCGTACGGGCTGCTCGTGCTCGGCCGGGCGGTAGTAGACCTGCACGACCTCGCGGCTGTCCCGCGAGCCGGTGTTGGTCACGGTGACCCGACGCCGCGGAGCTCGCGCGCGCCGGCAACGACCGCCGCGTCGGAGTAGTCCCAGGTCGAGTAGCCCAGGCCGTGGCCGAGCCAGAAGGCCGGCGCCGGGGCGCTTGCCGGCGAAGTGCCCGCGGTAGCCGATGGCGGTGCCCTCGTCGTAGCGCAGCGCCCCGTCGGTGGGCACGACCTCCCAGGCCGGAGCCGCGCCGTCGGCGGCGGGGAAGGTGGTGACCAGCCGGCCGGCCGGCTCGATCTCGCCCAGCAGCGCGGCGGCGACGGCGTGCCCGCCCTCCTGGCTCGGCAGACCGGCCCAGACGATGGCGTCGACCTGGTCGGCCCACGGCATCAGCACCGGGGTCGCGGAGTTGACCACGACCACGGTCTTCGGCGCCGCCTCGGCCACGGCGCTGACCAGCGCGTCCTGGTCGCCGGGCAGGGCGATGGTCGACTTGTCGACCGCCTCGGTCTCCTGCTCCTCGGTCAGCCCGACGACCACGACGGCGACATCGGCCGCCGCCGCGGCGGCGCGGGCGTCGGCGAGGATCTCGTCGGTCGGGCGGGGCACCGGGCGGACCACCAGGCTGAACATGCCCACCCCGGCCAGCGGGTTGTCGTCGTCGGCCGCCGTCGATGCTCGCGCCGTCGCCTCGACCACGTCGGCGGCGTCGGTCACCTCGACGGTGGTCACCGACGACGGCGGGGCCAGCATGACCGCGCCGATGCCGCCGGAGCTCTCCAGCGTCGAAGGTCTCGGTGCGCGTCACCCACGCGCACCGTCCAGCGTCCGGTGCCGACGCCGCCGATCTCGACCGGGCCGCGCAGCGACGTCCGGGCGCGGAACGCTCACCTCGGCCGCCGGCTGCGGGAAGTCGTCGTCGAAGCCGACCATGCTCTGGGCCGCCGGCGCGAGCGTGACTCGAGCAGGCTGCCGTCGGCGGCGTACACCTCGATCACGACGCCCGGCTCGCCGGTCTCGGGATGCCTGAGCACCTTCGCGGTCGCCGGCGGCGGGACGGGTACGGACCTCGCCCGTGTCGGTCACGGTCAGCCGATCACCGAGCATCTGCGCCGAGGCCGTCGGCGACCGAGATCTGGTACGGCGGGTTGACCTGCGCCGAACCGCCACCCATGTCGATGGTCTCCACCGCGTGCCGGCCGATCAGCGCGACCTTCTGCTCGTCGGACGGCCAGCGGCAGCACCCCGTAGTTGGTCAGCACGGTCATGCCGGACGCCGCCAGCCGGGTCAGCTGCTCGCGCCGGAGTTCGGAGTCCGGGGCCGGCAGGTCGGTCGGGAACTCGCGTAGCGGTGCCGAGCGAACCGACCCGGTCGGCGAGCCGCAGCACCCGGACGACGTGGTCGTCGATCACGCTCTCGGCGACCTCACCGGCCTCGACCGCCGCGACCAGCTCCTCGCCCCACGGCCCGTTCGGCCCGGGCATCACCAGGTCGAGCCCGCCGTTGGCCGACGGCGCGGTGGTCTTGGTGGCGAACCAGTCGGACATGATCAGGCCGTCGTAGCCCCACTCGCCCTTGACGATCTCGTTGTTGACGTGCTCCTGCTCGGTGGCGGCCTGGCCGTTGACGTCGTTGTAGGCCGCCATCAGCGACCACGGATTCGCCTCCTCGATGGCGATCTCGAACGGCAGCAGATAGAGCTCGCGCAGCGTGGTCTCGTCGACGATCGAGTTCATCGTGTTGCGGTCGGTCTCGGACTCGTTGGCCACCAGGTGCTTCAGGCAGGCGCCGATCCCGGCCTCCTGCAGGCCCTGCACGTACGCGGCGGCCAGTTTGCCGGTCAGCAGCGGGTCCTCGGAGTAGGCCTCGAACAGCCGGCCGCCGAGCACGGTGCGGTGCAGGTTGATCGTCGGGCCGAGGACGACCCGGATGTCTTGGGCCATGGCCTCCTCGGCCAGCATCCGGCCCACCTCGTACGCGGTCTCGGTGCTCCAGGCCGCCGACAGCAAGGTGGCGTTGGGGAACAGGGTCACCTTGCGGCCGCCGGAGAACTTCAGCCCGCGGACGCCGGTCGGGCCGTCGGAGAGGTTGACCGGAGCCAGCCCGATCTTGTCGTTGCCGGCCATGGTGAAGACGGACGGAGCCGGTCAGCAGCTCGACCTTCTCGGCCAGCGAGAGCTGGCCGACGAGCTCGGCGTAGTCGGTGGTCTTCTTTGACGGTGTCCGGTCACGCGCCATTCCAGTCCAAACCGCCGACCCGTCACATCTTCGGCCCTTCTGGCGTGCGAGTGTCCGTGCGGGTACGGCCGGCGTCAGGCTTAGAGCTCCGGCCCCTCGGCGCGCAGCTTGTCGACTCGGACATGGCCGTACGGAGATCGGACAGCCAGCTCTCGGTGTGATCGCCGACCAGCTTGACGGCCCAGGACAGGGCCTCGGAGCGGGACCGGGCCACGCCGGCGTCGACCAGGGTGTCGAGCACCTGCCGCTCGGGCTGCCGCAGTCGGGTCATCACCGGTACGGAGATGTGGGTGAACAGGGTCTTGACCTCACCGAGCTCGGCGCCCCAGGACACCTTCCGGCCGTAGCGCTCCTGCGCCTCGTCGGCGATCTGCATCCGGATGCCGCGGGTGTCGGCGCGGAACCGGCTGATCCGGCCCTCGGCCTCGGCGTGATCGGTCGCCTCGTCGGCGAGCACGCCGGTGACCACGATCTCTTCGCGGTCGACGCTGACGGTGACGTCGCTGAACCAGTCGCCGGGCAACCGGCCCTCGAACCAGGCCTGCGCGTCGTCGGCGGGGGGAACGTCCACGTTCTGCCAACCGCCGGGTCGTCCGAAACCTCGCCCCCGGGGCCGCCCCGCGGCCACCGCCTCGTCGACCGCCGCGCTCGGACTCTTCTTCGGATTCTGAGTGCCACTTCATGGTGCACTCCTTTCTATGTGTACTACTAATTACACCATTACAGTACTACCGATCACGGCTCGAGTAAGTTGCTCGAGGTCATGCCATGCCGTCGTACGGCGCGCCAGATCGTCACACGTACGGCGCGGCGCCGCCGAACGATGAGGTCGCGCACCGTCTTCACGCAGGCGAGCAGGTCCCGCAGCGCACCGAGCCGCCAGGTGCGCGAGGGCCGACCCGACGGCAGCCACTGCACCGAGTGGTCGCCGACCCCGACCGCCTCGAGGCCCAGCCGCCGAGCCGTGCCGACGGCGCGCGGCAGGTGGTACGCCTGGCTGACGAACGTGACCCGGCTGCAGCCCGAACACGTCGCGGGCTCGCAGGCACGACTCGTACGTGTCGAAGCCGTGCGCGGTCCACGATCACCCGATCCGGCGGCAGCCCGGCGCCGAGCAGATAGCGGCGCATCGCCAGCGGCTCGTCGTACTCCGGCGCGAGGCTGTCGCCCGACACCAGCACCGACTCGACCTTGTCCGCGGCGTAGCAGCCGCCGAGCCACGTCGAGCCGCGCCGCCAGAAAGGGCGACGGCGTTCCGTCGGGATAGACCTGCGCCCCGAGCACCAGCGCCACCGGGGTGGTGGGCACGTCGGCCTCGCCGTACAGGTGTCCGCGAGCCGCCGAACGGACCCGACGGCGCTGACGGCGACGGCGAGCCCCCGGCGGTCCACACGGCGACGCCGCCGAGCAAGACTCGGACGGCGGCATGACGTGCAGCGTAGGAGTCGCTGACCCGCGAGCGCGAGCAGGACAGACTGTCAGGTACCCAGGCTGACCCATGACCGGAGACACCAGCCCCGACCCCTCATCGCATCCCGCTCGTCGGACCATTCGACCTGGCGGCGGTGGCCACGATGGACTTCGGCCACCGCGACGAGTCCAGCTTCGACGGCGTGATGCGGATGGCCTTCTGCGTCGACGGGGACTACGACCGCCAGGTCGGCGTGGAGGTGCGGCAGGACGGGGACCACCTCGACGTCCCGATCGTCGAGCAGCCGGACGGTCCGCCGACTCGACCCCGGACGGGTCCTGGCCCAGGTCGCCCGGGTCGTCTCGGCCGACCACGACGGAGAGGCGTACGCGGCCGTCTGCCGGGCGGATCCGGTCGCTGGCGCCGATCTGGGCGCGGCGCCCGGCTTCCGACCGGCGTTCTTCTACTCCCCGTACGAGGCGGCCGTCTGGTCCATCCTCAGCGCCCGCCGGGCCCGCCGCCAGGCCATTCCGGTCCGCGAACGGCTGGCGGACGAGTACGGGCACGGCGTTCGAGCTCGCCGGCCAGACGGTGGCGGCCCTGCCGACCCCGACGCAGCTGCTCGCCGTGGACCGCGCTGCCGGGCCTGCCGGCCGACCGGATTCCGCGACTGCACGCCATCGCCGAGGCCGCCCGACGCGGCGAACTCTCGGTCGAGTCGGCTGACGCGCTGCGTCCGGACGCCGCCATGGCGGCGGTGCAGGAGCTGCCGGGGATCGGCCCGTTCTACAGCGCGTTGATCGTCGTCCGGGCGTGCGGGCTGACCGACGTGCTGCCCGACGAACCGCACGTACGCGAGGCGACCGAGAGGCGCGTACGGTCGAGCCGTCGACGACGCCGAGTTCGCCGAGCTGGCCGAGGGCTGGCGACCGTTCCGGACCTGGGTGGCGGTGATGCTGCGGGCGCTCGGCAGCGCGTTCCGGCCGAGACTCGGCCGATTGCCGGAGGGTGACACGGTCTGGCGGTCGTGCCGTCGACTGCACGCGGTCCTGGCCGGTCAGCGGCTGACCAAGGCCGAGTTCCGGGTGCCGACTCTGGCCGTCACCGACCTGGCCGGGGTGACGGTGCTCGACGTGGTCTCCCGCGGCAAGCACCAGCTCTTCCGCTTCGACAACGGCTACACCCTGCACACCCACTTCCGGATGGAGGGCACCTGGCGGACCTTCCCGCGCGGCCGTCGCTGGACGGGCGGGGAGCCGTTCCAGATCCGCGCCGTGCTCCGGACCGCGACCACGACGCGGTCGGCTACCGGCTCCCGGTGGTCGAGCTGCTGCCGACCGCCGAGGAGGACTCGGTGGTCGGACATCTCGGCCCGGATCTGCTCGGCCCGGACTGGGACTCGCGACGAGGCGCTGCGCCGGATCCGGGCCGAGCCCGGACGGTCCGTCGGCGAGGCGCTGCTCGACCAGCGCAACCTGGCCGGCATCGGCACCTTCTACCGGGCCGAGCTGTTGTTCCTGCAGGGTCTGCATCCCGCGCACGCCGGTGTCGGAGGTGCCCGATCTGCCCCGGCTGGTGCAGCGGGCTCAGCAGCTGATGATCGCCAACCAGGTCCGGGCCGAGCAGTCCACGACCGGCGATCTGCGGTCCGGGGCCGACGCACGTACGTGTTCGAGCGCCCGGGTCAGCCCTGCCGGCGCTGCGGCACCCGGATCCAGACGGAGGAGTTCGGCCCGCCCGGTCAGGAGCGGCGGAGCTACTGGTGCCCGCGCTGCCAGCCGGCTCGCGCGGTCAGCGCGGCTCGGTGAGCAGCCGCACCGCCAGGTCGTCGACGTTGCGGGAGACATCGGACAGGACGATGACAGCGCGTCGCTGGGCCAGGTCGAAACCGACGAAGCTCGCGTAGCCGCCCGTACGCCCGTTGTGCCAGACGATCGGATGTCCCGTTCGACCACCCGGCTCTGGACCAGAACAACCCGATCCGGCGATCGGCATCGACCCCTCGGCGAGCGGATCGAGGGCCTCCATGCCCGGGCGCGTTCGCTCCAGCACCGCCTGTGCCAGCTTCGTCAGATCGGCGCCGGTCGTGACCGCCCCACCCGCGGGGGCGTACCCGTGCATCACCCAGGGTTCGCTCGGCCGCCCCCGGTCCGTCAGGCCCTCGGCGACCACGGGCCGATCCGGCGATCCGGGTCGAGGTCATCTGCAGCGGGCCGAAGAGCCGTTGCGAAGGTAGTCGGCGTAGCTCAGTCCGGCGGCTGCGGCCGCTGGGCCTGCCCAGCGATCGCGGCACCGAGGTTGGAGTACTCGTAGGCACCGCGGCCACCCCGCGTCGGCCGACCGTGCCTCCGCCAGCAGCTGGTCGCGGTTCGCCCCGTACGGATTGCCGGCCGTCAGGTTGGTGACCAGGCCGGACCAGTACGTGCGGCCGCCCAGGCGTGGATAGCCGCTGTGGTGGGTGGCCAGTTCGCAGAAGGTCACGGCGGCGGCGGCCGTCTCGCCGAGGTCGAGGTACTCACCGACCGGCGCGTTCAGGCGGACCTCCCCTCGGCGTACGGAGTCGGCGAGCGCCAGTCCGGTCAGCGCCTTGGTCAAGCGATCCGGCTTCGAACAGCGTGTTCTCGTCTGCGCCGATGTTCGCCTGCCGGACGGGTTCGGCCGCATCGAGATCGACGATCGTCACCACGAGGTTGCGATGTCCATCCGGGGTCGCCGATCCGGGCGAGCAGGTCCGCATCACCCGAACGCTGCGACGACAGCGTGATCGGTCGCGGCCAGAAGAGGAACGCCATGACGACCACCCCGGCCAGTACGACGACACCGAGACGATCGATGACGCCCGACGAGGACGCTTCATCTCTTCATTCTACAAGATTACGGAATATCGCAATCGATGCACGTCCGTACGAACAGCAGCGGCTCCGACGTCTCGGGTGAGGCACCGAAGTGGTGCCCATCACACGAGGAGTACGTCATGCCACACATCACCGCCGATCCACGAGGAACCGACACTCGACCGGGACCGGTCCCGGTCACCACCCGGCGACTACCTGGGTTGCGGCGTCGTGGCCGGGCCCCTGTTCATCGCCGCCTGGGCCGGGCAGGCCCTCGCCCGTGAGGGGTTCGATTCGACGCGGCACCCTGCGAGTCTGCTGGCGCTCGGCGACCTCGGCTCGGATCGAGATCGCCAACTTCGTGATCACCGGGGGGCTGCTCGTCGCCTGCGCCGTGGGTCTGCGTCGTGTCCGCATCCGGGCCGGGCCTGGCACCTGGGGTCCGATCGCTGGTCGGCGCCTTCGGGGTCGGCTTGATCATCGCCGGGATCTTCACCGCCGACCCCGGTGCCGGCTTTCCCGAGGGCGCTCGGCGGGAGCACCCCAGCTCAGCTGGCACGGGGCCCTGCACGAGGTCGGCCACCTGCGTGGCGCTCGCGAGCTGGACCGCCGCCTGCTCCGTGCTCCGGCGTCGGTTCGCGGCCGATGGGATCGGTTCCTGAGCCGCGCCTGCGTCATGAGTGTCGTCGCCGTCTTCGTCATCGCCGCCTGGCCGAACCTGCGACCAGTCTCCGCATCCGGCTCGTGGTCGCCATGGCGGCAGTTCGGATTGGTGGCCCTGATCGCCGTGCGGCTGCGGGGCACCTTCGGCGCGAGGTTGAGAGACCGTCGGCGATGACGCAACCCCGCCGAGGAACTGACCGAGGATCCCACGAACCATCGACGGTGAGCTGGTACACGTTCGGCAACCTCATCGGCGGGGAATACCCCGCCGTCGCGGCCGCAGGGCATCGGGTTCACGTACTGGGCGGCTGGCGGGCGGCGGCACCCTGCGGCGGGCGCCTACGTGGCCGACGCCGACGCTCTCGGGTAGAGCATCCGCCGGCGCGCCGCTGGGGCCGGCCGCGCCGCCGGCCTGGGGATCCTGCGGCGCGGGGCAGAGCATCGCCGTCCCGACCAGTGGGTCGAGGTGACCAGCGGGCTTTGGTCCAGCACACGCGGCGGCGGAAGCGACGGTGAAGCGGGCGGGCATCCTCGGCCTCTGCTGGGTCGGTCAGGATCGTGGGAGCGGCACCAGTGACGCCCTCGGGGGCGACCTCCGCCGCCGTGGCGTTCACCGCACAACGGTCGCTCGCCGTTCCAGACCTCCACCCAGGACGCCGACCCCCTGGCGCGGGCCTGCTCGACCAGCAGGCCCGCACCGCCTCCGCCGCAGCGGCACCGACGACCTGACGCCTCTCCCGGAGCGTGAATACTGGTCGTCGTGCCTCGCTTCGCGGTCAACTGAGCGCGCGGATCGAGGCCGTCGCCGGTATCGATCCGGAGCTCCGGTCCGCCACCCGCCGCAGTTCGGGCACTTCCAGTCCAATGTCGCGCTCCGGCTGGCCAAGAGCGAGGAGCCGCCGCGGGCCGTCGCCCAGCGGATCGCCGACCAGCTGGATCGACCGACCTGTGCGAGCCGGTCGAGATCGCCGGCCCGGTCTTCCTCAACTTCCGGCTCCGCGCCGATGTGCTGGCCGCGGCGGTCACCGACCAGCTGGCCGATCCTGATCATGGCGTGCGCCAGTCCGGCGACCCGAGACGGGTGGTGATCGACTACTCGGCGCCGAACGTGGCCAAGCAGATGCACGTCGGCCACCTGCGGGGCACGATCATCGGCGACTGCCTCAACCGGGTGCTGACCGCCGTGGGCACACCGATGCTGCCGCAGAACCACATCGGCGACTGGGGGACCCAGTTCGGGATGCTGGTCGAGTAGGTGCTGGACGAGGGCGTCGACGTCAAGGCCCTGGACCTGCCGGCGGCCGAGCAGCTGTACACGCGGGCGACGACCGCACTTCCGACCGATCCGGAGTTCGCCGAGAGGGCCGGCGTCGGGTGGTCGCTGCTGCAGGCCGGCGACGACGCAGACCCTGGCCATCTGGCGCACCTGGTCGACATCTCGCTGACCGGCTTCAACGACGCGTACGACCGGATTGAACGTATGCTCACCGATGATCATCTGGCCGGGGAGTCGATGTACAACGATGACCTCGCCGTCGGTGGCCGCCGAGCTCGAGGCCGACGGCACCGCGGTGATCGACGACGGGGCTCTGTGCGTGTTCGTCGAGGGCTTCGACGCCCCGATGATCGTCCGCAAGACGCGACGGTGGGCTACGGCTACTCCGCCACCGACCTGGCCGCGATCCGGCATCGCGTACGGGACCTGAAGGCCGACCGGATGATCTACGTGACCGATGTCCGGCAGGCCGACCACTTCGCGCTGGTGTTCGCGGTCGCGCGGAAGGCCGGCTAGCTGCCCGACGACGTGGGCGCCGAGCACGTCGGCTTCGGCATGGTGCTCGGACCGGACGGCAAGCCGTTCAAGACCCGCGAGGGCAAGGCGATGCGGCTGGCCGATGCTGCTCGACGCCGCCGAGAGCAGACCTCCCCGCCGGTGGCGCTGGCGGCGGTCAAGTACGCCGACCTGTCCACCGGCATCAACAAGGACTACGTCTTCGACATCGACCGGATGGTGCAGACGACCGGCAACACCGGCCCCTACCTGCAGTACGCGCACGCCCGGCTCGCCCAGGTGCTGCGCCGGGCCGAGGCCGAGGGCCTGGCCGACCAGACGAAGATCACCGTCCTGGACGAGCCGGCCGAGCAGACCCTGGCGCTGGTGTTGACCCGGTTCGGCGAGGTCGTGCCGAGGTGGCCGAGACGCTGCAGCCGCACCGGCTCTGCGGCTACCTGTACGAGCTGGCCGGCGCCCTGTCGATCTTCTACGAGCAGTGCCCGGTGCTGAAGTCCGACGGCGAGGTCCGCGACTCCCGCCTCGCCCTGTGCGCCGCGACCAAGGCGGTGCTCGCCTGCGGTCTCGACATGCTCGGCATCGAGCCCCTCGACCGGATGTAGCACCGACCCCTGACCGTCGGGCGCCGACTGGCTCCGTGGCGGCGGCGACCTGGGCCTGGACGTACTGGTGGAGGACTGTACGGCGGCCGCCTGCGCCTGGTGGCACACCCTCGGGAAGACAGCCGATCATCGGGCTGTCGGCAATCTCTCCGGGTGGAAAGGCGAAGCCAGCGGCTTCACCGACCGCGAGCCGATCCACGCACCGTCTGCATCGGTCGCGCATGATCATCATCCGGCGGTCGAGCAGGCGTCAGGGCAGGGAACTGTTCGTTCTGCTCCTGCTCGATCAGCAGCACGGCCCCGAGCTATCCTTGCCGCCCAAGCGGCCTCGATGTCGTAGCAGCTTGGACCGTGAGCCGTACACCGATGAATGGTTGTATCGAGCCATCGCCTCCTTGTCGTTGGACTGATACGCGAGGTCGCTCATGTACGCGCAACGCTGCCAGCCTTCGTATGGCCAGTGTCCGTCACCCATGTCCGTCGCCGTCGTACCGGCGCGGCTTCTCGAGCCACGACTTCCCATACCAGGCGTTCTTCTCAGCCTCGTCGCGCAGCCCGGATCGTGTCGAACAGGCTTGCCGGGTAGTAGCCGATCCAATTGCCGTTCACCCGCAGCCACCAGCTGCCTGCCGATACCTGCCACTTGAGGTTCATGACGTACTGCGTACCGCCGAACGTGCTCACCGGCCCGGACAGCGCCTTCGGGAAACGGTCGAGGAGTGCTCCACCGCCGTTCTATGTCCTGGTCGTACCCGCCCTGTTGTCGCTCGATCACGTGTATCCGTTGGTGTGGTGTAGAAGACGAACAGGTGCGGCAGCCAGTCACCGTAAAGATCCTGAGCTACCCGATGCCCTGCCCTCAATGGTGTTGCTTCGATGAGCCGCTCCCGCGTGCGAGCGCCGTCCGCCCCAGCGAGAACTCGTCGAACGACTCCACGTACGGCGACCAGGCGTCGATGTCGCCCTCGCAGCTCGTAACACGTCACCCATGCGCTGAGCAGGCGTACTCGCGGGTGGTCGCCTCCAGAGCCTGGATGTCGCTGGCGATCCTCCGGAGCGAGCCGCTCAGCGTGGCCCGCTGGACAGGAAGTCGAGAGCCGCTTCCGCGCCGATCAAGCCATCCAGACCACGCCGATCACGGCACGTCCTCGCCGGCGCGCGCCGTGCCGGGTGAGCTCGAACTTCACCGCCTCCACCGGACGCAGTTCACCGGTCCGGTCGTTCGGCCACCTCCTGGAAGACCTCGAGGTCGAAGCGGTCGTCGTCCGGCGGCTCGGCCACCTGGCCCGAGGCCGTCAGGCTCTCGGAGACACCGAGTCGAGTCGCTGACCGAGCGGCGTCGTGGTCACGGCGACGACGTCCCGACCAGCCTGGCGGTTCTTGAAGTACTCCGGATCTCCTCGGTCGGCTGGCATCTCGCTTCTCCGCGATCTTCGGGACTCAGCTCACGACCGGGTAGTCGTCGTCGGTGTCCTGCTCCGCGTGCGCTCATCGCGTTCGTACACTCTCTCCTCCTGTGGGCCGTCAACAGGAGGAGAGGCGGGGCGATCGATCCCAGATACCTACCGACGACCTGGGCTCACCGCACCGTCGGATTCGACTCGTACGCGCCCAGGTCGTGAGGAGTGCCGAATCGGGCGTGCGCACCGGAGGTCCGCCACTGTCCACGCTGGTCGGTGATTGCGCCCCAGACGGGGTGGCCGCCCGCGTCGATGGCGGGGCTGCCTGCCAACAGCGCATGGGTACGGGTGGGCCCACCGTTGGCCGCCAGCGGTCCGAGCTTGGCACTGACCGAGTTCTTGCTGCCGTCCCCGTCGAAGCTGCAGCTCCAGTCGGTCGACAAGGAGCGATGGTCCAGCAGGTAGCCGATACAGTTCCACGGCCCGTTGTTCGCGATGATCGAGTTCTGCACATCGAACGACTCCTCGTAGCTGTCCTGGTACAGGCCTCCGGCACCGCTCGCCGCGGTGTTGCCGGCGAGCGTGGACTCGAAGATCGTGACCTTGCTGTCGTTTTTCATGCCCCGGATGGATATTCCACCGCCGTACACGCCACCGGAGTTGCCGCTGACCGTGGAGTTGTCGGCCCGGAAGTTGCCGCCATTCCTCCCCTCCACGTTGATTCCGCCGCCGAACTTTTCGGCGGTGTTGCCCGCGATGAGCGAGCGTTCGATCTTCATCGGAGTTGGGGGGATAGAAGATGGGCGCGACGGTGATCCCGCCGCCGGTGTCGGCGCTCGTGTTGCTCTGGATCGTCGAGTCGCGAATGGTCATCTGGAGGTTGATGGCGAAGATCCCTCCTACCGCCGTCGGCGACCAACGGGGTCTTCTTGGCGCTCGCCAGGTTGTCGCTGACCAGACTGCGGTCGATCCGGAGGTCTCCCCCGAAGGCGGCCAGGCCGCCGCCGCGAGCGGCCTCGTTGTGGTGCAGGTGGCTGTCGCTGATGATGAGGTCTCCGTGGTTGCGTATCCCTCCGCCGTCGAACTCCGTGCTGACCGTCGTCGTCGACGGCAGGTAGCCACCGGTGATCACGAGGTTGCGCAGGGCTGCGGCCGGACTGCGGCCGTCGAAGACCCGGTCGCCGACACCGGTGGCGTCAATCGTCGAGCGGGCCCGGCTGTTGCTGGCGCCGACGATCTCGATGCGTCCGACGAGGTCCAGGTCTCCCTTGGCGCCCAGGTCCTCGCCGGCTCCGGGAATGGTCAACTTGTAGGTCCGCGGGAAGAGCCGGATCGAGATGTCGCCGGGGGTCACGTTGCCCTGCATCACCGCCGCCCGCAGGTGCAGAGCTGCGCCCGGGCCCGGATCGGCGTCGCAGATGTCGTCCGCCAGGTCGACCGTCGCGCATGTCGGCTGTGTAGTTCACGTTGAAGACGGTCGGATACGAATCGGCCGCCTGGGCGGTGCCGGGCACGAGCGCCGTCCCGAGGGCGATCGCGGCCGCGGCAGCGACCACCTGGCTTGCGCGCCGTCCGGCGCTCCCTGTTGATCTTCCTGCTCGAGTCATCGCTCGCTCCTGTGTCGCGGACCAGTGCCCTCGTACGGGCGTGTACCAGCGACGGTAGGGAGCGGCCGGGACCCGGGTCGTCCGTAGCGACTACGCAACAAGCGAACGACGACTACGCATTTCAGTCGGTGCCCTGAGCCTGTCGAAGGGTCAATGGTGCTCGCGCCCTGAGCCCTTCGACAAGCTCAGGAGGGCCCCCGTCGAAGGGTCAATGGTGTTGGTGCCCTGAGCCCGCCAGGTGCTGGTGCCCTGAGCCTGTCGAAGGGCCCCCAATCCAGCTGGTGCCCTGAGCTTGTCGAAGGGTCAATTCAGTTGGTGCCCTGAGCCCTTCGACAAGCTCAGGATGGCCCCGTCGAAGGGTCAATCCAGAGCGGCTACTTCATCGGGTCGGGGTTCTCTGCCGGTCAGCGGCCAGCCAGGCCGCGCCGACGATGCCGGCGGTGTTCAGCAACTTGGCGGGCACGATCTCGGTCTTGAGCCGAAGCTTGGGCAGGAACTTCTCCGACTTCTTGCTGACCCCGCCGCCGACCACGATCAGGTCCGGCCAGAACAGCGCCTCGAGCACCTCGTAGTAGCGCTGCAGCCGCGGCACGTACTCGCCGTACGACAGCCCGAGCGTCTCCTTGACGCTGGCGGCGGCCCGCGTCTCGGCGTCGTGGCCGTCGATCTCGATGTGGCCGAGCTCGGTGTTGGGGATGAGCACCCCGCGGTAGATCAGCGCCGATGCCGATGCCGGTGCCCAGCGTGGTCATCAAGCACCAGGCCCGGATGGCCCTTGGCCGCGCCGAACTGGACCTCGGCGACCCCGGCGGCGTCGGCGTCGTTGACCAGGTAGATGTCGCGCTGCAGCTCGTCCTCGAAGATCTTCTCGGCCGGCGCGTCGATCCACGACTTGTCGATGTTGGCGGCCGAGCGCGTCTGCCCATGGGTGACGACGGCCGGGATGGTGATCCCGATCGGCCCGTCGCCGATCGTCGTCGGTGAAGTGATCGACGATCTCGTTGACCACCGCGGCCACGTTCGTCGGCGTCGACTTGGCCGGCGTGTCGATCCGCAGCCGGTCGGTGGTGAACAGCCCGGTGGTCAGGTCGACCGGCGCGCCCTTGATGCCGCTGCCACCGATGTCGATGCCGAGGACGGGCCGGTCGCGCTTTGGCCTGTGCGCTCATAGCGGGAGACTATCGACGATCGTCTCGCGCGACCGACACCCAGGCACGACTGGGTCGGTGACGCCGATCCCGACGTGATCAGCACCAGCCGGCTCGATTCCCGCCCCGGCCGCCGACATCTTCGAACTGCTGGCCCGCCCGGCCCGGCACGCGATGATCGACGGCTCCGGCTCCGTACGCGGGGTCCAGCCGGGCACCCCGGAGCGGCTGTCGGCCGGGCGCCAAGTTCGGGATGGAGATGCGGATCGGGCTGCCGTACAAGATCTTGAACGACGTGGTGGAGTTCGACGAGCCGACGGCTGATCTCGTGGCGGCACTTCGCGGGCCACGTCTGGCGCTACCGGCTCGAGCCGGTCGATGATCACGCCACCCTGGTCACCGAGGAGTTCGACCCCACGCAGGCCCGCTGGCCCTGGGCGCTCAAGGTGCTGGGTTGGCGTCGCCGCAATCTGCGGCTCGATGGAGCAGACCCTGGTCCGGCTGGAGGAGTGGGCCCGGGCGGGTCAGCCGTCTGGCGTCAGCCGCTGCGCAGCTGCCGTAGGCACCAGGCGTACAGCTGCGGGTCGAACTCGTACGCGTCCGAGAAGTAGAACCCGTAGAAGGCGCGGTAGTGGGCGATCCACTCCGCCGTGCCGGCGCCGAACTGCTCGACGGCCACGCCGGTCAACCAGGCGGCGTCCTCGGCGGCGCCGGGGTAGGACTCGAGCTCCAGGAAGGCGACCGCCCCGGTGACGTCGAGCAGCGGGTCGGCGTTGAGGGTGTGCGGGCTGAAGTCGCCGACGCCGGTGACGACCGGCCGGCCGACGGCGTCGCGGCTCAGGTACACGTTGGGTGCGCAGTAGTCGCCGTGCACAAGCTCTCGGCTCGCAGGTTCGCTCCACCAGCGCCGACTGCAGCCGATCCCAGACCGCGGCGACCTCGGGGAGGTCCTGCTCGAGACGCTGCTGGCTGCGCTCGAACGGCGCGGCCCAGTTGATCGGTGAGCAGTTCCGCCAGGGTGCCGAACTCGCGCCGATCCTCGCCGATCAGCCGCGCGAAGGTATGCGTCGGCGCCGGCAGCCGGTGCAGCGAGGCCGCCGCCTGCAGGTAGCCGCCGAGGACCTTGCGCCGTTCGCTCGACGCCGGCGCGCGGCAACCAGTCGGAGAGGATGATTCCGGACATCCGCCGATCGACGGTGAACCGCCGGCCGCCGATCTCGCCGGCGTCGAGGATGCGGGGGAGCTCGAGCGGCATCGCCGTCGCGGCGGGGGAGTCGGCCCACAGGTCGTAGAGCTCGCGGCAGTTGCTCCGACGTGGTCTGCGGGCGCCTCGTGCGTGGACCGGTAGAGCCGCAGCACCCGTTGATCGTCGAGGGCGAAGACCTCCGACTCGCCGCCGGAGCCGAGCAGTCGGCTGCGGCTGAGACCGAAGTGGGCCAGCACCTCCTGGTCGCCATGATCCGCGGCGTCGGCGACCACCTCGGTCACCGGCCGGCGTTCGCGGTCGGCCTCGCGAGCGGCGCGGGCGCGGTTCAGCTGGCTCAGCGCCAGCGTCGCGGGCGGTGTCGGCGTCGAGCTGGTGGGCGATCGGGGTGACGGGGCCGCGGGTGATGTCGAAGTGGACGTCGGCCAGTCCGAGCCGGCGCTGCAGCGGTCCCTGCTGGAGCCGTACGGATTGGGTCTTGGCGTGCGGGAGCGACGTTGCGGACGTGGGTGAGCCAGCCGTGTTCGGTGATCATGACCCGGTCGTCGTAGCCGTACCGCAAGGTCCAGAAGTCGAACCACCGGACCCAGCGGGCCGCCTCGCGGCGAGCGGTGCAGGGCGACGGCGTCGAGGTCGACGCCGGCGAGCACCCGGCCGAGGGCCAACCGGGTCTGCTCGGCGTCCGCCACCGGCAGCAGCACGCTGGTCGCGCTGGAGGAGTTGTCCTCGCTGTCGCCGCTGCTGTAGCCGAGGATGTTGACGTCGATCCGGTACCAGCCGAAGCGCCGCCACAGGATCGGCTGCACGATCCGGATGCCCTGGATGCGGTTGATCGGGATGGACTGGCTGGTCAGGCTGGTGAGGCCGCGGGCGGCCCGCAGGCCGCGGGGCGACTCGGCCAGGGTGAAGTTGAACATGCTGATCACCCGGGTGCCGATCATGGTGACCAGACCGATGGCCATGGGGATCAGCGCGGCCAGAGCGTACGCCGACCACGTCGAGGATCGACGTGACGGCGAAGAACACGACCAGGCCGAGGATGGCCATCAGCCACTCGCTGGACAGCAGGAAGCTGCCGACCAGGCGTTGCGGGGTGACGGTCACGAGGCGCTGGTCGGCCACGCTCAGGTCGGTGAGGATGCTGGCGGCCGGCCCGCGAGCGTCGCCGATGCGGGCGTGTTGGCCATGCGCCCGGGTCAGCAGGTAGTCGCGGAGCCGGTCGGCCTCGGACCGGGTCAGGTAGTGCAGTTTGATCACGCTGTCGCCGGCGCCGACCTCCATCCGGAGCTCGGCCAGCCCGAACAGGCGGGCGGCGAACGGTTGGACGATGTCCACGGACTGCAGGCGTTCGAAGGGGACCTTCTTGGAGCTCTTGAACACCGCTCCGCTCTCGATCCGCAGCTCGTGGTCGTCGATGACGAAGCGGGTGAAGTACCAGCTGACGAAGCCGGCCAGCGCGGCCAGCAGCACCGCACCGGCGATGACGAGGAACAAGATCCGCGGTCCGGCCGGCAGCGCTGGGCTGTTCGGGTCGCCGTCGGGCAGCAGTTCACGGGCGAAGTAGACCGCGATCGCGACGAGGACGATCCAGCCGCGGATGAACGGGGTCAGTGGGTGCAGACGCTCGCCCTGCTTGTCCCACCGCTGGTCGGGCGAGGACGGCTGGATTTCTTGCTGGGCGACTGGCGGTTCGGTCATAGCCCGGAGGCGTGGGCTTCGCCCATTTGGGTCAGGCGATCGCGGAGGCGGGAGGCCTCGTCCGGCTCCAGCCCGGGGATGGTGGCGTCGGTGTTGGGGCTGGCGGTCTTGAGGGTGACGCTGGCCAGGCCGAAGCGGCGGTCGACGGGCCCGGACTGCACCTCCACCAATTGCATCCGCCCGTACGGGACGGCGGTCAACGATCGGAACCAGACGCCGTGGGTGATGTAGAGGTCCACGTCCCGCTCGACGTAGCCCCAGGACTTCCAGGTGCGCTCGAGGAAGAAGTAGCGTGCGAGCGCGATGCCGGCCCCGGTCAGGATGAGGAGCAGCGAGAGCCACCAGAGTCTCGCGAAGATCAGGACCAGCACCGCGGGGATCGTGAAGAACACCATCCAGCCGATGACACTGAGGAGTCGGCGCTCGGTCAGGTACTTCGGGGAGAGCCGCTTCCAGCGGTAGGCCGGAGGCGCGAACAAATCGTCCATAGACGACTCAGGCTACGTGCCCTTACCTTGTCGAATTTCGTGCCCTCTGTCGAATTTCGTGCCCTGAGCTTGTCGAACTACGTTCCCTGAGCTTGTCGAAGGGCGCCCGCCACGGTGGCCGCTTCTTGGGGCCGCAAATCTTGATCGAGGTGTCGCCCATCTCGTTGTTGGTGACGCTGTGCTCCCGGATCCGCCAGGGACCGGTGCGCTTCGTCGAAGCCATCACGGTGGACATCCGATCGGATTCGGGGATGGCCCCTTCCCGCACCACGAGTCGCAGGTCCGGCCGCGAGGCGTGCACCGGCAGCGGCTGCGTCGGTGCGAGGTCGTCGGTCAGTGCCGTCAGATCGTCGAAGGTCCGGGCTTTGAGGACCGCATCCGTGCGCTCCTCATGCTCGGCGAGGGTGATCCGTCCCTCCGCGTAGGCAGTTGCAGCACCTCGGCCACGACATCACGGTCGGCGTCGGAGACCCTGAACCTCCCGTTCCCTGAGCTTGTCGAAGGGCCTGAGCTTGTCGAAGGGCCAATCCAGCTCGTGCCCTGAGCCTGTCGAAGGGTCGAAGGGATTGAGCTTGTCGAAGGGCCAGTCCAGCTCGTGCCCTGAGCCTGTCGAAGGGTCGAAGAGTCCTCGGCCGGTGTCAGTGACAGGAGTGGCCGTTCTTGCGCTTCTTCTTGTCGGGCTTCGGTCCGCGGACGGACACGCCACCGAAGAGCGCGATCCCCTTGACCACGAGTACGGGGGCGCCGGGCTGCGGGTCGCCGAGGTCGCTGACGTCGCTGCCGCCGAAGATGCCGACGGTCTGGTCGCGGACTTCGATGCCGGCTGGGGCCTTGATGTCCAGTCCGCCGAAGCACCACGCGCCGCTGATCTCGACGACCGGCGCCTCGAAGACTGCCTCGCGGAGGTCCAGGTCGATGCCGCCGAAGACAGCGAAGGCCTTGGTCTCCTTCCGCATCCGCCACTTGCCTTTGCGGGTCGCGGCCCCGAACACGGCGATGAGGTTCTCCGGCTCCGGATTGGCGTTGAGGGTGTCGATCGCGTACGGGCTGGTGGTGTCGAGCGGGGTGGTGGAGATGGACGTGACGGGAGCAGGAGCCAGCACAAGATCCTGAGTGATGGGCACCAGCTCGTCGAACGTCTTGGCCGCCAAGACCTGCGAGAGGCGCTCGTCATGCTCCTCGCGGGTGATCCGCCCCTCGGCGTACGCGGTGGAGAGCACCGTCGTGACCTTCTCGCGGTCGGCGTCGGATGCCCGCAGGTTGCCACCGGCGATGGGCCCCACGTTCGTCGGCTCGACGTAGCTGTTGGACATGGTGTCCACGTTAACGGCCAGCCTTGCAGCGAATCGAGAGCTTTCCACCAAGGAGCAGGGACGATCCGGGGACCACCCTGACCTTCTCGGGATCGTGCCCTGAGCCTGTCGATGGGCCAAGTTGGGTGCCCTGAGCTTGTCGAAGGGGTCAGTCACGGCGAGGTGCCCTGAGCTTGTCGAAGGGTCAGTGGCGAGGTGCCCTGAGCTTGTCGAAGGGTCAGTGGCGAGGTGCCCTGAGCTTGTCGAAGGGCCAATGCCCAGGTGCCCTGAGCTTGTCGAAGGGCGAATGTCGGAGGTGCCCTGAGCCTGTCGAAGGGGCCAGCCAATGGCGAGGTGCCCTGAGCTTGTCGAAGGGTCAGTCGTGACCAGCCCCAATATCGAACACATTGCCCTCGGGATCGGACAAAGTAGTCCACTTTGCGCCGAACTCATCGAAATCCCCGTGCTTCACCGCACCGAGCTCAACCGCTCGCTCCACCTGCGCGGCCGGATCGGCGGCGAAGAAGTCCAGATGCCAGCGGTTCTTCGCGGCCCGCGGCTCCGGCACCTGCAGGAACATCAGCGCCGGAAACGTGCGGTCTTCCGACGCGGGAACAAGGGCGTAGAAGTCGCTTGCACCCGGATCGACCGGTCTCCCCACCAGCGCCGACCAGAACTCGGCCAGCTTCGCCGCGTTCTGGCAGTCGATCACCACTTGGCCGAAGCCGAGCCCCTCACTCATCCGTGCCCCCTTGTCCGATTCGGTGCTCTGACCCTAGGACCTTGCTCGGACGACCGGCGGCGTGCATGTAGCTGGGCTAGACTGCTTCGGCGGCACCAGCCGCTCGGCGGATGTAGTTCAATGGCAGAACATCAGCTTCCCAAGCTGAACATGCGAGTTCGATTCTCGTCATCCGCTCCACTGCATCACCCCTGGTCAGAAGCATTTGACGGGAGTACTCGAATCGAAAATCGGCGGGTGGTCTGAGGCGTGCCCTCTATGTGCCCTTGGATCTCCGGCGAGCTTGGTTCCTGCGAAGTGCTGCTGACTTGAACGGTCGGCGCGAATAGACTGCGGGCATGACAGCCGAACCGTCGGAGGTGCTACGCGCGGGACTTGCGCTGCCGCCTGCCGATCGCGAGTCGGTAGCGATGAGCCTGCTCGACAGCCTGGCCGACGACGTCGACAACGATGGCGTCGATTCCGCTTGGAGTGCCGAGATCGAACGACGTGCCGCAGAGGTCCTCAGCGGGTCGGTTGTGGGGGAGCCGTGGTCGACGGTCCGTACGAAGGTCGCTGAACAGCTGAGCTCCAAGCGTTCGTGAGACCGGCGGTCGAGTTCCACCCAGCGGCCAGTTCCGACCTCCTGGCAGCCGTCGACCAGAGCGAAACGAATCGGCCTGGGTCTGGTCAGAAGCTCCTGGACGCCGTCGACAGGGCCTTGGAGCGGGTGGCTCTCTGGCCGGAATCTGGCGCACCGGAGAACGCGCGAGTCGGAGATGCGCTGATCCGGAGCGTGCGGCTGCCAGGAACGCGCTTCAGGGCTGTCTACCTGGTGACCGCAGAGAAGCTGTGGGTTGTCGCAGTGGCGCACGATCGGCAGCAGCCGGGGTTCTGGCAGGACCGGATGGACCAGTAGCTGCCAACCGACCCCGCCGTCACGAAGAACAGAGTTGAACTCGTCACCGAGTGCGGCGCCGAAGTGAAGATTCAGCTCCGAACTCGGCTCCACGCCACCGCGCCCGGCCCAGCTGGTACGAGGCGACTGAAGACTCAGCGCCGTGTTCGCCGGTGCCTCGCCCAGTCCGGGGTACGGATCCTTCCGGTCGTCTCTCAAGCGAGATCGACACACCACCGTTGGGTGTTCGGGTGGAAGCGACCCCGGCCTACCCGGCGGTGAGGCCGGCCTCCCTCAGGAAGGCGAGGACGGCGCTGACGCGGCGGTGTTGTTGGGTTTCGGTGGACAGCCCGAGCTTGTTGAAGATCGAGTTGACGTGCTTGCCGACCGAGGACTCGGTGATCCACAAGGTCTCGGCGATCGCGGTGTTGGATCGGCCTTGGGCCATTTCGCGCAGGACGTCCAGCTCGCGCGGGGACAGCGACGCGAGCGGAGACTCCGCCAGCCGCGCACGCCTCGTGACGAGCGCGTCGACCACTCGCTGGTCGATGACCGAGCCGCCGCCGGCCACCTCCCGCAGGGCATGGAGCAGGCGGTCGACGTCGCCGATGCGGTCCTTCAACAGGTACCCCAGACCACGAGCACCGTTGCGCAGCAGTTCGAACGCATAGGTCTCGTCGACGTACTGGGACAGCACGACGACGCCGACCTCTGGTTGAGCGGCCTTGATCGCGCGGGCCGCTTCGATGCCTTCCATTGACGGCCCGTCTGCCGCCGTCGGGCCGGAGCCCGGTTCGTGCCCCCGGTCAGTCGCGCCGGCCGACGGCATGCGGATGTCGGTGAGCACGGCTTCAGGCCTCAATCGGAGCGTCGCGTCGACCAGGTCCGGTCCCGAACCGACCGCGTCGAGCACGAAGGCTTCGCCGGAGTCCTCAAGCAGCCGCCGGATCCCCTCTCGGATCAGGTAGCTGTCGTCGGCGATGACCACGCGCATCAGCGGGGTCCGTCGGTGGGTTCGGGCAGGGGCAGCCTCATCCGTATTCGGGCGCCGGCGCCGGGTGAGCTCTCGATGATCAACTGACCGCCGAGCACTGCCATCCGGTCGCGCAGCGTGGCCAGTCCGAATCCGGTCGTCGCGCCGGGATCAAAGCCCGCGCCTTGGTCGCGGATCTCCACCTCGAGGAGACCGTCGCGGCGGCTGAGGCCGACCTCCAACCGGTCCGCTCGGGCGTGCTTCAGAGAATTGGTCAGACCCTCGGCGATGCCGAACCAGGCAGCGTCCTCGATCGCGGGCGGGAACCGGGCTCCGCGCAGCGTCGGACTTGCCCGGACGACGACGGGTACCGGCAGCCGTCCGGCTTGAGCCTCCACGGCCTCGAGCAGACCACGGTCGCTCAACACCGATGGGCGGATCGAGTGCGCCAGGTCCCGTAACTGATCGAGCAGCCGATCGATGTCGGCCTGGAGATCGGCGAGCGTCGCCGCGACCTGTTCGTCACCGCGGCGCAGCTGGTTGCGCGCCAACCCGAGCCGCACCGACACCGCCGCGACCGACTGCTGGACGCCGTCGTGCACCTGGGTCTGGAGCCGTCTGCGTTCGGCGTCTTGCACCTCGACCAGTCTGGCGCGCGACCTGCTCAGCTCGGCCGATTGTCGGCTGATGTCCGCGAGGTGCTCGGCTTGCTCGGTACGCAGCCGAAGCCCGTACGCAACGGCCGCCGCCTGTTGGGCGAGAGTGGCGAGCAGACGGGTGTCGGCGGCCGTGAACGGCCCCTGGCGCTTCGCACCGCACTCGATCGCGCCGACCTGGATTCCCTGGTGGACGAGGCGGATGACCAACTCAGGCTCGGTGCCGGTGCCCGACTGCGCCTGCGGCATCTGGGCATGCGGGTGCTCCGACGGCGGGTCCAGCCGTACCCGCGCGAACCGCACCCCCAGGCCCAGCCGGACCGTGTCGGCCAGCTTGGGGAGCAGGCCATCAAGATCGCCCACCTCCTCCAGGGCATCGCCGAACCTGGTCACGACCTCGTAATGGCTCAGTCGCTCCCCGAAGACCCAACGCTCCGCCAACCGTTCCAGCCGACGGCGGGCCGGCTGAAACGCCCACGCGGCGGTGATGGCGAGGGTGATCGCCACGGCCAGCGGCAGTTGGCGGCTGGCTGCGACACCGAGCACCGACGCTGCCGCGACGAATCCGAGCGCGATCAACAGCCACAAGATCCCGTACACCAGTGACTTGCGGATGATCGCGTCGACGTCCAACAGCCCGGCGTCGAGTAGGGCGACGACGATGCAGCCGACCGTTGCCAGCATGCAGGGGACCCCGATCACGGCGCCCAGGGCGCTCAGGCCGAGCACCCAGGGCACGGTCCCCAGCGCGCCGGCACTCACCCCCAGCAACAGCCATCGGATCTGTCGACGCTCGGCGAAGCCGCCCCGTCGATAGCGGAGGGCCAGCATCAGCGCCGCCAGCGGCAGCGCGACCATCCAGAACCCGACGTACGCCGCCAGCACGAGCCCGCCGATCGGTGCGAGCACCGGCACGAACGTCGGGTTGGCGACAGCTGGGAAGTCCGGGAAGGAGAACGGGTTGACCGTCAGCTCGGGACGCGCGACGAGGACCAATGCCGGCACCAGCAGAGCCATCACCACAGCGGTGCGGACGATCACGCGCTCGTACGGTCGCTCCGGGCGGCCGACGGGAAACAGCGCGAAGAAGCCGACGCCCGCCAAGGACGCGCCGGTCTCGGTGAACACGTACGCGGCGTCCAGCAGCCACAACGTGGAAGTGCCGGTCGCCTGGCCGGATCGCAACACGTACTCCACGCACGTGGATATGGCGAGCAGACTGGCCGCGACCAACAGGCAGCGCACTGCGGCGTGCTGCGGTTGCCTCCAGAAGGTGAACACGGCCGCTGCGTAGAGGGGCAGAACCCCGGCGAGCACCCACCAGAGATCACCCGCTACCGAGGTGTCGGCGACCGCAAGCAGCGTTGCAGCGAGGGTCGCCATCCCGCCCAGGACAGCGATCCCCGCGCATAAAGGCCCACCAAGCCGGGGCACACCCCGATTGTCCGCCGGCCGCCCGACGGCGTCCAGGATGCCAGCACCCGCCACCACTGGAGCCTGGCACCACCCGTCGGTGGACCGATCGGGGCGCACAAGACGGTGCCTCGCCGGGCTGTGCACGGCAGGTCGGCGATCTAGCGTCGATGCATGAGCAGTCGGCGGGTGCGGCGCGTGGAGAGCAGACTCTTCCGAATCGCTGTGGAACGCTTCGGTGCCGAGATCGACCACACCTGGATCCTCGAGGTTGCCGGCCGGCGGAGCGGCATTCCTCGGTTCGTGCCGGTCAAGCTTCTCGATATCGAGGCTGACCGCTTCCTGGTCTCCCTGTACGGGGACGGCGACAGTAACTGGCCGCGGAACCTGCGAGCGGGGGGCGGCCGGGCGCGGCTTCGTCGGCGTGGATGGGCCGTTCGTGTGACGGCCGAAGAACTGCCACCTGCGGAGCGACCTGCCGTTCTCCGCGCCTACCTGGCCGCAGCGACCCGGGGACAGACGCTCGACATTCTCGGAGCGGGCCGGCGCGATCCGGAGGAGGGCCACCTGCGACGGATCGCCGCCGACCACCCCGTGTTCCGGCTCGTCCTCGAGCCAGGGGTGACCTGGCCCGATGGCCGGCCGGTCAACGGTGCTGCAACCAGAGCGCCGGGTCGCTTTGGGCCGGCGACCTGGGCCGCGATCAGCGGCGCCGCCGGTCTGGTCAGCGGCGTGTGCCTGATCCTGTTCTTCGGCTTGGCCCGACCCTTCAGCGGCCAACCCAGTCCGTGGTCTTGGCTCGGTCCGGCCAACGACCTGACGAGCGCCATCCAGGCGGCCGCGCTGATCCCCGTCGCGTTGGCCCTGCGGGACCTCGTCGCCGGTCGCGGCGTTCGTCGCTGGACGAGGGTCGGGGTCACCGCGATGGCCGTGGCGACGATTCTGCCGATCATGCTGGTGGCCGGTCTCCTCCCGTTCGCTGTTCAGGCGCCGATGGTCACTTTCGCCATCGTGATCATGTTCTGCTGGATGTTCGCGATCAGCCGCGCGGGCGGCCGCTCGGGGGCCATCACTCAGACCACGGCACGCGCGGGCATGGCCACGACGCTGGCGCTGGGTGCCCTGGGGCTCGCCGCGGCGCTGGCTGCCGCACTCCCGGCGGGATCGGCCGTTCGACTGGTCGCCGTCGGTGTAGCCGCGGCGGCAGGAACCGTCGCCTGGCTCGGATTCCCCGCCTGGACGCTGTTGCTGCAGCCGACGCTTCGCCGCTCCAGCGCCCATGTCCGGATCGCCGAAGCCGCCCGCGACCTCGCCTGAGGAGAACACATGACCCGCTATCTCATCGCCGCCACACCCGTGCACGGCCATGTGATGCCGATGCTGTCCATAGCCAAGGGCCTCGCTGGCCGAGGACACCATGTACGCGTGCTCACCGGCAGCAGGTTCGCGGGCGCCGCCGCTGCTGCCGGAGCCGATCACGTCCCGTTGCCCCCGCCGGCGGACTACGACGACCGTGAGCCGGATGCCGCGTTCCCTCTGCGTCGCGAGCTGACCGGGCTGGCCCGGCTGCGCTTCGACATGGACAACATCTTCATCAATCCCATTCCGGCGCAGGCCGCTGCGCTGACGGAGCTGCTCGACGACCCGGCCGATGCGGTCCTCACCGACGCTGCGTTCCTCGGCGCGGTCCCTTTGCTCCTCCGGCACCGGAGCTTCCGCCCCGCCGTCCTGGTCTGCGGAGTCTTTCCGCTGCCGGTGAGCAGTCGGGACACCGCGCCCTTCGGGCTCGGCCTGCCCCCCTCGAGCACACCCGTCGGCCGGGCGCGCAACCGTCTGCTCAACCTGCTCACTCAGCGTGTGGCCTTCGGCGGGTGCCAGCGGAACTTTCAACGAGTCATCGGCGATCTGGACCTGCCCGCGCCGGAGATGTTCTATCTGGACGCACTCCCGCAACTGGCCGACCGATTCCTCCAGTTGACCGTTCCCGGCTTCGAGTACCCGCGCAGCGACCTGCCGCCCTCGGTCGTATTCGCCGGACCGGTCCTCCCGGCGGCGACCGCCAACCCGCCGCTGCCTGACTGGTGGGACGACCTCGACGGACGCACGGTCGTCCACGTGACGCAGGGCACCATCGACAACCACGACCTATCCAGCCTGATCGGTCCGACCCTTCGCGCGCTCGCCGATGAGGACGTGCTGACCGTCGCAGCGACCGGCGGACGACCGATCGGAGCGATCCCTGGCCCACTGCCCGACAATGCCCGGGTAGCCGAGTTCATCCCCTACGACCTCCTCCTCCCGCGGGTGGACGTGATGGTCACCAACGGGGGATACGGCGGAGTCCAATACGCGCTCGCCCACGGCGTACCCCTCGTCGTTGCCGGCTCCAGCGAAGACAAGCCCGAGGTGGCCGCCCGGGTTCACTGGTCAGGCACCGGGATCAACCTCCGCGCCGGGCGACCCAAGGCGGCCGACATCCGGTCAGCCGTCAGGTCCGTGCTGCAGGGGTCCAGCTATCGGCAGCGCGCGGCCGAACTGGGCGCCGAGATGGCCCGGTACCGACCACTGGACATCATCGAGAGCAGCCTGGCCGGGGTGTGAGGCGTCGCGAGGGATGGCGCGCGCCTAGCATGACCTCCATGTCCGACGTCAACGCCGGTGAACGACCCGAACTGCCGGTCGGAGTCCCGACCATCCCAGCCTCCGCCGGAGCTCTGGTCCGTGGCCGGAAGGGCCGATTGCTCATCTTGAAGCCGACGTACAAGGGCGGTTGGACGGTACCGGGCGGGGTTATCGAGATCGGCGAGTCCCCCTGGGAGGCTTGTCGCCGCGAGACCAAAGAGGAGTGCGGCCTCGACGTCACCGGCGGCCGGCTGGTGTGCGTGGACTTCTTGCGCCCCAGGCCGGGCCGTCCAGGTGGTATGCGCTTCCTTTTCGACTGTGGTGTCTTCGACGACGCAGTCTTGGGCACGGTGGTCATCCAGCCGGCGGAGATCGCCGAGAGCCGGGTCCTGCCGATCGAGACGGCGCTGCCTCTGCTCAGCGGGCCGGTCCGACGTCGGGTCCGCGCCGCCTTTAAGTCCAAACAGGTGCGCTATCTCGAGGACGGCCGCCCGGTCGAGGGGATCAGGTCCTAGAACACGGCGGAATCACCGGGGTGATCAGCCTCGGCAGCCTGGTTCAGGCGGTCCAGACGAGGGCCAGCAGCATAAGCACGGCGAACCCGACGGAGGTGATGGACGCCCAGCGGTGGCGTTCCGGGCCGACCGGCGAGCCCTGGAGCGAAGCGAGCCCGACTATGACGCTGGCTAGGACCAGCCCGGCCAGGACTGACCACAGTTCGGCCGGCAGCAGGGCCCACGGCCCGTGTACGCGTAACATCACCAGCCCGGCGACGGCGTTGACGGCACCGCGGACTGCAGCGATCCGGTGCCGTGTTCGGAGCAGGGCGACCGCGCCGGACACCAGGAGCACGAGACCGATGAGGAGGGCGATGGGGCCGAGGCCAAGGCCGGGTAGTGCGGTGGGTTGCAACTCGGCGGCGGATGCGGCCGCCGCGAGCTGCAGCCCGGGATCGTCGACCGAGCGCGTGGAGCTGTTGAGCACCAGGACGGCTTGGCCGGTTGCCCGGTCCAGGGCCAGCATGGAGCGGTATCCGCCGGTGTTGCCGTTGTGCCAGGTGAGCGTCTGTCCGGACATCTCGGAGGTCATCCAGGCCAGCCCGATCCGGCCGTCGTCGGCGTCGGCCACCGGCTCGAGTGCGGCCAGGCCGGGCGCTTGCCTCTCCACCACGGCGCGGGCGTACTTCATCATGTCTTCGGCCGTGGTGTAGGTGGAGGTGCCGGCCGGGGTGAACGCGGCCCCGTACCAGTGCGGAGCCCGCCAGCCGTTGTCCTTGTGCGGGGTGGCCGTTCCGGCCGGGATCTGGTCGGCCGCCGTGACGAAGGTGGTGTTCGTCATGCCGAGCGGAACCAGGAGACGCTGCCGGGCCAGAGCCGGCCAGTCGGCGGCGCCGGCGGCGCGTGCCTCGGCGTGACCCAGCAAGGACATGCCCAGGTTGGAGTAGGCGAAGTGGCCGGGCGTGCCGAGCGGGGTGTCCCGGGTGAGCTGCAACAGGGTCTCGACACTCATCGCATACGGATTCGCGTTGCCCCACACGGCGAGCACCGACGACGTGGGCGGGTGCGACGGTAGGCCCGGCAGTCCGCTGTGGTGGGTGGCCAGCTGGTCCAGGGTGGCGGCGCCGGCGGGAGTGCCGGCCAGCTCGGGGAGGTAGTCCGAGACCGGCGCGTCGAGCCGCATTTCGCCGCGCTGGACCGCGTCAGCCAGCAGCAGCCCGGTCATGGTCTTGGTGATCGAGCCCAGCTCGAACGGGGTCTGCGGCGTTGGCGGGACCGTACCGTCGGGGGCCAGGCCCGCATAGGTGACCTTGCCGTCGCGCAGCCGGGCCACCTCAACCGAGGCCAACCCGCGGTCGTCGCCCAGGGTTGCCCGGAAGTCCCCGGCCAGCAGCTGATCTCCGGAGATGCGTGGTCCGGGACTCAACGAGTGCGGCCCGAGCACGAGGCCGACCAGCCCTCCCAGCAGCAGCCCGGCGACCACAGCGAGCAGCACCAGCCGGCGCCGCCGACGTAGTGGGGTCGTGGTTGGGGTATCGGTGGTGGGCGTGTCGGGGAGGAGGTTCAGGGTGGGAGACATCAGGTGCACCTCTGTGCGTAGTAGGAGCTCACGAGCTCGCCGATGTCGGCGGGCGCCTTCGCCGGAGTGCCGGCGTCGTAGGGAGGTCGGGGGTCGTACTCGAGGGTCAGCTGGACCGTCTGGGCGACGGCCGGGCCGTGGCTGAAGCCGAGCAAGGTCAACGCCAGGTCGATCCCGGCTGAGGCGCCGGCCGAGGTCAACACCTTCCCGGCCCGGACAACCCGCTCGTCGCTGTAGGTGACGCCCGCATCAGTCAGCCGCTGCGCGGAGGCCCAATGGGTGGCGGCCGTGGCACCGTCGAGAGCACCGGCGGCGGCGAGGTAGCTGGATCCGGTGCCGACGCTGAGAGTCCAGGTCGTCGTGGGGTGCACGAGACGGATCCACTCGACCAGGGTGGGGTCCGGGGTGCACGAGCAGTCGCTGCCCGGTACGACCAGCACGTCGGCGGAGGCGACGTCACCGAGGCTCGCGCTTGCCTGCAGGGCACACAATCCGGTGTCGTCGACGACGACGCCGGCCCGGGCGGCGACGAACACGCTGCGGGTGCCGGGTGCGGCGGCGAGGACCTGGAAGGTTTCCGCCACGTCCAGTGCGGTGAACCGGGGGTAGAGCAGGTAGGCGACCTTCATGTCTTCAGCGTGGGGCCGCGCGGCGCCACCCACCAGGACACGTTGTTGACGATGTCGGCCACCGCCTTCCAGGCGTACCGTCGGCACATGGACTCCCGATGACTGCGTCAAGGAACCAACGCGCGAACGAGCCGGCTCTCGACGGGCTGCCCGTCGAGCGGGGCGTGGTCATCGTGACCTTCGACGCGGGTCAGATCCTCGACGTCACCGGGCCGCTCGAGGTCTTCTCCAGCGCATCCCGGTTCCTGCCCGCAGTCCGCTACCGCACCCAGGTCGTGACGACCGGGGGCGGCCCGGTTCGCGCCAACTGCGGACTGGAGTTCGCCTCGTCGGCGATCGGCGACGTCACCGGTCCCGTCGACACCCTGATGGTGGCCGGGGGGTCCGGTATGGATCGTGCGGTCGCCGACACTGAGCTGCTGGCCCAGATCAGGCGGCTGGCTGCTGACGCGCGTCGGGTCACCTCGGTCTGCTCCGGCGCATTCCTGCTCGCGGCAGCCGGCCTGCTACAGGGTCGGCGGGCGACCACCCACTGGGCAGACTGCCGCCAGCTGGATGCCACCTACGCCGAGGTTACGGTGGAGCCCGACGCCATCTACGTCCACGACGGCAATGTATGGACCTCCGCCGGCGTCACCGCCGGCATAGATCTGGCCCTCGCGCTGGTCGCCGACGACCACGGCCATCAGGCCGCGGCCACCGTCGCGCGTCAGCTGGTCGTCTACCTGCAGCGCTCCGGCGGCCAGGCGCAGTTCTCCGCGCTGCTGGCCGGGCAGGCCGCCGACACCGAGCCGGTGCGTGACCTGCTGTCCTGGCTACGCGACCACCTTGCTGACGACCTCTCCGTGCCAGCACTCGCCCGGCAGATCAACCTCTCGGAACGACAATTCACCCGGGTGTTCAAGGCCGAGGTCGGTGCCACCGCCGCGGACCACGTCGAAGCGGTCCGGCTCGACTCCGCATGCCGGCTCCTGGAGACCACCAACCGGACGATCGAACAGATTGCCAGAACGTGTGGCTTCGGAACGCCCGAAACCATGAACCGAACCTTCCGGCGACGGCTCAACACGACTCCGGGCGAACATCGCCACCACTTCCGGGGAGACCACCCCTGTGGTACGACCATCTAGCACACTAATGGGGGTTGCCGGGCCGACAGCGTGACAGGCTCGGTGCCTGGTAGCCGCCGTTGGATGAGCACTCAACTCACCCTGGACTTCGAGTCCTAGTGTCAGATCGTGCCTCCCTCGGTGGTCAGGAAGGCAAACCGCTGATGGGATGTCGTGCCCGCCGCTTGGCGTGAGCACTTGACCATTAGGTCGCGGGTCTTCCTGCAGGCTGCTGACCGAGGTTGCCGAGCGAAGGGGAGGAAGTCAGTTTGTTGTTCGTCGGAGATGACTGGGCTGAAGACCACCATGATGTGGAGATCCAAGATGAAACCGGGCGGCGGCTGGCCAAAGCCCGACTACCGGAAGGCATTTCAGGGATAGCCAAGCTGCATGGGCTGGTTGGCCGGTTCCTGCCCGAAGGCGACGCCGCCGCCCAGGTGAAGATCGGCATCGAGACCGACCGTGGCGCGTGGGTCGCCGCATTGGTCGCCTCCGGGTACCAGGTCTATGCGATCAACCCGCTTCAGTCGGCTCGTGCCCGGGAGGGCCACGGCGTCTCGGGAGCCAAAAGTGATGCCGGTGACGCTCATGTGCTGGCTGACTTGGTGCGCACCCATTCCCACCAGCTGCGCACTGTCGCCGGGGACAGCGAGCAAGCCAGCGCGGTGAAGGTCTTGACCCGGATGCACCAGACACTGATCTGGGACCGCACCCGACACGTGTTACGTCTGCGATCCAGCCTGCGGGAGTTCTTCCCAGCCGCGCTCGAGGCCTTCGAGGACCTGGCTTCCCCCGACGTCTTAGAACTATTGATCAAGGCACCCGAGCCGAGCAGCGCGGCCAGGCTGACCAGGCCCCAAATCACCGCCGCCCTGGCGCGGGCCCGTCGGCGCGACCGCGAGACCAAGACCACCGCGATTATGGACGCGCTGCGCACCGAGCACCTGAACCAGCCGCCGACTATCGCGGCCGCCTACGGCGCGACGGTCCGCGCGCTGGCCGCCCTTATCGCGACCGCTAATGAGCAGATCACAGCGCTGGAAGGACAGGTCGAGGCCTATTTTGGTCAGCACCCGGACGCTGAGATCTACCTCAGCCAGCCCGGACTGGGGCCCGTCCTGGGCGCCCGGGTGCTCGCCGAGTTCGGCGACGACCCCAGTCGCTACGTCGGCGCCCGAGCCCGCAAGAACTACGCCGGCACCAGCCCCATCACCCGAGCCTCGGGTAAGAAGAAGGTCGTCCTGGCCCGATACGTGCGCAACAACCGCCTGACCGACGCCCTGCATCACCAGGCCTTCAGCGCCCTGAGCGGATCACCGGGAGCCCGCGCCTACTACGACGCACTCAGGGGACGCGACATCAGCTACAACGCAGCCCTCCGCCAGCTCGGCAACCGTCTCGTCGGCATCCTGCACGGCTGCCTCAAAACAAACACGCCCTACGACGAAGCCACTGCCTGGAACCAGCACACCGAACAAGCAGCAGCTTGACACCTAACGCCATGGGATGTCTGACACGGCGAATCGTCTAGTCAAAGCCATGTCAGAACACTGTGTGTCGATCGGAATGTGGGTCAGCAGCGCGGCTACGGTGTAGGGCCCGCGGCGAGGACGCGCGCACGGTCATTGCGCTCCGCCGTTTCGGCGCCAAAGCCCCGTGAACCTGACTTCTTGTTCGGATGACCGACCAGGCACCAGGATGTGATCGTGGTGTACCTGCTGCAGCGGGTCGCGAGCTGGGCGTCTCGGCTCACTGGATCAAGGGACGCCCGCCGCCTCACCTGGATCTTCGTGATGGCGACAGCCTGCCTCGTCTCGGCATGGTCGGTCGGGATCGCGCAGCCGACCAGCAGCAATCTGATCTTTCTCGACGTCGCCGTCGGACCGATTTTCGTGGCGTCCGCGGCCGCCAGTCGGGGCCCGGCGGCCCAGCGGGCCTGGTTCGTGGCCGTGGGTCTGGCCTGGCCGCTGGGCGTGCTCGCCCCGACCCGGTCCTTGCACGCCGCGCTCCTCCTCGTGGCGCTCGCCGTGTTCCCGAGTGGCCGGATCCGGCGCGCATGGCAGCTCGTCGTGGCCGGCTCGGCGGTCATCGTCGGCCTCCAACTGCTCGGCCAGCTCGCTACAGCGGTCGCATTCGCCGGCTGCGCCCTCGGGTCCGCACTGGCCCGTAGGCGGCGGAGCGTAGGCACCCTGTACCCCGCGGTCTCGGCACTCGCCGTGTCCGGAGTCCTGGCCACGTTGTGGTACCTCAGTCGGTATCAGCCGGATCGGTTCCGGCCCGGCTGGGCAGTTGTCGCGTACGAGGCCGTCCTCGTGCTGATCGCCGTGGGATCCGCGCTCGCGACG
>CAWBKR010000026.1:0-508520 GCA_963789345.1 uncultured Actinomycetota bacterium | reverse complement strand
GGCCAGTCGGACGTCAAGTCCGAAAGTGGTCCGACAAGTGGGGCCAGGTCTAGCCGTCATTGTCGACATTCGGTGCCCGTCGCCGCCCGCGTCGCGATCGGTCGGTAGGGGACCGTTCAATGAGAACGGTTGTGCGCCGCTGTTCCTGACTCGCCAGGAGGATCAGGCGTTCGCTGGCGAAACCAGCGGGCCGACGATCTTGATCGCCGGGCAGTGGCGTAGAGATCAGGACGGCGACCTGATCAACAACTGGGGACGACGCAGTCTTGCGCAGATCCTCCGTAGCGGACCGTTTGAGCGACGTACCGAGCGGTTACGGGCGGAGAGGTACAGCGTGACGCGCACCGTAATCGGAGAGACTGGCCTGTCAGCTGCTGGAAGGTCTGCCGCGATGACGTGCTCTTTGTCGACCCACGACAAGGTGTCCAGGCCAGCGACTACTACAGCCGAGCGGGGGCACCTCGGTAGCTGGGGGCGTGAACATCAGTAGCGGTTACCGACGCCCGCTGAATTGGTTAGCGATGTGATGGATCCGGCGCAGCACTCCTACCTGCGCCGCCTCGTTGTCCAACTCTCGCGATTGGATCTGCCGTGATCGCCATCCTGACCGTACTCATCGCCTTTCCCCTCGGCCTCGCAATCCGCAGCCGAACATCGGCCATGTTGGCCTATCTGTCGGTCTACCTATGGACATACACGTTCCAGACCGGGTACCTGACCCGGGCCTGGGTCGAGGGCGACACTGCCGCGTTCACCCGGCCCGCGGACCTGGGCTTGGAGTACGGGTTGGTCACCGGTGCCATCGGCGTGCTCGGCTGCGGTCTCGTCGCTCTTGGTCATCGGGTCGCGGTACGGCGACGCGATCGCACGACGATCACTCCCTCTGCCCCGGGATTCAGCAGGGATGCTGATAGCGCCGAACGCGATCTGCGGGCCTGACCAGTCCGCCGATGGAGGCTGGTCGCCTCGGGACTCCGCAAGACGCCGGACCAACGCGCAGCCGCTCGGTCCTGCCGTCTGAGCCGTCGAAGGAATGCAACCCAACGACCACGAGCCGTCGGCTCCTGCGAAGGCGCCATCGCCGTAGACATCCCTAGGCTTTAAATGTCAAGCGGCGAGCTGCGTCGGGACGCTCCAGGCGATGGCTTCGTCATAGGTGGTGCGGTGTTTCAGGCGGCAATCCCCTGGATTCCGTAGAGACTCCTCTTAGTGGGATTTGATCTTGGTCGTTCATTCGGGACCTGTTCCCGACTGCTGCCGATCCGTGCCACCGGAGCCGGGGTCAAGGCTGGCCGTAGGCCACCCGGAGGGCTTGGCCTTGACGCCGGCGAGGACGGCGCCATCGCTGGGCGGTCGGGACGCAGGTCATGCGCCGAGCTCGTAGGCGATCGGCGATGTGCATCCCCAGCGCGGAGTGGCGCCGGTCGTGGTTGTACTCCTCGATCCAGGCGGCGACCGCGGCCCGGGCCTGGGCCTTGGTGGTGAAGTGCTCGAGCCGGCGCAGCTCGAACTCCAGCGGTGGAGTGCCAGCGACTCGATGACCGCGTTGTCCAGCGCCGACCCGACCCGGCCCATCGACTGGGTGATCCCGACCCGGTCGCAGGCGGCCCGGAACGTGCTGCGCGGTGTACTCGCTGCCCTGGTCGGTGTGCAAGATCACCCCGGCGATCGCTGTCCCGGCCGCCGCGGACCGCGACCGCCATCGGCCAGCGCCGCGTAGGCCAGCGTCGGCGTCGTGATGCTCGCCGACATCGCGAACCCGACGATCCGCCGCGAGCCCATGTCCAGCACGCTGTCCAGGTACAGCTTGCCCTCGTCGGTGGCGATCTCGGTGCCGTCGCCGTACCACTTGCGGTTGAGCCGGTCGGCGCCGAACTGGCGCCCGACCAGGTCCGGTGCCCGCCACCGGCCCCGGCCCGGCCGGGTGGTCTGCTTGCGCCGCCGCTTGCGGCCGGGCCCGCAGACCCATGCTCGGCCATCATCGCGGCGACGGTGTTCTCGCTGACCCGCCAGCCCTCATCGCGCAGGTCCGCGGTGATCCGCGGCGACCCGTAGCGGCCGCGATGCGCGGCGAACAGCCGCCGGATCTCGACCGTCAGCTGCTCCCGGCGGGCCTGCCGCGGCGAGGGGTCGCCGTGGCGCCACTTGTAGAACCAGGCCTGGGACTGACCCCCAGCGCCCGACACGCCGTCGCGTGCGGGACGCTGGTGCTCGGCCCTCTGGGCGGCGATGAACCCGGCCACGCTCACCGGCCCATCGCCTCGTCCACCCAGAGGGCCACCGAGCGCTTGAGCACATCACGCTGCATCCGCCAGCTCGGCGTTCTCCCGCCGCAGCCGCGCCAGCTCAGCCCGCTCGTCCTCGCTCAACGCGCCGTCGCCGCCGTCCGCGGCCGCGCCGGTCCTTGGCGCACCAGTTGCCCAGCGTGCCCTCGTTGATCCCCAGCTCCCGGGCCACCTGCGCGATCGGCTTCCCGGTCTCCCGCACAATCCGCACCGCGCCCTGCTTGAAGTCCTCATCGAACTTCCGATAGTGTCTCTGCCATCGCCCCTCCCTCATAGGCGATGTCTCCACGCTACGAGGGGAAGCCCACAGGCAGCCGTGGAGGATGCCGACGAGGCGGTTGCTGAGGGCTCGGAGTGCTTTGTGGTGGCTGGTTCCGGCGTCGCGGTGCCGGTCGTAGTAGGCGCGGGCTCCAGGTGAGCCGCTCAGCGAGCAGAGAGCCTGTTGATGCAGGGCGTCGGCAAGGCGCTTGTTGCGCACGTAGCGGGCGGCGACCACGGTCTTCTTCCCGGAGGCCCTGGTGATGGGGGCGGTGCCGGCGTAGTTCTTGCGGGCCCGGGCGTCGGCGTAGCGGTGGGGGTCGTCTCCGAACTCGGCAAGCACCCGCGGCGCAAGGGTCGGCCCGAGCCCGGGCTGGGCTCAGGTAGATCTCAGCGTCGGGGTGCCGGCCAAAACCCGCGGCGACCTGCTCCTGCAGTGCCTGGGTCTGCTCGACCATGGTGGTGATCACGGCGACCAGCGCGGACACGCTGGCGGCGTAGGCGGTGACCAACCCGGCCCTGGCCGGAAGCTGCTCGGCCCGCATCCCTGCCACGATCTCCGCGGCCCGGGCCGCCACATAGCGGCGCCGGCCGCCGCGGCGCAGCGCCTTCTCGACCCGAGCCTGGGTCAACCCAGCTCCCTGCGCCGGGGTCGGTGCGACGGCCAGCACGGTCAGCGCATCCTGGTCGGCTAGGTCGTCGAAGGTGGCCAGCGCGGCGGGGTAGAACTCCCGCAGCGTGGAGCGCAGCTGGTTGACCGTCCGCTGCCGGGCCCAGATCATCGTCTGGTGTGCGCGGGCGGCGATCTTGACCGCCTCGCCGACATCGGAGTCACCGGCCGCAGGCCGGTGATGCGCCCGGTCCAGCCGGACGATCTCGGCCAGCACGTGTGCATCTTTCGGGTCGGACTTGCCGCCGCTGGTGCTGTGCCGTTCCCGATAACGAGCCACCTGCCGCGGATTGATCGGATACACCGTGTAACCGGCGGCGATCAAAGCCTGCGGCCACGGCCCTCGATCGGTCTCGATCCCAACCAGCACCCGGTCGGGCTCCTCGTCCTCGCCGAGGTGGCCAGCGACCAGGCCGTGCAGCTCGGCCAGCCCATCGACTCCCTCCACCAACCGGCGCCGGACCAGTACCCGACCCTCGGAGTCTTGGATCTCAATGTCGTGATGGGCCTCAGCCCAATCGTTCCCGATGAACAGCACCGCCACTTCCTCTCCCTCGACGACCACCACCTGCGTGAACCGTGAGGAGAACGAAGGCGCGCTAATGGATCAGTGCTCGAGGCACGCCATCCCACCAGCCCTTAAGCTCCTCACCAACCAGCGGGGGCACGGTCTTACGGAAGACCTTCACAAGGTCAGCGGACCGCAGTGCTCACCCGCTGGCGGTTCGAAGCACCAGACTGCCGCAAGCAACCCGGTACATCCCCATTAGCGGACCGTCTACCGGTCACGGGGACCGTGGGACGCGCGAGCTTCTGATGCCCAGGCTGGCTTGCGGGGCGGCTGCAAGAGTCCGTCCGGCACTTTGAGCCCGATGAGGGCACCTGCCACTCTGCACTCGGTGAATGTTGTTGGTGAGAGGAGTCCGACGCGGACCCCTCCAAAGCCTGTCGAACAACGGCGATGCCCTCGCTTCCGACGGAGCGAGGCATCAGTGTCTCCTGCCGTCTCGGTGGACCCGGCAGTCCGACCGAGACGGAGGCTTCTCTCAGGTGCCGGGGGCCGCGTCCTCCGGCACCGGCAGTTCGCCGGTGTTCGACTCCGGTCGCACGATCAGCACATCGCACTCGGCGCGCTTGATCACCTCCTCGGAGGTGGAGCCGAGCAACCGATCCGCCAGGGTGCGGTCGTGCAGCGACCCGAGCACGATCAGGTCGGCGTTCTGGTCGGTGGCGGTGGTGACCAGGGCCTTGGCCGGCTCACCGTCGATCAGCAGGGCCGCGGTGACGGTCGCGCCCTCGGCGCTGGCCACCTTCATGGCCTCGGACAGGGCGCGACCGGCAGCATCGCGGCCGAGCACCTGACCGATCCGGGAGTCACCACCGAGGGTGGCGACGTTCTTGGCCTCGTCCCGACGCGACAGCTGGGCGAAGGCGCAGACGATCACCAGGTCGGCGTCGTCGTGCTTGGCGAGCCAGGCGGCCCGTCCGACGGTCGGCCCTCCGAGTGAGGAGCCGTCGGTGCCGACGACGATCGTGCGGTAGTCCTTCATGCTCATCGTCAGCTCCTCAGTGTCCGGCCATCGGCATGTGGGCCACGTCGTCGACATCACGGACGCTGCGCGGCTCCTTGATCCACAGCATCACCAGACCGGCGATGGCCAGGAACACCGCGGCGAACCTGATCGCGTTGCTCGGGTTGTCACCCAGGAGGTTCTCGAAGATCCAGCCGAAGGTCACCGACTGGATGAGCATCGGCACCACGATCATCATGTTGATGATGCCCATGTAGACCCCGAACCGGGTGGACGGGATCATCCGGACCGCCATGATGTAGGGCACACCCATGATCGACGCCCAGGCGATGCCCAGACCGATCATCGGGATGAAGATCAGGTACTGGTTGCCGACCGAGGGCACGATCATCAGACCGACCGCGGCGAGCATCAGGCAGACGCAGTGCACCAGCTTCGCCCCACGCTTCTTGGCGAAAGCCACCAGGGCGAAGGCGACGCTGAAGGTGACGACGTTGTACCAACCGTTGACCAGACCGGTCCACGCCACCGCCTCCTCCTTGCCCTCCGGGGTCGGCGGGAAGAACTCCTGGGCGATGGACAACGCGATGAACTGCCAGTAGCAGACCATCCCGTACCACTGGAAGAAGTAGACCAGCGCCAGCTTGCGGAACTGCGGCGGCATGTCCTTGATCGCCTCGCCGATCTCGCGCAGAGCCGGGCCGAGGCCACCCTTCTTGGCCCGCAACGCCTTGAGCTCCTCCTCGCTGGGCGGGATCTCCGGCGTCCGGAGCACCGAGATCAGCACAGTGCCGATCGAGCAGACCGCCCCGAGCATGAACGAACCGACCACCCAGTACGGGATCCCCGCTTCGGTGGCTCCGGAGATGATCTTCTGGAAGAAGAAGAGCGAGAGGTTGGCCAGCGTGATGCCCAGGCCGGTGAAGAACGACTGAGCCAGGAATCCCTTGCCCAGCTGAGAGGGCGGCAGCTTGTCCGCGATGAACGCCCGGTACGGCTCCATCGCGGTGTTGTTGCTGGCGTCCAGCAGCCACAGCAGGATGACCGCCATCCACACCGCGGTCACGAACGGGAACAAGAACAGGCAGAGGCTGCAGCCGATCGCGCCGATCAGGAAGAACGGCTTGCGTCGACCCCAGCGTGGACTCCAGGTCCGGTCGGACAGGGCACCGATCAGCGGCTGGACGAGCAGACCGGTGATCGGTCCCGCCAGGTTCAGGATCGGCAGGTCGTGCGGGTCGGCGCCGAGGAACTCGTACACCGGGTTCACCGCGGTCTGCTGCATGCCGAAGCTGTACTGGATGCCGAAGAACCCGAGGTTCATGATCAAGATCGACGGCATCGTCATCAGCGGCTTGGTCCGCACGACGCTGGTGTGCTGCAGGTCGGGCGCTGCTTCCGCGGTCATCGCGTGGCCTCCTGAGCCGGGTTGCTGGCGAGGTAGTCGGCGAGCCGGGCCAGCTCCTTCTCCCAGCCCTCGCCGTGCCAGCCGGCGACATCCGGCTCGTAGGGGCCCTGGATGATCCGGACCAGGGTGTTGTGGCGGCCCATCTTGGTGAACTCGACCCGCAGCTCCAGCGGCACGTCCGGATCGATGCCCGGGTCGCCGGTGATGCGCTCCCGGGACACGAACACGTCCGGGTCGAAGAACTCGGTGTAGACACCGTCGGTCACCACCCGGGTGGTGGGATCGGCGTCGCGCACCTTCACGTGATAGTGCCGACCACCGAGCTCGAGCTCACCCGCGAGGGTCTCGAGCTCGACGTGCCAGCCCGGCGAGCCGCGCCACTGCGCCAGCTGCGCGGGCTCGGTCCACGCCCGGAAGACCTGGGATCGCGGGTTGTCGAACTCCCGCTCCACGGTCACGATCACATTCGCCGTCACGCCGCGCCACCTCACTGTGCGTCGTTGCCCGGGACCTCGGTCCGCCGCGACGAGCCCAGTGCAACGAGATTGGCCTGAGTGTCAGAGGAAGGAAAAGTTTGCATCGCGAGTGTGTCACTGCCCGTCTGTCCGTTGGCAATAGCTTCTCCGATGTTCCTCTCAGATCCTCTTCAGGTTGGTGTTTCGGGCGCAGGCGACGGTTCGGCGAGGCGATGAAAGACCTTTCCTCTTCGCGCCCGATCCGTGCACGATGGACCCGGGTTCGGACAGATGAGGGGCGGCTACCCTTGGGGACTGTGAGCGAGCGACCTGGGACGACGGACACGGCCGTCCGGGTGAATCTCCAGGACGTGGCCGAACGGGCCGGGGTGTCGGCGGCCACGGCGTCGCGCTCGCTACGGGGGCTGGCCAAGGTGTCGCCCGACACGCGCCAACGCGTGATCGAGGCGGCCCGCGAGCTGTCCTACACCACGGCCCTGCAGGCGGCCCCCGAGTTCGCGCCCGGTCCGCGCAAGACGGTGGCCGTCATCGTGCCCTTCATCACCCGGTGGTTCTTCACCACCGTGACCGCTGCGGCGGTCGATCACCTGCGGGAGCACGGGTACGACGTTCTCCTCTATCACCTCGGCAGCGCCGGCGTCCGTGACGACTTCTTCTCCCGGATGCCGCTCGCCGGACGCGTCGACGGGATCCTGGTCCTGTCGGCGCCGCTGAACGAGGAGCACACCCTCGCCCTGCGGGCCCTCGACATCCCGTTCGTCACCGTGGGTACGACCGTGCCGGGAGTTCCGGCGGTCGGCATCGACGCGGTCGCCGCGGCGCGACAGGCGGTCAACCACCTGATCCACCTCCGGCACCGGCGGATCGGCCTGATCGTGGGCGAGGCCGACGACCCCCGGTTCGAGTTCGAGTCGTCGGCGGAGCGGCGGCGGGGCTGCGAGGAGGCCCTCCAGGCGGCCGGTCTCACCCTGCCCGAGGAGCTGGTCGCCACCGGACCGCACGGCCTCGAGGGCGGTGCCGAGGCAATGACCGCCCTGCTCTCCCGACCCGTGCTTCCCACGGCCGTCTTCGCCGAGTACGACGAGCTCGCCATCGGGGCGCTGTGGGCCCTGCGGCGGGCTGGGCTGAGCGTGCCCAGGCGACATCTCGGTGATCAGCGTCGACGACCACGAGATGGCGGCCATGTTCGAGCTGACCACCATCGCCCAGGACGTCCGCGGCCAGGGCGAGATCGCCGCACAGCTGCTGCTGCAGGAACTCAACTGCGAAGAGGGCGAGCCCTCCGCGGCGCCGGTGCTACTGCCGACCCGCCTGGTACTGCGGGGGACGACCGCCCCTCCGGCTTCCATGGTGACTTCTGCGGTGCGCAAGCAGCGTCGGCGCTAGCGGACCCGCCGAAGGGTTGACCGTGACATGCGCACAGTTGGACATCCCAACCGGCGCTGGTTCTGCGGCAAGGCCCCGGAGCGATACCGCTGGCCGATCGGTGAACGATGCGCCGTAAGACGTCCGGTATTCGGGCAGGGCCCGTCGCCCCCTTGGGTGCCCGATGATCCTGGCTCAGGGTGCCCTCAACGCGACGGTGATCCGTCCTCAGGTTGCGGCCTGGTCGCGGATCACCCCCTGCTTCAGCGCGAACCTGTCCCCAATGTCTCGCGGCGCTACTCAGCGCTCGTCGGCCGTCTCCGCGGCTGCTTCCTCGGCCTCGAGCTCGGCGGCGAGCTCAGCGACAGCGAGCTCGATGACGAAACCGAGAGCCTCGGTGATCCGCTCGGCAGCGGTGACGATTCGGGCGGTGCCCACGATCGGGGCCACCGCCACCAAGAGACTCTGGACGTCCTCCACGGTGATCCCGGTCTGGGCCGCGGTGTTGGCATTCATCACGTAGGAGGCGGTCGGGGCGTCGACCGCCACGAGCGCGGCCAGTCGAGCAACCATGTGCTCACGGGCAGGAAGGTTGCCGTGGAGGAGAGAGACCGCGGTGATCTCGGCGAGGGCGGTCATCACGGGCTGGTCATCGGGCATGGTCCACCTCTGAATCGGTTGTCGGACGGGATCCCGTGTCGCGGGGCCGTGGCACATCCTGGCAGTACCCGGCTGAACATGTGAGCTGCGGGTCGGTGCGCGATCGCTTGGGAAAGAGGTCAACCGGGTCGTCCCCAGTCCGCGATCTCCGGTCGGTGCGCCGACCCCTGGTCGCCTTCTGCCGCCACCCGATAGCCAGTCAGTCTGCGGCCGTGGCGAGCGTCGTTCGGGTGCCCACGGGCGCGGGCTTCACCGCGGGGCATTCACGCGCTTCCCACATGTCGCTGCACCAGTGGAGGTCCGTTCCAGGCGGTCGTCTCGTGCAGGACTGGCTGGCCGCGGAACGGCTACGCCCCGTTCGCGCAAACCCGGACAGTGTGTTGTTGTACTGCGGCTTCTTCGAGTTGCTCCGGCCGCCAGCCGGCGAGGGCTGAACGCCCGCACACGACCGGCATGCGGGCAGCACTGGTGAGGCGTCGCCCGTATCACACGTGACACTCAACCACCGTTGAGCGAGACTGCTGCTGCTCCGGCCTTGAGTGGCGTGTGATCACGCGACGCAGAACTCGTTGCCCTCAGGATCGAGCATGACAACGCCATCGAGCAGATCTTCGTAACGCGCTTCGCTGACAACGCTGGCGCCAAGGGCTACGAGCTCGGGCACCTTGGCACGGATTAAACGATCCCGCTCGATCGCGTCAGTCGCCCCCTCGCCGGCAACGCGGATGTCGATATGCACCCGATTCTTCGCTGTCTTGCCTTCCGGCACACGCAGCCAACTGATGGCCGGCCCTCTGCCATCAGGATCAATGATCGATGCGCCATCCGGGTAGTCGTATCCCGGCTCGCTGATGTAGCCCAGTGCTCGAGCCCAGAAGTCCGCGAGCCGGTGCGGATCGTCCGCGTCGCACCCGAGAGTCCACCACGTAGCCATTGCGGGACCCTCAGCGCGACGGCCGAAGGCGTGCGTCAGCTCGGCGAGATCCGCGCCGCAACCGTCCCGCGGGAGAAGTCGCTGCGCGCCTTCGACTTCGACGCCAACCCTCACGTCGACCCAGCGTCGCGCTGGTCCCAGGTGCCCACGTCTGTCGGCGCGGTCGACCTTGGCTGCCTCGCGACAACCAGCTGGGGCACTCAGCCGCCGGTGTCGTCCGACGACTGCTGCGCCTATGTCGTCGGCAATGCTTCACGCATGGAGTACGTGTCCAGGGCGCCGCAGCCACCTCTCGACGACCTGATCCACGACGTCTACTACCTGGCGGGCAACCCGCCGTACCGCCGGCTGACGCTGCCGGCGGCGCCGGCACCGCTGCTCATCGTCAATCTCGGGGCACCGTTCCACATCCGCGCGGGCAACCACATCCAGGCGGCCGAGTACGCCGACGGCTGCGTGGTCAGCACGCCCACCCGCGCGTGGGAGTTCGGCTACCCGATCCCGAGCCGGTCCGTCGGCGTGCACTTCAAGCCGTGGGGGCTGGCACCGTTCCTGCCGATGGCCGCGGCCGAGCTGCGTGACCGGCCGGCGACGATCGAACAGGTCTGGGGCCAGCCCGTCATCGCTGAGCTACGAGACCGGCTGGCCGCCGTGCACGAACCCCACCAGCTGTTGACGGTGCTCGAGGAGGGGCTGATACGAAAGCTGCGCGAGACTCCCGGCCTGGATCTGGTCCGCCACGTGAGCACCGCCATCGCGGCGACCGGAGGGACGGTGGCGATCAGCGACCTGATCGCGGCGGGAGGTGTCAGCAGCACCTATCTGGCACGAAGCTTCAAGCAGATCATCGGCGTCACGCCGAAGCGGCTGGCCCGGGCGCACCGCTTCTCCACCACCGTGCTCGCCATCGACCCCGCCGAACCGATCGACTGGGCAGACCTCGCCGCTCGCGCCGGCTACTTCGACCAGGCGCACTTCGGTCACGAGTTCCGGGAGTTCACCGGCTTCACGCCGACCCGGTACGTCGAGGTCCGTAGGCGTTTCCTGCGCGAGCATCCTGGCCACGTGCTCGACGGCTGGCCGTTGCCGGCCGATTGAATTCTTACAAGAGCGAACAGCTCGACGCGCCGCAGACTTCGGGGACACATCCCCATCAGAGGAGTCCCATGAGCAAGGTAGTCATGTACGCGTCGGTGTCGGTCGACGGCTTCATCGCAGCCGAGAACGACGACCCCGGGCCGCTGTTCGAGTGGCTGGTCAGCGGTGAGGTCGCGTTGGACGAGAGCGGTGTGTTGAAGGTGTCGCAGGCCTCCTACGACTACGTCCGGCCGTACTGGGACGAGATCGCGGTGACCATCGCCGGGCGCCATGTCTTCGACATCACCGACGGCTGGGACGGGACACCGCCGGCTGGGGTCGACCACGTCGTCGTCGTCAGCCACCGGCCGCCGCCCGAGGGCTGGGACCCCGAGGCGCCGTACCACTTCGTCGACGGCATCGCGGCAGCGGTGGCCAAGGCGAGGGAGCTCGCGGGTGGTCGCACCGTCGAGGTCGCGGCCGGAGACGTCGGCGGCCAGTTCCTCGCCGCGGGCTTCGTCGACGAGGTGCGGATGGACGTCGTACCCGTCGTGCTCGGCTCCGGCAAGCGCTTTTTCGGGTCGGTCGATGCTCCGCACCTGTTGAATGATCCCGACGTGATCATTCAGGGCAACCGAGTGCTTCACCTTCGCTATGGCGTACGCCGCTCACCGAACTGAGCGGAGATCGCGCCGTGGGGGACCGCCGATCTCGCGGCCCAGACGTGAACCAAGGCTGCGCGGCCGCCGCCGAGGTATGGGGCCCGCAACCGGCCACCGTGCTTTCGCCGGCAGCCCCAGCGATGCGTACCGTTCCGATGGGCGGTCAGGTAAATGCGATCGCGGTGTAGACCAGCCAGGCGGTGTTGGCGGTGAACGACCGGGACGGCATGTCTCGCGGCTTGTCGCGTATGACCCGCCCGGTGTTCGTCGCATTGAGGATGGCCTTTGCGGTTCGCTGAACTACATCGGCTGGTCGAGGAAATCCGCAGGGCGGGTCGTCCTTGGGGGAGATGTGATCGGACGTGCTGGGTCAGCGGTCGGCGGCCCCGTCGGACTGGGCGCTGCCGTTCGTTCAGCGGTCGTCTCAAGAGGCCGCTGGCTGATCTCGCTGCTGCGGTGCCGCACTCGTGTCAGCAGCTGTCGGCGTAGGTGGTTGTCGTCGAGGCCGAGCTGCGTACCGAGAAGGGCCAGAGCCGGGACCCAGATGTGAGGTGGGCGGACGGCGATGACTTTGAGCGCTTCTTCGGTCTGCAATCTGGTCATGGTTCGGTCTGGGAGGTTGCGGAGAAGTTGATCACCGAGCCGGTTCGTGGGCTGAAGTGCGACGCGCAGCGCTTCGGGTCCGTGTTGTTCGAGGGTGGCGGCGGGGTCAAGGCCGTCGGTCAAGTGGGTGTGGCGGGGGTCGAGTCCGTGGCGGGTGAGCAGCCAGAACGCGCGTTGGGCGGCTGCTCGTCCCGCGGCGTCGGGGTCGGTGGCGACGATCGGGTCGACATGTCGTTGCGCGAGTTGTGCGGCTTGGATGGGGGACAGGGAGGTGCCGAGCGGTGCCACTCCCAGGTAGTGGCCTTGGCCGGCGAGGGTGACGGCGACGGCGTCGAGGGGGCCTTCGACCAGCACCGGCACCGGCGGATGGTGGGCTGGTCCGTCGGTAGATGTCCGGTCGGTAGATGTCCGGTCGGTGGATGTCCGGTCGGCGGATGACCTGTCCGTGGATGTCCTGTCGTTGGTGCTGGAGGCGGGTGGCAGTAGGTGGCTGCCGTAGAGCTGGTTGCTTTTGACGAATAGGGGGGTGGTGGGGGTGTTGAGGTATTTGGGGCCGCCGGCGTGGTCGTGGAGGTTGGGGTGGCGGCGTCCGACGAACCCGACGAGGTCGTGGGTTTCGGTGAAGATCGGCAGGATCAGCCGGTCACGGAATCGGTCGATGAGGTGATGTCTGCTGCTGATGGTCGCCACGCCGGCGGCGACCATCTCGGTGGCGGTGACGCCGAGCCGGCGCACGTGATCAACGAGGCGGGTCCAGCCGTGGGGGGCGTAGCCGGGCTGAAACCGGTCGCCGACGGACAGGTCGGTTCGGCAACGCTCCGCTAGGTAGGGCGCGGCCCACGACCGGTCGAACTGGGCACGGTAGAAGGTGAGGGTTTCGTGGTTGACGTCGCGGAGCCGGTCGGCCGTGACATCCCCCCGCAAAATGGCCGCCGTCGGCTCCGACCGTTCTGGACGTGGCTGGTCGCGGCTGGGCGGCGCGTTGGTGATCAGCAGCCGGCGCAAGCCCTCCAGCACGAGGGCCGCGTCCAGCTGTGCCTCCTGGGCTGCGGCAACCGTTCCGTCTCGTCCCGTCGGCGGTGGGAGGAGTTGGCTCGCATAGGTGAACGTCGGTTCTTCAGCCGCCGCCGACGGCGTCGTGGCGAGCGCATCTGGCGGCAGGTGGCGGTGCAGCCGCCACCACAACGCTGCGTACCCGTGGTGGTCGGGAAGGGGATGTTCGGCGATGGCGGTGCGCACCGGCTGGTCGATGTCGACACCGGCCCGCGCCAGGCGTGTCAGCCGCTGGACGAGCTGGGAGAAGAAGCCGTCGCGGTCTGCTGCTCGGGTCGACGCCGCTATCCGTTTGGCCAGGCTGTCGTGGCCGGCGCCGTCGCGACCGGTCTGCAGGTGCCGGTCGAGGTGCTGCTGCCACTGCCGCATGATCGCGGCGGTTTGGGCGGATCCGGTGGGCCTGAGGTCGTCGGGGGCGACGTCGACGGCGGCCCGCCAGACCGCGACGTCGGCGACCAGGTCGTGGGGAAGCGGTTGCGGCAGCTGGGCCGCCCACGGTGGGGTGGTGGAGCCGCGGGCCGCCTGATGCACCTGATTGGTCAGGTCGGTGATCTGGTCCGCGCAGGCGGTCAGGTAGGGACCCCAGGTGGGGTGGTGTTGGAGGTGAGTCGGCACGCCGGGGAGCCAGGGCAGCGGACCGCCCGGGACCGTCGTTAGATTGTCCACCCGCTGGTGGAGGACGGCGGCTCGGTCATGGGCGTCGGTGAGCGGGCCGGCGGCGACGGCCAGCCTCAGCGGCCGGGTCGGGTCGCCGTCCTGAGCGCCGGCGAGCAGCAGGGCGGAGTAGAGCGCCGGCCAGGCCGGTTCCTCGCTGACGCCGGGGGACGAGATGGTCGGCGAGGGAGGTGAGCTGTCGTTGTTGCGCGGCGTCGGCGGTGGTCCGGTCGGCGGCGACATGTTGCGCGTCGACGTATCGGGCGACGGTGTCGGTGAGCGCCCGGGCAGGATCGGCCGCTTCGGTCAGCAGGCTGGTGGCGGATCGGGCGGTGTCGTCGCGGGTGACGATGCGCTCGAGCAGGTCCACGGGTCCATCCGGCGGCGGATCCCCCGGTCGGGCCAGAACATGGATTCGCTGGTCGTCCCCCATCCGCAGGTAGAGGTGGTTGCCGGTTCGGCCGCGGGTGAGGAGCGTATACAGCCGGGCGCGTCCCTCGTCCCCGGTGACGATCCCGTGCACAGTGTCGCAGGTGACGCCTTGGGCGGCATGCACGGTGCTGGCGTAACCCAGCTGCACCGAGCCGTTGACATAGGAGGCCGGCAGAACCACCACCGCGTTCCCTCTCGCGTTCCCTCTTGCGTTCCTCCTGGTGTCATTCGCGCGGTGGCTGGGGAGGGTGTGGGCGGTGATGGAGCCGTCTGGGTGGACGCGGTCGACGATGAAGCGGTCGCCGTTGCGTACCCACTGTCGGCGGGAGGTGGCGAGCCGGCGGTCGTTGGCGCGGCAGAGGATTAGGTCGCCGGGCCCGGCGCTGTTGCCGTCGGCCAGCAGACACTCTGGAGTCCGGATGTCCCAGGTGTTCGGCGAGAGCCGGTCGAGCCGCTGCTGGCGGGCCCGGGCGTTCAACTCGGCGACAAGGTCGCGGGTGGGGGCGAGCATCAGCGTGTCCAGTCCGGCGGTGCGGTCGGCCAGCCAGCCGGTGAACACCTGGTCGAGGGTGGTGGTGGGGTCGCCGACGTGGACCCGGCCTTGGTCGAGGTAGAAACCCAGCGCTGTGGTCTGGCCGTCCCGCAGCGCCAACGATGCCGCGGCCTCGGCGGGGTCGGCGAACCGGACCACCTCGATCAGCCGGGCCGCACCGTGTTCGGCGTCGAGGTCGCGGAGGAGTCCGCCGGCACCGACGGCGCCGAGTTGACGGTCGTCCCCGATCAGCCGAACCGAGCCTCCCCGCTGCAGCACGAAGTCGATCACCGCGTCCAGGGTCACGGTGTCGGCCAGCCCGGCCTCGTCCACCAGCACCAGGCTCCTGCTGTCGATCTGCGGCAGCCCGATCAGCGAAAGCTTGGTCAGCGGCGGCCCGATCTGCGGCAGCCCGATCTGCGGGGGCGCGGTCTGCGGCTGCCCGGTTTGCGGCTGCCTGGCCGGCGACCCGTTGTCGGGGTGGGGAAGGGACCAGGCGAGCTTGGCGAGGGTGTCGGTGGGGACGCCGAGATGTTCCCCGAGGACGCGGGCAGCGGCGGCGGACGGCGCCAACCCGATGATCGTCCCGCCCGCCTCGGTCCAGGCGTCGGCCAGCACCTGCAGCGCTGTCGTCTTCCCGGTCCCGGCCGGCGCCAAGGCCAGCTGAATCCGGCGGCCCGACGTGGCCAGATCCCCGACCAGCGCCGCCTGCCCCGCATTCAGCGGCACCCCGGCGACCGCTGCCTTCTTCACCGCAACCTCGACCGCCGCGTGGTCGAGGCGCTGACCGTCGACGCGGCCAGCTGACCGGAGAACCCGCTGTTCGGCGGCCAGGATCCGCGGGGAGCTGTAGCGGTCCGAGCCGGCCACCGTGTAGACGGAGCTGCCGTCGGACCGCCGCAGCCCTTCAGGTTCGGCAGGTGGATCGGCAGCTGTGCCGGTCGGCAGGTGGGAGGGTCGGCTGAGCAGGACCGACCGGTTAAGGGCCTCGGCTACCACCAGATCTGTCAGGTGGCCGCTCATGCCGGCCGGCCCGTCGATGCGGCGGATCTGTCGGAGGGCCTCGGCCCGCAGGTGCCACTCCTGCCAGGTGGCCCGGTCGGCCTCAACGTTCGCGATCACCGTCGCTGCGGTGCCGGCGACCCATCCGGCGATCTCGTTGGTGTCCAATCGGGGCCGCGAAGGCAGGCTCGGCGTCAGCGTGCCGATCACCATGGCGGTCACCGTCTCCGGGCTGCCGAGGACCTCGACGGCTTGGGCGTGCCAGGCGGCACGCTGCTCGCTCAGGGTGCGGGGTTCGTGCTTGCGCTGTCGGGTTTCCAGGGTGGCCCGCTGGGCGAGGTACCACGTCTCCTGTCGGGTCGGTGGCCGCCCGGTCGTCGCCTGGAACCGCCGGGCCAATTCGGCGCGCCGGACATCGATGGCGTGGCGTCGCGCCGACCAGCGGCCGGTGAGGGTCGGGTCGACACCGACCAGCTCCCGCACGGCACGTCCACCGGTGGGGGTGGCCCGGTCCGCGAAGCGCACCCCGAGACGTTCCCCCAGGTGATGTTCCAGCGCCGTGTTGTAGGTTTCCGACGCCGTCACCGTGGCGGCGTACAGGACCCGGCCGTCGATCGCCAGCCACCGGCCGTCGAGGGTTTGTACCTTGTTCGCCACCGCAACGTGCGTGTGCAGGTCGGGGTCGCCGGCCCGGGAGTCGCGGTGGGTGAACGCCGCCGCAACCAAACCCCGCGCCTCGACCTGGCGGACCCCGTTTGTGCCCTCCCGGGTGTACAGGGCACGCTGTTCGATCATCGCCAGGGCGTCGGCCACAGCCGCATCGTGAGCCCATTCGATCTCCGCCGCCACGACCCGGTCCGCGATCGCCCACAACGCCGACACCGACTTCACCGGCGAGAAGGTCAGATCGAACCCGGCGACCGGTTGGGCACCCGGCCGCATATACCGGGCCACCGCACCGGCGAGCTCCCGCGCGTCCCGCGGTCGTCGACGGTGGTCACGCTCGAACCAGTCCGTCGCCACCTCCGACACGACGACCGCGCGAACCTCGGCCGCAACCGAAGCGCCCGAGGCACCGTCGACCCGGAGACCGGCGCGTCGGTCTACCTCGGCCTGCAACGAGCTCTTTGTGCTGCCGACCGCTCGGAACGGCATCCCGAGACGCCCGGCTCGCTCGACGTCGCGCGCCGACAAGCCGGCGTGCCGTGCGGCCTCCTGTCGTTCTTCCCCCAGCGGATGGTGACCGAACCCGAACAGCGCCCGCATTTGCGTGGCCGTGACCACATCGCCCGCCGTCACACCGCCCAGCCCCGCCAGCCCGGCGCCAACCCATCTACCCGGGGTCTCGCCGCGCTCGCTGTAGTACGACGCCAACGAGCCACGCCGATGCGAGGCGTCCAGGGCCGCGACCTGACGGGTCAGATACTCATATCCCGAGCCCGCCCACAACTTGTGCAGCGACAGGGTCACGTACCCCGAAGGCCAACCGTCCAGTCCTAGCGATCACCTGGACCCGGCTCACCTGACCGCAATGCAAGAGGTGTAAAAGGACTCCGACTCTTCCGGGTCTGCGGCGGCGGAGGCCCGGCCGACGAACCCGACGGCTGCGAGGCTGGCCCGTGCCGCGTCCACCGGCAACCTGATCGACCATTTCCGCGACCGGTTGATGGTTCCGGTCGTCGACGCCGATCGCGTCGTCGCCGTGGTCGCGGCCGCGGCCGCGCAGATGATCCAACAGAGTGGTCCAGCCGCTGGGGGCGTAGCCGATGCCGGCGTAGCCCAGCCGCGCCTCGGTCAGCGTCGGTTAGGCGCAGATGTCGGCGCCGTCGCCCCCGGCATGTCGTTGACGTTAACGAAGAACACCCGGAACTCCGGATGTCGGTCGCGACTCAGGCATGCGCACGGCGTAGTGGCCGGGCCCGCCAGAGACCAGTTCCTCGCAGAGGCTGCCCTGGTCGGGGCAGCATCAGGTCCTCCAGGACCTCTGCGGAGACCGGTTGGAAGCTGATGCGGAGGCCCGGAAAGATGTGTCAGCCGGGAGCCGGAGCCGTTGCGCGCCGGCCGCCTCGTGGCGGCGCCTGCGCAGGAGGATCGCGGCATACTTGAAGCCCGTAGCATTCGATCTGCACGTGCGCCGCGGCGACCAGACCTCGGGTTGCGGGGAGAGTTCATCGTGCAGAGGTAAGGGCCCGTTGGCGCGCTTCGTCCAGTGCATCGGCCACGTCATCCAGGGACTTATCGAAGAGGTGGCGGTACAGATTAAGGGTGATGGACGCGGAGGCGTGCCCTAGCATTCGCTGAACCGCTCCTACGTCGGCGCCGGCAGCGATTGCCAGGCTCGCCGCCGTATGACGCAACTCGTGCGGGTGCATCTTTCCGTAGCCCGCTCGCTCGGCCGCGGGTTCGAACACCTTGCCGCGCCAGAAGTGAGCATCAAGGCGACTGCTCCGAATCCCGTGGAATAGCCAATCTCCCGGCCGCCGACCATGAAGCGGAAGCATGTCGAGCACGAAGCCTGGGACTGGGACGTCGCGGCCCTTGCCGCCCTTGGGCAGGCCCTCAGTCGGCCTGTTGTCCCTCATCGTTATTTGACGAGCGATCCGGATGCGCCTTGTGCGCGTGTTGACGTCCCCGACCTTCAGACCGACCGCCTCTCCAAGTCGCAAGCCGACGGTGCCCAGTAACCAGACCATAATTCCGTCACCGCAGTGATCCGCGATGTCGGCCAGCTCTTCCCAGCTGAGGAAGCGCATCTCCTGGCTACGGGCTTTGGGCAGGCTCACGTTGGCAGTCGGGTCATCTCTGAGCAGCCTGTCACCGATCGCGATGGCGTATGCCCGCCGGAGAGCCGTCAGTGACCGTCGACGTAGCGAGATCCCACGATCACGCGCAACCCATACGAAGACCTCCGAGGGAGTGACGGTCGAAGCCAGGCGACCGGAGAAGGTCAGGAGTACCTCGCGATGATCGGTTCGGCAGGCCTCATCGGTCTTGAGTCCTGGCAGGTTCGCCTTCGTCGCTAGCCATAGATCCATCATCTGCTCGACGGTCAGTGTGCGGCCGCGGCGGTCCAGCTGCTCCGCCGGCCCGATCCGCTGCTGGGCCTCCCAAAGTTCGGCCTGTCGCTTCCCGTGGAACCGTTTGCGCCCGGACTTTCCGTCCCTATGCCAGCGGACCTCGTACCGCATCAGACCTTTCGTCCGGAGCACATCCAGCTGGCTCCGTGACAGGCCTTCCCACAGGTCTCTGACCCTACGATCGGTTACTCGCGGCATCGCCTTGCAACCTTCCCCGAGGACCACCTGTTAGAGCCAAGGGCAGCGAGCGATGACCCAATGTTGACCCTAAGTGACTCAGATTGTCCCTAAAATGACCCTGAGGGCACCTGACTCCCCGACATTGCGAGCCACTTCACAGCAGTCTCAAGTCGGCTCTCATAAGGTAAAACGATGATTGACTAGCAGAGCTGGCGGGGGGACTCGAACTCCCAACCACCTGTTTACAAGATCAGGGCAATGTCTCCACTCGAGTCCGTAACCGTCCGCCGCTCGCGGGACTCGTCGCATAAATCCCTGGTGACGTGGACATACGCGAGTCGGGTTGCTGTCACGGTTGCTGTCAGATGCGCACGCTTTCCAAGCCCGCGAGACCGCGTTCCTGCCCATGCGCAGTTGTCGCCGGCCCCTGAGTTGAGTGACCGCAGCCTTATCAGGTCGACCGGCCAAGCGGCCTTGCGCCGACAGTCAGCGGCAGGAACGTCCTCGAGCATCCATAGATGACCGCTTGACCGGGGGCGATTGTCACTCAGTGGTCAACGCAGAGAGGCCGTCGCGCACCACCCCGCCCGTAGAAGGGCCGGTTGTTAGGCAGTTCTTCAGAGCGAGCCTCACGCAACCCCGTCGTCGACCACCGCGTCCGGCACGCCGAGCAGGTCGGCGGCGGATCCACGGTAGATCGCCACTCGGAGGGCTCGATGACGTCTCGTCCGCCATCGGTCCCTTTCACGACCCAACCGGCACGTAGAGGTCGAAGAGTCCGAGGTTCATCATTTGGTAGCGGTCCGCCGGCATCCGCATGTACGGGATCTGACCGTCTTGGTACACGAACGCGACCTCCGAAGGGTCGGCGGCGTTGACGGTGGCGTTCTCCTTGTCGAACCGGACGGGTAGGTGAACCGCCGCCTGGAGGCGCCCCGCGCCGAGGTAGTCGACCAGGTACGCGCCCCAGTAGTCGCCGGCAATGTAGCGGATCTGCCGGGTCTCCAACTCGCTGACCATCTGCTTGGCGTCGGTGTCGGGGTCGATCCACTCCCAGCCGGCCTGCTGATGCACCACAGGAACGCATAGCAAGAGCGCCCATACTGTCGGCACGGTGATCACTAGCCACGGCGAGTCGCGGATGCGCTCAGGGATCAGCAGCAGCCACGCCCCCAACCCCATCAGCAGCTCCGGCAGGAACGGCAGGGCGTACCGCCCGTCCGCGATGTTGCTGAGTGGGGTGTACAGCGCGAGGACCGGGAACGCAAGAACCCCGGCTACCAGGATCGGCAGGGCCTGTAGGCCCTTGCGGATCACCAGCAGCACCATCCCGACTATCGAACCGATGATCAGTAGGGCCGCGACCCCGACAGCCACCGCGTCGGGGCCGACCCAGTCCCCCCCCAACTCGGTGCGTAGACCGAAGGCCCGCGGGAGCAACTCGGTGACGAACCTGGTCACGCGCTCGGGGTAGGTGGCTTCCACCACCGGCGTGGCTGATGCCGGCCAGCCGTTCTGCGCCATGAACAGCAGCCACGGGCTGACTCCGACGACCCCGCCGGCCGCGAGCGGCAGCCACCACCGGCGCAGCGCCCGCCGGCGGTAGAGCGTCGGCGCGATCAACGCCAGCAGCGCGACCGTGCCGAACACGGGATGGCTCCATATCGCGAACCCCGCGGCGAACCCGGCGAAGCCCGCGGTCCGGGCCAGGCGTTGTTCCGTCCGCATCGCGTGGCACGCCAACGCCAGCGCAGCGATAAGCGCGATGAATCCGGTCGTGTAGCCCATGTAGGAGCGCAGGAACAAGATCGCCACCGCGCCGGAGGTGGTCCAGCCGATCAGCGCCAGTGCCGCGGCCGGTGCCCGGCCGAAGATCGGCCGCGCCAACTGGTAGAGCGCATAGGCGGCAACCACGGACAGCGCGGTCGGCACGATCCGCAGTGGCCACACCCCGCTCCAGAACGCCAGGAACGGCGCAATCAGGTAGGTCTCGGTCGTCGAGCCGTAGTCATTCCCGGCCACGATGAGGCGGAAGTTCCCACGCAGGACCTCGTACGCCTGCAGGCCGGTGACGCCCTCGTCGGCGTTCAATGGGACCAGCGACGTGTGCACCAGCCAAACCCTGATCAGCACCCCGATCGCCACCGCCGGGAGGCAGGCGAGCAGCAGCTTACGGGTCGACACCCCGGCTCGGCGGTCCGACTTGGGGTCGGTGATCACCGACATTCACTGGTCCTTCGGGTAGTGTGCGACGGCATCAGGCTATCCGCACCGAGCCCCAGCCCTGCGGTGGCGATTCGGCTGATACCTTGCCCAACGGATGCGCCGACACGACGACGGCAGGCCGGGCCCGACACAGCGGCAGCACGAACAGCACGACCACGACAAGCAACACGGCGGCAGCACGAGCACAGCCCAACAGGCACGAGCACGACCCCGACGAGATCGCTCAGGAGTGACCCGGTGTCAGACGACGCGTCAGCCCCGGCCTGACCGCCGCCCGCGGACAGTGAGGTCTCCGCCTACTTCCGTACCCGGCCGGCCCCAACCCCCATCGCGCCGCCGTCTGGAAGCACGTGTCGGCCTACCTGCAGCGCTGGATCCCCGCAGACGCGGCCGTACTGGACCTGGGTGCCGGGTGGTGCGATTTCGCCAACACGATCATGGCGCGGCGGGTGGTAGCGATGGACCTCGATGCCACCGTGCGGCGTGCCGCCGCCGAGCACGTCGAAGCCGAGGTGGGTGACTGCACCGACCTGTCGCGCTTCGAGGAGGGCTCGTTCGACGTCGTCTTCGCCTCGAACCTCCTCGAGCACCTGGAGCGGCCGGCGACCGCCCGGCTGCTCGCCGAGTCGGCACGGGTGTTACGAACGGGCGGAAATTTGATCTTGCTGCAACCGAACTTCCGGCTGAACCCCGGTGGCTACTTCGACGACTACACCCACGTCGCGATCTACACCGACCGTTCGCTGGCCGACTACCTGCGTTCGGAGGGCTGGCGGATCGTGCAGGTGCTCCCGCGGTTCCTGCCGTTGACGATGAAGAGCAAGGGCTCGGCGCTGACGTTCCTGGTGCCCTGGTACCTCCGCTCCCCCGTGAAGCCTCTGGCCGGTCAGATGTTGCTGATCGCCTCGCCCGAGCCCGAACAGATGGCCGGTCATGTGGAACGGTAGGACGGTGTCGGTGGTGCTCCCGACGTACAACGAGAAGGACAGCATCGCCGAGACCATCAGGGCTTTCGACAAATTGGGCGTCGTCGACGACATCCTGGTGGTCAACAACAACGCCGCGGAGGGAACCTCCGACGAGGTCGCCCTGACCTCCGCGCGGGAGGTGCTGGAACCACGGCAGGGCTACGGCGCGGCCATTCGCCGCGGGCTGGCCGAGGTCGACACGGACCTGATCTGCATCTGCGAGCCCGACGGCACCTTCAACCCGCACGACCTCATGAAGCTGCTGCCCTTCACCGAGGAGTGCGACTTCGTGATCGGCTCGCGTACGGTGTCGAACTTCATCTGGGACGGCGCCAACATGGGCTGGTTCCTACGGTGGGGCAACTGGGCGGTCGCCAAGACCATCGAGGCGCTCTTCAACACCGCGTACCTGAGTGACGTCGGCTGCACCTTTCGTGTCATCTCCAAGGCCTTGGTCGCTGACCAACTGCGCGACGCCCGGGTCGACGACTCCTCGTTCGGGCTGGAGATGCTGATGCTGGCCGTGGTGGCTCGCGACACCATCGTCCAGGTCCCGGTGAACTACCACCCGCGGATCGGCACCTCGTCGGTCACCGGCGACATCCGCATCGCCATCCGCCTCGGGCTGAAGATGCTGCGGATGGTGCTGGCAATGCGCGTCCGGCCGCCCCGCCGCCAACATCGAGCAGCAGGTCGCCGCCGTAAGGAATAGACCGTTGCATCGGATGCCGGCTGAGGCCTTCCGTTCGGTGTCGGGAGCACACAGTGGGCACACGCCCATAAGTCAGATGAGACCCCGATGCTCAGGACCGACTCCGGTCCAGAAAGCGAGTTGCTCGTCGGTGGTGAGGCCATCCTGAGAGACGGTGATCCAGCCCGGTCCCATTGGGCGGTCGGCCCCCATGACCGCCGGCCTGGCGCCGGGAACGTTGAGAAGCTCGCCGTTTCGTGCGGGGTCGATGCGAACGAGCAGGTCGCCGTCGCGGCTGACCGCGACGACCATGCTGTCGTCGACCATGAACGACAAGCCGCCGAACATCGACACTTCGCGCACAGGGCGGTCGTGGGGTAAGGCTGCCCGGACTCGGTCGGCCAGGGCTTCGCGCTCTGCGGTCATAGCTGGCTCCTTCGCAGTTGTCCGTCTTGCCGGCACCGGGGAAGGATATCGACTGACTCGGTATGAGTACTGCGGCGCGGCCCGCAGCGAAGCGAGGACACGCGCCGCATGGCCGGGCGTAGCCCGGCCCTTGATCGATTAGAGGCAGATTCGGCAGAGGAGTGGCGCCAAGTCACCGTTCTACTCATTTCGTGGCCATCAGGTACTGCTCATCATCAGCCATGCTGGTCATTGGCATCCAGACTGCGTCAGGCGTCTTGCCGGCGTCGACCGTGTAGATGTCGGCGCTCTTGGCCTTCTTGCGCGGGTTCACGTCAGCGGTGTAGTCGACGCCCATGTTCGTCTCCATGAACGTCCACGAGCGCATCTCGTCTTCGCTGTCCCGCGAGAACTGCTCATTCCCAAACATGAGGTCGCCGGACTGGAGCGTCGTGCCGGGTACCTTGCCGACGTTCGTCCAGTCCCAATACAACACGCAGAAGTCACTGCCCTTCGGTGGCTTCGCGGCGATGTGTTGAGGGACGTCATCCTCGCCTTGCCACTTCGGGTTCGCGTCAGTCTCCGGCAAGGACCTGAGACCGCACTGAACCTTGGACAGTTTCACGCTCCAGGTCTGACCCGGTCCATCTGAGTACTCACGAGTGAACTCGAACGGCTCGCCCATCGGGATGTAGGGATCACCATGCATCGGCGTCTCGTCCGCATCGCCAGGCTCTTCGGTCGGCTGCATGCCTTCGCAGTGCTCGTTCCAATCCTTGACGGTGATGTTCTCGTTCGAGCAGTCGATGGACGCTGAAGGTGTCGGCGTCGGTGACGCCGCCGGTGGCGTGGTGGACGGAGCGGTACAGCCAAACAGAAGAAGACCCGATATCGCCCACAGAGCCACCGACCGGCGAGCGTGTCTCATCGATACTCCCCAGGCAAGACCTCTCCTCGCGGTTGGACGGTCCCCACAGCGGCCAAGACCTCGGATGTTAGATGACGATCAGAAACTTCGTTGGCGATCCGACAAAATTGTTGTCGCGGTTGACACCGGCCCCAGCGGGGGACGTTCGGCTGATATGCCACACGTCCTTCAATCTGTCGCTCGTGCTCAACGCCACAATCTGAACACCTGGGTTCTGGACGACTCAGACGTCGGCGTTTGGCCAGGCGGTTGCGTCGATGATGAGGTCGGGGAAGTTGACCTCGAGGACGCAGAACTCGTTGTCCCAGGGGTCGCGGAGGACCCAGAAGTCGTAGCCGCGTTCTTGCTGGTGGTCCCAGCGGGTGGCGCCGAGGGCTTCGAGGCGTGCGGACCTCGGCCTCGACGTCGTCGGTTTCGAGGTCGAGGTGCATCCGCTCCTTGTGCGGTCTTGGGGTCGTCGGTGCGCTGGAGCAGGATGCGGATGTCGGAGTCGGGGAGTCGGAGCCGGCGGTAGACGGGGCGGCTGGCCTCGCTGAGCGGTTCCTCCTTGGCGTCGAGGGCGGCGGACCAGAACGCGACGCCCTGGTCGAGGTCGTCGACGTCGATGACGAAGTGGCAGAGCCGGCTGCGGTGGCTCATGCCGGCGGCTCGCGGTCGATGAGGTCCTGGACGACCTGGTCGGCGAGTTCCTGGGTGCGGGCGAGGGATCCCCAGCCGGTGATCGACGTCGCCGTCGTAGCTCATGCCGACCCAGCGGCCCCAGGCGTGGTCGCCGTGGGGGTGCAGGGCGAGGTAGAGCGTGCCCTTGGACCGGACGGCCTGGTCGGTGGAGCGGTACCAGCCGACGAGGGCTTCGTTGTCCCAGAGTCGGAGTTCGCCTTGCCAGCGGTAGCTGCCCTCGGCGACGGGGTGGCGCGGTCGGCGATGAGTTGGAGGACCTCGCCGCGCTGGCTGACCTCGAGGGTGTGGGTGTCGATGCGGGGCTGTCCGTCCTTCCAGGTCTGCCAGCCGGCCCACCAGTCACCGGAGAGGTCGAGGTCGTAGCTGACCTGGCCGGCGAGCTGGGTGAGGGAGATGCCGAGAGCGTCGGCCAGGGTGACGGCGGCCGAGAGCACCGGCTGCTGTTCGCCGGCCTCGTAGCGAGCGAGCTGGCGCAGGCTGACGCCGGCCCGCTGCGCCAGCTGGGCCTGGGAGAGGCCGAGCGCGGCGCGGCGTGACCGGATCACGTCGGAAAAGTCCACCTAGTCATCGTGACTGCCGGAAGCGACAGTAGCAAATCAGCCTAAATCGGCCTATCTTGCTGCCGTTCTAGGCTTGACAACTGTCGTACTAGGCCTCTACTCTGCCGAAAACGGCACTACAAGGACGAAGGAGTCGCCATGGCGATTCAGGGTCCGTTCAAGGTGCAGTGCGGGGATGTGTTCCCGCACGGCGTCGGGGTGGTCGGGGCGGTGCAGCCGTTGGCCGACTTCGACAAGTCGACCGCGGACGTGAGGGTGCAGCAGGCCGACAAGGAGTCGGGGCTGCCGGTGTGGACGGTGGACGTGCTGGATTTCGATCCGGAAGCTCGGGAGCGGACGTTCAAGGTGAAGATCGCGGCCGCGGTGCAGCCGGTGCCGCCGGTGGCGATCGAGGGCGCTCCGGTCCGGCCGGTCGTATCCTGGAGGGCTGACGGTCACCCCGTGGATCAAGGAAACCGGGATGGGTCGGTCAAGGATCGCGTACTCGGTGTGGGCCTCCGGGCTCTCACCGGTGCGAAAGCTCGAGCAGGGGAAGGCGGCGTAGGCCGTGGCCGGGAAGTGGCGGCTGGCCCGGTTCTGCGGCCAGTTGGTGGTCGAGTCGGGGGTGGAGGTGCGGACGTTCCGCGGCCGGCAGGGACCGTTCGCGACGCTGGTCTTGTCGCAGGGTGATCTGACCTTGGTGATCGCGGATCCGGCGGTGCTGGAGCAGCTGGCGCAGGCCTGTTGGCGGGCCAGCGACGCCCTCGGCCGGATGCAGCCGGATCCGGGGCAGCTCGGCCATGTCTCCGGTGACCGCGCGGCTGCTGGCAGGGTGGCCTGAGATGCCGCCGGCGGTGACGGTCAGTGTGCAGCTGCATCGACGCGGACGGGCTGGTCTGTGTGCCGTATCCGACCTGTTATGCGCCGTTCGTGGTGGTCCGGCTGGCCGAGGGCATCGATCTGTTCCTGCGGGATGTGGCGACGGTGGAGGCGTTGGCGGCGGTGGTGGCCGAGGCCCGCGCAGGCGTTGCTGGCGATCGAAGCCGGCCCGGGTGGCGCGGGCTCCTCGGTCGCATGGTGGCGTGATGCCCGCAGCCACCTCGGCGTCGATCCTCGCCTCGACGGTGGCCACGATGAGCCGGTGATCCGGGCGGTGGGTCGGGAGCTGTGGTGGTGGCTCGCCGGTGCGGCCCGGCTGTGGTGGGGCTACACGATCCGGTCCACGGTCTGGCTGATCGTGCTGATCTGGCAGTGGTGGCACGAGCAGCTGGTGATCGTCGCTCGCCCTGGTGGCTGCCGGTGCTCGGGGTGGCGCTGTGGGCCCGGATCGGGCCGGTCTCGTATCGGCGCCGGCTGGCCGATCCGCTGTGGCGGTGGCGCACGAAACGGTCGCTGAAGACGGTCGCTGGCCGCTGATCATGGAATCGGTCGGCCTGGCCCGGCGGACGCCGGCGGTGGTCCGGCCGGTCCGGGTGCCGGGTCAGCCACCGGTGCCGCCGGCGGATCGGGTGCAGCATTCCGGGTCGGGGCCGGGTCCGCTGGGTCGACGGTCAGCTGGTCGCGGTGCCGCGGTTGTTGACCGGGCAGACCGTCGAGGACGTCGAGGCGGTGGCGGATCGGCTGCGGGTGGCGATGGGTGCCCACCGCTGCCGGATCGACGCCAACACCGTCGATGACCGGCTGCTCGGATCGTGTGGGCGTTCGGCGACCCGCTCGCCACCGCCGTTCGACGCGATGGTGCCGCCGGCCGGCGCCGCGTGCCCGGCGCTGAGCTCGGATCTGCGGCTGGGCCGGACCGAGGACGGTCGGCCGTGGCGGCTGCCGCTGGGGCTGTCGACGTTGGTGGCCGGCTCCTCCGGGTCGGGGAAGGCGTCGCTGATCTGGGGACTCATGTTCGCCCTCGGCCCGGCCATCAAGGCCGGGCTGGTCCAGGTCCACGGCATCGACCTGAAGGGCGGCATGGAGTTCGTCCATGGGCGCGGCGCTGTTCACCCGCTACGCCCAAACCGCCCTGACCATGCGGTGATCCTGCTCGAGGACGCCGCCACGCAGCTGCAGGCCAGGGCGGCCCGGCTCGCCGGCCACACCCGGCAACACACCCCGACCGTCGACGGAGCCGCTGGTCGTGGTGCTGGTCGATGAGCTGGCCGCGTTGATCGCCTACCTGCCGGACCGGGACCTGATCCGGCGGGCCGAGGCCGCGTTGTCGATCGATCTTGTCGCAGGGTCGGGCGGTCGGCTACCTGGTGTTCGCGTTCCTGCAGGACCCGCGCAAGGAGACCGTGCGGATGCGGCACCTGTTCCCCCAATCGCTGGGGCTGCGGCTGCGGGACCGGGAAGAGGTCGCCATGGTCCTCGGCGACGGCGCCGTGCACGCCGGGGCGTTGTGTCACAAGATCAGCCGCGACACCCCCGGTGTCGGCTACGTCCTCGGGGAGAACAACCGGCCGGTCCGGGTCCGCGCCGGCTACGTCTCCGACGACATGATCCGGCTCGCCGCGCAACGCTTCCGCGCACCCCAGCAGATCCCCATCGTCGTGCCCGTAGCCGAGCCGGACGCAGCCGCCGCGCGTCGTCCAGGTCCCGGTCGTCGCGGTCGCGGGCCACGTCGGGGGGTGCGGCGGCATGACGACCCGTTGGCGGATCGGCTGCGGCTGGTCGAGTTCGCCCGGCTGCACTACCGGCAGCTGATCCTGCAGGACGCCGGCCTGCCCGAGGCGTGGGCCGATGTGACCTGGCTGGAGGAGGCCGCCTGCCGGTACGCCGCGAACCCGGACTTCGGCATGTGCGAGGCCTGCCCGGTGGTCGAGGAATGCCTGGCGGCCGCGCTGCTGCTCGACGACCCGGCCCGGGTCCGCGGCGGCCTGGACCGGCGCACCCGCAGCCAACTGTGGATCGGCCTGGAAGCGCGGGCACTGCAGACCGATCCGTGGATCGGTGACTACGGGACGGCCGGCTGAGCCGATGAGCATCGATGTGCTGGCCGCGTTCACCCCGGACATGGTGCGCGAGCTGGCGATCTCGCAGCGGGTGTGTGTCCGGCCGCTGCTGCGCCGGGTCGAGGACCGGCAGACCGGCACCGAGGACGTGGTCGCCATCGCCCTGCGGCTCCACCCGCGAATCGGTCTGTCCGCCGTGCGCGCACAAGGCCCGGGTGCTGCGGATGCAGCAGTGCGCCGAAGGCTGGCACCGCACCGACGAACCCGAACCGACGACGCCGACCGAGCTCGACCGGCCGAGCTCGAGGACCAGACCGAGGAGCAGGACGACGACGAGGAGGACGACGACGATGCAGGGGGCCCGGCGGGTGCGGTCGACGCGGCGGCGGCAGGATGCGCCGGATCTGCCGCGGGTGCCGCCGGAGGACCGCACGGTCGGCCGGACGTTCACCGCGCCGGACGGCACGGTGTATCGGCCGTCGATGTTCCTCACCGTCACCCTGCCCTCCTACGGGCCGGTCACCGCGGCCGGGGTGCCGCGTGACCCGGAGTCGCTATGACTACCGGCGGGCGGCGTTGGATGCGTTGCACTTCCCGAAGCTGGTGGATCGGTTGTGGCAGAACCTGCGCCGCTGCGCCGGCTACCAGGTGCAGTACTTCGCCGCCGTCGAACCACAACGCCGGCTCGCGCCGCACCTGCACGCCGCCATCCGGGGTGCGATCCCGCGGGCGGTGCTGCGGCAGGTGGTGCGGGCCACCTACCTGCAGCTGTGGTGGCCGCCCTTCGACACACCCGTCTACGTCGACCGGCTGCCGGTCTGGGACGGCGGCGACTACGTCGACCCCGACACCGGGGAGGTCCTGCCCACCTGGGCAGCAGGCGCGCGACCAGGCTCGACGCCGACCCGGACGCGCGGCCGGCGCATGTGATGCGGTTCGGCGCCCAGCTCGACATGGCCGGCATCATCGCCCCGTCGGCGGATGCGGACCGGGCCGTCCGGTACCTGACGAAGTACCTGACCAAGTCGGTCGCCGCCGCCCACCTCGACGACGACGACGAGCCGGACCCGGCGTATCGGCGGCATGTCGACCGGCTGCACGCCGAGCTGCGCTGGCTGCCGTGCTCGCCGCGGTGCGCGAACTGGCTGCGCTACGGCATCCAACCCGACCAGGCCGGCCCCGGGCTGGAGCCGGGCTTCTGTGACGGGCCGGCGCATGATCGGGAGAACCTCGGGCTCGGCGGCCGCCGGGTGCTGGTGTCCCGGCAGTGGTCCGGCAAGACCCTCGGCGAGCACCGGGCCGACCGGGCCACCGTCGTCCGCGAAGCGCTGCTGGCCGCCGGGATCGTCGCCCCGGAGGTGGAGCGGATGGCCGCCACCGTCACCCTGCCCGACGGCACGCCGCGGTTCGTGTGGACCGACAGCCGGCCCGACCCGGCAGCTACGTCCGGGTGCTGCTCGCCTCGATCGCGGAGCGGCAACGCTGGCGGGCCCAGTACGAGACCGCGAAAGCCACGGCTGTGGATAACTCGTTCGGCAACTCGGACCGGCCACCGTGACCGGCCGCCGAACCGCACCCGATCGGCGTGCTGGAGAGCCGACCACACTCGGCCTCACCCGATGACCAGCCGATCTTGGTCGGAGGAGCGGTTGTCAAGGGTGAGCGCAGCGAATCCGCAGGACACGAAGTGCCCTTGACGACCGGTCCGGAGACCAAACCATCCCACTCGGGTGAGGCCGAGAACCCAACCAGGCAAGGAAGGTGAGTGCGGTGAGCGGAGTGAGGACCGATGAGGTGGAAAAGTTGCTGGTCAGTCCCGAGGAGGCTGCGGAGATGCTCGGGGTCTGTCGGTCACGGGTGTACGACGTCATGCGGAAGCACGAGCTGGTCAGTGTCCGGTTGGGCGGTCGCGTCGTATCCCGGTGGCGGCTCTCCGCGAGTATGTCGACAAGCTGACGCGGGATGCGTGGGTGGCGTGACACGTCGGGCCAACGGTGAGGGGTCGATCTACCGGCGCTCAGATGGCCGCTGGGCTGGCGCTCACTACGTTCTGCGACCGGATGGCGGTCGGGAGCGGCGCACGGTGTACGGAAGGACGCGGAATGAGGTTTCTGGGAAGCTCGACTGAACTGATCGCGAAGACTCAGGCTGGCGTGCCGATGGCGGTGAAGAGCTGGACCGTGGAGGCGTACGCAAGCCACTGGCTCGGCTGATGTGGTGGCGGCGAGAGCGCGTCCTCGACGCTGGCAAGCTACCGGGACACGATGCGGCTGCACGTGGTGCCTGCGCTGGGCCGGTATTCCTTGCGACGGTTGACTCCGACGCATGTGCGGAAGCTGCTGGCGGAGAAGTTCGCGTCCGGCTTGTCGGCGCGATCGGTGCAGATCATCCATGCCACCTTGCGGGTGATGCTCGCGGAGGCGGTGCGCGACGAGCTGGTGGAGCGGAATGTGGCGGCGATCGTTCGGCCTCCGGCGGTGGCGGCGGAAGAGGTCCGACCGTGGTCGCCGGAGGAAGCGGAGGACTTCTTGCGGGCCGCGGAGGGCGACAGGCTTTTCGCGCTGTTCGCGGTTGGGGTGGCGCTCGGGCTTCGGAAGGGCGAGCTGCTGGGACTTCGGTGGTCGGACGTCGAGCTGGACCAGGGGATGCTTCGGGTACGGCAGTCGGTCCAGCGCGTCTATCGCGCCGGCCTGGTCTTCGGCCCGCCCAAGTCGTCTCGGTCGCGGCGTGACATTCCACTGCCGGCGTTCGCGGTCCGGGTTCTGCGTGAGCACCGGACGCGGCAGTCCGAGGAGCGTCTGGCTTTGGGTCCGTACTGGCAGGATTCGGGCCTGGTATTCACCTCGACGATTGGGACGGTTGTCGAGCCCCGCAATCTGTCGCGGCTGCTGGATGAGTTGATCATGAAGGCCGGTGTGCGTCGCATCCGGTTTCATGATCTGCGGCACACCTGCGCCTCGTTGATGCTGGCTCAGGGTGTGCCGCCGCGGGTGGTGATGGATGTGCTCGGGCACTCCCAGTTCTCGATCACGATGGACCTGTATTCGCATGTGATGCCGACGGCGCTTCGTGAGGCGGCGGCCGCAATGGATCGGGCTCTTGGGAGCCGGCCGTGACGGTGGCCGTGGAGCGGGTTGCTGTCAGCGTTGCTGTCAGCCGACCCTTCGACAGGCTCAGAGCACGAACGAAGCGGTGGCTGACCAGGAGAGATGCACGAGCTGGCGGGGGGACTCGAACCCCCAACCACCTGTTTACAAGACAGGTGCGCTGCCAATTGCGCCACGCCAGCAGACGGCGGCCAGCGTATCTCCCGTGGCCGCTCAGGCAGGAATAGTTGCCTGCCAGTGGTCCAGGGTGCGCGCCACGGCGAGGGTGTCGGCCCACGGCACCAGCGGGGTCTCCACCTCACCGCTGCGCAGGCAGCGCATGACCTCCTGGATCTGGAAGGTGTACCCGCCGCCCGGCCATTGGGTGAGGAAACGCTCCGGCTCATCTGCTCCACGGCGGGTCAGCTCCACCTCGGCCGGCACGATCATGTTGTCGTAGCGCAACGAGCCGCCCGCACAGAAGATCTCGAGGCGGGGCGGGAGATCGGTGACCAACGAGCAGATCACGCTCGCGGTGGCGGCGGGCCGCCGATCGGTCGCGTCGTACGCCAGGGTGGCCGCCGCGTGGACGTCGACGCCGGTCTCCCCACGATTGCCCGTACCGATCAGCCGGTTCGGTTCGCCCAGGAACAGGTTGACCAGGTGCACCGGGTAGACACCCAGATCGAGGATGGCGCCGCCGGCCTGATCCGGGTCGAGCAGCCGGTGCGAGGGGTCGCCGTCGAACGCGAACCCGAACGAGGCGGCCGCGTGCCGGACCGGGCCGAGCTCGCCCGAGGCCACGAGCTCGGCGCCCTTGCGGAGCAGGGGATTCGTCCGACTCCACATGGCCTCCATCAGGAACAGTCCCCGCTCACGCGCAAGATCAATCAGCTCCGATGTCTGGGCCGCGGAGACGGTCAGCGGCTTCTCCACCAGCACCGCCTTCCCGGACTCGAGGCACAGCCGGGACGAGGAGAGGTGGTCGCTGTGGACCGACGCCACGTAGATCACGTCCACGTCGGGATCGGCCACGAGCTCCTCGTACGACCCGTAGGCGCGGGTCACCCCGTACTCCTCGGCGAAGGCCTCCGCCTTCGTCAGGTTCCGTGACCCGACCGCCGTGAGTTCCGCCTCGTCGTGGAGGAGAGCGAGATCGCGGGCGAGGACCGAAGCGATGTGGCCGGTGCTCAAGATCCCCCAGCGGACGGCTCGATCAAACTGGTTGCTCACCGGAGGAAGTCAATCGCATCGCCGGACCGTGGAACGAATGACATCGGTGTGATTTGCCCCTAGCATGAGGCCATGGATGCGGGAGTCGAGCACGACGACGGGCCCGATCGGCGAGCTGAACCAGCGGGACGCCGAGCTTCTCGCCTTCGAGCGGCAGTGGTGGAAGTTCGCGGGGGCCAAGGAACAGGCGATCCGGGACAAGTTCGGCATGTCCGCGACCAGGTACTACCAGGTGCTCAACGCGTTGATCGACAAACCCGAGGCCCTGGCCCAGGACCCGTTGCTCGTCAAACGGTTACGCCGCCTCCGCGCGACCCGCCAGCGCAACCGCTCCGCCAAGCGGTTGGGCATCGACCTCACGATCGACGCCTGAATTCGCCCTGAGGCCGAGCTCGGTTCCGGGGGTAAACTCAACGGATCATCAGCGGCTTCCTCGGTGAGGAGGGGACGTGATCGATCTGGAGCAACTCAGCTCGTGGGTCGTGGTCGCCCTGTTCTTCGCCGTCGCCATCTTCGTCGCTGTCCATCGTCCCCGGCAGCCGGTCGCCGACCGCTTCGAACAGTTCGCCGACTGGGCGGCCAAGCACAGCGGGCCCGACCCTGACTTCGACGACGACCCGATCGAAGTCGCCGAGATGCGCGAGACCCTCCGCGCCGAGAAGCTCTACGCCGACCTGGACCGGCTGCGGCATCTCGTCGCCACCGACACCTACATGTCGGCCACTCGGCAACTCGGGAACCGCCTCGCGTACCAGCAGCTCCGGAAGGAACTGGCGACCTTGTCCCACTCGGATCGGGTGCCGGCGATGATCGGATCCGGGCAACCGATGGACACGAGCGCCGTCCTCATCAGCCGGGACCATCGCGGACCGGAGTCGCTCGACGTCCGCTGGCGTTGACGACCGGGGGCTCTTCGGCGGATGCCAGACTCCCCGTCTCCGAGACGACGCGCGTCCGGCGGCTGGCTGACCGGCAGAGTACCGACCGCTCGGTGCTCGAGGAGATCCTGGACACCGCCCTGATGGCGCACGTCGCCTACGTCCGCGACGGGTCTCCCGTGGTGCTGCCGTTCGCCTGCGCCCGCGACAGGAATTGGCTCCTCCTGCACGGCTCGACCGGGGCCGGGCTGCTGCGGGCCGCGGCCGCCGGTCAGCCGATCTCGGCCGCGATCACCCACCTCGACGGACTGGTGATCGCGCGGTCCACCTTCGACAACTCCATGAACTACCGCAGCGCCGTGGTCTTCGGCGTCCCCGAGGTGCTCACCGGCGCCGAGCACGAGCGGGCCCTGGACATCCTGGTCGACCACCTGCTTCCGGGGCGGTCGGCGGAAGTTCGCCGGTCCTCGCGGAAGGAACTGGCGGCCACCATGGTCGTACGGGTGCGGCTGGATCAGGTCAGTGTGAAGGTACGCACCGGCGGACCGACGGTGACCAGCGACGACGGCGAGGATCGCGCGGTGTGGGCCGGGGTGCTTCCGCTCCTCACGGTCGCCGGACCGCCGGTCGCACACGTCGACACCGCCGGCCGGCCGGTGCCGGATTCGGTCCGCCGAGCCGCCCGCCGCTTCGCCACCTCAACCGACGAGCCGACGGATCCGGTTCAGTAGGTCGCGGATGCCCTCCCGGATCGGGCGGGTGGGGTAGCGGCGGTAGCCACCCAGTTCCAGCCCGGCCTGGGTTTCGAAGAAGTTGGCCGAGGCGCGGTCGCCGGTGCGCAGCATCGACCAGCCCATGCAGGCGGTGTAGACGAAGAAGAACGGCAACCCGAGGCAGTAGAGGTACTGCCAGCTGTGCCGCTCCTCGTGCCGCAGCAGCCCGGGATACTCCCGGAGTTTGACCTCCCACGTGCTCCCGGTGGTCAGGACGTTGCCGACCGTGAAGGCGCCCGCGACCGGGAACGCGAACCGGTAGCCCTCACACAGGACCAGGCCTCCCGGTCCGCGGCGGAAACTCGCCCGGCCGGCCAGCGCGATGAGCAGACCCAACGGCGTGGTGAGGTTGACGGCGTTGCCGACCGCGCGGAACCACTCCGGTGCGGAGCGAGGCCCGCTCGGCGACGTGTCGAGGCGCTGTTCGGCGGATGAGATCGGCATGATGGTCAAGAGTCGTCTGGGGGTCGTTTTCGTACAAGTCGAGATCCTTCGACAGGGCACCCGGAACGGAGACCGCTCGTGGCGTCTCGGATCGTGGTCGTCGTTCCCAGGATGCGGACGAGCGTGTGCGGGACGCGAGTGCGGCAGCCTAGGGTGGAGTTGTTCATCCAGAGGGGACGAGGGACCGGCCCGGCGACTCCCCGGCAACCAGCCGAGCAGAATCGGCCGCGGTGCCAACTCCGGCGTGATCGAGAGCCGATCGCGACAGATGATGAAGGATTGCTCATGACTGCGGTCAGCTCCGAACTCGCCCCCGTGGACTGTCGTCCGGGCGCCTTCGGCAACGCGACTCACCTGGTCTGCCGTGCCTGCGGCGAACACAGCCCGCTCGGCCCGTTCTACGCCTGCCTGGAATGCTTCGGCCCGCTCGAGGTCGGGTACGAGTTCCCGACCATCACGCGAGCGGAGATCGAGGCCGGGCCGCGCTCCATCTGGCGGTACGCGCCGCTGCTGCCGGTGCCGAGCGACATCGCCTCGTTCCGATCCACCGACCCGGGCTACACCCGCCTTCTCGACGCGCAGAACCTCGCGGCAGATCTCGGCCTGCGGCAGTTGTGGGTCAAGGACGACTCGGGCAACCCCACCCACTCCTTCAAGGACCGGGTCGTGGCCGTCGCGCTGTCCGCCGCCCGTGAGCTCGGCCTCCGGGTGCTGGCTTGCCCGTCCACCGGCAACCTGGCCAACGCGGTCGCCGCCGCGGCCGCCCGAGCCGGCATCCGCTCCGTGGTCTTCGTACCCGAGAACCTCGAGCAGCCGAAGATCATCGCCTCGGCCGTGTACGACACCACCCTGATCGCCATCGAGGGGACCTACGACGACGTCAACAAACTGGCCAGCGAGATCGCGGCCGAGGAGGAGGGCTGGGCGTTCGTCAACGTGAACGTTCGGCCGTACTACGCCGAGGGCTCCAAGACCCTGGCGTACGAGATCGCCGAGCAGCTCGGCTGGCGCCTGCCCGATCAGGTCGTGATCCCGGTGGCGTCGGGGGCGCAGCTGACCAAGATCGACAAGGGCTTCACCGAGTTGATCACCCTCGGTCTCGTCGAGGCCAAGCCGTACACGATCTTCGGGGCCCAGGCCACCGGCTGCTCACCGGTCGCCCAGGCCTACCGCGCCGGGCACGATGTGGTTCAACCGGTCCGGCCCGACACGATCGCGAAGTCGTTGGCCATCGGCAACCCCGCGGACGGGCCTTATGTGCTCGATGTCGTGCGCCGCACCGGCGGTGTGGTCGCGGACGTGGACGACGACGTGGTGGTGCAGGGCATCCAGCGGTTGGCGCGGACCGAGGGTGTCTTCGGTGAGACCGCAGGCGGGGTGACCGTCGGCGTGACGGCCCAACTCGTCGCCGACGGCAAGCTGGATCCGGCCAAGGAGACCGTGATCATCAACTCGGGTGACGGTCTGAAGACCCTCGACGTCGTGGCGGATAAGGTCGGACCGAAGACGACGATCCCGCCTCGCTACGAGGCGTTCACCGAGTTCTGGAAGGGCTGAGCAACCAGATGACCGCAACGGTCCGCATCCCCACCATCCTCCGCAGCTATACGGGTGGGTCGGGTGAGGTTCCGGCCGAGGGCTCGACGCTGGCCGAGGTGTTGAACTCCCTGGAGTCTGATCATCCGGGCATCCGGACCCGGGTCCTCGACGACACCGGGGCCCTGCGGCGGTTCGTGAACGTGTACGTCGGCGACGACGACGTGCGCTTCATCGGCGGGCTCGAGGCCGAGATCGCCGACGGCGCCAAGGTCTCGATCATCCCCGCCGTCGCCGGGGGCTGACCCCCCCTCTCGCGACCCGTCACATCTTCGGCGGTTTCGGCGGCGTGTCGCCGCAGATCTGACGACTCGGCGGCCTTCGAGCGCCCGCTCACGATGCTCTCCAGGTGGGTCCCGACTCGCACGCTCCCGGCGGATCCTCTGACGCATCTCGACGCCGAGTGCGCAGTTGCGGCCCGCTCGGGTGGACCGGGTAGGCCGCCTCTGCGCACTGGGCCCTCTGAGTCGTCTCACGGTCGGCTGGGTTGGTGCACGGCGCGCCGACAGGACCGTTCCACGGATATCGACTTTCTGCATGTCTTTCTTGCGTCTGCACGCTGCACACCCCATGCAGATGCACGGAAACCATGCAGATCTTCAGGTTGGGAGGTCAGATGGGGCGAGCAGCGGCCGGGGCCAGTGGGCGGCGGCCCTGCTGAGTGCTGCCAAGTCCGGCGCTCCGCCAAATCGTCCGCGTCCCCTCGGGCCGCCTCACGTGCCGAAATCGCCCGCCGTGTCGCCGCAGATCTGACGCCAGGCAACTGGCGGCGCGACCCTAGCTGTCGATGGGCGGAGTGGCGCGGACGACGGAGGTCGGCGCCTCTTCCCGCCGACCCCACTGGCACCCCACCCCACCGAGCCGTCGACCCACAGTCGCCCTTCTCTTCGACCGACCGACCCCTCGACCCGTCAGTTCTGCGCCGACACGCCGCCCAAAACGCCGAAGATGTGACGGGTCGGCGAGTTGTCCACAGCTTTCGCGGATCGATGGGGCATGTGTCAGCCGAGACGGGCAGCATGGGACCGTGCCCACCGATACCAGCCAGGCCACCGAAGAGATCCTCGCCCGAACCATCACGGCCATGGCGGGGCCAGAAGCACAGCCTCGTCCGGACCAGATCCGGGCCGTGGTCGAGCTCGTCGAGCACCGGCGGCGGGTGCTCGTGGTGCAGGCGACCGGCTGGGGTAAGTCCGCGGTGTACTGGGCGGCGACGGCCGCCCTCCGCCAGCAGGGTGCTGGGCCGACGCTGGTGGTGTCGCCGCTGCTGGCGCTGATGCGGGACCAGATCGCGGCCGCGGCGCGCGCCGGGTTGAAGGCGGCCACGATCAACTCGACCAACCCGGAGGAGTGGCAGTCGGTGCTGGCCGAGGTCCGGGGCGGGAATCTCGACGTCTTGCTGATCTCGCCGGAGCGGCTGGCCAATCCCGCCTTCGCCGCTCAACTGCCGCACCTGCTCGAAGCCTGCGGCCTGTTGGTCATCGACGAGGCCCACTGCGTCTCGGACTGGGGCTTCGACTTCCGGCCCGATTATCAGCGCCTGACCCGCACTCTGCTGGCCCTCGCCCCCGGCACACCGGTACTGGCCACCACCGCTACGGCCAACCAACGGGTCACCGCCGACGTCGCGGCCCAGCTCGGCGCGGACTCGGTCACCCTGCGCGGGTCGCTGGCCCGCGCCTCGCTGCGGCTGGCCGTGGTGCCGGGGCTGTCGGCTCTGGAGCGGTATGCGTGGGTGGCCGACGCCCTACGGGCGTTGCCGGGATCCGGCATCGTCTACGTCCTCACGGTCGCCGAGACCGAGCGGGTGGCCGAGTTCCTCCGGAGCCTCGGACTGGACGTCGCGGCGTACTCCGGCCAGACCACGAACCGGGAGGAGCTCGAGGACCGGCTGCGCCGCAACGAGGTCAAGGCGCTGGTCGCCACCTCGGCCCTGGGCATGGGCTACGACAAGCCGGACCTCGCCTTCTGCGTCCACCTCGGCTCGCCGGCCTCGCCGGTGGCCTACTACCAGCAGGTCGGCCGGGCCGGCCGGGCCCTGGACGACGCGCTGGCGGTGCTGGTGCCAGCAGAGTCCGACGAGCGGATCTGGCAGTACTTCGCCACCGCCGGCATTCCCGACGAGCCCCAGATGGAGCAGATCCTGGACTGCATCGGCGCCGAGCCCCGCAGCGTGCCGGGCATCGAGTCGGCCACCGGCATCCGGCGGACGCGGGTCGAGGGCCTGCTCAAGATCCTGGCCGTCGACGGCTCGGCCGAGCGGCGCTCCGACGGCTGGGTCGCGACGGGTCAGCCGTGGTACTTCGATGAGGCCAAGTGGGCCGCGCTGCGTCGCGTCCGGGCCGCCGAGGCTGACCTGATGCGCCGGTACGCCTCCGGTGCGGGGTGCCTGATGGAGTTCCTCCAGCAGGCCCTCGACGACCCCGACCCGGGTCCGTGCGGCCGGTGCTCGGTGTGCACCGGCACGCTGCCCGAGCCGGGTAGCGGTCCCGACCCGGCCACGGTGACGGAGGCCTCGCGCTTCTTCCGCGGCCTCGACGTCGTGATCGAGCCACGCAAGCTGTGGGCGAGCGGGCTGCCGGACCGCAAGGGCAAGATCACGTTCCTCGCTTCCGGCCGGGCGCTCGCCTTCGCCGACGACCCGGCGTGGAGTGCGGACCTGAGCAAGCTGTGGCAGTCCGATCGGCCGGCGCCACCGGAGCTGCTGGCCGGACTGGTCGAGGCACTGCGCCGCTGGTCGCGATCGTGGGAGCGTCCCGTCGCGGTCGTGCCGATGCCGTCCCGCCGGTTCCCGGTCTTCGTGCGCTCGCTGGCGCAGCACGTGGCCCAGGTCGGCCGATTGCCCTTGGTCGATGCGCTGGCGGTCACCGGACCGCCGCCCGACGCGGACGCGGCCTCAGCGGTCCGGGCCAAGGATCTGCTCTACCGCACCCGGCTCGAACCAGGCGTGAGCTTCGACGGACCGGTCCTGCTGGTCGACGACACCGTACGCAGCCGCTGGACGATCACGGTTGCGGGTTCGCTGTTGGCCGAAGCCGGGGCCACTTCGGTCCTGCCGCTGGCAGTCCATCTCCTCCCCTGACCTTCCCCTAGGCTGAGGTTCATGAAGATCCTTGTCGGTTACATCCCGACGCCGGAGGGCCTGGCGGCCGTTGACTGGGCGATCGACTACGCGAAGACGATGAGCGGCGATCTGACGGTGATCAACACGGGGAAGAACGGGGACTACTCCCACCCGCAGTTCGCCTCCGCCCAGGACATCGACGCTCTCGACACGCAGCTCACCGAGCAGGGGATCGAGCACGAGATCCGCCGGCCGACCGACGGCTTGCCGGCCTCGGAGAACATTCTGAGCGCGGCCACCGAGATCGACGCCGACCTCATCGTCATCGGACTGCGGAGACGGTCCGCGGTCGGGAAGCTGATCACCGGCAGCTCGGCGCAGGCCATCCTGCTCGGCGCTGACTGCCCGGTGGTGGGAGTGAAGCCGAAGAAGTGAGCCGTGCTCGCCGCCGGTAGCCGACTCGCGCTTCTCGGCCTGTGCCTCACCGTTCTGTTGGGCTGCGGGCTGAGCATCCCGAGCGATCCGGACCACACCCTCCAGCGCGTACGGGGCGGGGTCCTGCGGGTTGGCGCGTCGCCCAGCGAACCGTGGATCGTCTGGGGCGATGAGCCGGAACCGTCCGGCACCGAGGCCGACCTCGTACGGCGTTTCGCCCAGACCGTCGACACCACGGTCGAGTGGTCACGAGGCGGCGAGGAGGCGCTGATCGGCCGGCTGGAGGCTGGCGAGTTGGACCTCGTGGTGGGTGGCCTGACGGCGGAGACCCCGTGGGTAGAGAAGGCCGCGATCACCAAGCCGTACCGGTCGGAAGAGACGCCGGCCGGCAAGCAGGACCACGTGATGGCCGCGCCGCTGGGGGAGAACGCGTTCCTCGTGGAGCTGGAGCGCTTCCTGCTGACCAGCGCTGCGGAGGTCCGACGATGAGCACCACGCCGAGCCGGACCGCCCTGCCGCCGCGGCAGCAGGAGACGCTTCGCCGCGCCATCCGGCTGGAATGGATCACGCTGGCCTTCCTCGCCGGAGCGGTCACCCTGGTGGGTCTGGTGCTGGGCAATTCCCAGGCCATGAAGGCCGCTTGGATCGAGGACCTGCTGTCGCTGGCTCCGCCGATCGCGTTCCTGGTCGCGGTGCGGATCGTGCGGCGCGCCCCGCGTCCCTCCTGGCCGTACGGCTATCACCGCTCGATCGGCGTCGGGCATCTGGTGGCGGCGGTGGCCCTGAGCACCATGGGCACGTTCTTGATCATCGACTCGGGGCTCGTGTTGATCACCGCCGAGCACCCGACGATCGGTACGGTGCAGCTGTTCGGCCAGGTGTTCTGGCTCGGGTGGCTGATGATCGCCGCGATGGTCATCACCGGTGTCCCGCCGGTGATCTTGGGACATCTCAAGATGAAGCTCGCGCGGGACCTGCACGACAAGGTGCTCTACGCCGACGCGGACATGAACAAGGCCGACTGGATGACCGCGCTCGGCTCGATCATCGGAGTGACGGGGATCGGTCTCGGGCTGTGGTGGCTGGACGCGGTCGCTGCCTTGTTCATCGCGGTGACGATCTTGAGCGACGGCATCAAGAACACGAAGGCCGCGGTGACCGACCTGATGGACGCGCGCGCCGCGACCTTCGACGACGCCCGGCCGCATCCGGTGATCGACGAGATCAACGACTACCTCCGCGGCCTGGACTGGGTCGCCGAGGCCGGAGCCAGGGTGCGGGACGAAGGGCACGTCTTCCACGCGGAGGCGTTTGTGGTGCCGCGGTCGGGGCGGCTCGATCTGGCTGATCTGGAGGCGGCCCGGACCGGCTGCGTCGATCTGGACTGGCGCCTGCAGGACGTCGTGGTCGTACCCGTGGACGAACTGCCACGAGACATCCTCTAGAGGCCTGCCCCAGGGTCCGTTCGTCAGGCGGCGGCGAGGAGTGCGGGAGCGCTGCTCGCACCCAGGCTGGCCTGGGCCGCCTCGATGAGCCGCTGCCGTGCGTCGAACCCCTCAGTCGAGGCGCGCCACACCACGTACCCGTCCGGGCGCACCAGCACCGCTCCGGTCGAGCTGAGACCGAAGCGATCCAACAGGTCGCCGCCGGGATCGCGGATGTCGCGACCGGCGGTCACCGTCCGGATCGGGAGCAACTCGGCCCGCAGACGTCCGGCTCCGGCGCGCGCCCAGTCCGCGTCGGGGCCGGCCAACACCGTCAGCCGACCCTCGAACAGGTCCAGGGTGGAGATCCGGCGGCCCCGCCGGGTGATCCACACGTGCGGCGCCCGGGCTCCGGGCCGTCCGTCCAGGTCGGCGAGGTTCGGCTCGGCGGCGAGCAGCCCGTGCGCGGCCAGCCCGGGTGAGCGGTACACCGCGGCCAGGTCGTCGGCCAGGCGCTGCACCGGGTCGACCTCCGTAGCTTCCATCGAGCGCCGCGCGGCACGATGCGCCACCGGTCCCCGCTCGGCCTGATAGGTGTCCAGCAGCGACTCGTTCGCCCAGCCGCGGATGACCCACGCGAGCTTCCAGCCCAGATTGTGGGCGTCGGCGACGGCCACGCTGGTGCCGGTACCTCCGGCCGGGGTCGACCGGTGGGCGGCGTCGCCGACCAGGAACACCCGACCGGACGAGACGGTGGCCGCCGCGGCGGCACCGAACTCCCACGCGAAGATCCGCTGCACCGTGACGTCGGCCTCGGGCACCCCGGCGGCCAGCAGGAGGCGTTGCCGCCACTGCGCCTGCGTCCACGTGACGGGCGACGGACCGTCGACGTCGCTCAGCGCGACGTTGAAGACCCAGCGTCGCGGCCCGGACGGAAAGATCAGCGCGTTGCCCGCCGCATCGCTGATCGCGTACGCGATGGACAAGCCGCCGGGCACCCGACCGGACAGGTCGAGGTGCACCAGCGCCGCCACCTGCGGACCGCGGGACCCGTAGGAGATCCAGCCGATGCCGAGCCGCTCTCGAATGGGGCTCGCCGCTCCGTCCGCGGCCACGAGGTACGGCGCCACGACGCGATCCGTGCGGCCGGTGTCCCGGTCGACGAGCCTGGCGGTCACCTGGGCTCCGTCGTCGACGAAGTCGACCAGCTTCGTACGGAACCGGACCTCGCCGCCCAGATCGACCAGGTACTCCAGGAGCACCTCCTCGAGTTGATCTTGAGCCACCGAGGAGTGACCGGCCGGGCTGCTCGCGGCCGCGATCAGTTCGTCGGGAAGCCACGAACGCACCTCGTCCGCCGGCGCGGTGAGACTACGGCTGATGGACACCTGTGGCTGCAGCGGGAACTCGCGCCGCCGGAGCCGATCCTCCAGCCCCCAGCTCCGCAAAATTTCCAGCCCGCGCGTGCGTAGGCCCGTGGCCTTGGGGAAGATCGAGACTCCGGCGTGCCGGTCGATCACCAGAACGCGGACTCCTGCCCGACGGAGGGCGATGCCGGTGCTGAGACCGGCCGGTCCCGCCCCGACGACGAGGACGTCGAAGCGGTCGGGCGCGGGCGTCGACGGCAGGCGGGCAAGATCGTGCATGGGTACCACGATCGGGCGTCGCGGGCGGCAGGGAATCCGTAGTGGCTACGTACTTCCGCCGGGCGAGTACCGAGTGTCGTCGGCTCAGCGCGGGAAGTCGCGCACGCGCAGCACCTTGAAGTTCCCGTCCTCGTCGACGTAACGGACGTCGAGGCCGAGCGGCGGAGCGTCGCCCGTCACCGGCGCCGGACGCTCAGGATCAGCGGTGGGCGCTGCCGCGGGAGGAGAGATTGGGGGGGAGCTGCGCCCCGGGGAGGGCGCAGCCGGGTCAGGTTGGGGCCACCCGACCAGGGCGCAGCCAGACAGTGCGGAGATCATCCCGACCACCGCGACCACCTTGAGGGTAGTGGCACCTCTGACGCGCCTCATCAGCATAGAGATTAGGTGAGCCCGCCAAGCGGTTTTCCGCGAAGAGTCAGCGAAAAGTGATGAGATATCGGGAGAAATCAGCGGAGTGCGTCGATCAGGTCACGGCATCGATCGAGATCGTCGGCCCCGGTGAGGTCGGGCAACGAGCAGAACACGGTGCGGACCCCGAGGTCGGCCAGGGCCCGATACCGAGCGGCATGATCGGTGGACGTCCCGGCATGCCGCCGAGCGGCGAAGGTCGCGGCCGGGGTGCGCCCGCGGAGGCGCTCAACCCGCTTCGCCGTGTCCTCCCGATCACGGCCGATGACCGGGATGTCGAGCACCGTCACCTCGACGTCGGCCGGGTCGCGCCCCACGTCGGCACAGTGGCGACGCAAGACGTCGATCTTGACGGGCAGCGCCGTCAGATCCGCCGGAAGGTTGCAGCCGTCGGCCTGCTCGGCCACGATCCGCAGCGTCCGCCGCTCTCCCGATCCGCCGACGATGATCGGGATCGACCCGTCCGGTCGCGGATAGCAGGTGGTCTCCGGGAGACTCGCGTACGAGCCGGAGAACGCCTTCGTCCCCGGCGCCCAGAGCGCCCGCAGGATCTCGATGCAGCGCTGCAGCTGGTCGAGCCGCTGCGCTGGCGGAGGGAAGTCCAACCCGTACGCGGCGTGCTCGCGCGACCACCAGCCCGCGCCCAAGCCGCAGAAGGCGCGGCCTCCGCTCAGCGCGTCGAGGGTGGCGACCGTCTTGGCGATGATGCCGGGAGCGCGGAAGGTCACCGGCGAGACCAGCGTGCCGAGCCGCAGTCCGGTCTCCAGGGCCGCCAGGAAGCCCAGGCTCACCCACGGCTCGGGCAACGGATCCCAGGCCCGACCGACCTGCGGGATCTGGATGAGATGGTCCATCAGGGCGATGCCCGCGAACCCGGTCTCGGCGGCGGCCAGAGCGAGCTTCCGGAGCCACGGTCCGGGCTCGTCGCCCCAAGGGAACCGCGACACCTGCAAGATCAGCTGCGGGCGCGTCGGATCTGAGCTTGTTCCAGGCTCGTCCGGAACGGAAGGAGCCGGCTCGTCCGGCGTGGCGCGGTTCTGGACGACGTGCACGACGCGGTCCCACCCCTCGGCCTCCGGATCAGCCGCCGAATCAGCCGCCGACTCGGACGCCAACTCGGCCACCTTGCGCAACTGGGCGGTCAGCACTGGGGCAGGAACGGGGCGGTCGCGGCCGGCGTTCCGTTCCCGGCAGAGCGCCGGCGCGGTGTCCATGATCACCAGAACCGCCGGCAGACCGGCGGCCCGGGCCCGCGCGAGATAGGACTGCCGCCGATCGGCGTCCAGACCGAGAGTGTCGACGACGGTGGTCAGCCCGCGGGCGATCCGTGCGGAGACGATCTGCTCGAGGAGGTCGAATGCGTCGCGCGAGGCGTCCAGGTCGGCCGGACCGCTGCCCACCACCGCCCGGAGCGCGTCGGACGACACGATCTCGGTCGTCCGATAACGCGTAGCGGCCCAGACCGACTTCCCGGAGCCGGCCGCCCCGGCCAGCACCACCACGGCCGGATCCGGCAGCGGCTCGGTCGACATGGTCGCAGTCTGACAGCCTTGTCACCATGCCCGGGCTCATCTGTCGCGCTCCGCGCTCCGCGGTCCTGGACGTCGCACCGTCTCGCTCGTTCGATCGCGATTCCGACCGACGCCCGATCCGATCAACTCACTCTGAGTGCCGTGCGCGTCGCCCGGAATCGCTCCTCACTCCCGAGAGGCTCCGCCCATGACCGAGGAGAAGCACGTCCACTGCTGGCTGACCGACATGGACGGCGTCCTGGTTCACGAGCAGCGGGCGATCCCGGGCGCCAGCGACTTCATCGCGGCCCTGCAGCACCAGGGTCGGCGGTTCCTGGTGTTGACGAACAACTCGATCTTCACCGCTCGCGATCTGCGGGCCCGGTTGTTGGCGAGCGGCATCGACATCCCCGAGGAGTCGATCTGGACCTCCGCCCTCGCCACGGCCCAGTTCCTGGCCGATCAGTCGCGACGGGGGGTCGGCCTTCGTGATCGGCGAGGCGGGACTGACGTCGGCCCTGCACGACGCCGGCTTCGTGCTGACCGAGAGCGACCCGGCGTACGTCGTGCTCGGCGAGACGCGGACCTATTCGTTCGAGGCCATCACCAAGGCCATCCGGCTGATCGAGGCCGGGGCGCGCTTCATCGCCACCAATCCGGACGCCACCGGACCGTCGCCGGAGGGCTCGCTGCCGGCCACCGGGTCGGTCGCGGCGCTGATCACCCGCGCGACCGGTATCGCGCCGTACTACATCGGCAAGCCGAACCCGCTGATGATGAGGTCCGCGTTGAACGCCATCGACGCCCACTCCGAATCAACCGTGATGATCGGCGACCGGATGGACACCGACGTCATCTCCGGCATCGAAGCGGGCATGCGCACCATCCTGGTGATGACCGGGTCCACCCAGCGGAACGCCATCGTCACCTACCCCTACCGGCCCACCCGCGTCGTCGACTCCATCGCCGACGTGGTTCCGCTGGTCGCCGAGCTGGCGCCACGCGAGGACGAAGAGCTCAGCGCCGACTGACTTGTCCGGCTCGCCATAACTGCTGGGTTGCTCCATGGTTCCGGCTCGGAAACCCGTCCCAACTCGACAGTTGCGCGATGCCTGCTTCACCGCAGGATCCGGTCGGTGACGGCAAGATAATCGTCAAGCTGCCGGGGGTCGGGCACCGCCGTCGGCCAGTTCTGGCTGTTCCAGCCCCGGGGCCAGTCCCGCGGCCGCCAGACTCCGACGTCGCGCGTCTGCGGTCCGGTCGAGCGCAGGTACGCGGGGCCGGTACGGACCACCGGAACTCGTCGTTCGCCGAACCCGGGCAGGACGACGGTGACCTCGCTGGCGTCCTTCGGCAGCCCGGGCAGGTTGGTCACGACGCTCACCTGCTGCCCGGGGGAACGGAGCGACCTCGCCCAGATCCGGAGGTCGCTGCACAGGCATTCGACCGTCCGGCTGGACGTCAGCGCGCTGCTCACCAGACGTGCCCGCAGGACTCTCTTGCCGACGCGCAGCTGCGGTCCGCTGGCGGCGATCGTGTTGTAGGTGATCGGGCTGGCCGGATCCGCGAACGGCGGTCCGTTGGCCTCTTCCAACCCCGGCCCGGCGTCGAGCGAGCGGATGGTCCACCGGACGCTCGTGTTGGTGTCGCTGGCGATCACCCGGTCCACGGCGAGCTGGAAGCGCTGACCGCTGCGATCCGGGTAGCTGAACGGAGGCACCGCGGCGGGGCCGGGCCGCGCCATCGGTGCGCGGGTGAGGTCGGTCGGCCCCAGGGCCAGCGGCACCATCCCGCGCGGAGTCACCGGCACCTGGGAGATCATGGCCACCGTGGCGACGTCGACGTCGACGGCGGTCGTCTCCCGTGGCAGTACCGGATAGGCGACCTGCAACAGGGAGGTCCGGCCGATCTGCAGGTTTCGCTGTGCCAGCCAGATCGGCACACACAGACACCGTCTCGAGATGTTGCGGTGGACCAGCGGCCGGTACAGCCGCCCCCGCCGAGCATCGACCAGGAACACATTCGTGTTGCCCTCGTCGAACCGGTGCAGACCGAGATCGACGTTGGCGGGCACAATGTCGTTCGGTCCGAGTCCCGGGGCGCCGAGCGGCGTGATCGACCAGTCCAGGACGGTTGCTCCCTCGACCCGGCGCACCGCGTGCACCGCGATCCGGACCGTCAGCTGGATCCCGTCCCCGGACGTCCACGTCCGCTCGCCGACCACCGGCAGCTCCGGATTGGTCCGCCGGCTCATGTCCTGGACGACCGGCCAGTCGCGCGCAGGCTCCTCGCTCAGGGAATCGGTGGGTTCGGTCCGGCTCCCGAACAGCCCGGGCTCCTCCGCGTCCCAGCTGCAGCCGGCCACGAGTACGCCGATCAGTAGCGCAGCGCCCAGCTTGCCAAGCAGCCAGCGACGGCGGGGCGCCATGAGGCATCGTACGTCCGAACACGCCGGCCGCACCGGCTCAGTCGGCGGCCTCCACCTCGGGCCGATCGCCCCGCGGCATGAACAAGACGCCCACCACCATCACCAGGGCCGTCACCCCGACGCCGAGGAAGACCTGACCCAGCGCGTTGTCGAGCACCGCGGGCGGAATGTCGGCGGCGGCGGCGGCCTCGGCCCCGGCGAGCCGGCCGGCCAGAGCGGCATTGGCGATGGCTCCGAAGACGGCAATACCCACGGCGCTGCCCATGGACCGCGCGAACATCGTGGTGCCGGTGACGACGCCGCGGTTCTCCCACTCGACCGCGTCCTGGGCCGCCACCAGCGTCGGGCTGGCGACCAGCCCCATGCCGAGGCCGATGACGAAGCAGGTGAAGCCGATCTGCCACACCGACGTGGTCGGTGAGATCACGAGCAGCAGCCCGCCGCCCAGGAGGACCGGGACGGTGCCGATCAGCGCCGTGCTGCGGAACCCCAACCGAAGGTAGAGACGACCCGCCAGCGACGCGGCGATCGGCCAGCCCAGGGTGAGACCGGCCAGGGCGAAGCCGGCCACGAGAGCGCCCGTGCCGAGCACGCGCTGGACGTACAACGGTATGTAGGACGTGAGTCCGATCAGGATCACGCCGACCGCGACGCTGACCAGGTTGGTGGAGTTGATCAACCGGTGCCGGAAGATCCACCCGGGCAGCATCGGCTCGGCGGCGCGCCGTTCGACGAAGCCGAACGCGATCAGCGCGGCGACGCCCGTCCCGATGATCACCAGACTGGGAGCCGACAGCCAGGGCCACAGCAGGCCGCCTTCGAGCAGGGCGAAGATCACCAGCGAGCTGCCGATGGTCAACAAGACAGCACCGGTGTAGTCGACGGTGTGCTTGGTCCGCGTGACGTCTTCGTGGAAATGGCGCTGGAGCATCCAGGCCGCGAGCAGGCCCAGCGGGATGTTGATGAAGAAGATCCACCGCCAGTTGACGAAATCGACGAACAGGCCGCCGAGCGTCGGACCGACCACCGACGACATGGCCCACACGCTGGCCACGTAGCCCTGCACCTTGGCGCGTTCGACCACGCTGTAGAGGTCGCCGATGATCGTCATCGAGGTGGGCTGAACGGCTCCGGCCCCGAGGCCCTGGAGCGCGCGGAACGCGATCAGTGCCGGCATGCTCCAGGCCAGCCCGCACAGCACCGAGGCGAGTACGAACACCGCGATGCCGATGAGCATGATCGGCTTCCGGCCGTACATGTCGCTGAACTTGGCGTAGATGGGGACCGATACCGCCTGCGTCAGCAGGAAGATCGAGAACAGCCACGGGAACTGGCTGAAGCCACCCAGGTCGTTGACGATCGAGGGCACCGCGGTGGCGAGGATGGTCGCGTCGATGGCGATCAGCCCGACGCTCAACATGATGGAGCCCAGCACCGGACCGCGTTCGGAGCGCAGACCGACGTCCGCGCGCGTGATCTCCGATTGGGCCATGACTAGCGGCAACTCACGCTCCGGCCCCCGCATTCCCGGTTTGCGCGCCAGGTTTCCCATGCATGCATGGGAAACCTGTGCTCCCCGTGGCGTATTCACCATGAGGAGTAACGGTTTCCCGTGTGAAGTGGCGGGGTCGGGTCGTGCGGGCATTCGGGGCTAGCAGTCGCCGATGACTCCCGGATCGGTCAGATTGGCGCTCGCCCGGTCGAGCAGCCGTACGAGAGCGCCGCGCTCCTCTTCGCTGAAGCCCGCCCCGGTCTCGGAGCAGAGCTGCTCCCAGGCTGCTGCGACCCGCGAGTGGACGTCGCGGCCGGCGTCGGTGAGCGACACCACGGTGATCCGGCCGTCGAGGGTCGACGGCCTGCGACAGACCAGACCGCTGCGCTCCAGGCTGAGCAGGCTGCGGTGGACGGTCGGCGGCTCGACCTCCAGCCCGGCCGCCAGCGCTGCCTGACTCTGCTCACCCTGCTCGCTCAGCAGCCGAAGCACAGCCTCCTGACCCGGATGCAGTCCGAACGCACTCAACAAGCGGCCGGCGCGATAGCGGTGCCGCCGGGCCAGCCGGATGATGGCGCGGTTGAGGCCGTCATCTTTCCCGGCGTCGCCCTCGACCACATCATGAGCATACTAAGAAATATTCTGAGCATGCTAACGGTTGGCCCAGGCATGACCGAATCTCCTGTACTCGTCGTCGGCGCGACCGGCTATCTCGGCCGTCAGGTCGTCGCCGCCCTGCAAGCTCGCGGCAAGGCCGTACGAGCCTTGGTCCGACCCGGCAGCGACGCCAGCGAATTGGAGGCTCGCGGCGTCGAGGTCGTCCGTGGCGACATGCTCGATCCCTCGAGCCTGGACCCCGCCTTCGCCGGTGTGGACGCCGTCGTGACCAGCGCCGCCGGCTACACCAAGCGGCGGAAGACCGACTCCGACCGCGCCGACACCGAGGGCAACCGCAACCTGGCCGACGCCGCGAAGCGGGCAGGCGTACGCCGATTCGTCTTCCTGAGCATCCTCCAGAGCGACCTCGCCCGCGACGTGCCGCACTTCTGGCACAAGGCGGAGGCCGAGCTCTATCTCGCTGAGCAGGGCGTGCCGTACGTCTCGCTGCGTCCGGGCGCCTTCTTCGACCAGATCATGGGCATGCAGCCGGGCCAGGGTCGCGGTGGGTTGCTGCTGGGGATGTGGGCCCCGAGAGTGCCCGTGACGTTCGTGATGACTGCCGACGTGGCGAAGGCACTGGCCGAGGCGGTCGACGCTCCGGTCCGCGACGGCGAGCACATCGATCTGGGCTGGGATCGGCCACTGAGCACGACGGACCTGGCTGGCGTGACCGGTCGAGTCCTGGGCCGGCGGGTGCGGGTGCTCAACGTTGCGCCGATCGTCGCGACTGTTCTTGGGGTGCTGGGCCGATTCAAACCCGGAGTCGCGGACTTCCGGGCCATGTTCGACTTCTTCGCCACCGGCCGCTACGTCGCCGACACCCAGCGGCAGGCCGAGTTGTTCGGGACAGTTCCGACCGCCGAGTCCGCCGTAGCCCGATGGGCCGACCAGAAGGAGTAGGAAGTGTTTGCACTCACCATGGCAGAGTGCTAAAACTGACTTAGCACTCACTATAGGAGAGTGCCACCTCACCAAGCGGTGAGTCCCGAGAGGGACGTCCGTCGCGGGCACCGCTGGGAGGCGACAGATCCCATACGCCAACTAGCCGGCGAGAACGAAACACCGCCGGCACGCGGGAGGACTCGCGCAGAACATGCCCAAACTCATTCAGTTCAACACCGAGGCGCGACGCGGCCTCGAGCGAGGGATGAACCAGCTCGCCGACGCCGTCAAGGTGACCTTGGGCCCCAAGGGCCGCAACGTCGTGCTCGAGAAGAAGTGGGGCGCCCCCACCATCACCAACGACGGTGTGAGCATCGCCAAGGAGATCGAGCTCGAGGATCCGTACGAGAAGATCGGTGCCGAGCTCGTCAAAGAGGTCGCCAAGAAGACCGACGACGTCGCCGGCGACGGCACCACCACCGCCACCGTGCTGGCCCAGGCCATGGTTCGTGAGGGCCTGCGCAACGTGACCGCCGGGGCCAACCCGATGGCACTGAAGCGCGGTATCGAGAAGGCCGTCGCTGCCCTGGTCGCCGAGCTGGCCGACACCGCCAAGGACGTCGAGACCAAGGAGCAGATCGCGGCCACCGCCTCGATCTCCGCCGGTGACACGAGCGTCGGCGAGATCATCGCCGAGGCCATGGACAAGGTCGGCAAGGAAGGCGTCATCACCGTCGACGAGTCCAACACCTTCGGCCTGGAGCTCGAGCTCACCGAAGGTATGCGGTTCGACAAGGGCTACATCTCGCCCTACTTCGTGACCGACACCGAGCGCATGGAGACGGTGCTCGACGACCCGTACGTGCTGATCGTCAACTCCAAGATCAGCAGCCTCAAGGACCTGCTCCCGGTGCTGGAGAAGGTCATGCAGTCCGGCAAGCCCATCGCGGTGATCGCCGAGGACGTCGACGGCGAGGCCCTGGCCGCCCTGATCGTCAACAAGATCCGGGGCACCTTCAAGTCCGTCGCCGTCAAGGCTCCCGGGCTTCGGTGACCGGCGCAAGGCCATGCTCACCGACATCGCCATCCTCACCGGCGGCCAGGTGATCTCCGAGGAGGTCGGCCTGAAGCTCGACGGCGTCGGGCTCGAGCTGCTCGGCACCGCCCGTTCGGTCGTCGTGACCAAGGACGAGACCACCATCATCGAGGGTGGCGGCGAGTCCGACCAGATCGCCGGCCGGGTCAGCCAGATCCGGACCGAGATCGAGAACTCCGACTCCGACTACGACCGCGAGAAGCTGCAGGAGCGGCTGGCCAAGCTGGCCGGCGGCGTTGCGGTGATCAAGGTCGGCGCGGCCACCGAGGTGGAGCTCAAGGAGCGCAAGCACCGGATCGAGGACGCCGTCCGCAACGCGAAGGCGGCCGTCGAGGAGGGCATCGTCGCCGGTGGCGGCGTCGCTCTGCTGCACGCGGCTCAGGCCGTGAAGCTCGACCTGGACGGTGACGAGAACATCGGCGCTCAGATCGTGCTCACCGCCTGCGAGGCCCCGTTGCGGCAGATCGCCTTCAACGCCGGCCTCGAAGGTGGCGTCGTGGCCGAGCGGGTCCGTGGGCTCACCGGTGGCGAGGGCCTGAACGCGGCCACCGGCGAGTACGAGGACCTGATCAAGGCCGGCGTCATCGACCCGGCCAAGGTCACCCGGTCGGCGCTGCAGAATGCGGCCTCGATCGCGGCCCTGTTCCTCACCACCGAGGCCGTCATCGCCGACAAGCCGGAGAAGGCTGCGCCCGCTCCGGGTGGCGATCCCGGCATGGGCGGCATGGACTTCTGAGTCCGTACGCACAACGAACGGCCTCGGCGCTCTTGCGTCGGGGCCGTTCTTTTGTCTTTGGGGCGCCCAAGCGGTCGGCGGTGCTCGCGTCGCGGCGCCTCTTGGTCGCCTTGGCCGGTGATGTCGGTTTGAGTCGGGGTCCGTTTCAAGCGTTCTCAGCGCCGCGAGCGCGACCACCGCCGACCGCTCCGGCTTGACTCCTGAACGCGCCCTGAGCCTGTCGAAGGGCCGTAGGGGGTCGAGCTCAGAAGGCCATGGCGCCCATGCCGGGATCGCCGTCCAGCCTTCATAGATCTGGGGAACTACCGTGGGTGCATGACCGACAGGGTGCCGCTGGACCGGGCCGCATTGATCGTGAACGTCGGCTCGCGGACGGGCGCGAAGGCGTACGAACCGACGCGGCAGGCGCTCGCGAGTCGAGGCGTGAAGCTCAACCGGTCGGAGGCGGTCGAGGATCCGAAGCGCATTCCCGACGTGATGCGCCTGGCCGTCAGCGACGGATGCCGGTTGATCGTGGTGGGCGGCGGGGACGGCACCATCGGCTGCGCGGCGGGCGTGTTGGCTCAGCTGGACCCCGACGACCGGGCGGTGCTCGGCGTGCTTCCCCTCGGCACGGCCAACGACTTCGCCCGCACCCTCGACATCCCGGACAAGATCGCGGGCGCTGCTGACGTCATCACGTCGGGGAAGATCGTCGACGTCGATCTCGGCTGGGGCAACGACCAGCCCTTCGTCAATGTGGCCTCCCTCGGCCTGTCCGTCGGCTCGGCGGAGGTCCTCAAGTCGGGGCTGAAGAAGCTCCTGGGACCGGTGGCCTACCCGGTGTCGACGGCGGTCGCGTACGCCCGGCATCAACCTTTCGCCGTGCGGATCGAGTTTCCCGAGCAGGACTTCGACCCGATGGCGCTCGATGATCTCCTGCAGGTCTTCGTCGGCAACGGGCGCTACTACGGTGGCGGCCAGACGATTGCGCCGGACGCCGGGATCGACGACCACAAGCTCGACGTGTACGCGATCAAGGCCGGCCGGCTCAGCGACCACCTCAGCCTGGCCCGACTGCTCCGGGACGGCACGATCATCGACCACGAGGACGTTCAGCACCTCGTCACCCGGGCCCTGCGACTCACCACCGGGACGCCTCAGGCGGTCAACCTCGACGGCGAGGTCGTCACCAGCAGCCCGGTCGATTTCCGGATCCAGCGCAACGCCGTCGAGGTGATCGTGCCGCAGCACGTGACGCACGTGAGGCACGACTCAGTGCGTACGCAAGCCGGTCAGCGCGACGGCAGGTCGGTGAAGGACTCGACGAACGAGTCGTAGTCGTCGAGCTGCCCGGCGTCGGGCAGCGGCGTCGGCCAGTCGGTGGTGGCCCAGCCCGCCGGGGGGCGATCCGTGAGGTAGACCCACGTGTCGACCGAGGCGGGTCGCGAAGGACCGAGGCGGGTCGCACTGTCGGCGGCCCGCGTCACCGGCAGCCGCCACACCGTGGTGGCCGTGGGCAGAATCACGTCGACGGCGGTCGTCCGCGGCGGCAGAGCGGGGAAGACGGTCGTGACCGTGGCCCTTCCCCCGGCCTCCCGCAGCGTGGTGGCCCAGAGCCCGAGGTTGGTGCACAGGCAGTCGAGCGCACCACGCCCCTGCACCTTCGTCGTGATCCACCGGACACCGAGGATCGTCTTCCCGGCCCGCAGCTGCGGGCCGCTGGCCGAACTCGCGTTGAACAGTTCCACGTCCGGTGGCGCTTCGGCCGTGATCGGCGGGCTCGGCGGGAACACGGCGAAGCTCGGCTGATCGGTGACGGAGCGGATCGTCCACCGCAGCGACGTCAGGTGGTCGCCGGCCTCGACGGCGTCGACCTGGATGCTCTGCACCCGCTTCGCTCCGCGCACGTTCGGCTCGCTGACGTGGTACGGCGGCGCCAGCGGGCTCGTGTCGGGCGGCTCTCGGACCAGATCCGTCGGGCCGAGCGCCGTCGGCACCTGACCCCGGGGCGCCACCGGGACGTGCCCGAACACCGGCAGGGTCGACATCGCCACGTCGACGAAGCGGGTGTTCGCCGGGAGCGCGGGGAACGTCGCCTGGAGCAGTCGGGTCTCTCCGATCCGCAGCTCCAGTTGCGAGACCCAGAGCGGGGTGCACAGACAGCGGTTGAACTCGCGGCGGCTGCGGTGCTGCAGAGGCCGGTAGACCTTGCCGGCCAGGGAGTCGATCAGGAGCGCGTTGACGTCGCCACCGGTGGCCCGGCTCAGGCCGAGATCGACCCACGACGGTATCCGCGCGCCCTGCTCCAGGTCCCGCGCCGACAACGGGGTCACCGACCAGTCCAAGACGGTCGCGCCGGCCATTCTCCGCACCGCGTGGATCGCGAAGCGGGCGGTGACCCGCAATCCCTCGCTGCTGGTCCAGACGGTCTCGCCGGCCACCGGCAGCTTCGGGTCGGTCGGCTCCAGCGGGAGCGGTGGGTCGGAGAACTCCTCCACGGGCGCCTCGGTCCGGAACAGCCCGGGTTCGGAGCTGGAGTAGGTACAGGAACCGGCGAGCAGGGCCACGACCAGCGCCAGGCCGAGCCAGAGCACCGAACGGCGTCGGCGGCGACGCGTTCGGGGCGCGTGTTCGTCGCGGCCTGCCTGCCCCGGTCGCATCCTTGCAGCGTAGTGCCGGGCCGCGGCCGACCACGTGTGCGAGAAGATGGCCTCGTGGCCACGATCCCGATCGTCGACGGACACAACGATCTGCCCTGGGTGATGCGCGGGGTCGGCTACGACTTCGGACGGGTCGACATCGCCGAGCCTCAGCCTCAGCAGCACACCGACCTGCCGCGCCTGCGTACCGGCGGTGTCGCCGGCCAGTTCTGGTCGGTTTTCGTGCCCTGCACCCTGCCCGGCGCCGCCGCCCTGACCGCGACGCTCGAGCAGATCGACGCGGTCTACGACATGATCGCCCGCTACCGCCACGACCTCACGCTGGTGACCACGGCCGAGGGACTCGAGGTCACCGTGAACGCGGGTGGTCCGATCGCCAGCCTGATGGGCGCCGAGGGCGGACACTGCCTCGACAACTCCCTCGGCGCTTTGCGCACCCTCTACCGCCTCGGAGTCCGTTATCTCACGCTGACCCACAACCAGAACACCGACTGGGCCGACTCGGCGACCGATGCGCCGCGCGCCGGTGGCCTGACGGAGTTCGGCCGGGAGATCGTACGCGAGATGAACCGGTTGGGCATGCTGGTCGACCTGTCGCACGTTTCCCGCGACACCATGCGGGACGCGCTGGACACCTCGGCCGCGCCGGTGATCTTCTCCCACTCCTCGGCGCGGGCCGTCTGTGATCATCCGCGCAACGTGCCCGACGAGATCCTGGAGCGGCTGCCGGACGTCGGAGGCGTCTGCCAGGTCACATTCGTCCCCGCCTTCGTCAGCCCGGTGGTCCGCGAGTGGCAGGTCGAGTTGGAGGCCGCCGCCACGGAGGCAGGGGTTGACGTTCGCGACCTGCAGGCGATGGGACCATTCGTCGAGTCGCTATCCCGTGACCCAGCCGTCCGCCTCGCTCGCCGATGTGGTCGAGCACTGCGAGCACGCACGTGAGGTCGCCGGCATCGACCACATCGGGCTGGGCGGTGACTACGACGGGGTCGACGTCCTGCCGGCGGGTCTGGCCGACGTCAGTTGTTATCCCGCACTGACGGAGGCGCTGGCCGAACGCGGCTGGAGCGACGAGGATCTGATCAAGCTCGGCTGGCGCAACGTGCACCGCGTGCTCGGCGAGGCGGAGGTCGTCGCCGCCGAGCTACGCGACCGCTGCGGGCCGTCGCTGGCGCGCATCGAGGACCTCGACGGCCCGCTCCCTCAGCCTGTCGAAGGGCCCCCAGGATGAGCGGGCTGCTCGAGGTCTTGGTGCTGCACGCGGCCGACGCGGAGCGGGCCGAGGCGGGCGGGGCGGATCGGCTGTCGCTGATCGGCGCGGCCGACGGCGACGGCTTGTCCCCGGAGCCCGCGCTCGTCGGCCAGGTACGTCGGGCCACCTCGCTCCCGATCCGGGTGTTGCTCCGCCTCCGCGAGGGATACGGGACCGACGGTGGCGAGGTGGCCCGACTGCAGGGGCTGGTGAGCAGCTACCGCTCGGTCGGTGCCGACGGCATGGTGCTCGGTTTCCTCAACGGACACACGGAAGTCGACGCCGGTGTGGTGGGCGAGATCGTCGGCTCGGAGCCGGATTACGGCTGGACGTTCTCGCGGGCGATCGACTCCTGCATCTCCACCGACCGGGCCTGGCGCACCCTCCGCGGCCTGCCGGGTCTGGATCAGGTGCTCACCGCCGGTTCGGCCCGGGGGGTGAGTGAGGGACTCGACGACCTGCTCGCCCGGGCCCGCGACCACGCGTACGCCCGTGAGTTGATCATGGCCGGCGGCGGGTTGCTGCCCGAGCATGTTCCCTGGCTGGCCCGCGCCGGGATCGTTGCCTTCCATCTGGACGCGCAGGTGCGGCCGCTGCAGTCCTACAAGGCCTACCTCGACGCCGACCTCGTGCGCACCTGGCGGACCCTGATCGACGACGCCGTCGAGCGGGCCGGCTCGGCCACCGGGTGACGGTCTACATCGACCCGCCGACCTGGCCGGGCCACGGCCGGCTCTGGTCCCATCTGATCAGCGACTCCTCGTACGAGGAACTCCACGCGTTCGCCGATTCGCTCGGCCTCCCGCGCCGTGCTTTCGAGCGTGACCACTACGACGTCATCGAGGAGCGGTTCGACTCCGCCGTCCGGGCGGGCGCACTGGTCGTGTCCAGTCGCGAGATCGTGGCTCTGCTGCAGGGCAGCGGACTACGACGCCGAAAGGTGTCCAGGCTGGCGCCCTGACGCCGAGAGGTGCGTTCCTGCTGCTTGAGGCGCGCTGAAGCAGCCGGAACGCACCTCTCGCTGTTGGTCTCCTTCGCCCTCCTTGCCGAATACACCTAGGCTCGGTCACTGGAGAGGACCGGACCGACGAGGGGAGATCTGCCGTGGCCACCTGCACTCATCTGGAGGCGAACCCGCTCACCGTGGTGGACTTCGCCGCCGAGTGCTCCGACTGCGTGGCGATGGGGGGCCGGTGGGTCCATCTGCGTCGCTGCCTGACCTGCAACCACATCGGCTGCTGTGACTCCTCACCCAACAAGCACGCCAGCGCGCACGCCCGTACCGCCGAGCATCCGGTCGTCGCCTCGGCCGAACAGGGCGAGGACTGGCGTTGGTGCTACGTGGACAAAGTCGTGGCGTGACGGAAAGCCAAGACGGCCCTTCGACAGGCTCCGGGCGCGCACGGGAGGCCGGGCGGCCCGTGCTGCTGACCGTGGACGACGACCCGTCGGTCTCGCGGGCGGTGGCGCGGGATCTTCGCCGCCGGTACGGCTCGGAGTACCGCATCCTGCGCGCCTCCGCCGGGGACGAGGCGTTGGAGGCGATCAAGGAGGTGGTGCTGCGCGGCGATCACGTGGCCGCCATCCTCGCCGACTATCGGATGCCGCGAATGAACGGCATCGAGTTCCTCGAGGCGGCCATGGACCTCGTGCCGCAGGCGCGCCGGGCCTTGCTCACCGCGTACGCCGACACCAACGCCGCGATCTCGGCGATCAACGTCGTCGACGTGGACCACTACCTGCTCAAGCCGTGGGAGCCACCGGAGGAGAAGCTCTATCCGGTCGTCGACGACCTGCTCGACTCCTGGCGCCGTGAGGGACGCACCCCGGTGCACAAGATCAAGATCCTGGGTCACCCGTGGTCGGCCGCCTCGTACGAGGTGCGGGACTTCCTGGCCCGCAATCAGGTGCCCTACCGCTGGTACCGCATCGACGAGCCGGACGGGGAGCGCATCGTCGCCGCCGCGAACGCCGATCCCACCCAGGCCCCGATCGTGATCACCGCCGAGGGCACGCCGCTCGTCCAGCCGTCGCTCACCGAACTGGCCGACGCCGTCGGGTTGAGCACGACCCCCGGTGTCGACTTCTATGACGTGATCATCGTCGGTGGTGGGCCGGCCGGGCTGGGCGCCGCGGTCTACGCCGCCTCCGAGGGTCTGCGGACGGTGGTGATCGAGCGCAGCGCGGCGGGAGGCCAAGCGGGGCAGAGCTCGCGGATCGAGAACTATCTGGGCTTTCCCGACGGCGTCTCCGGAGGCCAGCTGACCGACCGGGCCAGGCGTCAGGCGCTGCGGTTCGGGGCCGAGATCCTGACCGCGCGTACGGTGGCCGGCCTGAGTGTCAAGGGCCCGGCGCGCCTGGTCGAACTCGACGACGGGTCGGTGATCGCGGCGCACACTGTGGTGCTCGCGAGCGGGGTGAGCTACCGGCACCTCGACGCGTCCGGGGTGGACGATCTGGTGGGCCGCGGGATCTACTACGGATCGGCCGCGACCGAGGCGGCCGACTGCGTCGACGACCACGTGCTGATCGTCGGCGGGGCGAACTCGGCCGGGCAGGCCGCGGTCTTCTTCTCCCGTCACGCCCGAGCCGTCACCCTGGTGGTGCGCGGCGATTCTCTCGAGCGTTCGATGTCGTCCTACCTCGTCGAGCAGATCCGGTCGATCGACAATCTGAACGTGCAGCTGAACTCCTCGATCGGGAAGTGCGACGGGCAAGATCATCTGCAGTGCGTCACCTTGATCGACAATCGCGACGGCAGCCAGCAGGTGATCGACGCCGAGCACCTGTTCATCTTCATCGGGGCGGCCCCGCTCACGGACTGGTTGCCGGCCGACGTCGTTCGTGATCGGAGTGGATTCGTCCTGACCGGCCCCGATCTGGGCGATCGGCGCGAGCTGCCCTCCTGGGACCTCGAGCGCACACCGTATCTGCTGGAGTCCAGCGTCCCCGGAGTGTTCGTGGCCGGTGACGTCCGCGCCCAGTCGGTCAAGCGGGTCGCCTCCGCGGTCGGCGAAGGCGCGCTGGCCGTCACCCTGGTCCACCGGTACCTCGCCGAGCAGTAGGAGTTGATCATGACGACACGCCTGTCCCCGGACGAACTACGGACGCTGTTCCTGTTCGAGAAGCTGGCCGATGATCAACTCGCTTGGCTGAGCGAGCACGGCTACGTGGAAGGCCGTCAGGGCGGCCTACCCGTCTACACCGAGGGAGAGCCCGCGACCTGCTTCTTCGTGCTGCTGTCCGGCACCATGGCCATGTACCGCCGCGTCGAGGGCGCCGACGTCGAGACGACCCGCACCGACCAACGCGGGGTCTACTCGGGTGCGACCCAGGCCTTCATCCGCGCGGGAGACGATCCGAAGTATCCCGGCAGCGTCGTCGCGATCACCGACTGCGAGTTCTGGGTCATCGACGCCGGGGAGTTCGGCGATCGGATCCGCGACTGGTTCCCGATGGCCATGCACATGCTCGAGGGCATGATGATCGGCATGCGCTCCAGCCAGCGCATCGTCGGCCAGCGGGAGCGGTTGCTGTCCCTCGGTCGGCTGTCCGCCGGTCTCACCCATGAGCTCAACAATCCCGCCGCAGCCGCGGTCCGCGCGACGGCGTCGCTGCGGGAACGGGTGAGCAAGATGCGGCGCAAACTCGGCCATCTGGCCAACGCCGACGTCGACCCGAAGGCCCTCACCGTGCTGATGGAGGTGCAGGAAGCGGCGGTGGAACGGATGGCGAAGGCCGAGGAGCTGACCCCGATCCAGGTGTCCGAGGCGGAGGACGAACTCGGTGACTGGCTCGACGATCACGGTATCGCCGACGGCTGGGACTTGGCGCCGGCGTTGGTGGCCGCCGGGGTGAAGGTGGACTGGCTGGACGAGGTCGCCGAGACGGTGCCGGAGAACCTGGTGGCGGATGGGATCCACTGGGTCGCCTACGCGCTTGACACCGAGCAGCTGATGAACGAGATCGAGGACTCCACGCACCGGATCTCGACCCTGGTGAACGCGGCCAAGCAGTACTCCCAGCTCGATCGCGCCCCCCACCAGGAGATCGACGTACGGGAGGGGCTCAAGAGCACGCTGACCATGCTGTGGCACAAGATCAAGAAGTCCGGGAACATACGCGTGGTCAAGGAGTTCGCCGACGGCCTGCCCAGCGTTCCCGCCTACCCGGGCGAGCTGAACCAGGTCTGGACCAACCTGATCGACAACGCGGTGGCCGCAATGCCGGACGGTGGCACCTTGACCCTGCGTACGGCCCTCGACGGGGATCGCGTCCTGGTCGAGATCGGCGACACCGGCGTGGGCGTGCCGAAGGAGCTGCAGGGCAAGATCTTCGAGCCCTTCTTCACCACGAAGCCGACCGGGGAGGGCACCGGCCTCGGACTGGACATCTCCTACCGGGTCGTCGCGCAGCGGCACGGAGGCGACCTGCGCGTGATCTCGGAGCCGGGGGACACCCGGTTCCAGGTGCGCCTGCCGCTCTCCGAGCCCCCCTCGTCCATCGGCTGAGCCGGTTGGCTGACCCGGCTCGCCGCTGGCCCGCGCCTCTCACCGTCGGGTCGACGCTCGCCGTGGTGGCCCCGAGCGGGCCCGTGGACGAGGAGCGGATCCGTCACGGTGCGGCGATCCTGGCGGGCTGGGGTCACGAGGTCCGCCTGGGGCCCAACGTGCTCCGCCGCCATCACGACCTGCCGTACCTGTCAGCTCCCGACCAGATCCGCGCCGACGATCTCGTAGCGGCCTGGTGTGATCCGGCGGTCGACGTGGTCTGGGCCGCCCGTGGGGGGTACGGCGCGCAACGGATGGTGGATCTGATCGACTTCGACCGCCTGCGGACGGCCGGACCGAAGCCCTTGGTGGGGTTCTCCGACGTCACGGCGCTGCACAGCCGGCTCGGTAGGGAGCTCGGTCAGGTCACCGTGCACGGCCCGGCGGTCGGGTCGCTGACTCAGCTGCGCGATCCGGAGACAGTTGCCTCGCTCCGACGTCTGCTCGAGGCGCCGCCCGTGTCGGGTCAGGTGCTGGTCCGCGGTCGTACCGCGATTTCTGGTGCGGCATTCGGTCGCCTGTGGGGCGGCAATCTCAGCCTCCTGGCCGCGGACGTCGGGGCCGAGCCGCCGCCGACAGATCCGGTGATCATGGTGCTCGAGGAGGTCGGTGAGTCCGGCTACCGGGTGGACCGGATGCTGACCCAGTTGCTCCGCGCCGGCTGGCTGGACACCGTGGCCGGGATCGTGCTCGGCGACCTGGGGCAACCGGCCGACCTGCTCGAGCAGGTCGTGCTCGAGCGACTACGGCGGCTGCGCGTTCCGGTGCTGGCACGCCTCCCGGTCGGTCACGGCGATCAGAACGTCGCACTGCCCCTCGGCACGCAGGTCCGGCTCGAGGACGGTGTTGACGGGGGCCAACTGAGCTTGGTCTGACCGTCCTCAACTCGCTCAGAGCAAAGATCAGTTTTCGCCTAGCACGCTCAGTCGCCGCTACCTATTGGCGGAATCTGTTAACACTTTCCGCAGATGCGGGTGTGGGAAGGCTCCCGCCGTGCGCTTTCCCAACAGTTTCCGCTCTGGGAGCTCGGGCTCGGCTCAGGCGGCGAGGGCCGCCGGCAGGTCGCGAGCATGGACCACGACCAGGGAGGTCACCGCGCGGGTGAGGCAGACGTAGAGCCGGCGCAGTCCCGTGACCTCGTCCGCCTCTCCGGCCACGATGTCGGCCGGTTCGAGCAGGACGACGTGGTCGAACTCCAAACCCTTGGCTAGCGACGCCGGCACGACGTCGAGGCGACTGACGAAGCGCTGGTCCGGCTCGCCGAGCAGTTCGTACGTGATGCCGGCCGCCTCCAACGCCGCGCGAACCGACGGCACGGCCGCGTCGCTCACGATCAGCCCCACCGTGCCCTCGGCCTCGAGCGCTTGGCGGACCGACGTCACGAGGGAGGCCAGGGCGGCCGGTTGCCGACGAAGATCGAGCTCACCACGATGGCGCCGGACCGAATGGGGCGGGGTGAGCGTGGGGGCGATCGCCGGGAGCAGCCGGGCCGCGAAGTCGATCACGGCACCCGGGACCCGGAAGCCCGCAACCAACTCCTGGATCTCCGCCTGGCCCTGGCCGAGATGGCCGAGGGACTCCCGCCACGACCGTGTGGCCCACGGGGTCGTGGCCTGAGCAAGATCACCGAGCACGGTGACCGAGCCGGTACTGGCCCGCCGGCCTACCGCGCGCAGCTGCATGGCCGACAGGTCCTGCGCCTCGTCCACGATCACGTGGCCCAGGCTCGGCGTCCGGGTCAGGAGGTCGGCGGCCTCGTCGATCAAGATCACGTCGGCCAGCGACCAACGAGCCGTGCGGACGGATCGGGCGGGCTTGGCCATCATGATCAGGTTCTGCTCCTGGTCGTCCAGCACCCCGTCGGCCTGCTCCGCCAGGAACTCCCGATCGGTGAGGAGCCGGAGCACCAGCTTCGCCGGATCGAGAGCCGGCCAGAGAGCGTCGGCGTAGTCGCGTACGGGACGACTGCGCGCCACCGCGTTCTGCACCCGATCGTCCGGCGAATCTCCCGAGGCCTCCATCCGGAGCAGCACCTGGTGGGCCAGCCGCTGCGGCAGCATGGCCCGACCCGCCGCGTACCGCACCCCGCGGGTCCGCAGTTCGTCGACGATCTCGGTGACCAGGTAGCTGCCGACCCGCCACTGGTAGGCGCCGCGCGGTACGACCAGCGTGCCCTCCGGCCGGCGGACGTGGCTCCAGACGGCCCGCCGGAGAACTTCCGCCATCCGGGCGTCGCCCTTGATCAGCGCTGCCGGAACCGTGTCCAGGCCGCGGATCTCGGCACCGGTGCCGGCGGTGGCGAGCGACGACACCGTGGCTTGGGTGGCGTCGATCTCCCCGAGGGCGGGCAGCACGTCGCCGATGTAGGACAGGAAGCTGTCGTTGGGTCCGACCACGAGCACGCCCGATCGGGACAGTTGCTCGCGGTAGGCGTAGAGCAGGTACGCGGCGCGGTGCAGGCCGACCGCAGTCTTGCCCGTGCCCGGTGCACCCTGGATGCAGACCGACTCCGACAGCGACGTCCGGACGATGCTGTCCTGTTCGGGCTGGATGGTGGCCACGATGTCGCGCATCGGGCCCGTCCGCGGCCGCTCGATCTCCGATTCCAAGATCGCCGACTGGCCGACGGGAGGACCACGCAGGTCCTCGTCCTCGTACGCGGTCAGTCGGCCCGCGGCGAAACCGAACCGCCGCCGCAGGCTCACCCTCATCGGATCGCCGGGGCGGGCCCGGTAGAACGGGAGGGACATGGCCGCGCGCCAGTCGATCACCATCGGCTCCCCGCCGGCCTCGCTGGTCACGTGGCGACGGCCGATGTACAGCGTCTCGTCGGTCTCCGCCCCGAGCGAGGCGTCGTAGTCGAGCCGGCCGAAGAACAGCGGCACGCTCGGGTCGTCCTCGAGCGCCTTCATCCGGCGGTACAGGGCCTGCTTCAGGTGCTGCGTGGAGACATGATCACCGCCGAACGCCTGCAGCCCGGCCGTGTGCTCGCGCATCCGCCGCAGCGCTGTCCGCGACTCGGCCAGGTGCTCGCGCTCGCTCGTCAACGTGCGATCGGCCGTGTGATCAGCGGTGTGATCGACCGCCGGCGGGAAGGAGGGCACGACAAAGCCTCCGATCGGCTCGGGGTGACGGGGCGGGGAGCCACGCTACCCGCCCGGTCGCCTCGTGGCGAGCGAATATGGTCAGCCGAGCGGTGCGTAGGCTGCGCAGCGTGGAGTCCGACAGCGGCCGCGCGTTCACCATCCCCGACGATCCGGCCGACCGGATACGCAAGACCCGGCGGACCGTGCGGGTGATCATGATCGGCCCGGACGAGAAGACCCTGCTGTTCGAGGACAGCGACCCTGGTATCGAGGGGAGCCGGTGGTGGGTCACGCCGGGCGGCGGCATCGATCCGGGGGAGACCGAGGCCATGGCGGCGGTCCGTGAGGTGGCGGAGGAGACCGGCTACGTCCTGCGCGAGGACGAGTTGATCGGTCCGGTCGCGCGCCGACACGTGGTGCACGGCTACTCCGACCAGATCATCAGCCAGGACGAGGCGTTCTACCTCGCCCGGGTCTCCGACTTCGAGGTGGATGTCACCGCCCACACGGAGGAGGAGCAACTCACGCTGCAGCAGCACCGCTGGTGGGGCCGTCGCGAACTCGCCGAGACCGAGGCCTGGATCTGGCCCGCGTCGTTGCTGGCGTTGTGGGACGCGATCGACGACGAGGGCGCAGCGTCGATCGAGCTGGGCGACCAGGAGGAGTCGACCGTGCCGGTGGACACGAATCCGTAGTCCAAACGGCCCGGCCGCGCAACAATGGGTGGCAGCGACATCGGGAGGAGCCATGCCTTCACATCTGGTGGTCGGCATCGACGGGTCGGACGAGAGCGCCAAGGCCCTCGCCTGGGCCGTGGAGGATGCGCGGCGACGCCGACTCGACCTTGAACTGGTCTACGGGTTGGCCGTTCCGGTCGTGTCGGACGCGTACGGGATGGTGATGACGCGCCCGGACATCGATGAGCTGTGCCGGTACTCCGAGAGCCTCCTCGACGCGGCGCGGATCGCCGCAGAGGGCATGGATGCGAGTGTCGCGGTCCGGACGAGGCTGCTCAACGGTCCGCCCGCGGCGGTGCTCATCGAAGCCTCGAAGGAGGCCGCCGGGCTCGTGGTCGGTAGCCGTGGCGTCGGCGCGATCAGCGGCCGCATGCTCGGCTCCGTCGCGGTCCGGGTGGCGGCCAAGGCCTGCTGTCCGGTGTACGTGATCCCGACGAACTTCGATCCGGCGGCCGCCGCGGGGGATCCGGTGGTGGTGGGTCTGGACGGCTCGGCGTATGGAGATGCCGCGCTCCGCCTGGGCTTCGACGAGGCGCGCTGTCGAGACGCCTCGCTCGCGGTCGTCGTGGCCTACCACGTGCCGTGGCTGGCGCGTCCGGTCGAGCCGAATCTGATCGCGGAATTCCAGAGTTCGGAGGGCCAGCTCGCCCAGCGAACCGCCGACGAGGCGCTGGCGCGGGTCCGTACGGATTCCGACACCGGGATCCCCGTCGACGTGCGGCTGTTGGAATGCCACCCGGAGGAGGCGTTGATCAACGCGGGCAAGAACGCCCTGCTCACGGTGGTCGGCTCCCGCGGCCGCTCCGCCATCAGCCGTGCCCTGCTCGGCTCGGTCAGCCGCGCCGTGCTCCAGGAGGCGACCCGCCCGGTCGCCGTCGTCCGCTTCCCCCCAAAGAAACGCTGACCCGTCACATCTACGGCACTTTGGACGGCGTGTCGCTGCAGAAGTGACGACTCGGCGGGCTGGTTCGGACCACGAGTGAAGACAGTGAGGCCGGTCAGGGGTCGCGGATGAGCGGGCAGGTCATGCAGTGGCCGCCACCGCGGCCGCGGCCGAGCTCGGCGCCCACGATGGTGAGCACCTCGATGCCGGCCCGCCGGAGCAGGGTGTTGGTGTAGGTGTTCCGGTCGTACGCCATCACCACACCGGGCTCGAGAGCGACGAGGTTGTTACCGCTGTCCCACTGCTGGCGCTCGGTCTCGTAGGCGTTGCCGCCGGTCTCGATCACCCGTAGCTTTCCGAAGCCCAGCGCAGCGGCGACGACCTCGAGGAACGGCTTGTCCTCCTCCACCACCCGGAGGCCGGGCGGGGTGTCGGCCGGGAGCACGGTGAACGTCGTGATGTTGTCCACGATGTCGGGATACACGGTGACGCAGTCGTAATCGGCGAAGGTGAACACCGTGTCGAGGTGCATGGCGGCCCGGAGCCGCGGCATGCCGGCGACGATCATCCGGTCGATGGCGTTGGCCTCGAACAGCGTCACCGCCAGCTGGGTGATCGCCTGGCGGGAGGTGCGCTGGCTCATCCCGACGATCACCGTACGGTTGCCAGGCACGAGCACATCGCCGCCCTCGAGGCTGGCCATGGCCCAGTGGAGCTCGGGGTCGCCCCACCACACGTTCGCGCCGACGAAGTCGGGGTGGAAGCGGTAGATCGCCTTCATCAGCAGGGTTTCGTCGAGTCGGGCGACGAAGAAGAGCGGGTTGAGGGTGACGCCGCCGTAGATCCAGCAGGTGGTGTCACGGGTGTAGAGGGTGTTCGGCAGCGGCGGCATCAGGTACTCCCAGACGCCGCGGGCCTCGCGGGCCAGCCGCACGTAGTCGTGCCGGAAGTCCTTCGGCAGGTCGATCGTCGACAGCCCGCCGATGAGGTAGTCGGTGAGCGTCCGCGGGTCCAGGGTGTCCAGGAACGCACGGGTGTCCTCGACGAGGCCGATGCCGACCTCGTTGGGGATGATCTTCGCGTCGAGCAGCCAGGTCTTGGCCTCCGGGATGCTGACGGTCTCGGTCAGTACGTCGTGCAGTTCGACCACGTCGATGCCGCGATCCATCATCTGGGCCCGGAAGTCGGCGTGATCACGTTGGGCGTTCTCCACCCACAACACGTCGTCGAAAAGCAGCTCGTCGTTGTTCGATGGGGTCAGCCTCGAGTGCGCCAGCCCCGGGGCACAGACCAGCACCTTCTTCAGCTTTCCGACCTCGGAGTAGACGCCGTAGCTCGCGGCTGGCGGGTTGCCCTCACTCATGCGCCAACTATGTCGCTCCGACCTTCCGCTCCGTTCGCACCCCCGATGTGCCGACCCGTCACCAGTGCGGCGACACGCCGTCGAAAGCGCCGTAGATGTGACGGGTGGGGGTTAGTCGGAGAGGGCGTCGTCGGCGTCGAGGATGCGGTAGCCGTACCCCTGCTCGGCCAGGAAGCGTTGCCGGTGGGCGGCGAAGTCGGTGTCGACGGTGTCCCTGGCGACCACCGCGAAGAACCGGGCGGTCACGCCGTCGGTCTTGGGTCGCAGCAGCCGTCCCAGCCGCTGCGCCTCCTCCTGCCGGGATCCGAAAGCGCCCGACACCTGGATCGCGACCTGGGCGGAGGGCAGATCGACGGAGAAGTTGGCCACCTTGCTCACCACGAGCAGGTCGATCTCGCCCGTACGGAACGCCTCGTACAGCTTCTCGCGCTGCCGGACCGTGGTCTCCCCGGTGATCACCGGCGCGTCCAGCCGTTCGGCGAGGTCGGCCAGCTGGTCGACGTACTGGCCGATCACCAGCGTCGGGATGCCCCGGTGCTTGGCCACGAGGTCGACCACGACCTGGGTCTTGGACTCGGCGGTGGCGGCCAGCCGGTACTTCACGTCCGGTTCCGCCACCGCGTACGTCATCCGCTCAGCGTCGGTCAGCGTGACCCGGACCTCGATGCAGTCGGCCGGGGCGATGTAGCCCTGCGCCTCGATGTCCTTCCACGGGGCGTCGTACCGTTTCGGCCCGATCAGCGAGAAGACGTCGCCCTCGCGGCCGTCCTCCCGGACCAGGGTCGCGGTCAGCCCGAGCCGACGCCGCGCCTGCAGGTCGGCGGTCATCCGGAACACCGGAGCCGGCAGCAGGTGCACCTCGTCGTAGATGATCAGGCCCCAGTCGCGGGCGTCGAAGAGTTCCAGGTGCGGATGGATCCCGCCGCGCTTGGTCGTGACCACCTGGTACGTGGCGATGGTGACCGGCCGGATCTCCTTCTTGGCCCCGGAGTACTCACCGATCTCCTCGGCCGTCAACGAGGTACGCCGCAGCAACTCATCGCGCCACTGCCGGGCCGCGACGGTGTTGGTCACCAAGATCAACGTGGTCGACTCGGCGCGGGCCATCGCGGCCGCGCCGACCAGGGTCTTGCCCGCCCCGCAGGGCAGCACGACGACGCCGGATCCGCCGTGCCAGAAAGAATCGGCGGCCATGCGCTGGTACGGACGGAGTGCCCACTCCTCCTGCACGAGCGCAATCGGATGGGCCTCGCCGTCCACGTAGCCGGCGAGATCCTCGGCCGGCCAGCCGAGCTTCAGCAGCACCTGCTTGAGGTGCCCGCGTTCCGAGGGGTGCACGACCACGCTGTCGTCGTCGAGCCGGTGGCCGACCAGCCCCTTGACCTTGGCGCTGCGCAGCACCTCGGCGAGCACGGCCCGGTCGGTGCTGATCAACACCAGGCCCTGGGTCGGGTGCTTCTCCAGACGCAACCGCCCGTACCGGTCCATCGTGTCGGCGACGTCGACCAGCAGCGACGACGGTACGGGATAGCGGCTGTACGTCAGCAGGACGTCGACCACCTGCTCGGCGTCGTGACCGGCGGCCCGTGCGTTCCACAGACCCAGCGGCGTCAGCCGGTACGTGTGGACGTGCTCCGGTGCCCGCTCCAGTTCGGCGAACGGGGCGATCGCCATCCGGCAGGCGTCGGCGTCGGGATGATCGACCTCCAGCAGGAGAGTGCGGTCAGACTGGACGATCAGCGGGCCGGTCGGGGCGCCCGGCATCAGTCGTTTCCGCCGTCGTCGGTGGCGCTCTCGCTCGGTGACGGTGACGGTGACTCACTCGCGCTCGGGCTGGGGGTCCCGGTGCCGAGGGGCTGGCTGTTCGGCGTCGGAGCCGGAGTGGGCCTGGTCACGAGCAGAGTCGCCGGCGCCTCGCTCTGGTTTCCCGCCGCGTCGACCGCCCGGACCTGCACGACGTGCTGGGTGCTGTCGTCGTTGAACCAGTCGAGGTGAGCCGCCGTCTCGACCGTGGACCTCACCTCGTAGCCGTCCAACCAGATGCGGTACCGGATCACCCCGACGTCGTCGATGCCCGGCGCCCACACGAGCCGCAACTGGTCCGGCGTGGCGTGCGCCTCGAGGTCCGTCACCGGCGCCGGTGGCGTCTCGTCCTGTACGGGACCCGGGACGAAGGGGGTGCTCACCGGGCGCTGCGTCGTCGGCTGGATCCGGGGGGGCGCGGTTTCGATCGGGTCCTCGATTTCGGTCGTGGGTTGGGGGCCGGATTCGCTGGACTGCCCGCTGGGACCGGACGGCTCGACGAACGCGGTGGTCGTGGTCGTCACGGTGGAGCGGGGCGCCGGCGGCGACGAGGGGATCGGCGTGGTCGAGGTGGAGCGTACGGACGGGGTTTCCTCCGCCGCAGGTGGGCCGCCGTTTTGATCCGGGGCCCGGGCCATGCTCGGCACCAGGTACAGGGCGCCGACGCCGAGGAGGCAAACTCCGAAGACCATCAACCTGCGAAGAGTGACGGCCTGCATCGAATCAGTCTAGTTCGTCGGAGCTCTCCAGAGAGGCGAATAAGACGCGTGACAACGGAATCGTGATCACCTGCGCGGTCGAGAGGTCGACGCCGCGCAGCTGCCCCCCGCTGAGGTCCAACGGGCTGATCCGGCGCTCGGCCGGCGCCCCGTCGGCACCGACCAGGCGAAGCGAGACGGGGCGCGCGGCGCGGACCGCCGCGTGCAGCCGGTGCAGGGTCTCCGCCGTCGAGTCGGGCGCGTTATCCTCTCGGTTGTCGGGTGATCGTTGCGCGCCGTCCGGACCGGACGGCTCGGTCGCCGCGACTGTCGCCGCGACCGCCGCAGCGACGTCCTGCGGGGACGCCGGGTCGGGTCGATCACGCGGCGGAGTCGGTGCCCGCTTGGCGGGCACCACCCGGTCGGTGTCGTGATCCAGGGCGGGATGGTGGCCGAGGCGTTCGACGAAGGCCAGCAGGTCGTCGGGCTCGGCGTTGGCCACCACGACCTCCGCGCCGATCTGACGCAGGCCGAGGGCGACAGCTCCCGGATCGGCCAGCAGCGCGGCGATCTTGACCGGGTCGTCAACGGTGAGGTACGACCCGGCGGCCCCGACGCGCACGCTGCCGTGGTGCCGGGCGACGTCGTCGATGAGGTACGACAACGGTTGCGGAATGGTGGTGGTCGAGTGCTGGGCCAGCCACGCGCGGATCCGAGCGGGCGACCAGCCGGCGTCCAGGGCGCGACGAAGCGATCCGGTCCCGAACCGGTACACCCCACCGCCCCCGCGGGACTCCTGATCGGCCAGGAGTCGCAGCTCGGCAGCCAGGTGGTATGGCAGCGGTCCCGAGGCGACCGCCGTGAGGTCCGCCTGGACGATGATCGTCTCGACCGGCTCGGGGAAGAGGTCGGCGACCGCGCCGGGGACGGTCTGGTCGGGTCCGGCCAGCACGGCCAGCAGGGAGGAGGTGGCGCCGAGAGCCGTGAGCCCCAGCCAGGCCGCCTCTCGACGGAGCCAGTCGATGCCTTGCTCGAGCCGCAGCGGCACCCGCGCCAGCCGCGGGCGGTGCCATCGGACCGCGGCCGCGAGGTCGGCGTCGTCGGGGACGAGCCCGATCCCGGCGTCGACCATGACGTCGAGCAGCACTGTGCGCAGGTTCGCGGCGTACGGCAGGTCGGCTTCGGGACCGAGCGGATGAGCGTCGGTCTGGGCCGAGCGGCTGAACAGGCGACCGGAGTCGCGCCAGCCCCGCACGACTGTCCACCAGCGGTCGAGGGGCGAGCGGCGGATCCACCGGTCGAACTCCCGGGTGGGCAGGAGCGCTCCGTCCGGTCCTGAGGCAAAGACGGTCGCCGCGCCGCACTCGAGGAGGAAGCCCGCGTACTCCGGATCCCCGCCGACCTCCCGGGCCAGCGCGTTGACGTCACGTTGTCCCAGTCCGCCGTCGCGGAGCAGCCGGTGAACCCGACTCTCCAAGGCGTGCCCGACCTGTTCGAGGTCGTGCACCACTCCGTACGCGGTCCCGGCCGCGGCCCGATCGATCAGCTCCGGTTTCCGGGCGTGCCCTGCGACCGCCGGCGGTTCGGGGCCGGCGGGCTCGCGGGAGAAGCGTTTCCCCCGGATCAGCCAGGCGACCTCTCGCGGCAGGATGACCGTGTCGGAATTGAGCGGCTGCAGCAATCGCCGAGCCAGCAACTGCTCCACCGGTCCGCGGGCGGCCTCGGTCGAGACCGGGCGATCGGCCCCGGCCAGAGCGCCGGTCGGCGACCAGGCCAGGCGCTCCAACACCTCGGCGACCTTCGGATCGCATTCGGCGAGCAGCGTTTCCACCTGGGCCGGCGTCAGCGGACGTGGCGAGGGGGGCGCCAGCGCGCCCGGATAGGGACCGAACTGCTCGCGTACGGCACGCAGCAGATGCAGGCGCTCGTCGGAACCCCAGAGCAGCGCTCGTTGGCGTAGGTCGTCGACGGCCTGCCAGCAGGGAGCGAGGTCGGCGGCCAGCAGCTCGGCCGCGGCCTCCACGCTGGCCGGATCGGGCAACGCGGCGAGGGCCTCGGCGATCTCACGTTGCCAGGCGGTGAGCCCGTCGAGGGCGCGCAGTACCGAGTGCGACATGGTGGCGTGTGCGGTCAGCTCGGCCAGGTCGTGCGGGAGGGGCTGGGCGAGGTCGGGTCGCAGGCTGACGAGGGTGATCACGCTGTCGGGCATCCTCTGCCGGAGCGACTCGGTGAGCGTGCGGAAACCGGACCCACGGACGGGTTCGGGCACGAGTGACTACCCCCAGTTGCCCGGCGGAGGTCCGGCACCATAGCGCGGGGTGCGGAGGTCGCGATAGACCACGATCCAGGCCACCACCAGCATGATCCAGCACAACGCCTGGGCCCAGCGGGACAGCAGCTCCCACCAGTCGCCGAACAGACCGTCGCCCAGCAGGATCCCGACCAGGAGTACGCACCCGAGCAGGGCCAGTCCGATGCCGAAGATGATCCGCGTCACGGAGCGCCCGGCCCGCATGCGTACGGCCAAGCCGGCTGCCAGCGCGAAGGTGATCGGAGCCAGGGGCCAGACGATCCCGCCGATCACCAGGCAGATGATCACCGCCGGGGTCAAGGCGGTGGCGATCGCACCCGCCCCGGTGCGCCCGTCGAGGGTCGGCGCGCCAGTAGGCGGCGGAGGCGGCGCGAACCACTGCTCGGTGCCGGGCGCCGGGAAACCACCCGGTCCCGCTTCTGGTGCGACCGCCCACTGACCGGACGCCGGCGGCGGAGGGAAGGGCTGAGTGGCCGGTGGCGGTGGAGGGTAGGGCCGGCTGGCCGGTGGCCACGTCCCGGGTTCGGGTCCGTAGTCGATCGGGTCCGGAGGAGTCGGGATGCCGGGCGGATCGCCTCCGCGGCTCCAATGGGCCGCGCTCCAGGCCGAGGTCGCCTCGGTCATGGTGCTCGACGCCACGTCGAAGGGCACGGCGGGATCACGCTGCTCCTCCCGCGGCGGAACGAGGGCCTCCAAGGCGGCGACGGGCGCGGCCGGATCGTCGAACCGCGGCCGCTCGGCGGGTGCCGGTGCGCTCGACGGCGGGGGCGGAGCCACCTCCGACAAGGGAGTGGCCGTGGCCTCGGCGAAGTGATCCGGACGCGCGACCGGCGCGTACTCCGGACCGTCCTCCCACGTGGCCATGGTCTTCAGCTTAGTGCGGCACCGGGAGCGTACGGCTGCCTCGCACGAGCGTGGATACGCAGCCGCAGCCACGCTCGCCGGGCGAATGTCGTTTCCCGCCATGTGGCGGACGGCGCAGCGGCGAAGCCCGATTCCTGCTGCGTCAGACGCCACATGGCGGATGACGACACGTCGCCCTGTGCTAGTCGGAGTGGACGATGTGCACCGGCGACCGCCCCGAGGAGCGATGCAGGTCCAGCTCCACCTTGAGATGCGCCTGGCGGGCCATGGCCATTCCCGAGAAGATCGCGACCAGGGCGACCAGCCCGCCGCAGAGGAACATGCTCGGCCGGGCGCCGAAGTGGTCGATCAACCAGCCGACCGCGGGACTGCCGATGGCCTGCCCGCCCAGCAGCACCAGGATGTAGACGCTCATCACCCGACCGCGTACGGAGCTGGCCGAACTGGTCTGCACCAGGGAGTTGGCTCCGGTCAGGAAAAGCAGGGTCAGCAGGCCGGCCCCCACCAGCACCGCGCCGAAGAGCCACGTGAAGGGCGCCAGCGAGGCGAGCATCAGGGTGACGCCGAAGCCGGTGAGGATGCTCACCAGCGCACGCAGTCGCAGCGTCTCGGTCCGGCGCGCCGACAAGATGGCGCCGGTGAGCGCCCCGACGGCGATCAGCGAGTTGAACATGCTGTAGCCGCCGATGCCCGTACGGAACTCGTCGTCGGCGAAGGCGGCGAGGATCACCGGCATGTTGAGCCCGAACAGTCCGACCGTCGCCACGAGGACGATCGACCAGGCCACCTCGGAGGTGCGCCGGATGTAGCGCAGCCCGTCGGTGAGCTGGCCCTTCGCCCGATGGGCAGGCGACGCCGCCCCCGCCGCCGGCCGGAGCATGATCAACATGGTGACCACCCCGAGGCAGGCGGCGGCGTTGATCAGGAACGACCACCCCTGGCCGACGGCGGTGATCAGCAGGCCCGACAGGGCCGGACCGACGAGGGCGCCGAACTGGAAGACCGAGGAGTTGAGGCTGACCGCGTTCTGCATGTAGCGCGGCCCGACGAGCTCGGACACGAAGACCTGGCGGGTCGGATTGTCGACGACAGTCACGAAGCCGAGGGCGGCCGCCACCACGTAGACGTGCCAGGCCTGCACGGCGCCGGTCAGGGCCAGGGTGCCGAGAATCACGGCGAGCCCGGCCGCCACCGACTGGGTGATGATCAGGATCCGCCGCTTGGGGTACCGGTCGGCGATGACTCCGCCCAGCAGGCCGAACAGCAGCACCGGAAGGAACTGCAGCGCGACGGCGACACCCACCGCGGTCACGCTGCCGGTCAGTTCGAGGACCAGCCAGTCCTGCGCGATGCGCTGCATCCAGAGCCCCGTGGTGGCGACCACCTGGGAGCTCAGGAAGATCCGGTAGTTGGGCACCGAGAGGGCGGCGAGGGTACGCGGCCAGCGGCGGTTGCGTTTCGGAACGGAGCGCGCCGCGCGGGGCGCGACGGGGACATCGGCGGAGGCCGACACAGAAGAACACCTGCGATTCGTACGAGATCGAGGCCCGGGACAGCATCAGTGCACCAGGCGGAGGAAGATCAACTTCGACTCGTCGTCGAGCCGGACACCTTCACTCTATGGTCGCAGCGTCACATAGGCTGGCAGTATTCCGCCTATATGTTGTATTGGGAAACGTAATGAGTGAGCCGAAGCACTTCGATTCCCTGCTGCTCCGCACCTTCTTGGCGGTGGCGAACGGGCTGAGCTTCACGCGAGCGGCCGCGCAGCTGGGCCTCAGTCAGCCGACCGTCTCGCAGCACATCCGGCGGCTCGAGGAGATGGCCGGACGTCAGCTTCTACGACGGGACACCCGGACCGTGTCGCTGACCGACAACGGTGAGGCGATGGCTGGCTTCGCCCGGACGATCCTGGCGGCCAACGACGAGGCGGTCTCCTACTTCACCGGCTCGGCCATGAGCGGCCGGCTGCGCTTCGGAGCGGCCGACGAGCTGGCCCTGAGCGAGCTGCCGACGATCCTGCGGGAGTTCCGTCAGCTCTACCCGCGGATCAACCTCGAGCTCACCGTCACCCAGAGCGGCACGCTGACCCGGCGGCTCGCGGCGAACCATCTCGACCTGATCTTCATCAACCAGCCCGCCGATTCCGAGCGCGGGCGCCTGGTGCGGCGGGACCGGCTGGTCTGGGTGGGCATCGACCGGATCCAGATCGACCCGGCGCAGCCCGTACCGGTCATCACCTATCACGCGCCCAGCCTGAGCCGGTCGGCGGCGATCACCGCGCTGGAGGAAGGCGGTCGCACCTGGCGGATCACCTGCAACACCCGGGAGATCAACGGTGTCCTGGCGGCGGCACGCGCCGGCATCGGGATCTGCGTGCTGGCCTCGAGCCGGGTGCCGGCCGACCTGCGCGTCCTGGGCGAGCGCTTCAGCCTGCCCGCGCTCCCGGACGTGGAGATGGCGCTGATCGCGAATCCGCGGTCGGCGCACGGCCCGGTCGAGGCCCTCAGCCAGGCGATCGTGAACCTGCCGCTCACCCCGATGCGGCCCTGAGGGACCGGGTCGGCGCCCACCCCAGCAATCGGGTTGGGCGCCGAGCGCGGACGGGACTACGCTTGGCGCGCCGTGAACGCGGGTTTGGGTTTCGTCGGACGCGACGATCGAATGGAACGAGCGAGGGTTTGGCAGTGCCTGTTGGCAAGGTGAGGTTCTACGACGCCGAGAAGGGCTTCGGCTTCTTGACCAAGGACGAGGGCGGTGACGTCTACGTCCGCTCGAACGCGCTCCCACCCGGGGTCACGACGCTCAAGGCCGGCCAGAAGGTGGAGTTCGGCGTGGTGGAGGGCCGCAAGGGGGAGCAGGCGCTCTCGTTGCGGCTTCTGGAGACGCCGCCCTCGCTGTCCAAGGCCCATCGCAAGCCGCCGGAGCAGATGACCGTCATCGTCGAGGATCTGATCAAGATGCTCGACGGGGTCGGCAACGCCTACCGCCGCGGTCGCCACCCCGACGGGCGTACGGGCGGCAAGGTCGCCACGGTGCTGCGGGCGGTCGCCGACGAGCTGGAGCTCTAACCGGTGGCGACCGCGGCCCGAACGCGCGCGATCAAGCCCGATGCGATCGCCGCAGAGGCGGTCGACCTGGCCCGGGAGGCCGCCCTCGAGGCGGCCGGGGTCATCGGCGTCAGTGAGCACCTAGGGGTCACCGCCGACGCGGACCGCGTGGTGCACCATCTGTTCGCCTGCCCGCATCCGGGCTACCAGGGCTGGATCTGGTCGGTGACGCTGGTGCGGGCTTCTCGGGCCAAGACCGTGACCGTGAACGAGGTAGTGCTGCTGCCCGGCGACGACTCGCTGCTGGCCGGAGCCTGGGTGCCCTGGGCCGAGCGCATCCAGCCCGGCGACGCCACCCCGGGCCTGCTGATGCCGGCACCGACCGACGATCCCCGGCTGGAACCGGGCTTCACCGGCGGGGAGAGCGGCATCGACGCCGATCCGGCGGAGGCCGGCCAGCTCCGGCTGCTCGTCGCCGAACTGGGACTCGGCCGCGAGCGCGTCTTGTCCCGGATCGGACGCGATGAGGCTGCCACCCGCTGGCTGGCCGGTCCCCCGGGGCCCGACAACGCTCTGGCCAAGCAGGCCCCGGACGTCTGCGAGACCTGTGGTTTCTTTGTTCGCGTACAGGGCAGCCTGGGAATGATCTTCGGTGTCTGTACGAACACGTACTCGCCCTCCGACGCCTCGGTCGTCAGCGTCGACCACGGCTGCGGCGCCCACTCCTCCGTCGTCGCCGAGGAGAAGGCAGAAGAGCTGCCGCCCCCCGTCTGGGAAACCATCGCCTGGGACGAGCCCGACTCCCTCTTCGACTGAGTTGCAGGACGCGGCACAGCCCCGACGCCATTGCCGCCCGTCTCGACCTCCCGCACCCTCCGCCCACCCGACCTCCCGCCCGCCCGTTTGCCCCCATTTCCGGAAACTGTTAACAGTTTCCGAGTGGAAGCGCTCCCACGTGCGCCGATTCGGGAATCTGTTAACAGTTTGCGGGGATTCGGGAGGTAGGGGCCGCCGGGTTGCTGCTGACTCGGCAAGGGCAGAAAGATACGGGCATGGCCAAGAAGGCGGCACCGCGGAGCGAGGTGGACGAGGTCCGCGAGGCGGTCGCCACGTACGTGGCCGCCGGGGCGGAGGAATCGGTCCAGCGGGTGATCACCGCCGTGCATCGGGTCTCGCGCCGGTTGAACCAGTGGTACGACCAGCAACTCGTCGATCTCGACGTCAGCAGCGGCGAGTGGGCGGTGCTGAGCGCGCTGGCCCGCGCGGGCATGGACGGGTTGATCCCGTCGCAGCTCGCCGCGGCCGCGCACGTGGCCCCCTCGTCGATGACGCACCGGCTGGACCGGATGGCAGCGAGGGTGCTGGTCACCCGTGAGGTCGACCCGGCCAACCGGACGCGCATCCTCGTACGGCTCACCGAGCAGGGTTGGCAGCTCTTCGCCTCGGTGATCCGGGGGTCCAGCATGGTGGAGGCTGACCTGATGGCCGGTCTCACCGAACAGCAGGTCAACGAACTCGCCGACCTGCTGGAGAAGATGCTGGCCGGTCTGGACTCGTCGAACCTCTGACCGGCACCAATCCCCTTACGATGCGGCCATGGTGACCAAATCGCCCAAGGCCTCACCCAGCAGCCGGGAGGCCGGTAAGCCGATCGGTGCGATCGATGCGTACTTCGGGATCACCGAGCGAGGGTCGACGGTCTCGCGGGAGATCCGCGGTGGACTGGTGACGTTCTTCACCATGGCCTACATCATCGCCCTCAATCCCTTGATCATCGGGACGGCGCCCGACCAGGCGGGCAACCTGCTCGGCGGGCTGCCGTACAAGGACGCGGCCGGGACCGTGATCGACGCCAACGTCGACACCGCGATCACGGCGGTGGCTGCGGCGACGGCGCTGGTCGCCGGTGTGATGACGATCTTGATGGGCGTGATCGGCAAGTACCCGATGGGGATCGCCGCCGGACTGGGCATCAACGCCCTTCTCGCGTTCGCCATCGCCCCGCGGATGACCTGGCCCCAGGCCATGGGACTGATCGTCATCGAGGGCATCCTGATCGCGATCCTGGTCCTCACGGGCTTCCGTACGGCGGTCTTCAAGGCCGTGCCGCGATCGTTGCGGATCGGTATCTCGGTCGGCATCGGCCTGTTCCTCACCTTCGTCGGCCTGGTCGACGGCGGGATCGTACGCAAGCCGGCCGGGGCTCCGCCGGTCGAACTCGGCATCGGCGGCTCTCTGATCGGCTGGCCGATGCTGATCTTCGTGCTCGGCGCTGTTCACGGTGGCGATCCTGTACGTGAAGCGCGTCAAGGGCGCCATGTTGATCTCCATCGTCGCGGCCACTGTGGTCAGCGTGATCATCGAGGCCGTCGCCCAGATCGGCCCGAGGGTCGGGAACGAGAACCCGACCGGCTGGGTGCTCAACGTGCCCGAGTTCACGGCTGTCGTCGCCGTACCCGACCTCCGTCTGGTCGGTGACGTCGACGTGTTCGGCGCCTTCGGACCCGCCTTCAACGGCGGTTTCCAGGTCCAGCTGTTCCTGCCCCTGGTCCTGCTGGCGTTCTCGCTGCTGCTGGTCGATTTCTTCGACACGATGGGCACGGTCGTCGCCGTCGGGGCCCAGGGCAACCTGCTCGACGACCGCGGACATCCGCCGAATCTCACCGCGCATCCTGATGGTCGATTCGGTGGCCGCGGCCGCCGGCGGGATCGGGTCGGTCTCGTCGAACACGTCCTACATCGAGTCCGCCGCCGGTGTCGGGGAGGGCGCCCGTACGGGTCTGGCCTCGGTGATCACCGGGGCGGGTTTCCTGCTGGCGATGTTCTTCGCTCCCTTGATCAACATCGTGCCCTCCGAGGCCGCCACCCCGGCGCTGGTCTTCGTCGGCTTCCTGATGATGAGCCAGGTCACCAAGATCGACTGGGAGGACGTCGAGGAAGGGCTGCCGGCCTTCCTGACCATGGTTCTGATGCCGTTCACGTTCTCGATCACCATCGGCATCGGCGCCGGGTTCATCAGCTACGTGGTCCTCAAGGTCGCTCGCGGCAAGGCCCGTCGCGTGCATCCGCTGATGTGGCTCGTGGTCGGCACTCTTCATCGTCTACTTCGTCCAGGGTCTGCTCATCCGCGTCTTCGGTGGCTGACCCGGCGAGCTCTGCATGGGAAACCTGGACTTCGCACGGTGTATTTGCCATGTGAGGTGTCGGTTTCCCATGCATGCATGGGAAACCGACACCCCGTCACCACCCACGCGATCCATAGCACTTGTATTTAGCAATGCTAAAGATTAGGGTTGAGGCCGTGGCCATGCGTACCGAATCACGAGCAACGGCGGAGCTGGCCACCTCGCTGCGTCCGGTCGATTCTCCGGCTGGGTCGGCGTCTGCGGCAGATGCGGGACGAGTCGGTCGAGCTGACCGCCAGCCAGTCCTCGGCCATGGGTATCCTGCTCCGCCGCGGCGACCTGACCATGGGCGAGCTGGCGGCTGAGGAGAAGGTGCGGCCGCCCACCGTCACCCGCCTCGTGAACGCCCTCGAAGCCAGGGGTCTCCTCACCCGTACGCCCGACCCACGCGACGGCCGCCAGAGCCTGGTCGGACTGACCGAGGACGGGCGCGCCCTGCTGCTGGCCAACCGACGGCGGCGGGACGAGTGGCTGGCGGTGCGCCTCACCGAGCTCGATCCCGGCGAGCGAGAGCTGCTGCGCCGGGCCATCCCCGTGCTGGGCAAGATGAATCGAAGCGTGAGCGTCGACGTCGCCCGCCCGATCGACGGGCTCACTCGACCGACCCGAAGCCCGCCGGACAGTCGCGCTCCGGCGGCATGTTCGCGGCTCTTCGGCTCCGCAACTACCGGATCTACGTCGCCGGATCCTTCGTCTCCAACATCGGCACCTGGATGCAGCGGGTGGCCCAGGACTGGCTGGTGCTCGAGCTGTCCGGCGGCTCGGGCATCGCCGTCGGCATCACCACCGCCCTGCAGTTCCTGCCCATGCTGGTCCTGTCCGCGTACGGCGGCCTGATCGCCGACCGCTTCGACAAGCGGCTCATCCTCAAGATCACCCAGGGCTGGCTGGCGCTCTGTGCGGCTGCGCTCGGCATCCTGGCCATCACCGGGGTCGCCGTCACCTGGCACGTGTACCTGCTCGCCCTCCTCTTCGGCTCGGCACGGCGTTCGACATGCCGGCGCGGCAGACCTTCGTCTCCGAACTGGTCGGCCCGGAGCGGCTGCCCAACGCGATCGGTCTCAACTCGGCCACCTTCCACGCGGCCCGGATCGTCGGTCCCGCCGTGGCCGGCTTCGTCATCGCCTGGTTCGGTACCGGCTGGGCGATCCTGTCGAACGCCGTCACCTACCTCGCGTTCATCGCGGGTCTGCATCCTGCTCGACGCCGCCCGGCTGCGAATCGGCCCGGTCACCGCGCGCGCCAAGCACCAGATCCGCGACGCGGTGGCCTACGTCGCGGACCAACGCGAACGATCCTGCTGGTGCTCTGCGTCGTGTTCGTCGTCGGCACCTTCGGCATGAACTTCCAGCTCACCTCGGCCCTGATGGCCCAGCAGGAGTTCGGGCTGGGTGCCGAGGCAGTACGGACTGCTCGGCACGTTCATGGCCGTCGGATCGCTGGCCGGCGCACTCGTCGCCGCCCGGCGCGTCCAAGCTCCGCGCGGGCGCTACTCGTGGTCTGATGGCGCTGGGTTTCGGCGCCGTCGAGATCGTCGCCGGCCTGATGCCGACGTACTGGGCCTACGCCGCCGTCCTGCCGGTGCATGGGGCTCGCCGCGCTGCTCACCCTGACCGCCGCGAACGCGTCGGTCCAGCTCGGCGTCGACCCGGCGCTGCGGGGACGGGTGATGGCGCTGTACGCGACGGTGCTGATGGGCGGAACTCCGATCGGCGCACCCGCTGATCGGCTGGGTCGGTCAGGCGTTCGGGCCGCGCTGGACCCTGATCGGCGGCGGCGCCCTCACCGTGCTCGGCGTCGCGCTGGCCGCCGCTGTGGCTGGCGCGGCGTCGTCGGCCGCTGACAAGATGAGGGTCCTGCGTCGCATCCGAAGAGCCCTTCGACAGGCTCAGGGCACGTAGAACGGCGAGGAGGTTCGGACGGCGTGTGTCGATGGCTCGGTTATCTCGGCGGCCCCATCGCGCCCGAGGAGCTGCTCTACTACCCCGATTCGTTCCCTGATCGAGCAGAGCCGGCGGCACGCTCCGAACATGCCGGTGCCCAACGGCGACGGCACCGGAGTCGGCTGGTACGGCAACCGGGACGTCCCGACCCTGTTCCGCAGCGCCGATCCCGCCTGGGGCGACGAGAACCTGCGGGAGCTGGCCGCCGAGGTGCGTACCGGTCTGTTCCTGGCACACGTCCGGGCCGGCACCGGAACACCGGTGCAGGAGACCAACTGCCACCCGTTCCGGTTCGACAACTGGATCTTCGTGCACAACGGCTACATCGCCGACTTCGCGCGGATCCGACGAGAGCTGCTGTTCGCCGTCGATCCGGACCTGTTCGGCAACATCGCCGGGTCCACCGACTCGGAGCTGATGTTCCACCTCGCGCTGACCTTCGGGCTGCGCGACGATCCGATCGGCGGGCTGGAGCGGATGGCCGGCTTCGTCGAGGCGGCCGGAGCGGCCGCCGACATCGCCACTCCGCTGCAGATGACGGTTGGGGTCAGTGACGGCCAGCGGATCTACGCCGCCCGCTACGCCAGCGGCGGTGAGGTCAACACCTTGTACGTCAGCGAGGACGTCGCCTCGATCCGCGATGCTCTACCCCGAGAACGAGCGATTCGCCCACTTCACCGACGAGGCCCGGGTGGTGCTGTCGGAGCCGCTGGTCGACCTGCCCGGGCGTGTGGCGGGAGATCCGCGCCCGGGACCGCGCTGGTGGTCGGCGACCAGCTCGCAGGAGACAGCGTTCACACCGAAGGAGCCCACCTGATGGCCGCGCCCGTCGTCACCGTCCGCGGTGAGGCCCGCCTCGAGGTGCCGCCCGATCTGGCCACCATGTCGGTGACGGTGCACGGGACCGGATCCTCCGCCGACGCCGGTCCGCGACGAGTTGGCTCGAGCGTCGGCGCGGGTCCGCGACGCTGCTGGAGGACCAGTCCGCCGCCGTCTCGCGGTTCAGCACCAGCGGACTGCACGTGGCGCCGGTGTTCGGGCACCGGTCGGGAACCAAGATCACCGGGTACCGGGGCAGCTTCAGCACCTCGATCGAAGTGCCGACTTCGACGCCCTGTCCGACCTCGTCTTCGCCCTGACCCCACTGCCGAACAGCCAGGTCGACGGGCCGTGGTGGTCGCTGCGACCGGAGAACCCGGTCTACCGCGAGGTCCGGCTGGCCGCCATCAGCGACGCCCGCCGCCGCGCCGAGCGACTACGCCGCCGCCGTCGAGATGTCGGTCGGTGACCTGCGTCGAGATCTCCGACCTCGACAGCGGGGGCCTGGGCGGTTCATCCGGCCCGGACGCGAGCGTTCGCCATGGACGCCGCCGAGTCCGCCCCGGCCTTCGACTTCGAGCCGGCTGTGCAGTCGGTGTCGGGCCAGGTGACCGTGCGGTACGAGCTGAGCTGACGGCCGGCGCAGCCACCGATTGGGCTGTGTATCGGCGCGGTAACACACGCCCGATAGATTCGCGGCATGTTCCGCAAGGTGCTGGTGGCCAATCGTGGCGAGATCGCGGTGCGGGCCTTCCGCGCCGCCTACGAGCTCGGCGTGCAGACGGTCGCCGTCTTCCCGTACGAGGATCGCAACGCCGTCCACCGGATCAAGGCCGACGAGGCGTACCAGATCGGCGAGCGGGGGCACCCGGTCCGGGCCTACCTCGACATCGAGGAGATCATCCGAGCCGCGCAGATGTCCGGCGCCGACGCCATCTATCCCGGCTACGGCTTCCTGAGCGAGAACCCCGATCTGGCCCGCGCCTGCGACGCGGCCGGCATCACCTTCATCGGCCCGCCGGCCGACGTGCTGCAGCTGGCCGGCAACAAGGTCCGGGCCCTGGCGGCCGCGAGGGAGGCCGGCATCCCGACCCTGAAGTCGACCCCGCCCTCCTCCGACGTCGACGCCCTGGTGGCGGGGGCGGAGGAGATCGGGTTCCCGGTCTTCGTCAAGGCGGTGGCCGGTGGTGGTGGTCGCGGCATGCGCCGGGTGGACACCCCCGCCGCGCTGCCCGAGTCGTTGAACGCGGCGATGCGGGAGGCCGAGGGCGCCTTCGGCGATGCGACCGTCTTCATCGAGCAGGCCGTCGGCCGGCCGCGGCACATCGAGGTGCAGATCCTGGCCGATACCCAGGGCCACGTGATGCACCTCTTCGAGCGGGACTGCTCGATCCAGCGCCGCCACCAGAAGGTCGTCGAGATCGCCCCGGCGCCCAACATCACCGAGGAGCTGCGCGAGGCGCTGTGCTCGGGACGCGGTGGCCTTCGCCCGGTCGCTGAACTACTCCTGCGCCGGGACGGTCGAGTTCCTGGTGGAGACCGAGGGGGAGCGCGCCGGGCAGCACGTCTTCATCGAGATGAACCCGCGGATCCAGGTCGAGCACACGGTCACCGAGGAGATCACCGACGTCGACCTGGTCCAGTCCCAGATGCGGATCGCCTCCGGCGAGTCGCTGGCCGATCTCGGTCTCTCCCAGGACATGGTCCGGATCAACGGCGCGGCCCTGCAGTGCCGGATCACCACCGAGGACCCGGCCAACGGCTTCCGGCCCGACACCGGGACGATCACCGCCTACCGCACCGCCGGCGGCGCCGGCGTCCGGCTGGACGGTGGCACGGCCGACACCGGCGTCGAGGTCAGTGCCCACTTCGACTCGATGCTGGTCAAGCTGACCTGTCGCGGCCGGACCTTCGCCCTGGCCGTGCAGCGCGCCCGGCGGGCCCTGGCCGAGTTCCGGATCCGCGGCGTCAGCACCAACATTCCCTTCCTGCAGGCGGTGCTGGAGGATCCCGACTTCATCGCCGGCGACGTCTCCACCGCCTTCATCGAGCAGCGCCCGGAGCTGCTCACCACCCACGCCCCGGCCGACCGCGGCACCCGGCTGCTGCGGTGGCTGGCCGAGGTGACGGTCAACAAGCCGTACGGCGATCCGCCCACCCTGCTCGACCCGGGCGAGAAGCGACCGGCCGGCGTCGACCTGTCCCAGCGGTCACCGGCCGGGCTCCCGGCAGCGGCTGCAGGAGCTGGGCCCGGCCGGCTTCGCCGCCGACCTGCGGTCCCGCGTCGAACACCGAGGTCACCGACACCACCTTCCGCGACGCCCACCAGTCGCTGCTCGCCACCCGGGTGCGGACCAAGGACCTGCTGCGGATCGCCCCGTACGTGGGCCGGATGACCTCGCAGCTGTTCTCGGTGGAGTGCTGGGGCGGGGCGACGTACGACGTGGCCCTGCGCTTCCTGCAGGAGGATCCCGTGGGAGCGGCTGGCGGCGCTGCGCTACAACATGCCGGGGCTGTGCCTGCAGATGCTGCTGCGGGGGCGGAACACGGTCGGCTACACGCCCTACCCGACCAAGGTGACCACCTCGTTCGTGGCCGAGGCGGCCGAGGTCGGCATCGACATCTTCCGGATCTTCGACGCGCTCAACGACGTCGAGCAGATGCGGCCGGCCATCGAGGCGGTGCTGGAGACCGACTCGACCATCGCCGAGGTGGCGCTCTGCTACACCGCGGACCTGAACGACCCGGCCGAGAAGCTCTACACCCTCGACTACTACCTGCGGCTGGCCGAGCAGATGGTCGACGCCGGCGCGCACATCCTGGCCATCAAGGACATGGCCGGGCTGCTGCGGCCGCCGGCGGCGCGGAAGCTGGTGTCGGCGCTGCGGGAGCGGTTCGACCTGCCGGTGCACCTGCACACCCACGACACCGCCGGCGGTCAGCTGGCCACGCTGCTGGCCGCCGTGGACGCCGGGGTGGACGCGGTCGACGTGGCCAGTGCGCCGATGGCGGCCACCACGTCGCAGCCGCCGGCCTCGGCCCTGGTCGCGGCGCTGGCGCAACACCGAGCGGGCCACCAATCTGGATCTCCGGGCGGTGATGGACCTGGAGCCGTACTGGGAGGCGGTGCGCAAGGTCTACGCGCCGTTCGAGTCCGGCCTGCCCAGCCCGACCGGCCGGGTCTACGACCACGAGATCCCCGGCGGGCAGCTCTCCAACCTGCGCCAGCAGGCCATCGCGCTCGGCCTGGGGGAGAAGTTCGAGGCCATCGAGGCGATGTATGCCGCCGCCTCGGCGCATCCTCGGCCGACCCACCAAGGTGACCCCGTCGTCCAAGGTGGTCGGTGACCTGGCCCTGCAGCTGGTGGCGGCCGGTGCGGACCCGAAGGATTTCGCCGAGAACCCGCAGAACTACGACATCCCGGACTCGGTGATCGGCTTCCTCGGCGGGGAGCTCGGAGATCCGCCGGGCGGCTGGCCTGAGCCGTTCCGGTCCAAGGCGCTGCAAGGGCCGCGCGGTGCCGAAGCGTGACGTCGAGCTGAGCGACGAGGATTCGGCGGCGCTGGACGACAAGGGTCGGACGCGGCAGACGACCCTGAACCGGTTGCTCTTCCCGGGCCCGACGAAGGAGTTCACCGAGGCCCGGGAGACCTACGGGCAGGTCGGGCGGCTCAACACCCTCGACTACCTCTACGGACTGCGGCCCGGCGACGAGCACACCGTGCGGATCGGCAAGGGCGTCAGCCTGATCCTCGGCCTCGAGGCGATCGGCCGGGCCGACGAGCGCGGGCATGCGCACCGTCATGTGCACCATCAACGGCCAGCTGCGTCCGATCCGGGTCCGGGACAAGTCGGTCACCGTCGACATCAAGGCGGCGGAGAAGGCCGACCCGAACAACTCCGGCCACGTCGCCGCGCCGTTCGCCGGCGTCGTCACGGTGACGGCCGCCGAGGGCGACGAGGTCGAGGCCGGCGCCACGGTCGCCACCATCGAGGCGATGAAGATGGAGGCCGCGATCACCGCGCCCATCGCCGGAACGGTCCAGCGGCTCGCCCTCGGCTCGATCCAGCAGGTCGAAGGCGGCGATCTGGTCCTGGTCATCGGCGTCCTGACGCAAGCTCAGCATCCTGTTGCTGAACTCGGCCGATTCCGGGCCTTTGCCGGAACAGGATGCTGAGTTTGCGTGCAAGCTGCTTTGCGTCAGCGACCTCTGCGACCCTCGCCGCGTTATCCACAGATTGCTTCCGCGAGGCTGCCCATGGCTGGCGCTCGGCCGCAGAGTCGTCGGGTATGCCGGCCCGCTCGGAGATCGAGGCGATCCTGGCCCGCGACGGCGTCTACGCTGCCGGCCGGCACCCGCCCCTCCGCCGCACGGCCGAACGAATGGCTGCGGAGGGTGATCTGCGCTGCCTCCTGCCCGGCGTCTTCTGCCGGTGGCAGGACGCGGCGACGCCGGAGGTGCGAATCCGGGCGGCGACGGAGTGGGTCGCCGAACGGGGTGCTGACTGGCCGGTCGGCAGCACGGCTGACCTTCTGGCCCGAAGTCGCGGTGCCCACGGTGACGCTTTCCATGCCGTACTGAGCGTCCCTCGCGGCCCGGCTTCGTGTCACCCGCGAGCGTCTCGACCCGGAACTGATCGCCGAAGTCGACGGCTGCCGCGTCACCGTGCCGGCGCTGACGGCACTCGACCTCGCCGTCGAGCTCGGGGGCGAAGGCATCGACCGAGTCCTTCGGCTTCGTCAGGCCTGCCTAGACGACATGGCCGAGGCTCTGCGGCTGACGCCCGGCCGCGCGGGCAACCTTGAACGGCGCGGGCTATGCTGCTCGACTCCCGCGAGCGAGCCGTGGTCGGAGGCGGAGCGGGAGGGTCACCGGCTGCTGCGTGGCGCCGGCGTCACCGGATGGCGCGGAAACGTCCCGGTGATGTGCGGCGAGTCGCTCTACTTCGTCGACATCGGTTTCGAGGCACTGAAACTCGGGATCGAGATCGACGGCCGTGAGGTGCACAAGGCCGAGAACCGCGAGCAGTTCAACCACGACCGGCGGAAGTGGACGTGTCTGGTCAACGCCGGCTGGACGCTCCTGCACTTCGCAGCCGATCACGTCTTCGGCGAGGCCGACTGCTACGTCGACAGCGTGCAGAGTGCGCTGATGCGGCTGCGCCGTCGCGCCGCCTGACCCTTCGAGAGGCTCAGGACCCTTCGCGGGCTCAGGGCACGAGCTACGCGGCCCAGAAACCGACGAGATCGGGTGGCGGGACGGTGCAGCGAGGCGGCCACCTGGGCCCAGTGCACGAAGCCGTCCAGCCAGGTCACCAGTCCGCCGATCATCTCCTGCTGCTCAGGGGTCTTGACCTCACGGCATCGCGGTCCGGTAGGCGCCGGCCATGGCGAGCGCCTGGTCGTAGCGATGCCAGCCGACGGTGAGCCCCTGCGACGGGCAGCAGCGTCAACCCGGTGGCGCTGTTCAGCAGGTGCCGCAGGCCGACCGCGGCCGAGACGCCGCCCCGGGCCAGGGCGAAGTCGAGATCGTCGAGGGCCTGGGTGGAGAGCGCCATCCGGGTCGACCCCCAGGCCCGCGACTGGACCAGCGCTTCGAGTACGCGCCAGGTTGCCCCCATCCGGTCGTGAGGGACGTACGCCCCGGCCAGCAGCGTCTCGACATCCTGCGGCTCGGGTTGGGTGGGTGAGATCACCGGGGCCGCCGGCGGCCGGCGGAAGATGGGTCCGAGCTTGCCGATCAGGCCGGTACGTGCGGGCTCCGGCGGAGCCTCGAAGGCCCGGCGCGCCGCCGCGCGCAACTCCTCGAGGTGCTCCGGATCGGCTCCGATGATGCCGCGCATCTCGTCGATGCCGATCGCGTACAGCCGGAGCTCGCCCGTCGCCGACCCCATGCCAGACACGGTAGTGGGCGGGCCGGTCCAGGCGACCTATCCTGACCGGGTGAACCCCCGGGCGCGTCGGCTCGATCGTGTCCGGCGTCCTGATCGGGCTGGTGGTGATCGTGGTCATCGCCGCCCTCTGGAACGAGTTCGGCTAGCCGCCTCCCCAGACGGCGAACGAGCCGGCGTGGCCGATGCGCACCACCTGGACGGTGCTGACGATGGCCATGGCCACGGTGATGACGGCGCCCGCGATCAGGGCGATCCGGCCGCGCGGCTTCTCCTGGTCGATCAGTCGCTGGGCCAGCATCACCACCACGGTGCCGACGAAGAGCAAGATCACCCACAGCAGCAGCTGTGCCCCGATGGAGGCGTGGAACTCCAGCGCCGGCTGTCCGTTGCGGCATGCTGTTGTAGAGATCCTGCCCGGCGATCTGGGCGACGTAGGTGCTGACCGCGGCCCCGAAGGCTCCGACGACCACCAGCGATCCGTAGCGCTTCCGGGCCCAGGTCAGCAGCGAGATGGCGATGCCGCCGAGCGCCGCGAGCGGCACCAGGACGACGACGGCGTGGATGATCAGCGGATGAAGAGGCAGACCCTGGATCTCCATCGTTGAACACTAAACGAGATTTCTGTGGTTTTGATGTGAATGTCGGGCGGGGTGGGTAGCTGAATCGCGTAATCTCCGAGCAGTCGTTCGCCCGCCGTGAGGAGGAGGACCCAGTCGTGATCGTGGCGCGCCCCTGGTGGGTGCGGGCACTCGCGGTCCTCCTCGCCAGCCTCGCCGCGCTGTGGCTCCCGGCCTACGCATCAGCGGCGGACGAGGTCGCCTTCACCATCTAGGACGACCGGATCACCGAGTCGTCCGGGCTGGCCACCGACACGGCCGCCGACCTCTACTGGACGATCAACGACTCCGGCTCCTCCGGCATCGCCTACGGGCTGAACGAAGACGGTGAGACCGAGGGCACCGTACGGTTCCTGGCCGACCCCGTCGACATCGAGGCGATCGCCGATGGACGACAACCGGCTGCTCCTGGCCGACATCGGCGACAACCGCGCCCGACGGGACTTCATCACCGTCTACGCCATCGACGATCCGGAGCCGAACGACGACACCCGCACCTATCGCGCGTACGACTTCGCCTACCCCGACGGGGCGCACGACGCCGAAGCGATGCTGGTGAACGGCCGCGGACGCTTCTACTTCGTCACCAAGGAGGCGCGGGCCGGGATCTATCGGGCGCCCGCCAACCCCTCCCGCCAGGGCGTCAACCGGCTGACCCGGGTCGGCGAAGCGCCGGCGTTCGTCACCGACGGCACGTTTCTCCCCGACGGCGACCAGATCGCACTCCGGACCTACGTCTCGGTCGAGATGCTCGACGCCGATTCGTACAAGGTCGTCGCCCAGGCGCCGATCCCGCTGCAACCGCAGGGCGAGTCCATCACCATGGACCTCGACGGCAGAGAGCCTGCTCGTCGGCAGCGAGGGCGTCCGGTCGAAGGTGTACCGGATGACGGTGCCGACCTCGATCAACGACGTTCCCAGCCCTAGCGCCTCGCCGCCGCCAACCGCGACCCCGACCCCCTCGCCCTCCCCGAGCGAGCCGCCCGACAACGGAGAGGACACCGAGCCGCAGATCCCGGCCGAGGACGGCGGCGGCACCCTGCTGGCCGTCGGTCTCGCCGCGGCCGTGGCCCTGGTGGCCGGAGCAGTCGTGATCTTGATCCGGAAGCCCTGAACCCTAGAGGCGTTCCACCACCAAGTCGATGCAGGCGCAGAGGGCGCTGATGTCGTCGGGTTCGACGGTGGGGAACATGCCGATCCGGAGCTGGTTGCGGCCGAGCTTCCGGTACGGCTCGGTGTCGACGACGCCGTTGGCCCGCAGCGTGCGCGCGATGGCGGCCGCGTCCACGTCGACGAAGTCGATGGTGGCGACCACGGGGGAGCGGGTGGCCGGGTCGGCGACGAACGGCACGGCTACGGGCGATGCTTCGGCCCACCCGTACATCCGGCGCGCCGACTCGGCGCTGCGGTCCGCCGCCCAGGCGAGACCGCCCTGCCCGTTGAGCCATTGCCAGTTGCCGGTGCAGCAGGTAGAGGGTGGCGATGGCCGGCGTGTTGAGGGTCTGATTCTGCCGCGAGTTCGTGACGGCGACGGAGAGATCCAGGGAGGCCGGGATCCAGCGGCCGGCGGCGAGACTGAACGCGCGGTCGATCGCGGCGGGGGAAAGCAGCGCCAACCAGAGACCGCCATCGGAGCCGAGGCTCTTCTGCGGCGCGAAGTAGTAGGCGTCGGTCTGGCCGATGTCCACCAGCACGCCACCGGCCGCCGAAGTTCCGTCGATCACCATCAGGGCGCCGGGGTCGACTCCGGCGATTCGCCGCACCGGCGCCAGCGCGCCGGTCGAGGTTTCGTTGTGCGCCCAGGCGTACACGTCGGCCCCGGCCACTACCTCGGGTAGCACCGCCGAGCCGGCGGGCACCGTCACGACGGCGATGTCCTCCAGATGCGGCGCCGCCGCGGCCGCGGCGGCGAACAACGCCCCGAACTCCCCGAAGGAGGCGTGGGCGCTACGCCGCTCGATCAGCGAGAACACCGCGAGGTCCCAGAACAGCGACGAGCCGCCGTTACCCAAGATCACCTCGTACCCGTCCGGCACCGCGAACAGCGCTCCCAGCCCCTTGCGGACGGCACCGACCAGATCCCGTACGGGTGACTGCCGGTGCGAGGTCCCGAGCAACCGGGCGCCGTCGCCGGCCAGTTCCGCGACCGCGGCGTTCCTGATCTTGGCCGGTCCGCATCCGAAACGCCCGTCGCCGGGCAACAGCGCAGCCGGGATTCTTGGAGTTCTCACGGCGAGCGATTCTCGCAGCCGCCGCGCGGCTGGAAGACTGCAGAGCATGCCCGACCTACCCGGCGAACGGATCGACTACGACAGCGCGCATCTGCTCGAGGCGGAGGTCCCCGCCGATCCGTACGAGCTCTTCGAGCAATGGCTGATCGACGCCTTCGCCGCGAAGGACCGGGGCGTACTGCCGGAGCCGACGGCCATGGTCGTCGCCACGTCGATCGCGGACCGGCCGGGCGCCCGTGCGGTGCTGCTGAAGGGATTCGACGCCGACGGCTTCGTGTTCTTCACCAACTACGACTCCCGCAAGGGCGCGGAACTGGGTCAGAACCCATACGCGGCACTGCACTTCGGTTGGTACCCGCTGCATCGCCAGGTCCGGATCGAGGGGGCGGCCGAGCGGGTGGCCCGCAGTGTCTCCGAGGCCTACTTCGCGACGCGGCCGCGCGGCTCCCAGGTGGGGGCGTGGGCATCGCCGCAGTCCCGCCCGGTCGCCTCTCTGGACGTTTTGACCGACTCCTACCGCGACGCGGAGCAGCGCTTCGACGGTACCGACGTGCCGTGCCCCGAGCAGTGGGGCGGCTATCGCGTCAAGCCCCACCTCATCGAGTTCTGGCAGGGGCAGCCGAGTCGCATGCACGACCGGTTGTCGTACGAGCGCCGCGACGATGGCTGGGTGGTTACGCGTCTCGCGCCCTAGGCAAGCGCGTTGAGCTCGATTCGCACCGAGAGGAACTGATCCGGGGTCGCGGCCAGCACCGCCAGCCGCGGATCGGGCACCGACAACACCCGCGTGGACACCAGGCGGCGGAGCCGTTCGAGTCGCGCATCGGCCAGCACCTCGCTGATCCCGGCCTTGTCCCCGCCCGTGACGATCGCCTCGATGTCGCCGACCCGCGGCAGGATGATCCGGGCGGCGACGTCGGCAGCCTCGCGGTAGGACTCCCGGGCCTGGTTGGCGCGACGACGGGCGAAGCGCTGCTGCGACCACCCGCCGGCCTTCGTACGGCCCTGGACGTAGCCGGACCCGACCTTGGACTCGATCAATTCGCGGCCCCGGAACACGCCGACCCCGTATCCGCCTCGACGGACCAGCAGCACGCCGACGGTTCGCGGGCGGGAGACGTGTTCCACCAGATCCGAGGCGGGGTCCAGCGGCGGGAACGGGATTCCGATCGACGCCGTCGCACCGTCAGGGCAGCGGAGGGCGAGACGCGCTCCGTCCTCGCTCAGGCCGGCGGTCGGCGAGCCGTGACGGTCGGCGAAGCGGGCGAGCCATCCGGAGAGGCGCTCGGGCGGCACCTCGACGGTACGCGTCTGCGGGCCGTCGGTCATCGGATCAGGCTAGGCGGAGGCATCCGGACATGGACGAACCCGCAGACTGGCGCGCCCGTCGAGAGGGTCTCGGAAAGGGTGCGGCCGGGGGACAAGTCCGGCGTCCGCGGGTTCGGGTGTTGGCTGTGGATTAGCCGGCCGTTACTCGACCGAGTAGTCCCAGGAACGGCTAGCTGGCCGCCACCTCACAAGTCCATAAGTCACTCATATCTTTGGACCACCTCCTTCCCGTGTGCCTCAACGCTATGCGCGGATTTCTCCCGGGTCAACGGTGTTTCCGACGATGTTTCTCACGACGATGACCTCGATTCCGGCGGCACGGAGGGTAGCGACCGCTCCGGTGGCAGCGGAGTCGTCGGTGATGAGCGCCGTGAGCTCCGAGATCGGACAGATGTGCGCGAACGCGACCTCGCCGACACCCGACCCGTCCACGACCGCGATCGTCTGCTGGGCCCGCTGAACCAGGACCTGATTCACGGAGGCCTCTTCCTCGTCCCTGCAGGTGGCGCCGGCGTGCACGTCGACGCCGGCGACCTCCACGAGGCAGAGATCCGGGCTCAGCGCACCCAGCGTCTGTCGGGCGAGCGGTCCGACGAGCCGGTCGCCCGGTGGCCGGGTGACGCCGCCGGAGACGACGAGCTTGACGTACGGACGGACCGTGAGCTCGGCGGCGATGCTGACCGCGTTCGTCACGACCGTCGTCTCGCCGCCGGTGGACGGATTGCGGCCGAGGCGCCGGGCGATCTCGAGGGTGATCGCCCCGCCGCTGAGCGCCACCGAGGTGGCCGGCTCGACGGCGGCGGCCGCACGTTCCGCGATCCGAGCCTGGGCTTCACTGCGCTTGGACCGCGAACTCACGGGACCGTGGTATCCGTGGCGATTCGGCGTCGCGCCGCCGTGCGTACGAGACAGAAGCTGCTCGGCCGCCAGCTGATCGAGGTCACGGCGGACCGTGGAGGCGGAGACGCCCAGCCGGTCAGCCGCGGCCGCCACGTCGATCGACGCGTCGGCGGCCAGCATGTCGAGCAAGCTCCGCAGACGCTCGGCTCGGCTCACTCGTCGGATGTTATGTTCGCTCGTGCCCGGTTGGAAGACGAGCGGATCGCCGTCTCGCGTGCTGCGCTGCGAGCGGCTCGTCACCAGGACTGGCGTCATCAACGACGCTGCGCTCCTGCTCGAGGGCGGCCGCATCGCCTCGCTGCTAGCCGACTTCGACGGCACGGCCGACGAGGACCTGTCCGGCTGGACGGTCCCGGGGTTCGTGGACACGCATTGCCACGGCGGCGGTGGTGGGGACTACACCGACGGCGATCCCGAGTCGGCCCTGGTGGCCCGGGCTTTCCACCTGCGCGGAGGAACCACCACGACCTTCGCCAGTCTTGTCTCCGCAGAGATCGATGTGCTGTGCGAACGGATCCGCGCTCTGCGTCCGCTGGTGGCGGAAGGCCACTTCGTGGGCATCCATCTGGAGGGCCCGTTCCTGTCTCCGGCCAAACGCGGTGCGCACGATCCCGACCTCCTTCGAAACCCCGATCCGGCCAGTGTCGAGGAGCTGCTGGCCGCCGGAGAGGGTGCGATCAGCATGATCACGATGGCGCCCGAGTTGCCCGGAGCCGTAGCCGCGATGGCGCGCTTCCGGGCCGAAGGTGTCAGGTTGGCCTTCGGTCACAGCGACGCGGACGCCATGATCACCGAGCAGTCCCTGGCGGCGGGCGTCACGGTGGTCACTCACCTCTTCAACGCGATGCGGCCGATCCATCACCGCGATCCCGGACCGATCCCGATGCTGCTCACGAGCCCGTTGCCCGTGCTGGAGATGATCAGCGACGGTTTCCACCTGCATCCCGACGTGCTGCTCATGATCATCGCCGCGGCGGGACCCGATCGGATCGCGTTGATCACCGACGCCTTCGTCGGGGCGGGTCAGCCGGACGGTGAGTTCCGGCTCGGCAATCGGCGGGTGGCGATGCGTGACGGGCAGGCCCGGCTGGTCGACGACGAGGGAGGGCTCGGGTCGATCGCGAGCTCGAGCCTGACCATGGGGCAGGCGGTGGAGAATCTCGTCTCGTACGGGGTTCCGGTCGCGGATGCCGCTCGGATGGCGGCGACCACCCCCGCCCGCGGGCACGGACTCGAGGCTGTGGGCGTCATCGAAGCCGGCGCGCGGGCGGATCTGTGTGTCCTCGATGACGCCGGGGCGCTGCAGGGGGTCCTGCACGGCGGCGGGTGGGTGGAACGTTGACGCTGCGCCGATTGTCAGAGCTGTTGGTGCCGGCCGCATCGCTGGGCAAGGCGGTGGGTGCGTTCAACGTCTTCAGCCTCGAACACGGCGAAGCCATCATCTCGGGCGCGGAACGGGTCGGGCTGCCGGTCGTGCTGCAGATCTCGCAGAACGCGGTGCGCTACCACGGTGCTCTGGAACCGATCCTGGTCGCGTCGCTGGCCCTGGCGAGGTCCGCCGGCGTCCCGGTGGTGGTCCATCTCGATCACGTCACCGAGGCCGATCTGGTCCGTGTCGGCGGTCGAGCTGGGGGCGACCTCGGTGATGTTCGACGCGTCCGCGCTGCCGTACGAGGAGAACGTCGCGGTCACCGCGGACCTGGTCACGCCACTGTCATGATCATGGCGTCGACGTCGAGGCCGAGCTGGGAGAGGTCGGCGGCAAGGACGGGGTGCACGCGCCCGGCGTACGCACCGATCCGACGCAGGCGGCGCAGTTCGTGGCCGCCACCGGGGTCGACGCGCTGGCCGTCGCGGTCGGCAGCTCGCACGCCATGACCGAGCAGATCGGCCGAGCTCGACCTCGACCTGATCGCCGAGCTGCGCGGGAGCGTGCCCGTGCCGCTGGTGCTGCACGGCGCCTCCGGGGTGCCCGACGACGACCTCGTCCGCGCCGCGCGGGCCGGCATGGCCAAGATCAACATCGCCACCCAGCTGAACGTGGCCTTCACCCACGCGCTGCGCACCGCCCTCGCCGATGATCCCGACCTGGTCGACTCGCGGAAGTACCTCGGCCCTGCCCGGGACGCCGTCGCCACCGAGGTTGCCCGCCTGCTGCGCCTGATGGGTTCCTGAGGGCCGCCGCGGTTTCCCATGCATGCATGGGAAACCAGTACTCCGCACGGCAGATACACCATGTGAGGTGACGGTTTCCCATGCATGCATGGGAAACCTGAGGCGCCGCGACTGAGAAGCGTCAATCCCGGATGTCGTTGTAGCGGCGGAGAGCCTCCTTGCGCTCCTCGGCGTGGTCGACGATCGGCTCCGGGTAGTCCTTCGGCTTCGTCGGGCGCGTTCCACGGCTCGTGCAGGTGCTCCACCGGCACGTCGGCGAGCTCGGGCACGTACCGCGGATGTAGCGAGCCGTCCTTGTCGAACTTCTCGCGCCTGGCCGGTCGGGTTGAACACCCGGAAGTACGGGGCCGCGTCGGTGCCGCAGCCGGCGACCCACTGCCAGTTCAGCTGGTTCTGGGAGATGTCGCCGTCGCGCAGCTGCTCCATGAACCAGTCGGCACCGTGCCACCAGCCGATGTGCAGGTCCTTGATCAGGAACGACGCCACCACCATCCGGACCCGGTTGTGCATCCAGCCCTCGGCGAGGAGCTGCCGCATCCCGGCGTCGACCAGCGGGATACCCGGTCCGGCCGTCCTGCCAGGCCTTGAGCCGCTCGGCCGCGGTCGTGGTCTGGTCCGGCTCGTCGGACGGTCATCTTCTTGTACTCCGACTTCACCGGCTCGGTCGTCGCGTCCGGCCGGTGCAACAGCACGTCGGCGAAGAAGTCCCGCCAGGCGATCTGCCGGGCCAGCGCGAGGGCGCCGTTGGACCGCCGCTCGGCGAGGTCCTGCAGCACCGTACGGGGGTGGAGGTGTCCCCAGCGCAGGGCGATCGACAGATGCGAGGTGGCGTCGGCGCCGGGGAAGTCGTGCAGCTTCTGGTAGTCGTCGACCCCGCCGTCGTCCCGGCGCAGCCACTCCTGCCACGCGCGGCGCGCGGCCGACTCGCCGGCGAGCGCGATCAGGTCGTCGTCGGCCTGCGGGATCTCGATCCGGTTCTCGGCTGCGAGCCAGTCGACGCCGGACGCGCGCACGCCGGGGGCGGGATCGTGGACGCCGTGGTCGAGCCAGGTCCGGTGGAACGGGCTGAACACCTGGAACGGGTCGCCGGACTTGTTGCGCAGCGTGCCGGGGGCGACCGCGTACGGGGAGCCGGTGCGCGACCAGCTCGCGCCCGTGCTCGGCCAGGGCGTCGGCGACCCGCTGGTCACGGCGCCGACCGTACGGAGCGAAGTCGGCGGCGATGTGGACCTGGGCGGCCTCGACCGCCTGCGCGACCCGCGGCACCGCCGAGGCCGGCTTGCCGCGGACCACACTGAGACCCGGGCCGCCGGCGTCGCGCAGATCGGCGTCCAGGACGTGCAGCGCGGCCATCAACCAGGCCCGCCGCGCCGGTCCCGCTCGCGGCCAGCAGGGCCGGATCGAGCACGAACAGCGGCAGACACTCTCGCCGTCGTCGATGGCGCGGCGGAGGGCCGGGTTGTCGGCCAGCCGAAGATCACGGCGAACCCACCAGATCGCGGGGCTGCCGGCTGGACTCATGTTCTAATCTTGCACGGGGCCGCACGGGCCGGAGACGCCCCGGCGGCAGCCCCCGCGGAGGAGAGAGAAGTGACGAGCGTGAGCGACCTGATCGACACGACCGAGATGTACCTTCGCACCATCTACGAGCTCGAGGAGGAGGGCATCGTTCCGCTTCGGGCCCGGATCGCCGAGCGGCTGCACCAGAGCGGTCCGACCGTCTCGCAGACCGTGGCCCGGATGGAGCGGGACAACCTCGTCCACGTGCAGGGCGATCGACATCTGGAGCTGACCGACGAGGGGCGCGCCCGGGCCACCCGGGTGATGCGCAAGCACCGGCTGGCCGAGCGGCTGCTTGATCGACGTCATCGGGCTCGACTGGGAGAAGGTCCACGACGAGGCCTGCCGCTGGGAGCACGTCATCTCCGAGGACGTCGAGCGCCGGCTCGTCGTCCTGCTCAACGCGCCGACCGAGTCCCCGTACGGCAACCCCATCCCGGGTCTGGACGAGCTCGGCGTGCAGACCGCGCCCGGAGGACTTCCGGGCCGGCAACGAGCAACTCGACGAGGCGGTACGGGCCAGCGACGTCGGTGCCGGTGCACCTCGTGATCCAGCGGATGAGCGAGGAGATCCAGAAGGACGTCGAGATGATGGGCACCCTGCGGCAGGCCGGCGTCCAGCCCGGGGTCTCGGTGGTGGCCGAGGCCGGCGGACTCGGCGTGCGGCTCGTCGTCGACGGATCGCCCGGTTGCGAGATCGACCGCGAGGCGGCGTCCCACCTGTTCGTGACCCGGGTCTGATCTCGGCCGGTCGCGGTGAGCGACGACGGGTCAGACTGGCGGCAGTACCTGGCGGACTTCCACCGCGAGCGGGCCGGCGTCGTCGAGGCCGTCCTGTCGCGGTCGTTCGCGGGCGAGCACGACCACTCGCCGTACCGCTGGCTGGCGCGGGCCGTGTCGGCCGGGTCGCAGCTGGTGCTGGACCTGGCCTGCGGCTCCGGTCCGATGTCGCGGGAGCTGGTGCAGCCGGGCCGCACGGTGGTCGGCCTCGACCTGTCGGCCGACGAACTGGCGCTGGCCGCCGAACGCGGCCCCGGGCCGTGGGTGCGAGGCTGACGCGCTGGCGTCTGCCGTTTGCCGACGAGTCGGTCGACGCCGTGACCAGCTCGATCGGTCTGGTGGTCGTTCAGCCGCTGGATCGGGTGATCGCCGAGATCGCCCGGGTGCTGAAGCCGGGCGGGGTGCTGGCGGCCATCGCGCCCGCGCTGCGACCGCTCGTCCCCGCGGGACGTGCGGTTGCTGTCGCGGATCAACACCCGGCTGCGAACCAAGCCGCAGTTCCCCGGTCCGGTCGAGCTGACCGGGTTCGCCCGTACGCTGCTGGCGCACGGGATGCGCCGGGTCGAGGACGCCCGAGAGCGTTACTGCTTCACGGTCGCCTCTCGGGCCGACGCCGAGCTGATGCTGTCGGCGCTCTACCTGCCGCAGACCCGCAGGTCCCGGGTGGAGGCCGCGACCGAGCTGCTGCGAGGACCGGATGACCCGACGCGGACCGATCGAGGTGGCCATCCCGATGCGCCGGCTGGTCGCGATCAAGTAGCCGGCCGGGAATAGGCCGGCGTGCGAACCGCCGCACGGGTTGAAGATCCCGACTGATGTCACCCGATCACCGACCGATCGAGGAGGACTCGAGAACATGGCCACCCTGAACATCGACGCCGACGAGCTTCGAGGAGACCATCACCAGCAACGACATCGTGCTGGTCGACTTCTGGGCCGACTGGTGCGGTCCGTGCAAGCGCTTCGCCCCGATCTACGAGAAGGCCTCGGAGGAGTACGCCGACATCACCTTCGCCAAGCTCGACACCGACGCCAACCAGCAGCTGTCCGGTCAGCTCGGCATCGAGGGCATCCCGACCCTGATGGCCTTCCGCGAGGGCGTGCTGGTCTTCAACCAGGCCGGCGCGCTGCCGGGCCCGGCGCTCAAGCAGGTCGTCGAGGCGGTCAAGGAGTCTCGACATGGAGGCCGTCCACGCCGAGGTCGCCAAGCTCCAGGCCGAGCACGAAACTCAGCACTGACCCTGTCTCAGCGCCTTAGCTCCGGCATAACTCCTCGTACTCGAGAGTTGCGCACGGAGCTATTCGCATGTCTGGAGACCGTTAACCTGTGACACCGGCCCCCATAGCTCAGGGGATAGAGCAAAGGTTTCCTAAACCTTGTGTCGCAGGTTCGAATCCTGCTGGGGGCGCACAGCCATCACTCCTTGTCAAGATCGGTTTGACGACGTGCGCCCCGTCAACCTGGTGACAGCGCTATGCGCCTCAGGCCGCACAGAGGCCGCACAGAGGCCGCAGAGGCGCCGAAAGCGCCGCGTCGAGCCGGTCCGAGACCGCGTCGAGATCGTCCTCGAACAAGGATGCGTAGACGTTCAGAGTCATGGCCGCATCCTTGTGGCCCAGCATCCGCTGGACGTGCTTGACCGACGCCCCCGAAGCAATCGCCAGCGACGCGGCCGTGTGCCGCAGGTCATGTGGAGTGAGGCCGTCGAGGCCAGCGGCGACCACCGCTGGATCCCACACCCGGCGACGCCAGTTCGCCAACCTGATGGCGCTTCCGTTCGGGCTCGTGAACAGCAACTGACCGGCTGACTTGCCGGCCATCTGCTGGACCAGATCGTCCACGAGTGCCTTTGGGATCGGGACGGCACGCGACTCGTGATTCTTCGGCGTCGACCACTCAGGATGACCGTTCACCTCGGAGACCGACTCGGTCACCCGAAGACGGCGCCGCAGGAGGTCGACCGAGCGCACGCGCAACGCCGCACACTCCCCGAAACGCAAGCCACACAGACCCAGCACCAGCACCATGAGCCGACTTCGCCCGGCCGCATCAGCCAGCCGCAGCAGCTCAACGAGATAGGTCCAGGGAGGTGGTGTACGAGTCCTGACCGCTCAGCGTGTCGTAGGACGTGAAGACGGCCACCGCGTGATCCTTCAACAGACCGTCCAAAGTCTCGAGAAGGAGATCATCACGATGACCGCCAACAACCACACTTTTGACTTGTCCGGCTTGGTGGCCGAGCACCTGGAGCGTGCCGAGCCCGACGTGTTGCGTTTGATGCTCAGCAGCTTCATGCAGGCGTTGATGGGGGCTGAGGCCGACGCGGCGTGCGGCGCCGCCTACGGCACCCGCAGCCCGGAGCGGACCAACTCCCGCAACGGCTACCGGACCCGCGACTTCGACACCCGGGCCGGCACGATCGAGTTGGCGATTCCGAAGCTGCGGGAGGGCTCCTATTTCCCGGAGTGGCTGCTGGAACGCCGGAAGCGGGCCGAGCGGGCCCTGATCAGTGTGGTCGCCACCAGCTACCTGCTGGGGGTGTCGACCCGGCGGATGGAGAAGCTGGTCGAGCAGCTCGGGATCACCCGGCTGAGCAAGTCCCAGGTCAGTGTGATGGCCCGCGAGCTGGACGCCCAGGTCGCCGACTTCCGCTCCCGACCGCTCGACCAAGGGCCCTACACGTTCCTGGCGGCGGATGCGTTGACGATGAAGGTCCGCGAGGGCGGTCGGGTCGTCAACGTACACGTGTTGACCGCGACCGGGGTGAACGCCGACGGGCACCGGGAGATCCTCGGTATCGACGTCACCCTTCTAATCGAACACGCCGAGGACGGCGCCGGCTGGTTGGCGTTCTTCCGCGACCTGACCGTCCGCGGACTGTCCGGGGTGTCCCTGGTCACCATCTGGATCTGGCGCGACGCCCACAGCGGCCTGGTGGCGGCGCTGGGTGCGACTCTGCCCGGCGCCTCCTGGCAACGCTGCCGCACCCACTAGGCGGCAAATCTGATGGCGCTCTGCCCCAAGACCTCCCGGGGCTGGGTGAAGGCGCTGCTCCACTCGGTCTACGACCAACCCGACGCCACCTCGGTGCACGCCCAGTTCGACCGCATCGTCGACGCCCTCACCGAAAAGCTGCCCCGCGTCGCCGAGCACCTCGAGGCGGCCCGACCCGACATCTTGGCCTTCACCGCCTACCCCAAGGAGTTGTGGCGGCAGATTTGGTCCAACAACCCCCAGGAACGGCTGAACCGGGAAATCCGCAGGAGAACCGACGTGGTCGGCATCTTCCCCAACCGCGACGCGATCATCCGTCTCGTCGGCGCTGTCTTGCCCTTTGCGATCTCTCCGCGGGTTGAAGGTCCGAGCAGCCAACGGAGCAGCCTACGGACCGGTTGATCATGGAATCCTGCGCACGCACAGACACCCATCCACGCGCGGAGTGGACTCGATGGACATGCTGCTTCCGACTCGTAATGCGAAGCTCGCTCAGCGCGACTCAAGGAGTCCGATCACTCGGTTCCGCAGCCATAGGGAAGCGCGCTGTTCGGTTTGGTAGCCGAGCAGCCCGGACCAGGCGTAGCGTCACCGGGAACAGGCTGAGCAAAGGAGTTCCCAATGTTGTCGAGTTACGCACCGGTCGCGACACTGCCCACCTCGGACCTGGTCAAGGCCCGCGGCTTCTACGAGGACACCCTCGGCCTCATCGTCCAGCGCGACGGGACGGGTGGAGTGTCGTACACCTGCGGGAGCGGGAACCTGTTCGTCTACGAGTCGGCGTACGCCGGGACCAATAAGGCCACCTCAGTGACCTTTGACGTGCCGACATCGGAGTTCGATGCCGAGGTGGACGCGCTCCGGGCCAAGGGCATCGAGTTTACGACCTTCGAGATGGAGGGTGTCGAGTGGAACGATGGGGTCGCGTCGTTGGGCAGTGAGGTGAGGGCAGTCTGGTTCACCGACCCGGACGGCAACATCCTGAACCTCTCCGCCGGCGAGCTGTAGCCCCCACGGCACGTCCCCCGCCTGTCCCCGACCGGCAGCGCCAACCGTCCACATCCCGCCTCCATCTTTGAGCAATGCAGCGTGCCGAAGCACACGACCCGTGCCCAGCCAACACGCCCGTGCACTCCTCGCAATGCGTAGCCCAACGCGGGACGAGTTAGGGGACGAATACTCGCCGCCGTGGACGTGTGCATGCCAGTCCCTACGAACGACTTCGTGCCTATGGCGTCGGTGCGACCACCGCAGGCCGCGTATGGAGGTCTCCGCGGGTTGAAGGTACGCCCGCAATTGCGTGTTCGAATTCCCGGTGGCCAGTCCAGCGCCAGGCCGCACCCAGGCCGCAAGAGCCCCTGGAACCGAGCAAATCACGGCGAATGGCCGACAAGTCCCGCAGGGCCCAACCCGCAGATGACAAGGACTCATGCCGTCGAACACAGTCGCACGGGATCCTCTCCGCAGACCAGGGCAGGCTTCCTTAACCTTGTGTCGCAGGTTCGAATCCTGCTGGGGGCGCAAGCGCGTAAGACCCGGCGGCTAGACCCGGAACTGCTGGGTCAGAGGACAGGCGAAGGCGTCCTGCTGTCTCAGCCCGACCCGGTTGAGGTAGGGGAGGATGTTGGCGTAGGCGCGCCAGATCGAGGTCTCGGTGTAGACGATGCTGTGCTCGCGGCAGTAGTCCTGGACGATCGCCTGGGCGCGGCGCAGGTTGGGCCGCGGCATGCTGGGGAACAGGTGATGCTCGACCTGGGTGTCCAGACCGCCCAGCAGGAAGCGCACCACCGGGCCTCCGCTGATGTTGCGGGACATCAGGACCTGACGGCGTAGGAAGTCGATCGACATCCCCCGCGGCACCACCGGCATGCCGATGTGGTTCGGGGCGAACGCTCCGCCGAGCAGGAATCCGAAGACCAAGACCTGCACCCCGACGAAGGCCGCCGCTACTCCCGGAGGCAGCAGGATGAACACCAGCGCCAGATAGCCGAAGATGCGCACCGCCAGGAAGGTGATCTCGACGGCACGGTGCTTCATCGGTTGGCGGGACAGGAGACGAGTGACCGACGACACGTGCAGGTTCAAACCGGTGAGGGTCAGGAGGGGCAAGAAGAAGACGCCTTGGCGTCCAGCCAGCCACGCACCGAGCCCCCGCCGTTCACCGGCCGCTTCGGTGCTGAAAGCGAGCGCGCGGCTGTCGATGTCGGGGTCCTTGCCAAGGTGGTTCGGACTGGCGTGATGGCGGCTGTGCTTGTTCATCCACCAGCCGTAACTGATCCCGACCAACAGGGTGGACAGCACCCGGCCGGTCCACTCGTTCCAGCGGGCCGACTTGAAGATCTGCCGGTGGTTGGCCTCGTGCCCCAGGAAGCCGAGTTGAGCGAAGATCACGCCCAGCGCGGCGGCCATCAGCAGCTGCAGCCAGCTTCCGTCGAGCAGGACCACGCCGGTCCACACCCCAGCCAAGGCCAGGACGGCCGCAGCGAACGACGCCCAGTAGAACCCGTAACTCCGCCGCATCAGCCCGGCAGCGGTGATCCGCTCGGTGAGCTCCTTGAACTGGCTCACGTGACGAGCGGCGACGGACCCACCGGATGAGGGCGGGAAGGTCGAAAGGGATGGTGACACGCTGCTCCAGACGGGCCGAGATTCGGCTGCCCGATGTGGACAGACACTACGAACCTACGCTTCCGTAACAAATGCACCTAATGCGCGGAATCGCAGCGATCTCGTACGAATCCGTGGGCCCGAATCAGGTGCGAGGATCAGGCGTCGCCTCGGGCCAGGGAAGCCATCTGCTCCTGGGCGATGGGATGAACGAGTGGGTCGGCGTGCCGGTGTACCAGCAGCCAGTCCGAGCCGTCGCGGCGGTAGACCATCGTCACCCGCAGCGACCAGTCCTGCTCAGGCAGATCGCCGACCTGTCCGTGTTGGCGTTCGATCATGACCAGGACGACGGTGTCGTCCCAGGCGTGGGTCTCGACCTCCTCCAGCGTCGCGTCGCCGCTCTTGAAGTAGCCGGCGAGACTTCGCAGACTCTCCGTGCGATCGTCGAAACGCGTAGGCCCACCGCCGCCAGGGTGCATCAAGGTGTAGCCGCCGGCGTGCGGGGTCAGGGCGAGGTAGCGATCCATGTCGCCCTGCATCCAGGCTCGGGCGGCTTCTGCGGTGCGCTCGACGAGAGCGGTGGTTCCCTCGTCGATGATCTCTTCCTGCGTCATGGGCACTCCTCGACCGTGCGTGACATGTCCGCCTCGAAGGTACCGTTTGGCGGGTGGTGACCGGCCGACACGAGGTGTTCCAGACGAGCGTCATGAGCGCCCTGCTCGACGGCGTGTACGACGGCGACATGACCATCGGTGAGCTCCTCGGCCACGGTGACTTCGGGCTGGGCACCTTCGATGCCCTCGACGGCGAACTGCTGATCCTCGACGGCGTCGCCCACCAGTTGACGGCCGGCGGAGGCGCCCGGCGGGCCGCGTCGGATCAGCGGACGCCCTTCGCCGTCGTCACGAGATTCGTCCCGCACCTGCGGCTACAACCACCGTCGGAGCGTCGCGCGCGGAGGTGGCCGCGCTGATCGGTACGTCGGTGCCCTCGCACAATCTGCTCTACGGAGTTCGGATGACCGGCCGCTTCGTCCGCATCAGCACCCGCACCGTCGTCCGCCAGGAGCGGCCCTATCGCCCCCTGGTCGATGTGACCCGCGGCGAGCCCGTCGTCGAGCACATCGACGTCGACGGCGTCGTGGCCGGCTTCCGCACGCCGGCGTACGAGGGCGGCATCGGTGTCCCCGGCGGCCACGTCCACTTCATCGACGCGGCGCTATCGCCGCGGCGGCCACGTCCTCGACTTCGTGGCCGACCAGATCACGGTTGAGGTGTGCATCGGCACCGACCTGCACCTGTCACTACCGATGACCGACGCGTTCGCACGCGCCGACCTCGACCACGCCGACGCCGAAGCCGAGGTCGAGAGGCCGAGCGCCATCAGTGAGGGTGGCTACGCCGGCGGGTCGGCCGGCGTCTCTGACCGCCACGGCGTACGCCACTCGGGTGCGTCCCAGGGCTCGGCGACGTAGATCCGTTCGCGGATCACCTTGCCGTCGCGGAAGTCGAGCAGTTGGACACCCTGCAGCCAGTTCTCGCCGCGGTCGTAGCTCGCCGAGATCTCGACGGCGGCGAAGTCGTCCCGGACGGTGGTCCGGCGGACCCGCCAGCGGAAGTCCTCCTGCGGGACGGGGTACTGACTGCGCCATTCGGTGAAGACGTCTCGACCCTCGAAGCGTTCGCCGGACTGCGGGAACTCGAGCACCGCGTCGTCGTGGTAGATCTCCTGCGCGTTGTCCACGTCCCCTCCGGGGTGCTCCCAGAACAGGTCGAGGACCCTTTCCAGTTTCGTCATGGTCGAGAAGTGTCCTCCGGCGCGGCGGGACGGGCTAGTCCTTTACTCGAAGGAATCCCGCTGCTACCTACACTCGACCCATGTCGCAGCCGGGAGCCACCAGCCGGATCGTGCTGGCGCTGGTCTGGCTGCCGGTCGGACTGGCGATGATCGCGGCACCGGCGTGGGTCGCGTGGACCCGACCCGGCGCGATGCTGGCCAGTCATCCCGCGACGATCGGCATCTTCGCCGGCGTGGCGCTGCTCGGTGTGCTCGCCGTCGTCTGGGCGATCCTGACTCTGGTCTTGGGGAGCCGGTTCGACCGGTACGGGGATCCGGAACACCCACGTCACCGGACGCCGGCCGAGCAGCGCCGCCGGGCCGAGATCCGCCTCGCGCTGTCCATCCCGGCGCTGCTGGTCTGCCTCGGGCTGATCGTCGGCGTCGTCTACGCCCGCCCGTTCGAGGCGACCCCCGTGGCCGTCGCCGCCCTGCGCTCCGACGCCGCAGGTGCAGGTCGACGAGCGCCTCACCTGGTACGAGATGACCCCGGGTCGCCGCAACGCCGTCAGGCGACCTCGTCCAGCCGACCACGGGCCTGATCTTCGTGCCCGGCGCCCGCGTCGATCCTCGGGCGTACGCGCGGATCCTGCGGCCGCTCGCCGCCGCCGGGCTACCTGGTCGTGGTGCTCCGCGAACCGCTCAACTTCGCGCTGCCGAACAGCACCCACGCCGACTCCGTGCTGTCGGTCCACCCCAAGATCCGCTACTGGGCGGTGGGCGGCCATTCGCTCGGAGGGGTGAACGCCGCCTCGTACGCCGACCGCGAACCGCGGATCGAGCGGACTGCTGTTCTACGCCTCCTACCCGGCCAGCGGGCTCAACCGCACCGACCTCAAGGTCACCTCGATCTCCGGCGACCGCGACGGGCTCGACCACACCGGCGGACATCGCCGACGCGAAGCCGAAGCTGCCGGTGCGGACCAAGTACGTCGTGATCAAGGGTGCGATCCACTCCTTCTTCGGCGACTACGGCGAGCAACCCGGCGACGGCGTCGCCACCATTGATCGCGGTACGGCCCAGACGCAGATCGCGCAGAACACCCGGGCGCTGCTGGCGTCGCTGCCGCCGCCGCCGAAGAAGCGCTGAGGGAGCCCCAGCCGAGCGGCTGCAGCGAGCGCGCCTTCCCTAGGATCGCAGCCATGAGTGCCCACGGACTCGAACTGGCGAAGGCAGAAGATGGCCGAGGCCGGCGTGCACGCCGAGGCGATCGAGGTCTTCAGCCACTACTACCGGCAGCTGGAGGAGGGCGTCACCGGAGTCATCCCCGAAGACTCCATCGAGCCGCTTGACCGATCCGGACCTGCTGGCCGACGTCGCCGTCGGCGACGACGAGGCCGCGGCGGCCCTCGGCCAGACGGCGATCATCAAGCTCAACGGCGGACTCGGCACCTCGATGGGCATGGACAAGGCCAAGTCGCTGCTGCCGGTGCGGGACGGCAAGTCCTTCCTCGACCTCATCGTCGAGCAGGTGATGAGCGCCCGCCGCACGCACGGCGTGCGCGCTGCCGCTGATCTTCATGAACAGCTTCCGGACCCGGGACGACACGCTGGCCGCGCTGGCGCCGTACCCCGATCTGGCCGTCGACGGGCTCGGAGCTGGACTTCCTGCAGAACTTCGAGCCGAAGCTGCTGGCCGAGCGACCTGACCCCGGTCGAGTGGCCGGCCGATCCCAGCCTGGAGTGGTGCCCGCCCGGGCACGGCGACCTCTACACCGCGCTGAACGCCTCCGGTCTGCTGGATCGCCTGCTCGCAGCAGGGATTCCGCTACGCCTCGGTGTCCAACTCCGACAACCTCGGTGCGGCCCCGGACGCGACGATCGCCGGCTGGTTCGCGGCCAGCGGAGCCCCGTACGCGGCCGAGATCTGCCGGCGGACGGCGGCCGACCGCAAGGGCGGCCATCTGGCGATCCGCAAGGCCGATCAGCAGCTCATCCTGCGCGACACCGCGCAGACCGCCGCCGGACGAGATGCACTACTTCACCGACGAGTTCCGGCACCCCTACTTCCACACCAACAACCTGTGGTTCGACCTCGAGGTGTTGTCGCGGACGCTGAAGGAGCGGAAGTCGGTGCTCGGGCTGCCGCTGATCAAGAACGAGAAGACGGTCGATCCGGCCGACTCGTCCTCGCCGGCGGTCATCCAGATCGAGTCGGCGATGGGCGCGGCCATCGAGGTGTTCGAGGGGGCGACCGCGATCGGCGTGGGTCGGGATCGCTTCCTGCCGGTCAAGACCACCAACGACCTGCTGCTGCTGCGGTCCGACGTGTACGAGGTCGGCGGCGACGGTCGGCTGACCAAGGTCACCGATCCGGCGCCGCTGGTCGACCTGGACTCGAAGTACTACAAGACGATCGCCGCCTTCGAGCAGCGGATTCCCGACGAGGCACCGTCGCTGAAGGAGGCGCAGCAGCCTCACCGTCAAGGGCGACTGGACCTTCGAGCCGGCGTGTGGTGGTGCGCGGCTCGGCGGTCCTCACCGACGCCGGCGGCACCGCGGACCGGTGCCGATCCGGCACCGTCCTGGAGTGAGCGACTAGCAGGTGCGCTCAGGCGGCGGTGACGACGTCGGCGTAGTCGAGGCGCGGCTAGCCGCGGCCGGTACGAGGCTGACGTCGGTCGGCCGATGTTGACCACGAGCAGCGCCCGGTGCCGGCCGTCCGGGAAGAACCGGCGGCTGACCGCGTCGGCGTCGAAACCCGCCATCGGGCCGGCGGCCAGCCGGCGGCCCGGACGCCGACCAGGAAGTAGCCGATCTGCAGCGCGGCGTTGAAGCCGGCGGCGTGAGCCCGCTCGGTCGTCGTCGGCGAAGGCGTCGCGGGCGCCGGGAACGACCGGGAAGACCCGGGGCAGCTCGTCGTGGAAGTCGATGGTCGGCGGCCAGGATGGCGACCAGCGGGGCGGCCTCGGTCTTGGCCCGGTTGCCCTCGGTCATCAGCTCGACCAGGTCGGCTCGGGCCTCCGGCGCTGCGGACCAGGACCACCCGCAAGCGGCTGGCTGTTCATGGCGGTCGGCCCCCACTTGACCAGCTCGAAGACGGCGCGCATCTGCTCGTCGGTGACGGGCTCGTCGGCGAAGGCTGTTGGCGGTGCGCGGCCTCGCGGAACAGCAGGTCCTGCGCCGCGGTCGGAGAGCTCCAGCGCCGGTCGCGGGGCTGGTCGGTGTCGATGAGTGGGAGATCGATCACGTCGGGGGATTGTGCAGTTGAGACGCTCATAGTTAGTTGAACTATCAACTATGCGGACTTGTTCCACGCGTGGACGGATGCCGGTCACAGCGGCCGGCGCTAGGCTGCGGCGATGACTCCGACGCCAGGCCACACCCGCGAGCCCCGCTGGCACGCCGCCCTGAGCTACGCGCTGCTCGGCCGGGTGCCGGAGGACCTGGCGGACTCCGGTGCCGGTTGACGTGGCGCGAGCTGCTCGCGACCTGGACCGGCTGCCGGGTGGTCTGGCCGCGGTCAGGGCCGAGATGGCCCGTCGAGCGCCGGCGCAGTCCGTGGCCGCATCCCGTGCCCGAGAACCTGATGCCGCGGTCTGGGTGCCGCCCAGTTCGCCAGCGCGCTGGCCGCCGCTGCGGAGCGAGCTGGGCGTCGACGCCCGAGCGCGGGCCGTGAGTGACGGACGCGCAGCTCTCGATCGCCGACGAGCGCCGCCTGCAGGCCGACGTCCCGCCCCACCACGGCGCCTGATGCCGCGCTCGGCAGCTCGAGGGAGCAGAGGATCAGGCCTGCCGGTTCTGGTTCTGCTCCTTCAGCAGATCCCGGATCTCGGCCAGCAGGTCCTCGGTCGAGGCGGCGACCTCGGGATCGTCCTTCTTGGTGATCTCGGAGAACTTGTTGTACGGAATGACGACCAGGAAGTAGACGACCACCGCGGTCAGCACGAAGGTCAGCAGCGCCGACAGGAAGGCACCGACGCTGATGCCGACCGACCGATACGCTGCTGAAGTCGGGCACGCCGCCGAACTTGCCGATCACGTCCATGCAGCATGTCGGTGAACGCCTTGACCACGGCGGCGAAGACCGTGCCCATGATCACCGCGACGGCCAGCTCGACCAGATTGCCGCGCAGCAGGAACTCTCGGAAACCCTTCATTGTGCACGACCTCTGATTCGCTCGATGCCGGCGGGCGGGGAACGCCAGGAAGCGTCGAGACGTTACCAGAGCGTCTGTTACCGCCAGACGACACTCGAGCTGGGAGGCCACCGAGGCCTGAGCGAGCGCGGTGGCGATCGATCGCTCGACCTCCACCAAGATCAGCCCTCCGCCGGCCGAGGACGCCGGATCTCGAGCCGCCGGCGGCACGGCGACCACCCGGACGCGCGACGCCACCACCGTGGCCCGGCCGGTCTGCTCATCGGCGCCGACGACGTCGACCAGGTCGCCGTCGGACAGCAGGGCGGTGACGTCTGCGTCGGCCAGCCGGACCGGGGCGATCACCGCGCCCGACGCCAGTGAGAACCGGCTGCCCACCAGGTCGGCCGCCGCCAGGATCTGGCCGGCCGGGACCCGGCCCGGCCAGCGTCTTGCCGACGACGCGGCCCGGATCGGCGATGGCTCCGGCCGGCAACGCGTCGCGCGGCAGGTGATCCAGCCGGACGTCGTCTGCACTCACGACGGTGCCGCCGGCCAGGTCGATCTTCGCGCGCACGACCGGCACGGTGGCCGGCCGCGGTGGCGCCAGGGCGGTCAGGCCGGTGAGGACCGCGGCGACGGCGCACAGCACCGCCAGCTTCCGTCGGTGCCACGACGCCGCCCGGACCAGGGCGCGGAGCCGCCGCGGAGCCCGCCCGTGCTGACCGGCCGGTCGCGCGCGCATCGGGCGAGAGCCGGCGCTCAGCCCGGCGAGACCGACCTGGTCTGGACGTGCGGGTGTCGCTCACACCCAGACGTTAAGGACGCGCCGCGATTTCGATCGCGTCGTCCACAGGGGCCGAGATGCCGGACCTGTGGATGCTTGTGGACGAGCTGCTGCCCGCCCCGGCCGGCTGCTTGCCTGACGACGGATCCGTTCGCCGTCTGTCGTGGCGGCCTTCTCACCCGACTTCTCACCCGACTTCTCACCGGACTTCTCTCCCGACTTCTTGTCGGACTTGTCGCCGGTGGAGTCGGTCTTGCCGTCGGCGGAGACCCGTGTCGCTCTGTCGCCTTGCCGTTGGCGCCGGCTCGGCTGTCGGTCCGGTAGAAGCCGCTGCCCTTGAACACCACGCCGACGGCGTTGAACACCTTGCGCAGCGAGCCGCCGCACGTCGGGCACTCGGTCAGCGCAGGGTCGGTGAACTTCTGCACGGCTTCGAGGTCGCTGCCGCACTCGGTGCACCGGTACTGGTAGGTAGGCATCTCGCTGCTCTCTGATCGGGACGCGCGGGACCGCTCGGACGGAACTAGCACTCAAGCATACCGACTGCTAACCAGATCGCGAATCGACGCAGGCCGACTGTCGAGCGCGAGCGTCGTGGTGCCGTCCGCGCTCGACTTAGGCTGGCCCGGTGCGTCGCGTCCCCCGCTGGCTGATCTTCACCGCCGATCGTGGTGGTCGTCACCCTGGGCGCGCTCGCCAGCGTGGTCGTCGGCACCGTACGACGGCCGTTTCCCGCAACTCGTCGGGGAGATCTCCGTGCCGGGGCTCAAGGCGCAGGTCGAGGTGTTCCGCGACGAGTACGGGGTGCCGCACATCTACGCCGACAACGCCGAGGACCTGTTCCAGGCCCAGGGCTTCGTGCACGCCCAGGACCGCTTCTACGAGATGGACGTCCGGCGTCACATCACCGCCGGTCGGCTGTCGGAGCTGTTCGGTGCCTCCCAGGTCGAGACCGACACCTTCATCCGTACGCTCGGCTGGCGACGGGTCGCCGAGCAGGAGCTGGGGCTGCTGTCGGCCAGCACGCGGCGCTATCTCGACGCCTACGCGGCCGGCGTGAACACCTACCTCCGCAGCCGCTCCAGCGGCGACCTCTCGCTGGAGTACAGCCTGCTCGCCCTGCAGGGTCTGAACTACCGACCGGCCGACTGGACGGCGGTCGACTCGCTGAGCTGGCTGAAGGCGATGGCCTGGGACCTCGGCTCGAACATGAGGCCCGAGATCGAGCGGGCCAGGATGAGCGCCCGGGTCGGCCGGGACCGAGCCGCCGAACTGCAGCCGGACTATCCGCTGCACGACTTCGAACCCATCGTCGGCCGAGGGGCGGTCCGCGACAGCGCGTTCGACCCCGACGCCTCGCCCGGCTCGGGCCGCACCGCGCCGGCCGGTCTGCTCGGCGCCGAGACCTCGCGGCCGCCGACGTCGCTCTCGCGGTCGCCGGGCGGGCTCAGACCGGCGATCCCGCCGCTGCTCGGGGACGCCGCGACAGTCGGCACTCGGATCGAACTCGTGGGTCCTGTCCGGGTCGTTGACCGACGAGCGGCAAGCCGATCCTGGCCAACGACCCGCACCTGGCCACCTCGATCCCGTCGACCTTCGCGCAGGTCGGTCTGCACTGCCGGTCGGTCACCCCCGGCTGTCCGTTCGACGTCTCCGGCTTCAGCTTCGCCGGGATGCCCGGTGTGGTGATCGGCAAGAACGCCACGATCGCCTGGGGCCTCACCACCAGCTACGCCGACGTCCAGGATCTCTACCTCGAGCAGGTGCGCGACGACACCGTGCGCGACGGCGACCGCTACGTCCCGCTGCAGGTGCGGACCGAGGAGATCACCGTGGCGGGCGAGGAGGAGCCGCGGACGATCACCGTACGGTCGTCCCGGCACGGGCCGCTGCTCTCCGACGCGAACGCCGGTCTGGCCGACGTCGGCCGTGCAGCCGCGGAGGCCGAGCCCGGACCGTTCGCGGTCTCGCTGGCCTGGACGGCGTTGACGCCGAACCGGACCATGGACGCGTTGTTCCGGCTCAACACCGCGACCACCTTCGCCGAGTTCCGGGCGGCCGCCAAGCTGCTGGCCGCGCCGTCGCAGAACCTGGTCTACGCCGACACCGCGGGCAACATCGGCTACCAGCTGCCCGGCGCGATCCCCGTGCGCGGCGACGGTGACGGGGTCCGTCCGTCGCCGGGCTGGGACCGTCGCTACGACTGGCAGGGCACCATCCCGTTCGAGCAGCTGCCGTACCTCTACAACCCGAGCAGCGGCTACATCGTGACGGCCAACAACCAGGTGATCGGCGATCGCTACCCGTACCGGATCGGCTCGGACTACTCCTACGGCTGGCGCAGCCAGGAGATCATCGACACCCTCGAACGATCGCCGCGCCACACCGTCGCCGACAGCGCCGAGCTGCAGTCCGACGACACCGTCCGCTTCGCCGCCGACCTCGTGCCCGACGCTGCTGAAGGTCAAGATCGCCGATCCCTGGGTGGGCGAGGGGCAGCGGACCCTGGTCGGCTGGGACTACAACAGCTCCGCGGAATCGGCCGCCGCCGCGTACTTCTTCGTGGTCGTCCACAACATCGTGAAGCGGACCTTCCGCGACGAGATGCCCGAGGATCTGTGGCCGGCCACCGGCGACCGCTGGTACGCCGTCGTCTCCGATCTGATCAAGGACCCGGACAACCAGTGGTGGGACGACACCACCACGCCGCGGTCGTGGAGAAGCGTGACGACATCCTGATCAACGCGATGACCGACGCCCGCAAGGAGCTGACCGTCGCTGATCTCGCGGGACACCGAGGGATGGGCCTGGGGGAAGATCCACCGGGTCACCCTGCGCAACCAGACACTGGGCAAGAGCGGCATCGGCGTCATCGAGCGGATGTTCAACCGTGGCGACTTTCCGGCGGCCGGGGCCGGCGGGGTGGTCAACGCGATGGCGCTACGACGACCGGGTCGGCTACGACGTGACCTCCGGTGCGACGATGCGGATGACGGTCGACCTGGCGGACCTCGACCGGTCGGTGTGGGTCAACCAGAGCGGGGTGTCCGGTCACGCCTACGCCGGCAACTACGACGACCAGACCGAGCTCTGGGCCACCCACCAGACCTGGCCGTTCGTCTCGAGCCGGGCGGCGGTCGAGGCCCGCACCCGCAACCGGCTGACCCTGAATCCGTCCGGCTGAGCAAGCGATTATCGACGGGCGGCACCCGGCTCGGCCGGATAGGATGTGGGCACAGGCAGTGATCCGGCCATCACCGGTGAGCCTCCGGAAGAACGAGTCGCCGACGTGACTCAGGCGCTTCAGTAGAACCGGACGGGTGGGCCCGTGACAGCCCGCGAACGAGCGGTCGAGCCGGCCCGTACGCGGAACGGCTCGGCAAGCGAGGTGGTACCGCGGTGGAGACATCGTCCTCGTGCCAGCAGAGCACGAACGACGAGGAGAGCAGTCCGCGATGACCTACCCGAAGACCGACGCTCACGGCCAGGCCCTTCGACCGGCTCAGGGCGCGTCGCCCGCGAGCCCGAGCTTCCCCGCGATCGAGGAGCGGGTGCTCGCCTACTGGAAGGCCGACGACACCTTCCGCGCCTCGGTGGAGCGGAACCCGGCCGGCGAGAACGGCGCGAACGAGTTCGTCTTCTACGACGGACCGCCGTTCGCCAACGGGCTGCCGCACTACGGCCACCTGCTGACCGGCTACGTCAAGGACGTCGTCCCGCGCTTCCAGACCATGCGCGGCCGGCGGGTCGAACGCCGGTTCGGCTGGGACTGCCACGGGCTGCCCGCCGAGCTCGAGGCGATGTCCCAGCTCGGGCTGAAGACGAAGGACGACATCGAGGAGATGGGCGTCGAGAAGTTCAACGACGCCTGCCGCCAGTCGGTGCTGCGATACACGGCCGAGTGGCAGGACTACGTCACCCGGCAGGCCCGCTGGGTCGACTTCGATCACGACTACAAGACCCTCGAACCGGAGTACATGGAGAGCGGTGCTGTGGGCCTTCAAGACCCTGTACGACAAGGGACTCGTCTATGAGGGGATGCGGGTGCTGCCGTACTGCTGGAGCGACGAGACGCCGCTGTCCAGCCACGAGCTGCGGATGGACGACGACGTCTACCAGCAGCGGCAGGACCCGGCCGTCACCGTCGGGCTGCCGGCTGGAGACCGGCGAGCTGGCGCTGATCTGGACCACGACGCCCTGGACGCTGCCGAGCAACCAGGGGCTCGCGGTCGGGGTCGACATCGACTACGTCGTGGTCGAGCACGACCGACGGGAGAGCGCTACCTGCTCGCCGAGGCGCTGCTGCCGCGCTACACCCGCGAGCTCGGGGACGACGCCGCCGACCGGGTCGTCCAGCGGCTCAAGGGATCGGAGCTGCTGGGTCGCCGCTACACCCCGCCGTTCGGCTACTTCCTCGGCAGCCCGAACGCGCACGTCGTGCTGGCCGGCGACCACGTCACCACCGACGAGGGCACCGGGCTGGTGCACATGTCGCCCGGCGTTCGGCGAGGAGGACAAGATCGTCACCGACGCGGCCGGGATCGTCCCCGTGGTGCCGGTCGACGCCAAGGGCTTGTTCACCGACGAGGTGCCGGACTACGCCGGCGTGCACGTCTTCGACGCCAACCTGGCGATCATCGACGACCTCAAGGCGGCCACCCGCGGCGAGCCGGCCGGTTCGGTCACGGCCGGCACGGTGCTGCTCCGCCACGAGACCTACGACCACCCCTACCCGCACTGCTGGCGCTGCCGGAATCCGCTGATCTACAAGGCCGTCTCCAGCTGGTTCGTCGAGGTGACGAAGATCCGGGACCGGATGGGTGAGCTGAACCCGCAGATCAACTGGGTGCCGGAGCACGTCAAGGACGGCCAGTTCGGCAAGTGGTTGTCCGGCGCCCGCGACTGGTCGATCAGCCGGAATCGCTACTGGGGCACGCCGATCCCGATCTGGAAGTCCGACGACCCGGCCTACCCGCGGGTCGACGTGTACGGGTCGATCGCCGAGCTGGAAGCCGACTTCGGCGTGCGACGGTGCCGCCGACTCTGCACCGGCCGTACATCGACGAGCTGACCCGGCCGAATCCGGACGACCCGACCGGGCGGTCGACCATGCGCCGGATCGGCGACGTCCTCGACGTCTGGTTCGACTCCGGCTCGATGCCGTACGCGCAGGTGCACTACCCGTTCGAGAACGCCGACTGGTTCGAGCACCACTACCCGGGCGACTTCATCGTGGAGTACCTCGGGCAGACCCGCGGCTGGTTCTACACCATGCACGTGCTGGCCACGGCGCTGTTCGACCGGCCCGCGTTCAGCAACTGCCTGACCCACGGCTTCGTGCTGGGCAGCGACGGCCAGAAGATGAGCAAGTCGCTGCGCAACTACCCGGACGTGTCCGAGGTGTTCGACCGCGACGGCGCCGACGCGATGCGCTGGTTCCTCATGTCGTCGCCGATCCTGCGGGGCGGGAACCTGATCGTCACCGAGCAGGCCATCCGCGAGGGCGTCCGCCAGGTGCAGATCCCGCTGTGGAACGCGTACTACTTCTTCACGCCTGTACGCCAACGCCGCCCGGGGTGGCGCGGGCTACGACGCCCAGGTCGTGACCGAGGCCGACGACGTGCTCGACCGCTACATCCTGGCCAAGCTGGACGAGTTCGCCGGATCGGTCGGCTCGGCGCTGGACGGGTTCAACATCGCCGCCGCATGCGAGGCGACCCAGGACTTCCTGGAGACGCTGTCGAACTGGTACATCCGTCGGTCCCGGGATCGCTTCTGGGACGGCGAATCGGCGGGCTCACTGGCCGCGTTCGACGTGCTCTTCACGGTGCTGGAGGCCACGACCCGCGTAGTGGCGCCGCTGCTGCCGCTGACCGCCGAGGAGATCTGGCGTGGGCTCACCGGCGGTCGTTCGGTGCACCTGCACGGACTGGCCCGACTTCTCGTTCCCTGAGCCTGTCGAAGGGCCGGCGCGAACCTGCGTGACCGCGATGGACCGGGTCCGCGACGTGTGCTCGACCGGCATCGGCCTGCGCAAGGCGGCCGGGCTACGGGTGCGCCTGCCGCTGAGCTCGCTGACGGTCGTAGCCGACGACGCCGAGCAGCTGGCGACGTTCGCCGCGCTCATCCGCGACGAACTCAACGTGCGGAACGTCGTCCTCACCAGCCTGGCGACCGCCGAGGGCGAGGCCTTCGGGGTCCGTCAGACCCTGCAGGTGAACGCCCGCGTGGCCGGGCCCTCGGCTGGGCCGCGACGTGCAGACGGCGATCAGGGCCAGCAAGAGTGGCGACTGGTCGGTGTCCGACGAGGGCGTGGTCACCGCCGGCGGCGTCGAACTCGCCGAGGGTGAGTACACGCTCGAGACCGTCGTCGCCGACGCCGATCCCGATGATCAACGGGTGGTCGGCATGCTGCCGGGCGGCGGCTTCCTGATCTTGGACACCGCGGTCACGCCGGAGCTGGCGGCCGAGGGGCTGGCTCGGGACGTGGTCCGCGGCGTACAGCAGGCCCGGCGCGAAGCCGGCCTCGACGTCAGCGACCGGATCGCGCCTGGTGCTCGGCGGCACGCCGGCCGTGCGTGGCCGCTGCGCAGACCCACGCCGACCTGATCAAGTCCGAGACGCTCGCGACGTCGTTGACCGTGACCGCTGACCCGCCCGAGGGCGGCTCCCGGGCCGTCCTCGCCGATCAGCAGTCGGTGATCTTCACCTTGGCCCGCGCCTAGGCCCGGATGGGCTCGGCTAGATTCTCCCCACCGGGGGGTGACGTCGAGCGAGTTGGAGCGCCCGAACCCATGCGTACGATCCCGATCCTGGCGGCCATGTCCTGCTGTCTCTTGGCCGTGGCGTGCGGACCACCTCCGTGGCAGCAGCCCGTTTCGTCCGTCTCGCCGACGGTGCGCGCGACCCCGCTGCCGTCCTCGGCTGTCTCGTCCGGGGCATCGTCCAGCGCATCGGCCCCACCGGCGGTCAAGCCGGCCAGTAACGACCTGGCCAAGGGCAGCCTGGAACGGAAACTGACCGCCGGCAACACCGAGCTGACGATCAAGTACTGGTCGACCCTCGACCTCGCGAGGTGGACGCCGGGGGCCAGCAAGCCGCTCAGCCTGTCCGCGTCGGCGGCGTTCACCGATGACAGCGAACAGGACATCTACCTGAGCGAGGTCAAGGTGGCCGTCGATGCCGTGGACCCTGACGGCGGCACGCAGGCCCTGGAGACCTTGATCGACAAGGCGGACGTCAAGCCCGGCTTCGTGATCACCGCGCCCACCTCGTACGGGCAGGTGTTCACGTTGCCGCCAGCACCCGCCGGCACGCGGTCGCTGACCGTGACGCTCACCTACCAGTTGCTCGTGCAGACGGCGCCGGAGGAGAAGCGCTATTCGCGCCAGGCGGCGGTGGACATTCTCGAGATCGCGCTGGCGAGCTAAGCCGGAGCGAGGCTGATCTTGAGCTTGTCGAGGAATTCTTGAGGATCAGAATTTTCTTGATCCAGATCTGATTGAAGCTTGTACGACCCACAGGTCCTCGTTGCGGTTGAAGCTTCAACCTAGTACTTGTCCGTAAGCACTAGAGGAAGTTCCCCCATGAGCGTCCATACTCTCGATGCCGCCGACCTGACCGCCGAGGTCCAGGCGACCGAGTCCTCGTTGTCCCATTACGTCCGCCAGCACCTGGCCGATGTCGCGGCGCTGCCGACCTACCGGCCGGTCATCGCGTGCGTCGTGCCGGCGTACAACGAGGCGGCCACCATCGAGGCCGTGCTGCGGTCGCTGCTCAAGCAGACGCGCCTACCGGACCAGATCCACGTCGTGGTCAACAACACCACCGACGAGACGTTCGAGCTGGCCGCCAAGTTCGCCGGTCCGCGGACCGCGAAGAAGAAGCGGAAGGGCGAACAGTCGAAGCAGGTCACCGAGGTATTCGTGCACGACATCGGTGTGAACGGGGACAAGAAGGTCGGTGCGCTCAACTACGGCTTCTCGTTGATTCCCGAGGCGGACTACCTGCTCGGCGTCGACGGCGACACCACGCTGGTTCGCGGACTGCTGTCGAGCTGCTCGAGGCGGAGATCATCTCCGACTCCCGGATCGGCGGCATCTCCGCGATCTACACCATCGACGACGCGAACTTCCGTGGGGTGGTCAGCCCGTTCCTCATCGCCGGCCAGCGTGCCCAGTTCGCAGCCTTCAACATGCAGAACATGCTGCGCGGCCGCAACATGGCCGTGCTGGGTGGCCAGTGCTCGATCTTCTCGATGAAGGCGCTGCGGGCCGTGATGCAGGCCAACCACCAGGCGACCCCGTGGGTCAACGACTCCGAGGTCGAGGACTCGCTGCTGAGTCTGCAGATCAAATCGGCCGGCTTCCTCACCAAGATCTCGGCCCGCTCCCGGGCGAGTGTCGGCGGGATGACGACGCTGCGCTCGCTGGACGGCCAGCAGGTCAAGTGGAACTACGGCGCCATCGACCTCATGTGGCCGGGTCAGCGTGGTGACACCAAGGGCCAGCCGTTCCACCCGAACCTCCGGCTCCGCTGGGCGGAGAACCTCGGGATGCTGACCAACATCTTCACCCGCATCGCGTTCGTGCTGCTGCTGGCCGCCTCGTTGTCCATACAGGCGTTCGTGTTCTCACCGCTGTGGCTGATCCCGCCGGTTGTGGCCGTCCTGCTGAACGTCCGGATCGCCATGTCCATGAAGAATCGGAACTGGCGGGACGTCGCGTTCGCGGCCACCGGCATCCCCGCCGAGGTGTACATGTGGCTCCGGGCCGGGCACTTCCTGCGAGCCTGGACCAAGTTCCTGTCTCGGGTGCAGACCGACAACTGGGCCGAGCAGGCCAAGGCCGAGCGTGGCTCGGGCAACTCGCACCTGGTGCCGCTGATCGTGCTGATCGTGTCCTTCCTGGTCCTGGGCTGGACCTGGTTCCAGCTCCCGTTGCTCATCCAGACCTCGATCCTGTGGCTCGGGTGGCCGGTGCTCTACGTCGTCACCATCGCCCAGACGGTGGTCATGATCGGCAAGCTGTTCCGCCGCCAGCGGGGCTACCGCGTCTGACCAGACGCACGATGATCAACCGGGACGGCCTCTGGGGGAGGGGCCGTCCCGGTTTCCCTCGCCCATGGGCACACTGTGGACATGATTAGACGACGCGTGGTGGCCACCGGTCGCGTCCAGGGCGTCTTCTATCGCGACGCCTGCTGCCAGGAGGCCGAGCGGCGCGGCGTCGCCGGCTGGGTGACCAATCGCGACGACGGCGCCGTCGAGGCCGTCTTCGAGGGAGCGGAGGCTGACGTCCAGGCACTGGTCACCTGGGCGCGGCGCGGACCGCGACAGGCGCACGTCGATGACCTGGTCGTCACCGAGGAGGAGCCGACCGGCGAGACCGGTTTCAGCGTCCGCTGACGGCTTTTCGGGAGATCGTGTGGTGGTCTGCAGGGAGATTCGGGCCCGCAAAGCCACCACCTTTCCGACCACGGTCGACTTCCGTGGGTGCCGGGCGCGGGGGCGGCCACGTTTTCCGACCACGGTCGACTTCCGTGGGTGCCGGGCGCGGGGGCGGCCACGTTTTCCGACCACGGTCGACTTCCGTGGGTGCCGGGCGCGGGGGCGGCCACGTTTTCCGACCACGGTCGACTTCCGTGGGTGCCGGGCGCGGGGGCGGCCACGTTTTCCGACCACGGTCGACTTCCGTGGGTGCCGGGCGCGGGGGCGGCCACGTTTTCCGACCACGGTCGACTTCCGTGGGTGCCGGGCGCGGGGGCGGCCACGTTTTCCGACCACGGCCGACATTGGCGCCGGATCCGCCCTGAGGCGTACGACGGGGTCCACGGCCCAGCCCCCGGTCTCACCGCCGGCCATGCCCCGGGCGCTTCCGGAGCCCGGTGTCGTCGCATGTCGTTGTCCGCCACGTGGCGGAAGACGCAGCTGATATCGGGCTCGGCCGCTGCGCCGTCCGCCACATGGCGGGAAACGGCAATTGGTTCGCTCCGGCTGCGAGCACCTGACGAAAACGGCGCTTCCCAACAGGCTCACTACGGCGCGGACCGCTACACGGTGATCAAGAGTTGCGGCAGTCGATGAGCCGGGTCGGGGTGATCACGACGTCCACCGGCCGGTCCCACGGGGCCGTCGGAATCACCTGCAGCACCTCGTCGTCGTTGAGCAACAGCCAGATCGGAGCGCGGGCGAAGCCGAGCACTCGGTCGTACCAGCCGCCGCCCCGCCCCAGCCGCTCGCCCTGTGGCGACGCGGCCAGACCCGGGACAGATCACCAGGTTCGCCTCGGCGACGGCGGAGGCGGGCAACGCCGGTCCGGTCGGTTCGACGATCCCGGCTCGTCCCGCCCGGAGGGCGTCCGGTCCCGCGTAGTCCGCCCAGGCCGGTTCCGACCGCCAGCGGCCGTCCTCCTCGGTCAGCACCGGCAGCAGGACTCGGCGGTCCAGAGCCGCCAGCCAGGAGACCAGCGACAAGCGTCGAGGGTTCCGCGTCGGCGGACAGGTAGAGGGCAACCGTCATCGGCGGTTCGCCGGCCAGTCGGGTCTGGAGACGCTCGGTTCGAGCCAGATCATCAGCGCGCCGCTGGTCGGCCGGACGGGCGTCGCGGCGCAGCCGCACGGCCTTGCGCAGGAGGCGTTTGGCCGCGGTCACCGCCGTCACGTCCGGGGCCGGCATCCGCTCATCGTAGTGAGCCGTACCGTCGTGGCCGGCCACCGTGCCGAGCAGGCCGACCAAGGGATGTGACCAGAGACACCGTCCATGAACGGCGAATGGTTTGACTGGCCTTCGCGCCGTTCCTACGCTTGTCGGGATCGCTGTCATTCGACACCAACGAGATCCCCTGCTTCAGGTTTTCGAGGATTCCGCCTGCCATGACCCAGCCACTCACCGTTACCGCCGACCCGCGGCTGGACGCCGACTGGTGGCGCCAGGCCGTCGTCTACCAGGTCTATCCGCGCAGCTTCGCCGACAGCGACGGCGACGGCATCGGCGACATCCCGGGAGTCACGTCGCGGATCCCGTACCTCGCCGGTCTGGGCGTCGACGCGATCTGGCTCAGCCCGTTCTACCCGTCGGCCCTGGCCGACGGCGGCTACGACGTCGCCGACTACCGCGACGTCCATCCGCAGCTCGGGACCCTCGCCGACTTCGACGACCTCGTCGCGGCGGCCCACGACGCCGGGGTCCGGGTGATCGTCGACATCGTGCCGAACCACACCTCCGATCTGCACCCGTGGTTCCAAGAGGCGCTGGCGGCCGGTCCGGGATCGCCGGCCCGGGCCCGCTACATCTTCCGCGACGGCACCGGTCCCGACGGCTCCGAGCCGCCGTCGGACTGGATCTCCCACTTCGGCGGACCGGCGTGGACCCGGGTGCCGGACGGTCAGTGGTACTGCCACCTGTTCGCCCGCGAGCAGCCCGACCTCAACTGGGACAACCGCGAGGTCCGCGACGATTTCCTGGCCACGTTGCGTTTCTGGGCCGACCGCGGCGTCGACGGCTTCCGGGTCGACGTGGCGCACGCGCTGGCCAAGGACCTCTCCGAGCCGCTGCGGAGCAAGCCGACCCTGGAGGACGAGGGCGTCCCGCTCGACGGCACCGACCCGCTGTACGACCGCGAACGAGGTGCACGAGATCTACGCCGAGTGGCGGCAGGTCTTCGACTCCTACGATCCGCCGCGCACCGCGGTCGCCGAGGCGTTCGCGCCGTCCGAGCGGCGCGCGCTCTACGCCCGGCCGACCGGCCTCGGCCAGGCCTTCAACTTCGATCTGCTCAAGGCCGACTACTCCGCCGCCGCCTTCCGCGACGTGATCACGTTCTGCCTCGACGAGGCGGCCAAGACCGGCTCGTCGTCGACCTGGGTGCTTCAGCAACCACGACGTCGTCCGGCACGCCACCCGGTACGCGCTGCCGCCCGGGCTGGACCTCGACGACTGGCTGATGAGCGACGGCGCGTTGCCGGTCGCCGACGAGGTGCGTGGTCTGCGCCGGGCCCGGGCCGCTGTCTTGTTGATGCTGGCCCTGCCCGGCTCGTCCTACCTCTACCAGGGTGAGGAACTCGGCCTGCACGAGGTGGCCGACCTTCCGCCCACCGCGCTGCAGGATCCGATCTGGGAGCGCACGCTCAACGCCAAGAAGGGCCGCGACGGCTGCCGGGTGCCGCTGCCGTGGTCGCTGGACGGCGACTCGTACGGCTTCGGCGTCGCGCACGCCTGGCTGCCGCAGCCGGCCGGCTTCTCGCGCGCCGCCGGTGACCGCCCAGGAACAGCGCCCGGATTCGACCCTGGAGCTGTACCGGGATGCGCTCCGCACCCGCCGGGCCCTGCAGACCGACGAGGAACTCGAGTGGATCCCTACCGATCACCCGGATGTGCTGCACTTCGTCCGGCCGGGCGGTTGGCACTGCATCAGCAACTTCGGCGAAGCTCCGGTGGCCCTGCCCGACGGCGTCGTCCGGGTCAGCAGTGTGCCGCACGAGGCGGGCGTACTCCCGGGTGAGAGCACGGTCTGGTTCACCGAGTGGCCGGCCTGACGACGGCAGCGAGACCGTGCGCTCCTTCGGGTCCGCCACAAGCTCGCTGCGGCCGTCGACCAGCCCGGTGACGATCAGCTCGACGCACCTCGTCGATGTCGTGTCCCGGCGGCATGCGCGGCGGCTCGCCGGCCAGCGGCCGATCGGCCAGTCCGGTCTCCATGTGCGGCGGCCGGGCGTCCAGCACGGTGATGCCGTCCCGGCGCAGTTCGCGCCGGATCGCCGTCAGGTACGCCGACGTGGCCGCCTTGCTGGCCGAGTAGGCGGCCATCCCGGCCGTCGGCATGTCGGCCAGGATCGCCGTCAGCACGGCGATCGCCCCACCCTCGCCGAGGTGGGGGAGGGCGGCCCGGACGGCGGCGATCGGGCCGAAGGTGTTGACCGCGAACAGTTCCTCGATGACGACGTCACTCTCCTCGCCGGGCCGAGCCGAACGCCGCGACGCCGCTGGCGACCACGAGCGCGTCCAATCCGCCGAGACGCTCGGCGGACTGATCGACCGCGGCCTCGACCGCGTCGACGTCGACCAGGTCGAGCGGGATCCGGTGCTCGGCGCCCGACCTCCTCGGCCACGGCGGCGAGGCGATCGGTGTTCCGACCGGTGACCACCAGCCGGGCCGCCGCGCGCCGCCAGTCGCGCAGCCAGCCGCCCGCCCAGCACCCCGGTCGCGCCGATCACGAGAATGCCTGCGTCCTTCGAGCTCCATGGACAGACCCTATGTTCGACACGCGACGGCGCACGTCTGTGGTCCGCCGGTGCGGCCGCTCGCTCTAGTCTGGAGGCCATGCCCCTGTTCGGCCGCAAGAAGTCGCGAGGAGCCGGCGGCGGTGCGCGCGCCCTGGGAGCCGCTGCCGGAGCCACCGGAACCCCGCGACGACGGTATGCGTACCTTCGCCGACCACCGCGCCTATCTGCTCGGCTGCGTCGAGGAGCTGCCGCCGTTCGGTCAGCAGATCCTCGACGCCGTCGACCTGGCGATCTGCGAGGACGTCACGTCGTCGGTCAGCCTGCCCGGGTTCGACAACTCGGCGATGGACGGCTACGCCGCCCGGGTGCAGGACGTCGCCTCGGCCGCAACCGGACCGCCCGGTGCGGCTGCCGGTCGTCGGGCGAGGTGCCGGCCGGTCAGGCGGCTCCGCACCGGCTCTCACCCGGCACGGCGATGAAGATCATGACCGGAGCGCCGCTGCCGGCCGGCGCGGACACCATCGTCCCGTACGAGGCGACCGACCGCGGCACCGACGACGTGTTGATCTTCACGCCCAGCGAGCCGGGGCAGCACGTCCGACGAGCCGGGGAGGACATCGAGGCCGGGGACGTCGTGCTGCAGGCCGGCGACCAGCTGGGTCCGCGGAGCATCGGTCTGCTGGCCGGCATCGGTCGCGACAAGGTGCTCGTCCGTCCGCGGCCCGCGGGTGGTGGTGATCGCCACCGGTTCGGAGCTGGTGCACCCGGGACTGCCGCTGCCGCGCCGGAGATGATCTACGACTCCAACTCGTTCCTGCTGGCCGCCGCCGCCCGGGCCGCCGGTGCCCAGGTGTTCCGGGTCGGACTGGTCAGCGACGACCCGGATGAGGTCAAGCAGTTGATCAGCGATCAGCTGGTCCGGGCCGATCTGATCTTGACCACCGGCGGCGTCAGCCAGGGCGACTACGACGTGGTCAAGGCGGTGCTGCCCGAACTCGGGGCCACCGACTTCGCCTCGGTCGCCATGCAGCCGGGGAAGCCGCAGGGCTTCGGCCTGATCGGCGAGGATCGCGTGCCGATGTTGATGTTGCCCGGCAATCCGGTCAGCTCCTTCGTCTCGTTCGAGGCCTTCGCCCGGCCCGTCCTGCGCAAGCTGATGGGCGTGACCCCGTACGAGCGGACCGCCGTCCGGTGCCAGACCACCCACGCCATGACCTCGATCCCGGGCAAGCGGCAGCTGGCCCGAGGCATCGTGATCGACATCGGAGAGCGGCACCCGGCAGGTCGAGCTGGTCGGTGGCCACGGCTCGCACCTGCTGGGTGATCTGGCCCGGGCCAACGCGCTGGTGATCTTGGACGAGGACGTCGAGTTCGTCGCGGCCGGCGACGATGTCGAGGTCTGGCTGCTGGGCGAGAGGGTCTAGGCCGTGACCGCCTCGCCGTTCCCGCACCTCACCGCCGCGGGCGAGGCACGGATGGTCGACGTCTCGGGCAAGGAGGTCACCGCCCGGACCGCCACCGCGGCGGCCACCGTACGCGTCAGTCCGGAGTGCCTGGCGGCGCTGCGGGACGGCACCGTACCGAAGGGTGACGCGTTGGCGGTGGCGCGGATCGCCGGCATCCAGGGCGCCAAACGGACCTCGGAACTGATCCCCCTCTGCCATCCCGATCGGCATCAGCGGCGTGGACGTCGTGGTCGAGTTGGCCGAGGACGGTGTCGACATCACCGCCACCGTGCGGACCAACGAACGAACCGGGGTCGAGATGGAGGCGCTGACCGCGGTCAGTGTGGCCGGTCTGGCGATGATCGACATGATCAAGGCCCTGGACCGGGCGGCGGTGATCACCGACGTCCGGGTGCTCAGCAAGTCGGGTGGACGGCGCGGTGACTGGCAGCGTCCGGAATGATCGACGCGACGCCATGAGCGACACGGCGCTGGTGATCACCGTCTCGACCCGCGCCGCGGCCGGGGTGTACGACGACCGCTCCGGTCCGATGGTCGCGTCCGGGCTGGCGGAGCTGGGTTTCGAGGTCGACGGCCCGCTGGTGGTGCCGGACGGTGACCAGGTCGGCGACACGCTGCGTGTCGGCGGTGGCCGAGCGAACGGCGCGGTGGTGATCACGGTCGGTGGCACCGGGCTCAGTCCGACTGATCACACGCCCGAACAGACCCGGCGAGTGCTCGAGCGAGAGCTTCCCCATCTGGCCGCGGCGATCGCCGGCTACGGCGTTGATCATGGTGTGCCGACGTCGGTGCTGAGCCGTGGTGTCGCCGGCGTTGCCGGCCGGACGGTGATCGTCAACCTACCGGGCTCGCCCAGGGCGGCGCCCGCGACGGCATGGCGGTGCTGGCGCCGCTGCTCAGGCACGCCGTCGATCAGCTACGCGGCGGGGACCACACGACCGATGATGAAGACCGGAGGAAGCGGCTTCGGTCAGCGATGGCCGGTGACCCTGCGCTACGGGGCGGTCGAGCTGGGCCCGATGCGCCACCGACACCAGAGCGAATGGGAGCGGGTGCGGCGCGCCAATCTCGCCTGGCTGAAGCCGTGGGAGGCGACGCTCCCGCCCGGATCGCCGCCGGGTCCGGGCAGCTTCGGGGCGCTCGTCCGGGAACTCAACCGGCAGGCTCGTCGCGGCCGGGTGCTGCCGTGGCTGGTCTTCTACCACCATGGGGACGGTGGACGCCCGCAGCTGGCCGGTCAGCTGACGGTGAGCGGCATCGTCGGCGGGTCGGCCGGCTGGGGCCAGGTCGGCTACTGGATCGATCAGCGACTCGCCGGTCGCAGGCATCATCCCGACCGCGGTCGCGCTTGGCCGTCGACTTCAGCTTTCGGCACGATGGGCCTGCATCGCATCGAGATCACCGTCCGTCCCGAGAACGAACGCAGCCTGCGGGTGGTGGAGAAGCTCGGCTTCCGACCGGAGGGGCTGCGTCCGCGCTACCTCCACATCGACGGTCAGTGGCGTGATCATCTCGTGTTCGCCCTGAACGCCGAAGAGGTGCCCGGCGGGCTGCTGCAGCGCTACCTGCGTTCGCAATCGTTGACCGAGCACTGATCCAGCAATCGCGCCCTGAGCGCGGTCGTTAAGTCGTTCCGCAGTCATTCCGCGACACACCGATGCGGTTGGTGAGCCGCGAGGCGTTCGCCGCATACCGTGCCGATGTGGGCACGACCGGATTGATCTTCACCGCCATCGCGGTTGCCTGGTTGGCCTATCTGGTGCCGCACTTCGTTCGGCGGCGCGACGACGATCCGGTCGAGCAGAGCGACCCGGCCGACCGGTTCTCCGATTCGGTACGCATCGTGGAGCACGGCACCGCCCCGCTTCTTGATCAAGATCTCTCCGAGATCGGCAGCGTACGAGGTCTCGACGCCGCTCACCCGGCGGGCGGCGATCAATGATCTTCGCCGCCTCGAGCGGCTCGCGGCTCTTCGCCGGCGCCGGGTGCTGCTCGCGCTGATGGCCGTGCTCAGCGCGATCGTCGGTGTCTGGGCCGTCGAACTGGTGCCCTGGTGGGCCGTCGCGGTCTCCGGCGGTCTCGTGCGTGACCTTCTTCGTGATCTCCCGGATCAGCGTCTGGCGGCATGCGGCGGAGCCTGGATCGCCGGTACGCCGACATCCGTCAGGGCTGTGGTGAGGAGACGGTGTTCCTCAGCCGGGCCGAAGCGACGGCCACGTCGGAGCCCGGTGATCTCATCACCGATCGATCCACGCTGTCCCGAGGCCGGCGACCTCTGGGACCCGGTGCCTATCACCATGCCGACCTACGTCTCGAAGCCGCTGGCGCCGCGGACCGTGCGCACCATCGACCTCTCCGGACCGCCCATCACCGCCACGGCCAGCGTGCAGCCGCCGGTCACCGCCGACGCTCCGGAGCCCGTCACCGGACCGGTGGAGACCACCGACGAGAGCGACGACAGCAACGGCTTGAAGAAGAGCGCCTCCGCCTGACGGTGGTAAAGTCTCGGTGCTGATCCGGGCCGAAGTCTGATCACGGGGCTATGGCGCAGTTGGTAGCGCGTCTCGTTCGCAACGAGAAGGTCAGGGGTTCGAATCCCCTTAGCTCCACTTTAGATAATGTGGCCCTGACAAGGGCATTCTCCCCCAGTGGGGACACCTTGGAGTTGACCCAAGTAGATCTGACACGTGCCCAGAGCGTGCCCAAAGTGACCTTCTCAGTCTCAGCACGCCTGCTGTGAGAGGGTCACCCCCTTGTTGACCTTGTCCGCGGAGTCGACGCGCGCGACTGCACCTCCCGCGAAACCGATCGGTGTCCGGTGAGATGTGAGTTGTCAGCGATGTCCCGCACCTTCATCGCAGCAGGAACCGGATGATCTAAAGCCAACTCTGGGATGGGTCGAAGCGGCCGAGACACTCGGCGGGGGAGGGGATCGGTGCTTGTGGCGCGTTAAGTATGAGCGGCGTCCCGCTCGTCGCGCAGTGCTTGTCTTGCCGGTGCTACCAGGGAACGACTTGATCTTGGTAGTCGCGGAACTGTAGACCCGCCGCTCCAGCGTGGCTCTCGATGATCGTGACGACTCCCCGCACGCTGTCGTCCACGGTCAACGGTGCACCTTCACCGCCGAGTTCCGTCTGCACCCATCCGGGATCCATCAACAGCAACGTGTGATCTGCACTCTGCCGGGCCGCGTAACTGCGCATCAGCTGATTGAGCGCGGCTTTGCTGGCGCGATAGACCTCGTGGCCGCCGCGCTCATTGAGGCTGATGCTGCCCTGGGTCGACGTCATCACACCGATCGTGCCATGCGGCTTGACGCACTCACCGAACGCCTCGACGACGTGCATCGGCGCGAGCGCGTTGGTGACCATCACCTGGGTGAATACCTCTGCGGTCACCTTGCCCACGGGCTCATCGGGGTCGGCGATGCCGGCGTTGATGAACAACAGATCGAGGCTTCCGTCGTAGCACCGGCCGCGAAGTCGCTGGATCCCGCCGTCGTCGGTGATGTCCAGCTGCTCGACCTCGATACGCCCGCCAGATGGGCTTCGGCGATTGCGTGCAGCTCGGTTCGCCCATCACCCCGTACCGTCCCGGTGACATCCCAACCGCGCGCCGCGAGCTCGCGTACGAGACCTGCTCCGATGGTGCGGGACGCTCCGACGATGAGTGCCTTTTTCACCGTGACATCGTTCACTTGCCCAGTCCTCTCAGAGATTGGCCGCAGGAGCGGACGGAGCGCCCCTGCGACACGGCGTTGTCGACGAACGGACGAGTCCGCGAAGGGCTCGGCCGCGCGCTGAGGAGCCAGCCGACCCATCACACGCCAGTTCAGACCTCATCCTGCCCCAGCCACACCTTCACAGGCTTCGACGGGCGTCACGAGGGCGGCCGCCTGCCAGTACTGCGTCCTCGTGCAGGAGCCGCACATGGGCCGTCCGATTGCCCTCCTACTAGCGACGACAGCGGATTGGTCGCGTGTCGACAGACATCCGTCATAGCGAGATCCCAGGCCCCGATCGTCGTAAGTCGACACCGCTGCGGTAGGTCTATCACCACAAGGGCAGGGAAGCTGACAGGTTCGTGCCGACCTGACTGCCGTGGATGACTCCCTTGACATCTGTTGCCGGCTCGTCGGTAGGTTGGCGCCGGATATTGCCACGCCGTGACGCATTGAGCCCTCGGCATGTCGGGAGCAAGTGGATGGCAGACTCTTGTTCTGGCCGCACAGGTCGAGCCCGGACTGGCGACTGTCCAGACCGCATAAGGAGAAGCTTGACCGAACTCGCGCGCCGGGGCTGCGTGTGGCGGCAGCTGCGTCGGCTGGCGCGGACCTCGCTGTGAGGAGGCGTCTCGAGCGGTATCGCCAGATTGGCGATGTTTTGACTCGGCACGGCTTGGACTTTTTGATCGGCGTCACGGGCCTCGGCCGTTGGATCCGGTCAGCACCGGGAGTGGGGAGCGTTCAGCCGCGCCGCTCGCCGTATACGACGCCTGAACGCCTCCGGATGGCGCTTGAAGAGCTGGGCCCGACCTTCATCAAGCTGGGACAGCTTTTCTCGACCCGATCCGACCTCTTGCCCCCGGACTACCTACACGAACTGGCCAAGCTGCAAGACGCGGCTCCCCCGGTGCCGGCCGCGATCATCCGCACCTTGCTTGAGGAGGAGCTGGGCGCCAGCCCCGACGACATCTTCGCGAGTTTCGACACCGAACCGCTGGCCAGCGCCTCCATCGGACAGGCCCATCGCGCCACCTTGCACGACGGCACGTCGGTCGTCGTCAAGGTTCGCCGGCCCAACATTCACGCCGTGATAGAGACCGACCTCGACATTCTGCAGGATCTCGCCAACCGGGCGAGCCGGCGATGGGCGGCGGCCGCGAACTACAACCTGCGGGGACTGGCGTCAGAGTTCGCGGTGTCGCTGCGCCGAGAACTTGACTACATCTTGGAAGGGCGGAACGCCGAACGATTCGCCGCCAACTTCGCCGCGAACAGCGACGTCCACATTCCTCGCGTGTTCTGGTCCACCTCCACGTCGATGGTCCTGACCTTGGAACGCATTACCGGCATCAAGGTCGACGATGTCGATGAACTCGATCGAGCCGAAGTTGATCGGCGGGCCCTCGCAACCAAGGCCGCCGGGGTGGCGGTCAGCATGGTCTTCGAGCACGGGTTCTTTCACGCCGACCCGCACCCCGGCAACCTGTTCATTGAGCCGGACTCCCGCATCGGGCTCATCGACTTCGGCATGGTAGGCGAGGTCGACGACGCGCTCCGACGCCAACTGGGCACCCTGCTGGCCGCCCTGACCAGCCACGATGTCGAGCGGTTGGCCACCGCTCTACAGGAGCTGTCGGTCGTCAAACACCCCACCGACCGCGAGCAGCTTCGCGTAGACCTGGTGACCTTCGTCGGCCTCTACCGCGGCCGCCGGCTCGGCGAGGTGAACGTCGCTGCCCTGGTGTCACAACTGCTAGCCCTCCTGCGTAAGCACCGTCTGCAACTGCCTTCAGAGATGGCTGCCGTCCTCAAGCTGTTCTTGATGGTCGAAGGCATGGGGGTTCGGTTGGACCCCGCCTTCAACCTGGGAGCGTTCCTCGGGCCGTACGCTCAGCGGCTGATGGTGGACCGGTACTCACCCGAGGCGCTGATCAAACAGCTGCTGGCCTCCGGTCAAGACGCAGCCTCCCTGGCGGTCGACCTGCCGGATAAACTTCGCCGGCTGCTCGACCTGCTCGACGCCCCGGGCGTGGTCGTGCAACTGCAGGGCAAAGACCTCGAACCCCTAGTCGGCAGGCTGGAGCGCGTCGGTGACCGGCTCGTGGCCGGCATCGTCGTGGCCGCTTTCATCCGGGCCGTCGGCGAGTTGGCTTCGGCAGACAAGGAACGCTGGGGCCGCTGGGAAGGGCCATTGATGGGGATCGGGCTCGGCATGTCCGGCGCACTCGGCATCTACCTCGGCCGGACAGCGCGTCGGCTCAAACGCCGATCCTGACAAGACCCAGCCACGCCGACGCCGGCGGACATCTCTTCCCGCTCGTCGATGGCCGCCGGAGTGTCGCAGTAAATCTTGGTGGTGCCCTGGACGGGTCTGGAGTTGACGAGCGGGATGCTCACGAGCGAGGCGATGTTGAGTGGTCGGACGGCCTTGGTCCAGGGCGGGCCAGCGACGGTCGAGACGCAGGTCGGCGACGTGGACGTGCGCTGCCCGCGGGCAGGCGTCGAGACAGGGTCCTTGGTGCAGGTGGTATCGCAGGGCGTCGGCCTCGAGAGGCTTCGGAGGGGCTGCGACCGAGGCTTTGCCGCCGGGTGTGCCGATCGGGGTGACGCCGCCCCGCTGGCGTTGGGAACGGCGCGCAACGAGAGCGACGTCAAGATTTGAACCGCCGCGACGCCCGTGTGGTCACCCAGCAGCACAGCGGACATGCGGCCAGGTCGCCGAGCTCGTCGGCGATGCGCGGCGGGCGTACAGCGGGTGACGGTCATGACTCCACCACGTTGTAGGCGAGGGTGCTCATCCAGGCGAGGGCCGACTGGTTCGGCTGCGCGAAGCTGGCGGCTCGCTGCCAGATCGCGGTGTAGACGAGACACACGGCATCCTCGGCGTGGGCGGTCGACCCCGTCCGGCGCCGGAGAAGGTGATAGATCCAGGGGCTCGTCAGCTGGTAGAGCCGGGCGAAGGCCGCCTCGTCATGACGCCCGGACGCGACCAACAGCTCACTGAGCAGTCTTCTGCTCCCGAATGCGCCCTCCCGGCAACCCTCGGCGTCAGCCTCGCCAGCTGATGAGGTGGCCGCGACGCTAACGGTCATGATCGAACCCGCTCCCGATGCTGGTGGCGCCAACGAGGTGGGGAAGCGCGACGAGGTCGACGTCGGGCAGGCTGCGGCCGCCGATGATGCGTTCCGCGATCAAGCGCATCTTCTGGTTGAGGGCGGACGAGGAGCGCTTGATCATGGCGAAGGCCTGGTCGGCGCTGATCTGGTACCGCTCCATCAGGATGCCCTGGGCTTGACCGATGATTCCCCGAGAGTCAGCGGCCCGGAGAAGCTGCTCACGTTCCACCGCCGCGGTGATCGCGATGGAGGCCTGCTGAGCGAATCCGAGACCTGGGGCCAGCGAATCGGCCCGGAAGCAGGACGGGCGCTGGGAGTAGAGGGTCACGGCACCGAACGGGTCGCCGTCGGCTAAGGCCAGCGACAGAACCGAGCGAAAGCCCAAATCGGCGACTTGCGGAGCCCAGAATCGCCACCGGCTGTCGAACCGGAGCTCGGTTGAGATGACCGGCTGCCGCCCTGTGATGGCGTGGAAACCGGGACCTTGGTGATGATCGACCTGCAGGGCGTCCGCCAGTCTCGCCTGAGCCCCGGACGCGGCAGTCGGCGCGGCTGTCGAGGCGGCACCGCCATCAGCGGCCAACAAGATCCCGGCCCCGTCCGCGCCGAACCTCCGCCGCGCGAGGCCCACGACGATGTCGAGGGTTTTGGCAACGCTCGCCGGGGCTAACGGGTCCCGCGCCCAGTGGACGGGGCCGGCGGACCATCGCGCGGTGGGGCGGAGAACGTCAACCGGACCGGATTCGATGTCGGAACGGACCATAGCGTTGGTCGTCATGGGTGCTCCCTGACTGAGGGGTGATGACTGCGGAACACTCGACAGTATAGAGTCAAACCTATGCAGTTTCGCAACTTGATGCATAAGTTTGATACTTCAGGTCTTCACGGTGCGGCGGACCGCCTCGCCGTCCCCCACCATCGGTGCGCAGGCTCGGGTGCATGACCGACCTGGACAGCGCGAGCGAGGACGCGCCCCGAAAGCGCGGCGCGGCTGCGCACGACGCCGACGGCGAGGAGCTGACGATTCAGCAGGCCTCCGAGCTTTTGAAAGTGCCGGCACCAACCCTCCGTTCGTGGGAACGGCGCTATGGGGTGCCGCTCGCCGGCCGCAGCAGCGGCGGGCACCGTCGCTACGCCGGTGTCCAGCTCGACCAGCTCCGTCGGATGCGCGACCTGATCGCGCGAGGTCGCCGCGCAGTCGAGGCGGCCGCGCTCGTCAAGGCCGGCCACCCGACCACACCAGGACCACTGGTCGAGGCGTTCGTGCAGGCCGCTCGCGAGCTGGCCCCGGGCAGTATCGCAAGAACCCTGGACGCCGCCCGCGAGACGCTCGGACTCGACCGCACCGTCGATGAGGTGCTGCTGCCGGCCATGCGCGAGATCGGTGAATGGTGGCACGTCGGCCGGATCGACGTCTCCCACGAGCACCTCGCGACCAACGCGACCCAAGCCTGGCTGGCCGCCCTCCGCCCGACGGGACCCCCGCGGCCGCAGTCACCGATCATTCTCAGCTGCGGACCGCTCGACCACCACACCCTCGGACTGGAGGCGATCGGCGCCCTCCTCCGCCAGCGCCACTGGGACTGCCGCATGTTGGGCGCGCGCACCCCGACGGAGTCCCTGGCCCGAGCCGTTGCCGAGACCGACGCCGTTGCGGTCGTTCTGGTCTGTCACATCACCGCCGGACGCCCGGCGGCCATCGAGACCCTCAACTCCCCACAGCTGCGCCAGCCGCACCTGTTCTACGCCGGCGGCGCCTTCGGGTCACCCCGAGCCCGACACGGTGTGCCCGGGCACTACCTGGGTACGAACATCGCCCAGGCCACCGACTTGATCACGGCCACCCTTACCTCGGCGGCGTCGCCATGAGCCGGCTGCCCGTCCCGCGCCCCAGCCGACCCCGTTGACCGCAACGGTCCAACCGTTCACCAAAAAAGTGGGCGAGACGAGCGGTGTCGCGCCGTTTCGGTGAGCGCCACCGGCTCGCGCAGGTCGGCGTGGCCCGCCATTGTGCGGTCCCGGTGCCGCTGGCCAGGTAGACCGGTGTTCGTCGCCTACCATTGCTGCAGTGGGGTTGGTAAGGCGACAACCTCGGCGGCCACCTCCGTGCAGGAGTACTTCCACCTCCTGGTCGGGTGGCTCGTTGGACCAGAGGCGAAGACGCCAGCACCAGGGGTGAGCAGTGCGGCCAGCCGTCGGACACCGGGGACGATCTGCATCCTGACCGCTTCGTCGATGCGACCTCGAAGACCCCGACGGGGCCGCAGTCACCTTGAACATCGACCTCCTCGACGAGGCAAAGAACCGCAGCGAGACCTATCCCGCCCGGGTCGATCACATCTCTTCGGGAGGGCATACCGCACTCGGGTCTGGTGATGCGGTCCGACCGACCGCTCCGTCCAAACTCTCCCTGACGCGAGGTCGGCCCGCACCAGTTCCCGGCAGTTGAACTGTCCTGGAATCCGCGGCGCTGATCGAGCAACGAGACTGCAGATCGCGTCAGCACCGAGAAGTGCGACCCGGGTGAGAGGTTAGGTCACCAAGGCGGTGAGCCGGTGGAGGAAGTCCTTCCGTCCGGTTTCATCCTGAGCAACGCGGGGCAGCTGCTGGTCCAGCCACTTCCTCCACAGCCGCTGGTGGGCGACGGGCAGGGTCGCGTAGTAGTCGCGAAGCCGGTCGAGCGCGTCCACCTGGGCGGCAGGATCGGCTTGCTTTCAGGTGAAAAGCCTTCGGGTCTCCACCATCCCGAGCAACTCGAAGAACGCCGGAACGGCCCGGCTTCAGTCACCGGTCGCCGGTCGAAGTCAGTCATGAAGCGGCGTAGGCCAGCACCTCGGTGTCGGCTTGAGCGTCCTTGGCTGCCGCACCGAACAGGGCGACACCGACGGCCGACATCGGGTTGCGCTTCGCCTTCGCCTGCGACTTCAACCAGTCCTCGAAGCTCGGCCGCCCGCGTGGTGGACTGCCACCTGGCAATGGAAGCCATGGATTCAGCAGTGGCCCAGTTCGCGCCTGCACGGTCGGTCTGCCCTATGATGCCGAACCCGTGGGACGGCGGGGAGCGCGAAGGCGCTGCAGCAGCTCGGGCTCACTCTGGCCTCGACGAGTGCCGGCTTCGCCTGGCCACCTTGGACGGAGCGGGTGAGAAGACCGGTTGTTTCAGTGGCGCTGGATCGGACCACCTGATGGGAGGCACGGGTGACGGCGTCCTCGACGGCGGACCGGGGCGGGAGGACGAACTGGCCGGCGGCCCGGGTGGCGACAAGCTGTTCGGCGGCGACGGCGACTTCGACAATCTGACGGCGGCTCCGAAGCCGACACCATCGACGGCGGCCCGGCGAGCAAGATGTCGTGCTCGACGACAAGCGAGACGCCAAGGTGATCGTTGCCGGGTCAGTGATGCGGGGTAAATACCGTCCGGTCCGCACTCAGATCCGGATAGGGCCGAGAATCCCCACCGACGGTTGGGTAAGCGAAGAGGAAGGGCTGGGCCGTGGAGGTACCCGCGGCCGCTCCAAGGCTCAATCGGTTCAGCCAACAGCCGAGCGGGCCGTCCTCACTCGAGATGAACCTCAGCCATTGGCTGAAATTCAGAATCGACCGCCAACGGCCGAGGACATGCGTTAGACGATCGGTGCACGTCGACGCTGCCACGGCCACAGGCGTCGCCGCGCAGCAGCTGCCGCAGCTGCGGCAGCGAGAGCCTCAAGCCTCTCGCGCTCCTTACGCCGCCTGTCGCGCAGGACGAGCGCCACGACGAGGGCAACGGCAGCGACCGCCCCGCCCACGATAAGCCCTAGTGGGTCGCGTCTCGGCTTCTTGTCTGGGTCAGTGCCTGCGTCAGTCATCCGTCCAGTTTCCTGCATAGCATGGGAGCCCGATATTGCAGGCCAGGCTGAGCGTGGTCACTGGGCCGGAGATGGCGAGGTTGGCCCCTTCCGCAGCCCGTCCCCTCAGCGGTCAGAGCCGGACGAACCAAACTCGACCGCCCGTCAGGCCGGGGTTCGGGACAGCACGCGACGGGGCCGGTGCGGCGTGCGGCGACGAGTTAGCTGAGCGTTGCGGAACCCGCCCGCTGGGGTACGTTGGCAGCCTTGGCCTGCGCCCGGGCCGAGGCCAGGGCCCAGACGATAAGAAGGTCGACAGCGATCACCAGGATGGCCCAGAAGGGTGAGTAGGGCAGCCAGGTGAAGTTGATCAGAGCCGAGATTGCGGCGACGACGATGCCGGCGACCTGCGCCCACCCTTGACCGAGCAGCAGGCAGATGCCGATCGCCACCAACGCCAGCCCGATCAGCAGGTGGATCCAACCCCACGCCGTCAAGTCGAAGGTGTAGATGTAGTTCGGTGCCACGACCAGGTACTGGTCCCGCACGATGGCCGCGAGTGCCTCAATGCATTGGAACCCGCCGCCGACGATCAACAGCACACCGGCGACGAAACTGATATTGGACGCCCTCGAGGGCGACATCTGATGATCACTTGTGGCCATGGCCGCTACTTTCCCACAACGCGGCGTCTGTCAATCTTCTGCTGGTGTCGTGTCGGACGGGAATCCGAGAACTTGCGGCCCAGACGTAGATTTCGGCGAGCTTGCTCCCGCTTGGCGATCTGTCCGGGCAGGCTGTGGCGGCTCCGCCTCACGGGCGAGGGGGAGACGAACAATGTCGAACTGTAGCCCGACTGCTCCAATGGGAACTACAAGTACTGCAAGGAGGTGATCGGGATGAGCAGCAAGGGAGGCAAGTCGTCCAAGCCGTCGAAGGCCGCGCTCTCGAGGCTGGCCAGACGCTCGCCAAAGACGGCTCGAGCAAGACGCGCGCCAAAGACGGCTCGAGCAAGACTGCCAAGTCAAAGGCTGCATCAACCCTCTGTAAGGGCTGAGTCGTGCAACGGCTGGCCGGAGTAATCAGCTGGTCGCGGTCGTTGCCTCCGCCAGCAACCGCGGCACCGTGAGGCCCTGGTCAACGCTCGCTGGCAGGCCCGGCTCGCCGCCGATGCGTTGCGCGACCAGCCAGTCGGCGTCGACAATCGCCAAGGTTGCGGAAACTCCTCAGCTTTCGACTCGCCGCGGTGGGGCAACGCCTGGCAGTGTGCCGGTGTCGATGAGGTCCTGCGCGACGTCGCGGAGCTTGATGTTGCTGGTCTGGGAGGCGCGGGACAACACCGCGAACGCACGGTCCTCGCTGATCTTGTACCTTTCCATCACCACGCCCTTGGCTTGCTCGATCACCGCCCGAGACTTCATCGCCGTCTGCATGTCTTTCAGCTCGTCGCTGGTCCGGGCCGCACTCTCGGCGGTGCCGACCGCCAACGCGATCCAGGAGGCCACCTCCTGGCCAAGGACGCGGTCGTCCTGCCCGAACGCGTGCCGCCGGGTGGAGTAGGTGTTCAGCGCGCCAAGGGTGGCGGTCTGGAACGGCAACGGCACCGATAAGGAACTGCCGATCCCGTGCGCGGCGGCGTTTCGGCTGTAGTCGGGCCACCGCTCATCGGTGGCCATGTCGTCGACCACCAGTATTTGTCCAGACAAGCCGGCGTCGATGCAGGGCCCGTAGCCCCGCTGGTACTGCAACTCGTCGGCGTCGAGAGCCAGCTGACCGTCATAGGCGGCGGTGAACGGCTTCTCCCCTCGGATCAAGGTGATCGACGCCGCCTCCACCGCCGGCATCGCCCTTCGCGCAACGCTGGTGATCTCACTCAACACCTCAGACAGATTGCGGTCGACCAACAGCACCCGCGCTAAGTCTTCATGTAGTCCGTTCAAGTTCGGCATCGCTGACCGACCCTTCATCCCGTGCCGCATTCGGGTCCGGCGGTGGTCTGCCACCGCTCCTCAATCCATCCGAACCCACCCAGCCTTGCACAGCACAACCAGCAAGCGACATCTGCGCTCGACGCTGAGGCGCCGCCAGCCACCCGCTCAGCTACGCCGCGGCCGTCTTGAGGCCGGGCGAGGTCCACGTCGAGCCCCCAGAGACGTAGCCCAAGCGCGCCGATGAGACCAGTCCCCCCAGAACGCGCCGAGTGCCTGGTACGCCGAGTAGTCGGTGACCCTGCAAACTAATCGTCGCTGCGTCCGAACTACGGAGTCGGCGGATGATGGCCGAGATTTCGACTCGGCCATCACCCGCCGACCAGTGTGGCGGGCGGGCTCAGAGGCCGACTGCATGACCAGGGAGCCCTCGGTCAGCTGGCAGCCCGGGCCACCGACCGTCCGTGAAGAGGAAGTACCCGGACAAGATCATCCGAAACCCCCGCCCGGCTGACGATCCCGGGTTGGCGGCGAACTTCATGCCCGCCTCAGACGACAAGCACGACAACCCGAGCACCCCCGATGAGGGGGCCTGACCGGGTCATCGACAGCCGCCCGGCCCGTGTCACAAAGGCTCGGCTCTCCGGGACGCTGCTGCCCGAAAGTGGATCGTAAGCGCGTCGCGTGTAGCTCGACGCGTGCTCAGGTGAGGTTGGGTCGGGGCAGGCCGGCGCGATCGAACTCCTGCTGGAGCCGTGGCCGGCGACGGTGCTTCTCGCGGAGTCCGACGATGAGCTGGTCAACTTTGGTCGCCTCGCCGGTGTCGGTGGCTAGCGTGCGCATCTTCGCCAACCGACGAGCGGCGATCCGGTAGTGCTGTGCGCCGGCCTCGCTTAGGTCGTTGTCGACGAGGCGGGCGAGGACCGGCAGCACGGCAAGCGGCTCCACCTTTTCGTACACCGAGGCCAGCCGCGCCCACACATCGTCGCTGTCCAGGCCGAGCGAGTACGCCAGATCCCAGGCGAACTGGACGTCTTGGAGGGTGAGCAGCGCAAACAGCACAGCATCCCGCGGGCTCGCGGACAAGGTGGCGACCACCTCGTCGCGGCAGCTCGGCCACGACGGACCCGCGTCTTGATAGAGGTCGGCGGCGGTGCTCGAGGACGGCCAACGCCGAAACACCTCCAAGCGGGCAGGCAGCAACTCGGAGGGCCGGTGCTCGGCCAGCAGCCGACACCAGTATCCGGCGGCTTTGAGCGATTGGTGCCCGCGGTCGAAATCAGTTGCCTGCTTCGCCCAATCGATGGCGAGATCGATCTCGCCGATCTCCTCGAAGGCCTCGGCGGTGTCCTGGAGCCACGCGGCGACCTGACGGTCGCGGGCGTGCATGCCGATGATGGCGGCGATGTCGCGGTCGAGAACGGCCAGCCGCCGAGCGTTCCACTCGATCACGAACCACTCGTGGGAGTGTCGCGACGTCCAGAAACCCTCCCCGGCAGGTCGAGGCGTGAGGCCGGCCTCCAGATCGGAGAGCCGTGCTCGATAGGTCGCCATCCCGGACGTGCCCAAGACCGGCGCATAGGCGACCGGATCGAGCTCGAAGTAGTCGACATCGCTGTCGAACTGGAATTCAATCTTGATCCGAAGCGGTTTGGAGACGAGTTTCGCCAGGCCATGCGGGCGACCGCCGGCAGCGGTCGAGCGCTCGAGGTCAACACCGGCGGCCCGATCCGACCGTGGATCCCGCAGTGGTGGGTCGAGGAAGGCGGCCGCGCGATCACGTTCGGCAGCGATGCGCACAGCACCGACTGGCTGGCAGGCAACTTTTACGAGGCGATGGCCATGGCCGAGCACTTCGGCTTCCGCCCCGGCCGCCGTCCCCAAGACCCCTGGACTCGCTGAAGCTTTGCAGCACGAATCACAAGCCGACTGTCTTGCGCGAGTCTGCCGTCGCGGAGCCGTGCGGCTTGATTGCTCGATCACTGGCGCGATAGCACTCTAGGTGGACCTGGACGAGGAGGTGCTATTCCCCACAGCCCTGCTCCGCGACCTTCTGAGTCTGAGCAGCACCATCGAACGCGACCACGACGTGTTCGGCGAAACCCCTGGATGCTCTGACCACCGCGCTGCAAGCGGCGGTTCCCTCCTACGGAGGATTTGTTTGACGGCCCTCGACAGGAGCAATGATCGAAACCTGTGGATGGCTCTCGGCCGGGTGACGTGATTGGACGCACCTTCCCGAGGATGATCTGAAGTCCAGGTAGCTCTGATCAGGACCGGCGTTGGCGCGCTGGTTCGGAAAGGTACGTCCATGCTCAAGGTAGTTCAGGACCCGGCTGACCCCAAGTCTGTCGGCGGGTCGTTGCTGGATGAGATTTGTCGGGACGGCGCCCAGCAGATGCTGGCGGCGGCGTTGCTGGCCGAGGTGGCCGCCCACATCGAGGCGCACCGGGATCTGGTGGATGCCGACGGGCATCGGTTGGTGGTGCGCAACGGCTTCCATGCTCCGCGGGAGGTGACCACGTCGGCCGGGGCGGTGCCGGTCCGGCAGCCGCGGGTCGATGACCGCCGGGTCGATGAGGCGACCGGGGAACGCGTGCCGGTTCTCCTCGGCGATCCTGCCGGCCTGGTCGCGGAAGTCTCCGCAGCTGGCGGAGGTGTTGCCGTTGCTGTATCTGCACGGTCTGTCCAGCTCCGACTTCGCCCCGGCGTTGGAGCAGTTCCTCGGCTCGAGCGCCGGCTTGTCGGCGGCCACCATCACCCGGCTCACCGCCCAGTGGCAAGACGAGGCGCGGGCGTTCAACACCCGGTCGCTGGCCGGCACCGACTACGTCTACGTCTGGGTCGACGGCATCCATCTCAAGGTGCGGCTCGAGCAGGACAAGGTGTGCCTGCTGGTGATCATCGGCGTCCGCGCCGATGGCCGCAAGGAGCTGGTCGCCCTGGCCGACGGGTTCCGGGAATCGGCCGAGTCGTGGGCCGACCTGCTGCGGGACGCCAAACGGCGCGGCATGGCCGCCCCGGTGCTGGCCGTCGGTGACGGCGCCCTCGGGTTCTGGAAGGCCATCCGTGACGTGTTCCCCGAGACCGCCGAGCAAAGATGTTGGTGGCACAAGCTCGGCAACGTCCTCGCCGCCCTCCCGAAGTCGGTGCATGCCGCCGCGAAGCAGGCGCTGGCGGAGATCTACAACGCCGAGGACAAGACCCACGCCCGAGCCGCCGCGAAGGCCTTCGCCGCCGAGTTCGGCGCCAAGTGGCCGAAGGCGACCGCGAAGATCACCGACGACCTCGACGTGCTGCTCGCGTTCTACGACTACCCGGCCGAGCACTGGATCCACCTGAGAACCAGTAACCCGATCGAGTCGACCTTCGCCACCGTCCGGCTCCGACAGCGGGTCACCAAAGGCCCCGGCTCCCGCACCGCCGGGGTCGCCATGGCGTTCAAACTGATCGAGTCAGCCCAACGCCGCTGGCGCTGCGTCAACGCACCTCACCTCGTGCCGCTGGTGCGGGCCGGCGCCACCTTCATCAACGGCAAACTCGTCGAACGACCCGATGATCAAGATCACCAAGGAGGTGATCAGCAAGCCGCGTGAGACCCGCCGATCCACAGGTATTGACGATTCCTCGGCCCAGCCAGAGTGGTGATGGTGCCACTCTGGTTCGGTTCTGCGGGACGGTCGTCGTAAGTAGACCGCCATCGGGACGCCTCGGTGTATCACAAGTTGCGCTCAACCACCCCCGACCGGAACGCTCACTTCACCACCATGTGACCTTCGACATCTTCCAAACCGATCTGATTCGCCCGCCTAAAGTCTCGGCACTTGCGCTGTGGTTAACGGCACTGATCGTCGCATGGGCGGCCGGCGGGATGTCGAAGCCAGCGTGTCGTCCGGCCACGCGCGGCTTCGCCGCCGGTGTCACTCTGGAACTCGACGGCAGATAGGTCCAGGGAGGTGGTGTACGAGTCCTGACCGCTCAGCGTGTCGTAGGACGTGAAGACGGCCACCGCGTGATCCTTCAACAGACCGTCCAAAGTCTCGAGAAGGAGATCATCACGATGACCGCCAACCACCACACTTTTGACTTGTCCGGCTTGGTGGCCGAGCACCTGGAGCGTGCCGAGCCCGACGTGTTGCGTTTGATGCTCAGCAGCTTCATGCAGGCGTTGATGGGGGCTGAGGCCGACGCGGCGTGCGGCGCCGCCTACGGCACCCGCAGCCCGGAGCGGACCAACTCCCGCAACGGCTACCGGACCCGCGACTTCGACACCCGGGCCGGCACGATCGAGTTGGCGATTCCGAAGCTGCGGGAGGGCTCCTATTTCCCGGAGTGGCTGCTGGAACGCCGGAAGCGGGCCGAGCGGGCCCTGATCAGTGTGGTCGCCACCAGCTACCTGCTGGGGGTGTCGACCCGGCGGATGGAGAAGCTGGTCGAGCAGCTCGGGATCACCCGGCTGAGCAAGTCCCAGGTCAGTGTGATGGCCCGCGAGCTGGACGCCCAGGTCGCCGACTTCCGCTCCCGACCGCTCGACCAAGGGCCCTACACGTTCCTGGCGGCGGATGCGTTGACGATGAAGGTCCGCGAGGGCGGTCGGGTCGTCAACGTACACGTGTTGACCGCGACCGGGGTGAACGCCGACGGGCACCGGGAGATCCTCGGTATCGACGTCACCCTTCTCATCAACACGCCGAGGACGGCGCCGGCTGGTTGGCGTTCTTCCGCGACCTGACCGTCCGCGGCCTGTCCGGGGTCAGCTTGGTGACCTCCGACGCCCACAGCGGCCTGGTGGCGGCGCTGGGTGCGACTCTGCCCGGCGCCTCCTGGCAACGCTGCCGCACCCACTACGCGGCGAACCTGATGGCGGTCTGCCCGAAGACCTCCTGGGGCTGGGTGAAAGCGCTGCTCCACTCGGTCTACGACCAACCCGACGCCACCTCGGTGCACGCCCAGTTCGACCGCATCGTCGACGCCCTCACCGAAAAGCTGCCCCGCGTCGCCGAGCACCTCGAGGCGGCCCGACCCGACATCTTGGCCTTCACCGCCTACCCCAAGGAGTTGTGGCGGCAGATCTGGTCCAACAACCCCCAGGAACGGCTGAACCGGGAAATCCGCAGGAGAACCGACGTGGTCGGCATCTTCCCCAACCGCGACGCGATCATCCGTCTCGTCGGCGCTGTCCTCGCCGAACAACACGACGAATGGGCCGAAGGTCGCGGCTATCTCGGCCTCGACGTCCTCGGCCGGGCCCGACACCAAGATCACCAACCCCGACATCAAGATCAACAACGACACACCCAAGGAGGCCCCAACACCAGCCGCACTCACCGCATAGAGTGCACCCAGAGGATCACCAACGTGACCGTCTCCTTACACCACCACCCTGGGCTTGGCCCTCGACGGCGCCTTTTGACCGCACTATCTCGCGGTTGTCGAGTAGGAGAGATTCGCGGCCGCCTGCTCGGGGGGTCAGGTGACCGCGGATCTCTGGTTCTAGATGGAGGCGCCCGTCTGGGTCGCGGGCCTCCTCTGCGCCCCAGACTAATCGCGTCAGGGGGTATGACAACCCTTGGCCGTAGCCGGTTTAGGCCATGTCCGGAAGTGGACATTCTTGATATTCAACTAGCTGGCTGGTTACCGGTGTCGGTGGCGGGGTGATTCGACGGTCGGGGGATCGAGCGAGCCTCGAACGCGGCACGCTCAGTCACGATTAACGGCTGAGCGTGCTTTCCGTTGACCAGCGCTCTAACGGCACGTGTCCCAACGCTCGCACGGCCTGCAGGCTCGAGTCCCTTCCGGCGAGACGCTGTCGTAGCTGCTGCTGGGTCTGCTGCACGGTTAGGTGACATCTGATCTGTGGTGCCGGAGAGCACCGCTGGAAGGATGTCGATCGTGCCCGAACCTCATCCGAAGGAGTTCCGCGATGATGTCGTGGCCATGCCCGCAAGGGTGAGGCGCCGATCGCGGATATCGCGAAAGACTTCGGGATCAGCGAGTCATGCCTGCGGAATTGGCTGGCCAAGGCTGATGTCGAGGACGGCCGACGACCCGGCGTGGCTGCCGCCGACCGCCGAGCTGCGAGAGTTGAAGCGGCGGAACCGGTTGTTGGAGCAGGAGAACGAGGTCCTGCGTCGGGCGGCGGCGTACCTGTCGCAGGCGAACCTGCGGGGACAATTGATGTACCCGCTCGTCCGTGAGCTTGCCGTCGACGGGATCTCCGTCACGGTGACGTGTCAGGTCCTCCTCCTCGCCCGCCAGCCCTACTACCGCTGGCTTGTCAAGCCCATCGGCGACCGAGACCTCGAGCGGGCGTACCTGGCCAACGCCGTGATCGACGCCCACCTCGACGATCCGGAGCTCGGCTACCGACTGCTGGCCGACGAGGTGCGATGCCGGCCAGGCCGTGTGCGACCAGACGGTGTGGCGGATCTCCGCGGCCAACCGGTGGCGGCTTCAGCTATTGCGATCCGCGGTCCGAATGCACGATGCAGCCGACTTCGGCGGCACCGCCACCAGCCCGTGGTTCGCCGAAGAGCGGCAACTGTTGTTGAGATGGCTGCCCCAAACCCGAAGTAACGCTGATACCCGGCGCCGATCACTCCCTGGCCATCAGCCACGCCGCCGCGATCGCCGACGCGCTAGCCGCTTTCGTCCAACGCCACCGCATAATCGTTCCGTAAGGGCGGGGCGTGGAGCAAGCAGATGCGAACCAGGTAGCGGCGTCGCGCTGCATCTGGGCAACCGAGCCGGGAAGGTGCCGCTGCATCTGGGTCTGCCAGTCCTCGCCCATGAAGAGGGTCATGAACTCGCTCAGGGCTGCCGCAACCCCTGTGCCGAGCGGTGTCTGTTGCTGGCGTGCGTTGGCCGCCCACAGCTGTGCAGCGCTGGGCACGTGCACTGGCGGTGGCTCGATCGCCGTGAGGCTGTGGACCTGTGCAGGGGAGCGGACGCCATTTCCAGCGCGATTGCGCCGCTGAAGGAGAGGCTTACGACGTGGGCTCGCGCCATGTGGAGGACGTCGAGTACCCCGACGGCGTCGGCGGCGTTCCGCATGATCGAGCCCGGCGCGTCCGCCGCGCTATTGCCGGCATAGCCGCGCCGGGAGTACACCACCGTCTGGAACGCGTCGACAAGGAGAGCCTGCTTGGAGATCGGCAGCAGCTCGTCTGCGCGAGCGCGGTCGGCACGAACAGCAGCGGCTCGCCGTCGCCGTGCACGTCGATCTCGAGCCGGGCACCGTTGATCAGTCGACGACGATCCCGGGCCGTGCTATCGGGCAGCACGCCCGGCGGCGTTACTCGATACCCATCCTTCTACGATCCTGGGTGTGCTGCGCAGCGGGTTGATCATTGAAGTGCCGGAGTCAGAGCCCGCGGTCGCCTCCTGGCGGGAACGGCTCGACCCGCAGGCGGCACTCGGCGTCCCAGCCCACATCACCGTCTTGTTCCCTCTCGCGGCACCGGATCGTCTCGACGAGGTAACCATCACGACACTGCGCGAAGTGTTCACCGCTTCCGCGCCGTTCACGTTCCATCTGACCCGCACCGCCTGGTTCGGGGACAAGGTGTTGTGGCTGGCGCCAGAACCGCGGGCGCCATTCGAGCGACTCACCAAGTTGGTGGCGGACGCCTTTCCCTCCTTTCCGCCATATGGCGGACAGTTCAGCGAGGTGGTGCCGCACCTAACGGTCGGTGACCACGGCACGTTGCAGCAGCTCGTCGACGCCGAGCACGAGATACGACGCCACTTACCGATCAGCGCCGCCGCGGACGCACTTTCGCTGATGGTTGAACGGTCCGGCGGCCGATGGAAGCGCTTGGCGACGTTCCCGCTCATTCAATTGCAGTAGACGACCGGCGGCTTACGGGCATAGCCGCCTGCGATCCAGTTGCCCGATGTCCCACGCTCAAGTGCCCGTACCGCCACGGAATCTAGCAACGTTGTGCGTCGCGCTGCCTGCCATTGCCCTGGTCCGAGGAGGTGATTGCGACACCCGCGCCCACCTTGGGTCGCGCACCGCGCAAGGACCCTCGAAGCAGGACTGCAGCATCCTGAAGCTGGGAGGTGGATTTTCGCGGAGTGTTGGGCCAATGTGTGGCCTGGGGGGTCATGCCATGGATGCGGCGCAGGTGATTGAGGAGCACGAGCGGTCGGGTCGCTACGTCACGGTTGGTGGTCGAGAGCAAACCTTTGTGCTCGACCGCGGCAGCGGCGAGCCGGTTGTCTGCTTGCATGGCGTGCCGGCTTCGTCGTTCTTGTACCGGAAGGTCGTTCGCGAGCTGGCCAGGCGAGGACTGAGGGGGGTGGCGTTCGATCTACCCGGTTTGGGGCTCGCGGCCCAGCCCGCCCACTTCGACTACACCTGGACGGGCCTCGGCCGGTTCGCGGTGACGGCGATCGACGACCTGGCCCTCGACCGCTTCCATCTGGTCGTGCACGACATCGGCGGCCCAGTCGGGTTCGAGGTGGCGGCTGCCCTGCCGGAGCGGATCGGATCCATCACCGTGTTGAACGCGCCGGTCGAGGTAGATGCTTTCCGGCGGCCCTGGGTGCATGGAGCCGTTTGCTCATCGCGGATCGGTCCCCTCTACCTGCGGATGCTCAACAAGCCACTGTTCCGTTGGCTGATGGGCTATCAGGGAATCGCGGACCGCAGCCGGATCACACGGCCGAACTCGATGCCTACCTCGACCTGCTGCGCCGCGGCGATGGTGGCCAGTCCTTCCTCAAGATCATGCGCGGATTCGAGTTGACGCGCGAGAAGCGCGACCTGTACGTCGGGGTCGTGCGCGACAAGAGGTACCCAGTGCGCATCGTCTGGGGGGAAGACGATCCGGCGCTCAAAGTCACGGTTCGCGGTGAGCAGGCACGGCTGGCCGCCGGACTCGACACCATCACCCGACTGCCGGGTAAGCACTTCTTCCCGGAAGATCAGGCGCCGGCCTAGCCGACGAAATCCTCAAGGTTGTCAACGAACGATGACTGTCCATGGTGCGCGGCAGCGGGCCGCCGAGGGGGCACCGAACCCAGCACGAGACCGAAACGAGCCCCAAGTCGACGTTCGTCGGCTTGACGGCCGGTGATCGCGACCAGCCCAGCTCCGCTCGCAGGCGATCGTTGGCTGGCCGACGCTGTCGGTGTTGGCGGCCCCACGTCATCGGCCACAACTGCTGCCGTTCAGCTCCACCGGTCCAGCCGGGCACGCCCGCGCGTCGGGATCTCACCGTTGTCCTCCCGATGCTGGCGGTCAGGGTGGCCAGCGGAGGCATGCCCGTACTGAATGATCAGCTGGGCCGATGCCGTGAATGTGATTCAACGACAAGTCGTCCCAATCTGGCGATCAGGCCGCTGAGCTCCGCCGTTGGATGAAACCGTAGATGATCAACACAATCAACGCCCCGATGATGGCGGTGATCAGCCCGCTGAAGCTGAAGATCTGGTTGTAGCTCACCCCCAGCAGCAGGCCGCCGAGGAAGCCGCCCAGCAGAGCCCCCACGATCCCCAAGATGATCGTGGCGATCCAGCCGCCACCCTGCCTGCCCGGCAGGATAGCCCTGGCGATGACGCCAGCGATCAGACCGATGACGATGTTGGTTCTGTGCGCCAGGTAGGGCGCGAAACGCTCGACTTCGCCGATCCGTTCCCTGCGCTCGAGTGGCGCCGACCGTGGGCGGAGGACGGTCCGCGGGCCCGCCGCGACCCGGAGCGAGGCGTATCAATGATCGAGAACTTGCCCTTCCGAGCGGGCACTCCGTGGGCCAGACTGGTGAAAAGGCGACCGAAGGGAGTAGCCATGCACGCCGCCGCCGGTGATCGACTTCATTTTCCGGGCAGGACGGTGGGAGTCCCTGACCACACCGCGATCATCATCGAGACTCGAGGTGAGGCCGGCGCACCACCGTACTTTGTCCGCCGCGATAATGGGCATGAGACGCTCGTCTTCCCCGGGGCAGACGTTTGGGTGGAACACGTTGGTGAAGGGAACGCCACCGACGACTAATCAGAGTGATCCACACGTGGTCCGGCTGCGAAGGCCCCCGTACGTCCCAATGATCGACCGAGGAGTCGCACGTCAGCTGGTCGTCTCGATCGTCAGTCGGCAGAGTCGTTCGCGGCGACTCGAGCACGCGAGCCGTCGTGTCCTCCGCGAGCCGCAGCCGCCGAGGAGGAAGACAGTCCTCCGCCCACACATTCAAGTCCGCTCGTTCCACGCCTTGTTCAGGTCGACAGGCAGCGAGCGGCGACAATTGAGGTTGTCCTTAGCAACGGCCCCACTACGACGTTGACAGCGTCTGGGAGATGCGAACACTCTGCTCACAGGCGGAATGCCTTCTTTCTGTGTGAGAGGAGGAACCGATGTCTGCAGCCACTGGAACTTCACCGTGGTCGCCGTCTGTGGAAACGGCGCTGCTGTGGGCGAGCGGCTGTGCGGCCATTGGTGGCGGGGATCGCTCGATTACATCGCATGAGCTTTTCATCGGACTCTTGCTGACCCATCCCGATCCGAGAGGAGAGATGTGGCGGTTCCTCGCCTACTTCGGCCTCACCGCCCGGGACCTGCTCCCAGACGACTACCGCGTGGTTGACGACGCCGCCCTGAAGCTGGCCGCCGGCGCTGCCAGCGGGCCCGACCCGACCGAGTTGGACGCCGAGGTGTCGTCAATCTTGACCGATGCCAGTTCCCGTGCAGGGGGCACGGCGCAGGTTCTGCATGTCATGGCCGAGCTCCTCGCGCGCAGCCCGTGGCAGGAAAGGCTGCAGTCCGGACTCAGTCGATTCGGCATCAGTGCAAGCGAGGTAGTCCGCGAACTGAACAATGTCGTCCCTTCCATTGATCTACGAAGCTCCACTCCGGCGGGTGAGCAGATCGGAAGGTGGCTCTCACAGCGGTTCCCCCTTCGGCCCGCGACGATGGCTTCCTTCTCGAACGATCTGCCAGACCCGAGAGCAGACTTCATCGGGGTCAGTGAGGAGGCCGATGCCTTCGCCTACCTGATCGCATCGACAACCCTGGCTCCGCCGCTGGCGATTGGCCTGTTCGGGAATTGGGGCAGCGGCAAGAGCTTCTTGATGGCCAAGATCCGGGAGCGGGTGAGACAGCTGACGGCGTTGGCCAGCGTGGGTGAATCCGCATCGGCGGATATTTGGACGAAGGTCGTGCCGATCGAATTCAACGCTTGGCAGTACGTCGAGACTGACCTGTGGGCTGCACTGCTGGCGCGGATTTTCGACGAGCTGTCGCCGGAAGCTCGGCGGAAACTGACAGAGCTGAGCCGTCAGCAGCAAGAACTCAGAGCGCAGAAGGACGACAACCTGCGTGAGCAACTCCGTGCCATCTCAGAGGTCGAGAAGCTGCGCAAGGACGAGACAGCTCAGGTGCGCGAAGCTGAGGAGGCGGCCGAGCAGGTAGCACGCGTCAAGGGACAGGTCGCTACCCTGACCGCTGCCGCAGTAGAGGGGGCCCTTTCCGCACACGCACGCTCAACAGCGACGGCGGTCCTGATCGGTGGGATCGGTACGGTTCTCGAGCCGATTGCCGAGACTGTCGAGGAAGCGCGCCGGCTCGAAATCCTGGCACGGGCGCCCGCCTGGAGTCAGCTCGGATTTTGGACTCTGAGCCGCGTTGTCTGGGTCAGCCTCGCCGTGCTCGTTGTGCCGGTTCTCGTGGTCGTCCTCGATCTCCGCGGCTTTGAGCCGCCGACGGCGCTGACCGCTGCCCTCGGCACCTGTGCAGCGCTGCTGGTTCCCGTCTTGCGTGCGGCTGCCGGCTTTGTCGAGGGTCAGCAAAAGGCCTCCGTTGAAGCGGCGAGGAACGTTGAGCAGCGGCTGTCACGTCTCGTGAAGGAGGCCGAAGATGACCGGGCCACCAAGGACGACGAAGTCAAGAAGACGCGCAGCAAGATCGAAGTCGAACAGCAGAAGGTGACGCAGGCGGCGGCCCAAGGGATCGATCTCGACAGCATGGCGGCCCGTCTCAACGTTCGCAGCGTTTACGCCGAATTCCTATCCGGTCGCAACATCAGTGACGACTACCGCAAGCGACTCGGCATCGTGACAACGGTGAGCGATGATCTGGAGACTCTGTCGGGCCTAATTGCGGACTACAACGCCAAGCCGGAGGCGCAACTACCCGACGGTCCACCGAACCGGATCGTCCTATACATCGACGACCTCGACCGTTGCCCACCGCCGCGAGTCGTCGAGGTTCTCGAAGCCATCCACCTCCTGCTCGCATTTCCCCTCTTCGTTGTGGTCGTCGCCGTCGACACGAGATGGCTGACGGCTGCGCTGTCTCGTGCGCTGCCCATTCTCAAGGAGAAGGCAGCTCCCGGCGTCGGTGCACCAACCGCGATGGACTACCTGGAGAAGATTTTCCAGATCCCGTTCTGGGTCGAACCGCTCGACGACGGCGGGCGCCACCGGCTGTTGCGCGGACTTCTACTTCCATCGATCGCTCAGTCCACAGATGGTGGTGCACCCCGCGCCGGCACCGCCGTGACCTTCGGATCCCGCGAGCAGGAAGCTGCCGAAAGCATGCTTGCCGTACATGGGCCCTGGCTCGACCGCGACGCCCAGAAGTTCACGATCACTGCGACGGAATTGGCATTCGTCGAGGGGCTCACCCCACTGGTCGCCGGCACCCCCAGGCAGGTGAAGCGGTTCGTCAACATCTGCAAGCTCTTGTTGGCCATGTCGCCGCCCCTGGCTGCCGGCGAGGAACCAGCGACCGAGCGGACAGCGGCCTGCTTCATGGCGGCTGTCCACCAGTCGATGCCGGCGTTCGCGACGCAACTCGCCGCCGCAGCGGCATCCTCCGGGCCAGGCGCAACCCTCGAGAAACTCCTCTCCGAGCTCGCGGATCCCGAGCTCGCCGACGACCGGCAGCAAGTCAAGGATTGGCTGGCGACTCAGCCTCCCGCCGCCCCATCAGGTCGACCCTTCGGCTCGGCTGATGCCTCGATGCTTGTAAAGCGCTGGGATGTCCTCCGGCGGCTGCGTTTCGCCGACAACGAGCCGAACCAGCGTGCAACGCCGGAAGCTGTGGACGATGTCTCCGGTGGCACAGGCGCCCGGAGCACCGATGAACCGTGCCAATCCCCCTCGACTCTGCCAGACGGCGTCGCCGCTAGCGGACCCTTCATCGAGACGTTGCCGGCGGGGGTCGCTGATGCGGTCGGCCGCCTGCCGCGCCGGCATGGCTACGAATTTCGGCGTAGTCGGCGGCTGGTTCTGAGGCGAGTGCGCCGGCGGCGAGGTAGGCGAGTGTTTCGACGTTGATGGCTACAGGGCCGAACCAGGTGGCGGCAGGGCCTGGGACGGCGATACCGATGAGTTGGGCGATGCCCTGGACGCCGTAGGTGAGGCTGACGACGCGGCCGCGGAGGCCGTCGGCGGAGTGGGTTTGGACGGCGATGGCCTGGGCGGTCCCATACACCGCGAAGGGGAGACCAGTGAAGGCGGTCAGAATGATCGCCGGCCAGGGGCCGACCGGGGCGATGAGTGGGTAGTTGAGGATGGCGACGAGGAAGACACCGCTGATGACGGCGCCGGCACCGAGCAGAGACAGGGGGTGCCAGCGATTGGCCCAGCGGACGACGAGGACGCCGCCGAGGATGCCGCCGAGGGCTTGGAGGGAGAGCATCAAGCCGAGGTCGGGCGCCCCCGCCGCCGGCGATGTCGATCATCCACGGCGCAAGCAGTGCGGAGACGAATCCTTCCCCGAAGCCGACGAGAGCCATCACGATCATCAGCGGCCGCAACACCGGGTGGTGCCGCACGGCCGACCGCCCGTGACGCCACAACCGGACCAGCCCGCCGGCTGACGCTGGAGTGCCGCGGTCTTGGAGTCGGACACCGGCGGTCAGCGCCGCGGCGACGACAAAGGTGGCCCCATCAACGATCACCACGGTGTGGAGTCCCCCGATGCCGACCACACAACCCCGCCGACGGCAGGCCCGGCGAGTCGGGCGATGTTGCCGCCGATCGCGTTCAGGGCGTTGACCTCGACCAGCCGGCCCACCAGCGCGACGGCCGGTATCAGTGTGTGTGCCGCCGGGGTGGCGAACTGCGCCACGCTCGAGCGGACGAAGGCCACCACGACCAACCACCACCAGCCCTGATGCAGCAGGTAGGCCAGCGTGCACCCAGCCAGGGCGAGGTTGATAGCGATGAGCGCCCGACGGGGATCCCAGCGGTCCACTACCACGCCGGCTAGCTCTGCGATTCCTACCGTGGGTGCGTACTCGGCCAGGGTGACCAGCGCCGTCGAGACGACGGAGCCCGTCGCGACATAGGTGTAGATACGGCAGCGCCACAAACATGGCACCGGTACCGACCGACGAAATGACACTGCTGGACCACATCAGCGCGACGTCGCGGTCCCGAAGCACCGTCCTCGAGCCACCCATGAGCGGCACGGTAGGAACTAGGCTTGTACGAATGAAAGGCACTTGGTAGTAGCAAGTCGTCGGTCGTGACCGATCAACGCCAGGCGCGGCTACTCACCGATCCGCGCAGCGCCGCGTTCATCCACCCGTTCCTCGCCCCGCGAACGGTCTATCGCTGAAGCCGCCACCGACGCCGGGTGCCCACTCACCACGATGGCCTACCGCGTTCGCGTGCTGCGGGAAGCCGGTCTCCTCCAGGTGGCGCGCACGGACCCTCGGGCCGGGCGTCCGATCAGCTACTGCCGGTCCAGTCTGGACGCCTACCGGGTCCCGCTGGCCGCCACCGGGTTCACCGACCACCGGGACCAGGCCCGGCGAATCGGCGCACCTGTCTACCGACGGATCACCGACGCCTACAGTGCGGCCCTGCACCGCAGCGGCACCGCGACCCGGTTCATCACTCGCGACGACAAGGGCGGCATCTACTCAACAGATCTACCGCCGCACCGCACCAGCAAGCGACACCCACTCCTGTTCGAAGACCGCATCGTCCAGCTCACGATCCACCAAGCCGAATGGCTATGTAGCCACCCCGACCGCACGCTGCAGGAGCTGACCGAACGTGTCGACCCGAACGAAACCGACCGCCAGAGCTACGCCGTCATGGTTGCCGCAGTTCCCCTCATCGACTGATCGGCCCGGTGTCCGCAAGACGTCCCCTGAGTGGGGCCAGGCTGGACCGTCATTGTCGACATTCGGCGCCCGTCGCCGTCCGCGTCGCGATCTGTCAGTGGGGGACCGTCCTAGGAGAACGACGAGCACATGCGCGGGCGGGATGGAACTATTCGAGGCTGGGTATCAAGTCAGCCTGATCGGGCGCGCAAGCGGTCGGTAAGGGGTGCCCTCCGAACCGGCGAAACGTCTCGCCAGCAAAGCGAGGGATGTCTCAATGATCACGAGATGCCGCGCCGGTAATCGCTGGACCAGACCCCCGAACAGGTTGCCCAGGGTGCCTCCAATGGGACCGTCGTACAGCGAGACCCGATCGATCAGTTCAGCCATCCTCGACTACCGCACAGCGGCGAGGGCGGTTTCGTCAGCTAGCTGTGGGGGTGATCAATACGATCTGCTGCGTGATCGACGGACCCCGGCCGCCAACCGGTTTGCTGCTCACCCCGGACCGCCCGGCTGATCGGGCGTGGCTTGGACGTGGCGTTGGCGGGCGCGGGCGGCTCGGGGTCCACCTGGCTCATCCTGGTTGCGCTCGAGGCGGGCGGGCGAGGCAGCCAGCGGGAACTGGCCGAGGCGATAGCTGCGTAGCGCGACGCTGACGCACCACCTGCTTGCCATGGAGGCCAGTGGGCAGCTGACCCGACGTCGGGACGTAGGGGACCAGCGGAACTACGTGAAGGAACTGACCGCCACCGGGAGGGAACGGTCGGTGCGATGGGCCAGATCGTGGCTCGGTTCGATCAACGGCTGCGGCGTGAGATCAGCGCGGACCAACTCGCGGCCTTCGCTGACGTGCTGAACAAGATGCGGACCAACGTGAGCACCGGGGACAGCTGACTTCGAGCGGCTGCCAGCTCCCGTCCCCCCGAGCAGTAGCTGCCGACTCGCGGACTGTCTACTCGGCAACGATGATCAGGGTTGACCCGATCTTGGGTGTGCGGTGGGGCCGCCTCGTGCACGCCCCTGTTCTTGGGCCGCAAGTGGCCTGCAAGTGATCACCGTTCACCTGGTGGTCGTGCGACACCATCGGGGCCTTCGTCACTACCGCGTATCACTACCGCGTATCACTACCGCGTATGGCAAAGTCGCGCCGATTGGGAGCAGTATCGCGACGGCGTCGTCGGCCCCGCAGTCGCGCGAGTGTGGAGCCGGGCCGGCATTGTCGAGCCGCCGTTGCCTGAAGGGCACGCAGCTCGAGATCGCTCGAGTCCAGACTGGCTGATCCTCTCCGCCGCGCGACGATACGGTTTGGCTCTCCGCTTGAATCATCTCCGCAAGCATCGTCTGACTTATGAAGATCAGGGGCGTCTGCGGTCATAGAGCGGGGTTGCCACGGGTATGCGATGAGCGGCCTGCGGATCGGTCGTGGATTGCGGTTGGTCGAACATGTCGGTGGTGGCTGTTGCCCCGGTGACGTGGGCGAGTCGCGCCAGCTCGGAGCCGAAGAAGGGGGGCTCGCCACGGCGGGCGACGATCACCGCTCGGTGGTCGGCCATGGGCGAGACGACGGCATGGTGGGCGTCTGAGCCGGGGATCCAGTCGGGTTCGAGGGCGACTCGGTGGATGCTGTCGAAGGGATGGAATCTGCGCAGCTGGTCAGCGTGGAGGTCGGGTGCAGCCGGCGTGCCGAAGATGACGTGCGGTGCTGCCGACACGTCAAGCAACACGCTCCACTGCGCCCGGAAAACCAGGGGAGCCGCTGACACCAAGGTCTCACCTGCGCGGGAGGTGTCGGCAGACATGCGTCGGTGTAGGTCGACGTCGTATTCGATGCCGCCGCCGCGGGGATAGTTGCGCACCCATTCGACCTGCACCGACTCCAGATTGTCGCAGGCCGCCACCAGCGCTTCTACCGTCTGGGTGGGCGGCAGATCCAAGATGAACTCCTCCACCTCGATCTCGCCGCGCTTCTCGACGATCTCTACCAGGTTGATGTCGGCGCCGATCGCACCCAATGCTGATGCCACGGCACCCAGGGCTCCCGGCCGATTCGGCATTTGAACTCGGATCAGTAGCACACAACAAATTCTGCAAGATCCAGCATCGACGGTGAACCGCCAAGTGAGGATGGGTTCAACCAGGTTCGACGCCAGGTCCGCCTGACAGGTTGTCCCGGTGAACTCCTTGTCGGCTATCGCGGCGTCCTCTTCTGCCCCTGCCGGGCAGTGCTGGGCGTCCGCCGGATCAGATGCAGGGACGTGGTGTACGACCTGACCCGCTGACCATCGTGTCGTGGTGGTGGAGACGGCCACCGTGGTGATCCTTCAGAAGACCGCTCAAAGTCAACTGCAAGGGAGAAACCACGATGACCGTCACGCCCAACCCTAATGACCTAGCGGGGGTGCTGGAGCAGCTGCAGCAGGCCGAACCCGATCTGTTGCGGTCGATGCTGACCGCGTTTGTGCAGGCGTTGATGAGTGCCGACGCCGACGCCGCCTGCGGCGCCCGTACCCCGGAGCGGACGAACCGTCGCAACGGCTATCGGTCTCGGGAGTGGGACACCCGGGCCGGCACGTTCGAGCTGGTGATCCCGAAGCTGCGGGAGGGGTCTTACTTCCCGGAGTGGCTGCTGGAGCGCCGCAAACGGGCCGAACGGGCCCTGATCTCGGTGGTGGCGACCTCCTACCTGCTGGGGGTGTCGACACGGCGGATGGAGAAGCTGGTCGAGACGCTCGGCATCACCCGGCTCAGCAAGTCCCAGGTATCGGTGATGGCCAATCGATCTGAGGGGACCTCGACCCCAAGTCGAGGCGTTCCCGACCCGACCGTTGGACGCCGGCCCGTACACCCTCGTCGCCGCCGACGCGTTGACGATGAAGGTGACGATGAAGGTGCGGGAGGCGGGCCGGTGGTCAACGTCGCCTGTCTGGTCGCCAGTTGATTCAGTACCGGGGTGAACGCCGACGGGCACCGGGAGATCTTGGGCCTGGACGTGTGCTCGGCCGAGTCTCATGCCGGCTGGCTCACCTTCTTCCGTGGCCTGACCGCCCGCGGCCTGTCCGGCGTCAGCCTGGCCACCTCCGCCGCTCAACCCGGGGCTGGTCGCCGCCGTCGCCGCTACCCTGCCGGGTGCGGCGTGGCAACGTTGCCGAACCCACTATGCGGCGAACCTGATGCAAGTCACCCCCAAGTCGTCGTGGGGGTGGGTGAAGGCGTTGCTGCACTCGGTCTACGACCAACCCGACACCGAGGCGGTGCACGCCCAGTTCGACCGGATCGTCGACGCCCTCGCCGACAAACTCCCCGCCGTCGCCACCCACCTCGAAGAGGCAAGGGCCGACATTCTGGCGTTCACCGGCTACCCGAAGGACCTGTGGCAAATCTGGTCCAACAACCCCAACGAGCGGTTGACCCGGGAGATCCGCCGCCGCACCGACGTCGTCGGCATCTTCCCGGACCGGGCCGTGATCATCCGGCTGGTCGGTGCCGTGCTCGCCGAGCAACACGACGAATGGGCCGAAGGCCGCCGCTACCTCGGCCTCGACATCCTCGTCAAAAGCCGGCTCACCAAAATCACCAACGACAACCCCGAAAGCGAGGCCATGACACCTGCCGCACTCACCGCCTAAAGTGCCACCAACGGATCACACGGTGACGTCTTCATCCACCACCACCCTGGACTCGGCCCGCTGCTGCCGATCAAATCTGACGTAACCGCACCCTGCGGTGTCTCGCATCCCTTGGATCGCATATCACTCCAAGTGAACCCGCGGCCGTGTCCCCGACGTGACCTCGGCCACGCAGCCGGGCTCGCCGTCAGCGATCACCCCACCGGCAACCTCAAGTCGGCGGCATCGAAGAGGAGTCCCGCAGCAATGGGCGGTCGAGGGCAGCTGGAGGGCGTTGTCCGGACCTACGGATCAGAAGCCAGCTACCTCGTGGGCCTCATAGGGCGCCTCCAACTCAGCGACCTCGTCATCAGTCAACTCCAGCTCGAGCGCGGCGAGGGCATCGTCGAGGTGGTGCGGTTTAGTAGCGCCGACGATCGGAGAGGTCACTACCGGGTTGTGCGCGACCCACGCCAACGCGATCTGCGCACGCGAGACGCCGCGGCGCTCGGCGACCCGCGCGACAGCCTCCACGATCTGGGCGTCGGAGTCTCGGTACAGCGTCTTACCGAACTCGTCGGTCTCGGCACGGCTGGTCGTCGTGTCCCAGTCGCGGGTGAGTTTCCCGCGCGCCAGGGGACTCCACGGGGTGACAGCGATGCCCTCGGCGGTGCACAGCGGCAGCATTTCGCGCTCCTCCTCCCGGTAGAGCAGGTTGTAGTGGTTCTGCATACTCACGAAGCGGTGCCAGCCGTGCCCCTCCTGCACGTACAGCGCCTTGGCGAACTGCCAGGCCCACATCGACGAGGCGCCCAGGTAGCGCACCTTGCCCGCTGCGACTACGGCGTTCAGCGCTTGCAGCGTCTCCTCGATCGGCGTGTCGTAGTCCCAGCGGTGGGTGATGTACAGGTCGATGTAGTCGGTGCCCAAACGGCGCAAGCTGTTGTCGATCTCTGCGAGGATTGCCTTACGCGACAGTCCTTTGCCGTTGGGTCCCGGCCGCATCTGGCCGAAGACCTTGGTGGCAATTACTACCTCCTCGCGTCGGACCTTCTTGAGCAGCACCGAGCCAAGGATTTCCTCGCTGGAGCCGTTGGAGTACACATTCGCGGTGTCGAAGAAGGTGACCCCGGCATCCAGCGCGTTGTGCAGGAAGGGGACGCTCTGGTCCTCGGGGAGCGACCACGGGTGCCCGCCCCGCTCCGGGTCGCCATAGCTCATGCACCCCAAGCAGAGCTTGGAAACCTCCAGTCCGGTGCTGCCCAACTTCACATAGTCCATACCTGAAGTCTTCTACAGCCGGTTGGGCTCCACGAGGCCAGCCCGACGCGCTTAGAGTCGCAGATCGGACCACTGCGATCCGAGTCCCATCATTTCGAGTCGGGAGGCGGCTCAGTCCTTGCCACGTTGATCCATTACCACTCGACGGCAGTCCTGACGGCAACCGTCGCGGATCCCGGCGAACGGCAGCGGCCTTCAAAGGGCGAAATCAGTCGTGCGGACACTCTTGCGGACCCCCTCGCCCGGCCCTTTCAATCCCGGGTTGGCCATGTGCCCGTGGCGTGCCCAGCGGCTGCGTTCGCATACCGACTCCGCGGCTGAGCGCACGGCATGCACGGCATCCACGAGCGTCGCGCGACTCGGGCGAAGCCTTCGCAACGAGAAGGTCAGGGGTTCGAATCCCCTTAGCTTCACTATGCTTAACCTGGTGTTGACCACCTTTGTCAAGATTGTGACCTGCGGCGACGACCCTCCTGCAATCCTGCGCGAGCGTTCACCTTCAGCGCACCCCGGTGAAGGTCCTCCCAGCATGAGTCCGCTGGTCTTGGCCGTGCCTATTCCGACGCTGCGACCTCGCCGCCGATCCCGGTCTCATTTCCGTCGGAGTCGTGGTAGACGTACTTCCAGACTCGATCGTGCTTCTCGACGTCGACCGGTTCCAAGCCTCGCTCGGCGATTCTGGCCACCTCGGCGGTGGGGTCGTCTACCCAGATCATGCCGACCGCGCCGCCGGCTCGGTTGGCATCTTGGATGATGTACACGTATCGGTCCTCGGCCAATTGCCAGACGGCCTCGACATCGTTGGGATAGAACGTCGGCTCCGCGCCGAGCAACCTCTGGTACCACTCCAGGGCTACGCCGAAGTTGCTCACCGCGATGCCAGCGAAGATGCCTACCGCCATCTCGGTGTTCCTCTCGTTCCGTGCGTGCTCGAAGCCGTCGTATGGATCAGACCGGATCCGCAGGGCAGACTCATCGGCCTCGCTCAGAGTCAGGGAGTCGAGGGCCGCCCCAACGGAAGCGCCCGGTGTCTGCCAAACCGGCTGTGCGCTTAGGTGCTTGCCCCGGAGTATTGCCGCAGTGCCATCGTCCAGTGCAGCGCGGTCACCCCGCCCACGGCGACCGTCCCAAGAACCGCGACCGCGAGCAGACCCGGCGAAACGTCACCCAGTAAGGCCTCTACGGGGACCGCGCCCAGCAGTCCGGCCGGGAGCACGGTGGCCAGCACGACCCGTATCGGCCGGGGGAAGTACGACCGCGGGTACTGGCCTGCTGTCCGCAGCGACAGCACGACGAAGTGGACCGGTTCCAAGCCGTCCACCCAGAACGCCAAGTACGACAGGTTCAACCACAGACACGCAAACGCGACCGTCCCAACGACCGCCCACCCGGCCGCCAGAGCGAGGTCGGCAGCGTCCGGGCGTGCATCCGCGAGCAGCAGGCCAGCGGTCAGGAGCCCGGCAGCAGGCAGCACGGCGGCCAGCTCGGACGGCGCGACCCAGCGCACTGCGGCGAGGAATCCGGTTCAAACCGGCCGCATCAGCAGCAGATCCAGCTCGCCCTCGCGGACGTAGCGGTCCATCCGGGCGCAGTTGGGACTGACGAAGCAGTCCAGGACGGCGGCTGAGATCCCGTAGGCGCCGCTGACCGCCAAGGCCAGCGGCGGTGACCAGCCGCTCGCCGTCCCCGCGATCGAGGAAACGACCAACACCGGCACCAGCGCCAGGCCTAGTTCGCCGATGCTGGTCATGATGGTCGCAACCGCCTGGGATCGGAACTGCAGGTCCCGGCGAATCGCCTGTACCGTTACCTGCCACCAGACGAGCAGGTGTCGTAGTAGCGACCTCATGCTCCGGCCGCCTGGTAGCCGCGGAGACCGATCCGCCAGACCAGGACCGCGGCGGCGGTCAGCGCCAAGGCCCAACCAGTCGAAAGCGCAAAGCCCGCTCCGGTGGCCGTTGGCAGAAGAAGGACCTCCAGCGGGAACGACACGGCGAACCGGAACGGTTGCACGGCGAGCGCGGGCTGCAGCGCAGCCGGCAGGAGTGCCAGCGGCACGACCGCGCCGGACAGCACACCGGCGACCAGATTTCGCGCTCGCAGCATGCCCGACACATCCTCGACCCAAAAGGCCAGGCTGCCAATCAGGACGTCGATGGCGAAGGTGATCACCGAGCCCAAGAGGATCGCCACTGCGAAACCGAGCCAGCGCAGCGGGTCGGTCGGCAGGCTCACCTGGCGGTGCATGATCAACGCCAGAACGCCCACCATCGGGACCATCAGGACCAGCTTGGCGATCTTCTCCGCCAGATTGTTGGCGATCCCGTTCAGGTGGGTTGAGCACGGCCGAACCAGCCACGAAGCAAGATCACCGAGCCGGATGCTGTCGGCCAGAAACCCGGCCGACCAGCAGCTGGTCAGCATGCTCACCAGCGCGACGAGCACGAAATAGGTCACCAGGTAGTCCTGGGCGATCGGCAACTCCGCGCCGAGCGCGGCGGCTCCTTGCCACACGAACAACGAGATCACCGGCACCGGGAGGTTGCCCAACAGCAGCCAGAACAGCCAGGCTCGGTACGTCAGGGTGATCTGGATGTCGCGGGACACCAACGCCCCGAAGGTGCGCGCCGTCCGGGTGATCATGCCGCGCCCGTATCACCGGCCGACAGTTTGCGGGCGGCGCCGAACACGCTGGCCATCACCTCGTCCAGATCGGCGTCGGCTACCTCCAGATCGACCACCGGACCCCACCCGGACACCGCGGTGAGGATGTCGGCCAGCCGGTCCCGGTCGATGTCGAGCCGCAGCACGTCTGGGGCCGGCCGATCGACGACCGCCGCCCCGGGCGGCAGCGGGTCCGGCAACCGCGGCTCGGCGCCGAAGGTCACCACCATCTGCTTGGCCGGGCGCACCGAGCGCGCCAGCCCGGTCAGATCACCGTCGTAGCGCTTGGCTCCGTGGTCGATAAGCACGACCCGCGGGCACAGGGCAGCGACGTCGTCCATGTCGTGGCTGGTCAACACGATGCTGGTGCCGAGCTCGGCGTTGACCCGGGCCAGGAAGTCTCGGATGACCCGCTTCCCCAACACATCCAGCCCGATGGTCGGCTCATCGGCAAAGAGCAGCCGCGGCGCGTGCAGCAGCGCCAGGGCCAGCTCGCAGCGCATCCTCTGGCCGAGCGAGAGCCGACGGACGGGGATGGTCAGCAGTTCACCGAGCTCGAGCAACTCGCTGAGTTGCCCGACCGCGAGATCGAATTCGCCGCGGCCGAGGTCGTACATCCGCCGGTGCAGCAGCAACGAGTCGTAGGCCGGGAGGTCCCACCACAACATGCTCTTCTGCCCGAAGATCACCGAGATCTGCCGCAGGAAAGTGAACGAGCGACGCGACGGGCGTTCGCCGAGCACACTGAGCTCCCCTGCGGTGGGTCGAATCAAGCCGCAGAGCATTTTGATCGTGGTCGTCTTGCCGGCACCGTTACGACCGAGCAGGCCGCACACTTCGCCCGGCGCCAGATCTAGGTCCAGCCCTTCGACCGCGACCCGGGTTCTGGTGCGGCGGTGAAAGAAGGCGCGGACCGTCCCGGCTAGGCCGGGCTGTTGCTCGTGGTAGCGGAAGTGCTTCGTCAGCTCGCGGCAGCGCACGACAGCGTCACCGGATCCGTGAGAGGCGGGGGTAGGGGCGGCAGCAGACATCATGATCACCTCGGAGGCTCGTCGGAGTCGGGGGGCGTGATCGCCGGCCCAGCACGGACCGAGACCACGCACGCCACCGCTCCCGGGCACCCCGGGACGGGCGGAACCGGACCGGATGGTCCGGGTATCGAGGAGGGCGGCGGGACCTAGCGGTCCCCGCTACCTCGCTCGATCACCTGGCTCATGATGCCGCCGACTCTACCTGGGCCGTGCCGTCCAGCTCCACCACGACGTGGATAACCGGATCGAGTCCGGTACCGACCGGCCGACTCAATGTGCCTGGCCGACACCTACCGCGGCCAAACGGGTGCCCGCAAGCCCCCGGCTCTGCGGGACGGTCGACCGCGCCGCAAGCCGAGCCTTTACGAAGACGCGGTACGCGGCGCGTTCCGGTGCGACAAACCTGGCGACCGGGCGGTGCGATGTCGCTAGGTTCTCCGAGTGGATGATCGCTCGTTGGCCCGCAACGCGGCGGGACTGGTCCTGGCCGGATGGAATCGTCCGGTCGACGCGGCTGCACCGCTGGGCGGTGGAATCAACTCAGCCACCGCACTGGTCGACCTCATCGACGAGCGGGCTGTCCGGAAATGGGTGCGCGACCAGCACAGCCGCCTTGGCGGCAGGCTGCGACGCTGCTCAACGACTCGCACGCCACGGCCCTCGTCAGCCGTTCCCGACCACCGCCGGCAACCTGATCCACCCAGCCGAAAACGGGGCGGTGGCCCTGCTCCGTTTTGTCCCAGGAGAGGTGCTCACACCGAACGATCCCCAGGACCAACGCGACATGGCGCTCCCCTCGCCGCTATCCACGCCACCGAAGCCACTCACAGGTCCGGGACGTTCATGAGTGACCAGATCGCTGAGATGGTGCACGATGTCGAGCCCTGGGTTCGACCGTCCGTCGACCTCGTGCTCGACGAGTACGGCAGCCTGCCCGACCTGACATGGAGCCTCCTGCACGCCGACCCGGAGTCCGGGGCGTTCCTGCGCCAGCCGAGCACCGGTCAAGTCGCCTTGATCGACTGGACCGCCACCACGTACGGACCAGTGCTGTACGACGTTGCTTCGGCCCTCATGTACCTCGGCGGGCGGCCAAACGCGGACGCGTTCTGGGACGCCTACGTCAGCCACAGTCCGGCAGCGGTCGGTGAATTGACTGAGCATCTCGGTACGTTCACTCGCTATCGCGCAGCGGTCCAGGCCTCGTACTTCTCCATGCGCATCGGCACCCAAAGACCGCACAGGCATCGACGACGACGGCGACAACTCGAAAGGGCTCCGCGATGCCGAGCAGCTGCTGCGCGCAAGCGGCGCCGAGATCGTCGTCCATTTGTCACAGCCCGACAGCATCAGCTGGATCGAGCTCTGGACCTTGGTCTTGGTGATGGCGGAGAAGCCGACCGTCCAGTGCGAACGGCACCGCCCCGAATCGGCTACATGAGCATCTCGACCGCTGCGACCAACGAGCTCGGCTCGGCTCGACCGTCCAGTTCGAGCGTCGCGCCGCGCCGCAGCAGCGGCTCGACCGTCCCCAGGTAGCTGGCGATGTCTTCCTGCTCCTCGGCCCGCTTCCCGTACGGGTTCGAGCTCCTCTCTGTCACCCGAGCAAGCAGGGTTTGGAGTGGGGCGGAGAGCAGCACCACGTGATCGAAATAGCCGTAGAACTGCACTTGGTTCTCCACCGTGCCAGATACGACAACGCTGCCCACGTGCGCCAGGAGATCGTGCATCCGTGGCTCATCCCACCGACCGTCCTCCAGCACCCAACCGTCGAAGTCGGTGTCGACAACGGTGTGTCCCCGCCGAGCCAACCCGTCCAGCAGGGTCGACTTCCCGACCCCAGACATCCCAGTCACCAGCACCCGCGACATCTCAGAATCGTAGGTTCGTGAGTCGATAAGCCATCAAGCCGGTCACCACGAGCGGACCTTTCAACGACAACGCCGTCTTTCGAGCGATGGGCGGGGTTACATGGACGGGGTCGGAGTCAATGTCCAGGGAAAGGACCGTTGTCTCAAAGCTCGTAGCGGTGCTCATAGAATCCCTCGTGGTTCCGGCTGATCGTGTCGTGTCGCGATAGGTGATGCTCGATCCCGGTCCCCAGTTCTCGCTGCTGAGTCCGTCGGGGAGGGGTGCGTTCCGTCCGGCCATGCCCGGATGGATAGTCCGGCGTTGGGGAAGTACAAGGTCCACGGCCCGCGATCAGGGTCGAGCAGCCGCACTGTCAGCCGGTTATCGGCATGAATCGTCAAAACGCCGAAGCTGCGGCGCTCAAGCGCATCGAACGCAGTGGCGTCGGCCGGCAACGGAGGGACGTCGCGGCCACCACCGGTCTGATGCTCTGGGGTCATGCCGGTCCGCAGGCAGCGGCGCGGTCAGCAGCGTGACGTCGAACGGCTACTATACTCTCACGTAGGTGTAGATTTACCGGTGCTTACTTGGCCGTCCGCGCTCTCTGGGGGAAAGCTTTTGCCAGCATCGATCGACGCGGTTCCGCTCGCGTGCAACCTCCTCACCTACCGCCGAACAGAAGGCGTGCCGCCGTCGGGGCCTAGATCCACCCGTTCGGTGGTGTCCGTCAGATGCGCTCGCCCTTCGTTGCGTCCAAGGTCGGCAGGCGACATAGTCGGGTCCCGTGAGTGATGACGGGACGATTTTCAGGGACCGGGCTGAGACCGAGACGACCGGAAGGGTCCAGATCGGGGTCGTCGCCGAGCGCCTCGGGTTGTCGGTACGGACCTTGCACTACTGGGAGGAGATGGGGCTCGTCACCCCGTCGGCCCGAAGTATCGGAGGTTTTCGCCTCTACACCGAAGACGACATCGCCCGACTGACCATCATCCGTCGGATGAAGCCACTCGGCTTCACCGTTGATGAGATGAGAGAACTCCTTGACGCGTTCGAGTCACTTCACAGCGCCGGCGTCGACGGCGCAGCCGTCACGGCCGCCGAAGCCACCATCGCCGCGTGCCGCGAGCGGGTCGCCAGTCGGCGTGGCGAACTGCAGCGCCTCCTCGCCTGGGCAGACGAATTCGACGGTCTGCTCGAGCGCAAGGCGCTGTAGCCGGCCCCGCCCTTCCCCGCAGGTCCGCGCGTGAGGAGCAACGCGCTGCGACGACTGCTGACGAAGGCGAGCTGGAACCTCGTCGATCAGGCGCTGTCGGCGGCCAGCAACTTCGCGCTGGCCATCGCGGTGGCCCACTTCGTGACGGCAGCCGAGTTCGGCGCCTTCGCGATAGCGTTCATGGTCTACGGCATCGCCGTCGCCGCCACCAAGTCTCTGGTGGGTCAACCACTCCAAATGCGCTACAGCAGCGCCTCACCCGCCGAGCAGCGCCACCGCATCGGGCAGGCGGTCGGGTTCGCGTTGTCGCTCTCCGTGCTCGCGGCTTTAGCAACGGCGCTGATCGGCGTGGTGGTCTCAGGTTCGGTCGGGAGCTCCCTTCTGGCCCTCGCACTGGTGATGTCGGCGCTGCTGGTCCAAGACAGCTGTCGGATGGCTTTGTTCACCATCGGCAAACCGTCCCGGGCGGCCGCGATCGACGCCATCTGGACCGTGGCGCAGTTCATTCTGATCGCCGTAGCGATCATCACCGGACGACAGCACGACGTCTGGCTGCTGATCCTCTTGTGGGGCGCCAGCGCCGGGCTGTCCGCCCTCGTCGGCCTCGCCCTACTGCGCCTGCGGCCCGATCTACGCGGTGGCCTGGCCTGGTTCGAGGCCCAACGGCACCTCACCCGGTACCTGTTCCCGGAGTATCTGCTCGGCCTGGGCGCCGCCCAACTCGGGCTCGTGCTGGTCGGTGTGGTCGCCACCGCCGAGGCCGTCGGCTCACTGCGCGCCGCCCAGGTCCTCCTCGGTCCGCTCGGCATTCTCGGCGCCGCTGCACTCCAGTTCGCCGTCCCCGAGATGTCGTCGCGGCCGCAGATGACTGGCCAGCACCGCGCCAGGTTCGCGTTGGGGGTCAACGCCGTGCTCGGCTCGATCACCGTCGGCTACCTTGCGCTCCTGCTGCTCATGCCCGATTGGGTCGGTGCCGCTCTCTTCGGCGACTCCTGGGCCGGTGCTGCGCTCGTCCTGCTCCCCATGGGCCTCGCCTCGCTTGCTTCCTGTCAGTCCTACGGGCCCACCGCTGTCCTCTACGCCATGGGCCGGGCCCAATGGACCTTCCGCATCAGCCTCTTCAAAGGTCCCCTCACCTTGATCGCCTTGCTCACCGCCGCCGCGGTGTGGGCCGCGCCTGGCGCAGCATGGGCCTTGTTCGCAGTGGAAGCGGTCGTCATCCCCGCCTGGCTCCTCACCCTCCGCAAAACCCTCCGCGCCGGCATCGTCGTCACCCACAACACCGGCCAGCCCAAGTTCGCCGCCTAGCTGTTCACCACGACTGACCAATTCGCGGTACCTATCCGTCTCGATGTCGCGCCCCTAGTCGATCCCCCTCAGGGCGATCCAATGGGCGAGCACGCACGAGTCGAGGCCCGGACCGGCGTACAGGCGGCGTTGCAACTCTCGATCCGCGGCGTCAGCTATCCAACCGCAGGCGCCGGCGACATCGAGCCACCGGTCAAGATCAACGTCGGTGCTCACGCGCCGGAGAGCGATGCCCACGTCGGAATCGCCCGCGGGATGAGTGATGGCACGACCGACCCACCAACCGGTGCTTCGGCTGCGCGCCCGCTCTGACCAGTGCTCGGGTCAGCAGGTCGTCTGGAATCGCGGAAAAGCCAGCACGCCGGTACGCCGAGGTCGCGGAACCACTAGCCGGCCGATCACTTCCAGGCTTGTCATTCTGACCGCACCTACGGTTGCTGTCGCCACGCTTCTTCTGCACCGTTCTTGCTACCTGCGGATGAACGCTGCACAGCAAGCCGGAGCTTTCGCAACAAGATGCTCAGCGCGATGCCACCCTGACCTCACCAGGACCGGTGATGTTGATCTTGCGGGTCGCCTTCCGCTTGCCGAACACGTTCGTGGTGATGTCGCGCACCTTATCGGCCGTGAGCCCGTCGAACTCAAACCACTCCCAATAGTCCGCCGACGCACTATTGTCGACGAGTTCACCGCCGAGCTCCTCGGCGGCACTTTTGAACTCTCCGTTGAGATAGTCGTTCTCGAAAAAGGCAACGTCATCGGCCGGAACGTACAACTTCACCGTCATCTCGCAACCCTAACGGTGCGCTCAGGACCTTCAGACTCCATCGCGCGAGCCTCGGCGCTCGGGCCGTCCATGTCATGGATGCGGTCTGGACCCATTCGACAGCCGCTGCGACCGGCTTCCCATCGGGCCCAGTGGCGGTCGGGTCCTGGTGGTCTCCGCGTCAGGTTGTGCCGCACCCGGTTGTTGGGTCAGTACCCCGCGTGCAAAGAAGAGCGCGATGAGCGCGATCAGTGCGAGAACCGCCAGAGCTGATCGCAGCCCGTCCAGACAAGCCTGGGTGTTCTCGGCGACGATCGCGTCGGCAGCCGGACCGCTGACCCCTGCTTCTTCAAGAGCTGGCTTGAGATCGGATTCGGCGATGAACGGGATTCCCGGGGCGAGCTCCACCTGGGCCTGCGAGGACAGATTGTCCGGAACATCAGAGTTTGCCTGAAGGCCAGCCAGGAACGAGGTCGTCAGGGCCGATATCAGGACCGCGCCGGCAAGGGCGGTGCCGATCGACGCTCCGAGGTTGGTCATGGTGCTCTGCAAGCCCCCGACCTCAGCGCTCTGCGCGTCTGGAACCGCGGAGACCGTGACACTGCCGAGCTGCGATGCGAGGGCGCCGATGCCAAGCCCGGCGAGCAGCATGGGCCACGTGACGACCTCTGGGCCGGCGCCGAACTCCAGCGACGCTGTGAGCACCACCAATCCCGCGAACAAGGCGGCAAACCCCAGCCGGACAACTCGGCGGGGCGATGCGTTCGGGAACAGCTTCGGGATCCCGACCGCGCCGAGCAGGAGCGTGACGGACAGCGGCAGCAGTCGGACGCCGGTCTACACCGCCGAGAGTCCCAGGGCAATCGAGAGGTACAGCGGAACCGTGAAGAACATCCCGGCCTGAAGAAGATATTGGAACGAGAAAGCCGTCAGTCCGCCGCGAAGCACCCTGTTCTTCAGCATCGCCGGGTCGATCAGGGCGCCCTCTCCCCGGCTCAGTCGACGGTTTCCCAAGCGAAGAACAAGCGCAGCACGACTCCGCCGGCCAGGATCATCCAGACCACCGGGGAGAGCCCGATGAGCGCCGGGCTTCCGGGCTTCGGGTTGACAAACCCCCACGCTCCGGCGCGGAGCACACCCAAGACGATGAGGCCGAGTCCCAGAGCTGACAGTGCAGCGCCCCACAGATCGAGTCGCGCCTCCGGATCGGCGGGGGTGTCGGCGATGCGCCGTGCCAAGGCCAAGATCGCCACGACCACGATCACCTCGCCGGCGAACACCCAGCGCCACGATGCGTACGTGGTCAGCAGACCCCGATCAATGGTCCGGCCGCCACGGCGATCGCGCCCGCTGCGGCCACCAGACCGTACGCTCGCCGCCGCTCCTTCTGCCCGAGGTTCCCGGCCACGAGCGCCACGATGGCTGGCATGATCAACGCCGCCCCCACACCCTCGAGGAATGACCAACCGATCAACAGCACCGGCAGGCTCGGAGCGAGTGCGGTAGTCAGCGACCCGGCACCGTAGATGATGCACCCGATGGAGAAAGCGCGCTTTCGACCGAGGATCTGCCCGACCTTTCCACCGGTGATCATCAGCGTCGCCATGACCAGGGTGTACAGAGGTGATCGCCGTCTGGATGCCGGTAACCGTGGTACCGACATTCTCGGCCACCTGGGCGATCGAGACGTTCATCACCGAACTGTCCAACGTCATCAGGAACTGCGCGGAGGCCAACGTGAGCAGCATCATCCCCGACCTGCTCACCTACCGCTCGGTACCCGTCGCCATCTGGCCACCTCTGGGCCGCAGCTAGCGGCGTCGACCGGTCGCGCGGCGAACGACGACAGCGCCGAGCGCCGTCAGACCAACCGCCAGCACGGTCAGCCATCCCGACGGCCCGCCGGTGTTCGCAAGCCCCGAGTCGTCCGACCCTGGCGGGTCCGGATTGGTAATGGGCACGACGGTGGCGCTCTGGGTTGGCGTCGGCTGCGGTGTGGGACTGGCCGGGTCGCACAACGGCCTCGGTACGACGGTTCCGGCATCGGTGGTCAGACAGACGTCGATGCCGGACCTGTTGTTGGTGATGCTCTGGGCGCCGCGGGCCACGGCCCAGCCGTACGGATTGTCACCGAGGTCGTCGTCGGCCACGTTCGCCCAGGTGTTGGTGTAGAACTCCGGCTGTAGCTGCCCGGCGGGCGGCACCGGCGGCGGTCCGTCTTCCGTTACACAGGGACCTTCGCCCACGTCGAAGGGCGGAAGGACCCCGACGACGAGGGGGAAGTTGATCGGCAGGTCGTCGATTGTCCAACGGCCGTCTGCGCTGGTGATCGCTTGTCCGAGTGGGCCGGCCGATCCGAGGGCGAAGATGCAGGCTCGGTTGATCGAGATCTGTCCCGCGCCGACGACGCGACCGGAGAACCTGGTGGTCGGCTCGGTGCACGCAGTCGGCAACCGGTCGGGGGCGAGGCAGGCCTCGACAGCGCTGCTGCCCGGGTCGATGTCGGTCGATCCCGCTGGGGGAAGGGCGTTGCCGATCACGGTGCCGTTGAACGGCTGATTCCGATACCACGACGGCACGTAGTCGTCGGACAACGTGCCGCCGCAGTTGACGTCGTTGTTGTCGCCGTCGACCACGTAGAACGCCAAGCTGACCGGCCCCTCGGCATCATCGGTCCGAATCGACCAGGTGCCGTCGTTCTGCACGTTGGTGTAGCGGGTGGTTGGCGACGGTAGGAGCGTGCGATAGCCGACGCAGGAGCGCGGAATGGGCGCGCCGTTCCGGGCGTCGCGCAGCACGCCTCTTGTGGTGACCGCCGCGAGCGTGCAGACAGTCTCCTCCGCGGATTCCACGGCGGCCGACGGCGTATCCGTCGCGGAGGGCATGGCCTCCGGGCTGCTCGTCGTTGATCTGTCCGCTGAGACGCTCGGCGCACGTGTGGCGGGATGCGGTGTCCTTGACGGAGAGATCGGCGACGCGCTCGACGATGTGCTCGGGGAGGTAGGGGCAGCGCTGCTCGGCTCGGGGACCGGAGTCGATCCAGGATCGGCACTCGCCAGCCCAGGCAGTGAGAGCAACGAGACCAATGAGACCAACATGGCGAGCAGACCCGCGATCATGGTGCCTCGCCGCAGGCGCCCCGCCCGGTTTCCGGGGCGTCATGGAGCCTCCTGAGTCAGCGCTTCGACGGACGGCGACCCCCCGACTCGCGTCGCGATGGTAGCAGTGGGGGTCGGCCTCGCCGCAAGGGTTGGATCCGGAATGATCATGGCCAGCAGAGCCGACCACGTTCAGAATGGACAGCGTGATCAGCACCCATCACGCCGCCGACCGAACCTCGCCCGTGAAGGCGGTGCACACCTGGTCGTTGTTTCGCACACTCGGTCGGTACGTGGCGCCGGGCTCGATGCCGTCGAGCGACCTACCGGAGGCCGCGGGCAACGGACTCACCCTGCTGGATCTGGCGGGAGCGTTGGCCGAGCACGGCTATCGCAGTGCCCAGCTGTGCCACTTCTACTTCCGGCGTCGGGAGACGGATTACCTGAGGGAGGTGCGCGCGGCGTTCGACGAAGCGGAGGTGGAGATCGAATGCCTGCTGATCGACGACGGCGACCTCACCCACCCCAGCACGGCCGACGCCCAGCAGGAGTGGATCTCGGGTTGGCTCGAGGTAGCGCAACAACTCGGTGCGCCCCGCGCTCGCGTCATCGCCGGGAAGCAGGCTCCGACCTCGGTCACCTTGAGTGCCAGCGCGACGCGACTCAAGCGCCTGGCGGAGCGCCATCCCGACGTACGCATCGTCACCGAGAACTGGCATGCCCTGCTGCCGGACGCGGCGTCCCTGCTCGAGTTGCTCGACCGAGCCGACGGGCGGATCGGGTTCCTCATCGACCTTGGCAACTGGCGAGGTCCCGGCAAGTGGACCGAGCTGACCGCCGTCGCCGACCGGGCCGAAACCTGTCAGGCCAAGATCATCACCGACGCCGCCGGCGCCCTGGACGCCGACGACTACCGCGCCGGCCTGCGGATCCTGCGTAACGCCAACTACACCGGGCCGCTGGCGTTGGTCTACGACGGTCCGGATCCCGACGAATGGCGCAGGCTCGACGATGCGTACGCCCTCGTCGCGGAGGTCTTCAGCCGGCTGGAACCGTGATCACCGATCGGCTGGTTCTGACGCCGATCGGACCGGAGCACACCGCCGACCTGGTCACGCTGCACGCCGACCCGAACGTCGCCTACTGGAACGCGGGCGCCTGGTCGGAGGTCGAAGCCCGACGCTTCGCCGTCGAGATGCAGCGGAAATGGTCACAGGACAAGGTCGGCAAGTGGATCGCCCACAGTCGGTCGGATGGCGCGCTGGTCGGACGAGGAGGCCTCAGCCTCGCCGTGGTCGACGGACTGCGGCGACCCGAACTCGGCTGGGCCCTTCGCGACGAGATGCGCGGCCAGGGATTCGCGACCGAGATCGGCGCGACCGGCCTCCGGTTCGGCTTCGACGTGTTGGGTGCTGAAGAGATCGTTGCGTTCACCGAGGCGCACAACCACGCCTCGCGGGCCGTGATGGAACGGCTCGACATGTGCTTCGTGAAGATCATCCACGCGTACGGTCGGATCGAGGGCTCGACCGAGATCCGAGACGATGCGCCCTTCGCCTTCTATCAGATTGATCGGTGGTCAAGAGCGTACGAACCTCGCTGAGGACGCCCTCGAGCGCGACGGTGGACTCCACAAAGCTGCGCCGCACCCTTACGTACGCAGGTGCACCCTCATGTGAGGGCGCAACCAGCGACGAAAGGGTGCGCCTCCGGTGGGGCGCCCGGGGGTGACGACCGCCGACCAGACGACCGCCGCCGCGACACCCGCGACCAAGATCGAGATCAGCACACCAGCGGACGGCGCCATGGGCTGACCGAGCGTGGAGCTACTCGCGTGATGCGACAGGACCGATCCTCGCGACATGTTGCTGAGCACCGAGCCAGGGCTGAGCGTGGACCCGATCGAGCCGATCGAGCCGGCGGCTCCGATGCTCCCGATCGAGGCGAAGGAACCCACACTGAAGATCGACAGGGCCGAGCCTCGCGAGCCGATGCTCAGAAACGAGTCCTGCGACCAGAGTGACCAGCGGCTGGTGCCTTCAACTCGTCGCACAGGTCGAGGCATCCCGTCATCATGCCCGAGCCGGGTAGCCATGACGCCTTCGGCCGCTTAGCGTCGGACCATGATCCTCCTTCGACGCCGAGTCCTCGGTTGCCTCGTTGTCGCCCTGCTGGTGGGACTCTCTGCCGTCGTTGGTGGGACCACAACCGGGCGGTGCCGGGTACAGCGCGGAGGCGGCGACGGCAGCCCTGCCGCTGGGGCCGAGAGGGCTGGCCGAGACTCGAGAGACGACCACGCTGCAGGCCGGCGTGACCCTGACCCGCATCGTCCGGGGCGAGTCCGACCCGACTCACGTGTGGACGGTTGAGCTCGACATCTCCGCCACCGGCACGTCGCCGGATCCGGACGCGCCGCCGCGAGCGCTGTCGGACCGGGCCAGCGCCGACCTGCTCGCGGCACGACTGCGTGCGGAGGGCTTCGACCCTCGGGTCGAGCGCGTGGTGACGCCGGCCACCTCCGATTACGCGGGAGGCACGCTCGGCTGGCGGGTCCGCATCGGCAGCTTCGCGAACCAGGCGGCCGCCGACGCTCAGCGCGCCGAGATCGTGGCGGCCGGATTCTCGGGCACCACCCGCTTCACCGGGTGGGACGGCTCGGCCGCCGACCGTGGCCCGTGGCGGCTGCAGGTTCTCACGATCGACCCGACTCGCTTCCGCGGCAGGCTGATCGCCGGTTACGGTCCCGATCTCGAGAATCGGGAGACGACGAGTGCGCTGAGCCGGGCGAGCGGCGCCACCGCGGCGGTCAACGCCGGCTACTTCGTTCTCGACCCCGCCTCGGGGGCTCCCGGCGATCCGGCCGGGATCGGGGTGTACGGCGGGGACGTGCTCAGCGAGTCGGTGGACCGCCGTCCGGCCCTCGTCCTGCGTGCGAGCGCACGACGGAGCCAGGTCGAGCGGCTGAGTTGGGTGGGCTCCATCCGGGGTGCCGATGGTCAACGACTCCGGCTCGACGGGATCAATCGCGTACCGGGTCTGATTCGCAACTGCGGCGGAACCGGTGGCGATCTGCCCACCGAGCGCGCCCGACACGACGACACGTGCACCGACGAGGCCGAACTCGTCGCGTTCACGTCCGAGTTCGGTACGAACACCCCGAAGGGTCTCGGCCTCGAAGCCGTCCTTGATCGACGGCAGCGCGTCGTCATGCTGCGGTCTCCGCGTGGTGGGTCGTTACCGGCCGGATACCGCGCGGTCCAGGCCACCGGATCGCTGGTCGACGACCTGGAAGCGGCAGCCGTGATCGGGCGACCGCTGAACATCACCTCAGAGGTCCGCGGTGAGCGGTCCAGAACACGAATTCGAGGACCGGGAGTGTCGGTCGTCAACGGCGGACCGGAGCTGGTCCGGGACGGGCGGCTCCACATCACCCCGCGACGCGACGGCTTCGTCCGCCCCGACGATCCCAGCTTCTACTACGGCTTCAGCGCGAAGCGAAACCCGCGAACCCTCGCCGGTGTCGACGCGGCCGGACGGACGCTGCTGGTCACCGCCGACGGCCGCAGCACCTCGAGCCTCGGACTGAGCATCGTCGAGACCGGCGCCGTCGCGAAGGCACTCGGGATGCGCGAGGCGCTCAATCTCGACGGTGGCGGCTCGACCACCATGGTGGCCGGTGGCGCCGTGACCAATCAGCCCTCTGACCTCACCGGTGAACGTCCGGTCGGCGATGCGCTGCTGGTCCTGCCCGAACCAGCTGACTGAGACTACGCAGTAGCCGGCAAGCCACACCCACTTGTCGGATCCACACCCAATCGGGAGGGTGTGTTTCCGACAAAAGGGTGTGAATGACCGAGCTCTAGACGTGTGGGGTGTGGTCAGCCAACCAGTCGATCACGTACGCCGTGATCTCGTCGCGGTTGGTCTCGTTGAAGATCTCGTGCCGGGCGCCGGGGAAGAGTCGGACGGTCACGTCGGTGACGCCGGCGTCCCGGTAGCGCTGCCCGAGGACCTCGACGAGCTGACCGCCGCCGGCGAGTGGGTCGGCGTCTCCGGACACGAGGAGGATCGGCAGATCGGAGCGGATGCCGGCGAGCGCCTCGGGGTCTCCGAGCCGGGCCGCCGACCCGAACAGGGCCGGAATGGTCTCCGGGTCCAGGTCGAACCCGCACAGCGGGTCGGCGACGTACTTGTCGACCTCGGCCTCGTCGCGGCTCAGCCACTCGTACCCGGTGCGCTGCTCGAAGCCGGCGTTGAACGCCGTGAGGTCGACGCTGTCGCCGCCGGCCTCGGCCAGGCCGGCGGTGAAGACGTCGAGGGCCGTCGAGCCCGAGAGGACGGCGCCCGCGTACAGGTCGGAGCGGTCGAGGATCGCCTCCTGCAGCGCGAACGAGCCCATCGAGTGCCCGACCAGGAACAGCGGGAGGTCCAGTTGTTCGCCATGGATCCGGTCGCCGAGCGCGACGAGGTCGGCGACCAGGCCACTCCATCCGGCCGCTCCGAATCCGCCCAGGGTGACCTGGTCGCTGATCGAGCTGCCGTGCCCGCGATGGTCGTGCGCGTACACCGCATAGCCGGCGGCGGTCAGCGCTGCGGCCAGCCGGTCGTAGCGCGGCCCGTGCTCGGCCACGCCGTGCGAGATCTGCACCACTCCGCGCGGGTTCTGCGGCGGCTCCCAGCTCATACACCGTGATCGGTGTGGCGTCGATCGTCGAGGGCACCGAGACTGTGCTGTACATGGTCATGTAGCCATTCTCTACAGCGCCATTCTGCGGGTAGGGAGTCACACCTTCTGCCACACCGAGACGTGCTTGGTGCTCTCGGCGGTCAGCTCCGATCGGTCCCAGTCCGCCCAGCGGTGCAACAGGCGCATCCCCGCGAGACGCGCCATCAGGTCCATCTCGGCCGGCCACGCGTACCGGAAGGGGATGCGGCGGAATCGTCCCGTCCCGTCCGGCGACACGGTCACGTGGTTCGACGTGAAGTTCTGCGTCACGACGTCGTACTGGTCGAAGCCCAGGTAGCCGCCGCCGCTCGGCGTCGGGCGCCACCGCGAAGGGGACGGTGTCCTGGCCGGGCGGCAGGCGACGCAGGTCGGGCAGGCCGACCTCGATCAGGAACAACCCGCCCGGCCGCAGATGGGCGGCCGCATTGCCGAAGACGTCGACCTGACCGTCCTGCGTGGTCACGTTGCTGATCGTGTTGAACACCAGGAAGACCAGCGAGAACTCACCGGCGACCCGCGTCGTGGTCATGTCGCCGATCGTCACGTCGACCGTGTCGCCGCCAGGTTTGCTCGCGATCCGCGCCGCCATGGCCCTGCTCAGTTCGATCCCGCTCACGGACACGCCTCGTGCCGCCAACGGAGCGGCGATCCGCCCGGTCCCGACGGCGAACTCGAGCACCGGTCCGCCGCCGGCCAGGTCCTCGAGGACATCCACGACGGGCTCGATCGCCTCGGGTGCGTTGGCACCGCCGGGGTCGTCGTAGTCCGCAGCCACGCTCTCGGGAAACCAGCCGTCGGCGGCGTCGTCGGGCCTATCAGGCATCGGAACCCCTCACCGTCTCCATACTGCTCATGCACCCTGACGATATTCGCGAGCCCCCAGTTCAAGCCAACAGGAAGGACTCTTCGATGACGACCTACAAGGTGGGCTACTTCGTCGGCAGCCTCTCGTCGACGTCGATCAATCGGGTCTTGTCGAAGGCGGTCATCCGCCTCGCGCCGGAGAACCTCGAGTTCAGCGAGATTCAGATCGACAACCTGCCGCTCTACAGCCCCGACTACGACGCCGACTATCCGCCGGAGGCCCGCGCCCTGAAGGAGGCGATCGACCGCGCCGACGCCATCCTCTTCGTCACCCCGGAATACAACCGCTCGATCCCGGGTGCGTTGAAGAACGCCATCGACTGGGCGTCGCGGCCCTGGGGGCAGAACGCGTTCGACCACATCCCGGCGGCCGTGATCGGCGCCTCGATCGGTCAGATCGGCACGGCGGTCGCGCAGCAGAGCCTGCGTGCCGTCCTGAGCTTCTGCAACGCTCGACAGATGACGGCGCCCGAGGCCTACATCCAGTACTCGACCGACGTCTTCGCCGCCGACGGTGAGGTACACGACGAGTCCACGGCCGGGTTCCTCCGTGGCTTCATGACCGAGTTCGGCGACCACATCGCCCGTGTCCTGACGGTCCTTCCTCGTCAGTAGGCAGCTCCTCCACGTGGCTCGCTGGCCCGGGCCGCGTGAAGGGCGATTGGTGCGCAGCGAGCGTTGGTGAGGGCCACCATGGGCGGTCACCAGCGGCCAGCTCGGCCGCGTGAGCCGCGTCATCCTCGTCGCCGGCGGAGATCGCAAAGCCAGAGCCGCACTCGCCGTCGCCAAGGCCGGATTCGTCGCCGAAATGATCACCGACCGGGCGCTCGCCGAGGCCATCGTGCACCGTGGATGATGTCGTGAGCCGTACCCACAGCTGGCTGCGCATCCCCAGCTCGCGCGAGGCAGAGTAGAGCCGCTGCAAACTGGCGATTCTTGGAGTGTCGGCAGCCGGTGCGAACGAGCTGGGTTTCCCGCCATGTGACGGACGGCGCAGCGGCGGAGCCCGATTTCTGCGGCGTTTCCCGCCATGTGGCGGACAACGACATGACGACGCCACCGGCAAAGGTGCCCGGGCAGGGTCGGTGGTGAGCGCGGGATTGGGCGGTGGACCTCGTCGTGCACCTCAGGGCGGATCCGGCTGCACGATGTCGGCCGTGTTCGGAAAATAGCGCCAATGTCGCGGCTGGCAGCCGTGAATGTCGGCCGTGGTCGGAAATGTGAGCCGCTCTCGCGGCTGGCAGCTGCGGAAGTCGGCCGTGGTCGGAATGTGGCCGCTTTGTCTCGTCCAGCCGTTCCCGGCTACCGGAGACCAGCCGGTGCAGTGCTCCGCCGGATGATCAACTCCGGGGGGATGAGACTCGCCGGCCCGGGGTCGGAGCGGGTGATCGCCGCCGTGATGGCGTCCATCGCGCGTACGCCGACCAGCGCGAAATCCTGCCGGACGGTGGTCAGCGGCGGCACGAGGTACGCCGCCTCCGGCTGGTCGTCGAACCCGACGACGCTGAGGTCGTCGGGAACGACCCGCCCGGCTTCGTGCAGGGCCAGCAGCAGACCGGTGGCGATCTGATCGTTGGCGGCGAACACGGCGGTCACCCGGCGATCTGCGGCCAGCCGGCGACCCGCTTCGTAGCCGAAGGCGGCGCTCCAGTCGCCGTAGACCGGCTCCGCCGGACGCAGGCCGGCGGCGGCCATCTCCGCCCGCCAGCCCTCGACGCGGGCCCGAGCCTCCGCCCAGTCCGGCGGCCCGGCCAGATGCACGATCTCGCCATGACCGAGGTCGACCAGGTGGCGGACAGCCAGCCGCGCGCCGGCCACCTGATCAACGCCGACGGTCCACGGAGCGCGGGTCAGGTCGCCTTCGACGAGGACGATCGGGACTCCGGCGGTTCGACTGCGGGCGACGTCGAGGGCGTGGTCCTGACCGGCCACGATGATGATCCCTTCGACACCCTGGCGGAGCAGATGCTCGATCGAGTCGTCGAGCATCTCGCGGGTCAGATCGGTCAGCGTCACCACGCTGGCGAACAGGCCTCGCTCCCGCGCCGCGGTGCCGACACTGCGCTGGATGCTGGCTGGTCCGAACTGACCCTCACCGACACCGATCACCCCGACGACGCCCGAGCGGCCCTTGGCGAGGGCGCGGGCGGCCGTGTTCGGGCGATACGCCAGTTGCTCGATCGCCCGCTCGACCCGCAACCGGGTATCCGTGCTCACCGGCGCCGAGCCGTTGATCACCCGGGACACGGTCTGGTGGGAGACACCGGCCAGACGCGCCACGTCGTACATGACGGGAGCTCGCGGGACCGGTGAGATGTCCGACATGCGCGTCGACTCTCCTCCCGCTGGAACGCTTCCATGTTAACGGCAACATCATGCGCCCCCGACTTTGACACATGGATCAGCCGATCGTGCAGGATCGGAACGTGTTAACGCTAACGTATCGGGGTCACGACGATGACGATCACCGCGGAGATCGCCGGCGTCGTCGCGGCGCTGCGGGCCGAGGTCGCGAGCGTTGCATGCCGAACTGCCGCGCTGGGAGCTCGTCGTGTGGACGGCCGGCAACGTGTCGGCCCGGGTGCCGGGTCACGATCTGCTGGTGATCAAGCCCTCGGGTGTCACCTACGACGAGCTGACCCCGGAGGCGATGGTGGTGACCGATCTCGAGGGGAACCTCGTCGACGGTGATCGTTCGCCGTCCTCGGATACGGCCGCCCATGCCTACGTCTACCAGCACATGCCGGAGGTGGGCGGGGTCGTCCACACCCATTCGACGTACGCGACCGCCTGGGCCGCTCGCGGCGAGGCCATTCCCTGCGTGCTGACGATGATGGCGCGACGAGTTCGGCGGGGAGATCCCGATCGGTCCGTTCGCGCTGATCGGCGACGACTCGGTCGGCCGCGGCATCGTGGAGACGCTCCGTGGTCATCGCTCGCCCGCGGTGCTGATGCAGAACCACGGGCCGTTCACCATCGGGCCGACGGCCAAGGCGGCGGTCAAGGCGGCGGTGATGTGCGAGGAGGTCGCCCGGACGGTGCACATCGCCCGTCAGCTCGGCGAACCGCTCGCCATCGCGCCGCCGACATCGACTCGCTGTACGCCCGCTACCAGAACGTCTACGGCCAGACGGCGTCCGAGCAGAGTGGAAGCACATGATCATGACCGACAGCCCCAGTGTGCTGGTTCCTCACCGGGAGCCAGGGTCTCTACGGGCCGGAAACCCTCGCGCAGGTCGAGCAGCAGTCCCGGGCCGTCGTCGATCAGCTCAACGACGCCGGCACCCTTCCGGTGCCGGTGACCTGGCAGCCGGTGCTCACCGACTCCGGCGCCATCCACCAGATGATCATGGCGGCCAACGCCGACCCGGACTGCATCGGCCTGATCGCCTGGATGCACACGTTCTCGCCGGCCAAGATGTGGATCACCGGCCTGGACGCGCTGAAGACGCCGTTCCTGCACCTGCACACGCAGGCGAACGTCTCGCTGCCGTGGGCCGAGATCGACATGGACTTCATGAACCTCAACCAGGCCGCGCACGGCGACCGGGAGTTCGGCTACATCCAGACCCGGCTCGGCGTGCCGCGGACCACGGTCGCCGGCCACGTCTCCGACCCGACCACCCAGGCTCGGATCGCCGGCTGGCAGCGCGCCGCCCGCGGCGTGGCCGCGATCCGCAGCCTGAAGCTGGCCCGGTTCGGCGACAACATGCGCAACGTCGCGGTCACCGAGGGCGACAAGGTCGAGGCCGAGCGGCGGTTCGGCGTCTCGGTGAACACGTACGGCGTCAACGACCTGGTCGAGCGGGTGGACGCCGTCTACCGAGGCCGAGGTGGACGACCTGCTGGACTCGTACGTCCGACGCGTACGAGATCGTGCCCGAGCTCCGGTCCGGCGGTGATCGGCACGAGTCGCTGCGCTACAGCGCCAAGATCGAAGCCGGTCTGCGGTCGTTCCTGACCGAGGGTGGCTTCGGCGCCTTCACCACCAACTTCGAGGACCTCGGCGGGCTGCGGCAGCTGCCGGGGATGGCGGTGCAGCGGCTGATGGCCGACGGCTACGGCTTCGGCGGCGAGGGCGACTGGAAGACCTCGGTCATGCTGCACACGATCAAGGCGATCGGCGCCGGCGCGCCGGGCGGCACCTCGTTCATGGAGGACTACACCTACCACCTCGGCCCGGGTACGCCGCAGATCCTCGGCGCGCACATGCTCGAGGTCTGCCCGACCATCGCCGCCGACCAGCCGCGGATCGAGATCCACCCGCTCGGCATCGGCGCTCGCGAGGACCCGGTGCGACTGGTCTTCGACGCCGCTCCGGGCCCGGCCACCGTCCTCGGCATCTGCGACCTGGGCGACCGGTTCCGCCTGGTGCTCAACGAGGTCGACGTCGTACCGCCGAACGAGCCGCTGCCCAAGCTGCCGGTGGCCCGCGCGGTCTGGGAGCCGAAGCCGGACCTGGCGACCTCGGCCGAGTCCTGGATCACCGCCGGTGGTCCGCACCACACGGTCCTGTCCACCGCGGTCGACACCGACCAGCTCGTCGACTTCGCGAACCTGCTCGGCGTCGAGCTGTTGATCATCGACGGCTCGACCAACCGGCGCGACTTCGCCGACCGGATCCGCTGGAACCAGGCCTACTACCGCCTGGCGCAAGGGTTCTGAGAGGCCCGAATGGCCACGAACGCGCGCGACGACATCGCCGAAGGTCGCACCGCGCTCGGGATCGAGCTGGGCTCGACCAGGATCAAGGCCGTGCTGATCGACTCCGACCTCGCGCCGATCGCGGTCGGCAGCCACGACTGGGAGAACCAGTTCGTCGACCGGCGTCTGGACCTACTCCCTCGACGCGGTCTGGGCGGGCTTCAGGAGTGTTACGCCGCGCTGGCCGCGGACGTCGAGCAGCAGTACGGCGTCGAGCTGACCTCGGTCGGTGCGCTCGGCGTCTCGGCCATGATGCACGGCTACCTGGCCTTCGACGCCGACGGCGAGCTGCTGACGCCGTTCCGGACCTGGCGCAACACCAACACCGGCGAGGCCGCCGAGAGACTGAGCGAGCACTTCGGGCACAACATCCCGCACCGGTGGAGCGTCGCGCATCTGTACCAGGCGATCCTGAACGGCGAAGATCACGTCGGCGCGCATCGGGCACCTGACGACGTTGGCCGGCTACGTGCACGGGCAGCTCACCGGGGAGAAGGTGCTCGGCATCGGCGACGCCAGTGGCATGTTCCCGATCGACATCGGCTCCGGAGGCTACGACGCGCAGCTGCTGGACCAGTTCGATCGACTGGCCGCCGAGGCCGGCGCCGAGCTGTCGTTGGCCGAGCTGCTGCCGACGATCCGACCGCCGGGGAACCGGCCGGCGAGCTCACCGAGCCGGGCGCGAAGCTGCTCGACCCGACCGGTCGGCTGCGGCCGGGCGCCGCGATGTGCCCGCCCGAGGGCGACGCCGGCACCGGCATGGTCGCCACCAACTCCGTGGCTCCGCGCACCGGCAACGTCAGCGCCGGCACGAGCATCTTCGCGATGGTCGTGCTCGAGCGCGAGCTCAGCCGCGTGCATCGCGAACTGGACCTGGTCACCACCCCGGCCGGCGACCTGGTGGCGATGGTGCACTGCAACAACGGGGCCAGCGAGCTGAACTCCTGGGTCGGCCTGTTCGCCGAGTTCGCCGGCGCCTCGGCGTCGAGGCGGACACCGCGACGATCTTCGAGACGCTGTTCACGGCCGCCCGGGACGGGGCGCCCGACGGCGGCGGGCTGATGGCCTACAACTACCTCTCCGGCGAGCCGATCACCGAGCTCGACGAAGGCCGCCCGCTGTTCCTGCGCTCGCCGGACAGCGCCTTCACCCTGGCCAACTTCATGCGTACCCACCTGTTCGCGTCGCTGGCCACGCTGCGGATCGGCATGGACGTGCTGCAGAAGGACGAGGGCGTACGGCTGGACCGGATGTTCGCCCACGGCGGCCTGTTCAAGACCAAGGGCGTCGCGCAAGGCTTCCTCGCCGCCGCCATCGACACGCCAGTCTCCGTCGGCGAGGTCGCCGCCGAGGGCGGCGCCTGGGGGATCGCGGTGCTCGCCGCCTTCCTCACCGCTCGTACGCCCGACCAGAGCCTGGCCGACTTCCTGGACAGCCGGGTCTTCGCCGACGCCGACCTGGAAACCATCGAGCCCGATCCGGACGACGTCGCCGGCTTCGACGCCTTCATCCAGCGCTACGTCGCCGCCCTGCCGGTGGAACGGGCGGCCGTCGAGCACAGCTGAGAATCTTCCGGTCGATGTCCATTTCTTGGTCGAGCACACCGGAGCCAGTTCCCTCGGAACGCGGTCGCGAAGTCTTACGGCACGCTCAACCCGGTGGGCTCCCGCGTGGCCCTTGCGTCATGACCAGCCCTGACCGAGGGGACGCTCCGGCCCAGTGGCCGTCTCTCGGCGCAGCTCCTGGAGCTGGACCGGCGGCACCGAGCCCGGACTCCGGAACCGATGTGTCAGCACGCCGTTCTCGGGTAGGACTAGAGGCAACACCTGAGCGCGCCGCGCGGCGCCAACCGCCCCATTCTCTTGGAGGAACTCGTCATGACTTCTATCCCGTCGCTGACCATGAACGACGGTTCGACCATCCCGCAACTGGGTTTCGGGGTCTTCCAGATCCCCGAAGACGAAACGGAGTCGGCGGTCACGACGGCCCTGCAGACGGGCTACCGGCTGATCGACACCGCGCAGGGGTATCGGAACGAGGAGGGTGTCGGCGCGGCCATCGCAAAGTCCGACATCCCACGCGACGAGCTCTACATCACCACGAAGCTGACGAACAGCGAGCAGGGATACGACAGCACGCTCAAGGCGTTCGATGAAAGCATGGTCAAGCTCGGGATCGACGTACTCGACCTCTTCCTGATCCACTGGCCGCAGCCGATGTTCGACCAGTATGTCGACACCTGGAAGGCGTTCGAGAAGCTGCAGGAGGAGGGCCGGATTCGCTCCATCGGCGTGTCCAACTTCAACATCGACCATCTCGAGCGTCTCGCGCAGGAGAGCAGCGTTGTACCTGCGGTCAACCAGATCGAGTTGCACCCAGAGTTCCCGCAGGAGGAGTTGCGCGCCTATCACGCCGAGCACGGGATCTTGACTGAGGCGTGGGGCCCGCTGGGTCAGGGCAAGGGGCTGCTGGAGAAGGCGCAGATCGCCGAGCTAGCCGACACCCTGGGCCGCACTCCGGCCCAGGTCGTCCTCCGCTGGCATCTGCAGATCGGCAACGTGGTCATTCCGAAGTCCGTGACCCCGGAGCGCATCCGCGAGAACTTCCAGATTGTCGACTTCGAGCTCGACGACGACCAGATGAAGCGCCTCGAGGAACTGAACACCGGACGCCGCCTCGGCTCCGACCCGCGCACCATGGACATGCGCTGACGGCTGAGGCCGGGGCGCCGACGGACCCTGCAGCCGCAACGGGATCAGCCCTCATCCACACCTCTTGGTCGGATCCGCACCCAATCAAGAGGGTGTCGATCCGACAAAGGGTGTGGGTGGGTGACGAGACGCGTCACTTGAGTCACCATCGCGTGGCGCTAGACGCCCAGTCCGAGGAGACCCCGTGTACTTGATGCGCATCGGCGCCAGCGGCGCCGAGAAGCCCGTGGCGCGGATCGACGACGAGACCTACGTCGATCTCTCCGATGAGGTCGAGGACTTCGACGAGGCGTTCTTCGGCGCCCGGGGAGTGGACCGCGTTCGGTCCGTCGTGACCGAGCGTGCCCGGTCGGGCATGGTGTCCCGGTTCGCGGACGAACGCATCGGCGCCCCCATCGCCCGCCCGCACCAGATCGTCTGCGTCGGCCTGAACTACAGCGATCACGCGGCCGAGACCGGCCAGGCCGTGCCGTCCGAGCCGATCCTCTTCAACAAGGCGCCCAACACGCTGATCGGACCGAACGACGACGTACGCATCCCGCGCGGATCCACCAAGCCGGACTGGGAGGTCGAGCTCGGTCTCGTCATCGGTCGGCGGACCAGCTACCTGGACTCGGTGGACGAGGCCCATGACGCCATCGCCGGCTTCTTGGTCGTGAACGACGTCACCGACCGGGCGTTCCAGATGGAACGGGGCGGTCAGTGGATGAAGGGGAAGTCCGCGGAGACGTTCAATCCGGCCGGCCCGTGGCTGGTCACACCGGAGGAGATCGACGATGTGCTCGCGCTCGACCTGTGGCTCGACGTCAACGGAGTGAGACGGCAGACCGGCAGCACGGCCACGATGGTCTTCGATCCGTACGTCGTCGTGCACTACGTCAGCCAGTTCCTCGTGCTGGAGCCCGGTGATCTCATCGACACCGGAACACCGCCGGGCGTGGGTATGGGTTTCGATCCGCCGGTGTGGCTGCAGCCCGGAGACGTCATGGAACTCGGCATCACCGGTCTGGGGTCGCAGCGTCAGCACGTGCTCGAACCGCGGTGACGGCGGCGGCCATCCAGCCGGTCGATCCGCACTTCACCTGAGGAGCTGTCGATGAACCGGCCGCTCGCCCTGCTGGTGGCGGGCACTTTCTTCATGGAGATCCTCGACGGCACCATCATTGCGACGGCTGCACCGGCCATCGCCGCCGATCTCTCGGTGCAGCCGGTGGACATCAACCTGGCCATGACGGCCTACCTCGTGACCATCGCGGCCGGCATTCCGATCAGCGGTTGGCTGACCGACAGGTTCGGCGGGCGGCGGATCTTCATGGCCGCCGTGGTCGTCTTCACCGTGGCCTCGGTGCTGTGCGCAGCGAGTGTCAGCTTTCCGATGCTGGTGGCCAGTCGCATCCTGCAAGGCGTGGGCGGGGCGTTGATGGTTCCGGTCGGCCGCCTCGTCGTGCTGCGGGCCACCGCGAAAAGGGATCTGCTGGACGTGGTGGCCTACCTGACCTGGCCGGCCCTGCTGGCCCCGGTCATCGCGCCGGCCCTCGGCGGCTGGATTCTCACCGTCGCGAGCTGGCACTGGATCTTCGTGATCAACGTTCCGCTCGGCCTGGTGGCCCTCGTCGCCGCCGCGCGGCTGGTTCCGGCGGATCGCCCGTCGGCGGTGGCGCCGCTGGACTGGATCGGGTTCGTCCTGTCCGCCGCGGTGTTGGCTGGTCTCCTGTCCTCGCTCGAAGTGATCGCCCCGGGGGGTGGGATCCCTGGCCTGTTCCTCATCGGCCTGGGCGTGACCGCCGCTCTGGCCGTGCTGGCGGGGATCTGGTTCCGGCGCGCCCGACACCCCTTGCTCAGATTCGGGGCGCTGCACCGACGCTCGTTCCGGGTTTCGAACGTGAGCGGCGGCGTCTACCGCCTGGTGATCAACGCGACGCCGTTCCTCCTGCCGCTGATGTTCCAGGTCGGCTTCGGCTGGAGCCCCTTGCTGGCCGGGGTCTTGGTGCTGACGCTCTTCGTCGGCAACGTGGGCATCAAACCGGCGACCAGCCCGCTGATCCGCCGCTGGGGGTTCCGGGCCGTGTTGATCGGCAGCATCGCCGGTGGTGCGGTGGTATTCGCACTGATCGCCGTGTTGCGCCCCGAGACGCCGCTGGTCGGTGATCATCGCCGTGCTCGTGCTCAGTGGGATCTTCCGCTCGATCGGGTTCAGTGCCTACAACTCGCTGCAGTTCGCCGACATCGACGGCGACGCCATGACCGACGCCAACACCTTGGCCTCCACGATGCAACAGGTGGCGCTCGGACTCGGCATCGCCGTCGGCGCCCTGGTGCTGCGGGTCGGGGAAGCGGCGCTCGGCGATCCGGGCGGGGCCGGTCCCTACCGGATCGCATTCGTCGTTCTCAGTCTGCTGATGCTGTACCCGCTGGTGGACGCGCTCCGCTTGCCGCGCGAAGCCGGCGACGAGGTCGCCGGCCGGATCTCCTGATCCGACCGGCGGCCTACGTCCTGGCTCCGAGCGCCGTCAGTCGCCCTTGACGTTGACGATCTGCCGGAGAGTGTGGACCGTCTCGACCAGATCGGCCGCGTCCGCCATGACCCGATCGATGTCCTTGTACGCCCCGGGAATCTCGTCGAGAAACGCCGCCGTGTCCCGGAACTCGATCCCCGTCATGGCGGCGCGGAGCTCGTCCTGGGTGAACCGCTTCCGCGCGGCCGACCGGGAGAACTGCCGTCCCGCGCCATGCGGCGAGGAATACAGGGCCACCGGATTGCCGAGCCCCGACACGACGTACGAGGCGGTGCCCATCGAGCCCGGGATCAAGCCGAGCTCGCCGGGACGGGCCGAGATGGCACCCTTCCGGGACAGCCACACCGACTTACCGAAGTGGGTCTCCTGAGCCGTGAAGTTGTGGTGGCAGTTGATCCGCTCCTGCTCGACCACCGCCACGCCCAGCCACTCCGAGAGCTGCCGGACCACCCGATCCATCATCTCCTCGCGGTTGAGCAGCGCGAACCGCTGCGCCCACCGGAGCTCCTGCAGGTAGCGGGTGAACTCCGGCGTCCCCTCCACCAGGTAGGCCAGATCGGGATCCGGAAGCGTGATGAACCACTGCTTCATCAGCCCCTGGGCGATCTTGATGTGCTGGGTGGCGATCTTGTTGCCGACCCCTCGGCTCCCCGAGTGCAGGAACAGCCAGACCGCATCCATCTCGTCGAGGGACACCTCGATGAAGTGGTTCCCGCTTCCCAGGGTGCCCAGCTGCAGCCGCCAGTTCGCCACGTAGTCGGCCGGATCGAACTCGGCCCGCTCCGCGAGCTCCTCCAGCTCGGCGATCCTCGGCTCCGCCGTCGCGACGATCTTGCGGTTGTACGCACCCGCCGACGTGGGCACCGCACGCTCGATCGACTCCCGCAGGTCCTTCAGCGGCACGCCGGCCGCTACCCGGTCGTCCATCTCGGGCTTGCCGAACTGAGTCTTCACGGCGATCATGCCGCAGCCGATGTCGACCCCGACGGCCGCCGGCATCAGGGCACGAAGGTGTCGGGATCACCGACCCCACCGTCGCGCCGCGGCCCAGGTGAGCGTCCGGCATCAGCGCCACGTGCGGGTAGATGAACGGCATGGTCGACGCGGCGCGGGCCTGCGCCTCGGTGTTGTCCTCGAGGATGCTCGCCCAGCTGATCAGCCGGTCCGTGATGATCTTCTTCATGTCTGTCTGCCTTCCGGAGTGGTGTCTTACCCGGAACAGACGGCGCGGCGCAGCTGATGCTGCCAACAAGTGGTCTGGACGTCCCGGATCTCGTTGGTCCGGGCGTCGTTGCTCGCCCGGCTACGCGAGGGGTTGGAGAAGGGATCGCTGTGTTCGTTCGAGACACAGGTGTCTCATGACCGCGACCCCTTTCCCTGGCTGGAAACAGATCTACAGGTACGCCCGTGGCGGACCAGGCACGAGCGTAACCACCTGATCACCGGCCGTCCACGGAGTTTGGCTACTCGGCGGATGCGCTGACCTTGGCCGACGCGTGCCGCCACCGCGGCTGGTTGATCACCGCGATGCCGGCCGCGACGAGAACGCCCAGCGCAGCACCGCCGAAGGACCAGGCCAGGCCGGCGGTGTCGATCACGATGCCGGCGATCGCGGTGCCGACCGCGGCCCCGGTGGTGTTCGAGGCGGAGAGGAACGCCTGAGCCTCGTTCAACCGGTTGGCCGGCGCCAGGTGATCAAGCAGGTTCTGCTGCATGATCAACGTCGGGGCGATCGTCAGACCCGGTGAGGAACAGCACCGGCAGCAGGATCGGCAGGCTCACGCTGCCGGTGCTCAGCAGTCCGGCCAGTACGGCGAGGAACAGGCCGAACAGGCCGAGGAGCACGGGCACCGCGCGGCGTTCGTCGAACGGCCAGGACCGGGCGCCGAACGCCAGTCCGCCGACGGTGCTGCCGCCGGCGATCGCCGCGAACAGGATGCCCACTTGTTCGGTGCCGCCGAGCGCGAAATCCGACGTCGCGGCCAGCGAGGTGTCGAGCTGCCCGAAACCGACACTCATCATCAACATGACCACGAGGACCGCCGCGACCCCGGTCGAGGCGACCGCGGTCCGCGGACCGGCGCCCATCGTCTTCGGATCGTGGCCCGAGGCCTCGCGCTGCACCTTCGCGCTGGCTCGGCGGGCAACCCCGGTCGCGCAGTAGGCGAGCCCGCCACCACCGAGGAGCCCGGCGGTGATCAGCAACGGGAGCAGCGGAACTCCGGGCAGCAGCAGCGCCGACAGCAGCAGGGGACCACAGACGAAGGCCAGCTCCACCGAGGTCGCGTCCAGGGCGAAGGCGACCCGACGAGCCTCCGGGTCCGGCAGCACGATCCGGAAACTGGAGCGCAGCGCCGGACTGATCGCCGGGTAGCTGAGTCCGACTCCGGCGGCGATCGCGATGAGGGCCGGGTCTGGCGCTCCGCCGGTGGTGGCGAGCGCCAGTACGGCGAGCAGCGCCGCACTGGTGGTCGCCGTCGGCAGCAGGACCGCGACCTGGCCGAAGCGATCCATGAGCCGCCCCCAGACGGGCGTCCCCACCGCGGCTCCGAGCGCGTACGCACCGGTCACCACGCCGGCGATCGCGTACCCCTGACGTTCCTGCTCGACCAGGATGAGGATGCCCAACGGGATCATGGCCAGCGTCAACCGGGCCACCGCGGCGGACAGAAACGGCCGGGAAGCAGGGCCGTGGCGCAGCAGTCTCCCGTACGCGCGCAGACCGCTCCCGAGCTGGACCTCAGTCACCCCGGATGAACGCACAACCGTCGATCATAGGTCGACCGCACTAGTGCCCGGGCACTAGCGAGATCCACGGCGATCGGGCCCGTCGGTGTGCGCGCGTAGCCAGCCGCAGACCATCTCCCCGGCCAGGTACAGAGCCTCCAGGCGGCGGGTGGCCCTGGCGAGCACGAAGGCGCCTTCCAGGGCCGAGACCACGGCGATGGTGAGGTCGCGACTCGTGGGCTCGGGGAGTCCACGACGCATGAAGTAACGAGTGCCGTGTTGCAGCCATCCGTCGAAGACGTCGGCGGTCGCCTGCCGGAGTTGATCGTTGGTGCTCGCGACCTCGAGCGCCACCGTGGCGATCGGGCAGGCGTCGGCGAAGTCGGAGCCCGCGAGATCCTCGGCGGCCAGCCGGAAGAAGGTGCGCAGCCCGTCCTCGAGGTCGGGCTCGGATTCGATGATCGCCAGCAGCGGTTCGACGTAGGCCGCTCCGGCGCTCCGGATCGCCTCGGCGGCGATCTCGGCCTTGCCGCCGGGAAAGTGGTGATACAGGGAGCCGAACGGTGACCGAGCGGCGTTGACGATCTGCTGCGTGCCGGTGGCCGCGTAACCCTGCCTACGCAGCAGTTCGGCCGTCGACGTGATGATTCGCTGCCGGGTGCCCGTGCTCACGGACCCAGCATGCCATTGCTAGAGTGATCTCTCTAATTAGAGAGATCACTCTAGGAGGCTGATGCCCGCGATGTCCTGGATTCGGTTGTCCGCAGGTCCGATCGCCTACACCGATGTCGGAGACGGTCCGGTCGTCGTGCTCGTGCATGGGTTGTTGATGGATCAGACGCTGTGGCGGCACGTTGTCCCACGTTTGGCCGAGCACGCCCGGGTGCTCGCGCCAACGCTGCCGCTCGGCTCGCACACCCGGCCGATGGCCGAGGGCGCCGACCTGTCCATGCGCGGGCAGGTCCACCTACTGGCCGACTTCCTCGACGCGCTCGACCTCTCCGACGTGACCTTGGTCGTCAGCGACTGGGGAGGGCCGTTGTTCCTGACCGCGGAGGGCCGCGACCAGCGGATCGGCCGGCTGGTCGTGACCCCGAGCGAGGCCTTCGACAACTTCCCGCCCGGTCTGCCGGGCCGGACTGCGGCCCTCGCCGGCGCCACCGACCTCGGTCTGCACCTCGGACTACGGATGCTCCGGGCGGGGTGGGTCCGCCGTAGCCCGCTGATGCTGGGCTGGATGGCCAAGAGGTCGCTGCCCGCCGACGTGATCCACTCCTGGACCGCTCCCGGTCTGTCGGACCGCCGCATCCGCCGCGACCTGCGGGCCTACACCGACCACATGTGGTCGAAGGCCGACCTGATCGCCGCGACCGAGGCGCTCGAGCACTTCGACCGGCCGGCGCGGGTGCTCTGGACGCCGGAGAACAAGGTGATGCCACTCGAGCACGGCAGGCGCTTGGCCGACCTGCTCGACGCGCCCCTGATCCAGGTCGACGACGCCTACGTGCTCCTCAGCGAGGACCAGCCCGCTCTGCTCGCCGACCACGTGCTGTCGGCGATCACGGCGCACCCGTAGGCGACTCCGTGGCGCAAACCGTTGATCTTGGCACTCGTCCCCACTCGCTGGACGCCCACATCTCCGCGTTCGAACACCAGGGTCATCGGCTCACCGGCGTTGCCCACCGCATCGTGGGGTCCCGCGCGGATGCCGAAGACGTGCTGCAGGACGCGTGGCTCCGGTTTTCCCGCGTAGAGCTCGGACAGCTCGCCTGCACGGAAGCCTTTCTGACCAAGGTGATCACCCGGCTGGCGCTGGACCGCCGACGTACCCTGGCGCGACAGCGCGAGGTCGCCTGGATGGCGGCGCTGGTCGAAGTCGGCGCCGGCGGAGACCCGCAGGACCAGGCCCAGGCGGCCGAGGCGCTGGCCGCGGCGCTCCTCCTCGTGCTGAGATCGCTGTCGCCGCTCGAGCGGGCCGTCTTCGTACTGCACGACGCCTTCGACGTGCCCTATGACGAGCTGGCCCGCCTGATGAGCCGCGAGGCGCCGGCAGTCCGCCAACTGATCCATCGAGCCCGGCGTCATCTCGCGACCCGTCTTCTGCGCTTCGACGCCGACGCGAACAATCACGCAGAACTACGCCGCCGATTCGGCTCGGCCTGCGATGGCGGCGACCTGGACCGCTTGCTGGCATGGCTTCTGGGCGCAACCGAATGCCCGGCAGCGATCAGCCGATGACCCGGAAGACGCTCATTGTCGGGTCGCCCGTCAGCCGGTGTGGGATCAGCCTTCCGTCCGGCGCCCGGTAGGCGATGTCGCCTCGGGCCCGGAGCTGGTGTGGGCCGTAGTCCTCCTGGACGCGGACGGCTCGGGTACGCGAGCTCGCCGATGTGCCGCCGCCGTCGAGCACGTCGGTGGGGTTGATCGTGATGGCTGGTCCGCCGACGATGCCGAGTGCGACTTCAGTGACCTTGACGCCCGTGATGAACGGCGGAGTGCGCGACGCCCTGACGTGGCCGCGAGCATACGTGACGGCGCAGTTCGTACACGGACGGTAGACCTCGACCTGCACTTCGGCGAGGACCGTGTCCAACGGTGCGTAGTAGCGTGCGGTGTACGACGGAGGTTCTGCGGACCAGCCGGCCGGACCGGCGTCAGCCGTCGCCGGTGGCACCCAGATACCGGCGAGGCCGGCCGCCAGCACGACCGCCACGAGAACACGCTTCACAGGAAAACGGGCCTCGAGACAGGCTCCGTTCATGATCGTGAACGCTCCATCGCCGACGTGAAATCTCCAGGCGCCACCCGTGAGCCCGCTGCTCGGCTGGCTGCGGAGGAGCAGGGAGTAGCGGTCAACGCACTCCTCGAGCGCGTCGTCACCGACGTGGAGGTACACGTCGGTCAGTTCGACGGCACCGTTGGGATGCTGAGCGGCGGGCGGCACCCCGGCCGGTGGTGTCTCGGCCACTGCCGGAGACGCTCGTCGTCGAAGAGCCCTCCCTCGTGCCCATCACCTCCAGATGCCGCGTGGCCGCTCCCGTCCCTGGCTGGCGCGTCACCTGGACGCCGCTGGACCTGACGCCGATTCGATCGAGTCGGCGTGCCACCGCAGTCGCGTCCGCGCGGCCGAAGACGACCCGATGCAGTCCCTCGAAGCGGCCGAGTCGCCGGGCGAGATCGGCGACCGTCTGCTCATGAGGGCCACCAACCGCGGGCGGTCATCGGGCGGGACCTCGAGCCGGACCTGGGTCCAGTCCGGGGGAATGCTGTCGGATTGTGCGGTGGTGATCAGTTCGAAGAAGCGCCGGTGGAAGCACACGTGGGCGTTGGCTGCTCCGACGGAGTGAAGCGAGCCGTCAGCGTCGACGATCATCGGAAAAGCGGGGGATCGATCGTGAAGCCCATCCGCCGGTAGGCCGCTAGGGCGCCCGGATATTTCCAGTCACCAGTCCGACGTGATGCCAACCGTCGATGTCATTCATCCGGCTTTGTTTCCGCCGAGTCGGCCACCCGAACTCCAATCACGACCGATAGACGCACAGCCCCTGAGCTGTGTGACACCGCGAGATCAGGGCCCCAGAGGTTTCTCCACTAGAAACTCGGTCCGGCGGAGCCGGGGGAACTCTGAGTCAAGTCGAGTCTGTCGGCGTTAATGCAACCGGCGTAGGAGGTCTGGTCGACCAGGTCGATGCGGTCCGTGTCGCAATAACTGCACGCACGGATCGGAAACGCCCGGAATCGGGGCTTTCCGATGGTGCGTGCAGCTATTGCGACAGATGCCCATGGGCCGGCTCCCCACCGCGACGGTCGGTCGGCTTTGATCGCGAGTCCGAGCGTGAGCCTGCCTCCCAAGCCACCGCGCCACGCCCGGAAGATCGCTTCGGTGATTGTCCGCAGAGGTTGATTCACCGTGCCGACCGAGGCGTCGCGACCATCGGCGGCAACGTAGAACTTCGTGGCTCGGACGACCTTCGGCGGGGGCGGTGGTACGCGAGGGCGACACCGATACCCAGGCAGGCGCAGAAGGCGCTGATGTCGTCGGGTTCGACGGTTGGGAACATGCAGGGTGCGATTGCATGCCTCGACGGGGCTGGGGCGAAGCCCCTTCGGGTATGAGGCTCCTTGTCGTCTGGTGTGACGTGAGTGTTCACGCCGCTCCACCACTGCGGTGATCCTGCGGGATGCGCGACGGCCGCCGTGATGCGTCCCGGTTGTCGTTGTGGTCGTTGATGGCGCCCTCGGCTCTCGGTCGCTTTGTCGGAGGTGAATGTCCGGGGTCGGCCTGGTCCAGCTGTGCGAAACTCGCGGTGTGCGGTTCAACCCGGCTCACGCGAGCGATGATCCGGATCTCGTGCGCGAGCTCGTGACCGAACATCCCTGGGCCACCTTGATCAGCATCGGGCCGTCGGGGCTGATCGCCTCGCACTATCCGGTGTTGTTGGATGACGTGCAGGACCAGATCGTGCTCCTCACCCACGTGGGCCGGCCCGACGAGAGGCTGCACAACTTCGACGGCCGCGAGGTGCTCGTCGTGTTCCAGGGGGATCACGGCTACATCTCGCCGAGCTGGTACGCACCGGGCGCGATCAAGGCGCCGACGTGGAACTTCACCGCCGCGCACCTCTGGGGCGTTCCCGACGTGCTCACGCCGGAGGAGAACCTGGACGTCCTCGGCCGGCTCGTAGCCCACTTTGAGCGTCAGGTCGAGGATCCGATGTGGTTCGACCGTGAGTGGGGCGCGCCGCTCGCCCGCGGGACCGTCGGCCTGCGCATTCCCGTCACGCGCTTCGAGCTCAAGGTGAAACTCAGCCAGGACAAGGATCCGGAAACGATCGACCGGGTCATCGGCCGACTCCGCGAGGACGGGCCCTACGCCCATCCCACGCTGGCCGACGACATGCTGCGCGCTCGAGAACGCGGCGTCGGTTACGGCTCCGGCGTCACCGCGGCGGCCCGAGGCGTCGACCCGGAGACACGAACGTCGTGAGCCTCGTCTCCCGGCGCGGGCTCTATCGGTGGACGCGTCCGAGGAAGTCGCGCACGAGTGGAGCCACCCTGTCGAGATGAGTTTCCAGGAGCAGTGCCCGCCGTCGTCGAACACGTGCAGCTCGGCCTCGGGCAGATCCCGCAGTACGCACGAGCGGCGCCGGCCGGCATGTAGCGATCGCTGGCGCCCACACGATGAGCGTGGCGGCTGCTGGTCTCGAAGCCATCGCTGGTAGCGGGGAAACCAGGTCAGCTTCTCGCGTAGTCCGGCGATGACTCCGACCGCGATCTCCCGCCGGCGCGACGTCGTCATCGACCAGTGGAGACGCCAGAGGTCCGGAGTAATCAGCTTCGCGAGGTCGTCACCCACGTCGTTGAGGAACTCCTCCCGATGGCCGTCCTCCGTGACCGCCGCCGCCAGTTCGGCTCGCCGGCCCGGGCTGGGGTCGTCCCAATAGCGGCGCAACGGCTCGCAGCCGGGCCCGAGTTCGTCGTCGTAGATCTCCGTTCTGGATGATCATGGCGCGATCAGGTCGGGGCGGGAGATCGCGATTCGCAGGCCGGTCTGGAGCCGAAGTCGTGCAGCCAGACCGCCGCCCGTCGTACGCCGAGCGTGTCGCAGAACGCGGCGTGGAAGGCGGCGTAGCCGTCGAAGTCGTACGAGAAGGTGCTCGGGGTGGCCGAGTACCCGCAGCCCGGACGGCTCCGATACTGCGGACACCGGGGTGGTTGCTGCCGCGCTATCTGGCCGCAGCGGCCGCGGCGCGGATCGCCGACGAGGGCGCGCGGGTGTCCCTTGTCCTCCTCGCCTTGAGCCGAGCTGAACAGCGCGGCGGTTGGTGGCGTGCTCGTCGCGGTCCTCCTCGTGCCGCACGTGGTGGCGGCGCCCCTGGTTGGGGTCATCGTCGATCGGAGTCGACGTCCGCGGTGGGTCCTCGCCGCCATGGTCCTGGTGTTCGCGGGCAGCCTCTTCTCGGTGGCTCATGTGCTCGGACGCGGGCCGCTCTGGCTGGCGATCGTGGTCCTGCTGATCGGTGGGAGCTGCGGACCGGCGATCACGGGCGCCCTGACCAGCACACTGCCCGGCCTGGTCGGCGCCGCGCGGACACCGAGGGCCTTCGGGCTCGACTCGATGTTCTACAACGTGGCGGGAATGGCTGGGCCAGCCGTTGCCGGAGTGACGGCGGCCGTGGTCAATCCGGCGGCGGCTCAGTCGCTTCTCGCCGGCTCGGCGGCTCTGGGAGCTGCCGGCATCGCTAGCCCGCCGATCCTGGCCCACCGGAATTCTGCGGTCGTTCGGACGGACCTGTGGAGCGGAGCCCGGGAGATCTTGCGGAGACGGACGCTCCGCGTGGTGACGTTCGCCAGCGCCGCCGGCCAGGTGGGACCCGGGGCTCTTCCGGTGGTGGCCGCCCTCCTGGCCGCGTCGCTGGACTCGCCGGCCTCCAGCGGTTTGCTGCTGGCCGTTCTCGCTGCCGGCGCGTTCGTCGGGTCCCTGCTGTGGACGTGGCGCCCGTTTGCGTCGCACCGATCGGCTCTGGTGGCGATGGTGTCGATGATCGGCGTCGGCATTCCCCTCGCCGTCTCGGCGGCGACGACCTCCATCGTCGCGACCGCCGTCCTGTTCGGGCTGTCCGGCTTTTTCGTCGGGCCCTTCGGATCAGCGTTGTTCACCGCTCGCACCGAGCACGCCGCCGAAGCCGTACGCACCCAGGTCTTCACCATCGGTGCCGGGCTCGAGGTCACCGCCTCGGCGCTCGGTGCGGCCCTGATCGCCCTCGTCACCGATCTGCCGGTCTGGGCTCTGCTCCTGATGGTCGCCGGTGCTCCGCTCGTGTCCGGGATGGTCGGGACGATTCTCCTCGGTCAACCCGACCGTGTCGGCCACAGACCGATGCGGGACGCGAAGGCCCGCGAAACCTGCTCCACGACGCCGTAGTCGGCGAGAGCACGTTCGAGCTGGTTGGCGGTGGCCTGATCGCCGACCTCGCACCACGACTCGAGCTCCCGGAGAGGCTGGCTCAGGTGGGGGTTGAGCTCGGCCCAGCGGCGAGCGGCGGCCGACCGGTCTGTCGTCCAGGTCGAATCGTGCACACTGACCAGACCGGCGACCGCCAGAAGGGTCTTGCGGGCGACGCGTTGGCCCAGAATCGCGGTGGGTCGGTTCGGCTCGTGCAGCATGGTGCGCCAGAGGTGGAGGTGCCGGGCGATGTCGCCGTTGAACCCGCGGGCGGCGCGGGCGTCGGCCCGACACGCAGAAAGACCGGCTTGCCGATCCGGGCCGAGCAACCGGATGCAGTAGTGCCGGAGGAAAGCACGCATTCCGTACGGTTCGTCGTCTTCGCCGACCAAGTCCGCCGGCTGGGCGGCGGCGACTTCGACGCCGCGGCACAGAGTGCCGAACTCCCGACTCAACGCCGAGCTGATCGCTGTAGCCTCCTCGGCCGGCAGGGCTACGGTGAGAAAGTCCACGTCCGAACGGCCGGCGAGCGCCTGACCGGTCGCGACCGAACCGTAGAGATACAGCGACACGGAGTCCGCCGCACCGGCCAGTCGCGAGGCCGCCGCCGACAGCAGGGGGTCGAAGATCGTCGGGACCCGATCGCGCCGGGCGCCCGTCATGATGAATCCTTCTGCCGAGACACCTTCGTCGGGATCAGGCACAGAGAGCGCGAGTTGTCTCGACGTCAGCGCGGGGTCGGCTGGGTGGCGCGACGTCGGGCACGGTAGGCGGCCGCCTTCGCACGGTCCCCGCATCCGGCCATCCCGCACCAGCGCCGTCGGTGACCACGGGACCGGTCGAGGAAAGGGTGGGTGCAGTTCGGATCGGCGCACCATTTGAGGCGGCCGTCTCGTTGGTCGAACAAAGCAATCCCGTCCCGGGCGACTGCGGACAGTCCGGCTGCGATGTCGCCCGACCGTTCGACGTGGCCGTCCGGCGTGATCCGCACGAGTGGCGGGGGTGACGAGGCCGCCGCGTTGATCACGGCCAAGTGATCAGGTCCCGGCAGTGGGCTGGAGTCGATCAGAGCTTCGATGGCGCTGAAAAGGGCCTCGCGAAGCCGCAGCGCCTGCTCGAGGGTGCCCCCGTCGGCGCGGACGTTGTCGAGGACATCGGCGTCCCTCAGCCAGGCGGCGACGTCACCCGCATCCTTGAGGTGTTCCACCCGGGCCCGGTTGCGCTCGCTGAGGGTTCCGACGAAGTCGAGCGCCAGGTTCCCGCCGACGAACTCGCTCTGCATATCACTACCTTGACAGGTGACGATGCATGAGACAAGGCCAGCCTCCCCGCGGCCGAGCGCTTTGGCCGTCGGACGCTTGACGCGATAACTGCCCGCAACGCCGGGAAAGGCCTTACTGAAACGTTCTTCTGACCTTGCGTGCAGTTATCGCGTCAGATGTGTCCGCGCCGTTGCCCCGGTCGCAGTGATTCACACCAACGGGTGAGAATGTTCCGTCACGGGAGATGACGGCAAGCCGATGGCTGAGCTGGGCTACCTGCCGTGCGTATCGACGTCAAGGAGTAGCCATGCCAGGCAAGACCGTGCAGGCCCAGGCCACGCCCGACCCGATGCCTCTGGTGGGTCAGCGGCCCGGGCCGCCGTATTTCGCCATCCTGCTCGTGGCGGGCATGTTCGTTATCGGCGCTGGGCTGCAGGCGACTGCCAGCATCGTGGCCCCTATCTTCCTGGTCATCACCTTGGTGATCACCGTGGCACCGTTGCGCGGATTCCTCATGCGGCATCGCTGGCCGTCGTGGCTCGCGAGCGTGGTGGCACTGCTGGCGATCTACGCGCTGCTCGTGTTGATCTTGGGTTCGGTGGTGTTCGCCGTGGTGCGGTTGGTCGACCGGCTGCCGCAGTACGCCGCGGCCTTCAACGAGCTCTTCGGCTACCTGTTGGGTCTCGCCAACCAGCTCGGCTTCGGCGCTGAGCAGATCGAACAGTTGGCCTCGTCGGTGCAGCCGAGCAGTCTGGCGGGGCCGGCGCAATCCCTACTCCGAGGACTCGGCGGCGGGCTGTCGCTGCTCGTCTTGATCGTCACCGTGGTGATCTTCCTGGCCTTCGAGAGCGGCATGATGAACGAACGGCTGTCGGTCATCCGCGAGACCCGGCCGCACATCGCCGAGGGCCTGGTCAACTTCAGCACCCGGGTCCGGAAGTACTGGATCGTGACCACGGTGTTCGGCTTCATCGTGGCGGTTCTGGACGTGATCGGCTTGTTGATCATCGGCGTGCCGCTGGCCGTCACCTGGGGCGTGCTGGCCTTCGTCACCAACTACATTCCGAACGTCGGCTTCATCATCGGCGTCGTCCCGCCGGCGCTGATCGCCCTCCTGGACGGCGGGATCGGCAGCGCCATCGCGGTCGTCGTGGTCTACACCGTGATCAACGTCGTCGTGCAGACGATCATCCAGCCGCGGTTCACCGGTGACGCGGTCGGGATCAGCGCGACTGTCGCCTTTGCCTCGCTGATCATCTGGGCCTCTGTGCTCGGCACCCTCGGTGCTCTACTCGCGATTCCGGCGACCCTGTTCCTCAAGTCGATGTTGCTCGACAATCAGGTGCCGGCCAGTTGGCTCAACGCACTCGTGAGCGCCTCACCCCGACAAGACCAGCCCGAAGCCGTCCGCCGTACCGGACGAAAACCGGCCGAGAAGCCGGGTTGACCAGGGCCGACGTCGCCGTCCTCACCTCGGTACGATCTCGAACAGGCGAGCGGAGGGACCAGGCATTCCCGGCCGGAGAATCACGACACCCGGCTCGCCGTCGGTAACGGTCCACGGAGTCAGCCGGCGGGGATAGCGCTCGACCAGACGCTCGGCCCGGACTCCCGGGTCCAACCGTAGAGCGATCTCATCGTCGTCGCCGCCGCGATGCCACACGCACACCAGGGTGCGCTGCGGTGCCGTGAGGGTCAGGGCGACCGAGTCCGCGTCCCACTCGGGCAAGCCCAACGGCCAGCCAGGAACCGCCTGTGCGATGTCGCCTCGGATCTCCTTGAAGAACTCCGTGCCCGCCCGTACGAGCGACAGTTGCTCCGGGGACATCCCGTCGAGGAAACCCGACAGGTAGAGGCGGCCGCTGAGGCCCGTCACCATGGTGAACGCAATCTCCTCCTCACTCATCGACGGCTGCGGGTACGCCCAGTTGCCGGCCTGCTCGGGCAGGATCTGCACCGGCGCTCCCGCGGCGATGGCCGGGTAGAGCCGAAAGTCCTGCTGGTCCGAGGTCGACTGCAGATCGAAGAGTTCGAGCATGGCGAAGTCGGCCCGCATCGCGCCCGAGCTGCAGTTCTCGAATACGACCCGCGGATACCGCCGCCGAAGGTCGGCGAACCAGGCGAGGTGTGCCCGATTGTGACCCAGGAGCCCCGCCCCTACGGAGAAGGCCGCGACGTCGGTGCCGGCGCCCGGAGTGACGTTGTAGTCGAGCTTGAAGAAGTCGACGTCGAAGGCAGCGATCAGCCGGTCGAAGGTGGTGTCCAGATGAGCCTGCGCTGCCGGGTGTCGCAGATCGAGAAAGAAGCGGTCGTGCTCGGTCACCCGCCGCCCGTGACGCTGGAGAAACGCCGCATCGGGCAGGGCCTGCGCCATCGGACTGTGGACGCCCACCACCTCCGGCTCCAGCCAGAGGCCGACCCGCATTCCTGCGTCACGAATCGCGGCCACGACCCGCGCCAGACCGCCATCGGGAAAGCGCCGTTCCGAGGGGAGCCACTCACCCACGGTGGGCCACCAGTCGGCGAGATCCGTGTCGTCGTACCACCCGGCGTCGATGCAGAAGCATTCGGCACCGGCTCGGGCCGCGGCACCGATGAGGGGAAGCAGCCGCTCGGTGGTGGGATTGCCGTTGATCGTGTTCATGTAGTCGTTGAAGACCAGCAGCACGTCACGGTCGGCGTCACGGACGCGGCGCAGCCAGCGACGGTGAGAGGTCAACTCGGCGATGACCCCCTCGAACCCGCCCCCGGCGACCGCGATCGAGATCGGGACCGACGTGAACGTCGATCCGGGCGCCAGACCCTCCGACCACTGGTGGTCCAGGTCCTCGGGCCCGAGCAGCACCAGCGCGAGGGAGTCCTCGCCAGCGCGGACGTCGTCGATCTCCCACCGCCACCCGCCGTTGTGCTCGATCTGCCAGGCGAGGGCGCGGCCGGTGACCCGGTTCTCCAGAGCGCCGGTCGGCAGCGCGCGTGCCGTCGACCAGGTGGAGGTCCCGATCACCGGGACCGTTCCCCGGCCCGGTTGATCATGGAACGCCGACTGGAGATCCGCCAGCCCGGTAGGGCCCCACACCGATGTGGCGCTCCACCGGTTCTCGGCGAGTTGCTCGCCGGTGCCGGAGTGCAGTACGAGGTCCGCGCTCGACTCGCCGCGACCCACGAGGGCGCCGGTGGCGAACGAGGAGACGGCTTCGAGCACCCAGGTCTCGGCACCGTCGTTGGCCACCGTCGTGACGACGCGCGCTGCCGAGATCTTGGGCGAGGCGACGAAGCTCGTCGTGACCCGCAACCCGGTCCGGGCGTCGGATTGGACGATGTCGAAACGCTCGGCACCGTCCTCGGTCCACCTGCGGTGCTCGACGTAGCGCAGCCGGGCGCCGACTCCGGAGTTGGTGAAGCGGGTGTTCGTACGTGCGCGGCCGTCCCCGGTGATGATCAGCTCGACCAGGGGCTGGGTCGCGTCCGTGATCACGACGTCGCCGTTCCAGCCCAATCCGGCCACGGCGACGGGTCGACCCTTCCCGACGACGAACCCGAGGCCGAGTCGACCCGGGGTCCAGCTGATCGTGCTATCAGGTGCCGGCATGGGCACCATCGTCCCGCAGGCCGGGTACTAGCAGGGCTGGCTCTCCTCGTTTCCCCGGTGAGCGTCGGTGCCGTCGACGAGCCAGAGCCCGTTGTGCTTGGTGAACGAGTAGTCCTGCGACCAACGGGTGCAGGTCTCCTCCGGCCGATCCTCCGGCCCGTCACCGACGGCCTGCTCGCTGATGAAGGTCACCCAGATGATCGGGGTGTCGTTGTCCGACCGGACCTCCTGGTATTTGACCTCGGAGTTCTTGGTCGTCGACATCGCCGCGACGTACTTCTTGAGATCGGTGTCCTCGCCGTCGGCGAGCTGGGCCAGGGCGGTGGCGTAGTCGGCGGTGTTGATCGAGGTGAAGTAAAGATCGAGAGTGCCGGCGGCCTGGACCTCGGCGGCGGTGTAGGTCTGCTCCGGTGCCGAATCGGTGTCGGGATTCACCAAGGCGGTGCACGCGGCCCGCGGTTGGGGATCGGGATCGTCGCGCCACCGGGACACGAGCGGGGCGACGACATCGCGAGAGACAGCCAAGATCCGGGCCGGGTCCCACTCGGCTCCGGTGACGATCAGTCCGAGTACGGCCCCCTTCTCGTCGAAGAGCGGGCCGCCGCTGCTGCCCGAGTCCATCTGCCCACTGGTCTGGATCAGGCCGTACCGGGTCGTTCCGCCGACATCTTCCTGCTTGTTGACCTCCATGACCGTCCCGGTGCCGAAGTGCAGCGGGGCACCGACGGCGAAGGCGAGCCCGCCGACCGGTTCGCCGACGTCCGGCGCGCCCGGTGCGAAGCGGAACTCATACCCCGTCACGGGAGCACTCAGCCGGATCAGCGCGACGTCGGCGTTCCGGTCGATTCCGATGACGCGACCGGCCCGCGAGGTCTTCCCGGCGACGATCCGGACCGTGGCGGAACCGTCCACCAGCTGGGCGGAGGTCACGACGAGATCCTTGTCGACAGCGAAGCCGCTCCCGACGAAGCTGCGGGTGCAGTTCGCCGCCTCGAGCCGCACGACGCCGCTCGCGACGCGACGCTGGGTGGACTGCAGTGCCCGATTGGCGGGCGTGGTCTCCGGAGACGGTGTCGGCGACTCGACGGGGCCGGACCGGCCGGGCGACGGGCTCGGTTGCTGATCGACCGGAACAAGCCGGTATCCGCAACCGGCCAGTACGACCGACAGGAGCAAGATCAATCCAACAACGCGACCACGCATGAGGCTCCCAGCTCGGACACAGCCCTCTCCGCAGCCGAGGGCCATGGAGGGGCATTGGTCAGTATCGTCCACCAGAAGATCCGGTGTCGATGACTTTGATACCCAGACCCGGGCCCGCGGGAGGGTGCGGTCAGGCCTGAGGGGCGACCTCACGACCGCGTGGCGCCTCGTGCTCGACGGACACGTTCGCCGGACGCGGGGCACTCGAGTCGTCGGCGAGCGTGATCGTCGCGCCCGGGAGGCTGACGCGGATGGTGGTCCCCCGTCCGACCCGGCTGGTGACCCCCGATGCACCACCGTGTGCGGCGACGATCGACGCCACGATGGCAAGACCGAGTCCATAACCACCGGTGTGCCGGTCGCGGCTCGAATCGCTGCGCCAGAAGCGTTCGAAGACGTGTTGTTGATCTTGCGGCGCAGTGCCGGGTCCGTGATCGGTGACGAGCAGGGTGTGCCGCGGTGACGCGTTGGCGACCCCACCGGCACGAGCGCCGGCCGGAAGCACCGTGATCTCCACCGGTGTACCGGCGGGCGGTGCTGAACGGCGTTGCCGATCAGGTTCAGCACCACCTGCTGGAGCTTCGGCGCGTCTCCGATGAGGGGCGCCGGGCCAGAGGCGTCGAAGGTGATCTGCCGGTCGGGGTTCATGACCCGGGCGTCCTCCACCACCTCGGCGGTGAGCACCTGAGATCGACAGGGTCGGTCCTACGCCTCCGGCTGGGCGTCGAAGGCCTCGTTGACGGTCGACGCGAGCCGGGCGATGTCCGGATCGTCGTGATCAACGGGCAGGCGTCGAGAGCGGTCGGATGGCGACGAGCCCCGGGTGTCCCTCGATCGGCACCGGACTGCCGTCCTCGAGTTCGGTGTTGAGTAGCAACCGCGCGGTCTCGGCGTCGGTGTTGACCCAGCCCAGCCACAGCTCGAACAGGCGTCGCAGGCGGGCCAGACCCGGTTCGACGACCGCCCGGCCCGCCAACTCAGCCGCGGCGTCGAGCAACTCCAGCTGCAGCGCCTCAGAGGAGCCGAAGTGGATGAACCCGCGTCGCCTGATCGCCAGCAACTGATGGGTTGGTACATGGTTCGGGCCGGAAAACACGTTCCAACCCGCAAGTTAGTCGATCGGGTGCTGAGGCGACCCTCGCTGACGTGAGCCCCAAGCCCCGGAGTCAGGGGAGGTGACGCCCCAGCAGGCTCAGATCAGCCGGGCTCAGCCGGTCGCCGGAGGTCTTGGCCTGGTGCCAATAGGGGTAGCGCAGGGGCTGGGCACTGACCTCGTCCAGCTGTGCGATGTCCTCCTCACTCAGCGCCAGCTCGGCTGCGCCCAGGTTGTCGGCCAGTTGTTCCTCCGTACGCGCCCCGACGATCAGCGAGGTGACGCCCGGCTTCGCCATCGTGTACGCGAGCGCGACCTGCGCTGCCGAGACGCCGCGGTCCTCGCCGAGCTTCACGAGGACGTCGATCGTGTCGTACAGCTGATCTTCGTCGTGGACCGGTGGTTCGTTCCATTCGCTCAGGTGCCGACTGCCCGCCGGAGCCTCGACGCCGCGGCGGTATTTGCCGGACAACAGGCCGCCGGCGATCGGACTCCAAACCAGGATGCCGAGACCTTGATCAAGAGAGACGGGTACGAGTTCGGTCTCCGCATCCCGGGCCTGCAGCGAGTAGTAGATCTGCTGGCTGACGAACCGGCTCAGGTGCTCGCGGTCGGAGATCCACAGCGCCTTCATCAGATGCCAGGCCGAGTAGTTGGACGCTCCGACGTAGCGCACCTTGCCGGCCTGGACCAGCGAGTCCAGCGCGCTGAGGGTCTCCTCCAGCGGCGTGTGCCCGTCCCACTCGTGTACCTGGTACAGGTCGATGTAGTCGGTTTTCAGCCGGCGCAGGCTGGCCTCCGCCGACCGGATGATGTGGTGCCGCGACAGGCCGGCGTCATTGGGGCCCTCGCCCATGGGCATCCGTACCTTGGTGGCGATCAACACCTCGTCGCGGTCGGTGCCCAGCGCCTGCCCGAGGATCTCCTCCGACGTGCCGCCGGAGTACACGTCCGCGGTGTCGATGAGGTTCACCCCGGCGTCGCGAGCCATTCCGATCTGACGGCGGGCGCCTTCGACGTCGATCTGCCCGACCGGTTGAGCCCAGCCGCTGCCGCCGAAGCCCATCGTCCCGAGTGTGATGGTCGATACCCGCAGACCGGACCGACCGAGCTGTCGATACTCCATGGCGCGGAGTTTACGGTGATGTCCATGCTGTCGTTCCCGGGCCGTCGGTCGCCGATCCTGCTCGAGCTCGATCTCACCCAGCCGCTCGTGGCGGGCGACGCCGACGACCCGATCTCGCGATTGCAGGCGCGGGGCCGCCGCCAGCTCCGACCGACCCTGCGCGCCCTCCATGAGGCATCCGAGGATCGCCGCGTGGTTGGGCTGATCGCCAGGATCGGTGGGTTGCCCTGGACCCTCAGCCAGGAGCTGCGGCTGGGTGTGCAGACCTTCGCCGCGAGCGGCAAGCCGACTGTGGCCTGGGCCGAGAGCTTCGGTGAGGGCGGCCAGGACCTGTCCGCGTACGTCCTCGCTGCCGCCTTCGGCGAGATCTGGCTCCAGCCGACCGGCTCCGTCGGCGCGCTCGGGGTCGGCATCGAGACGACCTTCCTGCGCGGCGCCTTCGACAAGGTCGGCATCGAGCCGCAGTTCGAGCAGCGGTACGAATACAAGAACGCGGCCGACCGGCTCACCCGGACGGAATTCACCCCGGCCCACCGCGAGTCGCTCGAGCAACTGGCCTCCTCGATCTTCAGCGACGCCGTGGCGGCTATCGCGGCCAGCCGTGATCTCGCTCTCGTGCGGGTCCGTGAGCTCGTCGACGGCGGTCCGCACACCGCCACGGAGGCGCGTGACGCAGGTCTGGTCGACCGGCTCGGGTACCGGGACGAGGTCTACACAGCGTTGCGCTCGCGAGTGCCCGACGACGCCGACCTGTTGTTCGCCGACCGCTGGCACCGGCGCCGGAGACTGACGCTGCCACCCCGGCGGCGAAAGCACGTGGCGCTCGTCGACGTACGCGGGACGATTTCCTCGGGACGCAGCCGATACGGACCAGTCGGCCGGCAGGCCGGCAGCGACACCGTCGGCGCCGAGCTGCGCGCCGCGGCCGGTAGCGACCACGTGAAGGCGCTCGTGCTCCGCGTCGACTCACCGGGCGGATCGGCCGTTGCCTCGGACACCATCTGGCGCGAGGTCGGCCGGGTGCGGTCGGTCGACAAGCCGGTGGTGGTGTCAATGGGCGAGGTCGCGGGCTCCGGCGGCTACTACGTTGCCTGTGGCGCCGATCAGATCGTCGCGTTGCCGGCCACCCTGACGGGCTCGATCGGTGTCTTCGGCGGCAAGTTCGTACTGGAGGATCTGCTGGGTCGGCTGGGGCTGAACACCGGAACCGTGCACCAGGGTGCCCACGCGTTGATGTTTTCGTCGCGCCGAGGCTTCAGCGAGAGCGAACGGGAGCGCCTGGCCGTGGCCATCGATGCGATCTACGACGACTTCGTCGCCAAGGTGGCGGCCGGTCGCAGGCGGCCGGTGGCCGACATCGAGGCGGTGGCACGCGGCCGCGTCTGGACGGGCCGCGACGCCGTCGAGGTCGGACTCGTCGACCATCTGGGCGGTCTGCGCGACGCGGTTCAGATCGCGCGGCGGGCGGCGGATCTGCCGGACGACGCTCCGGTGGTACGCGCGCTGCACGTGCCGCCCCTCGCCCGGCTCGGGCAGGCGAAGAACAGCGAGGATCCGCGCGCCATGGTGGGTGGCTGGCCGGATCTGTCCGCCCTCACCGCACTCTCCGGGTTGCCGGCCGACACAGCGCTGCGGATGTCGCCGATCAAGCTCTTGTGAGGACCCCGTGCTTTGAGCCTTTGACGCGATAACTGCACGCACGACGGAAAAGGCCGTTCTGAGGGCCGCCTCGGCCCGTGCGTGCAGTTATCGCGTCAACCACAGGGTCGCTCAGGGCGCCGGGGCGCCGAGTGAGGGCCAGCGATCGTTGGCCCAGGCGGCCCAACTCGACCAGCTCGCGGGCGGCGGCTCGGGAGCCGAGCCGTCCAGCTCGTCTCGATCGGGAAACTCGAACAGGCTCCGGTAGCCGGCGAGATCGCCGGCGCTGGTCGGAAAGGTCTGTTCCGGAGTCGCGCCGTAGCGTTGGTTCACCCGCTGTTGTTGGTCGAGGTCGTCGACCGGCAGGTAGACGACCACACCGGTAGCGCCGACGGAGCGGGCGAGTACGCGCAGCGCGGACCGTTCGTCGCGGCTCCAGAAGCCGAAGTCGAGCACCACCGAGACTCTCAGTTCCAGCACCCGCAGGGCGGTGGCGATCAATCGACCCTCGAGCACGTCACGCTTCCCGTCCGGGTCGGACTCGCCGAAGAGCGGGATCATCCACTCGTCGGGAGTGAGGCGCAGCGCTCCGTGTTCGCGTTCCAGCTCGCGCGCCTTGGTGGTCTTGCCGGCGGCCGGCAGGCCCACGAGCAAGAACAGGGTGGAAGCCACGGCGGCCATGCCTCATCCTGGCAGGCGGTTCGCCGCGACCGACGACGCCGACCGCCCTCGCCGATCCGTCACTTCTGCGCCGACACGCCGCCCAAAGCGCCGAAGATGTGACGGGTCGGCATCAAGTGGCGGCGCTCAGGATGACCAGCAGCGGCACCACGCGTTCCGGCGGCACGGTGTGCCGGCCCTTGTTGTGGGTCTGGAGCCAGCCGGCGGCGACCAGTTGGCGTAGGTGGTGGTAGATCTGCCCGGTAGAGCCGAGGTCCGCTCGTGCCGTCAGCTCCGCGGCGGTGGTGGCCTCACCTCGGGCGACCAGCTGGAGGATGTGCAGCCGCGCCGGATGTCCGAGGGCGCCCAGGGCCGGAGCGAGATCGGTCCAGTCGCGGTCGAGCACCTCCGCCGACCGGTGTCCCATCTGCCATTCGATCGGACGTTGCGCGGGGAGCTCCACCCGGCCGGCGTAGACCACGACAGGCTCGGGCATCGTGCGCAGGCCGTCGAGGATCCAGAACGTCGCGTCAGGAACGGCCGTAGAACCCAGGCCCGCGACGGCCTCGAGGCGCTCCTCGACCCGTGTGATCCTCCGCTCGAGATCCGCCAGGGTCTCGTCGGATCGATCCGGCGTCATGCTCCAAGATTACGTATTTCCGATTGTGTTGTCCGGCTCGCGCTCGCCGGTGTTTCAGATCCAGGTCCGAAACCACATTCGCGCCCGCCACTCCTGGTACGGGATGACCTGATCGGCCAGGATCGGATACAGGTACGCGAAGTTGGCACCCACCAGCGCCACGAACGAGCCGGCCACGATGGCGCCGAGCATCCGGCGATCGCCGCCGCGGGCATCGCCGATGAGGCGGCCGAGACACAGCGCAACGGCCATGATCGTGAACGGCAGGATCGCGATCGCGTAGAAGTAGAACAGCGGGCGGTCGGTGTAGGAGAACCACGGCAGCCAGGCGGCGAGGGCGCCGACGACCGGGATCCCGAAGCGCCAGTCGCGGGCGCCGATCCACAGGATCGCGGCGGCGATGAGGGCGACCACTCCGGCCCACCACAGGGCGGGGGTACCGATGGCCAGGACCACCGAGATGCAGCTGTCGGGTCCGGTACAGCCCGCGGTACCGGGCTTGAGGTCGTTCGCCACGTACATGCTGAGCGGGCGCGCGATGATCAGCCAGCCGCCCGGCTGGGCGTCGTAGGAGTGGGTGGCGTTGTTGATGAATTCGCCGGTGTGGAAGTTCCAGATCGCCTGCTGGTAGCGCAGCAGGGACGCCAAGCCCTCGCCCAGCAGGCGAACCGTCCAGGCGTCCGGGTTGTTCCGACCCCAGTCGCGGTGGTAGCCGCCCGACGACGCCAGCCAACCGGCCCACGTGGCGACGTAGACCGGGATAGCCACGATGACCAGGGACACGAAGGCCGGGATGCCGTCCCGGATCAGGCGAGAAAGCCGGAAGCTGCCGGAACCGGCCAGCCGCCGGGCGCCGACGTCCCAGGCGAGGGAGAGCAGCGCGAAGGCGGCCAGGAGGTAGAGCGCGTTCCACTTGCAGCCGACCGCCAACCCGAAGCAGACGCCGGCCGCGATCCGCCAAGGTCGTACGCGGAGGGCCGGTCCGAACCCTCCGCCCAGGTCGGGCTGTCCCGTCTTGAGCAGGTGGTCAGCGAGGCGGTTGCGGAACCAGTCCCGATCGGCCGCCAGGCACGACACCGCCGCGAGCAGGAAGAAGGCCAGGAAGATGTCCAGCAGAGCGGTCCGCGACAACACGAAGGCGAGGCCATCAAAGGCCAGCAGGAGGCCGGCGAGCCCGCCGATCAACGTCGAGCGCGAGACCCGGCGCACCAGTCGGATCAAGATCAAGACCAGGAGTGTGCCGAAGATCAACGGACCCACGCGCCAGCCGACGGAGTTCATCCCGAACGCGTACTCCCCGGCCGCGATCAGCCACTTGCCCAGTGGTGGATGCACGATGAACGAGGCGGTGTCGAGGTAGACGTCGGGGTTCCCGGCGATGATCGAGGCGTTGGCGTTCGTCGGCCAGTTGCGCTCGTAGCCGAACTTGAGCAGCGAGTACGCGTCCTTGGCGTAGTAGGTCTCGTCGAAGATCAACGCGTTCGGTTGACCGATCCGGTACACGCGGAGAGCGAAGGCGATAGCGGTGATGGCGAGCGTCACGAGCCAACCGGTGAGTCGGTCGGTCAGCGGCGGTACGCGGAGGCGCTCGATCGTGGTCGGGGTCGACCGAGGGCTCTGTTCGTCGGCGGGTTCCGCCAGTGGCGCCGGCGGGTCCGCCGCCAGGGCCGACTGGGTCACCGAGCCATAGTAGGTGGCCCCGATCCGACCGTCCGGTCTGACAGGCTGGGCCCATGGTGGAGCCGTCGACAGCCGGACAACCGGCCGGACAACCGGCCGAACAGCCGGCCGGCAAGGTCGTGCTGGCGGCGACGCCGATCGGCGACGTGGACGACGCCAGTCCGGCGCTGCGCCGGGAGCTGGCCCGCGCCGACGTCATCGCGGCGGAGGACACCCGCCGACTGCGGCGCCTGCTCGAGCGGCTCGAGGTGTCGCCGTCCGGCCGGATCACGTCGTACTTCGAAGGCAACGAGGCGGCCCGGACCGCCGACCTGGTGAACGACCTGCAGCGCGGCGCCCGGGTGGTCGTGGTCACCGACGCCGGCACGCCGTCGGTGTCCGACCCCGGCTACCGACTGGTGGCCGCGGCCGTCGAGAACGGCATCGAGGTCACCGCGGTGCCGGGTCCGTCGGCCGTGACGACGGCCCTGGCCGTGTCCGGGCTTCCGGTGGACCGGTTCTGCTTCGAGGGCTTCCTGCCCAGGAAGGGCGGAGAGCGCCGTCGGCGACTGCGTGAGCTCGCCACAGAGCGGCGAACAATGGTGTTCTTCGAGGCCGCCCGCCGGACCGCGGACACCCTGGCCACCATGGTCGAGGTCTTCGGCCACGGCCGGCGGGCCGCGGTCTGCCGAGAGCTGTCGAAGACGTACGAGGAGGTCCGGAGGGGCGGCTTGGGGGATCTGACCGAGTGGGCGGCGGACGGCATCCGGGGCGAGGTCACGCTGGTCGTGGCCGGCGCCGAGGTGATTGCGGCCGACCTGCCGGCGGCCGTGGCCGAGGTCCGCCAGCGACTGGCCGAGGGCGGACGCCTGCGGCCGTCGGTTGCGGCGGTCGCCGCGGCCAACGGGCTCAAGAAGAACGCCCTGTACGACGCGGTCGTCCGCAGCGGCCTGCCCGGATTGCGCACATGAGCCCTTCGACAGGCTCAGGAGAGCCCCACTCGACCGGCTCAGGAGGGGCGCTGCCGGAATCGCCGGATCCACTGCCCGGACCCGTCGTCGATGCGCACTGCCATCTCGACGTGGCCGCCGAGATCACCGGACTCGCGCCGGAGGAGGCACTGATCCGGGCCGAACAGGTCGGTGTCCGCCGTCTCGTACAGATCGGCTGCGATGTGCCGAGTTCGCGCTGGGCGGTCGAGGCTGCGGCGCGATGGCCGTCCGTGGTCGCCGGCGTCGCGATGCATCCCAACGACGCCGCGCGTTTGAGCCCCGTCGACCTGGACGATGCACTGCGAACCATCGACGACCTGGCCGCCGACCCGGGCGTGCGCGCCTTAGGGGAGACCGGACTGGATTTCTACCGCACGCGGCACCCGGCCGGCCAGGACCGTCAGCGGCAGTCCTTCGCGGCCCACATCGCCATGGCCAAGAGCCACGGACGGTGTCTGGTCATCCACGATCGTGACGCCCACGCGGAGATCTTGAGGGTGCTGGATCGCGAGATCCCGCCGGAACGGTTCGTCATGCACTGCTTCTCCGGCGACGCCGCCTTCGCCCGGGAGTGCATCGACCGCGGCGCCTTCCTGTCCTTCGCCGGCACCGTCACCTTCAAAGCCAACGAGCACCTCCGGGAGGCGCTTGCCCTGGCGCCGCTGGACCGGATCCTCGTGGAGACCGATGCGCCGTTCCTCACCCCGATGCCGTACCGGGGGCGACCGAACGCCTCGTACCTGATCCCGTACACGGCACGCCTGATGGCCGAAATCGCCGGCGTCGATCTGCCCCGCTTGTGCCAGGCCCTCGACGACAACGCCGACGCTGCGTTCGGCGGACCCTGGGGCGGCTGAGCCGTGGAACTGGCCGAGGTTCTCCGCATGCGGCGGATGGTGCGGCACTACGACGCCGAGCGACCCGTGGCCGCAGAGGTCCTGGACGCCGCGCTGGACGCCGCCGTTAGGGCGCCGTCGGCCGGCTTCACCCAGGCGGTGAGCTTCCTGGTGCTCACCGGCGCCGATCGGGACGACTACTGGGCCGTCACCACCGATCCGGGCGATCAGGACCGCTGGCTGGCGGGCCTCCGGACGGCACCCGTACTGATCCTGGTGTGGACCGACGAGCAGGCCTATCTCGACCGGTACGCCCGGTCGGACAAAGGCTGGACCGACCGCGATCCGGCGCGCTGGTCGGCGCCGTACTGGTGGGTCGACGCCGGCATGGGGGTGATGGCGTTGCTGCTGGCCGCGGTGGACGAGGGGTTGGGCGCTTGCTTCTTCGGAGTGCCGCCGGACCGGGGCGCCGCGGTTCGGGCGCGGTTCGCGGTGCCCACGAACCAGCAATCGGTCGGCGTGGTGAGTCTCGGGCACCCCGCCGCCGAGTCCTCGCGCCGCCGCCGTCGCCGCCCCCGGAACGAGCTGGTGCACGTCGGCCGTTGGGCCCCGTGACGGGAGTTTGGGCGAAGCCTTCCGCTTCGTTATGATTTCGTGACCAATTGGCTCCGCGCGTGGTAGCCAGGACTCAGGACGATAGATAGACCCGCCTTCCCGTGACGGATACGGGACGAGACGGGTTTCAGGAGCACCGTGGTACGCAGGATCATCCCGGCGGTCGTGGCCGGCGCAGCCGTGCTGGCGACGGCCGGCGCGACGTTCGGCTACGTGACCCTCGACAAGGACGTCCAGCTCTCGGTGGACGGCGCGTCCACCGACGTCAGCACGATGGCCGGTTCGGTCCAGGAACTGCTGCAGAGCAAGGGCATCGAGGTCGGCGAGCACGACGTGGTGGCGCCCGCTCCGGACACCAGGCTGGTGGACGGGACCCGGATCGCCGTCCAGTACGGCCGGCAGATCAAGGTGACCATCGACGGCAAGCCGCAGACCTACTGGACGACGGCCACCAACGTCGACCAGGCCCTGGCCGCCCTCGACATCAAGTCGGCGGGCGCTGAGCTGTCGACCAGCCGCAGCGCGGCCATCGGCCGCGAGGGCCTGTCGTTCAACCTGGCGACTCTGAAGACCATCACCGTCGACGACGCCGGCACGAAGCGGCAGGTCAAGACCACGGCCCTGACGGTCGGGGCCGCCTTGACGGCCGCCAAGATCACCGTCGACGGCGACGACAAGCTCAGCACGAGCGAGGACACCGCTCTCACCAACGGCGCGACGTTCACGGTCACCCGGGTCGACGTCAAGACCGTCACCGAGAAGAAGAAGGTCGACCACACCACGACGTACAAGGACACGGAGACCCTCGACAAGGGCGACACCAAGGTCGAGGCCGAAGGCAAGGACGGCGAACGGACCATCGTCTACACCGAGGTCCGGCACAACGGGAAACTGGAAAGTCGCGAGCGGACCAGCGTCAAGGTCAGCACTCCGCCCCGCACCGAGGTCGTGCTGCTGGGCACCCGAGAGCCCACGCCGACACCTGCGCCGACGCAGGAGCCGAGCGACTCCCCGAGCGACGAGCCCTCGACCGACGAGCCGTCCAGCGACAACAGCACCGACAGCACCCAGGACACCGGGACTCCGGACAGCACCTGGGACCGGCTGGCTGAATGCGAGTCCGGCCAGCGCTGGGACATCAACACCGGCAACGGCTACTACGGCGGACTCCAGTTCTCCGGCCAGACCTGGCGTGCGTACGGCGGCAGCGGAATGGCCCACAACGCAAGCCGCGAGGAGCAGATCCGGATCGCCGAGAAGGTCCTGGCCGATGTTGGCTGGAAGGCCTGGCCGACCTGCAGCCGCAAGCTCGGGCTGCGCTGAGCGACTCCGCGCCGAGCCTGCTGGACCCCAGCAGCGTCCGGGCCATCGCGGCCCGACTTGAGCTCAGGCCCACCAAGCAACGCGGCCAGAACTTCGTCGTCGACGCCAACACCGTCCGCCGGCTCGTCGCTCTCGCCGAGGTATCGGACGACGACGTGGTGCTCGAGATCGGGCCCGGACTCGGCTCCCTGACCCTCGGTCTGCTGGGTGCGGCCCGCCGCGTCGTCGCGGTGGAGATCGATCCACGACTGGCGCGTGCGCTGCCGGAGACGGTCTCCGAGCGGGCGCCCGACCGGCTCGCAGCCCTCACGGTCGTCGAAGCGGACGCGCTCGCGCTCGACCAGCTGCCGGACCCGCCCACGGTCGTGGTCGCCAACCTTCCGTACAACGTCTCGGTCCCGGTCCTGCTGCACCTGCTCGCCCGGTTCGACTCCTGGTCCCGCGGTCTCGTGATGGTGCAGTCCGAGGTGGCCGATCGCCTGGTGGCGCCACCGGGCAGTCGGACCTACGGCATCCCGTCGGTCAAGATGGCGTGGTACGCCACTGCGGTCCGCGTGGGGACGGTGGCACCGTCGGTGTTCTGGCCCGTACCCAACGTCGACTCGGGTCTGGTCGCCATCCGACGACGGCCGCCGCCGGAGACCGCCGCCTCCCGCGAAGCCGTGTTCCGGGTGGTCGACGCGGCCTTTGCCCAGCGCCGCAAGATGCTCCGCTCGGCCCTGGCCGGCCTCATCGGCTCGAGTGGCGCCGCCAGCGACCTGCTGACCGCCGCCGGAGTCGACCCCCACGCCCGCGGCGAGACCCTGGACGTCGCCGCCTTCGCAAGAATCGCCGAGCAGATCTAGGTTTGCTCGCGCAAGCTCCGCGCCCGGCGAGAGCAACCCTTCGTGCAGCTGGATGTCGTTGTCCGCATGTGGCGGCTAGCGCAGCGTAAATCGGGCCGTGCCGCTGCGCCTTCCGCCACGTGGCAGAAACGGCACGGCTTCCGAAATTCGCAGCAACGCCTCTCCGTAGACGCGGCTGGCTGAAACTTCGCAGAACCCACAAGAACTCTTGCACAAGAGTTCTTGTGGATATACCTTCGAGATGTGAACGCCAAGCAGGACCGGGTCCAGACCGTCACCGACGCCAAGACCCTGGCGGCCATGGCCAACCCGTGGCGCTCACGGATCCTCGACATCTTGTCCGTGGATGGTCCGGCCACCGCCTCACAGCTGGCGGGTCGCACGGGGCTGGCCGTCGGCAGCGCCAGTCACCACCTCAAGGTCCTCGACGAGGCCGGTCTCGTGGAAGAGGCGGCCGAACTGGCCCGGGACCGCCGCGAGCGGTGGTGGCGACTGGTGGCGCCGGGGATGCGCTGGTCGCGTACGGAGTTCGCCGACGACGCCGGCGCGGTCACGGCCGCCCTGGCCGCGGAGTCCCTGGCTCTGCAGCGGCAATTCGAGCGGTCCCGGGATTGGCTCGCCTCCGACGACGAGGCGGAGGAGTGGCAGTCCGCCGCCTTTGCCACCCAGAGCTGGTTGCGACTCACCCCGGACGAACTGAGCACCTTCTCCGAAGCGCTGCTGGCCCTTCTCCGGACGTGGAAGGAACGTCAAGAGGAGGCAGCCGACCGCGAGGGCCGGCGGACGATCCTCGTCTACGCCCGCGGCTTCCCCGCCGACCCCTGATCTTCGACTGAACAGCTGACCCGTACCGCTTCATCGCTGATCGGTCCACCTCGATCGAGCGAAGCATGCCCACCTCCAAGGAGCTTGATCATGTCTGCGTCCCTCCGAACGGCAGAGGCGGCCGAGACGTCCAGCGCGGCCTCGGGCCCGAACTTCAATCGCCTCTGGGCTGGCGAGGGGATCAGCCTGCTCGGCAACGCGACCTCCTCGGTGTTGCTGCCGCTGCTGGCCGTACAGCAACTCGGCGCCGGAGCGGAATGGATGGGGGTGCTCAGCGCGGCCGTCTGGCTGCCGTGGTTGATCATCGGGCTGCCTGCCGGGGCCTGGGTCGATCAGTGGTCGCCGCGGCCGGTCATGATCATCGCGAACGTGGTCGCTGCCGCTGCGCTGGCGACCATTCCGGTCGCCTGGTCACTGAACAGGCTGTCCCTGCCCCAGTTGGCCGCGGTCGCGGTGACGGTCGGGACCAGCACGGTCTTCTTCCGCGGTGCGTACGCGCGACTGCTGCCGGCGCTGGTGCCGGCGGGGCAACTCGAGTCGGCCAACGCGCGGATGTTCGGGACCGAGTCCGCCGTGCACGTGGCCGGTCCGGGCCTCGGTGCCCTCCTGACTCAGTGGGCGACCGCAGCTCTGGGCGTGGTGGTCGACGTGGCCAGCTATCTCGTCTCAGCGTGGTTCCTGTGGCGGATCAAGGTGCCGCGTCCGGCGGCCCGCGCCGACTCCACGGATCGAGACACCGGGCTCCTCGGCCGCATCCGGGCCGGCGTCGCCTTCGTGGCCCACGATCGGTACCTGCGCGTTCTTCTGATCATCGGCGGCCTGTCCAACTTCGGATTGACCGGCTACGCCGCACTGCTGGTGCTCTACCTGGTCCGCGACCTGAGGCTCACCCCGCTGAACCTGGGCGCCGTGTTGATGATCGGCAGTGTCGGCGGGGTGCTGGGCGCGATGGCGGCTCGCCCCCTGAGCCGTCGCTTCGGCAACGGGCGTGCCTCGACCGGGCTGCTGCTGGTCGGCGGGCTGTCGGCGCTCGTGATCGGCGTACCGACGACCGCCTCGGCCGTGTGGTTCACGGCCGCCGGCCTGGCGCTGGTCGGAGCCGCGGTAGTGGCCGGCAACGTCATCCGCGGCGCCTGGCGCCTCCGCTACGTACCCAGCCACCTGATGGCCCGGGTAATCACCACCAGCCAAGTGATCAACTACGGGACGATGCCGTTCGCGGGACTGACCGCCGGCTTGCTCGGGGCGGAGTTCGGGGTCCGAGCGACGATCATCGCGTTGTCCGGCGTGCACACGCTCGCCTGTTGCTCGGTGTTGTTCACCGCACTGGGCCGGCGCAAGGAACTACCGGAGCCACACTGGGTTGTCTGACCCGCGGGAAACTGGTGAGCAGATTGCCGAAGCGCATAGCCTGCTGGGATGGCCTCACCGCAACCGCCGACCACCGTCGGTGTTCGCGTCCGGGTGCCGGCCAAGATCAATCTCGCCCTCAAGGTCGGGCGGCCGCGCCGGGACGGCTTTCACCCGCTGGCCACCGTCTACCAGGCGATCTCCCTGTACGACGAGGTGCACGCCGCGTGGGCGGAGCCGGACGAGTTCACCGCAACCGTCAGCGGGGAGGGCGCCGACCTGGTGCCGACCGACGAGGACAATCTCGCCGTACGTGCGGCCCGGCTGCTGGCCGCAACTCACGGACCGCACGACTCCCTCGGTGCACAGCTGAGCATCAAGAAGGAGATTCCGGTCGCCGGTGGGCTGGCCGGTGGCTCGTCCAACGCCGCCGCCGCGCTGCTGGCCTGCGCGGTGCTGTGGGATCTCGACGTACCGCCGGAGGGTTTGCAGAGACTGGGGGCCCAACTCGGGAGCGACGTGCCGTTCGCGCTGCTCGGCGGCACCGCCGTGGGGCGGGGACGCGGCGAGGAGGTGATGCCGGCGTTGGCTCGCGGCAGCTATCACTGGGTGTTGGCGTTCGCCCATCACGGGCTCTCCACCCCGGCGGTCTATCGGCACTTCGACCAGCTGAATCCGAAGGCGCCGCTGCCCGTCGTACCCGACGAGTTGATGAACGCGCTCCGTTCCGGCGATCCGACGCTGGTGGGACCGGCGCTGAGCAACGACCTCGAGTCGGCCGCGCTGGACCTGCAGCCGCAACTGCGGCGGACTCTGGAAACCGGCCGCGACTATGGGGCCCTGGGCGCGCTGGTGTCGGGCTCGGGCCCGACCTGTGCGTTCCTCGTCGGCTCGGAGACCGCCGCGATCGACCTCAGCGTGACGCTGAGTGCCGAGGGGGTGTGCCGGATGGTGCGTCGCGCGACCGGCCCGGTCGGCGGCGCCCGGTTGATCTCCTGACCCGCGGGGTGCTCCCTCGCCTGACGTTGATTGGCAGCGTATGGCGGTTAGCCGTGTCGAAAAGCAGCCGTTAGCTGCCAAGCAACTGGGCTGCTCCGCGCTCGGGCTAGGGCGTTCGTTCGGCTGGGCTGCGAGCGGCGTCGTCGTACGGCAGCAGGACCTGACGCAGCGCGGCGACCAACTGGTCGTACCGCTCCTGGCGGCAGTCCCGCGAGAATCCGGCGCTCGGCCTCCATCAGGTCACCGAGCGCGGCGTCGACGGCGCGCCGGCCGTCGTCGGTGAGCCTGATCAGCACCACCCGGCGATCGTCGGGATGATCTTCACGAGTCACCAGTCCGCGGGCGGCCAGACGGTCGATCCGGTTGGTCATCGTCCCGGACGTGACCATCGTCTCCTTGATCAACTGCCCGGGCGACAGACGAGCCTGGGGCCCGGCCCGGCGCAGGGCGGCCAGTACGTCGAACTCCCAGATCTCCAGCCCGTGCGCGGAGAAGGCCGCACTCCGCTCACGGTCGAGATGCCGAGCCAGGCGAGTGACCCGGGACAGCACCCGCATCGGGGAGACGTCGAGCTCGGGCCGCTCCCGCTGCCAGGCCGCGACGAGACGATCGACCTCGTCCCGTACGGCTCGGGTGTGGCCGTCCTCGCTCACACGGCGAGTCTAGGAGTCAGTGCGCCGACTCGAGATCGGCGTCGCTCTTCGGCATGGTCAAGGCGAGCCCCACGATCCCGGCGCACAGCAGCGCCGGCACGAACATCGCGTGCTGGATCCCGAGGTTGCTGACCAGGGTGCCGACGACCGCGGGGCCGAGCAGGAACGCGGCGTAGCCGAAGGTCACGACGACGGCCAGGACCCGCCCGCCGCCGAGATGGCCGGCGACCGCGTACACCTGCGGGGCGATCATCCCGACACCGAAACCGACGAGCGCCCAGCCGGCCACCAGGAGCGGCAGGCTGCTCACGAGGGCGACGGTCGCGTAGCCGAGCGCCGCACAGACGCCGCCGAAGCGGACCACGTTGCGACGGCCGAAGCGGGCCACGAGCCGGTCGCCGAGCAGCCGGATCACCACCATGAAGCCGCTGACCGCGATCAGGCCCAGCGCGCCGGTGGTCGAATCGACCTGGGCGACGTCGGTGACGTGCAGCGCCGACCAGTCCACGGCGGTGCCCTCGGACAGGCCGAAAGCCAGCGCCATCGCGCCGAGCAGCCAAGCCATCCGCGGGATCTTGGTGCGGACGCCGTCGACCGAATGGGAGACGGTCTCCGCCTCGGGGGTGATGCGCAGCAGCAGGACGAACACGGCGGTGGCAATCGCCGCGAGCATGATCATCAGCGGGAGGACGATCGCGGCCCCGGAGAGTCCGGCGAGCATCGCCAGAACGAGGACCGCGCCGGCGCCGACGAAGTTGCCGACGGAGAAGAAGGCGTGGAAGAAGCTCATGATCGGCTTGCGGCGGGCCTGCTCGACCTGGACGCCGAGCGCATTCATGGCGACGTCCATGGCTCCGTTCCCGAGGCCCATCAGCATGCCGCCCGCCACGGCGAAGCCGTACGAGGGCGCGAACGCGAGCACCAGCGCCGCGACGATCAGCACCGGCAGGCCGCTGAGCGCGACCCGGCGAGCGCCGACGGCGTCGGCGAGGCGCCCACCGATCTGCATCGAGGTGATCGCGGCCAACCCGCCGGCGAAGAGCATGATCGCGATCTGGGTCGCGCTCAGATCGAGGCGTTCGCGCAACGAAGGCAACGAGCCGCCGAAGCCGCCGATCAGCATGCCGTTCACCGCGAACAGCACGGTCACAGCCACGGCCGCACGGCGGGTGCCGAGGGCGGACGCGGTGGTCGGGGCGGCAACGGAGGTGGTCATGACGGCTTTCTGCATCGATTTACTAGAACGATACAGAAGCATAGCGTGGGTGAGTGGTCAATTTCCAACCGGCTCCTCTCCTTCTGGCCTGCGGTCGTTGTCCGTCATATGACGGCTGGCGCAGCAGAAATCGGCCCTCACCGCTGCGCCGTCCGTCATGTGGCGGGAAACGACATGCACGCCACCCTTACGCCGGCCTGATGTCGTCTTCCGTCAGGTGGCGGCTGGCGCAGCAGAAATCGGCCGCTGACCGCTGCGCCGTCCGTCATGTGGCGGCAAACGACACCGACAGGTCAGCGCGAAGCGGTCACCAGTGTCGGCTTGGGGTCGAGGTGGCTGAGCCCGTTCCAGGCCAGGTTGACCAGGTGGGCGGCGACCTCGGACTTCTTGGGCTTCCGCGCGTCGAGCCACCACTGGCCGGTGAGGGCGACCATGCCGACCAGCATCTGGGCGTACATCGGCGCCGTCTTCGGCATCGAGGCCCTGCCGCTTGAACGCCCCGGCCAGGATGCCCTCGACCTGGGAGGCCACGTCGCTCAGGATCGCTGGCGAACGAGCCGGTGCTGCTGCCCACCGAAGAGTCGCGGGCCAGGATCCGGAAGCCGTCGGTGTGGGTCTCGACGTAGTCGAGCAACGCCAGGGTCGCCTGCTCGATCAGCTCCCGCGGCCGGCCGTCGGTCAGCGAACCCTGGATCCCTTCGAGCAGGGAGCGCACCTCGCGGTCGACCACCACGGCGTACAGGCCCTCCTTGCCGCCGAAGTGCTCGTACACGACCGGTTTGCTGACCTGCGCCTTGGCCGCGATCTCCTCCACCGACGTGCCCTCGAAGCCCCGATCGGCGAACAGGGAGCGGGCCACGCCGATGAGTTGTTCGCGCCGCTCGGCGCTGGTCATGCGGACCCGGCCGGGCCGCCGGGCGCGAGATGATTCGCGAAACTCCTCCGGGCGGGCGGCCATGGCGTCCAGTGTGACGTACGGAGGGGGTGTCGGCCGGGGTGCAGGCGGACAGGCGCATGCGTAGGGTGGTCCCCGCGATCCCCGGTTGGTCTGTCGGCAGGGCCCGCCTGACTTTGAATCAGGACTAGCGACGTAGGTTCGACTCCTACCCGGGGAGCGGAGCCGTCCGAGCAATCAGGAGCATCCCGTTGTCCGAGATTCCGCCAGCATCCCCATCTCCTTCAGCGCAGTCTCCGACGGCACCGCCGCCGGCGGTGATCATCCTCGCCGCCGGTGAGGGCACCCGGATGAAGTCGTCCCGGTCCAAGTTGCTGCACCACGTGGCCGGGCAGTCGATGCTGAGCTACGCGGTCAGCGCCGCGACCGCCGTGCAGCCCGAGCGGATCGTGGTCGTCATCGGTCACCGGCGCCGAGCGAGGTGCAGGCGCATCTGGACGAGATCGCGCCGCACGTGCAGACCGTGCTGCAGGGCGCGGAGGCGTACGGCACCGGGTACGCCGTGCAGTGCGCCCTGGCCGGCTCTGGACGACCTCAGCGGGGACGTCGTGGTCACCATGGGCGACGTCCCGATGCTCGGCGGCGGAGACGCTGGGCGGGCTGCTGGCCGCGCATCGGGCGCGCTCGGCGGGCGTCACGCTGCTGACCGCCGAGGTGCCCGATCCCGGGCGGCTACGGCCGGATCGTCTGCGGGGACCGGACGACGCGGTGCGAGGCGATCGTCGAGCACAAGGACGCCACCGCCGAGCAGCTGTCGATCACCGAGATCAACGCCGGCATCTACGTCTTCGACGCCGACACGCTGCGCGCCGGTCTGAGCGAGATCACGACCGACAACGCGGCGGGCGAACTGCTGCTGACCGACGTGATCGCCGTGGCGCGCCGCCGCGGGCGTACGGTCGGGCGCCTACCTCACCGACGACCTGTGGCAGACCGAGGGCATCAACGACCGGGTGCAGCTGGCCCGGATGAACGCCGAGATGAACCGGCGGATCGTCGAGGGCTGGATGCGGGCCGGGGTCACCGTGCTCGACCCGGCCAGCACCTGGATCCACGCCTCGGTCGACCTCGCGCGCGACGTCACGCTGCTGCCGGGTACGTCGCTCGAGGGCGCCACCTCGGTCGGGGCCGGGCGCCACGATCGGTCCGGAAACCACCCTCATCGACGTCGAGGTGGGGGAGCGGCGCGACGATCGTCCGGGCCCACGGCTCGCTCAGCATCATCGGCGCCGGCGCGACCGTCGGGCCGTACGCGTATCTGCGGCCGGGGACCCAGCTCGGCGCCGACGGCAAGATCGGCACGTTCGTGGAGACCAAGAACGCCCGGATCGCCGACGGGGCCAAGGTTCCGCACCAGAGCTACGTCGGCGACGCGGAGATCGGGGAGCACGCCAACATCGGGGCCGGGGTGATCTTCGCCAACTACGACGGGGTGAACAAGTCGACGACGCACGGTCGGCGACTTCAGCTTCGTCGGCAGCAACTCGGTGCTGGCCGCGCCGGTCGCGATCGCCGACGGCGCCTACGTCGCGGCCGGGCTCGACGATCACCGGTGACGTCGCACCGGGCGAACTCGCTGTCGCCCGCGGTCGGCAGCGCAACATCCGCCGGTTGGGTGGCCCGCAAGCGGGCGGGCACGAAGCTGGCCCGTGCGGCCGAGGCTGCGCTGCAGCGGGAGCAGGAGCAAGCCACGACCGTCCGGCGAGCCCGGCTGGCGGAAGAGGATCCGGGTGACCAACATGACCGGAGTCAAGCGGCCGAACGACAAGCAGCTGATGCTGTTCTCCGGCCGGGCCTATCCGGCGCTGGCCGACGAGATCGCGGCGCTGATCGGGGTCGAACTGGTGCCGACCCGGGCGCTGAACTACGCCAACTCCGAGATCTACGTTCGCTTCGAGGAGTCCGTGCGCGGCTCCGACGCCTTCGTCATCCAGAGTCGCACGCCGCCCCGGTCAACGAGTGGGTGATGGAGCAGTTGATCATGGTCGACGCGCTGAAGCGGGCGTCGGCGAAGCGGATCACCGTGGTCGCGCCCTTCTACCCGTACGCCCGGCAGGACAAGAAGCACCGCGGCCGAGAACCGATCTCGGCCCGGCTGATCGCCGACCTGTTCCGTACCGCGGGAGCCAACCGGTTGATGTCGGTGGACCTGCACGCGGCGCAGATCCAGGGCTTCTTCGACGGTCCGGTCGACCACCTGTGGGCGCTGCCGGTGCTGGCGGACTACGTGGTGGCCAAGTACGAGACCGCCGAGATGACCGTGGTGTCGCCCGACGCCGGCCGGGTGCGGCTGGCCGACATGTGGACCGACCGGCTCAACTGCCGGCTGGCGATCATCCACAAGCGCCGCGATCCCGACGTCGCCAATCGAGGTCGCGGTGCACGAGGTGGTCGGCGAGGTCGAGGGCCGGGTCTGCCTGCTCGTCGACGACATGATCGACACGGCCGGCACCATCTGCCAGGCCGCCGAGGCCTTGATGGTCGAGGGGGGCGAAGTCGGTCATCGCGGCCGCGACCCACGCCGGTGCTGTCCGGGCCGGCGGTGGAGCGGCTGCAGGAGTCGGCCTTCGAAGAGGTGATCGTCACCAACACCCTGCCCATCCCGCCCGAGCGGCACTTCGACGGTCTGACGGTGCTGTCCATCGGTCCGCTCGATCGCCCGCGCCATCAAGGAGGTCTTCGAGGACGGCTCGGTGACGAGCCTCTTCGGCGGGCAGTCGTGACGGATCCGCCCACTCCCGCGACCCGTCACATCTTCGGCACTTTCGGCGGCGTGTCGCCGCAGATGTGACGGGTCGCGCGGATGGCGAGGGCATCCGGAGAGCCTGATAGACTCTCGCGGTTGCCTGGGCGAGGGTCGTGGCCGACCGTTATCGACAAGGTCGAAGCGGCTTCTCGACGCCCGCTGGCGCAGCCGACATAGTTCCAGACATGATCATTGAGATCGAGGAGTTCGTTCGTGCCCGAGGTAAAGCTCACCGCTGAACTGCGTACGGAGTTCGGCAAGGGTGCAGCCCGCCGGATCCGCCGCGCCGACAAGGTTCCCGGCCGTGCTGTACGGGCACGGCACGGATCCGATCCACATCTCGCTGCCCGGCCACGAGACCCTGCTCGGCCCTGCGGGCGGCCAACGCGCTGCTGTCCATCGACGTCAACGGCGACTCGCAGCTGGCCCTGCCCAAGCAGGTGCAGCGTGACCCGCTGAAGCACACCATCGAGCACGTCGACCTGGTCATCGTCCGCCGCGGCGAGAAGGTGACCGTCGACATCCCGGTCCAGGTCGAGGGCGAAGCGGCGTCGCGAGACCCTGGTCGTCGTCGACCAGAACACCATCTCCGTCGACGCCGAGGCGACCCACATCCCGCAGCAGATCATCGTGTCGATCGAGGGTCTTCAGGCCGGCACCCAGATCCTGGCCCGCGAGCTGACCCTGCCGAGCGGCGTGTCCCTGGCCATCGACCCGGAGCCTCTCGTCGTGAACGTGACCGCGGCCCAGACCGAGGAGCAGGCCGAGGCCGAACTGGCCGAGGCGGAGGCCGAAGCCGGCATCGAGCCGACCGTGGCCGAGGAGTCCGAAGCGGAGACCGAGCCGCCGAGGCGGCGCCGTCGCCGGACGAGGGCGACGCAGTCCTGACGGTGTCTCGTGCGATGTCCGCCTGGCTGGTGGTCGGCCTCGGCAATCCCGGTCCGACCTTCGCGCGTACATCGGCACAACCTCGGCTTCCTGGTCGCCGATGAGCTCGGCGGTCCGGATCGGTGCGCGCTTCGGCGCGGCCAGAGGCATGCGGGCCGAGGTGGCCGAGGGCCGGCTCGGGCCTGCCCGGAGCCGCTCGAGGTGCCGCGGCTGACGCTGGTGAAGCCCCGCACCTTCATGAACGACACCGGGGCGGCGGTGGCCAAGCTGCTGGCGTACTTCAAGATCGGACTGGACCACCTCGTCGCCGTCCACGACGAGCTGGACATCGACCCGGGCAGATCCGGGTCAAGTTCGGCGGCGGCGACAACGGACACAACGGCCTGCGTTCGATGCGGTCGCCCTCGGACAGCGGCGACTTCTTCCGCGTCCGGGTCGGCATCGGCCGCCCGCCCGGACGGCAGGACCCCGCCGACTTCCTGCTCAGCGACTTCTGCACGGCCGAACGCGAGGCGCTGGGCCCCGAGGTCGTCCGCGCCGCCGACGCCGTCGAATCCCTGCTGACCGACGGCCTCGAACGCACCCAGTCCCGCTTCAACTCCTGATCCGCCGACCCGTCCATCTTCGGCGGTTTGGACGGCGTGTCGCCGCAGATGTGACGAGTCAGCGGATCCTCTTTGCCCTTGCCCCGACTGATTCGCGCCTGCGCTGTCGGCCGTTGCGCGTTCCAGAAGCCCCGCCCGGACCCAGTCGCATTCCGCCAGCAGCTCGGACTGGGCGTAGATCAGTTCGTCGGGTACGTGTCGCGGCCGACCGAGGCGTTCAGCTTGATCGGCAGGGTGCGCACGGTGTCCATCACGAGATGCTCCAGCGCGTGCAGCACGCCGGCGGTGGGCAGGGTCTCGTGCCGGTCGCCGAAGGCGCAGACAAGCGTGGCCCGGCAGACGGTGTCGTCACTGGGAAGGTGCTGGACGCCAACCCCGTCGAGGACGAACGTCCGCGCTCGACGCCATGGAAATCATCCGGAGCGCTCACACGGAGCCTCGCTTCAACTCGTGTTCCCCAGGTCGCTCGGGTTGGTAGGCGTCGCTCTATCTGCAGCCCGAGCGAAGCCTACGAAATCGAGCGACGTGATCCGGAAAGCGCTCCGGGGACCACTTCGCGCGTCCCGTTCGCTCATGCACGCGCCGACCCGTCACAAGCGCGCCGACACGCCGCCCAAACCGCCGTTGATGTGACGGGTCGGCGGTGTGGGGGTGGGTTGTACGTTGTCTCGGTGACCCTGACGGGACTCGTCGACCTCTTCACCTCTGATCCCACCATCTCCGAGACCATCGGTGATGCGCGCTCGCGTACGCGCTCAGCGCCCTCGACCTGACCTCGCCGCCCGGCGATGCGGCCGCTGATCGCCGCCGCTCTGGCCGCCGAGACGGGAGCGGGGCGGAGCCGGGCGGCCGGTCCTGGTGGTGACCTCGACGTTCCGAGAGGCCGAGAACGTTGACCGCCGCACTCCGGCTCCCTGCTCGGCGACGACGACGTCGCCTACTACCCGGCCTGGGAGACGCTGCCGCACGAGCGGCTGAGTCCTCGTTCCGACACCGTCGGCCGCCGGCTGGCCGTGCTGCGCCGCCTGGCCGGACGGTCGGACGAGCCGGCGCCGCGGATCATCGTCGCCCCGGTACGCAGCGTGCTGCAGCCGCAGGTCAAGGGGCTGGCCGACCTGACCCCGGTCCGGCTGGCCGTCGGGGAGGAGTACGACCTGGACCGACTCGCCGCCGACCTGGTCGGCGCCGCCTACATCCGGGTCGACCTGGTCGAGCGCCGCGGCGAGTTCGCGGTCCGCGGCGGCATCGTCGACGTGTTCCCGCCGACCGAGGAGCATCCCGTCCGGATCGACTTCTTCGGCGACGAGATCGAGGAGATCCGCTACTTCACCGTCGCCGACCAGCGCTCCAGCGACGTGACCCTGACCGACGTGGTGGCCTCCCCGTGCCGGGAGCTGCTGCTCACCGACGAGGTGCGCACCCGCGCGTTCGCCCTGTCGCCAGGAGCATCCCGAGCTGATCGAGATGCTGGACAAGATCGCCCAGGGTCACGCCGTGGACGGGATGGAGGCGCTGTCGCCGGCCCTGGTCGACGGGATGGAGCTCCTCATCGACCTGCTGCCCGCCGACACCCACGTGCTGGTCTGCGATCCCGAGCTCGTCCGCGGTCGGGCCATCGACCTGGTCAAGGTCAGCGAGGAGTTCCTGCAGGCCTCCTGGGCGGCGGCCGCCGGCGGGGGACAGGCGCCGATCGACCTCGGCGCCTCCTCCTACCGGCCGCTGGCCGACGTGCGGCAACACGCCCTCGACCGCGGTCTGGCCTGGTGGACCCTGTCCCCGTTCAGCGCCGGGCCCGTCCGACGCCCCGCTCGGCGACCCGTACGGAGGACGGCGAGCTGGTCGACTTCTCCGCCGCCGTCAGCACCGCCGGCGTCGAATCGCGGACGGTGGCCGGCCGGACCGGCGAGAGCTACCGCGGTGACGCCGAGGCGGCGGCGGCCGACATCGGCGACCGGCTCCGGGCCGGCTGGCGGGTCGTGCTCACCGCCGAGGGTCACGGACTGGCCCAGCGGATGGCCGAGGTGCTCACCGAGCACGAGCACGCCGTACGGGTGGTCGACGCGCCTGGACGAGCCGCCGGCCAGGGGCTGGCCACCATCGTCTGCGCCGACCTGCAGCACGGGTTCCTGGCCGACGGCATCGAACTGGCCCTGTTCACCGCCGGCGACCTGTCGGGTCAGCGGACCGCCGACAAGGCCAGCCGCAAGATGCCGGTGCGGCGCAAGAACCAGATCGACCCGCTCGAGCTGCAGCGCGGCGACGCCGTTGTGCACAGCCAGCACGGCGTCGGGCGCTACGTCGAGATGACCCAGCGCACCGTCGCCGGGGCCACCCGGGAGTACCTGGTGATCGAGTACGCCCCGTCCAAGCGCGGATCAGCCGGGCGATCGGCTCTACGTGCCCGATGGACTCCCTCGACCAGGTCACCCGCTACGTCGGCGGCGAGAGCCCGACCCTGGACAAGATGGGCGGCGCCGACTGGGCCAAGCGCAAGGGCCGGGCTCGCCGCGCCGTACGGGAGATCGCCGCCGAGTTGATCAAGCTCTACGCCGCCCGGCAGGCCACCCGCGGGTTCGCCTTCTCCGCCCGACACCACCTGGCAGCGCGAGCTCGAGGACGCCTTCAGCTTCGTCGAGACCCCGGACCAGCTGGCCGCCGTCGACGAGGTCAAGCGGGACATGGAACAGATCGTGCCGATGGACCGGCTGATCTGCGGCGACGTCGGCTACGGCAAGACCGAGATCGCGGTGCGGGCGGCGTTCAAGGCCGTCCAGGACGGCAAGCAGGTGGCGATCCTGGTGCCGACCACCCTGCTGGTCCAGCAGCACCACGCGACCTTCGCCGACCGGTACGCCGGCTTCCCCGTCAACGTCGCCCCGCTCAGCCGGTTCCAGTCCGACGCCGAGACCCGCGCGACGCTCGAGGGCCTCAAGGACGGCAAGATCGACGTCGTCGTCGGCACGCACCGGCTGCTCGGCAACGAGGTGGAGTTCGCCGATCTCGGCTGGTGATCATCGACGAGGAGCAGCGTTTCGGGGTCGAGCACAAGGAGCAGCTGAAGCGGCTGCGGACGGCCGTCGACGTGCTGGCCATGTCCGCCACCCCGATCCCGCGGACGCTGGAGATGGCCATCACCGGGATCCGGGAGATGAGCACCATCGCCACCCCGCCGGAGGAGCGGCATCCCGTGCTGACCTTCGCCGGACCGTACGACGAGGCGCAGCTGACCGCCGCCATCCGCCGCGAGACTCCTGCGCGAGGGTCAGGTCTTCTACGTCCACAACCGGGTGCAGAGCATCGACAAGACGGCCCGCCGGATCGCCGACCTGGTGCCCGAGGCCCGCGTCGTCACCGCGCACGGCCAGATGGGGGAGCACCGCCTCGAGCAGGTCATGGTCGACTTCTGGGAGCGCCGGGCCGACGTGCTGGTCTGCACCACCATCGTCGAGGCGGGCCTGGACATCTCCACCGCGAACACGCTGCTGATCGAACGCTCGGACCTGATGGGGTTGTCCCAGTTGCACCAGCTGCGCGGTCGCGTCGGGCCGTTCCCGGGAGCGGGGCTACGCGTACTTCTTCTATCCGCCGGACAAGCCGCTGACCGAGACCGCGTACGACCGGCTGGCCACCATCGCCGCCCACGCCGACCTGGGCGCCGGGATGGCGGTGGCCATGAAGGACCTCGAGATCCGTGGGGCCGGCAACATGCTGGGCGGCGAGCAGTCCGGCCACATCGCCGACGTGGGCTTCGACCTCTACATCCGGCTGGTCGGCGAGGCGGTGGCCGACTTCCGCGGCGAGGACACCGAGCCGGAACCGGAGATGCGGATCGAACTGGCCGTCGACGCGCACCTGCCCGCCGACTACGTCGAGTCGGAGCGGCTGCGGCTGGAGATGTACAAGCGGCTGGCCGAGGTCCGCTCGCCCGGCCGACATCGACGCGGTGGTCGAGGAGCTGACCGACCGCTACGGCGAGCCGCCGGAGCCCGTACGCAATCTGCTGGCGGTGGCGGCCTTCCGGCTGCAGGCACGGCACGCCGGTCTGACCGAGATCGTCTCCTCCGGCAACTTCATCCGGTTCGCGCCGGCCGAGCTCCCCGAGTCGCGGGTGCTGCGGCTGCAGCGGCTCTACCCGGGCAGCGTGGTCAAGGCGGCCGCCAAGATGATCTTGGTGCCGCGCCCGCGCAACGCGATCATCGGCGGCGAACTGCCCCGGGACGCCGAGCTGCTGACCTGGTGCGGGCAGGTGGTGAGCGACGTCTTCGGCGAGTAGCCCCGCTGACGTCGGCCAGGTCCTCGCTCCGGCACCCTTTCGTCGCCAGTTGCACCCGCATGTGAGGGTGCACCGGGCGACGTCGGGGTGCGCTTCGAGCGATGCCATTGCCGAGCGTAGATTAGTTTCCATGGATCGAGATACTCGCCTTATCGAGCTAAGATCGGTGAGCACGAGCCAGAATCCGCGTCACATCAGCATCCGGACGTTCCGCCGGGACCGATCGTCGCGGCCTGTCCGGTGTGGGTGGCGGTCGGCGACGGGCGCATCTTCTTCCGAACCTTCGTCCTCACCGCGAAGGCACGTCGGCTGGAACGCGACCCCCAGTCGAGCTGGCTGCGTGCGACCGTAAGGGTAAGCCGACCGAGGCCTACATCCATGCGTCGCCCACCGGCTCAGGGGACGTGCCGCCGCTCGGGCGTGGTGGCGGTTCCTGCGCCGCCAGGGCATGCTGTTGATCTTCGCCGATGTCGTCTACCGTCCGCGGCTTGGACGGATCGCCTGCTACGCGATCGACCTGAGCCCGCCTCCTAACCGTGCCCGATGATCATCGTGGGCTCCGCGGTGGGCTTCGCCAGCTCGACCTCGGCTGGTCGGTCGGAGGCAAGAGCCAGGGCAGCTGATCGGCACCGTGATCCAGTGGACCGGCTAGGCTCGTGTGCGCTTACGGGGCCACGCGTCGGCCATCTGGTTCGTCGGCGTTTCGTTCACCACCGCACGTCTGGTGCAGATCGATGTCCTGGGTCTGCTCGTCAGCCCCGCCGATCCGGTCCTGATCGGAGCGGCAATCGTGTGGGACTCAATGTCGTGGTGCTGGTCCGACTCCGCCGATCACCGGCGGTTGAGAGGATCACGGTGTGACCCCGCCCGTGGACTCGCGACACACCGAGGTGAAGGCGCGACTGAACGTGCTCGTACGCCAAGCGGCGGCGACCGGCTGGCAGGCCGGTCACGCTCTCGGACTGGGATCGACCGATCTGCGGGCGCTGGTGGCTCTTGACGCGATGGCCGACAGGCCGGTCCGGGTCAAGGACCTCGCGGCCGCTGTCGGGTTGTCCTCGGCGGCCACCACGGCCCTGGTCGACCGCCTCGAGGACGCCGGACTGATCATGCGCCAAGCCGATTCTTCCGACCGCCGTTCCGTCACCCTGTCCCTCCAGCCGCGGGCCCGCAAGATCGGCCGACAGCTGCTGGAACCCTGGTCGGCACGGATCGAGGCCGCCGTGGTGTCCCTCGACCCGGAGCGCGCCGCCGTGGTCGCGGATTTCCTGGACTCACTCCTGACCTCGCCGGATGGACCGGACGACGGAGGTCCGCGGTGAGTTCCGCGAGCGCGACCGGCGTGCCAGACTCCGGCCCATGGAACCAAACCTTCACCGGCCCACCCGCGGCGCGTGGTGCCAGCTTGCCGAAGTGGGCGTCGCCCGTACGCTGGCGACCGCCGGCTTCGACTGGTTCGTGCTCGACGCCCAGCACGGACTGTTCGATCGCACTGCCGTGGTCGAGGTCGGGCGGGCCCTGACCGATGCCGGCGCCCCGTTCGGGGTCCGGGTCCCCAGCCTGGACTTCGCGTGGATCGGGGCCGCCCTGGACGCCGGGGCCACGACGATCATCGTGCCCCAGGTGCACACGGCAGAGCAGGCCAGAGCCGCGATCGACGCCACCTTCTATCCACCCATCGGCGGACGCAGTCACGGCCAGCTCGCGGTTCTCTTCGGAGGCAAGGCCGTCGCGCCCGCGGCGGCGAATGACCAGATCACCTGCGCCGTCATGATCGAGTCGGCTCAGGCCCTGAGCAACGTGGACGAGATCGCCGCCGTCCCCGGGCTGGGCATGCTGTTCGTCGGCCCGTTCGACCTGTCCCTCAGCCTCGGGATCGACGCCGCCGACGTACCGGCCGACGGGGGTCCGCTCAGCCTGGTTCGCACCGCGGCCACCGCGAACCACCTGACCCTCGGGGCGTTCGCCGGCACGGTCGACCGCGCGCAAGCCTTCCGCGCCGCCGAAGTGCAGTTCCTCGTGGTGACCACGGACGTAGAGGTTCTCCGGACCGGTGCGGCTTCCGTCCTGGCCGCTGTCTCCTGAGGGCTGCTCGCGCCCGACGCGCGACGCTCGCAGCTGGGTCCGGTTCGGGCGTATCACGTAGGATCGCCAGGCGAACGGCAAAGGAGCACAAGGGCGGGCATGGGCAGTCGGAACATCACGAGAGTTCTACGTTGGGTCGCGCTGGGCCTGGTCGGCGTCGTCGTGGCCACGGGGTGCAGCGGGTTCCGTGGCGGCACCGTCGCGTACGTTGGCAACAGCTCGATCAGCCAGAGTCAGCTCGATTCGGCGCTCTCGGGCGTGCAGGAGACGCTCGCCGAGGGCCAGAACGTGGCGAGTGAGGCGGTCGTCAACGTCTTGATCCACGGCGACATCGCCGAGCAGATCGCCGCCACCAGGAAGATCACCGTCACCGACGCCGAGCGCGACAAGGTGCTCGCGGACTCGAACCTCGTCGCCCTGCTCGACGTGCCGGCGGCCAAGGTGGTGGCCTACGACGTGGCCACCCAGCAGATCGTCGCCACCAAGATCGGGGCCCGCACCTATCTCGACGAGATGGCCAAGATCTCGGTGACTTTGAATCCGCGCTTCGGCGTGCTCAACACGACCGAGAAGACGATCATCGACGGCCTCTCCACGTCCCTGTCGCAGCCGGCTTGAGCGACTCGCCGCACCACGAACCACGGCACCCGCAGGTCGACCGGCTGATCGCCGTGATGGACCGGCTCCGGGCGGAGTGTCCGTGGGACCGTGAGCAGACTCACCGTTCGCTGGTCCCCTACCTCGTCGAGGAGACCTGCGAGACGGTCGAGGCGATCGAGTCCGGCGATCGTGATCATCTCCGCGAGGAGCTCGGTGACCTGCTTCTGCAGACGGTCTTCCACGCAAAGCTGGCCAGCGAGGCCGAGGACGGCTTCGACATCGACGATGTGGCGGCGGGCATCGCCGACAAGCTCATCGCTCGGCATCCGCACGTGTTCGCCGGGGCCGAGGCGCCGAAGGACCTGCACGGCGGCTGGGAACAGCGAAAGGCCCTCGAGAAGCAGCGCAGCTCGGCTCTCGAAGGGATTCCCGAGCAACTGTCGGCGTTGTCGCGGGCGAGCAAGATCATCGGCAGGGCCCGCTCCCACCGCGTCCCGTTGGCGCTGCCGACCGAGGAGATCGTTGCCGACCACCTCGGTGCAGAGGTTGTGCGCCTGGTCGCCCGGGCTCAGGCCGCCGGGATCGACGCCGAGCAGGCCGTGCGCGACGCGGTGCGCGGGCTGGAGGCCGACGTCATAGCCGCCGAGCGGCTCCGAACCAGCGCCTCTCCCGACAGCGGGTAGCCGCAGGCAGGGTCTACCGTGCCCACGGCTACACGATCTTCGTCGCCGCGAGAGGCTTGGCGGCAGCGGGCCAGGCCGTGATTCTTGCGGTCAGCGCGCTCGTCAGGAGAAGTACGAATCCCGCCGTCGCCGCGGCCGTACGCAGCGGTGCCGGGTGGGAAGGTCGGACTGGCCCAATTGGTCTACGACGAGACGCTGATGGGCGATGCTGCGGCCACCCCGATGAGCGAGCGCTCCCAACTCACCGCCCTCATCGCCTCGGACGACCCGCGCTTCAAGTTGCGCGGATACGCGGTGGTCAACGGCGAGGTGTGGCAGAGGCCGGCGCCCGTGCTCGTCATGTTGCGAGATGCTGCCGCCCCCGACACCGACACGGAACGGCCGCTGCGGATCCTGGTCGAGCAGGGCGAGGAAAGACGCCGCGTGGGTGCCCGGAAATGCGCGGAGAGCATCGCCGACACGGGAGCGCTGACGGTCGGCCTCACCCCGCAACGCGCGGCCGACCGGCTCTTCGCGCTCGCGTCGCTCGAGGCGTACCTCAATCTCAGCCGGGTATGTGGCTGGACGACGGAGGAATACGTCGACTGGCCGGCCGAGGCGATGATCGCTTCGGTGCTCGAGGCCCAGGAGCTAACGGTCGGGGGCCAAGGCCGCGGAGGTGACGGACCGGGGCCGATGACGCGTCATCCGTCATGTGGCGCGAAACGCAGCGATGGCGGGCGAATTCTGCTGCGCCAGCCGTCAGATGGCGGGAAACGACATCCCGGGTCCGCTCACCCTGGGACGTCTACAAGCCCGAGCCTCACCACGTCTCACCGAGCGGCTACGACCAAGTGTCAGTGGTCGCCGGGAGGATGAACGCATGACTGAGACATCACCGATCGTGCTCGTTCCGGGGAATTGGCTGGGCGGCTGGGCCTGGGACGAGGTGGCCGACGCTCTGCGTGCGGAGGATTGCACCGTGACGGCGGTGACGCTGCCCGGTCTGGAGTCGCTCGAAGCACCCCGCCGAGACGTCGGATTCGCGGATCACGTGGCCGCCGTAGAGGCGGCCCTGCCACCAGCGCCCGAACAGGCCCTGCTCGTGGCGCACAGCGGCGGTGGGGCGGTGGTGACCGCCGTGCTCGACGCGGGACCCGAGCGGATCGCGCGGGTCGTCTACGTCGACAGCGGCCCGTCCGCGGCAGGCAGCGCCGCGAACCCCGACGTCCCGGCCGGCGCTGAGGACCTGCCGCTGCCGAGCTTCGCCGAGCTGGAGGCCGGAGGCGCAAGTCTGGAGGGGCTGGACGACGAGGCGCTCCGCACCTTCCGGGAACGCGCCGTGCCTCATCCGGCCGGACCGCTTCGCGAGCCGATCAACCTGGTCAATGCGGCTCGAGACGCGGTGCCGGCGACCATGGTGTGCTGCTCGTTCCCGAGTGAGGTCGTCCAGGCCCAGGTCCAGGCCGGAGCCGAGATGTTCGCGCCGCTCGCCGAGGTGACCGACCTCAGCTACGTCGACTTGCCGACCGGGCACTGGCCCATGTGGTCCCGCCCGGCCGACCTGGCCGAACTCATCGCAGCGGCGGCTCGGTCAGAGTCCGGCTAGTGCGCAGCACTACCGGCAGGCGGCAACGATGGTGCGCGCGACGGCCCGGTCGACCACGTCCACGACCTGCTCGCGCGTACGGCCTGGTGCGTCGTTCCAAGCCGTCAGGCCACGCAGGCGTGCCCGTCGCTCGTCCATCGCATACGCCCTGCCGGGCGGAAAGGAGACGTGACCCAGTTGCTCGTGCATCGCCTCGTACAGTTCGTCGACGCAGCCCCAGACGTCGTCGACGGTCGGCACCTGATCGGGATCCTCCGCCATGCGCAGCAGGGTCCCGACCAGACACGAGTTGACCACACTCGATTGCGGACTCACCAAACCGAAAGCCTCGACGGAACCAGCTGTTCGCACCGTCCCGCCAGGCCGACGGACCGTGAACCAGCCACCACTGGTCCAGCCGTCCCGAACGAGCACCTCGCGGGCACCCTCGAGTGCGTACCGCTCGCGCGCAAGCTGGCGAAGCCACGCCTCACGGCCGCCGATCGCCGGTTCGCCCGCGTAGTCAGGTGCGGCCGGGATGCGCAGGCTTGCCCGGGCCCGGCTCAGCAGGCGAGCCAGCTTCGTGCTTCGTCGCGACGACAGCGGATCGGTCTCGGCCATGGGCGCCCCTTCCCGCCGCACTGCCGAAGGCGGCCAGCAATCGGCGATGTCTCTGGGTTGAGCATGCATCGGCGGGGCCATGCGCACAAGATTTCGGGCGTTCGGGCTGGGTAGCGATGGACAGAAATCCAGTAGCGACTACCGATGTTTCGTACGGGGGAGCGAGGCAATCTCGATACAGGAAGGACAACACCAGTTCATCGAAGGGCACCACCATGACCCAACTCCGGCTGTCCAGCAGCATTCGCATTCACCGCTGCGTCGAGGACGTCTTCGCCTACGCAGCGGACTTCCACCGCGCCGCGGAATGGCGCGACGAGGTCGTGGCATCGACGATGAGTCCCTTCGGCCCGATGCGCGCCGGCACCGTCTTGCACGAGGAGGCGCGCGTGGCCGGGCGACCGGTGGTGACCGACTCTGTGGTCGAGGTCTACGAACCTCCGCACCGCTTCACCTTCGAGCATCTACGCGGACCGATGCCGGTCAGCGGTGAGTATCGCGTGACAGCGGTCGAGGACGAGTCGGAACTCCACTACGCCCTGAACGTAGATCTGCGCGGCGGCTGGGCCCTGCTCGCCCCGCTCCTGCGGGTGACCGGTCCGCGGATGATGGCTCGCTCACTCGACGAGTTCCGCTTCCGGCTGGAGGCGTCGGTCGTCTCGCGCTCGCCCGTCCTGGTCGGCGCGTGCGACTGACGCGCAAGCAACGGCCGGCGCGGCCGGAACCTACTGTGAGAACGCCATCTCCAGCCGGTCGAGCAAGGTCTCCAACGAGATCTCGAACTCGTCCGCACTGCGATCCTCGCTGAGCAGTGGCCGGAACTTTGCCACCTTGGGGCTGTCGCTCAGGTCGACCTGACCGTCGGCGTTGGGCACGGTGGCGTCCCCCTCGTCGAGCGGAACCTCCACCGGTGAGGTATCGGCTCCACGCATAGCCGACTCGAGGAGCAGGTTTCCCAGCAGAAAACTGCTGAAGGCTCGGTAGGTACCCACCACCTGGTCGTCACTGAAACCGAAGTCGCTCAAGGTCGAGAGGAAGTCCTCGACGAGTTCCAGACTGCGGAGCGGCGGGCGCAACCAGGGTGCGGCCGGATGGCGCGTCGCGACGAGCGGAAAGGCGGCGGGGTGGTCCAGCGCGATCTGCCGGACGGCGTGCGCGAGCGACTGCAGATAGCCCTGCCACGTTGATCCCAGCTGGTCGTCGAGATCCGGGTGGATGCCCTCGAGGAGCATGGCCACGACGGCCTCCAGCAGGTCTTCCCGACCGGAGACGTAGCGATAGAGGGACATGGCCTCCACCCCGAGGTCCTGCCCGAGACCACGCATCGTCAGTCCTTGGGCGCCATGGCGGTCGATGGACTCCAGCGCCGCTCGCACGATCACGTCGCGATCCAGTCCCTTGGCGGTGTGGGACCTCTCCTGAGTCTCGCGTGTGTCTGCGGACACCCCTCCACCTACCTTTGTGTTTCTTCGTGTAACTGTCGCCCCGGTGGGTAAACACATCACTCGAGAGTCATCAATGTACCGATGCAGGACACGCGTTCCGAGCCTGTGACTTACGGTGTAAAGTTGAGCCTTACAATGTAAGTCGCCGTGGAATGTGCCCAAAGCCGTCGTCTACCCAGGCGGCACGATGAGAACGGAGAGCGTTGTGACCCATTCATCCTCAGGATCTGATCCCTACGGGACGACCGATCCAGCGGCGCCGGCCACCGGCGACTACGCGACCAGCGGCGAGTACGTGGCGAGTGACGATCTAGGACCGGCCTCGGATTATCCGGTGGGCGCGGGAATCGGTGTACCTGCATCGGAGTCCGGCGCAAACTGGCCACCCGCGGGCGGCTCGCCGAGCCCGTCGACCACGCCTTCGACCACGGATGTGGCCAAGGACGAAGCGGGCAACGTGAAGGACACCGCCGTCGACGCCGGCAAGAACGTGGCCGCGACGGCCAAGGGCGAGGCAGCCAACGTCGTCCAGGAAACCAAGCAGCAGGCCCAGAGCCTGCTCAGCACCGTCACCTCCGAGGTACGTGACCAGGGCCGCAACCAACAGCAGCGGATCGCCACTGCTGTCCACTCGCTGTCCAAAGAACTGGGCGGCATGGCCTCGGCCAGCGAGGAATCAGGTCCGCTGACCGATCTGGCACAGCAGGCGTCCCGCAGGGGTGGCGAGATTGCGCATTGGCTCGAGGATCGTGAGCCCAGTGACGTGTTGGCCGAGGTGAAGAGGTTCGCCCGCCGTCGCCCGGTCATGTTCCTGGGCTTGTGCGCGTTGGCCGGCGTCGTTGCCGGTCGCCTCGCCCGCGGCGCCGTGGCCGCGAACACCAGCCTCGACTCGCCCGATTCTGGCTCCGACGCGCGGGCGTTGACCTCGACGTACCCGTCCACGTATCAGTCATCGGCCACTTACACCTCGACGTACCCGACCAGCTACCCGGCGACGGGCGCCCCCTTGGGCACCGAGGCGCAAAACCCGACCTACCCGACCACGGCTGAGCCGGCCTACGACAACCCGGCTGGCCGCCCGGACTTCACCCGATGAGCGGGTCGTCCTCCCTACCTCCTCCAGAGGACGCGCGGGGAGGGTCGCTCGTCGACGCAGCGAAGGAAGGCTACGCCGCCAAGCGTTCGGCACTGGAGGCCGAGGACGGGCGCAGCCTGGGAGACATGTTGTCGGCTGTCACGTCGAACATCTCGACGCTCATGCAGCAAGAGGTGGCCTTGGCCAAGGCCGAGTTGCGGCAGTCGGGCACGCGAGCCAGCAAGGGCATCGGCATGTTCGCCGGTGCCGCCGTCGCCGGGTTGCTGTTTCTGGTCTTCTTGTCGGTCAGCGCGTGGTGGGGGCTGGGACAGTTCATCGAGAACCAGTGGTCGGCGCTGGTCGTGGCCGCCATCTGGGCGATCGTGGCCGGAATTCTGGCCATGGTCGGCAAGAAGGAGTTCGAGCGCATCCGCGGGATCCCGCAGACGACCGACACACTGGGCAAGATTCCGAACGCATTGAAGGGCCAGGAGGAGGAGAACCGATGACCACCAGCAGCGATCCGGACGAGATCCGCGCCGACATCGAGCGCACGCGCGCTGAACTCAGCTACAACGTGGATTCTCTGGCGGACACCGCCAATCCCAAGAACATCGCCAACCGGCAGGTGGACAAGGTCAAAGGAGCGGTGAGTGGCGTGAAAGATCGCATCTTCGGGTCCGACGACGACCCGTACGACGACGGGCGGCTGGGCGACACCAAGGCCGCCCTCGCCGATCGGGCCGCCGGGGTCCAGTCGAGCGTGCAGGACCGGGCGTCCGCCGTCGGCGACGCGGTCTCCAGTGCGCCACGTCGGGCCAAAGAAGGCACCCGCGGCAATCCGCTGGCTGCTGGCCTGATCGCCTTCGGAGTCGGATTACTGATCTCCGGTGCCATCCCGTCGTCAGAGAAGGAGCAGCGGGCCGTCTCCGACCTCCAGGAGAAGTTGGAGCCGCTGAAGGAAAAGGCGACCGAGACGGCGAAGGAGATGGCCGACAACCTCAAGGAGCCGGCGCAGCAGGCCGTGGAGTCCGTCAAGGCCACCGCCACCGAAGGGGTGCAGAACGTGAAGGACGAGGGCGCCACGGCCAAGGAGCAGGTGCAGGGTCAGGTGCAGGACTCCAAGGACACCGTGCAGGAGAAGCAGTCCAGCAGCTGATTGCTGGACTGCCTGCCTTCCCCCACAGGAGTAGCAGATGGTCGAGGATCGTCGTCCCCGGGATCGTTGGGCTGACAGCCCGTTGATCGATGGAGAACAAGATCGCGGATCGGGCTCGTCAAGGGGCAGCGGCTACTCGCCCGTTGAGCGATCCGGCAGTGGGACGCAAGATCAGGCAGGTCGAGATGCCCAGGGGGTGCCCGGCGGCGACGCCGAGCACCCCAAGGACATCCCGGCCAAGGGCTGGTTCCAGATCCTCAAACGGGGGATGGCCGAGGCGAAGGCCGACCAGGTGCCGTTGCTGGCGGCTGGCGTCGCGTTCTTCGGCTTCCTGGCCATCTTCCCGGCGTTGATCGCCCTTGTCTCGATATACGGGTTCGTCGCCGACCCGGCGCAGATCGCCACCCAGGTCAACAGCCTGGCCGGAGCTCTGCCGGACGATGTCCGCAGGCTGCTGACCGAGCAGATCACCACGTTGACCAGCCAGAAGTCGACCCTCGGGATCGGCGCCATCGTGGCGATTCTGGTGGCCCTGTTCAGCGCCTCAGGTGGGATGCAGAACCTGATGACCGCGGTCAACTTCGCCTACGACGAGGAGGAGAAGCGGTCGGCGATCAAGAAGCGGCTGATCGCTCTCGGCCTGACGTTGGCCGCAATTGTGTTCATGGTCATCGTGCTGGGCATCGTGGCGGTTCTTCCGCCGCTGCTCGAGCGGCTCCTCGGTGGTGGTGGTTTCGCCTATTGGCTCTTGCTCATCGGCCGCTTCGTGCTCTTGGCCGTCCTGGTCGCGGTGGCCCTAGCCGTGCTGTACCGAGTGGCTCCGGACCGGGACGCTCCCAAGATCCGCTGGGTCCAGATCGGGGCCGTCATCGCCACGGTCCTCTGGCTGATCGCCTCAGTCGGGTTCTCGCTGTACGTGAACGTATTGGGCAACTACGCGAAGACGTACGGTGCTCTGGCCGGCATCGTCGTGCTGTTGTTCTGGCTCTGGATCACCGCGTACGCCGTCCTGCTCGGCGCCGAGATCAACGCCGAGACCGAGCAGCAGACGGTAAAGGACACGACCAAGGGACCCGACGAGCCGCTCGGGAAACGGGGCGCGGTCAAAGCGGACTCGACCCCGGAACAGGAAGCAGAGACTTCACGAAGCCGCTGAGCCCTCCGACCATCCCCGAAAGGATCACGATGAACATCGACAAGCAACAGATCATCGATCTCTTGAAACAGCAGGGAAACCACGACCAGGCGGGCCAGGCCGAAGCCGAACTTCCTGACCAGGTCGACACCGATCGCGATCAGGGCCTGCTGGAGAAGTTCGGCCTCAATCTGGGGATGCTCCAGAACCTGCCCGGAATCGGCGACATCGGCAAGAAGTTCGGCCTCTGATTCCCCTGCCGAGTCAGCTCAGTCCTGTCCAAGGTGTGCGCCGCCTTCAACCGACGCGACCGGCAACATCTTGTTCCCGACGTCCGGGTACTTCATGGCGGTCCTCACCCTGTTCGGCGTGCCGTGGCAGAAGTGGCTGAGGTTCTCCCTGCCGATCTTCCTCGGCTGGCCGCTCATCTCGCTCGGGCTGTCGACGTTCGCCCAGCTCAGCGGATGGAGCTGAGCGCCCGGCGGCTTCAGTGCTCCTGATCGACGTCGAGGTTCCTAGCCGCGGGGCTGCGGCCCAGGATCACCGGCAGGAGTCCGAGGCCGACGATCACCAGTGACATGAGCGCGGCGGCCCAGACGGCGGCAGTCGTCCCGACGGTCACGTCGAAGACCAGCAGAACGGTGCCGACGAGCACCAAGCTCACTCCGACCAGGGTGCAGCGCAAGATGACGTGTGCCGTCTCCACCGTCAGCTTCTTCAGGTGCTGGCGGAAGAGGCCGCGGTGCATGCTGACCGGGGCGAGCGCAAGTGCGGTGGTGACGGCGGCGACGCTGATCAAGATCAGGTAGACGGTCCGCTGGAAGTCGGTGAGGTCGACGAACTTCGGCTGGAAGGCGATCGTCAGCAGGAATCCGGTGAGGATCTGGGTGCCGGTCTGGGTGACCCGGAGCTCCTGAAGGATCTCGTTCCAGTTGCGGTCCATCCGCTCGGACTCGGTCTCGTCGCGCCCGTCCCGCGGATCGATGTCCGCCTTGTCACGGCGGCCGCGTCGCTCGGTCATGCTCCTCCTTGGGGCTGCGATCGGATTTTACGACCCACCGGCGGGCGGATCGCCTCCGAGCCGGGTCTTTCTGGGTGGTTGGGGGGCTGGCGCCACGGCCGGTGAGGATGTCGGCAGGTCCGACCGTGCGGCCCCGAGCGGCAGACTGCACGCTCGGCTGCGGACGGAGGGCCTGCAGATCCCGCGCATCCTCGTCGCCGCCGCCCTGGCCTGTGTGCGTCTGGCTCGGGGCGACCCAGCGTTGGGCTTGCCGTCGTGGTCGTGCATGGCTCGGTGTGCCCTTGCTTTCGGTCGTGGTGGTGTTGGCCGTGGGGCTGTCGGTCGGGATGGTGCTTCGCGTCGGGTGCGGCCTTGAATGTCAAGATCGCGGTGTCGTGCCTCCTGGTCTTCGTCGACGTCGACCCGCAAACCTACGCACTGGCTCGGGTCTGGGAGACGGCCGTCGGCGCGTTGGTCAGCGTGCTGCTGCCACCGCTGCTGTTCCCGCCGAGCGCGCGCAAGGCGTTCGAGGCGGAGCTTCGTCCGGTGGTCGATTCGCTCCGCGAGCAGTTGGCCGACCTGCGGAAGACCTGACGGTCGCGACGACGCGGTCGTGGACGGCGCTCCGGGATCGCGGGATCGAGACTGAGGAGCGTGCCCGTGCCCTGTGGGTTCGCTTACGGCCGCGCGACGAGCGGTGGCGCACATCCCGCTGCGTCGCGCCGACCGCTCACCGCTGGCCGAACGCGCGGCCTACCTGGCCCTCGTCGTGGACCTCGCTCGCGTGGAGAGACTGCTGGTCGAGGAGGTCGAATCCTTCTCCGATCGGGAAGATCTGCACTCGGAGTGGCCGTCGGCCACCTCCCTGGTCGCCCTGCTCGAGCCCACGATCGACGCGGTCGACGCGGCGCTTCGTCGACCCGACCATCCGCCCGGTGCTCTCGACGAGCCCGCGCTCGAACGGTCCTACGCGCAGCTCCGGCCAGTGGCGGTCAGTGGACCAGCGGCCGCTCAGCGTCGTGCTGCGCCGTCCGGTGAAGCGCATCCTCGACATCCTCGCTGAATCCTCCGGGCGTTGAGCCGTCCCGCACTAGGCTTCCGTCCATGAGTCAGCCGTACGACCCGACCGCGCGTCCTCGGCCGCCCGAGCCGGCCTCGTACGAGACACAGCGCGAGACCGAGGCGGCCCTGGCGGCGCGGATGGAGTTGGGACCGGAGTACAGCGAACACATCGCCGCCGGTCTCGCCGAACGGGTCGAGCAGTTGGCGGCCTACCGTACGGCTGAACTGCGACAGCAGAGCCAGCGGCAGACGTTCGAGGAGAAGCTGGAGAAGGACGCCCAGTCCCAGCGTTTCGTGCTGGGGATCATCTCCCTCGGGGCGGGCATCCCGATCACGGCGATCAGCGCGACCAACGTCGAGCCGGGCCTGTTGGGCGTAGCCGTCGCCTGGGCCGGCATCGTCGGCGTCAACGTGGCCAACGCCCTAGCCAGCCGTCGCCGGCGCCCCTGACCCACGGGCACCCGATCGCCCCTCAACCCGGTAACTGTCGGCATATCGCACCAATGGCCGCCCCACGAGGCCCCTTTTCGGGCAACTGTTAACAGTTTCGCCAAAGGGGGCGAAGCGCGTCCCTCAGATCGCAAACTGTCCACAGTTTCCGTACGGGGGCCGCCCGTGCCTCGGCGGCCCGGCCCGGACGCGCCGATAGTGTGGTCGCCAGTGTGATCAGCAGCGTGACCAGAAGTGTGATCAGCAAGTGTGAGAGCGAGCGAGAGGCAGCGTCCCAACGTGGCAAGTATTGAGTTCATCGGCGCCCGCGAGATCCTCGATTCCCGCGGGCAACCCAACGGTCGAGGTCGAGGTGATCTTGGACGACGGCTCCGAGGGCCGGGCTGCGGTGCCGTCGGGCGCCTCCACCGGCGCCTTCGAGGCCGTCGAGCTGCGGGACGGCGATTCCCGGTACGGCGGGAAGGGCGTGAGCAAGGCGGTGCTCGGGGTCATCGACCAACTCGGCCCGGAGCTCACGGGCTACGACGCCAGCGAGCAGCGGCTCGTGGACCAGGCCATGCTCGACCTCGACGCGACCGAGAACAAGTCCAAGCTGGGCGCCAACGCGATCCTGGGCGTGTCGTTGGCGGTGGCGCACGCCGCGGCCACGTCGGCGGAACTGCCGCTGTACCGCTACGTCGGCGGACCCAACGCCCACCTCCTGCCGGTCCCGATGATGAACATCGTCAACGGCGGCGCGCACGCCGACTCCGACGTCGACATCCAGGAATTCATGATCGCGCCGATCGGGGCGTCGACCTTCCGGGACGCTCTGGAGCAGGGAGCGGCGGTCTACCACTCCCTCAAGTCCGTCCTCAAGAAGCAGGGGCTGTCGACCGGGCTGGGCGACGAGGGCGGGTTCGCGCCCAACCTGCCGGAAAACCGGGCCGCCCTGGAGTTGATCTCCACCGCGGTCGAGCGGGCCGGGTTGAAGTTGGGCACCGACATCGCGCTGGCCTGCGACGTGGCCGCATCGGAGTTCCACGAGAACGGGGTCTACACCTGGCAGGGTGCGCCCAAGTCGTCGGAGGAGATGATCGCGATCTACGAGGGGTGGGTGAACGACTTCCCGGTCGTGTCGATCGAGGACCCCCTGGACGAGGAGGACTGGGCCGGTTGGAGCGCCCTGGTGACCAAGATCGGCGACCGGGTGCAAGTGGTCGGCGACGACCTGTTCGTCACCAACGTCAGCCGGCTCAAGCGGGGCATCGACGAGAAGGCCGCCAACGCGCTGCTGGTCAAGGTCAACCAGATCGGCTCCCTCAGCGAGACCCTCGACGCGGTCGATCTCGCCCACCGCTCCGGCTTCCGCTGCATGATGAGCCACCGCTCCGGCGAGACCGAGGACACGACCATCGCCGACCTGGCGGTGGCGACCAACTGCGGTCAGATCAAGTCCGGTGCGCCCGCGCGTACGGACCGGGTGGCGAAGTACAACCAGCTGCTCCGCATCGAGGAGGACCTCGACGACGCGGCCCGGTACGCCGGCGCCGGAGCCTTTCCGAGGTTCTCCGCCTGATGCCGTCCGGTTCGCGGCCACCCTCTCGTCCCGGGGCCGGCCCGGGACGAGGGCGGAGCCGCGCCCGGAGCAGGCCGCACAGCAACGAGCCGGCGTCGGAGCGGAGTCCCGCGGCCGCGACGAGCTCGACCCGGCCGAACACCGATCCTCCGGAGCCGCCGCGGCCTGCTCGGCCACGAGGCCGCCGGTCCAGCGTGACGACCCGCGCGATCGCCCTGGCCGTCGTGTTGTTGATCCTGACGATCTCGTACGCCTCCTCCCTGCGGATCTACTTCGCCCAGGCGGAGAAGATCTCGGCTACCCGGGCCGAGATCGTCGCGCGGCAGGAAACGATCGCCGGACTCCGGGCGAAGCTCGACCCAGTGGGACGATCCGGCGTACGTCCGCCTGCAGGCCCGTGACCGGCTGGGCTGGGTCGTGCCCGGCGAGATCGGCTTCCGGGTGATCGGGCCGGACGGGAAGCCGCTCGGCGGGGGCACGCAGATCACGAAGTCCAACGCCGGAGCCGACGAGGCGCCCGACGCCTGGTGGCTTCGCCTGCGCGGCTCCCTGGCCGCGGCCGATCGGCCGGCTCCCGGCCCGGCGCCCAAGGCGCCCGAGCGCAAGCCGATCACCGAGAACACGACCCCCAGCCCGAAGCCGCCGAAGCCGCCGGCGTCCCCCCGCTGACCCACACCGCTGACGTCCGGATCCCTTGCAGGCGCACCCTTACGTCGCTAGTTGCACCCTCACGTGAGGGTGCAACTAGCGACGAAAGGGTGCGCCCCCGGGATGACGGGCGGACAGCGCTGCGGCGGTCCTGACACACTGAAGCCGTGCTGGAACCGATGACGGAGGCCGACGAACGGGCGGTCACGGTGCAACTGGGTCGGCGGCCGAGGGACGTCGCCGGAGTCGCCCGCCGCTGCCGGTGCGGCTGGCCCTCGGTCGTCGCCACCCGTCCGCGGCTGGCGGACAGGACCCCGTTCCCGACCACCTACTACCTGACGTGTCCCAACGCCGTCGCGGCGTGTTCACGGTTGGAGGCCGACGGGGTGATGACCCGGATGACCCGGCGACTCAGGGAGGATCCGGTGTTGGCCGATCGTTACGCCGCCGCCCACCGGGCGTATCTGGCCGACCGCGGGCGGCTGGGCGACGTTCCCGAGATCGACGAAGTCAGCGCCGGTGGGATGCCGGACCGGGTCAAATGCCTCCACGCCCTGGTCGGGCACGCCCTGGCGGCCGGTCCCGGGGTCAACCCGCTCGGGGATGAGGCCGTGGGGTTGATCGGCCCGTTCTGGCGTACGCCGTGTCGCTCGGACGCCCGATGAGCCGGCCCGTCGCCGCCATCGACTGCGGCACGAACTCGATCCGGCTCCTGATCGCCGATGCCGGCCCAGACGGCGGGCTGCGCGAGTTGGACCGCCGGATGGAGATCGTTCGCTTGGGTCAGGGCGTCGACGCCACCGGCCAGTTCCACCCCGACGCGCTGCAACGCACCTTCGCCGCGACGGATTCCTACGCCGAGGCGATCCGCGCCGCCGGGGTCGAGGTGGAGCGGATCCACTTCGTAGCCACCTCGGCCTCCCGGGACGCCTCGAACCGCGAGGAGTTCTTCGCCGGCGTCCACGAGCGGCTGGGCGTCGAGCCGGACATCATCAGCGGCGAGGTGGAGGCGAAGCTGTCCTTCGCCGGTGCGTTGAGCGGGGTGGACGCCGACGCGGGCCCGTCGCTCGTGATGGACATCGGCGGAGGTTCGACCGAGTTGATCTTGGGCCACGGCCGGGACGTGATCGAGCAGGCCACGTCGGTGGACGTCGGCTCCGTACGGATCACCGAACGGTTCCTCAAGATCAATCCCACGCCGCCGGAAGCCCTGGCGGAGGCCGAGGCGTACGTCGACGAGCTCCTGGACGCATGCGGGGTCGATCTCGAACGGGCGACGACCTGGATCGGCGTCGCCGGCACGATGACCACCCTGGCCGGGGTGTACCTGGGCCTGGAGACCTACGACCGGACCAAGGTCCATCGCGCCGTCCTCTCGGTCGGCGGATTGACCGGACTCCTTGATCAACTGGCCGAGATGACGGTGGACGAGATCAAGGCGATCCCGTCGATGCATCCGGGCCGGGCCGACGTGATCACCGGCGGCGCGCTGGTCGCCAGTCGCGTCGCGCAGCGGGTCAGCGTCGATCAGTTGATCATCAGCGAGTCCGACATCCTGGACGGCATCGCCCTGGAGCTGGTGCAGAGGTGACTGGACGGGCCCGGCAGGCCGGAATTCGGGATGTGGGCCGTGCGGGTCACGGCACATGTGTGGGCAGTCGGCGGCCCGGCTCGGCGTCGGTTGCCGATCGGCATGACGCAATTGTGGATCTCGTTCTCCTGGAGGCGCCGGTCGGGGCACATTTCCGAAACGCGATCCACAATCGCGTCAAGAGTGGGTCCAGCGATCTGGCCCCCGATCACGGCCTCCAGGTTCCCGAAGAGGGCCGCTCGTGACGAATTTGGCCATCACCGTGGTCGGCCACGACCGGCCCGGCATCATCGCGCAAGCGGCGGCCGCGCTGGCCGGCTGCGGCATGAACCTCGAGGATTCCTCGATGACGATCCTGCGCGGCCACTTCGCGATGACGCTGATCTGTGCGGGGAGCGCCGAGGTGGCCGAGGTCGAGGAGGCGCTCCTACCGCTCGCCGACGGATCGCTGACCGTCGACGTCCGCGAGGTTCCGCCCGAACCACCCACCGCGGCGCTCGGATCGGAGTACCTGATCACCGTGCACGGGGCCGATCGGCTGGGGATCGTGGCTCGGCTGACCGGCGTCGTCGCCGAGGCCGGCGGGAACATCACCGACCTGACGACCCGGCTCTCCGGTGACCTCTACGTCCTGCTGGCCGAAGTCGAGCTGCCCGCCACGAGCGCGGCCGACGAGCTCTCGACGCGCCTCTCGTCCGTGGCCGAGGAGCTCGGCGTCGATGTCGGCATGCGTCCGATCGAGCGCGACGAGTTGTGAACACGACCTCTTCGGGGCCGGTGTTGCCGGTCCTGCCGACCGGGCGCGTCCGTCCGATCGTGCACGCCCCGGACCCGGTGCTCAGCCGGGCAGGGGTGGCGGTGGATCCGACCGATGCCGACATCGTGCAGCTCTGCGCCGACCTCGTGGCCACGATGCGTGTCTCGCCCGGCTGCGTGGGCCTCGCCGCGCCGCAGGTGGGGTTCACGGGCCGGGCGTTCTGCGTCGACGTGACTGGTCACCCCAAGGCGCAGACGACCCACGGGTTGCTCGTCCTCGTCAACGCCGAGATCGTCGAGGCCAGCCGGAACGAACGATCCCGCGAGGGCTGCATGTCCGTACCCGACCTGACCGGCGACGTCAAACGGGCGACCCGCGTCGTCGTCCGCGGCCAGCTGCCGGTGACGGCGGAACCGGTGACCGTCCGAACCGACGCCTTCGAGGCCCGGGCCCTGCTGCACGAGGTCGACCACTGTTCGGGACTATTGTTTCTGGACCGGGTGGCGGGCGCCCACGCCATCCACACGCGCAAGGTCTATCTCGATCCACGATCGTGAGCGTCGGAAGCGCCCCCGTAGCCCAATGGCAGAGGCAGGCGGCTTAAACCCGCCCCAGTATGGGTTCGACTCCCATCGGGGGCACGACCTTCCTCGCCGCAAGCACTCTTATCGAACACTGCTCGCCGCAGGGACCTGAGTTCGCTTCGCTCACACTCTCTTATCGAGTTCCAAGGTCGCCAGGAATAGGCCGCCGACCTTTCTTCGTTAGAATTGGCAGTGCACCAGTGCGGTGCGCGACTTCTCCAGGAGGACATCCATGTTGCGTAGTTCGAACCCGATCCTGTCCAAGCAGGATGCGTTCACGCCCGCAGCACCCCAACAGAGCCAGTACGGGAACCCGTACGCCCAAGGTCCCTACCAGCAGTACCCGCACGATCCGAACGTCGCCTACGGTCCGCAGGGGTACGGATCGGGGGGCCAGCCGCCGGCGCCGACCAAGACCCAGGGTGTGATGACCCTGGACGACGTCGTCACCAAGACCGCCGTCACCATCGGCACGCTGATCATCTTCGCCGCGCTGGCGTGGATGTTGGTGCCGCCGGCGCTGTACTTCCCGGGTCTGATCCTGTCCGGCCTCGTCGGGTTCGGCGCGGTGCTGCTCGTCTCGTTCCGCCGGGTCGTCTCGCCGCCGCTGGTGTTGGCGTACGCGGCCATCGAGGGCGTGTTCATCGGCCTGATCAGCAACCTGTACAACGCGCGCTTCGACGGGATCGTCGTACAGGCGGTCATCGGTACGTTCGTCGCGGCCGGGGTCACCCTCGCGGCGTACAAGTTCTTCAACATCCGGGTCACCCCGAAGTTTCAGAAGATCGTCGTGCTGGCCACCATCGCCTTCGCGGCGCTGATGCTCGGCAACTTCGTGTTCAGCATCTTCACCGGCGGCCTCGGCCTCCGGGGCGGCCTGATCGGGATCGGCATCTCGGCCATCGCCATCGTGCTCGCCGTGTTGAACCTCGTGCTCGACTTCGACTACATCGAGCGCGGCGTGCAGATGGGCGCCCCGGCCAGCGAGTCGTGGCGCGGCGCCTTCGGGCTGACCGTCACCATGGTCTGGCTGTACGTGGAGCTGCTGCACATCCTGTCGCTGTTGCGCGGCAACTGACACCTGCACGACCGAAGGGCCGTCCCCCAGACCCGGCGGGCGGCCCTTTGCTTTGCCCACTCGTCACATCTTCGGCGCTTTCGTCGGCGTGTCGTCGCACATGTGACGGCTCGGCGATGGTCGGCGGGTGCGCTCGGCGTCGAGCGGGCGAGCAGAATGTCCCCGTGGAGTACGTCGAGTCGTTGATGGACCTGGTCGGGAACACCCCGCTGGTCAAGCTGTCGAAGGTGACGGGTGGGGCCAAGCCGCTGATCTTGGCCAAGGTGGAGTACTTCAACCCGGGCGGCTCGGTGAAGGACCGGATCGCCGTACGGATGGTCGAGGCCGCCGAACGGGACGGTCTCCTGAAGCCGGGCGGCACGATCGTGGAGCCGACCAGCGGCAACACGGGAGTCGGCCTGGCGATCGTGGCCCAGGCGCGTGGGTACCACTGTGTGTTCGTCTGCCCCGACAAGGTCAGTGAGGACAAGCGCAACGTCCTCGCCGCCTACGGGGCGGACGTCGTGGTCTGCCCGACCGCCGTCGAACCGGACCATCCCGATTCGTACTACTCCACCTCCGATCGGCTCGTCCGCGAGATCGAGGGCGCCTGGAAGCCCGACCAGTACTCCAACCCCAACAATCCGGCCAGTCACTACGAGACGACCGGACCCGAGCTGTGGCGGCAGACCGACGGCCGGATCACCCACTTCGTCGCCGGGATCGGGACCGGAGGCACGATCAGCGGCGCCGGCCGCTACCTCAAGGAAGCCTCCGCCGGGCGGGTGCAGGTCGTCGGGGCCGACCCGAGCGGGTCGGTGTACTCCGGTGGCAGCGGGCGGCCGTACCTCGTCGAGGGGGTGGGGGAGGACTTCTGGCCCACGACGTACGACAGATCCATCTGCGACCGGATCATCGAGATCTCCGACGCCGATTCGTTCGAGATGACCAGGAGGCTCGCCCGCGAGGAGGCGTTGCTGGTCGGTGGCTCGTGCGGGATGGCCGCCGCGGCGGCGGTGCGGCTCGCCGAGGACCTCGGGCCCGACGACGTGGTGGTCGTGTTGCTGCCGGACTCCGGTCGCGGCTACCTCACGAAGGTGTTCAACGACGCCTGGCTGACCCGGTATGGCTTCGCGTCGCGGCCGAACGCCGCCGTGCGCGTGGTCGGCGACGTCCTGCGGGAGAAGTCCGGCGAGCTGCCGTCGCTGGTCCACACGCACCCCAACGAGACGATCGCCGAGGCAATCTCCATCCTTCGCGAGTACGGGGTGTCGCAGATGCCCGTCGTTCGGGCCGAGCCTCCGGTGATGGCGGCCGAGGTCGTCGGCTCGGTGAGCGAGCGCGGACTGCTCGGCGCCCTCTTCGGGCGGAAGGCCGGTCCAGCAGACGCCGTGGAGCGCGTCATGGAGAGCCCGCTGCCGGTACTCGGCGCCAGCGAGCCGGTGACCGGGGCCGTGGGTCTGCTGGTCGACGACGACGCCCTGCTCGTCCTGGACGACGGCAAGCCGGTGGGCGTCCTGACTCGCCAGGATCTACTCAACGACATCGGGTAGGCGAGCGCGCGGACCAGATCGCGGGAGGCGTACGCGTGCCGCCCCGAACCGGGAAACTGTTAACAGTTACCCGCGAAACGCCGCACGTGGGCCGCCGAATCGGGAAAGTGTCAACAGTTTCCGGGGTAGCGGAAGGGAGATCAGCCGTAGCGCTCGGCAAGGATCTGGCGCCAGCCGGGGGTCCAGTCCAGGGTGGTCCAATCGGTCACCGGTACCCAGCGGGCGTCGGAGGTGGTGCCGTCGGCGTCGAGCACCTGCGGTTCGGTCGGCTCGGGACAAGCGGCCCGATAGACCAGCCGTACGGCGTGGAAATCCTCCAACTCACCCACCGGGTTGCGTCCCACCCAATGGGAGGTCTGAACGGTTTCCAGCTCGGCCAGCACCACGCGCTGCGCGGTCTCCTCGTAGATCTCGCGCAGTACGGCCGCCGCCGGTTCCTCGTTCTCGTCCAAGCCGCCGCCGGGCATGCCCCACCGGCCCTCCACGGCCGTCCGATCTGAGTACTGGGTCGCCAGCAGGCCGCGGGCGCTGGAGACCAGCGCGTAGGCGGCGATGCGCTGGCGCCGCCGCGGCGTGCCGAGATCGGTCGGCAGATTCCGGTCACGACCGGGTGGCCGCGTCTTCGGGGGTGTCTCGTCACCGCGCGGCTCAACCCGGAGCGTGAGTTCGAGCGTCCCGTCGGCACCGCGACTGGCGTCGACGGCTCGCAGCGGCGCGAACCCGGCCTCGAACGCCACCGCCTCGGGAGACCCGCCGTGCGGCAACGGCGCGGCGAACACCGTGCGGCCATCCGCGTCGCGGCCGAGGATCCGCATCGTCAGGCGCGGACAGCCGTGACGACCCAGATCCCGGTCGGCAGGGGCACGCCGGCGCCGTTGTGCCGATCCCGGGCCATGAGCGACAGGGCGCCGCGCACCTCGTGCAGCACATCGTCCGGTTGCCCGTTCAAGACGTGGTCGACGGCGTGGGATCGGATCGCCGCCTGCACCGCGTGGGACGCGTCCCCGGGTCCACCGAGGTAGACCGGCCGAGCGTCGGGAACGCAGGTGACGTCGGTCCACCCGGCCCCGGTCAGCAGCTCCCGTACGCGCCCGTCGTCGCTCAGGCTGAAGGGCCCAGCGTCATCGGGTGGCGGCGGTCGATGGAGGACCGACAGGCCGTCGAGGGCGTCGAGCACGACCCGCAGGGGTACGGCGAAGCAGCCGACGGACGACCTCCGCTGCCAGACCGTGGCCACCAGCCGACCGCCCGGTCGCGTCGCCGAGGCCAGATTCGCGAAGGCAGCGGCGGCGTCGGCGAAGAACATCACGCCGAAACGAGAGATCACGACGTCGAACGCCTCGGCCCCGAAGTCGTGGATCTGCGCGTCGGCGACCAGCCACTCGATCGCCGGCCGGTCGTGCCGCTCCTGCGCGGCAGTGATCATGGCCGGCGAGATGTCGGTGCCCACGACCCGGCCGGTCTCCTCCATCCCGGCCGGATGGCCACCGACCTCGGGTGCCACGAGTCCGGCCGCCCGGGCCGTCGTCACCCCGGATCCGCAACCGACGTCGAGCACCCTCATCCCCGGCAACAACTCGGCGCGTTCGAACAAGGCGTCGGCGATCGGCTCGAGTTGTCGCTCCCGCGAGTCGATGTTGTCCAGCCAGACCCGCGAGCGTTCCTCGTCCCAACTGGGCGCGTCCGCAGCGTGCAACTCAGCCATGACCCTCTCCCTGGTCTGTCTCCTCGCCGGTCGCTCGGCCGAAGTCTCCGTCGAGATAACGCTGCAGCACCGGGCCGACGGCGGCAACCAGATCCTCGATTCGTTGCTCGACGAGGGCGGGCAGCGCGAGGACGTAGCGGCCGATCAGCAAGCCGACGACGGTGCTCGCGACCAGTCCCGCCCGTCGCCGGGATTCCTCGGGGTCCGGATCGAGATCACCGAGCACGTCGCCGACGACTTCGAGACTGAAGAACTCCTGCAGCGGCCGGGACATCCCCGGGTCGCTGAGGGCCGTACGCGCCGCCGCCACCAGGCTGGCTCGCTGCTCGGAATCCCAGGTGTGAAGGATCTTGGCCACCAGCCGCGGACCGAGGGTGGCGCGGTCGCCCCGCATGACCTCCGCGACGAGCGCCGGCGGGTCGATCGGCAGCTGTACGGTGGCCAGGAAGAGGCTGCGCTTGCTGTCGAAGTAGTGGTGGATCAGCGCCGGGATCGACACCGGCGGCTCCGGCGATTCCCCGGAGGGTGGTCCCGGCGAAGCCACGAGCGGCGAACGACTCCCGGGCAGCGGCCAGGATCTCCCCGCGCGTGTCCTGTCGCCCCGGTCGGCGTCCGGATCGCCCCACTCGGGTCGCTGGCCCCACCGAACCAGGATCACACACCGACGCTGCCCGAGCGGGCCCGCACAACCACGGGCCCGATTCGCCGGTCCCAGTAGGTTGGCGTCTGTGATCTTCGGCCTCGCCTTGGTGGTGATGGGGCTCGCCGCCGTGGCGATGATCTGGGGCCTGGTGACCGCAGTGATCAAGAAGCCGCCGGGAAAGGCTCAGTTGATCTTCGCGGCCGTCCTCGAGCTCGCCGTCGTCGTGCAGACCGTCGTCGCCCTGGTCCAAATCGGGCTCGGCTTTCGGCCCGCCGAGATCGGCACCGCGATCGGTTACCTCGTCGTCGTGCTCGTGATCATCCCGATCGCCTGGTTCTGGGCCAACAACGAACGTACGCGCTACTCCGGTCTGGTGTTGGCGGTCGCGGCGGCGTCCGTACTGGTCATGACCTTCCGCCTGCTGAGCCTGTGGATACCGGCGGCGTGACGGTATTGTCCAGCTCGCGCACGCTCCCGCGCCAGATGACGCGGTCTTCCTCCCTCGCTCGCGGACGACCCCGTCCTATCGGCTCCCTCCGCTCGCGGGCGTGTCTGCTCGCTCGCTCGTCCAGACCGAGCCGGCGCTCCGCTAACGACGCTCACCGGCGACCGCTCCTCGCCGCCGAGAGGCTCCGTAAATGACCGCGCCGGAGCCGCATCGGACCAGCAGCGGTCCGGGGAAGGTGCTGGTGGCCGTGTACGCGGTCTTCGCCATCGCCGCCACGTCCCGAGCCGGAGTGCAACTCGCCACGCGGTACGCCGAGGCGCCCACCGCCTATCTGCTGTCGGCCTTCGCGGCGGTGATCTACATCGTCGCGACGGTGACCCTGGCCCTCGGCACCCGGACCTCCCGCATCGTCGCTCTGGTCGCGATCTCCATCGAGCTGATCGGCGTGCTCGCCGTCGGCATCCTCAGCCTCGCCGATCCCGAGGCGTTCCCGCGGGCCACCGTATGGTCGGCCTTCGGCATGGGGTACGGCTTCGTGCCGCTCGTCCTCCCGATCCTCGGGCTTCTCTGGTTGTGGCGGACTCGGTCGGCCCGGAGCACGCCGAGCGCGCAGTAGCGGCCCATGCCGGATCACTCGGATGGGCCGCAACTGCGCAGTGGGCGAGCCGGGGAACGTGAGCAGCCCTACCGAGCCTGTCGATCAGCGATTTCCCCAGCTCCACGTCGGGCCGTCGAACGGACCCTGACCGGCGATCCGGGTCTCACCGAGTTCCTTGATCAACTCAACGGTCGTCACGCCAGACGCGGCCTGGAGCGCGTCGACCAGGGTCGCCGAGTGCGTGATGATCAAGAGCTGGCTGCGCTCGGCGGCGGTGACCATCAGCCGGGCCAGCGCCGGCAGTAGTTCCGGGTGCAGGCTGGTCTCGGGCTCGTTCAGCACCAACACCCCGGGCGGCCGCGGACTGAGGAGGGCCGCGATCAGCAGCAGGTAGCGCAGGGTTCCGTCGGACAACTCCGCACTCGACAGCGGACGCAACAGCCCCGGCCCGTGGAAGCGCAGGTCGAAGCGACCCGCGATCACCTCCACCGACAGCCGTGAGCCCGGGAAGGCGTCCGCCACCGTTGCCGAGAGCACGTCGTCCTCGCCCACCTCGAGAATGGTCTGCACGGTGGCGGCGAGATCGCGGCCCTCGTGGTCGAGCACCGGGCTGCGGGTGCCGATCTGGATCTGCCGGGCCGGAGCGAGTTCATCGGTCCGGAAGTGGTCGTAGAACCGCCACGAGCGGACCTGCGCACGTACGTCCAGCAGTTCCGGCGCCTCCCGTGGGTCGCCGATCTCGGTCAGCATGCTCTCGTAACTGAGCAGTTCCGCTGCCACCGGCTCCCAACGCCCGCCTGCTCCCGACGTTCGGAGCTGCACGAGCGGTCCAGCCCGCTTGACCAGCAGGGTCGCCGGGCGCATGGTCTCGCCGACCCACACCAGCTCGCGCTTGATCTCCGGATCGAGGTCGAACGCCGATCCGCTGCGCGGCGGAATGCCGAGATCGATCAGGTACGAGAAGTCGTCCGAGGCGAAGCCGAGTTGCAGGCTGACTCGGTTCGCCCGGGTCGTGCCCTGGAGCGGCTGCTCGCCGCGCCGAACGGCACCGCTGATCACCTCCGGTCCGGCCCACAGCGCCGACGGCAGACCGCCCTCCCGGGCGAGCGAGGCGATCACCTGCCGCTCGGCGCAGTCGGCGAGCAGCCGGAGCGCGCGGTACAGGTTCGACTTGCCGCTCCCGTTGGCCCCGGTGACGACGGTCAGCTGACCCAGCGGCACCCGCAGCTCGTGGAGCGAGCGGTAGTTCTGCACCGCGATCGTCCTGAGCACTTGTCCCTCCTGGGGCCCGAGCGTAGAGCTAGCCGAAGAGGTGGGCTCGGGCCAGGGGCTCGGCCAGCTCACGCTCCTCGTAGGAGAGGTGGGACAGCAGGGCGTCGCTCAGCTGGTCGACCGTCCGGCGCAGACGGGAATCACCGTGACCGGCCACGAAGTCCACCAGCGCCGCGTCGAGCCGACCGAGGACGTCATGGATCACGCGATGCTCCTCGGCGAGCCGGTCCAACACCGGTCCGAGTCGTGAGTCGGCCTGCCGAAGTCCCGGAAACATCGCCTGGTCCTCGAGGGTGTGATGGGTCGCGAGGAGGTAGCAGTAGCCGGCGCAGTGCGCCCCGACCGTCCAGCGATTCGAACGGAGCGCCATGGCGTTGATCTGGTGCCGAGCGCCGCCCACATCGACCGATCCCTCGGTCACCTGGACGACGAGATCGCGGATCTGGTGGAGCTCGCCGCGCAGATGATCATGGATATCGATCAGGTGCTGCGCCGCCGCCAGTTCGGCCCGCGAGTAATCCCGATCGGCCTCGGGCTCCGGTCCGGTCGGCCGGGTGGACTCGTCCAGCACCGACTCCGGACTGCGCCGTACGCCGTCGTCGGGCGTCGGTCGTACGGTGAACGAGGCAGAGATCTGAACCCTCCTTCAGGTGCGCGGGGCTAGGGTCCTGGGCCGCTCGGCGGCCACCGTCTCCCGGACGGCCGGGGCGACCTCTTCGGCGAAACGGGTCAGGTCACTCGTGTCGTCCGAGCTCAGGATGAAGGTGCTCATGCCGTGCTCGAGGGCCAGGCCGGTCAGGTCGTCGACCCAGCGGGCGGCCGGGCCGTGTAGGAAGCCGGCCGGAGTCGCGGAGAAGGAACCGTTGAGGTTGACCAGCCGGCGGATCGCCGCCGGGTCGCGGCCACCCTTCTGCGCGGCCTCGTCGATGAGCGCGTTGGCTGCCGCGAGTTGGTCGGGCTTCAGATAGCCCAGCGACGGCAGCCACCCGTCCGCGACTCGACCGATCAACCGGAGCATGCGGGGTTTGTAACCGCCCAGCCAGATCTCGATCGGGTGGGCCGGCTGGGGGCCCCGTTTGGCGCCGGACATCGGGTAGAACTCGCCGTCGAGTCGGACTCCGCCACGTGTGTCGGTGTCCCAGATCGCCCGGATGACCTCGATGGCCTCGGCCAGTGCGGTGATGCTCTCACCGGGACTACGGCGTGGAGTGCCCATCGCGACCATGGCGTCCCAGAACGCGCCGGCGCCGAGGGCTAGGTCGAAGCGCCCACCGCTGAGCAGGTCCAGTCCGGCCGCCGCACGGGCCGTCACGGCCGGCGGCCGCAGGGGCAGGTTCAGGACGTTCGGCGCGAGCCTGATCGTGTTCGTCCGCGCGGCCACGAAGGCCAGCAGGGTCCAAGCGTCCAGCAGCGCCGGCTGGTAGGGATGATCCTGGAAGGTGACCAGGTCGAGCCTGAGTTGCTCGGAGCGCTCCGCCAGGGCGACGACCTGCTGCGGATCGCGGCTCGTCGGAGTCAGGAACGAACCGAAGCGCAGCGGCTGGAGGTAGTCGGTCATGCGCGGAGCTTCTCGGGAGCTACCCGGCGAGCGTGCGCGAGCCGGACGACACGGTCGGTCACCGGAAGTCGGGCGCGACCAGGTCGGCGTAGTCGGGGTGGCGCTCGATCCAACTCCGGATGAACGAGCACCGCGGTCGGACCTCGAGGCCGCGCCGGCGCGCGTCGCCCAGGGCGAAGCGGGCGAGGGCGCCGCCGATGCCCTGGTTCTCGTACTCGGGTTGGACCTCGGTATGGGTGAAGGTGATCATGTTCCCGCCGAGCCGGTACGCAGCGATACCGGCGAGCTCACCGTCGAGCCGGGCCTCGTACCGACTCTCGTCAGGGTGGTCGCTGACCTGGACGTCGGTACTCACCGGGCGTCACCCAAACCGGCGAGCATCTGCTCGAAGTCGACCACCTCGTCGCGTGATCGAGCGGGCGCCAGCTGGCCGCGCGCGCTGAGCAAGGCGGCCAGCTCATCGGCGGCTCGACCGATGCGTGAGCCCAGCTGGGCGTCCGTGCCCCAGTCCTCCGGCGCCGCGTAGACCCCGGTCGGAATGACGACGGCCTGAAGGTAGGTGAAGAGCGGGCGCAGTGCGTGCTCGAGAACGAGCGAGTGCCGCGCGGTCCCACCGGTCGCCCCGATGAGGACCGGCTTGCCCGCCAGGGTTTCGGGCTCGAGCACGTCGAAGAACGTCTTGAAGAGCCCGCTGTACGAGCCGCTGAAGATCGGCGAAACGGCGATCAGTGCGTCGGCGTCGGCCACCTCGGCGATCAACGTCGACAGCCGCCCGCTCGGGAAGCCGGTCAACAGGTGGTTGGTGAGGTCACGCGCGTACTCGCGGAGCTCGACGATCTTGATCGCAGCCTCTGGGAGCCGTTCGGACGTCGCCGCCGCCAGCCGGTCGGCCAGCAGGCGGCTGGAGGACGGCTGGCGCAGACCGGCGGTGATGACGACGATCTTCGTTCCCTGAAATTGTCGGAGGGTCATGCCGGGCTCCCCACGAGCTCCGGCTCGACACGCTCCGACCGCGTCGCGAGCAGGCTCGCATGGGTCGGTGCCTCGGGCACGCCGGCCGGCCGCAGTGCGTCGAGCTCGCGGCGCAGCACCGGCACGACCTGCTCGCCGAGCAGATCCAACTGCTCCAGCACCGTCGTAAGGGGTAGGCCGGCGTGGTCGACCAGGAACAGCTGCCGCTGATAGTCCCCGAAGTGCTCGCGGAAGGTGAGCGTCTTCTCGATCACCTCTTGCGGACTGCCGACCGTCAAGCGGCGTCTGCTCGGTGAACTCCTCCAGCGACGGCCCGTGCCCGTACACCGGGGCGTTGTCGAAGTACGGCCGGAACTCCCGCCAGGCGTCCTGGCTGTTCGGCCGGATGAACGCCTGCCCGCCGAGCCCGACGATGGCCTGATCCGCGCGGCCGTGGCCGTAGTGCTCGAAGCGACGACGGTAGAGGTTGATCAGCCGCTGGAAGTGGTAGGTCGGCCAGAAGATGTGGTTGGCGAAGAAGCCGTCACCGTAGTAGGCCGCCTGCTCGGCGATCTCCGGGCTGCGGATCGAGCCGTGCCAGACGAACGGCGGCACGCCGTCCAGCGGCCGCGGGGTGGAGGTGAAGCCCTGCAGCGGAGTCCGGAACTTGCCTTCCCAGTCGACGACGTCCTCGGTCCACAGCCGGCGCAGCAGGTGGTAGTTCTCGATCGCCAGTTCGATCCCGTTCCGGATGTCCTGGCCGAACCACGGGTAGACCGGGCCGGTGTTGCCGCGACCCATCATGAGGTCGACGCGGCCGTCGGCGAGGTGCTGCAGCATCGCGTAGTCCTCGGCGATCTTCACCGGATCGTTCGTGGTGATCAAGGTGGTCGCGGTGGAGAGCAGCAGCCGCTCGGTCTGGGCGGCGATGTAGCCGAGCATCGTGGTCGGCGAGGACGGCACGAACGGCGGATTGTGGTGCTCGCCGGTGGCGAAGACGTCGAGCCCGACCTCTTCGGCCTTGCGCGCGATGGTCACCATCGCCTTGATGCGCTCGGCCTCGGTCGGCGTACGCCCAGTGGTCGGATCGGTCGTCACGTCGCCGACGGTGAAGATCCCGAACTGCATATTCCGCTCCTGCCTGAGAGTTTAGAATTCAACTACTTCTCGTAAGCGTCATGCGCCGGAATCTATTCCCAGCCGATGAGTGCTGCGGCACCGTGGTGAGCACATTCCGACCGCGGTCGGCTTCCGTGGGCGGAGGCCCGCGATCGCGGCTGCCTACTGCGACCGTGGTCGGAAAACGTCGGTGCGGCAGGAGAGAAACTTTGCCGGACGACTTGTGTGGATAACCGGCCTTCGGCCGAGCGGCGCATCCTGGTCTCCGGCAGCGTGAACGCCATGACGAAATCCGATCCGCACCGCGCGGACCTCCAACACCCCATCGTGACCGATCTCGACCTCGATCGGCTGTGGCGGACCCTCATGGGTCCGCTCGGCTTCGGCTCGCGGAAGCTGTGGCTGATGTTCCTGGACATCGACCAGCTGCCGGTGACCCAGCTCACCCAGATCGACGAGATCCCGTACGAGGTCGACCCCGAACAGTGCCAGTCGCTGTTGGAGGTTTGCCGTCTCCTACTCCTCGACACCGTGCCGGGCGGTTCGGTGGCGATCCTGTTCAGCCGTCCGGGGCGGAACCCGATGACGCAGGCCGATCGCCAACTCGCCCGGGCGTTGACCAGGGCGGCGCGAGACGCCGGCGTAGCTCTGCGGCCGATCCACTTCGCGAACGACGTGACGCTGAGCGTGTTCGCCCTCGACGATCTGCTCCCGACGGCTGGTCCCGCCGGTTAGGCTCGCCGCAGACGCCTCGGCCGGTCCGGCGTCGGTGAGGAGAGCGTCGGATGAAGTACCGCGATTCGGCGCAGCTCGATCCGTCGCAGATGGGCGGCAGTCGCGGTGGTAACGGCGGCAAGATCGCGCTCGGTGGCGGCGCAGGTCTCGTCATCGTGATCTTGGCTCTGGTCTTCGGGCTGAACCCCAACGACATCCTCGGTTCCACAGGCACGCAGGCCGGGCCTGAGACGACGCGGTCGGCCTTCGCCCAGTGCACCCGTGGCTCCGACATCAGCAAGGACCGCGACTGCCGGTTCGTGGCGTACACCAACTCCATCCAGGCGTACTGGTCGCGCGTCGTCGAGGGTTACCGCGAGATCGACGTCGAGACCTTCACCGGCCGGGTGAGCACGGCCTGCGGCACGGCCACCTCCGCGGTCGGTCCGTTCTACTGTCCGGGTGACACGACGGTCTACCTCGATCTCGGGTTCTTCGACCAGTTGAGCAGTGAACTCGGCGCCCAGGGTGGCGATGCCGCCGAGGCGTACGTGTTCGCGCACGAGTTCGGCCATCACCTCCAGAATCTGACCGGCACCATGCGGCAGGTCCAGTCGCAGGGTCAGACCGCCGGCCCGAAGTCGCCGGCCGTACGGCTGGAACTGCAGGCCGACTGCTACGCCGGTGTCTGGTTCTCCCAAGCTGCCGACGACCCGAACTCCCCGATCGCCGAGGTGACCCAGGACGACCTCGAGCGTGCGCTGGACGCTGCCGCCGCGGTGGGTGACGACCGGATCCAGGAGCGGGCCCGCGGGCAGGTCTCGCCGGAGAGCTGGACCCACGGTTCCTCTGCCCTGCGGCAGAAGTGGCTGAACCAGGGGTTTCGCAGCGGCGATCCCAACACCTGCAACACCTTCGCTCGCAACGCCCCGTGAGGCTTGTGGTCCCGCGCTGGTGATCCGGGCTTGAGTGCGCAAAAGCGGCCACCGCGCCGGCCGCATCTGCGCTGGGACGGGGATCAACGGCGGTGGGCGCTTTGTCGCAAAAACTGCACGCATGGCTGAGAAAGCGTTTTCCCGCGCTGATCCTGGGCGTGCGCGCTGCTTTTGCGACAAAGTCCGGCGCGACTCAGGCACCTGAGCATGTCGAACTGAATCGCGGAGCGGCCGGGGACGGCAGGTCGCGTCCGAGGGCGGAGTCGCGTGACCAGCCATCCAGCGGAGTCGCACGCAACCCGCGTAACTGTAGGGAAGTCGCAACTAAACCCCGAGGAATGCGCCTCCAATGCGCAAACTGTGGACAGTTTCCCGAAAGAGGGGCGGGGGCGAGGGCCGGGGGCCGGGGGGAGGCGGCCGGGGAGGTGAGGGGTGGGGTGAGGCGGGCGTGGTCAGCTCGGCCAGCTCCAATCGGCCACCTCGGGCAGGTCGACGCCGTTCTCGCGGGTCCAGGTGCGGGCCCGTACGCGGGTGTCGACCATCTCCTGGCGCAGCCCGGCGGCTCGTGCGCCGAGCTCCGGAACGCGATCGATGACGTCGATGACCAGGTGGTAGCGGTCGAGGTCGTTCAGCATCACCATGTCGAACGGGGTGGTGGTCGTTCCGCGCTCCTTGTAGCCGCGGACGTGCGATCTGGGCGTGGTTGCGGCGCCGGTAGCTGAGCCGGTGCACCAGCCACGGATAGCCGTGAAAGGCGAAGATCACCGGCTGGGTCGCGGTGAAGACGGTGTCGAACTCGCGGTCGGGCAGGCCGTGCGGGTGCTCCGACTCCGGCAGCAGCCGCATGAGGTCGACGACGTTGACGACCCGTACGCGCAGGTCCGGCAGCCGCTCGCGGAGGATCGCGGCGGCGGCCAGCGTCTCCAGTGTGGGAATCTCCCCGGCGCAGGCCAGCACGACGTCGGGCACCGTGCCGACCTCGTCGCGGTTTCCCGCCCACTCCCAGATGCCGAGCCCGCGGGTGCAGTGCAGCGCGGCGTCGGTGCACCGAGAGCCAGTCCTCCTGGGGCTGCTTGCCGGCGACGACCACGTTGACGTAGTGCCGCGACCGCAGGCAGTGGTCGTACGTGGACAGCAGGGTGTTGGCGTCCGGCGGCAGGTAGACCCGGACGATCTCGGGGTCCTTGTTCAGCACCACGTCGAGAAAGCCCGGGTCCTGGTGCGTGAAGCCGTTGTGATCTTGGCGCCACACGTGGGAGGAGAGCAGGTAGTTGAAGCTGGCGATCGGCCGCCGCCAGGACACCTCGGCGCTGGCCTGCAGCCACTTGGCGTGCTGGTTGAACATCGCGTCGACGATGTGGATGAACGCCTCGTAGCAGGTGAACAGCGCCGTGCCGGCCGGTCAGCAGGTAGCCCTCCAGCAGGCCCTGGCACATGTGCTCGCTGAGCACCTCGATGACCCGGCCGTTGCGGTCCAGCTTCTCGTCGAACTCGCCGACCTCGGCCTGCCAGTCGCGGCCGGTCACGGTGAGGATGTCCTGCAGCCGGTTGCTGGCCAGCTCGTCGGGGGCGAAGGTCAGATACGTGTCGGGATTGGTCCGCGTCACCTCGGCGCAGCCACCGGCCGAGCACCCGGGTGGCCTCGTGCTTGGTCGCGCCGGGCCGGTCGACCTCCACGCCGTACTCGCGCCAGTCGGGCAGCCGCAGGTCACGCAACAACAGGCCGCCGTTGGCGTTCGGGTTGGCACTCATCCGTCGATCACCCGTCGGGTTCAAGGCCAGCAGCTCGCGAGGCGGGCGCGCCGGTCTCGTCGAAGAGCTCCTCGGGCCGGTACGACCGCAGCCAGGCCTCCAGGACCCTGCGATGCTCGCCGTCGGTGCGCGCAGCGGGCAGGGGGACCTGATGGGCGCGGAAGGTGCCCTCGACCTGCTGCCCGTCGACGACCGGGGGGCACGTCCAGCCCTTCGGTGTGCGGAGGACGATCATCGGCCAGGCCGGCCGCGGGTCATCGCTGCTCCCGCCGGACTTCCCTCGGGCGGCCGCTGGATCTCCGCGATGCGGTCCAGGCAGCGGTCGAGGGTCGCGGCGAAGGCCTGGTGGACCGTCGCCGGGTCGTCACCGGCCACGACGTGCGGCTCGTAGCCGTAGCCGCGCATCAGCGTCTCCAGCTCCTCGGTCGGGATCCGCGCGAGCAGAGTCGGATTGGCGATCTTGTACTCGTTCAACGCGAGGATCGGCAGTACCGCCCCGTCGCGCTGCCGGACTGCAGAACTTGGCGGCGTGCCAGCTGCCGGCCAGCGGCCCGGTCTCCGCCTCGCCGTCCCCGACCACGCAGAACACGGTGAGATCGGGATTGTCGAACACCGCCCCGAAGGCGTGCAGCAGCGAGTAGCCCAGCTCTCCGCCCTCGTGGATGGACCCCGGTGTCTCGGGCGCGCAGTGGCTCGGCACCCCGCCGGGGTAGGAGAACTGCTTGAAGAACGCCGCCATGCCCTCGGCGTCCCGCGGCGTGTGGCTGTACAGCTCGGAGTAGGTGCCCTCCAGCCACGCGCACGCGTTCGGGCCCGGTCCGCCGTGACCGGGGCCGGCGACGAAGATCGCATTCAGGTCCCGCTCCCGGATCGGCGCGGTTGGCGTGGGCGTACACGAGGTTCAGCCCGGGCACCGTGCCGAAGTGACCGAGCAGGCGGGGCTTGACGTGCTCCGCCTGCAGCGGCTCGGTCAGCAACGGATTCGTCAGCAGGTAGATCTGGCCGACCGACGAGATAGTTGGCCGCCCGCCACCAGGCGTCGAGCTCGGCCAGGGCGTCGGCGTCGAGCGGCCCGTCGACATCGCCGAGCTCGTACGGTTCGGGCGGGATCGAGTCGCCGCTGCCGGCACTGGCTCGTTGTCGGCGGCGGTGTCGCCGCCCATGCTCGCGAGTTGGGTCATCTGTCGAAAGTTACCCGGCCTGCGGCGGGGCGCGTCAGGCGCCGCGGTAGGTGTCGATCCGGGACCGCGCCCGGAAGGTGAAGATCAGAGCGAGGACGCCGGCGATCAGCAGCGGCACCCAACCGAAGAGGATCGCCACGTCGACCTGGACGGCGATCAGGAGCTGCCAACCGATCACCAGGGCGACGGTGCCGACCACCAGGATCCAGCCGGCGATGTGCAGCGGCCACCACAGGAACTTGTTGATCTCGTCCATGAACAGACCCCACACGGTCAGCACCGCCAGCACCAGGCCGACCTGGTGGGCACGAGCGCCGAGGTGCATGAAGTCGACGCCCCGTTGGAGCTGGTCGGGATTCTCCGCGCCCGACGGGAGATACACGAGGTTCAGAAGTCCCAACCGGTCAGCGGCCGGCCACAGGCTGAAGGTCTCCTGAACCACCTCGGAGAAGTAGTTCTCGTAGACCAGGGTCATGTACGGAAGCAACGCCCCGATGACGCCGACGACCACGACGGCCGCCACCTGCACGATGCGTTCCCGGGTGAAGGTGAACGGGCCTCGGCGCACGTCGGGCACCGTCAGGCGCCGGCGGCGAACAGATCGAAGACGTGACCCTCCGGGTCGGTCATGACACGGACGTCCTCCTGCGGCTGGTACTCCGCTTGGCGGGCTCCGAGCGCCTCGGCGGCGGTAACCGCTGCAGCCAGGTCGTCAACGGCGATGTCGAGGTGTAGCTGCATCTGCTGCTCGCCGTCGCGGCTCGGCCAGGTGGGCTGCCGAAACAGCGGCTCCAGCTGGAACGAGAGCCCGGGCCGGCTGCCGTCCGGAGGTCCGATGCGAGCCCAGTCCGCGTTGTCCTCGATGATCACCCAGCCGAGCACCGCCGCGTAGAACGCGGCCAGCGCCGGAGGATCGAGCGCGTCGAGCACGGTGGCGGCCAGGCGGCCGCCGACGGACTCGCGCTGCCGCGGCTCAGTTGCAGGTGACTCCGGTGGCATGGACCGGACAGTAGCCGAAGGGGTTCTTGTCCAGGTACTGCTGGTGGTAGTCCTCGGCGTAGTAGAAGTCCGGTTCCGGCTTGACCTCGGTCGTGATCTCGCCGTACCCCGCACGGTTGAACGCCGTCTGGAACTCCTCCTGGACCCGCTTCGCGGTCTCGGCCTGCTCGTCCGTGGTGGTGTAGATCGCCGAGCGGTACTGCGTGCCGACGTCGTTGCCCTGGCGCATGCCCTGGGTGGGGTTGTGGTTCTCGAAGAAGATCTTGAGCAGCTGCTCGTAACTGACCTTGGCCGGGTCGTAGCTCACCTTGACGATCTCGGTGTGCCCGGTCTTGGCGCTGCAGACCTCCTCGTACGTGGGGTTCGGGGTGTAGCCACCCGCGTAGCCGACGGCCGTGTTGGTGACCCCGGGGGTCTGCCAGTACAGCTTCTCCGCGCCCCAGAAACAGCCCAGCGCCAGATAGGCGACCTCGGATCCGGCCGGCACGGTCTGCACGGGAATGCCGAAGATCTCGTGGAAGGTCGGCTCAGCGAGCACCGTACGATCGCGACCGCGCAGGGCCCGGTCCGGCTCCACCATCGTGACTTTCTGACGAGAGAACAACATCGCTTCGGTGCTCCTTGGGTTGGGGTTCGATGGAACAACACGGGTCGGATGAGGTCTGTTCCCGGTGGATAGGCTCGTTGGATGACCGATCATGGGTTCTCGACTCGGGCCATCCACGCCGGCCAGGCGCCGGATCCTACGACGGGGTCGGTGGTCCCGCCGATCTACGCGACCTCGACCTTCGCCCAGGACGGGGTGGGCGGTACGCGCGGCGGCTACGAGTACTCGCGCTCCGCCAATCCGACCCGGACCGCGCTGGAGGAGTGCCTGGCGGCTCTCGAAGGCGGCACCCGGGGCTTTGCGTTCGCCAGTGGGCTCGCCGCCGAGGACACCCTGCTGCGGACGATCGGCCGGCCGGGTGGGCATCTGGTCCTGCCCAACGACGCGTACGGGGGCTCCTTCCGGCTGTTCGCCAGGGCGTACGACAAGTGGGGGCTGCACGTCGATTCGGTGTCGCTGATCGACCTGGCGGCGGTGGAGGCGGCGATCCGGCCCGGGGAGACGTTCGCGGTCTGGGTCGAGACTCCCACGAATCCGCTCCTCAACGTCGCCGATATCGCGGCCATCGTCGATCTGGCGCACGCGAGCGGGGCCCTGGCGGTGGTGGACAACACCTTCGCCTCGCCCTATCTGCAGCAGCCGCTGGAACTGGGCGCCGACGTGGTCGTGCACTCGACCACCAAGTACTGCGGCGGGCACTCCGACGTCATCGGGGGTGCGCTCGTGGTCGCCGACCCGCGCCTGGCCGAGGACATCGCGTTCCACCACAACGCCTTGGGCGCGGTGGCGAGCCCGTTCGACTCGTGGCTGGTTCTGCGCGGACTGAAGACGCTGGCCGTACGGATGGAGCGGCACAGCGACAACGCGGAGGGGATCGCGGCGTTTCTGAACGAGCACCCGGCGGTGACCGAGGTCTACTACCCGGGTCTGGTCACCCATCCGGGGTACGACTTGGCCAAGCGCCAGATGCGCCGTCCGGGCGGAATCGTCAGCTTCCGCGTACAAGGTGGTGAGCAGGCCGCCTTGGACGTCTGCGCCCGTACGAAGGTGATCATCCTGGGCGAGTCACTCGGCGGCGTCGAGTCGCTCATCGAGCACCCTGGCCGCATGACCCACGCCTCCGTCTCCGGCACCGAACTCGAGGTGCCCGCCGACCTGATCCGGCTCAGCGTCGGCATCGAGGACCCCGCCGACCTGATCGCCGACCTCGACCAAGCCCTCTCCCGCTGACCCGTCACATCTTCGGCGCTTTGGACGGCGTGTCGTCGCACAAGTGACGGCTCGGCGGGGACGCGGGGGGGAATCGGCGACGGATGCTCGCCCGTGGTGTCCTCTGCCGGCGTGACCGTCTCATCGATCTGTGGGGTAGGGGTCGTCCGCGGTGCCCGATGTCGTTTCCCGCCAGGTGGCGGCTGGCGCAGCAAGAATCGGGCTTCGCTGCTGCGCCGTCCGCCACATGGCGGAAAACGCTCGAGCGGCTCGGGGCGACTCCGCCCGCGTCCCCTCCGGCGCCCCCTCCCGCGTCCGCACCGCGCGGCCTGCCGCCGCACGCGCCCCCGCGTCCGCACGGCGCCGCCTGCCCGCGTCGCGACCTGCCCGCGTCGCCCCCTTCGCCGATCCGCCCGCGTCGCCCGATCCTGCCCGCGTCGCCCGATCCTGCCCGCGTCGCCCGCCTCCGACCCTTCCGCCGACCCGTCACTTCCGCAGCGACACGCCGTCCAAACAGCCGAAGATGTGACGGGTCGGCGGATTCAGGGGGGAAGTTTCCAGTTGATCGGCTCGGCACCGGCGCGTACGAGGTGCTCGTTGGCTCGGCTGAAGGGGCGGGAACCGAAGAATCCGCTGCGGGCGGACAGGGGAGAGGGGTGTGCGCTGGCGACGTAAGGCACACCGCCGAGCATCGGGATCAGGTTCTGCGCGTCGCGGCCCCACAAGATCGCGACCAGTGGACCACCGCGGGCCGTCAGCACCTCGATGGCTCGTTGCGTGACCTGCTCCCAGCCTCGCCCGCGGTGCGATCCGGGCCGACCCGGCTGCACGGTCAGGACCCGGTTCAGCAGCAGGACGCCCTGGTCGAACCAGCCGGTCAGGTCGCCGTGCGCGGCACGGTTCGATCCCGACGTCGTCAGCCAGCTCGCGGTAGATGTTGGCGAGGCTGCGGGGCAGCGGTCGTCACGTCCGGCGCCACCGAGAACGACAGGCCGACCGGATGACCGAGCGTCGGGTAGGGATCCTGCCCGACGATCAGCACCCGTACGTCGGCCAGCGGGCGGCTGAAGGCCCGCAGCACGTGCTCGCCCGGCCGGCAGATAGCCGCGGCCGGCGGCGATCTCGGCCCGCAGGAACCGACCCAGCTCGGCCACCGCGGGCGCCACCGGAGCCAGCGCCTCGGCCCAGTCCGGTGCGACCAGCTCAGTCAACGGGCGCGCGGTCATTGTCTGCCACCTCCTTGCGGACTGCGAGCTCGCCGATACCGCCCGGCATCCGCAACGCGTACAGGGCGGCGGCCACCGCCAGGCCTGCGCTGACGCCGAAGGCGACACCGTAGGAGAACCGGTCGGCCAACAGTCCCGGCGACCACCGGTCCGACGATGGCACCCAGGTCCGAACACATCGAGAACACGGCCACCGCCGTACCACTGCGCCCGCCCGCGGCGTCGCCGACCGCCGCCGCCGGCGCCGTGCCCAGGAACGCCGCCGCCACGCCGAACGCGCTGAGCGCGATGATCAACACGACCACGTTCGGCGCGAACGGCACGACCATGATCGAGACCGCCGGCCAGCAGTCCGCCGCCGACCATGGCCGGGCGCCGCCCGACTCGAGTCCACGAACGCGCCCGCCGGCCCGATCGCGATCGTCTGGGCCACGGCGGCGCAGGCGAACGCGATCCCGGTCCACGAGGCCGGGCGGTCCAGCACCTCGACCACCAGCACCGGTACGAGAGCGGAGCGCACCCCGTGCCCGGTCCACCCGGAGGACAGGTTGGTCAGGCAGGCCGCCTGGAACCGGGAGTCGCGCAGGATCGCCCGGAACGGACGCGCCTCCGGTGATCCTCCTCGGCCGGTCCGGTCCGCTCCCGACTAAGGAGCAGCAGCCCGACCACGCCCGGCCACCACCAGCGTGCCGGCGTAGAAGAAGAACGGCGCCGTCAGCGAGATCAGGGCCAGCAGACCGCCCACCGCCGGACCGGTCATCCCGCCGAGCAGGAACCCGCCCTGGAAGACGCTCATCGCCCGGCCGCGGCGACCCGGATCGACCGAACGGAGCAGCAACGTCATGGCCGAGACGGTGAACATCGCCGAGCCGACCCCGCCGACGCCGCGGAGCACCAGCAGCTGGGCGTAGCTCTGGGCGATCCCGGCCAGGCCGCTCGAGACCGCGACGATGAAGATGCCGGTGGCGAGGATGGTCCGCTCCCCGGCCCAGGCGATCAGCCGGCCGCAGATCGGGCTGCTGACCAGGCGCATCAGGGCGAACATCGAGATGACCGCGCCGACCGCGGCGTTGCCGACCCCGAACGTCCGCGCGAACACCGGCAGCACCGGGACCAGCACGCCGAACCCGACCGCCACGCAGAACGCGATCACGCCGAGGACGAGGACGTCCCGCGGGAGAGTGGTCCGGGAGCGGAGCCAGCGCCGCGCCGACCCCGATCTCCCCACCGGCCTAGTGTGCCTTTCGCCGGCGGTGGGTCTGGAGCCACCCGATACCGTGAGCACGTCGTTCGGGGCACTCGCGAAAGGAGGGTCGGATGACGCTGCCGAAGAAGATCGACAAGGATCAGCCCGAGACGTCGCCAGGCAGAAGGCAACGGCGCCGCGGCACAGGCCCTACCCCGGCGGAGTCGCCGGTGGATGTGACCCTGCGGCACCCGAACGGCGCGACGGCGCCGACGGTGACGGTCACCCAGACCAACTCCGCGACCTTCGACCGCAACGTCCCGCGGGGACTGCAGACGGCGGCCAGCTGGGCGTGGCGAGTCCTACTCGTGGGGGCCCTGATCCTGGCCGTGGGCTGGCTGTCTGCAGTACCTGTCCGAGGTGGTCATCCCGGTCGCCGTCGCCAGTCTGCTGGCCGCGATGCTGTTCCCGGTCGCGAAGCGACTCACGTCGTGGGGCCTGCCGCGGGGCGCAGCCGCGGCCATCTCCGTGCTCGGCGGCCTCATCCTGATCTTCGGTGCGCTGACTCTGATCGGCACCCAGATCGCCTCCCAGGCGCCGGCGCTGGCGTCCAACGTGGTCGACCGGCTTCTACGCGCTGTTGGCGTGGCTGCGGGACGGTCCGCTGCCGATCGACGAGAGCTGGCTCCGGCTCGACGAGTTGATCACTCGTCTCCAGGAGTTCCTGACCAGCAGCCAGGCCACCATCGCCGCCTGGGCCGGGGCGATCGGTACCCGGGTGGGCCACTTCCTGGCCGGGTTCGCGATCGCGCTGTTCGCGCTCTTCTACTTCCTGTACGACGGCCGCGGCATCTGGCGGTTCCTGCTGCGCTTCTTCCCCAGCCACGTCCGGGATCGTGTGGACGTGGCGGCGCTCGGCGGCTGGCGGTCGCTGGTCGCCTACGTCCGGGCGACGATCCTGGTCGCGCTGGTGGACGCGGTCGGCGTCTTGATCGTGGCCCTGATCCTCGGCGTGCCGCTGGCGCCGGCGCTCGCCGCGCTGGTCTTCATCGGCGCCTTCATCCCGCTGGTCGGCGCGTTCGTCTCCGGCTTCGTCGCCGTCGTCGTCGCGCTGGTCGCGCTCGGCTGGGTTCAGGCCCTCATCATGCTGGCCGGGATCATCGTCGTGATGCAGCTCGAGGGCCACATCCTGCAGCCGTTCCTGCTCGGTCGTGCGGTGAAGCTGCATCCGCTGGCCGTGCTGCTCGGCATCGCCGTCGGTGTCATCGTGGGTGGGATCGTCGGCGCGCTGCTGTCGATCCCGATCCTGGCGTTCGCGAAGTCGTTCATCCAGGAGCTGCGCCATCTACCCGGTGACGACGCCGTGGTCATGACCGAGGGCGACGCACGCACCGGCTAGAGACCCAGGCGAGCCGTCACTTGTGCGGCGACACGCCGTCCAATGCGCCGAAGATGTGACGGGTCGGCGAGATGGCGGCGTGGACTAGCTCAGATCGCTGAGCCCTTCTTGAACTCCGCGTACGAGACGTCCCAGTCGGCGTAGCCGTTGCCCTTCTCGATGCCCTTGTTGCTGCCGGTGGTGATCACCGGGTCGCCCTGACGTACCCGGTTGTAGAGCCAGATCGCGTTCGCGGTGCTCATCCCGACGCAGCCGTGGCTGCCGTTGGAGTTCCCGAACCGACCGGAGTTCCAGGGCGCGGCGTGCAGGTACTCGCCCGCTGGCGGTGATCCGCATGGCGTACCGGACGTTGAGCGCGAAGTCCTCCGATCTGACCCGCGGTCGATGCCGATCGACACCCCGGTCATCCGCACCATCGGTCGCTTGTCCATGATCAGCTTGCACGCCGCTGCGGGTTGCCCACCCGGGCTTGCCGGCGCTGATCGGGATGGTCCGGGTCAGCTTGTCGTTGATGTAGACCTTGGCCTGGTGGGTCTTCAGGTTGATCCGGGTGACCAGCGTCTTCTTGGAGACGGTGAACTCGGTCGAGACGGCCTTCTGGCCGTAGACCCCGTTCCCCGCGGCGAGGCCGTTGATGTCGGCCCACGCCTTCACCTTGGTGCCCGGCTTCCACCAGTTCTTGGGGCGGTACCGGACCTCGGTGTCCGACAGCCAGCTCCAGCTGCCCTCCTGGGCCGGCGTCGACTGCACGTGGAGGTTCTTCTGGAAGGCCGCGCGATCTTCGACCGGGACGTCGAAGGTGAGCACGACCGGCATGCCGATGCCGACCGAGACTGTCGGGCTGCGGCGCGATGCTGGCGAAGGTCTCCTGGTCGGCGGTCAACTGCGCGGTCCGGAAGGAGGACTTCTCGGTCGCCGCGACCCCGGTGACGCTCTTGCCGGTCGAGGTCAGGGTGTAGGTCGAGGAGGGTTCGAGCCGCTCGCTCGCCGTCCAACTCTTCTTGTCCGCGCTGAGAGCGCCCTTGACGGTGCCCTTGATCTGCTTGCCCTGGCGGGTCACACCGCGAAAGGAGAGCGCCACCGTCGCGAGGCTGCCGTCGGTGGCCTTGACGTTGACCAGGGTGTTGACCTTGACCCCGCCCTTCCCGTCCTTGACGTTGCTGGTGAACGACACCGGCGTCGGTTCGGGCGTGGGCGGGTCGCTGGGCTGCGGTTCGCCGGTCGGATCCTGGCTCGATCCCTGGCCCGGCTGCTCGGCGCCCGGTGCCGGCTTGTCGGCGGGCGCCGTCGGAGCCTGGGCGTCCCGCTGACTGCCGGCCGCCGTGGTCGGGATCGTCCCGCACCCGACGAGGGTGGTGGTCAAGGCGAGGGTCAGCAGCGTCGCGGCGGCCCCTGCCACGACCGATCTGGTGGCCCGTCTGCTCATCGTGTCCTCGGTATCATCGGTGGTCCGGCCCCATCCGGAACACGCCTGCCGCGGTCGCGGGTCGTCCAGAATCCTCAACGCCCGCACGTACGCGAATTCTGGATAGATAGTAATCGGCGGCCGGGCCGATTCCGTAATCATTCGCCGGGGTGGCGCGTTCAGACACGCCGGGTGACGGCGGGCTCCAAGTCACGGGTCTGCTCGACCGGCGGCGCGGTCGGCTGACGTCCCGCGAGCGGCTTCTCGCGCATCGTCAGCGCCAGCACGAAGGCGACGGCCATGAACGGTACGGCGATCAAGAACACGTCGTCCATCGCCGGGGTGAAGGCGGTCAGCACCCAGCCCTTCACCGGCTCCGACAGGGTCTGGATGGCGGTCACGTCGTTGACCGAGGCGGCCACCCCGGCCAGCTGGCCGGCGGCCGAGGCGGGCACGACCTGTTCCAGGTGGAAGGCCAGCCGGATGTTCAAGATGGCGCCGAACAGGGCGGTGCCGATGGCGCCACCCATGGTCCGGAAGAAGGCGACCGCGGCGGTCGCCGCGCCCATGTTGCGGCGGTCGACGCTGTTCTGCACGGCGGTCACCACCACCTGCATGGTGAGCCCGAGTCCGGCGCCGAAGCAGAACATGATGATCGCCAGGACCCCGTACGGGGTGTCGACCTCGAGTTGGGAGAAAGCGAGGAGCGCGCCGCCGACGACCAGCGACCCGGTGATGGGCATCCACTTGTAGCGCCCCGTACGGGTCATGATCTGCCCGCTGCTGATCGAGGTGGCGAAGATGCCCACCACCAGCGGCAGCATCGCGAGGCCGGACTGCGTGGCCGACATGCCCTTGACCGCCTGCAGGTAGATCGGCAGGTAGATCAGGCCGCCGAACATGCCGACGCCCATGATCATCGCGAAGCTGACGTTGGAGACGAAGGTCCAGTGCTCGAACAGCTCCGGCGGCAGGATCGGTTCCTTGGCCCGGGTCTCGACGAAGGCGAAGATCACGGCGAACGCCACCGTGGCGACGAGCAGGCCGATGCCGATGCCGGACGTCCAGCCCTGATCCGGGCCGGCCCAGCTCAGGTACAGGATGAGGCTGGTCACGGACGCGACGATGGTGGCCGCGCCGAGGTAGTCGACCGAGGCCTCCCGCTTGACGTGGGGCAGCTTGAGGGCGAGCGAGGTGACGACGAGGGCGGCGATGCCGATCGGCAGGTTGATCCAGAAGATCCACTGCCAGCCCAGGTGGTCGGTGAACAGCCCGCCGAGCAGTGGGCCGGCGACCGAGGACACACCGAACACCGCGCCGAAGAGGCCCTGGTACTTGCCGCGCTCCCGCGGCGGGATGATGTCGCCGATCACGGCGAGCGCCAGCGACATCAGCCCGCCACCGCCGAGACCCTGGACGGCCCGGCCGAGCGATCATCACCTCGATGTTGCGGGACAGGGCACAGATCACCGAGCCGATCAGGAAGACGACGATGGCGGCCTGGAAGACCGGGCGGCGCCCGAGCAGATCGGAGATCTTGCCCCAGAGCGGCGTGGCCGCGGTCGAGGTCAGCAGGTAGGCCGTGACGACCCAGGACAGCTTGTCCAGGCCGCCCAGCTCGGAGGTGATCTTGGGCAGCGCGACGCCGACGATGCTCTGGTCGAGCGCGGCCAGGAACATGCCGGCCATCAGCCCGCCCATCACGACCAGGATCTGGCGGTGGCTCAGGTAGCCGCCGGGCGCGTCGTCGACGGGAGCCGGCCGTGCGGCCGGAGCCGTCGAGTCTGCGGCCCGACGCGGCCTGCGGTTGCTCATACGGACGGTTCTTCCCGAGGCGGAGCGGTGGATTCGAGCGAGCCGCGCGAACTTGCCGAGGAGGTGCTCGAACTCGGTCGACGTCCTCCGGTGTCCCATTCGGCCAGGCTGCGGGCGAGCAGCTCGCGCCGGCGAGCGAAGGCCGCCTCGAGTTTCTGCTGCCCCTCGTCGGTGACGGTGACGAGCTGGGCGCGCCCGTCGTCCGGGTCGGGAGTGCGCTCGATCAGGCCGGACCGCTCCAGCTGGGCGACGTGGCGGGAGACGGTGGAGGGGTCCAGATTGACGAGGCCGGCGAGCTCGGTGATCCGCATCGGCCCGTGGGTGGTGATCGGTCTTGAGCAGCCAGAACGTCCCCGGATCGAGGGACAGTCGTGCGTGCCGCCCTGACGAAGGAGCCGGCCGACGGTCATCAGCCCGTGCAGCACGCGTATCGACCGGCGGTCATGGATAACTGTTTGCATGTGGCAACCATATAACTGTGTGTATGGCACAGTGCAATCCGGCTGCCTTCCCGGAGTCGTCAGTTCTGGCCTCGCGCAGGCCCCCGGCTCGCTCCTCGCGCGCGAAACCAGCGTCCGCTACCGAATATTTGCGCGCGAACGCCGGTTTCGCGCGCGGGAATGTGCCTCCCGGCGAAATCAGTGGTGGGCGTGCACGATGAAGCGGTGGGCCTGAGCCTCGAACGACGACGGATCGCCGCGCACACCCGCGGCGTACGGGTTCACCCTGACTGGACCCCGAAAAGCGAAAGCCGAGACCTTCCAGATAGTGAAAGGTCGGGGTTAGAGTTCGAGCCATGAGCCCGCAACCTGACCTCACCGGCATCCTCGAAGACCTCGCCGCCGGGCGCATCGACGCCGCCGAGGCGGCCCGCCGCATCGACGCCCTCAAGGCGGCCGAGCACGCCGCCCGAGACCGACCCGGCCGCCGAGCCAATCCGCCGCGAGCCCAGCAACGAGGAGCTGGCGCGCGAGGCCGAGACCAGCCGGGCGCACCGAGGACGCCTGGGCGGCCAGCACCGATCGGCCGCAGCACGCCAGCTTCACCCGCGAGAGCTTCCGCGGCCGAGCCGACCGACGGTAACCGAAGCGGAGACGCCGCGGCCAGCGCCCGGTCAACACCGGCGGGGTCGAGCGGATCACCGTCCGCGCGATCGGTCGCCGGGTGCGGATCATCGGCGAGACCTCGGTGGCCACCCTGGCCGCCGACGGGCCGCACGTGCTGCGCCGCAACGGCTCCGTCCTGGAGGTCTCCAGCGACGGTGAGCTCGGCGCGTCCCTCGACGGGTTCAGCATCCTCCGGGCCCCGCGGAACCTGGACGACTTCCGCTCGCTCGGGCTCGGCAAGGAGCTGTTCCTGCGGGTCAATCCCGAACATCGCGGTCGACGTCGAGGTCACCGCCGGCAGCCTGAACACCGAGCGGGTGCCGCACCTCGGCAAGGTCCGGGTCACCGCCGGCGGCGCCAAGCTGCTCGACGTCGAGGAGATCAACGACGTGCTGATCCAGGCCGGTCAGGCCACCATCAAGGGCGCGATCACGACCGGTCGGTCCCGGATCCGGGCCGAGTCGGGCTCGCTGTACATCGAGCTGGCCGACGACTCCAACGTCACCGTCAAGGGCGAGGCGCAGCTCGGCAAGGTCAGCTGGTCCGGTGGCCACAACGGGCTCGGCGACGAGGTCGTGATGGGCAACGGCAGCGCCCGGCTCGACGTCGAGGTCGTGATGGGTCACGCCCAGGTCCGGGTCGGCTCGGACCGGCGTGGCGCCGGCGGACGAGCCGGCGTGAGCGAGCGGCCCCGTCGACCCGGTCGAGCGCGACCGGCACGAGCACCGCGCGCCGAGCGACTGCCCGGTCTGCGGTGACCACCTGGCCGTCACCCGGCTCGGCTGCGCCTCGTGCGGCAGCGAGCTGGCCGGCGTCTTCACGCGCCTGCCCGTTCTGCTCGCTGAACGACGCCGACAACGACCATGCTGCGGGTGTTCCTCGCGCTCTCGCGGCAACCTGCGCGAGGTCGAGAAGCACCTCGGTGTCTCCTATCCGACCGCCCGGCTCCGGTTCGGCCAGCTGCTGGACAAGCTCGGGCTGGCCGACGAGCCGGAGCCGACGCCGCTGACCCGCGAGCAGATCCTCTCCGAGGTCGCCGCCGGTGCCCTGTCGCCGGACGAGGCGGAGCGGCTGCTCGCGAGCTGGCCTGACGCCTCGCCGTCGCAGCACCTGGGAAACCGGCACTCGCACGGCGTCGACACGCGAGCCGGGTTCAGTCTGCGTACGGGACGGTGGAGCGGTCAGGCCGGAAGGGCGGACGTCGACGACGGTGACGTTGATCGACTTGCCGTTGGGGGCCTCGTAGGAGGCCTAGTCGCCCTTCTTCTTGCCGAGGATGGCGGCGCCCAGCGGGGACTGCGGGCTGTAGACGTTGGTCGAGTCGACGGCGTCGTCCAGGCCGAGCAGCTCGCGGGAGCCGAGGACGAAGGTGTCGGTGTCGGACTCGTCGCCGTCGAAGGCGATCGGTGACCTGCGTGCCGGGGGCCACCTCGTCGACCTCGACCGGCGCCTCGCCGACCTCGGCGCGACGCAGCATGTCCTGCAGCTGGCGGATCCGGGCTTCCTGCTGACCCTGCTCCTCGCGGGCGGCGTGGTACCCGCCGTTCTCCCGGAGATCGCCCTCGTCGCGCGCGGCGGCGATCTTCGCGGTGACCTCGGCGCGACCCGGACCCGACAGCTGGTCCAGCTCGGACTGCAGCTTGTCGTAGGCCTCCTGGGTCAGCCAGACGACCTGTTGCACGTTCTCAGACATCGAACCAGCCTAGCAATTTCGACCCGAGGCCGTCAGATCAGCTGAGCACTCCGGACCACGGCGGTGGTGGCGCGGCGCAGCGTGGTCAGGTCCACCTCGACGTTCACGACCCGGTCCGCGGTGGCCGCGGACCTGGACGAGCTCGCTCGGCCGACCGGCTGGAAGTCGGCGGCCTGGGCCAACACCCGGCAGACGACCGGGCTGCGACGGGTCGGGCGGTCGACGGTCAGGGTCGCGGTGATCCGGGTGTCGGAGACTGCACCGTGTACGCCGCGATGCGGGCGGAGACCGGCGGGTTCGGCGTGCACGGTGCCGACCCAGATCAGCCAGCCGCCGGCGACGAGCGACGCCGACGCGCGATCGAGCGCCGACCAGCACCGGTCGGGGCAGGCGGGGTCGGGGATAGCGACGGCCGGATCCGCTCGGCGTCCTCCGGCCGACACGGATCGGCGTTCGACCCGCGCCTGCGCCACGCGAACCCATTCTCGGCTCGGCGCCGACGCCTGTCTCGACCGGCGAGGTGGTCGACGACACCGGCCGGGCGCGGTGGCAACATGGGCGCCTATGAACTCCCGCGCCCTGCGGACCGACGCCGCCGGCGAACGCCTGCGACTGCTGCACGTGCACGCGCACCCCGACGACGAGTCGAGCAAGGGCGCGGCGACGCACGGCCAAGTACGTGGCCGAGGGCGTCGAGGTGGTGGTGGCCACCTGCACCGGCGGCGAGCGAGGCTCCATCCTCAATCCGGCCATGGACCGGCCCGACGTGCTGGCCAACATCGCCGAGATCCGCCGGGCCGAGATGGACCGGGCCCGGCAGATCCTCGGCATCGAACAGGTCTGGCTGGGCTTCGTCGACTCCGGACTGCCCGGAGGGTGATCCGCTGCCGCCGCTGCCCGACGGCTCGTTCGCCACCCTCGACGTCGCCGAGGCGAGTCTGCCGCTGATCAAGCTCATCCGTTCGCTTCCGGCCGCACGTGATGACCACGTACGACGAGAACGGCGGCTATCCGCACCCGGACCACATCATGTGCCACCAGATCAGCGTGTACGCCTTCGACGCGGCCGCCGACCCGGACGCGCTATCCCGAGCTCGGGTCGCCGTGGGCGGTGCCGAAGCTCTACTACCAGTTCGGCTTCCACTACGACCGGTACGCTGGCCCTCAACGAGGCGATGATCGCCGCCGGGCTTCGACGGACCGTACGCCGAACGGCTGGCCACCTGGAAGATCGACCCCGAGCACGACGAGCGGATGACCACCCGGGTCGAGTGCGCCGACTACTTCGCGGTCCGCGACCAGGCGCTGCTCGCCCACGCGACCCAGGTCGATCCGGAGGGCCCGTGGTTCTCGGTGCCGCTGGACATCCACCAGCGGGCCTGGTCGACCGAGGACTGGGAGCTGGCGCGCACCCGGGTCGCGGTGAGCCTGCCCGAGGACGACCTGTTCGCCGGCATCGCGGCCCCGGCCGGAGCCGATCCAGGCGCCGAACGCGCGAGTACAGTGCCGGTATGAGCGGTGTGAGCGCCTTCGCGGCTGGAGTCCTGCTCCAGACCGAGCCGAACATCGATCCCAACATCGTCCGGCCGGGCTGGACACCCCTGCTGATCATCGTGTTGCTGCTGCTGGTCCTGGTGTTCTTGTTCTTCAGCATGCAGAAGCAGATGCGCAAGATCCGGACTCCCGACGACATCGCCCGGGAAGAGGCGGAGGCCGACGGCCAGAACCGGTGGCCGACTCGCCCGCACGCGCGAAGGCCGATCCGCGTGCCCGTCATACCGAGACGCACCCCGAGACGCGCCCCGAGACGCACCCCGAGATCGCGTTGACGGATCGCAACCGCCTCGCGGACGCCACCAGTCCGTACCTGCTGCAGCACGCCGACAACCCGGTCCACTGGCGGCCGTGGTCCGACGAGGCCTTCGCCGAGGCCGAGAACGCGCGGCGTGCCGGTGTTCCTCAGCGTCGGGTACGCGGCCTGCCACTGGTGCCACGTCATGGCGCACGAGTCGTTCGAGGACGCACGAGACCGCCGACGTGATCAACTCCCGGTTCGTGGCCGTCAAGGTGGACCGCGAGGAGCGGCCCGACGTCGACGCGGTCTACATGACCGCCACCCAGGCCCTGACCGGGCAGGGCGGCTGGCCGATGAGCGTGTTCCTCACCCCGGATCGGCGACCGTTCTACGCCGGCACCTACTTCCCGCCGACTCCGCGACACGGCCTGCCGTCCTTCCGGCAGGTGCTGAACGCCGTCAGCATCGCCTGGACGCGAGCGGCGCTCCGAGGTCTTGACGAGCGCGAACGCCATCGAGAGCGAGCTCGCCGGTCGCCGGCTCGACCTTCCGGCGCACGCGCTCACCGACGACGACTGCGCGACGGCGCTGGCGCCGCTCGCGAGGGACTTCGACCCGCGTGCACGGCGGCTTCGGCGGCGCGCCGAAGTTTCCGCCGTCGATGGTGCTGGAGGCGCTGCTGCGCTTCGGCGACGACGACGGTGACCAGGCGCGCCGAATGGCCGAGCAGACCCTCGAGGCGATGGCTCGCGGCGGCATCTACGACCAGCTCGCCGGCGGCTTCGCCCGCTACAGCGTCGACAGCCGCTGGGTCGTGCCGCACTTCGAGAAGATGCTGTACGACAACGCGCTGCTGCTCGGGCGTGTACGTGCACTGGTGGCGGCTGACCGGTCACGCCGCTGGCCGAGCGGGTCGTCGAGGAGACGGTCGAGTGGCTGCTGACCGAGATGCGCTCGGCCGAGGGCGGCTTCACCGCCAGCCTGGACGCCGACTCGCTGGACGTCCGATGGCCACCTGCCGAGGGCGCCTTCTACGCCTGGTCCCCGGACCAGTTGATCGAGGTGCTGGGCGCCGACGACGGCGCAGTGGGCGGCCGAGGTCTGCTCGGTGACGCTCGGAGGGGACCTTCGAGCACGGCCTGTCCACCCTCCAGCGCCGAACCGACGCCGATCCCGAGCGGTGGGCCCGGGTCCGCTCGCGCTTGCGGACGCGCGCGTGAGCACCGCGCCCGGCCGGGTCGGGACGACAAGATCGTCGCCGCCTGGAACGGGTGGCTGATCGACTCCCTGGTCCAGGCCGGCAGTCGTCTGCGATCGGCCGGAGTGGATCGTCGGCAGCCGTCGAGGCGGCGGAGCTGCTGTGGCGGGTGCACTGGACGGACGGCCGGCTGCGCCGAACCTCGCGCGACGGAGTCGCCGGCACGGCGGCCGGCACGCTCGAGGACTACGCCGCCGTGGCGCTGGGCTTCACCCGGCTCGCGGCCGCGACCGCCGACCCGGTCTGGATCGAGCGGGCGGAGCAGCTGCTGGCCGTGGTGGAGGCGGAGTTCGACGGACGGTGCGGGCGGCTTCTACGACACCGCCGCCGACGCCGAGGCGCTCTACACCCGGCCCAAGGACCCGACCGACAACGCCACCCCCTCCGGACTGAGCACGGCGGTCCACGCCTTCGCGCCTGCTGGCCGAGCTGACCGGCCGGGGCGACCTCGCCGACCGGGCCGAGGCGGCCGAGCGCAGCGCCGGGGCCCTGGTCCGTCAGGCGCCCGCGCTTCGCCGGCTGGCTGCTGGCCAGCGCCGTGAGCCGGACTCCGCCGCCCGCCGGTCCAGGTCGCCATCGTCGGGCGCCGCCGAGGATCCGCGACGAGCCGAACTCGTCACGCGCCGCCAGCCGACGCAGTTCCGGCCGGCTCGGTCGTCGTGGCGGGGGAGCCGGACCAGCCGGGCATGGCCGCTGCTGGCCGACCGTCCGCTGCTGCGAGGGCCGACCCACCGCGTACGTCTGTCGCGGCTTCGTCTGCCGCCTCCCCGTCACCGACGTCGACGCCCTGCTGGCCCAACTCCCCTGACGCCGTCGCGTGCCGCCGGGCCTCACCTCGCACGTCGCTCGAGTCGTGCAGCTCCATCTGCAGACGATGCACCCACAGGCTAAGGATCCGAGCGACGTCGGGGTGGCCTGGGGAGGGGGCCGGCCTACGCGGCGTAGGTGAGGATCGAGATCGCGGTGTAGTGGGCGGCGAAGGCCGCGATGGTGAAGCTGTGGAAGATCTCGTGGAAGCCGAACCAGCGCGGTGACGGGTCGGGCCGCTTCCGCGCGTAGACGATCGCTCCGGCGGTGTAGAGCAGCCCGCCCGCGATGATCAGGTAGAAGCACCGCCGGCCCGCCGCTGGCGTAGATCTGCGGGAGCCAGCCGACCGCGGCCCAGCCCATCAGCGATGTAGAGCGCGGTGTAGAGCCACCGTGGGGCGCTGAGCCACACCAGCCGGAACACCAGACCGAGAACGCGCGGCGGTCCAGATGACGATCAGCAGCACGGTGCCGGAGGCCGGCTCCAGCGCCAACAGCGCCAGCGGGGTGTACGTCGCGGCGATGAAGACGTAGATGTTGGCGTGATCCATCCGGCGGAGCAGCGCCTCACCCCGCGCGCCCCAGGTGAACCGGTGGTACACGCCGCTGATCCCGAAGAGCAGCAGCGACGCGGCCAGGAACACCGCACCACCGACCTTGCCGGGCGTGGTCGGCGCCAGCACGACCAGCACGATGCCGGCCGCGGCGGCCAGCGGGGCCATGCAGAAGTGCAGCCAGCCGCGGAGTCGCGGCTTGACCTTGCGGTCGACGAACAGACCGACGGCCTCCGACTGCGTCGTCGCTGTCGGTCGGCCGTCCGGCCGGAGGTCGGGTCGCGAGGTCGTCCATCAGATCCTTCAATCCCTGCGTAACTTACGGTTGCGTAGGTAAGGCTACGGGCGAAACTGGTGCTGCGCCAAGCCGACTCGAAAATCGACTGCTCGAAGAGGGATTCGCGCTTGCCGAGCGCGCGCAGGACTAGTCTGCCAACCATGTCCCGACTCGACCGGCTCCGGGAGTTCGTGGACCGGCTGCACCCGTCGGGACTGCTGTACGCGACGTACGAGCACCGCCTGATCGCCGAACTCGACAGCACGTCGGCTGCCCCAGCACGTGGCCGTGCTCGCCGACGGCAACCGGCGCTGGGCCCGGGCCAACGCGCCTGGTCAGCCGCTGGTGGCCGGCTATCAGGCCGGGGCGGACAAGCTCGAAGGACTTCGTCGAGTGGTGCGACGAGATCGGCATCCCGGTGGTCACCCTGTGGGTGCTGTCGACCGACAACTTCTCCCGCAGCGACGCCGGGGAGCTCGGACCGCTGCTGCGGGTGATCGAGCGGATGGTCACCGACCTGGCCGCCACCCGTCGCTGGCGGGTCCATCCGGTCGGCGCGCTGGACCTGCTGCCGGGGGAATCGGCGGAGATCTTGAAGCAGGCCGACCGCGACACCGCCGACCTCGACGGGATGGTGGTCAACATCGCGGTCTCCTACGGCGGGCGGCACGAGCTGCGGGACGCGGTCCGCTCGCTGCTGGCCGAGGGGGCCCGAAACGGCACGCCCATCGAGGAACTGGCGCAATCGCTCGACATCGAGCACATCGCCGAGCACCTCTACACCAAGGGCCAGCCCGACCCCGACCTGATCATCCGCACCTCCGGTGAGCAGAGGCTGTCCGGCTTCTTGATGTGGCAGTCGGCGCACAGCGAGTTCTACTTCTGCGAGGCGTTGTGGCCCGACTTCCGGAAGGTCGACTTCATCCGGGCACTGCGCTCGTACGGGCAGCGGGAGCGCCGCTTCGGCCGTTGAAGGGCGGCCGTGTCGGCGGGCGGCGCTCAGGTGTGACGATCTGGTTAATTCGCGGCGTGGCTCGGGCTTCTGCCCTGCATGAGGACGTACGTTCGAGGAGCGGGTCGTCCTGGTGACAACTTTCTGACCCGTACGGGAGGCAATCGATGCGCCGTCGTTTGACGGGCAGAACCGGGCCCTCACGGGACCGGGCATCCCGGCCGACCACTTAGCGGTGGGGCCGGGCGCGACTGGGCGTACGGCCTCGCAGAAGGAACGACGAGTGTCTACTGCTTCCCCATCTTCTGGGCCTCCTTCTCGGCGCACCTACGTCATCGACACCTCGGTCTTGCTGAGCGACCCGCACGCCCTGCGCCGCTTCGCCGAGCACGACGTGATCCTGCCGATCGTGGTGATCACCGAGCTGGAGGCCAAACGGCATCACGCCGAACTCGGCTACTTCGCCCGGTCGGCCCTGCGTCATCTCGACGATCTCCGGCTGACGTACGGACGGCTCGACGCGCCCGTGCCGGTGAACGACGTCGGCGGCACCGTCCACGTCGAGCTCAACCACGCCGATCAGTCCTCCCTGCCGGACGGCTTCCGGCTCGGCGACAACGACTCCCGGATCCTGGCCGTGGCGCTGAACTTCGCGGCCGAGGGACGCCTCGGTGACCCTGGTCTCCAAGGATCTGCCCATGCGGGTCAAGGCCTCGGCCGTCGGCCTGGCCGCGGAGGAGTACCTCGCCGAGCTGGCCGTCGAGTCCGGCTGGACGGGCATGCGTGAACTCGAGGCGACCGCCGCCCAGATCGACGAGCTGTACGAGTCCGGCATCTTGGACCTGGCCACCGCCCGCGACCTGCCCTGTCACACCGGAGTGGTCCTGCTCGGCGGCAGCAGCACCGCGCTGGCCCGGGTCACACCGAGCAAGGAACTCCGTCTGGTCAAGGCGGACCGGGACGCATTCGGGATCCACGGCCGCTCGGCCGAGCAGCGGGTGGCGCTGGATCTCCTGCTGGACCCCAGCATCGGCATCGTGTCCCTCGGCGGCCGCGCCGGCACCGGCAAGTCGGCGCTGGCGCTCTGCGCCGGTCTGGAGTCGGTGCTGGAGCGACGCCAGCACGCCAAGGTCGTGGTGTTCCGGCCGCTGTACGCCGTCGGCGGTCAGGAACTCGGCTACCTGCCCGGCACCGAGGGCGAGAAGATGGCGCCCTGGGCGCAGGCCGTGTTCGACACGCTCGGCGCGGTCGACCTCGAAGGTGGTCATCGAGGAGGTGCTGGAGCGGGGTCTGCTCGAGGTCCTGCCGCTCACCCACATCCGCGGCCGTTCGCTGCACGACGCGTACGTGATCGTGGACGAGGCGCAGTCGTTGGAGCGCAACGTGCTCCTCACCGTGCTGAGCCGGATCGGCCAGGACTCCCGGGTGGTGCTCACCCACGACGTGGCCCAGCGCGACAACCTGCGGGTCGGGCGGCACGACGGCGTGGTCGCCGTGGTGGAGAAGCTCAAGGGCCATCCGCTCTTCGCTCACGTCACCCTGCACCGCTCCGAGCGTTCCCCGATCGCCGCCCTGGTCACCGAGATGCTGGAGGACGTCGCCCTGGTCTGACCCAACGGCTGCGCGAGCAGCTCAGATCAGGGGTGCGGGCGGGTCATGGCGAGGACGTCGAGGGCGGCGTCCAGCTGCTCCTCGGTGAGCTTGCCGTCGGTCACGTAACCGGACTCGATCACGACCTCGCGGATGGTCTTGTCCTCCTTGAGCGCCTGTTTCGCCACGGCGGCCGCGTTCTCGTACCCGATGTAGCGGTTCAGTGGGGTCACGATGGAGGGGGAGGACTCGGCCAGGTGGCGGCAGTGCTCGACCTGCGCCTCGATCCCGGCGACGCAGCGATCCGCCAGCAGCCGCGCGATGTTGGCCAGCAGCCGGCTGGACTCCAGCACGTTGCGGGCGATCAGCGGCAGCATCACGTTGAGCTCGAAGTTGCCGGAGGCACCGGCGATCGCGACCGTCGTGTCGTTGCCGATGACCTGGGCGCGACACCATCATGGCGGCCTCGCACATCACGGGGTTGACCTTCCCCGGCATGATCGAGGAACCGGGTTGCAGGTCGGGGAGCAGGATCTCGCCGAGACCCGCGCGCGGGCCCGAGCCCATCCAGCGCAGGTCGTTCGCGATCTTGTTGATGCTGACCGCAATCGTACGGAGCACGCCGGACGCCTCCACCAGGCCGTCGCGCGCCCCCTGGGCCTCGAAGTGGTTGCGGGCCTCGGTGAAGGGCAGCCGGGTCTCCTCCGCCAGCAGGTCGATGACCGCGGCGGCGAAGCCGGGCGGGGTGTTGATGCCGGTGCCCACGGCGGTGCCGCCCAGCGGCAGCTCCGCCACCCGCGGCAGCGCCGCCTCGATGCGATCCACGCCGTACCGGATCTGGGCGGCGTAGCCGCCGAACTCCTGCCCCAGGGTGACCGGAGTGGCGTCCATCAGGTGGGTACGACCGCTCTTGACCACGGTGTCGAACTCGGACGCCTTGGCCGACAGCCTGAGCTCGAGGTGGCGGAGGCTCGGGACGAGGGCGTTCACGAAGCTGTCGGTGACGGCGATGTGGATGGCGCTGGGGAAGACGTCGTTGCTCGATTGTGAGGCGTTGACGTGGTCGTTCGGATGCACCGGCGAGCCCAACGCCTCCGAGGCGAGCGAGGCCAGCACCTCGTTGGCGTTCATGTTGCTCGAGGTCCCCGAACCCGTCTGGAAGACGTCGAGCGGGAAGTGGTGATCATGACGACCACCGGCCACCTCGGTGGCGCCGGCCTGAATGGCGTCGGCCACGTCGTGGCTCAGGACCCTCAGATCGGCGTTGACGCGCGCCGCGGCGCCCTTGATCTGACCCAGCGCGCGGATCAGCGCGGGATCGATCGGCACGCCGGAGATCGGGAAGTTGTCGATCGCGCGCTGGGTCTGCGCCTGATAGAGGGCGTCGACCGGCACGCGGACCTCGCCCATCGTGTCTCGCGCGATCCGGAAGGCATCAGTCGACATGGCGGACATTCTTGCCTACCCGTGACTACCCCGCCGGATCCCTCCGCACGGTGTAGATCACGTACGACCACTCGCGCCTGCCCCGGCGAACCCGATGGTGGTACTCATCCGTGCTGGATCCGAGCGCCTCGAGAGTCTCCCGCAGGGCGGGGCTGGGGCCCTGGCACCAGACGGCCAGCAGCCCACCGGGAGTGCAGCCGTTCGTACGCCACCCGTAGCCCGGCCGGTCCGTAGAGAGCGGCATTGTGGGGGTGGATGAGGAAGTCCGGTCCGTTGTCGACGTCGAGCAGGATCGCGTCCCACCTCCTTGAGGGCTCCGCCGGGCCAGGACGGTCGCGATGTCGGCGACCCGCAGGCGGACCCGCGGATCGGCGGCGACACCGCCCAGGACCACCGTCACTCCCTGCCGCGCCCAATCCACCAGGGCCGGTTCGAGTTCCGCGACGTCGAGGCTGGCGATGCCCTGGGTGAGCAGCTCGGAAGCGGTGTAGCCCAGCCCCAGCCCGCCGAGCAGAACCCGCGCGCCGGCGAAGGGGAACGGCAGCGTCGCGAGCGCCCGCTCGCTGCTGGTCTCGAAGCTGTCCATCGCGAAGGCGCCGTTGACGATCAGCTCGTCGACGGCGGTGTCGCCGCGACTGCGGCGACGGAGCACGACTTCTCCGTACGGTCCATCGGCCCGAGCCAGCGTCGCGAGCTCCTCCATTTACCTATCGTGACCCCTGTGAGCACGCGATCGACGACCGGCGGGATGATGCGCGTGCGAGGCGCCCGTCCTGACGACCGACGACTGCCGGGCCAAGGCGGCCTGGTCGGCGACCGTACGCACCCGAATCCGCTCTCAGTCGATGCGGAGGCAGATCGTGACCGGCGTCTGTTGCCGTCCCTGACCGGCCGGGTTGTCGGCGAACAGCGCGGCGAAGAACTCGTCGTCACGATCGCTCTCCTGACCGAGGACATTGCGGCCCAGGTCGTTGGCGTCGATGATGCAGACCCCGCTGAGTCGGCCGCCGATGTCGTCGGGCACCGCCTCGACGATGGCCCGCCGGATCTGGCCGGACGCCAGGTCGGGATCCTTGGGGGCCAGCTTCGCCGACACGTTCGCGGGATAGACGTTGGTCTCGGCGGGTCCGTCGATGGCGTTCACGTTGTGCCCGGCCACGCGGTAGAACCAACCGCGCTTGCCGATGACCTTGCCCAACGCGCTGGCCGCCGCGGCGAGAAGGATCCGGGGCAATCCGGCCTCCTGGATCGCCAGCTGCATGGTCCAGGGCGTGCCGAGGCCGATGCCGGTCGGCAGCTTCACGACGAAGCGACTGAGGGTGCGCGCCCACCAACCGGGTTTGATGTCCCAGAGGAAGTACGACCGGCCCTGAGCGATCGCGATGATCTTCTCGCTCGAGACCACGTACCAGCTCCGCGTCAGACCTGGGGCCAGCTCCGGATCGGCGAGGATCGGGTCGACGGCGTCGGACACGTAGCCGGCGATCAACGACGCAAACTCCTCGCCGGGTGCGAACGCATGCGTCTGCAGCGGGATGCGCGCCCAGCGCTGCCCGGCGACGTCGGTCACCCGTTGCTTGCCCTCGTTGGGGGCCAGCAACTCCTTCGGCGGTGGGGGGCCGTGCTGACCAGAACCCGGTGCCGGGGTCTGCTCGGGGACGGGCGGGGAGGCATCAGGCACGGGCAATCACTGTAGTGCCCCGAGTCCCGAATCTCTTCGCCGTGAGTGGCCTCGGGGATGCACCTCGCTGCGTTCTCCTCGGTCGAGATACGACCCGGTAGCCCTCCCTCGTCGGCCTTGCGATGCACGCACCCGGACGACGCTTGCGGCAAAGAACTCGAGACTCGCGGCACTCGCCCCGCCGCAGGATCAGGCCGGCGCTTGGCGCGGCTGGAAGAATGACGCGGTGGCCCGCAAGAGACAGCCGAGCGCCGGAGACATGGTCCGAACGCTGGCGGTCATCTTCATCCCGCTGCTGATCATCTCGTTCTTTTTCACCCGTAACCTCGCGGATCATCCGGTGAACGTCGTCGACTACCGGACGGTGTTGGCCAAGGCCCGCAGCGAGGCCCCCTACCCGGTCCTCGCCCCGGTCGGCCTGCCGGCAACGTGGCGGGCGACGAAGGCGGAGTGGGTGCCCAAGGGGGATACGTACCTCAACGAGCAGCCGTCGGTTCGCAACCTCTGGCAACTCGGCTTCCTGGCGCCCGACGAGATCTTCGTTGCCCTCAACCAGGGCGATGCGCTGCCGGAGCAGTTCATCGAGGACTACACCCGCGAGGGTGTCGCCGACGGCACGAGCCAGCTCGACGGTCAGCCGTGGGAGCGCCGGATCAGTCCGGACGAGCGAACGCGGTCGCTGGTCCGGAGCACTCCGACGGTCACCACGATCGTCGTGGGTGACACGGCGTACGAGGGCTTGGAGGCCTTCGCGTCCACCCTCAGTGCCGACTGAGCTCGCGAGTGAGTTCGCGTTGGGACGCGTCCCGCACCTCGCGGTCGACGCGGAAGTCGTCGACGTCGGACGGCAGTCCGAGCCGGTGTTGCGGCTTCTGCTGAGCCCTGCGGTGAGCGGGAACCAACGCCACCGCGAGCAGCACGACAAGAGCAGTGAATATGAGTAATCCGGTCATGGCAGTAATCTTGCTCTCGCAGCGCTACTGCCAATAGTGGCAAGCTTGCCTTGGTGCGAAGGAAAGCTGCCACTATGCTGGTCGGATGCCTCTGTCTCAGGTGAGCGTCATCGTTCTGGAACCGGTTGCGGTCTTCGAGTTCGGGGTGGCCGTCGAGGTCTTCGGCATCGATCGGCGTGACGAAGGCGTGCCGACCTTCGACTTCCGGGTCTGTTCGCTCGAGCCCGGGCGACCCCTGGAGACGAAGAATCTCGCCGGTTTCACCATCACGCCCGACCGCGGTCTGGACGCCGTGCCCGGCAGCGATCTGGTCATCGTCGCCCCGAGCGCGCCGCGGGAGGACGCCGAGTACCCGGCTGAGGTCCTCGAATTGCTGCGCACCGTGCACGCTGAGGGGTCGACACTGTTGAGTTTGTGTTCGGCATCCTTCGCGCTCGGCGCCGCCGGGCTGCTGGACGGGCGGCGGTGTACGACGCACTGGATGTACGCCGAGGAGATGCAGCGGCGGTTCCCGGCCGCGGACGTCAATCCGCGTGCGCTCTTCGTCGAGCAGGACAACATCGTGACCAGTGCGGGCACCGCCGCCGGCATCGACGCCAGCCTGCACCTCGTCCGCCGAGAGTTGGGCACCGCCGTCGCGACCAAGATCGCGCGGCGGATGGTGGTGCCGCCGCAGCGCGACGGCGATCAGCAGCAGTTCATCGCCATGCCGATTCCGGAGTGCACCGCCGACAGCCTGGCCCCGCTCCTGACCTGGACCCTGGATCATCTGGGCGAGCCGCACACCGCGGCTTCCCTCGCGAAGCAGGCCGTCATGAGCGAGCGGACGTTCGCCCGGCGCTTCGTGGCCGAAACCGGAATCACCCCCCACAAGTGGCTCAACCAACAACGGATCCTGGCCGCCCGGAGCCTGTTGGAGGAATCCGACCTGGGGGTGGAGCAGATCGCCAGCCGCGTCGGCTTCAACTCCGGGGTCGTGCTCCGGGAACACTTCCGCCGCGAGATCGGTGTCTCGCCGCAGGCGTACCGCAGCCGTTTCGGCCGCGTGGAGACTTCGGTCGAGGACGCCGCTCTGTCGGCCTGACGTCAGTCCGGCGCCGACTCCGTCTCGGGCGCGGACTGCCGGGCGGCATCGATCTTGGCCTGGGCGCCGTCCAGCCAGTTCTGGCAGAGGGCCGCCAGGCGTTCGCCGCGTTCCCAGAGCGCGAGGGACTCCGCTAGCGGCGTCCCACCCGACTCCAGCTGCTGAACCACGCGGATGAGCTCCTCGCGGGCCTGCTCGTAGGTCAGTTGATCGTCCGGGGTCGACTCCTTCACCGGCTCACTCATGAGCCGCCTCCGTCGACGCCCACGACGCCGGTGACCGAGACCTGCAGTTGGCCGTCGGCCAGGTAGGCGGACAGGGCGTCGCCCGGCTCAGCGCCGGCCACCGAAGTAACGCCGCTGCCGTCCTCGGCGACGAGGATCGCGTATCCGCGCTCCAGGGTCGCCTTGGGCGACATGGCGCGAACGCGGGCCAGCGTGTGCTCGACGGCGCTGGACTCGTGGGCCAGCCGCACGGTCACCGCCCGCTCGGCCCGGGCTCCGAGCGCGGTGATCTCGCTGCGGCGCAAGGCGAAACTCGCGGTCGGGGCGGCGAGGACCGGCCGTGAGCGGACCGCGGTCAGCCACTCCTGCTGGCGTCGGATCCCGGTCGCCGCGGCCCGCCGGAGTCGGTCGCGGGCTTGGCTCAGGCGGGCGACCTCGTCGCTCACGTCCGGCACCACCCGCTTGGCGGCATCCGTTGGGGTGGACGCCCGCTGATCGGCGACCAGGTCCAGCAGCGGAGTGTCGGTCTCGTGGCCGATGGCACTGACCACGGGGGTCCGGCAGGCAAACACCGCCCGGATCAGGCCCTCGTCGGAGAACGGCAGCAGGTCCTCCAGCGAGCCGCCGCCGCGGGCGATCACGATGACCTGGACCGTGGGCCGACGGTCCAGCTCGGCGACGGCCGCCATCAGCTGCTCGGCGGCCTGCGGCCCCTGGACCAGGGCGTGGCGGATCTTGATCTTGACGGCGGGCCAGCGGCGGCGGGCGTTCTCGACGACGTCGCGTTCGGCCGCGCTGTCGGCTCCGGTGATCAACCCGACCTCGGCCGGGAGGAACGGAAGCCGGCGCTTACGAGCCGGGTCGAACAGGCCCTCGGCCTGCAGCAGGCGCTTCGTTTGCTCCAGGCGCGCCAGCAGTTGACCCTCGCCCACCAAAGAGATCGCGTCGCAGTAGAAGGAGAATCGGCCGGCGGTCTCGTAGTAGGAAGGCTTCAGGCGCGCCACGACGGTCGCGCCCTCGCTCAGCGGGCCAGCCTCCTCGAGCGTGGTGGTGGAGGCCGCAATGCTGGCCGAGACGTTCGCGAGCGGGTCGCGCATGGTCATGAACACCGTACGGCCGGCCGGCCGGCGACTGATCTCGATCAGCTGACCCTCCACCCAGACCGCCCCCAGCCGGTCGATCCAGCCTCGCACCGCGGCCGTGACCCGGCGCAACGGCTGCGGGTGCTCCCGCGACGACTCCAAGCCCACGCCCGAGAGCCTAGGGGACTCCCCAGACAGTGCTTTCCTGCTCGCGCTCGCTACGCGCCACCCAGACAGGTCTTCCTCCCTCGCTCGCAGACGGCTGTGTGCATAGTTCGCTTCGCTCACGGGGCGTTGTCTGCTCCCTCGGTCGCCCAGACCGGGTCGGCGCTCCGCTTACCGACGCTCGCAGGGCAACCTGGTGGAGCCACACCTAGACTCGGGCGCGTGACGTTGGAGGAGACAGCCGAGAAGCGGGTGGTCCTGGCCGCCCCGCGTGGCTACTGCGCCGGGGTGGACCGGGCGGTGATCACGGTGGAGAAGGCCCTCGAGCGGTACGGCGCTCCCGTCTACGTCCGCAAGCAGATCGTCCACAACCGGCACGTGGTGGAGAACCTGGAGCAGCGCGGCGCGATCTTCGTCGACGAGTTGGAGGCGGTCCCCGAGGGTTCGACCGTGGTCTTCTCGGCCCACGGCGTGTCACCTGCGGTCCACGCCGAGGCCAAGGACCGCTCGCTGAAGACCATCGACGCAACCTGTCCGCTGGTGACGAAGGTGCACGCAGAGGCGAAACGCTTCGCCCGCGAGGGCTTGGAGATCATGCTTATCGGCCACGCCGGGCACGAGGAGGTCGAGGGCACCACCGGCGAGGCGCCGGAGAACATCACCCTGGTCCAGTCGCCCGCCGAGGTCGAGGCCGTGGCCGTCAAGGACCCGAGCAAGGTCGCCTGGCTGAGTCAGACGACGCTGAGTGTCGACGAGACCCTGGAGGCCGTCGACCGGCTACGCGAGAAGTTCCCGTTGTTGATCAATCCGCCCAGCGACGACATCTGCTACGCCACCCAGAACCGGCAGCTGGCAGTCAAGCAGATCGCCGCCCACAGCGACCTGGTCATTGTGGTCGGCTCGGCGAACTCCTCGAACTCCGTACGGCTGGTCGAGGTGGCGCTGGAGGCCGGGGCGCACGCGGCCTACCGGGTCGACAACGCCGGTGAGATCGACGAGGACTGGCTGGCGGGTGTCACGGCAGTCGGCGTCACCAGCGGAGCCTCCGTTCCGGACGATCTCGTCGCGGGCGTGCTCGACTTCCTCGTGGAACGCGGCTTCCCGCCGGCGGTGGAGGAGCGGCTGGCCGAGGAGTCCCTGGTCTTCGCCCTCCCGCCCGAACTGCGCCGCGATCTCCGTACCGCCGCACCCTGAGCCGGTCGAACGGCCTGTCGCACCGACCACAGCCGACTTCTGCCGCTGCCGGGAGCGAGTGGGCCCCGCGTTTCCGACCGCGGTCGACTTTCGCGGGGGTCGGGTGGGTGTGGGGCGACGTTTTCCGGCCGCGGTCGACTTTCGCGGGGGTCGGGTGGGTGTGGGGCGACGTTTTCCGGCCGCGGTCGACTTTTCGCGGGGGTCGGGTGGGTGTGGGGCGACGTTTTCCGGCCGCGGTCGACTTTTCGCGGGGGTCGGGTGGGTGTGGGGCGACGTTTTCCGGCCGCGGTCGACTTTTCGCGGGGGTCGGGTGGGTGTGGGGCGACGTTTTCCGGCCGCGGTCGACTTTCGCGGGGGTCGGGAGGGTGTGCGGCGACGTTTTCCGACCGCGGTCGACTTTCGCCGGTGTCGGAACGCCGCTCGGCTGGATCTCAGAGGCGGAGCAGGACCTTGCTGCTGCCGGCGGTCGGATCGGCGGCAACCTGCATCGCGGTCTCGGCTTCCTCGAGATCGAAGGTGTGGGTGATGAGCGGACTCACGTCGAGACCCTCGGCCATCGCCTGGATCGCGTCGGTGATCTCGTCGACGAACCGGTACGACCCGATCCAGGTCACCTCCCGGGTGACCAACTGACCGAGCGTGACCGCCGTCGGGATGCCCGGCAGATTGCCGACCTGCAAAACGGTGCCACCGCGCGCGACGGCCTGCAGGACGGCACCCAAGGCCCCCGCGGCGCCCGAGGCCTCGAAGATCAACTCGATGTCGACCGGGAGATCTGCCGTCCGGACGTCGATCGTCTGGTCCGCGCCCATCGCCGCGGCCACCTCGAGCGCAGCGGGATTGACGTCCGCGGCCGTGACGGTACGAGCGCCCGCCTGCCGAGCAGCCGCAACGACGAGGGCGCCGATCGGACCGGCGCCATTGACGACGACGTCGCGGCCGGCGATCGACCCGACCACGGTGGCGGCGCGGTTGACGGCGTGCATCGCAACGGCCAGGGGCTCGGCCAGGGCCCCGTGCTGAGTGTCCACCGTGGCCGGAAGCGGGCGAATCTGGTCGGCACGCACCGTCTTCTGTTGGCAGAAGCCGCCATCGGTGTGCGGGCGGAACGAGGCGGACCCGAGATAGCGGATCCGCGGGTAGAGGTTGGTCCGTCCGGCGAGCCGATCCGGCATCCGGCCGTCGCCGACGAGCTCAGCTGGGTGAACCGCGACCGCCTGACCAAGCTCGAGGCCCGTTACACCGTCACCCAGCTCGGCGATCCGGCCCGACACCTCGTGCCCCAGCACCAAGGGATCGACCAGCGTGGCGGTTCCCGCGGCGCCGCGTTGCCAATAGGACAGGTCTGACCCGCAGATCCCGCCCCATTCCATATCCAGGAGCACCTCGCCGGGCCCGACCTCGGGCTCGGGCCGGTCCTCGATCCTCAGGTCTCCGGCGCCGTGGGCGACGACCGCCCTCACGATGTGCGGCGTTCGTCGTTGTCGGTCGGCTCGGAGTCGCCCACCAGCTCGAGCAGATCTGGATCGGGACGAACCAACTCGTCCCGCTCGGGGATGGGGGAGCGACGCCGCCGTCCGCGACCGACGCGCCGATCGAGGATGGTGTCCACCGCGACCGCGTCCTCGACCAGCTCGGGCGCCTGGATCTGGCGGACCGGCTCCTCGATGGGGGTGGGCGAGACGAGTTCACGCTCGCTGACGTTGAGATCGCGGAAGCGTCGGGCCCGCACCAGCACGGTGCCCTCGACGGTGGCGATCGATTCGTTGTACGCGTTGACCGACGAGCGCAACGCCCGCCCGAGCTTGTCCAGCTTGTTGCCCATGAGGCCAAGTTTGTCGTGCAGCTCCCGCCCGAGCCGGAACACCTCGGCCGCACTCTCGGCCAATGCCGCCTGCTTCCACCCGTAGGCGACCGCCCGCAGCATGCCGATCAGCGTGCTGGGGGTGGCCAGCACGACGTCTCGCGCCGCCGCGTAGTCGTAAAGGTCGGGCACGTGCTCCAAGGCGGCGGCGAAGAAGGCCTCGCTGGGCAGGAACAAGACGACGAACTCGGGCGTGTCCAGCGCCTTCCAGTACTGCTTGGCCGACAGCTGCTCGACGTGCGTGCGCACGTTCTTCGCGTACTTCTCGAGGCGTTCGCCGCGGAGCCGCTCGTCCTCGGTGTCCATGGCGTCCAAAAAGGCGCTCAGGGGCACCTTGGAGTCCACGAAGATGTGCCGCCCCTCGGCCAGATTGACGCGCATGTCCGGCCGGAGCACACGGTGCTCGTCGCGCGTGGTGAGCTGAAGATCGAAATCGCATCGGGAGAGCATCCCGGCCATCTCGGCCACCCGTCGGAGCTGGGTCTCTCCCCAGGAGCCACGGATCTGCGGCTTCCGCAGGGCCGTCGTCAATGCGGCGGTCTCCCGCCGCAGAGTCTCGCCGGTCTGCTGCACCGCCTGGACGTGACCGCGCAGGTCGGTGCTCATCTGCACCCGCTCCTTCTCCACCTCGGTCAGCCGGGCGTTGAACGCGTCGAGGCTCTGCCGGACGGGCACCATGAGCTGCTCGGTCGCCTTGAGCCGGGCCTCTGCGTGGGCGTCCGCGGTCTTGCCTTGCCGTTCGATCGTCTCGTTCGACAACACCTTGAACTGGTTGACCAGCGCGTCCCGATCGGCGGCGAGTTGCTTCGCACGCTCGGTCGCCGCGTCTCGTTCGGCCAACGCCTTGGCCACGGCGGCCGACACCTCCGCGGCCTCGGCCTGCGCGGCAGCCGCTTCGGCGCGCGCGTCCGCGCCGGCCTGCCGGGCCACGGCGATCTCGGTGCGGGCCTGCGAGGCCTCGGCGCGGGCCTCGGCCGCCTCGGACCGGGCGTGTGCCACCAGCGTCTGGGCGTGAGCGAGCTCGGCCCGCGACTGAGCGTGGCCGACGTCGGTGCGTGCGCCATCGGTCTCCCGGCGCGCCCGGCCGACCGCCTGACTGATCAACCAGCCCAGCAGCAGACCGAGCACCAACCCCCCGAGGAGGGCGACGACGGCTCCGACATCCATGCGGCGATCTTGCCCAGCCGCACTGACAGTTCGCCGCAGGCGCACCGTGGTCGGCGCGATCCATCCGCCTCACCTGCCCACGTCGCTCGGCTTCGTAGGCGTAGCTCCATCTGCAAAGCGAGCTACGCCTACGAGATCGAGCGACGTCGAAGCCTGGACGCCGCGGTCGTGATCACTGACGTGCGCGGCGGCGGAGCACCAGCCAGGTCATCAACGGGTCGAGGAAGAGAATCATCAACGCCCAGATGCCGACCCCGGGCACGAGCAGACAGAGCAGCAGCGCCAGTGCGGACAGCGCCGGATTGGACCACCAGCCGGCTTCCCAGGCAGCCATGCTTTCCGCGGTCTGGCCCTCCCGCCACATCGGTGGTCGCCGGCAGAGATGCCGGCCCTGGAGCGACAGGATCGAGACGTTCACGAGGAAGGTCGCGATGTAGACGGCGGCCACCGGGCGCGTGTTGCCCAGCTGCCCGAGCAACTCGGTCGGGAACGGCAGGAAGACCACAGTCACGAGCCACACCAGCGTGGTGGCCAACATCCAGCGATCGCCGCGGGCCATGCGTTCCCCCATGTTGTGGTGGGAGAGCCACAGCCGCGCGATGACGGCGAAGCTGAGCGCGAACATGAAGAACTGGGCGGCGTGATCATTCCAGATCACCACGAGCGAGGTGGCGTCCGGGTCGCTGGGGATGTCCACCAGGGGCAGTACGAGCAAGGTGATCGCGATCGCCACGACGGCGTCGGCGAAGGCCATCAGCCGGGAGGTTCCCTCGGCGCTCAGCACGACGTCAGTGTCGCAGCCGGAAACCCAGCCGGAAACCACGAGCGCCCGTACGACCGGTCCAACACCCAGGGCGGGGAATGCGCTTGAATGACCGCACGGGGTGAGAGGTGCGGTCATGGGCTTCGTGCTGGGTTTCCTGCCCTGGATCTTGTACTGGATCCTGGTCGGCAACATCGACTTCCGGCTGGCGATCTGCATCGCGCTGGCGGTGGCAGTGGCCGGTCAGGTGATCACCCGGCTGCGGAAGCAACCGTGGCGCAGCCTCGACGTCGGCAGCCTGTTGATCTTCGTGTTGCTCGCGCTCGTGTCGTTCGTGGTCGACGACGCCGTGTTGGAGCTGTGGTTGCAGCCCCTCAGCAACCTCGGACTCTTCCTCGTCGCGCTGGTGGGCATCGGAATCGGGCGTCCGTTCGTGCGGGAGTACGCCGCAGCCAGCGTGGACGCCGAAACGGCCCGCGGCGACGGGTTCCGCTACATCACGACCGGCATGACCTGGCTGTGGGTCATGGTCTTCGGGCTCATGACCCTGGTCTCCACCATCCCTCCGCTGGTCGACGGCAACGCCTCCAACCAGGACGAGGACTCGCTGCTGTCCATCATGTGCTATTGGGTTCTGCCGTACGTGTTGCTCGGCATCGCCGGGCTCGTGTCGGCCGTCTTCCCGCGCTGGTTCGACAAGCGATCGTCCATGATCGACAAGCGGGAGGCCGACGAGGCACCCGTGGTCGCTCCGATTCCGGCGGCGCCCGCGGATCTGTCCGAGGGCCCGCTCGCCGTCTCCGTACCGAAGGAGAGTGCGCACCACGAGCCGTTCGCGCTCGCGGTGAGTGGCGCCCCGCCCGGCGCCAGTGTGGAGATCTCGGCGACCGGCCCGGACCTCTTCGGTGGGACCTGGAAGTCTGCCGCCTCGTTCGCGGCGTCCTCGAGCGGATCGGTCGACGTCGCGACGGCCTCGCCCCGGTCGGGCGACTGGTCATCGGCTGACGCAGGGGCACCGCTGTGGGCGATGCGTTTCGCCAGCCCGGGCCGGACCCCGGACCTCTTCGTACCTCCCGCCGAGGGGTGGCCGGTCACGGTGGACGTCGAGGTCGCGGGCGTGGGCCGGGTGCAGCGGACCGTGCAGCGGCGCAGCGCAACGACCGCGGTCGCGCCCGAGCCCATCGAGATCGACGGCCGACCGGGCCTGCTCGTGCGGCCGGGCGGACCGGCGCCGGCGACCGGCTGGCCGGCTGTGGTCTGCTTCGGCGGATCCGAGGGCGGCTACGAGTCGCAGGCGGGCAACGCCGTTCTGCTGGCCGCGCACGGCTACCTCGCGCTCGCCGCCTGCTGGCTCCCCGAACCGGAGGCGGCCACAGGACTCGCCTCGGTCCCGCTCGAGCACTTCCTGGCGCCGCTCGATCTCCTGCTTGCGCGCTCGGACGTCGATCCGACCCGGGTGGCCGCTCTCGCGGTGTCCCGTGGGTCGGAAGGTGTGTTGGCCGCCGCCACCCGGCGACCCGACCGTGGCTACGCGCGGCTCGTGCTGACCAGCCCGAGCAGCGTGACCTGGCAGGCCCTGGGGCCGGACGGCAGCATCCCGGACACCGCGTCCTGGACCTACGGGGGAGAGCCGCTGCCGTGGCTGCCGCTGCCCACCGGCGCGATCATGCCGCAGCTGCTCCGCAACGCCTGGCAGATCGGGCGGGACACGGCAGCGCACCGACCGACCCTGCTCCGACTGCGCCCCTCGTACGAGGCCGGACTGCACGCCCGCTCCACTCACCCGGTGGACGCGGCCATCCCGGCGGAACGGGTCACCGGGCCGCTCCTGGTGATCACCGGCGGCGACGACCAGGTCTGGCCGTCGGAGCAGATGGCCGGCGGGTTGTCGGGCCGGAGGTCCGGAGCCGGCGATGATCATCTCCACTTTCCGGAGGCCGGCCACCTGATCCGATTCGGCCAACTGCCCACCGACGCCCAGTGGACGGGAGGCATCGCGCTGGGCGGGACGCGAACCGGTCAGGCGGAGGCTCAGCGAGTGGCGACGCCCAAGGTGCTCGAGTTCCTGGCCGCGATGACTTCCTGACCGAGACGTCCTCCTGAATAGTGTGGGCTCATGCCTGATGCTGGTCGCTACGTCGTCGATCTGGCCGCCTTCGTCTCCGCGTCGCCGTCGTCGTTCCACGCCGCCGCCGAGGGCGCTGGGCGGCTCCGGGTGGCAGGTTTCGTCGATCAGGACGAACGAGAGCGGCTGAGCGTCGAGCCCGGCGGGCACGTGCTCGTCCGGGACGGCGCGCTACTGGCGTGGCGCGTGCCCGACAACGCCGCACCCACCACCGGGTTCCGCATCATCGGTGCCCACACCGACTCGCCGGGATTCGTGCTCAAACCGAACCCCGACCTCCAGACCGCCGGTTGGCAGCAGCTGGCCACCGAGGTCTACGGCGGTCCGTTGCTCAACAGCTGGTTGGATCGAGAGCTCGGACTGGCGGGCCGGTTGATCATGGGCGACGGGGAACAGCGGCTCGTCCGCACCGGAGCGATCATGCGCATTCCGCAACTGGCGATCCATCTCGATCGCAGCGTGAACGACGAGGGCCTGAAGCTGGATCGGCAGGTGCAGACCCGCCCGGTGTGGGGCGTAGGCGGCAGCACCGACGAGATCTTGGATCACGTGGCGGGCCTCGTGGATGCCGCGGCCGATGACGTCTTCGGCGTCGAGCTGGTGGCGTTCGACACCGCGGCTCCGGCGGTCTTCGGACCGAACGACGAGTTCTTCGCCTCCGGCCGGCTCGACAATCTCAGCAGTGTGCACGCCGGCCTGACCGCGCTCGTCGACCACGAGGCAAGCGACAAGATCTCGGTGTTGGCGGCCTTCGACCACGAAGAGGTGGGGAGTGGTTCGCGCTCCGGCGCTTCGGGCCCCGTGCTGGCCGATCTGTTGCGGCGCATCACCATCGGGCTGGGGGGTGACGCCGAGGCCCACTTCCAGGCCTTGGCCGCTTCGGTCTGCCTGTCCTCCGACGCCGGGCACGCCGTCCATCCCAACTACGTCAGCCGCCACGACCCCGGCAACCGGCCCCTGCTGAACGGCGGGCCGCTGCTCAAGATCAACGCGAACCAGCGGTACGCCACCAACGCCGTCGGTGCCTCGCTGTGGCGGCGGGCCTGCCGATCCGCCGGCGTGGCGACCCAGGAATTCGTGTCCAACAACAACGTTCCGTGCGGATCCACGATCGGCCCGTTGACGGCCACCCGGCTCGGCGTGCCCACCGTCGACGTCGGTCCGCCGTTGCTGTCCATGCATTCCGCACGGGAGTTGGCCGGCACGCAGGATCTGCCCGACCTCGCCGCGGCCATGACCGCCTTTCTCGCGTCGGGGGACTAGCCGCCTAAGCTGACGCCTCGTGGCTCTCACCATCGGCATCGTCGGGCTGCCCAACGCGGGCAAGTCGACGCTGTTCAACGCGCTGACCCAGAACGACGTGCTGGCGGCGAACTACCCGTTCGCGACCATCGAGCCGAACGTCGGTGTGGTCGGCGTGCCCGACCCGCGACTCGAGGTGCTGGCGCGGATGTTCGAGTCGGAGCGGACCGTGCCCGCCACCGTGAGCTTCGTCGATATCGCCGGGATCGTACGGGGGGCCAGCACGGGGGAGGGGATGGGCAACGCCTTCTTGTCCCACATCCGCGAGGCTGACGCCATCGCCCAGGTCACCCGGGTCTTCACCGACCCGGACGTCAGTCACGTCGACGGAGCCGTCAACCCGACCGGGGACATCGAGACGATCTCCACCGAGTTGATCTTGGCCGACCTGCAGACCATCGAGCGGGTCCTGCCGCGGCTGGAGAAGGAGGCGCGTATCCGCAAGGACCGTGTGCCCGCTCTCCAGGCGGTGCAGGAGGCTCAGGCGGTCCTCGACGAAGGACGGACCGTCTTCGGCGCCGGACTCGACCGCAGAACCGTTGCGTGACCTGTTTCTGCTCACCGCCAAGCCCTTCCTCTACGTGTTCAACTGCGACGCCGACGAGCTCGCCGACGCGGAGTTGATCACCCGCATGCGGGCTCTCGTCGCGCCCGCCGAGGCGATCTTCCTGGACGCCAAGATCGAATCCGAGTTGACCGAGATGAGCCCCGAAGAGGCCCACGAGTTCCTGGCCGACATGGGCTTGGCCGAATCCGGCCTCGAGGTGCTGGCCCGAGTCGGCTTCGACACCCTCGGCCTGCAGACCTACCTGACCGCCGGCCCGAAGGAGTCCCGCGCCTGGACCATCCCACGTGGAGCCACGGCACCTCAGGCGGCCGGGGTGATCCACACCGACTTCCAGAAGGGCTTCATCAAGGCCGAGGTGGTCTCCTACGACGAGCTGGTGGCGGCGGGCTCCATGCAGGTCGCCAAGACGCGGGGCAAGGTCCGCCTCGAGGGCAAGGACTACGTCATGGCCGACGGCGACGTGGTCGAGTTCCGCTTCAACGTGTGAGCACTCCGCCGCGCTGCCGTCGCTCTCCCTCAAGAGGTCCATCGACACCCTCTTGTCGGATTCACACCCGATCGAGAGGGTGTGGATCCGATCTAGGGGTGTGGCTTGGATCGTAGGGCCTTTGAAACCGCGATCAGAAGGAGCTACGCGGGGTCGAAAAGCCCGTGAAGCCCCGGAAGCTCCTGATCGTTGACTCGGCCAGGAGACACAGTCGTGTGTACTCCACGTGTTCTCCGTGAGTCGTTCATGCGAACTCGATGAATCAGGCGTCGGCGTACGCGAGGTTGCTGGACAAATCGCGGTCCGCGTCGGCCTGTTCGCGGAGCAGGCTGGCTCGGTCCTCGAAGATCGTGACGGCGTCGGCTCCGGCGGGGAACCGCAGCGGCGGCTCGCTGCGACCGGCGAGGCCCACCAGGGCGTCGGCGAGCTTGGCGCGATCACCGCCCTGCTGTCCGTCCATGCTCCGCCACGCCGCGACCGTCTGCTCGGTCCGCTCGGTCAGACCCGCCAAGAACGCCAGGTCCGTTTCCTCGACCCACACGCCACCGACTTCTTCCGCTACTGGGACAAGGCCGCCAACGACACTGTCGCCCTGTCCCGGGCCGAAGCCGGCCGCCACCCGTACGACCGGCGCCTCTTCGACCTCATCGGCGAGCTGTCCACCCGCAGCGACCTCTTCCGGCGGCGATGGGCCGCGCACGACGTCCAGATCCACACCACCGGTATCAAGCTGATCCAGCATCCGGTGTCGGCGACCTCGACCTCCCGTACGAGTCCTTCCCGTTCGGACGCGATCTCAGCCAGAGCCTCCTCACCCACACCGCCGAACCCGGCTCGCCTAGACGCGCCCGTCGAGGTGGCCACGGACCCGCGGTCAGGCTTCCCGTCTAGCGAGAGGTGCCGCCACAAGGAGCTACGCGGGGTCGAAAGGACGCGTGAAGCCCCGAAACCTCCTGATCGTTGCCGTTGGTCGCGCGGGCGATGCTATGGGCGATGCCAAATCGTCCGATGCCGCTGAATCCCCACCCGTTCGCGAACCGGTGGAACCACAATGCCCACTACTACCCACGGCTCGCCGCGGCCATCCCAACCGATGCCCGGGTGGTGCTCGACGTGGGGTGCGGCGACGGGACGTTCGCGCGTTATCTCTCTCTGCCGGGCCGCCGGGTCATCGGACTCGAACTCGACCCGTCGGTGATGCCCACCGAGCCGGACGGAGTGGACTACGTTCACGCCACTGCGGAGGCGCTTCCGCTCGCCGACGGCTCCGTCGACGCAGTCACGATGATCATGGTTCTGCACCACGTCGACCCCGAGCACGCGCTGACGGAGGTGAGGCGCGTGCTCCGGCCCGGCGGTAGCCTCGCCCTCCTCGGCTACGGGTTCAGTCAGACGCCGTACGACTTCGTTCGTGACGGATTCGACGTCGTGCAGCACCAGATCTACGCAATCACCACGCGCCGGTGGGACCCGGAGGTCCGGCTCGCAGAACCGACGCTCAGCTGGGCCGACAACCGGCGACTGCTGGAGTCCGCGCTTCCGGGCGGCGATTACCGCCGATTGCCGATGTGGCGCTTCGAGTACCGCTGGACTGCTCCCGATCCAGTGAGGCCGCGTCAGAAGTAGTCGCGGATGTGTAGCTGCCGGCCGCCGAAGATGCTGTCCAGCACCTCGTCGTCGGCGGAGGTGCCGCCGCGGGCCAGTCCGGCGAAACGCAGGTTTGCTGTCGACTGAACTCCGGCGTAGAGCAGCGCCAGCCCGCGGGCATGGAGTTCAGGTCCGGTCGAATTCTCCTCGCGGCATTCGGCGCGGCCTTCGCTCACTCCCAGTCGGTAGCCGCCGTTGACCTCGCTCATGACGTGATCGACCACGCTGAAGCTCACGTCGGCGCTCAACCCGGCCGGATAGCACCGCGCCTCGATCGCCCCCGACACGTCCAAGACGCTCAACATGTACGGGTCGGAGTCGACGGTCTCCCATCGCAGCACCGGCAGGAAGAGCCGGGCGACGTCGTCCCCGGAGGTGTCGATCTTGGTGTGACCCGTGACGCTGGCGAAGCTCCCGAGTCCGCGCAGGAGTGCCCGATAGCCGTCGGGGTCGAGGGCCAACAGGTCGGAGACCTCGAGATTGGCGTCCGACCGGTATCCCTGGCCCCGGTCCCAGGAGGCGAAGCCGATCACTCGGTCGTCGGCGCCGAGGGCGAGCGTGATGCCGTCGAAGTCCTCGACGTAGGCCTCCGGTGTGGTGGGGAACGAGACCCCGTGCCTCGTCAACGGCCCGTTCTGTGCCGAGGCCCAGGTGCTGTAGATCCGGTCGATGTCGCCGAAATCGGCCGCGGTCGCCCGGCGGAGGCGAACCTCGCTCTCCGGTGGCGGGACCGTGGACAGGAGTTCGGTGGGCACGCGAACCGTCGCGTAGTCCCCCACCAACTCGTAGGAGAAGCGTCGATAGATCCGCGGCGCGCTGGGGAAGAGCGAGGAGATCACGGCCCCGCGCTCGCGCGCGCCGGCCAGCGCCGCGCCCATCAGCGGACTCAGCACGCCGCGGCCCCGATACTCCAGCGCGACCGTGACGCCGGCGATGCCGGACGTCGCGACCTCCGCACCGCCGAACCAGGAGTGGTACTCGCGATCGGCCAGCTTGGCCACGAGCCGATCACCGTCGAAGCAGCCCCAGTAGTTCCGCCCGGGCTGGTCCAGCGTGGCGGCCTCGGTCGGTGGGCTGCTCGGCATGCCGAACGCCTCGAACCCCAATCGGCGGGAGGCCTCGGCGTCGGCCGCGGCCAACCGGCGAACCGTCAGCTCTCCACGCGGACTCACCTGGCCACAGTAGAGGCGAGCAGTAGGGTCGTCGCCGTGCCCCGCGTCGGTCTCGGCCATGACCTGCACCGGCTCGTACCGGGCGGCCGCCTCGTGCTCGGCGGGGTCGAGATCCCCGCCGACGTCGGCTTCGACACCCACTCCGACGGCGACGTCTTGTCCCACGCGATCATCGACGCCCTGGCGGGCGCGCTCGCCGACGGAGACCTGGGCACCCACTTCCCCGAGGACGATCCGCACGCCGACGACGCTCGCAGCCTCGAGTTCGTCCGCGCGTTCGCCGACGTGGTGACCCGAGCCGGCTACCGGATAGCCAACCTGGACAGCTTCGTCGTCCTGGGCACGATCCGGTTGCGTCCCCACCTGGCCGAGATGCGCACGAACCTCGCCGGCGCACTCGGTCTCGACGAGGAACACGTCTCCGTGAAGGCCAGATCCAACGACGGGATCGGCCCCGAGGGCGAGGGCATCGCGGTCAGCGCCAGCGCCGTGGTGCTTCTCGAGTCGGTCGGCGGTTAAGGTCGGGAGTTGTGTCTGAGGCCGACTCTCCGACGACCAGCCTGCAGCGGACCGAGGCGGAGGTACGCGGTCGCCTGTTGGACGTGCACCGGACGGCCATCGCTCTGGACGTGACCGAGCCCGGCCCGACCTTCGCCTCACAGACCACCATCACGTTCACGGCCAGCGAGCCGGGCAGCGAAACCTTCCTGGAGTTCGCCGGCGCGCAGCTCGAGTCGATCGAGCTCAACGGCCGCCTGCTCGATCCGGCGTCGTGGACCGGCGGGCGGATTCCCGCTGCCCGACCTACAGCCGGAGAACTCGGTGACCGTTCGCGGCCGGATGGCCTACTCCGACGACGGTGAGGGCCTGCACCGCCACGTCGATCCGGTCGACGGCCGCACCTACCTCTACGCCATGTCGTTCCTCAACGCCGGCCCCGCGCTGGTTCGCCTGCTTCGACCAACCCGACCTGAAGTCCACGTACGAGATGACGGTCCAGGCACCGCCGGACTGGACGGTGCTGGGCAACGGACCGAGTACCTGCAGCCGGAGCCGGGTCAGCTGGCGGATCGTGCCCACGGCGCCGCTGTCGACCTACTTCGTGACCCTGGTCGCCGGGCCGTACGCCTCGGTCTTCGACCAGCACTCGGTCAACGGGCTCGACATCCGGCTGGGGCTGCACGTCCGGGCCTCGCTCGCCGAGCAGCTGGAGGCACGAGGCGGCCGACCTGCTCGAGGTGACGAAGGCCAGCTTCGACTACTACCACCGCGTCTTCGGCGTCGACTATCCGTTCGGCGAGTACCACCAGGCGTTCGTGCCCGACTTCAACGCCGGCGCGATGGAGAACCCCGGCTGCGTCACGCTGCGCGACCAGTTCATCTACCGGTCCCGGGCCACCGCGGCCGAGCGCGGCCTCGCGCGCCGGTGTGGTGGCCCACGAGATGGCGCACATGTGGTTCGGCGACCTGGTCACCATGAGCTGGTGGGACGACCTGTGGCTGAACGAGTCGTTCGCCGAGTACGTGGCGCACCGCTGTTGCACCGAGGCCACCCGCTACGGCTGTGGACCGAATTCGGCATCGTGCGCAAGGACTGGGGCGCGGTCGCCGATCAGGCTCCCTCGACCCACCCGGTGGCCGGCAACGGCGCCGACGACGCCATCTCGGCTCTCCAGGACTTCGACGGCATCTCCTACGCCAAGGGCGCCGCGGTGCTCAAGCAGCTGGCGGCCTACCTCGGCGACGAGGTGTTCTTCGACGGTCTGCGGCGACTACTTCCACGACCCACGCGTACGGCAACGCCACCTTCGCCGACCTGATCGCGGCGTGGACCAGAGCCGGTGCGGTGGACCTCGACGGCCTGGGCCGACGGCGTGGCTGCGCACCGCCGGCCTGGACACCCTCGACGGTGACCGGCGGGCGCGTGGTGCGCACGCAGCCGGTCCGACTCTGCGCGGCCGCACGCGGTCCAGGTGGCGGGCTTCGACGCCGACGGCCAGGAGCTGGTGCGAACCAAGATCACCATCGACCGACCGTCGGTGCCGATCTCCGTGCCACCCGAAGGCGGCACTGGTGGTGCCCGACGCCGCCGACGAGACCTGGGCCAAGATCAGGTTCGGCGATCGGCCGTGGACCCAGGTGATCGAGGTCGGCCACGAAGATCACGATCGCGTCCACCCGCGTCGTGGTGGCCAACGCGCTGCGCGACGCGGTGCGCGACGGCGAGCTGGACCCCGGCGAGGCGCTGACCGGGTCTGCTCGATCTCGTGAGCCTCGGAACCGTCCGAGATCGTCGTCGCCTCGATGCTCCGGTTCGCCATCGAGCAGCTCTGCGGTCCCTATCTGCCGCCGCACGATCGGGCGGACGCTCTGTCCCGCGTACACGCGACGACGGACCAGTTGCTCGGCACCGCCGAGCGGGGCTCGGACCGGCAACTCGCCGTCTTCCGCCTCGCGGTGCGCTCGAGCGCGGACCCCGGCGAGCTGCGGGCGTGGCTGGACCGGCGCGGCCTGCCGGCCGGTCTCGAGCTCGACACCGAGCTGGCCTGGTCCATCGTCGACCGGCTGGCGGTGCTCACCGGCGACGCGGGACGTCATCGAGCAGCAGTTGGCCACGATCCGTCGGCCGCGGGCCGGGCCCACGCCGCCCAGGCACGGGCCGGGCGACCAGATCCTCGAGGCAAACAGACGGCGTGGCGACTGCTGATGCAGCCCTCGGATCTCTCCGCGTACGAGCTGTACGCCACCGCCAGCGGCTTCTTCCAGCCGTCGCAGGACGGAATCTGTGAGCCGTACGCCCATCGCTACTTCGACGAGATCGGCGCGACCGCGGACTTCCGCTCCGGTTGGGCGCTGGGGCAGATCGCGCTGTACGCCTACCCCGCGCCGCACTCCGAGCCGGCCATCGTGGCGCGAGCCGACGCCTGTCTCGACCGGACCGAGCTGGCCGCACCGCTGCGCCGCTCGATCGTTGACGGCACGGACAAATTGCGGCGAGCGTGGGTCTCACGGACGAGATTCGCCCCGAGTTCGTTCCGAGAAAACGCAACGGATGAGGCGCCAACCCACTGAGGTCACAATCATGTTGCGTGTTAGCCGGGTCGGCCACCAAGAGTTGCGGTTTGAGAGTTGGATGACTAGAACTGTGTAATTGCCTTAGATGTGGGCAGATGCTTGCGCTTGCTCACAGTCAACGCGCTCAGCAGTTGGGGGCGCAACCCCTTGGAGGAGGACATTTATGCGAGGAAGAACTCGCGCAACCCTCGCCGCCGGCCTCACCTCGCTCGCCCTGGTGGCGACCGCGTGCGGTGGCGGCGGAACCACCCACGCCGGCCACCGAGGAAGGTGGCCAGACCGGCGGAGAGGTCACCGTCGCCGGCTGCACGCCGGAGAACCCGCTGGTCCCCGGCAACACGACCGAGGTCTGTGGCGGCGACATCGTCGACGCCATGACGTCGAAGCTGGTGGAGTACAACACCGAGAACGCCGCGCCACAGAACGACATCGCCGAGTCGATCGAGACCACGCGACAACAAGACCTTCACCGTCAAGCTCAAGCCGTACAAGTTCCACGACGGCACCGAAGTCACGGCCAAGAGCTTCGTCGACGCCTGGAACTACACCGCCTACGGACCCAACGGTCAAGAGGGCAGCTACTTCATGGCGCCCGATCGCGGGCTACGCCGACGTCCAGTGCCCGGACGACGACTGCAAGCAGACAGCCGAAGGCCAAGACGATGTCGGGCCTGAAGGTCGTCGACGACAAGACCTTCACCATCACAGACCACGGAGCCGGTGTCCAACCTCGCCGGTGCGGCTGGGCTACTCGGCCTATCGCCCCGCTGCCGGACGTCCTTCTTCGCCGACCCGAAGGCCTTCGAGAAGAAGCCGATCGGCGCCGGGCCAGTTCAAGGTCGACTCGATCAGCAACACCGAGATCGTGCTGTCGAAGTTCGCCGAGTTCTCCGGCGCGAACAAGGCCAACGTCGACAAGCTGACCTTCCGGATCTACCAGGACCCCGCGGCGGCCTACGCCGACGCGGTGGCCGGCAGCCTGGACTACATCGACGACAGCAACATCCCGCCGGACCAGCTCGTCGGCGAGGCGTACAAGAACGACTTCCCGGACCGGACCTCGCAGAAGGAGTCGCTGGTCAACGGCTGGATCACGTTCTCGCCCGAACGATCCGCAGCTGGCGGGGGCGGCCAACGTCGAGAAGCGCAAGGCCATCTCGCGGGCCATCGACCGAGACCTGATCGTCAAGCAGATCTTCAGCGGCACCCGCACCCCGGCCACCGGCTGGGTGTCTCCGAGCGTGGACGGCTACAAGGCCGACGTCTGCGGTGACTCCTGCAAGTTCGACGCGGCGGCCGCCAAGCAGGCCTTCGACGCGGCCGGTGGCTACGAGGGCACCCTGACCATGACCTACAACGCCGACGGTCCGCAACAAGGGCTGGTACGGAGGCGGTCTGCAACCAGATCAAGAACAACCTGGGCATCAACTGCGTCGCGGTGCCGACCGTCGACTTCGCCACCTTCAACAAGAAGCTCGACGCCGAACGAGATCAAGGGCATCTTCCGCAGCGGTTGGCAGGCCGACTACCCGTCGATCGAGAACTACCTGTCCCCGCTCTACACCAAGGGCGCCTTGCCTCCGCAGGGCTCCAACTACTCCAAGTACGACAACCCGGAGTTCGACAAGCTGCTGACCCAGGCGGCGGCGGCGCCAGACCCTCGACGAGGCCAACACGCTTGTACCAGCAGGCCGAGGCGCTTGCTGGCCAAGGACTTCCCGACCGCTCCGCTGTGGAACAACAAGACCACGTCGGCCTGGTCGGACAAGGTCACCGACGTGAAGGTGACCGCGTTCGGTGTCCTCGACTTCGCGGCCATCAAGGTCAAGTGATCGAGCAGGCAGTAGCACATGCTGTGAACTACGTCGGCCCGCCGGAGATCTTCCGGCGGGCCGACGCTATGTTTCACTCCAGATAGCTCTTCCGCAGCGTCCGAGAGGAGTTCGAGGTGGGCAAGTACGTCATCCGGCGCCTGCTGCAGATGATTCCGGTCATCATCGGCGTCACCTTCATCATCTACGCCGCGGTGTTCGCCCTCGGCGACCCGACCGTCGGTCGCTGCGGGGAACGGCCCTGTCCGCCGGGCTACATCGCGGCCTTCCGCAAGGAGTACAACCTCGACCAGCCGCTGGTTGTGCAGTACCTGCTCTACATGGGCAATCTGATCCAGGGCGACCTCGGCACCAACTTCTTCGGCAACAAGGTGACCGACGAACTCGCGGCCCGCTTCCCCACCACCCTCAAGCTCGGCTTCATGGCCCTCATCATCGAGGTCGTCATCGGCATCACCGCGGGCGTGCTGGCCGGCATCCGCCGGGGCAAGTTCATCGACAACCTGGTCACGGTCAGCACGCTGTTCCTGATCTCGATCCCGATCTTCGTGATCGGCAGCGTGGCCCAGCTCATCTTCGGCGTGCGGCTCGGCTGGTTCCCGGTCACCGCCACGCAGGGCACCTGGTACCAGCTGATCATGCCGGCCTTCGTGCTGGCCTCGGCCTCGGTGGCCTACATCGCCCGGCTGATGCGGGCGAATCTGTCCGAGAACCTGCGGACCGACTACGTGCGGACGGCGAAGGCGAAGGGCCTGACCAACCGGCGCACCGTCGGCGTGCACACCCTGCGCAACTCGCTGATCCCGGTCGTCACCTACATCGGCATCGACGTCGGGGCCCTGATGGGCGGCGCGATCGTCACCGAGCGCATCTTCAACATCAACGGCATCGGCAACTTCCTGTACCGCAGCATCGGCCAGAAGGACGGCACGTCCGTGGTCGCCACGGTCACCGTGCTCGTGCTGATCTACCTGATCGTCAACCTGCTGGTCGATGTCTTGTACGGCTTCCTGGATCCGAGGATCTCTCATGACTGACACCACCCGGGACTCCGCGCATGAGTACCGATTCCGTCGTTCCGGTCACCATCGGACCCGACCGGCGGACCGGAGGGCGCGCTCGCGCCGCCGGAGAAGGGCGAGAAGGCGCGCTCCCTCGGCAGCGACGCCTGGGACGAACTGCGCCGGCGGCCGATGTTCTGGATCTCGGCGGCGCTCATCGTGCTGTTCGTGCGTGATGGCGGCGGTTCCGACAACTCTTCACCTCGACCGATCCCTACTTCGCCGACCTGGCCAAGGCCCGCGAGGCGCCGTCCGGCCGACGCCTGGTTCGGTCGCGACGGCCAGGGCTACGACGTCTACGCCCGCACCATCTACGGGGCCCGGGCCTCGATCCTGGTCGGCATCTTCGCGACCATGTTCACCCTGATCCTCGGATCGTTCGTCGGCATCATCGCCGGCTATCGGGGCGGCTGGCTGGACTCCGCTGCTCAGCCGGGTCGGCGAGATCTTCCTCGGGCATTCCGCTGCTGCTCGGCGGCATCTTGTTCCTCTACGTCTTCCCGAGCGATCTGGAGACCCCCGTTCATCATCGTGGTCGGCAAGGTGGCCTTCGTGCTGGGCCTGCTCGGCTGGCCGTCGATCATGCGCCTGATGCGCTCCAGCGTGCTGCAGGTCAAGCCGAACGACTACGTCCAGGCCGCCCGGGCGCTCGGCGCGTCCCCGGGCCGGATCATCAGCTCGCCACATCCTGCCCAACTCGCTGGCCTCGGTGATCGTGGTCTCGACCATCAATCTCGGGGCCTACATCTCGGTCGAGGCCACCTTGTCCTTCCTCGGCATCGGGCTGCAGCCGCCGGCCATCTCGTGGGGCATCCAGATCTCCGAGGCCTCCGGCATCGGCCTGATCCGGGTCGCGCCGCACATGCTGATCTTCCCGAGCATCTTCCTGTCGGCCACCGTGCTGGCCTTCATCATGCTCGGTGACGTGATCCGCGACGCTCTCGATCCCGAAACTGCGATGAGGAGGACCCGCTGATGAGCACACCACCTCCGACGTGGAGACCATGACGTCGAGCAGCACCTGGCAAGCCCAGGACGGCATGCTGCTGGAGGTCGACGACCTGTTCGTCGAGTTCCGCACCCGCTACGGCGTGGCCAAGGCGATCAACGGGGTGAACTCTCGACCTCCGGCAGGGCGAGACCGTCGCCGTGCTGGGGGAGTCGGGCTCCGGGAAGTCCGTGACCGCGCAGGCGATCATGGGCATCCTCGACACCCCGCCCGGCTTCATCACCGGCGGCGAGATCCGCTACTGCGGCACCGACATCTTGAAGCTGCCGGAGGAGAAGCGCCGGGAGATCCGCGGCCCGGAGACTCTCGATGATCTTCCAGGACGCGCTCAGCTCGCTGAACCCGGTGTTCCCGGTCGGCTGGCAGATCGCGGAGATGTTCCGCAAGCACCGCGGCATGAACAAGACCGACTCGCTGGAGCGAGCCGTGCGGCTGATGGAGCGGGTGCAGATCCCCGCCGCCAAGCAGCGGGTCAAGGCCTTCCCGCACCAGTTCTCCGGCGGCATGCGGCAGCGGATCATGATCGCCATGGCCATCGCTCTGGACCCGGCGGTGCTGATCGCCGACGAGCCCACCACGGCCCTCGACGTCACCGTGCAGGCGCAGGTGATGAAGCTGCTCAAGGAGCTGCAGGACGAGCGGCAGATGGGCCTGATCCTGATCACCCACGACCTCGGGGTGGTCGCCGACGTGGCCGACCGGATCGCGGTCATGTACGCCGGCCGGATCGTCGAGCAGGGCGACATCTTCCCGCTGTACGCCAACCCGGCCCATCCGTACACCAAGGGCCTGCTCGAGTCGATCCCGCGACTGGACCAGAAGGGCCAGCAACTGGCCGCCATCGGCGGGCTGCCGCCGAACCTGACCAAGATCCCGCCCGGCTGTCCGTTCAATCCGCGCTGCAAGTACGCCCAGGACGTCTGCCGACACGACCCGCCGCCGCCGCTTGCGAGAGGTGGCGCATCACCGACTCGCCGCCTGCCACTTCTCCGAGCAGGTGATGGCCGGCGAGGCCGACGTGACCCACGAGCCCGAGGAGATCGCCGCGTTGGAGACGTTCGACGATCCCGACCGGCTTCGAGCAGGCCGCCGGGTCCGAGAGATCGGCACGGACACGGCGACGCCGGCGGCGACCGGGGGTGGTGCATCGATGCCCGGTGAGGTGATCCTGCAGGCCGAGAACCTGGTCAAGTACTACCCGATCAAGGCCGGCGTGCTGCGCCGGACCGTCGGACACGTCAAGGCGCTGGACGGCGTCACCTTCAACCTGCACAAGGGCGAGACGCTCGGCATCGTCGGCGAGTCCGGCTGCGGCAAGTCCACCCTCGGCCGGATGCTGATGCGGTTGGAGGAGCCGACCTCGGGCAAGCTGACCTTCGACGGCGTCGACGTCTACGCCCAGAAGGGCGCGCCGATGCGCAAGCTCCGGCGCGACATCCAGATCGTCTTCCAGGACCCGTACACCTCGCTGAACCCGCGAATGACGGTCGGCGACATCATCGGTGAGCCGTACGAGATCCACACCGACGTGCTGCCCAAGGGCGGCCGACGCCAGCGGGTGCAGGAGCTGCTCGAGCTGGTCGGGCCTCAACCCCGAGCACATCAACCGCTACCCGCACCAGTTCTCCGGCGGTCAGCGGCAGCGGATCGGCATCGCCCGCGGACTGGCCCTCAACCCCAAGGTGATCGTCTGCGACGAGCCGGTCTCGGCCCTCGACGTCTCGGTGCAGGCCCAGGTGGTCAACCTACTGGGAGATCTGCAGAAGGAGTTCGGCCTCGCCTACGTCTTCATCGCCCACGACCTGTCCGTCGTGCGCCACATCTCCGACCGGGTCGGGGTGATGTACCTCGGCAAGATGGTCGAGCTGGGCGACGAGGACCAGATCTACGGCCGACCGACCCACCCGTACACCCAGGCCCTGTTGTCGGCCGTGCCCGTGCCCGATCCGACGCTGCGTGACGCCCGGGAACAGATCGTGCTGACCGGGGACGTGCCGAGCCCGGCCAACCCACCGAGTGGCTGCCGCTTCCACACCCGTTGCTGGAAGGCACAACAGATCTGCACCGACGAGGAGCCGCTTGCTGGAACCCCGCGACGACGGTCGTGGTGATCATCCGTCCGCCTGCCACTTCGCCGAGCCGAGGGTCGTGGTTTAGGGAGTAGCTCGGGCGGCCACGTACGCTTGAGCGCTGTGACTGAGGAGTTTCCTGAGGGGGCGCGTCCGGCGGCCGGTCGCCGCCTGATGCTGGTGCACGCGCATCCCGACGACGAGTCCATCGGGAACGGCGCGACGATGGCGCGGTACGTCTCCGAGGGTGCCGAGGTGTCTCTGGTGACCTGCACGCTCGGCGAGGAGGGGGAAGTCCTCGTCGACGATCTCGGCCATCTGGCGGCGGAGGAGACCGACGAGCTGGGCGGGCACCGACTCGGGGAGTTGAAGCTGGCCATGGAGCACCTCGGGGTCACCGATTACGTCCGGCTCGGCGGCGACGGGCACTACCGCGATTCGGGCATGGCGTGGGGTGAGAACCGTCAGGCCATCCCGCGCGACGTGCTGCGGGCCGGCATCTTCTGGACCGCGGACCTCCTGGAGGCCGCCAACGAGCTGGTTCCCTTCATCCGTTCCCGTCGGCCGCAGGTCCTGATCACCTACAACGAGTGGGGCGGCTACGGCCATCCGGACCACATCCAGGCACACCGGGTCGCGATGTACGGCTACCTGCTGGCCGGCGTGCCGAGTTACCGGCCGGACCTCGGCGAGCCCTGGAGCATCTCCCGGGTGCTGTGGACCACGATGAGTGCGTCCCGGCTGAAGGCGGGCATCCGACAGCTGCGCGACGCCGGTGACACCAAGACGTTCGAGGGGTTCGACCCCGACGGTGAGATGCCTCCGATGGCGGCCGCGGACGCCGACATCGACGTCGAGATCGACGGCACACCCTGGGTCGGGCAGAAGTTGGCGGCCATGAAGGCGCACGCGACCCAGATCACCCCCGACGGGTTCTTCTTCGCCTCGGAGCCGGTGCTCGGCGACCAGGTGTGGTCCCACGAGTACTACCGGTTCGCGGCCGGGAAGCCCTTCGGAGATCGAGACGGCTGGGCCGACGACATCTTCGCCGGCCTGACCTGATGATGTCGGTGACCGGCGGGTGCAGAGCGTGACCGCCGAGCCGGTCGAGGCGGGCGTTCCGGGTTCGGCGGACGCCCTCCGGCACGCGATGGGGCACTTCTCCAGCAGCGTGACGGTCGTGACGGCCCGCGTCGACGGGCGGAATCACGCCATGACGGCCACGGCCGTTTCGTCGGTCTCACTGAACCCGCCCCTGATCTTGATCTGTGTCAGTCTGAACAGTCGATTCCACGACGCGGTCCTGGCCGCGGGCGCGTGGGCCGTGTCCATCCTGACCGCTGCTCAGGAGCCGCTGGCCCGTCATTTCTCGCGGCGCGGCCGCCCGTTGGAGACGCAGTTCGCGGGCATTTCGCACTTTCCGGCCCCCGTTTCGGCGGCGCCGGTGCTCAGTGATTGCCTGATCTGGCTGGACTGCCGTACGCACGCGGTCTACGCCGGCGGAGACCACACGATCCTCGTCGGCGAGCTGCTGGCGACCAGTCGCGAAGCTGCGCCGGCGGCCCCGCTGACGTACTATCGGGGCTCCTACAGCGTGGGCCGCCTACCACGTGAAGTACTCGACCCAGGACTGTCCTCGTGAGCATGCCCAAAACCACCACCCCCCGCTGGCAGCCCGGCGCTGCGGAGTTGGTCGCGGTTACCGTCTCCGCGCTTGTGCTCGTCCTGGGTGTCGGTGGATACATCGTCGGCTACCTCGTGGCCGGCGATCGGCTACCTAAGAACGCGGTCGTCGCCGGGGTCGCGGTCGGTGGCCTCGACACGGACGCGGCGAGCCGCAAGCTGGAGGAGGTGCTCGGCAAGCGCTCGGAGACGCCGGTCCGCGTCATGGTCAACGGAACCGAGCTGACCATCGACCCGAGCGACGCCGGACTGGCGGTCGACATCCCTGCCAGTGTGGCGAAAGCGGGCGGCGGCAAGAGCTTCGACCCCCGGCACATCTGGAAGGTGCTGACCGGAGGATCCGCGGTGGACGCCGTCACCACCGCCGACGAAGGCCGGTTGAGCGTCGCCGTTGCCGCGCTCGCCGCCGAGGTCGACGAACCGGCCAAAAACGCCTCGCTCCGCTACGTCGGCGCCGAGGTCGACCAGAGCGACGGTGTCGACGGGGTCGAACTCGACCAGTCCGCGACTGCCGACCGCATCCGCGCCGAGTTCTTGAACGCGGAGGGCCCGATCGAGGCGGTGGCGGCGGTCACCCAGCCCGAGATCACCACGGCCGAGGTGGAGCAGGTGGTGAAGGACTTCGCCGCGCCGGCGGTGTCCGGCCCGATCAAGCTGCAGGCCAAGGACTCGGCCGCCTTCGAGGTCACGCCGGCCATGATCGCCCGCTCGGTCACCTTCGGCGCGCGGGACGGGACGCTGGTCCCAACGTGGACGCCGGCGAACTGCACGAGGCGGCGCAAGCCCCTGCTCGAGGATGCCGATCTGACCACTCCGCAGGACGCCAAGATCACCATCGAGGACGGCAAGCCCAAGATCACGCCGGGGGTCAACGGCGTCACGGTGACCGCGGCGAACCTCGCGGCGGCCGTCGAGCCCGCACTGCCGAAGCGCGGAAAAGAGCGTTCGGCGACGGTGGAGGCGACGGCGGAGGAGCCCGAGTTCACGACCGCCGACGCGGAGGCACTGGGGGTCAAGGAGGTCACCGGGAAGTTCACCACGAAGTTCCCGTACGCCGAGTACCGCAACCACAACATCGGTCGCGCCGCGGAACTGATCAACAACACGTTCCTCAAGCCCGGGAAGACGTTCTCGCTCAACAAGACCCTCGGGGAGCGGACCCGCAAGAACGGCTACGTGAAGGGCTACATCATCCGGGAGGGACGGTTCCGGATGGAGTTGGGTGGGGGCGTCTCCCAGAGCGCGACCACCACCTTCAACGCTGCGTTCTTCGCCGGGCTGAAGGACGTGGAGCACCGGCCGCACGGGCTCTACATCAACCGCTATCCGGCTGGGCGGGAGGCCACGGTCTTCTGGCCCGACCTCGACCTGCGGTTCAAGAACGACACCGAGTACGGAGTCCTGATCCAGGCCCGGCTCGTCAAGGCCACGCCCGAGCGGCAGGGCAAGATCACGGTGCGGATGTGGTCGACGAAGACGTACGACAAGGTCGAGTCGTCCGACCTGCGGCGCTCCAACTTCACCACGGGCACCGACATCCGGGACAGCAGGTCCGACTGCGAGCCGCAGGAGCCGGTGCAGGGCTTCGACGTGAACTACGAACGCCTCTTCTACTCCGGCGGCAAGGTGGTCAAGAGGGAGAAGTTCGCCTGGACCTACAAACCGACCAGCCGCGTGATCTGCGTCGACCCCGGGTAGGAAGACGAGTAGCCGGAGCGTGCCCTGAGCCTGTCGAACGTCCGATGCCGGCTCCGTCAGAGGTAGTAGCCGACCACGTCCAGGAGGAAGTGCGTACTTCCGCTCCCGCAGAACACCCGCACCCGGCGACTGGCGTCGACCCCGACCACGGACGCGTTGGCCACCGTCACGCCGGCTGCCGACCAGTTGATCGTCGAGGCGTTGGCGACGGTCGCCGAACCGGGAGATATGGACACGTGGCCGCCCGCCGATGGTCTGGGTGACCGTCAGATTGAACGCGATCCCCGTGGCGCCGACGGGCACGACGTCAGCGTTCACCACCGCGCCGGTGCTCAGACTGCGACCGTCGGCGACCGAGACCAGGCGGTTCGACCCGCCGGTCAGTGTTCCCGGCGACGGCACCGGCGTGCGGCTGTCGTAAACCCGGACCGGGTCGATCAGGTGCAGTGCCCCAGCCGTGGCCGGTCCCGCGATAGCCCTCCGTGTGGTGGGCGTGACCATCATGTACAGCGTCCCGGCGCTCTGATGGATTTCGCCGGTCTCGTAGATCTTCGTGGTCGTGAAGAAGTGGGAGTTCAACTGGATGCGGCCCGAGCCGGCGGCCGAGAAGTCGACCGCGCGAACGGCGGACGCCTTCACGGCCACGCCACCGTCACCGTCGGCGCCGTCGAAGAGGTTGATCGCGAGAACCGCATCGCGAGCGCTCTCGCAGATGGCCGTCAACCCGCCGTGGTCGGCTCCCGTGTTCGACAACTGCAACACCGGACCGGTGGTGGTCGGGCCGGTGAGCGCCGTCGTGGAGGTGACCGCGTTGGGGCCACCTTTGACCACGTCGTTGGGGTCGGCGGCGGCGGCCGGTCGGGCCGCGACGGCCGATCCGACGACGGCGGCGGCTGTGGCCGCGCCGACCAGGCGGAAGGCCTGCCGGCGCGAGTGGCCGCTGGGCGCCGGCGACGCCGGCGCGACCGTCCGCGGTCTCAGGGCTTCGATGTCGACCCGTAGCCGTTCGATCTCGGCCCGGAGTTCGGCTGCGGTGGGTTCCATGGCGACAGCGTGGGGCCTGGGTCTGCAGGGGGTCATCGGTAGTCGCTACCGAAGTTCGCCGGGTCCTACTGAGGTGCAGCGAGGTAGCCGTAGCGGTGGTGCGGACCGAAGCCCATGGCCTCGTACGCGCGAACCGCGTCGGCGTTGGCGCTCGCCACCTGCAGGTAGACGTTTCTCGCGCCGCGTCGGGCGGCCCAGTGGCCGAGGGCGACCATGAGTTTGCGGGACCAGCCGCGCCGGCGTCGGTCGGCGCGCGTCCAGATCGAGGCCAATCCGAGCCAGGTCTGGTTGAGGTGCCCACGGGCGATGGCGAAGATCCCCGTATCGCTGGACGCGCTGGCAAAGGCGCGCGGCGGCTGGCCGGCCAAGATCATGTCGAGTATCCGGGGATCGGCCTCGTTGGGCCGGCTCTCGGTGTAGGCGCGCTTCCAGGACGTGGTCAGCTGTTCGCTGACCTGGGCCTCGGGATCGGGCAGAGTATCACCCAGGAAGTCGCCGAGTCGGGCCACCAGCACGTCGGTGGGGACGTAGGCGGGCGCCCAGCCGAGTCTGGCCAGCCCCCGCTCCTCGCGTGACCCGGTGATCACCTGGGCCCACGCCGGGATGTCGTGCTCGGCCGCGTAGGCGACGATGCGGGCGGCGGCGGCCGGGAACGGCAGGCCCGGGTCTCCCACGGCTAGACAGGAGTTCCCGCGACCGGTGAAACCGCCGGCGGCACGGAGTGTCCACTCACCCAACGGTTCGTGGTGGGCCAGCCAGCCCGGCAGGGCGATTTGCTCCAGGGCAGCCGCCGAGGTTCGGAGTGGGTCCGGGCCCCCGCCGGCCGCCGGCGCCCGCCGGGCCGCGACGACGGTGCGGAGCGGGATCGTCTCGGTCGAGCCGGGCTGCCGGGAGATCCGGATCTCGTCGGCGCCGACGCCTTCGACCCAGCCGATCACGTCCGTCGCCGATCCGTCGGCGAGCCGGCGCCGAATCACCCAGCGTTCGCCGGCTCGCGCCCGATCGAGTAGGTGGTCCATGGTGTGAGGTACCTTCGCAGGTCAGGTGACGAAGCGCGATACTAGAAGAATCATTCGAAATCTCGAGGAGCAACTGCAGTGACGTACGTCATCGCCCAGCCGTGTGTGGATCTCAAGGACCTTGCCTGCGTCGAGGAGTGCCCGGTCGACTGCATCTACGAGGGCAAGCGGATGCTCTACATCCACCCTGACGAATGCGTGGACTGCGGCGCGTGCGAACCCGTCTGCCCGGTCGAGGCCATCTTCTACGAGGACGACACGCCTGAGGAGTGGAAGGAGTACTACAACGCCAACGTGGACTTCTTCGACGACCTCGGCTCTCCCGGTGGCGCCGCCAAGCTCGGCGCGATCGACAAGGACCATCCGCTGGTGGCCGCGCTGCCGCCCCAAGAACACGACGAGTGAGGAACGAGGGCGCGCGCAGAGCTCGTCGGAGCATCGTGCCTCGAGCTTGTCAAAGTCTCGCGCCCTGAGCTTGTCGAAGGGCCCTGTGCCTCGTGCCCTGAGCCTGTCGAAGGGCCACCCGTGAGCGCTCTGGCCAACTCGCTTCCGGACTTCCCGTGGGACACGCTGCTGGCGGCTCGGAAGCGCGCGGAGGCTCACCCGGACGGGGTGGTGGACCTGTCCATCGGCACGCCGGTCGATCCCACTCCCTCGATCGCCACCGCCGCGCTCGCGGCGGCGGCGGATTCTCCAGGCTACCCTCAGACGGCGGGTACTCCGGCCCTGCGCGACGCCATCTCCGGATACCTCCGCGATCGCTGGGAGGTCGCCGTCGCCCCGGACGCCACGCTTCCCGTCGTCGGGACGAAGGAGCTGGTCGCCTGGCTGCCGACGCTGTTGGGGCTGGGACCGGCCGACACCGTGGTCTACCCGGGGGCCGCTTATCCCACTTACGCGGTCGGGGCGCGCGTGGCCGGCTGCCGCATGGTTGCCGCGTCCGATCCCGGTCAACTCGAGGACCTGCGTCCCGCGCTGGTGTGGATCAACTCCCCGTCCAATCCGACCGGTCAGATCTTGTCTGCCGATGCTCTGCGGCGCTGGGTCGACTGGGCCCGTGCGCGCGGTGCGGTGCTCGCCTCCGACGAGTGCTACGGCGAGTTCGGTTGGGAGGCCGAGCCGGTGTCGGTGCTGCACCCGTCGGTGTGCGGCGGTGACCACACGGGACTGCTCGCGGTGCTCTCGCTGTCGAAGCGGTCGAACCTGGCCGGCTACCGAGCGGGCTTCGTCGCGGGGGACTCCGACGTCGTCGCCGGTCTCCTCGCGGTCCGCAAGCACCTGGGCATGATCGTGCCGAGACCGGTTCAGGAGGCCATGCGGATCCTGCTCGCCGACTCGGCACACGTGCACGAGCAGCGTGGGCGCTACCTTTTCCGGCGCACCGTGCTGCGACCCCGGTTGGAGGCGGTCGGATTTCGGATCGAGCACTCCGAGGGCGGCCTCTACCTGTGGGCCACCCGCGACGAGCCCGGACGCGACTCGGTCGATTTCCTGGCCGAGCGGGGCATCCTCGCCGCCCCGGGAGACTTCTACGGCGAGGCGGCGTCGGCATACATCCGGGTGGCGCTCACGGCCACTGACGAACGGGTCGCCGCGGCCGCCGAGCGCCTGCTCGCGGACGTTTGACGCAATAACTGCACGCCAGGGCCGTAAAGCTTTAGGAAAGGCCTTTCCCGTCCTTGCGTGCAGTTATTGCGACAAAATGCTCATCGGACCGTGATCTTGACCTGTGTCTTGCCGACCGCATCGTCCGCGACGCCCCACTCCGAGAGTGCGACGCCGTCGATGTCCAGCACCCGGTCACCGACCAGTACCTGTGTGGTCCCGTAGCGGCCGGAGTTCGCCACGGCGAACGTCGCGTAGGCCCAGGCCTCCTTCGCCGAACCGGCCGAGATCAGCAGCGTCGTGCCGGTGGTCTCGATCTCGGCCCGGCCCAGGGTCTTGACCAGTGCGGATCGCAGTCCGGCGGCGTCCCCGGCGGTGCCTGAGCGCTCGAGGCAGGTGAGACCGGCGGGCGAGTTGCCGGTGAACACACTCGCCAACACCCGGGCATCCGCTTCGTGGTCGCGGTAGGCGTCGGGGAAGCCACTCCGCTGGACCCGCTGGGCCATCTCGGTGATGTCGCCGCCGCGCCAGCCGTCGATCTTCACCAGGGCGTCGTAGAACTTGCCGGTCGAGTAGTACGGATCCATGATCTGGTCCACCGTGCCCCAGCCCTGGGAGGGCCGCTGCTGGAACAGGCCGACCGAGTCCCGGTCGCCGTAGTCGAGGTTCCGGATGTCCGTCTCCTGGTAGACGGTTGCCATCGCGATCGTGGCCGCTCGGGCGGGCAGGCCACGGCGGACCGACACCCCGACGATGATCGAGGTGTAGCGGGCCTGGTCGAGGTTCAGCACCACCGACCGTCCGTCCGCCGTGGCGACACAGCGCTGCTGACCCGGAAGCGGGGCGGCCGCCCCCTGCCCGCGCAGCCAGGTGAACGCCCCGACAACGGCCGCGACGAGCAGACCGAGGGCGATCAGCAGCCCGCCGATCGAGCGGCTGGTCGAGGACACGTTCAGTTGCTGTGCAGCGCGGCGTTGAGCTCCACCGTCTTGCCCGGCCGGCGCCGAACCTCGATGGCCCCGGTCACCGAATTGCGAATGAACAGCAGCCCGTTCTGGCCCGACAGCTCGAGCGCCTTCACCACCTGGCCACCGGGCAGGCTCACCTTGGTGGACGCCGTCACGTAGAGACCGGCCTCCACGACGCAGTCGTCACCCAGCGCGATTCCGATGCCGGCATTGGCGCCGAGCAGGCAACGTTCGCCGACGCTGATCACCTGGTTCCCGCCCCCAGACAGTGTGCCCATGATCGAGGCGCCACCGCCGATGTCGGAATTCACGCCCACGACGACACCGGCGGAGATCCGGCCCTCGACCATCGAGGTGCCCAGTGTTCCCGCGTTGTAGTTGACGAAGCCCTCGTGCATCACCGTGGTACCCCTCGCGAGGTGCGCACCGAGGCGGACCCGGTCGCCGTCGGCGATGCGGACGCCGGAGGGCACGACGTAGTCCACCATCCGCGGGAACTTGTCGACCCCGTACACGGCGAGCGGCCCCCGTGCGCGCAGTCCGAGCCGTACGGCTTCGAACCCGGCCACGGAGCAGGGTCCGGCGGAGGTCCACACCACATTCGGCAGCACCCCGAAGATCCCGTCCAGGTTGATGGTCCGTGGAGCCACCAGCCGATGGCTCAGCAGGTGCAGCCTCAGGTATGCATCGGCGGTGTCGGCCGGCGCGGCGTCGAGGTCGATGATCGAGCGAACCAGTTGCGTACGGACGCCCCTGATCGCGTCCTCCGTCTCGGCGGCGGCCAGCTCCCGTGGGGGATCGGTGACTTCGCCGCCACCCAGCTCCGGGTAGGGGAAGTACGCGTCGAGGGTGCCGCTGGCGTGGATGGTCGCGAGTCCCCAACCCCACGCCGCACGGGCCTCAGTCATGGCGCCACCTTAATGGCTGGCGGGTAATCAGCCCGTCCATGCGCTCGGTCGGGGGTTGCGGGGCGACCGGAAGTTTGATAGAACAATATGACAAGCCTCCTCCACCGAAGAGAGTTCGCTCATGACCACCGTTGCCGACACCGAACTGGACTTGCCGGCGCTGGCGCGCCGGGCACGCTGGGAGGTGATCAAGACGGTCACCCACAACAAGGCCGGCCACATCGGCGGACCACTGTCCATGATGGATCTGCTCGTCAGTCTGTACTTCAAGGAGCTCCGGGTACGTCCTGACGAGCCCGACTGGCCCGATCGCGACCGCTTCGTGCTGTCCAAGGGCCACGCCGCCATCGGTCTGTACGCCGTCCTCGCGTTGCGCGGCTTCTTGAGCACCGACGAGCTGGCCACGTTCGACAAGGGTGACTCCCGGCTGCAGGGGCATCCCGACGTCACCCGGCTGCCGGGTCTGGACGCCTCCACCGGCTCGCTGGGCCAGGGTCTCTCGGCCGGCCTCGGCATGGCGCTGGGCGCCCGGCTTGCTGGCTTGGACTTCCACACCTGGGTCCTCCTCGGCGACGGCGAGATCCAGGAGGGCATGGTCTGGGAGGCGGTGCAGGTCGCGGCGCGGTACAAGCTCACCAACCTGACCGCCATCGTCGACCGCAACGGACTGCAGCAGTTCGGGCTGCCGTCGACGACCGAGACCACCATCACCGACCGCGGCGACCGCCGCGACCCCTGGTTCGGCGTCGATCTGTCTGCGGTGTTCCAGGCATTCGGCTGGCGGGTGATCGAGATCAACGGCCACGACTACGACCAGATCGCCAACGCCTACCAGTTGGCCCGGCTCGGCGACCCGCACGGTCGGCCGACGGTCCTGCTCGCCCATACCGTCAAGGGCAAGGGCTTGTCGCTCGCCGAGGGAGTGCACACCTGGCACAGCATCGTTCCGACTGAGGAGGACTTCGAGCTCGCCCGCCAGGAGCTCGAGCCGGAGGAGCGGGAACTACTGGATTCCTACAGCACGAACGGAGCTTCCAAGTGAAGGCGGCACCCAAAGCAATGCGCGACGTCTGGGGCGAGAAACTCGTCCAGCTCGGCGACGACGACCCCCGTACGGTGGTGCTCGACGGCGACCTGGCCAACTCGACGAAGGCGGACAAGTTCGCGAAGGCGCACCCGGACCGGTTCTTCCAGATGGGTATCGCCGAGCAGAACCTCGTCGGCGCCGCGGCCGGACTGGCCTCGGTCGGCTACGTGCCGTGGACCTCGTCCTTCACCGTCTTCTTCACCCATCGCGCGCTCGACCCGATCCGAATGCTGGTGGCGCAGAGCCACGCGAACGTCAAGATCGTGGCGTCCTACTCCGGGCTGCTGATCGGCGCGGTCGGCAAGACCCACCTCGACATCCAGGACGTGGCGATCATGCGAGCCATGCCGGACATGGTCGTGCTGGTCCCCGCCGACGAGACCGAGCTCTTGTCGATGATGGACTGGGCGGCCGCCCACGACGGTCCCGTCTACCTGCGGCTGGTCCGCGACGCCGTGCCGGACGTCTTCGGGGCGGACTACACGTTCGTGCCCGGAGCCGTCCACCAGCTCCGGGATGGCAGCGACGTCACCCTCGTCTCCACCGGTGCCCAGATCTCCCGCGTCCTCGAGGCGGCCGATCTGCTGGCGCAGGACGGCACCCGGGCGTCGGTGATCCACGTGCCGTCGATCAAGCCGCTCGACGAGGCGGCCCTCACCGCCGCCGTCGGCGACGCACCGCTCGTCGTGACGGTCGAGGAGCACTCGGTCCACGGTGGGCTGGGCAGCCTCGTCGCCGAGGTGCTCACGGCGGCCGGCACCAGTCCCCGGATCGACCGGATCGGCCTGGACGACGTCTGGGGCGAATCCGCCGGCAACGACTTCCTGTTGGAGAAGCACGGCCTGTCTGCCGCGCGGATCGCCGACCGGGTGTCGAGTCTGCTGCCCGCCCGCACGGCATGAGCGCTCGGACGTACCAGATCGACGTGATCGCAGGCGACGGCATCGGCCAGGAGGTCATGCCGGCGGCGATCCGCTGCGTCGACGCGATCGCCGCCGCGCGGGACTTCGCCGTGTCCTGGCGGGAGCGCGACTGGGGGTCGGACCACTACCGGGCGTACGGCCGGATGATGCCGACCGACGGAATCGAGCAACTGTCCGACGGCGACGCCATCCTGCTCGGCGCGGTCGGGGCGCCCGACATCCCCGACGACGTCACGCTCTGGGGACTCCTGATCCCGATCCGCCGGAATTTCCTGCAGTACGTCAACCTCCGCCCCGTACGGATCCTGCCGGGCGTCCGGTCACCGCTCCGCGACGCCGACGGTCTCGACATGCTCATCGTGCGGGAGAACGTCGAGGGCGAGTACTCCGAGGTCGGCGGCCGGCTCTACCGTGGTCGACCGGAGGAGATGGCGGTGCAGGAGGCGGTGTTCACGCGCACGGGCGTCAGCCGCGTCGCGGAGTACGCAGTGGCGCAGGCACGCACCCGGCGCGGGCTCGTCACGTCGGCCACCAAGTCCAACGGCATCATCCACACGATGCCGTTCTGGGATGAGGTGGTGGCCGAGGTCGTCGCCCGGGCCGGTGACATCACCCTGGACAAGATGCTGGTCGACGCCCTGGCCGCCCGGGTCGTCCTGAAACCGCTCAGCCTCGACGTCATCGTGGCCTCGAACCTGTTCGGCGACATCCTGTCCGACCTCGCGGCCGCGGCCGCCGGCTCGATCGGCGTCGCGCCGAGCGGCAACATCAACCCGCCCAAGGACCATCCCTCGATGTTCGAACCGGTGCACGGCTCGGCCCCCGACATCGCCGGCCAGGGCATCGCCAATCCGGTCGGCCAGATGTGGGCGGCGGCGATGATGCTCGAGCACCTGGGTGAGGCCGAGGCGGGAGCGAGCCTGATCGCCGCCTTCGAGGCGGCGCTGGCCGACGGTGTGCGGACCCGTGATCTGGGCGGCACCGCCGGCACCGACGAATTCACGGAGGCCACCTTGGCCAAGCTCTCTGTAGGAGTGACAACACATGCGTGACCAGAAGCTCTTCATCGACGGCCAGTGGGTGGACGGTGTCGACACCTTCGAGGTGCACGATCCGTACGACCAGTCGCTGGTCGGCACCGTCGCCGTCGCCAGCCCGGACCAGGCCGCGGAGGCGGTCACGGCGGCCAAGTCGGCGATGCTCACCGGTTGGCCGGCCGCGGCCCGGGCTGACGTGTTGCTGAAGACCTCCCAGCTGATCGCCGAGCGGTCGGCCGACTTCGCCGAGCTGTTACGGGCCGAAGCCGGCAAGCCGATCTCGGCGGCTCTGGTCGAAGTCTCCCGCGCCGTCGGCACGCTGCGGATCGCCTCCGAGGAGGCCCGGCGGCTACCGTCGGAGACCGTACAGTTCGACGAAGTGGCTCCCGGGGTGGTCCCGTTCGGGTTCACCTACCCGCAGCCGTTCGGAGTCGTCGCCGCGATCACGCCGTTCAACTTCCCGCTCAACCTGGTGCTGCACAAGGTCGCTCCCGCCCTGGCCGCCGGCTGTGCGGTGGTCCTCAAGCCGTCGGAGCGGACACCGCTCTCCGCCGGGCTGCTGGCCGAGACCCTCGCCGAGGCCGGCCTGCCGGCAGGCTGGCTGAACATCGTCACGGGCCGGCCGGCCGAGATCGTGCCCGCCTGGAACGACCACCCCGACGTCGCGGTGATCACCTTCACCGGCTCGGCGGAGGTGGGCTGGAAGCTCAAGAGCGCGTCACCCCGGAAGCGGCACGTGCTCGAACTCGGGTCCAACACGGCCATGGTCGTCGCGGCCGACGCCGACCTCGAGCGCGCCGTCAACGCCGTGGTCACCGGCGGCTACACCTTCAGCGGACAGGCGTGCGTGTCGGTCCAGCGGGTGTACGTCGAGGAGCCCATCGCCGAGGAGTTCACCAAGCTGTTGGCCGCGGCGGTGGAGAAGCTCCAGGTCGGCGACACCAAGGATCCGGCCACCGTGGTCGGCCCGGTGATCAGCGAGCAGGCCCGGGATCGCTTGGAGGCCTGGATCGGCGAAGCGGTCGAGGGGGGAGCCTCTATCGCGACCGGCGGCACGCTGGAGGGCAGCTGCCTGCGCCCGACCGTGCTGGCCGACGTGCCCGCGTCCGCTCGGGTCGTGTCGGAGGAGGTCTTCGGACCCGTCGCGTCGATCCGTACGGTCAAGTCGGTCGCCGAAGGGATCGAGGAGGTGAACTCGGCCCGCTACGGGCTGAACACCGCGATCTTCACCTCCGACCTGGCGTCCGCGCTGACCTTCGCCCGCGAGGCCGAGGCCGGGAGCGTGCTGGTCAACATCACGCCGTCGTTCCGGGCCGACCACATGCCGTACGGGGGCGTGAAGGACAGCGGCCAGGGCCGGGAGGGCGTCAAGTACGCCATCGCCGAGCTCCTTGATCAACGCCTCGTCGTCCTCTCGCCCTGACGCCAGGCGCCCGCGCAATCTGGCTGGCTCGGTAAGGTGGGCGACCGTGCCGGAACCGCTGCCAATCGACGGCGATGTCGTCGAGCTCCTCCGCCAGTTGATCGACATCGAATCGGTCAGCGGTGACGAGCAGGAGATCGCCGACCGGGTGGAGGCGTCGCTGGCGTCGTACCAGCACCTGGAGATCATCCGCGACGGCCACGTGATCATCGCGCGCACTGGTCTTGGACGGCCGGAGCGGGTGGTGATCGCCGGGCATCTGGACACCGTGCCGATCGCCCGCAATGTGCCCGGCTGGGTCACCGGCGAGGGCGAGGAGTTGATCATCTGGGGGCGCGGGGCGTGCGACATGAAGGCCGGGGTGGCCGTGCAACTCTCGGTGGCGGCCGCGCTGGCCGAACCGAGCCGTGACGTCACCTGGGTGTTCTACGACTCCGAGGAGGTGGCGGCCGATCTGAACGGCCTCGGCCGCATCGCCCGGTCCCGCCCGGAGCTGCTGGCGGGGGACTTCGCCGTGCTGTGCGAGCCCACCAACGCCCAGATCGAGGGTGGTTGCCAGGGCACGATGCGGGTAGAGGTCGACCTCACCGGCAAGGCCGCCCACTCGGCCCGGGCCTGGATGGGGCACAACGCGGTCCACGACGCCGGACCGCTGCTGCGGATCCTCGCCGACCACCGGCCGCTCGAGGTCGAGGTGGACGGCCTGCTCTATCGAGAAGGCCTCAACGTGGTCAAGATCAACGGCGGGATCGCCGGCAACATCATCCCGGACCGCTGCCACCTGGAGATCAACTACCGGTTCGCGCCGGACAAGGATGCGGCTGCGGCCGAGGAGTACGTACGCAAGGTGCTGGACGGGTACGAGTTGGAGGTGACCGACGTCGCGGCCGGCGCCCGGCCTGGTCTTGATCATCCCGCCGCCGCCGAGTTCGTCGCCGCGGTCGGGGGGGAGGCCAGCGCCAAGTTCGGCTGGACCGACGTCGCCCGGTTCTCCGAGATGGGCGTCCCGGCCGTGAACTTCGGACCCGGTAACCCCAGCAAGGCCCACGCCGACGACGAACACTGCCCCGCTGCCGACGTCTACGCCTGCCGCGACGGCCTCCTCCGCTGGCTCTCCTGACCTGCCACTTCGGAAAGTGTCGGCAAATCGCACCTGGGAGGGCCCCCGCCCCCCCAATTCGGGAAACTGTTAACAGTTGCGCGGATTTGGGGGACTTGGGGGCCGTCCGAATGCGAGATCCCGACAGTTTCGTACGAGTCGGAGAGGCCTCCGGCGCGACGTCGTAGGGTCGAGCAGTGGCGAGCAATACGTGGGGGACCAACCGTATGCACCGGACGACGCAGGGGGCGGTGGTACGCAGTGAGGACCAGACCCCCGAGACCACCACCGATCAGCGGTTGCTGGACGGCAGAGGTCCGACCGACTGGGTGCACACCGACCCCTGGCGCGTGCTGCGGATCCAGACCGAGTTCGTGGAGGGCTTCGGCACCCTGGCCGAGCTCGGCCCCGCGGTCAGCGTGTTCGGGTCGGCCCGGACCAAGCCCGACCAGCCCTCGTACGCGACCGGTGTCGAGTTGGGCCGCAAACTGGCCGAAGCCGGGCTGACGGTGATCACCGGCGGGGGTCCCGGCCTGATGGAGGCGGCCAACAAGGGCGCCAGCGAAGCCGGCGGAGTATCGGTCGGGCTGGGCATCGAGCTGCCGTTCGAGCAAGGCATCAACCCGTACGTGACGCTCGGGATCAACTTCCGCTACTTCTTCGCCCGCAAGACCATGTTCGTGAAGTACGCCCAGGGCTTCGTCGTGATGCCCGGCGGTTTCGGCACCTTCGACGAGGTCTTCGAGGCGCTGGTCCTCGTACAGACCAAGAAAGTGACCTCGTTCCCGGTCGTGCTGTTCGGCAGCGCCTACTGGCGGGGGCTGCTGGACTGGCTGGCCGACTCGGTGCTCAGTGAGGGCTGCATCTCCGCCCCGGACCTGGAGTTGATCAAGGTCACCGACGACGTCGACGAGGCGGTCGCGATCATGCTCGAGGGCCGCGCGCGCACGCCCGCGGCGAAGCGGCCGGAATGACCAATCGGCCGGTCGTGGCACGATCTAGGGCGTGGAGTGGTTCATTGCCGTGCTCGTCGTGGCCGCGCTCGGGGTGGCCGCTGTGGTCGCCGCCGGCGGACTGGGACAGATGAACGCCGAACCGATCCGGGACGTCTACCGTCAGGATCTGCCGAGGGATCGGCCGTTGCTGGCTTCCGATCTCGAGAGCGTGCAGTTCGCCGTCACCTTCCGTGGTTACGCCATGGCGCAGGTCGACGATCTCCTGGATCGGCTGGGCCGCGAGATCGCCTACCGTGACCATCTGATCGAGGAACTGAGCCGACCTTTCCAGCCTGTCGAGCCTCCGCCGGCCCCGGAGTTCCGCGAGGGATGAGTGTTCGCCTTGAGGTGACTGGTCATGCCGCGGCGCCGGTGAGCGCGGTCTGGTCGGCGTTGATCAACTGGGAGGGCCAGCGACGGTGGATCCCCTTGACGACCGTACGGGTGACGTCGAACTCGCGCACGGGCCTCGGGGTCCGCGCGGAGGCGCTGTCCGGCTTGTGGCTGGGTCCGGTGCCGGTCGGTCTCCTCGACCGCTTCGTGGTCACCGGCTGGACCCCGCCGGGCTCTGGGCAGTCCGCGGCGGCTGAGCTGGAGATCCTTCACCTCGGCCCGTACTTCACCGGACCCGGGGTGTTCCGGCTCGAGCCGGCCGGCGACGGCGGCACGACGATCCTCTGCAGGGAGCTGTTCGAGCTGCCGGGTGGTTCGCTCACCGAGAGGCTGGCCCGGCTCGCCCTGCCGCTGATGCGGGTCGGCTTCCGGCGGAGTCTGGCCAAGCTCGCCGCCCTCTGCGCCGCTCAGCCGCGATGAGCGAGCTGCAGATCGGCGCCGACGGACGCGCGCGCTGCCCGTGGGCGACCTCCACCCCGGAGTACATCGCCTACCACGACGACGAGTGGGGACGGCCGGTCCGCACCGTCACGGGGCTCTACGAGCGCCTGACGCTGGAGGCGTTCCAGTCCGGGCTCAGTTGGCTGACCATCCTGCGCAAGCGGGAGAACTTCCGCCGCGCTTTCGACCAGTTCGACCCGCACGCCGTCGCCGCGTACGGTCCGGCCGACGTCGAGCGCCTGCTCGGTGATACCGGAATCGTCCGCAACCGGAGCAAGATCGACGCGGCCATCCACAACGCCGCCGTGGTGGCCCGGCTCGGCCCCGAGTTCCCGGCGATCTTCGAGCAGTACGAGCAGCGCAACCGTCCCCGGCCCACCAGCCTGGCCGAGGTGCCCGCCTCGACCCCGGAATCGATCGCCCTCGCCCGAGGCCTCAAGAAGCACGGCATTCGCTTCGTAGGTCCCACCACCGCGTACGCGCTGATGCAGGCGGTCGGCCTGGTCGATGATCACCTTCAGGGTTGCCAGACGGCCCCGTGACCAACCCTCGGACGAGCTGCACCCTTACGTCGCCAGTTGCACCCTCACATGAGGGTGCAACTGGCGACGTAAGGGTGCATCTGGGAGGAGTCTCAGCTCCCGGTGAATGTGGGCCGGCGCTTGGCCAGGAAGGCCTCGACCGCGTCCCGATGATCGCGCGAGGAGCCGGTGGCCTGCATCATCTCCGCTTCGAGTCGCAGCGCCTCGGCCAGCGGTTGCCCGGCTGAGAAGGCGACCGCCCGCCGGACAGCGGCGTAGGCCAGCGTCGGCCCCGCCGCGAGCTCACGCGCCACCGCGGACACGCGGTCGGCGAATCCCTGCCGAGAGACGACCTCGGTGGCCAGCCCGAGCTCGAGGGCTTCGGCCGAACCGACGGTACGAGGTCGGAACAGCAGGTCGACGGCCTTGGTCGTCCCCACCAGCCGCGGCAGCGTCCACGAGCTCCCGGTGTCGCAGGACAACCCGACTCCGGTGAACGCCAGGTTGAAGCCGGCGTCCTCGCTCAGGATGCGCAGATCGGCCAGGAAGGCGATCGAGGCGCCCGCGCCGGCGGCGACCCCGTTCACGGCGGCGATGACCGGTTTCCCCAACCCGTGCAGGGTTTCGGCGATCGGGTTGAAGTGCTCCGGCACCGTTGACCACACCCGCTCGACGTCCTCGTTCGCCAGCCGTTGAGCATGCTCGCGGAGGTCCTGCCCGACGCAGAAGGCGCGGCCGGCGCCGGTGAGAACCACGCAGCGCACGGCGGGGTCTCCCCCGATGTTGCGGAGCGCAGACAGCAGCACCGTCTTGGTCTGGACGTCCAACGCGTTCATCGCCTCGGGGCGATTCAGCGTGAGAGTGGCCACACCCTCGTCGACCGCGAGCAACACTGGCCCATCGCTCATGACTGGCGACTCTAATGCCCTTCCGGAGCGCGGGTGCCCGCCACCCGAATGGCTCGTGGGACCGCGAATACGGAATACTTGACGTGCACGACTTGGAGACAAGAACTGAGCCGAGAGAGATGAGGGGCGCACGATGGCCGCAATGAAGCCGCGTACCGGTGACGGACCGATGGAGGTCACCAAGGAGGGGCGCGGAATCGTCATGCGAGTGCCGCTGGAGGGCGGCGGCCGTCTCGTCGTCGAACTCAACGCCGACGAGGCCGCCGAGCTGGCCGGCGCTCTCCAGGAGGTCGTCGGCTGACCGCGATCCAGCCCGTCCCCACCGGCCCCACCGCCTCGGCGGGCGGGGCCTTCTGCTGCTGACCGTCGGATCTCGGTGATGACGGACGACCAGCGCGCCGCGTCCCATCCGGCCTGTCAGGCGGTCGACGCGATCCTGGAGGCCGCGGGACTCCCCGGTCGCGTACGGATCCTGCCGCAGCCGGCTCCAACCGCCCAGGCGGCCGCCGAGCAGGTCGGCTGCCCGGTCGGGGCGATCGCCAACTCATTGATCTTCACCACAGCGGACGGAGAACCGCTGCTGGTCATGACCAGTGGCGCCCACCGGGTCGACACCGACCGTCTGGGCGCCGCGCTGGGCACCACGATCTCGCGGGCGACCGCGGCGTTCGTGCGCGAGCACACCTCCCAACCCATCGGTGGTGTCGCTCCGGTGGGACATCCACAGCCGATCCGCACCGTCGTCGACGTCGACCTTGCCCGATACGACGAGATCTGGGCCGCCGGTGGCATCCCGCATGCCGTGTTCCCACTGACCTACGCCGACCTCGTCCGGCTCACCGACGGAACCGAACTTCCGGTCGCTTGACTCGCGACAAGTCCGATGGTTCGAGGTGCGAAGATTCATGGTGTGAGCCGTGAGTCCGTCTAGGCCCACGGAGGTAGCGGACCATTGGCTGATCTGATCGCGTTCCGGGGGGCCGTACGAGACGCCCGGCGCACAGCCGGCTACACCCAGCAGCAGCTGGCCCGATCCGTCGGCGTGCACCCCGACGTCCTCAGTCACAAGCTCAACGGTCACGAGGGCACGGTGCTGACGACCCGCGACGTGATGGCCATCGTCGAGACCTTGGTGCGCTGGGGTGCCTTGACCTCCCGGGACGACGTCGACGTCCTGCTCGATCTGATGTCGGTACCGTTGCAGCTGGCCGCCGCACACTCGTGGTACGCGGAACTGAGCGGGGTGGCGCCGGAAGGGTCGCCTGCGAGCCCACTGGATTGGCGGCTGGACGATCTCCCGAGCCCTCTCCGTCCGGTGCCGCCCCCCGAGCCGGTGACGCCGTTCATCGGACGGACCGCCGAGGTGACGACGGTGACGGCGGCCGTGCGATCCTCCCGACTGGTCACCATCACGGGAGTCGGCGGAAGCGGCAAAACAAGGGTGGCTCTGCAGGCGGCAGCCGCGGCTACGGAGGTCTTCGCCGACGGAGTTGCGTTCGCCGACCTGGCCCCCGTGAGTGACTCAGCGCTGATCGGGTTCACGCTGCTCCAGGCTCTCGGTGTGCGACCGCACTCGAGCGAGAACGCGGAGCGGCAACTCAAGGAGGCGCTCCGGACGGCGGAACTCCTGTTCGTCGTCGACAACGTCGAACATCTGGTCGACGGGGCCGATCTGCTGGGACGCGTGCTCACCGCCGCGCCGCGCGTGCACATGCTCGCGACCAGTCGCGTGCGGCTGCGGCTCTACGGCGAGCACGAGTTCCGGGTTCCGCCGCTCGGACTTCCCGCCGACCGAGCCGCGACCGAATCCGGGATTCGCGACAGCGACGCCGTCCAACTCTTCCTGCAGCGGGCTCGAGCGGTCCAGAGTGGGTTCGAGCCACGGGGCACCGCTCTCGACGCGATCGCCGAGGTCTGCACCGCGCTCGACGGGCTGCCACTCGCGATCGAGCTCGCCGCGGCGCGAGTCCGCACGTTCTCGCCCGAGGCGATTCGGGACCGCCTCAGCGACCGGTTGTCGTTCCTGACCGGGAGTGTCCGGGATGCTCCCGGCCGCCACCAGAGCTTGCGCGCTGCTCTCGACTGGAGCTACGCCCTCCTTGCTCCGCCGCAACAGCACGTCTTCGTCCGCTTGGGGGTGTTCGCTGGTTCCTTCGATGCCACGGCCGCGGCCGCGGTCGTCGGCGGCGCCCCAGACGAGGTGTTCGGCCGGCTTGCCGAACTCGCCGAGCAGAGCCTGCTCGAGATCTCGGTCGCCGGACCCCGTCCGGAGACGCGGTTCCGCATGCTCGAGTCCGTCCGTGACTACGCCATGTCTCGGTTGTCCGACGTCGACGCCCTCGAGGTTCACCGATCCCACCTGCGTCACTACACCGAGGTCACCACCGACATTCTCGCGCGCGACGGTGGGCTGATTCGGCACGAGCACGTCGACCGACTGCAGGCGGAGCAGGCGAACATCAACGCCGCGCTGGAGTGGGTGTGCACCGGGGCGGCGGACGATCCCGCTACCCTCACCGACGCATTGCGGCTGGGCACGGCCGCCGTCCGCGCGTGGAATCTTCGCGTCGCGGTTCCCGAGGGGCGGAGGTACCTGGACCGGCTGCTCGACGCGGCCGTACACGTGAGCGCCGTGCCGGCCGAGGTGAGGGTCGCAGCCCTCAACCGAACGGCGAACCTGAGCGTCAACAACGGCGAGGTGGCGCGAGCATCGTTGCTCGCCGCCCAGAGCCTCGAGCTGTCCCGTCAGCTGGGGGATCTGTCCGGCATGGGAGTCGCACATCGCCAGCTCGGGGAGGCCGCGCTGGCGAACGACGACCTGACTGGGGCGCTACCGCACTTCACGACGCAACTCGATCTCGCCGAGCGCGCGCACAACCGGGCCGCCCAGGCCGATGCCTACAACATGCTGGGACAGCTCAGCGCACGGTCGGGACACTACGCCGACGGCGAGGAGCAGCTCCGCGGGGAGCCAGAGTCGTTTCGCGCCACGTGGCGGCTGACGCAGCAGAAATCGCTTTTCGTTGCTGCGCCATTCGTCACATGGCGGGAAACGGCATCCGAAGCGGGAATCTGGCAGAAACCTGAAGAAGGATCGCAGTCCGTTGCTTCCCAACCTTCGCGACCCGTCACATCTGCAGCGACACGCCGTCCAAAGCGCCGAAGATGTGACGGGTCGGCAAGGTGCTGGGTTTACGGGTGGTCGGTGACGAGCCTGACGACCTCCTCGTCGCTGACCTGGCGGAAGTCGTCGTACGCCTGGCCGACGGCGACGAACGGGTCGGGGATCCGCGGGCAGATCACCTCGGCGTGCGGCGCGAGCATGGCGACCGCCTGTCGGGCGGCAACCGGGACCGCCACGATGATGCTCGCCGGCTCGGCTGTCGCGACCACCTGGACCGCGGCCAGCATGGTGGCGCCGGTGGCCAGTCCGTCGTCGACCACGATCACGTGCTGATCGCGTAGCTCCGGCGTGGCTCCGAAACGGGCGACCCGGCCGGCGAGCTCGGCCACTTCCCGGTCGCGGATCCGTCCGAACCGCTCCTCGTCCACGCCGAGCTGGCGCACGATCGACTCGTTCCGGAACAGCTCGACCCGATCGCCGATCGCGGCTACTGCGCCCATCGCCAGTTCGGGGCGACCAGGGGCGCCGAGCTTGCGCACCGCGAGGACGGCCAACGGCAAGTGCCACCGGTCGGCGATCGGCGCAGCCACCGGCACCCCGCCGCGCGGAAGCCCCAGCACGACGGCCGGGCCGGCCAGCTGCCCAAGGTGGCGCTCGAGCAGTAGGGCCAGCTCCTGCCCGGCATGATCACGATCGCGATAGCGGTCGCTACCTCGCCCGCGCCACCTCATTCAATGCCCCAACCGCCGGTCAGCTCCCATGCGCACGGATCGCCTGCCGGTAGACCTCGACGGTCTCCGCGGCGATCTTGGACCAGCTGAACTCGTCGATGCAGCGGCGCCTCCCGGCCTGGCCGAAGGCACTGGCCTTGTCGGGATCCCGGGTCAGTTCGTTGATCTTGTCGGCCAGGCCGCGCTCGAACTCGGCGATCGCCACGGGATCGTCGGCCTGCGCCGGGTCGTACGGGACCAGGTAGCCCGTCTCGCCGTCGACGACCACCTCGGGAATGCCACCGACGGCCGACGCGACGACCGCCGTTTCGCAGGCCATCGCCTCGAGGTTCACAATGCCCAGCGGTTCGTAGACCGACGGGCAGGCGAACACCGTCGCGTGGGACAGCACCTGGCGCACCTGGGCACGGGGGAGCATCTGCTCGATCCACAAGACGTTTCCGCGGGTCGCCTGCACGTGGGCGAACGCATCCCCGATCTGCTGCGAGATTTCCGGGGTGTCCGGAGCACCGGCGAGCAGCACGAGCTGGGTCTCGGGATCGAGATGATCGGCCGCCCGTACCAGGTGGATGAGGCCCTTCTGGCGGGTGATCCGGCCGACGAATACCACCGAGGGCCGGTCGAGATCCATGCCGAGCTTCCGCACCACGTCCGTGCCACGATCGGGGGAGAACTCGTCGGGGTCGATGCCGTTCTTGACCACGTGCATCTTCGCCGGATCGAGGTTCGGGTAGGACTCGAGGATGTCGCCCTTCATGCCGGCGCTGACCGCGATCACCGCGTCCGCGCCCTCGAACGACATCCGTTCCGACCACGATGACAACCGGTAGCCACCGCCGAGCTGCTCGGCTTTCCACGGGCGGTGAGGCTCAAGCGAATGGGCCGTGACCACGTGCGGGATGTCCTGCAGCAGACCCGTCAGGTGACCGGCCAGATTCGCGTACCACGTGTGCGAGTGCACCAGATCCACCGCCGGCGCCGCCGCCGTCATCGACAGATCGGCGCCGAAGACCCGCAAGGCGGCGTTCGCGCCCGCGGGATAATTCTCCGCGTGCGCAGTCGCGCCGTCGCGGGGCTCACCCATGCACTGCACGTCGACGTCGATCAACGCGGCGAGCTGCGGGACGAGCTGAGCCACGTGCACGCCCGCCCCGCCGTAGATGGAGGGTGGGTACTCCCGGGTGAAGAGACTGATGCTGAGCCGATCACCGTTGGCGGGCATGACACGCATCGTTGCAGATCGGTCACGAGCTCGGGAAGCGGATCGGCGTCATCCGTGAGCCACGCAGCGGTCACGGCGAGCCCCTTGTCGCCTGCCGCGTCGACACCCTAGGTTTCGACCATGGCCACCCCTCGAGTCCTGTCCATCGTGCTGGCCGGCGGCGAAGGCAAGCGGTTGATGCCGCTGACCATGGATCGGGCCAAGCCGGCCGTTCCGTTCGGCGGCACGTATCGCTTGATCGACTACGTTCTGTCCAATCTCGCAAACGCCGGCATGCGCCAGATCGCTGTTCTGACGCAGTACAAGTCACATTCGCTCGACCGGCACATATCCCTGACCTGGCGGATGTCGACCCTGCTCGGGAACTACGTCACACCAGTGCCGGCGCAGCAGCGCCTGGGCCCGCGCTGGTACCAGGGCAGCGCGGATGCGATCTTCCAGTCGATGAACCTGATCAACGACGAGGACCCGGACTACGTGGTGGTCTTCGGCGCCGACAACATCTATCGGATGGACGTTTCGCAGATGCTGGACGCCCACATCGACGGTGGACTGTCCTGCACGGTCGCGGGGATCCGGGTGCCGCGCAGCCAGGCGACGGCGTTCGGCGTGATCGACGCGGCAGCGGACAACAAGATCAACGCCTTCCTCGAGAAGCCGGCCGAGCCGCCCGGGCTCCCCGACGATCCGGAGGCCTCCTTCGCGTCGATGGGCAACTACATCTTCACCGCCGACGCATTGATCGAGGCCCTGACCACCGACGCGGAGAACATGGACTCCCGGCACGACATGGGCGGGGACATCATCCCGGCCTTCGTCGGCAAGGGCGATGCCCAGGTGTACGACTTCACGAAGAACGTCGTGCCGGGCACTGCTGAGCGGGACAAGGCCTACTGGCGCGACGTCGGGACGATCGACGCGTACCACGAGGCGCACATGGACCTCGTGTCGATCGACCCGGTGTTCAACCTGTACAACCTGGACTGGCCCATCTGGACCTATCCGGTGCAGGCCCCGGGCGCGAAGTTCACGCTGGACGGGACGGCCACCGACTCGATCGTGAGCCCGGGGTGCATCATCTCCGGCGGCATCATCGACGACTCGGTGATCTCCCCGAACGTCCGCGTCCAACAGAACGCCCGGATCAATCAGTCGGTGCTGCTGACCGGGGTGAAGGTCGGCGCCGGCGCGCGGATCGAACGAGCGATCCTGGACAAGAACGTCATGGTCCCCGACGGCGCCGAGGTCGGCGTCGATCACGAGGCCGACCGGGCCCGCGGCTTCACCGTCTCCGAAGCGGGAATCACGGTGGTCGGCAAGGGCGTGGTGGTCAGCGACGCTCGCTGATCTCCCCTGAGTGGTTGTGGAGGACTGCATGCCTCGTGTCCATCGGCGCTCCCGAATTGCACGGGGTCGGCTGCTCTGCGGATTGGTGCTCGGATCACTGCTGATCTCCGCGGGGATCATCGGTGCCGCGCCGAAGGCTGACGCCGCCGCCCCCGGTCCTGCAGTCCCTCGTCTGGCGTGGGGATCCTGCGCGCCGGGGCTGGAGGCGTTCCAATGCACCACCGCTGAGGTCCCCACCGACTATGACCGCCCACGCGGTGCAACCACGACGATCGCGTTGACGCGGCTCCCGGCCGGTGACCCCGCGAACCGGATCGGCTCGGTTTTCGTCAATCCGGGCGGCCCGGGCGGCTCCGGGGTGGACGTCGTCCAGCAGCTGGCCCAGGTTCTCGTGCCCGCTGGCGTCCGGGCCCGGTTCGACATCGTCGGGTTCGACCCACGCGGGGTTGCCCGGTCCGACCCGACGACGTGTTATCCGACACCGGCGGCCGAGGCAGCCGCCCTGGCCGACGACCTCACCTTCCCCGTCACGCCGGCCGAGGAGCGTCGCTTCCGCGCGGAGGCCCGCGCCTTCGCCGCGAACTGTGCCGCCACGTCGCCGCGCCGGTTCCGGCACACCTCCACGGCCAACATCGCCCGCGATCTCGATCTGCTCCGGAGGGCCGTCGGTGACGAGAAACTCACCTACACCGGCCTTTCGTACGGCACGTTTCTCGGTGCTACGTACGCCCGGCTGTTCCCCGACAAGATCCGCGCCATGGTGCTCGACGGAGCGATCGACCCGCGGGAATACAGCGGGTACCGGCCCCAGGATCGCTTCACCGGGGTCTCGACGCGCATCGACCAGGGTCAGGGCGGCGCCGAAGTCTTCGCCGAGTTCAATCGGCAGTGCCGTCTGGCCGGGCCGGTCCGCTGCTCGCTCGCGGCGCTCGGCGACCCCGCCACAGTGTCCCGGCAGATCCTCGACCGGCTCCAGCGCCAACCCGTCCCGAATTTCCCCCTTCCCGACGGCACCACAGTCACCGTGACGTACCAGGTCGCCGTGGCCCTGATCTTCCGGGAGCTGTACTTCGCTGCCCAATGGGCGGACCTTGCTGATCTTCTTGTCGTGCTCGGCTTGTCGCCCGGCGCCCGGCGCACGATCCCGCCGGGGGTTGCCGAAATGCTGGCGCCGCGCCGGGGAGAGGACTATCGCTCGGTCGGTTCCTCGGTCGGGAGCACCTGCGTCGACGCCAGCGAGCCGCCGCCACGGGCGTACCCGGCGGTTGCCGACGCCCAGGACCGACGGTTCCCGGACTTCGGCCGTTACCGGGCCTGGGTCGACCTGACGTGCCACTATTTCGAGCGGTTCGGGTTGGTCGACAACGATGCCTATCGCGGACTGTGGCGGCAGACAACCAACGCTCGGGTGCTCGTGCTCGGCACCCGGTGGGATCCGGCGACGCCGTACCGCAACACCCGTCCGTACGCCGATCTGTTCCGCCGGGCGTCGGTCGTCACCCTGGAGGGGTGGGGCCACGTCGCGATCGGGCAGAGCCGGTGCGTCGCCGAGGTGCTCTCCGACTACCTGATCAATCCGAGCCGACCGCGACCCGACGCGACCTGCCCGACCGACGTCGTCCCCTTCGCCGCGTCGCCCGTCGCCGACGGCCGGACCAAGGCGCTACGGACGCTCAATTCTTGACGGCGGCCAGGAGTCCGTCGCCGACCGGGAGCAAGGTGGGCAGGAGGTCCTCGTTCTCGCTGACCAGCGCCAGGGCCTCGCGGATGGCGACCGTCTCGTCGTCGGTGTTGCCGGGATCGGCCACGCGGTCGTGCCAGAGCGCGTTGTCGATCACCAGCACGCCGCCGTGCCGGAGCAGGCGCACGCCCTGCTCCACGTACGCGGGGTACTCCAGCTTGTCGGCGTCGACGAACACGAGGTCGTACGCTCCGTCGCTCAGCCTCGGCAGCACGTTGAGCGCCGAACCGGCGATGAGCCGGAAACGCTGCGTCGGGATCCCTTCGGCCAGGAAGGCGGCCCGCGCTGCCCGCTGATGATCGGCCTCGATGTCCACGCTCGTCAAGATGCCGTCCGGCTGCATGCCGGCGAACAGGGCCAGCCCGGACACTCCCGACCCGGTGCCGATCTCGACCACCGCCTTCGCGCGCAGCGTCTTGGCCAAGAAGGTGAGCACGGTGGCCCCGCCCCGGCCGATCGCCGAGACGCCCAGCGGCTCCGCGTTGGCGCGCGCGGCCGACGCGTTCTCCGACTCCGGACCGAAATTCTCGGCGTACGCCCAGGACGCGGCCCGGGGCGCGGACTTGGCTGAGGACCTGGCAGGCGCAGTCACGGGGGTCAGCCTAGCGAAGCGGGTCCGCCGCGAGCCGTCGGAATAGCATGTGGATATGAGCCATACCGTCGTCGCCGAGTTGGTCGCGGCCGTCCTCAAGGTCGAGGTGGACGTCGGCGATCAGGTGGCGGCCGACGACCCCGTGGTGATCTTGGAGTCGATGAAGATGGAGATCCCTGTGCTGGCCGAGGTGCCCGGTCAGATCAGCGAGGTGATCGTCTCCGACGGCGACGTGGTCAACGACGGCGATCCGCTCGTGGTGATCACCGTCGCGAGCTGAGCCTCTCGACCTCAGGAGACGACGGTTCCTCGGGCCCGCTGTCGTTCGCCGCCACGTGGCGGCTGGCGCAGCAGAAAGGAGGCTTCGCAGCTGCGCCGTCCGTCACATGGCGGCAAACGACATACGCCGGCACGAAACCGCCCGCGCTCCCGGGCGCCGCTCAGTTCTTGAGCACTCCCGCCGTCCGCAGGACATCCGCGAGACCCGCGGCCTGGTCGTCGGTGGCCTCCACGTAGGGCAACCGGACCGTACGGTGCTCGATGACCCCCAACGCCTGGAGAGCGGCCTTCGACATGATCGCGCCCTGGGACTGGGGGCTCATGATGGCGTTGACCACGGGGATCAGCTCGGCGTTGAGGCGGCGCGCTCCGGCCAGATCGCCGGCGTCGACGCACCGCACCATCTCGGCGTACCGGGACGCGGCCACGTGGGCCACGACGGAGACGACTCCGGCCGCGCCGAGGGCCAACCAGGGCAGGTTGACGCTGTCGTCCCCGGAGTACAGAGCGAGACCGGTCCGGCTCATCAGCCAGGCGCCCGCGGCCAGATCGCCCGTCGCGTCCTTGACGGCGATGATCAGCTCGTGGTCGGCCAGCGCGAGGTAGCTGTCGGCGGCGATCCGGACGCCGGCGCGACCGGGGATGTCGTACAGCATGACCGGCAGGCCACCGGCTTCGGCGACCGTGATGAAGTGCTGACGCAGCCCGGCCTGCGGCGGCTTGTTGTAGTAGGGGGAGACGATCAAGGTTCCGTGCGCACCGGCGGCTGCGGCCTGTCGGGCCAGGCGGACCGAGGCCTGCGTGTCGTTGTTGCCGACCCCGGCGACCACCGAGGCCCGGTCTCCGACGGCCTCCAGCACGGCCGTGAGGAGCTGGCCGTCCTCGTCGGGATTCGTGGTGGGGGATTCACCCGTGGTTCCACTCACCACCAGCCCGTCGCTACCGGAATCGACCAGGTGGCTGGCCACCTTCTGCGCGGTGTCGAGATCGAGCCCTCCGTCGGCCCGGAACGGCGTCACCATGGCGGTCAGCACCCGACCGAACGGGGCGGCCGGGGTGGCGAGAGGAGAGGTCATGGTCCCGAGGCTAACGCGTTACGACCCGCGCGAGGGAACGGCGACCCGGGCACACCCGTTCATCAGGTGGCGACACCGGCACACAGCTTCCTGCCAGGTTCTGTTCAGGGGTTTGCCAGGATCGTCCGACACAATGATCGTCCGAGGGGTTGCGAAGTCGATGAAGCTTCCTCTGCCGCGCTTCATGAGGAGGGACGAGATGTCAGCCTGGGCTGCTCCCGATCCGTCCGCGTGGAATCCGCCGGCCGAGGCGGCCTGGGTGCCGCCGACCTGGGAAGAGATCGTCCGCGACCACAGCGCCCGGGTCTATCGGCTCGCTTATCGGCTCACCGGCAATCCCCACGACGCCGAGGATCTGACCCAGGACGTCTTCATCCGGGTCTTCCGCTCGCTTCACCGGTTCCAGCCGGGCACATTCGAAGGCTGGCTGCACCGCATCACCACGAACCTCTTCTTGGACTCGGCCCGCCGGAAGCAGAAGATCCGCTTCGACGGCCTGGCCGAAGGCTCGGCGGAGCGGTTGCCGAGCAACACGCCCACTCCCTCGGAGCAGTTGGCCGACGCCGACCTCGACCACGATGTGGCCGCGGCCTTGGCCTCGTTGCCACCGGAGTTCCGTGCCGCCGTCGTGCTCTGCGACATCGAGGGCCTGAGTTACGAAGAGATCTCGGCCGTCCTCGACGTCAAGATCGGCACCATTCGCAGCCGCATCCATCGCGGTCGGGCCCAGCTTCGAGCCGCCCTGGCCCATCGCAGGCCTACCGCTGACCGCGAGCGTTACCTCGGCGTGGACGTCGAGGGCGCCCTGGTTTCGTGATCCGGCGGGCAGGCTGCGCCGAACTCGCTGAGCTGCGCTCGGCGTACGTCGACGGCGCCTTGGCCGACCGGGACCGAGAACGTCTCCTGGCGCATCTGGTCGGCTGTGCCACGTGCCGGGCCGACATCGAGGACCTACGCCGGGTGCGCAAACTGCTGGCGGCTCCCGCTGATCCGGGGGGAGCTCCCGGTGATCTGTCCTCCCGCCTGATCTCCATCGCCGGGGACAATCCGCGGGCCCAGCGGCGCTGGTCGGCGGGACTGTCCGATCCGCGCGGACTCGGGCGGCAGCGTCGAGCACGGGGTGCGCTGGCGACGGCGGCGGTGCTCGGTGTCAGCCTCTTCGCCCTGACCGGATCGGGTATCTCGCTGCTCCTCCGGTGACGGCCGTCACCGTGGCCGATCCGAGCGCCGAGGCCGTCAGTGAGTACGGCGGCATGCTGGCCTCGTTGCCCCTCACGAATCAGTCGGTCGATGCCATGGCAGCTATCCAGCCGACGCAGACGACGGTGCTGCCCTCCGGCCGCCCCGTGACGCCCAGTGGTGTCGCGCGTCAGCTCTCGGGCGAGGAGGCTCGGGCCCTCCTGCGGCAGGCGGCCCTGACGCCGACTCGGCTCAGTTTCTCGGGGAGTCAGAGCTACCAGGCCGTACGCGGCGAGAAGCTGATCTCCGCCAGCGTGGATGTCGTCAGTGTCGCCGGTCAGGGCATGCAGTTGCGGGTTCTCGACCGCGCCGGGCGCCAGGTGAGCGCCCGCTTCGTCGGCGTGACCCCCGCTTCCCGTCTGACCGAACTGAGCCTCGTGTCACTCCTCCAGAACCACTACGACCTGAGCGGCGTACGCGGGTCGCAGGTGGCCGGACGTGCCGCCACGGTGGTCGAGGCGCGCGAGCACAACGCGGCGACCGACTCTGCTGTTGCGGCCCGCTGGTGGGTGGACGACCGCTCCGGACTCCTGCTGTGGCAGGAGACCTACGGCGATGACGGTCGGCTCCAGAGCGCTGTCGGCTTCCGTGACGTGACCTTCGGGGAGGCGCCTTTCCTCAGCCACCTGCCGCAGGCCGCTGTCCCGCGGACCACGACGGCGCTGACACTGGCCAAGACCACCGATCTCGCCGCTCAGGGCTGGTCGCCCCCCGACACGTTGGCAGGCCTCCCGCTGGTGCGGCTGCGCTGCGACCGGGCGGACAATCCGCAGGCTCTCCACCTGATGTACAGCGACGGGCTCTCGGTCGTCTCGGTGTTCGAGCAGCGCGGCGGTCTGGACGGCGGACCGTCGGGAAGCGACTGGGATGCCGGTGTGGGTGCCTTTGTCCGCTGGGGCAGTGCCAGTACGGCGAGTTGGCAGTCGGGGGAGACCGTATTGACGGTGGTCAGTAACGGCTCACCCGAGTTGCTCGCCGAAGCGGTGAAGAGTTTGCCCCATGCTGAGGTCCCGCGCCGAACTACCATGGAGGCCATCCTGGCGGGGTGGAACCGGATTCTCGGTCTCCGCTAGCTCATCCCGCGGCCGACAACACGAAGCGGACGACACATGGCAGACGAGGACCGCTCCGGCGGCCCGGAGGATCGACCCCCAGACGACGCGGGCGATCCCCGCTACTACGGACCGTTCGCACGTCCCTCGTTCTACGACGAACCGACTCCGCCGGGGCCGCCGTCGGTGTATCCCGCTCCACAGGGTGTCCATCCGCTGCAGCCACTGCCGGTGCACGCGGTGCAGCACCAGCCGTCGTCGAACCAGGGCCGCCGCACACGGGGCGGCGCCGGGCTGCTGATCGCCGCCGTCCTGCTGGCCCTGGTGGTCGGTGGAGCCGCCGGCTTCGGGGGTGCCCGGCTGGCCGCCTGGACGGCGACCCCCGCGCCCGCCTCCTCGACGTCGACCGACCCGGCACCGACCGATCCGGCACCGACCGATCCGGCACCGACCGATCCGGCACCGACCGGACCCAGTGACCCGGCGCAGAGCCAGGCTCCGTCCTCCGGTCCGGTCGATCCCGCTCCGTCCGCGACCGCCCCGGCTCCCGATCCGAACCGGCCGCGGCAGATCGACACCGTCACCGTGGCACGGAAGGTACTCCCCGGAACGGTCATGATCCGGGCCGGTAGCGGAACCGGCGGAGCCACCGGTTCCGGCTTCGTCTTGGACACCGCCGGTCGGATCATGACCAACAACCACGTCGTGGCGCGAGCAGCCGACGGCGGTCGGATCACCGTCACCTTCGCCGACGGCCGCCGGGCGTCCGCGAACCTGGTCGGTCGCAGCCCGAGCTACGACGTCGCTGTGATCAGGGTGTCCGCCGGGCGGCAGCTCAAGCCGATCCCGATCGGCAACTCCGACGCCAGTCAGGTCGGCGAGCCGGTGGTGGCCGTCGGGTCGCCCCTGGGTCTCCCGGGCACCGTGACGCAGGGCATCATCAGCGCCAAGAACCGGCCGGTGGTCGTCAACGCCGGCGAGCAGGCCGATGCGCCGACCGCCTACATCAACGGCATCCAGACCGACGCCCCGATCAACCCCGGCAATTCCGGTGGCCCGCTCATCGACGCCGCCGGCCGGGTGATCGGCGTCAACTCGGCGATCCTGACCCTCGGCGAGAGCCAGGCCCAGACCGGCAACATCGGCCTGGGCTTCGCCATCCCGATCAAACAGGCGATCCAGATCGGGCAGCAGTTGATCAAGGACGGCCGAGCGACGTACCCGATCATCGGGGCCAACATCGGCGACGAGTCGTCCGGAGGGGTCGAGCTGAGTTCGGTCGAGGCAGGTGGCCCCGCGGCGCGGGCGGGCTTGAGGGTCGGCGACGTGGTGAACCGTATCGATCAGCTGCCCGTGTCGACGCTGGAGGAGCTCATCGTGGCCATCCGGACCCATCGCCCCGGCGAGAAGGTCACGTTGGCGTACGAGCGCGGATCGTCGCGGGGACGCGCGGTGGTGACGCTCGGAAGCCGCGAAGGCTAGCGTGAAGCCATGTTCGACGTAGGGGCACCGGAGCTCTTGGTCCTGATCGTGATCGCCGTGATCTTGTTCGGACCCGAGAAGCTCCCCGAGTTCGCCCGGAAGGCGGCCCGGCTGGTCCGCTATCTGCGCAACATGGCCGGTAACGCCCAGCAACAGCTGAGCAAGGAGCTCGGCCCGGGGTTCGAGGACGTCGACGTACGGGATCTGAACCCGAAGACCTTCATCCAGAAACACCTACTGGACGACGTCGAACCCGTGATCGCGGACGTCAAAAAGGAGATCACGGCGGCGAAGACCCTGGGCGGGGCAGCGGCGGACGACGTCACGGCGGCGGTCAACGGGGCGGCGGCGAGTGCCGGCCGAGGCGCGAACGGCAGCACGAACGGGTCCGTCGACGCGACGACCCGACTGCGGACCCTGACCCCGTTCGACCCCGACGCGACGTAGCGGCCTCGTAGATCACGTGTCAGCCGGCCCCAGCTGGGGTCAGCCCCAGCGGCCGCCCGACCAGGCCGCGGCCGCGCTTGGCGAGGACATCGGCGACCGAGCCGAGAGCCTGGGCGGCTGGGCTGTCCGGCGCCGAACTGATGAGCGGTACGCCCGCGTCGCCGCCGGCCCGCAGTTCGGGATCGAGGGGCACCTGACCCAGCAGCCGCACCGGATAGCCCAGCCGCGTCGACAACTTGTCGGCGACGTCCTGGCCGCCGCCGGAGCCGAAGACGTCATGGGCGTGGGTCTGGCCGCAATGCGGGCAGCGGACCAGCAGGTAGGACATGTTCTCGACCACGCCGAGCACCCGTTGGTTCATCATCGAGGCCATCGTGCCGGCACGTTCGGCGACCTCGGCCGCCGCGCTCTGCGGCGTGGTGACCACCAGAACCTCGGCGTTCGGCAACTTCTGGCCCAGCGAGATCGCCACGTCGCCGGTGCCGGGTGGCAGGTCCAGCAGCAGGAAGTCGAGGTCCCCCCAGTACACGTCGGACAGCATCTGGGTGAGGGCCCGATCCAGGATCGGACCCCGCCAGGCCACAACCTGATCACGGCGCGGCTTGAGCATCCCGATCGAGATGACCTTGAGCCCGTTCGTCGGTACCGGCATGATCATGTCCTCCACCGAGGTGGGGCGCGCGTCGGCGACGCCGAGCATGGCCGGCACCGAGTGTCCGTAGATGTCGGCGTCGAGCACCCCGACCGTGCGGCCGGCATTCGCCAGGGCCATGGCGAGATTCACCGTGACCGAGGACTTGCCCACTCCGCCCTTGCCAGAGGCGACCGCGATCACCTGGGTCAGGGAATCGGCGCGCGCGAACGGGATCTCGCGCTCGGTCTGGCCGCCCCGCAGTTGGTCCCGCAGCGCCACCCGCTGCTCGTCGCTCATCACCCCGAGGTCGACCCGTACGGACCCCACGCCCGGCACCGTGGCGGCCGCGGCGGTGACGTCGCGCTCCAGCGTGCCCTTCAGCGGGCAGCCGGCCACGGTCAGCAGCACCTCGACCCGCACCTGGCCCGGAGAGATCTCCTCGACCGCGGCCACCATCCCCAGCTCGGTGATGGGCCGCTTGATCTCGGGGTCGTTCACCCGGCGCAGGGCATGACGGACCGCCTCGACGACTCCGCCGTTCCTCTTCTCGGGCACCCGACCAGCCTAGTGAGGCCGACAACCGCAATCAGGTGGCCTCAGGGTCCGACCTCAGGGCCGCGAAACCCGGCCGTGGTCGGAAACGCGCCCGCTTGGCCGGCGTCATCGCCGGAACCCCGGCCGTGGTCGGAAAACGCAGCTCCGTGTCCGGCGTGGCAGCCCGAAGTCCGGCCGTGGTCGGAAAACGCAGCTCCGTGTCCGGCGTGGCAGCCCGAAGTCCGGCCGTGGTCGGAAAACGCAGCTCCGTGTCCGGCGTGGCAGCCCGAAGTCCGGCCGTGGTCGGAAAACGCAGCTCCGTGTCCGGCGTGGCAGCCCGAAGTCCGGCCGTGGTCGGAAAACGCAGCTCCGTGTCCGGCGTGGCAGCCCGAAGTCCGGCCGTGGTCGGAGAACGCAGCTCCGTGTCCGGCGTGGCGGCCCGAAATCCGGCCGTGGTCGGAAAACGCGCGTGCTAGGCCGCATCGCAGGCCTGTGTCGTTTCGCGCCATGTGACGGACGGCGCAGCGGCGGAATCAAGTTCTTGCTGCGTCAACCGCCATGTGGCGGGTAACGACACAAGGCAGGCCTCACGGGTCAGCCCGTCAGGCGTCGACGGGTGCGCGGGCTCGTCTCCCGTGTGTCGGTCTGGCCGGCGGCCTCGTCGCTGTCCAGTTCGGTCAGGATGGCGCGGAGCTCGTTGCGGAGCTCGGAACGTACGTAGTCGCGGGTGGCCAACTCACCGACCGACATCCGCAGGCCGGCGATCTCGCGGGCCACGTAGTCCATGTCGGCACGGCTCTGCGCCGCCTGTTCGCGGTCGGTCTCGATGGCGACGCGGTCGCGGGCCTCCTGTCGGTTCTGGGCCAGCAGGATGAGCGGAGCGGCGTAGCTCGCCTGGGTGGAGAAGATCAGGTTCAACAGGATGAAGGGGTACGGATCCCAGCGGAAGCCGAACAGCCCGACGACGTTGAAGATGATCCACAAGATGACGAAGACCGTCATGTACGCCAGGAATCGGGCCGTACCCAGGAACCGCGCGAACGCTTCCGCGAAATCGCCGAAGGCGTCCCGGTTCCACTTGATCCGGGGCATGAACGACCGAGTGCGCCGCCCCGGCGTGTTGAGCCGCTCCGGCTCGCGGTCCTTCGGCCTGGCCATCTAGCTCACCCGCTGGCCGCTGAACCGCTGAGAGAATCCAGCTGGGTGCCGCGCCAGTCCTCCGGCAGGACGTGATCGAGGACGTCGTCCACCGTGACCGCCCCGATCAGCCGGTGCTCGGCGTCGACGACCGGGGCGTTGACCAGGTTGTAGGTCGCGAAGTACCGGCTGACGGCGTTGAGCCCCGCCCGGTCGTTGAGCGGCTCCAGGTCGGTGTCCACCAGCGCGGACACCAACGTCGAGGGCGGCTCCCGGAGCAGCCGCTGGAAGTGCACCGGGCCGACGAAGCGCCCCGTCGGGGTCTCCAGCGGCGAACGGCAGACGTAGACCATGCACGCCAGCGCGGGCGTCAACTCGGCCTCGCGGATGGCGGCCAGAGCTTCGGCCACCGTCGCGTCGGGCGGCAGGATCACCGGCTCGGTCGTCATCATGCCGCCGGCGGTGAACTCGGCGTACGTCAACAGCCGCCGCAGGTCCTTGGCCTCGTCCGGCTCCATCCGCTCGAGCAGGCGCTCGGCGATCTCCGGGGCCAGCTCGCCGATCAGGTCGGCGGCGTCGTCGGGATCCATCTCCTCCAAGACGTCGGCGGCCCGTTCGGGATCCAGGCCCTGGATCAGCAGGACCTGTTCGTCCTCCGGCAGCTCCTCCAGAGCCCCGGCCAGTTTCTGGTCGTCGAGGGCCGAGACCACTTCGGCGCGTCGACGCGGCGACAGCTCGTGCAGCTCACGGGCGATGTCGGCCGCCTTCATGTCCTCCATCTGCGCGATCAACTGGTCGATGCCCTGCGCCGACTCGTCGACGCGGAGGAACTTGATCTCCGACCAGTCGACGATCGTGGTGTGCCCACGGCGGCCGAACGGCTTGGCCCGGCCTTCCTGCAGCGCGACCTCGGACAGCTCCCACTCGTGCAGCCGCGCCGGGCGCATGGCCACGTCGAAGATCACCACCGAGCCCGCGTGACCGGCGCGCTCCACCGTACGGTCGAAGAGGTCGTCGATGATCAGCAACTCCGAATCACGACGCTCGAAGCGGCGGGTGTTCACCACCCCGGAAATGACCACCTGGACCGCGTCGATCGTGCGGACGCGGGCCATCGGCACGAAGATGCGATGGCGGGCGAAGAGCTCAACCAACAGGCCCTTGACCCGAGGGGACCGACCGTCGGCACGGCGCTGGATGACGACGTCGCGGACCTTGCCCACCTGGTCCCCGGATACGTCGAGTACGGGCAGGCTCCTGATCCGCGAAATGAAGACCGAGGTCGTCGAGGAGGCCACGCAGCGAGCGTATCCGAGGAGAAGCCGGCACAGCCTCAGCGAACCCGCTGCGCAAGCCCGTCCGCGGCAACCCGTAGGGTGAACGTATGAGCGAATTCACCTCAGAGACGTCGCAGGCGGCCCAGGAAGAGGTCGAGCAGATCGGAGCCACGCCGGAGCAGGGCGACCCCTTGGTCAAGGATCCGTCGGCGTGGGTGAGCGGGGATGATCCGATCACCGAATCGCAGCGTTCGTACCTGGACACGCTGGCTCGGCAGGCGGGGGAGACACTGCCCGCCCAGATGACGAAGGCGGAGGCATCGCAGCACATCGACCGGCTCCGCGGGCAACTCGACCTCGGGGAGTGAGACCTGGAGGTGAGCACCGAGTTCAAGGACCTCTGCCTCGACGTCAATGACCCCCAGCGGATGGCCCGCTTCTGGGCCCCGGTGCTCGGCCTGGCCGAGCCACGCGGTGAGAACCTTCGCCTCGACGACGACGTCGAGGAACACGCGGTGTGGCTCAACCGCGTCCCGGAGGTCAAGACGGTCAAGCACCGGGTGCACCTCGACGTGCACGTGGCCGGGATCCACGAACTGCTCGACGCCGGCGCTCGGGTGCTCGACGACAGCCATCCGTGGACCGTCATGGCCGACCCGGAAGGTGGTGAGTTCTGCGCCTTCGTCCGCTCACCCGAACAGCTCCCGCGCTACCGGTTGTACGAACTGGGTGTCGACGCGCAGGATCCCGAACGCATCGCCGGTTGGTGGGCAGCACGGTTCGGAGCCGAGCCCCAGACCGAGGTGGATGCCGACCACTGGTGGGTGGAGGGGACCGGCCGGCTCCCCTGGGCGATGGTCTTCGCTCCGGTTCCGGAGCCGAAGATGATCAAGAACCGCGTGCACTGGGACATATGGGGGAAGACGAGCGACCTGCTGGACGCCGGCGCCCGGCTGCTCCGGTCCCGCGACGACGAGATCTCCTGGGACGTGCTGGCCGACCCGGAAGGCAACGAGTTCTGTGTGTTCGCGCGGGAGCTTCAGTAGAGCTTGAGTCTTGGGTATCGACCCTGGACAACGATCCAAGATCGAACTTACTGTTTCAGCGCAGCGGGGGGCAGTTCGATCAAGGAGTTCCGGTGTCGCGCTACCTTCCCCCCGCCCGGCGCGCGCTCGCTATCCTCTCGGCGACCGCGCTCGTTTCCTTCGGTACCTTGTCCGCGTCGGCGCCCGCCCAGGCCGCGGTCACCGACCCCGGACTGGTCGTCAAGCTCAACTCGGTACTGCGCGACTCCCGCGTCACCCGTGCCCGGTCGGCAGCGATCGTGCTCGACGCCCAGTCGGGATCGATCCTGTACAGCCGCTACGGGGACCGGGCAACGATGCCCGCGTCCAACACCAAGATCGTCACCGCCCTCGCGGCCATGGACACCCTGGGTTCCGGCTACCGCTTCAAGACCGAGGTGATCCGGCGGGGCGCGCTGACCAACGGCCTGGTGAACGGACGGCTCTACCTCAAGGGGTACGGCGATCCGACCACCCGCCAGTCCGACTACGCCGCGCTCGCTCGGCAGGTCTACCGAGCGGGCGTGCGACGGATCAAGACCGACCTGATCGTGGACGCGACCTACTTCGATGCGGATCGCTACAACGCGACCTGGAAGACCTCCTACGCCGCGTCCTACTACGCGGCGGAGGTGTCCGGGCTCACGGTGGCCGCCAACGCCGACCTCGACCCCGGTACGGTCTACCTCCGCTACAGCCCCGGCGCCCGTGGCCAGCGGGCCAAGATCAGCTTCTCCCCGGCCGCCGCCGGCCGGTACATCACGGTGACCAACAACACCACCACCTCGGCTCGCGGCAGCGGATCCACCCTCTCGGCCCGTCGCAGCCACGGTTCGAACACCATCACCGTCAGCGGCCGCGTCGCGGTCGGACGGTCCACCGCCCAGCGGTTGATCACCGTGCACCGGCCCGAGCTCTACGCCGGGGCGGTGTTCCGCGCCGAGCTGGCCAGGCTGAACATCACCGTCGGCGGCACCGTACGCGCCCTGCCGACGCCGGCCACGAAGCGGACGGTGGTGGCCCGTGACACCTCGATGCCGCTTTCTCAGCTGATCGTGCCGTTCATGAAGTACTCCAACAACGGTCACGCCGAGGCATTGACCAAGGCGATGGGCGCGAAGCGCGGGAGCGGGAGCTGGGCGGCCGGCCTCACGTCCACGCGGGACTATCTCGTCCAAGCCCGGGCTTGGAACACGGAGATCCGCCTCGCCGACGGCTCGGGACTCACCCGTGCCAACCGGCTGACCCCGCGGGCGCTGGCCAGGGCGCTGGTGCACGCCCAGTCCAAGACGTGGTTCCCGGCGTTCCGCTACTCCCTTCCGGTCGCCGGCAACCGTACGCGCAGCATCGGTGGCACCCTTCGCAACCGCATGAACGGGACCAGCGCGGCAAACAACGCCCGGGCGAAGACCGGCACCCTCACCGGGGTGACCGCACTCAGCGGCTACGTGCGCGGCAAGGGTGGACGGCTGTACGCGTTCTCGATGCTGAGCGAGCACGGCGGAAACAGCCCACGTCCGGTCGAGAACGCCCTGGTCGTCGCGCTTGCCAACCATCGCCCCTGACGCGCACCCTCTCGTCGCCAGATGCACCCTCACGTGAGGGTGCATCTGGCGACGAAGGGGTGCCGCTGGTTCGAAGCTGGTGCCGAGCCAACTGGGCGCGCTGAGGGCCGGTCGTCGGCGCGCTAGCCTGGAAGGCGATCACCGTCGCCTTGGAGGGTGCCAGTATGTCCATCCCACGGCCGCAGACCGGCTCCCTGTTCGAACTCCAGTTCCCACAGTCGGTCGGCATCTACAACACCTACGCCGACGCGCAGAAGGCGGTCGATTTCCTCTCCGACCAGAAGTTCGCCGTGCAGAACCTGGCCATCGTCGGCACCGAGCTCAGGTCGGTCGAGCGGGTTCTCGGCCGGCGCAACTGGGGGACCGTCGTCGCCCAGGGGGTGCAGACCGGTATCTCGACCGGACTCCTGGTCGGCCTCGTCGTGTTGATCTTCGCCCCGCCCGGCAACGTGCTGCTGCTCCTGCTCACCGCCCTGCTGATCGGGATCGTCCTGGGCATCGCCGTCCAGGCCATCGGGTACGCCATGACCCAGGGCCGACGCGACTTCATGTCGGTCACCCAGACCGTGGCCACCAAGTACGAGATCCTCTGCGAGCACAAGGTGGCCGCCCAGGCGCGCGAACTGCTGCTCCAGCTCCCCGGTGCCCGGGCCGCCGCCTTCGAGTAAGGCGAAGCGAAACACGCGGTGCGACGTTTTCCGACCACGGCCGACTTCCGCGGCGGCGCAGAGCGAGTGGGACGACGTTTTCCGACCGCGGTCGACTTCCGCAAAATCCAGCTCGCCCTGAGATGCACAAATCGGCCTGAGCCGCCGCCGGCTCAGGGATCCGGAGGCCTACAGCCACTTGTTGCGCTTGAACCCCACGTACAACCCGATCATGACGGCCGCGATCACCGCGAGGACGGCGTAGTAGCCGTACTCCCAGCGGAGCTCGGGCATGTTGTCGAAATTCATGCCGTAGATGCCGGCGATCATGGTCGGTACGGCCACGATGGCCACCCAGGCCGAGATCTTGCGCAGGTCGACGTTGTCGGCCACCGACGCACGGGTGAGCGACGCCTGCAAGATGGAGGCAAGGACCTCGTCGAAGGATGCGACCGCCTCGCGGGCCTCGGTGTGATGGTCGGCCAGCTCGCGGAAGTACGCCCGGGACGAGTCCGGAATGACCGGCAGATCACGGGTGGCCAGCCGCAGCAGGGGAGCGCCCAGCGGCATCACCGACCGCTTGAACTCGATCAGCTCGCGTTTGAGCTGGTAGACGCGATCGACCTCGTACTGGCCGTGCCGGGAGAAGACCCGGGTCTCGACCTCGTCAAGGTCCTGCTCGAACTCCGCCACCACCTCGAGGTAGTCGTCGATGATCTTGTCGGCGACGGCGTACAGGACCTCGGCCGGTCCGCGGGCCAACCGCTCGGGAGCAGCCTCGAGCTGCTTGCGCAGACCGCTCAACTGCGAGTGCTCGCCGCGCCGGACCGTGATCACGAAGTGGTTGCCGAGGAAGACCATCATCTGACCGGTGGCCACGATCTCGGAGGTCTCGGTGAGTTCCTCGTGCTCGACGTACGCGACGGTGGAGATCACCATGAACAGGTCGTCGCCGAACATCTCCAGCTTGGACCGGGTGTGCCCGTGTACCGCGTCCTCGATGGCCAGCGGGTGCAGATCGAACTGGGGGGACAGCGCCTCGAGGTCCGCGTCGTCGGGGTCCTTCAAACCCAGCCAGACGAAGCCTTCGCCGGCGCGCGAGTGCCGGGCCGCGGTGTTCAGGTCGGCACACTCCTGTCGCTCGCCGTCGACGTACCAGGCCCAGGCAATCACCGAGCTCGGCGGCGGCGTCGGCACGGCCCGGGGGGCGGGCGGGCGCCGGGCGAGGTTCTTGAGCCCGGGCAGGTACCGCCGCTCCGGCGACGTCATGTGCCGGCCCCGGCGGGCTGATCCCCCAGCCGCTCCTGAAGCCACGCCTCGACGTCGGCACTGGCCCGGGGAAGACCACGGGACAGGATCTCGTTGCCGTTCTCGGTGATCAAGACGTCGTCCTCGATCCGTACGCCGATGCCGCGGAACCGCTCCGGCACCAACTCGTCGTCGGACTTGAAGTACAGCCCGGGCTCCACCGTGATGATCATGCCCGGCGCCAAGGTGCCCTCCCGGTAGTTCTCGACCCGCGCCTGGGCGCAGTCGTGGACGTCGATGCCGAGGTGGTGGGAGGTGCCGTGCACCATCCAGCGCCGGTGGAGACCACCCTCCTCGGTCAGCGATTCCTCCGCCGAGATCGGCAGCATTCCCCACTCGGCCAGGTGTCGAGCGACCACGGCGATGGCCGCCTTGTGCACGTCGGCGAACGTGGCGCCCGCCCGGGTGGCGTCGATACCCGCCTGCTGAGCCTCCAGCACCGCCTCGTACACCTCGCGCTGGGCGTCGCTGAACCGGCCGTTGACCGGCAGGGTGCGAGTGACGTCGGCCGTGTAGAGGGTGTCGAGCTCGATGCCGGCGTCCAGCAGGAGCAGGTCGCCCTCGCGCAGATCTCCGTCGTTGCGGATCCAGTGCAGCGTGCACGCATGATCGCCGGAGGCGACGATCGAGTCGTACCCGACCGCGTTGCCGACGTGCCGCGCGTGCAGGCCGAACACACCCTCGATCCACCGTTCGCCGCGGCCCCGCCGGACGGCCTCGCGCAGACTGGCTGCCACCTCACCGAAGGTCTCGGCCGTACGCTCGCAGGCCTCGCGCATCTGCTCGATCTCGAAGCTCGTCCTTGATCAGCCGCAACTCGCTCAGCGCGGTGGACAGCTCCGCGTCGGCCGCCCGATGCTCCTCGGCCTGCTCGGCGTCGCGCAGTTCGTCCACCTGCGCGGTCAAGCTGGCGTCGGTCTCCCGCACGATCCGGATCTCGGTCTCGGTGGCGTTCTTGGCCAGCTCACTCGGGAGGTCCTCGATGGAGGAGCACCGCAGGCCGCAGAGGGCCGCCATCTCGTCCAGTGATGGCCGGCGACCCACCCACATCTCGCCGTACCGGGCGTCGGAGTAGAACTCGGCGGAGTCGCGCGGCGCCCGTGGCTTGAAGAACAGAGTCGCGTCGTGCCCGTCGTCGCTCGGTTCCATGATCAACACGGCGTCCGGCTCACGGTCGGTGCCGAGCCCGGTCAGGTGGGCGAAGGCGGAGTGCGGCCGGAACCGGTAGTCGGTGTCGTTGGAGCGGACCTTGAGCCCACCGGCCGGGATGACGACTCGGACCCCCGGATACTGCTCGCTCACGCGTCGTCGACGCGCTTCGGCCGCCACCGAGGCCGGCAGGCGGGCCGGGAGATCGGTCGGGTAGGGCGCCCAGCCCTCGGCGATGAACTCTCGGAACGCATCCGAGAACGGCGTCTGCCGGTTGGGTAGCTCCGCCTGCTGCTCGCTCGTCTGGGGGCTCATGTCGGCATTGTCGCACTCCGAGGCGAACGGGTCGCCCCTTTCGCAGGGCCCGGCCAATAGGGTGAGCCTGTGCTGGACGCGGACCGATCGCTGACCGCGGAGGACCTGCCGCAACGGCTGATTCGGTTGGGCTTCCGTCCCGACGACCTCACGGACGCGCTGGCCGGCGCCCAGGCCGTCGTGGACGACGGCGCGGTCCCCCGGGTGCAGGGGATCGCGGACCGGCTGCGCCTCGGCGTCGGTGATCTCGAGGACCGGGTCGAGATCGCACCCTGGAACGCCGCGGACGTATCCGCGCAGCCGTACCCCCGCGGCTTGTTGCCCATGCTCGCCTTGATCACGACAGCGGAGGACGTCGCGGCTTGGGAGCAGACCCGCGGGATTCCGCCGGAGGTCTCGTGGACCTCGCTGGCTGACCTGGGTCAGCAGGTCTGGGTACACCGCATGACGTACGGATCCTTCGGGCTGCACACCGAGGACTGGCTGCGTCTGGTCTGGTCCGGCGCCTTCTACTGGCTGGGCCGACTGCAGTTCAACGTGCAGCGGGATTCGGCTGGGAACCCCCGTGAGTGGGTGCTGTCCACCCACATCCCGCAGACCGGCCCCCTCACCCCGGAGGCGGTGGACGCCTCGTTCGTCTCCGCGGATCGTTTCTTCGCGCGCCACTTCCCGGACTATCCGATCGCCGATTTCCACTGCGCCAGTTGGCTCCTCGATCCGCAGCTCGTCGAAGGCCTGCCGGAACGGTCCAACATGGCCCATTTCGGGCGGCGCTGGCGGTTGTACGGCGAGCCGCTCGCCGGGGACGAGGATGCGCTGTTCTTCACCTTCCACCGGCGAGGCAGCGTCGATCTGGATTCGTTGCCGCGCGACACCAGCCTCCAGCGGTTGATCATCGACCATCTCCGGGCCGGTCGCCACTGGCACGTCTGGCACGGCCGGTGCCCCCAACCCCAACCTCCCGAAAGGTTCCGCCCATGACCGAGGTCTATCTGATCCGACACGGCGAGACCGAGTGGAGCAAATCGGGGCAGCACACCTCGACCACCGATCTGCCGCTGACCGAACGTGGGATCCAACAGGTCGAGACGCTGCGCGGTCACCTGAAGCCCGAGGAGTTCGGGTTGATTCTCAGCAGCCCGCGGCAACGTGCCGTCAAGACCGCTGAGCTGGCCGGGTTCGCCGGCCCGTACGAGCCACAGATCGACGACGACCTGGTGGAGTGGGCGTACGGGGACTACGAGGGTCTGACGAGTGTGCAGATCCACGAATCGGTGCCGGACTGGGACATCTTCACCGGCGTGACTCCCGGCGGCGAGACCCATGACCAGGTGTCGGCCCGGCTGGATCGGGTGGTGAACCGCATCCGGGAGTCCGGCGTCGACCGCGCGATCTGCTTCGGCCACGGCCACGCGCTCCGCGCTTTGACGCTCCGCTGGCTCGAGTTCGACGTCTCGCTCGGGGTGCACTTCCCGTTGGACACCGGGACGGTGTCGGTGCTGGGCTGGGAGAAGCTCCAGCCGGCACTCGAGCGCTGGAACTCCCGGCCCTGAGGGCGACTGGTAGAAAGGACCGGATCCGACATCGCGTCGGTGGCGGCGAAGGGAGAGCAGCATCAAGGCTGATCCAGCGGTGCAGGCGACGCTCCTCGCGCTTCAACAGGTCGACTCGACGATTGCTCAGTTGCAGCATCGGCGTCGTAGCCTGCCGGAGCACGGCGAACTCCAGCGGTTGCGCAGCGAGGCCGACGGACTCGGTGCGGAACGGGTGGCCGCCGACACCGCCGTGAGTGATCTGGAGAGCGACCAGGCCCGGGCGGAGACCGATCTCGAACCAGTCCGAGAACGGCTGGCCCGCAACCAGCGCCGGATCGCCGACGGTACGGTGCCGGATCCGAAGGCTCTCGCCTCCATGATCGAGGAGGTCGAGCACCTCAAGAAACGGATCGGTGACCTCGAGGACGCCGAGCTCGAGATCATGGAACAGCTGGAGGAGGCGGTGGCCACCCAGACCCGCCTGCAGAACCGATTCGGTGAACTCGAAGGCACCGTCGCCGAGGTGACCACCCGCCGCGACGCCGAGCTGGCGGTGCTGGACGCCAAGATCGCCGACGCCCGCAACGACCGCGCCGGGCTGGCTCCCGACATCCCTGCCGACCTGATGGCGCTGTACGACAAACTGTCGGCAACCCACAACGGCGTCGGGGCGGCGGAACTCCGGCAGCGGCGCTGTACCGGCTGCCAGTTGGAGGTGAATGCGGCTGATCTCCGGACGATCGCCGCGGCCACCCCGGACGAGGTGCTCCGGTGCGAGGAGTGTGGCCGCATCCTCATCCGTACCGATCAGTCCGGGCTCACCCGGTGACGCGGTTCGGCGAACCGGATCCTCGCGAGCTCCCCCCGGCGTAGGCTGACGATCATGCCTGCTCGTACGGTCGGGTTGCCCAGCGATGTGCCCGAGGACCTCCACGCGGGCCTGGCCGCCATTCGTGAGCGCTTGTCCATCCGAACGACCTTCCCCGACGAGGTGCTGGCGGCCGCCGAGCGGGCAGCGGCACAGCCGCGCTGGCCCGATCATGATCGGACTGACCTCGAGTTGATCACGATCGATCCGGCCGGCTCTCGTGATCTTGATCAGGCACTGCACATCGCCCGGTCCGACGAGGGTTACGTGATCTCGTACGCGATTGCCGACGTCGCCGCGTTCGTCACCGGCGGGGACGTGATCGATCGAGAGGCGCACCTCCGCGGCATGACGCTGTACGCCCCGGACCAGCGCGTTCTGCTCTACCCACCGATCCTCAGCGAGGGGGCTGCGAGCCTCTTGCCCGATGAGGTGCGCCCGGCGCTGCTCTGGACCATTCGGTTGAGCGAACGCGGCCAGATGCTCGACGCGGACGTGACGCGGGCGCGGGTGCGCAGCCGCGAACAACTGAGCTACGAGCAGGCGCAGGACGAGATCGACGGCCCGGCACCACGTGAGGTGCTCAAACTGCTGGCCGAGGTCGGCATCTGGCGCGAGTCGCGCGAACGCGATCGTGGTGGGGTCAGTCTCCAGATCCCCGATCAGGAGGTGCACAAGGGTCCGGAGGGTTGGGCGCTGCGGTATCGCGCCAATCTGCCGGTCGAGAGCTGGAACGCCCAGATCTCTTTGCTGACGGGGATGGCGGCGGCCCACCTCATGTTGTACGGCCAGATCGGCATCCTGCGCACGTTGCCGCCTGCTGATCATCTCGCCCTGCGTCGCCTGCACTCGACGGCGAAAGCCCTACGGGTGCCCTGGCCGGCCGAGTTGGACTATCCCGAGTTCGTGCGCAGCCTCGACCCCGCCCGGCCCGACCATGCGGCCGTGCTCAACGCCTGCGCGTCGCTGTTCCGCGGAGCCGCGTACAAGGCCTTCAGCGGCGGCATTCCCGAGCAGGCCGAGCACGCGGCGCTCGCCATCGACTACGCCCACGTGACGGCGCCGCTGCGACGTCTGGTCGACCGCTACGCCAGCGAGATCTGTGTGTCCCTCTGCGCCGACCAGCCGGTGCCGACGTGGGTCCGGCAGGCCCTGGATCTCCTGCCGGAGGAGATGGCGAAGACGGAGCGGCTGGCCAAGGCGTACGAGCGCGCGGTGATCGACCTGGTCGAGGTGCTCCTGCTCCGTGACCGAGTGGGGGAGACACTCCTGGGCACGGTGGTCGAGGTCGAGGATAAGGGCAAGCGCGGCGAGGTGATGATCAAGGATCCGGCGGTGGCCGCCCGGATCCGTGGTGATCATCTGCCGCTCGGTCACGAGGTCGCGGTCAAGCTGATCTCCGCCGATGCCGAGAAGGGCGCCGTCGAGTTCGCGCTGGCCTGAGGGTTGGTCCCAGTTGCCGTGAGTGCGTGTGCGAGTACCTGCCCAACCGACCCACCCAACCCCGGAAACTGTTAACACTTTCCCGATTGAAGGGCTCAGACGTGCCCTCAAGCGGAATCTGTTAACAGTTTCCGGGAAGAGGGTCGCACCGCGGAGAACCCATCGCCGACGGTCACCGAGCACGCCAGCGTCTGACCTCGGCGACGACGGCGTCGTAGTAGGACTTGCGGGACCAGTCGCGCGTGAGTACGCCGAACTTCTGCTCGCCGTCGTTGTTGCTGGTGCCGCGGTCGCGAAGTTGGTAAAGGGTGGCGCAGAACGGCTCGGCGGACATGACGGCTCGGATCTGCTCGACGATGGCCTGGCCGACCTGGGTGTTGTTGCCGTAGCCGGAGACGTTGGGCAGTCCGAACTCGAGGACGGCGACCGGCTTCCCGTACCGCTGCTTCAGCTGCCGCATGTACGTCGGTACGAGCCCGATCACGGCCGCCGACCGCTCGGGGTAGACGTGGATCGCGATCACGTCGAGCGACGAGCCGATGCCGTCGAAGAAGGTACGCCACTTGTTGTGCCGGGCCTCGTTGACGGGGTAGCCGAACGGGGTGGTGGTCAGCGGCGCCGTCGAGTGTCTGCGCAGGCTGGTCCGGGCCTGCAGCAGTGCGAGCCGGAACCGCTCCAGGTAGGCAGGTGTGAGCGCGACAGGCGCGTAGCTGCGGAAGTCGCGGCCGTCGTGCTCGTTGTAGACCTGCCAGAGGTCGACCTCCGAGCCGACCCGAGAGCTGACGTGCTCCACGTATTGGCCCAGGTAGGTGCGGTGCTGCTCGTCGCTCCAGGCCTTGTTGTTCAGCGCGTTCGCCAGCACCAGCACGATGCGCAATCCCGCCCGATCCGCCTTGTCCACGGTCGATTCGAAGTAGTTCATGTTGGCAGCGTTCGGCACCCACCGGCCGCCGGACACCGAGCCGGCCTGGCCCTCGGGGATACCCATCCGGATCCAGGTCGCTCCAGTCTCCACGAGCGCCGCAAGGTCGCGGTCGAACGCGGCCGGCTCGGCTGGGTTGAGGAACACCATCATGCCGAGATTGCCTCCCGTGGGGGTCGACGTGGGAGTCGACGTCGGTTTGGGCGTCGGGGTGGGCGTCTGGCTCGGCGTCGGGGTGGGCGTCGGGCTGGCGCCCGGGGTCGATCCGAGAGCCCTCAACCGGTCGTCCACATCGGAATACAGGCAGCGGGTCAGGGCGTCTCCGGTGAGTCCGCGGCACAGCCCGTCTTGCGGGGGAGCGGCATACACCGGACCCAACAGGCTCGCGACGATGGCGCCGACGACCGCTCCGGCGAGGCTCGCGGCAAGCATCCGCGCCCTCATCGGTCGACTCCGACCGAACGCGTGGGAAAACTCTGGATCTCGGGCTCGACGCACCGTGGGCCTTTCTGCAAGCCCCGAGCCAAACCCGAGTTGAGCAGATGCTATCCATACGCGACGGATCGATCGCGACCGGGCCGCGGAGGCGCGGACTCGGGCTCGAAGTGGTGGCGGACGAGTCGGTCTGTAAGCCGGATTCTGTGCCCACCGCCGAGGCGGCGGGCGGCGATCATCCATCTGCGACCACTGTTGCCAGGGGCCTGGCGCGATCTACCCGGAAGCTCGGGCGAGCAGCCCTCGAACGCTTCCGCAGGTGCAACGCGTGCACCGTCTCTTGATCTTGCTCCGGGTGGGGTTTACCGAGCCACCCCAGTCGCCTGGGGTGCTGGTGGTCTCTTACACCACCGTTTCACCCTTACCTCCGCACCGATTGCTCGGACGGGGGCGGTCTGTTTTCTGTGGCACTGTCCCGCGGGTCGCCCCGGGTGGGCGTTACCCACCACCCTGCTCTACGGAGTCCGGACTTTCCTCAGCGCGCCCTCCTTACCATGCGGAGGACGCCCCGCGATCGCCCGACCGACTCGTCCGCCGTCAAGGTTATCTCGTTGCCGAACGCCGTCTACCATGCCGCTGACATGAAACTCATGACCGGAACAGTCCAGCCGTACGCCTGGGGGTCGACCACCTTGATCCCCGAGCTGCTCGGCGAGCCCGCCGACGGCTCTCCCCAGGCCGAGTTGTGGTTCGGAGCCCACCCGGCGGCGTCGTCCCGGATCGGCGATCAACTCTTGACGTCGTTGATCACGGCGGAGGCGGCAGCGGTCATCGGCCAACCGGTGGTGGAGCGCTTCGGTCCCCGGTTGCCGTACCTGCTCAAGGTCTTGGCGGCAGTGCAGCCGTTGTCACTGCAGGTTCATCCGAGCCGGGCCCAGGCCGAGGCGGGCTTCGCGGCGGAGGATCGGGCCGGCGTGGCCCTGGACGCCCCGGAGCGGGTGTTCCGGGACGACTGGCCGAAGCCGGAGATGATGATCGCCGTCGACGAGGTGCACGCGCTCTGCGGATTCCGCGAGCCGGACATCACGTACGCCCTGTTCGCGCAGTTGGAGGTGGACGACGTCCTCCGGCTGGTCGCGCCCTTGCAGGACGGCGGATCGATCGGGCTACGGGAGGTGTTCGACCGGCTGCTGCGGCTGACCGAAGCGGACCATTCGGTGGTGGCCCAGGTGGTGGCCGCGGCCGCCGAGATCGAATCCGCGGACGAGGCGATGACCGAATTCTGCCGCACGGCAGTCGAGCTCGACGGCTTCTACCCCGGCGATCCGGGGGTGCTCGCCGCGTTGCTCCTGAACCGAATGCGGCTCGCCCCTGGGCAGGCACTCTTCCTCCCCGCCGGCAACCTGCACGCCTACCTGCGCGGTTTCGGAGTGGAGATCATGGCCAACTCCGACAACACGGTGCGGGGTGGTCTGACGACGAAGCACGTTGCGGTCGACGCCCTTCTGGACCTGCTGGACTTTGCACCCGGTGTCCCGCCGTTGGTCGAGACCACGCTTGACGCCCCAGGCGTACTCCGCTATCTGACCCCCGCGCCCGAGTTCACACTGTGGCGGCTGGCCCCCGACGACGACGGATGTGCGGTACCCGCTCCCGGATCGGGTCGTGTGGTGCTGGCCATGGACGGCGAGGTGGTGCTCGAGTCCGACGAGGACGAACTGAGGCTCGCGCGGGGGCAGGCTGTCTTCGTCTTCCCCGAGGATGATCTTCGCCTATCGGGCCGCGGCGTGGCGTTCGTGGCCGGACCCGGGATCTTCGACTCGGCAAAGGTGTGACCCGCGCCGCATCTCGTCAGCCACGTTGCGTGGCAGCCAGTTGTCGTCATTCGTCGGAAAAAGCAGCGACATGCTGCCACGCAACCGACTTCGGCTGGAGGTCGGGGTTCCCGATCTCGTCCTGGGATGCGCTCGCTCAGTCGCCTGGCCTATCGAGCGGCCAACTGCTCCGCGAACCAGTCCAGCTGGGCATCGATCTGGTACGGGCCTCCGCCCTCGTGCCCGTTGTGCGGATACACGTTGATCATCTTGGCGACTTGCGGGTCGGCGCCGTAGTGGTTGAAGGCGGCGAACACCGTCGAGGGCGGGCAGACCTCGTCCATCAGGGCCACCGAGAACAGGGTCGGTACCTCGGCGAACTGGCCGAGGTTGGCGCCGTCGAAGTAGGACAGCGTCCGGTACGCCGCGTCGGTGTGATCGCGCCACCCGGCGAGGTAGCTGGTCAGTTCGGCGTACGGGTCCGCCGCGGTGACCTCCACCGCCCGCCGGAAGTGGCACAAGAAGGGGACGTCCGGCGCGGCGGCGATCAGCGGTACGCCGGACAGGCCCGCCAGACCGGCCACGGCGATCGTCATGCCGCCTCCCTGGCTGGCCCCGGTGACGATCACCCGCTCACCGTCCGTGTGCTCGAGCGCGTCCGCCACCTCGATCAGCCGGAGCGCATCACAGAACACCCGCCGGTAGTAGTAGCTGTCGGGTGAGGCCAGGCCGGCGGTCAGGAAGCCGGGGGTGTGGACCATCCCGGCCTCCGGCGCCAAGTCGGCGGTGCCGCTCGCCCCGCCGGCTTTCCAGCCCTGCCCGCGGGTGTCCATCACCAGTTGGGCGTAGCCGGCCTGGGCCCAAAGCGTGTGGTCGTGCGGGAACCCGCGACCCCCGGAGTAGCCGTAGTAGTGCACGACGGTGGGCAACGGCTCGGCTCGGCGTCCCGCCGGAAGGTGCAGCCAGGCCCGCACCTCGCTGCCACCCCATCCGGAGAAGCGGACGTCGAAGGTGTCGATCACCGCCAGCTTGTTGTTCACCGGCTGGACCGAGAGGCCCAACTCGAACCCGCGGACCTCGGCGACGCTGCGGCGCCAGAAGTCGGCCAGATCTTCGGGGCGCTCGATCGGTGGGCGGTAGGTCTGGAGTTCGGCGAGCGGGAGATCGAACATCGGCACGAGCAGGAGTGTAGAGCCGACGAAGCTAGAGCCGGGCGCACTGATCTTCCTTGTTGCCCTGTACGACGTTGCCGCCACCGGTCGGCGCCGGCCGGTTCTCCTTGCACTGCAGGTTTCCGTTGACGGAGTTGCGGCTGACGGTCTGCGTGCCGCGGTTGGTGAACAGCTGGATGTCGGCGCTTACCCGGTTCGCCCCGAGCGACGCGCTCCCGCCCTGCTTGAGCTGGATGCTGCCGCCCACGGTGGACGAGGCCAGCCGGACGTGGCGATGATTCTCGGCCTGCACGTTGCCGTTGACACGAATGCGGTCGGCACTCAGCGTCGCACCCGCTCGACCTTCACCGTGCCGATGACCCGGGTGCCGATCCCAGCGGCCAGCAGCAGACCTGCGGTGGCGGCGTGAGGCGCTTCATGATGGTGCTCCCTTCGGTCGGTCCGGCCGATCTGGCCGTACCACCACGATGGGTGGCCCCGCTGAGGCCCGTGTGAGGCGAAGGTGAAGGGTTCCTCATCTGGCTTCGTGATCGGGAGCCGTCTCGATCTGTTCGAGTCGAAAACCATGCCTCGTACGGTCGCGATGCGCTCGCGGCCGACCTTGTGCCGTAAGTAGCGCACGTAGACCTCGACGATGTTGCTGCCGGGATCGAAGTCGTACCCCCAGACCTGACTGAGCAGCTGCTCGCGGGACAGCACCTGGCCCGGGTTGCGCAGGAACGACTCGGCGAGGGCGAACTCCCGAGCCGAGAGCTCGACCGTGCGTCCGTCCACGTCGGCTCGACGGGTGCGCAGGTCCAGGGCCAGCCCGCCACTGCGCAGCACGGTCACCTCGGGGATGCGGTCGGACGGGCGGAGGCGCAGACGGACCCGGGCGAGGAGCTCGTCGAACCGGAACGGCTTGGCGACGTAGTCGTCGGCCCCTCCTTCGAGGCCGGCCACGGTGTCGGTGACCGCGTCTCGGGCGGTGAGCACGATGATCGGAATCGTCGAGCGCGCCTCCCGGAGCCGGCGCAGAACGGTGAAGCCGTCCATGGTCGGTAGTCCGATGTCGAGCAGCAACAGGTCGAACTCGCCGCTCCGCGCCAGTTCGTACGCGGTCAGACCGTCGGTCGCGATCGAGGTCGCGAATCCGCTGGCGCGCAGCCCCTTCTCCAGGAACGCCGAGATCCGGTCCTCGTCCTCGGCGATGAGTACGCGATTCAGGTCAACACCCCCACCCGGCTGGGTTCTGCTAGGCCGACCAAGGGGAGGAGGATCGTGAACGTGGCCCCCTGGCCCGGGGCCGAGTGCAGCAGGACCCGCCCGCCGTGTGCCTCGGCGATGGCACGGACGATCGACAGCCCCAGCCCGCTGCCGTCCTCGCGGTGGTGCCCGGTTCCCCGCACGAACCGTTCGAAGACCCGCTCGGCGTCCGCCGGCGTGAGGCCCGCTCCGGTGTCGCGGACCCAGAGCCGGAGGTGTCCGCCGCTGACCGCCGATCCGACGGCGATCTGGTCGCCGGCGCCGGTGTGCTTCACGGCGTTGTCGACCAACTGCAGGAGAGCCTGGGTCAGCCGCTGACCGTCACCGAGCGCGGTCCCGCGGGGCCGTCGGATCCAGCACCCATTGCCGTCCGGTCACCATCCGCTGCGCCTTGTCCAGCACGTCCGTGGTCAGCCCTTCGAGGTCGGTCTCGACGCGGACCAGGAAGTCGGGACGCTCCGCCTTGGCCAACAGCACGAGATCGTCGACCAGGCGGCCCATCCGGTCCAACTCGTCCAACAGCAGGGCTCGCGTGCGTTCGACGTCGTCGACGTCGTCGACGTCGCCGGAGTCGAGCAGTTCGAGGTGGCCGCGAAGAATCGTGAGCGGGGTCCGTAGTTCGTGGCCGACGTCGTCGAGCAGTTGCCGCTGCGCGGAGAACGCGCCCTCCAGTCGATCCAGCATGGCGTTGAAGGTCCGGGCCAGGTCGGAGACGTCGTCGCGTCCACGCTCGGGAATGCGCCGGCTCAGATCGGTCTCGGAGATCCGTTGCGCGGTCCGATGCACCTCGCGGATCGGCGCCAGCAGGCGTCCCGCCACCAGCCAGCCACCGAGGGCCACGACCACGAGGGTTGCGGTCGCCACGTAGGCGTAGGTCCGGATGGCGTCCGCGAGCTCGGCGTGCTCCTCCGCAGTCGCATAGGCGGCGACGAAGGTGCCGCGCCCGGGGGAGCCCGCCACTTCGACCGGCATGGTGGCGAACCGAATCCGACCCTCGGAGGTTTCCAGGTCGCCGAAGCCGGGTGCGGGGGCCGCCGCCACGACCGCGACGGCTGTCGGGTCGGAGGCGAGCTGGATCGTGGGGTCGCCGGTGGGGACGTAGGCGACGTGGCCGTCGATCAACCCGAAAAGGGTCTGGTGTTCGTCGGGCTCCTGACGCCACAACGACTCGACCAGGAGGTCACGCACACCCGTCCACGGCCGCCCCGTTCTCGGATCCGGTCCCTCGGCGGTCTCCCGGAACTCGGCGATCTCCTGAGCCAGATCCCGGTCGATGCGCTCGTCGATGCGGGCGTTCGACACCGCGTACGAGGTCACGCCCGCGACCGCCATCCCAAGACCGGCCAAGAGCAGGACCAGCCGAGAACCCGAGCGCGCACCGACCCCACCTGGGCCAGCGCGGCCGCCGCGGCGCTCCGGAGGAGGGTCACGCCTTGATCGTCGTCGTCTCCGCCCTCAACATCGTCATCGGCCTCGTCGCCATCGTCGCCATCGTCGGCGGCGGGCGCGGGGGTCTGGACCTCTTCCGGCTCGGGTGCCGCCTTCTCCACGCTTCTGGGCTTCGTGGCAGGCGGCGAGGGGCTCAGCGCCGGCGTCGGAAGCACCGTCGGCTCGGGCGAGGAGTCGCCGGCCGCCTGAGCGGGCTGCACCTGGACGGCCCGCCCAGGTTCGGGGGCAGGCCACCCTGGGCGGCGAAGAGCGCGGCCACCGCGAGCCCCAGTCCGAGGCCGCCGGCCAGCAGGGTGGGCACAAGACGTGTCATCGGCATGCGAGCAGTCTCTGCGGCCGAAACGAGGTGCAGATGAGGCCTTTATGAGATCCGTCTCATGTTGGTTGCGGAGAGCGACTTCGGCACGGGAATCCTCGACGCGAGCTCGGTCCAAGCCAACGGACCCGTGTCGTCTTCCACCACGTGGCGGAAGACGCAGCGGAAATCGCAGTGCACCGCTGCGCCGTCCGCCACATGGCGGGAAACGACACGGAGCCCGTCCGCCGTACGACTGGACGAACCTGGTGCGCGCAGCCCTGGTCAGCTGAAGGCGCCGGCGGCGGCCGAGGCCCAGAGCAGGAAGACGGCGTAGCTCCGCCACGGGCGCCAGGCTTCGGCCGCCGCCGTCAGGTCGGCCGGGCTGATGCCGGCCAGGGCACGTCGCAGCACCAGATCGCCGGCCGGCAAGGCATCCGGATCGTCGAGCAGCCGCAGTCGGAGGTACGCCACCGTCCACGGTCCGACGCCGGGCAGGACCGCCAGCCGGCGGCAGGATGCGTCCCGCTGTTCGGCGGACTGCGGACCCGGTCTCGCCAAATCGGGATCGTCGGCGAACGCCCGGGACATCGCCAGCAGGGAGCGCGCCCGAGAACCGGTGACGCCGATCGCGGCCTGCAGCTCCTCCGCAGTCGTCGCGGCCAGCCGTTCAGCGGCCGGGAAGCCCCGCAGACCACCGGGCCCGTCCTCGCCGTAAGCCATGATCAATCGGCCGGCGAAGGTGCGACCGGCCGCCAGCGACACCTGCTGCCCGAGGATGGTGAGAACCACCGCCTCGAACCCGGCGGGATAACCGATCCGGCGGATCCCCGGCCGGTGGGCCAGCAGCGGCCCGACGGTCGGATCGGAGCGCAACGGGGCCAGCGCCTCCGGGTCGTGGTCGAGATCGAGCCAGTGCCGGAGCCCCGCGATGACCTCCCCGACGACGGCGGTGTCGTCATGGTCGACCAGCACGCGCGCCGGCCCGGCCGTACGGAGCTCGATCGCGACCGCACCCGCCGATGTCGGTACGAGGCGCCGGTAGTGCCCGGCGGCCAGGTCGAGCTCCTCGGACCTGGGCACCGTGTGGGCACCGAGCATCTGCAGGGTCAGCGCCCAGTCGTAGGGACGCTGGTACCTCAAGAGCGACTCAGTCCCCATGCCGGACCTCACGGAATCCGGCTCGGCACCGTCTACAGGATGTGAGCATGAAGCCGTTCGAGCTGGTGGTGACCGAGCACGGCGCCACCGTACTGCGGGTGTGCCGCGCGGTCCTGGATCCGGTCGACGCCGACGACGCCTGGTCCGAGACGTTCCTCGCCGCGCTCCGGGCCTACCCGCAGCTCGGGCCCGAGGCGAACGTACGCGCCTGGCTCGTGACCATCGCGCACCGCAAGGCGATCGACATCATCCGGCGCCGCCGGCGGCAACCGGTGCCGATGGCGGACCTGCCGGAGCGCTCCCGACCGGCTCCGAACGATTCCGATCCCGATCTGGCGGCCGAGGTACGGGCCCTGCCCGAACGGCAGCGGCTGGCGGTGGCCTACCACTACCTCGGTGCACTCCCGTACGCCGAGACGGCTGAGCTGATCGGCGGCACCGCCGAGGCCGCCCGTCGGGCTGCGGCCGACGGGATCAAGAAGCTCCGAGCAACGCATCCCCTCCACGAAAGGACATCGCCATGACCCTCCCGATCACCGCGCACGAGACCGCCCACCTCGAGCAACTCCGGCTCCGGCTCGTCGACGACGCCGACCGCAACGGGCTGCTGGACCTGGCCTACCGCACGGTGGAGAGCCCGCTCGGTGATCTCCTGGTGGCCGCCAGCCCCTCGGGGGTGCTCCGCATCGCCTTCGCGTCCGAGGGCCACGACCAGGTGCTGGAGAATCTCGCCGACCGGGTCAGCGCGCGGATCCTGCGCGGCTCGTCTCGTCTCGATCCCGCAGCACGACAGCTCGAGGAGTACTTCGCCGGGGGGCGACGGGCCTTCGACCTGCCCTTGGACTTCCGGTTGTCCACCAGCTACCGGCGCGCGGTGCTCCGGCACCTGACCGACATCGACTACGGCCGGACCGAGAGCTACACCGAGGTCGCGACGGCCACCGGGAACCCACACGCGGTCCGTGCCGTCGGCTCCGCGTGCGCCACCAACCCGATTCCGGTGCTCGTGCCGTGTCACCGCGTGCTGCGTTCCGACGGCTCCCTGGGCGGCTACCGGGGTGGCCTGCCGGCCAAGCGGCTGCTGCTCGCCCTCGAATCCGCCGCGTGAGGCAGTACCGGCTGCTCGGCGCCGACCGCCGGCCGTACCTGAGCGCGACACCCGGTACGGTCGGCGGGCACCGCCGGACCAAGATCTACGGGCGGCTGGACTGCCCGGGCGCGCGGCGGGCGATCGCCAAGGGAGGCTACGTGGCCAACCGGGTCTTCTTCGCCGACGAGGAAGCGGCGGTCGCCGCGGGGTTCCGGCCGTGCGCGGTCTGCCTGCCCGAGGCGTACGGGCGGTGGAAGGCGTCGGTCACGGAAGCGTCAGGATCTCCGCGCCGTCTGCGGTGACCACGAGGGTGTGCTCGAACTGGGCCACCCGGCTGCCGTCGGCGGTGAGCACCGTCCAATCGTCGTCCCACATCACCCACTCCGACCCGCCGAGGGCGATCATCGGCTCGATGGTGAACGTCATCCCGGGCTCGATCAGCGTGTCGTGCCGCGGGTCGTCGACGTGCGGGATCACCAGCCCCGAGTGGAACGTGGAGTGCACACCGTGTCCGGTGTAGTCGGCGATCACGCCGTACCCGAACCGGCGCGCGTAGCTCTCGATCACCCGTCCGATCACGTTCACCCGCCGACCGGGACGCACGGCTCGGATCGCGCGATCCAGGGCCTCTCGGGTGCGCTCGGTGAGCCGCTGCGACTCCTCGTCGACCGTGCCGCAGAAGAACGTCCCGCAGTTGTCGCCGTGCACGCCGTTCAGGTAGGCGGTGACGTCGATCTTGACGAGATCGCCGTCCTCGAGCGGGCGGGCGTCGGGGATCCCGTGGCAGATCACCTCGTTGACCGACGTGCAGCAGGACTTGGGAAACCCGCGGTACCCGAGCGTGGACGGGTAGGCGCCGTGGTCGGTGAGGAACGCGTGCACCACCGCGTCGAGGTCGTCGGTGGTCACCCCCGGGGCGATGGCAGCTCCCGCGGCCTGCAGGGCCTGGGCGGCGATCCGCCCCGCCACCCTCATCTTCTCGACGGTCTCCGAGCTCTGCACGTGGCTGCCCCGGTAGGAGACGGGGCCGGGCCGGCCGACGTACTCGGGCCGCGCAATCGACGCCGGCACCGGGCGCAACGGCGACAACGTCGCCGGACGAATCCCGCTCACTCCTCGATCGTAGGAGAGATCGAGCAGGAGTAGCGTCGGGCCAGGTCGGATGAGTTGAGTGAGAGGGAGAGCAGATGGCGGACCAGGACTGGTGGTACGACCTCAACACCCACTCGGCGGTGCAGGACAGCAAGAACTCCGCCAAGGCGGTGGATCGCCTGGGTCCGTACGCCTCGCGTGAGGAGGCCGAGCGAGCGCTGGAGAAGGTCGAGGAGCGCAACGAGGCCTGGGACAACGATCCGAAGTGGAACGACGACTAGAACTCTCCTGACCGAGCGACGCCTCGAGCCGGCGACGAGCCAGCAGCGCTTCCCGCGCGCGATTCCGGCGTTCGCGCGCGAATAATCCCGCGCGGATGCCGGTTTCCCGCGCGAGGGCCAGGCCTGCCGTAACGTCGCCGTTACAGCGCGACCGGCAGACTAAGCCGCGTGGACAAGCAGACCGACTTCGTGTTGCGCGCCATTGAAGAGCGAGACGTCCGCTTCGTCCGCATGTGGTTCACCGACGTCCTGGGCTTCTTGAAGTCGGTCGCCATCGCGCCGGCCGAGCTCGAGGGGGCCTTCGCCGAGGGGATCGGGTTCGACGGTTCAGCGATCGAGGGGTTCGCGCGCGTGTACGAGTCCGACATGGTCGCGCGGCCCGACCCGACAACCTTCCAGGTGCTGCCGTGGCGGGACACGAGCCCGGCGACCGCCCGGATGTTCTGCGACATCGCCATGCCCGACGGCTCCCCGTCGTACGCGGACCCGCGGTACGTCCTCAAGCGTGCCCTGAAGAAGGCGGCCGACCTCGGTTTCACCTTCTACACCCATCCCGAGGTCGAGTTCTTCCTCTTCAAGGACCCGATCGTGCCCGGGGAACCTCCCGTCCCGGTCGACCAGTCCGGCTATTTCGATCACACCCCGCAGAGCACGAGCAACGACTTCCGTCGCCGGGCCATCACCATGTTGGAGCAGATGGGGATCTCGGTGGAGTTCTCCCACCACGAGGGCGCCCCCGGGCAGCAGGAGATCGACCTTCGCTACGCCGACGCGCTGTCCACCGCCGACAACCTGATGACCTTCAAGGTGGTGGTGAAGGAGGTCGCACTGTCCCAGGGGATCAACGCGTCCTTCATGCCCAAGCCGTTCACGGAGTTCGCCGGCTCCGGCATGCACACCCACATGTCGCTGTTCGAGGGCGACAACAACGCCTTCTACGACGCCAGCGCCGAGCACCACCTCTCCAAGGTCGCCCGCTACTTCATCGCCGGGCTGCTCAAGCACGCCGCGGAGATCACCGCGGTGACGAACCAGTGGGTGAACTCCTACAAGCGGTTGGCCGGTGGCGGGGAGGCTCCGAGTTACATCTGCTGGGGGCGCAACAACCGCTCGGCCCTGGTCCGGGTGCCGATGTACAAGCCGAACAAGGGCTCCTCGGCCCGCGTCGAGCTGCGTTCCATCGACTCCGGCGCGAACCCGTACCTCTCCTTCGCGCTCATCCTGGCCGCCGGACTGGCCGGCATCGAGGGGAAGTACGAGTTGCCGGAGGGCGCCGAGGACGACGTCTGGTCGCTGACCGAACGGGAACGGCAGGCCCTCGGCATCTCGCCGCTGCCGCGCAACCTCGACGAGGCGATCCGGATCATGGAGCACTCCGAGCTCGCGGCCGAGACCCTCGGCGAGCACGTGTTCGACTTCTTCCTGCGGAACAAGCGCACGGAGTTCGACGAGTACCGCCGCCAGGTCACCCCGTTCGAGCTGACCCGGATGCTGCCGGTCCTCTAGGGGTCCTGCCGTTCGCGGTTTCCCATGCATGCATGGGAAACCGTCACCCCTCATGGCAGATACACCATGCGGAGTGACGGTTTCCCGTGCGAAGTGGGTCCGAAGGCCGCTGCCTCAGGACAGCACGGGCAGAGCCGCGGCGAGGTCGGCCCGCAGGCCGGAGGCGTGCACGTCGCCCGCCTCGACGGCCTCGGACCACGCCCGGCGGCCAGTGGCCAGGCGCAGGAAGGTCAGCGGCGCACACTCGACCACGTTCGGAGGCGTGCCCCGGGTGTGGGTGGGTCCCGGATCGCCGATCCCGCACTGCACGGCGGCGTACGGCGGTACCCGGACCTCCACCGAGCGTCCCGGATGCTGCCCGGCCAAGATCGCCGCGAGGGTACGCGTACAGTCGGCCAGCGCCGGCCGAACCAGCGGCACAGGTGCCCGCTCAGGCAGCGAGCACGACAGATCATCGGAGTGCACCACGAGCTCGAGGACCCGCGTCACCACGAAATCGGCCACCGTCGTCGGACCCCGGGACGTCTCGATGATCTTGCTAGGGTCAGCGGCGGCCAACGCCCCCGGCAGCGCCGACGTGGCGGCGAGGAACTCCGCGACCAGCGCGTGCCCCGGCTTGTCGGCGGCCGTGGCGACCGTCGACTCGGTGATACTCGCGACGTCGCGTCGATAACGCCGGACGAACTCCCACACCGGCAGGGCCGGACCGCTGCTGCGGCGATTCAGCAGGCGTGTCAGCCCCGACTGGACCAGAACCAGATGAGCGACCAGGACGCGGACGTCCCAGCGGGGCAGGACCGAGGCGCGGGCGAAGTCGTCGTCGTCGAGGTCGCCGAGCCACGCCCCCAGGGCGGCCGATTGTTCCTGTACGGCGTCGGCAGGAGTGGGGCGACGGCGGCGGACCATCGCCCCATCCTGACCGAGGGCTGACCTCAGAGGTTCAGGGGGCGCAGTACCTGGCTGATGCCGTGGGCGATCTGCTTGTTGCCCTTGTTGAGATTGGCCTTCACGACGTACGGGTTCGCGTCGTCGGGATCGGCATCGACGAGCTTGATGACGTGGCGGTAGGCGACCCGGACGGTGATGGTGCCGCCCTGCGCGGTGGTCAGCTGGGCGCCGTTCGAGCGCAGTGCCTGCTTGTAGGTGATGGTCGCGCCGGGCACCACGTGATAGAGGAGCACGGTCTCGACCGTGTCGATGCCGAGCGATCCGACGGCGGCGAGGACCTGCGCCTCGCTGCGGTAGGTGGTCCCGGTCAGATCCCGGACGAGCCGCCGAAACGCCTGGTCGGTAGGCAGGAATGCGGTGAGGGCGACGTTGCCGTCGGCCAGCAGCCCGACCGGGCTGGCCGGCTTCGCGGTGAGCACCGCCTGGACGGCGTTGTCGACGATGTCGAAGTCGTAGGGGTTGCGGTCGAAGCCGCCGCCATCCTTGGCGAGCACCGCGGCCAGGCTGCGGGTGCCTTTACTGGTGGAATGGGCCTGGGCCGGCAGCGTGGAGCCGACGAGAAGGGCGCCGGCGGCCAGCAATGCGGCACCGGCCTTGGCCAGTCGAGCGATCATCTGGATCTCCTTCGATCTCCCCGAACGGATCGGGATGGGCGATGCTTCCGGCGGTTGGTTCCTGAGCGGCGAAGCCGGCGGATGCACCCGGAGATACAGCGTTCTGCGTACCATTCCTGGATGTGACCAGGATCGAAACCACGCAGGGCACTCTCGCCCGCCGTGGCTTCACCGACACCGCCCGGGCGGTCCGGATCATCTCCGAATGGGACGAGCGGCGCGACGGACTGCTCGATCTGATGACCGAAGCCGCCGACCCGGACCTGGCGCTGACCACGTTGGACCGGCTCGGGGCGGCCGTGCCCGACCTCTACGACCGACTCGTGGGCTCCCCGGAGCTGGCGCGGCATCTCATCCTCGTCCTGGGCTGCAGCGCCGCCCTGGGACAGCACCTGATCGCCTGCCCCGACCACGTCGACGTGCTCGACGGTGCGTTGGAGCAGCGCACCGCCCCGGACCTGCGCCGCGACCTGCTGGAGGCAGTCGGCGCGGACCCCGACGCCGCCGTCCCGGTCGCCACCGAGGTGGGCGGGGACGGCCTGCGCCTGGCCTACCGCGCCATGATCTTGCGCATCGCGGCGCGCGATTTGTGCGCCCCGGAGCCGATCGAGGCCATGCCGCAGGTCGCCGACGAGCTTTCCGACCTGGCCGACGCCACGCTGGAGGCGGCCCTGGCCATCGGGCGGGCCAAGGTCGGGGAGAACGCGCTGAAGACCCGGCTGGCGGTGGTCGGGCTCGGCAAGTGCGGAGCCCAGGAGCTGAACTACGTCTCCGACGTCGACGTGTTGTACGTCGCCGAGTCGGTGCTGGACGACGAGGGAAAGCCGCTGCTCACCAACGACGCGGCCATCTCCGCCGCGACCCGGATGGCCGCCGAGCTCACACGGATCTGCTCGGCGCACACCAAGGCCGGCACGATCTGGGAGGTCGATGCGAACCTGCGGCCGGAGGGCCGCTCGGGCCAGCTCGTCCGGACGCTGGCCAGCCATCAGACCTATTACGAGAAGTGGGCGAAGACCTGGGAGTTCCAGGCGATGCTCAAGGCGCGGCCGAGCGCCGGCGACCTCGAGCTCGGCCAGGCCTTCGTCGACATGGTGGCGCCGCTGGTCTGGAGCGCCGCCGAACGGGAGAACTTCGTCGCCGACTCCCAGGCCATGCGCAAGCGGGTCGTCGCGCACATCCCCGCCCGGGACGCGGGCCGGGAGCTCAAACTGGGCGAGGGCGGACTGCGGGACGTCGAGTTCTCGGTGCAGATCCTCCAGCTCGTACACGGCCGTGCCGACGAGCGGCTCCGCCGGCGGGCGACGCTGGAAGGATTGCGTCAGCTGATCGACGGCGGGTACGTCGGGCGCGAGGACGGCAAGGGCTTCGGCCTCGCGTACCAGTTCCTGAGGACCCTGGAGCACCGGATCCAGCTCTTCCGGCTGCGGCGTACCCACGTCCTGCCGGAGGCCGAGGAGGACCTCCGCCGTCTGGGACGTTCGTTCGGGTACGCCGATCCGGCCAAGCAGCTGCTGTCCATCTGGCGATCCTGCTCCGGCCAGGTCCGCCGGTTGCACGAGCGGCTGTTCTACTCACCCCTGCTCGACGCGGTGGCCCGGATCCCGACCAAGGAGCTGCGGCTCACCACCCAGGCGGCGCAGGAGCGGCTGAAGGCGCTGGGATACGCCGACCCGCAGGCCTCTCTGCGGCACATCGGTGCACTGAGCCAGGGCGTGACCCGGCAGGCCGAGATCCAGCGGCAGCTGCTGCCCGCCATGCTGGGTTGGTTCGCCAGCGCACCCAATCCGGACGCCGGCCTGCTGGCTTTCCGTCAGGTGTCCGACACGCTCGGCGCCACCCCGTGGTACCTCCGGGCGCTGCGCGACGAGGGCATGATGGCCGAGCGGCTGGCCCGCATCCTGGCCTCCAGCCGGTACGCGGTTTCGTTGCTCACCCGCGCGCCGCAGACGGTGCAGATGCTGGCCGACGACGCCGAGCTGGTGCCGCGCCCGTTGGCCGAGCTGGACAGCGAGATGCAGGCCGCGGCCGGCCGGCAGAAGGATGCCCTTGCCGGGGTCGAGGCCATCCGGGCCATCCGCCGGCGGGAGCTGTTCCGGGTCGCCGCCGGTGACCTGCTGGGACTGAACGACGTCTTCGCTGTGGGCGAGGCCCTCTCCGATCTGGCCTCCGCGACGATCGACGCGACTCTGTCGGTGGTGCGCAACGCCTCCGACGCCGACGTCGTGCCGGAGATCGCCGTCATCGCCATGGGCCGCTGGGGCGGCCGCGAGTTGTCGTACGCCTCCGACGCCGACGCCATGTTCGTCATGGACGACGGCATGCCCGGTGAAGGAGATCGCACCAAGATCGCCGGCGCCGTGATCACCGAGATGCGCAAGCTCCTCATCCGGCCCAGCGCCGACCCTCCGCTCAGCATCGACGCCGACCTGCGCCCGGAGGGCAAGGGCGGAGCCCTCATCCGCTCCCTGGCGGCGTACCAGAACTACTACAGTCGCTGGTCCTCGACCTGGGAGCTCCAGGCCCTCGTGCGGGCCGACGCCCTGGCCGGGAACGCCGAACTGGGCCAGGCGCTGATGGCCGAGATCGACGGCCGGCGCTGGCCCGAGGACGGACTCACGGATCGGGCAGATCAACGAGATCCGGAAGCTGAAGGCCCGGGTCGAGGCCGAGCGGCTGCCGCGAGGAGCCGATCCGGCCAAGCACACCAAGCTCGGCCCGGGCGGTCTGGCCGACGTCGAGTGGACCGTTCAGCTGTTGCAGCTCCAGCACGCGCACGCCGAACCCGCGTTGCGGTCCACCCGCACCATCGCCGCGCTCCGGGCTGCCCGCGACGCCGGCATCATCGACCCGCAGGACGCCGGGCACCTCGAGGCCGCCTGGGTGTTCGCCAGCCGCGTCCGGAACCAGATCATGCTGGTCCGCGGACGCGGCTCCGACTCCTTCCCCAGCGACAACCGCGAACTGGCGGCGGTGGCCGAGCTGTTGGGCTACGGATCGGGGGAGTCCTCCCACCTGCTGGCCGACTACCGCCGCGTCACCCGTCGGGCGCGCGGCGTGGTCGACCGGGTGTTCTGGGGTCTCGACCGCTGACCCTTCCGCGGTGGATGCTGTGCCCAGCTCTCCAGGCCGGAGACTGTCGCTAACCCGACCACGGCGGACTTCCGCGGGCGCCGGGGCAGGTGAGGCTACGTTTTCCGACCGCGGCCGACTTCGCGGGTGTGGGGGCCGTACCGGATTGTGTTCTCCGACCGCGGTCGACTTCGGCGGCTGTGAGGGCCGTACCGCACTGCGTTTCCGACCACGGCTGACTTCCGCAGCTGTGAGGGCCCGGTGCGGCGGGGCACCTCCAGGGACCGCAGTGGAGTCGCCGTGTCGTTGTCCGCCAGGTGGCGGCTGACGCAGCGATAAAGCGGGTCCGCCGCTGCGCCGTCCGTCACGTGGCGGAGAACGGCAGCTCGTCGGACACCGGCTGCGGGTCGATTGCGGGAGCTGCAGACTGCTTCGCCCGGTGATGGTCAGCGGATACCCGCGTCGCTGATGGTGATCGTGGCCTGGTTGCCGCTGCCGGGACAGTTCGGTCCGTTGGGGTAGACCGTCTGGGCCGTCACGGAGGCGTCGGCGAACGATCGGCGCCGATCCGCCAGCTGGGCCGTGGCCCGTACGGTGATCTGGCCCGCCGGCAGCTCGGCCACGTCGAGGAAGCCGGTCAGGGTTCCGTTCGGGGAGGCGCTGGCCGAGCAGGCAGAGTCGGGCTCGGTGCCATTGCAGCCCTCCTCGATCGTGTCGTACCCCGGGCTGAGTTCCACCGGTCCGGTGGTGCATTTTCCGCCCCAGCACGCCGAGGCCTCGAGTGACTCCACCTCGGCAGCGATATCGGCGTCGACGGTGATCGAGACCCCGGACGCCGCGGCGATCTCCGTGCACGCGATCTCGGGCGCAGAGCAGCCGGTCAGCCAGAGCAGCAGAACCAGGGCGGCGATCGCGCGCACGCCCGGAGTGTAACGTCGCAGCCCTAAATCGGACGGTTCTCGAAGGGGGATTCGACGTGGCATCGACCGAGCTCGGCACCATCACCACCGACCTACCCGCCCGTCTCGACCGGCTGCCGTGGGGGCGCTTCCACTGGCTGGTGGTCATCGGTCTCGGGACCGTCTGGATCCTCGACGGGCTCGAGGTGACCATCGTCGGTTCGATGTCTGAGGCTCTACAGAACCCCGATACGGGCCTCGGGCTCTCGAGCTTCGACGTCGGGTTGGCCGGTGCGGTGTACGTCGCTGGTGCCTGCGTCGGAGCGCTGGTGTTCGGTCAGCTGACCGACCGCTTCGGTCGCAAGAAGCTGTTCTTGATCACGCTTGCGCTCTACACGGTGGCCACCGTGCTGACGGCGTTCTCGATGAACCCGACGTGGTACTTCGTGTGTCGGTTCCTGACCGGGGCCGGTATCGGCGGGGAGTACGCGGCGATCAACTCCGCCATCGACGAACTGATCCCGGCCAAGTACCGGGGTCGGATCGACGTGGTCATCAACGGCTCGTTCTGGATCGGTGCGGCCGTCGGGGCCCTGCTGACCCTGCCGCTGCTCGACCCGACCCGGGTCGACCCGGCCTGGGGCTGGCGAATCGCGTTCGGGCTCGGAGCGATTCTGGCCGTCGGCGTCCTGCTGGTGCGCCGCAACGTCCCCGAAAGCCCGCGCTGGCTGTTCATCCACGGCCGGGAGGACGAGGGCGAGCGGGTCGTGCACGAGATCGAGGAGCGACTGCGGGCCGACGGACAGGATCTGGAGGACGTCTCCGAGACGATCACCATCCGGCAGCGCCACAGCATCGGGATGGGCACGATCGCCAAGACGGTCTTCACCGTCTACCCCAGACGAACGATCCTGTGTTTCTCCTTGTTCGTCGGCCAGGCCTTCCTCTACAACGCATTCTTCTTCACCTACGGCGACACCCTGACGACGTTTCTCGGGGTGGAGCAGACCGGCGGCTTCATCGCAATCTTCGCGCTGAGCAACTTCCTCGGCGCCTTGTTGCTCAGCCGGCTGTTCGACACGGTCGGCCGGGTCAAGATGATCGCCGGCACGTACCTGATCTCGGGGATCGGGCTCGCCATCGCCGGGCTGCTGCTCGGTTCGGTCACCGCCGTCACGCTGACCGCGATCGGCGCCGCGATCTTCTTCTTCGCTTCGGCCGGAGCCAGTTCGGCGTACCTCACCGCGAGCGAGATCTTCCCGATGGAGACGCGGGCGCTCTGCATCGCGTTCTTCTACGCGATCGGGACCGCCGCCGGTGGCATCTCGGGGCCCCTGCTGTTCGGCAAGTTGATCGAGGACTCCGCGGCCTCCGGCGACATCACCGGAATAGCGCTCGGCTACTACATCGGCGCCGCGTTGATGGTGATCGGCGGCATCGTCGAGATCGTCCTGGGCGTGCAGGCCGAGAACCAGTCGCTGGAGGACATCGCGACGCCGCTGACCGCCGTGGAGGCCGAGGCGGACAAGCCCGCCTGATTCCGGGTCCGACTACCGCTCCGATCGAACTGTGGAGTCTCAGGGTTCGCGCGAGTAACCTCAGCCACATGACTCGCGCGACTCCGACCCCGGCGTCGACGGTGATCCGGGTGACCCTGGCGGTGGTCGGGGCCGTCGGACTGCTGACCGGCACGATCGCCGTGTTCGGGACGACCAATCAGGCCGGGGCGGCGACGTTGCTGATCGGCGGCGTTCTCGTTCGTGCTCGCGGCGATCGCCTACCCGTCGGGCTCCACCACCTGGTTCGCCGGCTGGGGCCGCCGAACCGGCGCCGACACCATCGCGATGCTGTTGCGCTCGCCATCCCCGCAGGTGCGGCTGGCCTCGGCGGAGGCCGTCCTCGGACCGGAAGCCCACACCGGTCGGCGTTACAGCTCCGCCGAACTCCGCGAACTCGCGCTCGACGTGCTGCTCAATCGTGATCTTGTCCGGCGGCTGGCCGACCTTCTGCGACGCGGCGGCTACACCGTCACCGCGGCCGACTCGGTGGACGCCGCACTCGGCGATCCCGCCGCCAACGTCGTCGTACGGGTCGACAGCGCCGGCGGCGCGCTGCAGATCCCGATCATGGTCAGCAACGACGCCGGTGCGGACGTGCCCAGCGTGGTGGCGGCGCTCAGCATCGCGGCGGGACGCTTCGACACCCGCAGTGCCGTGGCGGTCTTCACCGGTCAGCCGCACGGGCCCGTCCCGCTGAGCAGCGTGACCCCGGTGGGGGAGATCAGGATCTTCGCCGTCTACTCCCCGCGACTGGGTGACGAGCAATCGGTCCTTGCGGCCGTGGCGCAAGCGGTCGAGGTGTCGCGGCAGAGCCCGAGCCTCTCGCCCGCGCCACCAGCGGAGACGCCGGCGCCGAGCCAGTCGTCGAACACCAACGGGGCGGCGCCGCCCGCCTCGACCGAGCCGGAACCGGTCGAGGAGCATCACGCCGGTTAGTCAGCCGATTCGTCGCCGCGCAGCCTGGGCCTCGCCGACGCCGACTGGTAGGCCCGCAGCGTTGCGGCGGCGGTGTTGTCCCAGCTGAACCGGGACGCGTGCACGGCACCGTTGGCTCCGAGCCACGCCGCGGCATCCTCGTCGTCCAGGACCGCGGACAGCGCCTGCGCCCACTCGCTCGGGTCGTGATCATGCACCAGGACACCGGTGTGACCGTCTTCGACGGCATGTCGTAGTCCTCCGACGTCGGTGGCCACGACAGGTCGACCGCAGGCCTGAGCCTCCAACGCCACCAGCCCGAACGACTCGTTGTGCGACGGCACGCCCACGACGTCGGAGGCGCAGTACCACCGGAACAGCTCGTCGCGAGGGGAGTGCGGGCGGAGCTCCACCACGTCGTCGACGCGCAACTCGCGAGTCAGTCCGGGCAGCGTCGTCGACCAGCGGGCCTCGGGGCCGCTGGGACTGCCGATGATGATCAACTTGAGTAGGCGTCGACGGTCGGGCTGGGCGGACACCAACCGGGCGACCGCCTGGATGAGGACGTCCGGTGCCTTCAACGGCTGGATCCGCCCGACGAACAAGATCACCTTCGCGTCCTGGGCGATGCCCAGCTGCGCCCGGGATTTCGGTTGATCACAGGGATGGAAGGTGTGCAGGTCGACACCCGGCGGCACGACGGCCAGCTGTTCGGGGCGCGCATGGTAGTGGTGCTTCAGCTCCGCCGCCTCGTCGCTGGTGTTGGCGGTGAGGATCGCAGCGTCGGCCACGATCTGCGCCTCGCCCTGCTCGCGGATGTCGGGCTCGCTGACTAGGCCCGTACGCGGCTTCTGATTCTTGAGTGTCTCGTTCTTGACCTTCGCCATCGTGTGCATGGTGTGCACGAGCGGAACGTCATGGCGATGGGCGAGTTCGCGGCCGACCATGCCGGAGAGCCAGTAGTGCGAATGGACGATCTGGTAGGCGTGCAGCTGCGGATCGAGCTGGGCGGCGAACTCGGAGACAAGGCCGGGTAGCTCCTCCTTGGCCAGTGGTTCGGGCGGACCGGCGGGCACGTGGATGACTCGCGCGTGCTCGTTGAGTTCGACGACGCCCGATTCCTCGGTGGATTCCTGGCGGGTGAAGACGTCGACCTTGAGTCCTCGTTCACCGAGGCGGCGGGCCACCTCGTACACGTACACGTTGAGACCGCCGGCGTCACCGACGCCGGGAATGGCCAGCGGCGAGGTGTGCATGCTGATCATCGCCACCCGCTGTGGATAGCGGATCCGGGGGTGTGGCACCTATCGAAGATAGTTCAGCGGTGGTTAGCTGTTGTCATGGCGCAGCGACGGAGCTCTGATCGAGCCGAACGTGGACCATCAGTGGCCGACGCGGTACCGGCCAAGATCTTGCCGCGGCCGACGGTCAGGGACATGCCGCCAGCGCCGACGGCCTACCGCAAGTTGATCGGCCCGGGCATCATCGCCGCCGGCGTCGGGCTGGCCTCCGGGGAGTTCATCCTCTACCCCTACATCGCCTCCCAGGTCGGTCTGGTCTTCGTCTGGGCTGCGTTGGTCGGACTCGGCACGCAGTTCTTCATCAACCTGGAGATCGAGCGCTACACCCTGGCCACGGGTGAGACCGCGTTGACCGGTTTCAGTCGGTACTGGCGGCACTGGGGCCTCTTCTTCGCGATCTTGACCTACTTCGCCAATCTGTGGCCGGGCTGGGCGACCAGCAGCGCCACCCTCGCCTCGTACATGTTCGGCGGGGCGCCGCGCTTCATCGCCATCGGCATGTTGATCGTGATCGGTTTGATCTTGACCCTGGCCCCGGTGGTCTACGTGGCGCTGGAGCGGGCCCAGATGCTCAAGGTCGCCGCCGTGCTGCTGTTGTTCTTGGTATCGGCGATCTTCGCCATCGGTGCCGAGAACTGGGCGGCACTGCCGCAGGTGATCACCGAGGCGCGGATCCCCTACGAGGAGCTCGGCTTCGCGGTGCTGCTGGGCGCCCTGGCCTTCGCCGGCGGCGGGGGCGGACAGAATCTGGTGCAGGCGAACTGGATTCGCGACAAGGGCTTCGGCATGGGCACGTACGTACCGCGGCTGGTCAGTCCGGTGACCGGGCAGCCGGAGGCGGCGCCGAGCACCGGCTACATCTTCGAGCCGACCGAGAAGAACATGAGCCGGTGGAAGGGCTGGTGGAAGTTCGCGAACATCGAGCAGTTGTCCACCTTCGTGGCGATCACGTTCGTCACGATCTTGTTCACCTCGCTGCTGGCGTACTCCACCGTGTTCGGCCGGGAGGGGCTGGTCAACGGCATCGGCTTCATCAAGACCGAGGGCGAGGTGCTCGGTGAGCGGGTGGGCCCGTGGTTCCAGTACTTCTTCTGGTTCATCGGCGCGTTCTCGCTCTTCGCCGCGGCGCTCGGCATCGTCGACTACACGAGCCGACTGGCCGCCGACGTGATCAAGACCTCGTACGCCCGCAACGCCAACGAGTCGAAGATGTACGCCTTCTTGGTCTGGGGGCTCATCGTCATCGGCATCATCGTGCTGCTGGCCGGCTTCGATCAGCCCATCGTGCTGCTGGTGATCGCCGCCGTCGTGGGTGGCTTCATGATGTTCATCTACTCCGGCCTGCTGATCTTGATCAACCGGACCATCCTGCCGCCCCCGATCCGGGTCCGCGGCTTCCGCCTCGGCGCCCTGATCTGGGCCATCCTCCTCTTCGGCACCCTCTCCGTCCTCACCTTCCAAGACCAGATCGGCAAGCTCCTGGGCGGCTGACCCCAGACCCCGCAACCCCTTCAACCCGGCCAACTCCCCCGCCACCGCCCCAAAATCCCGGCAACTGTTAACAGATTCCGGGTTCTTGGAGCCTCAGGGGCCTGATGAGTGCGACATGCCGACAGTTTCCGGGTTTCCGGCACGACCAGCTGAGCCGGAGTTTTTCCACAGATTTGGCTGCGCCCCTGGCCCCCAAGCGACGGTCGCTGTCAGCGTGACGACATGGCCAGGCGAGAACTCGATATCGTACGACGTCCGCGGGAACCTTTCTGTGGGACCACTCGCGAGAAGGGTTGGAACCGGCTGTCGCAGGGCTTGTACTGGCCTGCCGAGAAGCCACGGACAACTCCGGCGACACTGCAAGCGTGGGCGCTCGTGCTGCCCCCGGAAGCGTCGTTCACCCACCTGACCTCGGCCTCGTTGCGTGGCTGGTGGCAGGTCGTCGACCTCGAGCATCCGCTGTTCGCGGCGGTGCCCGAGGGTACGCCGGTGCCCCATCGGAGTGGTCTTTGGGTCAGTCGCCATCCCGGGGCACTGGCGGTGGAGACGATCGGCGGGGTCCGCGTCACGGCGGCGGCCGAGACTCTTCTCGCGGCGGCGCGAGATTTGAGCATCCTGGATCTCGTCGTGCTCGGTGACTCGGCGCTGCGGTCCGAACAGTGCACCATCGAGGAGCTGCGAGCGCTTGCCGCCGAGCGTCGTCGCGGGGCGCCGCGATTGCGACGGATCATCCCGATGCTCGATGCTCGGAGCGAGTCGCCGTGGGAATCGATCATGCGTGTTCTGCATCGAGCGGCCGACATTCCGGTGGAGCCGCAGTACAAGATCTACGACGAGAACGGCACCTTCCTCGCCCGGGTCGATCTGTGGATCCAAGGCACTCGTCGCGTTCATGAGTACGACGGGGGCCATCATCGCGAGCCCGACGAGCATCGTCGCGATCTCGTACGGGAAGGCAAGCTGGTGAACAACAACTGGCAGCGTGTTGGGTACGTCGCCGCGCAGCTGATCTACGACGCCGCCGACATCATTGCTGGCGCCGATCGGCTCCTCGGCCGTCGTCCGAACCCGAATCGTCTGAAACGGTGGCAGCGATTGCTCGACGAGTCGACGCTTCGGCCAGCTGGTCGCGCCCGGGTCCTCGCTCGATGGTGGCGTTCACCGTCCGCAGCCCGCATCGCCCGCTGATCATAACCCGGCAAACTGTCGGGATATCGCAGCCAGAAGCGCCCGGAAACGCCGGAATCCCGGAATCTGTTAACAGTTTCCGGGATCCCGGGGCGTGCTCAGGCCTACTCGAGGCCTGCTCGGGGAAGTCAGGTGAGGTGGGACTCAGGTTCTAGACGTCGTAGTAGAGCTCGAACTCGTGGGGATGGGGGCGCAGCCGTACGGCGTCGATGTCAGCCCGCTTGAGCTCGACCCAGGTCTCGATCAGGTCGGGGGTGAAGACGTCGCCCTGGAGCAGGAACTCGTGGTCGGCCTCGAGGGTGTCGAGGACGCCGCCGAGGCTGTCCGGAACGGTCGGAACGTCGGCATGCTCCTCGGGCGGGAGCTCGTAGAGGTCCTTGTCCACCGGCGCCTTCGGCTCGGTCTTGTTCTGGATCCCGTCCAACCCGGCGAGCAGGATCGCGGCGAAGGCCAGGTACGGGTTCGACGACGGGTCCGGGCAGCGGAACTCGACCCGCTTCGCCTTCGGGTTCGTCCCGGTGATCGGGATCCGCATGGCCGCCGACCGGTTCCGGGAGCTGTAGACCAGGTTCACCGGAGCCTCGAAGCCGGGCACCAGCCGGTGGAAGGAGTTCACGCTCGGGTTGGTGAAGGCCAGGATCGACGGCGCATGCTCGAGAATCCCGCCGATGTACCAGCGCGCCACGTCCGACAGACCGCCGTAGCCGGCCTCGTCGTAGAACAGCGGCTCACCGTCGTTCCACAGCGACGAGTGCACGTGCATGCCGGAGCCGTTGTCACCGAAGATCGGCTTCGGCATGAAGGTCGCCGTCTTGCCGGCCGCCCACGCGGTGTTCTTGATGATGTACTTGAACTTCTGCAGGTCGTCGCCGGCCGCGAGCATGGTGCTGAACTTGTAGTTGATCTCGGCCTGGCCGGCGGTGCCGACCTCGTGATGGGCCCGCTCGACGGTCAACCCCGAGGCCTCCAGGTTGCGCACCATGTCGTCGCGCAGATCGGAGAAGTGGTCGACCGGGGGCACGGGGAAGTAGCCGCCCTTGTAGCGGACCTTGTAGCCGCGGTTGCCGCCCTCCTCGACCCGTCCGGTGTTCCAGGCGCCGGCCACCGAGTCGATCGCGTAGTACCCGGTGTTCTGCTTGGTCTCGAAGCGCACGTCGTCGAAGACGTAGAACTCGGCCTCGGGCGCGAAGAAGGCGGTGTCGCCGATGCCGGTCGAGGCCAGGTAGGTCTCCGCCTTGCGGGCGATGTTGCGCGGGTCGCGGCTGTACGGCTCCTTGGTCAGCGGGTCGTGTACGAAGAAGTTCAGGCAGAGAGTCTTGGCCTTGCGGAACGGATCCAGGTACGCGGTGGTCGCATCCGGGATCAGCGCCATGTCCGACTCGTGGATCTTCTGGAAGCCACGGATCGAGGAGCCGTCGAAGGCGAGGCCGTCCTCGAACACCGACTCGTCGAACGAGCCGGACGGCACGGTGAAGTGCTGCATGATGCCGGGCAGGTCGCAGAAACGGATGTCGACAACCTCGACACCCTCGTTCTTGATGTAGGCCAACAGGTCGTCGGCGCCTTGGAACATCTGTCCTCCGGTGAAGGTCGTGGGCTCGGTGGTGAGCTGGAGTGACCGCGACCCTATCGCCCGCGGTCCCTCGCGAACATACGGAGATCCCGTTTCCGTCCGGTTGCGCGAATGTTTCGCGCGTGTGTCAGAGGATGTTCAGCATCTCCTGGTAGGTCGGCAGCGGCCAGAGATCGTCGGCCACCAGGCCCTCGAGCGCATCTGCCGCCGCGCGCACTCCTGCCATCGGCGGGATCAGCTCGTCGCGGGCGTACGTGGCGTGGTCGAGCGAGCTGCCGTCCTCGCTGTCGTGGGCCAGCGCGGCCTCGAGCTCGGCGATCGCGGCCAGCAGGTCGGTGACCAGACCCGAGATCGACGTCAGCGTCGCCGGCGTCGTACGGGAAGCTCGACGGCCTTGAGGTTGGCGGCGACTCCCGCCAACTCGCCCAGGTAGCGCTGAGCCGCCGGCAGGATGGTGGTCTTGGCCAACTCCGCCGTCTCGCGGGCCTCCACCCAGACGCTGAGGATGTACTGCTCGAGGTAGACCTCGTAGCGGCTGGCCAGCTCCCGATTGGTCAAGCACCTTGTACTTGGCCAGCACGTCGACGTTGATCGGCTCGGCCAGCTGCGGGAGTGCGTCGACGGTGGTGCGGAGATTGAGCAGGCCGCGGGCGGCCGCCTCCTCCTGCCACTCGTCGCTGTAGCCGTTGCCGTTGAAGATCACCGCGCCGTGGTCGGTGACGATCTGGGCCAGCACCTTCTGCACGGCGTCGTTGAACTCCAGTCCGGCCGCGAGTCGAGGTCTCCAGCTCGGTGGCGATGTAGTCCAGCGAGTCGGCCATGATCGTGTTGATCGCCACCATCGGACCGGAGATCGACTGGCTCGAGCCCGGCGCCCGGAACTCGAACCGGTTGCCGGTGAACGCGAACGGGCTGGTCCGGTTGCGGTCGCCGGGATCGGCCTTCATCGGCGGCAGGGTGTCGACGCCCGACGTGCAGGATCCCGGACTCCTTGCGACCCGGTCGCTCCGCCCTTGGCGATCTGGTCGAAGACGTCCATCAGCTGATCGCCGAGGAAGATCGAGATGATGGCCGGCGGCGCTTCGTTGGCCCCGAGCCGGAAGTCGTTGCTGGCGTACGCGACGACGGCGCGCAGCAGTCCGCCGTACAGGTGCACGGAGCGGATGATCGCGGCGCAGAAGACCAGGAACTGGGCGTTCTCGTGCGGGGTGTCGCCCGGATTGAGCAGATTGCCCTGGTTGGCGTTGCCGATGGAGAAGTTGACGTGCTTGCCGGAGCCGTTGACGCCGGCGAACGGCTTCTCGTGCAGCAGGCAGGTCATGCCGTAGCGCTCCGCCACCTTCTTCAGGGTCGTCATCATCAACTGCTGGTGATCATGGGCGAGGTTGGCGCTTCTCGAACAGCGGGGCGATCTCGAACTGGCCGGGCGCGACCTCGTTGTGCCGGGTCTTGGCCAGGATGCCCTGCTTGAACAGCTCGCGGTCGACCTCGATCATGTACGCGAGCACCCGCTCGGGGATGTGCCCGAAGTAGTGATCGTCGAACTCCTGACCCTTCGACGGCTTGGCGCCGAACAGCGTGCGACCGGCGCTCATCAGGTCCGGGCGGGCGTAGTAGAAGTGCTCGTCGATCAGGAAGTACTCCTGCTCGGCGCCCGCGTACGACACGACGGTGTCGATGTCGGTGTGGCCGAACAGCTTCAGCACCCGGGCGGCCTGGACGCTCATCGCCTGCTGCGACCGCAGCAGCGGCGTCTTCTTGTCCAGCGCCTCCCCGGTCCAGGAGATGAAGATCGTCGGGATGCAGAGCGTGTTGCCGTTCGGGTTCTCGAGGATGTACGCCGGGCTGGTCACGTCCCAGCCCGTGTAGCCGCGCGCCTCGAACGTGCTGCGGATGCCTCCGCTGGGAAAGCTCGAGCCGTCCGGCTCACCCTGCAGCAGGGTCTTGCCGGTGAACTGCGCCATCGAGGTGCTGTCGCCGTCGGGCTCCAGGAACGAGTCGTGCTTCTCGGCGGTGAGCCCGGTCAGCGGGTAGAACACGTGCGCGTAGTGCGAGGCGCCGTTCTCCAGCGCCCAGTCGCGCATCGCCGACGCGACCGAGTCGGCCACACTCGGGTCCAGCGGGGCGCCCTTCTCGATGGTCGCCAGCACCGACTTCAAGCACGTTCTTCGGCAGCCGCGACTTCATCGCCTGCGGGCCGAAGACGTTCTTGGCGAACAGGTCGCCGAGCGGCTCGGCGAAGTCCTTGTCCGGGATGGAGTAGTCGCTGACGGCCTTGATGGCCTCGCGTCGAGTGGCGCTTCCACTCATGCAGGTGCTCCTCGATCCGGCTCGGGCGTGCGCGGCCCTGGTCGGTACGGGTCGGCGCTGGTCCGTCGAGACCTTACGGACCGGGGATTCCCGTGCCGTTGCGGCGCGATGTCGTGGTGCAACACCGCAGGTAGTCTCGATTGCCGTGGCCGTCCACGCAGAGCCGACTCCGGAGGAGACCTATCCGGGTCAGCAACTGGGCCTGCCCGAGACCGGCCGCGGATCGCTCGCCCCGCTGGCGATCCCGGGTGGCGGCGATCATCTCGACTGGGCGGCCTGCATGGCGCATCGCCGTCGGTCTGTTCGGGACTCGCCGTCCTGACCGAACGGGGCTGGCAGTCCTGGATGATCTTGGCCACTCTTCTTCGTCGAGATCCACGGTCCTGGTCACGGTCGCCAGTGGCAGCTTCGGTCAGCTGCTCTGCCGGATCGCCGTGGTACGACTGGACCGCCAGCCGCCCGGCCTCGCCCGCGCCGCCCTGCGCGCCGGCGCTGGTCAGCCTGGCCCTGCCGGCGTTGATCATCGGGCCGCACCGACGGGGTCTGCAGGATCTGGCCGCCAACACGGTGGTGGTGAATCGGAAGTGACGCGCGCGTGAGCAGCAGCTACGAGCAGGTCGAATTCACCTCGGCGACCGAGCTGCGAGCGTGGCTCGGCCGAGATCACGCCGCCGTGCGCGGCATCTGGGCCGTGACGTACAAGAAGGGTCGGCGGGGGAGCGGCACCTGCACGTACGAGGCGCTGGTCCGCGAGGCCCTGTGCTTCGGCTGGATCGACGGTCAGGCGCGCGGAGTCGACGAGTTCCGGACTTCGCTCCTGCTGACCCCGCGCCGATCCGGCAGCGGCTGGTCGCGCCCGAACAAGATCAGGATCACCGAGCTGGAAGCCGCCGGTCTGCTCGCAGCCCGCCGGCATCGCGGCCATCGAGGCCGCCAAGGCATCCGGCAGCTGGACGCTGCTCGACTCCGTCGAGGCCGGGATCGAGCCGCCCGAACTCGCGGCCGCCCTGGACGCGGACCCGGCGGCCCGGCGGCATTGGGACGCCTTCCCTCGAGTCGGCGCGACGGGCCGCCCTCGAGTGGGTCGCCACCGCCAAGCGGCCGGAGACCCAGGCCAACCGGATCGCCGAGATCGTCCGCCTCTCGGCCCAGAACATCCGTTCGCGCTAGCTCGAGACATCCACCCGCCGAGCCGTCACTTCTGCGCCGACACGCCGTCCAGACCGCCGTTGTTGTGACGGGTCGGCTAATCGAGGATGGCGCCGGGGTTGAGGATGCCGTCGGGATCGAAGACGTGCTTGATCTGGTGGTGCAGACCCATCACGCGCTCCCCGAGTTGAGTGGGCAGCAGTTCCTTCTTCAGCCGGCCGATGCCGTGTTCGCCGGTGATGGTGCCGCCGAGGGAGATGGCGAGCGCCATGATCTCGGTGAAGGCCAGCGCCGCGCGCTTCCGGGCCGCCTCGTCGGTCGGGTCGAAGACGATGGTCGGGATGCGTGTTGCCGTCGCCGGCGTGGGCCACCACCGGGATGTCGAGCTGCCGCCGAGCCGCGATGACGGCGATGCCGCCCAACAGGTCGGGGAGGGCCGGGACCGGGGCGCCGACGTCCTCGAGCAGGAGAGCACCGCGCGTCTCCAGAGCCGGGAAGATCGCCCGCCGCGCTGCGGCGAACAACTCGCCCTCCTCCTCGTCGTCGGTGCGGAAGACCTCGGTGGCGCTCGCGCCCGTGCACGCCGCCTCGGCCTGGTCGATCTCCAGGCTCCGGCGCCTCACCCGGCGCGTCGGACTGCACCAGCAAGAGGGCACCGGCGGAACGGTCGAGCCCATGGGCGGAAATCCTCGACGATGTTGATGGCGGCGTTGTCCATCAGCTCGACCAGCGACGGTCGGCTGGTCCGGCCGAGTTCGACCACCGCCCGAGCGGCCGCGGCGGTGTCGGCGAACAACGCCACCAATGTTGCTCTCGGCGGCTGTTGCGGCATGAGCCGCAGGATCGCCCGCGTGATGATGCCGAGCGTGCCTTCGCTGCCCACGAAGAGTTTCAGCAACGGCAGGCCGGCCACGTCCTTGATCCGCTTCCCGCCCAAGACGATCTTGGTCCCGTCCGCGAGCACCACGTCGAGGCCGAGCACGTAGTCGGTGGTCACGCCGTACTTCACACAACACAGCCCGCCGGCGTTGGTGGCGATGTTGCCGCCGATCGAGCAGATCTCGTACGACGACGGGTCGGGCGGGTACCACAGACCGTGGAGCGCAGCGGCCGCCTTGACCTCGGCGTTGAAGGCACCCGGCTCCACCACCGCCACCCGCGTGACGGGGTCGATCTCGATGGAGCGCATCCGTTCCAGGGACAGCACCAGTCCGCCCTCGACCGCCGACGAGCCACCGGAAAGACTCGTCCCGGCCCCGCGCGGGGTGATCGGGACATGGTGCTCGGCCGCCCACCGTACGGTCGCCTGCACCTGATCGGCGTCGGTCGGCCGCACGACCGCCAGCGGCAGACCGGCGCCGGGGTCGCGGGACCAGTCGTGCCGGTAGTTCTCGCACGTCGCCGGGTCGGTAACCACGACCCCCGGCGGCAGGCTGGCGATCAGCGACTCCGCGGTGAGCACAACCATGACCGCCAACCTATCTCCGGCACCTGCGTAGTTACAGGTCGAGGATCACAGGTGTTCGGCGGCGGTCAACCAGGACTCCTCCAAGTCGGACTTCCGGGCCTCTGCCCTGTCGACGTCGGCCTGCAGCTCCTGCAGTCGCACGTGGTCCCGTGCGGCGGCCGCCATCTGCTCGTGCAGCCGCCCGATCTCGGACTCGAGGCGGGCCAGCTGGGACTCGATGCGGGTGAGGTCCTTGCGCGCCCGGCGGGTGACCGTGTTCTGCGTGGGCACCGCCGAGGCTGGGTCGCCCGACGAGTCGGCCGGCTCCGTCGCCGCCCGTCGGGCGAGGTACTCATCGACGCCGCCGGGGAGCAGGACGCAGGACCCATCGCCCAACAGGGCGTACGTGACGTCGCAGACCCGCTCCAGGAAGTAGCGGTCGTGACTCACCACGATCAAGGTTCCGGGCCAGGAGTCCAGGTAGTCCTCGACCACGGTGAGGGTGTCGATGTCGAGGTCGTTGGTGGGTTCGTCCAGCAGCAGCACATTCGGTTCGTCCAGCAGGATCCGCAGGAGCTGCAGCCGACGGCGCTCGCCGCCCGAGAGTTCTCCGATCCGGGTGGTCAGCCGGTCGCCGGTGAACCCGAACTCCTCCAGCAGGGCGCTCGCGGTCATCTCCTGACCGCCGGCCACCCTTGTCACCCGCCGCACCCGGTCGACGAAGGCCAGCACGCGCTCGTCCGCGGGCAGCTCGCTGACCTCCTGGGAGAGGCGGCCCACGACCAGGGTCCGACCCGGCTTCACCAGCCCGGCCACGGGTGTGAGGTCACCGGTGAGGGCGCGCAGCAGGCTGGTCTTGCCGGTGCCGTTGACCCCCACGATCCCGATCCGGTCGCCGGGACCGATCGACCAGCTCAGATCCCGCACGAGGGTCCGGTCCCCGACGGCAAGCGTGACTTCGCGTAGGTCGTACACGTCCTTGCCCAGCCGGCTGGTCGCGAACCGGCGCAGGGCCAGCGAGTCCCGCGGCGGCGGCTCGTCGGCAATCAGGGCGGTCGCCGCCTCGATGCGGAACTTCGGCTTGGAGGTGCGGGCCGGCGGGCCGCGGCGCAGCCAGGCCAGCTCCTTGCGCAGGAGGTTGCGTCGCCGCGCGGCGGTCCCGGCCGCCTGCCGGGCGCGCTCGGCACGGGCCAGCACGTACGCCGCGTAGCCGCCGTCGTACGCGTCCACCTGACCGTCGTGGACCTCCCACACCCGGGTGCACACCGCATCCAGGAACCAGCGGTCGTGGCTCACCACGAGTATGGCCACGCCGCGCTCGGTCAGGGCCCGGAGGTGGTCGGCCAGCCAGCTGACCGCCTCCACGTCGAGATGGTTGGTGGGCTCGTCCAGGACCAGCAGGTCGTGCCCGGCCAGCATCAGGCCCACCAGCGCCACCCGCCGACGCTCCCCGCCGCTCAGCTGCACCACGGGTCCGTCCAGGTCGACGTCCGCCAGCAGGTGGCGAACCACACCCCGGGTCCAGGGGTCCGCGGCCCACACGTGATCCGGCCGCCCGCCGACGATGACGTCGCGGACAGCCGTCCCGGGGGCGAAGTCGTCGGCCTGGTGCAGGTAGCCGATCGAGACGCTCCCGGTCCGGGTGATGCGGCCGGCGTCCGGCGGTTCGGTACCGGTCAGCAGGCGCAGCAGCGTGGTCTTCCCGCTGCCGTTGCGGCCGACCACACCGATGACCTCGCCGGCGGCGATGCCGAGGCTCACCTCGTCGAGGACGGTGGTGGTGCCGAAGCTGATCTCGATCTGCTCGGCGTTGACGAGGTTGGCCATCCGGCCGCCCAGCTTAGATCACCGAGACGACCGGCATCAGCGCTGGAGCATGCGTTTCTGCAGCTCCTCGCGAATCAGGGTCTGGTTGGACTTGCGCAGTTGCCGGGTGGCGAAGGGCTCGGGCGGCGGCTGGGGTGCACAGCTCACGTCGGCGCGGTTGCCGCTCAGTCGCTCCGGTAGAGCACCGGTCAGGAGGTAGCCGGCGATCCGATTGTCGACGCACGCGTTGCCGCCGAGCGAGCCGGCGTGGTCGATGCCACCGGCCACGGCGACGAGCCGCGCTTCGTCGAACCGCCGCCGCACCGCCAGGCTCCCGGAGTACGGGGTGGCCGCATCGAGGGTCTCGCTGACCAGGAGCATGCCGTCCAGACCGCGGTCGCGGATGCGCACCGGATCCTGGGCCGGAGCCGGCCAGTGCCGGCAGGGCTCGTAGTACCACGCGTTGGCCCAGGCGAAGAACGGCGCGTTGCGGTAACTGCGGCGAGTGTCGCGTTTCCACCTGGCCCAGCGCTCGGGCCAGTTGTTGTCGGTGCAGCCGACGCCGAGTGAGACCGCGTAGCCGTTGTCGTCCCCGTAGCCGTTGAACCCGACGTAGACCGCCTCCAACGGGGCGGCGTCCCCGTCACGGACGTACGCGCTGAACACGTAGCCGAACACCGGCCACAGCAGCTGGGAATAGGCGGCGAACACGAACGCGTCGGTCCACTCACTCCCGCCGAGCTCACCCAGGGAGCCCGTCGCGGGACTGCGATAGAGCCGGGACTGGGTGTCGTAGAACAGGCGTCGCACCTCGGCTCCGGTCGTTCCCAGGCCGTAGGTGGCATTGTTGCGGGCCAGCCAGTCGAACCAGCGGTTGATGTTGCGATCGACTCCGGAGTTCTGGGCCAGGGCCGCCCGGTACCAGACGTCGCGGAAGTCGACGTTGCTGTCGAACACGAGTCGCCGTACGCGCTTCGGGAACAGCGAGGCGTAGACCTGGCCGAGGTAGGTGCCGTAGGAGAAGCCGTAGAAGTTGATCGCCGGTTCGTCGAGCGCCCGTCGCAGGCTCTCCATGTCCCGAGCGCTGTCCTCGGTGGTGAGATGCCGGAGGATCTTGCCGTTCTCGGCCGCGCAGTCCCGGGTGTAGGCCCGCGTCCGCTTGAACCAGGCGCTCTGAGTCTTCTGCGAGGTGATCACGTACCGAGGGCGGTCGAAGCCGAAGTACCCCGGGTCGCAGGACACCGCGGGCTCGCTTGCGCCGACCCCACGCGGGTCGAAGCCGATCCAGTCGTACGCCTGCCCGGCGCCGTTGGGCACCACCTCGCCCAGTGTCGAGAACGCCAAACCGGACGCGCCCGGGCCACCCGGGTTGACCAGCATCACGCCCTGGTAGTCCGCGTCGGGCACCGTGTGCCGGACGCGGGAGACGGCCAAGCGGATCTTCTTTCCCTTGGGCTTGGTGTAGTCCAGCGGCACTGACACCGTGGCGCATTCTGCTCCCTCGCCGGCCAGGAACCCGTCGGCGCAGGTGCCCCAGGTGATCGGCCCCGGGTCGTACGACTTCGGCTTCGGCGTGTAGCCGCCCGCACCGGCCGGCACGGCAGTGCCGGCGATCAGCGCCGGAACACACAGGGCAACAGCGGCACCCAGCAGCAGCTTGCGCAGGGGGTAGGCGCGCATGGTTCCTCCGAGGCGAGGGGGAAGGACCTCCGGTGGGCACACCTTCGCACGGAGCGGCGCGCAGCAGGGTTTGCCGCGCGGGACACAGCCGAAACGTTGCCCACTACGCTGAACCGAGTGAATCCCGACCGGTCTCTGGCTCCGCCACTGCCCTCGGGGGCACGGCTGCTCCACATCGGGATTCCGAAGACCGGGACCACGGCGATCCAGACCGCGGCCGCGGCGGTCCGGGACGAGTTGGCGGCCCAGGGCGTGTGCTACCCGGGTCGAGGACTCAACCACCTCGAGCCGATCTGTGCACTGATGGGCCGGCCGTTCGGGTGGACCAGCGGGGGAGCGGGCGTGCCGCCCAAGGCTCGCTGGTCGGAGTTGACGGCCGAGATCACCGCTACGTCGGCGCCGCGCGTGCTGATCAGCCACGAGTTCGCGTCGGAGAGCACTGACGAGCAGGCTCGCCGGTTCTTGACGGAGCTCGGCGACCAGACGTACGTCGTGATCACTCTGCGCAGCTTCGCGGCCCTGCTCGGCTCGAGTTGGCAGCAGTACGTCAAGGCGGGGCGGCGCAGGGCCTACGAGTCGTGGCTGCGGGAGGTGCTGGCCGACGAGCCCTCCAGCGGCGCCGCCCGGTTGTTCTACCGGCGCAACGACCAGCCGGCGATCGTCCGACGTTGGGTCGCGGCGGCCGGGTCCGATCGGGTCATCGTGATCGTCCCCGACAAACGCTCACCCGATCTGCTGCTGGACGCGTTCTCCGATCTGCTGGCGCTGCCCCGCGACCTCTTTCGTACGGCGGCGCGGAGGACCGACATCGGTGAGAACCGTTCGATGTCGTGGCCCGAGGTCGAGTACCTCCGACGGCTCAACTCCGCCGTCCGAGGTCGGCTGGACTGGCGTCAGTACGAGGTCTGGATCCGCAACGGCGCCGTCGCCCGGCTGCTGACGACTCGGCGGCCGGGGCCGAACGAGCCCGGAGTCACGTTGCCCGGGTGGGCGGCCCGGCGAGCGAGTGTCACGGCCACCGCTTACGCCGAGGCCGTGGCCGGGTCGGGCTGCCGGATCATCGGCGACGTGAACGCCCTGGCCGCGCCAGGTCGGACCGGGGACCTGCCTCCCGTCCGGCGGGTTCCGACCGACGTGGCGGTCGCCGCAACGGCCGGTCTGGTCTCGGCCAGTCTTGGCCAGGGACCAGACTTCGCCCTGCGGACGGAGAACCTGCCGCCGATCGCCCGACGGCTGTCCCGATCGCCGCGTGCGCGGCGCTGGCTCGAGCTCAACGAGGCCGTGCCGACCGCTCCGGCCGGTGACCTCCTGGCCGTCAGCGTGCTCCGCGCCGCCCGCCAGATCCGCCACCGGCTCGCCCGCTAGACCGGTGCCGCTGCAACGTCGCTCGGGTTTGTAGGCGTAGCTCTATCTGCAGATCGAGCTACGCCTACGAACCCGAGCGACGTGGAGTGAGGGAGACCGGGCCGGCGCTCAGCGGCCCCGCATGGCCTGCTTCGCGCCCTTGACCTGGCGTGGGTTGGTGGGCATGGGGCCCTTGGGCAGGGGGATGGGCGGCCGGACGGCGTCCAGCGCGCGCAGCCGGAGCTTCACGTCGGTGACCTGGTTCGGCTGCAGGGTCTTGGGAAGCTTGCGGATGTGGTCGGCCAGCTTGTCCAGCGGGACCTGTCCGGGCTTGTCGCCCATGACCACCGTGATCACCGTCACGCCGTACGCCACCCGCTCGTGCTTCTTGACCTCCGAGGCGAGCAGCGGCTTGAGCCGTCCCGGTTCACCCTCGCCGATGAGTACGAGCCCACCCGGACCCAGAGTGCGGTGGATGACGTCGCGCTGCCGGGTAGCCGCGATCACCGGCTTGGAGACCCACTGCTTCGGCAGGAAGGACAACGCGACCTCGGCCGACCCGGCCTGGCCCATGTGGCGCTTGTAGGTGGCCTTCTTGGTCCGCTGCACCAAGATGATCATGGCCACCAGCATGCCGATCATCACGCCCATGATGGACAGGAAGACGACCTGTCGGGTGAGGATCCCGATGACGACGAAGACGACGATCGTCAGGCCCCACGAGCCCCAGATGTAGAGCGGCAGCATCTTGTCGTACTCGTGGGTCAGCTGGTACGCCCGGATGATCTGCCGGATCCGACCCATGTCGGCGGGATCGTTGCTGTTCTTCTTCCGCAGCTTCTCGGCCTTCTTGGCCTCCCGCTCCTTGACCTTCGCCGCGCGGAGGATCTCTTTCGCGGATTGGTCAGCCATCGTTCACTCCCACCGACACCAGGGCCGCGGCCCGGGACTCGTTCGCTTGCCGATACAGCCGTCCGGCCCGGTACGACGAGCGCACCAGCGGCCCGCTCATCACCCCGGCGAAGCCGAGTTCGGTCGCCTCGGCGCTCAGCTCGACGAACTCCTCCGGCTTCACCCAGCGCTCGACCGGGTGGTGCCGGGGCGACGGGCGAAGGTACTGGGTGATCGTGATGATCTCGGTGCCCGCGTCGTGCAGATCGCGCAGGGCGTCGGAAACCTCGGCCCGGGTCTCGCCCATGCCGAGGATCAGGTTGGACTTCGTCACCAGACCGGCAGCCCGCGAAGCGCGCAGCACATCGAGCGACCGCTCGTAGCGGAACCCGGGCCGGATCCGCTTGAAGATCCGCGGAACCGTCTCGACGTTGTGCGCGAAGACCTCGGGAGCGGCGTCGAACAGCTGCCCGAGGTGCTCGAGATTGCCGGAGAAATCCGGGGCCAGCATCTCCACGCCCGGTCTCGGAGTTGAGGGCGTGGATCTGGCGGATGGTCTCGGCGTACAGCCACGCTCCCTCGTCGGGGAGATCGTCGCGGCACACCCCGGTCACGGTCGCGTAGCGGAGCCCCATCTTCTGCACGGACTCGGCCACCCGGAGCGGCTCGCCGGCGTCGAAGTCGGCCGGCTTGCCGGTGTCGATCTGGCAGAAGTCGCAGCGCCGCGTGCACTGGTCCCCGCCGATGAGGAAGGTCGCCTCCCGGTCCTCCCAGCACTCGAAGATGTTCGGGCAGCCGGCCTCCTGGCACACGGTGTGCAGGTCCTCTTTGCGTACGAGTTCGCGCAGATCCCGGTATTCCGGGCCCATCCGGGCCGTGGTCTTGATCCAGGACGGTTTCTTCTCGATGGGGACGCTCGCGTTGCGGACTTCGAGCCGCAGCATCTTGCGACCTTCGGGGGCGACACTCACCCGCCCAGCCTACCTTTCAGGCGGCGAGCGGCGGCGACTGTTCGTACGGAGCGAACGCGAGGAAGCGCTGCAGTTCGGGGCGAAGTCGTTCGGCCACGTCGACGAGCGACGGCCGCGCGTCGGTCTCGGCGGCGAGGGACGTCACCCCGGCGTCGGCGATGCCGCAGGGCACGATCCGGTCGAACCAGGCGAGGTCGGGGTCGACGTTGATGGCGAAGCCGTGCATCGTCACGCCGGCGGCGACCCGGATCCCGATGGCGGCGATCTTCCGCTCGGGCCGCCCGGGCCCCGAAGCGTCGGCGGGCAGCCACACCCCCGAGCGGCCCGGTACACGACCGGTGGTCAGCCCGTAACCGGAGAAGAGGGAGATGATCGCCTCCTCCAGGCGCCGGACGTAGTCCACGACGTAGACCGAGTCGGGCAGCCGGACGATGGGGTAGCCGACCAGCTGGCCGGGCCCGTGCCAGGTGATCTTGCCGCCGCGGTCGACGTCGACCACGGGGGTGCCGTCGGTCGGCCGCTCGGACGCCTCGGTCCGCTTGCCGGCCGTGTAGACGCTGGCGTGCTCGAGCAGGATGACCGTGTTCGGGCGCTGGCCCGCTACCACCTCGGCGTGCACGCGCCGCTGCAGGTCCCAGCCGTCGAGGTAGTCGACGTGTCCGCGGCCCAGCTCGTACGGCAGGAACTCCAACGTCATGCTGACCAGGGTAGGACGCCGAAGGAGTTCAGGCGTTCCACCGCGTCCCACGCCAGCAGGACGCCGATGATCCCGACGACCCAGGAGATGCTGCTCGCCGTGTGCCGCGCCAGCCAGGCGCCCAATCGATCCAGCGCCGCGTTGACCCGGCGGCCGGCGACCAGGCGGGCCACGAGCAGACCTAACGCCGGCAGCACCATGACCAGCGTGTAGCCCGCGAGGGTGAGTCCACTGCCCAGCGCGGACAGCCCGAAGGAGCCGATGATGGCGATCGCTGCGAGGTACGGCAACATCGTCGCCACCTCGGCCAACCCCGCGCCCAGCGCCAGCGTGATCATGCCCGTCGGTGTGGCGGCGGCCCGGTCGATCCGTTGCTGCCATCGGGGCGTCGTCTCCACGTTGTGCCCGGCCTTGGCCGCCCGCCTCCGTACGGCCTTGGGGTCGATCCAGAAGCTCAAAACGATGAGGACGACGCCGAGCCCGAGTTCGACCCAGGCCGTCGCAGGCGTCGCCAGCGCAGCGGCGACGGTCGGCAGGACGGTGCGGGCCCCGGCCATCAGCAGGAGTCCGACGAGAAGATAGAAAACGCTGATTGTCGCCAGGTAGACGATGATCAAGGGCACACGCCAGCCCGGCCGCAGCAGCAGCCACAGCGGGATGATCAAGGTCCCGACGCTCGTGCTGTCCAAGAGCGCGAGGGCCACCACGCCGAGCAATCCGGGCAGGGTCAAGTCGTCTCCGTCGAAAGCGTTGTAGAACGATCGTGTTAAATAATACCGAACGATCGTGCCACAATAACCGGGTGCCCAAGGTCGTCGATCACTCCGAACGGCGTCGGGAGATTGCCGAAGCCGTCTGGCGGGTGTTGATGCGGGACGGCCTGCGGGGAGCGTCGGTGCGGGCGGTGGTGGCCGAGTCCGGCCTGTCGTCCGGCGCTATCCGGCACTACTTCTCCAGCCACGACGACCTGCTCCGCTTCGCCGGCCATGTCGTCGTCGAGCGGGGACCGGACCGGATCGCCACCGTCCTGCGCAACCGACGCGTCGGTCCCCGTCGCCGGGCGGCGCTGCTGCTGGAGGAACTGGTTCCCCTCGACCACCGGCGGCAGACAGAGACTCTGGTCTTCGCGGCACTCGCCGATCTCGACCGCGCCCGGCCGGCCGACCGACGGTTCCGGCTCGACGCCTACGACGGCTGCCGGGCCATCGCCCGGATGGCGGTGCTGCTGTTGGCCGGTGCGGAGGTCACCAACGAGCCGATCACACCGCTACCGGGTCGCTGGGAACGGATAGCCGAGCGGCTGCACCTCGTGACCGACGGCCTGGCTGGCCAGTACCTGTTCTACCCGGGCCTGCACGAGCCGAACGAGCTGAGCAGGATCCTGCGACGGGCCGTCGACGATGCGGCCGACGAACTCGCTGGCCGGAACGAGTCTGACGGCGTTCGGTGACGGGCCGCGCTTTGTCGCAATAACTGCACGCGCTTTCGGGAAATCGCTTACTGAATCGTTTCGCTCGCGACGCGTGCAGTTATCGCGTCAAGCCGCTCCTTCACCATGCCCTGTCTCGACCTCGCGACCATCCTCCACACCAAAGGTCCCAGCGGCGAAGGGCGCTGGCACGAACTCGGCGTACAGCGCTCCCGCGGCGGTGGTCCGCGAATTGCTCACGGTGTAGCCCGATGGCGGGGCCGCTGAGTTGAAGAGCCGCTTGCCTGCCCCCACGGTCACCGGGAAGATGATCACCCGGTACTCGTCCACCAGGCCTGCTTCTTGCAGCGTGTGGATCAGGGCGCAGCTGCCGTGCACCTGCAACTCGCCCTCACCGGAATCCTTGAGCCGCCGCACCGCCTCGACGACATCGCTGCCGATCACGGTCGAGTTGGGCCAGACCGGGTCCGTCAGCGTCGCCGACACCACGTGCTTCGGCAGCCCGTTGAGCCTGGCGGCGACCAGATTGTCCGGGTCGGTCACCGCCATCCAGTACGGATGCATCATGTCGTAGGTGCTCCGGCCGAGCAGGATCTCCGTCGTGCGAGCGAACCAGCCATCGACGATCTCGCCGAAGTCCTCGTCGGCGTAGGGGACCAGCCAGCCGCCGCTGACGAAGCCGTCGCGGAGGTCCTCATCCGGAGCGCCGGGTCCTTGCATGACGCCGTCGAGGGTCACAAAGGTGTGCACGGTGAGTCTCATGTCAGCTTGGACTCGACGGATCAGGCGAACTCGTCGGGTGCGATCACTCCGGCTGCAGAGCGGCCCGGACGGTGGTCCGCACGTCCGGGGCGACGAAGGCGAATCCCTGCTCCAGCGCCCTGCGAGGTACCGCGTTGATGTCACCGACCAGTTGCTCGGCCAGTTCGCCCAGCGGCAGCCGGAGCAGCGCCGCCGGCGCCCGGAGGAAGCGCGGCCGATGCAACTCGGCCGCGAGGATGTCGCTGAATTCGGCGTTGGTCGTGGGCTCCGGGATGGTCAGGTTGTACGGGCCGGACGCTGTGTCGGTCTCGGCGGCCCAGCCGACGAAGCGGAGATAGTCCTCCAGGCTGATCATCGGCATCCGCTGGGCCCCGTCGCCGAGGACGGCACCGCCACCGACCGACCACGCCGTCTTCATCAGCCGGAAAGGTCCGCCCGAGCGGTCCAGCACCGGACTCGTCCGCAGCAGCACGACCCGGACGCCGGCCTCGGCCGCCGGATCGGCCGCCTGCTCCCACGCGACGACGAGTTGAGCGAGGAAGTCCGAACCGGCCGGCGAGTCCTCGGTGTGTGGCACGAAGCTGTGGCCGGTGCCGTAGATCGCGATGCCGCCGGCCTGGATCAGCACCGGTGCGTCGCCGGCCGCGGCCCGGTCCGCCAGCGCCGCGGCCAGCGTCCGGCTGGGATTCACCCGCGAACTCCGCAGCAGCTTCCGCCGTTCCGGGGTCCACAACCAGTTCGCGACACCGACCCCGCACAGGTTGACCACGACGTCGACGTCGTCCAGTGCGTCGGTGTCGATCTCGAAGGCGTCGGGATCCCAGCGGTACTCCGTCGCGGTGGCCGGCTCGCGCCGCACCAGACGGAACACTTCGTGCCCGTCCGTGGCCAGCCGTACGCGCAGCGCAGTACCCAGGAAGCCGGACGCGCCGGCCAACAACCACTTCACAGGACTTCTGCTCGCTCCGCTCGCCCGGACTGCGCTCCTAGCCGCTGGTGTCGTCCTCGTTCGCGAAACGAAAAGCGTGTTTCGCTCACTCGTCCTCCATCCACCGGCGCGCAGTCCTCAGAGACAGGTTCTGCCTAGGCACCGAGTTCGGAGGCGAAGTCACCCTCCTCCAGTCGGGCCTTGACCATGCTGAGGAAGCGAGCGGCGTCGGCGCCGTCGACGAGCCGGTGGTCGTACGACATCGACAGATACATCATGTCCCGCACCGCGATGACCTCGCCGAGGTTCGCATCCTTGAGCACCACGGGCCGCTTGACCAGCGCGCCGGTGCCGAGAATCGCCACCTGCGGCTGGTTGATGATCGGGGTGTCCATCAGCGTGCCGGCGGAGCCGTAGTTGGTGATCGTGAAGGTGCCTCCGCTGAGCTCGTCCGGCGTCACCTTGTTCTGGCGGGTGCGCGCGGCGAGGTCGCCGATCTTCTTGGCCAGCCCGGCGATGTTGAGATCACCGGCGTCCTTGATCACCGGGACCAGCAGGCCCTTCTCGGTGTCGACCGCGATGCCGACGTGCTCGGCGTCCGGGTAGGTGATCTCCCCGGCGTCGGTGTCGATCGTGGCGTTCACCTTCGGGTAGACCTTGAGGGCCTCGACGGCGGCCTTGGTGATGAACGGCAGGTAGGAGAGGCTGGCGCCTTCTCGGGCCTTGAAGTCGTCCTTGAAGCGGGCGCGGATCCGGGAGATGACGGTCAGGTCGACCTCCACCGTCGCGGTGAGTTGCGCCGACGTCTGGACCGACTCGAGCATCCGCTTGGCGATGGTCTTGCGCAGCCGGGACATCTTCTCGGTCGTGCCCCGCAGCGCACTGGTCTCCGCCTTCGCGGCCGCCGGGGCGGGCGCAGCGGGAGCCGCCGCCGGCGCAGGTGCGGCCGCAGGAGCCTCGGCGGCCTTCTTGGCCTCCTCGGCCGCGGCCAGCACATCCTGCTTGCGAATCCGGCCGCCGACCCCGGTGCCGGTCACCGAAGTGAGCTCGACGTTGTGCTCGCGAGCCAGTTTGCGTACCAGCGGGGTGACGTAGGAAGCGTCGGGCTCCCCCTTCGGAGCTTCCTCGGCGGGCGCCTCGGCCGCTGCCTTCCGCTCCTCCTGCTTCGGTTCGGGTGCGGGCTCGGGCGCTTGCTTCGCCTCCGGCTCGGGCGCCGGAATCGGCGCCTGCCCACCCTCGTCGCCCGCCGCCGTCTGCTCCTCCGGCGCCTCACCGCCGGTCTCGGTGGCGGTCTCCGGCTCAGGGGCGTCGGTCTCGGGGGCCTCGCTCGGGGCGGCGCCCTCCTCGCCGACGACCGCGAGCACGGCACCGACCTCGACGGTCTCGTCCTCCTGCACCCGGATCTCCAGCAGGACGCCGGCCGTGGGGGAGGGGATCTCGGTGTCGACCTTGTCGGTGGAGATCTCCAGCAGCGGCTCGTCGGCCGCCACCGATTCCCCCACCTGCTTGAGCCAGCGGCTCACGGTTCCTTCGGTGACGCTCTCGCCCAAGGCCGGCAGGGTGACGTCGGTACCAGATCCGGCGGATCCGCCGCCTGATCCGCCGCCTGAACCACCAGTGCTTTGGGCCGCGGCCGGCTCGGCCTCGTCGGCCTTCTGCTCATCGACCTCGGAGGCGGGTTCGGGCTCCGGTGCGGGTTCGGACTCGGGCTCCTCGGCCGCAGGCTCGTCTCCGCCCGACGAGGACTCCCCGCCGGAGGCCTCGCTCTCCTCGCCGATCACGGCCAGCACGGCGCCGACCTCGACCGTCTCGTCCTCGGCGGCCTTGATCTCCAGCACCACCCCGGCGGCCGGGGAGGGGATCTCGGTGTCCACCTTGTCGGTGGAGATCTCCAGCAAGGGTTCGTCTGCCTCGACGGTGTCACCGACCTGCTTCAACCACCGGCTGACCGTACCTTCGGTGACGCTTTCGCCGAGTGCGGGAAGAGTGACATCGGTCGACATGGCGCTGGAAACTCCATTCTCCTGGCGGCTGGCTGCCCGGTTCGGGCTCAGCCTAACGTGGCCCTGTTCTGCACCTTCTCGGCCTACGAATGCGCGTGCAAGGGCTTGCCGGCCAGGGCGAGATGGGCCTCGCCGAGCGCCTCACTCTGCGTCGGGTGGGCGTGAAGGAAGCTCGCCACGTCGCTCGGGTAGGCGTCCCAGCCGGTGATCACTTGCGCCTCGCCGATCAACTCGCTGACCCGCGAGCCGATGAGGTGGATCCCCACGACCGGGCCATCGGCTCGGCGTACGAGCTTCACGAAGCCGGACGTCTTGAGGATCTGCGACTTCCCGTTCCCCGCCAGGTCGTAGCGCAGCGTCTGGACCTCCCCGTACGCCTCGCGCGCGGCCGACTCGGTCAGACCCACCGACGCGACCTCGGGATCGCAGTAGGTCACCCGCGGCACCTCGACATCCCGCACCGGAACCGGCACCGGCTCGTAGAGGCCGAGCCGGTGCGCAATCTCCTCGGCCACGAAGATGCCGTGGCCGAACCCCCGGTGGGCAAGCTGGAGACCCGCCACCAGATCGCCGACGGCGAAAACGCCCGGCAGCGAGGTCTGGAGGCGCTCGTCGACCACGACCTGGCCGCGATCCAGTACGACGCCGGCCTCCTCGTAGCCCAGGTCGGCGCTGGCCGGCCCGCGGCCGACCGCCACCAACAACACGTCGGCGCTATCCGTCGTCCCGTCCGCCAGCGCGACCGCGACCCGGCCGTCGGTGACCTCGGCGGACGCGAACGCCACGCCGGTCCGGAGGGCTATCCCGCGCTTGCGAAACGCGCGCTCCAATGCGCTCGACACCTCAGGCTCTTCGCTCGGAACCAGCCGCGGCAGGGCCTCGACGACCGTGACGTCCACGCCGAAGGAGCGCCACACCGAGGCGAACTCGACGCCGATCACCCCGCCCCCCAACACCACAGCCGAGCCGGGCAGCGTCGACATGCGCAGTGCCGACTCGCTGGTGAGGATCCGTTCGCCGTCGATCTCCAGCCCCGGCAGCGTCTTCGCGTACGAGCCGCTGCCCAACACAAGGTGCCGGCCCTTGATCGCCTCTTCACCCACCTGCACCGTCGGCACCGGCTCGGCCGCGACCAGGCGCCCCGCGCCTTGGACCACGGTGATCTTCCGCGCCGAGACCAGGCCGCTCAGTCCCTTGTACAGACGCCCGACCACTTGTTCGGCGTAGCGGTTCACCGCCGGCAGGTCGACGCCCTCGAGGGTGGCCCGCACTCCGAACTGGTGCGCATCGCGCGCGGCGTCGGCTACTTCGGCGGCGTGCAGCAACGCCTTGGTGGGGATGCAGCCGCGGTGCAGGCACGTGCCGCCCACTTTGTCCTTCTCGACCAGCGCCACCGACAGACCCAACTCGGCGGCTCGCAGCGCCGCGGCGTACCCACCGCTCCCGCCGCCCAACACGACCAGGTCGTAGATCTGGAGTTCGGGGGTCACGGCCGCCATCTTGTCAGCACCGATCAGGCGCTTCGTCGAGCGCTCGTCACCCGTTTCGACGCCACTCGATGGCGCCGGAGCCGCAACACCCCGGGATCTCAGGCCAGTTGGGCCCTTCACTGGCGTGAAAGCGGACTACCCGCGCTCGACCAACCGGGACAACACGATGATCGACTCGGTGTGGTCGACGGTCTCCGCGCCGCGGATGCGTTCCAGCGCCTGCTCGAGGTGACGTACGTCCCGGGCGCGCACCTTCAAGATCGCGTCGGGCTGGCCGGTCACGGTGCTTGCGCTCACGACCTCGGGAATGGGCTCCCAGATCGCTCGCAACGCTTCGGGGGAGATCGTGCCCTTGCAGTAGACCTGGACGTACGCCTCTGTGCCCCAGCCGAGGGCCGACGGATCGACGATCGTGGTGAAGCCCGTGATGGTGGAGTCGGCGAGCAGCCGGTCGACGCGGCGTTTGACGGCCGGCGCCGAGAGCTTCACCTCCGCCCCGATCTCGGCGAAGGTGGCGCGGGCGTTGCGTACCAGATGGAGCAGGATCCGCTCGTCCAGACTGTCCATGTCAGCAACTTAGCGGATTTGAACAACAGATCGCCGGTGGGGCAACAACGAAGAAACAGACTGACCCAACGACGCGCAATGAATGGTGATTGATTGCGGATCGGGACGACCCTAAGCTTCGCTCATGACCGATCTCGCGACCGCGCCCCTAGCGCCGGGTCTTCGCCGGCCGCGAACGCGTCGCTACCTGATGACCCCGCCGGACCATTTTTGCGTTTCCTACGCCATCAACCCGTGGATGAATCCGAGCCTGGGCACCGACACCGCGCTCGCCATGCGGCAGTGGGAGGAGCTCCGCCAGACCTATCTCCGGCTCGGACATCAGGTCGACGTGGCCGAGTCCGTGCCGGGGCTGCCGGACATGGTCTACGCGGCCAACGGTGCTCTCAGTACTCCCGGTCACACCATCGGAGCGCGCTTCGCCTACCCGCAGCGGGCGGCGGAGGCGGAGGCGTACGCGCTTTGGCTGGAACGGAACGGGCTCGGTCCGGTTCACCGGCCGGAGCACGTCAACGAGGGCGAGGGCGACTTCCTCCTCGCCGGCGCTCAGATCCTCGCCGGTACCGGCTTCCGGACGACGCCGGCAGCGCACGCCGAGGTCGCCTCGATCACCGGCCTCCCGGTCGTCTCGCTGGAACTGGTCGACCCGCGCTTCTACCATCTCGACACCGCGCTGGCCGTCGTGGACGACGAGCTGGTGGCCTACTATCCGGGCGCCTTCTCGGTCACCAGCCAGGCGACCTTGGCCATCTTGTTCCCCGAGGCGGTGATCGCGAGCGAGGCCGACGCCGCGGTGCTGGGCCTGAACGCCGTGTCGGACGGTCGCCACGTCGTGCTGGCCGCGGCGGCACATGAGCTCGGTCGGCAACTGGCCGAGCGCGGCTTCGTGCCGGTGCCCGTCGACCTCTCCGAGCTGCTGAAGGGCGGTGGCGGAGTCAAGTGCTGCACGCTGGAGATCCGGAAGGCGGAGGTGCCCGCGTGACGATCCTCGTACCGAGCGTGAGCGAAGACCAGATCGCCCTCACCGAGGAGCACACCGCCCACAACTACGCGCCGCTACCGGTGGTGATCGCCGAGGCCGAGGGCGCCTGGGTGACCGACGTGGAGGGTCGCCGCTATCTCGACTGCCTGGCGGCCTACTCGGCGGTCAACTTCGGGCACCGCCACCCGGTCATCCTCGAGGCGGCCCGCCGCCAGCTGGACCGAGTCACCCTGATCAGCCGCGCCTTCTACTCCGACCAGCTCGGCACCTTCACCGCCGAGCTGGCCGCGCTGTGCGGCAAGGACATGGTGCTGCCGATGAACACCGGCGCCGAGGCCGTCGAGAGCGGCATCAAGGTGGCTCGCAAGTGGGCGCACGACTTCAAGGGCAGCCGCAACCCGAACATCATCGTGGCCGCCGGAAACTTCCACGGTCGCACCACGACCATCATCAGCTTCTCCGACGACCCTGACGCCCGCGGTGGCTTCGGGCCTTACACCCCGGGCTTTCGGATGGTGCCGTACGGGGACGCCGAGGCCGCCGCGGCCGCCATCGACGACGACACCGCGGCGGTGCTGATCGAGCCGATCCAGGGCGAGGCCGGGATCCTCGTACCGCCGGCGGACTATCTGCCGCGGCTTCGGGAGCTCTGCACCGACCGGCAGGTGCTGTTGATCTGTGACGAGATCCAGTCGGGCCTGGGACGGACCGGCCGTACGTTCGCGAGTGACCATGTCGGCGTCGTGCCCGATCTGTACCTGCTGGGCAAGGCGCTCGGCGGTGGGGTGGTGCCGGTGTCCGCGGTGGTCGGGAACACCGACGTGCTCGGCGTGCTGCATCCCGGCCAGCACGGCTCGACCTTCGGCGGCAACCCGCTGGCCGCGGCGGTCGGAACCTGCGTGGTCCGGCTGCTCGAGACCGGCGAGTACCAGGCGCGCTCGTCCGAGCTGGGTGCACAGCTGCACGGGCGCCTCGGTGAGCTGGTCGGCCACGGTGTGACGGCCGTTCGCGGCATCGGCCTGTGGGCCGGGGTCGACATCGATCCCTCGCTCGGCACCGGACGTCAGCTGAGCGAGCGCTTGCTCGAGCGCGGGGTACTGGTCAAGGACACGCACGGTGCGACCATCCGGCTGGCCCCGCCGCTGGTGGTCACGCGGGAGGAGATCGATTGGGCGGTCGACCAACTCGGCGCGGTTCTCTCCGACGTGCTTTCTGCCCCCTGATTAGGGGCGGGAGGCCATAATGGGCCTATGGGCTGGTTGAAGCGGAGTGCGGCGCGCCTCAAGCGGGGCACCCGACGCGGTGCCTCTGGCCACGTCGACGACCAGATCACCATGCACCTGACCGAGTTCGCCCGCAGTCGCCGGGGCGTCGAGGCCTTCGTCGAGCCCAAGACGGCGGTCACCCAGACCACCTTGCTGCTCGTGGCCTACGACGGGGAGTGGACCCGCCGGGTCGTGCCGTCGCCGCAGTGGGGGCACGCCTTCGCGGAGAGCCTGCAGATCCCCGGCTACGACGCCGCCGTGGTCGGCTATCCCCAGCGGATGCGCGACTACAACACCCGCAACAAGAAGCACCCCGACCTGCGCTGAGGGGCTCGGCACCTCATGTCGTTTGCCACCACATGGCGGCTGACGCCGCGGACAGGCGGCTCAATTGCTGCTCTGTCCGCCATGTGGCGCGAAACGACATCCGCCTCGCCTCGACATCCGCCCTCGCCTCGACATCCGCCCTCGCCAGAAATTTTCCGCCTCGGCACCAATCCGGCGCGATGTCCGTCCCGAATGGGGGGCGGAGGGTGCGCCGGCGGCCTCACCTGACACCTCCGGCCGCACGGGGACGGCGTTCCTTCCTTATATCGCACCGCGGCGAGCGTCTCCCTCCAGCGCCGCCATCGGTGCGGTGGCTGGGGGGTGCCGGTGCGGGTGCGACGTGGTCACACTGAGAGTGAGGCCGCCAGTGCGACCAACGTCCTGACACCCGTGCCGGTGCCGCCGGAGTTCACGTAGCCGTACGGCGAACCGTCGCGGAAGGCCGGGCCCGCGATGTCGAGATGGGCCCAAGGGATCCCTTCACCCACGAACTCCCTCAAGAATGCCGCCGCGACCAGGGCACCGCCAGGCTTGTCGCCCGCGGTCGAACGCAGATCCGCGACCTTCGAATCGATTCGGCCCCGGGTCTCGCGGGGAATCGGCAGCTGCCAGAAGTCTTCGCCGGCCGCCTCCGCGGCGTCCAGGATCCGGTCGGCGGTGTCGTCGTCGGTGGCCATCAAGCCGGCCGTACGGTCACCGAGAGCCACGATGGCCGCCCCGGTGAGCGTGGCGACGTCGACCAGCAGGTCCGGGGTATCCTCACTGGCCCGCACCAGTGCGTCGGCCATCACCAGCCGGCCCTCGGCGTCGGTGTTGCCGTTCTCGACGGTCTTCCCGCCGTACATGGTGAGGACGTCGGAGGGACGGTAGGCGGTGTCGGAGGGCATGTTCTCCGCCAGGGACCCGTAGGCCGTCACCTTGACCTTGAGGCCGAGACCGGCGATGGCGTGCACGGCGGCGAAGACGGCGGCCGCCCCGGCCATGTCGCACTTCATCGTGTACATGCCGTCGGCGGGCTTGATGTCCAAGCCGCCGGAGTCGAACGTGATGCCCTTACCGACCAAGCCGAGATGGCTCTGGGCGCCGCGCGGGGCGTAGCTCAGCCGGACCAGTCGGGGTGGTCGGGACGATCCCGAGCCGACGGCCAGGATGCCGCCGTAGCCGCCGCGCGCGAGCGCCTTCTCGTCCAACACGTCGACGGTGACCCGCGAATCCTTGAGTGCGGTCTTGACCTCGCCGGCGAAGGAGTCCGGGTAGAGCAGGTTGGGCGGCAGGTTGACCCACTCGCGGGCCTGGAGGACGGCCTGGGCGACGATCTCGGCCCGCCTGATCAGATCCCGCACACCCGAGGTCTGCTCGGCGATCACGGTCACGGCGTCGATCGACCCCTTTGCCGCCCCGTTGCTACTGACCGGTGCGAACCGGTACGTGCCCAGCAGGGCGCCCTCCGCGACCGCCGCGAGGATCTCCGGCTCTTCGACGCCGAACGACACCGCGACCGAGACCGTGCCGGTTTCCACGTGCTGGAGGACATGCCGGAGAGCGGCGCCGGCGGCCCGCCGGAGCTCCTCCGGAGTCGGGTCGTCCTCGCCCAGGCCGATGACGAGCAGCCGCGGTCCGTTCCCGAGCGACGGCAGCGTCCGCGTGTGGTCGGCCGCGGCCTTGGCGCCGACGCCGACCGCCAATTCGGTCACCGACCGCCCGAGCCGCTTCGCGTACTCGGCCTCGATCTCGGGCGGCACGCCCACCACCCGGTCGTCGCCGAAACCGACGACGAGCACGTCGGTGCTGGCCGGAATCGACGGATCGACGCTGATCTTCGGCAGGGCTGGGATAGGCACCCGCTCAGGTTAATGACCACTCGACCAATAGCCTGAGCGGGTGTCGGACTCCCAAGAGCTGAAGCACTCACCGCTGTACGAGCGGGAGCGCGCCCTCGGCGCCAAGTTCGCCTCGTTCGGCGGGTGGTCGATGCCGCTGGAGTACGCCGGTGCGGGCGTCCTGGCCGAGCACACCGCGGTCCGTTCGGCGGTCGGGATCTTCGACGTGAGCCATCTCGGCAAGATCGCAGTGAGCGGGCCCGGCGCCGCTGCCTTCGTCAACCGCTGCCTGAGCGCGGACCTGGACAAGATCGCCGCCGGCCAGGCGCAGTACACCCTGATCTGCAGCGACTCGGGCGGTGTCATCGACGACCTCATCGCCTACCGCCGCTCCGACGAGGAGATCTTCCTGATCCCGAATGCGGCCAACACGGCCGCGGTGGCCGAGCTCCTGCGGTCCGCTGCGCCGGGCGACATCGAGGTCTCCAACGAGCACGAGGACCACGTCGTGCTGGCCGTGCAGGGACCGCTGTCGGACGAGGTTCTGGGCGCCGCCGGCCTGCCGGCGGGCCACCCGTACATGTCTTTCGCTCAAGTGGACGTCGCCGGGGTTCCCGTGACGGTGTGCCGCACCGGCTACACCGGCGAGCGGGGCTATGAGCTGGTGGCTCCGAGCGCGGCCGCTGATGCCTTGTGGGACCGCGTGGTGGCGGCCGGCGAACCGTACGGACTGCAGCCGGCCGGGCTGGGCGCCCGCGACACCCTGCGGACCGAGATGGGTTACCCGCTCCACGGCCAGGACATCTCGGCCGAGATCTCACCGGTCCAGGCACGGCTCGGCTGGGCCGTGGGCTGGAAGAAGGACGCCTTCTTCGGCGATTCGGCGTTGCGCGCGGAGAAGGAGGCCGGTCCCAGCCGTCTGCTGCGCGGACTGAAGGCCACTGGTCGGGGCATTCCCCGGCCCGGCATGCTGGTGCGCGACCCCGACGGGACCGAGATCGGTTCGATCACGTCGGGGACGTTCTCGCCGACACTGAAGACCGGCATCGCACTGGCGCTGCTGGATGCCCGCTATGAGGTCGACGAGGGCGTACTGGTCGACATTCGCAACCGCCAGGAAGCCTTCGTGATCACCAAACCGCCGTTCGTCACGCCCGGCGTACGCGAGCCGTAGAGCCGAGCAGGGTGGTAACTGTCGGCAAACTGCAGCGCGGACGGCCCGATCACCCCAAAATTCGGGAATCTGTTAACAGTTTCCGCAATGGGCGGGCATTTCCCGGCGCATCACCGCAATTTGCCAACAGTTTCTGGGCTGATCACTCCGTCGTCTCGAACAGACACGGGCCTTCGGCAGGCAGGGCGCTCCGGATCCGCCGGTGCGCGCGATCGCTGAGACCGTCCGGCAGGTCGTCGACGGCGAACCAGCCCACCTCGGTGGATTCCTCGTCGCCGACGGTGGCAATCCCCGATACGTAGCGGCAGCGGAACGTCATCGAGATGAACTGGCACCGGTCGCCGTTGGGGTAGGTGATCTCCGGATCAGTGCTCAGCAGGCTGAGGCGCTCGGGCTGGGCCCGGATCCGAGTCTCCTCCCACAGCTCGCGCGCGATGCAGTCCGCCGGTTGCTCGTCTGGTTCGACGATCCCGGCCGGAACACTCCAGAGCCCGGTGTCGGTGCGCCGCACCAGGAGGACCCGCAACGCGGCGGCGGGACCGTCGACAACGACGCCCGAGACGCCCGGCAGCAGCAGAGCGCGGTGGCCCCAGGTCTCCCGTAGGGCTTGGATGTACGGGGGCGTCGGCATCAGGTAGCCAGCAGATCAGTCATCAGACGGGAGCGATACGGAGCATGGTCTGCTCGAACCACGCGTCGTAGTCGTCCACCGCGTTGTTCAGGTGACCGAACAACTCGAGAGTCAGGCTGCCGATCAATGCCCCCCAGGCGGTGAGGGCGCGGTAGGTGAGATCGTCGGTGAACTCGGGACCGGCAAATTCCTTCGCCGACGCGATCGCCCGCCGGGCCTCGCGCGGAACGGCCGGCCCGTTTCGGCCGACCGCTCCTGAAGCGGCAGCCTCCGCCACCAGGTCGAGGATCACCTGAATCACCCGCGTGGCCGGGAGGATGGTGTCTTGCGGCGCGGCGTAGCCCGGGACCGGAGAGCCGTACAGCAGGGCGTAATCGTGGGGGTGTGCCCTGGCCCAGGCGCGGACCGCCTTCGTCGTGGCCAACCAACGTCCCTGATGGTTGCGGCGATGCCGTACGGCAGCGTCGGCCTCCTCGGCGACCGAGCCGAGGTCGTCGTAGGTCACCATCAGGAGAGCGGTGATCAGATCGTCCCGGGTGGCGAAGTAGCGGTACACCGCCGAGGAGGCCATGCCGAGTTCACGGGCCACGGCGCGGACCGAGAGTGCCGCCGGGCCGACCTCGGTCAACTGCCGGCGGGCCTCCCTGAGGATGGCGTGCGTTAGTTCGCGTCGCGCCACGGCCCGGGCGGTGGCGGGCGCCGAGGTGGTGGCGCTGGTCATGGGAGAACACTAGCAACAAATGTGAGCAGTGCTCTTGCTTCGTGAGTGAATCAATGTCATCATAAAGAAACCGAGAGCAGTGCTCACACTTTAGATCAGGAGTCTCAGTCCATGTCGGACACGTACGTCGTCGTCGGAGCCGGACCGGTCGGTACCGAACTCAGCCAGCTGCTGGCCAGTCGAGGCGAGGAGGTGATGGTGGTGACGCGATCCGGTGGTCAGAGCGCCGGCCCGATCACCCGGGTGGCCGCGGACGCCAGCGATCCGGAGCGGTTGACCGAACTGGCGACCGGAGCAAAGGCACTGTTCAACTGCGCCAACCCAGGGGACTACACGACCTGGGAACAGGTGTGGCCCCCACTGGCGGCGAGTCTGCTGACGGCGGCGGAGCACACCGGTGCCACGCTGGTCATCACCGGCAATCTGTATCCGTACGGGCCGACCGAAGCCCCGATGGTCGAAGGCCAGCCCGATACCGCCGTTGATCACAAGGGCCGGCTCCGGGCGCGCATGTGGGCCGAGGCGCTCGCGGGCCATCAGGCCGGACGAGTGCACGCGGTCGAGGTCCGCGGCTCGGACTACCTGGGACCTAGGGTCGGCGGCAACGGCCACGTCAGCCGGCACGTCGCCACCGCGCGCCGGGGCAAGGCGGCTCAGGTGATCGGCCGCCCCGACCTGCCGCACACCTGGACCGACGTCGGCGACATGGCGCGCACCCTCGCCGCCGTGGCTGACCGGGAGGACAGCTGGGGCCAGGTCTGGCATGCCCCGAGCAACGAGCCGCGCAGTCAGCGCGAGGCCCTCACCGATGTGCTCGCGGCTGGCGGACTTCCCGCGGTGACCGTCCGTGGTACGCCGGACTGGACGCTCGCCGTCGCCGGTCTGTTCTCGCCGCTCGTGCGTGAGTTGCGCGAGACCTCGTACATGTTCCGCCGCCCGTACGTCATGGACTCCGCCCGCACGCAGGAGTTCCTGGGCTTCGCGCCGACGCCGTGGGACGAGGTCTGCCGCCGGACCGTCGAGGGGAACTAGTGGTCGCACCCGCTGGTTCGTCAGCGGTGAGTGCGCCCGGAGCGCCCCTTCGCCGGACCCGAAGGGGCGATTCGAGCGCGCCCAGGCAACAGCTGGCGCTCACCGCCCGTCAAGGACGGGGCACCCGGCCACACCACGGTCGACCTGGTCAGGTCTGACCCGCAGACCGCGATCTGGACCGTGCGAGACCTGGATGACCCGCGAGCCGGATCGCACCGACGACGACTCGAGGGTGAGCGGCAACTAACGCTGCTCGGGGCTGAGCCGCGGTCCCAGCGGCATCGGGCCGTAGACCAGCCGGTCCTCCTCGTACAGGGTCACGGCTCGGCAGCCGGCGTCGAGCAGGTCCGGGTAGAACTCGCCCAGCCACGTCTCCGCGTCTCCCTGGCTGGCGAAGGTCCGGTCGAGGTCGGCGTCGTCGCCGCCCGAGCCGACCCACCTCCAGCTCATCAGGTGAGCCGCTTCTTGGGCGACGCCTTGCCGACCAGCGCGCCGTCTCGCTTCACCGCGTCGCCCAAGGCCTCGTCGATGCCGGCGAGGGTCTCCGCCGAGAGCTTCTGACCCGCCGCGGCGGCGTTGTCGATGACTTGTTCGGGACGGGAGCCGCCGGTGATGGCGGTGGCCACGTTGTCGTTCTGCAGCACCCAGGCGACGGCGAGCTGGGCCATGGTGAGCCCCTCGGCCTCCGCTAGCGGGGCCAGTTTCTGTACGCGGGTCAGGTTCTCGTCGGTGAGGAGGTTCTTGATGAACGCCGAGCCGTCCGGATCGGTCGCCCGGGAACCCTCCGGCACCGGCTGGCCGGGTTGGTACTTGCCGGTCAGCACACCTTGGGCGATGGGAGAGAAGACCACCTGGCTGATGCCGAGCTCACGGGACGTGGGGACCACCTCGTCCTCGATGATCCGGTAGAGCGCGCTGTACTGCGGCTGGTTGGACACGAACGGGAATCGCAGTTCCCGAGCGAGCGCATGACCGGCCCGGAGCTGATCCGGCGTCCACTCGCTCACGCCGATGTAGAGCGCCTTGCCGGCCCGGACCACGTCGGCGAACGCCTCCATGGTCTCCTCCAGCGGCGTCTCGTGGTCGTAGCGATGCGCCTGGTACAGATCGACGTAGTCGGTCTTGAGCCGCTTCAGCGAGGCGTTGATGGACTCGGAGATGTGTTTGCGCGACAAGCCGGTGTCGTTCGGACCGCGCTCGCCGGTCGGGAAGTACACCTTGGTGAAGATCTCGAGACCTTCCCGCCGCTCGCCGGCCAGGGCGTCACCGAGGATCGACTCGGCCCTGCCCTTCGCGTACACGTCCGCGGTGTCGAAGGTGGTGATGCCGGCGTCCAGAGCCGCACGCACGCATGTGGTCGCCTGCTCGGCCTCGACCTGCGACCCGTGCGTCACCCAGTTCCCGTAACTGATCTCCGAGACCTTCAACCCACTGTTCCCGAGAAATCTGAACTCCATATTTCGTTACTTTCCTTTCGTGTGGCTCAAGTTTGAAGCCCGACCACGACCGTCGCGTGGCGCCGCCGAGCTGAGGAGCGATGAGGACAGACACGCTTTTCGTCTGTCCGAAGAGCGACGAAGTCGGCGGCCGAAAGCCACGCGCCGCGCCGGAGCGAAGCGGAGGCAATTCAGTACGCGTCGCCGCGCTTCAGCCGCGGCGGCGGCATCCGGAAGCGGCGAAGCTGGATGCAGCGGTTCATGCCGTACATGAGCAGGCCCTTGGGGGACACCTTCGGCATCCGCTGCGCAAGCACCTTCTTGAACCCACGCCACATCAGGGCGCCGTCGATGATCACCAAGATGATGAAGACGTACATGGCGAGCGTGGCGACCAGCGTGGCGGCGGGCCAGACCTGGCTCAGGAAACTGCCCGCTAGGAGAACGACCAGGCTGGGAAGCAGGAACTCGCCGAGGCTGAACCGGGCGTCCACGTAGTCCCGCAGCAACTGCTTCTCCGGGGCCGCTTCGCGAGCGCTCAGAGCCCGCATGCGGTCGGCGCGGCTGCGACGGGAGGCTTCCTTCCGGGCTTCCTTGGCCGTCATCGTATGAGTGACCCGCTGGCGGCGCGCCGCTTCCGCCTCCTTGCGCGACGGGGTGGGGCGGTCCTTCTTGGCCGGACCGGGGCCGGTCACCTCGGGCTGCGGCTCGGGTTCTGGTGCGGCGGCCGCGGAGGAGTTACGACGGAAGAGTGCCACGGTCAACGAACCTACTCCAGACCGGCAGCAAAATCAGACCGAGAGTGGGCTGCTTACCGCACCGGGGATACGGTAGAGACCTGTGACCACGCCGGGGAGGCCCGGCTAAGTGGGGAGGACCCGCAACACTCATGGCTGGCATTTTCTCGCGCATCTCCATGATCTTCCGGGCCAAGACCGACAAGGCCTTGGACAAGCTGGAGGACCCGCGCCAGACCCTCGACTACTCCTACCAGCGGCAGCTCGAACTGCTGCAGAAGGTGCGGCGCGGGGTCGCCGACGTCGCGACCAGCCGGAAGCGGGTGGAACTGCAGGCCACCCAGCTCAACACCCAGGCCGACAAGTTGACCCAGCAGGCGCAGAAGGCGCTGGAGGTCGGCCGGGAGGACCTGGCCCGCGAGGCGCTGACCCGCCGCTCGGGTCTGCAGCAGCAGATCACCGATCTGCAGGCGCAGCACGCGCAGTTGCAAGGCGAGGAGGAGAAGCTCGTACGGGCCAGCCAGCGGCTGCAGGCCAAGGTGGACGCCTTTCGGACCAAGAAGGAGACCATCAAGGCCACCTACTCCGCCGCGGAGGCCCAGACCCGGATCAACGAGGCCTTCACCGGCATCAGCGAGGAAATGGGCGACGTCGGCATGGCCATCCAGCGGGCCGAGGACAAGACGGCCCAGATGCAGGCCCGCGCGGGCGCGATCGACGAGCTGCTGGCGAGCGGGGCGCTCGACGATCCGACCGGTACGGCCAAGGACGACATCACCCTCGAGCTCGAGCAGCTGGCCTCGACCTCGGAGGTCGAGAACGAGCTGGCCCGGATGAAGGCCTCGCTCGGCGCCGGTCCGGCCGCGCCGCAGGCGATCGAGGGTCAACCGGCCCCGGCTCAGCCCGCCGTCGCCCCGCCTGCGCCGGTTCAACCGGCTGCGGATCCGGCGGCCGGGGGTTACCAGCCGCCGCAGGCCGCGCCCGCGCAGGGCCAGCCGAACCCCGGCGACCTTCGATGATCGTCCGCATTCTCGGGGAGGGTCAGTGGGAGCTCGACGACGACGCCATGGCGGAGTTGAACTCACTCGACGACGCGGTGGAAGCGGCCGTCGCCGACGGGAACGCCGATCGTCTTGCTGAGGCGTTGCATTCGCTGTTGGAGCGGGTTCGGTCGACCGGCACGGCGGTCCCGGACAGCGAGTTGGAGGACTCGGACCTGATCCTGCCGGCCGCCGACGCGACCGTCGAGGACGTACGGGAGCTTCTCAGCGGTTCCGACGAGGGTCTCGTCCCGAACTGACCTGGGCCGCCGTCGCGAAGGCGGCGTGGACCAGGTCGCGGGCTCCGGCTCCGGGACGGTTGTAGACGCGTTGGCTCGGGTGGGGAGCGCTCAGAACCGTGAGGCCCACGGCCGGTTCGTGCTGCTGCTCGGCGAGGGCCCGTTGCGCCGCCCGGCCGAGGCCGATGATCACCTCGAGACGAGGGAGTAGGCCGAGGAACGCCAGCAGCCAACCTCTGGCGGCCCGGATGTCCGACGGGCGGGCCGAGGAGATCTTGTCCGTTCCACCGAGGTACCACGGCACGGCGTTCCAGATGAGTGATCGGTCGCGTCGAAGACCGGTCGCCGCGTACGCGCGCCAGACGTTGGCGGCGGTGGAGTCGTCGTTGTCGGCCGATACCATCCCGGAGCCGTGTGCCGCCGCCCGTGAGGGAGCCTCCAGCAGCAGCAGCAACACGCGAGCGTGGACGCCGCCGGAGTCCGGATCCACGTACGGGACGTCGCGCCTGGTCGTTCGGGTGATCGCGTCGCAGAACGAGTTCAGCGGGGCGACGTGCGGCTCCGACCAGCGCGCCTGCTTGTGACGCAGGAACTCCGGCTCGGCATGCTGGCGCGGGTGACTGCTGAGGCTCAATCCTTCGCGGTCGGGCCAGGGAGGTCCAACATCCGCTGGAGCGCGTCCTTGGCGTAGCTCGCCGTCTCCGGATCGACCACGATCTGGTTCACGACGTGCCCCTTCGCCAGGTTCTCCAGCGCCCACACCAGGTGCGGCAGGTCGATGCGGTTCATCGTGGCGCAGTAGCAGACGTGCTCCTCGAGGAAGGTGATCTCCTGCTCGGGGTGGGCCTTCGCAAGTCGCTGAACCAGGTTGAGCTCGGTGCCGATCGCCCACTTCGAGCCGGGCGGCGCCTTCTCCACCTGCTGGATGATGTATTCGGTCGAGCCGATGAGGTCGGCCTTGAGCACGACCTCGTGCACGCATTCGGGGTGCACGAGGACCTGGACGCCGGGAATGCGGGCCCGTACGTCGTCGACGGCTTCGGGTGTGAACCGGCCGTGCACCGAGCAGTGGCCGCGCCACAAGATCATCGTCGCGGCCTGCAGCTCCTCGGCTGTCAGTCCACCCCCGGGCTGGCGCGGGTCGTAGACCACGCACTCTTCGAGCGGGATGCCCATCTGCAGCACCGCCGTGTTTCGGCCCAGGTGCTGATCGGGGAAGAAGAGGACCTTCTCGCCGCGCTCGAACGACCACTCCAGCACCGTCTTCGCGTTCGACGACGTACACACGACGCCGCCGTGCTTCCCGCAGAACGCCTTGATGTCGGCCGAGGAATTCATGTACGTCACCGGGACCGTCACGTCGGCCACGCCGGCGTCGGACAGCACGTCCCAGGCGTCCTCCACCTGGGCGAGGCGGGCCATGTCCGCCATCGAGCAGCCCGCGGCCAGGTCGGGGAGGATGACCTGCTGATGGTCGGCGGTCAAGATGTCGGCCGACTCGGCCATGAAGTGAACACCGCAGAAGACGATGAACTCCGCCTCGGGCCGCGCCGCCGCCTCGCGGGCCAGCTTGAACGAGTCGCCGGTCACGTCGGCGAACTGGATGACCTCGTCACGCTGGTAGTGGTGACCCAGCACGAACAGCCGGTCGCCCAGCGCCGCGCGGGCGCGACGGGCCCGCTCCACCAGAGCGGGATCGGAGGCCGGAGGCAGTTCGCCGGGACACTCGACACCGCGTTCGCTGAGCGGGTCCGAACCCGTACCCAGGACGAACAGGGAGAGCGGCGTCCGGGTCGGTGTTCGCGTCGGCGTTGAGGTGGTCGGCGCCGGGGTCGTGGTCATCCGGCCAGGATACTTGGGAGGATGCCCGCATGCGGGTCGTCGTCTGCCCGGACTCGATCGGTCCGCTCTCTGCTGCCCGGGCGGCGGACGCCCTGGCGGCTGGCTGGACCGGTCACGCGCTGATCCTGCGCCCTTCGGGGGAGGCCGGCGGTGGCTTCGTCACGGCCCTCGCGGCCCGATGGGGCGTCGAGGTGACCACCGCGGTCGTCGCGGGGCGACTGGTCACGGCGGCGTCCGCCGGGGACCGGTTGGCTCTCGCGGTGCCGGGGGAGCCTGGATCTGGGCCCATCCCCGTCGACGGGACGTCGTCGGCTTTGGGAGTGGCCCTCGGCGCCATGATCCAGCAGTACCGACCCCGGACGGTGTGGCTCGACCTGGTCAGCGACGACGTACACGACGGCGGGGCCGGGTTCCGCTCGGCGCTGGGGCACTCTCTCGACGGAATCCACCTGGTCGCCGTGGTGCCGGAGTCCGAGCGGCACCGGCTCCTGCTCGGGCTGCGGGGGATCACCTCGGTACGGGGACGCGAGGTCGGGGAGGATCCCGCCCATCTCCTAGCGATTGATGCCGGGCTAACGGAGCTGGCGGCGTCGTGGGGTGTGCCGGACCAGCCGGGGGCCGGAGCCTGTGGCGGCGTCGGGCTGGCCGTCTTGGCGCTGGGCGGGCGCCTGACCACGGGACCCGACGTGACGCTGGCCGACGTGGTCGCGCCCGTCGATGTGGTGGTGACCGGCTGCACCTCGTACGACTTCGCCAGTCGCGGTGGGGGCGTGGTGGCGTCGGCCGCACAGCTTGCCGAACGGCTGCTCTGCCCGTGCGTGGTCCTCGCCGGCGAGGTGCTGATCGGCGGGCGGGAGATGCGCACGATGGGCGTCGAGGCGGCGTACGGCTTGGACGTCGGTGCCGGCGAGGTGACGGTCGAGGACCTGCGCGCGCTGGCCGTCCGGGTCGGCCGGAGCTGGCACTGGTGACCCGCCGTTCTGCCGACCCGTCACATCTTCGGCGCTTTCGGCGGCGTGTCGTCGCAGAAGTGACGGGTCGGCACGATGGGCGAGGCGAGTCAGTGGCTCGTGCGTCGGCTTTGGAGGCAGCTCTGAGCAGCCGTAGACTGGGTGTCGCTGGAATAAGCCACGCGCATCCCCGCTTTGGAGACGATATGACGGCCACCGATCACACCACCGCGACCGTGCCGGTCACCGACGGCATCCTCCTGACCGACGGTGCCGCCGGCAAGGTGCAGTCGCTGCTCGAGGGCGAGGGTCGCGACGACCTTGCGTTGCGCGTCGCCGTGCAGCCGGGCGGGTGCTCAGGGCTGCGCTACCAGCTGTTCTTCGACGAGCGCCAGCTGGACGGCGACATCGTCAAGCAGTTCGGCAGCGTCAACGTGGTCACCGACCGGATGAGCGCCCCGTACCTGATGGGCGCCACCATCGACTTCGTCGACACCATCGAGCGTCAGGGTTTCACCATCGACAACCCGAACGCCACCGGTTCCTGCGCCTGCGGCGACAGCTTCCACTGAGTTCTCCTGCTCGCGCTCGCTGCGCGCCTGGTCGACTCGGTCTTCCCTCCTCGCTCGCACGACGCTGGTCTGCCTGAATAGGTGAATTTGGCGCTAGCCGTCGTGCTCGCTCGTCAGTCCAGACCGAGTCGGGCGCTCCGCTACCCGACGCTCGCAGGTAGTCCTGCTCGCGCTCGCTGCGCGCCTGGTCGACTCGGTCTTCCCTCCTCGCTCGCACGACGCTGGTCTGCCTGAATAGGTGAATTTGGCGCTAGCCGTCGTGCTCGCTCGTCAGTCCAGACCGAGTCGGGCGCTCCGCTACCCGACGCTCGCAGGCACTCCTGCTCGCGTCCGCGCGTCGGTGGCGTCGTGCTTCAAGGCTCGTTCGAAGTCACACGTTTTCCGCCATGTGATGCGAAACGCAGCACTGGACGGCTAATTCTGCTGCGCCAGCCGCCACATGACGGAAAACGCCATCCGCGGGCGAGCTCATGACGACGACAGAACCGCGCTGGGCGCGAGTGGTTCGGCATGGCGCACGCTGTTCGAGCTCGCCTGAGTCAGGCGTTGTCCGCCACATGGCGGGACGCGCAGCGGTGGACGGCTAATTCTGCTGCGCCAGCCGCCATATGACGGGAGACGACAGCGGCGGGGTGTCGGTGGTCTTCCGTACGGTGGAGTCATCACCCACACACCGAGAGGACGAGCAATGGACTGGAAGATCGAGCTGATCGCGGTTCCGGTGACCGATGTCGACCGGGCCCGCGACTTCTACGCCAACCTGGGCTGGAACGTCGATCATGATCAAAAGGTGAGTGAGGAAATCCGGTTCGTCCAGATCACTCCGCCCGGATCGGCGTGCTCGATCGCGCTGGGCAAGGGCGTCAGCGAGATGGAGCCCGGCAGCATGAAGGCGATCCAACTCGTGGTCAAGGACGCGGACGCCGCGCTGGCCCAACTGAAGGACCGTGGCGTAGCGGCCGAGGGCGTTCAGGAACTCGACTGGGGCCGCTTCGTGTACTTCTCCGATCCGGACGGCAACGCCTACACCCTGCAGCAGCTCCCGGAGTGGTCGCAGCACTACCAAGCCTGAGGCGGCTAGGTCGCAGCCAGAAAGAGCCGGCGCCAGGTCTCCGCCAAATGGACGCCGAATCGCTCGCTCGACCATCCTCGGTCGCGGACCAGGAGCAGGTAGTACTCGGCCGAATTCATGCTCCACACGATGTCGGCAACCTGGTCGTCGGAAACGTCCTCACGGAGGGATCCCGTCGACCGGAGATCGGCGGCGAACCGCCGCATGTTCGCCGCCCGGCGCTCGGTGATCTCGGTGTACAACGCGGCACAGCTCCGATCCGTCAGGGCCGCCGTCCGGAGCGCCTCGAAGACCGGAGCGGTCCGCGGCCCCATCTTCGCCGCGGCGTCGGCGTAGAGCCGCAGCTTCTCCTCGGCCGACTCGGCCGCGAGTATCGCGAGGACGTAATCGCGTTCCTCCGCAGGCACGGCGCGATCCGCACCCGAGATCGCGGTCTCCACGACGGAGCGCATCAGGTCCGGTTTGCGACCGACGGTCGCGTACAGGGTGTCGACGTTGACGCCGGCGTGGGCCGCGATCTGGGTCACGGTCGTGGACGCATAGCCGTTCTCGAGGATCAGCGACCGAGCGGCCCCCAGCACCGCCGCCCGGGTCTCCGCCGCCTGAGCCGCCCGCTTCACCGAGCGATAAGTCCGCTGACCCTTGACGTCGGACGACACAAGCAGCATCCTAGTGCTATTCATCCGAAGCGTGTTCGGGCGAATTGAGCTGAGCAGGAGCCGACATGGTGTACGCCTACACCCAGGACGTGCCGATCGACGTCGATCTGTACCGCCGCATCGTCGAGGAGCTTGGAGAAGAGCCGTTCGAGGGCAGCGTGCTGCACCTCTGCGTCCGGCGTCCGGACGGAGGTCTCCGCTACATCGACGTCTGGACCGACGAGGAGTCGTGTGCGCGCGCGTTCGACGAGCGGATCCATCCGGCGGTGGATCGCGCTTTCGGCGGTCGGCGCCCCGAAGGCGAGCCGGAGGTCCACCATCTCGAGGTGCTCCACGCGAGCGGTGCGCTCCTCGAGAATTCAGGCGTGATGCGCTGACTCGTGGGCGCGATGGCCGACGGGTTCGAGCTGGAACGTGCAGTGCTCTACGTCGAAATGACCGTGGAGGCACTCGCCCAGCCGGTCGAGCACCAACCCGGTCTGCCCGCGCTCGATGCAGGCGTCGTCCACGACGACGTGAGCGGACAGCACCGGCACACCGCTCGTGATGGTCCAGGCGTGGAGATCGTGGACGTCGACGACGCCGGGCACGTCGGTGATGTGGTGGCGCACCTGGTCCAGATCCACGCCGCGAGGGGTCGCCTCGAGCAGCACGTCGACGACGTCGCGAAGCAGTGACCAGGCTCGCGGCACGATCAGCACGAAGATCACCAATGACGCCAAAGCGTCGAAGCGTGTCCATCCGGTCACCATGATCAAGATCGCCGCGACGATCACCGCCGCCGAGCCGGCGAGATCGCCGAGCACCTCCAGGTAGGCCCCGCGTACGTTCAGGCTCTCAGCCTGGCCGCGTTGCAAGATCAGCAGTCCGACGAGGTTGGCCGCGGCGCCCACCACGGCAACGCCGAGCATCAGCCCGGTCTCCACTGCCTCCGGCTCCCGGAAGCGGTCGACGGCCTGTATCAGCACCCACACCGAAACCCCGACCAGCAGCAGCGCGTTGACCAGCGCGGCCAGCACCTCGGCGCGCTGGAGGCCGAACGTACGGCGATTGCTGGCGGCGCGAGTGGCGAGCGACGCACCGAGCAAAGCGATTATCAAACCGGCCGAGTCGGTGAGCATGTGGGCCGCGTCGGCGAGCAACGCGAGCGAACCCGAGAGCAGGCCGCCGACGACCTCGACCACGAACACCGTCGCGGTGATGGCCAGGACGACGGCCAGCCGCCGACGGTGACGCCCGGTCCCGGTCAGTCCGTGCCCGTGATCGCCGCCCATCTCACCTCCCGGTCATCCTCAGGCTCAACCGTAGTTCACCGTCGGCCGCCACCCACCGAACGAAACTGTTGGGAAAGCGCACCAGAACGGCCGCATGTGACCCTCTTCTGCGGAATCTGTTCACAGTTTCCGTAGTGGCGGGGGGCGGGGGGGTGCGGGGGGTGCGGGGGGTAGCCGGGGTCGGGGGGCGGAGAGGGGGCGGCGCCCTGGGGCAGAGGGCAGCCACTCTAGGCTCGGGCGGGTGACGGACGAGCCCACGCCCGACGCAGCACCGGTGACGATCGGCATCATCGGCGGCGGTCAGCTGGCGCGGATGAGTTACGCCCCGGCCATCGCTCTCGGGCTGCGGCTACGCCTCCTGGCGGAGGGGCCCGACGTCTCCGCCGCCACGGTCTTCTCCGACGTCACGGTCGGCGACTACACCGATCCCGAGGTGGTCCGCCGCTTCGCCGCGGGTTGCGACATCGTCACGTTCGACCACGAGCACGTGCCGACGGGGCTTCTGCGCGATCTCGAGAACGACGGCGTACGGGTGCGCCCTGGACCGTCCGCGCTCGTCCACGCGCAGGACAAGGCGGTGATGCGGGACCGCTTGACCGCGCTGGGCGCGCCGTGTCCGATCTACCGCCTGGTGCGCCGACGCCGAAGCCCTGACCGCCTTCGGCGACGAGCAGGGCTGGCCGGTGATCGCCAAGGCCTCCCGCGGCGGCTACGACGGCAAGGGAGTCTGGAAGATCACCTCGGCCGACCAGGCCGCCGAACCGTTCCAGGGCCTGGCCGACACCGCCGAGGTGATCGTCGAGGAGTACGTCGATTTCGCCCGCGAGCTCAGCGCCCTCGTGGTGCGGTCGCCGTCGGGCCAGGCCGTCGCGTACCCGATCTCGGAATCCGTGCAGCGCAACGGGATCTGCACCGAGACGACGACCCCGGCCCCTGGCCTCGACGACGAGCAGGCCATGGCTGCGGAGCAGCTCGCGCTCACGATCGCCGCCGAACTGGGGGTGGTCGGGGTGCTCGCCGTCGAGCTCATGCAGCGTCGCGACGGCTCGGTGGTCGTCAACGAGTTGGCGATGCGACCGCACAACACCGGACACTGGACGATCGACGGTGCCCACACCTCCCAGTTCGAGAATCACCTCCGCGCCGTCGTGGATCTACCGCTCGGGGATCCGGCCGCACGGGAACCGTGGACGGTGATGGTCAACGTCCTCGGTGGCTCGGTCACCGACCTGCCCTCGGCGCTGCTGCACTGCTTGGCCCGCGACCGCCGGCTCCGGGTCCAGCTGTACGGCAAACAGGTCCGGCCCGGGCGTAAGGTCGGCCACGTCACGGCATACGGCCGCGACCTCGACGACGTGGCGAGAAGGGCCCGGCACGCCGCCGGCTACCTGATGGGAGAGTCCTGACATGCCCGCTACCGGCAACCCGCGGGTGGGGATCGTCATGGGCTCGGATTCCGACTGGCCGGTGATGGAGGAAGCGGCGAAGGCACTCACGGAGTTCGACATCGGCTACGAGGCGGACGTGGTCTCCGCGCACCGGATGCCGGAGGCCATGATCACCTACGGCCGCGAGGCGCACCGGCAAGGACTGCAGGTGATCATCGCCGGTGCCGGTGGCGCCGCGCACCTGCCGGGCATGCTGGCCTCGGTGACACCACTCCCGGTGATCGGCGTGCCCGTGCCGCTCAAGCACCTCGACGGACTCGACTCCCTGCTCTCGATCGTCCAGATGCCGACCGGTGTGCCGGTCGCCACGGTCGCGATCGGCAACGCCCGCAACGCGGGTCTGCTGGCGATACGCATCCTGGCGATCGGCGACGACGAGCTGACCGACGCGGTGATCACCTTTCAGGACAGGTTGCGCGAGGCCGCGGAGGCCAAGGGCGCGCGCGTCCGAGCGTCCGTCCGGATCCGCAAGGACTAGGGCAGCGCCGTGGTCGGAGAGTTCATCGCCGGCGTGCGACTCCTGGCGCGGGGCTTCACGCTCGTGCTGAGGCGGCCGCGACTGTTCTGGCTGGGCGCCGTCCCGCCGCTGATCATGTCGGTGCTCTTCGCGGGCGTCCTGGCTTTCTTGATCATCCGACTCCGGGAGCTCGCCGACTGGCTCACACCGTTCTCCGACGGCTGGTCACCGGGCTGGGAGACGGCCGCCGAGGTGTTGGCGGGCACGGCCCTGCTCGGCGGATCGATGCTGCTGATGGTGATCTCCTTCACCACCTTGACTCTGGCCCTCGGCTCACCGATCTACGACAAGATCTCCGAGTTCGTCGATCTCGAATTCGATCCCGGGATGGCGATCCCCGACGAGAGCTGGGGAAAGTCGATCGGCCGCAGCCTGCGGCAGTCGCTGATCCTCATCGCCATCTCGGCGCTGGTCGCGCCGTTCGTCTTCGCGGCGGGCTTCCTGCCGGTGGTGGGGCAGACGGTGGTGCCGGTGATCTCGGCGACGTTCGGCGGCTGGATGTTGTGCCTGGAGCTGATCGGGTCCACCTTCGAGCGGCGGGGTCTGTTCCGGCTGGCCGAACGGCGCACGGCCATGCAGCGGCACCGTCCCCGCGTGCTGGGCCTGTCGATCCCGACCTTTTTGCTGATGAGCATCCCGCTGGCCGGGACCGTCGTCTTTCCGGCCGCGACGGCCGCCGGCACACTGCTCGCGCGCGACCTGCTCGGGCGGTCGAACACCCAGCCGCCCACCCAGCCATCAGCGGGAGCACCCCCGAGTCTCACCGCTGAGAAACGGCGCGGGCCGAGCTCCGGGTCCTCGTCCGTGTGAAACCGCGGGTTCAAGCTCCCGGAGGTGCCGCCGTGCTGGCCCGGATGACCAGTCGCGGGGTGGAGTCCAGGTAGGCCGCCGGCTCGGCTCCGTCCAGGAGGCCGAACAGCCGCCGGCCCACATGGGCGCCGAACCCCATCACGTCGTGGCTCATGGCCGACAGTTGCGGATGCGTGATCTCGCACAGCGCCGAGTCGTCCCAGGCCAACAGGCTGACCTGGTCTGGGACCGAAACACCCAGTTCGGTCAGAGCCGACAGGGCGGCCACCGCCATCAGGTCGTTGTCGAACATGATCACCGTGGGTGGCGGATCGGCCTGCATCACCTGCCGCGTGGCGATCCCGCCCGCCTGCTCGGAGAAATCGGCGTGCACGATCTCACCACGCACCCCGTAGCGGCGCACCGCGCGCGTGAAGGCCCCATCGCGGATCTGAACGTGACTGAGGTCGGCCATGCCGGCGACCCGACCCAGCCGTTGGTGGCCGAGGCCGGAGAGGTGCCGGACGGCTGCGTCCATCGCCGTGATGTCGTCGGTCCAGACGGTGGTGAACCCGCCCGTCATGGTGGGGTCACCGACGAACACGGCGGGGATCTCCAGCTTCCGCAGCGCTTCGATCCGGGGGTCGTCCACCCGTACGTCGACGACGACGACTCCGTCCACCCGGCGTTCGGAGGACCACCTCGGATAGAGCGCCAGTTCGTCGTCGAGGTCGGACGTCAACTGCATCAAGAGCCCGTACGAGCGCGTGATCAGCTCGCTCTCCAGGCCGGCGATGAACTCCATGTAGAACGGCTCGCTGCCGAGCGTACGGGCGTCGCGCGCGAGGATCAGGCCGAAGGTGTCGGTCTTGGAGCCGGACAGGAGTCGTGCGGTGCGGTTCGGGGCCCAGCCGAGTTCGTGGGCCACGTCCAGGATCCTGGCCCGGGTCTGGGCCGACACTCCCGGACGGCCGTTCAGTGCGTAGGACACGGCGCCCTTGGAGACGCCCGACCTCCGGGCGATCTCGTTGATCGTCACCCGATGCACTCCCACCGCCTTTGGCTCTACCGACTGACGGTAGCTTATGAACTGAACCGGTTTGGTTACCGGGTACACATCCCCGAGCAGAGGAGCACGATGTCCGACGCGGCCCAGATTTCTGTCCAGCTCTATACCGTCCGTGACGCGCTGGCTGAGGACTTCGACGGAACCCTGGCCAAGATCGCCGCCTTCGGATACACGCAGGTCGAGCCGTTCGCGCTTCACCAAGTTCACCGACGAGCTGAGGGCCGGCCTCGGCAAGCACGGACTGGCGGCGCCGACCACCCACATGGGCGTTGCTGGACGGCGACCAGGAGGAGATCTTCGCGGTGGCGACGGAGCTGGGCATCGGCACCGTGATCGAACCGGCGGTGCGGGAGCCGCACTGGCAGACCGAGGAGGCCATCGCCGCGACGGCCCAGAAGCTCAACGCCGCCGCCGAGAAGGCCGCCGAGCACGGGCTTGCGGGTCGGCTACCACAACCACTGGTGGGAGGTCGAGCGCGACTTCGACGGTCGGCACGGGCTGGAGGTACTGGCCGATCATCTGGCGCCTGAGGTGGTGCTCGAGGTGGACACCTACTGGGCGACGGTCGGCGGCGCCGACGTGCCCGCGCTGCTGGGCCGCCTCGGCGACCGGGTGGTGGCCCTGCACATCAAGGACGGCGACGGCACGCCGCGACACCAAGAAGCAGGTCGCCGCTGGGGTCGGGCTCCATTCCGGTCTGGGACTTACATCGCCGCCGCAGCCGGATGCACTGTCGGGTGGTCGAGCTGGACGACAGCGAGGGTCGACATGCTCGAAGCGGTCGGACAGAGCTACGCCTACATCACCTCCTCGGGTTCAACCTGCTCGCATTCACAGGAGGCCTGACGTGACGGGCAGCGGACCGGTCGGCGTCGGCGTCATCGGCGCCGGCGTGATCAGCAACACCTACCTGGAGAACCTGAACAGCTTTCCCGACATCGAGGTGCTGGCGATCGCAGATCTGTACCCCGAGGTGGCCACGGCCAAGGCGGCCGAGCACGACGTGCCCGACGCCGGTGGCGTGGACGACGGTGCTCGAGCACCCCGAGATCGAGATCGTGGTCAACCTGACGATCCCCGCCGCGCACGCCGAGGTGGCCGAGCAGGCCATCGCGGCCGGCAAGCACGTCTGGAACGAGAAGCCGTTGGCGCTCGACCTGCGCCAGTGCGCCAGGGCTCTGCTGGACGCCGCCGAGGCCGCCGGCCTGCGGGTCGGCTGCGCGCCCGACACCTTCCTGGGCAGCGGCCTGCAGGCGACCTTCCGGCAGCTCGCCTGCGGCGTCGATCGGGCAACCGCTGACCGCGCTGTTCTTGATGCAGCAGCCCGGACCGGACCAGTGGCACCCCAATCCGGCGTTCCTGTTCCAGGAAGGCGCCGGTCCGGTGTTCGACATCGGCCCGTACTACCTGACCGCGCTCGTGCAGATGTTCGGCCCGGTCGCCCGGTGGCTGCGGTGGACTCCAAGTCGCGGGAGACCCGGGTGATCCGTGGACGGGCCCGAAGGCGGGTGAGGAGTTCGCCGTCACGGTGCCGTCGCCAGACCGCCACGCTGGTGAAGTTCGCGCAGCGGCCAGTCGCTCACCATGTTGCTGAGCTTCGACTCCGCGGTGCCGCGGATCCTGCTCGAGGTCACCGGGAGCGACGGGAACGCTGCTGCTGCCCGATCCCAACATGTTCGACGGGGACATCCAGATCCGGCGCGATGGGCGCCGAGGAGTGGGAGGTGGCCGAGAAGACCACGGCCCTGTCGTCCCGGGGCACCGGCGTGCTGGACATGGCTCGGGCGATTCGTGCGGACCGTCCGCACCGGGCCCAGGGGCGCTTTGGCCTACCACGTGCTCGACGATCATGGTGGCGATCGCCGAATCCGGCCGGCGTGGCGAGTTCGTACGGGTGGAGAGCACCGTCGAGCCGGCTCCGAGCCGCTGCCCGACGACTGGGATCCGAAGGCCGCAACCGTCTGACCACGACCGTCCAGCTGCTCGGGTTTGTAGCCCTTGCTCGATCTGCAGATGGAGCAGATCCGACAAACCGGAGCAGGTTCAGACGCGGCGCGGCTCGGTCGCGATCAGGTCGTTGACGCTGCGGAGCACCGGCCGCGCGGTGAGGGCGACCTCGTCGAGATCACGCCCGGAGACGTGGAACGTGTGGGACCGTCCGGCCAGGAGGGTGACCAGAGCCGAGTCGACGCGGGCCGCGGGAGTCCAGCCGGTCGGGGAACAGGGCCAGATCCTTGACCAGTGCACGCGGCCTCAACCGTGACGGCGTAGCCGTCGGCCGTGCGGTCTCGACCGCGACGGCCATGCGCCGTCGCGACTGGCTCCAGGAGCAGTTCGGTGTCCTCGACGAAGTAGCCGTACGCCGTCGTCGGCGTCCGTCCGCCTCCGCCACCAGCAGCTCGCGGCTGCCGTCGCCCGGCTGCCAGCACGTCGGCGATCGAGCGCCACCGTGAGCGCCGAGCGGGCCGCCAGGTGGAAGGGCAGGCGCTGCTCGGCCAGCACCGGCGTCCCGGCACCGGTGCCGCGGCGGGTGATCACCAGCTCACCGGCCCACGCCCCGGCCGAGTCGTTGTGGACGATCACGGCCGTCTCGCCGCTCGTCCGCGCGGCTGGAAGGTGAGCAGCCGGTCGGCGTACACGCGACGCAGCGCGAACCAGAGCGGCTTGCGGATGCCGGCGTAGTCGACCGCCGACCAGGAGACCACCGGCCAGTTGTCGTTCAGCTGCCAGACGATGGTGCCGCGATTCTGCGGATAGAGGCTGCGGAAGTGCTCGATACCGAACGCGACCGCCCGGGCCTGGTTGAGCGAGGTGATCCAGTGCCAGTCGTCGATCATGGTGGCCCGTGCACCGGTCCACACCGGCAGGTGGTCGCCGAGACCGCGCTCGAGCTTCAGGTTTCCGTCGAGGGCCTTCTGGTGGACCAGCATCTGCGGCCCGTACGGGTCGAGCGGCTCGTCGTGGACCACCGAGGTCAGGGTCGACCAGGCCGGGGGACCCTGGTACCCGAACTCGGAGACGAAGCGAGCGTCGTAGTCGCGGTAGTGCCGGTAGTCGCGCGAGTTCCAGACGTCCCAGATGTGCATGGTGCCGGCTGCGAGGGTCGTTGGGGTGGGCGTACGTGACGTAGGAGTAGGGACTGCCCGGGCGGTACGGCGTCCGCGGATCCAGGTCGGCGACGATCCCCGGCAGCAGCTCGGTGTAGTACCCGTCACCCCAGCGACCGGCCCGCCAGCTGCTCCCGCCACCCCCAGTCGACGTAGCCCCAGATGTTCTCGTTGTTGCCGTTCCACACGCACCAGGCTGGGATGGGACGACAACCGGGTCACGGCCTCACGCGCTTCGGCCTCGATCTCGCTGCGCAGCGGATCGTCTTCGCTGTAGGCGGCGCACGCGAACAGGAAGTCCTGCCAGACGAGGATGCCGAGCTCGTCGCAGACGTCATAGAACTCGTCTGCCTCATAGATCCCGCCGCCCCAGACCCGAAGCAGGTTCATCCCGGCGTCGACCGCCTCGATGATCGCCTCGTCGGTAGCGCTCCGGCGTCGAATCGAGTCAGCAGCGCGTCGTCGGGGATCCAGTTCGCACCCTTGACGTAGACCGGTTCGTCGTTGATCATGAGGGTGAACTCGTTGCCGTACCGGTCCGGGTCGGTGCGCAGCTCGGCGGTGCGAAAGCCCACCTGGCCGGTCCACCGGCTGTCGCCGACGGTGACGGAGACGGGGTAGCGGCGGCGGAGGCCCGTAGCCGCGCGGCCACCAGAGCTCCACCTCGGGGATCCGGATGGTCAGGGTGACGCCGGGCATGCCCGGGTGACACGACCGCGGTCGCCGCCAGTTCGCCCACGGTGATCGTCAGGTCGACGTCCTCGCTCGGCTCGGCCCAGCCCAGATCGACGTGCGTCTCGAGGACACCGACGGTGCCGTCGACGAGGGCCAGTGGACGCACGGACTCGGCCCGAACCCGACTCCACGACTCGATCGCGATCGCTCTTCCAGATGCCGACCCCGGCCGCGTCGATGCCCCAGTCCCAGCCGTAGCCGGCGGCCATCTTGCGAATGGCGTTGAAGGGGTGCGGGTAGGCCCGCGGCCGGTCGCCCAGCTCGGCGTTGAGCCGGTACGCCGCCGTCACCGGTCCGACGAAGGAGACGGAGAGGGTGTTCTCGCCCTCGACGAGCAGCGCCGAGACGTCGAAGCGGTAGGCAGCGATGCTGGTTCGCGGTCCGGCCGATCTCGGTGCCGTTGAGGCTGAGGGTCGCCACGGTGTCGAGGCCGTCGGCCACCAGATCGTGCCGCGTCTCACCGTTCGGCGTCCAGTCGAAGCGGGTCTCGTACGCCCAGTCCGTCCGACCGATCCAGGCCAGCCGCGACTCGTTGTCGCCGTCGAACGGATCGGGGATGTGGTCGGCGGCCAGCAGGTCGGCGTAGATCTCCCCCGGCACGGTCGCCGGCTGCGGCTCGCCGAGATGTCGCCAGCGCTCGGGTGGTGCGGTGGTCGCCCGTACTGTCCAGAGCACGCCCGCGGCCGAGCCAAGATCGACTCTCACCCGAGGAAGGCTACTTGACCGGTTAAGCAGCTGTGCGAGGGGAGGCGGATAACCTACGAAGGTGAGCCCCTCAGCCCCGGTCGATGCCCCGCTCTACGCTCCCACCGAAGAACACGACGCCTTCCGCGCGGCGGTCCGCGAAGTCTGCGACGCCAAGGTCGCGCCCAACGCGGCAGAGGCGGACGAGCTCGGAGAGTTCCCGAAGGCCTCCTACGAGGCGCTACGGGCGGCCGATTTCCACGCGCCACACGTTCCCGAGGCGTACGGCGGGGTGGGAGCGGATGCGCTGGCCACGGTGATCGTGATCGAGGAGATCGCGCGGGCCTGCGCCGCATCGTCCCTGATCCCGGCGGTGAACAAGCTCGCCTCCCTGCCGTGGCTGCTGGCGGGTGGCGAGGACCTGAAGCAGACGTACCTGCCGCCGATCGCGCGGGGCGACGCCATGGCCTCGTACTGCCTGTCCGAGCCGGACGCCGGCTCGGACGCGGTCAGCATGAAGACGCGGGCCGTCCGGGACGGGGACGAATGGGTCCTGAACGGCGTCAAGCGCTGGATCACGAACGCCGGGGTGTCCGACTACTACACCGTCTTCGCCGTCACCGATCCGGACGCCCGCTCGAAGGGCATCAGCGCCTTCGTCGTGGAGAAGGCCGACGACGGGGTCAGCTTCGGCGCCCCGGAGAAGAAACTCGGCATCAAGGGCTCACCGACCCGCGAGGTCTACCTCGACGCCGTACGCCTTCCCGGCGACCGGCTCATCGGGGCCGAGGGCACCGGCTTCGCGACCGCGATGAAAACCCTCGACCACACCCGGGTCACCATCGCCGCGCAGGCGGTCGGCATCGCCCAGGGTGCTTTGGACTACGCGCTCGGTTACGTGGCTGAGAGGAAGCAGTTCGGCAAGGCGATCGCGGAGTTCCAGGGGCTGCAGTTCATGCTCGCCGACATGGGCATGAAGCTGGAGGCGGCCCGCCAGTTGACCTACGCGGCGGCCGCCAAGTCCGAACGCGGCGACGCGGATCTCACCTACTTCGGCGCCGCCGCCAAGTGCTTCGCCTCAGACGTGGCCATGGAGATCACCACCGACGCTGTGCAGCTGCTCGGCGGATACGGCTACACCCGCGACTATCCGGTCGAGCGGATGATGCGCGACGCCAAGATCACCCAGATCTACGAGGGCACCAACCAGGTCCAGCGGATCGTCATAGCGCGTCAGTTGCTGGCCGGACTTCCCGGCTAACCCTCTCCGTCTCCGCACGGAGTAGGTTCTCCCGGTTTCTCAGGCCGGAAACCGGCGAGAACCTACTCCTCGGCGACGGGAGAGCTGCACTCAGCAGACCGAGCCGGAGGCCACCGGCAGGCCGGAGCCGGGCTTGCGGATCACGGGCTGCTTGCCGGTGACGCGATGGGTGCACGAGGTGGCCCGACTACTGCTCAGGTCGCGGCCGTCGAGCCAGATGTCGAGGGTGTAGTCGGTGCCCGCCCGCGCCCGGTGGCAGGCGCCGCAGATGTCCTCGACGATGAAGTACTTCTTCAGATCGGGCAGGTAGAACCGGGTCCCGTATGCGAAGTCGGGGCCGTCGGAGGTGTAGCCGACGGCGACGGTGATCGGATCGCGGTAGGTGCCCTTGCCGCCTGCCCGCTCGTGGAGCACGGGGCGGGAGATCTGCGCCGACCCGGGCGGACTGTTGTCCCACCAGGTGTACCCGGTCACGAACGCCGTGCCCTTGTCGCCACCGCTGGTGGCCCCCGCCGAACGTTCCTCGCTGCTGCTGTCGTCACCGCTGTCGCTGGTTTCGCTCTCCGACGTCTCCACGCCGGTGCCGCGCAGGACGACCTTGGTACGCGGGGCCGTGGTGATCTTGGAGCTGATCAGTTCCCGGCTCTCGAGTTTGCCGTCGTGGCGGACTTCGCTGTGGACGGTCGTGCGCACGCCCGTCCGGCCGTCGGTCTTGGCCTTCGTGTCGCCGGGGTCCAGGTCGTCGGTCTCCTCGTAGGTGGTCGAGTACGCCACCTTCTTCTTCGTCGTCACCGTCTTGACGTCGACCCGGGTCAGGCGGAGGACGGCGCCGTCGGTCACCGCGGCCCTCGGACTGGTGCTCAGCTTGTCGTCGGCGTCGACGCTGATCTTCGCCGCCGCGAGAGCGGCCCCGACGGTCGGGGCGGTGGTCGCGAGCCGCCGTGTGGTGCCCGCCATGTCGACGGTGATGGTCTTTCTCGTGGTGAGACTGAACGACAGACCTTCCCGGCCGATGCCGGCGCTCCGGCTGATCGAGGTCTGCGCCCCGCCGCCGCCGAGCTTCAGCGCGGCCAGCGCCTGGTCGACGTTGGTGGCGGTAGTCCAGTACGTCTGCGGCCGGCCGTCGACGGTGACCGTGAGCCGCCGGCCGTACTGCACGGCGATCCGGGTGCCGTCGACCACCGTGGTGTCCAGAGCCGGCGCGACCACGTCGTGCTCCCCGACCTCGATCCCCCGACTTCGTAACACCTGACCGACCGTGCCGGCCATGGTGCCGAACTCGCTGGCGGATCCGTCCACCGAGAGCTGCACGTCCTTGTCGAGCGCCGCATACCCGAAGGTCGCGCCGGCCACGCTGAGGGCAACCGCGCCCGCCACCACGGCGGGGATGATCTTGCGCACGGCGTTGCTCCTGAATTCGTTGGCTCGGGACGGCACTCGTCATCGACGGTGAGAACCTGCTCGGCGAGGGCCGCCGATTCGGTCACGAAATCATAACGAGGGGCCGCGACGACGCCAAACCCCCAAACGTCGAGGCGGCGTCCGTCGTTCCCCCCACGACCGGCTTACAGCGACGGTCCCGCCTCAGCAGTGACCGGCTCCCTCGTACGCCTCGAGTCGGGGAAGACCGAGACGCCGGTAGCTGGCGCCCGTCGCCGGCACGAGGGCGCGGGTGCCCACGCGGCCGAAGTCCGACATGGCCCCGAGTGGGAGTCGCGGGTGCTGGCCGGCGGCGGCCACCAGGGCCTGGCCGACGGCCGAGTCAGCCAGGGAGAACGTGTGCGGCATCGCACAGCGCCCGAGGAACCTTCGACTCCGCCGCCGATTGATCGATCCTCACGAACGACCGTTTTCCCAGCAGATACTTTGTTGGGCGTGAGGGGGACCATGCGCGCCGTGGTGGTGGACCAGCCCGGCGGACCAGACGTCCTGCAGCTGCGAACGGTACCCGTGCCCGCTCCCCGAACGGGCTGGGTGCTCATCCGGGTCATGGCGTTCGGGTTGAACCGCTCGGAGCTGCACTTCCGGCAGGGGGTGGCCTCGACCGTTTCCGCAGCGCTCTGCCCTGGAGCACGCTCGGTGCCGTCCCGGAGATGCTGCAGACCGCGTACGGGTCACTCGTCGTCGGTCTGCAAGCCGCGGACGGCCAGTCGCTGCTGATCCGCGGCGGGACCTCCTCGATCGGGATGGCGCTCGCCGTCTTGGCCAAACGCCGCGAGATGACGGTGCTCTCGACGACGCGCAAGCCGGAGAACGCGGCCCTGCTCGAGCGTCTCGGTGTCGACCACGTCGTCATCGACACGGGGACCATCGCTCCGGCCGTCCGCGACCTGCTTCCCGAGGGCGTCGACGGCGCGGTCGAGCTCGTGGGTGTCAACGTCATGCGTGACACGCTGCGGACCGTCCGACCCGGCGGCACGGTCTGCTTCACCGGGATGCTTTCCGACGAGTGGACGATCCCGGAGTTCTACCCGATGGATTGGCTGCCGAACGGGGTCCGGCTCACGGCGTACTCCGGCGAGGCGGCCGATCTGTCCGCCGAGGCGCTCCAGGACTTCCTCGACGCCGTCGCCAGCGGGGAGGCGGTGGTGCCGCTCGGTCGGACGTACCGTCTCGACGAGATCGTCGGCGCTCACCGAGATCTCGAGGCCAACACCGTCGGCGGGAAGGCCGTCGTCGTGGTCGATCCCGGTCACTGACCCGTGCGACGCCCGACGAGGTAGAGCCGTTCCGTCGACGCCTCCTGCGGCAGGGGGCTGCGTCGGTACCACTCGACGTCGACGAGTCCGGCCTGCTCCGCCGCCGCAATGACCGCGTCCGGGTCGTGGAGCACGAAGTCGAGGTCGGTCGGGACGTCCCACAGGGTGCCGGGATGGCGCACCTCCTGCCCAACATGGGTGGCCAGGGCCAGGACACCGCCGCGGCGGAGGACGCGGACGAGCGCGGCCAGCGTCGCCACCAGCTCCGACGACGCGAGGTGGACCACGGCGTACCAGGCCGTGACCAGAGCCCAGCCCGGATCGCGTGGATCGCCGCCCCGCGGCATCGGCGGCACGACGAAGCTGCCTTGGAGGAACTGGACGCCCTCGTGCTGCAGCCGCGCCCACTCGATCATGTTCGGCGACAGATCGAGCCCGGTCATGGCCAGGCCACGCTCGGACAGGAATCCGGCGACCTGACCCGGTCCGCAGGCGACGTCGAGCCCCTGGCCACCGGCCGTGTCGGCGGCGAGCCGGGCGAGCAACCACCGGTCGAACGGCTTGCCGTCGAGTTCGTCCGCCAACGCGGCTGTGTAGGCGTCCGCGAGCCGGTCGTACTCGGCCGCGACCTTGCGATCGCGAGCCGCCGGACCGTCGGCCAACACCTGCTCGCGGTCGACGGGCGGCAGCGCCTCGGCGGGCGCGGGCGGTTCGGCGCCGAGCAGATGGATCCAGCGCCGGTCGCGTTGCCCCGGCAGGCGATCCAGTTCGTGGACGAGTGGCGGGTCGAGCGCCGCCATCTCCCGGAGGACCTCCTCGACACCACCGCGATCGGCGAAGGCCAGGAGCCGCTCGGTGCGCGGCAGCAGCTCGCCGGGGGTCTGGGGGCCACGTAACAACAGCAGGGTGAGCAGCGCGGACCGCTCCTCGTCCAGCTCCAACTGCTCCTCGAGGCGCTGGTGGTACTTCACGACCCGGATCCCGGTCCGCTTGACGAACCGGACGAGTTCGCGGTCGCGGAGCCGACCGAGGGTGTCGACCAAGGTGGTGTCGTCGTACGTGACGACCGGATCACGGCTGGTGGACTGGTTGCAGGCGGTGCGCAGCGCGTTGAGGGAGAGCGGGTAGGTGTCGGGCACCGTCCGCTGCTTCTCCATCAGGGCGCCCAGGACCCGCTGCTCGACGGGGTCCAGCACGGGTCGATCAGGCACGCCCACACCCTGTCACGGAGGCTCGGACCGACGCCATCGGCGGCGCCAACATCACCCGTCACGTGTGAGGCGGCGGCGGGCCACGCACCGTACGGTCCGTGGTGATGGCATCGAGCAAGGTGACGGGATCGAGCGAGGGGAGCAGATGATGGCCACACTCAGCGCATGGAAGTTCGACCGTCCCGACGGGGCGTCGCAGGCGGTCCGGACCCTCAAGGAGCTGCAGGACGAGGGGCTCATCGTCATCCAAGACGCGGCGATCGCCGAGTGGCCGGAGGGCAAGAAGAAGCCGAAGACCCGCCAGGTCGACGACCTGGTCGGTCCGGCCGCACTGAGCGGTGGTTTCTGGGGCTTCCTCTTCGGTCTGCTGTTCTTCGTTCCCATCCTCGGGGCCGCCGTGGGTGCCGCCGGAGCCGCCGCGGTCACGAGCCTGCGCCACGTCGGGATCGACGAGGACTTCATCAAGCAGGTCAAGGCGTCGGTGACGGAGGGGACGTCGGCCTTGTTCCTGCTCTCGTCGAGCGGCGTCGAGGATCGGATCCGGCAACGCTTCGTCGGCACCCACCCCGAGCTGATCGCCACCAACCTGACGGGGGAGGAAGAGGAGCGACTGCGCGACGTGTTCGCCAACAACTGACAGCCCCCAGCTGGCGGTAGGTCCCGAAGGGCCACATCCGGCTCAACTGTGGGGTTGGGACAGGTTTCAGGCTGATTCATGTACTAAGCCACCAGTTGCGAGGCGAAAAGGTGGCGCGGACCCGACTGGCACGGTCCTTGACCGTCGCGGTCGCGTCCTGGGAGCCTGGCCGGGGGAGGCGAGGGGTGACATGAACACAGCTGAGGCTCGGGTCGAGAAGTTTGCTCGTCTGCACGATTCCGGCTGCTTCGTGATGCCGAACCCGTGGGACGAGGGCAGCGCGCGAGCCTTGGAGCAGATGGGGTTCCCGGCGTTGGCGTCGACGAGCGCCGGTTTCGCCTGGACGGTGGGCCGCTCGGACACCGCCCTCACTCTGGACCCGGTGCTCGAGCATCTACGACGACTCGCGGACGCGGTGGCCGTTCCGGTGAACGCCGACTTCCAGGGCGCGTACGCCGTCGATCCCGACGACGTGCACGCGAATGTGACGCGCGCGGTGGTGACCGGCATCGCCGGCCTTTCGGTCGAGGACTCGACCGGCGACGCCGGCGATCCGCTGTTTGCGTTCGATCTCGCCGTCGAGCGTGTTCGGGCCGCACGACGTGCGATCGACGAGAGTGGGACCGGTGTCGTGCTCACCGGTCGATCGGAGGGCTTCGTCATCGGACGTCCCGACCTCGAGGAGACGATTCGCCGGCTCCGCGCGTACGCCGAAGCCGGTGCCGACTGCCTGTACGCACCACGGATCGAGACCGCCGAGCAGGTGTCCGCGATCGTCGCCGCGGTGGCACCCAAACCGGTGAACCTGCTCATCAACGCCCCGTTCATCACCGTCGCCGAGGCGGCGGCCCTCGGCGTGCGGCGGATCAGTGTGGGAGGGACGCTGGCGCGGACCGCCTGGCGTGGTTTCCTCGACGCCGCCCAGGAGATCGCGGACACGGGAACGTTCTCCCGGTTCCAGCAGCTACCGAATGTCGAAGGACTGATGGGCTCTTAGCGTCCTCGAAGGTCCCGACAGCTCCGAGCTACGGTGATCCTCATGCCCACACCGGCCGGTGGATCGCAGACCTGGACCGCGGACCTTCGTGGTCGACTGGAGGAGTTGATCGACGAGTACCGCGCGACCCTCCACGACTCGCTGGACGACCTGAGCGAGGAGGAGGCGCGACTTCGTCTCGTCCCCTCGAAGACCACGTTGCTGGGGCTGCTCAAGCACGTGACCTACGTCGAAGGCGTCTGGTTCGACCAGGCCGTCAGCGGCCGGTCCTACGAGGAGATCGGCATCGCGAGCACGCCCGACCGGTCCTTCACCCTCGCGAAGGCCGACACGATCGCCTCCATCCGCGAGGCTCATCGCCAGCGGTGCGAGCAGTCACGTCGGGCGATGGCCGAGTTGACGCTCGATGCGGTGGTCGACGGTCGTGGGGAGCGCCCCGTCTGGGCCCTGCATCTGCAGGTGCTGCGCGAACTGGCGCACCACGCCGGCCACGCCGACATCCTGCGTGAGCAGATCCTGGCCCGGCGCGATGAGTGACCCCGATGAGTGAGCCCGGCGTGGCGGGAAACCTGAGCATCGAGGAGATCACGTCATTCCTCGAGAGTCTCGACGGGGTTCTGACCCTCAGGCCGCAGCCCGGCGACGGCTCACCGGAGATCAGCTGGGGTGACTCCTTCTTCTACTACGCCCCGGACGGCGTGGTTCCCAAGACACAGCCCTTCGCCACCATCGTGACGAAGGACTATCCGGACGACGAGGGGTCACGGCTGAACCGGCCGGACACGTTTCGGCTCAACGTCGCCCCCGGCGACGCCGCCTTCACCGAGTGGACCGGCCACGCGCGCCGAGGATCCAGCCCGGGCGACGTCGATCCGAGTGTGCCCGACAGGCTGTTCGCCCATCCCGTCTACGGCGGCCTGGGCTGGCTGGCCGTTGTGAACCCCGGGCCGCGAACGAGGATCGCCGTCGTCGAACTGCTCCGCACGGCGTACGACCTCGCCCGCTCCCGCTACCAGCGACGCGCCGGAACGACTCCGGACTGAGGGACGACGCGGTTCGACCGGGCAGTTCCCAGTTGACGCAACAACTGCACGCAACGAGCGGGAAAGCGCTTGACCACGTCGTTTGCGCGGTTGCTCGATGATTCTGCGTCACGTCGCAGCCTGCGAAGACTCGCAGAGTCCGGCTTTCCAGCAGCCCGTGTCTGGGACCGGCGCGCTGTCCTCCTCGAAGTCATGACGTCACACGGTGAGCTCTATGGGAACGGTGGCCCGACCCTGAGCGGACTTGGCCGGGTCCACTCGTGTGACCTTTTCCGCCAGGTGGCGGCTGGCGCAGCGTTCGCGCCTTCGTACTGCTGCGTTGTCCGCCATGTGACGGAAAACGTCATCCAGCTCGTACGCGGTGCGGGGAACCAACGGCTCAGCGCACCCGGACCACGACGCCGGCCGATCCGCCGCCTCTCCGGTCCGGTTCGGCCACCGCCTGGACCAGGCCTCCGCGGTGGAACTCCAACGCCGCGACAGCACCGATCTCGGGGTTGGCGGTGAAGGCGTCGCCGGCGGATTGGAACGTGTAGCCGCGCGCCTCCAGCCTTTCTCCGTACCGCTCGAGGAAGGCCGGCTCTGCGGTCACGGTGAAGGTGTTGCCGGCGGGCGCCACGGTGACGGTGTTGCGGTTCGACGCCCGCGGGGCGGCGACAGCCTGCGGCAGGGTCAGGCCCAGATCGATGCGGTTGACCAGGGTCTGCAGGACCGTGGTGATGATCGTCGACCCGCCGGGAGAGCCGACGGCCAGCACCGGCCGGCCGTTGCGCAGCACGATTGTCGGCGCCATCGAGGACCGCGGCCGCTTGCCGGGCTGGATGCGGTTCGGGCCGGTGTTCGGGGTCGTAGTTGAAGTCGGTCAGCTCGTTGTTGAGCAGGAAGCCGCGACCGGGCACGACGATGCCGGAACCGCCGGTCTGCTCGATGGTCAAGCGTGTACGACACGACGTTGCCCCACCGGTCCGAGGTCGACAGGTGGGTCGTGGACTGCCCGCTGGTCGGCCCGCTCCGGCGCCGCGGGTCCCGCGGCAACCGCGGGCCGATAGGTCACCCGGCGGCGGTGGGCGTCGGCAGGGCCCTCTGCTCCGGGATGAGGCAGGCGCGGGAGTTCGCGAACCGCTGCGACAGCAGCGTCCACGTCGGGACCTCGACGAACGCGGGATCGCCGACGTAGGCGTTGCGGTCGGCGAAGGCCAGGGCCGAGGCGTCCAGGTAGTAGTGCAGCGCCTGGACGCGCGACGAGCGGCGGAGATCGAAGCGCTCGAGGATGTTGAGGGCCTCGCCGACGGTGGTGCCGCCGCTGGAGGACGGCGCCATGCCGTAGACGTCGAGGCCGCGGTAGCGGACCTGGGTCGGCCGCTGGTCGAGGACGCGGTAGTCCTCCAGGTCGGCCAGGGCGAGCGAGCCAGCCGGCACCGGCAGCGTGGCGCCCGGGGCCTTCGGCGGCTGCTGCACCGTCCGCACGATGTCGGCCGCGATCGGGCCGGAGTACATGACCTCGGCTCCGCCGCGGGCGATGCGGCGGTAGGTGTCGGCGAGGTCCGGATTGCGGAAGGTCGAGCCCACCGCCGGGGCGGCACCGCCGCGGCAGGAAGAGGGCGGCGGTGGGAGTGATCTGCGCGAACCGCGCCCGGTTGGTCTCGGTCTGGCTGGCGAACGTCTCGTCGACGACGAAGCCGCGCTCGGCCAGACGGATGGCCGGGCGCAGGTTCTCGGCCAGCGACTGACGGCCCCAGCGCTGCACCGCCCGCTCCCAGGTGGCGGGTGTGCCGGGGACGCCGACCGACAGCCCGCTGGTCACCAGGTCGGCGAACGGGCGCGGCCGTCCGGTGGCCGGGTCGATGAAGGCGTCGGTCGGCATCAGCTGCCGGGGCGGTCTCCCGGCCGTCGATGGTGTGCACACGACGGCGTACGGGCGTCGTAGTAGACGAAGTAGCCGCCGCCGCCGATGCCGGCCGAGTACGGCTCGGTGACGCCGAGCGCGGCGGCCGTGGCCACCGCCGCGTCGACGGCGTTGCCGCCCCGTCGCAGCACCTCGAGCCCGGCCGCCGTCGCGTACGGATCGACGCTGGACACCGCGCCGCCGTAGCCGAACGCTGTCGGGATCTTGGGTGGGGACGGGACAGGCGGCCGGCCGACGCCGACGGCACCACCGGGCGCGAGCAGAGCCCCGGTGAGGGCCAGCGACGACAAGAGTGCGAGAACGGTACGGCGCATGGGGGTCTCCTTCGAGCGACCCCCTCAGTCCTACGTGCTAGTCGAACGAACTTGTCCAGATCACTGGTGTCGCCGCGGGCGATGTCGCCGAACATCTCCTTGGCCTTGTCCTCGTCCCACAGCACCGCCGAGCCGACCGGGGTGGAGGCGTCGGGGTCGGCGATCGGGACGGTCAGGGTCAGTCCGCCGTCGCCGGAGACCTGACGCATCGCGTTGGCCATGCCCACCATCTCGAGGAAGCCGGTGTCCTGGCCGATCGCCACCGACCCGGCGCCGGAGGTCAGCACGCTCCAGTACCGGACGGGGTTGATCACCGTGAGCGGCGAGGCGGCCTCCTTGGCCACGGCGGCCAGCATCTGGCGCTGCCGTTCGACCCGGCCGAGGTCGCCACGCGGGTCCGCCTTGCGCATCCGTACGTAGCCGAGGGCGTTGGCCCCGTTCAGGACCTGGCAGCCCTTCGGCAGATCGAGGTTGCTGTCCCGGTCCTTGATCGCCGCGGGCAGGCACATCTGGATGCCGCCGAGAGCGTCGATGACGTTGACGAAGCCGCCGAACCCGATCTCGGTGTAGGCGTCGATGCGCAGCCCGGTGCTCTGCTCGACGGTTTCGACGAGCAGTTCCGGCCCGCCGAAGGCGTACGCAGCGTTGATCTTGTTCTCGCCGCGTCCGGGGATGGCGACGTAGGAGTCGCGCGGGACCGAGATGAGCGCCGGCCGACCGCCGGGCGGGATCGACAAGATCATGATGGTGTCGGTGCGCTGGCCGCCGGAGCTGCCGGTGCCGAGCCGTTTGCGCTCCTCGGCCGACAGCCCCTCGCGAGAATCCGACCCGACCAGCAGGAAGGTCGTGCCCGGCTGGTCGGCCGGTCGCTCGCCGCCCGGTTCGGCGTCCACCCGCGCGATCTGGCTCCAGGCGAAGACCGGGACGGCGATCAGCCACAACAAGACGACCGCGACGACGATGCCGATGACCATGAGCGCGGTGCGGGCGCCCGACCGCCGCTTGCGCGGCTTCGGCGGCGGCGGTCCGCCGGCGGAGGTGCCCGGTGGCGCCGGCGGCGGACCCCAGCCTGGCTGGGGTGGTGGGAGCGGCGACTGCTGGTGCGGCTGCGGTTGTCCCTGAGGACCCCAGCCGGCAGGGTCGACGGCCGGCTGCGGTTTGGTGGACGGTCCGCTCGAGGAGGACGCCGCTGGGGACGACACAGGGGCCGGCAGCACCTTGGTCGGTTCCGGCTCGGCAGCGGAACGGCCTCGACCGTACAACCAGTTGAGATCGTCATCGCGGCTGGACGCCATGACAGGCAAGAGTACTAGCGCAGCGCGTCCGAACCTCTTTCGGCAAGCGTAGAAACCCGAGATTCGGGCACCGCCAGAAACGCCTGTGACCTCGGCGTGGCACGGCAGGCCGGACCGCCGATCGCGGCCATACTGGCGAAGAATTCCGGCTGCCGACCTTCCCCGCTCGAAAGGCCTTGTTGTGCCCGACTCCGTCACGAGAAGTGAGCGAGTCAAGCTCCGTCGGGCCCTGAGTTACCTGGGCATGACGCTGATTCTGCCCGGGTCGACCCAGCTGGCAGCGGGCAACAAGCGGGTCGGTCGGATCGCGCTGCGGATCTGGGCCGGACTGTGGGCGACGATCCTGCTCGGCGCCGTGTTCGCCTTGATCTGGCGCGGCGCGGCCGTGTCGTTGTTCACCAACGACTGCCGTGCTGCGGGTCGTCCAGGTGCTGCTGATCCTCGTCGCGCTCGGCTGGGGCGCCCTGCTCGTCGACTCGTTCCGGCTGGCCCGGCCGCCGGAACTGGCGCGCCGGCACCGGCTCGGCTTCGCCGCCCTGAACCTCGCCCTGGTGCTGACCGTCGTCGGTGGACTGATGGCCTCGGCCTCGATCGTGTCGACCCAGCGGGACTTCGTCGCCACCGTCTTCGCCGGCGGCGGCGACACCGAGGCCAAGCACGGCCGGTTCAACGTCTTGCTGATGGGCGGCGACGCGGACAAGGGTCGACCGGGGCTGCGCCCGGACAGCATGACGGTGGCCAGCATCGACGCCGAGACGGGGCGGACCGTGCTGGTCAGCCTGCCGCGCAACATGGAGGACGTGCCCTTCCCGGCGGGCTCGCCGATGCGGAAGAAGTTCCCGAAGGGCTTCGGTTGCGCCGACCACTCCTGCATGCTGAACGCGGTCTACTCCTACGCCACCGAGCACAAGGAGCTGTACCCGGGCGTGCGAGATCCCGGCGCGCAGGCCACCAAGGAGGCGATCGAGGGGGCCACCGGCCTGAAGATCAACTACTACGTGCTGATCGATCTCAAGGGCTTCCGGACGCTGGTCGACGCGGTCGGCGGCATCAACCTCGACATCAACCAGCGGGTGCCGATCGGTGGCGGCGGCAGCCCGGTCTCCGGCTACATCGAGCCCGGCCGCAACGTCCACCTCGACGGCTACCACGCGCTGTGGTTCGCCCGTTCGCGGCACGATTCCTCCGACTACGCCCGGATCGCCCGGCAGAAGTGCGTGATGAACGCCATGCTGAACCAGCTCGATCCGGTGACGGTGCTGACCAACTTCAACAAGATCGCCAGCGCGGGCAAGCAGATCGTCGGCACCAACATCCCGGCGTCGGTGATCAACCAGCTGCTCGACCTGGCCGTGAAGGCGCGGAAGAAGCCGATCGCCTCGGTGGCCCTGGTGCCGCCGCTTGATCTATCCCGGCAGCCCGAACGTCGCCAAGATGCACGCCCTGGTGCAGAAGAAGATCGCCGGCTCCGAGGCCATCGACCGACCGGACGACGCCGGCTCGAGCCCGAAGCCGGCGCCGACCAGTCCCGAGCCGCCAGCGCCAGCCCAGCCAGCCCAGTGCCGCCCAGCGCCAGTCCAGCGCGAAGAAGGCCAAGAAGCCGAAGGCCGCGGCGACGCCCAAGCCCGGCCAGGACACCGAGGACCTCGGATCGGTCTGCGCAGCTCGATGATCGGGCTCGATGACCGCGTGAGGCCGGCTGGCCCGGGGTCAGCGTGATCATGCCGGTCCGCAACGAGGAGCGGCACCTGGCGGCCGCGGTGGCCCAGGTGCTGGCCCAGGACTATCCGGGCGAGCTGGAAGTGATCATGGCCGTCGGACCGAGCGACGGACCGGACGATGATCATCGCCGACGAGCTGGCCGCGAACGATGCGCGGGTACGGGTGGTGGACAACCCGGGCGGCCGCACGCCGAGCGCCCTGAACCTCGCGATCGGCGGCGGCCCGGCACGACATCGTCGTCCGGGTCGACGGGCACGGCGAGCTCGGCGCCGGGCTACATCGCGAGGGCCGTCGAGCTGCTGGACGAGACCGGGGCCGCCAACGTCGGCGGCGTGATGGACGCCCAGGGCGTGACGCCGTTCGAGCAGGCGGTCGCCTACACCTACACGAGCCGCCTCGGATCTGGGCGGCGGCGCGTTCCACCTCGGCGACGTGCCGGCCGGACCGGCCGAGACGGTGTTCCTCGGCGTGTTCCGCAAGGAGGCGCTGGCGGCGGTGGGCGGTTTCGACGAGTCGATGTGGCGCGCGCAGGACTGGGAGCTCAACTACCGGCTCCGTCGGACCGGGCCGGCTCGTGTGGTTCTCACCGGAGCTGCGGGTCACCTACCGACCCCGCTCGCGCGTCCGCGATCTGGCCAGGCAGATGTTCGAGACCGGCCGCTGGCGGCGCGAGGTGGTGCGCCGCCACCCCGACACGGCGAGCGTTCGCTATCTCGCCCCGCCGCTCACGGTGGCCGCCATCGGTGCCGGCACCGCCCTCGGCTCTGCTCGGCCGCGCGTTCGGCGTGCGGTGGCTCCGGGTCGGCTTCCCCGCCCCTGCTCGGCTACGCTGACCGTCGTGTTGTCGGCCACGGCGGCCGCCGGGAGCCGCCTTGATCCGGCCGCCCGGGCGTGGCTGCCCCTCGTGCTCGGCGTCACCCACCTCAGTTGGGGGGCCGGCTTCCTGGTCGGTCTGCCGGCCCGGAACGCGGATTGACACTATGTCCTAACAAAGCTAGCTTAGCTAGGGTTCACAGTCTCGACGTCGCAGGAGAGTGATGAGCCCGTCCGCTCAGGCCGCTGGCCGCGCCCTCGATGTGTTGACCTTCGGCCGCAGCGGAGTCGACCTCTATCCTCGCCAGATCGACGTCGGGCTGGAGGACGTCGACACCTTCGGCAAGTACCTCGGCGGCACCACGGCCAACGTGGCGGTGGCCGCCGCTCGGCTGGGCGAACGAGTCGCCATCATCACCGGGGTCGGCAACGACCCGTTCGGCCGCTTCGTGCGCCGCGAGCTGCGCCGGCTCGGGGTCGACGACGTCCACGTGATCACCAACCACGACTACGCGACGCCGATCACCTTCTGCGAGATCTTCCCGCCGGACAACTTCCCGCTGTGGTTCTACCGCAAGCCCAGCGCCCCCGACATGCAGAGTCTCGCCGGACGACATCGACTTCGACGCCGTACGGGATACCCGGCTCATGTGGATGTCGGTGACCGGCCTCAGCGAGGAGCCGAGCCGCTCAGCGCACTTCGCGGTCCTGGAGGCGCGGAACCGCCAGCGCTTCACCGTGCTGGACCTGGACTACCGGGCGATGTTCTGGCCGTCGACCGAGGTGGCCAGCGAGGTGATTCAGCGAGCGCTTCCGTACGTGAGCGTCGCGGTCGGCAATCAGGAGGAGTGCGCGGTGGCGGTGGGGGAGACCGACCCGGAGCTCGCCGCCGACGCCCTGCTGGCCGCCGGGGTCGAGTTGGCGGTCGTGAAGCAGGGCCCGAAAGGGGTGCTGGCCAAGACGCGGACCGAGCGGGTCGAATCGCCTCCCATCCACGTCCAGACCCTCAACGGCCTCGGCGCCGGCGACGGCTTCGGCGGCTCGCTGTGTCACGGACTGCTGGCGGGCTGGCCGCTGGAGAAGACGTTGCGGTGGGCCAACGCGGCCGGGGCGATCGTCGCGTCGCGGCTGGAGTGCTCGACCGCCATGCCGACCGAATCCGAGATCGAGGACCTGCTCGACCGGGAGTTGGTGCGCGAATGACCACGACCGGTCTGGGAGCCGACTCGCCCTTCGCCGCTTCCGTCGCCGACCTCAACGACATCCGTGCCCACGAGCCGGAGCGGATCGCCGAGCTGCTCCGCTCTCGGACCCGGCGACCGCTGATGGGAGGCGACGGCAAGTTGATGATCGTCGCCTGTGACCATCCCGCCCGCGGCGCGCTGTCGGCCTCCGGCCGGGCCAACGCCATGGCGGATCGCACGGAGTTGCTCACCCGCCTGGTCACGGCCCTCTCCCGGCCCGGGGTGGACGGCGTGCTGGCGACGGCCGACATCGCCGAAGATCTGCTGTTGCTCGGTGCGCTGGAGGGCAAGGTGGTGTTCGCCTCGCTCAATCGCGGGGGTCTCGCCGGCTCGGTGTTCGAGATCGACGATCGACCGACCGCCTACGACGTCCAGGGCGTGGTCGAGGCGGACTTCGAGGGCGCCAAGATGCTGGTGCGGATCGACCTCGAGGATCCGGCCACGACGTCGACGCTGCAGATGTGCGCCGAGGCGGTGACGGCCTTGAACCGAAACCGCCGGATCGCCATGGTCGAGCCGTTCATGTCGAATCGGGTGGGCGGGAAGATCGTCAACGACCTGACGGCCGACGCGGTGATCAAGTCGATTCACATCGCGCAGGGTCTCGGGGCGTCCAGCGCCTACACCTGGCTGAAGCTGCCGGTCGTCGACGAAATGGACAGGGTCATGAACGCCACGACCCTGCCCACCCTGCTGCTGGGCGGTGACCCGGACGGCTCACCCGACGAGACGTACGCGTCCTGGGAGGCGGCGCTCAAGCTCCCGTCGGTGCGCGGGCTGGTCGTCGGTCGCACGATGCTCTACCCCGCCGACGACGACGTGGCGGGGGCCGTCGACACGGCCGTCTCCCTTGTCCGATAGGGATGGACTGATGACACTGACGACCAGCACGCTCCACCTGCCCTCCGGCGCGGCGGGCCGCGGCGCGTACGACGTCGAGGTCACTCCCGAGTCGGCCGGCTGGGGGTTCACCAGCCTGCGCATTGTCGCGCTCGAGCCGGGAGCCAAGGCGGAGCTGGACACCGGCGACACCGAGGTGATCGTGCTCCCGCTCGACGGCGCGGCCGAGGTGCGGACCGCGGACCAGAGCTTCGCCCTGACCGGCCGGCCCGACGTCTTCTCGGGCCCCACCGACTCGGTGTATCTGCCGCCGGGCACGTCGGCGACCGTGCGTTCGGCCCGCGGCGGCCGGTTTGCCCTCTGCGGGGCCCGGACCGAGCGACGTGGCGCCCAGCGGTATCTGCCGGCCGCCGACGTGCCCGTCGAACTCCGCGGGGCCGGTCAGTGCAGCCGCCAGGTGCGGAACTTCGGCACCCCCGACGCCCTGCAGGCCGGCGCGCTCATCGCCTGCGAGGTGATCACACCCGGCGGGAACTGGTCCTCCTACCCGGCCCACAAGCACGACGAGGCGACCGAGTCCGAGAGCGTGCTGGAGGAGATCTACTACTTCGAGATCGCGTCCGGACCGAACGGCGAGCCTGGGCTCGGCTACTTCCGAACCTCGGCGTCGCCTGGGCACGAGATCGACATCCTCGCCGAGGTCCGCGATCGCGACACCGTCCTGGTCCCGTACGGCTGGCACGGCCCGGCCATGGCCGCCCCCGGCTTCGACATGTACTACCTGAACGTGATGGCAGGACCGGGCGAGGAACGCGCCTGGAAGATCACCGACCATCCCGAGCAAGCCTGGATCCGTGACACGTGGAAGGACTCATGACCGTGCAACTGACCGTCGCGCAGGCGACCGTCCGGTTCCTCAGTGCGCAGCACAGCGAGGCCGACGGGGTCGAGCAGAAGCTGTTCGCCGGCTGCTTCGGCATCTTCGGTCACGGCAACGTCGCCGGTCTCGGACAAGCGCTCCTGCAGGCCGAACTCGACGATCCCGGCGCCCTGCCGTACATCCTGGGCCGCAACGAGCAGGCCATGGTGCACACCGCGGTCGCGTACGCGCGGATGAAGAACCGCCAGCAGACGTACGCGATCAGCACGTCGGTGGGGCCGGGCGCGACCAACATGGTGACCGGCGCCGCCCTCGCCACCATCAACCGCTTGCCGGTTCTGCTCCTGCCCGCCGACACCTTCGCCGACCGCAGTGCGTCACCGCTCCTGCAGGAGTTGGAGCTGCCCGACTCCGGCGACGTCACCGTCAACGATGCGTTCCGGCCGGTCTCGCGGTACTTCGACCGGATCTGGCGGCCCGAGCAGTTGGCGCCGGCTCTGCTGGCCGCCATGCGGGTGTTGGTCGACCCGGCCGAGACGGGTGCGGTCACCCTCTGTTTCCCCCAAGATGTGCAGGCCGAGAGCTTCGAGTGGCCGGCCGCGCTGTTCGAGAAGCGCGTCTGGCACATTGCCCGCCCGCTACCCGAGCCCCGGATTCTTGCGGCCGCGGCCGAGCTCATCAAGACGGCCCAGCGGCCCCTGATCGTGGCCGGCGGCGGCGTGCACTACGCCGGCGCGACCGAGGCGCTGGCCGCCATGTGCGAGGCCAGCGGGATCCCCGTCGGGCAGAGCCAGGCCGGCAAGGGCACGTTGGTCTACGACCATCCCCAGTGTCTCGGCGCGATCGGCTCGACCGGCACCACCGCGGCGAACGCCGTAGCCCGCGACGCCGACGTGGTGATCGGGATCGGTACCCGGTACAGCGACTTCACGACCGCGAGCCGGACGGCCTTCCAGAATCCGGATGTGCGGTTCGTCAACCTCAACGTGGCCGGGCTGGACGCCGTCAAGCACGCCGGGCTGAGCCTGGTGGCCGACGCCCGCGAAGGCCTGCAGGCGCTGCTGCCCCTGCTGGACGGCTACCGGGTCTCCGACGAATACCGGAGCCGGTACACCGACCTGGACGTCGCCTGGGACAAGACGGTGCAGTCGGTGTACGTGCCGGCCACACCGAACGGCGGCGCGGACGGACTGCTGACGCAGAGTGAGGTCATCGGGCTCGTCAACGAGCTGTCCGATCCCCGCGACGTGGTGGTCTGTGCTGCCGGTTCGATGCCCGGCGACCTCCACAAGCTGTGGCGAACGCGCGACCCCAAGGGCTACCACGTCGAGTACGGCTACTCCTGCATGGGTTATGAGGTGGCGGGCGGACTCGGCGTCCGGCTGGCCTGCCCGGATCGCGACGTGTTCGTGATGGTGGGCGACGGCTCGTACCTGATGATGGCGACGGAACTGGCCACCGCGGTCCAGGAGGACATCAAGATCATCACCGTGCTCGTCCAGAACCACGGCTACGCCTCGATCGGGTCGCTGTCGGAATCACTGGGTTCGCAGCGGTTCGGCACCCGGTACCGCTTCCGGAACCCCGACAGCGGCCGGCTGGACGGCGACAAACTGCCACTCGACCTGGCCGCCAACGCGGCCAGTTTCGGCCTCGACGTGATCAAGGTCGCCACGGCCGCGGAATTCACCGACGCGATCAAGACGGCGAAGGCCGCGGACGATTCGGTCGTGATCTACGTCGAGACCGACCCGCTGATCGGCGCTCCGGACTCCGAGTCGTGGTGGGACGTGCCGGTCAGCGCCACGTCGACGCTCGACTCGACCCAACAGGCCCGCAGAACCTACGACGAGCACAAAGCCACCCAAAAGCTCTTCCTGTAGAGAAAGGGAATTCGTGTCCAAGATCACCCTCGGCACCGCCCCCGATTCCTGGGGCGTGTGGTTCCCGAGCGACCCCGACCAGGTCGGTCCCGACCGCTTCCTCGACGAAGTGGTCGAGGCCGGTTACGAGTGGATCGAGCTCGGGCCGTACGGATATCTACCCTCGGACGCTGCGCAGCTCCAAGATCAACTCGACGAGCGGGGGCTCAAGGTGCTGGCCGGTACGGTCTTCGAGCATCTCCATCGGCCGGACTCCTGGGACGCGGTGTGGACACAGGTGACCGACGTCGCCGCGCTCACGCAGGCCACCGGCGGCAAGCACATCGTGGTCATTCCCGACGTGTGGCGGCACCACAAGACCGGTGACCCGGTGGAGAGCAGGGATCTGACCGACGAGCAGTGGGCGCAGAAGACGAAAGGACTCGACGAACTCGGTCGGCGGATCCGTGACGAGTACGGGCTTGCCGTGCAGTTCCACTCCCACGCCGACAGTCACGTGGGTTACCAGCCCGACATCGAGCGGTTGCTGGAGGAGACCAACCCGGAGTACGTGAACCTGTGCTTCGACACCGGGCACATCGCCTACTACGGCGGGGACTGCCTGGAGCTGATCCAGAAGTATCCCGACCGCATCGGGTACCTGCACCTGAAGCAGGTGAACCCCGAGATCGTCGACACGGTGCTGAACAAGGACCTGTCGTTCCCTGAGGCCGTTCGGATGGGCGCCATGATCGAACCGCCGCTCGGGGTGCCGGACATGCCGCCCCTGCTGGAGGCGCTGGCCGGGCTGGGTCGTGACCTCGATGGCATCATCGAGCACGACCTCTACCCGTGCGCCCCGGACCTGCCGTTGCCCATCGCCAAGCGCACTCGCACCTACCTCAGTTCGTGCAGCGGGGCCGTGATCGAGTTCGGAGGACGTCGTTGAGTCCATCGACCAGCTCAGGAGAGCTGCGGATCGCCGTCCTCGGGGTCGGCATGATGGGCGCCTTCCACGCGGAGGCGCTCAGCACCCGCGTCAAGGGCGCCACCGTGACCGTGATCAACGACTTCTTCGCCGAGAAGGCGGCCGAGGTCGCCAGCCGGATCGGTGCTCGCGTGGTGGCCGATCCGCTGTCGGCCATCGCCGATGAGGAAGTGGACGCGGTGCTCATCGCCACCCCCGGGGCGGCGCACGAGGAGCAGGTCAACGCCTGCCTCGATCGGGGCGTGCCGGTGCTGTGCGAGAAGCCGTTGACCACCGACGTCGAGTCCTCGTACCGGATCGTGCAGAAGGAGTCCGACCTGGACCTGCCGCTGGTGCAGGTCGGTTTCATGCGGCGGTTCGACGCCGAGTACGCCGCACTGAAGGACCTGATCGACGGCGGCGGTCTCGGCAATCCGCTGATGGTGCACTGCACGCACCGCAATCCGGCCGTGGGCGACCACTTCAACTCCGAATTCATGATCAGGGACTCCGTGGTGCACGAGGTGGACGCCGTCCGCTTCCTGCTCGGTGAGGAGATCATCAGCGTCCAGGTGATCAAGGGCGCGGCGACGAGCGTAGCTCCGGGCGGCACGAGCGACCCGATGCTGGTGATCTTCGAGACCGAGTCCGGCCGGATCGTCACCGACGAGATCTACGTCCGTACCCAGGTGGCCTACGAGGTCCGTACCGAGGTGGTCGGCGAGCGGGGCAGTGCGTTCATCGGCCTGGACCAGCACCTGCAGGCCAAGACGACCGACGGCCGCTGGGGCGGCCAGCTGACGCCGAGCTTCGTCGAGCGGTTCGGCCAGGCGTACGACACGGAACTGCAGCGCTGGGTCGCGGCCGCCCGCCGGGGGACCATCGACGGGCCCGGCGCCTGGGACGGCTACGCCGCCGTCGCGGTCTGCGAGGCCGGCGTGCAGGCGCTTCGGACCGGCGAAAAGGTGGGGGTGGCGCTCAGCTCCCGCCCGTCACCCGTGTTGACGAGCACATCCAACTACTGAAGGTCAACTACTGAAGGTAAGGACGCACCATGGCAACCACGCTGCACCACTGGCGTAACGGAAGGATCTTCGAGGGGACGTCGACCCGGTTCTCCGACGTCACCAATCCGGCGACCGGGGAGGTGACGGCCCAGTTGGCCCTGGCCTCGGAGGCCGATGTCGACGCGGTGGTGCAGTCCGCGGCCCAGGCATTCCCGAAGTGGCGGGACACCTCGCTGGCCCGCCGGACGCAGGTCCTCTTCGCGTTCCGGGAACTGCTGAACGCCCGCAAGCCGGAGCTGGCCGCCATCATCACCGCCGAGCACGGCAAGGTGCTCTCCGACGCGCTCGGGGAGGTGTCGCGCGGTCAGGAGGTCGTCGAGTTCGCCTGCGGGATGCCGCACCTCATGAAGGGCGCCTTCACGGAGAATGCCTCCACCAAGGTGGACGTGCACTCGACCCGGCAGCCGCTGGGGGTCGTCGGCATCATCTCGCCCTTCAACTTCCCGGCCATGGTGCCCATGTGGTTCTACCCGATCGCCATCGCGGCGGGAAACACCGTGGTCGTGAAGCCCAGCGAGAAGGACCCCACCGCGTCGCTGTGGATCGGCGAGCTCTGGAAGGAGGCCGGGCTCCCCGACGGTGTCTACAACGTCCTGAACGGCGACAAGGTCGCCGTCGACGGTTTGTTGACTCACCAGGAGGTGCAGTCGATCTCGTTCGTCGGCTCGACCCCGATCGCCCGCTACGTGTACGAGACCGGCACCGCGCACGGGAAGCGGGTCCAAGCCCTGGGTGGGGCAAAGAACCACATGCTCGTACTGCCGGACGCCGATCTCGATCTGGCCGCCGATCAGGCGGTGAACGCCGGCTACGGGTCGGCGGGGGAGCGCTGCATGGCCATCTCGGCCGTCGTGGCGGTCGGCGAGGTCGGCGACGAGCTGGTCGAGAAGATCAGGGAACGGACGGTCGGGCTGCGCACCGGCGACGGCACCCGTGACAGTGACATGGGTCCGCTGGTCACCGCCGAGGCGCGGGACCGGGTCTCCAGCTACATCGATGCCGGCGAGGCGGCCGGCGCGACCGTCGTGGTGGACGGCCGCAAGGTCGAAGCGGATGCCGACGGCGACGGGTTCTTCGTCGGCCCAACGCTGTTCGATCACGTGGGCACGGACATGAGCATCTACACCGACGAGATCTTCGGCCCGGTCCTGTCGGTGGTCCGGGTCTCCTCGTACGCCGAGGGGTTGGAGTTGATCAACGCCAATCCGTACGGCAACGGCACGGCGATCTTCACCAACGACGGCGGAGCGGCCCGGCAGTTCGCCAACGAGGTGAACGTCGGCATGATCGGCGTCAACGTGCCCGTACCGGTGCCGATGGCGTACTACTCCTTCGGTGGCTGGAAATCGTCGCTGTTCGGCGACACCCATGCCCACGGTGTGGAAGGCGTCAACTTCTTCACCCGGGGCAAGGTGGTCACCTCGCGCTGGCTCGACCCCAGCCACGGAGGCATCAATCTGGGCTTCCCCCAGAACGTGTAATGCGGACTGAACTCGAGAGTTGACTCTGCCCTTGGGGCAACGCGCAGGCTGATGATCAGCCGGGCGAGGTGCCCGGTTTCAGTGAGATAAGTCTGGTGAACAGAGCCAAAGGTTGGCGGTCGTGAGCGATGACGAAGGGCCGACGCTGAGCATCGGGACCTTCGCGCGTCGGTCCCGGCTCTCGCCGAAGGCGCTGCGGATCTACGATCGGCTCGGCGTGCTGGCTCCGGCTGCGGTCGACGGGCACAACGGCTACCGGAGGTACCGGGAGTCTCAGCTCGCCACCGCCCGCCTGGTCGTCTCGCTCCGTCGACTCGGCATGCCGCTGGCTCGGGTGGCCGACGTGGTGGCCGCGCCGGTCGAGCGACGCGCCGAGCTGATCGAGGCCTACTGGTCCGAGGTGGAGCATCGAGTCGCCGAGCAACGGTCGCTGAAAGATCATCTGATCACCAGGCTCACCGGAAACGAAGGGAGTGCCATGTACGAGATCAAGGAACGCGATGTCGAAGAACTGCAGGTGTTGACCGAGCAGCGGCATCTCACCGTTGCGGGGTTGCCCGACTTCATCAGCGGAGCGCTCGGACGCCTGTACGGAAAGGCCGAGGAGCTCGGGCTGAAGGCCGGCTCGTCGATGGTGGTCTACCACGGCGAGGTGAACGAGGACAGCGACGGTCCGGTGGAGGTGTGCGTGCCGTTCGACGGCGAGGCCGATCTCGCCGGCCACGCGCACCGGGTCGAACCTGCTCACCGGGAGGCCTACACCGAGATCACCGTGGCCCAGGTCGCCTTCCCGCAGATCCTCTCCGCCTACGACGCCGTCGAGCGGTGGATCGGGGAGAACGGTCGCGAGATCACCGCGTCGCCGCGCGAGGTCTACGTCGACGACTTCATGCACCTCGGGCCGAACGACCACGGCTGCGACATCGCCTTCCCGATCAGCCGCGGTACCTGACCGTCGGGAGGCGGTCCTATCGTGACGGGATGGCGAGCGACGGCCGGGACCTCACGAGCAGCGAGTTCGAGCACGTGGACCTGTCGGGGACACGCTTCAGCAGCGTGAGGCTCAACGGGGCGACGATTCTCCACTCCGCGCTGCACCGGGTGGTGATGCGCGGCGTGGAGATCCTCGACACGACGATCGATGGCGAGATCCAGAACCTCGTCGTCAACGGGGTGGACGTCGCTCCGCTCGTGGAGGCCGAGCTCGACCGGCGGTACCCGGACCGGATCACGTTCCGGCCAACCTCCGCCGACGGCTTCCGTACGGCGTGGGAGCTCAACGCGCGGCTGTGGTCGGCCACGGTCGGCCGCGCCCGGGGTCTCGACCCTGATCTGCTGCACGAGTCGGTCGACGGCGAGTGGTCTTTCATCCAGACCCTGCGGCATCTCGCCTTCGCCAGCGAGTCCTGGGTCGGCCGGTGCATCCGCGGAGATCCCAGCCCCTGGCATCCGCTGTCGCTGCCCTGGGATCAGATGGAGCCGACCGACGTCGTGCCCTGGGACCGCGACGCCCGCCCCTCGCTCGAGGAGGCGCTCGCGCTGCGTCGTGCCGCGATGTCTCTCGCGGGTGATGTGATCGAGCGCGTCACCGACGAGCGGCTCGCCGAGCAGACGACCCCGCCGGTCGGGCCCGGTTGGCCACCCGAAGGCGCGACCTTCCCGGTCTCGGAGTGCCTGCTCATCGTGCTCAACGAGGAGTGGAACCACCGCCTGTACGCCGAGCGCGACCTGGCCGTACTCGAGGAACGGGTCTGACCGATGGACTACACGTTCGCCGGCCGAGTGATCGAGTGGCGCGGCCCGGCGCCGTACTACTACCTTCCCGTGCCTGACGAGGAGTCCGCCGACATCCGGGAGATCGCCGCGATGGCCACGTACGGCTGGGGTGTGATTCCGGTCGCCGCCCGGATCGGGCACGTCGAGTTCGAGACCTCGCTGTTTCCCCGAGACGGCGGCTACCTGCTGCCGTTGAAGGACGCGGTGCGCCGGCCGCACCAGATCACGGTCGGCGATGAGATCACCGTCGAGATGAGCGTTCGGCTCAACCGCTGAGCGCGAGGGTTCGAGTGGGCCGGCCAGTTCGCGCGACCTCGGCCTTGCACCTGGCGTTGATTGGCAGCGTACGGTCGTGTTCTCGCCCGAAAAGCAGCCGTACGCTGCCACGCGATGCCGCGGCAGCCGAGCGTTCACGGACTTCGAGCCGAGCCTTCGAGCCGCCTGACGTCCGCACCGGGCTGGGAAATCGCTCGCGGCAGCGAGCGGCGCCTGTTTGAATGGCACCGGTTGAAGGGTCACCGGTTGAGATGTCACCGCGCGACCGCGCCCGACCGGACCCAGGAGCACCGATGCGAGCGACGTTCATTTCTGGAGACGTAGACCAACCCGTCAACGCGAAGGACATGACGTTTGCTCCGCACCACTCTCAACCTCGGCATCCTTGCCCACGTCGACGCCGGTAAGACCACCCTCTCCGAGCGGCTGCTCTACCACGCCGGGGTTATCGACGAAGTCGGCCTCGTCGACAGCGGGACCACTCAGACCGACTCGCTGGCCCTCGAGCGGCAGCGCGGCATCACCATCCGGTCCGCGGTGGTCTCGCTCACGATCGGCGGCACGCCGGTCAACTTGATCGACACACCCGGCCACCCGGACTTCATCGCGGAGGTGGACCGGATACTCGGTGTGCTCGACGGCGCCGTGCTGGTGATCTCCGCGGTGGAAGGCGTGCAACCGCAGACCCGCATCCTGATGCGTGCCCTGCAGCGGGTGGGAGTCCCGACCCTGCTGTTCATCAACAAGACCGATCGACGCGGCGCCGACGTCGACCGCGTGCTCGGTGAGGTCCGGCGCCGGCTGGCCCTGACCGCCGTCCCCGCCGACGCGTCCGGGATCACCCTCGTCGAGGCCCTCGCCGAGCGGGACGAGGTGCTGTTGGCCGACTTCGTCACCGACGAGCCCGCGATCACCACTGACCGGCTACGGGCGGAACTCATCCGGCAGACCCGGGCTGGGCAGGTCTGCCCCGTATTCGCCGGCTCGGCCGCAACCGGCGCCGGTGTCGATGCACTGATGAGTGGCATCGTGGAGCTGCTGCCTCGCGTCAGCGGCGAGACCGAAGCCCCGCCCAGCGGCAGCATCTTCAAGATCGAGCGTGGTACGGCCGGTGAGAAGGTCGCCTACGTACGGATGTTCTCCGGTACGGTCCGGACCCGGGACCGGCTCGACCCCCACGCCGATGACTCTCGCGGTGACAAGATCACCGCGATCAACGTCTTGCAACGAGGCGCCTGGGTGCGTCGCGAGGAGGTGTCGGCCGGGGACATCGGCAAGCTGTGGGGACTCACCCACGTGCGGGTTGGCGATGTCGTCGGGCGATCGCGGCCGGGCGGATCGCGCAGCCACTTTCCCCCGCCGACGTTGGAGGCGGTGGCCGAGCCGGTGCGTCGCGAGGACCACGTCATTCTCCGGTCGGCGCTGGCCCAGCTCGCCGAGCAGGATCCGCTGATCAACATCCGCGACCTGGCTGTATCGCTGTACGGCGAAGTCCAGAAGGAAGTCATCGCGGCAACTCTCGCGGCCGAATACGGGATCGAGATCCGATTCCGGGAGACCACGCCGCTGCACATCGAGAGACCGGTCGGCATAGGCGAGGCGTTCCAGGCGCTCAACGCCGAGTCGAATCCGTTCAACGCCGCGATCGGACTGCGGGTCGAACCCGGTCCGCGCGACTCGGGCCTGGAGTTCCGTCTCCGCGTCGACTTCCGGAGCGTGCCGCTCTACGTTTACCGGAACCTCGAGGACTTCGGCGCGAGCATGCAGATTTACGTCCGCGACACGTTGCGCGAGGGCCTGCGGGGCTGGCCGGTACAAGACTGCATCGTCACCATGACCCACTCCAACTACACCTCGGCGGACGGGCCGCCCTCGACGCGGGGGCCACTCAGCAACGCCGCCGACTTCCGCAAGCTCACACCGATGGTGCTCATGAAGGCGCTCGAGTCTGCCGGCACTCGTGTCTGCCAACCGATGGTGCGAGCCCGGATCGATGCGCCCGCAGCCACCATGGGCTTGCTGCTCGGCGCGCTCGGTTCGCTCGGGGCGTCCGTGGGAAGTGAGCAGATCCGCGGCGACGACGTCACCATCGAGACGGTGCTGCCGGCGGCTGAAGTCGCCAGCCTGCATCGGATGCTGCCGAGTTTGACGAGTGGGGAGGGCATCTTGGAGTTCGGGCTGGCCGGCTACTGGCCGGTGCGCGGCACTCCGCCGGTTCGCGACCGGACTACGGCCAACCCGCTGAACCGGCAGCAGTACCTGGCCTCGCTCAGCGGTCAGCAGCATGGTCCGCGGAGTGAGCCGTGACGGCAGCTCTCGGATCACGTCACGCAAGCGAGTCCCAGCGGTAGGAGCTCGTCAGCTGCCGTTTGCCGCCATGTGGCGGACGGCGCAGCGGCGCGGCGCGAGTTCTGCTGCGTCGGCCGCCACGTGGCGCGAAACGACGTGGGTCGGCGGAGGCGCACGCAAGGTGCATGGCCCTTCGACAGGCCCAGGGCGCGAGGTGGCGGTGGCCCTTCGGCAGGCTCACGGCACGGCCCTCGCCGCAAATGTGCAGCGATCAGGAGGTTCCGGGGCTTCCCGTGCCGCTCAGACCCCCGGAAGCTCCTGGTGGCGGCTCAGTCATCTCGTCGGTGGCGATCCTGGCGAGGCGTTCGAGGTCGTCACCGATGACGATGACCACGGAGCCTCCGGACACCAGCGCCGTCACAATGCCGTCGCGGCAGGTCGACCACGGATCGCTCGGTTGGACCAGGCGCCGGGCGGGTGCGACATCAGCGACGATCAACTCCGCCTGAGTGAGCTGCCGCTCCGCATCCGCCCAGGCCGAGGCGAGGCCCGATTGCGGCTCGGGGGCGAAGTGGTCGGGCTGCCCGCGCACCTCCAGCGCGTAGTCGGCCACGCCGTGGGGCAGGTTGGCGGAGAAGCCCAGCCCGAGCGGGTGCAGAGAGCAGGCCAGCACGTCGACGCCTCGGTCAGGCGCCGCCGGCGCCTCCGGTCCGGTCACCACCAGCGAAGCCGGTAGTCCACTGCCCACCGAGACGATCAGACCCAGTTGCCAGCAGGCGATCTCCCAGACCGCCGTCATCCAGTGTCCGGGATGCGTGGCCGCCAGCGAGAGCTCGACGACATCGCCGGGGTCGAGCAGGTGTTCATCCGCGACGAGGTTGCAGGTCTTGTCCACCCAGTTGGCGAACGTGACGGCCGACAGCTCGGTTCTCACACCAGAGCTCAATTCGTAGAAGGTGAGCAGCGGCTCGGCTCCGGATGTGCGGGTTCGCTGCCGCAGTCGATCGGCGATCAGGGCGCTCACGCCTGAGATCTTAGGCAGCGCATCCCGGCCGATACGCTTGCCCGCATGCGGTACGTGTTGATCATGGCCGGTGGCTCGGGCAAACGGCTCTGGCCGCTGTCCCGCCAGGGCATGCCCAAACAGCTGCTGAAGATCGTCGGCGGCAGCAGCCTGCTGCGGATCGCGTACGAGCGCATCGCTGGTGTGGTGCCGCCCGAGAATGTCGTGGTCTGCACCGGCGCCGACTACGCCGAAGTGGTGGCCGCGGAACTGCCGGAGATCGACCCGGCCAACATCTTGGGCGAGCCCGAGGGCCGTGACTCACTCAACGCGATCGCCTGGCCTGCGGCGATCCTCGCCGCCCGCGATCCCGACGCCGTGATGGCGGTGGTGGCCTCGGACCACGTCATGCGACCGGTGGAGAGCTTCCAGTCGGCGTTGGTGGAGGGTTTCGCCGTCGCCGAGTCGGATCCGAACGCCCTGGTCACGTTCGGGGTGGTGCCGACCTCGGCCCACACCGGGTTCGGCTACCTCCATCGCGGCACGGCGCTCGGCGATCATCCGAACGCTCACGAGGTGCTGGCCTTCAAGGAGAAGCCGGACGAGTTGACGGCCCAGGAGTACCTGACGTCGGGGGAGTACTGGTGGAACTCCGGCATGTTCGTATGGCGGGCGCAGACCTTCCTTGATCAGATTCATCAGCTGCTGCCCGACACCCATGTGGCGGTGACGGCACTGGCCTCGGCTCCCGACCGGCTGAAGGAGATCTATCCGACCCTGATGAAGATCAGCGTCGACTACGGGGTGATGGAGCCGACCTCGCAGGGTCACACCGCCGCGCACGTGGTCGCCGTACCGCTGCCGATCACCTGGCACGACGTGGGCGGGTTCGGATCCCTTCGCAGCCAGTACCTGCTCGACGAGCACGGCAACGCCTTGTCGGGAACGAACGTGCTGCTCGACTCGCGGGACAACCTGGTGATCAATTCGGCGAGCGACTCTCGTCTCGTCGCGGGTATCGGGCTGCGCGACATGGTCGTGGTGCAGACCGACCAGATCACAGTGGTCTGCCCGATGCGCGACGCGGAGCGGATCAAGGAACTCGTCGGCGAGGTCGCCGAACGACTAGGACCCGGCTACATCTGACGCCCGACGCGAACTTTGGACCCTTTTGATCAGTTTGGACCCAGTGCAGAGGGTCCGAACGCGCCGAAAGGGTCCAAAGATGGGTCGGTGGCATTGAGAGTCGCAGTGAGGCGACTCAAGCACCGTTCGGCTCTGGGGAGTTGGTCGACGGGTACTTCGCCATGAAGTCGGCGATGGCCTGGCCGCTCACCGCGGCACAGGCCTGCTCGACGCCGCGCTGAGTGGCGGTGTTCGACGGGTTGTTCGGATCCGCGGTCCAGCGGGCCATGACGACATTCATGCCTGCGGCGAAACCGCCGCCGTCGGCGTCGCTCCACGGCGCGGCGATGAACTTCTGGTTCGGGTCGTACTCGGAGGCACCGAACGTCTTCGAGGCATTCTCCAGCGCGGTGATCTGATCCGCCGGCATGGTGTCCCGGTACCAGGCGATGGTGTAGCCGTGCTCCAGGTTGTGCACGAGCGTCTCCACCGGGGGACGATCGTCCATGGTGTAGAAGCGCTTGGTGAAGGGCGCCGGCGTGTCGTAGTGCTGGCCCGAGGCGGGCGGCTTCTCCGCGTACGGCACCTTCGTGCCGACCGGCACGTGGTCCTGGCTGCCGGACGCCGCCTGCTCCGTCGGAGCCGCACAAGCGGCCTGGGCCAGTGGGACGCCGATGTCGGCGAGGGTGGCGCTGCGCGCGCGGGAGTCCTGGACGAACAGGTACACCGGATAGGCCAGCAACCCCATCGCCAGCACCAGGCAGATCACCAGCAGGCCGATGGTCCGGCGCCGCTGCTCGGACTTGCGCGACGCCTCGAACGAGGCCAGCTTGTCCCGACGGCTGCCTCCGGACGACACAGCCGCCTTCTTGATCGGCTTCGCCTTGGCCACGCTTGCACTCCTCATCCTGCGCGTACGCGCGGTGCTGTTCCGTTTGGTGGGCGCGCGCACCCGCAGGCTCAACGCACGAGCCCCGGGAGTCTATCCCGATCGGCGCGATCAGTCGGTGAGTCACGCTGTCGGCGAGGTCAGGCCATCGGTCACCTCAACTCGGGAGAGCCGAGAAGGTCAACAGCTCCCGAAGCAGGTCGGCCTCGCCGCCGGTGCGACCCGAGCCCACCACCACGGCCTCGATGCGCTCGTCGTGCTCCAGTGCGCAGAACTGCTCGTACGCCTCCTCCTGGCCCGTGGCGACACAGATCGCGGCCAGCACCGCCTCCCGCGTTCCGTGGGCGAACATGTCCTCCGCCGTCGGTCGCACGAGTTCGGCAGCGGTGCCCGGCTCGTCGGTCGGACGATTCGCGCTGAGGAGGGCACCGAGTCCGCGCACCACGGCCACCGGACGTCCGGAGAGCTTCTCCTTGACGAGGTCGGCGGCACCCGCGAGCTCGTCGGCGACGGCTCGGGCGGTGACCGCGAGCTCGTTGCCGTACGGATCGCGTTGCCCGGCGTAGCCGACCAGCACCCGCACCCCGGCGGCGCCGATGGCCTGGTCGGTCTGGCCGAGACGCCACGCCCGACCGGCGGTGTCGGAGATGATCACGCCGACGCGCCCGCCGACCAACGGCTCGAGCTGAGATCGCAGCTGTTCTGCACTCGCGTCCGGATCGGTGGGGAGCAGCAAGACGTCGTCAGGAGAGACGTTGGAGTTGTCCACCCCCGCGGCCGCGAGCGTCAGTCCGCCCCGGGTCCGGACGATCCTGGTCGGGCCGCGCCGAGCCACCGTCCGTACGCTCTCGGCCTGGATGGCCTCATCACGCCGCGCGGCCGGCACCCGACGATCCTCGGCCTTGCTCACGATCTTCGAGGTGACCACGACGATGTCGCCCTCGCGCAGCGGGCCGTTCGGATCCGCGGCCACCGCGTGGTGCACGAGAGCAGCCAGGTCCTCGCCCGGCGCCACCTCCCCGATCCGGTCCGGTGCGAAGATCGAGATCACCCGCCGAGCGCCTTGACCCCGAGCCGGATGAACTCGGCCGTCGCCGCCGGGTCGCGCATCAGCAGACCGGTGACGGCGGTGGGCAGACCCGCCTGTTCCAAACCTGCGGCGGATCCGGCGTCGACCGAATCCATCACCCAGAGGTCGAGGATCCCGCCCGTAGATCGTCCACCGTAGTGCAGCCCGACGGCACCCGCGTCGACCGCGACGCCGATCACGGGGAGGAGGCGATGCGCCATGCCCAGCACCGGGGCCCCGCCCAGGATGCCCGCGAAACCGACCACGCGTGCGCGGCTGTCGATAACGGCCTGGCGCACGCCCGGCACGCCGAGGATCGGTCCGACCGAGACCACCGGGTTGCTCGGCGCCAGCAGGATCAAGTCCGCAGTGCCGATCCGCTCGAGCAGACCGGGCGTCGGCTCGGCGGCCTCGAGCCCGACGCCGATCACCGCCAGGGCCTCCGGCTCCGCGTGCAGCCGCACCCAGTACTCCTGGAAGTGCACCGTCCGCCGCCCCTGCTTGGAGTGGGGGTCGGAACCGGGCTCGGCGATGACGATGTGGCTCTCCACCCGGTCGTTGGTCATCGGCAGCACGGTGAGGTGGGGATCGGGCACCCAGCGGGCCATCAAGCGGTCGGTGACCTCCGCGAGCGAAAGGCCCTCGGCCAGCAGTTGAGTGCGGAGCAGATGAGTACCCAGATCCCGGTCGCCGAGCCCGAACCACGGCACCGCCCCCGTGTAGGCGGTGACCTCGTCGCGGATGCGCCAACTCTCCTGGTCGCGTCCCCAGCCGCGGTCGGGATCGATACCGCCGCCCAGCGCGTACATCATGGTGTCGAGGTCGGGGCAGATCCTGAGCCCGTACAGGGTGATGTCGTCGGCGGTGTTCACCACTACCGTGATGTCGGCGTCGGGGAAGGCTTGCCGGGCGCCGGCGACGAACCGAGAGCCGCCGACCCCCCCGGCCAGGATCACCACCTGCATTCCGCCAGTGTTTCAGACCACCGTTTCAGACCACCGGCCAGGAAACCTCGCCCGATTACGCTGACGGGATGGAGATCTTGCGCCGCTGGCGTCAACCGGTGGCCATCACGCTGCTCGTCGCCACCGCCGTCCGGCTGCTCGCCGGGATCGTCGCGGTCGCTCTGCTCTCCTCCGACGAGGGGTACGGATCGTTCGCGACCGCTGCCTTGTTCGAGGGCAGTCGGGCCGCCGACACGTTGCTGCTCCTGGCGACCGCGGCCGCCGCGGCCTGCTGCCTGCTGTCGCCGCCCACCCGGAGCGCTCGCACGCTAGGAGCCCTGGCCCTGGTCGAGACCGTGGCGGCGATCCTCGTCGCCCTCGTGTTCGGGCTGATGGGTCTGGCCTCAGAGGCCGTCGGTCGGGGCATCCAGTTCGTGCAGTTGCTCGCGACGCTCGCCCTGCCGGCGCTGGCGGCGGTGCTGCTCCTTTCCCTCCTGCGCTCGGCCACGGGCACGTCCGTCGCACGCGCTGAGCACGACCGGGCGCCGGCGGTCGCTCCGGGTGAGCAACCCGGGCCGACCTCGGCCACCCCACCCGCTCTCCCGCCCGCTCTGCCGCCCGGTTGGCAGCCCGAACAGGCGACGGGCATGGTGTGGCAGACCGCCGGCGAGGCCGCGGCCGGGGCTCCACCCACCGGCTGGCCACCCCCCGATCAGGCGGCTCATCCGGCCGCAGGCGAGGCAGCCGGTTGGCAGCCGATTCCCGGATCTGCAGAGCAACCCGGGTCGAATCGGTCCTCATAGCAGACAAAGGCTTGACTTCCGCGTATTGACGGGCATGTAATTACGTCATTGTTATTCATCGCTTCGGGGTGGGGTCGAGGGAGCGGAACATGCACGAATTGGTTGGGGCCGACGAGGGCGGAACGCTGAGCTGGCAGGAGCGTGCTCTGTGTGCGCAGACGGATCCAGAGGCCTTCTTCCCGGAGAAAGGCGGATCCACCCGAGAGGCGAAGAAAGTGTGCCTTTCCTGTGATGTTCGCGGGCAGTGCCTGGAGTACGCCCTGGCGCACGACGAGCGCTTCGGCATCTGGGGTGGTCTCAGCGAGCGGGAACGGCGCAAGCTGAAGAAGCGCGCGGTCTGAGTCCTTCTCGCTCACTGAGCCTGTCGAAGGGCTTGGGCCTGTCGAAGGGCGAATTCGCCGTAGGTGGATTCCGGTCATACAGTGGGGGCGCTCAACCGGCGACGAGTGGCGTCGGTGCCCACGCAGATCGCCATCGAGTCGCAACCTAGCTACAGAGGGTCCCCCGTACGCCCATGGACGAACAGCTGACCGAGTCCACGGGATGGGCGGACTTCCGCCCCACGCCGGCTCAGGACGAAGTCGATCCTTGGGCCTGGACCGAAGATCGCAGTCCCGAAGCCGTCGACGTCGACGTCAGCCACTGCCGGGTCACGGCTGTCCTGGTCACGTTCGACGCCGAGGGTTGGCTCCCCGACACCCTGGCCGGACTGGCTCGGCTGGAGCCGCCTCCCGCGCGCCTGATCGCGATCGACAACGGCAGCACCGACTCCAGTCGGGCGTTGCTGCAACGAGCTCGCGACCACGGCATCGTCGACGCCGTCTACGACGGGGACCGTAGCCACGGATTCGGCGCAGCGGTCGCGGCCGCTCTTGCCGACGACCTGGCAGCGACCGCCGGACAACCGCAACAACCGAGCCACGACTGGCTGTGGCTCCTGCACGACGACGTGGTGCCGGCCCCAGATGCGCTCCGGCAACTGTTGAGCCATGTGGTGACCGACCCCGGGGTCGACATCACCGGGCCGAAGCTGCTGCAGCCCCGCCGTCGCCGGGCGGTGCCGCGGCTCAGCGAGATCGGGTCGAGCATCTCGGGCACCGGTCGGCGCGAGCTCATGTTGGAACCCGGCGAGATCGACCAGGGCCAGCGCGACCAGCCGCAGGCGAGGCTGGGGGTGTCGACCTGCGGCATGCTGCTCAAGACCGAGGTCTTCGAGGCGCTGCACGGGTTCGACGAAGCGGTGCCGATCTTCCGGGACGGCGTCGAGTTCGGCTGGCGGGCGCACCTGCGCGGCTACCGGGTCGTCACCACTCCCAGCGCCCGGATGAGCCACCGCCAGGTCGGCCGCGCGGGCCTGCGCCCGAGCGGCGCTGCGGGATCCCGGCCCGGGAAGGTCGATCGGGAGCTCGGCATGGTGGTCGTCGCCGGGCACGCGCCGACGGCACGGCTCCCGCTCGTGTGGCTGCGGCTGGTCTGGAGTTGTCTGCTCCGCGCCGTCGGCTATCTGCTCGGCAAGGCTCCCGGTCGTGCCCGGGACGAGATGGCTGCCCTGGGCTCCTTCCTCGCCCACCCCGGACGCATCCGTGCCTACCGGCGCCGCCTCCGCACGCTCGACGTGGCGCCCGGCACCAGCGAGGTCGTACGGACTCTGCGGCCGCCCTGGTGGTCCAGTCTGCGGGTGGCCGCGGAGGCTTTCTCCGGCGCCCTGTCGGATCGCTACCGCTCGGTGGCGGGTGAGGTCGAGGTCGCCTCACTGGACGAACTCACCGGCGACGAGTTCGCCGGCGTCGCCGAGGAGCGGCCGAAGAATCCCTGGCTGACCCCGGTCGTGATCGTCGGGGTGCTGCTCGTGTTGGGCAGCTTGGTCGCCGCTCGAGGTCTCTTCGGACTCGGGTCCCTGTCGGCTCCCGCCCTCCTGCCGGCGCCCGATTCGCTGGGAGCCGCCTGGGGGAGAGCGTGGGATCCGATACCGGGCGCTCCCGGTCAGATTCCTCCGCCGTGGCTCGCCCTGACGGCCCTCGGCTCGACGGTCCTCCTCGGTCAGCCCGAATGGCTGGTGACTCTGCTGCTGTGCGGCGTGGTCCCGCTCGCGCTGATCGCCGTCTACCCGGTGCTGCGGTCCGTGATCAGCGACCGCCGGGTCCGGTTGTGGGCCGCCGCCAACTACGCCTTGCTGCCGGTGTGGCTGGGGGGCACCAACCAGGGGCGGCTGTCGCTGAGCGTCTTCGCCATCCTGCTGCCCATGTTGGTCCTGGCCGTACGCGCGCTGGTGCTGCGCCGGCCACGGGTCCCCGAGGCTTGGCGCGGCGGCTGGGGGGCCGGCGTGGTGCTGGTGGGCCTGGCGGCGTTCGAACCCTCGATCTTGATCTTCGCCGTGATCATCGCGGTGGCCGCGGCCGTCCGGCTCCGGCGCACGCCGCGCAAGATCGGCCGGATCGGTCTGGCGCTGGGTCTGCCCCTGCTGGTGTTCCTGCCCTGGCTGCCCAGCGTCATCGACGCGCCGGGCCGGCTGCTGGTCGGGCCGGATGCGGCGGCGGCGGCCGTGTCGGAGGCACCGGCGGTCTGGGCCCTGCTGCTGGGACGTGAAACCGGCCCGGGCCTTCCACCGCTCTGGTTGGGGGCGCTGCTCTTCGGCATGATCTGGGCCGCCGCCTTCCTGGGCCTGCTCCGACGGCCGCGACGACCACTGGTGTTGGCGTCCTGGCTGGCGGCGGTCCTGGCCTTCGCCGCGGCGATCGGTCTCTCCCGTCTCGTCGTCCAGGTGCCACCGATCGCGACCGAGGCCCGTCCGTGGTCCGGCGCCTATCTCCTGATCGCCTTCAGCGCGTTGGTGCTGGGCGCCGCCGCGGGGGTGGACGGGATGGCTGGCGGTATCCGCGACCGCAGCTTCACCTGGTTGCAGCCGACCGCCGTGCTGGGCGCCGTGCTCGTGGGACTCGCCACGGTGGTGGGAGCCGGCTGGTGGCTGTGGGCGGGGGCCGGCGGGCCGATCGATCGGGTGAGTCTCGACTCCCTCCCGCCCTACGTCCGCAGCGCCATGGTCGGTCCCGAGCGCGTACGCGTACTGGCGCTCCAACTGAACGGTGACCAGGTCGGCTACTCGGTGCTGAGCGACGACCTCACCCGCCTCGGGGACGCGGATCGCGGTTTCGCGTTCGGCGGGTCGAGGCTCGCCCCCCAACAGACCCAGGACGTCGTGCTGCGGCTGGCGGCTGGCACGACGGACTCCGACATCGCCCCCGCGTTGCGAGATCTCGGCATCGGCTTCCTCTGGGTCAGCGGGGCGACGGAAGAGCAGCAGTCACGGATCGACAACACGCCGGGCCTGGGCGCGGCCAGCGGAAACCTGGAGGCCACCGTCTGGCAACTGCAGCCGCCCGCCACCCGGGAGACCGTCGTGGACCAGGTGCTCCGGCTCGGTGACGCCGCCGATCCTCGCTGGCGCGCCGAGTTGGCCGGAACCGAGCTCGCGCCGGTGCCCGCCGGTTGGCAGCAGGGGTTCCGATTACCCGGTGACGATCGAGTCGGGGTCGAGGTGAGCCTGCCCACCCCGCTGCGCTGGTTGCTGATCGCCCAGGCGCTGGTGTTGATGGTGGCGGCGGTGCTGGCCGCACCCGGGATCCGTCGGGCGGAGATCCGGGATCCCACCAAGTCGGCGCGGCGCGCCGCCGCCATCGGTGGCGGTGGCCTGTGAGCATCCTGACCCTGGGCGGCACGGTCGGTCGGCGCACACTGAGCATCGTGTTCGCCGTCCTGGCGGTCCTCGCCGTCGGCGTGCTCGGCGCGCTACTCCCGGTCCAGCAGGCCACCTATCGACCTTCACCGCTCCCGCTGGCGGGTCGTACGAGTTTCACCTGTACGACGTCACCGGAGGCGGCGGCCGTCGCGACGCTCTCCGCGGTTGCCATCCGTCAGGCTCCGGGCCGGCAGGGAACGCTGACCGGTACGCCCGTCGAGGCCGACGCGGCTGCGGTCAGGTTGACCGAGCAGGGCAAGGCCGTCCTGGTGCCGGCACCCGTGCGACCCGTCGTCTTGTCCGGTGAGGGTGTGATGGCCACCGCGGCCAGCGCCATGATGTTCAGTCAGGCCGGGTCGGGCACCCTGCGCGGCGTGATGGCCGCTCCGTGCACACCGCCGAACACCGAGCACTGGTTCGTCGGCGTGGGCGCCTCGGCGGACCACCGGACCGAGCTGATCTTGACCAATCCCGACGACGGCCAGGCCGAGGTCGACCTCCGGTTCTACGGGCAGACGGGGATCGTCGTGGTGCCCGGCAGCCCCGGCTTGATCATCGAGGGCCGAACTTCTCGTACGGTCGTGCTCGAATCGCTTGTCCAGGTCGAGGGACCGCTCACCGTGGCCGTGCGGGCGAGCGAGGGACGGGTGTCCGCGATGGCTCTCGACCGCCGGAGCCGGGCCGTCGAGCCGCAGGGTGCCGACTGGCAGTCCAGCTCGGTCGCGCCGACAACCTCCATGGTCCTGCCCGGGGTTCCCGAGGGCGCCGGGGCCCGTGACCTCGTTGTGGTCAACCCCGGGACCGAGCGGGCCGAGGTCGGCGTCGAGGTGCTCGGGATCGAGGGCCCCTTCGCCCCGATCGGCGCCGAGACGCTGGTCCTACCCCCTGAGACGACCGCCTCCGTCGGATTGACTCCGGGACTGGCCGAGCAGTCCGGCAGCATCCGGCTCACGAGCAGCCAGCCGGTCACCGCCGCCGTCCATTCGGTCAGCGCGCGCGAGGGTGCCCGCCCGGACATCGCCGTCCAACCCGCGGTCGCGCCGATGTCGCGCACCGGAGTCGTGGCGTTGGCCATGGTCACGAACGCGGATTCCGAGTTCACGGTGAGCAACGGCGGCCAGACCGAGGCGCAGGTGTCGTTCGAGGTGCTGAGCTACGACGGCGTCCGGCTCCGGAGCGACGATCTGGTCCTCATCGGTGGCGGCACCGCAACGCGGCGGCTCACCTCTCCCGCCCCGGCGTACCTCGTCGTACGCACGCCGCCCGACTCCGCCGTCTACGGCAGCCTCACCTACACCTGGCCGACCGGTGGCATCGCGGGGATGGCCAGCGTGCCGCTCACCTCTCCGGATCTCTCCGGCCGGGCGCCCCAGGTCACCTTCGATCCGGGTCTCGGGCAGTAGGGCGCGCCCGTCGCCGCCCCCGATGACGTCTGCCGCCACGTGGCGGCTGAAGCAGCAAGGATCGGGCTCCGCCGCTGCGCTGTCCGTCATATGGCGGGAAACGGCTCCGGTCCGTGCCGCGGGCTCGTCGGCGTCAGTCATCGTCGAGAGTGCCCTCGGGGTCGATCTCGTCGATGGAGCGGCCCGTCAGGGCGGAGAGCTGTTCGACGATGGTGCGATAGACCAGGATGCGGAGGCCGCGCCGGGTGGCTGCGCGGTGTTCCAGCGGCCTCCGGTAGACCACGACCTGACCGAGACGCTCCTCGTCGGGCTCCACGGCCGCGGCCAGCGGCACCTGGTCTCCCGACCACGCGGTCTTGAGGTAGGGCACGTCCTCGATGCCGAAGGTCACACCGACGAGCGCATCCGGACACTGCCGCGCGATTCGCTCGACCGCCTCGTGCACCGCCTCACGGAAGTAGTCCGAGCGGTTGGGGGCGCGGGCCGGTCGGGCCGCCTTGCGGGTGAGGGGATTCGCCAGCGCGAGGGGGCCGCGCAGACCGCGGGCGTGCCGATCCCGGCGGCGCATGGACACAGCGGAACTCTAGTGCCCCGCCTCCCACGTCGAGGCCGTCTGCGTCGGTAGCGTCGCCCAGGTGAGGTCACGACGGTGTTCGCGAGCCGGCTGCCCGGCGGCGCCGGTGGCCACCTTGACCTACGTCTACACCGATTCCACGGCGGTGCTGGGGCCCTTGGCCATCCGCGCCGATCCGCACGGCTACGACCTCTGCGGCATGCACGCCGAGACGCTTTCCGCGCCCAGAGGCTGGGAGGTCATCCGACTGGCCCTCGGTCCGGACGCCGGCCCCTCCACCGACGACCTCCTGGCCCTCGCCGAGGCTGTACGGGAGGTCGGGCTCGCGTACGACCAGCCGGGACCGGCCGACGACATTCACCCCACGCGCACCGGAGTCGTGGAGATCGGGCGACGCGGCCACCTCACGGTCCTGGCCGATCCGGACGCTTGAGTTTCGAGGCACAGCCACACGTAGGATTCGGCACGATGATCAGCCCAGAGATCTTCAAGGCCAACGACATCCGGGGTGTGGCCGAGGGAGACGACCCGCAATGGGACGCCGAGGGTGCGTACGCCGTCGGTGCGGCGCTGGCCGACACCCTCGAGCTGGCCGCGACCGCCGGTGCGCTGGTGGTGGGCCGGGACATGCGGCTGACCGGGCCGACGATGAGCCGGGCATTCGTCGACGGCGTCCGTGACCGCGGGGCCGACGTCGTCGATATCGGACTGGCCAGCACGGACCAGCTGTGGTTCGCCTCCGGGCATCTCGGGCTCCCGGGGGCGATGTTCACCGCCAGCCACAACCCGGGGAACTACAACGGAGTCAAGTTCTGTCTGCGCGACGCCGCCCCGGTCAGTCCCGAACTGCTCAAGGAGATCGCGCGGCGCGCGCTGGCCGCCCCGCCGCCGGCCGCCGAGACCCGTGGCACGCTGACCGAGCAGGATCTGCTGAACGACTACGCGGCCCACCTGCACTCTCTCGTCGATCTCGCGGGAATCCGCCGACTCCGGGTGGTCGTCGACGCCGGCAACGGCATGGCCGGTCACACGCTGCCGGCAGTGCTCGGTGGTCAGAACCTGGAGTTGATCGAGCTGTTCACCGAGCTGGACGGCAGCTTCCCCAACCACCCACCGAACCCGCTCGAGCCGGAGAACCTGGTCGACGCCCAGCGGGCGGTTCTCGATCAGCAGGCCGATCTGGCGCTGGTGTTCGACGGCGACGCCGACCGGTGCTTCGTGATCGACGAACGCGGCGAGGTGGTCAACCCGTCGACGATCACCGCCATGATCGCCAGCCAGGAGTTGGACCGCGAACCCGGCGGGGCGATCGTGATCAACGCGATCACGTCCGCCGCGGTCGCCGAGATCGTCGCGGCGCGCGGCGGCAAGATCGTGATCACCAAGGTGGGACACACGTTCGTCAAGGCCGCCATGGCCGAGCACCAGGCGATCTTCGGCGGCGAGCACTCGGCGCACTACTACTTCCGCGATTTCTGGGGCGCCGACACCGGCATGCTGGCCGCGCTCCACGTGCTCGCCGCGCTCGGCGGCGGCCGGCAGCGGTTGTCCGAGCTCACCGAGCAGTTCAGCCGGTTCGCCAGCTCGGGCGAGATCAACTCCACCGTCACCGACACCGTGGCGGTCACCGAACGTCTGGCCGAGCACTTCGCGGACCGCGGCCGACTCGACCGGATGGACGGCCTGACGATCCGGGGCGCGGACTGGTGGGTGAACGTACGGCCCAGCAACACCGAGCCACTGCTCCGACTGAACGTCGAGGCCCCGGATCCGCAGCAGGTCGCGGCCCTGCGGGACGAGGCGCTGGCGATCATCCGCTCCTGATAGAACATGTCTGATCGGTTCTCATCTCAATCTCATCCCATCAGCCAACGGAAAGGGAGGGCGGCGATGGTCATCGACCTGGCCCCGGAGCTGCTGGAGATCCTGGCCTGTCCGAACTGTCACGGCGCGCTGGCCGTCGATCATGATCGCGACGAGCTGGTCTGCGTCGCGGCGGACTGCGGCCTGGCCTACCCGGTGCGGTCGGGTATCCCGGTGCTTCTGATCGACGAAGCCCGACGTCCCGCTCTGGCCGAACCCGACGACGCCCCACCCACCCCCTGAGTCCTGCGTGTTCGACGACGCGTGGCTGGACGACCGTCAGGCGCTGAGCGGCGCCGACCGTGTGCTTCGCCGGCTGGCCGAGTCCGGGGCCCGGCTCCGCCGCGAGATGGTGGACTCCGACGAGCCGATCGAGCGACTCGGCGATCTGCCCCGACCGCGAGCCGTCATCGCCGCCGGCAACGAGGCCCGCTTCATCCGAGCCATGTTGGAGCCGGTGTGCCCGGTGCCCTTCGTGGCCTGGCCGTCGCACGGGCTGCCCGGCTGGGCGGGCGCTCTGGATCTCGTGGTCGTGCTGGCGAGCGACACCGCCTCCCCGGGGTTGGTGGCCAGCGTGCACGAGGCCGTCCGCCGCGGCTGCCAGCTGTTGATCTCCTGCCCGCCGGTGTCCATGATCGCCGAGCACGCCGCGGCGCGGTCCACGATCCTGCTGCCGACCGCCACCGCCGACGCCCTGGCCGCGGCGATCGTCGCCCTGTCGGCCCTGCACCGCATCCAGCTCGGCCCCGAGGTCAGACCCGCCCTGGTCGCGGACGCCATGGACGCGGTCGCGGAGGAGTGCTCCCCGTACGTCGACGTGGCGGGCAATCCGGCCAAGGACCTGGCCATGGGACTCGCCGAGGCCCAGCCCCTGGTCTGGGGCGGCTCGGTGCTGGCGGCGCGGGCCAGCCGACGGATCGCTGAGGCCCTGCGCGCCGCGAGTGGCCGCACCGCCTTGGCCGCCGACTCAGAGGCGCTCCTGCCGGTGCTCGAGCTCGCCGCGCCGCGGGACCCGTTCGCCGATCCCTTCGAGGACGCGCTGACCGCGGACCGGCGACCCACCCTGGTCATGCTCGACGACGGCAACCACGACGAACCGATCCGGGTGTCGCAGACGCGCCTGCGAGCCGCCGCCGAACGCAACGACGTGCGGATCTGCCCGATCGCCCATCAGTCCGGCTCCGACGTCGAGCGCTACGCCGCCTTGTTGCAGACCGGAATGTTCGCCGCCGTCTACCTCGCGGTAGGACTCGGGCGCTACCTCGACCTGTGAGTCCGGCCTGTCGGTGGCTGCACACCTCCCGAGGTGACACAATCCGCCTGTGAGTGCTGAAGGTGGCACCAGGGCCGTCATCGCGGCGCTGCTGGCCAACACGTTCATCGCCGTGACCAAGTTCGTCGCCTGGATGCTGACGGGTGCGTCGTCGATGCTGGCCGAGGCGGTCCACTCAGTGGCCGACGCCGGCAATCAGGCCCTGCTGCTGCTGGGCGGTCGCCGCGCCCGACGGGAGGCCACCCCTCAGCACCCGTTCGGATTCGGCCGCGAGCGCTACATCTTCGCCTTCATCGTGGCCATCGTGCTCTTCTCCGTCGGCGGCCTGTTCGCCCTGTATGAGGCGTACCACAAGTACGAAGAAGTTCACGAAGGATTGCCCAACGAACTGCTGGAGGGCGGCTTCTGGTGGGTTCCGCTGGTGGTGCTGGTGGCGGCGATCATCGCCGAGTCGCTGTCCTTCCGGACCGCCATCGTGGAATCGAAGAAGACCAAGGGACGGCAGAGCTGGCAGCGCTTCATCCGCTCCGCCAAGGCGCCGGAGCTGCCGGTGATCTTGCTCGAGGACTTCGCCGCCCTGCTCGGCCTGGTCTTCGCCCTGTTCGGGGTCGGCATGACGATCATCACGGGCAACGGGTACTTCGACGTGATCGGCACCTCCATGATCGGCCTGCTGCTGGTCGCGGTGGCGGTCACCTTGGCCATCGAGACCAAGAGCCTCCTGCTGGGCGAGTCGGCCAGCCCCGAATCCATCGAGGCGATCACCAAGGCCCTCACCGACGTCGACGGCGTGGACCGGGTCATCCACATGAAGACCCTCCACCTCGGACCGGAGGAGGTGTTGGTCGCCGCCAAGATCGCGGTCAACCGGACCGACACCGCCGAGTCGGTCGCCGACACCATCAACCGGGCCGAGGTGGCGATCCGCGACGCCGACCCGATGGTCACGGCTCTCTACCTGGAGCCGGACATCTTCGACGAGGCGTACCAGCCCGCTCCCCGCCGCGCCCGCCCGCAGGCTCCCAGCCACTGAGCCCCCTTTCAGAGCTGCTCGTGCGTCTCAGGGGCTCTGGACCGCCTGAGACCCCGACACCCGCAGCTATGTGTGTCGATTTAGAAGTCGGGGCTTCGGCACCTAGGCTCGTGGGCATGGATCACCGCGTTGCTGACTTGTCGCTGGCCGAGTTCGGTCGCAAGGAAATCACTCTGGCCGAGCACGAGATGCCGGGCCTGATGGCCATGCGTGCGCAGCACGGCGAGACCAAGCCGCTCGCCGGGGCGCGGATCGCCGGCTCGCTGCACATGACGGTGCAGACCGCCGTGCTGATCGAGACCCTGGTGGCGCTCGGAGCAGACGTCCGCTGGGCCAGCTGCAACATCTTCTCCACTCAGGATCACGCTGCGGCGGCGGTTGTGGTCGGTCCCGAGGGTACGGCGGAGGCTCCGGCCGGCGTCCCGGTGTTCGCCTGGAAGGGCGAGACGCTGGAGGAGTACTGGTGGTGCACCGAGCAGATCCTCAGCTGGCCGGACGGCGAGCTGGCCAACATGATCTTGGACGACGGCGGTGACGCGACCCTGCTGGTGCACAAGGGTGTCGAGTTCACCAAAGCCGGTGAGGTGCCCGAGCCGACCGCGGAGGACTCCGAGGAGTTCCAGGTCGTGCTCAGGCTGCTGAAGCGCTCCATCGCCGAGGGCCGGGACTGGACCGACGTCGCCAACGCCCTGATCGGCGTCACCGAGGAGACCACCACCGGCGTCCACCGGCTGTACGAGATGCACCGGGCCAGCTCCCTGCTGTTCCCGGCGATCAACGTCAACGACTCGGTGACCAAGTCCAAGTTCGACAACAAGTACGGCTGCCGGCACTCCCTCATCGACGGACTGAACCGGGCCACCGACGTGCTGATCGGCGGCAAGGTGACCGTCGTGTGCGGGTACGGCGACGTCGGCAAGGGGTGCGCCGACTCACTCCGCGGCCAGGGCGCCCGGGTGATCATCACCGAGGTGGACCCGATCTGCGCGCTGCAGGCCGCGATGGACGGCTATCAGGTGCTCACTCTCGAGGACGCCCTCCCGGTCGCCGACATCTTCGTCACCGCCACCGGCTGCTTCAACGTGATCAGCGCCGATCAGATGAGCCGGATGAAGCACCAGGCGATCGTGGCGAACATCGGGCACTTCGACAACGAGATCGACATGGCCGGGCTGACCAGGTTCCCCGGCGTCCGCCGCAACAACATCAAGCCCCAGGTGGACGAGTGGATCTTCAACGCGGAATCTGACGGGGCCGGCGGCGATGGCAAGCACAGCATCATCGTGCTCAGTGAGGGCCGGCTGATGAACCTGGGCAACGCGACCGGGCACCCGAGCTTCGTGATGAGCAACTCCTTCACCAACCAGGTACTCGCCCAGATCGAACTCTTCACCAAGACCGACGAGTACCCGGTGGGCGTCTACACGCTGCCCAAGCACCTGGACGAGGCCGTGGCCCGGCTCCACCTGGACGCGCTGGGCGTCAGGCTCACCGAGCTCACCAAGACCCAGGCCGACTACTTGGGCGTCCCGGTCGGCGGGCCGTACAAGTCGGATCACTACCGCTACTGATCTTTCTCGCGGACGGGGGGTCGGCTGGCTGATCGATCCGGTTAGATAGCTCCGGTGAGCATCTCGGTCTCGCTGGAGCACCGGACGACGTACCGGTTCGACCGGCCGACCGAGCTGGGACCGCACCTCATCCGGCTCCGGCCTGCGCCGCATTGCCGAACGCCCATCTCCTCCTACGTGTTGGCGATCAAGCCGGAGGATCACTTCCTCAACTGGCAGCAGGATCCGTACGGCAACTTCGTGGGCCGGGTGGTGTTCGGAAGCCGGACGACCGAACTGAGTGTGACCGTCGGCCTGGTCGCCAACCTGGAGACGATCAACCCGTTCGACTTCTTCGTCGAGGACTACGCCGCCGACTTTCCCTTCGTCTACCCCGAATCGCTGAAGGCGGACCTGGCGCCCTATCTGCAGGCCGTGGGCAGCGATCCGGTGCTCACCGGCTGGCTCGCCGGGCTCGAGACCACCCCACGGCCGACCGTGAACTTCTTGGTCGGCCTGAACTCCGCCGCGTACGGGGCGGTCAACTACTCGACCCGGATGGAGCCGGGCGTGCAACCTCCGGAGCAGACGATCAGCACCGCCGTCGGCTCCTGCCGGGATTCCGCCTGGTTGCTGGTGGCCGCGTTACGGAACTTCGGGGTGGCGGCGCGGTTCGTCTCGGGCTACCTGGTGCAACTCGGTGAGGACTCCGACAACGGGAGGGACGGTGGGGGCGAGCCCAAGCCGGACAGCACCGATCTGCACGCGTGGGCCGAGGCGTACGTGCCGGGGGCGGGCTGGATCGGCCTCGACCCGACCTCGGGGCTCCTGGCCGGGGAGGGGCACATCCCGCTGGCGGCCACACCCAGCCCGGGCAACGCAGCCCCGATCGACGGCACCACCGGCGCGGCCGAGGTCACCTTCGACTTCGCCAATTCCGTACACCGATTCACCGAGGACGCGCGGACCAGCAAGCCGTACACCAGGGCCCAGCGGGAGGCGTTGCACGACCTGGGCGCCGATGTGGACGGGCGGCTGACCGCGGCCGGACTCGAACTCACCATGGGCGGCGAGCCGACCTTCGTGCTGCGGGACGAGCCGATGGCCCCGGAGTGGACGGTGGCGCCCGACGGCGGCCGCAAGCGCGAACTGGCCGGGCTCCTCGCCGCCCGGCTCGCCGACGCCTTTGCGGCGGGCGGTGTCATCCAGCACAGTCAGGGCCGGTGGTATCCCGGCGAGCCGCTGCCCCGCTGGCAGGTCGGGGTGGTCTGGCGGCGCGACGGCGTGCCGCTCTGGCGGCATCGCGCGTTACTGGTCGACCCGCGCGAGGAGGGGCAGCCCGAGAAGGCAACGGCGCGTGCGGAGGCGTACGCCGCGGCCCTGACGAGCGCTCTCGGACTGCCCCGTGACCAACTGCTCGCCGCCTACGAGCGCCAGGCCGACGAGCCGGCCGCGTGGGTCTTGCCGCTCACCCCGGCCTGGTGGGGGTCGGGCTGGGCCAGTCCGCGCTGGCGTACGGGGAGCGGACGGCTGGAGCTGTCGCCGGGCGAGCTTTCCGCCGGACAGCGGCTGCCCCTCGACTCGCTCACCGACGGCACGATGAACTATCCCGGCGAGGACAGCTATCTGCACCCGAACGAGGACCTCGCGCCGAGTCCGGAGCCGAACGCCACCGTCGTGGAACTGAGTGAGACACCCTCGCGCACCGCCACGATCGTGCAGCCCCGCGACGGCCACGTGCACGTCTTCCTGCCGCCACTGGAGCGAGCGGAACGTTTCGTCGAACTGGTCGGGCTCCTCGACCGGGTCGCCGGCGAGACCGGCACGCCCCTGGTGCTGGAGGGGTACGGGCCGCCGCCCGATCCGCGGGTGACCGAACTGCTGGTCACACCCGATCCCGGGGTGCTCGAGGTCAATCTGCATCCGGCGGGTAGCTGGGGCGAGCTGGCCGAGACCACGGCCACCGTGTACCGGCTCGCCGACGAGCTGGGGCTGGGGACCGAGACCTTCGGGCTGGACGGCCGGCACAGCGGCACCGGCGGGGGCAACCACTGGACCCTCGGCGCGGCGGAACCGGTCCGGTCGCCGCTGCTGCGTCGTCCCGATCTGCTGGTGAGCCTGTTGACGTACTGGCAGCACCACCCGGCGTTGAGCTACGCCTTCTCGGGCCGCTTCGTGGGGGCGACCAGCCAGGCGCCGCGGGTGGACGAAGGTCGTCCGGAGGCAATGTATGAGTTGGAGATCGCGTTCGCCGAGATCGAGCGGCTGACCGCCGACCCGGGCGGTGACTCGGCCGACGCCGTTTCCGGTGGGGATCACCGGCCGTGGGCCGTCGACCGCGCCCTCCGTCACCTGCTCGCCGACCTGACCGGCAACGCGCATCGTTCGGAGTTCTGTATCGACAAGCTCTACAGTCCCGACTCGCTGCGCGGGCGGCTGGGTCTGCTGGAACTCCGCGCCTTCGAGATGCCGCCGCATCCCGACCTGGCGCTTGCGCAGGCCCTGTTGATCCGGAGCATCCTGGCCCGGTGCGCCGAGGAGCCGTACCGCGCACCGCTGATCCGGTGGGGTACGCGGCTGCACGAGCAGTACCTGCTGCCGCACTGGGCCGGTGCCGATCTGGCCGATGTCGTGGCGGACCTGCGGAGCCACGGACTCGGGCTCCACCTCGCCTGGTTCGCGCCGTTCCTGGAGTTCCGGTTCCCGCTCATCGGTCGCAGCGTGGTCGATGCGGGGCCGTTCGGCAGTGTTGATCTCGAACTGCGCACCGCCATCGAGCCGTGGCCGGTGCTCGGGGACGAAGCCACCTCGGGGGGAGCCGCCCGCTACGTCGACTCCTCGGTCGAGCGACTGCAGGTGACGGCCTCCGGGTTCGACCCCGACCGCCTGCTGCTGGTCTGCAACGGCTCCCCGGTCCCGCTGGCACCGACCACCACCAGCGGCCGTTTCGTCGCCGGGGTTCGCTACAAGGCGTGGACTCCCTGGTCGGCACGGCACCCCTCGCTCGGAATCGACACGCCGCTGGCGTTCGAAGTCGTCGACCGGGCGAGTCGGCTCTCCCGGGGCGGCGCGACGTATCACGTGGTGCATCCCGGCGGCCGGTCGTACGTGGTCCCCCCGGTCAACGCGAAGGAGGCCGAAGCGCGGCGGGCCCGGCGTTTCGAGGCCAACGGCCGAGCCACGGGCCTGATCGACGTCGAGGCGATCGACGCCGAGCGGGGCTGGCGAGCTGCCGGCGGGGACGAGTTCCCAGCGACGCTCGACCTCCGCCGCCGAGTCCCCCGGTCATGGGGCCGCTCATGACCGTGTCTAATGGTCGCGCTCCGCGCTCCGCGGTCCCGAGCTCCGCAAAATCTCGGTCGTTCTTCGTGATTTCGGACGACGGAAAAGCGTGTCGCCCAAAATCACTCCTCACTCCCGAGAAGCTCCGCTCATGACCGTGCTCAACCGCTACCTGGCGGCAGCGGGACAGCCCGACATGTTCGAGACCGCGCCGGTGTTCGACGAGTTCGCGGCCCCCGACGGGACGGCGCGGCTGGGGTGGGGCGGGTTGTTGGAGGGACTCGACGACTTCGCCGAGACCGATCTCCTACAGGCCCAGCGCGAGGTGGCGCGGCTGCTGGAGGACGACGGGGTCACGTACACGCCGGGGCCGGCCTCGAGCATCTCGATGGCCGACGGGGGTGCCCGCGGCGAACCTGCGGCCTCGCTGGCAGAGCCGCAGCCGTGGCAGCTCGATCCGCTGCCGTTGATCGTCGACGAGCGTGAATGGTCGTCGCTGGAAGCGGGCATGGTGCAGCGCGCCGAACTGCTGGACGCCATCCTCGCCGACCTCTACGGTGCGCAGGATCTGCTCGCGCACGGGCACCTGCCCGTCGCTGCCGTCCTGGATCACTCTGAGTTCCTGAGGCCCCTGGTGGGCACCGAGGCGGTCACCCGGCAGGGCCTGTTCATGATCGCGGTCGACCTCGGCCGCGACGCCGACGGGACCTGGCGGGTGATCTCCGATCGCACGCAGGCACCGTCCGGAGCGGGCTACGCCATGCAGAACCGGCGGGTGGTCTCGCGGGTGCTGCCCGAGGTCTACCACGCCGCCCACCTGCACCGGCTGACGCCGTTCTTCCAGGCGATGCGGACCGCCCTCCTGGACGCCGCGCCGCAGCAGGTGGAGGACCCGCGGGTGGTGGTCCTCAGTCCCGGCACGCACTCCGAAACGGCATTCGACCAGGCGTTCCTCGCCTCGCTGCTCGGGTTTCCGCTGCTGGAGGGCTCCGACCTGACCGTACGCGACGGCCGGGTCTGGATGCGGGTGCTCGGCAAGCTGGAACAGGTCGACGTCATCCTCCGGCGGGTCGACTCGGTCTGGATGGACGCGCTCGAGCTGAAGGCCGGATCGCGCCTGGGGGTGACCGGGCTGGTCGAGTGTGTCCGGCAGGGATCGGTGAGCGTGGTCAACGACATCGGTTCGGGCATCCTGGAGAATCCCGCGCTGCTGCCGTTCCTGCCTGACCTCTGCGAGCGGCTGCTGGGTCAACCGCTGCGGCTGCCCTCGGTTGAGACCTGGTGGTGCGGGGAGCCGGACGGCCTGGCCCACGTGCTCGCTCACCTCGACGACCTGGTCATCCGGCCGATCAGCCGGGATCTGGGTCGCAGCGTCCGCGGTGCCGCCCTGGATGCCGGTCAGCGGGAGCGGGTGCGGGCCAGGATCGAGGCGGCCCCGCATCGCTTCGTCGGGCAGGGAGTACTCAACCTGTCGGTGGCCCCGACGACCAAGCAGGAGCGCCTGGTGCGGCGGAACGTGGTGCTGCGTTCCTTCGCAGTCCGCGACGGCAGCTCGTACACGGCGATGCTGGGCGGCCTGGCCCGGGTGAACGACGACACCGACGATTCCCGGGGGGTGCTGGTGACCGCGCCGGGCGCCGGGCTGGCCAAGGACGTCTGGGTGGTGAGCAGCCAGCCGGTGGCCCCCGTCCGGGCGGCGCCGGCGTGGGCCGGCCGAGCCGACGACGAACGGCTGGCGGCGCTGCTGGACAGCACCACCGCGGCCATGGTGCCGCGGGTGCTGAGCGACCTGTACTGGCTCGGCCGCTACGGCGAGCGCGCCGAGGACCTGCTGCGGCTGATACTGGCCGCCCGCACGGTCGCCATCGAAACCGATCTCGACATGGCCTCCGACCGCGCACTGGGCGTGCTGCTGCAGGCGATCACCCACGTCAGCACCACCTACCCGGGCTTCCTGGTGCCCGCGCGCGCAATGATGCCGGAACTCCGTTCGCTGCTGCTGGACCGGCACCGGGCGGGCAGCGTCGCCCAGTCCGTCGGAGCGCTGTCGTCGGCCGCTCAGGGGGTCCGTGACCAGTTGTCGGAGGACGTCTGGATGGTGCTGGCCGAGATCGATCGGGGCTTCGCGGCGCTGGCCGCGAATCCGTACGATCAAGGTCTGCAGCTCACCGACGTCAGCGAGCGGATCCTGTCCGGGCTACTCGCGTTGGCCGGGATCAGCGGCGAGAACATGGTCCGCGACGCCGGCTGGTACATGCTGGACATCGGTCGCGGGCTGGAGCGTGCGCTGCAGGTGGTGGCGCTGTTGCGAGCGACCCTCGGGCAGACCCGGGAGTCCGCCACCGATCGGATGATCATCGAGGCGGTGTTGACGGCGGCCGAGTCCATCGTCACCTTCCGGCGGCGCAACCGGGGGCGGAACGCCACCGAGGCGCTGATCGACCTGCTCGTGCTGGATCCGCACAATCCGCGGTCGGTGTGCTACCAGTTGCTGCGGATCGGGACCGATCTGCGGGCCATTCCCAACACGTCGCCGACCGCCCGCCCGATCCGGCTGCTGCAGGCCGCGAGCGAGAAGATCCGCCGGGCCGACGCCGCGGCGTTGGCGGTGGCTGTCGACGACACCCGGATCGACCTGACCCGGTTCCTGGACGAGCTGTATCAGCAGTTGCGGATCCTGTCCGACGCCGTACGGGACCAGTTCCACCCGCTGCCGCCGCCCCAGCGGATGTGGCGCGCCTCGTGGAACCAGGTGTCTTAGCTCATGACCACGTACCGCATCCAGCACAGCACCACCTACGACTACGACGGGGAGGTCACGGGCAGCTACGGGCAGTTCCATCTCCGACCCCGGGACCTGCCGTGGCAGCGGTGTCTGGCGCACGAGATCAGGATCGACCCCGAGCCGACCGACCTCTTCCGGCACGCCGACCTGTACGGCAACACCAAGTCCTACTTCCACGTGGTGCGACCGCACACCCGGCTCGAAGTGACCGCGATCAGCGTCGTCGAACTCGAACCGCCGGCGTACGACGAGGCCGCGCTGGCCGCGCCGTGGGAGGCGGCGCGCCCCCTGGAGCGGCTGGACGTCCCCGAGGCCTGGCAGGCGGCAGACTACGTCTTCGCTTCGCCGATGGTGGACGTCCCGCCCGGCGTGCGCGAGTACGCGTCGGCGTCCTTTGCGGCCGGCCGGCCGGTCGCGGAGGCGGCGACCGAGTTGATGCGCCGGATCCACGCGGACTTCACCTACAAGTCCGGATCGACGACAGTGTCCACCCGGGTCGCCGAGCTCTTGGAGCGCCGCACCGGGGTCTGTCAGGACTACACCCACTTCATGGTCTCCGGCCTGCGGAGCCTGGGCCTGGCCGGTCGGTACGTGAGCGGCTATCTCGCCACCCGGCCGCCGCCCGGACAGGAGCGGTTGGTGGGGGCGGACGCCAGTCACGCCTGGGTCGGCTGCTGGGTGCCCGGCGCCGGCTGGCTGTACCTCGACCCCACCAACAACCGGCTCACCGACGCGTCGCACGCCACCGTGGCCTGGGGTCGGGACTACGCCGACGTCACCCCCGTCAAGGGCGTCATCTTCACCGAGGCCAAGTCGTCGAAGATGGACGTCAGCGTGGACATGGCGCCGGCCGGCTAATCGCAGCCGACGGCGATCGCCAGCGCGTCGCACACTTCGCGCATCCGCTGCGCGTTCAAGGTCGTCACTTCTTCGGTGAGGATCGCCTTCCACGCGTCACCGAGATTGTCCAAACTGACGGCGCAGCGTACGGGCATGCCGTCTTCGGGATCGAGGACCACCTCGGTGGGGATGCCTCGGATCGTGCGCGATATCGAGGCGATCGTGACCCGTTTGAGCACAGGAATGGCAGCATCCCTGGTCAGGACGAGCACTGGCCGGCGGCCCCATTCGGGATGCTCGAGGTAATAGATCCCTCCGCGCGTCACCAAGGTTCGACGCCTCGAGCGCGCTCTTCAGCGGTGAGCTGCTTCTGCTGGTCGGCCGTGAGGGTCGGCATCATGGCCGACAGGTCCCCCCACTCGTCGACGTCGAACTCACCGCCCTGGGGCGTCTTGATGTATCCGCCCACGATCTGCCGATCAATCGTCGCGGCCCGGTCCGACGCCAAGAACGCCTCGACGGCGTCGCGAATCACCTGGGACCGCGATACGCCTGCTCGGGCCGCGTGCCGGTCGAGCGCCTCGACGAGGTCACCGCTCAGCTGAACCATGGTCTGAATCCGAGCCATAGGCCTATGGTAGCCCTTGGCCCGCTCGTACGCGAGTGTTACTGCATTCGGGGCCGAAACACGACAAGAGGCTGCGCGGAACTCAGGAGGCCTTCCGCCGCCGCCACCACGCCGGCTGCTCGAGGGTCCAGTTGTCCTGGCTGCGGTCGCGATCGAGGCCTTGGGAGCATCGAGATCGCAGGCGGTCGATGAGGGCCAGCCGAGTACGCAGGTCGAGACTGTCGACCCGGGACACGATCAAGTTGACGCCCTCGAGTTTCTCCTCGCGGATGTTGTCGGCTCGGTGCTGGCGGCGAGCGCGATGGTCCTGACCGTCGAACTCGGTGGCCAAGCCGGCCTCGGGGGCGAACAGGTCCGGTGTGGCGACGAACCGGCCGTCGAGGTCGAAGATCGGCTGGTTGACCAGGGGCCGGGGGAGCCGCGCCGTCAACACGTAGAACATCCGCAGCCGGCTCTCCCACGGGCTCGCGCTGGCCGCGTCTGCCCAGTTCAGCGCTTCTCGGAGTTGCACCGCACCGGGCCATTTTCCTTGCTGGGCGCACCAGTCGGCGAGCGTGGAGAGAATGTCGAACTCGAGGGCGTGGGCGACCTGGTCGACGAAGACCACGGCCTCGACGAGGTTGGGAGCCCAGCGAGCCCCGTCGAAGGCGGTACGGAACGGCGTCGTCACCGGCAGCCCGTGGGAGACCTGCCGGTGGTCCACCGGCAGGCGATCGCGCACGTAGCGGATCTGCGTCGTGCTGGCCCGGCCCGCGTCTGAGCCCAAGCTGATACAGATCGGCTCCGGCCGCAAGGTCTCCGAGTCGAGGCCGTCGAGCATGTCCACCCCCAGCACGTAGGCCGCGGCCCAGCTGGAGAACGCTCCGCCGGAGGGCACCAGCGGCGCCCGATCGAGGATCCGCTGGGCGGTGCTCGGAGCCGTTTCGGTGACGGGTGCGTAGTAGCCGCGGCTGGTGCGGCGCCAGGAACGGCGACGCAGTCGGGCCGGCGTCACGCCCAGGGTCGCCAACTCGGCCGCCGACCGGGGCCAGTGCGCCAGGCGAAGCTCACGCTCGAAGGCTGAACCCACCAGATCACTGTGACGTGACCGCACGCGACGTAGGAGCTCCGCGGCCACATCTGCGGACAACCCCGTTGCGCGGCAGCGTGTTGCTGCTTTCGGAGCCGAAACACGACAAGACGCTGCCACGGAACTCGTGAGACGCCCGACCGGGCGCGCGACGCGTCAGCCGCGGGGAATCTCGAAGGCCACGAGTTCGCCGGCGTCGACGTCGGCCCACGAGGCGTCGACACGGAGCATGGCCAGCCCGGACGTCGGGAACTTCTCGTCCATCCGACGCCATGCCTCCGCCGGTTCGGGTCGTACGCCGAGGCGGTCGGCCAGGCCCGGGATCCCGGGGGAGTGCCCGACGAGGAGCAGGCCGGTCACGGCGTCGTCGACCTCGTGGACGAGGGACAGCAAGCCCGCCGCGGAGGCCTCGTAGATCCGCGGTTCGATCCGCACCTCACCGGCGGTCGCTCCACCCGCCTCCGCCCGTTGCCAGGTCTGCCGGGTGCGCAGCGCGGAGGAGCACAACACGAGGTCGGGGCGCCAGCCACGCTGAGTGAGCAGTCGCCCGGCCGCGCCGGAGTCCCGCACGCCGCGTTCGTTGAGCGGGCGATCATGATCAGGCGCGCCGGTATCCCAGTCCGACTTGGCGTGTCGGAGCAGCCACAGCGTTCGCCCGCTCATCGCCAACCTGCCGGCAACTCGGCGGCGCTGGGTACCCACTGCCGCGGAGTGATCCGGTTGCGCTCCCGCTGACGGCGTTCGGCGACCACGGCGGCCAGGAACTCCAACGGCTCCAGGGACCATGGCGGCGCGGGCGCCGTCCGCGCCGCCATCTGACGCGCGAGCTCGTGCGCCAGCTGCTGGCGTGGGTACGCAAGCAGCCCGTCGGCGCGTTGCACGAGGTGACGGGAGGCGGTGACGAGCTCGTCGGGTAGCCGGCTCAGCTCCAGCTGAGACGTCCAAGGAGCCAGGGCCGGTGAGACAGCCGGCAGCGGTTGGGGCGGGCGGGGTGATCGCGTACGGATGACCACGGTGCCGGCGATCAGGTCGCCGAGCCGCTTGGAATTCGGATTGAGCGCCGCCGACACCAGACCGCCGCAGAACGCCGTCCACGGAGCGAAGTCGACCGCCCAGAAGGCCAACCCCCGCAGGAGCGCCTGGCGGAACCGGATCGAGCCGCCGTCGTCGCGTACGACGCGCAGACCGAGCGCCAGCGACCCCAGGGTCCGGCCCCGGCTCAGGGTCTCGCTGGTGATCGGGTACCCGAACAAGATGATCAGCGCCCCCGCGAGGCTCACGGCCTCCTGCCGAGCCGACGATCCGCCCACGGTGGCGACAACGTAGGAGAAAAGCAGGCTGGCACCCACGATCAGGGCGACGTCGATGGCGGTCGCCAGCATGCGCGTCGGAATCCGCGCCGGGCGCAGGTCGAGGAGCACCGCCTCGCCCGTGACGATCTGGGTCACGGTGCCGAGACTAGCGGGACCTGGGCGCGAGACGTGCGGCCTACGAACGACGATGACGGACCCAGCACCAGGGCAGAATGTGCGCGTGGATCTGGACTCCTACCTGTTGCGGCACGGGCCGGAGTGGGACCGGTTGACCGAGCTGACGCGTCAGCGGCGCAAGCTGACCGGGGCCGAGGCCGACGAGCTGGTGGAGCTCTACCCGCGGGTCGCCACCCAGTTGTCGGTCATCCGCAGCACGGCCACCGATCCCGTGCTGGAAGCTCGCCTGTCGGCGCTGGTGGCCGCCGCCCGCAGCATCGGCACCGGAGTGACGCTGCCGCTGTGGCGAGGAGTCGGGCGCTTCTTCACCGTGATCTTCCCGGCTGCCGCTATCGCGCCCGCCGCTGGTGGATCACGGTGGCGGTGATCAACATCGCGGTGGCGGTCCTGATCGCCTGGCGGGTGATCAACACTCCCGGGTTGGCGACGTCGCTGCTGAGCTCGTCGGCGGCCGAGCAGCTCGTCAACCACGACTTCTCGGCCTACTACAGTGAGAACCCGGCCGCTGACTTCGCCTTTCAGGTATGGCTCAACAACGCTCGCGTGACCGCGGTCTGTCTCGTCCTCGGCATCGCCTTGATCCCGGTGATCATCGTGTTGTGGGTCAACATCGCCAACCTCGGGGTGATCGCCGGTTTCATGATCGACGCAGGTCGGGCCGACGTCTTCTACGGGCTCATCCTGCCGCACGGCCTGCTGGAGCTGACCATCGTCTTCGTGGCCGCCGGTGCGGGACTACGACTGGGCTGGAGCTGGATCGCGCCCGGCCCCCGGACCCGTACCCAGGCCCTGGCCACGGAGGGTCGAGCCGTCGGGGCGATCGCCCTGGGTCTCGCCGTCTGGTTGCTGATCTCCGGCCTGGTCGAGGGCTTCGTCACTCCGTCGACCCTGCCGGCCTGGGCCCGGATCATCATCGGGGCGATCGTCTGGCTGGCGTTTCTCGCGGTACGTCGTCGTGCTCGGCCGGCGCGCCGTCGCGGCCGGCCACACCGGTGACGTGGCGGACGAGGAGCTGGACGCGGCGGTGCCCACCGAGGTCGCGTGATCCTTGACCCGTGACCCTTCACCCCGTGCTCTAGGCTCTCGTCATGCCGACCACGACGTTGCCGCGGAGGATGCGTCCGACGTGGGCAACGGCGCTGATCCTGCCGGGTTTGTTGATCATGACGGTGGCGTTGGGCGGCTGCAACCTGCTGCAGAGCGGCGGAAACCAACCTTCGCCGAGCGTGCCGGCGGAATCGTCGGGCACCGGCAGCCCCACGTCCTCGGTGACCGGGAGCCCACTGGCCCCGAGCGGGAGTCCCGCGTCGCCCTCGGGCAGCGGCACGATACTGCCGACCGGTTCGCCGAGCCCTCCTACATCGGGAACGCCGACGGGCAGCGTGGCGTCCGTCAGCTGTACGTCGGTGACACCCATCCGGATCGAGAAGGTGACCGCAGAGCCTCGCCGGACGATCGAGACGTGACGCTCGTCTCCGACGGTCGCAACCTGACACCCGGCACCCGCGAGCAGAGCGACTTCCTCGCCGCCGACCCTGACCGCGCCCGACGGATCGACGAACACCGACGAGGCCACCCTGACCAAGATCGGCACCCTGATCGCCGGCTCGTCGCGTAACCGGGTCCTGTTGACCCGCCCGAATCCGCCGGACCAGGACGTCGACGCGTCCGAGCCTCCCTACAACACACCCGGCACCTACGTCGCCTACAGCGCGTCGGCCACCCTCAACGCCGACGTGATCGTCGACTGCTCGGGTACTGAGCAGCGGTGGCTGTTCCGCTCCGAGGCGGACCAGACGCTCGGTGTGGTCAACTGCGCGGTCGAGCCGCCGAGGAGCAACGCGGTCGCGCGGCAGGTCTACAGCTCCAATTGTTGATGTCGGCTCGCGCGACAGCATCCCTGATACGACCCTGACTTCCTCCTCAGCTGACAAGGATCCAAGCGTTACTCGCCGTCGGAGGAAACCGCCTCGTCATCTTCGTCGTCCAGTCAGGGCCGGGGGATGCCGTCACCCGACGGCTCGCCGACCGGGTCCTGTTCTCCGCCCCGGTTCTCACTCTTCGTCGCCGGGGTCCATGCCTTCCCAGATCTCCTTGCACTCCGGGCAGATCGGGAAGCGTTCGGGATCGCGGCTGGGCACCCAGACCTTGCCGCAGAGGGCCACCACCGGCGTACCCATCACCATGGCTTCGGTCAGCTTCTCCTTCGGCACGAAGTGGGAGAACCGCTCGTGATCACCCTCATCCAGGCGATAGTCGGCCTGTTCCTTCGTGCGCTCGTCGACAATGGTTCGGGCCCCCGGGGCTTGTTGCTGGCTCACCCGGTCAGGGTACACAGAGCCAGCCGCCGGTTGACCTCAAGCCGAGTCGAGGTGGTGGACTGGTGCGGATGTCCACCGACCCCGCTCCCGTCGTCCCTGCGGGCGTTGACCATCGGACTGTGCATGACGGTCGTGGCCATCGCCTTCGAGGCCATCGCCGTGGCCACCGCCATGCCGGTCGCCGCCCGCGAGTTGAACGGGCTCAGCTACTACGCCTGGTCCTTCTCGCTGTTCCTGATCGGGATGCTCTTCGCGACCGTCGTGACCGGCCGGCTGAGCGATCGGATCGGACCGGCCCGGCCCCTGCTGATCGGCCTGGGAGTCTTCGCGGTTGGGCTCATCGTCGCCGGAACGGCCTCGACGATGGCGACGCTGATCGGCGGGCCGGCTGATCCAGGGCCTGGGCAGCGGCGCGATGAACACGGCGGCCTTCGTCATCATCGCCCAAGAGTTCGACGCGCGCCGGCGGCCCCGCATGTTCACCTACATCTCCACAGCCTGGGTGCTTCCTGCCTTCGTCGGTCCGCCGATCGCTGCCTGGCTGACCCGGCAGCTGAGCTGGCACTGGGTGTTCCTGGCCGTACTCCCGCTGGTCGTGCTCGGGGGCGGAATCGTGCTTCCCACCCTGCTTCGGCTGATCAGGTCGCATCGACCTCCCGGCGGCGATTCGTCGGTCCGGCCCGCACCGCTGTGGGCCGCCGGCATCGTCGCCGCGGCCGCCGCTGCGCTGCAGCTCGCCGGTCAGCGTCTGGACCCGTGGTCCGTGCCGCTCGTCGTGCTGGCTGTCGTGGCGTTGGCGGTTGGCCTGCCGCGGCTGATGCCGAGCGGCTTCTTCCGGATCGACCGAGGGATGCCATCGGTGATCTGGGTGCGGGCGCTGCTGCCGGGCGCGTTCTTCGGGGCCGAGTCCTTCATCCCGTTGATGTTGGTCGAGCAGCGGGCCCTCGACCTGTTCCTCGCCGGTGTCATGCTCACGATCGGTGCCGTGGGGTGGACGGTGGCGTCCTGGTTGCAGTCGCAGTCGTGGGTCAGGGTGCGGCGCGACCGGCTGATCACCGCCGGCACGGGATCGGTGGGCATCGGGATCGCAATCTGCGCCGTGGTGGCGTTCTTCCCGCTCACCACCTGGTTCGGGACAGTCGGGATCGGGTGGCTGCTGGCCGGCTTCGGCATGGGCCTGGCGACGGCCAGCACGTCGCTGGCGGTGATGACGTTGTCGCCGGTAGATGATCAAGGACGCAACGCGGCATCGCTGAATCTCGGGGACGCCCTGGGCTCGAGCATCTTCATCGGGGTCAGCGGCTCGATCTTCGCGGCTCTGCGCACCGGGGGCGATCTGCCGGTCACGTTCGGGTCCGTGATGGTCACGATGGCGGTCGTGGCCCTGCTCGCGCTGCTGGCCTCACTGCGCATCGGGTCGGTGGGCACCGAGTTCCGCCGCTGACGTCAGCGCCCGCCTTCGTCGTCGGCGTCGACCGCGTACGCGACCGCCTCGGCCGCGCTGAAGTCCTCGCCCTCCCGCCAGCCCTGTTCGTACCGCGTCGGCTGGAGAGCACCGCGCGCCTGCGCCAGCGCCCTTTCGTAGTCCGCACGCTCGGCCGGGGGCAGGATGGTCGCGTATCGGGCACGCAGGGCCTCGGCGGCTCCCCAGAGTCGAACGGCGCGCTCCGCCCGGTCGTGTTGCAGGGCGGCGCGACCGAGGCCGTCGAGCGGGAAGGCCATCCGTTGTTGATCACCGAGCTCGAAGAGGATCTGGAGCGCCGTCAGGTAGTAGGCCTCGGCGGCGTCGGCGTCGGCGCGTTCGATCGCCAGGTCGCCGAGGTTGGTGAGGGAGATCGCCGAGAAGTGCTCGTGCTGGTGTGCCTGGAACGAGGCGAGCGCCTGGCGGTGCAGGGTCTCCGCGCGGTCGTTGTCGCCCTGACGCATGACGGTGATGGCCAGGTTCGTCAGTGTCTTGGCGGTGCTGACCTCGTCGCCGACGCGGGCTTTCGTCGCCAAGGTGGCGATGTAGAACCGCTCGGCCTCGGGGTAGTCACCTTCGTAGCCGGCGATCGAGCCCAGTCGGTGTTGCGCGGCACCGGTGGCCTCGTCGTCACCGGCGGCCTCATGCAACGGCAACGCCTCGATCAGGAGCGTCCGCGCTTCGTCGTAGTCTCCCTGGATCCAGGTCAGCTCCGCCAGCACGTTGAGCAAGTGCCGCCGCTCATCACCCGACGGCTGCAAGGTGAGCACCGCTCGTACGCGCTCGCGGCCCTCAGCGTGATGCCCGTGTATCGACCAGAAGTCGGCGAGGGCCAGGCACAGCTCGGTCGCGGCTCCTGCGTCGCCGAGATCGACGTAGCAGGCCAGCGCGGCCCGCAGGTTGTCGTGCTCGATCTCGAACCTGGGCAGCCAGGTCCGCTGGCCGGAGTCGTGGAGGTGCGGGACGGCCGCCACCGTCCACCGACGGAAGTGATCGGCGTGCCGGCGGCGCAGCGATCCCAGGAGGTTCGCGGCGTCCGCCTGCTCGGCGGCGTACCCGCGCACCAGCGGATGGAGATCCAGGCGTTCGTCCGCCCTCACGTTGAGCAACGAGCGGTCGACGAGCCCGACGTGGGTGGTCGGCCAGGCCGGATCGATCAGGAGAGCCGCCTCGCTATCGATGCCGCCGCGGAAAACCGAGGCCACCATCAGCGTGGCTTGCTCGGGCGGCGTGAGCAATTCCCACGAGGCAGCCAGGACGGCCTCGACGCTGCGGTGCCGGCTCGGCTGTTCGCGCGATGAGGCTGTCAGCCCGACCGGGCGCGCCCGGATGCGCCGTGCGACCTCGGCCACCGGCATCGTGCGCACCCAGCTCGCCGCCAACTCGATGGCCAAAGGAAGTCCGCCCACCTCGGCGCCGATCCGCCTGGCCGCCGTCTGGTCCGCCTCCGACTCGATGCTCGTGTGAGCCTGGTGTCGGGCCACGGTCAACGCGAACAGGGCCACCCGGTCGGCATCAGCGGCGAGTCCGCCGAGGTCGAGGACCCACTCGCCGTACAGCTGCAGCCGTTCGCGGGAGGTCACCAAGATCTTGATCTTGGGGGCGGCGGCCAGCAGATCCGCGATGACGGCCAGGTCGGGGAGGAGGTGTTCGGCGTTGTCCAAGATCACCAGCAGCTCGCGCTCGGCCACGAAGTTGATCACGTCCTGACGCGGCGAGAGCTCGAGCGCTTCGTGGAGGGCGCCCAGGATCTGCCGGTGGTCCGTGAGCGACTCGAGCGACACCCAGACGACCCCGTCGGGGAACCGGAGCCGGGACGCCGCCTCGATGGCCAACCGCGTCTTGCCGGTGCCGCCGAGACCGATCAGGGACAGCAGCCGGCAGTCGAGGCGCTCCAGCCGGGTACGAATCTGTTCGAGCTCCTCGCCGCGACCGACCAGCGGTGTCATCGTGGGGGGCAGCGGGTGCCGGGCGGTGGTGTGCCCGGCCGCGACGGGCGCCGGCGGTGCGTGACTGAGCCGCAGCAAGGGTTCGAGCAGGAGCGGCTCCTTCGTCAGGTGCAGGGCCGGAGCGAAGAGGGCCTGCACGGTGGCCGGGTCCGGTCGACGGCTGTTGCTTTCCAGACGGCTGATGTGTTCGGGGCTGTAGCCGACGGCGATCGCCAACTCCCGTTGGGTCAGGCGTGCGCGCCGGCGGAGGAAGCGCAGGCAGTCGCCGAAGGTGGTGAAGGAACTCCGGCGGGAGGGATTCCGGGGCTGACGCCGACCGATCCTGCATCTCCGGCCTCCGCCTGTTCGCCCGCCCTGGCCGTTTGATTTCTACCCGCACTGACAAGTTCGGTCAACCATGACAACCCGCGCTTCGGTAAGCTCCTCCGATCCGGTGTTGAAGGGCGAGGGGGAGTCCAACAGCACCATCGGGGGGCACGTGGGCGTCGAGACCGGCCGCATGGGGGAACCCAGCCGGACTCGGCGTTTCGTGCGTACGTGGTCAAGGATGGGCTCAGGTTGCCTCGATCAGGGGGGCCGTCCGGAACGGGACGGATTCCGACAGGGCGATCAGAGTCGAAGCCCGGATCACGGTTTCGTCGACCACCATCTGGTCGATCACGCGCTGCAGGTCCGTGTTCGAACGGGCGACGATCCGGCACCACAGGTCGCCACTGCCGGTGACGGTCCAGCACTCCAGCAGTTCGGGAATCGCCGCCAGACGACGCTCCAGGCCCTGCCGGCCGGCGTGCTGGGTGATCTGCAGCGTGACGAAGGCCGTCACGCCGTAGCCGAGCGCGGCCGGCGCGATGCTTGGCGCCCAGCCGGTGATCACGCCGTCGCGCTCCAGCCGGTCGAGCCGCGACTGCACCGTGCCGCGGGCGACCCGCAGCCTGCGACTCGCCTCGAGGACGCCGAGCCGCGGCTCGACGGACGAACAGGCTGAGCAGATCGCGGTCGAGTTGGTCGATCGCGCGGTCGGGGATGGACACGTTGACCTCGTCGGGCTGGAGTGGTGAGGCTCTGACTATACAATCTGATCAGTGTCAGCAGCTCCGGTTGCGCAGTTTGCCGAGCCGATAGAGCATGGATCATGACCGATGTACTGACCGCCGGTGTGCTGACCGACGACGAGCGCCTGGCCGAGCTGACCCCCGAGCAGTTGCGACAGCTGATCGGGCTGGTCGACTACGACGCCGCGGCCGACGTCTTCCCCGTCACGGGCTGGGACGCCGTCGTGTGGGTGGTGGGCAACGCCGTCCAGACGGCACGCCACTACCAGTCCGCGTACGGCATGCAGCTGGTGGCCTACGCCGGACCCGAGACGGGGCAGCGGGACCGTCAAGCGTTCGTGCTGACGAGCGGGTCCTGCCGGTTCGTGATCCTGGGCGGGGTCGCTCCCGAGAGCGAGTTGCACGAGCACCACCGCCGCCACGGTGACGGCGTTTTCGACATCAGCCTGGAGGTGCCCGACGTCGACCGCTGCGTGGCCCACGCCCGGCGCATGGGTGCGGTGATCCTGGTCGAGCCGCACGACGAGACCGACGAGCACGGCACCGTCCGCCTCGCCACGCTGGGTGCCTACGGCGACACCCGGCACACCCTGGTCGACCGGTCGGCGTACCGCGGTCCCTATCTGCCTGGCTACGTCACGCGCTCCTCGACGCACACCCCCCGCGCCGGACGCCCGAAGCGGCTGTTCCAGGCGCTGGACCATGTGGTCGGCAACGTCGAACTCGGCCGGATGGATGACTGGGTCGGGTTCTACAACCGGGTCATGGGCTTCACCAACATGGCCGAGTTCGTCGGCGACGACATCGCCACCGACTACTCCGCCCTGATGAGCAAGGTGGTCGCCAGCGGCAACCACCGGGTGAAGTTCCCGCTCAACGAGCCGGCGGTCGGCAAGAAGAAGAGCCAGATCGATGAGTTCCTGGAGTTCTACGGCGGTCCGGGCGCCCAGCACCTGGCCCTGGCCACCAACGACATCCTGACCGCCGTCGACGTACTGCGATCCGAGGGCGTGGAGTTCTTGTCCACTCCGGAGTCCTACTACACCGACCCCGCACTGCGCGCGCGCATCGGTGAGGTCCGCGTGCCCATCGAGGAACTGCGACGCCGCGGGATCCTGGTCGACCGCGACGAGGACGGCTACCTCCTGCAGATCTTCACCCGCCCCATCGGCGACCGCCCGACGGTCTTCTTCGAACTCATCGAGCGGCACGGCTCCCTCGGCTTCGGCAAGGGCAACTTCAAGGCCCTCTTCGAGGCCATCGAGCGCGAACAGGAACGCCGCGGCAACCTCTGAACCTGCCGACCCGTCACATCTTCGGCACTTTGGACGGCGTGTCGCCGCAGGTGTGACGGCTCGGTGTTGGCCGGCGGGGGCCCGACTGCGAAATAGACTCACCCCCGTGTCGGATATCCCCATCGGCTCGCCTCCGGTTCCGCCCGGGCGCCATGCCGCGCCCAGCGGTTGGTACCCCGATCCGGTCGACGCGGCTCAGGAGCGTTACTGGGACGGCTGGCAGTGGTCCCGCAACACCCGGCCGAGCGAGCGTCGGGGAGCTCCGCCCGTCCAGCCCCAGCCTCCGCACGGCCAACCGCCGTACGGTCAGCCTTCGTACGGCCAATCTCCGTACGGCCAGCCTCCGCAGCAGAATCCGTACGGTCAGCCTCCATCGGGGCAGGGCCCCTACCCGCAACCGCCGCATCCGCCCCAGCCCTACGGCCAGGCGCCGTACCCCGCCGGGTACGCCGCGCCAGGGACCAAGCAGGCTCTGACCGCCGACGGCGTACCGCTGTCCGGCTGGTGGTGGCGGGTGCTGGCCGGGCTCATCGACGGGCTCATCGTCGGGGTCATCGCCGCGGCGCTGAGCTCCCCGATCTACGCCCGGCTCTTCGCCCGCTTCGCCGAGTACTTCAACGAGATCGTCGCGGCCACCGAAGCCGGACTGCCGCCGCCCCCACAGCCGTCACCCACCGCGCTGGTCCCGTTCACGGACCAGCTGATCTTGACCGCTGTCGCCCTGGTCGTCGAAGCGGTCTACATCGTGCTGTTCCTGCGCTGGCGGTCAGCGACCCCCGGCAAGCTGATCTGCGGTCTGCGCGTGGTACCGGTCGACCAGGGCCGGTTCCCCGGTCCTCTGGCCTGGAACACGATCCTCATCCGGATGGCGGTGTGGGCGTTGCCCAACCTGTCGGCCTATTTGTTGATCTTCCGTCTGCTCGATGCGCTGTTCCCGCTCTGGCAGCCGAAACGACAAGCCATTCACGACCTGGCCGCGAAAACCCAGGTGGTCAAGATTCGTTAGACGATCCGGCCGCGCACCTCGCCCAGGTTCAGGCGACCGCGGGCGGAGCGGGCGCTGCCGCGCATGATCACCTCGTCACCATCCTCGAGGAACGTGCGTTCGGCGCCCGTCAAGCGGAGAGGCTGCGTCCCGTTCCAGCTCAGTTCCAGCAATGATCCGCGCTGATCGGCGGCCGGCCCGGACACGGTGCCGGAGGCAAAGAGGTCGCCGGTCCGGAGGCTGGCTCCGTTGACGGTCAGGTGCGCCAGCATCTGCGCCGGGGTGTAGTACATGCTCGCGTACGGACAGCTGCTCACCCGTTCGCCGTTCAGCAGGACGTCGATGTCGATGTCGAACCCTCCGCGCGGGTCCCGGAGGTAGTCCGACAGTTCCTGGACGTGATCCGGCGGCGGAACAGCGGCTTCGGACAAGGCGGCCAGAGGCAGCACCCAGGAGGAGATCGAGGTCGCGAAGCTCTTCCCGAGGAAGGGCCCGAGCGGCACGTACTCCCAGGCCTGGATATCCCGGGCCGACCAGTCGTTCACGATCACCACCCCGAAGACGTGCGCCGCGAAGTCCTCGATCGGAACCGGCACCCCGCGCTCGGAGCCGACGCCGACGACGAACCCGAGCTCCACCTCGAAATCGAGCTTTTGGCTGCGCCCGAAGACGGGGGCTGGATCGGTCGCGGCCTTGCGCTGGCCGGACGGTCGGACGACGTCGGTGCCGCTGACCACGACGGTGCCGGCCCGGCCGTGGTAGGCGATGGGTAGATGGCGCCAGTTCGGGGTGAGGGGCTCCCCGTCGGGCCGGAACATCTGGCCCACATTGGTCGCGTGGTGCTCGCTCGCGTAGAAGTCGACGTAGTCCGCCACCTCGAACGGCAGCAGCAGTTCGACCTCGGACATCGCCAACAGGTGCGGTTCGACGACCGCACGGCCGTCGTCGTCGCCGAACAGCCCGGTGAGGAGTTCGCGGTGCTCGGCCCACGCCTGCGGACCCTCCGCCAGGAATCCGTTGAGCCGAGGCTGGGCGAACACACCCTCGTCCCGACCCAGGGCACGGGCCAGCCCGACGAGATCGATCACTTGGCTGCCGATCCCAACGCCGACTCGCGGCGGTCCAGCGTCGTCGCGGAACACCCCGTACGGAAGCTCATCGACACCGAACGGATCGCTCGGTCCGACGGTGAACCAGCTCATGACGTCGGCCGCGTGAGCAGTCCCAGCTCGACCAGATCGTCCACCGGGTCGGTGACTCCGCAGCAGCCGAAACTGCGCAGCCGCCGGCGGATGCGCTGCTGAGCAGGCTCGTCCCAGGACGAGGCGGCCGCCCGGATCTGTTCGTGGTCCTGCACCGCGAGCAGCTCGGCAGCGTCGGCCGGTTCGGCCCCGTCGATCAGGGCGTCCAACGCCATCATCAGGTTGAGGAATCCGTGCTGGGGCAGGGCCTGGCCGCGTTCGTTGCGGGCCTCGTTCGGCCACGCACGGTGCAGACCGGCCGTGGCCTTGAAGCTCAGGTCCGCCTCGACGAGCACCGACAACTGTTCGGCCAGTCGCTCGGCCGAGGGATACATCTCCGGCTCGACACCACCGGTCCGGATCTTCCCGTGCAGCCCCGCGGCCTCGATCACCTCGACGGCCTGGAGCCACCCCAACGTGTAGGGCAGCTCCACGTAGACAGTGATCGACGGATCCAGCTCCTCCGCCGCCGCCGCTACCCGGCTCGCGTTGCCGACCAGGTCGTCCAGGTCGCGCAGTGCCGATTCGACCGCGACCACCCGAACGCGAGGAACCGTCCTCCGCGCCAGGGCGACCAGGCCACCGGCGCCTCCGGTGTTGACCACGCTGACCGCCAGCTCGTGCCCCGGGTTCACCCGCCGACCCACCTCGACCAGGGCCCTGTCCGGCACGAGCAAGGGCCCGATGAGGGACGCGAACCAGGCCTCCCGGTAGCCCAGGTGCTCGGCCACCGCCCGGTCGGCGGGAGCGTCGCCCGGCGGAAACATGGCGGCGTCATCGATGAGCGCCGAGAACAGGCTCACCTGCGGCACGATACTGGTGGCCGTGGTCAGCTACACCGAGGCGGACGCGCAACGCGTGCTGGGCATGGTGCGCGCCGCCGCGCTCGGGCTGCCCGAAACGTCGGAGCGACCGAGCCACGGCGGACCGGCGTTCTTCGTCCGCGGCAAGTTGTGCTTCGTGATGTTCCTCGACGATCACCACGACGACGGCCGGTTGGCGATCTGGTGCGCGGCTCCCGATGGTGTGCAGGCGGAGATGATCGAGACCGAGCCCGACCGCTTCTTCCGACCGCCGTACGTCGGTCAGCGCGGCTGGCTGGGCGTGCACCTGCTCGAGGTGACCCAAGACGAGCTCGACGCCATCGTGCTCGACGCCTTTCGCACGGTCGCACCGCCGACCGTGCTCCGCCTCCTGTGACCGGCCTAGTGTGAGTTCATGGCGTCTTATCGCAGCGTTGGGGAGATCCCGCCGAAACGACACACCGCCTTCCGGCAGCCGGACGGGTCGCTGTACGCCGAGGAGCTGATGGGGGAGGAGGGATTCAGCTCGGACTCCTCCCTTCTCTACCACCGGGGCATTCCGTCGGCCATGAGCGGCGCCCGCGCGTGGAGCCTCCCCGACCTGTCCACGACCCCGAACCATCCCCTCCGCCCCGTGCACCTGCGACTCCCGGAGCTGTTCACCGGCGACACGAGCGAGATCGACCACGTCACGGGTCGCCGACTGGTCCTGGGCAACGGCGACGTCCGGATCTCGTACGCGGTGGGCGCAAAGCCGTCTCCGCTCTACCGGAACGCGATAGGCGACGAGTGCGTCTACATCGAGGACGGCCGCGGCTTCATCGACACCGTCTTCGGCACGGTGCCGTTCCGGGCCCGAGACTACGTGATCATTCCGCGGGCCACGGTGCACCGCTGGCGCCCCTACGGAGAAGTCAAGGCGTACTGCATCGAGGCCAACTCCCACATCGCCCCGCCCAAGCGCTACCTGTCGAAGTACGGCCAGTTCCTCGAGCACAGCCCTTACTGCGAACGAGATCTGCACCCACCGAGCGAACCGCTGATCGAAGACGGCGCCGATGTCGAGATCTACACCAAGCACCGCGGGTCCGGCCCGAGTGGCATCGCCGGTTCGATCGTCACCGCCACTAGCCACCCGTTCGACGTGGTCGGCTGGGACGGCTGCCTCTACCCGTACACCTTCAACGTCGACGATTTCGAGCCGATCACCGGCCGGGTGCACCAGCCGCCGCCGGTGCACCAGGTCTTCGAGGGCGGGAACTTCGTGGTCTGCAACTTCGTGCCGCGCAAGGTCGATTATCACCCGCTGGCCATCCCGGTGCCCTACTACCACTCCAACGTCGACTCCGACGAGGTGATGTTCTACTGCGGCGGCGATTACGAGGCGCGCAAGGGATCCGGGATCGCTCTGGGGTCGATCACCCTGCATCCCGGCGGCCACAGCCACGGCCCCCAGCCCGGAGCGGCCGAGGCCGCGATCGGCAAGGACTACTTCGACGAACTGGCCGTCATGGTCGACACGTTCCGGCCACTCGAGTTCGGCGAGGGCGGGGTCGCGTGCGACGACCACGCGTACGCCCTCAGCTGGCATCGGGCCCTTCGCCAGGACACGCACCCTTCGACAGACTCAGGAAACGACTATTCGGTGGGGTAGCTGACCCCGGTCAACTCCTCCGATACCGACCACAGCCGTCCGGCCACGTCCAGGTCGCTCGCCTCGGCCGAACGCCCGACCAACGTCGGGTGACCGATCTGCTCGCCCCGACCGTCTGGCCCGACGTAGCTTCCGCCGGGAATGTCTTCGGTAGCGGCAAACAGCTGGGGCAGCGCCCCCATCGCCGGCGACTGGCCGAAGGCTTTGATCAAGAAGCGCCCGACCCGTGTCGTCCACCGCCACCGGGGCCGGTACAGATTCGTCCCCGACAGGCCCGGATGGGCCGCCATCGCCCGGACACTGGAGTGGTCGGCGGCCAGCCGCCGTTGCAGTTCGAGGGTGAACAGCAGGTTGGCCAGCTTGGTCTGCCCGTACGCCTTCCAGGGGGAGTAGCGCCGACGCTGCCAGTTCAGGTCGTCGAACTGGATGTGCCCCATCCGGTGTCCTTGCGAGGAGATGGTCACGACCCGGTCGATGATCTGCGGCAGCAACAGGTTCGTCAGGGCGAAGGGGCCCAGATGATTGGTGCCGAACTGCAGCTCAAAGCCGTCCGCCGTCAACTCGCGCTGCGGGGTGGCCATGACACCGGCGTTGTTGATCAACACGTCGACCGGTTCGGTCCAGCCGCTCGCGAAGGCCCGGACCGACGCGAGATCGGCGACGTCGAGCTTGCGGACCTCGACCGATCCGCTGACCTCGGCGGCGGCCTGGGCGCCCCGTCCGGTGTCCCGGACCGCCATGATCACCCGTGCGCCGCGCGCCGCCAGCGCCTTCGTGGTCTCGAAACCGAGGCCGCTGTTGGCGCCGGTGACGATCACCGTCCGCCCCGTCTGGTCACCGATGTCCGTCGCTGTCCACGCGCTCATTGACCGAATCTAGTCACCGCCACCCCAGCGGCCTCGAGTTCGTCCACCACCTCGGGCACTCGCTGCGGTGCCACGGCTGCGGTCAGGTCGATCAACACGGTCGTGGTGAAACCGGCCGAGACCGCGTCGAGCGCCGTAGTGCGGACGCAATAGTCGGTGGTCAGCCCACAGATCACGACCTCGTCGACGGTGCGCGACCGCAGCCAGCCGGCCAGTTCACTGCCGTCGGCGGCGCGGCCCTCGAAGCCGGAGTAGGCGGCCTCGTACTCACCCTTGTCGAAGACCGCTTCGAAGTGTTCCTCGCTGAGGTGTTCGTGCAGGTCGGCGCCCTCGGTGCCCTTCACGCAGTGCGCCGGCCAGGAGTCGGCGAAGTCCGGATCGTCGGAGAAATGGTCACCAGGGTCGACGTGGTGATCGCGGGTCGCGACGACGTGATCCCAGGCGTGTCCGTCGGCCAAGAGATCGTCGATCTTCGCGGCGACGCCGGCACCTCCCTCGACGGCCAGCGAGCCGCCCTCGCAGAAGTCGTTCTGGACGTCGACGACGATCAGTGCGGTCTTCATCGGGCGCTCCTCATGGGGTGCTCCTGCCGTAGGGTTTGTCGACCTGACCGGACTCGGCGATGTACCAGGTTTCCAGCACGGGTCCGCCGGGCGACATCTTCGTGGCCTCGATCGGGAGTTCGGCGCGGGCCCGGGCGTGCCGCTCACGCGCCACGGTGAGGCTCTCCTCAGCTACGATTCTGCCGCCCTCGACCAAGGGGACCAAGAGGTCCCGATCGTTGTGGTCGCTCTCGCCCGCGCGCCCGATCCCGATCAACTCCGCCTCGGCGATCCCCTCATCCGACAGCCGGCGCAGCGCATACTTGCGTCCCCCGACACTGATCTTGTCGACGCTCTTCTTCGCGACCGAGGCGAGCTCGGCGTCCCGCCCGCCCGTCTCCGCGCGCGCCACGAGCTTGTAGACGAAGCCTGACGTCGGGTGGCCGCTGCCCGTGACCAGGGCGGTGCCGACGCCGTAGCTGTCGACCGGCGCGGAGGACAGCGCCGCGATCGCGTACTCGTCCAGATCGCTGGTGACCACGATCTTCGTCTGCTCGGCGCCGAGGGAGTCCAGGAGCTCGCGGACCTGGGTCGCCAGCAGGCCCAGATCGCCGGAATCCAGCCGGACGGAACCGAGCCGGGCTTGCGTCAGGTCCACTCCCGTACGGACGGCCGCCATGACGTCGTAGGTGTCGACCAGCAGCGTGGTGTTCTCGCCGAGCGCGTTGATCTGGGCGGCGAACGCCTCGGCCTCGCTGGCGTGCAGCAGCGTGAACGAGTGCGCCGAGGTCCCCCGCGTGGGCACCCCGTAGCGTCGCCCCGCCTCCAGATTCGACGTGGCCTCGAATCCCGCGATGTAGGCGACCCGCGCGGCCGCTACGGCGGCCAGTTCCTGGGTGCGACGCGACCCCATCTCGATGCAGGGCCGGCCGGCCGCCGCGGTGATCATCCGTGACGCCGCGGCGGCGATGGCCGAGTCGTGGTTGTAGATGCTGAGCAGCACCGTCTCCAGGACGACGCCTTCGGCGAAGCTGCTGTCGACGATGAGCAGCGGGGAGCCAGGGAAGTAGATCTCGCCCTCCGGGTAGCCCCAGATGTCGCCGGAGAACCGGTAGTCGGCCAGCCAGTCGGCGGTTCGGCCGTCGACCACGCCGGTGTCGGTCAGGAAGCGCAGCGCATCCTCGTCGAACCGGAAGGCCCGCAACGCCCGCAGCGCCCGGCCGACCCCACCGACCACCCCGTACCGGCGCCCCTGCGGCAGTCGTCGGGTGAACAACTCGAAGACGCTCCGCCGATCGGCGGTCCCGGCCGCCAGCGCGGCCCGAAGCATCGTCAACTCGTAGTGATCGGTCAGCAGCGCGGTCGTCGGGACCTCGCTGGGTCCCCAGGCGGGCCCCCAGGTCGGCCCCCAGGTCGGCACAGCCACATCCACAGGCTGCCAGAATGAGTTCATGGCCGCGACAGAGGGCGGGACGGTCGATCCCGCGGGCGGAACAGCGGTCGTCGAGCGCCCCTTGGAAGAGGTCAGCGAGCAGCCGACCGCGCAAACGCCATGGGTCACCATCGTCTGGGACGATCCGGTCAATCTGATGTCGTACGTGACGCACGTCTTCGTCACCTACTTCCACTATCCGAAGGCCAAGGCCCAGCGACTGATGCTCGAGGTCCACAACGACGGCAAGGCGGTCGTCTCCAGTGGCAGCCGCGAGGAGATGGAGCGCGACGTGACGGCCATGCACGAGTTCGGCCTGTGGGCCACCCTGGACAAGGCCGACACGTGAAGAAGTTCCGCCGCAAGGCCGGAACCCTCGCGACCCACCTGAGCGAGTACGAGGTCGATCTGCTGTCCTCTCTGGTCCGTCAGTTGGTCGAGATGGTCTCGGACGGCGAGCCCGAGGAGTTCACCGAGCCCGGCACGGTTGACGACCCGTTCGAGGAGTGGTCGAAGGATCTGGCGAGCGATCCGGACCAGCCCGAGACCGCTGACGATCCGGTCCTGCGGCGGCTGTTCCCGGACGCCTATCCCGCACGATGCGGCCGCGTCGGCAGACTTCCGGCGCTTCACCGAGCGGGACCTGAAGGTGAAGAAGATCAGCGAGGCCTCCCTGGTGCAGGATCGGCTGACCGCGACCGACCACGGTCGCCACGAGCTCCGGATCCCGGTGAGTGAGGTGGACGTCTGGCTCCGGACCCTCACGAGTCTGCGGCTGGCCGTCGCCACCCGGCTGGGCATCACCGACGCCGAATCCGCCGATGAGCTGGGGATGCTGCCCGACGAGGATCCCCGCGCATTCATGGCGAGCATCTACGACTGGCTCGGGTTTGCCCAGGAGACGTTGATCTCGGCGATCTGACAGAACTCGACGAACTCCTGCGAGAAGTAGCTTCCCCGGTTTCGAACGTCCGAAACCGGGAAAGGCTACTCCTCAGCGCTCGAATCGGCCCGAGCCACGCTCGAGAGCAATCAGCGCTCGACGAAGACGGCGACCGTTCGGGCCGGCACGGTGAACGCACCCGTACGACGGTCGTGCGCCGCCGTCCGGACGAGCGGGTCGTCGCCGGCCGCCTGGACGCGGATGCAGGCGGAAGCGCGCTCTTTCGGTCGCGGGCACCGTCTGCACCGTGGTCTGCGGCGAGGCGTTGAACACCACGACGAGCCCGCGGAGCCTGGGATCGACGTCCGGGCCGACGCGTGTCGTCGATACGCATGACGATCACGCCTGGTGTCTGGTTCGGTCCGCTGCCGGGGAACGAGACCTTTCGCTGCACCAACCCCTCCGTGCCGAGATGGAACAGCGGCGTGCTCTGCCGGATCTGCAGCAACGCGTCGGCCTGCCACCGGGCGGTCCGGATGTCGGCTGGAGCGGGCTTCAGCGCCGGATTGCTCAGCAGCGGTCGCATGTACGGCCACTTGCTCTCGTTGTCGGCGCGCGGCGGGAGTCCGCGGGCGAAACCGTTGACGCGGTAGGAGAAGTCGAGGACGTTGAACCAGTCGCCGGAGTCGTAGCTGTTCCGGTCCAGCGACTTGCTCCGCAGCAGATCGCCGCCCGCGTGCCAGAACGAGACACCCTGGCCGAGGGCGGTGGTCGACAACGCCAGCGTCTGCATCCGGATCCGGTCGGCCATCGACGTCGTCACCGGCAGCTTGTAGGTCAGCGCGTCGAACAGCGTCTCGTTGTCGTGGGCCTCGACGTAGGTGACGGACTCCTGCGGATCGAGCGTGTAGCCGGTGGGCTGGCCGTTGTAGTCGACGTCGGCGCCGGTGACGGTCGCCCCGGTCCGGTCGACGAAGCGGTAGTTCTTGAGGTTGCCGGTCAGCCCGACCCGGATCCGGTCCTGGTTGAGCAGCAGAGCGCTGCGCTGTTCGGCGGCGGTGCCGTTGACGGCGTCGCCGTTGGGATCGGTGAACTGGCCGCTCGCGAAGCCCTGGATGTGCGGGTTCTCGTCGAAGGGGCCGCCGCCCCGCACCGCGTCGCGCAGCCGGTCGTTGAAGGTGCCGTAGCCGGTGCCCGCCATCTCCCGCTGGGTGGCCTGCACGAATCGGGCGTTGTCGGCGACCTCGCCGAAGTTCCAGCCCTCGCCGTACAGGTAGATGCGCCGGCCGTCCACGCCGTCCCGGCGCAGGGTCAGCCGGTCCAGCGCGCGGCGGATCTTGATCATGGACGACTTCGGCTGGTGGCCCATCAGGTCGAAGCGGAAGCCGTCCACCTTGTAGTCGGTCGCCCAGGTGAGGACCGAGTCGATCATGAGCTTCTCCATCATGGCGTGCTCCGTCGCCGTGTTGGAGCAGCAGGTGGACGTCTCGACCTGACCGGTGGTGGCGTTCAGCCGCTGGTAGTAGCCCGGAACCACCCGGTCCAAGATCGACTTCGGGTCCTGTCCGGCGGCCGGCGTGTGGTTGTAGACGACGTCCATGACCACCCGCTGGCCGGCCCGGTTCAGGCCCTGCGACCATCTCGCGGAACTGCCGGTTGCGCGGTGGTGCCGTCCGGGTCGGTGGCGTACGAGCCCTCGGGTGCGGTGTAGTGCAGCGGGTCGTACCCCCAGTTGAAGGCGTCCTGGCCGGCGACCGCCGAGACGCACGCCTGCTGCTCCTCGCTGTCGGGCGGATAGGACGGCAGATCGCAGTTCGGGGTCTGTTGCCGGGAGCGGTCCTCCTCGATCGAGGCGATGTCGTTCACCGGCAGCAGGTGCACGGTGTTCGAGCCCGGACCGGGCCAGCCGACGCAGATGCCGCATGCCGTTGCTCTGCTGGTGAGTGAACGCCAGATAGGTGCCCCGGTGCCGTGCGGGCACTGTCGTGTCCGAGACGGAGAAGTCGCGGACGTGCAACTCGTAGATCGTGGAGTACTCGGGTTTGGGCAGTCTCGGCTTGACGAGGCGGTCCCAGCCGGCCGGCTTCCAGCGCGTCGTCGGCCAGGTCGACCAGCACCGAGCGGGCGGAGTTGGTCGTGAGACCCAGCGAGTACGGATCGGTGACCAGATTGGTGACGACCTGCTGGGTGCTGGGCGCATAGACCCGCACCTCGAAGCGGTACTCGGCGTTGCGCCAGCTCCGGTTGCCGACGGCCGACCACACGCCGTCGGTGTCGCGGCGCATGACCATCCGGCGCTCGGTGCCGCCCGGTGGTCACCAGCAGCGCGACCGACTTGGCGGTCGGTGCCCAGAGCGCCAGGCGCGGTCGGCCCTGGGTCCAGACCGGTCCGAGGATGCGCTGCCGCGCCCCGGCGTACACGTCGTCGAGCACGCCGGGCAACTGGACGCCGGTCACCGCCTCGAACTCGGCCGCCGGGGTCGAAGGCGGCGACCGCGATCTGGCTGGTCAGGATGGCGGGCAGCTGGTTGCGGAGCGTGCTCGGCACCGTGAACGCCTCGTAGGACGCGAGATGCGGGTACTTCTGCCGGAGCGCGGCGAGTCAGTCCGCCGGTCGGCGTCAACGGAACCGAGGCGCCGCCGGTGATCTGCCCGTCGGTGTCGGCCAGGCCGCCCTCGGGCGCCCAGTACAGCCGGTAGCTGTACCCGCTCTCGCCGGCCGGGCGGTCCCAGGCGATCGTGTCCGCTTGCAGCCAGTGGGCGGCCTGGTCGGCGATCAGCGGCTTCGGCAGTGCTGTCGGTGATCACGTGGGTGGTGTGGTCGTAGGTGAAGGTGATGTCGCCACCCGGAGCGATCAACGGGATGTTGGCCCCGCCGGGCGCGCCGCCGGCGCCGTAGTTCTCGGTCCCAGGCGTCGTTCAGCGCCACCTTGTACTCGAAGCTGCCGGACGGCACCGCGAACGTCCCGCGGAAGAGGTTCGGCTGGCCGGCCACCGGCTCGAGGTGGGTTGCCGCGCACTCTGGCTGCCAGTCGCCGGGGCAGCCCAGCTCCTGCTGCAGCGACCCGACGAGCGTCACGGTGTCCGGCAGCGGTGCGTGATCGGCCGCCGCACGCGGGCTCGGGATGAGCACTGCGAACACGGCCAGCACGACCAGTCCGATCAGCATCCGAGCGGAAGCCGGACGCCTTGATGTTGGCGTCATTGCCTACGTCCTTCCCAAGTCTCACGGCAATGTAATCCCTCAGTCCGACAGAGCGAGGTCCGGGACCTCAGGCGGCGTCCACGCCGTGATCCGCTGCACCATCTTCAGGGAAAGCGCCGGTGGCGTCAGGCGCATCAGGAGCGTACGAAGACCGACGGCCAGAGTGCCGTCGGCCTGCGCCAGGCGTCCGGTACGCCGGGCTGCTTTGACGATTCCTGCGGTCCGCCGGCGACGTGCATCGTCGTAGGCGGACAACGCCTCGGGCACGGTTGCTTCTCGCGCAATCGCGGCGGCGAGCACGGCGGCGTCCTCGATCGCCTGACCCGCGCCCTGGCCGACGTCCGGCGTCATCGCGTGGGCAGCATCTCCGAGCAGAGCCACGGGTCCGACGGCGAACGACGGAAGCGGGAGCGCGAGATCGTAGATGTCCAACGACAGCACGGCTTCCGGCGGTGTGGCGGAGATCAGGGCCGGGATCGGGGTGTGCCAGCCGCCGAACCGGCGGGTCACCTCGTCGTGTGCCTCGAGGTCGGCATCGGGTGGCAGGTTGGCGACGGCGAACCAGTACACGCGCCCGTCGCGGAGCGGCAGGATGCCGAATCGCTCTCCTCTGCCCCACGTCTCTCCGGCGATCCCGGCCACGTCGAGCGGCTCTGGCGTGACACCTCGCCAGGAGGTGTATCCGGAGTAGCGCGGTCCGGCGTAACGGGGGTGGAGAGCCGCCCGGATCCGGCTGCGCAGCCCGTCCGCCGCCACCACGAGATCGGCTTCGAGTCGTTCACCGTCGGCCAGCTCGACCACGGCCCGGTCGGTGTCGGCGCTCACCCCGGTCACCTGGGCTCCGGTCCGGAGCACCCCGTCCGGTAGTTGGCTGCGCAAGGCCCGTTGGAGGTCGGCCCGGTGGAAGGCGTACAGATCCTGAACGGCGGGCAGGGCGCTCGCGTCGACCACAACCTGCCCTGCGGGCAGCCGCATCCCGCTGCTGCCGGCGGGAGGAGGTGCACCGGCGGCGCGTACGGCACTGCCGGTGCCGATCGCGTCGAGCGCGGCGAGGGCGTTCGCGAAGAGCGTGATCCCGGAGCCGCGGTCCACCGGCACATCGGTTCGTTCGAGAACGACGACGTCGAGCCCGATCCGGGTGAGAGCCAGCGCAGCGGTGACGCCACCGATCCCGCCGCCGACCACTACGGCCGTTCGTCGTCTCACGCCCACTCGGGGATCCTTGCACGAGCCCGGAGAATGAGTGCTTCACGAGCGGAAGGCACCATGGCTCAGCAACCGAAGGCGCAGAAGCAGCAGGACCCGTACGTCCAGCGTGGGAAGACCTTGACGTCGTCGGTCCAGCGACTCCGCGGCTGGGTGGGGTCGGACCCGTCCCGGGCCCCCGAACTCGCCGACGCGCTGGTCGAACTGACAGGGCACCGCCTGCTCGGCCATGCGTACAGCGCCGCCGCCACCGACGCCCAGGAGGCCGTGAAGTACGCGGCTCAGCTGTTGACGGCGAACGGACCGATCGGACCGTACACCTCGACCGCCGACGCCGCCCGTTACGTCACGGCGGTCGTTCAGCTCGCCAACATCCAGGTGGGTGTGGGCCTGCCCGACGCCGCCGGCCGGACCATGGCCTCGGTCGACGACATGACGAAACAGCTCGCCGACGTCGGAGTGGAGGTGCGGCTCTCCGCGCAGGCGGCGGTGTGGGCGCTGTCGGGCTTCGCGCGGTCCGCGCTGGCCTCGGGTGACGTGCCGACCGCGAACGCGTACGCCGACGCCGCCCTGGCTCGGTTGATCGAGGCGGGGCTGCTCGACGATCCGGAGCCGAGCTATCTGGCCATGGACGTCGAACGTCTGGTCTCGGACACGCGGTGGGCGGCGGGCCGGGCCGAGCCCGCGCTGGGGTACCTGCTCTCGGCGAAGAACAGGTTCGACGCGTTCGCCGGTGATCGTCTTCGGGAGCCCGGTCGTGTCGGTCTGCCCGTGCTGGAACGGTCGGCTGAGCCACTGTCCGGTCTCTACGGCGCGACCGCCGACCGGCTGCTGGACAGGGGTGAGACAGCCGTCGGCCTGACCGTTCGACGCACCCTGATCGACCTGTTGCAGGGCCTCGTCGGTCGGTTGGGTGACGCGGCGCGATCGGATCTCGCGTCGGCGCAAGCCGCTCTGGCCGCAGACCTCGCGGCCGAGCGCACCGAACGGGCGCCGCTGGGGACGGCGAACGTCTCGTGGAACGCCTTGTCACCGTCGGCGACCTACACCACGACCGCAGCGAGTGTCGACGTCGAGGCTCTCGATCTCGAACGACTCCGCGAGGCCGCCGCCTGGTTGGACCGGGAACGGCCCGAGGCCCAAAAGCTCGAGCGCGAGAGGCGCGAGGCTGCGCGTTCCGACGCGGAGCGTCACGATGCGGAGCAGCGAGCGGAGCAGCGTGCGACGGCGGAGCGCGAGGCGGCCGAACAGGCGGCCGCGGAGGAGGCGGAGCGCCGCGAGGCTCGGAAGCTCGCGGCCGCGGAGGAGTCCGAACGGCTGGAGCGGAAACGTCGACGCGAAGAGCGCCTGGAGGCCCATCGGCTCGAGGTGGAGCAGCGCGAAGCCGCAGCGCGAGAGGCCGAGCGCCTGGAGATCGAACGCCGGGAGGCCGAGCGCCGGGCGGCAGATCCGGCCGAGCTGGAGCGGCTCGAACTAGAGCGCCTGCAGACCGAACTGGCCGAGCTCGAACGCGCCGAGGCGGAGCAGGCGGAGCGAGCCGAGGCGGAGCAGGCGGAGCGAGCCGAGGCGGAGCAGGCGGAGCGAGCCGAGGCGGAGAGGCGGGAGGCGAAGCGTCTGGAGACGGAGCGCGAGCGTCGCGAGGCGGAGCGGTTGGAGGAGGAACGCGCTGAGGCAGAGCGCCACGAGCGGACCGAGGCAGATCGGCGGGAGGCGGAGCGCGAGCGTCGGGAGGCGGAGCGCCAGGAGGCCGAGCGTCAGGAGGCCGAGCGCCGGACGGCCGAGCGAGAGCAGGAGAAGCGCCGGGAGGACGAGCGTCAAGAAGAGCAGCGGGCCGAAGCCGAGCGGCGGGAGGCGGCGCAGCTTGAAGCTGAACGACTGGCCGCCGAGCGCCAAGAGGCCGAGCGGCAGGAGGCGGTGCACGATGAACTCTCGGAAGCGCTGCGGGCGTGGGACGACCTGAAGGCGCAGGGCGACCGGCGCGCCGCTCGGGCCGCCAACGAACGCGTCGTCGAGCTGCTGCGGCCTCGCGCCGAAGCCGACCTCGCGCGGTTCGGTCCGCAGCTGCTGACCGCGCTGGAGGAGCTGTCGCGCGCCCGTCTCCGCGGCGGGGACATCTTCGGCTCCCGCAACCCGGCCCGGGAGGCCAAGGCACTGGCCAAGGCTCTGGCGCAATGATCTCGCCGGAAAATCGTACGGCGGTGCGCACCGTAGTGAGGCTCTGACGAAAATGCCTCTCCAGTGATGGTGTCAGCAGCCGGTGCGAACGAGCTGCCGTTTCCCGCCATGTGACGGACGGCGCAGCGGCGGCGCCAGAGATCTGCTGCGTCGGCCGCCATCTGGCGGACAACGACCTGACGACGCCACCGGGTTGCGGCGGCGCCCGGGCGGGGAAGGCGGTAAGACCGGCACCTGCGGAAGTCGGCCGCGGTCGGAAAACGTGGGCTCATTCGCTCCTTGCAGCTCCAGAAGTCCGCCACGGTCGGAAATCGTGACACGACCGATAGGCCATCTTCGGCTGCAGACGGCCAGCCAATCCTGCGGCGGGAGCGTTTCTCAGCCTGCGAGAGCAACCCGAGGACGTGGAGGGGACACCTACCCTGGCCGACGTGTTGACCATCGCCCGTGCTCACGTCGAGGAGATGATTGCTCACGCTCGGGAGGACTATCCCGATGAGGCGTGCGGCGTCGTCGTCGGACCCGAGGCGTCGGACGAGCCGGTCCGCTTGATCAGGATGATCAACGCCGACCGGTCGCCCACCTTCTTTCGCTTCGATCCCCAGGAGCAGTTCGCCCTCCACAAGGAGATGGAAAGCCGCGACGAGGAGATCGTCGTCGTCTACCACTCCCATACGTCGACGGAGGCGTACCCGTCCCGCACCGACATCTCCCTCGCCGCCGAGCCACAGGCTCACTACCTGCTGGTGTCGCTGGCGGAATCGGGATCCGACGACGGGCGGACCGAAGTTCGCTCGTTCCGAATCGACGACGGAGTGGTCACCGAGGAAGAGATCCAGCTCACGGAATAGCCGACCCGGATCACCGGTTTAACCGTGTGACTGGCACCTGACGAGGAGAGATACATCGATGGCCGTAGAAGTGAGGATCCCGACGATCCTGCGCAGCTACACCGGCGGAGCGAAAACCGTCGAGGGTGCTGGCGCAACCCTGCTTCAGGTGATCGATGACGTCGAGGACCGTCATCCCGGGCTGAAGGACCGCCTCGTCGACGCCGACGCTCTGCGCCGTTTCGTCAACGTCTACGTGAACGACGAGGATGTGCGCTTCTCCGGGGGGCTCGACGCCCCGACCGCGGACGGTGACGTCGTCGTGGTGCTGCCGGCCGTTGCCGGCGGCTGAGCGGTGACGCGCTACGCGTCCATGGCCGACTCGGTCGGTCACACCCCGCTGATCGGTCTGCCCAAGCTGTCACCCAGCGATTCCGTGCGGCTCTGGGCCAAGCTCGAGGACCGCAACCCGACCGGCTCGATCAAGGATCGGGCCGCGCTGAACATGATCAAGGTCGCGGAGGCCGACGGCACGCTGCGACCGGGCGCGACGATCTTGGAGCCGACCAGTGGCAACACCGGGATCTCACTGGCCATGGCGGCCAAGTTGGCGGGGTACCGGCTGATCTGCGTCATGCCCGAGAACACCTCTGTCGAACGCAAAGAGATCCTCGCGATGTGGGGCGCCGAGATCGTTTCCTCGCCGGCGGCCGGCGGCTCCAACGCCGCGGTGGCCATGGCCAAGGAGATGGCGGCTGCCCATCCCGACTGGGTGATGCTCTACCAGTACGGGAATCCCGCCAACGCCGAAGCGCACTACCTCGGAACCGGTCCTGAGATCCTGGCGGATCTGCCGGAGGTGACCCACATCGTCGCCGGCCTCGGCACGACCGGCACGCTGATGGGTATCGGCCGGTTCTTCCGTGAGACCAAGCCCGACGTCAAGATCGTCGCCGCTGAGCCGCGATACGGCGAACTGGTTTACGGGCTCCGCAACATCGACGAGGGTTTCGTGCCCGAGCTCTACGACGCCTCACTCGTCAGCTCCCGCTTCTCGGTCGGCTCCCGCGACGCCGTCCGGCGGGTGCGCGAGCTCCTCGACCGCGAGGGCATCTGGGCCGGGCTGTCCACCGGTGCCATCCTGCATGCCGCCCTGGCCCAAGCGAGCCGGGCGGAGCGCGCCGGCGAGTCTGCCGACATCGCGATGATCATCTGCGACGGTGGCTGGAAGTACCTCTCCACCGGCGCCTACACTGCCGACCTGGACGCCAGTGAAGACTTCCTGGACACCCAGGTCTGGGCCTAGCTGTGTTGTCCGGCTCGCACTCGCTACGCGCCTCCTGACTCGGTCTTCCCCCCTCGCCCGCAGACGGAAAGGCGTTGTCTGCTCCCTCGGTCGTCCAGACCGAGCCGGCGCCTCGCTTACCGACGCTCGCCGTAAGCTTGCTGCCCGTGACCGTCGGAACCGAAGCGCCGATCGGCATCTTCGACTCGGGATTCGGCGGGCTGACGGTGGCCCGGGCGGTGATGGAGCAGCTGCCGTACGAGGACATCGTCTACCTCGGGGACACGGCCCGAGCGCCGTACGGCGAGCAGCCGATTGCGAGTGTCCGTGAGTACGCCCTCGAGTGCCTGGACCGGCTGGTCGACGAGGGCGTGAAGATGCTGGTCATCGCCTGCAACTCCGGCAGCGCGGCGGTGCTCAGGGACGCCCGCGAGCGCTACCAGGTGCCCGTCGTCGAGGTGATCCTGCCCGCGGCCCGGCGCGCGGTCGCCGCCACCCGGAACGGCCGGGTCGCGGTGATCTGCACCGAGGCCACCGCCACCTCGCAGGCCTACGACGACGCCCTCGCCGCCGCGCCGCAGATCGAGTTGATCACCGCGGCCTGCCCGCGCTTCGTGCCGTTCGTGGAGGCCGGGGTCACCGGCGGGCCCGAACTGTTGGCCTGCGCCGAGCAGTACCTGGCGCCCCTCCGCGACGCGGAGATCGACACGCTGATCCTCGGCTGCACGCATTACCCGTTGCTCACCGGTGTGATCTCCTACGTGCTCTCCGATCAGGTCACGCTGGTCTCCAGCGCCGATGCGTGTGCCCAGGAGGCGTATGCGGTCATGACCCGCCACCGGCTGACCCATGATCAACCGCGGCAGGCCAGCCATCGCTACCTGACCACCGGAAGTCCCGCCGCCTTCGAGGGCATCGCCGCGCGACTGGTCAACGGTCTCGTCGTCGGCGCCGAGCAGTTCGCCTGAGCTATGAAGCTGACCGTCGTCGGCTGCAGCGGCTCGGTCTCGGGCCCGCGATCGCCGGCCTCCTGCTACCTCGTTCAGGCCCCGGACCAGCAGACCACGTTCTCCCTGGTGCTCGACCTCGGACCGGGAGCGCTGGGCGCCCTGCACAACTACCTGGAGCCGGCCGACATCGGTGCGGTCGGGCTCAGCCATCTCCATCCCGACCACTGTCTGGATCTGTGCGGCCTCTACGTCGCCGCCGCCTACTCCCCGGGCGCGCCGTTTGCGCGCATTCCCGTCTACGGGCCGTCGGGCACCGGCCCTCGGTTGACGCGGGCCTACGAGGCTCCGCCGCCCACAGCCGGGGGCGTGACCGCCGAGGGCGCGCACCTGGAGGAACGCTTCGCCTTCATCGACTGGGCGCCCGAGCAGATTGTCGGTCCCTTCAGGGTGCAGACGACCGAGGTGCGGCACCCCACTCCGGCGTACGCTATCCGGATCACCGAGACGGCCAGTGGGGCAACGCTCGTCTACTCCGGCGACACCGGGCCGAACCAGGCGTTGGTCGACCTGGCGTCGCAGGCGGACCTGCTGCTCATCGAGGCGTCCTTCCGGGACCGACCCGACAATCCGCCCGACCTGCACCTGTCCGGCCGGCAGGCGGCCCAGATCGCCTCGGAGGCGCAGGTCAAGAACCTCGTGCTGACCCACATTCCGCCCTGGCACAGCCCGGATGACGCCGTCGCCGAAGCGCGTCCGCATTTCTCCGGCCCGCTCGTTGCCGCTGCGTCCGCAGCGCAGTGGAGCATCGAGGTCGCCGACGTTCGGCCGCTAATCTGACGCGGTGACTCCGGAGATCTCCACGAGAACCGACCAACGCCGGCCCGACGACCTACGTGAGATCCGCTTCACTCGTGGCTGGCTGGAGCAGGCGGAGGGATCCGTCCTGGTCGAGTTCGGAGCCACGCGGGTCCTGGTCGCGGCCAGCGTCACCGAGGGTGTTCCCCGCTGGCGCAAGGGGTCGGGGCTCGGTTGGGTGACCAGCGAGTACGCGATGCTGCCGCGGGCCACCAATACGAGGTCGGACCGCGAATCGGTCCGGGGCAAGATCGGCGGGCGCACCCACGAGATCAGCCGGCTCATCGGCCGCAGCCTGCGGGCGGTGCTGGACTATCGGGCGCTGGGCGAGAACACGATCGTCTTGGACTGCGACGTCCTCCAGGCCGACGGTGGCACCCGGACCGCGTCCATCACCGGCGCCTACGTCGCTCTCCACGACGCGGTCACCTGGCTGCGGGATCGCGGTCTGCTGAGCGGTGAGCCGCTGCGGGACTCGGTGGCGGCGGTATCGGTCGGGGTGGTCGGCGACACGCCGATGCTCGATCTCTGCTACACCGAGGATTCGGGGGCCGAGGTCGACATGAACGTGGTCATGGGTGGCCGGGGCGACTTCATCGAGATCCAGGGCACTGCCGAGCAGGCTCCCTTCGATCGGGCCGTGCTCGATCAACTGCTCGATCTCGCCGCGACCGGTTGCCTCCGGCTCACCGACCTCCAGAATCAAGCTCTCGGACGGTGAAGATCGTCCTGGCCACCCACAACGCCAAGAAGCTGGCCGAGTTGCGCCGCATCACGGCTGCCGCGTTGCCGGCGTCGGAGGCGCTGGAGGTGCTGGGCCTCGACGACGTACCGACGTATCCCGAACCGGCCGAAACCGAGACGACGTTCGAGGGCAACGCCTTGATCAAGGCCCGAGCCTGCGTGGCGGCCACCGGTCGCCCCGCGCTGGCCGACGATTCCGGGCTGGCGGTCGACGTACTCAACGGGATGCCGGGGGTGCGCTCGGCGCGGTGGGCCGGTCCCGGCGCAACGGATGAGGCCAACAACGAGCTCCTGCTCCGGCAACTGGCCGACGTGCCGGCCGAACGACGAACGGCGAGGTTCGTCTGCGCCATGGCGTTGGTGTGGCCGAACGGCCACGAGGACACCCGGCGTGGCGAGGTGGATGGTCGATTGACGACGAGCCCGCGGGGCCACAATGGATTCGGCTACGACCCGCTCTTCGTTCCCGAGGGCTACTCGCAGACCACGGCCGAGCTTGCGCCGGACCTGAAGGACGCGATCAGTCACCGGGGGCGTGCGGTGCGCGCGATCGTGCAGGTCCTGGCCGACGACGTGCGAGGCCTCGAGGCGGATGGGGAACGGCGATGAAGACCTATCTCGACTTGTTGCGCCGTGTGCGCGACGAAGGCGTACGCAAACAGGACCGCACGGGCACCGGGACGCTGAGCGTCTTCGGACATCAGATGCGTTTCGATCTCGCGGAAGGCTTTCCGCTCCTCACCACGAAGAAGGTCCACCTCCGTTCCGTGGTGGCGGAGTTGTTGTGGTTCCTGCGCGGCAGCACGAACGTGTCCTGGCTGCACGACCAGGGCGTCACGATCTGGGACGAGTGGGCCGATTCTGCCGGGGAGCTGGGGCCGATCTACGGCTACCAGTGGCGGTCGTGGCCGACGCCGGACGGCCGTCACGTCGACCAGGTCGAGGCGGTGATCCGCTCGATCCGAACCAACCCGGACTCACGCCGTCATCTGGTGAACGCTTGGAACGTGGGTGAGCTCGAGCAGATGGCCCTCCCGCCGTGCCACACCTTGTTCCAGTTCTACGTCGCTGACGGGCGCCTCTCCTGTCAGCTCTATCAGCGGTCGGGCGACGTCTTCCTCGGGGTGCCGTTCAACATCGCCTCCTACGCGCTGCTCACACATTTGGTGGCCCAGGTCTGCGACCTCGGCGTCGGTGACTTCGTGCACACCCTGGGCGACGCGCACCTGTACCTCAATCACCTCGAGCAGGCCGACATCCAACTCGGCCGTGAGCCCCGCCCCCTGCCCAGGCTTCGTCTCAATCCGGCCGTACGGGACATCGACGCCTTCGGAATGGCCGACATCATGGTGGAGGCGTACGACCCGTACCCCTCGATCAAGGCGCCGATCGCCGTCTAGTGCCGAATCCCGAGATCGTGGCCATCGCGGCCGTCGCGACCAACGGGGTGATCGGCTCCGACGGCGACATCCCCTGGCGTGTTCCCCAGGACTGGCAACGGTTCAAGCGGCTGACCATGGGTCAGGTGCTGATCATGGGCCGCAAGACCTTCGACTCCATCGGCCGGCCGCTGCCGGGTCGGAGCACGATCGTGATCACTCGGGATCCGACCTGGACCTACCCGGGCGTCGACGTCGCCGTCAGCGTCGAGGAGGCGCTGCAGCTCGCGGGCGACCAGCGGCCGGAAACGATCTTCGTCGCGGGCGGCGGCGAGATCTACCGGGCGGCCTGGGACACGCTGTCGCGGCTGGAGATCACCGAGGTCCGCGTCGAGCCCGACGGCGAGGTGACCTTCCCCGCCATCGCCGAGGAGGAGTGGGAGGAAACGGCCCGGGAAGCACGCGAGGGTTACGACTTCGTAACGTATCGGCGGAGATCAATTTACGACTGGTGAGTTGCGGCGCGCTCCGCTGGCTCAGTCCTCTCTCAGGTCTAGAGTGCGATCCGAAATAGTCCGCGGAGGGCGGGCGGCTTAGACGAGGGAGCACCATGCAAGAACCACCACTCGCCGCCAAGTTGGGCGCCGAGTTCCTGGGCACGTTCTGGTTGGTCTTCGGCGGTTGCGGCAGCGCTGTGCTGGCCGCGGAGTTCCTCAGCCCGGCGCCGGATCCGGTTCAGCTCGGCATCGGATTCGTCGGGGTGTCGCTGGCGTTCGGCCTGACGGTGTTGACCGGTGCCTTCGCGTTCGGGCACGTGTCGGGCGGGCACTTCAATCCCGCGGTGTCGTTGGGTTTGGCGATCGCGAAGCGGTTCGACTGGAAGGACCTGCCGGCGTATGTGGTCACCCAGGTGGTGGCGGGCACCGCCGCAGGGGCCATCCTGCTGGTGGTCGCGTCAGGGAAAAGTGGCTTCAGCGCCGTGGAGAGCGGGTTCGCCAGCAACGGCTACGGCGACCGATCCCCAGGTGGCTATGGGCTATTGGCGTGCCTTGTGATCGAGGTGCTGCTGACGGCGATCTTCCTCTACATCATCTTGGGCGCCACCGATGACCGGGCGCCGAAGGGCTTCGCCCCGATCGCCATCGGTCTGGGGTTGACTCTGATCCACCTGGTCTCCATCCCGGTGACCAACACCTCGGTGAACCCGGCTCGCTCGCTCGGGGTGGCGTGGTTCGCCGGTCCCGCTGCGCTGGCCCAGGTCTGGTTGTTCATCGTCGCCCCGCTGATCGGCGCAGCCATCGCCGGAGCGACCTACGCCGCCATCACCGCCGCCGGACGCCGCTCCGAGGGTGAATCTGCGGTCAACGAGGGTATCGCCCAAAACCCCTGACCGAAAGCAATCCCGGCTCCCCACAGGGCCGCACCCTTAGCTCGTGCCGGACACCCTCTGCAGAGGGTGCGACCCACGAGTAAGGGGTGCGGCCTCGCAGCTGCGAACAGGCCGCACCCTTAACTCGTGCCGGGCACCCCCTGCAGAGGGTGCGACCCACGAGTAAGGGGTGCGGCCTCGAAGCCTGCGA
>CAWBKR010000025.1:0-17956 GCA_963789345.1 uncultured Actinomycetota bacterium | reverse complement strand
CTCGCCGTACCGCGACAACAGCATGAGCTGCTCGTCGGTGAGTCGCGGGTAGGCGCCGCTGATGTCGGGGGTCTCCGGCTGGTCGGCGGGAACCCTCAGGTCAGACGAACTGCTCGTCGGCATAGCACCACCTCCAGCTCTCCCCCGGTTCGATCGACCGCACGACGACGTGCCCGGTCGACGCGGCGTGCCCGCGCGCATGTCGCATCGGTGACGAGTCGCAGCAGCCGACCTGGCCACAGGTCAGGCACTGGCGCAGGTGCACCCATGGGGTGGCGAGCTGCACGCACTCCGCGCACACGCGCCGGGCGGGTGGCGGCACGGGCCGGATGATCTGCGAGGTGCGGGTCGGCGCCGACGCGCGTCGGGTTGGCGGTCATCACGCCCTCGTCGGGAGCTTGGACTCGAGCCATGAGCGCAGCTGGTGCTCCGGCAGGGCGCCGATCTGCTTGTCGACCACCTGGCCGTGGTCGAGGATGACCAGCGTCGGGATCGACTGGACCTCGAACCGCCGGCTCACCTCCGGGTTGTCGTCGGCGTTGACCTTGACCAGCTTGAGCTTGCCGGCCAGCTCCCCGGCCAGCTTCTCCAGGGCCGGGCTCACCATCCGGCAGGGCCCGCACCACGGAGCCCACACGTCGACCAGCACGGGCAGGCTCGACTCGTCGACGACGGCGTGGAACTCCTCGTCGGTCGCGTCCACCACCCAGCGCAGCGGAGTGCTGCACTTCCCGCAGCGGGGCATGCCCTTGGCGACCGCCGGAACACGGTTCTTGGCTCCGCAGTTGCCGCACGCGACCTTCGTCGACTTCTGCGTGGTCGCGGTCATGCCACTGCCCGCCCCTCTGACGGGCTGCCGGCCGCGGTCACCGTGATCTCCCCGTCGACGACGTCGACCGAGATCGTGCCCCCGTCAGCCGCGTCGCCGCGCAGCAGCGCCCGGCCGACCTGGGTCTCCACCTCGCGGGAGATGTACCGCCGCAGCGGGCGGGCGCCGTACGCCGGGTCGAAGCCCTGGTCCGCGATGAAGCGGCGCGCCTCGGCCGTGACGTCGAGGGTGATCCGCATGTCGGCCAGCCGCTCGCGCAGCTCCTCGAGCTGGAGGTCGACGATGCGCTCGATCTCGGCGAGCGTCAGCGGCTTGAACATCACGATCTCGTCGACGCGGTTGAGGAACTCCGGGCGGAAGTGCGACTGCAAGGTGCGCATCACCATCGAGCGCGCCTCGTCCTTGACCTCGCCACCGGCGGTGACCCCCTCGAGCAGGTATTCCGAGCCGATGTTGGAGGTCATGATCAGCACGGTGTTGCGGAAGTCGACGGTCCGGCCGTGGGAGTCGGTCAAGCGGCCGTCGTCGAGCACCTGGAGCAGCGTGTTGAAGACGTCGACGTGGGCCTTCTCGATCTCGTCGAGCAGGACCACCGCGTAGGGCTTGCGGCGCACGGCCTCGGTGAGCTGACCGCCCTCCTCGTAGCCGACGTAGCCGGGAGGTGCCCCGACCAGCCGGCTGACGGTGTGCCGCTCCTGGTACTCGCTCATGTCGATCCGGATCATGTTCTCCGCGGTGTCGAACAGGGCGGCGGCCAGCGTCTTGGCCAGCTCGGTCTTGCCGACGCCGGTGGGGCCGAGGAAGATGAACGACCCGATGGGCCGCTGGGGGTTCTTGATGCCTGAGCGGGCGCGGACGACGGCGTCGGCCACCAGCTGGACCGCCTCGTCCTGGCCGATGACGCGTTCGTGGAGCACCTCGTCGAGGCGGAGCAGCTTGTCGCGCTCCCCTTCCTGGAGCCGCGTGACCGGGATGCCGGTCCAGCGCGACACGATGTCGGCGATCTCGTCGGCGGTCACGACCTCGCGCAGCAGCCGGCGGCCGCCCTGCTTGCCGGCGAGCCGGGACTCGGCCGCCTCCAGTCGCCGCTGGATCTCCGGCAGCTTGCCGTGTCGCAGGGACGCCGCTCGGTTGAGGTCGTACTCGCGCTCGGCCCGCTCGCTCTCCAGCCGTACCTGTTCCAGCTCCTGGCGTAGAGACTGCACCTCGCGCAGCGCCGACCGTTCGGCCTCCCACTGCGCGCGCAGGGCATCGGCCTCGGCCCGCGCGTCGGCCAGCTCCTTGCGCAGCTCCTCGAGGCGGGCCTTGCTCGCGGCGTCCTCCTCCTGCGAGAGTGCCGCCTCCTCGATCTCCATCCGGGTCACGCGCCTGGTGAGCTCGTCGAGCTCGGCCGGCATCGAGTCGATCTCGGTGCGCAGCATCGCGCAGGCCTCGTCGACGAGGTCGATGGCCTTGTCGGGCAGGAAGCGGTCGGAGATGTAGCGGTGGCTCAGCGTCACCGCCGCCACCAGGGCGCCGTCGTGGATCTTCACGCCGTGGAAGACCTCGAGCCGCTCGCGGAGCCCACGCAGGATCGAGAGGGCGTCCTCTTCGTTGGGCTCGTCGACGAGGACCGGCTGGAACCGGCGCTCGAGGGCTGCGTCCTTCTCGATGTGCGTGCGGTACTCGTCGAGGGTGGTCGCGCCGATCATGTGCAGCTCGCCGCGGGCGAGCAGAGGCTTGAGCATGTTGCCGGCGTCCATCGCACCCTCGGCGGCGCCGGCGCCGACGACGGTGTGCAGCTCGTCGACGAACAGCAGGATGTGGCCCTCGGCGCTCTGCACCTCGTTGAGCACGGCCTTCAGCCGCTCCTCGAACTCGCCGCGGTACTTCGCTCCGGCGATGAGGGCCCCCATGTCCAGGGCGAAGACGGTCTTGTCCCGCAGGCCCTCGGGCACGTCGCCGTCGGCGATCCGCTGGGCCAGACCCTCGACGATCGCGGTCTTCCCGACCCCGGGCTCGCCGATCAGTACCGGGTTGTTCTTGCTCTTGCGCGACAGGATCTGGATGGTCCGGCGGATCTCCGAGTCCCGGCCGATCACCGGCTCGAGCTTGCCGGCCGCCGCTGCCGCGACGAGGTCGCGGCCGTACTTGTCCAGCGCCTCGTAGGTCCCCTCGGGGGTCGCCGACGTCACCCGCTGGTGACCGCGCACCTCGGTCAGTGCGGCCAGGAAGGTGTCGCGGGTCAGCCCCTGAGCGTGGAGGAGCCGCCCGGCCGCCGAGCCCGAGCCCTCCTCCACCAGGGCGATCACGAGGTGCTCGACCGAGACGTACTCGTCCTTGAGCCTGCGGGCCTCGCGGTCGGCCGTGTCGAGCAGCCGCGAGAGCCGCTGGGTGATGTGCACCTGCCCGGGCGTCACGCCGGGCCCGCTGACCCGCGGGCGGCGGCCGAGCTCGGCCTCCAGGTCCTCGCGGAGCCGGTCCGGATCGGCTCCCGCCCGGGCGAGCAGTGGCGCGACCAGAGCCCTCCGCCTGGTCGAGCAGTGCCAGCAGCAGGTGCTCCCCGTCCACCTCGACGTGGCCGAAGCGCAGCGCCTTGGTCTGGGCGTCGTGCAGAGCCTCCTGCGACTTCTGGGTCAGTCTGTTCATGTCCATGGAGCGCCTCCTCGTCGTGACATTCGCCGTTGTGTCTTCTCCAGCTCCGCGATCCGGTCGAGCAGCTCGACGACCAGCCCGATGGCGGAGTAGCCGAGGTTCAGGCTCATCCGCAGCCGCTGGATCCTGGCCATCTCCCTCACCTGGGAGGGGTCGAACCACAAGCGCCCCTGCGCGTCGCGGGTGACTTCCAGCAGTCCGAGGGCAACCAGGCGGCGTACCAGCTCGGGATGTACGCCGGTGACCTGCGCATAGCTGTCGAGGCTGAGCCGGTAGGGCCGAGCGAGGGCGAAGTGCGTGACCGCGGTCATCGTCTGCTCCTCGCGTCGAAGCTGGACACCTTCGCGAGCTCCTCGAAGAGCCGCTGCTCGTCGTCGGTGAGGGTCCCGGGCACGCGGATCTGCAGCTCGGCGTAGAAGTTCCCCGGCTTGCCTCGTCTGTTGGGAAGCCCGCGGCCCTTGAGCCGCAACCGGCGGTGGCTGGACGAGCCGGCCGGGACCTTCACCGTGGCGGCGCCTCCGGGAGTGTCGACGGAGACCGAAGCGCCCAGGGCGGCCTCCCACGGAGCGATCGGCAGGAGTGCGTGCAGGTCGCGACCCTCGACCCGGTAGCGCGGGTGGTCGGCGATCCGGACCACCAGGTAGAGGTCTCCGGCTGCCGCCGAACCGCTGCCCGGGCCGCCCTGGCCGCGCAGCCGGATCCGCTGACCGTCGACCACGCCCGCCGGGATGGTGACGTCGAGCGTGCGAGGGCCGTCGGGGCCGCTGATCGTGAAGCTGCGCTCGGTGCCGTGGTAGGCCTCCTCGACGGACACCTCCACCTCGGCCTCGTGGTCGGAGCCCGGGACCGGGCCTGGTCCCCAGCCGGCCCGGCCCCGACCGCCCCGCCCCCGGCCGCCGAAGATTCCCCCGAGCAGGTCCTCGATGTCGACGTCGTCGCCGAAGTCGCCTGCTCCGAAACCTCCCGACGGGCCCGCCCCCGACGACCAGCGGCCGCGCGCGCCTGCACCGGCGTCGGCGTACGTCCGGGCTTGGCGCCAGGCGGCCGGATCCGTGTCGGGAGGGACGCGTCGGAAGTCCTCGCCGAAGGCGTCGTAGCGGCGACGCAGCTCGGGATCCGACAGCACGTCGTAGGCCTCGGCGATCTCCTTGAACCGCTCCTCGGCCTCGGAGTCCTTGTTGACGTCGGGGTGGTGCTGGCGCGCCAGCCTGCGGTAGGCCCGCTGGATGTCGGCCGGGTCGGCATCGCGGGAGACTCCGAGGACCTCGTAGAAGTCTTGGGCCATCAGGATGCCCTGGTGGCCACCACGACCGCGGCCGGCCGCAGGATCTTGTCATCGGGCCCGTAGCCGGGACGCACGACCTGAGCCACGGTGCCGGGCACCAGCCCCTCACCGGACACGGTGCTGACCGCCTCGTGCACGGCCGGGTCGAAGGCCCGGCCGTTGTCGTCGCGACGCGGGTAGCCGAGGTCGGCCAGGACGCCGACCGCCTGCGCGAGCACGGCTCGGACGCCCTCGACCACGGAGTCGGGGTCGGACGACGCGTGCTCGAGCGCCCGCTCCAGGTTGTCCAGGACGGGCAGCCAGCTGGTTGCCACGGCCGCCCGTTCCTGCTCGCGGCCGCGGACCACGTCGCGCGCGCAACGCTTGCGGAAGTTGTCCAGCTCGGCAGCCGTACGCCGCCACGCGTCCTCCAGCTCCGCGATCTGGCGCGCCTGGTCGACGCGCTCGGGCGCGTCGTCGACGTGCTCCGGGGTCTCGTTCGCCGGAGCCTCGTCGCTTCCTGTCCCGTTCGTCGGGGCCTCGGTCGTCGGTGCCTCGTGGTCGGACATGGCGGTCAGTGAGAGGTGAACTCGGCGTCGATGACGTCGTCGTCATCGCTGTCAGACGTGTCATCGGAGGCGCTGGCCGACCCGGTCGAAGATCCGCCGCCGCCCCGGGTCGCGGTGCTCAGCACCTGGCTCATCTGGTGGAGCTCCCCGGTCAGAGCGCGGAGGCGGTCGACGGGTTCGTCGCCCTCGACGGCCTGCCGGGCCTCCTCGACCAGCATCTCGGCACGGGCGCGGTCGTGCTGGGGCACCGACGCGCCGGCCTCTTCGAGGGCCTTGCGCACCTGGTAGGCCACGGAGTCGAGCTCGTTGCGAGCGTCGACCCGTTCGCGCAGGGCGGCGTCCTCACCGCGGTGAGTCTCGGCGTCCTTGATCATCCGGTCGACCTCCTCCTGGCTGAGCGTGGAGGTCTCGCTGATGGTCACCTGCTGCTCGGCACCGGTGTCCTTGTCGCGCGCCGAGACGTGCAGGATGCCGTTGGCGTCGATGTCGAAGGTCACCTCGATCTGGGGCACCCCGCGGGGCGCGGGACGGATCTTCTCCAGCCGGAACCGGGCCAGCACGCGGTTGTCGGCCGCTCTCTCCCGCTCGCCCTGGAGGACGACGACGTCGACGGCGGACTGGTTGTCCTCCGCGGTGCTGAAGATCTCGGTCCGCCGAGCCGGGATGGTGGTGTTGCGCTCGATGACCTTGGTCATCACCCCGCCCATCGTCTCCAGCCCCAGCGACAGGGGCGTGACGTCGAGGAGCAGCACGTCCTTGACGTCGCCCTTGATGATCGCCGCCTGGACGGCCGCGCCGATGGCGACGACCTCGTCCGGGTTGACGGTCATGTTGGGTTCCTTGCCACCGGTCAGGCGGCGTACCAATGCCTGCACGGCCGGGATCCGCGTCGAGCCGCCCACGAGGATGACCTCGTCGATGTCGTCGGCGGTGACCTTGGCGTCCTCCATGGCCTGCTTGACCGGGCCGAGGCAGCGCTCGACGAGGTCGGCGGTGAGCTGCTCGAACGTCGACCTCATCAGGTTGACGTTGAGGTGCTTGGGCCCGGAGGCGTCAGCGGTGACGAACGGGAGGTTGACGGCGGTCTGGGTGACCGCCGAAAGCTCCACCTTGGCCTTCTCGGCAGCCTCGAACAGACGCTGCAGGGCCTGGGAGTCGTCACGGAGGTCGATGCCGTTGGACTTCTTGAAGTCGTCGGCCAGGTAGTCGACGATGCGTCGGTCGAAGTCGTCGCCGCCCAGATGCGTGTCCCCGGCCGTCGACCGGACCTCGACCACGCCCTCTCCGACGGTCAGGATGCTCACGTCGAACGTGCCGCCGCCGAGGTCGAAGACCAGCACGGTCTCGTTCTCGAGCTTGTCCATCCCGTAGGCGAGGGCGGCAGCCGTCGGCTCGTTGATGATCCGGAGGACTTCGAGCCCGGCGATCTTGCCGGCGTCCTTGGTGGCCTGTCGCTGCGCGTCGCTGAAGTGCGCCGGGACGGTGATGACCGCCTCGGTGACCCGCTCGCCGAGGAACTTCCCGGCGTCGTCGACCAGCTTCCGAAGTACCTGCGCCGAGATCTCCTCCGGCGCGTAGAGCTTGCCGTTGACCTGGAAGCGCGCCGCGCCGTCGGGACCGGCGACCACGTCGAACGAGACGGTCGTCAGCTCGCTGCTGACCTCGTCGTACTTGCGGCCGATGAAGCGCTTCGCGGAATAGATCGTCCCCTTCGGGTTCAGGATCGCCTGGCGTCGGGCCATCTGGCCGACCAGTCGCTCGCCGTTCTCCAGGAAGGCGACCACGGACGGCGTCGTCCGGTTGCCCTCCGCGTTGGGGATGACCTGCGGCTGGCCACCTTCCATCGCCGCGATCACCGAGTTCGTCGTTCCCAGGTCGATGCCGACTGCCCTGCCCATGACCACTCCATTCGCCGGAAGCACTTGTCCACGGCCATGCTTCTCGGGCGCGCAGGTCACCTGCATCCCGTGAACGGGTGCTTCTTGACGGGCCGGACCGGCCTCGGGCTAGCCGGCGGGGACGCGGTGCTGCAGGGCCAGCACGGTCAGCTCGACTCGCGAGTGGATGTCGAGCTTGAGGTAGACGTGCTTGAGATGGGCGTCCACGGTGTGGCGGGAGAGGTAGAGCTCCTCGGCGATACTGCGGTTGGTCATCCCCCGAGCCACGCAGGAGATGACGCGCAGCTCGGCGTCGGTGAGCGACGCCCACCCGTGGTCCGTTCCCTCCTCGCCGTCCGCACCTACCTTGACCATGGGATACCGGGTTGCCGCGGTGACACTGGCAGCGGGCGGGTACTCCGTCGGGTGCACGTAGTGGGGGTTGTCGATCACCGTGCGGTCCAGCAGGACCGTGGGGTGGGTGCGGAGCACCTCGACGAGCATGTCGGCCCCGAACTTCTGCAGGTCGTAGAGGCACATGAGGATGGCGGGCATCTGCTCGACGGCGTGGTTGACGGCCGACTCGTAGAGGAACAGGTCGTCCCAGCCCGGGGGCCCGGGCAGCACCCACGACATCTCACCGGCGGCTCGGAGAAGGTCGAAGTCGTCTCCGATCGCCGCGTCCACGCTCTCGGAGAGGAAGCTCATCATGTCGTCGACGCTGAACTCCCCCGAGCGGAGGTAGGCGTCCGATGCTCGTTCGACGTCGAGCTGTGCCGATCGCCGGGAGTACTCCGGGCCGGGCTGTCCCACGGCCCGATCCCGGACCAGCGCCGGCTCGACATCGTCGATCAGGCACAGACACTTGTCGCCGTGCCGCAGCCCCTCCTCGAGGAAGGGGAACAACAGCCGGTCGCGCTCGGCCGGGCCTGAGTAGAGCGCGCAGAAGTGCGTTCCTGGGCTGACAGCTCCGACCCCGGGGATCCCGAGGCTCAGACCGTTCATGGTGGCCACCGTTCACCGAATCCGAGATTCGACACTACGCGCATTCAGCACAGGTCGCGCCGATTCGCCCGGGTGGAGGCCGCGGATGGATCCGATCAGTGGAGGTTGCTCGGGCACTCCAACGAGCTCGCCGTAGTTGAGATAGCACGACGGCGGAGAACTCGACGGCGCGCCCGACGCCGTGGCCGAGGCAGTTTGCCCGGACAGCGGGCCGTGGCGACGGTTGGCTCGCGGCATGCTCGGTAGAAGTGAGAAGCCGATCTGGTAGTTCACGCCCACGTCGGCTGGTGCGCGGCCGCCCTACTCGGAGCTCTCGACCGACCCCTGACTGCCACTCCGGCGCGAACCGCGCCAACGTTCCTGCTGCGGCGACGTACCGGCCCAGCGGGTCGTCTCAAGTGCTGGGGCAGACTCCTCCTGCGTCCTCGGCGCCCGTTGCTTGTACGGGGGCCTTGTGGGTAACTTCCGGTCATGAAGCCGATTCAGGTCGGCCTGGTGGCCGATCCGGCGTCGCCGACCGTGATCGCGCGCCGGATCAGCGACACCGCATCGCCAGCCGGTGAGGATCACCACGCTTGGGACATCGAGGTGGTGAGCGAGCCGTTCACCACCGGGTCGGAGGACGTCGACACCGCGGTGGCGCGGTTGGGCGACCATGCTCACCAGCACGGGTGGGATCTTGTGGTCGGGCTGACCGAGCTTCCGATGCGCGACGACGACGGCCGCTATCTGCTGGTGGAGACCGACCCGCAGCGACGGGTCGCGGTGCTGTCGATGCCCGCGCTGGGCGGGCTGCGGATGCACGCCCGTACCCGGCACGCCGTGCGCACCCTCGTGCGCGGCATGGCCGACTCCCCCGCGCAGGACCAGCGGGTGCGACTGCCGCGGATCACCGGCCGCTGGCGGCTGCTTTTGGGCATGGTGCTGGCGAACCGTCCGTGGCTGCTGGTGCCGGGGCTGAAGTCGGCGCTGGTCGCGGCCCTGGCCACCGGTGCTGTCGCCACGATCAACTCCACGGTGTGGCTGTTGGCCGGCTCCTTGTCCTGGTGGCGTCTCACCATCGCCACGGTCGCCTCGATCGCGCTGGTGGTGGCTTGGCTGGTGATCGACGGCGAGCTGTGGGACCGCCCCGACGACAACTCCGCCCAGGCCCGGGAGCGGTCGCGGCTGTACAACACCTCGACGTTGCTGACCCTGACCACCGGGGTGCTGATCTGCTATCTCGCCCTGTTCGTGGTGAACCTGGTCTGGGCGCTGTTCATCCTCGACCCGGCCGTGATGGGCGGCTACCTGCAGACGGGCCTGGGGTACGGCGACCTTGTCGTGCTGGCCTGGTTCGTCGCGTCCGCGGCGACCGTCGGCGGCGGACTCGGCAGCGGGCTGGAGTCCGACGACGCGATCCGGGCCGCCGCCTACTCCAAACGGGAAGAGGACCGCCGCAGCCGGCTCGCCCACGAACGAACCAACAAGTGAGAACACGCGACCGGGCGCCGAGCTGGTCGGCGCCACCACCGGACCGCATCGAGGAAAGGAAACGTCCATGAAGCTGACGAGTACGACCACGGTGCTGCCGCCGCCAGCGCAGGTGTACGCCTTCTGGCGTGACCTGGCCCGGCTGCCCACGTTCATGACCCATCTGGACGAGGTCCGCGAGACCGGCCCCGGCCGCAGCCACTGGCGGGCCAGTGCACCGTTCGGACAGACCGTGGAGTGGGACGCGGAGACCACCGTCGACGACGCCGGGGAGCGGATCGGCTGGCGCTCGGTCGGCGACGCCGACATCCGAAACTCCGGTGAGGTGCGGTTCGTGCCCGCCCCCGGGAACCGGGGCACCGAAGTCCACGTCACCCTCGTCCTACGACGTCCCGGCCGGACCGCTCGGCCGGGCGATGGCCAAGTACTTCGGCGAGGAACCCCACCAACAACTCGACGACGACCTGCGCCGGTTCAAACAGGTCATCGAAACCGGCGAGGTCGTCCGCTCCGACGGCGCCCCGGGCGGCAAGCAGGCCCGGCACGAGTTCCCGCAGCATCCCGCCCGGCCACTGTCGGACCAGGAGCTGGCGGAGGTGCGGTCATGAAGGCGGTCTGCTGGACCGGGTCGAACACGGTCGAGGTCCAAGACGTCCCCGACCCGACCATCCTCAACGGCCGCGACGCGATCATCAAGGTCACCTCGACCGCGATCTGCGGCTCCGACCTGCACCTGCTCGACGGCTACGTGCCCACCATGCAGAAGGGCGACGTGATGGGGCACGAGCCCATGGGTGAGGTCGTCGAGGTCGGTCCCGGCGTCGATCCGCAGCAAGCTGCGGGTCGGTGACCGGGTGGTGGTGCCGTTCCCGATCGCCTGCGGTGCCTGCGCGGCCTGCCAGGCCGAGCTGTACTCCTGCTGCGAGAACTCCAACCCCAACGCCGGCATCGCCGAGAAGATGTTCGGCCACCCCGTGGCGGGGATCTTCGGCTACTCCCACCTCACCGGCGGGTTCGCCGGCGGGCAGGCCGAATACCTCCGGGTGCCGTTCGCCGACGTCGGCCCGCTGGTGATCGAGTCCGACCTGCCCGACGAGCAGGTGCTGTTCCTCTCCGACATCCTGCCCACCGGCTACATGGGTGCGGAGATGTGCGACATCCAGCCCGGCGACATCGTCGCCGTCTGGGGTGCCGGACCGGTCGGCCAGTTCGCGATGGACAGCGCCCGGGTCCTGGGTGCCGAGCAGATCATCGCGATCGACAACCAGGGCTACCGCCTCGACCTCGCCGCAGCCCAGGGATACACCACGATCAACTTCGACGACGTCGACGTCCGCCCGGTCCTGCAAGAGCTGACCGGCGGCCGCGGACCCGACAAGTGCATCGACGCCGTCGGCCTAGAAGCCAGCCACGGCGCCGCCCACATCCACCTGTACGACCGGGTGAAGCAGGCCGTCCGGTCCGAAACCGACCGCCCACACGCCCTGCGCCAAGCCATCCTGTCCTGCCGCAGCGGCGGCATCGTCTCCGTCATCGGCGTCTACGGCGGATTCGTCGACAAGTTCCCCGCCGGCGCGTGGATGAACCGATCCATCACCCTGCGGACCGGTCAATGCCACGTGCACCGCTACATGCGGCCCCTCCTGCAACGCATCGAACACGGAGAGCTCAACCCCACCCGCGTGATCACCCACCGACTCCCACTGACCGACGCGCCACACGGCTACAAGATCTTCAAGAACAAGAAGGACAACTGCGAGAAGGTAGTACTCCAACCCTGAACCCGACGCATCGCACCCTGCTGCTCCGCGGCTACGACACGCTGTCTGAGCGCGGCCGGGCCAAGCTGCAGACCGTGTTCGACCTCGACGACCCCACCGACGAACTGTCAGCCGCCTGGGGTGTGAAGGAACAACTGCGGCGGCTCCTCAAGGCCACCAGTGTCGAGCAGGCCCGACACCCAGCACGTAGCGAGTGAAGATCATCTTCTCGTGGTCGTAGTCCTGGTTGTGATCGGACTCTGGCTTCACGAGTACCTCACCGATCCACCGGTTCCGGCCTGCTACGGCACACCACACGGGGCGGCACCCGCATCCCGGATGCTTCGCCAAATCGAACAGCTGGAGCGGAGTGCCCGCCGGCTGGCACGGGTGTGACACCGTTACCATACCTAGGCAACCCCGCTCCCCCGTTTGACCTCATCGCGGATCCCGGACCGGGCGTCGTAACTTCCGCCCACCCGAAGACTTCAAGATCATCCGGTACTGACAGATCGGTTGTCACGACTTGAGCCTGATTTGTGCCATCCGACTTGTCAGCTGAGCGGGGTCTCGCTGACAACTCGGATGTCAACGGACAAGCTGCATGGATGCGGCGGGGCCGCCGCCGGCGAACGCCCCCCCTTTTTTTACGGCGGACTGCTGCGCTGTCACTCCTTCCTTCTCTCCTCCACTCTTGTTTGCCTGTCGTGCTCCGCCAGGCGCCATAGCATGATGAAGGAATCGCGCGACAAGGTTGCCCCAGGAATTTCTTCTACTTCGCGTGCCGTCACGTCCACGCTCCGAATCCTCCGCGACCCACCGACTTTTGCGAGTATCTGCAGGTTACTGCCCGTCCCGCAACAGAGCCGACCGCTCGATCCGGGGCGGTCAGTAGCCATGGGTCTGGACGCGCACACCTATGACGGGCGCCTCCGTTCGTGAGAGCTCGGCCGCAGCGGCGGCGTCGTTGCGCAGCTCGGCTAGCAGAAACGCGGTCACGTAGTGCTCGACCACGTCGTGTGCCCGGGCACGTGACCATCCGGGGTCGCTGCAGAATCCGTTGGGCACGAGTCTGGCGACGAGCCGCACCGACTCGCAGCGACCGGCGAACACGAAGTGCTCAGCGTCGCGGAGACCGACCTCCACCTTGCGCGCGCTCGCGGCTCTGTCGAATGTGGCGCGTGCTCCGGCGGCGTAGGGGGTGTCGCGGTCCCCGGCTCCCACCGATGGCCAGCACCGGCACGTCGAGCGCGGCAAGTCCTTTGCGGGCGAAGGGGGCGGCGTTACCGGCCAGCGACACGGCCGCCTTGACGCGGGCGTCCGACCAGTCTGGCCATTCGCCGGTGGGCACCTCGTCCAGCCCGGCGGCCGTAGCCATCTCGGCCAGGTGCGGCAGCAGCGCCTCGCAGAGGAAGGTCCGCGGATCCGACGGCTGGAGGTCCTGGCACTCCCGGGTGAACCCGGCGGTGTCCAGCCGTGCGCCCGCTGATGCCTGCGCAGCATATCCACCGTAGGAGTGACCCAGCGCCGCCGCGCGTCGGAGGTCCAGGAGCCCTGCCCAGGCGCCGCCGGGTCGGGCCTGCTTGGAGGCGTAGTCCAGCACTGTCGAGATCTCGCGTGGGCGTGTCACCGTGGACTGCCACAGTGCCTCCGGGTCCAGTACCTCGTCGTGGTCTGGAGAGAGCACGACGAACCCGTGGGAGGCCAGGTGCTCTGCGAGCCACCCGTAAGTCGAGCTGCTGAGGGCGAAGCCGGGCGAGAGCACCACGACGGGGTAGGGGCCTTCGGAGAGGTCGAACGCCGCGTTGCGCACCGCGTCACCGCGTGAGGTGGCGATCGTGATCGGCCCGAGCACGCCGCCCGCGCGGAGGGCGAACGCGTCGGTCACGCCCCGACGCTGATCGGAGTCCACCGAGGCGGGATACCAGAGCCGGACGTCGATCCGCCGGTCGCCGGGCACGCTCACCGTGCGAGTTCCGACCGGATGATGACCCGGAGTGCTGTAGGCCGTGCCAAGGGGTATCGAGGCCGCGGCGCCCGCGTCATCTCCTGGCACCATCACGAACGCCACACGCGCCAGCAATAGCACCAGGGCGAGCATCACGGTGGCGCCGACAGCGAGCCTCACGCCGGTACGCCGTACCGCCAGGAGTCGGCGCCGAGTGATGTTGTTGGGCTCAGGCACTGCGACCACCCGGCTCGCCGGGGCCCTCACTCTGCTGCAGAGCCGTCATGGCGGACACCGGGACCGACAGCGGCCTGCTCGAACGAGAGGTTGCCCGGCTTCCGAGCCAGCTTGTCCTCCCGGGCCGCCGCGTACTCGGCGAACGAGCCGTGCGGGGCAGCGATCCCGTACACCTCTTCACCGACCGATAGCGACAACCGTCCCGGCGACATCTCTGTGGGCACCGGGTTCTTGGGCCTGCGAAGCCCGAAAGCGAGTCGAAGTAGATACGGGTGACCAGTCATCAGATGCCATGTGCCGCGATCCAGACCAGCCGCGTGCACGCGCAGCAGCACTTCGTTGTCGGCGATCGCAGGTCTGGTGACCTGCTCGAGCCGCAGTACGTCGGCGGAGTCGTACCCGTTCTGCACGATGGCCTGCATCGTGTCCTCTGTCGACACTGGCCACTTGGTGTCGCGTCCGATCTGATTGGTCGGTTTCATGGCGTTCTCCTTGCGGTCTGTTTGGTTGGGTCGAACCCTGGCGCCAGCGAAATAGGGTTGGATGCCTCGGGAGATCCGCGACAACTGGGTCGCGATCGGATGCACGAGGATGACGTCCAGGTGCGGAGGTCTGCACTGATCCCCGCAGACCGGACGCCCTGCGCCTCCAGGTCATTCAGTTCGCTGAGTTTCGGCCCCCCGAAGGCGAACGCCTTTGATGAGGAGCCAGAAGATGAGCACGGCCTCGCCGACGAAGCTGAACCGGGAGATTTCCAGTGAGTAGCCGGACACCAGCACGGAGCCAATCTCATCGATCAGGTATCCGACCCCAGCCAAGACGAGCAGGACGCCGATGATCCTCGGCGCGAAACCCGAGCGATACACCAGGTAGCCGATCAGCGCCAGGTGAACGCCGAAGAACGCGTAGCTCGCGTCCCAGATGGTGTGGAACTCGCCAACGGCCCGCAACGCCTGGTCAGGATCATCGAGAAGCGCCAGTGCGTTGACCAGCTGGCTGATCGCCACCATGAAGACCGTCGCATAGGCGACCCTGAACACGGCGGCCATTATCGCGACGCTTCGATTCACCGGCTCGAAAACAACCATCAGTGCATAAGCCACGACGATATCGAGAATGACGACGACGATCAGGCCGGCGATGCCCGAGCGAAAAAGCGCCTCGGAGTCGATGAGGTCCTTCGCAGTTCTGGCCGCATCTCCGGGCGTGACGAGAACCTCGACGACGCCGAAGTTGGCTAGACCGGCCAGGACGGCCAACAGGAAGAGCGCAATTCCCCCGATGAGGCTGGCCTTGCGTTGCGACCAGGCGGGGTGGTTCAGCGGAGCCAGCTTCGCCTCACCGCGTTGGACGGGGGCGGTGCTAGGTGCCGCCGCGTCGGGTGCGCTGGGGTCGCTGTTGGCTGCTAATTGCGGCTTGGCCAACTTGGGTGTGGACATGATTCTCCTTGGGTCCTTAGGTGATTGACATGCTGTAGGTAGACCGTGCCCGAGCACGGTTGGCTTGTAGCGGAAGGCCGGTGGAGCCATGGTGGAGTTCGCTCAGCCAGGGTCATTCGGAGCTAATGGAGGTCGCCGGGCACGAGGATCGGCAACCTGACCGCTGGGGTGCAGACACGCAACATTGCCGGCGTGCAGGGGATGATGGGCGAAAGGTCGTTCTGAGGGTGGGAGCACCCCCGTGGTCCGGATCCGGCTCTTGGGTGGCGTCAGCGCCACCGACGGTGAGAAGTCTGTGGACGTGGGCCCGGCGAAGTGTCAGACGGTGCTCGCGGTGCTGGTGCTCGCGGCCGGTTCTGCCGTTCCGGTGCCGCGTCTGGTCGACTTGGTGTGGGGTGAGCAGCCGCCTCGCACGGCCGAGAAGACGTTGCAGTCGTATGTGGTCCGTCTCCGCAAAGGCCTCGGCGCCGGCTCCATCATCCGGGTCGGTGCGGCGTACCGCCTAGTTGTCGACCCGGAGGCGATCGACGTGGCGCGCTTCCGGCAGCAGCTGGACCTGGGCAACATCGAGGCGGCACTGGCCGAATGGACCGGGCCTCCGCTGGCCGGGCTCGGAGGGCATGGCCTCACCCCTGTGGTGGACGGGTTGGTGGAGCAGTGGCTGGCCACGGTGGAGATCGACCTCGAACGCCGACTCCAGACCAACCCGTCCGCAGCCATTGGCCCACTGACCGAGCTCACCGCGACCTATCCCTTCCGCGAAGGTTTGTGGTCGCTGCTGATGACCGCCCTGTACCGGGTCGGACGCCAGGCCGAGGCACTCGATGCGTACCAGAAGGCGCGCCATCACCTCGTCGAGCAACTCGGGGTGGAACCGGGTCCTCGACTGCGCGAGCTGGAGTCACTCATTCTCGGCCAGGATGAGCAGTTGCGTGGCCCGGAACCGTTCACCGAACAGACGTCAGGTCATCCCACAGGGACGGTCACGTTCGGCTTCTGCGAGGTGGAAGGTTCCTCGCGGTTGTGGGCGACGCACCGGAAGAAGATGGCTGCAGCGGTATCCCGCCTCGACGTGCTCGTGCGGGCCGTGGTGAACCGCCACGGCGGGTACGTCTTCGCCACGGGCGGTGAGACGTTCGGGGCGGCCTTCCACCGAGCCGACGACGCCGCTGCGTGGGCCCGAGAGCTCCAGCTGGACGTGACCAGCGAACCATGGCCCGGCGGTGTGGAGCTGCGTCTACGGATCGGGATCCACACCGGGGAGACAGAGGAACGAGCGAACAGCTACTTCGGCACTGCCGTCAACGCGGCGGCGCGCATCGCCGCTGCCGGGCATGGCAGTCAGATCCTGGTGTCCGGGGTGACCTCGGCCCTGCTTGACCGAAACGACCTAGTCGATCTCGGGACGCATCGCCTGAATGGTGAGGTGTCAGGAATTCGCATCTTGCAGCTCGACGAGGGCCACCATCCGCCATTGCGCACCGAGGACAACCGTCGAGGTAACCTGCCCCTTCGACTTGATCGACTTCACGGCCGGGAGAACGATCTCGACGTCATCGGCGAGGCCCTCTCACACGCGCCAGTTGTCACGTTGGTAGGGCCAGGAGGGATAGGCAAGACCCGGCTCGCCCTAGGGGTCGGAATGTCCGACGTCGATCGTGTCGGTGGGGTATGGCTCATCGAGCTGGCAAGCATCGCCTCCTCAAGCGACGTCCCCCGTGCCGTGGCCGACGTCCTGGACGTCAAAGAAGGCCCAGGACGCAGCCTGACCCAATCGGTGATCGCTGCCCTGCAGTCACGCTCCGCTCTTCTCGTGCTGGACAACTGCGAACACGTCATCGACGGCGCGGCTGAGCTGGTCCAAGGCATCGCCGAACGCTGTCCGAACGTGCGGGTGCTGGCCACGTCTCGAGAAGCGCTCGGCGTGAGCGGAGAACGGCTCATCGCGGTTCAACCCCTGAACCCCGTAGGGCCGGGAGTTGAGCTGTTCAACGAGCGTGCAGAGGCGGTTTCGGCGACGTTCGATGCTGCTGCCTCCCGCGAGGACGTCAAAGAAATCTGCCGCCGCCTCGACGGCGTGCCACTGGCCATCGAGCTGGCTGCCTCCCGCACCAGAACACTCACACCGGCCGATCTGGTGGAACGACTGGGCGACCCGCTGCACCTCCTGACCGGCGGACGCCGAACCAGCGCGGCGCGTCACCGGACCCTTCGGTCGACCATCCAGTGGTCCTACGACCTGCTCGCCCCCGCCCAGCAGACGCTCTTCCAACGCCTGTCGGTATTCGCCGGCCCGTTCGACCTCAAGGGCGCAGTCAGCCTGGCCGCCGACGAAGACTTGGACCGCGTTGACATCGACGACCTGCTGGAAGACCTGGTCGAGAAGTCCATGCTCACCGTCGAGTCCGGACCGTTCGGCCGGCTCTTCCGACTGCTGGAGACGATCCGCGAGTTCGCCGCCGAGCAACTCCGCCAACACGGCTCCACCGACCTGATCGCCGAGCGCCACGCGCAATGGTGTCTCCAACAGGTCACTGAGATCCATCAGCTTCTGATCGGCCCGGCAGAGATCGAAGGAGTCACCCGCCTCGGACAGCTCTGGCCCAACCTTCGTGCCGCCTTCGACTTCGCCTGCGTCCACCGGGACCATGTCTTAGCGGCAGCGCTCGTGCGCCCGGTGGCCGCCGAACTGAACCTGCGCAAGCAGAGCGAGATCCGCGACTGGGCCGAGCGGATCCTCGCCATCACGCCTCCGACCGATGAAAAAGAGATCCTCTACTGGCTCACCTGTGCGACCTACGGTTATAAGCAGAACGCTGACCACCAGGCGTACGAGCGCCTGGTTCAACGCTACGGCAAGCCAGACCACCCCCTGGTCCGCTACACACGCGCCTACCTCTACGACGACGGCGAAGCTCTCC
>CAWBKR010000024.1:0-13307 GCA_963789345.1 uncultured Actinomycetota bacterium | reverse complement strand
AGTAGTTGCCCTCTGCCAAAAGATCATGAGGTTTCCTGGACAGGCCAGCGTCGAATGCCAGCGGCTGCGTAGGCCGCTTCGACGTAGGCGGTGAAGCGGAAAGTGGTGCGGCCGCGGCCGGAGAGCTCCCCCCAGTAGTTCGGGGTGTAGCCGAAGGCGAGTTGGTGGTCGGGATCGGCGAAGCCGATAGATCCGCTGGCGCCGGTGTGGCCGAACACGCCCGGGACTCCGAAAGCTGGAACCATCGGTCCGCCCGGGAGGGCGAAGCCGAGTCCCCAGTCGGTCCGCATCCGCAGAACCTGATCGCGTCCGGAAGCGTGCGAGATCCGAGCTCTGTTCATCAGGTCCGCGCTGACCAGTCGGGGGCCGCCGACCGGGCCGCCAAGGGCGGCGAACAGGCGAGCCAGCGCCGGGCCTGTTCCGACGCCGCCGGCTGAAGGGTCTTCCACCTCGTAGCGGGTGAGCTCGGCGGTGTCGTTGAAACCAGCGGCAGACCCACCGAAGGTTGCGCGGTATGTCAGGGACTTCTTGCACAACAGCTGGACAGAGTACGGCAGCCACATCGGAGTCAGGAGGGCTCGGACAACATCGCGTCCGGTGGGTCCGATCATGGGCGCCACTCGATCGTGCTCGTCCGCTGCTAGCCCCAGATGCAGATCCAGATGCCAGGGGCGCGCGATCTCGTCAGCAAAGTACTGCCCGATCGTTCGGCCGGTGATCACGCGGACGATGCCGCTGAGGATGAAGCCGTACGTCATTGCATGGTAGCCGTGCCTGGATCCGGGTGGCCATGCTGGCCGCTGAGCTTCGATGGCCCGTAGGATCGGGTCGAGCTCGGCAGCGTCGTCATTGCTGATCGCGGTGTCCAGAGCGGGGACACCAGAGCGGTGAGCCAGCACTAGAGCGGTCGTAATCTCCCCTTTTCCGGCCGTAGCGAACGCTGGCCAGTAGTCCGCGATCGGCCGGTCGAGGTCAAGGTGCCCACGGTCGACCAGCAGCAAGACGGCCGCCGTCGCCAGCGCCTTGGTGGTTGACGCCAGCGGCGTCACCGTATTGCCTGTCCAGGGCCGCCGCCGGTTCCGGTCGGTGTGTCCGCCCCAGATCTCGACCACCGGCTGACCATCTCGGTACACACCGATACTGGCGCCGACCTCGCGTCCCGCCTCCAACCGCTCCGCCAGCAGGTCGGCCAGCCGACCGTAACCGGACTCGCACGCACCACGGACGGTGCACGTCACGGCTCGTCTCCCTACATCCGGGCTGCTCACCCGCTACTCCAGCGAACGGTAACAAGTCAACCATCAAGACCGAGCGATCGATCTCGGCTGAGCACCGAGAGTCTTTCGGTTGAACCCGCTCCGGTCAGGGGTCGTGTGCGGGCGTTCAGCCCTCGCCGGCTGGCGGCCGGAGCAACTCGAAGAAGCCGCAGTACAACAACACACTGTCCGGGTTTGCGCGAACGGGGCGTAGCCGTTCCGCGGGCAGCCGGTCCGGCACGAGACGACCGCCTGGAACGGACCTCCACTGGTGCAGCGACATGTGGGAAGCGCGTATGCCCCGCGGTGAAGCCCGCGCCCGTCGGCACCCGAACGACGCTCGCCACGGCCGCAGACCGACTGGCTATCGGGATGGCGGCAGAAGGCGACCAGGGGTCGGCGCACCGACCGGAGTATCGCCGACTCGGGACGACCCGGTTGACCTCTTCCCAAGCGATCGCGCACCTACCCGCAGCTCACACGTTCAGCCGGGTACTGCCAGGATGTGCCACGGCCCCGCGACACGGGATGCCGTCCGACAACCGACTCAGAGGTGGACCATGCCCGATGACCAGCCCGTGATGACCGCCCTCGCCGAGATCACTGCGGTCTCCCTCCTCCACAGCAACCTTCCTGCCCGTGAGCACATGGTTGCTCGACTGGCCGCGCTCGTGGCGGTCGACGCCCCGACCGCCTCCTACGTGATGAATGCCAACACCGCGGCCCAGACCGGGATCACCGTGGAGGACGTCCAAAGTCTCTTGGTGGCGGTGGCCCCGATCGTGGGCACCGCCCGAATCGTCACCGCTGCCGAGCGGATCACCGAGGCTCTCGGTTTCGTCATCGAGCTCGCTGTCGCTGAGCTCGCCGCCGAGCTCGAGGCCGAGGAAGCAGCCGCGGAGACCGCCGACGAGCGCAAGTAGCGCCGCAAGACATTTGGGGACAGGTTCGCGCTGAAGCAGGGGGTGATCCGCGACCAGGCCGCAACCTGAGGACGGATCACCGTCGCATTGAGGGCACCCTGACCCAGGATCTCGGACACCCAAGGGGCGACGGGCCCTGCCCGAATACCGGACGGCGATCGGAACGTGGATCAGCAGATTGCCACCCTCTACGCGCAAACGACAAGTCGCTAGTGGTGTGTCGGTGAAGTAGTGTTACGTTTGGGTGAGACAATGAGGCATGGCAAACCGGACGGCGGCGCCTTTGTTGTTGCGGGTGGGCGATAGACCCAAGCTGGAGCAGTTGGTGAGGTCCACGTCGGCGCCGGCGGGCTTGGTGTCGCGGGCTCGGGTGGTGCTGCTGGCCTCGGACGGGATGGCCAACCAAGATATCGCCGCCCAGGTGGGGATGTCGCGGCCGACGGTGAACCGGTGGCGGGCCCGCTATGCCGAGTCCGGGCTCGCGGGCCTGGCCGATGAGAAGCGGCCGGGCCGACCGCGTCGGGTCGACCGAGCCAAGATCATCACCGCGACGCTGAGGTCGCCGCCGGCCACGCTGGGAGTGACGCACTGGTCGAGCCGGCTGCTGGCGCCGCGGCTGGGCGTCGACCACGCGACGGTCGCCGCGGTCTGGAAGGACTACGGGGTGAGGCCGTGGAAGGCCGACACGTTCAAGTTCTCCACCGACCCCGAACTGGTCGGCAAGGTCAGTGACGTCATCGGTTTGTACCTGAACCCGCCGGAGAACGCGATCGTGCTGTGCGTGGACGAAAAGTCCCAGATCCAGGCGCTGAACCGAACCCAGAAGGTCCTGCCGATGCAGCCCGGCCACGCCGAGCAACGCACCCACGACTACGTCCGACACGGCACCACCACGCTCTTCGCCGCACTGGAGATCGCCACCGGCCAAGTGACCGGACTCTGCAAGAACCGGCACCGACACCAGGAGTTCCTGGCCTTCCTCCAGCACCTCGCACGCGCCTACCCTGAGCGTGAACTGCATCTGGTGATGGACAACTACGCCACCCACAAGCGACCCGAGATCAAGACCTGGCTCGCCGACCAACCCGCGTATCCAAGTCCACTTCACTCCCACCTCGGGGTCGTGGCTGAACCTGGTCGAGGTCTGGTTCGGCATCATCGAACGCCAAGCCATCCGCCGCGGCACCTACCGCTCCGTCCGCGACCTCACGATCAAGATCCGAGCCTTCATCACCGGCTGGAACACCCGCAAACATCCGTTCATCTGGACCAAACCCGCCGACGAAGTACTCGAGAAGATCGACCGCAAACGTAATACTATTTCATCGACGCGCCACTAGCCGCCGACTGCTACAGGTCCATCGGAATGGCCGAAGGTGCCCTGGGTAAACCAACGACTGCCATCGTCGGGGTACACACGGCGGGTACAGCCTGGTCGACTGCACTTCTGGTAAGGCCGACCATCCTTGTCGGTGACCAACTCCCACTCATGACGACCCACGAGACAACGCACGTTCCTCATCGGCCCACCTCCGACATCAGTTCTGCCCCCAGATAGCTCGCGTGTCAAGACGCTGCCGACCCGGCCACCTCCGGCGGATCGTGTCGGTCGCCGGTCCGCTTCCGGTGATGCAAAGTTGGGGGTTGAGCGCGACGTCTAACGCAGATTGCTCGTCCGGCGGTGCCCTCAAGACGTCCCCTCCAGCACCGCTCACAGCAGACGGCCAGCGTCGACAAGATCGCCTAGGCCCCATGTGTGGGCGGCTCACAAGAGTTCAGACGACGAGGTCAGGGCTGGCCGACCTCCTGCGCGTAGGAATTCTCGATAGTTTCGGCGAGCCGCGCGTAGAGAATCGGCGAACCGGCGGTTGCCGATAGGGTCGGAAGTCCGATCGATTTGTACCCGAGACGTTCAACCTGAGTTCGTGACAGCACGTAGAACTCCCACTGGTCGATATCGAGCGGATCGTAAGCCTCGTGACGCCTTGCGGTTTGCACACAGAACACATAGACGTCGGCGTTGTAGGTGGCAGTCGGCGATTCGCCGGTCTGAGGGTTCCAGGTTCTGCCGGTCAGACCGCTGAACGAGATGCGCGATGGCCCGCGCTGCTCCCAGACCTGCAGGTACGCCGATGACTTGACCTCGATCCGGGCTCCTGAAGGCGCAAGCACATCGTAGGCGTCCCATTCCACACGAGTGGCCGCGGCGCCGACTGCCCTTGCAACAATGAACTCGGCGAGGTACCCGGGGTGTTGTTCATTCGCAGATCGGACAATGCGAATCGCCAGAAGTCCATGACTGTTGCATCGACTCCGATGAAGGGTTCGGCTCCGTCAAGAGGCGGCAGAATCGGGGCCTTCGTCCAAATCTCATCCACGACCGTCATTCTCGCTGCGTGGACGGGATGGGGCGCCGGTCTTCGGACAACTCGCGGTCCAGCGGCGCTAGTGGACCGAAACTGAAGTTGTTGGACGGTTGGCTTTCTGCAGGATCTGGTCGGCGGTCTTGGTCCAGGTGAAGGGTTGGCAGCGGTCGTTCCAGCCGTTGATGAAGGTGCGGATCTTGATCATCAGGTCGCGGACGGAGGGGAAGGTGCCGCGGTGGATGGCTTGGCGTTCGATGATGCCGAACCAGACCTCGACCAGGTTCAGCCAGGACCCGGAGGTCGGGGTGAAGTGGACGTGGATGCGCGGGTTGGCCGCCAGCCAGGCCTTGACCTTCGGATGCTTGTGGGCGGCGTAGTTGTCCATGATCAGATGCAGCGGCTGGTCGGGGTAGGCGCGGGCCACGTGGCGCAGGAACACCAGGAACTCCTGGTGCCGGTGCCGCGGCTTGCAGATCCCGGTGACCTGCCCGGTGGCGATCTCCAACGCGGCGAACAAGGTGGTGGTGCCGTGCCGGACGTAGTCGTGGGTGCGCCGCTCCGCCTGCCCGGGTTGCATCGGCAACGTCTTCTGGGTCCGGTCCAGCGCTTGGATCTGGGACTTCTCGTCACAGCTCAGCACGATCGCGTTCTCCGGCGGATGCAGATACAACCCGACCACGTCGATGACCTTGGCGACCAGCTCCGGGTCGGTGGAGAACTTGAACGTCTCCGCCCGCCACGGCTGCACCCGATGATGCCGCCAGGTCCGCAGCACCGTCGAGGCGTCCACCCGCAGATGGTCGGCGAGCAGCCGCGACGACCAGTGCGTGATCCCCAGCTTCGCCGGCGGCGGGGTCAGCGTCGCGGCCAAGATCTTGGCCCGATCGACCGTCCGCGGCCGACCCGACCGCCGCTCATCGTCCAACCCCGTGACTCCCCGAGGTGGCGTAACGCTCCCGCCAGGAGATCACCGTCTGCCGGGCCACCCCGACCCGGTCCGCGATCTCGGTGTTCGACACCCCGTCAGCGGCGAGCAGCACGATCCGCGCCCGCTGCGCCAGACCAGCCCGGATCGACGAGGACCGGGTCCAGGACTCCAACAGCTCACGATCACCAGGCTCGAAGACCCAACGGTTGCGCGCGCATTCCTCATTCTCGCGCACCACCACCGTCCAACTACTTTAGACGCGCCGCACTAGCTGGCCAGCGCAACCCGACGCTAACCTCTTCCAACTCGCGACGGTCGCGTCCGCTCGCACGCGGCCAAGCGCCCGCCAGGGATCCCACTCGTGGGACGCCGCACCGTCTCAGATGACCGACGGCTACTGACTCGCCCGACTGCTCCGTCCCAGGTGGCTGCTCGACGAGCTGGACTGAGCACCGCCGGTGTGTGCCGTCGGGCGTGGACGGCCGGGTGCCCTTGGAGGTAGCAGACTGAGGACTATGGTCCACGCGGTGCGGGCAGCCGAGGACGGGCGGATGTCGTTCAGCCGACAGGCGTGGGGGGGTGCGTATGCCCAGTTATCGGCGGCCGAGGCAGAGGCGGCGCTCGAACGCGAGGATCTTGAGCGTCTGGCCGTGGCCGCGTATTTGATCGGTCGGGACGAGGAGAGCACCGAGGTATGGGTCCGGGCGCATCATGAGTGCAACCGTCGGGGTGATCTGGTCGGCGCCGCCCGATGCGCACTGCGGCTGGGTACCCAGCTTCTGGTGATGGGCGAGATGGCCCGCGGCGGGGGCTGGCTCGCGCGGGCCCGGCGCATGCTCGAGGAGCATGACCAAGACTGTGTGGAGCGCGGGTGGCTGCTGGTACCGGACGCGATCCAGTGCTTCGACTCCGAACCTACGACGGCATACGGCACGCTCGGCCGGGCCGTCGAGATCGGCATCCGGTTCGGGGATCCGGACTTGGTGGCCTTGGCCCGGAACGCTCAGGGCTGGGCGTTGATCCGGTTGGGGCAACCGGCGGCTGGGGCGGTGTTGCTCGACGAGGCGATGGTTGCCGTCACCGCCGGCGAGGTCTCTGCCTTTGTGGCCGGCGGGGTGTACTGCGCGGCGATCGAGGCTTGCCAAGAGAGTTTCGACTTGCGTCGGGCACGGGAGTGGACGGCAGCGCTGACCCGTTGGTGCGCGTCGCAGCCCGACCTAGTCCCCTATCGAGGGCAGTGTCTGGCGTATCGGGCTGAGATCATGCGGCTGCAGGGAGACTGGCCGGAGGCGTTGGAGGAAGCGCAGCGGGCACGCGACCGGCTTTCCGGTCACCCCGCGCTTGGGATGGCGTGCTACCAAGAGGGCGAGCTGCACCGGCTTCGCGGTGATTATGCCGAAGCGGAGGATGCTTACCGAGAGGCGCACCAGTGGGGACACAGCCCGCAGCCCGGGCTGGCCGAGCTGCGGCTAGCGCAGGGGGACGCGGCGGCCGCGGCGGCGACGATTCGGCGGGTCGTGGACGAGGTCAAGGATCGCGCCGCGCGGTGCAGAGTGTTGGCCGCCGCAGTGGAAATCGAGCTCGCAGTCGATGACGTCGGTGTGGCCCGCGCAGCGGCGGACGAGCTGTTCGCCATCGCCGCCGAACTCGACGCGCCGCTGTTGTCGGCGATCGCCGCCACTGCGGTTGGAGCCGTGCTACTCGCAGAGGGTGATGATCAGGCCGCGTGTGACACGCTTCGCCCGGTGTGGGGGGCGTGGCGCGAGCTGGAGGCGCCGTATGAGGCCGCACGGGTCCGGGTCCTGGTTGGCCTGGCCTGTCGCGCCCTCGGTGACGACGACACCGCGGAGATGGAGCTCGACGCCGCCCGGACGGTCTTCGAGCGCCTGGGTGCGGCGCCCGACCTGGCCCGGGTGGAATCACTTGTCGGGCAGGCCTCTCGCGGGGCCCATGGGCTGACGCCACGCGAGCTTCAGGTTCTGCGGTTGATCTGCGCCGGTATCACCAACAAGGCGATCGCCGCCGATCTCGTTCTCAGTGGGCGGACCGTGGATCGCCACGTCAGCAACATCTTCGCCAAGCTGCGTGTGTCGTCGCGGGCGGCCGCCACCGCGTACGCGTACCAGCACGGGCTGGTCTGACCTAGCCTTCGGGTGACGCCCTGGTGGGCGAAACCACCCATCCCAAGACGCGGCGAACCTGGGTAGTTCACTCGATGCTTGCCCCGACGGCTGCTCCTACCGTGCGGTGTATGGCGACGCCGCACAAGTCTCCGGCTCAGAGGGCACGGTCTGCAGGCAACGACGCCCGGGCCCGACTGCTGTCAGGGCTGCCGGTGGCCGAGTGTCGGCTCCACCTTGCCGGAGTGTCTTCGGCAGTGCTCGAGGGCGGCGACGGCCCGCCGATGGTGCTGCTGGCGGCGGAGTTCGCGGCCGTCTGGGTGCGGGTGATTCCCGACCTGGTGGCCACCCACCGCGTTATCGCCCCCGACCTGCCCGGTCTTGGGGCGTCGGAGGTGACCGACGGTCCAATCGATGTCGACGATGCCCTGGCATGGCTGGCCGAGCTCATCGACTCCACGTGCACGGTGAATCCGGTGCTGGTGGGGAAGGGCGCAGCCGGCGGGCTCGCCGCTCGATTCGCCATCGACCACGGTGACCACCTCGCTCATCTGGTGCTGGTGGACGGGTACGGGCTGGATCGGTTTCGGCCCTCGCCCGCGATGGCTATGACCTTTGTCAGCGTGTTGTTGCGACCGACCGACCGCGGGCTGCAACGCAGTTTTCGCAAGTATTGCTACGTCGATCTGGACCGCGTCCGCGCCGAGATGGGTGAGTCGTACGACTGGCTTTCGGCCTACGCACTGGACCGCTTTCGCACGTCGAGCGTCAAAGCGACCACTCGCGGACTACTTGCCCAGCTCTCCGCGTCCATCCCGTCGCAGGAGCTGGGCCGAATCACCGTGCCGACGACCTTGATCTGGGGCCGACAGGACGTCGGGATGCGACTGAGCGTCGCCGAGGCAGCCAGCCGCCGCTACGGCTGGCCGCTGCAGGTGATCGAGGACGCCCGCGCCGTCGAGCAGCCGGCCGCGTTTCTGGCAGCGCTGCGCACCGCGCTTCGAAACGGCGGAGGTCGATCATGACCGGCCAGCTGAACGAGCCGGGCACCACCCCGGGTCGGATCGAGCCCGTTCGGGTGCAGACCGTGATCATCGGTGGCGGCCAGGCCGGCCTGGCCGTGGGGTATTACCTGCGGAGGCAGGGTCGGCCGTTCGTGATCTTGGACGGTTACCCGCGGATTGGGGACTCGTGGCGGAGGCGCTGGGACTCGCTGTGCGTTTTCACCCCCGCTCGCCTCGACGAGCTACCGGGAATGCCGTTCCCCGCACCGGCGTCGTCGTTCCCGACCAAGGACCAGGTCGCCGACTATCTGGCCGCGTATGCGGCCCACTTCGACCTCCCGGTGCAATCGGGCGTCCGAGTAGACGGACTCACCAGGTGCGGAGACCGCTATGTCGCGACGTCCGGCCAGAACCGGTTCGAGGCCGACAACGTCGTGCTGGCGACGGGTGCCTACCATCACCCTCGAGTGCCGGTGTTCGCGTCCGAGCTCGATCCGGCGATCATCCAGCTGCACTCGAGCGAGTACCGCAATCCGTCGCAGCTTGCCGCCGGCAACGTCCTCGTCGTGGGTGCCGGGAACTCAGGGGCTGAGATCGCGTCAGAGGCCTCCCGCCATCACCGAACCTGGCTGTCGGGGAGGGACACCGGGCACGAACCAGTCCGCCCAGGGAGCGGACCGGACCGGTTGATCACGCCGTTGATGTGGTTCGCGGCCATGCACGTCCTGACCGTGCGCACACCGATCGGCCGGCAGGTGCAGCACACATTCCGATCCAGCGGCATCCCTCTGGCTCGGATGCGGCGAAAGGACCTCGCAACCGCCGGGGTCGACCTGGTGCCGAGGACCGCGGGTGTCCGGGCTGGCCGTCCTGTCCTGGAGAGCGGACAGGTCCTCGACGTGGCGAACGTGATTTGGTGCACCGGCTTCGCCCCGGACTTCGGGTGGATCGACCTGCCGATCTTGGACGAGAACCGCGATCCGGCGCACGATCGCGGAGTCAGCTCAGCACAGCCGGGCCTGTATTTTGCCGGGCTGTACTTTCAGTACGCGTTGGCCTCCGTGCTGATCGGCGGCGTGGGACGTGATGCTGAGCACGTCGCTGGCCACCTTGCGTCACGCCGGCCGACCAGCGCAGTCGGGGCTCGACTCACGGCCTGATCCGGTGGTGGTGCGGGGCAACAGGTAGCGCGGCACGGCCGCGGCATAGGCGACGTAGCCGTCTCCGAATCGGTCGGTCAGCTGCCGCTCCTCGGCGAGTACGTCGCGGTGCACCAGCAGTGCGGCGATCGGCCAGGTGGCGAGGACACCCGGGGATCGCATGGCCAACGCGGTGCCGACTTGCAGCAGTGACCAGCCGAGGTACATCGGGTTGCGCGTCCACCGGTACACGCCGGCGACGACCAGACGCTCGGGCCGTCCGAGGTCGGCGCCCCGGTGGCTCCAGACGGCGGCGGCGGTCGCGGCCAGCCCGCTGGCGGCGAGTGCGACGCCGGGCCACCGCATACGGCGAGGCAGCCTCCGACCACTCAGCGCATCGATGACCAGACCGGCGATAACGGCCGCTACGTGCTGCTCCGGCACGGGCAGGCGATCCCAGATCCGAACCACGCGACCAGTCGATCATGTCAAGACGGCGTCGACGAGCGGCCAGCACGCTGCCGTCCGAGCGCCGCGCCAACCAGAGCGGCCGGGACCGCACACCAGGGCGAGCGGGCCCGAGTTGTCCGAGGTAGCTGCCCACGAACATCGCTGCGATCACCCCGGTCGCCGCGCGCCACACCACAGGCTTCGCCGACCCCGCCTGCCTCGACCTCCCCGCAGTGCAACCCATCCGCGACAACGTCGAACGCCGCGTCCGCACCCTCATCGACCAGCTCGGCATCCCCAAACCCGGCAGCGCGCGTGCAGTCGCCCTCCTGACGGGGCAGGCACCTGTGTCTCGGTGAACGGTGGTTGAGCGCAGCATGTGACACAGCCACCGGCAATCGCCTGGTGCCCGCAAGCGGGACCGCTTGTGAAACGCCGTCCCGCGCGACCGAGGGTTGGGGGCGCACATCGATGTCGTTGTCGCGGTACTGGGCTTGCCCAGAATGCGGCGCCAAGATCGCTCAGCCCGTTCGGCGTCTTGGGACTCACGGAACCGGCGGTGAGAGTCCGGCGAAGGCGGTCCTGCAACCTAAAAGAGTTGGTGCGCCTCAACGGAGGAGCGAGCAGCATCAGCCAACCACGCGCCGGCCGCCGCTGTAGACGGCTCGAATCTGATGGATGGCCTCGGGCTCGGTGAACGGGTCACCACCGACGGCGAGGATGTCGGCGTCGTAGCCAGGAGCAATGCGCCCCTTGCTGGCGGAGAGCCCACAGACTCCCGCAGCCACCGAGGTGATGGTGATCAACACATCGGCTGGTGCCATACCCATGTCGATGAGCTGGGGGATGGCGTAACGGAGAGCGTCGTGGGGCTTGATCGGAGCGATGCCGGCGTCGGTGCCGGCCACCACCCGCACTCCTGCCTGCTGCATACGGCGGGTGTTCGCGATGATGGAGGGCATCCGCTTCAAGATCCCGGGGGGCGGCATCAGTCCCGGGACGGGAACGAAGCCGACTGTCGCCCCGACGACGATCCGCTTCTTCGCAATCAGCTCGATCATGTCGCCGGGGTCGTCGACACCGTCCTCGGACCAGAAGCTGGCGTGCTCAAGGCCGTCGACGCCAGCGGCCACAGCGTTCCTGATGCCGGCGGTGGCGTGGGCGTGTGCCGTGATGGGCAGACCGCAGAGGTGCGCCTCGTCAACAGCCGCCTCCACTTCCCCCGCCGTGAACTGTGCCAGGTGCTGGTGACTTCCCGGCGTCATCTGTCCACCGGTGGCCATGATCTTGATGACGTCCACACCGTGCTCGGCATGCTGGCGGACCGCCGCGCGGACCCCGGTAACTCCCGCCGCGGCTGCGCCGCCGAGAAAGTGACAGTGACCGGCCGGGGTTGTGATCGGCGGTCCGGCAGCCACCAGCGTGGGCATTCCTTCCTCACCGCGGAGAGCCAGCGACAAATAGCCACGATCACCCAGATCACGAACCGTGGTCACCCCACCAGTCAAGGCCGTCCGCCCGGCCTCCCTCATAGAGGCCACCACCTCGGCTTCACTGCGCCCGGCCAAGCGCCCGACCGGGTCTGGGCTCGCGTCGAACACAAGGTGAACATGGGTGTCGACCAGCCCGGGCAGCAGCGTGGCGTCGCCAAGATCAACAACCACGTTTACATCGGCGGCTGCGTCGGCCGCGGCAGCCCCAAAGGCCACCGAGACAATGCTCGCCCCCTCCAGGACCACTACCGGATCGGCCATCAACGTGGGCCGGATCCCATCGAAGAGCCAGGCGGCCCGTAACGCCGTCCGACCAGAACGCTCGGCCGACATCATTGAGGTCACTCTCCTGCTGCTTCCGATCCAGTCCGGGTCCCCGCCGATCGTGGCCCAGCCGTGTCCGTGAGCCGGCGGCACCACGGTGGCGCTGGGGTAGATCCAAAGAGTCCCGGTGAAGTCTACGGGCGGCCCACATGATGGTCCCCCAACACCGATGTCGGGCCCGATCACGTCGGCCGCGAATGTCGACATACTGAGGTTGCGCTGGGTCCGGGTGGACGGACGGCTTACGAAACAGAGCTCGACGAGCACGAGCGAGTGTCTGCGCCATCAAGTCGGCTCGACCGCGGTGCGACTAGCGGCGACGGTCTCTGGATTGACAGGCTTGCTGGTATCGCCGTTTCTAACGTCCGGCTTCAGTCAGTGAGGCGTGATAGTCGCTCCGAATTGTCTGACCATGTTCAGGTCATCGAAGAAGGGCTTCACCTCGGCCACCCTGCCCGCCTCGACCCGACAAAGGATGGCCCCGTGGTTTGTGAATGACTTCCCGGTGGGCGGCAGACCCTCGAACTCACGCGCATGCACCCCGGTGGTGGTGACCGTCGTCACAACCACAGGGCCCTCGGCGATCATCTCTTCGATCTCGATGTGGTGGTCGTCGAATGGGAGGGCTTCGATCCACCCCTTCAATAACTCCGCCACATCTTCATTGCACCCCTCCCGTAAGGCGTCGAAGTCCTGAGCGTTAAAGGCTTCAAGGGCCCGTCGGGAAGCAGCCTTGGATTCCTCTTCTGACATCTCGGCCCTTCTAGAGGTCGACAATACTGAACCGATCATGTAACGCTATCGCCTCAAGGGCGCACCAGGAAGTGTCGAGGTGACGACTGTGCCGGCGCTGGGCCGCCTCCGGCGCTAAGTGATCTGTAGCGCTGCGTTGTGCGTCTGGTCTGACATCGAAACCGATCAACTTGAGCATCGCCGCTCCATCGTGCGCGGTGCTCGCCGGTGGACACGGCCGCAAGTTCCACGTGGTGCATGACGCGCCGTGCTTCGGTTGGGTGACGTCGGTGCGATGTCCAAGCGGATCTGGCGGTGTCGAGAACCCGGCTGTGCGACGACGACGGTCTCCGAAACCCACGACCTCCCCGCGCCGCGGGGCCGTGCTGACGGTGCGGTCGGTCCGGTGGGCGACCGACGCGTTGACCACGACGAAACCGCCGTCGCGTTCGGCCCGGCCTCTTGGGACAGTCGGCACACCCGCTGGAACGGACGGGTCGAGGGCCACGGCACGTCTCAGCGAGCCTGACGGGTCCGACAACGTCACCACCCTCGGTGTCGACGAACACATC
>CAWBKR010000023.1:0-47590 GCA_963789345.1 uncultured Actinomycetota bacterium | reverse complement strand
GTTCTCCGAGCTCGGCTTCTCCGATGTCCACCTAGCCGAGACCGCCGACGGGAGCCAAGCCGTCGTCGGATCCCGGCCATGCTCCGACACCACAGCACCTACCGTCCTGCTGTACGCGCACTACGATGTCCAGCCGCCTCTCGATGAGTCCGCGTGGCGTACGCCGCCGTTCCAGCTCACCGAGGTCGAGGGCCGTTGGTACGGTCGCGGCGCGGCCGACTGCAAGGGCAACATCATCGCGCACCTGATGGCCCTGCGTGCGCTCGGCGACGACGTGCCGGTCAACCTGAAACTGGTCGTCGAGGGGTCGGAGGAACAGGGCACCGGTGGCCTGGAGGACTTCGTACCGAAGAACGCCGACCTGCTTCGTGCGGATGCGATCCTGGTCTGCGACACCGGCAACGCAGCCGTTGGTCGTCCGGCCGCAACGGTGACCCTGCGCGGCATGGTCAACGTCGTCGTGACCGTACAGGCGCTCAAGTCCGAAGTGCACTCCGGGATGTTCGGCGGCCCGGCACCCGATGCGCTCGCAGCACTCGTCGCGATGCTCGCGACACTTCGGGACGACCAGGGCAACACCACGATCACCGGGCTGGACAACACCCAGACCTGGACCGGCGAGCGGTATCCGCCGGAACAGTTCCGCAGCGACGCCGGCGTACTCGACGGAGTGTCTCTGCTGACCGGCGGCAGCGTCAGCGACATGCTGTGGGCGCGTCCCGCGGTCACCATCCTCGGCATCGACTGCCCGCCGGTACTCGGATCAACCGCAGCCATCGTGCCGCGGGCGGCCGCCCGACTCAACCTACGCATTCCGCCGGGCATGGCGCCCGACCAGGCCCACCAGGCTCTCGTTGATCATCTCCAGGCGGTGGCTCCGTGGGGAGTCCAGGTCACGGTGGATCTCGAGGCGGAGGGCGCACCGTTCAAGGCTTCCGTCGACGGTCCTGCGTACGAGGCGATCGCCAGCGCCATGAAGGATGCCTATGGGACGCCGATGAGCACGCTGGGTCAAGGCGGATCAATACCGCTGTGCAACGTCTTCGCCGAAACCTACCCCGATGCCGAACTGATCATGATCGGTGTCGAGGAGCCGGCCGCGCTCATCCATGCTCCGAACGAGAGTGTGGCATCCCAGCGAAATCGAGTCAATGGCCCTTGCCGAGGCGCTCTTCATGCAGCGGTACGCCGCCGCGAAGAGTCACTGATCGATCAGACTGCCCACGACAGCTCAACGACGTGCGGCCGGGCGGTAGCGATCTTGGTTGCCGCCGGCATGATCAAGTCACTAGACGGACAGTGGCGGACATCCACGCGACAGGAAATGGTCACGATGGCAGCTGCTGTCGGCGAAATCCAAAGTGATACTCCGCCCACGCCGCGATCGTCGGTCCACCTTCGGCCGCAGGCGCGGCCGGGCGGGGCAGCCCCCGCCGGGTGGTGATCCACATCATCGCCCCCGGCCCTAAAGTCCGGTCCATGGTTGCGGGCCGCCGCCGCCTTGTTACGAGCTTCGGCCGGCGCGACCTGATCGTTTGGTCGGCTGCGTCAGTGCTCATTGTTGTTGGTGCGGCCGGTGCCGGTGGCGGCGCAGGCGCCCACGGACACCCCGACCCCGACCAGTCGACGGCGACCGCCTCCGCTTCGCCCACGCCGGACGACCGAAGCCCCACGCCGGACGACCGAAGCACCCACGCCAGGCGGAACCAGCCCGGTACCCACGCCACTGGCGTCGGCGAGTGCAACGACAGCTGCGTCGCTCACCCCGACCGGTGCAGCGCCGTCCACGTTCTCGGAGCCTCCGACACCGGGCGCCAGCCCGACGTCCGCGGCCGCCCGAACCGGAGAGCCCTCCGGCCCAGCGACCGGCGACGCCACCGGCCAGCTCGACCGGTGCTGTTCCGCTCAGCTCGGTCCTGATCGCCCTCGCCGTCTTGGTCGTGGTGAGTGTTGTGCTGCTGCGCCTCGCCCGGAAGGGCGAGGGTCAGGTCGCGCAGCCGGAGGCCGCTCCGCCGCGAAGCGGTACCGAACCGGCCACCGACGTACTGGTGCTGCTGGCGTCGGCCGGGGAGGCGCTGATCGACTCCGGCTTCGACATCGACGACGTGGATGCGAATCTGGAGGCGATCGCCCGGGCCTACGGCATGGCTGACACGGAGATCATCGCCCTGCCGACCGCGCTCCTGGTCTCGTCCGGCACCGGTGGTCAGCTTCGGACCAGGGCCGTTAGCCAGCGGCCGCCAGCGGCTGCGGCTGCACCAGATCGAGGAACTCGATGACGTCGTCAGGGCCGCGCGCACCGGTCGGATCGATCCCCGGTCGGCCCACGATCAGATCGTGGCGATCCGTACCCGGCCACCGCCCTTCGGTCCGTCGATGCGGGTGGTCGGTCAAGTGCTCGCCACCGTCGGCCTCGCCGTCCTGCTCGGCAGCTCCTGGCTCGGGATCGTGGTGGCTGCCGGACTCGGCGGCCTGACCGGGGCCCTCCTGCTCGCCGGAAGCCGTGTGCCGCCCCGGTTCCAGGTGCTGCTGACGGTCGCTGCATCGTTCAGCGTGTCGCTCGTGGTCTTCCTGCTGTCGCGGACCGGCCTCGACTTCGACGTCGCCTCCAGCCTGATCGCCCCGCTGGTGACACTGTTGCCCGGAGCGCTGCTGACCACCGCGGTGATCGAGCTGTCGACCGGCCAGATGATCTCCGGGGCCGGGCGACTGGGCGCCGGGGCCGCCCAGCTCGTGCTGCTCGGCCTCGGCATCCTCGCCGCGGCCGCTCTCGTCGGGGTACCCGCGTTCGACCTGACGGCGACCAAGCCGGCGCTCGGTGCCGTTGGTCCCTGGCTCGCCGTCGGCGTGTTCGGCATCGGCATCGTGATGAACCGCTGCGCGCGTCCGAGCTCCCTCGGCTGGATCCTCCTGGTCCTGTACGTGGCCTACGGGGGCCAGGTGCTGGGCGGCCTGTTCTTCGGCGGCGTGCTGTCCGCCTTCGTGGGCGCGGCCGCGATGACCCCGGTGGCCGATCTGGTCGCCCGACAGCGAACCGGGCCACCGGCGATCGTCAGCTTCACACCGGCGTTCTGGCTCCTGGTCCCCGGTGCCCTCGGCCTCGTCGGCGTCGCGGCCTTACTCAACGGTGACAGCACCGGAACCACGACCCTGATCACCACAGTGGAGACGATGGTGGCGATCGCTCTCGGCGTCCTGGTCGGGCGCGCCGTATCCATCATCGCGTCCACGCGCGAGGGTCGAAGCGGCCCTTCGCCGGCCACCTCCGTCTAGCTGGCGGCCGCTTGAACCGGCGGTGGGCGAGCACGAGGTAGCTGAACAGGGACCCGGCAATCCCGAGTGCTCTGAAAGGGCAGCCCGAGGTGGTCTCGAACGTGGCCGCTGACCACGACCCAACCTGCATCATCCACCTGATCCGCAACACCTTGCGGCTCACCTCCCAGCAGACCCGGATCGGCTGAAGCGGTACGTGAGGCTGATCTACCCGCCCCAACGAGGGTGAAGTCCCGTGGCCACTTCCCGACCGAGCAGGCTGCGATGACGGTGCCTCTACCTGGTCACCCGGTCCCTGGACCCGACCGGTAAAAGGTCAGGCACGATGGACGATGAGGTGGAAGCCCGCGCTGAACGCGTTCGCGACCACATTCGCCGACCGCTGGCCGGCAACAGAAACCTCCTGATGAAAGACCGCCGGAAACACCGTTCCTGTTACAGACCCGTGCGGAACGTCGCGTGTAGTCCGTTCCAGAGATGCTGGCGTACGGTTTCGAGTACTGGCCGATGATGATCTGCCCATTGCAGGTCCGCCAATTTGAGGCGGGCTCCCGAAGGAGGCACGGGTGCGCACTGCATTGGTCGGTAGGGACCGTGAGCTGGGCGTGCTGCTCGGCTGTCTGGACGAGTCACAGCGAGGTCGCGCGAACCTGGTCGTCTGTCTGGGCGAGCCGGGGATCGGCAAGACCCGGCTGGTCGAGGAGCTCACTGATCAGGCTCGGGCCCGGGGAGTTCTGACCGTGTGGGGGCGGACCGCTGCGACCGATGGCGCGCCGCCGTACTGGCCCTGGCGGGAGGTCCTGCGGGCACTGGAAACCGCCGGGCTGGCCAGTCAGGGCACCCTGGCGGATATGGCCGCAAGCGGTGTCGAGCCGTCGTTGGAGGAGCGCGTCCGGAGGTTCGACGAGGTGGCCCGGCTCGTGCTCGGGGCCGCGAGGAGTCGTCCGCTGCTCGTCGTCCTCGACGACGTGGACGGCGCGGACGAGGCGTCGCAGCTGCTGGTGCAGTACCTCGCACGCACGGCACGCAACGACCCTCTTCTGGTGGTCGTCTGCTGCCGCGACACGACAGGCCCCCTCGCCGCCTTGGCCCAGGAGCCCAACACCACCCAGGTCGAGCTACGTGGCTTGGAGCGAGCCGCCGTCGGCGAGCAGGTCTCCGGCATGGTCGGGCGAGCGGCCAGCGACGCCGAGCTGGCTGCGGTGTACGACGCCACGGCGGGCAACCCGTTCTTCGTGGGCGAGCTCGCCCGCCAGCTCGCCGACGGGTCCACGCTCCCGGGTGCCGTGCCGAGGTCTGTGCTCGACGCGATCGGTCAGCGGCTCGGGCAGCTTTCCGCCGACTGCGCGGCGTCGCTGCGTGCAGCGTCGCTGCTGGGGACCCGGTTCGCGGTCCCCCTCGTCGCGGCGATGACGGGGAGGAACGTGGCCGACTGCCTTACGTCGCTGGACGAGGCGGCACGCGCCGCGCTGGTCCTCGAGGACGGGGCGCCGGGGGAGCGGCGGTTCGCCCATGGCCTGGTCCGGGACGCGATCGTCGCCGGTCTGGGCAGCGCGCAGCGGGTCACCCTGCACCGTCGTGCGGCCGAGGCGATCGAGGCCCAGGTGGCGCAGACCGAGGGGATGGTCTTCGACCTGGCGCACCACTGGGCGGAGACGGCGATCGACGGTGACCGGGCCGTCGCGGTGACGTGGACGGAGCGGGCCGGCCGCGAGGCGATGCGGCTGCACGCCTACGAGGACGGCCGCCGCTGGTACGGGCGGGCGCTCGAGCTCGGCGAGGGAGTGCTGGACGAGGTCGCCCGGTGCCGGCTGATGACTGCCTACGCCGGCGCCCAGTGCCTGTCCTCGGACTTCAACGGCGCGCTCCAGACCTGCGTCCACGCGGTCGACCTGGCCGTGCGTATCGGCCGTCCCGACCTGGCGGGCGAGGCTGCGCTGGTGCCCGAGCCGACCTTCGACGAGGGGATCGACCGCGTGATCCGGGCGCTGTGCGAACGCGCCCTTGCCGTCCTCGACGGCGCGCCGGCTGCGCTCCGGGCCCGGGTGCTGGCCCAGTACGCCTGGGTCTGCGACCACCTCTGCGACCTCGATGCGGCCCATCCCGCTGTCGAGCAGGCGCTCGTCCTGGCCGAGGCCAGCGGCGACCCGACCGCGCTGGAGGCGGCCCTCACCGCGCACCACATGGTCCGTGCCGGCCCTGACGGGCTCGACGAGCGTGAGGACAACGCGGACCGGATGTGGGCGCTCGGGACCCGCACCGGCCGGGCGGATGCCTGCCTGTCGGCGTCGGAGTGGCGCTTCGACGCCGCGAGCGAGCGCGGCGACCTGGCGCGGGCCGCCCGCGAGCTCGAGACCATCGGCCGCTGGGCCGCCCTGGTCGGCGGCCCGATGGCGCAGTGGCGGCTGCTGCGCTGCAGCGCGATGCTCGCTCAGGCCCGGGGGCGCTACGCCGAGGCGTACCGGCTGGGCGCCCAGGCCTTCGGCCAGCTGGCGGCGACCGGGTTCCCGCCGGCGTTCCTGCTGTGGGGCGGCCTGCTGGGCATCCAGGGCCACCACACCGGGCACACCGCCGAGTCGCTCGCGTTCGCCGGCATCACCGACGCCGACGCCACTGAGGGAGACTGGCCCGTAGCCGGAGTCATCCCGACGCTGGCGCCGGCGACCATGCTGGCCGATGTCGGTCGGCTGCGCGAGGCCGCCGCCGTCTACCGCCGGCTCGGCCCGGCCTCAGAGTGGCAGGAGTCGCCGCACGCCATGCTCGGTACCTGGGCGATCGGCATTGCGACCGCCGTCGCGGTCGGCGCGGACGACGATGTCGCGACTCTGCGGGCCAAGCTCGGCGCCTGGCGCGGGCACCACGTCGTGAACGGCCGCTACGCCATGGCCTACGTGGGCCCCGTCGAGCTCTATCTGGGCCGGGCGGCCGCACACCTCGGGCTCGTCGACGACGCGATCGCCGAACTCGAGCAGGCGGTGAAGAGCTGCACGGAGAACGGTGCGGAGGGCTACCGCGCCGAGGCCGAATACGAGCTCGCCTCGGCCCTCGTCCGTCGTTCCAATCCCGGTGACCTCGCCCGCGCACGGACACTGGCCATCGAGGCGCTGCGGCGGACCGACGAGCTGGGCATGCCGCCGATCCGGGCCAAGGTCAAGGACCTGCTCGACCGGGTCGACACCGACCCCATGGTGGCGCTGACGCCTCGCGAGCTCGAGGTTGCGGACCTCGTTGCGCGAGGTCTGACGAACCGCGAGATCGCGTCGCGGCTGTTCCTGTCCGAGCGCACTGCGCAGAACCACGTCCAACACATCCTGGACAAGCTGGACCTCCCGAACCGGAGTCAGATCGCGCTGTGGGCGCGGGGCCGGGAATTGAGTAGGTCGGCTGAGTAGATCGGTCGATGCGCTGCCGTCCCTGCGACGCCTAGCGTCTGGAGGCATGACCGAGACCAAGATCACCGAAACCAAGACCATTGCCGTAGTCGGCGCCGCGGGCGCGACGGGCGGCGGTCTGGCCCGGGCCATCCTCGCCGACCCGGAGGGCGGCTTCGCCTGCCGAGCGATCACCCGGACCCCTGACTCTGCCGCCGCCCGAGCGCTGGCCGACCAGGGCGCCACCGTGGTGCGCGCCGACCTGGACGACGTCGACAGCCTGGTCAGCGCCTTCGAGGGAGCGTACGGCGCGTTCTGCCTGACGTCGTTCTTCGAGCACTTCGACGCCGAGCGGGAGGCGACCCAGTCCGCCAACCTGGCCCGGGCCGCCGCGGCTGCCGGCGTCCAGCACGCCATCTGGTCCACTGCGGAGGACACCCGGCGACGCTACCCGCTCGCCGACGACCGGATGCCGACGCTGCAGGGCCGGTTCAAGGTGCCGCAGTGGGACGCGAAGTCCGAAGGCGACGTGCGCTTCGACGACGCCGGTGTCCCCACGACCTACCTGCTCACACCCTTCCACTGGGAAGCGTGGGTGTTCGGCCTCGGTGCTCCACAGCCCGGACCGGACGGCGTGCTCACCACGACGATGCCGTTGGGCGACGCACTGCTGCCGGGCATCGCCGCTGAGGACATCGGCCGGTGCGCGTACGGGGTGTTCCGCGGCGGCGAGGAGTTCCTCGGAAAGACCATCGGGATCGCCGGAGAGCACGTCACCGGCGAGCGGCTCGCAGCCGGGCTGGCGCGCGTGTACGACGAGCCGGTGCGCTACCAGTCGCTGCCAGCTGGAGGTGTTCCGCTCCCTGCCGTTTCCCGGCATCGAGGTCGCGGCCAACATGTTCCAGTACGTGGCCGAGGTCAACGACGACTACTGCCGGCTGCGGGACGTGCGGCTCGCCAGGCGGCTGAACCCGTCGCTGCTCGGATTCGACGCGTGGGTCTCCCGCACCCGGGCTCCCGCCAGGATCGGCTAGGTGCGTCATGGAGCCGCACGAGCTGATCTTCTCGATGACCAATGCGGGCGTGGCCGCCCGATGCCTGCACGTCGTGGCCGAGCTCGGCGTCGCCGACCACATCCAGGACCGCCCGGTCTCGGCGAACGAACTGGCGCGACGGTGCGCCGTCGACCCGGACGGATTGAACCGGGCGCTCCGCCTGCTGGCCGCGCACGGCGTGTTCTCCTGCGCCAGCGGCGGATATCAGCACAGCCCCGCGTCCCGGCTGCTGCGCAGCGACAACCCGATGTCGATGCGCGCGTTCCCCGAGATGATGGGCCTGCCGGTGGTGCTGAAGTCCTTCGACGAGCTGGCTCACTCGATCCGCACCGGTCGCCCGTCGATCGAGCTCAGCGATCCCGACGGCCTGTGGGGCTACCTCGCCGGTGTGCCTGCGGAACGCGCAGTGTTCGGTCGGGCGATGAGCGCGAGGGCGGCCGGCGACACCGCGGCCGTCCTGGCGGCCCACGACTTCTCCGCAGCTCGCCGGATCGTCGACGTAGGCGGCGGCCGCGGCCACCTGCTGCACGCCGTACTCGAGGTGACGCCTCAAGCACGAGGCATCCTCTTCGACCTATCTGGGGTCGTCGAGGCAGGAGGACCGGCCCATCCCCGGCTCGTGCGGCGAGCGGGCGACTTCTTCGTCGACCCCCTCCCGGCCGGGGACACCTATCTAGTCATGGACGTGCTGCACGACTGGGCCGACGCCCAGGCGCTGGCCATCCTCACCGCTATCCGGCGAGCGGCAACGGACGACGCCAGGGTGCTCATCATCGAGGGGATCCTGCCCGAGCATCTCGACCCGGGCAGCCTGTCGATCGACGTCATCATGCTCGCCGTCACCGGCGGTCGGGAGCGGACCGCCGACGAGCTGGGGAGTCTCCTCGGCGCGGCCGGCTTACAGCTCGCGCGGGTCATCGACACCCCCGGACGGCTCCGAATCGCCGAGGCGCACCTCGCGGAGCCGGTGGCGACGACCTGATCGAGTTCGGCCCGGACTTCCCACCGCGGGCGCCTGTTCAGGTTTCGGAGGGCCGGCGGGCCGCACCCCGTGCGAAGCGCCGAGCCGCTCGGCGAGACCGAGTCGACCCTTACGACAACGGGTGATGCGGTCGAGTCCTCCGCCGGTTCAGAGGCGAAGAGGTTGAGCCCGAGCCGCTCGGCCAGGTACTTCGTGACGAGTTGGCCGCGCACGCTGTTTCCGGCGGCATCGAGCGGAGGCGAGAAGGTCGCCAGGCCGCCCTTGCCGGGCGAGACGGTCACGATGCCGCCGCTGACGCCGCTCTTGCCCGGCATCCCGATCTGGTACAGCCAGTCCCCCGACAGCTCGTACAGGCCGGCGGTGGCCATGACGGCCAGCACCCGCCGGCACACCCCCGCGACGATGACCCGCTCGCCGGTCATCGGATTCACCCCGCCATTGGCCAGCGTGGCCGCCATCACCGCGAGGTCGTGGACGGTCACGTCGAGGGAGCACTGCCGGGTATAGACGTCGGTGGCCTCGTCGGGGTCGAAGTAGAGCCGCCCGTAGCTCGCCAGGAGATGGGCGATGCCCTGGTTGCGCAGGTTGGTGGCCGACTCAGACTCGTAGACGTCCTTGCTCACGGTGAGCTCGCGGCCGGCGAAGCGTGAAAGCCCGTCTCGGATCCTCTCCCACTTCTCGTCCGCCGTGTCGCCGGGAACGAGGCTCGTGGTCGCGATCGCACCCGCGTTGACCAACGGGTTCATCGTCCGCTCCTCGTTCAACTCGACCGCCATCAGCGAGTTGAACGGGAATCCTGTGCTGTTGACGCCCAGCCGATGCCGCGCCGCCTCGTACCCGATCGCCTCGCAGACCAGCGCGAAGACGAATGGCTTGGAGACGCTCTGGATCGAGAACGCCGTCTCGACGTCACCGATCTCGAAGAACCGGCCCCTGGCCCCGACCACGCAGATCCCGAACAGCTCAGGCGATGCGCTCGCCAGCGCGGGGATGTAGTCCGCGACGGCACCGTCGCCGTTCGACCGATAGCGCTCGTACGCCTCGGTGACGACATCCCTGACCTGCTCGGTCTGTGGAAGCTCGCCGGTGGACACCAGCGAGGGCGCCGTCGCCTCGTCGAACGGGAGACTCTCGTGCATGGAAAGCTTCGGTCATGAGATCCCTACTGGTCCTTCTCGTACGGGCAGCCTACGACTGTCACCCCCGGTTGTGACCCATGGCGCCGAGGTCGATGCGTGCAGCGAGCGTCATCGCGCGCTGCACGGCGTCGCTTCGTGAGGGGACGCCGACCTTTGAGCTATCGACCCCTCCTAGCCTGGTGGATGGGGTAGAGGCCCCCGTGCGATCAGGTAGATCACGGAGCCTAGGACGGGCACGGCGATCAGTCCTATGGTCCACAGCGCCTTCGCGACCCCACTGAGTTCAGGGGCTTGGAGCAGGTCCCTGACGATCGCGTACAGCATCACAAGCCACGCCAAGAGCAAGTAGCCCAAGAACAGCAGCCACCAGAAGTCCCAGAAACTCATCTGCCTGCCACTCCGATCCGTAGGGGTACCACCGTCCGGCCGGGACCGGAAGGTTCGCTGACCGGCACTGAGGAGAATGGGTGGTCAACACGTGCGCGGTCCCCGTGCTTGCTGTTCTGAATTCAGGAAAGCGGCAGCGAAAGCCTGCGCATCGCCCAGATTGTGTGAAGCGACGCTGGTAGCCTGGCCGACTCCTGTTCTCGAGACTTCGTGATGAAGAGGTCAGCGGTGCGGTGGTGGCCGTATCGGGTGGCCGGCGACAGCCCGTCCGAACCCGTTCGGCGTTCCGGGCTGCCAACGTCTTCGGACCACCCCTCAGCGGATCGTGTACCCGCCATCGACCACCAGGTCCGCGCCGTTGATCATGTCGGCGGCGTTGGATGCAAGGTAGACGGCAGCGGCAGCGATCTCGTCTGGCTCGGCGAACCGGCCGGTGGGGATCTGGGCCTTGAGCTGTTCGCCCTTCTCGCCGGCCCAGGCCTTGCGGCCGAGGTCGGTCATGACCACGGTCGGGCTGATCGTGTTGGCCGTTACCCCACGGGGGGCCCATTCGGAAGCGAGGACCTTGGTCAGACCGACGAGCCCGAACTTGGAGGCGCAGTAGGCGGCATGGGCGAGCAGCGCGACGCTGGCGGCCTGCGAGGCGAGGTTGATCACCTTGCCGGAGCCCTGGTCGAGCATGATCCGGCCGACATGCTGGCACATGTGGAACGCGCCGGTGAGATTGACGGCCAGGGTGGTGTTCCACGCGTGGGCGGTCAGGTCCTCGGCCGGGCCGAGGATGACGACGCCGGCGCAGTTCACCAGGATGTCGATCCTGCCGAACCTCTCGTGCACGTGTGAGACGGCGCGGCTCACCGACCCCTCGTCGGTGACGTCGCACTCGAGTGCGACGGTGTCGCCGCCGATCCGTCTGGCTTGGGCTTGAGCGGCGTCGAGGGAGATGTCGAGGATGGCGACGGTGGCGCCTTTGGCGGCGTAGGCGGCGGCGATGGCCGCGCCGATCCCGGAGCCGCCACCGGTGACGACGGCCGTCCGACCGTCGAGGGAGAAGCTGAAGTCGACAACGAGATTCGAAGTCACGCTGTTCATCTCTCCTGAAGATCGGTGCGGTCCGGTCGCTCGGTCGCCGGGTGGGTCGCCTCGGCTTCTGCCTCGAGGAGGCTGCGGTAGTCGTCGGCCGTGCCGCCCCGGCCCTCGTAGCTGCTGATGGCGTCCACCTTGGAGGCCGATGCCGAGGTGGGGTCGAACTCGTAACCGAGCCACTCCCGGGCGAGCCGTCGGGCCAGTTCGATACCGATCACGCGCTGCCCGAAGCAGAGCACCTGCGCGTTGTTGGACAGCACCGAGCGCTCGACCGAGAAGCTGTCGTGGGCGGTGACGGCCCGTATGCCGGGCACCTTGTTGGCGCTGATGGCCACTCCGAGGCCGGTGCCGCAGACCAGAAGGGCGCGGTCGGCGTTGCCGGCGGCGATGAGACGTGCTGCTCGAACCGCGATGTGGGGGTAGTCGGTCGACTCGTCGTTGACCCCGACGTCGATGACCTCCGCGACGTGGTCGTCGGCCTCCAGGTCGGTGCGCAGGGTGTTCTTGTACTGCACTCCGGCCTCATCGGATCCGACGACGATGCGTAGACGGTTCATCGGTCGGGCCTCCTGGTAGGTGCGGTGAGATGTGGATGGGCTGGAAGGGCTAGCGATCGCTGAGGACCGCGCCGGCTGTCCGTAGGCAGAGGGCGAGGGAAACGGCTCCCGGCGTCGGGGGTGCCGACGCTGCGTTCGGCGAGCGGGCGGGCGCGGCCGACCTGCGGGCGGAGGTCGGCCGTGGCCCGGGCAGCTTGCTCAGCGGCGTCGGCCGCGGTGATCCACGCCTGGGTGAGCGAGGCCCCGGCGGCGATCTGCTCGTCCAGTGTGTCGACGAACGGCACGAGTGCGTCGAGCATCGTCTTGTCGCGAACCTTGGCTTTGCCCAGTGCGATGATCGTGTCGAGGCCGGCTCGGATGGCGGCCGCGACCTGGGCGCCGGTGATCTCCTCGGCGTCGTCGCCGAGTGTGGCCCCGACCGCGGACAAGGCCGCTCCCCACAGCACCCCGGAAGTTCCTCCCGCTGTGGCCGCCCAGGCGTCCCCTGCGCGGCTGAGCACGGTGGCCACGCCTGCGCCGTCCGGGGCGGCCGCGGCGGCGGCGGCACGAGCAGCCGCGGAGCCCTTGGTCATTCCTCGGCCATGGTCCCCGTCGCCCGCGACGGCGTCGATGCGGCCCAGCTCGTCAGCGGCCTCGTCAAGGGCATCGGCCATGGCGGTCAGCACGGCCGATGCCGCGGCGCCGCAGCGCTGTGACGCCGCAGACGCCGCTGTCGGGGTCGCATCGGTCGTCGTCTCGGTGTCGACAGTCCGCCGTGCGCCATCGGAGGCTTGGGCGGCCGCTCCCTTGCGGTAGGCAGGAGTGTCGGCGGGGGCCCGCCACAGGCTCTCGAGCTCGTCGTCGAGAAAGGCGACGGTGAGCGAGCACCCCGCCATGTCGAGACTGGTCACCAGTTCCCCGACTTCGGGGTCCACCAGGGTGTAGCCGGCGTTCCTGAGAAGTTCCGCGGCGGTCCGCCAGACCACGAACAGCTCTTCGTACTTGGTGGCGCCCAGCCCGTTCAGGATCACCCCGACGCGGTGGGGTCGTTCGTGGGTGCCTCGGTGAGCACCCTGTCGACCAGGATGCGGGCCAGTTCGGCGGCGCGGGGCAGGTCCGCCTCGGCGATGCCAGGCTCGCCGTGGATACCAAGGCCCACCCCCATCTGCCCGGCCGGTACGTCGAACAGCGGGGAGTCCGCGCCGGGCAAGGTGCAGCCGGCGAACGCCACTCCCATCGTCCGCGTGCGGTCGTTGGCGTGTCGGGCCACGCGCTCCACCCCGTCGAGGTCGTAGCCAGCCTCGGCCGCCGCCCCCGCGATCTTGAAGACGACGAAGTCTCCGGCGATGCCGCGACGCTTGTCGATCTCCTCAACAGGCGCACTGGCAATGTCGTCGGTCACGAAGACCACCCGAGCGTCGACGCCGGCCCGCTGGAGCTGCTGTTGGGCCAAGCTGAAGTTCATCACGTCGCCGGCGTAGTTCCCCGTACTGAACAACAACCCGGCGTCGCTGGCAGCGGCCCTGCCGACGGCAACGGCGTCCTTGGTCGACGGGGACGTGAAGATGTTCCCGACCACCGCTCCGTCGGCGAAGCCGGGACCGACCACCCCGCAGAACGCCGGGTAGTGGCCCGAACCACCGCCGATGACGACGGCAACCTTGCCCGGAGGCGTCTCGGTGGCCCGCACCACGCCGCCCGGTACGCCGACGACGCGGCCCGCGTACAGGTCCAGGAACCCGGCGAGCAGGTCGTCGCTGAACGCCGCTGGATCGTCGTAGAGCTTGGTCACCGTGTGGTCCTCCGTGGGGAACGCCGGGTAGAGCATCGTAAGTAGCCCCAGGACGCAGCCTAGGGGCGTGACCCGACGCTGGAACACCTCCTGATCTGAGCCGCTGGTCAGGAGCGTTGGACGATGGACCTGGCACTGTCCGGGCCCTGGTCGTCCACCGCCTCGCCAACTCCGGTTGCGCCTGGATGGGCGGTGGCGAGAACGTCACCAGGGCGGGGGACCTTCGTCACCCGCAGCTCTGCGTCAGCGCCGTGGCGAGCTCCGCCGTGGCTGTGCGGACCTTCTCCAACGCCGCCGCGATGCCCGGCGCCTTCTCTTGGCGGTTGTTCTCGGTGAGGCCGGCCGCGGCGAACTGCACGTTTCCTAGTGCGATCGTCACCTGCTCAACGCTGGGCGCGAGTGCATCCGAGGCTGACGCTTGAGCCGTCGCCAGGCTGGTTTCGACATTGTCGATCGCTGTTTCCAGCGCGGGTACGCCGTCTTCTGCCGGCTTCACCTGCAGCAGGGCCTCCACCGACGTCTTGAGCGCCGCCACGTCAGCGCAAGCCGCTGCCGTAGCACCGCTGGAGGGTGCCACGGCCGATGGAGTCGCTTCGGGTGGCGTGGAACTCGTGCCACAACCGGCCAGGGCGAGAAGCAGAGCCACGGCCGTAGCCACGGCGGATGCGGATCGACGGTTGAGGCGGAGTGGCATCCGGGTCGTTCCGAGTTCAGTCATGGTCGCCTCCAGCGACGAGCTGTTGCAGCCGGGGGACGGCTGACCGTCGCCCGACACGTATGGGGTCTAGATGGGTTGCCACGCGAACGGTCCACGATCTGCCTGACAGTTCAACGGCGGCACCATCCGAGCATGCACCCCGTGCTCCGGAGGCCGCATCACCCGGATAGCGTGAACACACGAGGGTGCCGCGCTCGGACGGTAGAGTGGCGAGCGATGTACCGACGCAGCCGGCCGAGGGACGGATGACGCCCTTTCCGAGCAGGTCGCGGCTCGACGTCCTTCTCCTCGGTCTTCTCGCCGGCGTGGACGGTCTCCGGCGACGGGCACGCCCAGCCGCATCGGCAACGTCGACTGTGACCGATGATCGGGGCGGGGCGTCGCCGACCGTTGTTGAGCTCGAGCCGCTGCTGCTCGAGGCGAAGCTGTCGGCGCCACGCCTCCGCCGGGTTCGGTGAGCCGCTCGGAGCTCGTCGACGACGGCCCGCGGGAGCGGTTGCCGGGTGGTTGGGGTCACGGCCCCGGCGGGTTATGGCAAGTCGACGTTGCTGGCGGAGTGGGCCGAGGTAGAGGATCGACCCGTCGGGTGGGTGTCGCTGGATCGCTTCGACGATGATCCGGCGGCGTTGCTGTCGGTGGTGGCCTCCGCCTACGGGCGCATCTCTGGTCACACCCGTCTGATCGATGACGTGCGGGGAGTCGGGGTCTCGCCGTTGGGTCGGGCGGCGCCGCGGCTGGCGGCGGCGTTGCGGGCGAGTCCGGTTCCGTTCGTGTTGATGCTGGACGACCTGCAGGAGCTGCGGTCGCCGGCTTGTCATGATGTGTTGAGCGTGGTGATCTCGGGGATGCCGCGGGGGTCGCAGCTGGTGGCGGCGAGTCGGGCCGAGCAGCCTCATCTGCCGCGGTTGCGGGCGTCGGGTGATGCGTTGGAGTTCGTGGCCAGTGATCTGGCCCTCGATGCGCGCGGGGCCGAGCAGATCTTCTCCCAGGCCCACGCTGAGCCTGACCGGTGAGCTGGCGGCGGCGGTGACGGCGCGGACCGAGGGGTGGCCGGTCGGTCTGTATCTGGCGGCGGTGATCGCGCGGGCCAGTCGCGGTGAGGTGTTGACGATCGCTGGTGATGACCGGTATGTGGCCGACTACCTGTATCGGGAGTCGTTGATGCAGCTGCCGGAGGAGGTGCAGCGGTTCCTGCGGCGGACGGCGGTGCTGGACCAGCTGTCGGCCCCGTTGTGCGACGCGATCCTCGACGAGTCGGTGCTCCGGGGCGCGGCTCCGCGGTCTGGAGGCGACCAACCTGTTCCTGGTGCCGCTGGACCGCCGGCGGGAGTGGTATCGCTACCATGCGCTGTTCCGGGAGTTCCTGCTCGGTGAGCTTCGTCGGGTCGAGCCTGGGGTCGTCGCGAAGCTGCATCTGCGGGCCGCCGACTGGTATGAGGCCAACGGATCTCCGGCGTTGGCGCTGGAGCACCTGTTGGCCACGACCGAGCGGGACCGGTGTGTCCGGCTGGTGGCCGAGCTGGCCCTGCCGACCTACCAGGCCGGTCAGATGTCGACGGTGCAGCGGTGGTTCTCCACCCTCGGCGACTCTGCGGTGGAGCAGTATCCCCCGCTCGCGGTCCTGGCCGGATGGGCCGCGGTGCTGACCGGCCAGACCGCTGATGCGCAACGCTGGGCCGCCTTGGCCGACACCGCCTCGTATCGCCTTGATCCCGATGGACGGCACGGCGTCGTTCCAGTCGTTGCGGGCCATGTTCAGCGCAACCATGTGCCGTGACGGTCCGGAGCAGATGGCGGCCGACGCCAGCCTGGCCGCTGCCGAGGAGCCGCCGTGGAGCCCATGGCGCGCCGTGGCGCTCTGGTTGTGCGCCGAGGCGCAGCTCCTCCTCGCCGACAGCGATGGTGCGATCGCCCTCTTTCTGGAGACGTCTGGCTGCGGCGGCAACCCGAGGCAACGTCAACATGATCATCCTCAGCCGGGCCGAGCTCGCTGTCCTGGCGATGGATCGGGGGAGATGGGCCGAGGCTGCCGAACACGTGCAGGTTGCGCTCGACACTGTCGAGGTTTCCCGGCTGCACGACTACGCCCTGAGCGTGCTTGCCTTTGCCGCGGCGGCCCGGCTGGCAGTGCATCGTGGTGACCGGAACGAGGCGGACCGCCAGCTCACCCGGGCGATGCGAGCCCGGCCGACCTGCACCTTCGCCCTCCCGCATATCGCCGTGCGCCTGCGCCTGCAGCTGGCCAAGGCGTACGTGGCGCTCGGCGACCGAGCGACCGCACTGCACCTTGTGCGGGAGATCGAAGACATCGTGCTCCGCCGCCCGTCGCTCGGCACCCTGGTCGACGAGGTAGCCGCGTTTCGCGAGGTCCTCACCTCCAGCACGGGAACCACGGTGGCCGGTGGACCGCCCCTCAGCCCGGCGGAGCTCCGGCTGCTGCCCTACCTGCAGACCCACCTCACCTTCAAGCAGATCGGCGAACGGCTCTTCGTATCCCGCAACACCGTCAGCTCCGAAGTCGGCTCGATCTATCGAAAGCTCGGCGTCTCCTCACGCAGCGCCGCGGTGAGCCAAGCGATGACGGTTGGTCTGCTCGGCGGGTAGCGGTCGAGCGACCACCCGCCGGACCTCTCGTCCCAAGGCAGCTCACGGCTCGACCAGCACGGGGAGGACCGTTACGCTCGGGTGCCGATGCAGATGCCGCTGGCGGGAACCGGGAGGTCAACGAGCACCCGCAAGCACGTCAAGGCGAGCCATCGCGGCAGCCTGCATCGGCAACGCGGCCGAGTGGTATGACTTCGCGGTCTACGGAGCCTTGGCGACCGTGGTCGGCTTCGTCTTCTTTCCCTCCGAGGATCTGGCCACGGCACTGTCGGCTGCCTTCGCCGTCTACGGAACCGCCCTGATCCTCCGGCCCCTCGGTGCACTTGCCTTCGGTCGACTGGGTGACACCCGTGGGCGTCGCACCGTACTGATCACCGTCATCTTCCTGATGACCGGCGCGACCGCAGGAGTGGGGTTCCTGCCGGGATACGCGACCATCGGTCTGCTGGCGCCGATCCTGCTCGTACTCCTGCGGGCTGCGCAAGGCCTGGCGGTCGGCGGCGAGCTCGGAGCGGTAGCCGTGTTCATCATCGAGAATGCCCGGAGCCCTCGACGGGGGCAGGCCGGGTCCTGGCAGACAGCGACCATGGCCCTCGGCATCGGTGCGGGCATGGGCGTAGCTGGGGTGCTCTCGCTCTTGTTCGGCGACACCGAGCGCTGGTCTGGCTGGTGGAGAATCGCGTTCCTGCTCGCGCTCCCGCTCGGACTGGTCGGCCTCCAGCTCCGGCGCCGAGTGGCCGAGACCCGGCCGTTCGTAGCCCTTCGGACCACGTCGCAACTTGTCGATCACCCGGCTCGTGAGCTCTGGCGTCGGCACAGGGTAGCTCTGCTCAGAGGCTTCTGCCTCATCGCCGCCGGGTCGCTTGCCTTCAACACGTTCTTCATCTTCATGCCGAACAATCTGATCTCTCGCCACGGCTCGGGTCTGAGCCCGACCCTGTTGGCGACCGCGGCGGCGCTGGCTGTCGCAGGAGCAGCGGCTCTGGTGCTCGGCAGGGTGTCCGATCGGGTCGGTCGACGACCTGTTGCCATCGGTTCCTGCATTGCCCTGGTCGTATTGGCCATTCCCACCACCGTCCTCGCTACCCGGGGGTCGTTGTGGGGCCTGGTGCTGGCCCAGGCCTTGATCGGGACTGCGATCGCCGGCGTCCTCTCGTTCGCGATGCTGTCTGAGGCATTTCCTGCACCTGTGCGGTCCACCGGCGTTGCCTTGTCCGCCGGTGTGGCGACTGCGTTGATCGGTGGAAGCGCACCGTGGATTGCCCAAGCTCTGGTCAGCGTGACCGCCGCCGAGACGGCTCCCGGCATCTACGTGGCCGTGGTCGGTGGCTTGGCCCTGGTGGCCCTTCGGACATGGCCGGAAACCGCCTTCCGGAGCCTCGACTAGACAGCCGCGGTCGGACTGCCGTTGGAGTTGCCAGATGCTCCTGCTGGGACGACCTCAGTGCAATCCAGATTTCATGATGATGATCATGATCCCGAGCGCCGCACCGATGGAAGCGCTCGCCAGGCTCCCCGCGAGACCGAGTCCGCCACGCCTCTGATGACGTCTCGGCCTCCGCCTCAGCCCCGGGCCTCGGCGTCCGCGTCGGCTTCAGCCTCGGCGAGGATCTCGGCTTCGGCGATGGCGAGCGCGAAGCCGAACGCCTCGCTGATCTTCGCCGTCGCCGACACGACCCGGGGCGTGCCGACGATCGGGGCCACCGCGATCAGCACCCCTTGGACGTCCTCCACGGTCACCCCGGCATCAGCAGCCGTGCCCAGGTTCAACAGGTACGACACCGTCGGCGCATCGACCGAGACCAGCGCAGCCAGCCGGGCCAGCATGTGCTCACGGGCATCCAACCGGCCCTGCTCGACCGACACCGCGGTGATCCCGACGAGGGTGTCGAGAACGGGAGTTTCCTCCGACATCGCAACCAGCCTTTCCTGTGCGCCCGCGCGATCGAGGAGTCGATCGCACTCGACGGTGACCTGACCAGCCCCACTCTGGCCCCAGGGCCTCAGCCCACGCATCCCCCAGATCGTGTGATCAGAGATGGCCGTCTCCGGCAGAGCTAGAAGTTGCCGAGACCCTTGCCGATCATCGAAACGCCGATCACCAACAAGAGCACCGCCATGATGGTGGCGTTGTTGCCCACGAGCCACGAGCGCAGCCCCTCCAACGGTTCGCGCATCCGCTCCGAGGCGATCAAGTAGGCCACGACCGGGATCAGGACCGTGCAGCCGGCGAGCACGGTGAAGACCACGACGACGACCGCGATCTCGCTCGAGGTCAGCTGCGCAGATCCGACGATCAGTCCGGCGGACGCCGCCAGGAGCAAGTTCTTCGGGTTGACCGACGCGAGGAGGAAGCCGAGTCCCAACCCCTTGCCCGGGGTCATGGAGTCGATGGCGGACATCCACTTCGGCAGGGCCGCCTCCTCACCCTCGGCCGGTCGACCACGCCACTGTCGCGCGGCAACCAGCAAGAGCAGCCCACCGAGGACGATCTTGATCACGCCCGCGATCGGTGACGGAGCGTCGGCGTCGCCCTGCGGAAGCACCGACGACAGCAGGGTGAACACCACGATGGCCACCACGATGCCGACGATCCAGCCGATCAGGAAGGCGACACTCGTCGACTTCGCCTTGGGGGACAGCAACATCAAGATCGCCGCGATGATCGGGATCGGACTGATCGCCACGCCGATCGCCAGGGGGAGGATCTCGCCGACCACCGAGGTCATAGAGGACGTCCTGTCTGCTTGTCGTACTCTCCGGCTTCCGCCTCTGATCCAACCTCGACAGCGAATCCTTCACATCATCCAGACCGTGTGAATCGGCGCCGGTCCAGGACTGATCACCGGGCCCGTTTTCACCTACATGGGGTGATGCCTCAGCCGCACGGCGGCTGACATCCTGCTGGCAGGTGAATCTCGGATTCGCACCCGAACGGCTGATGCTGCATGCCGGAAATCTGCCGATGCGGCGTCGTAACAGTTGTCGACGTGCGCCTCAGGGCGCGAAAGTAGGGCCGAAGTGAGCACGGTAGCCTGGATCATCGTCCTGGTGGTGGCGATCCCGATGATCGGTGTGCTGGTGTGGCTGGTCGTAACCGCATCGCTGGTCAAGGTTCCGTCCGGCAGCCTGGGGTTGCTGATGGTGAAGGGGCGGGCCACCGATACCGCGTTGCTGCCGGGGCCACACTTCGTGCCGGCTCTGCGTCGGAAGATGGTCGAGATCTATCCGTCAGTCGAGCTGACCTATCGCGCGGGCGGCCCGGCAGCCGCCGACGGCGATGCGCTCGAGCGATCTGGGCCGCCCCTGGAGGTGACCCTGGGTGACCGGACCAGGGCCACGGTTCCCTACACGGTCAGGTTCAAGCTGGTGCCGGACAAGTTGCGCCAGGTTCATGAACGGTTCGGTCCCGCCGGTGTCTTCGGCATCGTCCGGGACGCGAGCAGCGCTGCGATCAGCGCCGCCCTTCGCGATCCCGCCATCGGTATCGACGACATGTTCGGTGCCTCGCTCGAGGTCTGTCAGAAATCCGTGGGCGCGGCCGTGGCGGAGGCCCTCGACGCAAGTGGGATCGAGCTCAGCGCCTTCCTGCTGGGTGCCGCCGAGTTCGGTCGAACCGGAGACGTCATCCAGGCCACACTCCGTGCGCGGCATGAGCTCGAGCGCGAGCAGGCCGAAGCGCCGACACGCCTGGCTCGTGCGACCAACGACGCCGACCTCCAGCAGAACCTGACGCTGTCGAACGAGGACGCCTGGCGCTACCGCGAGACTGACCTCTGGGGTGAGCTGATCCAGCGCACGCAGACCTTGCAGGTCGCGGCGCGTCCCCCAGGCCCTGGAGTGGTCGGCTTCTCGACCACCGATCGGGCTGAGCCTGTCCCGCCGGAGTCTGTCCCGCCGGAGCCCGCGCCGAACGCACAACCGTGAGCGAAAAATCCGTGCCGCTGGTCGACCGTTTCCTCGAGCTCGTCGCTGTCCTCCTCCTGGGCATCACGACGGTCGGCACCGCCTGGTGTGGCTTTCAAGCCACCCGATGGAACGGGGAGAGCGGTGACCTGACCCGGGCCGCGGCCGTGCAACGCATCGAGGGTTCGCGGCTCTTCGGTCTGGCTACCCAACGGATCACCTACGACAGCGTCGTGGTCGCCAAGTACGCCGAAGCCAGCCAGCAGGGGAACGCCGAACTCCTGCAGTTCTATCGCCAGTCAGTCGTACGCCCGGACTTCCTACCGGTCCTCGACCGTTGGGAAGCAGCAGCGAAGGCCGGCGAACCAAGCGTCGGAGTGTTCGAAGACAAGGACTATCTCGCCGAACAGTTCGCCGACTACAACAAAACGGTAGCAGCGGCAGAACAGGCGGGCCGGGAGAGTCAAGAAGCGGACGAGACCGCGGAGGCCTACGTCGGCACGACGATCCTGCTCGCCGTAGCCCTGTTCTTTGCCGGAGTCACATCCTCGTTCCTGTCCCGCCTCGTCCCGAATACTCCTGCTGATAGCGGCTACGGGAGCCGTGGCCGTAGCGGCTGCCCGCATCGCCACCCTACCGATCATCTGAGCGGAGCAGACCCGAGGAAGAGCTGACCGGAGGGCCTGCGAGCGTTAGATGCCTGCGCGGTGGCCCCGGCGTCCAACCCGACTCGACGGGGCCTGCCGCACGGTGATACCTCAGGGTCCGACTGGCTGGAAGGGCCGGATCTCGTCCGCGCCGGGACGGACCACGCCGGCCGAGGACTCGGGGACTTCGTTCCACGCGCCCGGGAGATCGCCGAGAGGTTCGGAGACCACCAGCCGGGTTTCCTCGCCCAGACCTCGCAGGATCTCTACGTCGGGGTGCAGCTGGCGTAGTGCCACGACGTCGGTGGAGAAGAACAGCGACCGACTCTGTCCTTCGCTGGAGTAGCGGAAGGCCCAGACGGACTCGCCGTCGCTGGTCGCCACGGTCATCTGGATCGGGTGTTCGACACCGTGCTCCCGGCCGACCTTCTCCACCAGCCCGACGGCGCGGGCGACCGCGGTGAACGGATCGTCGGTCAGGCCGAAGGTGAGAGCCAGGAAGAACAGTGTCTCGGAGTCCGTCGAGCCTTCGATGTCGGGATACAAGGCCGGATCGACCGCCATCAGCAGGTCCCGCTTGATCTCGTGGAATCCGCGGATGGCGCCGTTGTGCATCCACAACCATCGCCCGTGCCGGAACGGATGGCAGTTGGATCGCTGCACCGGCGTCCCGGTCGACGCCCGGATGTGGGCGAACAGCAGAGGTGTCCGGATCCGGCCCGCAATCTCCCGCAGGTTCATGTCGTTCCAGGCCGGGTCGATGCTCTTGAAGACCGCGGGCTCGGCGCCCTCGCCGTACCAACCGATCCCGAACCCGTCGCCGTTGGTCGTCGTCGCGCCCATCCGGGAGTGAAGGCTCTGGTCGATGATCGAGTGGACCGGGCGGAACAGCAGGTCCTCGGCGAGGATCGGGTCTCCTGAGTAAGCCATCCATCTGCACATGAGTTGAGTGAATCACTCCAACGGCGTAGCCGGCTTCACTCACATCGAACGAAACTCGAGTTCCCGGACCTGACCCCCGAGGCCGCACTTGAGCTCGACGAGGTCCCGCTCGCCAGCCGACTTTCACCCACATGAAGTGATGTTGAGCCCATGGCGGCGTGACAACTTGGTACGCAGGTGATAGTCGACACTGCAGAGGTTGCTACGGAGTATGGAGATTGACCAAGAGGCCGATCTGCGCGAGCGCGTGGCTCGGCTGGAGACAGAGAACAGCACGCTGCGCGACCAGCTCGAGGCGCACCCATCCGCTGCCGAGGATCAAATGACCTCGAGGTCGTCGTTCGCGCGGGCGGGGGTGGACGGTGCTCGCCGCCGTGCTTATCGTGCTCGGCTGCCTGATGGCGCCGCTGGCCGTGGTCAGCAGCTGGGCGAAGGCAACTCTCACCGACACTGACGCGTTCGTCGCCACCTATGCACCCCTGGCCCGCAACCCCGAGGTCCAGAGCTTCGTGGTCGATCAGGTGGCCGCGGCGATCGACCAGAACGTCAACCTCGATCAGTACATCGTCGATGTCGTCGACGGGATCAAGGCACTCGGAACCCGTCCGCGGGCGAGCGCCGCGCTCGACGCCTTGACGGGTCCTGCCATCCAAAGCGTTCAAACGGTCGTCCGTGACAGAATCGAGGACTTTGTTGCCTCCGAGGCCTTCGCGCAGAGCTGGGAGCGCGCCCTCCGGGTGAGCCACACCCAGCTTCTCGCCACGCTGAGCAACGATCCGCAAGCCTTGATCGCTGCCCAGAGCGATGGGACGATCGGCATCCAGCTCGGACCCATCGTCGAGGACGTCAAGGCGGACCTGATCGCCCGCGGACCTGTCGATCGCCTCCCGGATACCGCCGGTGGACCGGACGATTCCCATCGCCCAGTCGGATCAGATTCCGGCTGTACAGACGGCCTATCGGACGTCATCGCCGTCGGCAGCTGGCTGCCCTGGGTGGCGCTGGTCTTCCTGGCCGCCGGTGTGCTGGTGGCCCGCCGGCGCAGCGTCGCCCTGGTCTGGGCCGCGCTCGGGCTGGGTCTGTCGATGCTCCTGCTCGTGCTGGGATTCACCATCGGGCGGGGGCTGCTCCTGACCACCGTCCCACCGGCCGTGGTTCCGGGTGCCATCACGGGCCTGCTCTACGACACGGCGACGGCCGCCATGCACGACACCGCCGTCATCGGCGTGGTCCTGGCGGTCTCGATCGCCGTCGTCGCGTGGTTCGCCGGACCCTTCCGGGCCCCGCGGCGGCTCCGCGGCTTCTACACCGACGGCGTGGCCGCCCTGCGGCACAACGCCGAGCGGCATGGGGTGACGACCGGGCGAGTCGGCGAGTGGACATACACGCAACGTCGGGTCCTCCACGTGGTCATCGCTCTGGCGGCCTCCGCGGCGATCATTCTCCTCCGGCCCCTCTCCGTCTCCGACATCGTCGGGACGGTTGCGGTTGCTGTCGTCGCCCTCGTTCTCGTGACGCTCATCGAGCGACCCAAGCCAGCCATCCCGCTGCCACCCACCGGGGAACCGGCAGCCGCCTAGATGCCCTACGAGCGGATTGGATGAGTGATGGTACTCGGACGCCGGCGAGGTACGCCTCGTCGTTCGGCGCGGCCGGCGTCGGCTTTGGCGGAGCGGTGGACGACGGTCGGTGGTGTCGATGTCTTCTATCGGGAGTCGCCGGAGCCGCCGGATGCCCGGGTGATGATGCACCTCCACGGGTTCGGTCTGTCCGGTCGGTACCTTCTCCCGACGGCCGAACGGCTGCGCGATGAGTTCCACACCCTCGTCCCCGACCTGCCCGGGTTCGGGCGCAGCGGCCGGGCCATCGGAACCGCTCGACGTGCCGGAGATGGCGCACGCGGCGGCCGCGTTCCTCGACGACCGCCAGGTCCAGTCCGTGACGTTGGTGGGGAACTCGATGGGCTGCCCGGTCATCTGCGAGTTCGCCCACCTCTACCCGGACCGGCTCGAGCGGGCGATCCTGGTCTCACCGGCCGGCGGTATGAACAACCAGCCCTTCCGGCGGGCGTTCCGCCAGATCGCGCACGACGGCCTCCGGGAGCCGACCCATCTGCTGCCGGTGGCCGTGCCGGACTACCTGAGGTTCGGCGTGTCCAGCACCGTGCGGATGTTCCGTGCGCTCACCCGGTATCCGTCGTTGGACCGGCTGCTCGCCCTGAGAGTCCCAACCCTGGCCGTCCTGGGCAGCCGGGACCCGCTGATGCCCAGCCCCGGCCGCGTGCAGGAGGTAGCCGGCCGGACCACGAACGCTGTCGTGCTCGCGGTCATCGAGGGAGCCGCCCACGCCATCAACTTCAGCCACCCGGGTGAGCTGGCCAACGTGATCCGCCTGTTCATGGCCGACAAACCGATCATCGACGACCCGGACTCACCCGGCCACGCCACCGCCTACGAGATCCATCGCGGCGCCCACGCCCCACCAGCCGACGGATAACCCGCTCACCGCCACGCGATTCGTGCTGGCGACGCCAGATGTCCAGGCGACGCGTCCGTCCGGTCAGACCACACCACCGGCCGAGTCCGCTTCGGACTCAGCCTCCGCATCCGATCCCAGCGACCACTTCAGCTGGAACTCGATCTCCTCCTCATCGTCGTCGCGTTCATGCTCGATCGAGAACTGCGCCCGCTCCGGCACCCGGATCCGCTCACCGCCGATCTGGATCCGAAACGGCTTGTCCGCCTCCAACGCGTCGGCGAGCCGTCGAAGCTTGGCCACGACCTCTGGCGTGGAGTAGATGCGCTCGATGTCCCGAGAGCTCCTGACCATCGTCGATATCCCCTCGTTGTAGTCGCGCACGCAGCCGAGCAGGACGATCATGTGCGTGTACCGCCAGGGTGTCAGACCTCGACCCAGTTGACCAGTTCCGCCGAAAGGACGAATCGGCCGCTCCTGACGCCGCGCGAGATCTAGAAGCGGCTGAGACCAGCGCCCAAGATCACGAAGCCGACCATGACGAGTACGACAACAGTGATGTTTGCGCTGTTGTGGCTGAGCCAGTCGCGGGTCGCCACCAGGTGAGGCTCCATCCGAGCCGGCGCGATGAGCGTCGCCACGATCGGAACGATGACTGTGGATGACGCGAGGCCAACATAGATTGCGATGACGGCCGTCGTGTCCGTCCCGTTCAACCCGGCACCGGCAATCGCCAGGCCGGCGGCGGCGCCGAGCAGCAAAGCCTTCGGTCGAAGGTTCAGGACACCGGCCAGTCCGAGGGCGGCGATGGGTCCCATCCGGTCGACGCGATGAAGCCACCTGCTCTGTCGGTCGACGGGCGCCCGGGCTGCCCGTCGGCCGGCCAGCACCGCTACCACGAGTACGGCAAGTCCGACGATGACCTGGGCGATGCCGATCGCCCTCTGCTGGGCGCGAAGCGGTCTGACGGGGAGGGAGCTGGCCCCGAGTTCGGCGACGAAGACGACGCTGGCCATGCCGACCACCCAGCCGATCAGGAACGGGATCGCCGAGTGGTTCCGCTTCGGGGAGAGCAGGATGAGGATGGTTGCCATGATGGGAACCGAGCTCACGGCGAGGGCCACGGCTATGGGCAGAAGCTCTCCGAGCGCCGACAGCATGCTTCTCCCTTACCAGTTCGGCGTCGTCGACAGCAAGATCACGAGAACCATGATCGTGCCTGCTCAGACCCGTCGATCTCTACCTCCGCTGGTTCTCGACCGGTGACGCGGCGTCGGGTGCGCCGTGCAGTCGCTTCATGATCACGACCAAGTGTGACGTGCTCTGGCCACCGGCGGAACCGTTGGGGAGCTTGCCGGTTCCTCTCCGTGGGCTCGCGGCTCCAGTAGCTGCGATGATCGTTCGGCGAAGAGATCGACCGATGACGGGACCGAGAATGTGACTCAATCACCGCCCTCGTGACGGCCGAGCAGACGTCCTCAGGTCGAGGTCCGGAGCGGGACACTGACGTCGTGCCCGCCTTCATGGGTGAACCGCTGCCGCCCCTGAACCGTGCTCGGTGCCGGCACGAAACCTCCGGCGAACAGCGCCTCGCCCTGGCGGAACAGCGGTGACTGGTTGAGAAGTGCCGATGGCGCGAATCCAAAGATCGTCGCCAGCTCGTCGAGGTCACGCTGGGAGCTCATGCGCATCAAAGCGAGATTGTCACATTGAGAGATGATTCCCTGATGCACCCGGGACGGCCGCTGGGTCGAGAGCAGCAACCAGAGGCCGTACTTCCTTCCCTCAGCGGCGATCTGGATGATCCGGTTCAACACCGCTTTCTCCAGGGCCGTCTCCGCCTCTGGCGAACACAAGTTGTGCGCCTCATCGATGACCAGAAGGAATGGGCGACGCTCGCTGCGCCGTGACCAGAGGTCATCCAGAACCGACAGCGCTACCACCAACGGCTCCTCCTTGAACGCGAACCCGCCGAGGTCCAGCACCGTGGCCGCGGGACGGCTGTCAATGATCTCGGTGGCGGCGCGTTTGGCTCCGGCCCAGATCTCCCAGTTCAGTATTCCCAGATTCTCGATCCGCAGAGCGAGGTTCATGAGGGCTGGGTCGTTGGCGGCGCGTAGCTGAGGCAGAACCTCGGCCACATCGGTTGTGCTGAGTACGTCCTCGAGATGAAGAAGCGTGTTGTACTCCACGCGGTCGACCAACGGGTCCAAGCGAAGCACCGCCGCCTTGGCGGACAGCCCCAAGGCGGTGAATCGGACCCGCGGGTTCTCGTCTGCCTTGTCACCAGGGCGCAGAATCCGGAGATTCCGGCGGGCCAGCGCCTCAGCGGCCGCCGGCGGCGCATCATCACGGACCTCGTCGAGCCGCACGAAGTCCGCGTTCGGATCAAAGATGATCATGGGAAGGTCGGTGTGCAGCAGCAGCTCCTCGAGGAGGACGCCGAGAGCGTACGTCTTTCCGGAGCCGCTCTGGCCACACCAGAAGGTGTGCCGGTTGAAACGGTGCGGCATCAGACCCGCACGGGCGCCGGGAACCGTGGTCAGCTGACCAACCTCGAGCCCCGCGTGGAGGCCCTCGTTCAAGGCCTCCACCAGGTCGGAGTCGGCCCGTCCGACGGCGGCGGAGGTGAACGCGGCGGATCGGTTGCTCCAGCGCCCCGCCTCGTCGACAGTTGCGTAGACCTGTCCTGTCGCCGTCAGCTCGCCTTGCTGGTCGAGCTCGATCTGGTTGATCTGGCCGAGCCGAACCGCGCCGTCGGAGTCCCGTAGCGAGACGAACTGACCCGGCGGGTAGGCGTCTGCGTTGACCACTTTGACCCGGAAGTGCCGACCGTCGGGTGATGTGGCCTCGTCTGGCCTAGCTGGCGCCTGGTCGGTAGTCATGCCTGATCCTAGGGTCTGTGAACGGGCGCCGACCAGGATCAGCCGGTGCTCGCCGGGTGGACGAGTGTGCTCGGGGAGAGTCAGGGGTTGCGGCGTCGACCCACGATCGCCGCCACGCAGGTCAGGGCGCCGATCAGGATGAGAGCGCCTCCCGCGATCTGGGTGAGCAGCACGAGCGACTCGCCGGGAAAGATCGCCACGACCAAGCCCGCGACGATCGACACCACGCCCAGGACGATGAGGTAAGCCCGCTCTCCTCCCGACCGCTGCCCGGTGAACCCCCGCGCCAGGTCCGCCACTCCATCGGCTATCCAGCCGGCGGCTAGCAGGATGGCCAGGATCACCAACGACGCCTGCGGTCGGATGAAGCAGATCACTCCGGCGAGGATGGTCAGAATGCCCAGGACGACGCTGAGAACCTTGAGCCACCGGGGCAGGTCGGCCACCGATACGGCCAACGCGATGCGCACGACCCCGAGGATGACGAGCTGTATCCCGAACAGGATCGCGACGAACACCAGCGTGTTGACCGGACGCGCGATGACGAGGATGCCGACGACGATCGAGAGGATGCCGATCGCGATCCTGAGGCCCGTGTGTCGGGCACTGCCGTTGGAGGTGGGGTCCGACACGTTGCGCTGATCGCGCACCGGCGAGCCGTCAGTTGTCGTCATTCAGGTTTCCTTCTCGGAGATGTGAGCCTGCTTGGGGCCGAGTATGCGTTGCCAACGCCCCCACTGTCTTCGGGACTACCGGTTCGATCGACCGATGACACCGCGCGCTCCGCGTGATCACGCCAGCTCAGTCCCGGGTCAACGCGTCAACGCATACCGTGATCGCCAGGATCAATGCCTCGTCCTGGCCCGGCTCGATCTCTACTCCGTACGACTCGCGGACCCGAAACCATTTCTTCGACACCGACGCGACCTCATGACCGTCGGCCTCGATCTGGTACTCGTGATCGAGCAGATTGCCGTGCGCTGTCATGTCGGGACCGCCCTCCACATCGATCTTGAATCGGTCCCGTATTCCGATCAGGGCCTTGTGAACGGTCGCGTTCCCGGCGGGACGCTCGATCTCCATCGTGTCGCGGACCCGAAGCTTGCGCTCCTGGATCTTGGCGACTTCTTGACCGGCCACATCCTCCAGGACGAACGTGTCCCTCAGGCGTACTGCCTTGCCGTTGACCCTGAACGCACGCTCGCCGGACTGGTTCTCGATCCAGTAGTCGTCTCCGATGCTCAACAACCTCTCGCGCATCTGATATCTCCGCACGCCCGTATCCCCATCGCGGCGAACTCGATCTCGAAGACCCATGGCTGTTTCTCCTTGGCTAGATGACCTCGTGCACAGTGAATGTTCCGGCCTGACGCTGGGCCGTATCTCGCTCAGCTGCCCGGCCGGCTTGGCCCGCGCCTAGCAACAGGCCCGCCCGTCCGCCACTCGCTTCGGGATCGCTATGCCGATGGGTGCTGGGAACGGTCAATCCCGACGGTCCCTGCGGTCGTCGCGCCGGTCTCTACGTCGGTCAACACCGTGCGCGACAACGGCGACCGTCGCCACGGTGGCGGCTGTGCGGGCCACCGGTGCAGGTCCGACTACTCCGGCGCGTCGCATGCGTCGTCTGGCTAGAGGCATATCAGGTTCCTTCTGCTCTTACTGCTGGTTGCTCGCCGACCCGGCGACTGCCTGGTTCTCGTCGTCATCCCCGTCGTCAGCCTCGATCGAGGCGAGCAGAGCCTGGATCGGGATGCGGCCACTGGCCACCAGCTGACCGCCGGAACGGCGAACAGCCGTGGCGAACGGTACCGCCCACGTGTTCTCCCATACCAGTACTGCAGCCGAGTTGCCGGGCTCGATCGCTTCGGCAAGCGCCGTCACGTCGTCCTCGCTGAGCAGCGTCGCGAGCTCCGCCTCATACGTCCGCAGCTCGCCGATCTCGCCGGGATCCAGATCGGACAGCTCGAATGCTTCGAGCGTGCCATCAGCGTCTTTCTTCAGCACGAGCAAGTCGAGGACTTGGATCAGATCGCGCTCCACCAGGTCGCGCAGCGCGGGGGCGATCTCTCCGTTGAACCTGCTGCCGGGGAACTCAACCACGATCCAGTCGACTGGGCCCAGCTCATCGACACCATCTTCGTCCACTGACCGTCTCCTCCACGTGAGCTGCGGGCTGCCAAGAAGGATCTCCGTGACCGTCAAGTCAGCGAGAGGACCTGAACCGAGCATGCACGAAGATGCGCCAGGCCCGCATCACGCGAATCGTGTGAGGAGAACGCTTGTCAGGGTCGACCGTCGGCGGCGCGCCGATCAACCAACTGGGCCCACCCTTCTCAGTGGCGGCGACTCACGTCTTCTGCGTGATGCCGTCGGCGTCCGCCCAGACGACACTGCAGACGGTGGGCGATAGGAGGACGCGCGTGAAGGCCAGTCACAATGCGCTGACGGCGGGCCGGTGGTCGGTTGGTCGGCCCGGGGATGTGCGCAGCTCCGCTGGCTGGGGGAAACCTCTAGATGCCTGCGAATACGCGACTGGCACGCGCCCGGGCGGCGGGGGCGGCCTGGTTGACCTCCGTGCGGCCACGACGGCCCCACCTCAAGTCCGACATCCTCGCGGGTCTACCCGGTGCGATCAGCAGTGTGCCGGACGGGATGGCGGCCAGCGTTCTGGCCGGTGTCAATCCAGTCCACGGTCTGTACGCCAGCTTCGCCGGACCGATCGCCGGCGGGCTGACGACCAGCACCCGACTGATGGTGATCACGACCACGAGCGCGGCCGCGTTGGCCGCTGGGTCGGCGTTGGAGGGTGTCCCCGAGGATCAGCGACCTGGCGCGTTGATCCTGCTCACCCTGTTGGCCGGTGTGGTGATGCTGGTTGCGGCGGCGGTTCACGTCGGGCGGTACCTGCGGTTCGTGTCGCATTCGGTGATGCTGGGTTTTCTCACCGGTATCGGAGTGAACATCATCTGCAGTCAGATTCCCGACATCCTCGGTGTGAAAGCCGTCGGAGAGATCGCGCTGACCAAAGCTGTCAACGCGTTGATCCATCCATCGCAGATCGTCTGGGCGGCCTGCGCCGTGGGTGTGGCGGCGCTCGCCTTGCAGGTCGTGCTCGCCCGCACCCGCATCGGGTTGTTCTCGTCGGTCATCGCGTTGGTCGTCCCGACGATGGTTGTGGTGGTTGGCTGGGGTGGAGTCGGTTCAGCGGGTGTCGGATGTGGGCACGATTCCCAGCGGCTTGCCGCTGCCGAGTCTGCCGGACCTTTCCCTGCTGTCCCCGGCGTGCGTCACCGGCGCCCTGGCCGTGGCCGCGATCGTCCTGGTGCAGGGGGCGGGGGTCGCGGACGCCGCCCCGAATCCGGATGGCTCTCGGTCCAGCAGTGACACCGACAGCGCCGCACAGGGGGTGGGGAACCTGGCATCCGGCCTCTTCGGTGGCCAGCCGGTGGGGGGCTCGGTGGGGCAGACCGCGTTGAATGTTTCGGCGGGGGCTCGGTCACGCTGGGGTGGCATCTGGGCGGGTCTGTGGATGTTGCTGATTCTGGTGGCCTTCTCCCAGCTGGTCGGTCAGGTGGCGATGCCGACGTTGGCCGCGATCTTGATCTACGCAGCAGTCGGCTCGTTCAAGCCGGCCGAGGTGATGACGGTGATGCGGACCGGGCCGACCTCGCTGATCGCCGTGGTCGCGACGTTCGCGGCGACGCTCCTCCTGCCGGTCGCGGCGGCAGTCGGTGTCGGAGTCGCCTTGTCGCTGCTGCTCCAGCTGAACCAGGAGACGATCGATTTAAAGGTGGTCCGGTTGGTTCCCGATGAGCGCGGGGGTTTCACCGAGGCGAAGGTCCCGAAGACGCTGGACGATGACGACGTGGTGATCCTCGACGTCTACGGTTCGCTGTTCTATGCGGAGCACGCACCCTTCAGCTGCGGCTGCCCGACCCGGGGAACGCCGCCCGGGCCCGGGTGATCTTGAGGCTGCGAGGCCGCTCAACGTTGGGCGCGACGTTCCTAGCGGTGATCGGCGCCTACGCGGAGCGGCTCGAGGCGTCAGACGGTCAGCTGTACCTGAGCGGGTTGGACGAGTCACTGGCGACCAAGTGGGAGGGCAACGGTCTTCCTGAACGGGTCGGCTCGATCAGGCTCTACCGGGCCTCGCCACAGATCGGGGCGTCGACCTATGCCGCCTTCCTCAGCGCTGACAGTCGCGTTGTGCAGCCGACGGGAGATGCCTGATGGGACCCTGTAACTGCGCCACATTGACGGGAAGCCGGGTCGACTGGGCGCTCCTCGGAAGCGTGCGGCCTTCGGATCACCGATCACCGCGGCGGGACGTCATGCTCCCCAGGGAGATCGATCGTTCGAGATCGAGACGGATGGAAGAAGTCAGTGAGGCCGTGCGCAATGTGAGAGGGGTGGCGCCGTGGAAATCGGTGCGTTGTGTTTGATCTTGGCCGCGATGTTCGTGTGGGGAACGTTCTCTGCCCGGGCGGCAGCGATATCGACACCGATCTTCTTCGTGGCCACCGGTATCATCATGGCGCAGGGCCTGGAGCTGACTGCGCTCGAGCCCGATCCTCACCTGATCAAGGTGGTGGCCGAAGTCACTCTGGTGTGGGTGCTGTTCGCTGACGCCAGCCGGGTGCGGTTCGCCGATCTGCGAGCGGACGGCGGCCGATTACCTGCGGCTGCTGGCGCTGGGGCTTCCTCTGACCATCGCGCTGGGCGCTGTTGCCGTGCGTCGTGGTGGGTGTGAGTCCGTGGTACGCCCTACTTCTGGGCGCTGCCCTGGCTCCGACCGACGCGGCCCTCGGCTCCGCGGTCATGTCGGACCGGCGGGTGCCTCGTCGAGTCCGCCAGACCCTCAACGTGGAGAGCGGCCTCAACGACGGTATCGCGACGCCCGTTGTCGTTATGGCCATCGCCGGCATCGCGACCGCGGCCGGTCTGGACCCTGAAGGACCGGGCCATGCGCTGGTTGCTCTCCTCCTCGGTGTCGCTGGTGGGTGTGGTGATCGGCGCGGGCGGCGCCGCTTTGCTTCGTATGGCGCGGCGGCGAGGCTGGAGTTCCGACGAGTTCGCCGGCCCGGCAGTCCTGGCCCTGGCCCTGCTCGCGTATCTGGGTGCGGTCGCGATCGACGCGAACGGCTTCGTGGCCGCCTTCGTCGCAGGCAGCGCCTACGGCGCCTTCGCCGGCCGCGGAGGGGAGAAGGAGGTCTACTACGTCGAGCAGACCTGCGGCCTGGCGTCGATGATCTCCTGGTTCATCTTCGGTGCCGTCCTGATCCCGGCGTTGGCTGCGGGCTGGACGTGGCAGATCGTGGTGTATGCGGTGCTCAGCCTGACCGTGGTCCGCATGCTGCCCGTGGCGATCTCGCTCCTCGGCTCGAGGACTGGACAGGGCCACCGTGCTCTTCGTCGGCTGGTTCGGACCGCGCGGCCTGGCGTCGATCGTCTTCGCGCTCATTGCCCTGGAAGACCTGCACGACGTGGAGGGTCCGGTCGACGAGGTGGTCGGCACGATCGGTCTCACCGTGCTGCTCAGCGTGCTCGCGCACGGGCTCAGTGCACGACCCCTCGCCGGTCGGTACGCCGCCGACCGCGGAGGAGACCTGGACGAGTCGCAGCACCCCGAGCCGACCGTGCGGCGGTTCGTCAGCCAGCGGTCGGAAGGTTACGACCTTCCGTTACCGACGCACGGCACACGACCAGGACCAACCGATGACGCCGACCGCGAGATCGGTCGCGACGAGTAGCCAGACCACCTCCGCGGCGGTCATGCGGCTACCCTCCCGGTCTTCGAGGACTGTCGGCGGGTCCACGGGTCCATGGGTCACTCGTTGATGAGGAGGTCGGGGTGGGCAGGAGGAGCTGGATCCGGCGGCGGAGTGGGAACGCTGGTCATGAAAATGGCTGGCGTTGCTGTGGTCCTCGCGGTGCTCACGTCCTGCGCTGGCGGTGGCAACATCGAGGTGCCGGAATCGCCCTCACGCTCAGCAAGCCTGCAGCCCACGCCAACGGGGTCACTGCCGACTCCCACGAGATCGGCTGCGCGCCCGGAGATTCCCAGTCCGACGCCGAGGGACCCGAGTCCCGCACCCACATCGAGCCGGCCAGCAGAGGAGCCGACACGCACTGAAGAACCGACACGCACTGAGGAACCGACACGCACTGAAGAACCGACAGCGACGCGATCGGCGGCGACGAATCCCTCGCCGTCACCGACCCGTGTGGAGACCACCACGACCCAGACCGTCACTGCAGTCCCGAGCCCGTCGACTGTCACCCGGTCGGTGACTGTCAGCCCGTCGCCGAGTGCAAGCCCCGTCGCCGTCGTCGTCCGCGGCGGCCGAGACTGCCGAGACCAGCGGAGTCTCCTGGGTTTGGTGGGCGCTGGCGGGTTTGTTGCTCGCCGCCGCGGTCGCGACGCCCCTTCTCGTGCGGGCACATCGTCGGCGAGTCTGGCGGGCTGGTTTCGCAACGGCCGAGCAGGAGGTGGCGTGGTTCGCCCGCGTGCTCGTCCCTGAGCTGGGGCAGTCGGGCGCTCTTGATCAGGTCGAGGGCGGCTGGACCGTCGGCGCCGAGTCGGATAGCCGCTGTGGAGGATCGGCTGACCGTGCTCGAGGGTTCGGCCCCGGACGACGCCACTCGCACTGCGACGCGCACCCTGCGCGATGCCGTACGAGCGTCACGTGGACGCGTGGACGGGCTGCTCCGATCCGGGGATCCAGAGGCCATCTCCCCAACCCTGAACGAGGTCGCCGCCGGACTCGAGGCAGCCCTAGGTTCTGTGGACCAGGCAAGGTAGTCAGCCGCGCGCCCAGCCGTCCCGGAATCACGTGGGCCTGGACCGAGCCCCAGGTCGCCGCGCACGAACGCCGCAAGGTCCTCGGCTTCGACGTCGGCGACGCGAGTCGCGTTCTGGACTCCGTTGCCCCCGGACGCGCGAACTCTTCACGCGTTCTGGGTGACGCCCATGGTGACCCTGCTCGGGATGATTGGCCTGCTGAGGCCCCCCAGAGCAGCTTCTCGCGGGTCAACGCGGATGGAAGAGGACAGCCAGATGAGTGGCCAGCCGGCGGGGAGACGACGTGCTACCCATCCCGGATCCGCACCATGTGGGGCTGACGACCTATGACGCGAAGGACCCGGACACCTCGTACCCGCCGATCGTCCCCCTGCGGCCGCCGGAGGGCGCGCCGAACGTGTTGGTGGTCTTGCTCGACGACGCCGGCTTCGGCTCGTCGTCGGCGTTCGGCGGCCCGGTGGACGCGCCGAACTTCGAGCGGCTCGCGGGGCGGTCTGCGCTTCACCCGGTTCCACACCACGGCGCTGTGTTCGCCGACGCGTCAGGCGTTGTTGACCGGCCGCAACCATCGCTCGGTCGGAATGGGCGGGATCACCGAGATCGCCACGTCGGCGCCCGGGTACAGCTCGGTCCGGCCGAAGGACAAGGCGCCGCTGGCGGAGACGTTGAAGTTGAACGGGTACTCGACCGCCCAGTTCGGTAAGTGTCACGAGGTCCCGGTGTCGCAGACCAGCCCGGTGGGACCGTTCGACGCCTGGCCCACCGGCGGCGGCGGGTTCGAGCACTTCTACGGCTTCATCGGTGCGGAGACCAATCAGTGGGCCCCGGCGATCTACCGGGACACGGTGCCGGTCGAGCCCGACCGGACTCCGGAGCAGGGCTACCACTTCACCGAGGACATGACCGACCGGGCGATCGAGTGGATCGGCCAGCAGAAGTCGCTGATGCCGGACAAGCCGTTCTTCGTCTACTTCGCCCCCGGGGCAACCCACGCACCGCACCACGTGCCGAAGGAGTGCGCCGACCGCTACGCCGGCCGGTTCGACGCCGGATGCGGACGCGCTGCGGGAGGCACGGTCAGCGTCGGCGCGAGCTCGGCGTGATCCCGGCCGACGCGAGCTGACCGCCCGCCCAGCGGAGGTACCCTGGCTGGGACGACATGCCCGATGACCTGAAGCCCGTGCTGGCCCGGCAGATGGAGATCTACGCCGGATTCTTGGAGCACACCGACCACCACATCGGCCGACTGGTCGACTCCCTCGCCGGTCTGGAGATCCTCGACGACACCCTGATCTACCTGGTCATCGGCGACAACGGCGCCTCGGGCGAGGGACCCTCAACGGCACGTTCAGCGAGGGGATCCCGCTTCAACGGCGCCAGCCAGATCGAGACCGTCGAGTTCCTGACCAGCCGGATCGACGACTTCGGCGGTCCGTCCGCCAACAACCGCTACGCCGTCGGGTGGGCGCACGCGATGGACACCCCGTACCAGTGGACCAAGCAGGTCGCCTCACGCTGGGGCGGCACCCGGAATCGGGATGATCGTGCACTGGCCGGCCGGCATCGACGCCGGAGGCAGCTGCGCCAGTCACGCGACCTCAGCGTCGCCGCGGGGGAGCGGCCGGTGTGATCATCGCGCAAGGCGGCCGCTACGGCGGCTGGGCCCTGAAGATCCACGACGGTAGACCGGCCTACTGCTACAACCTCCTCGGCGTACAGCAGTTCAAGATCTACGCCGACCGCGCCCTGGAAGAGGGCGATCACCAGGTGCGGATGGAATTCGCCTACGACGGCGGAGGCCTGGGCAAGGGAGGCGAGGTCGCCCTCTACATCGACGGCAAACCGGCGGGTCAGGGACATGTCGATGCCACCCAGCCGATGATCTTCTCCGCCGACGAGACCACCGACCTCGGCAGCGACTCGGCCACCCCCGTGAGCGACGACTACGATCCGAGCACCAGCACGTTCAACGGCCGAGTCCGCTGGGTCCAGATCGACCTCGGCGACGACGCCGAGGACGCTGACCACCTCATCTCACCCGAAGAGCGCTACCGCATCGCCGTCGCCTCCAGTAACGGGAAGGGCGTCCAGCAGATCGAGTGCCCCGAGGGCCTCGAAGGACAGAGCCACCAACTCCATGAGTTCGGTGAACGTGGCGTGGTTCAACTTCGCGTGCCTATTCAGAGTTCGCGCGTTTCGGCGGGTGGCCTGCGCTGAGCTGTTCCTCCGCAACGCTCGGATGAACCGGCGGACGGGTGAACAGGATCACGAAGCTGACCAGGAGCACCCAGGCGGGGAACACGAGCTGGAGCCACTTCTGCTCGCCTGCTCCGAACAAGAGCACGAGGGCGACCCCGTAGCCGACGAACGAGACCCAACGCGGTAGGGCTGAGGTGCGGAGCCCCAGTGTGCTCACCGAGAGCGTGAACACAGCCGCCATCCGCATCGCGTAGATCGAGATGAGTACCTGGGTCGACGTGCGTCCGTAGGCCCAGAGATCTACGTTCACGTCTCTGTCCGGCCAGCATCTCCAGCAGGCTGGCCGAGGTGACCGCGCCGCCGAAGAGCATCGCGAGGAAGAGCAGTCCGCTGCCCAGGAACACCGTGGAGAACAGGCGGTCCTCGATTGCGCTGATCTGCTCGCGCACGACTCCGATGAACCACAGGAAGGCGATGCCGGCGAACGGGACGAGGTTGAGGCTGAACCGGATGAGCGCCCGCCGCTGCTCATCGGTCTGGAGCGACTCGAGGCTGCCCTCGCTCAGCGCCACCCGCACCATGACCAGGGCGACGATGAGCAGGACGCCGAAGAGGATCCCGGCGATGGCCGCCGCCCGTCGGCTGCGCCAGAAACGGGCTGTCAGCATGAGGGGCTCCCTCGTCGTACTGAACTGAGGAGACGGGTCGACGTGAGGGTCCTCACTCTTCCTCGTCTGATCCAACCTGCACGCGCCAGTCGCCGCATCACTCGGATCGTGTGAATCGGCGCATGCCCGGTCCGCTGGGCGCACCGGCGATCGGTCGCTCGGATCAGGGTCGTGCTACCCACATCAGATTCGTCTGGCGCGGTCGAGGCGGTGCTACCTCGATCGGCTGTCTGCGCTACCGACGGGCGATCGCCGCAGGTCTTCACCCGTTCTGTATGACGACAGCCGTTGCTCCGAGCCCCAAGATCGTTCGTGTCGCTGGGACGAGACCGATCCATGGGAGGGACATATGCCCGATTCGAAGCCGAACATCCTGGTGATCTGGGGCGACGACATCGGCATCACCAACCTGAGCTGCTACAGCGACGGGCTGATGGGCTACCGAACTCCGAACATCGACCGGATCGCCGACGAGGGGATGCGGTTCACCGACTCCTACGGCGAGCAGAGCTGCACCGCCGGCCGGTCCTCGTTCATCACCGGGCAGAGCGTGTTCCGCACCGGGTTGAGCAAGGTCGGCATGCCGGGCGCCGACGTCGGCCTGCGGGCGGAGGACCCGACCATCGCCGAGGTGCTGAAGCCGCACGGTTACGCGACGGGGCAGTTCGGCAAGAACCACCTGGGCGACAAGAACGAGTTCCTGCCCACCGTGCACGGGTTCGACGAGTTCTACGGCAACCTCTACCACCTGAACGCCGAGGAGGAGCCGGAGCGTCCCGAACTGGCCGTCGGTCGAGGAGTTCCCGGAGTTCAACGAGCGGGCCCGTCCGCGCGGCGTCATCCACTCCTGGGCCACCGACGTCGACGACGACACCGAGGACGGCCGCTACGGCCGCCGGGGCAAGCAGCGGATCGAGGACACCGGACCGCTGACCAAGAAGCGGATGGAGACCATCGACGACGACACCGCCGCGGCGTGCAAGGACTTCATCGCCCGGGCGCACGAGTCCGACACGCCGTTCTTCGTCTGGATGAACACCACCCACATGCACTTCAAGACCCACCCGAAGCCGGAGAGCGTCGGCCAGGCCGGGCGGTGGCAGTCCCCGTACCACGACACGATGATCGACCACGACAAGCTCGTCGGGGAGCTGCTCGACCAGCTCGACGAGCTGGGCATCGCCGACGACACGATCGTCATCTACTCCACCGACAACGGCCCGCACATGAACACCTGGCCCGACGGTGGGATGACGCCGTTCCGCAGCGAGAAGAACACCAACTGGGAGGGCGCGTTCCGGGTCCCGGAGGTGATCCGCTGGCCCGGTCACATCCCCGCCGGCGTGGTGTCCAACGAGATCGTCCAGCACCACGACTGGTTGCCGACGTTCCTGGCCGCCGCCGGGGACACCGACACGGTCGAGGAGCTGAAGGCCGGGAAGACGATCGGCGACACGACGTACAAGGTGCACATCGACGGCTACAACCTGCTGCCCTACCTGACCGGTGAGGTCGACAAGAGCCCGCGCAAGGGACTGGTCTACTTCTCCGACGACGGCGACGTGCTCGCCCTCCGGTTCGACAACTGGAAGGTCGTCTTCATGGAGCAGCGGGTCCAGGGCACGCTGCAGGTGTGGGCCGAGCCGTTCGTGCCGCTGCGGGTGCCGACTGCTGTTCAACCTGCGGACCGACCCGTTCGAGCGAGCCGACCATCACGTCGAACACCTACTACGACTGGCTGTTCGACAACGCCTACCTGGTCTTGGCCGCGCAGACGATCATCGTGCAGTTCCTGGCCACCTTCCGGGAGTTCCCGCCCCGGCAGCGAGCGGCGAGCTTCGGCATCGACCAGGCAGTGGAGAAGCTGCAGTCCTTCCTCAGCGGAGACTGAGGCGGGTCACGGCCGAGGCTGGCCTCGTCGACAACGGGATCGGGCGGGCAATCGACACTGGTGTGGGTCGGTCAGGGACTGGAGACTTGCCGGCGCCGTCAGCGAGGATGGGACCGTGGTGAGCATCGAGGTCGACTGCGCCCAGGTCTTCGCGGGATCCCGTCCGTGACGGGCTCGGAGTCTCAGATTCTCCTCGGAACCACCGCGACCGAGGGTCTGCGGTGGATTCCGGGCCAGACGTACACGATGGGCTCGGACCGGCACTACCCGGAGGAGAGCCCGGCCCACGCCGTGGCGGTCGACGGCTTCTGGCTGGAGACCCACCAGGTCACGAACGCACAGTTCGCTGCGTTCGCCGACGCGACCGGATACCTGACCGTGGCCGAGCGGCCGCTGGATCCGGCCGATTTCCCCGGTGCGCCCGCCGAGAACCTGCAGCCCGGTTCGATGGTCTTCACCAGGACGCGCCGGTCCGGTCGACCTGCGTCACCTCAGCCTGTGGTGGACCTGGACTCCGGGCGCATCCTGGCGACACCCGGAGGGTCCTCACTCCTCCTTGGTCGAGCGCGAAGATCATCCCGTCGTGCACGTCGCCTACGAGGACGCCGAGGCGTACGCAGCCTGGGCCCAACGGGAGCTGCCAACCGAGGCCGAGTGGGAGGCGGCCGCGCGCGGCGGCCTGGACCAGCGGACGTACGCCTGGGGTGAGGAGCCGGAGGCCGGCGGTGAGCGGCTGGCCAACTACTGGCACGGGGACTTCCCATGGCGGCCGGCCACCGGGCTACGGGAGGACGTCCGCCGTCGGCTCGTTCCCAGCCAATCCGCTACGGACTCCACGACATGACCGGGAACGTCTGGGAGTGGACGTCGGACTGGTACGGGACCCGGCACGAAGGGGAGGTCGACGTTGCTCCCTGCTGCGCACCTCGGAATCCGCGGGGGCCGTCGGTCGAAGCAAGCTACGACCCGCGCCAGCCGCAGTTCCGGGTGCCACGCAAGGTGATCAAGGGCGGCTCCTTCCTGTGCGCGGACAGCTACTGTCTGCGCTATCGGCCGGCGGCGCGTAGGCCCCAGATGATCGACACCGGCATGAGCCACATAGGGTTCCGCTGCGTCGACCGGGCCTAGTGATCTGCGTCATAGAAGCGGTGCCTGCACGACCTGCCTGGGTATGAACCACTCGACGGCAGCGTGAAAAGGATGAGTCACGTGGATTACGAGGAAGTGTTACGCCTACTAGCCATCCATGACGCACGGTTCACCGAAGAGTGCGTGAGCGGGGTGGGCGACAGGTCCCTCAAGCTCGACGCGAAGACGCTGGCCCTGGTCCGGATCGGCGTCCTGGTGGCGGTCGGCGGAGCGGTTCCGACCTACGGCGCGGAGGTCGATGCCGCGCTGAGCGCGGGGGCGACGGTCGACGAGATCGTCGAGGTGTTGGTCAGCGTGGTCCCTGTCGTCGGACTCCCGAGCGTTGTCGCGGCGGCCCCGAGTCTGGCGATGGCTCTCGGGTACGACGTCGACGATGCCTTGGAGAGCGGCAGTCTGTCGAGTGACCCGGGTCAAGCGCCGGGCACCCTTGGACGCACCCTCCAGTCGTAGATGACCGACGTGCCGAGCGCGACGTCTTGGATCGATCGGTTCTGCCGGCTGATGGCGACCCACGCGAGGCCCAACGGGAAGACGACGTTGAAGGCCGCGCGCAGCAACGCCGTCACCCGACCCGGGTCCCGGGTCCGACGGTCCACGACCCGCAGACCCATGACGAGATCTCCGTACGTGCGGCCACCTCGTGCCAGGACACGGCCAGGTACAGGGTCAGGACCACGGTGCTGGCGACGAGGTCGAGCCACAGAGGAGGCACGGGCAGCTGTAAACCACCGGGTGGCACCAGGAAGAGCACGACGACGAACCCCAGGTAGGCCACGACGAGTGCGAGAGCAACCACCGCGATGTCGATGCATGCTGCCGCGGCTCGAGTCACCAGGCCGGCCCTCCGCCCTTGAAACTCCCGCGCCTCCTGGGGGATGGGGTCGACACGAGCAGTCACGGCTGCCTCTCGGCGTCAGGGATCGAGTCACTCTCCGCGCGCGCTTGGGTCTCGTCAGCCGTAGATCTCTTCCCGCGGCGTCTGAGCAGCCGGTCCACCAGGCCGGCGACGGCCTGGTCGGCGTTGATGCTCTGCATCCGAGCATCCCTCACGACGTGCGACGCCACCGATCCGGTCGAGTCCCGAATGATCTCGGGCAGGTCGATCTCGTTGATGACCTCTTCGGCGAGGCCGACCACATCGAGTCGGTCGACGATGGCGTTCAGGTCGACACCGGCCACGACGGTGTCGACATCGATCCGGGCGATGATCCGGTCGAGGTCGATCCGGTCCGCGATGGCATCGAGGTCGATGCGCTGGATGAGGGCGTCGATGTCGATCCGCCGCACAACGGCGTCGAGGTCGACTCGCTCAAGGATCGCGTCGACGTCCACCTGCCGCACCACCGCGTCGATGTCGACCCGGTCGATGACTTCAGAGATGTCGACCTTCGCAACGAGACCGTCCAGGTCAACCCGTTCGAGGATGACGACATTGAGATCGAGCGTGTCCAACACCTCTCGAACTACCAACGGGACGATGACGGCAATCATCCGTTCGAGGTCGCCGCCCGTCGAGGTCATCACCTGCCGGCCCCGATCGGCGAGCGCACCGACCGCATGAGCGAGGTGCAGCCGCTCGGCGAGTATCGGCGGGCGGAGCACGACGCCGCTCAGCGGCGCCGCCGCGCGGGCGATCCGGCGAGTCGTCGAGACCGCGGCGCCCGCCGCTCCCGCTACCACCGCTGCGAGTCCGATCGCGGCGTGCAACGGCCTCAGCGGTCTCGGGTCCGGCCGGCCCATACCGCCATCATCCTCCGGTAACCCGGATCGACCTAGCACCGCGCGCCCTCGAGCTCGAGCACAGGAAGTCGACGTGAGCCGGTCGGCCGACGTCCGTGCTCATCAGTTCTGGTCATCACCTCTGGGGTGTCTCCCAGTGTGGTGGCGGCGCGCGGCATGCCGTCCATGTCAGGCGAGGGCTTTTGCCCTCAGCCGATCGTACTCGGTCGGGGTGATGCTGCCGTCGTCGAGCAGCGCCTTGGCTGAGGCGATCTGGTCGGTCGAGCTCGGATTGACCGCCACGTACTGGACGTATCGATCCGTCTCGACTGCAGCCCGTCGGGCCGCGGCGTCCTGGCGCTCGGCCATTCCGCGGCCCCGTGCAATCAGGTAGATCAGCGCGACCAGGATAGGCGCCACGATCAGGCCACCAATCCACAACGCCTTCGAGAACCCGCCTACGGCAGGATCTCGGAACAGATCAGTGGCGATGTGAACCAGCACCACGAGGTACGCCACGAGAAGGTAGCTCAAGATCAGGAGCCGAAAGAAGTCCCAGAAATCCATCTGCTTGTCCGTCCCTCTCCTGGGAACACCGTCCGGGCCGGGTCTGCTTGCCAGCACCGGAGGCAGGGTTGTCACGTCTGTGCTTGCTGCCTTCCCTCCTCTGATTCAACATCGACAGCGAGGCCGCCGCATCATTCGGATCGTGTGAATCGGCGGCACAGCGGCCCGCGGTGGTGCTCGGTAGTGATCCGCCCGCCCGGGAGTCACCGGTTCAATCCCTTCCACACAGCCGGACGTCCGGTGCATCCTGGCCCATCGAGTCTCGCTAGCTCTCGGGGCAGCTCTCGGTCAGCGACGAGGAGAGCGCAGCGGTCGCCGTCCGGACCTCCTTCAGAGCCGCTGAGATGCCCGGCGCCTTTTCCCTGCGGTTGTCGCTGGTCAGACCAGCTGTCGCCGTCTGCAGGTTCCCGAATGCGATCTTGACTTGCTCCACCTGTGGCTGGAGGGCCGCCGAGACGGAGGCCTCGGCAGAGGTGAGGTCGGTCCTGACGTTGGCGATCGCGGTTTTCAGCGCGGGCACACCGTCCTCGGCAGGCTTGACGTTCGTGAGGGCCTCGAGCGACGACTCGAGCTCCGCCAGGTCCGCGCACGCCGCCGACGGTGCAGCGGCCGTCGTCGATACTGCGGTCGTGGGTGCGGCGGTCGTGGGTGCGGCGGTCGTGGGTGCGGCGGTCGTTGCAGCGGGAGGACTGGTCTGGGTCGGCGTGGAGTTCGTGCCGCAACCTGCCAGAACACAGAGCATGGCAACGGCCGCCGCACCGGCAGCAACTGAGGATCGACGGGGGAGGTGGAGTTGCATCTGGATCTTCTCCTAAGAGACGGGCGGTGCGTTACGGCAGCGCGTCCGGGGCGGCAAGATGCCCGGTAGCGCCGAACTAAATCGTGGCGTCGCGACGGTCAGTGGCCAGAGCCCAGATAACGAAGACGTCCAACGCGATGATCGTCAGAGACCAGAACGGGTAATAGGGGATGAACGCGAAGTTCGCCACGGCACTGAAGACGGCCAACACGATCCCGATCACGCGTCCCCACGTCTGTCCGGCCAGTACCGCCAACCCAGCCACGAGTACGAGTAGCCCGACCAACAGATGGATCCATCCCCATCGCGTGGCGTCGAACGTGAACAGGTAGTTGGGAGTGTTGACGTAGAACTCGTTCGCGAAGAGCGCGACCAGACCGCTTACCAGCTGGAAGCTGCCTACCGTGATCATCATGACACCGGCGAACGTGGTAAGGCCGGTCACCCCTCGCCGACGTGTCGGTTGATCCTGCTGCGCAGTTCGAGAAGGCGATGCTGCTTGTTGGGTCATGATGAGCCTCACCGGGAAGTCGTCCTTGCGCACACAAGCGCGGTGCCATTGTGATCATCCCGCCGGACCGCCACCGTTGTCGTCATGTAGAACGCGTGAAGATGATGCTGGCCCTTTCGAGCTTCCCGGACACCCGGGATCCGCGGCGATGATCGTCTAGGAGAGGAGCCAGATCCAGGCCTACTCGGAAGCCTCGGGCCCTGGGAGACACGCCCTAGCTCGGAAAGACGGTGGCCCAGTCGTTCTTGATGCTGACTACGGTCCAGCCGTCGGTCTCAGCTTGGCTGAGTGCCTGCTCGGCTCCGGCCGTGTAGTCGAACTCCCGCTCTGCGTCGTCGTGCAGGACGAGGAGCCGCAGGGTCGGCCGGTCGGGGTGGTGGGTGAACTCCAGCATCGCGGTGTCGCCGTTGGAGTTTCCCGCGGCGAGCAGTGGGCGCCGGCCGACCCGGTTCCAGATCCGTACGGGCTTCTCCGGGCCGTCGTCGAGGTAGTCCAGCTTCGGGCTTGTGGGTGATGGTGCCCCCGTGGTCGTTGCTGGTGTAGGCGAAGGTGCTGCTGCTGCCGATGACGCGCTCGCGAGGGATGCTGTACATCTCTTGGCTGACGGGCCGCATGAAGTCGCGTCCGCCGCCGGAGGCGATGTAGGTGGTGAAGCCGTTGGCCGTCAGGTAGTCGAGCAGCTCGACCATCGGTGTGTACGCGCATTCCAGGTAGCTGCGACCGAGGCTGGGATGCTGCGCGGTGCGCAGGAAGCGGTCGGCGGACTCCTCGAAGTCCTCGACGCTGATCCCGGCGTAGGCGGTCAGGATGCCTCGCGCCAGCAGCCTCACGTTGGTGTCGTCGCCGGCGTAGTGCTCATCCATCAAGGCGCCGAACCAGCCGTGGTCGCGCTCGGACACCGCCTTCCAGGGCTGCTCGCGCCGCGAGCTCGGGCTGCGCCGCCACCATCTCGGCGAGGCGACGAAGGATGAAATCCAGCTGGATCGGCATCGGCTTCTCACACCACAAGGTGCCGTCGTTGTCGAACACCGCAACCCGTTCCTCCGGCGGCACCGCCGGTGATCCGCCTTCGCCGCAGGTGCGGGCCACGAAGTCGATGATCGCCTGCTTGGCCGGACCGTCACGCCAACTCGACAGGTCCTCGGTCATCTCTCGCCTCCTCCTGCTTCGTTCGCTGCATGATCAGTCCAAAGTGGAGCGATGACTACATCGGCTACCGCGCAGGGTCCGTCGTTCAGGCGAGTGCTTTGACCTTCAGTTGTTCGTACTCGCCCTGGGAGATGGTGCCGTCGTCGAGCAGGGCCTTGGCTGAGGCGATCTGGTCGGCGGAGTTCGGCGTGCTGGCCACGGACTGGATGTACTGCTCGGTCTGGGCCTGAGCCTGCCGGGCGGCGCCGGCCTGGCGCTCGGCCATCCCACGCCCCCGGGCGATCAGGTAGATCAGCACGCTGAGGAACGGCGCCACGATCAGGAAGACCACCCACAGCGCCTTCGCGAACCCGCCGAGCTCACGGTCTCGGAACACGTCCCCGAAGATGTGGAACAGCAGCATCAGGTACGCCAAGATCACGTAGCTCCAGATCACGAGCCAGAAGAAGTCCCAGAAGCTCATCTACGTGCCTTTCACGTCTAGGGAAGCCGAACGGCCGGATGGGCCGATCGCCGGTACTGAGGAGACCTGAGTCGCATCTGCGGTGCGTGCTTCTCCTGCCTACGAGTCTGATCCAACCTTGGACAGCCCAGCCGTCACATCACTCACATCGTGTGATTCACGCAGGCGCGTCCCGGTCTACGGTGAGCGGTGGGTGTGCGTGTTGTACTGAGCGTGGATGCCACCCCGCCCCACCCGACAGGTGAGGTGCACCCACGACCTCGATCCGCGAAAGCCCGCGGATGAGACCAGGAGGTATGTCATGGCCAATCTCACGGCGTGGAAGTTCGACAGTCCGGACGGCGCCTCACAGGCGGTGCGAACGCTCAAGGAGCTGCAGGACGAGGGCCTGATCGTGATCGACAGCGCCGCCGTCGTCGAGTGGCCGCAGGGCAACAAGAAGCCCAAGACCCGCCAGATCGATGACATGACCGGGCCGGAGGCGGTCAGCGGCGCGTTCTGGGGCTTCCTGTTCGGCATCCTGTTCTTCGTCCCGATCCTTGGGGCGGCGGTCGGCGCCGGGATCGGCGCTCTTCACGGTTCCCTCGGCCACGTCGGGATCGACGACAAGTTCATCGACCAGGTCAAGGGCGCGGTGACCGAGGGCACGTCAGCACTCTTCCTGTTGTCCTCGAGCGGAGTCCCGGACCGGATCACCCAGCGCTTCATCGGCAACAAGCCCGAACTGATCGCCACCAACCTCGGGCCGGACCAGGAGGCCAAACTGCGCGAGGCCTTCGGCCAGGAGTGAGAACGCGCCTCTTCGCCGACCAGTCCGTCCGTGCCCGCCCGCGACGACCCCGTCTCATACCGTGACTTGATGAGCAAGCGTGGCATGTTGATCAGGACGTTGCGGCGGCCGCGGGTGTCGCCGAGATGGCCGAAGTCCAGCGCCCCCAGCGGCCGGGGGACCAGAGCGGTTCCGTAGACGGCGAAGGCGGCGGACAGCGCCGTGGCCACGTCCTCGGCGGGAAAGAGGACGAACCGTACGACGGTCGCCAGCGCTCCGTAGACGGCGAAGTCGTATCGCTCTGCTGCGTCGCCGATGCACGCCGCCGCGATCGCTCGTCTGGATCTGCTCCGAGCGTATGTCAACGCCCCGGTCGTGGGCGTTGACATACGGCAGCTCCACGCCCCGAGCTCGACTACGTCGGCCTCGTACCGCTGCGGCCGAGCCGGCCGCCACCGTCGAGAAACCGGGGGGTTCATCTGATCTGCATGATGCCGGGAAGCCCTGCGCTGTTAACAATGCATTAGTCGGCAGTTCCGCCAGGAGTTCTACGAAGGTGAGTCCGCTGTGAATTACCGGGAAGTCCTACGCCTGCTGGCCATCAATGACGAGCACTTCGCCGAGGCCTGTGTGAGCGGCGCGGTCGACGACGCTCTCAAGCTGGATCCGAAGACGCAGGCCCTGGTCCGGATCGGCGCTCTCGTGGCGGTCGGCGGCTCGGTTCCCTCCTACGGAGGGGAGGTGGACGCCGCGGTGAGTGCGGGTGCGACCGCCACCGAGATCGTCGACGTGCTGCTCGGTGTCGTCTCCGTCGTCGGGCTTCCCAGCGTGGTGACGGCGGCGCCAACGCTGGCGATGGCGCTCGGGTATGACGTGAACGATGCTCTGGAACAGTCGTCCGGTGTGTGATCAGCCGCCGAGCAGGCCGATCGTTGTCGCTTGCTGCACGGCGTCACTTCGTGAGGACACGCCCGGCTTCCGATAGATCGAACCGACGGCGGTCGAGCAGCTCGATCTGCATCGATCCGAAGACGACTCGATGACGGAGTTGTCGTCACCCCGGCGGCGTGGTCTCGACCATTGGGTGAACCCCACGGCGTAGCCCG
>CAWBKR010000022.1:0-54034 GCA_963789345.1 uncultured Actinomycetota bacterium | reverse complement strand
ACGAACTTCCGGGCGTGACAACTAGGATCGGCTGATCATGCTGACCGCCGTCGAGCTCGCCACTCCCGTCGCCGAGCTGAGGGACCAGCTGCGCCGACGCGGGGTGGAGCAGACCCTCGACGCCAGCAAGTTGACCCGTGCGCTGTACTCCTCGGACGCCTCGCTGTACCGGGTCGTGCCCCAGGCGGTCGCTCGGCCCCGTACGCAGGAAGATGCGGTGGCGGTGCTGGAGGCGGCCCGCGCCGCCGGGATGCCGGTGACCACGCGGGGGGCGGGCACCTCCTGCGCCGGCAACGCCGTCGGCCCAGGGCTGGTGCTGGACACCGCCCGCTTCTTGACCAAGATCATTTCGGTGGAGCCCGAGGGGCGCACCGCGGTCGTGGAACCGGGCGTGGTCCAGGCCTCGCTGCAGCAGGCGGCCGCGCCGTACGGTCTCCGCTTCGGCCCGGATCCCTCGACCAACACCCGCTGCACGATCGGCGGGATGATCGGCAACAACGCCTGCGGGCCGCGGGCGCTGGGCTACGGGACCACCGCGAGCAACGTGCTGGCCCTGGACGTGGTCACGGGCTCCGGCGAGCATCTGCGGCTGGACGGCAGCGACCTGACGAACGCCTCGGCCGGTGTGCACGCGCTGCAGAAGATCGTTCACGACAACCTGGGCACCATCCGCACCGAGTTCGGCAGCTTCGGCCGGCAGATCTCCGGCTACAGCTTGGAGCATCTGCTGCCGGAGCGGCGCTTCGATCTGGCACGGTTCCTGGCCGGCACCGAGGGCACCTTGGCCGTGATCTTGAACGCCACGGTACGGCTGGTGGGCGACGCCCCGCACAAGATCATGGTCGCCTTGGGCTACCCCTCGATGGCCGACGCGGCCGACGCGACGCCGACCCTGCTGGAGTACCGGCCGACCGCGGTCGAAGGACTGGGCCGGCCGCTCGTGGAGATCGTCCGGCGGCAACGCGGCGACGCCGCGGTACCGCCGCTTCCCCGCGGTGACGGCTGGGTGTTCGTCGAACTGGTCGGTGACGAGGCGGGTGAGGTCTCCTCCCGGGCGGCGGCCATGCTGGCCGCGTCCGGATGTCTGGACGGATTCGTCGTCGAGCGGCCGGCTCAGGCCCTGGCGCTGTGGAAGATCCGCGAGGACGGGGCGGGACTGGGCGCCGTGAGCCTGTCGCGGCCGGCCTATTCGGGGTGGGAGGACGCCGCCGTCCCTCCGCAACATCTCGGGAGCTATCTGCGGGAGTTCGACCGGCTGCTCGCCGAGTTCGAGCTGCAGGGCCTCCCGTACGGGCACTTCGGCGACGGCTGCGTCCACGTCCGCATCGACTTCCCGCTGACGTCGGCGGGCGGTGACCGGGTCTACCGGGAGTTCGTCGAGCAAGCTGCGTTGCTCGTGGCGGGATACGGCGGTTCGATGTCGGGCGAGCACGGTGACGGCCGGGCCCGGTCGGCCCTGCTGCCCGCGATGTACTCCCCCGCGGCCCTCGATCTGTTCGCCCAGGTGAAGGCGGCGCTGGATCCCGACGACCAACTCAATCCCGGTGTCCTCGTCGACCCGCGGCCGGTGGAGGCGGACCTCCGGGCCGCTGCGTTGATCAACCGGGAGACCCGGTTCGCCACCGAGGTCCATCGCTGCACCGGCGTCGGCAAGTGCCTGGCCAACAACACCGGCAGCCTCGGTGTGATGTGCCCGTCCTACTTGGCCACCCGGGAAGAGAAGGACTCCACCCGGGGTCGCGCCCGGGTGCTGCAGGAGATGATCAACGGCGATCTCGTCCAGTTGGGCTGGAAGTCGCCCGCCGTCCACCAGGCGCTGGACCTCTGCCTGTCCTGCAAGGGCTGTGCGCGGGACTGCCCCACCGGCGTGGACATGGCGGCGTACAAGTCGGAGGTCCTCGATCACACGTACCGGGGAACGCTGCGGCCGCGAAGTCATTACGCCCTCGGCTGGCTGCCCCGGTGGGGCCGGTTGATCACCCGCCTGCCGCCGCTGGCCCGGTTGATCAACCTCATGACCGCCACCCCCGGACTGCGGCGGCTCGTGCGCTGGAGCGCCGGCGTCGACCAGCGCCGGCAACTGCCACGCTTCGCCACCCAGCGGGCGCGGAGGCGGGTGGCGACCACCGACCGAGGCGGGAAGCCGGTGGTGGTCTGGGTGGATTCGTTCTCCGACTGCTTTACCGGCGGCGGGGTGGAGGCCGTGGTCGCGGTGCTGGAGGCGGCCGGCTACGCACCGCGGCTGCTCGAACAGGACGCGTGTTGCGGCTTGACGTGGATCAGCACCGGACAGCGGGCGGGAGCCCGGCGGCAGTTGGAAGCCAGCATCGAGGCGCTGCATCCGATCGTGGCCGCGGGCATCCCGATCGTCGGCCTGGAGCCGTCCTGTGTCGCCGTATGGCGCAGCGACGCCGCTGAGCTCGTCACCGATCCCCGGCTGCCCGAGGTGGCGGCTGGCATCGTGACCCTGGCGGAGCTACTCCATCGCGACCCCGACTGGCAGCCGCCCGACCTGTCCGGCGTCGAGGTCGTCGCTCAGCCGCACTGCCATCACGCCTCGGTGCTCGGCTGGCAGACCGACGCGGCGTTGCTGAATGCGACGGGCGCTTCGGTGACGACGGTCGGCGGCTGCTGCGGACTGGCCGGCAACTTCGGTGTCGAGGAGGGCCACTACGAGGTGTCGGTCCGGATCGCCGAGCACGACCTGCTGCCCGCTGCCCGAGCGCACCCAGACGCGATCGTGCTGGCCGACGGGTTCTCCTGCCGCACGCAGCTCGCCGAGTTGGAGGGCCGCCAGGCTGTCACGCTGGCCGAGCTGCTGGCGGGTCGATGAGCTCACGCGTCCTGGGCCGGCGACGCACCCTCCAGGCACCGGCCAGTCGCCAGATCAGCAGCACGCAGGCGACGAACACCAGGCCCGTCACGAGCCCGTACTGCCACCACGGAAGGTTCGGCAACGAGAACTCATAGACCGGTCCGTCGCCACCGATGTCGATGTCGATGAAGATCGGCAGGCTGAACGCAAGGGCGGCGGTGATCAGGATCAGCAGCAGTTCCACGAAGACCAGGCAGACGAGCAGCGCTGTCTGGAAGCCGAGATCCCAGCGGCCCTCGAGCGGCTGCTTGGCGCCGACGTGGTCGAACACCTTGACCTCCAGGGCGTAGATCCCCTCCATCCGGTAGCCGTGACTGCGGGCGGCCGTTGCGTTAAGGGACTCCGTTTGCCAGGGATAGAGGTTGAACAGCGCCCGTTTCAGGCCGAACGGCGAGGTCAACAGACCGGCGACGACGATCAGTCCGATCAGCAGCACCAACAGAGATCGGACGGTGGGGACGAGCTCCTTGCTGGCGAAGGCCCGACCGAGGTAGCTGACATCCAGGCGCAGGATGGCTCCGACGAGATCGAGGACGTAGAACACGTTGCCGATCGCCTGCAGCGGAAGCGCGATCACGAGCGCCGCGGCGATTACCGCGAAGATCAGGTTCCGGTACGGCGGAGCCGGCAGCGACTGCTGATAGAGCTTGATCATCTCGCGGCTGGCCCGGTTGGCGTCCGAGTCGTCCGCCAGCGCGGCGTTGGAGTGCAACCGGCGGCCCAGGGCGTTCAGGTTCCGGTTCACGTGATGGGCGACGAAGAAGCGCAGGAACCAGCGCACGTACGGGATCTTCACGTACTTTCCCGGCCCCGTGCGCTCCCAGGGGATCCAGATGAGCGCCGGCATTCGGTCCACCTTCTCCAGCGTCCGCTGATAGGCGACGATGAGTGCCTTCACGTCGCGCTCCGACGCCGCTGCCGCCTCCTGCTCGGGCGTCAGGACCGGCTGGTCGGCGGGCTCGGGTACAGGCTCGGACTCCACGTCGGATCCCGGGTCGAGTGCAGCCTCGGGTGCTGCGGGCGGCGGCTCGCTCGCAGGAGGTCGGACCGGGTTGTCGGTCGCGGCACCGGCGCCGATCCGCAGGTCCCGACTCCCCTGCATGCGCGTGTCCTTCCGCGCCAGGCGCCGAGCAGACTCGGGGTAGCCAGCCGTCGCTGCGCGGTCTCAGCTTACGCAGGCACCTCGGTTGCCGTCATTGCTCAACCGGCTCAGCCGGCGCAGCTTCGTGGCCGGGACGGCCGGGAGTCCGTTCCTGCTGCTTGAGCCGGGCCTCGTACAGGTGCCGGCGGCCGTCCGCCAGCTGGTCGCGGGCGGACTTCTCGAGATCGCGGAACATGGACCAGTAGTTGTCGTCGTAGTCCTCGATGACCTGGAACGTCCAGCGGCCGTTCAGCACGTTTCGGCCCAGCAGATCGTCCTCGAGCCGGCGCGCGACATCGGGGTGCCCGGCCTCACGCAGCGCGTCGATGGCCTCGCCGAGACCGATGTCGGCCGAACCCGTCAACTGATGGAATTCGTACAGGTGGCCCCGAGCCCGCTCGCAGGTCTCCAGCGCCTCCGACAGCTTGCCGAGGGCGGCGACGGTCGCGTCGCTCACGCCGGCCGGAGTCCGATGATCGGAGTCCGGCAGGTCGGTGCCGCTCATCTCCACCACGCTCAGGACCGCGTCAGGCGGCGATGGGTGGCGCGATGCGGACGAGCCGCCTCGGCGCCGAGCCGGCTGATCTTGTTGGCCTCGTAGTCGGCGAAGTTGCCCTCGAACCAGAACCACTGCGCCTGCTCCTCGTCATCTCCCTCCCACGCGAGAATGTGCGTCGCGATCCGGTCCAGGAACCACCGGTCGTGGGAGATCACCACGGCGCAGCCGGGGAACTCGAGCAGCGCGTCCTCCAACGACTGGAGGGTTTCCACGTCGAGGTCGTTGGTCGGCTCGTCGAGCAGCAACAGATTGCCACCCATCTTCAGCGTGAGCGCCAGGTTCAACCGGTTCCGCTCTCCGCCCGACAGCACCCCGGCCGGCTTCTGCTGGTCCGGACCCTTGAACCCGAAGGAGGCCACGTACGCCCGCGACGGCATCTCGAAACTGGCCACCTTGATGTGATCCAACCCGTCGGACACCAGCTCCCAGACGTTCTTGTTCGGGTCCAGGCCGGAGCGGCCCTGGTCGACGTAGGAGATCTTGACCGTCTCGCCCAACTTGAGCGACCCCGAGTCCGGGACCTCTTCGCCCACCAGCATCCGGAAAAGGGTCGATTTCCCGACGCCGTTCGGACCGACGACACCGACGATACCCGCCCGCGGCAGGGTGAAGCTCAGCCCGTCGAAGAGCAGCCGGTCCCCGAAGCCCTTGACCAGATCGCGCGCCTCCAGAACGGTGCTTCCCAGCCGCGGACCGGGTGGCACGTTGATCTCCTCGAAGTCCAGCTTGCGGTTCCGCTCGGCCTCGGTGGCGAGCTCCTCGTACCGGGCCAGGCGGGCCTGGTTCTTGGCCTGCCGCGCCTTCGGGTTGGAGCGGACCCACTCCAGTTCGCGCTCCAAGATCTTCGCCCGCTTGGCGTCCTTGCGGCCCTCGACCTGCAGGCGAGCCTTCTTGGTGTCCAGGTAGGTCGAGTAGTTCCCCTCGTACGGGTGGGTGCGCCCGCGGTCGAGCTCGAGGATCCACTCCGCGACGTTGTCGAGGAAGTACCGGTCGTGGGTGACGGCCAGCACCGCTCCCGGGTAGGCCTTGAGGTGGCCCTCCAACCAGTGCACCGACTCGGCGTCCAGGTGGTTCGTCGGCTCGTCGAGCAGGAGCAGATCGGGTTGGGAGAGGAGCAGCTTGCAGAGCGCGACGCGGCGGCGCTCACCGCCGGAGAGAATATCGACCGGAGCGTCCGGGGGCGGGCAGCGCAGAGCGTCCATGGCCTGTTCGAGCTGGGAGTCGATGTCCCAGGCGTTGCGGTGGTCGAGCTCGGTCTGCACCTCACCCATCTCCGCCATCAGCGCGTCCATGTCGGCGTCGGGATCGCCCATCGCCATTCCCAGTTCATCCATCCGGGCCTGCAGCGCCTTGATGTCGGCAACGCCCTCCTCGACGTTTTCCAGAACGGTCTTGCCCTCGGTCAGCGGCGGCTCCTGCAACAAGATGCCCACCGTGGCGTCCTTGGCCAGCATGGCGTCGCCGTTGTTCGGCTTCTCCAGTCCGGCCATCAGCTTCAGCAGCGTCGACTTGCCGGTCCCGTTCGGTCCGACCACCCCGATCTTGGCGCCCGGGTAGAACGACAACGTGATGTTGTCCAGCACCACTTTGTCGCCCAGCGCCTTGCGGACGTTGTGCATGGAATAGATGAACTCGGCCATGGTGGAGCAAACCTTCTTTGTGTCGGGAGGGAGTACAGGGCGCCAGCGAGCGCCACCGATACAACCTATCGAGCGTCGGGTTTGCTCCCAACTCCTCTCAGGCCGCATTCGACACCCCACCCGACTCTGTGGTCGAATCCACCTCCTGCTCCTCCGCGGAATCCTCCGGCCGGGCTCCGGCTGGTTCTCCACCGAGCTGATCACCTCGGCGACGTCGTCCTGGCGATCCGTCGGCACGGTCGTCCGAACCGCCCGCCGGAACGCCGACGTCCCCCAGGTGAGGTCGTGACCGACCGACGTCGCCTCGAGCACCATCCGCTCATGCTCGACGCCGTCCTTGGTCCAGACGTTCGTCCGCAGCCGGCCACTGACCAGCACGGGATCACCGCGCCGGAGGCTGCCGGCCACGTTGTCCGCCAGGCCGCGAAAACAGGTGACCGTCAGCCACGTCGTAGCTCCGTCCACCCAGTCGCCCCCCTTGCGGATCCGGGGCGTGCACGCCAGCCGGAAGCTCGCCACCGCCACACTGTTGTTGCGGTACTCCACGTCGCCGCCCACGTTGCCCGTCAGATGCACGTGCGCATCCATCACTCATCTCCTCTCGTCGTCGCTTACACCTGGAGTCTGCGTACGTCGAGCGAAATCGTGCGCTGCAGTGGGTGGCCTGTGGATGGCGGCGAGGTGCGAAGCCGCGTGCTGTGGACAGCGCCGGCGTATCCGACGTCGTCTTCCGCCATGTGGCGGCTGACGCAGCGGAAATCGGGCTCTGCTGCTGCTCCGTCCGCCATGTGGCGTGAAACGTCTACCGCCCCGCCCAGGTCGGGCCTCCGGAACTGCGGCCGGCTTCAGCCGGAGCGGGCCTGCGCCAGGGCGGCCTGAGCCTGGTCGTACCGGTCGAGCTCGGTCCGAACCGGCTCGACCACGAGGGTCGCGGTCACCTGCTCGATGCCGCGGAGCAGGGATCGCCGGGCGGCCCGCACGCGACGGCGGGCGCCGACCTCCACGCCGATACGGCTGAGACCGGCCACGAGTAGCCCGGCCAGCACGCCGCCGACGATCAGGATCAACTGCGGCGGGTAGCCCCACCAGGTGACCTCAGGCAGGGGCGGCAGCCGAAGGTACGCCAGCAGGAACGCCACGCCCAACCAACTCAGACCGGCCACGACGGCGGCGATCAGCAGCCACTGCAGCACCCGGATCAGCTGCCACCACCGGCGGTGCCGGTCGAGATCGAGATCGCTGGTCGCGACCGCCCGGTCCAACGCGTCGGGCAGGCTGTCCTCGTGGGCGCGGGCCGCCGCCTTCACCGCCTCCGACCAGCCGCGGCTCAACCGGCGGCCGGCCTCGTCGGCCAGGGTCCGGATGGCGGTGTCGACCCGGGCCTGCTGCACACCGGTCGTCTGCGGCAGGGAGCTCCGGCCGACCGGTGCCGGGTCGATCTCCTTGCCACGGCCCTTGCGATTGAGGGGGCCACGGTCCAGATGGAGCCGGCGGAGCGGGTCCGGGCGCAGCTTGGCCAGCCACGCCAGCGCCGGCCAGCCGGTGGCCAGCCCGCCACGGCGGCGCCAGGCGTCTCCGACCGCGTCGACGACGGCAGGCACACCCGCCGCCTCGGCCAAGGCCACGTTGAGGCGCTCGATGCCGGAGCGTGACAGGCCGGCCGAGCCCGCCGTGCCCGACGCCGCCGCCAACTCGTCCGCCGCCCGGGTCACGTCGGCCGCCAACCGGCGCGCCGCGGCCTTCTTGTCCGCCACCTGCCGGGTCAGGTGGGTGCGCAGCTCGGCGACCCCGTCGCCCGTCTCGGCCGACGCGGCCAGCACGGGCACCCCGTGCAGCCCCTCAGAGGCGAGGAGCCGACGCAGATCGTGCAGGCAGCGGTCGCGATCGGCCTCCGTCAGCCGATCCGCCTGGTTCAGCACGACCATCATGACGTCGGCGTGCCCGGCGAGAGGCTTGAGGTAGCGGTCGTGCAGGGCGGCGTCCGCGTACTTCTGCGGGTCGACCACCCAGACCAGCACGTCGACCAGTTGGACAAGGCGGTCGACCTCCAGCCGATGACTGACCTCGGTGGAGTCGTGATCGGGAAGGTCCAGCAGCACCAGGCCGTCGAGGCCGTCGGTCGCCGGCCGGCGGAGTGACCCCGTGCCGGCGGTTCACCTCCAGCCAGTCCAGCAGCTCACCGGCCGACAGATCGCCCCAGCGCGCGGCCAGGGGGGTGGCGGTGGTCGGTCGGCGAACCCCCACGGTCGCCAGCTCGGTCCCCGACAGCACGTTGAACAGGCTCGACTTGCCCGATCCGGTCGCGCCGGCCAGCGCGACCACGGTCGCCTCCCCCGAGAGGGCGAGGCGTCGGTCGACCTGAGCGACGACCCGCTCGGCCTCCGCGACGGCCGCTTCGGCGACCCGTCCCTGACTGAGTTCGGCGGCCCGCGTCAGGGCCCGTACGCGTTGCGGCAACCCGCCCTCGCCGGCAGGGGTCGGCGCGGCCCGGCGCGCTCTCACCGCCGCTCGCTCGGGCCGTGCTCCTCGACCAACTCCCCCTCCACGACATCGCCCTCGACCACCTCGGCTGCGAGAACCGAACCGGCCGGCAGTTGCCGCACCTCCGTGCCCTCCAGCGCCGGCTGGCGGTGGGGCCGACGAGATCGCCGGCACCTCCTCGGCCGACATCGGCTCGGCAACGCGGGCGCGGCCGACCCGATCCGCGGCGGCCCGCAGTGTCGCGGCCTGCCCCGCCGACTCGCCGATCTGGTCCAGCGTGGCGTGGTAGCGCACGAGCTCGTTGGCCAACAGCGCCTGCACGCGTGCGTCCAGGTCCTCCTTGGCCGTCTCGGCGAGCCGGCGGACGGCCTGATCACCGAACACCGCCTCCAGGACGCGCTGCGCCAGCACCGCGGTTCCGCCGGCCACCCCGATCTCGGCCCCCACCAGCCCGCCGGTGTGGGCGAAGACGACGATCATGAGCGCGACGCCGACCCCGTTCACGCCGAGAGCGAGGAACCGGGCCTTGGAGCGCCTGCCCATCCCCTCGTCGGCGACGAGGTCCAGGACGGCCCCCTGCCAATCCCGGACGACCCGCGAGGCCGCTGCCGCGAAGGCGGGCGAGGAACGGCTGAGATCGTCCTCGGCTCCGGCGCAGGATCTGCCGGCCGGCCACGTGGGCCTGCCACGACGCCTCGGCACGTTCCGCCGCGGCGTCGGACTCGGCCCGCAGCAGCGCCTCGAGTCCGGATTCGACCGCCACCTTGAGATTCCCGGCGCCGGGCGGCTCGCCCGTGAACACCGAGACGATCTTGTCGCGCAGCCAGCCCACCCGCTGCTCGAGGGCCCGGAAGAACTCACCGGTGCCGACGAACTCGTGCCAGCGGGCCAGCACCTCGCCGCGGAGCAGGGTGCCGTCCTCGGTCTGCACCTGCACCGTACGTACGGCCTCGGCGTAGGAGTGGTCGACCTCGGCGCGCAGCTGATCGAGGACGACTTCCTGCCGGTCCAGCGCGTCGGCCGACCTCGGGCGCCCGGCGCTCCAGCGACGCGATGGCGCCGTCGAGCGTCTGGCGCACGACCGCCGCCCGGGTGGCCTTGTTGGCGGCCAGCGTCGCGAGCCACGTGCGGATGGGCTGCACGGCCGCGTCGGGCAGCAGCCCGTCGGCGGTGACGGAGGTCTCGGGCACGGCGAACAGGGGTGAGGAGCCGAGTCCGCGGTCGCATCATCAGCTGGCCCAGGTGGGGCGGTACGTCCTGCAGGGCCCGCGGCGGCACCCGGTCCAACACGACCGCGACGGCGGCACTGCGCCGGGCGGCCGAGATCAGGAAGTCCCACGGCACCGCGTCGGCGTACCGGGCCGCCGAGGTGACGAAGAGCCACAGGTCGGCGGCGGCCAGCAGCTGGGCTGCCAGCTGGCGATTCTCGGCCACCACCGAGTCGATGTCGGGCGCGTCGAGCAGGGCCAGTCCGGCCGGCAGGTTCTCGTCAGGCGACCAGTCGCAGCGACCGCGCGTCGGAGGCACTCGTACCGGACGAGCGCGCCAGACCCGGCAGGATCCGGGTGCCGGTGAACCAGTGCGCGTCCGAGGAGTGGTGTACCAGCACGGGCGCCCGGGTGGTCGGCCGGATGACGCCGGGCGGGGACACCTCGCGGCCCAGCAGCGAGTTGACCAGCGTCGACTTGCCGGCACCGGTCGAGCCGCCGACCACGGCCAGCAGCGGCGCATCGACCTCGGCGAGCCGCGGCAGCACGTAGTCGTCCAGTTGTCGCGACACCTCCGTCACCGTGGCGCGCTGCTCGGCCGCTCCGGGAAGGTCCGAGGGTCAGGGTCACGGACGCCAAGGCCTCGCGAAGCTCGATCAGCGCCGCCTCCAGCGCCGGGATCGTCCTGCCCACGCCGACCTCCTGCTCAGCTCACGCGCCGGGAGGTTTCCAGGTGGGATCGACCTCGGAGTACGTGGTAGCAGTCTGCCCCAGCGGCACACCGGCCGTCGGAGGTGGCGCGGGGTAGTTCCCGCCGAGTCCCGACGGGCCGGGGTAGCTCGGCGGCGGGTACGCGATCTGCTCCGGCTGCTTTCTGCCGGCGCAGCGAGGGGTAGGGAGCCCGGCCCTCCGGCTGCACGATCGCCCGGCCCCGCAGAGTCTCTGATCTTGTCGAGGAGGATCTTCTCCCGCGCCAGTCCCGCGTCGTCGACCAGACCGCGGGCGATGGAGTCGCGCAGGTAGGCGAGTTCGGTGGCCGCGCGCTGCATCCGGATCGTGTCGAGGAAGGTGTCCGGGCCGGTGAACACGGCGTGCCAGAGCGCGCGCAGCCGGGTCCGCAACTTCGACAGGGCCAGCGGGTCGCCGTCGGGCAACCAGCCCGTTCGGACGTAGTCGATCAACCGCTCCCGGATCAGTCGGCCCTCGCGGAACAGCTGGCGTACGACGAAGACGATCAGGCCGATCACCAGCGGCAGCGCGACGAAGAGGTACATCAGCAGCAGATTCGGACCGGAGACCAGCGACGCCGTGGCGTTGAACAGCATGTGGAGGAAGGCGGCCGCGCAGAAGCCGGCCAGCGGGGCGACGATCCGGACGATCTTGCTCTTGGACCGCAGGGCGACCGCCAGCCCGATACCGGTCATCGCCGTGAACAGCGGGTGGCCGAAGAAGGTCATCACGCCCGCGCAGGAAGAAGAGTTGCTGCAGCGCCTCCAGCGGCGGCACCTCACCGAAAGTCCGCGCCGCGTACCGGTAGACACGGCCGTAGTAGAGGATGTTCTCCACGAACGCGAACGCCGCCCCGGACAGGCCCGCCAGCACGATGCCGCTCAGCCGGCTCACCCACTGGTAGCGCATCAAGATCGCCAGCCAGAACAGCACGGTGGCCTTCGAGGCCTCCTCCACCCACGGGGCGACGTAGATCGCCGCGCGCGGACCGGTGGCCGGATCGCCGTCGCCGATGATGCTCAGCTGGCTGGCCGCCCACGTGTTGACCTCGGCCGAGACGAACGTGGCGACGCAGGCGCCCCAGCCGAAGGTCATGATCCACACCCAGAACCGCTGCGGCCGGAACCGGTCGGCCCACAAGAAGATCAACGACAGCGGGATGGCGGTGATGGCGGCGTACTTGGCGGCGATCGGGATGGCCTCGGTGCCGATGCCCGGGAGGGTCCCGCCGGGACCTCCTGGTCGGGCACGACGCGCTGGTACAGCAGCACGAGCAGCACCGCGTACACGACGAGCAGCAGAGCCGACAGCCAGAACAGTCGGTTGGTGATCAGCCGCTTGGGCCAGGGCTGGCGGAGGTCGGGGTCGGCGGGGATCCCGGAGCGGACGCGACGCTTCCGCTCCTGCTTGGTTTCCGACACCTCCACCGACATGGGAAACAGGCTACCCAGCCGTGGGGCACGCTCGGAGTGCCTCGAGATCAGCGAATGGCTTCGTCCAGGAACGGCTGGACGACCGCCAGGAACTCGCCGGGCCGCTCGCCGTGCACGTCGTGACCGGTGTCCAGCACGACGTAGCGTCCGCGGGCGATCCGCTTGGCCAGCTTGCGCAGCCGGACCTGCGGCAGATGACTGCGAACGCCGCCGACGACCAGCGTCCGGCAACCGATCCGATCGGCGTAGTCGTCCCACTCCGGGTCGGGACTGTTGCGCCAGGTGTGGACCTGGTGCACCACGCGCCAGTCGGTCGCCTCCCCCGGCTCCGGACCCGACGGGATCTCGCGCGGCGGATCGGCCGGCGCCGCCGTCGGCAGGTCCTCCAGGACGAGAGCTCGGACCCGATCCGGATGCGTAGCGGCCAACAGATACGCGGTGAGGCCGCCCATCGAATGGCCGACCACCGCGGCGGCCAGCACGCCGAGGGCGTCCATCACGGTGAGGACGTCGTCCCGCTGAGCCGAGAACGAGTAGTCCTCGGCCCAGTCGCTGTCGCCGTGACCGCGCGCATCCGGAGCGATCGACGCGGAACCGCTGACCCAGCACCGGACCGACCAGCTCCCAGCTGCGGCTGTCGGCGGTGAGTCCGTGCAGCAAGATCGCGACCGGACCGTCGGGCCGTCCCCACTCGCGGTAGCTGATCGCCAGGCCGGAGGGACTCGCGAGTTGATCGGTCATGGACGCAGCCGTTCGCGGGTGAGCGGATTGGCCGGTGCTTGGCAGCGTACGGCTGTTCTTCGAGGGAAAAAGCAGCCGTTAGCTGCCAAACAACGCGCTCGCCGCCCGACGCGACGCTCCAATACGGTCACATCGAGGACCCTAGCCAAACGGACTCGCGTCCGCAGTAGTGCGTTTCATACACTGCCCGAGCCGGCCCCCGTAGCTCAGCGGATAGAGCAGCAGCCTTCTAATCTGTCGGTCGGTGGTTCGATTCCACCCGGGGGCGCCAACCGCCTACCTCAGCGCAGCGAGTAGAAGCGGAAGAACCCGAAGTCGTTGATCGGCAGAACCTCGACTCCGGTGAAGCCGGCCTCGACTGCGTACCGCTTCAACGTCGACGGCCGCATCACCGTCCCGGTGCCGACCGAGGGCGCGGACGACATGCCGTCGGGCAGGCACACGAGCAGGCTGAACCCGTACATGTACCGCTCGACGTCGTCACCGGGGGCGGTGAACTCCTCACCGACGGCTTCGTCCATCACCACCGTCATCCCGTCGGCACGAACGGCGCGCCGTACGGCGGACAGGACGTCGACCGGGCGCGGCATGTCGTGCACACACTCGAACGCGAAGGCCGCGTCGTAGCTGGCGTCCTCGTCGGCGATCGTGCCGACGTCGGCAATCCGGAACCGCAGCCGATCCGTTGGTACGTCGAAGGAGGCGGCGTTGCGGCGGGCCATCTCGATCGACGGCGCGTCGATGTCGACACCGACCACCTCGGCGGACGGATACGCCCGGGCCAGCGCGATGCTGGACCAGCCGCCTCCGCAGCCGACGTCGAGGATGCGCGCACCCGGACGGGACAGGATGCTGTGAAGCTCCGGGGCCGAGCGCAGGGCGTCCGGCAAGGCGTGCAGGAACCAGGGCCGATTGACGGCGGCCTGGCCTTCCCGAGCGTTGGAACCGAGCTCGTCCCAGCTGACCCCGTCGCCGGTACGGTACGCGTCGAGCAGTTCGGGTAGCTGCGGTCCGACGGCGGCGACCATGCGCCCCAACGGCCCCATGTAGGACAGGCTGTCCTCGTCGGTCAGCGCCTCGGCTGCCCCCGCCGGGAGGGTGTAGCGGCGGTCGTCGCCGTCCGTTTCGACCCTCAGGAGCCCGATGACCGCCTGCTGTTCGAGCCATTCGCGGGCGTAGCGGTTCGACGTGGCCGTACGCTCGGCCAGCTCGGCGGGTGTCGCCGGGCCCTGATCGCGGAGTGAGCGGTACCAGCCGAGCCGGTCGCCCAGGTAGACGCTCAGGATCTCGAACGCGCCGAGGGTCGCGTTGAAGAGCCGCTCGGCGACGGCGTTCGCGTCGGGATCGTTCGGTTCCGGTGCCGGCGCCTCGCTGCGGATCTCGGCGGCGGAAATCTCGGTGAGATCAGTGGACATGGTGCTTTCCTCACTTCGTGGGCTTGTCTGTCGAGAACCCTAGAACCGACTCCTCTCAACCCACTGCCAACTTCCTGTCAGCGGCCGGCCGCCGCGTTGGGGGACCCCGCGTCCACGGCCACAGCGCTGAGCGCTGAGCGGGCGACGCCGACCACCTGGGCGTCGCTGAGGTGACGTCCGCGTACGCCGAGGCGAGCGACGGACTCGTGGCCCAGCTCAGACTCCAGCACCGCGGCCGACGTGGCCATCCGTTCGGCGTCGTCCCCGAAGATCGGAGAGACGTCGGTCCGGGCGGACATGGCCGCGTGCAGCAACGCGGCGTCGTCGAAGCGGCCGCACCGGATCAAGAGATCGACGACGTTGCGAATCGTCGTCCACTGGTGCAACCAATCGCCGAGTGTCCGCCAGTGGTCGATGACCTCCAAGAAGAGGGGTACGGCCTCGGCGACGCCGCCGTGCCGGCTGTGCAGAGCGGCCGCCGCGACCGATCCGACGCCGGTCAAGTAGCGATCGTCGACCCGACGGGCCTCGCGTAGGGCGTCGAGCAACAACAGGCGTGCGCGCTCGGGGTCGCTGTCGATGGAGATCTCCGCAAGGACATAGGTCTTCCAGCCCAGCAACGGATCCTCCGGATGGCCTCGGGCGGCCTGGTACACCTGCTCGGCCTGCGCCAGGGCTGGCGCCGTGTCACCCCGGTAGGCCGCAGAAAGGGCCAGCATGGCCTCCACCATCGGGGTGGCGGTGACCGTTGGACCGAGCGTGCTGATCTGGTCCACCAGCGCGTCGACCTGCACGAAGTCGCCCTCGAAGAGGCTGACTTCGGCGAGGACGTAGCGAAGATATCCCTCGGTGACGGGATTCGGACCCAGCTCGAGACCCCGCTCGATCAGCGCCCGAGCGCGTCCCAGATCGCCGCCGAAGCGCGCCGCCGCCCCCGCCACGCCCAACACTGCGGCCATCTCCGGTCTGTCGGGCCCGTCCAGGCGGTCGGCCGCGGCAATCGTTCGTTCGGCCCAGTCGGCCACCTCAGCCGGCATCCGGTGCTCGACGTAGATGCCCAGGTGGCCGACGAGCCGTACGGCCAGAACGAGGTCGTGCTCGAGCGCCCAAGCCCAGGCCGCCCGAAGCTCGTCGAAGGCCGCTCCGAGCCGCTCGACGGCCGCCAGATGGCCGGGCTGGAAGAGTTGCCGGTCGGCCTGCTCGGCGAGTTCGGCGAACATCTCGGCGTGGGCCCGGCGAATGACGTCCGCGCGATCGCTCGCGTCGAGCCGCTCCCGGGCGTACGCGCGGAGGGTCTCCAGCAAGCACGTATCTGGTGCCGTTGATCATCGGCGGCAACCACGACCATCGACCGATCCACGAGCGCAAGTACGGTCTCCGCTCCGCCGAGGCGACTCGTCGACGGTGGACCGCGGCGAGCAGCTGGTCGGCCTGCTCGAGCGTGAACGCGCCGGCGAACACCGACAAGACCTCGAAGGCGACCTGCGTCGGGCCGTCGAGCATGTCGTACGACCAGTCCACGACGGCCCGTAACGTCCGGTGCCGCTCCGGGATCCGGCTGCCACCGTGAAGGAGCCGGAACCGCCACGACAGCAGCTTGACCAGATCGGCTGGAGTCATCGCTCCCATCCGGGCCGCGGCCAGCTCGAGCGCGAGCGGCAGTCCATCGAGGCGCCGGCAGATCTCGGTCACCTGCGGCAGCGTTGCCGTCGTCGAGAACGAAGCTATGACTCCGAGCCCGTGCCCGCTCGACGAACAGTTGAACGGCCGGCGCTTCGGGCAGCGTCGGGACGACCCACACCTGCTCCGCCACGAGCTCGAGCGGGGCCCGGCTGGTGGCGAGCAGCGCCACCCCTGGGCAACCCTGGAGCACGGCCTCGGCCAGCATCGCCACACCGTCGATCACGTGTTCGCAGTTGTCCAGGACCAGCAGGCGGTGCTGACCACTCAGGTGTTCGACGACCCGGTCGATCGGCGGCGCGTCCGAGCGCGGCGGCAACCGGAGGGCGGTCGAGACCGCGGCCGTCACCTCGTCGGAGCCCGTTACGGTCGCCGAGCTCCACCATGACGTCACCGTCGGCGAAGCGGGTCCGGAGCCGGCTCGCCGCCTCGCGCGCCAGACTCGTCTTGCCGACGCCACCCGGTCCGGTCAGCGTCACGAGCCGACCGGCCTGGGTCGCCTCGAGCAGCTCACCCAACTCCTCATCCCGCCCGAGCAGCGCACCGACGCTCGATCCCTGGAGGCGGTTGTCGGGACGGGCTCGACTCGCCGGCGCGCGGCTCAACGTGCACGCTCAGGTCGGGATCCTGACGGAGCACCTGGGACTCCAGACGCTGCATCTCCGGCGACGGGTCGAGCCCGAGCTCTTCGATCAGCCGCTCCCGATAGGCGCGCGACACCGCCAAGCGCATCCGCCTGTCGACCCGAGCGGTAGTGCGCGATCATCAGCTGGCGATGTGGTCGCTCCCGCAGCGGCTCCCGGGCCACAAGCGACTCGAGTTGCGCGGCTGCCGCCGCGTGGTTGCCGCGAAGCAACATGGCCTCGATGCGGTCCTCCTCGGTTCCGAGGCGCAGCTCTTCCAGGCGCACGGCCTCCGGGCGCGCGAAGTCCTCGTCGGCGAACTCGGCGTACGCGGGTCCCCGCCAGAGTTCGAGCGCCTCCGTGAGTGTCCTCCGGCCTGGTCCGGTCGGTCCGGCAAGAGCTCTCGGGCGGCGCCCACCAGGTCCTCGAACTGCGCCGCGTCGAGCGCGTCGTCCGACCTCTGGAGCGCGTAGCCGGGGCTTCGGGTCAGCAGCGACACCGACGATGATCCGACGTCGGCGACCGAGTCGCGCAGCCGGCCTCGAAGCCGAGCGACCAGGCTGTGCAGCGCGGCCTCGGGATCGACCGGTTGGTCGTCTCCCCACACGATGTCGACCAGCCGATCCACCGACACGACCGAGCCTCCCGCCACCACGAGCGCGGCGAGCAGCCGGCGTAGGCGTCCGGAGAGCGCAGCAGACTTCGTAATCGCCAAGCCCCACCGGGCCGAGCACGCGCAGTCTCAAGCCATTCGCCGACATCACGCCAAAGTTTGCCGCAACGAGGTCGTCGACGCCGAAGGCCTTCTTGAGCTGCTGGTTACCTTCGCGACATGAGGACTCGGTGGGGAATCGCCGTGGCTGTGATTGCCTTGCTCGCCGGCTGCACGGGTACGCCCGGATCCGTGGTGACACCCCCGTCCACTGCGCCGAGAAACACGCCGTCGGCCAGCGAGACGCCGGCCGGCACGCCGAGGCCGAGCGAAACGCCGAGGCGGAGCACGGCTCGGACTGCTCCCGACGGTCGCCCGTTCGTGATCGAGGAGATCGCAGAGCTGGACGAACCCTGGGCGATGACCTTCCTGCCCGACGGTCGGGCCCTGATCACCGGTCGAGGCGGCGAGCTGAACCTGCGCACCACCGACGGCCAGCTGATCGACGTGTCCGGCGTACCGGAGGTGGTGCACGCCGGCCAGGGCGGGTTCGGCGACGTCATCGCCGCCCCGGATTTCGAGTCGACCAACACGATCTACGTCAGCTGGGCCGAAGCCGGCTCCGGCGGCTCGGGAGCAGCCGTGGGTCGCGCGACGCTGGCCGTCGACGGCGGGTCGGCGAGCCTGGAAGACCTGACCGTCATCTGGCGCCAGCAGCCCAAGGTGGGCGGCAACGCTCACTACGGTCACCGCCTGGCGTTCTCGCCGAACGGGGAGTACCTCTTCGTCTCCTCCGGCGAGCGGCAGGCGATGGATCCCGCGCAGGACCTGAACTCCACCCTGGGCAAGATCGTCCGTCTCCGATCTGACGGCACGGCCGGCCGACGGCAACCCGTTCGCCGACCGCGGTGACGTCGCGGCCGAGGTGTGGAGCTACGGGCACCGCAACCCGCTCGGCCTCGCCTTCGACCCGGACGGCAACCTGTGGAACTCCGAGATGGGGCCGCGGGGCGGCGACGAGCTGAACCTGGTCCGCGAGGGGGCCAACTACGGGTGGCCGGAGGCCTCCAACGGCTCCCACTACAGCGGAGACGACATCCCGGACCACACCGACGGCGACGGCTTCGAGGCCCCGAAGGCCTCGTGGAACCCGAGCGTCTCGCCGGGCAGTCTGATGATCTACACCGGTTCGGCGTTCCCCCAGTGGCGCGGCGACGCGTTCCTCGGCGCCTTGTCGGGGCAGGCACTGATCCGCGTCGACCTGGACGGCACCGACGCCGCCGAGGGCGACCAGTGGGATCTGGGCCAGCGGATCCGGGAGGTGGAGCAAGCCCCGGACGGCACCATCTGGCTGCTCACAGACGAGGGTCAGGTGCTCCGGCTGACCGCTCCCTGACCCTGCCGACGCCACGTTCGTAGTCGCGTGATCCCGGCTGAGGTCGTCGGCCGACCTCGAGGCGCGTCAGCTGGCGAGGGTGTGGGCGTCGAGCAGTCCGCGGAGGGCTTGTTCGATCCGGCTTCCCTGACCTGATGCCTTCGACAGGGTCAGGAGACGCGACGATGTCGTTGACCGCGCCCTTGTCGGGTGGTGCCTTGGCGGCGCGCCAGATGTGCTGGGCGAACGGGGAGTGGCCAAGGGGATGGGTGCCGGACTCGTTGACGAGAAAGATCCGTTTCTGGGGTGATCGCCACAGCCAGACGCCGGATTCGGGCTGCCGGATCCGCCAGCGGCCGTGGGTTCTGACCCGGTGGTGATAGCGAACCAGCGGCCCGAGGGTGCCGATCCCGGTTTGACCGGGCGGCCCGCCGTGCGCCGGATCGAGGTAAGCGATGGTGTGGTCAAGGTCGGTGCGGCGGCTGCCGCCGGCGGCGTACGGGAACACATCGCTGGGTTGCCGCAACCGGAGGTGCTCGGCGATCCGATCGGGGATTTCGTAGGCGTCGACCGGCGCCGGGGTGTCGTTGAGATCGATCACCGGCTTCAGCAGGATCTGGCACCGCTCGCCCACAAGTTGACCGAGCCGGCCGACCAGGATGGGGCCGCCGTCTTCGACCCGGGCGATCCCCCGCCCGGAGATCAGCGCCGCCTCCGACAGATGCACATAAACGATCGCCCGGGGCCGGGCCCGCTCCGGGTCGAACGGCGGCGGCACGATCTGCAACCCGCGCCCCGGTCCGGTCGACGGGCCGCCGGTCTCGCGCCCTGAGCCTGTCGAAGGGCCGCCGGGGCCGGCAGTTCCGGCCGGATCTGGTTCGGCCGGATCTGGTTCGGCCGGATCTGGTTCGGCCGGATCTGGTTCGGCCGGATCTGGTTCGGCCTGTTCGTCGAACAGGGCCGCAGGCTCGCCGCCGTCACCCTCGCCGGCGTCAGGCTCTTCCTCACCGTCCTCGCTGTCGTCGTCTTGGTGGCTGCAGAGCAGGCGGAGGGCTTCGGCGGGTTGGGTGAGCAGGATCCCGAACGCTTTCGATCGGCGGACATCCAACGAGTCCAGGTCGCCATCGCGTTTGAGGATGTCGGCCAGCCGGGTGACCAACGCATGGCCCCAGGCGGCGTCACCGGCGGCCATCTTGGCGATCATCAGCCGCACCCCGTGCTCACTGCTCCGGCCCAACCGGACGAAACGATCCCGCGCCGCCAACTCCGCGGCCGCATCCGCCCCCTCCGGGTCGGCGTCGTAAACGAACGCCTCCAGCAGTGTCTGCAGCCGGCCGAACGAGATCGTGCCGAGTTTCGACGCCAGCCGGGCATCGACCTCACCGGCCTGCTGCCGGGTGAGGTGGCGGGTGGCGAAGGCGACGCGGCGGGCCTGCCACACCGGCACCCGCCCGGACCGCCCCGCCGCCCAGGTCCGGGGCAGCCGGTGCCGCAGATCTAACGCGTCCCCGATCAACCGCCGCACACTGCCCGCGGTCGTCTTCAACACCGGACCCAGATCCGCCGGGGCGAAGTCGGCGACCTCCGGGGTGCCGTCCCCGCCCAGCTGCACCGGGCGTTCCCGACCCGGCAACCCGTTGGGATCCACTGCATCCCCCGGATGCAGATCCGCCCAATGCCCCGCCAGCAGCAACCGAGTTGTCTCCGCCTCGGCCGCGGCGCGCTCGTTGGCCTCCACCGCGGCCACCGTGGCCTCGGCGTCCAACCCTCGCACCTCCGATTCGAACACACATTCACTCTAGAACCCGCCACTGACAACAGCCGAGACCCGCGATGATCAGCGACAGCGGATGCCCGCGCAGTTCTGCTCGCCGTTGCCGCGGGCCTGATTGCCGCCGGCGTCGACGTGGTCAGGTCCGTCGGCGCGCAGACCGATCGCGCCGTTGCGGTTGGCCACGTTGCGTCGCCAGACGGTGCCGTCGCCCGAGTCGTTGATGCCGTTCTCGTCGTTGTGATGCACCCGATTGCCGACGTAGCGGACTCCGGATCCGGCGACGGCCTCGATGCCGTCTATCCCGTTGCTGCGCACGACATTGTCCACGACGGTGGTGCCCACGGCAGACTCGAGGGAGATCCCGTCGAAGGTGTTGCCCGCGACGTGATTGCGGACGAGCAGATTCTCGCGAGAGTCGATGTCCGTGATGCCGGTGGTGTCGTTCTCGACCACCGAGTTCCCGGCGACGGTGGCCCGGTCGGTCCGGCGTAGCACCATGCCCTCGCGGTTGCCGAAGAGTCGGTTGTGGGTCACCTTGACGCCGGTCGACTCCTCGAGGTTCACGCCCTCCAGGGTCCGAGTGACCCTCAGCCGCTCCACGCGGGCAGCGTCGGCGTCGTACCCCAGCACACCTCGACTGAAGTCGGCGATACGCCCGTCGTGAATACGCACGTTCCGGTACGCATCGATGTCGATGCCCGACCGGCTGAGGAACGGCCCGGTGCCGGAGATCAGGTGCCCATTGAGGTCGATGTCGACACCGTCGGCCCCGACGATCAGACCGTTTTCGGTGCACCCGACGAGGTCGCGAGTCAGGCGCACATCTCGTTCCACGACACTTCCGCATTCGAGACTGGCGGCACCCGGAGGCGCGGGGGCTGCGCTCGCCGACACACCCGGAGCGAAGGCCACCAGCGCCGACACGATCCCGACCGCGGTCACTCGCCGGCGCACCCTCGTGGCCGATCCACTGTTGTCCATGATCAGAAGTCCCTTCGTTGGAGGATTGGTGGACCTCACTGTGCTGGCCGCCGCTTGCACACTCCTTCCATGCCGCTGACACGCGACTTCCCGTTCGGGGGCTACGGAGAGATCGGACGATTCCGCCGGTAGCTTCGACCTGTGCCGCCGCCCCCGCCCGATTCCGTGCCGTGGCGCCGGCTGGCCGTACCGATCTACGGACCGACGGCCTTGGTGGCGGCCGGGCTCCGGTGCGATCTTGCCGCTGGTGGCCCTCTCGGCCCGCGAGCTGGGCGCCAGCGTCGGGGTCGCCGCGCTGATGGTCGGCCTGATCGGACTGGGACAGCTCGTCGGTGACTTACCCGCCGGCGCGTTGGCGGCGCGGATCGGCGAGAAGTCGGCCCTGATCGGCGCCTGCCTTCTGGACGCGGTCGCGCTGCTCGGCGCCTTCCTGGCCCAAACCGTGTGGACGCTGGCGGTCGCCGTGTTCGTCACCGGGCTGGCCGGAGCGGTCTTCAGCCTGGCCCGCCAGGCGTACCTGACCGAAGCGGTTCCCATCGCCGTCCGCGCCCGGGCCATGTCGACATTGGGTGGCACCTTCCGGATCGGGACCTTCGTCGGTCCGTTCATCGGTGCGGCGATCATCACCGTCGCGGGCATCGCCACGGCGTACGCGTTCGCCGCGGGCATGTGCCTGGCCGCCGCCGTGCTGACCGCCCTCCTGCCCGATCTTGCCCCGAAGGAGACCCAACGCGTACGCGTCAAGCGGCGAGGCGTCATCTCGGTCCTGGCCGAACATCGCCGAGTCCTGCTGACCCTCGGCGTCGGGGTCCTGGTGATCTCGGCGGCCCGCTCGACCCGACAGTCGATCGTGCCGCTGTGGGCCGACTCCCAGGGCATCGACGCCGCGACCACCAGTGTCATCTTCGGCATCGTCGGCCGGCGTGGACATGCTGTTGTTCTATCCGGGCGGCGCGATCATGGACCGCTTCGGCCGGGTCTGGGTCGCGGTGCCGTCCATGATCGTTCTCGGTCTCGGTTTCGTGCTGTTGCCGTTGACCTCGACCGCGCTGAGCGTCGGCTTGGTGGCCGCGCTCATGGGTCTGGGCAACGGGATCTCGGCCGGGATCGTGCTCACCCTCGGTGCCGACATGGCCCCGCCGGAGGCGCGCGCCCAGTTCCTCGGCGGGTGGCGGTTGTGCGCGGACCTAGGCAACACCCTCGGCCCGTTCTTGATCAGTGCCGTCAGCGTGGTCGCTACCCTGGCCGCCGCCTCGGTGACCCTGGGCGCGCTCACCTGGCTCGGCTCGGGCTGGCTGGCGAAGTGGGTGCCCGCGTACGCCGACGCGGTCGGACCGTCGCGGCGAACCGTAGAGTAGCGGGGGTGAGTGGGGAGCTGATCTGGATCGACTGCGAGATGACCGGTCTCGACCTCACCAACGACGCCCTGATCGAGGTAGCCGCGCTGGTCACCGACGGCGAGCTCAACGTGCTCGGCGAGGGTGTCGACCTCGTGATCAAACCGACCGCCAGGGTCCTCGAGCGGATGGGCGACTTCGTCCGGACCATGCACGCCTCGTCGGGCCTCCTGGACGAGTTGGAGTCGGGCCTCACGGTCGCCGACGCGGAACAGCAGGTGCTCGACTACCTGCGCAGTCAGGTGCCGGAGTCCCGACGCGCACCGCTGGCCGGCAACACCATCGGCACCGATCGGGCGTTCCTGGCGCGCGACATGCCCGAGCTGGAGGCGTACGTGCACTACCGCAACGTCGACGTCTCCAGCGTCAAGGAGTTGGCGCGGCGCTGGTTCCCGCGGAGCTACTACGCCGCCCCCGCCAAGTCCGGCAACCACCGAGCGCTCGCCGACATCCGCGAGTCGATCGAGGAGCTCCGCTACTACCGCGAGGCGATCTTCGTCGACCCGCCGGGGCCCGACAGCACCCAGCTGCGGGAGCTGGCCGTACGCCACCAAGGCGCCCTGACTCCCACCGCCGCCGAGACCCCGCCACCGGCGTAATCTTTTCGGCTCTCCGACGACGCCCGCTATGCTTTGCTGCTGCGAGCGGCGGTGATATCGCGTGACGCAGGCAAGAAACAGCATGGTGGGTGTAGCTCAGTTGGTAGAGCACCTGGTTGTGGTCCAGGTGGTCGCGGGTTCGAGTCCCGTCACTCACCCCAAGCCGGGCCACTAAGGTGGCGAGAATGCAAACTCGACAACTCGGACCCTTCACCGTCTCGGCCATCGGCCTGGGCGCCATGCCGTTCTCGATGAACAACGACAAGCGCTACCCCAGTGAATCCGAAGCCATCTCCACCGTCCACGCCGCCCTCGACGCCGGCATCACGTACGTCGACACGGCCGACATCTACGCTCCGACCTGGGACCAGATGGGCCACAACGAGACCATCGTCGGCAAGGCGCTGCGCAGCTACGGCGGCAGCCTGGACGGCGTCGTGGTCGGCACCAAGGGCGGCATCACTCGCAGCGAGGGCGAAGAGTGGGGCCGCGACGGTTCCGAGAAGTACCTGAGGCAGGCGGTCGAAGACTCCCTGCGCGCCCTGCAGACGGACGTGATCGACCTCTACCAATGGCATCGTCCCGACCGCTGGCAGGTCTACGGCGACGTGATCGGTCACTTCCAGAAGCTGCAGCAGGAAGGCAAGATCAAGGCGATCGGGATCTCCAACGCCAACGTCGAGGAGATCGAGGTCGCCCAGGAAGTGCTCGGTGAGGGCGGACTGGCCAGTGTGCAGAACGAGTTCTCGCCCAAGTTCCGCAGCAGCGAGGACGAGCTCGAGTTCTGCGGCGAGCACGGCATCGCCTTCCTGCCGTGGAGCCCGCTGGGCGGCACCGGCGGCGGCGGCGCGGGACGTCGGCGAACGCTTCGGTGTCTTCGGCGAGATCGGTCAAGAGCACGGCGTGAGTCCCCAGCAGGTCGTGCTGGCCTGGGAGCTGTCGCTCGGCAACCACGTCATTCCCATTCCCGGGGCCCGTCGGCCGGAGACGATCACCGACTCGGCCCGAGCGGCCGATCTGATCTTGTCCGAGGACGAACTGGCTCGCTGCTCCGCAACCCGCTGAGCGACCTTTGACCGAGGACGTGATCGTCGTCGGCGGCGGCCACAACGGCCTGGTGGCCGCCGCCTACCTCGCACGCGCCGGAATGGGCGTGACGGTGCTGGAGGCTGGTCCCCGGTTCGGCGGCGCGGTGGCCAGCGGACAGCCGTTTGCCGGGTATCGGGGCCCGCTTGTCGCGGTACTCCTACCTGGTCTCGCTGCTGCCGACCATGATCACCGACGAACTCGGTCTTGATCTCGAGCTGCGATCCCGTCGGATCGCGTCCTACACCCCGGTGGGCGACGGAGGTCTCCTGGTCGAGCGACAGCCGGGTGCGGACGACTCGCCGATCGTTCGACTCCTTCGGTGGGGAAGGCGAGTTCGCCGCCTGGTGCGCGTTCGAAGATCGGCTGCGGAGCTTCGCTGAGGTGATCGAACCGACGCTGACGGAGCCGCTGCCGACGAGTGCGGAACTCCGGAAACGGACCGCGCCCGAGACCTGGCGTGATCTTGTGGAGCAGCCGATCGGTGACGTCCTCGAACGCACCTTCGGCGACGACACCGTACGCGGAGTGCTGCTGACCGACGGATTGATCGGCACCTTCAGCACCGCCGATGATCAACGTCTGCGCCAGAATCGCTGCTTCCTGTACCACGTGATCGGCCGCGGCACCGGCGAGTGGCGGGTCCCCGTGGGCGGCATGGGTCAGGTGGCGGCCGAGTTCGAGCGGGTGGCCCGGTCGGCGGGGGCGAGCTTGCTCTCCGGCACCGAGGTCGTGGCGGTGCTGCCCGAGTCCGGCGGCGGCGCGACCGTACACCTCGCCGACGGCCGGCGGATGCGGGCGCCGTGGGTGCTGGTCAACTCGGCACCGAGCTCGCTCGCCGGCGTGCTCGATGAGGAAGCGGCGCCGCCCGAGGGGTGCCAGACCAAGATCAATCTCGTCCTGCGCCGGCTGCCGGCCCTGCGCTCCGGGCTCGACCCGGAGACCGCCTTCGCCGGCACTCTGCATCTCGGCCAAGGCTACGCGCGACTGGCGGAGGCATACGAGCAGGCCGCGTCGGGCGTGCTGCCGGATCCCGATGCCCTGCGAGGTCTACTGCCACACCCTCACCGACTCCTCGATCTTGGATCCGCGGCTGGCCGAGGCCGGCTACCACACCCTCACCGTGTTCGGGTTGCACACGCCCGCGGCCCTGTTCCGCTCCGATCCCGAGGCAGCCCGACGGAGAGCGCAGACGGCTGCTCTACGTTCCCTGCAACAGGTGCTGGCCGAACCGCTCGAGGACTGCCTGGCCACCGACGCGGCCGGCCGCCTCTGTGTCGAGACGCTGACCCCGCTGGACCTCGAGACCGAACTGCGAATGCCGGGCGGCCACATCTTCCACGGCGATCTGAGCTGGCCCTGGCTGGAGGCCGGCGAGTCGGCCGAGACACCCGCCGAACGCTGGGGCGTGGCCACCGCGCACCCGGGCGTCCTGCTGTGCGGATCCGGGGCCCGCCGGGGCGGCGCCGTCAGCGGTCTGGGTGGCCACAACGCCGCCATGGCCGTCCTGGAAGGGTGCTAACCTTTCTCCTCGCGCGCCGCTAGCTCAATTGGCAGAGCAGCTGACTCTTAATCAGCGGGTTGGGGGTTCGATTCCCTCGCGGCGCACCACCCGGCCTAGCCACAGCCACAATGCCAAGTGGCTCAGCATCGGCCCGCCATGTCAGCGGTTACGTTCCGGTTACCATCCGCCGCAGACGAACCCAGCGCCTCCAGCGACGAGGCCGCCAACGGATGCACGACCAGGCGGCCCATGTACACATCCTGAGTCATCGAGATGCGCGCGTGCCCCAGCTGGTCAGCGACGATTCGAGCACTCAGGCCACCATCATCAAGCAAAGTCGCGACCGTCTTCCGGTACGTATGCGGCACCACCCACTCGAACGGCGTACCCGTCCGCACCTTGCGGAAATCTCGCTCGATGTTGTTCCGATCTCGAAGGCCGCCATTCGCATCCGCGAACACCGGTGTAGCACCGCCCCCATCGTCTGGTCGCCGCTTCGCGAGCACATCCGCAAGCCAAGAAGGGATCCGCAGCACCCGAAGGCCAGCACGACTCTTCGTCGACTTAGCGACCAGACCAACACCCTTAACCCGAACGATCGTTCGACGGACGTGCAGCAGGCCCTGGTCCAGGTCGACGTCGTCCCACGTGACACCCATCGCCTCGCCGATCCGAACACCCGTACCAAGCAAGAACCGGACAAGATCAGGCAGATCCTTCTGAACCGCGTAGGGGTCAGCATCCAAGATCGCCAGCCACTCCTGGCACTCCTCCGCTGTCAGCGCACGAGCTGCGCGCCCTTCGCCACTCTCAAGGTTGCCAACATCCCGAACCGGATTCGAACGCAGCCCATCACGACGCGCGGCGTAGCCGCATACACCCGAAACCACCGACCGAGCGACCCTAGCCGTCGCGTGTCCATTCTCCCGAAGCAGCCGATGCAGGAACGCGTCGAGACGCGCGGTCGTGACCTCCGAGAGCCGTAGTCCCCCGATCACCGGCAGCACATGCCGATCAAGCGTTGCCCTGTACAACGCCGCCGATGCCGGTGAGCGCCGCCCGGCAGTCACCATCTCGGCGAAGCGATCGAACCATTCAGTCGCCACGTCGGCAAACGTCGTGCGCGGCGTGTATCCAAGTCCGCCAGATGACGCCATCGCACTTTGGAATGCCTTGATCACGGCCCGATTCGCGGCCGTCTTCGTGTCCGCCGTCGCGTCTACTCGCCGCCGCTCACCCTGCCCGTTCCGGTAGTAATCGACGCTGTCACGCGGCCACCACGCTGGCTGTAGCTCACCGAGCCGTGCTCGCCAATCTCCAAGCGGCGCGCGGGCATCTACGCCGGCTTACGAGAGGTCTGTTCCACAAACCAAGCACGCACGTCTTCCGGCCGATAACGCAGGTGCCGTCCCGCTCGACCTGACTTCGGCCCGCGGCCAGCGCAACGCCACTGGTACAGCGTTCCAACCGGAACACCCAAGTAGATCGACGCCTCGTGCACCGACCACAACCGATCGCTCTCCACGTCCATGATCACTCCCTTAAAGTTCTACGGTGGTTGGGGTCTCGGCCTCACCCGAGTTGAGATGGTTTGGTCTCCGTCCCGGTCGTCAAGGGCACTTCGTGTCCTGCGGATTCGCTCCGCTCACCCTTGACAACCGTTCCTCCGACCAAGATCGGCTGGTCATCGGATGAGGCCGAGTGTGGTCGGCACGCCAGCAGACGGTCGCGTGCGGTTCGGCGAGATTGGTCACGGTGGCCGGTCCGAGTTGCCGAACGTGTTGTCCAGAGCCTTCTTGGCGCTCTCGTACTGCTCCCGCCAGCGTTGCCGCTCCGCGATCGAGGCCAGCAGCACCCGGACGTAGCTGCCCGGGTCGGGTCGGCTGTCGGTCCACACATAACGCGGCGACCCGTCCGGCAGGGTCACGGTGGCGGCCATCCGCTCCACCTCCGGGGCCACGATCCCGGCCGCCAGCAGGGCTTCGCGGACGACGGTGGCCCGGTCGGCCCGGTGGGCGCCGAGGGTCTTGCCGGACCACTCCCGCGACACCAGCACCCGGCGGCCGCCGCAGCCCAGGTTCTCCCGGTCATGCGCCGGTCCGTCACAGAACCCTGGTTCCAGGCCCGGGCTGGGCTGGTCGGGTTGGATGCCGTAGCGCAGCCAGTTCGCACACCGAGGCGAGCACGGCAGCCACCGCAGCTCCGCATGCAGCCGGTCCACATGCCGCCGGTACGCCGGGTCCGCCTGGTCGCCGTCGAGGTGGGCGGCTGCGACCGACTTGGTCAGGTACTTCGTCAGGTACCGCACCGCCCGGTCCGCATCCGCCGACGGGGCGATGATGCCCGCCAGGTCGAGCTGGGTCCCGAACCGCAGCACATGCGCCGGTTGGGTGTCGGGGTCGGCGGCGGCCTGGTCGCGGGCCTGCTGCCAGGTCGGCAGCACCTCGCCGGTGTCGGAGTCGACATAGCCCGTCCCGTCCCACACCGGCAGCCGGTCAACATAGACCGGGGTGTCAAAGCGTGGCCACCACAGCTGCAGATAGGTCGCCTTGACGACCTGCCGCAGCACCGCCCGAGGGATCGCCCCCCGGATGGCGGCGTGCAGATGCAGCGCCAACCGGCGTTGGGGTTCCACGGCGGCGAAGTACTGAACCCGGTAACCGGCGCAGCGCCGCAGATTCTGCCACAGCCGGTCCACCAGCTTCGCAAAGTGCAACGCGTCCAACGCCGCCCGCCGATAGTCGGTGAGGACCATGGCGACCTCGTCGCGGTCCCGCAGCCGCAGTCCCATGGACAGCGGGAACAGGTGCCGCATCCGCACGGTCTCCTTTCGCGGGTCCTGCAGGAACGCGAACACCAGATAGCCCACCGCCCGACCCTGGGACAAGAGCCCGCTGTCGTACCACCGGCGGCTCGCCGATCCGTTGTGGCGGTGGCGGACGAAACGGCGGCTGCGCCGGTCCTGGCCGGAACTGGCCGAAACGGTCGGTCTGGGCCGCAAGATCCCCGGCTTCCTGATTGCCCGTGTGATCGTGGTCGGGTTCGTCGGTGCGGTGCCAGCCCCCGTACTCACCCCGGCCGAGCCGAAGATGCCGCAGCTGCGGCGCATCCGTCGGGCGGGGAACGACGCGTCGACGCGGTGCCGGATCGTGTGGTCGTTTACCGGGTATCAAGGCCGGGCTGGTCCAGGTCCACGGCATCGATTTGATCTTCGGCAGATCAGGCGCGTCATGCCGTCGCCGAGTCGACCTCACCCGCCGACCTCCCATCTCGCCCTCGTCGGGGTCGCCGTCGCCGTCCGCCAGGTTTGACTGGTGATCCGGCCCGGACCCGGACCGGTCGGCCGTTCAACCCGAGGACGTAGCCAACACCGGGAGTGTCTGGGCTGATCTTGCGACACCACGCCCCGGCGCTCGACCGGCACCCGGCCGACACCAGCCGGAACATCTCCGCATCCCGAGCCTGCCGTTCCCGGCTGAATCGACGCGTTGCGGCGGCCGCCGCCACAAGGCCCCGCAGCTGCTCGGCATCAGCCTCCAGCACCGACGTGTCGGTAGGCGTCCATGGCGTAGAAGTGCCACTTGGCCGGATCGATCTGGAAGTGGTGGTCTGGGTTGCTGGGTCGAGGCAAGTCTTCGAGCAGTGACTGGCCACGGTCTAGGGCGACTTCAACCTTTCGGCGGTTCTTGAGTCTGGCCCAGGCCTTGGCGGATTGCGCCGCGAGCTGTACGCCGACGTCTCGTTGGCCGGCTACGGACATTCCGTGTTCGCTGGCGGCCACAACGCGGTGGTAGTCGCCGGATGTGAGCGCAAACCATGCCGTCATTTCGTGCGCCCAGGCCATGATTTGGCGGTTGTCGATCTCGGCTCCGAGGTCATGGGCAAACTGGCGGGTGACCTCGGCCGACACCGCGTCGCCGGCGTCGTACTCGACGCATCCGACTAGTAGCACCGGGATGCCGTGCGCCGCGGCGAACCGATGAACCTCGGCCACATAGGCGTCGCCGATCTTCCCGAACGCCGCCGAGGAGGGAATCCGATACCCGCGCTGCCACCGCAGGTACTGACACACCCAGCCCACCGTCTGCAACTTGGGCACATAGGCCTGCAAGAAGATCCGGTCGATCGAACGACAGGTGAGCGTGACGTGGTCCCGCAGTAGGGTCGAGTAATCGGCCATGACGCCTCCCAGTCTCAACAACTCGAGGCTACGACCGATCAGCTGAGGAGGCCTCCACGGAGACCTCCTCAGCCACAAGCAGAACCCACCGCGGCGAAGCCGCGGCCCTCGGCGGTATGAGGTCGCTCGCTACGCGACTAGCTCGGTCGCGATGCCGCTCCAGCGGGCGAGGATCAGGCCGTGTCCTTGTGTCGGATCGATGTGGACTTGGGCTTGCGGCATCAACCCGGCCAAGACGGAGGCGTGCGCCGGCGTCACCCCGACATCTTGGGCACCGTGCCAGATCGACACCTGGCGGCCGATCGCGCCCAGCTCGAACCCCCACGGGCGGCGGCACAACACCTCGTCGGTCGCATAGCCGTCCAATCCCTGGCGGACTGCTTCCCGAATGGTCGACATGAACATGGTCTTGACGTTGGGCTGCTGCAACAGCTGGGTATCGGGTGCGGGGCGGGGAAGGTCGAGGAACCTGTCCGGGTCTTCGGCCAGCCAGCCCGCCGCTCCAGCGATGATGGCTCGGGCCTGGTCAGGATCGCGACGAGCCAGTTCGACGAGTTCGACCTCGCTTGGGTCGTCGGAGAACGTGGCTGGTGCGTCGCCCCCGTCCAGGGGCGCGATGGTGCTGACGAGTACGACATGGTCCACCCTTGGGAGCAGTGATAGGCAGGCCAGCGCGTACGGACCGCCCGCCGAGTGGGCAACCATAGAGACCGTGTCCACCTCCAGCTGATCGAGTAGCTGGATAAGGTCCTCGACCCAGTCGACGAACGTCCGTTCGGGCTTCGGTGAGGACCGCCCATATCCGGGCCGATCCACGGTGATCAACCGCAGCCCCGTCTTGGCTGTGACGATCGGGTCGGGGGCGAACATCCGGGAGGCGGGAGCCCCGTGGCACAGGACGGCCGGTCGCCCTGAGAGATCACCCCAGATCGCATAACCGATCCGGCGCCCGTCGTGCAGGCTTGCCTCAGCGTCGATCAGTGGTTGGTAGGCGTTCACGTCGATCCCTTCTTCGTGGTCGGCCGCTGGAACTCAACCGGTGGCATGGTTCCCCGAACGCCGGCCTCACGCGCACGCAGAGCCGCCTCGGTGCGGTCGGCGACGTTGAGCTTGGTCAGGATCGAGCTGACACTGTTGCGGACCGTCTTCGGTGCAAGGTAGAGCCGCTCCGCGATTTGCGCGTTCTGGAGCCCCTCGGCCAGTAGCCGGAGGACATCCCGCTCGCTCTTGGTCAGCTCGGGAAACGCATAATCCACGGTCGGCGTCAGGTGGGCGAAGTAGCTGGCCATCCGGGCGGCGATGCCGGCACCGAAGATGGCTTCGCCGCGATGTACCGCGCGGATGGCCTGAATGACTTCTTCGTGGCCTGCTCCTTTGAGGACGTACCCGCGGGCGCCGGCCCGGATCGCTGCGAAGACCGATGCGTCGTCATCAAGCATGCTGACCACCAGGACTCGGATGTCGGCGCGCTCGGCGAGGATCCGCCGGGTGGCTTCGACGCCATCCAGGTGCGGCATCCGAAGATCCATGACGATCACGTCCGGTTGGCGGCTTGCCGCCAGCGCGACGACCTCAAGCCCGTCGGCAGCCTCACCGACCAACCGGGCATCAGGCATGGCCAGGACCAGGGAGCGAAGCCCGTCACGGAAAAGCTGATGATCATCGGCCACTAGCACGCCGTAGGGGTCAGCTTCGACCGATGCGTTCATGCCGCACCGCCGGTCGGGAAGGGCAGCATGGCGGTCACCTCCACACCGCCGGATCCGCCGCCGCGGACGGCGCACTCACCGCCGACATCGCGAGCGCGCTGACGCATCGACTGGATGCCGAAGCCGAGGGGCTCAGCATCGCTCAGCCCGATGCCGTCATCAGTGACCCGCACCGTCAGCTGGCGCGCGTCGGCGTCGACGGCGAGTTCGATGTCGACGTGCGACCCTCCGGAATGGCGGACGGCGTTGGTGAGCGCCTCCTGCGCGATTCGATAGGCCGCCAGTTCCACCGCGGCGGGGAGGCCCGGCTCGGCGTGTCCGTGCACTCGAAGCTCCATGGCGCTGCCGCTCGCCACGAGACGTTCGGCCTGCTCGTTGATGGCAGCGTCGAGCCCGAGTTCGTCCAGCTGGGCAGGTCGTAGGCCCTCCACGAGCTCGCGAACCCGATTCACCGAGGTCTGCAAGTTGGCTTCGATCTCGCGCAGTAAACGGCGCGTAGTCTCTGGGTCTCGGTCAACCAGCGAGCCAGCCAGACCCGTCTTCAGGGTCAACCCGGCCAGGGTGGCGCCCAGTTCGTCGTGCAGATCGGCACGCAACCGGCGGCGTTCTTCCTCGCGGACGTTGAGAAGCCGGGTGCGGGCCTCGTCGAGTTGGTCGGCGAGATGGGCCGATCCCACCAACGGTGCCAACTGAGTCGACAGCAGATGCAGGATCTGTCGGTCCCCGACCGACAGCTGTCCCCCTGGGCGCGGCGTGACGCGTAGCCGAGCAACGGTGACTCCTCGGTAGGTAAGGGGCCAGGTGGCGTCGGCCACCGAGGGCAACGAGTTGCCGAGCGCCGGGTTGGCGGAATCGTTCAAATCGATCGAGACCGCCGGTAGGCGGAGCGAGCGGCGAATCGCCTCGGATGCGACGGGGACGAGGTCGCGGCCGGAGGACGACGACTGGGCCAGCATGTTCAGCCGGTTGATCAGCTCGGTGGCATCCTCACCCGATACCGCCAAGTGGTCAGCTAACCGCCGGGTGCGGTTACCGAGCGGGACCATCGCCAGCGTTATGCCCGCCGGCATCAGAAGTGCAAGAACGTACGAGACCGGCTCCACGAACAACTCTGCCGCCGCAGCCGGACCCAACCAGCCGGCGGCCAGAAGCCCGAACAAGATCAGCTGGCCGACCAGGGCAGTGGCACAGCTCAGGCCCACTATCTGCAGGCGGCGACGATCGACGGAGTTCGAGGCGGACCTGAAGCGAACCACCTGAAGGCACAGCGCAAGGATCAAGATCAACGGGAAGAGGACAAGGTCACCGGTCCACGAGGCCAGACCGGGAAAGACGGCACGAGCAATCAGGTACGCAGCCGAGCCGACGCAACTCACGGCCGTCCAACGAGGCTCAAACTGACCCCGGGGAAACAGGTAGAGGAACACGACGACCGAGGCTGAGCCGACGGCCCGCCATATCTGATCGACGACCGGAAGCCCCGCACTGGTGCCCGAGAACGCGATCGGGAACGAGATCAGGAATACGACGGTGACCACAGTGGCCACACCCGGCTCACCCCGCCAGGCCACCAGGACGGCGGCGGCGAGCCAGCAGGCCACAAACAGCGCCCGAAACCAGAACGAGCTGGAGACCGGCCCGATCGCACCGGTGAGAATTGCTGTCGCGACCACGGCGACGACGCCGACCGCAGCCACCGTTCTCGGGCCCACGCCACTCACCTCCCGTGACATCGGCGAGTTCCTATCTCAAAGCATTCTCCGCCGTCGCGGTGTTCGTCGTCTCGGCACCGGGCCATGGTCGGCCCGCCAAAAGCGCCAGCCGTCGCGACACGACGATCTGCCATGCCCCGACCAGGGCGATATCAGCCATCGAGCCCGGGCCGGACCACAGCGCATAGCCTTCCGCCGGCGCGCTGGGCAGAAAGACGACGATGGCCACCACAACACCCCATGCCAGAGAGACAGGGCCCAGCGGGCGCCATCGGGCGTCGCTCCATACCGCGCTACCGAACAGCGGCAGGGCGATGATCGGCATCAAACTGACAAGCAAGAACCCACCGAAGTGCAACGATGCGTGCCACGACTGTGATGGCCCCTGCTCTGGACCCATGGTGAAGGTTCCCAGCAGCGGGCCACACCCGAATATCGCCAGTGCGACGATCGCCGCTATCGATCTCCGCCGGGCAGGCATCCGCCGGCGCAAACCCCACACAAAGAACACCGTCAGCGACCCGTAGGCGAAGAAGCCGATGTACATCAAGATGCCGAAGCGGAGAAGTTGGTGTCCGCTGACGTCGATCACGCCATGCAGCAGAGCCAATGCGGTCAACGTGAGCCAGAACCAAATCGGGGCGACCGTGCCGGCCGCCGCCGACCATCGGATGCGGCGCCCATTCGCCAATCCATTGCCCTCCATAATCCCTCCCAGTTCGTCTCTGCGGTCGAACCTAGGACTCACGCGTCCCGACCACCAAGGACGCGCGTCCCGAGGGTTGTCCTCAATTGCGCTAGAGGTGATGCCACCCGAGACCGACGGCTTAAAATCAGGCCGTGGGCATGCCGGCGCCATCGATGTCGCACCGCCCTGAGTGACCAACTGAGTGACAATCGCGGCGCCAACGTCAGAACGTCCGTGGACGCGCCAACACCAGGCGAGCCGAATCGCGACGAATCCGAGGCGTGCCAGGTCTCGTTTGCAAGCAGGTGGCCGGGAGGAGCTGCGAAGCCTCGTGAGGGTCCAACCAGTTGCGAGCGAGTGACCACGGGCGCCCGCGCTAGTCGGCATGCTCTCCATCGACACAGCTCGACCGTCCCCAACACGCTCCAGGTGAGCCCTAACGGCCGACTCACCGACTTAGTATCCAACTGAGTAACTATGGACTCGCATTGGAGTGATCAGCTCTGGACACACCTAGACCTGCAGACGATGGACGACTGATTGTGCACGGTCGTCGCGTGTCCTTCGCGACGAAGAGGTCGCGCCTCAGCCGCAATCTCCATGACCGACGACGAGTTGTGCACCACCATCCGACGCGTTGTACAGACGGAGCTGCCAATAGAGCCCACCCTCATCCGCATCGGGATACTCCTCCGAACAGGGGTCATCTGGGAGGTAATCAGCTGAAGGCGCCCGTGGCCGGCACGCCGTCGAACGGACGACCACTCGGGGCACCGGGGACGACGTACGTGCTCGACGAAACTCTGTTTCATCATCAACGCTGGCCGTGGATTAGCTCCAACACCGGACCCTGGTGTAGCGCGCGGTAGACGTCGTCGCGCAACCGGTTGGCGTCGTCATCGGTCAAGGTCCGGTCCAGCGGCCGCAGCACGATCCGAACCAACGCGTTGACCTGGTCGACACCGAGGCCGAGCTTGTCGCGTGCTTGCGTCGACAGCTGCTCGTAGGGAGTGACATGCAGCAGTGTCACCGATTCCAGGTCGTCCGAGCGGTTCCCTAGCGCGGCCCGAACCCGATCGCCCAGGGTCTCGGCTTCGATCGGGGCGTCGACCACCAGGGAGAGGTCGCGACGGACCGGCGGTAGGCCGGAGACCGGACGCCACGGCGACAGGTCGAGTAGCTGACCAGCGATCCTTGCGTCACTCGCCCGCAGCAGGCGGATGTCCGGCAGGTCCTTGCGCAGCATCAGCGCCCGGTCCAGCCCCATCCCTAGAGCAAGCCCGGACCACCGCGCAGGGTCGAGCCCGGCCCGGGTCAGCACATGCGGCGCGACCAGTCCGCACTCGGCCAGCTCCAACCAGGTTCCGCCGATTTCGACGTCAACCTGGCAGCCCCGGACGGTGTATGGGTGCTGGGCGGATACAGCACGCCAGGCCGCCCCTGGCAACACCGTCTCGACAATCGAGGCAACCATCTCCATCAGGTCGCCGACGCCCAGCGGCGCCGAGCGGATCCGCCACAGGTCAACCTGGTGCGGCGCTCCCACGTGGATGCGGTCGATAACGTCGCGCCGGTAAACCAGACCCGGCAGCACCAGCAACCGGTCGTCCTCTGCCAGCGCCGCCAGGGACCGGAGGGCGAGAGGCACGCCGGCCGACGTGTGACTGCGCAGCATCACCGTCGGCCCCACATACCGGGAGTAGCGCTTATCCCGAGTGATGGCCGACGACTCGTAACCGAGGTTGTCGTAATTGTCAGCCACCGCGACCAGCGCCGGGTCGCGACGCGTCTCGGCGAGCACTCCCCACAGCTCGCTGAGACGTTGCACCACGGCGTTTAGAAGCGTTTGCATGGCGTGCGGACCCTGGGTCGGATCGGTCAGGTCGCGAACATTGAGAGCCGCGGACAACGCCGACGGCGACAGGTAATTGGTCATGATTGGTCCTTGCGTCGGATCCGGAAGGTGGACTGCTCCCCCGCCGGTCTGTCGCTGGACTCAGTTGCGCAGGTCGATGGCCCCGCGACCGGTCACCGGTCGGGGGCGGGCAAATCGCCGCACGTAGGGCACAGAGGAATTCTACCGGGTCGACACCCCGTGTCGCATCCCATTCTCCGCGAGACGTCTGGCCTGCGCTGACAGCCAGGCTGCCAGCCAATCCGGGTGATGTTGCGCGATGACAGACGGACGCGCACGCACTCAGCACGGACAGCGACGGGCTCGGATTCGTAGGAGGGGCTGCCCTGACACGGACGCGGTCAACGAGAGTCGTGCGGTCTCCAGAGTCGAGCGTCTCCTGAGGTCGCGCCAGCGCGGTCACCTTGCGGTTACCATCAGCCGATAAGGCAGTCGAACAGCGGCAACCAAACAGCGAGCATCGGACTCTCGGACGACCATCGTCTGCAGTCGAGAACAAATCAGCGGGTTGGGGGTTCGATTCCCTCGCGGCGCACTGTTTCGCATAGCCAGAGCGCTCTTGCCGGCCGGCTGCGGTACGAGTTCTCAGCGAGTGGGGACGAATGCGAGGATTGAGCCCCGCTGGGTGGTGGACTTTCGAGTGATTCTCGATGTCAGTCGCCGGCTTCGATTGCGGCGACGATTCCAGTATCGCTGCTCGGGTTGATCTTGGCCATGGAGCCTTCGGAGAGGTAGCGGCGGTCGGAGACCTGCCACTCGTCGTGGAGGTCGTTGAGGACGGCGCCGACGAGGCGGATGACGCTGGCCTCGTTCGGGAAGATGCCGACGACGCGGGCTCGGCGTTTGATCTCGCGGTTGATCCGCTCGAGCGGGTTGGTGGACCAGATCTTGGCCCAGTGGCCGCGGGGGAACGCGGTGAAGGCGAGGACCTCGGCCTTCGCGGTGTCCATCAGCGGTCCGATCTTGGGGAAGCTCGACGGCGAGCTGGTCACGGACCTGGTCCCACACCCGCGACTGCGGCGTCGGCGTCGGGTTGGGCGAACGCGGTCCGGAACACCGACGGCGACCATGTCCTTGTGCGACTTCGGCACCAGCGCGAGCAGGTTGCGGGCGAAGTGGACCCGGCAACGTTGATGCCCCACCCCTTGGAACACCCGGCCGAAGCGCGGCGACGAGGCCGGCGTGCTGGTCGGAGATGACCAGCCGGACGCCGTGCAGGCCACGCTGCTTCAGGGTGCGGAGGAACCCGCGCCAAAACACCTCGTCCTCGGAGTCGCCGACGTCCAGGCCGAGGATCTCCCGGCCGCCGTCGGCGGTGACCGCGGTCGCGACGACGACGGCCATCGAGGTGACCTGCCCGCCGCCGACCGTGCCGCCGGGTCCGGTGCGGCGGACGTGCAGGTAGGTGGCGTCGAGGAACACGTACGGGAACGCGGTGTGGTGCAGCGGCCGGTCCCGGAACGCCGCGACCTGCTCGTCCAACCCGGCGCAGATCCGGCGACACCTCCGACTTCGAGATGCCGGACCCGATCCCCAACGCGGCGACCAGGTCGTCGACCGCCCGGGTGGAGACCCCGTTCACCCAGGCCTCCATCACCACCGCATACAGGGCCTGGTCGATCCGCCGCCGGCGTTCCAGGATGACCGGGAAGAACGAGCCCTGCCGCAGCTTCGGGATCCGCAGCTCCACATCCCCGGCCTGGGTCGCCACCAACCGCGGCCGGGACCCGTTCCGCTCGGTGACCCGGCCTCGGCTGCGTTCGTAGCGGCCGGCGCCGACGACCTCGCTGGCCTCGGTTTCGATGAGCTCCTGCATGACCAGCCGGACCGACTCGCGGATCAGGTCCACGCCCTCCCCGGCACGGAACGCCTCGAGCAACTCGGATGCGACAGACTGAGACAACGCCATCGGTGGGAACCTCCTGATGAGTACTTGCCGGTACACATCGAGAATCCCGCCGATGGCGCCCTCAACGCTGGACGACTCACCGAACCCCGAAACCCCACCACTCCCGGGGACTCACACAATGCGAGTCATTCCTGATCCTTGAGATGCTCCGTCGCCGGTGCCGGGTTGTGGGCCTCCAGAGCCGCCGCCACGTTCCCGGTGTTGGCCGCGCGGCGCCCGAGGTAGGCGTCCTGAGTCATCGAGATCTGGGAGTGTCCCAACTGATCGGCGATCATCCGAGCGTACGCGCCGCTCCCATCGAGCCGGTGCCACCGTCTTGCGATAGGTGTGGGTTTTCACCCATTCGAAGTCGGATCCCTCACGTGCGGCCCTGAACGCCTCGCCGACATTGCTGCGGTCCCGCCACTGCTCCTCGTGGGCCGCGACCAGCGACATCAGACGTAACCGGGCCGGATCGGCGATCACCTCCAGTGCCGGCGAAACTGCCAGTCCGTTCGTCCATGCCAGATCGTCGTTCGGCACCACACCAGGATCATGGGTCGCGGCGCCGACAGCTCAGAACGGCGGCGGGCCGAGGATCTCGATCGCACCGGTGGCCTCAGCGGCCGCACGGATCCGGTCGAAGTCGACGGGCGTGGGGTGGTCCTCGCTGGCGTGCCGGTAGAAGGCCTCGCCGGCAGCCGGGTTCTGGAAGGCCAGCATCCTGGCGGTCGGTGACGTGACCATGAAGGCGTGCGGCACGCGGCGTGGGAACACCGCCAGCCCGCCCGCGCCGAGCGTGGTTTCCTCGCCGTCGATATGCAGCAGAATCTCGCCCTCGAGCAGGTAGAACGTCTCATCAGCATTGGGGTGGAGGTGCAGCGGAGTCACCTTCCCCTGCTCGAGCTGGTCCTCGAATATGAAGAACGCAGCACCGCTCTCGGCCCCGGTGACCTTCCAGGTGAACGTCCCGCCGCCGCAGAACCAGGCCTGCTCGCCCTCACCCTGCTGCCGAACCGTGGCGGTCAACGTGTCCATCGACGTCTCCCCATCCTCATTTATGGGACTCATGTCCCATAACGACACTAGGGTACCGTGAACGCCGTGTCAACGGTGTACGAGGAGTTCGGCCGGACCCGGCAGAAGGCACGCACCCGCAGCCAGCTGATCGCCGCCGCCAGGGCCCTGATCGCGGCAGGGACGGCCTCGCCGACAGTCGAGCAGGCGGCCGAGGCGGCCTCGGTGTCGCGCACCACCGCCTATCGCTACTTCCCCAGTCAGAAGGCGCTGCTGATCGCCGCACACCCCGAGATCCAGACGTCGTCACTGCTGCCCGACGAGCCGGGCGACGACCCCGTGACCCGCCTCGCCTTGGCCATCGAGAAGTTCGTCGGCCTGGTGCTGGAGTCCGAGGGGCAGCAACGGACGATGCTGCGGCTCTCACTCGAGAGCGACGCCACGGACCTTCCGCTGCGGCAGGGCCGGGCGATCGGCTGGTTCGTGGATGCGCTGGCTCCTTTGGAGCCACGGCTCGGGAAGGCGAACATCCATCGACTGGCGGTAGCTATCCGCAGCGCGGTTGGCATCGAGTCACTTGTGTGGCTCACCGACGTCGCTGGTCTGTCCCGGGAGGAGGCCGCGCGACAACTCCGGTGGACCGCGCAGGCGTTGCTCGCACATGCCCTCGCTGAAGGACTGCCCTAGAGGACGGCCGGGTGAGTACGCCGCGGCCGGCGGCCGGCGACATCGGCGACCCGGCGTACGACGTCTCGTTGCCAAACCATCACCGGATCGTCGTCGCCAGGTTGGACGGCCCGGCCACGAACGGCACCACCGTGGCTCCTCTGAACCCGGGAGGCCCTCTCGCTTCGGCGGGAGGGCCTTCGCTCCTTCAGCAGGGTCACCAAGACGCCAGCTCCGACCCTCGAAGAGAGATCGAGCGCACGCAGCAACGATGTCTCACCGAGACGCACCATTGGCCGACAAGATCAACCCGGTTGCCGTCCAAGCCATGGCCGAAGAAGGCATCGACATCACGGCCGAGCCGGCCAAATCCCCACACTCGATGCCCTGAAAGCCTCCGACGTCGTCATCACCATGGGCTGCGGCGACACCTGCCTCTTGATGCCCCCGGCAAGCGCTACGAAAACTGGTTGCTCGACGACCCGCGGGTAAGGACATCGACGCTGTTCGAGCAGTCCGCGACAACATCCCAATCGCGTACAGGAGCTCATCGACGACCTCGTGCTGCTGTATGGAGGGTGTGCTCCAAGCGACCCATGCTGTCCCGAACCAACGGGCGAACTGGCCAGTGCCAGACGGTGCGGTTGCGAATTTCCATACTGCTCAAGGGCCTCACTACGCTCGGCCGCCCGGCGGCAGACAAGATCAACAGGGAAGGTCGGAAAGTACAGGTGCGTTCATGCCACGAACGTGCGGGCGAGTCCGTCGTTGGGGCGGCGGCCCGACGTTCACGGTTGGCTCAGCGCTGCTCGGCGTCAAGGGCACTGCACGATGGCCTCCGGCCACCCTTGACCCCGACCATCACTGAGCAAGATCGGGCTGGCTATCGCCGCCGCCAAGATCCCCGCCGCGTAACGGACCTGGGACGCATGCCTGCCAGTTCAACCGAGTCAGCCACGATCACTGCCGACTTCATCACGGCCCCGACAGGTTTGCTCCATCACCTGCGGACTGATGAGTTTCAGCGTGTTGGGAGTTCGATTCCCCTCGCGCGCACTCACCGCACAAACTCCCTGCTTCCTCGCTCCGACCAAATCGAGACGGTTCGAGCTGACGCGATCACAGCGTTGACTTTTCGACGGAGACGAGAGGAATCTGATTCTTAGCCCACAGCGGCGAGAAGCGCACATTCCACATCGAGGGGAGATCAGCGTGAGTAGCACCGACGTCAGCGGTTCTGCTGCGGCGGAGGCCGCAGAAGTGAGCACGATCGACATGGCGCTCGAGGTCGTACAGCTGCCGGTTGCCGATGTCGACCGAGCGAAACGCTTCTACCAAAGCCTCGGATGGCGGTTCGACATCGATCTGGTCGTCAGCGATGACGTTCGGACGGTTCAGTTCACACCGCCGCATTCGCAGTGCTCGATCCACTTCGGCACAGGTGGCACGACGGCCGAGCCGGGGTCCGCCCAGGGACTGTTCCTGGTCGTATCCGACATCGATGCCGCCCGGGACGATCTCGTCAGGCGTGGCGTCGAGGTCAGCGAGGTGCAGGTTCGCAAGCCCCCGGGCCTCGATGCGCCGGGCCGCTCGTACTTCGCGCAAGCGTCCTTCAGCGATCCCGATGGCAACGGGTGGGTCCTCCAAGAGGTGACATCCCGGCTCCCCGGCCGGCAGTGGGAGGACTGACGTGGAAGTTTCCTCCCTCGCCGACCTGTTGCACGAAACCGCCGAGCATCACGGCTCGTTCGAGGAAGTTGCGCCTCCGCACGAGTGGTGGGACTGGTACGCGGCGTACCTGGCTGCCCGGCAGATCGGAAACACCCCAGAGCAGGCCGAGGAAGCCGCCGGACGCTACATGGCGGACGTCAAGCACATCGTCGTGTCACCAGCGTGAGCCCACTTTCACCGCTGCAGCCGAAATTCGTCGGTCGCGCGCCGTGAGTTCCGAGCCAGAACCGCAGTCACGCTTGTGTGTCCAGTGCCGACGCCGGCCGGCGGCCTACGTCCTGGACCGCCTCAGCCACCTCGGCCAGACCCTCTCCGGACAACAGGCCGTCCAGGCCTTCCCCGTCTGGGCTTGCGAAGACTGCGTACAGCAGCAGATCTCGCAAGCTCTCGACGTCATCTCGATCGCGACCGTGTGCCGCGTGGGCTCCTACCGCCCGTGATGAGAACGCGTCGCGGTCGGGCTCTCGATGCCGCGATTGCTCGCCTGTTCAAGATGCCGCCGGGTCACCACGACTCCACCCTCGCCCGGGACGTGCGGGTCCCGATGCGTGACGGTGTGCAACTGCTCACCGACGTCTATGCGCCGGTAGGAAAGTCGCGGGGGACGCGTGCTGATCCGCACCCCGTACGGCCGGACCGGCCTGATCGCCCTGATGACTGCCCGCTTCTACGCAACGCATGGGTTCCGGGTCGTCAACCAGAGCTGCCGCGGCACGTTCGGCTCCGGCGGCGCCTTCGAGCCGTTCAGCCGAGAGATCGACGACGGGGCCGACACGGTCGCCTGGCTGCGGGAGCAGGCCTGGTTCGACGGTCGTTTCGCCTTGTGCGGTGAGTCCTACTTCGGCTACACGGCATGGGCCATGATGACCGATCCGCCGCCGGAGCTGGTCACGGCGGTGATCGCTGTCGCCGCGCACGACAACCATTGGGTGGCGCACGGCGCCGGAGCCTTCTCCCTCGAACAGATGCTGGCTCTCATGGACGGCTTCGAGCACCTGGAGGACGGCGTGGTTCGGGGGCTTCCGCGCTTCGTGACCGCCAGCCGGCGCCTGAAGCCGGGGTTCGAGGAGCTACCGCTCGTCCGTGCCCAGGACACGGTGCTGGCCGGCAGCACGATGCCGTACCGGGAGTGGCTCACGTCGCCGAACGCCGACGACCCGGTGTGGCGACCGATGCGACTGGGGCAGGCGCTCGAGCGGGTCGAGGTTCCCGTCCTGCTGCACGAGGGTTGGCAGGATCGCTTCGTCGACCAGATGATCGAGCAGTACGAGATCCTGCGGGATCGCGGCGTCGACGTCGGCCTGACGATCGGACCCGTGGACCCACGTCGAGGCGGCCACCAAGGGCTGGGGACCCATGATGGAGGAGACCCTCGACTGGTTGGCCGAACACCTCACGGGAACAGGCACCCGACGCCGGCCCCAGCCCGGTCCGCATCTTCGTCGGCGGTGTCCAGGAGTGGCGCAACCTGCCGGACTGGCCCCCGCCCACCGACGACCGAATCCTCTATCTGCAGCCCGACGGTGGGCTCGCCGACCACCGAGCCGACGGCCGACCGGCGATCCGTCGACCTTCACGTACGATCCGGCGAATCCCACACCGACGGTCGGTGGCCGAGTGATCAACCCGGCGATCGGCGGTTACCGCGACAACCGGAAGCTCGAGGCACGAGACGACGTCGTGACCTTCACCGGCCCACCGCTGACCGAACCGGTGGAGGTGATCGGCAACCCGGTCATCGAGCTCGTGCATCGCACCGACAACCCGTACGCCGATCTGTTCGTCCGCCTGTGCGAGGTGCGGACGAACGGGCGTTCGGTCAACCTCAGCGACAGATTCGTACGACTGGAGCCGGAGACATCGAGTGGGACGATTCAGATTCGGCTCGAGGCCATGGCGCATCGCTTCCTGCCCGGCACCCGCATCCGCCTGCAGGTCTCCGGTGGGGCGCATCCGCGTTACGCCCGTAACCTGGGCACCGGCCGCGGATCCGGCCACGAGCACCGAGATGGCCACGTCGCGACGGACGATCTGTCACGGCGAGGGCGGTTTCTCGCGCGTTCTGCTGCCGACCTCGACGCTCGGCGCCGACTGACGGACACTGGAAACGTGCACCGGGCTGAGCTTGACCCTGCCCGCAAGGCTCCGCCCGCGGATCGGCGGAAGCCTAAGCCTGCGCCCAATTCGTCGACGGCTTGGGTCACTGACCTCCAGCGCCTGGCCGGGAACCGGGCCGTGGTTGCCGCGCTCCAGGCCCGACCGGTGGTGCAGCGCGACGAACCAGCGCCGGCTCCCGCCTCGGCCATCTCCGGCAGCCGCGAGCCGACGCCATCCGAGTGGCGGGAGTGGGGCGACTACTTCTACGACATCGATTTCCGCATGGTGCGGGATCCTGAGGATGGCTACAACTGCTTCGCCTGGGCCGTCGGGTCGACATCCGGCCCGATCCTCTACCGCATGCTCGCCGATGAGGGCTTCGGCTCGGATCTCACCGGCTTCACGGACTACCTCGGGGCCAAGCACGGATTCGGTCGGCACGCCGACGGCCTGGACGCGAGCGCTGACCTCATCCTCTACGGCGAGACCCCCTCGATGGTGCTGCATGCGGCCCGCAAGGCGGACGAGCCCTTCGAAGCCTTGACGTTCTCCAGCAAGTTGGGCGGCGGAACCGACAAGACGCCCGTCATCCTGCATGCGCCCGCCGCCGTCCAGGGGCTGAGCTACGGAACCGCCCTGCGCTCGTTCTGGAAGGGGCCGGCCGAGCCACAGGAGCCTCCGAGCGAGAAGCGGCGGTTCAGACTGTTTCCGGGGCTGTTCTCGGGACGGGACTGAGGGACTCCACCGTTCCGCGCAGGCGAGCCCGTTCCGCGGCCCAGACGATCTCGTGGGTGTGCAGGCTCTCCGCCGGGGAAGTCAGGATCCGGCTCGGGTCGCCGTCGCGGAGGGCGGCGAGGAAGCTGCGGGTGAGGGCGGCGTCGGCGCCCAGATGACCTTCACCAGCCTCGGCGTCGGCCGGATCGATCACCTGCGTCGCCGTCGTGCGACCGGTGAGGAAGTCGAAGACACGGACCGAATAGCCGTCGCCCTCGAGCATCCCGTGGGTGCCGAAGATCCGGGTCTTGCGAAACGTCCATCGGCGTGAAGGCGGTCATGGTCAACGAAGCCGTGACGCCGCCCTCGTACTCGATGTTGACCACCTGATGATCGACGACGTCGTTGTCGCAGTCGTACACGCACCGCCCGTACGGACCGTCCCGCAGAGCGGCCGTGATCGCCGCGTCGTTCACCGGGTCGGCGAGGACGGAGAGCGGCCAGATCCGGGCGCTGAGATCCGGCACGCGCTCCAGGTAGATCCGCCGCGCCGAGTACGGACACTGTGGCTCGACCGCGCACTCGAGGCAGCGCGAACCCGCTCCCGCCGGCTTGTTCGCCGCGGTGAAGTGGGTGAGGCTCCCGAACGAGGACACCCGCTGCGCCGGCCGGTCGACGATGAACGAGAGCCAGTCGACGTCGTGGCAGCACTTGGCCATCAGCATCGGATTCGACTCGTCCTCGCGACGCCAGTTGCCCCGGACGAACGAATGCGCATGGTGCCACCAGCCCACCGGCTCCAAGTGCTCGACACTGACCACGTCGCCAAGCGCACCGGAGCCGAGGATGGCCTTGATCGCCCCGGTGTAGGCCGAATAGCGGAGCACGTGGGCGACGCAGACCATCACCGACGCCCGCTCTGCCGCCTCCGCGATGCTCTGGGCCTCCTCTCGGGTCGGCGCCATCGGCTTCTCCAGCAGCAGCGGCAGTCCTCGGGCCAGGAAGGCCAACGCCGGTTCGGTGTGCTGGCGATCCGGCGTGGAGACGACGACGGCATCGACGTCGAGGTCGGGCCGCTCCGCGAGCTCGCGCCAGTCGGACACGGCGCGCTCCGCGACGACTCCGAGCTCGGCCGCGGCCTGATGCATCGCCGACCCTCCCGCGGCTCGGCCAGTGCCGTGACCACCGCCTCACCGGTGCGCACGCTCTCCCGGCCGTACGTCATGCCGCGGATCCCGGTGCCGACGATCGCCAGCCGGAGTGGATGACCGGTCACAGCCGACGCAACGCTTCGGTGAAGTGCTGCCGGAAGCCCTCCGAGTCGACCGCGACCGCGACCCGAGCGTTGGCCGTTCGGGGTGCCTCGCCGCCGTGGTGCGACGGCGTCCGCAGCCAGTCGGCGACCAGCACACCGCGGGCCACTCCGTCCAGCTGGACGTCGAGGTGCGCCTCGCGGAAGGTGAGCAGGTCCGGCCGGGTGACCGCCGCCACGGCCAATGGGTCATGCAGCGCGCACGAGTCGATGTCGGCGTCCTCGATCTGGGCGAGATGGTCGATCCAGGCCACCGAGTACTCGCCGGCGTAGGAAGTGAAGCGGTGGTCGTCGGCCGCCATGGCGAGCGCCCGGTGCCGGTCCAATCGAACTCGACGCGTCACGTCCAGTCCCACCCACGTCGCCACCACCCCACTCTGCAGCACGACGCAAGCGGCCTCGGGATCGCTCCACACGTTGAACTCTCCCGGCATCTCGGCGTGACCGGTCACCTCGGTGAACACGCCGCCCATGATCACCAATGAACCCAGTCGAGCGGCGAAGTCCTCGTCGAGCAGCATGGCCAGGGCGACGTTGGTCAGCGGCCCGACGGCGACCAGGGTGAGATCGCCGCGGGTGGGCGCGGACCAGGTCGATCATGGCCGTGACCGCGTGGCCGGGCCGGCGCTCCCGGATCGCGACGTCCTCGGGCACGCGACCCTTCCGCTCGACCGGTCGCAACAGTGGCCGGTTCGCCCCTCGATGCAGCGGGATCTCGGTCGCTCCGAGCCGGTCCAAGCAGGTCGGCGGTCAGCGTGGTCGCGGAGTCGATGTCGGTGTTCCCGTTCACCGTGGTGACCAGTCGGAGCTCGATCTCCGGGTCGGCCACGGCGAGCGCCAACGCGAACCCGTCGTCGATGTCGCTGCCCGGCGCACCCATGGCGAGGTCGGTGTCCAAGATCATGGGAGTGGTCACCATGGCGATGTTAGCGCCGTGTGAGGATGACGGGGTGGCTCCTCCTCGCACGCTGGCCATCGTCCTGGCCGGAGGCGCCGGAACCCGGCTGGAGCTGCTCACCGAGCATCGCGCCAAGCCGGTCATGCCGATCGGCGGTACGCACCGGCTGATCGACATCCCGCTCAGCAACTGCCTGCATGCCGGCCTCAACGACGTCTGGGTGGTTCAGCAGCAACACCCGGCCACGCTGGCCGACGCGCTGGCCAACGGCCGCCCGTGGGACCTGGACCGGACCCATGGCGGTCTGCTGGTGCTGCCGCCCGGCCAGGGCAGTGATCGGGCCGGCTGGCACCAGGGCACCGCGGACGCCCTGTGGAAGATCGCCCCGTTGATCAAGGAGTTCGCCGCCGACGCGGCGGTGGTGCTGAGCGCGGACGCCGTGTACCGGTTGGACTACGCCGCGCTGGTCGCGGAGCATCTCGACTCCGGTGCGGCGGTGACGATGGTGACGACTCGGGTGGACGAGGAGCCGGAGCGATACGGCGTCGTCCAGGTCAGCCGCGGAGGCAAGGTCACCGACTATCGGTACAAACCTGAGCGCGCGAAGGGCAACCTGATCAGCAACGAGGTCTTCGCGTTCGATCCCGTCGTCCTGATCGCCGAACTCGAGCGGCTGGCCCGGCAGGCGGAGGACGAGTTGGACGACCTCGGCACGGCCGTGTTGCCGTCCCTGGTCGAGCAGGGCTCCGCGCGCGAGCACCGCTTCGACGGCTACTGGCGTGACCTGGGCACCGTCGACGCCTACTGGCGGGCCCACATGGAATTCCTGCCCCCGCGGCCCGAGTTCGACTTCACTGATCCCGACTGGCCCATGGTGAGCTCACGCCGCACCCCGGCCGCGATCACCATCCGCCGGGGAGCCGACCTCTCCGACGTGCTGATCGGCGGCGGTGCCGATCTGGGCGGTCGGGTACGGAAGAGCGTGATCGGTCGTGGGGTGCGTCGTGGAGAAGGGCGCCATCGTCGAGCGGTCGGTGATCATGCCGGACGCGATCATCCGCTCGGGCGCCGTCGTCCGCCGCGCCGATCGTGGACACCGAGACGACTATCGGACGTGGGGCACAAATCGGCAGCGAGCGGGGCCGGATCGCCCTCATCGGGCCGCGCCAGGGGGTCCGCGGTGGCACCACGATAGGGGCCGGGGGCCGCTACCCGGCCTCAGATTGACCACCGCTTCGCCTCGAATGCGGTGGCGCGATCGCCGACGGCCAGGCCGGCTCGCCGCCGACGTACACCTGCCGGATCCGCTGCAGGTCGACGATGTCGACACTCGGATCTCCGTCGACGACAACGAGGTCGGCATCGTAACCAACGGCGATCCGGCCTTTGCGCCGGCCCATCCCGATGGCCTCGGCCGCCACCGACGTGGCCGAGGCCAGCGCCGGCGGCGGGATCGGCCCCACCGGCGACCAGTGCCTCCAGTGCGATAGGCGACCAAGCCGTGCGGTTTCACCTCCCCCACTCCGGCGTCGGTACCGGAGACGACACGGACGCCGGCCGCCAGCAGGCGTGCGGCCTGGACTTCGGTTTGCTGCATCAGCAGTTCGGGGGTCAGTCCGCGGTCGGCCAGCATGGCCAAGACGGCGGGCGGCGGTGCGAACACGGCCGTCTGCCCGAGCGTCGGGCAGACGGTCATCGAGGCGTCCCGAACAGCGGCTGATCGTCACCTTCGGCACGCCGAGGCCCTTGTCGGTGATGACCGGTGCAGTGCTCGATCCCGTCGACCCCGGCGTCGGACGGCCTGGTCGACGGCGACCAGCGGGTGCGCGTGGGCGGTCACGGGCAGGCCGAGCCGGTGCGCCTCGCTCACGACCGACCCGCAGCTCGTCGTCGGTGAACTGGCACGCGGTGACGGTGCTGCCGGCCGTCATGAACCCACCGCTCGCCATGATCTTGACCACGTCGACGCCCCGCTCGGCCCGCTCGCGCCACGGCGGCCGCGCAGCTGGGCCTCCCCGGTCACCTCACCGCCCATGTTCCAGCAGTGTCCGCGGACGCTGGTGAGCGGCGGACCAGCGGCGAGCACCGTCGGCCACCATCCCGCGGTCGGCGAGGCCGCCAGTCCAGGACGGCGAACCGGCGGTCACCGAGGTCGCGGACGGTCGTGACTCCCGGCCGCCAGCGACCGCCGCAGCGCCTCCTCGATGATCGGCGGGCAACTCGGCGTCGTCGTAGAACTCGAGTCGGTCCAGCGCCCCGCGCCGGCCGTCGCCGCACAGGTGCACGTGGGTGTCGACCAACCCGGGCAGGACCGTGCCCGGCACTTCGACGACCTCGCGTCCGTCGGAAAGGTCGGCGTCCCGAGGCTCGATCCCGACGATGGTGGTCACCGTCGATCACGATGAGGGCCCCGTCCGTCCGCACGGAGCGTCCGTCGAACACCCGTGCCGCTCGGATCGCCCACACGCCGAACCTCCCGACCGCAAACGAAACCGGCGCAGCTGATGAGTCAGCTGCGCCGGTTCCTTACTGCTCGTGTGCCTACTTGACGCCACCTGCGGTCAGGCCGGCCACGATCCGGCGCTGGAAGATCAGCACCGCGATCAGCAGCGGAACGGTCACGATCACACCGGCGGCCATGATGGTGCCGTACGGGGTGTCGAAGCCGGTGGTGCCGGTGAACTTGCTGATCGCCACCGTCGCGGTCTGCATGTTCGCGTCCTGCAGGAACGTCAGCGCGATGAGGAACTCGTTCCACGCGCCGATGAACACGATGATCGCCGTGGTGAACACACCCGGTGCCGCGAGCGGCAGGATCACCTTGCGGAAGGCCACCCCCGGGGTGCAGCCGTCGACCATGGCCGCCTGCTCCAGCTCCACCGGGAGCTGCTTGAAGAAGGCCGTCAGGTTCCACACCGCCAGCGGCAGGCCGAAGCTCAGACCCGGCATGATCACCGACTGGTAGGTGTTGATCCAGTACGGGAACCAGGTGAACGGATCCGTCGAGGAGAACATCTTCAGCAGCGGCGGCAGCAGCACGACCAGCGGGAACATCGAGCAGGCCATGATGACCCAGAGCACGACGCCCTTGCCCCGGAACTTCAACCGGGCCAGCGCGTAGGCCGCCACGATGCCGAACAGCAGGGTCGAGCACCGTGGTCACTCCGGAGACGATGATCGAGTTGACCAGCGACCGGCCGAAGTTGTTGCCGGCGGCGAAGACGCCGGCGTAGTTGGCGAACGAGGCCGGATTCGGGACGAACTCGGTGCTGCGGCCCTCGGTCGGCAGCCGCAGCGAGGAGACCACCATCCAGTAGAACGGGATGATGCAGTAGAGCACGATCACGCGCCATGCCCGACGTAGGAGGCGATCATCCCGATCCGCGCCTTCGGGCTCTGCTTGGGATGAGCGAGCTTGTAGATCTCGTCGCTGGGGGTGTGCTCTTCGTGGACGACGCTGGTATCGGTCGGAGTGGTCATCAGTGCGCCCCTCCCATCAGCTCCACGCCCTGCGCGGGAATGGCGGTGGCGTCATCCTTGTCCTTCTTCTTTTTCTTCTTGGGCATCCCGGAGTCACCGATCACGTCGGCACCGAGCAGCTTGACGAAGAGGAAGGCCACCAACAGCACGTAGACGAACAGGATGATGGCGTACGCGGCCGCCGGTCCGTAGCGGTTCTGGTTGGCCTCCAGATAGGCGAAGATCGACAGCGTCTCGACCCGGTACTTGCCCGGGCCGATCATGCCGTAGGGCAGGTCGAACATCCGCATGGTGTCGAGGGTGCGGAACAGCACCGCGACCACCAGCGTCGGCTTGACCATCGGCAGGGTGATCTGGGTGAACTGCTTCCATGCGTTCGCCCCGTCCACCTTCGCCGCCTCGTACACCTCGGCCGGGATGGTCTGCAGACCGGCCAGGGTCAGCAGGCCGATGAACGGTGCGGTCTTCCAGACGTCGGCGATGACGACGGCCCAGAAGGACGCACCTGAGTCGGCCAACCACAGGATCTGCTGCCCGAGGATCCGGTTCATCACGCCGGCCTCGTCGAAGATGAGCTTCCACATCAGCGCGGAGACGATGGTCGGGATGGCCCACGGCACCAAGATGCCGGCCCGGACGATGCCGCGACCCCGGAAGGCCTTGGACATGATGAGTGCCATCGCCACGCCGAGAACCGTCTCCAGCAGGACGCAGACGATGGTGAGCAAGGTGGTGTTGATGAAGGCGTTCCAGAACCGGTCCATCGAGCCGTACGTGCCGATGACGGTGTTCTGACCGGCGAAGATGTCGGTGAAGTTCTGTCAGCCCCACGAAGCTCTCACCCTGGGCGATGAGACCCGTGTTGGGGTCGACACCGGAGTTGGCCTGGAACAGCGACTCGCGGATCGACAGCAGCACCGGGATGCCGGCGACGACGATGATGATGAGCAGGGTGGGTGCGAGCAGGATCCAGGCGAGCCGGCCCTGACCGTCGCTGAGTGCGTTCTTCTTGTGCTTGTGCCCGTCGCCGGCGAACCCCGGACCTGGGCTGTTTCTCCACAGTGGCTGTGGCCATTGCCTACCCCTATCTCACACCTGGAGATTCCAGCGCAGCCCAACCGGTTGCGCTGGAATCCCACTCTGGTGTGTTCAGTCTTACTGGGTCAAGGACTCCAACTTGGTCTGCAGACCCGCGAGGGCCGCATCGGGTGCTGTCTGTCCCTGGAGCGCGCTGTAGGCAGCGTCCTGGATAGCCAGCGTGACGTCACCGTACTTGACCGACCTTCGGCCGCGGCATCGCGGTCTCGATGGACTTCTTCAGGATCGGCATGTACGGGAACTTCTTGATCGACCTCCGGATCGGAGTACAGCGACTCCGCGACCGGCGCGTTGGAGCTGGCCATCAGGCGTTGGCCTTCTGCTCCTCGACGCTGGACATGAACTTGATGAACTTGGCCGCGGTGCCCTTGTTCTCGGCGTTGGTCGCGATCGCCGTAGCTGTGGCCGCCGAGGCTCGAGACGCCCGGGCCGTCCTTGACCCGGCAGCGGCGCGACGTCGAACTTGCCCGCCACCTTGGACGAACCGTCGGTCTTGTTGCCCAGGTGTAGTACGTTGCCAGGCCAGCTCCGGTGGAAGATCAGCGTGCCGTTCTGGAACGCCTGCCGGCCCTGCTCTTCCTGCCAGGTGATGGCGCCCTTGGGGATGTAGCCGTCCTTGAAGCCGTTGACCAGGAAGTTCAGACCCTCGGTGGCCTCCGGGGTGTTCACGTTCGGCTTGCCGTCGGCGTCGGTGATCGATGCCGCCGGCGCCGTTGACGGCCTCGGCGAAGTTCACCGTCAGGCCCTCGTACTTCTGGTACTGACCGGCGTAGCAGCCCAGCTTGGCGTCGTTCTCGCCGGCCTTGATCGTCTTGCAGGCCGTCGATCATCTCGGCCCAGGTGGTCGGCGGCTTCAGCTGAGTACTTGTCCAGCAGATCCGTGCGGTAGTACAGCAGACCGCCGTCGGAGGTCGTCGGCATCGCGTACAGCTTGTTGAAGTACGTGGCCGCGTCGACCGTGGGCTTGAGGAAGCCCTCGGTCGGAGAACTGATCGGCCGGCAACGGCACCAAGTACCCGTTGGCGCGCGAACTCGATGGTCCAGACCACGTCCACGCTCAAGATGCGCCATCTTGGCGTTCTTGATCTGCGAGTTCTGGATCATCTGCTGGCGCTGCGCGTCGGCGTTGTCCGGCAGCTCGTGCAGGGTGACCGTCTCGCCGGGATTCGCGGCGTTGAACCTGGCGATCTTCTTCATGGCCTCGCCGCTGACGTCCTTGCCCTGCCAATACTCGATATGACCCTGTCTTGCTGAAGTCGACGGCGGGAGCTGAGCCGGCCGGGGCTGCGCCTCCGCCACCGCCACCGCAGGCAGCCGCCACGAGAAGGGCGGTGAGTGACGCGCCGGCGATTGCCGACGCGGCGCGCTGATCGAACAAATGTCATGCGAGCCTCACTTCGTTGTAGAGGCACCCTTCCGTGGTGCCACCTCGTCACACTAGATGTCTGCTGCCACAAAACGGCAACTCTTCTCACAGAACGTTAAGATTCGTTATAGATGGCTAACACACTGAACGGGTTCAGTGAGAAGAGCAACTACAGGTACAATCCGGTTTTTCCGTCTTCGAGCCGTTCCGCCGCCACGGCGTGCAGGTCCCGCTCTCGGAGCAGCACGTAGTCCTTGCCGCGCACCTCCACCTCCGCTCGGTCCTCCGGGTCGAACAGGACGCGATCCGCCATCTGCACGGTCCGTACGCCCGGGCCGACCGCGACGACCCGCGCCCAGGCGAGTCGTCGTCCCATGGCCACGGTGGCCGGAATGACGATGCCGCCGCCGCTGCGACGCTCACCGGTCTCTCCCTCCGTCGAGACCAGGACCCGGTCGTGCAGCATCCGAATCGGCAGAGCTTCCGGCACCGCTCAGCCGCCCCTCCGCGGCTGGCGAGCGAGCGGACGATCAGCAAGAAGGCGATGCCGCCGACCACGGCGGCACCGATGACGACGACCCGATCGGTGCGCAGATCGCCGCGGGCGTTGAACACCAGCGACTTGGCCGTCTCGACCTCGGTATTCGACCCACTCCTTGGCTTGCTCGATCGTCCGCTGCTTGATCCGGTTCGGGTGCACCTCGTCGATCAGCGTCTCCATCGAGGCCGCCAGCCGATGGCGCGTGGCCGTCACGTCGGCCTCGATCTGCGAGGTGTTCCGGGTCGGCGACGTCGTCTGCCCTGATTGATCCCTCGATTGATCTCTGGGTGCCGGGTCGTTCGCTGCCACGTCTCTCCATCCGTCCTCAGGCGAGGTGTCGGGCGCTAGCGTATTCCAGCGCGCGCCTCTGGCTAGAGTGGGTCGAGTGAGCAACCGCCTGACGACCGGAGATCCCGCGCCGCCCTTCACCCTCCCCGACGGGCACGGCGATGCAGCATTCGCTCAGCGACTACCCCGGTCAGCGAGTCATCGTCTACTTCTACCCCGCGGCCATGACGCCTGGATGCACCACCCAGGCGGTCGACTTCACCGCAGCCAGCGGCGAGTTCAGCGAGGCCGGCATCAGGGTCCTGGGCATCTCGCCGGACCCGCCGGAGAAGCTGGCCAAGTTCGAGCAGAAGGAGTCGGTGACCTTCCCGCTGCTGTCCGACGCGGACAAGAAGACGCTGTCGGCCTACGGCGCGTACGGGGAGAAGCTGCTTTACGGCAAGAAGGTCGAGGGCGTGATCCGGTCGACCTTCGTCGTCGACGTCGACGACACCGGCGCCGGGTCGGTCGCCATCGCCCAGTACAACGTGAAGGCCGCCGGCCACGTCGACAAGCTGCGCCGCGAGCTCTCGGTGTGAGTGGTTGACTCCTCCGACTCCCGTACGGTGTCGCCGCTCGAGTGCGGACGTGCACGTCGTCTGCCGCCACATGACGCACGACGCAGCGGCGGAGCCCGATTTCTGCTGCGCCAGCCGCCACATGGCGGCAAACGACATCAGTCGCTGCGGCCTGGCTGAGTAGCATGTGGAGCCGGGCCGGAGTGGTGGAACTGGTAGACACGCAGGATTTAGGTTCCTGTGCCTTGTGCGTGAGGGTTCGAGTCCCTTCTCCGGTACGTGCT
>CAWBKR010000021.1:0-122689 GCA_963789345.1 uncultured Actinomycetota bacterium | reverse complement strand
AGATTGTTGAACAATATGACAAGGGTATGATTGAATTGTCCTGAGCGTGCTTTAGCATCTGAGGTATGACCGAATCGGCCGAGGCACAGCTCGAGGCTCTGCTCGATCTGCCGCGACGGTTGAGCACGGCAGAGCATGCGGCGCAGGTCCTACGCACCCACATCACCGAAGGCAGGCTGTTGCCAGGCACTCGTCTCCGCGAGGAGCAGTTGGCAGCGGCCTTTGACATCTCGCGCAACAGCGTCCGCGAGGTCTTCCGGCTGCTGGCGCACGACGGGCTCGTCGAACACTTGCCCTTTCGGGGAGTGCGCGTGCGAACCGTAACGTTGGACGACATCCGCGAGGTGTATGCGGCCCGTCGACTGATCGAGCCGCTTGGGGTGACCGCGGCCGTGGCCGACAACCGCTTTACCGATGAGCTGCGTGCCGTGGTGGCTCATCAGCAGGAGGTGGCCGGGGCGGGCGACTGGGGGGCGGTCGGCACCGACGACATCGAGTTTCATCGGACCCTGGTGCGGGCGTGCGGCAGCACCCACGTGTGCACGATGTTCGACATCCTGCTGGCCGAGCTACGGCTGGCCTTCCTCCTCCTCCCCGACCATCGTGGACTTCACGAACCGTATTTGGCGCGGAATCAGATCCTGACCGACCTGATTGCTGCCGGCGAACGGGCAGCGGCCATAGCCGAATTGGACGACTACCTGATGACGTCGGAGCGACACGTCATCGGCGCGCTGACCGTTCACGGCCGCTCGTCGCTGTGATCGATTCCTGAATCCACGGCCGATGCCGGCCGTACGGCGGTGATCGCGAACTCAGGGACCGGCGGGCTACGGCGGGGGCGGTGTCGCGACAACCCGTGTCTGGACCGTCGAACAGTCGTTGGTCGGGTTCGCGTCGACGGGCAACGTGATGCACGCCGTGTTGGTCACCGTGGTCGGCGTCGGGAGGTTGGCGGCCAGGGTGAGCGTGAACGCGGCCTCATCCGGCAGCAGGTTCTCCGAGTAGCGACAGGACACGGTCTGCCGGCCAGGAGTCGGAGCCGGCAAGACCACCCGGCAAGCCCAGAAGTTGTTGGGATCCGCGACGCTCTGGTAGGTGATCCCGGCGGGCAGCGTGTCGGTCACCACGACGTTTCCGGTTCGGAGTGCGCCGCGGTTGATGATCGTGTAGATGGCCTGGTTGGTGACGCTGGGCGAATCGAACTGATCGGCCTGCAGCACCAGTTCCAGATCGATTGCGGACGAGCTGTCGCCTTCGTCCTCGCATCGGGCGACCTCGGCGCGGCAGTTGTCGTACCCACGGCCGCCGATCGCGACGTCTCGGCCACCGTTGCCCAGGAGCAGGTCCACTCCGCCGTTGCCGAGGAGTACGTCTCGGCCCTTGCCTCCGCACACCACGTCGTCGCCGCCGAGCCCGAACACCACGTCCCGACCCCCCAGCGCGGCGATCACGTCGTCACCGTTCGTCCCACGTAGCACGTCAGACCTGTTGGTGCCCACGACCGTGGCGACCTCGCCGTTGCAGCGAACTGGTCCGCCGCCCGCATGTGCAGGTGTGGCGATGCCTGCTGCGAGAACCGTGGCCACGACACCCGTGAACACGGCAACCCTCAGATGACGATTCACGGCCCAACTGTACGACCCGACTCCGGTCGGGCGTTGAGCGCCGGTTCAGCATCTTGGTGTGACACAGGCGTCTGGCGTTGGAAGTGTCCGGAAGAGCTTCCCGCAGCCCTCAATTGTCAGTGGCGCGTTGGTGGCGGCAAGGATCGACCAGAGCAGCACCTGGTTCGCTTGAAGAACCAGCCGACCCGTTCGTTCTGCCGACAACGGGTACTGCGCACGTCGTGGCGAGTCGCTTGACCAGCGCGGCTTCGGACCGGGCACCGAGGACATAGCCAGTAGTAGTAGAGGCGTGGGCCACGACATCGACAGAGCCGTCGCCGAAGCAGGCCGCGGCACCGCCCACTGCTTCAGGCTGGGTCAGGGCGCGTAATGCTCGAGCGGTTGACGGGCCGGATGATTCTGTTCCGTCCGCATTCCCCGGTGAACGGATACGCGCGAGCGTTACCGTGACTCGACCCTGGCTCATGTCGGGGATCTCGATCTCGGGCCCGGCGGCAGCATGTGGAGTCAGCACCCCTACCTTGAGCCGGCGCACGGTGGCGCTGACCATCAGTCGCTCAGCTGCTCGAGGAGACCCATGTCGTCGCGGCAGGCCCAGTGCTCCACGATCACCCCGTCGGCGACCCGCCAGATGTGGATGAACGTCCACGCGGCGGCGCGGCCGGAGGGGCTGACCGGAGCGAGCAACGGCATCGTGGATGCGCGGTGCGTGCCGTGCAGCGTGAGGTGCTGCGCTACGAGGTCTCCGTCGCCGATCAGGTGATGTTGCTCGACGGAGAGCGGCCCGAGATCGTCGTCGATGGTTCGAAGAATGCGGAGCAGGCCCTCGCGTCCTTGAGGTCCGGCTGCATGATTCACGAAATCCTCCGCGACCAGGTCGTCGAGCACCGTAGGGTCGCCAGCCTGCTGCCGTCGGTACATCTCGTCGACGACCTCTTTCGCGGTGCGCTCAGTCATGTCCCGAGACTCCCATCGATGAGTGGCAGGGTTGGCGGTCAGCGGGGGAGCTCGGCCTGGACCGCCTTTTCGAGGGTCTTCAGCGCCGCCTCGATCGGGCCCTGCAGGTAAGACCTGTAGGCGTCGACGTACGGCAGCCCGTTGATGAAATCGTTGATCACCTCGCGGGCGGTGGTGATGGCGATGGAGGCCAAATCCACACCCACGGCCTTGAGGTCGGTCGGAACCTCGAAGCGCCCGGTCCGGGACAGCGTGGTGTGGATCAGATTGGTCAGGCCCCGCCGCCGGACGGCGACCGACATGAAGGCGCCCAGCAGCCGCCGATGGGAAGCATCCTTGCTGGCAATGAGCGCGATGTTGGACAGCTTCACATATTGCTTGGCCTGCTCCTCGGACACGTTCAGCACCTCGTCGACGACGACCTGGACGTACCCCTTGGTGACCCGGCTGATCACGGTCGACGGCACCTGTCGAACGCCCTGGGTAGCTGCGTCGGAGATCAGGTCAGTGGCCAGCTTGCGCATGAGGCTGGCCGCGTTGGCCCGCGCCCACCTCGTGAGGCTGGAGATCTCGGCCTGATGTTGGGCCACCGCGACCACCATCCGCTCGGTCGCGTCCTTGATCTTGTCGAGCTTCTCCAGCCGCTTGAGGTATTTGAGCTTGCGTGCTCCGCGGGCGAGTTTGGCCGCTTCCAGGGCCTTTTTGCCGCGCTTGGCCCCCTTGAGCCACTTGCTGGCACCGAGGGTGGCCGCGGACAGGGCGAGGTCGCCGACGAAGTCGCCGAAGCTGTCCCATCCCACGACGTTCCACACGGTTCCCCAGAAGCCGGGGCCTTCGGCGCCGGTATCGGCCAGATCGCGGGCGAGGGCCTCGGATTCCGCGGTGAGCTGCTGCTCCTCGCGGGCTGCTTGGGTCTTGCCGAGGGCCAGGTGGGTGTTGTTCTTGAGCATGTCGACGGTGTGCACGAAATCCTCGGCAACCGCGTACGATCCGAGACTTTGGAAGCGCTGCTTGGATTTGCCGTAGCTATCGCCCAAGATCGCCGCCGCGTTCTGCTCGTCGGCGGCACCGAGGCGAAGCTCGTTCTGGGCGGCGATGCACTGGGCGTCGAATTGGGTCCACAGCCGCTTGGCGTGGGCGTTCTGCGCGGTGAGTTTCGCCTGAACGTCATGGAGTTTCTCGCTGATCAAGCTGATGTCGTCCATGTGGGATCGCGGGTCGGTGAAGACGCCGCGGTCGACGGCGGCGTCCATGCCGATGTCGTCGAGCTGGAGCATCAGACCTTGCCGATACTGCGTGGTGTTCGGGAGGGTGTTGGCCCGCATCAGGCCCTGGTAGAGGGAGTAGAAATCGGACTGCACGTCGGTTGCCACGTACTCGGCATCCTCGGCCGAGATGTCGCTCGTCGCCCCGACGGGCTGGCGCTGCAGGATCGGCTGCCCGGCGGCACCGAAAAGCTCGGTGACGGCCGCGTTGCCGGCCTGAGCTTGCAGAGTCAAGACATCTGCCGGGCGGAGGCGGCCCGTCGAGGGCAAGCCTCGCCCACCGCCGCTGAACACGTCGACGGCGGCCTCTTCCGCCGGGCCTCGTCCAATCGGCGGCCGGATGGGTTTGCGCCCGGCTCGGGCGGTCCTCATGGTCTGCCCACGATGCCGGGCAGCGCCGGCGTCCGGAAGGACCCGACGGCCACTCGATCGGGCAGTATCCGCTGCGCGGTCGGCCCAATATGACCGGCTATCGGGCAATCCGAGGTGCCACGGGCGACGGGCCTATGGTGTGGTGACGATCGGGTCGTCCGGCGAGCGGAGCATCCGCGACGGCCGTACGAAGACGGTGCCTACGGCGACGCCGACCATGCCGAGCATGACCAGGATCCCGCCTTCGCCGGTCCACAGGGCTGCATTGGCACCTCCGGTGGAGCCGTCGAAGGGTCCCTGAATGATGCTGTTCCAGGCGCCGTGCAGCACGATGGCGGGCCAAATGCTGCCGGTGGCAAGCCGGAACCGGGCGAACACGAAGGCGAACGCGGTGATGTAGCAGATGAACACCATCACGGTCAGCAGCCGCGAAGAGCCGCTGCCGGCGAGGTAGACGCCGGCGACGATCCCGGGGACGTGCCACAACGCCCAGATCACTCCGCCGACCAGCACCGGACGCGGGATGCCAGCGTCGATCATCCGGGTCAACAGGTACCCGCGCCAGCCGATCTCCTCCCCAGCGGCCAACAGCATGTTGATCGCGGCTCCGACGGTGACCGCGCTGAGGAGCATGAGGAGGAAACCGCCCTGCGGCGAGACGTAGGTCGCCAGTCCACTGATCCAGGCGATTCCGTAGACGACGGCTCCGAAGACAATCGGGAAGGCGAAGCCGGCAACGACGAACGCGAGCGTGCGCCGCCCGCCGAACCGGAACGAGACGTCCCGGAAGCCCTCCCGCAGGGCCAGCCGACAGATCAGCGATGCTGCCGCGACCGACCACATCAATGCAAAGATCCATCGAGCATCCCGCGTCATCACCGTCACCGTCATCAGCAAGACGTCGAGAACGGCGACGAGGCCGACGAACAGCAGCACCCCTCGGCGAGCTCGGCGTCGGTCGGCGGTCGGCGGCGTGACGCTCATAGCGGTACTCCTCGGACGGTGGGATGAGCCGACCCAACTCCTGCCTGCGACCACGTGCGGTTGACCTGCGTCGATGCCGCGAGGAAGTTCATGATCATCCGCTCCTGACAATGCAGTCAGTGCTTTCCTCTCCGCTACACGGGCTGCCCATCATCAGCGGCCCTCTGCGGCTCGAGTCGACATCGCCACTATGATCATCCGGCACTGACGACTCGGTTGTCACCATCGAGCCTGGATCATTGCCATCCGATCTATCATCAGCTGAGCGGGGCACTCCCACCGGTGAGCGGCTCCCGCGTCAAGCGAGCTGGCGAGCAGCCAACGCGGCGAACGGACCCTTCCGCTGCATGAGGTCGGCGTACGTCCCTGACTCGACGATCCGGCCCGCCTCGACGACGTGGATCTGGTCGGCCTTGATCACCGTGCTCAGCCGGTGGGCGATGACAATGCGCGTCGCCTGGAGTCGCTCCAGGCTCTCGCTGACCACGGCCTGGGTGCGGTTGTCCAGGGCGCTGGTCGCCTCGTCGAAGATCAGGATCCGCGGCTTGCCGATAATCGCCCGGGCGATGAGCAGCCGCTGCCGCTGACCCCCGGACAGACCGGCGCCGCCCTCCATCACCATCGTGTGCATGCCCATCGGCATCTGCCGGACGTCGGCGTCGAGGCCGGCGCTGCGCGCCGCCTCCCACGCCTCCTCCATCGTGAACGGTGACGAGCCGACGATGTTGTCGAAGATGCTGCCCGAGGCCAGCCGGCCGCTCTGCAACACCACGCCCATCTGCCGCCGCACCGCCCGGAAATCGAGGCTGGCGAGGTCTTGGGCGTCGAGGTAGACGCTGCCGCTTTCCGGCGTCTCGAAGCCCAGCAGGAGGCGCAGGATCGTCGACTTGCCGGACCCGGACGGCCCGACCAGGGCGACGAATTCGCCCGGCCGGGCGCGGAAGGACACCTGGTCGAGAACGGGCCGGCCGTCGGCGACGTACCGGAACGTCACGTTGCTGACCTCGACGTCACCGGTCAGCTCGCCGGGATCGGTGCGACCCTCCTCCACCTCCGGCAGGGTCTGCAGGATCGGACTGGCCCGCTGGTACAGCGGAACGATCTGGGCGACGGCGGACAACGACGTCCCGAGCGCGATCACGGCCGTAATCACTTGCGTCAAAGCGGTGTTGAAGGCCAGGAACGTCCCTGCGGTGAGGTCGCTGTCGCCGCGCAGTCCGGCGATGGGAAAGATCACCAACAGCGCCGCCAGCGGGAGCGCGGCGTAGACCACGTTGACGCGCATCGCGGCGAGCTGGGCGCGGCGGGGGGCGGCCCCTGGGACCAGCCGGGCCCAGACGCCGAATGCGCGCGCCTCGGCGCCCGCGACCCGCAGCTTGGAGACGCCGTTGAGCATCTCCAACTCCAGGCCTGCCTGCCGGCCGCGCACCTCGTCGGACCTCTGGTGGTCACGCATCTGAACGGCGACCGCGACGATCCCGACGATCACGGCGACCACTAGCAACACCGAGGCCACGAGTGCGAGCCGGGCGTCGTAGACGAACAAGCAGGACGAAGCTGAACGACGAGAAGACCGCGCCGAGCACCGCGGTGGTGACCACGCCGCTCAGCACGCGCCGGATGGTGCTCATCCCGGTGGCCCGCAGGGCGAGATCGCCCGAGGAGTATTCCCGGAAGAACGGCGCGGGCAAGTCAAGCAGGCGATCCCAGATCGCCGCCTCGAGCGACAGGTCCATCCGGGCTCCCAGCCGCGCCACGGCGAGGGCCCGGGTCAACTGGAAGGCCGCGATCGCGAACGTGCTCGCCACCAGCGCCACGGCCACCTGAGCCACGCCGCCGGCGTCGGCGGCCGGGATGAACCGGTCGAACAACAGACTGGTCGCGATCGGTACCACCAGGGCGAGCAAGCCACCGAGCAGCCCGGTGAGCAGCACGGTCCACAGGTCGGCGCCGCTGCCGCGCAGACCGAAGCGGAGGAGGTCGCGAACGCCCAGGGTGCGCTCCGGGAACGGCCGGTACATCGTGTAGGCGATGGGCGACAGCGAGGCGGCAACCTCGGCGGTGACCACCAGGCGATCGCCGCTCGTCGGGTCCACGAGCCGGTAGCGGCGGCCAGTACGCACGAGGGCGACCGGCCGACTTTGCTCGGCGTCCTCGTCCGCCGTGGTCGACGGGGCGTCCGCCGGCAACCTACGAAAGCCCAGCAGCGGCCCGGCGTCGGAACGCCACCAGTTGGACTCGAGAGTGACCTGACGGGTCCGGACCCGCGACGCCCGGGCGATGGCCGCCAACCGATCCCGGGCGGCCGCATCGGAGGCTGGTGGGGACTCGACGCGCACGCCGAGCGCGCGCCCGACCTCTCGACAGGCGGCCAGCAGCGGATCGGCGACGGCCGCTCGCTTGGCCACCGCCTCGGCAGCCTCGGTGCCGTCGGAGAAGAACTCCGTCAGGGTACGCAACCCGGTGTCAACGGCGACGGCGTTGGCTTCGGAGCGGGCTACCGCGCGGTGCGCCCGCGCGGTGCCGAGCGCATCGAGCCGGGCGACCAGGGCGGCGCCGAACACCCGGGAGAACGCGTCGAGGGACTCTGCACCGAGGGACCCTGCATCGAAGTCCCTGCGCCGCTGGCCGGCACGATCCGACTCGCATCCTTGCCCGCAACCACAGCGACGACGACACCGGGAAGGGCCCGTCACCTGGCCCGAGCGACGCGGCCGGGACGTCGCCCAGCTCCAGCCGGCCCTCGACCACCTGGATCCAGGCGAGCTCGCGGTCGAGGCGGAACGCCTGTCCAGCCTCGACATCCGGCGGTGATCGGCCGAAAGCTCGGTGACGTCGCGGGGCGGCGGGTCGGCGATGGCGGCGGACAGCGCCTGCACCCAGCCGTCGAGCAGCTCTTGGTGCTCCCGGGGCCCGGTCGTTCGAGCCGCGATCCCGGGCGCCCGACGACCATGAGGGCGACGCCACCGATCGGCGTGCTGCCGAAGACCCCCACGCCGAAGATGCCCGCGCTGGACTGGAGGTGGCACAGATGCGTGCGGGCCCCGGCCGGAGCGCCGTCGCGAGTCGAGACCGCGAAGACGTCGACCTCGCCGGCGGCGACAACCCAGATCGACGTCGGGTCATCGAGCAGCAGCGGCCGGTTCCCGGACAGCTCCAACGGCTCGCTCTCGTTCCCCGCGGCTCTCATGCGGCGGCGATCAGATCGGTGTAGAGCCCTCCCTGACCGACGAGCTCGTCGTGGGTTCCGCGCTGGACGACCGCGCCGCGGTCGAGCACCACGATCTCGTCGCAGTCGCGGATGGTGCTCAGCCGGTGGGCGACGATCAGGCACGTGCAGCCGCGGCGCCGCAGTTGCTCGTCGATGTAGTGCTCGGTGGTCGGATCCAAGGCGCTGGTGGCCTCGTCGAGAATGAGGATCGACGGGTCGGTGACCAGGGCTCGAGCGATCTCCAACCGTTGCCGCTGACCCCCGCTCCAGTTGCGCCCGGTCTCGGCGACGTGGCTGGCGTAGCCGCCGGGGCGCTCGGACACGTCGGAATGGATGGCGGCGTCCCGTCCGGCGCGGACGACCTGCTGCTCGGGCACCGTGGGGTCCCACAGCGTCAGATTCTCGGTGATGCTGCCCTCCACCAGCACGATCTCCTGGTCGACCAGGGCCAAGGAGTTCACCAGCACGTCCCTCGGATAGTGCGAGCGTGGCTGGCCGTCGAAGAGCACCTCCCCGCTCCACGGGCCGGTAGAGACCGCAGACGATCCGGGCGATGGTGGACTTCCCGCTGCCCGAGCCGCCGATGAGCGCAACCCGGGCACCTGGTGCCACCGACAGGCTGAAGTCCGTGATCAACGGCGGCGCGAGCGGGTTGTATCCGAAGGTGATCGACCGCAGATCCAGGGCACCCGAGAGCCGACTGGCGCCGCTGATCGCGCCGGCCGCGGGCGCGTACTCGTCGAGGACCGGATCGGTCGGGTAAGCGAGCACGTCGTCGAGCCGGACCATCCCGGCCTCGATCTCTTGCACCTCACCACCCAAGGTGACGAGACCGCCGACGGGGGCGCTGAAGCTCGCAATCAGGTACTGGAACGCGACCAGCGCCCCGATGCTGAGGCTGCCGACGATCACCTGCTGTCCGCCGATGATCAAGATCGCGGCCGTGGTCAGGCCGGTGAGCAGCGGCGGCACGACGCTCAGATAGCTCGTCGAGGTGACGAGGTCCTGTTCGGCGCGGACCGCCTTGGCCTGGAAGCCGGCCCAGCGGGCGAAGAAGTCGGACTCGGTCCCGCCGGCCTTCAACGTCTCGATCATCTGCACGCCGCTGAAAGAGGTGGCCATGACCTTGCCGTGATCTTGTTCGAAGCGGCGGCTGGCGTCGGTGCGACGGCGAGCGCCCAGCCGCAGCGCCACGAGGTTCACCAGCGACAGCACGACGCCGATCACCGTCAACAGCACCGAGTACTGCAACATGACCAGGGCGTAGAACGCGATCAACGTGAGATTGACCAGATTGGTGGCCAGCCGCGTCGAGAGCAGCTGGGCGATGCGTTGGTTGAGCTGCGTGCGGGACGCGACGTCGGCGGCGTAGCGGAGGTCGAAGAACCCGACCGGCAGATGCAGCACGTGCCAGAAGAACCGTCCGGAGGCGGTCAGCTCGAGCTTGTGACCGAGCCGTTGCAACGTGTCGGCCTGCAACAGGTTCAACGTCAGCAGCGAGGAGCAGGGTCAGCACCATCGCGAGGACGAGCGGAGCCAACCAATCGTGAATCCGCCCACGAGGACGCTGTCGACGAAGATCCGGCTGAACGCCGGGATGAGCAGCCCCGGAACGATCAACGCAAGCCCGGCCAGCACCCCGTAGAGCAGAGCGGCCCGCGACCCCGTCAGCCGGCGGCGCAGACTTCCGAACAGGCTGGGAGACCGGCCACCGGGGGTGAAGTCATCCCCTGGTTCGAAGGTCAAGACCACTCCGGTGAAGGACCGGTCGAACTCCTCCTCGCTGACCGTCCGAGGCCCGCTGGCCGGGTCGTTGAGATGCACCCGTCCACTTGCGAACCCGTCGATCACGACGAAGTGGTTGAACTCCCAGAAGACGACCACCGGCATCGCCTGGGACTTCAATTCGTAGGGCTCCTTGCGAATACCCTTCGCCGTCAATCCGTACGTCCGGGCCGCCTTGAGGATGCTGCTCGCCTTACTGCCGTCCCGGGAGACGCCGCAGGCCTGGCGCAGTTCGGTCAGCGGTACGACCCGGCCGTGGTAGGCGAGCACCATCGCCAGCGCGGCCGCGCCGCACTCCACCGCTTCCATCTGCAGGACCGTCCGAGTTCGGACGCGGCGCGTGGTCGGTGCCGGCGTCGGTCGATCCGGTGCCGTCTTTCGGCTCGCGGCCGGCGTGGTGGTCGTCACGGCAGGAGGAGATCGATCGGGCGGCGTTGGGCCAAGACGACGTCGACCGTGCACAACGTGCCGGCCCGCAGGCGCTCGGGTCCCTGCGAACTGGACCAGCGGAAGCCCGTGGGGGTGTCGGCGCGTTCGGGTTGCACCCACACCTCCACCGGGGTGCCGGCTGCGTTGCGGTAGAGCTGGTCGGCCAGCGTGTCGTTGTTGAGCAGGGCCACCATGCCGTCTCGCGTCGAGGGGTACGGCGCGACCTGGTCCAGCTGGCCGAGCAGGAACCCGAACTGTTGACGCCCGGCGGTCGCCGGCGAGATGCGGGCCTGCATGCCGGGGCTCAGCTGACCGCTGACCGCCGGAGGGACATACAGCAGCACGCCGAGCTCTTCCTCGTCGCTCTCGAAGTTGAGGATGTCGTCGCCGACGTTCACGAAGTCGCCGAAGGTGGCCAACAGCTCGACCACCCCGCCGGAGAACGGCGCGACGACGTTGCGGCGTTGCCCGGTGACGGTCTCGATCACGGCGACGGGCTCACCCGCGTCGAGTTGGTCGCCGCGCTCGACGAGCACGTCGTAGACCGTGCCCGCCGTGGTCGTGACGATCTTGTACGTGCCGCCTCGCGGGACCAGCACGCACGCCGCCTGCGTCCTCGAATCGATCCGACCGACGAACGCCCAGACCAGCGCCCCCAGCAGCAGCACGCCGATCGCGGCCAGAGCGATCCAGCGCTTCGGGTCGGCGACCCGCATCGTCTGATCGAGCTGATCGGGCGAGGACAGCTTGTCCAGCGCCTGCTGACGGAAGAGGCCGGGCTGCATCAGGTCCTCCGTCAGCGCTCGAACGGGTCGAGATGGAGGCGGTCGAACACAGCCGGCCCCGTCAGTCCTCCAACGATCCCCTCGAGGGTGTCTTCGGACAACTCCCCGGCTTCAGCGGCGACCTCGTTCGTGGGCGCCGCGCCGGCGCCGGACTCGGTCACCGCGAGCTCCGTGGCGGTGGGCTGACTGTCGTCACCGGGTCTGCCTTGCATCACGCGCACCTCTTTCGGTCCTCGCAACATTCGGCACGATCACGGTACTGCGCATCCGTCGCTGACGCACCGACGCTTGCAGCTGCATCAGTTCGGAGTAGCTGCATGCCGTTCGACCTCCCGTGAGCCGACCATGAATTCCCCGACAGAGGACTCGGCGTAGTAATCGGTACCGGCGGCGGCGGCGAAGGTGTCCGAGTTTCCCCCGCCCAGGGCGCACGGTGCGAGTCCCATGGCCGTCGCCACCAGGTAGAGCGTCTGTTGCAGCACCCCGACGTTCTTCAACGTGAGGGCGTGGGCGATGGACGCGTACTTCCAGGACATGCGACCGAATCGCGACGCGAGGGTGATGAGCACCTGGGGTGGCTCCTCGAGCGCGGCGGCTCTGCGTGCGTCGTCGAGGAGCGAAGCCGTCTCGGCCGTGGAGCCGCTCACTCGACGAAGCTGGTGGGCGCGCGGGTCGTAGTGGTAGAGCCCTGCAGCGACTCCGGTACATGCCCGGACGGTCAGGTAGACCTCGAGGTCATACCCGGCCCCCGCGCTCGGGTACGGTCGATCGCTCACGTCGTACGACGTGGCCTGACCGTCGTCCGCGATGGTGACCTCGCGCACCCGAAGGGCACGGAACAACAACTCGCCGAGCTGTTCGCGAGTGATCGGTTCGCGGCCGTGCTGGCGCACCGACCGACGCTCTTCGAGCACGCGGCTGAACGGACGGTCTGCGTCGGCCAGCTGCCCCAGATCCGGTCGAGGCAGGTCGAGAACCTCGCCATGCGCACAGTGGCGCAGGGCGGGCAGTGGAGCCAGTCGATCCCGCCAGGGAAACGTCGCTCCGTACGATCGGGCGTGACGTCCCTGCCGGACGCGACTGTGGAACAACAGATCGTGAAACTCCCACAGCGGCAAGGACGCGTGGTCATCCTCAGGTGTCGTGCCGGCGTCAGACGAGGCCGCCACAACTCCGGCCGCGGCCAACAGCTCGAGCAGCGCCACCGCCTCCGCCGCGGTTGTGGGTGGGCAGGTGGCCGCCAATGATGACGCGCTGTGCGGCTGTACGAGTGCGGCGACCAGGGCCGCACCCAGCGGGGTGGGCAGCTCGACGTCGACCGCGGTCAAGGGGGATTCCAGCAAGAGCGACTGCCGCTCCCGCCGCATGAGCGCGAACCGGGAGAGCCTGAACCGTGCCTGGGCAGCTGCCCGCACGGCGACCAGCGGGCCGCCCGACGTCGGTGTGGCGCGAGCGAGTGGCCCCGAGTCGGTGTGGACGGCGTAGCGGACCAGGCATCTGCGCCGTAGCGTCTGCAGGCAGTAGTACAGGACCGGCAAGGCGCTGGGGCCGTCGACTTCAAGGACATGCGTTGCCAGGTCATCTTCGGTTCCCCCGGGTCCGGCCAGCCGGTCGAGCACCTGGAGCATCCCTCGCCCCACCCGGCCGAGGTCGACCCGAGCCCACGGCGACACCACCGCGGCCGGTGTGTCTGGAGATCCCTGGATCTCGACCTCGGGACGGAGGTCGAGCACGGTGCCGGCCACCCTGTCGCTCATAGAAACGTCACTCATAGAAACATCGGAGTCGGGTTGAGCTGGTCCTCGCACAACGGCTCTGGCAGCCAGCCAAGATTGACGGGAACGTCGAAGAGCCGCCCGGGCGCCAGCCGTGCCCAGAACGGGCGTAAGCCCGGGACGATGACCTTCGCGACCGCAAGACCGACATCAGGACGGGTCTGATCGAGAACCAGCACCTGCATGCCCCTGGGCCTCGACGATGGAACGGCAGTGGTCCACGGCCTGCCGCAGGTCACGGTGGCGCGGAGGATCACCGAAGTCCTCCCACCGTCTCGGTGCCATCGACGGGTCCGGCACCAGGTACGGCTGGTTGGCGGTCGTGGCCGTCCGCGCCCAACGCACGGCCACGTGGTCGAGGACCTGCTCCGGCGGCACGTCGAGCACCGATGTGAGGGACAGCATCTGGTTCAGCTCCGTCACTGCGCGCAGCAGGCCGATGCGGGCGTCGAGGTGGGTCCCGAAGCCCATGAGGGGTTCCTCCGCGCCCGGATCCGTCCGACACGACACGGCCACGAAGGCGGGAATCTCGAGGTCGTGGGTCACGTCGAGGACCCAGAGTGTCCGGCCGAGCCGGGCGTACTCCTCGATGAGCCGGTCCAGGTACGGCTCGCGGAAGCTCGCGAGGTCGACCCCCGGGCGCCGCACCCGGTTGTACCACCACACGGCGACGCAGTCGCGCTCCACCAGCTCGAGAAACCCCTGCAAAACCGCCTCGGTGAGGGTGTTGCCCGCGGCGCAGCCGTTGGAGTCCGCACGGTAGTACTGCGCACCAAGCGACCCCGGCGCCGTGTAATAGCAGTAGCCCGTGGGCAGGAAGCGTCGGGCCCCCGAGGTCAGCGACCAGACGGGCGTCCAGTCGACCACGGCGGACTCGTCGAAGGGCTCGGGGACAACGGCGAACGCCGAGCCGTACGCACGCCAATCCTCGGCCGACGCGTACTGGCTGGCACTGAACAGCATGCAGTCGTTGGGGTGCAGAGCCTCCTCGCCCAGCGCCTCGAAGCTCGAGCGGATCGCTGGCTCGTCGCCGCGGAATCGCCCGCTGTAGCGCTCCAGGGCCTCGCAGAGTGCGCTCGCCCGCGCCTGCTCGTCGGTGATCCCTTTGCCGCAACTGGCGCTGCGCAAGCCGAGCCGCAATCCGGCCAGATCGGCCGCGGGGATGGCGAGGTTGTGTCCCGCAACGTAGACGCGGATCAGGTCGGAGTCGGACACCGGAGCGCGGGTAAGGGCCGTGACCGCGCCGGTGATGGGGCTGACGTGGTGGCCATACGTCGCCAGAGTTCTCTCCGCCGACACCGTACGGTAGCCCGCGTCACCCGACGTCAGCACCTGAGTGGATGGCAGGGTCAACGGCATCGTGTCCTGGCGCGGCCGGGCGTCGCCGCAGGCCGGACACTGAGGCCGACGGACGAGGATGTGCGCCGCGCTCTGGCCGGTGATCGTGTTGAACGTGCGCAGTTCGGTGCCGGCACCGGCGGCGCCGATGTCCGTGGCCGGCCGGTCGGCCGGCTCCCCGAGGATGCGGAGTGCGGTGAGCGCGGCCAAGTCGGCGGCGAGAGCGCTGCTCGCCGGCATGCTGATCGCGGCGACCGAGACGGGGGCCGACCAACCCGCCACGGTCGCCAGATAGGTCGCCACATCCCGGTTGCCCCGGAGCCGCTCGGCCAGGCATTCCCAACATCCGGTCATGCCGGGACGGAATGCCGGTCCGATCCAGATCTCCTCACCGACCGGCTTGACGAGCAACCACGGGTGACCCTTGGCCAACGCGGCAGCATTGATTGCCTCCAGCTCGACCTGCAGGTAGTCGTACGCCATGACCAGCAGGAACGGCGCGTCCGAGACGGCCCCGTGCCGGCCGTGCCGGGTCGAATCGGCAGCAGGGCCGGCACCCCCGCTCGGCGCAGAGCGGCGAGGAAGAGATCGAGCGCACCCGAAGCCCCGCACCGGTTTGTCGAGCCGGCGGTCAGGTCCTGGACTTCGACCACGGCCGAGACCACCTGCGCCTCGGCGGCTGCGGGCCCATACCCGAGTTCTCGCCACCAGGCCGTGCGAGCCGCCGGCAAACCCGGCGCAGCCGTCATCACCACACCCGCGCGCCGCAGTCTGTGGAGCGCGTAGTAGACGATGGCCGCGCCGTGCACGGCGCTCAACTCATCCACGACTCCGTCGGCATCGAGGCGGCCATCGAGCAGTGGAGGGATGGCCTCGTACACCGGGCCCCGAAAGACGCGGCTGTTGGTCTCGGAGAGGACGAACAGACCTTCACCCGCAACCGCCTGGAGGCGGAAGCGTGGATCGATGACGAGCTGGCCGCCTGTCACTCCTGGCTACCGGCGCAGCCGGATACGACGTCCGTGGTCACGCTCGTGGGAAGCGTGGCTGCTCTACAACTTGTAGCAGGTTGTGCAGGTTCCGATGACGCTCGGCGGAGCGCTGGTGCTGACGCTGAACCCACCTGCGACGCTATCGAGCTGCTCGTCGGACAACTCGTTTGGCTTCGCCGGGATGACCAGGGCAACGTGGTCTTCTCCGGGTTCGATGACGTCGACCTGGGTGCGGTCGGAGATCTCCCAACCCTCCGCGCGAAGAGTGCCCGCGGGGTCTTGCAGGAGGGTCGCCTTGAAGTCCGGATCCGCCCACGTCTTGGCGATGAGATCGCTATAGCGTTTTGCTTCGTCCTCAGCGGCCATCTCGTGCTCCTTATCGGTCGTCGACCCGCGGCCCGAGTCATTCACCGGCCACGCTAGCGTCGCTGCGTTGCCCCTCGCAATGGGCCCAGGTCTATGGCGTCGGCTTTCCGATGCTGCGAGTTTTTTGGTGGTCATCCGGGCCCGCAGCCCGATTGCCGGTAACCGCGGGAGCCGCCGGGTGCAGTGCAACTCCCGCGTCGCAGGAATCGCTGCCCGGTTCCTGCGAGCTGATTCCCGTCCCCCACCGACTCTGGAGGTGCCCATGGACACGATCTTGGTCGGCGACGAGCGTCGCCGCGGTCCGCTCCGGAAAGGGCTCCTCGTTCTCGTCCCGCTCGTCATCGTCGGGCTGGGCCTCGTGGCTCTGCCCGCAGCACCGGTGCCGGCTGGGCCCGCACCGGCCGCGCGCTTCGACCCGGAGCCGGCGCTGAGCCCGCTCGTCGCAACCGTGCTGAACGCCCCGGCGCCGGTACGGGCCACCGACCGCCGCTGGCACCTGGTGTACGAGATCTCCCTGCTCAACGTGTCGCCGCAGGCTCGCCGGATCGATAGCTTCGAGGTCCTGCGAACCAGCGGCCGAGTCGTCACGACCTACGCCGGCACCGCTGCGGTCCAGGCGGTGATGTCCCCGGCGGCCGCGCCCTTTGACGAGGTCGACGCGCTGCCGTCCAGCGGCGGCGGCGTGCTGTGGCTCGACGTGTCCTTCGCGCGCCGCGCCGACGCGCCGAGCCGGCTCGTCCACCGGTTCACGACGATGCCCCTGGCCGGCGACGGTTCTGCCGCTGGGCCGGCGACCACGATGGTCGGCGCTCGCACCGCGGTGCGGCAGCGCCGCGCTGTCGTCGTGTCCCCTCCGCTGCGCGGAGCCCGCTACGCCAACGTCAAGGGCTGTTGTGAAGCGAGCGCACACCGGCGCGCCCTTCTCACGATCGACGGGGAGCGTCACCTCGCCCAGCGCTACGCAATCGACTGGGTCCGGCTGGATGCGCAGGGCCAGTTCTGGTCAGGCGACCCGACGGACAACGACAGCTTCTACGTGTTCGGCGACGCCGTGTACGCGGCCGCTCCCGGTGTCATCACCTCGACGCAGAACGACCTGCCGGAGAACACGCCGCCGCAGCCGCTGCCCAACCTGACCGTTCAGAATGCGCTCGGCAACCACGTCATCCACACCATCGGCGACGACAGGTACGCCACGTACGGGCACCTGCAACCCGGCAGTGTGCGGGTTCGGGTGGGGGAGCGTGTGCGCCGTGGGCAGCTCATCGGCCGGGTCGGCAACACCGGCAACTCCTCAGGCCCACACCTACACTTCCATGTGACCGACAGCTCCCGAGGCAACGGCATCGAGTCGAGCGGCGTCCCGTACGTCTTCGACTCCTTCCGACTCACCGGCCGCATGCAGGCCCCCGGCGACGTCGACCCGGCAAATCCGCCTGAGCTTCGGCGCTTCGAGTACCCGCTGGAGCGGGATGTGGTGACGTTCCGGTGAGGCGTCGACTGATTTCTGTCGGCCGCCGAACCGGCGTTCCGCTGCTGCTGACGGCGGTGCTCGGCATGGTGCTGGTTGCGTCAGCGTGCAGGATGCCGGCGTCGCCCTCGGCCCCGAGCAGCGCGTCGGCCGGACCGGCCGCCTCCGGTGACTTCGCGGGCCTGGTCGACGTCGGCGGCCGTCAGGTCTACCTGGAGTGTCACGGCAGCGGCAGCCCGACGGTGATCCTGCAGTCGGGTTATCCGAACGCCGGGGACATCTGGACCCTCGCCGAGGCCCACCCGCCGCCCGTGGCCGAGGGACTGGCGGCCTCGACCCGGGTGTGCCTCTACGACCGCCCCGGATCGCTGCGGTCGACCGACGACCGGGGACAACCCGCTGCCAAGCCGGTGCCCGGCCGCAGCCAGGCGGTGCCGGGGCTGCGTACCGGTGCCGAGGTGGTCGGCGAGTTGCATGATCTGCTGGCCGAGGCCGGTGTGCCCGGTCCGTACGTGCTGGTCGGCCACTCGCTGGGCGGGTTGTTCAATTTGCTGTACGCCCGCACGCATCCCGATCAGGTGGTCGGCCTGGTCATGGTGGACGCCACCCCGCCGGCGTTGGCGGAGCTGATGTCCGCACACGAGTGGGACCTGATCCTGGGGAAGCAAACCCGGGAACCGCAGAGCCCGATCGCGGGGTACGCCTTGGAGTCCTACGACGTGCGGGCGATGATCAAGGAGATCGCCGCGGCCCCGGCGTTGCCAAGGATGCCGACCGTGCTGCTCGTCGCGGACAAGATCCAACCCGGCGCACCGAAGGAGTGGACCACGATCCTGGATCGCGTCACCGACCCGGCGCGCGCCCGTTTCGCCGCGAGCATCCCTGGTTCGCACCTCGTCCGGGTGCCGGACACCACCCACTACATCCAGCTGCAGCGCCCCGACGTCGTGATCGAGACGACCACCTCGGTGATCGCTACGGCGCGGTGACGATCGGGTCGCCGGGCGAGCGGAGCATGCGCCCGGGCCGCAGGGAGATCACGACCGCGGCGATGATCATCAGAATCGCTACGAGGATTCCGGACTCACCGGTCCACAGCGCCGCGTTCGCACCGGTGGTAGAGCGGTCGAAGCCTTGCTGGATGATGCTGTTCCAGGCGGCGTGCAGGACGATGGCCGGCCAGACGCTGCCCGTCGCGAGCCGGAAGCGGGCGATGATGACGCCGATGCTGATCACCGCGACCATGAACAGCAGCACGGTCAGCAGTCGTGACTGCCCGGAGTCGGCGATGTAGACGCCGGCCACGATCAGCGGAACGTGCCACAATCCCCAGATCACTCCGCTCACCAAGACCGGGCGCGGGACGCCGGCGTCGATGAGCCGGGTCAGCAGATACCCCCGCCAGCCGATCTCCTCCCCGGCGGAGCTGAAAAGGCCGAGCACCGTTCCGACGGTGGCCACGTAGAGCAGCAGGAGCGGCAGGCCCTCCGACGTCGGGCTGAACGTCGCCAGTCCGGTGATCCACGCGATGCCGTACGCGATGAAGCCGACGACGAGCGGGAAGAGAACGGCGGCCGCGAGGTAGGCCCACGTGCGTCTCCCGCCGAGCCGGAAGGAGACATCACCGATGCCCTCCCGCAGGATGAGCCGGCAGATGAGCGAGGCGACCGCGACCGACCACATCAGCACCAGAATCCAGATGGGGTTGCCGGTCATCACCGTCACGGTCGTCAGGACGACATCGAAGGCGGCGACGAGGATCAGGAACAGCACCACGCCCCGGCGGGCTCGGAGTCGGTCGGCGGTGGGGACGGCGGTGGACGGCGACTGCACACTCATTGCGCTACTCCTCCAGTGAGGCTTCAGGTGAACGGGATGACGCCGGCTTCGCAGGTCGCTCCCGGTGGGGGGAGGGTCCGGTGGATGAGGTACCGCTCTCGATGGCCGGTGATGCACGGGCCGCTGTTGTAGAGCGTCGTGTGGCCGTAGCCCGAGGCGATCACAACGCGGCTTCCGACGATCAGGCGCGCGACCGTGCGGGCGTTGCGCGGCGGAGTGATCGGGTCGTAGCGGTTGCTCAGCACCAGTGCGGGATACGCCGTCCTCGCACGGAACGATCCGGTGAAGCGGTCGGCGTCGCGAGCGGTCCAGAACGTGCAGCCGAAGGTCCACCACGTGAGCCAGGTCCCGGCGTATGGCGCGTTTCGGTCGGCCCGCTGGGCGATACGCGGGTAACGGCGTGGCTGGCGGGGGTTGCTCGTCTCACTGCACAAATTGGCCAGCTGACCGTCCTGCGTGTTGTCGTACGCCGCACCGGACGCCGGCGGGGACGACGACAGCTGCCGCTGCGCCGCTGGCGCGGGCGGAGCGGTGTAGAGGTCCTGCAGGAACTGAGCCCTGGCCGCCCACTCGTTCGCGACGTAGAGGCCCACCAGCGTGGTGAGCACCAGCGACCCGTACTCGACCACGTCGCCGTCGGGGAGCGTGATCGGCTGTCGGCGGACCCGCTCCACGAGCTCAGCGAACTTCCGCTCGGGGTCGCCGCCGGCGGCGAAGGCGCAACGAGCGGGGCCGGCGGCGGCGCACAGCCGGAAGAACTGCCGCAGCGTCGCCCATCCACCCTCCGCGCCGTTCGAACGGAGGAACGGCGTGCGCCCGCCGGCGCGGTAGGCCGGCGGGTCGAAGTTTCCGTCCAGCACCAACGCGCGGACGTTCCCCGGGAACATCGCCGCGTACGTGGCCCCCAGGTAGGTGCCGTAGGAGATGCCGTCGTAGGTCAGCCGCCGGTCACCGACCGCTCGACGCAGCAGATCGAGGTCGCGCGCGACGTTCGCGGTCGACACGTGCCGGAGCAAGTCGCCGTTGCGCTGCGCGCAGCGGCGGGCGAAGTCCCGGGCCGCCGCCACCCGCTGCCGGAACTGCCGCCGATCGCTGGGCGCCGACCGTAGGACTGTGCCCGCTTGCACGGACTGCTCCGTGGTGTCGAAGCACCGGACCGGAGTGCTCTGGCCGATCCCGCGCGGGTCCATCCCGATGATGTCGAAGCGCGCGCGCACCGCAGGGGAGTGCAGGCTCTTGCCCAGGTTCCGCACGAACCCGACGGCAGCCGCGCCAGGGCCGCCGGGGTTGATGAAGAGCGACCCGATCCGGCGCGCGGGGTCGGAGGCCGGCAACCGGAGCAACGCCAGCCGGATCGTTCGGCCCCGTGGCCGGTCGTAGTCGAGCGGGACCCGCGCCGTAGTGCACTCGAAGCCGTTCCCGCAGTCGCGCCAGCGCAGCCGAGGCACGGGCGCAAGGTCGACGCCGCGCTGCGCAGGTGCGGCCGCAGGTGCGACGGCAGCGGTAGGCGCAGCCGGGACCCGTGCCGCCGCGGTCGGGCCCGCAGCCACCGTCGCGCTGACCAGGACCGCAACCAGCGCTCCTCCAACGAGCCGGGTATACACGCGCCGGGTACGCAGGTGAGACATGAGAGCTCCCGTCCGGGGTCCTCGGGCCGGCGACCCGATCGGCCGTCCCAGGGTTGCAGCTTGCGACGGCGGCGGCCATGGACCTGGGTCCATGGGCCGGGTGCCCCGACCGCCACCGCGAGCAGGAGCAGGGCCGTCAGCGTGCGCCACCTCGTCGACGAGGGCCGCCTTCAGCGGCCGAAATGGGCCGCCAGGACCGTGCGGTAACGCTCGTCTATCGCGGCCGCGGCGCGGAGGTCCGACTCCGTCGGGTCACGATCGCTGAGCACCGGAATGGGCCACGTCGGCAGCTCCCCGGTCAGCGCCCAGGCGGCCTGGCGCGCCGCCCCAACGGCGACGCTCTCGAACTCCTCGGTGGCGACGATGGGCAGTCCGAAGACGGCCGAGGCGATGGTCCGCACCGCCTCCGATTGCGACGCCCCCCCGGTGAGCACGACACGGCTAATGGTCCCCGTCTGCTCCCGCAACACCTGCAGGCCGTACGCCAGGCTCCACAAAACGCCCTCGATGGCGGCTCGTGCGACGTTGGCGGGCGTGAAGTTCGCGAGCGTCAGCCCGACCAGCTGGCCCATGGCGTCCGGCAGCGGCGGCGTCCGCTCCCCCTCCAGGTACGGCATGAAGACGAGCCCCTCACTTCCGGGGGCGGCACCGAGTGCCAGCCGGCTCAATTCGTCGAGGCTCACGCCGAGCACGTCAGCGGTGGCGACCAGGTTGCGAGCCCCGTTCAGGGTGCACACCAGCGGCAAGAACTTGCCCGTCGCGTCTGCGAAGCCGGCGACCGTCCCGGTCGGTTCGTGGGTCTGGTGATCGCTCATCGTGAACGCCGTCCCACTGGTGCCGAGCGACACCACGGCCTCCCCGGCGACTAGCCCCAGACCAAGACCCGCCGCCATGTTGTCTCCGGTGCCGGGAGCGATGGCGATACCGGAGGGTGTGTGCCCGACGATCTCGCTGGGCGCGGCAACCCGGGGGAGCGTCAGCTCGTGTCCGATGGCCCGTTCCACCAGGTCGTCGCGATAGGCATTGCTGTCGGCGTCGAAGTAGCAGGTGCCCGAGGCGTCGCCGCGGTCGGTGGTCACCTCGAAGCTGCGCCCGCCGATCTGCCACGTCAGCCAGTCATGCGGGAGGACGACCGAATGCGTACGGGCGGCCTGCTCCGGCTCGACCCGTCCCAGCCACCGGATCTTCGACACCGTCATCGACGCCACGGGTACGGAGCCGACCGCGTCGGCCCAGACTTGGGCGCCGCCGAGCTCGGCGATCAGATCTTCCGCATCACCCGCGGACCGATTGTCGTTCCACAGGAGCGCATCCCGAACCAGGTCGCCGGACTCGTCCAACGTGACCATCCCGTGCTGCTGCCCGCCGACGGCCAGCGCCTCCACGTTGTTCAACAGGCTCGCGTCGGCCGTTGCCGTTTCGTAGGCCGACCACCAGTGCTCAGCCGAGACCTCGGTGCCCGGAGGATGGGGAGCCCGCGACATACGCAGGATCTGGCCCGTCTCGGCGTCGCAGACGGCGACCTTCACCGACTGGGTCGAGGAATCGACCCCGGCGACAATGCTCAAGTGTGATGCTCGCTCAACTCATGTCCTCCGGGGAGTGAGGGTTCGGACGCTGCCGTCTGGGCTTTCGTCCGGTGTGCGCTGTGCGACAACGCTACCGGTTCCGATTGCCTCATCCTCGTCTGCCTCGTCGACGACGATCACGTCGAGCCCCCGCTCGAGAATGGGGTGCAGAGCCTCCGCCGCCGGACGGCCCGAGACGAGCACTTGATCGACTTGGGCGATACCGGCGAACTGGACGAACGCGGAACGTCCCACGCTGGACGCGTCGACCAGCGCGATCACCGTCTGTCCACAGGCGACTTCGGCGCGCGAGATGGCCGCTGCCGCTGGCGTGGGTTGCCCGAGGCCCCGCGCGAGACTGATGCCCGCGGGACAGATCAGGCTGACGTCGACGTGCAGTCGCTCCAGCTCCTGCAGCGCCCAGTCGCCCTCCTGGGCCCTGGTGGTCGCCGACACCGAGCCACCGATGTTGTACACCGAAAGCATCGGGACTCGCGCGGTGGCGATCGCGGCGTCCAAGGAGTTGGTGACCACCGTGAGGCCGTGACCCAGCGGCGGTGAAGCGATCATCACCGAGGCCAACGCCAACGTGAGCCGTCCCGCGCCGAGCAGGACGGTGCCGGCTCGAGGAAGGCTCGCCCAGAGGCGCGAGGCGAGCGCGAGGTCATTCGGCTCGGTGATCGGCGGGGGCCCCAACCCCGGGAACGGGTCGGCCTCTAGCGGTACCGCGCCGCCGTGGACCCGTTGCAGGCGCCCGTCGGACTCCAATGCCTTCAGGTCACGGCGAACCGTCTCCTGAGCGACGCCGAGCCGCGCCGCCGCCGTCAGGACATCGAGGCGGCCCGCTTTGGTCAGCCACTGCATGATCAGGGCGTGACGAGCCGCGACTGCCGCCGGATAGTCCTTCATGGTCTCGTGAGCATGGTTTGCCTCGTGCACTCCCCGCTGAGTGCTACAAGAGTTCCACCGAGTCGCCGGCTTGGGGCCTGATCTGCAGCTTTCCGCCCGGAGCCGGACCGGAACATCTCCAGCGCCTCGCCGTAGTCGTCCAGGCAGAACGCGTGACTCACCATTGCCTCGGCGTTCAGGGCACCCGCGGTGAACATCTCCACGGCACGGCCGTAGGAGTTCAGCACCGCCATCGAACCCGTGATGGTGAGTTCGTCGTTGTACACCCGGAACGGGGAGAAGGTCGCTGTGGCGTCGGCCGCCGCGACGCCGAACTGCTGGAAGGTGCCGCCCCGCCGCACCCGGCCCAGCCCGTCCTCGATCGCCGGCGACCACACCGGTGCAGTCGATGACGACGTCCCAACCGCCCGCGACGGGCCGACCTCGTCGGCCGAGAGCGCCAACTCGGCCGACGCCGACCTCCTTGGCGACGTCGAGCCGGGCGGGGTTGCGGTCGACGACGGTCACCGAGGCGGCTCCGGCTCGGGGGGCCAGCTGCGCCATCATCAGCCCCATGGTGCCGGCCCCGTAGATCAGGTAGTGCTCGCCCATCCGGCGCGGCAACAGGTCGAAGCCCCGGATGGCGCAGGACAGCGGTTCGATCAGCGCGGCGAGGGCCAGATCGACGCCGTCGGCAAGCCGATGGACGTTGCGCGACCGGAGACACCGTGAAACTCGGCGGTGGAGCCGTTTGTCCGCCCCACCCCTGACCCGTTCCAGTTCTCGCAGAGATTCGAGCGACCCACGGCGCAGAAGGCACAGCTGCCGCAGGTCAGCGTCGGATCCACCGAGACCCGGTCGCCCGGCGCGAACTCGCTGACCTGCGTCGCCGACGGCCTCGACCACCCCGGAAGTCTCGTGTCCGGGGATGATCGGGAAGACCGTCGGCGCGAACTCGCCGTCCAGCACGTGCAGATCCGTCCCGCAGAGCCCGACCGCCTCGACCCGGACCAGCACGTCGCGTGGACCGACGTCCGGGTCGGGAACGTCCTCCAGGCGTCCACTGACCGGGCTCGGCGAAGACGACCGCGCGCACTTACTTCACCGCACCCATGGCCAAACCGCGGACCAGCCGCTTCTGGGCCAGCCAGCCGGCGACGATCACCGGGAGCACCGCGACGGTACAGGCGGCCGACAGGACGGCGAGGAACTGACCGCGGCCGTCGACGAAGCTGCCCAGGAACGGCGGCGTGGTGCGGGCGACGACGGCGGTGAGCAGGTTGGCCAGGAAGTACTCGTTCCAGGCGAAGATGAAGCAGATCAGCGCGGCCGCTGCGGCCCCCGGGGCGACGATCGGCAGCGACACCTGCCACAACTCGCGGTTGTAGCCCGCACCGTCGATCTGCGCGGCCTCCACCACGGCCCGGGGCACCTCGGCGAAGAAGGAGCGCATCATCCACACCGCCAGCGGCAGGTTGATGCCGATGTAGAGCACTCCCAGCGCCCAGAGGTTGTCCAGCATGCCCAGGGTGCGCAGCAGCAGGAACACCGGGATGATCGACGCCGCCACCGGCATGAACTTGGTGGAGATGAAGAAGAACAGCGCGTCCTGCCACTTGCCGATCGGCCGGACCGACAGCGCGTACGCCGCCGGGATGGCCAGGCCCATCACCGCCACCGTGGAGAGCACGGAGACGAACAACGAGTTCAGCAGGTGGAGGCCCATGTTGCGACGGAACACCTCGACGTAGTTGTTGAGGGTCGGTTCGAAGAAGAACGGCGGGGGAAACTGCGCGGCCGCCGCCTCGGTCTTGAAGCTGTTGATCAGCATCCACAGCACCGGGAAGAAGAAGATGAACACCAGCACCCAGGTGAGCGCCGTGACCAGGTAGCCGACGATCTTGCGCTTGGTGAACTTGCTGGATCCGCCGCTCCGGCCGCGCGGAAGCCGCCGAGGTCGCCGTCGGGTCTTGCGGTAGTGGTGGCCATCAGTCCTTTGCCTCCTCGGTGAAGACCTTGAACACAGTTCTCAGTGCCGCCGTGGCGAGCACGATGGTCACGACCACGGTGATCACGCCGTAGGCGGCGGCCTCACCGATCTGTTGCCCGATGAAGGCTCGTTCGTAGAGCAGGTAGGGCAGGGTCTTGGTGCCGCCCGCACCCTTGGTCATGATGTTGACGGGGTCGAAGACCTGCACCATCAAGACGGTGCCGAGCAGGGCGGCCAGCTCGGCGTAGGTCCGCAGGTGCGGCAGCGTCATGTAGCGGAACGTCTGCAGGGCGTTGGACCCGTCGACGTCGGCCGCCTCGAGGATGTCCCCCGATTGCGACTGCAGTCCGGCCAGCAGGATCAACATCATGAACGGCGTGTACTGCCAGGTCAGGGTGAAGACGATGCTGAGTCCCGGGTGATCGGTCGTCCAGGCGATCCCGTCGCAGGCCGAACCAGGACAGCACCAACGTGACGATGCCGCTGTCGGTGTCGAGGATGGAGTACTTCCAGAGCAGGGCGGCGGCGGCCGGCATGATCAGGAACGGGGTGATGAGCAGCGTGCGGGCGAGCGGACTGCCCGGGGAACTTCCGGTCCAACAACATGGCGAAGAACAGCCCGAGCAGCATCGAGAGGATCATCGACAGTCCGACGATCCAGATCGTCGCCCACAGCGACGGCAGGAACGACTCCGCCGGTCACCACGGCGATGTAGTTGTCGAAGCCGGCGAAGGAACGCTCCTCCGGCCGGGCCAGGTTCCAGTTCTGGAACGAGTAGTAGATCGTCACCAGGAACGGCACCTGGGTGATCAGGATCGCCACGATCAGCCCGGGCAGGATCAGCTTCCGGGCGAACTTCCGCTCGGCGAGATCCTGGCCCTTGAGCTCGCCCTGAGGCGGATGGGGAACCGAGCCGGGCGCAGTGACGGTATCGGTGTCGGTCCCGATAGTGGTGGACATCAGCCCTCCTTCTGTTGCAGCTTGCCCGCTCGTTCGGCTATTCGTTGGCCGGCCTCGAGGGCCTGGTCGACCGATTGTCGACCGGCGATGGCGTCGACGATCTCCTGGGAGACCTGGTTGCCGACGTCTTGGAACTCCGGGATGGACACGTACTGGATGCCGGTCCACGGCTGCGGGTTGACCCCCGGCTTCTTCGGGTCGACCTCGTTCATGATCTCGGCCGTCAGCGGGGCGAACTCACCGCCCGCCTCCTTGTACTCCGGGATCTCGTACGTCGACAGCCGGGTTCCGGGCGGGGTCCGCGCCCAGCCCAGGGTCGACCCGACCAGCTTCAGGTACTCCTTCGACGTCGCCCACTTCACGAACTCCCAGGCGGCATCCTGGCTGTCGCTCTCGGCGTTGATGCCGAGGTTCCACGACCACAGCCAGCCGGAGTCGGCGGTCTTCTCGATCGGGGCCCGGACGTAGCCGACCTTGCCCTTGACCGGCGAGCTCTCCACCGAGCCGGCGGCCGACGTCGCGTCGTACCACATGGCGGCCCGGTCGGTGCTGAACAGATCGAGGCACTCGGTGAAGCTGAAGGCGGCCGGGTCGGCCTGCCCGGAATCGGCCAGGGTCTGGAGGTAGAACGACACCGCCGCCTTCCACTGCGGCGACGTCAGCTGGGCCTCCCAGTTCATGTTGTACCACTGGCCGCCGAAGGTGTTGATCACCGTGGTCATCGACGCGAACAGGTCGCCCCAGCCGGGCTTGCCGCGCAGGCAGATGCCGGCCCGGTCGCCCGACTTCATCTGCCGGGCGAAGTCCGCGATCTGCTGCCAGGTCGGCCGCGCCGGCATCTCGATGCCCGCTTCCTCGAAGAGATCCTTGCGGTACATGAGGAACGACGACTCGCCGTAGAACGGCAGGGCGTAGACCCGGTCCTCGAAGGAGATCCCCTCCCGCACCGGCTTGAACAGGTCGTCGAGGTCGTAGGAGGAGTCCTGGCTGGCCTTGTCGGTGAGGTCGACCAGCCACTTGTTCTCGCCCCAGATCGGCACCTCGTACATGCCGACGGTCATGATGTCGTACTGCCCGCCGCCGGTGGCCACGTCCTGGGTGATGGCGTTCCGGAGGTCGCCCTCCTCCAGGAAGATGATGTTGACCTTGATGTCGGGGTGCAGCTTGTTGAACTCCGGCAGCAGCCGGTTCATGTCCTGCATCTGCGGGTTGTTGACGCTGGCCAGCGTGATGGTGGTCACGCCAGGGGGGTTGCCCAGCTCGCCGAACCCGGCGCAGCCGGAGACGGCGAGCGCGAAGCTCATGCCGAGTCCGGCGATGCCCAGGCGTCGCTGCTTGGTTGCGGTCATGCACGGGGCCCTTCTGATCGTGGCCGACTCTCTGCGTATCGCAGCCGTTTGGTTGTTGGCAGCAACCGTAACCCGCCGAATGAGCGCTGGTCTAGACCTCAATCTGAGGCTTTCTCTTCGATTGTGATGCCCGTTTATCTGGCTGATGCAACCGGTTGCTTCGCAGCCGGTAGCGTGACTGTCTGTGCAACACGGCGACCCGACGGCGGAGCGACGATGACCAGTATCCGCCGGAGCGACAGCGGGCGATCACCGACATGCTGATGGGTCTGGACGACCAGCGGGCCAGCGTTGTCCTCGATCAGCGAACAGCTCGGGGTGACGACCGAAACGGTGCGCCGGGACCTCGACGTGCTGGAACGGCGCGGACTGCTGCGCCGGATCCGCGGCGGGGCCGAGCTGTTGCACTCCACGCCGTTCGAAACGGCCCTGGCCGCGCGGCACGCGCTGCAGTTCGAGGACAAGATCACCATCGCCCGCCGGGTGGTCGACGAACTGCCGGAGGACGGGGTCGTGATCTTGGACTCGGGGTCGCTGACCTTCGTCTGCGCGCAGGCGATGCCGAAGGACCGGCCGTTGGTGCTGGTCACCAACAACCTGCCCGGCCGCGCAGTTCCTGGCCGGCTACGAGAACCTGCGGATCATGACCCTGCCGGGCATGATCCGGGGGCTGACCTCGGCGGCGGTGGACAACTGGACCCAGCGTCGGCTGGGCACGCTCAGCGCCGACCTGGCCATCATCGGTGTCAACGGCCTGACCACCACGCAGGGGTTGACCACGACCAATCCCGAGGAGGCCGCCGCCAAGCGGGCGATGATGCTCGCGGCCCGCCGCCGGATCGTCCCGGTGATCTCGAGCAAGCTGGGCCGCAACTCGTTCTGCTCCTTCGCGGCGGTGTCGGAGGTCGACATGATCATCACCGACCGGCAGGCCGACCGGCGAGCTGGTCTCGCCCTGGCCGCCGCCGGTCCGGAGGTCGTGATCGCACGCCCCGGGCAGCGTCGTTAGCCCGGGGCTTCATGGCGATAAACCTCTGCGGTGCTGTTGATCGACTGAGGCGTCCAGAACCGGATCCGGTGCGCTCTCGTCGGCGGGAACCGACCATCAATGATCTCCTACGGGCCGGCCTATCCCCGTAGCTCGTCGGAATGTTCGGCATCGGTCAACGGCGCACCCGATAGCGCAGGTGGAGCACCCGGTTGCCCTGAATCACTACGTCGGGATCCTCCAACAGGTGCTGCGCGTGGACCGACCCGAAGTAGCGCTTGCCGGACCCGAACACGACGGGTACGACGTCCATGCGCACCTCGTCGATCAGGCCTGCGGCAAGCACCTGGCCACCGACGTCGCCAGCGGCGACCTCGACGATGCGGTCACCCGCAAGCTCCTGCGCCTTGGCCACGGCTGCCTCGACGCCGTCGACGAAGTGAAACGGCGCCTCGGGGTCCCAGCCCTCGGGCATCGGCCGGTGCGTCACGACGACCACGTGGTCGATCCCGCTCGGAGGCTTCCCGTCCCAGCCGTCCGTCATGTCGAAGACGCGGCGGCCGGCGATCGTGACTCCGATCTGGTCCCAGTAAGGCCGGGTGTAGTCGTAGGACGTCTGCGACACCAACAGCCCGCCGCTCTCGTCCAACGGGACGTCACCGCTGGACAACCAGTCGAACAGCGGTCCGGGTTGGTCATGCTCGTCCGCGATGAAGCCGTCCACCGACACCGAGCTGTACATGACGACCTTGCCCACGGGGCTCTCCTCTGCTTTGGGGTCCCCCCAAATTAGCGTGTGGTGATGATGCTGCGGCATGCTGCGGCCTGGGAACGCCGGGTCGGAGGATTCTGATCCGCACCGATGCCGCCGGCGGCACCGCCGGCTCGGTCTGGACGACCGAGTCTTGAGGTGCGGAGCGTGCGCGAGGCGGACAACACGCCTGACAGGATGGGGCGGTGTCAGAGGATCGAGGCGGCGGACGGCCACCACGGCGGACCGGGCGGCCAGTCGATCGCGGAGGCGGCAAACGGGATCGGGAGCGGCGGCCGCCGAGCGGTCATGATCAGCGCCGGCCCGTGCGCGCCGGCCCTCGTGATCAAGAGCGTCGCGATCAAGATCGCCGGTCGGAACGGGCGGCCCCCCGTACGGAGCGGCCGCCGGCGCCACCAGGACTCGAACGCAAGGAGGGGGAGCCTCGACTCCCTCCCGGGGTGGATCTGACGCGCTTGCACCGCTCGGTCCGGGCGGAGTTGCGCGGGCTGCCGAAGGACCTCGCCGAGGTCGTGGCCGGTCATCTCGTCCTGGCCGGCGAGCTGATCGACAGCGATCCCGACATGGCGTATCGGCACGCCGAGGCGGCCCGGCGGCGGGCGGCGCGGCTGCCCATCGTGCGCGAGGCAGCCGCCGAGACTGCGTATGCCGCGGAGCGCTTCGACGTGGCGCTCAGCGAGTTCCGTGCCCTACGCCGGATGACGGGAGTGCCGGACTACCTGCCGGTGATGGCCGACTGCGAACGCGCACTGGGCCGACCTCAGGCGGCGGTCAAACTGGCCAAGGAGGCGCGGCACGCGAACCTGGACCCTGCGCTGCAGGTCGAGATGATCATCGTCGAGGCTGGGGCCCGGGCCGACCTGGGCCAAACGGCCGAAGCCACGCGGATCTTGGCACAGGCGGTGGACGCGGCCGGTCCGCGCCGGCTTCGCTATCCGAGCGCGGTGGCGCGGCTGGAGTACGCGTACGCCGACGCGCTGCTCCGAAACGGAAACGAGGCCGCGGCGCGGCATTGGTTCGCCTCGGCCGCCGAGCTGGACACCGACGGTGAAACCGACGCGCTGATCCGGCGCGACGAGATGGACGGCATGATCATCGATCTCGACGAATCCGCCTTCGACGACGCGGAGCCGGATGTCGATGCGGGTGCTGGGGATTCCGGTTCTGGGGACTCCGGTCGGTGAGCCCGACGGCGTTGATCGAGGCCTACGACGCCGCGCTGTTCGACCTCGACGGCGTGGTCTACCTCGGGCCGGTGGCGGTGCCCGGAGCAGCGGAGGGCATTGCGGAACTGCATCGCCGCCGCGTCCGGGTGGGGTTCGTCACCAACAACGCCAACCGGCCTCCTCAGGTGGTCGCCGAGCACCTCGTCGAACTCGGGATCGAAGCTTCTCGATCCGACGTGGTGACCTCGGCGCAGGCCGCCGCCCACCTGCTCGGGACCCGTTTCGGCCCGGGCGCCAGGGTGCTGGCCGTCGGCGGGGCGGGTGTCTGGGACGCGCTCGAGGAGCTGGGGATGGTCGGAGTCCGCACGGCGGAGGACCAGCCGGTCGCGGTCATGCAGGGCTGGGGGGCCGACCTCACCTGGGAACACCTCAACGAGGCGGCTATCGCCATCCATCGCGGCGCACACTGGGTGGCGACCAACACCGATCCGACGCGGCCGACCGACCGGGGCATCGTGCCCGGCAACGGTGCTGCCGTGGCCGCCGTTCGGATGGCGGTGAACTCCGAGCCGGAGGTCGCGGGCAAGCCGTACCGACCGCTGTTGGACGAGACGGTGCAGCGGCTCGGCGCCGCGCACCCGATTTTCGTCGGCGACCGGCTGGACACCGACATTGCGGGCGCCCACGCCGCCGGCTTGGACAGCATGCTGGTGTTGACGGGCGCGCATTCCGCCGTCGATCTCTTCGCGGCGGATCGAATCAGCCGTCCGACCCACCTGGGTTACGACCTCCGGGCGCTCCTGGACCCGGCTCGCACACTCGGGCGGGCAACCGACGACGAGGCGTCCTGCGGACACCAGACCGCCCAGGTGGTGTCGGACCGGATCGTGATCACGACAGACGTGGCAGCTCGCGGCGACGCGCTCGACGCCGTGTGGGCGGCGGCGCACCTCGGGTGGCGAGCCATGGACAGCGGTCGGCGAGTCGACCCCGGACCAGTCCTCGACGTCGTCGTGCCCGTTTTGCATGCTGTTCAACACCAGGAGCCCGTCGGCTAGCGTGGGAGGTGACCGCGAGGCGTACGGGAGGCAGCAGACATGGTGGGTGAGGGCATCCAAAACTACGTCGACATGGCGGCCGGGTTGACCAAGGCCACCCGGGAGAAGGCCACCGCCGCGGCGAAGAACCTGCTGGCGACTGCCGGCCTGGAGGACGTCGCCACCGACGCGACCGACCGGGTCGGCAAGCTGACCGAGGAGATCATGGCGGCCAGCCGCGCGAATCGTGACCTGATGGGCAAGCTGATCGCGGCGGAGGTGGACAAGGCGGCCGCCAAGCTCGGCTTCGTTCGTGCCGAGGAACTGGACGACCTGCGTCGCGAACTGTCCGAACTGCGCATGAGCATGGCCCACGCGGCGGCCCACACCGACGAGCCATCCCCGCCGATGCCGGAGACTGTCGTCTCCGATCCGCTGCAGGCCGACCCGTTCCGCGGTGACCCAGTATTTGATGGTTCCGTGGTGGACGACCCGCTGCTGCCCGGCACCGCACCCCTGAGTGAACCGGTGGATGCGCCGCCCATCGAACCGATCGCCGAACCGATCGACGAACCGGTCGTCAGTACGACCGCCTTGAAGGCTGCGAGGAGAGCTCCCACCAAGAAGGCAGCGGCGAAGAAGGCTCCAGCCAAGGCAGCTTCGGCCCAGTCACCGGCCACCGCGGCGGTTCCGGGGAGGACCGCGAAGAAGACCGCTAGAACCGCGAAGACTGCGAAGGCGCCATCGGCGAAGGTTGCGGTCACGGCGCCCGCCACGAAGGCAGCCGCGAGAAAGATTTCGCCGGCAAAGAAGGTCACGGGAGGATGAGGGAGCCGTCCGCGCACGAGCCGCCGGAAACCGGCGACGAGCAGATTGACGCGGCGCTGGACCAGGTTCGCCAGCTCGAAGAGTTGCCGCTGAGTGATCATCACGACGTCTTGTCCGGCGCGCACGACGAACTGCAGCAGGCCCTGCACCAAGACCACACGCCGGAATCCGGAACGCCCGCATCCGGCTGAGTCTGTCGAGCGCCGTGGCTCGGCTGGATGTCACCTTGGTGGAACGGGGACTGGCCCGGTCCCGCACGCAGGCGCAGGCGTTGATCGCGTCCGGGGCCGTGTCGCTCAACGGAACCGTCGTGCGGCGCCCAGCCGAACGGGTGCACGACGGCGACCTGCTGGCCGCGGAACCTCAGCCGTACGCGTCACGGGCCGCCTACAAGCTGCTCGGGGCGCTGTCGGAGCTCGAGTTGACGGTTTCGGGACGCGCCTTGGACGCGGGGGCAGCCGCCGGCGGGTTCACCCAGGTGTTGCTAGAGCATGGCTGCACCCAGGTCTTCGCGGTGGATGTGGGCACGAATCAACTGGACGACCGCTTGCGCGACGACCCGCGGGTCGTCGTCCACGAGCGGTTCAACCTTCGGGAGCTGAGTCTGCGCGAAGTCGGGGAACGACCGGTCGACCTCGTCGTTGCCGACGTGTCGTTCATCTCCTTGAGCATGCTGGTCGGTCCGTTCAGCTCGGTGTTGCGCAGCGACGGGATCATGCTTTTGATGATCAAGCCGCAGTTCGAGGTGGGTCGCGACCGGCTCGGTCGCAGCGGTGTCGTCCGTGAGCCCGCACTGCAGCGCGACGCGATCCGAGACGTGCTGGACGCGGCACAGGAGTACGGCTGGTTCGCAACCCGGCTCGTGCCCAGCCGGCTGCTGGGCTCGGCGGGCAACCGGGAGTTCTTCGTGCTGCTGCAGTCGACGCAGCCCACGTCCCCGCTGGATCTCCGCGCTGCCGTCCCCGGCTGAGCGAGTGTCGAAGGAAGGGCACTCGGGCCCGGCGGCGAGCGCCCTTATGCTGGGGCAGGTGACGCCCGCCGAAGCCGCCGGCTCCGCCCTGCGCCGGGTGGCAGTGCTCACCCACCTCGGACGGCCGGAGGCGATTGACACGGCCGTCCGGCTCATCGAGGGGTTGGCAGCCTCAGGCATCCGGTGCGCCGTGCCGGCCGATGGTCTCGATGTGCTGAGTTCGCGCGTATCGGCGGCCCACATCCAGCTCATGCAGCCGAGTGACGTGGCCGAAACCGACGATTTCGAGCTCATGATCGTCCTGGGCGGCGACGGCACGATCCTGCGCGGAGCCGAGTGGGTGCTCGCCTCCGACACCCCGTTGCTGGGCGTGAACCTGGGTCACGTCGGATTCCTCGCCGAGGCCGAGTCGTCGGAGATCGACAACATCGTGCGCCACGTCGTCGATTGCAGCTACACGGTCGAGGAGCGGTTCACCGTTGACGTGACCGTACGGGAAGACGGCGTGGACTTGTGGTCCTCGTTTGCGATCAATGAGGTGTCCATCGACAAGGCGGCGCGGGAACGGATGCTGGAGCTGCTGGTGGAGGTCGATCGGCGCCCGCTGTCCCGCTGGGCGTGCGATGGCCTGCTGCTCTCCACCCCGACCGGGTCGACGGCGTACGCGTTCTCCGCCGGGGGTCCGGTCATCTGGCCGGAGGTCGACGCGTTGTTGATCATGCCGCTCAGCGCTCATGCTCTGTTCGCCCGGCCGCTCGTGGTGGGTCCGACGTCGACGGTGACCGTGCGACTCGTCGACGGCTCGCCAACGTACGGCGTGGTCTGGTGTGACGGGCATCGCTCCACCGAGTTCCAGAGCGGGATGGAGATCGAGGTGGTGCAGGGGCGACACCGGCTGCGGCTCGCCCGGCTGTCGGAGTCGCCGTTCACCAACCGCCTGGTGAACAAGTTCCGGCTCCCCGTCGATGGCTGGCGCGGCCACGCCGAACGGGAACGGCTGGACTCTCCCAGCGGTTCGACTGCGTGACCGAGCCGCACGGCGGGATCGTCGAGCTACGGATCGCCGATCTGGGCGTGATCGCGGACGCCGCGCTGGCGCTCGATCCCGGACTGACCGTGGTCACCGGAGAGACCGGCGCGGGGAAGACCATGATCGTCAGCGGCCTGGAGCTGCTGCTCGGTGGTCGGTCGGACCCCAAGACCGTCCGGGTCGGCGCCGAGCGAGCGCGGGTCGAGGGTCGTTTTCGGGTCGCCGGTGATGCGGCCATCGGCGGGCGGGTCGTCGAGCTTGGCGGAGTGCTGGAGGACGACGAGCTCCTGGTCGCCCGTCAGGTCACGACGGCCGGGCGCTCCCGAGCGTACGTCGGGGGAGCCCAGGTGCCGGCCGGGATCTGTGCCGAGATCGTCAGCCGGCTCGTGACCATTCACGGACAGTCCGAGCAGCTCCGGCTGGCCGATTCCGATCGGCAACGGGAGATGCTCGATCGGTACGCCGGCATCGACCAGACCCAGCGGTTGGCGGCCTACCGCCAGGCCTACGCCGAACGCCGCACCGCCGTCGCGGAGCGGGCGCAGCTCCAGACCGACGAGCGGGAACGGATGCGGGAGATCGACCTGCTCACGTTCGGGCTGGACGAGATCGCGCGGGTCGCTCCCGGGCCCGGAGAGGACATCGCGCTGGCCGCCGAGGCCGCGCGACTCCAGTCGGCCGACGATCTGGCGGCGGCCGCGCGGGACACCACGGCGGCGCTGGCGGGCAACGACGACGAGGCGGGCGGCGCGCTGGCCGCGATTGCCGCCGCCCGGGCCTCGGCGGAGCGCCTTGCCGCCGTCGATCCGAACACGAAGCCGCTGGCGAACCGGATTGCCGAGGCCGGCTACCTGCTGACCGAGGTCACCGGGGAGGTCGCCCGGTACCTCGACGACCTGCAGGTTGAGCCCGGCCGGCTCGAGCAGATCGCCGAGCGTCGCTATCGCCTGAGCGGCCTGATACGCAAGTACGGCGCGACGTGCGACGACATCCTCGCGTGGGCTGAGGCGTCGGCCGAGCGGCTGATGAGTCTGGAGTCCGCCGACGGGCGGATCGCCGCCCTGTCGGCACGGATTGCGGAGCTCGACGGCGACCTGGGGTCCGGAGCTGAGCAGCTGCGCGCGGCTCGCCGGGAGGCGGCCGCCCGGATCGAGGATCGGATCGGCGACGAGCTTGCCGCGTTGGCACTGCCGCAGGCCCAGTTGCGCTTCGCCGTAACCGAGTCGGAGCTGGGCCCGGACGGGGCCGACCAGGTCGAGTTGCTCTTCAGCGCCAATCCCGGCTCGGAACTACGCGGTCTGGGCCGGTCCGCCTCCGGCGGCGAGCTGTCCCGGGTCCGGCTGGCCCTGGAGGTGGTGCTGGCCAACAGCCGTGAGGACGGCGCGCTGGTCTTCGACGAGGTGGACGCGGGCGTCGGCGGCAAGGTCGCCGTAGAGGTCGGACGACGGCTGGCCGCCCTGGCTCAGCACAACCAGGTCGTCGTCGTCACCCACCTCGCCCAGGTGGCAGCGTTCGCCGACCGACACTACGTAGTGGTGAAATCCGACGACGGCCAGGTGACAACCAGCGGGGTGCGTCTCGTCGCCGACCGTGAACGGGCCGCCGAGCTCGCCCAGATGATGGCGGGACTGGAGACGACCCAGTCCGCTCTGGCCCACGCCGGAGAGTTGCTGGAGCTGGCGGATCGGGCATCCAGCTGAGCGGGCGCGACGCGACGCGATCGCGCCTTCCTGCTCGGCGGTGTGTCCTTGGATAGGTTGATCACCATGGTCGACGAGCGGGGAAGTCTCGGGCCATTGGCCCCTTTTCACCTCGTGGTCCATCGGGCTGTTTCCGCCATGAGCGCCTCGCTGGCGGCGGACAGCGACGTCGGGCGGGCCGTGTCCGCTCTCGACGCAGAGCTCAGCGGGGAAGCCGCTCAGCCCATCATCGACCGGTCATCTCGTACTCGCTCAGAGCTTCTGGATTCGGTACGAGAACAACTCACCGAACAAGACGCCGGGCTGGCGTCGAACCCCCTGAGCAACGCCGGCCGCGTCGCCATCCTGCTGCTGCAGCAAATCGACGTCGCCTGGTGGGAGCACGTCGTCCCCTACGCGAACTCGGACGCCGTGGACAGCGCACCAGAACTCCTGAGACTGCCGGACCTGCAGAAGGCCGAGGCTCTGCGCTTCAGATACACCGTGCAGCCCGTCGGCTGGTGGGGCAGAGGCCGCGACTACGGCCTGAAGCGATTGATGCCTCGAAGGCGACCGCGCGTCGCCGGAATGAAGTTCCTCGTGGCCCGTCCCGAGATCGTGGCTGTGCTCAACGAGATCGCGGACGCGCTGGCCGAACGTGCGCCGACCGACACCCCTCCGCTGTGGGTCACCAGCATCGTGCGTAGCGTCGAGCATCAACGCCATCTCGGTGACCTCGGCTATTTCGCCCTGCTGCCCAGTTCGCATTGTTCCGGCTATGCGGCCGACGTCGAGTCGGCGTGGTACGAGTCCTTCGGCGCCGCCGACGCGTTGCACGCGGTTCTGTTGGAGTATCGCGACCGCGGCGTTCTGAACGTCATCGACGAGGGTCAGGCGTGGCACCTGTGCCTGAACCCTGATCATGTGTCCACCTACGCCGCGTCGGCGAACGACCTGAGGGGCTGACGAGAGACGGTGTGTGGCATAGCGCTCCTCACGGGCGCCGACGTCGGAGCCCACTACGCGAGCTTTGCCGCCATGATGGCGGCTGCGGCCCCGCGGGGTGAGGTCGAGGAGACCCTTGTTGACGATGACCTGCTCATCGGCACCCATCGCCTCCGCATCGTCGATCGTGACCGGGCTGTGCAACCGTGGCTGTCGGCGGATGGCCGCTGGGCGCTCACCTACAACGGTGAGGTCTTCAACTTCGCCGAGTTGCGATCACAGTTGCTCGCCGAGGGCCGGCAGCTGCGCTCCTCGAGCGACACCGAGGTAGTCCTGGAAGGAATTCTGGCCTGGGGCGAGGATGCGCTGCTGCGATTCCGGGGCGAGTTCGCCTTCGCGCTGATCGACCGGCAGGTCGGCCGCGTGTTCTTGGCCCGGGACCCAGCCGGGGTCAAGCCGCTGTACTGGGCGCTGTCAGACGGCCGGTTGGCCGTCACGTCGGAGATCAAGGGTCTGGTCGGGTCCGTCATTCAGCCGGGTGTGCCACCCGGCGAGGCCGTCCACGAGCTTCCTCCGGGGCACTGCGGCTGGGCGGAGCCGGGGTCGGCACCGCAGGTGCATCCCTACGTGGACCTGCTGCGGCTGGGTGAAGATCAACCGATGATCGACGACCCCGAGGAGGCCCGCCGGCTCGTTCGGAGCACCTACCGTGAGGCGATTCGGATGCGCGTCGACACCGACCTGCCCGTTGGCGTCGTGCTCTCCGGTGGTCTGGACAGCTCATTGACGCTGCTGCACGTAGCCGAGATGCATCCCGACTGTGTCGCGTTCACGATCGGCACCGAGGACAGCGAGGACCTCGCCTTTGCGCGGCGGCTGACCGCCGATCTCGGCGTACGGCACGAAATCGTGACGCTGCGTCCCGCCGACATCGGCAAGGCAGACGTCCGCGAGGCGATTCGCGTCAGCGAGGCGACCGAGTACGGCGACATCATCAACGCGGTCGTGTCGCTGCGGCTCTTCCGACGGGTTCATCGCAGCGGCATCAAGATCGTGTTGACCGGCGACGGCTCCGACGAGCTCTTCGGCGGGTACAACATGTACAGCGCGATCGACCCTGAGCAGGCCCGGGCGCTGTTCCTGCACAAGATCAGGCACTTGAGTCGAACCGAGCTGCAACGAGTCGATCGCACCAGCATGGGCAACGGGGTCGAGGCCCGGGTGCCCTACCTCGACCTCGACATGCTCACCCTGGCGATGCGCATCCCGTTGTCGATGAAGGTTCGCGACGGCTACGAGAAGGCGATTCTGCGCGATGCGTTCGCCGACGTTCTCCCCGACTACATCGCCCGACGCCACAAGAATCCCATGTCGCACTCCAGCGGACTTCACGAAAGGATCCGGCTCTACCGGCCGCTGTTCGCAGGCATGTACCGCTCGTTCGGGTACGACGCGGCCGGACCGATTCGACGTAACTTCTCCGACGTCCTGGCCGACAGCGGCCACGACCTGCAGCGCGCCGTCGACGCCGCCGAGTCCCCGCGCGACTACACCGCCGTCGAGCACGCCCGAGACTTCGCCGGTGCGCTGAAGTGGAACGCACTCGGCGGCCTTCGTGCCGCCCGACGACGCCTGACACAGCGTGTCTGACGTGGCCGCCGATTCGGCAGCCGATTCGGCACGTGGATCGGCGGCTGACTCAGCGAGCGACGAACGGGCGTCCCACCGGCTGATCTCGGCGAGCGCGATCATGGTCGCCGGCACGCTCATCTCGCGGGTGCTGGGCTTCGGGCGGTTCGTGCTGCTTGCGTACCTCTTCGGTATCGGCACCCGACAGGCCGACATGTTTGCGGTGGCGAACACGGTCCCCAACAGTATGTACATCCTGCTGGCCGGAGGTGTGCTGATCACCGTCCTCGTCCCGCAGATCGTGCGAGCCGTACGCAACGACCGCGACGGCGGCGCGGCGTACACCAACCGGATCCTCACCGGCGGGGTGATCGTCCTCTTCGCAATCACTCTTGCGCTGACGCTGTCCGTTCCGCTGATCATCGACCTCTTCACCGCCGGCGGGTGGCGCGAACCGCAGCTCGCGGCACAGTACGCGTCGATGACCGCGCTGGCCTACTACTGCATGCCGCAGGTGTTCTTCTACGGGGTGTTCGTGCTGTGCGGTCAGGTGCTGAACGCCCACGACCGGTTCGGACCGATGATGTGGGCCCCGATCGCCAACAACCTCGTATCGATCGGGGTGCTGCTGCTGTTCTGGGCGGTGTTCGGCCAAACGGACGCGGGCGCACCGTTCACGGTCAACCAGGAGCTGCTGCTCGGCATCGGGTCCACCCTCGGCATCGCGGTCCAGGCCGCCGTGCTCGTCCCATACCTCCGCGCTGTCGGATTCCGCTTCCGGCCGCGCCTCGACTTCCGACACACCGGTTTGGGCCAGACCGTCCGGCTCGCGAAGTGGGCTCTCGGCTTCGTGCTCGTCAATCAGGCCGGGCTCGTGATCATCAACAAGGTCGCCTCAGCGGCCACCGTGCAGGGCTCGGGCGGCGGTGTTGCGGCCTACACGTATGCGTACGCGCTGTGGATCGTCCCCCACTCGCTGATCACCGTGTCGCTAGCCACCGCCATGCTGACCAGCGCTTCCCGCCTGTCGCTCGCCGGCGACCGGGCCGGCACTGCGGCCGAGGTGACCCGGACGCTGCGGCTTGCGCTGACCGCACTGCTGCCGGCGTCGGTCGGCCTGGTGATCTTCGGTCTCCCGATCGCCCGCCTCGTGTTCGGATTCGGTGCGGGTCAGCGCGACGCCGACTTCGCCGGCTGGACGCTGATGGTGCTGGCCGTCGGACTGGTCCCGTTCACGTGTCAGTACGTCTGCCAGAGCGCCTTCTACGCCATGGAGAACACGAGGACGCCGTTCTTCCTCCAAGTGCTGATCACCGTACTCAACGTCGCGTTGGGCGTCAGCCTGGCCGCCGTCGTCGGCGTCGACGCCCTCGTCGCGGCTTGCCTGGCTGCGGGCTACACCCTCGCCTATGCGGTCGGGGTCGTCGTCTCGCTGCGTCGGCTGCAGCGCGACCTTCGAGACCTGGCCCTGCGACCGTTGGCGCGGCTCTCGGTGCGATTGGCCCTCGCCGTAGGGCCGGCGGCGCTGGTCGTCGGAGGGGCGGTCTGGTGGGTCGAGTCGTGGCAACCGGGCCAACTGGTCCGGGCCGCCACGCTCCTGGTCGCCGCGGTGGCGGCGATCGGCGCCTTCCTCGTGCTGGCGCGAGCGCTCGGGATCGGTGAGGTGACCGAGATCCTGACGACGCTGGGGGCGCGCGGACGGCGGGGCGGGCGGCAAGATAGACGGCAAGACAGACATGGCCGCGGACGGCGGGTCGGACGGCGGTGGGGAAGGCGGGGATGACCCTCCGCTCGGAGCGGACTCCGGGCCAAAGGGCCCATCGCGTTTCTCGCGGCGGCTTCATACGGCGGGAAACGTGAACTGCGGTGCGAGTTGGCGCAGGCTGTGCTCGGCGGCCTCCACCGCGTCGCCGGGCTCGAACTGCGTCGTGAGGTTCCGTACGGAATCTGCTCGGTTCGGGTTGGTTGGGTCGAAGATGTCCCTCGTCGTGATGACGATGTCCTCGCAGATCCGGTCGCAGCGGAAGTACGCCACGGCCGCGGGGTCGGGACGGTACACCGAGCGCCCGGCGTTGTAGCCGCGCAGGAACGACGTCACGTGCTCGTCGCCGGTCCACGTCCCCGCGACGGCGGCGCCCGGGAACATCAGGTCCCGTTCCCGTGGTGCGAACATCGCGCTGTCCCAGTCGAGGATCGTCACCGGCCCGTCCGGACCGACCAGGACGTTCCCCGCGTGCAGGTCGGCGTGGCAGAGGACCCACCGACGGGGGCGGCGATCGACCGGCCGAGCGAGCCGGTCGGCTGCCCTCGCCAGACGCTCAACGCGTGCCCGGTGCTGGGGGAGCACCTCACAGATCGCCTGCCGAGCGCCGCGCCGCCAGCGGTCGTCGAGGGGCTCGTGCGGCAGGACGGCCGCCAGGTCCGGGGGGATCGGTGCGTCGTGGACGGCCCGGACGACCTGTCCGACGGTATCGAGCACGCTCGGCGACTGCGGCGCCTCGAACCCGTTGCGGCCCGACCGGTTGGGCCACACGACCACCGAGGAGCCGTCCAGGTGGGTGACCGCGTCGTGGTCGCGTGAAAGCACCGGTGACAAGATCTCGCTGCGTCCAAGTTGAGCGAGTCCGGCGCAAACCGCGGCACCGGTCTCGGGCGTACCGCCCCGGCGTACCTTGACGAACCAGTCCGCCTGGTCGCCGACCGCGCGGAACGTCGCCGCCGCCGAGTCGGCACCCGGAGCCGTCCGCTCGAGCCGGGCCGACGCGAGCCCGTACAGGTCGAATAGATGGGCGAGGAGCCGACGGCTCGGATCGTGCACGCCCCCATCCTCACCTCACGCGGCAAACCTCTACTTCACTCGGCATGCATGCCACGTGAAGCAGCGGAATACCAGGTAAACCTGGGAAACCTGTGACTGGAGGGTCGGCCCGGCGCGTCTGTAACCGGCGCGTAGCGAGGCCCTTGCTAGGCTGGAGGCCCGTGGGAGCCCGCGCGCGAATCACCAAGCATCTGTTCGTCACCGGCGGAGTCGCCTCCTCGCTCGGAAAAGGCCTCACCGCCTCGAGTCTCGGCAACCTGCTGATCGCCCGTGGCCTGAAGGTCACCATGCAGAAGCTGGATCCGTACCTGAACGTTGATCCCGGCACCATGAACCCGTTCCAGCACGGCGAGGTCTTCGTCACCGAGGACGGCGCGGAGACCGACCTGGACATCGGGCACTACGAGCGCTTCCTCAACGTGAACCTGGCCGCGCACGCCAACGTCACCACCGGCAAGGTGTACTCCTCGGTGATCGCCAAGGAGCGGCGCGGCGACTACCTGGGCGACACGGTGCAGGTCATCCCGCACATCACCAACGAGATCAAGGACCTCATGATCGGGATGGGCGGGCCCGACGTCGACGTCGTCATCCACGAGATCGGCGGCACGGTCGGCGACATCGAGTCGCTGCCGTTCCTGGAGGCCGCCCGGCAGGTGCGCCACGACGTCGGCCGGGAGAACGTCTTCTTCCTGCACGTTTCGCTGCTGCCCTACATCGGTCCCAGCGGGGAGCTGAAGACCAAGCCGACCCAGCACTCGGTCGCCGCCCTCCGGCAGGTCGGCATCCAGCCCGACGCCGCTGGTCTGCCGAGCCGACCGGGAGATCCCGGAGTCGGTGAAGCGCAAGATCTCCCTGATGTGCGACGTCGACGAGTCCGCCGTGGTCGCCAACCTCGACGCACCGAGCATCTACGACATCCCGAAGGTGCTGCACTCCGAAGGGCTCGACGCGTACGTGGTGCGCCGGCTCGACCTGCGCTTCCGCGACGTCGACTGGACCGCCTGGAACGACCTGCTCGACCGGGTGCACAAGCCGAAGGAGGAGGTGGTCATCGCGCTGGTCGGCAAGTACGTCGACCTGCCGGACGCCTACTTGTCGGTGTGTGAGGCGCTCCGGGCCGGAGGTTTCGCCAACCGGGCCAAGGTGGTGGTCCGCTGGGTCGCCTCCGACACCTGCCAGACGCCCGAGGGTGCTGCCCGCGCGCTGGCCGACGTCGACGGGGTCTGTATCCCGGGCGGCTTCGGCATCCGCGGGGTGGAGGGCAAGGTCGGCGCCGTCCGGTACGCCCGGGAGAACTCAGATCCCGATCCTCGGGCTCTGCCTGGGGCTGCAGTGCATGACCATCGAGGTGGCGCGGCACCTGGCCGGGCTGGAGGGTGCTGACTCCAGCGAGTTCAATCCCGAGGCTCCCCACCACGTCATCGCCACCATGGCCGAGCAGCTGCACATCGTCTCGGGCGGCGGTGACCTCGGCGGCTCGATGCGGCTGGGTTCCTACCCGGCCGAACTGCAGCCGGGATCGCTGGTCGCGAAACTCTACGGTCAGACCGAGGTCAGCGAACGTCACCGGCACCGCTACGAGGTCAACAACGCCTACCGGGCCGCGTCTCGAGGGGGCTGGACTGGTGATCAGCGGCATGTCGCCGGACTCCCAGCTGGTCGAGTTCGTCGAGCTGCCGACCGAGGTGCATCCCTACTTCGTCGCCACCCAGGCCCACCCGGAACTGAAGTCGCGGCCCACCGCCCCACACCCCCTCTTCGTCGGTCTCGTCGAGGCCGCGCTCGACCGCCGGCTGGCCACCCGGCTGCCGGTCGACGCCGACCAGTGAGACGGCAACCAGTAGTTTCGAGCGGTGATCCTGCTCTCCCGAGACCAGCTCGTCGACGAGCCGCTCGCCTGGCCGGTGACCGGCGACGCGGGTGCTGGCCGAGGGAAAGATCGGCACCTTCGTCGAGGACCAGGTCTCGACCCCGGACGGGCAGACCATGGCGCGGGAGTACCTGCACCATCCGGGGGCGGTGGGCATCATCGCGCTCGACGACTCCGACCGGGTGGCCCTCGTCCGGCAGTACCGGCATGCCGTACGGCACCGGCTGATCGAGCCACCGGCGGGCCTGCTCGACGTGGCCGGCGAGGACCCGCTGCTGGCCGCGCAGCGAGAGCTGGTCGAGGAGGTCGGACTGGCCGCCGGCCGCTGGCACGTCCTGGTGGACCTGTTCACCACGCCGGGCCTGCTCTCGGAGCGCCTGCGGATCTACCTGGCCCGGGACCTGAGCGAGGTCGACGCTCCGGAGGGTTTCGTGCGGAGCGGCGAGGAGGCCCACATGGACGCCGTCTGGGCGCCGCTGCCCGACCTGGTCGACGCCGTCCTGGCCGGCGACCTGCACAATCCGACCATGGTCAGCGGCGTGCTGGCGACCTGGGCAGCCCAGCAGCGTGACTTCAGCGGGCTCCGACCCGCCGTGGCCCCTGAGGTGGGATGATCGAGCGGAGGTGCCATCTTGGTGCCGCGGGTTCTCAGCAGGCACAACTGGAGGAGGGCCAGATGCAGATCGGCGTGCCGACCGAGGTCAAGAACCACGAGTACCGGGTCGCCATCACCCCGGCGGGGGTCAACGAATTCGTTCGGAACGGCCACGCGGTGGTCGTCGAGGCCGGGGCCGGGATCGGCTCATCGATCACCGACGCCGAGTTTGCGGCCGCCGGGGCGACGATCGCCGCCGGCTACGACCAGGTCTGGTCGGAGGCGGACATGATCTTGAAGGTCAAGGAGCCGATCGCCATCGAGTACGACCGGATGCGCCCTGGCCAGGTGCTCTTCACCTACCTGCATCTGGCGGCCGGCCGGGACTGCACGCACGCGCTGCTGGACCAGAAGGTCATCGGGATCGCGTACGAGACCGTGCAGCTGCCCAACGGTGCCCTGCCCTTGCTGGCGCCGATGAGCGAGGTGGCCGGTCGGCTCGCACCGCAGGTCGGCGCGTACCACCTGATGCGCCAAGGTGGCGGTCGAGGCACCCTGATGGGCGGTGTTTCCGGCGTCTACGCGGCGAAGGTCGTGGTCATCGGCGCCGGCGTTTCGGGGATGAATGCCGCAGCGATCGCGCTCGGCATGCAGGCCGAGGTGCTGCTGCTGGACAAGAACATCGACAAGCTCCGTGAGGTCGACCGGATCTACCAGGGTCACCTGCAGACCGTCGCCTCCAACGCGTTCGAGGTGGAACGGGCCGTGCTCGACGCCGACCTCGTCATCGGGGCCGTGCTGGTGCCCGGGGCGAAGGCGCCGATGCTGATCAGCAACGAGTTGGTCTCGCGGATGCGACCGGGCAGCGTCCTGGTCGACATCGCCATCGACCAGGGCGGTTGCTTCGAGGACTCGCGACCGACCACCCACGACCGGCCGACCTACCCGGTGCACAACTCGGTGTTCTACTGCGTGGCCAACATGCCCGGCGCGGTGCCGCACACCTCGACGTACGCGCTGACCAACGTGACCCTGCCGTACGCGGTGAGTCTGGCCAACAAGGGCTGGCAGGACGCGCTGCGGGCCGATCCGGCGCTGGCGCTGGGCCTCAACACCTACGAGGGCGAACTGGTCTCCGCGCCGGTCGCCCAGGCGCACGGAATGCCGCACCGGGAGCTCGACGAGGTCCTGGCCTAGGTCGGTAACCCGGAAATCCAACTCTCGATACGTGAGATCGGCCGATTTCGCGGCGTGTCGCGCGTGATGGCGAATCGAGTGTTGGATTTCCGGGTTGGCTGGCAGTCGTGACCGCGATGCGGGATCTGATCGGCTCCTATCTCGACCATCTCCGGGTCGAGCGGGGCGTCTCGCCGCACACCGCATCGGCCTATCGCCGGGACCTGGAGCGCTACGCCGACTTTCTGGCCGGCCGCGGCATCGAGGATCCCGGCGCGGTGACCTCGGCGCTGGTCAACGAGTTCGCGATGAGCCTTCGCGAGGGGGAGCGCACCGAAGACGCTGACGGGTGGTCCAGGCCGCCGCTGGCCCCGGCGAGCGTGGCCCGCACCGTCGTCGCGGTGCGCAGTCTGCATCGGTTCGCGGTCGAGGAGGGTGTGACCGCTCAGGACCCGGCGCACGCGGTCGCTCCGCCCCGACCGCCGCGGCGGCTGCCGAAGGCGCTCAGCCAGTCCGAGGTCCAGGCCATGCTGGACACCCCGCCGACGGACACCGCCCTCGGACTGCGGGACGCCGCGCTGCTGGAGCTGCTGTACGGCACCGGGGCGCGGATCTCCGAGGCGGTCGGGCTCGACGTCGACGACGTGGCCCGGGCAGTCGCCGCGCCGGCCGAGACCACCCCGGGACTTCGGCTGCTCGGCAAGGGCAGCAAGCAGCGAGTGGTGCCGCTCGGGACCTACGCCCGGCGGGCGCTGGACGCCTACCTCGTGCGAGCCCGGCCCGAGCTGGCCGCTCGTAGCCGGGGCACCGCGGCGCTCTTCCTGAACGCGCGAGGCGGTCGGCTGTCACGGCAGAGCGCCTGGACCATTCTCCGGACGGCGGCGGAGCGCGCCGGCATCACCGCTGGGGTGTCTCCCCACACGCTGCGGCACTCCTACGCGACCCATCTGCTCGACGGCGGCGCCGACGTCCGGGTGGTGCAGGAGTTGCTGGGCCACGCGTCGGTGACCACGACACAGATCTACACCCTCGTCACGGTGGACCATTTGCGCGAGGTCTACCTGACCGCACACCCCCGCGCGTACTAGGCTTCGGCGAATATACGGGGCAGGCGTAGTGGTGGTCGGCTGGTGGTCGGAGAGGAATCCAGGTTGGTGCATTCTCACGACGGGACAGCGGCAACCATGACTCCGGACCGCGATCTCGACCGTCCAGGGCCCGCCGAGCCGGCCGAACTCGGGATCGAGCCCGCGGTGGAGGTGGGACCCACCGGGCGTCCCTGGCCGATGTTGCCCGACCCGTCGCCGGTCAGCCAGCACGGTCCGGCGGTGATCATCGCCATGTGCAACCAGAAGGGCGGGGTGGGAAAGACCACCACGGCCATCAACCTCGGGGCCGCGTTGGCCGAGACCGGCCGCAAAGTGCTGCTGGTCGACTTCGATCCGCAGGGTTCGCTGTCGGTCGGTCTCGGCGTCAACCCCCACACGCTGGACACGAGCATCTACAACCTGCTGCTGGCCCGCGACGCCGACGTCGACGACGTCATCTTGCCGACCGGCGTCGACGGCCTCGACCTCCTGCCGAGCAACATCGACCTGTCGGCGGCGGAGATCCAGCTGGTGTCCGAGGTGGCGCGCGAGCAGACGCTGATGCGGGTGCTCGACCCGCTACGGGACCGCTACGACCTGATCCTGATCGACTGCGCCCCCTCGCTCGGGCTGTTGACCGTGAACGCCCTGACCGCCGCCGACAAGGTGATCATGCCGCTGGAGTGCGAGTTCTTCGCGCTGCGCGGCATCGCGCTGCTCACCGACACGATCGCCAAGGTCCACGACCGGCTCAACCCCCGGCTGGAGGTGCTCGGCATCCTCGGCACCATGTACGACCCGCGCACGCTGCACGCCCGGGAGGTGCTGGAGCGGGTGGTGGATGCCTTCGGCGACACCGTCTTCCACTCCGTGATCCGGCGGACGGTCAAGTTTCCGGAGACCACGGTGGCTGGGGAGCCGATCACCAGCTACGCGTCCGCGTCGGCGGGCGCTGCCTCGTACCGGACACTCGCCAAAGAGGTGCTCCTGCGTTGTCAGACGGGATGAGTTCCACCGAGGCCACCTCCGACCTAGCCCCGGACCAGGCACCGGGTCAGGAAGGTCCGCGGGGTTCGGGCCGCGTCAGGCACGAGGAAAAGATCACGGTCTACGTCAGTCGCGACGAGCTGTTGGCCCTGGAACAGGCCCGACTGACCCTCCGCGCGTACCACGGCACGGCGGTGGACCGTGGCCGGATCGTCCGCGAGGCGTTGGCGGCCACCCTGGCCGACCTGACCGACCGGGGCTCGCAGTCCGAACTGGTGCGACGACTGACCCGGCCGTGAGTGTGAGCGCAGACGTCGACTCCTCCTCCGAGAGCCCGTTCGAGGTCCATCTGCACAACTTCTCGGGACCCTTCGACCTGCTGCTGCAGTTGATCGCCCGCCACCAACTGGACGTCACCGAGGTGGCGTTGTCCCGCGTCACCGACGAGTTCATCGCCTACATCAAGGCCGGTGGGCGTGACTGGGACCTGGACGAGACCAGCCAGTTCCTGGTCGTCGCCGCCACGCTGCTCGACCTCAAGGCCGCTCGCCTGCTGCCGACCGGCGAGATCGAGGACGCCGAGGACCTGGCCCTGCTCGAGGCCCGCGACCTGCTGTTCGCCCGACTGCTGCAGTACCGGGCCTACAAGCAGGTGGCGGACTTTCTCGCGCGCACTCTGGCCGAACAGGAGCGGCGTCTCGTCCGCGACGTCGAACTCGAGCCGCGCTTCACCCGACTGCTGCCCGAGGTCGTCCTCGACCTGACGCCGGAGCGTTTCGCCGCTGCTGGCAGCCAGGACGTTGACCCCGGCCCCGGCGGACGTGATCTCCCTGGCTCATCTCCACGCGCCGGCGGTGAGTGTCCGCGACCAGGCAGCTGTGGTGATCGAGCGACTGCGTCGCAGCCGTACGCTCACGTTCCGGGCGCTGACCGCCGATTCGCCCGACCGGGTCACCACGGTGGCGCGGTTCCTCGCCCTGCTCGAGTTGTTCCGCGACGGGGCAGTCGCGTTCGAGCAGCTGACGCCACTCGGCGAGCTGACCGTACGCTGGACGGGCTCCGACGCCGGAGAGCTGGAGATCACCGACGAGTACGACGAACCCGGGCAGCCCGAACCCGCGGAGGGACGCGATGACTGACCAGGCCAGCGCTCGCCCCGACTCGGTGGCGGCGTCCGACATCTCCGCTCCCGTGGAGGCGTTGCTGCTGCTGGCCAACGAGCCGGTGAGCGAGGTGGACCTGGCCGAGGCGCTCGGGGTGCCGACTGCGGTCGTCGAGGACTGTCTCGCCGAGCTGGTGGCCTTCTACGACGAGACCGGGCGGGGCTTCGAGCTGCGCCGGCTGGGTGGCGGCTGGCGGTACTACACCCGCGAGGAGCACGCCGACCTGATCGCGGCCACCCTCGTCAAGGACGCGCAGGCCAAGTTGTCGCAGGCGGCGCTGGAGACGCTGGCGGTGGTCGCCTACTCACAACCGATCTCCCGCAGCCGGATCTCGGCCGTCCGCGGGGTCAACGTCGACGGCGTGGTCCGCACCCTGGTGGCCCGCGGTCTGATCGCCGAGGCCGGGCACGACCCCGACTCGGGCGCGGTCACGTTCGTGACGACCGGCCACTTCCTGGAGCGGATGGGTCTGGACACCCTCGACGAGCTGCCGCCGCTCGCCCCGCATCTGCCCGAGGCCTCCGAGCTCGAGGCGGAGTTGAGCGCGCTGGCGCTTTCGCGCCCTGAGCCTGTCGAAGGGCCATCCACCTCGCGCCCTGAGCCTGTCGAAGGGCCCTGATGAGCGGTCCTGCGACAGGCTCGGGCCCTTCGACCAACTCAGGCCCTTCGACAGGCTCAGGGAACGAATCGAGGAGTGCGGCTCCAGAAGGTGCTGGCCGCGGCCGGGGTGGCCTCGCGCCGGGCCGCCGAGCAGCTGATCACCGAGGGGCGGGTGGAGGTCAACGGCCGGTTGGTGGTCGAGCAGGGGAGGAGGATCGACCCGGACTCCGACGTGGTGCGCGTCGACGGGTCCCGGATCCCCACCGCCCGGCGCCACGTCTACCTGGTGCTCAACAAGCCGCGCGGCGTCGTCTCGACCCTGGACGACCCGGAGGGCCGGCGCGACCTCACCGAGTTCCTGACCGATCGCCGGGAGCGGCTGTTCCACGTTGGCCGCCTGGACACCGAGACCACCGGTCTGTTGATCCTGACCAACGACGGCGAGTTCGCCCAGCGGGTGGCCCATCCCTCGTACGCGGTGCCGAAGACCTACCTGGCCGAGGTGGCCGGCATCGTCACGCCGGCGACCCTGCAGCGGCTGCGCATGGGCGTACGGCTCGAGGATGGCCCGGTCCGGCCGGATCGCGGTCAAGCTCGTTTCCACCGGTGGCGCGAAGGGTGGCGACAAGTCGGCGGGCAAATCGCTGGTGCGGATCACGTTGCACGAAGGCCGGAACCGGATCGTGCGCCGTACGATGGAAGCGGTCGGGCATCCCGTGACGGCGATTGTCCCGGGTCGGCATCGGGCCGATTCGGCTGGGCAATCTGGCGGTGGGAAAGACGCGGGACCTGACCCGCGAGGAGTTGGGACTGCTGCTGGACCTCATCAGCCAGCTCCCCGCCCCCGCGGCGACCAGCATCGACGACGATCCGAGCACCTTGAACGAAGGGGACTGAGAAACCCGTGCATCGCCGTATCTACGGTCTGGAGACCGAGTACGGTGTCGCCTGCACCTCCGGCGGCGCCCGCCGGCTGACGCCCGACGAGGTGGCCCGCTACCTGTTCCGCCGGGTGGTGACCTGGGGCCGGTCCTCGAACGTCTTCCTGCGCAACGGATCCCGGATCTATCTCGACGTGGGGTCGCATCCGGAGTACGCCACGGCCGAGTGCGACGACCTGATCCAGTTGATCAACCACGACCGCGCCGGTGAGCGGATCCTCGAGGACCTGATCATCGACGCCGAGCATCGGCTGGCCAGCGAGGGCATCAGCGGTGACATCTACCTGTTCAAGAACAACACCGACAGCCACGGCAACTCCTACGGCTGCCACGAGAACTACCTGATCTCCCGAATCGGCGATTTCTCCAAGATCACCGACGTGCTGGTGCCGTTCCTGGTCTCCCGGCAGTTGATCTGCGGCGCCGGGAAGCTCCTGCACACCGCGCGCGGGGCTGAGTTCAGCGTCAGCCAGCGAGCCGAACACATCTGGGAGTCGGTGAGCTCGGCCACCACGCGAAGCCGGCCCATCATCAACACCCGCGACGAGCCGCACGCCGATCCGGAGCGCTATCGGCGGCTGCACGTGATCGTCGGCGACTCCAACATGAGCGAGACGACCACCCTGCTCAAGGTGGGCAGTGCCGAGCTCGTTCTGCGCTTGATCGAGGCCGGCGTGCCGATGCGCGACTTCACCCTGGAGAATCCGATCCGGGCCATCCGCGACCTCAGCCGGGATCCGTCGGGTCAGGTGACGGTCGCGCTGTCCAACGGCCGGCGCATGTCGGCGTGGGCGCTGCAGACCGAGTACTACGAGAAGGTCAGCGAGTTCGTCCGCCGCGAAGGCCTCGGCGGGGCCACGGTGGACCGCGTGCTGGAGCTCTGGGAGCGCACCCTCCGGGCCGTCGCCGAGGACAAGCTCGAACTGATCGACACCGAGATCGACTGGGCGATCAAGAAGAAGCTGCTGGATCGGTACGCCGACAAGCACCGGCTGAGCCTGGCCGATCCCGCGGATCGCCCAGCTCGATCTGGCCTACCACGACATCCGCCGTGGCCGCGGGTTGTTCTCGTTGCTGGAGGCGCGGGGACTGGCCGCCCGAGCCACCACCGATCCGGCGATCTTCCGGGCCAAGTCGATCCCGCCGCAGACCACCCGGGCCAAGCTGCGCGGCGAATTCATCCGCGCCGCCCAGGAGGGCCGCAACGACTACACCGTCGACTGGGTGCACCTGAAGCTGAACGACCAGGCCCAGCGCACCGTACTGTGCAAGGACCCGTTCGTCGCCGTCGACGAGCGGGTGGAGCGGCTGATCGCCTCGATGCGCCGTCCCGGAGCCTGAGCTCACCCCGACGATCTCACCAACTGGGGCCGCACCCTTTCCTCGTGCCGGGCACCTTCTGTAGAGGGTGCGACGTTGGAGCAGAGGGTGCCGCCGTTGAGAGCGGGCCCTCCACGAATGACAGGTAAGGTTCTCCGGTGCGTTTCTCCAGGTTCGCGGTCGTCGCTGGTCCGACCGCGGCGCTAGCCCTCCTTCTCACCGGGGTTGCCGGTTGCGGTGGCGGCACGCCGACGACCAGCAACTCTCCGGCCGCGACGGCGTCCGCGTCGGCGTCCGCGTCGGCCGCACCGTCGACGTCGTCGACTCCGGCCAAGCCGAAGGTCACGCCGTCGACCAACCTGGACGCCATAACGGTGACGGGTGACTACGGCAAGGAGCCGAAGGTCACCTTCAAGGCGCCGTGGGCCATCGACAAGACCCGTACGGAGGTGTTGGAGCCTGCCAAGGGCGCGGTGGTCCAGGCGGGGCAGAGCGTCACGGTGAACTACTACGGGGTGAACGGGCGCACCGGGAAGAAGTTCGACGACTCCTTCGGCCGCGGGCAGCCGGTCACCTTCAGCCTGGCCCAGGTCGTGCCGGGCTTCTCCAAGGGCCTGACCAATCAGCGCCAGGGCAGCCGGGTGCTGATCGCCATGCCCGGCACGGACGGCTACGACGCCTCCGGCGGCAGCCCGCAGGCGGGTATCGAGGTCGGCGACACCCTCATCTTCGTGGTCGACATCGTCGCCACGACGCTGAGCGGGCCCGAGGGAACGCCGGTGCCACCCAAGGCGGGCCTGCCCGAGGTCAAGGACAACAAGGGCGTCCCCGAGGTGACGATGCCCAAGACGGCGCCGCCCACGAGGCTGGTGGTGCAGCCGCTGATCAAGGGCGACGGGCCCAAGGTCGGCGCCGGCGACCTGCATCACCTTCGACTACGCCTGGTACACCTGGGACGGCAAGTTGGTGGAGAGCTCGTACGCGGCGGAGCCCGGCTCCGCCGAACTCGCCAAGCTGCTTCCGGGGCTGCGCAAGGGACTGGTGAACCAGACCGTCGGCAGCCGGGTGCTGCTCATCGTCCCGCCGGCCGACGGCTACCCGAACGGCAACGCCTCGCCGAAGATCGAGAAGAACACCACGCTCGTCTTCGTGGTCGACATCTTGTTCACCCAGGCTCAGCAGTAAGCACCCACGGAGTCCGAGGCAGTCGGTCCGGATCGAACCGGGGCAACAGGTCGGCCAGCGCCACCGGCTCCCCTGGCTCGGCGAGACCGAGCGAGGCGGCCAGCCAGCCGAGCACCTCGTCCGGGGTGTGCCCCAGCGCGGCGAGGTCGGCCATGGTGACCGGCCCGTCCCGCTTGGCCAGCCGCGCCCCCGCCGCGTTGACGGCGAGCGGAACGTGCGCGTACGTCGGCGGCTCCGGCTCCCAACCGCTCGGCCAGCCACGCCTGGTTGATCGCGGACGGGCAGGAGGTCGTCGCCCCGGACCACCTGGTCGACGTCCACGGCGGTGTCGTCGACGACCACGGCCAGGTTGTAGGCGAACCCGCCGTCGCCGCGCCGCACCACGAAGTCGTCGACCACCCCGCTCACGGAGCCGTGCAGCAGGTCGCGCACCGTCTGGCGGGCCTCCTCGGCCCGCACCCGGAGGGCGGCCGGCCTGCTCCGCCTGCGTGCGGCGCGCTGCTCGCCGGTCAGGTTCCGGCAGGTGCCCGGGTAGCGGGGCACCGCGCCGTGCGGCGCGGAGGACGCATCGGCGATCTCCCGCCGGGTACAGAAGCACTCGAAAGTGTGATCGACCAGGTTTCCGAGCGCCGTTTCGTACGCCTCGCGGCGCTGCGACTGCCAGACCGGAGGTCCGTCGAAGGTGACGCCGAGAGCGCTCAGATCCGCGATCTGTCGCGCCGCCACCCCGGGTCGGACTCGGCCCGTGTCCAGGTCCTCGATTCGCAGGAGAAACCGGCGACCCGACGAACGGGCGAAGAGCCAGGCCAGCACCGCCGTACGCAGATTGCCGAGGTGGAGATCTCCGGTCGGACTGGGTGCGTACCGCCCTGTCGGTGTGGGAGACCTCACGTGCGCCAGCGTAGGGATCCCACACGCAGTCGGGCGAAGATGAGACATGGGTCTGGGGGAGTACGCCGCGGCGAGTGCCAGGGTGGCGGGCCTGATCTTCTTCGGAGGATCGGCGCTGGTCGTGCTGGTCATCTTGACCCTCGTGATGCGCTCGATCTCCGGCCAGTGGCGCAGTGCCCTGCCCCTGTGGGGACTCGCTCTGGCGGTGCTGATGCTGATCGGGACGGCGCACTTCTTCAGTGCCGGCGAGGTCGAGAAGCGGCGCGTCGGGGCGATCCGCCACGACGTCGCCAGTCGGGCCGGTCACCTGCTCGGCCAGGGCGGGTGGTTGTACACCCAGTCGCAGATGAGGTGTCCGGACGGTCAGACCCGGGCCTGGATGCGCCAGGCGTCGGGGAGCCTCGCCGTCGACGACCACGCTCCCGCCATGGAGGAGCTCGCCCGCATCCTCACGGAGCGAGGATTCGCCATCATCGGCCGGGGCGTGACGCCGACGCCGCCGGACCGGCCCTACCTCATCGGCCGGGCCGAAGAGGTTGGCGTGATCGCGCGGATCGCGTCCGAGTCGGTCGGGCCGGACCGCCTGATCATCGAGGCGGAAGCCGGCTGCCTGGAGTGGTTCGAGTATCGCTGAGTGCGCCGGCTCGGCTGGTAACGTGCATCTGCGATCGCGCCGGGTCGCCTCCCCTCAGGAGCAGCCAGCATGACCACCCGCAAGACCGAGCGGATCCTCAACCTGACCATCTGTCTCCTGGTCTCCGGCCGGTACCTGCCCAAGAGCCGGATCCGGGAGGCGGTGGAGGGCTACCACGACCTCAGCGACGCCGCCTTCGAGCGCACTTTCGAGCGGGACAAGGACGAGCTGCGCGGTCTCGGGGTGCCGATCGAGGTCGGCAGCTTCGATCCGCTCTTCGACGACGAACCCGGCTACCGGATCTCCCCGGCCGAGTTCGAACTCCCGCCCATCGAGCTCGACGCCGACGAGGCGTCGGTGGTCGGCGTGGCAGCCCGGGTCTGGCAGCACGCCAGCATGGCCGAGTCGACCCGGAGCGCGCTGGCCAAGCTGCGGGCCGCCGGGGTCGAGCCGGACGCCTCCCAGCTGGCCTCGCTCGAACCCTCGGTGCAGGCCACCGAGCCGGCCTTCGAGCCGCTGTGGACCGCCGTCCTCGACCGCGCCCGGGTCAGCTTCGTCTACCGCGACTCGGCTCGCCGCACGCTGGAGCCGTGGGGGCTGACCTCCTCCAAAGGCCGCTGGTACGTGATCGGCTGGGACACCGACCGGCAGGCCGTGAGGATGTTCAAGCTGTCGCGGATCAGCGACGAGCCGAAGCGGGTGTCCCGCCCCGCGCGCGTACGAGGTGCCGGCCGACCTCGACCTCCGCGCGCTGGCCCGCTCGCTGGCGCCGGCCGAGCCGACCCAGCAGGCGCTGGTCGCCGTCCGGCTGGGCAAGGGCCCGACCCTGCGGCGCCGCGGCGCACCGGCGCCGGACGCGCAGCCGCTGCCGGGCGGCTTCGAGGCCTTCACGGTCGGCTTCGGCGACCTGCCGACCATGGTCGACGAGATCACTCGCTACGCCGCCGACGTGATCGTGCTCGACCCGCCGGAGCTGCGCGAGGCGGTTCAGAACGCGCTGCGCCGGGTCGTCGCCGCGCACCAACGGGTCGGGGTGTAACCGGCTTTGGCTCAATCCCAAGGGCCGATGACAGCCCAGTCGCAGGTGCGGCGGCTGCTCAGCCTGGTGCCCTACCTGCGCGAGCACGACGGTGCGTCGCTGACCGACGTGGCCGCGGCTTTCGGCATCACGGTCAAGACGCTGCGCGAAGACCTCAACGTGTTGTGGATGTGTGGCATGCCCGGCCTGACCCCCGGTGACCTCATCGACATCGACATGGACGCAGTCGACGGCGAGGGGGTCATCCACCTCAGCAACGCCGACTACCTGACCCGGCCGTTGCGGCTGTCCGCCGACGAGGCGCTGGCCCTTGTGCTGGCGCTGCGGACGCTACGGGAGATCGCCGGTCCCGGACAGCGGGTTGCCGTCGATTCCGCGCTCCGCAAGCTCGAGGCGGTGGCAGGGAAGGCCGCGCACAGTGATCAGGCCTCGGTGGCGGTGACCGCGGCCCGGGACGAGATCCAGATCCGGGTCAACGACGGCCTCCAGCGCCGCAAACGACTCGATCTCACCTACGACGTGGCCACCCGTGCGGAGACGACCCGGCGCGAGGTGGATCCGCTCCGGGTGTTCGTGCTCGAGGGTTATGGCTACCTGGAGGCCTGGTGCTACTCGGCGAACGCCTTGCGTACGTTTCGACTGGACCGGATCGCCGCTGTCGAGGTGACCGACACCGACGTCCGATCCCACGACGTAGCCCTGCGGGATCTCTCCAGTGGCTGGTTCGAGGCGCTGCGTGATGCTCCGGTGGTCACCTTGGCCCTGAGTCCACAGGCCGCCTGGGTGGCGGAGTACTACCCGACGGAGAGCGTCGAACGGGTCGTCGACGGAAGTGTGACCCTCACCATGCGGGTCACCGACCCGGCCTGGTTGCGCGGGCTGCTGCTCCGGCTGGGCGGCGCCGCCCGCGTGCTGAGGCCGCTGGGAGCAGGTGATTCCGCCGCCGAGGCGGCACAGGAGGCGCTCGACCAGTACGCAGCGGTGTTTGCCGCCGACGCACGGCCCTAGACGGCTCGCCTGCCTGCCCCTGCCCACTCCAAGACGCACCCTTTCGTCGGCAGATGCACCCTCACATGAGGGTGCAACTGGCGACATAGGGGTGCCGGAGCGAGGAGCACGGGGACTCTCCCGGGCGGGCTGGTGCCGCTAAGCTTCTGCGGTGCTGTGGATCGTCCTGGTCGTCGCCGCCGGGGTGGTCGGTCTGGGTGTGCTGGTGTGGTACTGCATTCGACTGACTCGCAAGGTGGCCGCGCTCGCCGATGAGGTGGCGGTGCTCGCCGAGCAGGCCGACCAGTTGCTGGGCTTGTTGGAGCAGGTGGAGTTACCAGACCCGGACGGCGCCCCGCACAGCACGACCGACAGCGCACTCACAGCAACGCGGCCGGGCGTTTGACAGCGAACCAGACGTAGGATGAGCAGATAACCGCGCAAGCCGGTCAATGAAGCGGTGGAGAAAAGAGGGCATCATGTTCGGACTCGGCGTCCCCGAGTTGTTGATCATCCTGGCCGTGGTTCTGCTGCTCTTCGGCGGCGCACGGATCGCCGGACTCGGCAAGAGCACTGGTCGGGCGCTGCGGGAGTTCAAGGAGGAGACCAAGAGCATCAAGGCTGACGAGGCCGAGAACGCGCGACCCGCGGAGCCCTACCGGCCGGAGACCATGCAGCAGCCCCCCGCCCAGCCGCCGGCTGCCCCGCCCGGCACCCCGCCCGGCGGCCCCCAGTCGTACCCCCAGTCGTATCCGCAGCAGTCGTACCCCCAGCCGTATCCCCAGTCGTCGCCCCAGTCGTCGCCCCAGACCGAGCCGCCCATCAACACTGCGTGGCAAACACCGCCGGCCGGAAACGTGCAGGACGCACCAGGCGGCGAGGTCCGCAAAGACACCTGACTGACTCCTGACCGACTGCTGAGCTGATCCTCACGTGGCGCTGACCATCCGGGGGCGGCCAATCCGCTTCAGCCTCGCCTGGCTGAAACCGCCGCCGGTTCCGGCGGACGGCTCGATGACCCTCTTCGAGCATCTGAAGGAGCTGCGGTACCGGCTCATCGTGGCGTGCCTGGCCATCGTGACGGGCATGATTGTTTCGGCGTTCTTCTATCCGTGGCTCTTCAACATCCTCACCACCCCGTACTTCGCCGCCATCGCCGATCTCAAGGCCACCCGGCCGGACGCGGTCACCGAACTGGTCAACAACGGCATCACGTCACCGTTCACGCTGGCCCTGAAGATCTGTGCCGTCTCGGCTCTGGTGATCACCGGACCGATCTGGCTCTACCAGCTGTGGTCGTTCATCGTGCCCGGGCTGCTGGCCAAGGAGAAGAAGTGGGCACTGATCTTCATCGGGACGGCGAGCCCGATGTTCGCCGCCGGGGTGGTGGTGGCCTACGTCGTCCTGCCCAAAGGCATCACGGTGCTGCTCAGCTTCACCCAGGCGGGCATCACGAACCTGCAGGACATCAACCTGTATCTCTCGTTCCTGCTTCGGGTGATGATCGTCTTCGGCATCGGGTTCTTGATCCCGTTGCTGGTGCTGATGCTGAACATCGTCGGTGTGGTCAAGGCGAAGCAACTGGCCAAGTACCGGGTGTACGTGATCTTCGGCACCTTCGTCTTCGGGGCGGTCGCCACGCCCTCGACCGACCCGTTCTCCATGCTCGCCCTGGCCGCTCCGATGAGCCTGCTGTTCGTCGCCGCCGAGGTCATCGCCCACATCCTCGACCGGCGCAAGGCGCGGCGTGCCGCCTCGGACGAGATCGTGCTGCGCCGGTGAGGGACCGTGAGCGATCTGCTCACCCTGATCGTCAACCCCACGGCCGGGAAGGGCCGGGCCCAGGCTTTGCTGCCCCAGGTGGCCGGCACCCTGCGCGACGCCGGGACTCGATGCTCAGATCCTGCTCAGCCGCGACTTCGCCGAGGCCCGGCGGCTCACGGCGGACGCGGTGCTCGCCGGACGCGGTTCGCTGGTCGTGATGGGCGGCGACGGGATGATGCATCTCGGGTTGAACACCGTTGCCGCCGCGTCGATCGAGGGGGGTAGCCGAGCTCCTCTCGGGCTGATCCCGGCCGGGACCGGCAACGACCTCTGCGCGGGGCTCGGCCTCGACCCGCACGACCCGGTGGCCGCGGCGGCGGTCATCGCTCGCGGCGAGCAGCGCACGGTCGATCTCATCGAGGTCAACGGCCAATTCGTCGGCGGGGTGCTGGCCACCGGTTTCGACGCCCTCGTCAACGCTCGGGCCAACGCTCTCCCGTGGCCGAAGGGTGGTCTGCGCTACCCGCTGGCGACTCTTGCCGAGTTGCGGGTCTTCACGCCGTTGACCTACCGGCTGACCATCGACGGTGAGGTCCGCGAACAACAGGCAATGCTGGTGGCGATCGGCAACATGAGTTCCTACGGTGGGGGCATGCAGATCTGCCCGGACGCCGATCCGGCCGACGGCTGGCTGGACCTGACGATCATCCATCCGGTCAGTCGGTTCCGTCTGGTGCGGCTGCTGCCCTCGATGTACTCCGGCCGGTTCGCCCGCGATCCCTGCGTCGAACAGATCCGCGCCCGGGAGGTGCTCGTCGAAGGGCCCGGTCTCGTCGGCTACGGCGACGGCGAGCTCATCGCGGCTGCTCCGTTGGACGTCGCGATCCGACGCGGCGCGTTGACGGTCTTCGCACCGGGGTAACACACCCGGCTGATCCGTACGCGTGGCGTGAGACGGAGCGAGGTTGACGACAGTCGTCTGCTTCATACTCGGCCCCGTGACTCCGCGACCCGAAGCGGCCCGCCACGATGCGGCAGCGATGCAATTCCTCAACGCCGCCGCCCAGCTGATCGACGCCGCCCTGTCCGCCGATCCCCAGCATCTTCCGCAGCGGCTGCGGGCCCTGCACTATCCGGCCGCGCTGGAATGGATCCGGCTGGAGGACGTCCTCCGCCTGACGAGGGAGACCCAGTCCCCGACGGCCAGCAAGAAGGCGCTGACGAACCGATGGCCAACCAAGGATGAGTTCATCCGGGACGCGGTCATCCACGCCATGCTCTATCGGGACAACCCAGCCGCCGACCCGCAAGCGGACGGTCCCCGGCTGGACCGGATCCTCAACACCGCGAGCCTGAGCGACGGGGTGACGTTGGTGGTGGATGACCTTGCGCACACGCTCCTCGGTCATCCACGATCGTTCCTGCTGGCCCATATTGCTCCGCTGCTGCCGAGGCATCCCGAGCTGGCCGAGGAACTACTCGAGTCGGCGCGTACCCCACACGAGACGTGGACCGCCCAGTACCCGAGGTTGTTGGCGACGTTGGGGATCGGTCTCCGTCCGGACTGGCCGCCGGAGCGCATCACCCTGGCGATCCAGATCATGCTCGACGGTCTGATGGTGCGCTCCCGCGTGGAGCCGCGCGCGGTCGAGGCCTCCGCGTGGCGAACCGGCAGTCTGTTCGCCGACATGGTGCTGGCTTTCCTGGGTGGCGCGATCGACACCGGCAACGATCGGCTCCCGACCCGCGCGTGGCTGGACGCACAGATGGCGGCGACGCACACCGGCACGCGTCGTTAGCGAAGCACCGGCTCGGTCTGGACGACCGAGTCGTGAGGCGCGCAGGGTGAGCGAGCCGGGCGACAGAGCGCTACGTGACCGTCAGCGGCTGCGGCGTCGTGACGAAGTTGGACGAAACCACCGTCACCTGGTAGATCCCGGCTGCGTCGGGGGCGGCGACGGAAACCTTTCCGTTGACCACACTTCCCGGCGCGCGGGTGGTCTCCGTGCCATCCGCACTCCGGTACGTCACGCTGGTGTTGTCCACCGTGGCCGTCGCCGGCAGATTCACCAGCGCGATAATGAGTGATCCTCCGTGGACGACGGGATTGGGCAGCATGGTCACCACCCGAAGTCCCTGATCTCGAACCGCCTTGTGGCCGACGTAGGTGAGGGCGGACAGACTCGTCAGACCCAGCAGTGCGGGCGGAATATCGGGCAGCGTGACATTGGATTCCGCGGCACCATAAGCGAAGCGGAAAATGTTGTGGATGAACGCACCCACGAAGTAAAGGATCGCCACCAACGAGAACACCACGTACTGCGTATCGGGCAGGCTGGTGGTTCCTCCGTCGTCGGTGACCAGATCCGCCGCGGACGGCGTCTGGGTGGTCTGGACGGTCGTCGGCACAGCGGTCGCCCCAGCGGCCAGAGTCCCGCTCTTGGCGGTCGGATCGCTGCTGACCTGAGCCACAGTGATGCCCTTGGCCGCCACCGCTGACGCGAACGGACCTCCCAGCAGCAGCAGGAACGAGTTCCAGTCGCCGCCGAACGCCTCTTGAGCGGAAAGTCCCGTGAACACGGTCATGCCCGTGAGCTGCACCAAGGCCATGGCGAAGACGAGCGTCCAGAGCGCAACGACGGACTTGCTTGTGGAGATCCGTCCGTCGGCGCCGATAATCACCTGGAGATAGCCGAACTTCTTACGTTCTTCGACCGGGTCCAAGCGGGCGACCAGTTCGAGCAGGCCCAAGATCACGACGACGAAGATGGTGACCAACCACATCGACGCTTGCACGCGGAACCAGTTCGGGGAGGCGAAGCCGGCGATGGCCGCGAACAAGGGGACACCGGCCAGAACGATCGCGAGCGCGAGACGCCCTCGGCCTTGAGGCATATCGCTCCCTCCGAGCAGGCGCTATCTGGTCACCGGCTGTTCCGATGCGGCCTCGAGAAACGCCCGGCTAGCGTATTGCGTTACCGGTGCGTTGCAGGGAAAGGTGGCCACTTCGAGCTGCGCGCGCCGTACCGGGGCGAGCACGCGTTGGCCAAGAGCGTCGAACTTGGTTCGCTCCTCGAAGCCCAGAGCGGCGCCGTCGGGAAGATCCCAGGTGGTCCACAGGCGGACCGTCCGTTGCAGGACGTCGGTCCCGATCGACGCCGCGGTGACACCGTGAGCCGGCGTGAGGTCGATCCGGTAGTGGTTGCCCTCCACCTTGATCACCAGGCGCAATACCTCCTCCCGGAGCCAGCGGACCCTGCACTGCGCTCCGACGTGGGTGAGCCACGGCAGTCGGATGTGCATCGCGGCGGCCTGCTCGCGTTCGAGCCCCCTCGAGCTGCCGTTGTTCGCGGCCCGAGCGGTAGCCGCCACGAATCCCATGCCGCCGCCCACCCGGGTCCCCGTGTGCGCCCAGCGCCGGTCGATCACGACCAGCCGGGCGTCGGTGAGCCAGCAGTCAAGTTCGACTCCGGTCATCGAAAGCAATGCCGTACGGCTCTTCAGGGGCGCAATGCACAGCGCGCTCACAGCGAAACGGCGGAATTCGGAGCCGTCGCCGGCTTCATGCACGAATTGCGCTGTACGATCGGAGGAAAGTTGCGGAAACCGAAGATCGTCGTGGATCTCGCCATAACCGACGAGATCGAAGAACTGGTACGCGGCGTCGCGACATTCCACCCGGCGGCCTTTCCGAAGAGCTACGCAATTGCAATTGCCTTCCGAAGTTAGCAATTGCCCGCCGGACAAATGTCGGATTTGCCGACTCGTTATACATCGTAGAGAGGCAGTCGCTGCTCCCTACCTCGTCAGCTCTCCGCCGGCCGTCACAGGTACGTTTGGGGCATCATGGCCCAGCCGTCCCCCGAGCCGACCTCTGAACTGGCCCCGCCCGCTGAGGCCTACGCCCGTTTCCGCGCCGGGCAGGCGACCCCCGAGCTGGCGGCATTCTCCGACGGTTACGGGTTTGCTTTCGACGACTACCAGCGCGAGGCCTGCGCCCACCTGGAGGCAGGCTCCGGGGTCCTCGTCGCTGCTCCCACCGGGGCCGGCAAGACCATCGTCGGCGAGTTCGCCGTGTTCCTCGCCCTGCAACGTGGCCAGAAATGCTTCTACACCACCCCGATCAAGGCCCTCTCGAACCAGAAGTACGGCGACCTCGTCCGCCGGCACGGGGCCGGCAAGGTCGGCCTGCTGACCGGGGACTCGAGCATCAACTCCGAGGCGCCGGTGGTGGTCATGACCACCGAGGTGCTGCGCAACATGATCTACGCGAACTCAGCCACGCTGGGCAATCTCGGCTTCGTCGTGATGGACGAAGTGCACTATCTGGCCGACCGCTTCCGTGGCGCGGTCTGGGAAGAGGTGATCATCGGGCTCGCCGACTCGATATCGGTGGTGGCCCTCTCGGCGACGGTCAGCAACGCCGAGGAGTTCGGCGACTGGCTGTCGGAGGTGCGGGGGGAGATGGCCGTGGTCGTCTCGGAGCGCCGCCCGGTACCGCTGTACCAGCACGTCCTGGTCGGCCGGCGCCTTTACGACCTATTCGCGGGCGATGCGCCGACCGTGTCCGCGCTGCCCGGGTCGGGGAGGCCGGACGTCAATCCCGCGCTGCTGCAGGTGAGCAAGTCCGAAACCCGGTGGGTCCGCGACGATTCTCGGCGCCCCCGCGGTCGCTCCGGGAAGGGCAAGCGGAATGCTGGGTACGGCAGTGGAACGTACGGCGGAGCGACGCACCGCTCCCGCTACGACGGTCCCTCCGGAGCAAGCGGGCGACCGCGGTCGCTGGAGTTCGCCTCTCGCCCGGACATGATCGAGACGCTCGACGCGGAGGCCCTGCTGCCCGCCATCGTGTTCATCTTTTCCCGGATCGGCTGCGACGCCGCCGTGCGTCAAGTCCTGTCGTCGTCCACCCGACTCACCAACCCGGCCGAGCAGAACGAGATCACCACCATCGCGGAGCGACACGTTGCCGGGCTTTCGGCCGCCGATCTGCGCGCCCTCGACTACGCACAGTTCCTCGATGCGCTGACCCGCGGCGTCGCCGCCCACCACGCCGGGATGCTGCCGGCTTTCAAGGAGTGTGTCGAGGAGACGTTCGTCCGCGGTCTGACCAAGGTGGTCTTCGCCACGGAGACCCTGGCCCTGGGCATCAACATGCCCGCCCGGAGCGTCGTCTTGGAGAAGTTGGTCAAGTACAACGGCGAGACCCACGCCGACATCACGCCCGGGGAGTTCACCCAGCTGACCGGGCGAGCCGGGAGGCGGGGTATCGACGTGGAGGGCCACGCCGTCGTGCTCTGGCAGCCCGGGCTCGATCCGCGGGCGGTCGCGGGGCTCGCGTCGCGCCGGACGTACCCGCTGCGCTCCTCGTTCGTGCCGACGTACAACATGGCCGTGAACCTGGTCGGGCGGGTCGGCAAGGAGCGCGCCCGGACGCTGCTGGAGCAGTCCTTCGCGCAGTTCCAGTCCGACCGCTCCGTGGTCGGCGTCGCCCGAACGCTCGCCCGCAACGCCGAGGCCATTGCCGACAACTGGGCCGCGGCGGCCTGTGACCGCGGCGACTTCGGTTCCTACGCCCGGCTGCGCGCCGAGATCGCCGCGCTCGAGACGCGGGCGGCCCGCGAGCGGAGCCTCGACCGACGGGCCGAGGCCCTGCAGGCTCTGCTGGCCCTGTTGCCCGGCGACCTCGTTCGGGTGCCGGCCGGCAAGAACTCCGGGTGGGCCGTGGTGCTCGACCCGGACACCCGCTCGGGGGACCGCGACAACCCCCGGCCCCTGGTCCTGACCGAGGAGCGGCACGTGCGGCGGTTGTCACTGGTCGACTTCCCGACGCCGCCGACCGTTGGTGGCCGGATGCGCATCCCGAAGCACTTCAATGCGAAGGAACCGGCCTCTCGTCGCAACCTCGGAGCAGCGCTGCGCTCCCGAGTGGCCGAAATCGACCTCAACCCGTCGCGAGCGCACCTGCCGCGGATGAACGTCGAGGTCGCGCAGGAGATCGCCGACCTGCGCGAGCGGTTGTCCCGGCATCCCTGCCACGCCTGCCCGGACCGTGAACAGCACGCGCGGCGCGCGGAGAAGGCGCTCTTCGGTGAGCGGGAGAACGCCCGGGTCCAGGAGCGTGCCTCGTCGCGGACCAACACGATCGCCAACCACTTCGACAAGATCTGCCTGGTGCTGACCTCGCTCGGCTACCTGGGCGACGCCGGCGTCGACGCGGACATCGACACCTTCGGCGACACCGTGACCGACGCCGGCCGCATGCTGGGCCGGATCTACGCCGAGCTCGACCTCGTCGCGGCAGAGTGCATCCGGGCCGGGGTGTTCGCCGACCTGAGCGCTCCGCAACTCACGGCGGTGCTGGCGGCGCTGGTCTACGAATCGCGACGCTCCGACGAGGGCTTCCGTCGACCTCGGATGCCGGACGCCGAGACCGAGCACGTGCTGACTCAGGTGCGGCGGATCCACCGCGAGGTCTCACTCGTCGAGCGCGACGCCCGGCTGCCGCGCGGACCCGAGCCCGACATCGGGTTCAGTTCGGCCGCCTTCGCCTGGGCCGCGGGCCGTCCGCTCGCCGACGTGCTGGCCGACGGCCAACTGACGGCCGGTGACTTCGTCCGCTGGGTGCGCCAGGTGCTGGACTTCGCCGGTCAGGTCGCCGACGCGGCCGGGCCGGGCCCGTTGCGGAGTGTCGCCCGTGAGGTGGTCAGCTCAATGCGTCGGGGCGTGGTGGCGTACGCGCCGGAGGACGAGCTCGGGGATGATCTGGACGTCGACGGCTGAGCCGGATAACGACACGTACGGGCACCCACCCGCCAGCTAACCGCCGGCGCGTGCGACGAGTTGATCGACCACATCGGCGGGGGACGGCATGTCCGCGATTTCGTCCTGGATGCGTTGCGCCACCTCCCGTTCCGGCGAGTCGTCCAGCAGGGCCTCCACGGCTGTTCCGATCGCGCCCGGTGACTGCTCCTCGTTGAGGATGGCCCGCCCGGCTCCCACCGCCGTCAGCAACTCACCGTTGGCGAACTGGTCGGCGCCCTGGGGCAGGATCACCTGCGGCAACCCGGCCTCCAGCGCACCGAGGACAGATCCGGTCCCGCCGTGATGAGCCATCACATCCACGAGGGGTAGCACCCGGGACTGGGCGACGAAGCGCTCGACGTGCACGCGATCCGGTAGCTTCCCGAGGAGACCCGGATCGCCGTCGGGGCCGACGGCGACCAGCACTTCGACATCGAGTCCGGAGAGGTCGGCGATCGCGCGGTTCAGCACCTCGACGGCGCCGAACGATACGGTCCCGAGGGTGAGGAACACCCGTGGTCGGGCGGCCGGCTCGTGGAGCCAGGCCGGCACCGGGGCTGAGGAATCGCTGTAGGCCACCGGTCGGATGGGAATCGTCTCGACCGGCACCTCGCCACCGAACGGCCTCAAGCGCGGCGGCGCCGGGTCGATCAGCGCGTCGGCCAGCAACGACGTCTCCGGAGCCTCCAACCCGTACGAGTCCCAGACTGACCTCTGGTAGCCGATCGTCGCAGTGTGCACGAGCGGGTAGAACCCCCGGTGCAGCCCGATGGAGAACGCCACCGCCGGCACGCCGACCGCGCTGGCCGCCACCCCGGCCCCGGCGATCAATGGCTCGAACACCAGGAGATCGGGCTCGTACCGTTGGAGGCTTTCAATCATGATCGGCGCGATGTGTCCAGCGGTGACGTCGGCGAACATCACGATGCTCAGTTCCTCCCCGGCGACGTCTGGATGGCGGCGACGGGTTTCCGCTACGGCGTCATCGAGGCCGAGACCGATGTACGCGGGCACGGTGGGTAGTGGGAGGTGCTCCAGGAACGGGTCGCCGGTCGCCACCAAGACGTCGTGCCCGGCCTCGGCGGCGGCAAGGGCCAGCGGCATCATCGGGTACAGGTGGCCGTACGCCCCGAGCGACGCGAAGAGGATCTTCACGTCTGCATCGTGGCAGACCGCGGGCTAGTTCGCCGGGCTCACCGTGGACATATTGAAGTCCGGCACCCGGATGGGCGGCATGGCCGTGCGGTTGAAGAAGTCGTTCCACTCCCGGCAGAGGACCAACTCGCTGGCACCGACCTCGGTGATGCGGCCGAGCAGTTCGATCGGCGACTCGTTGAAGCGGAAGTTGTTCACCGCGCCGACGACCTGCCCGTTCTCGATCAGGTAGACGCCGTCCCGGGTCAACCCGGTGAGCAGGAGCCGCTCGGGATCGACCTCGCGGATGTACCACAGGCAGGTCAACAGCAGGCCCCGCTCGGTGCGCGCAATCATCTCCTCACACGTGGCGTCCCCGCCCGCCTCCATGATCAGGTTGTCGGGCGGGGGCGTGACGGCGGAGCCGGTCTGTGCGGCTCGCGCGCGGTTGCGGATCAGCTCGGCGTGCACCCCGCCGGCCAGCCAGGGCACCGGCGTCAACGGCAGGCCGACGTCGAACGCCCAATTCGTCCCGTCGACCGAGGCCGCCGAGTCGACGAACGGCACGCACTCCAGGCCGGGATAGGCCGGGTCGGAGCGCAGGTCGATCGGCAACTCGCTGAGGCGGGTCCCGATCGTGGTCCCGCCACCCGGTGCCGCGTAGACGTTGCGACCCTCCTCCGCGTCCTGGGCATTGGCCGTCCAGTAGGCATAGATCATGAGGTCCGCGACCGCACCGGGAGGCAGCAGCGTCTCGTAGCGCCCCGGCGGCAGCTCCAACGATGTCGCCCCCCAGCCCAGCCGGGTGCTCAGCTCGTCGAGCAAGGGATCGACGTCGACGTCGGTGAAGTCACGGGTCGCCCGGCCGAGCCACGCCGACCCGCCGTGTCCGTTCGCGGAGCCGTGCTTGGCGTTCAGCTCCAGCCGTCCTGTCGGTTGCACCGCTCTGCGCCGCAACCCGCTGCTGCTGGCCAGATAGGTCGTCGTGACGATGTGCTCTGCGAATCCGTACAGCCGGATGTCGTCCTGGCCGGCCCGGGCGAAGCGCCCGCCCCAGGCCGCTCGCCACATCTGCGAGCACCTCGATCGAGGTCGCGTCGGGCGGGACCGCCCAATCCGCGTCAGCGCCGTTCGCTGCCACCGCGGGGGCCGCGTCGGGTGAGGGCGGAGCCGCCCGTGCGGCCGCCTCGGCTGCGGCGACCACACCCGCCACGTCCGCGGGCTCGGCGATCGCCCGGCTCACGGTGCCGACCGCCTGCCCGCCAGTGACGTCGGCCGTCGCGAAGACCGTCAGCGTACGGCTGCTCATCTCGCCGTTGGTCGTCAATGCGTTCGCCGCCCAGCGCAGGTTCGCCTCCGTGGTTTCGCGCACCACGGCGACGCACGGCAGCGTGGCCACCGTGAGCGCCTGCTCGGCGAACTCTTGTCCCATCATCAGGCCGGACATCGGCCCTCTCATCGGCCCTCTCATCGGCCCTGACATCACTGCACTCCCTCGGCGAGCGTGTTGAGGATGTTGACGCCGCGGAACAGGGCAGCGGGGGCGCCGTGCGAGACCGGCGCCACCTGGCCGGGTTGCCCCTTCCCACAGTTGAACGCCCCACCGAGGTAGTAGGTCTGCGGTCCGCCGACCGCCGCCAGCGAGCGCCAGAAGTCGGTGGTGGTGGCCTGGTACGCGACGTCGCGCAGCTGGCCGGCCAACCGACCGTCCTCGACGGCGAAGAAGCGCTGTCCGGTGAACTGGAAGTTGTAGCGCTGCATGTCGATGGACCACGAGTTGTCGCCCAGCACGTAGATGCCGTGATCCACCGACGAGATCAGCTCGTCGATCCCGGGCCCGCTCGGATCGGGTCGCAGCGAGACGTTGGGCATTCGTTGGAGCGGGATGTGTCCGGGCGAGTCGGCGAAGGCGCAGCCGTTGGAGCGGTCCAGGCCGCGCAGGGCCGCCATCTGCCGGTCCAGCTGGTAGCCGACCAGGATTCCTCCCGAGATGATCTCGAACTCCTGCTGAGCCACCCCCTCGTCGTCCCAGCCGATGGTGGACAGGCCGTGCTCGGTGATGCGGTCGCCGGTGACGAACATCGGCTTCGCTGCCGTACTGGAGAATGCCCAGCTGATCAACGGTCGCGAACGAGGTGCCGGCGTAGGCCGCCTCATAACCCCAGCGCCCGGTCCAGCTCGGTGGCGTGCGCGATGGACTCGTGGATCGTCAACCACAGGTTCGTCGGGTCGACGACGAGGTCGTAGCGCCCGGCGTCGACACTCGGCGCAGCCACGTGCTCGGCCAGCAGCTCGGGCAGCTCGGCGATCTCGGCGTCGAAGTCCCAGCCGGTCCCGATCAGGTACTCCCAGCCCCGGCCCAGCAGGTGCGGCGAGCGTCCGCATGGTCGAGAAGCCGCCGTCGGAGACGTTGACGGCGGTGAAGTGGGGCAGGATCCGAACCCGTTGCTGGGTGATGGTGCTGCCGGCCAGGTTCGCGAAGAACTTGTTCTCCTGCACGAACGCAAGGTCGGCGGTGGTGTGGCTGACCGCATCGGCGGCGAGCAGCCGGTCGATCAACTCCAGCATCCGGCCGTGCCGGTCCGCCTCGGGCACGTCGAAGGGGTTCAGCTCGTACGCCGACGCCCAGGTCTCATCGGCGTAGACCGGCTCGTCGGCCAGCTCGATCCGGACCGGGGTCAGCGGTTGTGAGACCAGCGCCGTGGCCACGGCCCGATCAGCCAGCCGCGCGGCTGCATCGGCGGTCAGGGTGATGCCGGCGGCGAAGCCCCACACGCCCTCGTGCAGCACCCGGACCGACAGGCCGAGCACCTCGGAGTCCTGGCTGGTCGACAGGTCCGCATCGCGGTAGCTGCGGAACGACTCGCGGATCCGTTCGATCCGTACGTCCGCGTGCGTGCAGCCGAGATCGGCCGCCCGGGTCAGCGCGGCGTCGGCCAGAGCGGAGAGCGGCAACGCTGTGAAGGTCTCGTCCAGCGCCTGCGTTGAAGTCGGACTCACGGCTGCGACTGTATCCACGGTCCCATCCTGAGCCTGGTCGGGCTCGTGGCGTGAGCCTGTCGATGGGTCTCAGGTCGCGGCGGCGTACGTTATTCGTCCCAAGCTGGAAGACACGCCCGTAATCCGCCGGCGTTCGGCGTGTTATCCAGCTCAGGCTGGAGGACGTACGCGTAAGGCTGTGAATCGCCCTTCCGGCGAGCTCAGGAAACGAACGAAATCGGCTCACACTCCGTGGACTGTCAGTGGCGCGAGCCATGATGCCGCCATGGACAAACCACGACTCGATGCGATCGGCTTGGCGTCGGCGAATCTGCCGCGATCGCTGGCCTTTTACCGCGCGCTGGGCTGCGACCTCGACGACCCGGACGAGCAGGGCCACGTCAGCTTCGACCTCGGCGGGTTCCGCCTCATGATCGACACCGAGGAGATCATGCGCTCATTCGACCCAGATTGGCAGGCGTCCGGCAGCGGCCGGGTCACGCTGGCGGCGCAGTGCGCCAGTCCGGCCGAGGTCGATCGGATGCACGCGGAACTCAGCGAGCTCGGCGCCGGCTCCCACCTCGCGCCGTTTGACGCGTTCTGGGGCCAGCGCTATGCGACGGTGCTCGATCCCGACGGCATCCGTGTCGACCTGTACGCGTCTCTGCCAGCGTAGAGGCGACAGGCTACTGGCTGCGAGACACGCGTGATGGAAGGTCACGATACGATCGCCGTCCAGATCGATGACTTGGAGGTCAGGCGTGTATTTCATCGTCGTCAAGTTCCCCGTCAAGCCCGACTGGACGGATCGCTGGCTCGATCTGGTCGACCCCTTCACCCAGGCGACACGCGGCGAGCCGGGGAACCTGTTCTTCGAGTGGTCGCGGAGCGTAGACGACCCGAACACGTTCGTGCTGGTCGAGGGCTTTACCGACGACGGCGCCGGCGCGCACGTGAGCGGCGACCACTTCCAGCAGGGCCTGGACAGCATGCGGCCCGCCCTGGCCAGCACGCCTAGCATCATCAGCAAGCAGGTCGACGGCGAGGGTTGGGGTCCCATGGGCGAGCTCCAGATCAATTAGTGGGTGGCGAGCGGCGCTGCGAGCCGAGCCGCGCGACCGGGCGCCCGTAGGGCGGGTCGGGAGGCGCCTCGGAAGCGTGGTCCCGCTCAGCGGAGTGCAATCCGACCACGCCAGCTGGCTCGGCGGCGCGCAGCCCGCACCAGTGCGGATTCGTGATCGTCCCCCCGAAACCGAACGCCGCGAAGTACTCGGCATCCCGGGCGAAGTCCGTGCTGGAGCAGACCGCAACGACGTCTATGGTCGAGTCGGCGGTCGGCTCGTGAACCCGATACCCGTACAAGTCTTCTTGTGCGCTCTCGTTGAGGCCGATCCTCTGCCGAGCGGATCGTCGACGACGCCCTGTTTGCCGTACGACTCGTCCCAGACGCGTGTGTCATGACCGGCCGCGCTCAGGTGGCTGGCGGCTGCCGTTACGTCCGCGGTGGCGAAGGCGAGCGTGGTGCTGCCGTGACCGGTGACGCTCTCGGCAGACTGCGTGCCGTGCACCATCACGGCACCTGAGCGGCCATGGAGTACCGCGAAGCCGTCACCTTCGGTTGACACCGATCGGCGCAGCCCGACGGCCTCGAGGAAGGCGATCATCGCCGGCGCGTCATCGGTGAACCGGAGTGGGAAGACGGTGTAGCGGGGCGTAGTCATCGGGCTCCTTCCGAGTTCGCGAGATAGGCGGTGAGAGCGGCCTCCACCAGGGCAGAGAGGCTGCGCCCCTCGTCGATCGCCCGGTGCTTGAACTCCCGCACCAGTTCAGGCGGCAGATAGACGTTGAACTGGACCTTGGGCCGAGCCGGCTGATCGCTGTTCGAGGTACTCATGGCTAGTATGCTAGTAAGCTACACACCTTGCGCAAGGCCTACCTGTTGGCGCATGGACACGAGGTTTCCGATCATTGCGGAGTTCTTCGGGGTGCGGACGCGGGCCGCGGGCGACGTGCCACGATGTCCGACATGTCCAAGGTGACCCACGACTACGTCGACGTTCCGGTCGGCGAGTTGGCGATGCGGACGTTCGTCGTCTCGCCCGTCGCTTCGTCGGGAACCGGTCTGGGGTCACCTGCCGGGATTGTGTTCTACTCCGACATCTTCCAGCTGACCGAGCCGACGCTGCGCTGGTGCGTACGGCTGGCGAGTTACGGGTTCGTGGTCGCCGCACCCGAGATCTACCACCGGATCGAGCCGGCGGGCACCGTCCTCGCGTTCGACGACGAGGGCAAGGACCGCGGCCAGCGTGACGCCGAGGCGACGCCGGTCGCCGACTTCGACGCTGACATCGCCGCGCTCCTGGACTGGTTGGCGGACCGTACGGACGGAGCGCCGCTCGGTGCCGCGGGGCACTGCACCGGCGGTCATCTGGCTTTCCGAGCAGCCTTCGATCGCCGCGTGCGAGCAACTGCCTGCTGGTATCCGACGGGTCTGCACGACGGGAAGCTCGCCGCCGAGACGGACGCCGGCTCGCTCGCGCGGGCCGGTGAGATCAGTGGCGAGCTGTTGATGATCTTCGGGTCGCGGGACCCGCACACGCCGGAGGTCGGTCGCGAGGTCATCCGGAGGGGTCTGGAGGAAAACCAGGTGACCTGGCGCGAGTTCGACGCCGAGCACGCCTTCGGGCGTGACGTCGGGCCTCGCTACGATCCCGAGATCACCGACGCCGCCTTCGCACAGACTGTTGCGTTCTTCCGCCGGACGCTCGGGTAGGGCGCGCCGCCTTCTCGCAAGCGTTCACTCGCCGTTCACCCCGGCGTCGGTCCGCGGCACTAGCTTCCTCGGCGACATGCCTGCCACTCAGTCTGACCCGGTGCGTGTGCTGGCCGTCGCTGACACGGACTCCTACCTCAAGTGGAGTTTGGCGACGCTGGCGCGCTGGCCGTCCGGCTGGCGCAAGACGCAAGTGGTGATCGACAACCCGGTCCGGCCGTCGGCGACCCAGATCCGATCCGCCGGAGGGGTCGGCGTCGCGCGGCTGGGGCGTGCCGCGCTGCTGCGCCGGATTCGCGCCGAGCAACCCGACGTGGTGTTTCTGGCCTGCTCGGGACCCGTGGTGGCCGCCCTGACCGGCGCGCCGGTCCTGCGTGGCCCTGGTCGCCCGGTCCTGGTGACCGGCCTGCCGGGTATCAGCGTCCCGGCGAGCCGCCGGGCGGTCGAGTCGCGCGCCGGTTGCGACCTCTTCCTGCTGCACAGCCGTCGCGAGATCGCCGCCTACCGTGAGATCGCCGCCGGACTGTCGCGGGCCGAGGGCACGGCGCTGGAGTTCGGTTTGGCCACCTTGGCCTTCCTGCACCCGGCGTCCTCCGAGGGAGCCCAACCGCCGCACCCGAAGTACGTTGTGTTCGCCGCGCAAGCGCAGGTGCCGCCGCAGCGCGAGCAGCGAGAGCAGATCCTGCTCGCGCTGGCCGACCTCGCCGTCACCGGAACTCCCGTCGTGGTGAAGCTCCGCGCCGCCGCGCGGGAACAGCAGACCCACCGGGAACGGTGGTCCTACCCGGATCTGATGGCCGAGCTGGTGGCGACCGGCCGGCTGCAGCCGGGCGTGGTCTTGTTCCGGAGCGGGGCGATGTCCGAGACCATGCACGGTGCCATCGGTCTTGCTACGGTGTCGTCGACCGCGGCGCTCGAAGCCGTGGCGGCAGGTCTGCCGATCCTGATCATCTCCGACTTCGGCGTCAGCGCGGAGATGATCAACACCGTGTTCGCGGGCTCGGGTTGCCTGGGCACGCTGGCCGATCTGCGTGACGGCCGGTTCGTCCATCCGCGCGCGGAATGGTTGATGGAGAACTACCTCCACCCGTCGGTCGACAACGATGACCTGATCCGGTTGCGATCCTCGATCAAGCGCCGGCGGGCGGGGGAGTTGGCGACCCGTTCGCGGCTCGGTCGCCCGGGGTGGCCGTCGCTCCGCCGCCGTTTGCGGTTGCTGCTGCCGGGAGCCGGCCGAGCGGCGGTGCGATGGGCGCAGCGGTGGACGCGGCGGTCGGCTGGGAACGCTCGCGCAGCACGTGATCGCACAGTTCCCGCACGGCCCCCTGGCCGCCGGCTCGGCTGAGCACAAGGCGGGCAGCGCGGCGGACGTCCGGGTGGGCGTCGGCGACGGCGATCGGCCAGCCGACGATGCTCATCGGTCCCAGGTCGTTCACGTCGTTGCCGAGGTACGCCGCGCGGGCTGGTGCTACTCCGCGGCACTTGAGCCAGTCCCGCACGACCTCGGTCTTGTGCTCGATGCCAGCGAGCACCTCGGCACCGATCTTGGCGGCCCGGGCCCGCACGACCGGGTTCGTCTCCTTGGACACGATCAGCAGCGGCACACCGGCGCGACGTAGCCGTTCCGCCCCCAGCCCGTCCGAGCGGCTGACCCGGACCGACTCCTTACCGTCCTGGCTGACCAGCGCCGTGTCGTCGGTATGTACGCCATCGAAATCGGTGACCACCGCGTCAACGTCGACCACGGGACGTGGGTCGAGCATCGGCGCCAGGGCGCCGGCGATCGCGACCTCGTCGAGGGTGTCGATCTCGATGGCGGTCAAGGGCGAGACCGGCACCACGTCGGTGCGACCGAAGAAGCGGTGCCGGCTGGCCAGGAACCCGGGCACCGTCATCACGTAGAACGCACCCGTCTCCCGGTAGTCCGGGGCCCGGTCCTGACGCCGTGGCCGGATCTCGCGATCATGATTCTGGCCAGTGACTTCGGCGGTGCCCGCCCCAGGTACGGTCCGCCACAAGAACTCGTACGTTTCCACGGCCGCGAAGGCGGAATCGGCCTCGCCTCGAGCCACCATCGCCACTCCGTGGTCCAACGCAGCCGGATCAATGAAGGGGCTGGTGCACTGCACGAACACCAAGACGTCCGCATCGACCCCGATCCAGTCCAGGTACTGCAAGGCGTGCTCGAGGGCGGCCTCGGAGGTGGCTACGTCGTCGGCCAGTGCCGCCGGCCGCGAGATCACGCCGGCGCCCGCCTCCTGGGCCGCCCGGGCGATGTCGGCGTCGTCGGTGCTGACGTAGACGGCGTCGATCGACGCCGCTGCGCGGCAGGTCGTCGACGGCTCGCGCGATCAGGCTGCGGCCACCGATGCGGATCAGGTTCTTGCCCGGCACGCCTTTGGAGCCACCACGTGCGGGAATCACGGCCACGGTCTTGGTCGCGGTGTCGATGATCATGGGACTAACAGGCCACGGTTGCGAGACCGTGGTGTCGCCGAGCCGAGGTGGTCACTCCGGTGAGAAAGGCGTCCGCCCGGGGCGGCGCCTCCGGTCCGTACGAGCCGTGGGCGAGGGTGCAGACCACCACTTCGCTGGCCGAACCGGCCAGCACCACCGGCAGGGTGTAAACCACGGTGGAGGGGAAGCTCAGCACCTGACGGCCGATCGGTCCGCGGCGGGCGATCAGCTCGAGGGGCAGCAGTGGCTGCATGACCTGCAGACCCAGCCCGGCGATGCGGCCGAGCTTGCGGTCGTCTTCCTTGCGGTGGGCGAAGTAGCGGTCGAGCAGGTGCTGGCGGGCCAGTTCGGCGACGATGTCGAGATAAGCCTCTTCGCCCAGTACGCCCGACTCGACCAAGGAGGTCCCGACCAGGTCCGCCCCGGTCTTGATCACCGGCGGCCCGTGGCGTGCTCGCACCCATGCGTACTCGTTGGCGACCACGTCGACGCCAGGGAGGGAGATCGGCATGGACGGTGAACAATCGGAGCGAACACCCGATGGCGGGGGAGAGCCGGCGCCGTACCGTGCCGGCCATCTGGCCGCGGACGAGCACCCCGAGCTGGTTCCGGGACACAGGATTCGGGCCGTTGGTGCCAGCGGGTCAGCGGCTCGCCGGTCGCCCACTGGCGCGCGAACTCCAACGTGGCCGTCCCGTCGTCGACGATGGTGACCTCGGTCGGCCGGGTGATGGAGATGATGACCTGGATCACGCCGGAGAACGGGTCCCCGACGACCAGCCGGTCGATCCCGCGGATCTCCGCCGCCATGGCGCGCACGCTGCGGGCCACCGATGCGCCGCCGAGCCGCGGTTCGTACCAGGAGACCTCGTGGCCGTCCTGGCGCGCCAGCGAGGTCATCGCCCGCAGCTGGGTACGCGTCGGTTCGCTCGCCGGGGCCAGCACGGCGATCTTGGTCGATTCGGGCTGCGGCTCCCGCTGATCGAGCTCGAAGACGTTCAGCAGCTGCGCCGGGCTCTCGACCAGCGCCAGCCGACGCATACTCATGACACGGCCGCGAGCACTGCCTCGGCCGGCTCACCCTGGACCCGCCGCAGCTTCTTCATAGCCGCCCGCTCGCCGTCGTACACCTTCTTCACGCCGTCTCCGAGACCCTCGGTGATGACGCGGATGTCGCGAACCAGTCGCTGCAGGCCCTGCGGCTCGATGGAGGCCGCCTGGTCGGAGCCCCACATCGCCCGGTCCAAGGTGATGTGGCGCTCCACGAACACGGCTCCGAGGGCCACCGCCGCGAGGGTGGTCTGCAGGCCGGTCTCGTGACCGGAGTACCCGACCGGCACGTTCGGGAACTCTCCCTGCAGGGTTCCGATCATGCGGAGATTCAACTCGCCCGCGGCCGCGGGGTAGGTGCTGGTGGCGTGACAGAGGACGATGTTCTCGCTCCCGAGAACCTCGACCGCGTGCCGGATCTGCCGCATCGTGGACATCCCGGTGGACAGCACGACGGGGCGCCCGGTGGCCCGGAGCCGACGCAGCAGCTCGTCGTCGGTGAGGCAGGCGGACGCCACCTTGTGCGCGGGGACGTCGAACTGTTCGAGGAAGTCGACCGATTCGGTGTCCCAGGGTGAGGCGAACCAGGCGATGCCCCGGTCCCGTGCGTGCTCGTCGATGGCCGCGTATTCGGCAGCGCCGAACTCGATCCGCTGCCGGTAGTCGATGTAGGTCATCCGACCCCACGGGGTGTCGCGTTCGATCTCCCACTGGTCCCGCGGCGTGCAGACCCGCGGAGTGCGCTTCTGGAACTTGACCGCGTCACAACCCGCGTTGGCCGCGGAGTCGATCAGGGCCAGGGCACAGGCCAGCTCACCGTTGTGGTTGATGCCGATCTCGCCCGTGACGTACACCGGCTGGCCGCTGCCGACGAGGCGGTTGCCGAGGCGGCGGGTCGGGGCGGGGAACGACCTCCAGGCGGCCCACGAGCTAGTCATGCCCGGGACGCTAGGCAGCACAGATGGCGACGAGGGCAGCGACACCTGAACGGATGGCAAACAGCGCATCAACTCGATCAAACCATGATCATCTTCGTTCGTCGCGGATTCAGCGGCCGTTCACCTGGGCGTTCCCGCGCCGCTACGGTTCCCGGCCGCACGGCGGTGATGATCGAGATCATGCGATCAGTGCTGTTCCTCGCCGCCTTCGACTCCCAACTCAAGTGGTGTGCCCGCTTGCGTGACGAGTTCGCCGCCCGGGGCTTCTCGTGGCAGGTCCTCGTGCCGGACGTACGGTCAGCGTTGTCGGCGGCGCAGATCCTCGCTGCCGGGTTCTCCGGGGTCCGACGGGTGAGCTGGGCTGAGACGCTGCACGCGGCGTCGAGTGCCGATGTGGTCGTCTCGGCGTTGTCGGGACCGGCCGAACGAAGCACTGCTTGTCGATCTCGGGCTGGCCGATCTGGGGCACGATACTCGGGCCGGGCGAGGCCGGGCCCGTTGTCGTGACGGGATGGGTCGGCGTCATCATCGAGAACGCCACCGGAGGCTACCTCAACAGGTGCGCCGCCGATGTGATCGCCGTCAACTGCCAGAGCGATCTCCGGCACTTCGCCGGTGTGGCCGACCGACTAGGGCTACCGACACAGAACCTGCTTCTCACCGGCTTGCCGATCCTGTCCTCGGTCCGGCAGCCGCTCCGGGAGGGCCCGATCCGGCGGATTCTCTTTGCCGACCAGCCCACGGTGCCGCGGAGTCCCGACGAGCGGCTCTTCGTCTACCGCCGTTTGATCGACTACGCCGAAATCCATCCGGAGCGCCACGTCGTTCTGAAACCGCGGCACCGTCTGGGCGAGGACACCTTCCACCGCATGCGCCATCACCCCGAGGCGCTGCTGGCGGGCCAGGAGCTGCCGGTCAACTTCACCATCGACTACGCACCGGTCGCTGCGCAGTTGCCCACTACGGACCTGCTGCTGACCGTCTCCTCCACGGCCTGCCTCGAGGCGATCGATCACGGCTGCCGCGTCGGCCTCGTTCTCGACCTGGGGGTCCATGAGAAGCTCGGCAACCACGTCTTCTTGACGAGCGGGCTGCTCCGGACGTTCGACCAGATCACCGCCGACGACGTCGGTGTTCCCGATCCGGACTGGCTTGCGGACTACTTCATCCCTCGATCCGACAGCGCTGCCGCGATGATCGCCGACCGCGCCGCGGGCCTAGCTGGCCAGCGGCGAACGGCCGTCGCGGTCCGTACGGAGAGCGCCCTACTACACCAGCCACGCCGCCTTCTCCGGCGCCGGAGGGAAAACCGGAGACCATCGGTCGCCGGCCCGCTCGCGAAGCGGCTGGCGCGGTCAGTTGGTGTCGCTGAGCCACGCTGTGTTGCCGCCGGTCCTGTTCAGACCGGTGCGCGGGCTGGCCCGTCACACGGGAGTCCTGCGCTGAGCTGTTCTCAACCCGAAGCTCAGGTGAGAGGGCGCGTGCAGTCGATGATGATCAGGTCACCGGGCTCGGGGTGACCTCGTGCTGAACGACGAGTGTCTCGTCGCGAAATCCGCGGGCGACCAGACGCACGGCGAGTCTTCGGAAGGCGTCGTTCAGGAAGGCCTCGATCTGGGCGTCCAGCGCCAGCCGAATGCCCGTCACCGGCACGTAGCCGTGAGTCGCGATCACCGCGTCGATGTCGAACGGCGTGTCCGCGTCAGCCGCCCGGTCGAGCGCGTACACGACGACCTCGGGCTCGGTTCCGCGAACGGCCAGATCGACCGCGACGACCACCCACCGCTCGCGGTCGAGGCCCGCCAGGTCGTACAGGCTGCGACTGCCGGTGAAAGCGTCGGCGTCGTCGGCGGCCGCGGTTCCGACATAGTCGTTCCAGGTGGTGCTGGCGGTATCGAGGCGGCGATGGAGATCCATGGCCGGATGCTGGCACGGCAAGGGAACAACAGGGTGAACAACAGGGTGATCGATGTCGACGATCTGGACGCCTCCGCGTCGACGTCCGGACGCGGCGCGGTCGATTTTTGTTCACCCGTGGCTGTTCGGCTGACGCCATGCTCGAATGCTTGGAACTGCCCGCGCGGGTGCGGTTGTTGCACGTTGGCTTGATGAAGACCGGTACGACCGCGCTGCAGTCCGCCGCCAGCAGCCGGCGCCAGCTGCTGTTGCGGCACGGCGTGCTCTATCCCGGCAACCGCTACAACCACCGGCAGGCCGCCTTCGCCCTGCAGCGCCGTCGACCCTCTCAACGCCGAAGCAGTGCCGACGATTGGGATCGGGTGTTGAGCGAGGTGGAGACCGAGCCGGCTCGGCGGATCCTCATCAGCAACGAGTTCATCGCCGACTGGGACGAAGCTATTGCCTGGCGGTTCGTCGAGGACCTCGGACCGCGCACCCACGTGGTGTTCACAGTGCGCAGCTTTGCGTCGTCGTTGCCCTCGATCTGGCAGCAGTACGTGAAGACCGGGTATCGGTCAGACTTCGAGCAGTTCCTCTCGGTCGTGCTCGCCGAGCACCCTGACCCCGACGAGCTCCCATCGAACTTCGAGCGCCACGACCAGGGCGGCGTGGTCAGTCGTTGGGCGGACATCGTCGGCCCCGAGAACGTCACCGTCGTCGTGGTGGACAAAGCCGATCCAACCCGGATCTCGGCCTCCTTCGAGGCGCTGCTGGATCTGCCCCCCGGCACGCTGATGGCCACCGAGCAGGGCGGCTTCGCCGTTAATCGGTCGCTCTCGGCCGCCGAATCGTCACTGCTGCTTGCGGTCAATCGCGCGGTCGAGCCGTACGGGGTCGCCCCGGAGGACATCATTCGCGTCCTTCGTCGGGGTGCGGCTGCCCGCCTGCTCGAGGAGTGCCCGCCGGCCGGGGCGGAGAACCAACTCACACTTCCGCCGTGGGCGGCGGAGGCGGCGGCCTCCAGGGGTCGGGGCTACGCCGAAATCATCCGGCGAAAGCGTGTGCGGGTGATCGGCGATCTCGACGAGTTGGGTCGGGCGCCGCTGCAAAGCGCCGGGCGGTGGACGATGCCCGAGTCGGTGCCGACCGAGGCGGCCGCCCAGGCTCTGGTCGGAGCGGTGTCCGGCGGTCTCTATCGAGGCAGCAATTTCGGCCTGGCCGGCCCGGCGCGACCACGCTCGCTGGCGCGATCGTCGGCGAAACTCGTGTCCCGAGTCCGCCGACTACCCGGCGCACTCCGCCGACAGTTCGGTCGCTGAAGGAGTTGTAATCGAAACGGATTTCTAATAGACTAGAACCTATGAGTTTCGGAGACGGTACGGTCGGTGAGGTGTCACCGGCACGACTGGCTCTGGAACAGGTCAGTCTCGCGGTCGACCACCTCGTCAAGATCGCCGAGGACGGCGGTCTTGACGACTTGGACACCAGCCAGTTCGTCACGTTCACGCAGGACTTCGAGCGGATCCGGAACCGGCTGCCGGTGGCCGATCATGCGCTGATCGCCGACGCGGAGCGGCGGAACCTGCCCGACGTGCTGGCCCACGGGAACCTGGTCCGGACGCTGATGGCGACGCTGCGACTGTCCCCGGGGGAGGCGTCCCGACGGGTGCGGGCCCAGGCGGCGGTCGGGAACCGACACAGCATGACCGGACAGCCGCTGGCCCCGCTGCGTCCGGAGCTGGCGGCGGCGCAACGGACCGGGGACGTATCGCCGGAGCAGGTGGCGATCATCGAACGGGCCCTGGCCAGGGTGGATCATCGCGGGTTCGACCCGGCCGACCTGGCCGAGGGGGAGCGGTTGTTGACCCGGTTCGCGGAAACGTTCGGACCCCAAGACTTGAAGAGCCTGGCCGATCAGGTGGTCGACCACATCGACCCCGACGGCAGCCGACCGGCCGAGGAGCTGAATACGGCCCGGCGGCACTTCCATCTGCGGCCCACCACAGACGGCGGCTGGGCCGGGGAGTTCCGGCTCACCGGCGCGGCCGGCGCCAAACTGTCCGCGCTGCTCGGCCCGCTGGCCACACCCCGGGTCGAGCCGGAGCTGCACGACAATCCGGCCGTCCCGGTGGATACCCGGACGCACGGGCAGCGGCTGCACGACGCCCTGGAAGACGTCTGCGACCGGCTGCTGCGCGGCAGCAACGACCCGGACACCAGAATCCCGGATGCCGGCGGTACGCCGGCGACGGTGATCATCACCGTCGACCTGCAGGATCTGTTGGCCAAGACCGGCTACGCCACCGCCTCCGACGGCACCTTGATCCGCACCGACCAAGCCCTCCGGCTCGCCGACCAGGCCGACATCTACTTCGCCGCCGTCACCGCGAAGGGTGTGCCGTTAAACCTGGGCCGGATGCGGCGGATCGCCACCCTCGGACAAACCATCGCCCTGATCGCCCGCGACAAAGGCTGCTCCTTCCCCGGCTGCGACGTTCCCCCGGAATGGTGCGAACGCCACCACATTCGGGCCTGGCTCGACGGCGGCGAAACGAACCTGGACAACCTCACCCTGCTCTGCCGCTACCACCACCACAACTTCGCCGCCCGCGGCTGGACCTGCCGGATCAACCCCGACGGACACCCGGAATGGACGCCACCCCGGATCGTCGACCGGCACCAGCGACCCATGATCAACACCCGAATCACCGGCGCCCGCGCTGCCCGCACCTTCCGCATGCGGACGTGAACGTGATTCCGTGGTCCTCCCGATAATGGCCCTGAGCTCGAGCGGTGATGCGATGCTTCGTACGCGGTCAGACGGTGACCTCCTCGAGGTCGGCGGCCCACGCGACCAACGCTCAACGCACCAGCTGGTCAACGGTGGCGGCGTAGCGCTCGAGCTGGGGCCTACTGGGTACGGGGGTCGGCCACTCGGCGGGTTCCCAGCCCGGCCGCAGGTTGTCGCGCGAGAACGGCCAGAACCTGGCGATTGCCGGTGCGGGGCCGGCGACCTGGCTGCTGGCGTCGGAGGCGCGCGTGACCGCGACGTCCATCGGTTCCAGCCCGTCGAAGAGCACCTCGACCCGCTGCGTGCCTTGAGGCAGGGCCGGGTAGTTCGTCACGACTGTGGCCACCTTGTCCGGTCGCCGGAGCACCGTCCGATCCCGCAACCCGGTGCACAGGCACTCGTCGGCCCTGGCTAACGTGAAGCGGTTGGTCATCACCCGGGCACGGAGGATGGTTCCGTCGCCACCTACGCGGAGCACCGGTCCACTCGCAGCCACTGGGTTGAAGCCGGTCACCGTCGCGGCGTCCGCACTCGCGAACGGCGGCGTCGATGCCAGGTCCACCCCGTCCCCGCCGGTGACCGAGACGATCGCCCATTCCATCGAGGTGAAGGTGCTGCTCGCGATCAACCGATGGACCCGGATCCGAAACACCTGCTCGCTCGCGCCGTAGCGGAACATGTCCGACGAACTGACGAAAGAGTCGTCCTCGGCCGGCCGCGAGAGGCTTGTGGGGCCGTTGGCGACCGGGACCCGGCCCACCGGCGTCACCGGGAGCGACCCGAACTGGGGGACCGTCGCGATGTCCACGTCGACCGTACGGAGAGCAGGCGGCAGCTCCGGAAAGGCGATCTGCAACAAGGTGGTGACACCGACACGGAGGTTGCGCTGCACCAGCCAGATCGGCGTACACAGGCAGTGGTCGACTTCGCCTCTACGCACCAGTGGCCGGTAGACCGTCTGACGTTGCGAGTCGATGAGAAAGACGCTGGGGGCGCCCTCGCCCCGGCGAGTCAGGCCGAGGTCGACCGACGCGGGCACCGGGTCACCGGGTCGCAGGTTGGAGCCACGTACCGGCGTCACCGACCAGTCCAGCACGGTCGCGCCCTCGACGCGCCGAACGGCGTGCACGGCGAATCTGACCTGGACGTCCAGACCATCGGCCGAGGTCCAAACCGACTCGCCGGCCACCGGAAGCTCTGGGTTGGCGACGGGGAGGGGCGACGGAGGAGGGAAACTCCTGCCGCTCGGCGGCGGATCGGTCGGCCATGCTCCATCGCGACCGAACAGACCAGGCTCCCGATCGGCGTAGCTGCACCCAACGATCACCAACAGGACGGCGGCAGCGGCCAATACCGTCCGGCACCTCCGACTGCCGCGCGCCCCAGTGGCGGCCATGATCGCATGGTAGGTCCATTCCAGAGCTCGGTCAGCGGCCAGCCGTCGGCTGGCGCAGCATCACGGGAGTAGCGAAATGAGTGGGCACCGATCCTGCTCGTCGGCCAGCATCGACGTGTGCTGACAGATTTTCGGCTGCGAGAGGTGGCCAGCAGGCTGGTGGAGGTGGGCGGCGTCAGGGCGGTGATGCTGGGCGGGAGCCGCGCCCGTGGTGAGGAGTTGCCTGGCTCAGACGTCGACCTCGGTCTGTACTATCGTTCGCCGCTCGACGTGGCCGGACTGCGTGAGCTTGCTCGGGACGTGTCGCGCGCCCGTACCGAGGACGGTGCGCCGGAGCTGACCGAGCCCGGGGCGTGGGGGCCGTGGGTCGACGGTGGCGGTTGGCTGAACATCGACGATATGGCGGTCGACTGGATCTACCGCGACGCGGATCGGGTTCACCGGTCGTGGGAGGCGGCCGTTGCCGGTTCGTTCAGCTTCCACTTCCAGGTCGGCCACCCCTTGGGCGTACCGGACTTCGTGTACGCCGGAGAGGTCGCACTCGGCGTGCTCCTCGCTGATCCAACGGGTGAGCTGACGCGTCTCAAGGAGCAGATGATGACCTATCCGCCGAGCCTTGCGCGAGCGGTTGTCGCTCGGCTCGGTGAGGCGCACTTCATCATGGACCAACTGCCCAAGATGGCCGAGCGAAGCGACACCGCCTTTGTCGCCGGCTGCCTGTTCCGCGTCGTCGGACTCTGCGCGCACGCCGTTCATGCCCGGGCCGGCCGATGGGTCATCAGCGAGAAGAGCTTGATCGACAACGCCGGAAGGCTGCCCGAGGCGCCGGTCGATTTCGCCCACCGGGTAGGGGAGATCCTCGGCTGTCTCGGCACCGAGCCGACGCAGCTCCACGCGGCGATAGCGTCCGCTCGGTCGCTGCTCGCCGACGTCGCCGACGACTGACGGCGAACCGTATGGCCCGTCCGATGGCCGGTGGCCCCTTCTGCCAGGATGTCGCTGATGGCCGAGAAAGTGCGGTTCGACAGTACGAGCGGCCCACGCCTGGCCGGGCTCATCGACCAACCCGAGGGAAAGGTCAGAGGTTGGGGCGTCTTTGCCCACGGATTCACCCTCGGCAAGGACTCGCCGGCGGCGAGCCGCATCTGCAAGCAGTTGGCTCGTGAAGGCATCGGCATGCTCCGCTTCGACAACCTCGGTCTGGGCGACTCGGAGGGCGACTGGGGTGACGGTTCCTTCTCGCACAAGGTCGAGGACACTGCGCAAGCAGTCAGGTTCATGGAAGGGTCCGGGCGTGTCGTCCGGCTGCTGGTTGGGCACTCCTTCGGCGGCGCAGCGGTCATCGCCGCGGCGCACGAGGCTCCCGCCACCCGTGCCGTGGTGAGCATCGGCGCACCGTACGAGCCCGCCCACGTCGAGCACAACTACGACGCCCTGGTCGTACGCATCCTCGAGAAGGGCGAGGCGCCGTTCCTGATCGGCGGCAAGGCCCTCACCCTCAGGCGCCACTTCATCGAGGACGTACGAGCGGTCGATCTGCGGGAGCGGATCCGCACCCTGCGCAAGGCGCTGCTCGTCATGCACTCACCTACCGACACCACCGTTGGCATCGCCAACGCGAGCAAGATCTTCCAGGCCGCGCGCCACCCCCGCAGCTTCGTGTCCCTCGAAGGCGCCGATCACCTGCTCACCGGAGGACGCCAGGCCAAACGGGCGGCCCGGATCCTCAGCGCCTGGGCGGATCCCTACCTGAGCTGAGTGGGCGGCGACCGCTTGCACTCTGTCCAGCCTGGCGCACAACTGCCGTGGTTAGGTCCGGCTTTCCTCTCGTAGTCAAGAGTTTCGCCGGAACTGGAAGAGGCTCAGACTGCGTAGCGCAGCAAGGAGACGCCGTTCGTGAAGCCGCGGGTCTCCACCAGCTGCAGCTTCGGCACGACGTACCCGTCGGGGAACAGACGCCGGCCTCGCCCCTGGACGGCGGGGTAGACGAACAGGCGGTACTCGTCGACCAGGCCGGACTCGATCAGTGCGTGGCAGAGCTTGATGCTGCCGGTGACTCCGATGTCGCGACCCTCCTGCTCCTTCAGCGCCCGCACCTGGGCGAGCCAGTCGCCGGCGAGCACTGTCGAGTTCTGCCACTGGGGGTCGGTCAGAGTCGAGGAGACGACGTACTTCTGGACCTGGTTGAGCTCGTCGGTGATCCCGGTCTGGTCGTCGGTCTGCAGGGGCCAATAACCGCGGAAGTCCTCGAACGTCTGCCGACCGAGCAACAAGGCGTCACCCTGCTCCGACTGCAAACGCGTCGCCCTGAGCAGCTCGGGATCTTGGTCCGTGGGGTCGAACCAGTCGCCGAGCATCTCGATGGAGCCGTCGAGGGTGATGTTCTGGGTGATTGCGAGTGTCCTCATGGCCATACCGACCCGGCCACTGGCGCAGAATCATCGGCCGGGCAGCATGCGTTGCAGCAGCCGGTCCCGCCGGAAGAGCGTGTGGCTGAGTACGAGGGAGACGTGTCCGAGCACGGTGACTCCGAGCACTACCTGCGCGCCGATATGCACGGGCACGAGGAAGTCGTCCTGCGTCAGCACCAGGGTCAGACCGCTGGCCGGCACCAGGAACAGGCAGGCGAGTATCACTCGTCCGCTCGCGCATAGTCGGCACCCTTCGCGCGCTCGGCGGCGGCGCCCGCCTCCATCGTCAAGCCGACAGTAAGTTGTGTCGCCAGCGCCGCGACCGTGAGCCAGTGCAGCAGCTTCGTCACGGCGCCATAGCCGTGCTCACCGTTGCGCATGAGCATGTCCTCGAGGCTACCGAGCCCTAGTTCTTGCGAGCGAGGAGGGAAGACAGAGGTCGAGAAGCGCGGATCGACCCGCGAGCAAGACTAAATTGTCCGGCGTGAGTGTCACCGTTCGGGTGATCCCGTGTCTCGATGTCCACGACGGCCGAGTCGTCAAGGGAGTCAACTTCGTCGATCTGCGCGACGCGGGCGACCCGGTCGAACTGGGCGCGGTCTACGACGCCGAGGGGGCGGACGAACTCACCTTCCTCGACATCTCGGCCTCGGTGGAGGGTCGGGAGACCACCCTCGACGTCGTCCGGCGGACCGCCGAGACCGTGTTCATCCCGCTGACGGTCGGCGGCGGGGTCGACACCGCGGCCGACGTCGATGTGCTGCTCCGGGCCGGGGCCGACAAGGTGGCCATCAACACCGGCGCGATCCGTCGCCCCGAGGTGATCGCGGAGATCACCCGTCAGTTCGGCAACCAGGTGCTGGTGTTGTCGGTCGACGCGCGCCGGGAACCTGGCTTCGGTTCCGGGTTCGGCGTCACCACCCACGGGGGTCGGACGAGTGCCGGGCTCGATGCGGTCGAGTGGGCGCGCCGCGGGGTAGAGCTCGGCGTGGGGGAGATCCTGCTCAACTCGATGGACGCCGACGGAACCACCGGCGGATTCGACCTCGAGATGATCGCCGCCGTGCGGGCGGTGGTCGACGTCCCGCTGATCGCTTCGGGTGGCGCTGGACGCGCCGAGGACTTCCCGCCGGCCGTCGCGGCCGGGGCCGACGCGGTGCTTGCCGCCACCGTGTTCCACTTCGGCACGCTACGGATCGCCGAGGTCAAGGCTGCACTGGCGGCGGCCGGCTACCCGGTACGGGCGATTTCTGGGTTGGCGCCAGGATGGGCCCATGTCTGAGCGCGTGGTGTGGCTGCCGTACGACGATCCGGACGAGGCGGCCGATCGGCTCGGCGGGCTGCCGGCCGGCATCGTCGTCGACTGCTTCCGCGCCGACGGCGACTCCTACCCGGACTCGATCGCCGACGTCGAGCTATACGTCCTGCCGTACATGAAGGGCGAGGAGGTACTGGAGCGCGCCCGCGAGATGACGAGCCTGAAGGTGATCCAGACCCTCACCGCCGGGGTCGAGAACTTCGTCCCGCACGTGCCGGATGGCGTCACCCTCTGCAACGCGGCCGGCGTACACGACGCCAGCACCGCCGAGCTGGCCATCGCCCTCACGCTGGCCAGCGGTCGGCACCTGGACGAGTTCGCCCGGAACCAGCCCGAGGGTCGCTGGCAGCCACGGCCGGGCACGTCGCTGGCCGACCGGCGCGTGCTGATCATCGGGTACGGGCACATCGGGCCGGCCATCGAACGACGCCTGGCCGGGTTCGAGGTCGCGTCCGTGACCAGGGTGGCCCGCCGGGCCCGGGACGGCGAGCCGAAGGTGCACGCGATCGAGGCGCTGCCCCACCTGTTGCCCGACGCCGACGTGGTGATCGTCATCGCCCCGTCCACCCCGGAGACCGAGGGGATGATCGGCGCCGAGCAACTGGCGCTGCTGCCCGACGGCGCCCTGCTGGTCAACGTGGCGCGCGGAAAGCTGGTGGACACCGACGCCCTGGTCGCCGAGACCGGCAGCGGGCGGTTGCGGGCGGCCCTCGACGTCACCGATCCGGAACCGCTGCCGCCGAAGCATCCGCTCTGGCAGATTCCCGAACGTGCTCATCGCCCCGCACGTCGGGGGGGCCAGCAGCGCCTTCTTCCCGCGGGCCGACCGGCTCGTGGCCGCCCAGTTGCGTCGGTTCGCGGCCGGCGAAGAACTCGATAACGTGATCCGCGTGACCGATCAGCCCGTACCCCGCCCCGATCCGACTGCATCTTCTGCAAGATCGTCGCCGGCGACATCGGTTCCCGTCAGATCTACGCCGACGACGAGGCGGTGGCCTTCCTCGACGTCGGGCCGTGGCAACGTGGTCACTCGCTGGTGGTCCCACGCGACCACGTGGCCGATCTGCTCAGCGACCCGCCGATGCTGGCCCGGATCGGCCCGGCCGTCGACACCACTGCCCGGCTGCTGGTGTCCCGGCTCGGCGCCGACGGGCTGAATCTCGCTCTCCTCGGCCAGACCGGTGGCGGGGCAGGAGGTCTTCCACCTGCACGTGCACCTGGTACCGCGCTACGCCGATCGTCCCGGGCTGGCGAACCTGGTCGGACCCGAACGGGGCGACGACTCCGACCTGGACGAGTTGCACCGGCTTCTGACCGGATGAGCTGGTCGCACCGAGTGCTGCGTCAATTCTGCGCAGCCTGGTCGAGCTGGGACCACCGTTCGCGTGGCGGTGATCTTGCTGCCCTGGATCATCGCCGACGGCAAGGTCTGGCCGTGGTCGCCGTCGACCATCGATCTCCAGGTGTACGTCTACGCCGTTCGCGACATGCTGGCCGGCGGCGACATCTACGCCACCACCACGCCCGGCTGGAAGCTGTCCTTCATCTACCCGCCGATCGCGGCCGTCCTGATGGTGCCGCTGGTCGTCGGCCCGTACGTGTTCTGGCAGCTGGTCTGGACCGGCCTGCTGGTCTGGGCGCAGCAGTCGGTGCTCAAGCGCTGCGGTGTGCCGCGAGGCTGGCAGCTCGGCCTGATCGGCGCCGCGGTCGTGCTCGCCGTCGAACCGATCCGCACGACCATCGGCTACGGCCAGGTCAACACGTTGCTGATGGCGCTGGTCGTCGCCGATCTCCTACCGATCCCTGAGCCCTTCGACCTCAGGAGGCCCCTGTCGAAGGGCCGGGGGAGCGCCGCCGGATCCCGCAAGGAAGCCTGATCGGGCTGGCCGCCGCGATCAAGCTGACCCCGGCGCTGTTCGTCGTCTTCGCGTTCGCGATCGGCAAGCGGCGGGTTGCGCTGACCGCCATCGTCAGCTTCGTCGCCTTCACCGCCGTCGGCGCCGATCTTCCAGTGGTCCCAGACGCTCGCCTTCTGGCTCGGGCTCGCCGGTGGGCAGACCCGCACCGCCGCGCCGCTGTACACCGGAAACCAGTCGCTGCTGGGCGTCTTCCATCGGCTGGGAGACGACACGTCGGCGCTCACCACCCTCTTCGGACTGGCCTTCGCCGGCGTGGTCGCCCTGCTCGGCACGCTGGTGGCGGCGCAGTGGTGGGCCGACGGGGAGAAGGCGTTTGCGGTGGCCACTGGTCGGGTTGTGCACCTGTCTGGCCTCGCCCTTGTCCTGGACCCACCACTACGTCTGGATCCTCCCGCTGGGAGCTGTCGTGCTGCTCCGTCGCGGGCTCCCGCGCTGGGTCCGGGTGCTGGCCGGGTGCTGGGTGGTGTGGGTGTCGGTCTGCCTGCCGCTGGCGGTGCTGCCGTACGGCTTCGACCGCGAGCGGGCCTTCACGTTCGGCCAGCAACTCGTGGCCAATCTCGGACCGCTGCTCGGCCTGGCGCTGATCCTCGGGCTGGCGGCGCGGATGGTCTCCCGCGCGCGATCTCCTGTCGCGCTGGCGACGAGCCGCTGAGACGGCTCAGAGACTGCGCCTACTGTGGCGGCTGTGACCACCGCCCGAGTGCATGACGTTGTCGTGGTCGGTGCCGGCAACGGTGGGCTCTCGGCGGCCGCTCATCTGCGTCGACGAGGCTGCCCGGACGTGGCGCTCGTGGAGCCGTCACCGGTGCATGTGTACAAGCCGCTGCAGAACTACGTCGGCGTCGGACTTGGCCAGCGGGCTGAGCTGACGCGACCGCAGGCCGACCTGATACCGGCCGGGGTGCGCTGGTACCGGACGAGCGCGGTCCGCGTCGACCCGACCACCGCTACGGTCCATTGCGCCGACGGGACCGTGCTGATCGCTGGTGATGTCCTGATGGCCCCCGGTGCCGTGGTGGACTGGAACGCCTTGCCTGGCGCCGCCGAGGGCTTACGCCGCGGCCGGGTGTGTACGACCTTCGTGGACGATCAGTTGACCCGTACGGCGCAGATGATCGCGGGAGTGCGCTCCGGCCGGGCGGTGTTCACGGTGCACGGCCAACCCGCCTCCGGCCGGGAGACCGCCTTCAAGCCGCTCTTCCTGGCCTGCGACGCCTGGCGGCGCGATAGTGTCCTGGACGCCATCGATGTCGTCCTGGTGCACGACGAGGACGAACTGCACCCGGTTCCGGGCGATCGCCCGCGAACTTCGACGTCATCTCGACCACTACGGGGTGGCGGTGCGGTCCGGCACCTCGGTCACGGCGGTGGAAGATGGTGACACGGTGGTGCTCGCCGGCTCCTTCGGCACCGAGCGGCTGCGCGCCGACCTGATCCATCTGCTCCCGCCGTACGCGGCCCCCGCCGTGGTCACCGCGTCCGGGCTGGATGCTCCGGGAACGGCTGGTTTCATCGCCGTCGATCCCGAGACGCTTCGGCATCGCCACCACCCACGGATCTGGGCGGTGGGCGACGCCTGCGATCTCGGTGACGCCCGCACCGGCGGCGCGCTGCGCCATCAGGTGAAGATCGTCGTCGACAACATCCAGCGCGCCCGCCGAGGCCGACCGCTGAGCCGCTACGACGGCTACACGGTGGCGCCGATCGCCACCGCGCGCGGAATGCCTCTCCTTCGGAGAGTACGACCGGCGGCTCCAGGTCCGGCGTTCGTTGCCCGTACCCGACGAGATCACCTCACGTCGGATCTGGTGGTGGATCGACCGGTACGTGCTGCCGCAGGTCTATTGGCACCGCATCCTCAAGGGCCGCCTGTGAACTGGCCGCCAGGGCTAGATTGACGCCATGACCGAGAACGCTTCCGACGTCGACTGAAGCCACGCTCGCGGGTGGTCACCGACGGGCTCGAGGCGACGGCTTCGCGCGGGCATGCTGCGGGCGGTCGGCATGGGTGACGAGGACTTCGCCAAGCCCCAGATCGGGGTCGCCTCCAGCTGGAACGAGATCACGCCGTGCAACTCTGTCCCTGGACCGACTGGCCAAGGCGGTCAAGGACGGCGTGCACGCCGCCGGCGGATATCCGCTGGAGTTCGGCACCATCTCGGTCTCCGACGGCATCTCCATGGGGCACGAGGGCATGCACTTCTCCCTGGTCAGCCGGGAGATCATCGCCGACTCCGTCGAGACCGTCATGAGCGCGGAGCGAATGGACGGGTCGGTGCTGCTGGCCGGCTGCGACAAGTCGCTGCCCGGCATGCTGATGGCGGCGGCCCGGCTGGACCTCGCCTCGGTCTTCCTGTACGCGGGCTCGATCATGCCCGGCCGGGTCGGCGACAAGGACGTCACGATCATCGACGCCTTCGAGGCGGTCGGGGCCTGCGTCCGGGGCCTGATCAGCCGCGAGCAGGTGACCGAGATCGAGAAGGCCATCTGCCCGGGGAGGGCGCCTGCGGCGGCATGTACACCGCCAACACCATGGCCAGCGCCGCCGAGGCCCTCGGGCATGTCCCTGCCGGGCTCGGCGGCCCCGCCCGCGGTGGATCGGCGTCGCGACGGCTACGCCCGGCGGAGCGGCATGGCGGTGGTGGAGATGCTCCGGCAGGGCATCACGGCCCGCGACATCTTGACCAAGGAAGCGTTCGAGAACGCCATCGCCGTGGTGATGGCCTTCGGCGGCTCCACGAACGCGGTGCTGCACCTGCTCGCCATCGCCAACGAGGCCGAGGTCGAGTTGACGCTGGACGACTTCGTGGCCGTCGGCCGGAGGGTGCCGCACCTGGGTGACCTGAAGCCGTTCGGCCGGTACGTGATGAACGACGTCGACCGCGTCGGCGGAGTGCCGGTGGTGATGAAGGCGCTGCTCGACGCCGGGTTGCTGCACGGCGACTGCCTGACAGTCACCGGCAAGACGATGGCCGAGAACCTGGCCGACATCGCGCCGCCGGACGTCGACGGGGTGATCGTTCGAGCGCTGGACAACCCGATGCACCCGACCGGTGGCATCACCATCCTCCGCGGTTCGCTGGCACCCGAGGGCGCGGTGGTGAAGAGTGCCGGCTTCGACACCGACGTCTGGAAGGGCACGGCCCGGGTCTTCGACGGCGAACGGGCGGCCATGGACGCCCTCGAGAACGGCGACGTCGTGTCCGGCGACGTGGTGGTGATCCGCTACGAGGGTCCCAAGGGTGGTCCGGGGATGCGCGAGATGCTGGCCATCACCGGGGCCATCAAGGGCGCCGGGCTCGGCAAGGACGTCATGCTGATCACCGACGGTCGCTTCTCCGGCGGCACGACGGGACTGTGTGTCGGTCACATTGCGTCCGGAGGCGACCGAGGGCGGTCCGATTGCCCTCGTCCAAGACGGCGACCCGATCTCCCTCGACGTCGCCAACGGCCTGCTCGACCTGCACGTCGAGGAGCCGGAGATGGAGCGTCGACGGGCGACCTGGTCCCCGGTAGCCTCGACCGATCCGGCGTGGCGTACTGGCCAAGTACGCCAAGCTCGTCCGCTCCGCCGAGGTCGGTGCCATCTGTGGCTGAGGACTCGCCGGGTTCAGGGGCCCGATCGCGTATCAGTTCGTCTCCGCAGCCCCGCCCACGGTGCCATCGTCGTATCAGTTCGCCAACGGTTCGCTCCTAGGGGTGAGTTTGCTCACCCGGGGCGCGTGGCGGCGCGTTATGAATGCGTCGTTACCACACCTGGTCGGATAAGCTGTGAGCGGTCCGAGAGGCGGTCTGACGGTAGGCCACGCTCACGGACCGTCTTGTCGTCACTTCCAGCGATTTCTCGTCACTTTCAGCGAAGGGGAACCTCCATCACCGAGTCAGTGCTGGCCCCGGGCTTCCACACGAGCGCGGAGACGCCACGGTTGACCCGTGCGGCGTACGGCTATCAGCGCTTCATGGAGTGTGTCCCGGCGCTGCTGCTCGCCTCGGCCGTGGTCGTCCCGCTCACTCTCTTGCTGATCTCCCCGGTACTGGCCTACGTCGCCTTCGGTGGCTACCTGTTCTTCTGGGGTTGTCAGTCCATCCATCTGGCGCCTGCGTCAGGCGCACGAGTACCGGATCATGCGGCGCTACAAGCTCACCGACTGGACCGAGCGGCTCGAGCACCTGACCGACCCCTACACGAGGATGCACGCCCTCGCCGAGCAGTCCCGGCTCAGCGAGGGTGAGGCCGAGGAACTCGTCGCGCTCAACCACTGGGTGCACACGGGACCGGACGTCCCTGCGCCCGACGAGATGCGGCACCTCATCGTCATGCCGGTGGCCAACGAGGACTACTCGATCATCGACCGAGTCCCTGGACGAGATCCTGGCCACCGACTACCGCATGGACCGGGTGATGCTCTGCCTCACCTTCGAGGAGCGCTCCAAGGTCTGGACGCCCGAGAAGATCGCCCGGCTCGAGGTTGCTTACGGCTCGAAGTTCGCGATGGTGATGACCACCCGGCACCCGGACGGGCTGCCCGGTGAGGGCCGCGTCAAGGGCGCCAACATCAGCTGGGGCGCTCAGCTCGCGCGCCAGGAGCTGCACCGCCGTGGACTGCGGGACGAACAGATCATCGTCTCCGCCTTCGACGCGGACACCCGGCCCAGCCACAACTACTTCCAGGTGCTGACCTACAGCTACCTGACAAACCCGGGACGCGACATCGACAGCTACCAGCCGGTGCTGCTGTTCCACAACAACGTCTGGGACGTGACCACCGCCTCGCGGCTGGTCGGGCTACATCGCCAGCATGTGGACCCTGGTGGATTCGACCCGGCCCGAGCGTCTGCGGATCTTCTCCTCGCACGCGATGGGGATGAAGGCCCTCGTCGGGGTCAACTTCTGGTCCCGCAACGTGATCCCGGACGACTCCCGCCAGTTCTGGCGGATGTTCTACGGCACCCAGGGCCGGGCCAAGACGGTTCCGCTGCACGTCTCGGTCTACCTCGACGGGGTGGACGCCGACGGCTTCATGAACACCATGAGCGAGCAGTACCGGCAGATCCGGCGCTGGGCGTACGGGGTGATCGACTTCCCGTACATCATGGAGCAGAACGCGATCAGCCCGAAGATCCCGCTCAGCCTCCGTGTCGCCCAGACCTACCGCCAGCTGTCACAGTTCCACCTGTGGGCGGTGGTGCCGCTGCTCTTGATGACGCTTCGACCCATTGCGGGTGCCGTCGAGCCGATCGCCGTGCACTCGTCCTGGATGGTGGCCGACCTCGCGGCTCTGGCGATCATCGTTTCTGGCGTGCTCAGTCCGCTCGGTCTGGGCATCTCCGCGTTCGTTGCGTTGAAGTTGCTGCCCGTACGACCGAGTCATCGTCCGCCGATCTTCCGGGCGAGGATGGCCCTGGAATGGCTCGCGCTGCCGATCGTGGCGCCGATCTTCTTCTGCGCGCCGGCGATCGACGCACAGCTGCGGCTGATGACGCGCAAGTACCTCGGTTTCCGGGTCACGGTGAAGCACCGGACCCACGTCGCGCACACGATGCGCTGACTCTGAAGCGGCCGACGATCCAGCCGACGATCCAACCGACGATCCAGCCGCTCGTCCGCGCCCGGGTCCAGTCCATGGGCCAAGCGGGTACTGATTGGATCGCCGCGCTACCGGGGACCATCGAAGATTTGCGGCAGCGCTGGTCGCTCACTCCGGGTCGGTCATTGCCGGGTGGGAGCAGCTCGTACGTGACCCGGGTGAGGAGGGCCGACGGCTCTCCTGCGGTGCTCAAGATCTCGGTGCTTACCGATCAGATCGACCGTCAGGTGGCCGTGCTGCGGCGAGCCGACGGACGTGGTTACGCCCGCCTGCTGGACCATGACGTGGCGCACGGTGCACTCCTCCTCGAGGCGTTGGGCCCGACCCTGGCCGCGTCCGGGCGTTCCCCGGAGGAGCAGCTCGTGGTGCTCGCCGACACGCTGCGGGAGGCTTGGCAGGCCTACGACGGCCCCGAACCGGCGGGCGCCGACGACAAGGCCGCCTCTCTGCACGAACTCATCAGCTCGGCCTGGTCAGCACTCGAGGAGCCCTGTCCGCGTGCGGTCGTTGACCAGGCTCTGCGGTACGCCGACGGACTGGTGGGCGCGGATCCCGCCGAGTTGGTCGTGGTGCACGGCGATCCGCATCCAAGCAACGCTCTACGTGCGGGCCACCCGGGGCGGGCGGCGTCCGGGTACTGCTTCGTCGACCCGGACGGCTTCCCGGCCGACCGGGCATACGACCTGGGTGTTGCTCTCCGCGACTGGTGTGGGCGGCTGAACGGTCCAGACCCTCGCGGAACCCTGCAGCGCTATTGCGCGATCTTGGCCGAGCATTCCGGCGTCGATGCGCACCGGATCTGGCGGTGGGGCTTCGTCGAGCGAGTCTCCACCGGCTTGTACGTGTTGAGCTTCGGCGCCGAAAGCGTCGGCCGCCCGTACCTCGACACGGCAGCACGGCTGCTGGATTGAGCCGGATACCTCCCGCCGAGAGGTGCGTTTCTGCTGCTTCGCGGGGCGACGAAGCATCGAAAACGCACCTCTCGATGAGTTGGCATCGGCCACCTACGCTGGGGCGGTGATCGGCGGGAGGTGGGCGGGGGTGGCGGCTACTGCCGCGCTGTTGGTGGCTGCTTGTACCGCCCCGGGGCCGAATGGGCCGGGGGGGCCGACCATCGGTCCCGGCCCCGCCACGGTGCCGCCGACGCAGACCCCAACGCCGACCGAGACGGCAACCCCAACCCCCAGCCCCAGTACGCCGTCGCCGAGTGCGACACCGAACGCGGCCACCTACCGGATGCCGCTCGCCTTGGTCGTTCACGCCACCCGCCGCATCGCCGACGTCACACTCACCCAGGCCCGGGCCGTCGCTGCCGGACGTGGCAGCCGGTGGTCCGATGTCGGGCAGGGCGGCGGTTCGATGCGCGTGCTGACCACCCGCAATGGTCCCGCCCACCAACTCCTGAGTCAGGTACGGAGTCGCACGGACACCCTCGCCGTGCTGCCCGCCGAGTCCGTCGACCCTGGCGTCCGGGTTCTGCCCGTCGCCGGACGGCACCCCCTGCGGGATGCCGACTATCCGTTGGTGATCCGCAGCACCCGGCCGGTGCCCGCGGTGACGACCCTCAGCGCCGTGGGTGACGTCATGCTGGCCCGCCGGGTGGGTGCCCGGATGCGGGCCGTCAACGACTACGCGTATCCGATGCGGCCGCTGGCCCGGCGGCTCGCCGGCGCCGAGATCACGCTCGGCAACTTTGAGTCGACCCTGTCCCGGGAAGGCTCGCCCACGCAGGGAACGGACTCTTTCGGGGCCGACGCCGCCGCCACGCAGGCGCTGAAACTCGCGGGCTTCGACTTGGTCTCGCTGGCGAACAACCACCTTGGCGACTACGGGCAAGACGCGCAGCGGCAGACCTTCGACCGCTTCAAAAATGCCCAGATCGCCACGGTCGGCGCCGGGCGCAACACGACCGAGGCGCGCCGCCCGGCGGTGCTGGAACGCGACGGCGTACGGATCGGCTTCATCGCCACCGACTCCATCGGAGAGACCCCAGCAGCCGGCAGCCGGCGCGCCGGGACCAACCGGCTGAACATGCCGCCACGCACCGGGCCTCTCGACCGGGCTGCCCTCGCGCGGATCAGCGCCGATATCACCGCACTCAAGCGCACGGTCGACACGGTGATCGTGCTCACGCACTGGGGCACCCAGTACACCCACCAGCCCGAGCAGAGCCAGCGGGTCGCGGCCCGGGCGTTCGCTGCAGCGGGGGCCGACCTGGTCATCGGCGGCCATCCCCACTGGGTGCAGGGTTGGGAGAACTTCGGGTCAACGGTCGTCGTGCATTCGCTGGGCAACTTCATCTTCGACATGGACTTTCAGACCAAGACCCGCGAGGGCGTCTTCCTCGAGGTCGTTCTCTGGGGCAGCCGGGTGTTGGCGATCGAGCCGATCCCGTACGTGATCGACGACCAGTTCCGGCCGCGCCTGGTCACCGGCTCCCGCGCCGACGGCATCCTCGACGACGTCTGGGACACCAGTCGGGGGCCGTGGCAGGTGCCGTAAGCCCAGGCCACCAAGCTCCCTTCACCGTGTCGTTTGCCGCGAGGTGGCGGCTCACGCAGCAGACGTAGAGCTCGACCGCTGTGCCGTCCGCCATCTGGCGGCTCACGACATGGCTGCCGCTACGTCGCTTGCAACCAGGCGTAGACGACGTTTCCCACCCGATCCAGCTGACGCCGGTCGACCACCGAGTAGGTGTCGCGGCGGGAGTGGTACTCGTCGTACTCGACACCGCCCAGGCGGATGCCCGGCACGTCGGCCTTCGCGTACGACCAATGGTCGCTCGTGGTGTTCTCGCACGCCCGAGTGGGAATGTCGACTCGACGGGCGGCCGCGCGGACGTCGCGTTGCAGTCCGGCGCCGCCCAGCGACGAGCGGCAAACCGGCACATAACTGGCTCGCACTCCCACCCGGTCCAGCGACACGACGCCGTCGATGGCGTCGAGTTCGGCCCGGGAGGTGTCGGCCACCAGTTGTTGGGAGCCGAAGTGGTGCAGCGCGTCGCCGGGGCCGCGCGGCTCCTCGGCGCCGAAGGCGATGAATCGTGTCGGCAGTGCCGGCCGTTTGGCTGCGGCGAGCCGGGCCAGCTCGAGCATCACCGAGATGCCGGACGCATTGTCCTCGGCCCCGGGGGCAACGGGGATGGTGTCCAGATGAGCAACGACCAGGCGATGCGGCTGCCGCGGATCGAAGCCGGCCGGATCGGCGATGACGTTCACCGAGGTGCCGCGGCGGACCGGCGTGCCCCACGAGTTGCCGGCCGGCACGCGGACGGTCGTGCGGCGGACCCGGTAGCCCAAGCGGGTGAAGCGGTTGTCGACCAGATCCGCGGCGCGTGCGTAGTTGCGTGAGGTGGCCTCCCGGGGCCCGATGTCGCTCGCCAGCCCGCGGATGTCGGACAGCACCGCGTCGGCGTCGAACCTCGGCGCCGGACGAGGTGTCGGCGTCGCTCTCGCTGACGGCCTAAGTGTTGGCGTCGCAATCGCAGTCGGGGTCGGTGATCCGGCGGGAGGGCTGGTGGTCGGCGAAACCGTCGGCGAGGCCGATGAGACTGAACTCGAGCCGGGCGTCGGCTGAGGCACGAGTCGCCCCTGCTCCGGAGCACAGCCGGTCGTGATCGCCCATGCGCTCAAGAACACGACCAGGGCGGCGTGGCGGGGGCTCACGCCATCGACAGTACGTGGTGCTACACGGCGGTGGCCGGTCTTCGATGTCAGCAGGCTGCAAGGCGAATCCGGCGGAAAGGACGAGACGTAGGGCGCAGACTGGTAGACGTGAGAGTGCTGCTTGTCGTCCTCTGCCTGCTGTTGGTTGGCTGTGGCACCCCGCCGACATCGGGCTCAGCGAGTCCCGGGAACTCGACGTCGCCGCCGGCGACGTCAGCCGCACCGTCCGTGCCGCCGGCAACTCCACCCGCGCCGCCGTCAGCGACACGGTCCTCGCCGGTCCCGTCGCCGCCGCGGTCCTCGTCCGAGCGCGCCGGAACGACCATCATCACGGCGGACAGTCCCTACGGCCCGATGCTGTACGACGCTTCAGGGCAGGCGATCTACCTCTTCGATCTCGAGCGCAGCACCCGCCCGGAGTGCTACGGGGAGTGCGCGGAGGCCTGGCCGCCGGTGCTGACCAAGGGGAAGCCGCAGGCGAAGGGACAGACGAAACTCGACCTCCTTGGCACCACCCGACGCAGCGACGGCGCCACCCAGGTGACCTACGCCGGGCATCCGCTGTACTTCTACGTCGACGAGGGGAAGTACGAGGTGCTCTGCCACGACATCGAGGGATTCGGCGGCACCTGGCTGGTCGTCCAGCCCGACGGAAACCCTGCGGCCGCAGGGTAGGGGACCCGATCCGTCGACGGTTACTAGGGCGCAAGAGCGTCCTTCCGGATGCCAAGACAGCGGCACTGCCGAGTTGACTCGACCCGGTGCCGCGGGCCATGGTGAACGGGTGCGCACCCTCGTACTCGGTAGGCGTGTCGGCTGAGCTTCCGCTCAACGACACGCTCCCTCGTCTGCCACCCGGCAGCGGGGGTTTTTTCTTGTAAGGAGATCCAGATGTCCAACAACGACCAGACCGGTGACGATCTCACCGGTGCGCAGTCGCTGGTGAGATCGCTGGAGCTGGCCGGCGCCGAGACCGTCTTCGGCATCCCGGGTGGGGCGATCCTGCCCGCGTACGACCCGCTCTATGACTCACAATCGGTCCGGCACATCCTCGTCCGCCACGAGCAGGGCGCGGGACACGCCGCCGAGGGGTACGCCATGGCCACCGGCAAGGTGGGCGTGTGCATGGCCACGTCGGGACCCGGGGCGACCAACCTCGTCACCCCGATCGCCGACGCCTACATGGATTCGGTACCGATGGTCGCGATCACGGGCCAGGTTCCGGGACCGGCCATCGGGACCGACGCCTTCCAGGAGGCCGACATCCGCGGCATCACCATGCCGATCACCAAGCACAGCTTCCTGATCACCAAGACGGCCGACATCGCCGGAGCCATCGCGTCGGCGTTCCACATCGCGGGCACCGGTCGGCCGGGACCGGTGCTGGTCGACATCGCCAAGGACGCGCTGCAGGCGAAGGCTCCTTATCAATGGCCGCGACAACTGGACCTCCCCGGCTACCGACCGGTGCTCAAGCCGCACGGGAAGCAGGTCAAGGAGGCGGTGAAGTTGATCTTGGCCGCCCGCCGTCCGGTGCTGTACGTCGGCGGCGGCGTGGTCAGGGCCGGCGCCTGGAAAGAGTTGGCTACCCTCGCCGAACTGACCCGGATCCCGCTGGTGACGACGCTGATGGCCCGGGGGGTGTTCCCCGACAGCCACGCCCAGAACATGGGGATGCCGGGCATGCACGGCACGGTGGCTGCCGTCGGTGCACTGCAGCGCAGCGACCTGTTGATCTCTCTTGGCGCGCGGTTCGACGACCGGGTGACCGGACAGTTGGCGACGTTCGCACCCGGCGCCAAGGTCATCCACGCCGACATCGACCCGGCCGAGATCTCCAAGAACCGGGCGGCCGATGTCCCGATCGTAGGTGACGCCAAGGAGGTGATCACTGAGCTGACCGGTCTTCTCCGGGAGATCGATGCGCTGCCCGACTACGACGACTGGATGCGGTATCTCCAGGACTTGAAGCGGCGCTACCCGACCGGGTACGACGAGCCGGACGACGGCACGTTGTCGCCGCAGCACGTGATCCAGCGGATCGGGGAGCTCACCGGGCCGGACGCCTACTACGCCGCCGGGGTGGGTCAGCACCAGATGTGGGCGGCGCACTTCCTCCCCTGGGAGCTGCCCGGACGGTGGCTGAACTCCGGCGGGCTCGGCACTATGGGCTACTGCGTGCCGGCGGCCATGGGCGCCAAGGTCGGCGCCCCCGACAAGATCGTCTGGGGCATCGACGGCGACGGCTGTTTCCAGATGACCAACCAGGAACTCGTCACCTGTGCCCTGGAAGGGATCCCGATCAAGATCGCGGTGATCAACAACCAGAGCCTGGGCATGGTCCGGCAGTGGCAGACGCTGTTCTACCAGAGCCGGTACTCCAACACCGACCTGAAGACCAACCGGATCCCGGATTTTCCCAAACTGGCTGAGGCCATGGGCTGCGTCGGCCTCCGGGCCGAGCAGCCCGAGGACGTCGACGCGGTGATCGACAAGGCGCTGTCGATCAACGACGTGCCGGTGGTCGTGGAGTTCGTGGTGCACAAGGACGCCATGGTCTGGCCCATGGTGGCCGCGGGCACCAGCAACGACGACATCAAGGTCGCACGCGACATGGCTCCGGCCTGGGATTCGGAGACCCTCTGATGGCCCCGCTGGTGTCGGAGGACACGACCCACACGCTGAGCGTGCTGGTGGAGAACAAGCCGGGCGTCCTGGCGCGGATCTCGGGGCTGATCTCCCGCCGTGGATTCAACATCGAGTCCCTCGCCGTCGGGCCGACGGAGTATCCGCAGATGTCACGCATCACGTTGGTGGTGACCGTCGCGGACGAGGTGCTGGAGCAGATCACCAAGCAGCTGAACAAGCTGATCGAGGTGCTCAAGATTGTCGAGCTGGATCCAGGTTCGGTCCGGCGGGAACTCATCTTGATCAAGATCCGCGCGGAGGCCGAGCAGCGGGGACGGGTCCTGGAGATCCTGCAGCTGTTCCAAGGCGCCAAGGCGGTGGACATCTCTCCCGAGACGATCACCATCGAAGCGGTCGGGAGCCCGATCAAGCTCGACGCCATGCTCACCCTGCTCGAACCGTTCGGGATCCGGGAGCTGGTGCAGTCCGGGCTGGTGGCCATGGGTCGCGGCAGTCGCTCGATCACCGACCGGTCCGGTCGTACGGATCGCGCCAAGCAGATGCGTGCGGTCTGACCTGCGAGCGGGATGCTGACCACGTGACCGATACGCCCCGGCTGTTCGGCATGCTGATCGACGACGCGACGCCGGCGGAGCGGAAAGAGATGTTCGGTCGGCTACCCATTGCCGCCCGGCTGTACTTGCGCACCCTCGGCGCGTGGCGCTACCGGCGGTACGTCAAGGCCGTTCGCCAGTCATGACCGACGGCCAAACCGAGCTCGACGACGCCACTCTCGCAACCATCGACCGTTGGCTGACCTACCGTGTCTGGCACTGCCGGGTCCCAGGCGCCCAGGTAGCCATCGGCTACGAGGGAAGATTGATCTTCTCCCGTGCGTACGGGTATGCCGATCTCGAGCATCGGCGCCCGATGCGGACCTACCACCTGTTCCGGATCGCCTCGCACTCCAAGACCTTCACGGCCACCCTCGTCCTGCAACTCGTCGAGCGCGACCAGTTGCGTCTGGACGACCGGCTCGGTGAGCACCTACCCGAGTTCGCCGAGAATGAGATCGGCGACATCAGGATTCGGGAGCTGCTCGAGCACACCGCCGGAGTGCTGCGCGATGGAGCCGACGGCGACTTCTGGCAGGGCGCTCGGGCGTTCCCTGACGCAGCCGAGTTGATCGCGATGGTGCGGGCCAAACGGCCGCCGGGTGAATTCTTCGCCTACAGCAATCTCGCCTACGGACTACTCGGTGCGGTCATCGAGTCGGTGACCGGCGACTCGTACGTCGACCAGGTCCGGCGCCACATCAGCGAACCGCTCGCCCTGGCCAACACGGCAGGAGCGTACCTGGCTGCTCGGGCCGAGGACTACGCCTGCGGCTACAGCAGCCTGGCGACCGGTCCGCAACGGCACCGGATCGATCCGGTGGACACGCGCGCCCTCGACGCCGCCGCCGGGGTCACCTCCACCGCCGAGGATCTCGTGGCGTACTTCAGCGCTCACGCCCTGGGCGACGACCGCTTGATCACCGACCGCTCCAAGCGGGTGATGCAGCGCACCGTCAACGCGGTCGATCCCCGGCAGCCCGAGGGTCCCGGCTACGGCCTCGGCATGGCCAGCGAGTCGTTCGACAAACATCGCATGGTCGGCCACGGCGGCGGCTTTCCCGGCCACATCACCCGGACGCTGCTGGATCCCGACAACGGTCTCGTCGTCACGGCGCTGACCAACGCCATCGACGGTCCGGCCAGCCAACTCGCCGGCGGCGTGCTTAGGTTGATCGACGACGCCCGGTCGCACCCACCGGACGGGCCCGCGTTCAGTGACGATGTGCTCGCCCAGACCGGTCGGTGGCGGAGTCTGTGGTCCGTGGTCGACATCGGCGTGCTCGGTTGCCGGATGTTGGCCATCGATCCCACACGGTGGGAGCCCACTGACGATGTCGACGAGCTCGAGGTCGTCGAACCGGACCGGTTCCGGGTTGCCGCCGGCGGAGGGTACGGCTCGGTCGGTGAGCCGGTCGTGTTCGCGGCCGACCGGAGCATGCGCTACGGCGCCATGAGCTTCGAACCGCTGGACGAGCTCCCGGAGCGCGCCGATGTCCTTGCGTAGTCATCGGCGACCTCAGCGGGCGTAGCCATCGTGGACGCCCACCCCGCGTCTACAAGGCTGCAGGGCTAGGTTGGAGCAAAGTACCGCTCACCGAGGGAGTTACACGTGCCAGCAGAGATGTTCTACGACACCGATGCCGATCTGTCGTTGATCCAAGGCCGCAACGTTGCCGTGCTCGGCTTCGGTAGCCAGGGTCATGCGCACGCCCTTTCATTGCGGGACTCCGGTGTCGACGTACGCGTAGGCCTGAAGGAGGGCAGCCGGAGCCGGGAGAAAGCCGAGGCGCAGGGCCTGCGCGTGCTGAGCCCGTACGAGGCCTGCGAGGAAGCCGATCTGATCATGGTGCTGACGCCGGATCCGGCCCAGCGCAAGGTCTACGCCGAGGCGATCGAGCCGAATCTGGTCCCCGGCGATGCGCTGTTCTTCAGCCACGGCTTCAACATCCGCTACGGCTACATCAAGCCGCCGGAGGGCGTCGACGTCGCGCTGGTGGCACCGAAAGGTCCGGGTCATCTGGTCCGCCGGGAGTACGCCGAGGGCCGGGGTGTACCGGTGCTGGTGGCGGTCGAGCAGGACGCCAGCGGATCCGCGTGGGAGCTGGCTCTCTCCTACGCGAAGGCGATCGGAGGCCTGCGGGCCGGCGGGATCAAGACCACCTTCACCGAGGAGACCGAGACCGACCTGTTCGGTGAACAGGCCGTGCTGTGCGGCGGTGCGAGCCAGTTGATCATGGCGGGGTTCGAGACCCTCACCGAGGCCGGTTACCAGCCGGAGGTCGCCTACTTCGAGTGCCTGCACGAGCTGAAGCTGATCGTGGACCTGATGTATGAGGGCGGGATCGCCAAGCAGCGGTGGAGCGTCTCCGACACCGCCGAGTACGGCGACTACGTCTCCGGCCCGCGGGTGATCGACGCCCACGTCAAGGAGAACATGAAAGCCGTTCTGGCCGACGTGCAGAGCGGCGCGTTCGCGCAGCGCTTCATCGATGATCAAGACGCCGGCGGAGTCGAGTTCGCCCAGCTCCGCAAGGAGGGCGAGCAGCATCCAATCGAACAGGTCGGGCACGAGTTGCGGGACCTCATGGCGTGGGTGAAGAGCCACGACGACGACTACGTGGAGGGTACGGCGGCGCGCTGAGCTCTTTTCTGGGCTCGGGTCGTCGAAGGGTCGCAGAGCTGGAGTTGAGGCGCCTCTTGGTTGCCTGTCGTCGCCCTGTCTCGACTGAGTGCCGCTCGGGTTTCACCCGTTTTTAGCGCCTCAACTCCACCGTCTGCGACCCTCCGACTCCTTGCCGCTGCCGCGCGCCGCCGACGTACCCTCTTCGTCGGCGTCGTGACTCGGTCGGAAAGGGCTGGGATTGGCCGCCTGCGGTGTTGCGCGCCGTTCGTCTGGCCGGGAGGTCGTTAGCCGCCATGTGGCGGGAGAGGCAGCGCTGAGCGCCGGATTCTGCTGCGCCAGTCATCACGTGGCGGAAGACGTCACGCTCGTAGGGCCGGATCAGGGTCAGCGGGAGCGGATGGAGATGCTGACCACGCGAACGCCGTTCTTGGCGACGCCGGTGCCGACGACGTAGAGGCGGCTGGGAGGTTCACCGGAGCGTGCGCCGGCGGAATCGTTGGCGAGGACGCAGAAGCTGGTCAGCCCGCTGGTGCTGATCGGCGCGGGCCGGTCGGTGCGACAGCCACCGAGCTCGCGCTGTAGAGCCTTAAAGCCCGCCGCCTGTGAGCGGGCGCGTCATCCGCAGCGAGGCGTTGAGTGTGTAGTCGTGGGTGGCGGTGTAGTTGCCGCTGGTCACCCGGGTGTCGTTCGGCAGGTCCAGGTCGCTGTAGAACTCGATGTCGGCCAGCGTCAGCGGATCGCAGGTGTAACCGGTCATGGTGTTGGTGCAAGTCGAGCCGCGCTCGGAGGTGTAGGAGAAGAACGGGACGCCCCAACTCCCGGCGTAGCGGGTGACCAGCCCGAAGGTGATCAAGAAGAAGGCGGCCATCAACATCACGCCGACGATGATCCGCATCGCCTTCGGCTGCCGCTCCGCCACCGGGCCAGGATGCCTGACCGGATCGGGTGATTCCAAAGCGACCGACGGCGGGACGGTCACGATCGGGCTACGACGATCGGTCTCGACGGCGATGTCGCGCGCCTCAGCGGCGAACGGCGATGATCACCGACGTGTCCTCGGCGACCATCACGTCCACGCTGACGAAGCGCTCGTCGGAGAGCCACTCCTGACGCAGCGTGTCCACCCGGCCGCCGGCCAGCGGTGGCCAGGTCGGGCACGGCGTGAAGTCGTCGAGGACGATCATGCCGCCCTCTTCGATCAGGTTGATGATCTCCTCCCGCGGCGCCGACTTGGCGCTGCCGGCGTCGAGGAAGATCAACGAGAACGGGGCGTGCTCGGACAGGCTGGTCCAGTCGGCGTGCATCACGTCGATGTCGTCGTGGGCGAACATCTCCATCACCCCGTGGGCGAGCTCCGGGTCGAGTTCGGCGGTGATCACCCGCGTCGTCTTCGGAGCGCCGCTGCGCAGCCAGGCCGCGCCGACTCCGCAGCCCGTGCCGCACTCGGCGATGGTGCCACCGCGCGTGGCGGCCAACGTGGCCAACAACCGGCCCGTTTCGGTCCGGGAAGCCTGGACGTACCCACGGTGCAACGACATGCGCAGCGCGCGGACCACCAGGTCGGGAAGTTCAGGCGGCGCGCTCACTCAGAAATTATGACCGACAACCTGCCGTGCGAATCCCGTCCAGGATGTGGAAAGTGCCGAGCAAAGACGACAGCGACAATTACTCGTGCGTCCTACTATCTCCCTACCGCACTGCACCGACCACCGTCCGACGACAACGGAACCTGATCATGTACGAGATGTATCCCGACGCGTGGCCGATCGCCCTCGACCAGCGCCAGCAGACCGGCCCCGGTGACAAGCCGCGCCGCCGGGTACGCAAGGAGCACTCGGTGATGCCGCCCGCTCTCGTCGCGTCCGAGGGCTCGGTGCGGGTTCTCGGTCCCTCGCGCACCCTGACCCTCGCGCTGACCAGCGCTCGCCGAGCTCTAAACCGCCGACGCGATCGCGTCCCCGATCTCGGACGTCGTCCGACTGGCCCGAGGGCGCGGCCGGTCACGTCCGCCAGCACCGCCTGCTCGACCCGGGCGGCCTCCGCAGAAAGACCCAGATGATCCAGCAGCAGGGCCACCGACAAGATCGTCGCCGTCGGATCGGCGATTCCCCGACCGGCGATGTCGGGCGCGCTGCCGTGCACCGGCTCGAACATCGACGGGAACGTCCGATCCGGGTTGATGTTGCCGCTCGCCGCCAGGCCGATGCCGCCGGTCACGGCCGCCGCCAGGTCGGTGAGGATGTCGCCGAACAGGTTGTCGGTCACGATCACGTCGAAGCGGGCCGGATCGGTGACCAGGAAGATCGTCGCCGCGTCCACGTGCAGGTAGTCCGTGGAGACGTCGGGAAACTCCACGGCGACTCGCTCGAACGTCCGGCGCCAGAGACCTCCGGCGTACACCAAGACGTTGTGCTTGTGCACGAAGGTCAGCTTGTTCCGACGGCGGGTGGCCCGGGCGAAGGCGTCGCGAATCACCCGCTCCACCCCGTAGCAGGTGTTGACGCTGACCTCGGTGGCGATCTCGTGGGGGGTGTTCGTCCGTACGGTCCCGCCGTTGCCCGCGTACAGGCCCTCGGTTCCTTCGCGGACGACCACGAAGTCGATCTCGCTTGTCCGTCGACCACCTCGGGCGCGAGCGGGCGTGGCCGACGCCGGGGAACAGCCGGCTCGGCCGCAGGTTCACGTAGTGGTCGAACGCGAACCGCAGCTTGAGCAACAGCCCGCGCTCGAGCAGTCCGCTCGGCACGTCGGTGGCGTTCGGCGGCCGCTCCGACAGCTCCCAGCAGGATGGCGTCCGCCTTGGCGAGCTCCTCCATGGTCGCGTCGTCGAGCACCTCCCCGGTCCGCCGCCAGTGCTCGATGCCGAGGTCGTAGCGGGTGATCATCACGGCGTCGCCCAGCACCGCATCCAGCACCTTCAGACCCTCGGCCACCACTTCCGGACCGATCCCGTCACCGCCGATCACGGCCAACGAGAACGGGGCCGGCATCGGAGGCGGAGGGCGGCTCGCTGCGAGGTGCGTCGGTCACCGGCGCATCGTAGCTTCGGTTCCATCCGTCGATCATCAAAGTCTCAAGAGGAGATGAGTTAGCGTGACCACCATGACGCCCACCCGGCGAGCGCTGGACTTCGAAGCCCGACCGCACCCCGGAAGGCGCACCACGTCGGAGCGAGCAGTCGATCCTCGACGATCCCGGTTTCGGCCTGAACTTCACCGATCACATGGCGGTGGCCACCTGGACCGCCGCCGACGGGTGGCACGACTCGGCCGTCGTGCCGTACGGGCCCTTCGCGCTGGATCCGGCGACCGCCGTGCTGCACTACGCGCAGGGGGTCTTCGAGGGACTGAAGGCCTACCGGCACCGCGACGACACCGGTGTGGCTGTTCCGGCCCGAGAAGAACGCCGAGCGGTTCGCCCGGTCGGCCCGTCGTCTGGCGTTGCCCGAACTCAGCCACGACGACTTCATCGCCAGTATCGAGGCACTCGTGGCCGCCGACTTCGGCTGGGTACCCGAGGGCGGTGAGAAGAGCCTGTATCTGCGCCCGTTCATGTTCGCCTCCGAGGCGTTCCTCGGGGTCCGGCCGGCCCAGCGGGTCACCTACGCGTGCATCGCGAGTCCGGCCGGACCGTACTTCGCGTCGGGCATGCATCCCGGTACGGATCTGGATCACCACCACCTACACCCGCGCGGCACCGGGCGGCACCGGGGCGGCCAAGTGCGGCGGGAACTACGCCGCCAGTCTCATCGCGCAGCAGGAGGCCTCCGACCACGACTGCGATCAGGTCATGTTCACCGACGCCGCGCGACCGGGCCTGGCTGGAGGAGCTCGGCGGGATGAACCTGTACCTGGTCACCACCGACAACGAGTTGGTCACTCCCGAACTCACCGGCTCGATCCTGGAGGGCGTCACCCGCGACTCGATCCTGAGCTTGGCGACGGAGTTCGGTCTGACCCCGGTCGAGCGGCGGGTCGGCCTGGACGAGACGCTCGAGGGCATCGCCTCCGGTCAGGTGACCGAGATGTTCGCCTGCGGCACGGCGGCCGTGATCACCCCGATCGGGATGCTGAAGAGCCACGAGGAGACGTACACGGTCAACGCCGGCGAGACCGGCGAGACCACCGCCGCCCTGCGGAAAACCCTCCTCGACATCCAGCACGGCCGCGTCGAGGACCGCCACGGCTGGCTCTACCGGATCGCCTGACGTCACTCTGGCCCCACAATTCCCAGGTTTACCTGGTGCCCTACTCCACCCGGCATGCACGCCAGGTGAAGTAGCGGTTCCCGCGTGAAGTGGCGTCGGAGAGTTGATCGGCAGCCGAGCCGTCGGCCCGCCACCGGTCTCGCCGGCGCGCCGCGGCTGGCCTTTTTGGCGCCGATGCGTGATGATGACGACATGCAGCAGTCGGTGGTGATTATCAGATAGCGCGCTGAACCTCATCAGCGCGCAAACCTCTCGTACCCACGGGAGGTTTTTTGTTTGCCGCCCTACTAGTTCCGCAACGATGAGGAAGCAGATGTCCAGCCAGTTCAAGCCACAACCAGCAGAGTTCCACGTGTTCGACACCACGCTCCGCGACGGATCGCAGCAGGAGGGACTCAACCTGTCGGTCAACGACAAGCTGGCCATCGCCGGCCTGCTCGACGAGCTGGGCGTGCACTTCATCGAGGGTGGCTGGCCGGGCGCCAACCCCGGCGACACCGCGTTCTTCGAGGAGATGGCCGCGCGGCGCGCTGACCCTGAAACAGGCCACCCTCGTAGCGTTCGGCTTCACCCGCCGGGTCGGCATGCGGGCCGCGGACGATCCGTTGACGGCCGCATTGCGCGACTCGCGAGCCCCGGTCGCCTGCATCGTGGCCAAGAGCCACGACCGGCACGTCGAGCAGGCGCTGCGCACGACGCTGGGCGAGAACCTGGCCATGATCTCCGACACGGTCACTCACCTGCGCTCCGAGGGCCAGCGGGTGTTCGTGGACTGCGAGCACTTCTTCGACGGCTACCGGGAGAACCCGACGTACGCCACCGAGGTCGTCCGGACGGCGGCCGCCGCCGGGGCCGAGGTCGTCGTGCTGTGCGACACCAACGGGGGAATGCTGCCGCCCTGGATCTCCGAGATCGTCGGTGCCACCCGCGAGACCACCGGGGTCCAGCTCGGCATCCACTGCCACAACGACACCGGCTGTGCGGTGGCCAACACCTTGGCCGCCGTAGACGCCGGCGCGATGCACGTCCAGGGCACCGTCAACGGTTACGGCGAGCGGACCGGCAACGCCGATCTGGTCTCGGTGGTGGCGAACCTGGAACTGAAGTACGGCTGGCCGCTCCTCCCGGCCGGCTCCCTGTCCGAGGCGACGCGCCTATCCCATGCGATCGCCGAGGTGACGAACGTTCCACCGAGCGCTCGTCAGCCCTACGTTGGCCTGTCCTCCTTCGCCCACAAGGCGGGTTTGCACGCCAGCGCCATCAAGGTCGATCCCTTCCTCTACCAGCACATCGATCCCGCGGTCGTCGGCAACGACATGCGGATGCTGGTCTCCGACATGGCCGGTCGGGCTAACATCCAGATCAAGGGTGAAGAGCTGGGATTCGACCTTTCCGACCGGCAGCTGGCCGCGGACATCACCGAGAAGGTGAAGGAGGCCGAAGCCGAGGGCTACACCTACGAGGCGGCCGACGCCAGCTTCGAGTTGTTGCTCCGACGCGAACTCGGCCAGCTGCCGGAATACTTCGAGGTGCACTCCTGGCGGATGTTCACCCAATCCCACGGTGGCGCCGAAGCCGACACCGAGTGCACCGTACGGCTCACCGCCAAGGGCGTGTCCCAGCGGGTCGTGGGGGAGGGCAACGGTCCGGTCAACGCCCTTGACCACGCCGTACGCAAGGCCCTCCTGCCCGCCTACCCGGTGGTCGACCGCTTCGAGCTGATCGACTACCGGGTCCGCATCCTCGAACAGGGACACGGCACGGACGCCACCGTACGGGTCCTGATTCAGACCACCGACGGGCGGCACGCCTGGACCACGGTCGGCGTCGGCCACAACGTCATCGAGGCCTCGTGGGAGGCGTTGAGCGACGCCTACTTGTACGGATTGATCCACAGCGAACACGCCCGACCCGGGATGGAGGCCAACCCCGCCGAGTCGGCGGTTCCGGTTGTTGTCTGATCGATCGGGATCAGCATCGCGGGGGCGCCGATCCGCAAGTCGCCAGCGCATCCTGATCACCGGCGCCTCGTCGGGCCTGGGTGCGCAGATGGCGCGCGTCTGGGCCGCCGACGGACGTGATCTCGCTCTCTGCGCACGTCGGCTGCCCAAGCTGGAGCAGCTCCGAGGCGAGTTGCTGGCCGCCCATCCCGGCCGCACCGTCGTGATCAAACAGCTCGACGTCACCGATCGGGAGGCCGTGAACCGGGTCTTCGGCGAGGCCAGAGCGGAACTCGGCGGACTCGACCGAGTCGTCGCCAACGCCGGCACCGGCGCTGGGGAACCGATCGGAGCCGGCACCGGTGAGGCCAACCATCGGGTGGCCGAAACCAATTTCGTCGGTCTGCTCAACCAGGCCGAGGCGGCCCTCGTCGAGTTCCGGCGCGTGCAGGCGGGACATCTCGTGATCATGTCCTCCATGGCCGCACTCCGCGGGTTGAGCGGTCGCCGCACCGTCTACGGCGCCACGAAGGCGGCGGTGGCGAACCTTGGTGAGGGCCTGCGCTCGGAGCTGTTGGACTCACCGATCAAGGTGACGACGCTGTTCCCGGGCTACATCGAGACCGAGATGACGGAGGGCGGTCCGAACCATCGGCTGCTTGCGCCGCTCGGTCCGGCGACCGCCGAGCTCGTCGGAGTCATCGAGGCCGAACGAGGCAAGGCGTACGTCCCGGCCTGGCCGTGGACGCCGCTCAGCGTGGTGATGCGGGTCATTCCGTCGGGGCTGTTGCGCCGCCTGGGAGGGTGACGTTATGCAGTTGTGACGGGACACGCCCGGGCCGTGTCTCGTCGATGACGCGCCGCCGGCGAAAAGCGCACTAACGTGTGCTCGTTCCCGCTTCCCCTAGGAGTCCCGCGTGTCGATCAATCCTGTTACCCGGCCCGGCTCGGTCACGATCGTCGTGGTCCTGACGTGGATCAACGCCGTCCTGCACTTGTTGTTCGGCATCCTGCTCCTCGTGGCCGGAGTCGCGGTCGGCTCCACGGGTGCGGCCAGCGGGCGGGCGGTAGCCACCGGCGTGCTCGTCGGTGTCGGAATCATTTACCTGCTGATCGGTCTGGTCACTGCCTTCGTCGCGGCGCGCCTCGGCCAAGGAGGACGCGGCTCACGGATGCTGCTGACCATCATCGAGGTGATCACCATCGTGGCCAACGTCATCGCCTGGATCGCCGCGAACTCCACTCAGCAGGCCGTATCCTCCGTCATCGCCATCATCATCGCCGGCGTCATTCTCGCGCTCTTGTGGAACCGCAACGCGAACGACTTCTTCAATGCAAGCTGAGGCTGCCAGCTGATCAGGCGAACCGCCCGAGGACCAGCGGACCCAGTTCCGCTGGTTCGTCACTGATCTCCCAGGCGCCCTCCAGAGCCGACTTGGCCCGGGCGAAGCGTTCCGGGGTATCGGTGTAGAGGGTGAGCAGCGGTTCGCCCGCCCGCACCCGACCTCCTGGCTTGGCGTGCAACCGAACCCCAGCGCCGGCCTGTACGGCGTCGCTCTGCTGGGCGCGTCCGGCGCCCAGACGCCAGACCGCGGTACCGACTTCCTTGGCGTCCAGACGCGTCAGCACCCCGTCCGCCCCTGCGGTGATCACCTCCGACTCCCGGGCGACCGGCAGGGGTGCCGAGGGATCGCCGCCCTGCGCACGGATCATGGCGTTCCAGACGTCCATGGCCCGGCCGTCGGCGAGGGCGTCGGCCGGATCTTGATCACCCCGGTCGGCCGCGGCCAGCATTTCCCGGGCCAGCGTCAGGGTCAGCTCGACCACGTCGGGCGGACCGCCGCCGGCCAGCACCTCGACCGCCTCCGCGACCTCCACAGCGTTGCCGGCCGTCAGGCCGAGGGGGGTGTTCATGTCGGTCAGCAGCGCCACCGTGGTCAGGCCGGCCTGGGTGCCGATGCGGACCATCGTCTCGGCGAGCTCTCGGGCCGGAGCTTCGGCCTTCATGAACGCGCCGTTCCCGACCTTGACGTCCAACACCAGCGCCCCGGTGCCCTCGGCGATCTTCTTGCTCATGATCGAGGAGGCGATCAGCGGGATGGCCTCCACGGTGCCGGTGACGTCACGCAGCGCGTACAGCCTCTTGTCCGCCGGGACCAGGCCGGCGTGAGCGGCACAGATGACGGCGCCCACCTCTTCGAGTTGGGTCAGCATCTCGGCGTTGCTGAGCTCGGCCCGCCACCCCGGGATGGACTCGAGTTTGTCGAGCGTGCCGCCCGTGAAGCCGAGTCCTCGGCCGGAGAGCTGCGGAACGGCGACGCCGCAGGCCGCCACCAGCGGCGCCAACGGCAACGTGATCTTGTCCCCGACCCCGCCGGTGGAGTGCTTGTCGGCGGTCGGGCGCGACAGTCCGGAGAAGTCCAGTCGTTCGCCGGTGGCGATCATGGCGGCGGTCCAGCGGTCCAGTTCGCCGGGGGTCAGTCCCCGGAAGAAGACCGCCATCGACAGCGCCGACATCTGCTCGTCCGAGATCGCACCCCGGGCGATAGCGTCGATCAGCCAGTCGATCTGCTCGTCGTCGAGCTCATGTCCGTCGCGCTTGGCGATGATCAGCTCGACGATGTCGTGCGGCTCACCCGCCCGCTCGTTTGTCATGGGGCCGAGTATGGCGCGGATAGGCTGACCCAATGCGTATTGCGCGGTTCGCCGCCGGTGGGGACCCCCAGTTCGGCATCGTCGAGCAACTCGGCGACGGCGGACAGCACCCCGGCACGGTGTCGGCGCTCACCGGGGATCCGATCGCGATGCCGGTGCAGCTGACCGGCGAACGGTTCGAACTCGACGCCGTCCGGCTGCTGGCTCCGGTGATCCCCCGCAGCAAGGTCGTGGCGGTGGGCCGCAACTACGCCGAGCACGCCGCCGAGTTGGGCAACGAGGTGCCCTCCTCCCCGCTGGTCTTCTTCAAGCCGAACACTTCCGTCATCGGTCCCGGCGAGCCGATCCTGTACCCATCCACCACGACTGAGCTCGCGTACGAGGGCGAATTGGCGTTGGTGATCGGGCGGATCTGCCGCGATGTCCCGGCCGAGCGGGTTCCGGAGGTGATCTTCGGCTACACCGTTGCCAACGACGTCACCGCGCGCGACCTGCAGAAGTCCGACGGCCAGTGGGCCCGCGCGAAGGGCTACGACACCTTCTGCCCGCTGGGTCCGTGGATCACCACCCACCAAAGCGTCGACGAGATGTCCGACGTGCTCATCACCACCAGCGTCGACGGCGAGGAGCGCCAGCATGCCTCGACCAAGCTCATGGTGCGTGGACTCGTCGAGCTGGTCGTCTTCATCAGCTCCTTCACCACCCTGCTGCCCGGCGACGTCGTGCTGACGGGCACGCCGGCCGGTGTCGGACCGCTGATGCCCGGCCAGGAGTGCAGCATCACGATCGAGGGCATCGGCACGCTGACCAACCCGGTGACCAGAGCATGAGTGATCAGGCCGCCGACGATGTCCTCTTTGGCGTCGACCCGGACCAGGTGCGGGTCCGTTTCCCACCCTCGCCGACCGGCAACCTGCACGTCGGCAACGTCCGGAGCGCCCTGTTCAACTGGGTGTTCGCCCGGCACTTCGGCGGCACCTTCGTCCTCCGGATCGAGGACACCGACGCCGGCCGCAACCTGGAAGAGTCCTACCGCGGATTGCTGGATTCCCTGTCCTGGTTGGGTTTGGACTGGGACGAGGGTCCTGAGCAGGGCGGTCCCTACAGCCCGTACGTGCAGTCCGAACGCGGCGACATCTATCGCACCGTCATCGACCAGCTGCTGGAGGCGAGACTGGCCTATCGGTGCTACTGCACCCGGGAGGAGATCGAGGCCCGGGAGGCGGCCCGGCCCCGTGGGGCGCCGTCGGGGTACGACGGGTTCTGCCGCCACCTGAGCGCGGAGCGGATTGCCGAACTGGAGGCCGTCGGTGCGCCGTCGGTGGTCCGGATGCTCGTTCCCGATGAGGAGATCACGTTCGACGACCTGGTGCGCGGTCCGGTCACGTTCCGGTCCGAGCACGTCCCCGACTACGTCATCGTGCGCGGCAACGGCGAACCGCTTTACCCGCTGGTCAACCCCGTCGACGACGCGCTGATGGGCATCACCCACGTGCTGCGCGGCGAAGACCTCCTGCCCTCCACGCCCCGGCAGATCGTCCTCTACCGTGCGCTCGAGCAGCTCGGCGTGGGCAGCGGACGTACCCCGATCTTCGGGCATCTGCCCACGGTGCTCGGCGACGGCAACCGGCGGCTCTCCAAGCGGGACAAGGGATCGGGGCTGGCCGAGTACCGCGAGCAGGGCTACCTGCCCGAGGCCCTCCTCAACTACCTGGCGCTGCTGGGCTGGGCCATCGCCGACGACCGTGACATCTTCACCCTCGACGAGATGGTGGAAGCCTTCGACATCCGTCGGGTCAACGCCAACCCGGCGCGCTTCGACCCCAAGAAGTGCGAGGCGATCAACGCCGCCCACATCCGCCTGCTGCCCACCGCCGAGCTTGCCGACCAGCTGGTGCCGTTCCTGGTGGCTGAGGGACTGGTCAGCGACCCGCCGCTACCCGACGAGCGGGCCACGCTGGACGCGGCCACCCCGCTCGTGCAGGAGCGGATGAACGTCTTGTCCGAGGTGTCGGTTCTGCTCAGCTTTCTGTTCGTCGACGACGATCGCCTCGAGATCGAGGACTCGGCCGGGCTCCGGCCAGACGCGGAACCCGTACTGGCCGCGGCTGAGGAGGCCTTGCGCTCGGTCGCGACCTTCGACGCGGCCTCGATCGAGTCGGCGTTGCGCAGCGCGCTGGTCACCGGCCTGGGTCTGAAGCCGAAGCTGGCGTTCGGACCGGTGCGGGCCGCAATCACCGGCCGCCGGATCTCCCCGCCGCTGTTCGAGTCGCTGGAGCTGCTCGGCCGTAACTCCGCGCTCAACCGGATCGGGGCGGCCCGGCGGCGGCTGGAGACGGGCTGAGGTGGCCAACCGGAAATCCAGACCGGCTCGATCTCGGAAGCCGAACCGCTCTTCCAGCGCGCAGGGGCGGACCCCTGTGGTCCCTCCGCCCGTTGTCCGGGCGGCCGACCATGGGCAACTGACCGGTGAGCAGGGTGTGTTGCCGCCGGACGGCGCGGCGTACCCCCAAATCCTCCGCGGTCCGAACTACGTCTGGTGGCGCTCCGTTCTCGGCGTGATCTTCGGTCTGTCGTTGTTCCTGCTGTTGACGACGGTGATCAGCCAGGCGGTGATCGGCATCACCTGGTCGCTTACCGGGGGACCGGCACCGTATCCGGAGTACTACCAGCAGGCCTTCCGCTTCGAGAGCCCGATCGGGATGCTGGCCACGAACCTCGGCATCGCCACCCTGATCCCGATCTGCTGGGTGTTGATGGCGATCATGCACCAGGTCCGTCCGCACTGGCTGTGGTCGGTGCAGGCGGGCCTGCGCTGGCGCTACCTGCTGATCTGCCTCGGGGTCGCGGCCGTGGTGCTCAACGGGGCGGTGCTGCTGTCGACGCTGGTCGAGGCCCCAGCCCGCTGGTCGCCACAGCCCGGCTTTTGGGGCTTCCTAGTGGTGATTATCCTCACCTCGCCGCTGCAGGCCGCTGCGGAAGAGGTCTTCTTCCGGGGCTATCTCATGCAGGCGTTGGGCAGCTTGGTCGCCAAGCCGTGGTTCGGGGTAGTGGTCTCGGCGCTGGTCTTCGCTCTGCTGCACGGAACGCAGAACCTGCCATTGTTCCTCGATCGGCTGGGCTTCGGCCTGCTGGCCGCCGTGCTCGTGTGGCGGACCGGGGGACTGGAAGCCGGGATCGCCGCGCACGTCATCAACAACGTGTTCGCGTACGTGCTGGCCGGTCTGACCAGCTCGATCGCCGAGATCCGCGGCATCTCCGAGATCGGCTGGCTGGACGCTGCGTTCGACGTCGGCGGGTTCGCCCTGTTCGCGCTGCTGGCGTACCTCATCGCCCGCGAACTCCGCCTCCCGACCCGGGTCCAGTTGGGTTCGAACGAGCTGGGTGCGAAGGTGTAAAGTCTCTCCTCGTGCCCGGCGCGGACCGCGCGTCCGGCGCCCGCACGATGACCATGGGGTATGGGGTAATTGGCAGCCCGGCTGATTCTGGTTCAGTTAGTCTAGGTTCGAGTCCTAGTACCCCAGCGCAGGAGCAGTTTGGCTGATCAGCAAGGCTAGGGCCCCGTTGTGTAGCGGCCTAGCACGCCGCCCTCTCAAGGCGGTAGCGCGGGTTCGAATCCCGTCGGGGCTACTCAGAAAACGTCTCTCACTAGGAGAGATGCGAGCGCTCCGACGTGCGTGGGTGGGGTTGCCCATGCTAAGACCTCCTCAAGGCCACAGATTTGGCGCGAATCTCGAGGCCCGGGTGCGGCCTTGGTGGCACTTGGCATCAGATGTCAGTGGCCAGCTCCCCGTTGACTAGGCACTTTGTTCCCGCTGACGATCTCACTACCGCCTTGCAGGGGCGGTAGCGCGGTGTTCGAATCCGCGTCGAGGCGGGATCGGCGTGCGCCTCTCGCCAGCCGAGACGCTTCGTGCGTCCTCCGAAGCGCGTCTCACAGCAGTCCGAGGCGCGTCATTGGACTGCCGGGTCAGGGGAATCGGCCATGATCGTCTGCACGAGGTGTGTCTTGTTCTGTCAAGGTTCGTCTCAAACTATCTTTCCTGAGCCGGAGGATCTTGAAAGCCAACTCTGGGCGAGTCGAGGCGGCCATCGGCGGACGCGGCGGGGGGGGGGGGCACTCGAAGGCGACGGCTCCGGTGCCCGATCCGCAGGGCCAGCAGCTGCCAGCTGCCAGGTCGATGCTCGCCCGCGCCCCACTCGCCCCACTCGTCCCAGTCGACCAGTCGACCTGGTCGAGCTCGGTCGATGACAGCTGCTCGAGCTGCTCTTCGGCCCACAACCAGACACGATCGCGCCGGTTAGGCCCGAGATCACCGCGAAACGCCAGCACCATCGAGTGACCAGTAGATGAGGTCTTCGTTCCATGGTCGGTCCATCGAGACGTTGTCGTCTAATCGCCGCAACGAGAAGGGTCAGCGGAACCCGGCGGCATTCGCCGAGGGGGTCGCGCGGAGAAGGGCGCCGGCCGCCGCCAGCAGCGCCGCCACGTAGAACACCGTCGGCAGCGAGGTGAAAGCGCTGCCGAAGCCGAGCAGCGGGGCCCCGACGGCCTGCCCAGCCGCGATGGTGAAGAAGGACAGCCCAACTCCGGCGGATGGGCGCCGGCCGTAGACCCGGGGGCCCAGACAAGCAGCACACCCGTGAGCGCGATGTAGGAGGCGCCGAAGACCGATCCGGCGCCCAGGGCGACAGCCGGCACGCCAGCTCCCACGGCCAGCCCGGCCGAACCGAGCGCGAGGAGAACCATCAGAACCGTCCAAGCGATGGCGATACCCAGCCGGCTCAACACCGGACCGGCGAACGCGCCCGCTATCCCGGCAGCCCCGATCACCGTCCAGACCAGAGGCGCCAGCCAGGCTTGTCAGTGCTGTCCGCGACGAGCTCCTGCCCGAACGTCCAGACCGCCACGCTGGCCAAGCCGAGGACGAACGAGGCTCCCGCCAGGGATACTGCGCCCAGCAGGCCACCATCGCAAACTCGGGTCGCCGTCGGTCTCACGGTCATGGGGCGGCGCTGGCGTCGCTTGGCGGTAACACCCGGACCACCCAGACCGTGACCAGCGCGGCAACCACGGCGAACAAGAACCACGCCAGCCCGCGACTGCTGTTGAAGAGCCAACGCCACCGGCCCGGACACCAACCCAGCCCGGTGCCCGCCTTGACCACCGTCTGCGCGGTGTCGCGGACCTCCTCCTGCACCCACCGGGCCACCGCCGCCGCCAAAGGAGGCGAAGCGAGACCGGTGCTGGAACCGGCGACCAACACCCCCACCGCCAGCACGCCCGCAGACGGCGCGACCGCCACCACCACGATGCCGACCGTCGCGAACAGCCCGGCCAGCAGCGCCACCCACGAGGTCCCAAACGTGCCGTCAACACCGCACTCACCCCGATGGCCATGCAGTAGCCGACGTAGCTGCCCGCGCCGATCACGCCGACAGCGTCGCCGACAACCCGAACTCGTCGCCGAGCTGGGGCGCGAAGAGTCCGTAGGCGAAACGGGCGAAGCCGTAACAGGTGCCGATGAGCGCTGTCCCCGCCAGGACGAGACCGGACCACAGTCCGCGGGTACCTGGCAGCAGAGCACCATACGAGTCGGCGTCGGCAACGGTGCGTAAGCCGTCCCATCCACGGGTCGTCCAGCGATGGCCGGGAGTGGGGCGGCTCGAGGCTTGAGCGCTCCCGCAAGCCTGGTTGGGTGGCCAGTCCTGGACCAGGGGGACAACAGGCTTGCAATCGCGTGGAGGGGTCCGCCAGCCAGGCTTCCGCCTGAAGCCAGTTCGATTTCAGCGCCGGGATGACGCAGCCAATGCCAATAGCGTCGCCCCTCGGTGCAAGAGGCGGAAGCTGACCGAACCACTGCTTCCACGGGCCGGCCGCTTCCGTGCTCGGAGCATTCGTTGGGACGCCCGGTTCGCAGTTCACTCTCGGATCGCGAGCCTCGCTGGCTACTGACAAAGGCTGCGACAAACGAGCCGGATCCTGACTGCTGAAAGAAGGACTGAGACTGCTGACAGGCCGAGGAGGCGAATCGGCAGCGGTTCGCCCGGCGCACCGGTCAGAAGCCGGAGGTTCGTCTCAATCTAATTGTCAGTAGCCGGATGATCTTGGAAGCCAGCTCAGGGACGAGTCAAGGTCGCCGAGAACGCGTCGGGGGCCGTACTGGAGAGCTACAGCTCAAGGTGCCGATCCGCCGTGGCCAGCACCTGCCGCTACCGGTCGTGCATCGCTCGCGCCGCCACAGTGGTCCCAGTCGACCTGGTCGAGCTCCAGGCCGGCGGCAGTCACCGATTGAGCCCGTCGACCACGGCGACCTCGGTGTTCTACACCACGGACTCCTTCCTACGCGACGTTCGTCTGGTGGCCGTGCTACCGCGGATCGTCGGGCTGCTGGCGGATTCGCGCGGCTGTCGGCCGTGAGCGACGAGCCAGAACAGGGACGATCGAGCTTGATGAGGTCCCCAATTGTGTCCAGCTGGTCGACGAGGACTGTCGAGCTCGGCGGTGTCGGCGACGGCGACCCTGAGGATGTAGCAGTCCCTCCCGGTGACCCGGTGACGTTCCAGTACCTGGGTGAGCTGGTCGACCAGTGCCCGGGTGCGTTCCAGCCTGCGGTCCCCGCCGACTCGGATGCAGAGGAAGGCCAGCGTAGGACGTCCAGAGCTTCGCTAGGTCGGAGCATGGAAGCCGGTGATGACTCCGTCCCGCTCGACGCGAGCGACCTGTTCGGCGACCGCTGCCGGTCGCTCGCGTCGACCCAGCTCGGCCCACGAGATTTGCCGATCGCGTTGCAGTTGTTCCAGCAGGTCTACCCGACATGAGCTGCCGATCGGCCCGGTTGACGCACGCCTCCCGCTCCGCTCGTTCCGTCACTGTGCGCGCAGGAAGGGAAGACCACGGACGTCGGTCTAGGGCTTGCCGGCCGGCGTCTGCACCACCAGCACGGGAATGTCGGCAGCGAGGATGATGCTCTGGGTCACGCTGCCCAACAGGTAGCTTGCCGACTCGGCTGCGACGCCGAGCGCCGACCACGATGAGCTTGGCGTCGGTTTCGGCCACCAGATCGAGCACCACCTCCGCGGCGTCCTCGCCGGCGCCTAGCTGAAGTCGCCAGTCGACCTCAGGCAGATCGCCATCTCGCAGCAGCTGTGCGATCTCGTTCTCCAGGCGCACCTTGGTCGCCTCGATGATGTCGATATCGACGCCCTCGGGCACGTTGACCACGGTCATCGAGGTCTGTCGCAGGCTCGCTTCCTTCGCAGCCTCTGTCAAGGCGAGGTGCCCGACATCGGTTTCCTGGTAAGCGACGACGACGCTCATCTCGCTTCTCTCCTCCGCCGCAGCTACGTGGCCGCCGGATCCGCCTCTGGGTCGCGGCCGTTTCTCGCCGCGGCGATTCGCTGGTCGCGTCAGCCTTGTTCGGCTTGACCCGCAGGTAGAAGCTCGTCGCCGTAGTTCTGGGTGCCGAAGTCCACGGCCTGCTCGATGGCGATCTCGGCGCGCTGCCCTCGGCGGACCAGCGGATCCTGACGCAGGTCCTTGTACAGAGCGACGCACATCGCGATCATGACGAGCACGAACGGGCGCGGCCATGATGATCGTGATGTTCTGGATCCCGGACAGGGCGTCGCTGCCGCCGACCACCAGCATCAGCGCGGCGACCGATCCCATCATCACGCCCCAGAACACGACGATGCGCTTGGAGGGGTGGATGGTGCCGCGTTGGGACAGGGTGCCCATCACGATCGACGCCGCGTCGGCGCCGGAGACGAAGAAGATCGCGACCAGCGTCATGGCGATGACCCCGAGCACCGCCGCCCAGCGGCAAGGTGTCCAGCAGGCCGAACAACTGAGCCTCGATGGGCAGCGACGCCAGGTCGGTGCCGCTCGCCTGTGCCGTGATGGCCGCTCCACCGAAGATCGCGAACCACATCAGGGTCACGGTGCTGGGGATCAGGATGACACCGGCCACGAACTCCCGGATGGTGCGGCCGCGGCTGATCCGGGCGATGAACATGCCGACGAACGGCGTCCAGGAGATCCACCAGGCCCAGTAGAAGATCGTCCAGCCGGACAGCCAGGTGGCGGTGGCGTCGCCGCCCGTCGCCGCCGTGCGGGAGGCCATCTCGGTGAGTTCGCTGAAGTAGTCGCCGATCGCCGTCGGCAGCAGGTTGAGGATGACGATGGTCGGTCCGCCGATGAACACGACCAGGGCGAGGATCGCGGCGAGAACCATGTTGATGTTGGACAGCCACTGGATGCCCTTGGCCACGCCGGAGACGGCGGAGGCGACGAAGGCGAGCGTCAGGACCGCGATGATGGCCACCAGGAGGGTGGTGCCCACAGAGTCGAAGGACGCCGACGGCGATGAGTCCGCCGCCGATCTGCAGAGCACCGAGACCGAGCGAGGCGGCGGACCCGAACAAGGTGGCGAAGATCGCCAGGATGTCGATGGCCCGGCCGAACACTCCCTCGGTGCCCCGCGCGCCCAGCAGTGGCTGGAAGGTCGAGCTGATCAGCTGGCGTCGACCGCGGCGGAAGGTTCCGTAGGCGATGGCCAGGCCAACGACGGCGTAGATCGCCCAGGGGTGCAGCGTCCAGTGGAAGAGGGTGGTGGCCATCGCGATGTCGAACGCCTGTCGGCGTCCCGGCCTCGACCGTGCCCGGTGGGGGGGAGGTGAAGTGCGCCAGCGGCTCCCCGACCCCGTAGAACATCAGTCCGATGCCCATGCCGGCGCTGAACATCATCGCGACCCACGACACGGTCCGGAACTCCGGTCGTCTCGTTGTCGCGGCCCAGGGGGATGCGGCCGTACTTGCTGACCGCCAACCAGATGGCGAAGACGACGAAGGCGCTGGCGGCCAGGACGAAGGCCCAGCCGCCGGCGGCGATGACTCCGCTCAACACGCTGGTGGCGACGGCGCTCAGGGTCTCGGTGCTGACCAGGCCCCAGACCAGCAGGGCCAAGACCAGGACTGCAGCCACACCGAAGACGACCTTGTCGGTGGGGAAGTGGTAGTGGGTGTCGGAGTACTTGGCGATCGAGGGTGGCTCGAACGGCGGGGCGACGCCGCCGCCACCCGGCGGTTCATCCTTCGTGGTGCTACTGGGCTTGACGTCTTCGGCCATCGCTTGACGGCCTCCCTCCTGATGTGGGCGGCACCTGACTCGAGCCGTCCCGGGTCTGTTGGGCGGTCTCTCCAGCCGATTCCACGGTGCGGCCCTGGCCGCGGTAAGCGGAAGAAGAGCTGGTGTCTCGGCTTCACACAGTCGGTTGCGCGTGGGGTGGGGTCGAGGTGAGTGATCCATCGATTCCGAAGGTGGATCGCTCGGTCGCGCCTAGAGGCTCCTCCTCTGTTGCGTATAGCGCGACGGATTGTGCTGTGGAGAACAATGCACTGCCAACTGGCGCGCGTCAAGAGGCCTCTGTGACGGACCTGTTACGTCCTGACGACGATGCCGGGAGACGCTGGCGCTCACCCGCAGCCGATGCTGTTGCTCAGAGGACTCGGCGGATGGCCCGTTCGAAGCTGGTGACGTGCGCGAGTGCGAGCGCGGCCGCGGTATCGCCATCGCCGGCGGCGATCGCTTCGAGCAGGGTCGAGTGCTCGCGGACATGGTCGGCCAGGTCGGGGAGCTTGTCGATGACCAGGCACCAGATCCGGGTGGCGAGGTTGTCGTAGCGGACCAGGACGTCCTCGAGATGCGGGTTGCCGGTGGCGCGGTAGATGAGCTTGTGGATCGCCATGTCCTCGCTGATGAAGGTGGTCCGGTCGCCGTCGACCATCTGGAGTCCGCGGATCTCGATCGGCGGTCTCCCGCAGCTCCGCCCGCAGGGAGGGCGACGCGTTCTCGGCGGCCCGGCGAGCGGCGTGAGGTTCCAGCAGCTGGCGGATGTCGGAGATCGCGCCGAGCTCGGTGACGTCGACGACGGTGGCGAAGGTGCCGCGGCGGGGGTAGGAGACGACCAGGTGGTCGGTCTCCAGTCGCTTCAGCGCCTCGCGGACGGGTGTCCGGCCCACCCCGAGCTCGGCGGCCAGACCGACGTCGTTGATCGGCTCGCCCGGGCGGATGTCGAGCATGATCAACCGGTCCTTGATCTGCTGGTAGGCCTGGTAGGCCAGCGAGGTCGTGGTGCCGTTCTGCTCGTCCCGCCACGTGCATGTCGATGATCATGGTGCGCCACCTCTCCTCGGCTGCCTGGTTGACATCCTGCGTCCGGTGAACAGCATACTACTCATCACAGATTGATATATTAGTAACATACCAACAGTGTGCGAGGAGGAGGACGTGGTTGACGTGCTGACGCGCTCGCTGGCGGAAACCGATCCTGAGGTGCACGCGGCCATCGCGCGGAGCTGCGGCGCCAGCAGGAGACGCTGGAGATGATCGCGTCGGAGAACTTCGCGCCGGTCGCGGTCATGCAGGCTCAGGGCTCGGTCCTGACCAACAAGTACGCCGAGGGCTACCCGGGCCGGCGCTACTACGGCGGCTGCGAGCACGTCGACGTCATCGAGCAGCTGGCCATCGACCGGATCAAGGCGCTGTTCGGCGCCGAGTTCGCCAACGTGCAGCCGCACTCGGGCGCCCAGGCCAACGCCGCCACGATGTTCGCGCTGCTGCAGCCGGGCGACACCATCCTCGGTCTCTCGCTGGCTCACGGCGGCCACCTCACCCACGGCATGCGGATCAACTTCTCCGGCCGGCTCTACCAGCGTCGTCCCGTACGAGGTGAGCAAGGAGGACATGCTCATCGACATGGCCGAGGTGGAGCGGCTCGCGCTCGAGCACCGCCCGAAGCTGATCGTGGCCGGCTGGTCGGCGTACGCCCGGCAGCTCGACTTCGCCGAGTTCCGCCGGATCGCCGATCTCGTCGACGCCTACCTGATGGTGGACATGGCCCACTTCGCCGGACTGGTGGCCGCGGGTCTGCACCCCAATCCGGTGCCGCACGCCCACGTCACCACCACCACGACCCACAAGACCCTCGGCGGTCCGCGGGGCGGCGTCATCCTGACCAACGACGCCGCCATCGCCAAGAAGATCAACTCCGCGGTCTTCCCCGGTCAGCAGGGCGGTCCGCTGGAGCACGTGATCGCCGCCAAGGCGGTCGCGTTCAAGCTGGCGGGCGAGCCGGCGTTCCGCGAGCGGCAGCAGCGCACCCTGCGCGGCGCCCAGATCATCGCCGAGCGGCTGCTGGCCGACGATG
>CAWBKR010000020.1:0-7690 GCA_963789345.1 uncultured Actinomycetota bacterium | reverse complement strand
CGGCAGGTCATCACCGGCCCCGGCCACTGAGCGGATCCCTCTCGCGTCCTCTCGCGCCCTGAGTCTGTCCCTCTCGCGCCCTGAGTCTGCCTCGCCACTAGGGCTTCCGTCGTTTAGTCGCAAAAGCACCGCGCACGGATGGGAAAGCCTTTACTGAATCGTTTCGTTGGCCGTGCGCGGTGCTTTTGCGTCAAACCCCGAGGGCAACGGAGTCGAGTGCCGCTTCGTCCGCGGGCCGCGTGTGACCGATGACCTCGGTGAGCGTTTCCCGGAGGTGCTGAAGGCTCTCCACCTCCATGCCCAGCCGCTGCACGATGGCGGGCGGAATCGCCAAGGCCTGCGTGCGCAGATCGCGACCCTCCGGGGTCAGGGAGACCTGCAGGGTGCGTTCGTCGTGCGGGTCGCGTCGACGAGTCAGGTAGCCGATGGTCTCCAGCCGCTTCAGCAGCGGTGACAAGGTGGCCGGCTCCAGCGAAAGCAACTCCCCGAGCCGACGAACCGAGAGCGGCTCGTACTGCCAGAGAGCCAGCATCACGAGGTACTGGGGGTGCGTGAGACCCAGCGGATCCAGCAGCGGCCGATAGAGGGCGACGACCCGCCGCGACGCCACGGCGAGCGCAAAACACACCTGGCCTTCGAGAGCCAGGAGGTCGGGGACGTCATTCGGCGAGTTGCAGTCGGCCATGATCCCATTGTACTATGGGTACTAATAGTTAGTCCACTAACTCTTAGTATAAGGATCATTCGTGACGGTGCAGAATTCACCCACCTCCGCAGCTCGGCGTGCGGAGCAGCGCAGTCTCGATCTCGTGCAGCGAGCAATCGTCTCGGCCCTGGTCGGAGTGGTCTTCGGTGCCCTCGCCGTCGTGCTGGCCGCCTACGTGGTCACGGTGGGTCCAGGCGACCTCGGTCGCGACAACATCATCGGTCTGTGGGTGATGACCGGCGTGCTGGGGCTGATCACCGCCGGCGCCATTTTGATCATCAATCGGCGACGCCCGTACTCGCCCTTGGTGCTGCTCGGACTCCTGCCGATGGCGGTCACCGCCTTCTGGATCTTCGCCTGAAAAATCTTCGTCCGCTCGGATCAAACCCGCGTTCGTCGAGCACTGGTGCAGTGGGGGAGGTTGCGGGAGAGCCACCTGACAGTACTCACCCGCCCGTTTCACCTCGGGCATCGGCAGCTTCGGGGGGATGTCGATGTCCGAGGTGAGATCTCCGTTCCCATGGGTAGCCACCAGGGATGGAGGAAGCTCTGCCAGCAACAGCTCTCCGGATCAGGGGCCGGACCGCATACGATGACCGTCACCGATGGGCTCTGAGGGATGCCGGGGGTGCCCTGATGCCAGTAAGCCGGAACGAACAGGCCCGCGTACGGTCCAGCCGCTCGACCGAGCCGACCGCTCAGTCACCGAGCCCCGAGACGCCCGACCGCGATCTGCTCCAGCGCTGCCGTTCCGGCGACGCCCGAGCGTGGGAGGCACTGGTCCGCCGGTACGAGAGATTGGTGTTCAGTGTCGCCCTGCGCAACGGCGTGAACCGTGAGGACGCGGCGGACGTGACGCAGAGCAGCTTCATCGCTCTGCTGGACGCCATTGACGTCTTGCGGGACGACGAGCGGCTCGGGTCATGGCTGATGACGGTGGCCCGGCGCCAGAGCTGGCGGATCCGGCGTCGCAGCGAGCGCGAACGAGCGCTTCCCGACGGATCTGCGACGGCCGACAACGTCATCGAGGACTGGGATCAAGTGGCCTGGGTGCATGGGGCGCTTCAAGAACTGGGTGATCCGTGTCGGGAGCTCCTGGTCGCCCTCTACTTCGACCCGAACGAGCCCTCGTACGCCGACGTGGCGGACCGGCTCGGTCGCGCCATCGGCGGCATCGGCCCGCTCCGTGCTCGTTGCCTGGCCCGGTTGCGGGAACTCATGGAGGGTGCGGCATGACCGGCCCGGACCGCGACTCGCGTCCCGACTTCGCGCTGCTGGTCGACCTGATGGAGGGCCGGCTGGATGAGGCCACGCAGGCCGAGGTTCGCGACGCCGCCGCCCAGAACGATCCGGAGACGAGCGCAGCGCTCCGCTGGATCGCCGGCTTCGCCGGCGTCGCGCGGGCCATGCCGCTGCACCAGCCCCCGCCCATTGTCCGGCAGAGCCTGCAGGGCTACTTCGCTCGCTGGAGCCGGGCGCGCGCCACGCTGGATCGGCCGCGGGTGGAACTCCCGGCCAGCCTCCTGTTCGACAGTCGCCTGGACCTGGCCCCGGTGGGCGTGCGCGGCGCCGACGACGCCGAGGGCACCGTGCACCTGGCCTATACGACGGACCAGGCCGATCTTGTGCTCGATGTCCGGCGTTCCGGCGGCGGGTTCGTTCGGCTGGACGGCCAGGTGCTGTTGACCGATCTCGATCAGGCGCCGATCTTCGAAGCCACCGCCGTCGGGCCCAGTGGTCGTGTCCGCACCGTCGACGGCGACGCGCTCGGCAACTTCTCGCTCGCCGATGTCCCCGCCGACACCACCGAGGTCCGGGTCACCAACGGGGACCTCGTGATCGTGGCGGCGGTCGATCTCCGGGACGAGGACGTCGGTCGGTGACCGCCCTGCCATCGGCCGCGGTGGCAGATCTCCTCGGTCAGCCGACCGATGAGGCCCGTCGTCGACACCTCATCGCGGAGGGGCTGGCCGATCTCGAGGGCCTCAGCTGGATCCTGGACCGGAGTCAGGAGCTCGTCCACGACGATCCCGAGGCGGCGACCCAGCTGGCGGACCTCGCCGACGGCGTGGCGGGCGATCTCGGCCTTCCGGTCGTGAGCGCGCGGGCGCGGTACCTCGTGGCCCGGGTGCACGCCGAGCGCGGAGAACCCGACCGGGCCCTGACCCTGATCGACCAGGCACGGGACCTGTGGTGGGGCGCCGGCCAACCTCTGCAGGCCCTCCGCACCGATCTCGGCCGCATGCAGATCCTCGACGATCTCGGTCGGCACCGTGATGCGGCCGCCACCGGTACGGGTCTGATCGCCGCCCTCGAAGAACTCGAGCCGGGGGACGAGGACGACCGTGAGCTCCAGGTCTGGATGCGCGCGGCGGCCCTGGAGAACACCGGCGTGGCGTACGGCTTCGTGGGTGAACACGAGCGGGCCCTCGAAGCGTACGCGCAGGCCGAGACGTCGTTCCTGGAGCTTGGTCTGGTGGAGGAAACCGCCCGCCCACAGGCCAACCGTGGCGTCGAGCTACTCGAACTGGGTCGCGGACGAGAGGCGCGCGCGGTGCTCCAGTCCGCGGCCGAGGTCTTCGCCGCCAGCGGCGATCGTCTCTGGGCGGCCAAGTGCCGCGGCTACCTGGCGCAAGCGCTCGAACAGCTGGGTGAGCTCCGGGCGGCCCTGGAGGTCCTCGAACCGGCTCGGGTGACCCTGGACGAGCTGGGTGCCGAGGCGGAGGCGGCCCGCATCAGGCTCGCCATCGCGGGCGTCTATCTGGCGGTCGGGCTGGCCGAGGAGGCCCGGGCCGAAGCCGACGCTGCGCTGCAGGTCACCCTGGCCTCGGGCCTCGCCCACGATGCGGCCACCGCCCGGTACACCCTGGCCCAGGCCCTCATGGCCAGTGGCGACCTGGACGATGCGGGCCTGCAGATCCGGGCGGCGGTGGCGATGTTCGCCGACGTCGGCGACGCCCGCGGGCAGGCCCGGGCCACACTGGCCGAGGCCGAGATCGCGGGGGCCCGCGGCCGACGCGGCGAGGCGAGCGAGCGGGCCGCCGCCGCTGCCGAGGCCCTGGCAGCGGGCGGCTGGCTGGTCCCGTTGGCCTGGGCGGAGCTACGCCTGTTCGACAACGCCGAGGCCGGCGACGCGTCGGCCGTCAATCATCTGGACCGGGCGACCGCGCTCGCCGCGCAGTTGGGGCTGCCCCCGCTGCGCTACGCATGCGAGATCCGCACGGCTCAGATCCGACGGCGCGAGGGTCGCATCACCCAGGCCGAGAGCCTGCTGCGGACCGCACTCGACGATGTCGAACTTCTCGGGGCGAGCCTGCCGGACCACGAGATGCGTCGCGCCTTCCGCGCCGACCGCCTGGCGGCGTACGACAGTCTGATCGAACTCCTGCTGGACCGCAGCGCCGGCGCGGACGTCGCCGAGGCACTCGACATCAGCGACCGGGCCAAGAGCCGCACCCTGGAAGACCTTCGGGCGGGAACGATCGGCCTGCAGTCGAACGCCGAGCGCGAACTCGGTCAGCTCCGCTCGGATCTGAATTCGGTCTACAGCGCCTTGACCTCCGGCGATCCCGTACAGGCTCCGACATTGCGGCAACGAGCTGCGGAGCTGGAGGGACAGGTCAAGCTCCTTCGGGCCCGCAGCGCCGCCGGCGCCGGATCCGCCTCGACGGATCAGCCGCTCCGTCGGGAGACGCCTTCGGTGCGCCGCCCAGGATCGGTCGCGTTGGAGTACCACGTGACCGGGGACGATGTGATCGCGTTCGTGAGCCGCGACGGCGATGTCGAGGCTCGGCGCCTTTCCGGAGTTCTCCCCGAGGTGCACGACAACCTGGACCGGCTGGCGGCACAGTGGACCCGCTTCCGGATGGGATCGGCCTTCGCGGGCCGGCACACGGCCACGTTGGTCGCCACCAGCCGGCAAATTCTCGGCTCCCTCTATCGGCTGCTGATCGCGCCGGTGGCGGACCGGCTCGAACACGCGGGCGACCTGGTCGTCGTTCCGCACCGCCGCCTGCACCAGGTGCCGTTCCACGCCCTTCACGACGGAAAGTCTCACCTGCTGGAACAGACGGCGGTCACCGTCTCGCCCAGTTTGGGTGAGCGGGGGCAGTCGGCGGCGTCGCTCGACCGTGGCGCTCTCGTGCTGGCCCTCCCGGACGCGCACGCGCAGTCGGTCGGTCGCGAGGCCAGCGCGTTGGCCGGGTTGCTCCCCGACGTTCGGGTGCTGCTGGGGCCGGCCGCCACCACCGAGGCGTTGGTCCAGGCCGTTCCGGGACCCGGAGTCGTGCACGTCGCCTGTCACGGTCTGTACCGAGCCGCGAACCCGCTGTTCTCATCGTTGCGCCTGGCCGATCGCTGGATGGCCGCCGCCGAGATGCTGGATCTCGACCTCGACGGCGCCCTGGTCACTCTGAGTGCCTGCGAGTCCGGCCGGCACGGATCGGCCACCGTCGAGCCGGTAGGTCTGGGCTGGTCCTTCCTCGCGGCCGGCGCGAGCGGGGTGGTCGTGAGCCAATGGGTGGTCGACGACGCCGTCACCGCGAGCCTCATGTCGGAGTTCTATCGCGAACTGGTCGCCGGGCGGGCGCCGCCCGAGGCTCTACGCCGGGCCCAGCTGGCGATCGCGGACCATCATCCGCACCCGTTTTTCTGGGCGCCGTTTGTCTACGTTGCTCAACCACCCTAGAACGTGATCATATCGCCGCTATGGGTTTTCTCGGGCGGCGAATTTTGATCGGGAGCCTGGTCCTCGCGACGACCAGCTTGATGTCCCTGACGACGGTGAGACCGGTATGGGCGGTCTGCGCCGCCACGGACTCGGCGGCGAGAGCCGAGGCCGTGGTCAAGGTCGAACCCGGCGGGAGCATCGAGGCGGTGATCGCCGGGCGTTCGATGGAGCTCGGACCGCCGATGCTCGGATCCCACGGGCTGTACGTCGTGCGGTCGACCAGTCCCGAGTACTGCGGCACCTACGACTCGTCGAAGAAGCTGGCTGACGAGGTCGACGACCACGACACCGTGATCTTCGCCGAGTCCAACCTGCCCAACGACCTCTCCGACGGCCGCTTCCACGCCTGGCCTCAAGGCGATCCGGACGACGCCGGCACCGACTCGTCGTCGTGGACCACCCAACTCGCGGCCCGTCAGCTCCGGCTGCCCGAGGCGCACCTGCTGAGTCGGGGCCGGGGGGTCACTGTCGCGGTGCTGGACACCGGTGTCGACGCGACGCATCCGGCGCTGACCGGACGGCTCGTCCCGGGTTGGGACTACGTCGACGACGACGCCGATCCGGCCGAGGCACAGAACGGTCGCGACGACGACGGCGATCTGGCTGCTGATGAGTCCTACGGTCACGGCACGTTCGCCAGCGGCGTGGTGGCGCTGGTCGCTCCCGAAGCCGAGATCATGCCGATGCGCGTACTGGACAGCGACGGGAGCGGCAACCTCTTCGTGGTGGCCGAGGCAATCAAGGACGCGGTCGACGCCGGAGCCGACGTCATCAATCTGAGCTTCGGCAACGCGACAAAGCCGAAACCCGCGATGCTCGAGGAGGCCGTCAAGGATGCGCGCAAGCGTGGCGTCGTCGTAACAGCGTCGGCGGGCAACGAGAGCAGCACCGTGGAGCAGTATCCGGCCTTGCTCAGCGAGCTGCTGGCCGTCGGCGCGCTCGCCGCCGACGCCAAGCGGCTCGCGGTCTTCTCCAACTCTGGAAGCTGGGTCGATGTGGCCGCCCCGGGCAGCCTGGTCGTCGGACCCGTGCCCGGCGGATTCTATGCGTACTGGAACGGCACCTCGGTGGCGGCCCCGTTCGTCGCGGGCCAGGCCGCCTTGCTGAAGTCGCGCCGCCCACTGCTCGACGCGGTCAAGACGAGCGGCGCCATCACGGGCACGACGACCGTTGTCAAACCGAAGGACTCCGCCGAGTTCCGCGCGATCAACATCCTCCGGAGCCTCACGTACGTCGGCTGACGCGATCAGGAGGATCCGGGGGTCGGAAGGTCTCTCAGACCCCGTTTACCTCCTGATGGCGTACGAGCGACTCGCTACTCCAGCCATTCGGTGACGAACTCGAAGTTGGCGTGGATGTGGACGGCCTCGTAGCCGTCCGGCCCGGTGGCGAACTTGTGGGGCGTCTGGGCGGGAACCACGAGGATCTGTCCGGCGTGACCCTCGACCCGTTCGGAGCCGATGGTGAAGGTGGCCGATCCCCGCCGGATCAGGAACGTCTCGGCGTACGGGTGCCGATGAAGGCGCGGCCCGACCCCGGCCCGAGTGGTGGACTCGAGGATGATCGAGACTCCTCCACCGCCGGGCAATCGCTCGTAGTCCTCGGTCCACTCCTCGCCGTCGTCGCGCCCGTCCGCCCGATCGATGACAAAGCCGTCCATCTGCTTGTTCCCAGGTCCTATGCGGCGTGGGGGAGGTAGCGGACCATCAGCACGCCGTCGAGGGCGGCGATCGCCTTGATCACCGCGTCGGGGACGTCGCTGTCGACGTCAACAAGCGTGTAAGCGAGATCGCCGCGGGACTTGTTGGTCATGGTGGCGATGTTCAGCCCGGCGGCGGCCATCTCGTGGGAGATCCCGCCCACCATGTTGGGCACGTTGGCGTTCGCGATGGCGACGCGGAACGCAGATTCCCGCGGCAGGTCGACGTTGGGGAAGTTGACCGAGTTCCGGATCGTGCCGTCCACCAGATAGTCGCGCAGCTGATCAGCCACCATCACCGCGCAGTTCTCCTCCGCCTCCCGGGTCGAGGCGCCCAGGTGCGGCAGCAGGATCACGCCGGGATGGCCCGCGAGATGCGGCCCCGGGAAGTCGCAGACGTAGCGCGCCAACTGGCCTTCGTCGAGCGCCTCCAGCACCGCCGCCTCATCCACGACGCCGCCGCGCGAGAAGTTGAGCAGCACCGCCCCCGGCTTGAGCTGCGCCACCCCGCCCGCGTCGATCATGCTGCGGGTCGCCTCGATCAGCGGCACGTGCA
>CAWBKR010000019.1:0-283102 GCA_963789345.1 uncultured Actinomycetota bacterium | reverse complement strand
GTGCCATCCAGAGGGCGGCACGGCCTTCATGTCCACCGAGGACGCATCGACCGGGCACAGATTCTGTTTCGCGTAGGCAATCCGCGAGGTTGCGGGCGCCGTACGGAAATACGACTAGCTCTCTCGTCAATGGTCACGAGTACGGGGCCGTCGGTTCGCGAGCGATGTCAGCGGTCCGGGACAGGCCCACACTGCCCCGACCGCGGCTACCGATCAGCGCAGGTCAGTCAGCGACCTCAGTCGGCGGCGAGCCAGCGGGCCGCGACCACGATGATCACGATGAGGACGACCGGAATCACGATCCCGAGCACGACGAACGCGGTCGCCGTACCGATGTGGTCGACCATCCAGCCGAAGTTCATCCCGAAGAACCCGGTGATGACAGTGAGCGGGAGGAAGATCACTGTCACGAGGGTCAGCCGTTCACTGATCGTCGCCGAACGGCGAGACAGCGTATCGCCCAGTATCGCGTAAAGCTGGGTGGCTGTGGATCCGCTCTCCTCGAAGACCGCCCGAACCCGGCGCAGCTTCCGCCGTGCCGCCGGGTCGAGCGCCTCTGCGAGGAGCTCGTCGGGCGCGAGCACCCGCTGCTGCACGAGCCACAAATGCTGGAGCGAGAACAGCCGGCTGCGTACCTGGGAGATGGCCCGCCGTTCGGTCCCGGACCTGAGTCCCGCCCGGGCTTCGTCCAGTGACTGGGCCACCTCGGCGAGGCGTTCCACCACATTCGCCGATTGCTCGGCCAGCGCCAGCAGCACAGCCACCAACGCAGGCTCCGTTTCCGCGTCGACCCTGCGCACCGCGTTCGTGACCAGGTCACGCATCCACGCCGGGCACAACACCAGTAGCCCGCCCGCGCCGCTGTGCAGCTGCACCTCCGCCGGCTCGCTGAGTTGGTCCACCCCGAACGCAACGACGGAGATTTGCGTCTCCTCCACGTGCGCGAACGGACGGCGATGTTGCGTCTGGTGCAACTGCTGGACCAAAGAACTATCGGCATGGACCCAATCGGCAGCCTCCACCACCCGCTGCAGCACCGCCGCGGTGAGGATCACGCAGACCGGCTCCGGCGGCCGGTTCCGCTGCGGTGCGAGCGCATCGTCGACAATCACGTCCACTACATGAACCTACCGCCGACCCTGCCGCCCGCAGTCTAATCGGCGCGGCTCCAAGTCGATCCTCGTTCGCGATCAGGGGGCCGGGTCAGCGGAGCCCGAGCGTGGCCATCACGCCCGGACGACGCTGACTCGTATGAGCGCGCCCGGGCGGGCGCTCATCAGTGCGACGATCGCGGGAGCTTAGCTACGCGGCGGATCAACGTAGCCGACCAAGGCGGCAACCGGTCGACGCGGGCCAGCCATGCGCCTGAAAGCTCATCGCTCGGTCAATGTCTGGTTGTGCGCAAGGTGAAGAAGCGATTTGATGGGCTCAGGCGTCCGACATTCCGATCGGCATTAGCTAGCTGGCGATGGTCGCCGCGGTCAACCCCACTGGTAACGGCCTTGAGGGCGGCGCCGTATGGTGCGCGCGAGAATCGAGTAACGAACGTGTCCGACGACATTGCTGGTGTGCTCTTCCGTAACCAACATCGCATCATGGAGATTACTGACGTCCTCGCCCGGTACGGGTTCGCTCGGCTGGCCGATCATGCCGGAGCCGCTGCCGACACCGGACTTCGCGCCACGCTTGTTACCCGGATCGCGGATCCGGACCTCGCGGCCCTGACCTCGGGGCAGCGGCTCCGCGGAGCTTTGAGTGAGCTCGGCACCACCTGGATCAAGTTTGGCCAGATGCTGAGCCTCCACCCGGACCTGGTCGGCAACGACGTCGCGGCCGAGCTTGCTCAGTTGCAGTCGAACGTACCCCCCGACCCGCCAGGTTCCGCCGAGTCGACCATCAAGGTCGAACTCGGCGTGGATGTCGGTGACGCCTTCGGTACGTTCGAGGCGACGCCGATGGCCTCGGCATCGGTCGCCCAGGCTCATCGGGCGTCGCTGAAAGATGGAACGCCAGTCGTCGTCAAGGTTGTCCATAGCGGGGCGCAGGCGAAGGTCCTGGACGACCTCGAGCTCATGCGGGCCCTAGCGGGATTTGTCGAGGACCGCGACGAGGCTCTCGCCGCCTACTCGCCCACCGTGGTGGTGGACGAGTTCGACACGATGATGCGATCGGCGATCGACCTGGCGCAGGAACTTGCGAACCTGCAACTGTTCACCGCGAACTTTGCCGACGAGCATGACGTGGTCATTCCCACGCCCTATCCCGAGCTTTCCTCGACGAGCGTTCTGACCATGTCGCTGCTCACCGGCACCAAAGCCACGGGACGCGACAGCGTCATCGCGACGGGCTGGGACGTTGACGACCTCGTCCGCCGCGCCTCCAACATTTACCTCGAGATGGTGTTCCGCGACGGCGCCTATCACGCCGATCCACACCCCGGCAACTTCCTCCTACCCGACGGACAGCATCTGGCCATCTTGGACTTCGGAGACATCGGACACCTCAGCGGCCCACGAAAGAACCAGCTCGAAGCCTTGCTCATGGCCGTCGGCTCGCGAGATGTCGACGAGATCACCGACATCGTCATCGATATCACCCACGCGCCAGCCGACATCGACACCGACCGGCTGAGCGGTCAGCTTGAGACGTGGTTGAGCCGTTACCTCGGCGGCAACGTGGCAAATCTCGACTTCGTCGGGATGGTGAACTCGGGCATGCAGATCATGCGCAGCAACCGCCTCACCTTCCCATCAGACCTCGCGCTCCTGTTCCGCGTGTTCGTACAGCTTCAAGGCCTAGGTAGCTCGGTGGGTGCCAAGGTCTCCCTCACGGAGCTGCTCCAGCCCTATTGGGAAGAGATGATGCTTGATCGGCTCAACCCGGTCTCGGTGGGCCGCCGAGCCCTCCGCACCGTGCGGAGCTGGGAGCGTCTACTCGCCAAAGCACCCATGAACCTTCGGCCGATCCTCCGACAACTCCAAGGAGGAACGATTGGTGTCGAATTCCGAATCCACGACGCCGACGGGGTAACCGACCGACTAGTCGACGGCATTCTCGCAGCGGCCTCTATTCTTGCCTCAGCCGAACTCATCGGCCGGCGGACCGGTCCGCGGATCCGCGACGTGTCCGTCCCAGGAGCGATCGCGCTCACCGTTGGTGTGGTCACCTGGCGACGCCTGCTAGCCAATCGCGTCGGCCACCGCAGCAGCTTCAGCCGCATTCGCCAGCTCGTCGTCCCGCGGTCCCAAGGAAGCTCGCCTCACCGAAGCTCGACGCAGCGAACCGATGAAGCCTGATAGTCCTGCGAAGCGACGGCCACTACGATCTCGACGAGGAGAGGCGGCTGCAACGACGCAATCACGGCCTCAGCTTCCCGTGCGACCTACTCTGGGATCGGATACTGATCGATTCGTACTCGTCGCCGACATGGGTCTGTGCTGCGGGGTCACTGACCGGACGGGTGGGTTCTGCTGACAGCCGCCCGACAGCCGCCTCGCATCTGGCAAACGCGTTGCGGTCGACGGCTTTGGTGTCCGCAGGGACGCCTCGGCGAGATGGAGGGCCCCGTGTCGGCGACGAGGACGGTGCCCTCTCCGACGGGGCCTGAAGGATGGTGCCGCCGAGGAACGAACGCTGCAACGGCCGACCCAGTGGGGAGCGATACTCACCCCGAGCCCGATGATACGACCACGCGCGAACCAGTTCCACTTGACAAAGTGGCCCGTTTCACCGCAGTCAGGGGTGGTTCAGCCACAGTTGTCCGCGGATAACAGTCGCCGGTCTGCAGCGAGGAACGCATTACGAGCGCGTTTGGAAATCGCTCCTGATCAGCACCGATTGCAGTGCGGCAAGGTGAAACGCTCTCGTTGACTCTCGACGGAATGCGGTTGCCTTCGGAAGCTTGCGGACTTTGTGCGGACTGGTCCCCCGTTATGACTCTGCAAGTCAAGGAATGACTCCGTCTGCGACCTCTTCGTCCCGAACCCAGATCCGAGAGCCGGTTCGGCGGCCGTCCAGGCGCAGAGCCCGTCCAGGGACGTCCAAGTCTGTCGTGGTCTGAACCGGGTCGTTGACAGGCAGATTGACAAGCGACCGGCGTCACTGGTGAGGATGTCGTTCACCGCCTGGTGATCGAGTTCCCCAGCCCGCGCATCGTCAACGCAGCGGCCTCACCCGGCCTCGTCGCCCGCCTCACTCTAGGGGAGACGCATGCGTCGGCTGCCCGAAATCGGCACGGGCTTGAGCCCCAGTTCTGGCAGCCGGTGTCATTGCGATCAAGGGGTCGGCGTCCGTGGTCGACAGGCAGCGGGTCGTGGGCACAACGAAGGCTGGACGGGGTCGCACGGTGAGTATCGACCCGTTGACCGCTCAGGTCCTGCAAGCCCACCCTGCCCGGCAGGCTGAGGAGCGACTCGTGGTGGATAGCGACTGGCCGGAGTTAGATCTCGTGTTCCGCACCGGGTTCGGCGGGCCCCTGTATCCAGACACGCCGTCGCAGCTGATGCCGAGATTGATCCGCACGTTCAACGCTGCCCATCCAGGGGATGAGCTGCCGCCCGCGCGGTTGCACAATTTGCGGCACATTCACGCGACCACCCTGCTCTTGGCAGGCGAGCCTGTGCACGTCGTCGCTGCACGACTTGGGCACGCCGACCCGAGTGTGACGCTCAGGGTCTACGCCCACGTCATCCAGGAGGAGACGGCGGCCGTTGCGACGACGTTCGCGCGGGTCGTGGAGGATGCCGCCGGGCACGGCAGCGCAGCACGGCAAGCGCGATCGTGTTAGCAAAAGTGTTAGCAGTCGGGTCCACGCATTGGCTTCACAGTCGACGGGAGGAGGCTTCGACTAGGGGTTATGCTGGCGCACCCGGAGAGATTCGAACTCCCAACCTTCTGATCCGTAGTCGCACTCAGGCGTAGCAACGAATGGCAGCGAGTGGCGACCTGAGCGTGATCGGGGACGTAATGCCACCGTTTGCCACCCGTTGCCATCCATGTTTCGGGGCAATCTGTGATTCGCTGGTGATTCGACGGTACGGTCTTCCGATCACGCTTGGGGATCACCAGAGAGCGGAGCAGCGCGTGAGCGAATCAGCACGCAGGGCGATACGGGACGCCAACGCGCGAGGGAGTCGCCAGCCGTCTCGCGCCAACCGTTGAGACGGCACTAGAGGGGTCTGGCTGACTCCGCCCCAGTTGCTCGGCCCACTGGACGTCACTGATCCAGCCGATGCCTGGGGGATGGACGTCGAGTCCACCAGTCCCGGTCCATCGTGAACCGCAGAACGTCGGAAGGCTGCCAGCCGACACTATGTTCGATCCTCGGGGCGTCGTCGTGGGGTGAGTCAGGATTGGCCCGGCCTTGTACCGGCGTGGCCGGAGCCTCATCTCGCCCGCTCGGTGTCTCACCGGACCGCCGTCGCCTATCCGGCGTGCGGAAGTAGCCCGCTTAACTCGTCGGCCAGACGATCTGCACCACTCGGACCCCCGGGGCGTGGCAACCCGCCGACACCGAACGAAGCGGGGGACAGCGTCACCTGAACGGTCCCGGGCGCAACCTGGTTCCACCGGGCAGTGACCTTATCGCCGAACATCAGCAGTAACCTTCCCGAGGTGAACATCGCGGTGCCAGTGCGCACGTCGCCGGACAAGTACTGGAACCCCGTGCGCCGCGCAGCCTCCAGAAGGGCCGAGTAGACCTCCGACGACGTCGCCTGAAAGGTCATCGACCGCCTGCTATCACCGCTCATCTACACAGCATGACAGGGCGTATCAGACCTAGCGCCGCTCTCGGGGCGCATGCACCGAAGTCGGGTGCGTGGGGTTCCTGTTGGTGTCCAAGTGCGGAGCGGGCGAGGGCCGGGTGGTGCCTCTCGACCCGGGCTTCGGTGACTTCGGCTTCTGAGCGCTCACCACGTCGTCACCTGGGGTCGTTCGTCGTCGGTGCCGTCAGGGTCGAAGCTGAGCGCGGTACCGACCCGGCTCGGTTGCGCGTGCATCGCGGCCCGGGCGGCGGCGATCCGCTCCCGGTCCGATCTTGCATGAGCCCTTCCTCTCGGTCGTGGTCGCGGTTGTCCAGATCCCGCGCGATCACGGAGGCGCAGCGTTCCGGCCAGGTGCCGCCGAGAACTGCGGCGACGCGCGCGAGCGGCTTCCACTTCTCCCGCATCCGACCGAGGCAGCCGGGCGGCAACTCCACCTCGGGCAGAGCCTCGATCCCTTCGGCCCACTCGGACGCTTGGTCGTGCAGTCCCTCGGCGGCGTCCTCGAGTTGCTCCCAATCCGACTCGGCAACCGCGCCGCTGTGATCGGGAAGCATGAGAACGGAGATCGTCCGAGACGCCGTGTCGTCAGGCAACACCGGATCTATGCCCGCGAGGGCGACCGGGGCGAAGGTCGGCAGATCCTCGGCCACCCATCGGTCTCCCACTGGCCTGAGGACCGGTCGCGTCCCTCCGCGTTTGTAGCCGGAGTTCAGCACGGCCAGCAGATCGGCCACCCCTTCGCGGTCCGGTCTGAGGTTGCGGTCCGCCTCATCGAGCAAGATCGTTCGCGATCCGGCGGCGAGCAGCCGGGGGAGCAGCGCGGCAGAGCCGAGCGAAGCCACGAGCACCGGGTGATGACACAGGCGGCTCAGGTGTTCCAGAACCGTCGTCTTGCCCGACTCCGGCAGCGGCGATGTGAGCAGTAGTCGCGGCGTGGTGTAGGTCGCCTGCCGAGCGACCATGAACGTGTGCAGGACCCAGAGAGCCAGCACGTCAAGATCGCGAGGGTCGAGCGGGCTCGTGTACGTGCTGAGCCAGCGGTGTATCTCGTCTCCGACGGTTACCGGGACCCCTTCCATGTAACCGTCGAAACCGTCGGAAGCGTCTAGACCGTCAAGCCTGTGCACGCTCACCACGGCCTCACTTCCGGGTTCGGTGTCCTCGCTCGCGGCTTGGTGATCTTGCTCGGCGCTCAAGGACCGGCCTCGCGGAGTGCTCACTCATCGGCTCATCCGATCCAGCGCGCGCAGCACCGAGAACAGGTCACCCGTCCGCCGCCACCGTGTTCGGAGCCATCGCCGTCTGCCGCAGCCGCTCCACCGCGTCAAACTCCGGATCGGTCAACCTGCGCGGGTCGGTCCAGTCCGTTTCGTACGCGTACGGCTCGTCGGCCACGATGGCCTGCCAGTGGTCGCGAGCGGCCTGCTCGGCATCCTCCAGGTCGTCGGGATGGGTCTCGACGCGGTTCTCCAGCGCCTCCGTCAGCAGCCGGACGAGTTCGCCCTGTCCGAGTGCCTCGGCCTCCCACCCGGTGTAGTGCCGGGGCGGCTTGAACCGTTTGTCGATCTTGGGCACCGGGGTCTTGCCCTCGGCCTCCAGGGACCGGGACTCGGTGAGGATCAGCGGCGGGTCATGCTCACCGAACGGCGACAGCCGCAGCGCGTCCAACTGCTCGGTCAGGTAGTTCTCCGCAGTTGTCGGAGTAGTCCCACTCTGTGAAGGTGCGGGTCTCGTCCTCGATCCAGGACCACGGGATGATCCCCAAGTCACACAACTGCCCGACCGCGACCGACATGTCCTGGCCGACCGTACGCACAGCGACGGTGCCCTCGCGGGTCTTGCGCTCACCCTTGCCCCACCAGCCCTCGCCTTCCCCTTCGTAGAACAGGAAGCGGAGGTTCGTCGGGAGTTCGCGAGGCGTCGCCGCATCGTGCCGCGCCAGCAGGATCAGCAACCGGCGTTGCATGATGCCCCATTGCGAACTGGGTCGGGACAGTCGGTCCTCGTACGCGTACGGGTCGAGCGTCTTTCGCTTCGGCTGGTCGCTCACGTCGGACCCGTTCCTTGATCCGCCGGACCATGCTCGGCGTCGTCGGCAGAGACCAGCATGTCGAGCAAGCCGGGCTCATCCTCCGGCGACACCCGACCCTCGGCTATCTCGTGCCACAGGTCCGCTGAGCGCTCTCGGAGGTGGCGGGCGATGTTCGTGTCGTCGCTCGCAATCGCGGTCTCGGTGCCCAGGTCCAGCAGGACCCTCGCGTCGTACAGGACTTCGGCGTCGCCCTGGCTCAATTCGTCGTGTTGCTCCGCGTCGAGCCGAAAGTTTGTGAACGATGCCCACTCCTCCGCGCTTGGGAACGGGGCGGGGCGGTTGTCGTCGTCGTCCAGCGCGGCTCTGACCACGGCCTGAGTCCGGGCCAACATCGCTCGCCAGAACGCCGAGAGACGGGGGTCGGCGTCAGGCAGCGAGGGCGGGTCGGGCCAGTCGCGGACCAGCGCCCAGACATCGGCGGGGTTCACGTCAGACCGTTCCGTGATCCGGCCCACCCTGATCGGCGGCGGCACTAGGGCTGACCCTCTGACCCTCGGTCGAATCCTTGGCTCCGAGCAGCCGGAGCAGCGCGGCCACGGGGACCAGCACCCGGCCTCCGACGCGGACAGTCGGCACGCTCCCGGCGCTGGCGTGGGAGTACGCGGCGCGGCGGCTGAGCCCGGCGGCGGCGGCGTAGGACGGGCCAGACTCGGCCCACAGGGGTACGGCGACGTGCTCGCGTAACTGCTCGGCAGAGCAGGGCGGGGGGATCGTAGTTGGCATGACGCTCGCCTTTCTTGAGACGGACCGTTCACCGGTCCGCAGGGTTGCGGCTCGGCTGTCACCCGTGGCGCTCTCTTGGCGGGTCGTCTCTTGGCGGGTCGTGCGGATCAGGGTCTAACGTAGCAGCGAAGCGCGACCAGTTGTCACGCGTTCAGACCACCGGGGGTCATTCGGGAGGGGGTATAGCCCTTGTGAGTAACGAGTTTGGACGCGAGAGGCCGGTATGGTCTCTCGGCGGCTGTCATGACACTATCGGCCCCACCTGTCATGACACTCTGCTATCCTGAGGGCTCCCCCGCAGCACGACCGAGAGGACATCGCATGCCCACAGCACGGCGGACGATCCGCATAGATGAGGACCTGTGGACAGAGGCTCAGCGCATCGCGGAGCAACGCGGCGAAGCTCTCGCGGACGTGGTGCGGCGGTCGCTTCGGACCTACGTCCGGCGCTACCGCGCATCGGAGGACGAAGCTCGCGAGTGAGGGCGGCACTCGCAAGATCATCTAGACCCGCCAAGAATGGCGCAGGACAGCATGACAGAGCAAGATCACCACAGACTCGCGCGCGCTCACTCCGAGCGCTTTCGGGAGGTCAGCAACGGTTACCCGCGCATGGTGGCTGCGGCCTATGGCGGCGACATCGCGCGAGCCATGGCCGACGACGATCTGACCGTCGCCGCCACCGTGGCGACGTACGAGGCAAGCCAGGGCATTCCACCTCGGGACTGGCAGCGCATCGGCGGCGAAGACGAGGGGCGCGACGAAGATCGGGCCATCGCTGAGCGGGACGGGGGCGAGTGATGCCGAGACGTGCACAGCCTCGGAAGGGCGAACCGATCCGCGACGTGATGCTCTCGACCGGCCCGGCGTACCGGGCGACCGTGGACACCTCCCAGAAGGGTGAGAAGCGCAGCCAGCGAACGGCGACGTTCGCCAGCTTGGCCGGCGCTCGGGCATGGGTCGCGGAGACGCGGCATCGGGTGGCCCAGGGCGAATACCTGCCCACGGACGGGCTCACCCTTCGGGCGCTGGCCGACCGCTGGCTCAGCACCCGGACCGATGTACGCGAGGTCACCCGCTACGGCTACGCGGTCGCGCTGCGGCCACTGCTTGACCACGGCCCGAAGGGCGCGCGGTTCGGTGATCGGCGGGTGCAGGACATCACGCCGGAGGAGGTCTCGGCCATGGTTGCGGCGCTCGGCCAAGACGGCGGCGGGTTGCGCGGCAAGGGCCTCGGACACCGGAGCATCGTCTACGGGCTCGGCACGCTGCGGCAGGTGCTCAGCTACGGCGTGCGGACCGGTGTCCTCCGGGTCTCCCCGGCTGAGCACGCCAAGCCACCACGGCAGCGGACCGGCGACCGGCGCGAGGTGGCGACGTGGACCCCGGCGGAGTTGCGGGAGTTCGTTACGGCGACGGACGGCGACGAGTGGGCGCACGGCTGGCGGCTCGCGGCGTGTGGGCTCCGGCGCTCGGAGGCGCTGGGGCTGAGGTGGCGAGACGTGGACCGGGACTCGGGCGCGGTGACGATCCGTCAGGGTCGGGTCGCGGTCGGCACCCGCTCGGCGGTGGACGATCCGAAGTCCGGTCAATCTCGGCGGACGGTCCCGGCGGAGAGCATCTGGCCGGGCACGAGGGCGGCGCTGTCGGCGGCGTGGCTGGCCTCGGCTGACAAGTCGCCGGATGGGTTCGTGATCACGGACGCAGCCGGACGGGCTCCGCTCCCCGAGCGGTTCTCCGACCGGTTCCGTGATGTGAGTACGGCGGCGGGACTCCCCGCGATCCGGCTCCACTCGCTGCGGCACAGCCTCGCCATGACGATGCATCGGCGCGGGGTGGCTCCGAGGGATGCGGCGGCCCTGCTCGGGCACTCGGTGCAGGTCCACCTGAGCACGTACCTGCCGGGGGATGCCTCGGGCGCGGCGTCGGCTGCGGCGGCGCTCGGGCAGGCACTCGCGGGACCCAGCGCAGCGGAAGCCTGACCGTTGCGGGGGCACGCGGTGATTCACCGGTGATTTGAGCCCAGAAATAAGAACCGGCCCGGAGCCTGATCCGGGCCGGTTCGCCTTGTGTGGAAGGGATTCCGTTGGCGCACCCGGAGAGATTCGAACCCCCAACCTTCTGATCCGTAGTCAGATGCTCTATCCGTTGAGCTACGGGTGCCTGTCGACCAGGGCACCGAACGCCCGGATCAACGACAGGCCAGTGTAGCGGGGCCGGAGTCGGGCTCCCAATCAGTTCGGCGGCAGGGCCAGGGCCACGGCGGCCACCGCGCTGTTGACACTCACCTCGCTGAGCAGCCCCGGAGCGGCGACACGGTCACCGACCAGGTAGACCCCGTCGCCGCGGTCGATCGCAGGCCGGTCCCGCCACATCGACCCGGGCGGGTCGACGGCGCCGGTCCGGCCGTTTGCGATCGCCTCCCGCCGGAAGCGGACGCGCTCTCGCCAGCCCGGCAGGCCCAGGTCGGCGAGCTTCTCCAGCCGCGCCACCCCAGCCGCCTTCGCCTCGTCGGGCCCCAGCGGCATCTGGAGTTGCAGCAACGACTCGCCGTCAGGCGCCAGAGTCGGATCGGGCACCGTGAACATCTCCGCCCACCCGGCGTCGTCCAGATCGCTGATCACGAAGGCGTCCCGCCGCTCCCGGCGAAGACCCAGATCGAGCAGGGCCGTCCGTCCGGACGCCCAGTCCAGCGCCTCGTCGCCGAGGAGCCGACGGGCGGACTCGAGTTCGGTGGCCACGATGATGGGCCCGCCGTCCACGTGCCCGAGATCCTCGATCCGCGATCCGAGCTCGATCCGCACCCCGAGCCCACGGGCGTAGTCGGCCACATCGGCGATCATGGCGCCGCCGCCCCCGACCCGATAGCTGGCGGCGGGCGGCAGCGAGAAGACGCGCCGCAGCCGTTCGTACACGAAGGCGGCGGACAGCGAGCCGGGGTCGGCGTGGAAGACCCCGACCCCCGTGGCCGCGGCCGACACCTCGGCAGCCTCCGCGCCGAATCGTTCGGTCGCCCAGTCGCGGTAGGACCGATCGACCGGTGCGGGTCGCCGGCCGAGCAAGGCCCGCAGCATCGGGCGGGGCGGAACCATGCGCAACCGCCCGCGGTAGTGGAAGGAGAACCGGCGCAGGGCCCCGATCGGCACCTTCGCCATCGTGTCCAGCAGCCGCCTCTCCTTCAGCCAGGCGAACAGCACCCCGTCGGAGTAGACGACGTGCGGTCCCTCGTGTGCCACGTACGGAGGTTCGGTCGTCCGCCATCGGCCGCCGAGGGTGTGGTGCGCCTCGTGCAGGGTGACTGACGCGCCGCGCTCGGCGGCGGTCACGGCCGCCACGAGTCCACCGATGCCGCCGCCCACCACCGTCACGCTCGACCCGCTCACCACTTCAGCTAAACAGAGCGCGGCTCCGACACCCTGTGAAGGCCGATTGACAACCGGGTCGCGTCACCTATTGTTCAACTGGCGTCACCGACATGGTGCCGAGCCGTCACCCGGTGTTCACCGGCCGGCGCACGACCCGTTCCAGATAGGGACCCTCGTGACAGTGCTGTTCGTGGTGGTCATCGTGATCTGTGGTCGCGCTGATCTTCGACTTCACGAACGGCTTCCACGACAGCGCCAACGCCATGGCGGCACCCATCGCGACCGGGGCCCTGCAACCGCGCACCGCGGTGATCCTGGCCGCCGTTCTCAACGTCGTCGGGGCGTTCTTGTCGACCGAGGTGGCCAAGACCATCTCGGGTGGATTCTTCGACGAGTCCCTCGTCACCGCCCCGTTGGTTCTGGCGGGGCTCAGCGGCGCGATCATCTGGAACCTGCTGACCTGGCTGCTCGGTCTGCCGTCGAGTTCGTCCCACGCGCTCTTCGGGGGCCTCATCGGTGCCGTGGTCGCCGGAGCGGGCCTGAACTCGGTCAACGGCGGCGTCGTGGTCAGCAAAGTGCTGCTCCCGGCGATCGTGGCGCCGGTGGTGGCCGGAGTCGCCGCCTTGCTGGCCACGCGGATCGCGTACCGCATCACCGCCGCCAGCCGCAAGGAGGATCGGGACACCGGTTTCAAGTACGGGCAGGCCTTCACCGCGAGCCTGCTCGCGCTCGCTCACGGCACCTCGGACGGCCAGAAGACCATGGGCGTCATCACCCTCGTCCTCATCGCCACCGGCTATCAGGCGGCGGGCACCGGCCCCTACTGGTGGGTGGTGCTGGCCGCCGGTCTGGCCATCGGACTCGGCACCTACGCCGGGGGCTGGCGGATCATGCGCACGATGGGCAAGGGCATCGTCGAGATCAAGACGCCGCAGGGCGCGGCCGCCGGTGCCGCCTCGGCCGCAACCATCCTGGCGTCGGCCCACCTCGGCTTCGGGCTGTCCACGACCCACGTGTGCACCGGTGGGATCCTCGGCTCGGGCATCGGCCGCAAGGGTGCCGAGGTGCGCTGGAGCGTCGCCCGCCGGATGTTGGTCGCCTGGCTGCTGACCCTGCCCGGCGCCGGGATCGTCGGTGGCCTGGCCGCCGTGCTGGCCCAGGCCGGCCCGTGGGGCGTGGTGACCCTCCTCATGCTGCTGACCGCCGCGAGCGCGGTGATCTATGCGTTGTCGCGCCGCCACCAGGTCAACCGCAACAACGTCACCGACAGCCACGAGGTGCTGGTGCTCAACTCGGCGTCGGCCAAGTCGCTGCGACGGGCCTCGGAGCACACTCCGCACGCCAAGGATCTGGTGCCGTGACGATCGACTGGGCCGCGCTGGGCATCGTCGCCGTCGTGTCGGTGCTGATGACGGTGGCCTTCACCGTGCTGTTGGCGGGCGGTATCCGGTTCGTGTCGGCCGGTCAGGTACGAGCCGCCGCCGGTCACGGTGGAGGTGGCGTCCGTACGGCCGGATTCGCGCTGCTGGGCTGTGCCGGGCTGCTGGTCCTCTTCGGCATCTACCTGATCCTGCCGATATCGGGATGAGTATCCCGACGAAGACGCGAGCGCCGCCCAGGCCGGCTGGAGGCCCGGACGGCGGAGTCCCGAGAGGGAGCGGAGGCGGCGGGATTTGAACCCGCGAGAGGGTTGTGCCCTCAACCCGCTTAGCAGGCGGGCGCCATAGACCGGACTAGGCGACGCCTCCCATGAGCCGGCCCACCGACGAGGAAGGCCGACGAGCAACCCTACCGATCACGCTCGCAGCCGAGCAAAGCCGATTCGCTGCGCGCCTGCCGGCTCGCCACGCCGAAACCATCGATGGTTAGGTGAGGAATGGATCTGGTAGCCCGGCGACCACGTACAGTAGAGCCGATTTCTTCCGTCCCGACCGGAGTGTTTCCTTGACATCGCCGCACGAGCAGTGGAGCTGGGATCTGCCCCAGCCTCACGCCGCGGCGTGCCCTGCCGACCACGAGAACTCGTTCGCCCGCACCGTCCTGTTGACGGTCGCGGGCACCGTGGTGCCCGGTCTGGGCCTCATCGCCGCCCGTCGCCGCGTGCATCGGCGGCATCGTGTTGGCCCTCTTCGCCACGCTGCGTGCTCAGCGTCGGCGTCTGGGCGGCCACCGATCCCGCCGGTCTCGCCGTCCGTCGCCGTCCGACCCGCCATGCTGACCGGGTCTGAGTGTCGCGCTGATCGTGCTGGCGCTCGTCTGGGTGGCCGTCGTCGTCGCCAGCCACCTCAGTCTGCGCGGGCCGCGCCACCACGACCCAACGGGTGCTCGGCGGGGCCCTGGTCGGCGTGCTGGCCTTCGCCGTGGCCGCGCCCATGGCCGTCGCCGCCCGCTACAGCTACGAGCAGGCGAGCCTGGTCGACAACGTCTTCAAGAGCGAGACGCAGACCAAGTCGGCCACCCGACCGAACATCGACGTCCGCCCCACCCAGCCGAACGGGCAGCCCCAGCCCGACCCGTGGGAGACCAAGCCGCGGCTGAACATCCTGCTGCTCGGCGGGGACGCGGGCCGCGAACCGGGTCGGCACCCGGACCGACACGATCATCCTGGCCAGCATCGACACCAAGACCGGGAACACGACCCTCTTCAGCCTGCCGCGCAACACGGCCAACATGCCGTTCCCGCTGACGTCGCCGCTGCGCCGCTACTTCCCGAACGGGTTCACCAGCGGCGACAACCAGGACCCGGAGCGCTTCCTCAACGCGATGTACGAGGCCGTGCCCGCGAGACCGTGCCGAAGGACATCCTCGGGCCCACCGACAATCTGGGTGCCGACGCGCTGAAGCTCTCCGTCGGTGAGGCGTTGGGCCTGACGGTCGACTACTACGTCCTGATCAACCTGCGCGGCTTCGAGACCCTGGTCGACGCGCTCGGCGGCATCACCGTCAACGTCAACTCCTACGTGCCGATCGGCGGCGTCAGCGAGGAGAACCGCAACATCCCGCCGTCGGACTACATCGAGCCGGGACCGAACCAGAAGCTCGACGGCCAGCAGGCCCTGTGGTTCGCCCGCGGCCGCTACGGCAGTGACGACTTCGCCCGGATGGGTCGGCAGCGCTGCGTGGTCAACGCGATCATCGACCAGGCGAACCCGGCCAACATGCTGGCGCGCTACGAGCAGATCGCCAAGGCCGGCAAGAAGATCGTGATCACCGACATCCCGCAGGAAGTGCTGCCCCTGCTGGTGGACCTCAGCCTGCGGGTCAAGAACGGGCAGACCCGCAGCGTCTTGTTCCAGCAGGGTGTGGCCAACTTCCGCAGCTTCAACCCCGACTTCCCGGCGATGCGCAAGCTGGTGCGCGAGACGCTCAAGGAGTCCAGCAGAGGCCAAGTCCTCCGCGTCCGCCAGTCCGTCCCCGTCACCGTCGGCCAAGAAGAAGAAGAAGCTCGCCAGCCCAGCCCCAGCGCCACGCCACAGAGCGCCGAGCTGGACGACACCTGCGCGTTCGATCCGGAGAAGGCCAGGACCGCGACCCGACCCAGTTGATCGCTCAGCGCCCTCACGGACGGTAGCCCCGGCTGGCGTCCAGCCGGGTGCGAAGCGCCGCGACGAGATCCGCGAACAACTGGGTGTTGGTCTGCCGCGGATCGAACAGCACCACCTCGCGGCGGCCGTCACCCTTCGGGTTGAAGACCAGGTAGGGGCCCTGGGTGGTGACGTCGGCCACCTCGGTCCAGTTCGAGCACCCGGCGGCGACGGCCGTTGATCAACGTCACCGTGTCCCGCTCGATGATCACGGTCGTCTGGTAGCGACTCTGCGACAACAGCGTGGCCACGCTGATCGCCAGGCCGAAGGTCATCACGACGACGGCGAGCACGCCGAAGACCGGGGGCCAGCGCAGCGTCAGCCAGGCCACCACCAAGACGGCACCCGCCGAGCGAGCGACCGCCGCGATCACGTACGCGCGGACGGGTACGCGGGCCTGCAGGAAGAACCGCTGGTGGTCGAGCGGTGACTGCGCCGGGTTGCTGATTCTTACCTCCTTTCGATTGCCGTCGGTTGCCGATGGTTTCGGCGGATCGGCGGCGAGGGTGGGATTCGAACCCACGGAACGGTTGTGCCGCTCGGGCGCTTTCAAGGCGCCTGCACTAGTCCACTATGCGACCTCGCCTGGCTCGCTGCGCGTACGCATCGGGCCGCGAGCAGGAGCGATCCTAGCCGACCGGGCCGTCACGGTATGGCACGCTGAAGCGGGTGAAGGCGATCACCGTGGCCGCGCCCGGCGGGCCCGACGTGCTGCAGCTGAGCGAGCGTGCCCGACCCGGAACCGCGGGCCGGTGAGGTCCTGCTCGACGTCGCCGCGGCCGGCGTCAACCGTGCCGATCTGCTGCAGCGCCAGGGAAACTACGCACCACCGCCCGGGGCGAGCGAGATCATCGGACTCGAATGCTCGGGCGTGGTCGCGGCCGTGGGCGACGGCGTGACGCGATGGCGAGGTCGGTGATCGGGCCGTCGCCCTGCTGGCCGGCGGCGGCTACGCGACCCGGGTGGCGGTGCCCGAGGGGCAGGTGGTGAGCGTCCCCGAGGGGTTCGATCTGGTCACGGCCGCCGGTCTGATCGAGGTGGCGGCGACGGTGGTCTCCAATCTGCAGCCTGGCCGGTCTGGCCAGCGGGGAGCGGCTGCTCGTCCACGGCGGCGCCGGCGGGATCGGCTCGTTCGCCATCCAGTACGCCAAGGCGCCTGGGCGCGACGGTGATCGCCACGGCGGGCAGCCCGGAGAAGCTGATCTACTGCCGCTCGGTCGGGGCCGACCCGGCCATCTCGTACCGCGACGACTGGCCGGCGGCCGTTTCCGCGCGCGACCGACGGCGCCGGGGTCGACGTGATCTTGGACGTGATCGGCGCCAAGTACCTCGAGCCCAACGTCGCCTGCCTGGCCACCGGCGGCCGCCTCGTGGTGATCGGTCTGCAGGGCGGCACGAAGGGCACCCTCGACCTCGGCTCCCTGCTCCGCAAGCGCGGACACGTGATCGCCACCAACCTCCGCGGCCGACCGGTGGCGGAGAAGAGCGAGATCTGCGCCGCGGTCGAGGCCGCGGTCTGGCCGCTGCTGACCAGCGGCGTGATCAAGCCCGCCCCGCAGCAGGTCTTCCCCCTCGCCGACGCTGCGGCTGCCCATCGGCAGCTCGAGTCGGGCGACAACATCGGCAAGATCATCCTGACCACCGACGGCCTGTGACCCCGCCCTGGCTGCTCCCCTCCGTACCCACGTCGCTCGATCTCGTAGGCGTAGCTCGATCTGCAGATCGAGCGACGCCTACGAACCCGAGCGAGGTGGGCGGAACAGTGGCCAGCTCGCGACCGGCGGCTCCGATCAGGCGGTCCAGGCGCGCCAGAGGGCGGCGTACTCGCCGTCGGCGGCGACCAGTTCGGCGTGGCTGCCGAGCTCCACGATCCGGCCGTCGATGACCACCGCGATGCGGTCGGCGTCGTGGGCGGTGTGCAGCCGGTGGGCGATGGCCACGACCGTACGGCCGTCCAGGACGGCCGCCATCGAGCCCTCGAGGTGCCGCGCCGTCCGCGGGTCGATCAGCGAGGTCGCCTCGTCGAGCACCAGCGTGTGCGGGTCGGCCAGCACCAGCCGGGCCAGGGCGATCTGCTGCGCCTGGGCCGGCGTCAACCGCGCGTTCCCGGAGCCGATCACGGTGTCCAGCCGCTGCGGCAGCCGGTCGACCCAGTCCCAGGCGTCGACCATCGCCAGGGCGGCGATCGTCGTCTCGTCGGGCGAGTCCTCCCGGGCCAGGATCACGTTGTCGCGGATCGTGCCGACGAAGACGTGATGCTCCTGCGTGACCAGGGCCACCTCGGTCCGCAGCACGTCCAGCGGCAGCGCGGTGAGCTCGACCCCGCCGACGGTCGCCGATCCGGTCCGCGGGGCGTTGATCCCCGACAGCAGTCGGCCCAGGGTCGACTTGCCCGGAGCCGCTGGGCCCGACGATGGCGAGCCGCTCGCCGGGCCGGAGGGCGAGATCGATGCCGTGCAGGACGTCGTGGCCCTCGCGGTAGGCGAAGCGGAGATCGCCGATCCGACGAGCTGATCACCGTCCGGACGATCGGAGCCGGGCTCGCGGTCCTGCGGTACGGCCGCGATCCCGAGCAGCCGGGTCGTCGAGGCGATGCCCACCTGGAGGCGGTCCAGGTTGCGGATCAGCCGGTCCAGCGGCTCGATCAGCGCCTGGACGTACAAGGTGGCGGCCGTGATCTGGCCCAAGCGTGACCCAGCCGTTGACGTAGCCCCAGCCGCCGAGCAGCAGCACCATCACCAGCGGGGTGTCGTACGCCAGGCCGATGAACCCGAAGAGGATGTTGCGCAGGGCCATCGTGTAGCGCTCGGCCTGCGCGGAGACCGCGATGTCGGCGTCGCCCAGCTCGATCCGCCGCCGCTGCAGACCGAACGCCTCGACGGTACGAGCGCCCTCGACCGTCTCGGTGAGGGTCGTGTTGATCATGGAGTACGTGCCGCCCTCGGTGATGTAGCCGCGCGGCGCCCGCTTCAGGTAGCGACGGAAGCTGACCACGAGCAACGGCGCGGTCAGCAACAAGGGAAGCGTCAGCAGCGGCGAGTTCAGCAGCATCGCCGCCAGCGTCAGCGCGGTCGTGACGGCGGCGACCACCGACTCGGGCAGGCCGAACCGGACGCTCTCGCTCATCGTGCCGACGTCCCGGGTCACCCGGGTCACCAGGTCGCCGGAGCTGGCGCTCTCGACCTTGCCGAGCGGCAACCGGAGCACCGTGGCCACGACGTACTCCCGGGCCGCCGCCAGCAGGTCCTGCCCGAAGATCACCGACATCAGCAGGGCGAAGAACGTGAGCGCCGCCTGGACGACGACCACGCCGGCCACCGCGACCGCGAAGCTGGTCAGCACCGACGCCGCCGTCCCCGGCTCGGCGGCCTGGTCCACCATGGCGCCGAGGATCCGCGGCACGACCAGCCCGGCGATCGCCGCCAACGCGTGCAAGATCAACAGAGCGATCACGAGGAGCCGTCGGGTGCGGAGCATGTGGACCGCGAAAGCGACCACGGCCGGCCGGTCCGCCACCGGCAGTCCCCGCTCGGGCCGCCGGCTGCCGGCGAAGTAGTCGCGCGCCCGCTGCTCGCGCAGGAGATGGCGAGCACGCCAGGCCCGCAGCCGCTCGCGAAGCCGACCCTCGCGCGACGGAATGAGCTCCGGCGGCACCGCCGGCGGCAGCGGCGCGGTCCGCCAGGTCTCCGCCGAGCCCGGCAGCCAGGTCTGCGTCTCAGTCATCCGAATCGCGCCCTGAGCCTGTCGAAGGGTCGTCGAAGTTCCGGTCGACCAGCCGACGGTAGCCGGCGCTCCGCTGCACCAGCTCCTCGTGGGTGCCGGCGTCGACGACGCGGCCGTCCACCAGGAAGGCGACCTGGTCGGCGTGGTGCAGGAGCAGCGGTGAGACGGTGGTCATGATCGTCGTCCGACCGCGGCGGTGCTCGGCGAGACGGGCGGCGATCAGTGCCTCGGTGTGTGCGTCCACCGCCGAGGTCGGCTCGACCAACACCAGGATCTCGGGGTCGGCGGCCAGGGCGCGGGCCAGCACGAGCCGCTGCCGCTGACCTCCGGACAGCCCGCGGCCCCGCTCGTCGATCCGACCCTGCCAGCCGCCGGGCAGTGCCTCGTACACGTCCTCGGCCGCGGCGGTCCACATGGCTCGCTCGGCCTGGTCGCGGGTCAGCCGCCCGTGCGGATCGATCGCCGACTGGAGCGTCCCGGCGAAGACGGCACTCGCGGTGTCGCTGACGAGGACCCGGTCGCGGACGGCCTCGATCGGCACGTCGGCGAGGTCGACCGGGCCGATCCGAACACCCCAACGACGATCGGCGAGTTCCGCGTCGCGGCGGAGCTGGCGCTCCCGCTCCTCCCGGACCCGGATCCGGGCGGCCCGACGGGCGGCCCGCCCGGTGAGTCCCTTCTCGTCCTCCAGACTGACCGGATCATGATCACTCGGCAGGTACCGGCCGAGCCGGTCCGCCAGCGCGGCCGAGTCCTCCGGCACGGCCGAGGCGATGATCGTCCACTCGCCGGGTCGGGCGACGAAGCCGGAGACGTCGTCGACGATCTCGGCCTCGGTCGGCAGGCTCAGCGCCGGCTCGGGCGCCCGCCAGGGTGGTTGCTGCTGCATCACCGCGATGGCCTTGCGGGCGGAGATGACCGCCCGTACCCATTCCTGTGCCAGTTCGAAGAACGTCTGGATCGGCCAGACCATGAACACCGCGTAGCCGAACAGGCTGATCAGGTCACCGACACTGAGCACCCCGGCGCTGAGCTGGAGAGCGCCCAGCCACGTCACCGCGACGAGGAACAGCCCGGAGAACAACACGCTGGCGCCCTCGACCGCGGCCTGCCACCGTCCGGCGTCGACCCCGGCGCGGCGGGTGCGCTGGGACTGCGCGTCGTAGTTCGCGGAGAACGTACGCTCCCCGCCGATCCCGCGCAGGATCCGCAGCCCGCCGACGATGTCGGTGGCCAGCGAGGTCAGGTCCGACAGCCGGGTCCGTTCCACGTCCTGACGACGTTCCAGCGGCCGCAGCAGCGGAGCGGCCAAGATCACCAGCAACGGTGCGGTGACCAAGACGACCAGGCCGAGCTGCCACGACATGGTGAACACCAACCCGGCGATCATGAGGTACGCGATCAGCGCGCCGAGCGCCCGGGTGAGGACCTCGGTGACGGCGCCGAACTGGTCGGAGTCGCTGTCGGAGATGCTCAGGATCTCTCCGGTCGGCACCCGCTGCGGCAGCACGTGACCCATCTGGGTGGTCTTCCGGGTGATCAGCTTCATCGACCCGTACATGGCGACGAGCCACGTCCGGACGATCAGCGTGTGGCGGAGCACGCCGGCCACGACCCCGGCCAGCGAGACCCCGAGCAAGATCAACGACAGCCAGCCGACCGTCGCACAGGTCCTCGGCCAGAATGCCCTCGTCGACGATCCGGCCGACCAGGTACGGGCCCCAGCCATCCCGGCAGCCACTCCACGACCCCGATCAGGGAGCTGACCAGCAGCGTGCTCCGCTGCTGCTTCAGCGTCCAGATCAGGTACCGGTGCGGACCTCGCGTGTCCGGAGCGGCGAATCCCGCCGCCGCGGTCGCCGACGTGCGCGAGCGTGGCCCTGGGCTCGAGCTCGCGGGATGGGGTCGTGAAGTCCGGAACGACCGGAGGGAAGTCACGCATGACCGCACAACACTACGAGCCCGGTGGTAGCCGGTCTCCACTGCTTTTCGCGGCGTCTCGGGCACCGGCACTTAGGATCGACGAATGACCAACGAGCAGTCCGGAAACGAAGGAATGCCTCAGGGCGTAGCGGGAGCCACCGAGGACGGCCGGGTCTACGTCGTCACCCCGAACGCGATGGCCGTCGAGAGCGCCCCGCCGGCGCAGGCGGCGGACTCCGAGGAGAACGAGTCCAAGTCGGTCACCGACATGGTCGAGCAGCCGGCCAAGGTCATGCGGATCGGGAACATGATCCGGCAGCTCCTCGAGGAGGTGAAGGCGGCTCCGCTGGACGACGCCAGCCGGCAGCGGCTCCGCAGCATCCATTCGGCCTCGATCCGGGAGCTGAAGGAGGGGCTGGCTCCGGAGCTCGTCGAGGAGCTGGAGCGCATCACCCTGCCGTTCAGCGAGGACGCCACCCCGACCGACGCGGAGCTGCGGATCGCGCAGGCGCAGCTGGTGGGCTGGTTGGAGGGACTCTTCCACGGCATCCAGACCGCCCTCTTCGCCCAGCAGATGGCGGCCCGGGCGCAGCTGGAGCAGATGCGACGGGCCCTACCCGCCGGCAGTCTGGGCAACCCCGAGCCCCCCGGGCCACGGACCCCGGACCGGCAGCGAGGGCATGTACCTCTAGCCCGCAATCCGCCGACCCGTCACGATCTTCGGCCGATTGAGCGACGCGTGTCGCCGACGAGAAGTGACGACTCGCCAAGAACGTGTCGTGCCGAAAACGCGGGAACCGAGATCAGGGTTCGACGCGTCTCATTCGAGCCCGTTCAAGCCCCCTGATCTGGAGACGCCGGATGACTCTCGCTGTCGACCATCTCGCCAGCAGCACCACCCGTACCACCCCCGACTGCGTCAGCCGCGCAGAGCTGTTTCTCGATCCCCTGCTGGAGCAGCCGCCGACCGGAAACGCCCCCGCCTCCGTGCGCCGCCGCGCCGTCGCCCTCACCGACCAGGCCTGCGCCGCCTGCGAAGCCTGCCCGCTGCTGGTCGACTGCCTGTATCGAGCCGTGGTCATCTACGACGTCAGCGGTTTCGTGGCCGGTACGACCGAACGGCAGCGCGCCGAGATCCGTCGGCGGCTGGGCGTCGAGGTCGCACCCGAGGACTTCGACACCCTGGCCGGGGTCAGCGGCGGTCATCGCCAGGTCGACCACGCCGAGATCCTCCGGCTCCGCCGAGCCCATCCGGACGAGAGCCTGGAGCGCCTCGCCGCCCGTCTCGGGTGCTCGCTGTCCACGGTGAAACGCCATCTGCGCAAGGAGCGGCGGAGCCCCAGCGCGCCGGCCCACGCCGACGCGCGGCCGTCCGCACGAGCCGTCCTGGCCGAGGCCAACGTCGTGCTCGGCCGCCGAGCCGACCGTCCGGCGGCCGCCTGAGCGCTGTCGCGCGCGGGGGTTAGGGGGCGCGGCCGTCTGGCTGTGATGATGGCTCCTGACGGTCGCGGTGAGGAGGCACGAGATGGCGAGCTATGAGGTGAACGACGAGGCGGTGGCCTACATCCGCGGCCTGATCGATCGGCGCCAGTACGTCCTCGACAGTGACTGGGGCGACGCCCAGCCGAACGCGGAGATGCAGAACGCCTACCTCGAGCGGCACTCCTGGGAGGAGTACGCCAACTGGCACCTCGGGCTCACGGTGGGCGCGACCGACGAGACCAAGTCCCGGTACGCCTTCGTCGTCGGCGATTTCCGCCGCGTGCACCGCACGGGCCTGATCGCCTGCGTCTACCGCGCCTCGGAGTGGCGGCACAAGAAGGTCGAGCTGGCCGCCCACGATCTGCTGCAGCACCTGGACGAGACCTCCGGCTGACCCTGCCAAGGGATTTCGTGCGGGATCCGACCGCGTAGTCGCGGCCAAATTGCGCGCGCAATCTGGCTAACTCAAAACCAGCGGCGGAGTTCGGTGACCACACCGCCCTCGTCGAAGGTGCCGGTGACGGCGTCGGCGGCGGCGTGCACCTCGGCCGGCGCCTGACCCATCGCGACTCCGCGACCGGCCCACTCCAGCATCTCGACGTCGTTGCGGCCATCGCCGATCGCCAGCACGTCGGCCGCCTCGAGCCCGAGCTCGGCGACGACGTCGGCCAGCCCGGAGCCTTGGTCACCCCGGCCGGGGCGATGTCCAGCCAGGCGCTCCAGCCGACGTAGTACGCCACGCCGTGCAGGCCCAGCTGGTCGGCCAGCTCGATGAACTCGGCGTCGGAGCGCAGCGGATCGCGCACGATCACCCGGGTCACCGGGCGTGAACTCAGCTGCTCGACGTCTCTCGATGATCATCTCCCCGGTCAGGTCGCCGCCCGGGAACTCGCCCGTGGTCCGGTAGCCGCGCCCGATCTCCTCGACCGCGATCAGCGCCTCCGGAGCGAGCACACCCACCCGCTCGATGACCTCCCGCGGGTCGAAGGTCACGGCCTTGACGATCCGCTCCGGCGGGTAGCTCACCACGACCGCGCCGTTCGAGGCGACCGACCAGCCGGGCGGCAGCCCGAGCTCGTCGACCAGCGGACGCACCCCGTGCCACGACCGTCCGGTGGCCAGCACGACCGGCACCTCGGCCGCCACGACCGAGGCGATCGCGTCCCGCACGCGTACGGGCAGCAGACCCTCGTGGTCGACCACGGTGCCGTCGATGTCCAGCGCCACGACCCGTGGGCGCCAACCGGCGGAGGGGTTGCTCAAGAGCCGGGCGCCCGCACCGGTGTCAGGGCCTCCCGGCCGCCGAGGTAGGGCCGCAGAGCGGACGGAATCCGTACCGATCCGTCGGCCTGCTGATGATTCTCCAAGATCATGATGATCGTCCGGGTCATCGCGCACAGCGTCCCGTTGAGCGTCGCCACCGGGCGCGATCCCGCCCTCGAACCGGGCCCGGACGTTGAGCCGCCGCGCCTGGAAGTCGGTGCAGTTCGAGGTCGAGGTGATCTCGCGGTAACGATCTTGAGTCGGCAGCCAGCCGTAGCAGTCGTACTTCCGCGCCGCGCTCAGACCAAGATCACCGGCGGCCAGCTCCAGCACCTGGTACGGGATCTCGAGCACGTCGATGAACTCCTTCTCCCACCCCAGCAGGCGTTGGTGTTCGGCGTCGGCCTCCTCCGGCGCGCAGAAGCTGAACATCTCCACCTTGTCGAACCAGTGCACCCGGAAGATGCCCCGGGTGTCCTTCCCGTGCGAGCCGGCCTCCCGCCGGAAGCTGGGGCTGAAACCGGCGTAGCGCAGCGGCAGCCGGGCCGGGTCCAGGATCTCGTCGGAGTGGTAGGCGGCCAACGGCACCTCCGCCGTCCCCACCAGATAGAGATCATCGGCCGGCAGGTGGTAGACGTCCTGCGCGGCTTGGCCGAGGAATCCGGTGCCCTCCATGGCCGCCGGCTTCACCAGCGCCGGCGGAATCATCGCGGTGAAGCCGTTGGCCAGGGCGGTGCTCATGGCCAGGTTGATCAACGCCAGTTCCAGCTCGGCGCCCTGCCCGGTCAGGTAGTAGAACCGGGAGCCGGAGACCTTGGCTCCCGCGCTCGACGTCGATCGCGCCGAGCAGCTGCCCGAGCTCGACGTGATCGCGCGGCCGAGAAGCCCTCGGCGGCGAAGTCCCGCGGCTCCCCGCGGGTCTCGAGGACCACGTAGTCGTCCTCCCCGCCCTCGGGCACGCCGTCGGCGACCAGATTGCCGACCCGCTTGAACAGATCCTCGAAGGCTCGCGCCGGCTCGCGTCGCGTCGGCGTCGGCCTTTCTTACCTCATCCGCCAGTTCCTTGGTGCGGTCCAGCAGACGCGACCCGCTCCGCGCCGGTGGCGCGCGGGATCTGCCGACCGAGCTCCTTCTGTTCGGCGCGGCGCTCCTCGAACTGTGCGATCGACGATCGTCGTACCGCGTCGGCCGCCAACAGCTCGTCGACCAGGCTCTCGGTCTCACCGCGGGCGCGCTGGCTGGCCCGGACCCGATCCGGGTCGCTCCGCAGCACACGGGCGTCGATCACCCGCACACCCTACCGAGACTCGGAACCCGCAGCACGAGATAACGCGGTGATTACTGCGCGCTGCCCCGATGGAAGGATGAGCGCGTGGTCCGCCCGCCGCCGTCCAGAAGCGCCTTGATCATCGGAGGCCTCCTGCTCTGCGGCTTCGTGATCTGGACGATCCTCGTCTTCACCTGGCCCCCGCTGGCGGCCCTCGATCGGCGCCTCGTCGCCCCGCCGCTCTCAGCCGGGCTCGGCCGTGGCCCAGATCGCCAGCGCGTTCGCGCTCCTCACCTGGCCGGGCCTGCAGTACGCGGCCCTGGCCGCGATCGCCTGGTGGGCGTACCGCCGCCGGCTGCGGGCCCTGGCGCTGGCCCTGGTGATCGTCATCGTCGCTGGTTGGGGCGGATCCGTCGCTGCTGGAGCTGATCTTCGCCCGGCCCCGGCCCGCCACCCGGCTCGATCTCTTGACGACTCAGGGCTCCTCGTACCCGTCCGGCCACCTGGTCGCCGTCGTCGCCTGCTGCATCTCGGTCGGGGCGGTCTTCGCCGTGACCCGGCGCAGCGCGCGGCGCAAGCTGGCCTGGCAGGTCGGCGCCTCGGTTCTGGTGCTGGTCGTGGCGATCGATCGCTGGCTCCTCGGGGCGCACTACCCGTCGGATCTGCTCGGCGGTGCGCTCTACGGGGCCCTGGTGGCGGTCGCGGCCCTGATCGTCAGCGGCGTGACCGTCCCGGTCACCCACGAGATCGTGCAGGAACTCGTGCGTGATCTGCAGACCCGGCCGGTCACCCACGAGCCGGGTGCGAACCGATGCGCCGTGATCTACAACCCGATCAAGATCACCGACTGGACGACCTTCCGCCGCCGGGTCGAGTACGAGTTGCGCAGTCGCGGCTGGCAGCCGGCCCTGTGGCTGGAGACGTCGCCGACCGATCCCGGGGCGGGCGATGACCGAACGGGCGCTGACCGAGAACGTCGACCTGGTCCTCGGTGCCGGGGGTGACGGAACCATCCGGGTGATCTGCGCCGGGCTCGCCGGCAGCGAACGTCCCGTTCGGCTTGATCCCCGCCGGCACGGGTAACCTGCTGGCCCGCAACCTCGGGATCCCGCTGGACGAGAGTCTCGCGCTCGACGTGGCCTTCGACGGCATCGAGAAACCGATCGACCTGATCAAGATCCGGGTCGACCACGCCGCGAGCGACTACTTCGCCGTGATGGCCGGCATCGGGATCGACGCCGTGATCATGCAGGGCGCCAACCCCGACCTGAAGAAGGCCGTCGGCTCGGCGGCCTACTTCGTCTCTGCGGCCCGCTACGCCAACCACCCGCCGGTGCACCTGACCGTGAAGGTCGACGATCAGCCGCCGCTGCGCCGGCGCGCCCACCTCGTGCTGGTCGGCAACGTCGGTCTGCTCAGCGGCAACATTCCGATGATCCCGGACGCCCGCGCCGACGACGGGCTGCTCGACGTCCTGGTCGCCTCCCCGCGCTCGTTCCGCGACTGGGTCCGGTTGATCGTCGGCGTGCTGACTCGTCGCCGCCGGCCCGACGAACAGCTGACCCGCCTGCAGGGGCAGCGGGTGACCCTCACCGTCGACGAGCCGGACCACTACCAGCTCGACGGGGACACCGTGGGTTCCTGCTCCACCCTGACGGCGCAGGTCCACCGGTCCGCGCTCCTGATCCGTGTGCCGAGCGGTCCGTCCGGGAGCGCGGTGGCCCGCCCTGCTCTCGTCGCCGCCGACAATGCATCGACGGCGAACGGGATCGCTGCGGACTCCCCTCAGCGGGCGGACAGCGTGTCGAGTGAGGCGTCGAGTGCCGCCAGGGCGGTCTCGGGGGCGTCGTCGGGCCGCACGGAATAGAACGCGGCGTACCGGCCGCTGCGCAGCTCGACCAACGCCACAAGCATCCGGTCGTACGAGCTCGGCAGCCCTTTGATCGTGTATCGCACCTCACCGGTCAGCACGAGCGCCTGGCGTCCGGACACATCGGTTGGCGTCGCGGTGAACTTCTGCAGTTTCGTTACCTGCCCGGCGAAGAAGCGCTTCCGGAGCGACAAGAACAAGCGCTCGCCGGTCTGCTTGGGCTTGCCGGCCACCACCAGTGACTCCGGGAGCAACCCCAACCCGGCCGTGGCGTACCAGTCCTGGTTGGCGGCGTAGTCGCGGTGGACCAACACGTCGCAGCTCACCGCGGAAGCAAAGGGTGCCAAGCCGAGCGGGGCGTCGAGGCAGTTGTACGGCGAGCCCGGGAGCACCATCCGCAGCTCGTCCACCGAGATCATGCGGGTCGCCGGCCGATAGGTGACGGCCGGCACCGGGGTCGGCGAGGGCGGCGCGGCGGCGGGACCCGTACGTATGCGGTCGCCGGTGAGCGCCACGGTCGTCCCGACCCCCACGAGGGCGGCGACCACCACGCCGATGATCAACGTGACGGCCAGTGGCACCCGGACGGAGGGGACCGCCGGCGCCGGCGGGGCCGGGCCTCGGTGCCTCGACCCGAGGCGGCGGAGTCCCCTGGTCGGTGGTGAGCCAGCGCGTCCAGGACTCGCCGTCCCACCAGCGGTACGTCTCCCCGCCTGCCTCCGGCGACCCTCCCGACGGGTCGGGGTACCAGCCCGCGGCGACGCTCACAGCGGACAGGATAGATCCGACCGGGAGCGGGGCGTGGTCGTCGAGTTCTCAGCCCCAGAGACCTCCGCCGAGCCGTCACTTCTGCAGCAACACGCCGTTCAAACGCCCGAAGATGTGACGGGTGGGCGGATTCACGCCGTCACTCCGGCGGCGTAGCGGTCGCGCGCCCGGTCGGCCCGCGATCCGACCGGCACGGCCGCGGTGGCCTTGGCCAGTCCGGTCACCGGCATGCTGACGTAGATCGACTCGGCCCGCTCCACCTGGAAGGTCTCGTGCCAGATCCCGACCACACCGGGCGCCTTCCGGGCCCGGCGATTGAACTCCGTCCACGCCGGTCGGTGCACCGCGTCCTGAGTGCTGGCGTAGTCGTACAGGGCGTCGTGGCTGCTCCAGTACTGGACCAGCAGCGGTCCACCGGCCGCGAGCGTGAGCCGGTGAGCCCAGGAAACCGGAATCCGGATCGGTGTAGAGCTCGGCCAGCATCTTCGGCATGGCCCCGAACACCGGCCACCACTCGCGGACACGCCACCACTGGTTGATGCGCATGCCGATCAGGAACACGACCAGCTCGCCGGTGTGCTGGTGCGTCATGCGTTGACGGATGATCTCGGTCATGGTGAACTCCTGATTGGACAGTAGCGATATCTATTATTAGATATTAGAGATGTCTACTATCCATTTGTCAAGGAGGACCGTGCGGATCTCGGAGCTGTCGCGGACCAGCGATGTGCCGGTGGCCACGATCAAGTACTACCTGCGCGAGCGACTGCTGCCCGAGGGTCGGCTGCACCTCGGCCACCCAGGCCCAGTACGACGAGAGCCATCTGGCCCGTCTGCGGCTGATCCGCGCGCTGCTCGGACCGGGCGGGCTGTCGGTCGCCCGGGCTCGGGAGGTGCTGCGTCACATCGACCATCCGCCGAGCTCGACCCACGACCTCTCGGGTTGGCCCAGAGCGCCGTCACCCGGCCCGCGTCGGACGAGGACCTGACCGAGGTCGCACCGGCTCCTGCACCGCTGGGGCTGGCGGGTCGACGAGAAGGACTGCGACACCCAGGCGAGCCTCGTCCGTGCCCTGCTCGCGCTCGAGGAGTCCGGGCTGGAGCTGACCGACGGCATGCTCGACCGCTACGCCGAGCACATGTTCGCCCTGGCCTCCGAGGAGGTGGCGAGCGTCCCGTCGTCGTCGCCGGCCGAGGCCGTCCGGTACGTGATCTTGGGCACGGTGCTGATCGAGCCCGTCCTCCTGGCCCTGCGTCGACTGGCCCAGCAGGAGGCCTCGGCCCGCCGGTTCGACGCTGAACCGGCGGGCCGTCCGACGTCGCTCAACCGGAGTTGACCGGCGTTGGATCAACCGGGGTGGATCAACCGGTCGCGGCCGCGTACGCGTTCACGATCCCGCGACCGTAGAACCCGTTCTTGGTGATCGGACCCGCGCAGCGGTGATCAGCCTCGAACACCTCGCCCGCCGCGTTGATCCGGGTGTAGTGGAACAGCCGTGGCTCCGGGCACGCATGCTTCACGGCGGACCGGTAGAGCCAGGCCTCGGTGGCGTCGGCCGGCAGTTTGAGCCCGCCCTTCGCCCGATCGAGGCTGCCACGTCTGCTCACGACCAGCGCCGCCACACCGGCCGCGTGCGGTGCGGCCATCGAGGTGCCCTGCAGATAGGTGTAGTAGGCGCAGTTCGCCCCGTTGCAGCTACGCACCACGAACGGGGTGTTCGGCGTCCCGTCGGGGTTCAGTTCCTCCCGCTCCTGGGCCAGCGCCTGCGGGTAGGCGGCGAGGACCAGGTTCTGCGGGTTCCCGGTGTTGCTCGGCGAGTCGTAGAGGTCGCCGCCCGGCGCAGATACGTCGGTCTGCTCGATGCCGTAGTCGGAGTAGTAGGCCTTGCGCGTGCTCGGGCCGAGCGAGCTCACCGACACGACGCCGCGGGACTCGGTCGGCACCGTGATGCAGGAGTTGTCGATGTCGCGCTCCCTCTCCGAGCCGGGCGGGTAGTCGGGGCTCGTGTCGTCGACGGTGGGGTTCCCGAGATCCGTGGCCCCGTTGCCCATCGCGGCGATCGGCAGAACGCCACGGTTCCGCGCGTAGTTGAGCGCGCGCTGGGTGGCCTGCCGCACGACCCGCTGTTCCTCCTGCTCCGCGGGCGAATCGGCCGGATTGTTGACGCAGTTGTAGAGCCACGGATCGGTGTAGTAGCTCATGTTGATCACGTCGATACCGATGTCGCCGGCGTAGACCATCGCCTCGAGGGTGGCGCGCAGGAAGAAGTACCCCGAGTCCTGGCCGGCGCGGATGTTGATCAAGGTGACGTTCGGCGCCACCCCGGCGATACCGAGCGCGTTGATCGGTGAGCCGATCGTGCTGGCCACGTGAGTGCCGTGGTCGTTCTCGTCGACGTTGGGCGGATCGATACAGGTCGACACCTCGCAGGGGCCGTCGATGTCGGGCATGTCGACGACGAAGTTCCGGCTCAGCGCCGCGTTGAAGTTCGGCCGCACGTCGGGGTGATTGCCGTCGATGCCGGTGTCGATGATCCCGACCCGGACGCCCTTACGGCCGAGGCTCTTGGCGTACGAGCCGGTGGCGGTGGCCCCGATCTGACGCATGTCCCACTGGAGATTGGCCAGCGGTTCGGGGGTCGTGGCCGCGGCCACCGCCGTCGACTGCACGTTCATCCCACCCTTGCCCTTGGCGGCGGCTCGCTCGGCGGTCAGCCTCTCGATGTCCTCCGACTGGGCCCGTAGCCGCCGAGGTGCAGCGCCGACGACCCGCTCCTTGGCAGCGCCGGCGACGGTACCGGAGGCTGACACCTTGCCGGCGAAGCCGGCATCGGTGTCCGCACGTAGGCGTACCCGATCTTGTTGTTCTCCTTGGTGATGGTGCCGCCGGCCCGGGTGATGGCGCTGCGGGCCGCCGCATCGGCCTGGGCGCCCTTGTAGAGCACGAGGTACTCGGTCGGAGCGGTCGGTTGGCCGGACGCCGGCGGGGCGAGGGCACCGGCGGTGGCCGTGACGAATGCGACGGCCACGGTGATGGACAGGATGGGACGACTCTTCGGCATGCAGACCCCTGGGAGATGTGGGTGGCGCAGAGGAGGCAGCGGGTGTTCGCCAACCTAGGACCAAGCTCAGAGCTCTGGCAAGAGTCTCGAGCGTCACCGCAGCGCGCGACAATCAATCCTGTGGTCGATCCTGTACGGGCCTCTGCCGAGTTCATCGCCGGTCTGCCCAAGGCCGAGCTGCACGTTCATCACGTCGGCTCCGCGTCGCCGGCGATCGTGTCACGGTTGGCGGCGCGCCACCCCGGCACGGTGCCACAGGATCCCGACGACCTGAAGGAGTACTTCGCCTTCACCGACTTCGCCCACTTCGTCACCGTCTACCTCTCGGTCGTCGACCTGATCACGACCGGCGAGGACGTCCGGCTCCTGACCTACGAGGTGGCCCGCGAGATGGCCGCCCAGAACATCCGGTACGCGGAACTGACCGTCACCCCGCACACCTCGGTGATCCGGGGTATCCCGGCGGCGGAGTTCGTGGCGGCGATCGAAGATGCTCGGGTGGCCGCCGCAGCGTGATCTCGGCATCGTGCTGCGCTGGATCTTCGACATTCCGGGCGAGCTCGGGCTGGCCGGGGCCGAAGGCACGTTGGCGATCGCACTGGAGCACGGTCCGTCGGCGCTGATCGGGTTCGGGCTGGGCGGGCCCGAGATCGGCGTGCCGCGGCCGCAGTTCAAGCCGTACTTCGACCGGGCCCGCGCGGCCGGTCTGCACAGCGTCCCGCACGCCGGCGAGACCACCGGCCCGGAGACGATCTGGGATGCCCTCCGGGAGCTGGGCGCGGAGCGGATCGGGCACGGCACCTCCGCCGCCGCGGACCTCGCCCTCATGGCTCATCTGGCCGAGCACCGCATCCCCCTCGAGGTCTGCCCGACCTCCAATCTGGCCACCGGGGCCGTGGCCCGACTCGACGCGCACCCCTTGGCCGAACTTCGTGGCCGCCGGCGTCGTGGTGACGATCAACAGCGACGATCCGCCGATGTTCTCGACCTCTCTCAACACCGAGTACGAGGTGGCGGCCCGGCTGCTCGACCTCGACGACGGCGGAGTGGCCGAACTGGCCCGGACCGCGGTCCGCTCGTCGTTCCTGGATCGGGACGGACAGAACCGGCTCATCGCCGAGATCGACGACTACGCGATCTCCGCCGGCAGCGAACACCCGTGACGGAGCGGAATTGACCCGGTTACATTCCCGGCGTGGATGCGCCGAGCACGCCTGCCGACGTGGTGCGGCTGCTACCGGACCGGGTGGCGACCCACTACGGCTCCGGACGGCGTGTAGAGGCGCTGCGGGAGAGGTTGCAGCCATGGGCGGAGGACACGCGCTCGCTCGATCCAGCGCGGCTGGCCGAGCTCGAGGGCGCCGCCCAGCGAGTGTTCGTGCACCTGGAACTGACGCTCTCCGACGGCCTGACACCGGAAACCAGATCAGCGGGTTGGCCCGACGCCGATCGCGAGGCTGTCCGCCGGGACGGGGCGATGGTCCGCGGCGTCGAGCGCCGTCCGGACGGGACCGCCGTACTACGGCTGGACGGACTGGCGGATGCCTCGGCCGCGGCACCCCTGTTGGCGGCGGCGTTCGCCCTGACCGCCGGCGCGGACCGGATCGTGCTGGATCTGCGCCGCAACGGCGGCGGCGACCCGGCCACGGTGATGTTGATCATCGACTGGCTCGCCGGCGATGGGCCGCGGCACGTCTTCGACGTGCGCTACGTCGACCACGTCCGGCAGTGGTGGACCGCCGGTGCGCCGTTGGCCGCGTCGCCCGCTGTTGAGGTGCGGGCGTTGATCGGGCCCGGCACGTACTCTTCGGGCGAGGCGCTCGCCTGGGCGCTGCAGCGCGAGCAGTTGGCGGTTCTGATGGGCGGCCGCACCAAGGGCGCCGCCGACCACGTGGTGCCGCTGGCGCTGACCCACGACGTCCGCGCGTTGATCCCCAACGCGACCGTGCTGGCGCCGGACGGCGGACCCAACTGGGAGGGCGTCGGCGTACGGCCCGACGTCGAGACCTGAGGCTGCGAGCGTCGGGTGTCTCAAGCGCGGCTGTGCTCTGACGACGAGGAGTCGACGCCTTGACCTAACCACGTGGGCATCAGCGTCGAGTCGGGCGTCGACGATCGAGGAGGAAGGGCACAGTCTCGAGCGCTTGAGACGCGCGAGCAGCTCCGTATTTCAAACTGACCGCACGTCGGCGGGCTCGACCACGGTCTCCTTGACGTCGCGGAACGGGAAACAGCTCCTCGCGATCCGGCTTGCGCCACCACATGACGATGGCGACCAGCACACCGATCTGGACGATCGGCGACACGGTGTCGTACAGCCGGGTGGCGACGAACTCCAGCGCCGGTCCGATGTCGACCACCCGGCCCGGGCACGAAGGCGAGCGACAGCAACGTGATCCGCAGCAGCAGGATCCGGTCGAGCTTGCTGGCCACCATCAGGGCGAGCGGCATCCAGGCCAGCAGGTCGTACCAGGCCAGCGTGTACATCGAGGTGGTCAGCCAGGCCACCGACAAGATCAACGAGGTGCGCAGCGCGATGGTCATCGGGTCGCGCCGCGGATCGGCATCCGCGGGGCAGGCCCGGCGCGGCGGTCCACGGCACCACCCGGGAGAGCATCCAGGCGATCACCACCAGCCCGCTGTAGGCGATGACGCCGACGATGGTCTTCGCACCCCACTCGCCGAGGAAGAGGTTGAGCAGCCGGAACGGTGGGTTGGCCCAGGACCCGACCGACACGTACGTCCCGTTGCGGAGCACCTGGCCGAACGCGGTCGGCTGCCAGACGACGTACGCCAGACCCATCGGGATGGCCGTGCCGAGACAGAGCAGCGCCGCCTTCTTCAGCTCCCGGCGGTAGGCCCACAGCATGGCCAGGCCCCACAGTCCGATGCTGAGCTTCGTGCAGCCGGCCAGGCCGATGCCCGACCCCGGCGAGGAACGGGTTCTTGCGCATGAACTGCAGGCCCAGCAGCGCGAACATGATCGCCAGCGCCTCGTTGTGGGCCCCGGTCACGACCGCCCAGATGAGCATCGGGTTGGCCACGCTGAGCAGGGTGGCCCGGGCCTGCCGGGCGGTGTCGCCGCGGGCCATCCGCACCACGATGGCGCTGGCCGCGATGAAGGGCAGCACCGAGGAGACCTGCAGCCAGAACACGATGTCGTGCATGTTCTCCCCGCCCAGCCGGTTGGCTCCCCACTGGACGATGGTCATGATCGGCCCGTACACGCTGGGGGTGTCGTACCAGGGCTGCTCCGACCCACTTCATCACCGGGTCGAACTGGCTGCGGATCACCTCGCCGATCGTGACGTCGTACGGGTCGCGGCCGATGACGTACAACCGTCCGTAGCCCGGCGTAGATCAACACGTCGGCCGAGGTGAGCGGCGGCACCAGGATCGTCGCGAGACTCAGTCCGCTGCCGAGGCCGAACAGCTTCTTGACGTTCGGCTGCCAGCCGCCGGCGATGGCCCGGAGCCCGACCCAGAGTCCGACGGCGCCGAGCAGGATGATCATCACGGCCATCATCGAGACCAGCCACTCGTTGGGGGTGAGGATGCCGCTCGGCAGGTACCACGGCGGCAGCAGTGATTCGCGCGGGCCGAGGGTCAGCGTGACGGCCGACGGGTCCGAGGAAGCCGGTGAAGAGCGTGAGCCCGGTGGCCGCGATGATGCAGCCGAGGGCGTAGCGGTGATCGCGGTGCCAGGCGCTCGGCGCGTACCGCTGGATCGGCGGGTGGGCCGGGCTGCGGCTGACGTGGTGATGGTGGTGGTGGTGCGAGTTGCCGTTCATCGGCGCAACCGGCCGAGCAGGCCCCTGGTGAACTGGGGCACTCCGCCGGATTCGGTGAAGTCCTTCAGTCCGGCCTGGACCAGCCCGCGGGCGGCGAGGGCACGGGTCACGTCGCGCAGCTGCCTGGCCTGCTTGACGCCGCTCGTCAGCCCGCCTCGGACGGGTCGACCGGAGACGTCCACGTCGATCTCGCGTACGCGGAGCCCGGCCTTGACGATGTCGATGCTCATCCCGACCTCGACGCCCCAGCCGGCGGCCAGCGGACTGGCCAACTCGAAGGCGCGGCGGGTCAGGCAGCGCGGCCCCGAGAACGGCGCTCGGGTGGTCCAGCCGGTCAGTTCGGTGATACCACGGCCGGCGCGTGGTGGCGACCAGTCCTTCGGCGGCGCCGGGTGGCACCCCGATGACCAGGTCGGCATCGTCGCTCCGCACCGGCTCGACCAGGGGCGCGCACCGGACCGCCGAGTCGCCCAGGTCGGCGTCCACCAGGAGCAGCGTGCCGCATTCGGGGCGCCGATCGCGCTGCTCGAGGACACCGAGGGCGTTGACGGCGGACTCGATCGCCGCCGCCTTGCCACGAGTCCGGGTGTGGCTCACCACGACAGCGCCGGCCGCCCCCGCTCGCTGTCCGGTGTCGTCGTCGCTGCCGTCGTCGCTGACGATGACGATGTTCACGCCGGGCAGCGCGGAGACCGCGGCCACGGTGGCGGCGATGCGGTCCGCCTCGTCCGCGGCCGGAACCACACAGGCGACGCGGGCGAGACTCACAAGCGACGAGGGTAGATGATCGCCGTGCGCACGAGACCGCCTCGATGCGACTCAGAGGCCGAGCGCGGCGGCCACCCGGTCGGGATGGTCGGTGGTGATCCCGGCCACGCCGAGGTCCAGGCAGAACGCGATGTCCGCGCGTGTGTTGGCGGTCCAGACGTGGACCGCGTTGCCGTGCGCCCGGGCGCGGTCGACGTAGCCGGGGTCCTGCCGCAGCAGCGCCAGGTCGACACCGGCCACCCGGACGTCGGCGGGCAGGTGGCCGTCGGCCCAGACGCCGAGAGTGTGCTCGATCAGCAGCGTCCGCTCCAGCTGTGGCAGCAGGGTGCCCAGCCGCTCGATCGCGGGCACCGAGAAGGTGATCAGCCGGACGGGAGCGCCGGCTCGCTGCCAGCCGTACGGCTCGAGCATGGCGGCGACCCGATCCTCGATGTCGAGGCCGCGTGGGTTGGGGTGCTTGGTCTCGATGGCCAGACCGACCGGGACGCCGCGGGTCCGGGCTTCGTGAACCATGATCAACAATTCGGCCAGGGTGATCAGCCGGCGCTGATCTCGTCGACGGTCGGTGCATCGCCCAAGAGCCGAAGTCGAGGGCCTGGAGCTCCGCCACGGTGAGGGCGAACGCCGGGCCGGAGGCGTCGGCGGTCCGGTCCACGGTCAGGTCGTGCAGGCAGATGAGTTGATCATCGGCGCTGAACTGCACGTCGCACTCCAGCTCCAGCGGGATCTGGGTCTCCGCGGACCAGGCGATCGCCTCCTCGTACGCCGCCTTCGTCATCTCCGGCTGCCGGCCCGAGAACCCGCGGTGCGCGACGATCAGCACCCGGCCGAGGCTACGGTGCCCCACCCCATCTCGCGACCCGTCACATCTTCGGCGCTTTCGGCGGCGTGTCGCTGCAGATGTGACGGGTCGCGGACGCGGTTAGGTCCCTGGCGAACGACCGATCGGCGTGCAAGTCGCCCCAGCACGAGCATGATCACCCCACCGACGACGATGGCGGCGACCGAGGAACCGAGCCAGGTCGGCGGCGTGAAGCCGATCGCGCCGGCCACGCCGCGCCAGAAGTCGGCCCAGCCGGGCACGGTCCCCGGGTAGACCAGCTGGTACGCGACGAACCCGCCGGCCCACGCGATCACGGGCACGACCCGTAGCCGCGAGCGTCGCCGAGACGTCCCACCGTTGGCCGCTGACGGCGAAGAAGTCGACGGCGGCCACCGCGAACAGCGGCACGAACACCGAGCCGATCAGGAACAGGAACGACTGGTACTGGCCGAAGTCGAGAAAGCCGGCGATCAGGGTCGCCATCGCGCCGACGATCACGGCGACGATCCGCCGGTCGAGGTTGCCGAACAGGTTCTGCACGCTCATGGTCGTGGAGTAGATGTTGGCGAACGCCTCGTCGACCTCGTCGACCAGCAGGATGCCGAGGGCGATCGCGCCGGCCGGAAGCGCCACCAGAGCGGCGATCACGTCGGTGGCGCCGAGGTTGACCACCGCGAGGACGCCGAGGGTGTAGTAGCCGATGGCGGCCAGTCCGTACCCGAGCGAGGCGCCCCAGAAGGCGGCCTTCCGGGTCCGGGAGTGCCGGCTGTAGTCCGCCGCCAGCGGGGCGAACGAGATGACGCCGGCGATGGCCAGGTCCACGCCCGGCCAGAAGCCGAGCACTCCGTCCTGTGGAATCGGCTGCGCCGGCCGGGCCGAGCACCTGCACGAACAGGAACACCGACGCGGCCAGGACGATCCAGACCATGATCTTGCGGAGCAGCCGGACGCTGCCCAGCGGTCGTACCGCCATCAGCGTGGCCGCCGCACCGGAGATGATCACCAGCGGCCAGCGCCACTGGGCACCGAGAACCGCCGCCGCCGCGGTGGAGATCACGATGATCTCCATGGTGGCCCAGCCGATGTTCTGGGCGATGTTGAGCAGTGTCGGCGCGATGGAACCGCGCCGGCCGAACAGACCGCGCAGCGACACCATGGCCGGCGCGCCGGTGGTGGCCCCGAAGATCGCCGAACCGCCGAGCAGCAGGGCGCCGATCGCACAGCCCACGACCACGGCGGCGATGGCCAGCGCCACCGAACCGGTGGTCAGCGCGATCACGGCGCCGGTCAGCGGGCCGAACAGGCTGATGCCGAGGTTGGCCCACATCGCCAGCTGGTCGACGAAACGCAGCGGTCGCGGCGGCTCGGTGGTCAGCTGCAGCGGCGCCTCGGCGGGCGCTGCGTGCGGCTCCGTAGCGGCGCGCGGCAGCGGTGGGCTTCGACGAAACGGACATGGCGATCGACTCCCTACGCCGGCATTACCCGGTCAGGTTCGGTCGGTCGGTGGACCAGCCTGGTCTCAGTGAGACCAGCACTCCACCCTCTCAGCCCACCATCTGGTGTGAGCTCCCGATTCGGTGTGTTGGCCTCAACATACACCCCCCTCGAACGCCGACCCGTCACATCTCGGCTGTTTGGACGGCGTGTCGCCGCAGTTGTGACGGGTGGAGCTAACGGACGCTGGGCCTCACCGCGAGAACCCAAGGCTCGAAACCCCGACGGTCAGACCACCGGCTTGCCGTCCATGAGCCAGGCCTGGATCCCGCCGTCGAGGTTGACGGCCTCGCGGCCTTGCGCCTTCAGATAGTCGGCCACCCGCGCCGAGCGCGCCCCGACCGCACAGACGCAGATGACCCGGTCCGGCACCTCGTCCAGCCGGGCGACGACCTGGTCCATCGGCAGATGGGTCGACCCCTCGAGCCGGACCTCGTCCCACTCCGCCTGCGTTCGGACGTCGAGCAAGGTCCAGCCCTCCGAGACCAAGGCCTGGACCTCGGACGGTCCGATTCCGGCGTTGTCGAACATCAGACGACCCTAACTCCCGGCAGCACGGCCGGCTCGGCCAGCCAGCGACGCCGACTGCGCACGTGTTGCCCATCCCGGCGCGCGCGGATGGGCCGCAACTGCGCACTGGGCGTCCGGACCGGCGCTCCTACTTGAGCAGCCGGGACAGCCGCCGATCGGCGAGCTTCTTGCCGCCGGTCTGGCAGGTGGGGCAGTACTGCAGCGAGGAATCGTGGAACGAGACCTCGGCGACGGTGTCCCCGCACACCGGACACGGCAGGCCCTTGCGGCCGTGCACCCGCATCCCGGACTTCTTCTCCCCCTTGAGGTCGGCGGCCGCCAGCCCCTTGGCCCGCTCGATGGCGCCGCCGAGCTCGGTCTTGATGGCGACGTACAAGGTGTCCAGCTCGGCCGGGGTCAGGCTGTTGGCCGGCTTGAACGGGCTCATCTTGGCCGCGTGCAGGATCTCGTCGGAGTACGCGTTGCCGATCCCGGCGATGATCCGCTGGTCCTTCAACACACCCTTGAGCTGGGCCCGGCCGGAGCGCTGCAGCAGCGCCGACAGCGCGTCCTCGTCGAACTCCGCGGACAGCGGATCGGGGCCGAGCGTGGCGACGTGCGGGATCGACGCCGGGTCAGTGACGACGTAGACGGCCAGTTTGCGCTGGGTGCCGGCCTCGGTGAGGTCGAAGCCGGAGTCGTCGTCGAGCCGGAGCCGCAGGGCCAGCGGGCCGCGCCCCGGCTTGGCCGGAGCCGCCGGCAGCGCGTCCTTCCAGCGGAGCCAGCCGGCCCGCGCCAGGTGGAAGACCAGATGCAGACCCTGGGCCGAGATGTCCAGAAACTTCCCGTGCCGGGTGACGGCCTCGATCTCCAGACCGTTCAGCGCGGACAGCGGCGGGTCGTAGGTCTTGAGGGCGCTGAACGCCGTCAGCTCGATGCGGGCGATGGCGTGGCCGACACACTTCTCGGTGAGGAACCGAGCAAGCGACTCCACCTCGGGCATCTCCGGCATGAGCCCATTATCCGCGGCTCCAGTCCGGCTCGGGCAACGTCAGGGCCACGCTCAGTCGCTGCAGATACTCGCGGCGGCTGATCTCGACCACTCCGAGCGAGGCCAGGTGCGGCGTCTGCCACTGGACGTCGAGCAGCCGGCCGTCGCCCGGCCGCGCGGAGCCGTTCGACCAGTGCGACCAGCGCGACCTTGGACGCGTCCCGGCCGACCTCGGGGTCGTGGAACATCGACTCCCCGGCGAACAGGCCGCCGACGCTCACCCCGTAGAGCCCGCCCGCCAGCCGTCCCTCGGGCGTCCACGCCTCCAGCGAATGCACGACCCCGGCCCGATGCAGCTCCCGATAGACACTCGGCGATGCGGCGCGTCGATCCAGGCGCCGGGTCGGCGACGATCGGCACAGCGCGGCCAGCACGCGGTCGAAGGCCGCGTCGACGCTGATCCGGTAACGGCCGAGCATCTTGCGCAGCGACCGGCTCACCCGCAGCCCGTCCAGCGGCAGCACGCCCGCGGCGCAGCGGCGAGAACCAGCCCATGACGCCGCGCCGCACCGGCATGGGGAACACGCCGCTGCGGTAGGCCGCCCGGACCAGATCGGCGTCGAACTCGCGCGACACCGCGATCAGATCACTGGGCCGCCAACTCTCCGGCGGTCCGAAGGCCGACTCCTGCACGGAGCCGAGTCTGCCGCGCCGCGTCTTCTCAGGGCCGCTTCGGGGTCGCGGTCCGGGGTCTGGCCCGCTCGGGCGATCACCACCGCCCGCATAGGCTGACCTGCAGATGAGTCTGCCTCGGGCCGCGATCGGCGCCCGAACAACCGGGAAGGCGATCGATGCCGTCAGCGCAGGACGTGGGCAAGCTCTTCGCCCGCGGCACCTCGGTCGCCTCCCGGTACGCCCCGGGAGCCGCCGGCGGAGTTCTCCGCAGGGTGCTCGAACTGGCCATCGACGGCAACGGCTGGCTGCCGAGCGCCAAGGCCAGTGCCGCCCGGCACCTCCAGAAGTACGGCGGATCCGCCGACGGCGCCATCGACGGGATCGTCGACTTCCACGTCCGGCTGGCCTCCGCCCAGGGCTTCGTCACCAATCTCGGCGGGGTCGCGGCCCTGCCGGTCACCCTGCCGGCCAACGTGGCCGGGGTGGCCGTGGTGCAGACCCGGATGGTCGCCGCGATCGCCCACCTGCGCGGCTACGACCTGGACGACAACCGCGTCCGTACGGCGCTGATCATGTGCCTGCTCGGCGGTGAGCAGGTGGCCAAGCGCATCGTGCAGGGCAAGCTGCCGACCTCTCCGCTGGCCGTCGCCACCGCGCCGATGTTCGACCCCGGGCTGGACAAGACGGTGGCCGAGGAGGTGCTGGGCGACCTCATCGCGCGCATCGGCGGCAAGAACCTCGCCCTCTCGCTGACGCGACGGGTGCCCCTGCTCGGCGGCGGCGTCGGTGCCGTGATGGACGGCCTCGCCACGCACGAGATCGGCCGGTACGCCCGCGGGGAACTGGTCACCCGCCGCGTCCTGCGCCGCTGAGTCTCCGGCTCCTCAGCCCGACGGACAACACCTGCCGGGCCAGGACAACATCCCGCCGGCGCCGGACAACAGTGCCGACAACACCTTCCCGTCAGGCTCGTCTCCAGCCCGAGCGATGGCCGAGTGAGAACGCCGAGCTGAGGAGAAGCCGATGGTCGAAGCGAGTGCGCATCGGTTCGCGCTGATCTGCGATCTCAACGCGGAGTGGGCGCAGCTTGTCGGAGCGCCAGGTCGAGCTCGCTCGGGAGTGGGCGGCGCGGCACCCGGTGCTCGCGGGTTGCCGGAGCCTGCCGGATGTGCTCGCCGAGATCCGCTCCGGATCCGGACGCCGTCTTCGCCGCCTTGCTGACCGAAGCAGCCGCCGGCCAGGCCGATCGCCGCCCGGGTCGTCCTGCAGGCGATGCTGGGCAAGGTCGTGCGGTTGGCGCAGGCCCATCCCGACGTCGGCGTCGACGAATTCGTGTCCGCGCTGTGGTGCCGGATCCGGACCTACCCGCTGTCTCGACGACCGACGCGCATCGCGGCCAACCTCGCGCTGGACACCCGCAAGGACGCGCTTGCCGGCACCCGTGGGCACGGCCGCGAATCGAGCGTCGGATCGCTGTCGGAGCCGGCCTGGGAGCAGCTGCTGCACCGACGAGCCCAGCGCGAGGCGCTGGATCACACCGAGGAAGAAGGCATCGTCGAAGCACGGCGGGTGCATCGAGGCGGCGCGTGCGATCGGGCTGATCGACGCCGCCACCACCTCCGTCCTGCAGACGGTGTACCTCGACGGTGCGACCAGCCAGACCGCCGCGCTCTGCGCACGACACACCCCGGCAATGGTGCGCTACCGGTGTAGTCAGGCGCTCCGCCGCATGGCCCAGCACGCTGCCGCCATCAGTGCCGCGGCCTGATCCCCTTGATTTCTACGATTCCCGGATCTTGTTGGCCGTGGCTGACCGTCCGTGCAGCCGGCCGACAATCGGACATTGGGACAGGCCTATCGCGAACGCTCATTGTTATGAAAAAGTGACCGCTTCGTCTTGGCCCCCGTAACGACGTCCAATCCCGAAAGACAGGAAACATGAGTCGCATTGTTCACAGCGTTGTCGGCCTTCTGCGTCTTCTTACGCGACCCGCACGTACGCAACGAGCGTGGCCTGAGTCAGTCGGCCGAGAACGCGATCCTGCTGGCGGGCGCGGTCACCATCGCCGGCGGCGATCATCGCGGCGATCACCGCTCTTCGTGCAGAGTCGCGTCTGCCCGAGTGAGTCGCGCGGTCTCCCGCGTCGACGAACGAGGAATGACCGAGTCGGTCCAGATCGCGCTGATCTGGCCGCTGCTTCTCCTGGTGACGCTCGGCGTCATCCAGGCGGGCATCTGGATCCACGGCCGCCAGGTGGCTCTGCGGGCCGCCGTCACGGCGGCCGACGTGGCCAGCGGCAGCGCCGGCTCGTCCGGCGCCGCGCGGGATCTGGCCACCAAGATCGCCCGCGTCGGCCGGCCTCAACTCGGTCGACGTCGACGTCGACACCTCCGCCACGCACGGTGCGGGTGGTCGTGAGCGGCACCATGCCGTCGATCCTCGATCTGCCGCTGGGCCGGATCACCGAGTCGGCCGCCGCACCACGGGAACTGGTCAGCACGCCATGAGGGACTCGGCGCTCGGCCGCGGCACGGCGCGGCGGGACCAACGCGGATCCGCGGCCGTCGAGCTGACCCTGGCCGTCCCGGCCCTGATGATCATCCTCGCTCTCCTGGTGGCGGGTGGTCGGCTGTGGTTCGCCCGGACGTCGGTCACCGACGCGGCCTACTCGGCGGCCCGGTCCGGATCGCTGGCGCGGACGGCCGGCGAGGCCCAGAGCGACGCCCAGAGCCGCGGCGGACCGCTCGCTGGCGACCGCCGGCCTGCGCTGTGCCTCCCGCTCGGTCGGCGTCGACACCGGCGGCTTCGGGGTGCCGGTCGGCACCCCGGCCACGGTCGAGACCGCGGTGACCTGCGTCGTGCCGTTCGCCGATCTGACTCTGCCCGGCATGCCCGGCAGCATCACCTTGCGGGCCAGCGGCTCGTCGGCTCTCGACACCTACCGAGGCCGCGAGTGAAGCGCGCGCCTACGCCCGACTGGCCCCGACGCGACGAACGCGGACAGGCCGTCAGCGTCTTCATCTGCGTCGTCGTGGCCGCGATGATCATGACCGCCGGCCTGGTCATCGACGGCGGCCAGAAGATCGCCGCGGCGACCCGGGCCGAGGTCGCGGCGGCCGGTGCAGCCCGCGCCGCCGCCAACGCGCGGGCCACCGGCGCGCCTGGGCGGTTCCAGTGCGGCCGGCGCCGCGGTGCTCGCGGCGCGTGCCTACCTGGCCGGCCAGCCCGGAATCCGCGGCTCGGTCGGCGTCTCGAACGGAGTCGTCACCGTCACACGTCCGCGAGCGAGCCGACGCATCTTCCTCTCCGTTCTGGGCATCGGATCCGTCAGCGCCGACGCCTCCGCGACCGCCGACCTCGTCCCGACCCCGGGGCGCTGATGATCACGCCCGACGCCACCGATCCCCGCTCTCACCCAGGAACTGCCATGAGCATCGATACCGAATCCCGTGCCCAACCCGGGCGGATGACCGTTGCCCTGCGGCGGCTGAGAGCGCGAACCGTGCGCGGAGCAGACGAGGAGCCGCCACCGCGTCACCCCCCAGCCACCCCGACTGCCCGGCCGGCGCAACCCGAAGTGGATCGCTCTGGGCATCGTCGCCATCTGCCTCGGTGGCCTGCTCTCGTACGTCATCTACGCCCGGGTGGCCACCGAGACCGCCGTGGTGGCGCTGGCCGCACACGGTCTATCGCGGGCAGATCGTGGCCGCGACGGATCTGACCACGGTCACCCTCAGCGGCGATCCCGGTGTGCCCACCGTGCCCGGCGTCGGCTCGCGACGGAGCTGGTCGGGCAGCGGGCCGTGTACGACCTCGTCGAGGGGTCGATCCTCGCCGCAGGGCGCGATCGCTCCGGTCAAGCTGCCGCAGGACAAGCGTGCTCTGGTCGGCATCAAACTGACGGCCGGCCGCGCTCCCAGCAACCATCTGTTCCCGGGCTCAGCGGTCCGGCTGATCGCCGTGCCACCCGCCAACGCCGAGGCCGGCTTCCGCGACGAGTACACCGGCAAGACCTTCGCGGCTCGCGTCGTTGATCAACAGCCGGGCCCCGACGCCGCTTCGATCCTGGTCAATGTCGACGTCAGGCAGCGATCAGGCACCGGTGCATCGCCCTGTTGGCCTCCCTGGATCGGCTGTCCATCGTCCGCGACGCCGATCGGTGACGAGCAGCGAGTGGCCATCCTCGTGCTCAGTTCGCGTCGTCGGGTTCGCCCGGCGTCACCACCCTCGTCGGTCGGGTTGGCGCTGGCCTGGCCGCGCTCGGTCCTGCTCGCCGACTGCGATCCCGGGTGCCCACCAGGCCGTGCTGGCCGGCTTCCTGGCCGGGCAGAGCTCCGGCGGCAAGGGCCTGCTCCGGGTGGCGGAGGCGCACCGCGACCGCCGGCCGCTGCGCGAGGTGATCTTGGACCAGACGCTGCCGCTGGTCAGCGACAGTGATCACTCCCGGCGATTCCTGCCCGGCTTCAGCCGGCCCGGCAGCGCCGCGATCTTCGCCGGCGTGTGGGCCGACCTCGTCGACGCCTTCGTCGATCTGGGTGATCATCGGCATCGACGTGATCATCGACGCCGGTCGGCTCGGACCAGCGGGACTGCCGGCGCCGCTGGCCGACGCGGCGGCCTTCACCGGACTGGTCGTCCGCTCCGATCTGCGGGCGGTGGTCTCGGCGCAGATCCACCTGCCGATCGTGGTCGCCGGACCGCGGTCAGCCACGCCAGCCGACTCCCGGGTCGGCCTCCTCGTCGTCGGCGAGGGCAGGCCGTACGCGACGCGGGGAGATCGGCCGGGCGCTGGGCTCCGACCGGTGGCGGCGATCCCGTGGGACCCGACGGCCGCCGCGCATCTGTCCGACGGCAGGGAACGCACGCGGAAGTTCGCCGGCTCGGCGTTCGCCCGGGCACTGCACACCACCGCCGCGGACCTGGCGAACCGGCTCGACGTCCACCACGACCTGATCGGGAGTCGATCATGACCGACCTCGAGCAGGATCGGCTCGACGCCGACCTGCACGAGACCGACGACGAGGCCTCGCTCGCCGACGTCCCGCTGCTCGACGAGATCGACGAGTGCGCCGACCGAGCCGGCTCGCGACGTCCCGACCGCTGCGGGACACCTTCAGCGCCGCACGAGGTCGCCGAGTTCGGCGTCCGGGTGGCGCCGACGCATGATCGACTGGCCCACGGTCGTCGAGCTCCGCCGGCAGGCCTCCGCGGTCATCACCGAGGAGGGGGCCGCCGAGGCGACCCGCACCGGCCGCGTCGTGCGGCCCGGATGATCGGCTGCTGCTGGGTCGCGCGGTCATCCGCCGCGTCGTCGGTGATCATGTCCGGACGCTGCACCGCGACGGATCCGACCTGTGGTCGCGGGCGCAGGAGGAGCAGTACGTCGAGGCCGTCGAGAACGCCGTCTTCGGCTACGGCCGGCTGCAGCCGCTGCTCGAGCTGCCCGACGTGGAGAACATCGAGATCGCCGGGTGCGACTCGGTGGTGGTCCAGTACGGCGACGGGCGGCGGGAGCGGCGGCCGCCGGTGGCCGACAGCGACGCCGAACTGATCGACGCCATCCGGTTCCTCGGCCAGAACGGCGAACCGTCGCGGCCGTTCGACGACACCCACCCGACGATCACCTTGGCGCTCGGGGAACGGTTCCGGCTGCACGCCATCGGGTTCGGGCTGTCGTTCCGGCCCAGTGTGGTGATCCGGCAGCACATCCTGACCGAGGTCTCGCTGGCCGATCTGGTGGCGGGCGGACTGATGCCGCGCGAGGTCGGCGGAGTTCCTCGACGCGGCCGTGCTGGCCCGCAAGTCGATGGTGATCGCGGGCGACCAGGGCGCCGGCAAGACCACCTTGCTGCGGGCCCTGATCCACTCGATCCCCACCACCGAACGCTTCGGCACCCTGGAGACCGACTACGAGCTGATGACCCACCTGCAGCCGGGCCGGGAGAACATCTTGGCCCTGCAGTCCCGGGTCGGTCACGGCGAGACCAGCGGCGGCAGCCGGGTCGGCGAGTTCACCATCAGCGACCTGATGCCCGAGGCGCTGCGGCAGAACCTCTCCCGGCTCATCGTCGGCGAGGTCCGCGGCGGCGAGGCGGCCGCCATGTTCGAGGCCATGCAGGCCGGCACCGGCACCATGAGCACCACCCACTCGCACTCGGCGGACTCCACCATCGACCGGTTGGCGTCCCGGGTCGCCCAGGGCGGAGTCCTGACCATCGACGAGGCCTACCGCCAGGTGGCGCACAACATCGCCTTGTTCATCTACGTCAAGCTGGTGGACGAAACCTGGAAGGGCGGGTCGCGACGCCGCTACATCTCCGAGATCCGTCAGGCGACCGGGGCGCTGGAGAACGGCCGGCCGGTCACCCACCTGACCTATTCGGCCACCGGGACGCGCACCGCGCCGGCCGGATTCACCCCGGACGCGGACTTCGAAGCCGAACTGCTGCCCTTCGCCCGGGCCCTGCCGAGCGCGGCAGACGCTCACGCCCGGAGAGTCCGCTCGTGACCGCGGTCGCCGCCCTGGCGCGGGGCTGCTGCTGGTCGGTGGCGTGGTGCTGGTGCTGGCGGGTTGGTCACGCTCCTGGCCGGAGCGGCCGACGCGGCGGCGCGAGTCGCTGGCTGAGCGGTGGGCGCGGCTGACCCGCCGGCCCGCCGGCCGAGCGGGCCGGAACCGCGATCTGATCTTGGTCGGCAGCCTGGTCGCCGGCCTGGTCGTGGCGGCGCTGACCGGGTGGGCGGTGGCCATCGTCGTCGCTCCACTCCTGGTCCTCGGACTGCCGTACCTGCTCGTCCTGCCCAAGGCGCGGGACGTCGAGCTGCTGGAGGCGCTGGACCGCTGGGTCCGGGCCCTGGCGGCCTCGATGACCACCGGACGTTCGGTCACCGACGCCATCCGGATCTCCCGCCGCACCGCGCCGCCGACTCTGGCCGTCGAGGTCGGTCGCCTGGTGGACCGGCTCAACAGCCGTTGGGACACCACCGACGCCCTGCGCAGCTTCGCCGACGCCCTGGACTCACCCGACGCCGACGGAGTGGTCGCGGCGTTGATCTTGGCCGCCCGACGCGGAGCGAACGGCGCCTCGCAGACCCTGTCGGCGCTGGCGGATTCGATCCAAGATCAGCTGAAGGGTCGCCGGGCGATCGAGACCGAGCGGGCGAAGCCGTACGTGGTGGTCCGCCAGGTGACGATCATCAGCCTGGTCACCCTCGGCGCCATGTTCGTCCTGTCACCCGGCTTCTTCGCCGCGTACGCCACCCCGCTCGGCCAAGTGATCTTGTCGCGTCCTCGTGGTGCTCTACCTCGGCTCGCTGATCTTGCTGCGGCGCAAGGCGCAGCAGACCCCGCGCGGAGCGGATCCTGGTCGGAGCCCGTCGATGACGCGGACTGTTGATCATGCTCGACCGGTCTGCTGATCGCCGGTGGCCTGGTGGCGATCACCGCCGCGCTCGCGCCGAGTGCTCCGCGCCTTCAGCCGGCTCTGCAGCGCGTGCTCGGCGAGCCCGGTCCCCGCCTGGACACCGTCGACGCTGACCGACGGCGAGCCGCTCCTCGGAGCGGATCGGTGCCTGGCTGTTCCGGCACTCGCCCGATTCCGCTGACCGAGCGGCAGCGGCAGAGTCTGCGGCTGCAGGGCAAGTCGGTGGCCGAGTTCTACGCCGACAAGATGGTGATGGCCGTGGTCGGGGCGGCGATCCCGATCGCGTTGAGCTTCGGCGTACTTCTGCTGTTCACCGGCCGCGTGTCGCTCTGGCCGGCGGCGCTGGCTGCCGGCGGGCGCCGTGATCGGTTACTTCACGCCGGATCTGCTGCTGCGCCGGACGGCGCGCGCCTCACGGTCCAGCGCGGTCGAGGCGCTGCTCGTCTTCCTGGACCTGGTCACCCTGGAGCGGCTCGCCAACGCCTCGGCCACCTCGGCGCTCCAACAGGCGGCGGAGCTGAGCGATGCTCCGCTCTTCGTCCAGATCCGCATCGCGCTGGAGCGGGCGCGACTGGAGCAGCAGTCGCCGTACGGGGAGCTGCGGAGGCTGGCCGAGCAGCTCGACCTGCCCGAACTGAACGACGTCGCCGACGTGATGCAACTCGACGAGACCGGTGCCGCCCTGTCCGGCACGCTGCGGGCCCGGGTGAAGGAACTGCGGGACGGGCACCTGACCCAGGAGCGCCTGGTCGCCAGCGCCGCCGCCGAGGGCATGACGATCTACATGACGCTGCCGGCGTTGATCTTCGGTCTGATCTTCCTGGTCGCCGCCCTGCTGACCCTGTTGGTCGGGAACCCCGGATGACCGCTCCGGCCGGACGACGCCGGACAACACCCGAGCCAACCCGACAACACGTCAGCGCTGGCTCATCTGCGCGAGACCGCCAGTCGTGATCTCAGCGTGATCCGCAGGCGAGGATCGAAGGAGGACAGCATGCCGACAGTTCCGAGGGGATGTGCCGATGCGCGTAGCGCGCGGCCTGACCGCTCTGGCGGCCCTGCTGGTCGGCCTCGTCGGCGTTCCGTGGCTGCTGGTGGCCCTCACCCGGCAACTGCAACCGGTCCTGGCGCCCGTGGCGCGACCTGCCGGCCCTGCTGACCGGTCCCGACCCGCTCGCCATCATGATCGCGCTTGCTGCTCGGGGTGGCCTGGGTGGCCTGGTTGATCTTCGCGCTCGGCGTGGCCAGCGAGGTGGTCGACCTCCTGTCCGGGCGTCGACTCCGGCTCCGACTGCCCGGGCCTGGCCGCGACGCAGCGGCTGGCCGCCGGCCTCTTGGTGTCGGTGGTGGCGATGATCAGCACCACCCAGGCCAGCACGGCGGAGCCCGTCGCCACCCAGCCGGTGCCGACCACCGCGGCGCCGGAGTCCAGCCGAGCCGAGAACCGACCGCGCCTCGCCCGCACGCAGTCCACGCAGACACGTGGTGACGACACCGGCCGCCGCCACCACGGTCGCCGCCACACGCGCGCAGCACCAGGAGGACCAGAACGACGTCACGTGCACGTGGTCGAGCGCGGAGACGATCTGTGGTCGTTGGCCCAGCGCTACTACGGGCAGGGCAGTGACTGGCGCCGGATCGCCGCCGCCAATCCCGAACGACTCACCGGCGGGCCGGATCGGCTGCGTCGTCGGCTGGAAGCTGCGCATCCCCGGCGTGGATCGAGGCGACGCCCGACCGAGCGGAGTCGAAGGGCAAGCCGACCGCGAAAGAGACCGCCGACAACGAGCGAGAAGGCTGACCTCCGCACGGTGGTCGTGAAGCGCGACGACACGCTGTCGGCCATCGCCGAGCGCCTCTACGGCGCGGAGGAGCGCTGGCCGGTCTTGTGGCGGGCCAACCGACACCAGCTCGACGACCCCGACGAGCTGCTGATCGGCATGCGGCTCGTCGTCCCGACCCTGACGCAGGACCGGTCCGACGAGGAGGTGCAGCCCGAGCCGAAGCCACTCACCGAGAAACGGCCCGGAGCCCGCTCGTCGGCTCCTGCACGGCCTCCGGTCGTGCCGAGTGTGCCGACGCGGCCGACCGCACCGACGCCGCCCGCCGCACCGGAGCGGCCGGCCGACCGAGGCGACGACGGAGACGACGACCGAGGCGACGACCGAGGCGACGACCGAGGCGACGACCGAGGCGACGACCGAGGCGACGACCGAGGCCAACCGCTCCACAGGCGCCGGGGCCCGAGGGGTCGGGTGCGGAGGACTCCAGCGTTGCGGCCGACGCGTCGCGGGCGATCGCGACGGGTCTGGCCGCCGTCGGCGCCCTTCTGGCGGCCTCGCTGATCGCCGGACTCGCGGCTCGGCGCCGGCTCCAGCTGCAGGCTCGGCCGGTCGGTCGCCGCATCCTGCATCCGGACGAGACCGCCCGCGCCGCCGAGCAGGTCCTCGGCCCGCGCGCACGGGTGCTGGGTCTGCGTACCCTGGATCTGGCCACCCGCGCCATCTCGGCCTACTGCCACGCCCACGAGAGCGCCTTGCCGGCCTGACCGTCGCCACCGTCGCCGATGATCATCTCGACCTGCACTGGACCCGGCCCGTGGCTCCGCCGCCAGGGTTCCGCGCCGACGGGTCGCGTTGGGTCCTGGAGGCGGCCGACGTCGACTACCTGAAGACGGTGCCTGGTCTGAGCGAGGCCGTACGGCCCTACCCGGCGTTGGTCACCCTCGGGCTCGACGCCGACCGACGACCAGTGGTCGGGGACCTGGAGACCCTCGGTCTGCTTCGGCTGCAGGCCGACGAGCCGGCGATGATCGAGGCCGCGCTCACCGCCATGGCGGTCGAGTTGTCGTTCTCGCCGTGGGCCGAAGAGATGATCTTGACCCTGGTGGGCACCCTCGCCGACCTGCCGGAGGCGCTCGGCCGGCACAACGTCAACCACACCGACGATGTGGACGCGCTGCTCGACCGGCTCGAGGCCCGCGCGGCCGTGCAACGATCGCAACAGGCGTTCGCCTTTCCCGGGCCAGCACCGCGTCGATCCGGATCTGGCCGATCCGTGGGCTCCGGAGATCGTCTTGATCAACCAGCCGCTCACCGATGATCAAGAAGCCCGACTGCACCGACTGCTCACCACTCGAGCCGCGGGTCACGATGGCCGCCGTCCTGTCGGCCCCGACGACGGCGAGGCCCACCGCCAGCAACCCTGCCGGCGGCTGGACTCTGCGGCTGGCGGGCACCGACGGGCAACAGCCGTCGGGTGTCCTCGAACCGATCGGCTGGCAGCTCACCCCGCAACTGATCGAGGCACCCGCCGCCGCCGCCGTACTGGAACTGATCTCGGTCACCGGCAGCGAAGTGACGACACCGGCACCCTGGTGGGCCGATCCGGATCCACCGCCGGACAACGTGACCTACCTCGGGAAACGATTCGGCGGATGGGCCACACGGGCCGGCAGTCAAGAACTAGCTGAGGAACTGGGAGAGGCAGACGAGATGGGTTGGGAAGCCGGGGACGACGAGGAAGACCTCGTCCTGCACCCGACTCTCCGACTGCTCGGCCCGATCGAGCTGGTCGGCGCCGCCGGCAACCGTGCCACCGCGGGCGGCCAAGCAATGCCTGGAGTACTGCGGCTGGCTGCTGGAGAACCCGGGCGCGACCGCGCGGGCCATGGCCGCGTCGCTGGTGGTGGCCGAGGGCACCCGTCGCTCCAACATGAGCCGGCTCCGGGCCTGGCTGGGCGAGACCGACGACGGATCGCCCTACCTGCCCGACGCGTACTCCGGTCGCATCGTCCTGCACGGTGCCGTCAGCTCCGATTGGCAGCGACTGCAGATCTTCACCGCGGCCGGGGTGAACGTGGCCGGCACGTCCGGTCTCCGGGCGGCCCTGCAGCTCGTACGAGGCGCGCCGCTGGCCGACGCCGCCCCGGGTCAGTGGCACTGGGCGGAGGAGTTGCGGACCGACATGATCTCGGCGGTCCGCGACATCGGCGTCGAACTGACCGCTCGGGCGTTGGACGACAACGACATCGACCTCGCTCGGTGGGCGGCAGCGCGGGCGCTGGTCGCCGCACCGGGCGACGAACTGCTGCTGGTGGCCCGCATCCGCACCGAGCACCAGGCCGGCAACCGCGCCGACGTGGAGCGCCTCACCCTGCAGTTGGCCGCCCAGGCCCGCCAGCTCGGAGTTGATCTCGCCCCCGAAACGGTCAGGCTGCTGCAGGAGGTGATGGAGGGCCGGGTGCGGGCTCGGCTGGCGTAGTCGACTGTCGGCGAACGGTGTCATGGCGGCCCGATGACCAGTTCGACGACCAAGACGGAGTACTACACGGCCACCAACGTCGACGGTTCATCGCCGACGCGAACAACTCCCTGGACTGGCCGTTCCAATTCAGCGCGGACGCGGCCTGCGCGTGCGGGTGTTCCGCGAAATCCTGACCGCCTTTCAACCTCCCCATGCCCGCTCAAGTCCACAGAATCAGCGGTGCGGGGCGCGCTTCGAAATGAATGTATCTGGCGGCGTCGAAGGCTTTTATGAATGCCGTTTCCGGCGGGCTTGAACCCGAAGTTCAAACTGGCGCGTGAAAAGTAACCTTTCGGCGATCATCATGTACAAGGGCAGACAGTACAAAGACGTGAGGGGCGGTACACACCATCTCCGCCTACAGACCGCGGTAACTCAGGCGTGGGATGATCCGAAACATGGACCCTGACAAGCTCCTGACCGCAAAGGACAGTGTCACCCTGACGCAGGACCAGCGGTACTGGGTGCTGGCTTTCCGCTTGTGGATGCCGCTCTCGTTCGTCGTTCTCTCGTTCATCCTGGTCGGACTGTTGTGGGTGGGAGACACGTGGTGGAGGCCGTACGTCTACACGGCGATGCCTCTGACGATCTTCCTCGCGGTTGGTTCGGTGCTGTTGTCCCTCGGCCTGGCCGCGTACTGGACGAAGACCAAGCCGAAGGGACCGACGCCATACTCGTGATCATCGAGACGGCCTGACGCACAGCTTTGGAAGCCCTATCGTCTCGGACGTAGAGGCCTTCTCATTCCCATCAATTGATTTCGGTGAATTGTCGCGATAGCGCAGACCTGACCAGACGTCACGTTCTATCTTAGCTCCTCATCTGGCGAACGTCCCGCGATTTGGGAGAACGTGTATTCGACTCCGGATATACGGGTCTATAGGCACCCCTGAATGGAAAAACACTCCGGGTTTCGTCTTCACCCTGGAAGACCAACATGCCGCCTTTCTGCACGTGATCACTCTTCATACAGGTGCAATGCACGAACCTTGGACTGCTGCTGGTGGCCCGCATCCGCACCGAGCACCAGGCCGGCAACCGCGCTGGAGCGCCTCACCCTGCAGTTGGCCGCCCAGGCCCGCCAGCTCGCGGTCGATCTCGCCCCCGAAACCGTCCAGCTGCTGCCGGAGGCGCTGGAGGGCCGGGTGCGAGCCCGGATGGCGTAGGCGCCTGTCGGCGAACGGTGTCATGGTGGCTCGATGACGAGTTCGACGACCAGTTCGACGACCAAGACGCAGTACTACACGGCCACCAGCGTCGACGGATTCATCGCCGACGCGAGCAACTCCCTGGACTGGTTGTTCCAGTTCGGCGCGGACGCGGCGAACGTCGAGGGTTCGGAGGACATCGAGCCGAGCTACCCCGCATTCATCGCCGAGGTCGGCGCGCTGGCCATGGGCTCCACCACGTACGAGTGGATCGTCGACCACGAGGACCTGCGCCACCATCCGGAGAAGTGGGCCTACCGGCAGCCGACGTGGGTGTTCAGCAGCCGAACGTTGCCCGCCGTACCGGGCGCCGACGTGCGGTTCGTCAGGCGGGGACGTCGCGCCGGTGCACGCCGAGATGCGCCACGCGGCGAACGGTAAGAACGTGTGGCTGGTAGGCGGCGGCGACCTGGTCGGCCAGTTCCATGATCAAGGTCTCCTCGACGAGATCATCGTCACGGTGATGCCGGTCTTTCTCGGTGCGGGTGCAGCGTTGCTACCGCGGACGATCACAACCCCGCCGCTGAAGCTGATCAAGGTCGAGCGCGGCGGACACGTGTACGTCGAATTGACCTATGCGGTGCCCCGCCGAACGGAGATCTAGGAGGGCACCGAGCGGGGCGGCCCGATGCGCCCCACCCCAGATCAGACCCCACGTCGCTCGATCTCGTAGACGTAGCTCTAGCTGCAGATCGAGCTTCGCCGACGAACCCGAGCGACGTTGCCGTCGGGGCGAGGGCAGGGCCGAGCCGGCGAACAAGCGACACGCCGAGTCGACAAAGCGCTTCGAAGACGTAAGTCCCAATCGTTATGACGTTATCCCCAGGTCGGCGTATCACCTCGGGACAGAGGGGACAGTTGTCAACCCCCAACCGGAGAAATCTGAGACGCCCGAGATTTTCTCTCAGGATTCTGTGTCCACCCCTGTCCACGGCGTCGTCCCTGGTCAGAGCCATGTCAGGACGAATCCTGCACGACTTTCCCCAGGGCTGTACCCAGCTGGTGCACAACCCGAGCGCGTGTCCCACACACGCAAGCACCGGTTGTCCACAGAGGCTGTGGATGACGTCATTCCCCACCCGCTCCGATCGGCGTACGGTCACCCGAAGTCGCTTCGTACCCGGTTCGTGATCGCTGGCCAGCGGCGGACTGTCAGTGTTCAAAACTAGCGTGACGAACATGTGTTCGATAGCGATGGTCGTTGTCGATGGGGACGCCGAGCAGTGGAAGAGGGGCCCGTGAGCCTGACCGAGGTGATGCCCCCGTACCGGGATGAGGCGCCCTCGGGGATGGGTCGGGCCGGCGACCGGACCCCGCCGCAGGACATGGTGGCGGAGCAGTGCGTCCTCGGCGCCATGATGATGTCCAAGGACGCGATCGCCGACGTGGTGGAGGTGCTGCGCGGCGCCGACTTCTACCGGCCGGCCCACGAGCAGATCTACGACGCGATCATCGACCTGTACGGGCGGGGCGAGCCGGCCGACGCCGTGACGGTCTCCGCCGAGCTGGGCAAGCGCGGGCGAGCTGATGCGGGTCGGCGGCGGGCCGTACCTGCTCGATCTGCTGCAGAGCGTGCCGGTGGCCGCCAACGCCGGCTTCTACGCCGAGATCGTCCGGGAGAAGGCGGTCCTGCGCCGGCTGGTCGACGCCTCGATCCGGATCGGGCAGATGAGCTACGCCGCCGAGGGCGACGTGACCGACATCGTCGACCGGGCCCAGGCCGAGGTGTACGGGGTCACCGACCGGCGGGCCAGCGAGGACTACAAGTCGCTGTCGGAGCTGATGCAGCCGACGCTGGACGAGATGGAGGCCATCGAGTCCCGCGGCGCCGGCCTGTCGGGCGTGCCGACCGGCTTCGCCGATCTGGACGAGCTGACCAACGGCCTGCACCCCGGGCAGATGATCATCGTGGCCGGCGCGACCCGGCTGCGGGAAGTCGACCTGGCCCTGGATCTGGCTCGGTCGGCCTCGATCAAGAACGACCTGGCCTCGGTGATCTTCAGCCTGGAGATGAGCCAGATCGAGATCACCATGCGGCTGCTGTCGGCCGAGGCGGGGATCCCGCTGTCCCACATCCGCGGCGGCCGGATGAGCGAGCAGGACTGGTCGCGGGTGTCGACCAAGATGGGCCAGGTGTCGGAGGCGCCGATGTTCATCGACGACTCCCCCAACCTGACCATGATGGAGATCCGGGCCAAGGCCCGCCGGCTGAAGCAGCGGCACGACCTGAAGCTGGTGATCATCGACTACATCCAGCTGATGACCTCCGGCAAGAAGGTCGAGTCCCGCCAGCTCGAGGTCAGCGAGTTCTCCCGGCAGCTCAAGCTGCTGGCCAAGGAACTCGACCTGCCCGTCGTCGCCCTGTCCCAGCTCAACCGCGGACCGGAGACCCGCAACGACAAGCGCCCGATGCTGTCCGACCTGCGCGAGTCCGGCTCGCTCGAGCAGGACGCCGACATGGTCATCCTGCTCAGCCGCCCCGACCTGTACGACCGCGAGTCCGAACGCGCCGGCGAGGCCGACTTCGACGTCGCCAAGCACCGCAACGGTCCCACCAAGACCATCACCGTCGCCTTCCAGGGCCACTACAGCCGCTTCACCGACATGCAGCGCTGAGCCTCGAGCTCGGCTGGGATCGGGCGTCAGCAATCGACCGCGACACCCAGGGCGGCGCAGACCGCGCGCATGCGCTCGTCGGAGACGCGGCCCAGGCGATCCACCAAAAGCTCGACCGAGACTGCTCGAGCGCGTCGAGGTTGACGACGCAGTCCCGCGGCACGGGATCTTCATCGGCGACCAGTGCCACCTCGCTGGCCAGCCCGCGCACCGTCGTCGTGCAGGGCGCCACTACGGCCTCGCGGCGTCCGCGGATCGCCGCGTCGCGCGACATGACCAGCACCGGTCGCCGGCCGATGTCGGGGTGCTCGCACCACCAGAGCTCGCCGCGGACCGGCAGGTTCACCGCGCGCGAACCGCGCGGCCGAAGCTGGAGAGATCGCCCCACTCATCGGCTTGTCGACCGGGTGCTCGGAGTAGCCGCGAAGGTACGCTTCGTCGATCTCGTCCGTGTCAGCAGCTCAGTAACCGATCGCCGGGATCTCGGTAGTCGCTGCGGAGGCGCGACCCCCGCCGCCTGATCGAAGCTGGAGTCATCGATCTCGACAGGGGGATGAAAGCGTGAACGGCTGGTTGGCCACCCGAACGCCGTACGTCAGCTTGGCGGGCGCCGGGCTCGTGCTGGCCGCCATTCTCGGGGGAAACACGATCTTCGCCGGCCCGGGCCACTCCTCGACCGGGCCGGCGAACATCCCGGTCGCCGCCACCCCCTCGTGGGCACCCACGGCTGTCCGGTCACACCCTCCGGAGCCGAAGATCGAGTCCCGCGCTCACGATGGCTTTCCCGACGAGGCGGTCTACGCCGGCCGCACCGGACGGATCGCCGTCGCGGTCGCCGTCTCCGGGAACCGCGCGGCGGCGTACCTGTGTGACGGCCGCCGGATCGAGGCCTGGCTCACCGGAAGCGTCGACGGCGACGAGCTCCGACTCAGCGGCAAGCGCGGCGCACGACTCGAAGGTCAGTTGACCCGCGCGGGGCTGGTGGGTGAGTTCACCGTGCGAGATCGCAGCTACGACTACGCGATCGAGTTGGCCGACGAGCCGGCCGGCCTCTACCGCGGGGAGAGTGACGACGGCGAGATCGTCATCGGCTGGATCGTGCTGCCCGACGGCAGCGAGGTCGGTCTGCAGACCGATCCGAGCGGCGTCCGGGCCGCTCCCCCGTTCTCGCCCGATCGGCCCGTACGGGTCGACGAGCGCATCGTCACCAGCGAGGAGGTCACGGGCGATGACCGTGTCTGAGCACCACGGAGCACCGGTCCGCTCGGTCGGCTGGACCGCGGGTCTAGCCATCCCGATCCTGGCCGGGCTTGCCGTGTCCCTCGGAATGGGCGCATACGCCCGGTTGCACCCGGCCGCCGGCGTGGCGCTCGCCGTACCCGGCTTCTCGAATCCGCTCGCCGCCAAGGCCTGGTTGACCAGCATCGCGTTGATCTTGGCGATCGTGCAGATGGTCAGCGCCGCGGGGATCTTCGGCCGCTTCGGGAACGTGTCGTGGCCGCCCGTCGTCCACCGCTGGTCCGGCCGACTGGCCGTACTGATCACGCTACCGGTGGTCGCCCACTGCCTGTACGCCCTGGGCTTCGGCTTCGACTCGCCCCGGACGCTCACGCACTCACTCGTCGGGTGCCTCTTCTACGGCGCCTTTACGGCCAAGATGCTTACCCTGCCGCGCCGGAGCGCACCGGGGTGGGCCATCCCCGTGCTCGGAGCCCTGGTCTCCGCGACGCTGGTGATCGTCTGGCTGACCTCGGCGTTGTGGTTCTTCACCACCTTCGGCCTGACCCGCTAGCCAGCCTCTGTTGATCAGTCGTCGGCGAAGACCTCGCGCAGCTTGACCTCCTGCTCCCTGAGAGGTTGCTGGCGATCAGATGTCCGTCGTCGATACCGACGTCGGCCGTCGAGCCGCTCAGGGCGCCGATTGCCGCACCCACGGCCCGCGTCCTGCACCTTGATCAACTGTTGGGACTGCAGGCCCGCGAGCCGCTGCACCGCCTGCTCCGCGCCGTTGACATCGGGCAACGCCCATGCCGTCTCTCGGGCTGCGAGGTTCCGGCTCGATAACAGCCGCGCGATCTCGTCACCGTACGGATGACTTCCGGCGATTCGCCGTCTACCGTGTTACTCCTGAGACGCATGTGACGGCGAGTCGGGGTCGCCACGCTCAGACTTAGGATGAGATCCAGCACGAGCAGAGGGAGCCCGATGGCCGTCCGATCACGACCGGTGGTCGCGCTGGTGGGACTCGCGCTCGGCGCGGTGCTGACCGCCGCCGGCTGCGGAACGCCGGTTCCGCGACAGGCGGCTCCCGGGCCGAATCCGTCCGTGGTGCCGTCCACCGCTCCCGCCCCCAGCCCTTCCCGCCCGCCGACGGCCGGCCCGAGCGCCCGTCAACCGGGCCCGACCCAGCCGCCCGCCGCTTCACCGAAGCCGAGCCCGAAGCGGTCGCCGAGTGCGACACCACGTACGCCGGCCAAGCCGCGGGCGTTGATGGCGAGCGGATCGAGCGGAGAGCAGGTGCGGGAGCTGCAGCACCGGTTGCGGCAACTCGACTGGTTCGACGGTTTGATCACCGGCGCCTACGGCGAGGCGACGACCGAAGGGGTGACCGGCTTCCAGGGCAAGCGCAACCTCCAGCAGACCGGCGCAGTCGACCAGAAGACCTGGACGCGGCTCACCGGCATGACCCGGGAGCCCACCAACGACGAGCTGTACAACCGGCTCGAGCCCGGCCCGGCCATCCTCAAGGCGGGTGCCGACGGCGACAAGGTCCGCGATCTGCAGGCGCGGCTGAAGCAGATCGACTGGTTCTCCGGTGACATCACCGGCGTGTACGGGTCCGCCACCACGACGAGCGTCAAGGGATTCCAGGGCAAACGCGCGATTCCCGAGACCGGCGAGGTCGATCAGCGGACCTGGAACCGGCTGACCGCGATGACCGAGACCCCGACCGACGACGCCAAGCACAACCGCGTGCCGAAGATGTCGGCACGGCGCCACGACCCGTGGGCTGGACTCGCGGTGCCTGACCGGCCGGGTGATGTGCATCAGCAAGCGGAGCAACTCCGTGACCTGGGTGGTCGACGGCAAGGCGCAGATCCGGATGGACGTACGGTTCGGGTCAGACGAGACGCCGACCCGCAACGGCTCCTTCCGGGTGTTCCGCAAGACGCGGAACGGCGTCTCCACCATCTACAAGACGCCGATGCCGTGGGCGATGACGTTCAGCGGCGGACAGGCCGTGCACTACTCGCCGGACTTCGCCGCCCGCGGCTACAACGGTGCCTCGCACGGCTGCGTCAACGTACGCAACTACGACGGCATCCGCTGGCTCTGGCGACAGGTGAACCTCGGCGATCGGGTCGTCGTCTACGCGTACGGTAACTGTCGGCAAATCCGCATCCAGAGGGCCTCATCCGCCTCGCAAACCGAGCAACTCGTCAACTAGGTTCCGCAAATGAGGCGCGAAGGGCACGGCTCCCGTGCGCGGTCTGCCGACAGTTACGTCGCCCTCAGTTACGGGCGGTGAGGACCAGCGGGCCGTCTTCGGTGATGGCCACCGTGTGTTCGGAGTGGGCGCCGCGGGATCCGTCGCGGCTGCGGAGGGTCCAGCCGTCGGCGTCGGTGTAGATCTTGTCGGTGCTCTGCAGGAACCAGGGCTCGATGGCGATCACCAGACCCGGGCGTAGGGGCAGGCCGCGGCCGCGGCGGCCGTTGTTGGGGATGTGCGGGTCGCCGTGCATGGTGCGGCCCACGCCGTGGCCGCCGAAGTCGGTGTTGATCTTGTAGCCGGCGTGGCCCGCGACCCGGGCGATGGCGAAGGAGATGTCGCCGATCTTGTTGCCCGGCTGGGCGGCCTCGATGCCGGCGGCCAGGGCCAGCTGCGTGGTCTCGATCAGCCGCAGGTCCTCCTCCGCCGGTGTCCCGACGACGACCGAGACGGCCGCGTCGGACACCCAGCCGTCGACCGAGCAGGCGAAGTCGAAGCTCACCAGATCGCCGTCGACCAGCACGTAGTCGTGCGGCAGGCCGTGCAGCACCGCGTCGTTCACCGACGTGCACAGCACCTTGCCGAACGGGCTGGCCCCGAACGACGGGTGGTAGTCGATGTAGCAGGACTTGGCGCCGCGGTCCCGGATCATCTGGTGGGCCAACTCGTCGAGCTCCAGCAGGTTGACCCCGACCGCGGCCCGATCGACCAGCGCCGCCAACACCTCGGCCACGAACCGGCCGGCGGGGCGCATCTGGTCGATCTCGGCGGGTGTGCGGTACTCGATCACATCCGCGATTCTGCCTGGTCGGGCAACCGCATCAACTCGTGGCGTCGCCCGCGATCTCGATGTCGGCACGACCGGCGCATGGTCCGAGGGCAGCTTGCCCTTGCGGGCCTCCCGGTCGACGTATGCATCGAGCACCGTCACGCCCGCACTGGCCAGGATGTAGTCGATCCGCATGCCCAGATCCTTGTGGAACATGCCGGCCCGGTAGTCCCAGTACGTGAAGGGACGGTCGCCCTTGCCGGGTCGGGCCACCACGTCGGTCAGACCGAGATCGATCAGGGTCTGCACACCGGCCCGCTCCGCCGCCGTCACGTGGGTCGATCCTGCGAAGGCGGCGATGTCCCACACGTCGGCGTCGTGCAACGCCACGTTGAAGTCGCCCATGATCACCTGCGGTCCGCCCGCCATGCTGTCCGCCACCACGTCGGCGAGGGAGGCGAACCACTTCAGCTTGTAGTCGTACTGCTCGTGGCCCAGCTCCCGGCCGTTGGGCACGTAAACGCTCGTCACCCGCAGGTCGCCGCCCCGCCCATCACCACATTGCGCGCTCACGTACCGCGATTCCGCGTGGTTCGGCAGGCTCGTGGCGACCGGCTCGATCCCGATCCGGGAGATGACCGCCACCCCGTTCCACCGACCGTCACCGACGTGCAGCGCCTCGTAACCCACCGACCGCAACGGCGTCGTACGGGAAGCCGCTCTCGCTCGCCTTCGTCTCCTGGACGGCCACCACGTCGGGTCCGGCCGTGCCGAGCCAATCCAGCAGCCGCGGCAGCCGGGCGCCGATCGAGTTCACGTTCCAGGTGGCGATCCGCATCGACTCATCCTGTCACCGGGTTCCGACACTCGAGGGCCCGCGGTCGGCCGGCACCCACTCCTGCCAGAGACCCACCTGGAGGAACCCGAGGTCGCGATAGAGCTGCATCGCCGTCGTCGTCGCCTGCAGGCTGGCCGTCGCGAAGCCGTCGCGATGGGCCTCGGTCGAGCGCGTGGCGCAGGACGGCGGTGGCGAGACCGCGGCGGCGCTGCGCTCGGGCTTCGTGGCCACGAACGACACGTTCACGTCGGTGCCCACCTCGATCAGCAGGGCACCCGAGGCCGCGTCCGCCGTCGCGTACGCCCGCGCGCCGGGGACACCACGCAGTATCCCGACCGACACCTGATTGAGGTCGGCGATCGTGTCGACGTCGGTGCGCTCCACCGCGGTCGGCGGATCCGGCTCCGGCCACGCACCGAGGGGCGACGGGCAGACCATCGCCACCGTGACCTCGTCCCGTACGAAGCCGGCCTCGGCCGCGGCGTTCGCGGTCTCGGCGTCCGACGTCCAGATCGCGTACCGCTCGACTCCGCAGTAGACCGCCTGCACCTCGGACAACCGGGCGGGATCGAACAACAACGCGTTCTCCAGGATCGGCTCGGCGGCGAAGCGGGCCGCGACGTAGCCGTCGCCGACGACCACGCGGGCGTCCGCGTGCGCCGCGGCCAGGGCCCGCCAGGATCCGATCAGCGAATCCAGGTAGGTGGCGAAGCCGCTCATGTCCCAAGCCCCTTCCCGCGACCCGTCACATCTTCGGCCTTTTCGACGGCGTGTCGCAGCAGAATTGACGACTCGGGCGAGTCACGAGCGATTCGGGCAGGCCGTCCGACTACGAAGCCACCCTCGGGAAGCCAGACACTAGGGTGACGCCATGTCCATCGTGGTCACCGGCGGCGCCGGCCAGTTGGGCCGCGTGGTGATCGCATCGTTAGCCGAACGCGGGCAACCTGCCCTCCCGGCCAGCCGCCGTACAGGGGTCGACCTGAGTACGGGCGCGCGCCTGCGCACCGTGCTCGCCGACGCCGACGTGGTCGTGCACTGCGCGTCCCATCCGGTGAAGGCGCGTGAGGTCGATCTCGACGGCACCCGGCGGATGATCGACATCCTGGATGATCTGGGCCGTCGGCCCCACCTGGTCTACGTCTCCATCGTCGGCGTCGACCACGTCCGTTATCCGTACTACCGGGCCAAGTACGCAACCGAGATCGCGCTGCAGCGCAGCGGGCTCCCCGTTACCGTCGTACGCGCCACCCAGTTCCACTCCCTCCTCGTGACGTTGAGCCGAACCTTCACCGTCGGCTCGACGGCGTTCGTGCCGAGCGGATTCCGCTCCGAACCCGTGGACGTTGCCGCCGTGGCCGAGCGCCTCGCGGAGACGGCGCTGGGTCCGCCGCCGACCGGCTTCGTCCGCGCGCCGGATGCTGGCCGGGCCGGAGCGGCTCGGTCTCCGCGAGGCCGTCGACGAGGTGGCCCGGCACGACGGGCGGGCGACGCCACGGAAGATCACCCTGCCGGCCTGGGGCGGTGCCCTGCGTGACTTCGCCGCGGGCGGCAATCTGCCTGGCCTTGACGTCGTACGGATCGGTCCCACGTTTCGCGCCTGGCTGGCGGCCGAGCCCCGAGAATGAGAGTCATGCTCGACCAGCCGCTGTATCCGACGGCGTACGGTCTCTGAGTTCGACGTCGCCCGGCCGGTCGTCCGATCCCGGCGGTGGGTCGAAGGAGGCCCGGCTGGCCAGCGCCGGAAGCAGGGTGGCGGTGGCGTACAGACAGCCGGCGATCACCAGCGCCGGAGTGAGCCCGGTCAGGGCGATCAAGACGGCGGCCACCAAGCCGCCGAACGGGACACCGGCCCAGCAGACGCTGTCGGCCAGTCCGCCGACCCGGCCCAGGAGGGGCTGGGGGATCCGTTCGAAGAAGATCGCTCCCAGCATCGGATTGAGGAAGCCGGCGGCGAGCCCGGCGACACCGAAGACGACGGCGATCGTCCACACCGGTAGATCGAGGGCCAGCGCGAGGAAGGGTGGCGGCCCGGCGACAGCGAAGGCGACGAAGTACGTCAGCCGGCGCGGGAGGCGACTCCCGATCGCCGAGGCGACCAGGGAACTGATCATGGCGGTGACGGCGAAGCAGGTCAGCAGGAGACCGACGGTGGCAACCCCGTAGCCATGATCAACTGCCCACACCGGCAGCAGCACCGATGATTTCGCCATGTCGAGCAGGTTGGTCACCGCGATCATGAGCACCAACGTCAGCAACAGGCGGTCCTTGATCAGGAACCGGAACCCTTCGCGGAGCTGGCTGCGGTAGCTACCTTCCCCGACGCCGTCCACCGGGGAGGCTCCCACTTCACGTGGCATGATCAACAGCCAGATCAGCGCACACCCGGCGAAGCAGGCCGCGGTGATCACGATGGTGCCGGCTCCGCCGAACGCAGCGATCATCACCGCCGCCAGGCCGGGGCCCACCAGCCCGGTCGCGCGCTCGATCGCTCCGTACAATCCGGTCACCCGCTCCAACGAGACCTGGGCCCGCCGGGCCACCAAAGGGACGCTGGTGTCCTTCGCGTTGTCACCGGGTCCGCGCAGGAGGCCACCGATGGCGACCATGATCAACAGCACGGGCAACGGCAGCAACCCCAGCGCGAACAGCGCCGGGATGGCGCCGAAGGCCACCGCACTGCCGAGGTCGGCCAAGATGCTGACCCGCCGCTGACCCCAACGATCGACCAACGGTCCGCTGAAGGCCTTGGCCACGATGTACGGACCGAACTCGCACGCGACCACCAGTCCCGTCTGGGCGGCGGACCCGGTGCTCGTCAACACGAACCAGGGCAGCGCCAGCGCCGCCACCCGCAGACCCACGTTGGCCACCGCGGTGCCCACCAAGAGGCCGACGATCGCTCGCTTCGCGCCCTTGGTCTGTCCTTGCGCCCCCCGAGCCTGTCCCTTCGTGCCCTGAGGCCGTCGAAGGGTCACCGGTCATTCTCCGATTCCACCGAGCCGGCCACCGGGAAGACCTGGTAGCGGGCACTGACCAGGCGCGTCCGGGGTGGCCCGTCGACTCCCGGCGTGTGCTGCCGATAGCGGCGCATGACGGTCAGCAGTTCCTGCGCCAACTGGTGTGCCTCCTCGGCGGTCACCTCGAGGAGCACATCCGACATGTCGTACGCGCGCTGCCACTCGACCGGAGAGCTGCGGCGCTCGGACTGGGCTGCCGTGAGCGAGCGGGTGATGGCCGAGATGACCGCGCTCTCGTACGCCTCGCCGACCTCGGCCGAGGCCGGATCGAGGTCCGTGGCGTCGAACTCCGTGGACCGGTGGACGGCCCGCCACCAACGGTCCCGGCGATCGCCGGCTTCCGCATCCTCGGCGATGAATCCGAAGCGCTCCAGCTGACGCAGATGGTAGGACAAGGCACCGCTGCTCAGCCCGAGCCGCGCGGCGAGACCCGAGGCGGTGGCCGGTCCGTGGGTGCGCAGCAGGCCGAGGATCTGCACCCGGAGCGGATGCGCCATGCCCTTGAGGTTGTCCGCCGTCAGACGGACCGACTCCTGCTCGAAGCTCATGGCCCTCACCGTAGACCGCAAAGAAGTCTTTGCAAAGACTTGTTCGCAAACTGAGAGAACCTCACTGTTGACACCCTCCACCAGCCGACCTAGCGTGAGAGCGCTCCCACATGAAGATCAATCTCGGAGGTCGACCATGTCCGAAGAACTTGAGACCGACCCGCTGAGCCGGCGCGCGTTGCTAGGGGGCGGCGCGGCATTGGGCATGGGTCTGGCCGGTCTGGGGGCACGAAGCGCCGCGGCTCAGCCAGCGGTGAGACCTGCGCTGGGATCATCGCTGCGCGCGGCCGTCCGCTTCCTGCAGGGTGTGGTCGACGCCTATCGCACCACCGGCCTGCGGCTGGCACAGAGCTACTACGACGGCTCCGGGCTGACCGACATCGGCTTCATCTACGACAACGCTCTGGCCATCAACGCCTTGCTGGCCGTCGGCGATGTGCCCGCGCGCCAGGGCCATCGGCGACGCACTGATTTGGGCGCAGAACAACGACCAGGAGTTCTCCGACGGGCGACTGCGGCAGGCCTATCACGCCGACGACTTCGCCGGTACGCAACGGCACCCGAGTTGTCGCCCACTTCGGTTATCGAGTACAACCTCGTCGGTACGGCCGTCGGCGACATGTCCTGGTCAGGTATCGCGCTGGCGCAGCTGGCCCGTCGCACCGGGTCAGAGCAGCTACCTCACTGCGGCCCTCCGGATCGCCGAATGGATCCAGAGGGAGACCTTCACCGACACCGGACTGGGTGGCTACGACTTCGGCGAGACCGCCGGCCTGGCGGGCTTCAAGTCCGCCGAGCACAACATCGACGTCTACGCCTTCTTCCTGATGATCGCCGATCTCACCGACCAGCGCGATCTGGCGCCGGCGAGCCCAGCACGCCTGGGATTTCGTGGCCCAGATGTGGAACGCGGACGACGGCTACTTCTGGACCGGATCCAACGACGGCGCGACGGTCAACAAGTCGCCGACCCAGCGACCCCTGGACGTCCAGACCTGGTTCTGGCTGGCCGTGCGGCGAGCTCAATACGCCGAGGCGCTGGACTGGGCGAGCACGAATCTGGCCGTCACCGACACCCCGCAACGGACCAACTCTGTCCTCACCGGAAACCAGAAGGTGACCGGGGTAACCTTCGGCAGCGGCTCGCTGAAGGCGGACACCGAGACGCCGATCGACGCCTACCACGGCAACCCGGACACCGGAGCGGTGTGGTTCGAGGGAACGGCTCAATTGGCCCTGGCGCTCGCGCGACCGCAACCGTCGCAGCGACCGTGCCGACGCCGACCGAGCTTATGGCCGCGATCCAATGGGCACAGGGAAACCTCGGCGCCGGCCAGACGTACAACGCAGAAGGTCATCCACGGTGGGATCGTCGCCGCCTCGTCACCGCTGAACACCGGCTTCGGCTTCGGCTACTACCAGCACCTCCACGTCGGCGCGACCTCCTGGTACGTCATGGCCGGCACCAGAACCAACCCCTACCGATTCCTCCGCTGACCTGCCAAGCCCACGGGACGCCTGCCGTTTTCCGCCATGTGACGGACAGCGCAGCGGTAGACCGCCGTTTCTGCTGCGTGAGCCACCACATGGCGGCAAACGACATTGTGGGCCGGGGTCAGCTCACCCAGCCCGCTCGGGCTCGGAGGTCGGGCGGTACGGTCCCGGGTCCGCAGGCCAGATCGGCGATCAACGGCCGCCGACCAGATCCCATTCGCCGAGTCGTCACTTCTGCGGCGACACGCCGTCCAAACGCCCGAAGATGTGACGGGTCGGCGGAGAGGGGTCAGGAGAGCTTGAGGTCCTTGACCTCGGCCAGCAGCTGTCCGAGGGAGTCCTTGGCGTCACCGAAGAGCAGCGTGGTGCCGGGCTCGTACAGCAGCTCGTTCTCGATGCCGGCGAACCCGGGGCGCATCGAGCGCTTGAGGAACACCACCTGGCGGGCGGCGTTGGCGTGCAGGATCGGCATCCCGTAGATCGGCGCGCCCGGGCGTGGTCTCGGCGGCCGGGTTGACCACGTCGTTGGCCCCGACCACGAGCGCGACGTCGGTCTGCCGGAACTCCGGGTCGATGTCGTCGGCCTCCCGCAGCTGCTCGTACGGGACCTGCGCCTCGGCCAGCAGCACGTTCATGTGCCCCGGCATCCGGCCGGCGATGGGATGGATCGCGTAGTCGACCTCGATCCCCCGCTCGGTCAGCACGTCGACCAGCTGGCGCAGCGTGTGCTGGGCCTGGGCCACGGCCAGCCCGTAGCCGGGCACGATGATCACGCGCTGGGCGTACGCCAGCAGGATCGCCACGTCCGCCGGGCTGACCGACTTCACCGGCCGGTCGCTGACCTCGCCGCCGCCCAGGGTGGAGCCGCCGCTTCAGCGCCCCGAACAGCGTCGACGCCAGCGGACGACCCATGGCGGTGGCCATCAGCTGGGTGAGCAGCGTGCCGGCGGCCCCGACCAGCGTGCCCGCCACCAACAGCAGCGTGTTGCCCAGGACGTAGCCACTGGCCGCCACCGACAGGCCGGTGAAGGCGTTCAGCAGCGAGATGACGATCGGCACGTCGGCGCCGCCGACGGGCAGCACCAGCAGCACCCCGACACCCGCGCCGATCAGGGCCAGCGCCAGACCCAGCACCAGGGTCGGCACCAGGACCAGCCCGATGCCGAGCCCGATCGCGGAGACGAGTGCGAACCCGTACAGGATGGGATAGCCGGCGAAGGTGATCGGCCGCCCGGTCATCAGCTCCTGCAGCTTGAGGAACGTCACCACCGACCCGGTGAAGCTCACCGACCCGACCACGATGGTGAACGCGATGGCGATCAGGTCGAAGGCCGGCGCCGACCCGACGCGGGACACCGCCTCCAGCTCCACCAGCGCCACGATCGCCGCCGCCGCGCCGCCGACCCCGTTGAAGAGCGCGACGAGCTGCGGCATCTGCGTCATCCGCACCCGGTACGCGCCGAGCGCACCGATCACCGTGCCGACCGCGACCGCGATCAAGATCCAGCCGAGATGGTCGAGATCGCTGGACAGGAAGACGATCACGCAGGCCAGCACCGCCCCGATCGCCCCGATCAGGTTGCCCCGGCGGGCCGTCCGCGGCGAGGACAGTCCCTTCAGAGCGACGATGAAGCACACCGCCGCCACCAGATAGCCCAGCTGGGCCCAGACCGGTGTCACGACTCGAACCTTCGAAGGGCCTGATCCGCGGCGAGTCCGGCGGTCAGTCGGAGCTTGCGCGCAGGTCGGCGTGAACATCTGCAGCATCCGGTCGGTGACCACGAACCCGCCGGCCATGTTGATCGCGGCCAGCACGACGGCGACCAGACTCGAGCACCAGCACCGGCGGTGGACTCGGCCGTCCCGGCCACGGCGATGGCCCCGACCAGGATCACCCCGTGGATGGCGTTGGCGCCCGACATCAGCGGGGTGTGCAGGGTGGAGGAGACCTTCGAGATCACCTCGACGCCGACGAACGCGGCCAGCACGAAGATCGTCAGCCAGGTGACGGCCTCACTCATCGACCCCTCCTGGTGTACCGGCGGGGAGGAGCTCCCGCGTGGGTTCGTGGGCGACCTCGCCCGCCCCGGGTGACGCACATCGCCGCGACGATCTCGTCGTCGAAGTCGGGCGCGAAGCTGCCCGTCTCGGTCATCAGATTGACCACGTGCCAGAGATTCTGGGCGTACAGCCGGCTCGCCGGATTCGGCATCTGACTGGCGACGTTGCTGCCGCCCCACACCTGCACCGCGCCGACCATCAGGGCCTTGCCGGCCACGACGCCCTCGACGTTCCCGCCGGAGTCCGCCGCCAGATCGACCACCACCGATCCGGGCTTCATCGCGGCGACCATGTCGGCGGTGACCAGGATCGGAGCGCGCCGACCGGGTACGGCGGCCGTGGTGATCAGCGCGTCCGCCGCGGCCACGTGCGGCGCGAGCAGGTCGCGCTGCTGCTGCGCCCGCTCCTCGGTCATCTCCCGGGCGTAGCCGCCGGCACCCTCCAGCGTCGGCAGGGCCAGATCGACGGGAACCGCGCCGAGCGAGGCGATCTCCTCCGCCGCGGCGGCGCGGACGTCGTAGCCCTTCACCACCGCCCCCAGCCGTTTCGCGGTGGCGATGGCCTGCAACCCGGCGACCCCGGCCCCGAGCACCAGCACCTCGGCCGGCCGTACGGTCCCGGCGGCGGTCATGCTCAGCGGGAAGAACTGCCGCAGCCGGCCGGCGGCCACGACCGCCCCCCGGTAGCCCGCCACCATCGCCTGCGAACTCAACGCGTCCATCGGCTGCGCGCGGGAGATCCGCGGCACCAGTTCCATGGCGAACGTCAACGCTCCCCGGTCGCGCCGGGCCGCCACCTCGCCCATCCGGCTCGCGGTCGGGAAGAAGGAGCAGGTGGCGACGTCGGGCTGCGCCGCGTCCAATTCGGCCGTCGGCACGGGCTGCACGCTCAGCACCAGTCCCGCGCCGGCCAGAGCGCCCGGATCGACCCGCGCGCCCGGCGGCGGCGTACGCGTCGTCGGGGAACAAGGCCGCCAATCCGCACCCGGGTTGGACCGCCACCTCGTAGCCGGCGCGCACCAGCCGGCTGACCAGCTCCGGCACCATCGCCACCCGCGATTCGCCCGGAACAACTTCCTTCCGGATGGCAATGCGCACCCGCCGAACTTAGCCCACGCAGCCGACGTCCGTGGTGGATACCTCCGGCCAGCGCCGCCGCGAGAAATCGGAAGCCGTCCGCGGTGCCGCTGACAGGATCGAGCCATGCGCAACCGCCGCTTCAGTCAGGTCGACGTCTTCTCCGCCGATCCGTACGGCGGCAACCCGCTGGCCGTCGTGCACGACGCCGAAGATCTCGACACGGAGTCCATGCAGCGTTTCGCGCCGGTGGACGAACCTGTCGGAGACGACGTTCCTGCTGCGCCCGAGGACGCCGACCGCCGACTACCGGGTACGGATCTTCACGCCCACCCAGGAGCTGCCGTTCGCCGGTCACCCGACCCTGGGCAGCTGCCACGCCTGGCTCGAGTCCGGAGGCGCGCCCAGCCGCGACGGACGAGATCGTCCAGGAGTGCGGCGCCGGTCTCGTACGCCTGCGCCGGGCCGAGGCCGGCCTCGCCTTCGCCGCGCCACCGCTGCGACGCTCCGGACCGGTGGACGAGGACCTGCTCCGACCGGGTCGCCGGGATGCTGAACCTCGACCGGACCGCGATCGTCGACGCCTCCTGGCTGGTCAACGGGCCGCCGTGGATCGGCGTGCTGCTGGAGAGTGCCGAGGCCGTCCTCGCGGTCCGGCCGGGCGTCGTCGACGCCGAGATCGGGATCACCGGTCTCTATCCCGCCGGGTTCGCCGGAGAGCATCGAAGTCCGCGCCTTCTTCCCGGTCGGGGGATCCACGGCCGAGGATCCGGTGACCGGGAGCCTGAACGCCGCCCTGGCCCAGTGGCTGCTCGGCTCCGGCCGCCTCACCGCACCGTACGTCGCCCGCCAGGGCACCGTCCTCGAACGGTCGGGGCGCGTGCACATCACCGCCAGCCGACGACGAGATCTGGGTCGGCGGCGGCACGATGACCTGCATCGCCGGATCCGTCGAGCTGTAGACCGCGATGGTCAGGCCTCGCGGACCCGGAGATAGATCTGGTGCCAGCCGGTGGCGCCGTCGGGAGCGGGCGGGGCGGTGGCCTCGGTCTGCACCCGCCCGTCGGCGTCGGTCGCCCGCACGCTGAGCTGATGCTCACCGGGCTCGGCGTTCCAGACGTACCGCCACTGCCGCCAGGTGTCCGGCCCGGTCGTGGCGGCGAGGTCGGCCGGTCCGCCACTCGCCGGTGTCGACGCGGACCTCGACCTTCGCGATCCCGGTGTGCTGGGCCCACGCCACGCCGGCGACGACCACCTGCCCGCGGTCGACCGTCGCCTCCAGCGGCACGTCGATCCGCGAAGCCAGCTTGATCGGCCCCCGGGCCGACCAGCCCAGCGGCGTCCAGTACCCCTGGTCGTCGGCGAACGTCGTGACCTTGAGCTCGGTCACCCACTTGGTGGCGGACACGTAGCCGTACAGTCCCGGCACCACCATGCGCACCGGGAAGCCGTGTTCGACGGGGAGCGGCTGACCGTTCATCGCCACGGCCAGCAAGCACTGGCGGTCCGTTCTCCTGCAGCACGCCGAGCGGCGTTCCCGCCGTCCAGCCGTCGTGGCTCCTGGACAGCACCATGTCGGCTTCGGGCCGCGGCCGTGCCTCGGCCAGCAGGTCGCGGATCGGCAGGCCGAGCCAGGTCGCGTTGCCGACCAGATTGCCGCCGACCTCGTTGGACACGCACGTGAGCGTGGTCATGTGCTCGGTCAACGGCCGGGCCAGCAGGTCGGCGAAGGTGATCGTGACCTCCCGCTCGACCAGCCCGTAGACCCTGCAGGGTCCACTCGTCCGGATCGATCACGGGCACCTGCAGCGCCGTGTCGATGCGGTAGAACGTCGCGTTCGGAGTCACGTACGGGCTCAGGCCCGGGACGGAGAGGTCGGCGCCCGTCGGTATCGGCTTGGCCGGCGTCGCCGCGAGCGGGTAAGCCGGATGCGCGATCGCGCCTCCGCGATCTTCGCGGCGCCGTCGACCAGCACCCGACCGACGACCGCCGCCACCGCGGCGCCGGCCCCGATCAACACGGTGGCCCGCAGGAAGCTGCGCCGCTGCACGACCACCGGGCCGGACAGGTCCGGCGCCGACGCGGGCTCCGGACCGACGACGGCCCGGGCGCCGGGCTCGGGCTCGGTCCAGTTCGGCCGCCGCCTCGACGGACCGGGCCAGTCTCGTGATCAGCAGGTACACGACCAGATAGCCGGCGGACAGCCCGATCAGGGTCGGCAGCAGGGCCTGCCACTGTCCGGGCAGCCGGCTGATCACCGCCGCCATGCCCACCAGAGCGACGGCACCGAAGACGTACAGCCCGGTCCATCGTCGCCGCAGTTCCAGCTGTCCGGCGACCGCGCAGATGATGAGGACCGACACGCCGATGATGACCAGCAGCACCGGCTTGTCCGCGGTGCCGAGGGTCTCCTTGCCCCAGTTGATCAAGGGTGCGGGCAGCAGATCGATGATGGCGGAGCCGACCGCGGTCAGCGGAGCCGCCGCCGGGGCCAGGAACCAGGAGGCGAGATCGGCGATCGCGAAACCCGTCAGGCCGCCGATGACGCCGGCCAGCCGGGCAAGTCCGTACGGCTGGCCGCGCTGCACGGCTCCATCCTGCCCGACGGGACGAAACCGACAGCCCGAATTCAGGCCGGACGCGAGCTCTGTCAGCGTTCCGTAACCCTGCCCGCCCATTCCCGCGCGCGATTCAAGCGTCCGCGCGCGACTATTCGCGCGCGAACGCCGGAATTGCGCGCGAGCGGCGAGCAGGCAAGCTAGCGGCGTGGAGGCTCCGGCGTGCGTGACCTACCGACCCGGCTGGGTGACGGACGCGACCAGCGGTCTTCGCCGACCTGCGAGGCCGAGATCGCCTGGGAGCAGCACACGATCCGCATCCACGGCCGTACGGTGCCGACGCCGCGGCTGACCGCATGGATGGGCGACAGCGCCTACCGCTACTCCGGGTTGGTCAACGAGCCGCAGCCGTGGCCGCCGGCACTGGCCGACCTCCGCGAACGACTTCGCCAGGAGCTCGGCGTGGACTTCAACTCCTGTCTGGCCAACCTGCTACCGCGACGGTCAGCGACTCGATGGGCTACCACTCCGACGACGAGCCCGAGCTCGGCCCGCGGCCGGTGATCGCCTCGATCAGCCTCGGGGCGCGGCGACGCTTCGCCCTCCGGCACCGGGACGTCGGGTGAGCGGTGGACGTGGGAGCTCGGGGAGGGCGACCTGCTGGTCATGTCGGCGGAGTCGCAGAGCGACTACCGGCACGCCGTCCCGAAGACCGCCAAGCCGGTCGGACCGCGGATGAACCTGACGTTCCGGCTCTTCTCGTCCGTGGTCGACCCGTCTCGGTGAGCATGCCCCCGGGGTGCTAGACAGGGCAGACACCGACCCGACGAAGGAGCTCGCATGCCCGTCGACGTACGAGGATCTCGCAGATCTCGTCAGCCGCTTGACCCTGGAGGAGAAGGCTTCGTTGTGCCTCGGGTCCGGACTTCTGGCACACGGCGGCGGTGGAACGGCTCGGCATCGGCACAGATCATGGTCTCCGACGGCCCGCACGGACTGCGGGCCCAGCTCAAGGAGTCCGATCACGTCGGACTGGCGACCAGCGAGCCGGCCACCTGCTACCCGACGGCCTCGGCGCTGGGCTCGTCGTGGAACCGCGAGCTGTTCGCGTCGGTCGGCGAGGCGCTCGGCCGGGAGGCGTCGGCACTGGGCGTCTCGGTCGTCCTCGGTCCGGGCATCAACATCAAGCGCTCGCCGTTGTGCGGGCGGAACTTCGAGTACGTGTCGGAGGACCCGTACCTGTCCGGGGCGCTGGCCGTCGCGATGGTGCACGGCGATCCAGAGCCAAGGGGTCGGCACGTCGGTCAAGCACTACGCCGCCAACAACCAGGAGGACGACCGGCTCCGGGTCAGCGCCGAGGTCGACGAGCGCACGCTGCGGGAGATCTACCTGCCGGCCTTCGAGGCAGTGGTCAAGCAGGCTCAGCCCTGGACGGTGATGTGTGCCTACAACAAGGTCAACGGCACGTACGCCTCCGAGCATCACTGGTTGCTGACCGAGGTCCTGCGCGACGAGTGGGGCTTCGACGGCGTCGTGGTGTCGGACTGGGGAGCGGTGCACAACCGCGTCGCGGCGCTGGCCGGGGGCCTGGACCTGGAGATGCCGCCGAATCTCGGGGTGAGCGACCGGGCGATCGTCGACGCGGTCACGCTCCGGCGAGCTCGACGAGGCCGTGCTCGACGAGGCCGTACGACGGATGCTGAGGCTGATCGAGCGCGCCCAGCCGGCGCTCGACGATCCCGCGACCGTCGACTTCGACGAGCACCATGCCGTTGCCCGCCGAGCCGCCCAGGAGTCGGCGGTGCTGCTGAAGAACGAGGGCGCCGTGCTGCCGCTGAAACCCGAGCCGGGCAGCACCGTCGCGGTGATCGGGGAGTTCGCGCAGACTCCGCGGTTCCAGGGCGCCGGCAGCTCCCAGGTCAACCCCACCCGGGTCGACGTCGCGCTCGAGAGCTGCGCTCGGCGTTCGGGGACGAGGTCGAGGTCACGTTCAGTCCCGGGTTCGGCATCGGCACCACCGATTCCGACGCCGAGCTGTCGGCCGCGGCGGTCGAGGCCGCTCGTGCGGCCGACCACGTGCTGGTCTTCCTCGGTCTGCCGGCCGCCGACGAGTCGGAGGGCTTCGACCGGACGCACATGGATCTCCCGGCGAACCAGCTGGCGCTGCTGGAGGCGTTGGCGGAGGTGCACGACCGGCTGATCGTCGTGCTGGCCAACGGCTCGGTGGTGCGGACGTCGCACTGGCAGCAGCACGCCGCCGCGATCTTGGAGTGCTGGCTCGGCGGTCAGGCCGCCGGCGGGGCAGCGGCCGATCTGATCACCGGTGCAGCCAACCCGTCGGGCAAGTTGGCCGAGACGGTGCCGCTGCGGCTGGAGGACAACCCCTCGTTCTTCAACTTTCCGGGCGACTACCAGACGGTTCGCTACGGCGAGGGCCTCTTCGTGGGTTACCGCGCCTACGACCAGACCGAGCCAGGAGGTCAGCTTCCCGTTCGGGTTCGGGCTGTCGTACACCACGTTCGAGCTGTCCGACCTCAGTGTCGACGTCACCGGTTCGGTGGCCGGCGGCGATCTCTCGGTCGCGGTCGGCGTGCAGGTGACGAACACGGGTGACGTGGAGGGCGGTGAGGTCGTGCAGGTCTACGTCGGTGACTCCGAGTCCACCGCGCCCGCGACCCGTACGGGAGCTCAAGGGCTTCGCCAAGGTCTTCCTGGCGCCCGGGCGAGAGCCAGTCGGTGACCATCGAGCTCGACGCGCGGGCTTTCGCCTTCTGGTCGCTGCGCGGACGGCGACTGGCTGGTGGAGAGCGGCGACTTCGAGATCGCGGTCGGCTCCTCGTCGCGGGATCTGCCGCTCCGCGAGGTCATCACCCTCGAGGCGCCGGCGCCGGCTCGGACCGCTCGACGCCGACTCCACCCTGCACGAGTGGCTGGCCGACGAACGCGGCCGGGCCCTGCTGATGAGCAACGGCACCCCGCCCCTGCTGCAGGATCCCGAGTTGATCAAGGTGATCGGCACCATGCCGATGCACACCCTCGCCGCCTTCAACATGGGCCTCAACCACGACACCCTGAAGGTCCTCGTCGCCCAGCTGTAGGCGTTCCGCTCAGGCGGAACTGTTGGCATATTGCTGCTTTGGGTGCCCCATCGCCCCCAAATCCCGGCATCTGTTAACAGTTTCCCGATTTCGGGGACGGTGGGGCCGCCCTAGCTGCAATTTCCCGACAGTTAGTGCGGTCAGGTGCGCCGATTGCCGTTGCCGGACGGGCGCGCCGACGGCTACTGGCTCCGCGGCGTCCTCGGGCTCCTCGATGGCGGCGGAGAACTGGGAGTTGTAGAGCTCCCAGTAGTGGCCGCGAGCGTCCAGCAGCTCGTGGTGGGTGCCCTGCTCGACGATGCTGCCCTGCTCCATCACCAAGATCACGTCGGCGTCGCGGATGGTGGAGAGCCGGTGCGCGATGACGAAGCTGGTCCGGTCCGAGCGGAGGGCGGCCATCGCCCGCTGCACCAGCACCTCGGTCCGGGTGTCCACCGAACTGGTGGCCTCGTCCAAGATCAAGATCGCGGGGTCGGCGAGGAAGGCGCGGGCGATGGTGATCAACTGCTTCTCACCGGCGCTGATGTTGCTCCCCTCCTCGTCGATCACCGTCTCGTAGCCGTCGGGCAGCGAGTGCACGAACCGATCGACGTACGTCGCCTCCGCCGCGGCCTGGATCTCGGCCTCGGCTGGCCTCCGGCCGTCCGTACGCGATGTTCTCCCGGATGGTGCCGTGGAACAGCCAGGTGTCCTGCAGGACCATGCCGATCTGCGCCCGCAGCATCGACCGCGGCACCGTCGCGATGTCCACCCCGTCCAGGGTGATCCGGCCGGCGTCCAACTCGTAGAAACGCATGATCAGATTCACCAGCGTGGTCTTGCCGGCGCCGGTCGGGCCCACGATGGCCACCGTCTGGCCCGGCCGGGCCACCAGCGACAGGTCGGTGATCAGGGGCTTGCTCGGCACGTACGAGAAGGAGACGTCCTCGAAGGCCACCCGGCCGCGGGTCGGGGTCAATCGGCCTGGCTCGTCGGCCTGCTCCTCCTCGACGTCGAGCACCTCGAACACCCGCTCCGCCGAGGCCACCCCGGACTGCAGCAAGTTGGCCATCGAGGCCAGTTGGGTCAGCGGTTGGGTGAACATCCGGCTGTACTGGATGAACGCCTGCACGTCACCCAGGCTCATGGTCCCGGTGGCCACCCGCAGGCCGCCGACGACGGCGATGATCACGTAGTTGAGATTCCCGAGGAAAAACACCGCCGGCATGATGATCCCCGAGACGAACTGGGCGCCGAAGCTGGAGCCGAAGAGGCTCGAGTTGCGGTCGGCGAACACCGCCTCGACCTCCCGCCGGCGCCCGAACACCTTGACCAGGGACTGGCCGGTGAAGGCCTCCTCGATGTGGGCGTTGAGCTCGCCGGTCGCCTTCCACTGGGCCACGAACAGCTTCTGCGACCGCTTGCCGATCACACTCGCCACGAGCACGGTGGCCGGGACCGTGACCAGCGCGATGAGGGCGAGGGTGGGCGAGACCACGAACATCATGATCAGTACGCCGACCACGGTGAGCAGTGAGGTCAGCAGCTGACTCAGGGTCTGCTGCAGGGCCTGCGCGATGTTGTCGATGTCGTTGGTGACCCGGCTCAGGAGTTCGCCACGGGGTGAACGGTCGAAGTAGCTCAGCGGCAACCGGTTGATCTTGGCCTGGACCTGGTTGCGCATGGTGAAGATCGAGCGCTGCACCGCCCCGTTCAGCATGTAACCCTGCCACCACAGCAACAGCGAGCTGACGACGTAGAGGGCGAGAGCGATCATCAGCAGCTGGCCGAGGGCAGCGAAGTCGATGCCCTGACCCGGCACGATGTCGAGCCGCTCGACCAGATCGGCGAAGGTGCCCTGGCCGCTGGCGCGCAGCTGCGCGACGACCTGCTCCTTGCTGGCTCCCGCCGCGAACTGCTTCCCGATCACGCCCGTGAAGATCACGTTGGTGGCCCAGCCGAGGATGATCGGCCCGATCACGCTGAGCACGATGCCGGCCGTGGCGAGGATCACGCAGCCGACCAGGATCAAGCGCTCGGGCGCCAGATGGGAGAGCAACCGCCGCAACGACGGCCCGAAGTTGAGCGACTTCTCGGCCGCGATCGGGGCGCCAGGAAACCGCGAGACCTGCGAGGGTTGGTACTTCGGTCGCTCCGGCGCCTTGTTCAGAACCCCCTCGTTGTCGCCCGAGTTGTCGCCCGGGTCGTCGCCCGAATCGTCGGCCAGCCGGGTCCCCGTGCGCTCACTCATGCGGCCGCCTCTTCCGCACTCAGCTGCGAATCGACGATCTCGGCGTACGTCGGGCAGCTGCTCAAGAGCTCGAGGTGCGTTCCGGAGCCGACCACCCGGCCGTCCTCGAGGACCAAGATCTTGTCGGCGTCGGCGATGGTCGCCACGCGTTGCCCGACGATGATCACGCAGGCGTCCGTGGTCTCCCGTTTCAGCGCCGCTCGCAACCGGGCGTCGGTCGCCACGTCCAGGGCGGAGAACGAGTCGTCGAAGATGTAGATCTCCGGCTTCTTGACCAGCGCCCGCGCAATCGACAGCCGCTGGCGCTGGCCGCCCGACACGTTGGTGCCGCCCTGGGCGATGGGCGCCTCCAACTGCCCCGGCATCTGGGCGACGAAGTCGTCGGCCTGGGCGACCCGGAGCGCGTGCCAGAGTTCGTCGTCGGTCGCGTCCGGGTTTCCGTACCGGAGATTGCTCGCCACCGTGCCGGTGAACAGGAACGGCTTCTGCGGTACGAGTCCGATCCGGCTCCACAGCAGCTCGGGTTCCATGTCCCGGACGGCCACGTCGTCGACCAGGACCCGGCCGGCCGTGGCGTCGAACAGCCGCGGAATCAGCGAGATCATCGTGGTCTTCCCGGCACCGGTGGACCCGATGATCGCGGTGGTCTCACCCGGCTGGGCCGTGAACGACACGTTGCAGAGCACGGGAAAGTCCGCCCCCGGGTAGGTGAAGCCGGCGTCCTCGAGGCGTACCACGGATGAGGTGGACAACACGGTGACCGGTGACGGCGGCGGTGACCACCGTCGACGCCGTGTCGAGCACTTCACCGATCCGCTCGGCGCAGACCACGGCCCGCGGAGCCAGCATGAACAAGAACGTGGCCATCATCACGGCCATCAGGATCTGTATCAGGTAGGTCAGAAATGCGGTCAGCGATCCGATCTGCATCTGGCCGCTGTCCACCCGCATGGCGCCGAACCACAACACGGCCACGCTGAACACGTTCAAGATCAACATGACCAGCGGGAACATGATCGCCAGGCGCCGCCCGACCGCGGTCTGGGTGGTGGTCAGTTCGCCGCTGGCCCGGGCGAACCGCGCGGTCTCGTACGGCTCACGCACGAACGCCCGCACCACCCGAATCCCGCCGATCTGTTCGCGGAGGATGCGGTTGACGACGTCGATCCGGCCCTGCATCAGCCGGAACAGCGGCGGCAGCCCGCGGACGACTGCCAAGATCGACAGGGCCAGCGTCGGCACGGCCACCGCCACCAGCCAGGACAGTCCGACGTCCTCCTGCAGCGCCATGAAGATGCCGCCCACCATGGTGATCGGCGCCGCCAGTATGACGGTGGCCGACATCACGACGAGCATCTGGACCTGCTGGACGTCGTTGGTGTTCCGGGTGATCAGCGACGGCGCTCCGAACGAGTTCAGCTCGCGTGCGGAGAAGGTCAGCACCCGCTCGAAGATCGCTCCGCGCAGGTCGCGGCCGAAGGCCATCGCGGTCTTGGCCCCGAAGTAGACCGACCCGATCGAGCAGACGATCTGTACCGCGCTGACGGCGAGCATGATCCCGCCGAGCGACCAGATGAGTCCGGTGTCACCCTGGGCGACCCCGTCGTCGATGATCGAGGCGTTGAGGCTCGGCAGGTAGAGGGCGGCCATCGTCCCCACCAGCGACAACAGCACCGTGCCGAGGATGAGGCTGCGGTACGGCGCCAGGTATTGACGCAGCAAGCGGATCAGCATGTGCTGCTCTCCTTGACTCGGATCTCGGCACCGACCGGCGCAGTCACCGGCGATCGACCGACCCCGTGCAGCAGCACGCGGACCAGCGCCGCCGGCTCGTACGGCGGTCGAGCGGACAGCATCGGGTGGGTGACGGCGAAGGTCAGACAGCGGAGCAGGTCGGCCGCCTCCTTGGGCGGCACGCAGAGCCGATCCCGGTCGGGGCGGATGAGCGCCGTCAAGGCGGCGTTGAGGAGACGATGGTCCTCGGCGTGCCGCAGCTGCGAGGCGTCGCCGGTCTCCGGGCGGTAGCGCAGCGCGTGGAACAGGGCGAACACGCGACGCATCCGGCGCTGGAGGATCCCGACCGCCTGCTCGAGGCGGGTCTCGAGGTCGAGCGCCCGATCGATCCGGCCGATCTCGATGCACGTGTCGGCGCATGTCGAAGGCGTCGGCCACGACCGTGTCGATCAGCTCCTCCTTGGTGGCGAAGACCCGGAAGATCGTGCCCTCGGCGATGCCGGCGGCTTCCGCGATCTGCCGCGTACTCACCTCCCGGCCCCACTGCTGCAGCAACGGCTCGGTCGCCGCCAGGATCGCGGCTCGGCGGGCGTCCGGCGGTAGGGGGGCGGCACGCGGCATTCCGACATATAATGAGTGAGTACTCACTCAGCAAGACCTCGTCTACGATGGGAGGCCGCTCCACAAGCGCGGGGCGCATCGCGGACAGAAAGTGAGCAGCAGCACGATGGTGGGTTTGGGAACCTTGGCGGATCGGTCGTTCGAGGCGGTGATCTTCGACATGGACGGCACCCTGATCGACTCCACCCCGGCCGTCGCGACGCTCGTGGGACACGCTGGGGCGACGAACACGGGGTCACGCGCGCCGAACTTCGCCACCACCACGGCATCCCGTCGGCTGCCGCTCGTGGCGAGGTTGTTGCCCGAGGACCGGCACCTCCGCGCCATCGAGCGGATCAACGAACTCGAACTGGCCGACGTCGAGCGACATCGTCGTCCTCCCGGGGGCCGCGGAGGCACTGGCCGCGCTGAGCGAGGCCAAGAACGCCATCGCCACGTCCTGCACGATTCCCGCTGGCCAAGGCGCGGATCGACGCGGCGCAACTGGTGCCGCCGTCGATCCTGGTCACCGCCGACGACGTGAAGCGCGGCAAGCCGGCGCCGGACCCCTATCTCGAGGCGGCTGCGCAACTGGGTGTCGAGCCGAGCCGGTGCCTCGTGGTGGAGGACGCGCCCGCCGGACTCACCTCGGCCCGACGAGGCCGGCTGCGCCACGCTGGCGGTGATCACCACGACGGCTGCGGATCAGCTGGTCGCCGACGGCATCGTGCCCGACCTGTCCCACGTCGTGTTCACGGTCGACGAGGACGGTTTGATCCGCGTACGGCTGCGAGCCTCCTGAGCATCCGCGAGGAGACAGCTCGCTCAACCGGTCTTGCGGCGGAAGACCCGCTTGCTCTCCACCGGGCCGTGCGGCGAGACCTGATCCTGCTTGCCGTCGAGGTGCGCCTCGCCCTCGCGACCCTGCTTGGCCGCCAGCGCCTCCCGGAACTTGCGCTTGGTCTCGTCCGCCGCCTTCGCGTCGGCCTTTGCCGGACTTCTTCGAGCCTTTGCCAGCCATACACCCATCCTTACCGATGAAGCGGTGCCGCGAAAACCTACCCGTCCCGTCACTCCGACGGGAAACCTTGCCCGTCGCCATGCGTCGCTTCTCCCGTGAACTGCAGTGCCGGTGTCCCATGCCATCGCATAGGGAATCCTGTCCTGGGATCCGTAGCTGATCGGCAGGGCGGGAGAGTCAGCTCTGCTGCGGGTACTGCCTGGCTGGGTGGCGGCCACTGCGATGGGGTGCCCTGTGAGCTCGCCGACTGCGGCGGCTGCCACGGAGCCGGCTGAGTCGAGCTCCTCGTCGACCGTGTCGTCCTCGTCGGATTCGGTCGGTCTCGTCCGACTCCTCGTCGCCCAGTGTGTCCGCGGCCTCCTCGAGTGGCTCGAGTCGGACCGCCGTGCCGTACGCCGCCACCTCGCTCATGGACTGGGTGATCTCACTGCAGTCGAAGCGCAGACCGAGCACCGCATCGGCACCGGCGGCCTGCGCCATCGCCACCATCTTGGTCACCGCGGACTGGCGCGAGTCGGTCAACATCACGGCGTAGCCGTCCTGAGCACTGCCGGAGCGCAACTCCGGCGGCAGCTCCCGACTGCGGGCCACGATGCCCACGACGTCGCCGACCACCTCGACCACCTCCCGGCCGGGCAGGAAGTCCATGGTCACGACCGGAATGGCTCGCGTCACCACGGCCGGTTTCCGCGTGTTCTGCGCCACCCACTGACCCTGCCCCGGCTGCTGCGGCGGGTATCCCGGCTGCGGCTGCTGCGGCTGCTGCGGCTGCTGCGGTTGCCCGTAGCCGGGTTGCGGCTGGCCGTACGGATTCTGGCCCCGGCTGCTGTCCGTACGGGTTCTGCGCGGCGGCTGCCCGTACGGGTTCGGCCCGGGCTGTCCGTACGGGTTCTGACCAGGCTGCCCGTACCCCGGCTGCTGGGGCGGGCGCCCGTAAGGGTTCTGGCCGTAGGGCGGTTGCTGCTGGCCGTAGTTGCTCATGCGCTCAACATATAGCGCACCGCCCGGCCCCTCGACAGGTTCCCTGACGCGCTCGTCGGCTCAGGGCACACGCGCTCACCCGAGCTGGGTCATCTCCACGGTGACGAACATCTTCGAGCTGCCGCCGGAGTAGGTGCCACGGAGCGGAGCGACGTCGCCGTAGTCGCGGCCGTGCCCGACCCGGACGTACTGCTCCGACATCCGGTGCAGCAGCGTCGGGTCGTAGGCCACCCAGCGTGCCGCACCACCACTCGACCCAGGAGTGGGACTCACCGGTGACCGTGGCGTTGGGTTCGGCGTGCCGGGCCGGATGGAGGTACCCCGACACGTAGCGCGCCGGGATGCCGATCGAGCGCAGCGCCCCGATGACCAGGTGGGAGAAGTCCTGGCAGACGCCCTGCCCGCCCTCCCACACCTCGGCGGCCGTGCTGGTGACGTTGGTGGAGCCCTGCTGGTAGCCGACCCGGTCCGCGATCAGGGCGCAGATGTCGAGCGCCGCCAGCCGCGCGGGCTGATCCAGCGGCATCCCGCGCCAGGGCCGCCAGCTCCTCCGGCGGCTCGGTGAGGCGACTGAACGTCAGGAACTCCGACATGGAATCGGTGACCCCGCGGTCGAGCAGGGCCGCCCAGCCCAGGTCGTTCTCGGCCACGCGCCGCTCGGTGTCCCAGGCCAGGTCGTCACCACGGGTCTCGACGACCGCCTGGGCGTGCACGGTCAGCCGCTCGTGCCGCTCGTGCACCTCGAAGGTGGTCACGGTGGTGCCCCAGTAGTCGGTGTAGGAGAAACTCCACGCGGCCGGGTCGATGCTGACCCGGCTGCTCCACACCGTCTGGTTCGGCGGTGGTCGCCGGCGTCATCCGGGCCTCGTTGTAGGAGGCGCCCACCCGCGACGCGTAGCGGAAGCCGGTCTTGTGGCTGATGCTCAGTCTCATGTCGCGCACCTCGACAGTCCTCTCAGGACGCACCGCACGCTCGTCTCAGCGTGGTCCCTCCCCGTCGCCTGCGATGCACGCACCTGAACGCTCACGGCAAAGCAACTTGGACTCGCCTCTCCGTGATCCAGGCGGTCGGGTCGGCCGCGCGAAGAAGGTCTCCGACACCACCGCGGTGACGTCGGCACAGACGTTCTGGACCGCGGTCATCTCCTCGCCCAGCGACGCCAGCAGGTCTTCGATCGCGGTGTACTCGAGCCGGGCCCGCTGGCGGCCGAGCGTCCGGACTGCCCTCGGTGGCCCGTTCGGCCCCGGTCGGATTCGCCAGGGCCAGCTTCTCCAGGCACTCCGAGGCGGAGTCCAGGCCGTGCATGATCGACCGCGGAAACCGGGCGTCGACGATGAGGAAGCGTGCGGCGTCGCGGTCGGTGTGCAGCCCGCGGTGGGTACGGAGGAACGCGTCGTAGCCGCCCGTGCCGCGCAGCACCGACGGCCAGTTGGTGCTGCCGGTGGTCAGGGCGGCCGAGGAGACCATGCGCGACGTCATGTCGGCCTGCTCCAGGCGAGCGGCCCAGCAGCAGGAACTGCCAGCCGTCGTCGCGGACCATCGTGCCCCGAGCGATGCCGGCGAACAATCCGCTGCGCTGCCGGACCCAGTCCAGGAAGGGATAGGTCCGGGCGGTGTTGAAGTGCCCGTCGGGCAGCCGCTGCCAGGTCGTGTTGATGCACTCCCACAACTCCAGCGGGATCACCTCGCGGGCCCGCCGGGCGTTGTCGCGCGCCGCCCCCCAGCCCGCGAAGATCGAGGTCGACTCCGAGCGGTCGAAGCACAGCACCCGCAACAGGTCGTCGGCGTGCGGCTGCTCGATGTGGTCGACGCTCATCAGCGCGAGCAGATTGCGGCACGCGTCCGACTCGGCCTGGGCGTTGTCCTCGCTGAGCATCCGCAGGTGGGTCTGCAGCAGCCGAGCCGTGTCGTCGGTCCGCTCCACGTACCGCCCGATCCAGAACAGCGACTCGGCGATCCGGCTCAGCATCTCCCGTCCTCGCCGAGAAGGAGGTTTCGGGGGTTCTGAGGCGCCGAGAACCCCGCGAAGCTCCTTCTCGATGTCGTCTGCGCTTGCTGTTGTTGCTCCTGCTGATGCTGTACGCCGAGCGGAGCCGCCGGAGCGTCGGCCCACCGTCATGGGCACGACACGGGGGCAGCGGGGGGAGCGGAGCGAGGGGCGGCAGCGGCGGCATGGGGCAGGGGCGTCGCCGGCTCGGGGGCGCGGGACGGCTCGGATTCGATCAAGGGCTCGGACTCGACTCGACCGGCGGAGCGCCTCGGGCGCCTCGACCTGCTGGACATCCTCCGGCTCGTCCTCCGGCGGGCTGCGCGATGACCGGTGGGCCGAGCACCCAGGTGTCCTTGCTCCCACCACCCTGGCTGCTGTTCACCACCAGCTCGCCCGCCGGCAGGGCGACCCGGGTGAGGCCGCCGGGCAACACCCAGATGTCGTCGCCGCTGTTGACCGCGAACGGCCGCAGATCCACGTGCCGCGGCTCGAGTCGGATGGTCGGACTCGCGTGCTCGTCCTTGGCGGCGGTGTCCTCGATCAGCGTGGGCACCGTCGAGAGTTGGACCACGGGCTGGGCGATCCAGCCGCGCGGATCGGTGGTCACGCGTCGGCGGAGAGCGTCCAGCTCCGCCGCCGTGGCACGCGGCCCGATCACGATGCCCTTGCCCGCCGGACCCGTCGACCGGCTTGACCACCAGCTCCTCGAGCCGATCCAGCACCTCCTCGCGCGCGTCGTCCTCCTCGAGCCGCCAGGTGTCGACGTTGGCGATGATCGCTTCCTCGTGCAGGTAGTAGCGGATCAGGTCCGGCACGTAGGTGTAGATCAACTTGTCGTCGGCCACCCCGTTGCCGATGGCGTTGGCCAGGCCGACGCCGCCGGTGCGCACGGCGTTGACGAGACCGGGTACGCCGAGCATCGAGTCGCCCCGGAAGACCACCGGATCGAGGAAGTCGTCGTCGAGCCGGCGGTAGATCACGTCGACGCGTTGCAGCCCGGCGGTCGTCCGCATGAACACCTTGCCGCGACGGCACTCGAGGTCGCGGCCCTCGACCAACTCGACGCCCATGGTCCGGGCCAGCAGGGTGTGCTCGAAGTAGGCCGAGTTGAAGACGCCCGGGGTCAGCACCACCACGGTCGGGTCGTCGACCCCGCTCGGGGCGGCGGCGCGCAGGGCCGCGAGCAGCCGCTGCGGGTAGCCGGCGACGGGCCGGATCGTCTGATTGCCGAAGGCGTCCGGCATCGCGGTGATCATGGCGCTGCGGTTCGTCATCACGTACGAGACACCGCTCGGCACCCGCACGTTGTCCTCGAGCACCCGAACGTCGCCGGCGGGCGTACGGATCAGATCGACCCCGGCGACGTGGACCCGGACGCCGTTGACGGGCTGGATGCCCCACACCGCCCGGTGATAGTGCGTCGAGGAGGACACCAGCTGGCGGGGGATGACCCCGTCCGTGATCACCCGGGCCTCGGAGTAGACGTCGGCGAGGAACGCCTCCAGGGCGCGGACCCGCTGGGCGACCCCGGTCTCGATCACCTCCCACTCCTCGGCCGCGATCACCCGCGGCACGAGATCGAGGGGGAAGGGCTGCTCGACACCGCCGACGTCGAAGGTCACGCCGGCCTGGAAGTAGTTGTTGGACAGCGTTTCGGCGATGCTGCGCAGTTCCGCCGGCTGCGCCCGTCCCAACGTGTTGTGCACCGCGGCGTAGGAGGGCCGGACCTCCCCGCTCGTCGTCGATCATCTCGTCGTACGCGGCGCCGGGGGCGTAGCTCGCGAGGACGTCGCTCATAGGCCGCACCCTACGTCCCTCGCTCCGCTGGTTTACCGCGGCGAGAATGGACTCGCCCGGCCACCATCCGCGGCATCGACGGAGGTGGGATGACATGCTGGCGGAGTTCCCGCGCTACCCTCTGCGTCGGTCCGAGTCCGGTCCATCCCCTCGACCGGCTCAGCCGGCACCTCGGTGGCGCGCGGATCTGGGCCAAGCGCGAGGACTGCAACAGCGGCCTCGCCTTCGGCGGCAACAAGACGCGCAAGTTGGAGTACCTGATTCCCGACGCGCTCGCACACGGCGCCGATACGTTGGTGTCCATCGGCGGAGTCCAGTCCAACCACACTCGTCAGGTGGCGGCGGTGGCCGCCCACGTGGGACTCAAGGCTCGCCTGGTCCAGGAGAGCTGGGTCGATTGGCCGGACTCGGTGAACGACCGGGTCGGCAACATCTTGCTGTCGCGCATCCTCGGCGCGCACGTCGAGCTGGTCGAGAGCGGGTTCGGCATCGAGTTCAAGCAGAGCTGGGAGAACGCCCTCGAGGATGTCCGCCAACAGGGCGGTGTGCCGTACGCGATTCCCGCCGGTGGGTCGGATCACCGGCTCGGCGGACTCGGATTCGCCCAGTGGGCGTACGAGGTCGAGGAGCACTGGCTCCGGAATCACCGCTCCGGGCAACGGGTGGCGGCGTCGATAGGCTGTGCCGGTGCCAGACCAGACCGACGTACCGGAGCAGATCCGGGTCCGCCGGGAGAAGCGTGACCGGCTGCTCGCAGCGGGGCATCGAGCCCTACGCGGTCGAGGTACCGCGGACGCACAGCCTGCGCGACGTGCGGGCGACCTGGGGCGATCTGGACGTCGGTGCGGAGACCGACGCGGTGGTCTCGGTCACGGGTCGCGTGGTGTTCATCCGCAACACCGGCAAGCTGTGCTTCGCCACCCTGCAGGAGGGCCTGACGCTCGACGACTCCTCGGCCCGGCTGCAGGTGATGCTGTCGCTGGCCGAGCTCGGGGAGCAGCGGCTGGCCGACTGGAAGGCCGACGTCGACCTCGGCGACTTCGTCAGCGTCACCGGCCGGGTGATCAGCTCCGAGCGCGGCGAGCTGTCGGTGCTGGCCGCGGCCTGGCAGCTGGCCTCCAAGGCGCTGCGGCCGATGCCCAACCTGCACGCCGAGCTGTCCGACGAGCTGCGGGTGCGGCAGCGCTACGTCGACCTGACCGTACGGGAGTCGGCCCGGGACATGGTCCGGACCCGGGCGACGGTGACCCGCAGCCTCCGCGAGACGCTGCACGCCGAGGGCTACGTCGAGGTCGAGACCCCGATCCTGCAACTGGTCCACGGCGGGGCCCGGGCGCGGCCCTTCCGTACGCACCTGAACGCGTTCGACATCGGCATGACGCTGCGGATCGCCCTGGAGCTGTTCTTGAAGCGGGCCGCGATCGGTGGTGTGGAACGGGTGTACGAGATCGGGCGGACGTTCCGCAACGAGGGCATCGACTCGACGCACAGCGCCGAGTTCACGATGCTCGAGGTCTACCAGGCCTGGGGCGATCAGCGCTCCATCGCGGCGCTGATCGCAGCGGCTGATCACCGACGCGGCCGACGCGCTCGGCTCGCGGCGAGGTCGAGACGCCGGCCGGTCCGGTCGACCTCGACGGGGAGTGGCGCTGGCTCGGGGTCTATCCCGGGTTGTCGGCGGCGGTCGGGGAGGAGATCACGCCGGCCACCGAGCTCGAGGACGCTGCGGGCGCTGGCCGAGCGGCCACGACGTCGCGGTCGACCCGCGACTGGACCGCCGAAAAGCTGATCATGGAACTGTTCGGCGAGCTGGTCGAGCCGACCCTGCTGCAGCCGACCTTCGTCTGCGACTACCCGCCGTCGGCGCAGCCGCTGGCCCGGCCGCACCGCAGCGATCCGCAGCTGATCGAGGCGTGGGACCTGATCATCGGCGGCGTGGAGTGCGGCACCGGCTTCTCGGAATTGATCGACCCGGTGATCCAGCGCGAGCGGCTCACCGCGCAGTCGCTGGCCGCCGCGGCCGGTGACCCCGAGGCCATGCAGCTGGACGAGGACTTCCTGGCGGCGCTGGAGTTCGGAGCGCCGCCGATGGGCGGACTGGGTCTCGGTCTGGACCGACTGCTGATGATCTTCACCGGCGCCGGCATCCGGGAAACGATCTTGTTCCCGCTGCTGAAGCCGGAGGGCTGATGCCGGCGCCCTGAGCCTGCCGACCCGTCAGTCGGCGCCCTGAGCCGCCGAAGCCCGCCTCGCCCGCCGCCCGTGTTGGACCCAGCTGGATGCGGCCGCGACCAGCTGCATCGGGTGCCATCGGGCCGGAAACGTCCGCGATCAGCAGCGGCTAGGGCAGCAGCAGCCCCGAGTCGCCGAACTCGTGCCACCGGTAGCCCTCGGCCGCGGCGGCGTCGTACGCCCGCTGGGTCAGCTCGGGCCCGGCCACCGACTCCACCAGCAGCAGGTGCGAGGCGTCCGGGTCGTGCCAGCCGGTGATCAAGCCCGACACGACCCGCACCGGCCGGTCGGGCGAGATGACCAGATCGGTCCAGCCGGACGCCGACCGGACCGTGCCGTCGAACGCGGCCGCCGACTCCAGGGCCCGCGTCGCGGTCGTGCCCACCGCCACCACCCGGCCTCCGCGCCGTCGGGCGTCGTTGACCAGCGCCGCCGTAGCGGCCGGCACCTCGAACCACTCCTCCTGAGGCGCCTCCCCGACCTCCTGGGACGAGACGCCCGTGTGCAGGGTGATCGGAGCGATCACCACCCCGCTGGGCCACCAGCCGGGTCGCGAGCTCCGGGCTGAACGGCCGACCGGCGCTGGGCATCTCGGCGCTGCCGGGATGCAGCGCGAAGATCGTCTGGTAGCTCTCGATCGGGTACGACCGGTCGAGATAGCCGTAGCTGATCGGCCGGCCGTGCCGGCACAGGAACGTCGGCCAGCGACCCGTCGACCCGCACGCGGCCGCGCCACAGCCGGTTGCCGGTGCCGCTCGGCGAGGATCCGGCTCGCGGGTACTCGGCCAGCAGTTCGACCTGGCCGCCCGCCGCCAGCCCGATCACCTCGCCGGCGTGGCCGTCGAGCAGCGGCTCCGCGGCCCGCGGGGCGCTGCGGAGCTCGACCACCCGGGTCCCGTCGGGCAGCCGGTTGGCGACGTGCACCACGACCGGGTCCGCGCCGCGGCGGCCGTCCAGCTGCCCCGGCACCGTGGCCGACGTGTTGACGACGAGGACGTCCCCGGCGCGCAGGTGATCGGCCAGCCGGTCGAACCTGGTGTGGTGTACGCCCCGGGCGTCGGCGACCAGCAGCCGCACGCCGTCGCGCCGCAGACCTCGGTACTCCGGCGGCTCGGGGGCCGTCAGATCGCGCGGCGGAGCGAAGCGTCGTCTGCGGTCGCCGGGCGAGCATCGCGCGTGGCCACCTCGGTCGACGGTCACGCCCGACACCTCCGCCAGCGGGGCGAGCCGCCTCCGCCGACGTCGAACTCCGCCGCCCGATAGCGTCCGCTCGGGCGGCCCCGAGGTCAGCAGGGTGACCAGCCGCGGCGCCACCGTCTCCGGCTCCGGGCGATCGGAGATGTCCTCGCCCGGGAAGGCCGCCTGGTGCATCGGGGTGCGCATGTCGCCCGGATCGACGGCGTACCAGACGAAGTCGCGGCTCCTCGGCCGCCAACGTCAAGGTGAGGTGGTCGAGCGCGGCCTTGGTCGCGGCGTACCCGCCCCAGCCCTCGTAGTGCTCGACCGCCGCGTCGGAGGAGATGTTCATGATCACGGCGCCCGAGCGAGGTGCGGCCAGGCCGTACGGATGAGCTGGAGCGGCGCGTCGACGTTGGTCCGCCACAACCGCTCGGCGACGTCGGACGTGAGATCGCGAAGAGCGGGCTGCGGGCTGCCGCCGAGTTCACTGGCGTTGTTGACCAGCAGATCGATCGGACCGTGCTGTGCGGCGGCGCGGACCAGGGCCGTACGGTGGTCGGGGTCGGTGACGTCGCCGGCCACGGCGGTGACGCGACCGAGGCCGGTGGCGGCCATCGAGCGCCGAGCGACCTCGAGCGGCTCGGCGTGCCGGGCGTCGACGGTCAGCGAGTATCCGCGATCGGCCAGTACGCGGGCCAGGGCGCGGCCGAGTCCCGACGATGCGCCGGTGATGATGGCGTTGGGCATGAGTCCTCCTAGATGGTCGAGGACTCCAGTGTTCAACTTAAAGTCAGCTTGAGATCAAGTAGCCACGTGACCGCGGTTCAGAGGCGTTAGCCGGATCCCCAGCGGGCGGTCGACGCTCTTCGCCCGGTGCCGACCAGGCACCGGAAGAGATCCGTCATCGCTGCGCACTCCTGGCGGCGGGTAGCGCGACAATCTCCCAGTCCGTCTCCCGCCTGGCGCTCGACCAGTGACCTTGCGAGCGGCGTCCGAGCGAGCAGAGCCGCTTACCGAGCGGTCGTCGTCGAGCTGGGACTGCGAGCCGGATGCGGTAGTTGATGCGACCGGCCGCGAACGTCTGGTGCGGGTGGAACTCGTTGCAGCTGACCAGGGATCGGCCTGCGCGGGCGAACGCCGTCGTAGGAGTAGTACTGGTACCAGCACTCGGGCTCGGTCGGACACAGTAGCTGCCGGCGCCGAGCAGTCCGCAGCAATCGGCGAAGCCCGTCGGTGCTGGTGTCGGCGCGGTCGGGGTGGGCGTGGGTGGGCGTCGGGGTGGGATCGGAGTGGGCGACGGCGCGGGCTCCGTGCGTGGGGGCCGCGAGGCGGCCGGCGGATTCACGGCGGCGGGTTGCCGCAGATTCGCGAGCGCCATCCCGACGACGACGACGGCGACCAGCACGACGGCGATCAATCCGATGAGCAGCGGGCAGTCGGCGGCGACCGTCTCGCCGTGCGGGCGGGCGGCGGCGGCCGCCGGACGGCGGCACGCTCGGCTCGTCGGCGAAGTCGATCGCCTTCAGCTGGTCGCGGAACTCGGCGGCGTCCGGGCCGCTCGTCGGCGTCATCGGCCAGGGCCGCCAGCAGCACGTCCATCAACTGCGGATGGACGTCCGGCAACCGCTCGACGGGTCTGCGCTGGAGCTCGAAGATCTCCGGCAGGCTCGGGCGTGCCCTCGTCCGGCCAGCGCGGCGGCTTTCCGTCCGAGCAGCGCATACATCGTTGCGGCCAGGGAGAAGACGTCACCGTGCTCGCTGGGCGGTCGCTGGTAGAGCACCTCCTTGCGGCGCGTACGCCGGGGTCAGCGCCTCCATCGTGACCGAGATGTCCTGCCCGGGTTGCGGCATGGCGGCCAGACCGAAGTCGGCCAGCCCGGGATTGCCGTACGCGTCGATCATGATGTTGGCCGGCTTGACGTCGCGGTGCAGCACCCCGTGCGCGTGGGCGTCGGCGAGCGCGTCGGCGATCTTCACCCCGACGTCGCGGACCTGCTCCTGGGTCGGACGGTTGTCCGGCTGGAGCCACTTGGTCAGCGAACCGCCCGGGCAGAGCTCCATGACGAGGTACGGCCGGCCGTCCGGGAGGAGGCCGGCGTCGTGGACGGTGACGATCCCGGGATGGCCCGACATGCGACCCGGCGGCTCCGGCCTCACGCAGGAACCGGCGCTGCTCCTTCTCGGAGTCCAGAGTCCGCTGATCGACCTTGACGGCCACCAGCCGATTGAGGGTTTCCTGGCGCGCCTGCCAGACCGTGGCGAAGCCGCCCCGGGCCAACGGACGCCAATCCGTGAGACCGGCGATCTCCGGGTGCGCCGTTATCACGGCACCAAGATACGGCGTATACGCCACGCGCTGCCGGTTCGGAACCATACCGAGACCTCGGCGCGACCGGTTGGCCAACTCCGAGCGGCCGGATCCGACTCCTCCGGCGCGGCACGACCGACGAGCAGCCGCTACCCTCCACGTGTGACCCGGAGCGTCTACATCGCCTCGCCCGAGGGGCTGACGGGCAAGTCGGCGATCGCGGTCGGTCTGCTCGACGCGTTGACCCGCGAGGTCGGCTCGGTCGGGATCTTCCGGCCCCTCACCCATTCGGCCCGCGACGACCTGATCGTCGACCTGATGGTCTCCCAGCCCGGCGTCGAGCAGACCTACGACGAGGCGCTGGGCGTCACCTACGACGCCGCCCGGCACAATCCGGACGAGGCGATGCACACCATCGTCGAGCGCTTCGGGCAGCTGACCGACCGCTACGAGGCGGTGATCATCCTCGGTTCGGACTACACCGACATCTCGACCGGCACCGAGCTGTCGGTCAACGCCCGCATCGCCGCCAACCTTGGGTCCCCGTGCTGCTCGTGGTGCACGGACGCGAACGCAGTCCCGAGGACATCCGGGCCGCCGCCGAAGGGCGCGATCGCCGAGCTGACCGCCCACCACGCGCAGACGGTGGCGCTGATCGCCAACCGGGTGCGCGCCGATGATCAGCACCAGATCGTCAAGCAGCTGACCACGCTCGGCATCGGCGTCGTGGCCGCCGTTCCCGACAACCCGATCCTGTCCGCTCCGACCGTGCGGGCGCTGGCTGCGGCGGTCGAGGCTCCGCTGGTGCTGGGCACCGACAGCTGGCTCGATCACGAGTCCCTGGGCCTGATCATCGCGGCCATGAGCCTGCCCAACGTCCTGCCGCGACTGCGGCCCGACATCACCGTGATCGCGCCGAGCGACCGGGCGGAACTCATCCCCGGCCTCATGCTCGCCCACCAGTCCGGGACCTTCCCTCGCCTGGCCGGGATCGTCCTGACCGGCGGCTATCCCGATCCCGGAGTCGATCATCAAGCTGTCCGAGGGCGTGGTGAACGACCTGCCCATCGTGTCCACCGAGCTCGGCACCTACAAGACCGCCGAACGGCTGACCCGCGTCCCCGGCCCGATGCTCAAGTCCTCGACGAAGAAGCTCGAGGTGGCCCGTCGGCTGTTCTCCGAGCACGTTGATCAAGACGCCCTGCTGGGCGCGATCGACGTCTCCGGCTCCACCGTGCGGACGCCGTTGATGTTCGAGTTCCAGCTGATGGAGCGCGCCCGCTCGTCCCGTAAGCACATCGTGCTGCCGGAGAGCACCGATGACCGGATCCTCGAGGCCGCCGCCATCCTCCTGCGCCGCGGCGTGGCCCAGCTGACCCTGCTTGGGCGACGAGAACACCGTACGGGCGCGGGCGTCGGCGCTCGCTCTTGATCTTGATCAGGCCGCGGTGGTGTCCCCCACCGACCCGGAGCTGGTCGAGCGGTTCGCGCACGCGTACGCCGAGGCGCGAGCCCACAAGGGCATGACGGTCGAGAAGGCCCGGGAGGTGATCACCGACGTCTCCTACTTCGGGACGATGATGGTCCACCTCGGGCTCGGCCGACGGGATGGTGTCCGGTGCCGTCAACACGACGGCGCACACGATCCGGCCGGCCCTGGAGTTCGTGAAGACGCGGCCGGGCGTCAGCACGGTGTCGAGCGTGTTCTTGATGTGCCTCGCCGACGGGGTGCTGGTGTACGGGGACTGTGCGGTGATCCCCGAGCCGACCACGGAGCAGCTGGCCGACATCGCGATCTCCTCGGCGGAGACGGCCCGGCAGTTCGGCATCGATCCGCGGGTGGCGATGCTGTCGTACTCCACCGGCGCCTCGGGGGCGGGCGCCGAGGTGGAGAAGGTGCGGGCCGCGACCGCCCTGGTCGCCGAGCGCGACCCGGATCTGCTCCTGGAGGGCCCGATCCAGTACGACGCGGCCGTCGACCCCGACGTGGCCCGGACCAAGCTGCCCGACTCCGAGGTCGCGGGGCGGGCCACCGTGTTCATCTTCCCGGACCTCAACACGGGCAACAACACATACAAGGCCGTGCAGCGCAGCGCCCGGGCGGTGGCCATCGGCCCGGTGCTGCAGGGTCTTCGCAAGCCCGTGAACGACCTGTCCCGCGGCGCGCTGGTCGAGGACATCGTCAACACCGTGGCGATCACCGCCGTCCAGGCCCAGGCGCTCGACCGATGAGCGTGCGCGACGAAGGGCCCGGCCCGGTCCTGGTCCTCAACTCGGGCTCGTCGTCCCTGAAGTACCAGCTGGTGCGGCCCTCGACGGCCGAGGTGCTGGCCTCCGGGACGGTGGAGCGGATCGGTGAGCCGTCCGGCACGCATCACCCACAAGACACCGGAGGGCAGCACCACCGCGGAGCGGACGTTCGCTGATCATGCCGAGGCCCTAGCGGCGGTGGAAGATCAATTCGCCGAGAACGGGCCGGACCTGACTGCCGTCGGGATCGCCGCCGTCGGGCACCGGGTCGTACACGGTGGTCCCGATTTCTCCGACCCGGTGATCATCGACGACGCCGTCGTCGCCGAGATCGCCGACCTCAGTCCCCTCGCTCCGCTGCACAATCCGGCCGCGGTGTCCGGAATCGAAGCGGCCCGGCAGCAGTTCCGCGTACCGCACGTGGCCGTCTTCGACACGGCGTTCTTCACCGGTCTGCCCGCCGAGGCGCAGACCTACGCCATCCCGCGGGTCCTGGCCGAGCGGAACCGCATCCGGCGCTACGGCTTCCACGGCACCTCGCACGACTACGTCTCCCGGACCGCCGCCGAGATCCTGGGTCGCGACCTCGGCGAGCTCAACCAGATCGTGCTGCACCTGGGCAACGGCTGCTCCGCCTCGGCCATCCGGGGCGGCCGCGCCGTCGACACGTCCATGGGTCTCACACCGCTGCAGGGCCTCGTGATGGGCACCCGATCCGGCGACATCGACCCCGGGTTGCACACCTTCCTGCACAACGAACTGGGCATGAGCATCGCCGACATCGACGAGCTGCTCAACAAGCAGTCGGGCCTGAAGGGCCTGAGCGGCGTCAACGACTTCCGGGAGCTCGAACGCCTCCGCGGCGAGGGAGACGAGCACGCGCAGTTGGCCATCGACGTCTACGTGCACCGGCTGCGGCACTACCTCGGTGCGTACGCCGCCATCCTCGGCCGGCTGGATCTGGTCGTGTTCACGGCCGGGGTCGGCGAGAACAACGCCCGGCTGCGCGCCGCCGTCCTTGCCGACCTGCCGGTGCTGGGCATCGCTGTGGATCCCGACCGCAACGAGGCGCCCTCGCGGGAGGCGCGAGTGATCTCCGCGGACGACTCGGCCGTCACCGTGATGGTGGTGCCCACCAACGAGGAACTGGCCATCGCCCGGCAGACGCTGGACCTTCTGGCTCAACGCTGAACGCAGGAGATTCGACACCGGCCGTTGTTACAGTGCGACTTCTCGATCGCACCTGGAGGGCTCGATGAGGTCGATTCCACGCCCCGCTGCCGTCTTGACCGCGGCCCTGCTGTCCGGCTCGCTGCTGGTCGGCTGCAGCGGACTGCCAGGTTCCCCGCCGCCCAATCCCCCGTCGTCGGCCGCCACCGAGCCGCCGTCCGTGCCACCGACTACTCCCTCGGATCCGACCTCCGCAGATCCGACGAGTACCGGCTCACCCACAGGCGGACCCACCGGTTCCCCGAGCTCGGCCGGACCGCCGGCCGGAACCAAGGCCGCGACGATCGACGGTCAGCGCTTGACGCTCAATGTGTTTCCGATCCGCCGCTCCGGCACGCTGTCGGTGCTCGACTTCACCATCAGCCGGCCCGCGGCAGATCCAGGCGAAACACCGAAAACGCTGCTGCTGAGCACCACCTTCGACGACCAGAACTCCTCCACCGGCGACCGCAGCCCGTACTCGGTCGACGGGATCAAGCTCATCGACACGAAGAATCGGAAGGCCTACCTGGTGGCCAGCGAGGGCGGCGGTCGCTGCTTGTGCTCCACCGGCGTCAACGTCATCAGTGTCGAGCCCGGTGCTATGTATGACTTCTACGCCACCTTCGCCGCCCCACCGGCCGCCGTCACGGACCTGGAGGTCAACGTGCCCCGGTTCGGAGCGATCCCCGATGTCCCGGTCCAGTAGGCGCCTGCGGGTCACCCGTCGGGGCCGGCCTGCTCGCCGCCACCCTGGTCTGGGCCGCGCACGCCGATCAGCGGCGGAGCGATGCCCCCGTACGGAACGTCAGAGCTCCCGTCGTCGACATCGTCGTCCCCACCTCCGACCTCAGCGGCGGCACCCGTACGGCCGAACGCGAACGACGCGTGGACGTGACGCTCAGCGCCGAGACCTACTTTCCGAAGGACAGCGCCCGGCTCCGGTCGAAAGCGACCAGTCACCTGCGGGAGGTGGCTGCGGACCTGCGCCGCCGTGGTTCGGGCCGGCTGCGGATCGTCGGCTACACCGACGACCTCGGCAGCGAGGCGCGCGGCCTGGTGCTGTCGCGGCAGCGCGCGGCGGCCGTCGCCGGGGTGCTGCGACCGCTGCTGCCCTCCGCGCCGTACCCGTTCACCGTCCTCGGCCGTGGAGAGGCTGATCCGGCCGTCCCCAACACCTCCGAGGCGAACCGCAAGCTGAACCGGCGGGTGGAGCTGACCTACACCCCGCGCTGACCGATGCCGACTCCCGAGTCCCTAGGGTTGCGAGCATGGCGACGGCGTTGGTGACGGGCGGGACCTCCGGGATCGGCGCGGCCTTCGCCCGCGCGTTGGCCGCCCGGGGAGAGGACCTGGTCCTCGTCGCCCGCGACAGCGAGCGGTTGGCGTCGACGGCGTCGGAGTTGACGAGCCGGCATCACATCGCGGTCGAGACGCTGGTGGCCGACCTCGCGGTGCGTTCCGACGTCGACAAGGTGGCCGCGCGCCTGACGGACCCGGGAGCGCCGATCGGCCGGCTGGTCAACAACGCCGGATTCGGCATTCGAACCCGGTTGACGGCGGAGGACCTGGAGGAACACGAGCGCGCCATCGACGTCATGGTCCGGGCGGTGCTGGTGCTGTCGGGTGCCTCCGCGCGGACCATGAAGGCCCGCGGCGAGGGCTCGATCATCAACGTGTCCAGCACATCAGGCTTCATCACCATGAACAGCTACTCCGCCACGAAGGCCTGGGTCAGGATCTTCACCGAAGGCCTCGCCAACGACCTGGCCGGATCCGGCGTACGGGTGACCGCAGTCTGTCCCGGCTGGGTGCGCACCGAGTTCCACAGCCGTGCCGAGATCGGCGTCTCCGCCATTCCGGAGTGGATGTGGCTCGAGGCCGACGAGGTGGCGGCCGAGGGGCTTCGCGCGAACGATCGCGGGAAGGTCATCTCCATCCCCTCCCGGCGGTACGCGGCGATGATGGTGGCCGCGTCCCACGCGCCACGAGCACTGATCCGCTCGGTATCGGCCCGGCTCTCCTCCAGTCGACACTGAGTCGTCCCGGCTCAGCGCGTCAACTTAGGGTGCCCTGACCAATCGTGTTACCGTGCTGGCGTCTTTGTACTGAAAGCGAAAGGCTCCACCCTCGTGACCAACTACGTACGCCTGCCCGTCCTCGACGAAACCGGATACGTCGTTCTCGACTGACTACGACCAGGCGAAGGATCCCCAGGAGTGGCTGGACGTCTCCTACGTCGACTGGCGCTCCTCGGGAGTCACCCGATTCGCCCCGCTGGCGAGCGCCTACGGCGACCTGGAGTGCAACGGCTTCTGGCACCACGACCCGCCCAAGACCGACAAGGACGGCGTGTGGGTGCCGGAGAACGCCGACAAGGCGCCGACGCTGGTCGACCGGGCCAAGGAGCCGGGCGCCAACATCGGCCGCTGCCGGATCATCGAACTGCAGCCGAACGAGTACTCCGACTGCATCTACAACCTGCACCGTGACGACAACAACCGGCTCAACCCCGAGGGCACCGGCTGGATCGTCCGCGGGTTCTTCAACCTGACCGACAACCCGGACTCGGTGATGATCCTTCGCGAGGACCGCGACGATCCCGTCCACCGAGACCCGGATCCCGCTACCGGCCGGCACCCAGGTCATCATCGACACGCAGCGGCTCTGGCACGCCGTGTGGCACCGGGGCGATGCACCCCGCTACTGCCTGATCACCTCCTGGGAGTCCGGCCCCGAGCTGGGTGGCTACATCGACGGTCTGAACCCACTGCCGAAGGTGGACAGCGCTCCGATCGACCCGGAGTTCGCCGACAAGGCGTACGAGATCGTGGCCCAGCGCCGCGCGGACCGCGAGGCCGCCCTCGCGGCGCGCGCGCAGAAGGAGACCGAGGTGATGTCGGAGGCCTGATCGTGCCCTGAGCTCGTCGCATGGTCTAGCGCACGTGGTGCTTCGACAAGCTCAGCACACGAACACCTAGGGTGCGGGCATGCCCGTATCCCTTGGTCTCCAGCTCTATTCGGTCCGCAACTCGCTGGCCGCCGATCCGTGGGGGACCCTTCGGCGGCTGTCCGAGGCCGGCTTCGCCGCGCTCGAGGCGGCCAACCACTCCGCCCGTACGGACCCAGGTGTGGGCTTCGGCGTCACGGCCGCGGACCTGCGTCCGGCGCTGGCCGAGTTGGGCATGCGCATTGTTGGGTGTCACGTCAATCCGCTGGATCTCGACATCCTGCCGCGGGCGCTGGACTACCAGGCCGAGCTGGGGAACCGGCAGATCGGGTGCGACATCGAGTTCTACCCGTACGGCGACATCGACTACGTGCTACGCCGGGCCGAGACCTTCAACGAGGTCGGGCGGCTCTGCGCCGAGCGTGACATGCGGTTCTACTACCACAACCACTACCAGGAGTTCCAGGAGTTCGACGGCCGCCCGGTCTACGAGCTCCTGCTGGAGAACACCGATCCGGATTTGGTCCTGATCGAGATGGACACCTACTGGGTGTACCGCGGCGGAGGAGACCCGATCGACTGGATGCGCCACTATCCCGAACGGGTCATCCTGCTGCACCAGAAGGACTTTCCGGCCGACGCTCCGCAGCCGCTGAGCATGTACGACGGGGTCATTGCCCGGGACGCCCAGATCACTATGGAGACCTTCGAGGAGACGCTGGATCCACGGTGCTTCATCGAGGTCGGCACCGGCGTGCTGCCGATCGCAGACCTCATCGAGGCCGCGTCGGCGTTGCCCAACCTCGACTACCTGCTCCTGGAGCAGGACCACACCACCCTGGCCGAGATCGACTCCGTGCGCACCAGTCAGCGGATGATCTCCACCTATCCCGGCGTCGTCTGAGCCCTCCGTCCATCTGGGCGCCCGTGGTGTCGTCGGCCTCTGACGCAATAACTGCACGCAAACCCAAGAACCGCCCGAGAAAGCGCTTACCGCAATAGTGCGCGCAGCTATTGCGTCAAGAGTCTTCGGAACTCAGCCTGCGTCGGCGAAGGCGGTGTTCCGGGCGGTTCCCTCCCAGGCGCGGACCTCGTCCAGCACTCCCTCGCCGTGCTCGCACGATGCCGTCCACCGCGTCCGCTCCCAACGGGAGCCGCAGAGGTGCCTCCTCGGCGGCGAGAGCAGCGAGAATCGCCTCGGCGGCCTTCGCCGGATCGCCCGGCTGCTGACCGTCCATGCCCCTGATCATGTCCCGCGTCGCTCCCACGGTCTCGGTGTAGGCGTCCATCGGCTCGCTCTCCAGCAGCCCGCCGCCGGAGAACGACGTCCGGAAGGCGCCCGGCTCCACCACGAGCACCCGGATGCCGAAGGGCGCCACCTCCGCGGCCAGCGACTCCGACAGCCCCTCGAGGGCGAACTTGGTGGCGCTGTACGCGGAGAACCCGGCCACCCCGATCTGCCCGCCCATCGAGGACATCTGCACGATCGCGCCGCGACCCTGGGCCCGCATGCCCGGCAGGACCGCCTTGATCAGCGCCGTCGGCCCGAACAGGTGCAGCTCGAACAGGTCCCGCAGTTCTCGATCGGTGGTCTCCTCGACCGCCCCGACCTGGCCGTGCCCGGCGTTGTTCACCAGGACGTCGATTCGGCCGTACGTGCTCCTCGATCTGCGCGATCAGCGCCGCGATGGCGTCGGGATCGGTGACGTCGAGCTGCACCGACTCCACCGAATCGGGATGCTTGGTCGCGAGTTCGCCCAGCGCATCGGGACGCCGTGCGGCACCGATCACCCGGTCGCCAGCGGCCACCGCCGCCTCGGCCAGTGCCCGTCCGAAACCGCTGCTTGCTCCGGTGATCAGCCATATGCGTTCAGTCGTCCGTTCTGTCATCCTGAGCCAGTGTGCGTAGCCAGGTGACGGTTCCAGGGCGGGCGGGTTACGGCCCGGTAAGGCCGCCCCCGGTCTGACTGACGGTCGAGGCGACCAGAACTTTGCGCACAGCGCGATACGGTGTCTTCGTGCCGGGCCGCAGTCGCTACACCTCGCCGATCCACGCGAGCGCACGCTTCGTCGCCCAGCGCCTGATGCTCAAGCCCCTCGTCTGGCGGTTGGCCACGGTGACGGTGCTCGGTCGCGAGAACCTCAAGGAACTCAACGGACCGTTCGTCGTGGTCTCCAACCACACCAGCCACCTCGACGCCCCGCTCATCATCGGCGCCCTGCCGCGAAGGCTGGCCCGGTACGTGGCCGCCGGGGCCGCCGCCGACTACTTCTTCGACGTCTGGTGGCGGCGCGGACTGACCTCGCTGTTCTTCAACGCCTTCCCGGTCGACCGCACCGGACTCCGGGGCAAGCGCGGGATGGCGACCAGCCTGCTGGACGACGGTGTACCGCTGCTGCTGTTCCCAGAGGGCACCCGCTCGAAGACCGGAGAGATGGGTTCGTTCAAGCCCGGGGCGGCGGCGCTGTGCATCAGCCGCGACGTGCCCTGCGTACCCATCGGCATCGTCGGCGCCTCGACGGCGATGCCGCGCGGGAAGAACTGGCCCGAGCGCGGCCGGCCTCCCATCTACCTCGCCTTCGGCGAGCCGATGCGTTCCGACGACGGCGAGACCGCGACCGCCTTCTCCGACCGGATCGCCAAGGAAGTCACCGGCCTCGTCGACCACGCCACCGACTATCGCGAGGAACACCAGAAAGACATCCGCTCATGACCACGACCGAACGGCGCCCCTCCTCCACAGCCGCCGCCACCGAGAACGTCGCCCACATGAAGTGGTGGGGTTGGGGCGTCGAGGGTGTCGGCTTCCACTACGAGGACAAGCCGGGCTTCGCGCCCTTCGTGCAGAAGGCCGTCGACCTCGACGTCACCATCGAGCCGCAGGTGCCACAGGACCTCGACGCCCTGCCGATCCCGGAGCCCAAGCTCGGCGAGGAACTGCAGGAGCGGTTGACCGGCATCGTCGGATCGACGCACGTCCACACCGACGCGCACACCCGGATCGTCCACACGTACGGCAAGAGCCTGCGCGACCTGGTCCGCCTGCGTACGGCCGACATCCCGCGCATCCCGGACGCCGTGCTCTACCCGGCCGACGAGGCCGAGGTGCAGCAGATCGTGGATCTGGCGGTGGCCGAGGATGCCGTGCTCATCCCGTTCGGCGGCGGCAGCAACATCTCCGGCAGCCTCGAGGCGCCGCCCGAGGAACCGCGTCCGGTGCTCTCGCTCGACCTCGGCCGGCTGAACCGGCTCATCGACATCGACGAGGAGTCCGGGCTGGCCCGCATCCAGGCCGGCACACTCGGTCCGGACATCGAGAAGCAACTCGGTCCGCGCGGCTGGACGCTCGGGCACTTCCCGGACAGCTTCACCCACAGCACCCTCGGTGGCTGGGTGGCCACCCGGTCCTCGGGCATGCAGTCCGACAAGTACGGCGACATCGCCGACATCACCCGCGGCTTCCGGGTCGCGATGCCCGGCGAAACCCTGGTCATCCGCGCGCTGCCGAGCACGTCCACCGGCCCGAGCGTGCGCGAGATGATCTTGGGCAGCGAGGGACGGCTGGGCGTGATCACCGAGGTGACGGTGCAGGTGCACCGGATCCCGGAGGAGCGGCTCATCCTCGGCTACCTCTTCCCGTCCTGGGACGCCGGACTCGCCGCGATGCAGGAGATCTCGACGAGCGACGCGCACCCCTCGATCACCCGGGTGTCCGACGCCCGCGAGACCGCCTTCTCCTTCGCCACCCGGAAGAAGAGCACCGGCTTCTCGGTGTCCTCGCTGGTCAGCAAGGGCCTGATGAAGGTGCTGGAGAGGCGAGGCTGGGACCTGGAGGCGGTGTGCCTGTCGTTCATCGGCTACGAGGGCGGCAAGGACCACGTGTCCCGGCAGAAGAGCATCGTCCGCAAGATCGTCGGCAAGCACGGCGGCATCGTGGTCGGCAAGGGCCCGGGCGAGCTGTACGACCAGAAGAAGTTCGACACCCCGTACATCCGGGACTTCCTGCTCGACCGAGGCGCGGCCGGCGACGTCTCCGAAACCGCGGCGCCGTGGTCGAAGCTGCCGGAGCTCTACCGGCGAACGATCGACGCCGCCAACGCCGCGTACGACCAGATCGGCGTGACCGGGTGGATCATGTGCCACCTGTCGCACTCCTACCACTCCGGCGCGTGCCTGTACTTCACCTTCGCCTTCCGCTTCACCAGCGACGATCCGCTGGGCCAGTACGACGTGGTGAAGTCGGCGATCCAGCAGAGCTTCGTGGACAACGGCGGCACCCTCTCCCACCACCACGCCGTCGGCACCGAGCACGCCCCCTGGTTGACCCAGGACATCTCCACCGCCGGCGTCGCGATGATGGACGGACTCTTCACCGCCGTCGACCCCGGCCACAACCTCAACCCCGGCAAGATCATCACCCACTGACCCGCCGACCCGGGTAAGGCTCGGCCCCGACCCAGGCCCTCCGCCTACCCCTTCCCCCGTCCCCCAAATTGCGGCAACTGTTAACAGATTCCCGATTTGTGGGTGTTCGGAGTACTCCCAGGTGCAATATGCCCACAGTTTCCTGGTCGTCCCGTCAGGCAGGACCTCAGCTTTCGGCCGGCCAGCCAGAGGCGCTCGCCGCACACAATGCCCGACGTCGGCATCGACTAACTGAGGGGAAATGACGGCGACACACCGGTCAGAGACCATCCATTCCGGAAACTGTTAACAGTTTCCGCAACAAGGGGGGGTGGTGGGGTAGACATCAGGCATGCGTCGCATCGTCTACCGCCGAACCGGGGATCCGGATGTGCTCGAGCTCGTCGAGGAGGCCGTGCCCGACCCCGGACCGGGCGAGGTTCGGGTCCGGATTCACCGTTCGGGCGTCAATCCCACCGACTGGAAGTCCCGCCGCGGCCAGGCATCCGGCCAGCCCGTCGACCCACCGCAGACGCCTCACCACGACGGGGCCGGTGTGGTGGATGCCGTCGGTCCGGGCGTCGAGGCAGCCCTGCTGGGCCTGCGGGTCTGGGTCTACGAAGCCGCGTTCCAGCGCCCGTACGGTACGGCCGCGGAGTACTCGATCGTGTCCGCCCGCCACGCCATCACGCTCCCGGACACGGGCTCGTTCGATCTGGGCGCCAGCCTGGGCGTGCCGTTCATCACCGCCCACCGCTGCCTGACGGTGGCCGAGGACGGACCACTCCGGCTGGGTCCGGGCACGCTCGACAAGCGGGTGGTCCTCGTCGCGGGCGGGGCCGGCGCCGTCGGCAACGCCGCTATCCAACTGGCGCGTTGGTCCGACGCGACGGTGCTCACGACGGTGAGCAGCCCACACAAGGCTCAGCTGGCGGCCGCCGCGGGCGCCGACCACGTGATCGACTACACCAGCACCGACGTCGCCGCCGAGGTGCGCACGATCACGCCGGACGGCGTGGACTGCATCGTTGAGGTCGCGCCTGCCCAGAACGCCGCGCTCGACGCCGCGGTGCTGGCCGCCGGCGGCACCGTCGCCGTCTACGCCAACAACGGCGGCGATCAGGTCACCCTCGACGTACGGCCTCACATGGTGACCAACACCCGACTGCAGTTCGTACTGCTCTACACCGCGCCCGCCGTCGCCAAAGCCCGTGCCGCGGAGGACATCAGCGCGGCCGTGCTGGACGGTGCGGCCAGAGTCGGGGAGGACGCCGGCCTGCCTCTGCACCACTATCCCCTCGATCGCGCGGCGGCCGCCCACGCGGCCGTCGAGGAGGGTGCGGTCGGGAAAGTTCTGCTCGACGTCCTCGAGTGAGTCGTCCGGCCGAGAACCTCAGCGGCCCGCCGCGTCCAGCGCCGCCTGCTCGATCCGGTCGCGGTACTCGCGCCAGCCCTGCTCGTCCAGCATGTCCTGATCGGTCCCGCCTCGGCCGTCGACGAGTTCCCGGATGATGTCGGCGTGACCCGCATGCCGCGCGGTCTCGGCCACCATCCGAACGAGCAGCATCCCCAGCGTCGTACGCCGGCGCTCCGCCGGCCAATGCGGCACCTCCGCGGCAGCGTCCAGGTCGAAGTCGGCGATCGTCCGGTCGGCATGGGCACACGCCCGCCGGTAGCCCTCCCGGATCTCCTGGCTCGACTCCTCAGCCGTGACCCACATGTCGGCGCCCTCCCAGACGGAGCCGTCCTCGACCCAGGGCAGGACCTCAGGTGCGGGCCGTCCGAACGAGTCGCCCAGATAGACGTACTCGATGCCGGTCAGATGCTTCACCAGCCCCAGGAGGTTGGTGCCGGACGGCGTCAGCGGGCGGCGCATGTCGTACTCGCCGAGCCCCTCCAACTTGCCGAGCAGATCTCGGCGTTGCTCCTCGAGCTTCCGCTGGAGCTCGCCCTTGAGATCGCTGATCAACACAGGGTCCCGAAGCGGTAGCCGGCGTTCTTCAACGTGGCCAGGATTCGCGGCAGCGCGGCGACCGTCTGCTCGCGCGCGCCGCCGTCGTGCGCCAATACGATCGAGCCCGGCCTGACGTCGTCGACGACCCGACGGTAGATCCGGTCGGCGCCCGGTCGCTCCCAGTCCAAGGTGTCGATCGTCCAGAACATCGGTTCCTTGCCCATGCCCCTGATCACCGCGCGGACCCGCGAGTCCGCCGCACCGTACGGAGGCCGGACGCACGTCGGCTGACCCCCGCCGGCTGCCCGGATGGCCTGGTCGGTGCGCCGGATCTCCGAGCGGATCTCATCGGAGGACAGGGTGTTCAGGTTCGGGTGCCCCCACGTGTGGTTCTGCAGCGACATGCCGGATCGGCGCAGCGCCTGCACGGTCGACGCCTTCCCGCCGATGTTGTCGCCGATGAGGAAGAAGGTGGCCTTCGCGCCGTAGGTGTTCAGGATGCGCATGACGTCGTCGGTGTACGAGCCCGGTCCGTCGTCGAACGTCAGGATAGACGACACGCTTGCCGCCCGACGATTTCCGCGGCGCGGGCGTCGACCTCTCGGGGCTCGGCTCCGGATCCGGTTTTGGCTTCTTCGACGGGCTCGGTTTCTTGGACGGGCTCGGTTTCTTGGACGGGGTCGGCGTCCTCGACTCGCTCGGCGCGGCGCTGGGACTCGCCGAGCGAGCCTGGCTGGGCGTCCGCGTGGGAGTGGGGGTCGCACTGGGTGTCGGGGTCCTGCTCGGCGTCTGGCTCGGCGTCGGCGACTCGATCGGGGACGTAGCGGCGGCCGACGGCTCGGCACTCGGAGACGCGGCCGGCGCAGCGAGCTCATCCGCCGGAATCTGCCCGCAACCGACCAGCACGCACACCGTGAGGGCAGCCGCGGCCAACCGAAAAGCCCTGGCCACCCGCATCCCGTGAGGCTACGTGAGGAGTCCGACAATCTCGGAATCCCGCGAGCGATCGACTGCCCCGCGATCCTCACGATTCGGTAACACGGACGACACAAGGTCTGTGTTCGATGGGAGCCGACCTCAGGAGCATCAGCCCATGGCGATTGTCTGATCACACCTGGATCCGTACGGGGCAGGAGACCCGGACCGCGGCCGTCACCGTGGAGGGCAAGCGGCGAGGCCCAGGATCTGGGTCACCGGCGGCCTCGAGGACCTGGTGATCTTGAAGTCCACCGGATTGGAGTTCGCCGGGTTCCCCGAAAGCCGTACACGATCTTGGTCCCGACCTTGTACGAGATGGGCAAAAGCCGTGCTCGAGGCGTACGGCTTCGTCGCCGAGGTGATCTTGTCGGCGCCGAACAAACACCACGTCGTCTACGATCTGAGCCCGTTCGAGTGGCCAATGACACCGAGGTCTTCCACGCGGACGACCGGCCGTACGGGCTGATCCAAGCGACCGTGATGCGGGACGACGCCGGGCGATCCGGGCCCGGCCTGGCGAGCGTACTCAGGACTGGTCTGAGCCCGCCTCAATCGTGATCGCGGGTTTCGCGTGCCAGCGGTGCGGCGCTCGCTTGTCGAGTAGCGTTGACGTGTCGGGGGGCGACCTATGACCCCCGGGATAGGCCAAAGCATCCGACCTCTCGTGTTCCCCGCACGGGCCGGTTATCCCCTGTGTGGAGGCCTATCCCGGGCTCCGTGTTGATGTCTTCGCTTCGCTCCGACGCGGATCGCGATCCGGTGGTTGTCGAGTGCTGTGAGCCGGCCGAAGGGCCATCAACTGCCGCGGTACGTGGAGTACGCGTACGGACTCAGCAGCAGGGGGACGTGGTAGTGCTGGCTGGGGTCGTCGAGGCTGAAGGCGATGGTGACCTCGGGGTAGAAACCGGTCTGGCCCGTGTCGGCGAAGTAGGCCGCGACGTCGAACCAGACCCGATAAGACCCGGGATCGAGATCGACGGGGCCGAACTCGGCGATCCGCCCGTCGCTGTCGGTGCGGGCATCGGCCAACTCCTCCCACACCTCGCCGCGCAGAGCCTCCAGCCGCACCGAAACGCCGGCGGCCGGCCGGCCCAGGGTGGCGTCCAGAACGTGCGTGGTGACACGGCTCCGCTTGATTTCAGGGGGATGGTTGCTCATCGGGCGGCCTCGCTCTCGTCGTAGCCGGAGTGGGAATCGAGATGGCTGAAGAGCTGCGGGATCCGGAGCAGCGCGATCTCGCGCAGTTCGGCACCGACCTGTTGCTGCTCCGCTTCGGGATCCAGCTCCAGCCGCCGACGGAGCTCGGCCAGGATCTCGGAGCGACTCCGGCCGGCTGCCCGGATCAGGAAGATGCGGCCGAACCTCTCCTCGTACGCTCGGTTGCCCTCCGCCAACGCCGCCGCGAGCTGTTCGTCGTCGGAGGCACTGGAGGCCTGCTCGGCGTGGGAGAAGCTCTGCGCCTGACCACTGCCCGCCGCCCGCTCACCGATCCGCGGATGTCCGGACAGAGCTTGATCGATCTCTTCGGGTGACAGTGGCGTCGCCGCGGCACGCGCCTGCTCGAGCAGCTCGTCCAGCGATCCGTACGGGCCGGCGGCGACCACGTCGTCGACCCAGCGCGGCACCGCCAGACACGCGGTCAGCCCCTCCCGCAACTCGGACTCGGTCAGGTCCACAGACATGGCGCCACTCGTTCACGTCGAGCCTCACCGTTACTGTCTATCCGTGACGCATTCGGTCCGGACGATCACCGCAGCGGAGCACGCGGCCTTCAACCGCACGCGACCGTCGGTGAGCTTCCTGCAGACCCCGGCCTGGGGTGCGGTGAAGTCCGACTGGCGGGCCGAGTCGCTGGGTTGGTTCGACGCCGACGGCACGCAGATCGGCGCCGGGTCTCGTGCTGTACCGGCAGCTGCCGCGGATCAAGCGGAGCCTCGCCTACCTGCCGGAGGGCCCGGTGATCGACTGGGCCGACGAGCAGATCGCCGACTGGCTGACTCCGCTCGCGGCGCACCTCAAGCAGGAGGGCGCGTTCGGCGTACGGATCGGCGCGCCGCTGGTGGCCCGCCGCTGGCAGCAGCGACACGGTGAAGGCCGCCATCGCCGACCCTCGCATCGGCCGACTGAGCCAGGCCATGCCCGACGTGGTGAACCACGACGCCAGCCGGCTCCGCAACCAACTCCGGGAGCTGGGTTGGCGGCCGCCTCCGGAGGAAGATGGCTTCGCCGCCGGGCAGCCCCGGTTCGTCTTCCAGCTGCCGCTCGCCGGCCGTACGCCAGAAGACCTGCTGACGCGGAATGAACCAGCTGTGGCGGCGCAACATCAAGAAGGCCGATAAGGCGGGCGTCAAGGTGGAGCAGGGCAGCGCGGCCGACCTGCCCGAGTTCCACACGCCTCTACATCGAGACGGCCGAACGGGACGGTTTCACGCCCCGGCCGCTCAGCTACTTCCAGACGATGTTCACCGCGCTGCTCGACGAGGACCCGGACCGCATCCGGCTCTACCTGGCCCGTCACGACGGCGACCTGGTCGCGGCCACCACGTGGGTCCGGGTGGGCGAGCACGCCTGGTACACGTACGGCGCCAGCTCTACCCAGAAGCGTGACGTTCGCGGCTCGAACGCCGCCCAGTGGCGGATGATGACCGACGCTCTCGCGGCCGGCGCGACGGTCTACGACCTGCGGGGCATCACCGAGGCCGTCGAGGCCGACGATCCCCACGTCGGGCTGATCCAGTTCAAGGTCGGCACCGGCGGCGAGGCCGTCGAGTACGTCGGGGAGTGGGATCTGCCCCTCAACGCGATCCTCTACGCCGCCTTCGACCTCTACATGAAGCGCCGCCATGGCTGAATTCATCGGGGTGAGGAGGATTCGCCGATGAGCGGGGTGCTGCTGCGGGTCGACGTTGCACGCTGGCGCGAGCATCTGCGCCGCGTCAACGAGCAGACGCCCGGGCTGGTGCCGGTGAACAAGGGCAACGGCTACGGCTACGGTCTGGTGCGGCTCGCCCAGGAGGCGGCGCTCATGGAGGTCGACACGATGGCCGTGGGTCTCGCCGTCCGAGGTGGCGGTGGTCCGCGACCACTTCGACCGCGATCTGGTGGTGCTCACGCCGTGGCGACCGGACGATCGAGTCGCCACCGACCTCCTGAGCGATCCGCTTGTGGTGACGACCGTGTCCCGCTGGGAGGACCTGGCGGCGGTCAGCGAGCGGGCCGAACGGCCACCGGTGTTGGTCGAGGTGCTGACCTCGATGCGCCGCTACGGCATCCTGCCCACCGAGCTGCCTCGCATCAACCACTGGATCGACCGGGTCGACTTCCGCGGCTGGACCATCCACCTGCCGCTCTCCGGGACCGATCGGGTGGCCGAGGCCGAGGCGCTGGGCCGCACAGGCCCGCGCCGCGATCCAGGGGCCGCTGTGGTTCTCCCACCTGTCGGCCGCCGAGACCCGAGACGTCGCGCAGCGCCTGGGTACCGCCGACGAACCGGCTCCGGTCCGGCTCCGGCTTGGGCACCATGCTCTGGAGCGGCGGAGCCGGACACCCACTGGCCGATGGCGACCGTGCTGGACGTGCATCCCGTGTCCCGGGGCCAGCGCATCGGCTACCGCCAGCGGCGGTGCGTGGCCGACGGCTGGATCGTGGTGATGGCCGGCGGCACCTCGCAGGGGATCGGGATGGAGGCCCCGACCGCCGCGGCGTCGGTGCGGCAACGAGCCGTCTCGGTGGCCACCGGTTCGCTCGAGGCCGCCGGCTGGGCCCTCAGCCCGTACACCATCGCCGGCAAGAAGCGCTGGTTCGTCGAGCCGCCGCACATGCAGTCCAGCCTGATCTTCCTGCCGCGCTCGGTCGCCCCGCCCCAGGTGGGCGACGTGGTGCCCGTACGGCTCCGGCTGAACACCGCCGTCGTCGATCAGCTCGTCGAAGTCGACACCTGACCCGTGAAGCGCGCCGCCGCCGTCACGCCTCGCCCTCGGCGGCGGCTATTCTCGGCTGGCAAAGCGGATGCGGCCAGACGGGAGTGAGCCTTGCTCGACGTCGGCGACCGGGTGGGCGGCTTCGAGATCGACGCCAAGGTCGCCCGCGGCGGCATGGCGGTGGTCTACCGGGCCCGAGAGATCGCGCTCGGCCGTACGGTCGCGCTGAAGGTTATCGCTCCCGAGCTGGCCGAGGATCCGACGTTCCGGCACCGCTTCACCCAGGAGTCGCGGCTGGCCGCCTCCATCGACCACCCGAACATCATCCCGATCTACGCAGCCGGTGAGGTGGACGGCCTGCTGTACCTCGTGATGCGCTACGTCGACGGCGACACGCTGGCCGCGGTGTTCACCGAGCATGCGCCGCTCGACCCCGACGATGCCGTGGCGCTCTTCGGTCAGGTGGCCGGGGCCCTCGACGCCGCCCACGCCCACCACCTCGTGCATCGCGACGTGAAGCCGCGCAACATCCTGCTCGCCCCCGGCCCGGAGCTGGCGCAGCGGCACGTCTACCTGACCGACTTCGGGCTCACCAAGCGGGTCGGCGGCGACAGCACGGTGACCACGGCCGGTCAGTTCCTGGGGACGATCCGCTACGTCGCGCCCGAACAGATCTCCAGCGCGCCCATCAGCTCACGCGCCGACGTCTACTCGCTCGCGTGCGTGATCGTCGAAGGGCTGACCGGCGAACCACCGTTCGTACGCGACGACGAGGCCGCGCTGTTGTGGTCGCACATGTCGGAGGATCCGCCGTCGGTGTCGGAGCGCCGGCCCGCCTGCCGGTCGCCGGTCGACGCGGTGCTGCGCCGCGGCGCTGGCCAAGGATCCCGCCGATCGTCAGCCGACGTGCGGGGAGCTGGTCGGCGATCTGGCGGCCGCGCTGACGCCGGCACCGAGCGCGAGCGCCGAGACCGTGGTCCTGAGCGCGTCGCCCCTGAGCGCGTCGCCCCTGAGCGCGTCGCCCCTGAGCGGACCCGCCATCTCGGTGATCCTTCGGACCCACCCACGATCTCCCTCGACGAGACTCGCCCCACCGGCCGGCATGCAGACGTCACCGACCAGCCAGGAACCGGCCGCCGCCCCCCTCGTCGCACCACAACCGGTACCACCATCCCGGCGCCGGCGACGATGGCTGCCGGCGTCTGATCGTCGGGCTCGTGGTGCTCGGTGCGGCGGCGTGGTCGCCTTGGTCGCGCTGCCGGGGCAACGGACGGGCGGCCGGGTCGCCCGCGGTGTCGACCTCGGTGACCCCACCGACGCTGGCGCTGCCCCAGGCGGAGGAACCGTTGCCCGAGGACACCCTGGTGTGGCGGCGGGAGGACGAAGGTCGCTGGACGATCGGGACCGTGACGCTCGCGGGCGACGCCAGCACGGTGCTGGTCAGCGGCCGGCAGAACCGTTCCGTGCAGCTGACCCCGGACCGCCGGACGATCCTCTACCTGCGCGAGAGCAACGAGCGAATCACCCTGCGGGCGATGTCGGCCGACGGTGAGCAGGATCGGGCGCTGTTCACCGACGGCACGCCGGCCTGCCCGCGGATGGCCCGACCCACCGTCCGCGCCGACGGGGTGCTGGCGCTGTTCTGCGCCGAGGCCAGCGGTGGGCGGGGCACGCTCAAGCTGATGTCACCGGACGGCACCGTGCTCCGGGACGCTCGATCGCGGCCGGATCGGCGATCCCGTCTTCACCCCCGACGGGGAGTCGATCATCTACTGGCGCACCGAGTCGGAGGGGGAGTCGGCCGGCTCCTTGTTCAGGGTGCCGGCCGACGGATCGAGCCTGCCCGAACAGCTCCTGGCCGGCGACGACGGCGAGTACGCCGATCCCACCGTCGCCCCGGCCGGGGACCAGCTGCTCGCGATCCGGACCCGCGCCGGCACGCTGGAGATCGTGGCCGTCGACCTCTCCGACGGTTCGGCCACCGAGGTGGACCGGCTGACCCAGGGCTACCTGGACTCCGGGCCGACCTGGTCGCCGGACGGGTCCCAGATCATGTTCCGGCGCGGCACTGACGACGCGTCCGATCTGTACGTGATCAAGGCCGACGGGTCGGACGCCCGCCGGGTGTTCCGCAGCAACGGGTACGCCTCGCAGCCGGTCTGGTCCGCCTAACGCCCCGGTTCTGGATGGTCAGTCCCGCAGCTTGGCGCGCAGGCGGGCGTTGTCCTCGGCGGTCCAGCCGAGTCGGTCCAGCAGCTTCTCGACGCCGCCGTACTCGTTGTCGATGTGCTCGAGGAAGGCCTGCATCGTCTCGGGGTGGGTGTTGTTGGCCGACACGGGCCGGTCCCGCAGGTTCTCCGCGTACGTGTCGCTGCTCATCAGCCGCCCGACGATCGCCTCCATCCGCTCGGTGCTGGCCACGTAGTCGTCGATCACCGCCTCGCGATCGGCCTCGGCGACCAGCAGCGCCAGGGCGACGACGGTGCCCGTACGGTCCTTGCCCGCCGCGCAGTGCACGAGCGCGGCACCGGCTGCCTCACCGATGGCCCGCAGCGCCGCCACCACCGAGTCGGGCCGGTCGACGATGTAGGACATGTAGTGCGAGGCCACCGGATGATCGAGCTCGACGCTCGGGGTCAGGTCCACCCAGGGCAACGCCTCCTCCGGCAGCACCTCGGGTCGGGTGTCCGGCTTGTCCTCGCCGATCCCCTCGCGCCATTCGCGGAACAGCGAGTGCTGGTGGATGGTGACGCCGGCGTGCCCGCTGAGCGGTCCCGGACCCTCCGCCTCGACCTCGAAGTCGCTGCGCAGATCGATGACGTCGGTGAGCCCGAGCTCGAGCAGGGTGTCGATGTCGTGCTCGCTGAGCGTCTGCAGGTTGTCGGAGCGAAGCAGCCGGCCCGGCCGGATCGCTCCGCCGTCGGTGGTCGGGATCTCCCCGACGTCCCGCAGATTGGCCAAACCCTCCATCTCGATCCACAGCCGGCGCACGACGGCGAGTCTAGGTCGGGCCGTCCACGTCGCTCGATCTCGTAGGCGTAGCTCGGTCTGCAGATAGAGCTACGCCTACGAACCCGAGCGACGTTGGTGGCGGGGCCGGGTCTTACCCCAACAGATCAGCTGGCCCAGTTGCCGGTGAAGTACAGCCAGCTCCAGGCCAGCATGACCAGGGCCGAGGCGGCGAAGCCGAGCCCGACGACGATCCGGTGCGCGACCCGGGCCGCCGGGCGCTCCGGGCGCCACTCGACCAGCGAGCCGATCATCATCCAGAGCGGGAACCACAACAAGATGGCCCGGTTGACGGAGAAGAACCAGTACGACACCGAGAAGGCCACCACCTGGATCCCGACCCAGCTGGCCTCGGCCCACAGCCGGCGGCCCAGGCACCAGCCGGTGACCACGACGCCGATCGCCATCGACACGATCTCGGCGGCGAACACCGGCGGCCACAGCGGCCGGTCGGGAAAGGTCCCGGGCTGGGCGGAGTCCCAGGTGTGCCAGAACGAGTCCCACGGCAGCGGTGAACTCGCGCTCCCAGCCGGCGGCCTGAGCGCGTGTACCACGCCGTCCAGCTGCCGGTCAGCCCGTACAGGTAGAGCACGAACGCCGCCGATCACGGCCAACGGCAGCAGCAGCCACACGCCGCCGTACGCGACTCCCACTCGCCGACCCGTCACATCTTCGGCGCTTCGGCGGCGTGTCGCTGCAGATGTGACGGGTCGCGAGAGGCGGTGATGATCAGCACGAACAGGGCGCCGACCAGGAAGAGCCCCGACACCCGGATCGTGCAGGCCGCCGCCGCCAGCAGGCGCGGCCGCGAGCCAGCGGTCGGCGCGGGCCCGCTCCCAGGCCCAGAACGCCGCCGCGCAGAACAGCGCCTCCGTGTACGGCACGGTCGTGAAGACCGCGGTGGGCGCGAACAGCCAGGCCACCGCCGCCCACGGTCCGCCGAGCCGGAGCAGCGCGGCCGCGGCCGCCGCCGAGCCGAGCGCCGCCAGGAGCACCCCGGTGATCTCCACCGGCAGCCCCAGCCACGTCCCGGCGCGTAGCAGCATCGGCAGCCCGGGAAAGAAGGCCATCAGCGTGCCGTCCTCCCGGGCCAGATAGCCGCCCTGCGGCCAGCAGGGTGAAGTGCTCGACGTCCCACTGCGCCACCACGCGGGTGAAATCGCGGCCCTCGCGCAGACTGATCAGCAGCGCCACGAGCAAGATCAGCCCCGGCTGGCCAGCCAGGCCTGGACGACGGTCCGTCCAGGATTGGCCGCGACACGCTCCTGAGCCCCGACTGCAATCGTCCGAGGCGGTCGAAGGGCGACGCAATCACGCTCGGACCGTGCTCAGCGCCCATCGGCACGCAGCCCGTGACCGGGTCGAGGGCAACCACGAGGCATCGGGCGCGCCGTCGAGCACGCCGCCGGTGGGATCGTCGAAGCCGCCGCGGCGGACCACATCGTGCTCGGGTCGGAGCGCATCCCGGACGACCATGATCACGATCCAGCTCTGCGTGAGCCATCCGGATGATCACCGCGAACCAGTAGATCCGGTCGGCGCCGCCGCTGCCCGGGGCGAGCAGGCCGCCGAGGTGCCACCAGATGGCGACGAAGTAGATCAACTCGCCGGCGGTGAAGATCAGCCAGTCCCGCCACACCGGCCGCGCCAGCACCACGAAGGGCAGCAGCCACAGCATGTACTGCGGCGAGTACACCTTGTTGGTCAGCAGGAAGGCCGCCATGACGAGGAAGAACACGGCGCCGATCCGCGGCCGCCGCGGCGCCACCATGATCAACACCGCGATGCCCAGGCAGCCCAGCGCGAACAGCCCCAGCGCCACCAGGTTGAGATTCGGCACCGGACTGCCGGCCAGCGACAGCACGTACCAGATCGAGCCGAGGTCACCGCCGCGGCCGGAGTTGTACGTGCCAGAAGGTCAGCCACGCCGCCGGCGCCAAGATCATCACCGGCAGGTTGACCACCGCCCAGCTGATCACGAATCCGACCAGCATCGTCCCGTACGCCCGCAGCCGTCCCGGAGCGCAGACACAGGAACAGCAGCGGGCCGAGGAGAAGCACCGGATAGAGCTTGGCCGCCATGCCGAGCCCCCACAGGACCCCGGCGACACCCGGGCTGCCGCCGGGACCAGAACAGCACGCCGAGCGCGGTCAGCGCGATCGCGAACAGGTCCCAGTTGATCAACGCCGCGGCGGCCACGCACGGGCGAGGCGGCGAGCATCATGGCGTCCCACGGCCGGTGCGGCACCGACCGGACCTGCGCCCACACGGCGATCAGCAGGCACGCGCCGAGCAGCACGACGTTGACGTCGAAGAAGGTCAGCGGTGGCGTCGACCCGCTGTTGATCACTGAGCCCGGTGCCGGTCGGGGCGCCCAGAGCGACCGTGATGAGCCGCGCCAGCTCCAGGAAGGCGCCGGAGAGCACCGGATACTCCAGCACCTGGTAGTTCCCCGAGTCCAGGTACGGGCGTGTTGCCCTCCAACAGTCCGCGCGGGCCGTAGAGCACGCCGATGTCGGAGTAGCACAGGTTCCGGTAGACGTCCGGCACCTGCCCGGCCACGGTCATCCGGCACGGCAACCGGAACATCACGCCGATCAGGTACACCGCGGTGGCGGTGAGCAGGGCGACCCGGGTCGGGATTCCACCAGCTGGCGCCGGGCTGTCCGTGGCGGCCGAACGGGCCGCCGAATCGTTCGCTGAGGCTGCGGACGAAGCGGTCACTCCGCGAGGGATGGTCTCCGGCCAGGGACGGATCCCGGCCGAGGAGAACTCATCCGTCGCCGCCTGAGTGTCCTCCTCCGGCTCCCGGGACGGCGTGGACGGCTCGGCGGTCGGTCGGCGACTCCGTCGGCTCCGTCGGTCGGGCTCGCCGGTCTCCGACTCGGCTCCGGCGTCGGAGCGGCTCCGGACTCGGCTGGCTGGGCTCCGCGCTCGGCGGCTCCGACGGTTCCTCGGCCGGGCTCCTCGGTCTCGGCGGGCTCCTCCGGCTCGGACGGGACTCGTCGTCGCTCTGGCCCGAGTACGTCCGCTGCGGCTCGCGCGTCGGCGGCGTCGCGCGTTGACGTAGGCCGGCTCGTCGAAGTCCTCGACCGGCAGGTCCTCCATGGCCGTCTGCATGTAGTCGGCCCAGGTCAGCGCCGGATAGGTGCCGCCGAAGAAGGTGCTGTCCCCCGGCCGGGCGAAGCCGTCGAGATCGCCGTTGCCGTCGGCGCCGGCCACGTACATGACCGCGGTGGAGATCTGCGGGGTGTAGGCCACGAACCAGGCGGAGATGATGTCGTCCTTGACGTCCTTGGTGCCGGTCTTGCCGGCGACCGGGCGGTTGAGCGTACGGACCGTGCCGCCGGTGCCCTGCTCGACGACGTTGGACAGCGCGTAGTTGACGTCGCGGGCGATGTCCTCGCTGACGGCCCGCTTCTCTTCCGGGGCAGCGGTGTAGATGATCTTGTCGTCGGCGTCCCGGACCTCGCGCACCACGTGGTTGGCGACGTGGATGCCGCCGTTGGCGAAGGTCGCGTAGGCGCCGGCCTGGTCGAGCGGGCTGACCTCGGCGGTGCCCAGCGCGACCCGGGAGGTGTTGTCCCAGCCGGCACCCTTGGGGGCGCCGACGGCCTCGGCCATCTTCATGATCTTGTCCGGGCCGTCACCCTTCATCTCGGTGGTCAGGTCGACGAAGGCGGTGTTGATCGAGTCCGCGGTGGCCCGCAGCAGCGTGACGTTCGAGCCGTACTGGTTGGAGAACTCGTTCCGCACCGGTGTCGGGTCGCCCGGCGGGGTGAAGGTGTTGCCGTTGAACGTCGAGCGCAGGCTGAACCCGTTGTCCAGCCCGGCGGCCAGCGCGTACGTCTTGAACGTGGACGCGGTCGGACGCGGCGTGGTGGCCCAGTTGCGGGAGTTGGCCACGAAGTCCGGGCCGCCGTAGAGGGCCAGCACCTCCCCGCTGCCGACCTCGACCGAGGCGACCGCGGCGTGCAGGTCGGACGCCTTCTTGTTCGCCGCCTCGGCGGCCTGGCGGGTGTTGCGCTGCGCGGCCTTGACCGCCGCGTTCTGCGCCGACTTGTCGAACGTCGTGGTGATCTTGAGTCCGCCGCCGCTGGATCTGGGACTCGCTGAACCCGGCGGCGACCAGTTCGCGTTCGACCATCTTGAGCAGGAAGCCCTTGGGCCCGCCGTAGCGCTCCGAGGTCTTGATCTTCGGGAACGCCGGCAGGGCCCGGTTGTAGGTCGACGGCCTGGGCCGCCGTGATCGCGCCGGTCTCGACCATGGAGTTGATCACGTACGCGTAGCGCTCCTTGAGCCGCGGCACGTTGGCCGTGTCGGCGCCGGGGTCGAGCAGGGCCGGGTTGTTGAGCACGCTGGCCAGCACGGCGGCCTGCGGAACGGTCAGCTCCTCGGCGTCCACGTCGAAGTAGGCCTGGCTGGCCGCCTGGATCCCGTACGCGCCGCGGCCGAAGTAGATCGTGTTGAGGTAGCCCTCGAGGATCTGCTCCTTGCTCATCTCGGAGTTGATCTTGTACGCCAGGAAGAGCTCCTTGAACTTCCGCGTCAGGGTCTGGGAGGAGTTGAGGTAGAGGATCTTGATGTACTGCTGGGTGATCGTCGAGCCGCCCTGCATCTCGCCGCCCGTCAAGATCACCCACGCCGGCGCGGAACATGCCGCGGACCGAGATGCCCGGATCGGTCCAGAAGGTACGGTTCTCGGCGGCGACCACGGCGTCCTTGATGCTCTTCGGCATCTCGGCGAAGGTCAGCGGCTGTGCGGTTCTGCACCGCGAACGTGCCGAGTCGGGCCTTGCCGTCGTTGTAGTAGACGTCGGTGACCGCGGTCTGGAAGTCGGCGTTGGGGTCCGGCCGGGTGGTCGTGGCGTAGCCGACCGCGACGATCGGAGGTGAGGCCGACCAGTCCGAGCAGGACGAAGCCGACGATGGCCAGCGTGATGCGCGTGGCCACCGTGCGTTTCTTGAAGCGGGGTTTCGGGCGCGCGGGATCATCCCAGCTCGGCACTGCCGGAACCCCCCGACGGGGGTCAGCCATAGATGTCCTCGACGGTCTGCTGGCGACGGGGCGGCTTGCGCTTCTTGCCGTCGCCCAGGAGGTAGCTCATGATCATGTGGTTCCAGCTGCAGGCCGGGCACACCTCGACGACGACGACCTTGAACTCGCCGAACTGATGGGCCATCTCCTCCAGCTCGGAGGTGCGCTTGATCCGGCCCGAGTACTGGCCGAGCTGGTCGCCGAAGACGTAGTGCAACAGCACCATGTCCCGGCAGTCGCAGATCGGGCAGGGTCCCTGGGCCGGCTCGCCGTGGTGCTTGGCCGCGCGCAGCAGCATGGGGTCGGCGTCACACGCATCCTGTTTGGCGAGACGGCGATTGGGGCGCCGCAGCGCCTCCAGCGTGGAGCGACGCTGCAGCGCATAGTCGATGACCTCCCGCTGCGACCACATGGACATCGATGGTAGTTGGCAGATTCTGTGCTCGCGAGTTGACGAACCAGGCTCACGCGGAGCATGTGGGCCGTTTCACGTCCAGTGCGCCCCGAGCCTGTCGAAGGGCCCAGCCAGCTCGCGCCCTGAGCCCTCGGTACTGGGCCCGCGACTTTCGGTACGTCCTACTGAGGTGGACGAGCGCCCGTCCCGAACACACTGCTGCCATGTCGAACACCGCGATCTCCACCACCCGACCCGCTTCACGTGAGCCGCAAGGTTCGCCACCAAGTCCGGGGACGTTCATCCCGTACGACACCTCCTTCGGCGTCGGCGGCGTCGTTGCCGACTTCGCGCCGTCGTTCGCGTACAAATCCGAGATCCGTCGCCTGTCGGACGGACGGCTGCTGGTCGCCGGCTACGTCCGTTCGGCCGGATCCGCCGACGACGCTGCGTCAGGCGGTCGGCATCTTCGGCGCAGACGGGCGGCCGGACGCCGGCTTCGGGGACGGCGGCATCGCGGTGATCGGCGGGGCCCGACCACCGCGACCGCCCCGAACGTCCGGACCGCCGTCCAGCCCGACGGCCGGATCCTGATCGGCGTCGCGATCAAGGTCGGTGTGAGTCAGCAGTGGGTGCTGACCCGAGTGACGGCGGACGGCCGCCTCGACACCTCGTTCAGTGGAGACGGGCGGCTCGTCGTCTCCTTCCCCGGCGAGCCCAGGTTCCTGTTCCTGACGGCGATCCTCGTCCAGCCGGACGACAAGATCCTCGCCGTCGGCTTCCGCGACGACTCGCAGTTGTGCGTCGCGCGGTACCTGCCGAACGGCAGCCGCGACCGCGCGTTCGGGGACGAGGGCAAGCTGCAGCGCGAACTGCCCGGCAAGAAGGCTCGGCTGTCGTCGGCGGCCTTCGACGGCGACGGCCGCGTGCTCGTGACCGGCTCCACCGGCATGTCCGACACGGGATTCGACATGCTGGTGGCCCGATTCGGAGCGGACTGGGAGCCGGATGACTCGTTCGGGTTCGAGGGTTCGGCGGTGGTCGACTTCGGTACGGGATCCGACGCCGGTCAGCAGATGCTCGTAAGCGACGATGGCCGGATCGTGGTGGCCGGTGCCGTCGACGCCCCGTTCGGTGAGACCGAGCCCGCGCTGCTGCGCCTGCTCCCCGACGGCTCGGTGGACGACAACTTCGGCAGCGACGGAATGGTCCGGCTCGCCACCGGGAAGGGTCCCGGCGACTACACCGTGACGGCACTCGACCAGCTCCCCGACGGTCGCATCGCCGTCGCGGGGACCTACAAGGCCGAGGAGCAGGGCGATCCCGACCACGACCTGCCGAAGACCTTCGTTGCCCTCGTACGGCCGGACGGGTCTCCGGACACCTCCTTCGACGCCGGTCTCGGCGTGGTCTTCGTCGGTCCGGGTTCGGCGATCTCGCCGCCTCGGCTGGCGGTCGTCGCTGGCGACAAGTTGCTGGTCACGATGAGCGACTCTCTGATCAGGCTGAACTCATCGACGGCCTTCTCGGCCCTCCGGCTCGAACTCGGCGCCGATCAGAATCCGGCCGGCCCCGGACCGTTGACCTTCTTCGTCACGATCGCCAACGACGGCACGTCCGCCATCCGGTGGCCTGCTGCGGCTGCGCGCCTCGAAGGCCGTGTCGATCGTCAGCGGAACCCACGGGTCGTACACCGTCGAACCCAACCGCGTCGATGTCATCGGGAAGGTGTCCGGCATCCCGGCCGGCGGCCAGGCCACGCTCGTGCTGAGGACCACCGTCAACGGCTTCGAGGAGGGCATCTCGCTCTCCGGCTCGATCACCGGCGGTCCCGAACTCGATCCCTCGGACAACTCCGACTCGATCATGGTGACCGTCTCACGAGAGCAGACCAGCTAATGCTCGCGCCCGTGGGTTCGTCGGGGTGAGTGCGCCCCAAGCGCCCCTTTGCCGGTGGTGAAGGGGCGATTCGGGCGCGCCCGACGACAGTTGGCTGTGGCGGACACCCTGAGGCCGAGCAGTTCGGCGTGTGCCCGAATGTCAGCGAAGGTCCCGACGATTCCGAGCCTGAGCCCGGCCACCTGCGTGCCAGGCGGCCCCGGCGTAGGATCGGACGTCGGTTCCAGGGGCCATGGCGCAATTGGTAGCGCACTTGCTTTGCAAGCAAGGGGTTACGGGTTCGAGTCCCGTTGGCTCCACTCCACGTCGGGCGTTCAGCGGGCTCGAAGCAGCCGCGGCGTTCCGAAAGACATGTGCACGCCGGCGCGGAACGCCACGTGGTCGGGAGCGGTGCGCAGTGGCCAGATCCCGTGCGTGTTGGGGACGTACTAGGTGCGTCCGAGGTGAGCGACGTGCAGACCCCAGCGCGCCGTGAGGAAGTGTTCCAGCGGTCCGTCGACCACCCCGTCGCCGACTCTGAGCACGAGGCGGCTGGTGTCGGCCGGACCCGGCCACCGCAGGCGGGCTGTGTGCGTCAGGTCCTCCCCCGTCGGCACTGAACCCCATCCGGGCCCAGCGATATGGCATGCCGAACGCGGCCCGAGCGCAGGCCACTACGACGACGCGGTCCGCGTCGAGGCTCAGGAAGACGATCCCGCGCTGACCCGTGGCGTCCACGGAGTAGAGCCGTAGTCACACCAGCGAATCCGCCGCGCTCTGTCAACCGGTCCGCCGTGCTCCCCGGATCGGCGGATCGGTACGCGGTGCTCAACCGTGTCAGCCTTCGCGGACGGCCTTGACGTAGCGCCGGTACTGCCATGCACCCAGAGTGCGGAGGTAGAGCCGGGCCGGCACCGGCAGGCGGACGAACATCTCCTGGCGCTCCTCCGGTGTGGCGTCCTCGATCAGCATGCCGAACAGGATGGGCAGATCGGCCCGGGCGATGGCGCCGAACCCGTGCTGGCCGACCGCCTCCCACTCCTGCGGCGACATCGTCCGCGCCGCGATCGGCAAGATGTGCTCCTCCTCGTCGTCGAGGTGCTCCATCAAGGCCGCGCGCAGGTCCTCGATCGTCGCGGCGAGTTCCTGACTCACCGCGGGATCGGCGCCTGTCTCCCACCGGTCGATGAGACCTGACAGCTGCTGGACGAGTTCGTCTACGCGCCCGTGCTGGGCCTCCATCCGGTGGATGACCTCCGCCGAGGGTGCGGCTCGTTCGAGCAGGATCGGCCACAGCATCACGTCCTCGCCGGTGTGGTGCACGTGTACCCCGCGCAGGGACAGCCGGAGATGGCGGCTCAGGACCGCCGCACGTGCGGCATCCCCGTCCCGCACACCCTGAATGAGCGACGGCAGCAGCCCGAGCTCGCGGCGGAACGCGCGGTGCACGACGATCATGTCGTGCACGTCGGTCAGCTGGCCCTCGCGCGGTCGAGAGATGTCGTTCACCTGGCCAGCATCCCGCTCGACGTCGCTCAGTGCTAGAGGGATTGGACCGGCGGGCCCTACCCGCCACGCCTGATCGCGTGCCATCGTGCACGGTATGAGGAGCCTGTACGAGGCTGCCGGCGGCGCCCGCGGACTGGTGCGCCTGGCCGAGGCCTGGCATCGCCGGGTGATGGACGACGAGGTGGTGGCGCACGCCTTCAGTCACGGCTTCCGTCCCGACCACACCGAGCGACTAGCGGCGTACTGGATCGAGGCGCTCGGCGGGCCGCCTCGTTACACCGAGCTGTACGGTGGCGAGAGCGTGGTGGTGAAGCTGCACAGCGGCAACGGCCCACACAAGGACATGGACCGGCGCGCCATCACGTGCTTCGACCAGGCGCTGACCGACGTAGGGTTCACCAGTGAGGACCGCGCCCGACAGGCGCTCCTCGACTACTTCTCATGGGCCACCACGATCAGCATGGCGCGCTACCCCGCCTCGGCCGACGAGGTACCCGACGGAATGTCCCTCCCTCGATGGTCTTGGAGCGGATTGGTCTCCGACTGAGCGGAACGCGTGGTGTTCGACGTCTCTCTCGGCAAGATGGCCAGAGCGGTCCTACGTCGAAATGATGCGGGACAGGAGGTTCACTCATCGCGAAGTTGGCCGCTCTTGATCAGGTGAGCGCTGAGGTAGCGCCAGTTTCCGCTTTCCAGGCGAGCGTAGTTCATGGTTCCTTCGATTCCAGCGAACACGCGCATCGGCCAGCGGAAGACTCGAGGAATCAACTCCTCGATGAGTCTGAGTTTCCGGCCGTTGTCGAGCCGAAGGGCGGCGAGAACGTTGGTCGTGATGTCTGTGACCTTGTTGACACTCAACCCGCACGAGTCGAACTGAACGCGGAGGGCTTCGGCACCTTCCGCGCTGCGCAGGTCCGCGAAGAAGAACCGACCACCCGGTCGCAGCACCCGTTCGACCTCGAAGAGGAACTGGTCCATGTCCTCATAGCAATGTGAGGATTCGATGTTCACCACGGCATCGAAGGACGCGTCCGGGAACGGCATCGACAAGGCGTCGCCGCGGACGAACGCCAGTCCAGGAACGCGACGGTGCCGATTACACAGATCCACCGCTTCGCCTGAGAAGTCCAGCCCGGTCATGGACTGTGGCTGCAGTCGACGGCTGATGTAGGAGGCCCCACCACCTCGTCCGGAGCCCACCTCCAAGACATCCCGGCCCGTCAGATCGGTGCCGTCAATCGCGTGCAGATACAACTGAATGCACAGCCGGTCCGGTTCATCGGTCGGTGTCCACGGCGGCGCATCGAGGTCGCCCACGGTGGGCGCGTAGCCATAGTTCATGAAGGCCCAGCTCGGCGTCGGCACCCGCTTCGCCAACAGCTCGTAGCAGGTTCGCCACACCATTCGCCGCACCGGCATGAACCAAGGCTCCTATCTGCAGAGGACGACCCGCCTAGAAGCCAAGTATCGCCAGATCGGGCTCAGCCGCCTCGCGTCGACGAAGAGGCCGTCTTGGCAGCGACCAGCAGCTCGGAGGCAAGCCGCCGCATTTCGGCCATCTGCAGCGGTCCGGCCGTGATTCCATCCGCTAGGCCGCCGTATGGCAGAGTTCTACGCGAGTCCGAGCAGCTTCGCCATTCCAAGCGAGTCGACCATCGGCTGCAGACGGCAAATGCCCTCATCGCGATAGCGCCAAATGTGAACTAGCGGCAAACGCCCTGACCGATTGTCTTTCGCTACATCCATATGGCCAAGGACAACGACGGTATCGCCTTGCTCGACGTACTCGTCCGCGCTCAGCTCGAACGTGTCCCAGGCGCCAACCGTTTCCTGAACGATCCGGATCGCCGCCTGTTTTCCCTCGTGTCGTCCCGACCCGGGAAGCCCGGACTCGTCACCATCCCAAACGAAGTCCTCGGTCCACAGATCGAGCGCTCCGACCAGGTCGCCTTGGCGGAACCGCTCATAGCGCTCCTTCAATGCGTCCGTCTTGCTGGCCATACCGCGCTCCTCTCGCCCCTGAGACTTCAGCTTTCCGACGCTAGCGCCGGGGAGTCGCGGGGGTCAACCAGCCGGGACAGACGTCCACCGCGACGCCGCTATGGTCGGTGCTGAATCCGGATTCACGATTTAGGTCGTGCCGGCCCGGCTGGCGTGCCACGACGTGTCCCGCAACGCTTTCGTCCGCGTCGCCGACGGCGTTGAGCAGACCGTCGCAATCGACTGGGCGTTCTGCGGCTGGGCGGCCCTCGGCGCCGACTTGGCGCCCCTGATCGGGGCCTTCCTGAACTTCTTCGAGGCCGACTGCGACGATGCCGCCGAGCTGTAGCGGCTGTGCCTGGAGGCCTACCTAAAGGACTGAGACGTGCCGGCTGGGATGGTCAAGGTGACGATGTCTTCACCGGGTACCTGACGACGATCGTCCTGCGCTTCATGGTCGGCGCGGCCAGCCCCATTGTCACCTTCGCCCTGGACAACGACTTGGACGCGGTGGTCGAGCCAATTTCGGGCACCCACGACCCGAGCTGATCGCAAGGTGCCGGAGGGTATACGCCTTCAAGGAGCCTCGCATGGCGGCCATGCTCACAAACCTCGGATACGGCTGGCCCGGAGGATCTCTGACTCCGCTGAGAACCTGCTCGCGTGCTTCGACCTGGCCGTTCGACCCCGCACGTCGCCAACCTCATCTCTCGCTTCAATCGGCGATGCCTGCGATGGCGTCGAGAATCTCCTCGAGGTGTTCGACCCGCAGCGGCAGGCTGAGCAACTCGGCGACGCGATCCACCGAGCGCGTTTTCTCCTCCTCGGTTGCGCCAGGCGCCGTGTACGAGGTGACCGCGGACTCCCAGAAGTGCCCGAACTGGGCGATCACCATCGAGAACGATCCGAAGCCATCGACGCGGCCAGGCCCACCCGCATCGAGATAGCACTGATACAGGTCGACGGTCCGGCCTCGATCTCCGGCACCGAACTCGAACAAGATCATGGGAATCTCGTAGCTCGGATCCTCGAGCCCGCAGTTCTCCCAGTCGATCACGCATATCCCATCGGAGGTCGTCAGGATGTTGTCGGCCCACAGATCCCGATGGCAGTTCCGCAGATTCCTTGGCCGCTCGAGTAGGCCTTCCAGCCGCAGCAGGTGCGGGATCTCCGCGGCGAGGTCGTCGGCGAACGGCGCATCGGCGGCTCGGGCATCGCCGAGCAGCTCGCGACCAGCGCGGATCGCCGACCGGGTCGGTGTACCAGCCGTGCAGCGGTTTCGCCGGCGAATGCTGCACCAGATGGATGGCGGCGAGGGTAGCACCGATGAGACGAGGATCCAGCCCGACATCCGCCGGTCCGAGATCGACCCACTCGTACACCCGGAGCTGATGGCCGGCGACCGTCATCAGCACCTCACCGGCCGGGTACGGACCGGTCGAGGCAGCGGCACCGTGCCGGCGTTCAGTACGGCCTCTTGGTAGGCGACGTCCATCTCGGCGTCGGCTGGCGTCTGCAGGACGATCAGGTCCTTGACGGCGAAGACTCCCCGGTCGGTTTCCAGCCGCCACACCTGGCCCTGCAGACCCCGAGCCGAGATCGCCATGTCCTTGGCGGCCGAGCCCAGGCCGTATCGCTGGGCGACTGCCGCGGCATGATCGGAGAGCACGTGGGCACATTGTCATAGGGCGCAGCTGTGCGCTCATCTCGCCCGCTCCCCGCGTCGAGAACCCCAGGCTCGGGGATCTGCGGTCCCGCCGGAAAGGCCGGTCGGCAGGGGCCCCAGGCTCACGACGAGGCACCGTCGCGACAACTCCTAGCGCCCTATCGTGGGATCCATGACCGGGTGGACGCCACCCGCACTTCCGGCGCAGTGGACCTGGACCGCCCAGCTGCCGCCGTGGGTCGGCCGCCGCGCCGAACTCGAGCGGCTGGAAAGCATCTGGACCGCCGTCGAGCACGGCGTACGGCAGCTCGTCCTCGTCGCGGGCGAGCCGGGTGCGGGCAAGTCCCGGCTCGTGATGGAGGCCGCGCGGGCACTGCATACGCGGGGCGTCCCCGTGCTCGTCGGGGCCTGCACCAGCGACTTCGGCCTGCCCTTCGACCCGCTGGTACCACCCGTACGCGGCCTGCTGGCCGCCGTCGAGCGGGGCGAGCTGGCCCTCGCCGACGCCGAGGGTGCGTCGGCGGCGAAGGCTCGGCACCTCCTCTCGGTGTTGACCTCAGGGGTCTCGTCCGAGGCGAGCGCGGAAACGTTCGCCGCCGTTGCGCTGGGCGCCGTCGTGTCGGCCGTGACCAGCGCGTGCGCCCACGGTCCCATGGTCATGGTCCTGGAGGACCTCCACTGGGCCGGCGAGTCCGGACTGCGTGGCCTGCGCTACATCGTGGAACGCACGGCCGACCTGCCGCTGCTGTTCCTCGCCACGCATCGCGACACGCCACCCGACGCGTCGGTACTCGTCTCGGTCCTGACGGCGGAGCTCATGCGCCTGCCCGGTGTCCATCGCATCGACCTCGACCGGCTTCGACACCGGCGAGGTGTCGTCGTACCTGACCGCCCAGCAGGCCGGCGACGCCGCCGCCATCCGTTCCGGAGCGGCGACTGCTTCGGGAGACGACCGGCGGCAACCCCTTCCTGCTCGGTGAGGTCTGGCGGGAGCTGCAGCGCCACGGCGGGCTCGGTCACCTCGCCACCGGCCAGGTCGCGGTGCCGAGCTCGCTGCGCGGGCTCGTGCGCGAGCGCCTGGCCAGGCTCGGGCCCGCGGACCGGCACATCGTCACCCGGGGCGCGGTGATCGGCGAGAGCTTCGGGGTGGAGCTGGTGCGGACGTCGGGCGTGGATCCGCGCCGGTCGGCTGCGGACGTGTACCGGGCGCTCGCGGCCGCGGCCGCCCAGGGCCTGGTCGAGACTGTGCCGGGTGCGGTGGGCCAGTACCGGTTCGCCCACGCCCTGGCCCGCCAGGCCGTCCTCGAGGCGATGGATCCGTACGAGCGGGCCTCGGCGCACGCGGCGATCGCCTTGGTCTTGGAGGGCGGATCGGACACGGCCGACCCGGCCGTGCTGCCCCAGCTCGCGCACCATTTCTCGATGGCGGTCGGTCTCGGGCTGGAGGGTCGCGCGGCCCGATACCTGGAGAAGTCGGCCGTCCTCGCGGAGTCACGCCTGGCTCACTCCGATGCGGCCGGGCTCTTCGAACGGGCCGCGGACCTCACCCCCGTCGGCCGGGAGCGCGACGAGCTCCTCATCCGGGCTACCCGGTCGCACGTCACCGCCGGGCATCTCCGCCGAGCGCAGGCCCTGGGCGATGCTCTGGCGACCGTCGGCAATCCCGAGGTCCGCCTCGAGGCGGCCGTCGACTACGAGGAGGCGAGCTTCCACGGACTCGGTTCCGGGCGAGCGGTGGACTTCCTCGCCGCGGCCCTGGACGACACGTCGCGGCCCGAATCCGACCCGCTGCGCGTACTCGCCGAGGCTGCCTACGGGCGGGCGCTGGTCATGAGCGGCCGCTTCAGCGAGGGCCACGCGCAACTCGATCGAACCGTGGTGCGCGCCCGGGCACTGGCTGACGAACGTCTCCTGCTGGCCGTCCTCACCCGGTGCGTCACCCTGGCCGTCACGTTCACCGCCGACGAGGGTTTCGACCAGATGCGCAGCCAGCGGGAGTACGCCCACGAGGTCACGGCGCTCGCGCGCCGGCGCGGAGAGCTCCGACCGCTCGAACGTCGCTGCGCAGATGCGGGCCTTCGCGGCCTACATCCTCGGCGACCCCGCTCGAGTTGGACACCGCGCTCGACGAACTCCTGTTGACCGGTCGGGTCACCAACGAGCCGATCTTCCGCTGGCGGGGCAGGTGTCTGATGACCACCCGACATCTCCTCCGGTGCGAGCTGGCCGCCGCGCGGGAGTCACTGGCCGAAGCGCGACGGCCTCGGCGCGACCCTGGATCTGCCCGACGACGCCGACGGTCCCTGGAGCCTGCAGTCCTTCATGATCCGGCGCGAGACCGGTGGGCTGGAGTTCGCCCGGCCGGCGTTGGTGGCCGGCGACATCCCGCAGAACACCTGGGTTCCCGGCCTGCTCGCGATGTGCACCGAGCTCGGTCTGGCCCAGCGGGCGCAGGCCCGGCTGCACCGCAGTGTCGAGCACGGCCTGTCGGAACTTCGGGACTCCTCGACGTGGCCGGCAGCTTTGTCCTTCCTCGCCGACGCGACCGTCACCCTCGAGGACCGGCGCTGTGCGGAGGTCCTCCTTCCCGAGGCGGAGTTCTTCGCCGGCCTCAACCTGATGTCGTCGGATTTCCTCGCAGCCTTCGGCAGTGCTCACCGGGCGCTGGCGGGTCTGACCGCGGTCCTGGGCCGGGCTGGGCGTCGAGGACCACTTCGCCGCGGCCCTGGAGATGGACACCCGCATGGGCTCGACTTTGCACGTCGCGACGACGCGCGCGGAATGGGCGGCCTGGCTACGTCGAACCCACGCCCCGTCGGCGCGGGAGGAGGAGCAGGCGAAACGCGCCCGCGACCTCGCCGAGCGGCACGGCCTCGTACGCGTACGCCGGCTCCTCGAGGAGGACGGATCGCAGACGCCCGGGCATGCACCGCACCCGGACGGGCTGACCACCCGGGAACTCGAGGTCCTGCGGTTGATCGGCCGCGGACGGAGCAACCGCGAGATCGCGACCGACCTGTTCATCAGCGAGCACACGGCCGCCAATCACGTCCGCAGCATCCTGATGAAGACGCAGTCGGCCAACCGCACCGCCGCTGCCCGGTACGCGATGCGCCACGGGCTGCTGGAGGAGGGTTCAGACGACGGCCACCTGTGACCCGTCGGGCAGAACCCGGGCCGTGACCTCGGTGATGACGTCGGCCGGCAGTCCGGCCCGGGCCGCGGCCCGCAGGATCGCCTCAGCCGACTCCGCTTCGTACAGGCAGTAGGTCTTGCGCTTGTCGGCCGAGAGGAACGACATCAGCCAGCGCACGTCTTCATCGGCGTTGATTTCGTTGATCTCCCGTACGTCGTCGGCGTTGGGGTCGATCTGCTCGGCGTAGCGGCGTTCGATCACAAAGACCGGCATGGTTCTCCTTCCGCTCGGTCACGAGCGTAGGCGCTGTGGACGCGCACGCGCCTGACCAATTCTGACTAACTCCCTCGCGCACCAAAACAGGCAGATCTGGTCATGCGCCTTCGGAGGTGAAGTCCTAACGTCGAAGAGGTCAGTTGACCCGAAAGGCGCATCATGCCCAAACCGATTTTCCGCCGTGCCGCAGCTGCTTCGGTCATCGTGGCCCTGCTCGCCGCGGGCGGCCTCCCGACCGTGGCGAAGGGGGATGAGATGGCGCCTGCGCCCAACTCCGTCCAGCGATGGAACAAGACCGCCGGCGCCGTCGCCCTCGCATCCTGCATCTCGCCCGGCAACGACCCGCTTCACGAGTCGCGCATGTACGCCATCAGCTCGCTGGCCGCGCATGACGCCCTCAACGCCATCGATCGGCGCTTCGAGTCCTACGCCCTACGCGGAGTCCGGGCCCGAGATGCGTCCGCGATCGCTGCGGTCGCTGCCGCTTCGCGGACCGCCCTCACCGCGGCCGTGCGCGAGCTGCCCGAGGACCTGTTCGCCGAGTGTCGCCCCGCCGCGCTCCAGGTGATCGAGCAGGCGTACACCGTCGAACTCGCCCGCGTTCCCGGCGGCCGGGCCAAGGATCGTGGGGTGCGCCTCGGCACGATAGCGGCGCAGGCCGTCCTCAACACCCGCGCCGGCGACGGCTCGGACACCCCGATGATCGTCGAGAACTACCCGCAGGGCACCAGGCCCGGCGAGTGGCGGTTCACCCCGGACCGCCCGTTCGCCTTCGCTCCAGGGTGGGCCGATGTGCGCCCCTTCGCCCTGAAGGGCAGCGCCGGCTTCCGGGTCGAACCGCCCTACCGACTCGGCAGCGCGCGTACGCCCGAGACTTCGCCGAGGTCAAGGCCTTCGGCAGCGACGGCGTCAGCGCCCCGAGCGCCCGCACACCGGACCAGACCGAGGTGGCGCGGTTCTGGATCGAGAGCAGCCCCTTGCAGTGGAACCGGATCGCCCGACGTGTCGCGGAGCGCGGCGGATTGAGCTCCTGGACCTCGGCGCGGCTGTTCGCGCTGCTCAACATGTCGCTGGCGGACGGCTACATCGCTTCGTTCTCGGTCAAGTACGGCCATCCCTTCTGGCGGCCCGTGACCGCGATCCGCGCGGCAGCAACCGACGGCAACCCGGCGACCACGGCTGACCCGGATTGGACCCCGCTCGACATCACCCCGCCGATTCCCGATCATGACTCCGCTCACGCCGTCCAGGGCGCTGCGGCGGCGACCGTCATGGCTCGCATCTTCGGCACCGACCGGGTCGGGTTCCGAACCTGCAGCCTTACCCTCCCTGATGGGCAGCAGTGTGACGATGCGACCCCGACGCTGCGCTCCTACCGCGGCTTCTGGCAGGCCGCCCGGGAGAACGCCAACTCCCGGGTCTGGGTCGGATACCACTTCCGGCACGCGTCCGAGGTCGGCCTCGACCACGGCCGGACGGTTGCCCGGCTCGTCATGGGCGGGCAGCTGAAGCCCGTGCGCTGATCGACGCCGGCCGACATCGGTGATCCGGCAGGTAGGTTCGAAAGGCCAGCCGACACCGACGACACAGAGGGCCGGAATGTCCAGTCCGAGAAGATGCGCCGCCTCGGGACCCGAGCTACCGACTGGTCGGCTACTGCGGCCTGGAAGGCGGGTCCACGCTCGGTCGGCTAGGCACCGGCCCGGTCGATGACCGCGTCGACGAACTGGAGGGGCGGGCCAGAGCGTATCGGCAGGACCGGGAGATCCTGCCCGTACTGGTGGTGATCACGACCGTCGTCCAGGGCGACCCGGGCCGGGACGGAAAGTACCGGATCAGGATCGACGACGACACGATCAAGACCTACCATCGGGCGGCGCGACGTCACAAAGCCCTGCTCCTGCTGAACGAACATCCAGCCCGGCCGATCGGAGTTCCTGCCCGAAGTCAAGGCGTACCGAAAGTGGCTGCAGCTACCCGACGTCGGGGTCGCCCTCGGAGCGGAGCTCAACGGTGTCGCCGCGTACCTCTCCGACCTCGTGCGCCAATATCGGCTGCCCGAGAAGGTCATGGTCTACCACCAGGTCTCCCGCGGTGTGGTCCGCCGGGAGGGCAGAATGAGGCCGTACCCAGGAAATAGTGACGATCAAGTCCGTGGACGGTTTGGGCCCGCCTGGTCCGAAGATCGAGACGTACAACCTCGTCAACGAGACCACTCCGACGTTCGTGCATCCGGGCTTCAAGCTGTTCTTCACCGAGGACCGGGCCGATGGTGGGCGTCTGATGAGGCCGCGCGAGGTGCTGGCGTTGCGGCCACCGCCTGAGTACGTCATGTACGAGTAGGAGGAGTCAGTCTCGCTGGAGGTCGGGCTCGGCGGGTCCTGGGCGGGCCCTCCACGGGTCGTGCGACGGGTCGTTGTGGCTCAGCCCGTTGGGTTCATGATCAGAACTCTGCTCAGATCCGCGGCGCCACTTCCGGAGCGATCGTTGCTGCTCAGAGTGACCCTTCCGGCGGCGGGGCGGCCGGACACGCATCGCCAGCACCATCCGCAGCATCTTCAGCCCGAGGCGGATGGCGATGCGGATGTCGCCGGTGACCGACGAGGTGCCGATCCGCGGGTGGTAGTTCACCGGGACCTGGACGATGGTGTCGCGAGCCACCACGGCCAGCATCAGCATCTCCAGCCCGAACGAGGAGTCGTCGACCCGGGCGTCGCGCAGTTGGTCAGCGACCAAGGCTTTGGAGATGACACGAAAGGTGCAGCCGACGTCACTCAGGTACGCGGTGTTGAAGAGCGCCTCGATGGTCTTGGCGACCGCCCAGTTGCCCCACCGCAGGAACCAGCCCATGTTGGCGCCGTCCCAGATGAAGTTCGACACGGTGCGCGACCCGATCACGAAGTCGCACTCCTCGGTGAAGGGCAGCAGCTTCATGAGGTCGTGCGGGTTGAAGGTGCCGTCGGGCTCGCAGATGCAGATCAGGTCGGTGTCGACCTCGGCCAGCCCGCGGCGAATGGCCGCGCCGTAGCCCTGCCGTGGTTCCAGCACTTCCCGCGCGGAGGTCAGGGCGACCTCGTCGGAGGTTCCCTCCGCGGCGTTGTTGTTGACCACCAGGATGTCGTCGACGACGCCCAATTTGTCGAAGGCCCTGATGGTCTCGGCGATGCTGTCCTTCTCGTTGTACGTCGGGAGCACCACCGACACCGTCTTACCGTTCCACATGACCGGCCATCTGTTCGGGCTCGGGCGAGGCGATCAGCAACATCTGACCGGCCAGAGGCTTGACGGGGGAGCGGAGGTACCAGGGCACCAGGAACGTCAGCGCCGAGCCCTTGCTCTTCATCGTCAACGGGAGGAACCGCGGGAGCACCTGCACGATCCGCCAGCCCTCCGAACGCAGGTAGTCGGCCAGCGAACGGTCGGTGTAGATCGCGACGTGGGTGTAGTCGTCGAAGTAGCCACCGGGGTTCAGCCGGAAGTTCGGTTGCAGCAAGATCAAATTTCCGCCCGTTCGTAACACCCGTGCCGACTCGGCGAGCAATCGGGCGGTCGCCGGCCGCTCCAGGTGCTCGAGGAGGTTCGAGGCGAAGACGACGTCGAACGAGCCCTCCTCGAAGCGCGACAGGTCGGTGCAGTCACCCACCTCGGCTTCGACGTGCTCGGCGGCGGCACGCCGTACGGTCACGTCGAGATCCATCGCCACCACCCGCCGCGCCATGATCGTGTTGGCGAAATCGCACCACCCGGCACCCAGGTCCAGTACGGCCGCGTCTGCGGGGATCCAGCGCTGCAGGTAGGCCGACACGTGCTTCCAGACGGCGGCGCGATGGGGGTTCGGGGCGAGCCGCGTACGGAAGTAAGGCGACACGTCACCGTCGGGCGGCGGTGAGACCGCGGCTGACGCGCCGTCTGCCACTGCGCCACTCCTGAGCGATCTCGTCGGGGTTGTGCTCGGTCTTTTCACGCCTGGTGCTGCCACTGCGTTGCTCATCGTAGCCACGCTCTTTGTACTACGGCTGCCGTTGCGGGCCGTGTGGATACCCTGAGCGTCGCGCCCCTCGCCGGAAGGACCCTTGAATGGTGGTGATCACCGACCCCGCGTCGGACCGCCGCGCCGGGGTGTCGACCCGGGTTCTGCTCCTCGCGTGCCTGCCGGCGGTGGCGGTCGGATTGGCGATCCGCATATGGCTGTTGCGGACGTCGCTCACCGGGTTGAACGCCGACGAGGGCGTCACCGGACTGCAGGCCTACGACGTACTGCGCGGCCACTTCCGCCTCATCGTGGCCGGGAACGAGTACGGATCGACGACGGAGACCTACCTCTTGGCGCCCCTACTGACGTTCTGGACCGGCGTCTGGCCCGTGCGCTTCCTGACGATCACCCTGTCCGCGGTCGCGGCGTATGCGCTCTACCGGTTGGCGCGGCCGATGCTCGGCCGGGTGCCGGCCGCGACGCTGGCGCTGGTCGGGTGGACCATTTCCGGGGGGATGGTGGTGACGTTCATGCGCGCGTACATGGGCTATCCGACCGGCTTCATCGCTCAGGTGGTCGCGGTCGCCCTGGCGTGCCACGCGATGCGGACGGAGCAGAAGCTGGCCCGGACCGCGGTTTTCGCGGGGCTCGCCGCGGGGTTCGCGATGTGGAGCCATCCCGTGTTCGGCATGGTCGCGCTGCTGGCGCTGATCGCGCCCACCATGTACCGGTGGCGCGCGCTGCTCCAGTGGTGGCTGCCGCTCGCGGCCGGCGGCGTGCTGGGCATCAGCCCGTGGCTGGTGTTCATGGCGGAGAACGGCTGGCCGGAGTCGGCCACCCCCACCGTGTCCACCACCTACTCGGAGCGGTTGATCAGGTTCGTCACCGAGCTGTTGCCGCGGGCGTTCGGCCTGCGCACCTATTGGGGGGACCTCGTGAAACCCGAGCCATTGGCGGTCGGGGTGGCGGCGGTGCTGATCATCTTGGCGTTGGTCGGGATGGTGGTCCTGGTGGGGCTCAAGGGCAAACAAGCGCTGCCGATCCTGATTGCCGGGGTACTCGCCTTCCCGGTCCTCGCCCTGTTCAGCCCGCTCGGCGCCGTCGCCGACGGCCGGTACGCCATGCCGTTTCTACCGCAGCTCCTGATGGGGCTGGGGGCCTGGTTGCTGCTCATCCCCGAGCGCATCCGAGATTCGCCGTGGCTGGTGGTCACGGTCCCGACGGTGTGGGCGGTGCTGGCGTGCGTACCGGTCGCGCACCAGCAGGTCGGCTGGGAGTGGCTCGATCCCAACGCCGACGCCAAGCAGGTGGTCAGGGAGATCGAGAGCCGGCAGATCCCCTACGTCAACGGCGACTACTGGGGCGCGTACCTGATCGACTATCTCGGCGGCGGACGGCTGCAGGCGGGAACCCACGGCCCCGTCCGACTGGAGGATCAGAACGCTATCGTCGACGCCGCTGACCCGTCACAGGTCGCGTACGTGTACTTCGACGGCCAGACCCCGTACCTGCGCATGCCGGTGGAGCAGTACGAACTCGTGAACGTCGGAACCTACGATCTGTACCTGCCGCTGAGGTCATGATCGGAACCGCTGGTTGACCTCGTGAACCCAGGATGCGCCCTACATACCGGGCATCGAGAGGAACTCGAGCGTCTGGATTGTGCCGATCTGCCGATGAGGATGCCCGTCGAGGATCTTGGCCAGCGCCTCGTGTGATTCAGCTTGGAGGATCGAGTACCCGCCGATCGAATCGCCGCCGTCGCCTCCGGCCTCGACCGTGGCGAGCGGCGAACCCAGATCGACGATCGCGTCGCCGGCCTTCTCGGCCCAGGCCATCCAGGCGTCCATCCCCGCTTGGGCCTGCTCTGGTGTGCTTTGGCTCATCTGCTCGGTGGCCGTCATCTTGGACCGATAGAGCACGAGGTACTTCGTCACGGCGTCCCCTCTTAAGGTGACTACCTATTTAGGTAGATACCGTAATACTAGAGTTGCCGACGATGAGAGGCAATGGGCGTGACGGACCTTGACGCCAGAATGAAGGCGCTGAGATCCCGTACCCGCCGCGAGATCCTGGCCCGTATCTGGGATCGGGACCTGGCTGCCGGTGAGATCGCCGCAACCTTTGCCTTGACGGGGGCGACGATCTCCGAGCACCTGGGCGTACTGCGTCTGGCTGGCCTCGTCGAGATGACGAAGGTGGGCACGTCTCGGCGCTACCGGGCCCGGCCGGCGGCCCTCGCCGGTCTACACGGAGCGCTGGAGGACGTGGGCAAGTGGCGGACGGCGGACGACATTCCCGAGCGGGCTCTCAGTACGACCTCGACGGCGCCGGTCGTGGTCGCGGAGGTCGAGGTGCCGACCCCGCCCGAGACGACCTTCTCCGCATTGACCGACGCCGAGCTGTACTCGCGCTGGCTCCAGGTCCCGGTCACCATCGACGACGGCCGCTTCGCGGCGACGCTGGAGTGGGGAACCGAGGTCCGCGGGCGTTATGAGTTCGTGGTCCCGCCGCACCTGATCGCTATGAGCTGGGACTTCGACGACGGCAACGTGCCCGTGCCCGGACAGCCCTTGACCGGCTACCTGAGGGTCCACCCGGTCGGCAACGGCAGTCGTGTCGTCGTGCATCAGCTGGTCGACACTCCCGAGCAGGCGACCTTCATGGAAAGTGCTTGGGGGATGGTCCTCGGCCGCCTCCAGGCCAACATCGTGGCCGCCGTCGCCGGATCGGCTCCGCCCCGGCGCCCGCATCGTCGCAAGAAGGCGGGCCGATCGGCGAGCAACTGACTCGCCCGAAGCAGCAAGCTGGGCTCATGCCGAAAGCACACGAGCGAGTTGCGCGGGTGCCTCCTCGCTGGTTCGTCCGCCTCGCCTGGTACGTGCACCGCGGCATCTACCGCGTCACCCGCGGACGTCTCGGTCTCTGGCGGGCGAGAGCTGACCGCTGGGGCACGATGCGGCTGACCACGATCGGGCGCCGCACTCGCCAGGAGCGCAGCGTCATCCTCGGCTACCTCGACGACGGCCCGAATCTCGTCACCATGGCGATGAACGGTTGGGCCGACGGCGAGCCCGCCTGGTGGCTGAATCTCCAGGCCCATCCCGACGCCACCGTCAGTCTCGCCGACGGGTCTCGTTCGGTCACCGCACGCGCTGCATCAGGAGATGAGCGGACGCGACTGTGGGCCAAGTGGCGCGAGCTCGAGCCGGCGCTGGATGCCTACGCGGCTCTGCGGTCGTCCGAGACCGCGGTCGTGATCCTCGAGCCACGGGTCGAGTCGGATCCCCAGGAGCGCTCGCACTGACGGTGCTACTGCTCGGATATCCACAGGTTGCCAGTCTTCGGGTGACACGGCGCCGGTGCTTATGACATCGTCGGGGCCTTGCGGACACACCCGGGGGTGGTGGAGATGAAGCAAGGGCTCGCGGATCGGCGCGCATACGCCGCCACCGCCCTCGTCGCCGCTGCCTGTCTCCTGCTCGTGTCTGGATGCACGCCGCCCGCCAACGGCGTCAATACGCCGACGCCGACACCGTCGGTGAGCGCGACGCCGCCGGAGACGGCGCAAGAGCGCCAGATGCGCCTCGACCAGGAGGCTGCGGTGAAGGCTTACCGTGCGGCGTCGAGCTGAGGATCGATCGGGTTTCGAGCGCGGGCGGCGCGCTCAAGTCAACGCCGCACTATCGGCCGTGGCGACTGGCGAGTACCTGGACTTCGTCGTCGGTTTCTGGCGACAAGCGAAGGACAGAGGTCTTGCGCTACGGTTGGCAGCGGGTCGATCGTGTATGTGGCGGCTGGCGGCTGGTCGCCGACGGAGATTCACGTGAAGGCATGCGAGGACGCGATGCCAGTGTTCGCATTGTTGACAGAAAAGGACCGTGATCGCACTACCACGGGAGATACGGCGATATGTCCAGGACTACACCGTGGTGAAAGCGGCAAGGTCGGTGGAAGGTTGTCTGATGTCGACTCCACTCCAGTGCAGAGCTTCGATTCGTACGGCTGCGGCGGCATGAAGAGCGTACGGAATCTCGATTGCACGGCGCGATCGCATCGCAGTTCTGGCGGCTTTCATCGGCGTGCTTAGCGTCTTCTTCGCGGCCCCGCTTGCCATGCAGATGACGGCGTCGATTGCGGCCTGAAGTGGGGCTGCACTGCCACCGCCTCCGGCGGCGGCAGCAAGCCGGCCAAGCAAGGAGAAGCGACGAGCACAACGTCGAACGACGGGTCAATCGTCGTCCAGCAGTTCCGGTGCGCGGAGGCAACGGCGGGGAATCGGCGGCCGAGAAGGCTCTGCGCATCCAGAGACAGAACGAGGCGACGGTGCGCCGCAACGACGCGGCCATCAGGCGATACGACCAGACGCTGCGGAACTACCAGTCCTGCTTGGCCAACCCGACAGGTCAATGCGGGACGGCCCCGGCGCCACCCGTCCTCGGCCGGCAGGTCGACGGGGCAATCGGCACCGCTGTCGGTGGTACACCACCAGCCACCACGTCGACACCAGTCCCGACAATCTCGCCGCAGCAGGCCGCGTACATGGCCATTGCCCGGCTGCGCTTCCCGACCACGACACCTGGCATCGGCCCGTCACCGGAGATCAACCCGTGGAAGATGGCGGCGGTGGGCTATCCGCTCTGGCTGTGGTCCGAAGGCCCGACCAGCGTCGGACCGGTCTCTGACTCGGTCGCGAACCTCTCGGTGTCGCTGAGGGCACGCATCAGCAAGACGGTGTTCCGGATGGGCGACGGGGAGAGCGTCTCCTGCGCCGGCACCGGCCGAGCGTGGACCCGCGCGGTCAAGCCTGGACAAGAATCACCCGTTTGCGGCTACGCCTACCAGAAGCCCAGTCTTCCGAGGGGCCAGTACACGGTGACGGCGATCGCCTTCTGGACCGTGGACTGGACGGTCAACGGCACCTCGGGCCAGATCACCGTGCCGCGCTCATCGACAACCGAGCTCCCCGTCGGAGAGCTGCAAGCCATCGTCCGCTGACGCCGCAACTTTGGACCCTTTTGGACAGTTTGAACCCAATCCAGAGGGTCCAAACGCGACCAAAGGGTCCAAAGTTTGTGCGGACCCGCCGAGGGGCATCGCCCTGATCCCGAGGCCTGGTCTCGACGCCGGCCGAGACGTACGAGCGCGTGTCGTCTTCCGTCATATGGCGGACGGCGCAGCGCCTCAGCCCGATTCCCGCTGCGCGAGCCGCCACATGGCGCGAAACGACATCCGAGCCACTTGAACCCGGAATCCCAGCCGACCCTCGGGCGGGCTCGTGAGGTGGAGGCTGCCAACGGTGCCGTGGTGCGCGGGCGGCGCCTGGAGCTTCAGCCGCCGTACCGCTCGTGTTCACCTACGGTCGGGAGGGCGATTCGATACGGCTGCCGCCGACGACCACGTCGCTCGGGTTCGTAGGCGTAGCTCGATCTGCAGATAGAGCCGCGCCTACGAACTCGAGCGATGTTGAGGTCCGAGGAGCGTACGAGCCCGTGTCGTTATCCGCCATGTGACGGACCGCGCAGCGCTTCAACCCGATTCCCGCTGCGCGAGCCGCCACATGGCGCGAAACGACATCGGAGCCGCACTCCAGTCTCAGCAACCCGCGCCACCCAGACCGGCGTCGCGGGCCCGCAGGATGGCGCCGGAGCGGTCGGAGACCTGCAACTTGGTGATCAGGTTCGAGACGTGGTTGCGTACGGTCTTGCTGCTCACCCCGAGGCGACGCGCCACGGCCGGGTTGTCCAGCCCGCCGGCCAACAACCCGAGCACCTCGGTCTCCCGCTCGGTCAGCTGCGGGAAGGGTGCCGCCGTGGCCGCGTGGGAGAAGTGCTGCAGCATCCGGCTGGCGATGCCGGCGCCGAACAGTGCCTCACCACGGGCGATGGCGCGGATGGCGGCGACGATCTCGTCCGGTCCGGCGCCCTTGATCGTGTAGCCGTACGCTCCGGCGCGCAACGCGGCCAGTACGTTCTCCTCGTCGTCGGACATGGTGAGCATCAACGCCCGCGTTGAGAGCCCCGCCGACCGCAACTGCCGGCACACCCACAACCCGTCGCCGTCGGGCATGGTGATGTCCAGGACGGCGACGTCGGGTCGATGCTCGATGGCCGCTTCCACTGCCGCCCGTCCCGTGGCGGCCACGGCCAGCACGGAAAGATCGGCTTCGGCCTCGAACACGGCCCGCAGCCCCGACGCGTACACCGGATGATCATCGGCGAGGATCAGCGTGATCATCCGGACCTCCCAGCGCCAGCGGCAGCCGGCCGGAGACCACCGTTCCGGACGCGTCCGAGCGAATCGACATGGCTCCACCGACCTCGGCCGCCCGTTCCTGCATCGAGCGCAAGCCGACCCCGGGCGAGCGATCACCGTCCAGACCGCGCCCGTCGTCGCGTACCGACACCTCGACCGCCTCACCCGAGATCATGATCACCACCGAACACGAACGAGCACCACTGTGCCGGACCACGTTGGTCAGCGCCTCGACGACGATCCGGTACGCCGCCGTCTCGACCGCCGCGGGCAACGGTCCGGTCGTCTCGGGGCCGGAGACGTCGATGATCACGTCCCCGGCCAGCGAGGCCGCTCGCGCCCGGACGGCACCGACCAGACCGAGCTCGTCGAGAGCCGGCGGGCGCAGCGCCTCCACCAACCGCCGGATGTCCCCCAGCCCCGCCTTCACCTCCGTGTCGATCTCACCGAGCAGCCCGCGAGCCGCCGATTCGGGCGGCACCTGGCGCGCGGCCAGGTTGGCCTTCAGCCCGATCGCCGCCAACGACGGCCCGAGCCCGTCGTGCAGGTCACGCCGCAGCCGCCGCCGCTCGTCCTCCCGCAGCGCCACCACCTCGGCCCGCGACCGCACGAGATCCTGATGCAGTCGTACGGCCTGGACGGCGGGACCGACCTCGCCGGCCAGTGACCGCAACAGCTCCAGGTCGGCCGGCTCGAGCGGGTCGTCGCGACCGCGTTCGGAGACGCGGAGCCGGCCCACCGCGACGCCGTGGTGGGTGAGCGTCTCGGCGTGCTGGTGGCCGACCGACGTCCCGTGCTCGGCCGCCAGGCGATAGGTCCCCGCTTCGTCAGCCAGGTCGATCGCCACGTACGGCAGGCGGAGCGAATGCGCGACCGTCTCGACCACGGCCGGCAACACGTCGTCGGGCAGCGGGACGGCCTGCATCCGGGTGCCGAGCCGGGCCAGGACCCCGGCGGGATCGTCCCGCTCCCCGTACATCAGCCGGTTCACCGCCCGCTGGGCCAGCGAACGCAGCGGCATCAGGGCCAGCGCGGCGGCGACTGCGGCGATGCCCGCCGCGACCGTACCGGTCAGCCGGAGCCCGCTGACCAGCACCGCGACCAGGGTGGCGTACCCGGCGACCAGCACGGCGATCACCGTCACGTAGACCAGCGACCGGTTGGCCAGGCGCTCGATGTCGAACAGCCGATGCCGACGCAGCGCCACCGCGATGCCGAGCACGAACGGCAACCCGGAGAGGCCGTTCGCGCCCGACGGCAGCAGCTGGTGCCCGGTGATCAACTCCGGCACGAACCAGAACGCCAGGCCCGAACCCGCCGAGAGCACGGCTCCGCCGGCGGTCCAGCGCAGCCGGCTACGGGTCACCGGGTCGGAGCTGCGCACGTACGCCAGCACTCCCAGCACGACCAGCGCCACCAGCGTCACGACGACGAGCACTGTCGAGCCGGTGTAGACCAGATCGAACCAGCTGAGCAGATTGGGGGCGATCAGGCCCGCGACCGCCAGCCAGATCCCGGTCAGGACCGGCGGCCCGAGGTAGGCGACCCGCAGCGCGGACGGACTGCTCGAGCGCCGTCGCTCGTGGTCTCCGAGGCGCAGGGCGAAGGCCAGCAGGGCACCCCAGGCGATCGCGTATACGCCGACGATGTTGATGTTGTAGAGCCAGAGCAGCGGGCCCCCGGTCGCCAGGGCGAGGGCGGGCAAACCGGGGATGAACGAGAGCGTGCTGCCGAGGAAGGCAGTGGCCGCGACGAGCAGCGGCGTGGTCGCCGGCTCGTCCGGTCGGCGGAGGTACAGCGCCACCGCCAGCAACGTCAGCGCCACGACGAAGATCAGATTCCCCCAGCCGCTGAGGAACAGAGGGTACGGATCAGGCCGCTCAATCGGGACGGTCAGCGAGGCGAAGCCGTCCCGGAGCACGGAGTACGTGAGTTCGGCCCCGAGAGACGGATCGGCCAGCGCGCCCGGACCGTCGGCCAACCGGTGTCCCTCGATCCTGGTCACCAGGTCGCCGGGTACGAGTCCGCCGGTCGGCGCCAGGACGTCGACGGTCACCCCGTCGGCCTGATAGGACAAGACCATCGTGCCGTCCGCCGGCGCGTCCAACCGGACGGCAAGAGCCGATCACGCCGAGCAGCACCAAGACGACCGCCAGCGCTGCCGGGCCCCGGCGGGCGACCCACAGCCACCATCCGGGACGCGGAGCGCTCAACGCCGCCGACGCGCGCACGCCTCATTCTCATGCCGTTAGGCCGGGTGTGGACAGGACGCGCCAAAATTCCTGACCGGATCGGGACATCGTCCCGTGACAGCGGGACACGCGCCCACCGAACCTGGCGGGCATGCTGACTCAGGTCCGTCCATCGCGGCAGCGCATCAGCGCGCCGGCCACCTGGGCGTTGGTCTCCGGTGTTGCCGGGGTCGTGGCCAACGTCCTGCTGGTCGCGTTCTTCGTGGTGGCGTTGGGGCTTGGCCTGGCGCAGTACGGCTGGCTCGGCACCGTGAACGATGCCGTGATCATGCTCCAGTTCCTGGCCTTCGTGCCCGTGGCGCTGGTCCTCCCGAGGGGGCTGCCGCCAGTGCGATCGGTGCGGATCGCCACCGCGGCCGCCGTGGTCGGCATGGTGTCCGTCGCCGTCCTGCAGCTGTTGTTGATCTTGGGCGTGCTGACGTTCGACGTCCAGGTGCTGCTCGTGGTGGCCGCGTTCCTGCCGGTCTACGGCTGGGTGCTGGCCGTGAGCTCGGTCGGGCATCGGTCCGGGACGTTGCCGCGATCGCTGACCCGCTTTGGTCTGGTGCTGGGTGTCAGCTTCCCGGTCGGCTTGGTGATCTTCGCGGCTGGTTTGCCGTTCGGGTGGGGCTCAGCCGTGCAGTTACCGTTCGCCGTCGCCGGAGGGGTGCTCGCCGGTCTGAGCTGGCTGGCGCTGCCGGTCTGGCCACTGCTGCTGGCCCGGCTGGTCTTTCCCCGGGCCAGACTCACACCCGTACAACAGAAGGGGAAGTGAGAGTTGTCATGAGGATCGCGTATCGGGTGCTGGCCTTCGTGGTCGCCGCCGAGGTGGCCATCCAGGCCGTGGTGATGGTCTGGGCCGTCGCCGGACTCGGGAAGTTCATCCAGGGTGGTGGCGTGGCCGACGCCGCACTGATGGAGAGCGGCGGGACACCGTTCCCGGAGGTACTCGGCTTCCTCGTGCACGGCATCAACGGGATGTTCGTCATCCCCGGGCTGTCGCTCGTGTTGTTGATCTTGTCGTTCTTCACCCGGATCCGCGGCGCGATCAAGTGGGCGGCGATAGTCTTCGCGCTCGTCGTCGTGCAGGGACAGCTCGGGTTCCTCGGTCACGAGATCCCGGCCGTCGGTGGCCTGCACGGCCTCAACGCGCTGATCTTGTTCCTGGCCGCGGTGTACGCCGGGCTGCGCATCGGCAAGGCTGCGCGTACCGATGCGCCGGTGCCGGTCGAGCAAGTCAGCACGCCGGCATGACCAGTTCGCGCCCTGAGCTTGTCGAAGGGCGAATCCAGAAGACGGCGCGCGCCGCGGCGGCAGTGACCTGGGTGTACGCGGCGGGGTTCGGACTGCCGGCTCCGATCGTGGCCGCTTACCTGGTGCGTGAGGGCCGGTTGCCGAACTTCCTCGGTCTGTTCGACATGTACGCCGGCCCGTGGTCGGAGCGCCTCGAGCAGCGGACGTTCGTCGCCCTGCTCGGAGCGTTCCTCGGCGTCAGCGCGATCAACGCCTGGTCGGGTTGGTTGATCTGGCGCGGTCGCCGGTCCGGGGCCGTGCTGAATCTGGCTCTGCTGCCGGTCGAGGCGATCTTCTGGGTTGGGTTCGCACTGCCCATCCCCTGGCTGCTCGGTGCCACCCGGGTGGGGTTGTTGGCTGCGTCGTGGAAATCGCTGACTGTACGGGGCCGAGCGTTGCCCCGCTTGAAAGAAAGGAACGCGTGATGACGGAATCACAGGTGGCGACGCGAGTGACGGAGACCGAGGACGCGGCGAGCCGCTGGCGGCTGTTGAACCGGGTCACCGGTGTCGCGGGACTGGCGTCGTTCGTACTCATACTCGGGCCGATCATCGCCGCCTCGGGCCAGGAGCCCGGCTTCGACGGTGATGCGGCAGGAGTACAGAACTTCTTCCGCTCGACGAGCACCTCGGCGGCAGAGTTCGGCGACGTCCTGACCACGGTCGGCTTGATCGGCACGGTCTGGTTCGCCATCGGGTTGGGCCTGCTGATGGCGCGAGCCGAAGGCTCGCCTCCGTGGCGTTCGGCGATCGCTATGGCCTCGGCCGCGATGTTCACCGTGCTGAACCTGAACGGGATCTGGCAGGCGGCGTCGAATCGCGCCGAAACCTTGACCCCCGAGCTGGCGACGCTCGCGTTCGACGTCGGCAACATCGCCTTCGCCAACAGCTGGGTCGCGATGGGCAGCTTCGCCCTGTGCGGCGGGCTGGTCATGCTCACCGGCCGGTTCATGCGGCGCTGGCTGGGCTGGGTCGGCGTGGTGTCCGGCGTCGGGCTGATCCTCAGCCGAGTCGTGTGGACCAACGAGGTCTGGTTCTTCCCGTACGCGATCTTCTGGATCTGGACGATCATCGTCGCGGTCCGGCTGCTACGAAAGAACGCACCCTGAGCCAATCACTTCGCGTCCTGAGCCAGTCCAAGGGAATCCGCCGCCTCATCCCGATCGCCGCTGCCCTGGCCATCCTTGCGCCGTTGGCCTGGCTGTGGCAGGCCAGCCTGACGCCGGCTTCCTACTCGGTGATGGACATGGGCACGGCCGATTACGGCGGCGGGGCTCGGATTGAGACGCTCGAGCACGCCGGACACGGCGGCCATGATCACGGCCCGCCGCCACGCTCGATCACCGAGCTGGTGGCCGATCCGAAACGCCCGGCGGAGGTCCGGGTGAGGCTGGTGACCCGCCAGGAGCAATTGATCATCGGCGGCCGGGCCGTCGCCGGCTACACCGTCAACGGCACCTCCCCCGGCCCGGAGATCCGCGCGCGGCAGGGCGAACTCATCGAGGTGCGGCTGCGCAACGAGTCGGTGCCTGCGGGGGTGGCGCTGCACTGGCACGGGGTCGACGTGCCGAACGCGATGGACGGCGTGGCCGGGGTGACCCAGGACGCGGTGCCCGTGAGTGGTGAGTTCGTCTACCGCTTCGTCGCCGAGCAGGTGGGGACCTACTGGTACCACTCCCACCAGGTGTCCAACCCGCAGGTGGCCGGCGGGCTCCTCGGTTCCCTGGTGGTGCTGCCGAAGGCCGGCATCGCCCAGCCGGTCGATGTGACGGCGATTGCGCATACGTACGAAGGGGTGCGCACCCTCAACGGTCGCGTCGGCGACCTCCGCGTGCCAGCGAAGCCCGGTCAGCGGGTCCGCCTTCGGATCACCAACACCGACAACTCCTCCCTGGAGGTCTGGTCGAGCGCGCCCTACCGGCTCGTGGCGATCGACGGCACCGAGGTGCACCGGCCTACGCCAGTCAGCGGCCAAGCCCTGACCCTCACGGCGGGCGCCCGCGGTGACCTCGAGGTGCAGGCTCCGCAAGACGGTTCGGCGGTTCGCGTCCAGGTGTCCAAGGCGACCGCCGTGATCATCGGGAACGGTGACGTGCCTGTGCCCCCTCAGCCCACCGAGGAACTGGACCTGCTGCGCTACGGATCATCAGCTCCACTCCGCTTCGATCCGGCCCACGCCACCAGGCGTTTCGACTACCTCATCGACCGCCGACCCGGTTTCGTCCGCGGGCGGCCCGGCATGTGGTGGGCGATCAACGGTCAGCTGTACCCGAACATCCCGATGTTCGTGGTCCGCGAAGGCGACGTGGCCACCGTGCACATCGAGAACCGCAGCACCGAGGTGCACCCGATGCATCTCCACGGTCACCACATGGTCGTACTCGCCCGCGACGGTGTCCCAGCGACCGGCAGCCCGTGGTGGGTCGACTCGCTGAACGTTCGCGCCGGCGAGACGTACGACGTCGCCTTCGTCGCCGACAACCCCGGCATCTGGATGGACCACTGCCACAACCTCAAGCACGCGGAGGAGGGGATGGTGGCGCACCTGATGTACGAGGGGTACGACACACCGCTTCCGCCTCGGCGGCGAGGTGGCCAACCAGCCGGAGTAGTGCCCACGTCTCTATGTCTTTTGCCTTCAGACAGCGAGCGCCCGCAGGCCCGCTTGATTGAAGAGAGAGCGATCAGATGAGTTCCGCTATCAGCCGCGCGGCGTTGGCGGCACCGTCGGTTTCGACCGGCCGGTAGTCGATCTTGCGGCCCGAGCTCGTCGGCGATCGCCGCGGCCAGCATCTCAGCCGTTGTGGTCGCGTAGTCCATTCGTCGGCCGGCGCGGTAGCGGTCCAACCGGTGGGCGACGTGGAAGTTCTGCTCGAAGTGGTGAGCGAGCGGGAAGTAGATGAACGGCCGCCGGTTGGCCGTCAACTCCATGCAGGTCGTGAGCCCGCCCTGGACGACGGCGAGATCGCAGGCGGCGAGGTGGCGGTACAGCTCGGGAACGTACGCACGCACCTCCAGTCCGTCGTGCGACGGCAGCGACTCCGGGTCGATCCTCGGCCCGGTCACCACGATCATCCGCAGTCCCGGCACTCGGCGCTTCGCCTCCGGGTAGGCGGTGATCACCCGACGCAGCAGGTGCCCACCGACCCCGGAGCCGCCGACGGTGACGAGGCACACCTGCTCGTCGTCGGCGTAGCCGAGCCGGTGGCGCAGGGCCGCCCGGTCGGCGAAGTCGGCGGGGTCGAAGCCGGTGGCGTACCCGGCGAAGGCGAAGTGGTCCCGCGTCCAGTCCTTGACCATCGGCAGCTGCGGCCCGAACGCTTCCGGCACCACATCGTCGGAGTTGCCGACGAAGATCGCCCGGTCCCGGACCCGGGGGTAGCGGGCGATGTGTTCGATCATCTCGGCGTTGTAGTCGGCCGTGAGGAACGCCTCTTGCTCGCCACCGTCGGGCATCGGCAGCCAGCCGACGAAGTCCGTCAGCCAGACGTAACTGGCCCGTTTCTGTTCCGGGTTCTCGTGCAGGTAGTAGTCCAGCTCCCACGCCTCGTCGCCGATCCACAGATCGTACGGCTCGTCGCGGACCAGGTCGTGGAACACCATGAAGTTGTTGAGCAGGATCTCGTCCATCCGGCGGATCGCCTGGAACGCGTGCAGGTCGTGCTCGGCCGACTCGCTCTCGATGTGGCCCGACTCGCTGGCCAGCCACCGGCTGGCCGGATGGATCCGCTCCTCGCGTTGCTCGAGCACCTTCGTCACCGGATGCTGCGCGAGCCAGTCGATTTCGAGATCAGGATGCAGCTTCCGCAGCTCCTCGGCGATGGCGACGTCCCGCTGCGCGTGGCCCAACCCGATCGGCGATGAGATGTACAGTGCGCGCTTCCGCCGCGACCGCCCGCGCGTCCACCGACTCAGCTTCGGCGGTGCCACGAAGTCGCGCACGCAGTAAGTTGATCTTGACCGGATCACGCACGTGCGGCAGATGACCGGAGCCCTCGAGCGTCACCAGCTCGCCACCGGTGGCCTCGGCGAAGGCAACCCCCTGTCCGTACGCGCGGATCTTGTCCTGATCACCGTGCAGCACGAGCACCGGGCAGCGGATGCGGGCAACCGTGTCACGGAAGCTTTCCAGGCCACAGATCTCCAGGCCTTCGTGCGCCGCGATGAGTGTCTCAGGACCCATCTCGAGTCCCCAGCCGACGCAGTCCTCTCGCGGCTTCGTTGAGTGCGGCTCGTTGAGGCACTGCGCGAAGAAGAACTCCAGGAACGCGTGGAAGTCCCGCCGCCAGTAGTGCTGGTTGTACTGCGCCCAGCCCTGCTCGGTGTCGAGTGACTCGGAGAAGGAGTGCACCACCCGCTCGGGCAGCTGCGGCGCCAGGCCAACCGCCGGTGCGATGGCGACGAGCCCCACGACCCGGTCCGGATGGTCCGCGGCGATGATCGTCGACCACAGCACTCCGCACGACACCGAGACCAGGAACGCCCGCTCGGTCGCCGTCGCGTCCATGATCGCGAGGGTATCGGCGGCGAACTCCAGCTCTGTGTAGTGCTCGGCGCCCTCGGGCCGGTCCGAGCGCCCATTGCCGCGCCCGTCGAAGGTGATCACACGGCAGTGCCGCGACAGGTACGGCACTTGCATCTTCCAGTGCCTCGAGTGGACGATCGACCACGTCGGTAGCAGCAACACCGTCGGTTCGCCGGAGCCGAACACCTCATACGCGATCTGAACCCCGTCGCGCTCAACAAACCCGCTCTCAGTCGGCTGGCACGCCCGCATCTCTTCCTCCTCTGGCCCGACCCTCCTCGAGCTCTCGGATCAGAACGCCGATCCGCCGCAGCATGGACCGGATCGGCAGCGCATCGCGCTCGAATCCGAGCAGAAGCAGTTCCTCCGCGCCGAGGAACGCGGTCCCGATCAGGGTGCCGGCCTCTTGGGCGGTGAACGGTCCCAGGGAACCGTGGCCGCGTTCGACCTCGGCGGCGACCTCGCCGAGCAGGGCGAACCAGCCACCGATCAGCTCCCGGACCGCGTCGCGGATCGTCATGTCCGACCAGCCGGCGGCGATCATCTCCTGCAGGACACGTACGTAGCCGGAGTCGAGGTCGTCTTCCAAGAAGTCGCAAGCCCGTTCGTAGCGCTGCCACAGCGGCCGGTCCTCGCCGTACATGTCGCGCTGTCTTCCCAGCCGACGTCGGTTGTCCTCAGCGAAGAGGGCCAGGATCAGCCCGCCCTTCGAGCCGAAGTGGTAGTGCAGCTGACTCAGCGGCACCCCGGCGGTGTCGGCCACCTTCCGAGTGGACATCCCCGCGTAGCCGTTCGTGAGCAGCTGGCTGCGAGCGGCGTCGACGATGAGCGTGCGCGTGTCCTCCGCACGAGCGGTGGTCTGCGTCACGTACGCCTCCCTGCGGCGAGTCTAATTCGGTCGTCCGACCGGTCTTGACAGCAGCCTAACACGGGTCCACTATCGACTCAATCGGTCGACCGACCGAATACCAGAGGTGGGAACGAGTGCGAAATGGCGCGCCGTTGGATCCGCCCAGACGAAAGGAGACCCGTGACTACCACGGTTGAACGTCCACCGCGGAACGGCGTCGACACGCCGACGCTGTTCGCCACCCTCGACGCCGTCAAGGGAGCACCGCAGATCGCCCAGTTCCAGTTCCGGGCGACCAACACCTGGCTCAGCGGCACGCACAGCCGGTCAATGATCCAAGGCTTCTACGGCGCCGGGCAGGAGGACACGTCACGCACCGAGCCGTTCACCTATGAGGCCGACCATCCCGCCGTGCTCGTCGGCACCAACCAAGGACCGACGCCGATCGAGTTCCTGCTGCACGCCATCGCCGCCTGCCTGACCTCGGGCCTGGCCAACATCGCGGCCGCCCGCGGTGTCACCCTGCACCGTGTGTCGTCGACCGTCGAGGGCGACATCGACCTGCTCGGCATCCTCGGGCTGTCCGATGAGGTGCGCAACGGCTACCGGCAGATCCGTGTGCACTTCGACGTCTCCGGCGATGCGACGCCGGAGGAACTGAAGGCGCTGGTCGAGCGCTCCCGGGCGCGGTCGGCGGTGTACGACGTGTTGACCAACGGCACCGATGTCCAGATCGACGTCAGCGCTTCCTGAAGCGGTCTCCTGTGCGGTCAGTCCCCGTCTCGGCTCGGGCCGTCGGCGGGGGCGGACCGAGTGGGACGCGATCGTGGTCGGGGCGCGGGTCGCCGGGGCGTCAACGGCGCTGCTGCTGGCCCGGGCCGGCTTGCGCGTGCTCGTGCTCGACCGGGCTCGGCGCGGCTCGGACACGCTCTCCACCCACGCGCTGATGCGCGGCGGCGTCTTGCAGCTGCAGCGGTGGGGCCTGCTCGACCGCGTGGTGGCGAGCGGGGCCCCGCCCGTGCGGTGCGTGACTTTCCACTACGGCGAGCAGGTCATTCCGATCTCGCTCCAGCCACAGGCCGGGGTCGCTGCCCTGTACGCGCCGCGCCGCACCGCCCTCGACCGCATCCTCGTCGACGCCGCCGAGTCGGCCGGGGCTGAGTTCCGGTTCGGCGTCGCCGTGACCGATGTCGTGCGAAACGGTGCCGGCCGGGTGGTCGGCGTGACCAGACGTGACGACAGCGGCGAGTACTCGACGCGAGACCGGGTGGATCGTCGTCGGCGCCGACGGCCGCAACTCGGTCGTGGCCGATCGGGTCGCCGCGCCGGTGATCGTCGCCGGTCGTCACGTCGGCACGTACGCGTACGGGTACTGGCCGGTCGATGGCGTCGAGGGCTACCACTGGTCGTACGGCCTCGGGTTGTCCGGCGGGGTCATCCCGACCAACGACAACCTCGCGTGCGTGTTCGTGGGCGGGCGCGCGGAGGCCTTTCAGGAGCGGTCGGTCGTGGTAGCGCAACGCAGCATCGCGCGCCGGCTCGGTGGGCCCGTCGGTGAGCTCACCTCACGGCCGCCGATGGGTCGGGTGCGGTTCTTCCGGGGGATGACGAGTCGGCTGCGCCGTCCGTACGGGCCGGGCTGGGCGCTAGTCGGCGACGCCGGCGGCTGGCTGGATCCGCTCTCGACGCACGGAATCACCGAGGCGCTTCGCGAGGCGGAACTGCTGACCGACGCGCTGCTCGGCGGCGCGGCCTCCGACGAGGACCTGACCACAGCCATGATCACGTTCCAGACCGAGCGTGACCGGATCATTCGGCCGCTACTCAGAGTCAGCGATCAGCTGGCATCGCACCGCTGGGATCTGCCCACGGTCCGCCACCTCTTGGGCGGCCTGTCGGAACTGATGGCCGACGAGGTGGAGGCGCTTGGTGAGCTCCCGGCTGCCTCTGTCCGGATCGCCTGATCCAGATCGACGTCGCGGCCGTCGCGCACCTGCACGAGGGGTTGCGCACCATCAACCGTCGGGCCGGCGGCTTCCGGGTTCCGGCGATCTGGATCCTCCCCAGCGGTCCCCAGAGCTGGACCACGGTTCCGGACCATCGACGAGCGGCTCGTTCGCCGAGCGGCTGAGCAGCTAAGGGGTTTCAGCCTCGCGGATGCGCTCGCAGGACCGGCGAGCCTGGTCCAGCTCGGCGGCGTCGACGCGGGCGACATCGGCGGAGCCAGCGCCACAGTCGATGGTGTCGGGCTCACCGTCGCGAGCCCGGATGAGGTCGTCGTCGCCTCCGCCGTACATACGGTCGGTGCCGGAGCCGCCCTCGATATCGTCGAGACCGGCATCGCCGTAGGCGGTGTCGTTGCCGCCGGCCAGGTCGATGCTGTCGGGACCACCACCCCCGAAGACCACGTCGTCGCCGCCACCGGAGTACAGGAAGTCCAGTTCGCCACCGCCGCGCAGCACGTCGTTGCCGCCATCACCGATCACGAAATCGATTCCCGACCCACCACGGATGTCGTCGTCGCCGCTGTTGCCGCGCACGTAGTTGTCGCCGTCCCCGCCGTCGACGAGGTCGTTGCCGTACACGCCGTACAAGGTGTCCCGGCCGGATCCCCCGAAAATCTGGTCGTCGCCCCCACCGCCCACCACGATGTTCTCGCCCTCGCCGGCCTGCACACGCAGCGAGATCCGCCGTGGCAGGGTGTCGGCCTCGACGCGATCATCGCCGTCCGCCAGATCGAGCCGGACCACCCAGTCGCCGGGGGCGTCGCAGCGTACGGACAGAGTTGTTGCGGTGGGGACCTGCTGACAATTGGTGGGCAGGCCTTTGGCCGGTCCGGCGCCGGTATCGTTCAGCAGCAGGGTTCGGCCCTCGATGGCCAGGGTGAGGAAGTTCGCCTCGCCGGGCGACGCCGTGTAGCGCAGGGTCGACGCCCCACTCGTGATCACCGCCCCGTGTGCCACATCGGCTCCGACGCTCATGCTGGCGATCAGACCGACCAACGCTGTGCCCCACAGGACCGAGCGGAATTTCGACATGGCTCCCCCGAGCTCCCCGAAGCGCGACATTGCGCTCGTATCGGCAGCGTAGACGAGGCGAACTGCCCGCACTGCAGATTCGTGCGAGAGGATTCATTCCCCCTCAGCACATCCACGTTGCGGAGTGATGCGACCTCAGCAGTTCTTGTACGAACTGACGGTTGACCACGAGCAGCTGTCGACCAGCGACCCGGTGCTGGTCCGCAGCGTCGCGGAATCGCCACCGCCGTTGTTCCAGATGAAGTAGCCCGATCCCCAGTAGCGGGTGGTGCTGGTGTTGGTGCCCTTGCCGTTGCGGACCGTCACGCTCTTGCCCGGTGCGAGCTTGAAGGTCCCGAACTTGTAGACGTGGTTGGACTTGTCGCGCAGCGTCCAGCCGGTGAGAGTCTGGGTGGACTTGCCGGTGTTCTTGATCACCGTGTACTCGGCGTTGACCTTCGCGTTCGTCGTCGGCAGGTCGTTACCGGGCGAGTTGACGTAGACCTTGGTGATCTGGACGGGATGGCTGGCGGCGTGGGCCGGGACCGACGTGGCGACCACGCCGCCGACGGCCAGTGCGGCGGCGAAGGCGGCGGTCGTGATCTTGCGGGCAAGCATGAGGAACTCCTGACGGTGAACTGAGGTAGGCGGATCGCAGCGTCGGAGTTGTGCCTCGACTCAATCTGCTGCTGGGCAAGACGATCTCAAGCACCCCGAACACAAACTCCGGAGCCGAGCGTGGCAGGGATTCCGCCGATTCGTGGCGACCCCGTATTTACGTTATGGCGTCGTGATGTCGCCGGATGCGACCTCGGTCGCCTCTCGCGCGCCTTTCGCTTGGCCAGCCCATCGTTCCCATCAAGTACAGGCACAGGTCTGCGCCGCACCGAGCTTCACAATCAGAGTCGCACGGGCAAATCGAGGCCAGCGGCGGACGACGCGAGGCGCTCGTCGAAAGTCAACACGCTTTCCTCGGCGGATTCCGCGGCAAGCAGGACGTAGCAGTCGGGCAGCCGCAGGCGAGTTCGGGCGCGCAATACTGCCAAGCGCACGGGTGCCTCGTCGGTGAGGGGATTGCCTCGACCCCGAGCTCGCGCAGCGCAGATTCGGCGACATCAATTCGTCCCGTACGCGCCGGGCCGACGAGTACCTCGGCCAGCGTGAACGGACTCGCACCGCGGCGCACCGAGCCAGCGAGTGTGACACTCACCGTGTGTGCTTCGAGAAGCTCAGGGCGCAAGGCACTTCAGCAACGTGGGGATGGTCGCGGCCGGGGTGGGTAGGGAGTTGATTTCCTGCTGCAGCTCGGTCGCCGCGGCACGATAGGCCGGGTTCTCCAGCAGGTCCTCGACGTTCGCGCGAACGGTTTCGGCCGCCAGCTCTCCGTGGGGCAGGGACCGACCGGCACCGCTGCGGACCAGTGCCTCGGCGTTCTGGAACTGATCGGCGCCGAGCGGAAGAGCGAGCTGCGGTACGCCTTCTGCGGCCGCCCCGAGGAGAGTGCCGCTGCCACCGTGATGCACGGCTAGGTCCACGTGTTTGAGGACCAGGTCCTGGCGTACGAAGCGTTCGACCCGGACCGAGAGATCGCCAGCCCCCGAAGAAGACTCGACTCCGAGCGCCTCGAGATCGAAATGCCGCCCCACCGCTACAAGCACGTCGACCGGTTGCGAAGTGATGCCGCGGAGCACGGTTGTCAGCAGCTCCGCAGTGCCCCAACCGACGGTGCCCAGGGTGAGGTAGACCAGGGGTCGATTTCCGCGCAGCCCAGACGGCGCGGGAAGGCCTGGATCGCCCCAGGCCAGCTGCCGCATCGGGATCCGCCGACTCTGTCGATCAGCACGGACCGTGCGCAGGGACGGCGGAGCAGGATCGAGGTGGGCGCGGCCGAACAGCGGGTCCGTCGGGAAGGTGGCCGAGGTCTGGCTGGCCCACACCTCCCGTGCCCGGTTCTCCAGTTCTGCTTCGGGCACGTGCCAATGACCGACCGCCCACAGGTCGAGGCAGACGGCTGGAGTGTCCAGCTGGGCCGCGGCCAGCAGGGCCGCGAAGTTGGCGGACTCGAAGATCACCAGATCGGGCTCGAGTCGGGTGAATGCGGCGATCAGCGGTTCGGTGTTCGCCCGCGGGAGGGCGCCCGCGAAGAGCTCGGCGTCAAGCCGCCACGCCTGATCCGGGGGCAGGTTGGTGGTGAGATCCGGGAACCGGGCCTGCACAGCACCCAGCGCTTCGCCGATGGTCTTCCCGGCGCCATACGCCGGATACCCCAGTCCTACGAGCCAAGGCACGGCGTCAGCCGTAGTGACGAAGCTGACGTCGTGCCCGGCACGGCGCAGAGCATCGGCGAGGCTGAGCAGTGGGTAAAGATGTCCGGTGGCGGAATGTCCGGCGAGCACAAAGCTCAAGTTGGTCCGGGTCATGACCGCATCCTCCTCGCAAAGTGCGCGTGCCCAACAGACGCTTTGCGAGAGGAGTCGCACGGCGACAATCGGTCGGGGCCTAGGGTGGCACCGTGGATCGCTCGGCCGCGCAAGCTTGGCTGGACCGCTACGTCGCCGCCTGGCTGTCGTACGAGGCGAACGACGTGGCCGCACTCTTCAGCGAGGACATCGCCTACCGCTACCAGCCGTACGACGATCCGGTCGTCGGCCGAGACGCGGTCGTCGCTTCGTGGCTGGGCGATGCGGACTCCGGCGACGCTTCGAGCCGTGACGAGCCAGGAACGTACGCGGCGCACTACGAACCGGTCGCGGTGGACGGCGACGTCGTCGTTGCGACCGGCACCTCGAGTTATCGTGAACATCCCGACGGCCCGGTCGTCCGCGTCTACCACAACTGCTTCGTGCTGCGCTTCGACGCCGAGGGCCGGTGCCGCGAGTTCACCGAGTACTTCATCAAGGCGCCATCGCCGGACTGACTCTTGCGCGATGAGTTCTTGCGAAGAGACCGGTCACTACCATCAGCAATCCAGTGACCACCAGGAGCGGGGCGATGGCCAAGACCGTGCTGTACATGTCGATGTCTCTCGACGGCTTCATCGCGGGCCCGAACGAAGGCCCCGACAACGGGTTAGGTGACGGCGGCGAACGCCTGCACGAATGGGTCTTTCCCGACGCCGAGGGCGGCGACTTCGAGGCAGCCGTTGCGCGCCTGACGGGCGTGAACCGCCAGCTGTACGACGAATTCATGTCGACGGGAGCCGTGGTCGCCGGGCGGGGCACCTTCGAACCGGCGGGAGGCTGGGGCGGCGACCACCACGACGGCGTGCCGATCTTCATCCTGAGCCGCCACGCGGCACCGGCGTGGACGGCCGACTGGCCAACTGTGCACTACGTGAGCGACCTCGGCACCGCGATGCGCGAGGCGAAGCTCGCCGCCGGCGACAAGAACGTACTGGTGCACGGGGCCGGCATCGCGCAGCGCGCCCTCGCGGAGGGGATCCTCGACGAGCTCGAGATCCACCTGGTGCCCGTACTGATGGGAGAGGGTCGGAGCCTGTTCGAGCATCTCGGCGTGGAGCAGCGCCAGCTGGAACGCGTCAGAGTGCTCGAAGGGGAGGGCGGCGTCGTGCACCTCCACTACCGCGTTCTCCGCTGAGGCACCAAGGGAAGTCGATCATGAGCGCAACGATTGTGTCCGCCGATGCCCTCGATGGGCAGCTCCTGCTGCCCGCTGACCCCGGCTACGACGACGCGCGCCTGGTTTGGAACGCCATGGTCGACCGCCGACCGGCGGTGATCGTCCGGTGCGCGAGCGTCGACGACGTCCGGGCCGCTCTCCGGGCCGCCGGCGAGCACCACCTCGAGGTCGGCGTCCGGTGCGGCGGACACAGCGTCTCCGGTCTGTCCGTGCCGGAGAACGGCATGATGATCGACCTGACCCCGCTGGCGGCCGTCCGCGTGGATCCCGACCGTCGCCGGGCCTCGGTCCAGGGCGGCGCGCTGCTCGGTGCCCTCGACGTGGCCACTCAGGAGCACCATCTCGCCACTACCGCGGGCAACGTCTCCCACACCGGCGTCGGCGGGCTCACCCTCGGCGGCGGCATGGGCTGGCTGGCGCGGCAGTACGGCCTGAGCTGCGACAACGTCGCCTCGTTCGAGATGGTCACCGCCGACGGTGACGAGGTCCGCGCCGCCGAGGACGAGAACCCCGAGCTCTACTGGGGCTTGCGGGGCGGCGGCGGCAACTTCGGGATCGTGACCGAGTTCGAGTTCCGTCTGCACCCGGTCGCACCGTGGGCGCTCAGTGTCGAGCTCGACTTCCCGGCCGACCAGCGCGGCCGGCGTGCTGACCCGATGGCGAGACCTCAGCGCCACCGCGCCGCGACAGGCCACCTACGCCGCCACCCTGCTCGACCGCATCCTGACCGTCGGCTTCGTCTGGGTCGGCGACCCGGAGACGGGTCGGCGGCACGCGCGCGATCTGCAGAGTCTCGGCACACCGGTCGAGGAGCGCATCGTCGAACACACCTACATCGGGCTGCAGTCCCGCGAGGACAGCATCCGGGGCCACGCCCAACGCCGGTACTGGAAGGGGCACTACTTCCGTACGCTGCCCGATGCCGCCCTCGATGCGCTGCTCGCCCACCACCCGGCCGTCGGCGCCAGTCTGCAGGCCTACGGGGGTGCGATCGCCGAGGTGCCCGACGACGCCACCGCGTTCAGCCAGCGCGACACCGCCTTCGAGTACGTCGCCGCCGCGCGCTGGACCGACCCCGGCGAGGACGCCGAGCGGATGGCGCAGGCCCGGGAGTCAGCGGCTCGCCTGGCCCCCTTCGCCAGCGGGGCGTACGTCAACGTCCTCACCGACGAGGGCGCGGCCGGGGTCAGCCGGGCCTACCCACCGGCCAAGCTCGCCCGGCTGACCGCCCTCAAGAACGCCTGGGATCCCGGCAACGTCTTCCACCTCAACCAGAACATCCCACCCACGGGTTGAGGCGAGTCCAAGCTCAGGTCAGTGCCGATGCGCTGTGTGGTGACGCGCGAGCACGTCCAGCCCGAAGTCGGAAGCTGGGATCGCGCCACACCGAATGGGCGTGATTGGCGCCGCGCTGGGTGTTGTCCCACTCGATGAGGAGCCGATCGCCCTGCAGCCGGTAGTAATGCGGCTCGCCGGCGCCGGTCGGTCCCGCCCACCCGAAGTGGACGCCGTCGAGAAGCACGTCGTCGTCGTACCGGCTGCTCGGTGACGCGGGGCCGGGCACGCGATCGAAGTAGGTGCTGAGCAGCGTGCGGAGCAGGCCGCGCTGCTCGCGGTCGAACTCGGCGGCGGGCACGCCCTTCGGCGCGAGGGTGTACGCCAGCGCATCGTGCTCGGCATCCTCGTACGCCGTTTCGGCGTCCAACGCGTCGCTCGCCGCCTGCAGCTTGGTTTGCTGCTCCTCGTCGGCGAAGCGTTCGGTCCGCCAGATGCCCGTCAGCGGGATGAGTCGATCGCCCTCGGTGACGGTCGTCCGGTTCGCGGTCACGATGTCCGACGGAGCGCGGGACACCAGGACGGCCCGGCTCCGCAGGCCGGGCGACAGTGACCGTACGAGCTCGCGGGCCAGATCCTCGACCCGGGCGAGGGGACGATTGACGGCACCGCCGAGGAGCGGGGAGATCGCCGGGTCCGCTCCGAGGAAGCACGGGGTGGTCGCCACGAGGTCGCCATCCACGACCAGATTGTGCAGGGACACGTGGTGGCCACCGAACCGCCAACCCCACGGCCGCGCACCGCCGGGCTCGCCGAAGACGCGCAGGTAGTAAAGGCCCGGGTCCCGTCCGCGCTCCCGGTCGAACTTGGCGACGAAGCCCTCCGTCTGGTCGAGGATGTTCTCCAAGCCCATGATCGTCGCCACCGTGACGTAGCCGGCGTCGGAGAGCCCGGTCGAGACCAGCCGCATCGCCCCGCGCTGTTGACTCGGGCGCTGTTGATGCATCGTCAGGCCGCCGTGTTCGGTGGGGGTGTAGAACCAGCGGCGGCGTTCGTCGTCGGTCGCGTCGTCGGCGGGGACGGCTCCCAGCGCGATCGCCCGCTGTGCCTGGTCCAGGCCGTCGAGCCAGACCTGCGCCGCCTCGGCCATCCGGCTGGCGATGTCGCGCCGGGCCGTCCTCTCGAGGTCTCCTTCGCCCTTAGCCGCCATGATCGAAATGTATCCGCCGGCTGTCGCGCTGTGTCCGGTTGCGGACGTGAACTTCGCTGAGGTCGCGAGGCCGCGTCGGACCGTACGGAACACGTCAGTCGAGCTGAAGGGCAAGCCGCAGAGCGGTCTCGACGGCGGCAAGTTCGCTGCGACGGAGACGCCCGACCACGTCGCCCAGACGCTCGGGAGCGACCGCGGTGGTCTGTTCCACGAGGACCTGCGTCTCCTCGCCGTCGACCGTGATGGTCGGCCGAAACGATCGCGGCCCAGCCGACCGTGATGTCGGCGCCACGAGAAGTGTCGACAGAATCAGATCGTCGGACTGCAACACGACGGCATAGCGCGCGCCCCGTTGTTCGCGGCCACGAGCGTCCCGAGGAGCGCGCAGCCGGTGCACATCACCACGCACGCAATTCGTCCATCTCGGCCCGTACGCGCCGGCTCTCCTCGAGGTCCTCGGGATCATGGAAAACCTCGAGCGACTCTCGCCGCATCTGCTCGCGCCGCCGCAACCTGACGGCGTCGACCAGCGCTTGACGGATCGCCTCGGAAACGGAGGCCCCGTCCGCCGTGAGCTCAGCGAGGGCCCACTCCGACCTCTCGTCGGTCCTGAAGTTTATGACTGCCATACGACCAAGCGTACTACTCAGTGTAAGACGAGCACAGCGACGGCATCGTGGGTCCGACGAACGAGCCGGTCGAGCCTACGAGCCGGCGGGCTCGCGGCGAGCGGTGCGGAACAGCTGCACCAACTGAGCGGTGGTGGTCGCGTCCTGAGGCTCCTTGTCGTCCCGCCAGCGCCCGGTGAAGCGCGGGAACCGCATCGCCAGGCCGCGTTCCTCGGTGAGTTCGCCCCAGCCGGCGGTGTGGTTCGGCGAGACGGTGAGCTCCGCGCTCAGCACCTCGATCACGACACCCGGCTCGAACCAGACGTCGGCGGGCACCCGCGAGTCGACCCGGGCCGGCCGCTCGGTGCGCCGGAAGGGGGCCAGCCGATCCGGCAGCGACGCCAGATCGGCGTCGGAGAACCCGGCCCCGCACCGGCCGACGGTCCGGTACAGCTCGGCGTCTCGGGATCGTAGGCCGCCAGGAGCACCGCACCGTACGTGCCGTGCCGTCTCCCCCGCCCGGCGTACGCGCCGACCACCGCCAGATCGACGGTGTCGGCCAACTCGGTGCGGTAGTCCCGCTTCAGCTTGATCCAGGACCAGCCGCGGTTGCCGGCCCGGTAGCCCGACTCGGCGCCCATCGCCTTGCACACCAGGCCCTCCGCCCCGTCGGCGACCGCCTGCTCGAACACGGTGTCCAGCGCCGCGGGATCGGAGACCTCCGCGGCCGTGGTCAGCCGCAGCCGGTCCGACAGGGTCAGCGCCTCGGCGAGCCGGGCCCGCCGCTCCGGGTACGGCAGCATGGTCAGGTCCTCGCCGTCGGCGTACAGCAGTTCGAAGCAGAACAACCCCACCGGCACGTCGCGCGCCGCCTCGGCGATGCCGTGCTTCCGGCGGCGGTACATGACCTCGCCGAACGGCCGCAGCTCGTTGGCCGCGGGATCGTAGGCGATGACCTCGCCCTCGACGATCGCCTCCCGCGGCCCGAGCCCGGTCTGCAACAGCTCCAGCACGTCGGGGAACTGGGCGCTCACCCGTTCCTGCCGCCGCGTGAACAGCTCGATCTCTCCGTCCGCGGTGCGGTGCGCCTGCACCCGCATGCCGTCGTACTTGTACTCCGCCGCGCACCGCCCGCCCAGCTTGGCCAGGATCTCGTCCGCCTCCGACAGCCGCTGCGCCAGCATGACCCGTACCGGATTGCCGGCCCGCACCTTCAGCTGCTTGACGGCCTCCAGCCCTTCGAGAGGCTCAGGGTGCGCAACCAGGGTCGCGGCGACGAGACCGAGGTCGCAGCAGATGTTGTACGCGCGCTCGAGCACCGGCCGCTGCTTCCGCCCGCCGGCGTGCACCTCGGCCAGCGCGTCGAGGATCGTCGGCGTCCCGATCCCGAGCCGGAGATTGCCCGTCACCAGCCGGAGCAGGTAGCGCGCCTCCAACGGCGTCGCCCGCCCGATCAGGCCGGCGAGCAGTTCGAGCTTCCGACCCTGCGAGCCGACCCCCGCGGCGGCGGCGATCTCCAGCAGCGTGTCGACGACCTCGGCGACCCGCAGACTGGGCGGCCGGTCCCCCGCCGTCTCCGCGACCAACAGTTCGGCAGCCTGACCGAGATCGCCGGTCTCGCGTACGGCCGCGACGACCTCCTCGGTCGGGCGGCCGACCGCGGTACCGACGGCACGCACGGCCAGCTTCTCGGCCACCCCCAGGTCGACGCCGGCGAACTCCGGCGCGACCATTCCCTGGCAGAGGTAGCAGACCGTCGGCAGCTCCGCGTCGGGAGTGTCGGCGATCAGCGCGGCCAACCGGGCGATCAGCGCCAGCCGACCGGTGGCCTGCTCGAGGTCCTGATAGGCCAGTGCGACAGTCTGGTACTCCACGACGACATTCTGGCCGAGACCCCAGCCGTCAGCGCAGCAGCTTGCAGAGGCTGACCGGGTTCTTGGGCTTGGTCAGCACCTTGGCGCGATCCCCGCGCACGGATAGTTCCAACCGGCCCTGAGTGAAGTAGAAGACCTGAGGCAGACCGGCTCGCCGGAAGGCCTCGCTCTCAGCCGGATCCAGTGGAGAGATGAGCGCCGGCGCGAAGACCCGGGTGTAGACGTCATCGTTGGCGTACACGAAGACCGAATACGGACCGGAGTTGTCCAGGACGACCTTGCGACCGTCGGCCGCTTCGACTCTGACGACGTACTTCCCGCGGTAGTCGATGCGAACGTTTCCTCGGTTGTCCTCCCGGGTCCGGCTCTCCACCCGGTTGACCTTGTCGCTGACGGTCACCTGCGTTCCGCAGGCGTCAATCGTGTAAGGATCGTACGGTCCGTCCGGCACCCATCCGGTGTCACTCGCGGCCTGGGCGGATGTGACGCCCACCGTGGTGACGGCCAATGCGGCGGCCGTGGCCAGCGCTGCTCTGATGATCCCCCGAAGCATGTGAACCCCCTTGGTCGGGGCCGCGGCGGATCAATGCCCGCACGGCCCAAGATTGGTAACGGCGTGATGCTGATCTCTAGTCGGGAGGCTAATCCGTCGCCGTGCCGGGCGTGGCGCGTACGAGAAATTGCGCGAGCCGCTCCTCGCCTCATCAGCGTTTGATGTCACAGCAACACCGGCGGCGGCGTCTGGCTGGCCATGGGACGGCCACGATCTACGACCCGGCTCGGAGCGATGATCAGCCGCCCGGCCGCGGTGTTGCTGGCACCCGTACTGATCCGGCAGGGTGGTTGGTTGCGGACAAACGTCCGCCTGTGTCCCGAACCGCCCGGTGTGCGGGCGGGCGTCGAGCCTGCCGACGCGACACCAGACCTCCGACTCCTCGTATTCGGGGAATCAACCGCCGCTGCGGCGGGGGCGGCACATCAACACGAGGGGCTGGCGCCGCTGCTGGCGGCTGAGCTGGCCGAGCGGAACCAGCAGGCAGTCGCTTGGTCCGTCGTAGCTCGTACCGGAGCCACCGCCGGCTACGCGATCCGCAAGCTCCTCCCGGTGGCACCTGGTGGGCAGAACCTGATCATCGTCGTGCTCGGGGTCAACGACGCACTGGGATTCACCCCGCAGAAGCAGTGGCGCCGTCAACTGACCGCCATGCTCGAAGACCTTGATCAACATCTCCAGGTCGACGGCCGGATCGTGCTGGTCGGCATACCGAACCTCGGACGGTTCGAGGTTCTGCCGCAGCCCCTCCGCACCGTGCTCGGCTGGCGCGCCCGGGCACTGGATGATGATCTCCACCGGCACGCGGCCGTACGTACGAACACCATCCACGCGCTACTACCGGTTCCCGGTGTGCCCGCGACACTCGCCGAGGACCGCTTTCATCCCGACGCGGCCGCCTATCGCGATCTGGCGGCACATCTGCTCGGCTTTCTCGATGTGCCACAAAGGACGATCAGCGAACGGAGTGGGTGAATTCCACGAGCAATTCCGCTACGCGCCGGGGATGTCCGAGCTGCGGCACGTGTCCAGCGGGCAGCACCTCGAGTCGCACGTCGGTGATGAGCTCCGCGACGGCCCGGGCGGCCGTCATCGACACGACCGGGTCGCGATCACCCCAGATCATCAGGGTGGGCCGGTCGATGCCGACGAAGCTCGTCCGGCCGGATCCCGCGGATCGCGGGTGGAACGGCGACAGCAGCGCCTGCAGCTCAGCCACGTTGGCGGCGGTGGCGACCGGGTCGCGAGCGGCGTCGACCAGAGAGTCGAGCAGGTCCGGGTGCCGCAGGATGGTCTCGCCCTCGCCCATCGTCGACATCAGACCGAGAAGCATCCGCCGATTCGGCCGCACGACGCGTCGGAGCACGTCGCCGAGTCCCGGCGTGGCCATCAGCCGGATGCCGAGACGGATCCGAGCGCCGGGAAGCAGCGGGACAGACCCGAGCAGGACGAGCCCTCGGACCCGTGCCGGACGGTCCAGGGTGTACCAGGTCGCCCACGATCCACCACCCGAGGCGCCGACGAGCACGGCAGCGTCCACCTCGAGCTCGTCGAGGACCTCGTCGACGAACCGACCGCGCACTGGCGGAACCGCTTGCGGGGGAAGTCGTCGGGATCGCTGAGACCGCAACCCGGTCGGTCGACGAGGTAGGACCTGCACCGAGGTGAGGTGGTCGATCAGCATCAGGTGCGACAACGAGGAGGTGTTGTTCCCGTGCAGATGGAGCACCGGCGGACCGTCGCCGGCCTCGATCACGTGCACGCGCCCGCCCGACCGCCTGGTGATGAACCTGCCCTGCGCCCCGGCGGCACGGACCATCCGCTCGTACGACTCCCGCAGGGCGGTGGGGTGAACCGGCCCTGCGGCCTGGCTGGCGCTGGCTTCATGTCGACCTCCTCGGTCTGGACTCGTCCTTCTCCGCACGATCCGCCGACCTCACGACGACCACTAGTTCGAAGTTCGAACCTGCGCGAGCCGGCGTTCGCGGTGGGACACTTCAGACGTGGGCTCGAGCGAGTTCGTCGGATACTGCTCGTACACCAAGGCCATCGAGCATCTGGGTGACCGGTGGAACCTGCTCGTTCTGCGCGAGCTGGGGGTGTTCGGGCCGCAAGGCTTCAACGACCTGGCCAACGGTCTGCCCGGCCGCATCTCGCGATCCGTGCTCGCCGATCGGCTGCGCCGGCTCGAGACACTCGGGCTCGTGATGCGCGGAGACGCCGACGGTGCGCACGTGGCTTACCGGCTGACCACAGTCGGCTACGGCCTGCTGCCGACCCTCGACGCGCTACGCGTTTGGTCGAACACCTGGCTCCCCGAGGATCCCGACATGCTCGAGCGTGACCCGGACATCGTGCTCGGCTGGCTGGCGCAGCGGGTCGACCGCGACCTCGCGCCCGCGCGTCCGGTCGTCCTCGAGCTCCTGCGTGCACCATCAGCGTGACCGGAGGTATTGGCTCGTCCTGCAGCAAGGTGTCGAACCGTACGGATGTCTCACCGACCCGCTCCTGGATTCGAGCCGCTACGTGTACCTCGAGTTGTCGATTCCGGTGCTGCTGTCCTTGGGTCGGGGGCGGTCCGACTGGTCCGAAGCGTTGGGGGACGGCTCGGTCAGGGCCGCCGGCGGCGACCCTGACCTGCTGAGCCGGGTGGCGACGTGGTTCCGGCGCCGGCTCAGCAGCGGCGTGGTCGACGCTCACGTTCCGTGAAGCGAGCAGGAGGTTAGCGGGCCGCCGACGGCGTGAAAAGCCCGCTAACCTCCTGGTCGACGGTCCACGTCTGATGCCGGAAGATGAAGTGGGCGAGCCAAGCTCAGCCGATCGGCGTCCTGGGGACGTCGTGGATGCTGGGCTGGCGACGCCGGGGGTTGTATGCGCAAGCCCGTCATTCTTCTGGTCACCGACCAGCCGAAGATCTCGCGAGCACTCGAGTCTGATCTGCGGCGGCGGTTCGAGGCGGACTACGAAGTGCTGGTCGCCGGGTCGGCAGAACGAGCGCTGGCGGCCGTGGCCGAGGCGGTGAACCACTCGAGTCAGGTGGCGCTGATCATCGTCGATCAGTCGATGGCGGGGCTGCCGGCGGTCGAGGTGTTGGCCGCTGCGCATCACCTGGCACCGATGGCGAAGCGCGTGCTGCTGGTCGAGCGGGGACCCTGGTCGTCGGATCACCCGGCGATCTTGGCCACCGCCCTGGGGCAGGTCGACTATCACCTCTTCAGCCCGTGGCGACCGCTGGAGAAGAACCTGTACTCCGTCGTCAGCGAACTGCTGTCGTACTGGGAGAAATCCCAGGACGCTGACCAGGTAGCCGTCCGTGTAGTCGGCGCCGAATCCTCCGCCGGCTCTCACCTCATCCGGGACGCCTTGACTCGCGGGGGTGTGCCGTACCTGTTCCACGCTGACACGTCGGCGGCCGGCCAACAACTGCTTGCCGAGGTCAGCACCGCCGGGACTCGATTGCCCGTCCTCGTCTTTGCCAACGGCACGGTGTTGGTCGATCCGCCGCTGGCTCAGGTGTGGCAGGCGTTGGGCGTCCAGACCCGTCTCGATGACGAATCGTGCGACGTACTGGTGATCGGCGCTGGTCCGGCCGGCCTGGCGGCGGCCGTCTACGCCGCCTCCGAAGGCCTGGAGACGGTGGTGCTGGAAGCCGCGGTACCCGGCGGTCAGGCCGGGACGAGCTCCATGATCCGCAATTACCTCGGATTCCACCGCGGTATCAGCGGCGACGAGTTCGCCAACCGTGCCGCCGAGCAGGCCTGGTTGTTCGGGACGCGATTCGTCCTGTCCCAGCAAGCGGTCCGGCTCCGCACCGGCGACAGCCGGCTGGTCGTGACGACCGGAGACGGCGGCGAGGTGTCCGCCCGTGCCGTTGTCGTCGCCACTGGTGTGTCCTGGCGTCGCGTCGGCGTGCCGGCACTGGAAGCGCTGGTCGGCGCCGGCGTCTTTTACGGCGCCGCGGGTGCGGAGGCGCGGGCCATGCACGGACAGGACATCTATCTCGTCGGCGGCGGAAACTCGGCCGGCCAGGCCGCCCTGCACCTGGCCAGGTACGCCGCCCGCGTCACGATGATGATCCGGGGAGACACGATGGCCGCGAGTATGTCGAACTACCTGATCTCCGAGATCGAGCATGCGGACAACATCACGATCCGGTTGGGCACCGAAGTGGTCGACGGGTCCGGTGTTGGGCGACTCGAGACGATCAGCCTACGGCGGCGAGACAGCTCGGACGTCGAAGTGGTGCCGGCCGCCGCTCTCTTCCTCCTCATCGGAGCCGAGCCTCGGACCGGATGGCTGGAAGGCTGTGTCGCCCGCACCGAGCACGGCTACCTCGTGACCGGCCACCACCTGCTCGACCCACGCACACCGGAGTCGGCCTGGACACTGAAACGTCCACCCCTGCTTCTGGAGACCAGCATGCCGGGCGTGTTCGCGGCCGGAGACGTTCGCGATCGATCGATCAAGCGCGTGGCGGCCGCCGTCGGCGAAGGGGCCACCGCCGTTCAACTCGTGCACGAGTACCTCGGCGAACTCGACCGAGCATCAGCACCTTTGGAAGGACGATCATGAATCGGAGCCGCGTCGCCGGTGTGGGCATCACCGCGATGCTCGGGTTGGCCGCGGCGGGTGCAGCCGCGCAAGCCGTCGCAAGTCGGCGCGACCAGCGCCGCTTCCCGTCGCCAGGGCAAATGATCGACGTCGGCGGCCACCGCCTGCACGTCAACGTCACGGGTGAGGGGACCGGCGGCCCGACGGTGGTGCTCGAGGCCGGCATGGCGTCGATGTCGTCCAACTGGGCGTGGGTCCGGGACGACCTGGCCCGGGACTATCGGGTGATCACGTACGACCGTGCCGGACTGGGCTGGAGCGAGCGGGGCAGCGGATCCGCCGACGCCGCCACCAGCGCCGACGAGCTCCACGCCGCGTTGGTCGGGGTCGGCGCGACACCCCCGTACGTGCTGGCCGGTCATTCGTACGGCGGGCTGGTCGTGCGCATGTTCGCCGACCGCTTCCCCGACGAGGTGGTCGGACTGGCCCTGGTCGACGCCTCGCACCCCGACCAATGGACCCACATCCCGGCGTCCCGTGGCGGCCGCACGGTGGCTGCCGGCAACCGGCTGACGGCGGGCTTGGCGGCGCTGGGTCTGCTGCGGGTGTTTCGGGCCGAACGTGCCTTCATCGACGGTCTGCCGCCGCGGGAGTACGCCGAGATGCGCGCCTATCTGGCCCGACCCCGGGGGTGGTTGGCGGGGGCGCGCGGCCTCCTCGCCTGGGCTGACCGGTCCCGTGATCAGGTGAACGGCGCTCGCCATCTCGGCGCTTTGCCGCTGGTCGTCTTGAGTGTGACCGAGCAGGAGCAGTACGCCGATGTCCTCACCCGGCTGCAGGCCGAGCTGTTGAAGCTGTCCACGAACAGCCGGCAGGTGACGGTGGCGGGAGCGACGCACTACACCCTGGTCTCCGACCGGCGGTACGCCGCGATCGTGACCGAGGCGATCCGGGGACTGGTTACTCTCTCGGCCGGACCAGGTCGGCGCTGATCTGCCAGAGTCGCGCGGCGACGGCCTCGTCGTAGCTGCGCTGGCGATGACTTCTTGGTCTTGCTGTTGGCGAAGTAGCGACCCGTCACGTGCTCGAGGTCCGGCGCCGAGGCGACGTAGATGGACGTGGCCGCGCCCTGGGCCGGGGTCTTCATGAGCGGTCGCAGGAACGGGATGAGCACGCGCTGGATGGTGGCCGGGTCTTCGGCTCCGAAGGATGTGCTCACCACCCCGGGATGCAGCACATTGGCGGTGATCGATGGTCCGCTCGGGCGCGCGTGCCGCCTGCAGCCTCCGGGCGAGTTCGTACGTGAACAAGACGTTGGCGAGCTTGGACTGGTTGTAGGCCTTGGCCCCGGAGTAGTCCCGTTCGCCCTGGAGATCGTCGAAGTCGATGCGGCCGAGGGCTTGCGCGTTGGAGGAAACCGTCACCACGCGGGCCGGGGCGCTGCGGGTCAGCCGGTCCAGCAGGAGCTGGGTGAGCAGGAACGGCGCAAGATGGTTGACGGCGAAGGTGTGCTCGAGCCCGTCGGCGGTGAGGTGCCGGGTGTCCCAGTACCCGCCGACGTTGTTGATCAGCACATCGATCCGCGGCAGGCGCTGCAGCGCCTCTTCGGCCAGCCGCCGCACCTCCGCCTGGGAGGACAGGTCGGCGACGAACACGTCGACCGGTCCACCGCTGGCGGCACGGATCGTCTCGGGCCGCGCTCTCGGTGCGTCCGCAGTCTCGGCCGGTGATCGCGACGTGCGCGCCGAGGGTGGCCAACCCCAGAGCGGTCGCCTTGCCGATCCCGCTGGTGCCGCCGGTGATCAGCACCGTCTTGCCCGCCATCGGCCCTGCCTGTGTCTGCTGCATGTCAGGTGGTCGTGCTGATCACGGGCGGCGGGGTGATCGTTGCGTCGGACGGTTCGACCGTGCGGAGCGGAACGGACGGGGGCGTTGAAGCCCTTGGCGATCAGCCACACGCCGATGAACACCTCCCAACAGGCCGCCCGGGATCGTGTGAATCAATCCAGGATTGAATCCGAGGACTTGCAGCACCGACCCGGCCAGCAGGACCGCGTAGCCGATGAGACCCCAGATGGCCAGCAGTCGCGGCACCAACCGAGCCCGGTAGAACAGATAGCAGAGGATCGAGGCCGGCGAACCCCACGGCGATCATGGCCGAACTCGTACGCGAACAGACGGGCGTCGATCGACACCGTGCTCAGCGCCGGCAGGTAGAGGTCGCCTCGGAGGCCGCAGCAGGTACGCGAGCGAGCGGGATCTGGAGCAGATCAGGAACGATCCAGACGGCAATGAAGATGGCATCGATGATCCTGGCGGCGAAGTAGCCCGAACGGCGACCCGCTCGCTGTGTCGCTTCAGCACCGGCAACATCAAGACGCCGTGCAGCGGCGTCGCCAACGACGGTGCATCAACCAGCAACATCGCGCCGACGGCCAGCGGCATGGTGTTCGCCGCCACCGCGGAGAGGCGATCCGGCGCGGCCAGCAGTGGATTCGATGAGGACCGCGTTCCCCCAGGATGTCGACCACCATCCCCGCGAGGAACAGCACCCCAACGACTCGTGCGGTCGTCCGGTAGTTGTTGCGGCTGAGTCGGTTGGGCATGGTCACGTACGGCTGGTCGTGCATGGTCGGTGTCTCCTGAGGGGTGGTGGTTCGGTGCGCCGTTGACGGAGCGGTGCGACCCTCAGACGGCGATGACGATCTTTCCCCGGGCGTGTCCCGCTTTCAGATGGCGGATGGCCTCGGGGACCTCGCTCAGCGGGTACGTCGTGTCGATCACGGGCCGGACCTTGTCGGTCTCGATGAGCTCGGTCAGAACCTGCAGGTCGGCGTGATTCGGATCGGAGGCGAGTGGCTTCAGGCTCCGGACGAAGCGCGACAACAGCATGGACTGGAACCAGCCGCGGCCGCCGATCCACCGATTGCCCTGTTCGCTGCCGACCGAGACCAGCGTGCCGCCGGCGCGAAGGGCCGCGCCGCAGCTGCGCCAGCGAACGGTTTCCGCCCATGTCGAGGATCAGGTCGTACCGCGGCCCGGTGGCGGTGAAGTCTTCCTCGGTGTAGTCGATGACGTGGTCGGCGCCGAGGGACCGGACCAGGTCGACCTTCGCGGTGCTGCAGACACCGGTCACCTCGGCGCCGAACGCCTTGGCGATCTGCACCGCGAACATGCCCGACGCCTCCCGACGCCCCGACGATCAAGACCTGCTGGCCGGCCTTGATGCCGCCGGCGTCGCGCAGCGCCTGCAGCGCCGCGACGGCGGAGGTGGGTACGGTCGCCGCCTGCTCGAAGGTCAGGTTCGCCGGTTTGGGGGCGAGCGTGTCCTGCGACGTGGAGGCGTAGTCCGCGAAGGAGCCGTCGCAGGTCCCGAAAACGTCATCACCCGCCGGAATCGCGTCACGTTGGCGCCGACCGCCTCGACGGTGCCGGCGACATCCATCCCGCGGATACGGACCTTGGGTGCGCGGAAGCCGAAGCCCACGACGCGCAACAGATACGGCAGGCCGGTCATCACGTGCCAGTCACCGATGTGGACGCTGGCCGCGTGAACGCGAACGAGCACGTCGTCTCCGCCGACCTGCCGGCCGATCGATCTCATCCAGTCGCAGAACCTACGTCGGGTCCTCGCCGTAGCGGTCCTGCACGATCGCCCGCATCGTGGTCCGGTGCGTGGCTGTCTCGCTTGCGGCTGTCGGTTGGGCCTGAGTCTTCATGATCGCTTCCTCTAGCTGTCGTGGCGATTTTCGTACTATGTACGAAACTGTATCGTACAATGTACGAAAGCGCCATCGCGAAGGAGCCCGATGTCTGAACCAGCCGATGAGACCACGGAGACGCGCGCCTCGCTGAGACGTGACCGGGTGCTGCAGGGTGCCATGGCCGTCGCCGATGCCGGCGGGCTCGGGTCACTCACGATCCGCTCGCTCGCTCGTCACCTGGGCGCCAAGCCGATGTCGCTGTACTACTACGTCGCCGGGAAGGACGAGATCCTCGACGGCATCGTGGACCTGGTCTTCGCCGAGATCGACCTGCCCTCGCCCGAGGGCGAGTGGCGTCCGGAAATGGTGCGGCGTGCTCACTCGGCCCGGCGAGCGCTGCGCCGCCACTCCTGGGCGATCGGTCTGATGGAGTCGCGGAAGAATCCCGGACCCGCCACACTGCGCCACCACAACGCCGTGATCGGCACCCTTCGCAGGGCCGGCTTCTCCGTCGAGATGACCGCCCACGCGTACGCGCTGCTCGACAGCTACACGTACGGGTTCGCCCTGCAGGAGGCGTCGCTGCCGTTCGAGGGACCCGACAACGCCGGCGGCGTCGCCGAGCCGATGATGGAGCAGTTCCCGACCGACGCGTACCCCCACCTCGTCGAGATGGCGACCGAATACATCCTCCGGCCCGGCTACGACTTCGGCAACGAGTTCGACTTCGGCCTGAACGTGATTCTCGACGCCTTCACCCGAATCCTGGCCGGGGACGACGCCGAGATGGGTGCCTGACCCCGAGTCAGCGGGTGAGGGTGCTCGGTAGCTCCTCGAGCGTCGATGCGGCCGCGGCGATGCTGCGGGATCGGATCACGAGCCACAGGGCCAGCAGGAACTCGCCGACGAACGTGAAGGAGGTGATGTCGGTCCAGGTGCCGGAGGACAGTACGGCGCCGAGACTGTCGGTGGCGTAGCCCAGGCCGGAGATGGTGAGCAACACACCCAGGACGCGGGGAATGTAGCCGGACCGGATCGCGAGGTAGCCGATGAGGAGCAGGTGGAGTCCGAACAGGAACTGGCCGACGTACCAGATGTCGTTGAAGGCGGTGATGCCGAGCATGGCCTGGGCGTTCAGCTGGTCTGTCCCGTACACCGCGAGGCTGGCGTCGTTGCTGAGCAGGCGGACCACGCCGAGGAGCTGGCCGATTGCGACCATGAACACGCCCGAGTACACGAGACGCAGCGACGCCGCGAGCATCGAGAGGCTCTTGCTGACCGGGCTGAAGACGCGGTAGAGCGCCCAGGCGACCACCACATCGAGGGCGACCACGAGGACAAGGCTGGCGATACCGAGCCGGAACAGGCCCAAGGACGCCACGATGTCGCCGGCGGTCTGGGTCGCGTTGCCCTCCGTCACCAGTCCGTCCACGACGACGACGTTGCCGAAGATGGCGACCACCGACATGAGCAGCAGGGCGACTCCTGCGGTGATGCTGGCCGTGCGGATCGACCAGCGGCCGGCCGGGCGATGAGGTGCGTTCGACAGCTCCTGGCTCATGGGCTGCGGGAGCGGCCGGTCCTCGGTGCGGTTGGTCATGGTGGTTTCCCTTCCAGGATGGTTGTGCTGTGCCGAGGGAGCTGATTGCCTCTCGGCCGCTCACTACGTACGATGTACGCGTACGCCGTACGTTACACGTACGGTGTACGTAGGTCAAGCGAACAACCTGATGCGAAGGGCGTGGAGAATGACGGGTGCGGACACGAGGGGCGAAAGCCGCTCTCCTTGGACGAGGGCTCAACTCCTGCGCGGAGCCATCGACCTGGCCGACCGAGCCGGCATCGAGTCACTCAGCATGCGAAAACTCAGCCAGGAGCTCGGCGGCGGGACCATGTCGCTCTACAACCACGTGTCCAACAAGGACGACCTCTTGGACGGCATGATCGACACCGTCTTCAGCGAGATTGATCTGCCGGTCGAGGAACACTGGAAAACGGCCATGCGGAAGCGCGCCATCTCCATCCGCACCGTGATGACGCGACACCCCTGGGCCATCGGGCTCATGGAGTCCCGCAGAACACCGGGGTCCGCGACGCTGCGACACCACGACGCCGTCATCGGATGCCTCCGCGACGCGGGTTTCTCGCTGCCGCTGGCCGCGCATGCGTTCGCCGCCCTCGACAGTTACATCTACGGTTTCGCGCTCCAGGAGCGAAGTCTCGCGTTCGGCACCCCCGAGGAGACCACGGAGCTCGCAAAGACCTTCCTGCTCCACTTCCCCGTCAAGGAGTACCCCCGCCTCGCCGAACTGACCATCGACCACGTCCTGCAACCCGGCTACGACTACGGCGACGAGTACGAGTTCGGTCTCGACCTCATGCTCGACGGGCTCGAGAAGGCATGGCTCGCTGCGCACGAGAGACCTCCGGGATGACCGAACCAAACTGATCCAGAAGCTCTTGCATTCGAATTCGTTTTCTATTAGACTAGTACTCATGAGTTTCGGAGGCGGGGTGGTCGGGGAACTGTCACCGGTCGACCTCGCCCTGGAACAGTTCAGCCTGGGTGTAGATCATCTGGTCAAACTGCTGGAGGACGGCGGACTCGACCACTACGACAACCCCGGCTTCGTCACCTTCACCCAGGACTTCGAACGGATCCGGAACCGGATCCCGTTGGCCGACCACCGGATCGTCGCGGACGCGGAGCGGCGGAACCTTCCCGAGGTGCTCACCCAACCGAATATGGTCCGCATGTTGATGTCGACGTTGCGGCTGTCGCCGGGGGAGGCGTCGCGGCGGGTCCGGGCCGCCGCCGCCGTCGGGGACCGGCAGTCCATGCTCGGGGAACCGTTGACGCCGATCCGGCCGCATTTGGCCGCGGCGCAGCGGACCGGGGAGATCAGCGCGGAGCAGGTGGCGATCGTCGAACGGGCGTTGGCGACGGTGGATCACCGCGGCTTCGACCCCGCCGACCTCGACGACGGCGAGCAGCTGCTGACCCGGTTCGCCGGCACGTTCGGACCCAAAGATTTGAAGAACCTGGCCGACCAGGTGGTCGACCACATCGACCCCGACGGCAGCCGACCCCAAGACGAACTCAACGCGGCCCGGCGGCACGTCCACCTGCGCCCCACCAAGGACGGTGGTTGGGCCGGGGAGTTCCGGCTCACCGGCGAAGCCGGCACCAAACTGCAGGCTTTGTTGGGGCCGTTGGCCAAACCCCGGCTCGAACCCGAACTGAAGGACCACCCGGCCGTCGCCCCCGACACCCGCCACCACGGGCAACGGATGCACGACGCCCTCGAAGACGTCTGCGACCGGCTCCTGCGCACCGACGATTCGCTACCCGACGCCGGCGGCACCCCGGCCACGGTGATCATCACCTTTCGCATCGAGGATCTGCTGGCCACCACCGGCTACGCCGTCGCCTCCGACGGCACCCTAATCCGCACCGAGCAAGCGCTCCGGCTCGCCGACCAGGCCGACATCTACCTCGCCATCACCACCGCCAAAGGCGTGGTGCTGAACCTGGGCCGGATGCGGCGGATCGCCACCCTCGGTCAAACCATCGCCCTAATCGCCCGCGACCGCGGGTGCTCGTTTCCGGGGTGCGATGTTGTCCCGGAATGGTGCGAACGGCACCACATCCGGGCCTGGATCGACGGCGGCGAGACCAACCTGGACAATCTCACCTTGTTGTGCCGCTACCACCACCACACCTTCGCCACCCGCGGCTGGACCTGCCGACTCAACGCCGACGGACTCCCCACATGGACCCCACCGAAGATCGTCGACCGGCACCAACGGCCCATGATCAACAACCGGATCACCGGAGCCCACGCCGCCCGCACCTTCCGGCTGCGGAACTGATCCTGATTCGATGAAAAGGTCGCCGCACCCCGTAGAGCCTCAGAGGCTTCGGGCGTAGTCGATCGCCGGCAGGGTCGCGTCTCCGAGGGTCACGTCGCGGAGGCCGCCGGCCTGCCGCCAACCGTGCTTCTCGTAGAAACGGCGTGCCCGAATGTTGCCCTCCACCACCCATAGGCGCAGTTCCCGCGCGCCCTCGCCGTACGCGTTTGCAAGGGCCGCACGATGCAGCCAGGCCGCGAGACCGCGACCGTGCCAGTCAGGTCGGACGTGCAGAGCGTGCAGCTCCGCCAGTTCCCCGACCCGAGAGGTCGCCACGAAACCCAACAGCACCTGCCCGCTCCAGCCGCCGTGCAGAACCACCGACCCCGACCCCATTCGAGCCCGCCAACGCTCCGCCAGCTCATCCGGTCGAAACCGCACCCGAGAACATCGCGGCAGCAGGCGTGCGTACGTCTGTTGCCGGGACAGGGCGTGCAGCGCACCGACCGACTCCAGTGCCTCCGCGCCCAGCCGGCGGATCTCGATCTTCGGCGAGGGATGCAGGAGGTCCGTCAGCAGCGGCACGTACCTAACGTCGACCAGCTCGAGCGCCGCGAGTTCGTCGGCGGTGAACCAGCCGATCGCACTGTGTTCTTCTGGCGCAGCGTTGCGCGGCTCGCCGCGCCAGCCCGTGATCAGCCGTACCGACAGGTGCGAACCCGGTATCGGCTCAGCCAGCGCAACCGCGAAACTCGTCACCACCTCGATGCCGAGCTCCTCCCGACCTTCGCGTACGAGCGCCGCGGCGTCGTCTTCCCCCGGCTCGACGTGTCCGCCCGGCAGATCCCAGACGTCCGGGCAGAAGGGGCGGTCACCGCGGCGACGGCACAGCAGTACCCGGCCGCCGCAGCGCAGCACCCCACCCACCATCCAGACCCCGGCATTCGCCACATCAGCTATGACGGCAGGCTCACGACCGCTGTGACAGTCCTCAGCGTCATCTCTCCAGCGGGCGGTACCGTAGCGGCTCTCACTGGCACGTAGAGGAGACACCGTGCACGTCCTGACCATCGGAGCGGCCGGCATGCTCGGGAGCAAACTGGCCACGCATCTGATCCGGGACGGGAACGTGGGTGGTCGGGCCTTCGATCGGTTGACGTTGGCGGACGTCGTGCGCCCCGAACCCGTCGAACGGACACCGGGTCAGGTGAACGCGGTCGCCACCAACCTGGCGGCTCCTGGCGAAGCGGAGAAGCTGGTGAACCAGCGCCCCGAGTTGATCTTCCACCTCGCCGCGGTCGTGTCGGGGGAGGCCGAGGCCGACTTCGACAAGGGCTACCACGTCAATCTCGACGGCACACGGGCCCTGCTCGAAGCGATCCGCGCCGCCCACACCGCCGACGGCTACCACCCGCGGCTCGTGTTCGCGTCCTCGATCGCGGTGTACGGGGTGCCGTTGCCGAACCCGATCCCGGAGGATTTCCAGCTGACGCCCCTGACCAGCTACGGCACGCAGAAGGCGATCGGCGAGCTCCTGCTGGCCGACTACACCCGGTGCGGCTTCGTAGACGGGATCGGCGTCCGGCTCCCGACGATCTGCATCCGTCCGGGGCGACCGAACCAGGCGGCGTCCGGCTTCTTCTCCTCCATCCTGCGCGAGCCGCTCGTCGGGAAGGAGGCGGTGCTGCCGGTTCCGGAAACGGTGCGGCACTGGCACGCCTCGCCGCGCTCGGCGGTTGGTTTCTTGATCCGGGCGGCCACCCTCGACGGGCAAGAGGTGGGTCCGCGACGGACCCTCTCCATGCCGGGTCTCAGCGCGACGGTGGCGGAGCAGATCGATGCGTTGCGCCGGGTGGCCGGCGAACGGGCGGTGCGGCTGATTCGCCGCGAGCCGGACGAGTCGATCATGCGCATCGTCGAGACCTGGGCACCCGCCGTCGAGGCGACGCGGGCGCTGGCCCTCGGCTTCACTGCGGAGAGCTCGTTCGACGAGATCATTCGCGTACACATCGAGGACGAGCTGGGCGGAACTCTCTGACGAGCCGCCGCATGTCACAAACCTCGAGCCGCCGATGTCTACTTGGTGAGCGTCGATCGGTCAGGAGGCCAGGTCATGTCGCATCGCGCTGTCGGACGCCCTTTGACAGGCTCAGTGCATCGGGACATGAACGCCGAGCACCTCGCCGCGTTCACCGCTCACCGGTCGGCGGTGTTCGGGGCGGCGTACCGGGTGCTCGGTAGCGTGACCGACGCCGAAGATGTGGTGCAGGAGTGCTGGCTGCGCTGGTCCGGCGTCGACCTGGAGCAAGTACGGGAGCCGCGCGCTTACCTCGTTACCACCTCCACCCGGCTGGCGCTGGATCGCGTGCGAGAGGTCCAGCGGCGCCGTGAGGCGTACGTCGGCCCGTGGCTGCCCGAGCCCCTGCCCGACCGGCCCTCCGACCAGTCGAACGACCCCGCGGAGCTGGCCGAACTGGCCGACTCGGTGTCGATGGCCATGCTGGTCGTGTTGTCGACGCTGAGTCCGCTGGAGCGAGCCGCGTTCGTATTGCGGGAGGTGTTCGACCTGCCGTACGCGGACGTGGCCGCCACCCTCGGTCGTACCGAGGCGGCCACCCGGCAGCTCACCCACCGGGCCCGGAGCCACGTACAGGCTCGAGCACCCCGCGCACCGGTGGACCGCAGCACCCACGAGGAAGTGCTCAAGCGTTTCGTCGCTGCGCTGGAGGGCGGCTCGATCGCCGAGCTGTTGGAGATCCTCGCCCCCGATGCCGTGTTGATCTCCGATGGCGGCGGCAAGCGGCAGGCTGCCCTACGGCCGATCCACGGCGCCGAGAAGATCATCCGCTGGCTGGCCGGCGTCGCGGCCAAGCAGGCTGGCAAGGGCTACGCCCAGCTGACGTCACTGAACGGTGAGCCGGCGGTCATGTTCATCATCGACGGCGAGATCGACAACGTCGGCATGCTGCGCATCGAGGACGACCGCGTCACCGAGCTCTACCTGATCCGCAACCCTGACAAGCTGGCCGCGCTCACCCCCGACGAGGTCCGGTAGCCGCCGGCCACCACCGGCCGGTACCTTGATCAACATCGGCAGCGACAGCCCGGGTCAGGGGCCGCCGGACCTACAGGAGGCCGTGACGATGATCTTGGTGACGGGTGCGACCGGGATGTTCGGCAGCCGGGTGGTCGCCGAGCTGGGCCAGCAGGGACACGACGTCCGGGCCTTGGTGCGCGACGAGGCGAAGGCCCGCGAGATGCTCGGCGACGGCCCGGAGCTCGCGGTCGCTGACCTGGATCGTCCGGAGACCCTGCCACCGGCGATGGGTGGCGTCGACAAGGTGTTCCTCGTCTCACCGATGGACGACAAGATCGCCGACCGGGAGATCGCCGTCATCGACGCCGCGAAAGCCGCCGGCGTCGGGCAGGTGATCAAGTTGCACGGGGCCGTCAAGCACCATGACGCCCTGGCCGAGCTCCACGGAGCCTCGATCGCGGCGCTTCGCGAGTCCGGAATGGGCTGGGCCCTGATCTCTCCGAACTCGGTCATGGAGACGACCCTCTTCAGCCAAGTCCCGGCCCTCCAGCAGGCCGGCGCCATGATGGGCTGCGCGGCCGACGGTCGGGTGGCACTCGTGGCGGCCGACGACGTCGGTCGGGCGACGGCCGCGGTCTTCGCGCGGGAGAACGTACCGGCGGGAACGGAGTTCATCGTCACCGGCCCCGAGGCGGTCACGATGACGCAGGTCGCCGCGGTCATGACCGAGGTGCTCGGCCGTCCCGTCGCATACCAGGACCTCCCCGAGGAGGAGTTCGTCGCGATCCTGACCCAGGTCGGGATGACGCCACAGCAGGCGGAGATCGGCGTGGTCGCCCACTTCCGCGCGTGGCGCCAGGGCGGTGCCGACGTGGTGACCGATACCTATCGCGGGTTGACCGGGCTCGACCCGACGAGCCTGCAGCAGTGGCTCGAGCAGCACCGCGCCGCCTTCACGTGGTCCGCAGGCGACTAGAAGCGGTACCTCGTCTGCCCGTGCTCGTCGCCGAACACCATCACCTTCGCCGGCTCGACGCGGAACACCTGCGCACCGCCGCCCGTGGAGTCACCGGAGTCGGTCACCTCGACGAAGGCGGCATCCTTCACCTCGAACCGCCAGTCACCGGCGTACTTCTCGAGCCACGCGTCGGCCAGCCGCTGTAGCTGCTCGGCGTCGGTCACCCGCTCGGCGGTGCCCTCGACGACGATGTCCTTGCCCTTGGACCATCCGTCGGCGCCGAGCGGCCCAGCGGTCACCGCGACGGAGGGGTTGGCGCCCAGGTTGCGCATCTTCTGCTCCTCCGCGCCCGTACAGAAGAAGAACGCGCCTTCTCGCCACACGCCGCACAGGGGCACCGCGTGCGGACGCCCGTCACTGCGAACGGTGATCAACCAGTAGAGCTGAGCCTGGGCGAGCCTGCGGTCGATGTCCTCCCACACCGGGGCGGTCTTGCTCGCGTCGCCGTACCGGGGGTCGATGGTTCCTGCCGTCATACGTCTCCTGACCTGGCCGCCCCGGAGAAGTCATCGTCGGTCTCTCGCTTTCGTCCGACGACGGCGTACATGGTGAGCGACATGAACATGCGGTCGGATCGCCCTGCGTCGTTCAACTGCGCCATGGCGCGCTCGGCCACATCCGCATTCAGGAGGCCGGCGGCCACCGTGGCGTCGGCCACCAGTTGGATGGGCGGGAGTCCACTCACACCGATGGGCAGCGACGGGTCGTACGCGCTGATCACGTGCGTCGCCGCGGTGCACTCGATCTCGCGGAGACCGGCATCTCGGCACAGGTTCAGGAGCTGACGACCTATTGCGAACACCGGACCGCGCGCGACCCGCATCGCGGCAAGGAAGGTCTCGAAGTCGGTCCGGTCCGGCAGATCGGTCGTCAGGCTGTCCCAGTCGGTGTCGATGACCACCAACCGGCCGCCGGGCCGCAGCACCCGCACCAGTTCGGCGAGCGCCACCCTCGGGTCGGGCAGCCATTGGAGCGTGCGTTCCGATCGTGCTGCGTCGACGGACCCGTCCGCGTACGGCAGCGCGGAGGCGTCCCCCAGACGGAACTCTGCCGTGACTCCGGCGAGAGCGGCGCGCTCGCGAGCCACCGTGAGCATCACGTCGCTGGCGTCGAAACCCAGCAGCCGCGCGTCGGGCCCCGCCGCCGAGACCAGCGCGATCCCGGCGTCGGCGGGACCACAACCGACGTCGAGCAGCGTCTCGCCGTCCCGCAGGTCGAGCCGGCCGCGCTCCCAGGCCCGCAACTGCTGAACAGCCGCCCAGCCCGTGGTGGCGTCCATGCCGTCGACCATCGACTGTGCTCGCGAGCTGGCGTCCACGCGGGCGAAGTCGGTCGGGAACTCCATCTCGTTCTCGGGGCTCTCGTTCTCGTCGATGGGGCCACGGTAGAGGCAACGACACACTCCGCACCACAATGGGACACCGTGGGAACCGACTCCAGCAGGACTGCCGACCCGTCACTTCTGCGCCGACACGCCGCCCAAAGCGCCGAAGATGTGACGGGTGGGGGGATGGGCGGGGATCTGGGGACGATTCTGGGGGTCTGGGCGCATCCCGACGACGAGGCGTACCTGTCGGCCGGGCTCATGGCGACGGCGATCGCGGCCGGACGGCGGGTGGTCTGCGTGACGGCGACCCGCGGGCGAGGAGGGCTTTCCCGAGGACGACCCGCGTTCGGTCGCTGAACGCACGGCCCTCCGCGTGGCGGAGCTCGAGGCCTGCCTCGGCGTCCTCGGCGTCACCGAGCATCGCTTCCTCGGCTATCCGGACGGGCACTGTGCCGAGGTCGACGACGATGAGGCCGCCGACGCCATCGCGGCCCTGATCGCCGAGGTGCGCCCCGACACCGTCCTCACCTTCGCCCCCGACGGCGGCACCGGGCACCCCGATCACATCGCCGCCTGCCGGTGGTCGACGCTCGCCGTGGAGCGCGCCGGCGTACCGACGCGGCTCCTGTACTCGGTCAAGTCCCGGCCGTGGACGGAGCGCTTCCTGCCCGAGCGGCCGGTGGACGTGTTCATGATCGACGACTTCCGGCCCGAGGCGGTCGAGGAGGCCGACCTCGCCGTTCACTTCACCTGCTCCGACGATGTGCTGGACCGCAAGGTGGCCGCCCTCCGCGCCCAGGCGAGCCAGATCGAGATCCTGCGCTGCCGTGGTCGGTCCCGACTTCTACCGCGAGATGGTCCGCGAAGAGTTCTTCCGCGAACGACGTCCGGGTGATCGCGCGGTGACGCTCCCGAACGCTCGCCGATGACCCGCCCGACGTCAGAGCACCGATGACGCCGCTGCGGAGTGCCTCGTGGTACGCGGGTGATGACCGCAACGCCTACATCCATCGGGCCTGGATGCGCCGCGGCGCCCCGGCCGACGCCTTCGACCGGCCCCAGATCGCGATCGCCAACACCGCCTCGGACCTGACCCCCTGCAACGCGCATCTCGGCGAGGTGGCCGAGGCCGTGAAGCGCGGCGTGTCCGAGGCCGGCGGCGTCCCGTTCGAGTTGCCGGTGATGTCCCTCGGCGAGACGCAGGTCCGGCCGACCGCCATGCTGTGGCGCAACCTGGCCGCGATGGCCACCGAGGAGATGCTGCGGGCCAACCCGATCGACGCCGTCGTCCTGCTGGGCGGCTGCGACAAGACGATCCCCTCCCTGCTGATGGCCGCCTGCTCGGTCGACCTCCCGGCGGTCGTCGTACCCGGCGGCCCGATGCTCACCGGCACCTTCCGCGGAGTGCCGCTCGGCTGCGGTACCGACGTCTGGCGGCTGTCGGAGGAGGTGCGCGCGGGCACGCTGTCGGCGGAGCAGTTCGTCCGGTCGGAGTCGGCGATGATCCGCAGCCGAGGCCACTGCAACACCATGGGTACGGCCTCGACGATGGCCCTGGTCAGCGAGGCCCTCGGCATGATCATCCCGGGCCTCGCGGGCACCCCCGCTCCGGACAGCCGCCTGCTCGAGGCCGCGCACGGGACGGGGCGCCTGGCCGTCGAGTTGATCACCGCGGACCGGCGTCCGAGCACCATGATCACCAAGGGCTCGTTCCACAACGCGATCGTGGCGCTGGCGGCGATCGGCGGCTCGACCAATGCGGTCGTTCACCTGCTCGCGGTCGCCGGACGGCTCGGCATCGACCTGACTCTGGACGACTTCGACCGGATCGGGTCTCACGTACCCGCTGCTTGTGAACCTCCAGCCCGCGGGCCGGTTCCTGATGGAGGACTTCCACCGCGCCGGCGGACTGCTTGCGGTGCTGCGCGAGGTGCGGGACCTGCTCGACCCGACGGCGCTCACGATCACCGGCCGGCCGCTGGTGGACCACCTCGACGACGCACCGATCTGGGATCCCGAAGTGATCCGCAGCCGGGCGCTGCCGCTCGTCGCCGAGGGCGGCATCGCGGTGCTGCGCGGCAATCTTGCCCCCGACGGCGCGATCATCAAGCCGGCGGCCGCATCGCCCCGGCTGCTCCAGCACCGCGGCCGAGCCGTCGTGTTCGACAGCATCGAGGACTTCCACGTACGGATCGACGACCCCGACCTGGACGTCGACGAGGATTCGGTGCTGGTGCTCAGGGGTTGCGGGCCCAAGGGCTACCCCGGCATGCCGGAGGTCTCCAACATGCCCCTGCCGAAGAAGCTGCTCGCCGCCGGCGTACGGGACATGGTGCGGGTCTGCGACGGCCGGATGAGCGGGACGGCGTACGGCACCGTGGTCCTGCACGTCGCCCCGGAGGCCGCCGCCGGCGGTCCGCTGGCCCTGATCCGCACCGGTGATGTGGTTGCCCTGGACGTACCCGCTCGCCGCCTCGACGTCGAGGTGGCACCCGACGAGCTCGCCCGGCGCACACCGAACGCGGCCACGCTCGCCGGTTTCGCCGAGCCGAAGCGAGGCTGGGAGCGGCTGTACGTCGACCATGTCCTGCAGGCCGACACCGGGGCCGACCTCGATTTCCTGGTCGGTGCCAGCGGATCCGAGGTGAGCCGGGAGTCGCACTGACTTCTCGCGGCGCCAGCCCCCTCAGAATCGCAGCAACTGTTAACAGTTTCCCGATTTGGGGCTGGTGTGACGCCCCCGAACGCAATTTGCCAGCAGTTTCGTACGGCACGGCTCGAGGCCCTACCGCCAAGGGATGAGTGAGCGCACTCCGGCTGGGGTGGCGCGGGGGCCAAGGAAGGGTCCTCAACGGGAACGCCTCGCCGCCAACGGTGTTGCGTCCGGCGAAATCGCCATCGCTGTGGAACGCTACAGGGACCACTGGGACTTGAGTGATCAGTGTGATCCGTGATTCGCGGATACCACTGTGATCTTCCCCGGTCGCCTGAGTCGAAGTGGAGTCCTCTGCATGCCCAAGAAGATCATCGGTCTCGTCGTCGCCGCCACCCTGGCGCTGTTCGGCACTGCCTCCGTACCGGTCCTGGCGGCCGCCGAGACGCCTCAACAAGTGCTGCCGGCCGAGGTCCGGCCGGCCGAGAAGAAGGCCCAGAAGGCGGCCAAGGCCCGGGCGAAGGCCGCCCAAGCGGCGAAGGCTCGGGCCGCGCAGGCCGCGAGGGCGCGGACGGCAAAGGCCAAGGCAGCCGCGCAGGCTCGGGCCAGGGGGGTGGCACGAGCCAAGGCAGCCGCCGTAGCCAGGGCGCGCGCAGCGGCTCGGGCCCGGGACCACTACATCGCCATGTCAGGGCCACGGGCGGCTGCCGCGGCACGTGCCGTCGTGGTCGCCCGGGCGCGCGCGGCCGCCGCAGCGCGCGCCGTGGCCCCGGCCCGAGCGCCGGGCCGTCGTGATCGCCCGCTCGGCCGCGGTGGCCAGGGCCAGAGCTGCCGCCATGCCGAAGAAGACGAAGAAGCAGGCCAAGGCCAAGAAGAAGGCCGAAAAGGCCGCCAAGAGGGCCACCCAGGCAGCGGTCGCGGCGGCGGCGCAGGCCCGCGCCGCGGTCGCCGCCGTACCGAGAGCTCGGGCGCAGATCACCGCGAGAACGCTATGCCGCCCACGAGGCGTGGGCCATCTACGTCGCGCTCGACCGGTCCGCGGGCGGCGCTGGCGGGCCAGACACGCGGCCGCGGCACGGAGCCGGGCCGCTGGCGCGGGCCGGCGTCGGGGCTCTGGCTCGGACGCGGGCCAGCCGCAGCCGCAGCGAGAGCCGCCGCCGCGGCGAGCGCCCGGGCGGTCGCCGCTCGCTCAAGTCCACGGCGTCCCGAAGCAGAAGAAGGCGGCGATCTAGGCGGCGGCCGCTGCGCGTCGCGCGTCGCTCAAGGCAACCGCGCGGTTCCGGTCCGCGGTGGCGGTGTGCGGCGAGGGCGCAGCCGCCCTGGCGCGCGAGCTATGACGCTTGCCGCGGCTCGGGCCACGGACCGCCGCCGGACCGAACTCGTCCTGGGCGCCGTCGGACACCGTCATCTTCAATCATCCGCGCGGCTCGAAGCGGCAGAAGTACGCCCTGATCACCCAGCTCAACCGGGCGATCGACGCGACGCCACGCCGGCGGTCAGATCCGGATGGCGATGTACCTGTTCGACATCGGCAGCGTCACCGACAAGTTGATCGCCGCTCACCGCCGCGGGGTCAGCACCCAGGTGCTGATCGACGACGGGATGAAGAACAAGTACATAACGAGGCTGAAGCGGGCGCTCGGGCAAGAACAAGCGGGCACGCAGCTTCTTCGCGGTCTGCGACCACAGCTGCATGTCCCAGGGCACCTCGACGATCCACGCCAAGTTCTACCTGTTCTCCGTGGCCGGCAAGTCCCGGTACGTCTCGCTGGTCAGCTCGGGCAACCCGTACAGCGGGAACACGACCAAGAGTTGGAACAACACCCACACGATCGTGCGCAACAAGGCGATCTACGACTCGCTGTCGAAGTACTTCACCGACATGCTGCCCGACAAGACCGAACCTCAACTACTACCGCGTCACCAAGAGCGGCAAGTACACCGTCTACTACTACCCGCAGAAGATCCGCCGGTCCTCCGATCTCGTCTGGAACCAGGTCCTCAACCGGGTCTCCTGCCGGACCACGGCTCCCGGGCTACGGCAACCGCAAGCGGCGGACGATCATCCGGGTGGCGAACTGGGGCTGGACGCAAGCCGCGGATCGACGTCGCCAGGCGGGTGTGGACGCTGCACAACGCCGGCTGCGCGGTCCAGGTGCATGATCAACCGCGGCGGACCAGCAAGAGCGTTCTCAAGGTGCTGCTCAAGCGGAGCAAGCGGTACGGCAAGATGCCGGTCTACAACGCCTGGCGCGACTGGCGGAAGAAGGCGGTCGCCGGCCTGTACGTGCACCACAAGTTCGTGTCGATCAACGGTCTGTACGGCGGGAAGAACGTGAAGATCACCCTCACCGGCTCCCAGAACTACACCGCTCTCGGCACGCAGGCCAACAACGACCTTGTGCTTCGGGTGGACGACCCGCGGATGACCGACGCCTACATCCGCAACTTCGCCTTCATCCGGTCACGCTGGGTCAACCGGATGCGTACGGTGCCGCTGATCACCCGCCCGGCCAACCGGGTGGGCGGTGCGTAGGACCGGCCTAGGGCGTACGGACCGGACCGATTCCTGGTCCTCGCGCGGGAAACCGGCGTCCGCGCGGGATTATTCGCGCGCGAACGCCGGAATCGCGCGCGGGAACCGAGCCCCGGTGGACCGGCCGACCGGGGATCGGCTCGTCGCTCAGTCGCCGGGATGCACATGAAGTTGTAGCAGTCCCCGCTCGGCGGCGTGGCGCGGTTGCGAGTCCAGCAGACGCTCAGCCGGGCACTCTTGAACGTGCCGATGTCGAAGATCGAACGGTCCTGGACGTCGACTCCCGAGAGCCCGACTGACCCCCGGCCGTCGGACTGGCAGTAGGTGTAGAAGCCGCCACTCGCCGGGAAGCGCTTCTCCACGTTGGAGCCGTCGTTGGTCCACTTGCCGCCGACGTAGGTGGTGACGCGGAGGTGCGCGCAGGAGTTCCGGGGCCCCTGGAGGTAGAGACGGGTCGAGAAGCTGGCGCGCTGATCGCGGTTCGCCCGCATCGTGTCCTGCCATTGCCAGCTGAACGTCCCCTTGAGGTACGCGCGGTTGGACGGCACGCTTCGGTCGAGGCTGTCGCGGTCGAAGGGGGCGTCCCAGCTGGTGGCGGCCGAGGCGGGTACGGCGAAGGCGGTCGAACTGAGCAGCACCAGGCCCAGGAGGAGGACCAGTCGCTTCAGGTGGCTGGACATCGAGATTCCTTTCGTCGGGGGACGTGCGGCTGGGACGCTACAAGCCGACAGGGTCACGACCCGGCGTCACTCGGTTTGACGCAGGAACACCATGCACCGTGAAGAGAGTGCTCTCATCGGATGTTTCCGGCCGTGCGTGGCGTTATCGCGACAAGTCGATCGCCCACCATCCCGATCGGGCAGGCTGGAGGCGTGCCCGAGCCGGACGACTGGTGGCTCTTCCACGTCGACATGGACGCCTTCCTCGCCGCCGTGGAGATCCGCCGCCGTCCCGAACTGCGTGGACGACCGGTGATCGTCGGCGGTGACGGTGACCCGACGCGGCCGCGGCAGGTGGTGGCCACGGCGTCCTACGAAGCGCGGGCTTTCGGCGTCCACTCGGGGATGCCCATGCAGCGGGCGCTCCGGAGATGCCCCGAGGGCGTGTTCCTGCCCAGTGATCATCCCGCGTACGACGCCGCCTCCGCCGAGGTGATGGAGACGCTGCGGAGCTTCGGCCATCCCGTGGAGGTCTGGGGCTGGGACGAGGCCTTCCTGGGCGCCCACCACGCCGAGCCGGAGGTCCTGGCCCAGGCCGTCCGGCGGGCCGTGTTCGAGCAGACCGAAATGACCTGTGCCGTCGGCATCGGGGACACCAAGGAGCGGGCCAAGATGGCGACCGGTTTCGCCAAGCCCGCGCCCGAGCGCGTCTACCGGCTTCGACTCGACCAACTGGATGCCGGTCATGGGCGACCGTGACGTGGTCGAGCTGTGGGGGATCGGCAAGCGGACGGCTGCTCGACTCGCGGCGCAGGGTCTGCACACCGTGAAAGACCTGGCCTGGCCGACCTCGACGACCTGGTCACCTCGTTCGGCCCGACCACCGGCCCGCGGCTCCGGATACTCGCCCGCGGTGGCGGCTCGCGAACAGTCACGACCGAGCCGTGGTTGGCGCGGTCGAAGAGCCGTCAGGTCACCTTCCCGACCGACCTCACCGAGCCGGCCGCCATCGCCGACCAGGTGGCGGCCATGGCCCGCGAGCTCTGTGCGGAGGTCGCCGCCGACGGCCGGCGGGTCACCCACGTCGGCGTGACCGTACGGACCCGTACGCTTCTTCACCCAGGTCAAGACCGGCAAGCTGCCGGAGACCACGACCGATCCCGCGATCGTCGAAGCCGGAGCCCGACGCGTGCTGGACCGGTTCGAGATCACCCGGCCGGTGCGACTCCTCGGCGTACGGCTGGACCTGGCACCCGTTCCACCCCCGCAGACCCCCAGCGGCACCCTCTTGTCGCCACTTGCACCCTCACATGAGGGTGCAACTGACGACGAAGGGGTGCCGCAATGAGGATTGAGGCGACCCGGATCACCAGCTCGGCATCATCGCCTCGGGATAGCGGCTGCCGAAGGCGCCGTGGGGCAGGATGTCGGAGATCCGGTCAAGATCATCTTCGGTCAGCTCCACGTCGACGGCGCCGACATTCTCCTCGACCCTTTCAGGTTTGCGGGTGCCCGGAATCGGCACGACGTCGTCGCCTTGCGCCAACAGCCAGGCAAGCGCGAGCTGCGTAACCGTGGCCGCCTTCGCCTGGGCGAGCTCGGTCAGCTGAGCGATCGCCGCGACGTTCTTCTCGTAGTTGCCGGGCTGCCAGCGCTCGTCCCAGCTGCGCATGTCGTCTTCGGGGTACTCCGACGCCGGCTTGACGTCGGAGGTCAGGAAGCCGCGTCCCAGCGGGGAGTACGGGACGAAGCCGATGCCGAGCTCACGCAGCAGCGGCAGGACGTCGGCCTCGACGGCGCGCTCGAAGATCGAGTACTCGGTCTGCAGCACCGACACCGGCTGCACCTCGTGCGCCCGTCGGATCACGTCCGGGCCGGCTTCGCTGAGCCCGAAGAAGCGGACCTTGCCTTCCGCGATGAGCTCACCGACGGCGCCGGCCACGTCCTCGATCGGTACGTCGGGATCCACCCGATGCTGGTACAGCACGTCGATGTGGTCGGTGCCGAGATCGCGCAGGCTCTGCTCGGCGACGGCCCGGATGTGCTCGGGCCGGCTGTCGAGCTGCCGGCGCTGGTCACGGCTGATCGGCAGCACGAAGCCGAACTTGGTGGCGATGACCACCTCGTCGCGGAAGCCGCGGACCGCTTCGCCGAGGAGCCGTTCGTTGCTGCCGGTGCCGTTCCCGTACAGCTCCGCGGTGTCGAAAAACGTCACCCCGAGCTCGTACGCCCGCCGGATCGCCGCTTGACCGCCGGACTCGTCGGCGGCTCCGTACGCCATCGTCATGCCCATCGTGCCCAGCCCGAGGGCGGACACCTCGAGCCCTTGGTTGCCTAGTCTGCGTGTTCTCATCGTGGGTCCTTTCGAGGGCAGTCAGGCGGTCCGGCGACGACGCAGGAACGGGTCGGTGAGGGCGTCGGACCCGTACGAGCTGCCGCCACCCACGATCGCGCCGGGGGCGACGATCTCGTCGATCTGGTCGAGGATCTCGGTGTCCAGGGCGACGTCGACGGCGCCGAGTTGGCTCTCGAGTTGCTCCATCGTGCGCGGCCCGATGATCGGCGCGGTGACCGCCGGGTGCTGCAGGACGAAGGCCAGGGACAGATGGATCAGCGAGACGCCTGCCTTGTCAGCCAGGATGCGCCAGATCCTCGACGGCGTCGAGCTTGGCCTGGTTCTCGGGCGTGGAGAGGTCGAATCGTTGCGGCATCCGCTTGGCCCGGTTGGTCTGCGGCGCCTCCTGACCCTTGCGAAACCGTCCGGTGAGCCAGCCGCCGTGCAGCGGGCTCCAGGGGATGACGCCCATCCGGTAACGCTCCGCCACCGGCAGCACGTCCCGTTCGATGCTGCGGTCGAGCAGCGAGTACGGCGGCTGCTCGGTCACGAACCGGCCCAGCCCGCGACGTTCGGAGATCCACTGGTCCTCGACCATCCGGTACGCCGGGAAGGTCGAGGAGCCGAACGCCCGGATCTTGCCCTGTCGCTGCAGATCGGTCAGCGCGGCCAGCGTCTCGTCGTCGTCGGTGCCGGTGTCCGGGCGATGCACCTGGTAGAGGTCGATCCAGTCGGTCTGCAGGCGGCGCAGGCTGTTCTCGACTTCCTTGACGATCCAGCGCCGCGAGTTGCCCCGCTGGTTCGGGTCACCGCCGGGCGTCCCCATCGGGACGTCCATCGGCCCGTGGAACTTCGTCGCCAGGATGACGTCATCGCGACGATCCTTCAGCGCCTTGCCGACGATGGTCTCCGACTCACCGCGGGAGTAGACGTCGGCGGTGTCGATGAAGTTGATTCCCGCATCGAGGGCGGCGTGGATGACCCGGACGGATTCGTCGTGGTCCTTCTCGCCCCATTCGCCGAACATCATGGCGCCGAGGCAGAGCGGGCTGACGAACATGCCGGTATGGCCGAGATTGCGGTAGTCCATCGCGCCAACTTACGTGCCGCCCCAACTCCGCCGACCCGTCACATCTGCGGCGACACACCGTCGAAACGGCCGAAGATGTGACGGGTCGGCCATGATCGGGGGATGCGGGCGATGGTGATGGACCGGGTCGGCGGGCCGCTCGAGGTGCGCGAGGTGGCCGACCCCGTGCCGCCCGCCGGCGGAGTCGTCGTAGAGGTGCGCTCGACGGGGTTGTGCCGCAGCGACTGGCACGCCTGGGCCGGCCACGAGGAGATCGCGTTGCCGCACGTGCCCGGGCACGAGTTGGCGGGCGTGATCTCCGCGATCGGTTCCGGCGTCACACGCTGGTCGGTCGGCGACCGCGTCACCGTCCCGTTCGTGTGCGGCTGCGGACGCTGCGAATGGTGCCGGTCGGGGCAGGCACAGGTGTGCCCCCTCCAGCAGCAGCCCGGGTTCAGCCACTGGGGATCCTTCGCTTCCTACGTCGCGCTGCACGCCGCCGACACGAATCTGGTGGCCGTGCCGAAGGCGGTCTCGTACGAAGCGGCGGCGGCGCTCGGCTGCCGGTTCGCGACCGCCTACCACGCGTTGACCGAGCGGGCCCGGCTGCAGGCCGGCGAGTGGCTCGCCGTGGTCGGCGCCGGCGGCGTGGGGCTCAGTTCGATCATGATCGCCAAGTCGTTGGGCGCGGCCGTGATCGCCATCGACCGCAATGCGGCGGCCCTCGACACCGCCCGGACGCTGGGTGCCGATCACGTCCTTCTCGCCGACGGATCCGACGTCCCCGCCGCCGTGCAGGACATCAGCGGCGGCTGCCACGTGGCGATGGACGCGGTCGGCGGTGAGCAGGCCTGCGACGACGCCATCTCGAGCCTGCGGCGCCGCGGTCGCCACGTCCAGGTCGGGCTGCTGCCCCCGGTGAGCGGGCATCCACGGGTTCCGATGGAGCGCGTGATCGGCTGGGAGCTCCAGATCTTGGGCAGTCATGGGATGGCTGCGGTCGACTATCCGGCCCTGCTCGCGCTCATCGAAAGCGGCGCGCTGCGACCGCAGAGTCTGATCACGCAGGTCATCACCCTGGAGCAAGCGGCCGCGCTGCTGCCCACGTTCGACACCGCCGCCCCGGTCGGCATGACGATGATCGATCCGCAGCGCTGAGTCAGCGGGAGATCACCACCCGGTCTGCTCGGGCGCGACGACCCGCAGCACCCGGCGTTCGACCAGTTCGACCAGCCAGTACGCGACGACGGTGACCACGACGACGGCCGACCAGAGCGTTCCGTACACACTCGTCGCCGCGGTGACCGCCAGCAGATTCCCGATGCCGGTCCCGGTGGCCAGCCACTCCGCGACGGTGGCGGCGAGGATGGCGCTGGGGGCGGCGATCCGCGCGGCGGCGAAGAACGCCGGCATCATGGCCGGCAGCCGCGCGAGGAGCAGGACTCGCCACTGCGGCGTGGCGAAGACGGAGAAGAAGTCGGTGACCTGGCCCGGCGTCTGGCGCAACCCGTACAGGCACGACACGAGCGTCGGGAAGAAGATCATGATCGCCACCACCACGGTCGTCCCGACAGCGCCTCGGGCCAGGGCCTGCACCAGCAGCGGGGCGATGGCGATGATCGGTACGCAGCGCAACGCCACCGCGATCGGCGTCAGGGAGCGCCGCACACTGGGAAAGAGCTCGAAGAGCGCCGCCAATCCGACTCCCAGCAGCAGCAGAGCCGGCGAGATAGCCCGGCACCGCCACCAGAACGGTCGACCCCAACGCGTCGAAGATCTCGGCGCGATGCTCGGCGGCCGACGCCCCCGTCACCAGCCATGGCCAGACTTGGAGCGGACCCTTGGCGAAGTACGGGTTCAGGTCGAACAGCCACAGGAACCCCACCCAGCCGAGCAGCACCAGCCCGACCGTGAGCAGGCCCTCCAAGAGCCCGGCCAGCAGCCGCTTCCAGCGCGGCCCGGCGCTGCGCCGAGCGGGCAGGGCCATCAGCACGGTACGCGAGTCGGGCGACAGCCGGCGGCCGATCCAGCCGACCAGCGCGTACACGATCACCGACGCCACCGCGCTGATCACTGCCAACGCCCAGAGCCCGTCGGTGTTCAGACTCCGCAGTGCCAGGATCGACAACACACCAGGTAGGGCACGCAGGCCCGCAGGCGAACGACGACGAGGGTGGTCCAGCGTCCACGTCCGTAGCTCTGCACCAGGTCGGTCCACGCGTTGGGCACGGCCCGTAGCCCGACCAGCAGCGGCACCAGAGTCAGGTAGAACACGGCCAGGGCCGACAGGGTGATCTGCGGGCCGTCGTTCAGGCCGAAGACCAACCGCAGCAGGGGTCCGACCGCCACCAAGGGCAGGCAGTAGATCACCAGCGACACGCGCAGAGCAACCCGTTCGGTGCCCCGCAGCACCGCCACGAAGAAGGCGATCAGCAGCGCTACCGCGTTACCGATCAGGTAACCCGCCAAGGCCTCGAACCCCGTGTAGCCCAGCGCCCGCAGATACAGCGGCACGTTGTTGGCGATGTCGCCCACGATGCCCAGCGGGGAGGCGATCAGGTGCGTGCCGGCCAAGATCATCGCCAGTAGTTGCCACGCGGCGAGGAAGATCATCCAGCCCAGCACCGTACGCAGCGCCGGCCCGACGCGTCCGCCGTCGCCCGGCCGCGGCCGCACCGGTCGACCGTCGGCTTCGAGTCCGACGAGAGGGGTGCTGTGCAGGGCGACCATCAGGAACGAACGACTCCGTCGCGATCTTGATCAACGCCGAGCAGGGTCCCGATCTCGTCGACGAGCGCGTGGAAGGTCTCGGTGTGCAGGTGGACGGCCTGCCGTGGTCGGGGCAGATCCACGTCCACCGACGCGGTGATCTCGCCCGGGCGGGCTGACATGATCAACACCCGATCCGCGAGCAGGGCCGCCTCCGGGATGGAGTGCGTGACCAGCAGCGTCGTCGTGCCGCGGCGGGTCCACAGCGGAGGCAGCTCGAGGTTGAGCCGGCGCCGGGTCAGCTCGTCGACGGCACCGAACGGCTCGTCCAGCAACAGCAGCCGCGGGGAGGTGACGAGGCAGCGCGCGATGGCCGCTCGCTGCCGCATCCCGCCTGACAGCTGCGCCGGCTGCGCCTCCTCGAACCCCTTCAGGCCGCCGATCTGGAGCAACTCGCGTACGTGGTCGCGATCGACCCGCTGCCGGGCCAGCTTCTGGGCCAGCGCGACGTTGGCGTACGTGGTCCGCCACGGCAGCAGCGACGCGTCCTGGAAAGCGACGGCGAGCTCACCGCGCCGCCGCCGCACGCCGACAGGCCGCCGATCGCCGCGAGTCCGCCGGCACCCAGTGCCGAGACCAACAGTCGGCGTCGGGAGATGGGATCCGCCATGGGAGCTCCTTCGCTCGAGTGCGCGGACCGACACCTCGGTCAGGTGGTCCTACCGAGGGTTCGGTGGCGGCGCCTCGTTCGGATCGGGTCGTCGAAGAGTTCACGGACGGTCCCGGCGGGCGGCCCAGCCCCTGGCTCGTACGCGATCAGGCGGCGATTTGCTCCGCGGCGCGGGTCAGCATCCACTCCGGTGCGGGCTCGACGAGCGGAAGCGTCGCCGTCTCGGTGAGCGGCCGATTGAACTCGTCGCGTCGCAGCTCGGGGAAATCGGGGTCGCCGGGTTGAGTGGCCGGGAGTAGCCGTTGGACCGTCAGGAGGTGCCGATCGGGGTCGACAAGGATCTGGTCGGCTATCTCGGTGACGAGGAAGCCGTTCCGGAAGCACCAGTTCCAGAGGTCTTGCCGGCGTTCGGTGGGTTGCTCGTGCTGGTCAATGGTCATGATCATGTCCGGTCCTGGATGTCGCTGTTTCGGTGGAGCAGCGCCTCGACCAACCTCGGCCAGCCGGAGCGTACGTCCTTGATACCTCCACCGAACGGCTGACGTCCGCCCGCCGTGCCGTCGACGCGCGAGTCGTAACACAGCTGTTCGGTGGCAGAGCGAAACCGACACACACCGGGCCTCGACCGGCCATCGATTCTCGACGTCGCTCGGGTTCGTAGGCGTCGCGCCAGCTGCAGATCGAGCTACGCCTACGAAATCGAGCGGCGTGGAGGATGGGGGTGGCGGTCTGGGCTCAGGAGGCGTACATCCGGAGGTCGCTGCCGAACCGGTCGGCGACGTCGAGCAGCCCGCTCAACTCGGGGTGGCGGACGATGACCATGCCGTCGGAAAGCAGGGTGGCGCGCCAGTCGCGGCGGTGCGCGCCGACGGGCAGCAGATCGATCACACAGATGCTGTCGCTGTACTCCGCCACCAGGCGGTCGAGGCCGTCGATCCGGGTGATGTGCCCGGACCCCTCGGCCCGCTTGAACAGGTTGGCGGCATTGTAGCGACGCTCCAGCGGGGCCGCGTGGCCGTGCACCACCGCCTCGGCCCACATCCGGAACAGGTCCCCGTCGGTGGCGTAGTTCATCACGTCGACGGTCCGGGCGCCCGGCGGCCGCGCGCCGATCTCACCGAACACCACCTCGCCGTCGTCCTTGCGGTACCACTCCATGTGCGTGAAGCCGGCCGTGAAGCCCAGGACCCGCAGGACGTCGCGGCCCATCGCCCGGCCCCCGGCCAGGTCGTCGCCGTCGATGTCGCGGAGCACGACCGTCTGCGGGCTGATCCACTCGTGGCTGCGGGCCTGCAGCGGGCGCGGCCGGTACCAGCTGATGTTCTCGTGCAGGATCTCGCCGGCCCCACAGACGGTGTCGTACGTGAACTCCTCCCCGTCGACGAACTCCTCGATGCTCACCACGTCGACGTGCTTGATCATCGGCAGCATCTCCGCGAGGTCGGGCAGCGAGTCGATGCGGAACGTGTCGGCCGAGCCGGCCCCGGCGATCGGCTTGACGATGAGCGGATACCCGATCCGCTCGGCCGCGTCGTAGATCCCGCCGAACGTGGAAGCGCTGGCGTGCCGCGGCGTCCGGATCCCGGCGGCGTCGAGGACCTGCTTCATCAGCTCCTTGTCCCGATACGGGAGCGTCTGCTCGACCGTCATACCGGGCAGCCCGAACGCCTCGCGGATGTGGGCGGCCAGCACCATGTACGGCTCCCACAGGCACTCGACCTGGTCGAAGGCAGCGTGCCGGGCCAGCCCACCCAGAGCCGTGAGCACCGCGCCCTCGTCCGCCAGGGACACGTGCTCGTAGTGAGCCAGCGCGTCGCGGGCCTCCGGCGGCAGGGCGTGCACCGGCTGATCGCCGACCCCGATCACGGTCGCGCCGGTCTGGGCGAGAGCGCGGGTGAAAAAGGCCATCTCCAGCGGGAAACCCGGCGAGATCATGATCACGTTCACCGTGTCACCTCAGTCTTCCTCGACCAGTTCGACCCGTACGGTCGCCAGGATGTGCTCGATCGCCGAGCGCACCGTTGCCGTGTCGGGATGGCGTACGGTCACCAGCCCCTCCCCCTCGTACGAACTGGCCGCGGGTTGCCCGGGCTGCGGCCAGCGGGCATCGACCAGCAGCGGACCGAGCTCGGCGTGGATCCGGTCGACCCCGTGCACCGCCCGGACCTGCCCCCGGCCCTGGCCGCGCAGGTAGGCGGTGCCGACCGCGTAGACCCTCCTCACCGGGGCGAAGGTCGAGTTGATCATCAGCTCGGCCCAGGCCCGGTGGAAGTCGATGTCGTACGCGAAGCTGATCATGGTCGAGATGTGGGCGCCGGGTGGGCGGGCGCCGACCTCGGAGACCGCTACCGACCCGTCCGGCCGCTCGAACCACTCCATGTGGCTGAACGCCGTCTGGATCCCCAGAGCCCGCAGCGCCGCCGGCCCGACCTCGCGGATGCCGTCGTACTCCGACCCGCCGACGTCCCGGGGCAACAGCACACTCCACTGGATCCACGGGTTGCGCAGCACGTCCAGGGGAGCCGGCTCGTAGTCCGAGATCGAGGACCAGAGGGTCTGACCGTCGATCGTGGCGCTGTCGAACGAATGCTCCCGCCCGGTGAGGAACTCCTCGAGCAGCCAGACCTCGGCCGGGTTGGCCTGCGCACTGCGGAGCCAGGAGGCGAAGTCGTGGTCGGTGTCGAGGCGATAGGTGGCCTGAGCGCCCGCGCCGGCGGGTGGCTTGGCGACGAGCGGCAGGCCGACCTCGGCCAGAAACGCGGTGGCCTCGTCGGTCCGGATGACCAGCTGGTGCCGGGCGCACGGCACGCCGGCGGCCCGCAGCACCGCCTTCATCTGGGCCTTGTCCCGTACGTTGTGGGCGGTCCGCTCGTCCATGCCCTCGATCCCGAGCGCGCCGCGAACCTCGGCGAGGGGCACCTGGAGCTGTTCCAAGGCGCCGATCAGCCGCTCGACCCGACCGAGCTGGCCGCCGAGGCCACGGACGGCATCAGCGATCTGTTGCGGGTCCAGGGCGTCCGGAACCTGCCAGTGCCCGGCGAGGGCTTCGCGCAGTGACGGCGGCACGTTCTCGAGAGGCTCGGTGGTGATCAGGCCGACGCGGACGTCCGGCAGCCGAGCGGCGGAGAGCGCGAACCTGGTGGTCGCCTCCATGAGATAGGGCGCGACGAACGCGGCGACCACCATGATCGGAGGCTAGGTGGATCCCCTGATCGTCGGCAAGCCCTTGGTCGGGTCAGCGACGGGTGGGCAAGGTGTGGTCTACCGGCCATGGACCCTACACCGCGGCGGGAATCCTCGAGTGGATCCGTAGGCCGGCCAACCGGATGGGACCATTGCTGTGCATCAGCGGGCTGGTCTGGCTCGCCGCGAGTGCCGTCAACATCGCGATCCCGGCGTTCATCGCCGTCGGATCCGTCACCCAGACCCTGCCCACCGCGCTGGCGGTACACGCCCTGCTGGCCCACCCGTCGGGCCGGTTGCGGACCACGGCGTCCCGCGCGCTCACGATGCCGTCTACGTCGCCACTTTGGTGCTGCAGGCGCCGCTGTACCTGTTCGGCGCCTCGTGGTCGGAACCGGCCGTGCTGCTTGTGGCCGACCGCCCCGACCTGATGGCGCTCGGACACCGAGTGCAAGGCTTCGCCGGCCTCGTGATCTTGGTGCTGACCGGCGCGGCGTTGATCGCACGGCTGATCGCTACCGACCGGCGGCATCGACGAGTCCTGCTGCCGGTCTACGGATGCGGTGCCGTGGTCTTGGTGGGAATGACGTCCAGCGCGACCGTGGCCCGCGCGATCGGGATCGACCTGGTCACCCTCGGAACCTTCCAGCTCTTCCTGAACATGGTGCTGCCCGCCGCATTCGTCACCGGACTCCTGATCGGAGGCTTCGAGCGCACCAGCGAGCTCGACCAGCTCGCCGAATGGCTCGGCGCACCCGATGAGCAGCGGCCCAGCCTGCGCGACGCGCTGTCCCGCACCGTGGGGGATCCGACACTGACGCTGACCTACCGCGTCGACCAGGGCTGGGTGGATGCCGACGGTGTCGCCGTCGAACTCCCGGAGGCCGGCGCGGATCGCCGGGCGGTCCTGGTCGAGCTGGACGAGCACCCGGTCGCCGCGATCGTCTACGACGCGACCTTGATCGCCGATCCCGAGCCCGTCCCGGCCGCCGGCCGTGTCGCCGCGATCGCGCTGGACCGCGAGCGCCTGACCGCGCAGCTGCTGGCCAGTCAAGAAGAGCTGCACGAATCGCGCACCCGCTTGGTCGAGGCCGGTGACCGGGAGCGCCGGCGGCTGGCCCAGGACCTGCACGATCGGCTGCAGGGTCGCCTGACCCTGCTCGCATTGCGGGTCGGCAGTGCGCCGCCGGGTTCGGACCTGACCGAGATCCGCCGCGGCCTCGACGAGTCGATCACCGAGCTCCGTTGGCTGGTTCAGGGCGTGATGCCCGCCCTGCTGGTCGAGCGCGGGCTCCTGGCCGCGGTCGAAGACATGGCCGACCGGCTACCCCTGCGTACGGTCCTCGACTTCGACGAGGAGACGTTGAATCAGGTCGATGCGCACGACGGCGCTAGGCCCGACGGCGACGGCCGGCTGTGCTCCTCGGTCGAAGGGACGGCCTACTCGGTGATCGCCGAAGCCCTGACGAACGCGGTGAAGCATTCAGCGGCGACCACGCTGACGGTCGTCATCCGGAGACACCGCGCTCCGCGAGGGATTGAGTCTCGTCGTCTCTCAGCACGGGATGGACGTCGTCGGCGCTGTCGCCGACGCGGACGCACTCGTCGGCGTGGCCGGTGTCACCGAACCCGACCTGGTGCTCACCGACATCCGGATGCCGCCCACCAGCACCGACGACGGGCTGCGTGCCGCCCTCCGCATCCGCGCCCACCGACCCGGCACAGCGGTGGTGGTGCTGTCGCAGTTCGTCCAACGCCGTTACGCCATGGAGCTGCTCGCCGACCATGCCGCCGGCGTCGGCTACCTGCTCAAGCAGCGCATCCTCGACGTACCGGCCTTCTGTCGGGACCTGCGGCGGGTAGCCGATGGCGGGACCGCGCTGGACCGCGAGGTGGTGGCGCTGATGATGAGCCGCAGCCTGCGCGACGACGAGGCCCTCGACTCGTTGACGCCCCGGCGTCGAGAAGTCCTCGCGCTCATCGCCGAGGGCCTCGACAACGCCGCTATCGCCCGCCGGCTCTACATCTCGGAGAAGGCTGTCGTGGTGCACACCTCCGGCATCTACGACGCGCTCGGCATCCCCGTCGACGGCGACGAACACCGCCGGGTGCTGGCCGTCGTCCGCTACCTCGGGCGCTGACCTGCTCGCCGCGCCTTCGAGGTCAGCGCGGCAACCGTCGGCTTGAGACATGCCGGAGGCGACGAAACGTGCCCCAACCCATCAGTTGCGATGTGCTCTGGCTGCAGCAGCAACTCGACTCAGGTCAGCGCTGCTCCGCAACTCCCATCACCTCGCCCGCGTCGGTGAGCACGTCACCCAGCCGGTCGACGATCTCGTCCAGGAGGGCAGCGTCACTGATCAGCGGCGGGGCGATCTGCATGACGGCGTCGCCGCGGTCGTCCGTACGGGCGATGATCCGGGCCTCGCGGAACCGCTTCGGCAGGTAGCCGCGGATCAGCTGGTCGCGCTCGGCCTGGTCGAAGCGGGTGTTGTCGGCGTCCTTGACCATCTCCACGGCCCAGAAGAAGCCGGCACCGCGGATGTCGCCGACGATCGGCAGCGTCCGCAACTCCTCCATCCGCTTGCCCAGATGGCCCTCCAGGGACCGGACGTTCTCCAGCACCTCGTCGCGCTCGAAGATCTCGATGCTCTTCAGCGCGATGGCGGCGCTCACGGGATGGCCCGCGAAGGTGACGCCATGCCGGAAGACGCGACCCGTTCCCGAGATCAGCGGCCCGACGACCCGAGAGTTGGCGAGCACGGCACCCATCGGCGCGTACGCGGACGTGAGGCCCTTGGCCACGCTGATCAGATCCGGCGCCACACCCTCGCGCGAGACTGCCGAACCACTCCCCCAGCCGCCCGAAGCCGGTGATCACCTCGTCGGCCATCAGCAGGGTGCCGTACTTGTCGGCCAGCTCACGCAGCCCCGCCCAGTAGCCCGGCGGCGGGGTGATCGAGCCGCCGGCGTTCTGCACCGGCTCGGCGATGATCAGCGCCACCTCGTCCGGGTCCGGCGTCGAGGATCGCCTGCTCGACCTCGGCCAGCAGCCGGGCGCAGAAGGCCTCGGGGTCGTGCGCCGTCCGGGGCGCGGAACGGGTTCGTGGTGCGAGACGTGGCTGACCTCGATCGGCGGCGGCCCGAAGTCGTTCTTGAAGCCGGGCACCCCGGTCAGGGCCAGCGCGCCCAGGGTCACGCCGTGGTAGGCGACCTTTCGGGCGATCGCCTTCCGCCGCTGCGGCTGCCCGATCGCGACGAAGTGCTCGCGGACGAACTTCCAGGCCGACTCCACCGACTCCGATCCGCCGCCGGTGAAGAAGACGCGGTAGTCGTCGGCCGGGGCGAGCGACGCCACCTTCTCGGCCAGCTCCAGGGCCGGCGGGTGCGCGGTCGCCCAGTTCGTGTTGAACGGCAGCGTCGTCAGCTGCTTCGTGGCGACCTCGGCCATCTCCGCCCCGTACGAATAGCCGAGCTGGGCGCAGAACAGGCTGGAGAGCGCGTCGATGTATTCGTGGCCGTGCGTGTCGAACACCGACGGTGCCCTCGGCGCGCTCCAGCACGAGCAGGTCGTCGACCTGTGGCTTGGAGAAGTGCAGGAGCAGCCGGTCCTTGGCGAGTGCCTGGTAGTGGTCGTGGTCAGACATGGCAAACCCCCAGCTCTCGGCGATCAGACCAGCATAAACTCGTGCCGAATCGCACGTCGGACCCCCTGCAGGTAGCCGCGCGACGCCGCAGCGCGAGAAGATGTTGCGGTGGCGACAGTCAAAGCAGCAATCACCCAGACCACCTGGACCGGCGACAAGGCCTCGATGCTGGACAAGCACGAGGAATTCGCCCGGCAGGCGGCCTCGGCCGGCGCCCAGGTCATCTGCTTCCAGGAGCTGTTCTACGGGCCGTACTTCGGCATCACCGAGGATCCCGCAGTACTACGACTACGCCGAGCCGGCCGACGGACCGATCGTGCAGCGCTTCGCCGCGCTGGCCGCCGAACTGTCGATGGTCATGGTGCTGCCGATCTACGAGGAGGAGCAGCCCGGCGTCTACTACAACACCGCCGTGGTGGTCGACGCGGACGGCTCGATCCTCGGCTCGTACCGCAAGCACCACATCCCGAACCTCGACAAGTTCTGGGAGAAGTTCTACTTCCGGCCCGGCAACCTCGGCTATCCGGTGTTCAAGACCGCGGTCGGGCCGATCGGGGTCTACATCTGCTACGACCGGCACTTCCCGGAGGGCTGGCGCGAGCTCGGCCTGAACGGAGCGCAGATCGTCTTCAACCCCAACGCCACCAAACCGGGTCTGTCGAACCGGCTCTGGGAGATCGAGCAGCCGGCGGCAGCCGCGGCGAACGGCTACTTCGTCGCCGCGCCCAACCGGGTCGGCCGGGAGGACAACGAGTACGGCGACCTGGCCGTCGACTTCTACGGCTCCAGCCAGTTCGTGCGACCCGCAGGGCAACGTCGTCGGTGGCTACGGCAGCGCCACCGAGGAGGAGGTCGTCATCCGCGACCTCGACCTGGACATGATCCGTACGGTCCGCAACGCCTGGCAGTTCTACCGGGACCGGCGGCCGGACTCGTACGTGGCCATTCCTCGCCCCTGAATCGCCGACCCGTCACATCTTCGGCGCTTCCGGCGGCGTGTCGCTGCAGATCTGACGGGTCGGCGGGAGATTTGAACGGCGCGACGGCCACCCGCGATCGTCATTTCCGCCAGAACAGGTGGTGCGTGACGCCACTCGGACTGGGGACGACCTCGAGGTGGAACCGGTCGAGCAGCTCATCGGGTGACTCCCACAGCCGGACTCCCGGATCCGAGTTCGACCTTCGACACCGCCACGTGCAAGGTGTCGACGAGGTCGGCCTCGAGGAACTGACGGATGGTGGTGGCGCCACCGCCGAGGCGGACGTCCTTGCCCGCTGCCTCCGCTCGCGCCCGCTCGAGGACCGCAGCCGGATCTCCCGCGACGAAGTGGAAGGTGGTATCGGACAGGGTGAACGAAGGGCGCTCGTGATGGGTCAGCACGAGGACCGGGGTGTGGAACGGCGGCTCGTCACCCCACCAGCCGCGCCACTCGTGATCAACCCACGGCCCGCGCTGCGGGACCGAACTTGTTCCGGCCCATGATCTCGGCGCCGATGTTGCTGGCTGAAGTCCCGCGTGAAGTAGTCGTCCAGACCCCGGCTGCCGCCGGGATCGGTCCGGTTGGGCCAACTCGCCGTGGCTCCGGCCCAGCGAACATGTCTCCGGGATCGGCATCGCCGAACGGTCGCTCCAGGCTCTGGTGTTCACCGGCACCGAACCCATCCTGCGAGACACAGAAGTTCTGCACTCGAAGTAGCTGCACCAACGGACTCCCCTCTTCTCGGGTACCTCTAGTCTCGTGCCGTGCCGGCGAGTCCGCGATATCCGACCGACCACGAACCGACGATCGACGTCCGGCCGGCGTACGGACGCTTCGACGACTTCGCCACGGTCGTCGGTACGCAGAAGGCGGGCGCGGGCGGATGCTGGTGCATGGCGTACCGCGACAGCCGCGTGCCGAACGAGGAACGGCCGGACTACATGCGCGCCGAGTGCGCGAATGAGCCGGGTCCGGGTGTCCTGGCCTACGTCGACGACGAGGTCGCCGGCTGGTGCTCGGTCGCGCCTCGCGCCAGCTACCGACGCCTGCTGAACTCGCGAACCATCCCGATCCTCGACGACCGCGACGCCTGGGTGGCGGTCTGTTTCAAGGTCCGCGCCGGGTACCGCAAGCATGGGCTGATGCACCGGCTGCTGCAGGGCGCGGTCGCGCACGCCTCCGACCACGGCGCCGAGCTGGTCGAGGGTTACCCGGTGGAGGCCGCCGACGGACGGGTGGACGTCATCTCCGGTTACGTCGGCACCGTCGCCCTGTTCGAGCAGGCCGGTTTCGAGCGCGCCGCACTCACCAAGGGCCGCAGCGGAGGTCAGCCGCGGTGGGTGATGCGGAAGTCACTGCCCTGAGCCCCGCGTAGCTCTAGGTCAGTCCGAAGTCGGGGAGCTCGAGCGTGCGGTCGGCCGCCAAGGTGAAGCCGGGGTTGTACGCGACCTCCCACTGGTGACCGTCGGGGTCGGCGAAGTAGCCGGCGTAGCCGCCGTAGAAGGTCTCCGCGGCGGCGCGGGTGATCAGGGCACCGGCTCGTTCGGCCGCCGCGAGAATCTGATCGACCTGCTCCGTGGAGCGGACATTCTGGGCAAGCACGATGCCGGCGCTCCCGCCGAGCCGCGCCGGATCGATCCCGGCGTCCTCGGCCAGCTTCTCGCGGCCCCAGAGCACCACTGCCAGCCCGCCGGCCTGGAAGAAGACGGTCTCTTCGATCTCCTGGCCCTGCCACCCCAAGGCCAGGTAGAACGCCTTCGACCGGGCGAGATCGTCGACGCCCAGCGTGATCAGACTGACTCGCTGCTCCATGGCCAGACCGTAGCCGCCCCCGTGGGTTCCGGTCGCGTCCCGCTCCGAGCAGAATGCGGGGTATGGACACGCCGAAGTCCTTCCGCGGCGTGCCTGCCTGCGGGCGACTCCGAAACGAGACCGTTGAAGCACTGACACACTGACGACACCGGGACGCTGTGGAATCCGAGGTGGCCGACGTGGCCGAAAGGGGAGCAATGACATGAGCACGACCCTGATCCGCAACGGCACGGTGGTCAACGCCACCGGTACGGCCAGGCGCGACGTGCTGGTCGACGGCGAGACCATCGCCGCGGTGCTGGCGCCCGGGTCAGCCCTGCTCGGGGTGGATCTCGCCGGTTCGCGTCGACGCAGTGGTCGACGCGTCCGGTAAGTACGTCATCCCCGGCGGCATCGACGCCCACACGCACATGGAGCTGCCGTTCGGCGGCACCAACGCCTCCGACACCTTCGAGACGGGCACCCGGGCGGCCGCCTGGGGCGGGACCACGAGCATCATCGACTTCGCCGTCCAGCGGTACGGCGAGCGGGTCGAGGAGGGCCTGGCCGCCTGGCACGCCAAGGCAGCAGGGCAACTGCGCGATCGACTACGGCTTCCACCAGATCATCGGCGGCGTCGACGAGTTCTCCCTCAAGGCCATGGACACCCTGATCGACGAGGGCGTGACCAGCTTCAAGTTGTTCATGGCGTACCCCGGTGTCTTCTACTCCGACGACGCGCAGGTCCTCCTCGCCATGCAGAAGTCCGCCGAAACCGGTCTGCTGACGATGATGCACGCCGAGAACGGTCCGGCCATCGACGTCCTGGCCGAGCAGCTCTATCAGCAAGGCAAGACCGACCCGTACTTCCACGGCATCGCCCGCGCCTGGCAGATGGAGGAGGAGGCCACCCACCGGTCGATCATGATCGCCCAGCTGACCGGGGCGCCGCTCTACGTCGTCCACGTCAGCGCCAAGCAGGCCGTCGAGCAGATCGCCGCCGCCCGGGATCGCGGCCAGAACGTGTACGGCGAGACCTGCCCGCAGTACCTCTACCTCTCGCTGGAGGAGCAGCTCGGCGCGAGCAGTCCGGACTGGGGTGGCTTCGAGGGCGCCAAGTGGGTCTGCTCGACGCCGCTGCGCTCCCGGGCCGAGGGCCACCAGGACGCCATGTGGCAGGCCCTGCGCACCAACGACCTGCAGATGGTCTCCACCGATCACTGCCCGTTCTGCATGAAGGAGCAGAAGGAACTGGGCGCCGGCGACTTCCGGGCCATCCCCAACGGCATCGGCGGGATCGAGCACCGGATGGACCTGATCTACCAGGGTGTGGTGACCGGTCAGATCTCCCTGCCCCGCTGGGTGGAGGTCACCTCGACCACTCCCGCCCGGATGTTCGGCCTGTACGGGAAGAAGGGCGTCATCCAGCCGGGCGCCGACGCCGATCTCGTGATCTACGATCCGCAGGGCCACACCTCGATCGGCGTCGACAAGACCCACCACATGAACATGGACTACTCCGCCTGGGAAGGATTCGAGATCGACGGCCACGTGGACTGGGTGATGTCCCGCGGCACCGTGGTGATCAACGACGACGGCTACGTCGGGACCAAGGGCCACGGCCAGTACCTCAAGCGCGACCTGAGCCAGTACCTGCTATGAGCGGCACCGCGGCGGGCTCCCGTACAGGCGCACCCTTACGTCGCCACATGCACCCTCACGTGGGGGTGCATCTAGCGACGAAAGGGTGCATCTGGAGCGGAGCGGCGCTGCGACAGGCTCAGGGAACAGGAGCTGGCTGATGGACTTCGGCATCGTCTTGCAGACCAATCCGCCGGCGTGGCGGGTGGTTCAGCTGTCCGAGCTGGCCGAGGCGCACGGCTTCGACTACGTGTGGACGTTCGACTCCCACCTGCTGTGGCAGGAGCCGTACGTGATCTACAGCCAGATCCTCGACCGGACCAAGCGGGTCATCGTCGGACCGATGGTCACCAACCCGTCCACCCGCGACTGGACCGTCACGGCGTCGGTCTTCGCCACCCTCAACGAGATGTACGGCAACCGGACCGTCTGCGGGATCGGCCGCGGCGACTCCGCCGTCCGGGTGACCAACGGCAAGCCCGCCACCCTGAAGGAGGTCCGCGACGCGACCCACGTGATCCGGGAGCTGGCCAACTGCCGGCCGGTGGACTACAAGGGATCGACCCTGCAGTTCCCGTGGGCGCGGACGTCGACGCTCGAGGTCTGGGTTGCCGCGTACGGGCCGCTCGCCCTGAAGACCGCCGGCGAGGTCGGTGACGGCTTCATCCTGCAGCTGGCCGACGTGGACATCGCGGCGTGGATGATCAAGAGCGTGCGCGTCAGCGGCCGAGGCGGTCGGCCGGGATCCGAGCAAGATCACGTTCTGCGTCGCTGCCCCGAACTACGTCGGGAACGACTGGACGCACATGCGCGATCAGTGCCGCTGGTTCGGCGGCATGGTCGGCAACCACGTGGCCGACATCGTCAAGAAGTACGGCGACACCACCGACATTCCGCAGGCCCTGACCGACTACATCAAGGGTCGCGAGGGCTACGACTACAACGAGCACGGGCGGGCCGGCAACGTCCACACCGCCTTCGTCCCGGACGAGATCGTCGACCGGTTCTGCCTGCTGGGCACCGCGGATGATCACATCGCCAAGCTGAAGCAGCTCAAGGAGATCGGCGTCGACCAGTTCGCCGGCTACCTCCAGCACGACAACAAGGAGGAGACGATCCGGGTCTACGGCGAAACGATCATGCCCGCCCTGCGCGAGCACGTCGTGGCCAAGGCATGAGGCTCGACGGACTCAGCCGGCGAGGTCTTGATGAGGCATCTTCGGGGGGTGGGGCTGGGCGCGCTCGGCCTCGTGATCATGGCGGCGGATCTGGGAGCTCTACAAGGCGCTCGGACCCGAGGACGGCGTGGTGATCGCCGGGGTCCGGGTGCTGCCCCGTACGAGCGACCGGGCCATGCCGCACGTCTGGGAGATGATCACCCGGCTGTTCGAACCGGCGGTCGGCTCGACGGGACCGCCGCTGTGGCAGAACGTGCTCGAGGCCTGCGTGTTCAGCCTGCGGATCGCCGCCGTCGGGTGGCTGCTCGGCGTCTCCGTCGGTCTGCTCTTGGCCCTCCTGATGACCCGGCTGCGCCTCGCCGAGGCCGCCGTCCTGCCCTGGATCATCCTGAGCCAGACCGTGCCCTTGATCGCCATCGCCCCGCTGGTCCGGCGCTGGGGCTCCCAGCTGGAGTTCGGCGCGTTCAGCTGGGAGAACTGGTACTCGGTCGCGGTGATCGCCGCCTACCTCGCGTTCTTCCCGGTGGCCGTCGGCATGCTTCGCGGCCTCAAGTCGCCGGACGCCACCCACCTCGACCTGATGCGGACGTACGGGGTCGGCTGGGGCCGCAGCCTGCTGCGCCTGCGACTGCCGGCCAGCGTGCCGTACCTGCTGCCGGCGCTGCGACTCGCCGCCGCCGCGGCGGTCATCGGGGTCGTGGTGGCCGAGGTGTCGATCGGACTGCGCGGCGGCATCGGTCGGTTGATCATCGAGTACGCCCAGGCGGCCGGCGGCGACCCGGCCAAGCCGTGGGCCCCGATCTTCGGATCGATCGCCATCGGGCTGCTGGCCGCCGGATTCGTGGCGCTGATCGGGCTCACGCCTCCGCCGCTACCGCCGAACCGAGGTGCCGGCGTGAGTGTCCCTTCGACAGGCGCAGGGAGCGTTCAGGCGGTGTCCGTACGAGGCGTCACCAAGACATTCACCTCGAAGAACGCCGCCCCGGTCACCGCCCTCGCCGACGTCGACCTCACGGTGGCGCCCGGGAGAGTTCGTGTCGCTGATCGGGCCGAGCGGCTGCGGCAAGAGCACCCTGCTCCGGCTCATCGCCGATCTGGACCACACGTCGTCCGGCGAGCTGGAGGTGTTCGGCAAGTCGGCCCGCCAGGCCCGCCTCGACCAGGACTACGGGATCGCGTTCCAGCAGGCCGGTCTGCTGCCCTGGCGTACGGTCGCCCGCAACATCGAGCTACCGCTCGAGCTTCACCGGATGGCCAAGGCGGCCCGTCGGGACCGCGTCGCGGAGTTGCTGGAGCTGATCGGGCTGGCCGAGTTCGCCGGCTCGTACCCCGACCAGCTGTCCGGCGGCATGCAGCAGCGGGTCGCGATCGCCCGCGCGCTGGCCGAGAGTCCGCGGCTGCTCCTGATGGACGAGCCGTTCGGAGCACTGGACGAGATGACCCGGGAGCGCATGCAGAACGAGCTGGTCCGGATCTGCGCCGAGACCAAGGCTGCGGTCGTCTTCGTCACCCACTCGATCCCCGAGGCGGTGTTCCTCTCCGATCGCGTCGTCGTCATGTCACCCCGGCCCGGGCGGATCGTCGAGGTCGTCGACGTCCGCTTGGGCGACGAGACCAGAAGCGACGCGCTCCGGGAGGACGACCGCTTCTTCGCCGGGGTCGCCGCCGTACGTGAGGCCCTGCACGGCGTGCGGCCCGCTCCCCGAGGGGTGGATGCGCGATGAGCACTGACCTCATTGGCCCTTCGACAGGCTCAGGGCGCGAGCTGGTTGGCCCTTCGACCGGCTCAGGGATCGTGCTGCCGCGGCGGATTCTCGCCGGCGGATCGCTGGCGCGCTCCGTGCTCGCGCCGATCGGCTTCGGGGTGATCTTCCTGGGGCTGTGGCAGGCGCTGGTCACCGGGCTCCAGATCGAGCCGTACGTGGTGCCCTCGCCGCTGGAGATCGCGGCCGAGTTCGGGGCGAACATCGCCTCGGTCCTGAGCGGCGCCGCCCGGACGGGCCTGAACGCCCTGATCGGCCTGGTGGTCGGCGCCCTTCTCGGGGTACTGGGCGCGCTGCTCGCCAACGTGGTCATGAACCTCGAGGGCCTGACCGCGCCGCTCGTGGCGGCGCTGGCCGTGATGCCGATCGTCGCGCTGGCTCCGGTGCTCTACACCATGTACGGGGCCGACGTCGAGACCGCCCGCCAGCTCGTCGCGGGATTGGCGGCGCTGATCCCGGTCTACATCAACACCCTCCGCGGGCTGCGGCAGGTCCAGCCGGTGCACCGCGATCTGATGAAGGTCTACGCGGCGACGCCCCGCCAGCAGCAGCTGGCCGTCACGCTGCCGACCGCGGCGCCGTACCTGTTCACCGGGCTCCGGGTGGCCTCCTCCCTGGCGGTGATCTCGGCGCTGGTGGCCGAGTACTTCGGCGGCCCGGTCGGAGCGGCCTCGGCAAGTCGATCACCAGTGCGGCGTCGAGCAGCAACTACCCGCTCGCGTGGGCGTACGTGCTCGGCGCGATCCTGCTCGGCCTCGTCTTCTACGCCGTCACGCTCGCCGTCGAGACGTGGTTCACCCGGCACCGTTCCTAGTCCAGCCCAATGAAGTACGCAGAGTGAAGGAGCACGACACATGAAGAGGAGATGGGGAGCAGCGGCCCTCGTCCTGAGCGCCGCCTACTCGGTCTGGCCGGCTGCGGAGGCGGCGGCGGACAACCCGCCGCCAGCTCCAGCGGGAGCGCCGCCGCGCCGGTCGACGTCAAACTGCAACTGCAGTGGGTGGCGCAGGCGCAGTTCGCCGGCTACTACGCGGCCGTCGACCAGGGCTACTACGAAGAGGCCGGACTCGACGTCGAGATCGTCGAGGGCGGACCGGACATCGTGCCGCAGGACGTGCTGTCGGCGGGCGACGTCGACTACGCCATCTCCTGGGTGCCGAAGGTGCTCGGCTCGATCGAGAAGGGCGCCAAGATCACCAACGTCGCGCAGATCTTCGAGCGCAGCGCCACCACGCAGATCTCGTTCAAGGAGAAGGGCATCACCCAGCCGGCGCAGCTGGCCGGCAAGAAGGTCGGGAAGCTGGGGCTTCGGCAACGAGTGGGAGCTGTTCGCCGGCATGCAGAAGGGCGGGGTCAACCTCACCGACATCCAGCTGATCCAGCAGGCCTTCGACATGAACGGTTTCCTGTCCGGCGACATCGACGCCGCGCAGGCCATGACGTACAACGAGTACGCCCAGGTGCTGGAGACCAAGAACCCGAAGACCGGTCAGCTGTACCAGCCGTCGGAACTCAACGTCATCGACTGGAACAGCGTCGGCACCGCCATGCTGCAGGACGCCATCTGGGCCAACTCCGACCAGCTCGGCGACGCCGCGTACCAGGATCAGACGACCAAGTTCATCAAGGCCTCGATCAAGGGCTGGATCTACGCCCGGGACAATCCCGAGGAGGCCGCCAAGATCGTCACCGACGCCGGCTCCCAGCTCGGCGAGAGCCACCAGCTGTGGATGACCAACGAGATCAACAAGCTGATCTGGCCGTCCGGCGCCGGGCATCGGCAAGATCGACGACGCCGCCTGGAAGCAGACCGTCGACATCGCGTTGGGCACCAAGAACGAGACCGGCGCGACGATCATCACCAAGCAGCCGCCGGAGACGGCCAAGACGAACGAGTACGTCGACAAGGCGCTCGCCGAGCTGAAGGCCGAGGGCGCCGACGTGGACGGCAAGGCCTTCCAGCCGATCACTGTGCAGCTCAAGGAGGGCGGCAACTAGCCCAACCCGTTTTCGCGCCACTCAACCGAACTCCAGGCCCTTGGGTGGCAACCCATCACGATATATCGTTGACCTATCGCAGGTCGTCGAGCGAAGAGATGGGTCGTCACCATGAGCACGTACGCAGAAACGCTGGGAGCGGGTTGGCCGCTCAGGAGTTGGCTCCGCTTCGCCGCGGGGTGCGGACCGAAGGGATCGGAGCGGTTCGCGCACATGACCGGCCGTCGGGGTCATCGTGCGCACTGGGGCGCGCCTCCATTCGCGGGTTGGGGCGCACTGGGCAATCCACCGCCCTTCGGGGCACCGTGGGCCCGCGGCCCGAGGACGCCCAAGGCTCGACGCGGAGACGTCCGGGCCGCGATCCTGGCGGTGCTTGCCGAGCAGTCGCTGAACGGGTACCAGATCATCCAGGAGATCGCCGAGCGCAGCCACGGAGTCTGGAAGCCGAGCCCCGGCTCGATCTACCCGACGCTTCAGCAGCTGGAGGACGAGGGCCTTGTTCACGCCGATGAGGAGGCCGGCCGCCGGACCTTCTCCCTGACCGAGGAGGGTCGCACCTACGTCGCCGAGCACGCCGACGAGGTCGCCGCTCCCTGGGAGGCCATGGCGGAGCCCGACGACGCCGCGGACAATCTCAAACCCCTCATCGGGCAGGTCGCCGCCGCGATCTGGCAGATCGTCGCGGTCGGAACCCCCGAACAGCAGAGCAGAGCGCGCGAGGCGCTCAGCGAGTTGCGAAGCAAGCTGTACGCGATCTTGTCCGAGGACGATGACGAGGAGCAGTCATGAGCCATGATCGATACGGCCGACCGTTGGTCCGCATCGAGCCGGCGAGATGGATGTGGCGCGGGCAGGAGATCCGGGTCGAGCCCTGGGATGATCTTCGACAGGCTCAGGGCCTGGCCGCTCGAGATCAGGGCAACGTACGCATCGGCGACATCGAACGCGACGCGGCCGTCTCGGCGCTCGGGGATCACTACGCAGCGGGCCGGCTGACCCGGGAGGAGTTCGACGAGCGCAGCGAGCAGGCCATGCAGGCACGCTTCCACGGCGATCTCGCGCCGCTGTTCGCCGACCTGCCCCGCGCACCGCAGGCCGACGCGGTCCAGGGACCGCGTCCGCGCGGCCCGTACCCGATGTTCCTGCCGCTGTTCTGGTTGGCGCCGCTGCTCCTTCTCGTCGGCGTGGTGGCCGCGGTCGTGCTCAGCGCGCCGTGGGTCATCTGGACCTTCTTCTGGGTCTTCCTGTTCAGCGGATTCTGGGGCCGCCGCCGGTTCCAGCACCGCCGGTGGCCGACGCCGCCATCTCAGGTCACCCGGCACTGATTCGGGGTCTGTCGGCGAGCCGTTCTGATCCCGTACCTGGGATCGCCGGCGGCCGTCGGTGCGAGCATCGGGCACCGTCGACCCGTCAGGTGTGCGACGACACGCCGCCGAAACGCCCGAAGATGTGACGGGTCGCGGAGTTGGGGTCAGGCGGGGTATGGCTCCGGCTTCGTGGTCGGCCCCCGTCGGTCACCGGAGAGGTGATCATCTGCAAAGGTAAGGAACCGGGTCAGCACATGACCCGGGTTCGGACTGAGCAGAGATGCCGGCGAGCGTCAGCGGGGTATCGGCATGACCTTGCCGTCCGGATCCAGCCGGCGGAGCAGCTTCTCGGCGATGCTCGACAGCTGCGCGAGCTGGGTGGGCGACAAGGCGTCGACGACGTTGGCCCGCACCGTCGCGACGTGGCCCGGAGCGGCGTGCACGACCTTGCGCCAGCCCTTCGCGGTGAGCACCGCGTTGGTGGCGCGACGATCGCCCGGGCACGGCCGTCGGACGACGAACCCGTCTGCCTCGAGCCGACTCATCACCTTCGACAGGCGCGGGAGAGTCGCGTTCGTCCGGCCCGCAAGGGCCGACATCCGCAGCGTCCGCTCGGGCGCCTCGGACAGCATCGCCAGCACGAAGTAGTCGAAGTGGGTGAGCCCCTCGTCCCGCTGGAGCTGGGCGTCCAGCACCCGTGGGAGGAGCTCCACCACCGCGGCGAACCGCAGCCACGCCGCGCGCTCGCTCTCGGTCAGCCACCGCGTCTCCGTCATGGCCCCGACTCTAGGCCGATGGTTGCCCGTACAAGTATCAGTTCACGCTGATCCTCAGCGTACGACAGCGAAGCCGCCGGTCCACGCGACCTTCTCTCCGGCCGCCAAGGTGAGCTGCAGGAAACCCAGCGCCTCGAGCTCGCGCGCCCGGCTGAGCGACCCGGCGTCGACGGCCTGCACACCACCCGCGGTGACGGCGTCGATCAAGGCGGCCTTGGCGTCCGCGTCGTCACCGGCGACCAGCACCGTGGTGGGATTCGGTCCGACGGCCTTGGCGGCCAGCGTGCCGGCGAAAGTCGTGTTGAACGCCTTGAGCACCTTGGACGACGGAAGCGCTGCGGCGATCTCGGCGGCGGCCGAGCCGTCGGCCGGCACCACGAGCGAGTCGAAGGTCTCGAAATTCAACGGATTGGTGATGTCCACGACGATCTTGCCCGGCGAGCTGGTCGCCGTACTTCTCGATGATGTCGGCGACGGCCGGGTACGGCACGGCCAGGACGACGAGATCGCCGCTGACCGTACCCTCAGGTGGTCGAGGTCGTGATGTGCTCGACGTCGGCGTTTGCACCGAGCACGCCCGCGAGCGCGCTGCCCATGTTGCCGTCGCCGAAGATGGTCACACTGGCCATGATGGAATCCTCTCGATTGGTTGTATCTACAACTAACTTTAGCAGGAGTTAGTTGTAACTTCAACTACCGCCGCCAGGCGCCTAACTGTAGGGAAATCGCATCGACACGCCGGTGCCGGCCCGCCCGAACGGGAAACTGTTAACAGTTGCCGCAAAGGGGAGGGACCGGGGGGCAGGGGGAGAGCGGCCGGGAGGGACGGGGCTGAACACGGGAGCCGCAGCGGCGATACTCGAAGCCATGGCCGATCCGAACGACGAACCCATCTCGGTGCGCGAGCTCGAAGAGTCGGTGCGGACCGATTTCCGCGGGGCGATGACCTACGGCCGCTACCTGGATCTCGACCGGCTGCTCCACGCGCAGCACCCGGTGAGCCGCCCGGAGCACCACGACGAGCTGCTGTTCATCGTGCAGCACCAGACCAGCGAGCTGTGGCTGAAGCTTGTGCTCCACGAGCTCCGTGCCGCCCGCAACTTCCTGGACGACGACGAGCTGGGCCACGCTCTGAAGTGCCTGGCCCGAGTGAAGAACATCCAGCGGACGCTCATCGAGCAGTGGTCGGTGCTGGCCACCCTCACCCCGCGCGAGTACGCCGAATTCCGGGGGTCGCTGGCCAGCGCGTCGGGCTTCCAGTCGTTCCAGTACCGGGCCATCGAGTTCATCCTCGGTAACAAGAACGCCGACCTGCTGGCCGTGTTCGCCGACGAGCCCGAGGCGCACGCCCTGCTAGGCGATCTGCTCGCATCGCCGACCGTGTACGACGCCTTCCTCGCGCTGCTGGCCCGCCTCGACTTCGCGGTTCCGGACGACATCCTGCAGCGGAATCCGACCGAGCCCTGGACCTTCCATCCCGAACTCGTGCCGGTCTTCCGCGAGATCTACGAGTCGCGCGCGACGCCCTGGGGCGTCTACGAGGCGTGCGAGAGCCTGGTCGACGTCGAGGACAACTTCCAGCTCTGGCGGTTCCGGCATCTGCGTACGGTGCAACGCACCATCGGGCTGAAGTCCGGCACCGGCGGATCCTCCGGCGTCGGCTTCCTGCGCAAGGCGCTGGACCTCACCTTCTTCCCCGAGCTGTACGCGGTGCGGACCGAGATCGGGAGGTGACGCCCGCACGGCTGGTCGCCGATCACCAGTGGGCGGGACGCTGGCTCGATGCCGACGAGGTGCTCGCGCGCCTCGGCGACCACCGCAGTGACGTCGTACGGGTTGCCGGCTCCCTGGTGCCGGGCCTTCGGGACCACCATGTCCACCTCGGGCTGGTCGATCGCGAGGCGTTGAGCCGCAGCTCGCTCAGCGCCGTCGACGACCTGGGCTGGATCCCGGACGAGGTGCTGCGCTGGCAGGAGGCACCGACCCGGTCGGCTGCCGGGTCCGGGTGGCCGGACCCGTTCCTCACCGCACCCGGCGGCTACCCGTCCGGCCGGGTCTGGGCGCCCGACGACGCGGTCGTGGCGATCGGCTCGGCCGCCGAAGGAGCGGCGACCGTGGCCGACCTCGCCGGCGCCGGCGTCGACCTGATCAAGGTGGCCCTGCACACGGGCATGCCGCTCCTCGACGACGACGTCTTGCGCGCGATCGTCGCCGCCGCGCACGGGCGCGGACTGCCGGTCGTGGTGCACGCGGAGGGCGAGGGTCAGGCCGGCGCGGGCGGCCGCCGCCGGCGCCGACGCGCTCGCCCACACGCCGTGGACCGAGACGCTGGATGACGACCTGATCCGGCAGCTGGCCGCGACCACGACGTGGATCAGCACCCTGGCCATCCACCCGGCCGGCGAGCGGGCGCGCGCGGTCGCGACCGACAACCTCGTACGCTTCGTATCCGCCGGCGGTCGGGTCCGCTACGGCACCGACATGGGCAACGGTCCGACGCCGGTCGGACTCAACGCCGAGGAACTGGAGGCACTCGTGGCGGCGGGTCTCGACCAGCCGACGATCCTCGAGGCGCTGTGCCGCGCCGAGCACGGCGACGAGTGGGTGACCTGGACGCCGCTGGACCCGCCGGAGCAGGCCGTCGGACCTGCCCGAGCTGGTGCGCCACCCTCCGCCGCCGTTCGGTCACCGACCTGCGAGGAGCTGTCGATGATCACCGCGCCGACCGCCGAGGAGCTGGACCGGGCCGACCCGCTCGGCCCGCTTCCGCCGCCACTTCGCCGGCGACGAGGACGGGGTGTTGGCCTACCTGGACGGCAACTCGCTCGGACGGCCGGTGATCTCGACCGCCGAGCGTCCTCGCCGAGTTCGTCACCGGACCATGGGGCGGTCCGCCTCATCCGGTGCTGGGACGAGGCCTGGATGGACGAACCGACTCGGGTCGGCGACCGGCTCGGCGAGGTGGTGCTGGGCGCCGCCGCCGGACAGGTGATCGTCGCCGACTCGACCTCGGTGCTGATCTACAAGCTGGTCCGGGCCGCCGTCGACGCCGATCCTGGGCGGACCGAGATCGTCATCGACCGGCAGAACTTCCCCACCGACCGCTTCCTCCTGCAGGGCGTCGCCGCCGAGCGAGGGTTGACCATCCGCTGGCTCGACGTCGACCCGGCCGCTGGCGTCCGCGAGCAGGATCTGGAGCCCGCGCTCGGCGACCGGACGGCGGTCGTCGTGCTCAGCCACGTCGCGTACCGCTCCGGCTTCCTCGCCGACGCCGCCGGCGATCACCGACCGGGTGCACCGCGCCGGCGCCCTGATGATGTGGGATCTGAGCCACTCGGTCGGCTCCGTGCCGATCGCCCTCGACGCCTGGGACGTCGACCTGGCGGTCGGCTGCACGTACAAGTACCTCAACGGCGGGCCGGGCTCCCCCGCCTTCTGCTACGTCCGGCGCGACCTGCAGGACCGCCTGCAGCAGCCGATCTGGGGCTGGATGGGGGCCGGGAACCCCTTCGAGATGGGCCCCGACTACACGCCCGGCGACCGGCATCCGGCGGTTCGCCACCGGGACGCCGCCGATCCTGTCCATGCAACCGATGAAGCTGATGCTCGAGCTGATCGCCGAGGCCGGGATGGAGGCGATCCGTACGAAGTCGCTCGCCCTCACCGAGCGCGCCGTCACCCTGACCGACGAGCGGCTGGCCCCGCTGGGCGTCGGCCTGGCCAGCCCGCGCGACCCGGCCGAGCGGGGATCGCACGTCACGATCACCCACCCGGCGTTTCGCGAGGTGACCGAGCGGCTCTGGATCGGCGGCGTGATCCCCGACTTCCGGGCCCCGGACGGGATGCGGATCGGGCTGTCGCCGCTGAGCACCAGCTTCGCCGAGCTCGACCGCGGGATGGAGGCGATCCGGGACGCCCTGGCTCGAGTCGCTCGGCTTGAAGGCGTGCCGACGCCGAGACCATGCGATGTCGCGCTTGGCGCTACCGCCGAGCGGCTCATCCCGGTCAAACTAGCTGCCATGGTGGCTACCCATCGCAACCAGGAACTGCGGATGTCGTTCCTGGACAAGGTCGACGCTGTGCTGTTCGCCTTCGCCGGGCTGGCGGCCGTCTGGCTCGGGCTATCTGCTCGTCCAGGAGGGCACGCGCCCGGGCTGGCAGACTGCTGCTGCTGGTGGTCTTCTGGATCCTGCTCACGTACCTGCTGCTGCCCCGGCTGCACCGGATCCTGACCCGCATCTACGTACCGGGCTACTTCATCGGCCGAGCCCGCACCAGCGACGGACTGCTCGGGGATCCCGGTCAACCTGGCCCTGCTCGGGACACGAGGCGCCAGGTGCACGAGGCCATGACCCGGGCGCGGCTGGACCCGGGCCGACGACATCAGCGCGGCCAGTGCGATGGGCATGATCCGGTCGACGCTGACCCGCCGCAGCTACCCGGAGGCGCCGGTCAGCCCGCTGCTGCTCTTCGACCGGCAGCAGGACTTCGCCTACCAGCAGGAGGTGGACAACAATCCGGCCAAGCGCCACCACGTCCGGTTCTGGCGGGCGCCCGAGGGCTGGATGCTGCCCGGCGGGTTCTCGGTCGACTGGCTCGCCGCCGGCACCTACGACCGCAGCGTCGGGCTGTCGCTGTTCACCCTGCAGATCACCCACAAGATCGAAGAGAACACCGACATCGAGCGGGACTACATCATCGAGACGGTGACCGAGGCCAGCCCCGAGGTCGAGATCGAGGTCATCCGCGACTTCTCCACCGGCTACCACTCCCGCAACGGCGGCGGGGATCTCATCCAGACCGACGGTGATCTGCCCATCATCGACGTTCGGCCGGTCGAGGCGCCGCCCGTGCCGGCGATCGAGCGCACCGACAGCCGGGCCAAGCGACCGATCCAGATCACGTTCGGATCCGTGGTCTCCTTCGTCCGCGGGGCGGTCTGTTCCTCGTTGCTCGGTGCGGTGTTGATCTTCGCGCCCGCTCGAGCTGCTCGCCGAAGCCGGGGCGGAGGTCGACGATCGAGGGGCAGGCGGGCCCGCCGTCCTGGTCTTCGGCGGCATCGTGCTCATCGTCGCGGCGGCCTGGGACATCGTTCTGGGGGTGGCCAACTTCCTCGGCCGCAACTGGGCGCGCATCCTGCTGATGCTGACCAGCGTGGTCGCGGTGCTGAGTGCCTTCATCAGCAACGCGGACCGGCTCGGAGGTGATCACCCTCGGCACCCTGCCCGACGGTGGCCATCAGCATCCTGGTGCTGCTGGCCCTCTCCAGCCACCGAGCTCGGGAGTACGCCTCCCGCAAGCGCCATCAGCCGAAACGGCTGGCGGGCCGTCCCCGCGACGAGCTGACGGTCTGACCCGGCCTGAGCGCTGATCGAAACCCCGGTAACTGCAGGCAAATCGCATCCTTGGGCGCCCTCCGCCCGCTCTTGTCGAGGGCATCTGGTTAACAGTTTCCGCAACGGGGGCGGTAGCGGCTCTACGGATGCGCTTTCCCCACGGTTGCCGCGGTCGTCGCCGGCCTGGAGTGATCGCACCGTCGTGGCGTGGACATACTGTCGGGATGCCGCACGACCACCACGACGACCACGCCGGCGAGACCGCCGACTGGACCGACATGCTGGAGGCGCTCGAGCGGGAGGGCGAGGTCACCGCGCCCTGGGTGCGCGAGGCCATCGCCTGGCTCGGTTCGTTGGCGCCCGCGCCACCTCGGCGGGTGATCGACGTCGGCTCGGGACCGGGTATCGCGGCGGTGATGTTCGGCGAAGCGTTCCCGTCGGCCCGCGATCGTCGCGTACGACGGCACCGCCGCGCTGCTCGAACGCGCCCAGCAGCGAGCGGAGACGGCCGGGCTCGGGGACCGCTTCGAAACGCGGCACGGTCAGATCGGCGAGGAGATGGTCGCCCTCGGCCCGGCCGATCTGGTCTGGGCCTCGCACGTGGTGCATCACCTCGACGATCCGACGGCCGGGCTGGCCCAGCTCGGCGAACTGCTCCAGCCGCCCGACTCCGACGGGACCGGGGCGGTCTGCTGGCGCTGGCCGAGGGAGGACTGCCGATGCGCTTCCTGCCCGGCGGCTACGGCGTCGGCGATCCCGGTCTGATCAGCCGCCTGGACGCGGCCGTCGGTGATCATGCCCATCAGCACTGGGGCATGACCCGGGCGGCACTCGGCGGCGAGCGGGACTGGCCGATGATGATGACCGACGCGGGCCTGGAGCACCTCGCCAGCCGGACCTTCCTTCTCGATCTGCCGGCGCCCCTCGACGATCACGTCCGGGAGTTCGTGGTGCGGCGGTTCGATCTCGACTCCGAGCTCGCGGAGGAGCTTGAGCGAGGACGATGCGGCCGCGCTGAGCCCGGCTGGTCGATCCCGACGATCCGGCCGCCCTCGTGAACCGTCCCGATCTGTTCGTCCTCACCGCGCAGACCGTGCACGTGGCGCGGCGGCGCTGCCGGCCGATCACCGCCCTTCGACCCCACAGGTTCGCCAGTATGGTCGCTTCAGTCGCCGTGCTCTCCGACATCCACGGCGTGCTGCCGGTGCTGGAGGCCGTCCTGGCCGAGCCGGACGTGCAGGCGGCCGAGTTGATCGTCGTCACCGGTGATCACGCCGCCGGCCCGATGCCGGTGCCGGTGCTGGACCGGTTGGTGGGCCTCGGCCCGCGCTGCCGGCTCGTCCGCGGCAACGCGGATCGCGAGCTCGTGGCCTGCGCCCGGGGCGAGTGGTCGGAGCATCCGGAGTCGCGCTGGGCCGCGGCACAGCTCCGGGACGATCAGGTACGGCTGCTCGACGGGTTGCCGCATCCGGTGCGGCTCGACGTCGACGGCTTCGGCCCGGTGGTCTTCTGCCACGGCACGCCGCGGGACGACGAGGAGGTCGTCCTGGTCGATACCCGGCTCGAGCGGTGGGCGGAGGTCTTCGCCGACCTCGACGACGAGGTCCAGACCGTGGTCTGCGGTCACACCCACATGCCGTTCGTACGCCTGGTCGACCGCCGGCTGGTGGTCAATTCCGGCAGTATCGGGATGCCGTACGGGCGGGCCGGCGGCAGTTGGGCTCTGCTGCGGGACGGTCAGGTCCAGCTGCGGCACACCCCGGTCGACGTCGACGCCGCGATCGCCGAGGTGATCGGCGGATCCGGCTATCCGGACCGGCGGGCCTGGGCCGAGGAGTACCTCCGCTCGGCCAACAGTGACGCCGACGCGCTGCGGGCGTTCGGCCCGCGCGACGGCCGGGATCTCTCGTGAGCAGTGACGGAGCGCACCCCGCCCTCGCTCGACCCCAACGTCGCTCGATCTCGTAGGCGTAGCTCTACCTGCAGATCGAGCTACGCCTACCAACCCGAGCGAGGTTGAAGCTGTCACCCAGGTGACTGCGTGGCCGCATCGGGGGATCCTAGGCTCCCCGCAGGAGGTCACCATGGGGCTCAAGGATCTGTTCGATCGGCCCGGAAAGGGCGGCGACACACTGCTTCGGACCGCGCTGGAACCCACGCTTCAGCCGGGGGAGGAGCTGGTCGGAATGCTGATGGCGATTCGGCGTTCGGGGATGACACCGCAGACGTACGCCCTCGGCGTGATGGGGATCGGATCATCCTGGCTCCGACCTCCGCCAAGGACGGGTTGCCCACCATCTCGAATGATCGCTCCGACATCACCGGGTCCTCGGTGAAGCACATGGGGTTGGGTGTGCGGCTGCTCAGTGACGCCAACGCCTCACGGGTCACGATCCAGTCCCGTACGCAGGGCGAGATCAAGCTGACTCTCATCCTGGACGACATCGGCGAACGGCTCGTCAAGGGTGGCCCGTCGTCCGGCGTGGCTGCATTCGAGGACTTTCTGTCGACTCCCCCCCGAGTCGCCGACCAGAGTCAAAGCGCAAAGCGGGCTGCCGTTTCCCGCCACGTGATGAACGGCGCAGCGGTGGAGCCCGATTTCTGCTGCGTCAGCCGCCACCTGACGGCAAACGACATCGCGAGCGGCTGCCGCGATCTCCGCCGCGGTCGGAAACGCGGCGCCACCCGGCCCCAAGACCCGCGGAAGTCGCCCGCGGTCGGAAAACGCGGCACCACCCGGCCCCAAGACCCGCGGAAGTCGACCGCGGTCGGAAACGCGGCACCACCCCGCCCCAAGACCCGCGGAAGTCGACCGCGGTCGGAAAACGCGGCCTCAGCTGGTTCCGATTGGGCCGCGCTGAACCTCAGCCGTCGTACGCGGCGATCCGGTTCCGCAGCAGTTCCCGCTCGGCGGGATTGGTGGTGAGCCCGAGCGCCCGCTCGTTGGCCGCTCGGGCCGCGGCCGGCTGACCCAGCTCCGACAACAGCTGGGCGCGGGTGGCGTGGAAGAGGTGGTAGTCGCCGAGCCGTCCGGCCACCGCGTCCAGTTCGGCCAGCGCGGCCGCCGGTCCGCTGACCTGCCCCAGCGCGATGGCGTGGTTCAGCCGGATCACCGGTGACGGATCGTGGCTGCAGCAGCACGTCGTACAGGGTGAGGATCTGCAGCCAGTCCGTGTCCTCCCAGCGCGGCGCCTCGGCGTGACAGGCGGCGATCGCGGCCTGCAGCTGGAACCGCCCGGGCCGGCGCAGCTCGGCCGCCCGCTCCAGGTGACGCCCGCCCGGTCCACTCGCCTGCCGGTCCCAGCGGCCCCGGTCCTGCTCCGACAGCAGCACCAACCGGCCGTACGCATCGAAGCGCGCGGCCGACCGGGCCGACAGGATTCGTCAGCAGCGCGAGCAGACCCCAGGCCTCGGCCTGGTCGGGCAGCGACCGCGCCACCAGGTCGGCCAGCCAGATCGCGTCGCCGGCCAGCTCCGCCCCGGTGGGATCGAGATAGCCCGCGTTGTAGGCGAGGTAGACGACGGTCAGCACGTCGTCGAGCGCGGGGCCAGCGATGTCACCGTCGGGGATGAGCGAACGGGATGCCGCGCGACCGCGATCTTCTTCTTGGCGCGCACCAGCCGCTGCGCCATCGTCGACTCCGGCACCAGGAACGCGCTGGCGATCTGCGGCGTCGTCATGCCGACCACCGCCCGAAGCGTCAACGCCAGCCGGGCCTCGACCCTCAGCGACGGATGACAGCAGCCGAACAGCATCGGCAACCGCTCGTCCGGTCCGCCGGTCTCCGCCGGCGCTCGCCGCGCGTCGACAACGTCGGCCTCGCCGCCCGGCTCATCGAGTTGCCTTCGACGAGCCGCTGTTCGCGGGCCCGGCGACGCAGGAGGTCGATGGCCCGCCGGCGGGCGGTCAGCGCCAACCAGCCGCCTGGATTGGGCGGCACCCCGTCGCTCCGCCAACTCCGCAGCGCGGCCACCACCGCCTCCTGCACCGCCTCCTCGGCGACGTCGAAGTCGCCGGTTCGGCGGTGCAGCGAGGCGACGATCAGACCCGCCTCCGCCCGGACGATCTGCGCGAGGGCCGCGTCCTCGACCGCGGTCACGCGTGGCAAGTCCGGGCGGCGTCACCCCTGCTCGAGGGCCGAGTAGTCCTCGACCATCGGCCGGATCTCCACCGACACGCCCGGCAGGGCCAGTGACGGCCAGGTCTTCACCAGCTCGATCGCGGCGTCCAGGTCGGGCACGTCGATCACGCTGAAGCCGCCGATCTTCTCCTTGGCCTCCGAGAACGGGCCGTCGACCACCACCGGGGCCGCGCCGTCGCCGCCGTGGGTCACCGTGGTCGCGGTCTCGGGTGGCTGCAGTTCGGCGCCGCATGTCGGTGAACACCGGTCCGTGCTCGCCGAACCAGGCGTAGATCTTCTGGTAGACCTCCTGCTGCCGCTCCGCCGGCACGGCCGCCTCGAGGTCGGGGCGGCTGACGTACATCAGGACGTACTTCATGGTGACTCCTTCACCTCGGTGTGATTCTGACACCCCTTCCACGTCGCGGTGCAGGCCGAAAATCGACACCCGCCGGCGAACGAACTTCCGGACCGGCCGGCACTTCTATGCTGTGCGCGTGAAGTGGCTGCGATTTCCCCGCGTGGTCGGGGTGATCGTCGTCGTCTACTTTCTCGTCGTCACCGGCCTACTTCGCGTACGAGACGGTGCGTCGCGGGTCAGTTCATCGCGAACGCCACGCCCGGTCAACGGCATCGTCGTCGCCCTCGAGCCGCGCCCGATCGCCGGCTCGACCCGCGTCCAGGCCTCCGGGACCGACATCCCGTTGGCCCCGCAGGTCCGCTACGTCGTGGGCGGGCAGACCTACCTCTACACCGCCTCCCACGGGGTGGTCGGTTCCGAGCTCAAGGTCGGGGACGCGATCGAGGTGCTCTACGACCCGAGCCAATCCCGAACGGGCCCGCCTTCGCGGCGAGGGCCGGATCCTGCTGCCGCTCATCACGGCCGGGTTCGGGACGGCGGCGGTGGTCCTCAGCGTCGTCTTGATCCTCACCCGGAACCGCGGATACGGCTCCGGTCACGCTCCACCGACGCTCTCCGGCGCGCGCGAGCCGAGAGCTCGAGGCCGCATCGGCGTAGAGCCGCAAGCGAGAGAACGCCGGACCCGCGGGTAGTGCCGACGTGGGCTGGACACCGCTTCGTCGCGTGGCAGACTAGCTCTCGCTCAATCCCAGGAAGGTTGCCAGGAGGCCGCCATAGCCGATGAGAATGCACCACAAGACGGGTAGGACCACGAGTCGATGACCGCGACACGTCGCGAGCCGGAGACCGCGTTCGAGCCCGTCTACCACCACTACGGGCCGCACCGCGCCGGGCTGCCGCCGCTCATTCCCTACCTGCGGGAGCTGTGGCACCGCCGCGCCTTCGCGGTCGAGATGAGCCGGGCCACGCATGCGCGGCGCGAACGTCGACCACCTTCTTCGGCCAGGCCTGGATGATCCTCAACCCGCTGCTGCTGGCGCTGGTCTACTTCCTACTGGTCACCATCATCCGGCAGCGGGCCGACCCGCTCTACTTCGCGCACCTGACGCTCAACCTGTTCCTGTTCACCCTGCTGCAGGCGGCCGTGACGGCCGGATCGACGTCGGTGGTCCGCTCGGGCCGGTTGCTGATCAACACGGCCTTCCCCCGGCTGCTCATCCCGCTGTCGGCGGTGCGCACCGCCTTCTTCCGGTTCCTGCCGACGATCCCCATCTACCTCGTCATCCACGTGATCTTCTTCACCGACGACTGGCACCCGCGCATGCTGTTGTCGTTCTACTTCATCGGGACCACCCTGGTGTTCTCGACCGGCCTGGCGGCGATCTTCGCCACCCTGCAGGTCTACTTCCGGGACACCAAGAACTTCCTGCCCTACCTGACCCGGATCTGGATGTACCTGTCCCCGATCCTGTGGATGCCGGTGATGCTCGACTCGCTGGGTCGCGCCATCCAGGTGATCGTCGAGCTCAACCCGATGTACCCGATGCTGAACGGGTACACGTCGCTGATCCAGCTCGGCCAGATCCCGCCGCCGCACGTGTGGCTCGATCTCCGCCGGCCTGGGCGTTGGTCGCGCTCGTCGGCCGGCTGCCTGCTGTTCATCTCGAGAGAGCGTGAGTTCGCTGTCCGGCTCACCTAACGACGCCGGCCTGGCGGTCAGGGTCGACGGCCTCTCCATCACGTACAAGACGGCGTACGAACGCAAGCCCACCCTGCGCCAGACCCTGGTCCGGTTCGGGCGGGGCCAGCGGACCTACCGCGAGGTCAAGGCGATCCGCAACGTCAGCTTCGAGGTGCCCACGAAGACCGCCGTGGGAATCATCGGCGCCAACGGGGCCGGGAAGTCCACCCTGATGCGGGCCATCGCGGGCATCCTGCCGCCGACCAAGGGCACCATCGAGGTGTGGGGCCGGGCCAGCACCCTGCTCGCGCTCGGCGTCGGCTTCAACAAGGAGCTCTCCGGCCGCGAGAACATCGTCCTCGGCGGACTGGCCTCGGGCTCTGTCCCGGCGCGAGGTCGAGGAGCGGGCCGACGAGGTCGCCGAGTGGACCGAGCTGGGTGACTTCATCGAGATGCCGATGCGCACCTACTCCTCCGGCATGTCGGCCCGGGTCGCCTTCTCGGTGGCCGTCCACATGAAGCCCGACATCTTGATGATCGACGAGGCGCTGTCCACCGGCGACGCCTCGTTCAGGGAGAAGGCCCAGGCCAAGATGGCCGAACTCCGCGACAGCGCCCGGGCGATGTTCCTCGTCAGCCACGGGTTGGGCAGCATCAAGGAGATGTGCACCGAGGTCATCTGGCTGGACCACGGCACCCTGATGATGCGCGGCGAGCCCGAGGAGGTCGTCGACGCGTACATGAACTTCCTCCGGGTCAAAGATCCGCGGCCGCCACCGAGGACGTCTGACGGGTGAGCGACCGACGGTCGTTCCGGCCGGGAATCTTCCCGGGCGGACTGCCGTACCTCGCACTCGGCTCGGGTCCGCCACTGGTCTACCTCTGTGGCTGGACGCCCAGCCACCGCAACCCCAAGCCAGGCCTCGAGCGTTGGGCGGCCCGGCGGACGGTGGCGCCGCTGGCCGAGCGCGGCTTCGAGGTCTTCTTCACCAACCGGTGGCCGGGTATGCCGGTCGACATCACGTTCGCAGAGGTGGCCGAGGGCCACGCCCGCGCGATCCTCGAGCACTTCGGCGGGCCGGTCGACGTCGTCGGGCACTCCACCGGCGGGTCGGTGCTGCTGCAGCTGATCGCCGACCGGCCCGACGCGGTACGCCGAGCGGTGGTGGCCTGCGCCGCCTACCGGCTCGGCCCGGTGGCGAAGCGCGGCCAGCTGTCGCCTGCTCGCCGACATCGAGCGCACCGGAAGGCCGTCCGGGGCCTCGATGGCCGAGGGGCTGGAGGGCATGGTGCACTCCCGTGGGGTGCGGAGCCTACTGACGCCGGGCCTGCGTCTGCTGGCGCGCGGGGTGCGGGTCGACAATCCGACCGACGCCATCGCCATGCTGCGGGCCGAGGACGCCTTCGACGTGCGGGAGCGACTGCCCTCGATCCCCACCGAGACCCTCGTGATCTGCGGTGCGCGCGACCACTTCTGGACCCCGGAGATGTTCGCCGAGACGGCGGACCGGATGCCGCGCGGCCGCCTGATCTCGTACCCGAACCGCGGACACGGACTGGTCACCGCACCGGAGTTCTTCGACGACGTCACCACCTTCCTGGTGGAGCGCTAGCCAGATCTGCCGACCCGTCACATCTTCGGCGCTTTGGGCGGCGTGTCGCCGCACTAGTGACGGGTCGCAGCAGTTTTCGGCCGGCGACGGGGTCGTTTGCCGATGCGTGGCGGGGAACAATCGCAGCCGTAACGCGATCGGCTGAGAGCGTGCCGGCGAGGGGTGACGTCTGCCGCCACATGGCGGAAGGCGCAGCAGTTTTTGCCTTCGAACTCCTTTGCCGCCACATGGCGGGAAACGACTCCGAGCGAGGAAGCGGGCGTTTCAGCCCTGCTCGAGCCGTCGCTGCAAGAACTCGCTCAGGTCGCCGGTCTCGCCGTCCCGCCCGCCCTTGCCGACGATGAGGGGCGGCGGGGAGGGCTGCAGCTTGACCCCGCGCAGTCGTTCCTTGAGACCGCCGGGGACGGTGAGGATGTAGTAACCACCGTCGGTGCCGACAGCGACGGACTCGTTCTTGCGCAGGTACCAGCCGGTCTTGTCGGTCTTCACCCGCTGGCCGGTGTAGAGGGCGGCCTTGAGCGGTTCGGGAGCGAGGCCGGCCGGCCTCGGCGTCGCGCGAGGAACTGATCGATCTGCTGCTGGGCCTTGACCGATTCCGCCCGCTCACTGCCGGCGGCGAGAGCGGCCCGTCGCGCAGCTTCCTCAGCCCGACTCACGAATGGCAGCCTACTCGCGCGCCGCCCCGCCAACACGCAGCGGCGAGCGTGGTTAGCGGAGCACGGGGCCCGGTCTGGACGACCGAGGGAGCAGACATGCCCGCGAGCGGAGCGAGCCGAGGACAGAGTCGTCTGCGATCGAGGAAGAAGACCGGGTCGATAGGCGCGGAGCGTGCGCGAGCCGGATGAGACCTGCCCGCCGGGCATACTCGTCGCCGTGGAGTTCGTACGCAGCCTGCGCCAGCTCTGGCGGCACCGGCTGTTCCGCCGGCTTGCTCGCGGTCCGGGTGGCGACCCAGACCGCGGACGGCGTGCTGCAGGTCGCGCTGGCCTCGTACGTGCTGTTCTCCCCCCAGCGCCAACCCGACGCCGTCTCGGTAGCCACCGTGCTGGCCATCACCTTGTTGCCGTTCTCGATCCTGGGACCGTTCGTGGCGGTCGTCCTGGACCGCTGGTCCCGCCGCCAGATCCTGGTCGTACTCGATCTGTGTCGTGCGGGGCTTGGCGCTCGCGCTGGCGGCGCTGGTGGCGACCGGGTTGCGTACCGGCGGCCACGGAGTTGATCTTCTACGGCGGCGTACTGCTCACCATGAGCCTCAACCGCTTCCTGCTCGCGGCCCTGTCGGCCGCGCTACCGCACACCATCGAGCCCGGCGAGTACATGGTGGCGAACTCGGTAATGCCGACCATCGGCCCGGCCGGCACCGTGATCGGAGTCGGCCTCGGCACCGGCCTGCGGTTGGTACTCGGCGCGCAGATGCCGGACTACGCGGCGAACGGGATCCTGTTCGCCGTCGCGGCGGGCGGCTTCGTCTTCAGCGCGAGCCTGGCGCTGCGGATCGGCCGGCGACAACTCGGCCCCGACCAACCGGAGCCCGCGCGTCCGGGCGACATCGTCGCAGGGCTCGTCGAGGCCCTCCGGCATCTCCGGGAGCGTCGCGAGGCGGGCCTGGGCCTGCTGGCCATCGGCGCCCACCGCATCGTGTACGGCGTAGTCACCGTGGCGATGATCTTGGTCTTCCGCAACTACCTGCACGCCCCCGACGAGGTCGCGCCCGCCCTCGCCGACCTCGGGCTGCTGGCGATCATCACCGCCGCCGGGTTCGTGGCCGCCGCCGCCGTCACGCCGCCCGCCAGCGCCCGGGTCGGTGTCCGTACGGTGATCGTCGCCTGCTTCGTGCTGTCCGCGGGGTTTCAGATCGTGCCCGGGCGCGATCTTCGCCAAGGTGCCGCTGCTCGTCGCCGGCTTCCTCCTCGGGGTCACCGCGCAGAGCATCAAGCTCTGCGTCGACACCCTCGTACAGGCCCACGTCGACGACGAGCTCAAGGGCCGCGTCTTCGTGCTGTACGACATGGTCTTCAACGTCGCGCTGGTCATCGCCGCCGGGATCGCCGCCGTCATCCTGCCCGCCGACGGCCGCTCCGTGTTGATCTTGGCCGTGCTGGCCGGCGTGCTATCTGCTGCTCGGGGTGATCTTCGCCGTCGTCAGCCGCGGGATGAGCCTGGACGAAGGCACCGAGTCGCTCAAGAGCGGTGCCGAACACACACCCTGACCTCTCCTTCGGTTGAGCCGGCTGTCGTTTGCCGCCAGGTGGCGGCTGGCGCAGCAAGAATCGCGCTCGACTGCTGCGCCATCCGCCATGTGGCGCGAAACGTCAGCCCTCGCAGCAGTCTCAGCGCGCGTCCCTCTGCGCCCACCAGTCCAGAAGGACGGAGCGGGCGTGGTCAGGACCGAGCGGACCGTCCTCGATCCGGCGCTCGAGCAGGTACCGGTACGCCTCGCCGACGAGCGGGCCGGGCGGGATCGCCAGGATCTCCATGATCTGGCGTCCGTCGAGGTCGGGTCGCAGCGCGTTCAGCTCCTCCTCGGCGGCCAGCTCGTCGATCCGCTTCTCCAGATCGTCGTACGCCAACCGCAGCCGGGTCGACTTGGCGACGTTGCGGGTGGTGCAGTCGGCCCGGGTCAGGATGTGCAGCCGTTCGAGTTGATCACCGGCGTCGCGTACGTAGCGCCGGACGGCGGCGTCGGTCCACTCGCCGTCGGCGTAGCCGTGGAACCGCAGATGCAGCTCGATCAGCTCACTCACCGCGGTGATCACGTCGGCGCTGAACCGCAGTGCGGTCAGCCGTTTCCGGGCCAGCTTGGCGCCGACCACGTCGTGGTGGTGGAACGACACCTTGCCGCCCGACTCGAACCGCCGGGTGGCCGGCTTGCCGATGTCGTGCAGCAGGGCGGCGAGCCGGGTCACCAGGTCGGGCTGCTCCGGCAGCCGGTGCTCCAAGTCGATGGCCTGCTCGAGCACGGTGAGGCTGTGGGCGTACACGTCCTTGTGGCGATGGTGCTCGTCGGTCTCCAGCTGCAGCGCCGTCAGCTCCGGCAGCACCTGGTCGGCCAGCCCCGTACGGACCAGCAGATCCAGCCCGGTGCGCGGCCGGTCGGACAGCACGAGGCGGATCAGCTCGTCGCGGATCCGTTCCGCCGAGACGATGCGATCCGCGCGGACATGGCCGACATGGCCTGCTCCACCCGGGCCGCGGTGGTGAAGCCGAGCTGGGAGGAGAACCGGGCCGCCCGCAGCATGCGCAAGCGGGTCGTCGGAGAAGGACTGCTCGGGCGTCGCCGGGCGTGTCCAGCACCCCGGCGGCCAGCGCCTGCAGACCCCCGTACGGATCGACGAAGCTCAGCCCGTCGACGTCCACGGCCATGGCGTTCACCGTGAAGTCGCGCCGCACCAGGTCGCCGTCGAGCGTGTCGCCGAACACCACGGTCGGCTTGCGGCTGTGGTCGGCGTAGACGTCGGCCCGGAAGGTGGTGATCTCGACGACCCAGCTGTCCTGACCGGCACCGTTGCGGTCAGCAGTCAGACGGGCCCCGATGGTGCCGAAGTCCTTGCCGATCGTCCAGACCGCCGAGGTGGTCTTGCGCAGCAGCCGCTCCACCGTCTCCGGCCGCGCGTCGGTGGTGAAGTCCAGATCGTTGCCGAGCCGTCCCATCAAGGCGTCGCGTACGCTGCCGCCGACCAGGTACAGGCGATGTCCGGCCGCCGCCGAACAGCTGGCCGAGACGGTCGACCACCGGCGCCACCCGGACGAGTTCGGCGACCGCGTTGGCCTGAGCCTGGCTCAGCCGATCGGATCGAGACACGTTGATCCACTGTAGTGGCGCGCTCCACACCCACCGACCCGTCAAACCTGCGACGCCTGGACGGAGGTTTCGCCGCCTGGGGAGGGCCCTGCTGGACTCGACGATTCCGGAGGAGCGCCGGGCACTCGGCACTCACCGGCCAGCATGGCCCGCCGGCCACGGGCCCCGCAGCCCCAGCTGACCTCCTCCCGCCCTGAGGATCTGCATGGTGCGCTCGCCGCGATGTCCACAAGCCCACCCCGACCGTGAGCCGACTCGCCCGGCCCACTGCGCAGTTGCGGCCCTTCCGTCATCACCCGAGTGGGCCGCTACTGCGCACTCGACATCGAGATGGGTCACGGAACAGCCAGCGAGCGGGCGCGAGCCGGGACGCACCTGACGGGTGTCGTCAGCGGGCGGCGTCGAACCCGCCGACCCGTCAGTTCTGCAGCGACACGCCGACCAAACCGCCGAAGATGTGACGGGTCGGCGGAATAGGGGGTCCATCGAGACGATCCGACCGAACCCCAACCCCGCTCCGAACCGTCAGTGTTGGCGGAGCGCCTCCACGACTCCGGGCAGCACACCGCGGCGGGCGAGCGCGTCCGCGGATCCGTTCAGCAGGTCGGTCCGGGCTGCGTCGTCGCCTTCGGTGGCCAGTACCCCGGCGAGGGCACGGGTCTGTCGGGTGACCTCGATGTGTCCGAGCGACTCGGCGGCCTTGTCGAAATCGCCGAGGGTCGCGGAGAGCAGCTCCCGGGCCCGAGCCGGCGCCGCCTTGACCACCTTGACGGTCTCGTCACCGTCCGCGTTGGCCCGGAGGACCTTCCCGTCGGAGGCCATCGGGGCACCGAGAGCCGCGGTCGCGTGCACCGCGGCCTTCGAGTCGGGCAGCTGCTCGGCCACCTCGGCGAGTGCCTGGTTCGCGACATCGAGGACGCGAGAGCCACCGAAGGCCAGGGTGTGCGCGACGTCAGCCGTGAACACGTCACCGGCCAGCCGCTCGGCCTCGGCGGTGGCGGGTCGCTCGACGACGATGCCGAGGGGCTTGCTGAAGGCGGTGCCCCGATCCCCGGCTTCGACCGCCGCGTACAGCGTGTAGCCGCCCGGTTCGTCGATCAGCCAGCCGCCGGCACCCGCCGACACGAACACCGACGTATAGAGCGCCTCTTCGGGCTGCAGCACGACCGGCGCCGGCGCCGAGCAGTGACGCGCGAACGGCAGCCACCGCTTCGTTGCGCCGCCCTTCTTCGCGGCGACGATCGCCAGGCTGTCCCCCTCCAGCGTGTTCTGGTCGACCACGACCGGAATCGAGGACACGTTCTTCAGCCGCAACTCCACGACGACCGGTTCGAGGAACTCGAAGCGCGGCGCGCGGTGCACCCGAAGGTCCAGCGCCAACGGCCCGGTGACGGTCTCCCGCAACTCCTCGAACGTCTCCTGCTCGAAGCCGTGGTTCTCGAACCACGGCTCGGCACCCATCTTGACGAAGCGCTCCGGTGCGTGCCGCATGAACAACAACTCGTCGGGGCTGAAGCCGTACTTGAACGCGGCGAAGAAAGCGTCCAAGCCCGCCGGATAGTTGTACGGGTAGTTCATGAAGCTGAGTGCCGACGGCTCGTCGGTCAGCGGCACCCATGCGGTCCCGAGGGACTTCTGCCACGAGTGGGCCAGGTTGAAGGCGTGCCCGATCTCGTGCATCGCCGTCCAGAACCTCATCCGCTCGACCCACGGACCCGGGTTCACCTCGCCCGCCGGTGGCACCGAGATGAAGGAGTCACTGAAGATCGCCGTGCCCTGTCGCTGGGCGGTCCCGATGTCGTCGAACATGATGCCGCCGCGCCCGCTCCCGACGTCATGCTGGCGGGCGAATAGGACCCACAGCGCCCACTGCGGGGCGTCGGCCCAGTTCGACCAGTGCGCCTGCATCGCGTCGTGCATCTCCTGGTCGGACCAGGTGGTGTTCGCGCCCGCAGCTCCGATGGGGATCGACGCTGTCGCCGCCGGACTTGGTGACCTGGAAGCCGAGACGGGCGTACGCGCTCTCCAGCGTCAGCGCGGTGTTCGGCACCGACGGCTCGTGGTTGGGGTGGCTGGTCGGATTGTGCGCGGTGACAGCGGTCGCGTCGCTCACCGTGTCGTACTCGAACGCGACCTTGCGAAACGCCGACGTCTTGAACGTGTAGTTCAGCGTCACCGGGGCTCCGGAACCGCCGCTGAACGTCGCGGTCGCCTTCTTGGTCGACGGCAGGAACGGCCCGCCGCTGAGCTTCACCGACACGTTCGCCTGCGGCCGCAACGAGTTCGTGCCGTTGCGGTAGCTGATCGGGCCCGACCAGCGACCGGTGGCCGGGTCCTTCGTGACCCGGGCGATCCAGGTGAGACGGCCACCGAAGATGCGGCGGATGGTCCCGCTGATCGTCATCGTCGGCATGAGCCCGTCGACGTCGACCCGTAATTCCTCGAAACCCAGTAGCGGTGGGAACGGCGCGGCCGCGTCGTCATCGGATGCGTCCGAGACGTCGGCGGCGTCGGCGCTGTCGGTTTCCTCCGTCACGGACGAGACGGTCGGTGATGCGACCCTGGGTCGACTCAGCTGGTAGACCCCGGAGCGACGCAGCAGGAACGGCGGCACCACGATCGGCCCGCTGGGTCCGGCGGCGGTCTCGGCGTCCTCCAGCATGGCGACGTCGTCGTAGGCCGCATCCGGGTCCACGATCGTGTCGGGAACCGTGATGACCTCGGAGTGGTCACGAGTGGTCCGGCGGCGTTTGGCCGGTGCGCCGTTCTTGGTCGAGTTCTTCGTTGCGGCGGGCATGGGCAAGGTGCTCCTCTCGGTCGGGGTGATCGTCACCCCTTCCTCGACGGAGAGGACGCGCGCTGCTGCTCAGATACCTGGTCCGGGATTCTGTTCGGCGCTTGATCGGTCTTCGCGCGCGATTCGGGGGTTCGCGCGCGAATATTCGTACGCGAACGCCGGAATCGCGCGCGGGAACCTGGACGCGGGAACGTGGCTGCGCAGTCAGGCGAAACGGGGCGAGTCGTGCTCCGGTGTCATGCTCAGCCGCGGCTCGGCCGTCACATCCACCCGCAGATGAGGAGTCGCCGTGGTCTCGATCGTGGCCTGCGCGGTGAGTCCCCGGTCCGGCAGGGCGATCGTGATCGGTACCGGGCCCCCGTCCGCGACGGGCACGTCGATCTGATCCGCGAGGCCGATCTGATACCGGGTCGACACGTCGGTTCTCTCCACCACCGTGCCGCCGGCGTCGATCCGCACTCGGTCGTGATCGAACCCGTTCTCCAGGTAGATCGTGATCACGCCCATACGTCGCCTCCACCCTCATCGTAGCCAGCCGACCCCTCGACAGGCTCAGCGCGCGAAGACCCGAGCAAGCTCAGGGCTCGAGGGACCGGTGGCGAATAGGATGACCCGGTGAGGAGGGGGTCGCGGTGCTGGGCCGCCCGGGCTCTCTTGGCGTCGGCCCTGGTGCTGGCGAGCGCGCTCGGCGGTCTGTGGCTCCCCGTCCCGGCCGCCTCTGCGGCGGATCCCGAATCGTGGGTCGAGGTCAGCATCGACTCGATGTCCCCGGCCCTGCCCAGCCGGGACGGCACCATCCGGTTGACCGGCAACGTCAAGAACACCTCGACGATCACGCTGAGCCGGCTCCAGGCCGTGCTCTGGCGATCACTGGACCCGATCCAGGACACCGAGGGCATGGACGGCGCCCTCGCGTCCGCCGCCAACGAGCCGCTCGGCAGCCGGGTCAAACCGGGCACGATCTTCGAGAACATCCCGTCCGTGGCCGACCGCACCCTCGCCCCGGGGGAGTCGGCGGGTTTCGATCTCACCGCTGACGTGGAGGACTTCGAGCTGCCGGCGCTGGACGCCGTCTACCTGATCGGCGTGCAGATCCGCGGTCGGGTCGAACCCGGCGGCGACGACGAGATCGTCGGTCGTGGGCGCATCTTCATGCCCCTCATCGACACCGCCGACCAGACCCAGCAGAACGACGAGGCAGACCAGAACGACGAGGCACCGGCGGAGGTGGCTCAGGTCGAGGTGACCTCGATCGTCCTGCTGGCCAGCCGGCCGTCCCTGGTCCGGACGGGCGTCTTGAGCGATGACCATCTCGCCAAGGAGCTCGGCACCGGCGGCCGCCTGCGCACGCTGCTGGATGCGGCGCGACAACCGCCGGCGAGCTTCGCGGTCGACCCGGCGCTGGTCGAGGAGCTCGAGACCATGCGCCGCGGCTATCAGGTCATCGACGACAACGGCGGTACGACGACCGGCACCGGCCAGGCGGCCGCGACCCGCTGGCTGGAGGATTTCGCCCGACTACTCGCCACCGGCGACGGGTTCCGGGTCCTGTTCGGCAGTCCCGACCTGACCGCCCTGGTGCACAACTCCCAGCAGGCGATCATCGACCAGTCCCGGCTGGCCGGGGACGAGGTCACGAGTACGCGCGCGCTGCCGCTGCTCGTGCTGCCCGGCGGCGGCCGTGCCGACGCGGCGACCGTGGCGGTGGCGGACACCCTGAGGCCGAGCGCGATCCTGCTGTCGGAGAACTCCGCCCGCGGACCCAGCGCGCTGCTGGCCGGCCCCGGAAACTCCCCGATCGTGAGCTTCAGCGCCACCGCACTCGGCGGCGGGCCGGGACCGGATCCGACCAGGACGGCCGTGAAGATCCGGCAGCGCGCCCTCGCCGACACCTGGCTGGCTGCGTCCGCGGCGGGCGAGGACGGCGCGGCGGAGGTTCGCCTGATCACCACGGCCACTCAGGCGGCCAGCCTGTCCCCGGACCGGATCCCGTGGATCAAGCCGGTTGCGCTCTCCACACTGCTGGCCGGGACACCCGATGAGTGGGAGCAGGAGTTCGCGTACAGCAACAAGGCCGCCGACGCGGAGCTCTCGGCCTCCCAGCTCGAGGAGGTACGGGAGCTGACCGAGGGGTTCGCGACGTACACCGAGTTGTTGGTGGACGCCTCGCGGGGAGCGCAGCAGGCGCGATCGACCCTCCCCCGGACCGCCAGCAGTCAATGGCGCAACGTCCGCCGGGCGTTCACCACCTACACCGGGGCCGTCCAGCAGGATCTGGATCGCGTGCTGGACGACGAGATCTCGATCAGCGTCCCGGCGCGCGTCCTCACCACGGGCCGCGACGCCCGGTTCCCGATCACCGTCTACAACAACCTGCCGGCCCTCGAGACCGACCCGCAGTACAACAGCATCCGGGTCGTCGTGCGCTTCCAATCGGTCAACAGTCAGCGCCTGACCGTGGAACCGGTCGAGCTGCCGCCGCTGCCCGCCCAAACCAACCGAACCGAGAACGTGCAGGTCCGGGCCGAGACGAATGGGGCGGTGCAGGTGACGGCCGAGCTCTTCACCCGCTCGGGTCGGCCGCTGGGGAAGCCGGTCCCCATCCTGGTCAACGCCACCCAGGCCGGCACAACCGGCTGGATCATCGCGATCGTCGCCGGCATCGTCCTGGTCGGCACGACGGCGCTGCGCATCCGCCAGGTCGCCAAGGAGCGCAGCGCCGAGGGCAGTGCGGAGGGCGGGGCCGAGCCGGTGGTGGTCTCCCGTCCGGCCACGGACCTCAGCGTGGACTCCGCCGCGGATCCGGCGCAGGACCCGGCCAAAGACCGAGATCCGCTGGATGTCTGACGACCCCGGCGCGGAGACGAGGCAGGCGCGCGCCAGTTCCGCACGCCTGATCTCGGCCAGCGCGATCATGATGGCCGGCACCCTCGTGTCGCGGGTCGTGGGGTTCGGCCGGCTGCTCCTGCTGGCCTTCCTCTTCGGCGTCGGCACCCGGCAGGCCGACATGTTCGCCGTGGCCAACGCCGTCCCCACCAGCATGTACATCCTGCTGGTGGGCGGTGTGCTCAACACCGTGCTGGTGCCGCAGATCGTCCGGGCCGTCAAGTCCGACTCCGACGGCGGCGAGGCCTACACCAACCGGATCATGACCGGTGGGCTGATCGTCCTGTTCGTGATCACCCTGGCGCTGACCCTCGCGGTCCCGGCGATCATCTCGCTCTACTCTGCGGCGGGCTGGAAGGACCCTGACCTCGCCGCCCAGTACTCCTCCATGGTGGCGCTGGGTTACTACTGCATGCCCCAGGTGTTCTTCTACGGGCTGTACGTCCTCGCCGGGCAGGTGCTCAACGCCCGGGACAAGTTCGGCCCGATGATGTGGTCGCCGATCGCCAACAACGTGGTCTCCATCGGGGTGCTGCTGATCTTCCTCGGGGTCTTCGGGCAGACGGAAACCGGTGCGGCGTTCACCCCCGGCCAGGAGCTGTTGCTGGGCCTCGGCTCGACTCTGGGGATCGCCGTGCAGGCGGTGATCTTGGTGCCGTTCCTCCGGTCGGTGGGCTACCGGTTCGCGCCCCGCTTCGACTTCCGCGGCACCGGGCTCGGCAAGACCGTACGGCTGGCGAAGTGGACGCTCGGCTTCGTGCTGATCACCCAGGCCGGCCTGGTCGTGATCAACAAGGTCGCGACCGCGGCGACGGTCGAGGGCGAGGGTGGCGGCCTGGCCGCCTACTCCTACGCGTACGCGGTGTTCATCGTGCCGCACTCCTTGATCACGGTCTCGTTGGCCACCGCGATGCTGCCGAGCGCGTCCCGGCTCGCCCACGCCGGCGATCTCGGCGGCGTGGCCGCCGAGGTGGGTCGCACCTGGCGGCTGGCGCTGACCGCCCTGCTGCCGGCTGCGATCGCCTTCGTCGTCCTCGGCGTCCCCATCGCTCGGCTGGTGTTCGGTTTCGGCGCCGGATCCTCCGACGCCGACTTCACGGGCTGGGCCCTGATGACGCTGGCGCTCGGGCTGGTGCCGTTCACCCTGCAGTACATCTGCCTGCGCGCCTTCTACGCCCTGGAGAACACCCGCACGCCGTTCTTCCTGCAGGCGTTGATCACCGGCTGCTACGTGACCCTCGGTGTCGTGATCTCCACCCTCGTCGACTCCAATCCGCTGGTGGCCGCCTGCCTGGGCAGCGGGCTGGCGTTGGCCTACCTGATCGGCGTCATCGTCTCGACCCGGGTGCTGCGGCGGAGCCTGCCCGACCTGGCGGTACGACCGCTGGCCCGGTTGGGCGCGCGCTTGCTGTTGGCGTTCGCGCCCGGCATGGCCGTTGCCGCCGCCCTCGTGTGGGGTGTCGAGCGCACCGACCCGGGCCAGGTCGCCCGCGCGCTGGCGCTACTCGGCGCGGTCGTGGTCGCCCTCGCCGCCTACCTCGGGATGTCGAAGATCCTGCGCGTCGGCGAGGTGTCCGACATCGTCCGTACGGTGTTGCGGCGCGGCGGGTCCGGCTCGCCCCGAGAACGAGATGAGGATCTGCCGCGTTCCGGCGATTCCACCGCCATGAGGACTGCGACCTCGCCTAGCATCGACGGAGCACCATCCGAGCAGAACAACGAGAACGCGGACCAGATGACCAACGTCATAAGCGACCTGGACCCACCGGCGGCCTGGGACCCCGACCGGCCGCGGGACGCGCTGACTCCCGAGGCCCACGACCCCCACTCGTCGGTTCTGCACCACAGCGTCAACGCCGGGACGGTGCTGGCCGACCGCTACCGCCTCGAGGAGTTGCTGGCCGAGGCCGCACCGACCGTCACCTGGCGCGCATTCGACCTCGTGCTCTCCCGGTCGGTGCTGCTGCATCTGCTCCCGCCCCACGACCCGGGAGCGATCGACCTGCTCAACGTGGCCCGTCAGGCGGCGGTGGCCACCGACTCACGCTTCCTGCGGGTGCTCGACGCGGTCTACAGCGACGACGACGACATCGGCTGCTACATCGTCTGCGAGTACGCCACGGGTCAGTCGCTCGAGCTGCTGCTCAGCCACGGTCCGCTGTCGGGGCTCGAGGCCGCCTGGGTGGTGCGCGAGGTCGCCGACGCGCTCTCCGGTGTCCACAGCCTCGGCCTCTACCACCAGCGCATCAACCCCGACACGGTGATCCTGACCCCCGACGGCCACGTGAAGATCGTCGGACTCCTGATCGAGGCGGCGCTGCGCCCGGCGCCCGGCACGGCCCTGCTCGGCCACAACCCGGCCGACGGTCCGCCTGCTCCCGAGGCGGTCGACGTCGCCGATCTGGGACGGTTGCTCTACGCCTGCCTCGTGTCGCGCTGGCCCGGTGGACCGGCCTTCAGCCTGCCGGCCGCGCCCTCGGCCGGTCGGCACTGGCTCAGCCCCCGCCAGGTTCGGGCCGGTGTCCCTCCCGCCCTGGACAACGTCTGCGACCAGATCCTCGGCGATCCGCCCCGTCGCCGCGCCCCGCGGTTGCGAACCGCCAACGACGTCGTGAACGCGCTGACCGGCGTGCTCGGTCCCGCCGACGCCTCCGGCGATCTCGAGCGGCGGCTGCGGCAACCGATCCCCAAGGTCACCACCACCCCGCCGCCCCCGCCGCTCCCCCGATCCCCGCAGCAACCTGGATGGGGGCCGGGGCAACCGCCCATCCGGGCCTCGATGGCGCCCACCGCGTACGGGCCGCTCCCGGGGCTCAGCGGTCCGAGCTACCCGATCAGCCCGACGATCACCGCCGAGGACGTCACCCGCGTCACCGTCATCCGTCAGGCCGCGCCCCCGGCACCCCCGACCCGTACGGCCAGCAGCCGACCACCGCGGCGCTGGATCGCCGTGGTCGCGTTGATGGCGCTGCTGCTGGTCGCGACCGGCATCGCCTCGGCCGTGGTGCTGCGGTCTCGCGGGACCGCGGCGCCGGCGACCGCGGCGCAACCCACTGCACCGGGGGCGCCGTCGACCTCGGCACCGACCGTCCCCGGGCCGGTCGACCGCATCGCGTCGGCGCGCGAGTTCGATCCGCAGGGTGACCCGCCCAACTCCGAGAACACCACCGAGGTCCCGAACGCGATCGACGGCAAGCCGCAGACCCGCTGGCGCACCGTGAACTACCGCAACGATCCGGAGCTGGGCGGGATCAAGCGCGGCGTGGGTCTGGTGCTGGATCTCGGCGATCCCACGGTGGTGAGTTCGGTCCGTGTCCGACTGAGCGGCAACGGCACCGACCTGGAGGCCCGGGTACCGAAGACAAATCCGGCCGGCACCACCAAACCGCCGATGAGCAGCGACGCCCGGTGGCGTACCGTGAGCACGCGGTCGCAGGCCGGCAGCAACGCCATCTTGACCTTCGCGGAGCCGGCGACGACCCGATTCGTACTGGTCTATCTGACCTCGTTGCCGAAGGAGGGGAGCGGCTACCGAGGCGGAATCTACGAGGTCGAGGTGTTGTAGGTGACCCAAGGCGGGGACGCAGAAGCGGCCCCGCCCCCGCAGACCTCGCGACCCGAGCCCACCACCCCGCGCCCTGAGCCAACCACCTCGCGCCCTGAGCCTGTCGAAGGGCCAGCTCGAACCGATCACGAACTCGTCGACGCTCACCTCCGCGGCGACCCCGCCGCCTTCGCGGAGTTGGTGGGCCGGCATCGCGATCGCCTCTGGAGCGTGTCGCTACGCATGATGCGCGACCCGCACGACGCGGCCGACGCACTCCAGGACGCGTACGTAGCCGCGTTTCGCCGGATCGGGAGCTTCCGCGGCGAGGCGAAGGTGACGACCTGGCTGCACCGGGTGGTGGTCAACGCGTGCCTGGACCGACTGCGCCGGCAGCAGACCCGGACCCGGGAGGAACCGTTGCCAGCCGACCCGGACCGGGCGGCCGCGCTGGGCACCGAGACCCGGGCGGACCCGTTGGAGATCCAGGAGGCCAGGGTCGACGTGGTCTCGGCGCTGGCGCAGCTCACGGCCGACCAACGGGCCGCGCTCGTCCTGGTCGACATGGAGGGATACTCGGTGGAGGAGGCGGCGACCATCCTCGGTTGTGCCCCCGGCACGGTGAAGAGCCGCTGTGCCCGCGGCCGGGCGCGGCTCTCGCTCCTCCTGGCGCACTTGGCGGAGCCGCTGGGGCGGGAGGAGGAGAGCTGATGGCCCATCCCCTGGAGCTTGCCTACAACTGGCGACTGCCGGTCGCGGTGTCGAGCGTCGGCCTGGTCGCCTGCGTCGGCATCCTGGCCCGCAGTCAGGTCGTGGGGTGGCTGTCCGCGGCCGTCGTCCTGCTGCTGTGCTACCTGGTGTTCCTCGCCGTCGTCTGGGTCCGCACCCAGGCCTTCCTGATGGTCGACGGAGCCGTCTTGACCGTACGTACGTTCCGGGCCTTCCACCGGATCGAGGGCGCCAGTGTGGTCAAGGTGACCCAGTTCCTCACCCCGAGCGGACCGTCCTACAAGCTCACCGTACGGGGTGCGGACGGAAACCTGACCCGCTACGGGGCCCCGACGGCGCTGCTGCGCCGGGCCCACTCGACCCTCTTCGACTGGATACTGACCTGGGCCCCGCAAGCCGAACTCGACAAGGGCTCACGGCGCACCCTGCAGACCCTGCGCGAGCGGGGCGCGCTGCCCTATCCCGACGACGCCACACCTGACGGAGCCCCAACCGAACCGGCCCATCCCGACGAGCACGAATCGCAGTCCGACATCAGCACCGATCAACCCAGAGCGAACCGCCGTGAGTGACACGGTCTTCGATCCCGACGACCCGAGCCGGGTCAGCCGGGCGCTCGCCGGCGCCCCGCCGGCGACCATGCCCGCGGACGTCGAGGCCCGCCTCGCGGGTGTGCTGGTGTCGGAGTCGGCCCGGCGCGAGGCCCGCACCGACACCGGCGGGCCCGAGGGCGATCGGCCGCCGAGCTGGGTACAGCACACGGCGAAGCCCGTCCTGATCACCCCGGCACCGTCGCCTCGCTGGGGTCGCGCCGTAGGAGCGGTGCTGGTCGCGGCGGTGAGCGCCGCCGCCGTCGGGGCCGCCGGCTACACCCTGAGTGCCGTGGCCGGGCTGAACGAGCCCCTGGCCGCGTCGCCGCTTCAGGTGCAGAGCGCGGAGCTGGCCGAGCAGGCGCGGGCCATCGAGGAGGCCCGGAGCCTGAGCGCCCACACGTTCTCCGGGGCCTGGCGCTGCGCCCGTACGGTCACGTCCGGGCGGATCACGGGGCTGACGCCGGCGGTGGTGGACGGCACCCCGGCCCTGCTGGTCTACACCCGGGTGCGCGGAGAGCCATGGGTCACGGTCGTCACCGGGTGTCCCGAGCCCGGCGCCCTCGCGCGAGAGTCGGTGCGGCTCTCTTCCTGACCGTTCTTCGGGCCGAGCAAGATGATCTCCGCCGGATAACGCTTTCGTGTATCTGTGTTTCGCACGACAGGCCGGCGCGTCCGCGGTTGGTAAGGTGACGCAACTTTTCAGCTGAGGGAGATGGCCCGATGGCCCGTGGATCCACTCGGAAGACGCGCACCGTGGCGGCCTCGATCGGCCTCCTCCTGGCGCTCGGTCTCACCGCCTGCACGATGCCGTCCGCGGGGCCGTCAGCCACCACCTCGCCGGTCGTTCCACCGCCGTTGAGCCCGACCAGCACCGCGACCGGGACCTCGACGCCCACCTCCTCACCTTCCGGCTCGACCGCCGGCGGACCCGCGGCGGCGCACTGCCAGTCCTCGGGCGGCACCGTGCAGTTGAATCAGCCGACGTACAACACCAACAACGACGAGAGTCAGTGGATCAAGATCGGCGAGCCCGTCTCGGTGTGCGCGTTCGAGTCCGGAACCGGCCAGGAGGCGACCAGGATCTGGGTCGATCTGGTGACGCTGTATTCGAGCCAGCCGACGCTCGCCGCCCTGGCGTACCTGGCCAAGAAGCCGCTGCCGGCCTCGGCCAACCCGAACGTCGACCCCGCCAGCACCGGCTGCCTGGCTCTGGGCGGCACGGACTCCTTCGGGAACCCGCAGAGCGCCGCCGGCGGCGGCATGGTGACCGGATCCAACGTGTGGGTGCCTTGCACGTTCGCCGACGGCTCGTTCATCGAGGAGTGGGGCATCGCCTACTACGCCCAGAACGACATCCGGGGCAAGGACCTCAAGACGGTCTTCCGGTTCAACACCAACGATCTGCCGCCGATCTTCTCCTCCTAGCCAGGCAGGAGGAGCTGTCGTCCGCGCAACTGTTGGGTGAGACACACCCAGGGCTTGAGGATGTCGCGAGTCAAGAGTTGGTGGTCCCAGCGACGCGGATGCCCAGGTGTTCGGCCAGGGCCGGAGCCAGGCGGGTCAGCTGAAGCTCGCTGATCGTCGCGCCGCGGAGGTGCTCGACACCCTCCAGGACGGCGAGTTCCGCCTGACGCAGGTCGACGTCGGTCAGTCGGGCGTCCGTGAGGATCAACCGGTCGATCTCGCTGCCCGACAGGTCGGCGCGGTGGAGCTGGGCGCCGCCGAGATTGAGCTCGTCGATCCGGCAGTTGCGGAGGGCCAGATCGACGATCTCGGCGCCCCGCAGATTGAGGTAATTGACCCGTACGTTGTCGAACGAGACGCGGTTCTGCTTGGCACCGGGCGCGAGGAGAGCGCCGAACCGCCCGCCGCCGACCGCGACGTCGGACCATTCGCTCTCGGCGACGTCGAGGGTGTTGACCTCGAGGTCGTCGAGACGGCATGTGTTGAGGCGGGCCCGGCGCAGCTTCACCGCACCGAGCCGGCAGGCGGTTAACCGGCATTCGACGAAGTGCTGGTTCCCGGCGGTGAACTCGGGGAGATCCAGGCCGGCAAGCTCCAGCCCGTCGTGCTCGGAGTCGCGCTCCAAGTCGGCTCGGCCCGCGGCGCGAAGGTCCGGCAGCGAGATGTCGGGAGCGCGAAGCGCGGCACGCTTGGCCCGGTTCATGACCTCACCCTAAGCAGCCCGGCGTGCGCTCGATCGGAGTAACCTCACCCGCGAGCGTCGGGCAGGTTGTGCCCCGCTGATGTCTGGACGACGAGGGAGGAGACACGCTTTTCCGTCTCCGAGCGAGGAGGAAGACAGCAGCCTTCAGGGCACAACCGGGCGCGAGCGGGTCAATGAACTGAGGGGCGGTCATGGACGTCGCAGATCTCGTACGGGACCACTACCGCGGGGACGACCTGGAGGGCGCCATCCTGCAGGCACTGGCCGACGCCGGAGTGGACACCGACCGGCTGAGCGTGGCCGATCTGGCGCCGATCGACCAGTTGCACGCCGGATTCCTGCCGTCCACGACGTACCTGCTGGAGAAGCTCCATCTCGGTCCGGAGTCGCGGTTGCTCGACGTCGGCTGCGGAATCGGTGGGCCGGCGCGGGTGGCGGCGAGCACGTACGACTGCGCGACGGTGGGTGTCGACCTCGCCCCCGACTTCGTCCGGGCCGGCCAGGCGCTGACCGATCGGGTCGGGCTGAGCCAGACGGTGCAGCACCACCTGGGGTCCGGCGATGCGCTCGAGTTCGACGACGGATCGTTCGACCGGGCGATGATCATCCATGTCGGCATGAACATTCCGGACAAGAAGGCGGTCTTCGCCGAGGTCCGCCGCGTGCTCGAGATCGGCGGACTGTTCGGCGTGTACGAGCAGATGCGGGTCGGCGAGGGAGAGCCGACCTATCCGTTGCCCTGGGCGGAGGACGCGCGGTCCTCGTTCGTGGAGCCGGTCTACACCTACGTCGAGTTGCTGCAGCAGGCCGGATTCGTGGTCGAGCACGCGGAGGATCGCCGGCCGGCGGTGGCCCGACCACCCGACGGTCAGTCGCGGCTGAGCCCGGTGACCGTATTCGGACCCCGATTCGCCGAGCGGATCGGCAACAACATCGCGGCCACCCGGGCCGGCATCTTGGCTCCGGTGGTCCTCGTGGCCCGCGCCGCCTGACCCTCTCCCGCGACCCGTCACATCAACGGCGCTTTCGGCGGCGTGTCGCGGCAGAAGTGACGGGTCGGTCCAGTCATCCCGATCGGCTGGTCACCGCCGCTCGGGCGAGTCGGCCATCAGCCTCGTGATCTCGGCGGTCTCGGCCGGGGGCAGCGGAGGAAGGGCGAGGACCGATGCGTTCTCCACCGCCTGCGCCACAGTCCGGACCCCGGGCAGCGGGATGATCGCCGGGTCGAGGGACAGCAGGTAGCCGAGGGCACCCTGGACGAGGGTGCGCCCGCCGACGGTCAGCAACTCCCGCACCTGCTGCAGCCGCTGGAGCCATTCCGGCATGGTGTCTTCGTCGAAGTAGTCCCACCACGGGGTGTCCAGCCGCACGTCGCCGACGTTCGGCCGGTTGGTCGCGCTGTACTTGCCGGTCACCATGCCCATGGCCAGCGGCGAGCGCGCCAGGACCGCCAGGCCACGGGCTCGCGCCGCGGCGAGCGTCGCGGCCGACCAGCCGAAGACGTTCGCCTGGGTCTGCACGCTGACGCAGCCGGCGGAGCGGGCGAACACGGCCAGCGTGTCCGGATCGTCCTGGCTCGTGCCGAAGGCCCGGATCTTCCCGGCGGCGACCAGCCGCTCGAGGGTGGCGACGACGTCCTCCGCCTGGGCGGGGGTTTCGGCGCCGCCGTGCAGCTGGTACAGCCCGATCGCGTCGACGCCGAGCCTGCTCAGGCTGGCCTCGCACTCGGCTTCGATGGCCGCCGCTCGGATGTCGTTGCCGCCGCCCGTGCGCGTCTCCTCGTCGATGACCAGACCGAACTTCGTGGCCACGATGACCGCGTCGCGAACCGACGACGGCAGAGCGGCCAGGGCCCGCCCGACGACGCGCTCGGAGTGCCCGGTGCCGTAGGTCGGCGCGGTGTCCACGAACGTCACGCCGGCGTCGACCGCGGCGCGCAGGGCGCGGACGCTCTCGGCGTCGTCGACCTCGCCCCAGCCGGCGTCCCGTCCGTCGAACGTGAACGGGCCGCCCAGGGCCCAGGTCCCGATCCCGACGGCCGACACCTGCGGGCCGTCGCTGCCCAAGGATCGGGTCTCGATACTTGCGGTGGTGATAGTCATCTCAACTCCTACTGCAGACATCAAATGGGTCCGTTCGGTCGCGGCCAGCCCGGTGGTGGCGGTGGCGGCTCGGTGCCGTCCTCTCCCGCCTGGTAGGCGGCGATCTTCCAGTCGATCACCGCCAGGTCGTCGTGCAGCTGCTCGATGGAGGCCGTCACGCGCGTACGGTGCGCCTGCAACAGCGCCAGCCGGCCTCCGCGTTCGCTGTCCCCGGCCCGGACCTGGTCCACGAACTGGCGGACCTCCTCGATCGGCATGCCGGTCCGGCGAAGACGCAGCACCACGTCGAGCAGACCCAGGGCGTCGCGGTCGAAGACCCGGCGGCCTCCCCCGTCCCGGCGGACATCACCGAGCAGTCCGGCCCGGTCGTAGTACCGGAGCGTGTCGATCGACAGACCCGAGATGCGGGCCACGTCGCCGATCAACAGGTTCCCGGTTTCGCTTGATACGCCTGACACGTCGAGGCTCATGACAGCCAGCCTGCAACCTGGAGTGCACTCCAGGTCAAGGGCCCGTCGTTCCCGCCCCCGCCGTGCAGCCAGTCGTGGTGGTCAACGCGCGGACCCACATGCCGGTCGGCACACCGGTGGTGGTCGAGGCCGAGACCGACGCCGCGTCCATCACGTTCCGGTTCAGGACTCCGGGCCGGGCGTCGACCCGGCCATCCGGGAGCACGCGTTCGATCCGTTCGTGACCACCAAGTCCGGCGGCGCGGCCCGTACGTCCGGGCTCGGCTCGAGTGTCGTGAAGGCGATCACGGCGGCGCAGGGCGGGTCCGTCAGCCTGCGCACCGACGCCGAGGGCACCAGCGTGGCCCTGACCCTCCCCCTCGACACCGGTCACGGGGCCGAAGGGAATAGCGCGCCGGGTCCGGGGGTTCTGCAGCAGTAGGCTGAGCGACCGTACGAGAGGGCGGAATGGCAACACGCAATGCACATGAGCACACCACCGATGTTCGGGACGTCATCATCGTCGGCAGCGGCCCCGCGGGTTACACCGCAGCGGTGTACGCGGCGCGGGCGAACTTGAAGCCGCTGGTCTTCGAGGGGTCGATCACCGCCGGCGGTGCCTTGATGAACACCACAGACGTCGAGAACTTTCCTGGTTTCCGTGACGGCATCATGGGCCCGGAGCTGATGGAGAACATGCGGGCGCAGGCGGAGCGGTTCGGCGCCGAGCTGGTCACCGAGGACATCACCGAGATGGACCTCACCGGACCCATCAAGATCGTGAGGGACGGGTACGGCAACTCCTTCGCCGCCCGCACCGTGATCCTGGCCATGGGTTCGGCCTACCGCAAGCTCGGCATCCGCGACGAGGACCGACTCTCCGGACACGGGGTCTCCTGGTGTGCCACCTGTGACGGTTTCTTCTTCCGGGACAAGGACATCGCGGTCGTCGGTGGCGGCGACTCGGCGATGGAGGAGGCCACGTTCCTCAGCCGGTTCGCCCGCTCGGTCACGATCATCCATCGGCGCGATGAGCTCCGGGCCAGCAAGATCATGGCCGCGCGAGCCGAGAACGATCCGAAGATCAGCTTCGCCTGGTTCTCCGAGGTCGCGGCTCTCCACGGCGAGAAGACCTTGGACCGAGTCACGCTGCGCGACACCCGGACCGGTGAGGAGCGCGACCTCGACGTCCAGGGGCTGTTCATCGCCGTGGGCCACGACCCGCGCTCGGAACTCGTACGTCATCAGGTGGAGACCGACGCCGCCGGCTACGTGATCACCGACGGGACGAGTACCCGGACGAACCTGCCGGGGGTGTTCGCCTCCGGCGACCTCGTCGACCACACGTACCGGCAGGCGATCACCGCCGCCGGCACCGGTTGTGCCGCGTCGTTGGACGCCGAGCGCTACCTGGCCGACCTGAACGACACCGCGGAACACACCGCCGCGCTGCAGGAGACGGTCAGCGTCTGAGTGTCGGAGCCGTCCGGCACCATCGGTCCCGTCAACATCACCCGTACCAATCAGCCGCAGTAGCAGCAACGAGAAGAGGAAGCATGGGCGCAGTCAGCGAGGTCACCGACTCGACGTTCGAGGAGGTCGTGCTCAAGTCGGACAAGCCGGTGATGGTCGACTACTGGGCCGACTGGTGCGGACCCTGCAAGCAGGTGGCGCCGATCATCGAGGAGCTGGCCACCACCCACGGGGACAAGGTCAGTTTCGTGAAGATGGACACCAACACCAATCCCGTCACACCGGCCAACAACCACGTGCTGGGTCTGCCGACCATCCAGCTGTACGTGAACGGCGAACTGGTCAAGGCCTTCAAGGGCGCGAAGTCCAAGTCGGTGCTGCTCGGCGCCATCGAGGAATACCTCTGAATCGACTCTGAGTCGAAGGTGAGCTGAGTCCCATGCCGGCGACGCACACGTACGAACTGGGTCTGCAGTGGACGGGCAACACCGGCACGGGCACCTCCAGTTATCGCTCATATGAGCGCACGCACGAGTTCTTCGCCCCCGGCAAGCCGACGCTGGCCGGGTCGGCGGATCCGACGTTCCGGGGCGAGGCGGAGCGCTGGAACCCAGAAGAACTCCTGGTGGCCTCGTTGTCGGCCTGCCACCTGCTCAGCTATCTACACCAGGCCGCGGTGGCAGGCGTGATCGTGATCGACTACACCGACGAGCCTCGCGGCGAGCTGGTGATGGACGGCCAGGGCGGCGGGCGCTTTGCGGAGGTGCTGCTGCGACCCACCGTCGTGGTGGCGGATCCCGGCATGATCGAGGTCGCCGAAGGTCTGCACGAGGCGGCCCACCAGAAGTGCTTCATCGCCAGTTCGGTGAACTTTCCCGTACGGCACGCCGCCACCGTCATCGCCGCCGGCACCAGCGGCACCCCCACCGAGGCCTGAGCCACTTTCGCCACCTAAGCCCTCCCCACCCCAGCTCACCACATCAGCTGCTCGGGTTCTTCGGATCTGCTCGATCTGCAGATAGAGCAAGGGCTAAAACACCGAGCCGCTGAGGAGAGACGGGGCTCAGGACAGCCGCTGGCGGCGGACGACCTCGGCCAGCGGGGTGGCGGGGTGGCCAGAGACGGTCTCGACGTCGCCGGTCACTTCGGCGAACTCGCCGGCGGCGATGGCGGTGTACGTCGACACCCACGCCTCGACCTGCCAGTCGGGAGCGCCGTAGGATGCGCGGGATTCGTACGCCTCCGGCAGTGACTCCTCGTGATAAGACACCGTCCGGCCGCTGACCGCGGAGATGGTTTCGGCCACCTCGGTCAGGGTGAGCGCCGCCGGGCCGGACAGGCTGTAGACCGCGCCGACGTGCGCGGCCGGGTCTATGAGGACGGCCGCCGCCGCGTCGGCGATGTCGTCCTGCGCCACCGCCGCTACGCGCCCATCCCCGGCCGGTCCCCGAATCACCCCGTCCTCCCCGACCATCATCGGGAAGAAGTCGGCGTACAGGTTGTCGCGGAGGAAGGTGTAGGCCAATCCGCTCTCCTCGATGTACTCCTCGGTGCGGAAGTGATCGCGGCCCAGCGTGAACACGGCACCCGCGTCGGCGCCGACGAAGGAGGTGTAGACGAGGTGCCCGACCCGCGCCCGGACCGCACCGTCGACGAATGCCTTGTGCTGCGACACCCGGTCCGGATGCTCCGCCGCGGACACCATGAGCACGACATCGGTCCCCTCGAGTGCCGCCGCGACCGCGGCCGTGTCGTCATAGACCGCCTGCCTGGCCTCGGCCGAAGGCAACTGGGGCGCCCGCCCCAGATCACGCACGATCAACCGCTGCGTCCTGCCCGCCTCGGACAGCCGCCGCGCCACCCGGCCGCCCAATCGGCCGGTGGACCCGGTTACGGCGATCGTCCTCTTGTCCTCAGCCATCCCTGCCCTCTCCTCCTCTGTCAGCTCTTCCACCCCTCCTACCTTTCGCTTTCCTCTCCCTCTCCCCCTCTCATACCGGAAACTGTTAACAGATTGCGCAAACCGCCCTCAAATGGCCCCCAAATCGGGAATCTGTTAACAGTTTCCGGGTTTGGTGAGGGGCCCGGCAGCCGGGAGGGGGCGGGCCAGGCGAGGAGAGCCGGGTGGTCTAGAAGTGGTCCGGGCAGAAGGGGAGCCGGTCCCACTCGAAGGCGAGGGTCATGGCTGCCACCGATCCGGGGTTGCGTTCGCGCACCAGACCGGCTCCGTGCAGCGTACGCAGCGACACCCCGCCCAGGTAGATCGCGCCCAGTTCGCGGATGCCCAGCTCGAGATCGGGTTTGCGGCGGCTCCGGCTCACCCGAGGCTCGGCGCCCGCCGCTGCCTCGATCCGGAATCTCCCCTCGTTCTTGGGCAGCAACCGGTCGGTCACGCCGACCACCACGTCCAGATCGGTCGCGTACCGGCGGGCCTCCAGGGCGCGCGGGACGTCGACGATGCGCGCGTACGTGCTGTCGGACAGCTCCGTACGGATGGCCCGCTGATCGGCCACGAGGTAGCGGAGCGGCTCGTCGGGCGCGGCGTGCTCCAGCCTGAAGGTCCGGACCAGATCCTGGTCCAGCAGGTGCCGCCACAGCGCCGCCCGGGCCGGGCCCGACGCGGCGTCGAGCTCGGTGATCCGCACCTCGTACTCCGGGCCCTGCTCCTTCCACTCCGACTTCACCCGGAACTGGGCGTACCCGTCGACCTGTCCTCCGGCGTCGCGGTGCAACAGGAACCGGTAACCCGACGCCCCGTCACGCCAGTCCTTGGGGTCGTAGAAGATCCGGTCCCACCACACGTCGGTCCGGTTCAGGGCACCCGGGCGATCGGGCAGCAGCCGGGCGTGGAGGGCCGACACGACTGCCCGGTAGTCCTCGGCGGTGACTTCGTCGACCCAGCCGTCCCCCAGCTCGACCGACGCCAAAAAGGCCGTCGATCGGGTCTGTCCGGAGAGCGACACCCGCGGGGCGGCGCTGCCGTACCCGAAGCGCCCGTAGATCAACGACTCCGACGCCCAGAGCAGGGCGACGGGTTCCTTCCGGCGCGCGACATCCTCCAGCTGGTGCGTCATCATCGCGGTGAGCAGGCCTCGGCGACGGTAGGCCGGCGACACTGTGACGACGGTGACACCGGCGGTCGGCACCGTACCGCCCGGCACGGTCATCGTGCGGGCGTTCGCGCCCGAGGTGGCGATCCACCGGTCGGCCACCGCGTAGCCGAACGCCCGATCCCACTCCATCCAGCGCCGGTCCAACTCCCAGTGCTCGTCGCTCCAGTCGTCGTGGAACCCCCGGACGACCGCGGACAGGAAGTCCTGACCGGTCTCCTCGGTCGCGTAGCGGAGCTCGGGCTCCGGACGGGTCGACGGTGATCGCGCCATGGACCCATCCAATCGGTTGGCGACCGACGGGCTCAGTCGCCCCCCGGGTGCGATCCCGGACATCCCTAGTCTCGTACGCATGCGCGCCCTGATCCTCGACGACTACCGGCGACTCAGCGTCCACGAGGTCGCCGAGCCCGAGCCGTCCCCCACCGAGGTGCTGGTGGAGATCGCGGCGGTCGGCATCTGCGGCACGGACGTCCACGGCTTCATCGGCGCGAACGGCCGCCGGATACCGGGTCAACTGATGGGTCACGAGGCGTCCGGGCGGGTCGTTGCGGTGGGCTCGGCCGTCGACGACGTGCTGGCGCTCTCCCCCGGCGATCCGGTCGTGCTCAATCCGCTGGTCGGCTGCGGGCGTTGCTTCGCCTGTCGGCGCGGCCAGCCTCAGCGCTGCCCGGATCGGCTGTCGATCGGCTCGACGGCGACTCTCCCGGGTGCGTTCGCGGAGCGGATGGTGATCCCGGTGCGCAACGCGGTGCCTCTGCCGCGGACGTTACCTTTGGCCTCCGGCGCGCTGATCGAGCCGTTGGCGGTCGCCGTACACGCCTTGACGCGGGTCCCGATCGCCCCAGGCGACCTGGTCCTGATCATCGGCGGCGGACCCATCGGCCAGTCCGCGATCCTGGCCGCATCGGCCTACTCCCCCGAGCGGATCGTCGTCTCCGAACTCACCGTCGACCGGCGTGTCGTCTGCTCGTTGCTGGGCGCCGATGTCGTCGATCCGGCAGCCGGACCGCTGGAGCGGCAGGTGTCGGCGCTGGCCGGCCGACCGGCCGACGTGACCATCGACGCCGTCGGGAGCAACCGGTCCGTGGCCGAGGCGCTGCCGGCCACGGCGCTCGGCGGAACTGTCGTCCTCGTCGGCCTCGCGGCACCGCGTCTCGATCTCCTCGCGTACGAGCTCAGTACGGCCGAGCGGTCGATCGTCGGCTCGTACTGCTACTCCGAGGAGGACTTCCGGGCTGCGGTCCGCCTCGCCGCCGAGGATCCGCGGCGGCTCGAGGCGCTGATCGCCGCGGAGATCGGACTGGACGAGGCCCCGGCGGCCTTCGAAGCCCTGGCCGGAGCGCATCCGCCACCGGCCAAGATCTTGGTGCACCCGGGCTGACCTCTTTCGAACGGCTCGCAGCTAATTCCGGCCGTCGACGGCCGCCTCGCGCCAGCCCACCCCGTTGGGCTCCGGGGGCGCCGGCTGAGCGACCAGTCTGGTCAGCTTGGACCAGGCAGCGCCGAGGTCTTCCCTCCAGCGGAGGGTGGACTGCAGACTCATCCGTAGTCGCGGGGTGATCGGGTGCGGCCGGACGATGGTGAAGCCGACGCACTCGAGCCAGGTGGTCGACAGCATGCACGACGGCGCCTCGTGGTAGGTGCCGACCGCCTCCAGCGCCCGGATGTCCCGCCGGACGAGCAGGCCCGCGGCCGCCTGGACCAGTTGCCGGCCAACCCCCACCCCGCGATAGTCCTCGGCAACGCGCACCGACATCAAGACGGCCGCGTCCTGGCTGACCGGCGTCGTCGCGAAGGCGCCCAGCCGCGGCACGAGCGCGGCCGGCGCCATCGTCAGGTGTCCGATGGTGGTGCCGTTGTCGGCGGCCAGCACCCCGCAGTACCCCCACCGTTCGGTGACGGCTTCCGCCCAGTCCGTCTTTACGCGTCCGCGGTCGCGTTGACCGTCGGAGGAGGCGAGGTCGGTGAGGCTGGACTCCCAGAAGGTGCAGCGGCGGCACGGCTCCGGCAGGACCGGCAGATCGGCGGCGGTCATCGGCCGCATGCGACGGCTCCGGGCCGAGCTCAAACCGCCCACGTCAGGCCTTCACCCGAGGCCGAGCCAGACCCATCACAAAGCCCGCCAACACGCTGAGCAGCGCCGCGGCCGCCAGCCAGATCAGCCAGCGCACCGGACGCGGCAGCGATCGGATGACGACTTCGTCCGACCCCGTGCCCATGCGGCCCATGGTAGGCGCCCCAGCAGCCGGTTCGAACATGCGTCCTTGACCGGAATGAGGCACCCTTGGACTGTGCACGAGCCGGTTCGCCACACGGGCGTTGGCGCCACCCCCGACCCCGGGGACGGTCTGGAGCGCCTGCGTCGCACCGATACCCGGCTCGACGACTACGTCGACCGGTACGCCGCCCGCACCCACGGCATGACCGCCTCGGCCATCCGGGCGCTGTTTGCGGTGGCGAACCGGCCCGAGGTCGTCTCGCTGGCCGGTGGGATGCCCAACATCACCGACCTGCCGCTCGACGCGGTCGGCGCCACCCTCAACGAGTTGGTGGTGAGCGGTGGCCGGCAGGCGATGCAGTACGGCTCCGGCCAGGGCGAACCGGCCATGCGGGACGCCATCTGCGAGGTGATGCGGCTCGAGGGCATCTCGGCGCACCCCGACGACGTGACGGTGACCGTCGGCTCGCAGCAGGGGCTCGACCTCGTCACCCGCCTGTTCTGCGATCCCGGGGACGTCGTGCTCGTCGAGGCACCGAGCTATGTCGGCGCGCTCGGGGTCTTCCGGGCCTACGAGTGCGACGTCGTCCACGTGGCCATGGACGAGCAGGGCCTCGACCCGGGCGCGTTGTCCGAGGCGATCACCGCGCTGCAGCAGGCCGGCAAGAAGATCAAGTTCCTCTACACGATCCCGAACTTCCACAATCCCGCCGGCGTCTCGCAGTCGCTGGACCGGCGGACGGAGATCCTGCGGGTGGCCAACGCCGCCGATCTGCTGGTGATCGAGGACAACCCGTACGGACTGTTGGGCTTCGAGGCCGAGCCAACTCCGGCGATGCGGTCGCTCGACGAGCGGGTGATCTACCTCGGCTCGTTCTCCAAGACCTTCGCGCCGGGGTTCCGGGTCGGCTGGGTTTTGGCTCCGTACGCGGTGCGGGAGAAGCTCGTGCTGGCGCAGGAATCGGCCACCTTGTGCCCGCCGACGTTCTCGCAGTTCGCCGTCACCGCCTACCTGCGCAACCACGACTGGCAGGGGCAGATCAAGGTCTTCCGGGAGATGTACCGGGAGCGCCGCGACGCCATGCTGCACGGGCTCGCCGATCACATGCCCGCCGGAAGTTCCTGGACTGTGCCGGCGGGCGGCTTCTTCGTCTGGCTGACGCTCCCGCCGGCGCTCGACTCCCACGCCATGCTGGCCCGGGCCGTCACCGCGCGGGTCGCCTACGTGCCCGGCACAGCCTTCTACGCCGACGGACTCGGCAGCCGCCACCTGCGGCTGTCGTACTGCTTCCCCACTCCCGAGCGGATCCTCGAGGGAACCCGCCGGCTCGGCGAAGTGCTGCAGTACGAGGCCGGTGTGCTGGAGACCTTCGGCGGGGCGCTGGCGCAGGACTCCTCGACCGCCCAGCGACCGTACGAGGCGCCGGGCGCCAACCAGGCCTGAGATCACGCGAGCACCAGAGGGAGAACGGGTGACCGAACCAACCGTCGTCGTGCTGTCCGGCGGCCTTTCGCACGAGCGCGACGTCTCGCTGCGTTCCGGTCGGCGCGTCAGCTCGGCGCTGCAGTCTCGCGGCCTGGAGGTGATCGAGTCAGACATCGACTCGACCCTGGTCGCGCGACTCAGCGAGATCCCCTCGGCCGTCGTCTTCCCCTTGCTGCACGGGGAAACGGGCGAGGACGGAGCCTTGCGGGAGGTGCTGGCGCTGCTCGGGGTGCCGTTCGTCGGTTCGATCGGATCCGCGTGCCGGGTCGCCTTCGACAAGTCGATCGCCACCACGGTGATCGCCGACGCCGGGATCCGCACCCCCACTCAGGTGGCCCTGCCGCACGAGATCTTCCGCGAGCTCGGCGCGCAGGCGTTGGTGCGGGCGCTCGGTGATCAGATCGGCTTTCCGATGATGGTCAAGCCGTCCCGCAGCGGCTCGGCCCTCGGTTGCAGCAAGGTGTCCCGGGCCGAGGAGCTACCGTCGGCCATGGTCGGCGCGTACGCGTACGGACCGGTGGCCGTTGTCGAGGAATTCATCGCCGGCACCGAGGTCACCGTGTCGGTGGTGGACCGCGGAGCCGGACCGGCCGCACTGCCCGCCGTCGAGATCCGACCCGACTCCGGGGTCTACGACTACACCGCGCGCTACACCGCCGGCGCAACCCGCTTCCTCTGCCCGGCCGAGGTGTCCGCCGACGTGGCCGAACGGTGCGCGGCGATGGCGCTTCGGGTGCACGACGTCCTGGGGTTGCGGGACCTGTCCCGGACCGACATCATCATTCCCGACGACGGCGAGCCGGTGTTCCTGGAGGCCAACGTGGCGCCGGGCATGACCGAGACCTCGTCGGTCCCCCTGGCCGTCGAGGCCGCCGGTTGGAGCCTCGGCAAGGCGTGCGCCGACCTCGTCCGGGTCGCGGCCGCGCGCGGTGGCCGGGTCTCGGCTGCGTCGGTCGCCTGAAACGGCTGGCATGAAGACGACCGCATGAGGAGGCTCCAGCAAGTCGCGATCATCTTCGTCGGATGTGCGGTGGCGGGGGTCATGATCGCCTTGGGCTGGTGGCAGCTCCAGGTGTACGAGATCCAGGGAGCCGAGGCCGCCGCGACACGGGCGAATCAGGCGCCGGTGCCGCTGGACAGCGTGGCCCGGGCCGGATCGGCGGTGCGCGACGGGTACGGGCGGACGGTCTCGGCGTCGGGTCGATACCGGGCCGACGGGCAACTGCTGGTTCCGCTGCCCGGGTCAATCGGTGCCTATCGCGTGCTCACGGCGCTGGAGCTCCCCGACGGCAGTGTCCTGCCGGTGGTCCGCGGCGTCGTACGGGGTGACCTTGCCGCTCCACAGCCGCCCCCGCCTCCGACGGGGCCGTTGGATCAGACCGGCGTCTTGCTCCCCTCGGAGGAAGCGCTGCCGGGCGTGCCCCCTCGCGGCATGGTGAACTCGCTCCGGATCCCGGCGTTGGCCCAGATCTGGGCCGATCCCCTGGTCGACGGCTACCTGGTGCTCTCCGGTGGCGACGCCCAGGCTCAAGGTCTGGAGCCGTTCCCGTTGGTGCTCCCCGAGGGCCCGGGCCGGTTGCGGAACGGGGCATACGCCGTCCAGTGGTGGATCTTCGCCGCCTTCGCCGTCCTCATGGCCGGGAAGATCGCCCGCGATCTCGGTACGCGTGACGACATCGACAAGCCGATCGTCGCGGCCTCGTGAGCTCAGCCACCTAAGCTGGTGGAGTGCGTGCCGCCCTGATCCGCTACCGCATCATGGCCTATGTCGTCGGCTGCCTGCTGGTGGTGCTGGTCTGCGTCGGGTTGCCGTTGAAGTACGGACCCTGGCACAACGACACGGTCGTGCTGTGGACGGCGATCCCGCACGGCTGGTTGTACATGATCTTGCTCATCACCGCTTTCGACCTCGGCCGCCGAGCCCGCTGGAGCTGGCGACGGTTGATCCTGATCGCCCTGGCCGGCACCGTTCCCTTCCTCTCCTTCGTCGCCGAGCGCTCCGCCACCAAGGACGTCCGCGCCAAGCTCGCCACCCAAGAAGCCGACGCCCTCAAGCTCGCCGAAGCCACCACCACCACCACCCAAAACGACCGCTGACCCGTCACATCTTCGGCACTTTGGGCGGCGTGTCGCCGCAGTTGTGACGACTCGGCGGAGGGACGAGGGCTGGCGCAGGCACGACGCGACGAGGCACGTCCGCGACCTAGAGGAACTCGCATCGCGTGGCGGGAGTCTCTCCGCCTTGGTCACCGAGGACGCCGCCCAGGATGTCGTTTCCCGCCACATGACGGACGGCGCAGCGGAAAAGGCGATCCAGTGCTGCGTCAGCCGTCACCTGGCGGGAAACGACATGGCTCTGCGCGGGCGGATGGTGCTCGACAAGCCAGCCCCGGACCCGCGCCCTGCCCCCAGGCGTCGCGCCTCGTGACGCAAACACACCGCGCACCGTTGCGACATACGTATGAACCGGTCCCTTCGCGGGCTGCGTGGAGCTCTTGCGTCAAACCTGCACTCGACCCGATCTCCCAGCGCTCAAACGTATTTGTCGACTTATTGCTTGAGTATCTCGTTGGTGATGCGGTCGAGGTCTTCGGGGGTGGCGTATTCGATGACGATGCGGCCTTTGGACCGGCCGGCGTCGATCCGCACGCGGGTGTCCAATCGGTCGCCGAGTTGCCGCGACAGTTCCTCGGCGTACGGGTCGGGCGCGGACACCGTACGAGGTCGCGCCCGCCGCGGTTCGCCGTTCTCCCCCACGGCGACGAGTTCCTCCACTGCCCGGACGGAGAGCCCCTCGGCGACGACCCGCTGGGCCAGTCGCTCCTGGCCCGCGGCGCCCTCGACGGTGAGCAGGGCCCGGGCGTGTCCGGCACTCAGCACACCAGCGGCTACCCGCCGCTGCACGGTGGGCGGCAACCTCAGGAGCCGGATCGTGTTGGAGATCTGCGGTCGCGAACGCTTGATGCGAGCGGCCAACTCGTCCTGGGTGCACCCGAAGTCCTCGAGCATCTGGGCGTAGGCCGCCGCCTCCTCGAGCGGATTCAGCTGAGCGCGGTGCAGGTTCTCGAGCAGGGCGTCGCGAAGGAGGTCCTGGTCCCGCGTCTCCCGGACGATGGCGGGAACGGTGGTCAGTTCCGCCTCTTGGGCCGCACGCCAGCGCCGCTCCCCCATCACCAACTCGAAGCGGCCGTCCTGCTCCGGGCGGACGACCACGGGCTGCAGCAGTCCGACCTCGCGGATGGACTCGACCAACTCCGCCATGGCGTCCTCGTCAAAGACCGCTCGCGGCTGACGTGGATTGGGACTGATGGCACCGGTCGGAAGCTCGGCGAAGTATGCGCCCTCCGGGATGGCCGCCGGATCCGGTCGGCGCGACGCCGCTTCGGCGAGGTCCGGCGACGTGGGAGCCGGCACATCGGTGCGCTGGAACAACTCCCCCAGCCCGCGGCCGAGTCGGGGTCGATCAGTACCGACAGTCATGCGGACTCCTTAAGCTCAGCCTGAGTCGGATCGGACGCTCCGCGCTGAGCGATCTCGGCGGCGGCCTGCAGGTACGCCTTGGCGCCGACCGATCCCGGATGGTAGGTCAGGACGCTCTGACCAAAGCTCGGCGCCTCGGAGATCCTGACCGACCGGGGGATCACGGTGGGTAGCGTCTCGGCGGCGAAATGGGTGCGCACCTCGTCGGCAACCTGGGCCGCGAGCTTCGTCCGGGCGTCGAACATGGTCAGCAGGACGGTGCTGACGCGCAAACCGTCGTTCAGCTCGCCCTTGACCAGGTTGATCGTGCGCATCAACTGGGAGACGCCTTCGAGGGCGTAGTACTCGCATTGGATAGGAATCAGGATCTCGGTCGCCGCGACCAGAGCATTGAGTGTGAGCAGACCCAGCGACGGCGGACAGTCCAAGAAGACGTAGTCGGTCGGCTGCTCGGACAGGTAGGCCGTGAGCGCCCGCAGCAACCGATTCTCTCGGGCGACGGTGGAGACGAGCTCGATCTCGGCGCCCGCGAGGTCGATGGTCGCCGGCAAGACTGTGAGTCGAGGCGCCTCGGGGGAGTCGACCACCAGTTCTGCCATCGGCACCCCCGCGAGCAGCGTGTCGTACGTCCCGGGGGTGCCGGGCGGGTGGTCGACGCCGAGTGCAGTGCTGGCGTTGCCTTGCGGATCGAGGTCGACGACGAGGACGCGCAGACCGCCGAGCGCCAACGCGGTGGCCAGATTCACCGCCGTGGTGGTCTTGCCCACCCCGCCCTTCTGGTTCGCTACGACCAGGACCCGTGACTCCATTGGGGCCGGGAACGGATGCTGTGTCGCCGTTTCACGTGAAACGGGGAGCGGTTCCTCTTCGCTCGGCGCCGGCGCCAGTTCGTCCTCGTCAAACCGTGCACGTCGGGGTCCCGGCGGCAGGGTCGGCAGGTCCGGGGGAGCCGAGTCCGGGGGAGCAGAGCCACTCGAGAGCTCGCCCTCATGGCCCTTCGGCAGGCTCAGGGCACGAGCGGGCGATGGGCTCGGTGCACCAGATCGTGAGCTGAGAGCGCGAGCTCGCTCTGTTTCACGTGAAACGGATGGCCAACCCAGATCGGATCCGGACGGCGGTGTCGGTGTCTGGGGCCACCCCAAGCCGGGCTTCATCCTCGAATCCTGGGTGGAGAGCGTCATGGGAAGGGTCCTGACTCGTGAGTTCCTGCTGTCTCTTCACGCTAGATCAGCACGCCACGATCGCCGGTTCGGCGCGCCCGACACCAAAGCACCCGACACCAAACAACTGCTCAGCGAACGCGGATCACCCGGGTCGGTTCAGCGTCCGGCTGGGCACGAACCTCGAGAATCCGCGCCTTCAGATGCTCACCGGCGAGCGTGTCCCTGGCCTGCGCGATCTCCACCTCGGCCGCTTGACCCTTCAGGGCAAGCAGCACGCCGTGCCGGCCCATCATCGGCCGGCACCAGCGGACGAGCCGATCCAGCGGCGCCACGGCCCGCGCGAGCACCACGTCGTACTGCTCGCGGTGGTCCTCGGCCCGCCCGCGGACCACCCGTACGCGTCTCAGCGAGCTCCGAGTTCGGCGAACCACCGTTTCCAGGAACGTCGTCCGGCGCAGCATCGACTCCAGCAGGGTGACCGACAGATCGGGACGAACGATGGCGAGGGGTATCCCCGGGAGTCCGGCTCCGGAGCCCACGTCGACCACCGACGAGCCGTCGGGGATGAGGTCGGCCACGGCCAGGCTGTTGAGGATGTGCCGATCCCAGATGCGCTCGGTCTCCCGCGGTCCGATCAATCCGTGCCGGACGCCGCGATCGAGCAAGATGTCGACGTACTGGCGGAGCTTGGGGAGGGTAGTGGTCGGTCACCCGGATTGATCCTTCTGACAAGGTTCTCCTGATCCTTCGACAAGCTCAGGAGAAGGGCTCAGGACACCGCACACAAGCTCAGGAACGCACACCGGCAGCTCGGGCCAGCTCCGTCAGCCGACCGGCAGGACGACCACGTGGCGTCGAGGCTCCTCGCCCTCGGAGGCGCTGGTCAGCCCGGCGGCGGCCACCGCGTCGTGCACGATCTTGCGCTCGAACGGATTCATCGGAGCCAGCGGCACCTTCTCCTGGCTGCTCTTCACCTCTTCGACCGCCTCGGCGGCGAGGCTGATCAGCTCGGTCTTCCGCTGCTCCCGGAAGCCCGCGACGTCGAGCATCAGCCGGCTCCGTTCGCCGGTCTCGGTCATCACCGCCAGTCGAGCCAGCTCCTGCAGAGCGTCCAGCACCGTCCCGTTGGGGCCCACGAGGACGTCGGAGCCGCTGACGACGGAGACGTGAGCTCGGTCGCCCTCGATGTAGGTGTCGATGTCCCCGTCCAGATCGGCGATGTCGAGCAGTTCCTCCAGGTAGTCGGCCGCGATCTCCGCCTCCGACTCCAGCGTCTCGGAGTTGGCCTTCCGTGCCCTGGGGGCCGCTTCGGCCTCGGTCCCGCTGGTCGCCTCGGTCCCGCTGCTCGCCTCGATCCCGCTGCTCGCCTCGGTCTCGGGCGCGTGGGTCTCGGCCTCAACCTCCTCGTCCGTCTCCACGCTGACCCCGGCCTCCGCTTCGGCGTCGGCGTCGACCGGGGCAATTGCCTCGAGGTCGGGAGTCTCGTCTTCCTGGGTGGCGAGCCGCACGTGGCCGTTCTGGATGTCGCTCGAATCATTCATGGGGGTCCTCTCCTACGGGCGAGCCGCCCGCTCGTTCGCGTTGTCCGTTGGCGCCTGCTGCGTGAGCTGCAGCCTCAGCGCGGGTCGAGAAAATTGCGGATCTCAGGTCTTTCGCTGGGAACGGGTCTGCTTACGGGGTTGCTGCCGAATCACCTTGGGAGCGGAACTGTTGGTATCCGACCCGTTGCTGGACGACCCGTTGGCGCCGTTGCGGCTGACCCGGGCCCGGCCGTTGCCGCTCGGCTCGGCGTCGGCAGCCTCCTCGACGACCGGATCGTTGCGGTGCTTGTGGGCCGCCTTGGTCTTCCGGCGGGCCTCCCAGGCGTCGAACGCGGGGGTTCCCGGCGCCGGGTTGCGGCGGATGACGTAGAACTGCTGGCCCATCGTCCACAGGTTCGAGGTGAACCAGTAGATGAGCACGCCGACCGGGAAGTTGATGCCGCCGACCGCGAAGATGATCGGGAACAGGTACAGCATCATCTTCTGCTGCTGCGCGAACGGTCCGGTCAACGCCTCCGGCGGCATGTTCTTCCGCATCAACTGCAGCTGCGTAATGAACAAGGTGGCCGTCATCGCCAGGATCAAGAAGACCGTGACGATGTGGATGCTGTTGATTCCGCCGGCGAAACCGGCCTTCATGAACGTGTCGGAGATCCGGGCACCGAAGATCGTGGCGTTCTGCAGCGAGGACACAAGGTCGGGGTTGACGACCATCCAGTGCCCGAGGGCGCGGCCGTTCGAGGCTTCGTTCAAGACCCAGAACAGGGCGAGGAAGATCGGCATCTGCAGCAACAGCGGCAGACAGGAGGACAACGGATTGGCGTTGTTCTCCCGGTACAGCTTCATGGTCTCTTGACCGAGCTTCTCCCGGTCGTGACCGTACTTCTTCTGCAGCTCCCGCACCTTGGGCTGCAGCACCTGCATCATCCGCGACGACTTGATCTGCTTGACGAACAGCGGGATGAGCGCCATCCGGATGATCACGGTCAAGCACACGATCGACAGCGTCCAGGTCCACCCGTTGTCGGTGCCGAACAGCGGCGCCCACAGCGAGTGGAAGAGCACCAACAAGCCTGAGACGACCCAGTACAGCGGCGTCATGATCGTGTTGAAGAACCCGACGATGCCGTCGTACCACGCCATCGGGACAAGCATCGGGATCAGCGGCTCGATCAATTTCCACCTCGTACGTGCGCAAGTCCGGCCTGCTCGTGCGGTTTCTCTGCCACGGCGGGCCGGTGGGGATGACTGTGACCCAGTGTGGCCTGTTTGGCGGCCAGATCACGCATCTCTTCGTCGAATTCCGGGGTGCCCGGTACGGGATCGTACCCACCCGGGGCCCAGGGGTGGCAACGCAGCAACCTCCGCATCGCCAACCACGAACCATTGGCGGCGCCGTGGACCTCGACCGCCCGGAGCGCGTAGGCGGAGCAACTCGGGTAGTAACGGCACACGTTCCCGTACAGCGGGCTGACGACCAGCCGGTACAGCTTGAGGAAGCCGATGAGCGCGTGCCTCATGGGCAATCCAGTCGAGACACCGCCGCGGACCAGGCCGCCGAGAAGTCGGACGGCAGCCGCGCCGGCTCGCTCGCCGACCGGGGGAGAGCCCGTACGACCACGTCGACCCCCGCCGGCGTGTGCCGGAGCCGCTCACCGGCCAGGTGGCGCAACCGCCGCTTCACCCGGTTGCGCCGCACCGCCGAGCCCACCGCCTTGGAGACAACGAAACCCACCCGCGGGTGGGTTGAATCAGCACAGCCGGCGTGGACGACCAGGGTCGGCCGGGACACCCGAACTCCGGACCGAACGGCACGACGGAAGTCCTCCGCGCTGCGCATCCGGGCGGGCGCGGGCAACACTTTCCTCGCCCAGCTCAGGCGGACAGCTTGGCGCGACCCTTGCGCCGCCGGGCGGCGAGGATGGCGCGTCCGGCGCGGGTCCGCATCCGCAGCCGGAAGCCATGGGTACGGCTTCGGCGCCGGTTGCTCGGCTGGAAAGTACGCTTGCTCACGGGAGTTCTCCCACATTCTCAGTTCGTGGTGATCCAGGGTCCGACGTCGCGGGCCGATCCGCAGCAACGATCGTTCTTCGCGACCTCCCAACGGTACGGGGACCAACCAAGTGGGTCAACTTTCTCTTGCTCGCGCTCGCTACGCGCCTCAAGGCTCGGTCTTCCTCCCTCACTCGCAAACGGAAAAGCATTGTTTGCTCCTTCGGTCGTCCAGACCGAGCCGGCGCTTCGCTACCCGACGCTCGCAAGGAGGTCTTGCTCGCGCTCAGCACCTGGACGGCTGCCGTCTCGGCTGTCGAGGCGACACGCCGCATTTGGTCAGGGATTTCGCCTCGACGGGTTGCAGTTGGGTTTCGGGGTTGCTAGCGTCACGGCTCGCCCGACATTTCATCTCAAACGCATTACGTACGTCTCGCTCTTCCACCTTCGTGCCTCGCCGCACCGGGGGGTGGAGGTCCAGGGTTCCGCCGTTCACGCACAGGGTGTGGATAAGGCTGTGGAGTGCAAGAGTGGAGCTCTTCGGTCTGGAAACCGGTCGTGAGCCGGCGGGGGTGCTGGGCCACGGGGTGAGTCCATCGGTCAGCAGCGAGCAAGACGCGGAGTAATCACGAGTGACCCAGCCTCCTGGCAGCGACGCAGATACCTCCAAGCTGGCCTGGGAGCACGTCTACTCGGCGTCACCGCCGGAGCTGCGGCGCTGGCTCGACAGCGCTCGCCCGCTCGCCCTGCACCAGGATGCGCTGATGCTGGCGGTCCCGAACACCTTCACCCGTAACCAGCTCGAGGGGCGGTTCCGGCAGGGGATCGAGCAGGAACTGACCACCTACTTCCGGCGGTCCATGCAACTCGCCGTGATCGTGGACGAGAAGTTGACGCCGGCGTCGCTGCCGATGCCTGATCAGAACGGCGGGGCGCACTACCGGAGTTCGGATCCGAGTGCGGACCGCCCGAGTTCGGCCCTGTCGACGATGTCGCCGCTCGGCTATGACGGCGCCCTGGACGGTCCACCGTCGGTGCCGAGGTCGAGCATCGACGAGGGCCTGGAGACCCGGCCGCCGCGACGTGACGACGTCCGGCTCAACGCCAAGTACACCTTCGAGACCTTCGTCATCGGCGGCTCCAACCGGTTCGCGCACGCGGCCGCGGTCGCCGTCGCCGAGAATCCCGGTAAGTCGTACAACCCACTGACCATCTACGGGGAGTCGGGGCTGGGCAAGACACATCTGCTGCACGCGCTCGGCCACTACATCCGCGACTACTTCGACCGGGTACGGGTCCGCTACGTCTCCACCGAAGAGTTGACCAACGACTTCATCAACGCGATCAGCCAGAACCGCGGCGCGGACTTCCGCCGGCGCTACCGCGACGTCGACGTGTTGTTGATCGACGACATCCAGTTCCTGGAGGGCAAGGAGCAGACGCAGGAGGAGTTCTTCCACACGTTCAACACGCTGCACAACGCCCAAAAGCAGATCGTGATGACCTCCGATCGGCCGCCGAAGAATCTGGAGAACTTGGAACCGCGCCTTCGGAGCCGGTTCGGCTGGGGTCTGATCACCGACGTCCAGCCGCCGGACCTGGAGACCCGGATCGCCATCCTGCGGAAGAAGGCGGCGGCGGAACGGTTGGTGGCCGGGCCGGAGGTGCTGGAGTTCATCGCCAGCAAGATCCAGACCAACATCCGCGAACTCGAGGGAGCCCTGATCCGGGTCACCGCCTTCGCCAGCCTCAACCGCCAGCAGGTCGACATGGCGCTCGCCGAGGTGGTGCTGAAGGACCTCATCCCCGAGGGTGGTGAGGCGGAGATCTCCTCGAGTCTGATCGTGGCCCAGACGGCCGCGTACTTCGATCTGACGATCGACGACCTGAGCGGGCAGAGCCGTACGCATCAACTGGTGCTGGCCCGGCAGATCGCCATGTACCTCTGCCGAGAGCTCACCGAACTCTCCTTGCCCAAGATCGGCCAGCAGTTCGGCGGCCGGGACCACACCACGGTGATGCACGCCGACCGGAAGATCCGAACCCTGATGGGGGAGCGGCGCAGCGTCTACAACCAGGTCACCGAACTCACCAACCGCATCAAACAGCAAGCCTCGCAGCGGTAAGTCGCTTCCGTTCGGACGCCTTTGTCGCGTCCGGACGGTCTGCGCTCATCGGGACGCGCTACTTCCCATCCAGACGCGCCGGAAGTGTCCAGGCTGTGCGAAAGCGTCCGAACGGCCTGATCTCGTCGGTCTATCCACAGATTTGCCGCGGAGCCTTACGGCGGTCGGCATCAGGCTGGTCGGCTGATCTCATGACACGAATCCAACTGAGCCGCGATCTCGTCGACCAGGGCTACACCGACGCTGAACTGAATCGGCTGCAGCGCGGTGGCGAACTTCGGCGCATCCCGCCGAGGCGCTTACAGCGACAGTCTCAGCGAGCCTGGGTTCTCGTCACCACCTTGGCCCGCACAATCCTCGACCTGGCCTGCACGACCAAGCCAATCCGCTCTGTGCCCATCGGAGATGCCGCATTGGCCCGCGGGTTGGATCCCGCCGAGTTCGTCGAGACGCTCGCCAGAGCCGGACGGCGACGCGGCATCGGTACCGCGCGCCGAAGCATCGCCATGCTGGACGCGAGGAGCGAGAGTGTGGGGGAGTTGACCAGCCGAGTGCTCTTCGTCGAGCACGGACTGCCGCCGCCCGAGCCGCAGTACGACGTCTTCGATGGTGCGGGCGTGCACGTCCCGCGCGCCGACTTCGGATGGCCAGCACTACGAACGCTCGGAGAGTTCGACGGCAAGATCAAGTACGGCCGCGGCTTCGACCCCAAAAGATCACCGGAGCAGCTTCTGTTCGACGAGAAGGTGCGTGAGGACCGTCTTCGGGCGTCGGGTTGGCAGATCGTTGGCTGGATATGGGCGGATTTCTACCGACCAGCAGAGCTCTGCGCGCGGCTCGATGCTGCGTTCACGCGAGGTCGGCGCGCCGCATGACCTGCGAGGCCACGGCCGAGATATGACGGTGGAGTAACGGCATCCCCACACCTGGGGACGAACTTGTGGACAACTTCGGCGCGCGGTGAATTCCACTGGGGACGTCGACGGCCCTGGGGCGCCGGTGGACAGCGCGTCCGCAGATCCTCCCCGTGTAGTTTTCGGTCGTGCACAGCCCCGCGAACAGGGACAGTCACCGGCTGACCAGGGAAGACTGGCGGCCGTCCACAAGGTGCACAGCAGCTATGACTACGACGAGTAGTTAGCTATCTCCTTCAAGGTCTAAGGCGCGTGGGCGATACGGTGCGGATAACTCGCCAAAGGAGTGCGTGTGGGGATCCTCAGCAAGCTGTTCGGCCGGAACCGTGACGACGACGACGAGCCGGCACCGATCGTGCTGGACGAAGAGCGGCGCAAGCCGCAGCTGCTCAGGCTGGAGAAGGCCCTCGACGCCCTCGCGGCGGAGATGCGTCGGAACAGCACCATGGACAATCCCGGCTGGCGTGGTCGCGTGAACGAGTACAGCCGGTTGGCCGGGGAATGCACGCAGGTGCGCCGCGGTCCGATCAGTCGGGAAGCGGTACTGGATCTCGTGTTCGAGGTGCGCCCGGTCTTCTCCGGTGCCGTACCGGCCGGCATGGAATCCATCAAGCCGCTCCAGGACGAGGTCGTGGCGGCTGCCGAGGACCTCCGCGAACTCTTGCCAGGCGAACGGACTTGAGGGGCTGGTCGAGGACCGTGGTTGAATCCCTCCACAGCTGCGACGGCGCGATCGCGCGAGCCGCTCAGACAGAAGGGACAGGATGAGGGTTCGACTCGAGCGTGACGTCTTGGCCGAAGCCGTCCAATGGGCTGCCCGGAGCCTGCCGACCCGCCCGAGCGTGCCCATCCTCGCCGGGCTCTTGGTCCGTGCGGACGCCGACGGCGTCACCCTCTCCAGCTTCGACTACGAGACCTCCGCGCGCATCACCGTGAAGGCCGACGTGACCGATACCGGCGAGGTGCTGGTCTCCGGTCGGCTGCTCGCCGACATCTCCCGCAGCCTGCCCGCCAAGCCGGTCGATCTCCACGCCGAGGGAACCCGCTTGGAACTGACCTGCGGGAGTGCCAGGTTCACCCTGCAGACCCTGCCGGTGGCGGACTACCCGTCGTTGCCGTCCATGCCGGCGTCGACCGGGGCCGTGGCCAGCGACGTCTTCGCCCATGCGGTCGCCCAGGTCGTGGTGGCCGCGGGCCGCGACGAGTTGCTGCCGGTCTTCACCGGCGTACGGGTCGAGATCGAAGGCGAGACCATCTCCCTGCTCGCCACCGATCGCTACCGGATGGCTCTCCGAGAACTCAGCTGGAACCCGTCCTCGACTCAGGCGTCGGCCACCGCCCTCGTGCCGGCCAAGGTGCTCTCCGACACCGCCCGCTCGATGACGTCCGGCGATCAGGTGGTCTTGAGCCTGGCCAGCAGCGGCAGCGGGGACGGCATCATCGGCTTCGAAGGCCACGGTGGTGTCGGTGGCGCGGCGGGGGAGCGGCAGACCACCACGCGGTTGCTCGACGGCGAGTTCCCCAAGGTGCGGCACATCATGAACACTCAAGCGCTGATGAACGTACGGATCACCACCGCCGACATCATCGCCGCCGCCCGACGCGTCGCCCTGGTGGCCGAGCGCAACACCTCGCTCCGCATGTTGATCGGCGACGGCGTGATCACCCTCGAGGCGGCCACCGGTGATCAAGCTCAGGCGTCCGAGGCCATCGAGGCCTCCGTTGATCAACCCGGTGGCGGAGATCAGGTCGTCACGGCCGCCGGCTTCAATCCGACCTATCTGCTGGATGCTCTCGGAGCCTTCGACACCCCGTACGTGAACCTTGCCTTCACCGCCCCGAGCAAGCCCTGCCAGCTCACCGGACTGCCGGAACTCGACGGCGAGCCCAGCACCGAGTACCGGCACGTGATCATGCTGATGCGCCTGCCCTCTTGACTGTGTCGGCTCGCGCGACAGCGTCCCCTTTCCGACCCGGTCTTCCTCCTCGTTCGGAGACGGAAAAGCGTGTCTCCTCCCTCGTCGTCCAGACCGGGTCCGGGGACGCCGTCACCCGACGCTCGCCGACGGCGCCGCTGGCGGTGGTGTGACCTCTGAGCTTGTCGAAGGGCCCTGAACGGCCTCTGATACGTTGCCGGAAACCGCCGAGAGCAGGGGTAGCGATGCAGCTAGGCATGATCGGTCTGGGCCGGATGGGCGCGAACATCGTGCGCCGGTTGATGCGGGACGGACACGAGTGCGTGGTCTACGACGTGAACCGGGAATTCGTCGCTCAGCTCGAGGGCGAGGGCGCGACCGGATCGACCACCCCCGAGGACTTCGTCGGCAAGCTGGAGCAGCCACGGGCGATCTGGGTGATGATCCCGGCCGGCATCACCGGCAAGATCGTCGAACAGTTCGCCGAACTGCTCGACGAGGGCGACATCATCATCGACGGCGGCAACTCCAACTACCGCGACGACGTCCGGCGGGCCAAGAAGCTCCGCGAGCAGGGCATCCACTACGTCGACATCGGGACCAGCGGCGGCGTGTTCGGCCTGGAGCGCGGCTACTGCCTGATGGTCGGTGGCGACGACGAGGCGGTCTCGCGCATCGATCCGCTGCTGAAGACCATCGCTCCCGGAGAGGGTGACATCGAACGCACCCCGGGTCGGGAAGGCGAGTTGGGCCAGGAGGAGCAGGGCTATCTGCACTGCGGCCCGTCGGGTGCCGGGCACTTCGTGAAGATGGTGCACAACGGCATCGAGTACGGCATCATGGCCGCCTTCGCCGAGGGTCTCAACATTCTGGACAACGCCGACGCCGGCATCCGCTCCGCGGAGCACTCGGCGGAGATCGCGCCGCTGGAGGAACCGGAGTACTACCAGTTCAACATCGACACCGCGAAGGTGTCCGAGCTCTGGCGCCGCGGTTCGGTGATCTCCTCCTGGCTCCTGGATCTGACCGCCGCGGCATTACACGCCAACCCGACATTGGAGGGACTGGCCGGCCGAGTGTCCGACTCGGGCGAGGGTCGCTGGACCGTCAAGGCCGCCGTCGACATCGGGGTTCCCGCGCCCGTCCTCGCCGCCTCCCTGTTCGAGCGCTTCGCCTCCCGCGACGAAGATCATTTCGCCAACCAGGTGCTGTCGGCGATGCGGCAGCAGTTCGGCGGCCACGCCGAGTTGCCGGCCGGGTCGGAATTGGAAGCCGGAGGAAACAAGGCCGACAAGGTGGAGGCCACCGAGACGGAGCGCTGAGTGTGCTGGGTCCGCCGCTGGGATGGGGGCATGCGGCTCGGACCTACCATCCGCACCTCCGCAGGCTCCGGTGCTCCCGCCAGGCCCGCCACGGTCCTTCACCGCATGCCCCCATCCCACCGGCTCCACGGTCCAGCTCGGTCGCGGTGGCCTTCACCGCGTCGGCCTGAGGGGGACGAGACTTAAGGTGGTTGGGTGTTCGTCGACCATCTGCAGTTGGCCGATTTTCGGTCGTATGCCGGGGTCGATGTCTCGCTGACGGCGGGGGTGACGACCTTCGTCGGAGCGAACGGGCAGGGCAAGACCAATCTGGTCGAGGCGGTCGAGTACCTGTCGACGTTGGCTTCTCATCGGGTGAGTACGGAGATCCCGCTGGTGCGCGTCGGGGCCGAGCGGGCGCTGGTTCGCGCTCGGGTGCAGGCTGGGCTGGACGACCCGCGGCAGGTGCAGATCGAGGTGGAAATCACGCCGGGACGGGCCAACCGGGCCCGACTGAACCGATCGCCGCTGCGGCGGCCGCGCGAACTCCTCGGGGTACTGCGGACGGTGGTGTTCTCGCCGGAGGATCTTGCGATCGTCAAGGCCGATCCTTCGGACCGGCGCCGCTTCCTCGACGAACTGCTCACCGCGCGCTGGCCCCGGCTCGCCGGGGTACGCAGCGACTACGACCGGGTGCTCAAACAGCGCAACACCCTGCTCAAGTCGCTGAGCGGTCGGGCCCGCGGTGGCCCCCCAGCGCCCGAAGCGGCGAGCACCCTGGACGTCTGGGACGCCCACCTGGCGCAGGCCGGCGGCGAGCTTCTGGAGGCCCGGCTCAGAACGTTGCAGGACCTGGTGCCCCACACCGCCAAGGCGTACGCCGACATCGCCCCGACCAACAGCGAGGCGGCCGCCGACTACAAGACCGCCGTCTCGCTGGACGGCGTCACCGGTCGCGACGAGCTCACGCGAGCGCTACAGGACGCGATGCTGGCACGGCGCAGCGAGGAGATCGCCCGCGGCATCTCCCTGGTCGGACCACACCGCGACGACATCACCCTGAGCCTGGGCCCGATGCCGGCCAAGGGGTACGCCAGCCACGGCGAATCCTGGTCCCTCGCCCTGGCGCTACGGCTCGGCAGCTTCCATCTGCTCCGCGCCGACGGCGTCGAACCGGTCCTCGTTCTGGACGACGTCTTCGCCGAGCTCGACACCGTACGGCGGGAACGGCTGGCCCAGGCCGTCGGCGCCGCCGAGCAGGTCCTCGTCACCGCCGCCGTTGACGACGACGTGCCCAGCGCACTCCACGGCCGGCGATTCCACGTCAGCGGCGGTACGGTCAGCGCCGATGAGTGACGTGCCGGAGGTCAGCGGCCCTTCGACAGGCTCAGGGAGCGAGGATTCGACCGGCTCAGGGAGCGAGGAACCGACAGGCTCCGGGCACGATCCGCACGATCCGGCCGGGCTCGACCTTGCGCAGTCGGTGGTCAGGTCCGTGGGCTCGCGACGCAAGCGGCGCCGGCGGCCGGCGCCGCCCACCGACCCGCGTCTGTCGGGAGCGCGGCCCGACGACCGCGACCCCAAACGGCTGGGCGACGCCTTCGAGAACCTCGTCGACGCGAAGGGCTGGTCGACCGAGCTCAACGTCCACACCGTCCTGGCCCGCTGGTCCTCGCTGGTCGGAGCGGTCAACGCCGAGCACGCCTGGCCGGAGTCCTTCGCCGACGGGGTTCTCGTCGTGCGGGCCGAGTCCACGGTCTGGGCCGCCTCGCTGCGCACCATGGCGCCGCAGTTGGTCGCCCGGCTCAACGGCGAAATCGGCCAGGGCACGGTGATCCGCGTGCAGGTCCTCGGCCCCGACGGCCCGTCCTGGAAGCATGGCCGACTGTCCGTACGGGACGGTCGCGGACCGCGCGATACGTACGGCTGAGACCCGCAGCGCCACTTAGGATGCCGCAATGTTGTGGGCCGAGCTGCGCATCCTCGCGGTGGGTACGGCGCGTCTGTGGTGGCGGTTGCTGCCCCAGCTGCTCGGCATCTTCCTGCTGGGTTGGCTTGGTTCCCAATTGTCGATGAAGCTGGCCATCCAGCTCGGCGACACCAGCGCCTGGCTGGCGTTGATCACCTTCTCGCTCAACTTCTTGTGCCAGTTGGTCGCGATCGTCGTCATCCTCCAACTGGCCGGTCGCGAACTGGGGATCCGGGACGTCATCCCGGACGAGGAGCGGGTGGACGACGACCGCGACACCAGCCTCACCCGGTTGCTGTCCCTCACCCTGCTGCCGTTCCTGGCGCTGTACGCGGCCTTCGGCGAGGTGAACGCCGCCGCGATCCAACTGGCGAACGAGCAGCTGTTCCGCAACGGTGCCTTCGGCAACCAGGACTCGGTTCTCGGCGTCCTCAACGTGGCCGCCACCCAGCACACCGCCTGGCTCATCGCGCTGCTGATCGGGATCTACGTGGTCCGCCGGGTGCTCGACGAGGTGCACGACCGCACCGGCAACCGGATCTTCGGGCTCCTCGTCGCGCTGATCGAGTCGTTCTTCCTGCTGCTGGTGATCATGGGCGGCATCCGGATCTGGCAGCAGGTGCGGCTGTGGCTGTACGACCGGGCGCTGTTCGGATGGGTGGACGCCGTCCGCGGTGCGGTGCTGGAGGTGCTGTCCGTGTTGTGGGTTGGTCTGCCCGACGTCGTGGTCCGAACGGCCGAGTTCGTCCGGGACGAGATCTGGCCCCTGTTCTGGGAGGTGTTCAGCCAACCGATCGTCTGGCTGGCGGTCGCCGCGCTGGTGTTCGGTTCCAACGTGACGTCGCTGGCCGAACTCATGCGGAAGGGTCAGCCGGTCGCGTCGCGCCTCCCCGGGGCCACGGCTCTCGCCCGCCGCGCCGAGGCGCGAGCCCGGCGGCGGGCCGAGCAGCAGCACCGCCGCGCCACGACGCCGGTCGGCGTGCGCTGGGCCGCCGGCGAGGCCCGCGAGTTCCTCCTGAGTGACGTCAACGACAAGTACCTCCCGACCATCCACTCGCTGCGCCTGGTGCTGCGCGCCGGGTTCGTCTTCCTGGCCGCGTACATCGTGCTCTACACCCTGATCGAGGTGGCCGAGAACCTGCTGGAGAGCCTCACCTACTGGGTGATCGGTGGGCACCAGGTCGAGTACTGGTTCTTGTTCGGGCCGCTGCTGGAGCTCTGGTCCCAGCTACCGCTGGAGCCGGTGCGCCTCTGTCTCCTCGCGGTCGCCTTCTTCCGTTGCCTGGAGATCTTCCGCGCCCGGGTCGAGGCGATGCCGACCGCCCCGGCCGCGTCCTTGGCGCCGGCCGCGTCGAACCCGGTCACGGCACCCGGATCGCCGATATGAGCCGCGACGTCGATGCGGGCACCAGGGGTTGGTCGCGCACCAAGGTCTCCGCCGTGCTGCTCGCCCTGCTCTGTGTCGGGGTCATGGCCGCCGCCCTCCGGGTCAGCGAGAGCCGCGGTGAGTACCAGATCCAGCAGGGCAACGCGGGCGAGCGGATCGAGATCCGCGGCGGCGAGCTCTCCGCGGACCGTGTCCGGGTCGCGACCGCACTGGGCCGGGAGGGCGAGATCACCGCCGAGACGCAGGGGATGTTCGTCGTCGTCGAGGTTCGGTTGGCGGCCACCGAGAACCGGGCCGTCAGCCTGACCTCGCCCCAGTTGTTGACGAGGGACGGCCGGACGTACGTTCCGTACACCTCGAGCCTGCTCAAGGCGGTCAGCGGCTTCCGGACCACGAACGACGTCGTCTTCGAGGTCGATCCCCGACACATCGACGACCTGACGTTGCTGCTGTGGGAATCCGAGGTCGTGTTCCAGTACCAGCAGCGGGCTCGCATCCATCTCGGCATCACTCCGGCCAACGCCGAGCAGTGGCGGCAGGCCGCGCGCGACCAGAGCGTCGAACCCCGCCGCTCCGAGGTCACCGAGGCCCTGCCATGACCATGCCCTCCCTCACCAGCGCCTGGGCGGGGCGGCGGCGGGCCTGGTGGTTGACCGGCTGTGCGGCCCTGATGGTGCTGACGTATCTGCTCGGCTGGACCGCGTACGCCGCGAACGGTCTGGTCATCCTCGGGCGCCTGCAACAACTCGAACCGGGGGAGCCGGCGATCCGGCGCGGCGCTGAACACCGGCTCCTCCGGCTGACCCGCACCCTGGACGTGCGGGACTCCGACGGCGGCGAGCCGGGGATCTCCGGGGCGAACGCCAGTTGGGTCATCGCCGAGCTGGAGGTGACGCGGCGCGCGGCCGTGCCCGACTTCTACTGCCTCTTCACCCTGGTCGGGCCGGACCGGCGGCGGTGGGAGCCGAGTCCGCCTTCCGTTCAGCGAACCCTGCCGAACTCCTGCCGGGAGGAAGAGATGCTGATGGGAAAGCCGCACCGCATCGAAGTGATCTTCGCCATCCCCGACCGGTTCCTGAACCAGATCTACGGTGTCGGAGTGACCGACCCCACCACCCGCCAGGCCACTGTGGTGCTCCGACCACCTGTGCCGTGAGCTTGTCGAAGGGCCAGTGGCGCTCGTGCCCTGAGCCTGTCGAAGGGTCTGCTCTGGAGAGTGAGCCCTACTTCTCGTCCGGCAGTTCGGTCACGGGCAAGATCAGCACGAAGTTGCGGTCGCCGTTGTTCCAGGTCTTTTCGCCGGTGCCGAGCAGGCTGTCGTCGGTGAATTCGAGCTCCGACACTCCGAAACGCAACGTGGCGCCGGGCCGGTACTTCCCGCTGAACTCAAAGACCACGCGGTACTCGATCGGCGGCAGGCCGGGCGTGAAGTAGCTCCCGTCGCCGACGTAGGCCTCGTTGCCGAAGCGCTGGCTGGAGGCCTCCTGGGTCTCGCCGCTGACGTCGTCCTTCGCGACGAACATGCTGTTGAGGTAGCTGGGCGCGGCGGCGGCTTCGCCGGTGGTGCGGCCTGTCCCGACGACCTTGACCTCCACCGTCGTCTCGCCGCTGTAGCTGGTCTTGCGCTGCGCTTCGGCCGTCGTGAAGGTGAACTCGTACGGCCCGGTCGTGATGACCTGTCCCGGCGCCGTCGGGATCCGCTGGTCGGTGCGGAAGGCAAACCCACCCAGGGCCCAGACCACGGCAACCGCCAAGCCCACGGCGAGCAGACCGAGCAGCACCGGATGCGGACGCCACCACCGGCGCCGCTGAGGCGGCTGGCCCTCGGGCGCTGGGGCTGACGAACCCTCTGCGGAACCGGAGCCAGGCGGCGACCAGGCCGGATCGGGGAGCCGGTCGTCGACCCAGACGCGCCCCGACGGTGTGCTCACGTGGTCAGTCTAGGAAGCCGGTGGACCAGCACCGGGATTTGCCTTCGGAGCTCTCTTCGAACCCCGTCTGCGTACGGGGAGACCTGACCCACCCTCTTCCAGCCGCGAACCGGCCTTCCGCGGGCTCTCAGGTGGATCGTAGGTGTTGTCCGCCCGTTCCGGATCCAGCGGTTCTCGGTCAAATCGCGCTAGACTGGACGCATACTCGACAACGGTTGGAGCACCCCGTTCCGGCCGTGCCAATTGCTGACGTGCCGCCCGTCCGACTCAAGGCTAGTAAGAGTCAGATCGGGCGGCTCGCGTGTGACAGGAGCCCGTGCCGGTGACGGACGACGCCGTTCATCCAGACTCTGCCCGATCGAACCCTGCCCAATCAAACGCGGCCCAATCAATCGCGGCCCCATCAAACGCTGAGCTGGACCCTCGACCGCTCGCGGCGACTGATGCCGACCTGGTCGTCCCCCAGCCGGCCGAGGTCGTGGAGCATGCCGTCTACGACTCGGAGTCGATCACCGTCCTCGAGGGCTTGGACGCGGTCCGGAAGCGCCCCGGGATGTACATCGGCTCCACCGGCGAGCGCGGCCTGCACCACCTGGTGTGGGAGGTGGTGGACAACGCGGTCGACGAGGCGCTGGCCGGTTACTGCGACACCATCCTCATTCGCATTCTGCCCGAGGGCGGCATCCAGGTCATCGACAACGGCCGGGGCATCCCGGTCAAGGAGCACCCGAAGGAGAAGATCCCGGCGGTCACGGTCGCGCTGACCGTGCTGCACGCCGGCGGCAAGTTCGGTGAGGGTGGCTACAAGGTCTCCGGCGGCCTGCACGGGGTGGGTGTCTCGGTGGTCAACGCCCTGTCCTCACATCTGACGGTCGAGGTGAAGCGGGACGGTTACCGCTGGACGCAGAGCTTCTCCCTCGGTGACCCGGACGGCCCGCTGGAGCGGCACGAGCAGACCACCGACACCGGAACCATGGTCACGTTCTACGCCAGCCCGGACATCTTCGAGACGACGAGCTTCTCGTACGAGAAGTTGGTCACCCGGTTCCGGGAGTACGCCTTCCTCAACAAGGGCCTGACCCTCACCGTGGTCGACGAGCGGCCGGACCGCAAGGACGACGACGAGAACGCGTTCACCGACACCTTTCGTTACGACCACGGGTTGATCGACTACGTCACGTACCTGACCGGCACCAAGGACACGGTGCACTCCACGGTGATCGCGGTAGAGGCCGAGAAGCCCGAGTCCGCCACCAGCCTCGAGGTGGCCATGCAGTGGAACACCTCCTACCTGGAGTCGGTGCACACGTTCGCCAACACCATCAACACCCACGAGGGCGGCACCCACGAGGAGGGTTTCCGCGCGGCGCTGACCAACACCGCCAACAAGTGGGGCGAGAACTGGGGCTTGATCAAGAAGCCCGAGGACCGGCTGTCGGGCGACGACATCCGCGAAGGTTTGACGGCGATCATTTCGGTCAAGCTGGCCAACCCTCAGTTCGAGGGCCAGACCAAGACCAAGCTCGGCAACACCGAGACGCGCTCCTTCGTGCAGCAGGTGGTGAACGCCAAGCTCGGGGACTGGTTCGAACAGAACCCGGGCGAAGGGAAGTTGATCATCCGCAAGGGGCAGGCCGCCGCGCTGGCGCGGATCGCCGCTCGCAAGGCGCGCGACGCTGCCCGCGACCGGAAGGGATTGCTGGGTCGCAGCGGTCTGCCCGGCAAGTTGTCGGACTGCCAGTCGACCAACCCGGAGGAGTGCGAGGTCTTCATCGTCGAGGGCGACTCGGCCGGCGGTTCGGCCAAGGGTGGCAGGGATCCGCGGATCCAGGCGATCCTGCCGATCCGGGGAAAGATCTTGAACGTCGAGAAGGCCCGCATCGACCGCATCCTGCAGAATCAGGAGGTCCAGGCGATCATCTCCGCGTTAGGCACCGGGATCCACGAGGACTTCGACATCGACAAGCTCCGGTACCACAAGATCGTGATGATGGCCGATGCCGACGTCGACGGCGCCCACATCCGTACGTTGCTGCTGACGTTGATGTTCCGCTTCATGCGGCCGCTGATCGAGGCCGGCCACGTCTACCTGGCGCAGCCGCCCTTGTTCAAGATCAACTGGACCAACTCCGCCGACGAGCTGGCCTACACCGACGCCGAGCGGGACGCTTTGCTGCGCGTCGGAGCCGAGCAGGGCAAGCGGCTGCCCAAGGAGAATCCGATCCAGCGGTACAAGGGTTTGGGGGAGATGAACCCCGATCAGTTGTGGGACACCACGATGGACCCCGACAACCGGGTGCTGCTGCAGGTCACCCTGGACGACGCCGCCCGCGCCGACGAGATGTTCTCGATCTTGATGGGGGAGGACGTTGAACAACGGCGCACCTTCATTCAACGCAACGCCAAGGACGTGCGGTTCCTTGACATTTAGTGCCTCTGGGGTTGTAGGGCTGGTGGTTGGGCTGCTGGGGTCTTGTTCGGACCTACCATCCGCCCTCGCAAGCTCGGGCTCCCGCCAGGCCCGCCACGGTCCTTCACAAGTCCCCAGCAGCCCAACCACCAGCGTTGGTGCCCTGAACCTGTCGAGGGGCACGTCCTTGGTGTTGCGCTGGGGTCCGCCGTTCTTTGCACTGACAGACCTCGACGGAGATGACTCATGACGGAAGTGACGGCGGGTCCTGCTGATCGCCGGGAGCCGGTGGACCTGCAGGACGAGATCCAGAAGTCCTACCTCGACTACGCGATGAGCGTGATCGTCGGGCGCGCGCTGCCCGACGTGCGGGACGGGTTGAAGCCGGTGCACCGGCGGATTCTCTACGCGATGTACGACGGCGGCTACCGGCCAGACCGTGGCTGGAACAAGTGCGCCCGGGTCGTCGGCGATGTGATGGGGCAGTACCACCCGCACAGCGACTCCGCCATCTACGACACCTTGGTGCGGTTGGCGCAGCCGTGGGTGATGCGGTACCCGCTGGTGGCGAGCCAGGGGAACTTCGGGTCGCCCGGCAACGACGGCGCCGCGGCCATGCGCTACACCGAGTGCCGGATGGCGCAGCTGGCCATGGAGATGGTCCGCGACATCAGCGAGAACACCGTCGACTTCAAGCCGAACTACGACGGCAAGGAGCAGGAGCCGGTCGTCCTGCCCAGCCGGTTCCCCAACCTGCTGGTGAACGGCTCGACCGGTATCGCGGTCGGCATGGCCACCAACATCCCGACCCACAATCTCCGGGAGATCTCGGCGGCGGTGCAGTGGTCGCTCGAGCATCCCGAGGCCAGCGCCGAGGAACTGCTCGAGGCCTCCATGGAGCGCGTCAGCGGGCCCGACTTCCCCAACGGAGCCCTGATCGTCGGGCGCCGCGGCATCGAGGACGCCTACCGCACCGGCCGCGGCTCGGTCACGATGCGCGCCGTCGTCGACATCGAGGAGGACCGCGCCGGGCGTACCAATCTGGTGGTCACCGAACTGCCGCACATGGTGAACCCGGACAACCTGGCCCTCAAGATCGCCGAGCTCGTCAACACTGGCAAGTTGACCGGGATCGCCGACATCCGCGACAACACCTCGGCGCGGACGGGACAGCAGTTGGTGATCGTGTTGAAGCGCGACGCCCAGCCGCGGGTGGTGTTGAACAACCTCTACAAGCACACCCAGCTGCAGGACACGTTCGGCTGCAACATGCTGGCTCTGGTCGACGACGTGCCGCGGACGCTCCGTCTTGATCAGTTCATCTCGTACTGGGTGGCCCACCAGATCGAGGTCATCCGCCGCCGGACCCAGCATCGACTGGACGCCGCCGAGCGCGAGGCCCACATCTACCGCGGTCTGGTCAAGGCGCTCGACGCCCTCGACGACGTGATCGCGTTGATCCGGGCCAGCGCCAGCACCGAGGACGCTCGGCAGGGTCTGATGCGGTTGCTCGAGATCGACGAGGTGCAGGCCACCGCGATCTTGGACATGCAGCTGCGGCGGCTGGCGGCGCTGGAGCGCCAGCGGATCATCGACCGGCTGGCCGAGTACGAACGCGTGATCGAGGACTTCAAGGACATCCTGGCCAAGCCGGAGCGCCAGCGCACCATCGTCAGCGAGGAGCTCGCCGAGATCGTCAACAAGTACGGGGACGACCGGCGGACCGAGATCATCGCCGCCGACGGCGATCTGTCGAACGAGGACCTGATTCCCGACAGTGAGGTGGTCGTCACGATCACCCGCGGTGGGTACGCCAAGCGGACCAACACCGATCTGTACCGGGTGCAGCGGCGAGGCGGCAAGGGCGTCCGCGGCGCGACGCTCCGGGCCGACGACGAAGTCGATCATCTGTTCGCGACGAGCAACCACCAGTGGATCCTGTTCTTCACCAATCAGGGCCGGGTGTACCGGGCGAAGGTCTGGCAGCTGCCCGAGGCCAACCGGGACGCCCGGGGCAGCCACGTCGCCGGGCTCCTGTCCTTCCTGCCGGGCGAGGAGATCGCCCAGGTGCTGGCGATCCGTGACTACCAGGCGGCTCCGTACCTGTTGCTGGCGACCAAGATGGGTCTGGTCAAGAAGACGGCCCTCCCGCTGTACGACTCGCCGCGGCAGGCGGGCGTGATCGCGGTGAACTTCCGCGAGGACGCCGACGAGCTGATCGGTGCGGAGCTCTGCTCGGCCGAGGACGAGGTCCTCTTGATCTCGCGCAAGGGGCAGTCCATTCGGTTCCAGGCCGACGACGAGCAGTTGCGGCCGATGGGCCGGGCGACGTCTGGTGTCACCGGGATGCGCTTCCGGGACGGGGACGAATTGCTGTCGCTGTCCGTTATCCGGCGTGGCGAGGCCGAAGACACCCGCTTCGTCTTCACCGTGACCGACGGTGGTTTCGCCAAGCGGACGCAGGTGTCTGAATATCGAGAACAGGGGCGCGGCGGGCTCGGCATCAAGGCCATGAAACTCAACGAGGATCGCGGCTCTTTGGTCGGAGGGCTGGTTGTGACGGAGAATGATGAGGTCATCGCGATCAAGGCCAGCGGTCAGATCACCCGTAGCGCGGTGTCCGAGGTTCCGGTCAAGGGGCGTGACACCATGGGTGTCAGGTTCGTGGGGGTGCGCGAGAACGACTCCGTCGTCGTCATCGCGCTGAATCCGGAGACAACTGCAGACGTGACCGAACTCGACGAGGCTGCGCCTGCTGAGCCCGTCGAGAGCAGCGAACCGAATCCGCCCGTCCTCGAGGAGACGGGGGATCGGACGGACGACTTGGCGCCCGCCGAGGGCGAGGTCGAGGAGGATGACAGTGACTGAAGGCGACCGGGGCCAACGCCCCGGCCAGACTCCGGCCACGGGTGGAGCCAACGGCGCGCATAACGGCACGCCCGCGGATCTGCGCGAGGACGAGATGGCCACTGCCCGCACCGCCCGAGTGCCTCGCGCCGCCGCTGCGCGCAGCAGTCAGCCACCGGCCAAGCAGCCGTGGCCCGGATCACAACCCGGCTCGCAACCACCGCAGCAGGGCGGCTACCAGCGCCCGAGCCAGCCGCAGCCGCGGCCGCAGCAGCCGAATCGGCAGCCCAGTCAGCAGCGGAATCAGCAGCCGAATCAACAGCCGAATCAGCAGCGCGGTCCGCAGCCCAGTCAGCGCAGCGCCCAGCCGAATGGACAGCCGAAGGGACAGCCGTACGGGCCGCCGTCGTACGCGCAGCCACCGGCGGCTTACGGCTATCCGAACGGCCAACCCAGCCCGTCGGCCCGGTCGGCGCCCACTCCGGCGAGCCGGCCCCCCGCTACCCAGGCGTCTCCCACCTCGCCCCGGCCCGCCCCGGCGCAGCAGAACTGGACGCCGCCGGCACCAGCACCAGCCAAGGGCCCGGCCAAGCCGAAGATGTCGCTGCGCGAGCGGCTCGGGCTCGTCAAGCCGGCCCCGACGCCGCAGACCGGGCCGACCCAGCCGAATCCGGCGCCCACGGCGGCGCCCAGCACTCCGCCGCAGGTCCAGCCCTCCGCTCCCGCGCACACGGCCTCCGCGCAGGCGGCTCCCGCGGTGCAGCAGAGCGCGCCGGCCCCGCCGCGTCCCGCGCCCCCGGCGTCGCCCGCCCCGACGCGGGCCGATACCAGCCGCCCGGCTGCGCCTTCACCGACTGGCCGTCCAGCGCGGGCTCGCCACACGGTGCCTCCGGCCGCGGCCCCGCAGGGCGCTCCCCGGCCGACGGCGCGGACCAGCGGCGCGCCGGGAGTTGCCCCGAGCAGCACCCCCGCGGCGTCACCGGCTGCGGTGCCGATGCCGGGTGTCGCCGCGCGCGAGTCGCGTCCGGGAACCATCGATCCGGGAGCGCCGGCGAAGAAGGACGAGCACGGACCCAGCACGGTCATCATGCCTGCGGTGGCTCTGTCCCCGACGGCGACCCAGCCGGCCAAGGAGACACTGGCCACCGGTCCGGCGGTACGCGTCGGTGCACCGCGGCGTACGCGGAAGGCTCGGCTCCGGCTGTCTCGGCTGGATCCGTGGTCGGTGATGAAGACCTCGTTCCTGTTCTCGATCGCCGCCGGCATCATGCTCGTGGTCGCGGTGTACGTGGTGTGGACGGTGCTCGCCTCGTCGGGCCTGTTCGCCTCGGTGAACGAGATCGTCGGCAGCGTCGTCTCGACGCCCGGTGACACGACCCCGTTCCGCGTCGAGGACTACGTCAACACCCAGAAGGTCATGGGCGTCAGCGCCCTGATCGCCTGCGTCGACGTGGTGATCTTCACCTCGCTCGCCACCCTCGGCTCGTTCCTCTACAACCTGGCCGCCACCATGCTCGGCGGTCTGGAGATCACCCTCGCCGAGGACTGATCCGGAGTCTGAGACGGAGCGGAAGCGTCGATGGCGACGGCGGAACCGCCTGGTGGGCGCAAGCGGCTCACCGTACGAGAGTTTCTTCGCCGGCGCTGGCTCGCGATCGTGCTCATCGTCGTCGCGGTCATCTTCATCCTGCAGAACCGGAGTCAGGCCAGCGTCCAGCTGTTCACCGTCAACATCGCCATGGCGTTGTGGCTCATCCTGGCGATCGTCTTCGCCGTGGGCGTCCTCGCCGGCTACCTGCTGAGCCGTCGGCGTCACCGGCGGAGCTGATCCCTCCCCACCGCCGATCGCAACCTACCAACTGTTGGGTTGGGACAGGTCTCCGAGCCGAAATCATGTTCCAACCCACCAGTTGCTTCGGCCGGGGACCGCATCCAACCGAGTTGAGGCGCTTCGGCGCCATCGGATAGCCTTGCAGATCGTGCCTGCCGCGTTTGGCAGGTGTTTCGGGCCTATAGCTCAGTCGGTTAGAGCGCTGCCCTGATAAGGCAGAGGTCAGTGGTTCAAGTCCACTTAGGCCCACCCTCATTGTGCCCCTAGTCATGGGATATTTTCCCTTCGCCTGGCTCGCTTGCCGAGTCGGAATCCGGCTCCAAAGGCAGCGAAAAGGCAGCGAGAGCGCCGATGATGCGGTCTCGGGCACCGTTCTGGACGTGGGTGTAGATGCCGAGCAGGGTCTGCGCGCTCTCGTGTCCCATGACCTTCTGAGCGTCGGCGATTGGCACTCCGGATGTGATCAGCCAAGACGCATACGAGTGCCGCAGATCGTGGAACCGGAGGCCGCCGTGGGCATTCGCAGCGACCGCCTGGACGGCCTGGCCCTGCTTGTCGTGGCGGCTTGTCTCCACCGAGCCAGTGGCCGTGGTCCAGGTCGCGAGCCAGCGCTCGTCGTCGAGGTGGTGAATGCCTCCAAGCAGGCCGGCCCGGACCAGAGACGGGCGCCAGATCCTCGACCGGAAGAGTGTCCGTCGCGGCGGCGTGCCGGCCTCATTGGTGAACACCTCGCCGTGGACTCCACTCCCGTACGTCTCGCGGTGCTGTCGGAGCTGCTGCTGGACCAGGTGGGGGAGGGGCACCTCGCGCAGCCCGGCCCTGGACTTTGGGTACGGCTTGGACGAGACGTGTCCCGAGACCTCGACGGCGACGCGCTCGACGAGCACGGCGTCGGGCTGAACGGCATTCCAGCGCAGACCAATGCACTCGCCCCAGCGCAGCCCGGTTCCGCCTGCAAGGGCGACGAGGGCTCCGGTAGCGGTCGGGGACCGCCGGGATCAGCTGGTGGGCCAGCTGGTCCATCGTGATCGTGAGTTGGTCGCCGGCCCTGCGCCGGTTCTTGGGGAGTTGCACGCCCTCGACGGGATCTATTGCGATGAGCCGGTCGCGGATGGCCGCCTTCGACGGCGGACATGAGTTGCCGGCACTTATCGACCGTCGCCGGTGCGAGGTGATCGGAAAGCCGCCGAATCCACGCTTGGACCGAAGAGTGGTCGATCTTCGACAATGGGACGTTCCGCCACTCGCTCATCAGGTGGCTCTGCACGTAACTGCGGTCGCGGGCGTGTGTTGTCAGTTCGGTAGCGCGGCCGTCGAGCCAGCGGTTGGCATAGGCCCCGAACGCAACCTTGCGGCTGGCGTGCGGGTCGACGTAGGTGCCGCTGCGGGTCTGGGTTTCGATGAGCGCAAGGAAGGTGGACGCCTCCCGACGCGTCTTGAACGTCTTCGAGGGCTGACGGCCGGCGGCATCACGCCAGCAGGCGCGCCAGGTGCCGGCCGGTGTCTTGCGGATGTAGCCCATGTCGCTTCTCCGGAGCTTCTAGGCGGGGATGGGGGTTGAGTTGAGCCAGGTGTGGAAGACCTCGCGCGGCACGACCCAGCGCGTGCCAAGCTGGCGCGCTGGGATCTGCCCGCTGCGGACCATGGCGTACGCCGTGTGGCGGGAGATCGTCAGTAACACGGCCACCTCCGGCACTGTGTAGACGAGGCTGCCGATGTCGTGGACCGTGGCGACCGACGTCTGGTCCAGGTCGGGAAGCTCGGTCATGTCAAGGCTCCTTCGTCAGGCGTTGCAGGTGGGGTGGGTGTGGGTGCCGTCGTCGTAGCTGAGGGGTTGGCGGCAGCTGATGCAGACGGCGGCCGAGGTTGTCTGCGCCTTGCCGTCCCAGCCGTCCCGCCGTCCCATGAGCGTGGATTTGGGACGGATCGGCGGGTTCTGGGACGGCTGATCCGTCCCAGAGCGTGCTCTGCCGTCCCAGATTCACGCTCGTGGGACGCTGGGACGGCTGGGACGGGAAGGTGGCGGGAACTGCGGTCGGGGCAGTAGCGGCGCCAGGAGTCTTCGAACTGCTCGCGTCTGAAGCCCTTGGTTTGGCTGCCGTCTTCCCAGCGGTCGGCTGGCCGAGTGGATGCCGAAGTCGCGGAGCAGCCCGGCGAGCGACTTGGGGTTGAGACCGTTCTTGCCGAGGGTGTCCCACGGTGCTTCGGGGTCTTCGCGGAGCCGGGCGACGAGGGTCTCGGATGGGCAGTCCGCTCGGCGTCGCCGAAGGCGGTGCGGCAGTCGATGAGCAGCCGGACGCGGAGGGACACGTTCTCGACGTCGACGTCGTCGGTGGTGAGGGCGAGGACGGCGGCGCGGGCGTTGGTGGGCCAGTGGCCGCCGGCGGGGTCGGCGATGGCGACGAGGGGTTCCCAGGTGTCGGCGGCGCGGTCTTCGACGGGCAGGTCGGGTGCGGCGGCTTCGAGCTGGTCGAGGTGGGCGCGGACCCAGCGGTGCAGGTCGGTCTTGAGGTCGGCGAGGGCTGGACCATCGCGGCGGGTCCGGTAGGGCAGCACGATTTCGTCGGGTGCGCGGCGGCGCATGCCGATGATGACGGCGCGGTCTTCGATGGTGTCGGGCATGTTGCCGATGCCGGCGAGGGCGGCCATGGCGAAGGTGGCGATGGTGTCGAGCCGGCGGCTGCCGGCGTCCCAGCGGAGGGCGGGGCGGCCGCGTTGGTGGCCGGCGTTGAGCAGGCCGCGGAGGTCTTCGTTGGCGTCGCCGGCGTCGGGTCCGAAGATGGTGTCGGCTTCGTCGATCAGCAGGGTGGGCGGGTCGGCCGGGTGCGCGCCGATGGACCGGTAGACCGCCGAGGGTGAGGCGTTGGCGGTGAGGATCGGCTGATGGCGACAGGGCTTCGATGAGGTCGAGGAGCCGGGACTTGCCGCAGCGCTTCTCCGGGGCCTTGATGACCAGCCGGGGTGCGGTGTTCCAGGCCGGGACGGCGTGGGTGGCGGCGATCCACAGCACGACGGCGGCGGCGGTGTGGTCGGTGGGCAGGACGACGTAGGAGCAGATCGCGGCTTCGACCTGGTCCAGCAGCTCGGCCCCGTCGACCAGGTCGACGACTCGGTCGTCGGTCGTGGCTGGTCATGCGACGCTCCTGTCCGGGTCGGCTGCGGGGTTGCGGCGATGCCGCGGGTGAGGCCGGAGGTGATGGTGGCGTCGGCCTCGGCGGCGGTGAAGGCGCCGGCGGCGATGTGGTCGGCGCAGGCGGTCGCGGAGCTGGTCGCGGACGGTGTGCTCGTCGACCAGGCCGCCGCCGACGAGCTGGCCGAGGGCGACGGCGGCGCAGAACAGGGTGTGGTTGCGGGTGCCGGGCGGGCGCCATGCGGACGCGGGCGGTCTCGCCGGCCAGCGCGGCGGCGACGTAGCGCGTCGGCAGCCGGATCGGCGGCTGGCCGGTCGGCGGCCGCGGGTCGGGCGTCGACGGCGTGCTCGGCGGCGGTGCGGCAGTCGGTGCGGGTTGTTGAGCAGGTGGGCGAGCCAGGCCGGCAGCTCCGCGCACGGCGTGTCGCGGAGGATGCGGTAGGGGCGGTTGTCGATGATGGTGGGTGGGGCGACGACGTAGCCGCCGTGGCCGCGGGTGTCGATCAGCTCGCCGAGCCGGCCGGCGGTGTTGCCGAGCCGGATGTCGGCGGGGGTGCGGTAGTAGCGGTGGATGCCGCCGGACGGGGTGGTCACGGTGTAGGTGTCGGGGAAGGGCCGGTCGCCGACCAGCTCGGCGAGCACGTCCTCGCCGGACCGGCCGCTCGACGGTGCCGTGGCTGGCCGGGTTTGGTGACGTCGGTGTCGATGACCAGCAGCCGGGAGGGTCCGCAGGCGATGCCGATGCCGTAGGGGCGGATGGACCAGGCGCGGCGGATCCGGTCGGGGTTCTGGGTGGCGCGTTGTTCCCAGCTGGTGTGGCCGTGGCGGCACCACGGGTCGGACCGGTCGCAGCGGGCCGCGGGGTGGGCGGGGCAGGCGGGTCGTTTGCTGCTCGGGCACGAGCGGGAAGACGAGCCAGCCGCGCTTCGCGTAGCGCGAGGGCGGCCGTGACCAGCTCGGCGGCGGTGCGTGTGGCGGTCATCGGGTCACCGCGGCAGGGGTGTCGGTGTGGTAGCCCTGGTCGGCGATCGCGGCTCGGGCCGCGGCCAGGGCGCAGGCCGGCGGCGAAGACGTGGGTGGCGGCCTGGTCGAGGCGGTCGCGGGCGTTGTCGACCGAGGTCTGCGGGTCGCGGCGTGTCGTAGACCTCGTAGGTCGGTGAGGGAGGCTTCCAGCGCGCGGCCGAGGTGGTGCCGCAGCACCCGGTCCAGGGCGAACGCGAGGTCCTCGAGCTCGGCCAGGGTCTGGTAGACGTCGGGGGCGGGGATCGGGTGCGGCAGCAGGGTGAGGTGGATGATCGCGCGGACGGCCTGGGCGGCGTCGTGGGCGTGGTCGGGGACCTTGCCGCCGAGCCAGCAGCTGTGTGGGTCGGGGTCGGACATGACAGGTGCTGCCTTTCGGAGGGTGTGCGGGACCGCGGCCGCGGCCAGGTAGCCGAGGTCGAGGTGACGCAGGAGGGGTGGGGGTGGTGAGCGTGGCCGGCGGTCGGGCCGGCTCGGAGGCTGCTACCGGGCTACCGCCCTAGTGGGGCTGGTAGTCGGGCGGTAGCGGGGCCGCTACTGGTAGCCCGGGTCAGCGGTCGGCGGGTCAGGCGAGCGGTGTGGTGTCGTCGCGCGGCGGCGGGATGTAGGCGGGCCAGGCGTAGTCGCCGTCGGTGCGGTCGTCGAGGGCGGTGTGAGGGCGGTGCGGGCGAGGCCGCGGCGGTTGAGGGCGCTGCCGTCGACGGTGCGTTTGATCTGGATCGACTTCAGGCCGTGGGGCCGGACGGCGGCGGTGACCTGCTCCCCGGTCCAGGCGCCGTAGAGGCCGGGGATAGGTGGCGGCGAGCCGTTCGGCGAGGTCGTCCCACCAGACCTTGTCCTCGCCGGGCGGCCAGACCGTGGCGAGGTGGTCGAGGATGCTGGCGGTGCTGTCGTCGGGGTCGGGGTCGAGGCCGGCGGCGTGGCCGGTGAGCAGGCCGGCGGCGAGCCGGGCGGCGCGGGCGCGGGCGGTGACGGTCTCGGCGGCGGGTGCGTCGAGGTAGGCGGCGCGGACGATGACGGGTTCGTCGCCTTCGCCGGCGAGGTAGCCGACGCCGCGGTCGGTGCGGGCGAAGGTGGTGGCGCGGACGCCGGCCTTGTACATCGAGGTGCCGAGCACCATGTCGTTCTCGACCTGCCCGGCGACCTTGAAACACAACCGGAGCACCGCGTTCGAGGAGATGGCGGTCGGCAGGGACTTGGCGTCGACGCGCTGGGTGGCGAGGAGCACGATGATGCCGGCGGCCGGGCCGCGTTTGCCGAGGTCGGTGACCAGGGCGACCATCTCGGGGTCGTCGTCGAACGCCAGCTGGCACTCGTCGATCACCAAGACCCTGCGGAGCCTGCCGCGGAATGTCTGCCCCGAGTGCTCCAGCGGTCCGAACTCTCCGACTGGAGAGCTTCGGCAGACGCTGCGGCACATCAACGATCGGCTCGGCGACATCGACCGCCGGCTCGCCAACCTCGAAGCGGCGAACCCCTCCGAGACGTCGTCGTGAGCGGTCGATTCTCAAAGTCAAGTCAGCGGTCGCGGCCCGGACCATGAACCAGCACCGAACCAGCACCGAACCAGCACCGAATCGCCCGACGTCGTCGCCACCTGGACCGGCGCCGAGGCGCTGCCCTGCAGGCAGGCTTCGCTGCTAAAGGGTCGGGTGGCGTCGCAACCCAGTATTCGCCCTCAACGAGTCCGTCCGGGCTCGGCTAGCACCCTCGCCACCTGAAGCGCAGCGAGGAACCCGCCTGCGTCGTCGGCGCTGCTGAACGTCTCTTGTTCATGGCGGCCCACTCCGCTGCGGGCCGCGTCGCTCCGAGTAATGCATGCTGGCCTATCGCGGTCACGCAGTGGACCGTCATCGCTGCCGGGTGAGGCGTGAACGAGTCAGGGCTCGGGTGCCGTCGAGCAGGACCAGCCCGGATCTCCAGTGGGAGGTGCGCCAGCCAGTCGTAGCCGCTAGCGGTGGTCACGCATCCGCGGGTCCAGGCGTGAGCAGCGATCGTGGCGACCAACGTCCGCAATTCATCCGGTCCCTGTGGAGCCCGGCGAAGGCGCCCGCCTCAGCCAGCCGCTCGGTCAGCGGGCCACTTCACTAAGAGCTCAAACACCCGGCGCTTGAGTTCGTGCGAATAGCAAGACGTTCCGTGGGTGACCACCGACCGCGAGTCCTACCGAGGCCCGACAACGAGGAGGAACCAAGACCAACAAACCGGATGATCTTGATCACACTCAAACCGAATCTCGTCGGTGACTTCAGTCCGTACGGAGCCGAACATCGCCAGTCGAGAAGCCTTGCCGGTGTGATGAGCATCGTGTCCGGGCGGAGCGGTCCGACCCCGGGGACGCGATCACGGTGGAGCTTTCGCCGGTATCGCGCGTCCGCTTGCAGGGGTTCATCCGACACCGATCTTCGTCAACCAGCACAGACCACGGCGTCGGCCGTTACCCGGGCGGAGCCATCGGCGGGTTCAGTGGCGGGCGGGCGCAACCGTCGAGTGGCGACGGCGAGGGCGAGAGCGCCCATCGCGATGATCATTCCGGTGATGATCACAGCCGTTGGTCCGGCTGCGGTGTAGGCAATTCCGCTCGCCGTCGAGCCGAGGGCGATGCCCGCGCTGGCCGCGGAGGCGGGGAGGGATGCGACGAGGCCCCCGGCCGGGCCGGCGAGGCTCACCGACCGGTACTGCACCGGCGCCGGTGCGCTGGACGCGAACAGTGCCCAGGCGAGGATCGCCGCCACTGCAACCAGCGGTTGGGCAATCGCCAGGTACAACACGGTCGAAGACGTGACGAGACCGAGCGTGACGAAGACGAGGGCACCGGCGGCGTTCGCGTCCGCGAGTCGGCCGCCCAGGAACGAGCCTCCGACATTGGCCACGCCGTACGCCACCAGGATTGCGCTCGCCAGCGGCCCGGACAGTCCCGTGACGTGCTCGAGCAACGGCATCAGGTAGCCCATCACGGCACCGGGCGCCGCGAACAGGGTCAGGCTCAGGGCGAGCATGGCCAGCACGCGCGGAGCGAGGGCGTGCCGCAGCCCGATCGTGCCCGCAAGCCGGCTGCCCGGAACGCCCGGGAGCACCGCGGCCAGCAGGCCGGTGGCGGCGAGCGCGAACCCACCGACCATCAGGAGCGCCCCACGCCACCCCAGAACCGATCCGACGAGAACACCCAGCGGCAGCCCGAGGAGGGTCGAAATCGAGAATCCGGCGATGACGACCGCCATGGCCCGGCCGACGCGCTCCGGCGGGAGTGTTTCGGCAGTGGCCGTCGTGAAGGCCGCGGCCAGAAACAGCCCCTGCAGTGCTCCGGCCACCAGCCGGGTGACGACGAACGACCCGAAGTGCGGCAGGACCGCGGGGGCGATAACCATGATCGCGAACAGGGCCATCGCCCCGACTAGTACGGGCCGACGGTTCAGCCGGATCGTCGCTGCGGTCAGCAGCGGGCCACCGATCGCGAGGCCGAGCGCGTACGCGCTGAACAGCGAGCCGGCGGCCGCGAAGGACACTCCAAAATCCAAAGAGATCAGCGACAGCAGGCCCGCCGTCAACATCTCCGCCGAGCCGGTCACGAACGTGCCGAGCAGCAGACTGGCCAGCACGCCGCCGCTCCGACGGTCGATTGCGTGGCCGCTCGAGACGGTCATGACAGTCTGCGTTTCCGGAACCAGCCGTCGATCGCCAGCAGTCGAGGCATCGCCTTGACTGAACGGTCGTACGGCGGAGGCGGTGCTCCTTCGATCGCTTGTCCTTGATCGCGGTCAAGACGGCGTAGCGCTCGGCGGCGTGCCGGCTGAGCTCGTAGGAGTCGGGGTGGTGATCGGTGAAGTGCAGGGTGTGCATGACTGTGTCTCTTTCGATAGATGATTCGAGATGCAGTGGATCGGAGCCTGGCCCTCGTGCTGAGGGCCGGACTCCCTGGGCGTCAGACCCGACGAGCAGTGACGAGCAGGTACTCCCAACCCATGACGCCGTCGTCGATGAACCGGTCTCCGAGCGCGGCCAGGTCGGCGTCCAACGCGTCGACCTTGGCGGGGTCGTCGGCGATGAAGCGGTACACCGCAATGGTCGGGCCGTAGTTGGTCTTCATGAATTCGCGGAACTCGATCCCGTCGGTGAAGCGGTCGACCCGCAGCGTCTGCTGATGGGCCACCAGATCGGTCACCCGATCGCCGAACAGGCCGCGGACGTGATCGGCCCGACCCCACAGCGGCGCGGGTGATGCTCCCGGAGGAGGCGGCGGCGCGTACGGCTTCATGGTGGCGAACAGCTGCCCGATGAAGCCCTCCGGCGTCCAGCTGAGCACGGCGATGGTGCCGCCCGGCCGGCTGACCCGGACGAGCTCGTCGGCGGCCTGCTGGTGGTGCGGAGCGAACATCACGCCGATCGCGGAGAGGACCACGTCGAACTCGGCGTCCTCGTATGGCAACGCCTCGGCGTCGGCCGTCTGCCAGGTCAGCTCGAGACCCTCGGCCTCGGCCGCGGCCCGGCCGACGTCGAGCAGCTCGGGCGTGAGGTCCGTGGCGATGACCTCAGCCCCGCGGCGTACGGCCGGCAGAGCCGACGTCCCGGTGCCGGCGGCTACGTCGAGGACTCGATGTCCGGGCTGCACATCGACGGTCTCGACGAGGATGCCGCCGAGCGGTGCGACGACCTCGTCGACGACCGTCCGGTAGCTTCCGCTGGCCCACATGGCCGCGTGCTTGGCTTTGAGCGCCTGATCCTCGGGGGTGTCCGTGATCTTGGCAATCGGCGCGGTGTTGCGCGAGGTGGTGGCGGATGTGGTGGTCATGGTTCCTCCCATGTGGTTGGTGTGTTGACCGCAACCGTAGAAAAGGACAGACCGGTCGCCACATCGGCGCCGACGCGCAAGTTCAGAGCGCATCAGAACAGGTCGATGGCGGCTGACGCGTAGTCG
>CAWBKR010000018.1:0-20293 GCA_963789345.1 uncultured Actinomycetota bacterium | reverse complement strand
GCGTTGGGCAGGGTGCCCACGGTGGTGATCCGCCCGCGGCCGTGGTCGGTGGTCACGACCGCCGGGAACTGGCCGAAGTGCGGGTGGTCGTAGCCCAGGATCACCTTGGCGCCGTCGCTGATCAGCCCGTCGACCCAGTCGGTGGCCGCGGCCGCGTCGGACAGGTCGAAGCCGTCGCTCTCGGCGGTCACCGTCACCGGATCGCCGAGGTTGGAGAACTCCTGGTAGCGGACGCCGGCGGCATCGGCGAGATGGGCCGGCTTGACCTCGATGCGGGCCCGGCCCTTCGTCGTCGCCGTACGCGGTGCGCGGACCGATCACCAGATGACCGCCGGCGGCGGCGTAGTCCCGGAGCCAGGTCAGCAGCGCATCGTCGGCGACCAGCAGGCCCGGCACGATCAGCACCGGCAGGTCGGCGGCGACCTCGGCGGGGTCGAAGCGTCGCCGTCGGGACCGATGATCTGGTTGTCGTGCATGATCCGAGCCGGCACGCCGGCCTCGAAGGTGCCCGCGATAGAAGGCCTCGAAGATGCGGTGGTACGACCGCTGGTCGACGTCGGTGAGCGCGGAGACGAAGGCGCTTCCCGGGCTGGGGGAAGGCGGCCTGGAAGGCCAGTCCCCACTTGGAACGCGCCGAGTAGAGCAGCCCGACCTGACGCGTCGGGCTGGAGGCCGACCACGCGAGAGCCGGCCCGCTGCGAAGTCGGCGCCGAGCCGGCTGAGCTCGGCGTAGACCCGGCCGGGCTGCTGGTCGTGCGGCAGGATCCCGACCCAGTACGTCTCGGTGCCGAAGTGGTTGGTGTGCCAGTGCCAGTACTCGATCATCTCCGCGCCGCGGGCGACGAAGGCCCACGCGGCCTGCCGCCACTGGCCGTCGAACGCCGGGAAGTTGGTCGCCGAGCCGCCGATGGCGCCGGCGTTGGTCTCGGTGATCAGGAACGGCGCCTGCTTGGAGGCGTACATCCGATCGCGCGCTCAGGAACAGGCTCCAGGCTCCCGAGCGTGGTCCAGCCCTGCGGCGTGTGCGGCGGTGCGTGGGCACGGTCGAGCGCGTCCTGCATCGCGTAGTAGGGGTTGCCGGCGGTCACGTCGAGGGCACGGGTGAGGTTGGCGTCGTCGACGGTCGGTCGCTCGTAGGCGATGCAGGTGGTGACGAACTGGTCGTCGCGGGCGTACTCGCGGACGATGCCGGCCTGCCAGGCGATGAACTCGGTGGTCAGCTTGGCCTGGAAGGTGCGCCAGGCCAGGTCGTACTGCGGCTGCCAGTTGCCGTCCGGGAGTCCACAGATCGGCCCAGGTGCGTGAGCTTGTGCGACCAGTAGACCAGCCCCCACGCCTCGTTGAGCGTCTCGACGGTCCCGTACGTCTGGCGCAGTTCGTCGACGAACCGCTGGAAGACGCCGTGGTTGTGGAACAGCAGCATGCCCGGGCTCGTTGTCGACCTGGAAGCCGATGACCGCCGGGATGGTCGGCGTACCGGCCCACGATCTTGCGGATCACCCGCTCGGCGTGGAACCGGAACGCCGGGTGGGTGTAGTCGATCTCCTGGCGACCGCCCCAGGGCATCCGCTGGCCGGTGGCGATCTCGCCGGCGATCTCGGGGTAGCGGCGGGCGAGCCACGGCGGGGCCGCGTACGTCGGGGTGCCGAGGACGACCGTGATGCCGCGCTCGTGCGCGCCGTCGAGGACCGGCGCGAGCCAGTCGAGATCGAACCGGCCGTCCTCCGGCTCCCAGGTGGTCCACACCGACTCCCCGACCCGGATCACCGAGAAGCCGGCCTCGACCATCAGGTCCAGGTCGGTCTCGAGCCGGGGAGACGGCTGGTACTCGTGGTAGTACGCGGCGCCGAAGAGGACCCGGTCGCGGGTTGAGGCCATGAAGGCACTCCTTTCGGAAGCTGAAGTCAGGCCTTGACGCCGCCGGTCGCCAGGCCGGACTGCCAGTAGCGCTGCAGGAAGAAGAACGCGACGACCAGCGGGATGATCGAGATCAACGATCCGGTGATCACCGTGGAGAACAGGGCCTGGGCGCCGGACCCGCCGGCCGCCGTGGACTGCCACTGCGCCAGCCCCACCGGCAACGGGAACAGCTCGGAGGAGTTCAGCATCATCAGGGGCAGGAAGTAGTTGTTCCAGGTCGACACCAGGGCGAACAGCAGGACCGTCACCGTTCCGGGCATGAGCAGTCGGAGCGCGACGGTGAAGAAGATGCGCAACTCCCCGACGCCGTCCACCCGCGCCGCCTCGATCAGCGTGGTGTCGACCGCGTCGGCGGCGTACACCCGCATCAGGAACACCCCGAACGGACTGACCAGCGACGGCAGGATGATCGCCCAGTACGTGTCGGTGAGCTCGGCCCGGGCGAACAGCAGGTAGGTCGGGATGGCCAGCGCCGTGGTCGGGACCATGATCGCGCCGAGGATGATCGAGAACAGCGCCTTGCCGCCCGGGAACTCGTACTTGGCGAAGGCGTAGCCCGCGGCGGTGGCCAGAAAGGCGGCGCCGACCCCGCTGACGACGGCGTACAAGATCGAGTTGAAGAACCAGCGGACGTAGACCGAGTCCTGGAAGGTGAACACCGTCCGGATGTTCTCGATCAGGTTGAAGTCCGCGAACCACAGACCGAAGGAGCTGAACAGGTCGGCGTTGGACTTGGTCGAGGCGACGACCAGCCACCACAGCGGGAACAGGAAGTAGCAGGCGATGGCGACCATGACCACGGTGAGCAGCCAGCTGGTCCGACGCTTGGCCGGCGGGCGGTCGAGGGCCCTCGCGGACTTGGTGACGTCCGAGGCCGTGTCGACGACACTCATGAGCGGCGCTCCTTCCGTTGGGTGCTGAGCTGGACGACGTAGGAGATGATCATGATCACGATGCCGAGCAGGAAGGCCAGGGCGGCCGCGTAGTTGGCGTCCTGGTTGACGAAGGCGATGTTGTAGGCGTACAGGTTCGGCGTCCAGTCCGTGCCGATCACGGTCGGGGCGAGGGTCCGCATCAGCGCCGGCTCGTTGAAGAGCTGGAAGGTGCCGATCACCGAGAAGATGACGGTGAGCATGATCGCCGGGCGGATGGACGGGATCTTGATCGACAGAGCGATCCGGGTCTCGGAGGCGCCGTCGACCCGGGCCGCCTCGTACAGGTCGGTGGGAATCGAGCGGAGCGCGGCGTACATGATGATCATGTTGTAGCCGATGAACTCCCAGTTCACGATGTTGATGATCGAGAAGAAGATCCCGGTCTCGGTGAAGAACGGCGGGGCGCCGAGCCCGATGGCCTCGCCGATCTGGGCGAGCGGCCCGAAGTCGGGGCCGTAGATGTAGCCCCACATCAGAGTGGCGATGACACTCGGCACGGCGTACGGCACGAAGATGCTCAGCCGGACGAACTTGGCCAGCCGCATCATGCCGCTGTCCAGGGCCAGCGCGGTGAACAGCGAGAGCACCAGCATGATCGGGACCTGGACGAGCAGGAACAGCCCCATCCGGGCAACGCCTTCGAGAAAACTGGGGTCGGTCAGCGCCCTGAGGTAGTTCTCCGCACCGACGAAGGAGGTGCCGCCGATCAGCCTCTTCTTGAACAGCGACAGATAACCGGCGTAGACGAGCGGCACGACGATCATGGTCAGGAACAGGACGAGGAACGGCAGCACCAGCACGTAGGCGGCGCCGATCTGCCGCCGCCGTGAGGCGGTGAGTCGCGAGCGCTTCCGCGAGACAGCCGGTGGTGGTTGCCGCGGGCGCGGTCGACACGGTGGTCATGGGTCTCCCTTCTCAGGGATTGGCGCGCAGCCGTCCGACCGGCTCGGGACGGCTGCGCGCCCGGAGGTCAGCCGACCGTGAAGCCCTGGTCCTTGGCGTACTTGACGCAGGCGTCCTGCCAGGCCTGCAGACCCGCGACCGCGTCGGTCTTGTCGGCGAACGCCTTACCGAGGGTCTCGTTGAAGTTCGTGTACACGTAGTCCATGAAGGGCAGCCAGCCGAAGTCGGTGCTGACCGTCTCCGAGATCTGGGCGAACTTCTCGTTGACCTTCTGACCGCCGTAGAACTTCGACTCCTGTCCGGTGAAGCTCGGGTCGGTCAGCACGTCGTTCATCGCCGGGAACAGGAACTGCTCGTTGGCGAACTTGAGCGTCGATTCCTTGTTGGTGTTGATCCACAGGGCGAGCTGGGAGGCGGCGATGGCGTTCTTGCTCGACTTCAGCACCGCGTCGGTCGAGCCGCCCCAGTTGCTGGACACGACCTTTCCGGCTTCCCACTGCGGCAGGTCGGCCGCCCGCCACTTGCCCGAGGTCTTGCCGGCCGTGCCCTGCAGGAACACCGGTCCCCAGGCCGCGATGGGCAGCGATGCGTACTTGCCGCTGGCCAGACCCTGGTACCAGGAGTCGTTGAAGTCGGCGTCGTTGGAGGCCAGGCCTTTCGTGACCAGGTCTCCCCAGAACTGCACGACCTTCTTCGCCTGATCGTTGGCCAGGTCGACCTTGACGGTCTGCTGGCCGTCGAAGCTGAACGGCCGCACCCCGGCCTGCCAGAGGTAGGCCACCAGCTGCCCGGGTTGGTTCGGCGCGACGTTCACCAGGAAGCTCTTCGGGTTCTTGCTGTGGTACGTCTCGGCCGCGGCGGCGAAGTCGTCGTAGGTGGCCGGAGCCTTGATCCCGGCAGCGGAGAACAGGTCGTCGCGGTAGAGCAGACCCATCGGCCCGGTGTCCTGCGGGACCCCCCACAACCCGTTGTTGACCTTGACCTGGCCCCACACCCACTCGGGGTAGAAGCTCTGGATGTCGGCCGGAGCGTAGGGCGTCAGGTCCATCAGCGCGCCCTGCTCGCCGAGGGTGAACGACGGGATGTACTGGAACTCCATCTGGGCCACGTCGGGTGCACCCTGCCCGGACTGGATGGCCGTACGCAGCTTCTGGTAGTGCGGGGCGCCCTGGCCGACGTTCACTGTCTTGACCTGGATCTTGGGGTACTTCGTGGTGAACAACTTCACCTGGTTGGTGATGTCGGGCACCCAGGTCCAAAACGTCAGGGTCGTCGGCGTGTCGAGAGCCTTGTCGATGTCGGCCTGCGGAACCTGCTGCGCCGAGGCGGCCCCTGGGGCTGGCGTCCCGCCACCCCCACCGCACGCGGCGAGCACCCAGGCGCTGGTCGCAGCGGCTGCGGAGGAGACGAGAAACTTGCGTCGGGTGAAAGCTGAAGACATCGCTGTCCTTCCGGGTCAATTACTCCTGTGTCAGGTCACTCGGGATCGAGCGGCCATACGTACGAACGTCTCGGGTCTGCCTAAGGTGCGGCGGTCAGCCTCCGGTGTCGGGCGGCGGGCCGGCCGACCGTCGGATCATGAGGGCGGCCGGAAGGTCCACGTCGTCGCCGGCCGGCTCGCCACCCTCGATCATGCGGACGAGTTCGGAGAGGATCCGCTCGGCCGCCGTGTCGGCGTCGACGGCCACCGTGGTCAGCGGAACCACCTGGAACTCCGCCTCGGGGACGTCGTCGAACCCGACGACGGAGACCTGATCGGGCACACCTTTGCCGGCCTCGGCCAAGGCCCGAAGGACGCCCATGGCCATGTGGTCGTTGGCCGCGAAGATGGCGGTGACGTCCGCGCGAGCGGCGAGCTGGCGACCCAGCTCGTAGCCGGAGCGGGCCGACCAGTCGCCGTACAGCACCGGCGGGATCTCGCGCCCCGCCGCCTGCAGAGCCGATTCGCCACCCCGCGAGCCGCTTCTGGGCCGCGTCCCAGTCGCGCGGACCGGCGATGTGCCAGACGGTGTCGTGGCCGAGATCGATCAGGTGCTTCGTGAGCACCCCGCAGATCTCGCCGTGGTTGATGTCGATCACCGACTGCCGCGGCACGCCGGCGATCCGTCCGGCGCTGGTGACCACCGGCAACCCGGCCAGTTGCACGGCGTCGAGCTCGACCAGGTGGGTCGGCACCTCGACGACGACACCCTCGACGCCGCGCGCCAGCAGGCTCCCGATGCCCTCGGCCACGCTGGCGGCCGACAGGTCGGGGATCGACACCAGCGCCAGCGTGTACCCGTGACGGCGGGCCGCCTGCTCGAGGGTGAACACCCGCCGCGACGGGCCGAACAAGGGCGTCCCGAGGGTCAGCACGCCGACGCTGTGGCTGCGTTCCCGAGCCAGGGCCTGGGCCGCGGCGTTGGGTCGGTAGCCCAGTTCCGCGATCGCCTGGTTCACCTTGTCCCGTACGTCCTGGCGCACGTACGGCGCGTTGTTGACCACCCGGGACACCGTCTTCTGGGACACCCCCGCCCGACGAGCCACGTCCACCATCACCGCGCGGGAGGAGGTGGTCGACCCCTCGGTGGTTGCCACGGGCGCGCTCCTTGACTACGTAGTCAGGTGGTACTGACTGCGTAGTCAACCTGACCAGCGGCCCGGGTGTCAACCCCCCAATCCCGCGACCCGTCACAACAACGGGGCTTTGGGCGGCGTGTCGCCGCAGATGTGACGACTCGGCGGCTGGGATCGTAAGCGGCCCCGTTAGCCTCACACCCGTGACGACGTACGTCGAAGACCTCTCCCCCGGAACCGGGCGACGCTCACCGGCTCGAGCGTGGCTGCACTCCGACGCCCCGACGCTCAGTCTGAACGGGACCTGGCGGTTCCGGCTGGTGGGCAGCCACCATGACGTCGACGACGCCGTCGTCGACCCCGACTTCGACGATGCGGCCTGGGACACCATCGACGTTCCGGCGCACTGGGTGCTCGTCGGCGACGGGAAGTACGGCTCGCCCATCTACACCAACGTCGCGTACCCGTTCCCGGTCGATCCGCCCCACGTGCCGGACGAGAACCCCACCGGTGAGTACCGCCGTGAGTTCGATCTGCCCGAGTGGGACGTTCCGCAGACGCTGCTGCGCTTCGACGGCGTCGAGTCGGTCTACCAGGTCTGGCTGAACGGCTCCGAGGTCGGCGTCGGGCAAGGGCAGCCGACTGGTGCAGGAATTCGACGTCAGCAGCCTCCTGCGTCCGGGGCGGAACCAGATCACGGTCCGGGTCCACCAGTGGTCGTCGATGAGCTACCTGGAGGACCAAGATCAGTGGTGGCTGCCGGGCATCTTCCGGGACGTGACCCTGGTCGGGCGGCCGGCCGGCGGGGTGGAGGACCTCTGGCTGCGCGCCTCGTACGCCGACGGCTCCGGGGTGATCACGCCTGAGCTGGTGGCAACGCCGGAGGCGTACCCGATCACGATCGAGGTTCCCGAGCTGGGCGTCCGCGCGACCTTCGAGCGGCCGAGCGACGTCCGGGCGATCGACGTCGGACCGGTGGAGCCGTGGAGCGCGGAGCAGCCGCGGCTCTACGACGCCGACGTCAGGCCGCCGGTGAGCGGGTCAGGCTCCGGCTCGGTTTCCGCACGGTGCTGATCATCGGCGATGTGCTGACCGTGAACGGCCGCCAGGTGATCTTCCGGGGCATGAACCGCCACGAGACCCATCCGTTGCGTGGCCGGGTCTTCGACGAAGATCACGCGCGCGCCGATTTGATCATGATGAAGCAGTTCGGCGTCAACGCCGTCCGCTTCAGCCACTACCCGCCGCATCCGCGGGTGCTGGACCTGGCCGACGAGCTGGGCTTCTGGGTCATCGACGAATGCGACCTGGAGACGCACGGCTTCGTCTTCCAGGACTGGAAGGACAATCCGAGCGATGACTCACGAATGGCGGGACTGCTACCTGGACCGGATCGAACGCACGGTGGAGCGCGACAAGAACCACCCCTGCGTGATCATCTGGTCGCTGGGGAACGAGGCCGGCACGGGAACCAATCTGGCGGCGATGTCACAGTGGGTGCACGCCCGCGACCCCGAACGACCCGTGCACTACGAAGGTGATCACACCGGGCGCCTACACCGACGTGTACTCACGGATGTACCCCAACCTGATGGAAACCGCCGCGATCGGCGGCGAGACCGGAAGCATCTACGCCTGCGGACCGGCCGAGGCGGAGCGGATCCGCAGCATGCCGTTCCTCATGTGCGAGTACGCGCACGCCATGGGGAACGGGCCCGGGCGCACTCGCGGACTACGACGCCCTGGCCACGCGCTTCCGACGGCTGCACGGCGGATTCGTCTGGGAGTGGCGTGATCATGGTCTGTCGAGCCGGACCGCGGACGGCGTCGAGTTCTTCGCCTACGGCGGCGACTTCGGCGAGGTGATCCACGACGGCAACTTCGTGATGGACGGCATGGTCCTGCCGGACGACACCCCGACCCCCGGACTGGCCGAGTTCGCCGCGATCAACGCACCGATCGTGTTCGACCTGAAGGGATCCGACTCTCGTCGTACGAATCGTTACCACACGCGGTCGACGGAGGGCCTCCGGTTCGTCGGCCGGCTGGAGATCGACGGCGAGCCCGCCATGGAGGTCGAGCTCGACGTGCCGATCACGGAGGCCGGCGCCAGGGTCGACGTTCCGCTGCCCGCCGAGCTGTTCGACACCGACGTCCAGCGCGAGAGCTGGCTGACGATCGCGTCGCGCTCGAGGACGATCAGCCCTGGGCCGCCGCGGGCACGTGGTGGCGCGCAGACAGTTCGACCTCACTTCGATCGGCGACCGTCGCCACGGCCTCCGCGGGGCAACCCAGCCGGTCGGCCGGTGCACGGTGGGTCCGTCCGCGTCGGCCCGGCCAGCTTCGACGGACGCACCGGCGGGCTCCAGACGTTGTTCGGGCTTCGAGCTCTCCGGTCCGCGGTTCGAGCTCTGGCGCGGGCCGACCGACAACGACCGGTCCACGATGCGTGGCTCGTTCGAGCTCGGCTCACCCGAGGACACCGGCGGCGAAGGAGCGCGCTGGCCCGTCCTCGGAGCAACGCTGGCGGGAGCGAGGCCTGGACCGCCTGGTGACCCGGATCATCTCCGTCAGCGCCGGCCAGGACGCGCTCACGGTTCGCACCCGATCAGGAGCGGCGAGCAGCGGCCTGTTCGTGGACGTCGACTACGCGTGGCGACTCTTCGACGAGGCGCTCGACCTGTCCGTGGCGATCACGCCGTCCCTCGGACTGGGACTGCACCTGGCCGCGCGTCGGCGTCCGCTTCGATCTGCCGGTGGCCCTCGACCGAGCCCGCTGGTTCGGCACCGGGCCGCTGGAGTCGTATCCCGATTCCTCGACCGCGGCGCTCGTCGGGCAGTTCTCGGCCGGCATCGACGAGCTGAACGTGCGCTACTCGCGGCCCCAGGAAACCGGGCACCGCCCGGGCCTGCGCTGGCTGGTGCTCTCCGACGCCGACGGGACCACGGCTGCGCCTGGTCACCCGACCCGGTACGAGCGGTCATCGTCCCGGCTTCACCTTCACGCGGCACACCCCACAGGAAGCTGGATCGCGCCCGACATCCGTACGAGCTGGGCGAGCCGACGGCGTCCTACCTGTTCCTCGACGATGCCGTCCACGGCCTGGGTTCGCGAGCCTGCGGCATCGACGTACTGCCCCAGCACGCCCTGTGGCCGAGCGCGCGCTCGTTCTCGGTGGTCTTCAGCGACCCGGTCGCATGATCGTGAAGCGCAAGGCAGGGTCCACCCTGCGGACGGCTACACGCTCTTGGCCCACGGGCACGAACGGCTCGCTAGCCGGTTTCGTAGAAGGCGTCGCGCAGATAGGCGTCGACGGCCGCCTCGGTGACCCGGAAGTTGCGGCCGAAGCGGACAGCCTCGAGCTCGCCGGCGTGGATCATCCGATAGACCGACATCTTGAGACACGCGCATCAGCGCCGCGACCTCGGCCACGGTGAGGAACTTGACGCCGCCCAGGCCACTGACGGCTCCCCGCGAAGAGTCCTCGCTCATGTTCGGTGCTTCCGTTCCGTACGGGGTCAGCGCTGGCTTCCCCTCCAGCGTCATGGCGCGTACTGGTGTGAGAGTAGTGGCAACAGAGGCTTGTGGGATAGATCGGAGGCGAAGATTTCTTCGCCGACACGGCCGCTGGTCCTTGACCGCGGCCGAACACGACCGACCGACAATCCGGCACGCCGAACGCCGCGATGCGTCGCGGGTCAGACCTCGGGGTGCAGCCCGAGCTCGGGGAAGACCGCGCGCTGCGTCGCGATGATCGCCTGATCCACGCGGTCAGCTCGGTGAATAGCCGTCGGCGAACCGGGCGAAGCTCACGTCGGCACCGTCGGTCATGGACAACGGCGGGCTACCCGACACCTCGTACAGCCAGGCGGCCGGCACCGGAGTCTCCGGCGGAACCGGTTCGCCGCTGACGATGCCCAGCAGATGCGTCCAGGCCCGGGGCACCACGTGCAGAACCGCGTAGCCGCCGCCGCCGGTCGACACCCAGCGCCCCTCGCACAGCTCGTCGGCCAGTTCGGCCAGCGCCAGGTAGGAGGCCCGCTGCCCGTCGACGCTCAGCTCGAGGTCGGCGAGCGGATCGTGGCGGTGTGAGTCGCAGCCGTGCTGGGTCACCAGCACCGAGGGCCGGAACTCGCGGAGCACCTCCGGCACCACCGCGTCGAAGGCTCGCAGCCAGCCGGCGTCGCCGGTCCCGGGCGGCAGGGCGATGTTGACCGCGGTGCCCTCCGCGCCCGGACCACCGGTCTCGTGCGGGAATCCGGTGCCGGGGAACAGCATCGTCGGGGTCTCGTGCAGGCTGACCGTCATCACGCGCGGGTCGTCGTAGAAGATCGTCTGCACCCCGTCGCCGTGGTGCACGTCGACGTCGACGTAGCCGACCCGCTCGCAGCCGTGGTCCAGCAACCAGCGGATGGCCACCGCGATGTCGTTGTAGACGCAGAAGCCGCTGGTCGCGCTCGGCATAGCGTGGTGGAGCCCGCCGCTGATGTTGCTGGCCCGCAGCGCCTCGGCCTCCCAGACGCTGCGGGCCGCGTCGACGGTGGCCATCACCACGGTCGCGGTGATCTCGTGCATAGCGGGAAAGATCGGGTTGTCGGTCGTGCCGAGCCCGTACGCCGGGTCGGGCAGTCCGGCCTGGACGGCCGCGATGTAGTCCGGGGTGTGCACCGTCTGCAGCAAGGCACAGATCGATGGCCGAAGGCTCCACCACGTCGAGCCGGTCCAGGACGCCGAGGTGGCGGGCGAGCGAGATGGTGTTGCGCACCCGGCCGGGACCCATCGGATGATCCGAGCCCGAAGTCGTACCTGGTCAGCTCCTCGGAGTGGACCAGCCGTCCCTTCACGGATGTCCTGGCCCTCCGGCGGCCACCGCGGCAAGATCACGACTGCGGTTCCGGGCCGCCTCCATCGCGATCATGAAGGCCGCCCGGACCTTGTGCTCCTCGAGTTTGCGGATGGCGGCGGCGGTGGTGCCGCCCGGTGAGGTGACCCGCTCGCGGAGCACCGTGGGGTGCTCACCGGTCTCCCGCAGCAGCTTCGCCGAGCCGAGCATGGTCTGGACCACCAGTTCGGTGGCCACGTCCCGCGGCAGACCGAGGTGCACTCCGGCCTCGATCATGGCCTCGACGACGAAGAACAGGTACGCCGGCCCGGTGCCGGAGATGGCGGTCACCGCGTCCTGATAGCGCTCCGGTACAGCCAGCACCCGACCGGTCGCGGAGAGGATCTCGGTGACCCGATCGAGATGATCTTGGTCGCTGTGGGCACCGGGCGAGATGGCCGCCATGCCTTCGTCCACCTGGGCCGGCGTGTTCGGCATGACCCGCACCACCGGGACACCGGCGGGCAGCTGGGCCTCGATGGAGGTGGTGGCGACGCCGGCCGCGAGCGACACCACCAGGGCGCCGGGCTTGAGCGCCGGACCGATCTCGGCGAGCAACTCGCTCATGTCCTGGGGCTTGACCACCAAGATCACGGTGTCGGCGGCGGCGGCCGCCTCGGCGTTCTCGAGCATGGTGACGCCGTACTTCTCGCGGAGCTCGACCTGCCGGTCCGGACGCCGGTCGGTGGCCACGATCCGGTCGGGGTCCCAGCCGGCGCGCAACAGGCCGGACAGCACCGTCTCCCCCATCACCCCGGCGCCGAGGATGGCCAGCAGGCCAGCTCCTGAGCCCGTCGAAGGGCGACTCACTCGATCACCGCGACCGGCCGCTGACCAACTGATCCGCGACCAGTTCGGCGATCTGCACCGCGTTGAGCGCCGCCCCCTTGCGCAGGTTGTCCCCGGAGACGAACAAGATCAGCCCCTTGCCGGCCGGGGCGGCCTGGTCGGCCCGGATCCGGCCGACGAAGCTGTCGTCCCGACCGGCGGCCTGCAGCGGCGTGGGTACGTCCGACAACGAGACTCCGGGTGCGTCCGCCAGCAGCTCGCGGGCCGATGCGGGAGTCGAGATCGTCGGCGAACTCCGCGTGGATGGCCAGCGAGTGCCCGGTGAAGACCGGCACCCGCACGCAGGTGCCGGAGACGAGCAGGTCCGGGATGTGCAGGATCTTGCGGGTCTCGTTGCGGAGCTTCTGCTCCTCGTCGGTCTCCCCGGACCCGTCGTCGACGATGGAACCGGCCAGGGGCAGCACGTTGAAGGCGATCGGCCGGGCGTAGAGCGGCCGGTTCCGGGAAGGCCACCGCGTCACCGGCGAAGGCCAGCTCGGCCGCCTGATCGACCACGGCGCGGGCCTGGGAGTCGAGCTCCTCGACGCCGGCGCCGCCGGAACCCGACACGGCCTGGTAGGTGGCCACCTGCAGGCGGACCAGCCGCGCGGCGCGGTGCAGCGGCGCCAGCACCGGCATCGCCGCCATGGTGGTGCAGTTCGGGTTGGCGATGATGCCCTTGGCCGGATGCCGGGCGTCGTCGGGATTCACCTCGCTGACGACCAGCGGTACGTCGGGATCCATCCGCCAGGCCGAGGAGTTGTCGATCACGACGGCCCCGGCGGCGGCGACGCGCGGGGCGGTGGCCTTCGAGGCCGTCTTGCCGTTGGAGAACAGGGCGAGATCGAGCCCGGTGAAGTCGGCCGTGTCGGTGTCCTCGACCACCACGTCGGTCGCCGGCCCAGGGCAGGGTCGTGCCCGCCGACCGCGCCGAGGCGAAGAACCGGATGTCGCTGACGTCGAAGGAGCGCTCGGCCAGCAGGGTGCGCATCACGCCGCCCACCTGGCCCGTGGCTCCGAAAACTCCTACGCGCATGGCTGCCAGCCTAGAGCCCGGCTCGGAGTGCCCTCACTTCTTCTGGCAGTTGTGGACCACCCCCCAGCCGAGGCGCACCCTTTCGTCGCCACTTGCACCCTCATGTGAGGGTGCAAGTGGCGACGGAAGGGTGCGCGAACGGGCCCGACGGGCAAGATGGTGCGGTGACCAGCACCCCGGCGACGGCACAGCGCTCCCTGCTGGGCGTCGAGGTCCTGATCGTGCTGGCGATCTCGCTGGGGCAGTCGGGCGTGTACTCGGTGCTGCGGATCATCGAGCGGCTCACCCGCGAGCAGGCCCTCAACCAGCAGACCTCGACGCTGAACCCGTCCGTGGTCCCGGATCGACCCTGGCTCGACCTCACCTACCAGCTGGTGCAGATCGCCTTCGCCCTGGTGCCGGTGCTGCTGGTCATCTATCTCGTGCAGCGCAGCGACCCGCCGGCCGGCCGGACCCTCGGGTTCGACCTGCGCCGGCCCGGGCTTCGACGTCGGGTTCGGCTTCCTGATCGCGCTCGGGATCGGGATCCCGGGGCTCGGCCTGTACCTGGCCGCCCGGGCGCTCAACCTCAACACCGAGGTCCAGGCCTCCGGACTCACCGCCAACTGGTGGACGATCCCGGTGCTGGTGCTCGTCGGCCGTCCAGAACTCGGTGCTCGAAGAGGTCATCATGATCGGCTACCTCTTCGTCCGGCTCACCCAGTTGGGGTGGCGCGTGCCGTTGATCATCGCGATCAGCGCGCTGGTGCGCGGCAGCTACCACCTCTACCAGGGCTTCGGCGGCTTCGTCGGCAACCTGATCATGGGCGTCATCTTCGCGCTGATCTATCTGCGCTGGCGGCGGGTCGGACCGCTGGTCGTCGCCCACACCCTGCTCGACGTGGCGCGCCTTCGTCGGGTACGCCCTCGTGGCGCCGTACGTCGATTGGCTCTAACGTCTGAGGCGAACCGAACTCTCGCAAGGAGGCAGCATGGCCAAGGACGACGTACCGGTTGATCTCTACGTGGCGGCGTACGCCGACCCGGCAGGGCGCCCAGCAGGACTGGGATGCGATCAAGCGACTGGTCAAGGACAAGGTGCTCACGGTCGAGGCGCTGGTTCTGGTCAGCCGCGACGACGACGGCAAGATCCACGTCAAGGACAACGTCCACAACGTCGGCGTCGGTGCGGCGCTCGGAGCAGTCGGCGGCGCGGTCGTCGGGCTGATCTTCCCGCCCGGCACTGCTCGCCTCGGCCGTGGTCGGGCGCCGGCATCGGGGCCGGAGCCGGCGGGGTCGTCGGTCAGGTGCAGAAGCACCAGATCAAGACCGACGTGGAGACGAACCCTGCCGCCCGGCAGTTCCGGCCATCGTCGCCCTGGTCGAGGAACGCTGGGTCGCAGAGGTCCGGAAGGTCCTCGCCAAGGCCGAGAAGTCGGAGCACCACCACGCCCACGAGAGTCGCCTGATCCGTACCGGCTCACCCCTCGGGGGTGATCCCACCTCCGCTTTCGGTTGACACAGTGAGGCCGGGGCCAGTCGACGAGGCATCGGTCGACCCCCGGAGGACTTCGCGGCCCAGAAGGCCGAGATCCTCGCCGGCTAGCAGAGCAGCAGAAGCACCCATCACGAAGAGGGAGTAGCGAATGGCAACACTGACCGCATGGGCATTTCCCGGCGTCAACGACGCAGATCAGGCGATCGCGAAGCTGCAGGCGCTTGCAGACCCAGCAGCTGATCAACATCCAGGACGCGGCCGTCGTGTCCTGGGAGCAGGGCAAGAAGAAGCCGAAGACCCGCCAGCTCAACAACCTGGCCGGCGCCGGCGCGCTGGGCGGTGCCTTCTGGGGCATGCTGTTCGGCCTGATCTTCTTCGTCCCGCTCCTCGGCCTGGCCGTGGGCGCCGCGATGGGCGCGCTGACCGGCTCGATGGCCGACGTCGGCATCGACGACAAGTTCATCAACGGCGTCAAGCAGCGGGTCACTCCCGGCACATCCGCGCTGTTCCTGCTGACCTCCGACGCGGTGGTCGACCGGGTCGAAGGATGCCTTCGACGGCACCAACGCCGAGCTGATCGCCAGCAACCTCTCGGCCGAGCAGGAAGCCAAGTTGCGCGAGGCCTTCGCCGAGGAGTGACGGTCGCCGGCCGGCGGGCGCGCGACCGTTCCCGCCCGGTGACTTCCGACGGCGGTGCCCGAACCGAGCGACCGGGCGCCGCCGCTGGCGTCCGCTCGCTGGGCTCAGCCGCCACAACCTCGTCACCGAGCTGGTCGGCGGGGTGACGCTGCTGGCCATCGCCGTCCCGCTCAACATCGGTTACGCGCAGATCGCCGGGCTGCCCCCGACCGCGGGACTGTACGCGTTGATCGTGCCGGGTGTGGTCTACGCGCTGCTGGCCTCCACCCGGCAGGTGGTTGCCTCGCCCGACGCCGCGGCGGCGGCGCTGGTCGCGTCGTCGCTGGGTGGACTGGCCGCCGCCGGCAGCGCCGACTATCTGACCCTGGCCTTCGCCCAAGCGATCTTGTGCGGAGTGTTCTTCGTCCTCTTCTCGGTCTTCAAACTCGGCTTTCTCGCCAACTTCTTGTCCAAGCCGATCCTCATCGGCTTCGTCGGCGGGCTCGCCCTCGACATCTAGATCTCCCAGGTCGCCAAGATGCTCGGCGTCAGCATCGAATCCGGGGCCGAGTTCGCCGAGAAGCTGCAACAGCTGGTCACCGGACTCCCCACGACGAACTGGTGGTCCGCGGCGATCACCGCCGGCTCGTTGGTGCTGTTGATCGGTGGCCACCGGTGAGCGTACTGAGTCGCACCGGCATCGAGGACGGTTCGCTCACCCCGGTCGCTGCGGACGCTCCCCTGACCGCGCCGGGCATGATCGTGCTGCGCTTCGCCGCCCCGGTCTTCTTCGCCAACAGCACCGGGTTGGGCGACAGCGTTCGGCGGGCCGTACGGGCGGCCGGAACGGATCAGGTCGCGCAGCTGATCTTGGACCTCGAGGCGGTCACCGACGTCGACGTAACCGGTGCGGAGAACCTCGAGAGTCTGCGGGACTGGCTGCGCGGGCAGCAGATCACTCTCGGCTACAGCCGGGCCCGACCTGAGATCCTCGCCCGACTCGACCACTTCGGGCTGCTAGACGCGGCGACGGTCTACCGGACCAACCGCGAGGCGCTGACCGCGCTGGTCGACACGACCAGTGCTGACGCCCCCCATCAACCTCGACCAGCTGACCCTCGGGCTGGCGCCACCCGCTCTCGGCGTCGTCCTCATCCCGCTGTGCTCGGGCCAGGAGGTGTTACCCAGGCCGGCGGCACGAGAACCGGGCCTCACGGTAGGCCTACGCGATCGGCTCGAATGGCTGCATCTCGTGGTCACGCCCTCGGATGCGCGCCCAGGAGCCCTCGGGAACCTCGTTCCAAGCGCCGGGCAGGTCTCGCAGCGGTTCAGAGACGATGAAGCGGGTGTCGGGACCCAGCAGGTCGAGCACATCCAACTCCGGATAGAGGTTGCGCACCTGGGCTACGTCGGTCGAGTAGTACAGCGAACTGGTTGCCTTCTCGCTGGAGTAGCGGAAGATCCAGATCGACTCGCCATCGCTGGTCGCTATCGTCATGTGGACAGGGTGTTCAATTCCGTGCCGGCGTCCGACCTGCTCGACGAAGCCGACCGCTCGGGCGACAGCGCCGGGTGGGTCGTCGGTCAGACCGAAGGTGAGGGCCAGGAAGAACAACGCCTCCGTGTCGGTCGTCCCCTGGATCAGCCGATACAGCGACGGATCAACCGTTCTGAGAAGATCGCGCTTGACCTCCGCGAACCCGGCGAGCGAACCGTTGTGCATCCACAGCCACCGGTCATAGCGAAATGGGTGGCAGTTGCTGCGCTGAACCGGCGTTCCGCTGGAGGCGCGCACGTGTGCGAACAGCAGCGGAGTCCGGATCTGCGTTGCGATCTCGCGCAGATTCTCATCGTTCCAGGCGGGATGAGTGCCCTTGAACACCGTCGGCGAAGTTCCGCTCGAGTCGCCGTACCACCCGATGCCGAATCCGTCGCCGTTGGTGGTGACCCCGGCTCCGAGCTCCGCGTGCAGGCTCTGGTCGATGATCGAGTGTTTCGGCCGGAACAGCAGGTCGTCAGCGAGAATCGGGCTTCCTGAGTAAGCCATCCACCTGCACATGTCGCCTCGGCTCTCTCACCGGTTTCGTCGTTCCAGCATCCACCCGACCGCGCTCGGGAACATCACCCGATCCGGATGAGCCGGAAGCGTAGTTACCGGCTTCCACCACCACGCTCCCTCGGTCACGTCTACGAGGCGGATCGAATGTGGTAGCGAAGCCGCAGGTCGGCCAACACCTCCAGATCAAGAAGGCCACCGTTATCGATCCGGTTGTCATAGTTCTCGCGTCCGAGGAAAAGGTCGAACCGGCGTTGCGCGGCCGAGTCCCACCGATCGTCGACGTAGTCATGATAGAAGCCCTGTTCCGCCATGAGCGTCTTCAACTCGAGCGCCAGTTCGGGCGTGATCCGGGTCAGTTGCGCCGGGTCGCTCGGAAAGTAGGAGAGCCTGTGCAGTGCGTAGCATCGCTGGAGCTCCGCGATCGGCTGCGGGTGATCGTAGATCGAGATCACCACGTGTCGGTCGTCCAGCAACCCGTAGCCGCCGTTTCGCCGCAGCACCAACAACGCAGCAGATTGCTGGCCTCGCAGGTCGCCACCCGCACGTTGTCCGGCTTCGAGGGCGGCCATCAATCGTTCAGCGAGCGATGCGGGCGACTCCTGAAAGGCGTGGGTCATACTCTCCACCACCTCACTGCCTGCGAGCCCATTTCCGAGCGCGACGCAGTCCTGGCCCGCAGTGCTTCCGGCCCAGCCTTCCCACGCATCCAGATCGGCACCCGTGTAGGCGGCGAGGTCGCCTTTGCGATCGAGCAGCGCGAATTGCCTCTTGCGGATGTTGCTGTCGCCTCCAAGCAGCACGTCCACGGCCTGTTGTGGTGATGCGCCGCACCGCAGGAGCGTCAGCCCGAGAGAGCCGTGTCGAGGATTCCCGAATGCCTGCGTGGCGACCACACCGACCTCGGCTTCACCGTACGGGACTAGGCTCCCGACGCCCGGGAACTTCGACTGAACGGCTACGCCAAGATCACCGTTGGACCTGTCGCGGCCGAGAATCGAGAATGTCACGAGCGTCCTCCGTCGGAGTTCCTGAACTGGAGTATGCAGCAACCCGGCATGGATTCGGTGCACGATCACCGCTGCGGGTGAGCTCACGATGAGAAACCATCGAGCTAGGCGGGAAGCGGTCGGCGTGTACGGCGCTTCAGACCCTCAGCGAACGTCACAGTGGCCCTGCCTTCGCTGACTACGTCCGCAGGTCATCTGGACTGTGATGGTCACGGAGCCGCTCCCGGCGCCCGCCACGTCGTGCCGGTTTCTTTCACGTACTGAGCGACGGCGTCATCGAGCGTCGGGAAGAAGTGGGCCGGGTCGATGGTGCGGGTGAGCCCGTAGCGCTCGATCTTTCGGCGCACGGGGTCTTTCATCTCAGCGAAGACCAGCGACACTCCGCGCTCGTTGAGCCAGACGTCCAACTCCTCAAGCATGTCCGACGCCGTCGTGTCGACGTCGGTGATGGGCTCGGCGGCGATGAGGATCCAGCGCAGATCTGCTCGCTGTCTCGCGATCGCCCGGACGGCTTCACCGAACGTCCGCGCGTTGGCGAAGATCAGCGGGGCGTCGAAACGGTAGACGACCAGCCCAGGCAGTTGCTCGGCGTTCGGGTAGCTCTTCGTGTCGTGCAAGCCCGAGATGCCGTCGACGCGACCGAGCTCGGTTTGGTGCGGCCACCACGTCCGACGGAAGACGTTGAGGATGGACAGACCGACCGCGAGAACGATGCCGTTCAGGACGCCAAGGAGGGCGACGCCGAGCAGCGCGATCAAGGAAAGCGCGAACTCCACCGGGCGCTGCCGCCAGAGCCGACGCGTCCCCGCCACGTCGGACAACGACAGCGCGGCGCGATGACGATGGCACCCAACGGCGGCTGCGGAACGTACTGCATCAACGAGGTCGCAAACACCAGAACCAGGGTGATGACGGCGGCGCCGACGACACCGGTCACCTGGGACCGTGAGCCGGCTTGCTCGGCCACCGCCGTACGGGAACCGCTGGTGCTGACCGGAAAGCCCTGGAACAGGCCGGCGGCGAGGTTGGCGGCACCGATGCCGACCATCTCCTGATTGCCGCGCACGTGTTCACCACGGCGGGCGGCGAACGCCGACGCCGTTGACATCGTGTCGGCGAGGGCGACCACGGCGATGGCAAGTGCCCCCGCGATGAGCGGTGGCACGTCGCTCCACATCACCGCCGGAACCGTGAACGGCGGAAAGCCTTGGGGCAACACACCGACGGTGTCGACGCCCCGGAACTGCAGACCCAACCCGTGCACCGCAACGGCGGCCAGCACCACGACGAGGAGCACGCTCGGCAGTTTGGGAAGTAGCCGGTTAAGTAGCAGGATGCCGGCGAGTGAGCCGAGCCCCAGGAGGGCGGCGGTGACATTCGCTTCGCCCTCGGCGAGTCCCACCACGAAGCCTCGCGCCTCGGCCACCAGCCCGTCACCCTCGACGGAGAAGCCGAGCAACTTGGGCAGCTGACCCACGATGATGGTCAGCGCGAGCCCGTTCATGTACCCGATCTGGGTCGGCTTCGAGAGCAGGTCCGCTACGAATCCGAATCGGGCAAGTCCGGCGATGATCATCACGACGCCCACGAGCACCGCGAGAAGTGAGGCGAGAGCGACGGCTCGCCCGGGGTCACCCCCAGCCAGCAGGAGCGGGATGATGATCGCTGCGATCATCGGGCCCAGAGACGAGTCGGGTCCCGAGCACGAGTACGCGGGACGGCCCGAACACGGCGTAGCCGAGCAGACACAGGATCGACGTGTAGAGGCCGGTCACCGGTGGCAGCCCGGCCAGCTCGGCGTAGGCCATCCCCTGTGGCACCAGCAGCGCCGAGAGCACGAGGCCGGCAACGACATCTCGGGGCAGGGAGGCGCGCGGGTACGACCTCAGCCACGCGAGAATCGGCAGGTACGTCCGCCACCCGCGCTCTCCCGCGTCGGACGGGTGCGCTAGCGCCGACATGACGGTCAGCGAACCGGTGTGGGCAGGCCTCCACGGTCCCGGCGTGCCTCGCCAACGCGCGCCGCGGCTCCGTGAGATTGAGTCATCATCTGCAGCCTAGTGTGCGGCGT
>CAWBKR010000017.1:0-121330 GCA_963789345.1 uncultured Actinomycetota bacterium | reverse complement strand
TCCACGTCAAGCCGCAACACGCGTCCTGTTCGAGCAGCCGCGGTGCGTAGCCGGCCGCCTCCAGCACCGCGACCACGGCCTCCACCCCGCCGCCGGTGAAGCAGTCGGAGAACGAATCCACCCAGACCACCACCGGCTTCCCGCCTCGGTCGGTGGTCGCCACCCGCCTCCGCGCCCGCTGGGTGGCGAAGCGTGGCAGTTGCCGGCGCTGGTCGACGCCGGCGCTCCAGCGCACGAGCCGCCGCAGTCCGGGGGTGGCGGTCATGAGGTTGATCAACCGGGCCAGCGGCGGCAGGCGGGTGATCAACCGGCCCCACCGGGGCAGCCAGCCGAGGGCGTAATGACTTCGCGGCCGCAGCGTTCCCCGGTACGTGTGATCGAGGACCTCCGACTTGTACGCCGCCATGTCCACGCCGGTGGGGCAGTCCCGCGCACAGCCCTTGCAGGACAGGCAGAGGTCCAGCGCCTGGTGGACGGCGGGCGACTTCCAGCCCAACTGGACGAGATCGCCGTTGATCATCTCCTGCAGCACCCGGGCGCGACCCCGGGTGGAGTCCTTCTCTTCCCGGGTGGCCAAGTAGGACGGGCACATCACACCGAGGCTGCCGGTGTTGTTGGCCAGGCACTTGCCGACGCCGGTGCAGCGATGGACCTCGGTGGCGAACCGGGTCTCCCGGTTGATCAACGCAGCGGCCCGGAGGTCCGCCTCCACCGGCCGCGGGTCGACGAGGACACCGGGATTGAGTTGGTCGTCGGGATCCAGCGCCGCCTTCACCTGGGCGAACAGATCGAGGGCCGCGGGGGAGTACATCGCGGGCAGCAGGGCCGACCGGGCCCGGCCGTCACCGTGCTCGCCCGACATCGAACCGCCGTATCCCGCCACGAGCAACGCAGCTTGCTCGACGAACTCCCGGTAGACCCGGTCACCGCCCGCCGACGTCAGCGGGAAGTCGATGCGGACGTGGACGCAGCCGTCGCCGAAGTGCCCGTACGGGAGGCCCTGCAGCTCGAACTCGGCGAGCAGCCGGTCGAACTCCCGCAGATAGCTCCCGAGATGTTGCGGAGGGACGGCGGCGTCCTCCCACCCCGAATAGGCCGGCCGCGACAGGCTCACGGCGCCCAGTCCCGCCCCGTCCTCGCGGATCTTCCACAGCGCCAGGGCCTGAGCCGGCCGCTCGACGACGAATCCGTCCAGACATCCGGACGCGGCCAGCATGGCCGCCGCCCGGGAGGAGACCTCACCCGCCTCGTCACCGACCAGTTCGACGAACACCCAGCCGTCACCGCGGGGCAGCGGCGGTACCGCGGCGTCGCCGCGTTGCCGCCGGACGATCTCCACGAGCGGCCGGCCCAGTCCTTCGACCGCGGTCGGCCGGTACTCCAGCAGGGTCGGCGTCGCGTCGGCCGCGTCGGCCATCGAGGGGTAGCCCAAGGCGACCATGATCTTGTGCGGGGCGTCGCCCACCAGCCGTACCGTGGCGTTCAAGATCACGGCCAAGGTGCCCTCGGTGCCGGCCAGGAACCGTGCCAGATCGAAGCGCCGCTCCGGCAGCAGATGCTCCAAGCTGTAGCCGGAGATCTGCCGGCCGAAGCTGCCGAACTCGGTGCGGATGGTGCCCAGGTTGTCGTGAACGATCTTCTGCAGCGCGTGCACACCGGCCGAGGCGTTCGTCAGGTCGCTGCCGTCCAGCCGCAGATGCTCGCCGGAGCCCGTGACCACGTCCAGGGCCAGCACGTTGCTCGCGGTGGTCCCGTAGCCCAGCGCCCGCGGCCCGCAGGCGTTGTTGCCGATCATCCCGCCGATCGTGCAGCGGGTGTTGGTCGAGGGATCCGGGCCGAAGCGGAGACCGTACGGCGCGGCCGCCTGCTGCAGCGAGGCCTGGACCACGCCCGGTTCCACGACCGCGGTGCGCCCCTCGGGCTCCACCGAAATGATCTTGGTCAAGAAGCGGGCGGTGTCCAGCACCAGCCCTGGGCCGACGGCGTTGCCCGGCGCAGGAGGTGCCCGCCCCCCGCGTGGTCACCGGCATCCCGGCGGCGCGCGCCGCCTCCAGCACCGCCACCGCATCTTCCTGCGTACGGGGCCGAGCGACCGCCTGGGGCACGACCCGGTACAGCGAGGCGTCCGAGGAGTACAGCGCACGGGTCAACTTGCTGGCGTCGAGGGTCTGCTCCACCCCGCGTCGGCGCAGCTGGTCCCTCAGCTCGGCGACGGGAGTGGCGAGCTCGACGGCGGTCAGCATGATCAGCCGATCCTAGTTGTCACGCCCGGAAGTTCGTGTGGTGCGCCTACTCCTCCTTCACCGCCAGCACGGCGGTGAAGGCACGGCCCACAGCGTCGTAATCGTCCGGACCCATCGCCTCGACGAAGTGGCGACGCACAGCGGCGACGTGACTCGGGGCGGCCTGTTCCAGGGTCTTGAGGCCGGTCGCGGTGAGTTCGGCCCACACGCCGCGACGGTCGGTCGGGCACGTCGTGCGGGCAACCAGACTCTGGGTCTCCATGCGGGCGATCGTGTGCGTGAGGCGAGATCGGGACTGATGCACGGCCGCGGCGAGCTCAGACATCCGGAGCCGGCGGTCGGGTGCCTCCTCCAGCGAGACCAGGATCTCGTACTCCGGGAGGTCGAGGCCCGACTTCCGCAGATCGGCGTCCAGCCGCTCGAGCAGCCGCGCGCTGCCCAAGAGGTATGTCCGCCACACGCGCTGCTGGTCAGCGGTGAGCCAGACCGGCGCGACCGTCTGCGTGACCACGGGTCGAGCCTACCGCAGGTTGACATCTAAATACTATGTCGTACTATAGAAGTAATTGATTTTTCAACCAATTATCGAGGAGTTCCCCCATGACCATCACCGCCCCCTCCACCGATCTCGGCGTCGGCACCTGGACCATCGATCCGGCGCACTCCGAGGTGGGCTTCACCGTCCGCCATCTGATGAGCAAGGTGCGCGGCCAGTTCACCCAGTTCTCCGGCGCGATCAGGACCAACGGCGAGCCCGTACACGGCTCCGTGGAGGTCACCATCGAGAGCGCGTCGATCACGACGCACAACGAGCAGCGCGATGCCCACCTGCGGTCGGCGGACTTCTTCGATCCGGCGAACGGCGGCGAACTGCGCTTCATCAGCACGGGGATCCGGGCGCTCAGCGACAGCTACGTGATCACCGGCGACCTGACGATCAACGGCATCACCCGCTCGGTCGATCTCGCCGCCGACTTCCTGGGCGTGGACACCGACGCGTACGGGCAGCTCCGGCTGGGCGCCGAGGCGAGCACGTCGATCGACCGGCGGGACTTCAACGTGACCTTCAACATCCCGCTCGACGGCGGCAAGCTCCTCATCGGCGACAAGGTCGACATCACCCTCGCGGTGGAGGCCGTCAAGTCCTGAAACTCTGTGTCGATTTCTCAGGGGCTCGCCCCCTGGCGACGGCGTAGTCTGGTGCGTGAACCTACTCGCGAGTAACAACCAGCCGACGGGATCGTCGTCAGAGGGGCGAGCGCCATGGAGCGGACCATCTTCGGGCCCGACCACGAGGCCTTCCGGGACACGTGCCGGACCTTCGTGGACCGGCAGCTTCGTCCGCACCAGGAGAAGCACATCGCCAACCACGAGTTCGGGCGCGAGATGTGGCTGGAGTTGGGCAAGCAACACCTCCTCGGACTGAACGTGCCCGAGGCCTACGGCGGGACCGAGGTGAACGACGCGCGGTACATCGCGGTCCTGGCTGAGGAGCTCTCGAAGCTGGCGGTCGCGTACTCCTCGTGCGTCGGCATCCACTCCGACTGCGTCGCCGGCTACCTGGTGGACCTGTGCACGGAGGAACAGAAACAGCGCTGGCTGCCGGGGTTCTGCCGGGGCGAGTTGATCACGGCTCTCGCCATGACCGAACCTTCCGGTGGGTCGGATCTGGCCGCCCTCAAGACGACGGCGGTCCGCGAGGACGGTGGCTGGCGGCTCAACGGCTCCAAGACCTTCATCACCAACGGCTACTCCGCCGATCTGGTCGTCGTGGCTGCCCGCACCACACCGGAAAAGGGGGCCCGGGGCATCTCCCTCTTCGTCCTCGAGGCCGGCATGCCGGGCTTCGAGCGCGGTCGCAAGCTGGACAAGGTCGGTCAGCCCGAGTCCGACACCGCGGAGCTGTTCTTCGCCGACGTCTTCGTGCCGGACGACAACGTCCTGGGCGCGGTCGACGCCGGTTTCGGCTACATGATGGAACGACTCGTGGAGGAGCGGATCGGGGCGGCGGTCAGCAACATCGCCCACACCCGCCAGATCCTCGACGAGACGCTGGCGTACGTGAAGGAGCGGATGGCCTTCGGGCAGTCGGTGGGCTCGTTGCAGGCCAACAAGCACCTGCTGGCCGAGCTGGTCACCCGCTGCGAGGTGACCCAGGCCTTCGTCGACGCCTGCATCGTGCAGCAGGCCGCGAAAACCCTCAGCCCGGCCGACGCCGCGAAGGCCAAGTGGTGGACCGCCGAGGTCCAGAACGACGTGCTGGACGCGTGCGTCCAGCTCTGGGGCGGGTACGGCTACATGAACGAGTACCGGGTCGCCCGGGCCTGGGCCGACGCTCGCGTGACCCGGATCTGGGCGGGAACCAACGAGATCATGAAGGAACTGATCGGGCGCGATCTCGGGCTGGAGCCTCCTCGACGGCAAGCGGGAGCCCCTAGATGAGGGAGGCCGTGATCGTCGCCGCTGGACGGACGCCGATCGGCCGCGCCGTGAAGGGCTCGCTGACCGGGATGCGGCCCGACGACCTGGCCGCGGGGGTGATCGCGGCCGTTCTGGACCGGCTCGACGGCCTCGATCCGCACACCCTGGACGACATCTACGTCGGCTGTGCGGAGCCCCGCGACGAGCACGGCGGCAACATGGCCCGTCGCATCGCCGTCCAACTGGGACTCGACGACATCCCGGCCGCCACGGTGAATCGCTTCTGCGCCTCGAGCGTCCAGACCGCGCGGATGGCCTTCCACGCCATCAGGGCCGGGGAAGGGGACGCCTTCGTCTCGGCGGGTGTGGAGTGCGTGTCCCGCTACACCGGGTTCCGGTCGGCCGGGGTGGACCAGACCGAGACCCATAATCCGCTGTTCGCCGAGGCCCGTGCGCGAACCGAGCGGACGATCCAGACCAACGAGGTCTGGCACGACCCGCGGGACGTCGCGCAGCTGCCCGACATCTACATCGCCATGGGGCAGACCGCGGAGAACGTCGCGACCGCGTACGGGGTCAGCCGGGCCGAGCAGGACGAGTTCGGCGTGCGTTCCCAGAACCGGGCCGAGAAGGCCATCGCCAACGGGGTGTTCGAACGGGAGATCGTGCCGGTCACCCTGCCCGATGGACGAGTGGTGAGCACCGACGACGGGCCGCGGCCGGGTGTCACGCTGGAGGCGGTGTCGGCGCTCAAGCCGGTGTTCCGGTCCGACGGTACGGTCACCGCCGGCAACTGCTGCCCGCTGAACGACGGGGCCGCCGCGGTGGTGATCATGAGCGACGAGCGGGCGGCGGAGCTGGGCCTGGCTCCTCTCGCGCGGATCGTGGCGACCGGGGTCAGCGCGCTCAGCCCGGAGATCATGGGCCTCGGTCCGGTGGAGGCCTCGCGCCGGGCGCTGCTGCGGGCAGGGATGAGCATCTCCGACATGGATCTCGTCGAGATCAACGAGGCCTTCGCGGTCCAGGTGGTCGAGTCGGCGCGCCAGCTGGGCATCGATCCCGAGCGGCTGAACGTGCACGGCGGAGCCATCGCCCTCGGGCATCCGTTCGGCATGACCGGAGCCCGGATCATGACGACGCTGCTGAACGCGATGGAGCTCCGTGACGCTGAGTTCGGCCTGGAGACCATGTGCGTCGGTGGCGGCCAGGGCATGGCGGTGATTCTCCAGCGGCTGGCGTGAGGCCGACTGAGATTTGGAGAAATTCCCTCCCCGACCAGACCAGAAGGGCTACAGGTTTGGTTAGTCTCGGGCACATGACCCAGACGGTGCGGGATACAGAACAGGCGCGTCTCGCGGAGCGGCCCCCGAGCGTGGGTGCGATGCTTGTGGAGCAGGTGAAGGCTTCGGGGAACCAAGAGGCCTTTCGCTACCTGGACGGTGAGCGCTGGATCTCGCTGACCTGGGACGATCTCCAGCAGACCACGTTCGAACTGGCCGCCGGACTGCTCTCGCTCGGTGTCGAGACCGAGGACCGCGTCGCCATCGCGTCCGGTACGCGGATCGAATGGGTCCTCGCCGACCTGGCGATCATGTGCGCCGGTGGCGCCACCACCACCGTCTATCCGACTACCCAGCATGAGGACGTCAGCTTCATCCTGGCCGACTCCGGCTCCAAGATCGTCTTCGCCGAGGACGAGCTGCAGGTCGCCAAGGTGCTGGACCACCTGCACGAGCTGCCCGCGCTGGTCAAGATCATCCAGATCAGCGGCGCCGTCGACCACGGCCTGGTCATCGGGTGGGACGACTTCGGAACACTAGGCCGGGAGCACCTGGCGGCCAACCAGGACTGCGTCGACGAGGCCATCGCCGGCACCGGTCCGGACAACCTGGCCACGTTGATATACACCTCGGGCACCACCGGCCGACCGAAGGGGGTGCGGCTGGCGCACGACAGCTGGACCTATCTCGGCACCTCGATCGAGGTCTACGACATCATCTACCCCGACGACCTGCAGTATCTTTGGCTGCCGCTCAGCCATGTGTTCGGTAAGGCGCTGATCGCCGCCCAGCTGAAAATCGGGTTCGCGACCGCCATCGACGGCCGCATCGACAAGATCGTCGAGAACCTCGGGATCGTGCAGCCCACCTTCATGGCCGGGGCACCGCGCATTTTCGAGAAGGTCCGGGCCCGGGTGATCATGGGAGCTTCGCACGGTGTGAAGGGCAAGATCTTCAACTGGGCGTTCGACGTCGGCCACAAGACGGTGCCCTCGCGGCTCGCCGGGCGGGAGCCGTCGGGGCTGCTCGGGGTGCAGTACGCGCTGGCCGACAGGCTGGTGTTCAGCAAGATCAAGGCCCGGATGGGTGGAAAGATCCGCTTCTTCGTCTCGGGGTCGGCGGCCCTCAGCCGCGAGGTCCAGGAGTGGTTCTACGCCGCGGGTCTGCTCGTACTGGAAGGCTACGGGCTGACGGAGACCAGTGCCGCAACCTGTGTGAACAATCCGCGGGCCACCCGGTTCGGAACCGTGGGACCCCCGGTGCCGGGCACCGAGATCAAGATCGCCGCCGATGGCGAGGTCCTGATCAAGGGTCCCGCCGTGATGCGCGGCTACCACAACCTCGACGAGGCCAGCGCCGAATCGCTCACCGACGGCTGGTTCGCCACCGGGGACATCGGCGAGCTCGACGGCGGCTACCTGCGGATCACGGACCGCAAGAAGGACCTGATCAAGACCTCCGGCGGCAAGTACGTCGCGCCGCAGAAGGTCGAGGCTGCGCTCAAGACCGCCTGCCCGTACGTCAGTCAGGTGGTCGTCCACGGCGAGGGCCGCAAGTTCGTCAGTGCGCTGCTCACCCTCGACCCCGAGGCCATCACCGGCTGGGCCAAGGACAACGGACACAACGCCGACGACTACGACGCGCTGGTCCGCTCGCCAGCGGTGCACGAGCTGCTCGAGGGCTACGTCGCGCAGGCCAACGCGCAGCTCGAGCGCTGGGAGACGATCAAGCGCTTCGAGGTCCTGACCCGTGAGCTCACCGTCGAGGAGGGCGAGGTCACCCCCAGCCTGAAGATCCGCCGCAAGGCCGTCGAGAAGAAGTACGAGGACGTCCTGAACAGCTTGTACGAGTCCGACTGAAGGTTCGGTTCGGCTCGCCCGGCCTCAGCCCACTCCCAAGGCGCACCCTTTCGTCGACAGATGCACCCTCACATGGGGGTGCATCTGTCGACGAGAGGGTGCCGGAGTGAGGAGTTCCCTCAGGCCTTGGGGCCGCCGGCGACGTAGATGACCTGGCCGGAGACGTAGCCGGCTTCCTCGCGACACAGGAAACTGGCCACGGCGGCGACGTCTTCGGGCTGACCGATGCGGCCGACCGGGATCTCGCGGCTGGCGGCGGCCTTCCAGTCCTCGAAGTCGACGCCGAGCCGTGCGGCGGTGGCCTGGGTCATCTCGGTGTCGATGAAGCCAGGGGCGATGGCGTTGGCGGTGATCCCGAACTTCCCCAGCTCGAGGGCCAGCGTCTTGGTGAAACCCTGCAGACCGGCCTTGGCGGCGGCGTAGTTCACCTGGCCGCGGTTGCCCAGTGCCGAGGTCGAGGAGAGGTTCACGATCCGCCCCCACTTGGCCTGGGTCATGGTGGCCTGGGCTGCCCGGGTCATCAGGAAGGCGCCGCGGAGATGAACCCCGAGTACGGCGTCCCAGTCGTCGGCGCTCATCTTGAAGACGAGGTTGTCCCGGATGATGCCGGCGTTGTTGATCAAGACTGTGACCGGACCGAGCTCGGTGCAGGTGCGGTCGACGGCGCCGCTCGCCGCGGTCTCGTCGGTGACGTCGGCCGCCACGGCGATCGCGCGCCCACCGGCCTCCCGGACGGCGTTGGCCGTACGGGCCGTACCGCTCTCGTCGAGGTCGACCGCGGCCACCGCCATGCCGTCGGCGGCCAGCCGGCGGGCGATCGCCGCACCGATGCCGCGAGCCGCCCCGGTGACCACGGCTACCCGAGGCCGCGACCGGGCCGCCGAGCTCGTCGATGGGCTCATGGTCCTGACCCTAGGGGATGGGCGGCACTCCTTCAGGCCAGGTCGCGATAGATCGGGGTCAGCTCGGTCCACCGACCGCGCCAGTCCTCCGGCTCGCGACCGGCGACGAGCGCTGCGAGGTCCTCGAGGTGCGCCTGCCACCCGGCTCCGTGCTCGGGCAGCTCGCCGACCGGCAGCCCGCGCTCCTCGACCACCAGGTGCGTCTGCTCGCCGTGCGCGGTCAGCGCCGCCTCGATCACCGTCTCGTCGGCGGCGCCGGGCGCCAGCGTGAGCAGCAGACGCCGCGGCCGCTCGCACTCCTCGACTCTTCCGACGCCCGCCCAGCCGCTGGTGAAACTGATCCGGAACCGGCCACCGGGACGCAGCTCGCCGTCCACGTCGGCGATCCAGCGTGCGATCCGCTCGGGCTCGGTGAGGGCCGACCAGAGGTCCTCGATGTCGGTGGGGTAGCGATCCTCTACCCGGACGGCGCCGCTCTCGACGTCGGCGCGCAGGCTACCGAGAATCCTCGTGCCAGCCGGTGGCTCCTTGCTCATGGCTTCCTCCTCCTCATGCGCGTCCCGCGGGACACCTCGGTGTGCAGCGCGTCCAGACGCTGCCGCCACAGAGCCCGGTAGTGGCCGAGCCAATCGTCGACCTCGGCGAGCGGCTCCGGACTGAGGCTGTAGTACCGCCACTGAGCTTCCTGTCTGACCTCGACCAGTCCTGCCTCGCGCAGCACCCGGAGGTGCCGGGACACCCCGGGTCGGGCGATCGGCAGCAGCGCCGCCAGTTCGCCGACGGTCGCGGGCCCGCCGCGCAGAGCCTCCAGCACGGTGCGTCGACTCTCGTCGGACAGGGCTTGCAGGACGGCGTCCACGGGCTCAATGTACCCAATCAGTTACGTACCTGTCCAGGTACATAAGCGTCCTGGCAGAATCGGTCGCCGTGAGCCACACCTACACCTGTCCCGTGCGGTGGGGTGACATGGACGCCCAGGCCCACCTCAACAACGCGGCGTTCCTGGACTATCTCCAGGAGGCCCGGGTCCACTTTCTGCTCACCGGCCCGCCGGTGATGGGTGAGTTGCTCGATACCGGCGTGCTCGTGGTCCAGCACCAGATCGAGTACCTCCAGCCCGTGGTTTACAGCGATGCAGGGCTGGACATCGAGCTGTGGGTCACCTCCGTCGGCGCCAGCCGGTTCGGGCTCGCGTACGACGTCCGCGACGGGGATCGGCTGGCCGCCCGCGCCCGGACCAGCGCCGTGCCGTTCGACCTGGCGCGCAACGCGCTCCGCCGGTTGGCGACCGACGAACGCGCGGTGTTGACCGGCGCGATGCGAGAGACGGAGCCGTTCGCGACCCTGCGCGCCGTCCCGACCGAGCCCGCCGGCTTCCGCAGCCCGCTGGCGGTGCGCTGGTCGGACCTCGACTCCTACGGGCACGTGAACAACGTCAAGTACTTCGACTACCTGCAGGAGGCCCGGATCCTGCTCTTCACCCATGCGCTCGGCTGGACCGGGGCGGCCGGCAGCGAGATCTGGGTTCTGGTCCGTCAGGACCTGGACTACCGCCGCCCGTTGGACTTCCGGCCCAGCCCGTACGAGGTGCGGACGGCGATCAGTGCGGTCGGAAACCGCTCCGTCACCTTCGGCGCCGAGATCTTGGACCCGACGGACGGAACGGTCTTCGCCGCCGCCCGCTCGGTGATGGTCAGCTCCACGGTGTTCACCGACGCCCAGCGCGCGGCCCTGGCGCCCTTCGCGACGTCCGAGGAGGAAAGACTGAGCCGTCCAACGCGGAGCGAGCGCGAGCAAGACTAATCTGACGCCGTGACTACCCAGCAGCGGTCGCGGCTCGTCGAGCCGCATCAGATCGACATCGAAGAAGCGGCCGTCCCCGAGCCGGGCCCCGGGCAGGTTCTCATACAGGTGGCCGCCGTCGGCATCTGCGGCTCGGACGTGCACTACTTCGAGCACGGCCGGATCGCCGACTTCGTCGTCACCGAGCCTCTGGTGCTCGGGCACGAGGCGTCCGGCACGATCCGCGCGGTCGGACTCGGGGTCCCCGAGGACCGGGTCGGTCAGCGGGTGGCGCTGGAGCCGCAGGAGACCTGTGGACGCTGCCGCGAGTGCCTGGCCGGGCGCTACAACCTGTGCCCGTACGTCGAGTTCTTCGCCACCCCGCCGATCCACGGCGCCTTCGCCCAGTACGTCGTCCTGTCGGCCCATCGGGCCCATCCCGTGCCGGATAGCATCTCCGACGATGCCGCCGCGCTGATCGAACCGCTGTCGGTGGCCGTGTGGGCCGCCCGCAAAGCCGCCATCGAACCGGGAGACCACGTGCTGGTCACCGGAGCGGGTCCCGTGGGATTGCTCTGCGCCGACGTCGCCCGCGCCCGGGGGGCCAATGTGTGCGTCAGCGACACGAACCCGAACCGGCTGGCGGTGGCGACGAAGCGCGGGGCGGGTGCCGTCGTCGACGTGACGACCGGACCCCTGGCCGAGCAGATCGAGCCGGTCGACGTGATCATCGAGTGCAGCGGCGCCGCGCCGGCGGTGCTGGACGCCTTCACCGTGGCCGCGCCCGCCGCGCGGATCGTGCTGGTCGGACTGGGCGCCCCCACCATGGAGCTGCCGGTGGCCACCATCCAGGTCAAGGAGCTGCAGGTCACCGGCACCTTCCGGTACGCCAACTGCTATCCGGCGGCCATCGCCCTGGCCGCCTCGGGTGTGGTGGATCTCGACGGGCTCGTCACCGCACGCTTCGGGCTGGCCGAGGTCGCCGACGCCCTGCAGGCGGCCAAGCGGGATCCGACGACGCTGAAGCCGATGGTCTACCCCGGCCGCTGACCCGGGGGGCGCAGGACGGCCAGCCCGGGATGCGGCTGGTCGGCGTCGAAGGTGTTCACCATGGAGTACGCAGCTCGTTCCAGGTAGGTCCACAGTTCATGGCTGTACTCCGGGCTGAGCTCCAGGGACTCCACCGCGGCGCGCATGTGGGTGAGCCAGCGGTCACGCTGCGCCGGCGTGACCTCGAACGGCGCGTGCCGCATCCGCAGGCGGGGGTGGCCGCGCTGCTCGCTGTAGGTGGTGGGTCCGCCCCAGTACTGCTCGAGGAACATCCGCAACCGTTCCTCCGCCGGCCCCAGATCCTCCTCGGGATACAGCGCGCGCAGTTCGGGATCGGCCGACACGCCCTCGTAGAAACGCTTCACCAGGGCGACGAAGAAGGCCCGACCGCCGACGGCGTCGTAGAAGGTGGGTGGGGGAGCAGGGCTGGTCATCGAACCCATTCTGGCAGGATGGTCCGAACCCCCAAGCCAGAGGAGATTACGCATGGCCACCGTCCGCACCGCCAACGCGCACTGGGAAGGGTCCCTGTTCAAGGGAGCCGGCACCGTCGAGCTCGCCTCGTCCGGACTCGGCACCTTCGAGACCAGTTGGCCCGCGCGCGCCGAGCAGGCGAACGGCAAGACCAGCCCCGAGGAACTGATCGCCGCCGCGCACTCCACCTGTTTCTCGATGGCGCTCTCGCTCGGTCTCGACAAGGCCGGCACGCCCCCCACCTCGCTCGACACCACCGCCGACGTCACGTTCCAACCCGGTGAGGGCATCACCGGCAGCAAACTGACGGTCAAGGCCGTCGTACCCGGCATCAGCGCGGAGGACTTCGACAAGGCCGCTCAGGACGCCAAAGCCAACTGCCCGGTGTCCCAGGCCCTCGCCGGAACGACCATCACCCTCGAGGCCACCCTGGTCGAATAATCGCCGACCCGTCACATCTTCGGCCGTTTCGACGGCGTGTCGCAGCAGAAGTGACGGCTCGGCGGATGCGGCACTTCGACACGCTCAGTGCGCGAACATCAACGCCGGTAGGTCGGTCGCCCGCGCCAGAAGGTCGCCACCACCGGATCGGGCAGGTCCCGGCCGTGCCACGGGTTGTTCCGAGAGAGCGACGCGGACGAGTGGCCGTCGACCACCGTACGGGCGGTCGGATCGACCAGCGTGAGGTTGGCCGGTTCGCCGACACTCAGCGGCCGGCCCTGGTCCTGGAGCCGCGCGATGCGGGCCGGTGTGCTCGACATGATCCGGGCCACGTCCGCCCAGTCGATGCGTCCCGGCAGGAGCAGCGTCTCAAGCACCACGCCCAGCGCCGTCTCCAGGCCGAGCATGCCGAACGCCGCCTCCGCGAACGCGTGCTCCTTGTCGTGCCGGGCGTGCGGAGCGTGGTCCGTGGCGATCGCGTCCAGCGTGCCGTCGGCGAGACCGGCGCGGAGGGCCTCGAGGTGCTCGCTGGGGCGCAACGGGGGATTGACCTTGTACGTCGGGTCGTAGCCCTGCACCTCGTCGGTCGTCAGCAGCAGGTGGTGAGGAGCCACCTCGGCGGTCACATCCACCCCGCGCGCCTTGGCCCAGCGGAGGATCTCGACACTCTCGGCGGTCGAGACGTGGCAGACGTGCAGTCGCGACCGGGTCAGCTCGGCCAGCTGGACGTCGCGGGCCACGATGGTCGACTCCGCCGCCGCCGGCCAGCCGGGCAGCCCGAGGCGGCCCGAGATGTCCCCCTCGTGGCAGCACGCGTCCCGCCCCGCCAAGCGGGGGTCCTGTGCGTGCTGGGCGATGACGCCGTCGAGGGCGCGTACGTATTCCAGCGCGCGGCGCATCAGGCGCGCGTCGGCAACGCAATGCCCGTCGTCGGAGAACACCCGGACCCGGGCCGGGGAGCGGGCCATCAGCCCCAGCTCGGCCAGCTCCTCGCCTTCCAACCCCTTGCTCACGGCGCCGACCGGCACCACCTCGGCGTGCCCGTCCCGGCGACCGAGCTCCACCAGGTGGCGTAGCCGCCTCGCCCGTGTCGGTGACCGGGCTCGTGTTGGCCATGGCCAGCACCGCCGTGAAGCCACCGCGCGCCGCGGCTGCGGTGCCGGTGGCGACCGTCTCGGCGTCCTCCCGGCCCGGCTCCCGCAGGTGCGTGTGCAGATCGACCAGCCCGGGCAGGGCGATCAAGCCGTCGGCGTCGAGCCTCGTCGCCGCCGACCCCGCCTCCGACGGGTCGGCGAAGCGTCCGTCCCGGAGAAACAGGTCGGCGCGATCCACCCCGAGCAGCGCGGCGCCGGTGATCAACACCTCCGCGGACCCCGTCACGCGGTCTCCCGCACGGGCAGCGGCATCTCGTCGGCGCCGCCGAGCAACTCGTACAGCACGCTCATCCGCACCGCGACGCCGGCCGCCACCTGCTCCAAGATCAACGAGTTGACCGCGTCAGCCGCGTCGGCGGAGATCTCGAGTCCGCGGTTCATCGGTCCGGGATGGCAGATGGCGGTGTGCGACTTCAGGGCACAGAGCCGAGACCGGGTCAGGCCGTAGCCAACGGTGTACTCCCGCGGAGTGGGGAAGTAGCCCCCGGACATCCGTTCGCGCTGCACGCGCAGCATCATCACCGCGTCGGCCGTCGGCAACACGTCGTCGAGATCGCTGCTCACCATCACCGGCCAGCTGTCCACGCCGGCGGGGAGCAGGGTCGGCGGCGCGACCAAGATCACCTGCGCGCCCAGGGTGCGCAGCAGCAGGACGTTGCTTCGGGCCACCCGCGAGTGGGTGATGTCGCCCACGAGCGCGATGGTCTTACCCGCGAAGTCGGTGCGCTCGGGCTCGGTGACCCGGAAGTGCCGGCGCATGGTGAAGGCGTCCAGGAGTGCTTGAGTCGGGTGCTCGTGGGTGCCGTCGCCGGCGTTGAGGATGTGGGCGTCCACCCAGGCGGCGGCCTGCCACGGGGCGCCCGACGCGTGGTGCCGGATCACCAGCGCGTCGACACCCATGGCGGCCACGGTCAGGACCGTGTCGCGCAGGGACTCACCCTTGGACACCGACGAACCTTTCGCGCTGATGTTGATCACATCCGCCGAGAGCCACTTGCCGGCGATCTCGAAGGAGGAGCGCGTCCGCGTGGAGTCCTCGAAGAAGAGGTTCACCACGGTGCGACCGCGCAGGGCGGGCAGCTTCTTGACCGGACGATCCTGCACCCGGGCCATCTCCTCGGCGAGGTCAAGGATCCGCGACACCTCGGCCGCGCTCAGGTCCCCCGCCGACAGCAGATGGCGCATCAGGCGGCTCCACCCAGATCGGTTCCGTCCAGATCAGTGGCCGGATCCTGCCGGGAGATCGTCACCTCGTTCACACCGTCGACCTCGGCCAGCCGTACGCGGACGCGTTCACCGGCCGCGGTCGGCAGATTCTTTCCGACGTGATCGGCGCGGATCGGCAACTGCCGGTGCCCCCGGTCGACGAGGACAGCGAGGCGGACCGCGCGCGGGCGACCGAGGTCACCGAGGGCGTCCAGGGCTGCCCGTACGGTCCGGCCGGAGAACAAGACGTCATCGACCAGCACCACGACGGCGTCGTCGACGGGAATCGGCACCTCGGTGTGTCCGACCGCCCGGGTCGGCTGGCGGCGAAGATCGTCGCGGTACATGGTCACGTCGAGCGAGCCGGTGGGAATCCGGACGCCTTCCACCGCCGCCATGGCTTCGGCCAGCCGGCTGGCCAACGCCACGCCCCGGGTAGGGATGCCGAGCAGGACGAGCCCGGTGGCCCCCTGGTTGGCCTCCAGGATCTGATGAGCCATCCGGGCGCAAGCCCGCGAGATCTGGTCGGCGTCGAGGACCACCCGGGAATCAGCGAAACCGAGGTCGGACATCGGCACCTCCTCGGGCGATCCTCACCGTCGCGTTTCGCGTGGACTCGGCTACCGTTAGGCAGGTGAGCCAACTGCTGAGCATAGTGCCCCTCGAGACGCTTCAGGGCTGGCCGGTCGCGCCGGATCCGTCGCCGTTGCAGTCGCTGGCCCTGCTGGTCGGGGCACCGGCGCTGGCGGCGGCGGTGATCATCGCACTCGTGCAGATCCGGGCCACGATCACCAATCGCTACGGCAGCCAGGGCAACGAGACGGCGTGGGCCGGCGCCCGGCCGGACGCCGTGGCGACCGCCGGTGTTCCGCCCACGGCGATCGACACCAGCCACGCCGAAGGCCCGCCCGAATCCACCGGCGGCGCCAGTGCCCGATGGTGAGAGCCTGACGCCGGGCGATCAGGCCCGGCTGGACCGGGCCGCGCGCAACGCCGAGCGGATCTCCGGCTTGATCTTCTCGGTCTACCTGGGCGTCGCCGAGGAGGACTCACGCCACTACGCGGAGCAGTTGCACGCCGCGCTGCCCGATCCCGCGCGTTCGGTCCTGGTCATGTGCGATCCCTCTTTCCGGGCGCTCGAGGTCGTCACCGGCGAGCAGGCGCGGCGGCAGCTCGACGACGTGGCCTGCGGACTCGCGATCGCCTCCATGAAGACCTCGTTCCTCGGCGGGGACATCGTCGGCGGACTGACGTACGGCGTCCAGCAACTCGGTGAGGCCGCCATGCAGCCGCTGACCTTGCACGGTCACTGATTCGCCGACGCGCGGGGAAAAAGGGCCGGGCGGTCAGCTAGCGACCAAAGGATCGTTAGGGCGTGGGAGCGGCGACGACGACGGTGAGGGCTGCTTCGACGACCCTTGCGGTCAGGGCGGAGCATTCCCCCATGACGTCGCCGTCGAGCTGATAGTTCTCCGTGCCGCGCAGCCGGATCCGCACCCTGGTTCCGCTGCGCTGATCGACCTGATCGTCCTTCTTGGCTCGCCTGCTCACGATCCGCAGCACCAGCTTCACCCAGTGCCAGAACTTGTGGGGGGAGGCGATGAAGAGGTCGAGTCGGCCGTCGTCGGGTTCTGCGCCGGGGATCAGCACCAAGCCGCCCCCGATGTCGGCAACGTTGCCGATGATGCAGGCCATGGCCCGGCGCCGTACCGGCCGTCGACGGTCCAGTTGCACGGTCATCCGGATCGGGAGGCGACCCAGAGCCTTTGGCGTCGCCACGAAGTATGCGATCGAACCGATCTTCGCCTTCAGGTCCTCATCGGTTTCGTCCATGATCACGGCGTCCACGCCGACCCCTGCCATCACGGCGAAGTGCTCCACTTCGCGATCGTCGACCTCCAGGGCGATCAGATCGATTGTCCGGGTGTGACCTCCGAAGGCGACCTCGACCGCCGCCGCCTGCTCCAGAGGCAGGCTCAAGTTGCGGGCCAGGAGATTGCCCGTTCCGGCCGGCACGATGCCCATGGGGATTCCGCTCCGCGCCAAGCCGTCGGCGACGATGCGCACCGTGCCGTCACCCCCGGCGCACACGACGAGGTCTACGTGCTCCTCAACCGCTCGCCGAACCATGCCGCGACCGGGGTCGGTTTCCGACGTTTCGAGCCACAGCGGTTCGGCCCAGTCGCCGCGGGCAGCGTGATCTTCGACGTGCCCGCGGAAGTCGTCGCTGACCTTGACGGGGTTGAAGATCACCGCGACTCGGCGCTGGACCACGGCTGGCGGATCCTCGAGCACGGGCGCGTCCTTCCCCTGAATACTCCCGGCAGGTCAGCGACCGAAAGGTATCTTTCGAACCAGTTTACACCGTAAACGACCTCCGACTTCAGAGATGCACCCGAACGGCGTCCATGAATCCTTTCGGGTCGTCGGCGTAAAGAGCCACTGCGTCGACGACTTCGGTGCCGTGCGGCAGCTTCAGCGGCGTCGGCCGCTCGAGTCCGATCTCGATGTTGGTCTCGTTCTGAATGCGCAGCTGGAGGGTCGCCCGGCCGTCGTCGTCGCGGGTCACCTTCGGTTGCTTGTCCTGGATCACGTGCTTGCGCCGCGTCACCGAAGCGATGTCGTCCCAATTCAGCGGGATGTCGATCTCGCTGCCGCTCCGCACGTTGATCCCCGCCGGTCCGACGGCGTGCGGTCGGACGAGCATCCCGAACAGCAGGCCGAGCATGTACACCAGCCCCCACACGCTGAGGATGAGCAGCGGGATCCGGACGTACGTCCAACGGTGCACGATGACGTCGACGACCACCATTTCGACGGCGGACACCACGACGAGCACGATCAAGATCGCCAGGATCGGCTGGTGGTAGGGGAAGGGCGCTGCTCCGGCCGGCACCCGGGGGCGGCGGAACACGAACCGGTAGATGCTCTGGTAGCCGCGCAGTTCCATCAGGGTCGCGCGTTTCGCGAGGTATCCGGCGAACTGCCACCAGGTTCGCTTCCTCGCGGCGATGGTCGTGGTCATGACCCAGGCGCTGACTGGTCGGCGGCGGCGACGAGGGCTTCGAGTCGGCGCACGACGCTGTCGAGGCCCGTACGGAGCTGTTCCCTCTGCGGGGTCGTCAGGTCGGCGACGATTTCCTGGGCTATCTCGGCGCGTTCATGCTCCATCCGGAGCATCGTCTGGGTCCCCTGGCCGGTGAGGGTGACGAGGATCGCCCGCCGGTCGGTCGGATGTGGCCGGCGGGACACGAAGTCTCCGCCCTCCAACGCATCGACGAGCCCCGTGACGTTGCGCGCGCTCACGTTCAGTCGGGTCGCCAGTGCCTGCTGCGTCGAGGGGCCGAGGTGGTGCAACTCCCAGAGCAGGTGGGTGCGGGCGGGCGTGAGAGAGGTCCCGGCGAAGGACCGTGCCATGTCGTCCTGGATGAGCAACGCGATCTGCAGCAGCCGATCGAAGATGGCGATCTCGATGGTCATATCGTGAGTCTACTTCATAATGAAGTCTACGCCGAATGAGAATCGACTCACCTCCGTGCGGTCCAGGGATCGGTGCACAGCTGCGACACCTCCGACGGCACGCGGCGGGAGCCGAGGGCCTCGTCCACCTGACGCTGGACGATCGGAAGCCAGGTCCACTCGGCGGCCCAATGGGAAACGTCGATCAGAGCCGGTGCGCCGGGCCACGCGAGGGACTCGCTCGCCGGATGATGCCGCAGGTCTGACGTGATGTAGACGTCGGCCTCGGCCAGGCGCGCCTGGTCCAGCAGGTCGTCGCCGGCGCCGGCCTGAACCGCCACTCGAGCGACTGTCCGGTCGAGATCTCCCGCGACGTTCAGGCCGCGCGAGGTGCGCGGCAACACGGAGGCGAGATGATCGGCCAGAGCATCGAGTGTCGTCGGCCGGGCCAGTTCTCCCACGCGTCCCAGCCCCACCTCGGCGCTGGGCAGAGCCGCCAGTTCGAGGAGATCGTAGGCAGGCTCCTCGTACGGGTGCGCGGCCAGTAGGGCGTCGCGGGCCTCCCGACGGCGCGACCGATCGAGCACCATCTCGACCCGCGTCTCGACGACGCGCTCGCTCTCGCCGACCCGGCCGAGGAAGGGCTCTGCTCCCTCGGTGGGACGGAAGGTTCCTTGCCCAGTGCTGGTGAACGCGCATCGCTCGTAGTTGCCGATCCGGCCCGCCCCGGCCGCTGTTAGCGCGTCGACGACGGCCTCGACGTGATCATCCGGTACGAAGGTGATGATCTTGTCCAACGCGGGTCCGGGTCGCGGGCGCAGCGGCCGCCGCTGCGCCAGGCCGACCGCGTCGGCCAGGGCATCGACCACGCCGGTCCTTACTACGTCGGCGTTGGTGTGGGCGGTGATCACACTGAGCCCCTCCGACAGCGCGTCGGCGACGATCCGGCCCTTCGGGGTCTCCAGGTCGACCGACGTCATCCCCCGGAGGAACGGTGGGTGATGAGTGATCAACAAGTCGGCGCCGGCTGTCCGGGCCTCGCCGATCACCGCCGCGGTGCAGTCGACGGCGTACAGCATGCGGGTGACCGGCTGGAGCCGGGATCCCACCGCGAGGCCGACGACATCCCAGTTCTCCGCGAGCTCCGGAGGGTAGAGCGTGTCGAGGATCTCCAGAACTTCGCCGACCGAAAGCTCAGGGTTCACGAGGTCGCGGTCTGGCAGCGCAGGGCACGGATCGCGTTGTCGCGGCCCTCCTCGATCGGTCGGCGAACCGATTCGGCCAGCTCGGTCTGCGCCAGCCATCCGTCCAGACGCTCGAGGAACGGCGCCAGGTCGCGGGGTACGGGGAACAGGAAGCGGAGCACGTTGGTCCGTAAGGACATCCCGCGGCTGTCCCATCCGTTGCGGTTGGCCGAGATCGCCTCGGCCACGTCGAGGAAGCGTTCCACGTACGGATCCAGCACCTGATCCTGGTCCGGCTGCCAGAACGCGAGGCAGACGGCCCGCTGCGTTCCGTTGGGCACCGACTCCGACTCGGCCGCCAGGCGCCAGGCCGCCTCTTTGGCTTCCGCTGTCGGTCGTGCGGCCTTGGCGGCCGCTGCCTGCTCGGCACCGGTGATGGTGTGGTCCCGCTCCTGCTCGGCGTCGATGTCCACCTCGGTCAGGCGACCCAGCCGCGCGAGGTGCCGCACGATGCTCCAGCGCAGTTCCGGGTCGATGCGCAGTCCGTCCGGTACGTCGACGCCGGCCAGCCAGCCCTCCAACCGGGCGGCGGCCGCCCCGTCCCGCGCCGCCGCCGGATAGGCCTTGGCCAGCGCGAGCTGGTGATCAGAACCCGGCACCGCGGCGGCCAGGAGATCGGTCAGACCGTGCTGCCAGTGCAGGAGCAACGCCGGGCGGGAGTCGGCTGGGCTGTAGTGGCGAATGGCACTGGCTGCCTGTCCGAGCACTGACTGCACCGCGGTGTGGTCGGACTCGGTCGCCACGCCTCTCAGCACCAGATCCACATAGTCGGAGGCCGGCAGTTCGGCGTCCCGGCACATGTCCCAGGCCGAGGCCCAGCAGACGGCGCGGGCCAGCGGACTCTCGAGCTGCGGCAAGCCGTCGATCACGGTCGTCAGTGAGCGCCGATCGAGGCGGACTTTGGCGTAGCTCAGATCGTCGTCGTTGAGGAGCACCAGATCGGGCTGTCGCAGGCCGACCAGTTCGGGGACGTCGGTGGTGGCTCCGCTGATGTCGGTCTCGACCCGGCCGATGCGGCGGAGGGCCGGGCCGCCTGGTTGATCGAGCCCGGCGTACAGACCGATGGCGATCCGGTGGTCCCGGAGGGTGGGATGCTCCGGGGCGGCCGACTGCTGCACGGCGAAGCGCTCGAACGTGCCGTTCGCCGCAAGGCTGAAGTCGGCGCGCAACGTGTTCACGCCGGTGGTCTCCAGCCACTGCGCCGACCAGGCCGACAGGTTGCGGCCCGACGCGCTTTCGAGCGCACGCAGGAGATCGGCGAGTTCGGTGTTGCCGTACGCGTGTTCGTCGAAGTAGCTCCGCAGGCCCTTCAGGAACGCATCGCGGCCGACGAAGGCCACCAGCTGCACCAACACCGAAGCGCCCTTGGCGTAGGTGATGCCGTCGAAGTTCTGCTCCACTGCCTCGAGGTCGACCATGTCGGCGGCGATCGGGTGGGTGGAGGGGAGTTGATCTTGCCGGTAGGCCCAGCTCTTGAAGCCGTTGGTGAACGAGGCCCAGGCGGTCGCCGGGTCGTCGGCGAGCTCGCTGAGTGCGAAATTGGACGCCCACGTGGCGAAGGACTCCTTCAGCCACAGGTCATCCCACCACCGCATGGTCACCAGGTCGCCGAACCACATGTGAGAGAGCTCGTGCAGCAACGTGTCGTCCCGGGCCACGTAGGTCGCGGGGGTCGCCCGACTGCGGAAGACGTACTCGTCCCGGACGGTCACACACCCGACGTTCTCCATTGCGCCGCCGTTGTACTCCGGTACGAAGACCTGGTCGTACTTCCCAAAGGGGTAGGGAAACGCGAACTGTCGTTCGAAGACGCCGAAGCCGTCCTGGGTGATCCTGAAGATCCGGTCCGCGTCCAGGTGCTCGGCGAGCGACTGGCGACACAGGATGGCCATCGGCACTTCGCCCGCAGCGGCGCGGTAGCCCTGCTCGACCCGGTGGTAGTCGCCCGCGATCAGCGCCGTGAGGTAGGTCGAGATCCGCGCCGTCTCCCCGAACTCCCACGTGTCGTTGCCATCGCCGCGGGGGCGCCGGCCGAGCTCGGGGCCGTTGGAGACCACGGTCCAGGTCTCCGGGGCGTGCACCGTCAGGGCGAAGGTGGCCTTGAGGTCGGGTTGCTCGAAGCAGGCGAACATCCGCCGGGCGTCGGCGGCCTCGAACTGGGTGTAGGTGTAGATCCGCCCGTCCGCGGGGTCCACGAAGCGGTGCAGGCCCTCACCGGTCCGGCTGTAGCGGCAGACGGCCCCCACTCGGAGTTCGTGATCTCCTTCGTCGACGGCGAAACCGAGGCGGGAGCTGGCGAAGGTCGCCGGGTCGAGTTCGGCGCCGTCCAGATGGGCGCTCACCACCCGCTCGGCGATCAGGTCGATGTGCAGGTCTCCCGACCGGCGGGCAGTGAAGGTGACCGTCGACACCGACCGGAAACGCGACTCAGCATCCTCGACGCCCGTCCCGGTCAGGTCGACGTCGACCCGGTAGGCCGACGTGTCGATCAGCTCGGCGCGGGCCCGGGTCTCGACCCGAGTGAGATTGTCGGGATACATGGTCCCCGATCCTGCCACGGGCGGATCGCATGGCAGGTTGAGCATGTGAACCTCATCCTCCAGATCTAGTGAAGCGCCTTCTCGTTCCGGCGGCGGCACTGCTCTGGGGGCTCCAGTTCGCCTTCTTGAACCCGGCGCTGGCCCTGTTGCTGGTGACGCTGTTCGGGGCGACGGCCGCTGACGTCGGTTGGGTGCTGGCGGTCTACAACGCCAGCGGGTTCGTGGCCTCCCTCCTGTTGCCCGCCTACGCCGAACCGCAAGGGGGACTACCTACGGCCGATGCTGGCGTGCGCCGTGCTCACGGTGGCGTTGGCCGCCGTGTTGACCGCCGCTACCTCTCTGCCGATGGCCGTGGTCGCGCTCATCGGTATCGGCGTCGTCGCCTGGACGACGAAACGGCGACCGCCCGTGGCTGACGAGAAGTAGGCTTTCGCCGACCGATCGGCCGCGAAAAGGAGCATCGCGGGGTTTCCGGGCCGCCCGGACCCCGCTTAGCTCCTTCTGACGGCACGACCACGTCCGGCGATCGGAGTTCTCCCTGACGAACGAGGAAGGCCCGACGGAGCTGGTCTCCTTGTCGGCCCATCGGCTGCTCCAGGGATACGCGGCGGCCGAGTTCACCCCGCTCGAGGTCCTGGCTGCGGTGCAGCAACGCATCGACGAGCAAGAACCGACCCTGAACGCCTTCTACGTACGCGAGTCGGAGCTCGCGCAGGCCCAGGCGACCGCCAGCACGCGACGCTGGCGAGATGGAGTCGCCCGCGGGTTGATCGACGGTGTTCCCCTGACCCTCAAGGAGAACATCGCGACCGTCGGTACGCCGTGTCCGGCGGGCACGGCCGCCAACGCCGACGCGCCTGCTGCCGACGCCGACGGGCCGGTGGCGGTGTCGACGATGGCCGAGGGCGGTGTGCGGCTGGGGAAGACGGTGATGCCTGATCTCGGCATGCTCTCCAGCGGCGTCTCCAGTCTGCACGGCGTGACCCGGAACCCGTGGAACCCCGCGTGGACACCGGGTGGGTCGAGTGCCGGTGCCGCGGTCGCCGGGGCGGCTCGCTTCGGCCCGCTACACGCCGGCAGTGACATCGGCGGCTCCGTGCGCCTACCCGCCGGATGGACAGGTCTGGCCTCGCTCAAGCCGAGTTTCGGTTTGGTTCCGGTCGACCCGCCGTACCAGGGACGGGTGATCGGGCCGCTCGCCCGCACGGTCGACGACGTGGCGCTCCTCATGCAGGTGCTCGCTCGTGAGGACCCGGCGCACCGTGACTACACCTACCTGAGCTTGCCGGCTCTGGCGTGGTCATCGGTGTGGCGGGATCCGTTGCCGGACGACGGACTGCGCGGCCTCCGGGTCGGGCTGCAGACCGACGCGGGGAGCGGGATGCCCACCGACCCCGCGGTCGCGAAGATCATCGACGAGGTCGCGACCGTTTTCAGTCGCGCCGGAGCCGTCGTCGAGCCGCTCGAGCCTTTCCTGGCGCCGGAGCTGGTGGAGCAGCTGGACCTCTTCTGGCGGGCCCGCTTCTGGAGCTCGCTGCAGCAACTGGCCGAGCCGGCCAGGGAGCGGACACTGCCCTACATCTACCGGTGGGCGTCCGTCGCTGCCTCCCTCTCCGGTTCGGCCGTGATCGAGGCCCACCACGCCGTGCAGGACATCCGGCGGGTGACTCTCCAGGCGACGCACGGTTTCGACGTCCTTCTGTCGCCGGTGGCGCCGGTGGCCGCCTTCCCGGCGGAGTGGCACGGACCGACGAACGAGCCGGACACCGCCATGGCGCACATCGCCTTCACCGTCCCGTACAACTTCTCCGAGCAGCCCGCCGCAACGGTGAACGCCGGCTTCACCCCCGACGGCCGGCCGGTCGGCGTACAGCTGGCCGGTCGGCGCTTCGGGGACGTGGACCTCCTGCGCATCGCTCGGTGGTACGAGGACGCCCGACCCGAGGCCGCTCGCCCGTCGTGGCCGAACTAGCCCCGCACGAGGGTGGCCGCCGAGGCGGACAGGAATCGGTCCCAGCCGCCGGCGTCGGTGAGGGCCGACGGCTGACCGAGTTCGCCGAGCACCGCCTGGGTGGTCTGCCGGGTCGCGGCATCGAAGCGGCCCGTGATCTCCAGCGGCCGGCCCCACACGTACGTGGCGATGGCCTGCACCGCCTGCACCTGGGTGATCGAGCCCGGATCGAACACCGAGCGTTGACCGCCGGACCGGCTGTTGTCCACGTGGATGTGGTTGTGGTGGTCGGTGTCGTACAGGTACGTCACGACGTACGCGAAGTGACGATGCAGGCTCGCAGCGAGGGCCCAGTACTCGCCCAGGTTCCGCCGCAGGGTCGGGCCGGTCGCCGTACGCCACTGGTCGTACCGGCACGAGACGAAGCCGTTGCTCACCTTGATCCGGGCCAGGTCGAAGGCGCGCCCCGCGTTGTGCCAGGACCGGCACTCCTCTCCGCCCTCGGTCCAGGCTCCGTACGTCCACAGCTCGGTCCCCCGGAGTCCCATCCCATCAAGATCATCGAGCCAGGACGCCAACTGTCCGGCGAAGGCGGCGTCGAACCAGAAGGCGTTGCGCCGGCGGCTGATCTCGTAGACCAGCGGCAGGCCGGCGAGACTGGTGCAGCGCGCGAGCTGCCCGCGCGATACGCAGGTTGCCCGTTCGCGGTCCGGACCCGGGAATCCGCCGCTGCAAGCGCTCAGCAGGGCGGTGGCTCCGGCCCCTCCGGCGAGGCCGATGAGGTCGCGGCGGCTGATCACCGGCCTGGACCACAATGCGTCCGGCACGCCCGCCAGGCTATGCGGCCCGCGGTAGTGCACGACCGATTTGCACCTGCCATAGTTCAGCCATGCGCGTACACATCGGCACCGATCACGCGGGGTTCGAGCTCAAGAACTTCATGGTCGCGGAACTGACCAAGGCGGGATACGAGGTCATCGATCATGGTCCGCAGACCTACGACGCCGAGGACGACTATCCGGCGTTCTGCATCGCGGCCGGCGAGGCGATGATGGCGGACGCGGGTTCCTTGGCCGTCGTCATCGGCGGGTCGGGGAACGGCGAGCAGATCGCCGCCAACAAGGTTCCCGGCACTCGGGCCGCACTCGCGTACGACGTCGACACCGCGCGACTGGCCAGGGAGCACAACGACGCCAACGTGATCTCCCTCGGGGCCCGGATGCACACCGAGGACGAGGCGCTCAGCCTGGTGAAACTCTTCCTGGAGACGCCGTTCAGCGGTGAGGAGCGGCACGCCCGACGGATCGCCCAACTCGCCGACTACGAGGCGCAGCGCGGCTGATCACCACTGACCCCAACCAATCACGACGACCGGCGGCCATCCACCCGAGCGAGCAGATCGGCCAGGACGCCGGCCGCGAACTCTTCGTCCTCGGTGTCGGGCCGCGACACGTCACGGGCCCGCAGGGCGCGATCCGGTGTCACGAGCCCGGAGACTCCGTCACGACCGAAGTCGCGCGGCCACATCTCTCTCGGGTCGTGGTGGTGAGCCCCAACCGCCCCGCCGGATGTCATAGTGATCAGCCTATGTCCGGGCCTCTGCGCCTCCCGAAATCGAGACCGAGTTGAAATTCTTCGCCCTTCGAGCCTTTGGGATCGAGTTCGACGACGAGGGCGAGCTGCGCAGCGTCGAGCATTCCGGCGAACCAGGGATTTCGTATCTGCGCCGCCTCTCCCTCGGCGACCTACGCCGCGACGACGAGCCGGTTTCGTGGACTGACTGCCTGACAGTGATCGACGTCGACGAAGTGGAACGAACCTGGACGGCCGCGGGCGTGGCCAGCGTCGAACTCCGGCACACTTTTACGGGCGGCTGGCGCACCCGGATCGCGTGCACCAACCTGGCCTCGACGGAGTGGACAGGCAGTCTCGACCTGATCCTTGCGCCCGGAGAGGCCTTTCGCAGCTGGGGGATGAGCCTCGCCCAGGAGAGTACGTACGCGATCCTGCCGTGGTCGGCCCAGCTGCCGGTCTTGGCCGCCCGCAGCGTGCACACTCCGATCGGCGCCGTCGGGGCCGGCGGGTTGCAGCTCGGTCCGATCGTGGTGGCGCCCGGTGAACGGTTCGTCGCGGCGTGGGATTGGTGGAGTACGCAGCACCCGAGCGGGCTGGCCGACCGGCTCCCCGCCGACGCGCCGCGCCGGCTCACGGTCGAGGTGGGTGACGAGATCTGGCTGCACGCCGACCCGGACACCGCCGTGGTCGCGCCGCCCGACGTCGACGCCACCGATGATCACCGACATCGGGCCCTGTCGGCGACCGAGCCCGGCCATCGCCGCGTCGAGGTGCGGTCGGCGAGAGGCTCGACGGTGCTCGACCTCAGTTGGGTCCCGTCGCCGTCGGACTTTCTGGCCGCGGCGGCGGAGCGAGCGCTGGACGAACGGCCTGGTCCGAACGGGGTCGTGCGGCTCCCGGATCTTGCTACCGCACTGGTGGTGCAGCGGGCGGTCCGCACCGCGGGCTTCTCGGCGGCTGCCGAGGCCGCGGACGCGCTGGATCTGTTCACCGCTCGGATGGTCGACACCACGGACGAGGCGGCCCTGTCCGTGATCTTCCTCAGCGGCGAGTACGACCGGACGGGCGACCCCGATCAGCTCGCCGAGGCGATCAGGCGGCTCGCGGCGGCGACGGCCGTCACGCCGGGTCTGGGTTCGGCGACCGTCCGGGCCGGTCTTGCCGCCGTGGCCACCGGACGTCGTCCGATGCTACCGGCGGTGCGACCCACCGCGGCGGAGGATTCGTCGTTCTCCGACGTCGCCGCGGCACTCGAGCTCCGGCTGGCTGTTGCGTCGCCGCCGCAGCTGCTCACCGATCGCCAGATCAACAGTCTGCTGTATCGCGTCGGAGTCGAGGTTGGTGCCGGACTCCCGGGCCGGGGATCCTCCCACCTGCCCCTCGACGATCTGGGGCACTGCCTCGCCGTGCTGCACCTCATTCCGGACAGCCTGTATCCGTTGTGGTCATCGTGGTTCGTCGGCCCCGTTCCCGAACTGGCGGACGCCCTGGCCCTCGAACTCGTCGACCGGCTGGAAGGCACGCCGGTTGCGCTGGCACACGCCTGGCTGGCCGTCACGTCCTGAGGTCCTGTGGCGCGGAGCGTGCGCGAGCCGGACAACACAGCGATCTGACATTGTTGGGCCCATGGCGACCACGAGGACCGGGGTCCGGGTGGACGCCTCGGTGACAGCGGCGTCAGGGCTCGCCCACAGGCAGAAGGCCGCTCGTCGGCTGCCCAAGCTTCCTCGCTTCGTGGCGCGGCTCTGTTTCGTCGCCGCCCTCCTCCTGCTCCTGCACGTGATCTTCCCCGGCGTGTTCTGGCTGTCGGTCCTCGTCGACCTCTACTCGACGATCTTCATTCCGATCGACGGCGGCTCGCTCGGTCTGGTCGTGGCACTACTCATCGTCGGGGGCGCACTGTCGCGGCGGAAGCACATCGGCTGGACGATCTCCATCGTGGTCGGCAGCTTGGTGCTGCTCGGGGACCTGCTGACGATCATCCTCATCGTCGCCGCGTCGCTGATCGAGACGGTGCAGTTCGTCGATCTGGCCGTTCTGGCGCGGGCGGCGTTCAACTTTGCCGCGATCGGTTCGCTGCTCGCTTTCATGATCGTTTACCGGGCGGAGTTCTCGGCTCGCCGGACGCCGGGCAACGTCGTGAAGGCCCTGCTGACGCTGGTCATCGGGTTGGTCGTCACCTTCGGGGTCGGGTTCTTGCTGACCACCCTCTTCCCCAATGATCTGGCGGGTCCGCGGGGCCGGTTCGGCTGGATCGCCGAGCGCATCCTCAATGCACTGCTCGGCGACACGTCCGCCGCGGACGCGAGCGAGCCCGGCCCGCCGGGCTGGATCAACACCGTGGTCGGCCTTCTGATCGCGGCCACACTGATCGTGGCGCTGCTCGTGCTGCTCCGTTCCCAGCGGCGGGCGGCCTGGATGGATCCCGCCGACGAACCGCGCGTGCGCGCGCTGGTCGCCCAGTCGACCGAGGATTCGCTTGCGTACTTCAACACCCGCCGCGACAAGTCGATCGTCTTCTCCGAGACCGGCCGCGCCGCGGTCAGCTACCGGGTCGATCTCGGCGTCTGTCTGGCCAGCAGCGACCCGGTCGGGCCGCCGGACAACTGGCCGGGGGCCATCGGGGCCTGGCTCAGCCAGATCGACACATACGGCTGGACTCCCGCGGTGATCGGGGCCAGTGAGGCAGGCGCGACCGCCTACGCGAAGGCCGGCCTCCGCGTCATCCGGCTCGGCGACGAGGCGGTGCTGACCACGCGGGACTTCCACCTCGACAGTCACGACCTGCGTCCGGTCCAGCAGGCGGTTACCCGGTTGGCGAAGCTGGGCTACCACATGCGGGTCCGCCGGCACCGCGACATTCCCGCCGACGAGCTGCAGATTCTGATCGGCAAGACCGACGCGTGGCGGGACACCGAGACCGAACGCGGCTTCTCCATGGCGCTCGGGCGACTCGGGGACCCCTCCGACGGCGACTGCTTGATGGTCGAGGCCATCTTCCCGCCCGAGAAGGCCGACGAGGGTCCGGCGGGCAACGTGGCGGGAATCTTGTCCTTTGTTCCGTGGGGATCCGACGGCTTCTCGCTGGACGTCATGCGGCGCAGCCCGCAGGCCGACAACGGTGTGACGGAGCTGATGGTCACCGCGATCATGGCCGCCGGACGGGACCAGGGCATCCGGCGGGTGTCGTTGAACTTCGCCGTCTTCCGGTCCGCGTTCGAGGAGGGCGCTCGCATCGGGGCCGGGCCCTTCGTCCGGCTCTTCCGCCGCCTGCTCCTGGTCGCGTCCCGGTGGTGGCAGATCGAGTCGCTCTTCCGGTCCAACGTGAAGTACCACCCGCAGTGGAACCCGCGCTTTCTCTGCTTCCTCGAGGCGCGGGACATCGCCATGGTGGGTCTCGCCTCGGGTGTGGCCGAAGGATTCATCGACCTGCCGGGTTTCCTGCGGCAGCACCAGACGCCGCCGCCACCGGTCTCCGGCTCGATCGCGCCGGCGCAGCTCGCGACCCCGGTGCCGTCGCCGGACACCGGCCCACGGGTGCCCGAGCAGATGCGGCTGCGGATGGCGGTCCGCGAGCAGGTCCTGGCCGGCGGCGGGGAGGCCTATCCGACCACCTTCAGGCCCACCAACCCGTGCGGGGAGCTCGAGCTCGGGCAGCGGGTCTCGGCCGCTGGCCGGGTCATGGCGGTCCGTGATCTCGGTGGCGTGATCTTCGCCCCGCTGCAGGACTGGTCCGGGCGGACGCAACTCATGCTCACCGCCGAGGAGACCGGTGCGGCCGCGATGGATGAGTTCCGCCGGGTGATCAACATCGGTGATCATGTCGGCGCCGCGGGTGCCATGGTGCTGTCGCGCAGCGGTGAGCTGTCGCTGGAAGCGCGTTCGTGGACCCTCACCGCCAAGGCTCTGCGTCCCCCGCCCGACAAGCATCACGGGCTCGCCGATCCGGAGGCCCGGGTGCGGCAGCGCTACCTGGACCTGACCATGAACGCCGGCGCGCGGCGGCAGCTGGCGGCCCGCTCGACCGGCATCCGCGCCGTCCGCGAAACCCTGCTGGGACACGGATTCCTCGAGGTCGAGACGCCGATTCTGCAGACCATCCACGGCGGGGCGAACGCGCGGCCGTTCCGGACGCACATCAACGCCTACGACCTGGAGCTCTATCTCCGGATCGCCCCCGAGCTCTACCTCAAGCGCCTGATGGTCGGTGGCGTCGACAAGATCTTCGAGCTCGGCCGGAACTTCCGCAACGAGGGTGCCGACGCCACTCACAACCCCGAGTTCACCATGTTGGAGGCGTACGAGGCGTACGGCGACTACACCACCATGCGGCTGGTCGTGCAGAACATCATCCGCAACGCCGCGCTGGCCGCGAACGGTACGACGATCGTGCGGGGGACCGACGCGCACGGGGTGGTGCACGAGGTGGACCTGAGCGAGCCGTTCCGGGTGACGACGGTGAACGAGGCCATCTCGGCGGCGGCCGGCGTCGAGATCGCCGCCGACACCGAGAAGCCGGAGCTGATCCGGCTGGCGGACTCTCTGAAGATCAACATCGACGACAACTGGACCCGGGGAAACATCCTCCTCGAGTTGTACGAGCACCTCTGTGAGCACCCCACCGTGGCTCCCACCTTCTACTGCGACTTCCCCGCCGAGGTCTCGCCGTTGACCCGCCAGCACCGCGTCGATGCTCGCTTGGCTGAGCGTTGGGACCTGGTCTGTTTCGGGGCCGAGATCGGCACCGCCTACTCCGAGTTGGTGGATCCGGTGGTGCAGCGGGCCCGGCTGACCGCGCAGTCGTTGCAGGCGGCCGGTGGCGACCCCGAGGCGATGGAGTTGGACGAAGACTTCCTGACCGCGCTGGAGTACGCGATGCCGCCGTCCGGCGGCCTGGGCATGGGCGTCGACCGGTTGATCATGATGCTCACGAACACGACCATCCGCGAGACCATCGCCTTCCCGCTGGTCCGGCCTCGGGACCGCGGTTGAGTCACCCCGGAGTGCCGGGTCGCAGCGTCGATGTGGGCGACCGCTTCGTGCGGGTGGTGGAGTCGCCGGGACGGCGGCCGACGGTGCTGCTGGTGGGTGGCTGCGGCGTGCCGTACTACCAGTGGGACGCGGTCGCGGCCGGCCTCGAGGGTCAGGCGGTCGTCCGGCTCGACCGGCCGGGACTGACCGACACTCCATGGCCGGGGGTGCTGCCGACCCTGGCCGCGGAGGTGGCCACGCTGGACGACCTGCTGCACTTGGTGGCGGGGCCGGTCGTCGCCGTCGCCCACTCCATGGCTGGTCCGCACCTCGAGGCCTTCGCCCGGCTGCACCCGGGGCGGCTCAGCGGACTCGTGCTCGTGGACGGGAGCGTTGACCCCGCACCGCGGCCGCAGCGTTCGCAGTTGACGTGGCTGGTTCTCGCCCGGCTGGTGCATCTCGTGGGGGCGGTCCCGCCGGTGCGGCTGCTCGGATCGCTGTCCGATCGGGTGATCGTGGCCGGGCAGAGCGCGCGCCGCATCCGCGACCCAGCGCACCCACTGGCGAAGGCCGTCTACCGCAACCGGGACGCCATGGCCAGCGTCGTCGCCGAGCAGGCGGCGTACCGCCAGCAGCTGTGGAACCTGCACGAGATCCGTGTCGCGCGCCCGTGGCCGCCGCTCCCGACGATCGTGCTGACCGCGGGAGGCGCCGGGGGAGCGGGATGGGTCGAGGTCCAACGCGACCTGGCCGACCGGCTCGGCGCGGAACACGTCGTCCTGGACGACGCACGACACATGATCATGCTCGACGAGCCCGAGGCGATCGTCGCTGCGGTCCGCCGGTTGGGCGCTTAGGCGGAGAGCCGTTCCTCGGGGAGTTCGTGCCAGGTGATGTCGCCGGCGCCGATGGGCAGGCCGCGATTCGCGATCGCGGGGGGCAACGGCGCGGTTGAAGACGTACCGGATGATCGGCCGCATGCTCGACCCGTCCAGCGAGTGCACCTTGGCGAGTTCGGCCTTCGCGTCGTCGAAGTCGGTCAGCCGGATGCGTTCGATGTCGCTGTGCTGCACGACGCGGAGGAAGCGGCGGTCGCGCAGGATCACGGGTCGCATGAACTTGCGGACGGCCCGGATCACCAGATCGGAATCCTCACCGGACCACCCCTTGAAGCGGTCGCTCTCGTCGTAGCCGCCGAGCATCTCGAACTTGTCCTTGGAGAGGGCGACCCGACCCATGCAGCCCTTGTAGATGCCGACGTTCAGGCGGCGGTCCACCCGGTTGGACGTGACGATGGCGTTGGGGCGGCGGGTGAAGATGGCGCGCAGGTACTCGGTGAACCCGAAGCCGACGAAATTGTCGGCGTCGACGTTGCAGACGTAGTCGCCGGTGGCCAGCGCGTGCGCCATGTTCTTGGCGTGGGAGTGCCGGAAGTGCGTCTGGCCCTCGCTGCGGGCGAACTTGAGGATGCCGGCCTCGAAGTAGGGCTTCAGCCGAGGATCGGTCGTGATCCACTCGGCCAGGTCGTCGGGGCTGCTGTAGTCCAGCACCACGAACTCCACCGCGTCGGGGCGCGCCCAGTCGACGCTGTCCGCGAGATTTCGCGGCAGGGTCTGTTTGAGGTGGTGCGCCCTGCCCATACAGGTCGTGCAAAGAGAGAGCTTCATAGCTGTTTCTTTGGTGGGCCGTTCTGTGTGGGGCCTTCTCAGGTGGTCTCGAGGTGGTGGGCGTCCGGGCGATCCGGGCCGCCTGGCCACATCGTACTCAGAACCGCCCGGCAAACCGGAAATCCGACACGGCGCCCGATCGGCCGGCTCAGTCGTCCGTCGTCCGCAGCACCCGGTGGGTGGAGGACAGCTCGACCTCCGGCCGGCCCGCCACGCGACGCTCGATCTCGTCGAGCACCTCGACGACGTGCGCCCGATCACCACCAGCCACCGCTACGCCGACCTGGGCGCGACGGTGCAGGTCCTGGTGGCCGACCTCGGCGACACTGACCGCGTAGCGCTTGACGAGATCGGCGATGATCGGCCGGATCACCGAGCGCTTCTCCTTGAGGGAATGCACGTCACCCAGCAGCAGGTCGAACTCGAGCGACCCGACCCACATGACCACCGGCTCACCCTAGAGGTCCGGCGCGGACCCGTTCCCGCTACGATCCGTCCCGACCCTTGCCGTTTCCCGTCATGTGGCGGACGACGCAGCGCCGGAGCCCGATTCTTCGCTGCTTCAGCCGCCACATGACGGAGAACGACATCGCAGCCGTTCAAAGTGCCGGAGACATGGCAAAGGTATGAGGCCAGACCATTGACACGAGCCGGGAGCGCTCAGCAGACTCGTCGAGCATCCAGCCACATCCGGGGAGGGACTGTCATGACTGCGGACCAACATCTCGACGCCGACGCCCAGACGCTGGCGGACATGGGCTACAAGCAGGAGCTCCATCGGGGGATGTCCGGCTTCTCGAACTTCGCCGTGTCCTTCTCGATCATCTCGATCCTGGCCGGCTGCATCACCTCGCTACAAGATCGCCCTGGTCTCCGGCGGGCCGTCGACCATCGTGCTCGGCTGGCTCATCGTCGGCATCATGGTGCTTGACGGTGGCGCTGTCGATGGCGGAGGTCTGCTCCCGCTACCCGACGGCCGGCGGCCTGTACTTCTGGGCCGGCCGGTTGGCCAAGAAGAACAAGCGCCAATGGGCCTGGTACGTCGGCTGGTTCAACTTCCTCGGCGAGATCGCCGTGACCGCGGCCATCGACTTCGGCTGTGCGACCACCTGGATGGCGTTCGCCAACCTGGTCTGGGGCGTGGAGGTCACGCCGCGAGACGGTCTTCATCGTCTTCGTGGTGATCATCCTCAGCCACGCCGCGCTCAACACCTTCGGTGTCAACCTGGTCAGCCTGCTGTCCTCGATCTCGGCCTGGTGGCACGTGGTCGGCGTGCTGATCATCGTCGGCGCCCTGTGGATCCTGCCGACCAAGCACCAGAGCGTGGCCTGGACGCTGACCGGGTTCCACAACGAGACCGGCTGGAGCTTCCTGCCGTACGTGTTCTTGATGGGCCTGCTGATGGCCCAGTACACCTACACCGGCTACGACGCCTCCGCCCACGTCGCGGAGGAGACCAAGAACGCGTCCGTCGCGGCCCCCAAGGGCATCGTGCTGAGTGTGCTGGTCTCGGTGATCGCCGGCTTCGTCCTGCTCTACTCGATCACGGCGTCCATCCAGGACAACTCCGAGGAGGGGCTGACCGCCCTGGCCGCCAGCGACACCGGGCTGCCGCCGGCGCAGATCTTCCTCGATTCGCTCGGCAATCCGGACGTGGCCAAGTTCCTGCTGTTCATCGTCTGCGTCGCCCAGTACTTCTGCGGCATGGCCTCGGTGACCGCCAACTCGCGGATGTCGTTCGCCTTCTCCCGCGACCACGCGCTGCCGGGCTCGCGGATCTGGGCCAAGGTGAATCCGCGTACGGGCACCCCGACCAACTCGATCTGGTTCTGCGTGACGCTGTCGATCGTCCTGGCCGCTGCCGTCCCTGATCAGCTCCACGGCGTACCTGGCCGTCACCTCGATCGCCGTCATCGGGCTCTACATCGCGTACGTGGTGCCGGTCTTCCTGCGGCGGCTGACCCCGGACTTCGTCCCCGGGCCGTGGAACCTGGGCCGGTGGAGCCCGCTGATCGGCTGGCTCGCGGTCGGCTGGGTGGTCTTCATCTGCATCCTGTTCGTGCTGCCGCCCGCGTACCCGATCACGATCAGCACCTTCAACTACGCGCCGATCGCCGTGCTCGTGGTGTTGATCATCGCCACGGTGTCCTGGCAGATCGGCGGCAAGCGGACCTTCATGGAGGGCAGGGACGTCGAGCACACCACGAAGTCCCTCGGTGCCGTGCTCGACGAATGAGTGAGACGGGTTGGCCCGACCTCGGCGAGGCGGTGCTCGGCGCGGGTCGCGGCCGACACGCGTTCGAGAACTGTGTGGAACGGCTGGCCACCGCGATCCGGCTGGGGATCTATCCGCCCGGGCCAGGTGCTGCCGCCGGAACGCGACCTGGCCGAGACCATGGGGGTCTCCCGGGCCACCCTGCGGGAGGCGATCGCCGCCCTCCGCAGCGCCGGCATGGTGACCACCACCCGGGGTCGCGGCGGCGGCACGGTGGTCGACTACCGAGCCGGTGGTTCCGGGTGGCGCCGGGTGCCGCGTCGCTGACCGGTCGCCGCGCCGAACTGCTGGATTCGCTGCGCTTCCGCCGGATCGTCGAGCCCGGCGCGTGTCAACTGGCCGCCGGCCAGGACCTGAGCTGGGCGGAGCGGACCCAGCTCGCCGACGCCCTGCGAGGCCGTCGCCGCGGCCGCGGGCACCGCCGAACACCGGCAGGCCGACTCCCGCTTCCACCTGGCGATCGCGTCGGTCACGAGGTCGCCGCGGCTGATCGCGGCGGTCACGGGTGTCCAGGCCGACCTGCACGACATGCTGGTGGCCATTCCCGTGCTGCCGATCAACATCGAACACTCGAACACCCAGCACGCGGCGATCCTGGACGCCATCCTGGCCGGCGAGGAGCACAAGGCGCGCCGGGTGATGGAAGATCACTGCGACGACACCGCGGCCCTGCTGCGCGGACTGATGCGCTGAGCTGGGCAGCAGGATCGGGTGGGAGGAGCCGACGAGATGACCGACTGCGCAACGACCGCTACCTCAGCGTGCACGACCTCAAGCGCCGGATCGCCGAGAGCAGCATCGACACCGTGGTGGTGGCCTTCACCGACATGCAGGGCCGGCTGCAGGGCAAACGACTGCACGCGGCCTACTTCGTCGATCACGTCCTCGAGCACGGCACCGAGGGCTGCAACTACCTGCTGGCCGTCGACATCGACATGAACACCGTCGACGGCTACGCGCTGACGTCGTGGGAGCAGGGCTACGGCGATCTGGAGTTCGCCCTCGACCTGGACACGATCCGGCTGCTCCCGCACCTGCCCGGGCACCGCGTTGATCCAGTGCGACCTGGTGCGGCTGGATCACGGCCCGGTCGAGCCGCTCGCCCCGGACGATCCTGAAGCAGCAGCTGGCGGCGCTGGCCGAGGACTCCTACGTCGCGCTGGCGGGCACCGAATTGGAGTTCTTGATCTTCTCCGACAGCTACGAGGACGCCTGGAACGCCGACTACCGCGGCCTCACCCCGGCCAACCAGTACAACATCGACTACTCGGTGCTGGGCACCAGCCGGGTCGAGCCGCTGCTCCGGGATCTGCGCAACACCTTGTACGCCGCGGGCATGGACGTCGAGTCGGCCAAGGGGGAGTGCAACCTCGGCCAGCACGAGATCGGCTTCCTCTACGCCGACGCGCTGACCACCGCCGACAACCACGCCGTCTACAAGACCGTGGCCAAGGAGATCGCCGCGGCCCGGGGGCAGTCGATCACGTTCATGGCCAAGTACGACGAGCGCGAAGGAAACTCCTGCCACATCCACCTGTCGCTGCGGGGGAGCGACGGGTCGATCGTCTTCTGGGACTCGCGCCCTGAGCCCTTCGACAAGCTCAGGACAGGCTCTGTCGAAGGGTCGACAGAGCTCAGGGCGCTCGGCTTGTACGACCACTTCCTGGCCGGCGTCCTCGCCACGATGGCCGACTTCACCCTGCTCTACGCGCCGAACATCAACTCCTACAAGCGCTTCGCCGCGGGTTCGTTCGCCCCGACGACCATCGGCTGGGGCGAGGACAACCGCACCTGCGCCGTCCGCCTCGTCGGGCGCGGGCCCAGCGCCCGACTGGAGAATCGCGTTCCCGGCGGCGACGTGAACCCCTACCTGGCCCTGGCCGCCATGATCGCCGGTGGCCGGCACGGCATCGCAGCAGGAGTTGGAGTTGCCGCCACCGTTGACCGGCAACGCGTACACCTCCGATCGGCCCCAGATTCCGCACTCTCTCATGGCCGCGCGCGAGGCCTTCGCGGCCTCGGCCGTCGCCCGCGAGGCCTTCGGGGACGAGGTCGTCGACCACTACACCAACATGGCCGACGTCGAACTGCAGGCCTACGCCGCCGCCGTGACCAACTGGGAACGCCGGCGCGGCTTCGAGCGGATGTGATGAGGGTGCCTGCGAACGTCACGACGGTGCTCAACCCGGCGACCGGCGAGCCGATCGCCGAGGTGGAACCAACGGACGGAAAGCGTTGCGACGAACTGATCGAACGGGCCCATCGGGCGTTCGGGTCGTGGCGGGCGGTTGAGCCCGGGCAGCGGGCCCGTCTTCTTCGCCGCTTCGCCGACGTCGTCGAGCGTCATCGAGAAGAACTCGCGGTCCTGGAGGTGGCGAACTCTGGCCACCCGATCAGCAGCGCGCGGTGGGAGGCCGACAACGTCCGCGACGTCCTGAACTACTACTCCGCCACGCCGGAACGCCTGTTCGGGCGGCAGATCCCGGTCGCGGGCGGGGTGGACGTCACCTTCCACGAGCCGCTCGGGGTGGTCGGGGTGATCGTGCCCTGGAACTTCCCGATGCCCATCGCCGGCTGGGGTTTCGCACCGGCCCTCGCCGCCGGGAACACGGTCGTGCTGAAGCCCGCGGAGCTGACGCCGCTGACCGCCGTCCGACTCGGCCAGCTCGCGCTCGAGGCCGGGCTGCCCGAGGGCGTGTTCACCGTCATCCCGGGACGGGGCTCCGTCGTCGGGCAGCGGTTCGTCGAGCATCCCCTCGTACGCAAGATCTGCTTCACGGGCTCCACCGAAGTCGGGAAGGCGATCATGGCAGGCTGCGCCGCGCAGCTGAAGCGCTGCACGCTGGAGCTGGGCGGCAAGAGCGCCAACGTGATCTTCGCCGATGCCGATCTCGACGGCGCCGCCGCCAGCGCTCCGTACGCCGTGTTCGACAACGCCGGACAGGACTGCTGTGCGCGCTCCCGGATCCTGGTGGAGGCCTCGGTCCACGAGCGCTTCCTGGCCCTGCTCGAGCCGGCCGTGCGGGCGCTGCGGGTGGTCGATCCCCGGCGCGAGGACGCCGAGATGGGACCGCTGATCTCGGCCGCTCACCGCGCTGGCGTCCGCGACCATCTCGACGGCGTCGACGTCGCGTTCTCCGGCCGCGCACCGGAGGGGCCGGGGTTCTGGATGCCGCCGTCGGTGGTGTTGCCGCGCTCGACCGAGGATCGGGTCTGGCGCGAGGAGGTCTTCGGTCCGTTGGTCGCTGTCCTGCCGTTCCGCGACGAGGACGAGGCCGTCGCCATGGCCAACGACACCGAGTACGGCCTGTCGGGTTCAATCTTCACTCGTGATCTTGGTCGGGCCCTGCGGGTGTCGCGGGCCATCGAGTCGGGGAACCTGAGCGTCAACTCGCACTCATCGGTGCGCTACTGGACGCCCTTCGGCGGCTACAAGCAGTCCGGTCTCGGGCGCGAGCTGGGTCCCGATGCGCCACAGGCCTTCACCGAGGAGAAGAACGTCTTCTTCGCCGCGAACTGACAGCACGAGAACAGGAGGGCAGCAGAGATGAGCGGACGGGTCGCCGGCCGGGTCGCGGTGGTCACCGGGGGTTGCTCGGGCATCGGGTTGGCCAGCGCCCGACGGCTCGCGGCCGAGGGCGCCAGGGTGGTCATCGGCGATCTCGACGATGCGCGCGGTCCGGACCTGGCCGGCGAGCTCGACGGCGCCTTCCTGCGGACCGACGTCACCGACGCCGATCAGGTGAAGGCGTTGTTCGGCCTCGCCGCCGAGCGGTTCGGTGCCGTGGACATCGCGTTCAACAACGCCGGTATCTCACCGCCCGAGGACGACTCGATCCTCGACACCGACCTGGACGCCTGGCGCCGGGTCCAGGACGTCAACCTGACCAGTGTGTTTCTCTGCTGCCGCACGGCGCTGCCCTATATGCTGCAGCAGCAGCGCGGCTCGATCATCAACACCGCCTCCTTCGTGGCCGTGCTGGGCGCGGCGACGTCGCAAATCTCCTACTCGGCGTCGAAGGGCGGCGTGTTGTCGATGAGCCGGGAACTGGGCGTGCAGTTCGCCCGCTCGGGCGTGCGGGTCAACGCGCTGTGCCCCGGTCCGGTCGACACCCCGATGTTGCGGGAGCTGTTCGCCGCCGATCCCGAGCGGGCGGCCCGGCGGCTGGTGCACGTGCCCATGGGCCGGTTCGCGGAGCCCGAGGAGGTGGCCAACGCCGTGCTCTTCCTGGCCTCGGACGAGTCGAGTTACGTCAACGCGAGCACGTTCCTGGTCGACGGCGGCATCTCGGCGGCTTACGTGACGCCGCTCTGATGCTGCGTAGCGGCAGAATGTGATCATGTCTGACCGACCCCTGATCGGCCTCTCCACCTATCGCGAGGAAGCACGCTGGGGTGCCTGGGAGGCCTCCGCCGACCTGCTGCCCACCACCTACGCACGCTCCGTCGAGGCCGCCGGTGCCGTGGCGGTGCTGCTGCCGCCGCAGGTGCAGGGGGCCGACTCGGTGGTCCGGAGACTGGACGGCTTGATCATCTCTGGCGGACCGGACGTCGAGCCCGAGCGGTACGGAGCCGAGCCGCACGAGCGCACGCTGAGCTGGCGCCCCGAACGGGACGCCTGGGAGATTTCTCTGCTCGACGCGGCCGAGGGCGCCGGCACCCCGACGATGGGGATCTGCCGCGGGATGCAGTTGATGGCGGTTCGCGCCGGCGGGGCCTTGGAGCAGCACGTACCCGACGTCGTCGGTCACGACGAGCACTCCCCGGCCCCGGACGCCTTCGGATGGGTCTCGGTGACCACCCAGCCCGGCTCGCGGGTGCGGCAGATGGTGGGCGACCGGCTACAGGTCAACTGCCATCACCATCAGGCCGTGGTCGCTCATCCGGGTTATCGGGTCACCGCGCGCGCGGCCGACGGGACGATCGAGGCCATCGAGAATCCGGAGCGAAACTTCTGGCTCGCCGTGCAGTGGCACCCCGAGTACGGCGACGACCACGGCCTCTTCCGCGGCCTCGTCCACGCGGCGGCCTCAATCCGCGAGCGTGGATAGGGCCGTTGCGACCTGCGGTGCCGCGGAGAGGTTGCCGCTGCCGGTGCCGTCGCGCGTCGTTTCCCGCCATGTGACGGACGGCGCAGCGGCGGAGCCAGACGTCTGCTGCGTCAGCCGCCACCTGACGGCCAACGACACGGCGAGTCCATCGGCGCTCGTGCGGAAGCGGTGAGGCTATGAGGCCAAGTGGCTCAGCTGGTCTCGAGCGCCGACACGCACGCGCGAGTTCACGAAAGAGCGGGATCGTCCTCGCGCGAAGGTCCGTACCGGTCCCGGTGGGGTGTCGCGGGTCTCGAACCGTACGGTGACCCGGCCGCGTCCCGAGCCCCAGACCCAACCGGGGCCGTAGGTCGCGTGGACCACGTCGGCACCCGGCAGCCAGGTCCGGTTGGATCGACCCAGCAGCGGCTCGTGCCCTGCGCCGTCCACCTCGCGCCCTGAACCTGCCGAAGGGTCATTCCCCTCGCGCCCTGAGCTCGTCGAAGGGTCCCCTGAGCCTGCCGACGGGTCATCCAGCCCCGTCAGCTCGAACAGCTCGTCCTGCAGGACGTCGCTCAGTCCGGCCACGCCGACGCCGAGCAGCCGTACGCCTCCGGTGGTGTCGACGCTGCCCAGCAGGGAACGGGCGACCTCGGTGATCACTTCTGGGCGATCGGTCGGGGCGGCGACGGTCCGGGAGCGGGTGTGGATGCTGAAGTCGTGCAATTTGATCTTCAGGGTGATGGTCCGGGCGAACAGCTGGGCCGCACTCAGGCGGGAGCTCACCTGCCGCGCGTCCCGATCGATGATGTTCAGCAGCGCAGCTTGGTCGACCAGGTCGACCTCGAAGGTGTCCTCGACGGAGATGGACTTGGCCTCCCGTTCGGGCTGCACGGGCCGGTCGTCTCGCGCGTACGCGAGTTCGAGCAGGGCGTCGGCGTGGGTCCGGCCGAGGGTCTGGATCAGTTCCTGCCGCTCGATGCGGTGCAGGTCGGCGACGATGTGGAGGCCGATCCGGTGCAGCTTCTCGGTGGTCACGGGGCCGACGCCGGGGATGGTGCTGATCGGCATGGGACTCAGCAGGTCCACCTCGAGCCCGGGCTCGACGACGTACAGGCCGTCCGGCTTGGCCAGCTCGGTGGCGACCTTGGCGATGAATTTCGAGCTACCCACGCCGACGGAGGCGCGGAGGCCGCCGGTCGCGTCGCCGACCTCGGTCTTGAGTGCGGAGACCAGGTCCTCGAGGCCGCTCCGGGTCAGCTCGACCGGCCGGGTCGCCGCCCCGAGGTCCACGAAGGCCTCGTCGAGCGAGAGCGGCTCCACCAGGGGCGACAGCTCTCTCAGGATGCCCATGACCTGCGCGCTGGCCGCGCGGTAGGCGCCGAAGCGCCCGACCAGGAAGGCGGCGTGCGGGCAGCGGCGTCGGGCCTCGTGGGTCGGCATGGCCGAGCGCACGCCGAACACCCTGGCCTCGTACGAGGCGGTCGCGACGACCCCGCGTTGGCCCACACCGCCGACCACCACCGGCTTGCCACGCAACGACGGCTTGTCGCGCTGCTCGACCGCGGCGAAGAAGGCGTCCAGGTCCAGATGCAGGATGGACGGCTCCGAACGCACCGGCTCATTCTCCCAGGACCGCCCCACCCCGACGTCGCTCGATTTCGTAGGCGTAGCTCGATCTGCAGACCGAGCTACGCCTACGAACCCGAGCGACGTCGGGTCCGAACGTGTTGGCTCGGGTGCGATCACGACCGACGCGATGTGTGACTACCCCCCGGGACGGGTAAGAATGTCGGTTGTGTCGCCCCTGATCGATGGCAGAAGAATGGACGTCTGGCCCGGGAAGCCCTACCCGCTCGGGGCCACGTTCGACGGCAGCGGTGTGAACTTCGCGATCTTCTCCGAGGCGGCCAACAAGGTCGAGCTCTGCCTGGTCGACGACGAGCTGCGCGAGAGCCGGATCGAGCTCACCGAGGTCGACGGTTCGGTCTGGCACGCCTACCTGCCGTCGCTGCAGCCGGGACAGCGCTACGGATACCGGGTCCACGGACCGTACGATCCCGCCAAGGGCTACCGCTGCAATCCCGCGAAGCTCCTGCTGGACCCCTACGCCAAGGCGATCGACGGGATGATCGACGGCGACGAGTCGCTGTACTCCTATCGCTTCTCCGACCCGGACGCATTCAACGACGACGACTCCCTCGAGCACACCATGTACTCGGTCGTGGTCAACCCGTTCTTCGACTGGGGCCACGACCGCCCGCCGCAGCACGAGTACCACAACTCGATCTTCTACGAGATGCACGTCAAGGGCCTGACCATGACCCACCCGGCGATCCCGCCGGACATCCGCGGTTCCTACGCCGCCGTCGGGCATCCCGCGATCATCGACCACCTCAAGGACCTCGGGGTCACCGCCGTCGAACTGCTGCCCGTGCACCAGTTCGTCAACGACAGCCACCTGGTGAGCGAGGGATTGTCGAACTACTGGGGCTACAACACGATCGGTTTCCTGGCGCCACACAACGCCTATTCGAGCACCGGCACACGTGGCCAGCAGGCGACCGAGTTCAAGGGCATGGTCCGGGCGCTGCACGAGGCGAACATCGAAGTGATCTTGGACGTGGTCTACAACCACACCGCCGAGGGCAACCAGCGCGGTCCCACCATCGCCTTCCGGGGGATCGACAACGTCTCGTACTACCGTCTCGTGGACCAGGACAAGCGGCACTACTACGACACCACGGGCACCGGGAACAGCCTGCTGATGCGCAGTCCGCACGTGCTGCAGCTGATCATGGACTCGCTGCGCTACTGGGTGAACGAGATGCACGTCGACGGGTTCCGCTTCGACCTGGCGGCGACGCTGGCCCGGCAGTTCCACGAGGTCGACAAACTGTCGGCGTTCTTCGACATCATCCAGCAGGATCCGGTGATCTCCCAGGTGAAGCTGATCGCCGAGCCGTGGGATCTGGGCGACGGTGGCTACCAGGTGGGCAACTTCCCGCCCCTGTGGACCGAGTGGAACGGGAAGTACCGCGATACCGTGCGCGACTACTGGCGGGGCGAGCCGGCGTCGCTGGGGGAATTTGCCCGGAGGTTGACCGGTTCCAGTGATCTCTACAACCACTCCGACCGCCGCCCCACCGCGTCGATCAACTTCGTGGTCGCCCACGACGGGTTCACCCTGCGGGATCTCGTTTCCTATAACGAGAAACACAACGAGGCGAACGGTGAAGGCGGCCGGGATGGTGAGAGCCACAACCGTTCCTGGAACTGCGGGGTGGAGGGGCCGACCGACGACGAGGAGATCAACCGGCTGCGGCTGCGGCAGCAGCGCAACTTCCTCAGCACACTGATGATCAGCCAGGGCGTACCGATGCTGGCCCACGGCGACGAACTCGGTCGTACCCAGCGGGGTAACAACAACGTCTACGCCCAGGACAACGAGATCTCCTGGGTGGACTGGGACCTGGATCCCGATCAGAAGAGCCTGCTGGAGTTCACTTCGGCCTTGATCGATCTTCGCAAGCGGCATCCCGTGTTCCGTCGCCGGCGCTTCTTCGCCGGGGACGCGGCCCACGGCGGCCGCAGCGAATTGGGTGACATCGAGTGGTTCAAGCCCAACGGCGCCTCGATGGACGAGGGCGACTGGAACTCAGGCTTCGCTCGCAGCCTGATGGTGTTTCTCAACGGCGACGCCATTCCCGAGCTCGACCACATGGGCCGGCCCATCTACGACGATCATTTCCTGCTGCTCTTCAACGCGCACTGGGAGCCGATCAACTTCACGTTGCCGCCCAGGGCGTTCGGCAGCAACTGGCAGATCCGGATGGACACCACGACCGGGGCCGTCGACCCACCGAACGCCAAGCGCTGGCGGGCACGGTCCCGCCACGCGGTCGACGGCCGATCGCTGATGGTGCTCTCCACGACGGTGGTCCCGACCGACGAGCGGGAGGCCTCGCACGTACGGGCGCAGCGGGCGTCACCGACCATGGCGCGCAAGTCGTCGGCGCGCTGACTCACGCCCACCCCACGGCTCGTCGGGCGTAACCTCCGATAGGGCAATATGCTGCCGTGCCGTACATCGCTGCCCACTCCCGCTATGACGTCCAGCCCTACCGCCGATGCGGCCGCAGTGGCCTGAAGCTGCCCGCTGTCTCGCTGGGCTTCTGGCACAACTTCGGCGACGACAAACCGTTGGAGACTCAGCGTGCGGTGATGCGGCGGGCCTTCGACCTGGGCGTCACGCACTTCGACCTGGCCAACAACTACGGCCCGCCGTACGGGTCCGCGGAGCTCAACGCCGGTCGGATCCTGGCCGAGGACTTCGGTCCTTACCGCGACGAGCTGGTCATCTCCACCAAGGCCGGCTGGGACATGTGGCCCGGTCCGTACGGGGACCACGGCTCGCGAAAGTACCTCACCGCAAGTCTCGACCAGTCCCTGGCCAGGCTGGGTCTGGACTACGTCGACATCTTCTACCACCACCGGCCCGATCCCGAGACGCCCCTCGAGGAGACCATGTCGGCGCTCGACGCGGCCGTACGGGCCGGCAAGGCTCTCTACGTGGGCGTCTCCTCGTACTCACCCGAGCACACGGCCAGGGCGGCCGCGCTGCTGCGCGAGCTGGGGACTCCGTTGCTGATTCACCAACCGTCGTACTCGATGTTCAACCGCTGGATCGAGGACGGACTGCTGGACGTGCTCGAGACCGAGGGGGCAGGCTGCATCGCCTTCACCGCCCTGGCCCAGGGGCTCCTGACCGATCGCTACCTGCGCGGAGTCCCGACCGACTCCCGGGCGGCGCAGGGCAAGTCGTTGTCGGAGGACATGATCAGTGATGACAACCTCGAGCGCGTACGCGGGTTGAACGAGATCGCCGAGCAGCGCGGCCAGACCCTGGCCCAACTGGCGCTTGCCTGGGTGCTGCGCGACGCGCGGGTGACCTCGACCCTGATCGGGGCGAGCTCGGTTCGCCAACTCGAGGACAACGTGGCCGCCACGCGAGCGGCTCGAGCTCTCCGGCGACGAACTGGCCGCGATCGAGGAGTTCGCGGTCGATTCGGGCGTAGATCTCTGGGCGGACGCCCGGGACGCCACCACCGCCTCGACGGGCTGAGCCTCGACGGGTCGAGCCCGCGGCGAGTCGAGTCAGCTCACCCCGGGGCGGGCGCCAGGCGGATGCCGGCGGCGTCGAAGGCCACCTTCAGGCGGTAGCGCAGTTCTCGCTCCACCGCCACGTCCCCGTCCGGCCTCGTCGTGCCGTGGATCCGCAGCGTCACCCCGCTGCCCGTGACCTCCTCGACGCCGACCAGCCTCGGCGGCTGCAGGAAGTCCGCCGCGAAGGCGGGGTCCTGGGCGACCTGGTGCACGACCTGCGAAACCAGATCCTGGGCCTCGGCGAGATCGGCCTCGGCGTCGACCTGGAGGTCGATCAGGATCTCGGCGAAACCCTTGCTCTTGTTGCCGACCCGCAGGACCTCGCCGTTCCGGACGTACCAGATGACCCCCGCGGCATCGCGGAGCCGGGTGACCCGCAGGCCGACGGCCTCCACCGTGCCGCTGGCCTTGTCCATGTCGATCACGTCGCCGATCCCGAACTGGTCTTCGAGCAGCATCCCGATCCCCGAGATGAGGTCCTTGACCAGGTTCTGGGCGCCGAAACCGATGACCAGGCCGAGCACGCCCGCACTGGCGAGGACGGGCGTGAGGTTGATGCCGAGCACGCTCAGGATGCCCAGGACGCACAGCAGGCCGACGACCACCGAGGTGATGCTGATGACCAGAGACCCCAGGGCCGCGGAGCGCTGCGCCTCCCTTTCCCCGGCCCAGGCGGTGGCGAGATTCCCGCGGCCACGGCGGAAGCGGCTGCGCTCGCTCGGCGGTTTGCGAGCGTCTCGGACGATCCGTCTGACGATCTTGACGATGATCAACCGCGCCAGGAAGCCGCCCAGCAGGATCATGAAGATCTCCAGCGTGCTGGCGATCACTGGCGGCATCGGTTGCTCCTGGGGTCACGGTGTCGGGCATCAACATTCGAGCGGGAACATTGAATCAGCCCGGACCGATCGCCCGGTCGTGTCCCGCGCGTCAGGCGTCGGGTTTGCCGATGTTGACCAGCCAGCCGACGCCGTACCGGTCGGTGCACATGCCGAACTCGTCGCCCCACATCTGGACCTCCAGCGGCATGGTCACCGTCCCGCCGTCGGACAAGCGCTGGAAGTATCTGCGCAACTCCTCGCCGTCGTCGCCGCTCAGGCTGATCGTGAGGTTGTCGCCCGGGTTGTAGGGCATCCCCTCCGGGACGTCGGCGCCCATCAGGGTGTACCCAGCATCGGTCTCCAGCTGTCCGTGCATGACCTTGTCGGCCTCGCTGCCCTCAGCGCCGTACTCGCCGAAGGTGCTGATGGTGAGGGTGCCGCCGAACACGTCGGCGTAGAACTCCATCGCCTCCCGCGCATTGTCGCGGAAGCTGACGTAAGGGTTGAGACGTGAAGACACAGGATCCTCCTCCAGATTCGAGTCTCCAACATTGAAGCAGCGGCGCGGTGACCCCGCTACTCATCGCCGGCTGCGGCTCGGTGGCCCGGGGTGCGATGTCGGGGCGACCTCGCTATGGTCCTCCCAGAGCCGATGCGTCGAACTGGAGGCAACGTGAACCATCGATGGATCCCGTTCCTGACATCGGCACGGCGGGGACTTCTCGTCGGGACCATGATCCTGGCCCTGGCCGCGGTGGGCCTGCTCGGCGGCTCGACCGTGACGTCAGCGTCGACGTCCGCTTCCACGACATCGGCCGCGATCGCCGAGTGCGTGCCGGACAACGCGCGAGTGCGAGGAGGGACGGACGGATCCGACCCGAACGACGTGAGCCACTCGCAGAGCGTCGCGGCCGAGCGGGCCATCAACGGCAAGCTGGCGACCAAGCGGCTGTCGTCGCGATCGCTCGCCATCCTCCCCGCCGTCACCGTCGACGTGCACGTCCACGTCATCGAGCGGAACAACGGGACCGGCGGCGTCACGAGGGCGCGGATCGATCGGCAGATCGCGGTCCTCAACCGCGCGTTCGCCGGCCAGACGGCCGGCGTCAGCTCGCCGACGATCTTCCGGTTCGCGCTCAAGTCGGTCGACCGGACCCGGAACACCGATTGGTTCAACTGGTCGGACCCTGATGTCAACAGCGACGACGACCGAGAGGCGAAGCGGGCGTTGCACCGTGGCGGGCTCGACGACCTGAACGTCTACATCGCGGGACTGCAGGACGGTCTTCTGGGTTACGCCACCTTCCCGCTCGACCCGACGTTGCGGCGGGATGGTGTCGTGCTCCTGAACGAGAGCCTTCCCGGTGGGAGCGCCGCGCCCTACAACCTCGGCGACACGGCCACCCACGAGGTCGGTCATTGGCTCGGCTTGTTCCACACCTTCGAGAACGGCTGCACCAGTCCAGGCGACGGAGTGCCCGATACTCCGTACCAGGACGACGGCGACAACATCTTCGAGTGCGTCGAGTCGCTCAACACATGCCCCCAGCCCGGGCGGGATCCGGTGCACAACTTCATGAGCTATGGGGACGACCCGTGCCTGGACCGGTTCTCGGCGGGCCAGGCGGCGCGCATGGCCCTTCTCTGGTTCGCGTTGCGGAGCCCCATCCGCTTGCCGTAGAGCAGTTGCCGAACGATCAGGAATCGAGAAGCGCCGGTCACCGAGCCGAACTAGCGTGACGGTGGTGAGTGACCGACCGCACCTTGAAAGGACGTCGGAATGACCACACGGGTTCCTTCCGTACGCCATGAAGCGGCGCAGCCGGGCGGCTCACGGCTAGCACGAACTAACCACACGAACAGGGGAGAGACACGATGACTACGGCTACGAGGACGGACCACCAGTCCTCAGCGCGGCGCGACGTCGACAACCATGAGCTGATCCGGGTGCAGGGTGCGCGCGTCAACAATCTCAAGGACGTGAGCGTCGAGATCCCGAAGCGCGAACTGACGGTCTTCACCGGCGTCTCCGGGTCGGGCAAGAGCTCACTGGTGTTCGGCACGATCGCGGCGGAGTCGCAGCGGTTGATCAACGAGACCTACAGTGCATTCCTGCAGGGGTTCATGCCGACGCTGACGCGGCCCGAGGTCGATGCCCTCCACGGTCTGACGACGGCGATCATCGTGGACCAGGAGCGGATGGGTTCCAATCCCCGCTCGACCGTCGGGACCGCCACGGACGCCAGTGCGATGCTGCGCATCCTCTTCAGCCGGCTCGGAGAGCCGCACATCGGCCCGCCTACCGCCTTCTCGTTCAACGTTCCGACGCGCACGGCGAGCGGGGTCATGAGCACCGAGAAGGCCGGCGGTCGGGTCGAGAAGAACGTGGTACGCAACGTCGTCTACCTGGGCGGCATGTGTCCGCGTTGCGAGGGCATGGGCTCGGTCAGCGACTTCGACCTCTCCGCGCTGTACGACGACTCCAAGTCGCTCGGCGAGGGGGCGCTCACGGTGCCGGGCTTCAGCATGGACGGCTGGTACGGACGCATCTTCGCGGGTGCCGGATTCGACATGGACAAGCCGATTGCGGAGTTCACGAAGAAGGAGATGGACAAGCTGCTCCACGCGGAGCCGACCAAGATCAAGGTCGAGGGGATCAACCTGACCTACGAGGGCCTGATCCCCAAGATCCAGAAGTCGATGCTGTCCAAGGACGTCGACGCGATGCAGCCGCACATCCGCGCCTTCGTCGAGCGCGCCATCACGTTCACGAGGTGTCCTGAGTGCGGGGGCAGCCGGCTCACCAAGGAGGCCCGGTCGTCGAAGATCAAGGGGAAGAACATCGCCGACCTGTCGGCGATGCAGATCAGCGATCTGGCCGAGTGGATCCGGGACCTCGACGAGCCGTCGGTGGGCCCGCTGCTCGCCGGGCTGCAGCACCTCTTCGACTCCTTCGCCGAGATCGGGTTGGGCTATCTGGCGCTCGACCGGCCGGCGGGGACGTTGTCGGGGGGTGAGGCGCAGCGCACGAAGATGATCCGTCACCTGGGGTCGTCGCTCACCGACGTCACCTACGTCTTCGACGAACCGACAATCGGCCTGCACCCACACGACATCGAGCGGATGAACGGTCTGCTGCTGCAGCTGCGGGACAAGAGCAACACCGTGCTGGTCGTGGAGCACAAGCCGGAGACGATCGCCATCGCCGACCACGTCGTCGACCTCGGTCCCGGCGCCGGCACGAACGGCGGCACCGTCTGCTTCGAGGGCACGGTGGAGGGCCTGCGGGCCAGTGACACCATCACCGGCCGGCACCTCGACGACCGGGCGCGGATCAAGGACTCGTTCCGTTCGTCCTCGGGGCCGCTGGAGATCCGCGGCGCCTCGATGCACAACCTGAGGGGAGTCGACGTCGACATCCCACTCGGGGTGCTGTGCGTGCTCACCGGCGTCGCCGGCTCGGGCAAGAGCTCGCTGATCCAGGGCTCGGTGGCGGGTCGCGACGGGGTGGTGATCATCGACCAGGGTGCGATCCGCGGCTCCCGGCGGAGCAACCCGGCGACGTACACGGGTGTGCTGGAGCCGATCCGCAAGGCCTTTGCGAAAGCGAACGGCGTCAAGCCGGCGCTGTTCAGCGCCAACTCCGAGGGTGCCTGTCCCACCTGCAACGGTGCCGGAGTCATCTACACCGAACTGGGCGTCATGGCCACCGTCGAGTCCGTGTGCGAGGACTGCGAGGGCAAGCGGTTCCAGGCCGCCGTGCTGGAGTACACCCTCGGCGACCGCAACATCGCCGAGGTGCTCGCGATGTCGGTGGGCGAGGCCGAGGCGTTCTTCTCCGACGGCGAGGCGAAGACACCCGCCGCGCACAGGATCCTCGACCGGCTTGCGGACGTCGGGCTCGGCTACCTGACCCTCGGCCAGCCGCTCACGACCCTGTCGGGAGGTGAGCGGCAGCGGGTGAAGCTGGCCACCCAGATGGGGGAGAAGGGCGACGTCTACGTCCTCGACGAGCCGACCAGCGGGCTGCACCTCGCCGACGTGGAGCAACTGCTCGGCCTGCTCGACCGGCTCGTCGACTCCGGCAAGTCCGTCATCGTCATCGAGCATCACCAGGCGGTCATGGCGCACGCCGATTGGATCATCGACCTCGGTCCCGGCGCCGGCCACGACGGCGGCCGGATCGTCTTCGAGGGCACACCCGTGGCCCTGGTGGCCGACCGCTCCACCTTGACCGGCGAGCATCTGGCGGCCTACGTCGCGACCTGACCGAGTCCGCGCACCCCCCGTGGGGCGAAAGGCTGAGCAGGGTTCCCAGCGCGGCACGCGATCGATAGGCTTCGTCGTCACACGCACGGTGTCGGGGGCGCCGGTGGGAGGGCGGGGGGACCCATGAGACAGCACGTTCTCATGCGTCGATCGGGGTGGGGTGCCTTGGCGTGGCTGGCTCGGCTGCGACGGCAACGGTCGGGCGTTCCGGCCTGGGAGGAAATCAGATCACGACGCTTGCTGGCCTTCCTGCTCAGCTTCGCCATGCTGGTGCCCGCGCTGGCCGTCGCAGGCACACTAGCGGCTCCGGTCACGGCCACGGCCGCCGCGACAAGCGGGCCGCTGCACACGAATGGCAACGACAGTCTGATCTACGACGCATCCAACCAGCCTGTGCGCCTGGTCGGCTTCAACTGGACTGGGACCGAGAACGGCGGTCGAACCGACAAGCAGAAGATCCCCGACGCCTGCGGCGAGACGTGGGCGACGCCGGCCGACCCGCTCGGCGGCCTGCCGTTCAACTACGACAACTCCTACCAGGTCATCAAGGATCTCGGCTACAACGTTCTTCGGGTCCCGATCTCATGGAACAACCTCGAGCCGGTGGCCCCCGTCTGGGACGCAGGCGCCAGCACGTATGTCCACAGCTGGAACCAGGCCTACCTCAACGACCTCAAGTCGATGGTGACGAAGGCGCACGCCGTCGGCCTGATGGTGATCCTCGACATGCACCAGGACTTCTGGTCACCCGCCCTGCACAACATCACGAACTGGGACGGCTCGCAGGGCTACTGCGAAGGTGTCGGGATGCCGCGGTGGCTGTACCCGACCGCCGACGGTAAGACCGCGACAACCCAGAACACCGACTTCTACAACTCGATGAACTGGTTTTACCGAAACGTGCACGACCCGCTCGCCACGGTCACTCGCGCCACGCCGTGGCAGCTCTTCTCCGCGGCGTGGGACCAGCTCGCCTACCAGTTCTCGCCCGCCTCCGGGTTCCCGGCTGCCGATGCGGTCGTCGGCGCCGACATCCTCAACGAGCCGTACTACGCCTACGTCGGCGGGAGTCCGTCGGCCGGCCAGACCGTCCTCCAGGCCGCCGGCTCGCGCCTCCGGACGTTCTACGACGCGATCGCACCGTCGATCACCGGTCGCCGCCCGAGTTGGCTGCTCATATTCGAAGACTCGACCGGTGGCTACAACGCTGCCAACCCGTCAGCCCGCGAGACACCGACGATGACCGGCAAACCCAATGTGCCGGGCCATTGGGTGTACTCCATCCACGACTACAACTTCAGCTACGGGACGTTCTCCGACGGCGTCGTCCGCCACGACGACTTCGGCATCACGCTCGCCAACGCGGTCTTGGCCAACGCCAACGCGTGGCAGGTCCCCCTCTACATCGGGGAGTTCACCACCTTCTCCCTGGGCGTCGACGCCCGCCAGCTCACGGCTGCGTCGATGACTCAGACCAAGAGCTTTCTGGCGTGGGCAAAGCAGAATCAGGTCAGCTGGTCGTTCTGGGCCTACGTCAACCCCTATTGGCCGATGACGTTCGCCAGCTACCAGACGACCCAGCCCCTACCGGTCGTGAAGGAGGCGCTCGCCACTGGGCTCGACGACCCGAGACAGTCAGCGCCTGGCGCCCCGACTGCCGTCACAGCCACCGCGCCGTCTGCGGAACCGCTTGACGTCGAGAACGCCGAATCGCTGATCGCCCCACAGCGTGCGTGACCGTTCCTCGGGGCAGGGGACGAGGACGGCGTTGGGGTCGTAGACCCGAGTCGCGCGTGGGGGACTCCGGAATCTGGTCCAGCCGGGGTTGCCCGTGGTGGCGAAGGCGAGATGCTCGGCACGGATGGCTGGGACAGCTGCTCGGCGGCGGCGACGGCCGCGGGACCGGCTGCGGTGACCTCGCCCTCGCCGTCGGACGTGCCGAACAGGAGCAGGCGTCGAGGCCGTGGGATGCCCCGTTGGGCCCGAACCCCCAGCACAGCTCGTAAGAGCCAGACCTGGGCTCCGCCGCGGTCGGCGGCGACGCCATGCTCCCAGCGCCGGACCGTGCCGGTCGACGTGCGCACATCAGGACCCACGCGCCGCATGATCGCAGTTTCCTCGAGTGTCGCCGACCCGAACAACGGACGGACGTCGGCCGCGCCGCCCGCCTCAGGTCAGGTGCCCGGCAGCGTGTTGCTGTTCTGCGCGACGAAATGCGACAACACGCTGCCACGCAACGGGGTCGGCGGCGCGCTGGCCATGATCTGTGGAGCGGGTGACGAGAATCGAACTCGCATGACCAGCTTGGAAGGCTGGGGCTCTACCATTGAGCTACACCCGCGGGACTTCGTCGGGGCGACAGGACTCGAACCTGCGGTCTCTTGCTCCCAAAGCAAGCGCGCTAGCCACTGCGCTACGCCCCGTACCCAGTACCGCGGAAGAGTGTAGGCGACCAGAGGCCCAAGCGCAGATTTGGCCGCCATTTGCCGCCGAGCCTACGATGGCCGACGGCCCATTTTCTTGTCTCAGGAGTCCCCAGCGTGCCCAGCACTGTCGAGCAGTTGACCCCGACGCGGGTCAAGATCACCGTCGAGGTTCCGTTCGCGGAGCTGAAGCCCAACGTGGACAAGGCCTACCGGGACATTGCGAAGTCGGTGAACATCCCTGGCTTCCGCAAGGGCAAGGTCCCGCCGCTGGTGATCGACCAGCGGTTCGGCCGCGGGATGATCCTGCAGGAGGCCATCAACGAGGCGCTGCCTCGCCTGTACGGCGCGGCCGTCGCGGAGAACAAGCTCAACCCGTTGGCGCAGCCCGAGGTGGAGGTGACCAAGCTCGAGGACGGCGACCTGTTGGAGTTCGTCGCCGAAGTGGACGTGCGGCCCGATTTCGATCTGCCGGCGCTCGAGACTCTCGAGGCGCGTGTCGACGCGGTTGACGTATCCGACGATCGGATCGATGAGGAGCTCGGCGGGCTGCGCAACCGTTTCGGCTCGCGGGAGACCGTCGAGCGACCGGCCGAAGCCGGCGACTGGGTGACGGTGGATCTCGTCGCGACCAAGGACGGTGAGTCCCTCGACGACGCGACGGCGGAAGGCTTGGACTACGAGGTGGGCTCCGGCTCGATGCTGGACGGCCTGGACGACGCGGTCACGGGCTTGTCCGCCGGCGAATCGGCGACCTTCAGCTCCACGCTGGTCGGCGGCCCCCTCAAGGGCGAGGTCACCGACGTCGAGGTGCGGGTCACCAAGGTCGCGCAGCAAGAACTGCCCGACCTGGACGACGAGTTCGCCCAGTTGGCCTCGGAGTTCGACAGCCTGGAGGAGCTACGGTCCGACCTGGGCGACCGCCTGGCGAACCTGGCGCGTCTGGAGCAGGCGGCGGCCGCCCGCGACGCGGTGCTCGAGGACCTGTTGTCGAAGGTCGAGATCGACGTACCCGAGAACCTGGTCGAGGCGGATTTCGAGAGCCGCAAGCGTGAGCTCGAATCCTCGCTGGAGAACGCCCAGCTGACGCTCGAGGAGTACCTCGCCGACGGGGATCAGACGCCGGACGGGTTCTGGGAGGAGCTTCGGCAACGCACCGCGTCGGCGCTGCGGGCCCAGCTCGTCCTCGACAAGCTCGCCGAGGAGCGTGAGATCACCGTCGACCAGAACGACCTGACCCAGCACATCATCCGCCGGGCCCAGCAGGAGAACACCGCTCCGCAGCAGATCGCGGACCACCTGCAGGAGCATCCGCACCACATCGACGAGTACATGACGGAGATCCGTCGCGGCAAAGCCCTCGGCGTACTGGTCGAAGCCGCTTCGATCACCGACTCGGAGGGGGACCCCGTCGACCTTTCGAATCTGCGACCGGACGGTTCAATCGCCACCGACGAGACCAGTGAGAACGACAATATTTCGGGTGAGATTGATCCTTCCGAAGAGAATCTCTCGTCCGAACGGCCTTCGAGCTGACTCCTGCGGCCTCCCCAAAGTCTCACGAGATCTTGAGTCGATCTAGAGGAAACCCGGAGGGCTCCGAAAGGTTGATGCTTCAAGATTTAGTACATCGCACGGAGTGAAAGACGCGAAGGTCAATTCAGGGGGAGGCCATCGCACGCTCCACGTGGTGGGCTCTTCGGGGAACGCAGTTCGGGGGAACGTCGACTCGGGGAATAGGGCCACCTGCTTGATGGTCAGGACTGGAGATCACCGTTCCAGCCCTGACCATCTTGCTTGTCCGGGGTCGTCTGGCTCCTAAGACTCAGCTGACCGGGGACTGGCCGCGGTTCCGATGTCGTTTCCCGCCACATGGCGGCTGGAGCAGCAGAAACCGGGCCTTGCCGCTGCGTCGTCCGCCACATGGCGGGAAACGACAAGCAGGCCGCGCCGGACGAGGTGCCGCAGGAACCTGGGGCCCGGCCCGCCCGCAGAGCCGATGGGGCGGCCCCCAACCCGTGTGCGCCGATAGCGAACATCGCCCGCAAGTCCTCTGCTGCACGGCGGTGCCGGAGTAGCTTCGTCCCCGTGAACGCAAACTTCGGGCCGGTCCCGGGACCGGCATGGTCGGTCAACCGGCCGCACAGGTCAGATCGGATGGCAGGCCGCGGCGGCAACAACATCGGGCTGGACGACAACGTCTACCAGGCTCTGCTGCAGAACCGGATCATCTTCTTGGGCTCTGAGGTCAAGGACGAGAACGCCAACGCCATCTGCGCGCAGATGCTGCTGTTGAACGCCGAGGACCCGCACAGCGACATCTACCTCTACATCAATTCCCCCGGAGGATCGGTCGACTCGGGGATGGCGATCTACGACACCATGAAGTGGATCTCCAACGACGTGGCCACCGTGGCGATGGGCCTGGCCGCCTCGATGGGCCAGTTCCTCTTGTGCGCCGGCACGAAGGGCAAGCGCTACGCGCTCCCGCACAGCCGGATCATGATGCACCAGCCGTCCGGCGGCCTCGGAGGCACGGCTAGCGACATCCGCATCCAGGCGGAGCAGTCGCTGCACATCAAGTCCACCATGCAGCGACTCATCGCCGAGCACACCGGCCAGACCCTCGACCAGATCGAGGCCGACTCCGACCGGGACCGGTGGTTCACCGCCGAGCAGGCCCAGACGTACGGCTTCATCGACCACGTCTACACGGCCGCCGCGCAGATCCCGTCCTCCGAAGCCCCGAATCAGTGAGGGAACAGACCCGATGAGCACCCAGGACCCGTACGCCCAGCTCCCGTTCCATCCCATGCTGAAGTCGGCCCAGTTCGCACCGACGATGGACTACTACATCCCGCAGTGGGAGGAGCGGACGTCGTACGGCATGCGCCGGATCGACCCGTACACCAAGCTGTTCGAGGACCGCATCATCTTCTTGGGCACACCGATCAGCGACGAGATAGCGAACGCGGTGATGGCCCAGTTGCTGTGCCTGCAGCAGATGGATGCCGAGCGGCAGATCGACATCTACATCAACTCACCCGGCGGCTCGTTCACCGCGCTCACCGCGATCTACGACACGATGCGCTACATCAAGCCGGACGTCAGCACGGTCTGCCTCGGTCAGGCCGCCTCCGCCGCGGCGGTCATCCTGGCGGCCGGAACCAAGGGCAAGCGGTTGGCTCTCCCGAACAGCCGGATCCTCATCCACCAGCCGGCGACCGAGGGCGGCTACGGGCAATCCTCCGACATCGAGATCCAGGCCAGAGAGATCCTGCGGATCCGCTCCCTCATGGAGGAGATGCTCGCGACCGACACCGGGCGTACGACCGAGGAAGTCAGTCGCGACATCGAACGGGACAAGTACCTGACCGCCGAGCAGGCGCTCGAATACGGCATCATCGACGAGGTCCTCTCGCCGTTGAAAGCGCTGGCCGTCTGATCGTTTCGACCTGCGGCCCGCCGAGAAATGGTTCTCCACATCGTCGGTGGCCCGCGTTAGGGTGGTCGAACAGCCTGAGGCACCGGAGGAGGCGGAGTGGCACGAATCGGCGAGAGTGGTGATCTGCTCAAGTGCTCGTTCTGCGGCAAGAGCCAGAAGCAGGTCAAAAAGCTCATTGCTGGTCCGGGCGTTTACATCTGCGACGAATGCATCGATCTCTGCAACGAGATCATCGAGGAGGAGTTCTCCGACGGCCATGAAGTAGGCCTGCTGGAAGAACTGCCCAAGCCGCAGCAGATCCGCCAGTTCCTCGACGGTTACGTCATCGGCCAGACCGGGGCGAAGAAGGCCTTGGCCGTCGCCGTCTACAACCACTACAAGCGGGTGCAGGCCCAGGCCGCGAATCCGCCGCGCCGGGCCGAGGACGACGGCGTCGAGCTCGGCAAGTCCAACATCTTGCTCATCGGGCCGACGGGCTGCGGCAAGACATATCTGGCGCAGACGCTCGCGAAGATGCTCAACGTCCCGTTCGCGATCGCCGACGCGACCGCGTTGACCGAGGCGGGCTACGTCGGTGAGGACGTCGAGAACATTCTCCTGAAGCTGATCCAGGCCGCCGACTTCGACGTGAAGAAGGCCGAGACCGGGATCATCTACATCGACGAGGTCGACAAGATCGCCCGGAAGAGCGAGAACCCGTCGATCACCCGGGACGTCTCCGGCGAGGGCGTACAGCAGGCGCTGCTGAAGATCCTGGAGGGGACGTCGGCCTCGGTGCCGCCGCAGGGTGGTCGCAAGCACCCGCACCAGGACTTCATCCAGATCGACACCACCAACGTCTTGTTCATCGTGGGCGGCGCGTTCGCCGGTCTCGACCACATCATCGCCTCCCGTGTGGGCAAGCGGCCGCTGGGGTTCAACAACAACCTCGAGTCGCGGCGGGAGGCCACCGACGACCCGTTCGCCGACGTCCGTCCCGAGGATCTGGTGAAGTTCGGGCTGATCCCGGAGTTCATCGGCCGGCTGCCGATGATCTCGTCGGTGAGCCAACTGGACCGCGACGCCCTGATCCGGATCCTAATCGAGCCGCGGAACGCGCTCATCAAGCAGTTCAAGAAGCTGTTCGACCTGGACGGGGTCGAGCTCGAGTTCACCGACGACGCCATCGAGGCCATCGCCGACCTGGCCCTGCTGCGAGGGACGGGCGCCCGCGGCCTCCGCGCCATCCTCGAAGAGGTCCTGCTCAACGTCATGTACGACGTCCCGAGTCGCGACGACGTCGCCCAGGTGATCATCACCGCCGAGGTCGTCAAGGACTCGGTGCTCCCCACCCTGGTCCCGCGGGAGAAGCTGGCCAAGCGCGAGCGTCGCGAGAAGTCGGCCTGAGCCCAGGAGCACGCAACTGTGGGGTTGGGGCATGGTGACGAGCGAAACCCGTCCCAAGTCAACAGTTGCCGGCAATTCCGGTCGGGGGATGCGGGCTCGGAAGACCAGATCTACAGCTCACCGATCCGTGTAGTCCGCGTCCGGGAACTTGTCGTACATCAGGTCGCCCGCCACTCCGTGCTCGAGCCACAGCTTGAGTGAGGCCAGCACCAGCGTGAACCCCGACATCGACTCGACTGCGTCAGCGGCGGGGGTGTCACCCGGGAAATCGGTGACCAGGATGCGGACGAGCGTCGCGTCACCCCGGTCCTCGAAGGAGATGCGCAGGGACTGACCCTCGTCCCAAGCGAGATCGAGCAGCTCGCCGGGAACGGCATCGAGGACATCGACCTCGGTGCGGGCCCCGGCCACCTTGAAGGCCCAGGCGACGTGCGCTCCGCGCTCCAGTCGCCCGGTGGATTCCGCCAGCCAGAACTTGGTGATCTGCTGAGGATCGGCGAACGCCTCGTAGACCTCCGCCACCGGTCGGCGAACGAGCATGTCGACGTCGACGTCAGGGTCCGCTTCAGGTTGACTCATACATCCCATCTTCTTCGACGGGAGTCGGGCTCCGTTCGACGATCCGCCCTGGCCGGCTGGGACAATGTCCTCGACGACCGGTTCCGGGACCGCCGCGACCGCCGACGTCGGGGCTGGCGATGGCCGGCCGGGTGTTCAGCATCCTCGGGATCTGAGCCTCAGCGCGGCCACCGGCTTCGGCTCGCGGCCCACCGGCTGGGTCGGTGGCTCGGTGAGCGGATCGAGTGTCGGAATGGGCCAGGTGCGCGGCTCGGCGCCGATCCTCACGACCTGACCGTGGTGGACGATCTCCACGTCCACGTCCACGTCCACTCGGCGTCGGCGTCGCCGTCGACGCGATAGCGCGCGCGGTCGTGGGTGATCTCGACTCGTACGCAGTGGCCTCGCCAGGTCACCGCGAACGCCAACCGCTCGATTCCCGCGGGCAATCGCGGGGCGAACCGCAGTCGGCGGCCGTGATCTCGAAGTCCACCGAACCCGCAGACCAGACCGAGCCACACGCCGGCCAGCGAGGCCATGTGCAGCCCGTCCTCGGTGTCACCCTCGAGGTTCTGCAGGTCGATCAGCGCCGCCTCGTGCAGATAGGCGTGCGCCAGGTCCAGGTGGCCGACCTCGGCGGCGATCACCGCCTGTGTTGCCGCCGAGAGCGAGGAGTCGCGCACGGTGACGGCCTCGTAGTAGGCGAAGGCTCTGGCCTTCTCGCCGAGCGAAAACCGGTCCCCGCACCAGTGCAGCGCCAGCAGCAGATCCGCCTGTTTGACTACCTGTTTGCGGTACAAATCGAAGTACGCGACGTTCTCATGGAGCGGATAGCTTCCGGTCCGAACGGACTCCGCGAAATCCCAGCGTTCCTCACGCGTCGAGCCGCGGTGCTGCTCCGGCATCTCCCGTTCGTCGTCGTACGGCACGGCCATGGCCCCGGCGGCGTCTTCCCACCCGGTGATCTCGTCCTCGGTGACATCCCGCGTGGCCGCCTCGACGGGCCACCGACGAGCCACCGCAGCCGCCGCCGAGAGGTTCGCGACGACAGCGAGGTTCGTGTAGGTGTTGTCGTCGGCCAGCGCGCTGTACTCGTCCGGCCCGGTGACGCCGTCGAGGTGGAACCGGCCGTCGGCTCCGTGGTAGCCCAGGTGGTGCCACAGCCGTGCCGTCTCGACGAGGATCGGCAGGGCGCACTCGCGGTCGAAGACGGCGTCGTCCGTCCAGCAGGCGTGGCGCTCGACGGCCATCGCGATGTCGGCGTTCACGTGAAAGGCCGCCGTACCGGCCGGCCAGTACGGTCCGCACTCCTCGCCGCGGATGGTTCGCCAGGCGAAGGCGGCGCCCGAGAGTCGAAGGGTGCGCGCCCAGTCCAGAGCCACGGGCAGGGTGGCCGCTCGCCACCGCAGCGCGTGCGCCGCCGCCTCCGGCACGGTCGCCGTCAGGACCGGGAGCACGAACATCTCGGTTTCCCAGAAGGCGTGCCCCTCGTAGCCGGTCGCCGGTCAGCCCTTTGGCCGGGAGGGCGCGCTGTTCGGCGCGGACACTGGCTTGCAACAGGTGGAACAGACCGAAGCGGACGGCCTGCTGCACCGCCGGATCTCCGTCGACCTCCACGTCGGCCCGGGACCAGAACTCGCCGAGATAGTCCTCCTGGTCGGCCGACAATCGGTCCCAACCGGTCTCCCGTGCGGTGGTCAGAGCGGCGGCGACCTCGTCCTGCAGCGCTCGAGCGGACCGTTCCGCCGACCACCCGTACGCCACGAACTTCGTCAGGCGCAGCCACTGACCGGGCTCGAGATCGGCGGTGACGGTGAGGCGCGCCGAGTCGTCGCGGGTTTCCAGCTCGGCGTCGACGTCGGGCTCGAGCAGATGATCGAAGCCGGCCACCAGGCGCAAGCCGCTGCTGGCGTGTCCGGTGCGTGAGGCGCGCTCGCCGTTCGTCGACGATGACGCCTTCGGGCTCGAGGTCATCGCCGGCCAGGAGCTCTGACTGCAGGCCGATCCGGGCTGCCTCCTCGACCGGCTCCACCTCGTAACGGATGGCCAGGACGCCCCGCTGGCTGAAGGACACGAGCCGGGTGGTGCGAATCAAGACGCGCCGACCCGCTGGCGAGGTCCAGTCCACCCTCCGTTCCAGCGTTCCCGTACGGAAGTCGAGGGTGCGTTCATGGGAGTGCACATGTCCCGTCCGCACGTCGAAGGGCTCGTCGTCGACGAGTAGGCGCACGAGCTTGCCGTCGGTGACGTTGACCACGCGTTGGCCGACCTCGGGGAAGCCGTAACCCTTCTCGGGGTAGCTCAGCGGGTACGACTCGAAGAGGCCGTTGAGGTACGTCCCGGGCGTCTCGCTCGGATCGCCTTCGTCGAGGTTGCCGCGGACGCCGAGGTGACCGTTGGACAGAGCGAACAGCGACTCGGTGCGCGCCAGTTGATCAACGTCGAGATGCACCTCGCGCAGCCGCCACGGCTCGACCGGAAGCGGTCGCCGCTCGCTCACCGGTTGCCGCCGAGCCGGCCGGCCGACTCCTCGACGGCCCGCCGATCGAGCGCTGGTCGGCCACCGGGAACACCGACCACGAGTCCGGCCGCCGCGGTGGCCAGCTGCCCGGCGCTGACCCAGTCCGCACCGCGGTGCAGGGCCCAGGCCAGCGTCGCCACGAACGCGTCGCCGCCGCCGGTGGTGTCGACGACCGGTTCGTCGTCGACCAGCGGCAGCAGGACGGCGTCGTCGCAGGTGCAGAGGAGATTGCCCTCGTTCCCGATCGCGATCACCACCAGGTGGGGGCCGTGTTCGAGCAGTTCGGCGGCGACGGTTCCGGCCGCACTCTCGTCGGGAATCGGCCGCCCGGCCAGCAGCTCGGCTTCCCGGGCGTCCAGTCGCAGCACCGATGCGGCGGAGAGGATGGCATCCCGACTCGAGCCCTCCTCCGGCACCCCGTCCATGATCACCCGCGAGCCCGGGCCGACCCGGATGGCGGCCCAGCAGAGGGCATAGGCGTCCAGGGCGGCGATGATCGCCGCAGCGGGTTGCTGGAGCTGCAGGATCACGGTGGTGGCGGCCTGCAACAGATGCTTGGCGTCCTCGACATCCTCCACGGTGAGCAGGGCGCCCTCGGGCACCGATTCCAGATAGCGCCACTGCCCGTCGGGAGTCACGATGTCGACCATCAGCGCGGACTCGCAGCCGCTTCGGCGTTGGACGGCCGAGGTGTCGAGCCCGTCCCGCACCGCCTGGTCGAGCAGCTCCGCACCTACCTGGTCGTCGCCGACGACCCCCACCACGGCAACGAAGGCTCCGAGTTGGGCGAGCCCGACGGCGATGTTCGCCCCCTTGCCACCGAGCAGCTCGCGTCGGCGGCGCACGTCGACCGTTCCATCCGCCTCCGGAACCTCGTCAACCACGAGCACCAGATCGCGCGCGACCTGACCGACGACCACGATCCCGGGGGCAGTCACGCGCCTCAGTATCGCTGTTGCGAACAACACCTCCGTCACAGCACGGCGAATCCGTCGTGAGGTGATTTACGATGTAAGAACTGCCGCAACGGTGCTGCTCCTCCGAGCCGCATGCCCGGCTGACAAAGGAGGCATCGTGGGAGTGAAGAAGGCGCAGTTCCCGGTTGTGGTCGGAGCGGCTCTGGCCCTCTCGCTCGCTTTGTCTGCTTGCAACCCAGCCGCGCAACGCGGGCCGCAGCCCGGGGCCAGTCAGGGTGCCAGTCAGGACGCGGCTTTCACCAAGGAGCTCAGCGGCACCCTCAAGACCAGCGGCTTCAATCCCGACGACGAGGTGGGGAAAGCCCGGTCCGACTACGCCGCGCAGCAGCTGTCCGGTGTCACCATCCAACAGGACACCACCGGCTTCGATGCCCAGAAATTCGCCGCCCAGGCCGCCGCCGGGCGCGTGCCCGACCTGCAGCAGGTCGACCGGAGCGTCGTCTCGACACTGGCCGACAAGAATCTGATCATCCCAGTCGACGAGTGCTACACCCTGTACGGGGTGACGCCAGACCAGCAGTACTACCCATCGACCATCGCCGACGTTACCTACGACAACAAGGTGTACGCCGTTCCCCAGTTTTTCCAACCCTCGGCGCTCATCGCCAACAAGCGGGTGCTGAGTTCGGCCGGGGTGACCCCGGAGCAGCTGGACACCTCTAAGCCGGACCAGCTCGTGGCCCTGGCCAAGAAGATGTACGCCGAGAAGGGCGGCAAGCCCACGGTGGTCGGTTTCGACCCCGACCTGCCCGGATCGGCGTTCATCTGGTTCACGGCCTTCGGCGGCCGGACCAATGACGAGACCGGCAAGCCCGCTCTCGACGATCCGAAGAACGTCGAGGCGCTGACGTGGCTCAAGCAGCTGATGGACGCTCAGGGCGGTTACGCGCCGATCAAGAGCTTCAAGGACTCCATGGACACCTTCGGCGACAAGAACCAGTACGTGCGGAACCAGGTGGGCGTGCAGACCTGGGCACAGTGGTACGTCAACGTGTTGGCCGGCACCCAGAACGACATCTCCGTAGTCGCCGTGCCGATCAAGACTCTCGACGGCAAGTCCTTGGCCATGGCGTCGGGCACCGCGTTCGTCATTCCCACGGCCGGAAAGAACCGCTCCGCCGCCTGCGCCTGGATGATCAACGCCACCTCTGAGGCCGCCTGGGTGGCGGCCGGCGAAGCTCGGGCGAAGACCGTGCAGGTTGACAAGAGCATCAATACCGGTCTGTTCACCGGATCCCCGGTCGCCGACCAAGCCGTCCGTGCGCAATTCGTGAAACCGAGTGGCAACGCCGACTTCGACCAGATGATCAAGACCTACTATGAGATCCTGCCCGACAACGTGACGCGAGGCTCCTCCGCCGTCGGACAACAGATCGACCAAGACATCGCGAACGCCGTATCGGTGGCGCTGACCGGAGAGAAGTCGCCCCAGCAGGCGCTGGCCGACGCCCAGGCTTCCTCGCTGCGGGCTTGGGACCAGTCCAAGGCCGGTAAGCGCTAAGTGGCGACGATTGAGCCCTCGGACACTCTGACGAGGGGCTCCGGTCGAACCTTCGACAAGCGTAGGAGGGGGCGGCAGAAATACAGCCGGGGCGAAACCATTGCCGGCCTGTTGTTCATCTCGCCCTGGATCATCGGCTTCACCATCTTCACGATCATCTCGATGGTGTGGAGTCTCAACCTGTCGTTCTCCAGTTACGACCTCGCCACCAATACCGGGGCACCGGTCGGGTTCGAGAACTATCGGCTTCTGCTCGAGGATCCCAAGGTGCTGACCGCACTCGGCAACACCTTCTTCTACGCGCTGCTGGCCGTGCCGGCCGAGATGATCCTGGCGCTGGCTCTCGCCTCACTGCTGAACTCGGTCCGCCGTGGGTCCGGCGCTTTCCGCACGATCTTCTACTTGCCGAAGCTGACCCCGGTGGTGGCTACGGCGTCGGTGTTCCTCCTGTTGCTGAACGGCAACAGCGGTGCGATCAACCAGTTCCTCGGGGTCTTCGGTATCCCCGGACCGCAATGGCTGACCGATCCGGCCTGGGTCAAGCCCGCCATCGTGATCATGAGTCTGTGGACGGTGGCTGGCTCGATGCTGATCCTGATGGCTGCACTGCAGAACGTTCCACGCGAGTTGTACGAGGCGGCCTCGGTCGACGGCGCCAGCCGGGTCCGCCAGTTCTTCTCGGTCACCGTGCCGCTGATATCGCCGACCCTGTTCTTCCTCACCATCGTCAACACGATCGCGGCGCTGCAGGTGTTCGACCAGGCCTACCTGCTCTTCTACCGAGACGGGACCAGCAGTGCTCCGGACGCGGCCCTTTTCTACGGCGTCTATCTGTTCCAGCAGGCGTTCCGACAGTTCAACTTCGGTCTCGCCGCGGCGATGGCGTGGTTGTTGTTCGTGATCATCCTGGGCATCACCGCGATCCAACTCCAAGTCGGCAACCGACTCGTGCACTACGAGGGGGGTGAGCGATGAGCCTCGCGGCCGCTCCACAGCAGGCGATCCACACCACGGCGGCGCCACCCCACGAGAGCCACATGGTCGGGTCCCGGAGGAGCCTGGTCTGGTATCGGACCGGTCAAGTCGTTCGCTGGGTCGTGTTGATCACCGTCTCCCTGGCCTTCATGTACCCCTTCGCCTGGCTGCTGGCCGCGAGCCTCAAGCCCCGTGGTGAGGTGTTCGACAATCGGTTGATTCCGGAAACCTTCACCCCGCAGAATTACGTCGAGGTCTGGGAGAAGCTCCCGCTGCTGGCCTGGGTCGGCAACTCCCTGCTGATCGCGATCTTGTCGGCGGCCTTCATGACCTTGTCGAGCTCGCTGGTCGCCTTCGGCTTCGCGTACTTCCGGTTCCCGTTGAAGCGGCTGCTCTTCGGCCTCGTGCTGGCCTCGATGATGCTGCCCGGCGCCGTCACCCTGGTCCCGAACTACCTGATCTGGGACTGGCTCGGCTGGCTCGGCACGAACGTGCCGCTCTGGGGTGCCGCCCTCTTCGGCTCCGGCTTCTACATCTTCTTGATGCGCCAGTTCTACCTGTCGCTGCCGCGGGACCTGTTCGAGGCGGCCCGCGTCGACGGCTGCTCCTACTTCGGCCTGTGGCGCCGGATCGCCTTCCCGCTCGCCCTGCCCTCGGCGATCATCGTGTTCATCTTCGAGTTCCAGGCCTCCTGGCAGAACTTCCAGGCGCCGCTGATCTACCTGAACTTCGGCGAGCCGACGCAGTACACCGTCCCGTTGGGGATCGCCCAGGCGATGACGCAGTTCAGTCCCACCGCCGGCGGGCAGGGTGACTACCAGTACGTGATGGTGGCCTCGCTGCTGGTCACCCTGCCGATGATGATCATCTTCGTCTTCGCCCAGCGCTACTTCATCGAGGGAGTCGCCACCGCCGGCCTGAAGGGCTGACCCCCCGTTAGCCACCGGTAAGCGGTGGATCGACCCGGGGCGGGGAGCGCCTGGGCGATGATGGCTGGGTGAGTCGCCCGATCGTCGTAGTCGCCGTGGTCGTTCTTCTCGTAGTAGGTGGGGGTTGCGGCACGGTGGGCACAGCGGCGCCTGCCGCCGAGCCCACGACCGCGGAGCGCTCGGCCTCGCCGGCACCGGCGGCCACGGCCACAGCTTCGACCCTGAGCGCCAAGCCGAGCGCCGCGGAACCCGAACCCACGCCGGCCGCGACGTCCAGCCGCCCGGCGGAGGTACCCGAAACTCTGCGTTTCACGGCGACCACGGTGGACGGCAAGCCCTTCGACGGGGCCAGTCTCGCCGGTCAGCCCACGCTCCTGTGGTTCTGGGCACCGTGGTGCCCGACGTGCCGCGGGCAGATCCCGCAGGTGCAGGACATCACCAAGACGTACAAGGATCAGCTGCAGGTGGTCGGCGTCGGCTCGCTGGACGGAGAGTCCGCGATCCGCGGCTTCGCCGATGACGCGGCCGGCCCCACCCATCTGACCGACGAGCAGGGCAAGGTCTGGAAGCACTTCGGCGTGGCGGAGCAGAGCTCGTTCGTGCTGCTCGACGCAGCGGGCACCAAGGTCTTCTCCAGCGGTTACGGCGGCACCGACGGGCTCGCCGATCGGGTTGCCGACGTCGTCGGCTGAGATCGCGGGCCCAGATGACTGCAGATCTGCTCCTGGCGCTGACCGCGGGCATGTTGGCGGCGGTGAATCCGTGTGGCTTTGCGCTCCTGCCTGCGTACCTGTCCATCCTCGTGCTCGGTGGCGACCGGCCGGGTCGAGGGGCCGCCGTGCGGCGAGCGCTGGTCAGCACCGGATGTCTCACCCTCGGCTTCGTCGCCGTCTTCGGGGTCTTCGGTCTCGTCATCTCGCCGATCGCGTCCGGTGTGCAGCGTTACCTCCCGTGGGTCACGCTGGTGCTGGGCCTGTTGTTGATCGCGGCCGGTGGGTGGCTGCTGGCGGGCCGGTCGCTGCCCGTCCTCGGCTGGAGCCCGAAGGGGTCCGGGGTCAACCGCCGCTTCGGCTCCATGGTCGCGTTCGGGGCCACCTACGCCCTCGCGTCCCTGACCTGCACGATCGCCCCGTTCCTCGCCGTCGTGGTGACGAGCTTCCGCTCCGGGTCCGTCGGCGCTGGGGTTGCCCTCTTCGTCGCCTACGGACTCGGCATGGGGCTCCTGGTCGGTGCCGCCTCGCTCGCCGTCGCCCTCGCCCAGGAATCCTTGATCACCCGGCTGCGGCGGTTCGGTGGGGTCGCGGCCCGCGTCGCCGGCCTAATGCTGGTGCTCGTCGGCGCCTACATCGCCTACTACGGCTGGTGGGAGCTGCGGGTCCTCGCCGGCGGATCCACCGAAGATCCGGTGATCAGGGCGGCGGCGTTCCTGCAGGGCCGCCTGGCCGCAACGGTGGCCGCACTGGGTGTGCCGGGAATGGTGCTGCTCGCCGTCGGTCTCCTGATCGTGACCCTCGGGGTCGGCGTCGTGCGTCGAGGACGCCGACGCTCCGCGCTGACGCAAAGCGGGAGCTAATCTCCGCCGATGACCAAGGTCGTCGGTGGCCTGCTGCGGTTTCCCATGCATGCATGGGAAACCGATACTCCACCTGGCAGATACACCATGTGACGTGCCAGTTTCCCGTGCGAAGCACGAGCGAAGCTACATCCTCGAGCCGTTGGTCGTTCTCAGGCTCAGGACACCAACTGTGGTACGGAATCGACGTCGACGGGACCGCCCAACATCATCCGGCGGGCGGCGACGTCCTTGATCCGATCCGGCACCAGGCGGACCAGGGCCATCAGCACCTTCGCCGAGGTCGGCGACGCGTACCTGATCTTGGGTCTGCGGGTGGTCGCCGCTCGGTGGATGACGTCCGCGATCACGGACGGCTCGACGCCGATCTCGAAGGCGCGTGCGTACATCGCGCCCATCGCCGCCACGTGCGCGGCGTAGGCGGAGTCACCGGAGTACGTCCGGGCGCTCTCCAGGGCGCCGTCGCCCCACTCGGTGTTGATCGCGCCGGGCTCGACGATCACGACCTGGACGTCGAAGTCGTGCAGCTCCAGCCGCAGCGAGTCCGAGAAGCCCTCGACCGCGAACTTGCTGGCGTGGTACCAGGCGCCCAGCGGCTCACCCATGCGACCGCCGATGGAGGAGATGTTGATGATCCGGCCTCGGCGCGCCTCACGCATGATCGGCAGCACCAGCTGGGTCAGCCGAGCCAGTCCGAACACGTTGACCTCGAGCTGGCGCCGCGCTTCCGCCATCGGGACGTCCTCCACGGCGCCGTACGAGCCGTAACCGGCGTTGTTGATCAGCACGTCGACCCGGCCCCGTTCGTCGAGCACGCGGTCGACGAACCCGCGCATCGACTCCTCCTCGGTGACGTCGAGTTCGGCTACGCGCACACCGCGCGCCACCAGTCCGGCCATCCGCTCCACTCGCCGAGCACCGGCGTAGACGACGAAGCCGGCCTCCTGCAGCCGCGCGGCCGTGGCCTCGCCGATACCGGAGGAGGCGCCCGTGACGATGGCGACCGGCTGCTCCATGTCTCTCCTAACTAACTGGATAGTTACTTTGGTTCATCGAACCACCGGCGTGGCCGGTTGTCAACCAACTCGTTAGTTGGAAAGATGCACGCCGTGGTCCGTGACGCGGAGCAGACCAAGCAGCGCTTGCTCGAGGCGGCAATCGCCGAGTTCAGCGCGTACGGGATCGCCGGCGCCCGGGTGGATCGGATCGCGGCCGCCGCCGGCGCCAACAAGTCCCTGATCTACTCCTACTTCGGCAGCAAGGAGAAACTGTTCGAGGCGGTCACGACCGCCCTGCTGCTGGACACCGTGAGCGAGGCACCGATCACCCCGGACGACCTGCCGAGCTACGCGGTGGCGTTGTACGACAGCTATCTGCGCCGGCCGGAGGCCCTGCGGCTCTCGATGTGGTTTCGCCTCGAGGTAGCCGCAGGCACGCCCGAGCCGGAGGCGCTGCGCCGCTCGCACGCCGCGAAGGTCGCCGCCATCAAGCAGGCTCAGGTCGCCGGCACCGTACGGACCGACGTCGGCGCTGCCGAACTCCTCGCGGTGATCATCTCGCTGTCCCTGGTCGGCGCGTACTCGGCGCCCGGTCTCGACGTGGCTGCCCAACCCGCCGCGGTGCGCAAGCGGCAGCGCGAGGCCGTCCGTGCTGCGGTCGCCTCGGCGATCAAGCCTCCACCGACGGCGCCAAGGTGACGTCGACGGTCACCGGGCCGTTGCCCGCTTCCCAGCGAACCTCCCCGGTGAGTCGGCCCACGGACCGGAGATCGCTCTCGATCGCGCGCAGACGATCGAGGGCCGCCGCCGGACCGCTGAACCGTGCGGCAGTGACCTCGGTCTTCATCGACACCTTGGCCTGCGACTTGGCGCCGCGGATCGCGATGAGCGCCTGCGCCAGGTCCGCCAGCAGTTGCGGATCGCCCTCGACGGGCAGGTCCGCCGGGTCAGGCCAGGTCGCGGTGTGGATCGAACCGTCGCGCCACCACGACCACACCTCTTCGGTCACGAAGGGCATGATCGGCGCCAATAGGCGAAGCTGCACGTCGAGCGCCAGACCGAGCGCCGCCCGGGCCGATGCGGCGGCCTCGTCACCCTGGGCTCCGTACGCCCGTTCCTTGACCAGCTCGAGGTAGTCGTCGCAGAACTGCCAGAAGAACCGCTCGGTCACGTCCAGTGCACCGGTGTAGTCGAAAGCATCGAAGGCGGCCGTGGCCTCGCTGATCACCTCGCGCAGCGCCGCGAGCAGGGCGCGGTCCGCGGGATCGGTGATCGCCTCCGGGTCGGCACTCGCCCCGAGGCTCAGCACGAACCTGCTGGCGTTGAGCACCTTGAGCGCCAGCCGTCGCCCGACCTTCATCTCCCGCTCGTCGAATGGGGAGTCCAGACCGGGTCGGGCCTTCGCGGCACGCCAGCGCACCGCGTCGGAGCCGTAGCGCTCGAGCACGTCGGTCGGCACCACCACGTTGCCCAGGGACTTGCTCATCTTCTTGCGGTCGGGATCCATGACGAACCCGCTGATCATGGACCGGTACCAGGGCAGCGAATCGTTCTCGTAGTGGGCACGCACCACGCGCGAGAACAACCAGGTCCGGATGATCTCGTGAGCGTGCGTGTTGAGGTCCATGGGAAAGGTCAGGGAGAACAGCTCCGGATCCCGCTCCCAGCCGCAGACGATCTGCGGGCTGAGGGATGAGGTCGCCCAGGTGTCCATCACGTCGGGATCGGCCACGAAGCCGCCGGGCACGCCGCGCTGGTTGGGCTCGTATCCCGGCGCCGGCTCGGAGCTCGGATCGATGGGCAGCTGCCCCTCGTCGGGCATGATCGGCTGGTCGTAGCGCGGCTCGCCGTCCGCGTCCAAGGGATACCAGACCGGGAACGGGACGCCGAAGAACCGTTGACGGGAGATCAGCCAGTCGCCGTTGAGGCCGCCGACCCAGTTGTCATATCGGTACTTCATGTTCCCTGGCGTCCAGGCCAGCTCGGCTCCGCGGTCCAGGAACACCTGCTTGAGTTCGGGATCGCGGCCGCCGTTGCGGATGTACCACTGCCGGGTGGACACGATCTCCAGTGGCTTGTCGCCCTTCTCGTAGAAGTTGGCCTTGCGCTGCGTCGACGTCGGCTCGCCGATGAGGTCACCGGACGCACGGAGCAGCGCCACCATCGCCTCTCGGGCACCGAAGGTCGTCTTGCCGGAGATCTCCGACCAGGCCCCGGCGTCGGGGATCCACTCCGGGCGCTCGGACAGGATCCGACCATCGCGTCCGATGATCACCCGGGTCGGCAGCTGCAGCTCGCGCCACCAGGTGACGTCGGTCAGGTCGCCGAACGTGCAGCACATGACCAGCCCGGAACCCAACTCGCGCTCGACGAGCTCGTGCGTGAACACCGGCAACTCCACCCCGAACACCGGGCTGGTCACCGTCTGGCCCGCGAGGCCGGCGTACCGCTCGTCGTCGGGGTGCGCGATCAGCGCCACGCACGCGGCGATCAGCTCGGGGCGGGTGGTCTCGATGTGGACGGGGCCGGCCGGCGCGTGGAAGGCCACCCGGTGGAAGTGGCCCGGGTAGTCACGTGCCTCCAGCTCCGCCTGCGCCACCGCGGTCTGGAACGTCACGTCCCACATGGTGGGCGCCTCGGACAGGTACGCCTCGCCCCGTTGCCGGTTCCGCAGGAAACCCAGCTGGGCGACCTTCACCGAGTCGTCGCTGATGGTGGTGTAGAGGTCGTCCCAGTTCACGCTCAGCCCGACCCGCCGCCACAGGTCCTCGAAGGCCTGCTCGTCGACGTGGGTCAGTTCGTGGCACAGCTCGACGAAGTTGCGCCGGCTGATCGGCACCTGGCGCTTCGGGTCGGGGTTGCTCGGGGGGGTGTAGTCGGTCTCGTACGGCAGGCTCGGATCGCACCGCACACCGTAGAAGTTCTGCACCCGGCGTTCGGTCGGCAACCCGTTGTCGTCCCAGCCGATCGGGTAGAAGACGTGCTTGCCCCGCATCCGCTGGTAGCGCGCGATCAGATCGGTGTGCGTGTAGGAGAACACGTGCCCGACGTGCAGCGAGCCTGACACCGTCGGTGGGGGCGTGTCGATGCTGAACACCTGCGCGCGGGTGGCGGGCCGCACGAATGCGTACGTGCCCTCCGCCTGCCAGCGCTCACGCCACTTGTCCTCGAGTCCTTCCAGCGCCGGGCGCTCCGGTACGACCCGCGCGTCGCGGAGGGGCGCGCTGGTTCGGAGGTCGGTCGCTGTGCTGGTCATTCTGTAAATCCTAGGCAGCGCTGACCACCGACGCACACCGATTCCACTATGGTAAGCCTCACCTAACTTGAGTGAGGAGTTTCATGGAGACATCTCGGCGACGGCTTCTCGTCGGTCTGGCCGGCCTCGGGGTCGCGGCGGCCGGTCTGAGCGCGTGCAACGCGTCGGCGCAACCGGAGGCTGCTCCCAGCAGTGCCGGCGGAGCCGAGGCCGGCGCCTTTCCGGTCACGGTCGAGCACCGGTTCGGGCAGACCACGATCGAGCAGGCGCCGGTCCGGGTCGTCGCCGTCGGCCTCAAGGAGCAGGACGATCTCCTTGCGCTCGGGGTGGTGCCCGTCGCGGCAACGAAGTGGCTCGACTTCGCCGACGGCGGCGTGTACGGAGAGTGGGCCACCGCCGCCCTGGGCAGCGCGCCGAAGCCAACGGTGCTGAGTGACACCGCGATCGAGTTCGAGAAGGTCGCAGCGCTCCGTCCCGATCTCATCGTCGCGGTCTACTCGGCGCTGACCAAGGCCGATTACGACAAGCTGTCGAAGCTCGCGCCGACGGTGGCCCAGTCCAAGGAGCACCAGGACTGGGGCGTGCCCTGGGACGTCCAGGCCTTGACCGTCGGGAAGGCCGTTGGCCAGCCGGCGAAGATGCAGTCTCTGGTCGACGCCGCCCGGGCCAAGGTGACCGAGACGGCGAAGGCGCATCCCGAGTTCGCCGGGAAGACCGGCCTGGTCGCCAGTCCGTACGAGGGCATCTTCGTGTACGGCAGCCAGGATCCGCGCCCGCGGCTGCTCACGGAGCTGGGCTTCAGGCTGCCCGCCGATCTGGACGCGGTCACCAAGAGCGCCTGGGGCGGCCAACTCAGCACCGAGCGGGTCGACTTCGTCGACACCGACGCGCTGATCTGGTTCGTCGAACCCGGTCAGCGCGCCACGCTGGAGAAGACCCAGAGTTACACGCGCCTCCGGGTGCACCGCGAGGGCCGCGCCGTCTACAGCGAGATGGACGACAAGATCAACAACGCCTTCTCCCTGCTCACCGTGCTGAGCTTGCCGTACCTGTTGGACAACCTGGCGCCCCGCCTGGCCGCCGCCGTCGACGGCGACCCCGCCACCACCACCGACGAACCGGCGTAGCGACACCATCGGTTGGCAGCCCAGGGCGGTGATTAGGGCCGATTGACCGCTCTACGCTGCCACGCGTTGGCACTTGTCCATAGCTGTGCTCGGGGTCCTGGCCGCTGCGGCGGCGCCTGATCACAGTTGGGGCAGCCATCGGCCTTCGAACGCGAGCTCCGGTCGGCGCAGGGACCTCGGTCCTGGTCCGAGATGACGGAGGCCGGCATCACCCCGGCGGTGCTCAAGGGCCCGAGGTGGCTCAACACGAGTCGCGGTTTCTGGGCGTCGACCTGCTCGACGGGCTCGATCTGTACACGATGCAGCCCCAGCCGATCCCTGTCGCGCTAGGTGAAGATCTGGGCCGCGCGAACACCCCGCGAGTGACCTACGTTCGCGATCGTCTACCGGACGGTCATCGTGAGTGGCGGACGGCGTGCCGGTCACGAGTCTGTTTCCTACCGCCGTCGACGGAGCCCGGTGGTCGAGGCGGCCGGGTGCCAGCCCGTCGGAGAGCCGCCTGCGCATGTTCTGCATCCAGCAGGCCGGCCTCCCGGGGCCGCTCGTCAGCCGAGCCGTCTTCGATCTGCAGGGCAAGCTCCTCGGCGTCGCCGACCTGCTGGACGTCGAGGCCGGACTCGTCACTGAGTCCGACGGCCAGGACCACCGGCTGCGACGCCAGCACCGCAAGGACAACCTCCGCGAGGAGGACCTCGAGGCCACGAACCTGGTGGTTGCGTCGCCAGGCGGGCGACTTCGTGCGCAATCAATTGGCAGCGTACGGCGGTGACTCGGGCCGATTGACCGCTCTACGCTGCCACGCGATGCGTAAAGTCGGCGCAGCCGCGCCTCTAGACTGCTCGGGTCATGTCTGAGTTGGATTGTCGCGCTCCGCGCTCCGCGGTCTCGAGCTGCGCCGAGTCTCGCTCGTTCGATCGCGATTCCGGACGACGAAAAGCGTGTCGCCCGGAATCGCTCCTCACTCCCGAGAAGCTCCGCCCGTGAACGGGGAGACCCACGCCGAGATTGCTGCGGCACTGACGCGTCGGTGGCCGGAGCATCGCATCGCGCCCAGCCTGGGCCGGATCGCGGCGTTGACCGGTCTGCTGGGTGATCCGCAAAGGTCCTATCCGGTCATCCACCTGACCGGTACCAACGGCAAGGGCAGCACGGCGGCCATGATCGAGAGTCTGCTCCGTGCCGACGGCCTGCGGACCGGACGCTTCACCAGCCCGCACGTGATGAGCGTCAACGAGCGCATCGCCATCGACGGTCAGCCGATCTCCGACGAACGGTTCGACGAGACATGGCGGGAGGTGGCCCCGTACGTGGCGATGGTCGACGAGCAACTCATCGACGGTGTGCGCATGACGTTCTTCGAGATCATCACCGCCATGGCGTACGCGGCGTTCGCCGATGCCCCCGTCGACGTGGCCGTGGTCGAGGTGGGCCTCGGTGGTACCTGGGATGCCACCAACGTCGCCGACGCCGACGTTGCCGTCGTGACGCCCATCGACGTCGACCACACCCACCTGCTCGGCAACACCGTGGCCGAGATCGCCGGCGAGAAGGCCGGCATCATCAAGCCGGGCGCGCAGGCGATCCTGGCCGGGCAGCCGGTCGAGGCGGCCCAGGTCCTGCTGCAGCGCTGTGCGGACGTCGGTGCCCTGGTGCATCGCGAGGGGATCGAATTCGGGGTGCTCGACCGGCAGGTGGCTGTCGGCGGCCAGATGCTGCGACTGAACGGGGCGGAGGGTCCGGTCGACGAGGTCTTTCTCCCGCTGCACGGAGCGCACCAGGCCGCGAACGCGGCCCAGGCGGTGGCGGCGGTCGAGGCCTTCCTCGGCATGAAGGCCCTCAATCCGGACGTCGTCCGCGAGGGTCTGGCGCAGGTGCACTTCCCGGGTCGGCTCGAACTCGTGCGGCGCTCCCCGGCGGTGGTGCTGGACGCCGCCCACAACCCGCACGGGGCGCGGGCCGCGGCGGAGGCGGTCACGGAGGCCTTCGGCTTCACGCCGCTGGTCGGAGTCGTCGCCGTGATGGCGGACAAGGACGCCGAGGGTCTGCTGCGCGTCTTCGAGGAAGTCATGCAGACGGTGGTGATCACGCAGGTGGCCTCGACCACCCGCGGAATGCCGGCCGAGCAGCTGGGCGAGTTGGCCGAGTCGGTCTTCGGCGCGGATCGGGTGCACGTCGTTCCCCGGCTGGACGATGCCTTGGAGAGGGCGGTCACCCTGGCCGAGACGGACGGCGTGGGTGCTCCCGGCGTCCTGGTGACGGGGTCGGTGGTGCTGGTCGGCGAGGCTCGGACGTTGCTGGTCGCGCACGAGCCGGCGCCCAGCCCGGTCGAGGGCGATTCCGACGACGACTGGGACGCCGACTACGCCGACTACGCCGAGGATGGCGAGGTCGAGGATCCTGAGGAGTTCGGCGGCGACGTCCGGTGATGACGCTGTGCTGACCCTGGGTCCCAGCAACCCGATGCGGAATGTCCTGCTGGCGGTGCTGATCTTCGAGGTGATCATCTTCGGACTCTCGGTTCCCGTGATGATCTTCGTCTCCAGCGTGTCCGGTGAGCTGGCGGCGATCGCGGGCGGAGGGGCAGCCGTGCTGGCCCTCGTCTCCGCCGGACTGTTGCGCCGGCAGACCGGCTACTACGTCGGCTGGGTGACCCAGGTCGTCGGCATCGGCCTCGGGTTCCTGACGTACGGGATGTTCGTCGTCGGCATCCTGTTTGCGAGTCTGTGGTTGCTGACCTTCGTGCTCGGAAAGCGCCTGGACGCCCAGCAGGCACCGAGCTGACCGAGCCGAGCTACCTCAGCCGACGAGAGTTGCGCCGGCCAGCAGCTTCGCCGCCGGCTCGGCGTCCAGGCCCTCGGTCAGGTCGAAGGCGGTGCCGCGCTCGTCGCCGGCCTCCAGGACCGGATTCTCGGTCAGGCCGCGCACAGCGTCGGCAGATAGGCCGGCGGCCACTAGCGCCTGCCCGAACGTCCAGTCGGTCAGCCGGCGGTCCGTTCCGAAGAAGCGCTGGAGCTCGCCCAGACCCTCCAGGGGACCGGCTGACATGTGCACGCCGTTGAAGTTGTAGCTGACCGTCGCGAGGCCGAAGGCCGCCGGGTCGGCGAACAGGCGACCGCGGATGGAGGCGGCGTCGGCTCGGGATGGATCGGTCGCGCCGATCAGGTCTCCACGCAAGCGATTCCAGTTGGTCGGGCTGCTGCAGTGCAGGAAGGCGCAGACCGTGTCCTCGGCGGTGAAGAAGCCGAGCTGGCGCGGATGGAAGCCGTTCAGGATGATCACCGGGTCGCCGTCCAGTTTGACCGGGGCCGCGTAGGTCCCCGGACCGAGCCGGGTGACTTCGGCGTTGGCGAACAGCACACCGAGGGCGTACGGGGTGAACTCCGGGTACGCCGCCAAGAACTGGTGGCCGCCCAGCACGGTCTTCGAATTCAGGGGGAAGCTGTCGACCGTGTCCCCGAAGTGCTCTCCGAGCGCGCGCTCGGCGGGCTCGGTGAGGGCCGGTCGTCCCAGCCTCGAGATCTCGTTGATCACGCCGTAGTGCTCGGCCATCGCGCCACTCGCCTCGAGCTCCGGCCCCGTCTGGATCCTGGTCTGGTGCACGGTGACGGCGTACTCGCCCAACGCGTCGGTGAGCAGGTCCCAGACGGCGGCCAGGGAGTCATCGCCGAGGAGGCCCAACTCCGGCTTGCTGAAGACGACGAACTCGTTACCGGACGGATCGGGACTCTCCAACCCGGCGTCCTGGCCGGTGGGGAGGCGGGCGGCGACGGCGGCGCGGACTCGGTCGGCGGACATGGGGTCAGCCTGCCGCGCCGGGCATTCGACAGGCAAACCGGCCTGTCGCACACTTGGTCGATGAGCAGCGTCCTCCCGGGTATCGACACCAAGCTGGCCACTTGGCTGGGTCGGCAACCCGTCTTCTTCGTCGCCACTGCGCCCCTCTCCGCCGAAGGCCACATCAACGTGTCGCCCAAGGGCATGGCGGGAACCTTGGCCGTGCTCGGTGAGCACCGGGTCGCCTACCTCGACTACACCGGCTCGGGCACCGAGACGCTGGCTCACCTGCGGGAGAACGGTCGCATCGTGATCATGTTCTGCGCCTTCGAGGGCAAGCCGCAGATCGTGCGGCTGCACGGGCGCGGACGGGCGGTGTTCGCCGCCGATCCGGATTTCGACGAGCTGCGCGCCCATTTCGACAAGGAGCGCACCGCCGGTCAGCGTTCGATCATCGTGGTCGAGGTGGAGCGGGTGTCGGACTCGTGTGGCTACGCAGTGCCCCTCATGGAGTTCCAGTCCGATCGCGACGTGCTCGACCGGCACCAGGAGCGGCACGACCAGGACTACTACGACCTCTACTGGCGCAACCGCAACGGCGAGAGTATCGACGGTCTGCCGGGAGTCGCCCTCAGTTCAGGATGATCACCAGCAAGAGCACGGCGAGCACGCGGCGAGGGTGCCAACTGCGTTTCGCACTACCCTGATCGGATGAGCGCGCCTGAATCCGTCTTTCCGCGGCTGGAGCCGCTCCTGGCGTCGGTGGCCAAGCCGATCCAGTACGTCGGGGGTGAGCTCAACTCGGTCGTCAAGGACTGGGATGCGACCGACGTCCGCTGGGCGCTGATGTACCCGGACGCGTACGAGGTGGGCCTGCCCAACCAAGGCATCGCCATCTTGTACGAGATCTTGAACGAGCGGGACTGGATCCTGGCCGAGCGTACGTACGCGGTCTGGCCGGATCTCGAGGCCACCATGCGCAGCGCCGGCGTCCCCCAGTTCACCCTGGACGCTCACCGCCCGGTCGCGGCCTTCGACGTGCTCGGGGTGAGTTTCGCCACCGAGCTGGGCTACACCAACCTCCTCAACGCCCTGGATCTGGCCGGGATCGCCCTGTGCGCGGTCGACCGTGACGAAGACACGCCGATCGTGCTGGCCGGCGGGCACGCCGCCTTCAATCCGGAGCCGATCGCCGAGTACCTCGACGCCGCCGTCCTGGGGGACGGCGAAGAGGCGGCCCTCCTGGTCTCGGAGTTGATCAAGGACTGGAAGGCGGAGGGCCGGGCCGGCGGCCGGGAGGGCCTGCTGCTGCGGCTGGCCGCGACGGGCACCGTCTACGTGCCGCGGTTCTACGACGTTTCCTACGGCGGCGACGGTGCAATCACCGCGGTCGCGCCGAACCGCGCTGGCGTGCCGGAGCGCGTCCGCAAGCACACCCTGATGAACCTGGACGCGTGGCCGTACCCGAAGAAGCCACTGGTGCCGATGGCGGAGACGGTGCACGAGCGCTACTCGGTGGAGATCTTCCGCGGGTGCACCCGCGGGTGCCGGTTCTGCCAGGCGGGCATGATCACCCGGCCGGTTCGCGAGCGGAGCATCGACACCATCGGCGCCATGGTCCAGGCCGGGATCGAGGCGACCGGCCTGGAGGAGGTCGGGCTGCTGAGCCTGTCCAGCGCCGATCATTCCGAGATCGGGCCGGTCACCAAGCAACTCGCCGACCGCTACGAGGGCACGAACGTGTCGCTGTCGCTGCCGAGCACCCGCGTGGACGCCTTCAACATCGACCTGGCCAACGAGCTGTCGCGCAACGGTCGTCGCTCCGGCCTCACGTTCGCGCCGGAGGGTGGCTCGGAGCGACTCCGCCGGGTGATCAACAAGATGGTCAGCGAGGATGACCTGATCGCCACGGTCGCGGCGGCCTATTCCCACGGCTGGCGGCAGGTGAAGCTCTACTTCATGTGCGGCCTGCCCACCGAGACCGACGACGACGTGTTGGCCATCGCCGACCTGGCACAGAAGGTGATCGAAACCGGCCGCACCGTCAGCGGCCGCCGCGATATCCGCTGCACGGTGAGCATCGGCGGCTTCGTGCCGAAGCCTCACACCCCCTTCCAGTGGGCGGGCCAGGCTGACGCCGACACGATCGACGACCGGCTGCGCAAGCTGCGGGAGGCCATCCGGGGCGACCGTCGCTACGCCAAGGCCATCGGCGTTCGCTACCACGACGGCAAGCCCGGCATCATCGAAGGACTGCTCAGTCGCGGCGATCGCCGGGTCGGCAAGATCATCGAGGCGGTCTGGGCCGACGGGGGCCGCTTCGACGGCTGGAGCGAGCACTTCTCGTACGAACGCTGGGTCGCCGCGACCGAGCAGGCGCTCGCCGGGACCGGCGTCGACCTCGACTGGTACACCACCCGGGAGCGCAGCTTCGACGAGATCCTGCCGTGGGACCACCTCGACGCCGGCCTGGACAAGGACTGGCTGTGGCAGGACTGGGAGGACGCGCTCACCGAGGTCGAGGTCGACGACTGCCGCTGGACGCCGTGCTTCGACTGCGGCGTCTGCCCCGACTTGGGCACCGACATCCAGGTCGGGCCCACCGGCCGCAACCTGATCCCGATCACCGTGGCCTGACCCGCCGGTGCCTCCTCGTCCCCAGCCCGAGCAACACGCGCCGCCGGTGCAGCGGCTGCGGGTCAAGTACGCGAAACGAGGTCGGGCCCGGTTCGCCAGTCACCGCGACTTCGCGCGGGCTTTCGAGCGGGCGCTGCGCCGAGCCAGGGTGCCGATGGCGTACACGTCGGGGTTCTCGCCGCACCCCCGGATCTCGTACGCGAACGCGGCCCCGACCGGCGCGGCGAGCGAGGCCGAGTACCTCGAGATCGGCCTGTCCGAGGTGTCCCAGCCCGAAGGGGTCCGCGCCGGTCTCGACGCCGCGCTGCCCGACGGTCTCGACGTCGTCGCGGTCGTCGTCGCTCCGGCCGGATCGCTGGCCGATCTGCTGACCGGGTCGCGGTGGCGGGTCGAACTGCCGGGTATGTGCAAGGACGTTCTCGAACGGGCCGTGGGCACCTTCCTGGCCCAAGCCACCGCTCCGGTGGAGCGGATGACCAAGGCCGGGTTGCGCAGCTTCGACGCCCGCGGCGCGGTGCTGTCGCTGGCCGCCGAACCCGAGGCGTTGGCTCTGGTGTTGGCCCACACGGTGCCGCTCGTCCGTCCCGACGACGTGGTGACGGCTCTGTCCCGGTCGGATCCGGACTGGCGGCCAAGCCAGCCGCCCCGGCTGACCCGCCTGCAGCAGGGCACGCTGCTCGACGGAGGACTGGAGATCGTCGAGCCGCTCTAGGGCCCGCTCCTGCCCCGGCCCACTCCAAGGCGCACCCTTTCGTCGCCAGATGCACCCTCACGTGAGGGTGCATCTGGCGACGTAGGGGTGCCGCAACGACAAAAGGACGGGGTGTGTGGAGCGCGGTCCTCGGACGAACTCGTGGGTCAGGACGAACCTGTGAGACAATTGATGGCGAAGAGCGCGCCGCGCTCTCGTTGACGGATCCCGATGGCCAGGTGACAGCTGGCGATCACGGAAGATCAGCCTCCACCGCGACGAGCAGGACCTGAGCGAAGCAAGGGTCCGCTTGACCGCGGGAGCTGCGGTCTTTGCCGTCAACCACAGAGGCTTTGGCAGGACCGGCCGCGCCGGTGCTGCGCACGAGATGGGTGGCCGATCCGGCGCCCAAGAGGAGTACGGATGCTCGACAACGAGCCCGAGAACACAACCGAGAACACAACCGAGAACACAACCGCGAACACAGCAGAACCCGCGGCCACGCAGACCGCGGCCCCTCCGCGCCGGAGACGGGCCGCGACCCGGCCGGCCGGTCCACCGGCACCCGCCGACAAGCCCGCCGAGACGTCGGCGACCGAATCGGTGTCGGCTGAGGCCCCGCCTCCCAAGAGGTCGCGGCGAACCGCGAAGAAGACCGTCGCCGTCGACGGCGAGGAGAAGCCGCCGACCCGGCGCCGTCGCAAGGCGGCCGAGCCCGAGCCGGTCGAGCCCGCGGTTATGGCGTCCGAAGTCATCGAGCCTGCAGCAGTCGTGGAGGCTGAGTCCGTGGCGCCGGAGGCGACCGAGCCCGTTGTGACCGAGCCCGACGAACTAGCGACAGACGAGCCGGCAGAGGACGAGACGGCGTCGGAGGCATCCGTCACGGCCGAAGCGGAGCCGGTCCAGTTCGAGGTGACCTCGACCGAGACCGAGTCTGAGGAGCCCGAGCCGGCGGCCGCCGAGCCCAGCGAGGCCGAACCAGAAGCCGTCGTCGGCGAAGCGGAGAAGGCCGAAGCGGCCGCTGAAACCGTCACCGAAACCGCCTCGGACGCCGCCGAGGGTGAGGACGACGACACCGGGAACCGTCGCCGCCGACGTCGTCGTGGAGGTCGTCGCCGGCGCCGGGGCAGTGACCAGGCCAGCCAGGACGGCAGCGGCGAGACCGAAGCGGACGAGGAGTCCGACACCGAGCAGGAGTCCTCGACGGACGACGACGAAGCCTCGAGCGAGTCCGGGGAGGGCGAGGGCGGCCGCCGTCGTCGCCGCCGCCGGCGGCGCCGTGGTGAAGACGCCGGCACTCTCCCCGACGATCCGACCGAGGTCGTGGTCCGGGTCCGGGAGCCGCGTCCTTCGCGCCGGTCCGAGGAGGTCTCGGGCATCGACGGCTCGACCCGCATGGAGGCCAAGCGTCAGCGCCGCCGGGAGGGCCGCGAGGCTGGACGCCGGCGCCCGCCGATCCTCAGTGAGGCCGAGTTCCTGGCCCGCCGCGAGTCGGTGGCGCGGAAGATGATCATCCGCCAGCGCGAGGACCTCAGCCAGATAGCGGTGATCGAGGACGACATCCTGGTCGAGCACTACGTCGACCGGGACTCCGCGGCGTCGCTGATCGGCAACGTCTACCTCGGTCGGGTGCAGAACGTGCTGCCCTCGATGGAGGCCGCCTTCATCGACATCGGCCGCGGTCGCAACGCCGTGCTGTACGCGGGCGAGGTCGACTGGACGTCGTTCGGGGCCGAGGGTCAACACCGCAAGATCGAATCGGTGCTCAAGTCCGGCAGCACCGTCCTGGTCCAGGTCACCAAGGACCCGGTGGGGGCCAAGGGTGCCCGGCTCACCAACCACGTCTCGATCCCCGGCCGCTACGTCGTGTACGCACCGGGCGGTCACCTGTCGGGCATCTCCCGCAAGCTCCCCGACGTCGAACGCAAGCGGCTCAAGAACATCTTGTCCGACCTCGTACCGGAGTCGGCCAGCGTGATCGTGCGTACCGCGGCGGAGGGTGCGAGCGAGGACGAGCTCGTCCGCGACGTCAACCGCCTCAAGGCCCAGTGGGAGGACATCGAGCGCAAGGTCAAGGCCGGCAGCGCCCCGCAGCTGCTGTACGGCGAACCCGACCTCACGCTGCGGATCGTCCGCGACCTGTTCACCGAGGACTTCTCCGAGTTGATCATCCAAGGCAGCGGCTCGAGCAACGACGCCTACGACGCCGTGGAGGCGTACGTCGGACACGTGGCACCACATCTGCAGGAGCGACTGCGGCACTGGGATGCCGAAGCCGAAGGTGATCTGTTCGGGGCGTTCCGGCTGGACGAGCAGATCGCGAAGGGCCTGGAACGCAAGGTGTTCCTGCCCTCCGGCGGATCGCTGGTGATCGACCGCACCGAGGCCATGACCGTCATCGACGTCAACACCGGCAAGTTCACCGGCTCAGGCGGCAACCTGGAAGCCACCGTCACGAGCAACAACCTCGAGGCGGCGGAGGAGGTCGTCCGGCAGCTGCGGTTGCGCGACATCGGCGGCATCATCGTGATCGACTTCATCGACATGGTGCTGCCCAGCAACCGGGAGCTGCTGCTGCGGCGGCTGGTGGAATGCCTCGGCCGGGACCGCACACGGCACCAGGTCGCCGAGGTCACGAGCCTGGGCCTGGTCCAAATGACCCGGAAGAAGATCGGCACCGGGCTGCTGGAGGCCTTCAGCACCGAGTGCCCGCACTGCGGTGGACGCGGCTACGAGATCCACGACATGCCGGTGGAGACCCAGAAGCAGCCGGACGGAGGCATTCGCGAGTCGCGCAATCGCGACCGCTCGCGCGAGAGCGGCGGCGGTAGTGGTGGCGGCAAGCGGGAGCGGAACAGCAAGAAGAAGGAGTCGGCCGAGCCGCAGCCGGAAGTCGCCGTGGCCGGTGCCGGAGGCTGAGGCAGGATAGCTGGGTGCCCGACGTCGCAGATGCGTACCTGGTGGCGATCGTCGGAGCCGGTCCGTCCGGCATCTATGCGGCCGAGGCGCTGACGCATCAGAGCGAGATCGATGTGCAGGTCGTCGTGCTCGACCGGCTGCCCGTCCCGTTCGGGCTGGTGCGCTACGGCGTCGCCCCCGATCACGCCTCCATCCGCTCGATCCGCAACACGCTGGAACGCACGCTGGAGAAGTCGGGGGTTCGCTTCTTCGGCAACGTGACCATCGGTGCGGAGCTCACGGTCGAGGAGTTGCGGGAGCGCGTCGACGCGGTGATCTACGCGTTCGGTGCCGGCACCGACAAGCGGCTGGGTATCCCCGGCGAGGACCTGCCCGGCAGCATCGCGGCCCCGGACTTCGTGGCCTGGTACTGCGGCCACCCCGATGTCCACCCCGACATCGATCGGGCCGACGAGTCCGACCAGCATCGCCAGTTCGCCGAACTCGTCGCCCGGACCACCTCCGCGGTGATCGTCGGCGTGGGCAACGTGGCGCTCGACGTCACCAGGATCTTGATCAAGAACGTTGATCAGCTCACCGACACCGACATGGCCGATGAGGTGCTGGAGGCCTTGACCGCCAAGCAGATCACCGACGTGCACGTACTGGGGCGGCGGGGCCCGGCCTACACCGCCTTCACCACCAAGGAGTTACGGGAGCTCGGCGAGATCGCCGGCGTCGACGTGATCGTCGACCCGGCGGATCTCGTGCTCGATCCGTCCAGCGAGGCAGTCGTCGGCCGGGACAAGGTGGCCGCTCGCAACCTCAAGGTGCTGCACGACTTCGCCGGGCGGGACCGGGTGGGCGCTGATCGGCGGATCTTCCTGCACTTCTGGACCCGCCCGATCCGGATTCTGGGGGCCGAGCGGGTCGAGGCGGTCGAGGTCGAACGTACGGCCCTGAACGCCGACGGATTCGTCGAAGGCACCGGGCTGAGCCAGACGCTGGCGGCCCAGTTGATCATCCGCTCCGTCGGGTACCGGGGCGTACCGCTGGACGGAGTGCCGTTCGACGACGCCACGGGACGGGTGCCGCACGCGGAGGGCCGGGTCATCCGCGACGGACAGTTCTCCGCCGACGAGTACGCCACCGGTTGGATCAAGCGCGGTCCCACGGGAGTGATCGGAACGAACAAGTCCGATGCCGTCGAGACGGTGCACTCTCTGCTCGCCGATATCGCCGACGGGGCGATCGACGGCGGACATTCGCTCGCGGAACTGGAATCACTGCTGGCCGAACGGGGGGTCACGCCGCTGGAGATGCCGGACTGGCACCGCATCGACGCCGCCGAGATCGAACTCGGTCACCGGCACGGACGGCAGCGCACCACGCTGGCCCATCGCAGCGAGTTGCTGGCCGCCGCGGAACACCACGAGTCCGAGTAAACAGCGTACGAAGCGGTCCGACCGCGAGATCTCGATTACCCCCTCCGCCTCTCGACAGCACCCCGAGGCTCGGCGTTAGCCTGATCACCTACGCAGACGAGCCGGTTGGGAACTCCTGGCTGTCTGCCGCCGGAGGGCGCATCGAATGGGATGGTCATGAGGGCCGCCACCAGACACAAAGACCTGGTAGCGCGCGAGGAGGAGCTGGAGCGCGCGCTGCACAGCCTCCGGTTCAGCGGTGGCGTCGTGATCACCGGGCAGGCCGGGGTCGGCAAGACGGCGCTGGCGGCGGCCGTCGCCGAGCGGCTGAGCACGCCGCCCGTCGGCTGGGTGGTGGCCACCGCGGCAAGCCGGACCATCCCGCTGGGCGCGCTGGCCAATCTCCTGCCGGCCGATCTGGCCACCATCCATCCGGCCCTCATCGCGCAGCACGTCGACACCCGGCTACGGGAGCTGGGTCGCGCCGACCACCGCAGCGCGGCCGCCCCGGTCCTCGTCCTGGACGACGCACAACTGCTGGACGCGCAGTCCGCCGCCGTCCTGTTGTCGCTGGTCGCGGCCAAGTCGCTGCGCCTGCTGATCACGATGCGCAGCGGCAGCGCGCCCTCGGATGCGGTGACCGCACTCTGGAAGGAGGAGTTGATCGAGCGGCTCGACCTGTCGCCGCTCGATCATCACGCCACGCGCGAGCTGCTGCAGAACCTGCTCGGCGGTCCCGTCGCCTCCGGCACCGTGGAGATGCTCTGGTCCAGCAGCCGCGGCAATCCGTTCTATCTGACCGAACTGGCCCGGTTCGGGGCGGCCAACGGGCAACTGGAGACCAAGGCCGGCGTCTGGTGGTGGCTCGGCGGCACCGAGATGCCGCCCCGGCTCGGGGAGCTGCTGCAGCGTCGCATCGGTGCCGTCTCGCCCGCCGGCCGGGAGGCGATCGAGTTCCTGGCGCTGGGGGAGCCGCTGCCGTACGAGACGCTGAGTGCGGTGGTCAGCGAGGACGCCATCCTCGAACTCGACCAGAGCCAGATCGTGACGAGCGACGAGCGCGAGGGCATCTTGATGCTGCGCTTCGCTCATCCGCTGCTGCACGCCGTGGCTGAGGGGCAGCTCAGCGCCACCCGGCGCCGGAACCTGGCGGCGCGCCTTCGTGCGGCACCGGCGGATCACGTCGACGTCGTCCGCCGCGCGACGTGGGAGGACGCGTCCGGTGGTGAGCCGAACATCGACCTCCTGCTGTCCGCCGCCGATGCCGTCCTGCTGAACGACGCCGCCGCAGCCGTCCGGCTCGCGTCCCGGGCCGTGCAAGCCGCCGGCGGTGTGCGCGCCGTGACGATGCTCGCCGCCGCGCAGTCCGAGCAGGGCCACCCCGACCTGGCCCGGGCCACGCTCAAGGCCGCGGCGGCGATGGCCAGGACCGACGACGAGATCCTGGCCCTTTCGACCGAGGACCTCAGTCTTGCGCTGTGGGGTGAGCGATCGCCAGCGTCGGCGCGGGCGGTCCTCGAGGGCATGCGCGCCCGCCTGCCCGACACCTACGCCGCCGACCTGCTCGCCCTCGAGTCCTTGATCGTCTTGTTCTCCGGCGGCTGCCTGGACGTAGTCCCGCTGGCGACGCGGGTGCTCGACAACGACCCGTCGATCGAGGCGCGGATCCGGGCCCTGACCGCCCTGACCGGCGCGCTCGCGTTCGCTGATCGTGGGCCGGAGGCGATCCGGGCGGGACAGCAACTGCTCGACGTCCTGACGACCACCCGGGTCTCGGCCACCCAGGTCGGCCTCGCCTACGCCCTGATCGCCGTCACCGGCCTGTTCTACGGAGCCGAGTACCACCTGCCCCGATCGGTCGGCCCCCTCGGTCGCTGGCCGGGCTTGCCCGAACGGCTGGGCAAGGACCCCGGGGTGCAGGTGGAGACCAGTGGTCGCGACGAGGCGGCCGACCTGGGCTGGCCGCTCCTGGTCGGTGTTCGCCGGCACCTGCGCGGCGACATGGAGGGGGCGGTCGCGCCGCTGCGTGAGGCGTTCGTCCAGCAGCAGTCCGGGGAAGGTCGGTTCCGATCCGAGACCACCGCAGAACTGATCTTCGCGCTGTGTGAACTCGGACAGCTCGACGAGGCCACCACCGTCCTCCGTGACCATCCTCCCGATGAGGTCGCCATCATCCCGGGTCTTCTGCGGTGGTCGGAGGCGGCCGTCGCAGCGGCCGGTGGACACCAAGGGCGGGCGAGTGACCTGGCCATCGAGGCCGCCCGCGCGGCCGCCGCGGGCGGTGCGGCCGGGATGGCGATGAACTTCCTGACCGACGCGGGCCGCTATGGACACCCACGCCGGGCCGCGGCCGCGCTGCCGGACCTGGGGTTGTCGCTGGACACCGATCTGCGGCGCGTCCGGGCCGCCGACATCACGGCCCGGGCTTCCTCGTCGCCCGAGCGCATGCTGGACGCGGCTGATGCGCAACTGCAGGCCGGCTTCCTTCGGCACTGCATGGAGCTCGCTGAACTTGCCCGCCAGGCCGATCGGACGGGCTCGTACGAACGGCGGGCCGCTGCACTGCTCCGACAGGCCCGGGAGCGCCTCGGCGAGCACAAGACCTCGGCGTCCGCCCTCAGTGCCAGCCCACTGACCTCCCGGGAGACCGAGGTGGCTCGGCTCGCCAGTCGCGGTCTGAGCGACCGCGAGATCGCCGACGAGTTGGTGCTCTCCATCCGTACGGTGCAGAGCCACCTGGCCTCGGCGTACCGGAAGCTCGGCATCGGATCGCGTACGGAACTGGCTCAGCTGTACGGGAACTGACTATTGTTCGCTCGCGCCCGGTCGTGCCCGTGATGCTCCGGTCTTCCTCACTCGCTCGCACGACGAAAAGCGTGTCGCACTCACTCGCTCGTCCAGACCGGAGCGGGGCCCGACCTACCCGACGCTCGCGAACTAGCGAGCGACGAGGTAGCCCTCGTCGTCGAGGGTGACGAGGATCGGGTCGAGGGTCTCGAAACCGTCGCCGCCCGTCGGCTCGAGATTGCGGAACCCGATGATCACCCACCTGCCGTCCCGGAGCCGGACGAGCGGCGCGGCGAACAGTCCGGTTCGGCGGTGAACGGTCGGGCCCGAGTGACCGGGGCGCCATCGGGAAGTAGAGGTAGCGCTTGCCGTCGTCGACCACCCACGAGTCCCACACCCAGTGGTCGTCCAGCCGCAGCATCGCGGAACTCTGGCAGAGGGATCGGGCCTCATGGCGCCGCTCGGCTTGGGGCCGTTTCCCGCCATGTGGCGGACGGCGCAGCGTCGCGAGGAGACTTCCGCTGCGTCAGCCGCCATGTGGCGGAAACGTCATCGCGGAGTCGCCAACCCGTCGGCTCAGGTGGGCGGACCGACCAGTCGGCGCATCAGGCCGGCCAGCGTGCGTTCCGGGTTGTCGGTGACGCCGGCGTGCACGGGCGAGGGCTGGAGGACGGTGCTGCGGGGGGCGGTGAGCATCCCGAAGCGGGTGGCCAGACCGTCGTTCTCGCGGGCCGTGCCGACGGGATGCCGGCAGGCGTCGACGACGGCTTCGGCGGCGACCCGTACGGCCTCCAGGTCGACGTCGTAGGCGAGGGCCCGCAGCCGTACGTCGTCGACCGCCACCGCGGCGTGCAGGTATTCCAGTTCCTGGCAGTACAGGATGACGCCCACGTTGATGAACTCGCCCCGGTCCACCCGTGGGACGGCCCGCAGCACGGCGTAGGTGAAGGGGAAGCGTCTCTTCACGGCAGCCAGCTCTCCGCCGCCGCCAGCCGGGCGGACAGATACTCCACGTACGCCGCCCGCGCCGCCGCCGCATCGGGTGGAGCGGCCGGGTCGGGCCGGTCCGGGTCGGGCTCGAGCCAGCCGTCGGGCACGTCGGCCAGGATCTCGGCCAAAGCGTCACGCGTGACCGCTGCCGCCATCAGCTCGTGCACCAGACGCGGGCGCCCCCGCGCACCCAGCACGTGATCGCCGTAGTCGTACGCGGACGTGGCGAAGGCGTCCGGCCGGCCCCACGCATGGTGGAAGCGCAGGCAGGCCCCGTGGTCGATGGCCCATAGGGACTTGTGCCAGATGAGCAGGTTGGTGTTGCGCACGCTCCGGTCGACGTTGGCCACGAAGGCGTCCAGCCACACGATGCGTGATGCGACCTCCCGCTCGACGGCGAAGCTCCGGTCGTAGCCGACCGATCCCGGCAGGAAGTCCACCGCGAGATTCACTCCGGCGCTCGCGGCGACCAGTTCCTGCACCTCCTCGTCGGGTTCCCGGCGACCGATCTCGGCGTCGATGTCGATCAGGGCCAGGTCGGGGACGGCGATGCCGAGCCGCCGGGCCAGCTCACCGACCACGATCTCGGCGACCAGCGCCTTGGTGCCCTGGCCGGCCCCGGTGAACTTGACGACGTACGTGCCCGAGTCATCGGCCTCGACCAGACCGGGCAGTGACCCGCCCTCGCGCAGCGGCGTGAGGTACGCCGTGGCGGTGATCGATGCCAGCACGGGACTCAGGGTAGGGGAGAGCGTTTGACCCTCCTTGTCGGCGGCGCGTAATCTAGACCCTCGGTGCGCGTACGCGCGCGCCGTTTGCGAACCCGAGAGGTGCGAACCGGCCCGGCTGGGCTGAGGGTCGCACATTCGGATCCTCCGACATCGAGAGAGTAGGTCAGGCGTGTACGCGATCGTGCGCAGTGGCGGCCGCCAGCACAAGGTCGCCGTCGGCGACGTCATCGAGATCGACCGCACCGCCGACCAGGTCGGTGCGAGTGTGAGCCTGCAGCCGCTGCTGCTCGTCGACGGTGAGACCGTGACCTCCGACGCCACGGCGCTGGGCGCGGCCACGGTCACGGCCGAGGTGCTGGAAGAGACCAAGGGTCCGAAGATCCGGATCCTCAAGTTCAAGAACAAGACCGGCTACCGGAGGCGGCAGGGCCACCGGCAGAAGTACACCCGGATCAAGGTCACCGAAATCCAGAGCTGATATCGAGAGCTAGTCGGTAAGGAACTCAGACATGGCACACAAGAAGGGCGCGTCCTCGACGCGCAACGGGCGGGACTCCAACGCCCAGCGGCTCGGCGTGAAGCGATTCGGCGGTCAGTTGGTCAACGCGGGCGAGATCATCGTGCGGCAGCGCGGCACCCATTTTCACCCGGGTGACGGCGTCGGCCGCGGTGGCGACGACACCCTGTTCGCCTTGGTGGAGGGGCACGTCACCTTCGGTACGCGCCGCGGCCGTCGGGTCGTCCACGTACTGCCGGCCGAAGTCACCACCGCTCCCTGAGCCTTCCGCGAGTCGCCTCCCCCCTTTGCGCGACCCGTCACAACAACGGCACTTTGGGCGGCGTGTCGCTGCAGATCTGACGGATCGGCGGCATATTCGAGGAAAGAGGTGACCGGTGGCCATCCCCAGTTTCGTCGACCGAGTCACTCTGCACATCAGCGCCGGCCACGGCGGGAACGGGTGCGCCTCGGTGCACCGTGAGAAGTTCAAGCCACTCGGCGGACCCGACGGCGGTAACGGCGGCAACGGCGGCTCGGTCATCCTCCGGGTGGATCCGAACCTCACCACGCTTGTCGACTATCACCGTCAATCGCACCGCCGCGCCGACAACGGGGCCCCTGGTCGCGGTGATCACGCCAACGGCTCGACCGGGAACGACGTTCTCCTCGCCGTACCCGACGGCACGGTGGTCACCGATGCCGAGACGGGCGCGCGGCTCGCCGACCTGATCGGGGCCGGTGCCGAGGTCGTGGTCGCCCAGGGCGGCCGCGGCGGGCTGGGTAACGCAGCCCTCGCGTCGTCGGCCCGGAAAGCCCCCGGCTTCGCCCTGCTGGGGGAAGAGGGCGAGATCCGTACGGTGATCTTGGAGCTCAAGGTCGTCGCCGACGTCGGGCTCGTGGGTTTCCCCAGCGCCGGCAAGTCGTCGCTGGTCGCTGCGCTGTCCCGAGCCCGGCCCAAGATCGCGGACTATCCCTTCACCACGCTGGTCCCCAATCTCGGCGTCGTCGTCGCAGGCGATGTCACCTACACCGTGGCCGACGTGCCCGGACTCATCGAGGGCGCGAGCGAAGGGCGCGGTCTCGGGCACGAGTTCCTGCGTCACGTCGAACGGTGCGCGGCCCTCGTGCACGTGATCGACTGTGCCACTTTCGAGCCGGGTCGCGACCCGCTGACCGACCTCGGCGTGATCGAGGCCGAACTCGCCGCGCACGGCGGCCTGGCCGACCGGCCGCGGCTCGTGGCGCTGAACAAGATCGACATCCCCGACGCACGTGAGCTGGCGGATCTTGTCGTGGCCGACCTGCGGGCCCGGGAACTACCCACCTATCTGATCTCCACCAAGAGCGGTGTCGGCCTGCAGGAGCTCAAGTTCGCGATGGCCGAGTTGGTGGCCGCGCGTCGAGCCGCCGAGCCGCCGGCCCCGCCGGAACGGATCGTCATCCGGCCGGCTCCCGTCGCCGGCGCGGAGTTCACGGTCGCCCGCGAAGGCGAGTACTGGCGGGTGCGCGGCCCCAAGCCCGAACGCTGGGTGCGCCAGACCGACTTCGGCAATCCGGAGGCGGTGGGCTATCTGGCCGACCGACTGAATCGAATCGGTATCGAGGACCGTCTCCTCGAACTCGGCGCCCGCGCCGGCGACGGGGTGGCGATCGGGGGCGCCGATGCCGTCGTGTTCGACTTCGCGCCGCAGGTCGACATCGGAGCCGAGATTCTCAGCCGCCGCGGCGAGGACTCGCGGTTCACCGAGGAGCGACCCGCGATGGCGCGCCGTCGGGAGAAGGACCGCGCGTACCACGCCGAGGACCAGGACTCCGTCGACCCGTCAGATCTGCGCCGACACGCCGTCGAAAGCGCCGAAGATGTGACGGGTGGGCGAAATGGGTGAGCGGCCCGGGATATCGACCGCTCACCGAGTGGTGGTGAAGGTCGGCTCGTCGTCGTTGACGAGCGCCGAGGGTGGCATCGATCCACTCCGGATCCGAGCTTTGGTGGACGCCTTGGCGACCGTACGACTGGACGGGCGCGAGATCGTCCTGGTGTCTTCCGGTGCCATCGCGGCCGGACTGGCTCCGTTGGCGTTGCGCACGCGGCCCCGAGACCTGGCCACGCAGCAGGCCGCAGCCTCGGTGGGCCAGGGCCTCCTGATGGGTCGCTACACGACGCTCTTCGGCGAACGCGGTCTGGCGGTGGGACAGGTGCTGCTGACCGTGGACGACGTCACGCGGCGCGGCCACTACCGCAACGCCTACCGTACGTTCGGCCGGTTGCTCGATCTCGGCATCGTGCCGATCGTCAACGAGAACGACACGGTGGCCACCCACGAGATCCGCTTCGGCGACAACGATCGGCTGGCGGCCCTCGTCGCCCACCTCGTGCACGCCGACGCGTTGATCTTGCTCAGCGACACCGACGCGCTCTACACGACCCATCCCCTGCGTCCGGACGCCCGCCGCCTCACCGACGTCCACGGGGAGGACGATCTCGTCTCCGTGGACGTCTCGGCGCGCGGCACCGCGGTCGGTACCGGAGGCATGATCACCAAGGTGGACGCGGCCCGGATCGCCACTTCGGCAGGGATTCCGACGGTGTTGGCCTCGGCGGAGGAGGCCCTGGCGGCGCTGGCCGGTGATCCGGTCGGCACCCTCTTCCATCCCACCGGTCGGCGTCGTCCCACTCGTCAGCTCTGGCTTCGTCATGCGAGTGACGCGCGCGGGGAACTGGTCCTCGATGCCGGTGCGGTGCGCGCGGTGGTCAACCGCAACGCCTCGCTGCTGCCGGCCGGGGTGACCGCGGTCCACGGCCACTTCAGCGCCGGGGAGGCCGTGAACCTGGTGGATCCCGAGGGCACCGTGATCGCCCGTGGACTGGTCAACTTCGACGCCGACGAACTGCCCGCCCTGCTCGGCAAGACCACCGGCCAGATCGCCGAGGAGTTGGGCAGCGGATTTGATCGTACGGTCGTGCACCGCGACGCCCTGGTCTTGATCAACACCGCGCCTCGGTAGGGCGCAGAGCCTTACTCGATACTGTCGTCGTTGTCGCTGCGGATCTGGTCTGTTCGGCGCTTGGCGACACGGGTCTTCCAGCCGCGCTTGGCGGCCTGGCTCCGCCGTTTCTTGGCTCGAGCCAACTCGGCCACCAACTTCTCGGCCGTCCGCTGCTGCCGACGTCTGGCGTTCTCTTCCTTCCGCAGTTCGCGTTCGATCACCGCTGGGGAGCGCACCGGCCAGACGTACGGAATGTCGTCCGGGATGTCGCCGAACGCTGGCCGGTAGTGCGCGGGGTCCTTGCGGAGGAGGGCCGACCGGTGGCTGCGCTGAAGGTCCTCGTCGAAGAGCCAGGTCGGTAGTGCACCGGCGGCGGCGAGGTCGGCGTAGCTCCGGATCGGGCTGATGCCGTAGGCCAGCAAGTCGGCGGTGATGGTCGCAGCGCACGAGTCGCCGAATCCGAGTTCCAGCCAGATCTCGCAGGCGATGAGGCCGTAGCGACCGAGCGCCTCCTCGTACCCCTTCCACATCAGGACGGCAGGATGCGAGCTCCAGGCGTAGCCGGCAACGGTCAGGGCGCGGATGATCTGGATGACCTCGACCCGCTGCTTCCCCAGACGTTTCTGGTCCAGGACACGCAGCGAGGCCTCGAAGTCGCCGTAGGGCGTGAAGGTCTGCATACGCGTGAAGAGTCTATTGAGATCGGCGCTGAGGAAGGCGTTCACACACGCATCACCCTTGACCGAGCGCTCCTCGTGGCACTCATCCCGCGTTGCACTCTCGTCACAAACCTCGCGCCACCACTGCGCTACAGGCCGCTCTGGGATATTGTCGGCCGGTCAGGAAGGTCCAGCCGCGGACCAAACGTTCTCGCCCGAAACGAGTTCGACCACTAAAACGGGCGTGGAAACGTACGCGCAACGCAAAGTGCTGACGCAGGGGAGTCATCGCGTGAGTTTGCCCTTGGAGGCCGGTTCGGAGGCGACCACCGCCGCCCCCGAGGCCGTCCTCTCGGGCATGGGCAAGGTCGAGGGGCGTTCCCTCGGGCAGATCGCGTGGATGCGACTTCGCCGGGACAAGGTGGCGCTGGCCGGGCTGGGGGTGCTCGTGTTCCTTACTCTCGTCGCGGTCTTCGCGCCACTCATCGTGCAGGTCCTCGGTGATGATCCGAACGCATTCCATCAGGACCTCATCGACACGGCCGGCGGCACCCTGACTCCGATCGGTCCGTTCGGTGGCATCAGCTGGGACCACCTGATGGGGATCGAGCCGGTCAACGGCCGCGACATCTTCAGCCGCGTTGTCTACGGCAGCCGGATCTCCCTGCTGATCGCCATCCTCGCCACCTTTGTTTCGGTGGTGATCGGCTCGACGCTCGGCATCATCGCCGGATTCTTCGGCGGCCGCGTGGACGCGGTGATCAGTCGGCTGATGGACATCTTCTTGGCGTTCCCGCTGCTGGTGTTCGCGATCGCACTGGCCGGGGTGGTGCCGGATCAGGCCTTCGGTATGGAGGGGAACCAGCTCCGGGTGGGCCTCTTGGTCTTGATCATCGGATTCTTCAACTGGCCCTACATCGGCCGGATCATCCGCGGCCAGACCTTGTCGCTGCGCGAGCGGGAGTATGTCGAGGCGGCTCGCAGCCTGGGCGCCCGCCGGCCGTACATCCTCGGCCGGGAGATCCTACCCAACCTGATCGCTCCGATACTGGTCTATTCGACGCTGCTGATCCCCACCAACATCTTGTTCGAAGCCGCCCTGTCCTTTCTCGGCGTCGGCGTGCGCCCCCCGACCGCGTCGTGGGGCGGGATGCTGTCCGACGCCGTGGCGTTCTACACCCAGCCGCACTTCATGCTCTGGCCCGGACTGGCGATCTTCATCACGGTGTTGGCCTTCAACCTGTTCGGGGACGGGCTGCGGGACGCCCTCGACCCACGTGCCAACCGATAATTACCAACCGAAGTACGGAGAAGGTGAGAACCACATGAAACGAACCCAACTGCGGCGCATGACCAGCGCTGCCGCTCTTTTCACGGCCGGGGCGCTACTCGTGTCGGCCTGTGGTGGCGGCGGCAGCAGCGGCCAGGGCACCGGTCAGAGCACGGCGGCGGCCGAATTCAATGCGGGTCTGACCGCGCCCGTCAACCCGTCGGAGACGAAGGGTGGCACCTTGAAGGTCGCCAACGGCGGCGACTGGGACTCCCTGGACCCGGGTGAGACCTACTACGGCTACTCCTGGAACTTCTCCCGGCTGTACGGCCGCTCGCTGTTGATGTTCAAGGTCGCGCCCGGCAAAGAGAGCAACGAATTGGTGCCCGACCTGGCCGAGGGCCTGGGCGAGGCGAGTGCGGACGGAAAGAGCTGGACGTACAAGATCAAGCAGGGCGTCAAGTACGAGGACGGCACCGAGATCACGACAGCGGACATCAAGCACGCCGTCCTCCGCTCGACCGACAAGGCGACGTTCCCCAACGGTCCGGCGTACTTCGAGGATCTGCTGAACCTACCTGAGGGCTACCAGGGCCCGTACAAGTCACCGAACGTCAACACCGACTCGGCGATCCAGACGCCGGACAAGTACACGATCGTCTTCAAGACCAAGGCGCCGTTCGCCAGTTTCGACTACCTGGCGCAGCTGACCCAGACGATGCCGGTGCCGAAGGCCAAGGACACCGGCGCCAAGTACCGGAACACGATCGTGTCCTCGGGCCCATACAAGTTCGAGGGACTGCAACCGGGCAAAAGCTTCAACCTGGTGCGCAACGACCAGTGGGACCAGGCGACCGACGAGAACCGTAAGGCGCTCCCCGACAAGTACGAGGTCAGCCTCAACGTCAACGCCGACGACATCGACAACCGGATGATCACCGGTGATCTTGACATCGACGTGGCCGGCACCGGCGCCCAACCGGCCTCACTGCCCCGAATCCTGCAGGATCCGGCCCTCAAGGCCAATTCCGACAATCCGACGTTGTCTCGGCTCTGGTACACCTCGATAAACCCGACTGTGAAGCCGTTCGACAACATCGAGTGCCGCAAGGCCGTCCTGTTCGGCATGGACCAGACCAGCTACCAGACTGCGTACGGCGGCCAGTTCGCCGGTGGTGACCTGGCCACGACGATCATGCCGCCTATGATCCCTGGCTACCAGGCCTACGACCTCTACCCCAACGGCGAGGACAACAAGGGCGATGTCGAGGCAGCCAAAGAGGCCCTGACCAAGTGTGGTCAGCCGAACGGCTTCGCCACCAACATCTCCTACCGGGCCGAACGTCCCAAGGAGAAAGCCACGGCCGAGGCCTTCCAGCAGGCGCTGTCCCGGATCGGGATCAAGCTCACCCTCAAGCCGTACCCGCAGGGCGACTACTTCTCGCAGTATGCCGGCAACCCGCCGTTCGTGGTGAAGAACAGCCTCGGTCTCGTCGTCAACGGCTGGGGTGCGGACTGGAACGACGGCTTCGGCTTCTTGTCCCAGATCACCGACTCGCGCGTCATCCGGGAGACCGGTGGCTCGTCCAACACCAGCGTCCGGATCCCCGAGGTGGACAAGATGCTGGACAGCGCCCTCCAGGAACTTGACGAGGAGAAGCGCAACCAGATGTGGGGTGCGATCGACAAGCGGGTGATGGAGGAAGCCGTCATCTACCCGGGTGTCTACGCCAAGAGTCTGCTGATCCGGCCGAAGAACGCCACAAACGTATTCGTACCGGACGCCTTCAGCATGTACGACTACGTCGCCATGGGGGCGCAGAAGTAGCAGCTCGGTCCCTGAGCTTGTCGAAGGGCATAGGGCGGGATCGCCCATCGACAGGCTCAGGGCACGATCCCGTACGAGGTGAGGAGGGACGTGTTCGCCTACATCGTGCGGCGCCTGCTCGGCGCCGTCGGGCTGCTGATCTTGCTCAGCATGATCACGTTCTCGATCTTCTACCTCGTACCTCGGCTGGCGGGTGCGACACCGGAGACCCTGGCCACCCGCTACGTCGGGCGGGCGGCCACCGCGGAGACCGTCACCTTGACGGCCGAAAAGCTCGGGTTCTACGATCCGCTCCCGGTGCAGTACTGGAACTGGCTCAAGGGCGTCTTCGTCGGGACCGAGTACGACTACGGCGCTGGAATCGAGAAGTGCCCGGCGCCTTGTCTCGGCTACTCCTTCATCACCAAGCAGGCGGTCTGGCCCGAGATGCTCGACCGAATACCGGTGACGGCGTCCCTGGCCATCGGGGCGTCGATCATGTGGCTCGTCTTCGGTGTCTCGGTCGGCGTCATCTCCGCCCTGCGTCGCGGCACGGCGTTCGACCGAGCCGCCATGACGGTGGCGCTGGCCGGGGTGTCGCTGCCGATCTTCTTCACCGGCCTCGTGTCGCTGGCGTTCTTCAGCTACCAACTGCGCTGGACCGCGCCCGGCGGTAGTTATGTGCCAGTTACGGAGAACCCGATCGGCTGGGCCTATTCTTTGCTGCTGCCCTGGATAACGCTCTCCTTCTTGTTCTCCGCGCAGTACGCCCGACTGACCCGGGCCGGGATGCTCGACGCGATGAACGAGGACTTCATCCGCACCGCCCGGGCCAAGGGATTGCCCGAGCAGACCGTCGTGGTCAAGCACGCACTGCGTTCGGCGCTGACGCCGGTGCTCACGATCTTCGGCCTCGACGTGGGCCTCCTGCTGGGCGGGGCCATCCTCACCGAGAAGACGTTCTCCCTCAACGGCCTGGGCAAGTACGGCTACGACGCGATCGTGGCCGGTGATCTGCCCAAGATCCTGGGCTTCACCCTCCTGGCCGGCTTCTTCGTGATCATCGCCAATCTGATCGTCGACCTCATGTACGCGATCGTCGATCCACGCGTGAGATTGGGGTGAGAGGGCGATGACCGAGACCCTGCTGCGTGACGGACCGCTGGATCCGGTCGGGGACCAGCCGTTCCTCGACGTCCGCGACCTGCGGGTGCGGTTCGCCACCGACGACGGTGTCGTCAAGTCGGTGGACGGGCTCAGCTTCGGTGTGGATCGGGGCCAGACGCTCGGGATCGTGGGGGAGTCGGGGTCGGGCAAGAGCGTCACGAGCCTGGCCGTGATGGGTCTGCACAAGCAGTCGGGGCGGACGAAGCCTCGGCGCAGAGACCGTAAGGACCAGAATGGTCAGCCGCGCAGCACCATCACCGGCGAGATCTTTCTCGACGGTGTGGACCTCGTCACCAAGGACGCCGAGTACGTGCGTTCTCTCCGCGGCAAGCGGATGGCGATGATCTTCCAGGATCCGCTGTCCGCCATGCACCCCTTCTACACCGTCGGTGATCAGATCGTCGAGGCTTACCGGATCCACAACCGGGTGAGCCGCGAGGTGGCCAAACGGCACGCGATCGACATGCTGGGCCGGGTCGGCATTCCCGAGCCGAGCCGCCGGGTCGACGCCTATCCCCATCAGTTCTCCGGGGGCATGCGGCAGCGGGCCATGATCGCGATGGCCCTGTCCTGCGACCCAGACCTGTTGATCGCCGACGAGCCCACAACCGCACTCGACGTCACGGTCCAGGCCCAGATCCTCGACCTGATCCGTGATCTCCAGCAGGAGTTCAACTCCGCCGTCATCCTGATCACCCACGACCTCGGGGTCGTCGCCGAACTGGCCGACAACATCCTGGTCATGTACGCCGGCCGTGCCGTCGAGTACAGCAGCGCGGACGCCTTGTTCAACCGACCCCTGCACCCCTACACGTGGGGTCTACTCGGCTCGGTGCCCCGCTTCGACGAGACGTCCACGGAGCGGCTGTTGTCGATCAAGGGCTCCCCTCCGAGTTTGATCAACGTGCCGAGCGGCTGCGCGTTCCATCCGCGATGCGACTACGCGGGCCGGAACGAGGGCCGCAGCGAGACCGACCGGCCCGAGCTCACCGGGGCCGAGCCGGGACACCTGGTGGCGTGTCACCTGTCCCGCGCCGAACGGGAGCAGATCTGGACCGAAGAGATCAGGCCGCGGTTGTGATGGGCACTGTGACGGCGACGCACCGCGACGAGACCCTGCTCGAAGTGGAGGACCTCGTCAAGCACTTCCCGATCCGCAAAGGACTGCTGCAGCGCCAGGTCGGGGCCGTCCAGGCGGTCGACGGGCTCAACTTCGCCATCCGGCGGAAGGAGACGTTCTCGATAGTCGGTGAGTCGGGCTGCGGCAAGAGCACCACTGGTCGGCTGCTCACTCGGCTGCTGGAACCGACGGGCGGCAAGATCACCCTCGAGGGTCGTGACATCACCCACCTGTCCGACGGGGCCATGCGGCCGATGCGCCGGGACATCCAAATGATTTTCCAGGATCCCTATTCTTCGCTCAATCCCCGCCACACGGTCGGAGCCATCGTCGGCGCGCCGTACCGGCTGCAGAAGGTCAAGCCGCCTGGTGGGATCAAGAAGACCACCCAGGAGCTCCTGGAGGCGGTCGGCCTCAACCCGGAGCACTACAACCGCTACCCGCACGAGTTCTCCGGCGGGCAGCGGCAGCGGATCGGCATCGCCCGCACCCTGGCTCTCCGCCCGCGGCTGATCGTGGCCGATGAGCCCGTCTCCGCGCTCGACGTCTCCATCCAGGCCCAGATCATCAATCTCCTCGAGGATCTGCAGGAGGAGTTCGAGCTGACGTACGTGATCATCGCCCACGATCTGTCGGTGGTCCGCTACGTCTCCGACCGGGTGGCGGTCATGTACCTCGGGAAGATCGTCGAGCTCGCCGACCGGGAGGCGCTCTACACGGCTCCGATGCACCCCTACACCGTGGCCCTGATGTCCGCCGTGCCGGTGCCCAGCACCCGGCAGCGTGGCCGGGAGCGGATCCGGCTGTCCGGCGACGTCCCGAGCCCCATCAACCCTCCGCCGGCCTGTCGCTTCCACACGCGGTGCTGGAAGGCGCAGGACATCTGCCGGACTGAGGAGCCGCCGCTGGTCGAGTTGGCCCCCGCCCATCGGGTCGCCTGTCACTTTCCCGAGAATGTGTCGGAGGGCACCGCTAGCCTGAGGTGATGACCGACGGCCTATTCTTCGACCAGTACGACAGCCAGGTGGGCGTCGTCGGTGTGCTCGGTGGGCCCCACGGCATCCGCAGCACCGGCTGGCGTCTCGACGCGCGCGGCGCCTCCATCGAGCCCGACGAGACCGTGCAGCAGGCGATCGGGCAGTTCCGGGAGTACTTCGCCGGGCAGCGCCAAGATTTCGAGCTCCGCCTCGATCTGCCCGAGCTGGAGCCGGCCACGTACGCCGTCCTGATGGCGCTGCGTCGGGTTCCGTACGGTCAGACGGTGACCTACGGCCAACTGGCCGAGATGAGCGGGACGGGGCTCCCGGCCCGTGCCATCGGGTCGGTGATGGGCGCCAATCCGCTGCCGATCGTCATTCCCTGTCATCGAGTGGTGGCCAGCGACGGGCTCGGCGGCTACTCGGGCGGCGACCCGGGTCTCGCCCTGGAGACCAAACGCTGGCTGTTGGAGAACGAGGGCGCGTTCCCCCGACCTCTTGTCTGAGGAGCCGGCACGGGCCCCGGAACGTGCCTATCCTGGGATATCTCGGGAGCCCGGACTCGTCCCGGGTCAGGTGCCTTACCTCGTCGACAGATGAACACAAGGAGAGGCCAGCGATGACTCTGCCCGAGGCGTATCACCGCGCCACGGTGATCCGGACAGAGCAGCTCACGGCCGTGATGAAGCGGCTGGTTCTCGGCGGTGAGGGCCTGAGCGACTTCGCCTCCTACGGGGCCTCGGACGAGTGGCTCCGAATCCTGGTGCCGGCGGAGTCTCAGCGTCACGTCGAACCGCCGGAGCGCACGGGTTCGGGATGGCGGTTCGCCAACCCGCAACCGACGCCGCGGTGGTACACCGTTCGCCGGTGGGACCCCGAACGCCGCGAACTGTGGATCGACGTGGTGATCCATGCTGACGGACTGGCCACGCGGTGGGCCGAGCAGGTCCAGCCCGGCGATCAGGTGATCGTCTCTCAGCCACACGGCCGGTTCGCCGACATCTCCGCCGACTGGCTGTTGATCATCGCCGACCAGACCGGCATCCCGGCGGCGAGCCGGATCATCGAAGACTTGCCCGCCGGGCAGCCCGTGCATGCCGTGTTCGAGGCCCCGAACGAGGCGGCCACCTTCGCGCTCGACACGTCCGCCGCCCTGCGGCTCTGCTGGGTTTACAACCCGAGTCCGGACGTGATCGACAGCCCGCTGAGCGCTGTGGCCCGCAGTATCGAGCTCCCTGCCGGTGACGGATTCGTCTGGATGGCCGGCGAGGCGGCGTGTGCTCGCGACATCCGCCGTTACTTCCGCCACGAACTCAAGTGGCGTTCGGCTCGTTACGACATCGTCGGCTACTGGCGGCCGAACCAGGAGGCCTACTCCCGCCGTTACGGCACGATCGAGGACCAGGTCAGTCAGATCTACGATCGGGGCGAGGCTGCGGGCAAGGACCAGGAAGCCATCCTCGACGACGTGTTCTCGGTCATGGAGAAGCACGGCCTCTGAACTACCCTGAGCCAGTTTGTCTTGACATCGAGAATTCTCTAGGATGGAGAGGTAGACACCTCGCTCTCAGAGGTTGGCTTGGGGCACCGTCGCCGCGACTCATCAGCACATCAACTGGCGACTGATCGCCCAGAAAGACCTCTCTGTGTTCGTCCATATCCTGGGCTGGGCTGCCGCCCTGCTCGCCTCGTGCGTCGCCGTTCCGCAAGTCGTCCGGCTGTTCCGGACCGGTACCACCGCCGGCGTCTCCGTCACCGCCTGGCGCCTGGTTCTGGCGGCCAACCTGTCGTGGACAGCGCACGGTGTCTGGACCGGGCATCCGAACGTCTGGCTACCGAACCTGATCTTCATGGCCTGCACCGTGTTGATCTTGATTCAGCTGGGCCGGGATCGGCGTCTGAACTGGGCGTTGCTGTTCGCCCCGAGTGTGCTGCTGTCCATGATCACGTTCGGTGTCGACGTGTGGCTCGGTCCGATCGCCTTTGCCATCGCTGCCGGCCTGCCCTCGGTCACCTCCCAGCTCATGCAGCTCCACGAGCTGTTGATCGCCGCCAAGATCACCGGTGTCTCGGTGCCGTTCCTCGTGCTCAACGTGCTCAACCAGGTGCTCTGGCTCAGCTGGTCACTGCTGGTCGGCGAGCAATCGGTCGCGCTCGTCGCCAGCACCCTGGGCTCGCTCATGGCTCTCAACATGCTGTGGGCCTACCTGCGACGTACGGGCCGCGTCCGGGCCCGATTGGCGTTGCTCTCGGCCTGAGAGGCGAAACTCTTGCGAGCGTCGGTAAGCGAAGCGCCGGCTCTGTCTGGACTAACGAGCGCGCGCGACCCCAGCGCTGCGAACCGCAGCATGTCCGGCTACGAGGGTCGTGCGAGCGAGGAGGGAAGACAGAGTCGAGTAGCGCGAAGCATGCGCGAGCAAGACTAGATTGAGGGGGTGAGCGTCAGCGAACTGTGCGAACGGGCCCGTACCGCCTCCGTCGTGCTGGCGCAGGCCAGTAGAGGAGACAAAGACGCTGCCCTGGAGGCGATGGCCGATGCTCTCGCCAAGGCCGAACCCGCCGTCCTCGACGCCAACGAGCACGACGTCGAGCGGGCCGAGGCGAACGGCACCAGTGCGGCGCTCGTCGACCGGCTGCGGCTCAACCCGGACCGGGTCACCGGGATGGTCGACGGGTTGCGGGACCTGGCCAAGCTCCCCGACCCGGTGGGCGACGTCGTCCGTGGGTGGACCAACGCGAACGGCGTCCAGGTCCGCCAGGTGCGGGTGCCGTTCGGTGTGGTGGGCATCATCTACGAGGCGCGCCCCAACGTGACCGCCGATGCGGGTGGCATCTGCCTGAAGTCCGGGAACGCCGCTGTCTTGCGCGGGTCGTCGTCGGCCGCCAAGTCCAATGCCGCGATCGTCGAAGCCCTGCGGACGGGACTGGAGCACGCCGGCCTTCCGGCGGACGCCGTCCAGCTGGTTCCCGGTCCCCGTGCGGTGACGGCGGAGCTCATGCGGGCGCGCGGGCTGGTCGACGTCCTCATCCCTCGGGGTGGCGCCGGCTTGATCGACTTCGTGGTGCAGAACAGCCAGGTGCCGGTGATCGAGACCGGTGTCGGCAACTGTCACCTCTACGTCGACGCTGCAGCCGACCAGGACATGGCCATCGAGATCTTGATCAACGCCAAGACCCAGCGGCCGTCGGTCTGCAACGCCGCGGAAACCCTCCTGGTGCACGCCGACGTCGCCGACGCGTTCGTGCCGCGCGCGCTGCAGGCGCTGACCGGTGCCGGCGTGACCGTACACGGGGATGCTCGTGTCGCCACCTACGGCACGGTGGAGCCTGCCGAGGAGTCCGACTTCTCGGGGGAGTACCTGTCGCTCGATCTCGCGGCCGCGGTCGTCGACACGCTGGACGACGCCTTGGCCCACATCCGCCGGTACTCGACCGGACACAGCGAAACGATCATCACCGACTCGCAACGGGCCGCCGAGCGGTTCGTGGCCGAGGTGGACGCGGCGGCCGTTCTGGTGAACGCGTCCAGCCGCTTCGTGGACGGTGGCGAGTTCGGTTTCGGTGCCGAAATCGGCATCTCCACCCAGAAACTGCACGCCCGCGGGCCGATGGGCCTGCCGGAGATGACCTCGACCAAGTACGTGTTGACCGGTGCCGGACAGACCCGGTGACAATCTGACCCGGTAGGCTGCCGCCATGTCACTCGGACTCACACTGCTGGAGGCGGAAGCAGAGGCGTTGAACGAACTTCCCATCCCAGCGTGGGGGTTCGGGATCGTTGCCTTTCTGCTCCTCCTCGCGATGTTGATGATCACCTTGTCGATCGGCAAGGGTCGCCCGCACAGCTAGATCACCAGGTGGATCAGACTCTGCGTGCTCCCGCCCTCGGACTGGCGCGTCGACCGGACCACCCACCCGGCACCCGATACCGGCTCGGCGTGATGGGTGGCACATTCGATCCGATCCACCACGGTCACCTCGTCGCCGCCAGCGAGGTGGCGAGCCGGTTCGAACTCGACGAGGTCGTCTTCGTGCCGACCGGGCAACCCTGGCAGAAGACGCATCGGGAGGTGTCGGCGGCCGAGGACCGGTACCTGATGACGGTGATCGCGACCGCGTCCAATCCACGCTTCACCGTCAGCCGGGTCGACATCGACCGGCCCGGTCTGACCTACACGGTGGACACGCTGCGGGAGCTGCGCGCCGATCGCGGCGATGACGTCGATCTCTTCTTCATCACCGGCGCCGACGCGCTGGCCCAGATACTCAGCTGGCGCGACGTGCCCGAGCTCTTCGAGCTGGCGCACTTCGTCGGCTGTACGCGTCCCGGGATCGAGCTGGACTCCCCGGCCATCGCCTCGCTGCCGGCGGAGCGGATCACCCTGATGGAGGTGCCCGCGCTGGCCATCTCCTCGACCGACTGCCGCGAGCGGGTGATGGCTACCCACCCGATCTGGTATTTGGTGCCGGACGGGATAGTGCAGTACATCGCAAAGCGTGGGCTGTATGCCCGTTGACCAGAACCGTGCCCTGAGCCTGTCGAAGGGCCACCGAACCCGTACCGGAAGGATCGCTTGACCGCCACCGACCACGCTCTCGACCTGACCCGGGTGGCCGCCGACGCGGCCGCCGACAAGCTCGGCACCGATCTGGTGGCGTACGACGTCTCCGACCAGTTGGCCATCACGGACGTCTTCCTGGTCGTCACGGCGGCCAACGAACGTCAGGTGGGCGCCGTCGTCGACGGGATCGAGGAGGCGCTCCGAGACCACGACGCCAAGCCGGTTCGGCGCGAAGGCGACCGCGAACGGCGCTGGGTGCTGCTCGACTACCTGGACCTCGTCGTGCACGTCCAGCACACCGACGAGCGGCAGTTCTACGCCCTCGAGCGGCTCTGGCACGACTGTCCCCGGATCGATCTGGGCGTTGACGAACGCCGATGACGGTGCCGTCTGTCGCGCTCCGCGCTCCGAGTCCTGGGCTCCGCCGCGTCTCGCTCGTTCTTCGCGTTCCCGGACGACGGACATAGCGGTGGCTGACTCTGCACGTCATCCGGGACCGCTCCTCACTCCTGAGAAGCTTCGCCCATGACCGCGGGCCAGTTGATCGTGCTCCGGCACGGTCGTACGGAGTGGAACGCGACCGGCCGGTTCCAGGGGCAGGCTGACATCCCGCTGGACGAGCGCGGGCAGGCCCAGGCCCGGCAGGCCGCGGGCGTGCTCGCCGAACTGGCTCCGGCGGGCATCGTCGCCAGCGATCTGGTGCGGGCCACCGAGACCGCCGCCGCCGTCGCCGAATTGACCGGCTTGAGTGTCGCGACCGATCGGCGGCTGCGGGAAATCCATGTCGGCTCCTGGGAGGGCCTCACCCTCGAGGGTGTCCTGCAGGTCGATCCCGAGCTGGGCGAGCGGTACCTCCGCGGGGAGGACGTCCGCCGGTCGGCGACCGGCGAGACGATCGCCGAAGTCGCCACTCGGGTGGTCGAGGCCCTGATGGAGATCGCCCAGCTGGCGGCCACCGGCTCCACCGTGCTGGTCGTCATGCACGGCCTGGCCGCGCGGGTCGGGGTCTGCCACCTGATCGGCCTCCCGATCGAGTCCTGGAAGCACTTGGGCAGCCTCCACAACTGCGCCTGGATCACCCTGGAGCGGCACCGCGGCGGCGGTTACTGGCGGATCGCCGACTACAACGTGACGGCGCCGCGGGAACCTGCGCAGGCTCCGCGCGCCGCGTCATGAGCGAGGCAGCCTCCGGCGAGTGATTGCCCGACGATCCTCGTTGCGTGGCAGCGTACGGCTGTTTTCCGGCCACGTTGACGACCGCACGCTGCCAATCAACGAGCGCAGTCAGCATGAAGATTTCATAGGCTGATCGGCAGGGCGGTAGTATCGCCTGCGGCGTTCGGGCCGGAGGTCCGACGGTTGAGGGGCTATGGCGCAGTTGGTAGCGCGCTTCCATGGCATGGAAGAGGTCAGGGGTTCGAATCCCCTTAGCTCCACCGAGAAACACCTAGCCACTACGGCGTTGCTCCTGCGGATCCTCTCGGTTTGAATTCGAACGATCTGACCTGGGGGGCAAAGTGGGGGGCATTGGATCCTCGCGCGAGTTCTGGAAGATCTGTTCCATCGCGATGGCGCCTCGGGTGAGAACCGGCCTGAGCTCTTTTCGGTAGACAACCTCGGTGGTGCGAGTGTTCGCATGACCCACGAGGTGCGCGATGTCTTCGATCGGGACACCGGAGCTGGACAGCAGGGTCGTAGAGTCGTGGTCGGGAAGTGACTTGTCCGAAGAGTTGGTGGTGGGGTTTGAGCCAGCCGCGCTGGATTGCAGAGTCGTCCCCAGGTGTCCTCCCAGACTCGTCGCTTGCCGTTGCTCGTCGGTGATCATGATTCGCCAGATGTGGTTGGCCAGGCGTCGTTTGAGCTCTCTTGGTCAAGTCCCGGCTGCGAGAGCCGTTGTTCGCCGCGGTGTCGTGACGGGGTCGTAGGTGGTGTCGGTGGTCCAGCATGCCCAGATCACGCGGATCCAGCCTCGGGCGACGATCCGGACGGCGTGTGGGTGGCGAGCACCGCGCGCGCGTGCTCGCCGGTAGCGAGTCGCCGGCCCAGGCCGAGGAGTGTCGGGAGTTGTCGGCGAAGCCGGTGATCGCGACGCGGGCCGGCTTGTTCGCGGTGTAGCGGAACCCGACGGTGCGGGACTTGCCTGATGCCCGGGTGACCGGCGCGGCGCCGCACATCGCGGCGACCTGTTCGGGGTTGTCGCATCGTTCCAGCAGCGGCCCGATCTCGGCGATCAGCTGCGCGAGGCTGACGTTGGCCACGCGGGGCAACGTCTTGAGCAACCGCGGTCTTGGGGTGAGCGGCCAAGGCCGTCGGCGAGATCTCGTTCGAGATCGGCGATCTCCGCGTTGAGCACGCCGGATCTGGGCGACCGAGCCGACGAACGATCGCCGCCAGCACCGTCCGGCGCGATCGGGTTCGCGCTGGTGGGCGCAGCGCGCAGCCGGCCGAGCAACTCGGCGGGGGACTTGCCGCCTCGATAGCTGTGTCGGCGGCAGAACTGACGCATCCGTCCCTCGCCGAGCAGCGCCGCTGACATGCGGCGTCGGGTAGTCGGTCAAGAACGCCAGCGCGATCTGCGAGATCAGCTTCTGGAACACCACGCCAGCGCCAGGCCAGTGCTCGGCGAGGATCGCCCACAGCTGATTCGACGCCGCGGTGCGTGCCTCGACCAGCGAGGTGCGTGCCCGGACCAGCGCGGCGAGCTCCCGGGTGGCCTGCTGCGACGGGTTCCACCCGGCGCAAGTCGGTGACCGTCGGTTCGGGCGTAGTCGGCGAGCATGAACGCATCACCGAGATCCGACTTCGCGCCGGCCGAGCCCCACCGTGGACGCGCGGCCTTGAAGGCTGCCGGCTCGACCATCCAGCACCGGATGGCCCGCCCGAGCGATCAGTCCCGACGACCAGACCCTCACCGCGTTCGATCGCGATCGGCAACAGTCGCCGGGTCGCCGAGCTCGGCGAGCTCGAGCGAACAGTCGCCGCGAGCTCGCTCTCGGTGTGCTCGACCAGCCAGGTCTTGACGATCGCACCGTCATCGTCGATGACGCACACCCCGTGAGTGCGTTGAACCCCAATCCCATCCACAGAACATCTGTTGACCTCCAGGTCGGACATCGCCGCTGGAGCCGGGCCGACCGTCGGTTCCTCATTGTTCGGCCCTCGCTGGGGCTGCTCTCTTGCGCCGATCACGCCTCCCGGCAACGACGAGGGCGACCAACTCAAACAGGCCATCGAGTGGCGAGACATCGAGGCCGTCCCTCGCCGTTCCCGACGAACAGGCCAACCTGACCTGCCCGCCCATACTCATCCAATGAGGCAGCGTCGCCGATCTCTGCCCCCTTGTGGCGTACGTCAGTCCGCCTTCGTGAGGAGGAAGTATGCGTAGCGCCCGTCGAGGACGTTCTTGGCGTGACCAGTTCCGGACGCAGCCCGCAGCTGGTCGCGGCGGTCCAGAATTCGTCGATCCAGCTGCACCAGGTTCGAAGCGCCATCCGCGCACACCACTGCATCGTCGGCCAGCTCCTCGACAGGTGGCTCCTGGTCCTCGATGTCGACCTGAGCACGGACCTCCGAGTGCTTCATCCGCAGGCACATTCGGTCCGCGCCCGGATCGCTACCGCTGGCCCGGCTCGACGTCGAAACTGGACGCCGCTACGCGGAGCTGCGGCGATGCCGTGAGCACTGCGGCGGTCGGCGGCACACGCAACACCGGACCAGCCATGTGTGCCGTGGTCCTGCGGTCTCGACCGTTCAGCACATTCGCTGAACTCTCAGCGGCGCTCTCGTCGGGGCCCTTGTGTTGTGTGGCAGTGAATCTCGGTCAAATGTCACTGCAGCGCGGACAACAGCCGCATGACGTTGTCGACGTATCGCTTGGCAGGAGATCGCCGGGTCCAGTCCGTGGCGGTGAGTTCGCGGCAGACCGCTCGGTACTCGTCGGAGATCCGGGCCAGATCGGCGACGAAACTCGGATGCGTCCCCATCAGCGAGATCTCATAGTCCAGGCCAAAGGAGCGGTAGTCCATGTTGGATGAGCCGATCACGCCGGCGACGTCGTCGACGGTAAAGAACTTGGCGTGCAGCACCGTGGGCTTGGGGTAGAGGTAGATACGGACACCAGCATTGAGCAGTTCTTCGTAGTAAGAGGCCTGGGCGTGCTGCACGACGAACTGATCGGCCAACTCGGAGACGAACAGCTCGACCGCGACGCCACGATATGACGCGGTGGTGATCGCTTCCAGCAGCGATTCGTCCGGCACGAAGTAGGGGCTGGTCAGGGAGAGACGGTGCTGGGATCGATGGACCAGGGCGGTGAATAATCGGAGATTGGGGATGGTCAGGTATCCCGGCCCCGACGGAAGCAGCTGCAATGGCTGCTCACCGGCACTGTAGTTCTCCGGTGGAACGATTTCCTCCAGTAGGCGCTGACCGGTCTCGGTGTACCAGTCGAGCGCGAACACCGCGTCCAGGGAGGAGACGATCTGGCCGCTCAGCTTGATGTTGAGATCGTGCCACCTTCGGCCGATCTTGATGTTCTTCTTCGCCAGGTAGCTGGCGTCGATCATGTTCTGGGAGCCCATGAATGCGACCACACCGTCGACCACGAGCAGCTTGCGATGATTTCGCAGGTCGGGTCGCCGCCAGCGGCCTTTCAGGGGACGGATCGGCATCATCTGATGCCACTCGATCCCCGCCGTGGTCATCCGCTTGTTCATCTGGCGAAAGCCCGGATACTTCCAAGATCCGAGGTGGTCGTACAGAACCCGCACCTTCAGGCCGCGGCGAACCGCGTCGACCAAAGCGTCGAAGAAGGCGTCGGTGGTGTGGTCCCAGGCCATGATGTAGATCTCGACATGAACCCAACGCTGAGCCTCGCGGACGGCGGTGGTCATCGCCGCAATCGACGCCTCATAGTCACCGAACAGGCCGTGGCTCGTGCCGGTCATCATCGGCACGGAAGTAAGGCGTCGGTTTAGCCGGACCATGCTCCCCATCCCGACCGGCAGTTCGGAGTCGGTCGGCGGCAGATCGGCGGTGTGCTCCAGGATCACATGGTTGGCCTCGATCTGGACCCGCTCGCGGCGACCACGCACGAACGGGCTGCCGATGAGCAAGAACAGGATCAGCCCGAACACCGGCGTGACGGTGATCAGCAGTAACCAGGCCAGCGAGGATGACGGTCGACGATTCCGCGGGATCGTGCCCAGTGCGATCACCTTGATCACCACATCGATCAGCAGCACCGTCAGTGGCAGCCACTGGAGGACGATCGTCATTCCCCACCACCTCGATCACTCGTGCACAATGCCGCAAGCCGGTTCGCTGACAGGTCGCAATCTAGTCACGGTCGGACCGACGTGACGCTCGGTCCTGGTCGGCGCACGGGTCGGGACGCCCGCAACCCCGGCGCGATCCGCGGAGTGCGACACGCGTCGGCGACGACCCCCAGCCCCCGGCGGCCAACACGAACGCAAGCGCAGCCCGGGCGGCGCTCGCTCTCGGCGAGCGGCAATGTCGAGGATCGGCCTAACCTGGCTAGCCGGGCCTAACCGCCCTCATTGGTTAAGCGGGAGAGCCTGGCTGGTCGAGGTGATCATCTTGTCTGTCGGTGATCTGTGTTGATCTTGGGCAGGTAACTCTTCCTGTAATCGCCACTCCCATGGTCAAGTGATTGGCTGACTCAACGCCGTCGGGGATGCCCAGCCATTGGAGGTGCGTGGAAGCTGCCGGAACGCTCAGCGAACGTCGTACCCAGCCCACGGCCACACCCCTGCGCAGGACCGCACGGGCGGCAGCGGTCGTGTCTGAGGGGCTGGCGTGTGCCGGTTACAGCCAGTGGCTGCGCCGGAACGCGCGGTACAGCCCCAGGCAAATGACCGCCATCGCCACCAGTACCACCGGGTAGCTGAAGCGCCAGCCGAGCTCGAGCATGTACTGGAAGTTCATTCCGTAGATGCCGGCGAGCAGGGTCGGGACCGCCCAGATCGCGGCCCACGCTGAGATCCGGCGCATGTCGTTGTTCTGGCGCACCGACACCTCGGCCAGGTACGCCTGGAGGGCGTTGGCGAGAAGAGTGCCGAGGGCGTCGGCCCCCTCTACCAGGTGCTCCAGGTGCGAGCTCTGCTGGCGAAAGTGCTGTCTGAACCTGTCGCCGGTGGTCGCTGGCAACTCGGTGGCCAGGCGGTCGAGCATCTCGGTCAACGGTGCGGCGGCCCGCCGGAACTCGAGCACCTGGCGGGCCAGGTGGTACAGCCGCGCGGCCGCCGGGGGTCTACCGGCGGCGAAGACTGCTTCCACGGCTTCGTCGACCGCGTCGTTCAGGGCGCTGAGGACAGGCCCATAACCCTCGAGGGCATGGTTGATGACACACATGAGCACCGCCGTGGGGCCGGCGTCGGCCAGCTCAGCGTCGGCCTGGAGATCCCGACTCACCCGTTCCACGGCACGCTGGTCGGGGTCGACCGTAAGCACGAAGCCTTCGCCCAGCACCAGCTGGACCTTCCCGAGCTGGACGGCTTCCTCGGCGGACATCCACCTGATCGTCTTGATGTCCACGGACACCAGCTCGCCGGAAACTTCCAGGACCGGCGGTTTGCCCGACGTGTCCGGGTCATCGGCCAGGGGACCCGGCAGGCCGAACTCGAGTTGAACGGACGCCAGCTCGTCCGGATTGGGGTCGCGAAGGCTGACCCAGACGAACGTGTGCTCGGCCGGCGCGGGACCGTCGGCGCCACGCCTGTCCTGATAGATGGTGCGCGCGGTGGCCATAACCCTCCCGCATGTTTTCTATGTGCACGCTTTTCCGTCAGGTTCGGCGCAGTCCCGCTCGGTGGCCGTCAGCGAACCCGCTTCAACATATCCCGCGGGCCCGTAAGCTGCCCACATAGCTGCCCGGCCACGGATGCAGGACAGCTGGCCTCTCAAGGTGGTGGTTGTCGCTTCCCGTGGACCCGCCTGGCGCGCCGACCGGCGCGGCCCGCTGCCGGGGTGATCGGCGGGCCCTCGGCCGGGTGCCGACTCAGGCGGTAGGTACTAACCGGCCAGCCGCTCGACCCGCTTGCCGGCCGCGCGCAGGGTGAAGGCGGCGAGAATCTCGTTGCACTTCGTAGATGATGGCCCACGTCCCCAAGTGCAACGAACGCCAACAGCGGCCGCTCCCAGGAGGGCGCCAGCCATGCGCCTGGAAGCCGCACTGCGCGGTCCACGCCTGGTTGTGCGCCGGGTGAAGAAGCGATTTGATGGTCGTTAGCGTCCGTCTTCCGGTCGGCATCGATCAAGATGGTGGCGACCTCACGCGGCAGCAGAGGAGAACCGCCAGCAACTCAAGCAGCGGGTCGACCAGGCCCGAGACGACGCGAATCGGGCCATGGAGGCGCCAAGCAACCAGCAGACCAGACCAGACCGGCGATCGGCCAGAGCAAGCGGGCACAGATGAAGGCCGATGCTGCAGCCGGCAGAGAGGACGTCACGGCAAATCAACAAGTGGGACCGACCAGCTGGACGCCGAGGACGCGGACTGGATGGCCTACGCCGCACAGCTGGCCGTGCTCAACGCGCAGGACGCCCGGGCCTACGCAGACGAACGGGCCAGCATCGCCGACACCCAGACCAGCCCGGCTGCCAGGTCCGGATCGCATCCCCGGCATCCTGACAGCAGCAGGGCGAGCGACGGTCGCCGCTGTCCACCCGCACTGGTCACGGCCCATGGGCGGTGCCATATGCGCGCAAGAATTGAGAAATCGAACATGTCAGACGACGTTGCTGGTGTGCTCTTCCGTAACCGGAGTCGCATCAAGGAGATTGCTGAGGTGCTCGCCCGGTACGGGTTCGCTCAGCTGGCCGATGACGCTGGAGCAGCTCTCAATAGTGGACTTCGCGCCACGCTTGTTACCCGAATTGCGGATCCGAATCTCGAGGCCCTGACCTCGGGGCAGCGGCTCCGCGGAGCGTTGAGTGAGCTTGGCACCACGTGGATCAAGTTTGGCCAGATGTTGAGTCTCCACCCGGATCTGGTCGGCAACGACGTCGCGGCCGAGCTTGCTCAGTTGCAGTCGAGTGTGCCCGCTGACCCGCCGGGTTCCGCGGAGTCGACTGTCCAGGCCGAACTCGGCGTGGACGTTGGTGAAGCGTTCAGTGCGTTCGAGGGGGAGCCGATGGCCTCGGCATCGGTGGCCCAGGTCCACCGGGCGGCACTGAAGGACGGTACGCCAGTCGTAGTCAAGGTCGTGCATCGCGGGGCGCAGGCGAAGGTGCTGGACGACCTCGAGCTGATGCGGGCCCTAGCCGGATTTGTCGAGGACCACGACAAGGCCCTCGCTGACTACTCCCCCACCGTGCTGGTGGATGAGTTTGACACGATGATGCGCGCGGCGATCGACCTGCGGCAAGAGCTTGGGAACCTCCAGCTGTTCACTGCGAACTTCGCCGACGAGCAGGACGTGGTCGTTCCCAGGCCCTATCCCGAGCTCTCCTCGACAAGCGTCCTGACCATGTCGCTGCTCACCGGCACGAAAGTGACTGGACGCGACAGCATCATCGCGACAGGTTGGGATGTCGACGACCTCGTCCGCCGCGCCTCCGACATCTACCTCGAGATGGTGTTCCGCGACGGCGTCTATCACGCCGACCCGCACCCCGGCAACTTCCTCCTGCTCGACGGACAGCACCTGGCCATCTTGGACTTCGGCGACGTCGGACGCCTCAGCGGCCCACGAAAGACCCAGCTCGAAGCCTTGCTGATGGCCGTCGGCTCCCGAGATGTTGACGAGGTCACCGACCTCGTCATCGATCTCACCCATGCGCCAGACGACGTCGACGTCGACCGGCTGAGCGGTCAGCTCGAGACATGGTTGAGCCGTTACCTCGGCGGCAGCGTGGCAGATCTCGACTTCGTCGCGATGGTGAATTCGGGCATGCAGATCATGCACAGCAACCGCCTCACCTTCCCCTCCGACCTCGGGCTCCTGTTCCGCGTCCTGGTACAGCTTCAAGGCCTGGGGAGCTCGGTCGGCGCCAAGGTCTCCCTGACCGAGCTGCTGCAGCCCTACTGGGACGAGATGATGCATGACCGGCTGAACCCGGTCTCGGTGGGCCGCCGAGCCCTCCGCACCCTGCGAGACTGGGAGCGTCTACTCGCCGCGGCACCCACAAAGCTCCGCCCGATCCTCCGCCAACTCCAAGGCGGAACGATCGGTGTCGAGTTCCGAATCCACGACGCCGATGGGGTGACCGACCGACTCGTCGACGGCATCCTGGCATCGGCGTCAATCCTCGCCTCGGCCGAACTCATCGCCCGGCGGACCGGTCCGCGAATCCGGGACGTGTCCGTCCCCGGAGCGGTCGCCCTCACCGTCGGTGTGCTCACTTGGCGACGCCTGATAGCCGATCGCGTCGGCCACCGCAGCAGCCTCAGCCGCCTTCGCCAGCTCGTCCCGCCGTCCCACGGGAGTCCAACTCACCGAAGCTCGACGACCTGAACAGACGCACCCAAATAGTAGTTCTGCCGATCGACCGCCGCTACGACCTCGACAATGAGAGGCCCCGCTCGCATACGGTCACTGCTTGAAGATTTCGGTGCGGCGGACCAGCGCGATCCGGGATCGCCGAGCGGCCCCGGCGGCGAAGGTGGATCCGCGCCGCCCGCCTTCCCCGGCCGCAAGAGCGGCGGGAGGACCCAGACGTAGGGTAAGCATGTGTCGGGGTTAGCAACCCGCCAAGAAGGGTCTGCCATGTCAGTGCGCTGCCGACGACCAGCCAGCTCTCTGTGGAAGCCAGCCAGCGGGCGCTGTGTTGGCGATGTGGGACTGGGATCCGTAGCTGTTGCCTACGGACGGACAGCATCATGACGAGCCCGCCGACGCCCGGGATGAGTAGATCGTCCAAGGCGAGACTGGCCCGTTATGGCTGGAGTCCGGCCGAGCCACCAAGACGGCCGGTGTTGTTTGTCAACCCAAGGTCGGGCGGTGGCGCGGCTAGTCGTGCAGGCGTCGCCGAAAAGGCCCAAGAGCGCGGGATCAAGGTGGTCATCCTCGACCCGGGCCAGAGCCTGGTGGAATACGTCGACGACGCGGTAGACCAGGGCGCGGATGCGGTGGGCATGGCTGGTGGCGATGGGTCCCTTGCCGTCGTGGCAGCAGCCGCAGCTGCCCACGAGCTGCCGTTCATCTGCGTCCCCGCGGGGACACGAAACCACTTTGCGCTCGACCTCGGGGTGGACCGGCATGACGTGGCAGGTGCGCTCGACGCGTTCAGCGATGCAGTAGAGCGCCGGATCGACCTGGCCGAAGTGAACGGCCGGGTGTTCTTGAACAATGTCTCCCTCGGTATCTACGGTGAAGCGGTCCGCCAGTCTGGCTATCGCGACGCCAAAATGCGCACCCTGATGGAGACGGCAGAATCGGTGCTTGGCCCCAGTGGCAAGCCGCCGGCGCTCCGCCTGGTCGATGATGCAGGGCGTGAGCACACTCAGCTCGCCGTCGTGCTGGTGTCGAACAACCCGTATGCGTTGGCGGACCGTCGTCGTCCTGGCCTCGGCACCCGACCTTCGCTCGACAGCGGCCTGCTGGGCATCCTCGTTCTCGACGCACCGGATAACAGACATCCTGCGGGGCATGCCTGGAGCGCACCTGCCTTTGAGATCTTCGCGCCCGAGCGAGTGCCCGCCGGTATCGATGGAGAGTCGGTCCTCTTGAGTGCGCCGCTGCGGTTCACCATCCGCCCGGGGGCGCTTCGCGTACGCATATCCTCCCGACATCCTGGCACCTCGCCGTCAGCGCGCCTCCGACCGGCCAGCTCACAAAGGAACGAACTGCCGGCCGGTCGCGGGAGCGAGTCAGAGTAGTCGGCCGGGTACCACGCCTTCCCGCCCGGGCGCTTCGTATGCGCGGTCGCAGGCGGCCGCGACCATGGCCGACGTCCCGGCTCCGACGATAGATCCGAGCACCACATCACCCGGGTAGTGCACCCCAGTGTGGACTCTCGAGTAGGCCACACCACTGGCGAGCAACCGGATCGGCACTGCCAGCCCCGGGTAGTGCCGTCCCACCGTATAGGCGAACGCGAAGGCCGACGCGGAGTGACCGGACGGGAAAGACGTGGACTCCGGCATGGGCACAAGACGGGCCGCAAACGGGGCAGGGTCAGAGCGCTCGGGGCGTCGCCGATGGGCGAGAGGCTTGATGCCGAGATTCACGGTCGCGGAGGTGGCGCCGATCGCAAGCACACCCTCGAGCGCAACCCGCCGCCCACGGCTACCGCCGAGGGTGGCGATCACTGCGGCTATACCAAGCCACAGGCGCGAATAGTTCGCGGCGATCGACAGCTGGCGAAAGACCGCGTCCAACCGAGGCGTGGCGGTCACCGCCACGGCCTCGTACACCGCCCGGTCCACCGCCCCCAGTTCCCGCAACGGCTCCGCCCACGGGGTTGCTGCACCCCGCCAGCCCTCCACCCTCCTCGCGAGGGCGTCCGTGACCGTTTCCCGCTTGCCGATCCCCTCCGACATAAGGGGATCCTAGAGCGTCGGGCTTGCGTTGCAGGAGCCCGCCTGCTATCCCCACGACCATCGAGGACTCTCAACAGCGCCCGCCTAGCCGCTGACATGGACGTCCCCACCGTGCTGCTCGCCCGCATCGACGCCCTCGCAGCCACGTTGCTCGAAGGCGGTGCGCGTCGACGTTGAGCCGGTCGGCGCCGCACAACTCGACGGCCTTGAAAGCTGCATGACGGCTGGACCACCCGCCAGGCCTACGGGTAGCGCTCAGCCTCGTAGGTGTCCAGGAGCTGACCGTCCGCCTCGCCGGTAGACGAGGCCGAGCTTCCAAGGCGAGGTGGCCGTATCGCGGTTGCCCGCGCACATGCCCTGTCCGATGAACGGCGGAGTGAGGTGGGCCGGAGTCGCCGAGCAGAAACCTCCACCTCGAGCTTGTTGACGCCGGTCCAGTCACAGAGCCTCACACACACCCTTCTGGTCAGCGGCGCGTACCGCGTGGTCGACGAGCTGCCCGCATGGCCAGGCCGGCCTGTACGCCGAGGAAGGTGGCGAGGCTGCCGTCGCCGCGGTTGAGTTCCATGTTGATCAGCCCGACGCCAGCGGGCTCATCTCGGGGCAGCCGTACCCCTGGATGCCGTCGCCGACGAGGCCCAGTTCGCCCATCCGTTTGATCAGCGGCCACGGAAGTTCCGCGTCCTCCCAGCACCCGTGATCACCGGCAGCACCTCGTCGTCGACGAAATCGCGGGTGCGGCGCGAGTAGTCGCGTTCGGATTCGGTGAGTTGGTCGGCGACGTGGAAGTAGTCGGTGCCCAGACTGGCCGATATTCGCGTATTGCAACGCCTTGTTCATGTCGTTGCCTCACTTCTGGTAGTTGTAGGGGTCGGGCGCGTCGGCCACGTAGCTCGCCCAGGGCTCCACGGGCCCGCTGTGCGGTCCGTCAGGCGACCTGGAATCGCGGCACGGCCTCGGACAGCGCCGCGACGTCACGGCCCGCTCGCATCACCGTCAGGTCGGGGCGGACCAGGGCGGCGGTCGCCCGGCCGGCGGACAGCCACCCGTGAAGCGGAGTCCCGGCCTCCACCTCGACAGCCCGGGCCCCCGAGCTTCCAGTCGCGCCCGCTGCAGCGGTGCCAGCGGTACGGCGCTGACCAGGACGAAGCCGCATCCTGTCACCTCGTCGAGCCGACGGCCGTCGGCTACGAGGGCGTTGGGGCAGAGGCTTCCGGCCAGGGACTGGCGCGCCCGCGGTCCCAGGATCAGAGCCGACCGGCTCAGGCGTGGCGTTTCGCCGTCCAGGAGACGATGCCGCAGGCCGGGGACCCAGTGCAGCCGTGGCGCGATCAGGTGGCGAAGCAGGTCACCTGTCCGGCGACCTTGGGTCATCGCTTCTCCGACAAGCTTGGCCAGCCGGATCATGGCCCGCGCGTGCGGCTTTCGCTCTGCCTCGTAGGTGTCGAGCACCGACTCGGCCAGGTCGCCGGAGAGGACGCCGGCGACCTTCCAGTTGAGGTTCATGGCGTCCCGCAGTCCCGCTCCCATTCCCTGCCCGACGAACGGAGGGGTGAGGTGGGCGGCGTCGCCCAGGAGGAACACGTTGCGGTCCCGCCAGCGGTCGGCGAGCTGTGCCCGGAACGTGTACTCCGCGGCGCGGACGAGCTCGAGGCGTTCGGCGGGCGTGCCTTCGACCCACGGGCTGATCAGCGGCAATATGGCCTGGATCGTTTCGAAGTCCGCTGCGGTCTCGCCCGGCAGCAGCCGGAACTCCCAGCGGTAGCGGGTCAGGCCGATGCGCATGAACGTTGCGGCCCGGTGCGGATCGCACACCTGGTGGACGCCTTCCCACTGATCGAGGTCGGCAGTGGTGGCGATGTCGATCACGAGCCAACGCTGCTCGAAGCACAGGTCCTGCATGGTCGAGCCGATGGCCGCACGGACCACGCTGTTGGCTCCGTCGCAGCCGAGCACGTAGCTGGCCAGGAGGGACTCGTGCTGGCCGGTGAGCCGGTCGGTGAGGTTGACCCGCACCTGTCCTTGGCTGTCCTGAGCGACGTCGGTCACCTCCACGTTCCCGCGCAAACCGACGGTCGTCTGGTCCTTGAGGTTGGTGCGCAACAGGTGCTCGAGCTCCGGCTGGTCGAACATGTTCGCCCTCGGGTGTCCGTGCCTGCCTTCGTCACCGGCCCGGTCGAACATGGCGAAGACTCGGTGATTCCGGTCGATCAGCTGCAAGCCGCGGGTGGGACGCGAGATGGCCGCGAACTGCTCGGCGATGCCCACCCGGGCAACGATGCGGTAGATCTCGTCGTCGAGGTGCACGGCACGCGGCTGTGGGTAGACACCCTCCCAGCGGTCGAGCACGAGGCAGTCGACACCGTATTGCCCGAGCAACGTGGCGGCGGTGAGCCCGACCGGGCCGGCCCCCACGATAATCACCGGGATGGGGTCGGTGCTCGCGCGCGGGGAATGGCTCATCGGAGGTCTCCGAACACGAGGATGAGGAAGGCGAGGGTCGTCAGGCCCAGCACGACTGCCGGCACCAGCTCGCGCAGGCCGTCCCCGCTGCGGAGGTGGGCGACCACTGCTCCACCGAGCAGCACCAGCAGTCCCCCGCGGCCAAAGCGCCGATCATCGGTACGAGCGCCCCGGCCAGCAGGCCGAGCACACCGAGGATCTCGAGGGTACCGATCCGGCGGTACGCCGCGACACTGAAGCCCACGTGGGCGGCCCGGGCGCGCATGGCAGGCACGGCAGCGAGTTTCGCGGAGCCGGCTGCCGCGAAGGCGACGACGACGACGCCGGCGAGGATGGTGGTTGCGTTCATGACAGCTCCTGATGAGAGAAATGAGGGACATACGGTCTGCGACGTGCGCCCGAGCGGGCGCGGCTGGGGCTGCGATCCATTCACCGGTCGGCCTCGGCCCGCCAGCTGATCGAGAAGCGGTCGAGCATCTCCTTGAGCGGGGTCTCGTCGGCGCCTTCGGCCAGGCCAACGACGACGCCGGCACCGTGCTCGACGACCCCTCGAACACTGGTGGCGCAAGGCACGCCGCGGAGCGCCTCGGCGACGGCCCCGCGGGCGGCCACGGCCCGCAGCGCCGGCTTGAACGCCTTCCCGACGGGGGTCACCGGCAGGTGTGCGTGGAACACATTGGCGTAGGCGTGGACGTCGGCGAGCAGCCCGGCGAAGGTCCGCTCCACCGAATGCTCGAACCGTGACGCATCCGGGATGACCGAGAGCGCCACCCGGTCCGGCCACAACGCGGCCGCGCGGGCGAGGAGATCGTAGGTGGTATCGGGTAGACCACGGTCCGCCAACGGCACAGCCTCCATCGATGCCAGGTCACTCAGCCCGTCGAACACGGGCCACAGCAACTCGGCCATCACGTCGCCCGGACGATCGTGCGTTGCCGCCCGAGGTCGATCGCACCGTCGTCGGTGCCGATGGCGATCTCGACGACGTCGCCGTTCTTGAGGTACTTCGGGTTCTGGGCCTGGCGCTTGAAGAACAGCTTCCACCTGGTCGCAGCCGGTAGTAGTGAGCTGATCATCTGGACCGGTTTCGGGGGCGCGCTCAGTGCGGTGCCCACCGGGGTGCCGGTCAGTAACAGGTCGCCCGGGTCGAGCCGCTGGAACCGGCTCAAGGCCCGCAGCGCCTCGAATGGCGAGAAGATCATGTCTTTGTCGACCAGGGCGCCTTGACGAATCTCGCCGTTGACCCACAACTGCAGACGAAGGTCGCCGAACCGCTTGAGCTCGTCCTCGTCGAGCAGGACGAGCGCGGGCCCGACGGGGGAGAAGGTCGGGTAGGACTTGGACTCGAAGAACTGGGTCTTCGGCAGTTGCACGTCGCGGGCGGAGACGTCATTGGTCACGATCAGGCCGGCGACGAAGGTAGCCCAATTGTCCGCCGTGACCTTGGTGCCGACCGGCAGTTCGCGGCCGATCACCACGCCGACCTCGACCTCATAGTCCAGAAAGCGCACGTGACCGGGACGGACGATGTCGTCGTAGGGCCCGCTGATCGAGCCGGAGGTCTTGCGGAAGAAGGTCAGCGGGATGGTGTCGGGCTTCATCCCCGCGTCCTTGACGTGGCTGGCGTAGTTGGTCATCTGTGCGACGACCCGGCAGGGAGCCGTCACCGGGGACACCAACTCGAGCGTGGCCGGGTCGACGGTCTGCCGGCTCGACCGGGCAGCCTCGATCTTCTGCGGGCTCGGCGAGGAGCTCGCCGGTGGTCGTCGCGTCGGTCTCGATGCGGGCGGCACCGTTGCCGGTGTCGACCCACCAGGCGTCGACGGTGCGTAGGACTGTGGTGCTCATGAGTTGGCCACTTTCAGCAAGCCGCGGAGGCGGGCGAGGTCGAACTCGTTGTCCTCACGGAGTGCGCCGACCATCGAGGCCAGTTCGCGAACGGACTCGCGTCCCGGCGAGAGGCCCATAAAGTCCGTGGTGGCAGGTGGCCCCCACTGGGCGAGCCCGGACGCCGTCATCGGTGACCAGCCGGGCTCCAGGGTGCAGTCGAAAAGGTCGCCGTCGGTGAAGTGCTCGACCAGCAGGCCGTCGGGGTCGCGCCAGTAGTCGAAGATCTGGCTGCCCTCGATGTGCCGGCCGATCCCCCAGGAGCGCTGGAAGCCATGGTCTCGGAGGTACTCCCCGCCCGCGGCCATCGCGTCCATGTCCGCGACCTGGAACGCCGAGTGCACGTAGCGGTTCCGCGGACCGAGCGTCATCGCCAGCGTGTGGTGATCGGTCGGGGTCGAGCCGCGGTCACAGCGGATGAAGCTCATCGTCGGTCCACGATCGCGCTGGCCCTGGAAATACTTGAAGTCGCTGACGATCAGACCAAGGTGCTGTAGATACCAGTTCAGGGTCTGGAAGTACGTCGTGGTCTGCAGCACGACATGCCCCAGGCGCTGAACCTTGGCCGGCTCGCGAGGGGGACGCTGGGGCGCGTTGCTGCGCGCCACCTCGTGCCCGGCGTTCATGGTCTGCGTCGGCTGGGCCGGCAGGGCGGAGAGCTCATGGGTGCCATCCACCACCCGGACCAGCACCCCGCTCGGGTCGGTCAGATCGACCGTGATTCCTCCCAGGCTCTCCGGAAGGTTGTTGACCCGGGCGCCGGTCGCGGCGGCGAGCCGGAGGACGTCGGTCGGGTCGGCGGCTCGGAAGGCGGCTCCCAGGTACCTCGAACGCGGCCCCCGGCGCACGATCACGCAGGGCGTGCGGCTGTCCGTGCCGCGCAGCTGCAGCTCGTCCTCCGTCCGGCTCACGGTGGTGAAACCGAACGCGTCGGCAAATCTCTCGGAGCCGGTCAAATCCGGCTTCTGGAACTCGAGCCAGGCCAGGTCCGCAACCTTGATCGTCGGATTGGTTGCTCGGCCGGGGTGCTCCTCGCGAAGCGCCCCGTGTTCGCTGTGCAAGTCGCTGTGAGTCCCGTGGGTGGTTGTCATCAGCCTTCCTCTCTGCTTGGTGATGCAATCATCACGTATGATGATATGGTCAGTCAAGTCACGGTGAGAAATTCGTCAGTTCTGATTGACCCGCGCTGCATTGCTGCACGAGGAGGCTGATCGAGGCGCTCCGCTTCCAAATCCGTGGGGTACTGAAGGTCCTTCAAAGAGGAGAGAACCATGCAGGCGCTGTCGTCATCAGCACGAACCGACCCCCCACCTACACCGCGTTCCCCGACCCCGAAGTCGGCCCGGGTCAGGTCGAGGGACGGTACTAGCCTCAGCGGTGCACCAGGTTGTCCGCGGTCGCGACGGGCCGGCACTACGGCCCGCCATTCTCAGGTCGGCGGCGGACAGGGAGCGAATGCAGTTGATCTTGATCCGACCGACAGAGCGTCGAGAGGAGGGCGTCGGCGGCGTCGGCGCGGCTGATGGTCCCGACGCCTCTCAGGTGTTCTTTCGACGGCGTCTCAAGCGTCACTCGGATGTGCTGGCTGTACGCGGCTGAGACATCTGACGGTTCACTGCGAGTCTGGTATGCGGTACCAATCTCGCCGTTTGGCGATGCGGTGGCTGGTCTCCGATGGTTCCTCGGCTGACGGGGGCTTCTTGGCACCCGAGATCAGATTCCTGCACCGCTCGCAGCCGGTGCCCCGAGCTTTGCTTGGCGCTCCGGGGGCGGCGCCTCGCGACTCATGCAACCGGTTTGGAGGTAACAAACTACGGACGACACCTCTGCCATAAACCCCCAACTCGTCCGAGTGCGGGTCCCCGCACGTCCTATGCCTCGACCGGCTTCCATATCAGCTCGGTTACGTCGATCACGAGTTCGGTTTCCTCGTCGAGAGAGCCGACTGAACCTTCCCCACACTTGCACAGGCGGCGGTTCTTGCTTCATTCCGGGTGATCGGCCGGGTCCTCTGTCTGGTCATGCTGCTGGCGGATCTCGCGGCCGGCGGCGAGGTCCTGTTCCCGTTGCGCCGCCCTCTTCCGGCTCCCGCGCGTGTCGCGCGCCGGCAGTTGGAGGTCCCGTTCCGCTACCACGCCGGCCTGCAACTCGCGGGCCCGTTCGATCTCAGCATTCAGCTCCGCGCCCAGCAGGACGGCGGCATTGGTGAGCCACAACCAGACCAGGAAGACGATCGCGCCGGCCAGCGATCCGTAGGTGGCGTCGAAGTTGGAGAAGTTGGCGGCGTAGAGACCGAACAGTGCGGAAGCCGCCAGCCACACCACGGTGGCGAGCACCGCGCCCGGGCTCAGCCAGCGGAATCGGGGCTGCCAGACGTTCGGGGTGACGTAGTACAACAGCGCGGTCCCCAGGCCAGTAATCGCGACCACCGCGGGCCACCTGACGATGTTCCACACCAGCACGGTGGTTGACCCCAGGCCGAGCACATCCCCCAGCGCCCGGGCGAGCGGCCCGGAGATCAACAGCAGCAGAACGGCGCACAGACACAGCACGCCGAGCACCAGAGTCAACAAGATCATCAGCGGCTTGAGCGCCTCCAGATCGGGCGACCCTCGCCGATGGCGTAGATCTGGTTCATCGCGCGACCGAAAGCCATCACGTAGTTCGACACGAACCACAGGGCGCCGAGGATGCCGAGGACCAGGGCAAGAGTCGCTCGTGGCGTCTGAATGAGCCCTTCGACGACGGGTTGGAGGATGCCCAGCGCCGAAGCCGGAACCACCAGCTGAGCCAATCCGAGAATGGTCGAGACCGACTCCGGGCCCTTACCCAGCACACCGAGTGAGGAAAGTACGGCAATCAGGCCGGGCAGCACGGCGAGCACCGCGTAGTAGGTCAGGCCCGCGGCGAGGTCGAGGCAGCCGTCGCGGAGGAACTCGTGCACCGTGCGCCGGGCCAGGTACCACCACGAGTGGGCGCTGATCTCTCGCAGGGTCGACGATTTCAGGGCGGCGTCAGGCTCGGGCCGCTGGCCAGGATCCACCCC
>CAWBKR010000016.1:0-88627 GCA_963789345.1 uncultured Actinomycetota bacterium | reverse complement strand
CGCTCGCGGCCACCCTGCTGGTCGGAGTGCTGGCGGGCGTGATCATCGGCATCGCACTCTCGCTGATCTGGCTGATCGCTGTGAGCACCCACCCCAACATGCCCCGGCTCGGGAGACAGCCCGGCACCCCGGTCTACCGTGACCTGTCCGCCCATCCAGACGACGAACTGGTGTCGGGCGTGCTCGTCATCGGACTCGACGGCGGCCTGTTCTTCGCGACCGCCGACGCCCTCGAAGATCGGATCCGAACTCTCGTGGCGTCCGACCGACCCTCACTGGTTTGGTGCTCGACTGCGAGGGGATCGACTTCATCGACTCGCAGGGCGCGGCGAAATTATCCGAGATCGTCACCCTCGCCGACGAAGCCGGCCTCGTTCTGCGACTCGCCCGCGTGAAACCGTCGATCCAGGACACCCTGGAACGAGAGGGAGTTCTCGATCGGATGGGCGTCGATAACTTGTACGGCAATATCGATCAGGCCGTCAACGCCCACCTGGCCGAGAGACCCGCGCCCCCTCCCGATTCGGACACTGGTCCCGGCGGGCAGACCGGTCGCTGATCGGGGAGCGCTCACCCCTTCGAGATCGTGCACTCTCCGCCGACACCCTCGTCCTGCAGTCGGGGGTAGCATTCGCTCGAGCCACGCCGCCCGGCGGAGGCGCGAGGACGGGTCAGGAGGGAAGATGGCCGACGTCGTCCCACGTTGGGAGTGGCGCACCTTCGCCCACACCGTCTCCCAGGCGGACACGATCCTCGACGCCATGACGCCGGCCTCCGTCGAGGAGAGTGACGATCTCTACCTGCTGACGCACGACGGTGACAACGTGAAGATCCGGGACCAGCTGATGGACATCAAGGTCCTGCGCGAGACCGATTTCGCCGGGCTGCAGCGCTGGGAACCGATCCTGAAGGTGCCCTTCCCGCTCGACGTCGAGGTTGCACACACCGTGTTCGCGAGCCTGCGGCGGCCGTGTCCAGAAATCCCGGCGGAGGGACTGAGTCTCGATGCATTCATGGCTGCGGCCCGGGTCGGAGCAACCGATGGTCCGCGCGCTGTTGTGATGCACAAGCGGCGCGCCCGATACACCGTAGGGGGCTGCCTAACTGAGCGCTCCACCCTCGAGGCCGGAGGGCATCAGAAGACGTCGATCGCGATCGAGTCCACCGATCCCGCGGCGGTGGCGGCCGCAGTGGCAGAACTCGGCCTGGGCGACTATGTCAACGTCGACGTTCCGACGGGCGTGCGGATGCTCATCGATCAGGTGCCCGAGCGCTACGCCGTCATCGATGTCGGCACGAACTCGATCAAGTTGCACGTCGCGGAGCTCGACGCGAACGGGCGCGGCCCCTGGCGCACGGTCGTCGACCGGGCGGTCGTGACCCGCCTCGGCGAGGATCTCGAGGCGACCGGTGAGATCGGCGCCAAGCCGCTCGAGCGGACCGCGCGGGTGATCAGCGAGATGGCGGACGAGGCTCGCGCCCTCGACGTCCAGGCGATCGCAGCCGTCGGTACGGCGGGATCCCGGATGGCGCGCAACCGGGCCGACCTCGTGGCGACCGTTCGAGCAAGTTCCGGGCTGGCGCTCGAGGTGATCCCGGATGAGGAAGAGGGCCGGCTGGCGTATCTCGCCGTTGCGGCGGGCGTCGGGGTCGGCGAAGGTGCCGTCGTCGCCTTCGACACGGGCGGTGGCAGCTCTCAATTCACATTCGGTCACGGGTCGGGCGTCGACGAGCGGTTCAGCGTCCCCGTCGGCGCCGTTGGATTCACCGAGCGGTTCGGGCTGGCCGAGGCGGTTCCGCCCGGAGTCGTCGCCGAGGCCATGGCCGCGATCGCAGCCGAGCTGTCACTGCTCGACGGCCGATCGCGCCCCGACGCGATCGTGGCCATGGGTGGCGCGGTGACCAACCTGGCCGCAGTCAAACACGGGATGGTGACGTACGATCCCGGCGTCGTCCAAGGGACGATCCTCGATCGGGCCGAGATCGATCGACAGATCGACCGTTATCGCAGCGTCGACGCCGCCAGACGACGCTCGATCATCGGCTTGCAGACAGCGCGCGCCGAGGTCATTCTCGCCGGCGCCTGCATCGTCCGGACGATCATGGACAAGCTCGGACGCGACTCGGTCACGGTCAGCGATCATGGGCTCCGGCACGGCCTGCTCATCGACCGCTTCGGCTCAGGCGGAAGCGAGCCGTCGCCCCCGCGAGTTTGATCGTGCCAGCGGCACCCACCAAACCTCTCTCCCGACCTCTCTCCAGACCTCTCTGCATCAGAGAGGATCATGCTGGGCCAGGGCCCGGGCCGTCGGTCGAGTCTCGACTGCACGCTCCGGACTGACCGCTCGACGCACGTCCCCGCCCGAGGGTGTGGGACGACTGCGTCGCCGGACGGCCTTGCTGATCTCGACCGTCAGCGGGAGCAGCGCGGCGAGTCCTAGACAGATCAGCCACTGGGTGGGCGTCAGGCTGGTGGTGAGCAGGGCCTGCTGAAGGGTCGGCAGCTGGGTACCGAGGAACACCATGACGAGTGGCACGACTCCGATGGCAATGGACTTCAGGATCGGCGGCGTGAGGCCGCTGACCGGGTCCCTCCGATTGACGATGGCGTTGAACACGGTGCCCAGGCCCATCACGACGAACGTCATCGTCAGGGACACGCTGGGCTGCTCGGTGCTCGGCTGGTCCGGGCCGGCGAGAAGCGGGATCAGCGCCCCGACGAAGAAAGCGACCGCGTACAGAATCCACAGCAGAACCGCGCCCCGATTGGTGATGGGCTCCGACGGATCGCGCGGCGACCGGTGCATGACGTCGGGATCCCCAGGATCCACCGCGATGATCACCACACCCAGCGCGGTCGCGAAAAACAGCAGGTACAGGACCATGGCTGGCGTCAACGCCACACCGTCGTTGATGTTGAACACCGTGGCGGCGAGGAACAGCATGATGAGAGTCAGCAGCTGCGTCATCTGGTAGCGGACGTAGGACACAATCTTGTCGTAGACCCGGCGACCGATATCGACGGCATGGACGAGAGTCCCGAAGTTGTCGTCGGTGAGGATCATCCGACCCGCCTGCTTGGTCACCTCGCTGCCGCTGCCCATGGCCACACCGATGTCTGCCTGCTTCAACGCGGCTGCGTCGTTGACGGCGTCTCCGGTCATGGCAACGATCAAACCCTGCGCTTGCATGGTCCTGGCCAGTCGGAGCTTGTCCTCCGGGGAGACCCGGCCGAAGACATGGAGCTCCGGTAACCGCTGTCGCAACTCGTCGTCGGACAGCTTGCGAAGCTCAGCACCGCTGATCGCGCCGGGCCCGAGACCGAGCGACCGCCCGATCGCCTGCGCCGTCACGGCATGATCGCCCGTGATCATCCGCACGTCGATGCCGGCGGCCAGGGCGACCCGCACCGCTTCGTGGGCCTCCGCTCGTAGGGGATCGATAATTCCGGCCATGCCGACGAAGGCCAGGTCGCGGGTCAGAGACATCGGATCCGACCGCATCAACGCGAGCGCGCCATCACCCTCGATCAGCCGGATGGCGAAGGCGAGCACCCGAAGGCCGTCTTCCCCCATCCGTTGGTTGGCTGCCGCGATCCCAGCGCTGGCCTCGCTGATGGGGACCTGCGACCCGCTCAGCGGTCCGCCGGACTGACTGCACCGAGCAAGGACCACGTCCGGGGCCCCTTTGACCAGCTCCACCAGGTATTCGACTCCATCCACCGGAATACGGTGGAACGTGGCCATGAACTTGTAGTCGGAGTCGAAGGGCACCTCGGCCAGTCGGGGGAAGGCGCGACGAGTCTCCACCGCGTCCACGCCCAGCTTGGCCGCCAGGACGACCAGAGCAGCTTCGGTCGGATCACCGATGACCGAGCCGTCGTCACCGACGACTGCGTCGGTGTCCAAAGCCAGCCCCAGCGCCAACCGACTGAAGTCCGGGGTAGGCGTCCCTGCCACCGACGTGATGGCGCCCGACTTGCGATAGCCCTCGCCGTCCACGTGGAACCAGGTGCCACCGACGTACAACGTGGAGACCATCATCTCGTTCATCGTGAGCGTGCCGGTCTTGTCGGTGTTGATGGCACTCGTCGCCCCGAGCGTCTCAACATCGGTGAGGTTCTTGACCACGGCCTTGGCTTCGGCCAGCTGGTTGGAGCCCACCGAAAGCAGCCCCGAGACGAAGGCCGGCATGCCGGTCGGAATGGCCGAGATCGCCATCGCCGTGCCCAGCAGCAACAGGTCCTGGACAGGAGTGCCTCGGAGCAGGCCGACCAGGATGATCACCGCGACAGCACCCCAGGCGATCAGCCCGAGCACCTTGGTCAGCGAGTCCAGCTCCTTCTGCAGCGGAGAACGGGTGCGCTTGACCGAGGTCAACATTGTGGCGATCTGACCCATCTGGGTCTTCATCCCCGTCGTGGTCACGACCATCGAGCCCGTGCCCCTGGTGACCGACGTGTTCTGGAAGAGCATGTTCGACTGGTCGCCGAGTCCGACGTCTGTCGAGTCGAGTAAATTCGCATCCTTGGGGATCGGAGCGCTTTCTCCCGTCAGCGCAGCTTCTTGGGTCTCCAGCGTCGCGGATCGCAGGATCCGGCCGTCGGCGGGCACGAGGTCGCCGGCCTCGACGGCAACGACGTCACCGGGAACTATCTCGGTGGCGGGACGGAGTTCGACCGCTCCGTCGCGTACGACCCGGGCCTGAGGCACCTGCAGCTTGGCCAGGGCGTCCACACTGGCCCGGGCCTTGAGCTCCTGGCGGGTTCCGAGCACGATGTTCAGCAAGATCAAGAACGCGACGATGACACCGGTCGGGATCTCGCCGATCAGCAGGCTGACGACGGTCACCGCCACCAACATCAGATTCATCGGATCCCGTAGCTGAGCAAGCGCGACCGAGACGACCGACGGGGGCTTCTCGCCCAGGATCTCGTTCTTCCCGTACGTGGACAGCCGCGCAGCCGCCTCCGCTTGGGACAAGCCGCGCTCGGCGTCGGAGCCCACGGCCTGCACAACGTCCTCGACAGAGCGCGCGTACGGCGGGCCTTCCGGGCGAGCACCAGTCCTGCCTGTCACCCCGCTGCTGGACACGCCAAGATCCTTCCACAGGCAACGACCGCGGCCAGACTCTGGGCCGGAGACCGGCAGATCAACCAACGATCTGCCGAGACTCCACGATGGGTGTTGCTGCTCTCACCTGCGCTTTTGACTGAATCCGCCCCCCGGGTAGGAGTCGAACCTACGTCGCTAGTCCTGATTCAAAGACCGGCTCGACCCGGCGGATGGCGGGCCCCTTGGGGACGTCGGTGGCGGGGCTCCTGGGGTCGTCGGTGGCGGCTGGTCTTGGCCCGACCGGTCTTGACCAACCCTGCCGGACCTTGACCGAGCCCGAGGTTCATTTGACGGCGGGCCGCTCCAGCCCGAGCACCACGGAGCGGCGGAGGCCGCACGCGGAGAGCTCTCACGCTGCTGCCCGCGGGGCGGCGTCGGAACGCAATAAGGCGGACGGCTACCCCGAGGCGCATCTGCAAGCAGCGACGACAAGCTCGCTTGCGTCACCCGTGACCTACGCGACCACGAGCGCGATCGGCTCATTGCCCTATCCACGTACACGGCCCGCGCGTGCACCGCCGTGGAGCGTGACGGCTAGACTCACGAGCTGGTCGTCATCCCACAGCCCGAGGGGCCGGCTCGGCTAGCCCTGGCGATGCGGAATCTGTACGGCGGCCTGGAGGCGATCGGCGCGGACGAGATGACCCGCTGGAGCGTCGTCGCACGGATCGCCCGCGACTGCGTGCCGGCCATCCGCAGCAAGCTCATCGCCGACCTCATCGACAGGACCGAGCCGGCCAACGGCCAGCGTCGCCGCGGCCGTCGGGATGGTCAGCAAGACCGCGCACCAGCACCTCGAGGACCTGACCCTGCTCCGACTCGCCGAGCGGACCAAGGGGGCAATGCCGACAACTCGGCCGACCTGTGGTCGGCGAGCGACTGGCGGCGTTCGGGAAGATCGGCGACGCCTATGTGGCCGAGGTTCATCGGTTCGCCGCGGCGCACGGCATCCCGGTGCTGCATTTCGCCAAGGGTGAGAACAAGGAACAGATCGCGCGTCCGCTGATCGACAAGGCCGCCGCGGAGGGCGGCCCGGGGCGGGTGGTGTTGATCGGGGTCGCCCAGGAGAAGGCGCCGGTCTGGCGGTCCTGGAAGGCCAAGGGACAAGAGCACCTGCCGCACCCGCACATGGAGTGGGGCCGACAGATGGCGTTCGTCAACCACTTCTATTTCTACCTCTGGGATCCGGAGTGGGGCGGGGCGTTCTGGAAGACCAACGCTTATGCCCCGTACCCGATCTGGATCTGGCTCAACGGCCACGAATGGGCGAAGCGGCAATGCGAAAAGGCTGGCATCGGCTACACCGCGCTGGACAACGGATTCGGTGACTGCACCAACCCGCGGGCGCTGCAGCGGATCTGCGACCGGCTCGGCCCGGGCGCGGTGAAGAGCTTCCTTTGGCGCTGGCTGCGTCGGCTGCCGTCCCCGTTCACCCCCGCCGATCAGCGCGCCGGCTACGTCTATGAGCTGGCGTTCCGCCAATTCGAGGTCTCCGACACCCGGGTGTTCGACCGGCCGGCGGCCGGCCGGTCGTTCTTCGAGCAGGTCATCCGCGACCACCTCGACGTCGGACGGCCCTCCTCGGTGGCCCTGATCTTCGACCGTCGAGTCAACGCCAAGACGCCGGGGACCTTCCGGACCAAGGTGGTCACCCGCGGGGTGGATCCCCAGCTGTGTTGCTACTTCAAATCAAGCCGGCTCAAGCAGTACTTCAAGCTGCACCGCGCACTCCGCACCGAAACAGTCATCGGTGACACCCGCGACTTCGGCATCGGCCGCCGGGTCAACTCGGTGAACTGGCATGCCCTCCGGGCGGTTGGCGAACGAGCCAACCAGCGTCTGTGTGACGCCCAAGCAAGCGACGCGCAACCGGCTCCCGATGTGGTCACCCTCACCGAGGTGACCCGGCCCTCGATCACTACCGAGGGTCAGCCCGCCCCCGCACTCCGGTTCGGGGACACCCGGGTGATGGCGCTGATGGCCGCCATCGTCGGGTTCGCCCACCTGATCACCGGCTTCGACAACAAGACCCTCACCGGCTTGATGGCCAGCCTGCTCGACCAGGCCTACACCACCAAGCAAGCCACCTACGACCTACGCCGGCTACGCCGCAAGGGACTGATTGAGCGACAACCGCACAGCCACCGCTACCTGCTTACCGAACGTGGACGCCGCGTCGCGGTGCTGTTCACCAAGACCTACACCCGGGTGCTCGCCCCCGGTCTGGCAGCCTTCGACCCGGGACTGCCCGGCGACCTGGCCAAACGAAGCGCACTCGCAACCTCCTGGCGCGCCCTCAACCGCGAACTCGAACATCACATCGACCGGGGGCTCGCGGCTGCCTGACCCTGAAACTTGACCTGATCAAGAACTTCGTTCTGACCGAGTTGAACTAGGGAATCAGCCAGGAGCAACCTTGTAGACCAGCTTGACGACGCCGTTCGCGTAGGAGTCCGACGTCAGCAGCCGAAGCGACTGGCGGTCACGGTCGCCGAAGGTGAACACGGACTTGCCCGATCCGAGCAGGTAGGGGAAGACCAGCAGGTTGTAGCGGTCGATCAGATTCACCGCGGCAAGTCGGCGGGCCAGCTCGGCGCTGCCGTGAATGAAAATGGCGCCGCCGTCTTGCTGCTTCAAACCCGCGACGTCGCCGGTGGATCGCAGGATCGTGGTTTGTCCCCAGTTGGCGGCAAGGCCGTCCTCGGTCAGGCTGCTGGAGACGACGTATTTCGGTAGCTCCTGGTATGCGGCGTGGTCTGGCGACGTGCTCCAGATCGGCGCGAAGGCTTCGTAGCTTCGCTTCCCAAACATCAGTGCCGACGTCTCCCCGAGTTCCTCCTCTTTGAGCGAGTACGACTCGGGGACGAATTCGGTATCGAAGACCCATCCGCCGCCGCGATGGCCCTCGGATGTGCCGCCGGGTGAGTCGACTTTTCCGTCCAAGGTCATGAAGCCGGTCCAGACAAGCTCGCGTGCCATGTGTCCTCCTCAGTGGTAGTCGCAGCATGGACCTTTCCACGCCGGTTGAGTCATCGGCCAGCAGGTCCTTGTCAGTCGATGTCCGGCGAGAGTCGACTTGAGCTTCTTGATCTGAGGGACCGCGGTCGTCGAGGGTGAGGCCTGGCCCCACCTCGGCGGCGTCGTCGTCTCGGTGAGCGCTCGTTTCGGTGACGGCCAGGATGTCGTGATGGCCTCGGCCCAATCGTTCCCGACGAGAAACACCGGCACTCCTCTCGTCCAACAACCATCTCGTCAACTGTGAGAAGAACGAAGACGCGCTAATGAATCAGTGCTCGAAGCACGCCATTCCACCAGCCCTGACGCTCCTCACCAACCAGCGGGGGCACGCTCTTGCGAAAGACCTTCTTAGGTCAGCGACCGCAGTGCTCACCCGCCGGCGGTTCGAAGCACCAGACTGCCGCAGCAACCCGGTGCATCCCCAGTAACGGACTGCCGTTGACACACCGCGACCAGCGCCGTCTGTGCTGTCGGGGAAGCAGACCGGACGCCACCAGTCGACGAAGTACGACGTTGTGGCGACCGTCGACAGGTGGGATTCACCAAGCGGCTCCTCGAGGTGTAGTGCGGTGGCTGCGCCTAGGACAAATCGCGCCAAGGGCAATCGCGCCAAGGATGCCGCCTGCTGCCCGGCTGACTACTTCCGCGCTGAGTCGACGACGGCTTGTGCGACGTCGCGGAGCCTGACGTTGCGGTGTTGAGAGATGCGTCTGAGCATGTCGAAGGCTTCCTCGGCGGTGCAGCCGTCGCGGCCCATGAGGATGCCCTTGGCTTGCTCGATGACCGCCCGTGACTCCATCGCCTTGCGGAGGTTTGCTGCCTCGTTGACCGCGCCGGCGTAGCTGGTGACGTTGTTGACCGCGGCGGCGGCGTACCCAGCGAACACCTCCGCGTGCTCCAGGAACGTCTGGGAGAGTGGGCTGTCGGCTGTGCTGTAAATGTTCATTCCACCGATGCTGCGTTGCGCGATCGGCAGCCCCACCGAGACGGTGTGCCGGACGCCTGGAGGGCGGCGGTTCGGCAGAACTCCCGGTACGGGGAGTCGTTGCTGTCGGTGTCGATGACGATGGTCTGGCCGGTGTTCGCGGCGTCGAGGCAGGGGCCGAACCCGAGCTCGTATTGCCGTTCGTCGAGGTCGACCGCGAGCGGTCCGGTGAACACCATGCTGCGCGGCTGCCCACGCTCCACCACCGTCAGCGAGACGTCTTCGACGCCGGCCAGAGTCCGCTTGGCCAGCTCGGCCACCCGTCGCAACGTCTGCTCGGGCGGGTTGGTGTTCACCGCGATCAAGGCCAGCTCGGCGAAGGCGTGCATCGGGTCACGGCCCCGTTCAGCGTCGGAGCTGGAAATGTTGTTCATGTCGAGTCCTCACACGTTCATGCGGTGGCTGCCGTCTCGGTGGGCGTGTCACCGCTGCAGGTCCGGGCCCAGTCGGGGCCCATCAGATTGTGTGAGCACTGGTTTGAACTCAAGAACGACCCAGTCGGGCGCCGCAGTGCCGCTTGCCAGCGGCCACAGCACTCCTCAGGCTACGCCGAGTCGACGTCGATCCGAACTCGCGAGATGTACTGGCCTTCGGCTGTTTGGTCCAGCTATGGATTGGCTATAGACGTAGCGGATTCAGCAGTGAGTCCTCGCCTTCTGATCGCGAAACGATGGTTTGCGATGACGTGTCACCGCTTGATCCACTGCGAGCCCGGCGAGCTTGTGAATGAGGTGGGCCGGCGACCGAGCGTGAAATTGCAGCCGGCCAATCAAGTGATGCCGGTGTGGCTGCCCGGTACTGCCTCTACCCGCAGGACTGCTGTCGCGTGGCGAGAGCGCTGTCCCGGCACACGCTCGTTGGTGATCTGCTGCTTGGAGGTGGAGCGCGGGGCCACTGGGGTCATCGCCCACTTGAGCACCGTGACCACCGACCGGGTCTGGCCACTGCCGAGGTCGATTTCACTGGTCATCGTCAAGGTGTGGACCGCCCGACTTCTCGCTGACCTCGCCACGGGTGTCGAGGCTGAACAGCACAAGAGGGCGCGGCCGAAGCGGTACGGAGCTGGACGAAGGGGCTCACCTCCGAACCGGCCTTGCAGTTCTCCAGCGCGCCGCGTCGGCACAGCTGCTGCGGTGGCGACGGCCGACGGCTTTTGAATCCGGTCTAGCCGCTTCTCGAAAGGAACTGATCAAGTCAATGTCTGGTACCGATCGCGCCGCTCGTAGCCGCGCCTCGGTGCAGAAGGCGGCCCTCGTCATCGGTCTCGTCTTCCTCGTCGTCGGCGTGGCCGGGTTCATTCCCGGTATCACCACCAGCTACGACAGGGTGTCAGTCGCCTCACACCACTCCCAGGCTCTGCCGCTCGGCCTATTCCAGGTGTCGATTCTGCATAACATTGTCCACCTGCTGTTCGGGGCGGCCGGGCTGGTCGCGGCGCGAACGTTAGCCGCGGCGCGCAACTACCTGATAATCGGCGGCGCGATATACCTGGTGTTGTTCTTGTACGGGTTGATGGTCCCTCAAGAGGCGGACGCCAACTTCGTGCCGGTCAGCCCGGCCGACGACATCCTGCACCTGGTCCTCGGCCTCGGCATGGTCGGCCTCGGCATTGTCCTATCCCGACGCGCGGGCACCGCTCACCGCACCACTCAGGAGGCCTGATGTTGCCGGAGCTGCCTGCTCGAGGACTTCTCGGGGTGCACGCCTTCGCGTGCGCGCTGCCAACCCGGGGCGGAATCTGCGACTGCCAGCCCGACGCTCCCGGAGACCTGCCGAGCCCTACAAGACAGCCGGGGATGCGTTGTCGGGGAAGGACCGTACCTCGCTCCATCCGCCGTCAGAGGCGACCGCGGTGCCGCCGCCTCAAGCCGCTTAGGTCTATATCTCCATTGCCGCGATCGAGCGCAGGTCTCCGCAGGCCAGCGCAGTGAATCTGCTTCAGTCGTCCACTGCGTGCGGTCACCCCGCGTCGACTGGACTTACGCCCGGGCTGAGGCGTCGCTCGCAATTGCCCTCTTGGACCGCGGCGTCGTCACCAATCGGGCCGAGCCGCGGTACTCGGTTGACGGCCCGGACCAGCTTGTGGTTCCCGTCGCAGAACGGGGTCAGGGCGCTGTGTCCACATCGGCATAAGGCGATCACCCGTCGCCGACGGGGGAGCGGCCGGCCGGTTTCGTCCACGAGTTCAACGTCACCTCGAATGATCATAGGACACCGCCACTCGTCAGTTTTGGCGGCAGCGGGTGCGACAGGCCTACGACGATCTGGCCCAGCCCGGACGGTTGATGATGGAGGCCAGCGTCCTGCCGCTGGCACTGATCCTGCTCCGATGCGCGTTGCGGCCCGATCTCATGGGACGGCGAGCCCGCTGGGCGTTGGCGGCGGCGGTTGCCGCCACGGTGGTGGTTCCCGAGATCGGTCGACGCCGAGACGGCGGCGAAGGGGTATTTCCTCCATCGGCGGCGCTCTGGGCGCCGGCCTGGCTTGCAGAACGAGCCGTCTGCGTGTGGATTGTGCTGGCCTACCGGCTCACCGGCGGCGTGCCGTACGCCGGCCAGCGGATCGTTCTGGCCGCCCACAGCGAGCGGACCCTCCGAACGCGACTCAGTCGATCTCCTTCACGACGTCCATACTGCCGCCACGCAGTGGCTGCTCCGAGGGCTGAGTAGCAGATCGTCGCGTACCTGCCTGAGCAGACTGGGGCGCAGGCTTTGGGTCAGTTGAGCGCGGCACTGAACAGTCAATGCGCGTTCGTGTTCGATCCGCCCAGATCAGCGATCAGTTCCGCAGCCGGTGGAAACGCCTGCACCGCATCGGCTGGGCCGAGACGCTGTGATTGGCGACTCTCCTGCGGACCCTGGCCGGCGCCGATGACTGGGGCGTCGGCGAGAGCACACCGACTACGGCCTGCTGACGTTGCTCGCCCAGGACGACAACGGTGGCCTTGCCGTGCGCAGTTCGCGCGGGTGGATCGAGGCACCGCCGTTGCCCGGAACCTTCGTCTGCAATATCGGCGACATGCTCGACCGACTCACGGGCGGCTACTACCGGTCGACGCCGCACCGGGTGCGCAACGTCAGCGGCAACGAGCGACTGTCGTACCCGTTCTTCTTCGACCCCGACTTCGACGCCGAGGTGCCACCGCTGCCCGAGGTGGCTCGGCGGGCCGGTGCCGGCGGCCCCCCGCGCTGGGACGGCCGGGATCTGCGCGCGTTCTCCGGCACCTACGGCGACTACCTGGTCAGCAAGGTTGCCACGGTCTTCCCACAGTTGCAGGGCAACCTCTAGGCCAGAAACCTGCATGGGCCGCTACACGTTGGGGACGGTATGACCGCGACGCCGCAGCCGCCGGGTTCGACCAGGCGGCCGACCCTGGGAACCTGGGTCGTCGGCGGGTTGATGGTGCTCGTCACGCTCGGCGTCGTGGTGGCCCTGCTGACCAGCCAGCTCTCCGGCACCGGGGCGGAGAACGTGGGTTCGCGCGGAGGGTCCGCCGCGACCGCCGGGGTTCCGACCGCCGAGGGCGGGTGCCCGGTCACGAAGTCCAACCCTGGCGGGACCAACAACTACATCACTGATGCCGCAGAAGGTGAGGATCTCGGCGACGGGTTCGTGATCATGGGTTTGGTCCGCAGCGCCGAGGGCTGCGTGCCGCTGGAGGGGGTACGCATCCAGGTCTGGCTGGCCACCGAGACGGGCAGCGAGTCCGACAACCGGACCAGCGTCCGCACCGACAGCGCCGGCCGTTATCGGGTGGGGGCCTCGCCGACCATCGCCCAGTTCGGCGGACCGAACATCCACGTCGGCTACGACGACGGGAAGTACGAGTCCGTGTTCATCCGACGGGTGGTCGACCTCGACCACAACACGGCGACCATCGACCTCAACCTGCAGCCCTCCTCGTGATCCCGGGCGTGGTCGGCAGCCTGCTCGGCCTGTCCGGACTCGCGGCCGCCGCGATCATCGGCGTCGCTCTGGCCAGCCCTCATCTGCGCGATGCTCCGACCAGCCTGGTCGTCTCGGCCGTTACGGCGGCCGTGGCGGTGGTGCTGATGTCCTTCCAGCCTCTGTGGGCGCTGCTGGCCAAGTCGTGGCCGCAGGTCTTCGGACTGCACTGGTCGCTCGGCGTCGTCGCGTTCGCCTTGGTCGGCGTTCACATCGCGGCGCTGGTCGTGCTGAGTCCGGACGACGTGTGGTTCGCGACTTCCCCCGACGGCCCGACCCGGGCGCGGATGGCGGTTCTGGCCACCGCTGCGCTGGCCGTGGTGGTGGCCCTCGGGGGTCGCTCGTCGGGTGTTCTCCTGGTCGGGGACCGGTTTTGCGGTGCTCCACAGCTTCTTCGCGGCGTTGGCGCTGCTGCTCGGCATCGGGCACGCGGTGCTGACCGACGGAGCGCTCGAGGGCTGGGGGACCATTTTGCTCGACGTTCTGGGCGCGGTCGGCGCGGCGGGGATGATTGCCGCACGCGCCCGCGGAGTGAGGCTCCGCCGAGTGGGCGTCGGATCTGAGTCTTGAACCAGGTTCAGCGTCGCAGCGCCGGTCAGCGCGCGGGGATCCACTCCGCGTGCGTGGTGACGGTTTCGAGGATCTCGGATATCGGCTCGATTCCGATGCCCGGCCCGGTCGGCACCGGCAGGTGTCCGTCCTCGAGCACGAACGGCTCGGTCACGTCCTCGGCGTAGTAGCGGTCCGAGGCGGAGGTGTCGCCCGGAAGCGTGAAGCCCGGGAGGGCGGCGAGGGCCAGATTGGCGGCGCGGCCGAGGCCCGTCTCGAGCATGCCGCCGCACCACACCGGGACGTCGTGCGCCACGCAGACGTCGTGGATCCGCCGCGCTTCCAGGTAGCCCCCGACGCGGCCGGGCTTGATGTTGACGATGGAGCACGCCCCCATCGCGATCGCGTCAGCGGCGGCGCGCGCGGACACGATCGACTCGTCCAGGCAGATCGGAGTGGAGACGATCGTCGCCAGCTCGGCGTGTCCGAGGACGTCTTCCTCGTCCAGCGGCTGTTCGATGAGCAGCAGCCCGTACGGGTCGAGCTGGGCGAGGCGCTGGGCGTCGGACCGCGCATAGGCAGTGTTGGCGTCCACCTGTAGCAACATCTCGTCGCCGAACCGCTCGCGCACTGCACGGACCGGCTCGACGTCCCAGCCGGGCTCGATCTTGAGCTTGATGCGGACGTAGCCGGCGTCGAGGTAACCGCCCACGGCCTCCAGGAGAGCAGGGATCGAGTCCATGATCCCGACCGAGACGCCGCACGGCACCCGCTCGCGGACGGCGCCGAGCTCCCGCGACAGTGGCACTCCACGGGTCTTGAGCTCGGCGTCGAGCACCGCCGTCTCGAGGGCTGCCTTCGCCATTCGGTGGCCCCGGAAGCCGGCGAGGGCCGGCGCGACGGCGGACGCGTCCAACCGGTCGAGCGAACCCAGCGCCGGTACGAGGAACCGGCGCAGCACGTCGAGGCAGCCGGCCACGTACTCCGAGGAGTACCGCGGGTCGCTCATCGCGACGCACTCCGCCCACCCCTCCGCGTCCGGAGTGACGGCCCGGACGAGCAGCACCTCCCGCGCAGTCTGGGTGCCGAACGACGTTCGGAACGGCGTCACCAGCGGCAGGTGGATGACCCGCAACTCCACGCCGGTCATCCTCACCGCGACAGCTCCCGGTCGACCACGTACCACCCGCGGCGGTCGAAGCCCCGCACGCGACCCGCGTCGGCCAGCAGCCCGCCGAGCACGTCGCGGACCGCCGTACGCCAGCGCGCCGCGCAGGCCGGATCACTGACCCGCAGGGCCTCGATGTCCGGCGGCACCCCGACGAGCACGGTCCGCGCGGCCGAGCGTGCGGCCTGTGGTTCGCCGGTCGCGCCCACGGCGAGCACCACCTCCGCTTCCGCGGGCGTGCGGCCGGGCGACGGCCGACCCGAGCACGTCGCCGCGACCTCCGGCGCCCGCAACACCCAGCGGACCAGCAGCCGGTCGCTGTCGTCGGTCCCGTTCACGCCGTCGTCCATCACGCCGTAGAAGTTCACCAGGTACTCGACCGGCTCCGCGACCAGCTTCGCGACATTGAAGTACGCGTTCCGACTCACCAGGGGATCGAAGGTCCAGAGGACCTCGTCCACTCCGTGCTCCAGCGCCCAGGCGCGCTGGTGGAGCTTGAGGGCGAAGCCGACCCGGCGACCGAGCACAGCCGGCGCGACCGCGGCGATGTGACTGTGCAGTGAGTGCTCCGCCGGCGGACCGAAAAACCCGATGCACGCACCGGCGAGCTTCTCGGTGTCCGGAGGGCCGTCGAAAGCGCCGACCACGTAGCTGCCCGCCTTCGCCAGCCCGACCAGGAGCTCCACGGTGACGGGCAGACCGCCGGCAGGCTGCCAGATCTGTCCGTACAACCGCGTGATCTCCGCCAACTCGTCGAGACGGTCGATCTCTCGGAGGTGTACCCCGGCGGCCCGAGCCGCCACCCCGGCCGCGGCCCGCGCATCCTCCGATGACCCCGCCATCACCTCGCCACCTCCCGACACATCCTCACCCGCCCGGCGGGAAGACCCCGGCCCGGGCCAGCTGGCCGGGAACCTGGTGGCCGAGGAGCTTGCCGAGGCGCTCGCCGAGGGGCAGGAGGGCACCGATACCGACGCCGGTTCTGATTCCGTTGCGTTCGAGGAGGTAGACGAGGTCCTCGGTGGCGATGTTCCCCGTGGCGTTCGGGGCGAAGGGGCAGCCGCCGATTCCCCCGGCGCTGGCGTCGAGCACCGCGCCGCCGGTCTCGACCGCGGCCATCGCGTTGGCGTACCCGGTGTTCCGGGTGTTGTGGAAGTGCCAGCGGACGGGCAGCCCGGGCGCTGCCCTGCCGGCCACGTCGGCGAGCGTGCGGACCTGGCTGGGCACGCCGACCCCGATGGTGTCGCCGAACGCGATCTCGTCGGGTTGCGCCTCAGCGCAGCGCTCGAGCACCTCGGTCACCCGCTCCACCGTGACTTCGCCCTCGAACGGGCAGCCGAACGCCACCGACAGGGTGACCGTCCGGCGGACGCCGGCGGCCGCCGCGCGGTCGGCCATGCGCGACCAGGCGATGATCGCCTCCTCGACGGTCACGCCCTGGTTCCGTCGGCTGAAGGTGTCGGTCACGCCGACGACCACGTTGACCTCGTCCAGGCCGGCGGCCAACGCGCGGTCCAGCCCGCGCTCGTTCAGCACCAGCCCGATCCACGAGACGTCGCCGCGCGGGAGCCGGCGGGCGACCTCGTCGGCGTCAGCCATCTGCGGGACCCGGGCCGGGTTGACGAAGCTCGTCGCCTCGATCCGCCGCACGCCGCTCGCCACCAAGGTGTCGATCAGGGCGAGCTTGTCCTCGGTGCTGAGGAGCGCCGACTCGTTCTGCAGGCCGTCGCGCGGCGAAACCTCCACGATCTCCACCCGGTCGCTCATGACGACGTGCTTACTCCATGCACCCAGCGGCGGGCAATCCGCGCCGGGCCTCGGGCGACGTGCGCGCCGGTTGATCGGGCAAGATCGAGGGCATGCCGGATCGTCCCGAGTTGCTCATCGCGCGCAACCCGGACCCCGACAGCACGCTGCCGTACCTGCTCCGGCTGCCGCTGGGGAGCGGTCTGATCTTCCGCACCAAGGGCACCTGGCCGCGGACCTCGGCCCTCTTCTGCTACCCCGTCCCGCGGTCGGAGTGGCCGGCCGAACCGGACGTGGTCGAACGGATCCCGTTGCGCAGTTGCGTCCAACGGGGCGCGGCGATCGACATCATCGCCGACCGCGGGCGCGAGCACCGCTCCCAGATCGTCTACACCAAGGCCCGCGGCCGGGACATGGTGTTCTGGCAGTCGCCCAAGACCCGCAAGCAGTCCCGGCCGAACGTACGGGTCCCGACCGCACGCGCCGCCGGCATCGCCGAACTGGAGATCTTGGTCGACGCACACGAGCGCTATCCGTACTCCTTCGCCGGACAGCAGGTCCGGACGACGCGACGCGCCCTGCCCTGCGGGGACTACGCCGTCGAGGTCGACGGCGTGATCATCGCCTCGGTCGAGCGCAAGTCGGCCGACGACCTGAGCAGCAGCCTGACCAGCGGCAAGCTCCGGTTCGCGGTGGCCGAACTGGCCAGCCTGCCACGCGCCGCGGTGGTCGTGGAGGAGCGGTACTCCAGCCTGTTCAAGCAGACCTTCGTCCGGCCTGCGGTGCTGGCCAACGGGCTGGCCGAGTTGCAGGTTCGCTACCCGTCCGTACCGGTGACGTTCTGTGACACGCGGAAGCTGGCCGAGGAGTGGACCTACCGCTTCCTGGCCGCCGCCCGGACCTGGGTGGGCGACGGCGAGTCGAGCACGCCTGAACTGTCGGCGGAGGCGCCCTCCGAGAGGGTCAGGGCGCCGACCTCCGATGACGGCCCGTCCGCCGCCGAGTTGCGGGCCTGGGCCGTTCTGCACGGCTGGACCGTCTCCGCGCGGGGTCGCGTCCCTGAGGAGATCAGGGAGGCGTGGCGTTCGGCCGAGCATCGCTGACGTTCCGTTCGTATCATCACCGCTGCGCGAGTCTCCTTGCACCCATGACCATCACCGCCGTACGCGGCCGCACCGTCATCTCCGATCCGGTTGCGGTCAGCCGTTCGGCGCACGCGTTGGCCGACGGCGCCGTCGTCGCCCAGGCGTTCGGCAACTTCTACGTGATCACCACCCGGGCCGACGAGTCGACCGTGCGCGGGGTGAACCTCATGAAGGGCCGGCCGCTCAACCAGGTGGGTTCGATCACCGGACCGCCTGCCGCGCTGCCGGACGTCTGGGATCTCGACCGGTTGCCGGACCGACTGCCGCGCCGCACCGCCCTCACGTTGCTGGACACGTTCTTCGCCCTCGGGCCCTTCGGTTTCCGCGGGCCGGCTGCCGCTCACGTCCCTCTTCACCTCACCTTTCCCGACGGGGAGATCACCACGGCGCAGGTGATCGCTCCGGGCTACGCCTGCCCGTCGAACGCCTTTCTGGCGGCGGCCCGCCGGGCGGCCGGCGACGACCTGCTCTACATCACCTCCGCCAACCGGTCCCGCCACCGCACCGGCGTCGACGACTCGCCGGCGCACTGGCGGGCCGATGGGCTCCGGGCCGAGTTCGGTGACACACCGGGCTTCATGATCATCGAGCACGACGACGAGGTGGCGGCGCGAGCCCGCTACCCGCGGCACCTGCCGATGTCGACCACGATTCTGGGCCTCCACACCGTGCGGGAGATCGCCGGTGATCCGCGACCTCACCTGGTGCTGGAGCGGCACGGCTCCCTGCCCGCCGACACCGTGCGCTCGGTGCTCGCCGAGTTCGGCTTCGGGCTGGTCCTCGGGCCCCAAGGCCGAGACCCGCCTTCTGCTCCGCGACTACTCCGAACGGCTGAGCGACCGATGAGCGCCCGGATCGGGCTGGTCGTCCCCAGTTCCAACGTGACGATGGAGACCGAACTGCCCGAGCTGTTCGGCCGGCATCCAGCACGACGCCGCTTCACGTTCCATTCGGCCCGGATGCGGATGACGTCGGTCACCCCTGAGGCGCTCGCGGCCATGGACGCACACGCCGAGAGGTGCGCCGCCGAGTTGGCCGACGCCGAGTGCGACGTGCTCGCGTACGCCTGCCTGGTCGCCGTGATGGTGCAGGGCCCGGGCGCTCACCGGGACGCCGAGCGCCGTTTGCGGGATGCCTCCGGCGGGCGTCCGGTGGTCTCGAGCGCCGGCGCCCTCGTCGACGGGATCCGATCTCTGGGCGTCGAGCGAGTCGCGATGATCACCCCGTACGCCCCGCCCCTCACTACTCGAGTCGTGGACTATCTGGCCGCGGAGGACATCGAGGTCGTCGATGCGGTGAGTCTCGGCGTCACGGACAACGCGGCCGTCGCCCGCCTGGATCCTGACCGCCTCGTGGCGGTCGCCGATGGGTTGGACCTGCGGAGGGCCGAGGCCGTCGTGGTGTCGGCCTGCGTGCAGATGCCGTCCCTACCGGTGGTCGGAATCGTCGAACGGCGCACCGGACTTCCGACCCTGTCCGCCGCCACCGCCACGGCCCGTTCGGTACTCCAAACCCTCGGGCTCCCACCCGTAGCGACCGACGCCGGCTCGCTGCTCGGCGACTCGGCTCGTCCGGCGCAGCTCGCGTTCTGACCGGCGGTTTCCTTCCTGCGCCGTGTCGCCGTCAACCGGCGCGACGGCGCCGGAGCATCACCGCCGTCTTCACGCTCTCGATGAACCAATCGGCTTCGTGGAAGATGTGATCGGCGCCGTAGTGCAGCAAGCTCCAGCCCTGGTTGTGTAGGCACGTCCATTTGCGCCGATCGTGGTTGAACTGCTCCCGGTTCTCGGCGCGGTGCACCTCGCGACCGTCGATCTCGATGCCCAGCCTAAGAGCCTCGAAGCCGACGTCGACGAAGTACAACGACTCACCGCACATCACCGGGACGTTCCCGCGCCAACCGGTGATACCGGCGGCCCGCAGCAGTCGGTGGCCTTCGCGCTCCGCCTCCGACCACGGCTCGTCGCGCGAGTCGAGGAGCATCGCCCGGCGGGCGGTGTTCCCCGGGCGCTTCGGCGTGAGCCGAAGAGCCTCGGCCATGTCGTCCAGCTTGGCGAGACGTAGGCGCAACACACGGTCGATACCCTCGCCGCCCACGGAACTCACCAGATCCAGCGCCGTGAGCGCCGGCACGGTGACGCGGAAATCGTTGGTCTCGACGACCAGCTCCGGATCGAGTCGCTCCCGGGTGATCTTGAATCCCGGCTGGGCGGGCCGGAATGTGCGGCAGGAGATCGGAATGACCGGGACACTGATCTGCGGCCAGAACGTCAGCCTAGCGGCGGCGGGTCCGGTGAACACTCCCTCCGGGACCCACTCGGTCGCAGCCCGCAGACGGGCCTCCGTTGTGGCGGAGTCCTGCCACCGGCCCAACACGCCTGGTGCTATGGGCCGCAAGACGCCCTCCTGCGCCATTCGCTCTGCGGTCCGCCGGAGTTCGGGGTGACGGCGGGCCGAGAACACGAGTCGGCGATCGAGGATGCGCTCGATCTCCTGACGCGCCGGCACGCGCACCACTCTGAGGCAGATTCGAGGTGCTGACACCATGCAGAAGCCGATCTGTGGATAAGTCCGATCACCAGGCCTTGACGCAATAACTGCACGCACGCGCCAGGAGAGGCCGGATCGGGCCCACTGACGACGTGCGTGCAGCTATCGCGTCACGCGTGTCGGGTATCAACACGTCGACCGCAGGCCTCTTCGTCCACAACATCGACCATCGAGGGGTTGCCATGCGTGCACGTGTCGTCGGGATGGGCGTGGCCGGAGTGGTCGTGGGACTGGCGGTTCCGTTCCTGGGGCTGTCCACGATTCCCCTGGCTGCGGCAGCCGCCGAGAACTGCGCTGCCGGGCTGGCATCCGACTTCAACGGAGACGGCTACTCCGACACGGTCGTCGCGGACTCGTCCGCCACCGTCAGCGGCCAGGCGCAAGCCGGTCGGGTGATCGTCCTCTACGGTGACAACGACAACCGAATCGGCGAGGGAGCGCTGACCACGCTCTACCAGGGGGCCGCCTCGATCGGCGGCGTGCCCGAGGCGAATGACCGGTTCGGCTTCGCGCTGGCCGTCGCCGACCTCGACTGCGACGACTACACCGACCTGGTGGTCGGCACCCCGAACGAGGACATCAACGGCCAGGCCGACTCCGGGTACGTGCAGGTCATCTGGGGTGCGGCCACCGGCCTGGGGACGGGCGACGCCTCGCTCCAGGTCACCCAGCTGACCTTCGGCAACTCCGTCGTGGCGGGGGATCAGTTCGGCTACGCCGTCGACGCGTTGGAGGACGTCGGCCAGGGTGGCACGGGCGCGCCCGACGCCTATGCCCTGGGCATCGGCGCACCCGGCACGAACGTCGGTGCCGCCGACGATGCGGGTTGGGCCGGCTTCCTCGTCGCCTACGACGGCGGCAACGTGCCGGTCGAGGTCACCCAGGACACTCCGGCAATCCCCGGGGCGGCGGAGGCGGGTGACCGCTTCGGCGCCTCGCTTTCGGTGAACTACCTGACCGGGGACGGCGACACCGTCGACGCGGTCATCTCCTCACCCAACGAGGACGTCGGCGCGCTCGCCGATGCGGGCTCGATCACCGTGGTCACCGACATCTACTACGACGAACTCGACGGCGGGGTCAGCTTCACCCAGGACTCTCCGGGGGTCCCGGGTGCCGCCGAAGCCGGGGACGTCTTCGGTCGCAGCGTCGACACGGTACGGGTCGGCGGTACGACCTGGCTGGTGGCCGGCGCACCCGGTGAGGACATCGGTGCTGCCGGCAACGCGGGGGCGGCGCAGTTGTTCACCTCCGACACCACCTCGGTCACCCCCGAGCCGGAGGGACTCTCCCAGGACACGGCCGGCGTCGCCGACACCTCCGAGGCCGGCGACCTCTTCGGCGACCGGGTGGCCCTCCTCGCACCGGGGCTCGGTGACGCGCAGATCCGCCTCGCCGTGAGCAGCCCGTACGAGAACGGGTCCGCGACCGACAGCGGCCTCGTCCAGGTGTTCCCGGTGACCGACATCGACGCCGAGGTCGGCTACGCCCAGGACAGCCCGGGGGTGCCCGGCGGCGTGGACGCCGGTGACCGTTTCGGCGCGTCGCTGGCCTTCGTCTCCGGCTTCGCCGAACGCGCACTGATCGTCGGAGTGCCCGACGACGTCGACAACACCCTCGGGATGGTCAACGTCATCCCCCTCGGTGGCGGCGTGCCGCGCTTCTGGGAACCGGGCATCGGCGGGGTGCCCGCCGGCGGCAGCCGGTTCGGAGACACGCTGGGCGGTGTCGGCGGCGGGACCACCTGATCTGGGTCGCGGATGCGGCGTTGACCCTGTCGATCGTCCGTGACATTTTGTCGGGGTCGAAAGGAACTCCTGATGCGCAAGGTCGTGCTCGTTCTGCTCACCGCATTCGTCGTGGGTCTGGTGCCGGCCGCCGTGGCGGTGGGTGCACCGGCGGTGCCTCGGGCCGGTGCGCCCGGGATCGGCGACCCGTACTTCCCCGGTGACGGCAACGGTGGCTACGACGTCGGGCACTACAACCTCCGGATCGGCTACAACCCGACGACCGACGTGCTCACCGGGGTGGCCAGGCTGCGCGCGACCGCCACCCAACCGCTGTCCCGCTTCAACCTCGACCTCGACGGCTTCACCGTCGATGCCGTACGGGTGGACGGGGTCGCCGCGCAGTGGACGAGAAGCGACGAGGAACTACGGATCCGGCCCCAGCGGGCCATCCGCAAGAACCGGGACTTCACCGTCACCGTCCGCTACCACGGCGTACCGGAGAAGGTGGTCGACGCGTTCGGGGAGAGCGGCTTCTTCACCACCAACGACGGGGCGCTGGTCGTCGGTCAGCCGAAGGTGGCCGACACCTGGTATCCGGTGAACGACCACCCGCTGGACAAGGCGACGTACCGGATCGTGATCACGGCGCCGCAGGCCCTGGAGGCGATCTCGAACGGGCAGCTTCGTGGGATCACCGACCCCGCCGGCGGGTTCCGGACCTGGACCTGGGTGATGAACAAGCCGATGGCCTCCTATCTCACGACCATGGCGATCGGCCAGTTCGATCTCGACACCTACCAGGTCGGCCGCATCGACTACCTCGACGCTTTCGATCCCACCCTCGATGACGCTCCGAGCGGGAGCGGTGCTTCGATCGGCGAGCGGGCCCGGACGGCACTCGCGAAACAGCCGGCGATCATCCGCTTCCTCTCCGGCGTGATGGGTCGCTACCCGTTCGGGCAGGCCGGCGGCATCGTGGACGATCCGGAGGTCGGCTTCGCGCTGGAGAACCAGACCCGAGCGGTCTACTGGAAGGGTTTCTTCCAAGGGACCGACAACGGCGACGACGATTCGGTGGTCGTCCACGAGCTGGCGCACCAGTGGGCCGGCGACAGCCTGGCGCTCGCCCGCTGGCGCGACATCTGGCTGAACGAGGGCTTCGCCAGCTATGCCGAGTGGCTGTGGTCGGAGGAGCAGGGCCGGGCGACGGCCGACGAGTTCTTCGCCGACCTCGCCACCATCCCGACTGACGATGAGTTCTGGGCTCTGCCGATCGGCAACCCCGGACCCGACAACATCTTCGAGGAGGCGGTGTACAACCGTGGCGCGATGACCCTCCACGCGTTGCGTGAGCGCATCGGCGACCAGGACTTCTCGCGGCTGACGAAGCGCTGGTTCACCCGGTACGCCCAGGGCAACGTCACCACCCGCCAGTTCATCGACCTGGCGGAACGGGTGTCCGGGGAGAACCTGGACCCCTTCTTCCGGACCTGGATCTACACCCCGACCAAGCCGGCGGGATTGGACACGCCAGGTTCCCGGTCCCAGGCGTCAGCGGCCGGCGACGTTGTCGAACGGCTGAGGGCACGCCACCAGCAGCTGCACCGCCAGCGCTGAGACCGACCGCTACGAGCGGGCGTAGACCAGCGGGTTGAGGTCATAGTTGTCGAGCAGGTCGCCTTCGGTGAGCTGGTCGAGGTAGCGCTCGCCGAGCACCCCGACGTCGCGCCGCCCGTTGAAGATGGCGTCGGCCGGCATGAACGCGGCGGTCATCGTGCGCCGGCGACCCGGCGTCATGTTGGCGCCGGCTCCGTGGACGGTGTGGCCGTTGTGGAACGAGCAACCACCGGCCGGTACCGGGCCCGGCGTGGGACGGTCCGCCGCCTCGGGGTGCGAACCGAACAGCGCGCCGAGGTCCGGACCCAGGTCGACTGCCGCGTCGAGCCGCCGTCGGTGGCTGCCGGGAACGAAGTAGAGACAGCCGTTCTCGAGCGTCGAGTCGTCCAACGCGACCCAGATCGTGCACGCATGAGCAGAGGAGAAGCCCCACCAGGGAGTGTCCAGGTGATACTGCGTCGGAGTTTCGTACGGCTCCTTGACCAACGCCTGGTCGAGGTAGAGCCGCACCGCGTCGAGTCCCTCCAATTCGGCGATCAGGTGCCCGATCTGCGGGTCGTCGATCAACTCGGCGAGGGCGGCCGAGTCTCGCCGGAGGTGCATGCGCTGCGTGAACGCCTTCTCGCTGTGCCGGCCGGTCGGCGCCTGGGTCCGGGCCGCCACGGCCGCGTCGACCACCTCTCGCCAGCGTGCCAGCTCGTCGGTGGTGAGGAAGTCGGGCACCGTCAGGAAGCCGTTCGTGCGATATTCGGCAATCTCAGTGGGGGTGAAGCTGGTGCGCATGGATCCTCCAGATCGGTTTTCGGGGACGGATCCAGCCTGATCCTCGCCCGACTCCACGACCATGGGATGTCGTGCTCGATTCATATGGGATCCTGCTGCAAGCATGCGACGCGACCCGACCGTGACGCCCCACCCGGCGGACCTCGACCTGCTCACCGGTCATGAACGACGGCGAGGGAACCGGTGCTGGCGTCCGCGCGGAACAAACGTCCCGTTGTTGATCCACACGCGGAGCGGCCGGGCCGTGGTTCGTCAATCCCGGCGGCGAGCAGCCGGTCTCCGCAGGCGACACGGTGTTGTGGAGCGCAGGCGCCGCCCAGGATTTCGCGTGCCCGCGCGACGGTGAACCGTGGGAGATCGCGTGGGCGCACTTCCGCCCGCGTGATCATTGGCGCGAGCTGCTGACCCGGCCGCCGCTCGGTCCGGGGGTGGTCTGGATCCCGGCCCCGCAGCCCGGATCCGAGACCGCATCGACGACGCGCTCCTCGAGGCGGTGCGAACGGCGCACAGCGGGTCGCCGCGTGCTCGGGACTTCGTTCTGGACGCGCTCGAGCGGGCTCTCCTCTGGCTCGACGCCGCCAACCCAGGACCACGCCGACTCGACGACCGCGTTCACGAGGCCGTCCTCTAGGTCGCCGCCCGGCTGGACGGTCCGATCACGGTCGGCATGATCGCGGACGCGGTGCGACTCTCGCCCTCCCGGCTGAGCCATCTGTTCACCGAGCAGATCGGGGTGCCGCCCGCGCGGTTCGTCGAGCAACGCCGGATCGAGCGGGCGCAGGGTCTGCTGGAATCGAGTTCGCTGTCCGTCGGCGCGATCGCGGAGATCACCGGCTTCAGCAGCCAGTTCTACTTCGCGAACCGCTTCGCCGCCATCACCGGAACGAGCCCGACGGCCTGGCGCCGACAGCGAGCCGCGCCATAGCCAGGTTCAACCCGCTCCGGCGAGCGTCGTTGGCGGAGCGCCGGCTCGGTCTGGACGATCGAGGGAGCAGACACGCTTTTCCTCTGCGATCGAGGAGGAAGACCGAGTCTTGGGGCGCAGAGCGTGCGCGAGCCGGAAGACACCGCCTACCCGACGACGGCATCCACGGCGCTGCGGCCGAAGACGGCGTCGGCCACCATGGCGGTGGCTCCGGTGATCCCGGCCCGGTCACCGAGCACGGTGGGCGCGATGGTCAGGTGCGCGGTGGCCAACGGCTGACTCCGCGCCAGCAGCGTTTCGCGCACACCGAGCAGGAAGTGCTCGTGGGCATGGGCGATGTCGCCGCCGATCACCACCACGTCGGGATTCAGCAGGCTCACCGCCGTGGACAACACGTCGCCCAGGGCGCGTCCGGCTTGGGTCACGATCCGTACGGCCTGAGGTTCTCCGGCGCGCACGAGGGCGACCACGTCTCGGGTGGTCTCGGGATGGTGGCCCAGGCGCTGCAGGTCCCGGACCATGGCGCGGCCGCTGGCCGTCGCCGCGAGACAGCCGCGCGCTCCGCAACTGCGGCAGGTCTCCTCCACGCCGATGATCTTGGCGTGCCCGATGTCACCCTCGGCGGAGTCCGATCCACGGAGCAAGCCGCCGTCGAGAATCACGGAGGCGCCGATCCCCGTACCGATCTTCACGAACAGGATCAGGTGGGCTCCCGGATAGATCCGACGCTGCTCGCCGAGACCCAGCAGATTGGCGTCGTTGTCCACGACGGCCGGCAGCCCGTAGTGCTCGGCGAGCTCGTCGCGCACCGGGTAGTCGTCCCAGCCCGGCATGCTGATCGAGCGAGCGATCCGACCGGTCGTCCAGTTCACCGGACCGGGCACTCCCAGCCCGATGCCGCGCACGCTCGACCGGGCGCGCCCGGAGGACTTGAGCAACCGGGCGAACTCTTTGTGCACAGTGCTCAGCACGACCGTCGGGCCCTTCGCGATGGCGCTCTCGATCACCGTCTCGGCCAGCACTTCGCCGGCCGCGGTGGCCACCGCCAGGCGCCCGTGGGTCGCCCCGAGATCGGCCGCCAGGACCGTGGTGTTGTGGTCGTTGAGCCGTAGTCGCGTGGAGGGGCGGCCCCGGCCGTCCACGATGCTGCCGTCGGCGATCAGGAAGCCGGCGTCGAGCAGGGAATCGATCTTGTACGTCACGGTCGAGCGGGCCAGACCGGTCAAGGTCTGGACGTCGTTGCGCGTACGAGCGCGACGGGTGCGGAACAGCTGTAACAGGGCGCCTGCGCTGTTGGCACTCGGCGGCACGTGGCCCCTCCGATCCCGTTTCTGTTACCAGAAACATACCAAGAGTTGACGCTTTACGTCTTGTCATCAGTCGTAAATCTGGATTAGATGAGCTTAAGTGGTCCGGCACCAGGTCAGGTGGGTGTCGCCTCGGCCATCTCGCGTCAGTGAGCGAGGCGTGATCGAGGTTGATGCCGGTCGAGCGACACGACAACGCATGACTGGGGAGCACACAGACCTGAGCAAAGGAGCATCGGATGTCCAAGTTGACCCGACCAGCCGTTGTCTTCGCGGCGATCCTCGTCCTGATCGGCATCGCGGCCTGCAGTGGCCCGTCGAGCCAGGAGGAAGGGGGCGACAACAAGATCGTGGTGTGGACGGGCGACACCATCCCGGACCGCGTGGCCAAGACGAAAGCGATCATCGCCAAGTTCACCGAGGCGAGCGGGGTCCAGGTGGAGCTCGTTGGCGTCGACGAGGATCAGTTCAACCAGTTGCTGACCTCCGCCGCCGCCGCCGGCGAGCTGCCCGACGTGGTCGGCTCTCAGCCGCTAGCCGCGGTCCGGACGCTGTCGACGAACGAACTGCTGAACACGGAGGCGACGAAGGCGGTGGTCGACGCTCTGGGGGCGGAGACGTTCTCGGCCAAGTCGCTCGAGCTGACGCGCGATGGTGAGACGCAGCTCTCGGTTCCGTCTGATGCCTGGTCGCAGTTGCTCTACTACCGCAAGGACTGGTTCGACAAAGCCGGCATCAAGGCCCCGGAGACGTACGCCGACATCATGGCCGCCGCGAAGGCACTCGACACCGGCAAGATCGCGGGCTTCGTCGGTGCGACAACTCCCGGTGATGCGTTCACACAACAGACCTTCGAGCAGATCGCCCTGGGCAACGGCTGCCAGATGGTGGACGACCAAGGAACGGTGACGATCGACAGTCCGCAGTGCGTGGCGGCGTTCCAGTTCTACGGCGACCTGATCAAGTCCTACTCGGTCGCGGGCACGCAGGACGTCGACACCGTTCGGGCCAGCTACTTCGCCGGACAGTCCGCCATGGCCATCTGGTCGACGTTCCTCCTCGACGAGCTGGCCGGTCTGCGCAACGACGCCAAGCCCAGCTGCGCGGAGTGCAAGAAGGATCCCAAGTTCCTTGCCGCCAACACCAGCGTCGTGGCCGCCATCGCCGGCCCGGACGGGGAGCCGGCCCAGTTCGGTGAGGTCTCCTCGTGGGCGATCACCGCCACCGCCAAGACCGAACCGTCCCAGAAGTTCGTCGAGTACATGCTCGGCGACGGCTACCTCGACTGGATCGCGATCGCTCCGGAGGGCAAGTACCCGGTGCGTGCCGGTACGAAGGAGAACCCGAAGCAGTTCGTCGACGCGTGGAAGACCCTCGCGGCTGGCGTCGACAAGAAGGCGCCCCTCGGAGACTTCTACCCGCAGGAGGTCATCGACATCCTGACCAGCGGGGCGGACAAGTTCTCCCGCTGGGGGATCACCCAGGGACAGGGCGACCTGGTCGGAGCCTCGCTCGGAGAGCTTCCGATACCGAAGGCCATCGGCGCGTTGACGGCCGGCACGATCGATGCCGCCGGCGCGGCCAAACAGGCCGCCGCCGAACTCAACACCATCAAGAAGTCGCTCGAGTGAGGCGGCCATGAGTCAGCGCCCAGAACGTGGCGGCGCAGCCCCTCCGGTCCCGTCGCCGGAGGGGGCGTATGCCGCGGCGGCGACGCAGCCCGAGCGCCGCTCCGCGGGTCGGCAGCGGCGGGCCGACGCCCGCGCCGGTCTGGCGCTGATCGCCCCGACGCTGATCATCGTCGTCGTCATGGTGGTCCTGCCGATCCTCTGGACCATCTCCATGGCCTTCCAGCGGATCCGGCTGATCAACCTACGGTCGGCGGGGATCTTCGGTGACTACACGCTCAACAACTTCACCGGGATCTTCACCTCGGAAGGGTTCTGGTCCTCCCTGCTGACCACCCTGATCTACTCGGTGTTCGGGACCGCCTCGGCGATCGTGCTCGGTTTGATCGCCGCGTTGGCCCTGCGCAAGGCGTTCCGGGGCCGGACGTTCGTCCGGGCCGCCATGCTGCTGCCCTACGTCGCCCCCATCGTGGCCGCGACGTTCGCCTGGAGCACAATGCTCAATCCGCAGTTCGGCATCGTGAACTACTGGGGGCAGCGGCTGTTCGGCTGGGAGGAACCGATCCCGTTCCTGAGCAGCGCGCCCTGGGCCTTGATCACGGTGATCGCCTTCGAGGCGTGGCGGTCGTTCCCGTTCGCCTTCTTGTTCCTGACCGCCCGGCTGCAGGCCGTCCCGGGGACGCTGGAGGAGGCGGCCCTCGTCGACGGCGCCACGCCGACCCAGCGCTTTGCCCACGTCGTGCTGCCGCAACTGTTGCCGACGATCGCCGTGCTGACGGTCCTGCGCTTCATCTGGACGTTCAACAGCTTCGACGACATCTACCTGCTCACCGGCGGTGGTGCGGGGACCGAGGTCGTCAGCGTCCGGGTCTTCAACGCCCTGACCTCGCGCGGCGACATCGGTGCCGCCTCCGCGCAGGCGCTCGTGCTGGCCCTGATCCTGGCGCTCCTGGTCGGGTTGTACCTGCGCCGATTCCGGACCCAGGAGGAGGCGGCCTGATGTCGACGACATTGGAACAGGAACGGAAATCCGCTCAGCCTGCTCGCACGCAACCCTCGGCGTGGACCCGCGACAACGTCGAACGACGGGTGTTCGGCGTCCTACGCTGGGTGGTCATCGTCCTACTGCTCGTGGTGACGATCTTCCCCTTCTACTACACGGTGCTGCTCTCCATCCGGCCTCTCGACGCGGTCGTGCAGGACCCGGGCTCGCTGTTCGTGCCGCCCACGGAGTGGGTGATCGACAGCTATCGCGCGGTTCTCGCGTCGCCGGAGGCCGGTGGCCAGGGCTTCTTGATCTTCATGCGCAACAGCGCGATCATCGCCCTCAGCACGGTCGCGATCACCCTGCTCGTGGCGTTGCCGGGTGCGTACGCGGTGAGCCGGCTCGAGTTCTTCGGCCGGCGCCAGGTCAGCGCGTTGTTCCTGGCGGTCTACCTGTTCCCGAGCATTCTGCTCGCCGTTCCGCTGTTCGTCTTCTTCACCCGGATCGGGTTGCGCGGGACGTTGGTCGGCCTGATCATCGTGTACGTGTCGCAGATCGTTGCGGTGTCCATCTACATGCTCCGCAACTACTTCGACACCATCCCGGTCAGCCTGGAGGAGGCCGCGGCCATCGACGGCTGCAGCCGGCTCGGCATCATGCGTCGGATCAGCCTGCCGCTGGCGGCACCGGCGATCATGTCCAACGCGCTCTTCGTGTTCATGATCGCGTGGAACGAGTTCCTCTTCGCGTTGCTCTTCCTGGTCGAGGAACGAGACCGCTGGACGGTCTCCCTGGGGCTGTCCCAGCTGGCCGGCAGCATCGAGATCCCCACCACGGTCCTGATGGCCGGCTCGGTGATCATCACCCTGCCGATCATCATCATGTTCTTCGCCACCGAGCGTCTCCTGACCGAAGGCCTGACGGCCGGAGCCGAGAAGGGCTGAGCGGCGCTGCGACGTGTCGTACGACAAGCAGCCGTCGGTGCTGGTGCCGGGTGAGCACCAGGTGTGGAAGGGTCACGACGCGTGGCGTGAGATCGACCGGCACGCCAGTGACGGCGGGCGACGTGCGCCGCTCGTGGTCATCGACACCTACCCCGGAGTCGAGCTCGGCGAACTGACCGCGGTGATCGGCGCCGCCCTGCCGCACTACGTCGTGATCAACGTCGAGCAGGCCGCCGCGAAACCCATCCGCGAGATCGACGAGCTGATCGCCTCGAACCTGACCCACGACCGGGTGTTCGGGGTGATCAGCCACCACGACCTGCGCGAGTTCTACGACGCCGATCGACTGGCCGGGATCGCGGACCGCGTGCTCGACTCGAACACCCCGACGGTGCTGATCGGCTGGGGCGCCGCGCTGGTCCCGATCCGGCGCTCGACGCTCGTGCTCGCCGATCTGGCCCGGTGGGAGATCCAGCAGCGTCAGCGACGAGGGGCTCCGAACTGGCGCTGCGACAACGGTGGCGAGGACAACCTCCGCAAGGTCAAGCGCGGCTACTTCGTGGAGTGGCGCGTCGCCGACCGGCACAAGCGCGAGCTGTTCGCCCTCGTGGACTTCGTGCTCGACACGAACCGGTCGGCGGAGGAAGCGAAGTTGATCACCGCCGACGCGTTCCGAGCCGGCCTGGCGGCCGCGGTCCGCACGCCGTTCCGGGTGGTCCCGTTCTTCGACCCCGGGGTCTGGGGCGGCCAGTGGATGAAGCGGGTCTGCGGACTGGACGACGAAACCGAGAACTACGCGTGGTGCTTCGACTGTGTGCCCGAGGAGAACAGTCTCCTGCTCGAGGTCGCGGGCGAGCTCGTCGAGCTGCCGTCCGTCGACCTGGTCTTCACGCATCCCCGCGAGCTGCTCGGGGAGCTGACGTTCGCCCGCTTCGGGGCCGAGTTCCCGATCAGATTCGACTTCCTGGACACCATGGAGGGCGGCAACCTGTCGCTCCAGGTCCATCCGCTGACCGACTACGTCCAGGCAACCTTCGGCATGCACTACACCCAGGACGAGAGCTACTACCTGCTGGACGCCGCGGATCACGCCGTCGTCTATCTGGGGCTGAAGTCCGGCATCGATCCGCAGGCCATGGTGACCTCGCTACGGGCGGCGTCCCGGGGCGAGCTGAGCTTTCCTGCCGAGGAGTTCGTCAACGCCTTCCCGGCCCAGAAGCATGATCATTTCTCCATCCCGGCCGGCACGGTGCACTGCTCCGGGGCCGACTCGATGGTGCTGGAGATCTCGGCGACGCCGTACCTCTTCACCTTCAAGATGTGGGACTGGGACCGCGTCGGGCTGGACGGAGTGCCGCGGCCCATCCACCTCGAGCACGCGCGGCGCAACATCCAGTGGGACCGTGACACGGCCTGGACCCGGGACAACCTGGTCGGGCAGGTGGAGACGCTGGGGTCTGGGCCCGGCTGGGTCGAGGAACGCACCGGCCTGCATGCGCTGGAGTTCATCGAGGTTCGCCGGCACTGGTTCACCGACGTCGTCGAGCACGACACTCGGGGCACGGTCAACGTGCTCAACCTGGTCGAGGGTGCGGAGGCCGTGCTGGAGAGCCCCACCGGCAGTTTCGCGCCGTTCGTCGTGCACTACGCCGAGACGTTCATCGTGCCCGCCCAGGTGGGCCGCTACCGCATCCGACCCCACGGCGACGGTGTCGGCCGGCGGTTGGCCACGATCAAGGCGTTCGTACGGGGTACGGAAACGTGAGCACCACCGCGGCCGGGACCCTCAGCGCGTACGGCCACTCGTGGGCGTTCGGCACCGGGGCGACCCGGCGGGACCTCGGCTTCGCCTCGCTGGCTGCGCAGGATCTCGATCTCCGGCACGACGACCGCGCACAGAGTGGCAGCCTGAGCATCGAGACCGCAACCCTCGTCACGTCGAGATCCTCCGCCCCCGGCCGGTCTCTTCGTCCTCATGACGGGCCTGAACGACGCGAGACTCAACGGGACATCGGCCACCGGCCGCGAGCGCTTACGCCGACGCGCTCGGCGTCATCATCGACGCGTTCCGGCGGGCCGATCCCGGGTGCGCTCGTGCTGGCGCTCGAGCAGCCCTACGTCTCCGACTACGCCGGTTACGAGCCGTTCCACCGGGGCTCGGACGCCGTGATCGACGCCTACAACGCCACCGTGCGGCAGGTGGCGTCGCGCCACTCGGCCGTCGTCGTGGCGATCACGGGCTGGGACGTCGAGACGATGGTGGCGGTCGACGGTGTGCACCCGAACGACGCCGGGCACCGCCATCTCGCGCGGGCGGTCGTGCGCACGTGTCGTCAGTCCCGCTGGTTCACCGACCAGAAGGCGGCGCCGAGGAGCGCGGCGTCGGCACTGCGTTCGGCGGGACGGATGTCCAGATGATCAAGATCGGCCGCGACGCCGGACAGGCCGAGCCGGACCGCCGGCTCGACGATGTCCCACGAGCTGGCGATCGAGCCGCCGATCACCACGACGCCGGCCTCGAAGCGCTGCACGAGGGGGGCCAACGCAGCACCGAGGCCGACGAAGGCGTTGTGCAGAACGGATCTCGCGTGCTCGTCACCCTGCCGGGATCGCGCCGCGATGACGTGCACGTCGGGGGCCGGCTCGCCGCCGAGCCCTCCGGTCGCGGCGGCGTAGGCGGCCCTGATCGCCCGCCGAGAGACGGTCTCCTCCAACGGTCGTCCGTCGTGGACGACGAGGTGGATGCTGCCGTCCGGGGGCACCGTCGGACCCGAGTTCACCGGTCGTCCCCCGTCCAGGAAAGCCGAACCGACCCCGGTGCCCAGGGTGATGCACAGTGCCCGCTCGTGGCCTCCAGCCGCTCCGACGGCGTACTCACCGACGCCGAACGCGTCGGCGTCGTTCAGGAACCGGACCTCGGTGGGCTCCGGCCTGATGCGCCTCGAGCAGGCCGCGCCCAACGTCCACGCCGTACAGACTCTCGAACTTGCCCACGTCGCGGAACAGCCCGACACCGCCCTCGTAGTCGAAGGGCCCGGGCACCGCCACGACCCACTCCGCGCGACGCCCGATCCGCAGGCCGTTGGCGGCGGCGGCCAGCTCGTCCAGGATCTCCGTCGTCGCGCCGTCCGCATCCAGCGGCACGATCCGGAGCGAATCGCGCACGAGGTCCCAGGGGTCGGCGGTCACCAGCACCGCGGTGACGTGGGTGCCGCCGACCTCGAGGACGGGGATCGGCTCGTGCGGCATTCGTCAGGCTCTCTGTTCCATCGTCGCCGCGAGCGCGGTCCACGACTGGGGGGCGGCCCCCAGACCCTCACCGCTGTGGGGATTCCAGTACTCGGCCCAACCCGAGGCCTGCGCGCCGGCGATGGTGTTCCGGGCGATTCGGTCGGTGAGCTGCTCGGCGCTCTGCTCGGCGGTGTCGGTGCTCGGCCAGCGTCGGGCCGCGAGCCACAGCAGATAGCTCATGTTGGGCCACGCCGCGCCACGCCAGTACGCCGACGGGTCGTAGCTGGGATGGTCCTGGGCGACGTTGGTCGGCCCGTACGGCGTGCCGCCGAAGACGCGCGGATCGCTCAGCGTGGCCAGCGCCCGACGGGCGTGGTCCTCGTCGGCCGACACCAGCACGGGCATGACCCCGTCGGAGATCGGGATCCGGTGGCTGTGCCCGTCCCCGCCGACCACCGGGCGGTCGGCCCACAGGGTCGTGCTCCTCGTCCCAGAGCAACGTCGTCGATCAGCCCGGCCAGGTCGTCGGCGTCCTGCCGCAGGGCCTCCTCGCCCGTCACGGTGGCCAGCTCCCGCGCGTTGAACGCCACGTACGCGTTGAACGCGGCCGGGACAGACCACGAACCGGCGCGAACCCGGAGGCCGCGCCGTCCTCGCCGATGATCACGTCCCGCATCAGTTCCTGGTTCCACTGCGAGCGGGCCTCCTGGTCGTACGTGGCGGGAGTGGTGCCGGGCACGCCCCAGCCGTCCCACCGCGGCGCGTGGTCGTTGCCGGCCTCCCACGGGTGCACGATGAAGATCAATCCGCTGGCGTCTCGCCGATTGTCCAGGACCCACCGCAGCGCCCGGGTGGCGCGGATCAGATCGTCGGCGGGCACCGCGAAGCCGGATCGGACCAGCTCGGCGATCGCGTGCCCGAACATCGGCGGCTGGGTGATCGACGACGTGGACGGCCAGCGGACCCAACCAGGCGGACGGCGGGGTAGGCCCGTAGCGCATGTGCGGCACCATCCCGCATTCCAGCTGACCATCCAGCAGCGAGCCGAGCTCCTCGACGCCGCGCTCGTCTCCCAAGCGGGCCCAGGCGACCGCGTGGAAGGCGGAGTCCCACAACCACTGGTGCGGATAGGTGTCAGGGTTGGGGACGCAGTAGCCGACCTCTGGCCGCCAGTGTGCCTGGAGGATTCCGAGGGCGCGTTCGGCGAGTTCGGACGTCATGAGGCAACCCTGCTCGCTCCGGAGCGGCCCGGACAAGAGGCCGCGCTGATCATGGAGGCAGGTGTGATGGCGTATCTGGTCGAGTTGACCGAACCGCGAAATGTCGGCATTCGGACGTACCCCACGCCAGAGGTGGGTCCGGGCGACGTGCTCGTCCGGACCCTCTACTCCGGCATCTCGGCCGGCACGGAACTGGCGACCTACCGGGGCACCAATCCGTACCTCGAGAAGCGGTGGGATCCCGAGCTGGCGCTGTTCCTGCCCGGCGAGACGACCTTCCGCTACCCCGTGGACGTCTGGGGCTACTCCGAGGTGGGGGTCATTGAAGAAGTGGGGGAGGCGGTGGGACCCGAGGTGGCTGACCTGGCGCCCGGTGACCAGGTGTGGGGCATCTGGGGACACCGTTCGCACGCCGTTCTGCCGGCCGACCGGCTGGTGGGTCACCTCATGCCCCCCGGCCTCGACCCGGTGGTCGGCACCTTCGACCGGGTCGGCGCCGTCGCCCTCAACGCCGTGCTGGCGGCGGACGCCCGGATGGCCGAGACCGTCGTCGTCTTCGGGCAGGGCGTCATCGGTCTGCTCGCCACCCAGTTGTTGATCAGTCAGGGCAGCCGAGGTGCTGGCCGTCGACACCGTATCTCGGCGGCTCGACCTCGCCCGGACGTTCGGCGCGACACCGCTGCTCGCTACCGACGGCGACCTGGGCCTGGCCGTTCGCGAGCACACCGGTGGAGCCGGCGCCGACCGAGTGATCGAACTGACCGGCGCCTATCCCGCGCTGCACCAGGCCATCCGGGTGGCCGGACTCGGCGGCACGGTCGTCGCGGCCGGCTTCTATCAGGGCCCCGCCACGGCCTTGGCCCTCGGCGAGGAGTTCCACCACAATCGCGTCACGGTCGTCTCCTCCCAGATCGGTTCGCTGCCGGCCACGCTGCGGGAGCGCTGGAGCCGCGAGCGTCTCCACCAGGCGGTGATCACGCTCTGCGCCGCAGGACGGTTGGATCCCGCTGCCACTGGTCAGCCATCTGCTGCCGGCGCTCGAGGCTGCGAACGCGTACGCGCTGATCGACGAGCCGCCAGCGGATCTGCTGCAGGTGATCTTGGACTTCAGGGGCGACGTCAGTGACGAATCGAGTGGCGACGGGTCGGAGGAGAACGCATGAGACACGCGGTGCGACTGTCGGTGCAGGAGCAGTACCTGCGGGGTGCGACCATGATCGAGAAGTGGGACCACGCCCAGCGGCTGGGCTTCGACGCGATCGAGTTGCGCGGTCGCGGGGAGGGCCAGTTCGCGGCCCGGTTGCCGGAGCTGTCGGTGGCGGCGGCCGCCGGTGTGCCGATGCCCACCGTCTGCGTGGAGATGCTCCACTTCGTCGGCGATTTCGACGCCGACCGGCGCCGCGACGCCCTGGCCCAGATGAGGTCTCAGCTGAGTGTCATGGCCGCCATCGGTGGCCGCTTGGCCATGACCCCGGCCTCGTACGGGATGTTCAGCCGCCGGCTGCCCCCGTTCGAGTGCCCGCGCACCGAGGCGGAGGACACCGACATCCTGGTGGACGCATTCGGCCAGCTCGCTGCTCACGCCGAGGCCGAGGGCGTGGTGATCGCCCTGGAACCGCTGAACCGGTACGAGAACCACATGATCAACACGTTGGACCACGCGCGCGTCCTCTGCGAGACGATCGGCTCCCAGCACCTCGGCATCGCTGCCGACACCTACCACATGAACATCGAGGAGGCCGATCCCCTCAAGGCGTTCCTGGACTCCGCGGCGTGGCTCCGGCACGTCCAGTTGAGCGACAGCAACCGGCTGGAGCCCGGGCGCCGGTCACCTCGACTGGACCGCAACCCTGCAGGCGATCTGGGCCGCCGGCTACGGTGCCGAGCTCGCGTACGAGTGCCGGCTCTCCGGTGACGTCGACGACGTCCTGCCCACCTCGGTGCGCCGCATCCGGCAGGCCGCCTGGTCATGAAGCCGCCCGTGGTCGGAAAACGCAGCCGTGGAAGTCGGGTTCCGGTTCGGAAGCCGCCCGTGGTCGGAAAACGCAGCCGTGGAAGTCGGGTTCCGGTTCGGAAGCCGCCCGTGGTCGGAAAACGCAGCCGTCCGTCTTCAGCATCGCCTGCTCTCGACGGGCCTCGGTCATGAGTACGCCCACCGTCGTCCCAGTGCCCTCCCCGTCACCTCTGCCGGAGGGAGCCTTCGACGCTCAGCTCGCGCGGGCGGCGATCGCGGTGCTCGGTCGGAACTGGCACGGCCACTCGACCGTCCCGTCGCGGGGCCTGTATCCCCACCAGTGGAGCTGGGACTCCGCGTTCATCGCGCTCGGTCTGCGGCACTGGGCGCCGCGGCGGGCGGCAACCGAACTGCTCAGCCTGTTCGGCGCGCAGTGGGCGGACGGGCGCGTGCCGCACATCGTGTTCAACCCGGCGATGCACGACGAGGCGTACTTTCCCGGGCCCTCCTTCTGGCGGTCCGACGACGTCGTGGGGCATCCGCCGGTGGACACCTCCGGCATCATCCAGCCCCCGGTCCACGCGGTCGCGGCGGTGGGCCTGATGGCTCATCTCGGCGACGAGGCGCAGGACTTCGGCCGACGCATCTACCCGTGTCTGGTCGCGCAGAACGCCTACCTACGGCGGTGCCGCACCGGACCGCGAAGTGAGCTGGCGTTCGTGGTCCATCCCTGGGAGACCGGCATGGACAACTCGCCGGCGTGGGATTCCCCGTTGGCGGCGGTGCCGGCCGACCTGGCCGTTTTCGACACCCACACCCGCCGCGACCTCGATCACGCCGGTGACGACGAACGCCCGACCGACGAGGACTACGCCCGCTACATCCGGCTGGCCGGGGCGTATCGCGATCACGGCTACGACGACCGCTGGGTGGGCGGCGAGGGCGAGTTCGTGGTGCGCGACCCCGGCCTCAACGCGTTGTGGGGCTGGTCGGAGTGGGCTCTCGCCGATCTCGCGAGTCAGATCGGGGCCGACGCCGGCCCGCACCGCGCCGAGGCGGAGCGGATCACGGCAGCGTTGGTCGACGAGCTCTACGTGGCCGACGCCGGCAGTGGTCTGTTCCACGCCCACGATCAGCACGCCGGTCGGCGATTGCCCGAACGTACCGTCGGTGGGCTGCTGCCCCTGGTCCTCCCGGGACTACCGGAGACAGTCGTCGACGCGGTGCTGTCGACGTTGACCGGACCGGCCTTCCGCGCCGGCGCGAGCGACGTCCTCGGCGTGCCGAGCTTCGACCTGACCGCCGCCTGGTTCGACGCGCAGCGGTACTGGCGCGGGCCGTCCTGGTTGAACACCACCTGGATGGTCGGGCGTGGACTGCAGGCGCACGGGCGGCACGAGTTGGCGGCGCAGCTGCTCGACGACGTCGTCAGGCTGTCGCGGCGGTTCGGCTTCCAGGAGTACTTCAACCCCCACACCGGGAAGGGACACGGAACCGACCAATTCAGCTGGTCGGCCGCTCTGACGCTGGACGTCTTGGCCGACGCGGGCCTTCACCCCTGAATCGGGATGTCGTCAGTCGCCACATGGCGGACAACGCAGCGGTCCGAGCCGTTTGCTGCTGCGTCATCCGCCACCTGGCGGGAAACGCATAGCACCGGATCGACAGCGCATGGCCGGCGCACGAGGATCCTGCGCCAGGCGGCGGACATCGACAGTGGTCGCGAGGCAATTCGCAGCGGCCGTACGAGTCGCCGACCCGTCAGTTGCGCCGCGACACGCCGCCCAAACCGCCGAAGATGTGACGGGTCGGCGGTTGGTCAGAGGACGGGTAGGAGGCCTTGGGAGTCGGGGTGGACGGGGGCGGGCGCGGCGAGGGGCGAGGAGTGCCGGCGGATGGGACCCCGCGGTCGAGGGCGGTTCGGTCGAGGGAAGTCCGGTCGAGGATGGCTCGCAACCGGGCTTGCACCTCTCGACGGTACTGGACCGGCGCGTTGGCCGAGCCACGAGCGTAGAGCGCTCGTACGCAGGCACCAGATCCGGCCGGGAACGGCTGAGCCAGGTGAAGAACCATTCCCGCGCCCCGGGCCGGAGGTGCAACACGACGCCGCCGATGCTGGTCGCACCGGCGGCGGCGAGCTCGCTCGACCAACTGCTCCAGGTGCTCGGTGGTGTCGGTGAGGTGAGGAAGGATCGGCGCCACCAGCACCCCGCACGACAGTCCCGCGGCTCGTACGCGCCGGATGAGCTCCAGCCGCCCGCGAGGGGACGGGGTGCCCGGTTCGAGGACCGGTTGCAGCGCCGGTTCCAGGACGGCCAGCGAGATCGACACCCCGACCGGAACCCGTGTCGCCGCCTCACCCAGCAGCGGCAGATCGCGGCTCAGGAGCGTGCCCTTGGTCAAGATCGAGAAGGGCGTCTCGCTGGCCGCCAAGGCCCGGATGATGTCCGGCATCAACTCGTACCGGCCCTCCGCCCGCTGGTACGGATCGGTGTTGGTCCCCATCGCCACGTGCTCACGGTTCCAGCGCTCCCGGGCCAGCTCGCGGCGCAGCACCGAGGCGATGTTGATCTTGGCCACGATCTGGGTGTCGAAGTCCCGGCCGGTATCGAGTTCGAGGTAGGAGTGGGTCTGGCGGGCGAAGCAGTAGACGCAGCCGTGGGTGCAGCCCCGATAGGGGTTGATCGTCCAGCGGAACGGCAGGTGCGAGCTCTTCGGGATCTGGTTGAGCGCCGAGCGGCAGTGGACCTCGTGGAAGGTCGTGCCCGCGAACTCAGGGGTCCGCACCGTGCGGACCAAGCCGGCCAGCCGACCCAGTCCGGGTAGGGCGCTCGCGTCCTCTGTCGTCAGGCTCTGTTGTTCCCAGCGCACCTGCCTATTCGAACACAAAGTTGAATAGCGATCAACGCTGCCCTCACGTATTTGCTTCCTTCTTGATCTCGATCTCGGCGGTGGCCTGGATGAGGGCCAACAGTTCAGGATCCAGACCGGGGGAGAACTCCTCACGCCGTTCGGGGCTGATGGTGATCGCCGGTCCGTCTTCGGGCATGAAGTCGGTGGTGAGCTCGGTGCCGTCGTTGCTCGGCGAGGCGCCCCGGAACAGCTTGGCGGCCTGGCTCTGGTGGTCCGCGTCGAAGGTGTACTGGATGCTCTGCAGACCCTTGCCCAGCAGCTTCTTCACCTCGGGGAACTGCTCGGCGTTGGTCTTGGGAATCGGCAGCGCCGCACCCCAGTTGACGCCGAGGCTCTCCAGAGCCTTGGCGAAGGCGTTCTCGTGGGCCTGATCCCGCACGATCAGGTAGGCGATCGTCGAGCGGGCGGTCTTGTTGTCGGTCATCTCGTAGATCCGGCACTTCTGGAGCCGACCGGTGGACTCCAGCATCAGGTTGTAGAGCAGGTCCAGCACCAGGTTGCCGCTGTTGTAGACGTAGGAGCCGCTCCACGGGTTGCCGGCCGCGTCGACCGGCAGGGCGCCCTGCGCGCCGACGAGGAAGTGGTGGATGTTGCCGGTGTCCTTCGCGATGGACAGTGGCGTCGCGCCCTTGGCGCCCGGCTGATCAACCGGGTCCTTGGCTTTGCCCGGATATTGCGGCGAGCCGTCCAGCAGGCGGGAGATGGTGGTGCCGATCAGCTCGACGTGGCTGATCTCCTCGGTGCCCACGCCCTGCAAGAGGTCCTTGTACGGCTGCGACGCGGGGTCACCGCGGAAGTTCATCGACTGGAACAGGTACTGCATCATGGTCCGCATCTCGCCGAACTGGCCGCCGAGACCTTCCTGCAGCGCATTGGCGGCCGCGGGATCCGGCTCGTCGGTCGCGATGTCGTTGATCAACTTCTGTACGTGTAGATACATCCGGATCTCCTCAGGCTCATCAGGTGCGGCGTCGAGCGGTCTGCATGACCGATGACGAGCGATCGACCGGTTGGTTTGCCCTCGAGCATCGAGGCGATCGCCTCTTCAGGTATAACCGGAGCCAGCGTCGTCAAACGTCCAGATACGAAACCGGCGACCCGGTAGGGAGCTCACGCCGCCGAGGCATGGCGGCGCTCATTCGGCGTGCGGGCGCCTGGTCGACCGGTGATCAACCGCCGCTCGTTCGTGGTGAGCCCGGGCGGCCAGAGTCAGACCTGGCCGCCCGGGTGATGCCTCGACTCCTATCGAGTTCGGTCAGCCCCACGGCCAGTCCCACGGTCGGTGGCCTGGTCGATGTCGGTGTCGAGCTCTTCCCGGCGTACGTCATCACTGACCGTCACCTCGTCGGTGACCGTCTCGGTGTCGAGCCGCACCCGCTCGACGGGAACGGCCTCCTTCTCCACGACGGGCCGTTCCTCGTGCAGGACGACCTCGTGCTCCTCCTCGCTGATGTCTGGTCCAGACGTCGCGTCGCCGCGGTTGGCCTCGGTGATCGGCTCCCGCTCGATCCGCACCTCCTCACGGGAGACGGGCACGGTCTGCGTCACGTTCTCGGTCACGACGTACTTGCGCAGCCGAGCCCGGCCCGCTTCATGGGTTTGGGTGCCCACCCGCAACTGCTCCTCCGACAGCGTCATGGCGTCGTCGGTGGTGGGACCGGAGGTGTCCCGGCCGACCGCCGCGTTCTCGTAGTCGGCGCCGCGGTCGTCAGCACCGTAGTCGGCACCGCGGTCAGCTGCACCGCGGTCGTAGTCGGTACCGCGACCGTCAGCGCCCCGGTCGTAGTCGGCGCCGCGGTCGTCCGCCAGGCGGGCGGTGCCGCCACCCATGCCGTAGTAGGCGAAGAGCTGCTCTTCCTCCTCCGGGGTCAGATGCCCATCGGCGTCGACCCGAGGTGCGTCCTTGATCGTGTCCTTGTCGTAGTCGACGACGACGTCAGAGCCTGATACTGACGCGCCGGACAAGGGCACGAACGACTCCGAGGTGCCGAAGAGCCCGGTCTTGACCGTGACCCAGTTCGGCTCGCCGGTTTCGTCGTCGACGTAGATCTGACCAATACCTCCGAGCTTGTCACCGTTGGCGTTGACGACGTTGCCGTCCGCCACCCGGCTGAGTTCTTCTGAGGTGAGCGTCATGACGTTCTCCTTCCCGCTCCGCAGCGAGTCTGCGATAGCTGCCAGCTGTGGGTATACCCACTGACTTACAACGTAAGCCTGGCTCGGCCGACGAGTTTGCTTCCATGGGCGGGCGGTCAGAACCTGCCCGCCCCCCAGCAGGGCTGAACTGTTCCCGTCAACTCGAACGTGAGGCAGGCTTCATGATCTTGGTGCTGAAAGACGACGCAACCGTGGATGGGGCTCGGGTGGCCATCGATCTGGCGCCGGCGGGCCCGATCGGACTCGCGCTTCGGCAGCAAGTCGGAGTCCACCGTCGAATGGACGGCGGGATCGGTGGCCGGCAAGTCCGCCGCCAACTCGACGACCGCTCGGGCCAAGGCCGCGACCTTGGTGTTGGTGTGCTGAGAGGTCGATCGGAGGATCGACCAAGCCTGCTCCGGACTGATCCGATAGGTGGCGACCAGGACGCCGACGCCCTGGCCGATCGCTTCATGGCTGCTGATCGCCCGCGCTAGAGCGACCGATGAGCGCTCTGGCTTCGTCGAGAGTCAGGTCGTCGACATCGCTGCCGGCGACGTCGTCCACCCAGTAACGTCCACCACAGCAACCTCCATCACAGCCAACTCGGCCACCACTGCTCCTACGTACTCGCTCGGCGATATCCGTGCTTGATTCCCGGTGCCCGTGCCGCTGAACGTGATACCTGAGGGGCGGCCCCACCGGATGCGGCGAGCGGACGCTGATCCCCGGGTGCCCTCGGGCGCCCGGGGATCTGCGGATCGCTCAGCTGGTGACCGCGTGCCGGTCCGGCTGGCCCTCGATGGTGCGCGAGGACGCTCGACCTCGACGCTGATCTTCCGCGGCTTGGCCCGTTCGGCCATCGGAATGGTGAGACGGAGAACGCCGTCGCGGTACGTGGCGGCGATCTGCTCCAAGTCGAGGTTGTCGCCGAGGATCAGCTGCCGGCTGAACATCCCCCGCGGCCGCTCGGCCGCCACCTGCTCGCTCGTGCTCTCCCGCATCGGACGGTCGGCCCGAACGGTCAAGACGTTCCGCTCCACGTCGAGGTCGATCGATTCGCTCTCGACCCCGGGAAGGTCGAACTCCACCACGAACCGGTCACCCTCCCGCCACGCGTCCATCGGCATGAAGGCCGGTCGGGTAGCGGTCCCGAACACCTGCTGGCTCAACCGATCCAGCTCACGGAAGGGGTCTGTACGCATCAACACCATGAGTCACCTCCTGAGATCGATTACCGAAGTGTGATGCTGAGCTAGGCACTATCTATAGTGTTCGCTATAGATAAGAGATAGCACTAGTGATAAAGTCGAGTCAAGTTCGCAGAGGAAGAAACATGATCAGTCCCGACGACCCGAGCAATCGGCACACCGCACGCGGTCCCGGCACCGATGAACACGCCGGGACAAGCCCCTCGGCTGCGCCGATCGAGAAGGGACCACCCACCTCGCAAGGCGTCTACGGCATCACCGTCGCCTCTGACCTGGTTGGCACCGGCGTCCAGAACCTTCGCGCCTACGAACGAGCCGGACTGGTCGATCCCTCCCGGACGGCCGGAGGAAACCGGCTCTACAGTCCCGACGACGTCGCGCGCCTCCGCCGCATCCAGCAGCTGCTCGCCCAGGGTCTGAACCTCGCCGGTATTTCCCTGGTCCTGGACCTCCAAGACGACAATCGGCATCTACGAGAGCAGCTCGCCGACCCAGACCACGAGAACCCGGCCCGTAGTGGTGGTCTCGTCGGGCGGATGCGACCGATGTCGCCGCGCGCTAGCGCGATGCGGGTGTCGCTGCACAGAGAACCGCTTCTCCGACCAGAATCGGTTTGACGTCAAAGCGTCGGGGTAGTTCGGCCTCGTGCTCTCGACCACGTCCGGGCCTCCGCTGCGCGTCGCGCTGGTCTCCGAACACGCCAGCCCGCTGGCCGTCGTCGGAGACGTCGATGCCGGTGGCCAGAACGTCCACGTCGCCGAACTGGCGACGGGGCTGAGCCGACTCGGCCACGAGGTCGTCGTCTACACCCGCCGCGACGACCCCGCCCTCCCCGCGACCGTGGACACCGCAGCCGGCTACTCGGTGGTCCACCTGACCGCCGGGCCGCCGCAGCGCCTGGCCAAGGACCAGCTCTGGCCCTACATGGGCGACTTCGCCGACGAGTTGGCCGACCACCTGAGCCTGGCCCCGCCGGACGTCGTGCACGCCCACTTCTGGATGTCGGCGTGGGCGGCCCGACGCGCGCTCAAGGCCGTGCCGGCACCGCTGTTCGTCACCTTCCACGCGCTGGGCGTGGTCAAGCGCCGGCACCAGGGAGCCGCCGACACCAGTCCGCCCGACCGGCAGCGGATCGAACGTGGGCTGGCCCGGACCGCCGACCACGTGATCGCCACCTGTCGGGACGAGAGTCGCCGAGCTGACGGCCCTCGGCGCCGATCCCGGGCGGCTGTCGGTGGTGCCGTGCGGGGTTGACCTCGAGCGCTTCACCCCGGCCCCGATGTCGACGACCTCGCGTACGGCCGCCGCGGAGGCGCCCTTCCGGGTCGTGGCCGTCGGCCGGCTCGTGCCCCGGAAGGGCTTCGGCGACGCCATCGAGGCCATCGCCCAGCTTCCCGGACACCGAGCTCCTCATCGCGGGCGGGCCGGAACAGGCGCGCATGGACAGCGACCCGGAGGTGGCGCGCCTGCTGGCCCTCGCCGAGCGGTTCGGCGTGGCCGACCGCGTCCGGCTGCTCGGGCCGGTGCCCCGCGGTCAGCTGCCCGCCCTGCTGCGCTCCGCCGACGTCGTGGTGTGTACGCCGTGGTACGAACCGTTCGGGATCGTGCCGCTGGAGGCGATGGCCTGCGGAGTTCCGGTCGTGGCGGCCGCCGTCGGCGGGCTCCTCGACACCGTGGTCGCCGAGCGTCACCGGGCTGCACGTCCCGCCCCGCGACCCGGCGGCGCTCGCGGCCGCCCTCCGACAACTGCTCGCGCCGACCCGTCGCCCGACGGTGCGCGTACGGCAACGCCGCTGCGGCTCGGGTCCGGGAGCGCTTCTCCTGGAGCCAGGTGGCGGCGAGAACGTCCGCGCTCTACCACGCCGGCACCCGTACCGAGGACCTGCGCATCGCCAGTCGACCTCCGTCGCCGGCCGATGCGTCGTGCGGAAGATCGCCCCGGCATGAGCAGCACCGAACGGGGGCGTGCGGCAGTTCCAGCCGAGCCGTGGTGCTGGGTGGCGCCGGCTTCGTCGGGTCCGCATCTGTGTGACGCGCTGCTCGACGACGGGCTCCCAGCGTGGTCTGCGTCGACAACTTCGCGACCGGCGATCCGGCCAACGTCGATCACCTGATGGAGCGGCCCGACTTCACCCTCGTCGAGCACGACGTCACGCGGTCGCTTGCCTCGCCGATCGGACGAGCTGCGACGGCGGTGACGTCGTGTTCCACCTGGCGTCGCCGGCCTCGCCGGCTCGCCTACTACCGGCTGCCGATCGAGACGCTGCGCGCCGGATCGCTGGGCACCGAGCACGGACTCGAGCTGGCCCGGCGGCGACGGAGCCCGCTTCGTGCTGGCCTCCACCAGTGAGGTCTACGGCGATCCGCTGGTCCATCCCCAGGTCGAGGAGTACGTCGGGCCACGTCAATCCCATCGGCCCGCGCAGCGTGTACGACGAGGGCAAGCGCTACGCCGAGGCGCTGACCGCGGCCTACCGCCGCACCCACGGCGTCGACACCGCGATCGCCCGCATCTTCAACTGCTACGGGCCGCGGATGCGGCCCGACGACGGCCGGATGATCCCGGCCTTCGTGACGCAGGCGCTGACCGGGCAACCGCTCACCATCAGCGGGTCGGGCCGGCAGACCCGCTCCGTCTGCTACGTGAGCGACATGGTGGCCGGACTGCTCGCGCTGGCCCGCTCGACCGAGGCGGGTCCGATCAACCTCGGCAACCCGGTCGAGCTGAGCGTGCTGGAGACGGCGCGGGCGATCGGCGAGCTGCTCGAGGTCGACGTCGAGTTCGCCTTCGAGCCGGCCCATGCCCGACGACCCGCGGCGACGCTGCCCCGACATCAGCCGGGCGATCGAACGGCTCGGCTGGCGTCCGCGTGGTCTCGCTGCGCGGACGGGCTGGCCGACGACGTCGGCCTGGTTCGCCGCGCGGACGGTGCGCGCCGGGGTCGGTCGCCGGCTCACCGAGATCGTCGGAGGTGAGGTGAGCATGCGCGTTCTCGGTGTCAACGCGGTCTTCCACGACTCCGCGGCCGCCCTGGTGGTCGACGGTCAGATCGTCGCCGCCGCGGAGGAGGAGCGCTTCAGCCGTCGGAAACACGGCAAGCGCCCGGTGCCCTTCTCCACGTGGGAACTGCCGGACGCCGCCATCCGCTGGTGTCTGGCCGAGGGCGGGCTGGCCGCCGCCGACCTCGACGCGGTGGCCTACTCGTACGATCCGAGTCTGGTCGTGCCGGACGGTCCCGGCCAGGACCCGGGGTGGGAGCACCTCCGGACGACCTACGCGACGCGCGCACCGAACTTCCTGCGGACCCTGCTGCCCGACTACGACCCCGAGCGGTTCCACTTCGTCCGGCACCACGTCGCCCACGCCGCCTCCACCGGCCTGGTGGCCCCGTTCGGTGACTGCGCGGTCCTGGTGGCCGACGGCCGCGGGCGAGGCGACCTCGATGCTCGCCGGGGAGTACCGCGACCAGAAGCTCGACATCATCGCTGCCCAGGCGCTGCCGCACTCGCTGGGCCTGCTGTACGAGGACCTGACCGCCCACCTCGGCTTCGAACGCTCCAGCGACGAGTACAAGGTGATGGCGATGGCGTCGTACGGGACGCCGCGGCATCTGCCGCTGCTCCGGCAGCTCGTGTACGCCACCGGCGACGGCGGCTTCCGGACCGAGCGGCGTCGACTGGTACGGCCCTGGCCCCGGCGCGACCGCCCGGCGCCACGGACCTCGACGAACGGCACGCCGACCTGGCGGCCAGCATCCAGGTGGTGCTGGAGGAGGTGCTGCTCGAGCTGTGCGCGTGGCTGCACGAGCAGACCCAGGCCGAGAACCTCGCCATGGCCGGTGGCGTCGCGCTCGAACTGCGTGGCCAACACCCGGCTGCTGGCGGAGGGACCGTTCCGCGAACATCTGGGTCCAGCCGGCGTCGGGGGACTCGGGCACCGCGCTCGGTGCAGCCCTGGCAGTGGCCGCCGAGCTCGGGGACCGGATCGCGCCGATGCACGACGCGGCGCTGGGCCGAGGCTGGAGCGACGACGAGATCGAACAGGCGCTGCGCACCGCGCGCGTCCGCTACGAGCGTCTCGACGACGTCGCCGCGGGCCGCGGCCGAGGTGATCGCGGCAACGGCGTCGTGGCCTGGTTCCAGGGTCGCGTCCGAGTACGGACCGCGGGCTCTGGGTCACCGGTCCCTGCTCGCCCATCCGGGCCAGGCCGACAACGTCGAGCGGCTGAACGACATCAAGGGGCGCGAACAGTTCCGGCCGGTCGCCCCGATGGTCCTGCTCGACCGGGCGGGGGAGATCTTCGGCCGCGGACCGCTGCCCAGCCCGTACATGCTCTTCGTCCACGACGTCGCGCCGCGGTGGCGGGAGCGGCTGCGGGCGGTGACCCACGTCGACCACACGGCCCGGGTCCAGACCGTCGACCCGGCGACGGATCCGCTGACCGGCCGGCTGCTGGCGGCCTTCGGCGAGCTGACCGGAACGCCGGTGGTGGTCAACACCAGCCTCAACACCGCCGGCCGGCCGATGGTGGACAGCCCGCGCGACGCGCTCGAGCTCTTCGGCTCGGCGCCGGTGGACGCGCTGGCCATCGGCCCGTTCCTGGTGCGCCGCCCTGACGGAAGCACCGCGGCCGACCCCGCCAACCCGCCTTCAGACCCAACGCCGCTCGGGTTCGAGGCGTCGCTCCATCTGCAGATCGAGCTACGCCTACGAATGGAGCGACGTCTCGTACGCGGTCGTCATTCCGACTATCGGTCGGCCCGAGCTGGCCGACCTGGTCCGCAGCGCCGACCGCGACCCAGTCCCCTCTGCATCGTCGTGGCCGACGATCGCCGGGACGCCGCGCGAGCCGCTGCGGCTGCCGGCGACCACCGCTCCCCTGCGTCGTCGTTCGCAGCGGCGGTCGCGGTCCGGCGGCCGCCCGCAACGCCGGCTGGCGCGCCGCCGTGGCGGAGTGCGCCGACGACTGCGAGTGGATCGCCTTCGTCGACGACGACGTACGCCTGGCGCCGGACTGGAACGCGCGACTGGTCGCCGACCTGACCGGACTGCCAGACACGGTGGGGGCCAGTCAGGCCCGACCTGGAGGTGCCGCTTCCGGCCGGGCATCGTCCGACCGACGAGGAGCGGCGGACGACCGGCCTGGTCGGGGCGCCCTGGATCACCGCCGACATGGCCTACCGTCGCTCGGTTCTGGAGGCGACCGGCGGCTTCGACGAGCGCTTCCCGCGTCCGTTCCGGGAGGACGCCGATCTGGCCCTCCGCGCCGTCCGGGCCGGCTTCGACATCGTCTGGGGCGAGCGCCGGACCGAGCACCCGGTCCGCGTCGCGCGGCGGCTGGCGCGGCAGCATCGCCGTCCAGGCCGGCAACGCCGACAACGCCTTGCTGCGCAGCGAAATTCGGGCCGCTCCTGGCGGCTGCAGATCGGCACCAGGCCCGGCCGCACCGGGCGACATGCTGCTCGCCGTCGGTGCCGCTGCGGGTGCCGCGGGTGCCGCGCTCGCCGGACACCCGCGGCTGGCCGCCGGGTCCGCCGCTCGTCTGGGCTGCGCTGACCGCCGAGTTCGCCGTCCGGCGGATCTCGCCCGGCCCCCGGACCGCCCGCGAGATCGCGGCCATGATCGTCACCAGCGCCGCCATTCCGCCGGTGGCGCTCTACCACCGGCTTCGGGGCGAGTGGAGCGTCCGCCGTCCGGGCGCCGCGCCGCCCGGCCGGACGAGCGACCGCAGGCCGTGCTGTTCGACCGCGACGGCACCTTGATCACCAACGTGCCCTACCTGGCCGACCCGGCGGGCGTCCGCCCGGTGCCCGGGCGCCCGCCGCGTGCTCAGCGACCTGCGGCGGCGCGGCGTGGCCGTCGGCGTGGTCAGCAACCAGTCCGGGGTGGCGCGCGGACTGATCAGTCCCGAGGCGTTGGCGCGGGTCAACGCCCGGGTCGAGGACCTGCTGGGTCCGTTCGACACCTGGCAGGTCTGCCCGCACGGCGTCGACGACGGCTGCGCCTGCCGGAAGCCGGCCCCGGGCCTGGTCCAGGCTGCGGCGCGAGAGCTCGGGCGTGCAGCCGAAGGAGTGTGTGGTGATCGGCGACATCGGTGCCGACGTGGACGCGGCGCTGGCCGCCGGTGCGCGGGCCGTCCTCGTCCCGACGCCGGAGACCCGGAGTGGCCGAGGTCGATCGCGCCGGCCTGCTGGCCACCGTCGCGCCCACGCTCGGCGACGCCGTACGGATCAGTCTCGGGACGAGCTCGTGAAGGGGATGGTGAGGGCCACGAGGACCCGACGTCGTGGCAAGGTCCTGCTGGCCCGACTGGACAGCATGGGTGATGTCCTGCTGACCGGTGGTGCGGTGCGTGCGGTCGCGGCCGACGCCGAGGTGACCATGCTGGTGGGCCGGGGACAGGCCACGGTGGCCCGGATGCTGCCGGGTGTAGCTGCGGTGCTCGAGTTCGAGGCGCCCTGGGTGGTCTTCGACCCGCCGCCCGTCCATCTCCCCGCCGTGGAGGAGCTGGTGCGGCGGATCCGCGCCGAGGACTTCGACCGTGGCGTTGATCTTCACCTCCTTCCACCAGTCGCCGCTGCCGCTGGCGCTGCTGTTGCGCATGGCCGGGGTGGGCTGGCTCGGCGCGATCAGCGAGGACTATCCCGGGTCCTTGCTGGATCTGCGGCACCACGTCGGACGACGACGTCCACGAGGCCGAGCGCAATCTCTCCCTGGCGTCGGCCGCGGGCTTCTCGGCCGACGACCGTGGGGCCGAGCTGGCGTCCGCCGGCCCCTTCCCGATCCGGGCACCGCGCTCGGCCGGCACCTGAGCGGTGACGAGCCGTACGTGGTGTTCCATCCCGGTGCGGCGACCAGTGCCCGGCGGCCGACCGCCGAGGCATGCGGGGCGCTGGTCGCCGCCCTTGTCGCGGCCGGACACCGGGTCGTGGTGACCGGATCGGCGGCGGAGTCGACCCTGACCGGGTACGTCGCCGCCGGTCAGCCGGCGGACCGCGTCCTCGACCTCGGCGGACGGTGTGACCTGCCGACGCTGGCCGCGGTTCTCGACCGCGTCGGTCTGTGTCGTGGCGCCGAACACCGGCCCGGCCCACCTGGCCGCGGCCGTCGGCACGCCGGTCGTGTCGCTGTTCGCCCCGGTGGTGCCGGCCGAGTCGCTGGCGGCCGTACGGGGTCGACGTCCGGCTGCTCGGCGATCAGGCCGCCGAGTGCCGCGGGAGCCGGGCCCGCGTCTGCCCGACGGCCGGACATCCGTGCCTGAGCACCATCGCTCCGGCCGAAGTCGTCGCCGCCGTCGACTCGCTTCTCGGGGCGCCGGTTCACGATCTGGAGGGGGCCTGACATGAGTGACCTTGCTCGACGAAGTGACCGATCAGCGTGTGCGCAGCGATTCGGTCGCCGAGCACTTCGCGGCGCTGGCCGAGAGTGCAGCCACCCTCGGACCGCTGGTCGCCGCAGATTCGGGAGTGGGGGCGGCGGCTCGCCGAGATGTACGCGCGCGACGGGCGGCTGCTGGCCTGCGGAAACGGCGGAAGTGCAGCCGAGGCTCAGCACCTGACCGGTGAGCTGGTGGGTCGCTTCCGGCACGACCGCCGTCCGCTGTCGGCGATCGCCCTGCACGCCGACACGTCCGCCGTGACGGCCATTCTGAACGACTACGGCACCGACGAGTTCTACGCTCGGCAGGTCCGTGCGCACGGTCGCAGCGGTGACGTCCTGATGGCCTTCTCGACCAGCGGGACCAGCGCGAACGTGCTCGCCGCAGCCAAGGCGGCGCACGAAATCGGCGTCGAGGTGTGGGCGCTGACCGGTCCGGCCCCGAACCCCTTGGCGGCGCTCTCCGACTCGGCCCTGGCGATCAGCGCACCGACGGTCGCCACCGTGCAGGAGATCCACCTGTCGATGGTGCACGCGCTCTGCCTCGCCCTCGACGAGGAGCTGGGGGTCGGCCGTTGACGAGGCCGCCGACGCGGCCCCAAGCGCCGCCTGGGCCGCTCGTGGTGGTGGGTGACTGCGTTCGTCGACGTCGACCTGGAAGGCACAGCCACTCGCCTCTGCCCGGACGCGCCGGTGCCGGTCGTCGACCTCGAATGGCAACGGCACCGTCCCGGCGGCGCCGGCCTGGCGGCGTGGCTGGCGGCCCGGGCCGGCCACGAGGTGGTTCTGGTCACCGCCCTGGGCACCGACGAGCCGGCCGCGATGTTGACCCGACTGCTGGAGGGTCGGGTCCGGGTGGTTCCCCTCCGCCTGAGCGGCCAGACCGTGACGAAGACGCGGATCGCCGCCGCCGACGTGCCGCTGGTGCGCGTGGACTCCGGGGGCGGGGTGCCCGTCGACGGCCCGCTGCCCCGCAGTGTTGTCGACACGTTGGCGCGAGCCGGGGCGGTATCTGGTCTCCGACTACGGCAACGGCATCACCGCGCTCTCGGAGTTGCGCGATCACCTCGACGGCTGCCGCACGGCGTATCCCGGTCGTCTGGGATCCGCACCCGCGCGGGGCGCCGCCTGTTCCGGGCTGCCGCCTGGTCACGCCGAACGCGGCCGAGGCGGCCACGGCCAGCGGCACGCCCGAACAGGGTCGCCAGGGACGCCGCCTCTGCTCGTCGTGGCAGGCGGAGGCTGTCGCGGTCACCGTCGGCGACCGCGGAGCGATCCTCACCGAAGCCGAACCGGACCGTACGACCATCGTGCCCGTTCCGCCGGCGGATGAGAGCGGTCTGTCCCGGCGGTCCCGGCTGGACGCCTGCGGGGCCGGTGACCAGTTCGCCGCCGCCGCCGCCGCGGGCCTGTTGACCGGGCTCGACCCGCTGACCGCCGTCCGGGAGGGCGTCGCGCGCGCTACCGAGTTCGTACGGTCCGGAGCCGCGGCGACCGTCTCCACGTTGCTGACCGAATCCGCCTCTCCGTCGAGTCTGACCGCGTCTGAACCCGGCGGGGCGCTCGCCTTCGCGTCCCGACTCCGGGCCGCGCGGTGGTCGGCTGGTGGCGACCGGCGGCTGCTTCGATCTCCTGCACCGCGGCCACATCGAGCTGCTCGAGGCCGCGCGGGCGCTCGGCGACGGCCTCGTCGTGTGCCTCAACTCCGACGCCTCGGTCCGGCGGGCCAAGGGTCCGGACCGCCCGGTGGTCGGCCAGGAGGATCGGGCCCGGGTCCTGGCCGCGCTGGCGGCCGTGGACGCCGTCTTGATCTTCGACGAGGACACCCCGGCCGCCGTCCTCCGCGAGCTGCGCCCCGAGGTCTGGGTGAAGGGCAGCGACTACGCCGACCGACCACTGCCGGAGGCGGAGGTCGTTGAAGCCTCGGTGGCGAAGTGGTGCTCCTGCCGGTCGTCGGCGGGCTACTCGACCACCTCACTGGTGCACATCGCGCGCCGACTCTCCGCCGTACCCGACAACCCTGATCCCGTCTCCCTGGAGGTTTCCTCGTGACCAACACCCTGCCTGCCCCGACCTTGACCGAGCCCGCCGAGTTCGTCGCGGCGGAGACTCTCATCGCCCCGCGCGCCGCGCTGGGCACCATCCTGGTGACCGGCGGGGCGTCCGGGCTCGGCGCGGCCACCGTGGCCGCCGTACGGGCCGCCGGTGGCAGCCCGCTCGTGCTGGACCGGACGTCGCCGAGCGACGGACGTGCCCTACCAGCAGGTCGACCTGGCCGACTCGGCGGCGGCGGAGGCGGCCGTCGCCGAGATCGTGGCGGCCAACGGCGGCCGCCTCGACGGCGTGTTCACCGCCGCCGGCATCGACTCGTGCGGACCGCTCGACGGGGTCTCCGCCGCCGACTGGGAGCGGGTGATCCGGGTCAACCTGATCGGCACCGCCTCCGTCGTGCGGGCCGCGCTGCCGCACCTGCGGCGCAGCTCCGGCCGGGTCGTGACCTGCGCGTCCACCCTCGGCATCAAGGCCGTCGGCGACGCCACCGCGTACTGCGCCTCGAAGTTCGGGGTCGTGGGCTTCACCCGGGCGCTCGCCGCCGAGACCGCCGGCGAGGTCGGGCGTCACCCTGCTCATCCCGGGCGGCATGCACACGCCGTTCTTCGACGGCCGGACCGAGCAGTACAAGCCACCGGCCGACGCCAAGCTCAACTCAGCCGGCCGACGTCGCGGCCGCGGTGGTGTTCGCCCTCGGCCAGCCGGCCGGCTGTGAGATCCGGGAACTCGTCGTGTGCTGCTCGACCGAGAGCTCGTGGCCCTGAGCCGCCGCTCCGCATCCTGGTTCTCCGGGCGCTCGGTCTGGGGGACTTCCTCACCGCGGTGCCCGCCTACCGGGCGCTTGCGCCGAGCCCATCCGGCGGCGAGCATCGTCCTCGCGGCACCGGCGGCGCCTGCGAGCCACTGCTCGAGCTGGACGGCGGAATCGACCGATTGCTCCCGGTCGCCGGACTGGGCACGCGGAACTGGCCGATCCCGGCACCGGAGCTGGCCGTGAACCTGCACGGCCGCGGGCCGCAGAGCATCGACGACCTGCTCACGACCGGTGCCGCGCAGATCATCACGTACGCGCACCCACAGTCGGCCCACGGTCCCCGGGCCGGCGTGGGACGACGCCCAGCACGAGGTCGTGCGCTGGTGCCGGCTGCTCGCCTCCGCCGGCATCGCGGCCGACCCGAACGACCTGCTGCTGCGTGCCGCCGCGTCAGTCGTCACCGGCTCCGGCGTGCCGTCGTGCTCCATCCCGGTGCGGCGTCGCCGGCGCGCCGGTGGCCGGTGGAGCGGTTCGCCGCGGTCGCCCGGGCCCTGGCCGCCGACGGCGAGCACGTCGTCGTCACCGGCAACGACGCGGAGCGATCCCTGGCGGCCGCCGTGGTCGAGGCGGCCGGTCTGCCGCCGAGTCGGCTGCTCGCCGGCACCCTCGACCTGACCGGGCTTGGCCGCCCTGGTCGCCGGCGCCCGGCTGCTGATCTGCGGCGACACCGGGCGTCGCGCACCTGGGCAGCGCGTTCGCCACGCCGTCGGTGCTGCTGTTCGGTCCGACGGCGCCGGATCGCTGGGGCCCGCCGGCCTCCGGTCCGCATCGGGTGCTGTGGTCCGGTACGACGGGCGATCCGCACGCGACGAGCACCGGACCGCGGCCTGCTGCAGATCACGGTGGACGAGGTGGTCGCGGCCGCCTCAGGGCAGCTGAATCGGTCGTCGGACCGGCCGGTCGGCTCGGCGCCCGCCGTCACCCACTGAGGTCGACGATGCGAATCCTCCTCTGCCGACGTACACGGCGGCTACACCGATTCCTTCATCGCGGGATCGCACGAGTACTGGTTCCCACCGGCTGACGCCGATGGGCGGGGTGGCTTGGCCCGGCTGCGGGGGAGCCGGACCACCGAACGCCGTGCGAGGTGCCGCCCGAACGGCTGCGGGACGATCCGCCGGACCTGCTCGTGCTGCAGCGTCTCGAAGACCTCGCCGTCGTTCGAACGGCTGACCGGACGCCGGGCGGGCCGCGAGCTGCCGGCCATCTTCCTCGAGCACAACACTCCGAAGGCCGACGTGCCGCACTCCGTGCACCCCTTCGCCGACCGCACGGACCTGCTGATCGTCCACGTCACGCACTTCAACGCCGTTGTTCTGGGACTGCCGGTCCGCGCCGACCATGATCATCGAACACGGCCTGGCCGACCCCGGGCTCCGCTACACCGGCGAGCAGGCGGCGCTGGCCTTCGTGGTCAACGAGCCCGTACGGCGCTGGCGCATCACCGGCACCGACCTTCTCCGCGCCTTCGGCGACTTCGCCATCGACGCGTTCGGCATCGACGCCGATCTCCTGCCCGACCGGCTCGCCGGTGACTGCCCGGAGTTGCGCTACGCCGGCAACCTCGGCCCGGAGGAGCTGTTCGACGCCTGGCGAAGCGGCGGGTGTATCTCCACCTGAACCGGTGGACCTCGCTCGGTCTGTCGCTGATCCAGGCCATGCTGCTCGGCCTGCCGGTCGTCGTGCTCGACGCCACCGAGGCGTCGCGGGCGGTGTCCCCGGGTGCCGGGTGCCCTGTCCGGCGACGTCGAGGAGCTACGGCGGACCGCCGACATGTTGCTGAAGGATCCGGTGGAGGCGGCCCGCCGGGGTCGGCTGGCGCGTGAGGCCGCCCTGGAGCGGCTACCAGCTGCCCCGGTTCCTGGCCGACTGGGATCGCGCCTTCGCCCGAGCCCTGGAACTGGGCGGCTCGGTCTGACGGCAGCCCGGCACCCCCCGGCCATTCCCGCGCGCAAAACCGGCATCCGCGCGCGAATAGTCGCGCGCGAACGCCGGAATCGCGCGCGAGGACGTCGAGTGGGCTGGCGAAGGCTGGACCGCGTCTCGCCGTGTGCCCCGGGCTCACCGCCACCGATCCGGGGGCGGAGGCCACGGGCGCTCGGCCGGTCGCCGAGAGCGCCGCCGGGTCGTCTGGGCCGCGACGCTCCCCGACGACGGTCCACGCGGCGGCTTCTTCCGGGATCGCCAACCTCTGGGTTGGTGAGACGTCCGGAGGGTGTCCCGGCCGAGCGTTATGTCGCAATAACTCCACGCACGCTCGTAGAGGCCCATATTCAGCCCGTTCCTCGCGGTGCGTGGAGTTATCGCGTCAGCGTTTCCCGCTCGACTGGCGCCCTTCGCCGCCGAACGCGCGCGCCAACTCCACGAGCCCTTTGTCGATGCTGATCGTGGGTCGCCACCGTAGGAGACGCTGGGTCTCACGCTGGTCGAACCAGTGCGCGGTCGACAGCTGCTCGACCACGAAGCGGGTCATGGGGGGATCCCCCTCGGCGGCCTGCGCCGACACGCGACGCCGCAGCGTCCAGCCGGCCTCGACCACCGAGCCGGCCGCGGCCGCCAGCCAGACCGGGATCCGCCGGGACGGTCGCGGAACACCCGCGGCCGCGCACATGCCGCCGAGCAGCTCACCGATGGGCCGCGGTTCGCCGTTGCTGACCACGAGGGCCCGCCCGTGGACCTCGCCGATGCGATCCAGCGCCGCGACCAGCGCGTCGACCGCGTTCGTGACGTACGTGCTGTCCACCAGCGACGCCCCCGAGCCGACCACCGGAAGACCGCCTCGGCGGGCGCGTTCGACGATGCGGGCGACGAGCTGGGTGTCTCCGGGCCCCCAGACCAGATGGGGGCGGATCGCCGACACCGCCAGCTCATGATCATCCGCGGCGAGGGCGATCTGCTCGCCGAGCGCCTTGCTCCTGGCGTACGGCCCGCGCGCTCCGCTCGGATCCGCGGGGTCGGCGCCAGCCCCCACCAACGAGGATCCGGCGTGCGCGACCGACGGGGACGAGACGTGCACCAACCGGCGTACGCCCTGCGACCGGCACGCCTCGACCACGGACCGGGTGCCGACCACGTTGGCCCGCTCGTACTCCGGCCACGCTCCGGTGACGTTGACCTTCGCGGCGAGGTGGACGACGGCCTCGTGTCCGGCGACGGCGGCCCGTACGGCGTCCGGATCGGCGACGTCGGCGAGCACCTCCGGCAGGCCGAGGCCGGCTGGGCGCCGCTGCAGGACCGTCACCTCGTCACCGCGCGACGCAAGGGCGCGCGCGACGCCGGCCCCGAGCATTCCGCTGGCCCCGGTCACCAGCACCCTCACGGGCGGCCCGTCCGGCCACCGCCGAGGACCCGCTCGGCCCAGCGCCCGAGCCGCAGGCGGTCCACCTTCGACGCGTGCCGGATGTCCACCGGCAATGCCTTCACCACGAGCACCGCGGCCACCGGCACGTCGGCGGCCGACCGGACCTCGGCGGCAAGATCAGGCGCGGCCAACGGTCCGCGGCTGCGCTCGCCTCCGGCACGTGTTTGCCAGTGCGTGCCTCCGGCACGACGATCACGACGAGTTGCTGGGTGCCGGCCGGTCCGACGCCCACCGCCGCGGCCGCCCGGACGCCGGGCACCGCCTCCACCCGCTGCTCGATGCCGACCGGGGTGATCGGTCCGGCCGGTCCGGTGATCACGTGGACGAGCCGTCCCTCCACCCATAGCCGACCCGTTACGTCGAGGTGCCCGACGTCACCCGTGCGGTGCCAACCGGGATCCCGTGAGCTCTGCCGCTCGGTGGCCCACAGTCGGTCGTACCGCTCCTTGACGTGCGCCGCGGACACGCAGATCTCGCCCGTCTGCCCCACCGACTCGGCCGGCTCTCCGGTGGCCCGGCCCGACTCGTCGAGGGCGCTGATCCGGATCGCCACGCCCGGTACCGCCCAGCCGACGCACACCCCGTTGCCGGGCCCGGCGTCCTCGATCTGGGCCAGCGACACGTCGGTGACGGGCAGCGCCTCGGTCATGCCGTACGGGGTGTGCAACTCGGCGTTCGGCATCAGCGCCTGGACGCGGCGCAGCAACGTCACCGGCACCGGCGCTCCGGCCGACAACACGGTGCGCACACCGGCCAGCGCCGAGCGGTGCTCGGAGCCGAGTCGGTCGGCCGTCTCCACCGCGTTGCGCAGGGCGGCCGGGGAGGCGAAGATCACCGTGGCCTCGACCGCCTGCACGGCCTCAGCGAGAGCCGTGGCCGTCAGGGTGGCCGGACGCGTGACGTCCATGTCCGGCACCGCCGCCGCGATGCCCAGCGCCGGGCCGTAGAGGGCGAACGGTGCGAAGGCGGCAACCAGCCGGTCCTCAGGGCCGATCCGCATCACGGCCCGCACCTGGTCGAGTTGGGCCCGCAGCTGATAGTGCCGGTAGACCACCCCCTTGGCCGGTCCTGTCGCACCGGAGGTGAAGAGCACCGCCGCCTCGTGCTGTCCCGGCTCGCGCACACTCCGCGCCCCATGACTCGGTCTTCCTCGCTCACTCGCAGACGACTGTGCGCCATCGGCTCGCTCCACTCGCGGGCGTGTCTGCTCCTTCGCTCGTCCAGACCGAGCCGGCGCTCCGCTGACGACGCTCGCCGGGGGCGTGCCCCCTGGCCCTTCGACAGGCTCAGGGTCCGAGGCGCTTGACCCAGTCGCGACCAGCTCGTCGAGGGAGTGGTCGACCCTCAACACGCGCCGGGCCGCTGCCGGCATGGATCCGGCCACGATTCGCTGACCCGGTACGCGCAGCGCGGCGGCGACCGCCATCCCGGCGGGGATGGCGATCAGGTGGTCCGGGTCGGCACTGCGCAACGCCGATCCGAGGTTACGCAGCCCAAGCCCGGCGTCGGCCAGCACGATCGCCGCACCGGCGCGCCAGCATGCGTACACCGCCGCCGTGAGGTCCAGACCCGGACGCACGAGGAGGGCGACCCGGTCGCCCGGCCGGACCCCGACCTCGGCCAGCCCCACCGCGAGGGCCGCGACCCGCTTCTCGAGCTCGGCGAAGGAGGTGACCGTCGTCCCCGACGCCGAGAGCTCGACGGCCGCGACGGTCGGATCGCCGGCGCGGGCCGTCAGTGCCGCCGACAGCGGCAGCGCCGGTTTGCCGGGATCCGGCTCGCGTACGGGCCTCTTCGTGCCCTCGACCTGATCGCGGACCCAGGTCCAGGCGTGCTCCGCCGTCTCCGGTGCATCTTCGGTGACCAGATGAGAGGCGGCGGCGTACCGGTGGATGGCGGCGTGCGGCAGGCGTTGCCGCAGATCGTTGAGGTAGCGCTCCGAGAACACGGGATCCTTCGGCCCCCAGAGCAGGAGGACTCCTACGTCGGACAGCTCCGCCAGGCCGCCCGCCACCCGGTCGAGCGCGGCTCGACTGGGGTGATCGGCCTCGATCGGGATGTCGGCCACGAAGTCGCCGATGGCGGTCCGCCGGGCCGCCGTCGCGTACGGCGAGGCCAGCGCGGCCCGCACCTCGGCGGGCAACGCGGGCCGCGAGACCGCCGTGGCGCCCCGCACGAAGGCAGGGGTGGTCACACAGACCGTCTTCCGGAGTGCCGGCGAGCGGGCCAGCCGGATCAGCGGCGGCGCGGCCGCGTCGGGCAGCGCGACGCCGGTGTTGGTGAGCACGACCCCGACCACCTGATCCAGGTGGGCCAGCGCCCAGCCCAGGGCGATAGGACCGCCCCAGTCGTGGGCCACGACGACGACCGGACCCTCGATCCCGAGCCTCTCGGTCAGCCGGTTGAGGTCCTCGATCCGCATCCCCATCCGGCGGGGGGCAGGAGTCCGCTCCGACCACCCCATCCCGAGTTGGTCCGGCGCGATCACCCGCCAGCCCGGCGGGGCCGTTCCCAGGAAACGCCGCCAGAGATACGACCAGGTCGGGTTGCCGTGCAGGCAGAGCATCGTGCCGACGGTCGGTTCGGCGCCGTTGTCCAGCAGGTGCCAGCGCCGCTCGACGCCGTCGGCATCGGCTGCCCAGACCCTCCGGGACCAGCGGCGCTCGAGTCCGGGCAGACCGTGCGGGGGGCGTGAAGACAGAGTGTCCGTCAACTCACCAGACGATCTCGACGTACGAGGTGTTGAGGCCGGATCCGATGCCGAGCAGCAGCACGCGTTCCCCGGCCCGCAGGTTGTCGACGTGCCGGGCCAGGGTGAAGGGCACCGCAGCCGGGCCCATGTTGCCGTAGTACGGAAGCGTCACCGGGAACCGAGACGCATCGACGCCGAGGGCGGACGCCATGGCCTTGATGTGGGCGAGCGAGGTCTGGTGAGCTACGAACCAGTCCACGCCGTCCCAGCCGAACTCGTCCTTGGCGTCGTTCCAGGTGTCAAGGGCCAACGCGATGCCGGCCTCGAACAGCCGCTTGGAGTCGGTGCGCATTTCGCTCAGGTCACCGACGCAGAGGTCGTGATGCTCGGTGCCGGCCCGGCTGACTCCGCCGATGATCCGGTGACCCTCGGGATGCCGATCGCTACGGCCGAGCACCATCGCCGCCGAACCTGAGCCGAGTGTCAACGTGGCGAACTGCGCTCGCACATCCTCAGCGGTGGCGTCGTCGGCCGCCAGCCGCGTGAGCGTGGCTTCCTGCGTGTGACGAAGCCCCTCGGCGTCCACGATCAAGGCGTAGTCCGCCTGACCCGAATCGATCATGGTGCCGGCCAGCTGCATGCCGTTCACGAAGCCGAGGCAGGCGTTGGCCAGATCGAAGTTGAGGCAGCTGGTGGGCAGCCCGAGTTGGTGGTGCACCACCACCGCGGTGGAGGGCTCCAGGTGGTCCCGGCACACCGACGTGTTGATCATCACCCCGATCTGGGCCGGTGTGATCCCGGCCTCGGCGAGGGCCTTGGCGCCGGCCATGGCCGCGGCGTCCGCGAAGCTGACGTCGGCAGGCCACCAGCGTCGCTCCTTGACTCCGGCGAGCTGCTCGAGCATGCCGGGCTTCATGGCCACCCGCTCGTACGTGCCCTGCAACCGCTCGTCGAAGGCGGCCGAGGTCATCACGGTCGGCGCCTCCACGCCGCAGACTGAAAGCACCGTGGTGTTGTGCTGCCGGAAGCTAGCGTTGCCGCCCATGCGAGTCCCTTCCCCTCAGGACTCCGATCCCGGGTGCCGAGGCAAATCTGGCCAAACTGTCGGTGACCATGGTGGCACGCCCCCCCGGGTAGCGCCGATTCCAGTCCGCCAACCGAGACGTCCGCGGCCGTCGACGGGCGATATCTCGCCCAAGATCACAGGTAACACTCTGGCGGCTGATCGCCGACGCGGTCTTGCCAGACGCCCCGCGGCACATAATGCTCATGCCATGCCCAGCAGCAAAGCGATCAACCACCAGTACGGAGTCTCGCCCCTGCACGCCAGATCCGTGCCGATCGGCGAGTACGGGTTCCTGAGCGACGGTGAGGTCTCCGCGCTGCTGGCCCCGGGCGGGTCCGTCGACTGGATGTGCGTCCCGCGGTTCGACTCGCCGAGCGTGTTCGGCAGTCTGCTGGGCCGGCACGCCGGCACCTTCCGGATCTCACCGACCGACGTCGACGTGCCGGTGGACACCCGGTACATACCCGGCACGATGATCATCGAGACCAGCTGGGGGTCTCCGACGGGCTGGCTCGTGGTCCGCGATGCCTTGTTGATGGGCCCCTGGCACCACGACGACGACACCCGGTCCCGCAATCACCTCCGGACCCCGAACGATTATGCGGCCGAACACATCTTGCTGCGTACGGTGCGCTGCGTCTCCGGCGAGGTCCAGATGGTCATGGACTGCGAACCGGTTCTGGACTACGGCCGCAAGCATGTCCGCTGGGAGTACACCGATCACGGCTACCGCCAAGCCGTCGCTCGATCCGAGGGCAGTGACGTCGAGCTCACCCTCACCAGCGATCTTCGGCTCGGCTTCGAGGGTGGCCAGGCCAGCGCCCGAACGCTGCTCAAGCAGGGCGACACCCGCTACATCGCGCTCTCCTGGGGTGGCGCACCGGCACCGCTGACCTTCGAGGACGCGTACAAGAAGCAGGTGTGGACGGCCCACCACTGGCAGCACTGGCTTGCCCGCGGCAAGTTCCCGGATCACCCGTGGCGGGCCTACCTGCAGCGCAGCGCGCTGACGCTGAAGGGGCTGACGTACGCACCGACCGGAGCGATCGCGGCCGCCGGCACCACGTCGCTGCCCGAGACCCCGGGCGGAGAGCGGAACTACGACTACCGCTACACCTGGATCCGCGACGCCACGTTCGCTTTGTGGGGCTTGTATTCCCTGGGCTTCGACTGGGAGGCGCTGGACTTCTTCGCCTTCATCGCCGACGTGGCCGAACGCGACGACGACATCCAGATCATGTACGGGATCGGCGGCGAGGCCGAGCTGGAGGAGTTCGAACTCGATCATCTGCCGGGCTACGCCGATTCTCGGCCGGTGCGGATCGGCAACGCCGCCTATCGCCAGCAACAGCACGACGTGTGGGGGGCCTTGCTCGACTCGGTTTACCTGCACGCCAAGGCCGCTGATCATCTCGACAGCCGGGTCTGGCCGATCTTGGAGAGGCAGGTCACCCAGGCCCTCAAGCATTGGCGTGAACCCGACGCCGGCATCTGGGAGGTGCGCGGGGAGCTGAAGCACTTCACCTCATCCAAGATCATGTGCTGGGTCGCGGCCGACCGGGGCGCCAAGCTCGCCCGGGTGATGGGCGAGGCGGGCAAGGCCAGCGAATGGGAGCTGGCGGCGCAGGAGATCAAGGAAGACATCCTGGCCAACGGGATCGACGAGCGCGGTGTCTTCACCCAGTACTACGGAAGCACGGCCCTGGACGCCTCGCTGCTGTTGGCGCCGCTGTTGCGCTTCCTGCCGCACGACGACCCGCGGATCAAGGCCACGGTCCTGGCCATTCACGAAGAGCTGACCATCCACGGTCTGGTCCTGCGCTACAAGGTCGAAGAGACCGACGACGGTTTCAGCGGCGAGGAGGGTAGCTTCACGATCTGCTCGTTCTGGCTGGTCTCGGCGCTGTGCGAGATCGGCGAGTACCACAAGGCCCGGAAGCTGTGCGCCAAGTTGTTGTCCTTCGCCGGACCGCTGGAGCTGTACGGCGAGGAGATCGACCCGCACACCGGCCAGCAACTGGGGAACTTCCCGCAGGCCTTCACCCACCTGGCCTTGATCAACGCGGTCATGCACGTGATCAAGCTCGAACGCCACCACGGCAAGGGCGGCGCATGGGCGGGTTCGATGGAACAGACGAACACGACCTGAGCGTGTCGTCGACGACCGCCGATCCACCGGCCGAACCGCGCCGCATCGGCGTCGGGCTCATCAGCGTTGGTTGGATGGGCCAGGCGCATACCCGTGGCTACACGGCGCTGCCGTACGTCTACCCCGAGCTGCGGCTACGGCCCGAGTTGATCATCGCGGCCGACGCCGAGCCGAGTCGGGTCAGCTACGCCACCGACGTGTTGGGCTACGCCGCGGGCACGAGCGACTACACCGACGTGCTGGCCGACGATCGGGTCGACGCGGTGTCGATCTGCTCGCCCAACTTCCTGCACGCGGAGATGGCGGTCGCGGCCGCGCGGGCCGGCAAGCACTTCTGGATCGAGAAGCCGGTCGGTCGCGGGGTGGACGAGACCACCACCGTGGCCGCCGCGGTCGCCGCAGCGGGAGTGATCACCTCCGTCGGCTTCAACTACCGCCATGCGCCGATGGTGGAGCACCTGAAGACCTTGATCGCCGGTGGCCGGTTCGGTCGGATCACCAACGTGCGGGCCCGCTTCTTCGCCGGCTACTCCGCCGATCCGAAGGCACCGCTGTCCTGGCGCTTCACCCGTCGGCTGGCCGGGAGCGGGGTGCTCGGTGATCTCGGCAGCCACGCGGCCGATCTGTGCTCCTACCTCGTCGGACCGATGACCGAGCTGACCGCCCTGACCAGCACCGTGCACCAGAAGCGGCCGATCCCGAGCGGGAGCACGGTCGGGCACGCCGCCGCGATCGAGAACGGCGAACTGGGCGAGGTCGAGAACGAGGACTACGCCGGGGCGCTGGTGCGCTTCGCCGGCGGTGCGGTCGGCACCGTGGAGGCCTCCCGGGTCGCGGTGGGACCCGACTGTGCGTACGGGATCGAGATCTACGGCACGTCCGGCTCGGCCATGTGGGACTTCGAGCGGATGAACGAGCTGCGCATCTCCGCCGGCCAGGGCACGGCGGAAGCGGGGTTCGTGACGGTCAACGCGAACATCCAGCACGGCGATTTCGCCAGGTTCCAACCCGGCGCCGGGATGGCCATGAGTTTCGACGACCTCAAGACCATCGAGGCGCGGAAGTTCCTCGTGGCGGTGACCGGAGGACCGCAGGAGAACTCCACCATCGGCGATGCCGTGGCCGCCGCCGCCTTCGTCAGCGCGGCCGAGCGTTCGGCGGCGTCCGGCCGTTGGGAGTCCCTAACCGCCCCCTTCCCCGCCCGCACCTCCTGACGCACCCTTTGCTCGCCGCAACCTTTACTCGCCGCACCCTTTGCTCGCGCTCCGCACCCTCTGCAGAGGGTGCAACCCACGAGTAAGAGGTGCGGCCCTCCTGACACCACCCAAGGCCGCAGGACTGGTTGGTTATCCACAGATTGCCGAAAGGGCATTCCCGTGCGGTCACCGCGGATGCTCGACTTCGGCCATGGACGAGGTCACTCTCACCGATCGGCTGGTGCGCCAGGGGTTCTCCTACGACGAGATCGGCCGGATCCGCCGGCGGGGCGAGCTGCGTCGGGTCCGCCGCGGCGCGTACGCAGCGACCCCGCCCGAGGATCTGGCGCTCGACCGGCACCGAGAGATGATCATGGCGACCGTGCTGCAGCTGCGCACCGACGCGGTGGTGAGCCACGCATCAGCCGCGGTGCTTCACCGGCTGCCGGTGCCGGACAGTGCGCTGGGCAAGGTGCATCTGACCCGACCGCGCTCGGTGGGCGGCGGCAAGAAGCGCAGCTTGATCTCCTTGCACAGCAGCCGGCTCGAAGGCCCGGACGTCACCGAGATCGGCGGCATCCCCGTCACCTCGCTGGCGAGAACCGTGTTCGACCTCGCCCGGACGCTGCCGTTCGACCAGGGGGTAGCAGCCGGCGATCGGGCGCTCGCCGTCGGCATGGCCGTCGAGCTGCTCAGCGAGATGCTGGAGCGCGGAAAGCACTGGGGCGGCATCCGAGCCGCCCAGCGGGTCGCCGGCTTCATCGACGGTCGGGCCGAGAGCGTGGGCGAGTCATATAGCCGGGTGCGCTGCTTCGAGTTAGGTTTGCCGGCGCCCGAGCCGCAGCTCAAGATCTACGAGAACGACCGCATCGTCGCCTATTGCGACCTCGGCTGGCCCGAACTCGGGACCGTGGGGGAATTCGACGGGAGGATCAAGTACGGCCGACTGCTGAAGCCCAACGAGAGCTCCGAGCAGGCGGTCTATCGAGAGAAGCTCCGCGAGGACAGGATCCGTGACTTGGGCTGGCAGGTGGTCCGCTGGATCTGGGCCGAGCTCTTCGGCTTCGAGATCGTCCGAGGTCGGCTCGAACGAGCCTTCGTGCGTGGCCGCCGTACGGTCATCTCCTGAGCCACCCTTCCGCGGCCGCCTCTCGGTCGAGCTACGACCGCACCCGGTACTCGCGCTTCGCACCCTCTGCAGGGGGTGCAACCCACGAGTAAAGGGTGCGCCGTGCGACTGCCGAGCCGGCACTCCGCTTACCGACGATCGCAGCTTGCGGCCGATCAGCGCTCGTCGGACTCGGCCGTCTGCTCAACCTCCAGCGGCTTGGTGACCCCGGCCAGCAGGAAGGCGACCAGCAGCAGCACCCCGGTCGCGGTCAGGGCCCGGAGGACCCCGACCCGGTCGCCGAGGAGACCGATCAAGGGCGGGCCGACGAGGAAGGCCGAATAGCCGACGGCGGCGACGACACTCACCCGTCCGGCCGCTTGCCGGGGATCATCGGCCGCTGCGCTGAGGCCCACCGGGAAGCCGAGCGATGCGCCGAGACCCAGGAGCACCGCGCCGACGACCGCGAGTGGGAGCAGCTGGCTGTAGACGACCAGGACCAAGCCGACCAGGGCCACAATCGAGCACGCGCGGAGGACGGGCACCCGACCGTAGCGGTCGATCAGCCTCGGCCCGAACCACCGGCCGGCCGTCATGGACGCCAGGAAGATCGCGAGGGTGAGGGGTCCGATCGCCGGCGGCGCGCCGTGACCGTCGATCATGGCGATCGCCAGCCAGTCGTTGCCGGTGCCCTCGGTGAACGCCAGGCACATGACGAAGAGCCCGATCAGCAGAGTGCGCGGTTCGGTCCAGGCCTTGAGTGGGCTGCGACGAGGGTCCGCGGATTCGCGGGCGTGCTCGCTGTCGGGTTCGGCGGAGCGCGGCAGGAAGCGTCTCGCCGCCAGCGGGACCGTGATCCCGAAGGCAAGCGCCACCGCGAGCAGGTGGATCACCACCGGCACACCGAACGCCACCATCACCGCCCCGACGGCGGCCCCCCCGACCGTCCCGACACTGAAGCCGGCGTGGAACTTGGGCATGATCGCCCGACGGAGGCGTTGCTCGACCGCGGCCCCTTCGACGTTCATGGCCACGTTCCAGACGCCGTTCCCGAAGCCGACCAGGGCCAGCCCGACGATCGTCGGGGGAATGCCGACCAGCGTGCCCACGGCGACCACCGCCAGGCCGATCGCGAGACAGATCGACATGGTCCCGACGGTGCGCGCGGCGCCGAGTCGAGCCACGATGATCCCGGCCAGCGGTACGGCGATCACGGCGCCGAGGCCGCCGCCGAGCAAGATCAACCCCAGCGTCGAGGGGCTCGCCTGTAGCTCGTCACGGATCGCCGGGATGCGCGATGCCCAACTGGCGAAGCCGAAACCGCTGCTGATGAACGCGGTAGCCACCGCGCGCTTCGCCGCTTCCGCAGCCGAGTCCGCCGACGCCCGTCTGCGCAGAGAGCGGTCGGCGTGTTCTGGCTCCTGGGGAAGAGGTTCGAACACTGGGCCACGTTATCCTCCCGCACCGTGCCGAACGGCGACCGAGCGAGCGACCCGCTAGGCCGAGGAACCCGGCGTGCTGGTCGAGGCCTCCCTGAGCGCTCGCGAATCCGGTCCGGGCCAGACGCCGAGCTCCGGCGAGCGTGAGGAAATCTCGTATCCGCGCGAGACGTCGTGCCGTCTCGTCCACCACCACACCACAGCCACGGTCGCGGCCAGCACGACCAGCGGGATCAGCATGAAGCTGCCGCCGGATCCCGAGCTGCGGTCCAGGCCGGCGGCCAGATCCTGGCCGGAGACGATGGCGAAGGTGAAGAGCAGCACGTTGTTGACCAGGTGGATCAAGGCGGCCACCTCCAGGCCGCCCGTACGCCAGACCACGATCGACATGGCCACGCCGAAGCCGAAGTAGTAGAGGATCAACCAGGGGTCGGCAGCACCGTGCGCCAGCATGAAGATCGTCGCCGACACGACGGTGCTGATCACCAGTGCGACCCGGGCGTCGGCGAACCAGGAGCCGGTGGCGCGGGCGATGAGCCCACGGGCGCCGTACTCCTCGCCCGCCGACTGGAGTGGTGTGGTCAACAGGACGATCGCCAACAGAGCGGCCGATTCAGCCGTGAACGCGCCGCCCGGTGGCTGGGGGAAGACGAAGATCGACAAGCCGACGTAGACGAGCCAGACCGGCACGATGATCAACGCCAAGCGAGCCAGCAGACCCCACCGGAGGTGACCGCGGACGGAGTGCATCCAACGGACGGGCTGCCCGTAGAGCCACCATTGCAACAGCATCGACAAGGGGATCATGATCGCCGCACTGAGGTTGATGGACAACAGCAGGGCCGGCGTGATGACGATGCGGCCCTGCAGAAGCGACTCCTCGTCGATCCGGCCGGTGGCGAGATCGAGGCTGATGGCGGCCAGTCCGGTCACGAGGCTCACGATGACGTAGCCGATGACCAGCAGCACGATCGCCACCAGGCCTTTCCACCACCGGTTCTGGCCCGTCCGGAAGAACTGCACGTACTCCGTTCCCGGCGCGGGCATCGGATTGGGCGGGGGCGGGGGCTGGGGGCGGGGACAGCACCGATCCGGATTGGCCGTACGGGGCGGGTCCGTACGCAGGATAAGAAGGGGCTGGCGGATAGCCGGGAACCGGCCGGTAGTAGGGCTCGTCCGGGACCGGGTGGTACGTGGGCTGGGGGCCGGACGGGTACTGCTCGCTCATGTCTCCGGTTCTTCGTAGGGCCTTCTACGCTACCCGCGAACGGAGTCAAATCCAGTTCGCGGTGTCGGTGGGCTCCCGTAATGTGAAGATCTCAGGTCCCGCTCAGCAACCGATGAGTTTGGACGGATCTCGCGGTCGACACAAAGGTGACCCGGCGACGCGGCCGGGGAGGAATCAGGGTGCAGGGCAGGAAGCGGAGGCAGTTCTCATGACGGCAACGGCATCGGCCGAGCCAGATCTCAGCACCCGCTCGCGTGATCGCGTCACCATCGCCACGCTCCTGGTGGCGACGTTCGTGGTGATCTTGAACGAGACCATCATGGGCGTGGCCCTGCCGCGGCTCATGATTGAGCTCGGCGTCGGCCCGAGTCTGGGCCAGTGGCTCACGACCGCCTTCATGCTGACGATGGCGGTGGTCATCCCGACCACCGGCTTCCTGCTCCAGCGGCTGTCGACACGTACGGTGTTCGCCACCGCGCTGGGCCTCTTCAGCGCGGGCACGTTGCTCGCCGCGCTCGCCCCCGGCTTCTGGATCCTGCTGCTGGCCCGGATCATCCAGGCGTCGGGCACCGCGATCATGGTCCCGCTGCTGATGACGACGATCCTGACCCTGGTGCCGATCGCGCGGCGCGGGGTGGTGATGGGCAACGTCAGCATCGTGATCTCCGTCGCGCCGGCCATCGGGCCCACGATCTCCGGGGTGATCCTGCAGTTCCTGTCCTGGCGCTTCATGTTCGCGCTGGTGTTTCCGATCGCAGTGCTGGCCCTCGTCATCGGTCTGCGGACCCTGGAGAACGTCGGTGAACGAGGGAATCAACCGATCGACTTCTGGTCGGTGGTGCTCACCGTGCCGGCGTTCGGCGGGATCGTGTTCGGCCTCAGCCGGCTCGGGGAGGGTGGTGGCAGCCTGCCGTGGCTGGCGCCGGCAGCTCTGGTCCTCGGCGTCGTCTGCCTGGTGCTCTTCCTGCGTCGTCAGCGGAGGCTGGAGTCCGGGCCCGGTCCGCTGCTGGATCTGCGGGCGTTCCGGTACCCGATGTTCCGGCTGAGTCTTGCCCTGCTGTGCATCGCCATGGCGGCCCTGTTCAGCCTCATCATCCTGCTGCCGCTCTACCTGCAGAACATCCGCGGACTCGGCACCCTCGAGACGGGGCTGTTGCTGCTGCCGGGTGGCCTGCTTATGGGTCTCCTCGGCCCGATCGTCGGGCGTCTGTTCGACCGCTTCGGACCGCGTGTGCTCACGGTTCCCGGCGCCTGCGCACTGATGCTGTGCATGTTGGGATTCAGCCGGGCCGAGGTCGAGACCCCGGTGATCTTGCTGCTCGGGCTGCACGTTCTGTTCTCCGCCGGGCTCGCCTTCCTGCTGACCCCGTCGTTCACCACGGGCCTCAACCCGCTGCCGCCGTCGCTCTACTCCCACGGCAGCGCGATCCTCACCACCCTGCAGCAGGTGGCCGGAGCGGCCGGAACGGCGTTGCTGGTCACCGTGCTGGCCATTCGCAGCGCCGGACTGGAGGCGGCGGGAGTCTCCCCCTCGGCGGCCGAACTGGGCGGCTTGCAGACCGCGTTCCTGGTGGCCGCCGGCATCGCCTCGGTCGCCGTCGTGCTCGCCTGCTTCATGCAGAAGACGGAAGCGGAACTGCCCGGCACCGAACCCGTCGCGCCCTGAGCCTGTCGAAGGGCCCTCCAGTTCGTGCCCTTAGGCTGTCGAAAGGTCAGTTCAAGCCTTGGGCCGAACGCAGTGCATCGACTGCGCGGTTCCGGCCCATCAGCTTTGCCGCGGATGGGCCGCACCTGCGCACTCACGTGATGATGTGACTTCTGAGCGCGCTGGGGTGGCAGATCCAGGCCTTCGACAGCGTCAGTGCGTGGCGAGTCAGTTGGGCCGCGGCACGGCGTTGTCTTCGGCCTCGGGGTCGGTGTTCTGCTCGACGTTCTGGAAGTCCATGTCATCGTCATCGGGTCGCGGATCGCTGAGCGCCTCGTGGGCGGCGTCGCGTGCCTCGTCGAGGGCAGCTTGGGAGCGCTCCAGCGGTCCGGTGTCGACGTCCGGATCGACGTCGGCAGTGTCGGCGTCGTCCGGCGATTCTTCTTCGTCGTCCGTCTCGACGGCGGCGGCGGGGGCCTCGTCGGCGGTGTCGCCGTCCCCGGAGAGCGAGCGTGAGTCGGTGGGCGCCTGGTCTTCGGAGTCGGGCGGCTCGTCGGTCGCCGGCTGATCCTGCTCTGTTGTCATGGCATGGGTATACACGCATCCCCCATCGTCCTCGTACGGTGGCCGGGTGACCGACTCCGTGAACGCTTCCGCCACCCGCATCGGCCTGGTCACCGGCGGGGGGAGCGGAGTCGGCTCGGCCGCTGCCCGCGCCCTGGTCGACGACGGCTGGACGGTCGTGATCGCCGGGCGCCGACAGGGACCGCTCGACGAGGTGGCCGCCGCGCATCCCAGCCTCGATCCGATCACGGCGGACGTCACCGACGAGGACTCCGTACGGGACCTGTTCGATGCGGTCGTCGAACGCCACGGTCGTCTCGACCTCCTGTTCAACAACGCCGGCCGTGCCGGATCGCCGGTGGAGATCGACGAGATCGACGTCGCGGAATGGCGCGCCGTGGTGGAGCTCAACGTGACCGGCACGTTCCTCTGCACCCGCGAGGCGTTTCGGATCATGAAGGCACAGCGCCCTCGCGGCGGCCGGATCATCAACAACGGCTCCATCTCGGCGCATGCGCCCCGGCCGCGGTCGATCGCCTACACCGCCACCAAGCACGCGATCAACCGGTCTCACCAAGGCGACCGACCTGGACGGCCGCCCGTACGACATCAGTTGCGGTCAGATCGACATCGGCAACGCGGCGACGGCGATGACGGACATGATGAGCGACGGGGTGTTGCAGGCCGACGGCAGCGTCCGGCCGGAACCGACCATGGACGTCGCCGACGTCGGGCGCGCGATCACCTACATGGCTGGGCTGCCGCCGTCGGCCAACGTGGCCACCCTCACGGTGCTGGCCAGCAAGATGCCGTACGTGGGTCGCGGCTGAGACCCGGGGACACCGCTAACTGAGCTCGCGGTCGAAGAAGGCCCGGGTACGCCGGATGGACAACCCGAACTCCTCCTCGAAGGTGTGCCCCTCGTTTGCGTAGAAGTAGTAGCTCACGTCCTTGCCTGCGGCCCGGAGCGCCCGGATGCTCTCCCGGGTCCACGAGATCGGGCAGGTGTCGTCGGCGTTACCGTGCTGGAAGAGCACCGGCTCGGTGATGCGGCCGAAGTACGGACGGGACGACGCGGCGCGCCAGAACGCCGGGTTCTCGTTCGGCAGACCGTACGTCCGCTCGATCCGTTCGTTCGTCGTTCTGATCCTCGCCGTCGCGTGAGAACTGCCGCCAGTTGTCGGCGGCCAGTGAACTGGTCGAGGCGTAGACGACGGCAGCGTCCACGAGACCGGGCTGGGCGGCTAGCGCGGTCAACGTGACGTTGCCACCCATCGAGCGCCCGAGCCAGCCGACCCGATCACCGTCGAGGAAGTCCAACTCCGGACCGCTTGACCGCATAGACGGCGTTGATCGTGTCGACGGAGTAGGGCAGCCGGAGCTCGTAGTCGGACCGATCGTTGTTGTACTCCTCGCCGCTGGCGTGTCCGCGGTAGTCGGTGTGAAGGACGACGTAGCCGTTGCGCGCCAGGTAGTCCTGTTCGCGCGGCATGCCCTGGCCAGGACGGTAGAGGTCCGGATCGATGTAGCCGTGGTTGAGCACGATCACCGGGAAGGGCCCGTTGCCGTCGGGCACGTGCATGATCCCCGACACCGTGAGGTTCTCGCTGCGATAGGTGACGACGTAGCGCTTGTACTCCCCGCGGTCCTCCAGCAGCTCGCCGAGCTTCAGGTTGTCGCCGTTGTAGGTCTTGGTGATCAAGGCCGCGACCGAGATCGGGTTGGGCCTCCGCGCCGGCGGAGGGCTGCTGCTCGGTGCCGAGCGCGGAGTCGGGAGGCGGAGCGGGGTCTGAGGGCGGTGCTGGACGCGGCGGCGCTGGCTGAGGGGGCAGCGGGAGGGCGTTGCGCTCGCGGCGTGTGGTGGGTCCGAAGTGGCCGGCGGCGCCGCGCCCTGATCAGTCCGCTGCACGCGGCGAGCGCGAGAAGGACGATGGCCGAGGCCGAGCGCAGAGGCCGTCTCATGCACCGAGTATTCCCGGCCGCAACCCCTTCAGGACGATCGGTTCGCCACCCCGTCCAGCCGCAGGATTGCCGACTCGTCTCGATGACTGCCGGTCGAGCCGACGTGCTGCTCTGGAGCGTACGGGCCGTTCTTCAGCACGCCGTACAGCGCCATCGCGTGACCGCGACCGACGCCGTACTCGTCCTTCAGCCAGCCGATCACCATCGCCGGCCTTCGTCTCCGGCCCGAAACCGAGGGCGGCAGCCTCGTCGAGCAGCTCTGCGGGTCTTGCCGGTCTTGGCCTCGATCGCGTCGAGGTACGCCTGGTACGACACGTTCTGACCTCCTGTGCGACGCTAGACGATCAGACCTCCGCGGCGGCTGGCTCATCGCCGATGGGTCCGATGCCGAATGGGGTATAGCACGAGTCATGGAACACTTCACGATCGCGACCGTTGCCGAGCAGAGTCCCGACTTCCGCCGGGTGCTGTGGACCGGCGAGCACAGCCAGCTGGTGATCATGACCATCCCGCCGGACGGCGAGATCGGCGAGGAGGTGCACGAGGACATCGACCAGATCCTGACCTTCGTCAGCGGCGTCGGCGAGGCGCGGGTCGGCGGGAACAAGCGCAAGGTCGCACCAGGGCGACCTGGTCTGTGTGCCGAGCGGGCACCAAGCACAACTTCGTCAACACCGGCCCGAACCCGCTGGTGCTCTACACCGTGTACGGACCGCCGGAGCACGCCGACGGTGCCGTCCACCGACGAAGGACGAGGCGGACGAGGCGGAGGAGTCCGGGAAGGACGAGCCGCCGTCCTGATCTGGTCAGTCCGCCGCGCACCGGCGCGCCGGAGCTGCAGACGTACGGGTGGTGTGCCGTCGGGTGCCGGATCGGTGAGGGGCGGTTGCGCCGGCTTGGTGGCCGTCTCCACCTTCTCGGCGGCGGTCCGCACCACCCCGGCGACCGGATCGGGAAGCACGTGAGCGTTCTTGCGGACCTCACCGGCCACGGTGGACACCCCGGACTGCACCCGGGGGTCGTGGGCCAGCTCGTTCGGCGCGGGCCTTGATGTTCTCGAACTGGGCCCGTCCGGCCTTGGTGCCGAGCAGGTATCCGACGGCGGCCGCACCGGCGGCGACGACAACAGTGCTGAATTTCATGGCGTCTCCCTCTCTGAGTGTCGAGAAGTCTAGGGCCGAGCCATTCGCGAGCGTGGGACCGGGCGGGCTGCGCCGTACCTCCTGTCGGCTAGGCGCTACCGTTGTCGAGCGCATGGACCGCAACACCGGAACAGATCGAGACGATCACCAAACTGATCGAGGACGCGCGGGTGGCGATGGTGACCACCGTGTCCGGAGGACGGCAAGCTGGTGAGCCGGCCGCTGGCTCTGCTCGAGCGGGTCTTCGACGGCGATCTCTGGTTCTTCACCGAGGATCCCTCGCCCAAGACCGAACAGATCCGGGCCAACGATCAGGTCAACGTGGCGGTGCAGGCGGGCAACGACTTCGTGTCGCTGGCCGGCACGGCGACGGTCTCCAAGGACCGGACCATGATCGAGGGTCTCTGGAACCGGCACGCCGAAGCCTGGTTCGAGAACGGCATCGACGATCCCAAGGTGGCGCTCTGCACTTCCACGCCGACACCGCCGAGTACTGGAAGATCGACAGCCCGAACGTCGTGGCCGCGATCAAGTACGCCGCCGCCATGGCCACCGGCAAGCAACCCGACCTCGGCGACAACGAGGTCGTAGAGCTCGAAGACGCCCCGGTCGAGAACCACCCCTGAACCCCGCGACCCGTCACATCTTCGGCTGTTTCGGCGGCGTGTCGCCGCAGAAGTGACGAGTCGGACCCGCCCAGAGCGCTGTCGCGGCGGCTCGCACCTCGCCGACCGAGTAAATCCCGTACGGACATGTGGGTCGGCTCTGGTAGAGAAGAGCCGTGCCTGCCATCGACTCCGTGATCTTCGACTGGGCCGGGACCCTGACGCCGTGGCATCCGATCGAGCCGGCGGATGCGTGGGTGGCCGCGGTCGGGTCGGGCGAGGCCGCCGAACGGCTCCGGCTGGCCGAGGAGGCCATCTGGGTGCGCTGCCGCGACGAGCACCGGAGCGGCACGCTCGACGAGGTGACCGACATCGCGTCGGTCCGGCTCGACGAGGCGCAGTGGGACGCCTACTTCGACTGGTGGGACGAGCACACGGTCACCGATCCGCTGGTCGCCCCGCTCTTCACCGCGCTGGCCGACCGCGGGTTCAAGATCGGCGTGCTGTCCAACACCATCTGGCCGCGGGCTCGGCACGAGGGATCTTCCGCCGCGACGGCGTGCTGGACCTGATCGACGGAGCGGTCTACAGCAGCGAGATCGAGTGGACGAAGCCGCACGCGGGCGCCTTCCTGCGCCGCACTGGAGGTGGTCGGCGGCCAAGATCCGGCCCGCGCGGTGTTCGTCGGCGATCGACTGTTCGACGACATCCACGGTGCCAAGTCGGCCGGCATGCGCGCGATCCTGGTGCCGCACAGTGTCATCCCGGCGTGGCAGACCACCGGCGTCGAGGGCAGTCCCGACGCCATCATCGACAACCTCGGTGAACTGCTCGACCATCTCGACGGCTGGCTCGCAGCCGGTACCGCGGCCGCACGAAGTAAGGCAACCCTCACCTCACCCGCGTAGACTGTCCCGATGTTCGGGAGCCGAATCGCGGGAGTCCGCCCGTGATGGAGTACTTCCGAGGCCTGCCCTACCCGCTGGCCGTCGCCGCGCTGCTCGTCATCGTGCTCATCCGCGGCGGGGCCACGTACGCACTGGGTCGCGGCGTCGAGGCCGGCGCCAGCCGCACGCGTCTTCGGCCGGGTGCTGGACGTCACCCAAGTTCGACCGGGCCCGCGCGCTGGTCGACCGGTGGGGAGCGCCGATCGTGGCGGTCTCGTTCCTCACCGTCGGCTTCCAGACGCTGGCCAACGTGGCGGCCGGTGTGGCCCGGATGCCGCTCCGGCGGTATCTGCCGGCGCTGGTCATCGGCGGCCTGGCCTGGGCCTTGCTCTACGCCACCCTCGGGGTGATCGGGTTCGCGGGGTTCTCCCGCCTGTACGCAGTGTCACCGGTAGCTGCCATCGTGGTGAGTCGCCGGCATCGCCGTCGCTCTCGGCTCGTACGTGGTGATCCGGCTCCGCAAGCGGAAGGACCGAACCCGCCCGAACCAGCACGAAGGGACGACAGATGACTCCGATCGATTGGCAGCTGACGATCGACTCACGCTGATCCGCACGCCCTCTCCGACTTCTGGGCGGACGTGCTCGGGTACGAACTCGAGGATCACCACGACCAGATCACCGGCCTGCTCGAGGCGGGCCACGTCTCCGAGGACCTGACCGTCCGGCACCACGACCGGCTGTCCTGGATCATCGGGGCCGCGCTGCGGGGCGCCGACCGCCGCATCCTGTTCCAGCGGGTGCCCGAGCCGAAGACGGTCAAGAACCGCTGGCACATCGACCTCAACGTCGGCCGGGAGCGGGTGGCCGAGGAGGTGGCGCGGATCGAGGGGCTCGGCGGCGTCCAGGTCCGTGAAGTCGAAGAGTGGGGCCAGTACCACGTGGTCATGCAGGATCCGGAGGGCAACGAGTTCTGCGTGCAGTGAGTGGCCAGTGATCCCGGCGGCTAGCGTTGGCGCGTGCCCATCGATGAGGACCTGTGGACTCCGGTCGCCGGCTTCGCCTTCACCGACATCACCTACCACCGGGCCGTCGCGGCCCCGGTCGTACGCGTCGCCTTCGACCGCCCCGAGGTCCGCAACGCCTTCCGGCCGCACACCGTGGACGAGCTGTACCGTGCGCTCGACCACGCCCGGATGTCCTCCGACGTCGGGGCCGTGCTGCTCACGGGGAACGGACCGTCGCCCAAGGACGGCGGTTGGGCGTTCTGCAGCGGCGGTGACCAGCGGATCCGCGGACGTGCCGGGTATCAGTACGCCGACGGCGACGACGCCGCCTCGGTCGACCCGGCGGCGCTCGGCCGCCTGCACATCCTCGAGGTGCAACGGCTGATCCGGTTCATGCCCAAGGTCGTGATCGCCCTGGTGAACGGCTGGGCGGCGGGCGGCGGGCACAGCCTGCACGTGGTCTGTGACCTGACCCTGGCCAGCGCCGAGCACGCGCGGTTCAAGCAGACCGACGCCGACGTCGGTTCCTTCGACGGGGGCTACGGATCGGCGTACCTGGCCCGTCAGGTCGGCCAGAAGTTCGCCCGCGAGATCTTCTTCCTCGGCGAGACCTATTCCGCCGAGGACGCCCACCGGATGGGCATGGTGAACCGGGTGGTTCCGCACGACGAGCTGGACCGGACCGGCCTGGAGTGGGGACGCCGGATCTGCGCCAAGAGCCCGACGGCCCAGCGGATGCTGAAGTTCGCCTTCAACGCCGTCGACGACGGACTGGTCGGGCAACAGGTCTTCGCCGGCGAGGCGACCCGGCTGGCCTACATGACCGACGAGGCCACCGAGGGTCGCGACGCCTTCCTCGAGCGGCGCGTCCCCGGACTGGTCCGCCTTCCCCTACTACTACTGACTCCCGCGCCCTCTCGCCGACCCGTCACATCTTCGGGCGTTTGGGCGGCGTGTCGCCGCACAAGTGACGGCTCGGCAACAGCACGCGGTGAGCGGCCTCGGCGCGAATCGGTTTACGATCGCGGCGGAGCGAGGAGGGGGTCGACGTGGCGCGTAGGTCGTTCGTCGGGCGCCGCGGCCGGTCACGGACCGATCTGCCGCCCGGTCAGTACGACGTCGGCCAGCAGTTCCCGGTGCTGACGGCGGAGGTCACGCCGCGCGTCGATACGAACCGTTGGACGATGACCGTCGACGGCCTCGTGCAGGATCCGACAACGTGGAGCTGGGACGAACTGCACCGGCTCCCGGCGTCGGAGTACGCCGGCCCGATCCACTGCGTCACCACGTGGTCCAAGTTCGACACCCGCTTCGGCGGGGTGAGCGTCGACACGCTGCTCGACGCCGCCCGACCCCAAGCCACCGCCAGCCACGTGCTGGCGACGTCGACCACGGGCTACACCACGAACCTGCCGTTGGATCACGTGCGCGGAGGTCAGGCCTGGGTCGTGTGGACCTACGACGGCCGGCCGCTCCCGCGCGAGCACGGCGGACCGGTGCGGTTGCTGGTGCCGCACCTCTACTTCTGGAAGTCGGCCAAGTGGATCACCCGGCTGAGTCTGCTCGATCACGACGAGCGTGGGTTCTGGGAGCGCAACGGCTACCACGACCTCGGCGATCCGTGGCGCGAGCAGCGCTACTGGGGCGACTGACGTGCTGAACCCATCAGGTCGCTGGTGCCGCGGCGTCGTTGCGGACGTCGATCATCCGCATCCGCGGGCCGTTCGGTTGCGGCTGGCCGTGACGGACCGGCAGGACCATCTGCCCGGTCAGCACTACGTCATCAAGCTGACCGCCGAGGACGGCTACTCCGCCTCGCGTTCGTACTCCGTGGCCTCGGCTCCCCACGAAGAGCTCCTGGAGTTCTACGTCGAGGAGCTCGACGGCGGCGAAGTGTCGCCCTACCTGGCCGACGCCGTCGAGGTGGGCGATGAGCTGCAACTCCGCGGCCCGATCGGTGGCTGGTTCGTGTGGGACGGCTCGATTCCTGCGGTCGGCGTCGCGGGCGGCACGGGTGTCGTTCCGCTCGTCTCGATGCTGCGCCACGCCGAGCGTCTCGAGGTGACCGACCGGATCGAGCTCGCGGTCTCCTCGCGTACCCTCGCCGAGCTCCCGTACGCCGACGAACTGATCGAGGCCGGTGCCACGATCGCTCTCTCGCGCGAGGATCGAGCCGGCGGACGGGCCGCGGGACGGCTCGTGGCCGCCGAGCTGAGACCACTGCTCAGCGACGCCGCCACCTACTACGTCTGCGGTTCAGCCGGCTTCGCCGAGTCGGCCTCTGAGCTGCTGGTCGGACTTGGCGTCACTCCCGGTGCCGTACGGGTCGAACGCTTCGGCCCCAGCGGCTGAATCCCAGCTGGACCCTCGCGGCTGAACCCGGCTGAACCCTCCCGCGACCCGTCAGTTGTGCGGCGACACGCCGCCCAAACGGCCGAAGATGTGACGGGTCGCGGATTAGTGGGCGACCCCGTAGAGCCGGTCACCGGCATCGCCCAAGCCGGGCACGATGTAGCCCCGCTCGTTCAGCCGTTCGTCCACCGAGGCGGTGACCAGCGTGCACGGAACGCCGAGATTGTCGAGCAGCGCCGTGATCCGCTCGATGCCCTCGGGCGCTGCGAGCAGGCAGATGCAGGTGATGTGATCGGCACCGCGGGCGACCAGGAACTGCACGGCCGCCGCCAGCGTCCCGCCGGTGGCCAGCATCGGGTCGAGGACGTAGCACTGCCGCCCGGACAGATCCTGCGGCAGGCGCTCCGCGTAGGTCGCGGCCTGCAGCGTCACCTCGTCCCGCACCATGCCGACGAAACCGACCTCGGCGGTCGGCATCAGCCGAGTCATCCCTTCCAACATCCCCAACCCGGCCCGCAGGATCGGCACCACCAGGGGCCGCGGGGTGGACAGCCGGACACCCTCGGCGGGACCCACCGGTGTCTGGACCGCGTGCGGGCTGACCCGCACCTCTCGCGTGGCCTCGTAGGCGAGCAGCGTGACGAGCTCCTCGGTCAACCGGCGAAAGGTCGGCGAATCGGTCTGCTCGTCCCGCAGGGCGGTCAACTTGTGGGCAACGAGCGGGTGCTCGACGACGGTGAGATCCACCCGTGCACGGTAGCGAGTCCGGTGCAGACTGACCACGCAGGTCAGGCCACCGTTGCCTCTCACCAGCTCCGCATCTGACACGATGGGCTGCGGCACGCCACGCACGGACGCACAGGGAGGGGAGCATGCCGGACTACGACGACGAGGACCTACGAGTCCTTCGACCTGGATGCTCCGACCGTTCAGTCCTCGAGCGGACGTCATCGCAACCCGGCGGTCCTCAGCGACGACCTCGACGACACCGACGAGTCTTGACGACAGCGACGACGACGCAGACGACGAGGCAGACGACGACGACGGACGACGACGCCGACGACGACGACGACGATGACGATGACCTCGACGACGAGCCGGAGGACGCCGGGGCGGACGAGATCGATTTCGTGGTGGCCGCCTACCGGGAGGACGGTCAGTCCCAGGTCCAGGCCCTGAACGCGGATCTGGCCAACGACCTGGAGGAACTGGTCAACCAACTGCGGCGGCTGCCGGGTGAGGCGGGCGCGATCGGTTTCGTCAGTCTCGTCGAGGAGGTTTTCGTCATCGTCCGGGTACGCGGCCGGCACGTACAGGTGCTGCTCAACGACGGCAGTGCCGGCGACGACTGGCCGATCGCGCGCGACGTGGCCGACTTCCTCGGGGTCGAGGTTCCCGACCCGGACGACGACGACGAGCCGATGGGGGACCTGGGCATCTTCGCCGACCTCGGGATCAGCGACTTCGACATGGGCACGATCATCGACAACCTCGATCTGGGCAGCGACCAGATGCTGATCGAGATCGCCGAGAAGATCAAGATCGGCCCGCAGTTCCGGCGGGTGGCCGAGTCGGCCCAGCCTTCCTGAGGCGCGTACGTTTCCCGGATCGAACGAGTCGTGCCGAGCCGCTGGGACGCCGCCATGCAGGCGGCGCTGGAACAGGCGGCCGAGGCCGAAGCAGCGGGAGACATCCCCGTGGGAGCCGTCCTGCTCGACCCGAACGGTCAGCCGGTCGCCTCCGCCGGCAACCGTCGCGAACGTGACCGCGACCCGACCGCCCACGCCGAGCTGCTCGTGCTGCGCTCCGGCGGCGCGGCGCCAGCAGGACTGGCGGCTGCTCGGCCACACCCTGGTCGTCACCCTCGAGCCGTGCACCATGTGTGCCGGCGCCCTCGTGCTGGCTCGCATCGAGCGGCTCGTCTTCGGCGCGTACGACCCGAAGGCCGGCGCGGTGACGTCGGTGTTCGACGTCGTCCGCGACCCGCGGCTGAACCACCGGGTCGACGTCGTCGGAGGGATCCTGGCGGCGGAGTGCGGACGCCTGCTGAGCGACTTCTTCGCGCGGCGCTGAGCCCGTCGATCTGATTCGCGAGGCCCGAGCCGGATTCGGTAGTCTTCGCCGCGGTGGCGTGTCTGAGCGGCCGAAAGAGCGCGCCTCGAAAGCGCGTGAGGTGAAAGCCTCCGCGGGTTCAAATCCCGCCGCCACCGCCACGGCACCCCGTCCTCTCGGCAGAGTTCACATCCGAGGGTCTCACCGGGAGAGACTTCGCGGGAGGACGGGGTGCGCCCCCCTCGGGAAGGAGGGCTCGATGCGCACCGCACTCGCTGAACGTCGCCTCGGCTCTCCGGGTCCCCCTTCGGGACTGGGGCGATGATCGACCTCGACACGCTGCTGCTGATCGGCGCGGTGGTGCTGATCGTCGCGATCATCGCGGCCCGGATCGGGTCACGGGTCGGGCTGCCCGCCCTGCTGGTGTTCCTCGTCCTCGGCATGGTGATGGGCGACTCCGGGCTCGGCGTGCGGTTCAGCGACGCGGGTCTCGCCAACGATCTGGGGTTCGCCGCGCTCGTCCTGATCCTGGCCGAGGGCGGGCTGACCACTCGGTGGCGCGACATCCGCAACTCCATCGGACCGGCGGTCCTGCTGGCCACGGTCGGGATCGCGGTGAGCATCGCCCTGATGGCCGTCTTCGGCTACTTCGTTCTCGGACTCGACCTCTGGCTGGCGATCCTGCTGGGCGCCGTCACCGCACCGACCGACTCCGCGGCAGTGTTCTCGGTGCTCAGAAACGTGCCCATCCCGCACCGGCTGCGCGGAATCCTCGAGGCCGAGTCCGGCCTGAACGACGCGCCGACCGTGCTCCTCGTCGGGGTGGCCAGCACCGCGGCCCTCACCGGCGTTCCCGAGGAGGGTGGTGCTCCTCCTCGTCGGGATCATCGTGATCGAGCTGCTGGCCGGTCTCGCGCATCGGGATCGCGCTCGGCTGGGTCGGCGTCCAGATCCTGCGCCGGGTCGCGCTGCCCTCGTCCGGCCTCTACCCGTTGGCCACCCTGGGCTGGGCCGTCTTCGCGTACGGCATCGCCGATCTCGCCCACACCAGCGGCTTCGCCGCCGTCTACGTCTGCGCGGTCATCCTCGGGAACGCCAATCTCCCGCACCGCGGCGCGACCCGCTCGTTCGTCGAGGGCGTCGGATGGATCGCCCAGATCGGGTTGTTCGTCATGCTCGGCCTGCTGTCGACGCCGAGCCGGCTCAGCTGGAACGTGGTGATCGTCGCCCTCGTCGCCGGCCTGTTCCTCACCCTGATCGCTCGCCCGATCTCGGTGCTGGCGTCGGTCGGGCCGTTCCGCATCCCGCTCCGCCAGCAGATGTTCTTGTCGTGGGCCGGGACTTCGGGGGGCGGTGCCGATCGTGCTCGCCACCGTCCCGCTGTCGGAGAACGTGCCGGGCGCCGAATTCCTCTTCGACGTCGTCGCTGGTCTTCGTGATCATCTTCACCTGCCTGCAGGGGCCGACGCTGCCCTTCGTGGGGCGTCGCTTGGGGCTGATCAACGACGAGACCGCCAGCGAGGTCGAGGTCGAGGTCGCTCCGCTGGACAAGATCTCCGCCGATCTGCTCCAGGTGCGGATCCCGGAGGGGTCACGCTTGAGCGGCATCGAGATCGCGGAGCTGCGGCTGCCGAAGGACACCGTCGTGTCGTTGATCATCCGGGACGCCACGCCGTTCACCCCGACCGCCCGGGACCGGATCAAGATCGGCGATGAGCTGCTCATCGTGACCCCGACCGCGCAGCGCGACATCACCGAGGAGCGGCTGCGCGCCCTCGGCCGTGGTGGCCGGCTGGCCCGCTGGCGCGACCGAGACCAGACGGACTAGCAGACGCGACCCTTGACAGCCCAGGGCCGACTTCAGCCGCCGAGGACGGGGGAGGGGGTTCGTACGGAGGGCAGGCAGACGGTCGGAGTCTTGACCGAGATCGTGGTCTTGGCGTTCCTGTTGAAGCCGCCGTACCGGTCGCCGACGAGCACGTCGACCGAGCGGTCCCGGCGCTTGTCGGCCTTGATCACCGCGCCCCGGAAGAACCCGGTGACCAGCAGGACCTCGGGGTTCTTGGCGCCGGCACCGACGATCACGGTGGCGCCGATCTTCTCGCCGGTGTTGGTGGTCCGCTGGAGCTTGAAGCCCCTTCTCGCGCAGGGCGCGACCGACATCGCCGGCCAGTCCGCGTCGGGTGCCGCCGTTGAAGACGCTGACGGTGACCTGATTCGCGTTGAGCTGGCCCTTCGCCACCTTCTGCTCGACGCAGGGATCGGGCGCCGGCGGCGGCAGCGGCTTGAGCACGTTGGTGTAGCCCCACCAGGCCCCGTACGCGAGCACCCCGAGCAGGACCAGCAGGGTCAGCGGGGTCCGGACAATCCGGAAGACGCGATAGATCAACGTCTATGCCTCCTGCGGTCTACCCCGGACTGTTCGCGCAGCTTACCTGGCGATGGGCCCGAATTCCGATCCGTTACTTGAGATCCAAGACGCGAGCGTGCATCGTCTGGCGCTGCTGCAGGGCGGCGCGCAGCGCCCGGTGCAAGCCGTCCTCCAGATAGAGCTCGCCGCGCCACGAGACCACGTGGGCGAACAGGTCACCGTAGAAAGTCGAGTCCTCCTCCAGCAGTGCCTCCAGATCGAGCGTCCGCTTCGTCGTCACCAGCTGGTCCAAGCGCACCTGGTGCGGAGCGATGGCGGCCCACTGCTTCTGCACGTATCCGTGGTCGGGATACGGGCGTACGTCGCCGACGCGCTTGAAGATCACTCGAACACTGTAGGTCAACTCAGATGGGCCTCCGACAAGCGACATCGTTACGATTTGGGCATGAGTCGAGACGAGCGCAGCTCCGGCGGAGCAGCCGACCGAAGCAGTTGCCCGCCGAGGTGCAGGCGATCAAGGACGGCTACACCTTCGAAGAGGCCGCGATCGAGCTCGGCGTGTTGATGGAGGCCGACCAGCCGGTTCCGCAGGTGAAGGTGCAGATTCCGCTGTCGATGCTCAACCGGCACGGTCTGGTGGCGGGTGCGACGGGCACCGGCAAGACCAAGACGCTGCAGTTGATGGCCGAACAGATCTCGGCCGCCGGGGTCCCGGTGTTCGCGGCCGACATCAAGGGGGACCTGTCCGGTATCGCCTCGCCCGGGCAGGGCAGCGAGAAGCTGCTGGCGCGGACCACGAAGATCGGCCAGAACTGGCAGCCGCAGGCCTGCCCGGTCGAGTTCTTCGCCCTGGGTGGGCAAGGCATCGGTGTGCCGCTGCGCGCCACCATGAGCGGGTTCGGTCCGGTGCTGCTGTCCAAGGTGCTGGGCCTGAACGCCACTCAGGAGTCCTCGCTCGGTCTGGTCTTCCACTACGCCGACGTGGCCGGGTTGCCGCTGCTCGACCTCGCCGATCTCCGCGCGGTCCTGCAGCACCTGACCGGCGACGAGGGCAAGGCGCAACTCAAGAACATCGGCGGGCTGAGCAGCCAGACGGTCGGCGTGATCCTGCGCTCGCTGATCACGCTGTCGGACCAGGGGGCGGACGCCTTCTTCGGCGAACCCGAGTTCGACACCATGGACCTGTTGCGGGTGACCCACGACGGTCGCGGGGTCGTCTCGCTGCTGGAGCTGCCGAACCTGCAGGACCGACCGGCGGTCTTCTCGACGTTCCTGATGTGGCTGCTGGCCGACCTCTTCCACGACCTGCCCGAGGTCGGCGACATCGACAAGCCGAAGCTGGTGTTCTTCTTCGACGAGGCCCACCTGCTGTTCAACGACGCGTCCAAGGCCTTCCTGGACGCGATCGCGCAGACCGTACGGCTGATCCGCTCGAAGGGAGTCGGCATCTTCTTCGTCACCCAGACCCCGAAGGACGTGCCCGACGACGTGCTGGCGCAGCTCGGCTCGCGGGTCCAGCACCAGCTGCGGGCGCACACGCCCGAACGACGCCAAGGCGCTCAAGCAGACCGTGGCCACCTTCCCGAAGTCGCACTACGACCTGGCCGAGACGCTGACCTCGCTGGGCATCGGTGAGGCGATCGTGACCGTGATGGATCCGGACGGCGCGCCGACGCCGGTGGCCTGGACCCGGATGCGCGCGCCCCAGTCGCTGATGGCGCCGACCCCGGAGGAGATCCTGCGGCCCGGGGTCGGCGCGTCGCCGATGATGGCGAAGTACGGCCCGCCGATCGACCGCGAATCGGCCCGGGAACGCCTGGCGCGGGCGCTCGAGCAGGGTGCTCAGGCAGCCGAGGCCGAACGCCAGGCGGCCGAGGCCGAGCGTCAGGCCCGCGAGGCCGCCGAGGCCGAAGGCGGCCGCGGCGCGCGCCGCCGAGCGATCGCGTGCTCCGGCGAGCCGGGCCCGCCAGCCCAAGCCCGAACCCGGCGTCGTCGAGGGCGTGCTGAGCTCCAGCGTCTTCCGCGAGTTCACCCGAACGGCCGGCCGCGAGATCGTCCGCAGCATCTTCGGCACCGGCCGCCGGCGTCGCTGAGGGTGCCCGACCGGATCGTGGTCACCGGCTCCGCCGGCCGGTTGGGACGGGCGGTCGTCGCCGATCTGCTCGCCGCCGGCTACACCGTCGTGGCCGTCGATCGGATCGAGGTCCCGCCCGCGGCGGGCCTGACCACCTGCGGCTGGGACGGGCGGGACGTCGACCGTCTCGCCGAGGCGATCGACGGATGCTCGGCCCTGATCCACCTGGCCGCCATCCCGGCGCCGTACGGACATCCGCATCAGGTCGTGTTCGGCAACAACGTGATCGCGACCTTCGCCGCCCTGCAGGCCGCGGCCGACGCCAAGATCACCCGGGCGGTGATCGCCTCCAGCGGCTCCGTGTACGGCACCGCCTTCTCGCCGTTTCCCAGCCATCCCCGCTACGTGCCGGTGGACGAAGATCATCCGCTCGACAACGCCGACCCGTACGGCTTGTCCAAGGAGGTGGACGAGCGCACGGCGGAGATGTTCACCCGCCGCTACCAGATGAGCGTGGCCGCGCTGCGCTTTCACTGGATCACCGAGCGCGACGAGCAACTGACAAGCGGTGGAGGAGCAGCGGCGAGGTACGGCCGACCTCACGTCGCGCTGGTGCGGGGGCTCTGGGGGTACGTCGACCTCCGAGACGCGGCCCGCGCGTGCCGGTTGGCCGTCGAGGCCGCGGCCCGACAGTCGTACGGATTCGCGCCGATGAACATCGTGGCCGACGACATGCTCGCCGATGTCCCGCTGGCCGAGCTGATCAGCGAGCACGTGCCGGACATCGAGATCCGCGGCGACGTCGACGCGCGCGGAGGCGGACGCGATCACGCGCGCCGAGATCGGCTGGCGCCGAGCACTCCTGGCGCGATCCAGCGATCGGCTCGGCGCTCTCGCTCGGCGTTGCTCTATCTGCAGATCGAGCTTCGCCTACGAACCCGAGCGACGTCGAACGTTGCCTATCTCAAGGAGGGCTGGACGGGAATCTTCACTGCCCCGCTGAGCGATCCTTTTTCCCGACCGCCTTGATCCGGTTGCGTAATGAGCGCCCGGCCGGCCCGGCCAGAACGGCGCCCACGGTGATCAGCACGGCGATGATCAGGACGATCCAGATGCGCGACCACAACGGATCGAGCGCCGCATCGGCGATGGCGGACGCGGCCGCCGGCTCGACGCTCGTCGTCGCGACCCGTGTGAGCAGCCGGTGCCGCGCAGCGATCAGCGTCAACGCCAGGATGATCATCGCCGCCGCGACCGCAGCCCCGACCCACAGCAGTCCCCGACGTCGCACCGGGGCGACCAGCACGGCTGCGACCGCCAGCGCCAGGGTTACCCAGGGCACCCAGGGAGCGATCCGGTCGAAGATCAGCAGGGCTTGCTGCGCCTGAGCCAGTTCGGCGCTTTCGATCAGCACGATCTCGCTGTCGACCGTCGGGATCCGTTGGGCCAGGGCGAATCCGCTCTGGATCAGGCGCTGCTTGACCTCCTCCACGATCACGCCGACGTCGATGCGGACCGCGCCGTCGTCGGTCCGCAGGGCCGAGCCCTCGTCGCGCAGCGCGGCCAGGGTGGCGCGGTGCGCGACCCGGTTGGCCTCAGTCCACAGCTCGGCGAAACGTGGGCTTTCCACCACCCGCTCGGTCGCCCGTCGGGTGGCCTCGGCGACCTGGTTCTGCAACAAGGGGCCCAGCCCGGACAGGGCGGAGTTGAGCGCGTCGGCCAACCGGCGGTCACTGTTCAGCAGCTGGGCCAGCCGGCCGTCTCGGGCGCGCAGCAACTCGAGCGCAGTGGCCGCGAGATCGTCGAAGCTGACACTGTCCACCACCTTGTTCGTGACCGCGTCGACCACCTCGGCCTGCACGGCCGGATTCCTGGCCAGCGGTGCCACGATCTCGACGTAGGAGTCCGTGTCGAGCAATTCACCGCGGACGTAGCCGGCGACCACGGACAACAGCGACAGCAACCCGACGCAGACCACCAGGACGACCGCCACGATTCGCCGCGCGCGGCCGGCCGGCGCACCCCGCGGGTCGACCGCCTCGACCGCTCCCGGCGCGACGTCGCGCGCTTCCGTGGTTGCATCCATGTCCGTCACGGTGCGAAGAATGCCGCACTTTGCTGGTCGCGGCATCGCTCTCAGCGGGTGAGTTCCTCCCAGAGCCACGGCTGCCCGGGCCGCCAACGCCGGGTGCCCGTGTGCTGCTCGTACGGCTGGGGATCCGGGTAGCTGATCAACTCGAGCGTGCTCCCCCAGGGCGTGCGGCAGTAGAGGAAGCGATTTCGCGGGCCGGACTCGAGATTCGGCAGCGCGCGTGGGGTGCCCAACGTGGTTCCCCCGGCCCTGACGATGGCGGCGGCCACGGCCTCCATGTCGTCGACGTAGAAGGCCACGTGCTGCCATCCGTAGTCACTCGGTCCGACCGCATTCTGCTGATCGGCACCGTAGTACTCGAAGAGTTCCAGGCTCGGACCGTCGGGCAGACTGAGCAGTCGGATGGCGATCTGAACGGTTCCGACGGGGACGCCGAGGCGAGCCTCCAGTTCGGGGCCTGAACGCGGTGCAGCGGTCTTCGGTAGAGCGTCGTAGAGCACACTCGCGCCGATGGCCTCGCGGAAGAAGGCGGTTGCCGCGTCCAGATCCGGAACGGTGAGTCCGACGTGGTCGATCCCGCGGACCGACGACCCGGCTGCTCCGGTCGCAGAGATTTCGCGCTGGACGGTGTTCTGGACGGTGTTCTGGACGGTGTTCTGGACGGTGTTCTCGACTGTGCTCTCGGTGTTCGGCTCGGCGGCGCACGTGGTCATCTCGCTCCTCGGCGGTGGGTGTGGCCCCATCCCAACGCCGCGGAGACGGTCGCGGATCCGTAGCTCCTACTGAGGTCTGCGGGCCGCTACCTAGCGAAGGTCAGCTGGGGCCGGACCTCCTCACCCAGGAAACGGATCAGGCCGTCGAGGTCGGGCTCGTCCTGGGTCGGTTGGATTGCCACGCTCGTGCAGCCGAGGTCGGCGAGGTGGCGGATCGAGGCGGCGATCGTGGCTGCGTCGCCGGCCGCCCCCACTCCCTGTCCGCCGGATTTGCCCCAGGCGGATAGCTCGCCCGCCAACCTCTCGTCGGCGTCCGGACCGGTGACGACGATCTGGCTGGCCACGATCGGGTGCGGCGCACCGCCCTTGATCTCGCTGACCGAGGCAACGACGGCGCGGATCTCGTCGTCGCTCCGCGCCGCGGACAAGATGGTGCCGTCACCGAGCTCGGCCGTGAGCGCGACCGACTTGGGACCCTCGCCGCCGAGGAGGAGCGGGGGCGGCGGATCCGGAGGCCAGTCGAGGGCCACGTCGTCGAGCCGTACGTAGTCGCCGGACACCGTGAGCCGCTCACCGTCGAGCAGTGAGCGCAACGCGTCGGCGTACTCGCGCAGCAGGGTCAGCGGGGAGCGTGGCCGGGCACCGACCTGACCCATCCAGGGCTGCACGCCGTGTCCGATGCCGGCGATGAGACGGCCCGGAAACATGCGCTCCATAGTGGCGAGTTCCATCGCCGTCAGCGCCACGTTGCGCAGCGGCACCGGCAGCAGCCCGATGCCGACCCGGATCCGCGACGTCCAGGCGAGCGCCGCGGTGGCCGAGGCGATCCCGCTCTCCTTGAAGCAGTCCTCCCACACCCACAGTTCGTCCAGGCCGCTTTCCTCGGCTGCGGTCGCCAGGCCCCGCAGCCGTTCGGGCGGGAGACTCGGCACGAAGGTGATGCCCAGGGCGATGTCCGGGCTCTCGGGCCGGCCGCCATCGCTGTTGCTCGCATTGTTCTCCGTCATCGGATCATGGTCTCGCGTACGACTGACGGTTGCGCCGAACGAGCGACATCCCCGGGACCTGAGAGGTCACCGGGGATGTCGGTGGGAGGCGCCGGCCACGCGGGCGCGGCGGCTCGTCGCGCATCACCTCACGCGACGGCGGGGACGGTGGCGTCTCGACGCTGCCCGCGGGCTTCGCGCTTCGCACTGACCCGAGAGCGCCGGCCTTCGGCGACCGCCGAGACCTGCGCGTAGCGCTCGGCGGCCTGGCGGCTCGCCTCACGCTGGTCGTTCACGGCGTAGTGGCCGTAGACGTGATTCTGCGATGCGTACATGTCGATCTTCCTGTCTGTTCTGCTCATTCGTCGGCGGAACACGCCTTCGTGGGGCGCGTCCGATGGAGCGCCCGCGGCTGGCCCGCTGTCGGGGCTCGGCGCAGGCGACGGCACACCGGCCGTCAGCCAGGTGCAAGGTGGTGAGAGGTGAGGATCAGATCAGATCATCAGCTCAGAGGTCGCGGCGTCCATGGTGATCGGGGCCACGCCTCCACCCGTACCGGTGGCTGGGTTCAAGATCATCTAGGATCACCTCCTCTGGCTGGTCGCATTCGGCCGCGTGCCGGAGCTTGATTCAGGATAGAAAGCACAACCAGCACGCCGCAACCGAATATTCCGACGCTGCGGGACCAGATCTCCGGCAACGTGGACCGACGAGAGATCCGGAGGAGACCGACATGACTGCGACCCCATCCGAGCCCTTTCCCGACGAGGTGCCCGAGGCCGACTGGGCCGAGCAGCACGTCGCCGCCGAACCCGGCGCCGACGAGTTGCTGGCCGAGTCGGCGTGACGTGTCGCACTCCGTCACGACCGAGGCCGACACCGCCGACCT
>CAWBKR010000015.1:0-151722 GCA_963789345.1 uncultured Actinomycetota bacterium | reverse complement strand
AAGATCGCTCAGCCCGTTCGGCGTCTTGGACCGACGGAACCGGCGGTGAGAGTCCGGCGAAGGCGGTCCTGCAACCTAAAAGAGTTGGTGCGCCTCAACGGAGGAGCGAGCAGCATCAGCCAACCACGCGCCGGCCGCCGCTGTAGACGGCTCGAATCTGATGGATGGCCTCGGGCTCGGTGAACGGGTCACCACCGACGGCGAGGATGTCGGCGTCGTAGCCAGGAGCAATGCGCCCCTTGCTGGCGGAGAGCCCACAGACTCCCGCAGCCACCGAGGTGATGGTGATCAACACATCGGCTGGTGCCATACCCATGTCGATGAGCTGGGGGATGGCGTAACGGAGAGCGTCGTGGGGCTTGATCGGAGCGATGCCGGCGTCGGTGCCGGCCACCACCCGCACTCCTGCCGCATACGGCGGGTGTTCGCGATGATGGAGGGCATCCGCTTCAAGATCTCGGGGGGCGGCATCAGTCCCGGGACGGGAACGAAGCCGACTGTCGCCCCGACGACGATCCGCTTCTTCGCAATCAGCTCGATCATGTCGCCGGGGTCGTCGACACCGTCCTCGGACCAGAAGCTGGCGTGCTCAAGGCCGTCGACGCCAGCGGCCACAGCGTTCCTGATGCCGGCGGTGGCGTGGGCGTGTGCCGTGATGGGCAGACCGCAGAGGTGCGCCTCGTCAACAGCCGCCTCCACTTCCCCCGCCGTGAACTGTGCCAGGTGCTGGTGACTTCCCGGCGTCATCTGTCCACCGGTGGCCATGATCTTGATGACGTCCACACCGTGCTCGGCATGCTGGCGGACCGCCGCGCGGACCCCGATAACGCCCGCCGCGGCTGCGCCGCCGAGAAAGTGACAGTGACCGGCCGGGGTTGTGATCGGCGGTCCGGCAGCCACCAGCGTGGGCATTCCTTCCTCACCGCGGAGAGCCAGCGACAAATAGCCACGATCACCCAGATCACGAACCGTGGTCACCCCACCAGTCAAGGCCGTCCGCCCGGCCTCCCTCATAGAGGCCACCACCTCGGCTTCACTGCGCCCGGCCAAGCGCCCGACCGGGTCTGGGCTCGCGTCGAACACAAGGTGAACATGGGTGTCGACCAGCCCGGGCAGCAGCGTGGCGTCGCCAAGATCAACAACCACGTTTACATCGGCGGCTGCGTCGGCCGCGGCAGCCCCAAAGGCCACCGAGACAATGCTCGCCCCCTCCAGGACCACTACCGGATCGGCCATCAACGTGGGCCGGATCCCATCGAAGAGCCAGGCGGCCCGTAACGCCGTCCGACCAGAACGCTCGGCCGACATCATTGAGGTCACTCTCCTGCTGCTTCCGATCCAGTCCGGGTCCCCGCCGATCGTGGCCCAGCCGTGTCCGTGAGCCGGCGGCACCACGGTGGCGCTGGGGTAGATCCAAAGAGTCCCGGTGAAGTCTACGGGCGGCCCACATGATGGTCCCCCAACACCGATGTCGGGCCCGATCACGTCGGCCGCGAATGTCGACATACTGAGGTTGCGCTGGGTCCGGGTGGACGGACGGCTTACGAAACAGAGCTCGACGAGCACGAGCGAGTGTCTGCGCCATCAAGTCGGCTCGACCGCGGTGCGACTAGCGGCGACGGTCTCTGGATTGACAGGCTTGCTGGTATCGCCGTTTCTAACGTCCGGCTTCAGTCAGTGAGGCGTGATAGTCGCTCCGAATTGTCTGACCATGTTGAGGTCATCGAAGAAGGGCTTCACCTCGGCCACCCTGCCCGCCTCGACCCGACAAAGGATGGCCCCGTGGTTTGTGAATGACTTCCCGGTGGGCGGCAGACCCTCGAACTCACGCGCATGCACCCCGGTGGTGGTGACCGTCGTCACAACCACAGGGCCCTCGGCGATCATCTCTTCGATCTCGATGTGGTGGTCGTCGAATGGGAGGGCTTCGATCCACCCCTTCAATAACTCCGCCACATCTTCATTGCACCCCTCCCGTAAGGCGTCGAAGTCCTGAGCGTTAAAGGCTTCAAGGGCCCGTCGGGAAGCAGCCTTGGATTCCTCTTCTGACATCTCGGCCCTTCTAGAGGTCGACAATACTGAACCGATCATGTAACGCTATCGCCTCAAGGGCGCACCAGGAAGTGTCGAGGTGACGACTGTGCCGGCGCTGGGCCGCCTCCGGCGCTAAGTGATCTGTAGCGCTGCGTTGTGGGTCTGGTCTGACATCGAAACCGATCAACTTGAGCATCGCTGCCCATCGTGCGCGGTGCTCGCCGGTGGACACGGCCGCCGGATCCACGTGGTGCATGACGCGCCGTGCTCCGGTTGGGTGACGTTGATGCGATGTCCAAGCGGATCTGGCGGTGTCGAGAACCCGGCTGTGCGACGACGACGGTCTCCGAAACCCACGACCTCCCGCGCCGCGGGGCCGTGCTGACGGTGCGGTCGGTCCGGTGGGCGACCGACGCGTTGACCCACGACGAAACCACCGTCGCGTTGGCCCGGCCTCTTGGGGACGATTGGCACACCCGCTGGAACGGACTGAGGTCGAGGCCACGGCACGTCTCAGCGAGCCTGACGGGTCCGACAACGTCACCACCCTCGGTGTCGACGAACACATCGTGCGCCGGGCGCGTTGTTTCGGATGGAGGTGAGAGACCTTGATCGCTTCGCTGTCGCAGCAGCGGGGTGAAGCTGGCGGCAGCCTGCCCTCGGGGAACGCCGGGGACGGGTGGGAGCAGCCGCGACAAAGTCAGGGCGGTCCGGCACTACCGGACGGGCCGGGCCTGGTGAGCGAGACGGGAAGGTGCACGTGAGGAACCGGTGTCGTAAAGCCTCTTGATCGTCGACCCGCTCGAACCCGGTGGATCTGGGCTGGAGTGCGGTGCGTAACCGTGCCGGGAGCCGTCAGCCAGGCGGCGGCCCGGGGCGGGGAACTGTCGGGACGGTGAATGTGTCGGGCCTGGCAGGTCGTGGTGAAGGTCTGCGGCGTAGCCACGACGAGACCGCAGGGGCAAAGCCGGGCGCCTCGCCCGTCGACCGAACAACAGTGAACGTGGGAACCATCGACACACCGTTCCCCTGCGGGGATAGGCGCGTTGCCGGCCGAAGGGTGTCGATGGGGCGGAGTCGCCGTAGTACTCCGAGGTCGGGAGAGCCGACCACATGGGGAAGGGCGACAGCGAAAGGAGCAGGCAAGTGACTGTCAGGTCCGAAGACGCGCCGGTGAATACCGGCGCCGCCGCCTGGCCGAGCGACGGTCAGGCGTTCGTGGCGGTACGGAGGATTCAGAACAAGCTGCACTGCTGGGCGGGCGCTGACCGCGGCCGCCGGTTTGATGATCTGTACAACCTGGTGTGCGATCCGACGGTGTTGGCCATGGCGTGGGAACGCGTCGCGGGCAACCAGGGGGCGCGCACCGCCGGGGTCGACCGGGCCACCGTGGCCTGGATCGTGTCCCGGTACGGGGTGGAGGCGTTCCTGCGCGAGATCCGGGACCAGCTGCGGTCCCGGACGTTCACACCGGCGCCGGTGCGGCAGGTGATGATCCCCAAGGCCAGCGGGAAACTGCGGGCGTTGGGCATCCCGACCGTCACCGACCGGGTCGTGCAGGCCGCGCTGAAACTGGTCCTGGAACCGATCTTCGAGGCCGACTTCCCGCCGGTCTCCTACGGGTTCAGGCCGAACCGGCGCGCGCAGGACGCGATCGCTGAGATCCACCACTTCACGACGCAGTCGTACCAGTGGGTGCTGGAGGCCGACATCGAGGCGTGTTTCGACAACATCGATCACACCGCGTTGATGGACCGTCTCCGGCACACGGATCGAAGACAAGCGTGTTCTGGCGTTGGTGAAGTCCTTCCTCAAGGCCGGGGTCCTCACGGCCACCGGATCGCGGGAAGGCAGCATCACCGGCACCCCGCAGGGCGGGATCCTCTCCCCGCTGCTGGCCAACATCGCCTTGTCCGTGCTGGATGATCACTTCACCCAGCAGTGGCAGACGACGATGGCCATCGAGCAGCAACGACAGAAACGCCGCCGCCACGGCCTGGCGAACTACCGACTCATCCGCTACGCCGACGACTTCGTCGTCCTCGTGACCGGCGAGCAGGAGCACGCCCAGGCGCTGCGTGACGAGGTCGCGGCCGTCCTGGCCCCGATGGGGCTGCGGCTGTCACCGGAGAAGACCCGAGTGGTCCACATCGACGACGGCTTCGACTTCCTCGGCTTCCACATCCGACGGATGCGGAAACGCGGCAGCCACAAGCGGTTCGTCTATACCCGGCCCTCGGCCAAGGCGATCGCCTCGATCAAGGACCGGGTCCGGACCATGACCTACAGCAGCCGGATCGGTGTCGACCGAGCTGTGATGATCATCGTCGATCTGCCCCGTGACCAGGACGGATGCTTACATGCCCGGTTGCTTGACGCGGTCGTCGGCCGCTCCGGCACCGCCTAGAAGTGCTGGCGGCGAGCCCAAGGCCAACAGTTCGCCGGGAAGCTCGAGCAGGCTGCGCTGGACCCGTTCCGGGATATGCGAACGCGATCCGCGACGATTTGCCCGACGCCGTCGCCGTCCTCGACCCCTTCCCCGTGGTCCGGCTCGGCACCGCCCGTTGGCCCGGCCCTGTTGGGGGCACTGGTTCATCGGGCGGTTGCGTACTGTCCGGACATGCCCGGAAGCGGGACCGCATGTGGCGACGATCATGCTCGCATGACCGAGGTCGAGTCGGGCTGAGTGATAGTGACGGCCTCGGCGGTGCGTGGAGGTGATTCATCCGTAGGTCGGAGATGCCGGGCCACGTACGGTGGCGCGTGTGACTGCTGAGTGGCGCCCAGACGGCTGGCCGGCCGCCCAGGCGGCGGCAGTTCGAGCGCTGACCTGGGCCCGGGGCCCGCACCCGGGGGTGCAGCTGATCACTGCGGTGGGCCAGGTCATCTCCAGGTTGGCGCCCGCTCACGATCCGGTGGCCGGTGTCGAGGAGAACCTCGACCTGTCCTACGGTTCGGCGCCGATCGAGCGGTTGGATCTCTACCGGCCGGTTGGCGGTCAGCAGGCGCTGCCCGTTGTCGTGTGGGCCCATAGTGGGGCTTGGGTGGGCGGTGACAAGTCCGAGATCGGCTTCTACCTGCGCCTGCTGGCGGTCGAGGGCTACGCCTGCGTGGCGATCAACTACGGTCTCGCTCCGGAGTCGAACTACCCCGAGCCAGTCCGCCAGACCGGCCTGGCCTTGACCTGGTTGGCGAAACACGCGACCAACTACGGACTCGAGCCGGACCGGGTCGTGCTGGCCGGATCATCGGCCGGTGCCCAGATCGCCGCCCAGTACGCGGCGATCGTGAGCGACCAGGCGTACGCCGCCGACGTCGGCATCGAGCCCGCGATCGACCCCAGCCAGCTCGTCGGCACCGTGCTGCACTGCGGTCCCTACGACCCGGCGACATCGCTGCGGCACCGGGGATGGCGAGGGTGGTACGCGCAGACGGTGGGCTGGGCCTATCTGGGCACCAAGGACTTCGGTGCGCCGCAGGTGCGGCAGGCCTCCGTGGTCACGCACGTGACCGCGGCCTATCCGGCCACCTTGCTGACCGCCGGCGAGAAGGACGCGCTCAGCCCGCAGGCGCATGCTTTCGCCGCGCGGCTGGCCAAGCTCGGGGTGCCGCACGAGGCGCTGTGGTACCCGGGAGTCGATCACGAGTTCCAGCTCGACCTGTACCGGCCGGAAGCCCAGGAGGTGTTGGCCGCCACGCTGCGCTTCCTGCGCGAGCACACCGGTGCGAGCACACGGTCCGCCTCCGGCTAGAGCAACGCCCCGTCCCCGACGAGAACTCGGTTGGGAAGTCCAGCATCGTCGCGATCAGCAGGAGCCCCGGGACGCCGTCCGCCGGTGCTCGGGCCCCTCACCGTCCAGCTGCAGGTAGGACACCGGCCCGACCGGACTGCTCAGGAAGCCTCGGCGCGAATCCAAGACGATGCTGGTCACCCCACTGACGGCCTTTGCCACGCGGGCGGCGATGATCAGCCGAGTGTTCGCCGGCCTCCGACGGCAGCCGATGGGATGGGCGCAGGTCATCGCGGAAACGATGTTTGCCTAGGTTGCGGGCGAAGTGGACCCGGCAGCGTTGGTGGCCGGAGCCCTGGAAGGACCGCGTCAGCGCCGCCACCAGCCCGGCGTGCTGATCGGAGATGACCAGCTGCACCCCGGCCAGGCCCCGCTGTTTGAGGCTGAGCAGGAAACCGCGCCAAAACGTCTCGTCCTCGCTGTCACCGACGTCGAGTCCCAGGACCTCCCGCGAGCCGTCGGCGGCGATCCCGGTCGCCACCACTACGGCCATCGACACGACCTGCCCACCCTGACCGGGTTTGTTGCGCACGTGCAGGTACGTCGCATCCAGGTAGACGTACGGAAACGGGGTGTGGTCCAGCGGCCGGGTCCGGAAAGCGCCCACGACTCGTCGAGCTGCTCACAGATCCGGGAGACCTCGGACTTGGAGATCCCGCTGTCGGCGCCGAGCGCGACGACGAGGTCATCGACGCTGCGGGTCGAGACGCCGTGGATGTAGGCCTCCATTACGACCGCGTACAGGGCTTGGTCGATCCGCCGGCGGGGCTCGAGGATGCTGGGGAAGAATGAGCCCTTGCGGAGCTTCGGGATCCGCAACTCGACGTCGCCGGCCTTCGTCGACAGCAATCGGGGGGCGGGTGCCGTTGCGTTAGGTGACACGGTCCTCGGTCCGCTCATAGCGGTCAGCGCCGATCACACCCGCCGCCTCGAACTCGACGAGCTCTTAGAGCACGGTGCGCACCGACTCCCGGATCATGTCAACACCGTCGCCGTGGGGAACGCTTCGAGCAACTCCGACAGAGCAGACTGGGACAAGGCCATCGGTGATCTCCTTCAGTGCGTGACTTGGTCGTTTCACACCGAAGATCTCGCCGATGGCCGCCTACTTCACGCAGCCCCGCCGCAGGAGCCCAAACCCCACCACCACAGGGGACTCTCTTTTGTCGGCGGCGACAGAGACGGGTTGATTTGGGCGCGGGATCCTCTGCGAGGCACCGACGACTGCGAGCCTTGCCGCGTCGCCGACTCGGGCGTCGGCCACGCGGGGTTTACACGTGACTTCTCGCGACGATGATCGCCCCCGGAACCGCCTCGTCCGGTCGCATCACCAGTTCGGCCTCGATGACAAACCCTGCCTCCCGCAGCCAACGGGCAACCTGATCTGGCTGACGCCGGTGGCTGTCGACGTAGATCGAGCGACCCGAGTAGCCCTCACTGGTATGGCGTGTCTCGTCACCGACATGAAAGCCAACGAGCAGCGGACCTCCCGGCCGCATGACGCGGCAGAACTGCGCGAAGACCCCGGGCACAGCGTGATCAGGCGCGTGGATCACGGACCAGAACGCGAGCAAACCAGTGATTGAGTCGTCGGCCAGGTCGAGGTCTGTCATCGTCCCCACCTCGAACCGGAGGTCGGGGTAGTCGCGTCTCGCGATGGCAACCATCTCGGGAGATAGGTCGATGCCGATTGCGTCCACACCGAGGTCGTGGAGGTGTCGGGTGACGTAGCCCGGACCGCAACCGACGTCGGCAACGAGCCCGCCACCGGCGTCGCGCACCAACTCGGCGAACAAGACGAGGCTTGCCCGGAGGTAGGGATTCCCCTCCAGCAGGCCACGCACCTTTTGGGCATAACCGACGGCGTCGGTGTCGTATGACGTGCGGGCGTCAGACAGCCAGCTCTCCGTCATCAAGCAACACTAGAGCGCTCCGAAGACGTGTCGTCAGGTACGCCGGTCGAGTCGCAGCTGGCTGGGAAATCCCCGATCCCGTGCCCGGCCCCGAGCGGTCCCACTTAGCTTAGGGCACCTTGCGCGTGGTTCATCGGACACCTCGTCGGTGAGAGCACGAGCTCGCAAGCGGGTCGGCTACTGACGATCGAGCAGCAGCTCGCTGGCCGGGACGATTCAGCCGGATTCTGCAACGTTTGAGGGACGTCTTGCAGCGCATCTGTGAGCCGTGGCCAAGGTCGGAGCGGCTACTCTCAGGACGCTGATCCTTGAGGGGTGTCTCGGCTGTCCCGCTGGGCGTTCCCCGGGAGGGCCTTTCGGGCGAGATGCTCGACGCGGCCGAATCCGTGCCGGCGCGCCAGGTCGAGGGCTTCAGTAAGCAGCGGCAAGGCTTGCTCTGGCTTCCGGTCGTTCAGCAGACGCCCCCAGTGGAGCGCGGTCTCGGCGATGTAGAAGGGTGCGCGCATCGTGTGGTGGATGTGCCAGGCGTTGGCGAAGTGCTGTTCAGCGGTGCTGGTGTTTCTCAGCAGCGCGGCGAGGCGGGCCAGGGAGTGGCTGACGCCGTGGACGGGCATCGGCCCGCCGGTGCCGAACAGGTGCTTCCAGGGGCTCAGCTTCGTGTAGAGACTGGCGGCGGCGGCAGTGTCGCCGACCTCGGCTGCGACGGCGGCCCATTGGCACATGCAGCCCAGCCAAGGTGCTCCGTAGAGCATGTCGAAGTTGCGTTCGGCGGCGTCGCGCAGCATGGCTTTCGCCTGCTCGCGGTCACCGCTCACCGCTTCTGCGAACGCGAGCCCAGCCCGGCGGGTCGAAATTGCGGGAAGCAGGGCGTGTGTTTCGCGGAGTTTGGGCAGGACCTCAGACAGTCGGCCCTGGTGCCAGCGGATGATGCCGAGCACTTCGTCGTAGCCGTGTTGGGCATCCAGCTGCCCGCCGTCGAGGCCAAGCTTCAGAGCGTCCACTAGCTGGCCCTCGGCTAGGTCGAGATTACCGCGAGCGATGACCATGCATGAGCGCGTGAAGGAGGTCATCGACCGCAGATACGGCTCGCGAATCTCGGCGGCGACCTCCGCGGCCCTATCAAGTGCGTCGTCGAGCCGATCCGCTTCTGCCCGTTCCAGCAGCATGGGGGCCAGTAGGTTGAGCGCTTCGATTCGGCCGATCGGGTCGTTCGCCCGGCCCGCCAGATCGAACGCCTCACGAAAAAGGCGGACCCGCCGCTCGGACGTTTCCGGCACCCAGCTGGCCGCGCCAGGATGAACGATGGCGTAGAACACGGCCGATTGATCACTGCTACGGCGGGCCACGTCAACCGCTTCCTCGGTCAAACGGATTCGCCGGCGGTGGTCAGGATGCCAGGTAAGCTCCCCGGCGAGGGTGGCGAGCAGCCGGGCCCGGTCCGCTGCCTCGGGCGCCTTAACCGTGAGCGCGGCCTCCAAGACTCCGACCTTCTCGACGTCGACCTGGCCGAGACTGCTGAAGCCGCCGCGCGAGCTGGCCAGCGCCGCCGCGATGAGCAGGTCGTCGGCACCCTGGCGTTGCGCTGAGCCGGCGGCGGCCAGCAAGGTGCCGCGGTAGGCGGCGTCTCCTGCTTGGCGTTGGGCGATGCCAAGATCAAGCTGAGCGCGGACATGTGCGAGATCGTCCCGTGGCGGGGGAAGCGCGTTGAGAGCCGCGGAGTACCAGCGGGCGGCCTCACCGGGGGCCGACATGGCCAACGCCTGCGCCGCGGCCGCGCGGGCATAATCGATCGCCTTCCCGGTTGTCCCGGATGTGACGCCGGCCAGGTAATGGTAGGCAAGCTCGCCCGGTTCACTTCGCCCCAGCGCCTCCATCGCCGCGGCGACCCGCGCGTGAACACGGGTACGGCGGGCCGGGCCGATGCCGCCATACAGGGTGTGCTGCACCAGTGCGTGCGAAAAGCGGAACCGGCCCACCGGCTGGGCAGCTTCATGGATCAACCCACTGCGTCCCGCCGCCTCGAGCAAGTCGAGCGTCCGGTCCTCGTCGACTGCGGTGGCACCAGCCACGAGCTCGAGATCGAACTCCTGACCGATCACCGCCGCATACTCGAGCATCCGGGTCGCCTCAGCTCCCAGTCGAGCCAGCCGGGCCCTCAGCACCTCCCGGATGCTGTCAGGTAGGCCTGCCGACGTGACCGCCTTGGTCACGCTGCACCGCCCGTTCGGCAACGGCGTGATCACGTTGGTCTCAAGAAGATGCCGCAGCATCTCGGACAGGTAGAACGGGTTACCTCCGGTCTCCTGGTGCAGCAGGTCGGCCAGTTCGCCGGCTGTGTCATCCGGCTGAAGCCCGGCGACCGCTGCCATCAGCCCGGCCCCCTGTCTTCGTGTCAAACCGGACAGCACGATCCTCGTGATCCGCGCGTGGCGGTGCAACGCACCCAACGCCTCCATCAGCGGCCCGTCAGATCGCTCGCTGTCGCGGTGGGCACCCACGAGCAGGATCCGGCCGAGGTCGAGTTCCGTCAGATGCAGCAGCAACTGCAGAGTGGGCCGATCAGCCCATTGGAGATCGTCAAGAACCATCAGCACCGGTGCGGTACCGGCGAGGGCACGCAGCAGCGACGCCACCCCGCCAAACAGGAGGTACCGCTCGACATCAGGACTGGCCGTGTTGGCCGGCGGCAGCCCCGGCCCCCGGTTGGCCAGGCCAGGCAACAAACGTGACAGTTCGGCCAACTGCAGTGCCTCGACGTCCCCAAGAACATGCCCAGGTGCCTCCGCGACGGCGCGCGACAGGCATTCCCTGAACGGCTGGTACGGGATCACCAGGTCGGAGTCGCAGCGCCCATGCAACACGATCCCTCCCCGGTCAACGACCAGTCGAGCCGTCTCCCGAAGCAATCGGCTCTTGCCTATCCCCGGCTCCCCCGACACCATCACCGTGCCCGACATCCCAGCGCTGGCAGCGGCCCAGGCGGCATTCAGCGCTCGCAGCTCGTCTTCCCTCCCCGCGAAGGGAACACGCTCCACCAGATCGAGCCGGGGCGGCAGGGGCCGGACGGCAGTCCACGGAGCCACCTCCGGTGGATCCAACATCGAGTCCTGGGCCAGCACCGCAGCTTCCAGCCGCCGCAGCGCGACACTCGGGTCGATCCCCAACTCCTCGGCCAGCGTCCGACGAAGGTTCTGATAAACCTCCAGCGCGTCGGCCTGGCGGTCGCAGCGATACAACGCAGTGATCCACTGTGCCCACAACCCCTCCCGGAGTGGGTGACTTCGACACAGCGTCGTCAACTCGTCGAGCACGTCAGCGTGGCGTCCACAGGCCAAATCCGCCCCGATCCGGTCCTGCAGAACGCTCACACGGACCTCCTCGAGCCGGTCACTCTCGGCCCCGAGGTACGCGGTGCCAACCTCGGCCAGCCGCTCACCCCGCCACAACGCCAACGCTTCGGCCAGCCTCGTCGAAGCCACCCCGGGCCGGACCTGGGCCAGGTCGCGTCGACCCTGCGCCGACAACGCCGCGAACTGGGCAACATCGACCTCATCGGCGACCAGCAGATAGCCCGGCGAGCAGGTCCCGATCGCATGGTCCGCTCCAGCCGCCGCCAGCGCCCTGCGAAGCCGGGACACCAACACCCGCAGCGACGCCTCGGCCGACGCAGGCGGGTCACCGTCCCACAAGGTCTCGATCAGCCGGTCCGTCGAAACGACGCGGCCTGCCTGCAGCGCAAGCCTGACCAGCAACGCGCGCTCCTTGGCTCCCGGAACCACCACCGGCTGGCCATCGCAGACCACCTCCAGTGGACCCAGCACCCGAACCCCGAGCGGCATGCCATTGAGGGTAATCCTGACCTGCGCCAGCGGAGGTCCGAGCAACCAGACTGCAACAACTCTGCAAGGGCGACCTGACAGGCTCGCCCCATCATCGACTTCATCACCGAGAAAAAGGAGATCCATCGTGATCGCTCACGTGGTCGAGTTCCAGGGGCCGTCTAACCAGCTGGAGAAAGCGGGAATGGACGGATTCCACCAGCGCGTCGTTCCTGTCTTGCACGCCCAGCCCGGTTTCCAAGGCTGCCTCACCCTGCTCAATCGCGAGCACGGCAAACTGCTGGGCGTGACCCTGTGGGACACCGAAGAGCACGGCCGCCTCGCCGGCGCCCGACTGGAGCAGGAGCGCCGCACAGGCAACGCCGAGATGGGAGCCGAATCATCGATCCCAGACCTCTACGAGGTGCTGGCCCAGCTGTAGAGACACCCGATGGACGGCTCCGGATATCGAACACCGACGTCGACGCACCCCACAACCTTCGCTGGGACGAGCGGCCGGATTGACGGCCGGCGGGTGGCACGAATTTCGCCTCGAGCCTGAGGAATTAGACAAATAGCAGAACCGCCGCGGCAAGCGATCTTGTCATCGTCCGAGGGAGAGGCACATAGTCAACGACAAGATCGGCGAATTCCTACAGATCCACGGAGCACTACCCGTGTCGGTCAAGGATCCCGTTGAGGGCTCCTCGAGCCTGGTTCATCGGGCAGTCGGCCGGACTCCGCGCGCGGCCGTACGCGGGACGGCTTGTGAAGACATTGAGTAGTAGTTGCCCTCTGCCAAAAGATCATGAGGTTTCCTGGACAGGCCAGCGTCGAATGCCAGCGGCTGCGTAGGCCGCTTCGACGTAGGCGGTGAAGCGGAAAGTGGTGCGGCCGCGGCCGGAGAGTCTCCCAGTAGTTCGGGGTGTAGCCGAAGGCGAGTTGGTGGTCGGGATCGGCGAAGCCGATAGATCCGCTGGCGCCGGTGTGGCCGAACACGCCCGGGACTCCGAAAGCTGGAACCATCGGTCCGCCCGGGAGGGCGAAGCCGAGTCCCCAGTCGGTCCGCATCCGCAGAACCTGATCGCGTCCGGAAGCGTGCGAGATCCGAGCCCTGTTCATCAGGTCCGCGCTGACCAGTCGGGTGCCGCCGACCGGGCCGCCAAGGGCGGCGAACAGGCGAGCCAGCGCCGGGCCTGTTCCGACGCCGCCGGCTGAAGGGTCTTCCACCTCGTAGCGGGTGAGCTCGGCGGTGTCGTTGAAACCAGCGGCAGACCCACCGAAGGTTGCGCGGTATGTCAGGGACTTCTTGCACAACAGCTGGACAGAGTACGGCAGCCACATCGGAGTCAGGAGGGCTCGGACAACATCGCGTCCGGTGGGTCCGATCATGGGCGCCACTCGATCGTGCTCGTCCGCTGCTAGCCCCAGATGCAGATCCAGATGCCAGGGGCGCGCGATCTCGTCAGCAAAGTACTGCCCGATCGTTCGGCCGGTGATCACGCGGACGATGCCGCTGAGGATGAAGCCGTACGTCATTGCATGGTAGCCGTGCCTGGATCCGGGTGGCCATGCTGGCCGCTGAGCTTCGATGGCCCGTAGGATCGGGTCGAGCTCGGCAGCGTCGTCATTGCTGATCGCGGTGTCCAGAGCGGGGACACCAGAGCGGTGAGCCAGCACTAGAGCGGTCGTAATCTCCCCTTTTCCGGCCGTAGCGAACGCTGGCCAGTAGTCCGCGATCGGCCGGTCGAGGTCAAGGTACCCACGGTCGACCAGCAGCAAGACGGCCGCCGTCGCCAGCGCCTTGGTGGTTGACGCCAGCGGCGTCACCGTATTGCCTGTCCAGGGCCGCCGCCGGTTCCGGTCGGTGTGTCCGCCCCAGATCTCGACCACCGGCTGACCATCTCGGTACACACCGATACTGGCGCCGACCTCGCGTCCCGCCTCCAACCGCTCCGCCAGCAGGTCGGCCAGCCGACCGTAACCGGACTCGCACGCACCACGGACGGTGCACGTCACGGCTCGTCTCCCTACATCCGGGCTGCTCACCCGCTACTCCAGCGAACGGTAACAAGTCAACCATCAAGACCGAGCGATCGATCTCGGCTGAGCACCGAGAGTCTTTCGGTTGAACCCGCTCCGGTCAGGGGTCGTGTGCGGGCGTTCAGCCCTCGCCGGCTGGCGGCCGGAGCAACTCGAAGAAGCCGCAGTACAACAACACACTGTCCGGGTTTGCGCGAACGGGGCGTAGCCGTTCCGCGGGCAGCCAGTCCTGCACGAGACGACCGCCTGGAACGGACCTCCACTGGTGCAGCGACATGTGGGAAGCGCGTATGCCCCGCGGTGAAGCCCGCCCGTCGGCACCCGAACGACGCTCGCCACGGCCGCAGACCGACTGGCTATCGGGATGGCGGCAGAAGGCGACCAGGGGTCGGCGCACCGACCGGAGTATCGCCGACTCGGGACGACCCGGTTGACCTCTTCCCAAGCGATCGCGCACCTACCCGCAGCTCACATGTTCAGCCGGGTACTGCCAGGATGTGCCACGGCCCCGCGACACGGGATGCCGTCCGACAACCGATTCTGTCGATCGGCTGCAGAGTCTTCGGCACTTGGCTGAGACGCGCGCATGGCCGCTGGCGGCCTTCTCTCCCGCTCGCCGACTGACGGGTCAACCCAACAACGGGTGCGACCAAGCAGATGCTGTAACGGTCTACGCGGTGGTGCTCGCGCATCTGCTCGCGCGCGCGGGAGAGCATGGTCTGGGCGCGCCGAAGGAGGCTCGTTGAGGAGATCGTAATGCGCATAACGAGGCTGCATGCAAGGAACTTCCGCGGCTGGGCCGAGCTTGACCTACGACCCTCGGGTCAGGTGCTCGTCGTGGGAGAACCACGTGCGGGCCGCAGCGATCTCGTGTTGGCTCTCATCCGCGTCCTTGATCCGCGCTCGACCCGCGCTCAACCGTCGATAGCCGACATCCACCAGCGGGTCACGTACCGGCGCCCCGAGACCAGCGCAGGAGAACCCGAATCCGATGCTTCGCTCGCCGATTTCGGCGAAGTCGAGGTGGAGGCGCACATCGGCGGTGGCTGCCGCGGACCGTTCTGGTCGGGCTGCCGGACGCTCGCTCTACGAGGCGCGGGACCGCTGCAAGGCCGCGGTGGCCAACTCCGGGCAGAGCTGGCCGTCCTCGCTGCTGACCATCGACCTGTCCCCGGCCACCCTGCCGAAGGCGGGCAGCGCCTACGACCTCGCTCGGGGCGCGGCCGCCTTACGCTGGCCGCTTAGGTCAGCGCCGCAGTCACCTCGATCTCGACCAGCGGCTCCTGCCCGGGCTCGTGGCCCAGCATGGTGACTCCAAGCAGCGTCGCTGCCGGTTGCCGATCGCCCATTACCTCGACATAGCCTGCCCAGGCGCTCCCGAAGTTTGCCTCGTCGTCGTCAGTGATGACGTAGATCACCGCCTTGACGATGTCGGCGAGCGAGCCGCCGAGCTCAGCCAGGATGGCTTCGATGTTCCGCATCGTCACCCGCACCTGTTCCCCGGCGTCACCTCCACCCAGAATCACCTCGTTCTCGTCCCAGGACCAGGACTGCACCCCAGACAACCACACCGTGCGGCTCGACGAAGGAACAATGGTCGCGTCGGGGGGCAAGTCAGGTCGACGGGATCTTGCGGGCGTCCGGAAGTATTCGATCATGCGCGGATGCTATGCATGATTTGCCCCCACCAAAAGGGTCAGCAGCGGTGCGAGGCGATCCGGCGGGCACCGAAACCGATCCTCCGACTCTCTACCAGAGTCGGGGGGCACGGGAACTCTAAGTATGGCGTAGCCGTCACTTCGACCTCGCGATCGTCGCCGTGCTTTCGGCCGCCGAGGTCTTCGAAGAGGTCGAGTTGGCGCGCACCGTCCTCCTCGGCGAACTCGGACTGGACGGACGGGTGCGGCCGCTGCGAGATCGAGTCCGTAGGGATACAGGACAATGCTGGGCCGAAGGTGGTCGAGTCAGCCCAGCCGTGGCGGCCGGGCCAAGCCCGTCCGGCGGTCCGCTAATGGGGATGTACCGGGTTGCTTGCGGCAGTCTGGTGCTTCGAACCGCCAGCGGGTGAGCACTGCGGTCCGCTGACCTTGTGAAGGTCTTCCGTAAGACCGTGCCCCCGCTGGTTGGTGAGGAGCTTAAGGGCTGGTGGGATGGCGTGCCTCGAGCACTGATCCATTAGCGCGCCTTCGTTCTCCTCACGGTTCACGCAGGTGGTGGTCGTCGAGGGAGAGGAAGTGGCGGTGCTGTTCATCGGGAACGATTGGGCTGAGGCCCATCACGACATTGAGATCCAAGACTCCGAGGGTCGGGTACTGGTCCGGCGCCGGTTGGTGGAGGGAGTCGATGGGCTGGCCGAGCTGCACGGCCTGGTCGCTGGCCACCTCGGCGAGGACGAGGAGCCCGACCGGGTGCTGGTTGGGATCGAGACCGATCGAGGGCCGTGGCCGCAGGCTTTGATCGCCGCCGGTTACACGGTGTATCCGATCAATCCGCGGCAGGTGGCTCGTTATCGGGAACGGCACAGCACCAGCGGCGGCAAGTCCGACCCGAAAGATGCACACGTGCTGGCCGAGATCGTCCGGCTGGACCGGGCGCATCACCGGCCTGCGGCCGGTGACTCCGATGTCGGCGAGGCGGTCAAGATCGCCGCCCGCGCACACCAGACGATGATCTGGGCCCGGCAGCGGACGGTCAACCAGCTGCGCTCCACGCTGCGGGAGTTCTACCCCGCCGCGCTGGCCACCTTCGACGACCTAGCCGACCAGGATGCGCTGACCGTGCTGGCCGTCGCACCGACCCCGGCGCAGGGAGCTGGGTTGACCCAGGCTCGGGTCGAGAAGGCGCTGCGCCGCGGCGGCCGGCGCCGCTATGTGGCGGCCCGGGCCGCGGAGATCGTGGCAGGGTTGCGGGCCGAGCAGCTTCCGGCCAGGGCCGGGTTGGTCACCGCCTACGCCGCCAGCGTGTCCGCGCTGGTCGCCGTGATCACCACCATGGTCGAGCAGACCCAGGCACTGCAGGAGCAGGTCGCCGCGGGTTTTGGCCGGCACCCCGACGCTGAGATCTACCTGAGCCAGCCCGGGCTCGGGCCGACCCTTGCGCCGCGGGTGCTTGCCGAGTTCGGAGACGACCCCCACCGCTACGCCGACGCCCGGGCCCGCAAGAACTACGCCGGCACCGCCCCCATCACCAGGGCCTCCGGGAAGAAGACCGTGGTCGCCGCCCGCTACGTGCGCAACAAGCGCCTTGCCGACGCCCTGCATCAACAGGCTCTCTGCTCGCTGAGCAATTCACCTGGAGCCCGCGCCTACTACGACCGGCACCGCGACGCCGGAACCAGCCACCACAAAGCACTCCGAGCCCTCAGCAACCGCCTCGTCGGCATCCTCCACGGCTGCCTGAAACACCGCACCACCTATGACGAAGCCATCGCCTGGAGCGTCCCGACGCAGCTCGCCGCTTGACATTTAAAGCCTAGGGATGTCTTGCGGCACAGGAGCCTCGTCCCGCAGGACCGACCGCTACTGGTCATCGGTTTGCATCGCCTCGACGCCCGTGACACGACCGGTGTCATCGACGACGTAGCGCCCGTTCGACAGATCGAGCAAGATCAAAGAGTTGCCGAATGGGTCGGCGACGATCGCCAAGCGACCGATCGCGATGCCATGCGGCTCCATCACGACTGTGCCACCCGCAGCCACGATGTCGGCCACAGCATCAGGAATCGAGGTAACCAGCCAGTTCGGCGCGTACGGCAGATTACGGCTCAGCACGATCTCGGTTTCGCCATTCGGTAGCCGGAGCCCGGCCTGGCCGACTTCGTCATTGCGCCAGATCAGGTCGTGACCGAGGCGGTCTCGGTAGAACGCCAATCCCTGATCCAGGTCTGGAACGGGCACGGTCACAGCGTCGACCATCCGAAGGACGGGACTTGGGCTCGTCTCCACGTCTCCATGCAACACCCTCGCGGCGCATCAGTAAGGGGTCCTCCATCGGTCGCTGTCCGTAGGTGAATAGGCGGTCGTCGCCGTCACGCACGTCGGACTGGTAGACACCACGTGATCGGCTGCGATGCCGAACTCGGCGAGCTTGGGTTCATGGCCGAAGCGATCTGCACAATTCAAGACCCCTCCATCGCGAAGCGTCGAGACATCTGCTTCGCGGCGTGCGTCGCGCTCCGCCCAGTCCGGTACGCCCACTAGGTCATGGGAGCCCCTGCCGCCCGCGTCGGCGCCCGGGCCTTGCCCGTCCGAGGGTGACACGCCTTCTGCGGGTAGAGCGTCTCGCCGCGCGTCAGCATCTCCACCATCTCGGTGATCTTGCGGGCGCGGCTCTCAGCTCGCTTCATGCTCTCGACGCGATGGATCAGCGCGAACCGGTTGGCGCTGGTGAGCACGTCGAACATCGCCTGCGCCTCCGGCTCGGCCGCGATCGCCGCAGCCAGATCGTCGGGCGCCTGGCGGGTCGCCGGACCGGCGTACGCGACGCTCCACCGCCCGTCGGCGCGCGCGGCCTCGACCGCGGCGCGCCCGGCGTCGGTCATCCGGCCCCGCCCTTCGAGCGTCGCCACGAGCGCGACGTTGCGCTGGGACCAGCTGCCCTTGGGCCGGCGCGGGGTGATGCGCACGGTGTAGCTATCCTCGTCGCGCTTACCGGCCTGGCCGTCGATCCAGCCGAAGCAGAGCAGCTCCTCCACAGCGCTCGCCCACGTGATCGTGGTGTCCGAGCCGCCCTTCTTGGTCAGCACCAGCCGCACACCGGGCGCCGTCGCGTGGTGCTCTTCGAGCCACGCCCGCAGCGCGGCCGGGTCGGTCACCAGCAGCTCGGGCAGCAAGGTTGCCATGGGTCCGACGCTAGCCACCGCCGCCGACACCAGCGTTGCATGTGAGACGCCCATTTCCGACCAGCCGCTGTTCGCAAGCCGGTCCCGTTGAGCGCACCTTGAGCGTCGGTTCCCGGCCAGCCGGCCCCACAGCAACCTCTGACCCCAAGCGGGTCGACTTATGACACGACTGGCGCGCGTGAGTTCGTCTGCCGCGCCCGTTGGGTCGTCAGGGCCCGCGCTCCGCAGCGGCTAGCGCGTTCTCCCACGACCCGAACCTGTTGCGGTAAGCCTCTCCGGTGATCCTCGACGGCGGCCGACTCACGTCCCACCGAATCGGGCGACGGCCTAGGTGTTCCCACACCACCCGAAGGTTGTCGATGTACTCCTGGTCGGTCCACCGGTTCGCCAGCGGCGAATGCTCAAGCGCACCCGCAGCCAGCGCCGCATGGAAAGACCCGAACCGGCTCAGGAACACCCTGGCGCCGAGCGTGCGCGAGTGTCGCACCACCTCGGCCCGGGTGAGTGTCGTCGTGTTAAGCACAGCGGCGACGCGCTGCAGCTCGGCGATGATCTCGTCGTCCGACATGGTGCGCGCCGCGTGCCGCTTGAGCTTCGGCGACACCGTCCGGCCGCCATACCGCTCGCCCAGGCCGGCGCGGGCCAAGACATCTCGCCAGTGCCCGAAGCGGCGCAGCAGGTGGGAATTCGAGCCGTCACCGACTGACGATCTGCACCTGTTCCTGTTGATCAAAGACGCTCGCGAGCTGGTTGAGCGAGTCACCCTGTAAGCCCTGGCTAGCGAGGTTGACGCTCCAGGAATTCGCGCCGTCGCTGCGCGAGTTCGACGACGTCGCTGCGATCGGCGCAGCGCCGGCATACGACGATCGAGCCGAAGCCGGACGGGTCGCGGATCTCGATCGGGTGCGCACGCCGATCTGGTGGATTCACTCCGCAGACGTCGCACGGGTAGCTGTACCTCACGGCCAGCGCAGCCAGTGCTCGACACCCGGCAGGTCGAGCCCGGAAACCATCAAGGTGCCGGTGGTTCGGTCGATGATCAGAAACCGGCCGTTCCGGACCTTCGCCAGGCGGAAGCCGTGCCGGTCAGGATTCCGTCAGGCTGGCTTGATCTCCGCTACTGGCCTTGGCTTCCTCTCATTGTATGCTGATCACGGCTCCTGTTTCGATCGGTGGTGCTTCACCCCGACCGCGAAGGATTCGACGATCTCGTGTTGCATCGGGTCAGCGGGTTGCCAGGTTGACCACGCCGCGATGTCGTCTTACCTCAGCTCACGTGGGAATAATTCTTTGCTTCCGCGGCTTCGCCGTGACAATGCTGGCCTGGTCACGCTCTGGCGCGGCGAGGGCAGACAACCCTCAGCTTCCCTGTGGCGCACCGTCTTCCAGAAGACGGGCTCCCGCACATGTCAATTGAGAGCCTGCACAAGTTTGGCATAACTCAACTGTGAGTCAGCGCAGCTCGCGGCCGAGCGCCCACACTTTCGCCCAGTTCCCACGCCGCTCCACCACAGACATGCCGCAGGTAATCGATGGCTCTACCGGTGTCGCGTCGGCCTCCTCGGGCAGCCAGAACGCCGTCTGGTCTGACCAGTACGAAGGCTCCGGACGAACCACCTATCGCGAGCAGGTCTCCGTCGGCGACATCGACCAGTCGGGCGAAGGCGTCGATGCCGGCCTTCCCGAGCGCAGCCCTGGTCTCAGCGCCCGACACCAGCAGGAGGTGACGACCCTCACTGAGCGCGCGGTACAGCCGGGTGGTGCCGGCATTCGTGCGCAGCTCGACGTCCGGGACGCGTTCGCCAGGCTTGGGCCCGGGCCCGACACCGTCGGGTTGGATGAGCGGGCTCGAGACGTAACGGACCGAGACCTGCGACAGCTGGCGCGCGGCGCGCTTCTGAACGAGCGGCAGGCTGGTGGCGGCCGGGAGTAGCGTGTCCCGCACGGCTCGCTTCACCGGATGCCGCATCGTCGAGAGGCGCATGATCTTGTCGGTGAACCCGAGCACGTCCGAAGCGACCCGGGCGCGTTCCTGGCCGTAGCTGTCGAGCAGTCCCTCGGGTGCTCGATCGGCCACCAGGGCAAGCTTCCAGGCAAGGTTGTAGGCGTCCATCATCCCTGTGTTCATGCCCTGGCCGCCCGCCGGCGAGTGAACGTGCGCCGCATCGCCGGCCAACAGCACACGTCCGCGGCGGTACGTCGTGGTCGACCTCAGCTGGCAGCGGAAGCACGCGAGCCATCCCGGGTCAGAAACCCGGAGGGGCCATGGTGCCCGTTGCGCGACGACGTCTTGAATCTCGTCGAAGGACGGGGCTCGCCCCGCCCGGTCGCCGGCATTGGGCATCACCAGCCGCCACCGGTGCCCACCCATCGGGAGGCAGACCAGCGGCAGTCCGTTCGGACGGAAGAAGGCCCGCGTCTGGTCATTGCGGTCGATCCCGTCGAGGTCGACATCGGCCAGCAGCCAGTCATGGGGGTAGGGCTGCCCCTCGAACCCCAGACCGAGCTCGTGACGCACCCGGCTGTGAGCCCCGTCACAGCCGACCGCGTAGTCGGCACTGACCTCGGTCTCGTGGCCCGCGGCGTCGCGGAGCCTGGCGTCGACGGCCTCGCCGCGCTGGGAGAGGCGCACCAGCTCGACGCCCTGCTCGATCGTGCCGCCGAGCTCCGCGACGCGCACCCGGAAGAGCCGTTCGGTCTCGTTCTGGGGAAGGTGGAGGATGAACCCGTAGCGCGAACCGTTGCGGCCCATGTCGAGGTTGAGCAGGTTGCGCCGGCCGGCGTACATCCGGAACCGACGCACCTGGTGGCCGTGCGCGATGAACGTCTCCGCCAGCCCCATGGTGTCCAGGAGTTCCAAGACGCGTGCGTGGATGCTGACAGCCCGGCTCAGTGAACCTGGTCCTGCCGCCTTGTCGATGACCCGCGTCCGGACGCCGCGGGCGAGCAGCTGCGCCGCGAGGACCAAGCCGGTCGGACCCGCGCCGACGACCAGCACCTGGCATTCCGCACTCGATGTCTGCGATGTGTTCATGGCAGCAACGGTGGCCCTTTGAGCCGGCCGAGTCGTCAGAAGAACTACGTAGGGAGCTACGTATTCCGTGCCAGAAGGCCTTCCTCATGAGCCCACGCGGCCAACTGCGTGCGGGACCGGAAGCCCAGCTTGGTGAGGATGTGGTCAACGTGCACCTCGGCCGTGCGGACCGACACATAAAGCTGACCGGCGATCTCGCGGTTGGTCAAGCCGCGGGCCACCAGCGCCGCGACCTCCGACTCCCGAGGCGTCAGGCCCGATGCCGCCCCGACTCGCCCGCGGTCCTCGCTCCGATCGTCGAGCCCGAGCGCGACGGCCTCGCCGAGCGGCAGCCGGCCGCCCTCCTCGAGGAGCTTCGCTGCCCCGGCACCCACCGTCGTGCGAACAGGTGCCAACCAGGTGTCGAGGAAGCCGCGTAGCGCCTGGGGTCGATACGTGCGGTTCACCCTTGCGTACTCCGCAGCGGCACCGGCCAGCATGAGCGCAGCGCGGGGCCTACCACCTTTCGCTGCCAGCCCGGCCAGGGCACTCAGTCCGGCCGGGATCGCGAAGCGATCGCCCAGGTCCACGATCGCGGGCACACCCTTCGCGAGCGCCGACCGGGCGCCTCGCAGGTCGCCCATCTCAAGGCGGCAAACACCGATCAACTGCAGGGCCCGCGCGCCGACGGCTGGGAGATCGAGTCTCTCCGACAGCTGCGTACAGCGCTCGAACTGCTCGCAGGCGTACTCGACTTCGCCGCGGGACAAAGGTGGAAGACCGGAGAACCAGAGGGCTGCCGCGACGCCGGCCTCGTCGCCTCCAGCGGTCTGTAACTCCAGGGCCTGGGAGATGTCGGAGTCGCCGCTGGCGAAGTCACCCGACATCAACCTGCTGCGGCCTCGGTAGAACAGCGCCCACCCCTCACCAACCGTTTCGTGTACGGCGCGAGCGCGGGCGATACTCCGCTCGAACAGCGCATCGGCTTCGGCGAAGTCGCCCTGGTCGGTGGCGAGCCAGGCGGCACCATTCATGGCCTCGACCCGATCGGGGTTGTCGTCTGGGACGAGATCCAGCAGCTCGCGCAGCCGCCGCCTGCCCTCCGAGAAGTGGCCACGCGCAGACCAGAACGCGGTGAGCCGGTTGGCGAGCCGCAACCCCGCTGCCGGACTCGCTAGCCAGTACCAGTCGAGAGCAGCCCGGAAGTTGTCGTGCTCGAGCTCGAGCAGGTCGAGGCGATCCCTGGCAGGCCAGCATGGAGGACGTGCGAGATCCGCAGCAAGGCGATGGAACTGCACAGCATGCGCCTCGTGGACCGCTGCCGCCTCGGGCAGGGTGCTCAGCCGCTCGGCGGCGTACTCGCGTACCGTCTCCAGCATCGAGTAGCGCGGCACGGGCGCCGACCCAGCCGTCAGGCGGAGCAGACTGTGGTCGACCAGCTCCTGGAGCGCGTCGAGAATCGGTGCACCCGGGTCCAGCGCGCTCACACAGACCGCCGTGATGCTGGGAAGGCTGATTCCGCCCCTGAACACCGAGCTCGCCGCCAACAGGCGCACCGCTGCCTCGCTTAGCAGGTCGTAGCTCCAGGCAATCGTCGCGCGTAGAGTTCGCTGCCGATCCGGCACATCCATGGCGCCGCCGACCAACAGAGCCAGCGAGTCCTCCAGCCGCGCGAGGATCGTCTCTAACGGAAGTAGCTTGACCCGCGCCGCCGCCAACTCGATCGCCAGCGGCAGGCCGTCGAGTCGCTCGACGATTCTCGCGATCGCCTCAGCGTTCTGGTCGTTGATGGTGAAGCCCGGCAGCCGGGCGGCGGCGCGTGCGGCGAACAGCTGTGCTGACGAATATGCCGCGACCGAATGCGCCGCCGCCCAAGCGGGACCTCGTTCGGGCACGCGCAATGGAGGGACCGGGTACTCCTGCTCGCTCGACACATGGAGCGGCGACCGGCTTGTGACCAGGATCCAGAGGTGGATGCTTTCATCAAGCAGGTGCTGGACGAAGCCTGCCGCAGGGAGAACCTGTTCGAAGTTATCCAGCACCAGCATCAGCTTGCGATCTCTCAGATAGCTACTCAGGTGCTCCAGCAAAGTTCCAACCCGTGCGTCTTGCAGACCGATGCACTGGGCGATCGAGACCGGCACCAGCGACGGATCCCTGATGTCGGCGAGCGACACGAAGTGAACGCCCTTTGCAAAGCTGTCCAGGGTGCGGCTCGCCAGCTCGATGCACAACCGCGTCTTGCCGGAGCCGCCGGCACCAGTCAACGTCAGCAGCCGGTTGTGCTCGAGAAGATTCCCAGCAGCCGCGAGCTCGTCCTCCCTGCCCACGAAGCTCGTCCGGGGTCGCGGAAGCCGACCCGGCCCATCCGCAACGCGGCTGGCAAAAGAGTCTGAAGCAGCGGATTCTCCACCCGAGGAACCGATCATCGACGGCAAACATCTCTCCGACACCGCCAATGCGGAAGGAGTACCCGCGACTCTTCAACAACTAATCTCGTCGTCCTCGCATCCCTGGCCGGCGTAGCCGAGCACGTCTTCGATGGACAGCGAACGCTCACATCCCCGATGGTCTCACCGATTCCGTCGACGCCACGACCCGAAATCAACCGGTCCTGCACAAGAAGCAGCTAAGGTTCGGTCCGCGCGCCTGACGCGGCGGAGCTGGCGGTCGTGATCTTTCTCAAGATCGGCCGCCATACCGTTTAGTCCGACGGATGATCAACTCATCGCACTCCTCGGCGGCGACCCGGACACCTCGCGACGGATAGAAGCAGCAGCGGGCAGACGGTGCAATCGGGTACAGGACCGAAGTACAGCCAGGTGCGCTTGTCGGCACTCCTCCGCATGGTTCGTTGGCGCTCAGCAACGCTCAACACGGATCGCGACGACCGTTCGCGCACAGTTGGCAAGCAGGAGCGGGCGGGAGTCACCGACCAGCGTGTCAGCGGTCATCGTGATCAACTGCAGGAGCAAACTGCAGCTGCACCGAGCAGATCAGGGTGTCCGGGGCCGTCCAGCTGTTCGCGTCGCCGCGTCAATGAGGCCCCGTTCCGGCGACAGAGCGTCTTTGCAAGCAAGGGGCGAGCGAGTCTCACTTGTGCGGCCAACGGTGTCAAGGAACGCAAGACTGCCAGAGGTCTTTCTTACCTGAGGGACGCAGTTCTGAGCCGCTCGCGCCCGTGACCTAGGCCCGCGAGACGCTCTGATAGGGCAGAGGTCAGTTGACGGCAACGCTGACAGCAACGCAGCCGACCGCGCCTCGACTTGAGCCCTTTCGAACGATGTTCGTCAGCCGTCAGCGGACGGCAGCGGACCTCCGCCTGGGCCTGGTAAACAGGGTTGGGGGTTCGAGCCCCCCGCCAGCTCGTGCACATCACACCAGCTCGTGCATCACTCCTGGTCAGCCGCAGCTTGTTGGTCCCCTGAGCCTGTTGAAGGTCGGCTGACAGCAACCCGGGCGGCCATGCGCTGATCGACACGATGCACGCTGCGAGGAAGCATTATCCGCTCAGACTGCCATCCGCGCTGTCACCGTTGCGAGTGGCGGCCGATCCTGTGTTGAGCGGGGCGGGCGAGACGCAGCAGGAGTGTTCCGGCGGCGATCAGTCCGGCGGCGAGGCTGACCAGCGCGCCGAGATCACCGGATGCGCCTGTTTCGGGGAGCTCGCCAACCGATTCGGGCTCCGGCTGGTCCGGCTGGGTCGGCTGGGTCGGCTGGTCCGGCTGGGTCGGCTGGTCCGGCTCGGTCGGCTGGTCCGGCTTAGTTGCGGTGACGGTGTCCCGAAGGTGGGCTGTGTGGGTGCCGATCACGGGTACGGTCAGTTCCTGCCCATCGCCGTCGGCGCGGACGGTGATGCTGTCGGTGCCGCCGTCTTCCAGTTCGCGGACGATGCATGACTCGCCCGGGGTGAGGCCTCGATAGGTGTGGCTCTGGGTGCCTGCATCTTCGCCGGCGGGGATGACGAAGTCGGGGAGGGTCTGATCTCCGCATCGGGTCCTGATCACGATGCGTGCCTGTTGGCCGGCCGCCGGGCCGGCGATCGTCTTCTCCACCGTGACGGAGACGACCGCGTCCTGGTAGGTGTCGGTGACGCTGGCGGTCACCGAGGCTCCCGGTGGGACGGTCACCGGCAGCGGTCCGGCGGCGATGGTCACGAAGACGGTGTCGGTGGAGCCGTTGGGTGTCTCGGTTCCGGTGCAGCTCGCGCCGGCGGGCAGGTCGTCGTAGGTGCGGGTCAGTGTGCCGGCGGGGCTGTTCGCCGGAATGGTGAACGGTGCCAGCGCTACGCCGTCGCAGACCGGGCGGATGACGATCTCGCCCTGCTCGCCGGCCTTGGGTCCGGCGATGGTCTTGCGCACGATCAGTGAGCCGGGGGCGTAGTCGTAGGTGTCGGTCAGCGACGCCACGGCCACTCGGCGAGCCGGGATGGTGACCTCCTGTGGGCTACCGGTCACGGTCACGACGGCGGTGGCGGTGGCGCCGTTCTCGGTCTCGGTGACCGTGCACACGGTGCCGGCCGGGATCCCCGTGTAGAACCCGTACTGTTGGGTGCCGGCGGTGTTGGCGGGCGGGATCACGATGTCGGGCGTGTCGACGTCGTCGCCGCAGTCCACCGCGATGGTGATCGGCCCCCGCTCCGAGGCGGCCGGTCCCCGAATGGTCTTGCGGACGACCAGCGCACCCAGGGCATCTTCGTAGGTGTCGGTGATCTCGACCGTGCCGGTGCGGCCCGGCCGCACCCGCACCACCTCCAGCCGGTTCTCCACCGTGACGCTGACGGTGTCGGTGCGTCCGTCGACCGTCTCCACGACGATGCACCTGGTTCCGCCCGGGATGCCCGTGTACCGGCGGAACACTTCTCCGGCCGGCTGTCCCGGCCGGGATCACGAACGGCTCCAACAAGGTGCCGCCGCAGAGCACCTCGATCTCGACTGCTCCCTGGTCGCCGGCCCGGGATCCGGCGATGGTCTTGGTCACGGTCCAGGAACCGTCCGCGACCTCATAGGTGTCGGTGATGTTCACCGTGGAGGAGCCGGCCGCCGAGATGTGACGGTCTGCGGGCTGCCCATCGACGGTGACATCGACTGCAGCCGACCCGCCGTTGTCGGTCTCGGTGACCGTGCACGACGTGCCCGCCGGAATGTCGGAATACGTCTCGCTCTGGGTGCCTGCCTCGATCCCGGCGCGGATGACGAAGGCAGGCCGGGTTACGCCGTCGTCGCAGACCACGGTGATTCTGACCAGGCCCTGCTGTCCGGCGGCCGGCCCGGTGATCGTCTTGTTCACCACCAGCCGACCGGGCACAGATGTGTACGTGTCGGTGATAGCCGCTGTCGCGTCCTCACCCGGGTCGATGGTCACCTCCTGGCCGCTGCGCGCCTTCTCCACGGCGACCGTGGTCGTGCTGCCGTCCGGGGCTTCGACGATGTTGCAGGTCGCCGTTGTGGGGATGTTGCCCAGGTGTACGGATAGTCATCCGCGGGCGTCCCGGCGTCGATGGTGAACGTCGGCGCGATCAGCACCACACCGTCACAGGTGACCGTGATGGTGATGGCGCCCTGCTGCCGGCGGCCGGTCCGGCGATGGTCTTGGTGACCGTCAGCGAACCCGGCGCGAAGTCGTACGTGTTGATCAAGTCGGCTGTGGCGACGTCTCCGGCCGGGATGGTGACCGTCTGACCGTTGCCCTGGACTATCACGTCGACAGTGGCGTTGTCGCCGTTAGCCGTCTCGGTGACGGTGCACTCGGTGCCGGCGGGGATCGGCCCGAAGTCGCGGGTCACGATTCCCGCCGCCTGACCGGCCGGGATCACGAACGGGTCGAACGACGTCCCCGGACACGACACCGAGATGCTCACCTCGCCCTGGTCGCCGGCGGCGACCCCGGTGATGGTCTTGGACACGACCAGCGACCCTGGCGCGAAGGTGTAGTTGTCGGACAGGGTGACCACTATCGACCCACCCGACGGGACGGTGACCTGCTGACCGTTACCGGTCACGGTGACCAGCACCGTCGCTGTGTGCCCGTCGACGGTCTCGGTGACCGTGCAGACGCTGCCGGCCGGTATGCCGGGATATGCGCGCTGTTGTGCAGCGGCCGTGCCGGCCGGAATGACGAAGTCGGGCAGGTCGGGCGCGGCCGCGCCGCAGTTCACGGCGATCCGCACCTCGCCCTGCGAGCCGGCCGCCGGACCTGAGATGTTCTTGTTCACGACCAGTGAGCCGGGCGCCCGGAACGTGGCCACTGCCTTGACGGTGGTCGTCAACGTCGATTGCTCAGCGATGATCAGGCGCTGCGCGTCGTTCACACCCGCGGTGTTGTGGTCGTATAGGTACACATTGCCGGTCGGATACGTCGCCGTGGCGGTCGCGCTGAGCGTCGCCGGCCCCGACGTGTCCGATTTGAGCCAGATCTGCTGGCCGTTAGGGACCGTCGAGCCGTTCGCAATGGGCAGGGTGCCGGCCGGATCCGAGTACATCGTGGCGCCGGTAGCGGTCACCGTCGGGCTCACCACCCCCGAGTTGACGATGAACGGTCCCGCGGTCTGACCCGCCGGGGCGCTGTCAGTGAAGGGGCTGATGTTGAGCGTCGGCGGCGGTGGCTCCGGCAGCGGCCCCGCCTGAATGACCGCAGTCGTGATCGCCTCCACCGTGCCGCGCAGAGGGTCGCTGGTGCTCAACACGTACTTGTCGGTGAAGAACCAGATCGCGGCTTGGACCGCTGCGGCGCGCTGATTGTCGCTGGTCAGGCCAGCCGGCCGGGTGGGATCCTCCGGGAAATACCTGTTCAGGATTCGGGCGACATAGCCGACATTCGGTACGTTTGACTCTGCCCAGGAGCCTTCCTCATAACCGATGCCGCCGTAGGTGGCGGTACGGATGTCGATGCAGTACATGTCCAATGTGCCGCCGCCGACGAGGGTTCCGTGGATGATCCCCGCGAATCCCTCGTTCAATGGCGAGAACCCGGTCGTCGGGTTGCTGGCCGGATAGCCGTCAGCAACCGGGTTGAACGAGCTTCCGGGGTTCGCGATGAAGCCCTGAACTGCCTGCCCCGGGCCGGTGCCGCTCATCACGAGATCCGTATTCGGACCGCGCTCGGCCGCGCGCGGCTCCGGCGAGGGCACGGCCGACGCCGGCCCTGCGATGCCGAGCAACAGCGTGATCACCACGCCGGCCAGCAGCAGGAACCGCAGACCAAACCAGGTAGATCGCCGGTGCGACGTGTCCGCGCGCGTCGGCAGAAACGCGTTCAGCCGCATGACCCTCACCTCCGGTGATCAACTCCGGCCCGACGCTACACCAGCGCCTCCCCACGGTGCCACCCTCGAAAGTTTCCACCGAGGGGACAACCAGTTACATCGACTCTTCCGCCCGTCATGAATCCAAGTTCAGCCAATGGGCCGCGAGAATGCATATCGAATATCGCTCGAAGGCCGGCTGCTCTAAACGCCAACGCAGATGGGACGAAGGATCCAGAATCGACCATCCGCCCGCGTGCCCAGAACGTACCCAAAGTCAGCTCGATCAGCGAAAGCGAAGGTCACTCGTGGACAGCGACTTTCCGTTCCGAGAGACACGTTCCGCCTGGTCGTGCCGCCTCGGCACGTCTTCCAAGTTGGTCTGCGAACACGTCTTCCAAGTTGGTCTGCGAATTTGATTCTCCTCACCCGCTCCACAGCAAGACCCCGTGGGCCGATATGCAGGATCGCCTCCGGCCGATCTCCTGCCCCTGCCACCGATTAGCTGGCTACTACTTCCCGGCGGACGCTCGATCCGGACACCGAGAGCGGCCCTCGAACCGATCGCGATCATCCGTCGTCTGCTGGTGAGTCGGGGCCGCACGCATATGGCCGCGCCCTTGGTGTAGCTCGGCCTGTTCTCGCAGTGATTCACGAGGAGATCGTCGCGCTACGCGGGGCGGATGTTGGATGAGGTCACTCCACGAGGGCGGACACCTCGGGGTCCGAGGCGGAGCCTTGCCGACGGCGAGGCTGCGATCGGCGCTCACCGAGGGCTCTGACGACGGTCCGTCCGGCGGCAAGCCGCTGACGGATACAGCCGAGCGCGGGACTGGAGACGACGACCGCAACCGCGAGAATCAGCCGGCGCGAAACGCCCACCGTTGCGGGTCCGGATTCACGGGAGACGAGCGTTCCCAGGCGGACACTCTCGCATGGGGCGATGATCTAGGCGGCGGCCTCTAGGCCAAGCCCAGATCCCAACCATCACAGAGAGAAAAGGTGGCTGGGGGTTCGAGTCGACTGCCAGGTTCTCCGATCAGCTTCTCATTGGCCGGGGCCGTCGAAGGGCGGTTTGACCGCAGGCGCCGACAGCAACCCACTTCACGGCCGGCTCCTGATAGCTCGGCCCTTGCCGCGGGCCGGCAAGCACGACGGCGCAGCTGCGGTGTCAAGCCTCGCCGCTCCACGGACGTCCAGCGCCGAATTCGCAATCGTTGAGGCACTGCAGTGTGCGCGCGTCAAACCTTTCTGCGAAGCGACACGGCGGACAGCACCGCGGCAGGGAGGAACGCGCCTTCGGGAACCGGCCACCGTCGCAACGGCACTTCCTCACCGGCCAGGAACGTACTCGGGTCCGAAGTGCTCGGCGACGAAGGCGGCGATCTCCGCCGGAGTAGGTCCCGCGGCCATCGCCTGTCGTACCTCTTTCGCCAAGTCGTTCGGCGCGTCGAGTTCCAGGGCGATGCCGTCCGGATCGCGGAAGTTGAGGTGATAGCCCATCTCCATGTCCCGGATGGGTGTGTAGGTGACACCGTGCTCGTCGAAGCGGCGCTCCCAGGCCTCGAGCTCTTCCCGCGAGGAGGCGACGAGGCCGAGGTGGTCCAAACCGGTATTCAGTTCGGTGAAGGATCCGCCGCGCGCTCCCTCGTGCCGGACCAGCCCTAGCGTGAACCCGGTGCCGGGGTGCATGCAGATGCGACCGTAGCCCACGTCCATCACGACCACGAAGCCGAGCACCTCGGTGTAGAAACGCTGACTCACGTCGAGATCGGTGACCGTGAACGCCACGTGCGAAATGCCCGCAAACGTGATCATGACTGCGGCTACCGATTCACACTGCGGAAGTAGTGGTACCGATACCACGGCCCCAGCCGCCACGGCACGGCGTACCCGGTGGCCGGCCAGGTCAGGGACCTGCCGATCATGCGTAAGATCTTGGCCGATGTCCGCATCGGGACCTCCCTCGGACGACTTTCCTCCCGAGTACGGTCGCACCGACCCGCACGCTTTCGCGTGGGGCAAATCCCCCATCCCGAGTGAGATCGTCGGTCGCCACGATGAGCTCACGCGCATCCGTGGTCTGCTCGAGATGAGCCGCGGAGGTGCGACGACGGCGCTCGTGGTCGAGGGCGAGCCGGGCATCGGGAAGACGACCCTGCTCGAGGCCGCAGAACGGATGGCCACCGGCTTCCGCCGCCTGTGGGTGCGCGGCGCGGAGTCGGAGTCGGTTCTGGCTCACGCGGGACTCCTCCAGGCCCTCGGGCCGGTGCGGGACGAACTGGCCGAGATACCTGGTGCGCAGGCCACCGCGCTGTCCTCGGCTCTCGGATGGGGAGCAGTGGCAGCTCCGGCCGAGCGCTTCCTGGTGGCCGGGGCGGTGCTCTCCATGCTCGCGGCACTCTCCCAACGCGCACCGGTGCTGGTCCTCGTCGACGACCTGCAGTGGGTCGACCAGGAGTCGGCGGCGGCCCTCGCGTTCGCGGCCCGTCGCCTCCGCGACGACCGGGTGTGCTTCGTCTGGGCGGCGCGGACCGGCTCGATCCAACCGGATTTCGCACCGGGGGTGCCCGTACTGACCCTGGCCGGACTGTCCGACGCCGACGCCGTCGCCCTTGTCCCGGATCGGGTCGCGGACGGAGTCGTCAGCGTTTGGTCGAGGACACCGGCGGCAACCCGCTCGGGATTCTCGAGATCGCCCGCCGCCTCACGCGGGCCCAGCGAGCGGGTGCCGCGCCGCTTCCCGACGCGCTGCCCGTCGGCGACCGCTTGGAGATGGTGTACGAGCAGCAGCTCAGCATCTTGTCGCCACCGGCTCGGCGCGCCGTGCTGCTGTCCGCGCTCAACCGTTCCGGCACGTCGGCCACGGTGGCCGTCGCGCTGGCCCGGGACGGGGCGGACGTGGCCGCCGCGCTGGACGAGGCTCAGGATCGCGGCGTGCTGGTGCGCCGCGGCGCGGAGCTCGGCTTCCGCCATCCCGCTCCTGCGTACCGTCGGTGCTGGCGACGGCGACCGTCGGCCCAGACAGCGCGCGGCGCATCGAGCTCTGGCCGAGGTCCTCGCCGACGATCCACACTCGCTGGCCGGGACCTGGCACCGCGCCGAAGCCGCCGCCGGTCCGGATCCGCAACTCGCGGCGACCTCGTGCGTGCCGCGGACGAGAGCCGCGTGCCGGCACGGGTACGCGGCCGCGTCCGCCGCGATGGAGCAGGCTGCGCTGCTGGCGGATGACCCGCGCTGACCGCTGACTGGCTCGCAACCGCGGCGGAGGACGCCTTCCTGGCAGGAGACGCCGAGCGAACGAGGGCACTGGTGGCTCGCGTGCTGGATCGGTCGGGTCGACCCCGCGGACACGGCCGGGCCCTGTTCACGCTCGGAATGCTCGAGCAGTACGCCGGTTCCATGCCCGCGGCCGTCGAGCTTCTCGCCTCCGCCGCCGAGCGGCTCGACGGTGTGCACCGCGTTCGGGCCCTCACCGAGCTCGGGATGGCACGTTTCCGGCTCAACGACATGGCGGGAGTAGCCGAGTGCGCCGCCAGGATCGAGGAATCCGCCGACCACAACGACCCTGAGCAGCGGATGCTCGCGGACTTCACGCGGGGTGCCGCCGCCACCACCAGTGGCGACGTCACCGCCGGGCGGGTGCTGCTCCAGCGACGTCATCGATGGGATCTCCGGTACCAGGCTGCGTGACGACCCGCGCTCGCTCCTCTTCCTCGCTCTGGCCGCCGGATTCCTGGGTGACCCGCGTGAGGTCATGGCCCTGGGCTCATCCTTGCTGAGCCAAGCCAGGAACCGGGGCGCACTCGGAGTGCTGGTGCCGGCACTGGCCCTGTTCGCCGCCGCGCGCGCATGGCTCGGCGACCACGCCGGAGCCTTCGCCGACGCCGGGGAGGCGTCCGAGCTGGGGGAGCAGCTGGGGTACGCGACGGACGCCGCCGTTGCCGTGGAGATGCTCGCGTGGCAGTCGGCGGCCCGAGGTCTACACTCCGACGCCGCCCTCGCGCTTCGACGGGCCAGGTCCCTTACGGACCGGGCCGGGACCACCGCTTTCGCGGCCCACCAGGCGTTGACGGCGGCGTTCTGCGCCCTGTGTCGCGCCGACCCGGCGTCGGTCGTCTCGCTGCTCGAGCACCGTATCGCCGCCGACGGCGGGGTCGGATCCATGGGCGAGCCGTTGGGCGTCGCTCCCGACCTCGTCGAGGCCTACGTCACGCTCGGACGTCGTGACGAGGCCATCGCCCTGGCCGAACGATTCGCGGCTGTCACCCCTGGGGCCGCTCCCGCGCGCCTCCGGGCGCTGGCCGAGAGGTGCCGGGGGCTGGCAGCTGTCGACGACGAGACCGCCGAGCACGCGTTCGACGCCGCGCTCGCCGCCCACGCCGAGGCTCCCGATGAGTTCGAGAGGGCCCGCACTCACCTCCTGTACGGAGCCCGCCTGCGCCGCGGCGGTCAGCGGGTCAGGGCGCGGGAACAGCTGCGTACCGCCCACGACGCCTTCGCGGACATGGACCTCACGGAATGGGTGCAACGTAGCGCCGACGAACTCAACGCCACGGGCGCCAAGCCGCGTACCCGGCGACCGCAGTCGTCCGAGCCGCTCACGTCCCAGGAGACCCGGGTCGCCCTGCACGCGGCGACGGGCCTGTCCAACAAGGAGATTGCTGCTGCCCTGTTCCTGAGCCCGAAGACGGTCGAGCACCATCTGAGCAGCGTCTACCGCAAGCGCGGATTCCGCTCGCGCGTCGAGCTGGCCGCGTCGTTCCGTCCACGCGGAGACGGTTGAGGCGCAAAGAAACCATCGGGCGGCCTCCGTGGAGGCCGCCCGATGGCGGGTGGTTGTTGCGGTTTCGTTCAGCGGCGGGCCTGCACGGCGGCCAGCGGAACCAGGAAGGCGATCAGCAGACCGACGACCAGGTTGAGTCCGGCGAGCGCGGCCTGTGAGACCAGCGCGACCGGCACGGTGAAGGGCAGGAGGACCGCCAGCGCGATGCCGACCGCGGTGAGTGCGCCGTAGTAGGTCGTCGGGTGCGGGGCCACGTGCAGCATCAGGTTGTACAGCGCGGATGCTCCGATGACGATCGCGGCGGTGAGCAGTGCGTACGCGGTGATCTCCAGCGGGTGGCTGCTGGTGACGAGAACCGGGACATCCAGCACGCCGCGGATGAGCAGGAGGCCGACCAGTGCGGCCATGGCCGAGATCGCGGCGGCGAGGCCGGCGCCGATCCAGAAGCGCACGTGGTCGAGACCGGCGCCGTACTTCGCTGCGGGCGTCGAGGTGCCATCGGTGCGTTCGGGCGTGTTCGTGATGAGCGTTCCGGTCGTCTCGTGGCCCTGGTGACGCTCGTTGATCATGGTGCTCATTGCTTGCTCACATCTTTCGAAGGTTCTGTGTCGGCCCTGTGCCGGCGACATCTCCACGATCGCAGCCGCGGCGGACACGAGATATCGACCGGACAGCTGATCGCTCGGCGGAGCGGGCTGTCCCCCGATCGGGGGACACCGGTGTCATCCCGGCGATCAGGCGATCGGCCGATCCCCGGATCCCTTCCGGAGCGGCAGAGTTGAGGTTGTCGGTGCGGGGGACGCCACAGACCAGATGGATGGCTGAAGGGGACAGCGCCATCGGGATGGTGAGGAGTCGCAGGGGCGGCTCCTCACCCAGCACAGGAGATCGACGGGGACTAGGGGGAGCCTGTCGACTCGACACGGTGAGCTGCCGGGGGGAGCACGCCGAACGGGGAAGGGGCCGAGCAGTCGGGGGGCAGCTCGGCCAGGGGGAGCACAGGCTCGGAGTCGTCGGGGGTCGACTTCGCAGCCGGCAGCGTGGGCGAGAGGTCGTTGGGGAGCGATCTCTCGCCCTGCTGTATGTCTGGAGAAGTTCGGCTCAGCGGCTCGCCGGTACGACCTCGGAGACGGCCGGCACCTCGACACTCACGACCGTGCCCTGCGGTTCGGCATCCGCGAAGCCGAGATGTCCGCCCGCGGCTTCGACCCGGATCCGGCGCGAGGCCAGTCCCAGATGGCGATCGACCAGTCGGCGCTCCAGATCGACGCCGGCCATCCCCTTTCCGTTGTCGCTGATCCACAGACGTGCCACGGCGCCGTCCAAGCGCAACCGAACCTCGGCGCGGTCAGCCTCGGCGTGCTTCACGACGTTGGTCAACAACTCGCGGGCCGTGCTGAGCAGGAGCGTGTCGGCGGAGGTACGCACCGCGGCGGGCCACCCGGTCACGTCGAGATCGACGGTGAGGTGTCCCCGACTCGACGTGGTGGTCGCCAGGTCGCGCAGCGCGGCCGGCAGGCCGGCGGAATCGAGCACGGCCGGGTGCAACTGAGCCATCGTCGAGCGCAGCAACCGGGAGGATTCGGCGAGGGCGTAGTCGATGCGTTCGTACTCGGCTTCCCGACCGGGATCGCGCACCTCGTCGAGATCTTGGCGGGCGGCGAGCACGTACTGCAGCGCCCCGTCGTGCAACGCCTCCGCAAGATCACGCTGCTCACGTTGTTCGAGCGTCAACAGTTCGCCGACCAGCTCGCTGCGATCGCTGACCAGACCGCCGATGGTCATGACGCGGGAGCGCTGCAGCCGGGAGAGCAGCACACAACCGACGCCGATCCCGGCGAGCAGGACCGTACGGAGGAGCGGTGACCAGATCGGCTCGCTGTCCTCACGCATGACGAGACTGGCCACGAGGTAGACCACCACGGCCGGGACGACGGCCCCGGCGCACACCCACGGGCTGAGGGACGTCGCGGCGATCACCGGCAACATGAAGAACCCGCTGATCAGCAGGTACGCGGTCCACGAGAACGGATCGGCCTCGGCGGCGAGGAGGGTCAGCGCCGCGATGGCGACGACGTCCACCAGGACACCGAGCCAGACGTACCGCAAGACCTGTCGGCCGCCGACCCGGACCAGCACTCCGACGACGATGCTCCAGACCGTGTAGCCGCCGACGATCACCCAGCACAACCGGAGATCGTCCGACGGCGGGATGAAGATCAACACCGCGGCGAAGTACCCCACGAGCACCAGCCGCAGGAGGCGCTGGACGCGTGCCCCGCGGTAGGCGTGCTCGACGATCACCTCGCCGAGTTCGGGCTGCCGGACGAGTTCGGCCAGGGAGCTCGGCCTCATTCGAGGAGGCCGAGGCGCATACCCTCGGCGACCGCCGCGGCCCGGTCCGAAACCCCGAGCTTCTCGTACAGCCGAGCGGTGTGGGTCTTCACGGTGCTGGCGCCGAGAAACAGCTCTTTGGCCAGTTGGGGAATGGACAGCCCCCGGGCGAATCCTTGCAGCACCTGCTGCTCGCGTTCGCTCAAGATCACGCTGGGCGTCTGCGCACGAAGCCGGATCTGGTCGGCCAACCCGACCGCAAGTTCCGCCGGGACCACGGTGCCGCCGCGGGCGACCGTCAGCACGGCGTCGACGATCTCGGCCCGCCGGGACTCCTTCGCGAGGTAGCCCTTGGCGCCCAGCTCCAGCGCCCGGTAGACCAGCGCACTGTCGGTCAACGCCGACAGCAGGAGCGCCCTCGTCGGCAGGCCCTCGCGGACGATCGCCTGCACGACGGCCAGCCCGTCGAGGTCGGGCATCTGGTAGTCCAACACGGCGACGTCGGGCTGCTTCTCGCGGATCATCTCCAGGCCTTCGCGACCGCTCTCGGCCTCTCCGACGACGTCGAGGTACCCGCTCTGCTTGAGGCCCCGGGTCAAGCCGTCGCGGAAGAACGGATGATCGTCGACGATCACGACCCGGGCTCGTACGGCACTCGTACTGCGCCCAACCGAGGCTGACGCACCAGCCTGTGGCCCTGCTCGTCGTGACGGCTCCGTGTCCACCTTCGGGCCCCTTTCCGACTTCTCGGCCGGCCTCGCGGCCCGCATATCGGCTAGGGAATCGTAGTCCCTGCCGGTCCCCAGGAGCTTCGTTATCCGGCAGGCTCAGCGACATGGATTCTGCGAACGCCGAGATGTTGGCCTGATGATCGCCCCAGCGGAGGCGCGGGCCCACCTGATCAGCGAGGTCGACCGATTCGTGGCGATGCTCGGTGAGGCCGACCTCGACGCCGCTGTGCCATCGTGTCCCGGCTGGGTGGTCCGCGACCTGGTTGCGCACCTCGGCGACATCCATCGTTGGGTGGTTCAGGCGATGACGACCGGCGATCTCACCGACCCGCCACCCGACGCGCCGGTCACCGACGACGCAGCGCTCATCGGCTGGTACCGCGGGGCCGCCGCCGACCTGCTCGACCTGTTCGCCGTGACCGCCGTCGACGCACCCGTGTGGACCTTCGGCCCGCCGCCTCGTACCGCGGCGTTCTGGTTCCGCCGTCAGGCCCACGAAGTCGGAGTCCACCGCTGGGATCTGGGCGCCGCCGCCGGTCTCGATGTCGGGTACGACCCGGTGCTCGCCGAGGACGGCATCGACGAGGTGGTCACGATGTTCTTTTCCCGCCAGGTTCGACTGGGCAGGATCGCGCCGCTGAGCGCGAGCCTGGGACTGCAGCCCGACGAGTCCTCGCGGCGATGGGTGCTCGCCGGTGACGGTACGGCGCCGGTCGCGCAGCCCGACGCCACGGTGTCGGGCCCGGCCGCGGTCCTGCTGCTGTTGCTCTGGGGCCGGATCCAGCTCACCGACGAGCGGCTTCGGCTCGCCGGATCACCGGCGGCCGCGAAGGTCGTACTGGGCACCGACGTCGTTCCCTGACCTCCTGCCGAACCGGGACCAGACCGCAAGACCGCTCGTAGGCTGCGGACATGGTCGAGATCAGCTACGTGCAGGGCGATATCACCGAACAGGAGGTCGACGCGATCGTCAACGCCGCCAACTCCACGTTGCTGGGTGGCGGTGGGGTCGACGGGGCCATCCATCGTCGGGGCGGCAGGGAGATCCTCGCCGAGTGCCGCAAGATCCGGGAGAGCACCTATCCCGACGGTCTGCCGGCGGGACAGGCCGTGGCCACCACGGCCGGGCTGCTGCCCGCCCGCTGGGTGATCCACACCGTCGGACCGACGTACGCGAAGACGAAGGACAAGTCGCCCCTGCTGGCCTCGTGCCACACCGCATCCCTCGCGGTGGCCGATGAGCTGGGAGCCGAGATGGTGGCGTTCCCGGCGATCTCGACCGGCATCTACCGCTGGCCGATGGCCGACGCCGCCCGCATCGCGCACGAGGCGGTGCGGGCCGCCAACACCTCCGTACGCGAGGTGCGCTTCGTGCTCTTCGACCACGCGGCGTACGAGACCTTCCGCATCGCCGGCTGACTCTTACAAGGGCCAGATCAGGGTCTCCCTCTCTTGTCCCCGACCCACGCGTCCAAGACCATGGAAGCGTGCGCACTCTGCTCAACATCATCTGGTTCGTCTTCAGCGGCGTGTGGCTCTGGCTCGCCTACATGGTGGCCGGGGTGATCTGCTGCATCCTGATTGTCACGATCCCGTTCGGCATCGCGAGCTTCCGGATGGCGAACTACGCGGCCTGGCCCTTCGGCCGGGAAGTCATCGAGCGGCCGACCTCAGGGCTGCTGGCCCTGCTCGGCAACATCATCTGGCTGATCGTGGCCGGCTGGTGGCTCGCGCTCACCCACATCGTCACCGGCATCGCCTTGTGCATCACGATCATCGGCATCCCGATGGCCATCGCGAACTTCAAGCTGATCCCCATCTCGCTCATGCCGCTCGGTAAGCAGATCGTCGACCGCCCCTGAGCTAGGTCCGGGCGCGCTCGAAGGCCGCGATGGCGCGGTCCAGGTCGTCCTTGGTGTGGGCTGCGGACATCTGGGTACGGATGCGGGCCTTACCGCGCGGCACCACCGGGAAGGAGAAGGCGCGCACGTAGATCCCGTCGGCCAGTAGCCGGTCGGCCATCGCCGCCGCCTCGACGGCGTCGCCGATCATCACCGGCACGATGGGATGGTCCGACTCGGGAATGTCGAACCCGCGAGCGGTCATCTCCGCCCGGAAGTGCGCCGTGTTGTCCCGGAGGGTCGCGAGCAGATCTCCAGAGGACTCCAGCAGATCCAGGGTGGCGATCCCGGCCGCCGCAATGGAGGGGGCCAGGGAGTTCGAGAACAGGTACGGCCGGGAACGCTGCCGCAGCATGTCGACCACCTCGCTCCGGGCGGCGGTATAACCGCCGGAGGCTCCGCCCATCGCCTTGCCCAGGGTGCCCGTCACGATGTCGACACGGTCTTGTACGCCGAACAGTTCGGGCGTGCCGGCCCCGGTCGGACCGACGAACCCGACGGCGTGGGAGTCGTCGACCATCACGAGTGCGTCGTGCGCCTCGGCGAGGTCGACGATGCGGTCCAGGGGGGCGACGTAGCCGTCCATGGAGAAGACGCCGTCGGTGGCGATCATCCGGTAGCGCGCGCCGGTCGCCGCTTCCAGTTGTGCCTCCAGATCCGCCATGTCGCGGTTGCGATAGCGATAGCGGGCCGCCTTGCACAGCCGTACACCGTCGATGATGCTCGCGTGGTTGAGCTCGTCGGAGATGATGGCGTCCTCCGGCCCGAGCAGGGTCTCGAACAACCCGGCGTTGGCGTCGAAGCAGGACCCGTACAAGATCACGTCCTCGGTGCCGAGGAACTGCGCCAGCCGGCGCTCGAGCTCCTTGTGGATCTCCGCAGTCCCGCAGATGAAGCGCACCGAGGCCATCCCGAATCCCCAACGGTCCAACGCCTGCTGGGCCGCCGTGATCATGGCCGGATGGTCGGCCAGCCCGAGGTAGTTGTTGGCGCACAGGTTGAGCACGGAGTCGCCCTGCACCCCGATCTCGGCCGCCTGCGGGGTGGTCAGCACCGCCTCGTGCTTGTAGAGGCCCTCGGTCTTCAGCTGCGCCAGGTCTGCGGTCAGCTGGTCCTTGATCACGCCGTACATGGGGTCAGTCCTCTCTTGATCACGTTCTTGATCACAGGTTGTCGTCCCAGACCATGATCACCTTCCCGGAGCGCCCGTCACGGGCGGCCGCGAACGCCTGCTCGTGATCGCGGAACGAGAAGCGATCGGTGATCACGCCGGAGATGTCGAGGCCGCCCTGGACGAGTACCGACATCTCGTACCAGGTCTCGAACATCTCTCGGCCGTAGATCCCCTTGATGGTCAGCATGTTGAGCACCACCGTGGCGAAGTCGACGCTGATCTCCTCGGTCGGCAGCCCGAGCATCGCGATCCGGCCGCCGTGGGTCATCTGGGCGATCATGTCCTGCAGGGCCGCGGGTTGGCCCGACATCTCCAGACCGACGTCGAAGCCCTCACACATGCCGAGCGCCCGCTGCGCCTCGGCCACGGTCCCGCGGTTGATGTCGACCGCCATGGTGACGCCGAGCCGCTCCGCCAGCGCCAGTCGCTCAGGGCTCACGTCGGTGATCACCACGTGCCGGGCGCCGGCGTGCTTCGACACCATCGCGGCCATGATCCCGATCGGACCGGCTCCCGTGACCAGCACGTCCTCGCCGAGCATGGGGAAGCTCAAGGCGGTGTGGACGGCGTTGCCGAACGGGTCGAAGATCGCCGCCACGTCGCTCGGCACGGGCTCCCGATGCACCCAGGCGTTGCCCGCCGGCAGAACCACGTACTCCGCGAACGCCCCGTCGAGGTGGACGCCGAGGGCCCGGGTGTTGATGCACAGATGGCGGCGGCCCGCCCGGCAGTTGCGGCAGCGCCCGCAGACGACGTGGCCCTCGCCGCTCACGTGGTCGCCGACGGCCACCTCGGTCACCGTCGATCCCACCTCGGCGACGACGCCGGAGAACTCGTGGCCCACCACCCGCGGCGGCTGGACCGACTTCTGTGCCCACGCGTCCCAGGCCTCGATGTGCAGATCGGTGCCGCAGATGCCGGTCGCGGACACCTTGACGAGCACGTCGCCGGGTCCGACCTCGGGTACCGGGATGTCGACGAGTTCGAGCCCCCGGATCGGCGCCGCCTTCAGCAGTGCCAGCACCTTGAGTCCCCTTTGTTCACCCGCTTGTTGGCCAGCCTACGACCCCGGTGGAGTCGATTTGTAACTCAGGAGTCACCTGCTCGTCACGGCGTGTCTCCACCATGAGTAGTGATGTCCTCGGCCACACTGAGGGCAGATGTTCCGCCGCCCTGCCGGGTATGAGCCGGCAGGGTGTTTTTGTTGCCGCGCATCCGCAGTCGGCGGAAATGCGAGCAAGATGGGCACGTGAGCGTCAGCGTGTTCGACCTCTTCAGCATCGGGATCGGCCCGTCCAGTTCCCACACGGTGGGGCCGATGCGGGCCGCTCGGATGTTCGTCACCGGCCTCGACGAGGCGATCCTGACGTCGGTGACCCGGGTGCAGGCGGAACTTTTCGGATCGCTCGGGGCCACCGGGCACGGGCACGGCAGCTACAACGCCGTGCTCTGGGGCCTGGAGGGCGAGGATCCGGAGACCGTCGACACCAAGCTCGGACCGCTGCGGGCGGCGGAGGTGTGCGAGAGCGGACGGATCCGGCTCGCCGGTCGCCACCCCATCGCCTTCCATCCCGACGCCGACCTGGTCCTTTACCGCCGGAAGTCGCTCCCGTACCACCCCAACGGCATGGTCTACACGGCCTGGCGCGGTGACGAGGTGGTCGCGCAGCGTACCTACTACTCGATCGGCGGCGGCTTCGTGGTCGGCAGCGACGCCGAAGGACACCCGGTCGTGATGCCCGATCCGACGAAGGTCCCGCAGCCGTTCAGCACCGGGGAGCAGCTCCTGGACCGCTGCCGGGAGACGGGCTCCCGGATCTCGGACGTCATGTTGGAGAACGAATGCGCACGGCGGTCCGAGCGCGAGGTCCGGTCGGGTCTGCTCCGCATCTGGTCGGTCATGACCGAGTGCGTGCAGAACGGCTGTGCGGCCACCGGCACCCTGCCCGGCGGGCTGAAGGTCCGCCGGCGGGCCGCCGAACTCCATCAGCGACTGATCGCCGGGGACGGTCGATTCCGTGACCGCGTGGATCCACTCGCCGCGATGGACTGGGTGACGCTCTGGGCGCTGGCCGTGAACGAGGAGAACGCCTCCGGCGGCCGCGTCGTCACCGCCCCCACCAACGGGGCGGCCGGCATCATCCCGGCGGTGTTGCACTACGCCGCCGAGTTCGTTCCGCAGGTGGACGACGACGCGATCGTCCGGTTCCTCCTGGTCGCCGGGGCGCTGGGCTCGATCTACCAGCAGACGGCCTCGATATCGGGGGCGGAGGTGGGTTGCCAGGGCGAGGTCGGCACGGCCTGCTCGATGGCGGCCGGCGCCCTTGCGGAGGTGCTCGGCGGCACCCCGGAGCAGGTCGAGAACGCGGCCGAGATCGGGATGGAGCACCACCTCGGCCTGACGTGTGATCCGGTGGGCGGGCTGGTCCAGATCCCCTGTATCGAACGCAACGCCGTAGCCTCGGTCAAAGCCATCACGGCGGCGCGGCTGGCCCTGCACGGCGACGGCCGGCACACCGTCAGCCTCGACAAAGTGATCAAGACGATGATGGAGACCGGCGCCGACATGAAGATCAAGTACAAGGAAACGGCTCGCGGCGGGCTGGCCGTCAACATCGTCGAGTGCTGACATCCAGCTCCTCGCGTCGGCACCCTTTCGTCGCCAGTTGCACCCTCATGTGAGGGTGCAACTGGCGACGAAAGGGTGCGTCCCGAGGGTGAGGGGGCGGCAGAGGGCCTTCGACAGGTTCGGGGGCGGAGCGTGACAGCATCTACGGGTGCAACGCACCGTCTCCACTCAGCTCGAGCTCACTCTCTCAGGACCGACGCAGTTGATCTTCGGTGTGGCGGCGGCGGCCGGCACACCGCTGGCGCGTGAGTCGATCTCGGTACTGATCGACGGCGAGCCGGTCGAGCCGGAGGAGATCACCGACCACCTCGGGACCCGTCTGCATCGCCTTCGGGCCACGGGCGACAAGGCGGTTCTCGATTACCAGGCGGTGGTCGACGGGCTCGCGGAGCCGGCTCCGGTGAGCGAGATCGACAAGATCGTCTTTCTGCGCCCGAGCCGTTACTGCGAATCCGACAGCCTCGGCCCGACCGCGGCGAGTGAGTTCGCCGGGCTGGAGGGTCAGCACCTGTTGCAGGCGGTGATCACCTGGGTGAACGAGAAGCTGACGTACGTCGCCGGGTCCAGCCTGCCGACCGACGGAGCCGTCCGTACGCTGCTCGGTCGCCAAGGTGTCTGCCGGGACTTCGCCCATCTCTCGATCGCGTTGCTGCGCGCCCTGAACGTGCCGGCCCGACTGGCCGCGGTCTATGCGCCGGGGTTGAGTCCGATGGAGTTCCACGCCGTCGCCGAGGCCTGCGTGGACGACGAATGGTGGGTGGTCGACGCCACCCAGCTCGCCCCCCGGCAGAGCCTCCTCCGCGTCGCCACCGGACGCGACGCCGCCGACACCGCCTTCCTGACCAACCTGGGACCGGCCACTCAGCTCGGCGACTTCGAGGTCACCGCCGTCGTGGACGAATTCGAGCTGGACGACCCGCAGCGCCTCACGCAACTGCGCTGACCAGGGGCCCGTTCTTGTCGTAAACGCCGAAGCATGCGATTCTTAGCCTCGTTATTTCCACTACGGATCGTCGGGCACGTACCTGCCCGTGGAAAGGAAGTGTGGCGTGGCCACAGTCAGTTTCAAGGACGCAACTCGCGTCTACCCGGGTGCCGATCACCCCTCCGTCGACAAGCTGAACCTCGACATCAGCGATGGCGAGTTCATGGTCCTCGTCGGCCCCTCCGGATGCGGCAAGTCCACCTCGCTGCGGATGCTCGCCGGCCTCGAAGAGGTCAACTCCGGCAGCATCTACATCGGTGACCGGGATGTCACCGACCTGCCGCCGAAGGATCGCGACATCGCGATGGTGTTCCAGAACTACGCCCTCTACCCGCACATGACGGTGGGCGACAACATGGGCTTCGCCCTGAAGATGGCCGGGATCGCGAAGGACGAGCGCCAGAAGCGCGTCCAGGAAGCGGCGCATCTGCTCGGACTCGAGGATTTCCTCACCCGCAAGCCGAAGGCCCTCTCCGGTGGCCAGCGCCAGCGCGTCGCGATGGGTCGTGCCATCGTGCGTTCGCCTCAGGTCTTCTTGATGGACGAGCCACTGTCCAACCTGGACGCCAAGCTCCGCGTCTCCACCCGCACCCAGATCGCGGCCCTGCAGACCCGCCTGGGCGTCACCACCGTGTACGTGACCCACGACCAGGTCGAGGCCATGACCATGGGTGACCGGGTGGCTGTGCTCAAGGACGGCTTGCTCCAGCAGTGCGACACCCCGTTGAACCTGTACGACAAGCCGCGGAACCTCTTCGTGGCGGGGTTCATCGGCTCCCCAGCCATGAACCTGATCGAAGGCGACGTCGCCGACGACGGGATCCACATCGGCGACTACGTCGTTCCCGTGCCGCGCGACACGCTGGCCAAGGCGTCGAACGAGAAGCGGCTCACCCTTGGTATCCGGCCGGAGAACTTCACGCTCGGTGAGGGCAACGACGGCATCGGCATCGATGTCGCGGTGGTCGAGGAACTCGGCGCGGACGCCTTCCTGTACGGGACGGTCGCCGGGCTGAGCGCTGAGGAACAGCTCACGGCACAGCAGATCACGGCCCGGATCCACTCCCGGACCCCACCGGAGCGCGGCTCGACGGTGCGGCTCCGGATCGACCCGGAGCACGTCCACGTGTTCTCACAGTCGAGCGGAGCCCGGCTCTCGCCGGATCAAGAGCGCGCATCGGAACGCTGACCGAGCCGCTTTCGGCCCCCCGCAACGATGCGGGGGGCCGAACGCTTTCTGAGACCGTCTCCCCAAGCTGACAGGATGGACGAATGCCCAGGTTCCTGTCCGCCCAACCCGACGCGCGGTTGATCACCCTTCCGTGGGAAACGCCGCTGGAGGACTGGCCCCCGGAGAATCTAGTGGCGCTGCCGCGCGGCATCTCACGGCACGTCGTCCGCTTCGTCAAGGTCGGACACAAGGTGTACGCGTGCAAGGAGGTGCTCGAGCACCTCGCGATCCACGAGTACCGACTGCTGCGGGACCTCACCCGACTCGACACGCCGTCGGTAGACGCTGTCGGGGTCGTGACCAGCCGCCTCGACCGCCGCGGCCGACCGCTCGACCCGATCCTGATCACCGATCATCTGCAGTTCTCGCTTCCGTACCGGTCGTTGTTCAGCCGCGGCGTGCGGCAGGACACAGTCAACCGGCTGGTCGACGCGATGGTCGTCCTGCTAGCCCGGCTGCACCTCATCGGGTTCCTCTGGGGCGACGTATCGCTGTCGAACACGCTTTTCCGGCGTGACGCCGGTGCCTTCGCCGCCTATCTGGTGGACGCCGAGACCGGGGAACTACACGAGCAACTCACCGACGGGCAGCGCGAGCACGACCTGACCATCGCCCGGACCAACCTGTTCGGGGAGTTCCTCGACCTCGAGGCCGGCGGGTTGCTCGACGAGGCACTCGACCCGTTGACCCTCGTGGAAGTGATCGAGAACCGCTACCGCGAACTGTGGTCCGAGCTCACCGGCGCCGAGGAGTTCGACGGCACCGAGATGCACCGGATCGAGTCACGCGTCCGTCGCCTGAACGCACTCGGCTTCGACGTTGCCGAGCTGGACATCACGACCGACTTCGCCGGATCGAGCATCCGGATCCAGCCCAAGGTCGTCGACGCCGGGCACCATTCACGCCGGCTCATCCGGCTCACCGGCCTGGACACGGAGGAGAACCAGGCGCGCCGCCTCCTGAACGATCTCGACTACTACCGCGCCCGCACCGATCAGCAGGGAGCCGACGAGGCGATCGTGGCGCACCAGTGGTTGACCGAACGGTTCGAGCCGGTGGTCAATTCGGTCCCGACCGAGCTGGGCTCGAAGCTCGAGCCGGCCGAACTCTTCCACGAGGTGCTGGAGCACCGCTGGTTCATGAGCGAACGGGCCGGTCGGGAGGTCCCGATCTTCGACGCCGCCGCGGACTACGTCGACACGGTGTTGCGTGGCCTGCCCGACGAGGCGATTGCCCTGTCCTCCATCGAGTCGATGGGTCCCCTGGCCAATCCGTTCGATCCGTCGCACGGATTCGCCGACGACAACAGCGAGAAGCCGTACGACCCGTGGGAGGACGAGCAGGGAGAGGCGGAAGCGGAGGACGTGGCGCCGGAGTTCCTCGACATCGCCGCCCTGCGCGCCCGGGCCGCCAAGCCGACGCTCGCGCCTTGAGCCCGTCGATCAGCCAAGCCAACGTGCCGACCGACCTCTTCCTCATCCGCCACGGCGAGTCCGTCGCGAACGTGGAGCCCATCATCGGCGGCATGAACGGCGACGCCGGGCTCACCGAGAGGGGTCGGCGACAGGCCGCCCTGCTGGAGGAGCGTCTGCACGATCACGGTCTGCGGGCCGACCGGCTGTACGCGAGCACCTTGCCGCGCGCGTTGGAGACGGCAGAGTACGTCGCGCGGGCTCTGGGTTTACGGGTCGAGACCGACGACGACCTGCAGGAGCTCCGGCCGGGTGAGGCCGACGGGTTGAGCTTCGAGGAGTGGAAGGCCCGCTTCCCGGGCCTGGAGAAGGGCCTCTCATCGAGCCCGTTCCACCCCTTCGCCCCGGGCGGGGAGAGCTGGGCGGTGTTCTTGGTCCGAGCCGGCGCCGCCCTCGCGCGCATCGTGGCCGAGCATCCGGGCGAGACGGTGGTGGTGGTCTGCCATGGTGGTGTGCTGGAGGCCTCGTTCTTTCTCGCCCTCGGGCTGGGTCCGACGAGCAAGCAGGCAGCCTTCGCGCCACTCAACACCTCGATCACACACTGGCGGCACCGCCCGGTCGACGAGGGCCCGCCGGAGTGGACGCTGGTGACCTTCAACGACGCCGGTCATCTCGCCGGCGAGGAAAGCGGCGGTCCTGATGACCAGGCCGTACCGACCCCCGCCGAAGAAGGCTGACCCGTCACATCAACGGCGCTTTGGACGGCGTGTCGCTGCAGAAGTGACGGTTCGATCTGACATCGGCGCAGACCGACCGCCTTGACGACGGGGGCTCGTGGCCGAGCCAGCCTCTCCACGAGAGGTCTCCCTGAAAGCCTGCTGACCCGTCACTACTGAGCCGACACGCCGCCCAAACCGCCGTTGATGTGACGGGTCAGCGGTTTCTCAGCGGGGGGGCATGCGGAGCGCGCCGTCGAGCCGGATGACTTCGCCGTTGAGCAGGGGGTTGGCGAGGATGTGCTGCACCAGGGCGGCGTACTCCTCCGGCCGGCCCAGCCGGGGCGGGTGCGGAACCAGCGCCTCCAGGATGGTCTTGGTCTCCCCCGGCAGGCCGGACATCATCGGCGTCTCCATCACTCCGGGAGCGATGGTCATCACCCGGATCGCCTTGTCCGCGAGATCCCGCGCGGCGCTGAGGGTCAGCGACGCGATGCCGCCCTTGCTGGCCGCGTAGGCCGCCTGGCCGATCTGACCGTCGTACGCCGCGACGCTGGCCGTCATCACGATCACGCCGCGGTCGCCGTCGGCCGGCTCGTTGCCGACCATCGCCTCAGCCGCCAGTCGCAGGACGTTGAAGGTGCCGACCAGGTTGATCTCGATCACCCGGCGGAAATCGTCCAGCGGTAGCACGCCCCGCTTCCCCAGCACCCGACCGGGAGTGGCGATTCCGGCGCAGTTGACGGCCGCCCGCAGAGTGCCGAATCCGCCGGCCACCTCGACCGCTCGGGCCACGTCGGCCTCGTCGCGCACGTCACCACCGACGAACCGGATCCGATCCCCCGGCTCGACCTGCTCGCCCACAGCCGGCAGGTCCAGGACGACGGCCCGGGCGCCGGCGGCCACGACGGACGCCACCGTGGCGGCACCCAGTCCCGAGGCGCCGCCGCTGACCAGGACGACGTCGCTCGCCGTCAGCCGCATGAGGCCCCCATCACTCGGAACGCAGCACTTGGCGGGCGATCACGAGCCGCTGGATCTGGTTGGTGCCCTCGAAGATCTGCGTGACCTTCGCCTCCCGCATGTAGCGCTCGGCCGGGAAGTCGCGGGTGTAGCCGTAACCGCCCAGCACCTGCACCGCGTCCGTCGTCACCTTCATCGCCGTGTCGGTGGCCGTCAGCTTCGCGACCGCCGCGTCCCGCGTGAAGGGGCGGCCGGCGTCCCGCTTGCGGGCGGCCATCACGTAGGTGGCCCGGGCGGTGTCGACCGCGGCGGCCATCTCGGCCAGCAGGAACTCCATCCCCTGGAACTGCACGATCGGTCGGCCGAACTGCTCCCGTCCCTGCGCGTACTCGACCGCGCAGTCGAGAGCTGCCTGCGCCAGTCCGGTAGCGCAAGCGGCGATCCCGAGCCGACCGGAGTCCAGCGCGGAGAGGGCGATCCGCATGCCGTCCCCCTCGTGGCCGATCCGGCGCTCCTCGGCGACGGGGACGGTGTCGAAGTACAGGGAGGTGGTCGGGGACGAGGTAAGACCCATCTTGTGCTCCGGCGCCCCGAAGCTGAGGCCGGGCGCGTCGCCGGGCACGAGGAAGCAGCTGAGTCCCCTGGTCCGGTGCTCGCCCGTGCGGACGAAGGTGGTGTAGAAGTCGGCCTGCGAACCGTGGGTGACCCAGGCCTTGGTGCCGGACAGGGCGTAGCCCTCGTCGGCCGTCTTCGCCCGGGTCGTGATGCCCGCGATGTCGGAGCCGGCCTGCGGCTCCGACAGCGCGTAGGCACCGAGTTGCTCTCCGGCGATCATGGCCGGCAACAGAGCCGCCCGCTGCTCGGCCGTCCCGAACCGGGAGAGGGCGAAGCAGGTCATCACGTGCACCGAGACGCCCACGCCGACGCTCATCCACGCCCGGGCGATTTCCTCCAGCGCCTGCAGGTACACCTCGTACGGCTGGTCGGCACCGCCGTATTCGCCTGGATACGGCATCCCCAGGACACCGGCCTCGCCGAGCAGTCGAAACACGTCGCGGGGGAACTCACCGGCCGCCTCGGCGTGCGCGGCTCGTGGCGCGAGTTCGGCGCTGGCGATCTCCCGTACCAGCTCGATGAGCTCCGCACCCTCGTCGGTGGGTACCAGTCGATCGATCGCCAACATGGGCTAACCCTCCCTCAGTCGGCTGCGGTACTGCCAATGCTACGCTAGTACCGTCATGAGAGCTAATGTCGACGATGTGGCCTTGACGGATCGGCAGCTCGAACTAGCCGACAGCCTGGTCGATCTCTTTGTCACACAGGGTTTCAGCGCTTTCACTCTGGACGACATCGCCGCCCGACTCGGTTGCTCCAAGCGCACCCTGTACGTTCTGGCGGACAGCAAGGAGCAACTCGCCACCCTGGCCGTCCGGCGGTTCTTCCGCCGCGCCACCGCACAGGTCGAAGCTGCGATCGCCCGGGTGCGTTCTCCCGGCGCCCGGGTGACGCGCTACCTCGAGGCCGTGGCGGAGGCCCTGCGACCGACCAGCGCCGCCTTCCGACGCGACGTGTCCCAGTTCCCCCCGGCTCGCGAGGTGTACGAGCAGAACACGGCGGCCGCCGCTCAACGGGTCCGCGAGCTGATCGACGCGGGCATGGCGCAGGGCTCGTTCCGCAAGGTGTCGGCGGTATTTGTCGGCGAGGTGGTCACGGCGACGATGCGGCGGATCATGACCGGCGAGATCGGCTCCGCCACCGGCCTGGACGACGCCGCCGCCTACGGCGAACTGGCCAAGCTGACCGTCGCCGCCGTCCGTCGCTGATCCGCTGGCCAACGTCGCTGATCCGCCCGCCGAGCCGTCACTTCTGCTGCGACACGCCGCCCAAACCGCCGAAGATGTGACGGGTCGGCGAATCTGGCGAACGGGCGTGCCGCGTGCGCGAGCGGATTAGGCTGCAAAAGTGGACAACGAGCTGCACCAGCTGGGCGAGGACCTGGTGACCACGGCGGCCCGCGTCGTGCGGTGGATGCCCACGGACGGTTTCACCCTCAGTCTCGCCGCAACCAGATTGCTCGCCCGGCTGCTGGACAACGGGCCGACCCGGATCAGCGATCTGGCCACCCAGGAACGTTGCTCGCAGCCGACGATCACCAACCACGTCAAGCGCCTCGAGACCGCCGGCCTCGTCGCCCGGGCCACCGATCCGCACGACCTGCGCGCCTGGATGATCGACCTGACGCCGGCCGGGCACGAGCGCCTGGCCGAGTTGCGCACGACCCTGGGGGCCAACGTCTCGCCGTATCTGGCCCACCTCTCGAAGCGGGACCTCAAGGCGTTGCGCGAGGGAATCGAGGTCATGCAGCGCGTGATGGCGGTCGATAAGCTTCCGGAGTGAGTTTCCGCCTCTACGACACGATGACCCGGACGGTACGTGACTTCGTTCCGGTCGTTCCGGGCCAGGTGTCGATCTACCACTGCGGGTTGACCGTGCAGGCCCCCCCGCACGTGGGTCACATCCGCAAGGAGGTGGTCTTCGATCTGCTTCGCCGATGGTTCACGCGGAGTGGTTACGAGGTCACGGTGATCGCCAACGTCACCGACATCGACGACAAGATCTTGATCAAGTCCGCGGAGGCGGGTGTGCCGTGGTTCGCCCACGCCTACCGCTACGAGCGCGAGCTCCACGCGGCGTACGCGGCGCTCGGCTGCCTGCCGCCGACGTACGAACCGCGGGCCACCGGGCACATTCCCGAGATGCTGGAGTTGATCCAGATCCTGCTCGACCGCGGCCACGCCTACGTCGCGACCGACGGCTCCGGCGACGTCTACTTCGACGTGCGGTCGTGGCCGGCGTACGGATCGCTGACCCGGCAGGACATCGACGACATGGAACCGGCGGAGGACGCCGATCCGCGCGGGAAGCGGGATCCCCGGGACTTCGCCCTGTGGAAGGGGCACAAGCTGGGCGAACCCGAAACCGCCTCCTGGCCGACCCCCTGGGGACGCGGCCGGCCCGGCTGGCACCTGGAGTGCTCGGCGATGGCCGGGAAGTACCTGGGCGACGAGTTCGACATCCACGGTGGCGGCAACGACCTCAAGTTCCCGCACCACGAGAACGAACTGGCCCAGTCCACCGCCGCGGGGCAGAAGTTCGCCCGCTACTGGATGCACAACGCCTGGGTGACGGCGGCCGGCGAGAAGATGAGCAAGTCGCTCGGCAACGGCGCCCTGGTCTCCGAGGTCACCCGGCAGTACCCGCCGCGCGCCGTACGGCTGTATCTGGCCCAACCGCACTACCGGTCCGCGATCGAGTTCTCCGACACGTCGCTGGACGAGGCCACGGCGTCGTTGGCCCGGATCGACGGCTTCGTGGCGCGGGCGCTGGAACTGGTCGGCCGGGCCACGCCGGCAATCCCGGAGGCCTTCGCCGCGGCCATGGACGACGATCTCGGGACCCCGGAGGCGTTCGCGCAGGTCTTCGCCGCGGTCCGGGCCGGCAACGTCGCCCTGGACGCGGGTGAGACCGACGCCGTCGAGGAGCGGCTCGGCGAGGTGCTGGGAATGCTGGGCGTCGTCGGACTCGACCCGGCGGATCCCGCCTGGGGACACACGTCGCCGAGCGGCGTCGAGGCCGAGCTAGCCGAGGGGCTGATCATCGAACTGCTGAAGCAGCGGGAGGCCGCGCGCAGTCGCCGCGACTTCGACACCGCGGACGCGATCCGCGATGCGCTGAGCGCTCTCGGTGTGGCGATCTCCGACACCCCGAGCGGGCCGCGGTGGACGCTGCCCGGGACCGGAGCGTAGGCGATCATGCCGGGGAACAGCCAGCGCAAGGGCGCGGTACGACGCAGCGGCAAGGGCAACACGGCCGGCTCCGGCGGACGGGTCCGCCGCGGCCTGGAGGGCAAGGGACCCACGCCGAAGGCGGAGGACCGGCCGTACCATGCGGCGTACCGCGCCAAGAAGGCGGCGGGCTGGCGCGCACCGGAGAAGGCTCGTGCCTCCCGAACCGGACGACCGGGGGCCGGACCGGAGTGGGTCGCCGGTCGCAACTCCGTGCTGGAGGCGCTGGAGGCCCAGATCCCCATCAAGACCGCGTACGTCGCGGAGGGCGCCGAGCGCGACGACCGGTTGCGGGACATCCTCAAGCTTGCCGCCGATCGCGGCACGGCTCTGCTCGAGGTGACCCGGGTGCAGCTGGACCGGCTGACCGGCGGTGCGGTGCACCAGGGCGTGGCGCTCCAGCTGCCGGCGTACAACTACGCCCACCCCGACGACCTGCTGGCCACGGCCCTGGAGGCTGACAGCCCGGCGCTCGTCGTAGCGCTGGACTCCATCACCGATCCGCGCAATCTGGGGGCGATCGTCCGCTCGGCGGCGGCCTTCGGAGCAAACGGGGTCCTGATCCCGGAGCGTCGCTCGGCCGGGATGACCGCGGCCGCGTGGAAGACCTCCGCCGGTGCCGCGGCGCGCCTGCCGATCGCCAGGGCCACCAACCTGAACCGCACCCTCCGCTCCTACGCCGACGCCGGTTGCACGCTGGTCGGCCTCGACGGATCGGCACCCTCGTCGCTCGGCGACCTGGATCTCTCCGGACCGCTCGTGCTGGTGGTGGGCAGCGAGGGCGAGGGGCTGTCCCGCTTGGTGCGCGAAACCTGCGACCACCTGGCCGCCATTCCCATCGCCGCCGAGGTGGAATCGCTGAACGCCGGAGTCGCGGCCGGCATCGGCCTCTACGAGATCGCGAAGTCGCGTCACTGATCACCGGCGCCATGAGCGTGTCGCAGGGCCCGAACTCGTGTCGTTGTCCGCCATGTGACGGCTGGCGCTGCACATACGGAGCTTGACCGCTGCGTTGTCCGCCACCTGACGGCAAACGACATCTGCGACGCGGGGCAACTGCTGACGAACTCGCGTCACGGCCGCTCCGAAGACTCGGTCCTGAGTACGCCCCGGAGGGGACGAGGGCCGCTGCGATCATGCCGTGGATGCACTGCGACGGATTGGGCAGCTTCGGGTGGGCCGAGGTCTGGCTGAGCCCGGGCTAGGTGGCGGGCCAGAGCTGGAGTGCTCCGGGCGACGGCAGCGTGCGCTGACGTGATAACTCCACGCACGATCTAGGCAACCGTATGCATGGCCCTTGGGAAACCGTGCTTGGATTTATTGCGTCAAGGGCCGCTCGCAGGCGCTGACCGCCCCTGCGATTGGGGTCGGCGTTGGGGAGCCGCCGAGGGTAAAGTCGCGTCACATGACCGACACCCTCTCCCGCGCCTCCTCGGTCGACTACTCCGGCCCCGAGTCCGACGCCTATCGGGCCGCTCTGAAGGTCATCGAAGGTATCGAGCCTCGGGTGGCCGAGGCCACCCGAGCGGAACTCGCCGACCAGCGCAGCTCGCTGAAACTGATCGCCTCGGAGAACTACGCGTCGCCGGCCGTGCTGCTCACCATGGGCACCTGGCTGTCCGACAAGTACGCCGAAGGCACCATCGGGCACCGCTTCTACGCCGGCTGCCAGAACATCGACACGGTGGAGGCGGTGGCCGCGGAACACGCCCGTGAGCTGTTCGGCGCCGAGTACGCCTACGCCCAGCCGCACTCCGGCATCGACGCCAACCTGGTGGCGTTCTGGGCCATCCTGGCGCACCGCATCGAGACCCCCGAGCTGGCCGAGGTCGGCCTCAAGGGCGTCAACGACATGAACGAAGAGCAGTGGGAGACACTCCGGCACAAGTTCGGCAATCAGCGCGCGCTTGGCATGTCGCTGGACGCCGGCGGTCACCTCACGCATGGGTTCCGGCCCAACATCTCCGGCAAGATGTTCCACCAGCGCTCGTACGGGACCGACCCCGAGACGCAGCTGCTCGACTACGACGCGGTCCGCCAGGCCGCGCAGGAGTTCAAACCGCTGATCTTGATCGCCGGCTACTCCGCCTACCCGCGGCGGGTGAACTTCGCCAAGATGCGGGAGATCGCCGACGAGGTCGGCGCGACGTTCATGGTCGACATGGCCCATTTCGCCGGTCTGGTGGCGGGCAAGGTCTTCACCGGGGACGAAGATCCGGTTCCGCACGCCCACCTCGTGACGACCACCACCCACAAGTCCCTACGCGGGCCGCGCGGCGGCCTGGTGCTGGCGACCGAGGACTACGCGCCGTCGGTCGACCGGGGCTGCCCGATGGTGCTCGGCGGCCCGCTCGGACACGTCATGGCCGCCAAGGCCGTGGCGCTCGCCGAGGCGCGGACGCCGGAGTTCCAGACGTACGCGCAGGCCATCGCCGACAACGCCAAGTCGCTCGCCGAGGGCTTCCTCAGCCGCGGAGCCAAGCTGGTGACCGGCGGCACCGACAACCACATCGTGCTGCTGGACGTCACGAGCTTCGGGCTCACGGGGCGGCAGGCGGAGTCGGCGCTGCTCGACGCCGGAATCGTCACCAACCGCAACGCGGTGCCGAGCGACCCGAACGGCGCTTGGTACACCTCCGGCGTCCGCCTCGGCACCCCCGCGCTGACCACCCGCGGCTTCGGGGCCGCCGAGTTCGACCGGGTCGCCGAGCTCACCGTCGACGTGTTGAACAACACCACCCCGGTGACCGCCTCCACCGGGAAACCGGGCAAGGCGAAGTACTCCCTGGCCGACGGCGTCGCCGACCGGACGAAGAGTGCGTCGGCCGAACTGCTCGACGTCCACCCGCTCTATCCCGGACTCGAGCTCTAGCCGCCGCGAGCGGACGCATCAGACATGGCGCCGACGACCGTGACGACCATCGTCATGGTCGTCTTCGCGCTCTTCGTGATCGCCTGGGGCCTTTACAACCTGTTCGGCGATTGGGAGCCGGCCGTGCGACCCCTCTCGAGGGAGGAGCAGCTCGAGATCGAGTACGAGAGGGCCGTCCGCGAGATGCGGCAGGCCATCGACGAGTACGAGAACGGCAAGCGCCCGCTCTGAGTCAGCGCTGGAGCTTCGGGACCACCTCGGTGCCGAAGACCTCAATCCACTCCCGCTGGTTGCGGCCGACGTTGTGCAGGTAGATGCGGTCGAAGCCGAGGTCGACGTAGCGCTGGATCTCGGCCCGGTGGGTGTCCGGATCGGAACTGATCATCATCCGACCCTCGAAGTCCTCCGGCCGCACCAGCTTGGCCATCTGTTCGAGCTCGAACGGCGAGCGGATGTCGCCCTTCGGGAACTTCATGCCGCCGTTGGGCCATTCGACCATGGCGTTGGTCAACGCCTCCTCGTCGGTCTCGGCCCACGACAGATGGAGCTGCAGCACCTTCGGCATCGTGTCGGGATCCTTGCCGGCCTCGCGGGCGCCCGCGTCGAAGCGCTCGAAGACCTTCGCGATCTTCTCGGGCGGAGCGCCGACCGTGATCAGCCCGTCGACGGCACGGCCGGCGCGCTTGGCGGTGATGGGTCCGGCGGTGGCCACCAGGATCGGGGGCGGGTTCTCCGGCATCGTCCACAGCCGGGTCGACTCGAGCTTGTAGTACTTACCGGAATACTTGACGTCCTTGCCGGCCAGCGAGCCGGTGAAGAGCTTCTGGATGATCTCGATCGCCTCGAACATCCGGTCGATCCGCTCGGGCGCCTCCGGCCAGTAGGGCGCGACGACGTGTTCGTTGAGCGCCTCGCCCGAACCGAGGCCCAGCCAATGACGATCGGGGTACATCGCAGCCAGCGTCGCCGAGGCCTGCGCGACCATCGCCGGATGCCACCGAAACGTCGGTGCGGTCACTCCCGGCCCGAGATCGCCGGCCGTCCGCTCCCCCAGCGCCGACAACACGTTCCAGACGAACGCGCTCTGACCCTGCTGCGGAACCCACGGCTGGAAGTGATCCGCGACCATGGCCCCGGAAAAACCGTGACTCTCGGCGTGGGCCGTGAGTTCGACCGCGTCGCTCGGGTGGAACTGCTCGAGCATCACGGCGTACCCGATCGTCAGGTCCGACATGCGCGCCTCCTCCGCCCTGGGAGTGTGACGCTATCGCGTCTCCACTCGATGCAGCAGAGCCGTGACCCGGGCGGCGATGTGCACCGCAATGCGCACCCACTTTGTAGCCGGTGTCGGCACCGTTCGAGAGCGCGTAGTGAGTTTCGGGGATCACGGCACCTCCGCCGACCCCTCGGACGGGTCAGCTATCACCGTCTCGGCATGATGACCTCGGCGACCTCGAGAAGCTCCTCGTCGGCGATGTCGCCCGCGGACGCGACCGCAACGGTGGCCGGCGTCTGCGCGCGTAGGGTGGCCGTCCGCCGACCCTGCTCGAGGAGCGCCCGCTCTCCCAGCAGCGCCCCGGGGCCGACTTCAGCGACCTTCCTCCCGTCCACCTCGACCGCCAGCACACCGTTCAACAACAAGAACAGCTCGCTGCCCGCCTCCCCTTGTTCGGTCAGCCGCTCACCCGTCCGCAGCCGCAGGACTCGTGGACGCCGGCCGGCGCGCATGATCCGCTCCGACAACGTCTGCTCCAGAACCGTCTCCGCCGTGGTCACCAGCGCCTCGCGGTCCCGGCCCTGCCAAGGAGTGTTCTCCCCGAACGACGACTGCGTCCACTCCCGGAAATCGGCCAGCCCGGCCTTGGCCGCGAGATGCCCGTGCTCGTCGTAGACCCAATGTTCGCGGGAAGGCGCTGGCGCCCACCAGACCGCTCTCCGTGGTGCCGTCCGCGAACATCGTCAGCGAGATCGTTGTCCAGATGATCGGAGCGAGGAACTGCACATGCGGTGCACCTCTAACGCGACGTGGGAAGGGGATGGCCGTACGCCCGCCCCCGGTCTGGACGAACTCCACGGAGGTGGCTCGACGAACGGCGTCGCGTCGGATGTCTGGTAGGGCGACGTTGACCAGCTCGAGTCGACGTCGCCCAAGGGAAACAGCCGTCACGCCGAGATCGGTACGGCTGGCGTCGGCATACCCGGCGTCGACAATCGCTCCCTCGCGCACCTCCACCCAGGCAGCGAGCCGGTCGACGAGCCGGAACCGAGCCCGATCACCGAGATAATCCGCACTGAGGCCCGCGGGAGGCGGATCGTCGTAGTGCAGACCAAAACCGGCCTCGAACCCCAGCCGTCCCGGTCCAGACACCGACTCCGAGGGAATCCACGACACCGTGGTCACGGTCGCGGCGCGCACGCCCGGCTTCCTTTCAGAGTCAGACGTCGTCGGCGGCATGGCTAGCCGATCTTCAGGAGTCGATGCAGTGGCCAACTTCCGGGAACTCCTTTGAGACGATGGATTCCCGCATCCTCCGCCTCCACCTTGGTGCCCAGCACGCTCGTCAGCACGGTCTCGCTGACGACGACCTCTCCGGGACCCGCAATCCCGGCGATCCGCGATCCGACATGCACCGCAAGGCCGCGGACTTGATCGCCCACCTGCACAACTTCACCACAATGGATGCCGATGCGTAAACGCAATCCATGCTCGGCCGCCTCGGCTTGCAAGGCCCGGGCGCACCGCATGGCGTCACTCGGCAGCCTGAACGTCGCGAAGAACCCATCTCCGGCCGTATCCACCTCGACGCCACCGAAGCGGCGCAAGGCCGTGCGGACAGCGGCACGATGCGCGGTCAGCAAATGACCCCAACGGTCGTCGCCGATCCCGCCCAGGATCTTCGTCGAATCAGCCATATCGGTGAACATGACAGCGCAGAACGCCCTATGTGCAGCAAACCCGCTCCTCGTACCCGTCAAGTACTCCTCGATGTCGTCGACCAGGCGCCGCGACGGCAGGACGATCGACAACTGCTCACCGGCGTCGGTACTTCGCACTTCGGCGTCCGGCAGGCGTTCGGCCAACCACGTGACAGCCTCGGCGTCGAGGAACGGGAAGTTGACGTCATGCATCAGACACACGGGCGCTTGGACATCAGGAAGATAACGCCGGATGTCGAAGTTGAGGTAGCTTCGAAGGAGCAAGGACGCCATCGACGGGGTTGCCGACATCCGCTCCCACCGCTGGAACCAGTGCAGGATGCGCGGATCCTCCAGAAGTGCCGGAGTCAGCATCTGCAATACGGAGGCGTCTCCCCAGCCGGTCTCGACGGCACGAGACAGAGTGTCTATCAGCACTGGATCGTACGCGGAGGGAACCCCATCCGTGGCGTGGATTCGCGCCGCGGTTTCCCCCGCGATGACGAGGTCAACCCGAGCCGGGAACATGGCGGCCGTCACGAGCGTGGAGATCCCTGCATCAAGCCAGCCCACCAGCACAGCTCGCTCACATCCGGCGGCGTCCATCACGGCGATCAGGTCCTGGGCTCGGCGTTCCAGAGACACAGGTGCCGCCGGCCGATCCGACAAGCCGACGCCACGCTTGTCGAACAGGATGACCCGACCGAGTTCGGACAACCGCTCGAGATATCCGGCGAACTCCGGCACTTCCCAAATCAGTTCGATATGAGAGACCCACGCCGGCGTCAGCACGAAGTCTCGCGGCCCGCTCCCAAATGTCTGGTAGGCGATGTACGCGTCCTCGGCCTCAGCGAACAGCGTGCGCGGCACGCTCGTCATGTCAACTTCCGGCTCATCGAGGCCACTCGCTGCCTTACGTGGATTAATGCCTTCGAAGCTCAGTGTTGCGCAATTCCTCTCAGGTTGGGTCACCGCTTGTCCTCGATCCGGTCGACGACGTACGCCGCGATGGCCAGGCTCGACGTCGCGGCCGGCGACGGGGCGTTCCGGATGCTGGTGATCCTGCCGCTCTGGCTGATCCGGAAGTCGTCGACCAGAGTGCCGTCCCGCTCCACCGCCTGGGCACGAACACCCGCGCCGGCGCGGACCACGTCGGCCGGTCCGATCGCCGGCACGTAGCGGGATGCGTTCGCCATGTACGCACGGATCGACAGCGAGGCGCGTATCTCGGTGATCCCCGTACGCCAATGGGTTCTCGCCATGCGCCAGAACCCCGGCCAGGTGGCGATGCTGCTCAGGTCGGCGGCGTTGACACTGCCTCGGCGGTAGCCCTCGCGCTTCAGGGCCAACACCGCGTTCGGTCCGACTTCGAGCTCGCCGGAGACCCGCCGGGTGAAGTGCACGCCGAGGAAGGGGTAGCGCGGATCCGGAACGGGATATATCAACCCGCGAACCAGATCCCGCTTCTCCTCGCTGACCGCCAGGTACTCACCCCGGAACGGCACAATCCGCGGCCCGTCCTCTCCGTCGGCGAAGCGGGACATCCGATCCGCCTGCAGCCCCGCGCAGACCACCAGGCGGTCCACCCGGTGGAGCCCGCTCTCGGTACAGAGCTCGATCGCGCCGGGGCGCGAGGTGACATCTGTGACCCGGGTGGACAACAGGATTCGCCCGCCGGCCGCTTCGATCTCCTCGCCGAACGCCGTCGCCACCGCGACGTAATCCGTGATGGCTGTCCCCGGCGAGTACAGCGCAGCGAGTCCGGCCGAATGCGGTTCGATCTCGGCCATCTCGGCCGGCTCCACACGCCGCAGACCCGGCACCTGGTTCTGGGTGGCCGTCTGCTCGAGGGCGTTCAGCCGACCCAGTTCGGATCCGGCGACCGCGACGACGAGCTTGCCGCACTCCGCGTACGGCAGGCCACGGTCCGTGCAGTAGTTCTTCAGCAACCGGCGTCCGCGGGTGCACAGCTCGGCCTTGAGGCTGCCCGGCTGGTAGTAGATGCCGGCGTGCACGACGCCGGAGCTGTGGCCCGTCTGGTGCGCGGCGAGCCGGTCCTCCTTCTCGAATACGACGATCGAGGTGCCCGGGCGGCGTCGGACCAGCTCGCGGCCGATCGCCAACCCGACGATCCCGCCGCCGACGATGCCGATCGTGTGTTCGGGCACGGCCCTACTGTTTCACCAGGGTTCTCGTGAAGGCGCTGCGCCGAACAGAGGCTCTCGCGAAATGCCGTTTGGTCCTGTGGCAGCAGCCCGTGCGAGCGAGCTGGCCGACGCAGAAGTCGACGGTGGTCGGAAAAACGCAGCCCACTCACTCCCAGCCCACGCGGAACTCGACCGTGGTCGGAAAACGCGGGCTCACGCACTCCCGGCCGACGCGGAAGTCGACCGTGGTCGGAAAACGCGGGCCCACTCACTACCGGCCGACGCGGAACTCGACCGTGGTCGGAAAACGCAGCCCCACTCGATCCGGGCGCGCCATTGAGTTGAGCCGTGAGCGTGGCGAAGCGCACAGGAACAATCGGGAACCTCTGGTCGACCACCGTAGTTGCTCCTGTGCGATGCCTACTTCCTCGATCCCGACCCGAGCCGTCCGGCTGCTCTACGCCACGGGGACGTTCGTGCTGGTCAGCGCGCTCTGCGGGGTGCTGATCGCCGGAGCGCTCATGCCGGCGATCGGGGCCGCCGTGGTGACGGCGAAGGGCACCGAGACGAGCCTGGACGACTTGCCGGTGGCCTTCGACACGCCGGCCCAGTCGCAGCGGTCGAAGGTCCTGGACGCGAACGGCGACGTGCTCACCTACTTCTACGAGGAGAACCGGGTCTACGTCGAGCTGGACAAGATCGCGCCGGTCATGCAGCAGGCCATGATCGCCATCGAGGACCACCGCTTCTACGAGCACGGACCGCTCGACCTGACCGGCACCCTGCGGGCCTTGATCAACAATCTGGCCACCGGCGAGGAGACCCAGGGCGGCTCCACGATCACCCAGCAGTACGTGAAGATGGTGCAGATCGAAGAGGCCAAGAAGCGGGGTGACGACGCCGGCATCCAGGCGGCGCAGGACCGCAGTTACGGCCGAAAGATCCGCGAGTTGCGCTACGCCATCTCGGTCGAGAAGGCCATGTCCAAGGACGAGATACTCGAGCGGTACCTGAACATCGCCTACTTCGGCGACGGCGCGTACGGCGTCGAGGTGGCCGCCGAACACTACTTCGGCACCACAGCCGCGAAGCTAACCCTGCCGCAGGCGGCGATGCTGGCCGGGCTGGTGCAGAACCCGACCGCACTCAACCCGGTGGGCAACGAGCCCGCGGCCCTGGACCGCCGCGACGTGGTCCTCAACCGGATGGCCGAGCTCGCGGTGATCTCCGCCGCCGACGCCGCCAAGGCCAAGCGCAGCAGCTTCGACCGCGACGAGGTCACGACCAAGATCAACGGCTGCCAGCGCAGCGAGTACCCCTTCCTCTGCGACTACGTCTACCGGTCACTGGCGCTGACGCCGAGCCTGGGCGCCACGCCGGAGGAGCGCGCCAACGCCATCAAGCGCGGCGGGCTGACCGTCACGACCGCGATCGACCCGAAGACCCAGGACACCATCCAGAAGTCGGTCAGCGACGTCGTCGGACCGACCGATCCGGTGATCGGTGCCATGAACATGATCCAGCCCGGCACCGGGTTGATCGTCGCGATGGCCCAGAGCCGCCCGGTGATGGGGTCCAACGACAAGTTGGGCGAGACGTACTGGAACTACTCCGTCTCCCCGGAGATGGGCGGCGCCCAGGGGTTCCAGGCCGGGTCGACGTTCAAGGCGTTCACCGCGGCCGCGGCGCTGGCGGAAGGCATTCCGCTGTCCAAGCGCTACGACGCGCGAGCGCTGATGGACTTTTCCGAAGCCCGCTTCCAAACCTGCGACGGGACCGCCGAGGTGGGCGGCACCTGGCGGGTGCCCAACTCCACCGGTACCAACGGCGTGATGGACATGTACCGGGCGGCCGAACGGTCGGTCAACACGTACTTCGTCCAGCTCGCGCTCGAGGTCGGCATGTGCGACGTGGTCACCATGGCCGAGAAGCTCGGCGTCGAGTCGAGTACGAAGTCCGCGCCGATCAGCTCCTACGACGACAAGCCGTCCTTCACCCTCGGCTCGGTGGAGGTGAGCCCGCTGTCCATGGCGGAGGCCTACGCCACCTTTGCCTCCGGTGGCATCCACTGCGACCCGATCATCATCGACGAGATCACCGACAGCACCGGCGCAAAGCGTGAGGCGCCCAGTGCGAACTGCACGCGGGTGATCACCGAGGGCGTCGCCGCCACCATGAACTCGCTCCTCTCCAGCGTCATGACGAAGGGCACCGGACAGCGCGTCGCGGTCGCCGACGGTCGCCCGCAGGCGGGTAAGACCGGCACCATCGACAGCAACGCGGCCGTCTGGTTCGCGGGGTACACCCCCCAGGTCGCCGGTGCCGCCATGATCAGCATCGACAACCAGCACAAGCCGTTCGTCCGCTCGGTGTCGGGCTACCGGGCCCGCGGGCTGAAGGGCTACCGGGTGCCGTCGACCGGGTTGACCCTCGAGGGCTCGGGTAGCGGTGACGCCGGTCAGGAGATCTGGAAGCCGGCCATGGAGGCCTATCTTCAGGGAACGCCGCCGCAGGGCTTCGGGCCACCACCGTCGGAGCTCGTCTACGGTCAGCAACCGCAGCTCGGCCGCGACTTTTGGGAGCGCTTCTTCGAGCCGCGCCGGGGCGGGCGCTGATCATCGGGGACGACTAGGTCGTCTCAGCTCCACGCCTCGGGCGAGGTGATGACCGTCGCGTCGCGATCGGCTGACTCCTCGATGGCCAGAGCGATCTGCTGGTCCTGTATCCCCTCGGCCAGCGGGTAGGGCTCCGGGCCGGCTCCGCGTACCCACGCCGCGGTGCGCTCCAACAGGGTGGCCATGGCGATCTCCTCGTCCATCCAGCGCCGACCCGGGTAGGGATTGCGGTAGAGCACCTCCGAGCCGAGTGTGATGTGCTCGGTGTCGTAGCCGATCAGGTCGAGGTCGTAGCCGGCCTGCCGGCGCACGAGCGGACTGCGTACGAGCGTGCGGGGACCGGTCATCCGGACCACCTCGTCGTTGTGGAGCTCACCCGCCGATCCCCGCACCGTGAGCCGCCGGAACCGCAGCTGGTTGCGGGTCTGCTGGTCGGTGAAGTCGTACACACCCGAGCGTCCCTCGCCGAAGTCGAGGGTGGCGATGGTCGTGGTGGTCGGGTGAGTGTCCTCGTCGTCGGTCCAGCCCATGCGATTGAGGGGACTGACCAGCGGCGCGCTGAACCGGGTGGCTCGAACGGTCACCGATCCCCGCCCGGCGCCGAGCAGACCACGGATCAGGGCAACGGCGTGGTACTGCTGGGTGGAGGACACCTGCACCTGGGTGGGCGTGCCGATCGCGCCGGTCCTCACGAGGGCCGCTCGGGCGGCGTGGGACGGCATCATCAGATACTGCTCGGCGACCTGGACCAGCCCTGACTCACCCACCGCCGACCACAGCGCGCGTAGACCGTCGAGATCCGCGGCGGGCGGGGTCTCCGCCAGCACCGGCAGCCCACGATCGGCCGCCTCGGCGATGACCCCCGGCGTCACCGACCGCGGCGTGGTGGTCAAGACGAAGTCGGGGCGAAACTCGCGCAGGCAGTCCTCCAGGGACGTGAAGGTCGGCACATCCAGGGTGCGCGGGGTCCGTACCACCATCCCGGCGCAACGAACCGTGCCCAACTCGGCCGCCACCTTGACGAACATGCGCGCCCGCCAGCCGCTTCCGATGAGCGCGAACGTGGTCACCCGGACACGCTAACGCCCGCTACGACCGTCAGGACTCTTCGCTAGCCTCCGAGGCACGATGTGGGAGCAGCGCGAGTCGCCGTCGGTGGACATCCGGTCGGTGTGGAGGGCCGTGGTGGAGGAGGCCGGGGCTTACGTGATCCCCGCCACGGAGTCCTGGGGCATCGCCTTCGCGCACGGCGTCGACGGCCAGCTGCGCGCCGAACTGGACGGCCCGGCGACCAGTTCGCGGGTCATCGAGAGCTTCCTCGGCGAGCGTTACTGGGGCGTGGAGCTCGAGGCGCACGTCCTCGTACGCGACGCGCCCAAGCCGCAGGACTGCGACGTCATGGTCGAGCTTCCCGTCGAGGACGGCTGCGTCGCCATCGGCGGCTACTGGATCGCGGTGCCGGGGTGGTCGGCGGCCGAAGACTTCGTGGCGAACCTCGTCGAGGAGGGGGTGTTGATCGTGGACCCGGACGTACGCCGAGCGCTGGCCGGAGACGGCACCGGCTATTCGCGGCGGACCTGGCAACGCCGGTTCCGCCAGGTCACCGGGCTGACGCAGAAGCAGATCCAGCAGCTGGAGCGAGCCCGGTACGCCGCGGCGCTTCTCGCGCAGGGGATGCCCGCGGCCGAGGTGGCCGCGCAAGCCGGCTACGCCGACCAGGCGCACCTGACCCGATCCCTCAAGCTCCTCGACGGTCGTACGCCGGCACGCATTCGCACCCGTTGAGGCTGGCGTTTTTCTTCAAGAGCGTCCGGACGGAATCCGGTGGACTGGCAGCACCGACGACCCGCCGATGACGAGAGGTGCCGAGAATGGCCATCCCCGCTGCCCCCGAGGGCTACTCAACCGTCAACCCGTTCTTGATCACCCGGAATGCCGACGGACTGATGGAGTTCGTGGCTGAAGTGTTCGGCGGCACGGAGCTCACCGACGCGCGCACGGTCGACCACGACGGCCTCCTGCTCCACGCCGAACTGGCGGTCGGCGACACCGTGTTGATGTTCGCGGACCGCAAGCCCGGCTGGCCGTACCTGCCGAGTCTGCTGCAGATCTACGTGGACGACGTCTCCGCCACACTCGCCACCGCCGAGCGGCTCGGTGCCAGGGTGGTGACCCGGCCGACCGACTTCTTCGGCGAGGTGTTCTCCCGGTTCGTCGATCCCTGGCAGAACCTGTGGTGGGTCTACCGGCATGCCAGCTCGACCGAGACCGAGAGACCGAGACCGAGGCCGACTGGAGCGGCGACAACACCTGGTCGCCGACGCCCGAGCTCACCTACATCCACGAGACCCTGCTCAGCACCATGCCGACCCTGCGCGACCCGGTCGTCGACGCCTGACGGAGGCGCCTCAGTCCCACCGGAAGAAGCCCTGGCCGGACTTCCGGCCCAGGTCGCCGGCCGCCACCTTCTCGCGCAGGATCTCGGGTGGCGCAAATCGGTCGCCGAGCTCGCGGGACAGGTGTTCGGCGACGGCGAGCCGTACGTCGAGCCCGACGAGGTCGGTGGTGCGGAGCGGCCCGACGGCGTGCTTGTACCCGAGCCTCATCGCCGTGTCGATGTCCTCCGCCGAGGCGACCCCCTCCTCGAGCATGCGCATGGCCTCGAGCGCCAGGGCAACGCCCAGCCGCGAGGATGCGAATCCGGGCGCGTCCGTCACCGTGATCGCGGTCTTGCCGAGCGCGGCCACCCAGCCTTGCGCCTTCGCGATCAACTCCGGCGAGGTCCGTGCGCCCACGACGACCTCGACAAGGTCGCTGGCGGGTACCGGATTGAAGAAGTGCAGTCCGATCAAGCCCACCGGACGGCACAGGGCCGACGCCAGCAGATCGATGGACAGACTCGAGGTGTTCGTCGCCAGCCAGGCGTCAGGCGCGGCTACCTCGGCGGTGTTGAGAACGTCCTGCTTGAGCGCGGTGTCTTCGGGTACGGCTTCGATGATGAGCTCGAACCCGCCGAGGGCGCGTGGATCCGTCGTCGCCAGCAGCCGCGCGAGAAGCTCGTCCGGCGGCGACCCGAGTTGGCCCCGCTCGTCGGCCCGGGCGAGAGACGTCCGCACCCGGCCCTTCGCTGCCTCGGCGGCAGTTGGCGAGGACTCGATGACCGTGACGGCCGATCCGGAGACGAGGAACGCGTGTGCGATGCCCGCGCCCATGCGTCCACCGCCGAAGACGCCGACTCGGCCTGGAGTGCTCATCTGTCGTGCTCCTGTCCGGCCCGCCCACCGTCACCGCTTCGGCCCGCCTTTCACAGCCGGCCCGCGCACAATGATTGACCAGTAATTCTCCAACGAGAAGGAGCCTTCGTGGCTACCCACCTGACCGTGACCCAATCCGAGGCACTGACGCCAACCCTGCGGCGGGTGTGGTTCTCGAGCGACGACCTCCTGGTATTCCGGGAGAGCAGGTTCACGGACCGCTACGTCAAGCTGGTCTTTCCGATTCCGCCCAAGGGCGAGATCACCTGGGTGCACCGCAAGGACACCTCCGCCGACGGCCAGTTGGAGGCCGCCGTGCGAGCGGTCGAGTGGTCGCCCCGGCGCGTTCACGCGTTCGTGCACGGCGAGGCGCACGAAGTCATGCACGGCATCCGGCCCTACCTGCTCAAAGAACGGAAGCTGCCCCGCGCCGACGTGTCGATCTCCGGGTACTGGCGTCGCGGCCGGTCCGAGGACGGCTTCCGGGTATGGAAGTCCGAACTCGCCGAGGCCGAGGCCGAGGGTGGGGACAAGGCCGAGAGGGCCACATAGGGTTGGGCCGGTGACCCAGCCGACCGATTCTGCTGCACCGTGGTGGCGCAGCGCCGTCGTGTACCAGGTGTACCCGCGCTCGTTCGCCGATCACGACGGCGACGGGGTAGGTGACGTCCAAGGGATGATCGACAAGCTGCCCTACCTCGCCGAGCTCGGCATCGATGCCGTGTGGATCAGCCCCTGGTATCCGTCTCCGATGGCCGACGGTGGCTACGACATCTCCGACTACCGCGACATCCATCCTGACTTCGGCAACCTCGAGCACGCCGACACGTTCATCACCAAGGCCCACGAACTCGGGCTGCGCGTGCTCATCGACCTGGTGCCGAACCACAGCAGTGACGCCCATCCGTGGTTTCAGGCGGCGCTGGCGGCGCCGAAAGGATCGCCCGAACGCGAGGCGTACATCTTCCGGGACGGTCTCGGTGAGGACGGGGACCTACCGCCCAACAACTGGCCGGCCATGTTCGGCGGCGGCGCCTGGGAGCGGATCAGCGACCCGGACGGCCGGCCGGGGCAGTGGTACCTGCACCTGTTCGCTCCCGAACAGCCGGACTGGAACTGGGACAACCCCGCGGTGGTCGAGGAGTTCGACGCGATCCTCCGGTTCTGGTTCGACCGCGGGATCGACGGTTTCCGGATCGACGTGGCCAATTCGATGGCCAAGGCGCCCGGATTGCCCGATCTCGACGTCGACGCGGAGGGCGAGCCGATCGTCACCACGCTGACCGGCACGCCGTACCTGAATCAGTCCCAAATCCACGACATCTTCCGGCGCTGGCGGACCGTCGCCGACGCTTACGCGGGCACCGAGCAGGGCGCGCGCGTCTTCGTCTCCGAGGCCTACGTCACACCGGCGAGCGAACTGGCCAGCTACATCCGACCCGACGAATTGCACACCACGTTCAACTTCGACGCTCTGCTGTGCGAGTGGACGGCGTCCTCCCAGCGCAGTGTCATCGATCTGACCCTGGCCGCGACGGGCGAAGTCGGGGCGCCGGCCACCTGGGTGCTGGCCAATCACGACATGACCCGGGTGGTCACGCGCTACGGGCGCCCGGTCACCGGGGCACGATTTACACCGGCTGGGCTGGACGACGAGCTCTTGAACGGCATCTGGCTGAAGGCGCCCGGCCGGACCGACGTGGAGTTGGGCCGGCGGCGAGCCCGGGCCGCCGCGCTGCTGGAGCTTGCCCTACCCGGCGGAGCGTACGTCTACCAGGGCGACGAACTAGGCCTTGAGGAGGTCGAGGATCTCCCCGAGGAGCTCTTGCAGGATCCGACCTGGCAGCGTTCCGGCCACACCGAGCGCGGCCGCGACGGCTGCCGGGTGCCGATCCCGTGGGCCGGCGGCGAGCCACCGTTCGGGTTCGGATCGGCCGAGCATCCGCCGTGGCTGCCGCAGCCCGCACAGTGGGCCGGTCTGACGGCGGCGGCGCAGGACGGCGACCCGGCAAGCATGCTGACCCTCTACCGCACCGCCCTGGCCGAGCGCCGACGGAACCCGGCCCTGGGTGACGGGACGCTGAGTTGGGACGAGGACGTGCCGGTCGACGTCTTGTCGTTCGTGCGCGAGCCCGGATTCCGCTGTGTGGTCAACTTCGGGCCGGAGCCGTACGCGCTGCCGTCCGGGCACGAGGTTCTGGTCGCCTCGGCCGAGGTCGACGACGGGAAGCTCAGCACCGATACGGCCGCCTGGCTCCGGATCTCTTGACCGGCACGCGCCGTTCTCAGCCGGCTCATAGCCAGGCGTTCTCTAGTCTGGACGCGTGCGTCGCCTCATGCTGGCCCTTGCGGCTCTGGTTACCGCTCTCACGCTGACGTCCTGCGCCCAGACCGGCGTCTCGGCGGCGGACGCGTACAAGATCGGCTGCCCGGCCGTCGATTCGGCGCTGGGCGGCGGCACGGTGGTCAACCAGGTGAGCGTGGCCGGCTTGAAGGCCCTGCGCGACTCCAACCAGCTCGGACCCGAGGCGCAGACCTGGCTGGTCGCCGTGATCCAGACGCTGGAGTCCTCCAGGCCTGAGGACATGCCGGCCGACGCCAAGAAGCTCATCGTCGACGGGTGCCAGCAGAACGGCTACGAGCTCCAGAACCTCTGAGCTGGATTTGGGTAGGTTTGGGTCCCGTCTACAGGACAAGAACTTACCCACAGCCGAGACCGGCTCTCGTCCACAGGCCAGCGTCGTAGCCGGACGATTCGAGCGCTCGTCCGCAAGCTTTGGTCGTGAAGGCTCGAATCGACCCCAGCCCCGCCTTGCTGTCCCTGGCTGCGTTGCAGGACGGTGTGGTGTCCCGCAAGCAGGCGCTCGGCCTCGGGCTGACCCGCCGACCGATCGACCGATTGGTCGCGGAGGGGCGCTGGCGGAGGCTCAAGCCAGGGTTGTACCTGGTGCACGACCAGGCACCTACTTGGCTGGCTCTGGCCTGGGGCGGCGTGCTCATCGGCGGCCCCGAGTCCCGGCTGGGAGGTCGAAGCGCCGGCTTCCTCTACGGCTTGAACGCCGAGCCCGCCCGCATCGAGGTGGTGATCCCGTGGAGCTCGGCGAGCGCCAGCCGCGACCGCTGGCAGTTCGTGCGCGAACGCCCCGGGATCCGCTCGAAGCGATCCGTCGGAGAGCCGCCTCGGCTCACTCTGGAGGACACGGTCCTCGACCTCACCCAGCAGACCACGGCGGACGCTGAGGTGATCGACCTCGTCACGCGAGCCATCCAAACCCGCCGCACCAGCCCCGAGCGCCTCCTCCGCTCAGCCCGGGAACGCTCTCGACTAAGCCATCGCCGGCTGTTGGCCAACGTGCTGGGCGACGTCGCCGCCGGCGCGCAGAGTGCCCTGGAGATCGAGTACCTACGTGATGTCGAGCGAGCCCACGGGCTGCCGGATGGAGAACGGCAACAGCCCTCCGGCCGCACTTGGCAGGACGTGCGCTATCGGAGGTTCAGCACCATTGTCGAACTGGACGGGCGCCTTGGCCATGAGGGCATAGGGCGCTTCCGCGACATGCGTCGAGACAACGCCGCACTCGTGAAGGGCCAGGCGACGTTGCGCTACGGCTATCACGATGTGCACTGTCGCGGATGTGAGGTGGCCGCCGAAGTGGCGACCGTCTTGGCCGCCCGGGGCTGGACGGGCCAGCTCGAGCGGTGCCCGAACTGCCAGAACGTGCCCTACTTCGAGATTGGGTAGGTTTTGGTCCCGTCTTTAGGACACAGACTCACCCGGTGTTGGCGTCGGGGCTTTCGGCGAGCAGCTCGTCCAGGTCGGAGAGGCGATCCAGTCCCTTCACGGCGCGCGACATCCGCGGGTTGGCGGCGAAACGCTCGCGGTGACGGTGGAGGAAGCGCCAGTAGCCGGCGGTGAAGGGGCAAGCGTCGGGCCCGACCCGGACCTTGGGGTCGAACCGGCAGGCGCCGCAGAAGTCGGTCATCTTGTTGATGTAGCTGCCACCGGAGGCGTACGGCTTCGTGGCCAGCACTCCCCCGTCGGCGTACTGCGACATGCCGACCACGTTCGGCACCATCACCCAGTCGTAGCCGTCGACGAAGCTGCGGTGGAACCAGTCGGTGAACTGCGCCGGATCCCAGCCCTGCTGCATGCCGTAGTTACCGATGATCATCAGCCGCGGGATGTGATGGGCCCAGCCGTGATCGCGGACCGAGGCCAGCGACTGTTTCAGGCAGTTCGCCTCCGTACCGTCCGGATCCACAGCCGAGAACCAGCCGGGCAGATCGGTGTGCGCCTCGAGTTCGTTGCGGGCCCGGTAGTCCTCACCGAAGTACCAGTAGAGGTTCCAGATGTAGTCCCGCCAGCCGATGATCTGGCGCACGAAGCCCTCCACCGAGGCGATCGGGGCGTGACTCTCGGCGTAGGCGTCCTCGGCGGCCCGGACGACCTCCAGCGGATCCAGCAGCCCCAGATTCAGCGGCGCCGACAACAGCGAGTGCGCCATCCACCGGTCCGCACTCAGCACGGCGTCCTCGTACGGCCCGAAGGTGGGCAGCCGGTGGCGGACGAAGTGCTCCAGCGCCGCCAACGCCTCCGAACGGGTCGCGGCGAAGCGCCGGGGACCGTCCTCGCCGACGAAGCGGACGCCGTCGGCGCTCCACGCGTCCAGATCGGCACGGACCTCCTCGTCGATCTCGTCCTCCTCGGGCCACCAGGGCTCCGGCACGTCGAGCCCGGAGCTGCCTTTAGGTGGCGGCTCGCGGTTGTCGGCGTCGTAATTCCACTGCCCCGTGACCGGCTCGCCGCCCTCCATCAAGACGTCCAACCGTCGGCGCGCGTCCCGGTAGAAGTCCTCCATCAGCAAGCGGCGCCGCCCGCGACCGTCAGCCCAGCTGGCGAAATCGGTCCGCGAGGTGGCAAATCCCCGCGACGGCAACCGCTCCAGATCGCGCTCGGCGGCGATCCGGTCGACGAAGTGCAGCGCACTCCAACTCGTCGGCTGGATCACGCTGAGGGGTCCGTCCACGTCGGCCAGTCCGGCCCGGTAGGTCTCGGAGCGGACGTAGGAACAGCGCTTGCCCAGTTCGGCGGCCCGGTGCCGCATGGCCGAAAGGATCAGGTGCGCTTTCTGCCGATGGAAGACGCGTCGTGCGAAGACCGAGCGGGATTCGATGAGCAGCACCGGCTGTCGAGTCGTGTCGAGGAAATGAGGCCCCAGTTGATCACCGAAGAGCCAACGCAATCTAGTCTTGCTCGCGCTCGCTTCGCGCCTCATGACTCGGTCTTCCTCCCTCCCTCGCAAACCACTCTGTTCGATTGGCTCGCTCCGCTCGCGGGCGTGTTTGCCCCTCGGTCGTCCAGACCGAGCCGGCGCTCCGCTATCCGACGCTCGCAACAGAATCAACGGGTGAACAAAGTCCCCGAGACCGTGGTGAGGAAGTTCCGTAGCGAGTCAGGCAGATCGCGAAGGTGCCAGTGCGGCGGCCCGTGGTACCACGGCAGCGCGTCCGGGTCGGGGTCGGTGTCCAGGTCGGCCGCGACGATGGCGTCCAGCCAGCGATCGGATCCGCCGAGGACAACCGCGTACGGCAGCACCTCCGACAGCTCGCTCAACTCCCGCCCGGGCGGCATCTGGTTCGTGGGGTAGCTCAACAGGTCCGACCGCAGCGCGCCGAGGCCGCCGAGCAACGCGGCACCCTTCTGAGTTCGGGCCGGCATCTCCTGCGCGACGAACATCAGGCCGAGGGCGAGGGCGATCAGAGCCAGGCCGACCAGCCCGAAGGTCGTGAAGGCGGCGAGGACGATGGTCACCCCCACCGCCCCGATGAGGGCGATGATGGCGGTCTGCGTCCAACGGTTTCGGGTGGCATCGGGGCGGCGCTCGTACCAGCCGTTGCGGACCACGTCGTCGTACAGCTTGTCCTGAACGCCGCCGATGACCTCCGAAACCCGGGCCGGAAGCTCGCTGACGGCAACCGGGCCGGCGGCGGTGATGCCGGTGAGCAACTCCTGCTCGAAGGGGAGCAAGCCGTCGTCGGACGTGCTCTGCCGGCTCAACTCCCATTCGGTCGGTGCGAACTCGCTCGCCCGTGTCAACTCCGTGATGCGGAGGTGGCCGCGTACCGCGAGGTCGACCAGCGTGGCGCTGATGTCTATCGGGTCGACCCGCTCGTCGGCCACCGTTCCGACGTGGCCCGGACGAATCTCTCCCACGACCCGGAACTCGCTCTGCCCAGCCCCCGTGGGCACGAACTCGGCAACGCGCGTGACGGCTCCGTCTGCAGCCGCGTCGGCGCCCGCCCTCCGGTGCAGGGCGAAGAGCGCGATACCGCCAAGAGCGAGCAGGCCCAGCGCAAGACCGAGCGGCAGCGGCCGAGCCGAGAACGCCCGCGCCACCGTCCAGCGGAACTGGATGTTCTCGGTGCTGGCCACCGCCCCGGGCGGGAACCCGATCTCGACCTCGACGATCTCACCCTCGCCGCGCGGTCCGTCCCGGAAGGTGGGGACCTGTCCACCCTCCGAACCAGCCGCGGAGTAGGTGCAGGGCACCTGGGTGTTGGGACTCCCGGCCACGCAGTCCACGTACGTGAACGCTCCGGGGATGGCGACGCTGGCCCCGAAGCGGGCCACCTGGGCGCTCAACCCTTGGAGGAGGCGCCACTGCAGAGCCGTTCCGCTCTCGGTGTTCACGACGGCGCCGGAGACGGTGTAGCGCAGGATGATCTGATTCGCGCCGTTGGTCGGAATGGCGACGGTGGTGAAGCGGCCCGCCCGCTCGATCTCCAGCGGAACATCGGTGCCCTGCGCAGTGGCCGAGAAGCCGCTCATCGTGAAGACCTGCCGCCGATCACCGACGAGCTCGCGCTGGGTCTCGAACCGCTGACTCACCTGGGCCGGCACCGGAGTCGCGAAGGTCATGGTTTGCGCGACGGTGAGCACACCGTCCCGACCGACCTCGGCCTCGACCTCGAACGTCGCCGCCGTCCCCTCCGCGTGCGCCTGCTCACTGAACGGACCGACCAGCAGAGCGACGGTCACGAGCAAGAGGGTGATCCCGACGGCGATCCGGCGTCGCCTCGTCCGGGAGTGAGCACTGTGCACGACCCATAGCTTGGCATTCCTCACCACCCCTTCGACGCAAGGTTGGGCACTTTGTCGGCACACTTTGACAACGATCCGTGTTCGAGACGGGGTGTAACGCCAAGTCCCAGCCGCGCGCGGCGCGGTCCGTGGCTAAGGTTTCCGATGTGACTTCCCCGTCGTGGAACAGCCCGCCAGGAGCGCAGCAGTACGCCGGCCGCGGCCGGGGCGGCTATCCCCAGGGCGCCGCACCGGGCTGGGGGCAACCCACTTGGGGTCAGGCTCCCGGTGGACAGCCCGGCTTTCCGCCGCCGGCGCCGGGCTCGACACCGTACGGGCAGCCGAGGTACGCACCGGTCGGGCCGTCCTTCGGCGGACCACAGAGCACGGTGCCGTACTACGGTCCGTCGCCGCAGCCGCCGCCGCGCCGGCGTCGCAACCCGTTGATGACCGTGCTCCTCGGCCTCATCGCGCTCGTCGTCCTCGCTCTGGCGGGGTTGGTGCTGGCGAACCTCGTGAGCGGCACCACGCAGGTCGCCTACCAGAACGACGACTATCAGGTCCCGCCGCCGGACCGGAATCCTCCGCCGATCCCGGCGCCGAACACCTACGGCGAGGCCGAGGACTGGCTGACCAACAACGCCTTGTACGCCCAGTCGGTACCGGTCCCGGTGCGGTGCAACAGCGCCCCCATCAACGTGGCCGATGCGAGCGACGAACAGCTCTCGGCGCACTTCAACGGTCTGATGGAGTGCCTGGTGCGGGTCTGGCAGCCGCCGATCACGGCCGCCGACTGGGTGATCGTCCGACCGACGGTGACGATCTACGGGAAGGAGATCAGCACCAAGTGCGGCAAGTCCGGGGTCAACGCCTTCTACTGCTCCGCCGACCAGCAGATCTACTTCAGCAACCTGCTGGCGCGATCGGTGCCGATCGTCGCCGAGGACAAGTGGGCCGCCGACGTGGTCATGGCACACGAGTTCGGCCACGCGATCCAGGGCCGCACCGGGCTGCTGATCAGCGCCCACGCCCTGGCCCAGAACACCGACAGCAAGGCCGAATCGAATCAGATGCTCCGCCGGCTGGAGACCCAGGCCGACTGCTTCTCCGGTCAGTTCATGCGCTCGGTCTCTCAGTCGCTCGGCATCCAGCGCGCCGACATCGCCGGCATCCGGGCCACCTGGGCTGCCGTCGGGGACGACACGTTGACCGGGCAGCGCGACGTCGACGGCAACCACGGTCTGGCGGCGAGCCGGGAGTACTGGGGCAGCACCGGTCTCAGCAACTCACCCATCAGCGCCTGCAACACCTTCAGCGCCCCCGCCCGCTTGGTCCGCTGATTTCGCAGCCGGGACGGAAACCAGCGTTCCGATTGCCCAGGGCGCACCCTTTCGTCGGTAGTTGCACCCTCACATGAGGGTGCAACTCACGACGAAAGGGTGCCGCGGGAGGTGGGCGTGACCTGGGAGTAGGCGGCGCCTCAGGTCGCACGGTGTCGGGTCAGCAGGGCCGTCGCGATGGCGGCGACACCTTCACCCCGGCCCGTGAGACCGAGTCCGTCGGTGGTGGTCCCGGAGACGGTGACCGGGGCACCGACGGCCTCGGACAGAACGGCCTCGGCCTCCGATCGCCGTGGACCGACGACGGGCCGATTCCCGATGAGCTGAACGGCGACGTTCTCGATCTCGAAGCCGGCGGCCCGGACCCGGCGGCCGGTTTCGACCAGGAACGCGACACCGCTAACCGAGGACCACTCCGGCGCCGTGGTGCCGTAGTTGCTCCCGAGATCCCCCAGACCGGCAGCGCCGAGCAGGGCGTCGCAGGCAGCATGAGCGACCACGTCACCGTCGGAGTGACCCTCCGGGCCGACGGTCTCGTCGGCAAAGAGCAGTCCGGCGATCGTCATGGGCCGACCGGCCACCAGACGATGGACATCAACTCCGATGCCCGTACGCGAGGTCACGCAACGGACCCTTCGACGGGATCAGGCCACGTGGCGGAACTCAGGAAGCGAGGACCTCGTCGAGCAGAATCTCGGCCTTGGACTCGTCGACCCGCTCGGCCAGAGCAAGCTCGGAGACCAGGATCTGACGCGCCTTGGCCAGCATGCGCTTCTCGCCGGCGGACAGTCCGCGCTCGCGCTCCCGGCGCCACAGGTCGCGGACGACCTCGGCAACCTTCATCACGTTGCCGGAGTGCAGCTTCTCGAGATTCGCCTTGTACCGGCGGGACCAGTTGGTCGGCTCTTCGGTGTGCGGTGCACGCAGCACACCGAACACCCGCTCCAAGCCGTCGGCGTCGACGACGTCGCGGACACCGACCAGGTCGAGGTTGCACGCAGGCACCCGAACCACCAAGTCGGTTTGACCAACGATCCTCAACACCAGGTAGAGCTTGTCTTCGCCTTTGATCTGACGGGTTTCGATGTCCTCGATCACGGCGGCCCCGTGATTCGGGTAGACCACCGTTTCACCGACTGTGAAGGTCATATTGTGATGTGCCCCTTTCGCGACCTCTAGTCTAACACGCGCCCGGAGCGTTCAATTCGGCGTTTGCGCTAGCCAGAGGCCTATATTCGGTCTTCGCGGCCCTTGACAACCCGAGATTGCTGTGCGCCGGGTGTGGCGTACGTCATGGTCCGGAGCGGTTCGAAGACGGTTGCGCCCTGTCAACTGCACGATCGATTCCGGGGTCGCTAGGCTGCTCCTAGCCATCGCGCGGCCGCTCGATCACCGCACGTCCCAGGACTAGGAGCCGACACCGTGTCCCTGCATCCGCGTCGCCGTGTTTCGCACGCGGCCGCTCCTGGCCGTCGGACTGTCAGCGCCGCCGCGGGACTGCTGTCGGTCGTCTTGCTGGGGCTTGCTGCGGCCTGCGGGTTCGACGTCCAAACCAACCGCCCGTACACGCCGGCCGAGGGCGTCAACTACGACGTCGGCAGTCCGGCGGTCCAGGTCCGGAACCTGATGGTGCTGAGCCGGGAGGACGGCCAAGGGTTCCTGAGCGCCACCCTGACCGCGACCGATCGGGACTCGCTGACGAGCGTGGCCGGTGCCCCGATCAAGCCCGACTACACGCCGGGCACGCCGTTCACGGTGAGCCTCAGCCGCCCGATTCCCCTGGCGAACAGTGCCATCGTCGTCCTGACCAACCGGCAGCCGCTGATCACGGTGGCGAGCCCGGACATCCAGGTCGGCGGGGAGGCCGAGGTCAGCTTGACCTTCGCCACCGCCGGCATCCTCAAGACGCGGGTGCCGATCGTCAACGCCGACGAGGAGCCGTACGCGACGATCAGTCCCTCGGCCGCGGCCTCCTCGGCCGAGTAGCTCGCGGCCGCGCGGCTAACCGTACGTCTCGACGTCGCTGAAGAGGCTGCTAATCGATTCGCCGTAGTGGGTTCGCCGGATCGCCTCGGCGAACAAGGGCGCCACCGAACGTGTCACCATCGTCGGTAGCCGCCTCTCCGAGGGCAGTGGCACGGTGTTGGTCATCACGATCTCACCAAGATCCGGCACCTGTTTGAGCCGCTCGATGGCCTGGCCGGTGAACAGCCCGTGGGTGCAGGCCAGCGCGATCTGTCCGACCCCTTCGCTCCGCAGCCGGGACAGGAGCTCCACGATCGTGCCGCCGGTGGCGATCTCGTCGTCCAACACGATGACGTCCCGGCCGCCGACGTCGCCGACGATCCGGTCGATGACCACGGTGTCGTCGGCGAGGCGCCGCTTCGAGCCGGCGGCCACTCCGACGTCGAGACGCCGGGCGAACTCCGTCGCCAGCTTGGCGTTGCCCAGGTCGGGCGAAACCACCACGGTGTTGCTCAGGTCGTAGCTCCGGAAGTGGTCGGCCAGCACGTCGATGGCGTTGAGGTGGTCGACCGGGATCGAGAAGAACCCGTGTACCTGCGGGGCGTGCAGGGCCATGGTCAACACCCGGGTCGCGCCGGCCGCGGCCAGCATGTCGGCCACCAGCCGGGCGCCGATGGAGATCCGGGGGGCGTCCTTCTTGTCCGACCGGGCGTACGCGAAATGCGGGATGACGGCCGTGATGTGCGCCGCCGAGGCCCCGCGAGCGGCGTCGAGCATCATCAACAGCTCGAACAGGTTCTCCTGACTCGGCGGCACCAGCGGCTGCACCACGTACACGTCGCGCTGACGGCAGTTCGCCCGCAGCTGGACCTGCAGGCAGTCGTTGCTGAACCGCGTGCTGCGTGAAGGAGACAACTCGACCCCGAGGATCGAACACATCTCCGCCGCGAACTCCGGATGGGCCAAGCCCGAGAAAACGGTGATCTCACCCGTCACGGTGTCGTCCGCTCGCTGCGTCATCCGCTCCAGACGCGGGCCGTCGTCCTCCTCGGCGACGGAAAAGCGTGTCGCCTCGATCCTCCTCCGTCCCGCGCCCGCGGATTCCTCCACTCGCTCGAGGCCCCTCGCAGGCTCGGGGCGTCGACGGTCGGGCTTTGATCACACGGCAACCCTAAGGGAGCCCTGCGCCGTCGACCTACCCCTCGAATTTGTAGCCCAGGCCACGGACGGTGACCAGGTACTTCGGGTTGGCCGGGTCCGGCTCGATCTTGGTACGCAGGCGTTTGACGTGCACGTCGAGGGTCTTGGTGTCCCCCACGTAATCGGCACCCCAGATCCGATCGATGAGCTGTCCCCGAGTCATCACCCGACCGGTGTTGCGGAGCAGCATCTCGAGGAGCTCGAACTCCTTGAGCGCGAGCCGGATCCGCTCGCCGTTGACCGACACCTCGTGGCGCTCGACGTCCATCCGTACGCCGGCGGCCTCGACGATGTCGGGCATCAGCTCGACGTCCTGACCGCGGCGCAAGACGGCCCGGATCCGGGCGACGAGTTCGCGCTGACTGAACGGCTTGGTCACGTAGTCGTCCGCGCCCAACTCCAGGCCGACGACCTTGTCGATCTCGGAGTCGCGCGCGGTCACCATGATCACCGGTACGGGACCGCGCTGCCGCAGCTGGCGGCATACCTCGGTGCCCGGCATGCCTGGCATCATCAGGTCCAACAGCACGATGTCGGCGCCGGCGCGGTCGTACTCGGCCAGTCCGGCGGCACCGTCGGCGGCCTCGAGCACGTCGAAGCCCTCCTTGCGCAGCATGTAGGCCAAGGCCTCGCGGTAGGACTCCTCGTCCTCGACGACCAGGATTCGGGTCAACTGTCTACTCCTGCGGTTCGGGCTCCGAAGTCCACCTGAATCGGCTGGGCGAGTTCGGTGTCGGGCTCTGAGTCGGGTTCTGGGTCGGGTTGGGCGCCGGGCTCGGTCTCGGCGTCGCCCGCGGTGACCGGCTGATGCGCCGGCAGGCTGATGGTGAAGGTGGATCCCTGCCCGGGCTGACTCCACACGCTCACCTCGCCGTTGTGGGAGGCGGCGATGTGCTTCACGATGGCCAGGCCCAGGCCGGTACCGCCGTTGGCTCGGCTGCGGGCGTAATCCACGCGATAGAAGCGCTCGAAGATCCGGGTCTGCTCTCGCTGGGGGATCCCGATGCCGTTGTCGGACACGGTGATCTCGATGTAGTCGTCGTCGCTGCGCGCCTGTCGGTGGGCGGCGACCACCACCCGGGCGTCCGGGTCGGAGTAGACGACGGCGTTCTCGACCAGATTGCCGACGGCGGTGCTGAGCTGGCGGGCGTTGCCGATGACTTCGCAGCCCTGCGCGCCGGCGATGGTCAAGGACACGCCGTGCCGCTCGGCGTCGACCCGGCATCGGTCGACGGCGTCGGTCAGGACGTCGTCGATGTCCACCAGTTCCGGGGAGCTGAGCGGGTTGTCGGCCTGCAGTCGGGACAAGTCGATGATCTGGGAGATGAGATCGGTGAGGCGGGCCGATTCGATGCCCATTCGGGCAGCGAAGCGACGGACCGCCGGCGGGTCGTCGGCCGCCTCCTCCACCGCCTCGGCCAGCAGGGACAGCGCACCGATCGGCGTCTTGAGCTCGTGACTGACGTTGGCCACGAAGTCCCGGCGGGTCTGCTCGATCCGGCGGGCCGCGGTTTCGTCCTCGGCCAGCAGCAGCACCTGCTGGTCGGGCAGCGGTGCGATCCGGACGTGGAGGTGGGCGGTCGCGTTTCCTGGCCGCGGCAGGTCGAGGTCGTGGATCTGGCTGCGCTGCTCGCGACGGACCTGGCGGACCAGGTCGAGGATCGGGGCGGCGGCCACCCGGCTTCCGCGCACCACCCCGAGGGTCTGCGCCAGGCTGGTCGACTTCAGCACCTCGTCGTGGGGGCCGATGATCGCGCCGGCGCCGCGGAGCGCGTCCAACACCTCCGGGATGCTGTCGGGCACGACAGGTCCCCTTCTGACCTCAACCGGGGCGGCCGGCGGGCCGTCGGGCCGTCGCCGCAGCAGCACCCAGGCCGCTACGAACCCGACCACGATGCCCAACAGCCCCGCGATCACCCCGAGACCAGCCGAGTTCACATCAGCGATAGTAGGGTCTCGCGGCCCCGGTGCTGACGGGTACCGATCGCTGACGGGGCCTTCGGACCCAGCGTTCCGCTGCTGTTCACCGGGCGTTAACGCCAGTCTCTTCTGCGGGTAGTGGTCGGGCTTAGGGTTGAAACACCTGAGACAACAGATGTGAAGGTGGAACGAGGCATGCGCGACTCCTATCGGGAGCAGCTCGACGACATCCTGGCCGACCTGGTGCAGATGTGCCAGGCGGTCTCGGCCGCCGTCCGGAGCAGCACGACTGCTCTCCTCGAGGCGGAGATCCACCTCGCCGAGCAGGTCATCACCGAAGACATGAAGCTCGACCGGATGCAGGCCGATATCGAGGCCAGAGCGTTCAGCCTGCTGGCTCGGCAGGCACCCGTCGCCGGCGAACTCCGTACGTTGGTCGCCACGCTCCGGATGGTCACCGAACTCGAGCGCATGGGCGACCTGGCCGCTCACGTCGCCAAGATCGCGCGCCTGCGGTACCCCGAGATCGCGGTGCCCGAGGCGCTGCGCCCCAACTTCGTCCGGATGGGCGACGTCGCGGAGAAGATGGTCGTCACCGCCGGGCAGACCCTCAACAACCGCAACATCGAAGCTGCGCAGGAGCTTCGCGCCCGCGACGAGGAGATGGACGAACTGCGCAAGAGCCAGTTCCGGGTGATGTTGAGCGACAACTGGTCGTACGGGGTGGAGGCCGCCGTCGACGTCGCCCTACTGGGTCGCTACTACGAGCGGATCGCCGACCACGCCGCTTCCATGGGCCGCCGCATCATCTACGTCGTCACCGGCGAGTTCCCGGAGGCCGACATCTGGCCGCAGCCGTAGCCCGACAGGTGCCCTACTTCTTGCCCTGGTTCTTGACCGCTTCGATGGAGGCTTTCGCGGCTTCCGGGTCGAGGTAGCGGCCGCCGGCTTCGACCGGTTTCAGGTCGTCATCCAGTTCGTACAGCAACGGGATCCCCGTCGGGATGTTGAGCGAGACGACGTCGGAGTCGGAGATCTTGTCCAGGTGCTTGACGATGGCCCGGAGCGAGTTGCCGTGGGCCGCAACGAGCGTGACCCGTCCCGCGCGCAGGTCCGGCACGATCTCGTCGTACCAGTACGGCAGCGCCCGGATCAGCACGTCCTTGAGGCACTCCGTACGGGGTCGCGCCTCGGTGGGTAGCTCTGAGTACCGGGGGTCGTCGAAGTTGGCGAACTCGTCGGAGTTGTCGATGGGCGGCGGTGGCGTGTCGTACGAGCGGCGCCACATCATGAACTGTTCCTCGCCGTACTCCGCCAGGGTGGCCGCCTTGTCCTTGCCCTGGAGCGCGCCGTAGTGCCGCTCATTCAACCGCCAAGAGCGTTTCGTCTCGATCCAGTGCCGGTCCGCCACGTTCAGCGAGATCTGCGCGGTCCGGATGGCCCGGCGCAGCAGTGAGGTGTGCACAACGTCGGGGTACAGCCCCGCCTCGACCAGGAGCTCTCCACCCCGAAAGGCCTCCGCCTCACCCTTCTCGTTCAGGTCGACGTCGACCCAGCCCGTGAAGAGGTTCTTCGCGTTCCAGGTGCTCTCACCGTGACGCAGGAGAATGAGGGAGGCGGTCATAGCCGGGAGCCTAACGAATCGAGGTCCGGCACTAACCTCGGTCCGTGCCCAGAACTGTCGCCACCAACCGAACGGTGGGCCGATCCACGCTGCTCGACTTCATCCGCCCACGACATCACCTGTTGCTCAGCACGACCCGGACGGATGGCCGACCGCAGCTCTCCCCCGTGACCGGCGGGGTCGATGGGCGGGGCCGGATCCTGATCTCGTCCTACCCGGGCCGGGCCAAGGCGAAGAACGCGGCCCGCACCCCGGAGGTGTCGGTGTGCGTGCTGTCCGACGACTGGAACGGGCCCTGGGTTCAGGTGGACGGCACCGCCGAGGTCCTGGGCATGCCTGGCGCGCTGGACGGCTTGGTGGAGTACTTCCGCTGCATCTCCGGCGAGCACCCGGACTGGGACGAGTACCGCGAGGCGATGCGCCTGCAGGACAAGGTCCTGATCGCGATCATGCCGACGCGCTGGGGTCCGATCGCCACCGGTGGCTTCCCGGCTGAAGTGGCTGCGCGCTTGGACGCTCCAACGCTCTGACGCGGGCTTGACGCAATTGTGGATCGTGTTGCGGATCCGCGGCGAATGAAGCGATCCAATCGTGACGCGATCCACAATTGCGTCACGATTTGTGCACTCATCGGCGTGCGGCACCGCCCATCCGACGCGACCGACCCGTTCTGCGCCAGTATCGGCGAGTAGCAGTATCAGGGCGTCGGTTCCGCGCTCTCTCCGCTGAGAGACGCAGCGATCGGATCGGAGGTGTCGGGTGGCCATCGCCAGCGGTCCGCCGATCATCGCTCAACCCGCCGAGTCGACGCTTCCGCCGGTCCCGGCGCTGCCGTGGCGTACGGGAATCTGGGTCACCGTCGCCGCCCTGGCCTGGATCGCCATGGGCGAGCTGGATCGCCTGTCCGGCCAGGTGCCCGACCCGTTGGGGCGGGTCCTGGGTTTCTCGGACCTGATGGGCCTGTTCGCGAGCAGCGAGGGCTGGAGCTCGCTCGGTGACAGCCTGATCCCGAGGACGATCGGCTGGTGGCTCCTGGCCTACCTAGGACTCGACGTCGTCTTCATCGTCTGCTATCTGCGTCTCGGTTTCTGGCTCCGGCGCCCGTGGCCGTGGGTCGGCCGCTGCATCATGATCATGGCGGTCGTCGACCTGTTCGAGGACCTGTTGGCGGCCCGGGTCGCCGGCCTGCTCCTCGACGGTGAGGGTTCCTCGTGGCCGTTGACCGACGCGTTGACGTGGGTCACGCGTGCGAAGTTCGTCGTGTTTGCGCTCGTCATCGCCACGGTCATCCAGGAGTTGCTACGGCGGCGAGGCGTTCCGGAACTCCGGGAGGACGACCGATCGCTGCGCCGGGGGCTCTACGCGCAACGGTTCTCCCTGTTGACCGTGCTCCCGGTCGCCGTGCTGAGCGTCGTCCCGGGCTCCGACATTCTCGATCAGCTGCCCGACGTGCAACGCCGGTGGGTGGAGACCACCGATGCCCTCAGTCGCGGGTTGTTCGCCGCCCTGGTGTTGATCTTGTTGGCGACCGGCCTGTTCCTGCTCGGACGGCTGCGCAGCGATTACGTGGCCGCCAAGGCGACCGACCTCGACCGCCGGCAGGCGCAGACGATCACCCGACCCGAGCTCAAACCCTCGAGGCTCCGGGTATGGCTGTTCCCCGCCGCTCTGCTTCTCGTCCTCGCCCTGGTCACCCGGTTGCTCGGTGGCGGCGTCATCCAGTGGCAGAGCCTGCTGCTGTTCGCGGCCGTACCGACCGCCGTCGCCGTGGTCTCGGGGGCGATCCGGCTGTTACGACGGCCGCCCAAGGATCCCGACGCCCCGCCGCCCGACAACCGAGTGGTGCGTTGGTGGCGGTCGCGTCGCGACTGGCTGCGCGCGCTGCAACCGCCCGCGAAGTGGCCGAGCACCTACGCCGACTTCCGCTGGGTCTGTCGCGTCGGAGACCTGGCAGCCGTGACGATGTTGATGATCGGTGGCCTCGGGCTGGTGCGCTCGTTCGTCGCGCCCGTCGCCTTGGCCGACCTGCCCGACATCACGTTCACACCGGGGAACCTGGTCGCGCTCGCGATCGGCGCTGCGACCGCCGTCGTCGTCTGGCCGCTGTCCGCGTTGATCATGCGATCCGTCACCCTCAAGGATCGACCGAAGGACGACGCCAAGGGCATCCGGAGCACCCTCACCCCCGGAGCCGCCAATCTGATCGGAGCACGGGTCCACCAGGGTGTCGCTCTGGTCAGCCTCGGGCTCCTCATACTCGTGGCGACCTTCCCGCAGAAGCTGGCCCAGATCGGCGGAGTCACGGCGGCGACCCTGCTCTCGATCTGGGCGCTGTCCATGCTGATCGGCAGCCTGGTCGTGCTCGGCCAGAGCCGGTACTCGCCCGAACTGTTCTGGCTCCCTGCGATCCGGCTGCGGTCGGCACCGGTGGCGAGCCTGCTCGTCGCAGCCGTGATCGTGACGGCCGGCACCCAGGTCGACATCGACGTCCATCCCGTACGCGGCGCCGGGGTCGATCAAGGACCGACCGGTGCCCCGTTGGGGAAGCAGATCGAACCCGACCGGGCGTTCCAGGACTGGCTCGCGGCCACCTCAGGCTGCGGGCACCGACTGGACATCCCGGGCCGAGAGGTGGTGCTCCGGCCGATGCCGCTGGTGGCCGCCGAGGGCGGGGGCATCCGCGCGGCGTACTGGACCGCGGCCGGCATGGACCTGCTCTCCGGTCGCTCGACGCTGGGCCCGGACCGGACCTGGCAGCACCAGGCCGGCATCCAGAAGTGCCGGGCGGCGCTGTTCTCCGGCGGCGCCTCCGGCGGCGCGGTCGGGCTGACCGTCAGCCGGTTCGCCGACCAGACGGCCGCGCGGGACCAACTGGTGGCGGTGTCGCGCTCCGACGCCCTGGCTCAGGCGGTAATCGGGCTGTTCATCCGCGACACCGTCTACGCCGCGACCGGCGTACCGCTGCCGACCCTTCCCGGGCCGCCCGGATGGTCGGATCGCGCCGCCCTGATGGAGCAGAGTTGGGAGGCGGTCGCACCGGCCTTCGACCAGGCGTTCCTGCCGACCGACGGCGCGGGCGCGACCAGCCGCCCGACCGGTGTGCTGCTGCTGAACTCGACCTCGGTCGCCACCGGCTGCCGGATGTTCGTCAGTCAACTCTCGCTGCGGACCTTGACGTCGGTGCCCGGTCCCGTGGCCAACACCGCCTCTTCGCTCACCGCGGACGCCAACGCGCCGGCCCGAGCCACGTGCGACGACACCGGCCGCCCGGCGCCGAACTCCCTCGATCTGTTGGCCACGTACAGCACGCTGAACGCGACCGCCAACGGATCGGCTCCGAACAACGCGCCCACGAACGGCTCGGTCCAGTCGACGGCGGCCGACGTGTCGCAGACCGGGTGCCTGCAGACCCTGCGCTCGTCGACGGCCGCGATTCTGGCGAGCCGGTTCCCCTACGTCACGCCGTCCGGCGTCATCGGGCCGTGCGGACGCTGGCCGCGTCAGCAGTTCGTCGACGGCGGGTACGTCGAGAACACCGGCATCTCGACGGTCATCGACCTGGCCCCGTGGTGGCTGGAGGAGGTCCGCCAGCGTAACGAACTGGAGCTCCGGACGGCTGGCCCTATCGAGCTCATCGTCCCGTTCGTGGTCTACCTCGACAACGGCACCGGATCCGATTTGGCCGCACCCACGTACGAGAACACGTCGGAGTTTCTGGTGCCGCCGCTCACCATCCTGCGCTCCTTCGACGGTCAAGCCGACACGGCGGCCCTGCTGCAGCAGGCCGCTTCCCTGGTCGACGCCGACCGGCTCTGGCACCCCGATGCCGTCCCCGCGGATCTGGCGCCGGACCTCGACACCCAGCTGGCGGCATGGCGGCCGCGGCCGGTGATTGTGGTGCATCAACCCACCGTCCCGGCGGTGACCGCACCGCTCGGCTGGACGCTGTCCGATCTCAGCATCGACACGATGGATCGCTCGCTGGCCCAGCAGGTCGCGCTCGACTGCAACGGATCCAGCGATCTACTGTGCCGGCGCGGCTACGGATCGCTGGCCGACGTCAACCGGCTGTTCACCGGCTGAAGCCTCGATCCGGACTTCCGTTCCCGCGCCCTTCGGTCGCGCCGTCCCCGCTCGTCCTCAGATTGCCGAGCCGTCACATGTGCAGCGACACGCCGCCCAAACCGCCGAAGATGTGACGGGTCGGCAGGTTTTAGGGGCCGGGGTCGAGGTGTCGGAAGGCGGCCAGGTTGGCCGTCGACTCGCCGCGGGAGCGGCGCCACACCCACTCCCGGCGGATGCTCTCGGCGAAGCCGAGGTCGAGGATCACGTTGAACGAATCGTCGGCGACCTCGGCCACCGATCCCAGCCAGCGATCGATCTCCGGTCCCGTCGCCGCCTCCAAAGCCAGCTTGCCGCTGAGGTAGATGTCGCCGAGGGCGTCCAGGCAGAAGGCGACGCCGTACGTACGCAGATTCCGCTCGAGCAGCCAGGCGTAAACTCCCGTGTGGTTCTCGTCGGGCCGCCGGGCCACGAAAGCGCGGACGCCGACCGCGTACTCGCCGACCTCCAGCGCGCATTCCGTGGACAGCTTGTGGTTCCCCGGCAGGGTGACCGAGAACAGCCCCGGTGCGCTCTCCCCCACGGAATCTCGAGGTTCGTCAGCGTCGCGCGGATGGCGTCGATGACCTCCCCGCGCAGCTCGCTCACCGAACTCAGGCCGCCTGCACCAGCCAGCGGGACTGGTAGCCCTCGAGGGTCAGGTCGGCGTCGGTCAGCGGGGCACCGCCGTTGAGGGCGTCGACGGCCCAGTTGCCCAGCGGGATCACCCAGCGGGGCAGCTTCTGCGCGTCGGGCGTGACGTTGTACAGCCCGACCAGCGTCTGCGTGGGGAACCGACGGACGAAGACCAGCACGGCCGGATTGACCGGGTCCATCACCTCGGTCTCCACCGACGCGTCCATGCTGGGAAGAGAGGCTCGCACGCTGATGGCGTGCCGCAGCCCGTGCCAGACACGGTGTTCCAAGGCGTTGGGGTCGTGCCGACGGTCGACGAGCGACCACGGCATCGGCGGGCGGTGCACCCAGCGGTTGTCGTCGGCGTGCTCGGGGTCGTCGGCGAAGTCGTAGTGGTTCCGCAGGCCGAGCTCGTCACCCATGTAGATCAACGGGAGCCCGCCGAAGCCCAGGACGATCTGGTAGGCCAGCAGCAGGCGCCGGATCGCGAGGTCCAGATGGACCAGGTCGCCGCTGTAGAGGGCGGCCTCGACCCCGGCCAGGGAGGCGGCGGTGCCGCTGATCCGGCGGTCCCCGGTGGCCAGGTTCTCCTGGAACACGAGCCCGCGGGCGTCGCTCATGGGGTACGAACCGGCGTAGTAGTCGGCGAGGAACCGGCGGTGCTCGTACCCGTTCAACCCGACCGACGCGGCGTCGGTGTCGTCGATGGCCCAGCCGATATCGTCGTGGCAGCGCAGATAGGTGCCCCACACCGTGGTGGGCGGCTTGGCCGGGAAGCGGTTCATCGCCGCGCAGAACAGTCGGGTGTCCTGGCTGGCCAGCGCCGACCAGATCTGCACCATCAGCGAGTTCTGGTACGCGAGGTCGCTGACCCGGCCGGCGTGTTTCCCCAGTCCGAGGTACGGAGCCAGATCGGTCGGTCCGACGATCGCCTCGGCCTTGAAGATCAACGCGGGTGCGGCGATCCGGGCCACCGTACGGAGCGCCTGGGTGATCGCGTGCACCTCTGGCTGGTTCTGGCACGAGGTGCCCATCCGCTTGTAGATGAAGGCGATCGCGTCGAGACGGACGCACTCCACTCCGAGGTTGGCCAGCCAGCAGATGAGGTCGGCGTACTCGTAGAAGACCTCCGGATTACCCCAGTTCAGGTCCCACTGCCAGGAGTTGAAGGTCGTCCAGACCCACGCCTGGCTCTCTTCGTCGAAGGTGAAGTTGCCGGGCGCAAAGTCGGGGAAGACCTCCGGCAGGAACTTCTCGTACCGGTCGGGGATCTCCCGGTCGGGGAACATGTGGAAGTACTGCCGGTAGATGTGATCACCGGCCCGGGCATTGACGGCCCAGTCGTGTTCGGCGGCCACGTGGTTGAGCACCACATCGACGGTGAGGGAGATGCCGTACCGACGGAGCGCGGTGGCCAGGTGACGAAGATCATCGATCGTCCCGAGGTCCTCCCGCACCGCCCGATAGTCCATCACCGCGTAGCCGCCGTCGTTCTGACCCGGCCGCGGCTTCAGCAGCGGCATCAGGTGCAGATAGGTGACGCCGAGTTCGTTGAGGTAGTCCACCTGCTTCGCGACCCCGCGGAGGTCGCCGGCGAACAGGTCGGCGTACGCGGCGTAGCCGATCATCCGTGGGTGCTGGAACCACTGCGGGTCGGCGTGCCGGCGCAGGTCGAGCAGGCGCAATTCGGTGGAGCGCTGCCGGAAGCTCGAGGCGGCGATCTCCACGAGCCGCTCCGCCATCTCCAGGGCGTGATCCGGGTAGGCACCGGTGAGCCCGGCGAGCAGATCCGGCCAGTAACGCCGCAGCCGAGCCTCGAACACGACCTGGTCGTGGACGGGCTCGCCGTGCAGGAGATCCGCAACGTCGGGAACGCTCATCAGCGGGCAGCGTAGCGGACGCGCTCGGTGCCACTTGTCGGGAAGCGGCTCTACAACCCACACCTGCTCGGGTTCCTCGGAGCTGCTCTATCTGCAGATCGAGCAGATCCGAGGAACTCGAGCAGCTGGATCAGCCGGGGAGCGACGTCTCCTTGTGGCGGAGCTTGAGCCGGTTCTTGAACTCCTCGGTGAAGACCTCGCGGACGGCTTCGTTGTCGATGGCGCCGTTGATGGCGGTGAGCCGTCCGGAGGCGACCTTCTGGCAGACGACCAGCCAGGCCTGGCCCATGGCGTACGTGAACGTGCTGGCCACGCCGGCGCCGATCACGCCGCCGGCGACCGTGCCGGCGCCGGGGATCATCTTCAGCAGACCGGTGAAGGCGGCCCGACCGGCTTGGGTGGCAACGGTGGTCGAGGCGATGGCCATCAGGGCGGCACGGTCGAACTTGATCTTGTACAGCTGCGCGATCCGAGCCATCATCCCCAGCTGGATGGGCACGAGCAACGTGGCATCGGAGAACGGGATCGGGCTGGCGGCGGCCGCGGCGGCGCTGCCGGCCGCGATGCCGATGTGCTTCAGCGCCTCCTTGGCCTTCCGATCGGTATCAATCTCCTGCGCCGCGGTGAGGGCTCCGTGAACGCCTTCGGGCGCAACGCGAAAGGTGGCATCGAGGACTTCCTGCAACCCGTACGCCGGCTGGCCGGTGAACTCGTCCGGCTTCGCGTACGTCATGTACGGGCGGCCGCCCGTGATCGGCAGCTGCTTGGCCATGATCTGCTCGGCCAGCAGCAAGGCCTCGGGATGCACCTGGCCGTCCCGCATCGGCACCTGCGTCATGACGAGCAGAACCGGCAGCCCGAGCTCGGACAACCGTCGGATGAAGTCCGCCTCGGTGTCCTCGAACCTTCGGTCCATGCCGCGGACGCAGTACCAGGCGACGTGGATCTGCTCGGTCAGCGGCAGCCGCCGGCTCTCCCGGATGGCCTGGTCCAGTTCCTTGATGATCTGCCGGTCGTCCTTGCCGACCTCGAGGCCCTGGGTGTCGATGAGCCCGAGGAACCCGATCTTGTCCAGGTAGAGGTGACTGCCGCGGGTGACGGGCTCCCCGATCCCGGTCCGAGCCACCTCCTCGCCGAAGATGGCGTTGATCAACGTGGACTTGCCCACCCCCGTCTTGCCGAAGATGGCCAGATTGAAGCGGCCGACCAGCTCCGACTGCTTGTCGAACTCGCGGCGGAACGAATCCCGGAACCAGTTCTTGTCGTCCACGCCGACCTCCTTGCGCCCCGACCGTGTTGAGGCGTCCCAGCCAGCGTACGAGGCGGCACCCCTGAGAACCGGCACCCGCGCCCTCCGGGAAATCCCTGCTTTATGGAGTAGGTCGGCCCTCAGGCGGACTTTGCGTCCTGACCCTGACGCCGGGCACGGATCTCGTGTCCGCGCGAGGTCAGGCACGCACCCGTCTCGAGGTTGAACTTCCAGCTGTGCAGTCCGCAGGTGAGCACCGCGCCGTCGGTCGATCCGAACTGGGCGAGGTCGGCGTGCAGGTGCGGGCAGCGGCGCTGCACGATCCAGCCGTCGATCGCGATGTCCTCGCCGGTGTCGGACTGTTCGGAGTACCAGTTCTCGACGTAGTCGATGCGGTCGGTGGAGAGGCACTTGAAGAACGTGTAGAGGTACTCGTTGAACTTGCCGATGCGCGACGCGGAGAACCGCATCGACAGGAACAGGCTGTTGGACCAGTCGATCTCGCGACGGGCGAGGTTCGTGGCGACCAGATCGGCCTCGGTCCTGAACCAGTAGCGCACCGACTCACCGTCGTACGGACGCACCTCGCTCGCCGGGAAGTCGAGCACCAGGTCGGCCGCCTCCCCGATGGTGAACCGCACCTGCGCGCCGATGCTGTCGGACAGGTACGGCGCCCGCTTCATCAGCGGCTCCCACCAGTCCTTCAGCTGCTCGCCGAGGTCGTCCGGGACGCGCGCTCTGCCAGCTTTCTCCGCCTCGACCTCGCCGATCCGCTGGGCCTGCTGCTCGCGCAGATAGCTCCACTTGTCGCCGAAGATCCGCTCGATGGCTGCGTCGTCGTACATCTCCTGCGCGACCGTGCAGATTCTCCCGTCGGCCTCCACGACGGTGCCGGGCAGGAAGACATGTCCCGGCAGCTGCGGCCGCTCGGCGGCCAGCTCGTCGAGGAACTGCCGCTGGTCGGTGAAGATCGACGTGTCGTCGGCGCCCCACCCGTTCGCGCCGAACAGCTCGGGGTCGTAGAACGCCGGCGGACCGGCCATCGGGAACACCTGCCGCGGCTGCACCTGGTCGATGTAGTACAGCGCCCGCTTCGACTGGCTGGCTCGCTTGAGCTCGGCGAACCGCTGCTTCGCCGCGACCGGCAGGTCGTAGACCATCGGCCACCAGATCGCGCCGGAGAACTGGGTGAAGTACAGATCGACCTCGCCGAACTCCCTGATCTTGGCGACGTCCAGCGGGTGCGAGTCGTTCTGATTGAGCAGCACCGCCGTGCCGTCGTCGACCGACAGCGCGGAGTCGCCGATCGGTCCGTCACCCGGCCCGCGGAGTGGCGTGATCATCAGCCGCAGGCCGTCGATCTCGAACGGTTCGCCGGTCCTGGTGAACACGAAGTTGTCGTAGCCCAGCGCGCGAAGGTCGTCCTCGAGGTCGGTTGTCGGGTACTCCGGCAGCAGCACCCGGGTCGTGGTGGGGACGACTTCGCGGAGCAGCCGCGGGTCGAAGTGATCCGAATGACGGTGCGACACGTACAGGAAATCGGCCCTGCCGTAGCGCTCCCAGTCGAGCCCACGGTTGTCCGGGAACGGGAACCAGGAGCCGAAGAACGCCGGGTGAACCCACGGGTCGCAGAGAATCGAGCCGTACGCCGTCTCGATGAACATGCCCGCGTGGCCGAGGCCGGTGACTCGCACGTACGCACTCTTTCGGATCGACAAGGCGGAAACCACATCGTACGTGCGTCGAGCCCGTCAAATTCTCCGGCTCGCGCACGCTCCGCGCCTCAAGACTCGGTCTTCCTCACTCGCTCGCAGACGAAAAGCGTGTCTGCTCCCTCGATCGTCCAGACCGAGCCGGCGCTTCGCTAGCGACGCTCGCCGGTGTCCGGCGCCCGTTCGCGTAGACTCGGCAGGCTCAATCGTCACCTTCAGAAAGTCCTCCATGCCCATTCGTAGCGATCTGCGCAATGTCGCGATCGTCGCCCACGTCGACCACGGCAAGACCACGCTGGTGGACGCCATGCTGTGGCAGTCCGGCGCGTTCCGGGTGGGCCAGGACGTCGAGAAGCGGGTCATGGACTCGATGGATCTCGAGCGGGAGAAGGGCATCACCATCCTCGCCAAGAACACGGCGGTCCGGCACCACACGCCCGGCGGGGAGACGGTGACGATCAACATCGTCGACACTCCCGGACACGCCGACTTCGGCGGCGAGGTGGAGCGGGGACTGGAGATGGTCGACGGCGTCTTGCTGTTGGTCGACGCCTCGGAGGGTCCGCTCCCGCAGACCCGGTTCGTGCTCCGGAAGGCCCTGGCCAAGCAGCTGCCCATCGTGGTGGTGGTCAACAAGGTCGACCGGTCCGACGCTCGCATCACCGAGGTCGTCGAGGAGACGTACGAGCTGTTCCTGGATCTGCTCGAGGACGACGAGACCCACGTGCTGGACTTCCCGGTGGTCTACGCCTCGGCCAAGGCGGGCCGCGCCTCCCTCGCCGCGCCGGAGAACGGCTCGATGCCCGACGCGGCGGATCTGGGGCCGCTGTTCGCCACGATCCTGGAGTCCGTCCCGGCGCCGGAATACGTCGAGGGCGCGATCCTCCAGGCGCACGTGACCAACCTGGACGCCTCGCCGTATCTCGGCCGGCTGGCGCTGTGCCGGATCTTCGCCGGTGAGATGCGCCGCAATCAGATCGTCGCGTGGTGCAAATCCGACGGCACCATCAAGAACATCAAGTTGTCGGAGATGTTGATCACCGAGGCCCTGGAGCGGGTGCCGGCCGAATCGGCCGGACCCGGCGACATCGTGGCCATCGCCGGGATTCCCGACATCACCATCGGCGAGACGCTGTCCGACCCGTCGGATCCGCAGCCGCTGCCGCTGATCACCGTGGACGAGCCGTCGATCTCCATGACCATCGGCATCAACACCTCGCCGCTGGCCGGTCAGTCGGGTCGAAATCTCACGGCGCGCCTGGTCAAGGCCCGGCTCGACGCCGAACTGGTCGGCAACGTCTCGATCCGGGTGCTGCCGACCGAGCGACCGGACACGTGGGAGGTGCAGGGCAGAGGTGAGCTGGCGCTCGCGATCCTGGTCGAGCAGATGCGGCGCGAGGGATTCGAGCTGACCGTCGGCAAGCCGCAGGTCGTCACGCGCGAGATCGACGGCCGGGTGCACGAGCCGGTCGAGCGGCTGACGATCGACGCGCCGGAGGACTTCGTCGGTGTCGTCACCCAGCTGCTCGGGCTGCGCCGGGGGCGGCTGGAACAGATGGTCAACCACGGAACCGGCTGGGTCCGGATGGAATACCTGGTGCCGGCCCGCGGCCTGATCGGCTTCCGTACGGAGTTCCTCACCGAGACCCGCGGCACCGGCCTCATGCACCACGTCTTCGAGGCGTACGAGCCGTGGGCCGGTGAACTGCGCACCCGGCCGACCGGCTCGTTGGTGGCCGACCGGTTCGGAGCCGTCACCTCGTACGCGATGTTCAACCTGCAGGAGCGCGGGACCCTGTTCGTCGGGCCCGGGACCCAGGTGTACGAGGGGATGATCGTCGGCGAGAACGCCCGCAGCGACGACATGGACGTCAATCCGACGCGGGAGAAGAAGCTGACCAACGTCCGCTCCTCCACCGGTGAGGAGCTGGAACGGCTCGTCCCGCCGCACCTGATGAACCTCGAGCAGGCGCTGGAGTTCTGTCGGGGAGACGAGTGCGTCGAGGTGACCCCGGCGGCCGTACGGATCCGCAAAGTCGTGCTGTCGGGCAGCCAGCGGGCACGGACCCGGGCCCGCGCCAAAACCGCTCCGGTCTCCTAGCCGTTCGAGTGGTGGCGCCGGCCCGAGACCGGGATCTGGGTCTGTAGCGCGGCGGTCACCTTGGTCCGCTATTCTCTTCGCGCCATCGGTACTTCCCCCCGGCGGCGCACCCTCTAGATCAATGAGTGTCGGGGCAAACGCGCAGGACGTCAGGGGAAGAGATGAAGAGGCTCGTACGCATTCTCGTGGGCATCGTCACCATCACCGGTCTGATCGGTGCCGGTTCGCTGAGCGAGCCGGTCATCAGCACCGCGAAGGCGGCGCCGCTTCCGCAGGTATCGGCCGCCCCCGCCGTGGTCATGCTGAGCGCGACCTCGTCGTCCCGGCGGATCACCCAGCGCTGCAAGACCCGGGGCCGGGTGCTGTGCATCGACAAGACACGGGACAAGCTCTACTACGTGAAGAACGGCAAGGTCATCAAGACCATGGACGCGCGCTTCGGCTGCGCCAGCACCCGGACGCGCGAGGGCACGTTCCGGGTCTTCCGGAAGCGGCGCTACACGATTTCGAGCCTGTACCACACGCCGATGCCCTACTCGATGTTCTTCAGCGGCGGCCAGGCCGTGCACTATTCGTCCGACTTCGCCCGGCGCGGATACGCAGGCTGCAGCCACGGCTGCGTGAACATCCGCGCCAAGGCGAAGTTGCGGTACGTCTTCAACCGGATCCGCCTCGGCGACCGCGTGGTCGTCTACCGGAGCTGAGCTGGCCGCTCAGCCGATACTTCGCACGGGAAACCTGCACTGCACATGGTGTATCTGCCGTGTGAGGTGGAGGTTTCCCATGCATGCATGGGAAACCGGCGAAGCGGACTCACGCCTTGGCAGCCTTGTTCGCGGCCTTCTTGGCGGTCGCCTTCTTGGCGGCGGCCCGCTCGCCGGCCGCACCGCGCGCGGCGGCCCGGGTGGCGGTCGCCTTCTGGGTGCTGCGCGGCGTGACCGTTTCGGTGGCCGTGCGGCCAGTTGCGGTCTTCCGCGCCCGGGTCACGGTCTCCTGCACCTTTTCGAAGGCCGGGTCGACCGCATCGGTCAGATCGGACCGCGCGTCGGTGGCCCGGCGCTCGGCGCGACCCGAGAGCTGGCGAGACGAGCTGAGGGTCTCGTCGACGGCCTTCTTGCCGCGGCCGGCCAGGTCACCGTAGGTGGTGTTGGCCTCGCGGACCAGGGCCTGCGCTCGGTCCTGGGCCTGCTTCTGCCAATCGGTCAACCGAGCCTTCGTGGTCTCCGGCAGGGCCTTGACCTGCTCGGGCAGCGACCGGACGAACGTGGCCGCGTCGTTCGCGGCGGCCTTGGCCTGCTTCTCGTTCCTGTCCTGCCAGGCGGCAAAGCGCTGTCCGGCCTTGGCGCTGGTCTCCGCCAGCGTCGTCTGCACGGTCGTGGCCACAGCCTCGGTGAGACCGGCGACGGCGTACAGCGGGGCGTAGTCGGATTCCAGGGCCGCCCTCCGGGCCTGAGCCGGAGTCTGCTTCCGGGTGGTGGTGGTCATGAGGTTTCTCCTTCGGTTTTCTGTTCTTTCGTGATCTGCTCGTTCTCCTTGACGAACGAGCTGTACACGTCGATGAGTACGCGCTTCTGCCGCTCGTTGATCGCCGGATCGGCGAGGACGGCCGTCTCCACCGTGGTGATGGCGTGGTCCTCCGGATCCAAGATCCCGGCGCGGACGTACAGCGTTTCGGCGGAGACCCGCAGGGCCTTCGCCAGCTGCTGCAACACCTCCGCCGACGGGCGTCGCAGTCCGCGCTCGATCTGGCTGAGGTACGGGTTCGACACGCCGGTCTGCTCGGCGAGCTGACGCAGCGACAATTCCGCCGCGCGACGCTGAGCCGCGATGAACTCGCCCACCGAGCCGAGCTGGCTGCCCAGCACGGGTGACTTGATCTTCGGCACGCCTCCATAGTGCTTGCAATTGCAAGCAGATGCAAACTGGCGCAAGCGTGACCGCCGTCACAGGTCTTGTCGCCGCGTCCATCGGTGAGCGAGAGTGAGCACAACGTGCAGGGCTGCGCGATCCGCATGATCGAAAGACCGGACGGAGGCGAGGACGATGACCGATACTTCCACGACCGAGGCGGCCGAGCAGGGCCAGAACCAGCCCGAGCTCAAGCGGGTGATGGGTCCCAAACTGCTGCTGCTGTTCATCATCGGTGACATCCTGGGCACCGGGATCTACGCCGTCACCGGCAACGTCGCGGCGGAGGTCGGCGGTGCCGTCTGGGTGCCGTTCCTGGTGGCCTTCATCGTGGCCACGATCACCGCGTTCTCGTACCTGGAGCTCGTCACCAAGTACCCGCAGGCGGCCGGCGCCGCGCTGTACGCCCACAAGGCCTTCGGCATCCACTTCGTTACCTTCCTGCTCTGCTTCACCGTCATGTGCTCCGGCATCACCTCGGCCTCGACGGCATCGCGGGCGTTCGCGGCGAACCTGGCCGCCTTCGCCAGTGTCGTGCGTGGGCAGGGTGCGGACGTCGAGGTGAGCGACGGCCTGACGCTTGTGCTCGCGCTGAGCTTCATCGCGCTGGTCGCCGCGATCAATCTTCGCGGCGTCGCCGAAAGCGTCAAAGCCAACATCGTGCTCACGTGCGTCGAGCTCAGCGGCCTGCTGATCGTGATCTTCGTGGGGGTCTTCGCCGTCACCCAGGGCAAGGCCGACTTCTCCCGGGTGGTCATGTTCGACACCGCGGAGGACAAGTCGATCTTCATCGCGATCACGGCCGGGACATCGCTGGCCTTCTTCGCCATGGTGGGCTTCGAGGATTCGGTGAACATGGCCGAGGAGACCAAGGAGCCCGAACGGATCTTCCCCAAGATCATGCTGACCGGCCTGGGCATCACCGGGACGATCTACATCCTCGTGTCGATCACGGCCATCGCTTTGGTGCCGCCGGGAGAACTCGGCGAAGGTGAAGCACCGCTGACCAAGGTGGTTCAGGCGGGAGCGCCCAACATACCGATCGGCGACATCTTCCCGTTGATCGCCATGTTCGCGGTGGCCAACTCCGCCTTGATCAACATGATGATGGCCAGCCGATTGTTGTACGGGATGGCGAAGCAACGCGTCCTGCCGCCGGTGCTCGGGCGGGTGCTCGAAGGCCGGCGGACGCCGTGGGTGGCGATCCTGTTCACCACCGCGCTGGCGTTCGGGCTGTTGATCTTCGTCGATCAGCTGAGTTTGCTCGGCGGCACCACCGCGCTGCTGTTGCTGGGCGTGTTCACCGTGGTGAACATCTGCTGCCTGGTGCTGCGCAAGGATCCCGTCAAGCACAAGCACTTCGTGGCGCCGACCGTGCTGCCGATCCTCGGCGCGGTGTTCTGTGCGTACCTGGTCGGTCCGTGGACCGGACGGGCAACGGCCCAGTATCCGATCGCCGGGATCCTGATCGGCATAGGCGTCGTCCTCTGGTTCGTCACCTGGCTGATCAACCGCGCCCTCTACAGCCGCAAGACCTACGTCAAGGACGTGGAAGACCTCGACACCGACCGCGACTTCACGTAACCCCCCTCCCTCGCCGACCCGTCACATCTTCGGCGGTTTGGGCGGCGTGTCGCCGCAGAACTGACGGGTCGGCGGATTTCGAGCGCCGCCCAGCTCGCGACCTCGCCAGGTGAGTCCCGGCTCGCGCACGCTCGCCGGCTGATCCCTCCAACCCCAACGAGACGCCGAATGCGCAGTGGACCTTCTGGGTCCTCTCACGTGTGGGGTGGGTCGGTTGCAGCGCGACGACCGTATGCAGATCCTCAGGCTGGGAGCTGAGATTGGGTGAGCAGACGCCGGGGCCAGCAGACGTCGGCCCTGCTGGCCGGGTGAATGCCGCCAAGCCCGGCGCTCCACCCGAATTCGGCCGAGTCCCGCAGCACCGTCCCACGCCTCAGATCCTCCGCCGAGTCGTCACATCTGCGGCGACACGCCGCCCAAAGCGCCGAAGATGTGACGGGTCAGCGGAAAGTGCGTGATTGGGGTACGGAGGCGGTGATCAGGCTGCCGTCGACGCGGCGGTCGCCCGCCTGCAGCACCGGGCTACCCTCCCGCTTGGGCCCGCGGCCCCCATCCAGTGGCACCGTGACCGGGGTATCGGCCGAGACCGTGAAGTGGTGATCACGCACCGTCAGTGACGCACCGGCACCTTCCTCGACGGTGAACACCATCTTGTCGGCGGCGAGGTTGACCCGAATGCGGCTGCCCTGCAGGGTGATCCGGAAGATCAGCTCGGGCCACTCGTCGGGCAGCCGCGGGTCGAACGTGATCTTGCCCTTGTAGTCGCGCATCCCGCCGAAGCCGTACACGAGGGCGTTCCACACCCCACCGGTGGAGGCGACGTGTACGCCGTCGGTGGTGTTGCCGTGCAGATCGGCGAGGTCGACGAAGAGCGAGCTGTGGAAGTAGCGGAGCGCGAGCTCGCGGTACCCGACCTCGGCGGCGATGATCGACTGCACCACGCCGGAGAGGGTGGAGTCCCCGGTGGTGATCGGGTCGTAGTACTCGAAGTCGGCCACCTTGTCCTGCAGCCGGAAATGATCACCCTGGAGGAACAGGGCCAGCACCACGTCCGCCTGCTTGAGCACTTGGAAGCGGTAGATCACCAGCGGGTGATAGTGCAGCAGCAGCGGCCGCTTGTCGGCGGGCGTGTTCTTCAGATCCCAGACCTCGCGGTCCAGGAAATGGGAGTCCTGCGGGTTGATCCCGGTGGCGGGATCGAACGGGATCGCCATGCAGGTGGCGGCCTCGGCCCAGTCGTCGACCTCGTGCTCGTCGATACCGAGCCGTTGCATCAACGAATCGAAGCGCCCGCCGTCCTCCTTCTGCAGGCTCCGGACGACCTCGGCCGCCATCTCGAGGTTGAAGCGGGCCATGACGTTGGTGAAAAGGTTGTCGTTGACCACCGTGGTGTACTCGTCGGGGCCGGTGACCCCGTGGATGTGGAACGTGCGGGCCATCCCGTCCAGCGGGCTCGGCTCCCGCCAGAAGCCGAGATCGGCCCACATCCGGGCCGTTTCCACGAGGATCTCGACGCCCTCCCGCAGCATGAAGTCGTCGTCACCGGTCGCGCTCACGTACTTGCACAGGGCGAACGCGATGTCCGCGTCGATGTGGTACTGGGCGGTGCCCGCGGCGTAGTACGCCGAGGCCTCCTCGCCGTTGATCGTCCGCCAGGGAAAGAGCGCCCCGCTCTGGGCCAGGTCCTGCGCCCGGCGACGGGCGGCGTCGAGCATGTTGTAGCGGAAGCGCAGCGCACTCCGGGCCATCTTCGGGGAGGTGTACGACAGGAACGGCAGGACGTAGATCTCGGTGTCCCAGAAGTAGTGGCCGCCGTACCCCGAACCGCTCACGCCCTTCGCCGGGACCCCGGACTGCTCGGCCCGCGCCGTCGCCTGGGCCAGTTGGAACAGGTTCCAGCGCACCGCCTGCTGGACCGCCGGTTGACCGACGATCTCGACGTCGGACCGGGCCCAGTACGCGTCCAGCCAGGTGCGCTGCTCGGCGAACTGCTGCTCGACGCCCTGCTCGGCCGTGCGATCGAGCGTCCGCCGGCAGCGGTCGACCAATTCGCGCACCGGCACGCCGCGCGAGGTGTGGTACGAGGCCACCTTGATGATCTTGATGGGTTGCCCGATCTTGGCTTCGACCCGGTAGACCATCTTGCCGGTGTCCTCGTCGGCGGAGATCAACTCTTGATACGAGTTCTCGGTCTCGATCGAATGGTCCACGCCGACCGCCAGGGTCATCTTCGAGTTGTAGCAGCGGTAGCCCAAGATGATGCGGCCGTCGCCGCACCAGTGGGACTGCGGCTCCAGAACGCGGCTCTCGAAGGATTCCGCCTTCCGCGGATCCACTCCCGACCCCATGGCGGCGGCGCGTACGTGGTACTCGTCGCGGCCGTCCTGCCGGTTCAGGGTCTGGGAGGAGACCACCACCGGGGCGTCCTCGTCCAGCATCGTGACCTCGAACGTCATGATCGCCAGGTGGCGCTGGGTGAAGGACACCATCCGACGGGAGGAGACCCTGACCCGCTTGCCCGAGGGAGTCCGCCAGATCATGTCCCGCCGCAGGACGCCGTCGCGGAAGTCCAACGTCCGTTCGTATTCCTCGAGATCCGCGACGGCCAACAGCATCGGCTCGTCGTCGACGTACAGCTTCATCGTCTTGTTGTCGGGCACGTTGACGATCGTCTGACCCACGCGGGCGAATCCGAACGCCTCCTCGGCGTGCCGGATCGGCCACACCTCGTGGAATCCGTTGACGAACGTTCCGTGCGCGTGCGTCTCCCGGCCTTCTTCTACGTTGCCCCGCATGCCGAGGTAGCCGTTGCCGACCGCGAACAGCGTCTCGGCGACGCCCAGCTCCTCGGTGCTGTACCGGGCCTCCGTGAACCGCCATTCGTCGATCGGGAACCGTTGCCGATCGAGCGGATCAGCGATCTTGATCGGGTCATCTCCGCTGGATCCCCTCATCGGCTCACCAGCTCCGCGAGGTCACTGACGACCAGCCCCGCGCCGGCGGCCAGCAGACGGTCGGCGCCCGTGCCGCGGTCCACCCCGATCACCAGGCCGAAGTCACCGGCGCGGCCGGCCTCGACCCCGGAGAGGGCGTCCTCGACCACGATCGCCCGACTCGGTTGCACCCCGAGTTGATCAGCGGCGAAGACGAATGTGTCGGGCGCCGGCTTGCCGGGTAGCGAATTCGCGGCGGCCACCGTTCCGTCGACAACCACATCGAAGCGGTCGGCCAGACCGGCGGCGGACAGCACCGCCGGCGCGTTCCGGGAGGAGGAGACGACGGCGACCTGCGTGGAGCCGGCGGCCAACTCGTCCAGCCAGGCCACGGATCCGGGGTAGGGCTCCACCCCCTCGTCGGCCAGCACCGCGGCGAACACTTCGTTCTTGCGGTTGCCGAGTCCGCAGACCGTGCCCGCGTCCGGCGGATCACCGGGGGTGCCGTCGGGCAGGTTCAGGTTGCGCGAGGCGAGGAAGGAGCGCACGCCGTCGTAGCGCGGCTTTCCGTCGATGTAGTCGAAGTAGTCGCTCTCGGCGTACGGCTCGTCCACCCCGGCCTTGTCGAGGTAGTCGGAGAACATCCTCTGCCACGCCCGCATGTGGACCTCGGCGGTCGGCGTCAGCACTCCGTCGAGGTCGAACAGTACAGCCTCGAAGCCCTTCAGGTCCACAGCCGCCAGCCTACGGCGCCGATGTTACGAAAAGGTGGCTTTGCGGCACTCGGCTGCAACCGGTTGGGCTCCGGTCCTGCCCTCAGCCCAACCGCAGCAAGGTCTCGAGCGCCGGCCGAACCTGACCGACCCGTTCACCATGACCGAGGACGGGTGCGCTGGCCTGTTCCGTCAGGGTCGGATGGTCGAATCCGAGCCGCTGCAGGACCCCGGCCATCGCGACGGCGCGGCCGCGCGGCGACCCGTCGCTGATCTTGATCGCGATCCCCCGGCCGTCCGGCAGCCCGACGGCGTAGATCGCCTCGGCGCCCGCCTTGGCCACCAGCCCAGGGATCGCGCGGTGCAGGGCGAGCTCGTCGCGGTGCGTTCCCGACACGTACGCCGGGTGCTCCAGCATGGCCGTCTTCACCGCGAGCTCCGGACCGTCACTCGCGAGGGCCAAGCGACCGTACGAGCGGGCCAGGGCGGCGAGGCTGACCGCGTAGAGCGGCGCGCCACATCCGTCCATGGCGAGGTTGAGCGCCTGCTCGCCGGTGAGATCGTCGATCGCGCGCAGGATCGCCAGCTGAGTCGGATGATCAGGATCGCGATAGGTCTCGACCGGCCAGCCGTTGATCACCGACGTCACGATCATGCCGGCGTGCTTGCCGGAGCAGTTCATGGCCAGCGGGGTCGGTTCGCCGCCGGACCGGATCGCCGCCTCGCGAGCGGCATCGTCGAGCGGCCAACCGGCCGGGGTCTGCAGGGCCGTCTCGTCGAGGCCGACCCCGGCCAGCAGCTCCCGTACGGCGTCCTGGTGGAACTCCTCACCCGAGTGGGACGCGCAGACCACCGCCAGTTGCTCCGCGGGTACCGAGAGGCCGGCCCGGATCATCCCGACGGCCTGAAGTGGTTTGCTCGAGCTCCGGGGATAGATCGGCGCGAACGCATCGCCGGCGGAGACCAGGAGGCCTCCGTCGGGACCCGTCACCGCCACGCGACCGTGGTGCACGCTCTCGACGAAGCCGTTGCGGACGACTTCGACCAGGACGGGGTCCGCCGCGAACGGGCCGGTCACAAGCGCGGCCGGACGTGCAGCCCGACCTCGGGGTCGACGAGGAGCTCCTGGCTCGCGGCGATCCCACCGGCGGTCAGGGTGGCCGCCGGATCGACGTTGCGCTTGATCAGACCGAGGGCGATCGGACCCAACTCGTAGTGGCGAGCCGACCCGCCGACGAGGCCCACCGCACGTCCGTCGAGCTCGAGCGCGGAGGCCGGAGTCGGCAGGGTTTCGGCGCTGCCGTCGAGGTGGAGCCGGACGAGTCGCCGAGGCGGACGGCCGAGCGTGTGCACCCGGGCAACGGTCTCCTGACCGCGGTAGCAGCCCTTCTCCAGGTGGACAGCCGGACCCAGCAGTCCCAGTTCATTCGGAATGGTGCGGTGGTCGGAGTCCAGTCCGATGCGGGGAACGCCGTGCTCGATGCGCCGCGCCTCGTACGCCCAGGTTCCGGCCCGCTGACTCGCGGCGAGAGTCGCCTCGAGCTCGGCGCGCGGCACGAAGATCTCGTGACCGCCCAGGGAATCAGGCCCACTCCGCTCCACGCGCCCTGAGCTTGTCGAGGGGTCGGGGCGCGCATCTCCGGACATCCACATCACGGCGTAGTCTTCGCTGCGATCGGCCACCTCGACCCGCATCATGAAGCGCATCCGGTCCAGCCAGGCCGCTGCCGCGGCGGCGGCGCCCGGCTCGGTGTGGGCCCAGAAGGTCTCGCCGTCGTCCACGCCGTACAGCGCGTGCTCGATGTGACCCTGGGGCGACAACACCAAGGTCGTGACACCGACACCAGGGGCGAGGCCCTCGAGGTACTGCGTCGTCAGCGAGTGCAACCAGCCGAGCCGATCCGGACCGGAAACGGTGATCACTCCGCGATGGGACAGGTCGACAGCCGTACCGGGCTCGTTCAGGAGTCGTTGCTCCCGCAGCGGATCGCCGAAATGCCACGGCACACCCGCATCGGGTCCCTCGGTGACGAGGATGGGTTTCATGTAGAGGTCAGCATCGGTCATCGGCGGTTTCTTCCCGTGTTACCCGTGAACTCAGGCTCGCTTCAGCCGGCCCCACAGGTGGCTCTGCAAGGGCTCCCCTCCGGCCGCCTTGTCGAACGTCCAGAGCAGGTCACCCTCGACGTAGCCGTACAGTCGCGAGCCGGCGTTGTATTCCTCAGCGGTGGCGGTGCGCACGATGGCGTCGGTGGCCAGTTCGATCTTGGCGCCGGTGATGGTGCCGTACCAGACCTCGGCGTAGCCTCCGGGGTGCGCCAGCACCACCTCGACGGTTCCGTCGGCCTGCGGACGCCAGAAGCCGGTCTCCATGCTGAGCGGCTTGGTGGCCACGCCCTCGTCGTCCAGCTCGAAGGTCTGCGAGAGGTAGTGCAGGTAGTTCTCGCCGTTGTGGGAGAAGTCCACCTGCTGACCGAACTGGAAGTCCTCGATGCCGGGGTAACTGCCCCGCCCGGTCCCCTCCCAGCGACCGACCATCCAGGCCAGCGCGGTCACGTCGGGATGCAGGTCGTCGGGAATCTCGAACGGCACCTGGTCAGCCACCTCGTACGGAGAGTGACCGCACCAGGAGCAGCACCAGAGTCACCAGGGCGCCCGCCCCGATCGCCGCGACGCCGATCACCAGCAGGGCGGCGAAGACCAGGGACATCGACACCGGTGCAGTGTATCGACGCGATCAGCGCAACCGGCGACGCAGCACCGCGCAGACGGTCACGTAGATCCGGCCGTTGCCGACCGGCCAGCTCTGCACCTCCGAACCGGCTTCGCGATAACCGAGTCGCCGGTACAGGTCACGCGCCCGTGGGTTGTCGTGCTCGACCGCGATGACCGCCGTCGAGCGACCACACCTCACGATGGCGTCCTCCAGAGCCCGGATCAGCAGGGCTCCGATCCCCAGGGATTGCCACGTCTCGTGAACCGAGAGCATCCAGAGCGTGCCCGAGTCCTCGGACTTTCGCAGGTCGGCGGCTCCGAAACCGATGAGCGCGCCGTTCGGCAGAGCCACGACCCGTTGGATGATCTCTCCGGCGGCGGCCGCGGAAAGATCGCGGGCGATGGCGCGCAGGTGTTCGGGGCCGCCGGACCAGTCGAGACCGGCGAGGTCCGGCGGGTCGAGTCCGCGGATGGTGATCGGGATGTCCACGTTCAGAGTTCCTGGCCGGGTCCTCAGTAGACGAGCGCCCGGACGTCGTCGGCCAGAACCGCCTCCACGAAGCCGGCCGCCCCGCCGATCCCCGCTCCGTCCACCAGGTCGTCGCCGCCGAGATCGCGCCGCGCCGCGCACTGGGTGCAGACCACGATTCGACCGGATGTCCGAACCGTCTCGACCAGGTCGCGGATCGGCGTGGCGTGCGGCAGAGCCAGGTCCGGCTGCCGCCCCGGCACCGCGAACCACACCGCCTCGCCGGTCAACCACACCGTCACCCGGGCGCCGGCCGCTACGCCCATGGCGGCGACCGTCCAGCCCTGGTTGGCCCGCTCGGCCGCCTCCTCGCCGCAGGTGATCTTGATCATCAGGTGGCGCGGCTCGCTCGACATCTCGTCATCGTGTCACAGGCGTTTGGCAGACTCCGCGTCATGATCGGGTCCTGCGTGACGTACGAGTCGGCATGATCGGCACGCTGCACGGCGTCGTGATCGACTGCGCCGATCCGCAGCGTCTGGCTGGCTTCTACGAGGAGCTTCTCGGCATGGTGCGGGTGCAGGACGAGCCGGCCTGGGTGGTGATCGGGACTTCACCCGATCGGCCGGGGATCGCCTTCGCCCGGGTGCCCGACTACCGGCCGCCCACCTGGCCGGACGGCCCACGCCCACAGCATCGGCACTTCGACGTCCGGGTGAGCGATCTCGACCGGGCCGAGGCGGAGGTCGTACAGCTCGGCGCGGTTCGGCTGTCCGGTGGAGGCGAGACCTTCCGGGTCTTCGCCGATCCCGTCGGCCACCCGTTCTGTCTGATCCTCTGAGTCGGGAATCGACATGCGGGCGGTGCTGCAGCGGGTCACCTCGGCAGCGGTTCGAGTCGACGGTCAGGTGGTGGGCGAGATCGGCCGGGAGGGACTCCTGGTCCTTGTCGGCGTGACCCACGGGGATTCGGCCGCCATCGCCGCTCGGCTGGCCGAGAAGACCTGGACACTGCGCATCCTGTCCGAGGAGACATCCTGCGCCGACCGGGGTGCGCCCCTGTTGGTGGTCAGCCAGTTCACCCTCTACGCCGACACGCGCAAGGGTCGCCGGCCCTCGTGGCACGGAGCCGCCCCGCGCGAGGTGGGGGAGCCGTTGGTCGAGGCGTACGTCGCACGTCTCCGGTCCCTCGGCGCCGAGGTCGCCGTCGGACAGTTCGGCGCCACGATGGAGGTCTCGCTGGTCAACTCCGGACCCGTCACCGTCATTCTCGACACGGACGGGTGACCCTCCGCCTCAGCCCAACGCCAGATGCACCCCTACGTCGGCAGTTGCACCCTCACATGAGGGTGCAAGTGGCGACGAAAGGGTGCCGCCGGAGGAACCAGCGCCCAGCGCCTACGCGGCGCTGAGCTCGACGTCGATCTCGAGCACCTCGCCGACGGTGGCGCGGACCTGGCGGTCGGTCTTGGCGCCGGGCGCCAGGGTCCGCAGGGTCCAGTCGCCGTCGCCGGCGAAGAACCGGAAATGCCCGGTCGCCGAGGTGGGGACCTCGGCGGTGAACTCGCCGCCGGCGTCCAGCAGCCGTACGTATGCGCCCGCGACGGGATCCCCGCCCTTCAGCACGCGGCCCTGAATGACTGCTTCCTTGCTCAGATCAACCCCCACCAGGCTGACGCCTCCGGTGGTGCCGCCGCACATCTCAGGCCTCGCCGGGCTCGTCGCCGACGGCGACCGGCACACCGACCAACGAGCCGTACTCGGTCCAGGAACCGTCGTAGTTCTTCACTCCTCGCTGCTCGAGCAGCTCGTGCAGAACGAACCAGGTGTGCGCACTGCGCTCCCCGATCCGGCAGTAGGCGATGATGTCGCCGTCGAAGTCGAGGCCGGCCTGCCCGTACAACTCCTTGAGGTCGTCGTCGGACTTGAAGGTGCCGTCGTCGTTCGCCGCCTTGCTCCACGGGACGTTCACCGCGGTCGGGATGTGACCGCCGCGTTGCGCCTGCTCCTGCGGAAGGTGCGCCGGTGCGAGCAGTCGGCCGGCGAACTCGTCGGGGCTGCGCACGTCGACCAGGCTCTTGGCGCCGATGGCCGCCACGACCTCGTCGCGGAAGGCGCGGATCTCCAGGTTCGGCTCCTCCGCCTTGTAGTTGGTGGCGGGACGGGTGACGGTCTCGGAGCTCAACTCGCGGGCGTCGAGCTCCCACTTCTTGCGCCCACCGTCGAGGAGCCGGGCGTCGTCGTGCCCGTACAGCTTGAAGTACCAGTACGCGTACGCCGCGAACCAGTTGTTGTTCCCGCCGTAGAGCACAACGGTGTCGTCGTTCCCGATGCCGCGTTCGGACAACAGCGCCTCGAACTGCTCCTGGTTCACGAAGTCGCGGCGGATCGGATCCTGGAGATCCTTCTTCCAGTCCAGTTTGACGGCGCCCGCGATGTGGCCGCCGTCGTATGCGGTGGTGTCTTCGTCCACTTCGACCAGCACGACGTTGTCGTCGCCCGCGTGCTCGGCCACCCAGTCGGCGTCGACGAGTACTGCTTGCCTACTCATGATCGTGTTCTCTCCTGTGTACGTGGGACTCGTGGTTGTCGGGGGGCGAGGCGGCGGGCGGTCCGGCACGGAGCAGCCGCAGAGCGACCCTTCCTCACCGAGCAGGTCGCCGTGACCAGGCCTCAGGTCAGGCCAGACACAACGACGAACGCATCCGGCCGTGATCGACGGCCCGGCGGCGGGTGAGCGCGGGCGCACCCAACGTCATCGTGGTCACGTACGGCAGCGTAGGGGTCGGCCGGCCCGAAGCCCCAGGGACGTCTCATATTCAGAGATAGTGATCCATTATCCGAGACGCCCGACGCTCAGCCCACAACCGGTTGCGAGCAATTCTGTGACTTGAACCACTTGTCTGGACAAAGATTCTGCGTGAACATGCGTCATTGACGGCTGAACGAGCATGAATACGCACTTCCGCCAGCGAACGGAGGAAGGATCTCAGCCGTCACGGAACCCTCGACCGGCCGATAGAGGTCCTCCTTGCGGACGACAGCCCCGTCCACCAACACCGAGCAAACGCTTAATACACGGGAGAAGTGGGGATCGGCGCGGGCGAGTTGCGCAGCCTCGAGTGCCTCCGCGATCGAACCGACCGACCAGCTCTCGGTTTCGGTCCCGGCTGCGGCGCGGGCTCCCGCCCAGTAGTGCAGGGAGATCCTGGTCATTGAAGTAATCTTCTCCTCAACTGTTGCCGCGCCGCAGGGCGGTGGCGAGGCGTCGAGAAGAGCGCGCCGGACACCGGCGTGTTCACCAGTCTTAACGTTGCCGTAGGAGAGCGTTCATGGCCACATTGTTGCTGTTGACCAATGACATGCACGCTTCGGCGGAGATCCTGCCCGCACTGGAGTTGTTGCCCCACTCGGTCAAGGTGGCGCAGGCCGAAGCGACCGCACTGCTCGACGCTCCGGCCGCCGACATCATCCTGCTCGACGCCCGTCGCGACCTGGTCGGCGCCCGCTCGCTCTGCCGTCTGATCGAGACCACCGGAAACGACTCCCCGCTCCTGGTCATCGCCAGCGAAGGGGGCCTGGCCGCCTTTTCCGCCGACTGGGGCTTCACGGATCTCCTGCTGAGCACGGCCGGGCCCGCCGAGGTCGACGTACGGATCCGCCTGGCCATGGCCCCGTCGCCGTCCGCGGCTGGCGACCCCCTGATCCAGAGCGGCAACATCGTGATCGACGAGGCCGGCTACTCCGCGAAGCTCAACGGCACGCAACTCGATCTCACCTACACCGAGTTCGAACTGCTCAAGTACCTCGCCCAGCATCCCGGCCGGGTGTTCAGTCGGCAGCAGTTGCTCAGCGACGTCTGGGGCTACGACTACTACGGCGGCACCCGGACCGTCGACGTCCACGTACGCCGGCTGCGGGCCAAGCTCGGTCCGGAGTACGAGTCGGTGATCGGCACCGTCCGCAACGTCGGCTACCGCTTCGTGGCTCCCGCCGAGGACAGCGCCCGCCTCACCTCCTGAGGCGGACGCACCCGAAACACACAGCTCGGGTGGGTCTCTGCCCTATCCATACTTCGCGCGCGATTCTTGCGTTTGCGCGCGACTATTCGCGCGCGAACGCCGGTTTTGCGCGCGAGGTTGGGGTACGGAAGGGAGAGGCGCCGCGGCCGCTCAAGGCGCCCCGCGAGCGTTCTGCCGCTCCACGACCCGACGCATGTGGGCCGGCGGCGCGCCAGGAGGCCCGGCGGGTCGTACGTACTGGACGCCGGCGCAGACCTGCGCGACCATCATGAACGCCAAGGTCACGAACATCAGGATCGAGGCCGTCGCGAACCATCCGGCGATGACGATGGCGGTGATGCCGACCCAGACCGCCACCGCCACCACCAGGTAGGAGACGAGCTGTGCGGCGTAGGTGAAGGTCGTCAGTTGGCGCACATCGGTGTGGCTCTGGTCGCGCCACACCGCCATCGCGCGCAGCCAGCACACGTGCTGGAAGGTACAGATTCCGAGCAGCACCACACTGCAGACGAGAGCCGCGATCGCCCAGCCGCGACCGCTGTCGCCCCCGAACGGATTGGTGGGATAGGTCACCAGAGCGGCCACGGCCGAGAGCACGGCCAGGAGCGCGAAGCCGTTCCCGATCTGGGTCGTCCGCAGCAGGGGCCGCATCCGCTCCGCCAACGCCAGTTGCTCGTGTGTGCCGTAGGACGGGATCTGGTCGGGCCGGTACTCCTCGTCCCGCATCTGCCCTCCCTCACCGCGTGGTCTTGCCGCTCAGCATAGGGCGCCTGGGGTCGGCGGATAGCGTGGCCGTCATGACCAACGCGGCGACGGTGCACAGGGCGGAATCGCTGTCGGTGGAGGACACCGCGGCGGTGATGGCTCTGGTCGAGCAGGCGGCCGCTGTCGATGGCGTTTCCGCCCTCAACGAGGCCGCGTCGCTGCGGCTCCGCCACCACAGTCCCGGGACGGTTCACTTCCTCACGCGCGACGCCGAAGAGGTGATCGGCTACGGACAGGTGCAGATCGGTGAACCCGCCCCGCGACCGGCTCAGGGCGCGTTGGTGGTGCATCCCCACCGCCGACGTCGAGGCCTCGGCACCGCACTGCTCGGGGCGATGATCTCCCACAGTCCGTACGGGCTCGAGATCTGGGCCACCCGGCACACGAAGGCCGCGCGAGCCTTCGCGGCGCACGGGGGACTGGTGCCGGTCCGGCAATTGTTGATCATGACCAGGCCACTGACCGAGCCGGTCCCGGTGGCCGAGGTTCCCGCGGGTGTGGAGATCCGCTCCTTCCGGCCCGGGCAGGACGAGAACGCGTGGCTGGGGGTGAACGCCCGTGCCTTCGCCGACCACCCGGAGCAGGGCGGCATCACTCGAGCCGATCTCGACGAGCGGATGAGCGAGCCGTGGTTCGACCCGGAGGGCTTCTTGGTGGCTGAGCAGGCTCAGGGCACGAAGCTCCTGGGGTTCCACTGGACCAAGCAGCATCGGGATCGGCTCGGCGAGGTCTACGTGCTCGGCGTCGATCCGGAGGCGGGCGTGCGGGGGCTGGGGCGGGCCCTGCTGGCCGCCGGATTGGAACACCTCCGTGCGGCGGGCAACTCGCGTGTCCAGCTTTACGTCGACGCCGAGAACACGCGGGCGGTCGATTTGTACGAGCGGGCCGGATTCTCGATCGCCAGCAGCGACGTGATGTACGCCGGCCCGAGCGCCGGAGTCGAGCCGCTGGCTACGATGCACATGAGTTCAGACCCCGCCTGACTCCAGGAGATGTGCATGAACGCCCCCGAAGCCGCTGTCGAGGTACAAGAGATCGCCACTGGAGCCGGATCCGGTACCGACGCGACCGGCAACGGCGCCGTCGATCTGCGCCCGGAGCTGCCGACCGACCGGTTCCTTGATCGGGAACTCTCCTGGTTGGCCTTCAACAACCGCGTCCTCGACCTGGCCAAGGACCGGCTCCGGGTGCCCGTGCTCGAACGGGCCAAGTTCCTGGCCATCTTCGCCAGCAATCTCGACGAGTTCTTCATGGTGCGGGTCGCCGGGCTGAAGCGACGGATCGCGGCGGGTGTCGCCGTCCCGACCGTCAGCGGGCTCATGCCGCGGGAGGTGCACGCCGCGATCCTCGCCCGAACGCGTGAACTCATGGAGGAGCAGGCGCGGGTCTTCGAGGAGGAGGTCCGGCCCGAGCTCGCGTCGCACGGCGTCGAGATCCTGCGCTGGCACGAGCTCACCGACGACGAGAAGGCGCGCATGCGGGAGCTCTTCGCCGAGCGGATCTTCCCGGTGCTCACGCCGCTGGCGGTCGACCCGTCGCATCCGTTCCCCTACATCTCCGGCCTGTCGATCAATCTTGCCGTGCTGGTGCGGAATCCGGTGACGGGTGTTCGTCAGTTCGCGCGCGTCAAGGTGCCCACCGTCCTCCCCCGCTTCATGCGGCTCGACGAGGGCCGGTTCGTGTCGTTGGAGGACGTCATCGCACGCCACCTGGACCGCCTGTTCAGCGGCATGCAGGTCGTTCAACACCACACCTTCCGCGTCACCCGCAACGAGGATCTCGAGGTCGAGGAGGACGACGCCGAGAACCTTCTGCTGGCCCTGGAGAAGGAACTGCTGCGACGCAAGGTTGGGCGCCCACCCGTCCGGCTGGAGGTCGAGGACGACATCGACCCCAAGATGCTCGAGTTGTTGATCAGCGAGCTGGACATCACCGAGCGCGAGGTCTTCCCCCTGCCCGGGCCGCTGGATCTGCGCGGACTGTTTTCGCTGAGCAGCCTGGATCGGGCCGAACTGAAGTACCCGGCGTTCCTGCCGTCGACCCATCCCCACCTGGCCGAGGTGGAGACGGCCAAACCGGCCGACATGTTCGCCGCGCTCAAGCAGCGCGACGTCCTGCTGCACCACCCGTACGACTCCTTCGCCACGAGTGTCCAGCGCTTCATCGAGCAGGCCGCGGACGACCCGCAGGTACTGGCCATCAAGCAGACCCTCTACCGCACGTCGGGCGATTCCCCCATCATCGACGCCCTCATCGAGGCCGCCGAGGCCGGCAAGCAGGTGCTCGCGCTGGTCGAGATCAAGGCCCGCTTCGACGAGCAGGCCAACATCGCCTGGGCCCGGCGCCTCGAGCAGCACGGCTGTCATGTGGTGTACGGGCTGCTGGGCCTCAAGACCCACTGCAAGTTGTCGATGGTGGTGCGCGACGAGCCGGACGGGCTCCGCCGCTACGCCCACATCGGCACCGGCAACTACAACCCGAAGACCGCCCGCCTGTACGAGGACATGGGCCTGCTGACCGCGAACCCGATCATCACCGACGACATCGGCCGGCTCTTCAACCACCTGTCCGGGATGAGTCAGGAGACCTCGTACAAGCGGCTGCTGGTCGCCCCCCACGGCATCCGGACCGGCCTGCTGGACCGGATCAACCACGAGATCGCCAACCAACAGGACGGTCGGCCCGCCGGGATCAAGATCAAGGTCAACTCACTCGTCGACGAGGCGGTGTCCGACGCCCTCTATCGGGCCTCCCAGGCCGGCGTCCCCGTCGATCTCTGGGTCCGTGGGATCTGCACGATCCGCCCCGGCGTCCCCGGCCTGAGCGAGAACATCCGGGTGCGGAGCATCCTGGGTCGCTTCCTCGAGCACAGCCGACTGTTCTGGTTCGCCAACGACGGCAACGCCTCGGTCGGCATCGGGTCGGCCGACCTGATGCACCGCAACCTGGATCGCCGGGTCGAGGTGCTGGCCTCGATCACCAACCCGTCCCACGTGACCGAGATCTCCGCGCTGTTCGACATGGCCTTCGACGCGCAGACCGCTTCCTGGTGGCTGGACGCCGACGGCGTCTGGACACCCAGGACCACCGACGAGCAGGGCGAGCCGCTGGTCGACATGCAGGACTACCTGATCACCACCAAGAGTCGGCGCCGGACCAAGTAGCGCCCGGGCATGTCCGTCAGCAAGACCTCCACCAAGCTCATCCGCGCCGGCGGAGCCGTGGTGACGCGTGTCCACCCTCGGCGGGGCACCGAGGTGGTGATCATCCACCGCAAGCGGTACGACGACTGGACCCTTCCCAAAGGCAAGGTCGAGAACGGGGAACTGCTGCCCGCCACCGCCGTACGGGAGGTGCTCGAGGAGACCGGAGTGACGATCCGGCTGAACAGCCCGCTCGATTCCGTGCGCTACCCGACGACGTCCGGGCTCAAGGCCGTCGACTGGTGGATCGGATCGGCGATCTCGGTCGTCCGCCGGGCCCCGGACGCGGAGGTCGACGCGGTGGCCTGGCTGCCGCTGCGTTCGGCCATGAGCCGGTTGACCTTCGAACACGACCACCGGCTGGTCGAGCAGTGCATCCAGCAGCCGACCACGACGCCGTTGATCCTGCTGCGCCACGCCAAGGCCATGGACCGCAAGGACTGGTCGAAAAAGGATGCGGCGCGTCCGCTGAACAGTCGCGGTCGACGCCAGGCGCAGCAGGTGACCCCGCTGCTCGCGGCGTACGGGGCGCAGCGCCTGGTCAGCTCGGGCTCGACCCGCTGCGTGAACACCATCACTCCGTACGCCACCACGGCCGGCATCAAGATCGACAAGCACGACGAGCTGAGCGAGGAGGAAGGCGTGGCCAAACCCCGGCTCGTGGCCGAACTGGTCCGCAAGATCCGTACCGACGCGATCAGCACCGCCACCCCCACCGCGATCTGCGTCCACCGGCCCGTCTTCGGCACCATGCTCGAAGTCCTCGATCTCGCCCCGGCGAGCCTGGCCACCGGCGAGATGCTGGTCGTCCACCTCACCGACGACTGCGAGGTGCACGCCATCGAACGCCACCGGGTCCACGGCTAGCGCGCGAGCCGGGACAAACCGTTCATACGCCGTTAACCTGCAAACACCCGATGCGTTATCGGCCACCCCTAGCGTCTCGCTCGGAGCCAGCGTGGCTCCCGCGCAAACGACGATGTCCACATAAGGGGATCCAGTGAAGTTGTCTCGCAAGAGAGCAGCCGCTGCGCTCACAGCCGCAGTCGCTCTCACCTTCTCGGCGTGCGCCGCGAACGAATCCGGGGCTCCGGGCGGTGCCCCCGCGTCTGGTCAGGAACTCACCGGCATGCTGACCGGTATCGGCGCATCCTCGATGGCCACCGCACAGGAGACCTGGGTCGCGGAATTCCAGACCGCGAACCCTGGAGTCACCGTCAACTACTCGCCGGACGGCTCGGGCGCCGGCCGCGAAGCCTTCGCCGGCGGCGGGGCCGACTTCGCCGGCTCGGACCGAGCGATGGATGCCGACGAGATCACGCCCGAGGCGCTCGCCAAGTCGCGCTGCGCCCCGGACGCCAAGGCCCTCAGCCTGCCCGTCTACATCTCCCCGATCGCGGTGATCTTCAAGGTGCCGGGCGTCACCGATCTGAAGCTGGACGCCAACACCTTGGCCGGCATCTTCGCGGGTCAGATCAAGACGTGGAACGACCCGAAGATCGCGGCGCTGAACTCCGGCGTCAACCTGCCCAGCCAGAACATCACCGCCGTGCACCGGGCCGACGATTCCGGGACCACCGAGAACTTCACCGACTACCTGCACGACGCCGCGCCGTCGGTGTGGACCAAGGAGCCGGACGGCGAGTGGCCGTTCCCGGGCGGTGAGGCCGCCCCCCAGACCTCCGGTGTGGTCGACGCCGTGACCAACGGCACCGGGACCATCGGCTACGCCGACGCCTCGCGCGCGGGTGACCTGGGCGTGGCCCAGATCAAGGTCGGCGACAAGTTCGTCAAGTACTCCCCGGAGGCGGCCGCCGCCATCGTCGACGCCTCGCCGAAGGCCGCGGCCGAGGGCCGGAGCGCCAACGACCAGGCCATCGAGTTGGACCGCAAGGCCACCGGCGACGTCTACCCGATCGTCCTGCTCTCCTACGCCATCGCCTGCGAGAAGTACAAGGATCCCGCCACGGCGGCCAAGGTAAAGGCCTACCTTGGCTACATCGCGTCTGAAGCTGGGCAACAGGCAGCCGTGAAAGCCGCCAAGATGGCCCCGCTCTCGGCGCAGCAGTCAAAGAACGTCGAGGCCTCGGTCGCGGCGATCTCCTGACGTAGGTATTCACCACCCTTCACGGAGTCCGCATGACGCAGATCAAGCCGGACCGGGCCAGCGCCGGGGTCCCCACCACGGGGGCCTCGGCGCCCGGGCACGACGGGCCACCGCCCGATCTCGCCCCCCCGACGCGGCGTGGCGGGGTCCGACGGCTCGGCGACCGGATCTTCCAGGCGCTCTCCACGGGATCGGGCGCCCTGATCCTGGCCATCTTGTTCCTGGTGGCGTCGTTCTTGGTCCTGCAGGGCGTTCCGGCGTTGACGGCCCCGGTCGAGGAGCTGCCGTACGGAGCGTTCCCCTCCTTCGTCGCCCCGCTGGTCTTCGGCACGGTCTGGGTGGCCTTTCTCGCGTTGCTGATGGGCGTGCCGATCGCGGTGGCGATCGCGTTGTTCATCTCCCACTACGCACCGCGCCGACTGGCCTCCGGGCTGGGCTACGTGATCGACCTGCTGGCCGCGGTGCCCTCGGTCGTCTACGGCCTCTGGGGCATCGGGGTGCTGGCTCCGGCCCTGCAGCCAACGTTCGTGTGGCTCACCGAGACGCTCGGCTTCATTCCGTTGTTCGCAGGCCCGGCGTCGGGCACGGGCCGCACGATCCTCACCGTGGCCGTCGTGCTCGCGGTGATGATCCTGCCGATCGTCACCGCGTTGTCGCGCGAGGTGTTCCTGCAGACGCCGCGCCTGCACGAGGAGGCGGCGCTGGCGCTGGGCGCCACCCGCTGGGAAATGATCAAGATGGCGGTCTTCCCCTTCGCCCGGCCCGGTGTCGTGTCGGCCAGCATGCTGGGTCTGGGTCGCGCCCTCGGTGAGACGATGGCGGTAGCCATGGTGCTGTCGCCGTCGGCGATCATCTCCTTCGCCTTGGTGCAGTCCCAGAACCCGAGCACCATCGCCGCCAACATCGCCCTCAGCTTCCCCGAGGCGTACGGCCTCGGGGTCAACCAGCTGATCGCCACCGGCCTCGTGCTCTTCGTGATCACCTTGGCGGTCAACATGATCGCCCGAGGGATCATCAACCGTCGTAAAGAGTTCTCGGGAGCCAACTGATGAGCACTGCCGTCGCCACCCGGCCCTCGAACAAGCTCACCGCGGGAAAGCTGCCCCCTTGGACCACCGGGATCGCGCTGACCGTCGCCATGCTGGTGTCGGCAACCCTCTTCGTGGTCGTGGGCTCGTTCGGGCTGATCCGCACCCTCATCGTGGGTGCCGTCCTGTTCACGCTGGTCATGGTCGGGCTCTCGGCGCGAGTGGAGGGCACCCGCCGGGCCAAGGACCGGCTCGCCCAGATCGTGGTCACCAGCGCGTTCATCCTCGCCCTGCTGCCCCTTGTCTCGCTCGTCCTCGCGACCGTCGGCAACGGCCTGAACCGGTTCGACGTGGCCTTCTTCACCAACTCGATGCGCAGCGTGGTCGGCGAGGGCGGCGGGGCCGTGCACGCGATCACCGGAACCTTGTGGGTGACCGGCATCGCCACGCTCATCTCCGTGCCGATCGGGATCCTCGCCGCTATCTACCTGGTCGAGTACGGGGAGGGCCCGCTTGCCCGCGCGATCACCTTCTTCGTCGACGTGATGACCGGTATTCCCTCCATCGTCGCCGGCCTGTTCGCGTACGCGATGTTCGTGCTGATCTTCGGGCCGGGCACCAAGACCGGTATCGCCGGGGCGGTGGCGCTGTGCGTGCTGATGATCCCGGTTGTGGTGCGCTCCATCGAGGAGATGTTGAAGATCGTGCCGAACGAGCTTCGTGAGGCGTCCTACGCCCTCGGGGTGCCCAAGTGGCTGACGATCGTCAAGATCGTCCTACCGACCGCGCTGGCGGGCATCGTGACCGGAGTCATGCTCGCCATCGCGCGGGTGATCGGCGAGACGGCGCCGCTGCTGGTGGCGGCCGGCTTCACGCAGAGCCTCAACAACAACCCGTTCGAGGGTCCGATGATGACCCTGCCTGTCTTCGTGTACCGGTCCTACGTCGACCAGGGCAACCCGGCGTCGGCGTACCTGGACCGGGCCTGGGCCGGAGCCCTGACCCTCATCCTCATCGTGATGCTGCTCAATCTCGCCGGCCGGTTGATCGCCGCGAAGTTCGCCCCCAAGACCGGCCGCTGACCGGGAACGAAAGGAACGCCCGTGTCCAAACGCATCGAGGTCAAGGACGTCGACGTCTTCTACGGCGACTTCAAGGCCGTCGCCGAGGTCGACCTGACCGTGGAACCACGGACAGTGACCGCCTTCATCGGACCGTCGGGTTGCGGCAAGTCCACGCTGCTGCGCACCCTGAACCGGATGCACGAGGTGATCCCCAAGGCGTACGTCAAGGGGCAGGTGCTCCTCGACGGTGACGACCTTTACGGTCCCGGCGTCGACCCGGTCCGCGTGCGCCGTCAGGTGGGCATGGTGTTCCAGCGGCCGAACCCGTTCCCGACCATGTCCATCGGCGACAACGTGCTGGCCGGTGTACGCCTCAACAATCAGCGGATGTCGGGCGCCAAGTCCAAGGAACTACTGGAAACCTCGCTGAAGGGCGCCAACCTCTGGAACGAGGTGAAGGACCGACTCGACAAGCCCGGATCCGGCCTGTCGGGCGGTCAGCAGCAGCGGCTGTGCATCGCCCGCGCCATCGCCGTGCAGCCCGAGGTGATCCTGATGGACGAGCCGTGCTCGGCGCTCGACCCGATCTCCACCCTGGCCATCGAGGATCTGATCGGTGAGCTCAAGGAGAACTACACCGTCGTCATCGTGACCCACAACATGCAGCAGGCCGCACGGGTCAGCGACCAAACGGCGTTCTTCAACCTGGCCGCGCAGGGGCAACCCGGCAAGCTCATCGAGATCGGGCCCACCGACAAGATCTTCTCCAATCCGGACGAGAAGGCCACCGAGGACTACATCAGCGGCCGCTTCGGCTGAGGCTCCTCGAATGCTGTGAAGCGCCCCCGTAGCCGACATAAACTCACCGGGTGAGCGCGCAGGCAGGCTGGTACCCCGACCCTGGTGGCGGGGAGAACCTCTATCGCTACTGGGACGGACGGGTGTGGTCGGCCGCCACGAATTACAACCCGCAGGCGGCTCCGCCGATCGCCGGCTTCGGGGTCGCGGGTGGGCCGCAGGCGCAGACTCCGAGCGTCGAGTACGGGCCGACCGCGGGCGCGTACGCCACCTACCAGGCGACGCAGCAGCGCAAGTCGCCCGTCGGTTGGTGGCTCGCCGCCGCAGCCCTCGTGGTGGTGATCGTCGTCGTGGCGGTGATCGCCGTGCGCGCCGTCGGCGGCCTCACCGGGGTCACCGCCCCACCCACCACCGGCCAACCGTCGCAGGACGCCTGCCCCAGGGTGCAATCGGCACCTCCGGACTCGCCCCCGGCTCCCACCAACGACGGCCGGGTGCACGGTGGCCCGGTGTCCTACCCCGAGCTGGGAACTCCGTGGGGGCCCGTGCGGAGCGATCACCGCGTGCCGTTCGGCCGCGACGTGGCCGAGCAGATGGTCGAGGTCGAACCGAACTACGCTCCGGGCAGCAACTGGGTCGCCTCCGTCCTGGTCGCCGAGCTGCAGGCGGGCGACGGCTTCTTCACCCCCGAGCAGGGCGCGCAGATCGTGGTCAGGTGCATTCTGGGCTCGTTCTACGGCGACAACCCTGTGCGCAGCGACGTCCAGGTGAACAAGGCCACCACCATCGACGGCAACCAGGGCTGGCTGATCGAGTCGCATCTCAGCTTCGACATCGAAAACCTGGAGACCAAGGGCGAGCTGCTGATCGTGGCCATCGTGGCCACCGAGTCCACCGCCGGCCTCTTCTACGCCTCCATTCCCGACACCAGACCCGAGCTGGTCAAGCCCGCCCGCGACTCCCTGGCCAAGCTCACCGTCGACGCGTGAACTAGCCGGCTGACGAGTGCCGGGCAGCCTCCCATGCCAGACAACGTCGCTCGGGTTCGTAGGCGTAGCTCGATCTGCAGTTAGAGCTACGCCTACGAACCCGAGCGACGTTTGGGGGTGAGCGCGGGTCAGCAGTCGGCCAGGCCGCGACGCGCCTTCATCTTCACGACCCGGGTGGCTCTCGCCTCGACCTGAGCGGCGAACGCGGGATTCGCTTGGGCCTCGTCGACGACGGCGTCGGCCATCGCCGCGACGAGGCTCGAATCGCCGACGATGGCCAGATCCCCGCCGGCTCGGAAGAAGCGCAGGGCGCGAGCGGCGGGTCGGACGTCCTCCAGAGCCCGAGCCGCGACGTCGTCGGAGATGATCACGCCGCCGAAACCCAGATCGTTCCGGAGGATGCCCAAAATCTCTCGCGAGAACACCGCTCGATGCTCGCCGTCGACCTTGCTGTAGGTGGCCGAGGAGACCATGACCATGTCGGCTCCGGCGTCTACCCCACTCTGGAAGCCGGCCCACGCCTCGTCGCCGCGGCGGGTGAGGCGATCGGTCACCTCCGCCTCGAAGTCGGTGTTGCCGCGCACGCGTCCGAGCCCCGGGAAGTGCTTCACCGCCGTGGCCACTCCCGCCGCCCCCATGCCTTGGACGAAGGCTGCGACCTTCTCCGCCACGACGCGAGGATCGGCGCCGTAGCCGCGCTCGAGCTGCCCGATCGGCGCGTTGACGTCTCTCAGGTGGTCGGGGACCACGTCGGCCACCGGAGCCAGATCGGCATCGACCCCGGCCCGCTTCAGCTCGCGCCCCCACGTGGCCGCACGGCTGGTCAGCTCGGCGTTGCTGAGTTCGGCCTGCTCGTACGCCGACGGGATCCGGCGAAACCCCTCACCCCGGAGCCGCTGGACCTGTCCGCCCTCTTGATCGGCGGCCACCATCGTCTCGACCCCGGACGGCGCGCGGGCGACCCGCCGGGCCTCATCGGTCACCCGCGCGACGGCCGCGGCGCCGGCCGTGGAGTTACCCAGCACGATGACGCTTCCGGCCGTCGACTCCGCCAGCGCCTCGGCGTCCGCGAGGCTCGGACCCGACGAGGAGATGCCGACCATGAACAGCTGTCCGACCTGTTCGCGAACCCCCATGCCGGCCACGAGTTCGGCGCACCGATCGGCTGGTGTCGCGGTCCCCGACGTACGAGGGTTGGGCGCGGCACTGCCCGACGTACGGGCACTCGGCGACGCACTCGACGGGTCGGCGGACTCGCTCGCCGAGGGCAACTCGCTCTCGGGTTCCGGTGGTCCGGCCGGAGGACCGACGGCCGTGCAGGCCACCAGCGCACCCACGAGGACAAGCGTCAGGGCGAGCAGCCCCGGCGGCCGGAAACTAGTCATCGTCGGCATCTTAAGATCCTGAGCCCTGACGGCCCGCGGATCGGGCTCCCACTAGGGTGTGACGCATGTCGAGCATCACCAGCGTAGGTCCCCGCACCCTCGCCGACGCCATCCCGGGCGGTCTGGTCCGCGACGTGGCCCTGGTGGCCGGCGGTGCCGTCCTCGTGGGGATCTCCGCTCTCGTGGTCATCCCGTTGCCGTTCACCCCGGTTCCGCTGTCGTTGCAGACCCTGGCGGTGCTGCTGGTCGGATCGGCGCTCGGCAGCATCCGCGGGCTGGCCTCGATGGCCTTGTACCTGGTGATCGGGATCGCCGGCTTCGGCTGGTTCGCCCAGGGCCGCAGCGGGTGGGAGTTCGCCTCGTTCGGCTACATCCTGGGCTTCCTCGCGGCGGCCGTCCTGGTCGGCAAGCTGGCCGAACGCGGAGCCGATCGCAGCCCGCTCCGGACCGCCGGCGCCATGGTGCTCGGCAACCTTGCGATCTACGCGGTGGGCGTGCCCTGGCTGATGGCGTACGCGAAGGTGTCGCTGCTCCAGGCCCTCGCGCTCGGCGTGCTGCCGTTCCTCATCGGGGACGCGATCAAGATCGCGATCGCCGCGGGCCTGCTGCCCGCCACCTGGAAGCTCGTGAACACCCGCCGCGAGTGATCTTGAAGTTCTCGGGAGAGATCATCGACGGCGGCGGCGGAGGGCACGCCGTCGGAGTTCCTCGTGACGTCGCGGCCGAACTCTCAGAGAAGCGACCACGGGTTCTGGCGATCGTCGACGGGACCGAGTACCACTCGCGGATCGCGGTCTACGGCGGCAGGTCCTATCTGGGTCTCCGCAAGGATCTGCTGCGCACCATCGGCAAAGACACCGGCGAGGTCGTCGAGATCGAACTGACCGAAGAGGCCGCACCCGAACCGGAGCCCGTCCCCGAGCCGACGGAGCCTTCCGAACTCACCGCGCTTCTCGACGCAGATCCGTCGGCCCGGACCCGCTTCGACGCCCTGCCACCCAGCCACCAGCGCGAGTACGTCCGCTGGATCGCCGAAGGGGCTAAGACCCAGACCCGTACCGAGCGTGCCCAGAAGACCGTACGACGGCTCCAGAGCTCGCTTTAGACCTCGCCGGCACCCTTATGTCGCCAGTTGCACCCTCACGTGGGGGTGCAACTGGCGACGAAAGGGTGCCTCAAGGAGACGAGCGGGAGCCGGAGTAGACCTGCCGAGGGGAGCGGATCACTTCAGCGGCAGCGCCAAGAGCGTGTTCTCGACCACCTCGGCCAGCGCCGGATGGATCCAGTACTGGCCGCGGGCCGTCTCACGGGCGGGGAGTCCGAAGGTCATCGCCTGGATCAGCGGCTGGATCAGCGTCGACGCCTGGGGACCGATGAGGTGGGCGCCCAGCAGCCGGCCGTCCGCGGGATCGGCCAGCAGCTTCACGAAGTGACTGGTGTCCTCCATCGCCCAGCCGTACGCGACCGAGCCGTACTCCTGGACGGCGGTCACGAAGGACACCCCGTCCTCCCGCGCCTGCTGCTCCGTCAGCCCGACCGAGGCGATCTGCGGATCGGCGAACACCGCGTGCGGAATCGGCGGATGCCGGTGGGCGATCATGTCGTCCGGGTGGAGGAGGTTGTGCTGCACCACGCGGGCGTCCATGTTCGCCACGTGCTTGAGCTGGGAGTGCGAACTGAGGTCCCCGAGCGCGAAGATCTCCGGAACCGAGGTCCGCTGATGATCATCGACCACGACGAAGCCGTTGTCGTCCACCTTCACGCCGGTCTGGTCCAGGTCCAGGGTGTCCGCGTTCGTGCTGCGGCCGGTGGCCACGAGCAGGATCTCCGCCATGAAGGTCTGCTGCTTGCCATGGCGGTCTCGAGTTCGGACGCTGACGGCCCCGTCCGAGCCTGCAGTGACCTGCTCGGATTCACGCTCGAGCTCCACGTTGACGTACCGGGCCAGCTGTTCGGTGAAGCGCTCGGCCACCTCGTCGTCCTCCTTCCGCAGTAGCCGGTCGGAGCGGTTGATCAAGGTCACCTTGGTGCCGAACGAGGAGAAGATGTGGGCGAACTCGGCCGCCACGTAGCCGCCGCCGAGGATGATCATGCTGGCCGGCAGCCGCTCGAGCCGCATCACCGTATCGGAGGTGTGATAATCGACGTCGTTCAGACCCTTGATGTCGGGAGGGACCACGCGGCTGCCGGCCCCGAGCACGAAGCGGTCGGCCGTGATGACCGCGCCGCTCGCCGTCTGCAGTCGACGCGGGCCGACGAAGCGGGCCGATTCACGAAACAAGGTGACGTTGGCGCTCTCGGCTCGGTGGCGCTCCCCGTCCACCGCGATCGGGTCGATGCGCCCGAAGATCCGGTCGCGGATCTCACCCCAGTGCACCATCCGGCGCTCGAGATCCACCCCCAGCCGACCCGAGTCGCTGGGGATGCGAGCAAGATCAGCAGCGTGGACGAACATCTTGGTGGGCACGCATCCTACGTTGATGCACGTCCCGCCGAAGGTGCCCTGCTCGACCTGCGCCACGCTGAACTCGTCGAACTGATCATCGACGATGGAGTTCGCTGAGCCGCTACCGATGATGCAGAGATCGAAGTGGCCCATTCCTTCATCGTGCCAGCCGCAAACTCCGGTAATGCTGGCGCACCTCGGGATCGAGATGTTCGATCGCGTACCGCAGCATGGTCCGCGGCATCGTGGCGGCGTGCTGGTCCAAAAACGCGAGCAACTCGCCGCGACTGACCCGGAGACCGGCCTCGCGGAGCATCCAGCCGACCGCCTTGTGGATCAGGTCATGATCATCGCCGAGCAGCCGGGCGGCCAGCGCGTACGTGTCGGCGGACTGTCCCGCGCGGATGAACCGGTGGGTGCTGACGATGGCGATCCGGCGCTCCCAGAGTGACCGCGAGCGCGCCAGCCGGTACAGCGGAGCGCGATCCCGCTCGAGCAGGTAGCCGCCGACGATGGGTGCGCAACTGACGTCCACCAGATCCCAGTTGTTCACGTGGCTCGTGTTGGCCAGGTACGTCTCGTACAGCAACGCCCGTTCGTCGGCTGAGCCGCGCGTGGCCCGCTCGGCCATCATGACCAGGCAGGCCAGGCGATGCTCGTGGATCGGGCTGCGCAGCAGGGCCAGCCAGTCGGCGGCCACGAACGGCATGGTGCGGTAGGGCCGGAGGATGGCCCGGAGCCGACTGAGCTTGATGCCGCAGAACACGTCGCCCGCACCGTAGGCGCCCGTTTCGGTGCGAAAGTAGCGGGCGAGCGTGGCGGCATCGGTGGGATTCGCCTCGGCCTCGAGGGTTTCGAGCAGATCGGCGGTCGTCGGATCGGCGGGCTCGGGCTGGACGGGCACGTTCCTCAGCCTGCCGGACCGCCCACCCTCAGATCAAAGGCTCACGCCGAGAGGCACGCTGATCCCGAGCCCGCTGCGGGTGTCGCGACCGTAGCGTTCGATCTCGCGGTCGAGATCCAGCGGTCGCGTGGTCATGGCGACGTCGCCGGTCAGCAGATGGGCCGGGATCAGCCAGACGATCTCGAACTCCAGGCCGTCCGGATCGCTTCCGTACAGGGATTTGGTCGTTCCGTGGTCCGACATGCCTACCAGGGCGCCCGCCTCGCGGAGCCGGTCCCTCAGGTCTTCGAGATCAGCCAGAGTGCCGACCTCCCAGGCCAGATGGTAGAGGCCGACGGCTCCGCGTCCGGCCGCGCTCCGTTCAGCTCCCGCGCCGACCCCGAACAGTCCGAGGTCGTGATCGTTGGTGGACTCCGACGCCCGGAGGAAGGCGGCCTGGCCCGCCATGGTCTCGACCACGGAGAAGCCGAGCACGTCGCAGTAGAACCGGACCGAGGCGTCGAGGTCGCCGACGAAGAGGACGGCGTGGTTGAGGCGATGAATGGGCATGCGGAAGCTCCTGATTTACGTCTAACCAGTCTATCAGCTGGTATCTTGCCATTGACAACTTTCCAGTGGTAACTTCGTGGGATGGATGACCGATATCACCATGGAGATCTCCGGCGCGCGGTGCTGAGCCGCGCGGTGGACGTGATCGGGGCGGAGGGGCCGGGTCAGTTCAGTCTGCGGTCGCTGGCCGCCGACCTGGGGGTCAGTCATACCGCTCCCCGACATCACTTCGGCAGCCGTGAGGGGGTCCTGAATGCGATCGCGGCGGAGGGCTTCACGATGCTCGCGGCCCGCCTGCGAGGCGTACGTGAGGCCGGGGGCAGCTTTCTCGACGTGGGCGTGGCGTACGTGGAGTTCGCGGCGGATCACCCGGCCCACTTCGAAGTCATGTTCTCCCCCAAGCTGCTCGGCCTGGACGACCCCGACCTCCGGGCCGCGCGCGAGACCACGTACGCCGAACTGCGCGGCGGCGTCGAGGGACTGGCGGCGAGCGGCCAGGTCGACGATCCGGCCGCCGCCGTCCTCGCCGGGTGGTCGGTCGTGCACGGAATCGCCACCCTGGCCCTGACCGGCAACCTCGACGCCTCCGAACTGCGCTCCGTCGTGGCCGGCGGTGACCTGCTGGAGATCACCCGCCGGAGCGCCGGTCTGCTCTTCGGTACGGCGGGTCCGCCGTGAACCACCCCCCGCTCCCGCGACCCGTCACATCTTCGGCCGTCTCGTCGGCGTGTCGCCGCAGATCTGACGGGTCGGCGGGCGAGAGCGGAGTATCCAGACCAGCCCGGCGTGGTCGTCTTCCGGCGTGTGGCGGCTCGCGCGGCACGAATCGCGCCTCGGCGCTGCGTCGCCCGCCACGTGACGCGAAGCGACATCTCCAGAGGTTGTCGGCCGCACACGCGGACACGCACCCCGATCCCCGATGCAGAAGGACTGCCACATGAGCTCGAGCGACCTCGTCTCCACGGGCGTGATCTTGCTGATCGTGATCACGATCGCGTACGGCGGGACCTTCCTGCTCAAGGTCAGCAGCGGCAAGGTCGAGACGAATGACCTGCAACGGCGGTTCTTCCGAGCGGGGCACGCACACGCGGGCGTACTGGTCATCCTCGGCCTGGTGATCCGGCTGTTCGTGCAGCACCCGGCGGTGCCGGCCTGGAGCTCGACCTTGGCCGAGCTCGTGCTCATCGCCGCGATCTTGATGCCCGCCGGCTTCTTCCTCTCGGTCATCGGCCGAGATCCGCAGGCGCCGAACCGCCTGCGTGCCCTGATCTGGATCGGCGCACTCAGCCTTACGGTCGGTCTGGCCGGCTCAGGCGTCGGGCTCATCGTGGCCGGCGTGTCGGGCTGATCCCCAAAACCCTATATTCCCTATAGTGAGACAAGGGTTTATGGACGGGCGTCCGACCGTAAGTTGGTTCCCAGACCGACAACGCCGCTGAAGAGGCCTTCATGACGATTGAGTTCCACCGCCGGATCCATCTCGATCTGCAACGGACCGCCAGCGCCGTCTGTCGAATGCGCACTCGCTGAATCACCCCTCCCGGCGCCGGTGAGACCCCGGTGCCGTGGTCCCGCCATGCCATCGATGAGGAACCGTCATGCCCAAGAACCGCTCGCCAATCAACCTCTCCGCCGTGGCCACCCGGCTCGCCGATCAAGCCGACCTGTGGTCACCACTGATCAAGTTCGATCCCGTATCCCGCTACTACGCTCGACTCGCCGCGGAGGCGACCTTCGAGGCCTGGCTGCTGACCTGGGTTCCGGGTCAAGGCACCGACTGGCACGACCACGGCGGAAGCGCCGGCGCCTTCGTGGTCCTGTCCGGGACGCTCACCGAGGAGCACGCGGTGGTCGGCCCCAACGGCTCCGCCGCGGGTCGTGCCGGCGGCTCGGGAGTTGACCACCGGGACGCTGCGCTCGTTCGGCGCGAAAGCACATCCACCGGGTGACCAACAACGACCTGGAACCCGCCGTGAGCCTGCACGTCTACTCACCGGCCCTGGTCGAGATGAACTCCTACGAGCGCCACGGCGAGCGGCTCCGACTGGCCAGTTCCTCGTTGATCGGTGTGAACTGGTGACCACCAACCACGTTCTCGACACGATCGCGGACGTGCTGGACGCTGCCCGCCGGAGACTGCGCCGCCTCACGCCCGGCCGAGGCGCGGAACGCGTTGGGCCGCGGCGCGGTGCTGGTGGACATCCGACCGGCGGCACAACGCGCTGAGCACGGTGAGCTGCCGGAGGCCCTGGTGATCGAGCGCAACGTACTCGAGTGGCGCTTCGATCCCCACAGCGAGGCTGCGCTGCCCGATCGCCGCGTCACGACCTCGAGGTGATCGTGCTGTGTCAGGAGGGCTACACCTCGAGCCTCGCCGCCGTCGCCCTGCAGGATCTGGGGATCTGGCGGGCCACCGACGTGATCGGTGGCTACGCCGCGTTGACGGCGCGAGCCCGGTCGACCCTCGAGAAGGAGCAGTTGGCCGATTCGAGCGTCCAGACGCGGTCCACTTGCTCCTGCTCGGTGCCAGCGAGAGGGCGAGAGTCACACTCCGGCGTAGGAGTGCAGGCCGGAGACCAGCAGGTTGATGCCGATGAAGTTGAACCAGAAGGACGCGAGCCCGATGATCGCGATCACCGCGGCCCGGGTGCCCTTCCAACCGGCCGTGGCCCGGGCGTGCAGGTAGCAGGCGTAGATCACCCAGGTGACCAGGGCCCAGGTCTCCTTGGGATCCCAGCCCCAGTACCGACCCCAGGCGTACTCGGCCCAGATCGCGCCCGCCGCGACGGTGAACGTCCACAGCGGGAAGGAGAAGGCCAGGAACCGGTACGCCAGCAGGTCGAGGCGGCGCAGATCGGGCAGCCGCTGCAGGTAGCCGCCCGTCCGGCCGCGGCGCTCGGCGCGCTGCTTGATCAAGAAGAAGATCGACAGCAGCCCGCCGACGTTGAAGGCGGCGCCGGCGATCGCGGCGGCGACGATGTGGATGACGAACCAGACCGAGTGCAGGGCGGGCACCAGCGGCGCCACCGCGACGTAGAAGACGGTCACGGCCAGGCCGTTGCCGACCGCGGCCAGCAGCGTCACCGGCAGGCCCGAGCCAGCGCATGCCCGCCCGCCAGACCAGCACCAGGTAGACGCCGACCACGAGCACCATGGCGCGTGGTGGTGAACTCGAACATGTTGCCCCAGGGCAGCCGGCCGGCCGCCAGCCCGCGCAGCACCACGCCGCCGACGCTCAGCAGGAAGCCGATCATGGTCAGCGCGACGCCGATGCGGCCGAAGGACTCCACCCGGGTGTCGACGGGTCCGCCGTCGAGCTCTGGGTCCGCGGGTCCAGCGGATCGGCCCTTCGCCGAGCTCAGGGCGCCGAGGTGCCGACGGTGGCCAGCTCGCGATCCTCCGCCCGGGTGCGCGCGCCCACCTTGCGGGCCGACGCCCACTCCGCCGCGTGTGCGATCATGGCGAGCAGATAGACGACGACCGAGCTCACCAGACGCCACGTTGGAGTAGTACTCCCAGCTCATGCCGAGTCGGGCTCCTTTCCGTCCGGTGCTTCCTGCGGTCAGCCGCCAGCGTGGTGGCCAGCCCTCACGTCCTCGCTCAGTCCGGCGCGGGCATCGGCTCGGTCCAGGCCACCGACCTCGACCAGCGTACGGCCTTCGGCATCGGTCCGCGTACGGACCCAGATCCGGCGCGGGCGGACGAAGAGCGAGAAGCACAGGCCGAGCACCGCGAACCCGATCGCGACGAGCGAGATCGCCGACCCCGGGGGTGTCGCTGACCTGCAGCTTGACCCAGCGGGTGACTCCGTCCATCCGGATGGTGCCCCTGCCGTCGGGCAGCTCGAAGCTGGTGCCCGGGCCGGAGCAGGATCCGCAGCGGCTCGCCCTTCGCGTCCTTCATCTGGGTCAGCCCGGCCGGATTCGAGGGAGTACACGTTCTCCGGCTCACCCGTCTCCACCTTGCGGCGGACCGGCCCAGGCGTTGACGTAGAGCGCCGGATCCAGCGCGTCCGGGAAGAGCGACCGCGGCCCGCGATCGTCGACCACCGCCGTCGGGGCGAAGATCCCCTCGAACGCCAACCGCTCGGGCCGGCCGTCCGGAGCCTTGATCACGCCCGGCCGAGGTGAAGTTGCCGTCCTGCGGCAGGAAGACCACCGGCCCGGAGAACGCCACCTTGCCCTGCCCGTCGGTCACGGTGACCAGCGGCGCGTAGCCGTGGCCGATGAGGTGGACGGTGGTGCCGTCGACGTCGAGCGGCCGGTTGACCTCGATCGTCTGCCGGACCGGCGCGGCCCCCGGACGGGGCGTCACCTCGGCGTCCAGCGCGAAGAGCCGCGCGGCTCCCCGCTGCACGTCACCCAACTCGAAGCGCACCCGGAAGTCCCGTACGGATACGGCGAACGGCTTGAGCTGGCTGTCGCGAGAACCGGCCGCCGCTGGTCAGGTCGTCGTACTGGGTGATCGTGTTGGCGAAGCCCTGCCCGACGACGACCACGCTGGTGCCGCGGAACCCGAAGAGCCCGCCGAGGGCCACCCCGAGGAGCAGGAACAGCAGGCTGACGTGGAAGACCAGGTTGCCGGCCTCGCGCAGGTAGCCGCGCTCGGCCGAGACCGACCCGTCCGCGATCCGGACGCGGTAGCGCTGCCGACGGAGCTCGCTCGCCGCCCGCTCGAGCACGCGCCGTCCGGCGTCGGTCGCCAGCCGGGCGGCTGGCGTAGGCCGGCAGCCGGCGACAGGTGGCGCGGCGTGCGCGGCGGCGGGGTGCGGCAGCGCCTTCGCGTAGACCCCGATCCGCGGGATGATGCAGCCGACCAGCGAGACGAACAGCAACAGGTAGATCGCGGAGAACCAGACCGAGTTGTAGACGTCGAACAGGCCGACCGCGTCGTAGATCGGGCCCGAGTTGCGGATGCTCGGCGACGAAGTCGCGGACGGCGATCGGCGACGCGGGACGCTGCGGCACCAGCGACCCCGGCACGGCCGCCACCGCCAGCGCGAAGAGCAAGATCAACGCGGTCCGCATCGACGTCAGCTGCGTCCAGACGAACCGGAGCGCGCCACCGGGGCCGAGGGCCGAGCCGCCTGGTACGGAGTCGGACTGGCGGCTCGCGGGGTGGTGCCGGGGTCTTGACGTCGGTCATCAGATCACCGGCCGGAACCCGGCGATCCACACCAACAGCCCGCTCATCAGCCGATCCCACCAGCCGGTGACCAGCAGGAGGCCCGACGGCGACCATCATCAGGCCGCCGATCCGTTGCACGCGCGAGCTGGTGGCGGCGGAGGAAGCCCACGGCCCGGGCCATCTTGGCGAACGCCAGACCGGCGACGACGAACGGGATCCCGAGCCCGAGGGCGTAGACGAAGCCGAGCACGCCTCCGCGCAGCGCCGTGGCCTCGTTGAAGCCGAGATTGATCACCACGCCGAGCGCCGGGCCGATGCAGGGTGACCAGCCGAGCCCGAAGACGATGCCGAGCAGCGGTGCCGCCGCCACGCCCGCCTTCGGCACCCAGGAGATCCGGAACTCGCGGTTCGCCGAGCGGCAAGACCCCGGCGAAGATCAAGCCCGAGGACGATGATCAGCACGCCGATCACCCGGGTGATCACCGCCGGAGTACGCGTACAGCGCCTGGCCGACCGCGCCCGCGACCACGCCCGGTGGTGACGAACACGATCGGCCAGGCCGAGCACGAAGAGCACCGTGCCGGCCAGCATCCGACCCCGACGGCCGCCCTCGATCACCTCGGCCGCCCCAGCCCCGTGGCGTAGGACAGGTAGCCCGGCAGCAGCGGCACGACGCAGGGCGAGAAGAACGACACCACGCCGGCCAGCAACGCGACCGGCAGGGCCAGCGCCATCGATCCGCCGACGGCCGAGGAGGCCCAGCTGCCGAGGTCGAATCCGTCGATCATGATCGCGGCTTCAGCGGCCGGCCGCGACGTCGTTGATCAAGGTCACCAGAGTGATCTTGCTGACGGTGCCGGCGACCCGGGCGGCGATCCGGTTCTGCTGGTCGATCACCAGCGTGGTCGGGATGGCGTTCGGCGGCAGATCGCCGGCCAGGGAGACCAGCACCGTGCCCTGCGGAGTCGAAGATCTGCGGATAGGTCACGCCGAACGAGCGGACGAAGGCCAGCGCGGGCGCCGGGCTGTAGTCCTTGGTGTTCAGACCGACGAACTGCGCGGTCCCGGCCGTTTCCTGGCTGGCCGCCTGGAGGTCCTTGGCCTCGGCCCGGCACGGGTTGCACCACGAACCCCAGACGTTGAGCACGACCACCTTGCCGGCGAAGTCGGCGGTACTCACCGGCCGATCGCTGCCGAGTCGCGTGCCCTGCACCACCGGGGCCGGTCGGCGGTCGGCCGGAGCCACCAGCGTGATCGAACGATCCCCGCTGACGAAGCCCGGCTGATCTGCCCGACGGCGCCGAGCCCCCGCATCCCGCCAGCAGCAGCACGGCCACGAGCAGGGCACCGGGCCAGGCGCGCGAGCTACGCACCGGGGATGTCTTCTTCGACCTGGGTGATCAACAGGTCGGCGGCCGGCTCGGAGTACGTCACCGAGACGATCCGGCCGTCGAGGTAGGTGAAGGAGGTGATGCTGGCGAGTGCGCATTCGCGATGACGCGGGTCGTGCGTCAGCCGGCGGCCCTCGACGTCGCGGCGGGCCATCCAGATCGGCAGCTGGTGGGACACGATCACCGCCTCGTGGCCGGCGGCATGCTCGGCGGCGTCCCGCATGGCCAGCCGCATCCGGGCGACGACCTCCGGGTACGGCTCGCCCCAGCTGGGCCGGAACGGGTTGCGCAGGTGCCACCACACCTTGGGCTGCCGCAGCGCCGAGCGTGATCGAGACCTGCTGGCCCTCGAGGTAGTTCTCGGCCTCGATCACCCGTCCGTCGATCACCACCGGCAGGCCGAGCGCCTCGGCGATCGGGGCCATCGTCTCCTGCGTCCGCTCCATCGGGGAGCACCGCAGGTGCACGATGTCGGCCGACCGCAGATGCTCGGCCACCCGCCGGCGCCATCGCCTGGCCGGTGCTGGGACAGGTGATAGTCGGGCAGCCGGCCGTACAAGATCAGGTTCGGGTTGTGCACCTCGCCGTGCCGGACCAGGTGCACGACGGTTCGCTGCTCACTCATGGCTCTGACTCCGGTGCCGATCCGTTCGCCGTCGCCGCCGCGCGGCGGCGGCCGCCCGCGGTAGCGCCTCGACGATGCGGTTCATGGCTCCATCATCGTGGGCGGCGGACAGAAACCAAGCCTCGAACGCGCTCGGCGGCAGATAGACACCCGGAATCGAGCATGGCGTGGAAGAAGGCCGCGTAGGCCGCGGTGGACTGGGTCGCCGCCGTGGCGTAGTCCGGAACCGAGGTCACGCCGTCCGCCGGACGAAGAACACGCTGAACATGTTCCCGGCGTGCTGGATCACGTGCGGCACGCCCGCCGTGCGACAGGGCGGAGGTCACCTCCAGCTGGAGCTCCGCGGAGACTCCGGTCGAGGTGGGCGTACACGTCGTGCGTGGCCAGCCGGAGGGTGGTCGAGCCCCGCCGCCATCGCAACCGGGATTGCCGGACAGGGTGCCCGCCTGGTAGACCCCGCCGACCGGGGCGAGGTGCTGCATCAGGTCGGCGCGGCCCCCGAAGGCCGCCGCCGGGAACCCGCCACCCATCACCTTGCCGAAGGTCATCAGGTCCGGTTCGACGCCGTCCCGGCCGTACTGGCCGGAGCGGCTGACCCGGAAGCCGGTCATCACCTCGTCGGAGACGAACAGCGCCCCGTGCTGGCGGCAGATGTCCAGCAGGAACGCGTTGAACCCGACGCCGTCCTCGACTCCCCGGCGGGATGACCCCCATGTTGCCGGCCGCGGCCTCGGTGATCACGCACGCGATCTCGTCGCCGTAGCGGTCGAAGGCCTCGCGTACGGCCTCCCGATCGTTGTAGGGCAGCACGAGCGTGTCGGCGGTGGTGGCCTCGGTGACGCCCGGGTGTGCCGGGGATGCGCCAGCGTGGCCACGCCGGAGCCGGCCGCGGCGAGCAGGGCGTCGACGTGGCCGTGGTAGCAGCCGGCGAACTTGATGATCTTGTCGCGGGCGGTGACGCCGCGGGCCAGCCGGAGCACCGACATGGTGGCCTCGGTGCCGCTGCTGACCAGCCGGACCTGCTCGACCGGGGTCCGGTCGACGATCTCCGCCGCCAGTTCGACCTCGCCGACGGTCGGCGCACCGTACGAGGTGCCGCGCCCGGCCGCGGCCTGGACGGCGTCGATCACCTCCGGGTGCGCGTGGCCGAGCAGCATCGGGCCCCCACGAGCAGACGAGATCGACGAGCTCGTTGCCGTCGAGGTCGTAGAGGTACGGCCCCTGCGCCCGCGCGATGAACCGCGGCGTCCCGCCGACGGCCAGAAAGGCCCGGACCGGCGAGTTCACCCCGCCGGGGATCAGCGTCTTGGCCCGCTCGAACGCGGCCTCCGAGTGGGCTATCGAGCTCACGTGCCCTGAGCCTGTCGAAGGGCCTGAGCTGGTCACGTGCCTGAGCTCTGTCGAAAGGGCGTATTCCAAGGCCCAGTACGTCAAGATCACGTCGGCCCCGGCCCGCCGGATGGCGACGAGCGACTCCGCGATCGCCGCCTCACGGTTGATCCAGCCCTGCGCGGCGGCCGCCTCGACCATCGCGTACTCGCCGGACACGTTGTAGGCGGCGACCGGGATGTCGACGGCTGCGCGGACGTCGGCCAGCACGTCGAGGTAGGCCAACGCCGGCTTGACCATGACCAGGTCGGCGCCCTCGGCGACGTCGAGCAGCACTTCTCGCAGCGCCTCCCGCCGGTTGGCCGGATCCTGCTGGTAGCGTGCGCCGATCTCCCTGCAGGGACGAGGCGACCGCCTCCCGGAACGGGCCGTAGAAGGCGGAAGCGTACTTCGCGCCGTAGGCCATGATCGCGATGTCCTGCGGCGCCGCGGCGTCCAGCGCGGACCGGATCGCCGCCACCTGGCCGTCCATCATCCCGCTGGGCGCGACGACGTGAGCTCCCGCCGCGGCGTGGGCGACCGCCATCTCGGCGTAGATCTCCACCGTCGCGTCGTTGTCGACCGTGCCGTCGGCGGTGAGCACGCCGCAGTGGCCGTGGTCGGTGAACTCGTCCAGGCAGACGTCGGACATGACCAGCAGGTCGTCCCCGACCTCGGACCGCGACGTCGCGCAGCGCCACGTTGAGGATGCCGTCGTCGTCCAGCGCCTGGGTGCCGCGGGCGTCCTTGTGCTCCGGCACCCCGAAGAGCATCACCCCGGCCAGTCCGGCCGCCGCGGCCTCCGCGGCGGCCTTGCGGAGCGACTCCCGGCTGTGCTGGACGACGCCGGGCATCGAGCCGATGGGTCGCGGTTCGCTCAACCCCTCGGCCACGAACAGCGGCAGCACGAGCTGCCGCGCCTCGACCGAGGTCTCGGCCACCATGGCCCGCATGACGCGGGTCGTCCGCAGCCTACGGGGCCGGACCTCCACCAGCTAGCGCCTCCGCGTGGTCGGGCGACGCTGCGACGGCTTGACCACGGGCTCGCCGGCGGCGATCAGGCTGTCGCGGCGGTCGGCGGCGAAGCCGGCCAGGGCGTCGGCCAGATCCACGGCGGTGGGCTTCTGCGCCATCACGTCGACCCGGAGCCCGTGCTCCTCGCAGGTCTTGGCGGTGGCCGGTCCGATCACGGCGATGATCGTCGACGGATGCGGCTTGCCCGCGATCCCGACCAGGTTGCGCACCGTCGAGGACGAGGTGAAGACCACGGCGTCGAACTTGCCGGTCTTGATCGCCTCGCGCACCGGTGCGGCCGGCGGAGCGGCGCGTACGGTCCGGTAGGCGGTCACGTCCTCGACCTCCCAGCCGAGCGCCACCAGACCCGCCGCCAGGGTCTCGGTCGCGATGTCGGCCCGCGGCAGGAACACCCGGTTGATCGGATCGAGCACGTCGTCGTACGGGGGGAACTCCGCCGCCAGGCCCGAGGCCGACTGCTCGCCCTCCGGGATCAGGTCCGGCTCGATCCCCCACGCCTGCAGGGCGTGCGCCGTCACGTCGCCGACCACGGCCACCTTGAGCCCCGAGAAGGCGCGGGCGTCGAGCCCGTACTCCTCGAACTTCTCCCGGACGGCGCGGACGGCGTTGACCGAGGTGAAGGCCACCCATTCGTACCGGCCCTCGACCAGACCGCGGATGGCCTTGTCCATCTGCAGCGGGCTGCGCGGCGGCTCCACCGAGATCGTCGGCACCTCGTCGCTGTGGGCCCCGTAGGTCCGCAGCCGGGCCACCATCGGGGCGGCCTGATCCCGCGTGCGCGGCACCAGCACCCGCCAGCCGAACAGCGGCTTGGTCTCGTACCAGCTGAGCTCGGTCCGCTGCTCGGCGGCCTCGCCGATGATCACGTGGATCAGCTCGGCGCCCGGCGCCTTGACGGCCTTCACGCTGGCCACCAGCTCGTTCAGGGTCGTGGGCAGGCTGAGCTGCTCGGTGCTGCCGCCGTGCAGGGTGACCAGGACATGATCATCTTCGGGGCGGCCGGCGCTCCGGGCCGCCTCGACCAGGCCCGCCAGGCCGGAGACGACGGTGCTGACCACCAGCGTGGGCGCTTGACCCCACTGGGCGGTGACCACCTTGGCGAACTTCCCGTCGGTGACGCTCGCGAAGTGGACGCCGCCGCTGTGGCTCAGGTCCACCCCGGCGTACTCGGGAACCGCCGTCAGGCTGGAGACGCCCGGCACCACCTCGAAGTCGACGCCGCCGCGCACGCAGGCGGCCGCCTCGTCGGCCACGGCGTTGTCCCAGAAGGGATCCCCGGACACGAGCCGGACCACCCGGCTGCCCAGCTCGGTGTGCTTGAGCACGAGCTTCGCCCGGCCGGTGGCGGTGAGCGGCTTGCCGGCCTCGGAGAGTCCGAGGGTCAAGACCTCGGCGTTCGGGGCCAAGGTGATGGCCGGATGGGCCAGGATCTCGTTCTGGCGTTCGTTGTCCAAGATCACCGCCGTGGCGTCGGCCAGGGCCGCGATGGCGCCGAGGGTGAGCAGATCGGGATCACCCGGACCGGTGCCGACGTAGATCACGCGGCCACGCGTCGGCGGTGCGGAGGTGGTGGCGGCGAGGAGGAGGCTCGAGATTTCTGGGCGGGCGTTGGGGTCACTGGCTCTTCTCGCGTTCTGGTCCAGCCTCGACATCTCGGCGATGGCGAGCGCGTTTAGTTGTGCTGCAACTCCGCCAGGACCTGAACCCCCGCCGCCACTCCGAACTCTCGGGGATTTGTCGCGCTTCCCGAGAGCGTCCGCCGCATCGGAGGACCGGCTTTGGTCGGTTCTGACAAGTTGCTCAGTAGAGTTCTCCCAATTACGGCGTCGAGAGTCAAATCGAGGGTGTGACCTTGCTCTCGCCTGACCTCCGCGCGAGCCCCGACCGGGGCGGTGCAGCCGGCCTCCAAGGCCGCCAGAAAGCCCCGCTCCACCAGGGATTCCGCGCGCGAACGATGATCATCGAGGCGCGCGCAGCGCCTCGGCTGTGGGAATGCTGAGAGATCGAGAAATTTCCAGCGCCAGGGCTCCCTGTCCAGGGGCTGGAAGCATGACGTCCGGACCGAGAATCTGTGCTGGGAGATCGGCGACCGTGGTGGGACTCTCCGGCTCGATCATGGAACCTTCAACCAAACGCAGATGACCGAGCCGGATAAGCCCCGCCGCCGCCAGCACGATCGCGTCCACCTGGCCGTCGCGCACCAGCCGCAGGCGGGTGTCGACGTTGCCGCGGATCGGCACCACATCGATCTCCAGACCGAAGCGCCGCGCGTGATCTTGGAGCTGCATGGCCCGTCGCGGGGCCCCGGTGCCGATCCGCAGACCGTCGCGAAGATCAGCCAACCGAAGCCCGATCAGGACGTCGCGGGTGTCCTCCCGCGGCGGCACGGCGGCCAGCTCGAGCTCGGGCACGGCCGCGGTCGGCAGATCCTTGAGCGAGTGCACGGCCACGTCGATACCGCCGTCGCGCAGGGCATCGCGAACCGCGCTGACGAAGACCCCGGTGCCGCCGATCTCGGTCAACGCCCGCGGGTCGACGTCGCCGGTGGTCGTGATCCCGACGAAGACCGAATCGACGCCCTGGGCCGCCAGGAGCCGGGCCACGTGATCGGCCTGGACGCGCGCCAGCGGCGAGGTCCGAGCGCCGATCCGAACGGGTGCCGTCAGCGCGGGAATCGTCAGCGCCCGACGTCGGGCGACATGACCGCGGCCACCGCCTGCGGATCCAGCGCGAACAGCTCGCGCAGCGCGGCGGCGTAGTCCACCGATTCCGGACCGGTGGCGAGTTCCTGAACCCGTACGGTCGGCTGGTGCAGAAGCTTGTCGACCACCCGGCGGACGGTCTGCTGGACCTCGTCGCGGTCGCGCGAACCCAGTTCGGGCAGCCGCGCGTCGAGTCGGCTGAGCTCGGCGGCGACGACTTCGGAGGCCATCGACCGCAGCGCGATGACGGTGGGGGCGACCTGGGCGGCTCGCCGCAACCCCAGGAAGTCCTGGACCTCCGAACTCACGAGGTCCTTGGCCGCATCGATCTCGGCGGAGCCGGCGGCGTCGAGCTGCTCGCCGACGAGTCGGTTGAGGTTCACCAGGGCGATGCCGAGGTCGGTCACCTCTTCGGACACGTCGGCGGGCAGGGCCAGGTCGACGACGCCGGTGACGTGTGAGCCGCGGAGTTGGTCGGCGTCCAGGAAGAGGTCGCGGGCTCCCGTACAGGTCACCACGATCTCGGCGTCGACGATGGCCGCCGGGAGGTCGACGAACGGCACCGCCCGGCCGCCGACGGCCTCGGCCAGCCGCTGGGCTCGGGCGTACGTACGGTTCACGCAGGTGACGCCGAGCGCCGGCGGCGGCGGCCGTCCGAGCGGCCAGGCCGGCCATCGCTCCCGCACCGACGACGAGGACCCGGCGGTCGCTGAGCTCGCCGACCTCAGCGGTGAGCAGGTTGTAACCGGCCGAAACCAGGGAGCGGCCGGCGTGGCCGATCTCGGTCTCGCTCTGCACCCGCTTACCGACCCGAAGTGCCTGCTGGAACAGGGCGTTCAGCACCGTCCCGACGGTCCCGGCCGTCTGGCCGGCGGTCAGGGCCTGCTTGACCTGGCCGAGGATCTGGCTCTCACCGAGCACGAGCGAATCCAGACCCGAGGCCACCGTGAACACGTGGGCGACGGCGCCCTCGTCGAAGTAGACCGCGCAGATGTTGCGCAGCTCGGCCACGGAGATGCCGGCGAGATCGCCCAGCGAGGTCGTCGCGTCGTCCAGGCCGCCGTGGAACCGCGACACCGAGGCGTAGACCTCGGTCCGGTTGCAGGTGGACAGGACGACCGCCTCGTCGATGTGGTCGGAGGCGACGAGGGCATCGGCCAGCTTGCCGGCCGTCGCCGGATCCATGGCGAGCCGGGAGAGCATGTCGACGCTGGTCGTCTTGTGCGACACGCTCACGACGAGGATGCTCACCGGGCCGCCACCTCGATCCCCTCCGACTTGCGCTGCTCGTGGAAGGCCAGGATCTGCAGTTCCTGGCTCAGGTCGACCTTGCGCACCGTCACCCCCTCCGGGACGACGAGAACGGTCGCAGCAAAATTGAGGATGCTGGTGACTCCCTGATACACCAGACGGTCACAAACCTCCTGCGCGGCCCCGGCCGGGGTGGCGATGACGGCGATGGCGGCTCCCGTGCGGGCCACGAGCGACTCGAGCTCGGTCAGGTCGGAGATCGCGATCCCGTTGATCTGCTTCCCGATCAGCTTCGGCGACGGATCCACCATGGCCACGATCTTGAAGCCGCGACTCGAGAAGCCGGAGTAGTTGGCCAGCGCCGTGCCGAGGTTGCCCAGCCCGACGATGATCACCGGCCACTCGTGCGCCGAGCCCATCTCACGCCCGATCTGGCGGCGGAGGTAGTCGACGTCGTAGCCCACCCCGCGGGTGCCGTACGAGCCCAGGTAGGACAGATCCTTGCGGAGCTGCGCCGAACTCACTCCGGCCGCTTCGGCCAGATCGCCGGAGCTGACCGTCCCCGTGTGTCCGTCGGCCAACTGGTTGAGGGCACGGAGATACACCGGCAACCGGGCGATCGTCGCCGCCGGTATCGACGTGACCGCCAAGCGCTCAGGCAGCGCAGTCGACAGGCGCGTCTCGGCGGGTGGCACGTCTCTCCCGGTTCTCCAACGGCGGCTTCGCCGATTGAGGCCACTGTACGAGTTCCACAGAAGCCTCACAAACCTTGCCACCCACACACCGGCTGCCCGCCAGCACCCGCAAGGCGGCGCCCGCAACCCCGGAAACTGTTAACAGTTTCCGGGGTTCCCGACCCTGAGCGCTCCCACACGCAAACTGTTAACAGTTTCCGGGGTTAGGGGCGAGTGGCACAATCCTCAGCCTGCGTGTGCGTCCAGCCAGAGCAGGTACGCGGTGCCGCGCGGGGAGAGGCGGTAGCCGATCTCCAGGCTCTCGGTGAGGCCGAGCGCCTTCAACCGCCGGACCCGGATCTTGTAGTAGTCCCGGGGCAGCCCGGCTGCGGCGGCCAGCTCCGTGGAGACCACGGCCGGGCGCTGCGAGATCTGGCGGAGCACGGAACGGGTCCAAGGCTGCGGTGCGGCGCGATCCATCCGGTCGAGCTTGGCGTCCAGTCTCTCCAGCTCCGCGTCGCCCAGGTCGGCGGCGTCCCGCAAGGCGATCCGCGGATCGGGTCCGGCCAACCGGAGGTCGATGCGGTAGAGAGTGCCCGTCCCTTTGGCGCTCGTCCACTTCAGCAGTGCCGCCTTCGACGGAAAGCCGCCCGCGGCGGCGTCGGCGTTCGTCAGTCGTGACCCTTGGACCTTCGTGACCGCAACCACCTCCACCACCCCGGCCCGCGTGGTGAACCGCGATCCGGGCCGAGCCCGCGGCTCGATCCACCGGCGGTACGTGGCCGTGACGGTGCCCTCGACCAATCCGTCGAGGGTCGCCAGGTTGAACAGCACGATCAGTTGGCGCGGTTCATGGTCGCGGCCGGGCGAGCGCCGCGCGCAGCCGCTGAGGATCGACCCGCCAGAAGTCGTGCTGCTGCACCGTCGACGAAGGTCACTGGGATCTCCGTGCCGTATCGGCGGAGCAGCTCGGGGTCATCGCTGATGTCCCGGCTGCTCCAGCCGACGCCGACCTCACGGCAGACCGCGTCGACGACCGCCTCGGCGTTCTCGCACAGATGACATCCGGGCCGGGTCAGCACGACCACCCGTTCGGGCTCGGTCACCGGCCCGCCCCGGCCAGACGCGGCCGCTCGTCGGCCAACATGCGACGGAGGACGGCGCGCCGGACCTCACCGGTCACTCCGCGGGGAAGGTTGTCGAGCAGGCGGATCTCGGCCGGCCTCTTGTACGGAGCGAGCCGGCCGCGGCAGTGCTCGGCGACGAGGGCACCGCTGAGCTCCTGGCCACTGACGAAGGCCACGACCCGGTCTCCGGTCCGCGGATCCGGCGTGCCGACCACAGCGACCCCGCTCACGCGCGGCAACTCGGCGGATGACCTGCTCGACCTCGGCCGGATAGACCGGAAAGCCGTGTACGACGACCACCTCCCGGGCCCGATCGACCAGGAACAACTCCGGTCCGCGGAAGTAGCCGAGGTCGTCCGTCACGAACCAGCCGTCGGCGTCCGGGCCGCCCCCACCGTCCGGCCAGTAGCCGCTGAACAGGTTCTCGCCGCGCAGCGCGATCAGATCGGGTTCGCCGGTTTCCGTCCCGTCGCCGATCCTGACCTCCACACCCGGAAGGGGGCGCCCGACGTGGCTCGGGCCCAGCACCGGCCCGCCGAACGTCGCGGCGACGCCGGGGGACGCCTCGGTCAGGCCGTAGCCCTGCTCGACCCGCAATCCCGTGCGCTCGGTGAACTCACGCGACAACCACTCCGGCAGCGCCGCCCCCGCCGACAGCACCTGGCGCACGCACGACAGCGCATCGGTCGATTCCGGACTGCGGAGCAGCCGGAAGAGCAGCGCCGGGGTGACCGGCAGATGATCGATCGACTCGCTCGCGATGATCGACGGCAGCTGGTCGCTGGACTCCTCGGCCACGACCAGGCGTGCGCCCGCAGCCAGCCAGCTGCCCACGACCGCACCGAGCCCGAAGACGTGCACGTACGGAAGCGCACCGAGCATCGTCGTCTCGGGATCGGCGACGCCGGTGAACTGCGCCCCCCGGGAAAGCACGACGAGCTGGGCCAGCAGAGCCCGATGGGAGAGCATCGCCAGCTGCGGCTCGCCCGACGTGCCGGCCGTGGGCAGCAGCACGGCGAGCGCTTCGGGATCGGGCGGGGAGACCACGGGACTGTGCCCGTGCCGGGCGAGCTCGTCCAGTCCGGTTCGCGTCAGCGGATGGTCCGGCCCGCCGAGCACCAGCAACGCCTTGACGTGGCCGATCATCCGCCCCAGATCGTCGGCGGGAAGATCGGGGTCGAGCGGAACGGCCACCAGCCCGGCCCGCAGGATCGCCAGGTAGCCGACGACGAATTCGATCGAGTTCGGTCCGCGCAGTCCTACTCGTTGTCCGGCCACCAGCCCGAGGTCAGCGAAACCAGCCGCCACCGCGTCGACCTGAGCGTCCAGCGCGGCCCAGCCGATGCCACGACGATCCGGCCCGGGCTCGACCAGAGCTTCGGCGTCACCCCGCTCGAGCGCGTTGCGGTGCACGAGCTGCGCGAGATTGACAACATCGCCCCCTGAGCCTGTCGAAGGCCCACGTCCTGAGCCTGTCGAAGGGGCGGACACGCATCGAGTCTTCCACAGCGCGGTTCTGCCGCCAGGGCCCGTTAAGGTGAGGAGGTGGAAGCACCGGAGCCTCCGGCGGATTCCCGCCAGGCCCCGGCCGCGCCCGACGACTCTCCCGAGCCTCTGCCCGATCCCCTGGTGGAGTCACCGCCTGCCATCTTCGAGGACGAGGTTTCGGCCGCCGGCCGCGCCGCCGCCTTCTTCGACCTCGACAACACCCTCGTACAGGGGGCCTCGTTGTTCCACCTGGCGAAGGGTCTGTATCGCCGCGACTTCTTTCCGGCCCGGGTGATCGTCAAGGGTCTCTGGCTCCAGGCGTACTTCCGGGTGATCGGCAACGAGCGTCCCGGCCACATCGCCAACGCGCAGGCGGCCAGTCTGTCCTTCATCGCCGGCCATCGCGCGGCCGAGATCGAGGACGCGACCGCCGAGATCTACGACGAGTCGATTGCCGAGCACATCTGGCCGGGCACCCGGGCCATCGCCCAGCGGCACCTGGACGTCGGGCACCAGGTCTGGCTCGTGACGGCCGCACCGGTGGAGGTGGCCGGGGTCATCGCCGGTCGCCTGGGCATGACCGGAGCCCTCGGTTCGGTGGCCGAACGCGAGGACGGCGTCTACACCGGGCGCTTGACGGGTGTGCTGCTGCACGGACCGGCCAAGGCCGAGGCGGTCGGCCGCCTGGCGGAGCGGTACGGCTTCGAGCTCGCCCACTGCTACGCCTACTCGGACTCGGCCAACGATCTGCCGCTGCTGTCGTTGGTCGGGCATCCCTGCGCCATCAATCCCGATCGCCGGTTGCGCCAGCACGCCGACGGACACGGTTGGCAGGTCCGCGACTACCGCACCGGCCGGAAGGCGATGCGCGTCGGCCTGGTCGGTGCCGGCACGGCCGGCATGCTCGCGGCCGGGATGGCCGTACGGCGCCGGCGGCGGCAGCTGTAGTCAGTGGCGGGGCCAGCGGCCCGCCGGCCAGGTGATGATCACCAGCGTGGCGAGCTGGTAGGCCAGATAGCCGAACAGTCCGAGGAGGGCGACGCCGTCGGCCAGTCGAGCGTTCCCGAGCACCAGTCCCAGGGTCAGGACCGCGACGGCGACGAGGCCGACCCCGATCGCCCCGACGAAGCAGAAGCCGCGGAGCTGTTCGAGGTTCGGCCGCCGGCGTGGGTCGGGTCGGATCCTGCCCACGACCACTGTGGTGAAGGCGCCGAGAGCGAGCAGGAGCACGGCCAGGGCGAGGTACACGAACGCGGCCGGGTCAGAAGAACGCGCTACGTCGCTGCATGAGCAGGGAGTACAGCGTTTGCTGGATCGTCTCCCGCACCTGGTCGGTGACGTTGAACACGACCATCGGGTCGTCGGCCGATCCCGGCGGCAGTTCGTCGGTGGTGATCGCCTCGCCGAACTCGATGATCCACTTGCTCGGCAGCGGGATCATGCCCAGCACTCCGAACCAGGGGAAGGTGGGCGTCACCGGGAAGTACGGGACGCCCATGGCTCGAGCCAGCACCGGCGCGGTGGACAGCAGGGGGTAGATCTCCTCCGAGCCGACCACCGACACCGGGACGATCGGCACCTGGGCGCGGACGGCCGCCGACACGAAACCGCCGCGGCCGAACCGCTGCAGCTTGTAGCGGTCCTTGTACAGCTTGCCGAGACCCTTGAAACCCTCCGGGTACACGGCAACGAGCTGCTCGCGGGCCAGCAGGCGCTCGGCGTCCTCCTGGCAGGCCAGCGTGGTCCCGGTCTTCCGGGCGAAGTCGTTGACGTACGGGGTCTTGAACACGAGGTCCGCGCCGAGCATCCGCACGTGCCGGCCGACCTCGTCGTAGACCACCGAGTGCAAGATCATCCCGTCCAGCGGCATGGTCCCGGCGTGGTTGGAGACCAGGAGCGCCGAACCGGTGCTGGGGACGTTCTCCGCACCGCGTACCTCCACCCGGAACCAGGACTGGGCGAGCCACCGCATGACGGGGAGGAACAACTCGGTGGTGAGCTGCGGGTCGAACCCGAACTCGTCGATCGCGTAGTCCCCGCTCAGCCGGGTCCGGGCGAAGGTGGCCAGTTGTTCCGCGGAGGTCGACCAGTCGACACCGAGCCGCTCGGCGACGCTGATGAGAGCACGGAGGGGGTCGGCGGAGACCTCCTGGAGCTGTTCGGCCGGCGCGGTCTGCAGCCACTGCAGCGCGCGGGAGAGTTGATCGGTGAGCTCGGCGAAGACGGCGGCCAGATCCAGCGTCGGTGGGATCGCGCCCGGATCACCCTCCGGATTGCTCTCCGGCTGAGTCGTACGAGCGAATCGGGGCTCGTCTCCCCGGATCGGCTCGTCGACGTCGGGCTCGTCGACGTCGGGCTCGTCGAGGGCGGGCTCCTCGATCACCGGTTCGTCGGTCCAGATCCCGGACGGAGCTTCCGGCGCCGACGGCTTCTTCTTCCGCCTCGCCGAGCCGGCGCGGCGAGGCGGGACCAGACCACGGGCGGCGGCCGAGGGTGGCTTGCGACTGCCCCGGCCGGCGGGCCCGCGGCTGCCGAGTTGAATGATCTCTGCGTCAGGCACGGCGCTCCGCCACCAGGTCGTTGAGCGAGGTGAGCACGTAGTTGATCCGATCGGCGCTGAGCAATCCGGCCGGCGCCAGATCGACGAACTCCTGCAGTGCCTGGCGGCTCGAATAGGTGGGCACCAGCCCGGTCGCGGTCACGAAGCGGCTGGTGTCCATTCCCCGACCATAGGTCAGAGCCGCGATGTGGTCGGTGGAGAAGTCGCCGAGCCGGGCCTGTCTGATCGATGGCCGCGACCAGAGGCGCGAACGCTTGGGGGACGCCGAAGGACGGCCGGCCCATCATGGCTAGCGCCTGGGACAGCGTGAGCAGATCCTCGGCCCCGAGTTGTAGGTCCCCGGCAGGTCGTTGCGGGTCGCGGCCAGCAGACCGGCGACGGCGTCGGTCGGGTGCAGGAACTGGAGCCGGGCGTCGAAGCCCATCACCCGCGGCACCACCGGCAGCGAGAGATAGCGCGTGACCTGGCTGTCGACTCCGGCGCCCATCAAATTGGCCAGCCGCAGGGTCGTGACCACCAGGTCGGGGCGGCGCCGGGCCAGTCCGCGGACGTAGGACTCGACCTCGATCGCGTCCTTGCCGAAACCGGTCCGGGGTTGCGCCTTGGCCGACATCTCCTCGGTGAACTTCACCGGGTCCCGGGGCGAGGCGCCGTAGACCGAGACCGAGCTCTGCACCACCAGCTTTGTCAGGTCGTCGGCCTTTTGACAGGCGGCCAGCAACTGCATCGTGCCGATGACGTTGATCTCTTTCATCGACGAGCGGCCGCCGGCGCCGCTCGGGGTAGCCACCATGGCCATGTGCACGACGGTCTCGACCGCTCGTTCGGCGATCACCTTGACGATGATCGGATTGCGGATGTCGGCACGTACGAAGGAGGCGCGGCCCAACTCGTGCCGCGGCGGGGTGACGTCGACCCCGACGACCTCGAAGCGGTCGTCGGCCGCGAGGGTGCGCGCGAACTTGGCTCCCAGGTCGCGCGAGACCCCGGTGACCAAGACGACGCGCGTCATCTCACCCAACCAGACGCGCTACTTGCCCGCGCGTCGACGCTGGATCCGCGTCTTCTTCAACAGCTTGCGATGCTTCTTCTTCGCCATCCGCTTGCGACGCTTCTTGATGACCGAACCCACGTTGTGCTGACCCCTCGTCTACCCGGAACTTCCGGACACGGCACTCTACCGGTTGACGCAACTCCGCCGCGCCCACGCGCTGAGGCGACCCGCTCCAACCGCCTTCCCTGACGTCGCTCGGGTTCGTAGGCGTTGCTCGATCTGCAGATAGAGCAACGCCTACGAGATCGAGCGACGTTGGTCCGGGAGCCGCCAGGGACTACGACGCGTGCTCAGGCGATCAACACCCGGACGTCCCAAGGTCCGAGGTCGATCTCCTCCAGCCGGTCGCTCCCCTCGGTGAGGAGATCGGTCATGGCGCACGGCAGGGTCACCGTCGTCGGAGTCCAGCTCCAGTTGTGGACGACGTGGATTCGCCGGGCGTCCCGATTCGTGGCGGAGTTCACGGTCACCGAGTCCGGCAGGGTGCCCCATGCCTCCTGACTGCTCGGCGCCAACCACCGGATCAGGTCGCCGGCCAGCGCCGCGTTCGGCAGGGTGCCGACGGTGGTGATCCGGCCACGACCGCACTCGGTGGAGACGACCGCCGGGAACTGACCGAAATGCCGGTCGTCGTAGCCCACGATCACCTTGGCCCCGTCGCTGATCAGCCCGTCGATCCAGTCGGTCGCCTGGGCCGCCGCCGACAGGTCGAAGCCGTCGCTCTCCGCGGTGACGGTGACCGGCTCGTTGAGGTTCGAGAACTCCTGGTAGCGAACCGCGGCCGCCTCCGCGAGGTGGGCCGGCTTGACCTCGGTTCGCGCCCGTCCTTCGTCATCGCCGTACGCGGTCCGCGGACCGAGCACCAGGTGTCCGCCGGCGGCCGCGTATTCGCGCAGCCACATCAGCAACGCATCGTCGGCGACCAGCAGGCCCGGCACGATGAGCACCGGAAGGTCGGCGGCCACCTGGGCGGGGTCGAGGTCGCCGTCGGGACCGATGATCTGGTTGTCGTGCAGAAGCCGGACCGGCACTCCGGCCTCGAAGGTGCCGCGGTAGAACGCCTCGAAGATCCGGTGGTAGGAGCGCTGGTCGACATCGGCCAGCGAGGACACGAAGGCCTTGCCGGGCTGGGCGAAGGCGGCCTGGAAGGCCAGGCCCCACTTGGATCGCGCCGAATAGACGATACCGACCGACGCGTCGGGCTCCAGCCCCACCACGCGCGAACCCGCCTTCGCGAAGTCGCCGCCGAGCCGACTGAGCTCGGCGTAGACCCGGCCGGGTTGTTGATCATGGGGCAGGATGCCGACCCAGTAGGTCTCGGTGCCGAAGTGGTTCGTGTGCCAGTGCCAGTACTCGATCATCTCCGCACCTCGGGACACGAAGGCCCACGCGGCCTGCCGCCACTGGCCGGCGTACGCCGGGAAGTTCGTCGCCGAGCCGCCGATGGCGCCCGCGTTCGTCTCGGTGATCAAGTACGGGGCCTGCTTGGAGGCGTACATCCGGTCGGCGCTCAGGTACAGGCTCCAGGCTCCGGTCGTGGTCCAGCCTTGCGGCTTCACGGCGGTGGTGGGGACGGTCAGTGCGTCCTGCATCGCGTAGTAGGGGTTGCCGGCGGTCACGTCCAGGGCACGGGTGAGGTTGGCGTCGTCGACGGTCGGTCGCTCGTACGCGATGCACGTCGTGACGAACTGGTCGTCGCGGGCGTACTCGCGGACGATACCGGCCTGCCAGGCGATGAACTCCGTCGTGAGCTTGGCCTGGAAGGTGCGCCAGGCCAGGTCGTACTGCGGCTGGTAGTTGCCGTCGGGAGCCCACAAATCGGCCCAGGTGGTCAGCTTGTGCGACCAGTAGACCAGGCCCCAGGCCTCGTTGAGGTTCTCGACGGTCCCGTACGTGTGGCGGAGCTCGTCGGCGAACCGCTGGAACACGCCGCGGTTGTGGAACAGCAGCATGCCCGGCTCGTTGTCGACCTGGAAACCGACGATCGCGGGATGGGCCGCGTAGCGGCCCACGATCTTGCGGATCACGCGCTCGGCGTGGAACCGGAACGCCGGATGGGTGTAGTCGATCTCCTGGCGACCTCCCCAGGGCATCGGCTGGCCGCTAGCGATCTCCCCGGCGATCTCCGGGTAGCGGCGGGCGAGCCACGGCGGTGCCGCGTACGTCGGGGTGCCGAGGACGACCTTGATGCCGCGCTCGTGCGCACCATCGAGCACGGGCGCGAGCCACTCGAGATCGAACTGCCCCTCCTCGGGCTCCCAGGTGGTCCACACCGACTCCCCGACCCGGATCACCGAGAAGCCGGCCTGGACCATCAGGTCCAGGTCGGTCTCCAGACGGGGAGACGGCTGGTACTCGTGGTAGTACGCGGCGCCGAACAGGACGCGATTAAGGGTTGAGGCCATGAAGGCACTCCTTTCGGAAGCTGAAGTCAGGCCTTGACGCCGCCGGTCGCCAGGCCGGACTGCCAGTAGCGCTGCAGGAACAAGAACGCGACGACCAGCGGGATGATCGAGATCAACGACCCGGTGATCACCGTGGAGAACAGAGCCTGGGCGCCGGATCCGCCGGCCGCCGTCGACTGCCACTGCGCCAGCCCCACCGGCAACGGGAACAGCTCGGAGGAGTTCAGCATCAGCAGGGGCAGGAAGTAGTTGTTCCAGGTCGACACCAGGGCGAACAGCAGAACCGTCACCGTTCCGGGCATGAGCAGTCGGAGCGCGACGGTGAAGAAGATGCGCAACTCCCCCACGCCGTCCACCCGCGCCGCCTCGATCAGCGTGGTGTCCACCGCGTCGGCGGCGTACACACGCATCAGGAACACCCCGAACGGACTCACCAGCGACGGCAGGATGATCGCCCAGTACGTATCGGTGAGTTCCGCCCGGGCGAACAGCAGGTAGGTCGGAATGGCCAGCGCCGTGGTGGGGACCATGATCGCGCCGAGGATGATCGAGAACAGCGCCTTGCCACCCGGGAACTCGTACTTGGCGAAGGCGTAGCCCGCGGCCGTGGCGAGAAAGGCGGCGCCGACCCCGCTGACGACGGCGTACAAGATCGAATTGAAGAACCAGCGGATGTAGACCGAGTCCTGGAAGGTGAACACCGTCCGGATGTTCTCGATCAGGTTGAACTCCGCGAACCACAGACCGAAGGAGCTGAAGAGGTCGGCGTTGGACTTGGTCGAGGCGACGACCAGCCACCACAGCGGGAACAGGAAGTAGCAGGCGATGGCGACCATGACCACGGTGAGCACCCAGCTGGTCCGACGCTTGGCCGGCGGGCGGTCGAGGGCCCTCGCGGACTTGGTGACGTCCGAGGCCGTGTCGACGACACTCATGATCGGCGCTCCTTCCGTTGGGTGCTGAGTTGGACGACGTAGGAGATGATCATGATCACGATGCCGAGCAGAAAGGCCAGGGCGGCCGCGTAGTTGGCGTCCTGGTTGACGAAGGCGATGTTGTAGGCGTACAGGTTCGGCGTCCAGTCCGTGCCGATCACGGTCGGGGCGAGGGTCCGCATCAGCGCCGGCTCGTTGAAGAGCTGGAAGGTGCCGATCACCGAGAAGATGACGGTGAGCATGATCGCCGGGCGGATGGACGGGATCTTGATCGACAGAGCGATCCGGGTCTCGGAGGCGCCGTCGACCCGGGCCGCCTCGTACAGGTCGGTGGGAATCGAGCGGAGCGCGGCGTACATGATGATCATGTTGTAGCCGATGAACTCCCAGTTCACGATGTTGATGATCGAGAAGAAGATCCCGGTCTCGGTGAAGAACGGCGGGGCGCCGAGCCCGATGGCCTCACCGATCTGGGCGAGCGGCCCGAAGTCGGGGCCGTAGATGTAGCCCCACATCAGAGTGGCGATGACACTCGGCACGGCGTACGGCACGAAGATGCTCAGCCGGACGAACTTGGCCAGCCGCATCATCCCGCTGTCCAGGGCCAGCGCGGTGAACAGCGAGAGCACCAGCATGATCGGGACCTGGACGAGCAGGAACAGCCCCATCCGGGCAACACCTTCGAGAAAACTGGGGTCGGTCAACGCCCTGAGGTAGTTCTCCGCACCGGCGAAGGAGTTGCCGCCGATCAGCCTCTTCTTGAACAGTGACAGATAACCGGCGTAGAAGAGCGGCACGACGATCATGGTCAGGAACAGGACGAGGAACGGCAGCACCAGCACGTAGGCGGCGCCGATCTGCCGCCGCCGTGAGGCGGTGAGTCGCGAGCGCTTCCGCGAGACAGCCGGGGTGGTTGCCGCGGGCGCGGTCGACACGGTGGTCATGGGTCTCCCTTCTCAGGTATTGGCGCGCAGCCATCCGAACCGGCTCGGGACGCTGCGCGCCCGGAGGTCAGCCGACCGTGAAGCCCTGGTCCTTGGCGTACTTGACGCAGGCGTCCTGCCAGGCCTGCAGACCCGCGACCGCGTCCGTCTTGTCCGCGAACGCCTTGCCGAGGGTCTCGTTGAAGTTCGTGTACACGTAGTCCATGAAGGGCAGCCAGCCGAAGTCGGTGCTGACCGTCTCCGAGATCTGGGCGAACTTCTCGTTGACCTTCTGACCGCCGTAGAACTTCGACTCCTGTCCGGTGAAGCTCGGGTCGGTCAGCACGTCGTTCATCGCCGGGAAGAGGAACTGCTCGTTGGCGAACTTGAGCGTCGATTCCTTGTTGGTGTTGATCCACAGGGCGAGCTGGGAGGCGGCGATTGCATTCTTGCTCGACTTCAGCACCGCGTCGGTCGAGCCGCCCCAGTTGCTGGACACGACCTTTCCGGCTTCCCACTGCGGGAGGTCGGCCGCCCGCCACTTGCCCGAGGTCTTGCCGGCCGTGCCCTGCAGGAACACCGGTCCCCAGGCCGCGATGGGCAGCGATGCGTACTTGCCGCTGGCCAGACCCTGATACCAGGAGTCGTTGAAGTCGGCGTCGTTGGAGGCCAGGCCTTTCGTGACCAGGTCTCCCCAGAACTGCACGACCTTCTTCGCCTGATCGTTGGCCAGGTCGACCTTGACGGTCTGCTGGCCGTCGAAGCTGAACGGCCGCACCCCGGCCTGCCAGAGGTAGGCCACCAGCTGCCCGGGTTGGTTCGGCGCGACGTTCACCAGGAAGCTCTTCGGGTTCTTGCTGTGGTACGTCTCGGCCGCGGCGGCGAAGTCGTCGTAGGTGGCCGGAGCCTTGATCCCGGCAGCGGAGAACAGGTCGTCGCGGTAGAGCAGACCCATCGGCCCGGTGTCCTGCGGAACCCCCCACAACCCGTTGTTGACCTTGACCTGGCCCCACACCCACTCGGGGTAGAAGCTCTGGATGTCGGCCGGAGCGTAGGGCGTCAGGTCCATCAGCGCGCCCTGCTCGCCGAGGGTGAACGACGGGATGTACTGGAACTCCATCTGGGCCACGTCGGGTGCACCCTGCCCGGACTGGATGGCCGTACGCAGCTTCTGGTAGTGCGGGGCGCCCTGGCCGACATTCACTGTCTTGACCTGGATCTTGGGGTACTTCGTGGTGAACAACTTCACCTGGTCGGCGATGTCGGGGCACCCAGGTCCAAAACGTCAGGGACGTCGGTGTGTCGAAGAGCCTTGTCGATGTCGGCCTGCGGAACCTGCTGGCCGAGGGGCGGTCCCTGGGGCTGGCGTGGCGCCACCCCCACCGCACGCGGTGAGCACCCGAGGCGTGGTCGCGCGGCTGGGAGGAGACGAGAAACTGGCGTCGGGTGAAAGCTGAAGACATCGATCGTCCTTCCGGGTCGATTGCTCCTTGTCTGGTCGCTCGGGATCGAGCGGCCGTACGGTTCGTCAAGGTGCGCGGGCTGAGCCTAAGGCGGACGACGGCAAGCCGCCGGTGTCGGGCGGAGGTCCGGCCGACCGTCGAGATCATGGGGCGGCCGGAGTCCACGTCGTCGCCGGTCGGCTCGCCACCCTCGATCAGCGTGACGAGTCTCGGAGAGGATGCGCCGAGCCGCCGTGTCGGCATCGACGGTGACGTGGTCAGCGGAACCACCTGGACTCCGCCTCGGGGACGTCGTCGAACCCGACGACGTAGACCTGATCGGGCACCCTCGCCGGCCTCGGCCAAGGCCGCAAGGACGCCGATCGCCATGTGGTCGTTGGCCGCGAAGATGGCGGCTGACGTCCGGCGCGACGGCGAGCTGGCGCCGACTCGAAGCCGGAGCGGGCGGACGAGTCGCCGTACAACACCGGCCGGGACTCTCCGCCCCGCCGCCTGAGAGCCGATCGCCACCCCGCGAGCCGCTTCTGGGTCGAGTACACCCAGTCGCGCGGACCGGTGATGCGCCAGACGGTGTCGAGGCCAGATCGATCAGGTGCTCGGTGAGCACCCCGCGATCTCGCCGGTGGTCGATGTCGATCACCGACCGCCGCGGCACGCCGGCGATCCGTCCGGCGCTGGACCACCGGCAGCCCGGACAGTCGAACGGCGTCGAGCTCGACCAGGTGGGTCGGCGCCTCGACTACGACGCCCTCGACGCCGTGCGCCAGCAGCAGCTCCCGATGCCCTCGGCGACGCCTGCTGCGCCCCACAGGTCGGGGATCGACACCAGCGCCAGCGTGTACCCGTGACGGCGAGCCGCCTGCTCGAGAGCGAACACCCGCCGCGACGGACCGAACAAGGGCGTTCCGAGGGTCAGGACGCCGACGCTGTGGCTGCGTTCCCGAGCCAGGGCCTGGACGCGCGTTGGGTCGGTACCCCAGTTCGGCGATGGCCCGGCAGCGTGGCGCCGGTGCGTCCTGACGGGACACATACGGCAGCGTTGTTGACCACCCGGGTACCGTCTCCGGGACACCCCCGTCCGACGAGTCATGTCGACGATGACCGCGCGGGCGAGGCGGTCGACCTCTTGGTGGTCTGCCACTGGCGGCGCTCCTTGACTACGTAGTCAGGTGGTTCCTACTGCGTAGTCAACCTGACCAGCGGCCCGGGTGTCAACCCCCCAGTCCCGCGACCCGTCCCACAACGGGGCCCTGGGCGGCGTGCCGCCCGATGGACGACTCCGCGGCTGGGATCGTACGCGGCCACCGTTAGCCTCACACCCGTGACGACGTACGTCGAAGACCTGTCCCCCGGAACCGGGCGACGATCACCGGCACGAGCCGGTGACTCCGATGCCCCGACGCCAGTCTGACGGGACCGCGCCGCCGGCTGGTCGACAGCCGTCACGACGTCGACGACGTGGTGGTCGACCCCGACCTCGACGAGACCGGCGCGGAGATCATCGACGTCCGGCGCACCTGGGTGCCGTCGGATCGACGGAAGTGCGGCCGACCATCTACACCAACGTCGCGACCCGTCCCCCGTCGACCGCGCCACATTCCGGACGAGAACCCACGGGGAGAACCGCCGTGACCTCGATCTGCCCGAGTGGGACGTGCCGCAGACGCTGCTGCGCTTCGACGGCGTGGAGTCGGTGACCCGCGTCTGGCCGAACGGCGACGAGGTCGGCGTGGGAAGGCGGCCGACCGGTGCAGGAAGTTCGACGTCACCGGCCTCCTGCGCCGGGGCGGAACCAGATCCACGGCCAGGTCCACCAGTGGCTCGATCGACGAGCTACCTGGAGGACTCAGATCAGTGGTGGTCTGCCGGGCATCTCCGGGACGTGACCCGTCGGGCGGCCGGCCGGGGGGTGGACCGACCTCGGCGGCGCGCCCACGCCGACGGCTCTGGCGTGATCACGCCCGAGCTGGTGGCGACGCCGGAGGCGTACCCGATCACGATCGAGGTTCCCGAGCTGGGCGTCCGAGCGACCTTCGAGCGGCCGGGGCGACGTCCGGGTGATCGACGTCGGGCCGGTGGAGCCGTGGAGCGTGGAGCAGCCGCGGCCTCGACGCCGACGATCAAGCGCGCGCCGGGTGAGCGGGTCAGGCTCGGCTCCGGCTTCCGCACCGGTGCTGATCATCGGCGATGTGCTGACCGTGAACGGCGCGAGGTGATCTTCCGGGGCATGATCGCCAGCGAGACCTACCGTCCGTGGTCGGGCTTCGACGAAGACCACGCGCGAGCCGATCCGATCATGATGAAGCAGTTCGGCGTCAACGCGTCCGCTTCAGCCACTACCCGCCCCACCGCGCCGGTCCGGCCGACGAGCTGGGCTCTCTGGGTCATCGACGAGTGCGACCTGGAAGTACGCACGGATCGTCTTCCAGGACTGGAAGGACAAGATCCGAGCGATGACGGCAGAATGGCGGGACCGTGCTACCTCGACCGGATCGAACGTCACGGTGGAGCGCGACAAGAACCACCCCTGCGTGATCATCTGGTCGCTGGGGAACGAGGCCGGCACGGGAACCAATCTGGCGGCGATGTCACAGTGGGTGCACGCCCGCGACCCTGAGTGATCCGGTGCACCACGAGGGTGATCACACCGGGGCCTACACCGACGATGACTCTACGGATGTACCCCGACCTGATCGAACCGCCGCGATCGACGGCGAGTACCGGAAGCATCTACGCCGCGGTCCGGCCGAGGCGGAGCGGATCGCAGCTGCCGTCCTCATGATGCGAGACGCCACGCCATGGGGAACGGGCCGGGGCCCTCGCCGAGATCGATCGACGCCCTCGGCCGAGTGCTTCCGACGGCTGCACGGCGGGTATCGTTGGGAGTGGCGTGATCATGGTCTGTGAGCCGGACCCCAGGCTGGAGTCGAGTTCTACGCGTACGGCGGCTACTTCGGCGAGGTGATCCACGACGGCAACTTCGTGATGGACGGCATGGTCCTGCCGGACGACACCCCGACCCCCGGACTGGCCGAGTTCGCCGCGACCAACGCACCGATCGTGTTCGACCTGAAGGGATCCGTGCTCGTCGTACGGAATCGTTACCACACGCGGTCGACGGAGGGCCTCCGGTTCCTCGGCCGGCTGGAGATCGACGGCGAGCCCGCAATGGAGGTCGAGCTCGCCGTGCCGACCACGGAGGCCGGCGCCGAGGGTCGACGTTCCGCTGCCAACCGAGCTGTTGAACACCGACGTCCAGCACGAGAGTTGGCTGACGATCAGCGTCGCGCTCGAGGACGATCAGCCCTGGGCCGCCGCGGGACACGTGGTGGCGCGCAGACAGTTCGGCATCACTTCGATGGCGACCGTCCCACGGCCTCCGCGGGGCAACCCAGCCGGTCGGCCGGTGCACGGTGGGTCGGTCCGCGTCGGCCCGGCCAGCTTCGACGGACGCACCGGCGGGCTCCAGACGTTGTTCGGGCTTCGGCTCTCCGGTCCGCGGTTCGAGCTCTGGCGCGGGCCGACCGACAATGACCGGTCCACGATGCGTGGCTCGTACGAGCTCGGCTCACCCGAGGACACCGGCGGCGAAGGAGCGGCTGGCCCTTCCTCGGAGCAACGATGGCGGGAGCGAGGCCTGGACCGCCTGGTGACCCGGATCATCTCCGTCAGCGCCGGCCAAGATGCGCTCACGGTTCGCACGCGGTCAGGAGCGGCGAGCAGCCCCCTGTTCGTGGACGTCGACTACGCGTGGCGACTCTTCGACGATGCGCTCGACCTGTCCATGGCGATCACGCCGTCCCTCGACTGGGACTGCACCTGGCCGCGCGTCGGCGTCCGGTTCGATCTGCCGGTGGCCCTCGACCGAGCCCAGTGGTTCGGCACCGGGCCGTTGGAGTCGTATCCCGATTCCTCGACCGCGGCGCTCGTCGGGGAGTTCTCGGCCGGCATCGACGAGCTGAACGTGCGCTACTCACGGCCCCAGGAAACCGGGCACC
>CAWBKR010000014.1:0-202620 GCA_963789345.1 uncultured Actinomycetota bacterium | reverse complement strand
GCCGGGCCTAGGAGGGCGGGAGGGGTAGGCGGGTGCCGTTCACGATCACCCACGTGGTCGCGATCCTGCCGCTGACCACCCCCCGGCTGTCGCGCTGGTTCAGCCCGACGGCGCTGGCCATCGGAGCCATGGTGCCCGACGTGCCGCTGATGGCGCCGTTCATCGGGACGTACGGCTGGTCGCACGACCTCGCCATCGGCCCGATCACCTACAACCTGGTGGTCGGCCTCGTCGTCTTCGCGCTCTGGACCTTCGTGTTGCGTCGGCCACTGACCGACCTGGCTCCGGACGGCCTGCGGGCTCGGCTCGCGCCGGCTCGAGCGGTCCGCGGCCGGGGCTGGCTGGTGGTCGTGCTGTCCCTCGTCGTGGGCGCCTACACGCATCTGATCTGGGACAGCTTCACGCATGTGAACCGGTGGGGCACCAACAATCTGCCGTTCCTGAACGCGTACCTCGGCCCGTTGCCCGTCTTCAAGTGGTTGCAGCACGGCTGCGGGATTCTCGGCATGGTGTTCCTCGGCTGGTGGCTGGTCCGCTGGTGGCGCCGTACGTCACCGCATCCCGTACCGGTCCGCCGCAGCACGTCGAGGTTCCGTCGTCTCACCGCAGTGGCCCTGCCGCTGAGTGCCGTCGTCGTCTTCGTCGTCGTCGGGGCCGTCCAACTGGGGATCGGCCGGGTTTCCGCGGCCGGCTTGCTGACCAGTGCGCGCAGCGCCGAGATCGGGGTCGCCGCCGTGCTCATGGTCAGCTGCCTGAGCTGGTGGTTGCGCTGGGGCCGCGAAAGGCTCCCCCGATGACCGACACCCGACCCACCGTGATCCTCATCCCGGCGCCCCAACGCAGCGACCGGATCTTCACGCCGGCACGACGCGCGGAGCTGGAAGAGCTGTTCACCGTGATCGACCTGGAGCATGATCAGCGACCCGAAGCGCTCGAGGAGGCACTGCCGGATGCCTTCGCCGTCATCGGCCAACCCGCGCTGGACGCCGACCGGCTGCGGCGAGCCCCGAACCTGCGGGCCATCCTCAACGTCGAGGGCAACTTCTTCCCCAACGTCGACTACGAGGCATGCTTCGCCCGGGGCGTCTACGTCCTCGGCTGCGGCCCCGCGTACGCCACGGCGGTCGCCGAGCATGCGCTCGGGCTGGCGCTGGATCTGGCCCGGGGGATCAGCCAGCAGGATCGCGCCTTCCGGCTGGGCACCGAGCGCTACGTCGCCGACGGGAACGAGGACGCGATCCTGCTCACGGGTGCGACCGTCGGACTGATCGGTTTCGGCAATCTCGGTCGGGCTCTGCACCGGCTGCTGGGGCCGTTCGGGGCCGAGATCCGCGTCTTCGACCCCTGGCTCCCGGCGAACGTGCTCCGTGAGCAGGGCCTCCTTCCGGCCACACTGCACGACGTGTGCCGGGAGAGCCAGTTCCTCTTCGTGCTCGCCACGGTCACCCCGGAGAGCGAACACCTTCTGGGCAGGGCGGAGCTCGATCTCCTGCCGGCCAAGGCTCGGCTGGTCCTGGTCAGTCGCGCTGCCGTGGTGGACCACGACGCTCTGCTGGCTCGCGTCGCCGACGGCCGGATCCTGGCCGGGGTCGACGTCTGGCCCGAGGAGCCGGTCCCGGCCGACCACCCGGCGCGTGGCCTCGAGGGCTTGGTCTTCTCCGGCCACCGCGCGGGCGGCATCCCGGCGGCGTTCCAGCAAATCGGCGACATGGTGGTCGACGACCTCACCCAACTAGCGCAGGGACTGCCGCCGGTCAGGATGCAGGTCGCCGCGCGGGAGCTGGTTGGCCGGTACCGCAACCGCCCCGTCACCTGAGGGAGCACAGAGATCGATTGGCAGCGTACGGCGGTGTTTCGGCGCAATTGACCGCTCTACGCTGCCACGCGATGGGGAAGGTGCGGCCGGGAAGGATCCGGAGGCGCTCCGTCGAAGATCAGGTTAGGCTGCCCTAATGACGACGGTGGTGCTGCGTTCGGAGCCGGCGACGCCGGCACGGGCCACCCACCGTGTGCCCACCCGCGTCGTCGGACTTCTCGTCTGCGCCGCGGCCGTGGCGGTGCTCTGCTTCCTCAGCCTGGCCATCGGCGCCCGCGTGACCCCGCTGTCGCTCGGTCTGGTACGGCGATCTTCAGCTACGACCCGAACAACACCGACCACCTGGTGATCATGGAACTGCGGCTGCCGCGCACGATCCTGGGCGTGCTGGTCGGCGCCGCCCTCGGCCTCTCCGGTGCCGTCATGCAGGGCGTCACCCGCAACCCGCTCGCCGACCCCGGCATCCTCGGCGTCAACGCCGGCGCGGCGCTGTTCGTCGTGATCGCGATCAGCGTCTTCGGGATCACCTCGATCGTCGGCTACGTCTGGTTCGCCTTCGCCGGGGCCGGCGATCGCGGCGGTCGGTCGTCTACAGCATCGCCTCGCTCGGGCGGGAGGGCGCGACCCCGGTCAAGCTGGCGCTGGCCGGCGCCGCCCTGAGCGCCGCGTTCGGCGCGGTCACCACCGCCTTCCTGCTGCTGGACCAGAACACCTTCGACCAGTTCCGGTTCTGGCAGGTCGGGTGCGCTGGCCGGCCGCGACCTGTCCATCGCCGTGCAGGTCGCGCCGTTCCTGATCGTCGGCTGCCTCTTCGCGCTCTGCCTCGGACCGCTGCTCAACACGCTTTCGCTCGGTGAGGACGTCGCCCGCGGCCTGGGTGCCAACGTCGTGCTCGGCCGGGCGCTGTCGGCCGCGGCGGTGGTCCTGCTCTGCGGCGCGGCGACGGCGGCCTGCGGGCCGATCGGCTTCGTCGGCCTGACCATCCCGCACGTGGCCCGGATGATCGTCGGGCCGGACTACCGCTGGGTGCTGCCGTACTCGATGCTGCTGGCGCCGATCCTGCTGCTCGCCGCCGACATCATCGGCCGGGTGATCGCCCGGCCCGGCGAGGTGCAGGTCGCCATCGTCACCGCGGTGATCGGGGCGCCGGTCTTCATCGCCCTGGTTCGGCGGCAAGAAGCTGGCCGAGCTGTGACCGCCGTCCTCCGGCCCGACGGTGGGCATCGTCGCCGCCGATCGCCGAGGCCGCCCAGTCCGTACGGCTGGTCCGGCACCGCCGACTGCCGCCGGACGGTGGTCGTCTCCGCTCGGGCTCGGCGGCGGGACTGCTGGCGGTCTTCGTCGCCGCCTTGATGGTCGGCGACTTCCCGATCTCGGTCGCAGGAGGTCTTCTACTCCCTCACCGGCCGCGGCACCCGGGCCACCGACTTCATCGTCCACGAGCTGCGGCTGCCCACGGGCGCTGATCGGCGATGGCCGTCGGCGCCTGCTTCGGTACTCTCCGGCGCCATCTTCCAGTCCATGATCCGCAACCCGCTGGCCAGCCCGGACATCATCGGCATCACCTCCGGCGCCAGCGCGAGCGCGGTGGTGGCGATCTTGATGCTGGGCCTGAGCGGCTTCGCGGTCTCGGCGTTCGCCTTCGTCGGCGCCCTGGTCACCGCCTTGTCGATCTACCTGCTGGCCTGGCGGCAGGGCGTCGCGGGCTACCGCCTGGTGCTGGTCGGGATCGGCATCGCCGCGATGCTCGGCGCGGTCATCGACTACCTGATGACCCGGGCCCAGCGTCTGGGACGCCCAGGTCGCGCTGCTGTGGCTGACCGGCAGCCTGAACGGTGCGCTCGGCCGCCGAGCTGCGACCGCTGCTGATCTTGATGGCTGGTCGTCGTGCCCGCTCACCCTCTGGGCCGGGCAGCGCGCTCGGCGGGACTGCAGCTGGGCGACGACACGGCCACCAGCATCGGCGTCCGGGTCGAGCGGTCCCGGCTGCTCCTGATCGTGTTCGGCGTCGCCCTGGCCGCCGATCGCCACCGCGGCCGCCGGCCCGATCGGTTTCGTCGCCTTCGTCTCCGGTCCGATCGCCCGCCGGCTGACCGACGGCACCGGGCATCGCGCTGGTCCCGGCCGCCCTGGTCGGCGCCGCTCGTGGTCATCGCCGCCGACTTCGTCGGCCAGCACCTGCTGCCCGTCCAGCTGCCGGTCGGCATCCTCACCGCCGCGGTCGGTGCCCCGTACCTGCTCTATCTGCTCGTCGTGTCCAACCGGATCGGTCACGGAGGCTGAGCGCATGGTGCTCAGTGACAGCCCGGTCGACGCGGCACACCTTGGCGGCCGACGACGCTCGAGCCTCGGCTACGGCGACCGGCAGATCGTCGACGACCTGACCGTCGAGATCCCCACCGGCCAGGTGACGGTGATCATCGGCGCCAACGGCTGCGGCAAGTCGACGCTGCTGCGCGGACTGGCCCGGCTGCTCACCCCGATCAGCGGGCGCGGTCCTGCTGGACGGCACGAGCATCACCGCGATCCCCAGCAAGGAGGTCGCCAAGGTGATGGGTCTGCTGCCGCAGGCGCCCGATCGCGCCGGAGGGGATCACCGTCGCCGACCTGGTCGGGCCGCGGTCGCTACCCGCACCAGGGCTGGTTCCGGCGCTGGTCCGCCGAGGACGACCGGGCCGTCGGCCGAGGCGCTGACCGCCACCGGCACGCTGGAGCTGGCCGACCGGCCGATCGAGGAGATGAGCGGTGGGCAGCGGCAGCGGGTCTGGATCGCGATGGCGCTGGCCCAGGAGACCGACCTGCTGCTGCTCGACGAGCCGACCACCTACCTCGACCTCACCCACCAGGTCGAGGTGCTCGACCTGCTCACCGACCTCAACCGGCGGCGCGGCACGACGATCGTGATCGTGATGCACGACCTCAACCTGGCCTGCCGGTACGCCGACCACCTGATCGCCATGCGCGACGGCCGGATCAGCGCCAGGGGCGCCCGGGCGAGGTGATCACCGCCGAGACGATGCAGGAGGTGTTCGGCCTCTCCGCCGACGATCATCGCCGACCCGGTCTCGGAGACGCCCACGATCATCCCGATCGGGCGGCACCACTGCGACCGACGAGCCCGACGACCGACGCGATCGCGCGTCCGTGAGGCCCCGGCGCGTAGCCCGTGACCAGCCACTGCCGCGACTGCCGCCGACGACCGCCAAGCGCGACCGGCGGGCGGCTGCTGGCTCGGCGTCTTCCCCGTCAGCGCCGGCGCGTCGTGCTCGGCGCAGCCTGCTGGACCAGCTCACCAGACCTGCGAGGTCCTGGTTCCGGTGGCCATCGGGATCGACGATCGACGACGCCGTCCGGCACCTCCGATCCGGCCGCGCCTGATCTCGTCCGTCGTCGGCATCTTCGCGCTCTTCGTCGTGCTGACGACCTGCTGGCGGACCGGGGCCTGGTTCCTGGCCAAGGGCGTCCTGGAGGAGGCGCACCGGCTGCGGTTCGCAGGCGGTCCGACGGATCCTGACCGGCTCGGGCATCGAGACCGAACGGACCAGCGGCGAGCTGCTGTCGATCACCACCTCCGACGCCACGCCAGGCCGCCGAGGTGCTGGAGAGTCGGCAGCTGGGTCGTGCCGCGGCCTGGTCGGGCTGGTCGTGTCGGCGTTCCTCCTGCTGCGGATCGACTGGGCGCTCGGACTCGGGCATCCTGATCGGCGTCCCGCTGCTGGTCCTCGGTCTGAACGCCCTCGAGCCCGTGGTCGAGCGGCGCACCGCCGACCAGCAGGAGGCGGTCGGCCTGGCCGCCGGCGACGGCGGCCGACCTGCTGCGGTGGGCTGCGTCCGCTGCGCGGTTTCGGCGGGCGTGCCCGAGGCGCGCCCGGCGCTACGCGGCGGTCCAGCCAGCACCTCGCTGCGGGCCAGGTCGGCGCGCTGCGGGCGGAGACGACGTTCCTCGGCGCGACCACCTTCACCTCCGGGCTGCTGCTGGCCGCGGTGGCCGGGGTGGCCGGCTGCGTTCGCCCTCGCAGGGCCGGATCAGCGTCGGTGAGCTGATCACCGTCGTCGGCCTGGCCGCCTTCATCGCCGACCCGGTCTGAACCTGGCCGGACTGCGTCTTCGATCCGGCCGTGGCCCGGGCCAGCGCCGGCCGGGTGGCCGAGGTGCTGGACGCGCCCGTCCGCACCGCCGACCGGTGACGCAGCCCGTCGTCGGCCGGCCCGCTGCGAGCTGGTCGACGTGCACGGCCGACGGCGTCGCTCCGCTGACGCTCCGACCGTAGCCCGGGTGAGGTGCTCGGGGTCGTCGCGCCGGACGTGGTCGCCGCCGAGACCCTGGACGCGCGCTGCTGGCCGGCGTCGTCGTCCCGGCCGAGCGGGCGAGGTGCGTGCTCGGCGGCGCGCCGCTGGCCTCGCTGTCTGGCGCCACGCTGCGGACGCGCGCTGCTGGTCGAGCCGCACCACGTGGACCTGTTCGGCGCCACGGTCCGGAGGCGTCTGCTGACCGACGACCGGCACGAGGAGGACCGGATCGCGACGGCTGCTGCGACGCGGCCGCCGTCGGCGACCTCGCCGATGACCTCGACCGCCGCTGCTCGACCACGGGCATGAACCTCTCCGGTGGGCAGCGGCAGCGGATCGCCCTGGCCCGGGCGCTGCTGGCCGACCGGACGATCCTGGTGCTGCGCGACCCGACCACCGCCGTGGACGCCGTCACCGAGAACGCCATCGCCGAGGGTCTGCGGCCGGCTCCGCGCCGCGCCCGGGGAGGCCGACGCGCAGCACCGTGTTGATCACCACCAGTCCGCCGCTGCTCGAGCCGCTGCGACCGGGTGCTCTTCCTCGACCGGCCGGCGGGCGGGTGCGGGTCGGCACGCACACGCGAGCTGCTGGAGCGAGCCCGACTACGCGGCGACGGTGCTGCGATGAGCGCCGCGGAAACGGGCGAGCGACGACCGCATCCCGGCCGGCTGCCGATCGCCACCGGCCGGCGGGCGGCCGCGTAGCTCTGGCACCAGGTGCTGTCGCTTCCGCGGGCTGGCCGGGCCGCCCTGCGGCTCACCGTGCTGTCCGCGTCGGCCGGTGTCGTCGTACCGCTGCTGCTCGGCCGGCATCGTCGACCTCGTGGTGGACGGCGCCGGCTACCCGGCCCTGCTGCAGCTCGTGGTGCTGCTTGCTCGGCGCCGCGCTCGTCACCGGAGTGCTGACCGCGGTGTCCAACCGGCTGCGCGACCAGCTCGGGCTGACCCTGGCCGCCGACCTGCGCGAGTCGGCGATCGACAAGGCGCTGCGGATCGACGCCGCCACCCTCGAACAGGCCGGCACCGGCGACGTGACCTCGCGGGTCACCGAGGACGTCGAGTTGATCAACGCCTCGGTCAAGGTCACCGCCGGCGTCTTCACCGCCCTGGTGACGGTCGTCTTCACGGTCGTCGGTTTCGTCTCGCTGGACTGGCGGTTGGCGCTGGCGTTTCTGCTCGTGTTCGTCGTGCACGCCTTCGGGCTGCGCCGTTTCCTGCGGCGGGCGGGTTCCGCTGTACGCCGCCGACCGAGCCGCCGCCGGGAGCCGTACCCAGGCGCTGTTGAACGTCCTGCACGGCGCCCCGACCGTCCACGCGTACGGGATGGAGGCGCGGCAGAGCCGGCGTCGTCGACGAGGCCTCGACCGACGGCGATCGCCACGTCGCTCGCCGCCAACCGGGCGTTCTTCTCCTTCACCAGCACCATGAACATCGCCGAGGCGGTCGGGCTCTCGTCGTTGTTGATCACCGGGTTCTTCCTGGTCCGGGCCGATCAGGTCACCGTCGGCGCGGTGACGGCGGCGGCGCTTGTTGTTCCAGCGGTTGTTCGGTCCGCTCGGGCAGCTGCTGTTCTCCTTCAACGAGGTGCAGGCGGCGGGTGCGGCGCTCACCCGGCTGGTCGGTGTGGCGCAGATGCCGGTCACGCCCGTCGGACCGGCGCAACCCCGCCCATCCTCGGCGCGCCTGACCGCCCACGGCGTACGGCACGCCTATCCCGACGGTCCCGAGGTCCTGCACGGTGTGGACGTCGAGGTGCCCGCGGGCACGTCGCTGGCCGTGGTCGGCGAGAGCGGCGCCGGGAAGACGACACTGGCGGCGATCCTCGGTGGCGTCTTTCCCGGTGCCGGCGGAACGGTCGCCGTCGGCGGCGGAGGCGATCGACGCGCTCGATCCGGTCGCGTTGCGGCGGCGGGTCGGCGTGGTCACGCAGGACGTCCACGTCTTCACCGGCGCGCTGCGCGACGACCTGACCTGGCGGCACCGGAGGCCGACGACGACGACGTGCTGGCCGCCTTGACGGTGGTCGGCGCCGACCGGTGGGTCGCCGCGTTGCCCGACGGCCTCGACACGCCGGTAGGTGAAGGACACCACAAGCTGACCGCCGCCCAGGCGCAGCAGATCGCGCTTGGCCCGCCTGGCCCTGGCGGACCCGCCGGTCGTGATCCTGGACGAGGCGACCGCGGAGGCAGGCAGCGCCGGCGCCCGGCAGCTGGAGGCCTCCGCCCGCGCGGTGTTGAGCGGCCGGACCGCCGTCGTCGTCGCGCACCGCCTCAGTCAGGCGCAGGAGTGCGACCGGATCGCGGTGATGTCCGCCGGCCGGATCGTCGAGTCCGGCAGCCACGACGAACTGGTGGCCGCCGGCGGCCCGTACGCGAAGCTCTGGGCCGCCTGGCACGCCTGACCGGCACTCGGCCTCGATGTCGTCATCCGCCACATGACGGCTAGCGCAGCGGTGAATCGTGATTTCTGCTGCGCCAGCCGCCACGTGGCGGGAAACGACTTCCGCTGAAGCAGACGCTATGGACGTCGTGCCGAGACGTACGTGTGGTGCGAACGCGCCGTCCTGGAACTGGCGGCTGCATTCCCTCGTCACCACGGATCGGGCACTCCAGGCCTACGGAGCTGTCGTTCGGCTGGTCCGCGACTGACCCACCGTGCGGCTCCCGGGGGTACGGGTCGGCGTTCTGCTGGGAAATCGCTGGTACGACAGGCCCTCCGGCGCCACGCTCCGAGGTTAGGCCTGGAAGGCTGGGTGACGTGGCCAGCACTCGAGTCGCCCTCGTCACCGGCGGTAGTCGCGGCATCGGTGCCGCGACGGCCGTGGCCCTGGCTGCGGCCGGCTACGACGTGGCGATCAGCTACCGGACGCGTCGCGACGCCGCCGACCAGGTGGTCGGGCGCTGCGAGGAGTCCGGACACCGAGCTCTGGCCGTGGCCGCCGAGCTGGACGATCCGGCAGCGGTCGGGCCTCTGTTCGCGGCCGTCGACGACGCGTACGGCCGACTCGACCTGCTGGTCAACAACGCCGGCATCGTCTCCGCGGCGGGACCGGTCGAGAGCTACTCGGCCGAACGCCTCGAGCGGGTCCTGCGGGTCAACGTGGTGTCCGCCTTCCTCGCCGCCGGGGCGGCGGTTCGCCGGATGTCCACCCAGCAGGGCGGCGCGGGCGGGGTCATCGTCAACATCTCCTCGAAGGCGGCCCAACTGGGCGGCAGCGGCGAGTACGTCGACTATGCCGCCAGCAAGGCCGCGATCGACACCCTGACGATCGGACTGGCTCGGGAGGTCGCCGACCAGGGCGTTCGCGTGGTCGGTGTGCGGCCAGGCCTGATCGCGACCGAGATCCACGCGCCGGGCCGTCTGGAGCGGGTCGGCAGCAGCCCGCCCCTCGGCCGTCCGGGCACCGCGGAGGAGGTCGCGGCGGCCGTGGTCTGGCTCGCGTCCGACGACGCCTCGTACGTGACCGGCACGACGCTGGACGTCGCCGGCGGCCGCTGATGTGGGAACCGGGGGTCATCGAGCGCCTCCGCCTCGCCTTCCTCGACGCCGACTACACCTACGACGGCGTGTTGGGTGCGATCGGTGAGGAGGCCCACCGGGCGCTCGGCCGGAACAGCGCGTTGCCGGCCGTACGGGCGCTGGCCGGGCGGGATGACCCACTGGCGGCACTCACCCTGCTGTGGCCGCTCCAACGGAGTGTGCCCCGGACGGCGCTGGACCGGGCCCTCCCGGGTCTCGTCGAGCCGCTGGAGGCGGCTGGGGTGCTCGCCATCGAGGGCGATCAGGTCCGGGCTCGGCTCGACCTCCGCCCGTACGCCGCCGACGACGAACCGACCTGGATCCTGTCCGATCTGACGCCGGGTCTGGACACCGTCCTCAGGCCGATCCGGCCCGACTTCGTGCTGGGCGTGTCCTCGGCCTCAGCCACGCTCGCTCAACTCACCATCCGCCGCCCGGTCGGCTCGGCGCTCGACCTCGGCACTGGCTGTGGCGTCCAGTCGGTTCACCTGGCTCGGCACGCCGACCACATCGTGGCGACCGATCTCAACCCTCGGGCGCTGCGACTGGCGCGAGCCACCCTGGCGCTCAACGGGGTCGCGGCCGATCTCCGGCTCGGCAGCCTGTACGGACCGGTGGCGGGGGAGCGCTTCGACCTGGTCACCTCCAATCCCCCGTACGTGATGTCGCCGCCGGCCCGGACCCAGGATCGGCTGGTGTACCGCGAGGGCGACCAAGAGGCCGACGGGCTGGTCGAGCAGCTCGTCCGGCGCGCTCCCGACGTCCTCGCCGACGGCGGCACCCTGCAGCTGCTGGCCAACTGGGCCCACGTTTCCGATCACTACTGGACCGAGCGGCTGGCCGGGTGGATCGAGCCGACCGGGTGCGACGCCCACGTGGTCCAGCGCGAGGTGCTGGACCCCGCCGCGTACGCCGAGCTCTGGCTCGCCGACGCCGGCCGGGCGGGCGCGCCGGACTATCTCGAGCGGTACGGCACGTGGCTGGACTACTTCGCCCGGCTCGGCATCACGGCGGTGGGCATGGGCTGGATCGTCCTCCACCGTGCCGGACGCAACCAGCCACGGATCCGGATCGAGGACTGGCCGTACGAGCTGGAACAGCCGATCGGCCCGGCCTTCGCGGCCGAGCAGGCCGCGGTGGAGCTGGACGAGCGGCTGAGCGACGCCGATGTCCTCGCACTTCCCTGGCGGCTGGCCTCCGACGTGGTCGCCGAGACGCGGGGCGAGCCGGGCGCCGCCGATCCGCAGCACGTCGTCTACCGACAGGAGCGCGGGTTCCGGCGGGCGGTCGAACTGGACACCGCGCTGGCCGGCGTGCTCGGAGCCTGCGACGGTGACCTGCCGCTGATCCGGCTGATCGAGGCGGTCGCCGGACTGCTTGATCTCGACCGCAACGAACTGACCGCCGAGCTGCTCCCGGGCGTCCGCCGGCTGGCGCTCGACGGAATACTCCACCCGCCGATTGGTTCGACTCGTATACATTCCGATCAGTAGCGTCACCGCGCCGATTGACACCGCCCGTAGAGTTGTCGTCCCCGGGCGTCCGGAGTGCGGTAGCGACGGTTGGGGACGAGCAGGCATAGATGAGGACAGACGTGGCAGCGCAAGCAGGTGGTCGACGACTGGTGATCGTCGAGTCGCCGACGAAGGCGAACAAGATCGCCAGCTTCCTCGGCGACGGCTACATCGTCCAGTCCAGCCGCGGCCACATCCGCGACCTGCCCACCGGCGCCGCCGAGGTCCCGGCCAAGTACAAGGGCGAGAAGTGGGCTCGTACCGGCGTGGACGTCGACAACGGGTTCGAACCGCTCTACGTCGTCAACCCCGACAAGCGCTCGACCATCCGCTCGCTGAAGGATGCGCTCGCCGGGGCCGACGAACTGCTGCTCGCCACCGACGACGACCGCGAGGGCGAGGCGATCGCCTGGCACCTGCTGCAGGAGCTCAAGCCCAAGGTGCCCGCCCGGCGGATGGTCTTCCACGAGATCACCCCGCACGCCATCGCCGACGCGGTGGCGAATCCGCGGGAACTCGATTCCGACCTCGTCGACGCCCAGGAGACCAGGCGGATCCTCGACCGGCTGTACGGCTACGAGGTCAGCCCCGTGTTGTGGAAAAAGGTCATGCCACGGCTGTCGGCCGGCCGAGTCCAGTCGGTCGCGACCCGGCTCGTGGTGGACCGCGAGCGCGAGCGGATGGCCTTCCGCACGGCGAGCTACTGGGACATCGACGCCACCCTGGACGCCGGCGAGGAGGCCACCCCGCCGCTGTTCCCGGCCCGGCTGACCCACGTGGGTGAGCAGCGGGTGGCCCAAGGCCGTGACTTCGACAGTCGGGGCTCGCTGATCACCAAGGCCTCCGAGACGCTGGTGCACCTTGATCAGTCCGAGGCCGAGCAGCTGGCCGGTGCGCTGCGGACGGCGGACTTCGCGGTCCGCTCCATCGAGGCGAAGCCCTACACCCGACGCCCGTACGCGCCCTTCCGCACCTCCACGCTGCAGCAGGAGGCCGGCCGCAAGCTCGGCTTCACCGCCCAGCGGACGATGTCGGTGGCGCAGAACCTGTACGAGGCCGGCTTCATCACCTACATGCGAACCGACTCGATCACCATGTCGAGTGCGGCGATCGCGGCCGCGCGCGATCAGGTGCGGCAGCTGTTCGGGCCGCAGTACCTGCCGGCCTCGCCGCGCGTCTACACCAGCAAGGTCAAGAACGCCCAGGAGGCGCACGAGGCGATCCGCCCGGCCGGCGAGACCTTCCAGACCCCCGCCCAGACCCGGCTGACCGGTGATCAGTTCCGGCTGTACGAGCTGATCTGGATGCGCACCATCGCCTCCCAGATGAAGGACGCCGAGGGTCAGACGATCACCGTGCGTATCGACGCACGTCCCGCAAACCGCGAGGTGTGCACGTTCGTCGCCTCCGGTCGCACGATCACCTTCGCGGGCTTCCTGAAGGCGTACGTGGAGTCGATCGACGAGGCCGGCGACGGGCAGTCCGACGACGCGCAGACGCGGCTGCCGCAGCTGCGCGAAGGCCAGCCGCTGCGGCCGGAGGAGGTGCTGGCCTCCGGCCACGAGACGCGTCCCCCGGCCCGCTACACCGAGCCGTCGCTCGTGGCCAAGCTGGAGGAGTTGGAGATCGGCCGGCCGTCGACGTACGAGTCGATCATCCGCACGATCACCAGTCGCGATTACGTGTTCAAGAAGGGAACCGCGCTGGTTCCGACGTGGCTGGCCTTCGCGGTGACCCGGCTGCTGGAGGAGCACTTCGAGAAACTGGTCGACTACGCGTTCACCGCCGAGATGGAGGACGTGCTCGACGAGATCGCCGGCGGCAACGCCGAGCGGGTCCAGGTGCTCACCGACTTCTACTTCGGCAGCGATGATCGTGAGGGGCTGCAGCGACTGGTGTCCGAGCTGGGTGAGATCGACGCCCGCCGGCTCTCCACCTTTGAGCTCGGTGATCTTGCCGACGCCGGGCCGGACGGGCCCATCGCGGTCCGCGTCGGCCGTTACGGCACCTACGTCGAGGACGCAGAGGGCAAGCGGGCCAACGTGGCCGACGATCTGCCGCCGGACGAACTCACGGTCGAGCTGGCCCGGGAGCTGCTCAGCAAGCCGATGGGCGAGGAGCGGGAGCTCGGCGTCGACCCCGAGACGGGCCGGACGATCGTCGCCCGGAACGGCCGGTTCGGTCCGTACGTCACCGAGCTGCTGGGCGAGGACGCGCCGAAGAACGTCAAGCCGCGGACCGGTTCGCTGTTCCAGTCCATGAGCGTCGACGACGTCACCCTCGAGACGGCGTTGCGGCTGATGAGCCTGCCGCGGATCGTGGGGGTCGGCGAGGACGGCCAGGAGATCACCGCACAGAACGGCCGCTACGGCCCGTACCTCAAGAAGGGCACCGATTCCCGCTCCCTGGAGACCGAAGATCAGATCTTCGGCATCTCGCTGGAGGAGGCGGAGGCGATCTACGCCCAGCCCAAGCAACGAGGTCGGGCCGCCGCCAAACCGCCGCTGAAGGAGCTCGGACCTGATCCCGTCTCCGGCAAGCCCATGATCATCAAGGACGGCCGGTTCGGTGCTTACGTCACCGACGGCGAGGTCAACGCCACCCTCCGTCGCGGCGACGAGATCGAAACGATCACCGCCGAGCGCGGCGCCGAGCTGCTCGCGGAGAAGCGGGCCAAGGGCCCGGCCCCGAAGAAGCGGCCCGCCAAGAAGGCCGCCGCGAGAAAGGCGCCGGCCAAGAAGACCACCGCCAAACGGGCCACCGCCAAGAAGGCTCCGGCCAAAAAGACTGCCGCCAGCAACGGCAACGGCTCCGTCACGCCGAGAGAGCCGGCGACCACCGCACCCTGAGCTAGCCCAGCGAACTCAGGAAGGTGATCACCCGCTCGAGGACCAGCCGGGCGGCCTCCTCGTCGTAGTCGGGCAGGCTGCTGTCGACGAACAGGTGCTGCTCGCCCGGATAGAGGAACAGCTCGCCGCGCGCGACGCTCGAGACGAGTTCACGCGCCGCCTCCAGATCACCTTCTCCGGCGAAGATCGGGTCGGCGTCCTTCCCGTGCACCTGGAGCGGCACGCTCTCCGGCCACGGCCCGCCGAACTCCTCGGCGGGAATGGCGGACCCGATGAAGACGGCGCCCACTGCCCCCGGCCGGGTCTGGGCCAGCTGTTGGCCGGGCATCACGCCGAGGGAGATCCCGACGTAGACCAGCTCGGGCGGCAACTCCCCAGCGGCCGCCGCACCGCGCTCGGCGATCGTCCCGAAGCCGACCTCTCTGGCGTATGCCATCCCGGACTCGAGGTCGTCGAAGGTCCTTCCGTCGTACATGTCCGGCGTGTGCACGGTGTGACCGGCCATCCTCAGCTGCTCGCCGAACGCGACGACGCCCGGGGTGAGCCCCTGCGCGTGGTGCAACAACAAGACCTCAGCCATCCGAATGCCTTCCAAGTGTGGGTTCCGGGCTTCACAGTGACCGCTACCACCGACAGTGTGTCGGGTGGCCTGACGCGATAACTCCACGCACGAGTGAGAAGCCGGCGGAATCGGGCCTCCTGGGCCGTGCGTGGAGTTATCGCGTCAAGTCAGACGGACACCGGACGCACACTCACCTTCGTCGTGACAGGGTGGAGGCGTGAGCAAGGCGGGCCGGTCCAAACGCTCCAAGCCGCGCAAGTCTGAGCGTGGCCGGGAGCCGGCGGCTCGGGAAGCAGCCGCCCCGGCGGAGATTCCGGCCCGGATTCCGGCGCAGATCCCCGCGGCGACGCCCGGGCAGCGCTTGTACGACATGCCGTACGGCAGCCCGGCGCCGCAGTTGATCAACGCCGAACTCGGTCTCGACCACCTGGTCGCCCGGGCGGGTCACAACGCGGGCTACGACATCGACCTGACCCTGCTGGACGCGCCGGATCACCGGCTGATGCGGTCGGGAGTGCTGCTGGCGCATCGGGTCCTGGACGGCCGCGGGGAGTGGTACCTCGGTGCGCCGGACTGGGTCCCCCTGCTGCCCGAAGAACTCATCGAGTCCATGAGCCAGACCGACCTGCCGGAGGAGATGGCCGACCTCATCCGGCCGTTCAGACGGCGAGCCCCGCTGTCCCCGGTGGCGGCCCTGCGCTGCGAGCGGCGCGAGTTCGCCCTACGGGCCACCACGGGTCCGGCGCTGGCCCTGCTGCGGGACGACAAGGTGACGGTGCGACGCGGCGGGCTGACCACGGCCCGTTACCGCGAGGTCATGCTGACGCCGGTCGGACCGGGGCTGGATCAGCGGCAGGCGGACTGGCTCGACCAGTGCCTGATCGGCGCGGGCGCCACGGTGCTCACACAGTTCCCGAGACTCGTCCGTCGGCTCGGCGCCCCCGCGACCGGACCCACCGACTTCCCCGAGGCGCCGTCCTTCGACGCCGCAGCCCCGTTCAGCTCGTTCCTCTCCGCGCTCGTGGCGCTGCGCCTGCGGGAGCTGCTCACTGCGGATCTGCGACTGCGCGGCGGGGAGACGGCCGGCGCCGCGGACGTGGTGTCCGCGGTGACCGCACTGCGTCGCGAGTTGAACGGTCTCCGCAGCGTGCTGGACCCGAGCTGGACGGCGGACCTGCTCGACGAACTGGACTGGTTGGTCGGCGATCCCGGCGACACCAGCGACGAGCTCGCGCAGCGGATGACGTCTCGGCTCCGAGGGGAGCGGTACCTCAGCCTGCTGGACCAACTGGTGGTTGCAGCCCGCGGCGCCCGGATCGGGGACGTCGCGGCCGAGCCGACCCACGCCGTCGTCACCGGCCTGGTGGCCGACGTCGTGGCGCGGATGACCCGGGCGACGGACCGGTTGGCGGTCGACGGTCCCGCCCGCGCATGGGACGAGGCGTGGGCCCAGCTGAACGCCTCCGCCTCGGTGGACGACGTGGTCGGACACCTCTATCCCGTCGAGACGGCGCGGCGCCGTGGGCGGATCGCCGGCTGCCTACCGCTGCTGGAACAGGTGCACCGGTTCAACGTCTCGGCCGAGGAGGTCATGCGCGGGGTCGACGATTTGACTCCGGCAGAGGCCTTCGCACTGGGTCGGGAGTTCGAGCGCACCCGGGAGGACGCGCAGGCCGCCCGCACCGCGTTTCTGGTCCGCTGGGCGAAGGCCCGCCGGAAACTGGACTCGTGAAGGGTTCCGCGACGGGCACCTTCGTCGTCCTGGAGGGCGGCGACGGGGTCGGCAAATCCACCCAGCTCGACCTGCTCTGCACCTGGCTCGGAGGCGCGCGGGGAGAAGGTGGTCCGGACCTTCGAGCCGGGCGACACGGCCGCAGGTCAGCAGATCCGGCGGCTGGTCCTCGACCCCGCCACCGGCCACCTTGCGGCGCGCGCGGAGGCGCTGCTGTACGCCGCCGACAAGGCCCAACACGTCGACGTCGTCGTACAGCCCGCGTTGGCCGCCGGCGCGGTGGTGGTCTGCGACCGGTACGTGGACTCGATGATCGCCTACCAGGGCGCCGGCCGGGTGCTCAGTCCGGCGGAGGTCGAGGAGGTCGCTCGCTGGGCCACCGAAGACCTGCGTCCGGACCTGACCGTCGTGCTCGACGTCGCACCCGATCAGGCGGTGGGGGTCATCGCCGAGAAGGACCGGTTGGAGGCGGCGGGTGACGTCTTCCACCGACGGGTGCGCCAGCACTTCCTGGCACTGGCCGAACGGGAGCCGGAGCGCTACCTCGTGGTCGACGCGCGGCGCCCTCGAGAAGACATCGCCGACGACATCCAGCGTCGCGTCGAGGAGTTGTTGTCGTACCGGTCGGAGAGACTGGCCCCATGACGCGCCCTGAGCCCGGCGTGTGGGCCGAACTCATCGGTCAATCGCGCTCCGTCGCGGTGCTGCGTCGGGCGGTGGCCGGCGAACCGCACGCCATGAGCCACGCCTGGCTGATCACCGGGCCGCCTGGGTCGGGACGTTCCAACGCCGCTCGGTCCTTCGCGGCCGCCCTGCAGTGCGAACGAGGATTCGGCTGCGGCGAGTGCTCGGCGTGCCGGACCTCCCTCAGCGGCGCCCATCCGGACGTGACGCTGGTGCGGACGGAGCAGCTGTCGATCGGGGTGGACGAGGTCCGCGAGCTGGTTCGCCGAGCGGCGATGAGCCCCACTCTCGGGGCCCACCAGATCTTGGTCGTCGAGGACGCCGACCGGGTCACCGAGCGCGGCGCGGACGCCCTGTTGAAGAGCATCGAGGAACCGGCATCTCGTACGGTCTGGATCCTCTGCGCGCCCACCGCCGACGACGTGGTGGCAACCATCCGCTCCCGATGCCGGCTGCTCAACCTGCAGACGCCCTCGGACGAGGCCGTCGCCGAGCTGCTGCAGAGGCGGGACGGCATCGATTCCGCGCTCGCCAGTTACGCGGCCCGCATCGCCCAGGGTCACGTTGGTCGGGCCCGAGGCCTCGCCCGGGACGAGAAGGCGCGGCAGCGGAGGCGAGAGGTGCTGCAGATCCCGTTGCAGATCCGTGATCTCGGAAGTTGCCTGACGGCGGCCGCGAACTTGGTCGAGGCCACCTCGGAGGAGGCCTCCGCCGCCACCACCGCGCTCGACTCCCGAGAACGGGCGGAGTTGGAGGAAGCGCTGGGATTCGGCACCAAGGGGGCCCGGCCTCGTCAGGCGCAGGCCGCCGTCAAGGAGCTCGAGGACCAGCAGAAGGCCCGCGCGAAGCGACTGCAGCGGGACGCCATCGACCGGGCGCTGACCGAGTTGACCGGCTTCTACCGCGATCTCCTCAGTCTCCAGACCGGATCGGGAGCCGAGCTCATCAACGTCGACCTGACTCCGCAGATCACTGTTCTGGCCCGTCGGTCGAGTGCCGAGACGACGCTGCGCAAGATCGACGCGCTGCTGGACTGCCGCACCGCGCTGGAAGGAAACGTTGCGCCGCTGCTCGCGGTCGAGTCGACCATGATCAGCCTCGCCGACCGTATCTGATGGCGCGCTCCGCCCCACCGCTTCTTCAGCGACTTCGAGCCAACGAAGAGCGTGTTGTCTGAAGTCGCCTCCAGAACCGGCGGTCGCACGCCCTCGGAACCGGTGTCTATCGGGAGCGCTCCGCTCTCCGCCCTGTCAAACCCCTGCCGCCCGGGCCGAAAGGCGCGTACCGTGATCATTGGGTTGCCGGAGGGAACGGAACCCCCGAGCGTTCTCTCTGGCACCTCTCTGTCGGATTGCTCGCTCCGCTCGCGCTCGGATGCCTCCCTTCCACCCGTTCTTCGTCGGCTTCGGGCAACGAAAAAGCGTGTTGCCCGAAGCTCTCCTCCAGAACAGGTGGTCCGGCATCCTCGGAGGAACCCATAAATGAAGGTGACCCGGACGCTTTGCATCCGAGGACGTGCGACTCGCCGGTTCTGGAGGGGTCTTCGAGACAACACGCTTTTCCGTTGGCTCGAAGGCACCGAAGAAGCGGTGGGGCGGAGCACGCCCGAGCGCGAGCGGAGCGAGCCATCAGACAGAGCAACCGGTTGGGGCGCAAAGGTTACGAAGTTCGTTACCGGACTTGCGCGTTTCTGTCGCTAGCGCTTACGGTGTGTCGAGTTTCGTATCCATTTCGTTATCAACTACTTGATGGAGCGCAACCTGGAGGGTCGATCCTGCCGCACCGGACGTGTTCGCAGGCCAGACGCGTGCCCGTTTTCGCCGAGCTTCGCTAGGCGGGCGCTGAGCCGAGAAAGTCTCGGGCGTAGCGGAGGTGGAGGAACCAACCGCAGGTCTACCGGCAACGGGGACCGGCAGGGGTGAAGCGGTCATCATCGTCCAGAACGAGGAGCCGCGGGGCACCTGACAGCCCTAACCCGTCAGCTAACTTCACAGGCCGGAGTCAGGAAGGACAGACGTTTTGACGTCCACCATCGTCAAACGGGTCGTCGGGGTCTTTGCGGCCCTCGCGCTCGCCGTCGGCATCTCCGCCGGCGCCGCCGCCCCGGCCCATGGGGCCTCGGTCTGGGACAAGGTCGCTCAGTGCGAGAGCGGCGGAAACTGGAAGATCAACACCGGTAACGGATACTACGGCGGGCTGCAGTTCCTCGGCAGCACGTGGCGTGCGTACGGCGGTCGCAAGTACGCCTCGCAGGCACACCAGGCCACCAAGTCCGAGCAGATCGCCATCGCTCGGCGGGTCCTTGCCGATGTCGGCCGGGGTGCCTGGCCGACCTGCGGGCGGCGCGCGAATCTGACCAAGGCCAACGGCGGAGCGGACCGCAACGCCACTCCGTCCGGCAATTCCTCGGCGAGTAACTCCTCGGTGAGCTCCAGCACCTCCTCGAGCTCGAAGTGGACGAAGAAGGAACGAAAGTTCGCCCACAAGAACGCGCGAGTGAAGAGGCAGGCCAATCGCTCCTTCATCGCCGGTAAGACCGTTCGCGTCAAGCGTGGCGACGATCTGATCAAGATCGCTCGGCGCAACAACGTCAGCGGTGGCTGGAAGGGCCTGTACAACCTGAACGAGACGAAGTTCAACCAGCAGGTCAAGAAGGGCAACCGGATCTTCATCGGTCAGATCGTGAGGATCAAGCGCTAGGACTACCACAGGCACGGGTGGGTTCTTGCCCCCCAGTTAACCCACCCGGGGGAGGCTCGGCAGACCCGCATCTGCCGGGCCTCTGTCCATTCCTGACCCGTGTCGCGAGCCGTCGCACTCGTCGCTGAGTCCTTCGACCAGCTCGGAGGAGGCCCTGTCGAAGCCTGGACAGACCCCCTAAGCTCAGCCCATGGCCAGGGTGATGGCCGTCTCGTTCGAGCGCTACGGGCGGCTCTACTACCTCAACCCCGGGGAGACCGACTACGCCGTCGGCGACCGGGTGCTGGTCCCGACCGAATCCGGACCCGAAGTGGCCGAATGCGTCTGGGCGCCGGAGTTCGTCGCCGACTTCGACGACGACGACCTGCCGCTGTGTGCGGGCAAGGCCGATCAGACCCACCTGGACCGCGACGCCGCGAACCGCCGGATCCGCGCCCAGGCCAAGCTCGTCGCCAAGCGGTTGATCAAGCGCCACGGTTTGCCGATGAAGGTGATGGCGATCGACTACGTCGACGCCGGGACCGATTTCGACCAGCTGATCGTCATCTACTTCACCGCCCCGCACCGGGTCGACTTCCGCACGCTGGTCGGTGAACTGGCCCGCAGTCTGCAGGCCCGTATCGATCTTCGCCAGGTGGGCGCCCGGGACGCCGCCCGGATGATCAACGGTCTGGGCAGCTGCGGGCGCGAGCTGTGTTGTGCGACATTCCTGACCAACCTCGAACCGATCAGCCTCCGGATGGCCAAGGTCCAGGACCTTCCGCCCAATCCGCTGCGGATCTCGGGAGCCTGCGGACGCCTGATGTGCTGCTTGAAGTACGAGCATCCGCTCTACATCGAGTTCGCCCGCGAGGCACCGGCCATTGGCAGCGCCGTCACCACCGACGAGGGCGAGGGAGTCGTGATCGGGCACTCGGTTCCCGCGGATTCCCTGCTGGTACGGATGTCAGCCTCCGGCGCCACCACCAGCTGCTCCCGCGCCTCCGTCTGCGGGTCCCGCACCGCGTACGACTCACGGGGCGAGTCGAAGGAGGAGTCGGCGAGCAGCGAAGCTCCGGTTCCCCGCCCCCGCAATCGGCGCCGCCGGTAACTGCGGCCGACGTGCCCTGAGCCTGTCGAGGGGCTATTGAGACCAGCGTGCCCTGAGGCTGTCGAAGGGTCGGCCTGCACTTTCCCCCGTCCACGTACGCTCAGGGCATGTTTCGGGGCCGGACATCAGCGGCGGCAGTGGCGATCCTCGTGTCGGCCGCGCTTCTGCTCAGCGGCTGCCTGTTCGGCCGCCCGATCCTCGAGCGTGAGTCGCAGCAGGAGGCCCCCGGGAGCTCGTCCGCGCCGCCACCGCCGGCGTCCGCGTCGGCGTCCGCGCCGGCTCAGCGCAGCGGTCGCCCGGTCATTCCCGTGCCGGATGTCAAGCCGGAGGGCTTCACCGATCCGCCGCCGGGAACCGGGCTGGAGCGCTATCTCCAGCAGAGGATCAAGTGGACAACCTGCGACAAGCTGCAGTGTGCGACGGTGAAAGTGCCGCTCGACTACGCCGATCCCGACGGTCAGGCGATCACCTTGGCCCTCAGCCGCAAGCGCGCCAGTGCTGAGGCCCGCCTGGGGTCGCTGTTCATCAACCCCGGCGGGCCCGGCGGCTCTGGTGTGGACTACGCGGGCTCCTTCGAGACCAAGGGTTTGGAGAGGTACGACATCGTCGGCTGGGATCCCCGCGGCGTAGGCAGGTCCACGCCGGTCACGTGTTTCGGCACCGCGGCGCTCGACGCCTACGTCGCGCGTGATTCCTCCCCTGACTCTCCGGCCGAGGACGCCGAGCTGCTGGAGGTGGAGAAGGAGTTCGGGCGGTCCTGCCTCGTCGAGTCCGGTCGGCTGCTGGAGCACGTCTCCACCGCCGAGACGGTACGCGACCTCGATGTGCTGCGAGCGCTCGTCGGCGACGCCAAGCTCAACTACTTCGGCTCCTCCTACGGCACGCAGATCGGCTCGCTCTACGCCGAACTGTTTCCCAAGCAGGCCGGGCGGCTCGTCCTCGACGGTGCGGTCAACATCACCGAGGACAAGTCGGTGAGTCAGACCCTGGGCTTCGAACGGGCCCTGGGTGCCTTCGCCGCCTGGTGTGCCGAGCAGGAGAAGTGCCGCCTGGGAACGACGAAGGACGAAGTACTCAACCGGGTGGCGAGTTTCTGGCGCCAGTTGGACGACAAACCCCTGCGCGGCGGCCGTCGGCCCTTGACGCAGCAGCTGGGCGCGATCGGCGTGGTGTTTGCGCTGTACGAGAACGAGCGCGGCTTCAAGTATCTGCAGCAGGCGCTGGAGCTGGCCATTGTCGCCAAGGATCCGCGGTTCCTGCTGTTCCTTGCCGATCTGTACCACCAGCGCAACCAGAAGACCGGCCAGTTCGGCCAGTTCAACTACAGTTTCCCGGCGGTGCGCTGCCTCGACGATCAAGACGCTGATGTCGACGAGGCCCGCAAGCTGGCTGAGGCCGACAAGGCGAAGGCACCGATCTTCGGCCAGGTCAGCGGGCCGGACTACGTCTGTGAGATGTGGCCGGTCACCCCCGCCCCGAAGCAGGCCTTGATCACCGGCGAAGGCGCGGCGCCCATCCTCGTCATCGGCACGACCGGCGACCCGGCGACCCCGTACGAGTATGCGGAACGGATGGCCAAGCAGCTGACCTCCGGGGTGCTGGTGACGTTGGAGGGTGAGGGCCACCTGGCGTACGGGCAAAGCACTTGCGTCCAGCGCATCGTCCAGGATTTCCTGGTTCGCGACAAGGTGCCCGCCGACGGCGTGCGCTGCCGATAATCGCCTCCTGAGCCCGGAGTTCGTGCCCTGAGCCTGTCGAAGGGATCTGTGCGATGAGCCCTGAAGTTGATGCGCATAGCCTCTCGAAGAGCGAGGTCATCCGCCCAGCCCGGCCGGCGGACGCCGCAGGCATCGCGCGGGTGCAGACACTGAGTTGGCGGGCGGCGTACGCCGGCCTGCTGCCCGACGACTTCCTCGCTCGTCACGAGGTGACGGAAGAGTTGTGGCGGCAGCGGATGGCGGATCTAGATCCGCAGACCGCCGTTTTGGTGGCCGAGCAAGATGATCACATCATCGGCTTCGCTACGGCCGGCACGCCTCCGCCGTCGGAAGAGCTCGAGCCGCCCATCGGTCTGCTGTACGCCATCTATCTGCTGGCCGAGGCGTGGGGGACCGGCGTCGGATATCGGCTGCACGAAGCCGCCGTCGAAGCGATGGTGAGCGCCGGCTTCGGCTCGGCTGTGCTGTGGGTCCTGGACAGCAATCAGCGGGCGATCAACTTCTACGTGCGTCAGGGCTGGATTGGCGACGGCCGGACTCGGCAGGAGACGATCCACGGCCTGACTCTGAGCGTGGCGAGGTATCGCCTGGACCGGCTGGCATCCAAGGGGTGAACCGGGGGCTGGAGGCCAGACGCCCAGACCCCCGGTTCTGGGGGTCGATCTCACCAGCGATCTTGGGGGAGTCACTGTGTTCATGGGATCGTGCTTTCGATTCTCGTCCTTCAATCTGTGATGAACCTGAGCGCAAGAGCTGAAAACACTAAGAGGCGCCTCTATCCACCGAGGCGCCCACCCGCGACGATGGAGTAGAGCAAGTCGCGGGGAAGGGATCGACATGGACGATCACCAGGACCATCCGGTCACCGTCGAGGTCACCGTCGAGGCGCCCGCGGGACAAGTGTGGTCTTCGCTCCGCGATCCGAAGCAGATCCGCCGCTGGCACGGCTGGCAGTACGACCAGCTCGACGCGGAGATCCGCGAGATCTACCTCGACGGAGTCGCCGCCGACGAGGGCACTTTCACGATCCAGGTCGGTGGCGGAGATCGCCTCGAGCTCCAGCCCGGCGGCCGAGGAACCAAGGTGGTGCTGACCCGGGTCCAAGGCGCGGGTGCGGCCGATACCGGTGCGGACGAGATCACCGAAGGCTGGCTCATCTTCCTGCACCAATTGAAGTTTCTGCACGAGAAGCACCCCCGGGACATCCGTCGTACGTTGCGTTTCTCCGCTCGCGGCGACCCCGACGCGCTCTCCCGTCTCCTGCACACCGTGCCCGCCGAGGTGGGGCCCACCTGGTACCGCACCGGGCACCAGCAAGGCCTCGTCCTCCCCGATCTCGGACCCGGCTTGTTGATCACCGCCGGCAAACCCTCGATCACCGGCGACGACGGCCAGGCCAGCGTCGATGTGATGGCCGTGGTCACCATGTACGGCATCCTCGACGGCGAATTCGGCATCCAGCGCGATATCTGGACCGCCTGGTGGCGATCCGCCTTCCCCGACTCCACCGATCCCCAGTACTGAGGCGCTTATGCCCAGAGCTTGTCGTAGGGCCATCCGATTCGCGCCCTGAGCCTGTCGAAGGGCCAATCCAGCAGCGCTTGGGGCAAGATCAACTAGCGAGCAGTGCCACCCGACATTGCAAGAATCTGAACAATGATTCGGATCCGCTGATCTTGGCGTACGACGTGATCACGTGCGCCACGAACTCCGCGCGCTGCTCCAGAGGTAGCCGGGATGTCCACGCGACCATCCCGGCGGAACACCATTCCACAAAGGCATTGCGGCTGCCGAAGTCCCAGTCGATGTCTGCGACAGTGCGATACTCCACGTCGAATCCACTCGATACGGCGGCCGCTCCGTACGCGTCAGGATCGACGTGCACGAACGGCGCGTCGAAATCCTCGAACCACTCCTGGAAGAGCGGTAACCGCGCGGTCTCCATGGTCACGTCCTCGATGCTTGGTCGCTCTCCATCGCACACAAAGACGAGCAGCGCTCGGCCTCCGACCCGCAGGGCCGCCCGTATCCGCTCGAGCGCCGCCTGCCACCGGATCTCCCAGTGCAAGGCGTTGAACGAGGTGAGCAAGTCGAACTCCGACTCGTACGCCAGGGTTGCGGCCGTCCCGACCTCGACCCGGACCCGGCCATCACGGGGGAACCGACGCCGAGCCGCCTCCACCATGGCCTCCGAAGGATCCACGCCGACGAGCGAGCCAGTGGTCAGCCGAGCGGCGACCATCTGCGTCACCCGCCCATCGCCGCAGCCGACGTCCAGCACCCGCTCATCGCCCCGGACAACCAAGTCGCCGAGGGCGTACTGGGCGACGGTCTGCTGAAGGCTGTTGACCAACCCGTACGACTCGGGATCCCACGCAGCCACCTACCCATCATGTCGCCTGCAGGTTGGGCGCGGGGAGCCGTCAACGAGTTCACCCCAGGGCGGCTGGTCGAATATGCTGGACGACCGTGCGTCGGAAACCCAGCCTCGCACCGGCCGCCTTAGCTCAGTGGTAGAGCAACGCACTCGTAATGCGTAGGTCTGGGGTTCAAATCCCCAAGGCGGCTCCAGGCAAAACCCCTACGCCGGTAGCAACTGGACCACCTACGCCGCCATCCGCACGAACGCGACCGCCCGCCCGCGCCAGAACCAGTAGTAGGACAGGGCTCGGAGAACCCTATCGGCGGAAGATGGGTGCGTACTAGAACGGTGGAGGTCCCACGATCTCGATGCCGCCGTTCTCCTGGGCGCTCTGCGCGATCCGGGCGAAGTCGACGATGCAGGCCGATCCTTCGAAGGGCTCGCTGGCACCGCGGTAGAAGGGTTCGCATTCGCAGGTCGGCTGGATGCCGAGCACCTTGGCCGTGGGACTCTTGACGATGAAGGCGTGGGGTACGCCTGCGGGCACCATGACGAAGTCGCCGGCACCGAGTTCGTGTTCATCGTCGTTGACGCGGTACTGGATTTGCCCCTCGAGCACCCACATGGACTCCGAGACCGGGTGGGTGTGGATCGGGGTCCACTTGCCCTCGACCATGTCGACCTCCCACAGGCCGATGTCCTCGTTAGCACTGCTGAGCTTCCACGTGAAGACGCCACCGCCGAAGAACCATCGCTTCTCGCCCTCGCCGGCCTTTCGGATCACCGGCGCGAGCGTCGTCCGTTCCGTCATCTGACACTCCGATCATTCATGAGACTTGAGTCTTATAATGAGATTCGCATATCATGAAGGTCATGTCAACGGAATACCTCGATTCGGGTCGCACGCGGCAGAAGCAACGCACCCGCGACCAACTGATCGCTGCGGCGCGCGAGCTGATCACCGCGGGCGACACGCCCCGTGTCGAGGAGGTCGCCGAGGCTGCCGGGATCTCTCGCCCCACCGCCTACCGCTACTTCGCGTCACAGGCCGAACTTCTCGCCGCGGCCTACCCGGAGACAGGAGCCGCGTCGGTCCTTCCCGACCCGCCGCCGGAAGCGGTGGACGAACGCGTGGCCGCCGTTGCCGGGTTCGTCATCGGCCGCGTGCAGGAGAATGAGCCGCAGCAGCGTGCGATGCTGCGCCTCTCGCTGGGCGAGGTGCCGCACGAGCTGCCGCTGCGCCAGGGCCGCGCCATTCCGTGGTTCGTCGAGGCGCTCGCGCCCATGACCGAGTCGATCGGCGAGAAAGGCGTGCACCGGCTCGCGCTGGCGCTCCGCGCCGCATGTGGCATCGAGACCCGCGTCTGGCTGAGCGACGTCGCCGGACTCGCGCCCGCAGAAGTCAGTGCCCTCCAGCAATGGATGGTCGACGCCCTCGTCAAGCGGGCCCTCGAGACACCGCCACCGTGACGGACACGTGCACTGATCTCGAGCAAGAGCATGCACCTGCACCACTCCTCGAACTCGCCCGCCGTCAACGACCGATGAGATGTGAACAGGAGACCCTGTAGATCCCCGGCGCGCCCCTCGCACGCATCCCTCGGCGAGAAGCCGAGCACCTTTCCGCCATGACATTCCGTCAGTTCGATCATCCGACTCCGCCGGCAACCGCCGGCACTGGCCAACCCAGCCGCCACCGCGACAACAAGATCAACGACTAGGGCTGGTGCTGCGGTTGAAGATCCGCCGCGGTCGCGGCCAGGCGGTGGAGCTGTGGTGGTGGAAAGCGTCGGTTGATCTGTACTAGCCGCTGCGTCCGCGGCGGACGCCCCGGGTTTCGTCGGCGGTGCGTGCTCGGGGTCGGATGACCGCATGGCCTGCCTCTACACGCACCGCGTCTCGCTCCATTGGCCAGGTCCTCGCGTCCTGCGTTACCCTTGGTGGTCTCATTCGCGGTCTCATTTGTCTACGTGTTCCACCGATTCCCTCCGTGTACGTCGACTCGCCGCACGCTCAACTTGAGCGCGCAGAGCACCGGTAGACCCACGCCCGACTACCTGCTAGGCGGGTGGTGACACTCCGGGATCGTCTCAGTTCTCGTCTCACTTGTCGCCGTTCGCCTGCGTTCGCGGTCCTCAGAGTCAGCCACTTGTCCCACACTCCGCGACCCCGAAGAACGCTGGCAAAAGGTGAGCCAGGCGACTTAGAAAGCGAGTTGGCCACCCCACGCCTAACCCAGACGGTGTCGAGCGCCGCGATCAGCGAGCGTGTCTCCGAGGTGTCCCCCGACGGCCAAGATCGACCGTGTCTTCCCATCGCTATCCGCTACAGTTCCATGCTGATCCGCGCCGGCTGACGCGCACGCCAGCGTCCGCGACTCGATCTCGTAATGCGTAGGTCTGGGGTTCAGATCCCCAAGGCGGCTCCAACCATCGCTCCTAGCCAACGGCCCATTCGTCCGAAAGGATCCTAGACTCTCGGGCTCAGTCGGACTGTCGAGCAGCCTATCGAGCAGCCTAGAGCCCATCATCGCCCCGCTGCTCGGACTCGTCGAGCAGGCAATCGACCTGTTCGACGGCCTCTCGCGATGTCGTAGACGGCACGTGCCTGTAGGCGTTCATCGTCACGCTGATCTGGAGTGCCCAAGGATCTCCATCACCACCCGCGGATGAACCCCCACGCTCCAGCATCAGCGAAGCGGCCGTGTGGCGCAGGTCATGAAGCCGAATCCGGCGTAACGACGCACGGTGGAGGATTCTGCGGAACTCGCGGCAGTCGTTGCGCGGTGCGAGCGGTGTGCCAACGTGAGTGGTAAACACCAAGCCCCCGCAACTTTCGTGCGCCAGGCCGGGTCACGATGTGCGTCGCACAACGATCTTCAATCTGGCGGTCGTTGATCCAGACTGACGACCGAGCCCGTACAACGGGTCCCTGGCTGCCTTCAACTTCGGTTGGCGCAACAGCTTCGCCCGATCCGTGTACTCGCCGTCACAGGAAGGCCGCGATGAACACGTTGTCGAGGGGTTCCAGTTGCGTGTCGTCGATCTGGCTGTTCGGCTGCACGTTCGACAGGTAGACGATCACTGCCTCGGATTTCGGCAGCACATAGATGCGTTGCCCGCCAAACCCGTTTGCGGAGTACCCCACCTGCTCCGGCTCTTCTGATCCAGTCTGCTCGGGATCTGTGAGGATCCACCACAGGAGGCCGTACTCGAGTGGGCCGCCGATCTGCGATTCGTATCTCGCCGGTGTGGTGCACTGGTGGACCCACCCTGACGGCACGACCTGCTTCCCGTTCCAGACTCCACCGCGTCGGTAGAGTTCCCCGATCTTCATCATGTCTGGCGCCGTCAGTCGCAGACCATATCCGCCGAGATTGATGCCGTTGGGGTCGGTCCCCCAGCCGAAGTCGGCCGCGACGAACTCGGGCGTGTGCAACGAGTCGGGAACAGGCTTGGAGAAGCTCGGGTGAGTCGAGATACCCAGCGGATCGAAGAGCTTCTCGCGGGCGTAGCCCAAGACCGTCCGGGTACCGTTGCCGTCGGCCCTTTTCAGCGCAGCCGCGAGCACGGCGGCCACCAGATGAGCACTGGCATCGGAGTACCAGAAAACCTTGCCCGGTTCGAACTCCTGCCGTCGTTCCAGCACGACATCGACGAGACTGTTGCCTGGTTTGGCGGACTCCTCCCAGACGAATCCGCCTGGAATCTCACGGAACCCGCCCGACATGGTCATCAGATGGCGAAGAGTGACCTTGCTGGCCTCTCCGCTCATCGCTTGGCGATGCTTCGGCAGCAGCTCGGCCAGCGGCTGGTCCACGTCGGAGATCAGGCCGTCAGAAATCGCGATCCCAACCAGAATCGACAGCACACTCTTCGTCACCGAGAACACGTGCCCGTGGTCGCGGTCGGTGAAGCCGTGTCGATAGTGAGCAATCTTGGGCTCGCCCCCGACACTAACCAACACGGCCCGAACGTTGTCCAACGCCGCCGGGCCGGTGGTGACCGCCTTCTCGATCTCAGCCTCCAGAGCCGGGTAGTCGATCGCCGATGTGGCGGTAAGCGTCGGCGGGGACGGCGAAGGCGGCGCAGCCGCAGGCGAACAGCCCACCACAACCACGAGCATGAAGATCACGGCGAGCAGCCATCGGCGCACCATCACGTTCATCCGCGCCTCACTCCCGCCGCCGACCGGCGCGCAACATTTAAGCGAGGCACAAACGCACCGAGACCCGCGATCTGCGACCCCGAACCGGCACTAGCAGACTACTGCCGCCTGCCGTAAATAGTCGCTGGCCTGCAGACTTCGCAGAGTCCTTGCTCAGTCCTCGCCGATCAGGCACGGGGGATGGCGCCATCAGACACGGGGCATGGCGCCTCAGGCTGCCTATCGAACTGCTGTCACGACTCGGCTCCGATCTCGTCAGACCGGAATGGCTGGCAGACGGGCCACCCGGCGAAGCGGTCCGCTGATCGCGAAGCCGCCAGGTCACCAGTTGCGTCCCGGTCCCGTGGGGCCGGCGTTCGTCACGTAGACGTTCGCATCGCCCGAGTCGGGTCGGCCCAGAGTCTTCGGCTCGCCACAGAGCCCGCCGAACTGCGCTTGAAAACTCCGCTGGCGCAATGACTACTGGCGAGTCCAGCTTGATGAACCTCAGTCTGACAGGTCGGTTGCTGGCGGCATCAGAGAGAACCGATGCGCACGTTTCGAAGGCGCTGCAGGGCTCGGGCTAGAGCTCCGCGCGGAGGATGGACGCGGCGGCCGCCATGGCACGCATCTTTCCCTCGGCGCTCGCCCGAGGGAGGTACTTCATCCCGCAGTCGGTGGCGATGGTGATCCGATCGGGTGACGCATACGGGAAAGCTCGGCGAACGCGATCGGCGACCAGTTCGGCGGACTCGACCTCGTGGTCGGACAAGTCGATGACGCCCAGGATGATGGTCTTTTCGCTGAGGTCCTTCAAGACGCCGAGATCCAGACCCGACTGTGCGGTCTCGATCGAGATCTGGTCGGCCGAGCAGCCGGCCAGCTCAGAAAGGAACGAGTACCCCTCGGGCCGGTCGTGGATGATCGCGGCGTACCCGAAACAGATGTGGACAGCGGTCGTACCGGTGACGTCGTCGAGCGCGGCGTTGAGCGCCGCGAGGCCGTACTCGCGGGCCGCCTCGGGCCGCGCCTGCATGTACGGCTCGTCGATCTGGACCAGGTCGGCACCGGCCGCGTGCAGGTCCTTGATCTCGGCGTTGACCGCGGCGGCGTACGCCAGCGCCGCCGACTCGAGGTCGGGGTAATGGTCGTTCTGTGCCTGCTGCGACATGGTGAACGGGCCGGGCACGGTCATCTTGACCGGGTGGTCGGTGTGCGCCTTCAGAAACTCCACGTCGCGGACGCCGACCGGCAGCGGCCGTACGATCGGCCCGGCGATCCGCGGCACCGGGTTGGGATGGCCACTACGGTCAAGAGCCGTCCCCGGATTGTCGATGTCGACGCCTTCGAGGGCTGTGGCGAAGTGATTGCTGTACGACTCCCGCCGCATCTCACCATCGGTGATGATGTCGAGTCCCGCCTCCTCCTGCGCCCGGACGGCCAAGACCGTGGCGTCGTCCTGCGCCTGCTCGAGGTACTCCGGCTGCACCCGCCACAGCTCTCTCGCCCGCACCCGCGGCGGGAAGCGCCCGGCGAGCTTGGCCCGGTCGATCAGCCAGTCCGGCTGGGCATAGCTGCCCACCAGGGAGGTCGGCAGGATCGGCAGTGGGGACGATGTCGGAGTCACAGTCGTGACTCTAGAGCTGCGTGTTCACATCTGCCTCGAAGCGAGGAAGTTTGCCCTACTGCTACCGGCCGCCTGCCTACCTGGGGGGCCGCGGATGGTCGACGCATCCTTGCGCCGACCACGTTCGGCCTGAGTGACCAAGTGCGTGACAACGGCGTCGCAAACGGCAGGACGTCAGCGGATGCACCCGCACGTCAAGAGCTGACTTACCTCGCCTCCGAAGCCGATCACGTCTCGATTGCAAGCAAGGGGTGGACCCGGCCGACTTGTGCGTGCAGGGACCGCGAGGAACACGAGCCGGACACGGGATTTCGCCATCGGTCTGCTGAAGACGGCACTACGAGACATTCGAGGTCGTGACGAGCCGCCTCCTGACAAGGGCGAATGGTCCCATCCACGCTCAGCTCCGAGCGCATCCGACACGGCTCAGATCGGTCTGATAAGGGGCTCTTCACAATCGAGGGTGTAGTCGGGGTCTGAAGCCGCCGGTCTCGAGCAGACATCTGGCGATGTAGTTGGTGAGGTTGCGGAAGCCGAGTGCGGAGCCGCGGAGGTGTCGAGTCTTCCGTTGATGGCCTCCGTGGGGCCGTTGCTGGTGCCTGGCCTGTCGAAGTAGTGAGGACGTCGGCGGCTCGCTGTTTCAGCGTCCGGCCCAAGGTGATGATCTCGGTCAACGCGGCCGGGACGCCGTCGCTGAGTGAGCCGATCAGCTTCTGCATCAGCTGTCGGCCTGTGGCGCGGTCGGGTTCGCGGTAGGCGGTGATCATGTTTTGGTAGACGGCCCAGGTGGTTTCGACCTCGACGTGCGCATCGCCGGCGAACAAGCTGTCCAGCCGAGTCCGTTGTCGGTCGGCGAGCAGGTCGGCGCCGGTGTGCAGGGTGCGCCGGCTCGGTAGAGCGGGTCGGTGCTGCGGCCGTGGTGTCCGTGGAGCTGTTGCTGGACGCGGCGTCGGCACCGGTCCAGCGCGTCACCGGCGAGGCGCACCACGTGAAAGGGATCCATCACCGGGACCGCGTCGGGCAGCTCCTCGGTGGTGGCGGTCTCGAAGCCCGTGAACCCGTCCATCGCGACCACCTCCACGGCGTCGCGCCACGACTGGTCGCGTTCACTCAACCAATGCTTGAAGGCCTGTTTGGAGCGGCCCTGGACCATGTCCAGCAGCCGGGCAGGGCCGGTGCCGTCACGGATCGCGGTCAGGTCGATGATCACCGTGACGTACCTGTCACCACGGCGGGTGTGGCGCCAGGCGTGCTCGTCGACGCCAATGGCCCTGACGCCGTCGAACCGGTGGTCGTCATTGATCAACAGCCGCTTGCCCTCGGTCAGCACGGCGTCGTTGGCGGTGTTCCAGGCGACGCCGAGACCGGCGGCGACCCGGGCGATCGTGAGGTGCTGAACCACCAGTCCGTCCAACGCCCACCGCAGCCCCGCCGCGACAACCTCACCCGGGGCTCGGCGGCCCGGCTGGTGTCTTGCCGCCAGACGCGGCCGCAGCCCGTGCACCGGTAGCGGCGCACACTCACCACAGCGTCGTCGGCCGCCAGCCGAACGGCTCGTGAGCCAACCGGCGCAGCACCGTGTCCCGCGGCACTCCCTCGCAGCCGCAGCGTCGGCACCACTGATCGGCCTCAATGACTCGGCAGGACAAGACCGCCCGATCAGGTTCGAGACGTTGACCGGTGACTTCAAGCCCGAGCTCGTCGAGCCGGCAGAACAAGGTCAGAACAGCGCAGGCGAAGCCCGCAGCAGGGGTAGCGTCAGCCACATCGAGGTCTTTCGGGATGAGTGGGTAGGAGCCTTCATCCTCGGAAGGCCTCGACGCCTACCCCGGGACCGACGCGCCGACCCGCACTACACCGTCAACTGTGATGAGCCCCGGAACCCGCACGGCGGCACCTCCGCGCAGTTCGGGACTACGACGTTACCGATTGCCACCGATTGCGCCTGTGGCGAGATGCTCAGGGCGCGATGTTCTGATTGATGTGGAACAGGTTGAAGGGGTCGTAGGCCTGTTTGACCTTAACGAGGCGGTCGTAGTTCTGGCGGTAGTTATCCTGGATCTTGTCGTAATCATCATCCTGCATGAAGTTGATGTACCCGCCGGGCTCTGAGTATGGGCTGAGCGCCTGGTAGTAGTCGCGGACCCATTGAATGCGCTCGGCATCCTTGCTCGGGTCCGTCCAAGAAGCAAGGAAGACCATGCCGTACCTGGCGTCCCGATATGCGAAGGCGGTGTCGGTGGAATCGACACGGTGGCAGGCGCCGTTGATCGGATACATGTGCATAGTGGCGCTCACCTCCGGAACTTGCGACCCGTGCTCGACATGCGCCGCGATAGCCTCAGCCGGAAGCTCCTTAACGAAGGCACCCTTCCAATACGCGCGGATGCCTTTCGGAAAAAGAGCGTCGAAGGCCGAGTTCAGTGCCGGATACGGCAGCGGACCCGTCCCGTTGGCAACAATAGGAGCCACATCCCAAAACGGCTGGAGCACCTGTTGGGCTTGGTCGAGCGGGCCCGCCCAATGCACCACGGCGAGTGCGAGTGTGTCGCCGTGCCGGTCTTCGGGGATGAACGGCAGCGGTGGGGCGATCTGGAAAGCGGGAAAACCCCCGAAATGCTCCGGCGCATCCACGATGAACTCGTCAAACATGCTGAACAGGGCGGCGGCGTCGTCCAGGTTGTAGAAGATCGGACCGGCGAAGACCTGGTCCACCTCATGCAACCGGAACTCCAGGGATGTCACGACGCCGAAGTTGCCGCCGCCACCACGCAGCCCCCAAAACAGGTCCTCGTTGTTACGTGCGCTGGCGGTCAGGAACCTCCCGTCCGCCGTGACCACATCGGCAGAGATGAGGTTGTCGATCGAGAGTCCGCAGCCCCGCGCGAGATAGCCGATGCCGCCTCCGAGGGTCAGGCCGGTGACACCGGTGGTGGAGACGATGCCGCCCGTCGTCGCCAGTCCGAAGGCGTGTGTGGAGTGGTTGAAGTCACCCCATGTGGCACCCGCATCGGCGCGGGCGGTCTTGGTCCGTGGGTCCACGCGAACCGTACGCATCGGTGACATGTCGAGCACCAAACCACCGTCATTGGTGCCAAAGCCCGGTGCGCTGTGTCCGCCGTCGCGGATCGACAGATCGAGCCCGTTGTCGCGGGCGAAGTTCACGCCCGCGATCACATCAGCCACCTGCTCGGCGCGGAGCACGGCGAGCGGCCATTTACTGAACATGCCGTTATGGACGGCGCGTGCCCCGTCATAGCCCTCGTCATCGGCCGTTACGACTTGGCCCCGCACCATCTCACGGAGTGGCTCGACGCTAACTTGGCTCGCTGACCGGTCAACAGTAATGTCTGACATCGCCCCGACCCCCACGGTCTCGACTCCCAAAGGACGCTACCACTCGGCGCGAGATCTGGCGATGCATCAGGGGCCCCGCATGACAGTCGATCGGGACGCCCCACGGCCCTGCCACAACGCACCCAAGTCCGCTCGTCACGGCGTGCGGATTGCGCAGGTCTGCGCTTGGCCTACCTGACACGAAGTCGGTCAGGTCGCTGCTGGCAGCACAAATCCAATAGTGTGGCAAATCCGGGCGAGCCTAAGGGATTCGGGGCGAATCGCACCCAGCCAGTACCTAGCCTAGTGAACCCAGCCAGTACCTAGTGACAGCATTGGCTCGTCCTCGCTAGGTTGCCTGGTTAGCCAAGGCCAGGAGGTAGGCCATGTCCCGCATCCTCGTCGTCGCGAATCAGACCCTCGGCGGCGATGCCCTTATTGAGTCCATCCAGGACCGAATGACCAAAGGCCCTTGCCGGTTCACTCTCCTCGTCCCGGCCACCGCTCGCGCGCACAGGAGCAACACCGAGATGATGGGCCATCTTGGCACTGGCCTACCGCCGCACCCAAGCGCCCAGACGGGCGCCGAGGAGGACGACTACGCCCGTGCGCGGCGGCGACTGGAGTTCGGGATCGACGAACTGCACCGCGTGGGTGCGGAAGTTGACGGCGACGTGGGCGAAGGGAACCCGCTTAAGGCCATCGAGCATGCCCTCGCCCGCCGGCCGTACGACGAAATTATCTTGTCGACGCTGCCCAGCGGGAAATCCCGATGGCTCACCCGTGACCTCCCACACAAGGTGGAACGCAAGTTCGGCCTGCCTGTCACAGTCGTCACTGCATCCGGGCTCCGCCAGTAGACGGGTTTCCAGCGCCGAATGCAGCGCTGCCAGGCCCAATCTATGGCGGGGTATTCGGCCACCAGATGCCTTCATTGTCTCCCGCTGGCCTGTCGATCGGTTTGGTCGCGGTTGCGGCTGATGCCAGAGATGTTGTGCGATCCTTGGTGATCGAGACGGTTGTCAAGAAACCTCCGAGGCTGCGGTCGTGGCCCAGGAGGGCTTGCAAGCCGATCTCGCATCGAAGGTTGACATCAGTCTCACCGCCGTCGGCTCTCCAGCACGCGATGCGGTTCAGGTGGAGCGCCAACAGTGGCGGTCGAGCAGCCAAATGAGCTGCCTACGGGCTGGGCGATCATGGCCATTTGCACAGGTCCCACGTATGCGCCAACGCGGAGCGAGCACTCGGCCGATACCGTGCGGGCGACCCGTAATGCGTCTGTCTGGTGTTCAAATCCCCAAGGCGGCTCAACCATCGTTTCCACTCAGAACCATTGTGATTCTGGCGGTGGCACCAGCCGGATGAAATTCGGACGCAGCCACCCAGTGTCAATCTCCTCCAGCCGCCGGTGCGGCGCAGGCAATGATCGAGCGAGCCTGGTGCGCATCGTCCCCGACCCCCTCGCCCCAATCTTGCGATCCCGGCACGACGCGGTCCGTTCGTTGCTACTTTGACAGGGGACCGGGGGTCCTCTCGGAGGGGGTCAGTGCTGTGAAGGCTTTGCGAGCATGGGCAGGTTCGGTCGCGGCGATGCTGGTCGCCGCCTCAGTCGGGACGGCGGTGCTCGCTCCGCCGGCGGCGTCGGACTCCTCACCTCCGGTGTCGGGTGAACCGCAGACGGTCACCGCGGACCGGTTGCCCACCGTTCAGATCAACGGCGTGGTGTGGGACCAGGTCATCGTCGGCGACCGGGTCTACGTCACCGGGTCGTTCAGCCAGGCGCGTCCAGCCGGTGCTGCCGCGGGCCAGAGCCAAACGCCGAGGTCCCACATCCTTGCCTACAACCTCACCACCGGCGCGTTGATCACGAACTGGGCTCCCACGCTCAACGCGCAGGGCATGGCGATCACCGCCTCGAGCGACGGCTCGCGCATCTACGTCGGCGGTGACTTCACCTCGGTCAGTGGCCAGGCGCGTGGGCGGCTCGTCGCGCTCGACCCCCAGACCGGGGCGGTGATCCCGAACTTCAATCCCTCGGCGAACAGCCGGGTCGCCGCACTCGCGGTGAACGGCGACAAGCTCTACTTCGGTGGCAGCTTTCACCAGCGTCGGTGGGCAAGGTAGGTCGCGCCTCGCCGCGGTCGTGGCATCGACCGGAGCCTTGTTGGACTGGACCCCGGCAGCCGACCGGGATGTGGTGTCGATGACGGCGCACCCGGCGAGCGGCCGGGTGATCGCTGGCGGGTCGTTCACCACCGTGAACGGTGTGCAGCAGCGCGGCATGACCTCCATCGACGGCGTCTCCGGGGTGCTGATGCCCTGGGCGGCCAACCAGGTGATCCAGAACTACGGCCCCAACACCCAGATCTCCGGCCTGACCACCGACGGTCAGACGATCTACGGCGTGGGCTGGGCCTACTTCGGCGCCGGCGGCACGACGGCGAACTTCGAGGGTCAGTTCGCGGCCGATCCGCTGACCGGACAGCTCCGCTGGATCAACGGCTGCCGCGGTGACCAGTACGGCCTGACCGTGACCGGCGACGTTCTGTACACGGCCGGTCACACCCACGACTGCGGCATGATCAACTACAACCCCGAGCAGACGCCGCGCGTCGAGCAGCGCGGGATGGCCTTCGACAAGCGCGGCTCCGCAGTCGGCCGCTACAACGCCTACGGCCCGGTAGCCGAATGGCAGCCGTTCGCCGGACGGCCCTCGACGGACGCGCTGTACTGGTGGCCCGATCTCTCGGTCGGCAACTTCACCGGCAGCTTCCAGGCCGGCTGGACGGTGGAGTCGAACAGTCAGTACGTGGTCTACGGCGGTGAGTTCCCGCGGGTGAACGGGGCCAACCAACAGGGCCTGGTCCGGTTCGCGCTGCAGACGGTCGCGCCCAACGACGAGGGCCCGCAGGGGATGGCCACGGTGACCCCGACGCTGACGGCGATGGCTCCGGGCGTCGTCCGGGTTGCCTGGACCGCGCCGTACGATCGCGACAACCGGCGCCTGCGCTACGAGGTGCTGCGCGGGAACACGATGATCGCCAGCTTCCAGGCGGACTCCAACCAGTGGACGCGTACGCCGATGGGCTTCCTCGACGAGACAGCGCCGCCGGGAACGACCCAGAGCTACCGGGTGCGGGTGCTCGACGCATTCGACAACGGTGGACTGAGCGGCACCACGTCGATCGCCGTGCCGTCCGGCACCCGTCCAACCAGCGCCTACGTCGACAGCGTGCAGGCGAACGGGGCGATCCACCTGTGGCGGCTCGACGAGGCGACCGGCACGTTGTCGCGCGACTGGATACGCTCCAACAACCTCACCCTGTCCACTGACGCGGTCCGTGGGGCGGCCGGCGCGATGCTGACCGAGACCAACGCGGCGACCACGTTCCCGGGCACCACCAGCACGACCGTCGTGCGGGGCACGACCAACTTCTGGCAGGAGGGTCCGCAGACCTTCTCCGTCGAGGCCTGGATCCGCACCACCTCGACCCAGGGCGGCAAGATCGTCGGCTTCGGTTCCGCCAACACCGGTCGCAGCAGCAGCAATCTGACGGACCGCCACATCTACATGACCGACACCGGCGAGCTCCGATTCGGCCTGCGGCCCGACTACGGCACCCGGCGCACGATCAACTCGCCGCCCGGCTACAACGACGGCCAGTGGCACCACGTCGTGGCGACGCTCAACAGCACGGGGGCCCGCCTCTACGCCGACGGCGAGCTCGTTGCGCAGGACGACACCTTGAGCAAGGCCCAGGTGTACTACGGCTACTGGCGAGTCGGCGGTGACCGACTCACCTCCTGGCCGAGCGCACCGACCCGGGAGGCGTTCGAGGGCACCATCGACGATGTGGCGATCTACCCGACCGCGCTCACCCCGAACCAGGTCGAGGCCAACTTCTCGGCCAGCGGACGCTCCAACGAGCCGAACACGCTGCCCGTGGCCTCGTTCACGACCTCGGCGGTCGACGGACTGGACGTCACCTTCGACGCCAGTGACTCGGCCGATCCCGATGGCACGATCGCGTCCTATGCGTGGGACTTCGACGACGGCTCCGCGCCGGGTACCGGCGTCGCGCCGCAGCACCGTTTCCCTGGAACCGGGAGCTACGACGTCACCCTGACCGTGACCGACAATCGGGGTGGCACCGACCCCGTGACCGTGCCGGTGTCGGTGCAGGCCCCGGCGAACCAGCCCCCGACGGCGGCGTTCAGCTCCAGCGTCGACGACCTGACGGTGAACGTCAACGGATCCACATCGTCGGATCCCGAAGGCCCGATCGCGTCTTATCTGTGGGACTTCAACGGTGAGGACACCGCCACCGGCGCGACCGCGACGCACACGTTCGCGACCGCCGGCACCAAACAGGTCACTCTGACCGTGACCGACGGCGGCGGCGAGAGCCGGAGCACCACTCAGGACGTCACGGTGAGCCAGCCGACGGGCCCGCAGCCCTTCGCCGCGGACAGCTTCACCCGCACCGTCACGAACGGCTTCGGAACCGCCGATGACGGCGGTGCCTGGTCGATCACCGGCAGCGCAGCGAACTACTCGGTGTCCGGCGGCTCGGGCAAGGTGATGAACGCGAGCGCGCAGACCAGAGCTGCGTACCTGACCGGGGCCGTGTCACAAGATGTCAATCTGGTGGCCGACGTCTCGCTGAGCCGGGCGTCGACCGGTGGCGGCGCCTACCTCTCGGTGATCGGACGGCGGGTGTCCAGCGGCAACGACTACCTGGTCAAGGTGCGTTACCAGTCCGACGGATCGGTCGTGGCCTACTTGAACCGGACGGTCGGCGGCACCGAGACGACGCTGGCCTGGACGACCGTTCCCGGCCTGACCGCAGCGGCGAACGACGTGCTCCGAGTGCGGCTCGAAGTCACCGGGAGCCCGACCACGACTGCCCGCGCGAAGGTCTGGCGGGCCGGTCAGGCCGAGCCCAGCGCGTGGCTGGTCACCAACACCAGCGCGACTCCGACGGCCCTACGCGCACCCGGACATGTCGGAGTGAGCCTCTACCTCTCGAGCTCGTGGGGTGCTGGACCGACGCCCGTACTATCGCTGGACAATCTGAGCGCCGTCGATCCGGAGTAGTTCCTGGAGCGGCCGGACCGAGCGATCACGGTCTTTCGGCAGCACGTACGGTGATCGCCGTGAACGAGTTGGACGATGCCCTCACGGCGGCTCGACGCATGATCACCGCCAACGGCGTCGACCTCTGCGTCCAGACCTTCGGGCACGTAGCCGACCCGACGGTGCTGCTCATCAGCGGGGCCGCGTCGACCATGGAGATCTGGCCGGAGCCGTTCTGCCGCGAGCTGGCTGCCCGCGACCGGCACGTCGTGCGATACGACTTGCGCGACGCCGGTGAGTCCGTCACCTACCCGCCAGGGCAGCCGCCGTACACCGTCCTCGACCTCGCGGACGATGCTGTCGCCTTGCTCGATGGACTCGATGTCGACCGTGCGGACGTGGTCGGCCTGTCGATGGGCGGGGCGATCGGGCAGCTCATGGCGCTGCGGCATCCCGACCGGGTGTCCGCGCTGACACTGGTCGCGAGCTTCCTTTCCCTCCCGAGCGAGCACAAATATGACCTGCCCGGGATGTCGGAGGAGGTCGCCACCGAGCTGGTCGCCGTGCTGCAACCAAACTGGGACGACGCCGAGTCCGTGCTCGACTATCTGGTTGAGTCCGAGCGTCGAGTTGCGGCCCGCTCCGCGCCGTTCGACGAGGAGGGCATGCGCGCGACGATGCGTACGGTTGTTGCCCGGTCGCGGGATGTGCGGGCTTTGACGAACCACTTCGACCAGCCGGAGGCGGACGTCACGGGTCTACGGGCGCGAGACATAGAGGTGCCCACCGTCGTGGTGCACGGCGACGAGGATCCGCTGCGACCACTGCCGCACGGCGAGGCCTTGGCCGCGGAGATCCCGGGCGCCCGCCTGGTCGTGTTGCCCGGCGTCGGTCATGAGGTGCCCGAGCGCGCCTGGCCCACCCTGCTCGAGACCATCGTCAGGTCCTGCTGAGCACGGCTCAGGCGAAGCGTACGGCGATGCCCGGGTAGTCGATGATCAATCCGGTCGCGTCGTACTCGAGCACGGCCCGGAAGTCGGCCTCGGAGGTGTAGTCGTACCGCCGGTCGTCGAGGCGTCGATAGGTCTGATCGAGGCGGGTGACGGCGAGATCGAGTGCCCGCACGTAGGCGGCAGGTGCCGCGATCACGCGGCCGACCGGCATCGGCAGGCGGTGGATCGGCAGCGTGTTCGTGCACGCGGAGGCCTCGATGTCGACGTCGACCAGTTCGTCGAGCTGAGCGGCGGGTTCGCCGTCGACCGTCCAGCGGCCCTCGCCGTCGGAGATGAGGACGGTTTCACGCGTCCCCGCGACGGTGTCGGAGGCGAGGCGCGCCTCCCGGGTACGCCAACGGTCGTCGAAAACGATCTCGTAGCGGACGGCGTACGCCTGGCCGTCCTCGACCGCAGAGGTGTGCCCGCGCAAGCGGCCGGGCTGCGCGTAGACGACCTCGAAGCCGTCGACCGCACCCACGAACCGCCAAGCGGCGAAGGCAGGAAGATCTGCGAACATGCGTCGAAGGTAACCGGATGGAAGCCCCGTGGTCAGCGACGAACGCGGAGCCGCTGCCGACGGTAGTCGAGGCCCGACACCGTCGATGGCGATGATTCCTGTCGTGGTCCGGGGTCAACAACTCATCAAACGTCAACGAGAACGAGGTGAGAGCGTGCAGTTGGTGTCGACGACGGTGGGGACCGAGGGACCCGTGCTGGTGATGCTGCATCCCGGTGGGACGGATTCGCGTTCCCTCGCAGGCTTCGTCGAACTCTTCCCGTCCTATCGCGTGGTGACCCCGGACCAGCGCGGTCACGGCCGTACTCCGGACACGACCGAGCCGTTCCACTTCGCCGCGATGGCCGCCGACACCGTCGAACTGATCGAGTCGATCGGCGAGCCGGTCCATCTCTTCGGGTTCAGCGACGGCGCCATCGTGGCCCTGCACGTGGCGTTGCAACGACCTGACCTGATCCGCACCGTGGTGTTCGGCTCCGCCGTCCTTCGGTTCGACGCGTGGCTTCCTGGCGTGCTGGACGGCGATCCGCCCGACTTCATGGCGGAGGCGTACGGCGAAGTGTCACCGGACGGACCGGAGCACTGGGAGACCGTGGTGGCGAAGGCCAAACGGATGCACCAATCCGAGCCGGATCTGGCCTTCGAGGACCTGGGACCGCTGACCATGCCCGTCCTGGTGATCGCCGGAGACGACGACGAGATGCCGCTCGAGCATCTCGTCGGAATCTACCGAGCACTGCCGGACGGGGAGTTGGCCATCGTTCCGCGCAGCACGCACGCGCTGATCGTCGAGAGGCCCCAGCTGGTGGCCCAGCTGATTCACGACCTCCACGAAGAAGGACGTGACAACGGATTCGCCCCCGTCCGGCGGACATCACCCTGAGCGCATCATCACCCCACCTTGCGCAACCTCCGCTGGTCGGCAACGCTGAGTCGGTGCGTTCGCACCGGTGCCGGCTGATGGCTGTCGGCCGACGGCCCATCGTCGGGATGCTGACGGCGGTGCTCGGCTTGGTGCTGGTCGCCTCGGCGTGCCGGATGCCGGCGTCGCCCTCGGACGCGGGCAGCCCGTCGGCCGGGCCGGCCGCCTCCGGTGACTTCGCGGGCCTGGTCGGCGTCGGCGGCCGTCAGGTCTACCTGGAGTGTCACGGCAGCGGCAGCCCGACGGTGATCTTGCAGTCCGGCTATCCGAACGCCGGGGACATCTGGACCGTTGCCGAGGCCCACCCCCCGCCTGTCGCGGAGGGGCTGGCGGCCTCGACCCGGGTGTGTTTGTACGACCGCCCCGGATCGCTGCGGTCGACCGACGATCGTGGGCAACCCGCTGCCCAGCCGTTGCCGGGTCGCAGCCAGCCGGTGCCGGGGCCGCGTACCGGCGCCGAGGTCGTCGCCGAGTTGCACGATCTGCTGGCCACCGCCGGCGTGCCCGGTCCGTACGTGCTGGTCGGCCATTCGCTGGGCGGGTTGTTCAACCTGCTGTACGCCCGCACGCATCCCGATCAGGTGGTCGGCCTGGTCATGGTGGACGCCACCCCGCCGGCGTTGGCGGAGTTGATGACCGCTCGGGAGTGGGACCTGATACTGGGCAAGCAAACTCTGGAACCGCAGAGCCCGATCGAGGGCTACGCCTTGGAGTCCTACGACGTGCGGGCGATGATCAAGGAGATCGACGCGGCGCCGGCGTTGCCGAGGATGCCGACCGTGCTGCTCGTCGCGGACAAGATCCAACCCGGCGCACCGAAGGAGTGGACCACGATCCTGGATCGCGTCACCGACCCGGCGCGCGCCCGCTTCGCCGCCAGCATTCCCGGTTCGCGTCTCGTCCGGGTGCCGGACACCACCCACTACATCCAGCTGCAGCGCCCCGATGTCGTGATCGAGACCACCACCTCGGTGATCGCCGAAGGCCGTTGAGCTCAGGTGACCAAGACCATCACCGCGGTGTCGGGGACCGAATCGGGGCAACGCCAGCTCAACGGGCCCCAGACCTCGGGCCGTACGTATCGCAACCTCTCCGCGCCGATTCACGCCTTCGTACGCGACGACGACGTGGCCGTGCCGATGCGAGACGGAGCCAGCCTGCTGGCCGACGTCCACCGCCCCGCAGACGCCGGCGCCTACCCGGTCCTCGTTTCCGCGTCGTCGTATCCACGCCAGATCCAGGACCTGGGCGCCCCGATGGGCTTCATCGAGGCCGGGGCCAGCGACTTCTTCGTCCCCCGTGGCTATGTGCACGTGATCGCCAACTTGCGCGGCACCGGTGGATCCGGAGGGACCTTCGGGTTCTTCGACGCCCAGGAGCGCCGCGACATGCACGACCTGGTCGAGTGGTCCGGCTCCCAACCGTGGTCGGACGGCAACGTCGGCATGGTCGGCATCAGCTACTTCGCCATGACCCAGCTGGAAGCCGCCGTCGAGCAGCCGCCACACCTGAAGGCGATCTTCCCCGTGGCGGTGACCGCAGACCTGTACGAGGGTGCCTCTCACCACGGTCTGCTCAGCGCCAGCTTCGTCACCCCCTTCCTCGCGATGGTGGGCATGACGTCACGCCACGGTGACGAGGTATGGCGCAGCACGATCGCCGACGTCGCCCGCCGGGTCCTGAACACCCCGCTCCTGCACCGCAAGTTCGCCAAGCTGAACGGAGAAGCGTCCGTCACCGCCATGAAGGCAGCCCTCAAGTTGCACCACGATCCTCATCCGTGGGACGACCTGTGGCGCTCGGTCGCCGTCGAGCACCCCATCCGCGACGCCTGGTGGGACGAACGAGACCTTCGCCCGCTGCTGCCGCGCATCAACGTCCCGGTCTACCTCGGCTGCGACTGGCAGAACGTCCCGCTACACCTACCCAGTACCTTGGCCAGCTTCGCCGAGCTGACGAACAGTCCAGAGGTACGGATGACGCTGCTCGGCGACTACGGGCTCACCTGGCCCTGGGAAAGCCTGCACGTCGAGGCCCTGGCCTGGTTCGACCACTGGCTCAAGGGTGCCGACACCGGGATCCTCGACGGGCCACCCATCCGGTACTGGCTGCCCGGCGCCGAAGAATGGCGAACCACCGATAGCTGGCCGCCTCGGGAGGCGGCTCTGCGGGAGCTCGCGCTGAACGCCGACGCCACCCTCAGCGCGACCGAAACAACCGCCGGCGCCGCCCAGTACATGACGCTCGGGAGCGGCCTCAACCGGGCGCAGGCCAGTCCCACCGACCCACCGCCCCTCCTGACCTGGACCACCGAACCGCTCACCGAGGACTGGGAAGTGGTCGGGAACATCGAACTGCGCCTCGACGCCCGAGCGTCCGCCGTCGACACGGCGTGGATCGCCACCCTCCAAGACGTCGTCCCGGCGGGTACGGCACGCGACGTCAAGACCCGGAGACCCCCGCCATCATGGCGTTCCGGCACGCCACCGTCGGCACCAGCAGCCTCAACACCATCAACTCGAGCTCCCGGCTCCTGCTGCCCATGAGCGTGAAGTCCCAACAGGCCGACGAAGGAACCCCATGAGTATCGAGTTCAATCACACCCTGGTCCACGCAAAGGACATCTGGGTCGCCGCCCGAGAGGTCAGCGCCGTGCTCGGCCTGCCCGAGCCGTCGGCGTACGGGCCGTTCGCGGTACTCGAGTTCGACAACGGCGCCAGCCTCGACTTCATCGAGGACACCGGCGAGATCAAGGCCCAGCACTACGCCTTCCTGGTCGGTGAGGACGAGTTCGATGCCATCTGGGAGCGGCTCAAGGAGCAGCAGCGCCCATGGTGGGCCGACCCGCACAAGCGACAGCCGGGGCAGATCAACCACGGGGACGGTGGCCGCGGCCTCTACTGGGAAGGCCCGGACGGCCACTGGCTGGAGATCATCACCCGCCCCTATGGCAGCGGCGGCTGAAGCCCGACGACGCCAAGTCGTTTCTCGAGTCCGCCGAGCTCAACGTACGGCCGGTGCAGGCCTCGGCTCGACTGACGCAGGTCGCACGAAAGAGGAACTCTCTTGACCGTCTAGACCAGATGGGTCCACTCTGCTGGGTGACGGATCAAGTCGGCACACGCAACATCAGCGGGGCGGTCATTCTCGGGCCACCGCCAGCGGTGACCGAGTCGTGGAGCCTGTCGAGGGGGCGAGCAATGTCTGTCGTGCGTCGAATCAGTCTCATCACCGCGGTCGTCGGCCTGATGGTCGCGCTGCTGGCACCAACCGGGAGCGCGCACGACCGTAGAGGTCCGACGGTGACTGAGCTCGCCAGGTTCGGAGACGGCACCTTCACCACCGGAAGCACGATCGGGCCGGACGGCGCGCTGTACGTCACCGACGGAAGCGCCGGCAGCGTCTTGCGAGTCGACCGTCGCACTGGTCGGATCACGACCTACGGGACGGGATTGCCGACGAAGGCGTTCGCCACCGACATCGGTGGACCGGTCGACCTCGTTTTCGTCGGCCGCACCGCGTACGTTCTCGTCACGCTGGTCAGCGGCCAGATCCTCGGTGCTGAAGGCGGGCCGTTCGGCGACCCCAACGACAAGAACGGCATCTATCGTCTGGAGCGGGGCGGCGCTTTCAGGCTTGTCGCGGACATCGGTCAGTGGTCGGTCGACCATCCGCCGGTACCAGATTTCTTCGTCGACACCGGGGTGCACTACGCCATGGAGTCCTATCGTGGCGGGTTCTTGGTCACCGACGGGCACCACAACCGGGTTCTGTGGGTGTCCGGCCGCGGTTCGATCCGGGAGGTCGCGACGTTCGGCAACGTCGTGCCGGCCGGGCTCGAAGTCACCAAGGGCAGTGTTTTCCTTACTCAGCTCGGCCCGATCCCCCACGAGCCCGCGGACGGAAAGGTTTTTGCCCTGCGTCGATCCGGGGCCGCCGAGATCGCAAGCGGGGCGAGCATGCTCGTCGATGTCGAGCGAGGTCCGAACGGCAGGCTGTACGCACTGTCTCAGGGCCAATGGAACCAGGTGGGCGAGGGCTCGCCGGCGTACGAGAACACCGGGCGGTTGCTGATCGTCAGACGCGACGGGAGCCTGGCCCCGGTCGTCGACAAACGCGGAAGGGAACTCGTACTCGACCGCCCGACATCCATGGAGATCGTGGGGGACACCGCCTACGTCGTTTCGGTGGACGGAGCCATCTACAAGGTTGTCAATCTCTAGCGTTGCGCCGCCATCCGACGATTACGGGCGCCTGCCTGAGTCGGAAGCAGTATTCCGCCGAGGGGTCGGGATGTACTGCAACTCCACCACTCCGCTGCTCAGCGTGATCGAACTGGTCAACGTGAGGGGCAGCCGGTCGAGTTCGGGTCCCGACGGAGGATTGCGGGAACAGCCGGTCTCCACGGCCGACCACGATGGGCAGCACAGTGAGATTCAGTTCGTCGAGAAGTCCGCGGCTGAGCGTGCCGCGCACCAGCCTCGGGCTTCCCGCAAGGAGGATGTCCCCGCCGGGCTGCTGCTTCAACGCCGCAAGACGCTCATATACGTCCTGGCCCCAGCACGACGGTGCCCGGCCAGTCGGTTTCCGTGATCGTGGTGGAGACGACCAATCGCTCGACTCGCTCTGGGAAGGCGAGCATCGGTGAGTCGGGGTACTCGACGCGGAGAGCCGCGTAGCCCTCGAATGAGCGGCGGCCCATCAGTGCGACGTCGGATGAGTTCCATGTCGACGCGATCCTGGTGAACAGCTCCTCGTCGAAGTAGGGGAACTGCCAGTCGTCGTCGGTCTCCACGACGCCATCCAGCGAGATGTAGATGCCGCTTTTGATCTTGCGCACGGAACCGTCCCCTTCACCCGGAATCGAGGTCGGGCCGTTTGACGGCGGGCTCGCCCTGGAGGTGCAGGCGCCGGTCGCGGCAACGATAGTCGCGCCAACGTTCTGGGCGCGCCGCGGTAGTTCAGGAGCCGTAGACGGCCCGTTGGACCTCGGCGGGGAACGATCCGGAGCAACCTTCCAAGGCGGTGTTGGTGAGGCCGACGACGCTGAGATCGGCCAGCGGATCGTAAAACCACGAGTGCCCGTAGACCCCGCCCCACGACAAGGTGCCTACCGAAGCCGGCGACCGGGCGTGCTCGGGATCGACCAGGACGCCCGAGAGGTGCCCGAATCCCCAGCCGGGCTCCTCGTCGTTGCGCAGGCTGCCGATCTGATTGGTCGAGGCCAATTCCACCGTTGCGCGGGTCAGGATCGGAGCGCCGTCGCCCCGAAGCGAGTCGAGAAAGATCATGAAATCCTCGGCGGTGCCGACCATGCCGCCGCCGCCGGACTGGAACGATCGCTGGTCGAAGGCGCGGGCCGGTGAGAAGACGAGATCCTGGACCTGGTGCGGCTCGTGCATCCGCACGGCTCCCGGGTCGCCATCGGCGTATGGGACGGCCAAACGGGCCGGCTCCTGCACGATGAACCCGCTGTCGCGCATGCGCAGTGGCTCGGTGACGAAGGTGGCCACGGCGTCGGCCAAGGATCCGCCGTGCACGACGGCGATGATCGCGCCCAGGACGTCGGTGGCCACCGAGTAGCGCCAGGCCGACCCGGGCCGGAAGTACAGGGGTGCCGAGGCGATTCGGTGGAGGTTCTCCTCCATTGACATGCCGGGCTGGTCCAGGCCGCTCGAGACACCCGCCACCACGTACGGGTCGTCCGGGGCGAGCGAGGGATAGGCGAGGCCAGCCGTGTGGGTGAGCAGATGCTGCACCGAGATCGGTGGTGCGCTGCCGTCCGGCAGGCGAGGGGTGAAGGCAGGCAGGAATCGCGTAACCGGATCGCGCAGATCGAGCCGGCCGCGTTCGATCAGGGCGAGGGCCGTGACCGCGACGACCGGCTTGGTCAGGGAGGCCCAACGAAACACGGTGTCGAGCGCCATCGGAGTGCCGGCCTCCCGATCCGCATGACCTGCGGCACGCGCGTAGACGAGCTTTCCGTGGTCCTGCACGAGCACGACCGTGCCGACCACCCGGCCCGCTGTCCAATGCCGCATCGATGACCGTGTCGAGTTCGATCTTCATCGAGGTCGGGCCGGCGCTGGAGTTCTCCACCTCTTCAGCATGACGGTCCGCTCGGCGACCTGGTGCTCGGCGTCGATCGGGCCTGAGTAGCGCTCCTCCTCGACAACATCTCAGCCGTACGGGTGTTGATCACGCGGTCTTCGGTGACGCCACACTCGGCGGCGCGGTCGCAGCCGATGTATTGCCACTCGAGCTGACCGGGTGCGTGTGCGTCGGTGTCGATCGCGAAACGGCAGCCGACGTCCACGGCCAGCTTGAGCAGATCGCGCGGCGGGTCTTTGCGCTCCGGTCGGGAGTTGATCTCTACGGCGACGTCATGGTCGCGGCACGCGGCGAAGACGGCGCCGTGGTCGAACTCGGACTGCGGACGTCCGCGGCCGACGACGATGCGCCCGGTGCAATGTCCGAGGATGTCCATGTCCGGGTTCTCGATGGCCGCAAGCATGCGCTTCGTCATCACGTCGCCGGGTGAACGCAACTTGGAGTGCACGCTGGCGACGACGATGTCGAGCGCCGCGAGCACGTCCGGGGTTTGATCGAGAGATCCGTCCTCGTTGATGTCGACCTCGATGCCGCTGAGAACACGAAACAACGGTGCTCCGGCGTCTGCTTCAGCGGCAAGCCGACCGTTGACAGCCTCGATCTCCTCGAGTTGTCGCATGAGGCGCTCGGTCGTGAGTCCGTTGGCGATGGTGAGGTTGGGGGAGTGATCGGTCACGACGATGTACTCGTGGCCCAACGAGCGCGCAGCGTGCGCCATCTCGATGATGGGACTACCGCCGTCGGACCAGAGCGAGTGCGTGTGACAGTCACCTCGCAGCGCTCGGCGCAGCGCGTCGCCGACAACCGCGAACGGCTGCGGCTCGGCTTCCAACTTCGCCAGGTAGTCGGGGACCCTACTCGCCAGCGCTTCCACGATCACGACCTCGGTCACCTCACCGATCCCGTTCAGCGACCGAAGGTCCTGGTCGCCGGCGAGGCGCTCCAACTCGCCCGGTTCGAGCGCGGAGACCGTCTCCGCAGCGCGGCGGAAGGCAGCGACGCGATACGTCGGCGCCTGTGATCGCTCCAACAGGATCGCGATTCGTTTCAAGGCCTGCACCGGGTCCATGCGGTCTGAGCCTAGGGTGACCTCTCCGTTGAGTTGACCGATGACTGGCTTGAAAATCCGTCGCCAGGTCGTGCGGGCCGGGGCTGGAGGCGGTCCCAGCCCCGGCACCCACGCGTGGTGCTCAGCCGTTGTAGGGAGGGAGCACATCAAGGACCCAGGTCACGCCGAAGCGGTCGGTGACCATTCCGTACAGCGGCGCGTAGCCCGCCGGGGCCAGCGCCGCCCGCACCGTGCCGCCTTCGATGAGGCCGTCCCAGTAGCGGGCGATTTCCTCGGTGTCGCTGCCCCGGACTGAGACGTACACGGCGTCGGTGCCGGCGTCGTAGGCCCGCTTCGGCGGAACGTCGAAGGCCATGATGGAGAACCCGTTGGCCGCCCGGACCCGGCCCCACTTGATCTGCTCGGCGGCCGCACCGTCGGCGGTGTCGCGCTCGTCGCCGCCCTGGGCGAAGGTGAAGGCCATCACCTCGCCACCGAAGACGGCGGCGTAGAAGTCCAGCGCGTCGCGGGCCTGGCCGCGGAAGTTCAGATGGGTGGTGGTGGTGATGCTCATGACGTTGGCTCCTCGCCTCGATGACGTCCCCCGACGGTCTTGTCGGTGGCGTGACACCCACTCTGGCAGCCGTAGCGGACAGGTTCGGTCCTCTACTTCAGGCATGATTGACGCATGAACGGCACCTCGTCCCGGCTGCTGTGTCTGCTGTCGCTGCTGCAGGCGCGCCGAGACTGGCCTGGTGCCCTGCTCGCCGAACGTCTCGACGTCACTCCCCGCACCGTCCGCCGCGACGTCGACCGCCTGCGCGAGCTCGGCTACCCGGTGCGAGCCTTCAAAGGTCCCGACGGCGGGTACCGCCTCGACGCCGGCTCCGAGCTGCCGCCCCTGCTGTTCGATGACGATCAGGCGGTCGCCCTCGCCATCGCTCTTCAGGTTGCCGCTACCAGCGGTGCAGGGATCGAGGAAGCCGCGACCCGCGCTCTGATCACCGTGCGTCAGGTGATGCCGGCTCGGCTACGGCACCGCATCGACGCCGTTCAGGTCAGCACCGTCCCCAGCGCTCGATACGGCCAAGAAGTCGACCCCGCGGTCCTCACCGCGCTCACCGCCGCCATCCGCGTACGCGAGGTGCTGCGCTTCGACTACCGCAGCGACCAATCCGAGAATGAGGCAGCACCTGGGCAGGTCACTCCGCCACGTCGGGTCGAACCTCACCACGCGATCACCCGAGCCGGCCGCTGGTACCTCATCGCCTGGGATCTCGACCGAGCTGACTGGCGGACCTTCCGCGCCGACCGCATCGCCCCCCGCACCCCCACCGGCCCACGCTTCACTCCCCGTCAAGTTCCGGGCGGCAACATCGCCACCTTCGTCAACTCCAGGTTCAAGGGCTCCAACGGCGCCGACACGTGGCCCTGCACCGGCGTAGTCGAACTCGGCCTGCCCGCCTCCGACGTCGCCACGTTCGCCCTCGACGGCGTCGTCGAAGCCGTCGACCCGCACCGCTGCCGGCTGACCCTCGGCGCCTGGTCCTGGATCGGACTGGCCGCAGCGGTCAGCCGATACGACACCGACATCCGCGTCATCAGCCCACCACAGCTCAAGCAAGCCTTCGCTGACCTCTCCGCCCGCCTCGCCAGGTCAGCGTGGGAGTGACCACCCAAAGGCAGGTCGTCCGGGTCCGCCAACGATACGGCGGCCAATGGAAAGGGATTGCTTCTCACGCGATGGTGTCGTGTGCTGGGTATCCGTGAGTGAAGACACCGAATTCACTGCCCCTGCGGTTGATCTCTTGGCCGACAGACCCGACCTGATCGAGGCGGTGACGGATCTCCGCTGGCTCGAATGGGGCGATCCTCCCGAACCTGTCGATCGCGACTGGTGGCGTGCCGCTACGGTCCGGGAAGCCGGCGACGGCCACCTTCCGGTGACCTGGGTCGCGAGCGATCGTGCCGGAGCGTTGGGTGCTGTTGGTCTCGGTCAGTTCGACATCGAGGAACGCCGCGACCGCTCACCCTGGGTTTTGGGCATGATCGTTCGGCGGGATCGCCGGGGCTCCGGGATCGGACGGCTGTTGGTCTCCTCCCTCGAGCGGTGGGCGCATCGTGCGGGTTACACGCAGCTGTGGGTGGCCACGGGCGGCGCGGCGGTCGGGTTCTACCAGCGATGTGGGTGGCGGATCCACGAGACGGCGGACCGCGAGTTCGAGCCGGCGACGGTCCTGACCAAACAGCCGCAACCGAGCTGACGTCTACATACCGTGCCGGTCTCGCGTCCACCTGTCTGGTCTGGCGCCGTAGGCCTGCGGTGGGCCGCACGAGCGTCCTCTGAACGGCTCGCGGACGCTCGGCGCCTCACGGCCTGAAGGCGGCGTTTGACGCGAAAGTGACACGCACGGTCGGGAAAGCGTTTACTGAATCGTTTCGTTGATCGTGCGTGCAGTTCTTGCGTCAAGTCAGGGGTTGCCCGGCTGCAAGCACGCGGCGGAGTCGGGCGCTATCTGTCCGCCGGAAGAGCGCGGTCAGCCGCGGAACCTCAGAATGCGTCGCCGGTACGCCAGTCCATCTGCTGCAGAGTCAGGGTGTTGCCGTCGGGGTCGGCGATCCAGGCGTACGAGACGCCGCCGCCGACATCGACGAGATCACCGACCTCGAGGCCGCGACCGATCAGCTCGTCGCGCGCTTCGGCGATGTTGTTGACGACCAGGTGAAGACCCCTTACCGTCCCCGGCGCCATGTCGGCGAGGTCCGGCAGCCCGGTGCTGAGCACGATCGAGCAGGCCGAGCCGGGCGGGGTCAGCTGGACGACCCGTACGCCCTCGGCCGGGGTGACGTCGACGTCGAGGGCGAACCCCAGCTTCTCGGTGTAGAAGGTCAGCGAGCCGTCGACATCGCTGACGGGGACGGGGACGAGTTCGAGCTTCATGTGCATGGTCATGACTCCCTCTTCGGTGCGGTCTTCGGTGCGGTCTTCGGTGACGTGAGGCTGCGGTAGTGCTGTCGTTCGGCGGCGTCCAGGTGCTCGATGGCGAACCGCAAGGTGGTCCGGGGCATGGTTGCGGCGAACCTGTCGAGGAACAGTCGCAGTCGGTCACGGTCGTGCTTGCCCGCCTCGCGGACCCAGCCGCCGACGGCGGTCTGGACGAAGTGTTCCGGGTCGTGCACGAGCAGCTCGGCGAGGGCGAAGGTGTCGTCGACCTGCGCGTCACGGATGAAGATCCAGGTGGCGGTGATGGCGGTCCGGCGCTCCCACCAGTGCGGGGAGCGGGCCAGGTCGTACAGCGGATCGCGCGGCTTGTCGACCAGGTAGCCGCCGACGACCCACGGTGCGGCGCGGTCGACCATCGACCAGTCGTCGATGCGGTCGTGTCGGCGGAGATAGAGCTCGTACAGATCGCGCCGCCGCTCCGGAGGCGTCGAACGGCGGCGGGCCTGGAAGTCCATGATGCTGACGGCACCGAGCCGGACCTGTGCGTTCGGGCTGTCCAACAGAGCGTCGATCTCGTCGAGCTCCATGCCGATCGAGCGCTTGGCGAGGGCGAAGACTTCGCCGGCGCGGACCGGTTCGCCGCCGAGTTCGTCGACAAAGGCCTGAGCCGTGGTTCCCGACACGTTCTCCGCCACGTCGCCCATGATGCTCAGCCTCCGTCGCTCCTGGTCGGCCGTTGTGGTCCCGACACCATTAAGACGACAGTTGGCGCCGAAGTCATCGGTCGATCGCACAAGTGACGGCAGAAACTGCTGAATTGAGCGGCCGCGCGAGCCGCCGACTCAACGCTTGACGGAGATGTGCACGTGGTTCTTGTGGTTGGCCGATGCGCTGCCGCCGTTGCGCATCTTGCGCCAGCCATCCCCGCGGCGCTGGGTGTTCCAGATGCGCTGGTCCCAGATCACGTACTGGACCTTGAGGCTCTTGGCGCGGCTTCGAGCCCAGCGGGCGATGCGCTTGCCCAGAGCCCGTGCGGAGGAGGAGCGGTAATTGCCGGGCAGCATGACGTCGAGTGCGCGACCGAGGCGGTGCTCGCCGGCACTCCCCGGGCGGAAGCCCAGGACCTTCTTGATCCTGGGGAACTTCGCCCGGAGCGCGCGATGCACGCGGATCGTCTTGGCGGTCAGCCGCCGCTCGGTGGAGCGATACGACTTCTTGCTCGACTTCTTCGCGGCGGCGGGGATCTGGAGGGCGGGGGAGGCCCCCTGACCCAATTGAGCGCCGACGACCGAGCTGGCTGCCGTCGTGGCGCCCGCCGTCACGGTCGTGCCCGACATCTGGGTGCTCCCGGCGGCGGGAATCGCGCCGATGGTGACCGTCAACAGACCGGCCGAGGTCAGCATCGCCACGGCGGAACGCATTCTGACTACAGCGGAACTCACGTACGTTTCCTCCTCTTCGGTCACATGACCGAGCAGAAATAACGAGGAGGTGGCGACGACCTGACGGAACAGCCCAACTCCCCCGAGTTGAGAGGACCGTAACCGTGTCCAAACCGTTACACAAGCGAAAGATCACGTTTTGGTCACAGCGAAGCCGCTGGCCGGGTGCTCGCGTGAGCCTCCGGTCACGGTCAGGTCACGAACGCGGCAGACGAATGCGCAGGACAAAATCCCTCGTCACCGTGCAGGCGCGCGGGATGCTCGGTTGTGATCCGTTGTCACGTATCGCGGTCCCTGCCGGGTGCTCTGTATCACCGACAAGAACCTGACAAGCCCCAAGGAGTCACGATGACGCACAATCCGCTGGTTGGCATCTTGCCTGCGAACGTCCGGCAGAAGATCTACGTGGCCTACGCCCTGATCGGCTTCATCATCGGAGCCGTACAGGTCGGTTTGTCGGCGGCGGGCCAGGGTCAGCCGACCTGGCTCACGGTGGTGCTGGCGGTCTTCGCCTTCGTCGGAGCGCCGTTGGGCGCCACGGCGGCCGCCAACGTCAAGAAGCCCGCGGCAGATCCCGTACAACCTGCCGCCAGCCAAGCCGTCACCGGCTAGAACGACGACGAACGCACCACCATGTCGACGAGTCGTCCGGCCAGCCCCTGGGCGTTCTCGATGTCCTCGCGGGCTTCGACACCGAGGTCGGGGCGATCGGTGATCACCCCGTCGACGTTGTCGTTGATGTAGTTGCGCATCGTCTGCTCGTCGTTCACGGTCCAGACGGTGACCTTGTAACCCTTGCCCCAGGCGTCGGTGCGGAAGTCGTCACTCAGCGATTTCTGTTCCACCACGAGGAAGTCGGCGTGCACCTTCGGGACACCGCCGAAGTTGATCGGGATGATGAAGCCGACCACCAGCTCGGGTCGCAGCCGCTTCAGGTCCTCGACGACCTGCCGGCTGATCGAGTGGTAGGTGTAGAACTGCGTCACCTTGTGCCGGTCCAGCACCGCCAGCAGACGCGGCAGCAGATCCGGGCTCTCGCTACCGTGCAGCTTGACCTCGAGCAACTGGGGGAGTCCGAGGGCGATCGAGGCCGTGATCCACTGCTCCAGGCTGGGGATCTTCGCCTCCATGCCGCCGGCCCGCACCGTGATGTCCATCAGCTCGGCCTGGGTGAGGTCCTTGACGTCGGCGTTGATGCCGGCCAGCCGCTGCAGGTTCGCGTCGTGGATGACCACGAACTTCAGGTCCTTGGTCTGGAGGATGTCGAACTCGACGACGTCCGCGCCGGCCTTGTCGGCCGCGATCAGAGCCGGCAGCGTGTTCTCCACCCCGCCCTCGACGAAGCCGCGGTGCGCCAGCACCGACGTCTCGTCCGCGGCCGCCAGCCGGGTCATCGTCCCGTAGTTGATCACCGAGGCACCGCCGAAGGCCAGCACGGTGACCCCGGCCGTGACGAGCCAGAGTTTGCGCCGGCGCGCGGCGGTCACCGACGAGTCCACGGAGTAGGTGATCTCGTGCACGTCGTGGCGGTGCTCCTCGGGCAGGTGGGTGAGCCAGTCGTGCATCAGGGCGACCAGTCCCTGCATGATCAAGATCGTGCGCTGTGCGGTGATCAGGAAGACGCCGATCTGCCACGCGGCCAACCCCACCGCCGCGGACGCCGCCGAGAGGTCCGGGCGGGTGAGATCGGTGACCACCGTCGGAATCAGGGTCACGAGGAACAACAACGCGATGGGCACCAGCACCATCAGGAACAGCAAGATCACCATGGCGACGATGTGGAAGCTCTTCCAGCGGGTGAGGCGCCAGCTCGTGACAAAGGCCTGCCACACCGTGGCGGATGTGGTGGCCATGCAGGGGCAGCGTCAAGATCAGCCGCAGATTCACGTACGCCAGCACCAGCAGGAACCCGACGTACAGCCAACTGGTCGTCGCACTCTTGAACAGTTCCTCGGAGATGAACGGCGGCACGCCGATCTGCTTGGTGAGCGTCGAGGACAGACCGAAGTGCGCCAGCGGCAACAACAGGAGCAGGTAGACCACGACCAGCACGCCCTGCGGTGAGAACAGCTTGCGCACCGTCCACCAGACCTGCCGCAGCACCAGCCGGAACGACGTCGAATCGCCGGCCTGATGATGGGCGGCCAGGATGAACAGGATCGTGAACTCGCAGAACACGGCCAGCACGGCGACGCAGGCGAGGACCAGCAGGGTGAGGTCGGCCAGCGGGTGCTGCAACACGAGGGCGATCTGGTCGTACGCCACGCTGCCCAGCCCGGTCTCGACCAGGACGAGGTAGTAGAGCATCCGCAGCAACGGCGCGGCGAGGAACAGCAGGACGATCTGCATCACGATCACGGTGAGGACGTAGAACTGCGGCTGCCGCCACGTCGTGTGACTCGCGATGCGGATCGCCTGGACGGCACCGAGCGGCTTGGCCTTCTTCCGCAGCGGCGCCGTGATGCCCGGGAGCGGAGCCAACCGATTGGCCACGATCATGGCTGCACCCTATGTCCGCCACCAACAACCGCCGACCCGTCACATCTTCGGCGCTTTGGGCGGCGTGTCGCGGCAGATCTGACGGGTCGGCGGCGATGGGTTGTGTCGACAGCGTTGGGGTCTATGCCGATGGCGGAACGGCTCTTCGGCCGGGCGAGTCGTCACTTGTGCGGCGACACGCCGTCCAAAGCGCCGAAGATGTGACGGGTCGGCGGATTGGGGGGTGGGTCTCGGAGAAGGTGGGCTCTATCGAAGCTGTATCCAAAGGGGGTGATCCGGCCTCATATTGGTGGATGAGGAACGGCCACCTTAGGAGGAATGATGTCGAGTCCTGCACAGTCCGATGCACCGGCCCGCCGCAACTGCGGCGCCCTCGTGGAGCACCGCCGGCTGCTCAACGAAGATCCCGCGTACGTCTCGGCTCGGGCCTCGATCGAGACGGCAGCCCGTAGCTTCGCGGCAAGCGGAGCCGAAGCCCGGCCGGGGATCACCGAGATCCCGGTGGTCGTCCACGTGGTGTGGAACACCGAGAGCCAGAACGTCTCCGACGAGCAGATCCAGAGCCAGCTCGACGTCCTGAACGCCGACTTCCGCAGCACCAACTCCGACATCGATCAGGTGCCGGACGTCTGGAAGCCGATCATCGGTGACACTCGCATCGTCTTCGCCCTGGCCACCACCGATCCCGACGGGAACCCGACAACCGGCGTGCTTCGTGTCGAGACCGACGAGACCGAGTTCGCGATGAACGGCAATCCCGTCAAGTTCTCGTCGTCGGGCGGATCGGACGCCTGGCCGTCGGAGAAGTACCTCAACGTCTGGGTCTGCCAACTCGGCGCTCGCCTGCTCGGCTACGCACAGTTCCCCGGCGGACCGCCCGAAACCGACGGCGTGGTCATCCTGCACAGCGCATTCGGCACCACCGGCACCGTCGTCGCTCCGTTCGACCTCGGCCGGACGACGACCCACGAGATCGGCCACTGGCTGAACCTGTTCCACATCTGGGGTGACGACGGATCCGGCTGCGGCGGCACCGACGAGGTCGCCGACACCCCGAACTCGGGGGGTCCCAACACCGGCGTCCCCAGCTACCCCAGCGTCACCTGCGACAACGGGCCGGACGGCGACATGTTCATGAACTACATGGACTACACCGACGACATCGCCATGTTCATGTTCACCGCCGGTCAGGTGACCCGGATGGAGGCCACGCTGGACGGACCGCGGTCGACGATCGGCACGGAGGTGCCGGCGACCGCAGCGAAGAAGACGGCGAAGAAGGCCGCCAAGAAGACAGCCAAGAAGACCGCCAAGAAGACGGCCAAGAAAGCGGCCAAGCGCGCTCCCCGGTCTTGACCTCGCTCGCCTGCCGGGGAGAGTGGTCGGATGGATGATCTCCGCTCACGCCTGACCGGCCGCTGGATGCATTCGCACGAGGAGGACACCGCCGACGTGGCGGTGTACCGCCCGGACAGCTACGACTTCCCGCCGGCTCGGGGTCGAACCGGCTTCGACTTCTCCGCCGACGGCCGGGCCACCTACATCGGCATCGCCGCCACCGACGGATCCAACGAGGTACCGGGCCGGTGGGAGCTCGCGCCCCCGAACCAGGTGCAGGTGACGACGGAGGACGCACGCATCCAGCCGATGTCGCTGACCGTGCTGAGCTTCGACCCCGACAAGCTGACGGTGCGGCGGTAACGGTTGCCTTGAGCCATCGGTGAATCGATTCAGCGATGGTCTATCCCCACAGTTATTGAGCCTGCCGGTCAAGACCGGAAGTCCTGATCGAGTGCAGCGCGCGCTTGACCAGGTCGAGACGCTCGTCGGCCCAGCCGATCAGCTCCAACGTCGGTGAAACGTTCTGCGGCGGATGCAGCAGCAGAGAATCACGCTCGATCAGCCGGTTGAAGTCGATGGTGACCGGATCGGACCGCTCCGATCGATCGCGGTTCCGGAAGACCACCCCTGCGGTCCGCATGATGTTGATCATCTCCTGCGCGATCAGGCCGTAGCCCACCGTCGTCGGGTGCACCCCGTCCAGCGAGAAGAGGCCGCCCTGGGCGCGGCCGCCCTCGCCGTCGCCCGCGGTGAACCGGGAGTCGACCGCCGGCGTCAGCGCGGCCACCGGTCCGGGAAGCGGGTACGGGGTCCACCACTCGGGGCGGGCGTTGACGTCCTCGATGTAGCGCCGGGAGGCGAGCCGGTCGAGCATTCCGGCCGTGTCGAGCAACAGCCAGTCCAGCTTGGCCTCACGGGCGGCGAGCACATGATCTTCGAGGGCTTTGTTGTACAGATCGATCGCGCAGTCGACGGCGCGTGCGTCCGCGTCGGTGATGTGCCGGTCCTGGTGCGGGTCGAAGTCGCGCTGTGCGATCCAGGGTCGCGTGTAGTACGGGAAGTACCGGGAGCCCGGGCGGACCTTGGTGCCGATCCCACGGGTGAGCGGCGCGATCGTGACGTGCGGCACGGTGCACCAGATGACGTGTCGCGCCTTGATGGCGCGCACCTTGGCCACGACCTCGTCGAGTTCGGCCCGGTAGTGCGCGGGGTCCCACACCGTGTAGTTCACCTTGGCGGTGAGGTCGGCGTACTCGTCGCCGCTCCACCGGACCTTCAGCTTGGTGATGGCCGGCAGCGCGTTGTTGGCGCCGAGGAAGATCACGAGGGTCTCGATGCCGTGGGCCTCGCCCGGGTCGTGGTCGTCACCCATCGCCTTGGCGGTGTCGAAGAAGGTGAGGTCGCGGTCGACGCCGATCTGGGGGTAGACCCGGGCGGCCGCCCGTTCGGCGTGGTCCTCGACCAACTGGGCGACGAAATTGCTCTTCGGCTTGCCGAGCACCTTCCGGCACGTGTTGGCGGTCTTGCGAAGCGCATCGGCCAGATCCCAGCCGTAGACGGCGAGGACGTGCATGTAGTCGGTGAACTCCGGAACGATGCTCCCGGGTCCCCGTTCCCAGTAGTCCTCGATCTCGTCGAGATACTGGCGGGCCCGGAAAAGTGCGAGCGGCACCTCCCACGGACTGACGGTCGGGCCGACGCGTTGCTCGAGGTCGCGGCACAGGTACTCGATGTTGAAGGGCAGGCCGCCCAGCCCGCCGTAGCGCGGGTACCGGAACTTGGAGCCCCAGCCGAGTTCGTCGGCGATCATGGCGGGGTAGGAGATGTCGGTGTTGAAGACGGCCCCGCTCTGGAACCCATGGGACAGCGAGTCGCCGATGACGACCAGGCGATGCTTCGGGTCACCCTTGCTCCGCGCCGAGACCCTCTGGTTCAGCGTCGGGTCGAAGGCCGGCACGCGCATGTAGCCCGCGACGATCTGCTCCGCCACGTCATGGGGAGCTCCCTCCGGAACCAGTCCCGGCTCGGCAATGGGCATGATCATGATCCTTTCCGTTGGGCCGTCGACGCGCGGATCAGCGTCTCGGGATCAGGCCGGAGTGCCGTCCGCGGGCGCCTTGCTCGCCCCACGGACGCTGTTCAGGACCGTCTGGCCCTGTTGGTCGACCAGCCGGGTGAACAGCTGCTGGGCGTACCCGAAGACGAGAGCCCAGGCCAAGATCTGCGCGGGCGTGTCCAGGGCGCTGAGCCCGGGGACGAACTGACCTCGCATGAGCATGAGGCCGAGGAAGGCCGTCAGCGCCCCGGTCGGCAGTTTCAGCGCCGCCAGGGCGAGCGGAACGCCGTGACGCTCCGAGGAACCCCGGATCTTCCGGATCGCCGCCGCCGCGGCGATGGCACCGGCGGCCAGCCCGATGAGTTCGACGATCACGAGATCCCACCGACCCACCGTTTCCCTGACCACGTCGTCGATGTCTCGGTAAACGCCGGTCGAAGTGCCTCCGGGCTGTGCCGTCTCGAAGGGGGCCGACTGGCCCGTCGGGCACACCACGGTCGTCGACGCGGCCTCCTCCGGCGCGAAGCAGAGCGGGAGCAGGGTCGGATCACGCAGCCCGGTGACGGCGATCGCGATCGCCAGCAAGCTCATCACGAGGGTGGTCGCGACCAGCACGTCCCGGAAACTCCGGACCCTGACCTGCTCGCGCAACGCGGCCGAGCTGGCGGCGCGCATGGCCGAGACGATCTGACCGCGCTCCTGGACCACGATTCGACGCTTCTGTTCGTACGGGACCTCGGGCGCCGCCTGCAGCGGCGGGTGATCCGGATCGCTCAGACCGAGGCGACCGGCGATGCGCTCCAGCTCCTCCCGCCGGGGGTCACCCTTGAGGAGGTGGCGGCGGACGTGTTGAAGAACGCTGGACATCTGCCCGAGGACGTAGTCGGCGGGCGCGATGTTGAGCAGTTGCACCTCGGCGGCGTCGAGATTGCTCATGGCCCGTTCGCGGAGGGATCCGTAGCGCGGGAGATGCAGCCGCCGCTTCGGGCGCAGCGCCGCGACGTGGGCGGCCTCGCGTGCGGCGTTGAGATGATTGTGGATCTTCTCCACCAGGATGGAGCTGGCGCGGCTGGAGTGGTCGACCATCACCCAGGAGCAGAGTGCTTCCAGTTCCTGCGCGCGGGTGAGAGTGCCTTCGCGCCAGGCGGCGGCCACCGGCCCGCCGACGCTGGGCGTCTCGTCGTCGGGGCCGGCCGTGCTGAGTTCAGGCCGGTCAGTCGTCGCGGGGGGTCTCTCGGGTTGAGCGTGTCCGTTCCCGGTAGCCGCTACTCGTGCCTGGATGGTCATGGAAGTCCCCGTGTCCGACGTATGACACTAAGAGGCGCATCCGCTTCGCCGAATACGCCTCCGGTCAGAGTCATCGCCGAAAATGATCACGGACGGTGGTATCCGGAGTCGCGGTCGGCGGCTCCCTGATAGGTGTGGTCACGAATGTTGTGGGAAGGGTGCGGCACATGAAGACCCGTAGCTTGAGCCGCGTGTGGGCCGATATGGCCGGCTTCATCGACCGCCGATTCGGCTGGCACCGGTTCCCTCCGCTGCTCGGAATCCCGTTGCTGGTCGGCATCCGTACACAACTGCGAGCCAAGAACCTGCTCGACACCGGACCCAAGCCGGCCGCGGAGCCCTGGGATCCGCGATGGGAGAAGGCCCGCAGTCACGACGGAAGCTGGAACGACCGGAACGATCCCGGTATGGGTGCGCGCGGCGCCCGGTTCGGGCGGAACGTCCCGCTGGCGAAAACCTTTCCGCAGCCGCTGCCCGCACTGCTGCAGCCCAGTCCCCGGTTGGTCAGTACCCGGTTGCTCACGCGGGAAAAGTTGATCATCGCCCCCGGCGCGAACGCCCTGGTCGCCGCGTGGCTGCAGTTCGAGGTACACGACTGGTTCAGTCACGGCAAGAACCTGAGCGAGGACCCGTGGCGGCTGCCCGTACCGTCGAAGGACTCCTGGCGGCCCGATCCCATGCAGATCCGGCGCACCCGACTCGATCCGGACTACACCCCTTCCCGTTCGTCGGCCCCGACCTACGTGACCGACGACAGCCACTGGTGGGACGGCTCGCAGATCTACGGCACCGACCGGGAGAGCATCGAGGCTCGGCGAGGTCCGGACGGCACCATGCTCGTCGACGAACAGCAACTCATCCCCGAGGCACTGGAGAAGAAACTCGACCTGTCCGGCGTCGCGGGGAACGCGTGGCTGGGTCTGGCGGCCCTGCACATCTTGTTCACGCGGGAACACAACGCGATCGTCGCCATGCTGCACAAGCGCCACCCGGAGCTGAGTGACGACCAGACCTTCGACACGGCGCGCTTGATCAACGCGGCGCTGATGGCCAAGATCCACACCGTCGAGTGGACGCCGGCGGTGATCTCGCACCCCACCACCCAGCGCGCGATGAACATCAACTGGTGGGGACTGGTGGGCGAGCGGGTCAACCGCCGGATCGGCCGGGTCAGCAGCAACGAGTTCATCGGCGGGATCCCCGGTTCACGCACCGAGCACCACGGCGTGCCCTACTCACTGACCGAGGAGTTCGCCGCGGTGTACCGGATGCACCCGCTGCTGCCCGACGACTACACCTTCTCCAGCGTCGCCGACAACTCCTTCCTCGACCGCCTCAGCCTGACCGACCTGAACGTGGTGCACACCCGCCGACGGCTGGAGCAGTTCGGCATGGCGAACACGCTGTACTCCCTGGGCCGCGAGGCCGCCGGCCTGGTGTGCCTGCACAACTACCCCCAGACACTCCAGCGCATCACGCGGCCCGACGGTGAGGTCATCGATCTCGGCGCCATCGACGTGCTGCGCAACCGGGAACGCGGCGTGCCCGGCTACAACGAATTCCGCCGGCTGCTGCACATGAGGGCGCCGAAGACGTTCGAGGAGCTCACCACCGATCCCGCCTGGGCGGCCGAGCTTCGGGAGGTCTATGAGGGCGACATCGAGAAGGTCGATCTCATGATCGGCAGTTACGCCGAGCCCCTGCCGAAGGGCTTCGCCTTCAGCGACACCGCGTTCCGCATCTTCGTCCTCATGGCGTCCCGGCGTCTCCGAAGTGATCGGTTCTTCACCGACGCCTACAAGCCCGAGGTCTACACGCGGGAGGGTCTCGACTGGGTCGCCGACAACACGTTCTCCAGCGTGGCGGTACGCCACTTCCCCGAGCTCTCGCCGGCCCTCAAGGGTGTCGAGAACGCCTTCGGTACGTGGAGGCAGGTAGCGGGCTGAGAAGGAACTGGTCGCGGTGAGGACGCCCAACGCGGCCGCTGCCTTATCGGGAACGACATGCTGCCCTTGACGGCGGCCGTTGAGACGTTCCCCCGCGTTTGGACGGGCGACCACGATCGGACCATGTCCCCGTCGACTGGTCGTCGGGTGGTGCCCCGGTCGACACCCCCGACCACGACCCGCGGACCGTGATGCGGCCGGGTGAGCCGAACCTGATCTCCTGATGCGTGCCCGGACGGTCGAGCAAACCCAGGAAGGCGCCGACCGGCAGGCGCCGGCCGTCAGCGCCGCGCCTCGACACGAGAACGAGCGCCCCGCTCCGCCCCGCCCGCAGGGTGCAGCCGGTCGGCCCCCGGGGCACCGCCACCTCGCCGGCAACCTGATCGCCCTCCAGCGGCTTGCGGGCAACGCTGCCGTGGCCCAGATGATGACGCCCGCTCCGAGCGTTGCTCCGGGGACGGCGAGTCCCGGGCTCGACGCGGGCGGATCGGCGGCGGCCGTACCCACCGAGGCGACGGCGCCGACGAGCCAGGTCGCCACCGCACCCGAAGCGCCGCCCGCGGATCCCGGAGCGCCACCGGCTGAGGCCAGCCCGCGCACAGCGGCGGCTCCGGCGACGGGAGGCGCACCGGCGCCAGGAGGCGCACCGGGGAACCCGGCAGCCGACACGGATGACTCCGGGGCGCTGGACGCCTTCAACGCCGAGATGGCGACCCGCCGAGCGGAGCTGCTGCTGGCCGGGGAACGCCATCAGCAGGGAATCACCGCGGCGGCCGCCCAGCGCAAGGCTGAGTTCCGACAAGCGGTGACGGCCGCGACCGCCCGAGTCGGCTCCGACCATGACGCCGCGATCGCCGCGGTGCTCGCCGCCGCCACCACCGAGCGCGGACGCGTCTCCGCTGCGCTCGCCGAGCGGCTCGCCGCCGCCGATGTCGCGGCAACCGGAGAGCTGGCTGCCCTCGACCAAGCCGTAGCGGCCCGCAAGGCCGAGCTGGGCACCAAGGCCGAGACGAAGGAACAGGCTGCCCAGCAGATCGGCGTCGACGAGGCCGCCCGTGCCACCGACGGCAGCCAGGCCCGCGCGAAGCAGGCGGGTGAGATCGGTGCCGCAAAGATCGCCCAGCACCGCCACGGGGAGAACGGCGCGGACATCGTCGAGGAGATCCGGTCCAAATCGGCCAAGCTCGTGTCGGACCTCAACCGCACCGGCGCCGACGTGGCTGGTGAGGTGCGCCGCAAGGCCGCCGAGCTGGGAGGAAAGTTCCGCAGCGAGGCCGGTGACGTCGCGAAGGAGATGGACAAGCCGAAGGCCGACGCGGTCCGCCAGATCCTCGACAGTCGCGACAAGACCAAGGAGTCGTTGCGGAAGATGGCCGCCGACGCCGGCAGCAAGCTCGACGAGCGGGCGGCCGGAGTGGTCCAGACGCTGCGTAGTCACAAGGCCCAAAACCAGGCCAAGGTCGGCGAGGCCGGCACGGCCATGGACTTGACCGTCGACGACGCGGCCGCCCGGGCTGCCGCCAAGGTGGCAGCGGAGACCGGCGCGCTGGCCGCCGACCTCGACGGGGCGATCGAGCAGACCCGGGAAGGGGCCTGGTACCCGCCGTTCCTGGCCCAGGCCCGTACCGAGATCGATGTCGCGCTGACCGGGCAGAGCGATCAGCTGGGCTCCTTCAGCGGCGAGGTGGTGTCCGGGCTCGAGCAGGCCACGTCGGCTGCGCGAGTGGCGGCAGACGAACAGGCCATGGGGATCGGTACGGCGGCCAAGGACCTGGCCACTGGCTTCGGCACCACGGCGGGACAAACCGTCACCGAGGTGTTGTCCGCCCTGGAGCAGGCCGGAACGAAGGGTGCCGAGAGCATGCAGGCCGTCACCCCCGGCGTCGACCGCGAGCTCGGCAAGGGCGTCGCCGACGTCGAGAGCCAGTGGGCCGAGCGGCTCGAAGAGCACCGCGGCGACCTGGTCGGGAGCGTCGATGAGGCCCTCCGGAACGAGGACCGATCGCTGCAGGTGTTCGGGGCCTCGATCGACCAAGCCGCCATGGAGGTGCAGAGCCAGGGCTTCTGGGAAGGCCTGTGGGACTTCCTCAAGGGGATGGGGGACAGCGCCTGGGAGCTGCTCACCGACATCTGGAAAGCGATCAGGACCCCCCTGTTCTGGATTGTCGTGGGGGTGATCGTTTTCGTCATCGTCGTCGCCGTCATCATCCTGGTGATCAAGGGTGCTGCCGTGCTGGCCGCGATCGGCACGGTGCTCGCATTCGTCGGCAAGGTGCTGCTGGTCATCGGCGTCGTGGTCGGCGTGATCGCTGCCGCGATCGCCCTCTACCAACTGTTCACGACGCCCAACCTGAGCTGGCGCGAACGCGGACGGCTGTTCGGCAAGGCGCTCCTGGAGCTGATCTTGGCCTTCGCCGGCACCGGCATCCTCAAGCGGCTCGGCGTGTTCGTTCAGCTGGCCAAGTTGCGCCGGTTCGTGGCCGCGGTCGGCGGGGTCCGCATGGCCGCCCGGCTGATCAAGCGCGTCGCCGACCTGGACAAGCTGTTCATCCTGATCGGCAAGGTCAGTGACGCCGAGAAGCTGATCATACTGCTGGACAAGGTGGCCGACGCCGACCAGCTGATCGCCCTCGTGGACAAGGTGTCCGACGCCGACCAGCTGATCCGGCTGCTGGACCTGGTCAAGAACTCCGCGGTGCTCCTGCGGCTGGTGAGCAAGGCCAAGGTGACCACTAGCCTTGCGGTGTTCGAGCAGCTGCTACGGAACGCCAAGATGACCGACCTCGGCGCGCTGGAGAAGCTCATCGACAGCGCCAAGGTGGCCGATCTGGTCACCATCGAACGGCTGCTCCGGGACGCCAAGATCGCCGACGTTGTTGCTCTGGAAGCCGTGCTCCGCAACGCCAAGATCACCGACGTCGCGACCCTCGAGTCACTGCTCAGGCTGCCCAAGATCACCGACCTCGTCACCCTGGAGCGGTTGCTCGGCAACACCAAGGTGACCGACGCCGAGGTTCTGCGCCAGCTGCTCAGCGAGGCCAAGATCACCACGATCGCCGATCTGGAGAAGCTGCTGGCCGAACCGAAGATCATCGACGCGCCGATGCTGCTGCGGCTGGTCAGCAACCCGAAGGTCCTCAGCACCGCCGATCTGATCGATCTGATCAAGGTGTGCGACACCGGCAAGCGACTCGAGGATCTGCTGCTGATCACCGACAACGCAGCCCAGCTGCTGGACTATCTGACCAAGATCGGCGGCGCCGGCCAGGCGGCCAATCTGGAGAAGTTGCTGGTCGGCATCGGCCTGCTCAAGGGTCCGAACCAGTCCGCCCGAGCCCAGTTGCTGATCGACGAGGCGGGCAGGACCGGCAAGTTCGCTGACTACGTGGAGTGGGTGACGCGGCTGTCCGGGCGGGTCAACCCCGGACCCACACCGGCGCCACCGCCGGAAGTCGCGACATTCGGCTTCACGGGCGGGGCCAACACCACCCACTTCATGGACCACACCTGGGAGTTCTTCAACATCGGAAACCGCCTGACCAAGACTCTGGGGACGACGATGTGGCCGCATCGCACTTCACCCGCGGCGATCATGGACTGCCTGGGCGACGCTTTGCGGCACCTGAACCCGGTCGGCGGCCCCCGACTGCCCGCCCCAAAGGTCGGGGGGACGGGAGGTCCGCTGGTCGCGCCGACCCGTCTGGGTCCCGCGCAGGTCGGATCGCAGACCGCCGGGGGTGGCCGGATCGGTCAGTTCTTCCCGACCTCAGGGGAGCACATCAGCCAGCCCGAGCTGCTTGCCTTGGACGCGATCTTCAAGTAGGAGTCGTTCATGAGCCTCGTACACTTCCGGGTCGACCTGGTGCTGGACGGCACTCTGACCCGACTCGAGGACCCCGACCTGGGCAGCCTCACAGCGGCCCAACGCGAGGCCATGGCCGAGGAGATCGACGGCGCGGTGATCATCGACGCCGACCCACCACTGGAGGTGGCCGACGACCTCACCGCGGTCGCGAACGACCTGTGCTTCGCGGGTCCGCAGGCCGTGTTGGCCGACCCGTACGGCTGCTACCTGTACCGCGCGACCCAGGCCACCCGGCACACCGTCATGATCCCCCTCGCCACCCAGATCCGGATCTTCGGCGAGCAGACCCCGGTGGTCACCGCCGACATCGACCAGCTTCTTCCCGAGCTGTACCGATGCGGGATGCGCATCATCGACCTCTTGGAGCGGGCCGGGGAGCCTACTGAGGCGGCCGTCACCCTGGACGATTTGCGAGCGGCTGCGCATCAACTACGGACTCGGCTGTCGGCTCGCGGCGTCGACGTCTAGGGAAAGGATGCGGCACTAGCATGAACCCGTGCTTGTCGGCCGGGGGCGCGAACTGGCGCGGGTGAGATCATGCGTCGACGGCGCCGGCGCCGGTGCGAGCAGCGTCCTCGTCATCGAGGGGGATCCCGGCATCGGCAAGAGCACCATGCTCGCCGAGGCGCGCGCCGCCGCCCACGGTACGACGCTGTCGACCACGGGTATCGAGGGCGAGAGTGACATCGCGTACGGCAATCTGGCCGACGTCTTCCGCGGCCACTACGACCACCTCACAGCCATTCCCGAGCGTCAGGCCGACGCGTTGGCGAGTGTCTTCGCCATCGGTCCGTCCGCGCCGGCCGACCGGTTCACGGTGGCCTCGGCCACCCTGAATCTCCTCGGGTCCATCGCCGCCGAAGGGCCGCTGCTCGTCACCGTCGACGACGCGCAGTGGGTCGACCCCGCCTCGTTTCAGGCGTTGCTGTTCACCGCGAACCGACTTGATGTACGAGGCACGGTGTTGATCTTCGCCGTCCGGGCCCGCCAACCGGCCGGTCAGCAGCTCAGCCGCTTCCCCAATCTGTCTCTCGACGGTCTCGACGCGTCCGAGGCTCGGCAGCTTCTCGCCGAGTCCGGCGTCCCGGCCATGTCGGAGGCGTCCACGTCCCGGCTGGTGGAGGAGTCCGGCGGCAACCCGCTGGCCCTGCTGACCCTGCCGACGACGATGCCGGCCGACGACCTCGCCCTGTGGGCCCTGAGCGCCGAGCCGCTGCCCATCGGCTCGGTGTTGGAGGACGCTTTCTGCGGCAACATCACCACGCTGCCGCCCGAGACTCGCCAAGCCCTGCTCATGCTGGCGATTCTCGGCCCGGAGACGGCGCGGAATCTGCCGCTCGCGCCGACGCCCGATCTGAGCCTGGACGACCTCGACGCCGCCGAGGAGGCCGGGCTGATCGTCTACCGCCACGGCCGGCCCGAGTTTCGTCATCCGCTGATCCGTGCGGCGGCCTACCGGGTCTCGTCCTCGGCCGCGCGGCGTCGCGCCCATCTGCAGGCGGCCCGGATGCTCGAGTCGGCCACCAGCGCGCAGGCCCTCGAGCGCCGGGCCGGGCATCTGGTCGCGGCCGGCACCGCCGCCGACGAGTCACTCGCCTCCACCTTCCAGGCCGTGGCCGAGCACGAGTTGGCGACCGGCAACTTCACCGTGGCGGGCAAGCTCTACCAGCGCAGTGCCGATCTCACCCCCACGCCCAACATCGCCATGCGACGGATGTTGCTGGCGGCGAACGCCCTGCGCCTGGCCGGCGCCATCGACGAGTCACGTGGCCTCTTGGGCGATGCGGCCTCGCGAGGTGACGACCCGGGATTGACGATTGCGATCGCGTACGCACTGTCGCGCCTCGAGGTCTACCGCGGGGCGATGGTGCAGGGTCGTGCGGGGCTGCTCGAACTCGGGTCCTCGGCGGCGGAGGGCAGTCCACGCCAGGCGGCGGACATCCTGAGCGACGCCGCCCTGGCCAGCAGCGTCATCGGCGACCTGGAGACCGCCCGCTCGGCGGCCAAGCGCGCCATGGCCCTGGTCGCCGATCTGGACGGCCCACCGCCGCTCCAGGTGGTCGCGGTCGGTGCCCTGGTCGAAGGCCTCTCCGGCGATCCCGCGGCCGCCCGAGCGCTGCTCGAACCCCGTACGGCCGAGATCGACACCGTGGATCCGCTCGGGATCGACTTCGTCTACCAGGTCACTCTGGAACTGAGCCTCGCCCACTTCGCGGTCGAGGAGGCCGATCGCTCCCGGGTGCTCCTCGAGCGCGCCATCCAAGGCGCGCGGGAACGCAGCGCCACCGGGGTGCTCCCGTTCCGGCTCGGCAGCCTGGCCCGGGTGGAGTTCTGGCAGGGCCGGTGGGCCACGGCGCTGGCCACGGTCCACGAGGCGCTGCGACTCGCCGACGAGACCGGATGGGTGAGCGAGCGCCCGAGCAGCCTGGCCACCCTCGCCCGGATCGAGGCGCTCACCGGCCACCACGAGGAGTGCCGGACGCATGCGCACGAGGCGATCGCCGCCGCCGGCGGAGCGGGTGCCGGCACCTACGTCGCGCTCGGGCACATCGCTCGCGGTGTCTCCGAGCTGACGTCGGAGAACCCCGCCGCCGCCATCGCCCACTTCGAGTGGGTGGCCGCCTTCGCCGACGAGAACGGCTTCGCGCGCTGCCCGGTGATGTGGTGGTCCAGCGACCTCATCGAGTGCTACGTGGCCGAGGGGATGCACGACGCCGCCCGGCAGCGAGCTGGCCAAGCTGGAGGCGGCGGCCGCCGGGCCGTCGATGCCGACCACGGCCGCCGTCGCCGCGCGCTGCCGGGCCCTGCTCGAGCCGGCCGCCTTCGAGGGCCACCTGACCGAGGCTCTGCGCCTGCACGCACTCGGCGACATGCCGTTCGAGCAGGCCCGGACGGAGTTGCTGTTCGGCGGCCACCTCCGTCGCCACCACCAGGCGGGCCAGGCCCGGCCGCTGCTCGGCGCGGCACTGGCGACGTTCGAGCGGCTGGGCGCCGTCGAGTGGGCCGATCGGGCTCGCGACCAGCTGGAGGCGACCGGCGTGCGGATCCGGCGGGCCAGCAACGGACTCAGCGAGCTCACCCCTCAGGAGCTCCAGGTGGCCTTGGCGGTGGCGCGCGGCATGTCCAACAAGGAGGTGGCCGGGCACCTCTTCCTCAGCGTGAAGACCGTCGAGTTCCACCTGAGCCACGTCTTCCAGAAGCTGGGCGTGAACCGTCGGACCCGGCTGTCCGCCCTGGTGGCCCGTCACGAGACGGCCGGTGCCGAGGGTTCGTGAGGCCACGCACCCTGGGGTGCCGAACAACCCTAGGGTCGCAAACCAGGGATTCCTCTGATCTGCTCCCGCACGCCCGGCCCTAGCTTTCGGTGAGCAGCTTCACCTCGGAGCGGCACACTGAAGGGGGCCAGGTCGTGTCAGCACCACAAGACCTCGACGTCGAACTGCTCGCCGCCGCGCAACGCGGGGACGAGGATTCCTGGCAGCGGCTCGTCTCGCGCTATCAGCCGCTGGTCGACAAGATCATCCGTCGTCACCGGCTGTCGTCGTGGGACGGCGAGGACGTCAGCCAGCACGTGTGGATGCAACTGGTCGCGCAGGCGAGTCGGCTGCGGGAGCCGCGCGCCGTGGCGGGCTGGATCGCGACGACCACGGCGCACCGGTGCTGCCAGGTCCTGCGAAAGCTCAAGCGGTCGATCAGCATCGATCCGATCGACGGTCCCGGCCTGGATTCGGCCGGAAGCACCGTGGTGTGGGGGGCGGCGTCGGAGCACCGCGGTGTCGACGACGACCTGCTCCGGGCCGAGCTCCGCAAGGCGGTGCGCCGCGGCCTCACCGAGTTGACCGCCGACCAGCAGCAGTTGTTGCTGTTGGTGATCGCCGAGCCTGCCGTTCCGTACCGGGAGATCAGCGCTCGCCTGGGCATGCCGGTCGGCAGCATCGGTCCGACCCGCGCCCGACTCCTCAAGCGGCTGGGCAAAAGCCTCGCCGTGCAGACGCTGATGAACGACGCGCCTGCCGAGATCGCCGTCGCGGCCTGATCGCCGAGCCGCTCGAGGGTCATGGATCGGTGAACCTCAGGCGATTCCGACCGCGTCGAACGCGGCCTCGATCGCCGTGATCTTCTGTCGCTGCTTCTCCGCGGTCAGCTTCCGGAAGAGCGTACGGGCACTGGTGATCACCGCTCGGCGGCTGTCGGGGAACTGCGACGTGCGGGACAGCCGCTGGGTCAACGCCAGGTAGAACACGGCGGCCACCTCGGTGGGGGTCACGGCCAGCTCGCCGTCGCCGTTCTCGGCGGTGAGGAGGTTGAAGGCGGCCTTGTTGTGGATGCCGCTGTTGATGTGGACGCCGCCCCAGTCGCCCTCCTGGGTGTCGGGGAGCACCTTGAAGTCGTCCATGTGGTCCGGCTGGTTGAACCGAGGAGGATCCGAGAGATCGCGGAACGGCTTGTCGCCGGGCAGCAGCCGCTCGCCGAGCAGCCAGTCCCAGGTCCGAGGATCGTCGTTGCGCAGGTTGGCGATGATCGTCCCGAAGATGTCGGAGTACGACTCGTTGAGAGCGCCCGGCTGGAACGCGTACTCCAGTCGGCAGGTGTGATCGGTCACCCCGTGGAAGATCTCGTGGGCGACGACGTCGATGTTGGCCGACAGCGACAGCAACTCGCCGTCGCGCAGCACCTGCCCGTACACCATCTGCTGGCTGTTCCAGAAGGCGTTGCGCCACTGGTTCTGGCCCGGGCTGGCCTCTTGGACCACGCAGTTGATCGTGGAGATGATCGGACCGCCGCGGTCGTCGATGTTGTTGCGCAGCAGCACCGTACGCAGGAAGTCCGCCACGGCCACCGCGTTCGCGTGCGAGCTGACGGCGGCGGGCGTCCAGGCCGGCGGGTTGACGATCTTCGCTCCGGGCAGCCGGCGTCCCTGGACGACGGGGTCGGCGAAGCCGAAGTCGTAGGTATGCACGTTGTGGGTCGGGTCGTTCAGGACGAGATGGCCGTCCTCGACGAGAGCGACGAAGGTCCGCTTGTCGCCGAACGAATCGACGGCCGTCTGCTCCTCCTCGACGGCCTCGTCGGCCATGCTCGGCGTTCGGGGCAGGACCGCGACGACGTCTCCGGCGTGGGCGTCGACGACGTAGTCGACGAAGCGTGGTGGTTCGAGATCGGTCGCCTTCGCCCCGGACTGGACGACCGGCACGTCCTCGAGGATGTAGACCAGTCGCCACGTCGAGGAGTCCCGGTCGAAGTAGTAGTGGAGGCGGGGGACCACACCCTCGAGGGTGGCGGTGTAGCCGTCCCGGGCCTTGCGCGCCTGCTCCAGTGCCCGGGCGGGGGAGACGTCGGCAACAGGGTCGACGCCCTCGGGCTCGCCCAGGGCGGAGTCGATGCCGACGAGGTTGTTGGTCTCGTCGAGCTCGACGGTCACCAGCGAGCCGTAGACCGGAATCTCGTGCAGGGTCTGCCGGAACTTCACGGTCTTGGTTCCGGTCAGTGGGACGGTTTCGGTGCCGATGGTCTTGAACTTGCTGGTCGTGCCGACCGCCTCCGGCGCAGTCAGCGACGGCACCGCGGCGCTCGCCAGCGCCTGGCCGAGGTAGCGACGGGCCGTCGTCTCCGGGTCCAGTTCGTCCTGCGGCGCCACCTGCTCGAGGGCGAAGCCGGGATACCGGCGGCGCTCCTGCCGCAACTGGTCCAGCACTTCGGCCGAGGAGCTCTCGAAGGCGTGCAGAGAGAAGGTGTTGAGGCCGTTGGTGGCGTCGCGCTCGTTGGGCATTCCTAGCTCCTGGTCATGACTGGCGGCGGATGAGGACGGGTCGCGGAGGTGGCGTGATCTGGTCGAGAAGATGAAGCGCGTGCAGAGGTTGAGGCGAGACGCGGAACCCGACGGATGCGGCCACGGCCCGTTCGGCGGCGTCCTCTCCGACGTACACGCACTGTCCAGCGGGCAGCCCGGCACGCGTCGCGGCACGATCGAAGAGAGCCGGTTGGGACTTGTCCAGTCCCTCGACCGAGCTGTAGAGACAGAGCGGCGGGTCGACCAGGAACGCCAGACCGGACGTCTCCAGGAGTTCGTTCATCATCTCCGCCGACGCGTTGCCGGTGTTGGAGATCACGCCGACGGCCACCGATCCGTCGTCCTCGCCCAACGTCCGCAGCCGGACGAGGACGTCGGACACGAACGGGTAGACGTCGAGGCGCACGAGCCGGCCGTCGATGATCACCGGACTGGCCAGGGTGTCTCCGATGTCGAAGAACACCGCGACGTCGTGGCTCATGCCGCCTCCCGCAGATCGTCCGATCGCACTAAAGATCGCGCGATCGACCGACCAGATACATGGTCTCTCCGAATGGTGCTCGGAGTCGACTGATCAGGCGCGGCCCAGTGGTGCGTTTCCGCTGCTTGAAGGGCCGCGGAGCGACACATTCGCACCTGTCGCCGCAGGCAGTCCGTCGAGGGCGCGCTGCAGCAGCTCGGCGACTCCGGCCTCGGTGACTGGGCGCGGGTTCGGGTAGCGCTGGCGGACGGCGAGCTTCGCGGCCCGGGGGATGTCGTCCTCGGTCAACCCGAGGGCTCGGAGCGTAGTCGGTCCGCCGAGATCACGAACCAGGGACTGCACCGCCGTCGGCGCGTGATCGGCGGACAGCGCCGCGGCGATCGCCCGCATCGCCGTGGGTGCGGCCTCCTCGTTGTAGGCCATCGCGTACGGCAGCACGACGGTGTGGGTAGCGGCGTGCGGCAGATCGAAGGTGCCCCCGAGGACGTGGCAGAGCTTGTGGTGCAGGCCCATGCCGACCGCGCCGAGACACGTGCCGCCCAGAAACGCGCCGTACAGCAGATCCGACCGGGCCTCCAGCCGGCCCAGGTCGCGACGTTGGGCTCGCAGGCCTCCGGCGAGCACCCGGATCGCTTCGTCGGCACTCTGGTTCGTCTCGCCGGTCGCGTCCGGAGAGTAGCGGGCCTCGACGGCGTGGGCCATGGCGTTCACGGCGCTGGTGAGAGTGATCGACCACGGCAGGGCGGTGGTGAGCTCCACGTCGTACAGGACGGCGTCCGGCAGGATTTCGGGACCGGTGCTGGTGGTCTTCTCACCGCCGGCCGTCTCGCCGAGGACGGGGGTGAGCTCGGAGCCGGCGTACGTGGTCGGCACCACCAGGTGCGCGAGGCCGAGGCGCGAGGCGACGGCCTTGCCGAGTCCGGTGGTCGAGCCGCCGCCGACGGAGACGACTGCGTCGGCCCGACGGACTCGGACCTGATCAACCGCCTGCTCGGTGACCTCGACCGGTGTGTGCGGCACGGCTCCCGGAAAGCGGCCCACCGCGCGCGCACCGAGCAGGTCGGCGGCGCGTCCGGCCAGGCGCACCTGACCCCGCGTGCTCAGCACGACGACTCGCGAAGCCGGCAAGCGGTCGACCTCGTCGCTCAGGAGCGAAAAGGTCCCGGTCCCGAACACGATGCGTTGCGTCGGCGTCTGGCGCACGAACGACCGCACGTTCCCTCCTCGACTGACCCGGGTCGACCTGCCGTACGAACCCTAAGCTGTGAGGGCCAGGAGCGGACCGAGCAGAGGAGCCGGAGATGACCGAGGTCAGTCCCCACGGGTTGCACCATGTGACGGCGATCGCGACCGACCCGCAGGCCAACGTGGATTTCTACACCCGTGCACTCGGCCTGCGGTTGGTCAAGCAGACGGTGAACTTCGACGCACCGGAGACCTATCACCTGTACTACGGCGACGAACAGGGCAGCCCCTCCAGCCTGTTGACGTTCTTTCCGTGGCCCGGTGTCTCGCCGGGGCGACAGGGCGCCGGAATGACGACGGCGACGGCGTTCAGCGTGCCGGGCTCGTCGCTGGGCTGGTGGCACGAACGCCTCAAGGACGCCCGGATCGATGTGGGCGAGCCCCGCAGTCGCGAGGAGGACGAGGTGCTCAGCTTCCGGGACCCGGACGGCATCGTCATCGACCTCGTCGCCGCCGACGGTGATCATCGCTCCGGCTGGGACGGCGTCGCCGACATCCCCGCCGAGCATGCGGTGCGCGGCCTGCACGCCATCACGTTGTCGGAGCGGCAACTCGATCCGTCGGCCGGCATGCTGACCGATCTGCTGGGCATGACCGTGGCCGGCGAGGACGGCGATCGGGCCCGCTTCGGCATGGCCGGCGGTGGCTCCGGTGGGCTCGTGGACGTCGTCGCCGGGGTCCGCGATCGCGGTCTGCAGGCCGGCGGCACCGTCCACCACGTGGCCTTCCGCGCGCCGGATCTGCCGACGATGGCCGCCTGGCGGGAGGAGCTGGTGACCCGCGGGGTGTCGGTGACCGAGATCTTGGACCGGCAGTACTTCAAGTCGATCTACTTCCGCGAGCCCGGCGGCGTGCTGTTCGAGATCGCGACCGACGCGCCCGGGTTCGACGTGGACGAGCCGCTCCTGGAACTCGGCCGCGCCTTGAAGCTCCCCCCGTGGCTGGAGCCGAACCGTGATCAGATCGCCGCCGCCCTGCCGCCACTGAGGCTCGACGTAGACGTGCCGTGAGGGAAGAGCCTGAGCTGGGCCGACCGCACGTGTTCCTGCCCGGGGAAGACGCACCGGCCGGGCCGCCGCTGCTTCTGTTGCACGGCACGGGCGGCGACGAGCGCGACCTGCTGCCGCTGCGGGATGCGCTGTCCCCCGGCGCCGCCGCGCTGTCGGTGCGGGGGAGCGTGCTCGAGAACGGGATGCCGCGGTTCTTCCGCCGCATCCGCGAGGGGGTCTTCGACGAGGTGGATCTCCGGGTCCGGGCCGACGAGTTGGCCCAGTTCGTCGTCACGGCCGGGGATCGCTACGGGCTGGAACCGGGATCCTTGGTTGCGGTCGGGTTCTCGAACGGCGCCAACATGGCCTCGGCCCTGCTCCTCGGGCGGCCCGGTTTGCTGGCCGGCGCGGTGCTGTTCGCCGCCATGGTTCCCTACGCCGACCCGCCCGAGGCCGACCTGCGCGGCAAGGTCGTGATCATCGCCAACGGCGAACGAGACCCGATGATCGCCAGGTCGACGACCGAGCGGTTGTCGGCGCAGCTGCGTGAGCGCGGCGCCGACGTCACGCAGCTGCCGCACGCCGGCGGCCACCAGATCGACCCGACCCAGCTTCCGCAGATCCGGGAGCTCCTCCACGGCGCCTACCCGAAGTAACTGTTGACCCGGGACAGGATTGCGGCCCGAACACGTGTCCCGGCCCAACACTTAGTGCTCGGAGAGGGCCCGCCGCCAGGTCCGGCGGAGCTGGGCGCGACCGCGGGGCCCGAACAGGGATTCGGCGACCAGGGTGTCCAGCGTTGCAGGCGGGTCGGGTCCCACGGGCGAGCCAGCTGGCGGTCGGGCGAGGCGATAGTCGAGCCGCCGTGCCGGAGCACGGTCCGTGCGGTGAAGCCGCATCGTTGCCAGTCGTTCTCGACCAGGCGGCGGTGCCGGTCGAGGTCGGAGACGTGGACCTCGACCTCGCGATGCCCACCGCCGTCGTATTCGTGTATCCGGCGGGTTCCCCTGATCCACAGGTCGGCCCGGGCGATGAACTCACCCCACTGGTCGAAGATCTCGTGCTGCGGCTCGACGTCGATGTCGGCCGCCGGGGTGCAAGACCCGCATCACCGACTCCCAGGCCGATTCGCTGCGCGGATCCAGCAGCGGGATGACGGTTCGCAGCATCCGGACGCCGCGGCGCCGTTGCCGGGCCGCCGCCAGAAGCGTCTCCGCCGGTGTGGCGAGCCGAAGGCCGTCGACCACGGTGACCGGGCAGCGGCCGGGGGTGGCGGCTGATCAACAGATCGGGTCGTACGGGAATGGTCGCATCCTCTCGAGCCGCGACGAAGATCGGCTGTGGCACCTGTTCGGCAGCCACCGAACTGCCTCGCCGCCGTGAGGTGGGTGAACGCCGCGCTCGCTGGAAGGAGCAGACTCCAGGCCGCCAGATCCCGGCTGCTGGTCCGCGTCGCCGTCGGCACGTACAAGCCCCGCGACAAGCGGGTCCAGCCGGCCAGCCGCTGCTTGCCCAACACCGGTGTCGTCACATCCGAAGTCTGCGCAAGAAGGCTCAGCTGCGCCGCTGCTGCGGGCCGCCTGTGGATCACGCTCCGGTTCCTCCACCGGGCCACAGCAACTGTTGGGCTGGGACCACTTCGCCGCCCGAAACCATGCCCCAACCCAACACTCGGGCGGAGATCGCCCCTGAATCTCATGATCAATGCAGCAATCTGGCGAATTTCTTGCGGGCGCGCCGCGGGCAAGTCACCATAGACCAACACCTGCAATCCACTTCCCCCGATGGCCAGGTCAGCGAAGCGCGCACGAAACGGCAGAGCCGGGGAAGGGTGGTACGTGACGATGAGGCACCATCGCCGCTGGGGGGCGGCATTGGCGCTGGTCGCCGGCCTGTTGGTCGGTGGCGGAACCGTCGCGCACGCCGAACCTTCGCCACCACCGGTGGACGTGGTCTCCTCGCCCGAGTCGCAGCTCCGGATCGCAGACCGCTACCTGCGCGCCAACGACGCCAAGCGGGTCGGCTGGGACGAACTCATCGACGACGGCCGCCGACTCCCCGAGCCCACCAAGGCGTGTGAGCGGAGCTGGAGCGCCTCCGGCAAGGACCGGCGCATCGACTGGTCGTCGGCCAGCCACCTGTGCATGAGCGGCCTGCTGGGCGGTGCCTACAAGCCGCAGGGCGTCGGCGGGTCGGCCACCACCGAGCACTACCAGATCGCCGGCCTGCCGGCGGCCGAGCGCAATCTCGTCCTCACCAGCTGGTACTCACGGAGCGCGGAGCGGGGGCTGTTCGCCGCCAACGGAGCCGGCGAGAGCGTCACCCGGCTGGTCGTCATGGACATGGACCAGAGTCGTTACAACACCGTCGAGCTCGTCCGTCCCGGGGCCAACGGCAAGCTGCACAACCTGAACTCCCACGGCAGCGGCCTCGTCTGGGCCGGTCAGTACCTCTACTCCTCGAGCCACTCCGAACTGTGGATGTACAACGCCGACGACATCTTGAAGGTCGACGGCCGTTACGTCCTGCCCGCGGTTGGCCGCTGGCGAGTGACCGGTCTCGGCGGCCTGTCGAGCCTCTCGCTGGACCAGTCGACCGTGCCGACCCGCCTGGTCGGCATCGACTACTCGAAGGCCGGGCAGGCCACGCTGCAGAGCTTCGATCTCGCGGCACCGGACGGGCGGCTGGCCGACGGTCCGGGGCCGACCGGTCAGGACCTCGTGCTGGCCAACACCCTCGGCGAGGAGGGCCGGGTGGTGCGCAGCAGCAGCTCAGAGACCATTCCCGGCTCCAGCTTCCAGGGGATCGCGCGCTACGGCCCGTACACCTTCGCCAACTCCTCGGCCCTGCACTACGGCGGGCGGGTGGCCGACGCGACCGTCGTGATGAGGGACGGCCAGGTGACCGACCGATTCCGGATGCCGCACGGTAACGGTCAGTCGATCTACATCGACTACCTGCGCGGCAACTACGTCAGCGTCACCGAAGCCGGCAGCCAGTTCATGTATCAGCTGCCGCTGAACCAGCTGGTCGGGACCGACTCGATTCCTCCAGTGGAAGAGTGACGCGGAGTACGTTCGCTCCTGGCTGCGACTCGATCTCGATCGCGCCACCGTGCCGCTCCACGACGATGCGCCGCGCGATGTCCAGCCCGAGTCCGGTGCCCTGCCCGACGTCCTTGGTCGTGAAAAAGGCCTCGAACGCCCGTGCCGCCACGTCCGGGACCATGCCCGGACCGGTGTCGCCCACCTCCACGACAATCGTCTCGGCGTCACGGCGCGTCGTCAGCCGCAGCGTGCCCGACCCGGCCATGGCGTCGAACGCGTTGTCGATCAGGTTGGTCCACACCTGGTTCAGCTCGCCCGGATAGGCCTCGATCTGCGGGAGGTCGGCGTCGTAGTCGCGGACGATCCGCACCTCGTCCCGCTTGTGCTCGAGCATCACCAGGGTGCTGTCGAGACCCTCCGTCAGGTCGATCCGTTGCCGGGCGGCGCGGTCCAGCTGGGAGTACGACCGAACCGCCGCCACGAGCTCGGAGATGCGGGTCGTCGCCTGCCTGAGCTCTGCGAGGAGGGCGTCCGTCGCGTACGTGCTGGCGACCCAAGCGAAGGCGGGCCCGAGGGCCGATCCGTCGAGCGCGTCGGCCATCCGTGCACACCATGCCGGATCGGCGCCGGCGGCCGCCAGGGCGGGGGCGATCGTCCAGCCGTCGGTGACGCCGTGCCGGCTCAGCCATCGGGCCAGCGCTCGTTCGGAGTCCGCGCGGCGCAACGGGTCCGGGTCGGCGCCTCCCGGCAGCAACTCGGTCCGAAGGGTGTCCAGGGCGGCGAACTGGTGAGCCGAGATCTCGTCGTCGGCGAGCCGGCGGAGCGACGACCGCAGCACCCCCGTCGTCGTTTCGAGCGCGGCCACCGAGCGGGTCGCCGCCGAGGCCGGGTTGTTGATCTCGTGCGCAAGGCCCGCGGCCAAGGTGCCCAGCGTGATGAGCGAGTCGCGCTGCCGCGCCGTCGACTCGATGGAGCGCGCGGTGCGGTAGAGGCCGCTGATCAGGTGACCGCCGAACGGGAACCACGTGTCGGCCAGTCGGCGCAGCACCTCCGTCGGCAGGCGCAGCACCCGCCCGGGCGCCGCCACCCGACCGGTGGCCAGGTAGGTGCCGTGCTCGTCCCAGGCCCGGAAACCGCCGGCCCAGCGGCCCGGGCTGTCCATGCGGGCAACCACCAGGTCCTCCCGGCCGACGTGGCGGACGAGATCGATGGCGCCGTCGATGAGCAGCCACCAGAACTCGGCCGGATCACCCTCGGCGAACAAGATCATTCCCCGCTCGACGGCGACTTCGGTGCCGCCGGCCGCCAGCTCGTCGAGTTGATCATCAGTGAGCCCGGCGAAGATGCCGATCGGCCGTAGGTCCGCGGCCCCCATCACAGCGTCGCCAGGTAGCGATGCACCAGGTAGATCGACATGGCCCCCTCGCCGACGGCCGAGGCAACCCTCTTCATCGAGTCAAGGCGGACGTCACCCGCGGCAAAGACCCCGGGCACACTGGTCTCCAGCGCGAGCGGCGGCCGCGTCAGGGCCCAGCGCGGCTCGGGGCCCGCCACCAGATCCGGGCCGGTCACGACGTAGCCCCTTTCGTCACGCGCGACGTCAGGTCCGAGCCACTCGGTACGAGGAGAGGCACCGATGAAGACGAACAGCCAACTCGTCGCCACCTCCTCGGTCGCGCCGGTACCGCGATCGATGATCGACAACTGCTCAAGGTGTCCGTCCCCTCGTGCCCCGACAACCTCGCTGCGGTAGCGGATGTCGATGGTGGCGGCAGCGGTGAGCCGACCCACCAGATACTGCGACATCGTGTCGACCAGACTGGCGCCGCGCACGATCAGCGTCACCCGCTTCGCGTAGCGGGCCAGATTGAGGGCCGCCTGGCCGGCCGAGTTCGCGGCGCCGACGAGGTAGACGTCCTCGTCCTGGCATTGAGGCGCCTCGCCGGCGTTCGCCCCGTAGTAGACCCCGCGACCGGTGAACGGAGCCAGTCCGGGAGCCTCGAGTCGGCGGTAGGAGACGCCGCTGGCGACGATCAGCGTACGGGCTTCGATCTCACCCGTCCCGTCGAAGCCCACCGCCCGGACGGGCCCGCGGGCCTCGAAGCCCACGACGTCGCGGGCGAGGACCAGTTCGGCGCCGAAACGCTTCGCCTGCGCGAGGGCGCGGTGGGTGAGGTCGGAGCCGCTCAGTCCTCTAGGAAAGCCGAGGTAGTTCTCGATCGCGGCGCTCTGGCCCGCCTGGCCACCGGGCGCCTCGCGCTCGACGATCACGGTGCTCAAACCCTCGGAGGACGCGTACACGGCGGCGGCCAGACCGGCCGGGCCGCCGCCGACGATGCAGACGTCGTACAGCGGCTGCTGCGCGGTCGTGTGCAAACCGAGCGCGCCGGCCAGGTCGAAGGTGGACGGTGCGCGCAGGGTGTCCCCGTCCGGCACGAGCACGAGCGGGAGGTCCTCGCCGCCGGCGCCGGCGAGGTCGCGGAGCCGCTGACCCTCGGCGTCCCGCTCGACGTCGTACCACCGGTAGGGCACGTAGTTGCGGGTCAGGAACATCTTCAGCTCGTGACCGCGGTCGGACCAGCGGTGGCCCACCACCCGCACCTCCGACGTCAGGTCCGGGTTCGCCTGCCGCCAGTCCCCGAGCAGATCGTCGAGCACCGGATACAGCCTTTCCTCGGGCGGATCCCACGGCTTCAGCAGGTAGTAGTCGAGGCCGATCGCGTTGATGGCCTGGATGGCGACGTCGGTGTCGGCGTAGGCGGTGAGCAGCACCAGCTTCGCGCCGGGCGCATGGGTCTGCGCCTGCTCGAGCGTCTCGATGCCCGTCATCCGTGGCATCCGCTGGTCGGCGGCGATCAGGGCCACGGGGTCGCCGCGCAGGGCAAGTCGGGCCAGCACCTCGAGCGCCTCCACTCCCGAGGTGGTGCCGATTACGCGGTAGTCGGCGCCGTACCGGGTCGACAGATCCCGGGTGATCGCGGCCGACACCTGCGGGTCGTCGTCGACGGTCAGGATCGTTGGTTCGCTCACTGGATTCCCCCCGGGAGCGACCCTAACGGCTACCCGGCGGCTACGTGGTGGTCTCCCACAGACCCATCACATTGCCCTCGGGATCCTTGAAGTAGGCGAAGGCACCCATGCCCTCGATGGCCGTTCTCGGCTGGACCGTGGACCCGCCACGGGACTCGATCTCCTTCAGGGTGTCGTCGATCGCGTCGACGTCGATCGTGATCACCGGCGACGGGGTGTGCTCGTTGCGCTCCATCATCCCGCCGTTGATCGCGCCGGGCTCGGTCGGCATCTGGGTCTGCTGGTCGACGTCGGTCGTGACCAGCGACGTGTATTCACCGCCCGGCATCGGCATCGTGGAGATCTGCCACCCGAACACCGAGTCGTAGAAGCTTTTCGCCCGAGCGAGGTCCTCGGCCGGAATCTCGAAATGGACCACCTTGCGCATCATCACCCTCCCGTGACGAGAGAACCGTTGAGCCCAACTTCCTCTGCTCGCCCATGGCTGTCAATCCGGGAAGCGCCACTCCGATCAGCTGGCGGGGCCGTCCGGTTCACGGTCGTAGAAGATCTGCCACCCGACGTGGACGCCGTACGCGAGGTGGCCGAAGCCGACCATGGCCGCGAGCGTGGCCAGCACCTCCGGCGTGAGATCCCAGGCACTGGTGAGCAGGCCGGCGGCCATCAACGACACGCCGATTCCGACGGCGCGGTTGCAGCGAACCTTCTTGGCCCGGATCTCCTCACCGTTCGCCATGGCCCGACTGTACGCGCAGTCGAGCGGCCCTCTCATGGACGAACAAGCCCCTATTCGGCCGGAGCGGGTGCCGGCTCCTCCGCTCCGTCCACCGCCGGTTGCGGGCTCCGCTTCTGCAGGGCGCCGATGCCGAGCAGCACCAGGCCGAGCAGCAGGTAGCCGAGCGCCACCTGCGGGTTCGCGGCCCACTCGACCTCCTCGGCGTGCAGCAGGCCGATCCAGGAAAGGACCGCGCCGGTGCCGGCGGCGATGGCGGCGCGGATCAGCTGCGATCGAGGATGAACGTCACGATGGCGCCGAGCACGATGCCGGCCAGCACCGCGCCCTGGCCGAGCGTGTGCAGGCCGTGATAGACCAGCCCGGCGCTCGGTGAGCGCCTCCTCGCCGAGCTCCGCCGCGGTCGTGCCCGCGGCCGCCAGGGCGTTGTCGATCAGGCCGGCTCCCCAGGCCGCGAGGTTGGGGATGATCGCCGCGACCACCGCGGCCGCGTGCAGCCGGGGCACCGCCTGGAAGGCCTGGGCCCCGATCAGCAGCCCGATGTAGAGCAGGATCGGCACGATGGCCGGCAGCGGCAGGATCGCCGACAGCAGGCTGAACAGACCGAGGAAGCAGAGCAGGGCGATGCAGCAGGCCGCTGGCCATCGAGTAGCTGGCGCGACCGCCGGCCTCCTTCCAGCCCGGGTGGCCGATGTAGACCGCGGGCGGGAACGGCGAACCGAGGGCGGAGCCGATGATGGCGCCCGGCGCCGTCGGCCAGCAGCACGCTGCGCAGGTTGTAGCTGTCGCCGGCCGCGGACGCGCTCTCGACGTTGCTCATCGCCTCCAGGAAGTTGTAGACCCCGAGCGGGATGGCGGTGGCCAGCAGCGGCGCGATGTCGGCTGAGTCCGTCGGCCAGCAGGCCGAGGTTCAGGGTCGGTACGGCCAGCGCGATGTCGCCGACGGCCGCGCCGACGTCGGGCACCGACATGTAGCCGCCGATCCAGCGCGATCGCGGTGCCGACCAGCAGGGCGGCGAGTCCGACCGGGATGTTGCCGGGCAGCTTGAGGTCGGTGAAGAAGCCGACCAGGATGATGCCGAGCACCGGCAGGCCGATCCAGGCCGCCTCCCACATCTGGCGCGGCGGGCCGCATCGAGATGAAGCTCAGCGAGATGCCGGCCAGGGTGCCGAGCAGCGCGGCGCGCGGGGTGATCTTGCGGATCACCGGGCCGATGAACGCGCCGATCAGCACGATCACCCCGATCACGAACGCCCAGGCCAGGCCGGCTTCCCACGCCCGGATCGGGTCGTTGGTGCTGCAGGAAGATCGGCAGCATGATCACGAAGACGACGATGAACATGTGCGGCACGCTCGGTCCGTACGGCAGCGCGGTCACGTCGAGGCGCTGCTCGCGCCGGGCCAGCCGGCGGGCCAGCAGCGTGTAGTAGAGCGTTGCCGACGATCAGGGCGATGCCGAGGGCCGGCAGCACCTTGCCGAGCACCATCTCGGCGGGCACCTTGACGACGAAGATCAACAGGCCGGTCAGGGTCAAGACGTTGACGAGAATGTTGAAGGCGAGGCCGAAGAAGGCGTTGGTGTCGCCGCGGGTCCACCACGGGACCTTGAACGAGGAGCCGGCGGTGATCTTCGCGACGCAGGGTGGAGATGGTCATCGGGATTCCTCCGAGGTGAGGTCAGGCCGCCGTGGTGGCGGGTTGGGCGAAGTGGGTGAGGAGGGTGGCCGAGTCGGTGACCCAGCCGAAGATGCCGCCCTGGGCGGCGATCATGTCGAGCCCGATCCGCTGGAACTCGGGAAAGTACGAGCCGACGCAGTCCGACAGCACGAGCACCTCGTAGCCGCGGTCGTTCGCCTCCCGCACGGTGGTGTGCACGCAGACCTCGGTCGTGACGCCGGTGACGATGAGGTTGGTGATGCCGGCGTCGGTCAGGACGGTCTGCAGATCCGTGCCGTAGAAGGAGCCCTTGCCCGGTTTGTCGATCACGACCTCGCCGAGGACGGGGGCCAGCTCGTCGATGATGTCGTGGCCGTACTCGCCGCGGACCAGGATCCGGCCGTACGGGCCGGGGTCGCCGATGCGCAGGGACGGTTGCGCCCGGCGGTGCTTGGCGGGGTGCAGGTCGGAGAGGTCCGGCTCGTGGCCCTCGCGGGTGTGGATGATCATCAGTCCGGCCTGGCGCGCCGCAGCCAGCACCCGCTGCAGCGGCGGCACCACCGAGGCGAGCTGGCTGACGTCGTTGCCGAGGGTCTCTCCGAAGCCCCCCGGCAGCAGGAAGTCGCGCTGCATGTCGATCACGACCAGCGCGATCCGGCCGGGCGGCAGAGCGAAGGGACCAGGTACGGCGTCGACGGTGGGTGCGGATTCGTTGGTCATGCGTGGTTTCCTTCAGTCGGCGGTCAGGAGGGGTGCGAGAGCTTGAGCTCGGCGGCGACGGCCAGGACGAGGTCGTCGGCGAGCGCGGGTCCGAGGACCATGGCGCTGGCCGGGCCGTCCGTCGGCCGTGAGACCGGCGGGGACAGCCACGGCGCACAGGTCGAGCAGGTTGCCGCAGTGGGTGTAGTGACCGAGCCTCGTGTTGGTCGTGATCGGCGTCAGCCACCACCTCGTCGACGGTGAACGTCGTGCCGATGGTCGGCAGCACCACGACGTCGACACGCTCGAAGAGCTCGTCGGTGAGCGGACTTGAGCTCCGCGAGGCGGTACTGGGCCCGGAACACGTCGGTGGCGCTGAACCGGGCGCCGCCGTTGATGATCTCGGCGACCACCGGGAGCACGGCCTGCGGCTCGCGGGTCAGGAACTCACCGAACTCGACGTACCGCTCGGCGACCCAGGGTCCCTGGTAGAGCAGGGATCCGGCGTCGACGAACGGTCGCAGCGGTATCGGCTCGACCGTGAATTGTTGATCAAGCTTGCTCCGCAACCGCCGGTGTGCCTCGGCCATCGGCTGATCGCCGAAGAACTCGAGGTCATCGAACGCCGGCAGTCCGATGCGGACCTCCTCGGTCGCCCGAACCCGGTGCTGGGGCCGAGTCCGGCTCCAGGGGTCGCGGCGATCCCGCGCGGCGACCACGTCGAAGACCTGGACCAGATCGGCGACGCTGCCCGCCATCAGGCTGATGCAGTCCAGCGAACGGCACGCCGGGACCAGCCCGACCGTGCTGATCAGCCCTCGCGACGGCTTGAACCCGTAGATCCCGTTGAGTGCGGGCGGTACGCGTCCCGAGCCGGCCGTGTCGGTGGCCACCGCGAAGGGAACCTGACCGAGCGCGACCGCCAGCGCCGAGCCGGAGCTCGACCCGCCCGAGATCAGTTCCTGGCCGTACACGCTGCGCGGAACGGTGTACGGGGTGCGCGTGCCGTTGAGACCCGTCGCGAACTGGTCGAGATTGGTCTTACCGATCAGAACGGCGCCCGCGTCGAGGAGCCGCGCGACGACCGGAGCGGTCCCGGTCGCCTCGTACGCGTAGCCCGGGCAGGCCAGCGTGGTCGGCCAACCGGCGATGTCGATGCTGTCCTTCACCGCGAACGGAATGCCGAACAGGGGCAGGGTGTGGGGATCAGCGACAGCGGTCAACTCGCGGCAACGACCCTGGACCGCGGCGGCGTCCGCAACGGTGATCCACACGCCGTCGTCGCCGTTGGCCTCGATCGTCGCGAGCACGTCGAGGCACACGTCGACCGGTGTTGCCGCCCCCGACCGGTACTTCTCGCCCAGGGCGGCGATGGAGGGACCGAGCCGCGGCCCGGTGTCCAACATCGCCTGAGGAGAACCCGAGTACATGCCGTCGATTGTCGACAGGATTAGTTTCGGGGGACGTCACGTTCTGTAACGGGTCCGTTTCGGCTGCTGTGATCTCGACTGGTGGGTGCGGCTCAGACCGCGACGACGCGGCGCTCGTCGGGCGTCGGCTCGGCGTCCAGGAAGCGGCGGGAGCCGTGCTCATCGAGGGCGTCGAGCACGGTGGTGAGGTCGTTGCTCTCCAGCGCGGCCAGCAGGAGTTCGTGCCGGTGCAGGCCGGCCTGCCGTCCCAGCAGCGACGCCTCACGCCGGAGGTTGGCCGCCATCGGCCGCTGGAGCCGCAGCAGGATCGGCTCGATGGCGAGGTCGAGCTGATGGTTTCCGGCCAGGGCGACCACGGCTCCGTGGAAGGCACGGTGGGCGTCGTCCTTGGTGAGGTCGTCACCGTCGGCGTCGGCGCGGCGCATGTCGTCCAGATGCCTGCGCACCGTATCCAGCCGCTCCGGTGCCGGCCCGGAGCCGAGCGAGAACGCGCACTCGGCAGCGTGCCGTTCGAGCAGGGATCGCAGAGCGAAGAGCTCATCGATGTCACGCGGTGACAGTTCGGTCACCCGCGTGCCGCGGCGGGGCAGGTGCTCGACCAGTCCCTGGTTGGCGAGCGTTCGCAACGCCTCACGCAGCGGGGCGCGACTGATGGCGTACCGCTGCCGGATCTGCTCCTCGACGAGTCGCTGACCGGGCGACAACTCACCGGACAGGATCTCCGCGCGCAACCTCCGCGTGGTGATCTCGACCAGGCTGGGAGCGTCGAGCGCATCAACGCGTTGCTCGACCACGTCTCCGCCTCCTGCTCGATGACCCGCTTGGCTCGCTTTGGGTGTGCACAGTGTAGGTGTCCCGAAGTGGCCGATCACCGAACTCTGTCGAGCGTCGGGCCGGCCGTGTCCGATACTCGAAGGCGTGACTGCCGAGCCGCTGCTGGATCCATTCACTCACGAGGTCACGCTGGCGTCGATCCGGGAGGCGGCGGCGGCAATCCGTCCCTACGTCGTGCGCACGCCGACCGTACGGCTGGACCGGATGTCGGAGATGCTGGGCCGGCCGGTCGTCGGCAAGCTGGAGCTACTGCAGCACACCGGCGCCTTCAAGGCGCGCGGCGCCTTCAACCGGATGCTGCACCTGTCCGACGACGAGGTCAGCCACGGGGTGGTGGCCGTGTCGGGAGGCAATCACGGTCTGGCGGTGGCCTACGCGGCGCGCGAGCTGGGCATCGCCGCGACGGTGCTGATGCCCTCGACGACCGCTGCCGCCTCGGTGCGGCAGGCCCGGGCCGACGGGGCCGAGGTGAACATCGGTGAGACGATCGCCGACGTGTTCACACAGGCCGTACACGAGGTCGAGGCCGGCAAGGTGATGATCCATCCGTTCGACGACCCGGCGGTGATCGCCGCCCAGGGCACACTGGCGCTGGAGTTGTACGAGGACGCCCCGGACGTCACCGACGTCATCGCGTCCATCGGTGGCGGCGGCATGATCACCGGAGTGGCGACCGCCCTCGAGGGCCTCGACCCCCAGATTCGGGTCTGGGGTGTCGAGACCGTCGGCGCCGACGCCATGACCAAGTCGATGCGGGCCGGTGCACCCGTCACCCTCGACGCCATCACCTCCATCGCCACCACACTGGGCGCGCCGACGGTCTCGGAGCGGACGCTGGCCGGGGTCCAGAGCCTGGTCGAGGAGGTCTTCCTGATCTCCGACGCCGAGGCGGTCCACGGCGTCGACGCGTTCGCCCAGGCCGCGAAGCTGATCACCGAACCGGCGGCCGGAGCCACCTGGGCTGCCGCGCTGCGACTCCGCGACCGGCTGCCCGCCGACGCCCGCGTGGCCCTGATCGTCTGCGGCGGCAACGCCTCTCTCGACGACATCGCCGGGTGGCGTTCGCGCTTCCTCTGACCCGCCCCGGCGACTCCCGCGCGCGAAACAGGCGTTCGCGCGCGAAAGTTCGCGCGCGAACGCCGGAAACGCGCGCGAAGGTGATCCAGGAGAGGTGAGCGCACACTTAGGACATGTCCGACACCACCGGGAAGCGGGGCGTGCCTGCCCCCAATCCGGTGCGCGCGCGGGTGGCGGTGACGCTGGCCGCGGTGCTGATCGTGCTGGCCCTCGCGGTGCCGGGCGTGGTCAGTCGTCCCACGCCGAGCGTCGTCTGGAGTCTCCCGCTGGAGGCGCTGCTGGCGGCGGCCCTCGTGGTGATCGTGCCCGGCCGCGCCCGACGCGGGGTGGCCGTCGTGCTCGGCCTGCTCCTCGGGGTGTCGACCGTCCTCCGGCTCATCGACCTCGGCTTCTTCGCCGCCTTGGCCCGGCCGTTCGACCTCCTCTTCGACTGGAGCCTGTTCGGCAACGGTTTCGAGTTCCTGGAGGGAGCCTTCGGCCGGGCCGGCGCGGTGGCCACGCTCGTGGCGGCCGTCCTGATCGCCGTCGTCCTACTCCTCGCCCTCACCTGGTCCGCCGTTCGGCTGAGTCGGCTGGCCGATGATCATCGGGTCGGGCTGACCCGTTTCCTGGCGGTCGGCGTGGCCGGATTCGTGGCGTACCAGTTCCTCGTGACGCAGATCCTGAGCGGCCTCCCGCCGACCGGCGCCACGGTGGCCTACGACCGAGCACTCACCGTACGGGCGAGTCTGGCGGATCGACAGGCCTTCGCCGCCCAGCTCGAGGTCGACGCATTCGCCGATACGCCCGGCGCCGAGTTGCTGACCGGGCTTCGCGGCAAGGATGTCGTGCTCGCGTTCGTCGAGAGCTACGGCCGCGACGCCGTCGACGACCCCCTGCTGGCCGGACCGATCACGCAACTGCTCGCGGACGGCGACCGTCGCCTGGTCTCCGCCGGGTTCGCGGCCCGCAGCGCCTACCTGAACTCGTCGACGTTCGGCGGTAGCAGCTGGCTGGCGCACGGCACGCTGTTGTCCGGTCTCTGGGTGGACAACGAGCAGCGCTACCGCACCCTGGTCACCACCGACCGTCTCACGCTCAACAAGGCCTTCCGGCGCGCCGGCTGGCGTACGGTCGGCGTCTCCCCCGGAACCACCGGCGACTGGCCCGAAGGCGCGTTCTTCGGCTTCGACAAGCTCTACGACTCACGAACACTCGGCTACCGCGGTCCCAACTTCAGCTGGGCGACCATGCCGGACCAGTACACCCTCGCGGCCTTTCAGCGCCTCGAACTCGCGGCGGCCGACCGACCGCCGGTGATGGCGGAGATCCAGCTGGTGTCCAGCCACGCGCCCTGGGCGCCCATCCCCGCGGTCATCGACTGGGCCGACGTGGGCGACGGATCGGTGTACGAAGGCATGGCCACCTCCGACGATCCACCGTCGGCGATCTTGACCCGCGATCCGGAGCGCGTCCGGGCCGATTACCGCCGCGCCGTCGAGTACTCGCTCCGCAGCTTGATCTCGTACGTGGAGACCTTCGGCGACGACGACCTGGTGATGATCTTTCTCGGTGATCATCAGCCCAACCCGATCGTCACCGGCCAGCCCGCCGTCCGCGACGTGCCGATCACCATCGTGACCCGCGATCGCGCCGTCCTGGATCGGATCTCCGCGTGGCGGTGGTCGGAGGGATTCACACCGGCACCGGCGGCTCCGGTCTGGCGGATGGACGCCTTCCGCGACCGCTTCCTGGCGGCGTACGGTCCCCAGAGCCGGTAGGGGAGCCCCTTCGACAAGCTCAGGGCACGAACACCTTGGCCCTTCGACGCGTTCAGGGCACGAACACCGTGGCCTAGCCTCTTGACCCGGACAACGAAACCGACGACCACGGCGACGACAGGCAGGCTTCGTGACACACATTCATCGATAAGATCAGGCCAGCACCCCCAGGAGCAGGCACGTCATCGTCGTGCCGTCCGGATCATGATCGTCGTGCTCATACCGTTAGCCGTCTGGACGCTGGTCGGGCTGATCGCCCTGTGGCCGAGGGATGTGGCCTCGCACGTCAACCCGGACGTGGCCAACTACAACGTGCCGGGCGTCAGCTACCCGACCGGGCGCATCAGCAGCATCGCGGCCATGTCGTGCGAGGGCATGCCCGGATCGACGCCCGGTGTGGAGAGCGGAACGTGCGCCAACCTCAGCGTCGAGGTGCTGGACGGCGACGAGCGGGGGACCACGGTCGAGGTCCAGCTCACCGATGCGGTGTTCGCCTCCGGGGTGTCCATCGGCCAGGAGGTCAAGCTGATCCGGGTGCCGCCCATGGACGGGCAGCCGGCGGGCTACCAGTTCTCCGACTTCGAGCGGCGGACACCACTCATCGTGATCACGCTGATCTTCGTCGCCGTGGTGATCGCCGTGGCCCGATGGCGGGGCCTGGCTTCCCTGATCGGCCTGGGCTTCGCCGCGATCATTCTCGTTTCCTTCATGTTCCCCGCGCTGATCAGCGGATCGAATCCGGTACTCGTCGGGCTTGTCGGATCGTCGGCGATCATGTTCGTCGTCCTCTTTGCGGCACACGGCTTCAGCGCGCGGACCATGACGGCGCTGCTCGGCACACAGTTCGGCCTGCTGCTCAGCGCGGGACTGGGGTGGGCGGCCACGCGGTGGGCCCACCTGACCGGAGTCACCGCCGAGGACGACTATCTGCTGGCCGGCGCCGCGCCCGACCTCAGCCTGACCTCGGTCGTCATCTGCGGGATCATCGTCGCCGGGCTCGGCGTCCTGAACGACGTGACCATCACCCAGGCGTCGGCGGTGTGGGAAACTCGCCGACTCCGACCCCGACTCGCGGCACCTGTTCTCCCGCGCGATGCGAATCGGCCGGGATCACATCGCCTCGACCGTTTACACCATCGCGTTCGCGACGGCCGGTGCCGTGCTGCCGGTGCTCTTGGTCATCGCCATCCACAACCGGCCCATCTTCGAGGTGCTGCAGTCCGAGCAGTTCGCGACCGAACTGATCCGGACGATGGTCGGCTCCATCGGGCTGGTGCTGGCCGTTCCCCCTCACCACCGCGATCGGAGTCGCGGTCGTTCGCGCGACCGGTACGTCCTCGCGGCGCTTTCGGCGGGAGCCCGAGCCGGTCGCCGTCGCGGCCGCTGGTGGAGACGGTGCTCATCCGCGTGAGTCGGCGCGACCGCCGCAGGCCGACCCGCCCGATGACCTGGACTTCTCCGATCTGCGAGATCCCGGCGAGGATCGGCCCCGTCGTCGTCGGGACTGATCGTCTGGGTACGTCACCGCGGTTCGGTGTATCTGGTGGGCCGCAGTGCCGTCTGTGTAGACGAGCGAGGTCGTCGACGACGGGTCAGAGTCGATCGTTGCCGGCTAGGGAGACACTGCGGGTATGGGCGAACTGGGCTTGACGACTGGGGCCAGGATCTGGCTGGTCGCCTACGTGGTCGTCGCCGTCGCCCAGGTGCTCGCCGAGGGCTTCGCGTTGTCGGCGATCGCCTTTGTGCTGGTCGTCCTCGCGATGCCCGCGCTGGCCGGAGTCCTGCTCTGCTCGGTCTCGTTGCGCGACCGCCTGTCCCTGCTCGTGCTCCTCGCGCTCGGGTTCTCGTGGCTGGGTGACTGGGTCGGTGACCTCATCCAACCCCACATCGTGGTCAAGATCATCTTCTTCTTCGTCGGGCACCTCTGTTACATCGCCGCGTTCTGGCCGCTGCGCTCGCGCAGCGTGCTTCGTCGACCGGTGATCGTCGTCGGCTACGTGGTGGTCATCGCCGCGTTGCTCGCGTGGGTGATTCCCGACACCGGGCGACTGGGTCCGGCGATGATCATCTACGGCTGCACGCTCGGCCTGATGGCGGTTCTGGCCACAGGCGCGCACGTACTGGCGGGGACCGGCGGAGCCCTTTTCGTCGTCTCCGATCTCTCCATCGTGGTGCTCTACTTCGTCCTTCCGGGTCAGGTCGAGCATCCCGGCGTGATCATCATGAGCACCTACCTCCTGGCTCAGCTGCTCATCGTCCTCGGCGTGATCGCCTCGTCGGCGTCCACGCGGGGCGGCGCTGACGCCGCGGGTCTCCGCACCGAATCGTCCGACATCGCGAGGTCAACCGAATGAACCCCATGACCAGTGCACCGAACCCAGATCCGTCGATCGATCCGATCTTCGCACCGCTGGAGTTCCGCAGCCTCACCGTCAAGAACCGGGTGTTCCGCAGCAGCATCTCCGGGCGCATCGACAACTACAACGGCAGCGGGACGCCGGCCCGGATCAACTGGGAAGAGCGCTTCGCCCGGGGCGGGGTCGGCGCGATCATCTCCGCCCACGCACCGATCGACGTACGCGGCCGCATCCTGCCCAACTACGCCCACATCGACGCCGACGACAAGGTGCCCTTCTGGCGCGCCGTCGGCGAGCGGGTGCACGAACACGACTGCAAGTTCATCCTGCAGCTCAGCCACGGCGGTCGTCAGCGCGACATCGCCGGCGTCGAGAACGCGGGACAGCCGGGGCTCAGCAGCACCGATCGGCCAGACACCATGAACGGCCTGCCGAGCCGGCAGATGACGACGGCCGAGATCGCCGACGTGATTCAGCAGTACGCCGCCGGGGCCCGGCGCGCTCGGGAGGCCGGACTCGACGGCGTCGAGTTGCACGCCTGCAACGGCTACCTCTTCACGCAGTTCCTGAGCTCGGCGATCAACGACCGGCGCGACGCCTACGGCGGCTCGTTGGCGGGACGAGCCCGGCTCCTGCTCGAGGTGGTGCGAGCGATCCGGCGCGAGGTCGGCCCGGACTTCCACCTCCAGGTCAAGATCAGCGGCGTTGATCACAACCAGGCGTTCATCCCCTGGGACCGGCGCGGCAACCCGCTGTCGGAGACGATCGCGGTCTGCCGCTGGTTGGAGGCCGAGGGCGTCGACGCGCTGCACGTGTCGACCGGTAGCTTCTTCCCGCATCCGCTGAACCCCGTCGGTGACTTCCCGGCCGACGAAGTGAGCGACGCGTACGACACGATGCTGTCGAGCGGATCTCACGCACTACGCAACTATGCGCTCTTCCGCTTCCGGCTGCTGCGCCCGGTGGCCCAGTACCTGTGGCGACGCACGCAGCCGAAGGGCCGGGAGGGCCTGCTACTCGACGACGCCGCGGAGATCCGCCGGAACGTGACCATCCCGGTCCTCTGCACGGGCGGATTCCAGACCGCGTCCGTGGTCCGGGAGGCGATCACCAGCGGCCGGTGCGACGGCGTCACCATCGCCCGTCCCTTGCTGGCCAACCCCGATCTGGTCAAGATCTGGGCGGCAGGCTCCGATGTCCCCGACCAGCCCTGCACCTACTGCAACAAGTGCCTGTTCCACGTGCTCGAGGATCCGTTGGGCTGCTACGACGTCCGGCGCTTCGACGGCGATCAGGCCAAGATGATCAAGAACCTGATGGAGTTCTACGCGCCCAACCCGTCGGATCCCTGGGCGGAGAGTACGAGCTCAGGCGGCGCCGCTGTCCGGCCGTAGCCGGGCGACCAGCTCGCCGCGACTGCGCACGCCGACCTTGGCGAAGATCGACTTCAGATGATCTTGGACGGTGTTGGTGGAGATGAACAGTCGACCGGCGATCTCGGCCGTGGAGTGCCCGCCGATCACCTCGCGCCAGACGTCGCGCTCGCGCACCGACAGCCCGTACGCATCGAGCAGCAGGCTCGTGAGTTGATCACCCGTGGCCGGCTCGATGGTCACGGCCACCTGCCCCTCGTCGTCACCGATCAACTGGCTGGCGTTGAGCACCGCCCAGTGTCCGTGGGCGTCGCGGAGGCGCGCGCGGAAGGCCCCCGAGGCCGATGTCCGTGCCCCGGAGGCCATGACCCGCATCATGAGGACGAAGCGGCGGGGCGCGATCTCGTCGAGCCGCTCCTGCCATTCCCGAGCAGCCGGCGTGACCGCGCGCTGCTCGCCGGCCGGACCGACGATCACGATGGCCGGGCGGGCGCCGTCGTCGCGGGGACCGGCCTCAGATCGTACGGCGAGTCGGGTGGCCACCCCGAGCGCCGGTGCGACGGCACCGAGGAAGGCCACCTCACGCTCGCTGAAGTCCTGCCCGGCGCGGACCATCCCGGCCGCGCCCCAGCAGGCACCCTCGGTGAAGAACATGACGCGGACCTCCTCGTCCATCCCCAGCGGTCGCCACACGTTGTTGAAGCGCGCACTGCGGTTCCGCTCGGTGCTCGGCAGATCCGACAGCCGGGCCACCGGCTCACGGCGACGCGCCAGGGTGGCGAACAGGTGCGGTTCGCCCTGGACGGAATATTCGGCCTCGGCCAGCAGGGGTTCGTACTCGGGCGGAGCAGCGGCCTCGCCGTTGGTCATCGTGCTGATCACCAGGGTCTCCGGGTCGATGGCGGCCCAGCAGGTCAGCTCGGTCCGGATCTCACGGTCGATCAGCCGGATGGCCTCGGCGTGCAGTTCGCCGACCCCGAGACCCGAGGTGGCCAGCGCCGCGATGTTGCGACGGGCGCGGTGCGCCCGCTCCTCCCACACGCCTTCAGTATGGCCTCCGATCCGGCGCGTGGCATTCCCAGAATTGTGGGATCGACGGCCGCTCGGATCCGGATCTAGCGTCATCCGTCATGACACATCGGGTGCAGCACACGGCCGCCGGCGAGGGCGCGGAGCTCACCGCCCCGGACGCCGTCCTCGCCGTGAAGATCGACGCCGCACACACCGACGGCGCGTACGAGGTCTTCGAGGTCGACGCCCCTCGAGGTCCCGCAACTCCGCTGCACCGAACGAACTGGCCGAAGGCGTACTACGTGCTGCAGGGTCGCATGATCGTCCAGGTGGAGGACCAAGGCCTGGATCTCGGTCCGGGAGCCTCGGTCACCATTCCGCCGAACGCTCTGCACACCTTCACCGTGCTCAGCCCGAGCGCGACGTTCCTGGCCATCAGCCTGTCCGACGCCATGGGCCGCTTCCACGCTGACCTCGACAAGACGTTGCCGCACGACCGCCCGGTCTCCGAGCTCGGGCCCGAACTCCAGCAGGTGCTCAGCCGTCACGACGTGTCGGTGGCCGGTCTCGGTCCCGTGTGATGATCGTCGTCACCTGGATCTTTGCCCTGCTGGCTGCGCTCGTGCACGTCCTGGTCTTTGTCTGGGAGACGATCCTCTTCGAGCGGCCCGGAGTGCATCGCGGGATCTTTGCCATCCCGACCGAGGATGTCCGACCGGTTCGGCTGTGGGCCTTCAACGTCGGCTTCTACAACCTGTTCCTCGGGGCCGGCATGGTCCTCGGCGTGGTCGCCTGGGCCGGCGGAGCGGAGCAACTGGGGCGCGGGTTGATCATCTATCTCTCGAGCTTCATGGTCTTGGCCGGGATCGTGCTCTTCGTGTCCGATCGACTGGCCCTCGGCCGCCCGCGCGGGAGCGGTGTGACGGGCGCCATCTCGCAGGCCGCGCCTCCGCTGCTCGCGCTGATCTCGATCATGATCGCCGCGCAGCTCTGACGCCCGGGCTCGCTCGGGCGCTAGCCTGTTGCCGAGATGAGCCAGCAGCAGCAGGGCTTTCGCGATAACCAGCCGCATCGCGGCCGGCGGGCTCTGCTCTGGGAGGCGATCCGCGAATACGCCAGCGGTGCACTCTGGGTCTTGCCCGGGCTGGCTGCGGTGGTGGCCCTGGCCGCCGGCTTCGGCATGTCGCAGATCAAGTTGGCGGAGGATTCCTTCCTCGCGCGTTTCGCCTTCCAGGGCACCGCGGACGACGCCCGCACGCTGCTGACGGAGATCACCGGCACCGTGGTCACGGTCATCGCGCTGGTCCTGGGCCTGACGGTCGTGGCTCTGCAGCTATCTTCCACCCAGTTCTCCCCGCGACTGTTGCGCAACTTCCTGCGCGACCGCGGCACCCAAGTGGTGCTGAGCGTCTTCATCGCCACCTTCGTCTACAGCGCGGCCGGTCTGTTCACCGTCGGGGTCGAGCAGGGCACGCGTACCGAGGACTTCCCGCGGCTCGCGATCAGCGGCGCGATCGTGCTGCTCTTCGCCAGCCTGGGCATGGTGGTCTACTTCGCCGATCACCTGGTGCATTCCATCCAGATCGACGCGATTACCCGCCAGGTCGAAAAGAACACCCGGCGGGCCATCGTCGAGCAGGTCACGGACAACGTGTCCGAGGAGGCGCCCCAGGCGCCGGACTGGGCCGTCGCACTGCCCTCACACCGAACCGGATACGTCCAGACGATGCACCCCGAGCTGTTGGTCTCCCTCGCCGCGCGGGAGGGCGTCACCATCTGCTTGAGGACCCGGGTCGGTCAGCACGTCATCGCCGGCACCACCCTGGCGTGGGTCTGGGCCCCCTCGCCGAAGGATCCCAAGCCGGACCCGCGCCGCTTCCAGGAGGCGGTGAACTCCGACGTTCGGATCGGTTTCGAGCGCACGATCGAGCAGGATGTCGGCTTCGGCGTGCGCCAGTTGATCGACATCGCGTCCAAAGCCCTCTCGCCGGCGATCAACGATCCGTACACCGCGGTCCAGGCTATCGATCACTTGGGCGTGGTGTGCGTGGACCTCGCCCGGCGGCCCCTGGGCACCAGCACCTTGACGGACTCGTCCGGTCAGGGCTCTGTGATCGCACCCGGGACGACCTTCCGGGAGTACATCTTCTTCATCTGCGGGCTTCTGGGCCGCTTCGGTGCCAGCCACCCGACGGTGTTGACGTCGCTGGTGCGCATGTTGCGTACCTGCGCCGCGGTCATCCCGCCTGGGTCGGACCGGCTGGAAGTCCTCGACCAGGGTGCCCAGATGCTGCTGGACGACGCCGAGCGGGACCTGGTCCGGCCGAGCGATCTCGAGGCTGTCCGTACGGCCGTCGAGTCGCTGCAGCAGCGGCTCCGAACTTGAGAAAGGACGGATCCGATGGCTCAGACCTACGCGAGTGTTGACGAGTACGTGGCGTCCTTCCCCGACGACGTCCAGGAGGTCCTCGAGGAGATTCGGCGGCGCGTCAGGCGGGTGGTGCCCGGCGCCGGGGAGAAGATCAGCTACCAGATACCGACGGTGACCGTCGGGGGCAAACCGGTCGTCCACTTCGCCGGCTGGAAGTCTCACATCTCGTTGTACCCGGCGCCCGAGGGCGACGACGACCTGACGCGAGAACTCACCCCATACGTCGCCGGCAAGGGCACGCTGAAGTTCCCCCTCAACCGACCGATCCCGTACGAGTTGATCGAACGGGTGGCCAGTCGACTCTACGAGGAGCGCTTCGGCGGGCCGGCTCAGTAGCCCCGGCCGTCGCGTTCAGTAGCCGGCACTGATGTCGCCGGGCGGCCGCTTCGGCACGGTGGAACCCATGCCCAAGCCTGCAGCCCTGTCCACTCGCGCCGGCATCCGTCTCGGAATCGTGAGCGCCCTCGGCGCCGTCGCCCTGGCCCTCGCCGCACCACCGGCGTCCGCCGTCTCCAGCGGCGTCACCGCGTCCGTGGTGGACGGCGAACTGCGGATCACCGGGACCACCCTGGCCAACCACATCGTCGTCGGGTTGAGTGCCACCAACGCCCAGGTCATCGAGGTGTTCACGGGCCTGACCCGTGCGTCGGAGTTCCGGTTCCGCCGGACCGAGGTCGGCAAGCTCACCGTCGAGGCCGGCGACGGAAACGACGTCGTCGCCATCGCCGACAGCTTCCCCGCCCTGCCGACCAGCATCGCAGGCGGCGCGGGGGCCGACCGCCTGACCGGCGGCGCCGCCGACGACGTCTTCCTCGGCGGAGCGGACGCCGACACCGTGGACGGACGCGAGGGCGCGGATCTCCTCCTGCTGGGCTCGGGCGACGACCAGGCCGTCTGGGCGCCGGGTCGCGGTCGCGACGTCGTGGAAGGCCAGACCGGCAATGACCTCGTCACCGTCGACGGCACGATCGGCGGTGATCATCTCGAGATCCTGGCCAACGGATCCCGGTTGAAGATCTTCCGACCGGGCGACGTTGATCACGTCGATGCCGCCGGCGCGGAGCAGTTGCTGACGCGGCCGGGCGCCGGGCCGGACAAGGTGATCATCAACGATCTGACCGGGGCGCCGCCCGTAGAGATCGACGTGGACCTGAAGAAGCCCGGACCCGGGCTGGGTGACGCAGCGGCCGACGTCATCGAGGTAGCCGGCACGCCCGGCCCGGACGACATCACCGTGCAGAAGACCGACGGAAGAGCGGTGGTCAGCCGACCCGGCGCCACCGTACGGATCGGGGGCACCGACGCGGTGCTCGATCGCCTCGTCGTCGACACCGATCTCGGTGCGGACCGGATGGACGTCCAGCCGGCGGTCGGCACGGTCCTGGGAACGCGCGTGGACGGTGGCGGCGGCCACGACCAGGTGATCACCAACGGTACGGCTACCCACGACGACATCACGGTGAGTCCGGTCGACGGCCGGGTGCGGGTCAGCCAGCTCGGCCAGGCGTACGAGGCGATCGCCGAGGACACTGTGATCAACGGTCTGGCCGGACCCGACGATCTCGAGGCCAAGGGCAACCTCGACGGGATCACCCGCCTCGTTCTCGATGGCGGACCGGACAACGACCTGATCAACGGCGCGGCAGGGGTGGAGCTCCTCCTGGGCGGCGCCGGCAAGGACCAGGTCAGCGGCCGGGGCGGCGACGACGTCCTCTTCCTCGGCGACGACCACGACACCAGCTTCTGGTCGCCCGGCGACGGCGACGACGTCGTCGAGGGCGGCCGGGGCAGCGACGGGCTGTTCGTGTTCGGCGACGACGCGGTCGACACCATGGACGTCGAGGCCAGCGGTGCGAGGGTCCGCATCACGCGCAACGCCGACGTGTTGGATCTCAACGACATCGAGAGGACGAGCCTGCATCCGCTCGGCGGAGCGGACGTCCTGGCCGTACGCGAGCTCTCCGGCACCGACCTCTTCGAGGTCGTCTACGATCTGGCCCTCACCGGGACGACGGCGGACGGGCAGCCCGACACGGTGACCTTGGACGGGACGAACGGCAACGACACCATCGCGCTGGTCGGCGATGCGGACTTCTTCAGCGCTCAGGGTCTGGCGTGGTCGCCCCGGATCCGCCGCACCGACGCGGCCGACCGACTGATCCTGGACACGAAGGCCGGCCCCGACCCGGTCAACACGATGGGTCTGGCTCCGGGAACCATCCAGCTAACCGTGATCTGAAACCGCTAGCCGCGCCAGGGAGTGATTCGCGGCCACCAGGCCCGAACGCCCCGGCAGTATTGGAGGTACTGCTCCCCGTACCGCGTCCGGAGGGTTGGCTGCTCGTACGCCATGACGAAGGCAGCCACGGCGGCCCCGAAGATTCCCGCCCAGATCAGCACCGCGAGACTCGGCAGGGCGATCGCCTGGCCGAGGATCACCAGGGCGACGGCCAGGTACATGGGATTGCGCACGTGGCGATAGAGCCCGTGGACGACGAGCTGCTCGGTCGGCGCGATCGGGGCCGGTGTGCCTCGCCCTTCGACGACGAACTGGGTGAAGGTGACCAAGACCCCGATCAAGCCGAGGACGACGAGAGCGACACCCAGGACGCGCAGCCAGGCCGGCCAGGCCTCGGCGACGGACCAGCCGGAGAGCAGCCACGGCACCAGCCCGGCGACCGTGCCGGGGGCGGCGATCAGGAAGACTCCCGAACCGACCGCAGCCAACACCCGGGACGACACGTCCCCGAGGATGCTCGTCGGCGCTCCGGAGGTCAACGCGGCGTCACGTAGTGGGGGCCGGGCGCTCGGGAAGCCGGGGCAGCCACAGGTACGCCACCAGACCCAGACCGAGAACGGCGAGGACGGGAAGCACGGCGAGCCCCGGTGTCCGACCGGCCAGCCAGCCACCGAGCAGGGCCAGCGGCTGCACGAAGGCCTGGACGCCGAGGAATCGCCGCAAGGGTGCCACCAGCGCACCGAGTTCGACCCTGGTCTTCCACGACGCTCGGCCGATGAGCAGCGCCCACGACGCCAGCGCGTGCAGGCCGAGCAACAGCAGCGCGGTCTGCAGCAGCGCGGCCTCGGTTCCTGAGCCTGTCGAAGGACCTCTCGCGGCGTATACGACGCCCAGCACGACGACGATGGCTGCCGGCGCCACGCCGGCGGGCCAGATCACCACAGCCGCCGAGAGCGCGATCAGCACGACCCAGGCCGCCGGGCCGCGCACCACCAGCGACGCGCAGCTCAGCGCGAGCGCTCCGAGGGCCAGCCGCAGTCCCCAGCCCGGCAACCAGGCGCCGAGCACCACCTGGACCGACGGTCGCCGCTCGGTGAGCCGCGGCAGATAGGCGGCGAGCCAGGCGGTCAGGAGGCGGCTCCGACGCCGGAACGCCGCCATGAACGCCGCCGTGAACGCGAGTCGGCGCGTGACCATCAGCGACGCTCCTGCAGCCGGGCAAGCCGGCGCAGGGCCACGGCTGGGTCGTGCTCGGGCGTCAGCCACCGGAAGCAGGCGACGTCGCTTCGGCGTAGCCGATCGAACCGGTCCTCGCGCTCCATGGCGACGATGCGGTAGGCCGCCATCAGTCGTGGTGTCGCCCCGGTCCGGTTCAGCGGGGGCAGGGTGTCGACGGCCAGGACGCGGTGCCCGGCCCCGCGCCAGGCGAGCGCCAGGTCCGCGGCGTCGTCGTCCAAGAAGGTGGAGAGCACGATGATCAGTGAGCCCGACGGCAGCCGCGGCACCCGGCGGCGGGCGGTCGGCTCACCCTCCGGCTCGGCGAGGGCGAGGCGCTGCAGCAGGCGACGCTGCTGGTGGCGACCGCCGGCGGGCGGCACCGGTCGTCGAAGACGCCCGAGATCCTCCAGGCCGACCCGGTCCCCGCCGCCGAGGTAAGCCCTCGCCAGTGACGCTGCGGCCGTTCGGGCGACGTCCAGCGAGGTGGCCTCGTCCTCGCGCAGCGAGGTCGCGTCGGCCCAGGTGATCAACCGCGGGCCGACCTCGTCGCGCGAATCGATGACCAACATGACGGTCGCGTCGGCGCCGGCGTCGGTGCGGCGTATGTAGAGCTGAGTGATCGAACTCCGAGCCGGACCCGATCTCGAACCTGTTCCCGCGGATGGCCCGGCATTGAGCCGGGCCGTGACCCGCCAGTCGATCCGCCGGGTACGGTCCCCGGGCGCGAACGGCGCAAGGTCGCGGAACTCGCCGCCGTCACCGGCGCGTCGCGACCGGTGCGGACCGGTCAGTCCCTGCAGCCGGAACGGCAGCGGCAGATCCGCGAGCGGTTGGACCCCGGGCAGGACGGTCAAGGCGATGGGTGCGGAGGCTTCCGCCGTCGTGGTCAGCAGACCGTCGTCGCCGACCAGGCGGTGATCGAGCCGGAACAGGTCGCGTCGTCCGGTGCGCACCGAATGGATCCGTACGGGGATCGTCCGCGGTACCGACGTGACCCGGACGAGCGCCTCGGCGGACCGATGCCCGGGCGCCGCGACCCGGAAGGTCACCAGCGCCGATTCCGGGCCCGCTTCGACCGCCACGCCGGCGACCAGACCCGTCGGCTCGACCGGCTGGTCGGATCCGGTGAGCCGCACCGGCGCGGGAGGTCCGGGTGGATGGGTGGTCGACCAGGCGATGCCGAGCAGCAGCGGGAGACCGAGCACGGCCACATCGGGGCGGCCGGTGAGCACGCCGAGCACCATCACGGTGACGCCGGCGACACCCCAACCGGCCACGGCGGGCGCGAGCAGCCAGGCACGAGCAGCCGTCATGTCCGATTCGCGACGGTGCCGGCTACGGTGGCCGGGCCCGGCACCTGGGCCAGCACCGTGCTGACGACGTCGCCGGCGAGCATGCCGCTCGCCCACGTCTGCGGATTGAGGGTGATCCGGTGCGCCAGCGCGCTGACCGCCACGGTCTTGACGTCCTCGGGAAGCACGAAATCCCGCCCGGCCAGCACAGCCCGGGCCCGTGAGACCAGCAGGAGGGCGAGCGACCCGCGTGGCGATGCGCCCACCTCGACGGCCGGATGACTCCGGGTGCCGGCGGCCAGGGCCACGCAGTAGTCGACGATGTCGGGGTCGACGGTGACGGTCTCCACCCCGGCCTGCATCCGCCGCACCGTGGCGGCGTCGACGACCGGCGAGACCGGAGCTTCCTCGGTTCGGCGGCGCAGTCGGCGGTGCAGGATGTCGGCCTCGGCCGCCGGGGCGGGGTAGCCGACGGCCAATCGGACCATGAAGCGGTCGAGCTGCGCCTCGGGGAGCGGATAGGTGCCCTCGTACTCCACCGGGTTCGAGGTCGCCATCACGTGGAAGGGCTGGGCGAGTCCGAAGGTGGTGCCCTCCACCGTGACCTGGCGCTCGGCCATCGCCTCCAGGAGGGCCGACTGCGTCTTGGGGGCGGTGCGGTTGATCTCGTCGGCCAGTAGGAGCCCGGTGAAGACCGGTCCGGGACGGAACACGAAGCGCCCTTCGGCCGGATCGAACACGTACGAGCCGGTGATGTCGGCCGGCAGCAGGTCCGGTGTGCACTGCAAACGCCGGAACTCCAGGCCGAGCGTCGTGGCCAGGCTTCGTGCGGCCAACGTCTTGCCCAGCCCGGGCACGTCCTCGAACAGCACGTGGCCGCCGGCGAGGATCGCGGCGAGGGCGATCTCCAGCGACGTCCGCATGCCCACGACCACCGACGCCCACCTCGGCCAGCACCGCCTGCCCGAGCCGGGAGACCTCCGGCACCGGCAGAGGCATCGAGGAGAACCTCGCTCACGAATGGCTCGTCTCGGGTGCGCCCAGCTTCTCGACGGCGGTGACGGCCGCGGTGAAGGTGTTGAAATCCACCTGGGCGCGGGAGTCCGCGCCGACGACCGCGTAGGCCACCTCGCCGAGCGCCGACCGGCACGCGGCGGCGTCTTCGGCGCGGTCGAGATCGAGTCCCCGAACCGCCAGTCGGCCGGTGGCCACCGCCCGCAGGCGGCGCAGGGAGGGCCGCTCGACGCGGTCTTCGTAACCCTGGAGCGTCCACGACAGTCGGGTCACATCCCTGCGTACTCCGCGGTCGTCGGCGTCGTCCTCTCGCGCCGGCCAGCCCTCGTCGGTGTTCGTGACGGGCAGGCGGCGCAGACCGAGCAGGGCCACGGCGCTGAGGGCCACCAGGATCGCCTCCGGCCACTCCAGACCGATGGCCCAGGCGAGGAACGAGATAGCGATCAGCCCGATCACCGCCATCGCCACGGTCTCCCGGGTCAGGCCCAGCGGAGTGCTCATCTCCGGCTCGCGGGGCCGGTTCGCACGCTGCTGCTCTGCCGCACGCTGTGACGCAGATGCACGCTGCTACGCAGTGCGTCCTCGTAGCCGGCCCACGTGCGGCAAAGGCTCAGGACTGCTGCGCGGGCCTGCTTGACCTCGGCCATCCCGACCGTGTGGTCGGAGAAGCGGGCGCGGTGGTAGAGGTTCAGCAGCCGGGTCACCGCCTCGGGATCGGCGGCGGTGGAGCGGAGAACCTGACCGGTGAACTCGGTGGGACTGTCCGCCGGTCGCCGCGGTGCACCGGAGGCCTCGGCGGCGTCCTCCAGGGCGAGCCAGGAGCGGACGACCGCATCCCGCGGCTCGGGAATCTCGGCCAGGAGGTCCAAGGCCGTACGGGCACCCTGGCGCAGCGCCTCGGCATCTCTGGCCTGCTCACCGAGCGGCAGGGCGCCTGACTCGGGGGCCACGTCCAGCAGCCGTCGGGGCCGCGATCGCCACAACCGACGCAGAAGCCAGAAGGCGACCAGACCAAGCGCGAGAAAGACCAGCGTCCAGAACACGGTGCCGGTCCAGGCGGGGACGACCCGCTCGAGCACGGTCTCCTCGGGCGGGAGCGTGCCGGAATTCGGCAAGGGGGTCGGAGTGTAGTTACGCGCCGTGTTGAGCGGCTCGAACCGTGTCGTCAGCGACCAGGGGATCGGCGTCGCGGCGGCCAGGACGACGACGATCCCCAGCGCTGCGATCCCGACGTACGACAGCGCCGGCGCCGTCTGCCGCGCCGGGGGAGATGCATGCCGCGGCCCCACCATCAGGCTCACAGCCTAGAGGAGCACGCCAGTCTGCTCGAGCGATCGGATGGCTGGGCTAAGCAGGGCGAGTATCCACCCAGTGCGCACTTGCGGCCCATCCGCGCGTGCGGGTTTGGGCCGGAAGCGCGCGCTCGACGGCCCGAGCGTGCTGGTCGACTCGAATCGCGCTCTGAACCGGTCGAAGAGCCCGGGAAACGCGGGTCAGGCCGACCGCCCGGGTCAGCCGCATCGGCTCGGCGAGTACGGCATCGCGGGCGGCCAGCACCGCACCCCCGACGACCCGGGGAGCGAGCTCCTCCAGGGCCACGATCCGGGTGTTGGAGAAGGCGAGATTGGCGATTCGGCTGGCCAGCTTGCTCTGGACGCCCGGCATGAGGTACGGCGAGAGCACACCGAGATAGCCACCGAGGATCGCCGCGTGCGGATTGAGGCTGCCGAGCGATGTCGTCCAGCACCGTGCCCAGGATCTCGCCGGCGTCGGTCAGGGCGCTCAGCACCCGCTGGTCGCCGGCGGCGGCGGCCTCGGAGATCAGCGACAGCGCCTCGATCGGACGCTCGTTCGACCATCTGCTCGGCGCCGGCCCGCGGCAGTAGCGCGCCGCGCGTCAGCAGAGCGACGGGCGAGACGGCGGTCTGCAGGCAGCCGGTACGGCCGCACCAGCACTGCTCGCCCTCCGACAGCCACGTTGGTGTGCCCGAGGTCGCCGGCGCCGCCCTGGGCGCCACCGAAGATCTCGCCGTCGATCGAGGATTCCGCTGCCCAGGCTCCGGATTCCGCCGAGGTAGACCGCCACCAGGTCCGGCGGCAGCTGCAGCTCGACTCGTCCGGCGTACAAGCGCGGCCAGCTGGCAGTCGTTGGCCATCCCGACGTGCACCGGAGCGGTGATGCCGGCGTCCCACAGGGTGCGCTCGAGTTGGGCGCGCAACGGCACGTCCTCCCAGCCGAACGTCCGCGACGAGCAGACCGACCCGCGATCACGCGAGACGTAGCCCGCCAGCCCGACCTCGACCGAGACCAGCTCGCGGCTCTTCTCCAGGCGGCCGACGTGGCGGGTGACGGTCTCCGAGATCAGCCGGAAGCCCTCGTCGGCATCCACGCCGCGCAGCTCGACCGGCACGGTCTCCTGCCACAGTTCCTCACCGCCGACGGTGGCGACGGCGATCTCGATCGTGTCGATGTCGACGTGGACACCCATCACGCACCACGGCTCGCCGTCCAGCATGATGGGGCGCGTCGGCCGGCCCGCGGCCGGTCGGCGTACGGGATCCAGTTCGCGTACCAGCCGCCGATTCCGCAGCTCGTTGATCAGATCGGTCAAAGTGGATACACCCAAACCGCAACCATGAGCGATGTCGTGGCGGCTGCAGGGTCCATGGTCTCGGACGTAGCGAAGGATATGGGTGAGGTTGCCGTGCCGTAGATCCCCCGATCCTCCACTGCGTCGTGCCCCTTCCAGGGCATGCGCAGTTGGCATGGCGTGAATGGTAATCGGCAAGACTGAAGCGGTTTGGTTGAAAGTGCGCCAATATTTACGGGCCCCTGAGCATATTCCCGTGGTTAGGGTCGAATCCGTCCGAGAGGTCGGATCCGAACGGTCTCCAGGAGGTGTCGGTTGACCTGGCTTGTTTGTCGCGCTCTGCGCTCCAGCGTCCTGAGCTCCGCAGCGTCTCGCTCGTTCGTCGCGATTCCGGACGACGGAAAAGCGTGTCGCCCGGAATCGCTCCTCACTCCCGAGAAGCTCCGCTCATGACGTACCAGTACCTGTTCTTGATGCTGGGCTGCCTCGTCGTCACCCTGCCCCTGGAGTGGCTGCTCGGGGCACGAGTCTATCGGCGGTTCGGCGTCGCCGTGCTCGCCATCCTGCCGGTCGTCGTGGTCTTCTCGGTCTGGGACATCGTCGGCATCATCCGGAATCACTGGACCTACAACCCTCGCTACGTGACCGGGCTGCAGCTGCCGTTCTCCATGCCGATCGAGGAACTGGTGTTCTTCATCGTCATCCCGATCTGCGGGCTGTTGACGTACGAGGCGGTCGGTTTCGTCCTGCGTCGGCTGTCCGCTCGTCGCCAGGCATCGATGACCGGGCAGGGAACAGGGGCGGGGGGCGGCCGATGCCTGAATACACGATCCTGACGGGTCTTGCCGTCCTCGCCGTCGTGGCGTTGGAGATCTTCGTGCTGCGAACCGGTATCTTCCGCACCGTGCAGTACTGGCTGGCGATGCTGATCGTGTTCGCCTTCCAGATTCCGGTGGACGGCTGGCTCACCAAGTTGCGGGACCCGATCGTGATCTACAACCCGTCTGAGATGATCGGCATTCGGGTGCCGTGGGACATCCCGATCGAGGACTTCGGGTTCGGGTTCGCCATGGTGACACTGGCCATCCTGGTCTGGCGCAGCCTGCTGGACCGGCGGGCGAGTCAGCCGGGTCGAGCAGGAGAGGCAGAGTGAGTCAGATCGCATCCGAAGCGGCTGTCGACGTGCCCGAGGCCTTCGACGGTGTCGCCTCCCGCTACGACCTGATGGTCGGACTGAATCCGGGCTATCACCGCCACCTCCGCTCCGCCGCCGAGGCGCTGGTCGAGCGGCTGCCGGCCGGGACCGAGCCCGTCCAGTTGCTCGACCTCGGCTGCGGCTCCGGGGCCTCGACGCGCGCGCTGGTCAACGCGATGGATCGCCGGAGCCGGCCCTTCCGGCTGACCGCCATCGACGGGTCGGTCGGCATGCTGGAACAGGCCCGACGCAAGACCTGGCCACCCGGAGTGCGCTTCGAGTACCGGCTGGCGGAGGACCTGTCCGCCGCGCGTGCGGACTGGGGCCTGACCGAGGCGGTCGGCGGGGTCTTCGCGGCGTACCTGTTCCGCAACGTCGGCGACCGCGACAAGGTCTTGAAGGCCACGCACGAGCTGCTGGCGCCGGGCGGGTCGCTGGTGATCCAGGAGTACTCGGTGGCCGGCTCCCAGCGGTCGAGCTTCATCTGGAACCTGGTCTGCTGGTCGCTTCGTGATCCCGTTGAGCTGGCTGCTCATGCGGGAGACCCAGCTCTACCGCTACCTGTGGCGCAGCGTGCTCGACTTCGACTCCGTCGAGGTCTTCGTCGAGCGGTTGTACGCGGCCGGTTTCGTCGACGTGGAGGTCCGTACGGTGCCCGGCTGGCAGCGCGGCGTGCTGCACTCGTTCCGCGCGCGGCGCGCGGCTGCACCGTGAGAACGCTCGCACCGTGAGATCCGCGCGCTGGGTCCCGGGGCGGGATCCGAGGGCCGTACGGCACGCCGGCCGCGGGTACGCGAACTGTGAGTGCGGCCGGGCGGCGCGGTCGTCGTGGTCGGCGGCGGCATCGCCGGTCTGGCCGCCGCGACCGGGCTGGCCGAGCGGGGCGTCTCGGTGCTGGTGATCGAGGCCGAGCCGCAGCTCGGCGGCCGGGTGCGCGCGTGGCCGGTGGTCCACGACGGCATCTCGCCCGGCACCATGAGTCGGGGCTTCCACGCGTTCTTCCGGCAGTACTACAACCTGCGCGCGCTGCTGCGCCGGTCCGACCCCGCCCTGGAGCGGCTGACGCCGATCGAGGACTACCCGCTGATCTCCGCCGACGGCCAGCGCGACTCCTTCACCTCGATCCCGCGGACGCCACCGCTGAGCATCGCGGCCTTCGTCGCGCAGAGCCCGAGCTTCACCGCGGGGGATCTGTCGCGAGTGGACGTCCGGGCGGCGCTGGAGCTGCTGGACGTCGAGTTCCCGGACACCTTCGCGCGCTACGACGGGGAGAGCGCGGCGGAGTTCCTGGACCGGCTGCGCTTCCCGCCGGCGGCGCGGCACCTGGCGCTGGAGGTCTTCGCCCGGAGCTTCTTCGCCGACCCGCGGGAGTTCTCCGCCGGCGAGCTGGTGGCGATGTTCCACACCTACTTCCTCGGGTCGGCCGAGGGGCTGCTGTTCGACGTGCCGGTCGACGACTACGACACCGCGCTCTGGGCCCCGCTGGGGCGCTACCTGCACGGTCTGGGCGTCGAGGTCCGCACCTCGACGAGCGGTGACCGCCCTCTCGCTCCCTGAGCCTGTCGACAGAGCTCGAGCGTCGAAGGGCCTGAGCTCGCCCTCGACACCGGCGAGACTCTGACGGCGGACGGGTTGGTGCTGGCCACCGATCCGGCCACCACGCGCCGGCTCGATCGGCGAGGCGACCGGCATCACCGACGAGGACTGGCTCGGCATGCGTGGCGGCGACCCGCAACGCGCCGCCGTTCGCGGTCTGGCGGCTGTGGCTGGACCGGCCGGTGAACGCCGATCGGGTCGCGTTCCTGGGCACCAGCGGCTTCGGTCCGCTGGACAACGTCACCGTGCTGGAGCGCTTCGAGGCCGGTGCCGCGTCGTGGGCGCGGTCCACGGGCGGCTCGGTCGTGGAACTGCACGCGTACGCCCTGCCGGAGCCGGTGGACGAGGCGGCGGTGCGCGCCGGCTGCGCGCCGAGCTGAGCCCGATCTATCCCGAGACCGTCGCGGCCGACATCGTGGCCGAGGAGTGGCTGGTGCGCGCCGACTGCCCGCTGGTCGGTACCGAGCCGTGGCGGCTGCGGCCCGGCGTGGTGACCCCGCACCCGCAGTTGGTGCTGGCCGGCGACGGCGTCCGCTGCGACTACCCGGTGGCCCTGATGGAGCGGGCCGCGACCACCGGCTTCCTGGCCGCCAACGCCCTGCTGGAGCGCTGGGGCGTGGCCGGCCACGACCTCTGGACCGTGCCGATGGCGGGCCGCCACGCGGCCACCCGCTGGCTCGCCCGCCGCGCACACACCGCCGCGCCGCGCCCACCTCAATCCGCTGACCCGTCACATCTTCGGCGCTTTCGACGGCGTGTCGCAGCAGATGTGACGAGTCGGCGGATTGGGGCGGGGCGCGGCTCGCCCGCTGCCTACAGCGCGGACACGGGTACCGGCTCGGCCTGGGCCTCCTCCTCGCGGAGGTCGGCCACGGCGGCCTCCTCCTGGGCGAACTCCGGCTCGGTCCGCGGCCGGACCAGCGCGATGATCACGTACGTGGCGATCGCGGCCGCCGCGGCGATCATGGTCGACCAGCCGTCGAGCCACTCGGTGCCCAGCGAGTTCGGGACGTAGAGCAGATCGTTCGGCACGCCGTACATGGTCGGCGTGATCACGAGGAAGGTGGTCCGCAGCCCGAAGCCGACCGCGACGCCGGCCAGCATGGCGACGGCCCCGCCGGCCCGCCAGAAGAGGCCGAGGATGAACGGTCCGGCGAGACACGCGAGCATGAGGTCGAAGGCCAAGGTGAGCAGGATGCCGGTCTGACTGACGCGAATGGCGATGATCACACCCACCAGGCAGATCGGGATCATGGCCAGTCGAGTCCAACGCAGCAAGGGATCCGGGCCGTCGGTGACCACCATCCGGCGGACTCCGAACAGGTTGCGGACCGCGATCGCCGAGGTGGCCAGGATCGCGCCGGACGCGGTCGAGAAGGACGCGGCGACGATCCCGGACAGGACCAAGATCGCCAGCAGCGGCGGCGCGTAGTCGCCCAGCAGCTGGAAGAGGATCGGACCGTTCTCGGTGGTCAGCCCCAGCACCGCGGTCACCGTCAGGGCGACGATGGCGTAGATCACGCCGATGCCGAACGTGAGTCCCGCCCCGATGAAGCAGGAGCGGCGCGCCACCTCCGGTGACTTGGCGCCGAAGATCCGCTGCATGAAGTCGATGGCGACCAGATCACCGATGCCGAGCGAGATGAGGGTGGCCCAGTTGATCGGCGCTCCGGCCTCGGCGCTGGTCAGTTGCTCGAAGTCGAACGGACCCAGGCCCTCGGGGATGACGATGCCGAAGCTGAGGGCCACCCAGATCAACATCGCGATCGTGGCGACGACGGTGATCGTCGTCTGGATGGCCGCCGTGTAGGCGTCGGAGAAGAGTCCGCCGCCGACCGTGTAGGCCAGCACCAGCAGCACCGCGACGATCACGCCGAACGCGTACGGGATGCCGGCGAACCGTTCCAGCAGGAAGCCGCAGGCCACCATGTTGCCGGCCAGCAGGATCGTGAAGGCGAAGATCATGATCACCGAGGCGATCTTCTCGGGCACCGCGCCGTAGCGCTGGCGGAAGAAGTCGCCCAGGGTGAACAGCTTCATCGCGTTCATCGGCTTGGCCAGGAAGAGCCCGGAGAGCAGCAGGCAGATGCGCCAGGCCGATGGCCAGCGAGGCGCCGGCCCAGAAGCCCGCCTGCGAGGTCAGGTCGGTGTTGCCGACCATGGCGTTGCTGTCCACCGCGGCGGCGGTGAGGGAGACCGCGACCAGCGGAACGCCGAGCTGCCGGCCGGCCACCAGAAAGTTGGCCGAGTCGCCGTCGACCTTGCGGGCCACGAGAATGCCGACGATGAGGACGGCCAGCACGCTGACGCTGACACCCAGAATGATCACGCGGCCATTTACTCGAAGTGGTGTTCCAGTCGATGGTCTGAGCGATGAAGGTCGCGTTACAGCTGGACGGCCTGAGCCTGTCGAAGGGCTCGACCTAGGGTGCTGCTCATGAGTACCGACGATCGGGTGGATCGCGAAGGACACGCGGCTCAGCAGGCCGAGGCGCTGCTGCCGGACCGACGCTGGCGCGAGGAGGTCGAGCGCGGCCTGGCGTACGGGCTGGAGGCCGCCGACTCGATCACCGACCGGACGCTGCCCACCTTCGCCCGCGGCGAGATCCCGCACTTCGCCGGCGAGCGCGGGCACCTTCATGAAGTGCCCGTACGTGGAGGACGTCCACGACGTCGGGGACGCCGAGGTGGCGATCTTCGGGGCGCCGCTGGACGCCGGCACCACCTACCGGCCGGGGACCCGGTTCGGTCCGCAGGGGATCCGGCGGGCCACGAACCTGTTCGGCACGTACAACTTCGAGATGGGCGTCGACCTCCGCGAGCAGCTGAACCTGGTCGACATCGGCGACGTCTGCGCGATCCCGGGCAACCTGGAGAAGTCGTTCGACCAGATCAGCAAGGCGATGAGCCACGTGGTGTCGTCCGGGGTCTTCCCGGTGGTGCTGGGCGGTGATCACTCGATCGGCTACCCCACGATCCGCGGCCTGGCGCCGCACATGGACGGCAACGTCGGCATCATCCACTTCGACCGGCACGTCGACACCCAGGAGCTCGACCTCGACGAGCGGATGCACACCACGCCGTGGTTCCACGCGACCAACATCAAGAACGCGCCGCCGACCAACCTGGTGCAGATCGGCATCGGCGGCTGGCAGGCGCCGCGCGCCGGGGTGAAGGTCGGGCGCGGGCGCGGCACGACGATCATGACCGTCGGCGACGTCGAGCGGGTGGGCATCGAGAAGATCGCCGAGACGGCGCTTGGAGCTGGCCTGGCAGGGCGCCTCCGCCGTCTACCTGTCGTTCGACATCGACGTGATCGACTCCGGCTTCGTGCCCGGTACCGGCTGGCCCGAGCCCGGTGGTCTGCTGCCCCGCGAGGCGCTGGGCCTGGTCAAGCTGGTCTCCGAGGGCGGCATCTCCGGCATGGAGGTGGTCGAGTGCTCCCCGCCGTACGACTGGTCGGAGCAGACCTCCCTGATCTCCGCCCGGGTGATCCTCGACTCGCTGGCCACCATGGTCGCGGGTCGGCAAGCTCGGCAAGAAGGCCTCCACCCAACGCAAGGACGCCTGGGGTCCCTACCCAGAGACGTGATTGCTACCGCAGGCACTGTTTCGGGCGCTGGAACGGTGCCTGAAGTAGCACTGGCTATCCACAGGGGGGCTAGCGCGAAGTTTCCAGAGAGCTTCACCGTGTCCTCATGGCTGCAATGTTGACCGTGCTGCCCGAAAGGTTGCGCTCCCGGCCGTTCACCTACGAGGAGGCGCTCGCCCAAGGTGTGAGTCGTCGGGCGCTGCAGGGGCGTTCGGTGCGGCGGCTCCACCGAGGGGTGTACGTGGCGGCCGATCTGCGACTCACGCTCAACGTGCGCGTGGACGCGGCCTTGTGCGCGCTCCCGAGGGAGACCGTGGCGGCCGGAGTGACCGCTCTCCGACTGATGGGCCTTGACCTCGGTCCGACCGCGCCGCTGAGATTCCTCACCCGCTGGCCCATCCAGCGGCGTCTGGCCGGGGCGGTCGTGAGCCGGGTGGTCACCATGCCGCCTCATGAGCGCGGCCGGCTGAAGGCCGAGCCTGCGTTCGTGACCGCCGCCGATCAGCTCGATCTCGTTGATCTCGTAGCGGCCGGTGATTGGCTGGTGAGGCGACGTCGGACAAGTCCACGCGCCTTGAGTGCCTACGTCGCGGAGGCCTCTGGCCGCGGATCAGTGCGCGCCCGGCGTGCCGCGGCCCTGGTCCGCATCCGGGTCGACTCCGTTCGGGAGACGCGACTCCGGCTCGTCGTCGTGCTGGCCGGTCTGCCAGAGCCGGAATGCAACATCGCCCTCGGTTCGGATAGTGGTTCATCGGCACCGTCGATCTGGTTTATCAGAAGTACCGGGTGATCTTGGAGTACGAGGGCGATCAACACCGCACCGACGACAACCAGTGGAATTCCGACATCGGGCGCTACGAGGAGTTCACCGACGAGGGATGGACGGTCATCCGGGTGTCGAAGCAGCGCATGCGTTACCCCCGACTCATTGTCCAGCGGGTTTTCGAGGCGCTCCGTCGGGGCGGATACGAAGGGCCGCCGCCGGCCTTTGGCGACGAATGGGTCGACCTCTTCCAGTGAGTGTCACCTCAGGCACTGTTGAACTCGCCCGAACGGTGCCTGCGATGACACTCGCATCTTCAGCCGGGGAACTCGCCTCGCATCCGCAGGTCGTAGCGGCGCTCGGCGTAGTCGAGGTCGTCCACCCAGAGCCGCTTGGCCGTCTTGACGATGCGAGGGCCGCAGCAGCGGGGTCAGAAACCGCGCCACCGAGAAGCCGGGACGATCCGAGTACGCGATGGTCGCCTCGGTGACCATGGTGATCGGCCGGCCCTGCTCGTCGACGCCGGTCGGGGTGGCATGCGTCTCGACCACGCTGCCGGTGCCCTCGCCGTCGATGATCCGCATCACGATGGTGCGGGTGTCGGGGCAGCTGAACTCCGCCCGCACCGGCACGCCCCAGGTCCGGCTCAGCCGGAAGGTCACGTCGACGATCAGCCGGTGCTCGTCGCTGGCCTCGTCGTCGACGGTCAGGTGGGAGAACGCGTACGGGTGGAACCAGGCGCCGTGCCAGGGGTCGAGCCGATTGGCGATCACGTCCTGCGGCTCGCAGATCCCGGGCTCGACCATGACCGCCGATACCGAGTCCGTCCAGCGGCGGCCGTGGCGGCAGCGCAGGCCGCTCGGTGGGCGTCTCGCCCTCGGTGGCCAGCCGCACCCAGATCAGCACGCCGTCGTCGTAGGCCGCGTACGGCTGCCAGGTCCGGTCGCCGTTCTGGGTCAGCGCCAGCCCGTGCCAGCGGCAGTACAGGGTGCCGTCCAGGACCGGGCAGCGGTCCAGCAGCGCGCCGAGGTGCGGACAGGCGCCCGGCCCGGCGACCAGATCACCAGCGGCGTTGCGCCAGAACACCACCTCGCGGCCGGCGATGGTCCGGGTCACCGACTCCGCGCCGGGCACGTCCGCGCTCTTCCCGGCCACGAACCAGCCGCCGGAGTTCTGGGCCTGGGACGGCGGCCAGCGAGGCGGCGATCCGGCCCGGCTTGGCCTGCCGCCAGGACGACGTCATCCGGTTCTCGCGCGGCTGCGGGATCCGCGAGATCGGGATCCGGGCGCGGACCTGCGGCGGCAGCCAGGAGCGGGCGGGCACCGGCTCGGTGCGTGCCCTCAGCGTCATGTGTCGTGCCTCTTCGCACTCAAGCCGGGCCCGATCACCATGATCCGACCGGCGGTGATCGCCTTGCGCGGGGTGGGCACCCGGGCCCGGCGGGTGAAGACGTCGTAGTCGGCCTTCTCGATCCGGTCCAGGATCTGCGCGTACAGCACCCGCGCGGCGCCCACGCAGCGCGCCGAGCGCGGCGGCAGCATCGCGATTCCGGTGTCGGCGAAGGCGTACAGCGCGCGGTTGCGTTCGATCTCGTACGCCAGGAACGCCCGCCACTCCGGCGTCACCCGCCGCTGGTCGCAGGTCGACGCCGAACCGCCGCAGATCGGCCTGCGGCATGTACACCCGGCCGCGGTCGAGGTCCTCGTCGACGTCGCGGAGGAAGTTGGTCAGCTGGAAGGCCAGCCCCAGCGCACGCGCCGGCTTGTAGGCCGCCGGGTCGCGCGGCTCGAGGACCGGCAGCATCATCTCCCCGATCACCGCGGCCGAGCCCTCCATGTAGCCGCACAGGTCCTCCCAGGTCTCGTACGTGCTGGTGGTCAGGTCCATCGCCATCGCCCCGAAGAAGCGGTCGAAGCATTCGGGGTCGATCTCGCAGGTCCGGACGGTGTGCGCCACCGCGGCCAGCACTGGGTCGTCGCTGTCGCCGGACTGCACGGCCGCGCGGAACGACGCCGCGAACGCCAGGAGCCGTCTCTTCCGTCGATCGCACCCTGAGCCTCGTCGAACGGTGTACCGAGAGGCCGGTTCGGCGGTCTCGTGCAGCTGCGGGCGCGAGCTGGGGAAGTCGACGATGTCGTCGGCCAACCGGCAGAGGGCGTAGACGGCGTAGCACGTGCCGGCGCCGCTCACGACGGAGCAGCAGCGCGCCCCAGTAGTAGGTCGTGCCGTGTCGCCAGGTCAGCCGGGCGCACTCGCGGTAACCGGCGCGCAGCTTCGGGATCTCGCAGCTTGGGATCTCCGCACGCGCTCTCCTTCACCGCCGGCCGGTCGCTCGGCAGGTACTCCTGGACCCGATCCGCGGCCAGTTTGCCCGAGATCAGCACCATCGGCACACCCACCCCCGGGACGGTGCCGGAGCCGGCGAAGACCAGCCCCGGCACCTTGCGCTCGACGTTGGGCGGTCGGAACGGCCCGGTCTGGGCGAAGGTGTGGGCCAGCGCGAACGGCGTCCCGGCCTGCATGCCCATGCTGCTCCCACTCCAGCGGCGTCACCAGATCCTCGGTCACCACGTCGGTGGGATAGCCCTCCGCGCTCCAGGAAGGGTGCAGCCGCTCGCGCATCGGCCCGGCCTCCCGGCGCCAGTCGATCCGTCCGTGCAGGTTGGGCACGGGCTCGAGCACGTACAGGGTCGAGGAGTCGGCCGGTGCCAGCGTCGGGTCGTCGAGCGAGGGAATGGTGACCAGCCGGGACGGGTCCGGCATCAGCTCGCCGCGCTTCAGCAGGGCGTCGAAGGCCTCGCCCCACTGCGGTGCCGAAGTGGATGTTGTGGTGCCCGACCTCGGGCGCGGGCGTGCCGCGCACGCCGACGTGCCAGACCACCGCCGACGGCGAGTACGACCCGTGGCGGACGGCCCGCGGCGGACGCAGATCGGGCAGCAGCTGGTCGTAGGCGACCGGCAGGTCGAGCGTGCAGACCACGGCGTCCGCCATCAGCTGGTCGCCGGAGTCCAGCCGGACCCCGGCCACCCCGCCGTTGTCGCGACGGCGGACGACCTCGGTCACGGTCTCGCCGTAGCGCAGCGTGGCGCCGGCCTTCTCCACCGCGGCGGCCAGGGCCGCGGGCATGGCGTGCATCCCACCGTCGGGGAACCAGACCCCCTCGATGCTGTCCATGTAGGTGATCACGGCGTAGATGGCGAGCGCGTCGTCCGGCGCCAGTCCGGCGTACATGGCCTGGAAGCTGAACAGCCGGTGCAGTCGGGGGTCGCGGAACCGGCGCCGCACCGCGTTCCCGAGGCGCCCGAAGCCGCCCAGCCGGATCAGCGCGGCGGCGGCGGCCGGAGAGCGGAGCAGGTCGAGCGGTGAGTTGAAGTTGCGGGCGATGAAGTGCGGCATCTCGATCTCGTACAGCTGCACCAGCCAGTCCACGAAGCCGTCGAACGCGGCCGCGTCGGCCGGGCCGCAGGTCTCGGCGATCTCGGCCCGCATCGCCTCCCGGCCGTGCCGGACGTGGATGGTGCTGCCGTCGGCGAAGCGGGCCCGGTAGGCCGGGTCGAGGCGTCGCATCGGCAGCGCGGAGTCGATGTCGGTGTCGACCGCGGCCAGCGCGTCGGCGACGAGATTGCGCATGGTCAGCACCGTCGGGCCCGGTGTCGAAGGTGAAGCCGTCCCGGACCAGCTGACCGGATCGCCCGCCGGGGATGTCGGCCCGCTCGACGACCGTCACCTCGTAGCCGCGCCCGGTCAGGTGGCACGCCGCCGCCAATCCGGCCAGCCCGGCCCCGATGACCACGACCTTGCTCACGGCCGACCTCTGACCGAAGGTACGAAACTGTCGGCAAATTGCGCAGAAACGGGCCCTGCACCCCCCAAAATCGGGAATCTGTTAACAGTTGCGGGGAAAGGGGGAGGCGGGAGCGCTCCCACCCGCACTTTCCCAACACTTTCGTGCCTGATCATGTGTCGCGCCAGGCGATCTGGTAGGCCATCTGGGTCAGTTCGCGTACGCCGGCGGGATCGAGGGCGGGCTCGTCGAGGGCGGAGAGAGCCGAGTAGACGTGGTCGGCGATCAGCTCCTCCACCTCGGCGATGACGCCGGCGCCGGCCATCGCCTCCTGCAGCAGCACGACGTCCTCCGTGCTCAGCGACGGCGATGCCGATCCGGCCCAGCGCCGACAGAGCCGGACCGCCGCAGCCGGTCCTGGGCCAGGGAGATGATCACCGTCGGCTTGCCGGAGACCAGGTCGTCCCCGGCGGGCTTGCCGGTCCGCAGCGGGATCGCCCCAGACGCCCAGCAGGTCGTCGCGCAGCGCGAAGGCCTCGCCGACCTCGCGGCCGTAGTGGGCCAGCCGCGCCGCCACCACCTCCGGCGCCCGGGCCGCGGCCGCGCCCAGCTCCAGCGGCCGCTCGACGGTGTAGCCGCCCGACTTGAGCCGGGCGATCTCCCGGGCGTTCTGCAGGTCGCGCCGTCCCGCGGCGCTTCCGGTCAGGTCGCGGCGCTGCCCGTACACGAGTTCGATCACCAGCAGGCGCCAGACCTTGCGCATCTCCGGCGGCAGATCGGCGACCAGGTGGTCGGCCTCGGCGTGCGCCAGGTCGCCGAGGAGGATGGCGATGCTCTCGCCGAAGCGTCCCGAGCTGCCCCGGGACCCGGCGGCGCGATGCAGCTGGTCGGCGCGGGTGTGTACGGTCGGCAGGCCGCGGCGGGAAGCCGACTCGTCCATCACGTCGTCGTGCACCAGCGCGAACAGGTGCAGCAACTCCAGCGCGGCGCCCGACCCGGACGACCTCGGCGTGACCGATCCCGCGTGCCCGGCCGCTCGCCGTGAGCCAGCCGAGATAGGCCATGACCGGCCGGATGCGCTTGCCGCCGCTGCGGATCAGCTCGTCCAGCAGATCCGGAAGATCGCTGTCGCCGAGGACGTCGGCCACGGCGGCACCGTCGAGCTTGGTGGTCCACAGGTGTCGGAGATCAGCCAGCACCTCGGTCAGCAGGCCGTCCACCAGATCGAGATGGTCGGTCACGTCGGCGGCGAGCCCGGTCTGGGTGAGCGGTACGACCCGAGCCGACCCGTTCGACCACTTGCGCCCCGGCCCCTGGTCGGTCGGGCGTCGAATTGGGCGAGGGGATGCCACGGCGGTGTCGCGTGAGTCGGGGATGTTCACGAGATCTCCGTCCTGCCTGTCGGTCCGTCTGGTGGTACGGCGGTCACGGACACGGCGAATCGGGCAGGAGTCGGAGCTGTTCGACGGCCCACGGACTGAAGGCGAACGGTGTCGCCGCCGCTGCCGTCACCAGATCCACCCATTGCACCCAGACCCAATCCATGACTTCGGCTGTATTCGCCCGAATCGGGGAGCTCGGATGCAGCAGCCGACCGGCATACACCGGGCAGATCTCGTTCTCCTGGATCCCACTCGCGTCGCGTGGCGGTGTACGCGAAGTCCGGCAGCACACAGTTCAGGTCGCCGACCTCGACCCCGAGTTCTTGGCCGAGCCGCCGCTGGATGGCGTCGGTCAGGCTCTCGTCCACCCCCGGGTGGCCGCAGCAGCTGTTGGTCCAGACGCCGGGCCAGGTGGTCTTCGTCAGAGCGCGGCGGGTGATCAGCACCCGTTCCGTCGGAAGCGAAGAGGTAGAGCGAGAAGGCGAGATGCAGCGGCGTGGTTGCGGTGTGGACGTCGGCCTTGGCCTGGGAGCCGATGGCCTGGCCGCGGGCATCGACCAGCACGACCTGCTCGTCGATCACGACGCCGGGGATGGTGTCGGCCGGCGAGAGGTCACGCGCCTCACTCTATGAGCAACCCAATGCGCGCTTGCTGCTCGCCCGCTGGTTGACCGACCTGCCCCGAGCCGCCGAGGCGCTTGAGCCGAACGAGAGGAGATGCAGAGCAAGGTGCGCTGATCCTGGGCGATTCTTAGGCCGTTCATTAGCGTCTTGGCCGAAATGTTACCGAATCCGACATATTCGTCAGCTAACATTCTTGTCGTGTCCGTTGGGGACGGACACTTCGAGGCTTTCGGGGGATGAGCCGTTCATGGCATCGGGGTATCTGGTTTGCGCGTCCGATCTGATCGACGTTCGTGACCGCAATTCTGATCAATCACACGTCGGCGTACGGCCGGACACGCATGGTCGGTGCGTTCACCGATCCATGCGCCCGGCCACCGTACGGTCGGCGACACCCAATCTGACGCAAACCGCATCAATTCCCGCGATCTTCACTACCATTCCGGGGCACAGCACAAGAGGACTGTTGCGGCCACAGAGATCGTCTCGGCGATCATCTTGGCCGGCTACAGCCCGAGAGGACACCAAGTGACGAACAGTCGGCGACCATCTATCGGCGTACTCGCGGCAGGGGCTGCTCTCGTGGCGCTCGTGGTCATCGCGGGGGTCTGGTTCCTGTCGCGTGGCGACGGCGGACAGACGGCGACGCCGAACGCACCCGCAGCCACGTCCGCAGCGGCGCCCGGAGCGAGCACGCCTCCGTCGCCGGCGGCGAAGCCGTCCACGCCCGCGAAGCCGTCGAGCCAAGCGAAGCCGTCGAGCCCAGCGAAGCCGTCAGGCTCCGCCACGGAGTCCGCCGAGCCCGTGCCGGCGCCGAGCCCGGGTCGCCCGACCACCGTCGGCACCGGCAAGACCGAGCCGGTCGAACCGGTGAAGACCAAGGAGCCGGTCGCGCTGGACGACACCGGCGACTTCGGCACCGGGCTGACCGTCAAGCTCCGCGACATCGACTCGGTCAAGGGACAGGCGACTGTCCCCGGCGAGATCGCCGGGCCGGCCCTGAAGATCAATCTGGTGGCCGAGAACGACTCCAAGGCTGCCGTCAGCCTGGACCAGGTCGTGGTGTTCGTCTCCTACGGCCAGGACCGCACGCCCGCCGTCGAGTTGAGCAAGGGAGCCAAGCGGTTGTCCGGCAAGTTGGCCGCGGGTGACTCGAAGACCGGTGCCTACATCTACACCGTGCCGACGGACGAGCGGAAGTTGGTCCGCATCGAGATCAGCTATTCCGGCAAGGCGCCCACCGTGGCCTTCCAGGGTGCGGTGTAGCCCACCTCGATCAGGTCCGGGACCCGAGGTTTCCCACGATGCAAGGGTTTCGTGACACCGACGTCGGTTCGGAGACAGCCGGGCCGACGTGGGCATCGGCATCGAATCGTTCGCCCGATCAGTGGGCCGACCGGGTTCGGCTGAGCCGACGAACGCTACTCGCGGCGGGTGTAGCGGCGACCGTTGCTTCCGTACTGACGGGTTGCCAGGGGGCGCCACCGGCTGCGCCTGATACCCGGGTACCCCCCACGGCGGCCGATCTCATCTCCGAGACGCCGTTCTACATCGCCCACCGCGGCGGTGGGGGGAATTGGCCCGAGATGACCGCGTTCGCCTATTCACGCGCCGCAACCTTTCCCGCGTTGAAGGCGCTCGAGATCTCGGTCTGCCAATCGTCCGACGGCGTCCTCGTGTGCAGCCATGATCCCACCACCACGCGCGTCACCGGCGTTCCGTACACGATCGCGGACGAGACGTGGGCGACCTTGTCCGAACTCCGCGTCCGCTCCGACAAGACGACCGATCCGAACCAGCCGGCAAGGCCCTTCACCCGCCTCGAGGAGGTCCTCGAGGCGTACGCATCGGACTTCGTCCTCTTCGTGGAGCCCAAGGTGGACGCGGCCACCGAGCCCGTGATGGCGGCCCTGGCGAAGCTGCAGCAACCCGAGCGCGTGGTCTGGAAGCAGTGGGCGCCGTCACCGCACTTCGGCGCGGCGAAAGCCAAGGGCTTCTCCACGTGGGCCTACGTGTTGAACGAGCCCGCCCACATCGGTGCGAATCTGTCGCGCTGGATCGGCTCGCCCGACGTCGACCTGGTGGGCGCTCCACGCGATCAGAGCGACGAATTCGTCCAAGCAATCGTGGGCGCCGCCGAGGCCGTCGACAAGATCACGATCATGTGGAACATCAGGAATGTCGAGGACCGCGAACGCGCGCTTCGCCTTGGCTGCCGAGGAATGATGACGTCCAACATCGCGGAGCTGTTGACTCCGTGAGGCGCGCCTTAGCCGGGTTCGGTGGCGCCGTTGGCGCACTGAATCTGTCCGCTTCCGGCTTTTTTCCGATATTCCCGACGGAGCTCTGGCTTAGGCCCTAACGTTCTCCGCGGGGGCCGCTTATGGGGGGCGGCGATAGACATCTATGGGGTGGACCAGCGTGACGCGTTCAAGTTCTGGGTTCAGTGCTGTCCGGCGAAGGGGATCGGCCAAGTCGGCTTTGGCCCTGGTCGTCGGCTTCTTGTTACTCGCGAGTCTGATGATAGGAAGTGCCGGCGGCCGCGCGGTCGCCGACACGCGGCCGGTGGATCCGAACGATCCCAAGACTCCGGTCACCGTTTCGGACGACGCGCTGCCAACACCGCAGATCAACGGTGTCGTGTGGAGCACGGTGATCGTCAACAACGTCGTCTACGCGGGCGGCAGCTTCACCAACGCCCGACCGGCCGGAGCGGCCGCGGGGGTGAACACCAGCCCGCGCAGCAATCTCATGGCCTTCGACCTGACGACGGGGGCACTGCTGTCCTACACCGCGACGTTCAACGGGCAGATCCGCTCGCTGGCCGTGTCGCCGGACCGGACGCGCCTGTACGCGGGTGGTGAGTTCACCACCGTCAACGGCTCGACGCGGCAGCGCCTGGCTGCGTTCAGCGTGAACCCGACGACTGGTGCCCTCGGCGCGCTCACGACCTTCGCACCCGCGATCAACTCTCGCGTGGCCGCGGTGGTGGCCACGAACAGCACCGTCTACGCCGGTGGCGATTTCTCGGGCGTGGGCAACCAGACCCGTGGCCGCCTGGCGGCCTTCAACACAGCCGGCGGCTTGCTCACCTGGGCGCCGACCGCCGCGGGCGGCGGCGGTGTCGCCGCTCTGACCATCAACCCGCAGGGGACCAAGGTCGCGATCGGCGGCGGGTTCTTGACGCTGAACGGATCGGACAACCCGGGCTACGGCCTCGGCATGGTCGATGCGACGACCGGTGCCAACCTGCCGATGGCCATCAACAGCATCGTGCGCAACGGCACGGTCGACGGCGCGATCGACACCCTGACCACCGACGGCACCTACATCTACGGCGGTGGCTGGACCTTCGGTCGGGTCGGCGGCACGATGGAAGGCGTCTTCGCGGCCAGCTGGGACGGCGGCGAGGTGCGCTTCATCAACGACTGCCACGGTGACACCTACGGCGGTCGGCGGTGACCGGCAAGGTCGTCTACACCGCTGGTCACACGCACTACTGCGACAACATCGACGGCGTCCGGCAGGGTGCCGGCGGCGTGGGTGACTACCCGTACTTCCGCTCGATCGCCATGAGCACCGAGCCGACCGGGACCGTGACCTGGGAGCCGGATCAGGGCCGGTACTACAACTTCGCCGGCCAGCCGGCACCGGCGATGCTTCACTGGTACCCCGAGCTCAACACCGGTACCTTCACCGGGCAGTTCCAGGGCCCGTGGAACGTCTCCGCCAACGCCAACTACGTGGTCCTGGCCGGTGAGTTCACCCGGGTGAACAACACCAACCAGCAGGGCCTGACCCGCTTCGCGGTCAGCAGCATCGCTCCGGACGTCAAGGGACCGAAGCTGTTCAACGCGACCTACCCGCTGAACGTGAGCTCGACCGCCGCCAACACCGTGCGGGTCAACTGGATGAACAACCACGACGACGACAACCGCGAACCTGACCTACCGGGTCTACCGCGACACCCAGAACGCCGCCGGCCTCAGGCACACGGTCAGCCGGGAGTTCAACCGCTGGGATTCGGTGACCATGGGCTTCACCGACACCAACGTGCCGGCCGGTTCGCACCAGTACCGCGTCGTCGTCACCGACCCGTTCGGCAACGTGGCCAACTCCTCGTGGACGCCGGTCACCGTGGTCGCCTCGGGCACCGACAGCGACTACCTCAAGGCCGTCTACGCCAGCCAGCCGACCAACTACTGGCGCATGGGTGAGGCCACCGGCACCACCGCTTCGGCGGACCGGGTGGGCTTCATGCCGCTCAGCGCGACGGGGACCACGGTGCCGGTGCGCGGCGAGGCAGGCGCCATCGCCAACGACACCGACACCGCATCCAGCTTCACCGGTGTGAACACCAGCTGGACGGCGTCCGCGGTGCAGCACTGGCCGTCGGACACGATGACCCTCGAGGGCTGGTTCAAGACCACGGTCGCAGGTGGCCGGATCGCCGGCTGGAGCAACCGCAACACGCAGGGCAACTCCAACCGTCATGATCGCCAGCTGTACATCGACACCGCCGGCAAGCTCAACTTCGGTGCGCGTCCGGCCGCCGACCGGCTCGTGGTGACCAGCGACAGCGCCGTCAACGACGGCCAGTGGCACCACGCGGTGGGCACCCTGTCCAAGGGCGGTCTGAAGCTGTACCTGGACGGCCAGCAGGTCGGTCTCCGCACCGACGTGACGGTGGGCGAGCACCTCAACATCGGCTACTGGCGGGTCGGTGGCGACACCGTCAGCGGGTGGCCGAACGCCGGCACGAACGGCTTCTTCACGGGCTCGGTCGACGAGGTCGCGGTCTACAAGCACGAGCTGACTGCCACCGAGATCGCCGACCACTACGCCAAGGGTGCCTCGACTCCGGTCGACAACCTGAAGCCGGTGGCGTCCTTCACGACGGCGGTCGACGAGTTCGATGTCACCGTCAACGGGTCGGCCTCGAGCGACAACGACGGCACGATCTCCTCCTACGAGTGGGACTTCGGCGATAGCGAGACCGCGACCGGTGCGACCCCGCCGGCGCACACCTACACCACGTCCGGCCTGAAGACGATCAAGCTGACCGTGACGGACAATGAAGGTGCCGTCGGTATCGCGACCAGGCAGGTCTTGATCAACACCGCGCCGACCGCCGACTTCACGGCCACGCCGAACGGGAACGTGGTGGCCTTCAACGCCTCGACGTCCACCGATCCCGAGAACAACATCTCGAGCTACGGCTGGAACTGGGGTGACGGAACCAACCCCGTCAGCGGCACCAACCCGGCGCGGAACAAGACGTTCGCCAGCAGCGGTACCTACAACGTCACGTTGACGGTCACCGACACCGGCGGGCTGACCAACAGCGTCACCAAGCCGGTGACGGTCACGGCGCCCAACCGGCCTCCGGTGGCGGCGTTCACCAGCGCCGCGCAGGGTCTCAGGCTGACCGTCGACGGTTCCGGTTCGTCCGATCCGGACGGCGCCGCGGACATCGACACCTACGCCTGGGAGTTCGGCGACGGCGACACTGACACCGGTGCCACGCCGCCGGCCCACACCTACGATGCGGCGGGGACGTACGGCGTGAAGCTCACCGTCACCGACAAGTCCGGTGTGAGCACGAGCCTCACCCGCAACGTCACGGTCACGGCGCTGCCGCCGGCGGTCGCCGAGGACGACTTCAGTCAGAACCAGACGAACGGCTGGGGCAACGCCGACACGGGTGGCGCCTGGACGGTCGCCACGGGTGGTACGACCAACTACTCGGTCGGCGACGGCGTCGGCAAGATCAACTTGCCGTCCACCGGGTCGGAACGGCGCATCGCTCTGAACGGTGTGTCCAGCACCAACACCGAGGTCCGCGCCGTGATCAGCCTGGACAAGGTCGCCACCGGCGGCGGCACCTACGTCGGCGTCAATCCGCGGGTCCTGGGCGGCGACCGGTACTTCGCCGACGCCCGTCACCTGAGCACCGGGGGCGTGGAGCTGCGGCTGGGCCGTCAGGTGGGTACGACCGAGACCGTCCTGACGACCGCGACGGTGAACGGTCTGACCGTGGCCGCTGGTGACAGGCTCAACGTCAAGGTGCAGGCCACCGGCACGTCACCGACCACTCTTCGGGCGAAGGTCTGGAGGGTCGGCGCCGCGGAGCCGGCGGCCTGGACAGCGACCACGACCGACACCACCGCCGCCCTGCAGGCCGCTGGTGGAGTCGGGTTCGAGGCCTACCTCTCGGGGTCGGCGACGAACGCACCGCAGGTGCTCTCGCTCGACGACCTGTGGGCAGGCACCCCGCAGTAGTCGATCGGGTCGGAGATATCCGTCGCCCGTCCGCAGCACGCTGCGGGCGGGCGACGGTCACGTTTGGGTCACAATGAGTTGCCGAACGGCCCGAAGATCAGCTTTTGTGCGCAGGGCCCCGCTCCGCTGCCCTAAGATTCTCCTTGGGGAAAGTACGGCCGACGGGCCACTTGGGGGAAATTCGGTCGACGGGCCGACGGGGAAATTCGGGGGACTGGGCCGTGGGCTCAAACAATTCTTTGCGGGCGGTATCGGCTCGCATCAGCTTTCTGCGTCGCGTGGCTCTGACGTGTGCGATCGCGTTGGTCACCACGGTTGGGGTCGCCATGTCGGCCGTGCCGGCGGCGGCCGATTCGATGCCGAAGGACCCGAACAACCCGGCCACGCCGGCGACCGTAAGCGCGGACGGCCTGCCCACGGCACAGATCAACGGAGTCGTCTGGTCGCAGACCGTGGCCAACGACATCGTCTACGTGGGCGGCAACTTCACGAGCGCCCGTCCGGCGGGCGCCGCCGCGGGCACGGGCGAGACGCCGCGCAGCAACCTGCTGTCGTACAACATCAACACCGGCGAGCTGACGGCGTTCGCACCCGTGGTCAACGGTCAGGTGCGCACGGTCGCGGTGTCTCCGGACAAGAGCCGCCTCTACATCGGCGGCACGTTCACCTCGGTGAACGGGGTGACCCGGAACCGGCTCGCGGCCTTCGACGTCGCCACCGGCGCGCTGGTGACCACGTTCGCACCTCCGGTCAACTACGACGTCTATTCGGTGGTGGCGACCAACTCCACGGTCTTCGCCGGCGGCGACTTCCAGAGTGTCGGCACCAAGGCGCGCGGCTATCTCGCCTCGTTCAACGCCGGCAACGGCGCCCTGCTCGACTGGACCCCGCAGGCCGCGGGCGGAAAGGTCTGGGCCCTGGCGCTCAACGCGGACGCGACCAAGATCGCGGTCGGCGGTCAGTTCACCACGCTGAACGGCTCGGGCAACCCGGGCTACGGCCTCGGCATGGTCGACACCACTACGGGGGCCAGCCTCCCGATGGCGGTCAACGCGACGGTGCGCAACGGCGGTGCCCAAGCCGGCATCACCTTCCTCGCCTCCGACGGCGACAACGTCTACGGCGGCGGCTACACCTACGGCCCGGGCGGGACGCTGGAAGGCGTCTTCGGCGCGAGCTGGGACGGCGGCACGGCCAAGTTCATCAACGACTGCCACGGTGACACCTACGCGGTCCATCCGCGCGGCGGGGCGATCTACTCGGTGGGCCACGCCCACTACTGCGGCAACAGCGGCGGCTTCCCGCAGACCCCGACCTGGACCTTCTACCGTGGCCTGGCCTTCGGCAAGACGGCCACCGGGACGGCCATGAAGGAGCCGTACGGCTACGCCAACTTCGCCGGCCAGCCGAGCTCGTCGTCGCTGGCCTGGTACCCGTCGATCAACGCCGGCACCTTCACCGGTATGAACCAGGGACCGTGGTCCGTGGCGGGGAACGACGACTACATCGTGATGGCCGGGGAGTTCACCAAGGTGAACAACAAGGCCCAGCAGGGTCTCGTGCGGTTCCCGAAGAAGGAACTGTCGACGAACACCCAGGGTCCGTCGCTCTTCAACACCACGTACCCGCTCAACGTCTCCTCGACCGAGGCGGGCAAGGTCCGCATCAACTGGGGTACGAACACCGACATCGACAACGACAACCTGACCTACAAGGTCTACCGGAACATCCAGCAGAAGTCCGGCCTGGTGTACGAGACCGAAGCCCGCGCGAACTTCTGGGCCCCGTACACGATGGGGTTCACCGACTCCGGGCTGACGCCGGGTTCGACCCACCAGTACCGCGTCGCCGTCACCGACCCGTTCGGCAACATCGCCAACTCGCCATGGACCTCGGTGACCGTGGCCGCCACGGGAACCGACAGCAAGTACGTGAAGGCGGTGTACGCGAGTCAGCCGGTGAGCTACTGGCGACTCGGTGAGACCACGGGGACCGCAGCGGCCGACCGGGTCGGCTTCACCCCCGCCACGACGGGGGCCGGGGTCACCAAGGGCGGCGCCGGCGCCATCCCCGGCGACGCCGACAAGTCGGCGACGTTCAGCGGCGCGAGCACCGGAATCGCCTACACGAGCAAGCAGGTCAGCCCACCGCATGCGTTCACGCTCGAGGGCTGGTTCAAGACCAACACCACGACCGGCGGCAAGATCATCGGTTTCGGCAACCAGACGACCAGCAACTCGTCCAGCTACGACCGGCAGATCTACATGGACAACTCCGGCAAGATCGTCTTCGGTACGGCCGGTCCGTCGGTGCAGGTGGCCACGAGTCCGACGGCGTACAACAACAACGCCTGGCACCACGTGGTCGCCACGCAGAGCCCGACGGGCATGAAGCTGTACGTCGACGGTGCCCTCGTCGCCCAGAACGCCAACGGCAAGTACGGCGCGCTCGGGTACTGGGGTTACTGGCGAATCGGTGGGGACAATCTCAACTCCTGGCCCTCCAAGCCCACGAGCAACTTCTTCAAGGGCAGCATCGACGAGGTCGCGCTCTACCACCACGAGCTGACCGCGGCCGAGGTCACGGCGCACCGGATCGCCGGCACCGGCGGCAACGTGCTGCCGACCGCCACCTTCACCGAGACCGTGGCCGATCTCAAGGTGACGGCAGACGGTTCGACGTCGGTCGACCCCGACGGCACGGTCGCTTCATTCGCCTGGGACTTCGGCGACGGCGCCACCGCGACCGGCCCGACCACCGAGCACACGTACGCGGCGGCCGGGACCTACCCGGTCAAGCTCACCGTGACCGACAACGAGGGCGGCACCGGAACGGTGACCAAGCAGGTCGTCGTGACGGCGCCGAACGTTGCGCCGGTCGCGGCGTTCACGACGTCGGCCGAACATCTGGCCCTGTCCGTTGACGCGGCCGGCTCGTCCGACTCCGACGGCACCATCAGCTCGTACGCCTGGACCTTCGGCGACGGGGAGACGGGCACCGGCGCGACGGCGAGTCACACCTACGCCGCAGGCGGCACCTACGACGTGAAGTTGACGGTGACCGACGACGACGGCGCGACGACCAACCTCACCAAGCAGGTCACGGTCTCCCCGCCCAACGTGGGGCCGTCGGCCGCCTTCACCAGCGCCGGCACCGAGCTGAAGATCTCGTTCGACGGATCGGGGTCCACGGACTCCGACGGCACGGTCGCCTCCTACGCCTGGGACTTCGGGGACGACGAGACCGGGACGGGCGCCGAGGTCGAGCACACCTACGCGACGCCGGGCACGTACGAGGTGACCTTGACGGTCACCGACAACGACGGCGCGACCGACACCGAGACCAAGCAGGTCGTGGCCAATCCGCCCAACCAGAAGCCGGAGGCGGACTTCGCGGTCACGCAGGACGAGCTCGAGCTGAGCGTCGACGCCTCGGACTCCGCGGACGCAGACGGGACGATCGCCTCGTACGCGTGGGACTTCGGCGACGGTACGTCGGGCACCGGCGAAACGGCCGAGCACACGTACCTGGGGGCTGGGACCTATGAGGTCGAGCTCACCGTCACCGACGACGACGGCGCCACCGACACGCACACCTTGGACGTGGTCATCACCGGCCCACCGGTGCCGTTCGCCATGGACGAGTTCGACCGCACCGTCAGCGGCGGCTGGGGGAACGCGGGCGTCGGCGGAACCTGGGTACGCAGCGGGTCGGCGACCAACTTCAACGTCGCCAACGGCGCCGGGACGATCAAGATGGGCTCGGCCGGCGCCGGTCCCAGCATCTCGCTGCCCACGGTCTCCTCGAGTGACACCGACATGCGGATGCGCGTCGGACTGGACAAGATGCCCACCGGCGGCGGGACCTTCGTCGAGCTCAAGCCACGCGTCGTCGGCTCCGACAACTACTACGTCGAGACGAAGTTCCTGGCCAACGGCTCCGTGAACGTGTCGCTGGGCCGCAACATCGGCGCCACGGAGACGGTCCTGCAGACGAAGGCGGTGACCGGGCTGACCTTCAGCGCCGGTGACCAGGTGAACATCCGGACCCAGGCGGTCGGGACGTCGGGGACCACCTTCCGCGTCAAGGTGTGGAAGGCCGGCACCACCGAGCCCGAGACCTGGACCGCATCGGTCGTGGACTCCACCGCCAGCCTCCAGAGCGCCGGGAGCATCGGCGTCGGCGTCTACCTGACGTCGTCCTCGACCAACGCTCCGGTGGTGGCCTCGTTCGACGACCTGTGGGCGGGCCCGACGCAGTAGCACGCAGCAGACGGTCAGACAGCCGATCTCCACGTGACGACATCCGTCGTCCAGAACTGACACTCAGGACGCAGATGCACAACGCTCTCGGTCGCCCGGCCGTCCGCTGGGTGCTGGTCGCCTTGATCATCTGCCTGGGTATCGGTGTCGCCCTCGCGTACCGTCTGGCGCCTCCCGCGCCAGACGGTATGCAACCCGCACCACCGCCCCCGCCGAAGGTCGTTCCGGCTACGAAGTTCTACGTTGCCGCCGATGGTCGCGACGCCTCGGCCGGCACGGTGGACCAACCCCTGCGGACGATCACCGAAGCGATCTTCCGGTCGCGGCGCGGTGGCACGATCGTCGTGCACTCGGGCGTGTACCACGAAGAGCTCAAGATCGAGAACCGGGACAACCTCACGATCACCGCTGCACCCGGGGCGGAGGTCTGGCTCGACGGCTCGACCACCGTCGAGGGCTGGCGAGACGTGGGGTCCCGGTGGGTCTCGTCGGGCTGGCGGACCGAGTTCGACCACAGCCCGACCTTCAGCTGGGGAGCACAGGACCACACGAGAGCCGGGTGGAGTTTCATCAACCCGGACCACCCGATGGCCGCCCACCCCGACCAGTTGTGGATCGGTCAGAAACGACTGAGCCAAGTCTCCTCCGCCGCGCAGGTCCGGAACGGATCGTTCTACGTCGACGACGAGAACGACCGGATCTACGTCGGCAGCGATCCGGGCGAGCGCACCGTGCGGGCCAGCGCGATCACGCAGGCGCTCCGCATTCGCAGTCCCGGGGTCGTCATACGTGGCATCGGGGTACGACGGTACGCCCCGTCGGTGCCCCACATGGGCGCCGTCACCGTGGAGGCCCCCGACGTCACGCTGCACAACGTCGCCATCGTCGAGAACGCCACCAGCGGCCTGCACATCATGCGAAGCGGCGTCAAGCTGCGCGCGGTGACGGTGGAGCGCAACGGGATGGTGGGCATCAGCGCCACCAACGCTGACAACCTGGAACTCGAGGGCGTCACGGCCCGGGAGAACAACGTCGAGCGCTTCAACCCGTCCCCGTCCGCCGGCGGGGTCAAGATCGGCCGCAGCATCGGCGTGGTCGTGCGCAACAGCAGGTTCGAAGACAACCTGGCCACCGGCCTCTGGTTCGATGAGTCGGTCTACGACATCGGGGTCTTCCACTCCAAGATCATCGACAATGCCGCGCACGGCATCTCCGTCGAGGTGTCGGGGAAGGCCGACGTCGTGGACAACGTCATCGCCCGCAACGGTGGGAACGGGATCAAGATCAACGACTCCGACGAGGTGCGCGTCTGGAACAACACCTTCGTCGGCAACGACCGGCCGATCAACGTCGTGCAGGACACACGTGATGTCAATCCGCAGGGAAGTTACCGTGATCCGTCCCTGCCGCTCACCTGGCAGACCCGCAACGTGGCGATTCGCAACAACGTGATCTCGGGCTCGTCGGGAAACTGCCTGCTCTGCGTCGAGGACTTCAGTGACCGTTTCACGCCGGCCGATCTCAACATCACCGCGATGGGAAACGTCTACCACCGACCGGATGATCGCTCCCCGAAGTGGCTGGTCGTGTGGTCCCGCGCCGATCGCGACCCGTACATCTTCAAGACGTTGGCCGCGTTCAGTACGACCGTCGGTCAGGAAGATCCCGGCCACCTCTTCACCGGCGCTCCGATCGTGACCCCGGGCTTCGATGTGCGCAGCAGCGTGGATCTCCTCGCCGGTTCGGTGGCGCAGCCCATGCCCGACGACATCGCCCCCCGGGCGGGAGTTGTGGAAGGGACCATGCGTCTCGGCGCGTGGAGTGCTGCCTGAAGAGGAGCTGCTCGCGCCGGCGCCAGAGCCCCCGACGCTCGCAGCTAGGGCGTCAACTTCCGGGGCGGCTACGGCGCGATCGCGATGATGGCCAGAATCGCGGTGACATGGCCGATCCGTCGATGCACTCCAGGTTGCCCGCACGGTTGAGCGTGTGGAGACGGCGCCCGGGCCACCACGGACCAGGGCCGATCCTGCCGATGACGCGCTGGTCGAACTGCTCGTCGTCGAGTCGCGTGATCTCCGCCACCGCGAGCGCCGTGCCGTAGCCGGCGCGGCCGTCCTGGACCGGGCGCAGCAGGCGACCGTTGCGGCTCACCACCCGGCCGGCGGGCCGCGCACTGGAGATGTCGATCATGACCGGATTGCCGGCGTGCGGCCGCCACGGACCGACGAGTGACGTTGCGCTCCACAGGTGCAGCGCATCGGAGAACGAACCGCCGTCACGTACGGTCGCCGTCATCCACCAGCGGCCGTCGTGCGAGAAGACGGTCGCGTCGCTGGCCTCCAGCCCGGACAGGAGGACCGCCACCCTGGTCCACTCGTCGGGGAAGCGGGTGGCGCGGTAGAGCTCGACCGTACGGGCCTCGGTGGTTTCGGGGATCATGAAGATCTCGCCCTCGTCGTGGATCACGAACGGGTACGACAGGTGCGCGTGATGTTCCAGCACGGGCCGCAGCCGGCCCAGCGGGCCGTTCTCCCCGAACTCGACGACCGAGATCACGCCCCGCCCGACCCGGTGCTCGAAGTCCTCCACGAACAGGTACAACCGGTCGTCGTGCACGAACGGGAAGGGATCGGCGTAGAAGTGCCGGCCGTCGTCGGGCAGGTCGTGCCAACCGGCCGAGGGCCGTTCGATCTCGTCGATCAGGTCCGTGCCGTCGACGAACCGCCACCCCACCCTCCAGTGCGGCGCCCGGTAGAGGGTCCGGTACCCACGGTGGACCACGGCTCCCGCCAGGCCGGTGGCGACCTTGCGCCACGTCGGCGGAGCCGGTGTCGCCGGTTCCCTGGGCAGGACCGCGGGCAGAGCGGGAGGAGCGCCGCGGACCGTTTGCACGATCAGCGTGACGCACCGCGCCAGAAGGTCGTCGAAGGCAGCCACCAACAGACCCGGAGTCTCACTCCCGGGTCTCCCCGCGGCCAGCACCGTATCCGCCTCCAGCAGCGAAACCAGCGGCGTCCGGCCGGTACTCAGCGCCGTGAGCGCCGCGCTCTCGCCGGGCTCCGCGTCGAAGTCCAGCCGCCACACGCGCTCGTCGGAGAGCGGCTCGGGGCCGAGGTCGATCACGAGATCGGCGGGTGCGCCGCCGCCGTCGCGATAGCCGGCGGCCGCCGCTCCCTTGACGCGGCTGGACAGGCCCGGCGGCCGGCGGTGCAGTCGTCGCTGGAAGTCCAGCAGCGGCTCGAACGATCCGGCGGTGTCCTCGGCGGCCGTGCCGGAGTCCGAGCTGAGGCAGACGTCGACGTCCGGCAGGGCGGAGAGTCGGTCGAGAACAACGAGATGCCAGCGACGCAGCGGCGTCCGCGTCTGCCGCACTTCAATCTTCATCGGATACCTGTCTGCATTCGGGTTCAGGGGATGTGCGGCGCTTAGGAAATCGTTGGCTCATTGTCATGCGGTTTTCCCGCGGGAGCTATTATTGCGCGTTACGGTTTGTCTTTGGCGAAACCGTGACGGCCGGGGGCCAGCGCGCCGGGTTGATGGATTGAGGTTCAAGTAGTGACGTTCTCCGAATACTTGATTGTGCTCCAGCGACGCTGGCGACTCTGGGTTTCGGCCATCCTCATCGGCATCCTGGGCGCCGTGATCTTCAACGCGGTCGTGCAGCCCAGGTACACGGCGGTGGCGACATCGTTCGTCAACGTTGCCGAAGGTGCCGACCCGGCCGAGATCTTCCAAGGCTCACAGTTCGTCGTTCAGCGGATGAGCTCGTACGCACCGCTCGCCTCCAGCCCGCTCGTGCTGCAGCCGGTCATCACCAAACTGAATCTCCCCACGTCGGTTCGCGACCTGCGCAAGGAGATCACCGTCTCGAGTCCCCCGGAGACGGTGCTGCTGGAAGTGTCCGCCACCGACGCTGTCGCCGCCACGTCGGCCCGGATCGCCGACGAGGTGTCCATCGAGCTCGGCAAGGTGATCCAGGAACTGGAGACGCCGCGCGGCCTCGGTGCGTCACGGGTCAAGGTCACGCTGACCGACCCCGCGGACGTGCCACTCACGCCGTCGTCGCCACAGGTCCTCCTCAACCTCCTGCTCGGGGCCATCGCCGGCGCAGCGATCGGTTTCGCCGCAGCACTCATCCGGCACAACCTCGACCGGCGGATCAACACGATCGACGACGTGCGTGGCATCACCGGCATGGCGCCGGTGGGCTCCACCCTGGCGTCTCGCACGGCGCGACGCGATCCGCTCGTGGCCGTCGACTTCCGCTCAGCCGATGCGGAGCGCTACCACGGGATCAGGACCGCCCTGAAACTCGCGTCGGTGGACCAGCCGCTGCACCACTTCGTGGTCAGTTCGCCGATGCCGCGTGAGGGCAAGACCAGCGTGGCGGCGAATCTGGCGGTCAGCTGGGCCCAGGCCGGGGCTCGTGTCTGCCTGGTCGAATCCGACCTCCGCCGGCCCATGATCGCCCGGATGATGGGACTGGAAAGCACCCTGGGTCTGGCCGACGTCCTGGTGGGTGATGTCGAACTCGACGAGGTGCTGGTTCCGTGGCCGCACGGTAGCGTGACCGTCCTGCCGGCGGGCTCCCTCCCGGCCGATCCCGCGTCCCTGCTCGGCTCTGACGCGATGTCGGCCCTGGTCTCGGAGCTGCGCTCTCGGTTCGACGTCGTGATCTACGACTCGCCGCCCATCGCGTCGGTGACGGACGCCATCGTGTTGGCTCGCGCGGTGGACGGTCTGGTCCTCGTGGTCCGCGCCGGCTCGACGACGCGCGACTACCTGGCCAGCTGTGTCGAGTCCTTGCGCGCGGCGCACATCAAGCTGCTCGGCACGGTGCGCTTCGCGATCAAGGTCAAGCGCAAGGCGAAGCGCCCGGTGTATCCACTCGAGCCCAACTGGCGCACGGAGCGCACCGATCAACGCACCAACGGTGGAGCGGCGAAGAAGTCGGCAGCGGAATCGCCGGCATCCGGAGAGCCCTCCGTCACCAGGTCGGACTAGCGCCGGTTCGTGCGTGTCGCGAGCCGCCTGCGGTGACGTTTTCCGACCGCGGCCGGCTTTCGAAGCCACGGGGACGGGCTGGGTGACGGACGTTTCCCGACCACGGCGGACTTCCGTGGTGTCTTGAGCCACCTGCGGCGACGTTTTCCGACCACGGCCGATTTCGCCCGCGTCGCTTGCCTAGGTCCGCAACAATTCCAGCGGTCTCGACGAGGCTGGGTCGAGGGAGCGGTCGGGGACGCGGTTCGCCAGGACTGACATGGTGAAGAACACGATGAAGGGCGCCGCGGTGTCGAACAGCCCGCTCTCCAGCACGCTGACGATCGTCACCATCGCGGTCAGCGGGAAGACCAGCGCGCGTTCGGCCCGCGGTAGCGCGAGAGCCCTGATCAGGGTGCCCAAGACGAGCACGACGAGCACGCCCACACCGAGGTAGCCGACCTGGATGAGGGCCGACATCCACGTACTGTCGAGGATCTGTTCGCTCCGGTACAGCGCCGTCACGGGAATCTGTTTCAGCGCGAGTCCGCTGCCCACGAGCCGTTCGGGAAGAGTCTCGGCGTAGTTCAGGGCCGCGGTCCAGGCCACGGTCCGCGAGTTCAGTGTCGTCACGCCGGCCAGATCTCCGCGGCCGGCGAACTCGATGAGTATCGGCGTGAAGAACGTGACGTACAGCATCACCGGGATGGCGGTGATCACTCCGACGGCGGTGACGGTCGGCACCCGTGGCGCCAGGACCAGCATGATCATCAACGTCACGATCAGGGCCGCGAGTCCCGTACGCGCCCCGGTCAGCCAGATGACCCCGAGCAGGGGAATGATCATGATGTACTCGTACCGCCGGGCGCGCGCGTACAACGTCTTCCAGAAGAGCAACGCCACGGGGACGCTGATCAACAGACAGATCGCGTTGGCGTTGATCGGCGGGATGCCGCCGTAGAGCCGTCCGGTCGCGGCGATCGAGGACACACCCGTGATCGAGGAGAACGCGGCCAGCAGCAGCATGGAGCTCGACACGGCGCTGACCACCGACTGCCAGGAGTGGCTGACCGTCAACAGGAGCAACGCGAACGCCATCAACGCCAGGCGGACGGCCAGGACGGCTGAGGAGAATCCGTCTCCGTTGACGACACCGCCGATCACCGAGATCGTCAGGTACAGGCCCAACCAGACGACCGGTGCGGCACGGAACCGGGCCCAGGTGCCCGGTTTGCGAGGCATGAGCCACGCCAGGCCGACGGCGAGCACCGTGAGCCCGGCCTTGGTGATCACCACGATGTCGGTGCCACCCGAGAAGAAGGTGCCGCGGCGCCAGGGCACGGCGGCCACCACCAGCAGCAGGCAGGTCAACAGCAGGATCGACGGTTTGAACCGGAAGGTGGAGACCTCTTCGGTATCCGACGGTGCGGTCCGGGTATCGCCCGATCAGCTGCGTCACGGTGCCGCTGCCTCGGCCCGGACCTGCGGTCGGAGCAGGAGCTGACGACAGAGCAACCCGCCGACGAAGGAGCCGATCGACAGCAACCACGGCATCCACTGAGTATCCACCAGCAGGACGAGAAGGACGACCACAACCAGGGCCAGGGCCAGGACCGAGTCCACCACACGGATCAGCAGGACCCAGTGTTGCTCGCCGCGTACGGCCGCGAGACTCCCGTAGGGAAGGACGGCCGCGCAGGAAGCCGCGTAGCACGCCCAACCGAGGGTCGCCACGAGGCTGAGGTCGAACTTGCCGGCCGTCAGGATGGGGCCGAGGGTGGGCAGCAGCAAACCCGCGACGACCGCGACGACCAGCGAGCCGAGCAGCATCACGGTCGCGGCGCGGTCGGCTCGTCGCAGCAGCACCTCGACGCCCTGTGCGCGGTCGGCGGCGTAGGAGGAGAAGAGATAGGAGCCGAAGCCCTGCACCAGCAGCATCGCCGGTGCGACGAACACCCGCGCTGCCTCCAGCTCACCGACCGCTGCCGCGCCGGCCGCCACGAGCACGATCCAGCGCGCCGCGTTGAGCATCGTCGGCCGGACGAACTGCTGGACGGCCCGCCACGAGCCGTAGCGCAGGACCGAGCGCCAGTCGCCCCAACCGCGGCGGTGGATCTTCCTCTCGACGGCGGGCATGCGGGTAAGGGCCAGACCGAACGCGACCAGCTGGCCGACGGCCAGCGCGCCCAGGAAGTGGTTGAGCTGCAGCGGCCCGGCCAGCGACCACACGCCCAGGAACAACAGCATGCAGACGAGGCCGACGGAGTCGATCAACACCAGGCTCCAGAAACGAAGGCTGGCCATGAGCACGCGCCGGCCCAGGTCGGCGATCACGAAGGCGGCCAAGGCCGCGGCGAAGAGCAGGGCCGTGACCGGCGGCAGATAGGCGAGCGCCACACCGAAACCGATCAGCGACAGGCCGCTGACGAGCACGATGCTCAGGCGGAGGAGGGCGGCGCCGATCTGCGGACTGTGTCGGTCGAGGACGGTGAGCGAATCGCCGATCAGACCCGTCGTCAGCGCGGTCGCCATCACGATGGCCCCGAAGAGCAGCGCGAACGTGCCGAGGCCGACCGCGCCCAACTGCCGGCTGACCAGAATCTGGAGCAGCAGACTGCTGAGTGCCAGCGTCACCTGTCCGGCCAGCGCGCCCAGCGCCCTGGTGGGCAGTCGGGCCGTCAGCCGGCTGCCGATTCTGAGCAGGATGGTCGCCTCCTTCGCTGGATCAGGTGGGCCGGATCGGCCGGATCAGGCGTCCGCCGCCTGGCGGCGGCGTCCTGAGGACAGACCGCGACGGCTCACACCACGGCGCAGTCGGTTCAACAGGGACTCATAACCTGAGGCCACGTCGTCCCAACGGTAGTGGGTGCGGGCTCGCTCGCGCAGTTCGTTGCCCTCGGCCAGCGGCTTCTCGACGTTGGCCTCCGCGGCTTCGAGCAGGCGCGCGACGTCGTCGGAATCGGCGAAGAACGAGCCGAGGCCGCCCAGGACCTCCCAGTTGAAGTCGACGTCGTACGCCACGACGGCGGTGCCGGCCCCCATTGCTCTCAGGAGAGACGGATTCGTGCCGCCGACGGAGTGCCCGTGCAGGTAGGTCAACGCGTTGGCGTAGAGCTCATCCAACTGGTCCTGGTCCCAGACCCCGCCGAGCAAGCGGATGCGGGGATCCTGCTCGGCGATGTCGGCCACGGTGTTGGTGTAGTCGTCGGAGTAGGGAGCCGACCCCACGACGATCAACGGCAGTGTGGAGCGGGACGCGGCGTACCCCTCGACAATCTCGAGCACATGGTTCTCCGGCTCGAAGCGGGCCACCACCAGGTGGTAGCGCTTGGGCTCCAGGTCCAGCACGGTGACCCGTTCGGCCCCTGGAGCGTCCTGCACGGGTGCTCCGTAGGTCAACAGCTCCGTGTCCGCCCCGAACTCGCTCGTGTAGTAGTCGGCGATGCCCGACGCGTCGGCGATCAGCGCGTCCGCCCAGCGCACGGACAACGACTCGACGAAGCGGTAGTAACGACGACCCGCCCCCCGCCACTTGCTGCGCTTCCACTCCAGACCGTCGACGTGCACCGCGACCGGGAGCCGGCGCAGGCGCAGCAGCGGCAGGAAGGGCGCGTTGGCGGCGTTGAACACGATGCGCCGCGTCGAAGCGCCGACGTCGCGTCAGCAGATGGAGCACCGACAGCATGGTGTGCGTCAGCGTCTCCAGCGACTTGCGGTGGGCGGCCGGCAGATGGACCAACTCCATGCCGAGGTAGGTCCGGGGTTTTGGTTCCGCCGCGCCGCGGCAGTACACGACGACCTCGTGGCCGCGGGCGGACAGCCGCCGCCCGATCTCCTCCACGGCCGTCTCGAAGCCGCCGTACCGGGCGGGCACGCCGCGCGTGCCGATCAGTGCTACCCGCATCAGGCCACGCGATCCATGTTGCGCAGCTCGCGCCACCACTTGCGCAGTACGAGCGGCAGCACGAGCAGGTTGACCACGAACATCGCCCCGTAGACGGCGAGGAAGATCATCGGCCAGCGGTCGCAACACGAAGATCCAGCAGAAGACGCCGTAGTCGGTCGGCAGCAGGATCCACCGGCGCAGCGGGTGCTCAGGCTCGAGCACGACATCCCGCTTGGTCGCCACCCCACCGGAGTTGACCTTACGGAGCAGCGGCATCGTCACCACACCGAAGTAGATCAACACGTCGATGATCTGGAAGCCGATCGGGAGCAACAGCCATCCCTGCTGGTCGTCGACCGGGAAGCGGGCCAGCGAGATCAACACCGCGAGGTGGTAACTCACCGTCTTCACGCAGTCGATCGTGTGGTCCAGCATTTCGCCACTCAGCGATCCGCCGCCGCGCAGCCTGGCCAGTTGACCGTCCACGGAGTCCAGCACGTAACCGGCCGCGAGCAGCAGCGACACGCTGACGCCGACGAGCAGAGTGAGGCGGAAGCGTGGCCAGCAGGATCAGCCCGGTGGCCGAGAGCAGGGCACTGATCGCCGTGGCCTGGTTCGGTGTCACGTGGAGCCGGTGCAGTACCGCGGCCACGTGACGTGCGACCGGGCGGTTGATGTGCCGAGAGTAGGCCGCGGTTCCTCGCGGCGGTTTCTGGGCGCCACGCAGCGCCGCCAAGTTCGTGCGATAGCTGTTTTGGTCAGCGTTCACCACCGACCCCATTGCTCCCTCAATGCTCAATCGACCACGCCGAGGTGAGGACACCCCACAGGCTCATCGGCGGATTCCCCAGGATAATTCATCTTTTGCGGCCAGAGGGGCGGCTTCGGCTTTGTTATGATTGGGGGAGGTCAAACTTTCGGGGGGATGTCTTGACTAAGATCGTTGGGTACGCGCCGGGCGCCTACGACCTGTTCCACATCGGGCATTTGAACGTACTTCGCCACGCCAAGAGTCAGTGTGATCACCTGATCGCCGGCGTGGTGAGCGACGAGATGTGTGAGTTGACCAAGGGCCAGACGCCTTTCGTGCCGCTGACCGAACGACTCGAGATCGTCCGGCACGTCCGGTTCGTCGACGAGGTCCACGCCGAGACCGTTCCGGACAAACTCGAAACGTGGGAGATCCTTCGGTTCAACCGGATCTTCAAGGGCGACGACTGGCGCGGGACACCGAAGGGCCACAAGCTGGAGGCCGACTTCGCCAAGGTGGGCGTCGACGTCGTCTACTTTCCCTACACCGTTCACACGTCGAGTACGCAACTCCGTCGCGCCTTGTCGATGGCCGGGGACAGCGGTCGAATTCGAATCGCTGAGTGATCCCACACCAGCGCTCGCGCCGGGGGCCATGATCGTCAGGCGCCTCGGCAGGCTGCGGACATGATCACCGTTGGGTCGGCCGCGCAGCTCAGCGTGATCAGCCCGCTCGAGCCCCCATGGCGAACGTGTCCAGCCAGGTGGTTCCCGCGGTCAGCTGCTTGTAGCGATCCCGGGTTGCGCCATCGCCACCCCACCAACCGAGGATCCCGATGTTGTATGCATCGGCGCCATCACCGATCGAGGTGCGGTTGTGGTGGCAGATCTCGTTGGCGGAGGATCCTTCGGACCCGCCGAACGCTTCGTAGCCGATCCGGTACTGACCCAGACCCTCGAACCCGAGACCGCCGTTATCGGGCTTGAACACGAACTGGAAGTCGACCCCGCCACGGAAGCGGTTGTAGTCCGCGTGAATGGCGTCCTGTGATCCGCCCCGCCCGTCCGGGGCGTTGCACTCCTGGACCGAGGACGGCCTCGGCACCCACGAGTACCAGCGATTCGCCGGATTCAGCCGACTGTTCGTTCCCGGTGGACCGGCGACGGAGTCGGACCAGTCGTGACCCCAGCGATCCACCTGCTTGAACATGGTGCTGATCTGGTGGCGAGAGGCCGGTTCGGAGAAGTAGCCGGTCTTCAGGATCCGCCAGTTGTGCCGGAGCCAGACCACACCATTCGGGGCGATGTCCCACTCCTTGCGCACGCTGTACCAGTCGTAGGACGGAGACCAGTCCTTGTTGCCGACCACGACATCGAAGATCAACCGGATCGTGCCGTCCGCCAGCCGCGAGATCTGCGGGGGCCCGCTCAACCGCCCGTCCCTGGCGTTGTCGGCGAGCGCGTACTTGTAGCTCGCTCCGCCGACGGAGCCGATGGTCGGGGCCGCGTAGATCTGAGTGCTGCCGATGCCACCGGCACCGGAGGCGAAGGCCTTGGTCTGGGAGGATCCGCCGTCCCAGACCGACACGATGTTCCGGTCGGAGAATCGTTTGTCCACGAAGTAGTAGAGGTTCCCGCCGCCCTGGTTGTTGTTGGTCTCGGACTCGGTCTTGTAGCCGAACTCGAGCTTGAGCACATCGCTCTCCACCGTGATGCGGCCGCGGGTCGTGTCGTGCGCGACCTCGAAGGGGGAGGCCGCCCGGCTCAGTGGGGCAGGAAGGGCCAACCAGGCCAGCATGCTCGCGATCACCATGGCGGTGCCGGCCACGACTCGCCGGTAGGGGAACGCCTTGGCTCCGGACACAACCCGTGGTGCTCTCACCGTTCGGCTCCTTCGCTGATCATGTGTCCGTGGTTGGACTCGTACTGGCCATCACTCGGCTCGTCCAGGAGGATGACCAGACTGTCTCCGGGGCTGCGTCGTTACCAAATCGATATCTCAGACTGGGCCCTCCTGTCCAATCTCAGAGGTGGTCGAGCGTGTCCGAGCGTTTGGGTTTCAGCCCGTGCGGGAGCCAGAAATCCCACTCCAGAAGGATACGAGGCACATAAGAATGCGGCTGACGTTGTCAACGGCACACGACCGGTGCTTTGATGCATCTCAGTTTGGTAACGAAGGTTGCGGCTGTCCTGCCGCGACCAGACGTGGTCGGCCCCCTGGGTCGCCAGAACAGGGAGCGATTCATCCATGGCACACAGGCGTGCGCGCGTTCTGATCTCCTGTACCGCGCTGTCGCTCGCGGCGACCACGCTCGTCGGTGCGGGCTCCGCCCATGCCGCCGACCCGAGCAACTGTGACAGCTTCACCAGCGACCTGTTCCAGATCGTCAACCCCGACAACCAAGCCAACCTGCTCACGAGGTCGACCAGCGAGGTGGCCGGCGCCGCTCGGTTCGGATTCACCGACGACCGGGGAGTCCTGGCCCGAGTGGCGCGGGCGGCGGAGTCCGGGCTGACCCCGGTGTACCGGATGTACAAGGCGGGAGACTTCGTCTGGGCCGCGCAGGGCAACGATGTCACCGACCTCGTCGATGACGGCTACAGCCAGGAGTCCGTGGACTTCTTCGCGGCAACCAATCAGGTGGACTGCCTGGCGGCGATCGACCGACTGGAGCGAGACGGCGTCCACCGAATGGCCGCGAAGGGCGAGGCCGACGCCTTGGTCAGGGACGGGTGGCGACGCGAGAAGACCGCCTTCTACGCCGCCGTCGCCGGCAGCCCGGGAAATCCCACGCCACCCGCGCCCCCGACACCCCCGAACCCGCCCGCTCCGGGTGGTGACACCAAGTTCTCGCTTGCCGTGATACCGGACACCCAGAACGAGGTGGTGAGCGCCGCCGACACGCGGATGCGCAATCGCTCGACCTGGCTGGCCGACAACAAGACGTCCCTGGACCTCCGTTACGCGCTGCAGATCGGCGACCTCGTCAACTGGGGTCACGTCGCGCCCACCCAGTTCGACAAGGCGAGCGCAGAGATGAAGCCGCTCGAGGCCGCGGTGCCCTGGGCCGGCGCGCTGGGCAACCACGACACGGCCGCCGTCTGCGTCGGCGGCTCGGCCTGCCCGGGCGCCAACACGAGTGTCACGGTCCGCAACACCACGGGGTACAACCGGGCTTTCCCCGTGTCCCGGTTCGGCAACGTGAAGGGCACCTACGAGGCGAACAAGATCGACAACGCGTACGCGACGTTCAGTGCGGGTGGGGTGGATTGGATGGCCCTCACCCTCGAGCTGTGGCCGCGCGCCGGAGCCGTCAACTGGGCCAAGGAAGTCGTACGGACACACCCCGACCACAACGTCGTAGTGATCACCCACGCGTATCTCAACGGTGACGGTTCGATCGGCGGCAGCAACGGTGGCTACGGCGCGACCTCGCCGCAGTATCTCTACGACAACTTGATCAAGGTCTACCCGAACATCAAGATCGTCTTGTCGGGGCACACCGGCCAGGCCGCGATACGCACCGACACCGGGGCAGGCGGGAACAAGATCATCAGCCTGCTGCAGACCTACCACAGCCCCAACACCAACCCGGTACGGCTGGTGGAGATCGACACGGCGGCGGGAACAGTGACCTCCCGGGTGTACGCACCGTTGACGAACACCACCTACGCCGGCGACGCCACGTCCACCACCGGCATGCGTTTCGTCTCGTAGCCTGTCGCCGTATCCGACTCCACCGGCCCGGATTCCGGACGTCAAGATCGAAGCTTCGACCCGAGACGGCGCCGGGATCGGGGCCCGGTCTTCTCGCCGGCCAGTTCGGTGACGACGACTCGAATCTCGTCGCGGTAGCGCTCGGCGGAGAATCTGGTCAACGCGGACTCTCGTCCCTGTCGGGCGAGCCGGTCGGCGAGGTCAGGATCGTCGAGGAGACGGGACACGGCAGCAGCCAGCGCGGCCGGGTCCTCACCGGGCACGAGCAGCCCGGTCTCGCCGTCCTCGATCGTCTCCAGGTGGCCCTGCAGAGCGGTGGCCACGACGGGTCGGCACGCGAGTTGGCCTTCGACGACCGCGTTGCCGAACGATTCACCGAGGGACGGTGCGACCACGACGTCGGCGCGAGCCAAGGCCGACCAGATCGGTGAGGTGTAGCCGGAGAAGACGACGGCGTTGGCCAGGTCAGGTCGAGCCGCCCGCTCCCGCAGTCGGTCCTCGAACCACTCCATTCCGGCGGCCGGCGTCCCGCACAATTCGATGATCACATTGCGGCCCGCCGCCCGCAGGAGAGCGGTCGCCTCCAGCGCAACGTCGGGCCCCTTCCGAGTCGAGAGCCGGCCGACGACGACCAGACGCATCGGGTGAGGTCCAGGGGCGGGTGCTGAAACCGACGTCGGAGGCTCGACGCCGTTGTAGACCAACCTGGTGCGGGCGCGGAGCCGGGGGACGACATCGACCATCGTCGCTTCGGTCGTCCGGCTGTTGACGATCACCCGATGGGCCAGCAGCAGCGGCAGGGTCAGCACCCGGCGCACAACACGTCGGTCTCGCGCCTCCGCCTCGTGCACATGACAGAGTGTCGCCACCCGGCCCAGCCGACCGGCGGCCAGCCACCACGGCAACGTCACGGTGTTGACGAAGAGCACGTCTGCCTCCGTCGTACGCAGCGTCCGAATCATCCCGGGAAGCGACCTCAGCACGGCGCCGAGCAGCGAGACCAGCCCGAGGCCGGAGGCGCTGGCCCGCCGCAGCACGGGGAACTCGAGCTCATCGACCTCGATGTCGTGCTCCGCCAACGCCGCGGTCAACTGGCTCGAGCCGGGCGCGACGACGACCACGCGCCAGCCGGCCTCGCTGAGCGCGATCGCACTCTGCAGCATCTGCAGATCCGAGCCGTAAGCGTCGAGCGATGGCGTGGCGATGAGAACGGTTGGTCGGGGACTTTCCGGCACGCTCATCGGTTCAGACAACCACACCGGCGAATCGGCCGAGCGACTCATCGACCGCGGTTACCGGGCCCCCCGCTTGGCCAAGACCGCGGAGGCGGTCTTCCACAGGATCAGCAGGTCGAGGGTGAAGGACCAGTTCTCGACGTAGCGCAGATCGAGCCGGACGGCGTCGTCACCTTCGAGATCGGACCGGCCGCTGACCTGCCAGAGGCCGGTCAGACCGGGCGTGACCAGCGCCCGGCGACTGGCGTCGCTCGGCATCTGGGCCAGTTCGTGGGCCAGGTGCGGTCGCGGACCGACCAGCGACATGCGTGCCGTTCAAGACGTTGAACAGCTGCGGCAGCTCGTCGAGGGAGAAGTCGCGCAGGAACTGGCCGAGCGGCGTGATGCGCGGATCGTCGGCTGAGCTTGAACAGGCCGCCCTTGCCCTCGTTGCGCGCCATCAGCTCGGCCTTGCGGCTCTCGGCGTCGATCACCATCGAGCGGAACTTGAACATCGTGAAGTGCTCGCCACCGCGGCCGACGCGGGTCTGCCGGAAGAGCACCGGGCCACCGTCCTGCAGCTTGATCGCGGCGGCGATGCGCCAGCAGCAGCGGGGAGATGACGACCAGTCCGACCGGGGTCAGCACCACGTCGAAGGTGCGCTTGACCAGCCGCCGCCAGCCGGTGAAGTGCGGCTCCTCGACGTGCAGCAGCGGGAACGCCCATCAGGGGCCGGATGTGCATCCGTGGGCCGGCCACCTCGACCAGGCCCGGATCGACCAGCATCTCGACGCCGGTGCCCTCCAGTGACCAGGACAGCTCGCGCAGGTAGTTGTAGCGGGTCGCGTCGTCGGTGGTGACCGCGACGGCGTCGCACTCCGACCCGACGGACGACGTCGGCGACGTCGCGCAGATCCCCGAGCACCGGCAGGCCGGGGACCCCGGCGCGGTCGCAGGTCCGGTTCGGGCAGGCAGACCCCGATGACCTTCATCCCGCAGTGCGGCTCGCGATCGAGTCGCTCGCGCAGCTGCTGCGCGGCCGCCGGAGCTGCCGACGACCACGACATTGCGGACGTTGCGGCCGAGCCGCTGTTGGCGGTGCAGGACCTTGCGCGCCACGTAGCGCGTCGTCAGGCTGAGCGCCAACGGCCAGCGGGGTGGCCACCACGACCAGTGTGAGCAGAGCGTCCTGGCTGAACAGACCGGCAGGGAAGGCGCCCGCGACGACGATGGCCACAGCGGCGCGAAGCACCGCGCGCAGCTCGTCGGAGCCGACTCCCACCGCGGAGCGCTGGTAACCGCGGGTCAGGCCGATCGCCACCGGCCAGATCAATCGCGCCGACCAGGCCCAACAGGATCAGGGTGCTGGGCGGCTGACTGAGCGTCTCGCTGAAGGAGGCCGGTAGAACGGCCGCCAGAGCGCCGATCAGTGCGTCGACGATGCGGTCTGCGCCCGACGTAGCGCCGACTCCAGGCGACGATATCCGCTGCCGACGCGGGTGCCGTGGCCGAACCCAGGCCAGCCACGGCTTGCCCTCGATCAGACCGGTCCGTACGGTCGGCGCGTCGTCGACGACGAGGTCCAGTTCGGAACTTCCGCCGGTTCGATAGGCCGCGCCACTCTTCAGGTCGAATTCGTCGAATTGTGGCCCAGAAGTCAGACCGTCGACATCGATTATCCCCGCTGTTGCTGCGCCACCGGACGCAAACAACAGCCTTTCTGGTCCTGCCATCCCCTACGACTCCCCCGAGATCGTTTCTCGCCGCCCCCCGGCGAGTCATGCATCATGATCAAGTTCGGGAGCGAGCGACGCCCGCTGCACAGCCAAACTCATCACGAGGTGAGGAGGTGGATGCGCTGATCTAGATACCCCCGAATACAGATCAAGCAACCCAGACACTACCGTGCCCGTCACCTGGGCGTAGGCGAGTGATGCACAATCGTGACCTTTCCGGCGAATGATCCTCATCACACGAGCCGTGCGGACATTGGGGCATTAGGCGTCGAAGTCGATCTCCAGCTCGGGTGTGCGACGGCACCGACTGACAGGCCAGCCGAAAGCCGGCGCCCGAGATCGGACGGTTCGAGTGCGAAGTTCTGCGCCATGGCCACCTCGCCGCGTACCACGCGCATCCGGCAGGTGCCGCAGACACCGTTGCGGCACGCGAAGGGAGCGTCGGGTCGGACGGTGAGCACCGCGTCCAGGACCGATCCCTCGGGAGCAGGGCACCGTGCTGGTGCGCCCGTCGAGCCGGAACGTGACCGTGCCGTCCGCGCGCGGCCACGCCGCCCATCGGCCGGCTCGGCGGGCGCCCGGTGAAGAACACCTCGCGGTGGATGTCGTCGGCGGAGACTCCGTGCTCGATCAGCGTGGCCCGGGCGGTCTCGATCAAGCCGAGCGGACCGCAGACGAACCACTCGTCCACCTCCGTGGGCCGGATGCAGCCGCAGCAGCACCTCCAGCCGGTCCGCGTCGATCCGGCCCGACAGCAGTGGCGCCGCGTGCGCCTCGCTGCTGATCATGTGGAAGACCTCCAGCCGGTCCAGGAACCGGTCCTTGAGATCGGCGATCTCCTCGGCGAACATGACCGAGGTGGCCCGGCGGCTCCCGTAGCACAGCACGAAGCGCGTCTCGGGCTCGGTCTCCAGCAGAGTGGTCATGATCGACATCACCGGGGTGATGCCGCTGCCGGCCACGATGGCCACGACGGTGCGCGGACGCCGGTCGGCATGACCTCGGGACGAGAAGCGACCGGCCGGCGTCATCACCGACAGCGTGATCGCCGACCCGCAACCGGTCGGCGACGAAACCGGAGAACACCCCGCCGGGCAGCACCTTGACGGCCACGCTGCAGCTCGCCGCTGGCGGGGGTCGAACAGATCGAGAACGTCCGCCGGATCGAGCCCGGCTTCTCCTTGGTGCGCGAAGGTCAGGTGCTGTCCGGGGACGAAGCGATACTCCTCCCGCAGGGCGTCGGGAACCTCCAAGGTGACCTTGATGGCGTCGTCGGTCAGCGGCTCGAGCGCGGACACCCGAAGGTCGTGGAAGATCGGCATCGGCTTCGATTACAGGGTCTTGAACAACTCGAACGGCTCCCGGCAGGCCTGGCAGCGCCACAGGGCCTTGCACGCGGTGGCGGCGAACCGGCTGGTCTGCACCGTCTCGATCGAGCCGCACCGTGGGCAGCGCACGCCGAGCTCAACGGCCCGACCGGTCCGCGACGGTCGCCGAGGGCGGGACGATCCCGTACGCCGACAGCGCAGCGTGGCCGGCCGGGGTGATCTGGTCGGTGCTCCAGGCCGGGGCCAGCACCGTACGGACGTCGACGTCGGCGAAGCCGGCGGCCTGCAGGTTCCGCGTCGACGTCGGCGGCGATGGCGTCCAGCGCCGGGCAGCCCGAGTAGGTCGGCGTGATCTCCACGACGACGCGGCCGTCGTCGCCGAGCCGTCACCGAGCGCAGCACACCGAGATCACCGATGGTGATCACCGGGATCTCCGGGTCGACGACCGCCGCGGCGACGGTCGTGGCCGGTCGCCGGGCCGCCAGCCGATCATCGTGGTGCGGTTCACCAGGTCGCTCCGGGATGGGACCGGGCCAGGTGCTGGAACTCGGCCAGCAGGTAGCCGAAGTCCTCGGTGTGCAGACCGAACCGGCCGCCGCCGGGAACGGACGTGCTCGCGCGGGCACGGTCAGGGTCGCCTCGTTGATCACCTGCTCGATCGTGCTCATGGTGGCCGCGCGCAGTGAGCTCGGCCGGACGGCGAACCGTGCGGTCGATCAGGGCCGGGTCGAGCCAGGAGTCGTCGAAGAGCTCCGCCACGTAGGGCCAGACCCGGTCCAGTCCGCGCTGCATCCTGGCGTGCGAGACCTCGGTGCCGTCGCCGAGCCGCAGCACCCACTGCGACACGTGATCGACGTGGTAGGCCACCTCCTTGACGGCCTTGCCCGCAATGGCGGCCAGCGTCGCGTCGCGTGCTGTCGGTCAAGCCGCGCGTACAGCTCGCGCGCGTAGCTGCTGAAGATCAACAACCGGGCCATCGACACCGCGAAGTCGTCGTTCGGCCAGCTCGCACAGCTGCAGGTTGGTGAACTGGCGCTCGTCGCGGAGGTAGGCCAGGTCGTCCTCGGTCCGGCCCTGCGCCCTCGGCCTCGCCGGCGTAGCTCAGCAGCAGGCGGGCCTGACCGAGCAGGTCCAGCCCGATGTTGGCCAGCGCCACGTCCTCCTCCAGCTCAGGGGCGCGGGTCACCCACTCGGCGCAGCGCTGGGAGAGGATCAGCGCGTCGTCGCCGAGCGCGAGGGCGTAGCCGGCGACCGAGGTGACAGTCGCCGGGGTCACAGCTGACGCACCTCGTCCGGCAGCTCGTAGAAGCTGGGATGGCGGTAGACCTTGTCGGCCGCCGGGTCGAAGTAGCGATCCTTCTCGGTCGGGCTGGAGGCGGCGATCTGCGCCGACGGCACGACCCAGATGCTCACGCCCTCGCCGCGGCGGGTGAAGACGTCGCGGGCGTTCTGCAGCGCCATCTCGGCGTCGGCGGCGTGCAGCGAACCGACGTGGGTGTGCGAGAGCCCCCGCCGCGGCCGGACGAAGACCTCCCACAGCGGCCAGTGCTCGACGGTCACGCGGCCCTCTTCGCCGCCTGCTTCTCGGCGTACGCGGTCGCGGCCTCGCGGACCCAGGCGCCCGTCGTCGTGGGCGCGGCGCCGATGCTCCAGCCGCTGCCGGTTGCAGGGTCCGCGACCGGCGATGACGGCGTTCAGCTCGTCGAAGTCGATCGGGCCGTGCCGCCAGTGGCCGTCCGCGAAGCGCAGGTCCGGGTCCGGCAGGCTGACCCCGAGCACCTCCGCCTGCGGGACCGTCATGTCCACGAAGCGCTGCCGGAGCTCGTCGTTGGAGTGCCGCTTGATGCCCCAGGCCATCGACTGGGCGGTATGGGTCGAGGCCTCGTCGGGCGGCCCGAACATCATCAGACTCGGCCACCACCACCGGTTGACCGCGTCCTGGAGCATGGCCCGCTGGGCGTCGGTGCCGCGCGAGAGGGTGTACAGGATCTCGAAGCCCTGCCGCTGGTGGAAGGACTCCTCCTTGCAGATCCGCACCATCGCCCGGGCGTACGGGCCGTAGGAGCACCGGCAGAGCGGCACCTGGTTGACGATCGCGGCGCCGTCCACCAGCCAGCCGATCGCGCCCATGTCGGCCCAGGTCAGCGTGGGGTAGTTGAAGATCGAGGAGTACTTCTGCTTGCCGGCGTGCAGCAGATCCAGCAGCTCGGAGCGGTCGACGCCCAGGGTCTCGGCCGCCCCGTAGAGATAGAGGCCGTGTCCCGCCTCGTCCTGCACCTTGGCCAGCAGGATGGCCTTGCGGCGCAGGCTGGGTGCGCGGGTGATCCAGTTGCCCTCCGGCTGCATGCCGATGATCTCCGAATGCGCGTGCTGGGCGATCTGCCGGATCAGCGTCTTGCGGTACGCCTCGGGCATCTCGTCGCGAGGCTCGATCGACTCCCCGGCCGCCAGCAGGGCCGTGAAGTCGGCGTCTCGCCGACGCTGTCGACCGTCATACCAGTCAGCTTAGTGGTCCTTCCCGGACGCTGAGGCGCTGTCGTTGACGGCCACCAGCACGTCGCGATGAATCGACGGCGTCGACCCGGTGCCCGAGCTCGGAGGTACGGGCCCGCCGGTCGCAGACCCGGAGCCCGGCCTCGGTGACGATCCGGGCTGAGCCGGTCCCGGGTCATCGTGTAGGTGTTCCAGCTCAAGCCCGAGCGCACCGCCGCGCTTGAGCTGTCCGGCCCAGACCGGCAGCGCCTCCTCGACCAGATCGACCACCCGCCGATCGTCTGCGCCGTCGTGCTTCGCGACTGCCGTGCACGATCCCGTACGGCAGGTCGGCGACCACCAGGTCGAACCGCCGCCGCCCGAACAGCGCCGCCGACTGCCGGGTGTCGCCGGTGAACACGGTGAGGGACAGCGGCCGGCGCGCCGGCATCCGGCGTCGCCGTGACACTGAGCCGGCGGCCCAGGCTGCGACCCTCCCGGCGGACCGGCGCGAACTCGGCGTGGTGCTTGATCCGCTTCCGTCGCAGGTAGCCGCGGAGGAAGGCGTCGTACGCCTCGACCGCCGTCCGATCCGCCTCGACACCCGCGACGTCGTAGCCCAGGGTCCAACCGGTGCTCAGGGTCGTTCCCCGCCCGCACAGCGGATCCAAGATCACCGCGTCCGCCGCCGAGCTCTCGGGTGGCCGAGGCGGCGGTGACGTTCACCAGCAGGCGGGTGAACTGCTCGTTGGTCTTGCCGGGGTACTTGGGGATGCCGACGAGGTCGTCGTCGAACCAGTCGAGCGGCGGGACGGGCACCGGGTGCAGGCACGTCACCCGCGCGCCGGAAGACCGCCAGCGTGCCGAGAGCCGGCCGAGAGCGGTGACGGTGCCGGCGTCGAGACCGGCGAGCGGGAGCCGGAGGTAGTCGACGCCGGCCAGGTTTTCGCTCTGGATCTCCTCCGGGACGTTCGGACCGGTCCGAGCATGATCGACAGTTCCGCCGCGGCCAACTGGTTCGCCTCGGCGGCGTAGACCCGGTTGCTGGACGGGGCCAGGAGCACCAGATGATCGTTCGGTGGGTGATGAGCGAGTGAATCCGGAGCCTCCCCGTCGTGCACCCGACAACTCTAGGAGGTCACGAGCGGTACCTCCGCGAAGCGTCCTGCTGGTCGGCGCCGGCGGGGCTCTGGGCACGCTGGCGCGACATCTGATCACCGTGGTCAGCCCAGCTCCCCTCCCCGTCGCGATCTTGGTGATCAACGTCATCGGCGCCTTCACCTTGGCTCTGGTGCTCGGCCGGCTCCGGAGTCGGCCCGGTGATCCCGCCGGAGTAGGCGATCTCCGACTCCTGGTGGGAACGGGTTTCCTCGGCGGCTTCACGACGTACAGTGCGCTCGCGCTCGACTCGGTTCAGTTCTGGCACGCTGGTTCGCCGGTGGCCGGCGTGGCCTATCCGCTCGCCACGCTGGTGCTCGGAGCCGTGGCGACGGGGTGTGGCCGCCTGCTCGGTGGCCACCGGTGAACACCTTGCTGATCGTGATCGCGGTGGCCTTGGCCGGTGGTGTGGGCGCAGCGACGCGTTACGTCGTGGACTTCCTGCTCAGCAAGCCCGACCGGCAGAACCTTCCGTGGGGAACGATGATCATCAACGTCAGCGGGTCGGCCCTCCTGGGTCTCTTGGCGGGGGCGAGCCTGGACGGACGAGTGGGGACGACAGCCCTGTTGGTGTTGGGAAGCGGGTTCCTGGGCGGCTACACGACCTTCAGCACGGCGAGCCACCAGTCGATGGAACTCTTCGCCGAGGGCCGAACACTGGCGGCCTTGTTCAACAGTCTGGGCATGTTGGTTGCCGCACTCGCGGCCGCAGCCGTAGGTGTGGCGGTGGGCGTAAGCCTCTAATCCCTACCGGCTTACTAGGTGATACCTCCCTGCCACGGAGGCGATTCTCGCTTATGGTGACCGATGTGAGCATCAGCGTGGGCCTCGACGTGCCGCGGTATGAGGGCGCGACCGTGGTGGTTCCGGCGCCCGACATCGGCGCGGGGAACTGGGCCGGCGCCGCCAGCGTGACGCTGCACGAGAGTGTGTTCTGGATGGCGTACCGCGTCCGCCGGCCGATCATGGCCGGCCGCGGGGTCAGTGTGATCATCGCCCGCTCCTTCGACGGGGTCCGGTTCGATCGCGTGTCCGAGATCCGCCGGGAGGCCTTCGGCGCGGCTTCGTTCGAGCGCCCGGTGCTGTTGCCGCTGCCGGAGGGGGGTTGGCGGCTCTATCTGAGCTGTGCCACCCCCGACTCCAAGCACTGGTGGATCGAGGCGTTGGACGCCGCGCGCCCGGATGGTCTCGGCCGGGGCCGCCGCACGCTCGTGCTCCCGGGCGACGCCGACGTGGCCGTCAAGGACCCGGTGATCAGCTACCGGGACGGTCTCTGGCACATGTGGGTCTGTCGGCATCCGCTGAGCGACCCGGGCCACGAGGATCGGATGAGCACCGCCTACGCCACCAGCCCCGACGGCCTGAGCTGGACCGACCGAGGCGAGGTGCTGTCGGGCACGCCGGGCAGCTGGGACGCGCGGGGCACCCGCGTCACGGCCGTGCTGCAGACCGATCCGCTGCGGGTCACTTACGACGGCCGCGCCACGGCCGACGCCAACTGGTTCGAGCGGACCGGCCTGGCCGAGGAGGTCGACGGTCGGCTGCTACCCATCGGCGACCGGCCCGTGGCCAGCTCACCCGACGGCGACGGTGCCCTGCGCTACGTGAGCGCGGTCGACCTGCCCGACGGGCGCATCCGCTTCTACTTCGAGGCTGCTCGCGCCGACGGCTCCCACGACCTGATGACCTCGGTCTCCTGACGCATCACGCCGGCGCGAGGATCGCGACACCGCCCGCGGGCACGCGGACCTCGACGGCCCTTCCGTTGGCGGCGACGACCGCGGTGCTGGTCCCGATCATGGTCGCCTCCGAGTTGTGGACGTAGCGGTAGAGATCACCGACGTCATGGAGTCCCGCGTCCACGGTGACCCAGGCCGCGCGCTGGGTCTCGACGTCGGTGTTGATCACCACGAGGATCTCGTGGTCGGCCAGGATGCGGCTCCAGCCGACCAGGCTGGTCAGTCGGCCCGCACCCGACCGGCGAGGCAGGAAGAAGGTGGATCCGTCGGTCGAGATCGGCCGGAGGTACTGCCGGCCGCGCCGCAGCGCTCGTTCGCTGCGCCGAACCGCGAGCACGGCGGCCAGTTCACGGTAGGCCGGCGCCGTCTCGTCGAAGCAGTGCCGCCCGCGACTCCGGAACGCGCCGAACGCGCCGCCGAGCATCGCCTCGCGGATGTAGCGGTCGTTGCCGCCCGCTCCGTCGAAGCGCTGCTCGCTGCCGTAGTAGACGCACGGGAATGCCGAGGGTGGTGGCGTTGAGCGCGAGGGCGGCCGCTGCCAGCGTCGCGCCGTCGGCCTCGGCGGCGAACCGCGCCTTGTCGTTGCCCTTCCGTACCTGGTCATGATCGTCGTAGGAGGTCACGACGTGGGGACCGAACCACGTGTGGCTGCCCTGCCCCACCAGCTCGGAGTTGCGGAAGAGGTCGAAGTAGTCGCTCGGGTCCTGCCAGCCCTTGACCGCGTACTCGAGCCTGCCCTGCACGTCGGCCAGACCGAGAGCGGCGTCCAGACCGGTGATCTGCATCAGCTCGAACGCGAACGGTCGGCTGCCGGTGATCTCGCCGACCAGGAAGAACGAGTCCTTCCCGATCGACTGGGCGAACTCCTTGATCGCCGACGCCACCACCCGGGTCGCGCCCGGGTCCATGTGCTTGACCGTGTCGATGCGGAACCCGTCCAGGTCGGCGAAGGCGATCCAGTACGAGTAGGCCCGGATCAGCGCGCCGAGGGCGGCCGAGGGTGCGTACGCATCGACGGAGCCGGCACCGTGATGGACGTCCTTGTAGCCGAAGAAGTCGCCCTCGCGGAACTCCGGATCGTGATCCCAGCCCGAGATCCGACCTCTTGGCGGTGAAGGCCCCGGCCGCCTGCAGTTCGGCCGGCCAGACGCCCGCGTCGGGTTGGTCGTCGCTCGATCGGCATCCGGGAAGGGGAGGACGGCGGCGCCGGTGGCGTCACGCCAGCCGGCGACCGCGTAGGGACGGCCGTCCCAGCGCGGATCGCAGAAGCTGCTGCACCGGTGACCGGGTCGACGTCGTCGTACCGGTCGGCGTCGTAGCCGAAGACGTCGCCGGTGTGGTTGAAGACGACGTCGAGGATCACGTAGAGACCCTGCGTGTGCGCGGCGGCCACCAGATCTTTGAACTCCTCGCGCCGTGCCGTAGTGCGGGTCGACCTCGAGGAAGTTCTGCGTCCCGTAGCCGTGGTAGTCACTCGTGTTCGACCCGCTGGCGGAGCACCGGACTGATCCACAGCGTCGTGACGCCGAGCCGCTTCAGATAGCCGAGCTTGGACCGGATGCCGGCGAGCGTGCCGCCGACCCAGGTGGCGCCCGCGTCCCGCCAGCGGGCCGCGTCCGCCTCGGTCGCCACGGCGTTGCCGGCGTCCCCGGTGGCGAACAGCGGTGTCGTGCCGGCGACTGATCGTCCCGTCGACGTCGGCGACTCCGTCCTCCCGGCCGTCGGAGAACCGGTCGACCAGCAGGAAGTAGAGGACCTGGTCGGCCCAGGACACGGGTGAAGGGTGGTGCGGACCGGAGAGGACGCGTAGTCCAGTCCAGGTCGTCGAGGTGGGTGGCACTCATGATGTCTCCGATGGTGGTTGCTCAGGAGTGGATGCCGCTCGCGGCACGCAGATACAGGAGATGCCCGTCGAACGTTCCGCGCCTAAGCTCGGTGACTTTGGCGCGAGCTATGGTCCCTTCCGAGCAGGCTCAGGCGTCAGCTGGCTGGCCCTCCGACAGCTCGGCAACTGTTGGCCCTCAGCCGGCTCCGGATGCGGGAGTGCGCTCCCGGAAGGAGCCGCGGCCGGTGCTGGAGCGCCAGTCGTCGAAGGACTCCTCGAGCACGTCCTCGAGCAGGGCGATGTCGGCGAGGCACTCCTGCACCAGCTCGGCCCGTTTCTCAGGGGCCAGGCGTGGCCGCTTCTCCTGACCGCGGTGCTGGAGGGCGGTGGTGAGGGGTCGACTCGCCTGCCGCCACACCTGCGGGCGGGGCGAAGGCCGCCGGCGGCCGCCCCGGCCCGGATCACGGGACCCAGCACCGCCGACCGCACCCCGACCGGCACGAACGGACGCGAGTTGTCGGCCGGGATCATGCTCACCTGATCGGGCGCGATGCCGAGGAAGCGAGCTCACCCGATTGAGCGTCTCGACCGGCTCGGACACCACCTCGCGATAGCGGAGCACGAGGACGCGGTCGCGGCCGACCCGCGAGATCAGGTCCGCCAGCTGCTCGCCGTAGCGTCCCTGCCGCTGGTAGTGCCAGAACGGTGCCCAGCCCGCCGCGATCCGCTCCTCCTCGGCTCGCCAGGCGCCGCAGAAGTCGGATTCCGGCTCGAGGCCGTCGACCCACAGGTGCATCCAGTTGGAGTACGCCCGGTCGACCGGATCGCGGATCACGGCGACGAAGCGTGCCTCCGGCAGGTCCTCGGCCAACCGGCGGCGAGCGTCGGCGACGTAGAGATAGAAGGGTGTGCTCTCCAGCCGTACGGCATCCTCCGGAGCCGGCGGCGAACAGCGCCTCGTAGTCGGCCCGGCGCCAGATCCACTCCTGCTGGCTGTGGGCGTCGCCGGGTCCGCAGTACGCGGGGGGCGGCGCGTCGCCGCACAGGTAGTACTTGGGTTCCTTGATCGGCGAGGCGTAGATCTGCGGGTGCCGAGCGAGGGCGACGTGCAGCGCACTGGTGGCTGCCTTCGGAGCCCCGACGATCAGGACGTCGGGCCGGGGTTCCCTAGTCGACATGTCGGAATAGTAGGAGAGTCCGAGGACGCCGGAGCCGGCGACGTTCCAGCGACTGGTCAGTAGTTGTGTTCCTTGGCGCGGGCGAAGCTGGCGTGCACCTCCTGCTCGGCCTCCTCGACGCCGGTCCAGGTGGCACCCTCGACCGACTTGCCGGGCTCCAGGTCCTTGTAGACGGTGAAGAAGTGCTCGATCTCGAGCAGCAGGTACTCCCGGATGTCGCCGATGTCGCGGAGATGGTCGCGCCGGTGGTCCGACGCGGGTACGCAGATCACCTTGTCGTCCCCGCCGGCCTCGTCGCGCATCCGGAACATCGCGATCGCCCGGCAGGCGATCAGGCAGCCGGGGAAGGTGGGTTCGGACACCAGGACCAGGGCGTCCAGCGGATCGCCGTCTTGGCCGAGGGTGCCCTCGATGAAGCCGTAGTCGGCCGGATACTGCGTCGAGGTGAACAAGGTCCGGTCCAGGCGGATCCGTCCGGTGGCGTGGTCGACCTCGTACTTGTTCTTCTGTCCCTTCGGGATCTCGACCAAGACGTCGAAGACCAGTCCGCTCAGGTCCTTGTGCGCCTTCTCGGCGTTCGGTGCAGTCAACGGTCTTTCCCACCAATCTCAGGTACTTTTCACTCGGACTCGGTCATCGTGCCGCCGACGCGTTCCGCCGAGCGCCGAACCGATGGGCCGTCCAGGACGAGCCTAGACCGAGGGTTTCACGAGTGGAGAGGGGTGCGCGGTGCGTCTCAGCAGAGCCATCGTGGCCTTTGTCACCCTGCTCGTGATCACCGGTCTGGTGCTCGGCGTGCTGACCGGCTTCTTCGCCCGGGTGGGTGAGCAGGGTCTGGCCGATCCTGAACGTGCAACCGGCCGCCAGCGCGGCGCCGTCGTCGCGTCCGTCCGGTCCCGTCCGAGCCGCGGGGCAGCGAGCCCGAGTCCGTCGTCGGCGCCCTCGTCGGCGCCGTCATCGGGCCTCGGCGACGCCGTACCGCAGCTGCCGGCGCCGGTCCTGAAGGCCGCCGCCGTCGAATCAGCGGGCCGACCCGAGCCGGGTCAGGGCCCATGCTGGCCCGCGTGGTCCGCACCGGCCTGAACGGCGTGGTCGGTGCGGTCGTGCGTCGACGGCACCGGCAAGACGGTGTACGCGTCGAACGCCGGCACGCCGCTGGCCCCGGCCTCCACCATGAAGCTGATGACCTCCGCCGCCGCGCTCTCGCTCTTCGGCCCGCAGCACCGGTTCACGACGAAGGTGGTCGCCGCCGGTCCGGGGGCGATCGTCCTGGTGGGGGGAGGCGACCCCTACCTCGCGGCACGGCCCCGGCAGCCAGCCGGCGCGCGCCACCCTGAGCGGCCTGGCGGCGGCGACGGCCGCCAAGCTGCGGGCCTCGGGTCGGCGGAGCGTGTCCCTGGGCTACGACGACACCCTGTTCAGCGGTCCGGCCTGGAATCCGTTGTGGCCGGCGGGCTATCGCCAGCACGCCGGGTCCGACCTCGGCCCTGTGGGTCCAGCCGAAGGATCCGGACTCCGCGCGCTCGGCCGCCGGTGCGTTCGCGCAGGCCCTGCGGGCCAACGGGATCAAGGTGTCGACGATCCGCCGGACCAAGGCGGCCGCGGAACGCCGCGCGAGATCGCCGCCGTGAGATCCATGACGGTGAGCCAGATCGTCACCCAGCTCCTGCTGGTCAGTGACAACAACGCCGCCGAGGTCATGCTGCGCCAGGTCGGCGCTCAAGGCCGGCCGGGGCGGCTCGATCGCCGGCGGCCGGCGCGCGCTTCAGGCGGAGCTGACCAAGCTCGGGGTCTGGACGTCGGCCACCGTCGCGCACGACGGCAGCGGTCTGGCGCGTCAGTCCCGGATCCAGCCGAGCACTCTGGTCAAGCTGCTCCGGCTGGCCGGCTCGCCGGCGCAGGCCAAGCTGCGGAGCGCTGCTCACCGGTCTGCCGGTCGCCGGGGTCGAGGGAAGCCTGCGGACGCCGCTTCGCGGACGTCACGCATGCATCCGGCGGACGGCCTCGTCCGCGGCAAGACCGGCACGCTCACCGGCGTCCGGTCGCTCGCCGGCTATCTGCGGACGCCCGACGGGACGCTGCTCTACTACTCCGTGATCGTCAACAACACCACGGACGACTACGTCGCCGGAGAGTGGATCCAGCGCGCGCTGACCGCGCTCAGCACGTGCCGTTGCCGTCGCTGACAACCTCAGGGCCGCTCGAGCCTGAGCACCCAGCGGTGCCGCGGCTCCGTCGCCGGGCGGCGGAGTGCTCCGCCAGGTGCCGAGGATCGAGCCCGCGATGATGAGCGGGAAGCCGACCAGCAGGCCCGTGGTGAGCGGCTCGTCCAGGACGAGCGCGCCGAGCAGCACGGCGACGGCGGGATTGACGTAGGTGATCAGGGTCATCCGGGCCGGGCCGGCCTCGGCGATCAACGCGAACATGACCAGGAAGGCGACGGCCGTGCAGACCACGGCCAGCACCACGACCGAGCTGACGGCCGGAACGGTCAACCGGTCGGGCCAGACGAGGAGCGTGAACGGCGCGTACGCGACCGTGGCGATCAGCAACGACGCGGTGACGACCCCGAGCGAGGGCAGCGAGGAGAGGCGCCGGCTGATGATGATCGGCCCGACGGCGTACCCGATGACCACCAGCAGGATCTGGCCGACGGCGATCAGATCCTCGGCGCGGAAGTCCAGGCCGACCAGGAGGGCGACCCCGATGAAGCCGAGCGCGAGTCCGGCGATCCGCCGCGGTCCGAGACGATCCTCGCCGGTCGACCGTCAAGATGATGGCCGCGACGATCGGGACCATGGCGATCAGCAGGCCCGTGGCGGAGCTCGTCAGCCGGGTCTCGGCGTGCCCGAGCAGCACCCACGGTCCGACGATCTCGATCGCGGTGTAGATCGAGTAGCGGCTTCCAGTGCGGACGCAGTCCACGGAAGGCGCGGGCGCGCAGGGCCAGCGGCAGGAGCAGCAGCGCCCCGAGCGCCGTACGACCGAACGCGACGATCAACGGATCCAGATCGGTGACGGCGATGCGGATGAACAGGTACGGGACACCCCAGCAGACGCCCAGCGTGACGAACAGCAGCCAGCCCCGCCGACTCATGCCCGACTCCTCCATCCCTGGTTCTTCCCCGATCGCCCGGTCACGGTAGCGGTCACCGGACAGCACATAGGCTCCGCTCATGACTACGTCCATGGTCGACTGGACCGTCGCGTTCACCACGGCCAACAAGCTGGTGCAACCCGGGCCGGCCATCTCCCGTACGGGAGCGGCCGAGGTGGTGGCCGATCTCCGGGACTGCGCGGTGCGGGCGGAGTCCTACGTCGGGGAGGTGACCGGCCTGCACGCCGCCAGCGGCACCGCGCCGGTGCTGGTGATCGACCGGCCGCGCTGGATCCAGGCCAACATCGACGGCTTCCGGCAGGTCCTGGCGCCGCTGACCGCCAAGGCGGCCGAGAAGATGTCGCACCCAGAATCCGGCCCTGGTCGGCATCGGCGCCCGGATCACCGGGGTCGAGGTCGGTGCGCTGCTGAGCTATCTGGCGCCGAAGGTGCTCGGCCAGTTCGATCCGTTCTTTCCCGGCCTGTCGTCCGCCCGATGGGGACGAGGACGGGGCCGCTCCCAGGCCCGGGGGTCGCCTGCTGCTCGTGGCGCCCAACATCGTGGCCGTCGAGCGGGAACTCGACGTCCCGCCGCACGACTTCCGGCTCTGGGTCTGCCTGCACGAGGAGACCCACCGGGTGCAGTTCACCGCCGTGCCGTGGCTGCGCGACCATCTCAACTCCCTCATCGCCGAGCTCGTGGGTTCGGCCGACCTCGACGCGGCCGTACTGGCGCAGATGCTGCGCGACGCCGTCACAGCGCATCGTCGAGTCGCTGCGGAACGACGAGGAGCTCTCGATCGTCGATCTCGTCCAGACCCCCGCCCAGCGGGAGACCGTCGACAAGATCACCGGCGTCATGTCGTTGCTCGAGGGTCATGCCGACGTCGTGATGGACGGGGTCGGTCCCGCCGTCATCCCGAGCATCGAGCGGATCCGGCAGAAGTTCAACGTCCGCCGCCAGGGCCAGGGCTTCGACAAGATCATCCGGCGGCTGCTCGGGCTGGACGCGAAGATGCGCCAGTACCGCGACGGCGCCGAGTTCTGCCGCCAGGTGATCGCCGAAGGTGGGCATGCCCGGACTCAACGCGGTCTGGACCTCACCGGAGACGCTGCCGACCCGGGCCGAGATCGCCCAGCCGTCGCTGTGGCTGGCGCGGGTCCATCCCGATGTCGTACGTGGCTGACACCACCGAGGTTCCCGCGCGCGATTCCGGCGTTCGCGCGCGAACTCTCGCGCGCGGATGCCGGTTTCGCGCGCGAGATCGGTAGCCGTCGCTGCTTCGAGCACTAGTCAGATGGCTCGTCGCGCGCTGGGTCCGGCCACGCTGGCCGCCGTCCAGGCCGTCGAGCGGCGCTTGGCTCACCGAGGACCGGGCCCTGCTGGTGGCCTGTTCCGGCGGTACCGACTCCACGGCTCTGGCCGTGGCCGCCGTCGAGGTGGGTCGGCGGCGTGTCACTGCCCGTGAGCGCGGTGGTCGTCGATCACGGGTTGCAGGCCGATTCGGCCCGGTCGGCGGCCGCGCGCGTCGGACGATGCTGACCGGCCTCGGTCTGACCGATGTCGAGGTCGTTGCGGTGCAGGTGTCGCCGCACGAGCGCCGGCCCGGAGGCCGACGCCCGCCGGGCGCGCTACGACGTCTTGGAGCGCTCGGCGGACCGAGCGCGGCGCGACCGTGCTGCTGGGTCACACGCTCGACGACCAGGCCGAAACCGTGCTGCTCGGACTGGCGCGCGGTTCGGGGCTGCGGTCGATCGCCGGGCATGGCGTGCGGCGAGGCCGACTGCTGCGGCCCTTCCTCGATCTGCGCCGGGCCGCCACGGCAGCGGTCTGCGACGAGGCGGGGCATCCGGCCGTGGTCGGATCCGCACAACGGCGACCCGTCCTTCGCTCGGGTCCGGGTGCGGACGAGGGTGCTGCCGGTCCTGGAGGCCGAGCTCGGGCCCGGGCGTCGCCGAGGCCCTGGCCCGTACGGCCGACCTGGCGCGCGAGGACGCCGACCTGCTCGACGACCTGGCGGCCGCGCACGTGGGAGGCGAGAACGGGGACCTCGAGTGCGGCGTTCTGGCGGATGCTGCCCGCGGCGCTCCGGCGTCGCGTGCTGCGTCGCTGGCTCGACGATCACGGAGTGGTGGATCTCACCGCGGCCCACCTGCGTTCGGTGGAGAGCCTGGTGACCGACTGGCATGGTCAGCGGTGGATCGAGGTGCCCGGAGCGGCCGTTCGCCGGGTCGGTGGCCGGCTCGTCCTGCGCCCGTGATCCGCAACGATCGGCGGCGTCGGCCTGTGGCAGGCTGACCCGCGTGGAGGACACCGAGATCGGCGGCGACTTGGCTCGGGTGCTGTTCAGCCGCGAACAGATCGACGAACGCATGCAGGCCCTGGCCGCTGACATCGACCGGGACTACGAGGGCAAGGACCTGCTGCTGGTCGGTGTGCTCAACGGGGCGGTGATGGTGATGGCCGATCTGTCCCGGCACCTGAAGAGTCACTGCCGGATGGACTGGATGGCCATCTCCTCCTACGGCTCGGGCACCCAGTCCTCTGGCGTGGTCCGCATCCTCAAGGACCTCAACACCGACATCAGCGGCATGCACGTGCTGGTGGTGGAGGACATCATCGACACCGGGCTGACGCTGTCGTACCTGATCAGCAACCTGTTGTCCCGCGGCCCGGCCAGCCTGAAGATCATGACGGCGTTCCGGAAACCGGAGGCGGCCAAGAACGCGGTCGACGTCGCGTACGTGGGCTTCGACATCCCGAACGAATTCGTGGTGGGGTACGGCCTCGACTACGACGGGCACTACCGCAACCTCACCGCGGTCGCGACCCTGTCCCCGCACGTCTACAGTTAGTCACAGCGTCGGCAGCAGGCTGCGCGAGCCGGACCACCGGCGAGCGTCGGCTAGCGAGCGTCGGCTCGGTCTGGACGACCGAAGGAGCAGACACGCTTTTTCGTCTGCGAGTCGCGAAGACCGAGTCTCGGCGCGGAGCGTGCGCGAGCCGACAGCACGAGCGTGCGCGAGCCGGACGACACAGTCTCAATGTTGGCGGCTGACGGTAGCCTAGGCGGGTACGGATCGTGCAGCGACCCGTACTTGATGCAGGTCTACTAGGCAGGACATGAACCTGAAACGCATACTCCGCGGACCGATTCTGTGGATCATCCTCGCCGTGGTCGCGATCGGGCTGCTGGTCGACTTCAGCGGCAGCCTGACGGGCGGATACCGCGACGTTCCCACCTCTCAGGTGGTTTCCCTGATCAACGGCAACGATCCGTTGACCGAGGTCACGATGGTCGACAAGGAGCAGCAGATCCAGGTCACCACCAAGGGTGACCAGCCGCAGAAGTTCAAGGCGATCTGGGTCGGCACCCAGAGCCAGGAGATGATCAACCGGCTGAACGAGCGGGTGGCCGCCGGCACCCTCGACCGCTGGGTCGGGTCAGAACCCCACGCCCGGGTTCTTCCACTCCCTGTTGGGCACCCTGATCCCGTTCATCATCATCGGCGTGCTGTTCTTCTTCCTGCTCAACTCGGTGCAGGGCGGCGGCAGCCGGGTGATGCAGTTCGGCAAGTCCAAGGCCAAGGTGGCCAACAAGGACACCCCCAAGACGACCTTCGCCGACGTGGCGGGGGCCAGCGAGGCGGTCGAGGAGCTCCAGGAGATCAAGGAGTTCCTGGCCGAGCCGGCCAAGTTCCAGGCCGTCGGGGCCAAGATCCCCAAGGGCGTGCTGCTGTACGGGCCAGCCGGGCACCGGCAAGACCCTGCTCGCCCGGGCCGTCGCCGGCGAGGCGGGGGTCCCGTTCTTCTCCATCTCCGGCTCGGACTTCGTCGAGATGTTCGTCGGTGTCGGCGCCTCGCGGGTCCGCGACCTGTTCGAGCAGGCCAAGGAGAACGCGCCCGCCATCGTCTTCATCGACGAGATCGACGCCGTCGGCCGGCACCGCGGTGCCGGCATGGGCGGCGGCCACGACGAGCGCGAGCAGACCCTCAACCAGCTGCTGGTCGAGATGGACGGCTTCGACGTCCGCGGCGGCGTGATCTTGATCGCCGCCACCAACCGGCCCGACGTGCTCGATCCGGCGCTGCTGCGGCCCGGTCGCTTCGACCGCCAGATCGCCGTCGACACACCCGACCTCAAGGGCCGGTTCCAGATCCTCAAGGTGCACGCCGAGGGCAAGCCGATGGCGCCCGACGTCGACCTGGAGGGCGTGGCCCGCCGGACGCCGGGCTTCACCGGTGCCGACCTGGCCAACGTGCTTGAACGAGGCGGCCCTGCTGACCGCCCGGCAGAACGACCGGATGATCACCAACCTGCACATGGACGAGGCCATCGACCGGGTCATCGCCGGCCCGCAGAAGCGCAGCCGGCTGATGAACGAGCGGGACAAGCTGATCACCGCCTACCACGAGGGCGGGCACGCCCTGGTCGCCGCGGCGCTGCCGGGCACCGACCCGGTGCAGAAGGTGACGATCCTGCCGCGCGGTCGGGCACTGGGCTACACGATGGTGCTGCCGGAGCAGGACAAGTACGCCAACACCCGCGCCGAACTGCTCGACCAGCTCGCGTACATGATGGGCGGCCGGGCGGCCGAGGAACTGGTCTTCCACGACCCGACCACCGGGGCCAGCAACGACATCGAGAAGGCCACCAACGTGGCGCGGGCCATGGTCACCCAGTACGGCATGACCGAGCGGATCGGTGCCGTCAAGCTCGGCACCGGCGACGCGGAGCCGTTCCTGGGCCGTGACTTCGGCCACCAGCGCGACTACTCCGAGGACATCGCGGCGATCGTCGACGAGGAGGTCGTCCAAGCTGATCAGCAACGCCCACCAGGAGGCGTTCGACATCCTCACCGAGAACCGCGACGTGCTGGACGCGCTGGTGCGGGCGCTGTTCGAGAAGGAGACCCTGGACCGGGCCGAGGTGGCGGAGGTCTTCCAGCCGCTCAAGCTGTGGCCGAAGCGGCCGGCCTGGACCGGCTCGGACACTCGGGTGCCGTCGCAGATCCCGCCGGTCACCCCGCCGCCGCCGGCGCTGAACGGCCAGAACGGGCACACCAACGGACAGGGCCGGCTGCCGGGCGGGCGACCATCCGCCGGGTGGTGCCGCGCTTCCGCCGGGTCACACGCCGGTGCCGCCGGCACCCCCCGGCCAGCCGGAGGGCGTGTCCGGACCCTGGCCACAGCCGGGACCGCCGCACCGGGCCCGGGCCGACGGGTGCCGGACCGCAACCCGGTCAGCCGCCCGGGTCGAACTGGCCGCCGGCGGGCCCCGACTACCGGTGACCGCTCCGGGCACGGCATCGACCGCGATCGGTGACCGCCAGCCGCCGGCCGGTCGAGTTCGACCACGACCGGGTGGTCGCGGCGGTCCGGGAGATCCTGTACGGGATCGGCGAGGACCCCGATCGCGACGGGCTGCGGGACACTCCGGAGCGGGTCGCGCGGGCGTACGCGGAGATGTTCCAGGGGCTGCGGCAGGACCCCGAGTCGGTGCTGGCCACCACCTTCGACCTCGGTCACGACGAGTTCGTCCTGGTCAAGGACATCGAGGTCTGGAGCGCGTGCGAGCACCACCTGGTGCCCTTCACCGGGGTGGCCCACGTCGGCTACATCCCGAACGACGCCGGCCAGATCACCGGACTGAGCAAGCTGGCCCGGCTCGTCGACCTGTACGCCAAGCGGCCGCAGGTGCAGGAGCGGCTGACCACCCAGGTCGCCGACGCCCTGCAGCGGATCCTGAAGCCCCGCGGCGTCATCGTGGTGATCGAGTGCGAGCACCTCTGCATGACCATGCGCGGGGTCCGCAAACCCGGCTCGAAGACCGTGACCAGCGCCGTCCGCGGCCAGCTCCGCGATCCCGCCACCCGCGCCGAGGCGATGAGCCTGATCGTCGCCCGCAGCTGAGCCTGCTCGTACGCCGTCCCAGAATCCTCGCGCGCGATTCCGGCGTTCGCGCGCGAACTCTTCGCGCGCGGATCCCGGTTTCGCGCGCGAGGACGGCGTGGTACGCTGAACATCCGGATCAGCGGCGGTCGCCGCGTGCGAAGGCGCGCAGGACCCGGTCGCGAATGGTCGTCGGCCTACCAAGATCGGGGGATGTCCAGCGCGCCACCTCGTGACCGAGATCGCGCAGCATGTCCTCGCGGAGCTTTTCGTCGTAGACGACGTCGCCGGGATTCTGGCCGGGCTTCAGCAGCCGGCCGTACTTGATCTTTCCATCGAACTCGCCGACCGTCCGGTGCTCCTCCCAGCCGAAGTCGCAGCGGGCCAGGATGACACCGGTCGCGGGATCGACGATCTCGTACTGGGGTTCCGGTGGCGGCAGCCCGACCTGATGGATCACCAACCTGCTACGTGACTCGCCTACCGACTCCGCCCGCTTGTCGGCGAAAGCCGCCACGAACCGCAACTGGCCGATGCCGTGTCGGCCGCCCGCCTCCTGGACCTGGCGGTCGAGTTCGGATCGCGGCATTCCGAGACGAAGAGCGGCGTCCGCGAAGGCGACCGCCCGGTCCAGCGTCACCGTGCGAGCCAGATCGGCTGCCGTGCGGGCCAGTGAGGTGGCGAGCCAGCCGTCGATGCTCACCATGTCCTCGGCGTCCAGCGGACCGGGATGGACGTGCAGCTGACGAGCTCGTCGGCCGCCCGAGGGACGGGTTCGGACGGTGACGTGCAGCTTGAGCCAGCGCGTCGGGCCACAGGGGCAGCCCGTGCAGGATCGCCGCCGAGGTGTGACTGAGTACTGCTTCCGGCCCGAGTCGCGGCAGGGTTGCAGCGATCAGTTGACGGTGTCGTGCTGCGGCTTGCTCGGCGTGGGCGGATGCGTACGCGCCGTGACGTACGCGGACGATCTCGCCGCGGCCCAGTCGGCGAGCCAGCCGTGACGGCGTCGCAGCCCTCCTCGTACCACGTCCGGGCCAGTCGCACCTCGGCGATCGAATCCTCCATGCGGACAGCCAAACCCCGGGAGCGCTCGAGAGCAGCCCCCACCTGGAGATCTGTGGAAAACTTCCGCGTCGCAGAAGCGAGCCCCCGGTGATTCCGTAACCGCACACCATCACTCCCGCGCGCGATTCTGGCGTTCGCGCGCGAACATTCGCTGCGCGAACGCTGGAATCCCGCGCGAGGAGCTGCGAAGGTGGGTCGGGCTGCGCGGAGCCGCGCAGCAGTCCGAGCGCACTAGGGTGAGGGCGATGGAGCCCGTACGGGTGCGCGGGCTGCCCCAGCCGGGTCGCACCGTCGTCATGGGGGTGGTCAACGTCACCCCCGACTCGTTCTCCGACGGTGGTGAGTGGTTCGCGACCGACGACGGCCATCCGGCACGGGCGACAGCTCTGGGACGAGGGCGCCGATCTCGTCGACGTCGGCGGGGAGTCCACCCGTCCGGGGGCCGAGCGGCCGGAGCCGGCCGAAGAGCTGCGCCGGGTCCTCCCGGTCGTCGAGGCGCTGGCCGCGGAGGGCGCGGCGGTCAGTGTCGACACCATGCGGGCCGAGATGGCCCGGGCGGCCGTGCGACGCCGGCGCGATCCTGGTCAACGACGTCTCCGGCGGGCTGGCCGACGAGGAGATGATCGACGACGGTGGCGCGAGCTCGGCGTCCCGTACGTCTGCATGCACTGGCGCGGGCACTCGGCCGACATGCAGAGCCGGGCCGCCTACGACGACGTGGTGGCCGAGGTCGTCGCCGAGCTCGCCGAGCCAGATCGAGCGCTGCCGGGCCGGGGGGATCGCCGGCGACCAGCTGATCATCGACCCCGGGCATCGGGTTCGCCAAGACCGCCGAGCACAACTGGGAGCTGCTGCATCGGCTCGACGAGCTCGACGTGCTCGGACAGCCCGATCCTGCTCGGCGTGTCCCGCAAGAGCGTTCCTCGGGCGCCTGCTGGGCACCGACGATCGACCGCGGCCGGCCGAGAGAGCGCGACGACGCCTCGGTCGCCCTCACCGCTCTGCTGGCGGCCCGAGTCGGTCTGGGGGGTGCGGGTCCACACCGTACGAGCCGCATCGGGACGCGATTGCGGTCGTGCAGCGACTCGCAGCGCTGATCGGACCCGTCGGCCCCCGTGACCAGCGATTGACTGGTCGGCGGTGGGTCTTCGGTGGTCGGATAGGGTCCGGGGTGGGGAGGTGACGATGACGGCGGATCGATTAGTCCTCACAGGTATCAGCGGCTTCGGCCACCACGGTTTGTTCGGCTTCGAGCGGCAGCAGGGTCAGCAGTTCGTGGTGGACCTGGTCTGCACCGTGGATCTGGAGTGAGGCGGGCCGCAGCGACGACATCGCCGACACCGTCGACTACTCGGGACTGGCGTCGGCCGTGGTCGCCGACATCGAGCGCAACCCGCTCAACCTGATCGAGGCGCTGGCCGAGCGAATAGCCCGGACCTGCCTCCGGGTGCCCCGGGTGCACGACGGTCGAGGTCACCGTGCACAAGCCGCAGGCGCCCCTGCCCGTACGAGTTGGCGACGTCGCCGTCTCACTGACGAGGAGCAACCACCGATGAGCAGCCCCAACCCCCACGCCATCGACGCCGACACCCTGAGCGGCATGAAACCGCTGCGCAAGGTCGTCTACTCCATCGGCTCCAACCTCGGCGATCGGCTCGGCAACCTCCAGGGTGCCGTCGACGCCCTGCGGGACACCCCGGACGTGATCGTGGTCGACGTCTCCTCGGTCTACGAGACCGATCCGGTCGACGCGCCGGAGGACAGCCCGCAGTTCCTCAACATGGTCGTGGTCGCCGAGACCACCCTGGAGCCGCGCACCCTGCTCGAGCGGGCCCTGGCCATCGAGGACGCGTTCGGGCGCGAGCGGGGCCCCGAGCAGTACGCGCCGCGCACCCTCGACGTGGACCTGATCATGGTCGGCAACACCGCCTCGGACGCCGATGACCTGCGGCTGCCGCACCCGCTGGCGCACGAACGCGGATTCGTCCTGGCCCCGTGGCTCGAGATCGACGCCAAGGGCGAGCTGCCCGGGCGTGGCAAGATCGCCGACCTGCTGGCAGTCGGTGGGCTCGGACGGCGTGGTCCGCCGCGACGACCTCGTCGTCGAAGGCGACTGAGCGGGCAGCCGGACTGAACGCAAAGGAAGAGTTTGGCCACCTCCGCCGACCTCGGGATCGGTTCGCCCGACGCCGCCGCGCGCCCTCGTCATCGCCGCGGTGGTCGGGGCGATGGCCGGCTGGCTGGTCGTCGTGGCGGCCAACGCGCTCGGGGCGGTGCCGCCGCAGGTGCCGTGGACCGCGCCCGCCGTCGTGCTGGTGATCGCCGCCCTGGTCGGCGTGCTGGCCTACGGAACCTGGCAGCGGATCCAGGTGCGCCGCGAGCGGATGGAGCCGCAACGGGCGGTCGCCTACCTCGTCCTGGGCAAGGCCTGTGCCCTGGCCGGAGCGATGGTGGCGGGCGGCTACCTCGCGTTCGCGTTGCTGTTCGTCACCCGCTGGGAGGCCGATGCGCCGCGCGAACGGGTGATCCGGGCCGGCATCGCCGTCGTCGGCGGGCTGGCCATGATGATCGCCGGTCTGTGGCTCGAGCGGGCCTGCCGGGTGCCGCGGCGCGACGACGAGGACGACGACCTCGACACCGTGCGCGACGCCGAGGGGTAAATCCCGGGCCGACGCCGACCTCGCGAGGCATATCGTGACCGCGTGACTTCCCCGGCTGCTCGCCGCCTCGCGCTCGCTGCCTCCCTCGCCGCTGCGCCGGGCCGCCACGATCGTGCTGGTCGTCGGCACGGTGCTGTCGCTCGCGGCGGCCTTCGGGCCGGTCTGGGTGGTCCGGCTCGGGGTGGTGCGTGGCCTGTCGCCGCGGCGGTCACCGCGACCGTGCTGGCCTGGCGCGAGGTCCGAGCGGATCGGCGCCGGCACGCGGCCGCGATGCTGGCGAGCAGCCGGGCGCACGGTGCGACGCTGCGGATCGAGCGGGCGCAGAACTCCGCCGTGCTCCAGGTGGTCACCGAGCGCAACGTCGCAGGCCATGGCCGAGATCACCCGCCAGCAGACCGTCATCGCCCAGCTGCGCGGCGAGGTCTCCTCGTTGAAGGGGGACCGGGCCGCGCTGACCGCCGAGATCAGTCGGCGGCAGGAGGTGATCACCTCCCTCCAGGAGACCGTACGGGTCGCGCGAGGCCGAGCTGCAGGCCCTGCTGGCGACGTGACGGCGACGAGGTGACGACGCCGAGGTGCACGCCATGCCGCGCCGCGTCCGCGCTGGACCCGAGGAGGCCGAGGCGAGCCGCCGACGACCGAGGACATCTGGACCGACGGCACCCACCCCACCGTGGTCGACATGGCGGTGATCGACGCCTACCTGATCGGCGAGCCGGTGCTGCCCAACTACGAAGAGGACCGCCGGCTCGCCTGAAGCGCTGCACGGCTCGGGCAGCGTCGGCTAGACCGCAGCTGCTCGGGTTCGCCGCGTCCGCTCGACGTGCAGATCGAGCAGGAGTCGAGCACAGCGTCGAGCCGCATGACGTGCGCCGTGCCCTGGGGCGTACTGCGAGGGCGTCTAGGACAAGATGGCCTCATGCCCTCGCCCGATGACGTGCGCTTCGCCGAGCTTCCGCCGCTGCCGCAGGTGCCCGGGCGGTTGCGGGCGGAGCCGCCGGGCTGGGTGCGCGAGGTCGACGTGGTGGTCATCGGCTCGGGGATCGCCGGCCTGACGGCGGCGCTGGAGTGCCGAGACCTCGGACGCGTCATGGTGGTGACCAAGGACGAGTTGTCGGCCGGCTCGACGCACTGGGCCCAGGGCGGCATCGCCTCCGTGCAGGCGGTCGGGGACACCGTCGCACAGCACGTCGAGGACACCCTCCTGGCCGGCGCCGGCCTGTGCGTCGAGGAGGCGGTCCGGGTGCTGGTCAGCGAGGGTCCCGACGAGGTGGCCAAGCTGATCGCCCGCGGTGCCGAGTTCGACCGCGATCCGGCCGGGGCCCTGGCGCTGACCCGCGAGGGCGGCCATCACCGCAACCGGATCGCCCACGCGGGCGGCGACGCCACCGGAGCCGAGATCGAGACGGGCCCTGGTGTCGGCGGTGACCGCCGACCCGGCCATCGAGCTCGTGAGCCACGCGGTCGTCCTCGACCTCCTGCCCGGCGGTCACCGAGCCCGGGGAGCCGCCGGCGGTCGCCGGCATCACCCTGCACGTGCTGGGCGAGGGCACCCGCGGCGGCGTCGGTGCGATCCGCGCCCGTGCCGTGATCCTGGCGACCGGCGGCATCGGACAGATCTACGCCGTGACCACCAACCCGCCGGTGTCCACCGGTGACGGCGTGGCGCTCGCGCTGCGCGCCGGTGCCCGGCTCCGCGACGTCGAGTTCATCCAGTTCCATCCGACGGTGCTCTACCTCGGCGCCGGGGTCCGCGGTCAGCTGCCGCTGGTCAGCGAAGCCGTACGCGGTGAGGGCGGGCACCTGCTCAACGGATCCGGGGAACGCTTCATGGTCGGGCAGCACCCCCTCGCCGAACTGGCGCCGCGGGACGTCGTCGCCAAGGGCATCATGCGGGAGATGGCGCGGGAGGGCTCCGACCACGTCTACGTCGACGGCCGGATGCTCGGCGAGGAGATCTGGCGGGTCCGCTTTCCGACCATCCTGCAGAGCTGCCGCCGGGCCGGCATCGACCCGACCGTCGACCTCATCCCGGTGGCCCCGGCCTCCCACTACTTCTGCGGCGGCATCGAGACCGACCTCGACGGCGCCACCAACCTGGCCGGTCTGTACGCGTGCGGCGAGGCCGCCTCCTCGGGCGTCCACGGCGCCAACCGGTTGGCCTCGAACTCGCTTGCTGGAGGGCCTGGTGTTCGCCCGCCGGATCGCGGCCTCGCTGCGCGGCCGACCTGCCTCCGCTGCGCGACGGTCGGCGACCGACGCCACGTCCCGAGGGGCTGCTGGCCGCGGCCATCGTGCCGCGGCTGCAGCGGAGCATGAGTCGGTTCTGCGGCGGCCTGCGCGACGCGGCCGGCCTCGAGCGGTGTGCCGCCGAACTGAGCCGACTGCTGCCCGACCCGGACGCCGAGCCCGGGGTCGTGGCGTGGGAGGCCACCAACCTGCTCACCGTCGCGGCCGCCATCGTCTCCTCGGCCTGGCTGCGACAGGAGTCGCGCGGCTGCCACTGGCGCAGCGACTTCGAGGGCCGGCGCGACGACTGGCACGCCCACCTCATCACCTGGTCGGAGGCGGGCCGGCTCCGGCACGCGGCCGTGGCCGTCCCGCAGCCCGGAGCTGATCGCCCGGTGAGGCGTCGACTCGACTGGCGGAGCTCGAGGAGCGGCTCGCGCAGACCGGTCTCGACGTCGCCGCCGTACGGCTGATCGTGGAGGAGGCGCTCGCCGAGGATCTCGGTGCGCCGCGGAGTGCTGCCGCCGGTGTCGGTGCCGGCGTCGACGTCACGTCGGTGGCCACCATCGCCGCCGACGCGGTCGGCCACCGGGCAGCTGATCGCCCGTCGCGACGGCGTGCTGGCGGGCATCGACGTGGCCGCGTACGCCCTCGGACTGGTCTGCGCCGCAGGCCGGGCCGTTCGCCATCGACGTCGCCGCCGTCGACGGCACGTCGCGTCCGCCGCGGCCAGGTGCTGCTCGACGTCGAGGGCAACGCGCGAGCGGTGCTCCGGGCGGAACGGATCGCGCTGAATCTGGTCACCCTGATGTCCGGGGTGGCCACCGCCACCCGTGCGTGGGCGGACGCGCTGGCCGGCACCGGCGCCCGGGTCCGGGATTCGCGCAAGACCGTGCCGGGTCTGCGGATGCTGCAGAAGTACGCGGTGCGGGTGGGTGGCGGGGTCAATCATCGCATGTCGCTGGCCGACGCGGCCTTGATCAAGGACAACCACGTGCTCGCGGCCGGCGGGAGTGGTGCCGGCCTATCGGGCGGTCCGAGCGGCCTTTCCCGATCTCGGCGTCCAGGTCGAGGTGACCACCGCCGAACAGGCCCGGCAGGTGATCGCCGCCGGCGCCGAACGACGTCTTGCTGGACAACATGGACCCAGCCGAGATGGCCGCCATCGTGGCCGAGCACTCGGGCGCCGACGTGGTTTTCGAAGCCAGTGGTGGACTTACGTCTGGCCGATGCCGCCGAGGTGGCAAAGACCGGAGTGAACTTTATTGCGGTTGGCGCAATTACGCACTCGGCGCCCATCCTCGACATTGCTCTCGATCTGGTTACATAAACCGACCTTCATCAGGTAATGTTTCTTCGTCAGGTGGTTCGCAACAAACAAATCTTGGAGGGATGGCATGGCGCAGCGCGTCCAGATCATTCTTGAGGACGATTACGACGGCGGAGAAGCCGACGAAACCGTCTCGTTTGGCCTCGATGGTGCCGAGTACGAAATCGACTTGTCGAGCAAGAATGCCGCTCAGTTGCGCGAGTCGCTCGTCGCCGTGGTTGGCCCACGCCCGCAAGACGGGCGGTCGTCGTCGCCGGACGACCAAGTCCGCGGAGCCGTCCAGTCCGAGCGACATCCGGGCCTGGGCGCAGACGCAGGGCATCGAGGTCAGCAGTCGCGGTCGGGTGTCGGCCGAGGTGCGCGAGGCGTACCAGAAGGCTCACGCCTGAGGCCTCAGCTCGTACGCTGAGAGCGAACACGGCGCTCCGAGCGCCTCGGATCGAACAGCACGCCGGACGGGAATGATCGATCGACTCTGAGCGCTGAGCAGGCGGCGGAGAGGCCGGAGCCGGCGCAGGCCGGTGCGCCGATCGGCGCGAGTCTGGATTCGTGCCCGTGCGGCTCTCGCCGCGCTGGCGTCCGCCGACTAGAGTTGGCGTACAGACGTGCTCACGGGAAGTGCTCCCTCATGCCGAGGAGGCCTCGAGTGGGCGCAACGCACGCGAGGAGTTCTCATGTTCGAGCGATTTACCGATAGAGCCCGACGGGTCGTGGTCTTGGCCCAAGAAGAGGCTCGGATGCTGAACCACAACTACATCGGCACCGAGCACATTCTGCTCGGCCTCATCCACGAGGGTGAGGGCGTCGCGGCCAAGGCGCTGGAGTCGCTGGGTATTTCGCTGGAGGCGGTCCGGCAAAAGGTCGAGGAGATCATCGGCCACGGCCAGCAGTCGCCCAGCGGTCACATCCCGTTTACGCCGCGCGCCAAGAAAGTCCTCGAGCTCAGCCTGCGCGAAGCGCTGCAGATCAATCACTCCTACATCGGCACCGAGCACATTCTGCTCGGCCTGATTCGTGAGGGTGAAGGGCGTCGCCGCTCAGGTGCTGGTGAAACTGGGCGCCGACCTGAATCGGGTACGCAATCAGGTGCTGCAATTGCTCAGCGGATTCCAGGGCAAGGAAGCCGCCACCTCCGGTGCTCCCGAACAGGGCAATGCCCCGTCGTCCTCGATGGTGCTCGACCAGTTCGGTCGCAACTACACCCAGGCCGCGCGGGAGAACAAGCTCGATCCGGTCATCGGTCGGGAGACCGAGATCGAGCGCGTCATGACCGTGCTGTCCCGGCGCACCAAGAACAATCCGGTGCTGATCGGCGAGCCCGGCGTCGGCAAGACGGCGTGCGTCGAGGGCCTGGCCCAGGCCATCGTCCGCGGCGACGTGCCCGAGACCCTGCGCGACAAGCAGATCTACAGCCTCGACCTCGGCGCCCTGGTGGCCGGTTCCCGCTACCGCGGTGACTTCGAGGAGCGGCTGAAGAAGGTGCTCAAGGAGATCAAGACCCGCGGCGACGTGGTGCTGTTCATCGACGAGATCCACACCCTGGTCGGGGCCGGTGCGGCCGAGGGCGCCATCGACGCCGCCAGCATCCTCAAGCCGATGCTGGCCCGCGGCGAGCTGCAGACCATCGGCGCGACCACGCTCGACGAGTACCGCAAGTACGTCGAGAAGGACGCCGCCCTCGAGCGCCGCTTCCAGCCCATCCAGGTGGCCGAGCCGTCGATCGCGCACACCATCGACATCCTGCGCGGTCTGCGGGACCGCTACGAGGCCCACCACCGGGTCACCATCACCGACGAGGCGCTGGTGGCCGCGGCGCAGATGGCCGACCGCTACATCTCCGACCGGTTCCTGCCGGACAAGGCCATCGACCTGATCGACGAGGCCGGCGCCCGGCTGCGGATCCGCCGGATGACGGCTCCGCCGGACCTGCGGGAGTTCGACGAGAAGGTCGCCGCCGTACGGCTGGAGAAGGAAGCCGCGATCGACGCCCAGGACTTCGAGCGAGCCGCGAGTCTGCGGGACGACGAGAAGAAGCTGCTGAGCGCCCGCTCCGAGCGCGAGGCGCAGTGGAAGTCCGGCGACCTCGACGTGGTGGCCGAGGTGGACGAGGAGATCATCGCCGAGGTGCTCTCCACGGCCACCGGGATCCCGGTGTTCAAGCTCACCGAGGAGGAGTCGGCGCGACTGCTCCGGATGGAGGAGGAGCTGGGCAAGCGCTACATCGGCCAGTTCGACGCGGTCAAGGCGCTGTCCCGGTCGATCCGCCGGACCCGGGCCGGCCTGAAGGACCCGAAGCGGCCCAGCGGCTCGTTCATCTTCGCCGGCCCGTCCGGTGTCGGTAAGACCGAGCTGACCAAGGCGCTGACCGAGTTCCTGTTCGGCGACGAGGACGCGCTGATCCAGCTGGACATGAGCGAGTACTCCGAGAAGCACACCGCCTCCCGGCTGTTCGGCTCACCGCCCGGCTACGTCGGCTACGAGGAGGGCGGCCAGCTCACCGAGAAGGTCCGCCGCAAGCCGTTCAGCGTGGTGCTGTTCGACGAGGTCGAGAAGGCCCACCCGGACATCTTCAACTCCCTGCTGCAGATCCTGGACGAAGGTCGGTTGACCGACGCCCAGGGCCGGGTGGTCGACTTCAAGAACACCGTCATCGTGATGACCACCAACCTGGGCACCCGGGACATCGCCAAGAGCGTGTCCCTGGGCTTCAGCGCGGCCGGTGGCGCCGAGGGCTCGTACGAGAAGATGAAGGCCAAGGTCTCCGACGAGCTCAAGCAGCACTTCCGGCCCGAGTTCCTCAACCGCGTCGACGAGATCGTCGTGTTCCGCCAGCTGACCCAGGAAGAGATCGAGCGGATCGTCGACCTGATGGTGGCCCAGATCGAGATCCGGCTGAAGGACAAGGACATGGGCATCGAGCTCACGCCCGCGGCCAAGACCCTGATCGCGCAGCGCGGCTACGATCCGACGCTCGGGCGCTCGACCGCTGCGCCGCGCTCTGCAGCGCGACATCGAGGATCACCTGGCCGAGAAGATCTTGTTCTCGGAGCTGAAGCCCGGCGAGATCGTCGTGGTCGACGTGGCCGATCCCGGTTCGGAGCACCCGTTCACCTTCACCGGCAATCCGCGGTCGAAGGCGCCGGACGCCCCGCCGGTCGAGTTCGGCGGCATCGTCGAAGGCCTCGGCGACCCGGTGACGTGGGCGAAGCGGGCGAGCTCCGCTAACCCCGATTTGCACCGACGTGCCCTGAGCCTTCTGCGGGTGGGGCACGATGGTTTCCGGTGGGGCCTGCCGGTTTCCCATGCAGGCATGGGAAACCGGCACTTCACGCGGCAAACATCCCATGCAGAGTGCGGGTTTCCCGTGTGGAGTGAACTCGCCCGGTGCCCATTCCGGGAGTGTCGGTGGTGGTCGATAGCGTCGGTCGGGTGGTTCCAGATGCGATCTTCCTGCCGGGACAGCATCCGTACGAGGTGGCGGTGCCGGCGCCCGGTCCGGGGCCGCAGTGGTGGGCCGGGGCGCCGAGTGCGGTCGTGGACGCCGACGGCTCGTACGTGCTCACCTACCGTCGGCGGGACGGGGCCGGCATCGACGCGCTGGTGTTCGCCCGGTCCACGGATGGGGTCCGCTTCGAGACCAGCGCCGAGCTGCACCCGGGCAGCGTGGGTGCAGCCATGACCGAGCGGGCGTCGCTACATCGGTTGGAGGATGGTCGCTGGCGGATGTACGCGAGCTTCGCGACTCCGAACAGCAACCACTGGTGGGTCGGCCAGGCCGAGGCCGCATCGCCCGAGGGACTCGCGGAGGCGGCGATGGCGACAGCCTTTGTCGGCGACGAGACCATCGGGTTCAAGGATCCGGTCGTGCTCCGTGCCGACGAGGGCTGGTGCGCCTACCTCTGCGGGCATCCGCTGGACGTCGTGGGCGCCGAGGATCGCATGATCACTCACCGCTCGGACAGCACCGACGGCTGGGTCGTGGTCGGAACCCGTGCCCGTGTCTGCACGGCCGAGCGCGGCAGCTGGGACGCCCGCGGTGCCCGGTTGACCGGCACGATTGCCGGGAGGCTCGTACGCGTACGACGGCCGCGCCACCGCCGAGGAGAACTGGTTCGAGAAGACCGGTCTGGCTGTGCGAGGGAACCGACGGCGAGCTGACAGCCGTTGACGCTCGAGCCGGTGCCGCGGACGCGCTACCTCGACGCGGTGTCGTTGCCCGACGGGTCCTATCGCACCTACTACGAGACGACGCTGGCCGACGAGAGCCACGAGCTACGCACCGAGTTGATCGCCCGGGAATAGTTCAGATTGACTCGCATCCAGCCCAACCTCAGCGGCGGACCCGGTACTGCAGGTGGGTGACGCGCCGCCCGGCGATGAACGGTCGGGTCCTCGAACATGATCGGTGCGCCGGCCACGCGGTCGAAGAAGGGGATCCCGTCGCCGAGCAGCACGGGCACCAGAGCGATGTGGAGCTCGTCCAGCAGACCTGCTTCGAGCACGGTCTGGATCGTCTGGGCGCCGCCGACGCCGACGATTCCGTCGCCGGCGATCTCGTGCGCGCTGGCCACCGCCGCGTCGAGCCCGTCGGTCACGAAGATCACGTCGGGACGGTCCGTCCCGCGGCCAGCCGTCCGGCACGGTGGTCACCGGCACGATGATCGGGAATGCCGGCGCCGAAGGGGTGCTGCCCACCCCAGCCGTCCATCATCTCGAAGAACCGGCGCCCGATGAACAGCGCCCGGACCTCGCTCCATCAGCTCGCGCAGCAGCGCCGCGCTGGCCGGGTCGACGCGCCAGGTCATGTCGGGCCGCGCGGTGGGCACGTCGACGTCGCCGGCGTCGTACCAGTCGAACAGCGGGCCGACCGTGTCGTCGTGATAGCGCGATGTAGCCGTCCAGGGACATCGACAGGGATCCGATCAGTTTCGCCATCTCTCCGCTCCTTTCGTGTGCGTACGGATCATCAGACCGGCGCCCGGCGTCGAACTCATCGGTCTCCGGCGTTCTCATCGCACTTGACGTGCAACGCCGCTCGAGCAAGGCGGGCCGGTGGATCGGAGACGTGGCCCGAGCTGGGAATCAGTCCCCGGATTGGCTCGTCCGGACTACCAGGGAGTAGTCGTTGCCTCGCGCGGACCTGCGCCTCTGCGGCGGCGAAGCCGTCCAGGAGCTCCCGCTCGTCGGTCTCCCGCGCCCAGCCAGCGTCTCGCGCGGCCGTCGCCAGAGCCGGCCGGAACCGCAGCCCGGCCGCCATCGCCGCCGACGAATCGATCGCCCGCTGCGGGATCTGGTCCTCCGGGTACCAGAGCGGTCGGTCCTCCTCGCTCGACGTCGACCCAGCAGGCCGCGCAGCTCGTCCTCGTCCTTCGCGACGACGAAGTCGACGTCCTCCTCCGAGCCGCCAGCCGCCTCCAGGCACGCCAGCAGCACGGTCGCGCAGGCTCTCGCGGACGGCCCGGCCCGACCGTGTTGAACGTGCCGCCACGACCGTCCGTCAGCATCGAGATCGTCCAGGCCGCGATGTCGCGAGCGTCGGAGTACTGAACGTCACGATCCGGGTCACCCGGTACGGGCACGACGCGCGGGAGCCAGCCCTCGACTGCGCCCGCGATGCGCATCGGCCAGTACGGAAACCGGCGAGACCGGGGCCCGACCATGATCCCGACGCGCGGAAACAGCGCCGGTCCGTCGAAGAGTTCGGTCACCGCCTGCTCGCCGGTCAGCTTGGCCAGGGACCGGGCCTGGAGCACATCGTCGTCCGGCTCGACGCCCGGCACGGCGAACCGGCGCCGACTCGTCGGGCACGCTCGGCCCGGATGGCGCGTAGACGCTCATCCCGGACACGTAGCCGTACGCGCCGACCGACCCCGAGAGCAGCGACGCCGTGGCGCGAACCGCCGGGGCGCCGGTCGGCCTGAGTCGGTGAAGGTGTCGAAGACCGCATCCCACTCGCGACCACGTAGACCGGACAGGTCACCCTGCCGATCGCCGGTGATGACGTCCACGCCCGGAAGCGGAGCGCGACCGGAGCGGCTGAAGACCGTGACGCGATGGCCGGCGGCCAGGCCCTCGGCCACCGCGTGGAAACCGAGAAAGCCCCGCCGCCGAACACCAAGAGTCGTGCCGTCATGGGCTGCTCCTCTTGAGTACGTTGGCTGCATCGGTTCGCTGAGTAGGTCGAGCGGTCTGGCACAGTGGAGGCTCGTGTCCGGCGTCGTGGAAGCGTCTCCTCGCCTTCCCGACCGGATTCCGGCCGTCTGGATGGTGATCGGCGCGATCTTGTCGGTCCAGGTCGGCGCAGCCATCGCCAAGGACCTGTTCGCGGTGATTCCCCCGACGGCCATGGTGTGGATGCGGCTGGCCACCTCGGCGGTGATCTTCCTGATCATCGCTCGCCCGGCGATCCGCGGGCGCACCGGACGGGACTGGGCTGATCGCGCTGGGCTTCGGGGTCGCGCTGGTCACCATGAACTGGGCGATCTACCAGTCCTTCGCGCAGATCCCGCTGGGCATGGCGGTGACCATCGAGTTCCTCGGCCCGCTGACCGTGGCCGCTGCTCGGCTCGCGGCGGCCGCGGGACCTGCTCTGGGTGCGTCCTCGCCGGGGCGGGCGTGGCCGTGCTCGGGCTTCTCGCCGAGCGGGCTCACCGTCGCCGGGCGTGTTGTTCGCCCTGCTGGCCGGCGCCGGCTGGGCCGCCTACATCCTGCTGAGCGCCCAGACCGGCAGACGCTGGCCCGGGATCACCGGTCTGGCAGTGGCCAGCCTGGTCGGGGCCGTGACGCTGGCTCCGCCGGCCGTCCTCGAAGCCGGTGCGGCATCTGCTGCAGCCGCAGGTCCTGATCCTCGGGGTGGCCATCGGACTGCTGTCGTCGGTCATCCCGTACAGCCTGGAGTTGATCGCGCTCCGCCGGATCCCGCCTCGGTTGTTCGGCATCTTGATGAGCCTCGAACCGGCGGCCGCCGCCCTGGCCGCCATGCTGCTCCTGAGCGAGTTCCTGACGCGCGCCGCAGTGGTTGGCGATGGCGTGCGTGATCATCGCCTCGATCGGCGCCACCCGCACCTCGTCGCTCCGCCGGCCGACCGCCGGCACTGATGACCCGGCTGGCGATCGTCAGTTCTGCGCGACGCCGCCCAAAGCCGAAGATGTGACGGGTCGCGGGCTGTCAGTGGCCGGACACGTCGGAGTCGGCGACGTCGGCCTCGCCGCGGTCCAGGCCGGAGATCGCGGCCATCTCGTCCTCGGTCAGCTCGAAGTCGAAGATGTCGAGGTTCTCCGCGATCCGGCCGGGGTCGGCCGACTTCGGGATGGCCACCAGGCCCGAGCTGGACGTGCCAGCGCAGCACCGTCTGGGTGGTCGACTTGCCGTACCGCTCGGCGATCTCGCCGATGGCCGGATCGGAGCGCAGACCGGCGTCGGAGGCCCCGATCGGGCTCCAGGACTCGGTGACGATGCCGTGCTCGGCGTTGAACGCCCGGGTCTCGGCGCGGGTGTTGTACGGGCTGAGCTGGATCTGGTTGACGTCGGGCACGATGTCGGTCTCGTCCATGCACCCGCTGCAGGTGAGCCGGCTTGAAGTTGGAGACGCCGATCGCGCGGATGTCGCCGGACTCCAGCAGGCGAGCCAGACCCCGCACGGCGTCGACGTACTGCCCCTGATCCGGGTTCGGCCAGTGCACCATCAGCATGTCGAGGTAGTCGACGCCCAGCCGGGAGATGCTGCCGCGGAACGCCTCGGCGACGCCGTCGACGCTGTGCCACTTCCGGTTGAACTTCGTGGTGACGAAGATCTCGTCGCGGGCGACGCCCGAGTCGGCGATGCCCTGCCCGACCGCCTCCTCGTTGCGGTAGTTCTCGGCGGTGTCCACCAGCCGGTAGCCCGCCTCGAGCGCGGTCCGGACGGCGGTGGCGGCCTCGTCGCCCAGCATCGGCGAGGTGCCGAGGCCGAGCACCGGGATGGCGGCGTTGTTCTGCAGCGTGAGGGTCGGGGCAGGTTCCGGTCATGGTTTCTCCTTTCGGCGAGGTGCGGAGCTCGTACGGGTCGCAGGACGGCAGGGCGTAGTGGCCCGGGGTCGACGGACTCGATCAGACCATCGTCGTGCAGGGAATCCAGGCAGCGCCGTCGCTGCTCCGGCTCCGGCCAGGCGCCGGCCAGTTCGGCTCGAGCTCGACCGGCCCGTCGGTCGAGCGCAGCACCGCCAGCAGGGCGCCGCGACACTGCCGGTCGGTGCCGGCGTACGACTGTGCGCGGCGCGGGCGGCACCTGTCCGACGGGATGTCCGAGTCGATGCCAGCGGCAGTGCGACGCCACCGGACACTCGTCGCAGCGGGGCGTCCGGGCCGTGCAGATCAGGCTCCGAGCTCCATCGAGGCGACCGCCCAGCGGGCCGCCCGCGGGCCGGTGCGCGGGCAGGAACCGGTGGGCCCGTGCCTCCTCGGCGACGCTCAGCGCGGCCGGCGGCTGGGCCTCGCCGCCGTCGATCCGGGCCAGCACCCGGCGTACGTTCGTGTCGAGCACGACGTGCCGCCGGCGAAACGCGAAGCTGGCGATCGCCGCGGCCGTGTACGAACCGACGCCCGGGCAGGGCGAGCAGGGCCGCGTACGTCGCTCGGCACCTCGCCGCCGTACTCGTCGGTGATCACGGTGGCCGCCGCGTGCAGTCGGAGGGCCCGGCGCGGATAGCCGAGGCGACCCCAGGCGCGGACGGCCTCCCCGGCCGGCGCCGCCGCCAGTGCCGGCGGGGTGGGCCAGCGATCGACCCAGATCTGCCACGGCGCCAGCACACGAGCCACCGGCGTCTGCTGCAGCATGAACTCGCTGATCATGATCTGCCACGGAGTGGCCTCCGGGCGCCGCCAGGGCAGGTCCCGGCCGTTCTCGTCGTACCAGCGCAGGATCCGGCGAGACGACGTGCGCCGGATCGGAGCTCGGGCATCGACGGCTCAGGGTCAGCCGACGAGCTCAGGGCAGGGCGACTCGGCACATCGGCCCACGCTACTCGGGTCGATCGCCGGGCGCTCGGCGTGCCTGACGGACGGCGCGTCCTCGATCTCCCTACGCTCATCCTCATGAGCGGCGTGCTCCATCCGGAGGGACCAGAGCCGGTCCAGACCTACTGGTTGCGGCGGGTCCTCGTGCTCCTCGCCGTGGTGATCTTGGTGCTGGTCAGTCTGGGGCTGGCTCGAGCCAGCAGCGGGGCCACCCGGACCGCGGCACCGCCACCGCCGAGCCCCGTTCCGAGCCAGCCCAGCCGAGCCCCGCCGTCAGCGCCATCCGGCCGACCCCGAGTTCGGCCACCCCGATCTCCGCCAGTCCGACACCGGCCCCGTCCGGCACGTCATCCGGTTCCCCGGCGGCTCGCTCCGCAGCTCCGAGCGCGAGCGTGACCCCGAAGTGTGAGCGCGAGCAGCTGTCGGCCAGCCTGAGCGGCGAAGCAGATGCTCAAGATCGCGCAGCCGGCCAGCTTCACCGTCACCGTCCGCAACGTCGGCGACGACGCCTGTCAGCTGAACCTGGCCAAGACCGACTTCGAACTCAAGGTGACCTCCGGCAAGAAGCTGATCTGGAGCACGTCGGGCCTGCTCGACCGCCACCTTCGCGGTCGCCGCCAAGCTCGAACTCGATCAGTCGGTGTCCTGGGTGATGGTCTGGGACGGCCGAGGGCTCGCCGCCGGCTGCACCAGGCCGGCCCCGCCGCCGAAGTCGGGCACCTACCTGGCGACCGCCCAGGTGACCGGTGCCAAGGCAGCCAAGCTGCCCATCACGCTGCGGACTGAGGCAACTGGAGGATCTCGGTCCGCACCAGCTGCTCGAGTCCCTCGTTCCTGCTCGAGGACTCGGCCGCTCAGACCCACGACCGCGCTCAGGAGCGCGGACTCGATGGCACGAAGTGGACAGGCTCAGGGCGCGGGCGCCGGTTCGGAGTAGGCCGCCTCGGCCAGCCGCACCAGGCCGTCGCGAATGACCCGGGCCCGCTGCTCGCCGACGCCGTCCACCTCTTGGAGTTCGCTGCTGCTGGCGCCGAACAGGCCCTGCAGGCTGCCGAAGTGTTCGATCAGCCGGGCGCCCAGGGCGGCCGGCAGCCGGTTGATCTGGGAGATCTGCCGGTAGCCCGCGCGTGGTGATCTTGGTGTCCAGCTGTTCGTGTGCGGAGAAGCCGACGGTACGGGCCACCACCAGCGGATCCAGCAGCTCGGTCGGTGCTCAGTTCGGCCAGCCGCTCGAGTCCGAACGACCGGTCGCCGTCGTCGGGTCGGTAGTCCCGCTCGAGCAACTCTCGCAGCTCGGCCACCCCGGCGCTCAGATCGTGCAGCTGCAGGGTCAACAGCCGTCCGTCGGTGCCGAGTTCGACGACGTAGGCGTTCACCTCGGCGTCCAACCGCCGGACCATCTCCAGCCGCTGGGCCAGATAGGCGAAGTCGCGGACGGTCACCTGATCTTGGACCTCCAGCGACGACAACCGGTTCGTGACCTCCCAGAGCCGGGCGCGGTAACGCTCCAGCGTCTGCAGCGCCTGGTTCGCCTTGGTCAGGATCGCCTCCGAGCGCTCCACCACGCGGCGGGTGTCGTCGACGTACAGCGAGATCGTGGCCATCGAGGCCGAGACCGATACCACCGGCACGCCCGTCTGCCGGGCCACCCGATCAGCCGTACGGTGCCGAGTGCCGGTCTCGACGGTCTCGATGCTGGGGTCGGGCATCAGCTGGACCCCGGCGCGGACGATGCGCTCGGTGTCGGCGGTCAGCACGATGGCGCCGTCCATCTTCGCCAGCTCCCGCATGCGACGTGGCGGTGTACGGCACGTCGAGCGGAAAGCCGCCGGTACACAGGCCCTGGACGGCGGCCGGAGTTGCCGAGCACGACCAGAGCACCGGTCCGACCGCGCAGGATCCGCTCGAAACCCTCGCGAAGCGGGGTACCGGGAGCCAACCGGGCCAGATAGGAGAGCACGCGGCTGCCGTTCTCGTCCTCGTGCACCTCGCCCATTCTAATTCTTCCGGCTCGAGCCCGCTCCGCGCTCAGCCGCCGGACTCAGCCGACGCGCTCCTGCCCGCTTCCGGCCAGCGCTCGTCGAGCAGGGACAGCGCCCGCAGCGCGTGCTCGATGGTGGGCACCGCGTGCACCAGCAGCCCGTGCCGCGACGAGCTCATCCGGTCTCTGGGCCGATCCCGAATCCGCCGGGATCACCGCCTCGGTGAACCCGAGTCGGGCGGCCTCGGCCAGCCGCCGGTCGAGTCCGGGCACCCGGCGCAGCTCGCCGGCCAGGCCGACCTCGCCGATCGCGACGAACCGCCGGACGATGCTCTCGTTGCGGACCGTCGAGGCCGACCGCGATCGCGGCGGCCAGATCCGCGGACGGGTCGAACACCCGCGCTCCGCCCACCGTCGAGACGTAGACGTCGTGGTTGTAGAGCGGCAGCCCGGCCCGGCGCTGCAGCACGGCCAGCACCATCGCCATCCGCCCGGCGTCGAGCCCGTGGATGACCCGCCGCGGCGTCTGCAGCGGAGTCGGCGCCACCAGCGCCTGGACCTCGGCCAGCATCGGCCGCCGGCCCTCCATGGTGACCGTGACGCGGTGCCCGGCACCGGCTCGTCGTGCCGGGACAGGAACAGGCCCGACGGATCGGGCACCTCGACGATGCCGTGCTCGGCCATCTCGAAGCAGCCGACCTCGTCGGCCGGCCCGTACCGGTTCTTCGTGGCCCGCACCATCCGGAAACCGGAGTGCTTGTCGCCGTCGAAGGCCAGCACCACGTCGACCAGGTGCTCGAGCAGGCGCGGTCCGGCGATGGCCCCGTCCTTGGTGACGTGACCGACCAGGATCACGGCCATCCCGGTGCGCTTCGCCACCCGGACCAACGCCCCGGTCACCTCGCGCACCTGGGTGACGCCGCCCGGCGATCCGTCGGCCTCGGCGGCGCCGATGGTCTGCACCGAGTCGACGACCAGCAGCGACGGGTTGACCTCCTCGATGTGCCCGAGCACGGTGCCGAGGTCGGTCTCCGCCGCCAGGAACAGGTCGTCGGCCAGTGCGTCGGTGCGACCGGCCCGCAGCCGGACCTGGGCCGCCGACTCCTCCCCGGTCACGTACAGCGTGGGGCGATCGGCCTTGGCCCACCGGCTGGCGACCTCCAGGAGCAACGTGGACTTCCCGACTCCCGGCTCGCCGGCCAACAAGACGACGGCGCCCGGCACCAGTCCCGCGCCGAGCACGCGATCCAGTTCGCCGACTCCGGTCAGCACGCGGGTCGCGGCGTCGGCGTCGACCGAGGCGATCGGCACCGCCTTGCTGCGCGGCACCGAGGACCGGATCGGAAGCGAGCTTCGGGTGCCCCGGCCTCGACCACGCTGCCCCAGGTCTGGCACTCACCGCAGCGCCCGACCCAGCGCATCGTGGTCCAGCCGCACTCGGTGCAGCTGTGGGTTGGTCGGGCCGCGGTCTTGGCCATGATCGGCACGCTAACTTACACGGGACTCGACATATGTCCTGCTCGCGCTCGCTCGCCTCGACGTTCCCGCAGACCGGAGCCCGCGACGAGCGCGACTCCGCCGGAGACCCGCCGCAATGACAAGATGAGCAGGTGTCCGACCCCGGCCCGGCGCCGTCGAGCGCGCCGCCCGGCCGGACGAGGGGTGCCCCGCGCTACCGGGCGGGCATCACGCTCGCCCTGGTGGCCGCGCTCATCACCGGCAGCCTGGCCGCGGTGGCCGGTCCGGCTCCCCGAGCGACTCCTCACCGGTGGTCAGCACCTACGTGCCGGCCGACGGTGCGGTCCAGTTCGCTCGCCAGCAGACCACCAGCGGCGGCCGCAGCACCGCAGGCGCTGGTCGTGACGGAGTCGGCGCGGATCAGCGGCTCGGCGGTGCTGAACGCGCTGGACTGGAACCTCGCCACCCGGTTGATCGGCGCCCTCGGCTCCGATCGGGAGCTGATCGATCGCAGCCGCTTCTGGCGCACGATCACCATCCCCGCCGACTCTGCGGCGGCGGCCGACACGCCGACAGCCGACGCGCCAAGGTCAGATCGGTGGCCCAGACCCGCGTCTACACCCTCGACGACGACGTGGCCCTGGCGGCGGAGTCCGGTCCGGGCCTGGGCTTCACCTACCTGCCCAATCTGGTCGAACTGCCGGCCGGTGTCCGGGCCGGGCAGACCTGGCGCTCGTCCGGGACGGCCGGGGCCCCGACGATCACGTACGCCGCCGAGTTCACGGCCCGCGCGGCGGAGGCGTGCCTGGAGGTGAACGGCACGGTGACCTACTCGGTCGAGGACAGCCTCGCTGACGCGGAAGCTGGGCCGAACCTGGTGTCCCGGCGGCCTGGTCCGCGAGACCGACGACTGGGTGGGCACCACCGTCGTCCGGACTGCCGACAGAGCTGGAAGCGGCGCCGCGCCGCCGGATCTGCCCGCCCCCGACACGACCGACGCCGTCGGACACCTGGGCGCCGGCCCGGTGGCGACCGGCCTCGCACGAGGTGGTCTCGGTCGATCCCAACTTCGGCGAGGGTCCGATGTCCGGCACGCCGGCGTCCCTGCCGCCGGTGCCCCTCCGGTCCGGCCTGGTGCTGCAGGCCACCTCGTCCGTGTCCGACATCGTGGCCGACCGCGGACCGCCGACGCCCGACGCGGCAGGCAAGTGGCGATCCCGATGGCGGGCGCATCCGGGCGGCCAGATCCTCACGCTGTCCGCGTTCGGCGACATGGCGGTGGTCACCACCTCCGCCCGTACGGTCGTCGGTTACGACAGCCGCGGGGTCCGGCGCTGGACGCTGCCGACCCGCGAGGTCGTGCGGGCCCAGCCGGTCCGGACGTCGCCCGACGAGAGTCGCCGTCGCCGGGCTCGACGGGGAGGTGGTGGGCGTCGATCTGGCCACCGGAGCCGTACGCTGGCGCACCCGGGTGTCCGGGGACGTTCGGGTGACGCCGGCCGAGCGCGGCGGGCGAGCTGGTGGTGGCCGACGGCTCGAACACGCTGACCGGGCTCGACGCCCAGGACGGAGATCTCCGCTGGACCGCCGCGGTCGAAGCACCCGTGGCCCTGGCGCCGGCGCCCACCACGAATCCGACCGCACTCGCGGTGCTCTCGGAGAGCACCCTCGGCTCCTACGACGTCGCCACCCACGAGCTGACGCTGGCGCCGCTGGTTCCCGGGCACGGCGCGGACCGTCGTCGTCGCCGGGGACAGCATCGTGGCCCGCGCCGGCGACGAGGTGCTGGCCTTTGCCCTGAACGGGACGCGCCGTTGGGCCAGACCCGGGACCGACGTCAGCACCGACGGCCGCCTGGTGGTGGTCTGGCGGTGCGGAGCGGGCCGAGGTCCTCGACCCGGCCGGCGCCTCGCTCACCGAGCTTCGCCACCCGCACCGAGACCGCCGGGAACCCCGCATCGCCATCTGGCCACCGAGCGCGGCGTGTTCCTCTTCGATTCGAGCTGGACGTTCTCGGGCTGGACCGATGGCTGACCTGCCGGGGGCCGCCGGCCGACCGGTCTGGCCGGTCGTCGCCGGTCGCCGACGGCACCGGCTCGCGATCGGCCGTGCTGCGCGGTCTCGCCGCCCTGCCGGCCCGGGTGCTCGCCGACCCGATCCGACGCGGTCGGCTGCGCGACGTCGGCTGGCCGTACGGATTGCGCAGCGTCGTCGTGCTGGCCGTCGTGGCGTACGTGATCGGAGCCGGACTGGCCGCGACGTCGGGGCTCGTCCGCGGCAACAGCGAGCTCACCGCCCCCACCTCCGACGTCGGCAGCGTGCCGCGGGCCTGGCTCTGGCTGGTGCTGCTCGTCGTCGTCGTGGCGCTGGCCCTGTTCCAGACGGCCGCCCTGCACCTGCCGGGGTGGTTGAAGATCATCGCGCTGCTCAGTTCGCTGGTGATGATGGCCAGCTGGGGGCTGCGCTACTCCGAGACCAGCGGCGGGCTGATCGAGACCGTGCTGACCGCGGTCGCGATGCTCGGTCTGGTCGTCTTCGTGGTGCTGCGCTGGCGTCGGGAGTTCGCCTGGTGGGAGTTCCCGCTCGTCTGGCTGCTGCTGGCCAGCACCGTGGTGGTGGGCGTCGTCGCCTTGGATCGCTCCGCCGGCCCGCTCGGGTACGACTTCGTCCCGGCCTACCTGAGGTCGACCGTCGTCTCCTTGATCCCGGTGGCGCTGCCGGCGGCGGTGGCGGCCGGGTTGTCGGTGGCCGAGATCACGGTGTCGGCCACGCTGTGGAGCACCACCGCGCTGGCCAAGGCTCGGTCGGCCCGCACCGTCTACCTCGTCCTGGCCGCGGTGGTGGTGGCGCGGATGATCCAGGCCGGCTGGCAGCTGTGGCACGGCGACGCGGCCGACCTCGGCTGGCCGGTGCTGCGGACCTGGGCGCTGCTGCTGGCGGCCCTCGCCGGAATCTCCGCCCTGCTGGTGGCGCTGGCGAGATCCAGCGGCCGACGTCTCCGCGCTGGCGCTGCCCGAGCGGATGGGCCGGATGGCCCTGGCGCTCGGCGTCGCCGTGGTCGGGGTCGCCTACGCCCCGGTGGTCATCCTCGGCGTGCTCGGCGTGGTCGGTCAGCTGGCGCCCGGCGCAGGTCGGAGCGATCGCCTCGTCGTGGACGTCGCTGCTGTCCTCCTGGGTCTGGCCGGCGGTGGTCCGACTCCTGGTCGGAGTCGCCCTGACCGTCCTCGCCATCCGCAGCGCCCGCCGGGGTCGCCTCGACACCGCCCTGCTGCTCGGTGCGGTCGCGGTGATGCTGTGGGCCCGGGTGGCCCGACCGCTGGCCGGCGGGTGGCTGGACACCGGGTCCGGAGTCGGGCTCCTGAACCTGCTGGCCACGGCGGTGGTGCTCGGGGTGATCGGCTGGCTGCTCGTCCGCCGCGCGCTGACTCCGGTCCGGGCGGTCACGCTCAGCGGAGCGCTGGTGCTCACGCTGCTCTTCGGCTACCGCGACTTCGTGTCCGACCCGCTCGGCGCCCTGCTGGGCGTGTCCGGCATCGCCCTGCTGCTGTTCGGTCTGACCTGGGCGCTTGCTGACCGAGGCCGGGCCGGCGAACGAGGGCAGTCCGCGCTACCCGACCTCGTCCCGGGTGCTGCTGGTGTTGGCCAACAGCGTGCTGGCGGCCGGCGTCGCCGCGTACGTCTCGCTGCTCCGCGACCCCGGCGCCACGCCGGACCTGGGCGCTTTCGCCGCGTTGGGGGAGGACACCCTGGGTGCCGGCCTCGTGGCGGCCGTCCTGGTCGCCGCCCTGCTCGCCGTCCGTCGGAACCGGCCTCTCGACTGAGCCGATCTCGCCGAGCCCGCGCTGCTCAACGATCCAACCCGGCCGCCACCTCCAGCACGCGCGCGTTCGCCTCGGGCACACCGACGGTGATCCGGATGCCGTCGTGCTCGTCGCCGGCGCGTACGGCCGGACGCTCAGACCGGCGTCGCTGAAGGCGGCCGCGTACGCGCTCGTCCGCGTCCCGGCGGGCAGCCAGACGAAGTTGGCCTGGGTCTCCGGGACGTCGAAACCGAGCGTCCGGAGCTCGGCGGCCAGCGAGTCGCGGGCCCGGACGATCTCGGCCACCCGCTGCCGAAGTTCCGGCTCGGCCTTCAGGGCCGCCAGCGCCGTCGCCTGCGCCACGCCGGAGACCCCGAAGGGCAGGGCCACCGCCCGGACCGCGGCCGCCACCTCCGGCGGGGCAACGCAGTAGCCGACCCGGAAGCCGGCCAGCCCGTACGCCTTCGAGAAGGTGCGCTGGACGACCACGTTGGGCCGGTGCAACAGGTCCAGGCCGTGCACCGCCTCCGGGTCGGTCACGAACTCCACGTAGGCCTCGTCCACCACCACCACGAGATCTTCGGGCAGCCGGTCGAGCAGCGCGACGACGTCGTCGTGGGCGATCGCGGGACCGGTCGGATTGTTGGGGGTGCACAACAGCAGGACCCGCGTGCGCCGAGTCACCGCCGAGGCGAGCGCCGTCAGATCGTGCACGGCACCGGGTCCCAGGGGTACCGGCCTCGAGGTGGCCCCGGTGAGCTGCACCGCGATCGGGTACGCCTCGAAACTGCGCCAGGCGTAGACGACCTCGTCGCCGGGTCCGCACAGGGCGTGCAGCAGGTGGTACAGCATCGCCACCGATCCGGTGCCGAACGCCAACCGGTCCCGGCCCACGTCGAGCCGGGCCGCCACGGCCTCGGTCAGGGCCGTGTTGGCCAGGTCCGGATAGCGATTCATGTGCCGGCAGGCCTCGATGGCGGCGTCCAGCACCTCCGGCAGCGGCGGATAGGGGTTCTCGTTGCTCGACAGCTTGTGCGCCACCCGCCCGCCGCCCTCGGGCGAGGGGGTCGCCGGCAGCCCGGGCCGATACACCGGCAGCGCCGCCACCTCCGGTCGGATGCGGATCGGCATCAGCAGCGCACTATTGGTCACGCATCAGATGCGCACCACACCGCTCCGGGTCCCGAAGGTGGCCGCGATGAGTCCCGGTTGCCCGTTGGGCGCGATCCAGTCGATGTCGATGTCGTGCAGGACGACCGCACTCGCGCCGCCCAACCAGTCGTCGACCCGCTCCGGATCGCCGGCGATCTCGATCCGCAGCAGCGCGACGTCGTCGACCGCCGACCGACGGATGGGCGCCGGCGTCGCTCAGCCAGTGCACGAAGAACGGCAGCTGCGGATCAGCCTGCAGGCCCTTGACGCCGAGCTGCTCCCACTCCAGCAGGTTTCCGTCCGGGAGGTGCCGGTGGCCCTCGATGGCCGGCCGGCCGAGTCGGCGTTCCATCGGCTCCAGGTCGTCGACCGCGACCACCCAGCCGAGCCAGCCGCCGCCGTCCGCGGAGCGGGCGCGCACGGCCTGCCCGAAGGCCGCCTTGTCGGCCGCGGGATGGTCCAGCACCTCGACCACCTCCAGGTAGCGGCCGCCGGACAGGGCCAGGGTCAGATTGCGGGTTCCGAACCGCGGATGGAACCCGCCGTCGCTGAACGTTGATCCCAGGAGACCCCCGAGCCGAGCCGCCGTGAGATTCGCCCCCTCTGGACCCGCCGCGAAGGAGAGATGGTCCAGCTGCATGACCCCATTGTGGTTCAGCCAGCCCGTCGGCGCCGGGCGGGGTCGGCGGCATGCCGCATGGTGCGGCCGGGTCTGGCGTCGAAGTCTCGGCACAGTCCGACGAGGATCCGGTACGCCGGGCTTGCCCATCAGCGCGACCAGTTCGGCCTTGCTCTGCCGGTACACCGGCCGCCGCGCCACGTGCGCCTCGGTGTTGGCCGTGCAGTACCAGTCGAGGTCGTGCTCCGCCGGGTCCCCAGCCGTCGCGGCCGTACTCGCCGATGCTCACCTCGGTGTAGCTGGTGTGATCGGTGCGGGTGACCGTACGGAACTGGCGGCGGATCGGCAGCTGCCAGCACACGTCGGGTTTGGTCTCGGTGACCGGGCGGCGACTGGTCGAGCGCCAGCAGGTGGAGCGCACAGCCTGTGCCGGCGGCGAAGCCGGGCCGGTTCAAGAAGATGCACGCACCGTCGACGATCCTGGTCTTGCGGGCCGGTTCGTCGCCCTCGGCCACCGTCTCGGGGTCCTCCAGCTCCACCCAGCCGTCTCGCCGACCCGCCGTGCCGGTACTGCCACTGCTCGTCGCTCAGTTCGACGTACGGCCTTGCGTACCCGCTTCTCGTCGTCGGCGTCGGCGAAGTGGGCACCCAATGTGCAGCAGCCGTCGTCGGGACGGTCGGCGTAGATGCCCTGACAGCCGCGGCCGAAGATGCAGGTCCAGTTCGAGGTGAGCCAGGTGAGGTCGCAGCGGTACGTCGGTGTCGGCGTCGGTCGGGTCGACGAACTCGGCGAAGGCGCGTGGGAAAGGCAGCGACACCTCGGGCACGACGGCAGCCTACGCGGGTGATCGACCCAGGTGATCGGCCAGCTGATCAGCTCCGCTGGTTCCGGCGGGCGGGTGGCGCTTGAGGCTAGGCTGGAAGCTGTGTCCGCACCCTCCCTGGTGAATCGCCACGTACGGGTGCCGCCCGCCAAGGTGGGCTTGTCCACCACCTCCGTGTACCCGGAGACGACCTCCAGCGCCTTCGAGTTGGCCCGTCGACTCGGCTACGACGGCGTCGAGTTGATGGTCGGGATCGACCCGGTGGCCGCCGACATCGACGCGGTCCTGAAGCTGCGGGACTACCACCAGGTCCCGGTGCTGTCGGTGCATTCGCCCTGCCTGTTGATCACGCAGCGGGTGTGGGGCACCGATCCCTGGGTGAAGCTGGAGCGGTCGGCCGAGGCCGCCCAGCCGGCTCGACGCCGACGTCGTGGTGGTGCATCCGCCGTTCCGGTGGCAGCGCGAGTACGCCCGCGGTTTCGTCGCCGGAGTGCGGCGGCTGACCGAAGTCCACGGGGATCACCTTCTGCGTCGAGAACATGTACCCCTGGCGTACACCCGGCGGCGGCGAACTCAAGGCGTACATGCCGGGCTGGGATCCCACCGATCTGGACTACGACCATCTGACCCTGGACCTGTCTCACGCCTCCACCTCCAACCAGCAGTCGCTCGACCTGGCGCGGCGCTGGGGTGATCGACTGCGGCACGTCCACCTCACCGACGGCACCGGCTCGGCCAAGGACGAGCACCTCGTTCCGGGACGGGGTGATCAGCGCGCCGATCGCGTGCTCGAGCACCTCGCCGAGCGTGACTTCGACGGCCACGTGGTCCTCGAGGTCAATTCCCGTAAGAGCGAAACCCGTTCGCTGCGTGAAGATCATCTGGCCGAGTCCCTGGCCTTCACCCGCCTGCACCTCGCCGCCGCCGTGCACTCCTCCTACGCCGTCGACGCCAGCGGAGTGGCCTCCTCCCTCTGACTGCGCGGTCTCTGGTGCGGCGCCCTCGTTCTCTCACGCCCTCGTCCTCGAATGCCGTTTCCCGCCATGTGGCGGCTGGCGCAGCGTTGCTGCCGTCAGGCCGCTGCGTTGTCCGCCATGTGGCGGAAGACGTCATAGAGCGCTGGTACGTGGTGCGGCGAGGCGACGGCTCCGATGCCAGGCGGGAAGTTGTCCACAGATTGTCGGTCGAGGGGTGCCCACAGCGGGTTCGTGTACCGACGATGAGCCATGACCACGCAACGAGCGTCGTACGGCCTGGACACACGCAGACCCTTCAGTCGAGCCGAGGCTCGAGCCTGCCGGCTACCGCGGTCGCGCCTGCTGAGCCGAGAGTTCCACAAGGTCTGCTACGACCAGTACGTCGCGGCGACCGTACCGATCACGACTCGGGTCAAGGCGCAGGCGGCGGTCAACATCTCACCGCCCGGCGCATTCGCCAGCCACCACACGGCGGCGGAGCTGTGGGGCGCCGTCGTGCCGCACACAACGGAGACCCACGTGAGTCTCCCGACGGCGGACGGCCGCTGCGTACGCCGCGGCATCCGGTCCCACGTCGCTTGGCCGGGAGCGAGGGCCATCAACCAGCGAGGTCTGCGGATCTCCAGTCCGGAGCAGTGCTTCCTGGAGCTGGCGGGAGTCGGCGTCGACCTCGTCGATCTCGTGGTCGCCGGCGACAGCCTCGTGAAGGCGAAGCAGACGACCCCCGAGGCCCTGATCGCCGCTGCGGAGGCCTGGACGGGGCGCGGTTGCCGGCGGGCGCGGCGGGCGGCCGGATTGGTCCGGTCCGACGTGGATTCGCCGATGGAATCGCGGGCGCGGATGCTGCTCGTTCTCGCCGGGCTTCCCGAACCGGAGGTGAACTTCATCTTGCGCGGGCCTGACGGCGAGCGCCTGCGTCGCTTCGACATGTACTACAAGAAGTCACGGCTACTGGTCGAATACGACGGCCGCCAGCACGCCGAGGACGACGAGCAGTGGGTCAGTGACATCTATCGCCGCGAGGAGCTCGACCGCCGTGGCGATCGGCTCGTCGTGATCACGCGAGAAGGCATCTACGACGAACCCCTCCGCACCCTCGAGCGGGTTCGCGCCGCCCTCCTCGACCGTGGCGCAACCGGCCTTCCTCGCCGCTTCCGCCCGGAGTGGCAGCGCTACTTCCCGGGCCGGTGACGAGAGCCGCGTGACGTCTTGCGCCACATGGCGGACAACGCAGCGGTACGAGCGCGTAAACGCTGCGCCAGCCGCCACATGGCGGGAAACGGCATTCGAGGACGAGGGCGCCGCACCACGTACGAGCTCGATGACGTCTTTCGCCACATGGCGGACAACGCAGCGGTACGAGCGCGCAAACGCTGCGCCAGCCGCCACATGGCGGGAAACGACATTCGAGGACCAGGGCCCCATCAAGCTCAGGCCGTCACGGCGGGAGACGACATCGGCGAAGGTGGGCCCGGCCCGCGCGAGGACGCCGATTAGAGTCGGCACCAACCGGTGGATGGAGAGCTTGTGCTGCGAGAAGCGTTGCTGAAGATCTCCCGGAGCGCGGGGATCCGGGGCGCGATCACGAAGGCTCCGGTGACCAGCGACGTCGTCGCCCGGTTCGTGGCCGGGGAGACGGACGACGCCGTGGTCGCGGTGACGCGTCAGCTGGTGGCGTCGGGTCTGCAGGTCAGCATTGATCATCTGGGTGAGGACACGACTGATCGCCAGCATGCCGACCGGGTGGTCTCGGCCTATCTCGAGCTGCTGGCCAGGCTGGACGAAACACAGCTGGCGCACGCGGCCGAGGTATCGGTGAAGCTCTCGGCTCTCGGGCTGCTGCTCGACGACGGCCAGCAGGTCGCCCTCGCCAACGCCGAGCGGGTCTGCAACGCCGCCCGGAACGTCGGCACGACCGTCACCGTGGACATGGAGGACCACACGACCACCGACGCGACGTTGACCGTCGTTTCGACACTGCGTGAGGACTTCCCGGACACCGGGGCGGTGCTCCAGGCCTATCTACATCGCACCGAGGCCGACTGCCGGGACCTCGCGACCGCCGGTTCCCGGGTGCGGCTGTGCAAGGGCGCTTACGCCGAGCCGGAAAGTGTCGCCTTCTCCGACGAGCAGGAGATCGACCTCTCCTACGTACGGTGCCTCAAGATCTTGATGGCCGGCCCGGGCTACCCCATGATCGCCAGCCACGATCCACGGCTGGTCGAGATCGGCCGGAAACTCGCCCATGATCGCCGGCGCTCACCCGACAGCTACGAGTTCCAGATGCTGTACGGAATTCGGCCGACCGAGCAGCTGCGGTTGATCAAGCTCGGGCACCAGGTCCGGGTGTACGTCCCGTACGGCGCTGACTGGTACGGCTACCTGATCCGGCGCCTGGCCGAACGGCCGGCGAACCTCACCTTCTTCGCCCGGAGTCTGGTCACCAAGTCCTGATCCGTGTTGATGAGCCCGCTCGCGCGGATCGCGCTGGGTCCCGGCTCGTTCGTCGTCGCTCGCCGACGGAAAGGCGTTGTCGGCTCGCTCTTCCTCACTTCACCGGAGCGCGATCCTACCGACGCTCGCGGGCTTAGCCCGGCATCGGCACCGGCACGTCGATACCACCCTCGGTGGTGATGCGGTCCCGTACCTTCACGATGCTGGGGGAGGCCACGAAACCGCCAGCCAGCAGGGCTTCGCCTTGGCGGAAGCGAGCCGACTGACCCAGCATCTCGCGGGGTACGAAGCCGAAGATGTCGGCGAGCTCCTCCAGGTCGCCCGGGGAGTTCATCCGCATCAACGTCAGGTTGTCGCACTGGGAGACGATCCCGTGGTGGACCTTCGACGGACGCTGGGTCGACAACAGCAGCCACAGTCCGAACTTCCGGCCCTCGGCCGCGATCTGGATGATCCGGTTGCGCACGGTCTGGCCGAGTTGTGACTCCATGTCGGGCGCGCAGAGATTGTGCGCCTCGTCGATCACGAGCAGCACGGGGCGACGCTCCTCCCGGCGCGCCCACAGATCATCCAGAACCCCCAGAGCCACGCTCAGCTGCTCCTCGATGCGGGTCAGGCCGCCGAGATCGAGCACGGTCGCGGCCGGCCGCTCGGCGATGATCTCGGTCGCGGCGACGAAATCCTGCGCCCAGATCTGCCAGCTCAAGACCTCGAGGTTCTCGAGCCTTTCGGCGAGCGCAGCGCCGTCCGCCTCGTCCGACCGCAGGATCTCGGGTACGCGATCGGGATCCCCGGCCAACGCCGGCGTGAGACGCGTCAGCGTGTTGTACTCGTGCCGATTGGCGATGGGATCGAGTTGGAGGATGGCGGCCTTCGCGCGACTGTCCATGGCGCGGAACCGGACCCGCAATGAATCGCTTCCCTCGCCCGGACGGAGCACGCGGATGTCCAATGCCGCCAGGCGTTCGGCGTCCGTGGGGTCGACTCCCGGCCGAGGCTGGTCGAGCCGAGCGAAGTCGCTGTTGGGATCGAAGATCACGATCGGCAGTGCGGTGTTCAGCAGGATCCGTTCGAGGGCAACGCCGAGTGCGTAGGTCTTGCCGGAGCCGCTTTGCCCGCACCAGAACGTGTGCCGATTGAGCTTGGCGCCGAGCAGTCCGACCCCGACGTCCGGCTCGGCGACGAGCCGACCGATCTCCATCCCGGCCGGCCGCCCGGCCAGCATCTCCGCTACCCGCTCGGATGGGCAGCGGCGGGCTTCCTGATCGCGGATCTGGTCGGGCGGCCCGGAGCCGCGACGCGGAAAGATCGCTCCGGTACCGACGTCGTACTCACCCGCCGAGGCCGTCTCCTCCACGAAACACACGTGTTCGGCGTCAGCGGCGTCGGTGACGACCAGGTAGTCGCCCACCCGAAGTCCCACCTCGGGTGGGGCTAGCACCCGGAACGATCGCCCGTCGGTCGACGACATCGACATCACGGCCGGCCCGCCGGTGCTGACCACCTCGTCCGGCGTGACTCGCTCGGCGTTCACTCTCGGATCACCCCCAACCCCTCCGCCGCGGCTGTTCGTCCTCTGGTCGGATCCTGGCACACACCCGGGCCGGTGGCGAGGGTAGGAATACCGGGCTGGTTCGGTCAGGACCGGTCTGACAGAATCGAAGCCCTTCCAACCCACAAGGTTGCCGCATGAGTCCGTTGGCCAGAAAAGCCGACCGCTCGGCCGGGCTGGGGATCCTTTCGGCCATCCCGAAGGTCCCGCACGGCATGGTCGAGCGTTCCCGTCTTGATCAACTTCTCGAGACGGGACAGGACTATCCCGTCACGTTGATCTGCGCGCCGGCCGGCTCCGGCAAGTCGGTGGCCGCCAGTGCGTGGGCCCGCCGCCGCGGGCTCGCGCCCGTCGCCTGGCTGCAGTGCAGCTTCCTGACCGACCCCAGCGTCTTTTGGTCCGAGGTCGCGGCCGGGCTCGTGCAGGCGGTCGAGCAGAATGTGGCTCCGCCGGCCGCGCTCCGGTCCAGTGGCCCGGACGATCATGCGCACCTGCTCGAGGATCTGGTGTCCTGGATGGCCCACCTGCCCGCCGGCACGACCATGGTGTGGGACGACTTCGGTGCCGTCGGTGCGGCCACGACGCAGACAGAGGTGCAGTTCCTGGTCGACCGACTGCCGGCCCACGTACATCTCATGATCATCACGCGGTCGTACCCGCCGCTGGCGGTGCACCGGGCCCGGCTCGAAGGTCGGCTACTGGACATCCGCGGTGGCGAGCTGGCGTTCAGTCACGGTGAGACGCAGGCCCTCCTCGACGCCCACGGCCTCGAGGTGGGCGCGGTCGACCTGGGCCTGCTGCAGCAGCGCACGGAAGGCTGGGCCGCCGGTCTGCGACTCGCCGCGCTGGCGATGGTGCGCGCACCCGACCCGTCCGAGGTCATCCAGCGCCTGGCCGATTCCACCGACGTGGTGAGCGGCTACCTGACCGAGCAGGTTCTCGCCACCTTGAGCACGGACGATCGCGCCTTCCTCCTCGACACCTGCGTGGTGGACGAGATCTCTGCGGAGCTGGCGGCGGCACTGACGGAGCGGTCGACCGGGCAGCTCGACCTGGAGAAGATCGCCGATCGCATCGGCTTCCTCAGCCGGACCACGGGATCGAAGCCCAGTTATCGCTTGCATCCACTGTTCGCCGAGCTACTCCGCAGCGAGCTCGCGCATACCGATCCCGAGCGCTTCCGTGCCCAGCACGCCCGAGCCGCCCGATGGTACGAGGTCCGCGGTCTGCCCGTCCTCGCCGTGCAGCACGCCCAGGTGGCCGAGGACTGGGACCGGGCCGCGCGGCTGATGGCCCTCAACGCACTCTCGTTGGTGTTCCGCGGCCGGATGACGGAGTTGTTCAAGCTGCTCGGCGACTTCCCCCAGGACGTCGCGGCCGAAAACCCCCGGCTGGCGCTCGTCCAGGCCATCCCGGCGACTCTCGGCAGCGATCCCGGGCGCGCGAGGATGCTGCTCGATCGGGCGCGAGCCGGTTTACCTCGAGGTAACGACCTCGAGGCACGACGGCTGACGGCCATCAGCAGCTACGTGAGCACGATCATCGCCCGGTACGCCGGTGACGCGGCCGGTGTCTTGTCGGCGCTCGACCCGGCCGGGCCGAATGTCCCGGGTCCCGACGACAGCGGATTCGACCGGAGCGACCTCGACCTGCGCGCCGCCTGGCGTTCGACCCGGGCGGTGAGCCTGATGTGGGTCGACCGACGCGACGACGCTCTGGCCGAGGCACGGCTCGCGTGCTTCGACGTGCACGCGGGAGCGGCCGAGTGGCCGATGGTGGCCGGACTCGGCGTCCAGGCCTGCCTCAAAGCGCTCGACGGACATCTGGTCGCGGCCGACGAGGTGATCGAGGAGCTCAGCACCTACGCCGATCCGGGTGATCCGTCCGCGAGTCCGTACGTCGGCCTCGCCGACCTCGCCGGTGCCTGGGTGGCGATGGAACGGGGCCAGCTCGACCGGGCGCAGCAGTTGCTCACGCGAGCCGAAAGTCGCTGGCAAGGCGTCAACTCCAGTGCAGCGGGGGTGACCGGCCGCATCCTGCAGGCGCGCCTGATGTTGCTCGACGGCGGTCCCTCGGCGGCGACCGACATGCTGGATACCGCGTTCGAGCGTGCGCCGAAGCTTCGGACCGGACTGCTACGACGGTTGGAGGCCTGCGTGCGGGTGGAGATCCTCCTCAGTCGCGGCGAAGCGCCCGACGCCGTCGAGGCCGCCCGCGGCGGGAGTGAGGCGTTGCAGGCCTACGCGCACGCACGAGCCGGCTCCGCACCGCTCGCCGACATCACGTACGACGACAGCGATCTGGGCCTGCAGCTCAGAACGCTGCTGACCCACGCGATTGCCCTGCACCAGAGCGGGCGGCGGGAAGGTGCCGACCAGTGCCTCGACGCCGCTCTGGATCTGACCGCCGCGGAAGGCTACCGGCTGCCCTACCTCCAACTGGGGGCACGGGCTCACGCATTGTTGATCAACGGTCGGGTGGCGGCCGCCCGCCACGGGAGCCTGGTCGCGGAGCTGCTGGGCACGACCGCGCCGCACGGCGGACGCGGAGCCGAGCTCACCGACCCGCTCTCGCCCCGCGAACTCGAGGTCCTACGACACCTGGTCGCCGGGATGGACACCGACGAAATCGCGGGCGACCTGTTCGTGAGCCGCAACACCGTACGCACCCACACCAAGAGCATCTATCGCAAGCTGTCCGTCCAGAACAAACGCGATGCCATGCTGAAGGCCGCCGCGCTGGGCATCGTCTGAGGCTCCGGTTCCTCAACTCCTCCTGACGGGGTGATGCCCGAATCGTGACGGGCGCGCACAATCGGGGCATCGCGTCGGACGCGACAACGGGTCAGTCCGAAGGGACCGTGCAGTGGTTTTTCCGCAGAGGTACGAGATCAGGGTCAAGGGCACACTGCCCCCCTCGCTGCGTACCGCTTTCGTGCCGCTGTCGAGTTCGGTGGAGGCCGGCGGGGCCGTCACCGTGTTGAACGGGCTGATCGGTGATCAAGCCGAACTGACGGGGATCCTGCACACGCTGGACAGCCTGGGTCTGATCTTGCTCGAAGTGGCGCCGGATCGTGCGGTCACCCTCGAAGGGTGATGCCGCAGCGCGCCGACCTTGACGAGATTGAACCCATGCCCGACTCACAACCGAACATCCTCGTCATCTGGGGCGACGACATCGGCATCACCAACCTGAGCTGTTACAGCGACGGACTGATGGGCTACCGGACACCCAACATCGACCGCATCGCCGACGAGGGGATGCGGTTCACCGACTCCTACGGCGAGCAGAGCTGTACCGCCGGACGGTCCTCCTTCATCACCGGCCAGAGCGTCTACCGGACGGGATTGAGCAAGGTCGGCATGCCGGCCGCGCCGATCGGCCTACAGGCTGAGGATCCCACCATCGCCGAACTGCTCAAGCCGCTCGGCTACGCGACCGGGCAATTCGGGAAGAACCACCTGGGCGACCTCAACAAGTTCCTGCCCACGGTGCACGGATTCGACGAGTTCTTCGGCAACCTCTACCACCTCAACGCCGAGGAGGACCCCGAGTCACCCAACTACCCTCCGCCGGAGGACTTCCCGCACTTCCGAGAGCGTTTCGGGCCGCGAGGCGTCCTGCACTCATGGGCGACCGAGGATGACGACCCGACCGATCAGCCTCGCTGGGGTCGCGTGGGGAAACAGCGGATCGAAGACACCGGAGCGCTGACCAAGAAGCGGATGGAGACGATCGACGACGAGGTGCTGGAGCACGGCCTCGACTTCATCGACCGCCAGCACCAGGCGGACAAGCCGTTCTTCCTCTGGTTCAACACCACGCACATGCACTTCCGGACCCACCCGAAACCGGAGAGTGTCGGTCAGGCCGGTCGCTGGCAGTCCCCGTACCACGACACGATGATCGATCACGATCTCGTGGTGGGTGCGCTGCTGGACAAGCTGGACGCGCTGGGCATCGCGGACAACACGATCGTCATCTACTCAACCGACAACGGGCCGCACATGAACTCTTGGCCCGACGCCGGCATGACCCCGTTCCGGAACGAGAAGAACAGCAACTGGGAAGGCGCCTTCCGGATCCCCGAGCTCATTCGCTGGCCGGGTCACGTTCCAGCCGGCGTCGTCTCGAACGAGATCGTCCAGCACCACGACTGGTTGCCGACGTTCCTCGCCGCCGCCGGAGATCCCGACGTCGTGGAGGACCTGAAGTCGGGCAAGACCATCGGCGAGCTGACCTACAAGGTGCACATCGACGGCTACAACCTGCTGCCCTACCTGACCGGCGAGGAGGAGAAGAGCCCGCGCAAGGGTCTCGTCTACTTCTCCGACGACGGCGATGTGCTCGGCATCCGCTTCGACAACTGGAAAGTCGTCTTCATGGAGCAGCGTCAACAGGGGACGCTGCAGATCTGGGCCGAGCCGTTCGTGCCGCTGCGCGTGCCCAAACTGTTCAACCTGCGCACCGATCCGTACGAGCGGGCCGACATCACGTCGAACACCTACTACGACTGGATGCTGGACAGCGCGATCCTGGTCTTGACGGCCTCCGCCATCGTCATCCAGTTCCTGGAGACCTTCAAGGAGTTCCCGCCGCGCCAACCCGCCGCCACCTTCACCATCGACCAGGCCGTCGCCAAACTCGAGGCCACGCTCGCCGCCAGCCAGTGAGGAGGGTGACGTGAGCTCCGAGCTCAGCTCGTGGCGCGACGGTCCCACGAGGGCGGCGATCACCGACTTCGTTGCCCGCGTGACCACTGATGACAGTCCCGATTTCGTCGAGCCGGCGGCCCGGGTCGCGGTCTTCGACAACGATGGGACGCTGTGGTGTGAGAAGCCGATGCCGATCCAGCTCGACTTCACCGTCCGGCGGCTCGGCGAGCTGGCCCGCAAGGATCGCAGCCTGCAGGATCGTCAACCGTACAAGGCCGCGTACGAGAACGACCTGCACTGGATGGGCGCCGCCATGGTCAAGCACTACCAGGGTGACGACAGCGACCTGAAGCTGTTGATGGGGGCGATCACCTCCGCGTTCGAGACGGTGACCGTGACCGAGTACGACGCTGAGGTGAAGGTCTTCTTCGCCGAGGCCAGCCACCCGACGCTGAAGAAGTCGTACCGAGACTGCGGCTATGCCCCCATGGTGGAGTTGCTGCGGTATCTGGAGGACCACGGCTTCGCCACCTACATCGCCTCCGGCGGCGATCGGGACTTCATGCGGCCGGTCGCCGGCGATCTCTACGGCATCCCTCCGGAGCGCGTCATCGGCAGCGCGCTCGGGCTCACGTTCCGCTCCGTCGGCGGGCGCACGAGCCTGCTCTACAAGGCGGCCATGGACTTCTTCGACGACGGTCCGGAGAAGCCTGTACGCATCTGGAGTCGCATCGGCCGCCGGCCCATCCTCGCGTGCGGCAACTCCAACGGCGATGTCCCGATGCTGTCCTACGTGGCGGACGGGCCGGCGCTGCGGCTGCTGATCTTGCACGACGACGCCGAGCGCGAGTTCGACTACCTGGCCGGGGCCGAAGAGGCGGTGGAGACCGCGCGTCAGGAGAAGTGGACCGTGGTCAGCATGAAGAACGACTGGGACACGATCTTCACGCCGGCCCCCGCCTCAGCAGGTCCATGATCGACAACCGGTCCGAACCGGTGGGGGACCGGTTGCTCGATCACCTGCAGGCGATTCCGGCGCAGACCTTCCGAATGGGCTCAGACCGGCACTATCCGGAGGAGAGCCCGTCGCACGACGTGGCGATCGATGGCTTCGGCATGGAACGTCACCAGGTCACCAACCGGCAGTTCGCCCGGTTCGTGCAGGAGACCGGCTATCGCACCCTGGCGGAGCGACCGCTGGATCCGGCGGACTTTCCGGGTGCACCGGCGGAGAATCTGCAGCCCGGGTCGATGGTGTTCGTTCCGACCACCGGCCCGGTGGACCTGCGTCACCTGAACCTGTGGTGGCGCTGGACGCCTGGCGCCTCCTGGCGGCACCCGGAAGGCCGTGAGTCGTCGGTGGTGGGCCGCGAAGACCATCCGGTCGTGCACATCGCGTACGAGGACGCGGAGGTCTACGCCGGATGGGCCGGGCGGGCACTCCCGACGGAGGCGGAATGGGAGGCCGCCGCCCGCGGCGGCCTCGAACAGGCCCCGTTCGTCTGGGGGACGCGCCCGAGGCCCCCGACCTACGCCTGGCCAACTACTGGCACGGGGATTTCCCGTGGCGACCGGAGCCGGGCTACGGAGTGACCACTGCGGTCGGGTCCTACCCGGCGAATCGGTACGGACTCCACGACATGGCGGGCAACGTCTGGGAGTGGACCTCGGACTGGTACGCCAGCCGTCACCCCGACGCGGACGATCACGCGTGCTGTCTGCCGCGCAACCCCCGGGGGCCGGAGGTCGAGGCGAGTTTCGACCCGCAGCAGCCCCAGTTCCGTATCCCGCGCAAGGTGATCAAGGGTGGTTCGTTCCTCTGCGCCGACAGCTACTGCCGCCGGTACCGGCCCGCGGCCCGCCGGCCGCAGATGATCGACACCGGGATGAGCCACATCGGCTTCCGCTGCATCCTCCGGTCGTGAGCCCTCCGCTCCTCGGGGCGCTGACGTGGCTGCCGCACTACGACCGATCGCTGCTCGGCCGGGATCCTTCCGACCATCTACGACGCGTGCGGCGTGCGGTTTCCTGAGGTCTTCGACGCCTACGAGCAGACACCGCTCTCGGGTGTCTCGATGGTGTACTCCTTCGACGACGCCGGCGCGCCGACGCGGAAGTCGACCCAGTACGAGATGTTGGGCAGCCGCCGAATCTGGCACGAGGGCTGGAAGGCGGTCACCGAGCACGGCCCGATGGCCGGAACGAGCGGCTTCGACGGCGACACCGCAGCTGTTCCACACCGACGAGGACCGCTCCGAGGCGCGCAGTGTGGCCGCCGAGCATCCGGAGAAGGTCGACGAGTTGGGCGACCGCTGGCTGTCGGAGGCGAAGGCGAACAACGTGTTGCCGCTCAACGATCTTCAGATCATCGGTGCGATCCCGGAGCCGCTCCGCGGCCAATACACAACCTCTCCTGGCGGATGCGGGAGTTCCGCGCAGGTATCGGCCCGCTGAAGCTCTACGTCGACAACGAGATGGCCGCCGAGCAGGAGATCAGGACCGTGATGGGCCACTTCTCCCTGTGCGGGGAAGGGTTGTGTATCGGCGACGACAGCGGTGATGCGGCGTCCAGCGCCTACGCCGGCTAACGGTTTGCCTTCGCCGGCGGCGAGATCGTCAAGGTCGTCTTCGACGTCGCCGACGACGCGTGCGTCCATGTCGAAGCTCACCTGGCGGCAGCTATGGCTCGTGACTGACGATCCAGGCCATCCTCGAGTTCCATTACGTCACCCAGACGACGGCCGGCGCTGCCTGAGCTACGCCTCACCCGCGCAGTGTGAGGCGGTCATCTCATGCTGCGACATAGCCTCCACGTGACCGTCGGGTCGACGGCGGCGGCAGCAGCCACCTCGTGCGTGTCGAAGGGACGTCATGGGTACAGCCGTTGGGGAGATTCTTCCGTTGGCGGTTGGCATCGCGATCAGTCCGATCCCGATCATCGCCGCGATCTTGATGCTGCTGTCGCCGCAGGCGAAGGGCACGGGTGTCGGGTTCCTGATCGGCTGGGTGGCCGGTGTCGTCATCGCGGTGGTGGTGTTCACCCTGCTGTCCTCGGTGCTGCCGGAGCAGGCCGACAGCGGATCCTCCCCTGTCGCGGGCGTGATCAAGATCGTCCTCGGCGCGCTGTTGCTCCTCCTCGCGGTCCGCCAATGGCGCAGCCGTCCGAAACCGGGTGAGAACGCCGAATTGCCGAAGTGGATGTCGGCCATCGATTCGATGACGTCCGGCAAGGCCCTCGGCCTCGGCTTCCTACTATCGGCGGTCAACCCCAAGAACCTATTGCTGGGGGCGTCGGCCGGCGTGGCTATCGGCGGTGCTGGGCTCACCGTCGCCCAGGTCGTTCCCGTGGTGATCGTCTTCACCCTGATCGCCTGCTCCACCGTGCTGATTCCCGTGGTCGGCTACCTGCTGGCTGCCGACCGGATGGCCTCACCGCTGGAGACGTTGCGGGAGTGGCTGGGCGCCCACAACGCCGCCATCATGGCCGTCCTGCTACTGGTCCTCGGCGTATCCGTGATCGGCAAGGGCCTGGCCGGCTTCTAGCAGAGCACCAGCCCGACAGTCCGTCGATGCTGTTATGTCTGCCATAGAATCACCCAAGTCAAGGAGCAGTGGGGATCTCATGACGAAACTGTCCATGCACGAGAGCCTTCCGTTCGACGAGGGCACGGCGCCCTCGCTGGTGTCCACCGGCGAGCTTCCACAGGCCGACCACGTGAGGGATGTGGTCACCGAGGCCTACGAGCGCTATCGGTCGAACGGCGACGGCGCCGTCGCGGACTACATTCCGGTGCTGGCGAGCGCATCGCCTGAGTTGTTCGGGATCTGCGTGGTCGGGGCCAGGGCCCGGTTCTTCGAGATCGGTGATGTCGAGAGGGCCTTCTCGATCCAGAGCGTATCGAAGCCATTCGTCTTCGCGCTGGTCTGCGAGGCGATCGGATACGAGACGGCCCGACATCGGCTGGGCGTCAATGGCACAGGATTTCCGTTCAACTCACTGATGGCCGTCGAGCTGAATGACGCCAGGACGATGAACCCGTTGGTCAACGCGGGTGCGATCGCGACCACGAGTCTTGTGCCCGGCAACACCGCCGCCGAGAAATGGGTGAGGATCCG
>CAWBKR010000013.1:0-97235 GCA_963789345.1 uncultured Actinomycetota bacterium | reverse complement strand
CGAGCGATGATCTCGCCGAGATCGGCAACGGGCTGGCCGACCACGACTACCGCTATCGCCCGTCCGGCACCACTTCGGGATCATGAGCATCGGCGCCACGGCGTGGACTGCAAGCGAGGCCGGTGACCCCATCATCGCCGAGTACGACGCGGATGCTGCGCCCGCAGAACAGCTGTTCCTCGTCGTGAGCGGCGGCGCGATCTTCAACGTCGAAGGCGAGACGCTGACGGCTCGACCCGGCACGTTGGTCTTCACAGCGCCGGGCGTGAACCGTACGGGGGGGCCACAGAACCCGGCACGACCGTCCTCGCCATCGATGGTGCGCCAGGTAAGGCGTACGACGCGACCGGCTGGGAACTTTGGGCGCCACTGGTGCCGCTCAACGAGAGCGGCCAGCACACGGAGCTCGCGTCCCGGATGGTGGAGGTTATCGCCACGAACCCGCAATACCCGATGCTGGGGTACAACCTGGCCTGTTGCGAGAGTCTGAGCGTCGGACGGACGAGGCCATCGGGCAGCATCCTGCGGCAGGCTGTGCAAGCCGCGGAGAAATTCCGCGCCGATGCGCGGGATGATGCCGACTTCGACCCGGAACGCAACGAGCCGGCTTTCCGGCGCTGACCGCCGGCCTCTGAGGCGACTTCCCTCCAGAAGCCGGTCCGCATCGGAGGAGATGACACCAGTCCGCCGGCGGCAGTTGAGAAGCTGTCCGGAAAAGGGGCACGCACCGGCGGCTGTAGGTTCTCGCCGAACTTGTCATCCGCAACGTGAGGCTGAGCAAGCCAGCCAGGTCGAGATGCGGGTACGGCCTCGCCGTGGTCGAACGTAGACGCGACTCGGTCACGACCAGGGCGTGACAGGCTTCGGCTGCCGGACGCCGTCAAGGAACACGTCCAGCCGTTCGTTGAACAGCGACACGCGTCCGGTGATGAGTCGTATGTCCGCCAGCGGGTCCGGATAGCTCCAGACCAGATCGGGCAGCACCTCGTCCCCGACGACAGCCGACCAATAGGACGCCTGTCCTTTGTACGCGCACACGCTCCACCCGTCGCTGGGTCGCAGGTCGATCGCGATGTCCTCCCGCGGCAGGTAGTAGCGCGGCGGTAGCAGCGCGCCTTCGACAGCATCAGACTCCGGCTCGACTACCCGCCCTACGGAGGGGAGTTTGATGGGTCCACCCGTCACCTGACGATCGGTACCCAGGGCACACCTGAAGAACTACGGCGAGCCGAGCGTAACCTTCGACCGCACCTCCCAATTCCAGTCACTGCGCGCGCTGTGACGCTGATGGTGGAGCGGCCCGACAACCGCTGGCAGCGGAACGAGATCTTCCAGCTGACCGGCCGGAGTTGATGACACGGGGTCCCAGCCACCTCCCACTCGAAATCACCTTGCCAGGCTCCTCGAGGTCATCAGTCACGCCCATCCCAACGCGACCCGGAGACGGCACTGCAAGCCGCTGAGGTCGTGCACACCGGTGTCCGGAAGAGGTCGGGCATGCGAGAACGGCGAGCCGCAGGCGGACCCTCTACCCAGAACGGTTGGAAGGTCGCGGGGCGTGCGGTTGTCAGCGTATGAGGCGAAATCCAGCCCCTGGTGTGCGTGGCTCGATTCCCGTATTCCCCGCCCGCAAAGGGGCCCGGTGGCGGGGCGTCCTACGAAGACCAGCCATCTCAGCTCACGCGGGAAACCGATCGTGGAAGACGCCGGCTACGTGTCTGAGGTCCGGTAGTCATCGGGCATCAACTAGAGATCGAGACGGTGCCACAGCACGCGGCGCATAAACGGGACGAAACGGAAGCCAACGGGACTCATTTCACGCTCCGACCGGCCGAACGAGGCACGGTGAGCGTGGTCTGTTCCCGGATCAAGTCCCCCTACGCACTCGATTCACTACCCCGGCTGCACAGAGATAGGGTGCGCTCCGGAACCAATGTTTTAGGAGCTCTGCTCCGAAGGGACCGTCTCGCCGGTCCTCCGACGTCTTGGGTCGTCTCGCAGGTTTCCGCCAGGCTGCACACCTCGTGCCGCGGCGTCTGCGACCTCTTCGCACAGCCCGCCTGGTGCACCCGAAGCGAAGGGACGATCCCGATGACACTGATGCGCAACGACAACGAAAAGAAGATCCGTGAGCTGTACCAGCGGATGCTCGACGCCTGGGGCGACGCCGAGGCCTACGCCGATTGCTTCACCGTCGACGCCGACTACATCTACGGAGCCGGTGGCCTGCAACAGGGCCGGCACGAGACCGTGGACGGCCACCGCATCGTGTTCTCCGCTTGGGCGCGCAACAGCCGGCTGGAGGGGCGCATCGAGCGGCTTCGATTCTTGACCGCCGACGTCGCACTGGTGATCGCCTACGGCCACGTCGTCTACCTCGACCAGCGCTCCAGCGACCAGAACAAGCGGACCATCTATTCGCTGGTCGCTCAGCGAATGAAGAGGGAGTGGGTCTTCGTGGCCTACCAGAACACGCCACTGGGCAAATCCTGATCTGAGCGCGGGCGCGTCAGCGCTGCAAGCCAACCCCCGGGGTCTCGCGGTCCTTGCCCGCACCGGGAGTGTCGCAAGCCTTTGCGAGTGCGTACGCCGACCACGGCAGCCATCGACCACGACAAGTCAGGACGTCCTGACAGACTTGCGTCGTGCGAAAGCTGTTGCGGATCGAGCCGGACCGCGCGGTGGTCGCCCATGTAGCTGGCACTGCGTTGCGATTGCCGGAAGCCTACGAGGAAGACGCATGGACCGGAGTCCGATGGCGGGTCCGGGGCCGGACCTTCGCGCACGTGCTGGTCGCACAGGAGGGTTACACCTCCGCCTACCGCGAGGCGACCGGGGTCACGACGCCGACCACGGTGCTGACTTTCCGATCCGAGGGTGCCGAACTGCTGGCGCTCCGCAACGCCGGCCACCCGTTCTACAAGCCACCGTGGTCGCCGACGATCATGGGCGTCGTCCTCGACGAGGACACCGACTGGACCGAGGTGTCCGAGCTGACCACCGACAGCTATCGGTTCTGCGCGCCGCAGAAGCTGGTCCGGCTCCTGGATGCCTGACGCGACGAGGTCCTTTTGCGTTCTGTCCGCGTTTCGCTCTACGCAACTCTGCGTAGCGCTCGGTGGCGGATGTTGAGCGCGAAACTTCTACGCTGCTCCTGTGGACCGCCGTCGCCGGACTGCGCCGAGGGGCCTCGGCGCACCGTCGGCAAGGTCTGCTGCTGACCGTCGTCGCGGCTTCGATGGCGGTCCTGCCGACGCCCGCGATGTCCGAGCGCCCGGAACGCCTGGGCGCTGTACCGCCGACGGTCACGATGCGGGAATCCGACTTCGACGACGATGGCCATGCTGATCTCGGGGCCGGGTCGCCAGCGGCACTCTACGTCCTCTACGGTTCGTCCCAGGGATTGAGTTCTGCGCGGAGCGTCCGCTGGACGGTTGCGGACGTCTTGGGCACGATTCCGCCCGCCGACCGCGAGTTCGGCCCTTCGACGGCTGCCGAATTCGATGGCGATGGTTTCACCGACCTGGCCGTGTGGCTGTCGAGCTGCTGCGACGAGCCAGGTAAGAGGGAGAGGCATTACCTCGGCGTGATGTATGGCTCGGCCGAGGGCCTGAAGCTGGCTCGCCGAACGATTCGACGATTGGCGATCTACTCCGACCTGCCGGCTCTGGCGAGCGGCAACTTCGATCGCGGACGATACGCCGACCTTGCCCTCGGCGATCCCGATGCGCCCGCTTCCCGGGTGGAGGGCGCCGGCAGCGTACGCGTCCTGTACAGCGCGCGCGACGGGCTGGCCTCCTCGAAGGTGCAGACGTGGACCCAGAACTCTCCGGGCGTGGCGGGAACCGGACAGACCAATGACGATTTCGGATCCGCCCTTGCGCGGCGCCGTTCGCTGGACGCCACGTCGACGACCTCGCGATCGGCAACGCGTACGACAATCCCGACGGGTCCGAGGATTTCGAAGGCCCCGGTTCCGTGCAGATCTTGTACGGATCCGAGCAGGGGCTCACCTCAGCCGGCAATCAATTGTGGAGTCAGGTGACTCCGGGCCTACGCACGCTGAGATGGGGCACCTACGCATTCGGTACCACTCTGGCGGCCGGCTTCTTCGCCGGCGGACGCTACGCCGCCTTGGCCATCGGTTCCCCGCAGACCCAGGTCGGTCCCGAGACCAACGACGAACTGGGCGATGAGCCGGCGGGACGGTGAACGTGCTGTACGGCTCCGCGGATGGACTCGTGGTCGACGGCAACCAGTTGTGGCGAGCCAATGGTCGCGGGGTCAGGGGGAAGGCGGGTGAGGACTTCTTCGGCCAGTCGCTCGCGGCCGGCAACCTCGGCAAGGACCGCGCCGGCTGGACGGCCGATGACCTCGTCATCGGGGCGCCCTGGAACCACGCCGATCGCGGGTCCGTCCATGTTCTCTACGGATCGTCGGCCGGGCTGACCAGCCGAGGCGATCAGGTCTGGAGGCAGTCGAGTCCTCGGGTGGACGGGATCACCGAGGAAGGTGATCGCTTCGGAAGTGGGCTCGTCGTCGCAGACTTCGGCAACAACGAGGTCGGGCAACGAACGGGCGACGTCGCCGTCTCCTCGCCCGGCGAAACAGTGTCCGGCATCGGCGCGGCCGGATCGGTACACGTTCTCTCCAGCACGACCGGTGGCCTGCAAGCCGGCGGTGCGCAGCTGTGGACCGAGGACCGGCTCGGTGGAAGCCTCACCGACGGAGGCAGCACCGGCGAGGGATTCGGCACCGTTCTCGCCAGCCGCTGACGACGTCGCGTGAGACCTCAGGGACGGCGGGTCGACCAGGTCAATACGGGCCCCTGACGCAATACCTGCACGCACGGCTCGCAAACGCCCAAATCGGGGCTTTCCCGATGTTGCGTGCAGTTATTGCGACAAATCCCCAGGCGCGAGCCCAGGACGAGAAGACCGCCAAGGATCCCGTCGGTGACCGGTTACTCGACACCGTCCGGTAGGTGGCCGTCGAGCACGCTCGACAGGAAGTAGCCGGTTCCGGCCCACCACGCTGGAAAATACAGAACGTCCGTCCTTGAACGCCTCAGCGGTTACTCAGCCCCACGCCGTCACCCAATCAGTCTCGGTAGCCACAGTTGGCTTACCTGACTGCTTTCCCGTTGCCCTCGCCTCGTACGTCACATTGAGGATCTTGTAACCCTGACGCGGCTTCGGCCGCAGGTTGCTGTCGAAGTTCTTGGCGCAGGTGGACGTGTTCTTGCAGGTGAACTTCCGTTTGATGATCACCTGCTTGCCATCAATCGTGCAGCTGACGCCCGACGGAAGACCGAAGGAGCAGCTGCCGATACCGGTGGAGGTGACGATCCATTTCATGGTCACCGTGATCTTGCTCGTCGCGACCGGGTTGTCGCTGGTGCCCGTGCAGCTGGTGACTTTCGCCGCGACCCGAGAGGTCTGGATCTTGGCCGAGCCGATGTCAGCGTCGACGTAGGAGTAACCGGAGACCGAGATTCTGGCCTTGCTGGAGCCCCGCTTCACCAGCTTGTTGGTGCAGGTCGTTGACTCAGGCACCACGGACTTCTTGGTGGCGTCGTCCGCCGCCAGCGCAGTTGGAGCAGCAAGTACGAGCGACACGGCTGCTGTCGCCAGCACACCGAGGGCGCGGACCGCGCAGCTCTTGACTGATGAACGCAAAAGGTGACTCCCTTCGAGGTGGTACGCCGGCTCCGGCGCTCGGTCACGCTAACAGCGCCAGCGGGCCATTCAGGGACCCCGGATCGAACTCCTCCGCGCCCGCTTTTGCTGGGTGTCGAGCACCAACCAGGCTGGGTCGGATCCTGTTGCTACATCGTGCGGTGGCGCTAGCGTGACCGAATGCTGCTCGCGCACGAGGTGGTGGGATCGGGACCGCCGGTGGTTCTCCTCCATTCCGGGGTGACCGACCGTCGGATGTGGGATCCCGTGGTGCCGCACCTCGCTGACCAGTTCCGGATCATCCGACCCGACTTCCGTGGCTACGGCGAGAGCAGCCTGCCACCCGACCCGTACACGGATGCCGATGACCTGGCGGCGGTGCTCGACCATCTGGGGGTGGCCGATGCCGGGGTGGTCGGGTGTTCCCTCGGCGGGCGGATCGCGCTCGAGCTGGCCATGCTCCATCCCGATCGCGTGCGCGAACTCGTCCTGCTGTGCCCGGCGTACCGCGGAGTCCCGTCAACCGCTGCGGTAGACCGGTTCGACGAGGAGGAGGAACGGCTGATCGAGGCGGGCGACATCGACGGAGCCGTCCGGTTGAGCGTCGAGACCTGGCTCGGACCCGACGCTTCGGATGCCACCCGGACGCACATGAGCGAGATGCAGCGGCACGCCCTGACCGTCCAGGTGGCGGCCGATACCGCCGGACGCTATCCCGAACGGGCGGTGGTCGACGTGCTGCCGGGCGAGGTGCGGGTTCCGACGGTGGTGGTCACCGGGGGCCACGATCTCGACTTCTTCCAGACCGTGGGTCGCACACTCGCAGCGGAGATTGCGGGGGCCGACCTCGTCGAGCTGTCCTGGGCCGGTCACCTGCCGTCCCTGGAGCGGCCGGACGCGGTGGTCGCCCTCCTCCTCGACGTGCTCCGCAACGATCCCGACGTCCACGCGCCCTGAGCCGACTCAGTCTTCACCGCTCTGCAGGGCCGATCGCAAGAGACGAGCCAGTGCCTCGCGCTCGGGCGCGGGGAGTTGGGCGAGTTGATCGGGCGGTGCCAGGAGTTCGTTCTGTACGGTCTCCAGTGCCGTGCGACCCGTCGGCGTCAGGGCAACCGTCTTGACCCGGCGGTCGCCCGGCGCGGGCAGGCGTTCCGCGTACCCGGCTCGTTCGAGGTCGTCGACCATGGCGGTGACGTAGGAGGCATCGCAGTTCATCGCGACCGCCAGTTCGCGCATCGGCCGGGGCTCGTCAGGATCGATGGCGAGCAGCGCACGCAGCCCTGCTTGCGAGACTCCGAGCTTCGCGGCGACCTCGGGCCAGCGCATCCGCTGGTCCAGGACCAGCTCCATCAACATCCGCCACGCGAGCCGTAGCTCGTCGTCCCCGTCTTGGTCTGGCGGTTCAGGTGCCACAACCATGGATTGTACGCAAACTTCAACTGCACAAATAGTTGACTAATCGCAACTATTGACTCATCCTAACTTGTATGGGTGTCGCCGTTGAGCCGATCGATGTGTTCCGAAGGTCCCGGGTGGGCTTGCTGACGACGTATCGGCAGAACGGGAAGCCGGTGGCCACACCGGTGAGCATCGCCGTACGGGCCGGCGGCGTCTACTTTGTGACGCCCTCGACCAGCGGCAAGGCGCGACGTCTGGCGGCACGCGCAGACGTGACCCTGACTGCTTCCACCGTGAGCGGCCGAGAAGCGGGGCCGGCGACGGAGGGCCGGGCGCACCTCCTGGACAGGGGTGGGCGGCGACGCGCTCGACGACTGCTGCAGCCGGGTGGGCCCTTGTTCGCGAGCTACCTGCTCTACCGGATCCGTGGTCACCGTATGCAGGTGTACGAGGTTCGCCTCAACGGGCCGGGTGAGTTGCCAGCGCCGGAACCAGCCCCGGCGATGACCACCGCGCGGGTATACCGAGCCGTCCAGCTGACCGCCCGGACGTCCGCCCTGCTCTTCTCCGCGGCACAGGCGACATCGGCCCTGGGACCCGGCACCACGCGGGTGTCGCGACCCCTCTACCTCGCCTTCATGGCGGCGCACGCCGTACATTTCGCCGTCGTCGCGAGGTACGCCGTCGTCAACGGCGGCCGCGACCTGTTCCCGGGCGAGCGAAGCCTGAACGAGGTCGGTGGCTGGCCAACGGTGGCGGGCATCTACACCTCCTTCGCCGTCCTGGCCGGCGCCGGCTGGGTTGCGGGTGGGCCACGAGCAGGCGGCCGGCTCGCGCTGCGGGTGATCGGACATGCGGCCACCGGGCTCATCGCCGCGATGTTCGTCGGCGTCTATCTGGGTCAGCTCCCGCGGTCGCGGTGGTACGCCTTGCCCGCAACCGCCGTGATCGGGTCCGTCGCCGCCAGCGTGGTGACCCAGCGGGCACGACGAGCGGCGGCCGCCGTTCGCGGTTCGTGATCGACCCACGCACGATCGGATCCTGCAAGATGCCCGTTGATTGCGTCGTGGTCGGTGCCGGTCCGGCGGGTTTGGCCGCCAGCATGGCACTCAGCGGTCGACAGATCGACCATCTGATCCTCGAGCGATATCGGGTCGGCCACAGCTGGCGCACCCAGCGGTGGGACTCGCTCGGGCTCAACAACCCCGGCTGGATGAACCCGATGCTCGGGCCTCAGCCGCGCGACTCCTACCTCTCCCCCCACGACGTCGTCGCCCGGCTGGATCGGCTCGCGACCCGCTGCCCGGTCCGTGAACGGGTGCAGGTGGTCGAAGTGCGTCGCCACCGCGACCGCTGGGTCCTGCACACCAGCAACGGGGAGGTTGTGGCCCGTTCGCTCGTGGTCGCCAGCGGTGGGGAGAACATGCCCCGAACGCCTGGCCTGTCCCGCGCGGTACGAGACACGGTCGTGCAGCTGCACTCAGCCGCCTACCGGTCACCGGCGCAGCTCCCCCCGGGCGAGGTCGTCGTGGTGGGCAGCGCGCAGTCCGGCTACCAGATCGCCGAGGAGCTCCTTGCGGCCGGACGCCGGGTGGTGGTGGCAACCAGCCTGGTCGGGCGAGCCCCCGCCCGCCATCGTGGCCGGAACACCGTGGAATGGCTGTTCGACTGTGGCTTCTTCGACCAACGGCCACAGGATCTGGCCGACGCCGCCGTGATCACTGCGGCGCAGCCGCTGTTGGCGCCCGGCGGCCGTGGCGCGAGCTTGCAGCGTCTCGTGCGATCCGGGGCCGTCCTGACCGGGCGGCTGATCGCCGTGAACGGGACCGTGTTGCGGTTCGACGGCAGCGCACCCGCGAACGTGGCGGCCGCCGACCGTTACGCCGCCGAGGTCCGCCGAATGCTTGATCGCCTCATCTCCGCATCGGCCCGCTCGGTCCCGATGGAAGCCGACGAGGCCGACACTCCCGTACGACTCGACCCGCCGACCACGCTGCAGCTCGGGCGTGACGACATCGGTGCCGTGGTCTGGGCCACCGGCTACGTGGGCGACTTCTCCTGGCTGCCGGCCGACGTCTTCGACGCCGCCGGCGTCCCCCGGCGCAACGGGACGGCGGGGGTCGCTCCCGGTCTCTGGTACCTCGGACTGCGCTGGCTGACCCGCCGCGGCTCCGGCAACTTCCTCGGATTCCCCGGCGACGCCGCCACCGTAGCCGCCGCGGTCCACGCACACCTTTCAAACCGGAGATGCCTGTCATGAGACGAAACCTTGGAGACCGCGCTGTCGTACTCGGCGGCAGCATGGCCGGACTGCTCGCGGCGCGGGTACTGGCCGAGCGGTTCGCGACCGTCGTCGTCGTCGAGCGCGACCACCTCCCGGATACTGCCGAGCCGCGTCGCGGCGTTCCCCAGGGCAAGCACATCCACGGTCTGTTGGCCGGCGGGCAGGAGGCTTTCGAGGAGCTGCTGCCCGGCCTGACGCGAGATCTCGCGGCGGACGGGGTGCCAATCGGCGACCCGCTGGCCGACGTGAAACTCTCGATCAACGGCCACCGCTTCCGGCGGGCGCCGAGCGGGTTGACGTTGGTCAGCGCCAGCCGTGACGTGCTCGAACACCACGTCCGGCGCCGGATCCGGGCACTGCCGAACGTCGCGATCAACGATCGCTGCGACGTCGTCGGCCTGACGGAGAGCGGTGGCCGGATCACCGGCGCTCGAGTGCTGCGGCGTGCCGACGACAGCGTCGAGGAGCTTCGTGACGCAGATCTGGTCGTGGACGCCACGGGACGCGGCTCCCACGCTCCCGTCTGGCTGTCGGACCTCGGGTTACCTGCGCCGACCGAGGACCAATTGAGCGTCGACCTCGGCTACACGACGCGGCGCTACCGCCTGCCCGACGCCTTCGACGGAGACCTGGGGCTTCTCCATGCGCCAACCCCTCGGCATCCCCGTGGCGCAGCGCTGGCTCGGCTGGAGCGCGGCGTGTGGATGCTGACCTTGATCGGTATCGGCGGGGACCATCCGCCGGCCGACGTCGACGACTTCGATGCCTTCGCCGTCTCGGTGGGATCAGCCGAGCTCGCGGTGCGGATCCGAGCCGCCGAACCGATTGATATCCCGATCGCGTTCCGGTTCCCGGCGAGCACGCGCCGCCACTACGAGCGCATCCGGCTCCCGGGCAACCTCGTGGTGCTGGGCGACAGCTTGTGCAGCCTGAACCCCGTCTACGGCCAGGGCATGACCGTCGCGGCCCTGGAGGCGTTGGCTCTCGCTCGGCAGCTCTCCGGCGAGCGGCTGCCTCCGAGCCGCGCGACGATGCGTGAACTGGCCAAGATCGTCGATGTCCCGTGGCGGTTGGCGGGCGCAGTCGACCGTGCGTTCCTTCCGTCCGGTCAACCGCAGGCCCTCCGCGACCGGGTCGCCGCTGCGTACGTCGACCGAGTCCAGGCGGCCGCCGAGCACGACTCGATCGTCGGCCGAGCCTTCTTGCGGGTGTCCGGACTGATCGACCCACCCTCCACGCTCATGCGGCCCAGCCTGGTGCGGCGCGCCCTGGTCCAAGTCGGACGCTGACCATGTCCGTCTTCACCCTCGGCGTCGTGCTGGCGGCCGCCCTCCTGAGGCCCGTGCTGGTTCTCGTCGGAGCCTGGCTCGCCGCTCGATTCCTCTGGCGTCGCTGCGCACACGCGCTTGGGGGGTTGCGCCAACGAGAAGGAGACGGCCCTCTTTTGTGAGTTTCGAGGTGCATGTGCTCCTTCTCGGTGGGACTGGCACTTGGGAGCGGCGTGAGTCAGGCCGGAATGCCGTCCACCTCGAGGTCCTCGCGGCCGGGGAGCGGAGGTCGCTCGGCGACGGGCCGGTCGAGGAAGAGCCAGCAGGTCGAGGCGATGTCGTCGGTCAGCTGGCGGTAGCGGCCGTCGGGTCGCCAGCCCAGCGCCTGGGTGTCGACGCGGAGCTCCCGGGCGAAGTGGATGGGGTCGGCGATGTGCCAGCGGTAGAGCCCGAAGCGCTGCTGGCTCTGGTATAGCCCGTCGGGTCGCAGGATCTGGGGCAGCCCCAGGTACGGAGTGCTGTACGGGGTGTAGCCCTGGCCCGGCACATCGAAGTTCCAGGCGCCGCCGAAGTAGTCCTCGGTTCCCGTACCGGCGATGGTCGGGAAGTCGGTGTCGCCGTCGAGGTAGAACTTGAGCTCGCCCTCGCCCCACCAGCCCGGTGAGTTGACGCCCCAGGCGAGATACGTCCCGACGTAGTGGCCGCGGCCCGATACCCCGGCCAGGATGGAGTGCGTGGCGCCTCGGACCAGCGGGTTGCTGCGGGCGTACTGGGCGTGCAGGTAGCCCAGCTCGGAGGAGTGGGCGCCCAGCTCGTACGTGATCTGGTAGTAGACGGCCGCCGGCTGGTCGCCGAGATTCTCGATAGTGATCCGGGCTCCGTCGGCGAACGGCATCGGCCAGTACGAATTGAAGCCACCGTGGGGATTGACGGCGACCACGGCCGAGGACACCTGCGCAAATCGGCACCAGCCCTGACAGAAGAAGTCGCCCACCGGGACCTCGACGGCGGGTTCGGCGGCGCCGTCCCAGTAGCCGCGCAGGATGAGGGAGCGCCAGTGGTTCCGGTGGGTGGTGAGCCAGATGTGGGTGATCATCCCCGGGCCGGTGATGGCGGCGAGGTCCACCTCCGCGCCGGCCGCAATCTCGCGGGAGGGAGAGATCTTCCAGCCGACGCCGAGGTCGCGGGCCGCCGCCGCGCCGGTGCCCTCGGTGGCCCGGGCACCGCCACCGCGCGCCCCGTCTGGATTCTCGGCACTGATCGCCCGGGTCTCCACGTCCCGGAGCCGACTGATGCCCGACAACGACGAGAACAGATCCGCCATGAGGCGGATGGTAGTGCGCGTGGCAGGCTCGGGCCCATGCCGCAGGTGGTCGCGGAGTGCTGGATCCCGGGGCAGCCGGAGGTCGCGTTTGCGGTCTCCAGACGACCGGGTCGTTACGGCTGTGCTGGGACCCGTTCATCCGGCACCAGCACCTGGTCGGCGCCGAACGACCCGACAAGGGTGTGCGCACCGTGACCCGGTCCCGGCTGGGGCCGCGAATGCTCAGCGAGTACGTCTCGCACCGGCCGCCCAACGTCGGTAGGCATGACCATGATCGAAGGGCCGTGGTTCTTCGCCACGTTCGGCGGCGGCTGGCGCTTCTCGGCCGAGACGCACGGTGCGGTCGCGGAGACGATGGCGGTCTGGAAGTACACCTACACGATCCGCCCCCGTTGGCTCCGGCCGCTGGCCGAACCGATCGGTCAGTGGCTGCTCGGCCGGGAGATCCGGGCCCGGATCGACGCCTTCGCTCGGGCCTGCGCCGACCCGGTGATCTTGGCGGAGATGGGCTGAGTCACGGGCCTCCCCATGACGCTAATTCGCGGACCGGTCAGGCCTCACACCCACCAAAGGAGGTACCCGGGGTCTGAGCGGCATGCGAACCCCTCGAACCTCCTTCTCGTGGCCACGCGACTACCAGGTCACATCGTTCACGTTCTTGGAGCTGGTGTTCAGACCGGATCGAGCACGGGCACCTGGGCCATCGCCGCGCGGAGCTCGTCCTCGGGGAAGTCGAGGTCGGTCATGGCGCCGGTCAGAAAGGCCTCGTACGCGCCCATGTCGAGATGGCCGTGGCCGCAGAGGGCGGTGAGGATCGTCTTGGATTCACCGCTCTCCTTGCAGCGGTTGGCCTCCCGGATCGCCGCGGCGAGGGCGTGGGTCGGCTCCGGAGCGGGCACGATCCCTTGCGTACGGGCGAAGGCGAGCGCCGCCTGGAAGCACTCCAGCTGGGGAATGGCCACGGCCTCGGCGAGCCCCAACTCGTACACGTGGGACACCAGTGGACTCATCCCGTGATAGCGCAGCCCGCCGGCGTGGATCGGGTCGGGGACGAACCCGTGACCCAGCGTGTGCATCTTCATCAGCGGCGTCATCCCGATCGCGTCGCCGAAGTCGTAGCGGTACTCGCCGCGGGTCAGCGACGGGCAGGCCGCCGGCTCGACGCAGCGGATGACGGGATCAATCCGGCCGGCCAGCTTCTCGCGGAGGAACGGGAACGCCAGCCCGCCGAAGTTGGAGCCGCCGCCCGTGCAGCCGACGATCACGTCGGGCACCGCCTCGGCCATCTCGAGTTGCCGCAGCGCCTCCTCACCGATCACGGTCTGGTGCAGCAGGACGTGGTTGAGCACGCTGCCCAGCGCGTACCGGGTGTCCTCGCGCGAGACGGCGGCTTCGACCGCCTCGGAGATGGCGATGCCGAGCGAGCCGGGGCTGTCGGGATGCTCGGCGAGGATGCTGCGTCCGGCCTGGGTCAGCTCCGACGGACTGGGGTGCAGGGTCGCGCCGTAGATCTGCATCATCGTGCGCCGGGCCGGCTTCTGGTCGTAGGAGGACCGGACCTGCCAGATTTCGCACTCCATTCCGTACTGAGCGGTCGCGAACGCGAGCGCGGTGCCCCACTGCCCGGCACCGGTCTCGGTGGTCAGCTTGCGGATGCCCTCCGCCTGGTTGTAGTAGGCCTGCGGAACAGCGGTGTTCGGCTTGTGTGACCCGCCCGGGCTCACGCCCTCGTACTTGAAGTAGATCTTGGCGGGCGTGTCCAGCCACTTCTCGAGCCGCCGGGCCCGGACCAGGGGCGTCGGCCGCCACACCCGGTACACGTCCAGGACCCCGCCGGGGATGTCGACGTACGAGGCGGTCGTGACCTCCTGCTCGATCAGCGCCATCGGGAACAGCGGAGCAAGATCATCGGGCCCGACTAGCTGACGGGTGCCCGGGTGCAGCGGCGGGGGTGGTGGTGAGGGCAGGTCGGGAATGAGGTTGTACCACTGGGTAGGGATCTGGGTCTCGTCCAGCAGGAAGGTCGATCGTTCGGCGGCCAACACAGGCACTCCTTCGTCTCCGATGTCTCCGACAGGTTCAGGCCCTGATCATCCTGTCCTACTCCAGCGATCGGCGTGTTGGAAGCCGTCCACCTCCCGCCGTGAGCCTCTCGACACGGCGATCTCGCCGACGTTGACGCAAATGTGGATCGCGTGAGCACGAAGTGGCACCAAAATCGTGTTCGGTTGAAACGCGATCCGGGATTGCGTCATATGCGATTCGGATCCGAACTTCCCGAGCTTTGACGAAGGGTTCGCCGCGGTCAGCCCTCGGGTGACGGCTCGACCCGGTACGTGGCCACCACGATGCCGGTCGGCGAGGTCATGCTGCGCACGACGCTCAGCCGAGCCGGAGTGTCACCGAAGAGGCGAGTCCCCGAGCCGAGCACGAGCGGGATGGTCGTCAGCTGGTACTGGTCGACGAGACCCGCGGCGGCCAGCGTCCGGACCAACTGCCCGCTGCCCAGGATCACCAGCGTGCCGTCGGTCTCTTCCTTGAGACTGGCGACCCGGGTCACGGGATCGGTGCCGATCAGGTGGGAGTTGGGGTGCGGGAGCGGCTCGGTCAGCGTGCCGGACACCACGTACTTGGGGGTGGCCGCCAGGATTTCGGCGAACGGGTTGGGTTCTTCTGTGGACAGCCAGTGGCCGACGAGGTCGAGGTAGGTTCGGCGCCCGAACAATAGCGCGCTCGTGTGGGCCTGCCCCTCCATCGAAGCCTGCACGGCGGCCGGATCGGACTGCAGGGCCTCAGCGGCCCAGCCACCCCGGTCGAAGCGCCCACGCGAGTCCTCGTCTGGACGGCCCGGCGCCTGCATCACGCCGTCGAGCGACACGTTCTCGATGACCATGAGGCTGCCCACGACGCCATTCTCCTCGGGATCGAGTCAGCCGGCCAGGTCCAGCACCACGCGCGGTCCCGGGCCCCCGGCGGCATCCCAGGCGGCCGCGCACTCCGCCAAGGGCATAACGCGGTGGTCGACGGACACGGCTCCGTCCGCGGCCAGGGCCAGCACTCGCCGCAGCGCCTCGGCTCGCTGCTCGGCGGTGATGGCGTTGTTCGTGTAACCGAGGATGCTGAGCGAGTGCTGCCGGAGGGCGGCCGACGAGAACTCGGTCGTGTTGCCGGCCGTCCCGCCGATGTTGACCAGTCGGCCCCAGGGACCGAGCGAGAGGGCCGCGGCAGCGGCCGGCTCGCCGAAGACCGGATCGATGACGACGTCGACCGCTCCGCCGACCGCACCGCGCAGACGAGCCGCCAACGCGACCCGGTCCTCGCCCGGCTCGAGCACGACGATGTCGTCGGCCGCAGAGTCGACGCCGGGCGAGCGCACCAGCCCGACCACCCGACCGGCGCCGAGCGTTTTGGCCACGGCCACGGCGACTTGACCAACGGCTCCATTGGCCCCCAGCACCACCACGCGTTCGCCGGGTTGCAGGCCGGCGCGCCAGGTCAGCGACATCCAGGCGGCGATCCCCGAGGTGCCGATCGCCGCGACTTCGGCATCGCTCGCCCCGGTCTCGATGGGCACAAGATCGTCGGGTCCCACCGCGCAGACTTCCGCCAGGCTGCCGTCGCCTGGCGTCATCCCGGCCGTGGTCGCGAACCAGACCCGGCTGCCCGCCGCCAGGTCGGGCGAACTCCCTACGATCCCGACACCTTGCACCCCCGGCACGTACGGCAGCGGTGGCTCTCCGAAGTACGACGTACCACTGGCGCACAGCAGGTCGAGCGGCACGATCGGGGCCGCCGTCACCTGCACCAGGGTCTGGTCCGCCGTCGGCACCGGGTTGGCGTGTTCGCCGAGCTCAACGGGTCCGCCGTAGGCGTGGAGCAGGGCCGCACGCATGATCAGGTGGCGATGTCGGGGTACGGCAGGCTGATGTGCTGCATCGCGCGCCCGTAGGCCAGTTGGTACTCCAGCGGTCCATGATCACGTTCGAACATCGCGATGAACAGGGTCAGGGTCAAGAAGGGGTGCGCGCCCAGTCCGAACAGGGCGACGTGATCATGCTCGCGCAGGGCTCTTCGCTCGTCGTCGGTGAACTCGAGCCACGTGCTCCGCTCCTCGAGCGCGCAGTTCAGGATCTTGTTGGCCATCTCCTGCTCCCACCACTCGACCGTCTCCGCCGGGTCGTCTCGGTAGCGCTCCACCAGCTCCGCGTCGCGGTCGACGGTGTACAGGAACTTGTCCAGTAGGTACTTACTCATGCGGGCTTTCCGTTCGGGTACCAGGTGAAGTACGCCTCCATGGTGTGGAACAGGTCGAGCGTGTCGACGTGATCGGCGACCGCGCCCTCACCGGCCACGCCCATCATCAACATGAAGTCCATGAAGCCGTGGGTCGCGTTGCCGGGTCGGTGCAGACTGTCGAGGCTCACCTCGGCCAGACAGCCGGACAGATTGCTGGTGGCGATCCACTCGACCGCCTTTCGGTCGAAGTCGGGATCCGGTCCGTGTGGCCCGAACTGGCGCGGCCCACCCAGTTCGAGAGACAGGTGGCCGGTGCCGATGATCGCGACCCGCAGGTCCGACGGCCAGCTCTCGACCAGCGTCCGGATCACCCGGCCCAGCTCGACGAACCGCCGCGGCTGCGGCATCGGCGGGGCGAAGATGTTGGTGTAGATCGGCACGATCGGGAGGTCCGCCTGCGGCCGTAGCGTGATGATCGGGCAGGTGATGCTGTGGTCGATCCGGAGCTCGTTGGAAAAGGCCAGGTCGAAGTTCTGGTCGAGCCCATGGCGCAGGATGTGGGCCGCGAGCTCCTCCTGGCCCCGCAGGGTCATCCGTGGCAGGCCGAACTCACGTTCCTCGTTGTAGAAGTTGGCGTCGAAGAACGGCGCCTTGCCCACCAGGAACTGCGGCATGTTGTCCAGCCACAGCTGGTGGAAATGATCACTGCCCACCATCACCAGCACATCGGGGCGCGCCCGGGTGAGGGTCTCCCGGAAGCGTTCGATCTTGGCCACCCACTCGTCGGCGAAGGGCGGCCGGTCGGCTCCGGTCGCCGTACTCGCCCGGTAGTAGAACGGGTGGTGCGTCGACGCGATCACCGCGGCGATGATGGCCATGGATCCTCCCTCGGCCTAGGCTTCGTCGGGTTCGACATAGCGGGCGTTCCGGTCCACGGTGCGGTAGATGTCCATCGCGACCGGACGGCGGCGCTCCTCGGCCAGTTGACCGAGCAGGCCGGCCGCCCGGGCCAGCAGGGCGAAGCCACGCAAGAGGTCCACCGGCAGACCAAGATCAGCCAAGGCCGCACCGCAGACTCCGGCGCCGTTCAGCGGCAGCCGCCGACCGAGGACCTGATCATGAACCCGCCCGATGGCCTCGAACAGGTGCAGGTGCGGTCCGCGGAGTCCCTCCTCGGCAGCGATCCTGATCAGCACGGGGGTCCGCGGATCCTGCACCTTGTGCACCGGATGGCCCAGCCCCGGCACGTAACGACCTGCGGCTCGGGTGGCGCGTACGGTCGTCAGGGCGAGCGCGTCCCAGGCCGCGTCGTCCGTCGGAAGATGATCACCATGTTCGGCGAGGGCCTCGTGCAGATAGACCCCGCAGTCCTCCGTCACGCCGAGGAAGCGGGACCCGCCCCCGAGCAGCCCGGCCGCCAGCGCTCCCTGCAAGGCGTCCGGGGCTGACAGGTAGGTGACCCGGGCCGCGATGGCCGTGGGGGTGAACCCGTGATCGGCGAGAGCCACGAGCACGGCCTCGAAGACCCGCACCTCGGACGGTGTCGGTCGGCGCAGGGCCACCAGCCAGAAGGCGAGCTCGCCGAATCCGACCTGACCCATCAGATCTTCGGCGACGTCCAGACCCAGCAGCCGGATGTGTTCGGCGTCGGAGGTGCCCAGGGAGGTGGGGAAGCTCGGGTGCTGGTCGCTCACGAGGTCTCCCGCAGCCAGGCCCGGATCTCCGCGCCGTGCTCGTCGAGTTTCGGCGGTGGAAACCGGTAGTCGGTGGGCGTCTCGGACAGCGTGATCGGGTTCCGCACACTGGGGATCGCGGCGTCCGGCGGACCGACCACGACCACCGGGTCGAGCCCGATCTCCTCCGCGAACGCCACCCCGCCGTCGATGGTGTTGATCGGCCCGCACGGCACGCCGGCGGCGGTGATGTCGCGGAACCACTCGTCCTTCGTGCGGGTCTCCAGCCGCTCGACGAGCAGCGGCCGCAACTCGTCCCGCCGGGCCGTCCGGTCCTGGTTGTGCGCGAAGCGCGGATCGTCGGCCAGTTGCGACAGTCCCAGGACGTCGCACAACCGGCGGAACTGGCCGTCGTTCCCTGCGGTGATGATCAGGTCACCGTCGGCACAGGGGAGCGGCTCGTAGGGGAACAGGCTCGGATGGCTGTTGCCCATCCGGTACGGGACGACGCCACCGGCCACGTACGCACTCGAGTGGTTGACCAGCCCCGACAGCGCCGAGGAGAGCAGGTTGACCTCGACGTGTTGGCCGCGCCCGGTCTCGTGACGCTTGTGCAGCGCGGCCAGCACACCGATGGTCGCGTGCAGCCCGGCCATCACGTCGAACACCGAGATCCCGGCCCGGTACGGCGGCCCGTCCGGGTCACCGGTCAAGCTCATCAGGCCCGAGATGGCCTGCACCATGAGGTCATAGCCCGGAATCGAGGCCCCTTTGGGACCGCTGCCGAAGCCGCTGATCGAGGCGTAGATGATCTTGGGGTTGGCCACCGCCACACTCTCGTAGTCCAGCCCGAATCGGGCCAACCCGCCCGGCCGGAAGTTCTCGATCACGATGTCGGCCCGGCGTACGAGCTCGCGGGCGGCGGCGGCATCCTCCGGCTCGCCGAAGTCGAGAACGATCGAGCGTTTGTTGCGGTTGATGCCGAGGTAGTAGGTGGCCTCGCCGTCGCGGACCGGTGGCTGCCAGGTCCGGGTGTCGTCGCCTCGGGGCCCCTCGACCTTGATCACGTCGGCGCCCAGGTCGGCGAGCAGCATGGTGGCGTACGGGCCGGCCAAGATGCGCGACAGGTCGGCCACCAGAAGACCCGCCAGCGGACCCTTCGGGTTCTGGCCCGTCACCGTCACCTCGAATCTGTCCGTTTGACGGACAAACAACCGGACTGACCCCGAGTCTGGCCGGGACCAGATTGGCATGTCAAGTGACCGTGGACACTTCGGCACGACCGCTGTAGGTTGCGATACAGAAGCAACAGCTGCCGCGATACGGACGAACGTCCGGACGTCCTCAGGCCGAGGAGGGTGCGTGACCGAAAACGCTGGAGCAGAGGCCGAGTCTGGGGTGGTCTTCCGCCACGGAACCGTGCTCACCATGGATGCGGGCCGTCGGGTGCTGAAGGACGCCGACGTCTTGGTGGTCGGCGATCGGATCACTGCCGTGGGATCGGGGCTGGACGTGCCGCCCGGCACGCGCGAGATCGACGCGACCGGCGGGATCGTGATGCCGGGCATGATCGACACCCACCGGCACCTCTGGCAGACGGCGATGCGTGGCTACGGCGCCGACTGGACGCTGACGCAGTACTTCGTCTGGTACTACCTGGAGCATGGTCGCCGGTTCCGGCCGGAGGACATCTACGCCGGCAACCTGCTGGGGGCGATCGAGGCGATCGACGCCGGCGTGACGACGACCCTGGACTGGTCGCACGGGCTGCAATCCGTCGAGCACGCCGAGGCGGCCGTCGAGGCTCTGCAGGAGGTGCCGGCGCGGTTCGTCCTCGCGTACGGCAACATCCAGGCCGGTCCGTGGGAGTGGACCACGCAGCCGGAGGTCCGGCGGTTCCTGGAGGACCGCAAGAGCAAGGCCGACGACAAGCTCCGGGTGCAGCTGGCCTTCGACGTCACCGGCGACCCCGCCTTCCCTGAGCGCGCCGCCTTCGAGGTGGCCCGCGAACTCGAGTTGCCCGTCACCACGCACGCCGGCGTCTGGGGGGCCACCAACGACGACGGGATCCGGCTGATGCACGAGAACGGTTTCGCCACCCCCGAAACCACGTACGTCCACGCGGCCACGCTGGACAGCGATTCCTACCTGCGGATCGCGGCCAGCGGCGGCTCGCTCTCGGTGGCGACGGAGTCGGAGCAGAGTGCGGGGCAGGGATACCCGCCCACCTGGCAGGTGCGACGGTACGAGATACCGGTGTCGCTCTCGATGGACACCAGTGTCTGGTGGAGCGGGGACCTGTTCTCAGCGATGCGGGCGACCCTGGGTGCCGACCGGGCCCGCGAGCACCTCGAGGCCCACGTCGCCGGGGAGACGGTCACGTCGTCGCACCTGCGGGCCGAGCACGTGGTCGAGTGGGCGACGCGGGGCGGTGCCGAGGTCCTGAAGCGGGATGACCTCGGCAGCATCGAGCCCGGCAAGCAGGCCGACCTGGTCTTGATCAAGAACGACGACTCGCCGGTTTCCTTCCCGCTGCTGAACCCGTACGGGCACGTGGCCTTCCAGGCGCAGCGGGCAGATGTGCACACCGTGGTCATCGGCGGTCGGATCGTCAAGCAGGACCACAGGCTGGTCGGCGTCGACCTGGCCAAGGCGCGCCGTGCCGTCGAGGCGACCGTCGACTACCTGCGTTCCTCCATCGGCGAGGAGGTCTGGGAGGCCGGCATGCATCCGGATCTGCCGTCTGACGACGACAAGATCCTGGACAACCCGTACACCTACACCGAATACCGCTCGGCCGCCACCCGGGAGGCGCGGGAGTCGATCTTCGGCGACTCGACCTCGACCTGATGGCCGGGCGCGGCAGCGGACCCGACTTCGTCGAGGCGTTGGCCCGCGGACTCGACATCTTGGCCTGCTTCGACGCCCACCATCCGACCATGACGCTGACCGAGGTGGCGGTGGCCGCCGATCTCGCCCGTCCCACCGCGCGCCGCCTCCTGCTGACCCTCGCCGAGCTCGGCTACGTCCGGGTGAGCGACACCAACACCTTCGCCCTGACCCCGAAGGTGCTGAGCCTCGGCGTCGCCTACGCCGCATCACTGGGCCTGTGGGACATCGCCCGTCCGCATCTCGAGGCCCTCGTCGCCCGGACCGGCGAATCGTCGTCGATGGCGCAGCTCGACGGCTCCGACATCGTCTACGTGGCCCGCGTGTCGGTGCCCAAGATCATCGCGCTGCGGGTCGAGATCGGCACGCGCTTCCCCGCGGAGCGCACCTCCCAGGGCAAGGTGCTGCTCGCCGCGCTGACCGAGGCCGACCTGGCCGACACGCTGTCCCAACCGAGCCGTTCCGGTCTGCCGACGGCTCCGGGCCGGCCGGCCGCTGAGTTCCGCCGCGAACTCGTACGGGTGCGAGCGCAGGGCTGGGCGCTGGCCGACGAGGAACTTGCTCCGGGCGTTCGCTCGATCGCCGCTCCGGTGCGGGACGGGAGCGGCAGAGTCCGGGCGGCCATGAACGTGACCGTGCACGCCGCCGAGACCTCAACGGAGTACCTGCTGAAGCAGCACCTCCCGCTGCTCCTGGAAACCGCCGGGCGCGTCAGCGGCGAGTGGGCGCTTTCCGACTCCCGCCCGCACGTGCAGTACGTCGGTCGCTGAGCGACTCGCTCGTCCCGCAGGACCTAGTCGTCGGAATCGTCGTAGCCGGCATCCTTGTCGGCCTCGGCGGAGTCCTCCACCGTCTCGCCGGCCGCACCCCCCGGTCGTGCAGCCTCGACGTCGTCGAAACCCGCGTCGACGTCCGCATCGTGCGACGACTCGCCGCCGCCGTCTACTCCGGCGCTGAGATCGGTGTTCGACTCGCTCATCTGGTCCTCCCTGCGTGGCGGGGCCGCGGTCCCGGTCGGCGTCCTCGTCGACGCCGGCGACTCAACTCTGGCAGTGCGTTCCCGCTCGACCATGGGCGGGTCGCAGTTCGGCGGTCGTGCGGCGGTGCTCATCGGGCCACGGGTCGCTTCGACCAATACTTGTGCCCGTGGCGAAGCCAGAGGAGCGGGGACTCGAGCGGCTCATCTTGTTCAGCGACGCCGTCGTGGCCATCGCGATCACGCTGCTGGTGCTGCCCCTGGCCGACCTGGAGCCCGAGGAGGGCCAGTCCGCGCTCGCGTTGGTGCGCACGCACTGGAATGAGTTCTTCGCCTTCGCCATCTCGTTCGCGGTCATCGCCCGGTTCTGGTTCGCCCACCACCGGATCTTCCGCAATCTGCTCAGCCACGACTCAGCTCTGCTCATGCTCAACACGACGTGGCTCGCCTCCGTCGTACTGATGCCCTTCACGACCGCGGTGCTGGACGGTGCGGAGGGCTACGCCAGTCTCTATCTGATCAACCTGTTGATGACGTCGGTGCTGACCGTGGCCCTGGCCGGCTACATCAATGCTCATCCTGAGCTGCAAGAGGTCGTCCTGCCCCCTGCCGTCGTCCGCCGGAACCGGATCGGAGGCCTGACGATGATCGCCGCCATCGTGGTGGCGCTGATCTTCTCGTTCTTCATCGAGCACAGCGCCCTGTTCTTCCTCCTGCTGATTCCGGTGTTCCAGAGGGTCGCGGACCGGACCGGCCCGGACCGAGTCGCCCGCTAGTGTCGCGCGGGACGAGGAGCCACCGCCCTCGCGATTAGGCTGCCACCGTCCGACGACACCAGGAAGGGTTGGCGATGGACGCGTTCTACTCCGCGACGATTCTCGGCGCTCCGATCTACCTGATTCTCTGGTTCTTCCTCGTCTACGCCTTCCTCGGCGTGCTCGTGGAGATGATCTTCTGCCTCTCGAAGGAGGGCGTCCTCGAGTCTCGTCTCGGATTGCTCTACATCCCGCTCAGCCCCATCTACGGGATCGGCGGGGTCGCGCTGACCCTGTTCCTGTACCCGTACTTCCAGCAACCCGTGGTCATGTTCTTGATGGGGATCGTGGTGGGCACGGTGCTCGAGTACGTGGCCAGCTTCATCATGGAGAAGCTGTTCGGAACGGTGTTCTGGGACTACAGCGACAAGCCGCTCAACCTCCACGGCCGGGTGTGCCTGGAGTACTCGATCTACTGGGGCCTGCTGTCGATGCTGGTGCTCTATCTCATCGATCCGATCGTCTACGACTTCGTGAATCTGTTCAGCCCCGCGGTGGGAGAGGCCGTGCTGACCGTCCTGGTCGTCCTCACCGTGTTGTCGACCGCGCTCACGCTGGCGTCCTTCGCCCGCATCCGCCGACGGGTGGCCGTACTGGAGAAGCAGGCTCGCGGCGAACAGGTCGCTGACGCCGAAAGCGGATGGGATCGCCTGATCGGCCGGCTGGCCCCCGACCCGGTGATGATCAACACCTTCCCGCGGATGAGCCTGATGACGGAGTACATGGATCTCACCGGTCAGCAACGCGTCTGGATCCGGGTGCGTGGCCACCTGGGCCGTCCGCCGCGCGTGCACCGCCGGATGGCGGAACGGGCGTTGGCCAACAGCAGGGGTACCTCCGCGTGAAGCCGAGCGAGGAGACTGTCCGTACACCGATGAGCACCGTGGTGCTCACGCTGGCCGGCGTCGTCGTCGCGTTGGCCGGCCTGAAGATCGCGGCGCCCATCGTCGCGCCGATCCTGCTCGCCTTCTTCCTGATGGTGTGCTTCCGGCCGCTCGGCGTTTGGATGGAAGGTCACCGCGTCCCGCGGGCGATCTCCATCGTGAGCATGATCCTGGTCATCTACGGCGTGCTGTTCGTGCTCGGTCTCTGCATCTACCTCGCGATCGCCCGTTTTGCCATCACCGTCAGTCAGAACTCGGACCAGCTGGTGGCCTTCTGGGGCTGGGTCAGCGGAATCCTGCAGTCGTTCGGGGTCGCGACCACCGACACCCGGGCGATGGTGAACCTGGTGTCGCCGGAACGGATCGCCAGCCTGGCGCAGTCCCTGCTGTCGACCACCGCGTCGCTGACCTCGACGCTTGCCTTCCTCGCCGCCCTGGTGTTCTTCATGGCTCTGGACGTCGCCAACTTCTCCCGTCGCCTCCGGGTCGCCGTACGGTTCCAGCCGGCCATGGCGGAGGCCCTTCAGTACTTCGGGAAGTCCACCCGGAGCTACTTCGCGGTCGCGGCCATCTTCGGGGCGATCGTGGCCGTCCTGGACTGGCTTCTGCTGCTCATCCTCGACGTACCCAACGCCTGGCTCTGGGCCCTGCTGGCGTTCGTCACCAACTTCATCCCGAACGTCGGCTTCCTGATCGGGCTCATCCCGCCGGCGCTGATTGCGCTGCTCACCCAGGACTGGCAGGCGGCCGTGGTCATCGTCGCCGGCTACTCGATCATCAACGTGGTGGTGCAGACCCTGATCCAGCCGAAGGTCGTCGGCGACACGGTCCAGTTGAACACCACCCTGACCTTCGTCGCCCTGGTGTTGTGGACGTGGATCCTGGGTGGACTGGGCGCGATCCTCGCCATCCCGATGACGCTCCTGGTGCGGGCCCTCTTCATCGACTCCCGGCCCAACCTCCGCTGGGTGCACGCCCTGTTCAGCAGCGGAGAGGGGCCCCGACAACGCCAGAAGGACTCCGGCGCCGAGATGAAGCCGACACCGGCGCCCCCCGAAGACTCGAAGCGGGCCGAGGCCAAGAAGGACGACGCCGCCCCCTCCGACCCGACCTAATCCGCGACCCGTCACATCTTCGGCGCTTTGGACGGCGTGTCGCCGCAGATCTGACGGGTCGGCGAGGGGCGCGGGCGTCCAGAGAGCTCAGCCGAGGTCTTTGCGCCACCGGCGGCGCAGCGCGTGCGCGGCGGCCTTCGGCTGCCGGTCCCGGGTGAAGACGCCCTTCTTGTTGCCGCCGACCCGCATGATCGCCGGACGTGGTGGTGAAGTCGGCGAAGTTCCAGACCTGCTCGCCGACCACGGCGTCGATCCGGTCGAACACGCGATGGTTCATGTCCAGGTACTCGACCTGGTACTCCTCGGTCCACGGGCTGTTCGCCGCCACCGAGTGCAGACCGGGGTAGGTGTCCGCGCCGTACTCGGTGATGATGATCGGCTTGTTCTCGCTGGCCCAGCCGGTCAGCTCTTCCTCCCAGGCCGCCTCGGCCGCGTCGAGATCTCCGGTCTGCACGTACCAGCCGTAGTAGCGGTTGAGCATCAACACGTCGGCGAACTGCGAGACCCGGCACTTCCCGTACGGCGCCAGCATCACGTTGACGAAGCCGACGGGGCGGGTCGGATCGGCCTTGCGGGCCACCTCGAAGAGGGGCCGGAAGTAGTTCTCGGCCGCCTCGGTCTCCGACTCCGGTTCGTTGGCGATGCTCCACAGCACCACACTCGGGTGGTTCTTGTCCCGGGCGATCAGGTCGCGGATGGCCTGGGCGTGCACCTCCTGCGTCTCGTCGTTGGCGGTCTCCGGGGAGAACGTGGTGTAGCCCTGGCCGCCGAAGATCCCGCCGCCCAGACCCATGTTCAGTCCCGACCGCGGCGGTCTCGTCGATCAGCACGATGCCCTGCCGGTCGGCGTAGTCCAGCACGTCCTCGGCGTACGGGTAGTGCGAGGTCCGGAACGAGTTGGCGCCGATCCAGCGCAGCAGCTCGAAGTCGTGCAGCAGGTAGGCGTTGTTGTGGCCCTTGCCGATCACCGGGATGTCCTCGTGCTTGCCGAACCCCGTGAAGTAGAACGGCTCGTCGTTGATCAAGAAGCGAGCACCGTCGACCCGTACGGTACGGACGCCCACGCTCTGGTGGTAGGAGTCGAGCAGCTCGCCGTCGGAGATCAACTGCAGCTCGAGGTCGTAGAGGTAGCCGTCGCCGGGCGCCCACTTGTGCACGCCGGGCACGGTCAGGGTGCCGGTCGCGCCGTCGCCCCGGGCCACCTCGGCACCGTCGGCATCGCGCAGCACGACCTCGACGTCGGCGTCGTCACCGCCCTCGGACCGCGGCGACGTAGGTGATCAACCCGTCGGCGCCGTCGAGGTCGGTGGTGACCGTGACGTCGGTGAGGTGGGCCGGATCGGTGGCGTAGAGCCACACCGAACGGTGCAGACCTGAGTAGTTGAAGAAGTCGTGCCAGTAGCGCTGCCGCGGCCCGTGCGGGGTGTCCTCCACCACGCCGGGCGGGATCGACTGGAAGGTCAGGGTGTTGTCGACCTCGACGGTGATGCGCGCCTCCGCGCCCGGCGTGAGCTGGTCGGTGACGTCGACCTCGAACGGCGTGTAGCCACCGACGTGGCTGACCACCTCGACGTCGTCGACCCACACCCGGGCGCGGTGGGTGGCCGACTCGAAGTGCAGCACGATCCGCCGCCCGCTCCAGCCGCGGGGCACCCAGACCGACCGCTGGTACCAGACCGGGCCCACATGATCACGAACCGCAGCGTCGGCAGCGATGTCGTTGTAGCTGGCCGGTACGGCCATCTCCCGGGTCGCGGTCAACGGACCGGCGAACCAGCGATCCTGCTGGCCGGCCCGCCCTCCGTCGAGAGCGAACTGCCAGAGGCCGTCGAGGTTCTTCACTTCGCGAGTCTGGTTGTCTTGAGGGCGCAACATCTGATTCTCCTTGTGGGTGATCGGGGCGTGATCGGGGCCCGCATTCGGGCACACTCCATTCACCCATCCAAGGGCTCGCGACGGCCACTTGTTGCCGGTTGTTGTTAGCGTTCGGGGAGGAGCCACCATGACCGAGCCCACGCAACGCCGCCACCGTGCCGGAACCGGCTGAGCCGACGATCTACGACGTCGCCCGGGTGGCCGGGGTGGCGCCGTCCACCGTCTCCCGCGCGTTGTCCAAGCCGGGCCGGGTGAGCTTCAAGACCGCCGAACACGTACGCCGGGTCGCCGAACAGCTGGGGTACCGCTCTCAGAAGATGGAACGACCGGTGTCGGCTCGAGGCACCGGCATGCTGGCGATCATCGTGGCCGACATCGCCAACCCGGTCTTCTTCGGGATGATCCGGGGCGCCGAACGCGCGGCCCACGCCGGCGGGTTCACCATGCTGATGGTCGAGACCCAGGAGTCCGAGCCGATCGAACGCGACGCGGTCGACCGCTTGCTGCCCCTGGTGGACGGGGTCATCCTGAGTGCCTCGCGCATGGGTGACCAGGCCATCCGCAACGTGGCCAAACGCACGCCGGTCGTCTTACTGAACCGTACGGTGGCCGAGGTCTCGTCCGTCATCAGCGACAACGTGCACGCCATCAAGAAAGCCACCGAGCATCTGGTCGGTCTCGGTCACACCTCGATCTGCTACCTCGCGGGACCGGAGGCGTCGTGGGCCGACGGGATGCGCTGGCGGGGACTGCGCGAGGCCGGTCTGGACCTGGACCTCCAGGTACGGCGGCTCGGTCCCTTCCTCCCGACGATCCGCGGCGGGTCGCAGGCCGCCGATCAGTGGGCCGCCAGACCGAGTACGGGCGTGATCGCGTACAACGACCTGATGGCCATCGGGTTCATGCAGGGCGTCATGGCGGCCGGCCGGTCGGTGCCGAGGGACGTCAGCGTCATCGGTTTCGACAACATCCTCGACGGCACGCTCGTCGAGCCTCACCTCACCAGCATCGCCTCGCCGCTGGTGAGCCTGGGCTCGGCGGCCGTCTCCCATCTCCTGCGCAATCGTCGAGCCGAGGCGGCCACCGCCGAGCCCGTCCTCCTGCCGGCCCGGCTCGTGGTGCGCGAGTCGACCGGACCCCGGGCCGGGTAACCCGTGGCCTCGATCACTGGCAACTTCTGGCAACCCGTTGGCGGAACGCGGGCCGACATGATCAGGTGGGCAGATGCCGAAGATAGCCGTGGTGGGCTGCGGGGACATCTCGATCGTCCACTTCGAGGCGATCGCGTCGATTCCCGGTGCCGAGTTGGTAGCGGTCGCGGACGCCGATCCCGCAACGCTGGGTGCTGCTGCTGAGCGGTACGGCGTCCCGGGCTTCGCCGATCACCAGCAACTCCTGGCGACGGTCGAGCCGGACGTCGTGCACGTGTGCACGCCCCATGATCAACACGCGGACGTGACCGTCGCGTGCCTGGAGGCAGGAGTCGCCGTGGTCCAGGAGAAACCCCTGGCGCACACCGTCGCCGAGGGGGACCGGATCATCCAGGCGGCCGAGACGTCCGGCAGCAAGATCGGGATCTGCTTCCAGAACCGCTACAACGCCACGGCGATGGCCGTCCGGGAACTGCTCGACTCCGGGCGCCTCGGCGCGGTGCTCGGTGGATCCGGCATCGTACTGTGGCACCGGCCGGCTGCGTACTACCAGGCCCGCCCCTGGCGCGGTAGGTGGCCGACCAGCGGTGGTGGCGTCATGATCAACCAAGCCATCCACACCCTGGACCTGCTCCAGTGGTTCCTCGGCGACGTCGATCGCGTCGACGGGCGCGTCGACCGGCGTCGGCTGGACGGCCGAGTCGAGGTCGAGGACACCGCCGAGATGGTGCTCGAACACGCGTCGGGGGCTCGGAGCGTCATGTTCGCCACCAACGCCAACGTCGTCGACTCGCCCGTCACGCTGGAGATCGTCACGGAGGAGGCGACGTTGTTCATCCGGGGCGATCTGACGATCAACTTCGCCGATGGTCGGGTCGAGCAGGTCGCCGAGCGCGTCGCCGCCAGCGGTGGACGCGCGTACTGGGGCGTGTCCCACCAACTGCTGATCAAGGACTTCTACGACCACCTTGCCGATCCCGAGCCGTTCTGGATCGGTCCGCACGAGGCCGCCAAGACCCTGAAGATCATCAACCAGCTGTACGCCGACAGCGGGATGCCCGGATGAGGAGGATCGCCGCCAACCCCGTTCCGTACTGGGTCCGCGACGGCCGGCTCGACAAGTCCCGGGCCACCTTCGACGAGGCGTTCGCCGATCTCGCGGCCATCGGGTTTCCCGCGGTCAAGGCCGACGTGCCCGACGACATGACGGCGGCGGAGTACGCGGCGTGGATCGGGGGGTACGGCCTGGAGCCGTCGATCAGTCTCTTCAATTCCCCGTTCGACGAGACCATCGACATCGTCGAGGAGATGGAGCGGGCGAAGCGCTTCGCGGAGACCCAGCTCTCACTGGGCATGGACCGGACCATGGTGTCGTCGATGTCCATCCCCGAGCGGTGGGAACGGCCGGCGGTGGGGGCCGCCTTCGATCCGGATCGGCTGGCTTTGGCCATCGAGAACTGCGGCATCGTCTGTGAGGTGCTCCGCCGAGAGGGACTACGGCCGCTGCATCACCCGCAGACCGGCGGAGTCTTCGAGACCGAGTACGAGATCACCCGGCTGCTCGACGAACTCGGCCCGAGCGTCATCGGGTTCGGTCCGGACACGGGACACTTGCGCTGGGCCGGGATCGATCCGGCGGTGATCATCAAACGCTACGCCGACCGGGTCGGCGGAATCCACATCAAGGACATCTTCGCTGATCATCTCGACGTCGACGAACCTGCCGGCAGCCTTCCCGAACTCATGGCGACGCAACGGTTGTGGGCCGAGCCGGGCCTCGGGGTGATCGACTTCGACGCCGTCTTCGACGCGTTCCCGGACGACTACGACGGGGACTTCATGATCGAGGTCGACCATCCCAGCGTCGCCTCCCGGTACGAGTCCTACCGGATCTCGTTCGAGTGGGCTCAGCAGGCGCTGGCCGCCCGTACGTGAGCCCGTCCCCCCTTCAGGCGCACCCTTTCGTCGCTAGTTGCACCCCCATGTGAGGGTGCATCTGGCGACGAAAGGGTGCGCCGAGGGGTCAGGCCAGGATCTGGTTGGCCTGGTGGGTGACGGCGTCAACCAGCTCATCGTCGGCGCCGAGCCCGGAACTCAGATAGTCGAGGACCCTCCGAACGGCGGCTTCGAGGTCCTCGCCGGAGGCCGCGTTCTTGGCCGCATCGGCGTTCACGTCCTTGATCGGAGCTCCGGCACCGCGCAGGTGCAGCACCCAGGCGGCGACGGTCGTGGCGGCGCCCACCGGGACGCGACCGGCCGCGCGCTCGGCCACGATGGTCGGCACCGTGCGCACGACGAGCTTGGCCGAGCCGTCGGCTGCAATCCGGCTCAGCACGTCGCGCATCCGCGGGTTGGAGAACCGCTCGAGCAGCGCGCTCCGGTAGGCGGCCAGTTCGTCGCCGGGCAGCGTCAGATTCCGGCAGGCTTCGTCCCAGAACGTCTCCACCCAACCCCGGCAGGCGGGGTCGGCGATGGCGGCGTCGATGGTCTCGTGGCCGCGGACGCTGCCGGCGTAGGCGAGCATCGAGTGGGAGCCGTTGAGCAGCCACAGCTTGCGCTGCTCGTACGGCGTCACGTCGTCGACGACCCGCACTCCGGCGTCCTCCCAGGCCGGCCGCCCCGCCGGGAACCGGCCCGCGATGACCCATTCGCTGAACGGTTCGGTGGGCACCGGCGAGGCGTCGACGTACCCCTGCGCCGAGGTCACGGCGTCGCGGTCGGCCTCGGTGGTGACGGGAGTGATCCGGTCCACCATGGAGGTGGCGAAGTCGACGTTGTCCTCGATCCAACCGAGCAGGTCCGGATCGACGAGCTCGGTCAAGCCCCGGACGACGTCGGAGGTGACGGCGCCGTTCTCCGGCAGGTTGTCGCACGACAGGATCGTGATCGGTCCGGCGCCGCTGCTCCGCCGGGCGAGAAGTCCGGCGACCAGTTTGGCGGGCAGCGTCACCACCGGCGCGGTCACGTCCTCGGTCAGGGCCTCGACGTCGGATCGTACGGAGTCGGCGTCTACGTGCCCGTCCGCCCCTCGGAGGTAGGCGGCCTCGGTGACCGTGATGGTGATCATGGTTACCTCGGGACGAGCGAGGTAGTCGAGGTAGGTCTGGTGCTCGGTCGACGCGTGCACCGCCGCAACGGACCCGATCACCTCGAACTCGTCGCCGTCGACCTGGCGGGTGATCAGCGTGTAGAGACCGTCCTGGGGTGCCAGCGCCTCGGCTGCGTCGGCCCGCCGGCCGGTGAAGGCGGCGATGCCCCACTCGGCTGCGTCACTCGCCCGGGCGGTGTACCAAGCCTGGTGGGCGCGGTGGAAGTTGCCCAGACCGAGGTGGACCATCCGGACCGGTGGTGCGCTCGGAGTGTCGGGGAGGGAGCGGCTCAGCCTCGGGATGGTCATAGCTTGAACGCCTTCCGTGGATGGACTCGACGGACCTCATCCTCGCCGAGACGGCCCTCGGCGACCAACTGGTCGACGAATCCGAACGTCAGGGATTGCGTCGCGGCTTGATGGTGACGTTGGGCAGTACGGGTGCCGGGAGCCGCTGCACCGCACCGGCGTAACCCTTCACTCGGCCGAACTGGTCGGATTCGTCGAGTTGAGGGGCCTCCCACGCCTCGCGGTAGGCGACGATCTCGTCGTGGGTGCGGCCGACGAAGTTCCACCACATGAGGATCTCCTCACCGAACGGCTCACCGCCGAGGAGGATCAGTTGCGCCGGGCCCGCATTGGAGTTCGTCAAGGTCAGGGTCGACGGTCCCGTCCCCACGTAGCCGAGCTCGCCGCTCCGCAGCCACGTGTTCCCCACGGATACGACGCCCTGATCGACGAGGACGCCGTGCTCGAAGGTCGGGTCCACCCGGAGCTTCGTGGTTGCGCCGGCCTCGACGACGATCTCCGCGCCGAGCAGCGGCGAAAAAGTGGCCACGGGTGAGCTGTTCCCGGCGAGGCGGCCGACGAAGACTCGCGCCACGGCGCCGTCGAGTCCGACAGGTTCCGGCACGTGGTGCTCGAAGTTGCGCGGCACATCGCGATGCTCATCCGGCAGGGCGATCCACAGCTGCACTCCGTGCAGGACGCTGGTCGCGGGGGTCGACACCTCGGAGTGACAGATACCGTGCCCGCCCGTCATCAGGTTGACCTCGCCCGGCCGGACCGTGGCGTGCACGCCGAAGCTGTCGCGGTGCTCGATCTCTCCCGTGAACAGCCAGCTGACGGTCTGGAGACCGGTGTGCGGATGGGGCGGGACGTCCATTCCGCCGGTCAGCGAGACATCGTCCGGACCGTAGTGGTCGGCGAAGCACCATGCGCCGATGAGGGACCGCCGCCGCTGCGGCAGTGTCCGGCGGACGGTCATCGCCCGTGGCCCCCCGAGGGGGACGTCACGGGCGGCGAGGATCTCGACGACCGGGTGCTCGGAGGTTGTCGTCGCGACTCGTCCGCTGCACCACTGCTCGACCGGGTTCGGCTCACGATTCGTCATTGAGTCCAAGGATGTGGCTGAACTCGTGGCGCTGGCAACAACCGGCAAGTGTTGGCGCTCGGTGCAGGCCGACGGCGACGATTATTTCACGATTCAACGACTCGCCGAGGAGCCCACCATGAGCACACTGCAGCACGACGTACCGGCCCCAGTACCGAACGCAACGTCGCCCAGACCGAAGGGACGGGCCGGAGCCGTCGGAGCTCTGGGCTTCTCCCAGGCCGTCGACAATTCCGAGGGCGGACTGATCAACAGCTTCTTTCCGCTGATCCGCAACGCGTTCGGCCTCGACTACGGCGCGCTAGGTCTGCTCAGCTCGCTGAGCAAGTTCGCGCGGATGATCTTCGGCCCGCTCTGGGCGATGGCGGCGGACCGCTTCGGGCGCAAGAAGGTGCTCTTCGTGGTCACCGGCGTCTGGGGCCTGTTCACCGTCGCCAGTGGGTTCGCCACCAGCTACTCGGCGCTGCTGGCGCTGTACATCATCAGCGTGATCGGCACGGTGGCCTCGGAGCCGATCATCAACGGGCTGCTGCCGGATCTGTTCCGCAGCTCCGAGCGCGGCAAGGCGTACGGGATGGTTCGTGGCATCGGCTCCGGGCTGGGGATCGTCATCGGCCCGCTGATCGGTCAGTTCGGCAACAATCCCGACGGCTGGCGCTGGGCCATGTGGGTGATGGGCGGGATCTCCGTTCTCTCCGGCGTGCTGATCCTGCTGCTGGTGCCGAAGCCGGCGCAGAAGACCGTGTCGGTGGTGAACGACCCCGAGTCCGGTGTCTTCAAGCTCTCCGACGCCGGCCGCCTCTTCAAGATTCCCACCGTGACCTTGCTGGCGCTGATGCTGCCGATGGTCACCAGCCTCATCCTGCTGGCGTTCTACGCCACCTTCGTGGTCGACGCCCGTGGCTTCACCGTGGTCGAAGGCACCTACGTGATGGCCGTGTTCTCGGTCGGCGCCATGCTGTCGGCGTTCCTCGGCGGCTTCCTCGGTGATCTGTTCGCCCGGCGGTTCGGAGCCAAAGGCCGCATCATCTTGATGCAGATCTACCTGGTCGCCTTCGCGGCGGTCGTCTTCGTGACCACCCAGATCGACTTCGGCAGCAAGGGCGCCCAGTACGGGTTGACCTTCCTCATGGGCCTGGTGTTCTCCATCGGCTTCTCCGGGTGTGTGCTGCCGATGGTCTCCACCGTGGTGCCGCGGCAGCTCAGCGCCACTGCGTTCGCGCTGCTGTTCTCGCTGATCCAGGGGGGCCTGACGGCGGTGCTGTCCTTGCTGATGGGTCAGCTCGCCAACGTCCTCGGACTCGGCCAGACCTTCCTGTACGTGGTGGTCCTGCCCTACCTGGTCAACGCCGCGTTCTGGTTCTTGTTCTACCGGGTCTACCCGCGTGACGTCGCACTGCAGGAGCAGCGGAGCCGTCAGGTCGAGGTGGCGGCGCGGTAGCCGCGCCCTTTCCCGGGGGAGCTGAATCCCCGACAATCCAACCGATCGGCCATCTCCAGCCCGAGATCAGGAGTACGACATGTCCTCTGCCGCTCTCGACTCCCGAAGCTCAAGTCGCTCGAGAAGCTACCGTTCAAGACGGTGGCGGGCTACGGCGCGGCGACTTCGCCTTCAATCTCGCTTTCAGCCTGAGCACCGCGTTCCTGCTGACCCGGTGGGGCAAGTTCCGGGATCAGTGGTGCCGGGATCCGTACTGCACCGCCCCCATCCGGCACCTGGATCACATCGTCCGCTACACCGACGGCGGCCGATCGACGGTGCTGAACGGCCGGGGCGTCTGCGAACGTGGCAACTCGTGCGCGAGACGCCGGGCTGGTCGATCACCCTCCTCGACCACGACCCGCACACGACGATCACCACCACTCCTACCGGCCACACCTACCGAAGTCGGGCGCCGAACCCGCCCTGATCCAGGGTTGCCCGTGTACGAGTAGCGTTCGCGGCGTGAGCGAGACTACGGGCCAACTTATGCCGGCGGCGTTCCTCGGTCACGGAAACCCGATGAACGCGCTGGAGCAGAACCGGTACACCCAGGCTTGGCGCGCGTTCGGCGCTGCGACACCGAGACCCCGCGCCATCCTCGTCGTGTCCGCGCACTGGTACATCAACGCGACGGCGGTCACGGCGATGGCCAAGCCGCGCACCATTCACGACTTCTATGGGTTCCCGCAGCCTCTGTTCGACGTCAACTACCCCGCGCCCGGGCTCCCCGGGTTCGCCGAGGAGGTGAGCGAGGTCGTCAAGCCCACGTGGGTCGGGGCCGATGTAGACAGCTGGGGTATCGACCACGGCACCTGGTCCGTGCTGCTGCACGCCTTCCCGGAGGCCGACATCCCCGTCGTGCAACTGAGTATCAACGCCGATCGGGACTTCGACTACCACCTCGAACTCGGCGCCAAACTGGCGCCGTTGCGGGAGCGAGGGGTGTTGATCATCGGGAGTGGCAACGTCGTCCACAACCTGCGCGGCATGAACCGATCCCTGCCTGACCGGGGCTTCGGCTGGGCCCAGCGGTTCAACGACCAGGTACGTGAGGCCATGCGGGAGGATCCCGGCAGCGTTCCCTCGGTCGACCGGCATCGTGACTTCGGCGACGCCGTGCCGACACCGGACCACTTCATCCCCCTGCTGTATCTCGCCGGGGTGGCGGGAGCCGCCGGCAGCGGGGCCGACGTCCTGGTCGACGGCTACACCTATGGTTCGCTCTCCATGACCGCGTACACGCTCGATCTCCAGTGCCCGGGCGCCGCCGACGGAAGCGAACCGGCGGCCGAGTTCCCCGTGAGTGTGCCGACCGACAACTCCAACGCCTGAGATCACGAAAGTCGGCGGCCCGAATCCGATCGCTGACTCCTTTCGACCGCGGCGCGTGCGGTCGGTGATCCGTGCCCGTGCGCGACCCGTTCCTGCGCGACGTCGTGGGCGCGGCGCATCAGCTCCAGCAGCTCGTGCTCTTCGCGGATCCGCTTGCGGTACTTCTCCGGCAACTTCTTGATCTGCTCCTCCTCGGCGACCATGGCCAAAAAGGTCTTCTCCCGCAGACCCTGGTCGGCCTCGTAGCTGAGGTCGAGGTACTGGGTGGCGTGCCGCCGGGCGTTCGAGACTGCGTTTTGAGCCCGGCCCGCGGGGCTGGCCAGGGAAGCCACGACGGTGATGATCAGTACGCCGACGATGACCGAGAGGGAAAGTCCGGTGCTGATCTCGACTACCGGGACCGGCTCGCCGCCGTTGATGAAGGGCACGTTGTTCTCGTGCAGCGCGTGCAGGATCAGCTTCACGCCGATGAACGCGAGGATGGCGGCGAGTCCGAAGCTGAGGTAGATGAGGCGGTCCAACAGACCATCGATGAGGAAGAACAGCTGGCGCAGACCCAGCAGGGAGAAGGCAGTGGCCGTGAAGACGATGAACACGTTCTCGGTCAGGCCGAAGATGGCCGGAATGGAGTCGAGGGCGAAGAGGACATCGGTACCCGCGATGGCCGCCATGACCAAGAGCATCGGCGTCATGACACGCTTGCCGTCTTCGATGGTGAAGAGCTTGTCGCCGTCGTAGTTCTCAGAGGTGCGGAACAGTTTCCGGGCCACCCGGATCATGATGTTGTCGCCCGAGTGGGCGTCCTCGCCGTCCGGCTTCAGCATGTGGCCCGCAGTGAAGAGGAGGATCAGCCCGAACAGGTAGAACACCCAGGCGAACTGGTTGATCAACGTAGCGCCGAGGAAGATGAAGCCTAGACGCGCGATCAGCGAGAAGACAATGCCGAAGAGCAGGACCTTCTGCTGGTCCGCCCGAGGCACCGCGAAGCTGGTCATGATGATCAGGAAGACGAAGAGGTTGTCGACCGACAGGGCCTTCTCGGTGATGTAGCCGGCGAAGTACTCGACGCCCATTTGGTTGCCGCCGAGAACCCACACGCCGACGCCGAACGCGAGAGCGATCCCGACGTAGACGGCCGACCAGACCGCGGCCTCCCTCAGCGTGGGGGTGTGGGCCTTGCGGACGTGGAAGAAGTAGTCGAAGAGGAGTAGCCCGGCGATGCCGGTCAGGGTCAAGACCCAGACGAACCCCGAAACCGACATGACGTGGACCTGCTTTCTCTCGACGTGTCTGGCTCAGCAGCCTCGAGCGATGATGACCGGTGCCGGCGGCTCATGCCAAGCTAGCTCGCAGTGCGTTGCAACTTGTGGCAACTCTTTGCCGTTCACCCCGACACTCTGCGACGTTGGACTCAACGATCAGTGAGACGGCTGATCGTCAGCGGGCCAAACGGCCAGGCTTTCAGCGATGAATCGAGGAGCACACGCGATGGCCAAGAAACTGCGGCTCGGCATTGTCGGACTCGGCGCACAAGGCTCGATGTACGCGCAGTTCATCGCGAAGGGCATGGTGCCCAACATGGAGATCGGTGCCATCTGCGACATCGACCCGGCGAAGGCCGACGCGGCTGGGTCCGCGTACCCCGGAGTGCCGTTCTACGACGACTACGTCGCGCTGCTGGAGAGCGGCGACGTGGACGCCGTCGTCACCTGCGTCCCGCACTACCTGCACCCGGAGATGGGCATCCAAGCCCTCGAACGAGACGTTCACGCGCTCGTCGAGAAGCCGGCCGGGGTGTACACCAAACAGGTCAAGGAGCTCACCGCCTTCGCGGCCACCAAACCGGAGCTGACCTTCGGCATCATGTTCAACCAGCGCAACAACCCGCTGTACCGCAGGATCAAGGAGATCGTCGACAACGACGAGATTGGCAAGATCAGGCGAACGAGCTGGATCATCACCACCTGGTGGCGCCCGCAGGGCTACTACGACCAGAGCGCCTGGCGCGCGACGTGGGGTGGCGAGGGAGGCGGTGTCCTGGTCAACCAGGCCCCGCACCAGCTCGACCTGTGGCAGTGGATCTGCGGCATTCCCGAGTCTGTGTACGCCAAGGTCGCCTACGGCTTCCGTCGCAACATCGCCGTCGAAGACGAGGTGACGGCGGTCGTGGATTACGGCGACGGTGCCACGGGCGTCTTCATCACGGCAACCCATGACCTCATCGGCACCGACCGGTTCGAGATTCTCGGCGACAGCGGCAAGATCGTCGTCGAGAACAGCAAGACCGCCACCGTCAGCCGGCTGCACAAGCCGGAGCGGGAACTCAGTGACGGCATGGACGCCGAGGACGTCAAGAGACTGTTCACGGGTCAGCTCGACACTGCCGACCTCTACACGGATGAGGTCATCGAGTTCGAGTCGGCCTGGGGAGGCCAGCACGCCGGCGTGCTGGAGAACTTCGCGGCCAACGTGCTCGACGGGACGCCGCTGCTCGCGCCGGGATCGGACGGGATCAACGGTGTCCGGCTGGCCAACGCCATCCACCTCTCAAGCTGGACCGGCCGCGAGGTCGCGCTCGACTTCGACGAGGACGAGTACCTGACCGAGCTCAACAACCGCATCCGCGCCGAAGGCGCGTTCGCGGAGCGGACATAGGGCCGCCGCTCCTTCACCCCGGACCTCAGTTAACTGTCGGGAAATTGCATTCAGGGCGGTCCCATCGGCCCCAAATTGCGGAAACTGTTAACAGATGCCTGGTTTTTGGGGGTGGGGGCGGGTCGTGCCGCGTTTTCCCGACAGTTGCTCGGTTTCGCGGCCTCAGAGGAGGTGTTCGTAGCCGAGTGCGATGAGGTTGTCCCTGGAGGTGATGAGGCAGTCGAACGGATCACGGCCGTACTGGTCGTCCTGTTCGATGAGGAGGTACTTCGCCCCGCCGGTGAGGCTCTGGTCGATGATCGCCGTGAAGTCCAGGTTGCCCTCGCCGACCTCGGCGAACTGGACGACGCCGGTGAAGGCGGTCATGAAGCCCTGCACGTCGCCCGCCTTGAGCGCCGCGAACGCATCCTCGCCGAGCGGCCCGATGCGGTAGTCCTTGAGGTGCACCAGATCGACCAGTTCCGCGTAGTCCTGCAAGATCAGGACCGGATCCTTGCCGCCGCGGTGAATCCAGTGGACGTCGAGCTCGAAGCGCATCGACGGCGCCTTCGCCCGGATGATGTCGAGGATGTACTGACCGCCGTACCTGGCGAACTCGACGTGGTGGTTGTGGTAACAGAGGCGGATCTCGAGCTCGGCGAGGCGCGCGGCCATCTCCTCGCACTTCGTGCAGAACTCCAGGAGAGCCTGATGTGAGGCCATGGCCCAGAAAGGCATCATGCCGATCCGGACGATGGTCGTGTCCAGGAGCCGGCAGTCCTCAACGATCTTGTCGAAGTCGTTCGCGAGGGAGTCACCGGGCATGCCCTCCGGTGTCTCCAGAGTGGCCGAGAGGGCGGCGATCTCCATGCCGAACTCGGATCGCGCCCGATCTATCTCGGCGACGTCGTCCTTCGCCATGGAGATCTGCGAGAGCTCGACGGCATGGAAGCCCACCTCGCTGAGCCGTTTCAGTGTCGCGAAGGCTCCGTCCTCGGCGAACTGTGTCTTGAGCATCATCGCCTGCACGCCGATCTTCGTCATGTCGTAGTCCTTTCGAACGCCTTCATCCGAGGCTAGCCCCGCCCCGTCAGGCGATCCGGAGCGGTCGGTCGGGTTGTCTGGTGCGGAGCGCGTGCGTCATCGTGAGGGCATGGCGATTGATGTCGAGCGACCGACCAGCTACGGGACGGATCCGGGGGACCCCGGCCGGGCCTCGACGATCGGCGGGGTGGGGGAGCACCTCAGCTCCGAGCAGGTGAGGGACTTCGTGACGGAGGCGCTGGCGAGCGCCGATCTGGACGGTCAGCGCGTCTGTCTGGTGGTGCCGGACGGCACCCGGACGTGTCCGCTGCCGCTGCTTCTCGGAGCGGCGCGCGATGCTCTCGCCGGTCGCGCGTCGGAGGTCACGGTGGTGATTGCCCTCGGTACGCACCAGGGCATGAGTGATGATCATCTGGGCCGCCACCTCGGCTACGATCCCGGCGAGCCCGAGGCGACCTACCCCGGGTGGCGGATCCTCAACCACGAGTCCTGGCTGCCGGAGACCTTCACGCACCTGGGGAGTATCGGGTCCGACCGGCTGACCGAACTGACCGGCGGACTGATGACCGACGTCTCGGTGGACGTCCGGATCAACCGGCACGTGGCCGAAGCCGACGTCGCCATCGTGGTCGGGCCGGTGTTCCCGCACGAGGTGGTGGGATTCTCGGGCGGCAACAAGTACTTCTTTCCCGGGGTGTCCGGCCAGGAGTTGATCGATCTGTCCCACTGGGTCGGGGCCTTGATCACCAGCGCGGAGATGATCGGTACGCGGGGCGTCACCCCGGTTCGTGCGTTGATCAACGAGGCATCGACGCTGATCCCGGCTCGACGGCTGGCGCTGTGCCTGGTGGTGGCGTCCGGCAGCGACACCCTGCATGCTGCGGCGTTCGGGACGCCCGAGGACGCGTGGGCCGCCTGCGCGGCCGTCTCGGCCGACACCCACGTCACGTACCTCGACCACCCCGTCAAGCGGGTGTTGTCGATCATGCCGACGAAGTACGAGGACATCTGGACCGCGGCCAAGGGTTTCTACAAGCTGGAGCCGATCGTCGCCGACGGCGGTGAGGTGATCATTTACGCCCCGCACATCACCTCGATCTCGGTCATGCACCCGCAGATGGCCGAGATCGGCTACCACAACCGCGACTACTTCCTCGGCCAGTGGGAGCACTTCCGTGATCAGCCGTGGGGGGACCTGGCGCACTCCACCCACCTCCGCGGCCAGGGCACCTGGGACGCCGAGGAGGGAGAGAAGAACCGGGTGACGGTGACGCTGGCCACCGGGATACCCGAGGCGGTGGTCCGCTCGGTCAATCTCGAGTACCTCGACCCCGCCGAGGTGGACGTTCCGGCGTACGAGGCCGATCCCGACACCTTCGTCGAGCCGCACGCCGGCGAGGTGCTGTATCGGCTGCGCCCGGGTCGGCCGAGTTCACCCGGGGAGAGCGACGGAAGAATCGTCCCCGCGGCCGGGATGGACGGTTGACCAGGTCGCGTCTCGCCGATCAGCGCGGGGGCAGTCGCAGGCGTTTGTCGGCGATGAGAGTGACCAGATCGGCTCGGGTGACGGGAAGCTCGCGGCTGGCCCTGCTGGTGTTGCGGGCCACGATGGTGATCACGTCTGTTTCGTTCGGGCGATGTCGCACTTCGAGTCCCTGAGTCAGTGTGCCGGGGTCGGTCATGGTGAAGCGATTGCCGTCCATGAAGCGCAGGGTGTGGCACTCACGCTTGGTGATCTGACCGCAGCGGATGGCGTACTGGCGGCTGGTCGCGATCTGCAGGTAGATCTCCGTCGCACCGCCCCTCGTCCGGTACAGATCGAGCCCGAGCGCCCCTCCGCCGCCGCTCCAGAAGCCCGCGCCCTGGTAGTCCTCGTTGTAGGAGTAGCTGTAGCCGGTGAAGTAGTCCCCACCGGGATCGAGGTAGGAGCTGATCACGTCCGCCATTTCGCTCCGCCAGGCCGTGACGATCTCGGCACGGCAGCGCGCGTCCTTGGTGTCGCACGGCGGCGCAGGTGACGGACTCGAGGCGACCGAGGGCGCGCTGGAGGCGACCGGCGTGAGCAACGGAACGATCTGCCGGATACCCAGTCCGGCCACGACGAGAAGGGCGGCGGCCACCGCGAGGACCTTGAGCCGGCGGTGGCGGAGGAGCATGCGACCGGCTCGGGGGGCATCGGCCGGAGTCTCGATCTCAGGGAGCGTCGCGGCGGTCGCGAGTTCGGCGGTGAGGTGCCGCCGTCCGTGTGTACGCGGCATGGCCTGTAGGCGGTCCGTCGCGGCGCGCAGTTGGGCGATCACCTCGGCTACGTCGCGGTCGAGCAGGGCGGCGATGTCGACCAGCGGGAGCCGGGTGTAGGAGGCCAGGACGAGGATCCGGCGTTCGTCCTCGGAGAGCGCAGCCAGCTCGGCGAGGATGTCGCCTCCGGCACGGGTCGGTGGAGCATCGACGTCCACCAGCTCGAAATTCTCCACGGCGTGACCCCGTAGGCGTACGTCCACGGACGCGGGATTCACGACCGCCCGGATCGCGTACAGGTACGAATCGTCGAGCCGCGACCACGAGGCGTACACGTGGGCGAGCACGGCATCGGTGAGTGCCTCGGCCCGCTCCGGATCCAGATGAATGAGGAGGGCGCTGCCGAGCAGCCGGGCCCGGTAGGCGGTGACGAAGGCGGCGAACGGCTCATCGCGGGCGCCCATCGACATCGACCATCCCTTTCTCGTCTCGATCCTATTCGGTGCCGACCGCCCGTACGGATGAGTCCGCACCGGGCAGATCTCGGGCGGCGGCCCTCCACTCCACCCTCCGGCAACTGTTGACAGTTTCCGGATGGGAGCGCTCCCCTCGACCAATAACCCGCAATCTGTTAACAGATACCTATGGGGGAGGGGCAGTTGGCCGGGTTTGGGTAAAGGCTGAGACATGACGAATTTCCGGCGCTTCGTGGCGATCGGGGACTCTTCCACCGAGGGGCTCGTCGACCCGGACGGCAACGGCGGTTACCGCGGCTGGGCGGACCGGCTCGCTCAGATCATCGCCGACGCGCAGCCCGAGCCGCTGGACTACGCCAATCTTGCGATCCGCGGGCTGCACATCGCCGAGATCCGGCACAGCCAGTTCGACGAAGCGCTGGCCATGGAGCCGGATCTGCTCACCATCTTCGCGGGCGCGAACGACATCATCGCCGCCGTTCGCTGCGAGTGGGATCAGTGGTCCGCGGACCTCGGGGGCATGTTCGGGGCCGCGCGGGAGCGGGGCATCACCGTCATGACCTTCACCATGCCGGATCCGACCGGGATCAATCCGCTCGGCGCGCGACTGCGTCCTCGCGCCTTCCGGCTCAACGACATGATCCGGGCCGAGGCCGAGCGGCACGGCGTCCTGATGGTGGATTTCCAGCGGTACCCGATCGCCGAGGATCCCCGCCTCTGGTACGACGACCGCCTGCACGGCAACAGCCTCGGTCACGAGCGGGTGGCGGCGGCCCTGGCCTGGCGTCTCGGGATCCCCGGCGCAGACCTCAGCTGGACCGATCCGCTACCCGATGAATTCGTCCGGCCGCGCCCACGACAGCGGCTGAGCGGCGATGTCGACTGGGCCCTGCACCACTTCGGACCCTTCCTGGCGAACGGATTGCGCGGCATCCGGCAAGGGTGGGGCATCGAGCCCAAACGACCGGTACCGACCCTCGTGGAGAAGTCGCCGTCACGCTCGGAGGCTCGTACGCGGGACTGATCAGCCGAAGAGGGGCTGCCCCACGTACTCGCCCTCGCGCGCGCCCGGCGGGACGGCGAAGAGGGCCGAGCCGGTGTGCTGGAGGTATTCACTCATCGCATCGCCGACCCCGAGCCGGGTCTGCATCGGGATGAAGTGTGTCCGCGGGTCCACGACGAAGGCGAGGAAGAACAACCCGGCGTCGATGCGGCCGAGCCCGTTGCTGCCATCGACGAAGTTGTACCCCCGGCGCAGCATGCGCGCACCCCCGTTGGCGGTGGGGTGCACCAACGCCAGATGCGCGTCGGTGGCGATCAGCGGCTCGTCGGCCCGGCCGGTGAGCGCGAAGTTCGGCTGATCCATCTCACCGCCGCCCGACAGCGGAGCACCCTCGGCCTTCGTCCGGCCGATGACCCGCTCCTGCTCCCGTAGCGACTGCCGGTCCCAGGTCTCGATGGTCATATTGATTCGGCGGGCCACGAGGTACGAACCGCCCGCCAGCCAGTCCGCCCGGGGATCGGCGCCTGGTTTCACCCACACGTGGGAGTCCAGGTCCTCGGGCTGCTCGGCCTTGATGTTGTGGCTGCCGTCCTTGAAGCCGAAGAGATTCCGCGGCGTCGTCTGACTCGTCGACGTGGTGGACGTCCGGCCGAAACCGAGCTGGGACCAGCGCAGGGCCGCCCGGCCGAACGCGATCCGGGCCAGATTCCGTACGGCGTGTACGGCGACCTGCGGATCGTCGGCGCAGGCCTGGACGCACAGGTCACCGTCGGACCGCGCCGGGTCGAGATTGTCGGCGGGGAAGTGGGGCAGACGCCGGAGCGCGGCGGGCTGCTGCGCGGCGATTCCGAACCGGTCCTTGCCCTGGTCGCGGAACAAGCCAGGACCGAACCCGAAGGTGATGGTCAGTCCCGCGGCGGGCAGTCCGATGGCCTCGCCGGTGTCGTCCGGCGGCGCATCGTACGGTCCTGAGGTCGGTCCGAAGTCACCCGCCGGCTCGGCGGCGGTCATCCGGGCGGCGGCCGTCGTCCAGTCCTTCAGCAGACCGACGAGTTCCGCGCGCGTGGCCGCGGTGACGTCAAAGGAGGCAAAGTGCAGCCGGTCCTGCATCGGCGTCACGATGCCCGCCTGCCGTTCCCCGTAGAACGGGTAGGTGCGGTTGCCACTCGGCGCCTCGGCCGCCGGTCCTCCGGAACCGCTGTTCTGCGTCGCCAGGACGGTCGCTCCGACACCGAGACCAACACCGAGCGCGCCCGCCCCCGCGGCGCCGATCAGGCCCCTTCGGGAGACTCGTGATTCGTGCTCTGGTTCTTCCCCCATCTCACACCACAGCGGCGGTGAGCTTCGACAGCGGTTCGGACAGGGCGTTGACCGCGTTCGACAGCGCCTTGACCTCGGCGGGGGTGAGTTCGTTGTACAGCACGAAACCCTCACCTTCTTTCTGAGCGTCGAGCAGTTTCTGCAGTGCGACGAACCGGGTGTCGATCTGGGTGTCCAGCTCGGTCTCGCCCCGCTTCTCCAGCAGCGGACGGAGGCCGTCGAAGCCGACCCTGGCCCCGTCGACGTTGGCCTGGAAGTCCCACAAGTCGGTCCGCGACCAGTACTCCTCCTCGCCGGTCACCTTGCCGGTGGCGACCTCGTCCAGCAGGCCCTTGGAGCCGTTGGCGATCTGATCGGCGGTGTAGCTGAGGGTCCGGACCCGCGTGTAGAGGGTGTCGGTGTTGGTGACCAGGTCGTCGGCGAAAGCCTTGCGTTCGGCGTCGGTGAGCGGCTTGTAGTCCTCGGCCCGTTCCGGCCACAGGTCCTTCTCGATCTTGTGCCAGCCGGTCCACTTCTGGTCGGGCTCGAGGTCGGCCTCGCGAGCGTCCATCTTCGGATCCAGGTCGCCGAAGGACTCGGCGACGGTCTCGATCCGCTCCCAGTGCACCCGGGCCACCGGATAGAGCGCCCGCGCCTCGTCGTCCTGCTTGCCGGTGTACAGGGCGGCGAACTCCTTCGTCCTGGTCACCAGTTGCTCGGTCTGGTCCTTGACGTAGGCCTGGTAGTTCTTGTTGGCCTCGTCGACCAGGGCCTTGTCGTCGCCCTTCGGAATCAGGTCCTCCCCGGAGTCGCTGACCGCGAAGACGCCGCGAATGCCGTCGCCGACCATGCCGGGCTTGCAGGCCGTGTAGTAGGAGCCGGGGGCTGCGGTCACCACCAGATCGCGAGAGAGGCCGGGTCCGATGTTCTCGACCTCGCCGACGATCCGGAGACCGTCGGCGCCCAGCAGGTAGAACTCGGTCACCTTCGAGCCGCCGTTCGTCACCGAGAAGGTGAGGTTGCCCGACGGAGCGGCGGGTGCCGAAACCGTGCAGGCGTCGTCGGTGGCCTGTACCGTCAGGGCGCGACCGGACGGCCCACTCTCGTTGCTGCTGCTCTGCGTCTGGACGTTGTCGGTGCACGCGGCCAGGAGCGGCAGCGTCAGCAGGGCGCCGGACAACGCTCCGAGAATCCTGTAGTTGGCGGTCATATCACTTTCCTCCGGAGGTGACGGTGGCCTTCGGCGCCGCGGGGGCCGGTGCCGAGGCGCTGCTGCGTCGGCGGATGCGACGCAAGAACAAGATGACGGTGGGGACGACGTAGGCGATCCACACGATGAGCTCGAGCTTGGTGGTGGCGGGGGAGAAGTTGAAGATGCCCTTCAGCAGCGTGCCGTACCACGACGTCGGCGGGATCGCGTTCGACACGTCGAAGGCCAGGTTGTTCAGGCCGGGCAAGAAGCGCGCCTCCTGCAGATCGTGCACGCCGTACGCGAGCACACCGGCGGCCACGATGATCAAGAACAGGCCGGTCCAGGTGAAGAACTTGGTGAGGTTGATCTTGATCGCCCCGCGGTAGAACAGGTAGCCGAGTGCGATGGCCGTCATGAGCCCGAGTAGCGCGGCGATCAGCGGAATGGCGGTCGTCCCGGTCGCCCGGGTCGCTGCCCACAAGAACAGCGCAGTCTCCAGTCCCTCGCGTCCGACGGCCAACATCGCGACCACCATCAGCGACCAGGGCTTGGCGTCCGCGGCCCGGTCGACCTGCGAACGCAGTTCACCCGACATGCCTCTGGCGGCGCTCGCCATCCAGAAGATCATCCAGGTGACGAAGCCGACCGCGATGATCGACAGCAGACCGCCGATCAGCTCCTGGGCCTCGAACGTCAGCCCCTTCGGCCCGAACGTGAGTGCCGCCCCGAAGCCGAGCGAGATGGCCACCGCGACACCCACGCCGAGCCAGATCCTCGGCAGCAGATGCCGGCGCTCGGACTTGACCAGGTACGCCACCAGAATGCTGACCACAAGAGCGGCCTCGAGGCCCTCCCGCAGTCCGATCAGATAGTTGGCAAGCATCCGGTCACTTCTCGTTCGGCCCTGGTCGACTCGGGCTGCTGGTGGGCAGCCTCGATCGCGGCTCCGTAGGTGAGCCTCGCCTAACTTAAGTCAGCCTTCCCTAGGCTCGCAACCCCGGGCACCTGGAATTGTGTCGGGCCGGCCTCGATCGGGGAGGTGGTCATCACTGGTCGGTGTCGGGCGCCCGGTCATCGGCGATGCAGTCGAGTGGCGTCCCGGCAACACCTTCCTGCTCAGCCTGGCGCCAGCCTTCCGGCGACGAAGGTGGCCTTGTCGGCCGCCGATCGGCCGGCCTCCCAGCCGCGCTGGCTGTATGTACGGTTCGAGTCCATGGCGTAGACGTGCGGGAACAGACGCTCGAACTCGGTTTCGACCGCGTGCGCCTGACGTTTCAGCACCGGCACCAGTTGCTTTCCGTAGTCGGCGGTTGCCGCCGAGGCGGCTTGCTCGAGTCGCTCGCCGATCCGGACGGCGTACGAGACCAGGAACGACCGGCGGAAACTCGCCGAACGGTCGTACGAGCCCGGCCGGGCGGCTCCGGCCTCGGCCATCGCCCGGGTGGCCTGAATCAGCAACGAGGTGAACAACAACTCGACCTGGTCGACGTCGATCGGCGTCCCGACCAGCGTGCCGATCGCCAACTGCTCCAGCCAGATGGCCTTGCAGCGGTTGCTGTGCGCGACCTGGGTGAGCAGGGTCATCTTCTCCGCGGCGTACGGGGCCTGGAGGTGCATGCGCAGCGTCACCACGTCGACGGCTTGCTCGTCGTGGGCGTGCAGCAGCGCTTCGTCGATCGCGTGCCTGGTCATCAGGTCTTGGGCCTTGGCCGTCAGGGCCTCTGCCTCGGCGGCGTACTCGGTTCCTTCGGCCTTCGCCAGCAGCGCCCTGATCTTGGCCATCATCTTGTCCCGGTCGCCGTGTGCCGGTTGCCGGCGCGCCGACCGGCGATCGGACGTCCACATCGACGGAGGATCGCCGATGCCGGCGAGCGGTGGCAGCTGCTCCAACTCGGCGGCCAATCGGAGCACCCGAGCCCAGGCGTCGACCGGCGGGGTAGCGAGACGGAGCTGAACATGGACGATGCTGAACGCGGTCGGTGGGATGGCGATCAGCCCGGCGGCGACCGCGGCGGTCTCGGCGGTCTGCCACTGGGACCGCCAGAGCACGGGTGCGCGCTCCATCGGCAGCCGGCTGGCCTGGGCGACGATCAGGGCTGCCGCGAGGTCCGCGCTCGCGGCGTCGATCCTCCGGGCGACGTGGAGCAGATCGGCCGGCTGCCACCCGTGTTCCCACAGGGAGGTCAGCACCGCCAGTAGCCGCGCCGTGAGTTGTTCGTCCATGATCTGCTGGACGGTGCTGCCGGCGGTGAGGACCTCGTTGTGGGCGAGCGACCGCGTCATCCACGCCTCGCCATAAATGCCCGCGTGCGCGATCAAGGCCTTGAGCTTCTGATTGGCCTCGTGCCGCGCGATGGCCTCCTCGTCCACCTGGGTCGTCGACCAGGTTCCCTGACCGCCGGCGTCGAACCCGAACCGCTGAGCGTGCTCAGGTTGTTCTGGTCGCGAGGGCCGAGCGTGCGACGCTCGCCGTGCCCTTTCGCGTCGTTTGCTCGCCCGCCGTTGCTGATTGTTCCTCCCCATGCCGGAAAGCATTCCCTCCACCTCCGACAGTTCCGCCGAGGCGCGCGGACGACACCAGCCGTGGCAAGTTCCGTGGCAGCGTGTTGTCGTGTTTCGGCTCTGAAAGCAGCAATACGCTGCCACGCAACCGGTCAACGGCCGCGATCAACCCTCAGGGGCGCCGCGGAGGGGGTGGTGGCTGATCGACCGGCTCGCGCAGGTCGGAGAAGTCGATGTCCTCGAACTCGGACCGGCGGCGCCGACGGGTCGGCCGCGGAGTGATCGCGGTGTCGCCCTCGTCGTCACTCGGGTCGGGGCCGGGCTTCGACTTCCGCGGCCGGTTGACGCCGCGGCTGAACCTGACCGCCGCCACCGCGATCGCGGTGGTGAGCGGGATGGCGATCACGATTCCGGTCGAGGCCACCAGAATCCGGATGAGGTCGTCGGCGAACTGCTCGGTCTGCAGCATGTCGAGCAGGGGCCGGTCGTACACCACCAACAGCAGCAGCACCGGCAGCGCCGCCCCCACCGTGACGTACGCGATGGTCGAGACGTTCGCGGTAGCGTGCTCACGGCCGGAGCGCATGACCTTGGCGAAGAGGCGCCGCCCGCTCCGTTCGGAGTCGGCCAATCTCCAAACGGCCGACGCCTGGGTGGTGGTCACGTCGATGAGCACGCCCAGACCCGCGAGGATGATGCCGCACAAGATGACCGAGGACAGGACCAGATCCGGGGCCGCTCCGACCAGCACGTAGTCGTTCTCGGCCGTGATGCCGGTCAGGTGAGCCCAGCGGGTGGCGACGAAGCCCAGCGCAGCCGTGACGATGAGGGCGCCCAGCGACCCGATCAGTGCGGTCGTCGTCGCGACGTTGAGACCGTGCGCGGCGAACAGCGCCACGAACAGGATCGCCGACGAGGCGATCAGCCCGACCAGGACGGGATTCGACCCGCTCACCAGGGCCGGGAACAAGAAGGTGACCAGGATGAAGCCGGCGAACCCGAGCCCGAGCAGGGCCGCGAAGCCGCGCCAGCGCGCGACCAGGATCACCGCGGCCACGAAGATGAGCGTGAAGACGAGCAGCGGCGTACCGCGACTGAAGTCGGAGAACTGATACTGCGCCGGCTGGCCGTCGATCGGCGGAATCCGGACCAGGCTGACCCGTTGACCGATCGAGATGCCGGAGGCGTAGATGACGTGGGTGACCGGTACGACGACGGTCTTGCCCTGGTCCTCACCGCCCAGAACCTGCACGCTGAGGTTGGCGCACACCTGGGTGTTGACGCCGGAGGTCGAGCCGGGAACGCCCTCGCAGGAGATCCGGGCGACGTTGGTGACCCGCCCCGTGGGGTAGCTGACGCCGGCCACGCCGTAGGTGATGCCTTCGGTGTTGATGTGCGATCCGACGTCCTTGGGCCACAGCGCAACCAGCCCGGCGATCGTCCAGATCGCCAGCGGAATCAGCACTACCACCATGATGCCGATGGCGCGTCGATGGCGGGCCCGACCGGCGCGGACGCGGGTGACGGTTCCGGGCGCCAGCCCCGGTGTTGATGAGTCCGTCACGAAATCCGCCTACTGTTGATGCCAATGTCCCGCCAGTCGCGCGAGTCGGCGGCGCCCGCCCCCCGGCGTGCGCACGCTCGACGCGCGACCCGTCGGGAGGCGCGTTCCAGCCGGTCCGGCGGCTCACAATCTACCCCTCGACGGCCCGGGGGTCGGCCTCGTACGGCGGCGGACCGGCGTCGATCCAGGCTGTGGGCGGCCGCCTCGGCCCTGGTGGTGGTCGTGTTACCGCTCGCCGGACTGGTCGGTGGCAGTACGGCGGGTGGACCGGTCGCCGCCGCGGAATCGGGGCGGATCCAGATCCTCCCCTCCCGACAACCGACGGCCTCGCCCTCCCCCACGTCACCACCTCGGATCGTCACGCGCCCGCCGGCAGCCAAGCCCGAGGCGACCGTACGGAGGTCGGCTCGGGCGAAGCCGCTGAAGATCGCAGCCGGAGGACCGGGCACGTTCCGTACGGCCACGATCTCGGGGGCTACCGCCGGGGAGCGGGGCAAGCTGCTCCGCTACCGGGTACGGATCGAGAAGGGCCTGCCCTTCGACCCGGAGACCACCGCCATCGAGATCCAGCGCACGCTCAGCGATCCCCGAAGCTGGGCCGGCTCGGGACTGTGGCGGATGAAGCTGGTCGGCGCCGGCCAGCGGGCCGACTTCAGCGTCCTGGTCGCGACCCCTCGGACCACGGATCGGTTGTGCGCACCGCTCCTCACCCGTGGGAAGGTCTCCTGCCAGAGCGGGAACGAAGCCGTCCTCAACGCTCGGCGCTGGGCCTTCGGCGTTTCGTACTACAAGGGCGACGTGGACGCCTACCGGATCTACCTGGCCAACCACGAGGTGGGCCACATCCTCGGCTTCGGCCACGAGAGGTGTCCGTCCGGCGGCAGAGCGGCGCCGGTGATGCAGCAGCAGACCAAGGGCCTGCAGGGGTGCCGAGCCAATCCGTGGCCCGCACCGCGTCGGGGCTGACCGTCGCCTCGGTGAGAGCTGACGTGACCGGGACCGACGTCGACGTACGCCTGCGTCTCCTTCCAGCGGAGGAGTCCCTCGCCCTGGCGTCCGGGGTCGGCCGGCCGCCGATGGGTCTCGGTTGGGACCCGGGCTACCCGACGTCGGACACCTTCGTGGCGCTCGGCCTGCTGCAACTCGCTCACGACGCGGCGGGCACGGACCCGACCAACCGACGGTGGTGGCTCCACCAGATCGTCGCCAGGACCGCCGAGGGGACATCGGGGGAGGATGTGGTGGTGGGTGACATCGGTTTCCACGGGCCGCCCGAGCCTGGCTCGCGAGCCGTGGTCGAGATCGGTTACGCGGTCGTGCCGGCCTGGCAGGGTCGCGGTGTCGCCACCCGAGCCTGCGCGCTGATCCTGGATCAGGCGTGGCGGGACGGCGCCGACCTCGTCCAGGCCGAGGCCGAGGGTCCGGCGTCGCAGGCGGTGCTGCGGAAGTGCGGTTTCCGGCACCGCGACGGGGCCTGGTTCGAGGTCGGCCGGCCGTGACCGAGCCGGCGACCCGGCGGCTGGATCTGGCTGATCCGACCCTGCTCCATCCCCTGCTGGCGGCCCACCGTCGGGGGCCCGGTGACCCGACCCATCGCCGGGTCGGCGGAACGTGGCTGCGAGCCACCCGGACGCCGGCGGGCCCGGCGTTGCTCAAGATCGTGGCCAGCGGGGGTCAGGTGGCCGCTCGCGCCTGGGGCGAAGGCCGGGAGTGGGTGCTGGACCAGTTGCCGCGTCTGGTCGGCGCCGACGACCGTCCCGATTCGTTTCGGCCACGGCCGGAGCACGAGGCACTGGTTGCCGCTCACCGGCGTTTCCCCCACCTGCGGATCGGGGCTTCCGAGGCGGTCTTCGAGGCGACGGCCCCGGCCTGTCTGGAGCAGGTGGTGACGGGTAAGGAGGCGTTCCGGGCCTTCCGGCTGCTGGTGCACGCGTACGGCGAGCCCGCTCCCGGCCCCGCCACCGATCCCGACTCGGTGGCCTTCGGGATGCGCATCCCGCCCCGGCCGGAGGTATGGGCGAGGATCCCGACCTGGCGCTTCCTCGCCGCCGGGGTGGAGGAACGGCGCTATCGCACTCTGGTGCACGCCGCCGGGCGGGCCGCCGGGCTCGAGCGGACGCTGACCATGGACAGCCCCACCGCCGATCGGGCCCTGCGCAGCCTCCCCGGCGTGGGGGCCTGGACCTCCGCCGAGGTGCGCCAGCGGGCGCACGGCGACGCCGACGCCTGGAGCATCGGCGACTTCCACGTCGGGAAGGACATCACGTACGCGCTGACCGGCGAGGCGCTGGACGACGCCGCCTGCCTCGAACTCCTCGAGCCGTACCGGGGGCACCGCTACCGGGTCCAGCTGTTGCTCGGTCTCGGGGCGACCCGGCCGCCGCGCCGTGCGCCGCGAATGACCCTGCCGACCCACACCCCGTACGCGACCGGCGGGAAGTCCTGACTCAAGCGCAATGGCCCTTCGACAGGCTCAGGGATCGCGGCTCGGCTACGCGCCCTGGCCCTTGGACAGACTGAGGACTTCCGGGGCTTGCCCGTTGGGCTCCAGGTCTTCCACCGTGGTGGCGCCCGGGAGGCGGATGGTGAACTCGGCGCCGCCCTGAGCCGAACGGCCGGCCCGGATCCAGCCGCCGTGGCGTGCGATGGTCTGGGCGGCGATCGACAGCCCCAGCCCCGTGCCCGGCGTGGTCCGCGCGGCCTCGCCGCGGTAGAAGCGGTCGAACACGTACGGCAGGTCGGCCTCGGCTATGCCGTGGCCCTGGTCGGCGACCCGGAGCCGGTCGCCCTCGAGGTGGACGCGGATGGTGCCGCCGGGTGGACTCCACTTCACGGCGTTGTCCAACAGGTTGGTGACGGCCCGTTCCAGGTCGTCGGCCTCCCCGATCACGTAGAGCGGATTCAGTTCGACGTCGAAGATCAAACCCTTGGCGCGCCGCCGTACCCGTTCCACTGCGGCGTGGACGACGTCGCGCAGATCGATCGGCTCCGGAGCGGCCGAAACCCGGTCGTCGCGCGTGAGGTGCACCAGGTCGCCGATCAAGGTCGTGAACTCGGCCAGCTGGGCCGTCACGTCGGCGAGGATCGCGGCCCGGTCGTCGGAACTCAGCGTGCGGGTGCGTTCGTCGGCCGCCAGCAGTTCGATGTTGGTACGGAGACTGGTCAGCGGCGTCCGCAGTTCGTGGCCGGCGTCGGCGATGAGCCGTTGCTGACGCTCCCGGGAGGACGCCAGCGAACGCAGCATCCGGTTGAAGGCCTCGGCCAGTCGCGTCACGTCGTCGCTGCCGCTCACCGCGATGGGGTTGAGATCCTCGGTCAGGGTGACGTGCTCGACAGCGGCCGCCAATTGGCGCACCGGCCGCAGACTCGAGCGGGCGACGGCGTTGCCGGCAATGGCGGCGAGCACGACGCCGGTGGCCCCGAAGAGGATCAGCACCAGCCAGAGCGAGGTCAACGTGTCGTTGATCACCCGCAACGGTCGGCCGACCACCAACGCGGAGTCACCCAGCCCGGTCAGGGGCACCGCCATGAGGCGGTACTCGCTGCCGTCGCTCGCGACGCCGGATCGGGCCGACGGCGGGCCCTGGAGCCGAGCGACCGCGAGCTCCTGCGGGCCGAGCACGAGATGGACGGGTTCGTCCGGAACCGACACCACCCGGCCGTCGGCGCGAATCACCGACAGGCTGAGATTGCCGGCCTGCAACGCGTTCCCGGTCAGCCCGCCGAGCCGGACGAGGTTGCCCTCCACCTGGCCGGCCAGCGAGTTGGCGACCTCGATCAGTTCGGCGTCCAGAGCGCGATAGAGGGACACCCGCAGGGTCACGTAGCCGGCGATGCCGGTGGCCGCCACGGCCAGGGCGACCGCGACGGTGGCCAGGTAGGCGACCCGCTTCCGCAGCGACAGTGACCGGACAAAGCGGCGAAGCGGGTTGAGGGGCGGCGCCGACGGTGTGGGAAGCGGTGGGGTAGCGGTCACGGCGGCGTCTCGCGCAGGACGTAGCCGACCCCTCGTACGGTGTGGAGGAGCCGCGGCTCCGCCTCGGCCTCGGTCTTGCGGCGCAGGTAGCCGATGTAGACCTCGAGCGAGTTCGCCGTGGTCGGGAAGTCGAAGCCCCACACCTCGTTCAGCAGCCAGCTGCGCTCCAGCACGCGGCGCGGATGGTGCATGAACGCCTCGAGCAGGGCGAACTCGGTCCGGGTGAGGTTGATGGACCGGCTGCCGCGCAGCACCTCACGGGTCTGGGTGTTCAAGACGAGGTCGGAGAAGGACAGAGCGTGGGTGGACGGGTCGGCGGAGTCGGCCACCGTGCCGGCCCGCCGCACCAGCGCCCGCAACCGCGCCAGCAGCTCGTCCAGCGCGAACGGCTTGGCCAGGTAGTCGTCGCCTCCCGCGTCCAGGCCGTCGACCCGATCGCCGACCGCGTCCCGGGCGGTCAGCACGAGGATGGGTACGTCGTTGCCGGCGGCGCGCAGCATCTTGGTGGCCTCGAGCCCGTCCAGTCGGGGCATCATCACGTCCATGACCACCGCGTCGGGCCTTACCGCGGCCAGTCGGGCCAGCGCCTGCATCCCGTCGTCGGCGGTGCTCACCTCGTACCCGTTGTACTGCAGCGAGCGCTTCAAGGAATCACGAACCGCTTGATCATCGTCGACGACCAGGATGTGCATGCTCCCAAGGGTGCCAGACGGTCGAGCCGGAAGCGTCCCGCAAGAAGGCCGATACTGGATGAGTGGAGCCTCTCCGCCCGGCGGAACCCGGAGATTTCGAGCCGCCGGAACTGCTGGAAACGTCGGCGACGTCGGCGGCGCCGTCGAGCGTGCGCACGATAGTGATCGCGGTCCTCGTAGCGGGCGTGGTCGGATTGGTGGCGGTCCTCGGCTTCGGTGGACCGACCGGACGGAGCGCTCCGGAGCCCAGCCCGACGCTCGTCCCGACGCCGAGCGCGATCTCATGGCCCTCGCCGCGTACGCCGTCGCCGTCGCCGACCCGTCCGCCGGTCTTCAGCAGCAGCGGATTCCTGGCCGACCTCGACATCGTCGTCTTCGCGCGCAGCAGCCGAGCGGTCTACCGGATCAACACCCGGGCACAACAGGTGACCCGTACGCGGATCAGCGAACGCTCCTCGAGCGGGCCGGTGACCTTCCTGGCCCTGCCGGACCGCGTGATCGTCAGACCGCTGGATGAGGTCGGCGGTTCCGCGGTGACCGACGGTCAGTCGGCCGGCCCGCTCACCGGTCTCCTGGCCAGCGGCGGGGAGTACTTCCCGGGAACCGCCGATCGGGTGTGGTCGATCACCGCTTTGAGCCCGAGCCGGTTCGTCGCCAGTCTCACCGACGCGGCCGGGAGCCGGATCTACACACGGGTCAATGTCGTCGGGACCGGTTCGTTCGGGGCTGATGGCGCGGGCGGCCTGTTCTACTCCGACATCGGTGGCACGTACCAGGCAACACCCTCGGGCCTCCGCCGGGTCACCTCCGGCCGGGTCGTGGCCACGAGCCGTGATCGCTTCCTGGCCATCGAATGCGACGACCGGTATACCTGCCGGAGCTTCGTCTACGACCGGCGGACGGACACCCGTCGTCGCGTAGGCCCGTTGCGCCTGAACCCGGGACCCCCCGGGACGCTCTCACCGGACGGCCGTTACGTCGTTCTGCCGAACGGTGGAGAGGGATCCGTGGCCACACTCACCGTCGTCGAGGTCAAAACCGGACGGCAGATCGCCGGCTTCCGGCTGGTGGACACGTTCGTCGATCCGTCAGCGACCTGGCTACCCGACGGGCGCCTGCTGTGGCTGCGCAACTCCCGGCTGGCCGTGTTCGATCCGCGCACCCGCCAGTCCGTCGGCTCGAGCCTCAGACTTGCGCCGCTGGTCCAGCTCGCGATCCGGGCGCCGGCCGGGTGATCGCCAGGAGGAGGGACCGCATCACCGACGAATCGGCCGGCCGTCCCTCGAAGACGGCGAGCCGCTGTTCGTGATCGTGGACGGCGGCGAGGAGTCGGAGGGCGTGCCCGAAGGGAACGGTCAGCTCTAGGCCCAAGTAGGTCAGCGCATCGCTGATCAGGACCGAGAGTTGACGGTCACACTCGGCCATGAAGTCCAGATAGGCGGCATGGAGTGCCGGTTCGCGGGCGGCGTGCAGCTGCAGCTCCTGGTCCAGCAGGATTCCCTCACGGATCGGTCGCCCGCCGCGCTCGAAGGCGGTCAGGGCCAGCGTGACCAACTCCTCGGCGCTGAGGTTCATCGCCGCCTTCATGTCGGCGACGGCCCGGGTGGCGGCCGCGAATTGAGCGGTCATGTTGTGTGCCAGCAGGGCCAGCACCAACTCCGACTTGTCGGCGAAGTTGGAGTAGAACGCGCCGCGGGTGTAGCCGGCCGCCTCGCAGATCTCCTCGACGCTGGCGCCGTTGATGCCCCGATCGGCGAACACCGAGATCGCCGCGGCGAGCAGCCGCTCGCGCGTCTGCGCCCGTCGGGCGGAGATCTTCGGCTCGGCGACGGCCAGCTCCGGCATCCCGCTCACCTCCGCGTCCCGATACAGAACTGTATCGGATACATTAGCGTATTCATTTCCGAGCACTGCGTACGCAACACCCACGAAGTCGGAAGGATAGGCGTGTCGTCGTTCCTGTACGGTCTCGGCCGCGCGGCGTTCCGTCGTCGCCGGGCGGTGCTGTTGGCGTGGTTGGCCTGTCTTGCGCTCCTGATCGGGCTCGCCGCGCTGATCAGCGACCGGTTCGACGAGAAGTTCACCGTGCCGGGCACCGAATCGCAGACGGCCCTCGACGCTCTGAACCGCAACTTCCCGCAGGCCGCGGGGATCACGGCCCAGGCGATCGTGGTGGCACCGCCGGGCACGACGGTCCGAGACGTGGCAGTCGAACAGGCGATCGAAGACGGCTCCGAGGCGTACCAACGGATCGACGGTGTTCTCGAGGTCACGTCGCCGTTCGACGAATTCGCCAAGGGTCTGATCTCCCCCGACTCTTCCGCGGCGATCATGAGTGTGCGGTTGGAACGGGTCGACGGACAGGTGCCGGACACGACCCTCGCAGCCCTGACCGAGGAGACCCAGCGACTGCAATCGGGCCTGCCGGGTTCGACCGCCTCGATCGGCGGTGAGGCGTTCAACGACCAGACCCCGAGCTTCAGCATCGTCGAGGCGCTCGGCGTGGTGGTGGCACTTATCGTCCTGATGATCACGCTGGGCTCACTCCGGGCCGCCGGGATGCCACTCGTGACCGCGCTGCTCGGGGTGGCGATCTCGGTCGTGATGATCTTGGCCGCCACTGGGCTGACAGTCGTCTCCTCGACGACGCCCATGCTGGCGGTGATGTTGGGCCTGGCCGTCGGCATCGACTACGCGCTGTTCATCACGTCCCGGCACCGGGACCAGTTGCGGGACGGGATGACAACCGAGGAGTCGGCGGCGCGGGCCACCGCCACCGCCGGGTCGGCCGTGGTCTTCGCCGGTCTGACCGTCATGATCGCGTTGATCGGTCTGTCCGTCGCACGCATTCCGTTCCTCACGACCATGGGCGTTGCCGCCGCCCTGGCCGTCGCCATCGCCGTGCTCATCGCCCTGACCCTGCTGCCCGCGCTGTTGGGTTTCGGCGGTGAGAAGCTGCGGCCGAAGCCCCGCGGCGCGCGTACGAACGCCAGGACCCTTCGACAGGCTCAGGGCACGTCCGTGCCGCGCCGGTGGGTGCGGATGATCACCAAGTGGCCGGTGCTGACCATCGTCGTCGTGATCGTGGCGCTGGGGGCGATGGCCTACCCGGCCAAGGATCTGAGGATCGCGCTGCCGGACAACGGTCAGGCCGATCCCGGCACTCCGGCGCGCGTCACGTACGACCTGGTGAGCGACCACTTCGGGGTCGGCTACAACGGGCCGCTGATCGTGTCGGCCGTCATCGTCGGCTCCGACGAGCCGCTCGAGGTGATGGACGGGATCGCGGACGACATCCGGGTGCTGCCGGGTGTCGCCAGTGTGCCCTTGGCGACGCCCAACTCCGACGCGTCCTTCGGCATCGTCCAGGTGATCCCGACCACCGCCCCGGACGCCCCGGAGACCAAGGATCTGGTGCTCCGCATCCGAGCGATGCACGATCAGTTCCGCGCCGACTACGACGTGCCCGTGGCCGTCACGGGCTACACGGCGGTGGCGATCGACGTGTCCAGCCGCCTCGGCGGCGCGCTGCTGCCGTTCGGGATCATCGTGGTCGGCCTGTCGCTGCTGCTGCTCACGATGGTCTTCCGCTCGATCGCCGTCCCGCTCAAGGCCACCGTCGGGTACCTGCTCAGTGTGGCCGCGGCGTTCGGCGCGACGGCGATGGTCTTCAACTGGGGTTGGTTCCCGGAGATCTTCAACGTGCACCAGACCGGTCCGGTGATCAGCTTCCTCCCCATCTTGTTGATGGGGGTGCTGTTCGGCCTGGCGATGGACTACGAGGTCTTCCTGGTGTCCCGGATGCGCGAAGACTTCGTCCACGGCGGTGACGCGCGGGCCGCGATCGAGAACGGCTTCGCGGCCTCGGCCCGCGTGGTCGTGGCGGCCGCGGTGATCATGTTCGCCGTCTTCGCCGCCTTCGTCCCCGAGGGCGAGGGACCGATCAAGACCATCGCCTTCGCCCTGGCCGCCGGGGTCTTCGTGGACGCCTTCGTGGTGCGGATGACCCTCGTGCCTCCGGTCATGTCGCTGCTGGGTCGTTCCGCCTGGTGGCTGCCGAGCTGGATCGACCGGCGGCTGCCCTCCTTCGACATCGAGGGCGAGGGACTGACCCATCAGGTCGCCCTCGCCGACTGGCCTGCTCTCGATGATGATCATCTCGTCTACGGCGAAGACCTGAGGCTGGCGGGCCGGGATCAGCCATTGGCGGTCGCCCTGCGACCACGGGAGATCCTCGTCGTCGAGGGTCCGCCCGCATCGGGCACGTCTGCCCTCCTGCTGACCCTGGCGGGTCGGATGCAGCTGTTGAGCGGTCGGCTCAAGGTTGCCGGTCTGGTGCTGCCCGAGCAGGCGCGCACGGTGCGCGCGCGTACGGGCGTCGTCGACTGCCGCACGGTGACCGACGCCCGCGCCGCGTTCCGGGCGGTGCAGAAGGCCCGACCACGGGTGATCTTCGTAGATCATGCCGACGTTCTCGTCGGCGTCGACGACCGCGCCGCTCTGGCCAGCCTGTTGGACGAGGTCGCCGTCGGCGGAAGCGGGGACCGCGCCGTGGTGCTGGCGACCCGCGACCGCGAGTCCGTGGCCGACCTGATCCCGACCCGCTACTCCTACCTCAGCTTGTCCCCGCAGCCCGATCCGGCACTCGACCGTACGGCCTGACTGCCGATACCGAACAGGAATCTTGATGTTCGCACTGGAACGTGCCTCCGCGTCGCGACGTGTGACCTCGCTGTCTCTGCTGGGTCTGGTCCTGGTACCGCTGCTTGTGGCCGGCGGGTTCCTCTGGGCGACCTGGAATTCCGATACCCGGCTCGACCGGGTCGAGGCGGCCATCGTCAACGAGGACGAGCCGGTGCGGCTCAACGGTCAACTCGTGCCACTCGGGCGCCAATTGGCGGGCGGTCTGGTGACCGGCGGCGACAACCAGAGCGACCATCCCGACACCGAGAACTTCAACTGGCTCCTGACTGATGCATCCGACGCGGCCAGCGGACTCGCCGCCGGCCGCTACGCCGCGGTGGTGACCATCCCGGAGAACTTCTCGGCGCAGGCCACCTCGTTCTCCAAGACCGAGGCCGACGAGATCAATTCGGCGGAGATCACGGTGCAGACCTCACAGATCCGCGGCATCGCCGACACGGTGGTCGGGCAGACGATCGCAGCCGCCGCGACCAGTGCCCTCAACACATCACTGACCGAGCAGTACCTGGACAACATCTACATCGGCTTCAACAAGACCGGCGAACAGTTCCGTACGGTCGCCAAGGCCGCCGGCGACCTGTCCGACGGCACTGGGGAGCTGGCCGACGGCATCGACCAGACCGCGGACGGGGCCGACAAGCTGGCGGACGGCCTCAGCCAGCTGGACGACGGCGCCGATCAGCTCTCCGACGGAGCCGGGCAGCTCAGCACGGGTGTCGGAGAGCTCTCGACCGGGCTGGACAAGCTCGCCGACGGGACCGCGCAGCTGCCGACGCAGACCCGGAAGCTGGCCAACGGAGTCGGTGACACCGCCGATGGGGCCGACGAACTCGCCGACGGTGCCAAGCAACTCAGCGGTGGGCTTTCGGAGTTCGCTCGTGGCACCCGTGCCAACGCCCGCGGCACCGAGGAGTACGCGGCCGGAGCCGGTGAGTTCAGCAAGGGACTCACCCAGTACACCGAGGGCGTCGTGGGCCTCAACTCGGGACTGAAGCGGTACGAGCGAGGCATCTCCGCGCTGGCCGAGAACGGACTTCGGCAGTGTCCGCCGCAGATTCCGGAGCAGGCGTGCCCGGTCTTCCTCGAGGGATTCAAAGCCGGCGCCGGGGCGGCCGTCACCGGCCTGAACCTGCCGTCCGCCAAGACGGGCCTGCTCGCCGGGGCCGAGAAGCTGGCGGCCAACTCCGAGACGATCGCGGACGGCGGGGGCGGGCTCGCCGCTGGTGCCGACAAGCTCAGCGCGGGGGCCAAGAAGCTCGACACCGGAGCGCGGAAACTGGCCGGCGGCGTCAGGGATCTGGCCGGCGGAACGGGTGACCTGGCGGACGGTCTCGGCCAGCTGGCCGACGGGACCGACCGGCTCGCCGACGGTCTGGGGCCCCTGGCGACGGGCATTCGGTCGTCGGCGAACGGTGCAGCCCAGCTAGCCGCGGGCGCCTCTCAACTCAGCTCGGGGACCGAAGACCTGGCCGACGGCACGGACCAGTCGGCGACCGGTGCTCGCGACCTGAGCAACGGATTGGCGAAACTGTCCGACGGCGGGGGGAAGCTGGCCGACGGCAGTGAGAAGTTGGCCGACGGGCTCGCCGAGGGCGCCGATCAGGTGCCCACCTACGACCAGAGCACCCGGACGAAGCTGGCCGAGGTGGTGGCCACCCCCGTGACGTCGGAGCGACCCACGTCGCTCTTCGCGGATATCGCGAACACCACCTTCCTGGCGGCCATCGCGCTGTGGCTCGGCGGACTGGCCAGCTTCGTGGTGCTCCGGGCCGTACCGGCCGGCGCCTTGACCTCCATGAAGGCGTCCTGGCGGCTGGCCACCGAGGCGTTGCTGCCCGGCGCGGCGATCGCCGCGGTACAAGCGCTGGCTCTGACCGCGGTCCTGCAGGTGCTGCTCGAGCTCAACGTCGGGCAACTCGCGCAGCTGATGCCCTTCCTCCTGCTGGCCGGCGTCGCGTTCGCGGCGGTCAACCAGGCTTTGGTGGCCTGGTTCGGCGGGATCGGCCGCTTCGTCTCGGTGGCGTTGGTCGTGCTCGCGGCGGCGGGAGCGATCACGTCGGCGGTGCCGGAACTCCTCGCCGTCGTGACGCCGTTCCTGCCCTTGACTCCGGCTCTGGAGGGAGCGCGCGCCATCGTCAGCGACGGGACCGGACTGCTCGGCAGCGTTGGTCTGCTGCTGGTCTGGCTGGTGATCGGGGTGACCGCCTCGGTGCTGGCCGTTGCGCGGAGGCGCATGCTTCCGGCGGTGGCACCGGCGCACGCAACGTGATTCCTGAAAACTCACCTCTCGATGTCCGCGGAAGCCCCAACACGCCGTCGAAGCAGAGGTCCCCCGCGATCGAGTGGTGGGTTTCCAGGGTTCTCGGTGAGCAGGTTGTCCGAGTCGAGTGGGACGGTAAGGCGATGCCGTGGAACGAGTTACCAGGCCGCCCACCGCTGACCGGCGCCCTCACCGGAACAGAACTTCGCCGGTGGTACTGGACGCGGGCGGAACTGGCCTTCTTTGCCCGGTCCCTGAGCCTGAGCACGAGCGGCAGCAAGCATCAGCTCACCCAGCGCATCGCCGATGGTCTGGACGGACGCCCGGTCTCCGCCACCAAGGTGGTGCAGCGTAGGACAGACCAGCTGCAGGGGGCGCTCACGGAAGCGACCGTGATACCGCGTGGTCAGCGTTGTAGTCAGCCGCTGCGGGAGTGGTTCCGCACCGAAATCGGGCCCGAATTCCGCTTCGACCAGGCGATGCGGGACTTCTTCGCCCGGACTCGCGGGAGCGCCACCCTGGCCGACGCCGTCGCGCACTGGCACCAGACTCGGCGGCAGGAGCCGAACCCCATCGGCCCACAGTTCGAGCTCAACCGCTTCACGCGGCGGTGGTACGCGGAGCACCCGGCGGGCGACCGCGCCCACCTGATGGCTGCCTGGCGGGAGTACCGCTCGCTGCCCGTCGACGCCCGCGGTCGCGTGTGATGCTCACTCGATGGCCGGCACGATCACGCGCTCGACCAAGTCCAGCAGTTCGGCCTCGGTCACAGGGGTGCCGACGGCGACGCGCGAACTCACGGCGACGACCGCCGACAGCTCCGGTATGACCAGGATCATCTGACCGAAGGCGCCGATCGCGGCGTAGGCCGTGCGCCCGTTCACCTCCGGCCGCCACCACAACAGGCCGTAGTCGCTGTTCGCCTCGCTGGGCTCCGTGGCCTCCCGTACCCAGTCGGCGGGCAGGAGCTGGCGACCCTGCCAGCGGCCGTTCTGCGCGCAAAGCTGGCCGAGCTTGATCATGTCCGGACCCGTGAGCTTGAGCATGCAGCAGCCGTGGTGGAATCCGTCGGACGTTGTCGCCCAGGCGAAGCCCGGGGCAAGGAACTCCTGTGATGGTCGCAGTGCCGGCTCAGAGCCCGTATAGGCCGGTGCGGTGCTGATGCCGAGTGGTGCGAACAGCCGGGAACGGGCGTAGGTGAGCAGCGGCATGTTCGTCCGCTCGGCCACGATGGCCGCCACCAGGTGGGAGCCGACGTTGGCGTAGCTGAAGGTGCCTTGCGCCTCGAGAGGCAGGGCGAGGATCGTCGCCAACGAGTCGTCCTCGGCCGACGACTCCTGGAAGTAGACCTGGTCGCTCAGGCCCGAGCTCATGCTCAACAGCTCACGCAGGGTCACCCGGGCCACCCCCTTGGACATCTCTGGTCGTCGCCCGGGGAGGAGTTGGGCCACCGTCTGGTCCAGGCTCTTGATCTTGCCCTCCGCGATGGCGATGCCGACCAACGTGGACACGACCGACTTGGTCACCGACCAGACATGGGTGTAGGTGCTCGGCGTCGCCTCGTGGCGGTAGAGCTCACTGACCAGGCGCCCATCGACGCTCACCAACACCAACTGGATGTTGTCCAGGACCCCGGACTCATCGGCGGAGATCGCGCCCTCGAGCTCCGGGGCGAGGTCGGGTAGTCCCGGCGGAGACTCGGGTACGCGGGAGACACTGGGGGCAGGTGGCTCGACCGACGGCTGGGGCACTGAAGCGGGCGCGGCGCATCCGACCGCCAGCGAGACACTCAGCAGCAGGACGGCCGGCCACTGTCGCGTTCCGGCGGGGCGCCTGGGCATCGGCCTCCTCGTTGCTCCGGTGTGGCGCCAGGATAGGTCGACCCGGAACGGCCCCTGATTCACCTCCGAGCGCGGTCACGGGGTTGGCGAGATCTGCCACCATTCACTTCATGAGGTTGATACTCCGCCTGCTGGCCAACGCCGCCGCGTTGGCCGTCGCCACCTTCCTGCTCAGTGGCATCTCCCTGACGGCAACCACGCTCGAGGGCAAGATCCTGACCTTCTTGATCGTCGGGGCCGTGTTCGGCATCCTCAACGCGATCATCAAGCCGATCTTCCAGCTCGTGACCATTCCCCTGGTCCTGTTGACCCTGGGCCTCTTCCTCATCGTGATCAATGCGTGCATGTTGCTGCTCACGTCGTGGCTGGCCGGCCTGTTCAACCTCGGCTGGAACGTGGACGGATTCTGGACCGCGCTGTTCGGCTCGATCATCGTCTCCATCGTCAGCTTCCTGCTGAACGTCTTTATCCCCGAGAGGGATGAGAAGCGACGTGCCTGAGGCGGCCGGCGACGACGTACGGGTGGTCTTCGTCTGCTGGGGGAACATCTGCCGCTCGCCGATGGCCGAGCGGGTCGCCGAGCGGATGGCCGCCGACGAGGGCCTGACCGGCGTACGGTTCACCAGCGCCGCGACCAGCGGCGAAGAACTCGGCGAGCCGATGGATCCCCGCGCCGAACGGGTTCTCGAGCGGCACGGCTACCGTTCGGATCTCCACCAGGCCCACCGGATCACCGCCGAGGAGATCAGCGAGGCCGATCTGGTCGTGGCGATGGAGGACATCCACGTCACCAAGATGGCCGGACTCGCTCCCGAGTCGCGCAACGTCGTGCTGCTCACCGACTTCGATCCGGAGGCCGAGCCGGGGTCAGGCGTGCCGGATCCCTGGTACGGCTCCGCGTCGGGCTTCGAGGACACCCTGGCCGTCATCGAGGCCGCCATGCCGGGCATCGTCGATCGGATCCGCGAACTGCAATCGTCGCGCTAGCTGCCCCGCCCAACCTCCACCTCGCTCGATCTTGTAGGCGTAGCTCTATCTGCAGATCGAGCGACGCCTACGAACCCGAGCGACGTTGGGAGCCGGGCTGCCATAGGCCCCGAGCTAGTCGAGATTTGCCCGCTCCGCGCCGATCGTGGTGTCGTCGCCGTGACCGGTCTTGACCACGGTGTCGTCCGGCAGTGCGAGCAGTCGCCCCCGAATGCTGCGCCGGATCAGGTCGGGGTCGCTGAAGCTGCGTCCGGTGGCGCCTGGTCCGCCCTGGAACAGGGTGTCCCCGGTGAACACGACGCCGAGTTCCGGGCAGGAGAAACAGACCGCGCCCGGCGAGTGGCCCGGGGTGTGCAGCACCGTCAACTTGAGGTCGCCGACGAAGATGGCCTTCCCGTCCGTCAGCTCCCCGTCCGGCGCTTGGTCGTGAGTCAGGCCCCAAACCTCCAGATCGTCCGGATGCAGCAGGATCGGTGCGCTCACCGCGGCCGCAAGTTCCGGCGCGACGCGTACGTGATCGTCATGAGCGTGAGTGCAGAGGATCGCCAGCACGCGGCGATCGCCGATGACGTCACGGATGGCCGCCACGTCGTGGGGGGCGTCGATGACCACGCATTCGGCGTCGTCTCCGACCACCCAGACGTTGTTGTCGACCTCGAACGTCTCGCCGTCCAGGGAAAAGGTGCCGGACGTGACGGTGTGATCGACTCTCACGGTCATGACCAGATCACCACCGAGCGGAGGACGTCGCCGCGTTGCATCTTCGCGAACGCCTCCTCGATGTCGGAGACGCCGATCTCCTCGCTGACGAAGGCGTCGAGGGGCAGCCGCCCCTGCAGGTAGAGGTCGATCAGCATCGGGAAGTCCCGATCGGGCAGGCAGTCCCCGTACCAGCTGGACTTCAGCGAGCCACCACGACCGAAGACGTCCAGCAGCGGCAGTTCCAGCTTCATCTGCGGGGTCGGGACGCCCACCAGGACGACGGTGCCCGCCAGATCGCGTGCGTAGAAGGCCTGCCGATAGGTCTCGGGGCGCCCGACGGCGTCGATGACCACATCGGCCCCGAAGCCTCCGGTCAGGTCCTGGATCCCGTCCACTGGGTCGGTCTGCTTCGCGTTGATGGTGTGGGTCGCGCCGAGTTCGGAGGCTGTGGTCAGCTTGCGATCGTCGACGTCCACGGCGATGATCGTGGCCGCCCCGGCCAGCCGAGCACCAGCGATCGCCGCTGCGCCCACGCCGCCGCAGCCGATGACCGCCACGGAGTCGCCGCGGGTCACGTTGCCGGTGTTGATGGCCGCTCCCAGTCCGGCCATCACCCCGCAACCGAGTAGACCGGCGACGGCCGGCGCCGCGGCCCGATCGACCTTGGTGCACTGCCCAGCGGCCACCAGTGTCTTGTCGATGAACGCGCCGATGCCGAGCGCCGGCGACAGCTCGGTGCCGTCCTCCAGAGTCATCTTCTGGGTGGCGTTGAAGGTGGCGAAGCAGTACCAGGGCCGGCCGCGGCGGCAGGCTCGGCAGGTGCCACACACGGCTCGCCAGTTCAAGATCACGTAGTCACCGGCCGCCAGATCTCGTACGCCCTCGCCGACGGCTTCGACCACCCCGGCCGCCTCGTGACCCAGGAGGTACGGGAAGTCCTCGCCGATACCACCCTCGCGGTAGTGCAGGTCGGTGTGACACACGCCGCAGGCCTGGATCGCCACCACGGCCTCACCCGGTCCGGGGTCGGGAACGTTGACGGTGACGAGTTCGACGGGCGCGTCCTTGGCGCGGCTGATGACACCTTGAACCTGCTGGGGCATGGCGGACTCCGTTGTCTCGGGACGTGGTCGGGCAAGTGGCTGGGCCACCGCAGGGAAGAGTAACTGTTGGGAAATGACGGCGACACGCCGGCGAACCTGCCCGTAATGGGGAATCTGTTAACAGTTTCCCCCGCAGGGGGGGCGAGGGGCCGGGGGCGAGGGGCCGGGGGCGAGGGGAGGCGAGGGGCCGGGGGGCGAGGGGCGAGCTGCCCCTAGCCGGTCAGGTGGTCGAAGTCTCCGCGCACCCAGGCCATGTAGCGGTCGGCCGAGCGGCGCACCCACGCGCTGGCGTCACTCGTCACCCGTCCGCCGAAGTTGTCGTAGAGACGGTCGAAGTCGAGTCGGAGGACCCGCTCCGCGACCTTGGCCACGACGGCGGCCGAGAGCGGGATCTTGTTCGGGAAGCTGCGCATGAACGAGACCCAGCGCTCGTCCGGCGTGCAGGCCACGGTGTCGCCGCTGAGCAGCACGCCACGGCCGTCGGCGCCGACGAAGTGAGCCACGGCACTTCCGGGAAAGTGTCCGCCGATCCGCACCAGTCGCACCCCGGGCAGGACCTCGACCTCGTCCTCCCAGGACGTCACCGCCGGGTCCTCGCGCTGCACCCACTCCCGATCGAGGGCCTGAACGTACACCGGAACACCGCCGAAGCGGCGCGACCACTCCACCTGCACGCCGAACATGTGCGGGTGGCTGGCCGCGACGGCGGCGACCCCACCGAGCTCGCCGACTCGCGCGACGAGGTCGTCGTCGACGTAGCCGGTGGCATCCCAGAGCAGGTTGCCGCCCGCCGTGCGGACGAGGAGCGCGCGCTGGCCGATCCCGACCGACGGTTCGATGCTGATGCCGGCCAACCCGGGTTCGACCTCGGTGAGCTCTCCCTTGTGGCCCTCCGCGGACAGCTCCTCGAGGCTGGTCCAGCGTTGGCCGCTGGGCCGTACGTACTGCCGGTCGTCGCTGCAGATCGGGCAGATCGCGGACTCGTCAACGCCCGCGGTGCGTTCCACCCCGCAGGTACGACACATCGAACTGCTCATGGTCCCTCCGTCCAACCGGGGAATATCGACTGGCCCCGGTTTGCTGTCCCGGGTTGGATTGAATCTATCCAGCACCGACCCCCGCCTCCACGCCACCGACGTCAGGACTGATCTGCGCATGTCTGCCGACCTCTCGGCTCCCCGAGCCCAGACCGGCGACCGCGACTCTCCGGATCAGGACCGCGTGACCGCTCTCGATCACCCGCCGCGGGTCCGACCCCCACGACGAGCTCGTCCCGGGGTCGAGGATCGCCGCAGCTCAGCCGCGTCCATGCTGCGGCTGCGTCCGTACCTGCGCCCCTACTGGTGGCGGTTCGTGGTGATGATCGTCTTCGCCGCCATCGGCATCGGCGCCGTCATCGTTATCCCATTGGTAACCAGGGCCGTGATCGACGGGCCGATCGCCAGCTCCGACCGCGCGGGACTGGTCGCTCTCGGCCTCCTGGCCCTCGGTCTCGGCGTGCTCGAGGCCGTGTTGATGTTCTTCCGCCGCTGGATCGTCACCAAGGGCACCATCGGCGTCGAGACGCAGATCCGCCGCGATCTCTACGCCAAGCTGCAACGGCTGCCGATGTCGTTCCACAGCCAGTGGCAGTCCGGCCAACTGCTGTCCAGGATCATGAACGACCTGTCCACCATCCGGCGCTTCCTCGGCTTCGGGCTCACGTTCCTCATCATCAACGTGCTCCAGATCGCGGTCGTCTGCGCGCTGCTGATCCAGATGTACTGGCCTCTGGGACTGGTGGTGCTCGCTTCCATCGCGCCCGTCGCCTTCGCCTGCCTGCGCAACGAACGGGAGTACACCCGGCTGTCGCGGCAGGTCCAAGATCAGGTCGGCGACGTCGCCTCCACCGTGGAGGAGGGCGCGTACGGCCTGCGGGTGATCAAGGCCTTCGGGCGGGCGCGGCACGTGTTCAAGACCTTCGACGCCCGGAGCACCCGGCTGTACGAGACGTCGATGGAACGCGTCCGGGTCAGCGCGCGGTTCTGGACCTTCCTCAGGGTGATCCCCAACGTGACGTTGATCCTGGTCCTGGGTGTCGGAGCCGTCGCCGCAGGGCAGGGCCAGGTCAGCCTGGGGACGCTGGTCGCCTTCATCACGTTGACGTTGTCCCTGGTGTGGCCGGTGGCGGCGCTGGGCTTCCTGCTGGCCATGACGCAGGAGGCGATGACGGCGGCGGACCGGATCTGCGAGATCTTCGACGCCGAGAGCGAGATCACCGACGGTCAGCGGACGCTCAAGCACCCGCAGGGAAGGGTGACGTTCGACGAGGTGTCGTTCCGGTTCCCTGACGCGGATTCCGACGTACTGCACGACCTCGATCTGGAGATCGCACCGGGAGAGACGCTGGCGGTCGTCGGCGCGACCGGATCGGGCAAGACCGCCTTCACCGCACTGGTCCCGCGACTTCGGGATGTCACGTGCGGCGCGATCCGCATCGACGGCGTCGACATCCGCGATCTCCGCCTGGACGACCTGCGCGGCATCGTCGCCACCGCGTTCGAGGACCCGACCCTGTTCTCGATGTCGGTGCGGGAGAACCTCACGCTGGGCGCCCCCGAGGCGAGCGACGACGACATCGCCGAGGCCGTGGACGTGGCCCAGGCCCAGTTCGTGTACGAGTTGCCGTGGGGTCTCGACACCCGCATCGGCGAGCAGGGGATGAGCCTGTCCGGAGGTCAGCGACAGCGACTGGCCCTGGCCCGGGCCGTGCTGGCCAAGCCGTCCGTACTGGTGCTCGACGACACCTTGTCGGCCCTCGACATCCACACCGAAGCCTTGGTCGAGGACGCGCTGCGCCGCGTCCTGCAGGGGGTGACCGGCATCCTGGTGGCCCACCGGGCGTCAACTGTCCTGCTCGCCGACCGGGTCGCCGTGCTCTCCCACGGCACGATCACCCACCTCGGCACCCACTCCGAGTTGCTGGCCACCGTCCCCGAATACCGCAACCTCCTCTCCGCCGAACCCGACCCCAAATCCGCCGACCCGTCACATCTTCGGCCGATTGGGCGGCGTGTCGCGGCAGAAGTGACGGGTCAGCAGGACGGGGCTGCGGCCGAGCCGGCGGAAGAGGTGGCTCGATGACCCGCCGCGCCCCGGTGACCCGGGACGACGCCATCTCCGACGCCGCGGCCGTGGAGTCCTGGCGGGGGGTCGCCGCGGAACACGTCGACGACATCAGCCAGCGCGGCAACGCCTTCCTCCGCAAACGAAGTCGGGCGCTGCTCGCCGATCTGCTCCGCCCGTACGCCCGATTCGTGATGCTGCTCATCGCGGTGGTGGTGATCGAGAACGCGGCTGTGCTCTCGATTCCGTGGTTGGTCCAGCGCGGCATCGACCTGGGTGTGCCGCCGCTGCTGGCCGGTCAGGGCGGCGAGGTGATCTACCAGACCGTCGGGCTGATGATCGCCGCGGTCGTCGTCCAGGCGATCTGCCGCACCTTCTTCCTCCGCCAGTCCGGCCGGATCGGGCAGGAGGTGTTGCTGGAGCTCCGCCGCCGACTCTTCACGCACTTCCAGCGCCTCGACATCCGTTTCCATGATCGCTACACCACCGGCCGGGTCGTGTCCCGGTTGACGAGCGACATCGACGCGATCATGGAGCTGTTGGTCGGCGGCTTCGACGGGCTCATCAGTGCCGCCCTGACCATGGTCGGGGTAGCGGTTCTGCTCCTCACCCTGGATTTCCACCTCGGGCTGGTCTGCCTGATCTGCTTCCCGTTGGTCCTGGCGCTGGTCCGGTGGTTCTCCACCTCGTCGGCCCGCACCTACCGCCGCGTACGGGAAACCTCGGCCCTGACCATCGTGCACTTCGTCGAGACCATGACCGGCATCCGGGCCGTGCAGTCCTACCGCCGGGAGCGGCGTAACCAGGAGATCTTCGAAGACGTCGCCGACCGGTACGCCGACGCGAACGTCAGCGCCTTCCGGCTGGTCTCGGTCTTCATGCCGGGCACGCGACTGATCGGCAACCTGACCATCGGAGTCGTCCTCCTCTACGGCGGGTACCGCGTCATCGAGGGCGACATGACCGTGGGTGTGCTGGCCGCCTTCCTGCTCTACCTGCGGATGTTCTTCGAGCCGATGCAGGAGATCAGCCAGTTCTACAACACCTTCCAGTCCGCCTCGGCCGCCCTCGAGAAGCTGTCCGGCGTGCTGGAGGAGGTGCCGGAAGTGACTGAGCCGGCCGATCCCGTACCGCTCCCGGCGGCGACGGGGGAGATCCGCCTGGATGCGGTGAGCTTCGCCTACGTGCCGGAGACTCCCGTCCTCACCGAGTTCGACCTGACGGTGCCGGCCGGACAAACGGTCGCGCTCGTGGGCACCACCGGCGCCGGGAAGACCACCATCGCCAAGTTGATGTCGCGCTTCTACGACCCCGGCTCCGGCGGGGTCCGGCTAGACGGGGTTGACCTGCGCGATCTCGCCGACGCCGACCTCCGGCGCGCCGTCGTCCTCGTCACGCAGGAGAACTTCATCTTCGACGGAACCGTCGGGGAGAACATCGCCTTCGGCCGCCCCGGCGCCAGCCATCGGGAGATCGTCGAGGCGGCTCGCGCCGTCGGCGCCGACGCCTTCATCGACGAGCTGCCGGAGGGCTACGACACCGACGTGGCCAAGCGGGGCGGCCGGCTCTCGGCCGGACAGCGGCAACTGGTGGCCTTTGCCCGGGCCTTCTTGGCCGACCCGGCGGTGCTCATCCTGGACGAGGCAACCTCGAGCCTGGACGTGCCGAGCGAGCGGCTGGTGCAGCGGGCGCTGCGTACGATCCTGGCCGACCGTACGGCGGTGATCATCGCCCACCGGTTGAGCACGGTGGAGATCGCCGACCGGGTCCTGGTGCTGGAGCACGGCGAGATCGTCGAGGACGGCCCGCCCGAGGAACTCCTCGGCCGTCGGGGTGGGCACTACGCCGGCCTGCATCAGGCCTGGCGCGACTCGCTGGCCTGAAGATTCTCCTGAGGGTGTCGATTTCGCCGAGTCCGTTCGTCTGGTGGGTACGGACGGCCATCAACCAAAGGAGCACACCGTGAAGTACATGCTGCAGGTCATCGGGTTCCAGGGCGCCGAGTACGCCGACGGCGAAGGACCCACGAGTGAGGAGTTCATCGCCTGGGAGCACTCGCTGGTCGACGCCGGGATCCGGATCGACGGAGGCTTCCTCGACGACTACGAGCAGGCCACGAGCGTCCAGGTCGATCGGAGCGGTGAGCGCATCATCACCAACGGCCCGTTCCCGGAGACCCGCGAGTACCTCGGTGGCTACGACATCATCGAGGTGCCGGATCTGGACGTTGCGCTGGACTGGGCCGCCCGCAACCCGGGCGCGAAGTACGGGCGGGTCGAGGTCCGCCCGGTGATGGGCTTCTGAGGCGTGGAGACGCAGCGGGCCGCCGACTCCGTCGAGGAGGTCTTCCGGGAGGAACGGGGCCGGCTGATCGCCGCGCTGGCGAGCCGATTCTCGGACCTGGATCTGGCGGAGGAGGTTGCCCAGGAGGCGATCGAGGCCGCGCTGCGACGGTGGCCGACCGATGGCGTCCCAACGTCGCCGCTGGCCTGGCTGCTCACCACCGCACGTCGCCGTGCGGTGGACCGGATCCGGCGCGACCGCAGCTACGCCGAGCGGTTGGCGGTGCTGGCCGCCGAGGCCGACCGGACGGCGACCGCCACCGCCACGGAACCCGAGGGCGAACTGCCCGATGAGCGACTCACCCTGTTCTTCACCTGTTGCCATCCGGCGCTGCCGTTGGAGGCCCAGGTCGCGCTGACGTTGCGCTTTCTCGGGGGCCTGTCCACTCCGGAGGTGGCGGCGGCTTTCCTGGTCCCCGTACCGACGATGCAGCAGCGGATCGTACGGGCGAAGCGCAAGATCGCCCAGGCGCGGATCCCGTTCCGGGTTCCGCAGGGCGCCGAGCTGCGGAGCCGCCTCACCGGAGTCCTCGCCGTGATCTATTTGATCTTCACCGAGGGGTACGCGAGCACGGCGGGTGATGACTTGGTCCGGGCCGAGTTGGCCGAAGAAGCGATCCGGCTGGCCCGGATCCTGCACCGTCTTCTCCCCTTGGAGCGGGATGTGACCGGCCTGCTTGCCCTCCTCTTGCTCACCGATGCCCGCCGCGCCGCCCGCACGGATGCGAACGGTCTTCCCGTCTCCCTGGAGGACCAGGATCGTGAGCGGTGGGATGCCGCGAAGATCGAGGAGGGCCGCCGCCTCGCCGAGGAAGCCCTCGCAGAACGGCCCGTCGGACCGTACGCGATCCAGGCGGCGATCGCGGTACTACACGACGAGGCGGACAGCGTGGCCGCCACCGACTGGTCGCAGATCGTCGCTCTGTACGACGCGCTGGGCCGGCTGACGCCGTCGCCGGTCGTGGAACTGAATCGGGCGGTCGCGGTGGCCATGCGGGACGGACCGGCAGCCGGCCTCGACCTCGTCGAGCGGCTCGCGGACGCGCCCGAGTTGCGCGGCTACCATCCGCTGCCCGTCGCCCGCGCCGACCTCCTCACCCGGCTCGGCCGTCGGACCGAGGCGGCCGCCGCCTATCGGGAGGCCCTGACGCTGGTCGGCAACAATGCGGAGCGGGCCTACCTGGTGCGACGGCTCGAGAACCTCACCGAATAGGGGCAGCGGTCGAATCTCGGACGACGAGGTGGGTGGCGAGTTCGATGTGACGAGTGCCGACCAGGGTCTTGCTTGATCAATTGGGTCAACGATCGAGTTGCCACCTGGCCCATCTCGACGAGCGGCTGCGCGATGGTCGTGAGCGGGTGGCGTCGTCCTGCTGGCCATGAAGCTGTCGTCGAAGCCGATCACACTGAGCTCGTCCGGGACGCGGATGGAGCGTCGTCGGGCTTCCTCCATGATCCCCTGGGCGATCTCGTCGCCCGCGGCGAAGATGGCGGTCGGTCGGTCGGGCCGGTCGAGCAGGATCGGGGCGACCGCGCGACCGGCTTCGTAATTGAAGTCGCAATGGGTGATCAGCGAGTCGTCGAGCGTCGCGCCGCTGGTTCGGAGGGCGGACAGGTAGCCGGCGAGTCGGGCCTGGCCGACCTCGGCGGTGGTGGGACCGCCGGCGTGGGCGATGCGTCGGTGTCCCAGCGACAGTAGATGCTCGGTGGCGGTGACACCGCCGGCGTAGTTGGTGGCGCCGATGGTCACGCAGTTGGTGTCGCCGACGCGAACCGGGTCGATGACCACCGACGGGAATCCCTCGTCGACGACGGCCTTGATCGAGGCTAAGTGAGGCGTCGACGGTGATCAAGATGGCGCCGGCGCGCTCGGCGGCGCGAAGTCGCTGGAAATCGAGATCGACCTGGTCGTCGCGGACCGTCTGGTCCGATGACGACCTCGTAGCCGTCGGCCCGCGCGGCGGCGTTGACGCCGTCGAGAACGGTGACCATGTACGCGTTCTGCCAGGCGGGGAAGGCGACCTCGATCAGTCCGGAGTTGCGGTGGCACCCGATTGACCGGCCGGTAGGCCGCGTCGCGAAGCTGCTCCTGAACACGGCGGCGCGTGTCCGGTGAGACGTCGGTGCGATCGTTGAGAACCTTCGACACGGTCGCGACCGAAACGCCGGCCGCCGAGGCGATCTCGGCCAGACGTCGGCCTTGATCTGACCATGGCGCCGGCTCCTCGTGCGAAATGTTTCGATCACTCTAGCAGGCCGAAGCGGCCGAGGCAGTTCAACTGCGACCGAATCGGTGCCATGCCGAGATTTGAGCGCCGCTGAGGCTCTTGACGAATTGCGACACTCGCTCGATATGTTTCCGGTCAAGCATTCGAAACATACCGAAATGTTTCGACCTGACTCGTGATGGAGGACCAATGACGTCTCCGATGACCAGCCGCCGCTCGTTCCTCGGTCTGGCTGCTGCTTCGACTCTCGGTGCCTTCGGGCTTGGCCGCCTGCGGCACGTCGGGCCCGGCTCAACCCGGCGGTGCGGCCAGCAGTGGCGGTGGCGGTGGTGGCGGCTCCGCCACGATGTGGGGCTTGACCGGGAAGCCGGGCGAGACCATCCGCAAGACCGCGGTCGATGCGTTCAACAAGCTGGGCAAGGGCACCATCGAGGTCACCAACTTCCAGAACGACCCGTACAAGGCGAAGATCCGCACCGCCATCGGCGCCGGGGAGGCGCCGACGTTGATCTTCGGCTGGGGCGGCGGGATCTTGAAGTCCTACGCCGACGCCAGCCAGGTCGACGACCTGACGAGCTGGATCGAGCGAGACCTCGGGCTTCAAGGACAAGTTCCTGCCGTCGACGTGGGGTGCGGCGACGTTCGACGAGAAGATCTACGCGGTCCCGATCCAGTCCACGCAGCCGATCCTCATGTACTACAACAAGTCGCTGTTCGAGAAGGCCGGTGCGCAGCTGCCGCAGACCTGGGACGACGTGATGAACCTGGTCGGTGTGTTCAACGGCCAGGGTGTCGCCCCGTTCTCCCTGGGCGGCCAGTCGAAGTGGACGTCGATGATGTGGCTGGAGTACCTGCTCGACCGGATCGGCGGCCCGGAGGTGTTCGACGCGATCTTCGCCAACGAGGCCGACGCTGGTCGGATCCGGCGGTGATCGAGACCTGCACCAAGATCCAGGACCTGGTGAAGGCGAACGGCTTCATCAAGGGCTTCTCCTCGATCGCGGCCGACACCAACGCCGACCAGGCGCTGCTGTACACCGGCAAGGCCGCGATGATGCTGCACGGCTCCTGGGTGTACGGGTCGATGAAGTCCGACAACCCCGACTTCGTCGCCAACGGCCTGGAGGTCGGCAACTTCCCGTCGGTGTCCGGCGGCAAGGGTGATCCCGCCGAACATCGTCGGCAACCCGGCGAACTACTTCTCCATCTCCGCCAAGGCCACCGAGGAGGAGAAGGACGGTGGCCAAGGCCTACTTCACCGACGGTCTGTTCACCGACGCCGAGGTCCAGGCCTGGATCGACGCCGGCCAGGTGCCGGTGGCGTCGTCGGCGGCGTCCAAGCTGGCCGGCTCCGCGGATGCGAAGTTCCTGCAGCTCGTCTACGACCTGGTGTCGAAGGCGCCCGAACTTCCAGCAGTCCTGGGACCAGGCGCTCAGCCCCGCCAGGCCGAGGCGCTGCTGAACAACATCGACAGCTGTTCCTGCTCGAGAGCAGCCCCGAGCAGTTCGCGACCGCGATGAACGCGACGATCGGGAAGTGACATGGCCGCCATCACTCCAGTCACGCGGCGGTCGGCAACGGAGGCTGGACCCGCCCCCAGCCGGCCGCGCCCGGCGGAGAGACCCGGCTCGGCATCCTGGTCCTGCCGGCGCTGATCTTCTTCCTCGCGTTCGCCTTCATCCCGATGATCGGCGTGCTGCTGTTGTCGTTCACCTCCTGGGACGGGATCAGCCCGATCACCTTCACCGGCTTCGCCGAGCTGGGTCCAGGTGTTCACCGACCCCGGCACCTACCACGCGCTGTGGCTGACCATCGCCTTGATGATCATCACCTGGGCGGTGCAGACTCCGATCAGCCTGCTGCTCGGCGTGTTCGTCGCCGGCCACCAGCGCTACCGGGCGGCACTGGCGGTGCTGTACTTCCTGCCGCTGCTGCTGTCCTCGGCGGCGGTGGCGATCGCGTTCAAGTCGCTGCTCGACCCCAACTTCGGCCTGGCCGCCGGGCTGCAGCTGCCGATCCTGGCCCAGGACTGGCTGGGCAACCCCACCCTGGCGTTCGCGACCGTGGTGTTCGTCATCGCCTGGCAGTTCATCCCGTTCCACACCCTGATCTACCAGGGCGGCGTCCGGCAGATCCCCGGGTCGATGTACGAGGCGGCGCAGATCGACGGGGCCGGCCGGGTCCGGCAGTTCTTCTCGATCACCCTGCCGCAGCTGAAGTACACGATCATCACGTCCTCGACCCTGATGCTGGTCGGGTCGCTGACCTACTTCGACCTGATCTTCGTCCTCACCCAGGGCGGACCGGGCGACGCCACCCGCATCCTGGCCCTCGACATGTACATCACCGGCTTCCAGGCCAACCAGATGGGCGCGGCCAGCGTGATCGCGTTGATCCTCGTCGTCTTCGGGCTCGGACTTGACCTACGGCATCCAGCGGCTCGGCGGCCGCGACCTGCTCCGCCAGCCAGATGGAAGGAATGTGACATGACCACTGCCGTTGCCGCAGCACCCGGCCGCACCAGCGGCACCCGGGTCAAGGGCCGCATCAACTACCTGGGCGGTCTGTTCGGCTGGATCTGGCTGGCGATCATCATCCTGCCGATCTACTACATCGTCGTCACCAGCCTCAAGAACCAGGGTGACTACTTCACGTCCAATCCGCTGTCGCTGCCGATCCCGCCGACCTCGACCGCCTACCAGCAGGTGATCGAGGCCGGGCATCGGCCGCTACTTCCTCAACTCGGTGATCGTCACCATCGGCACCGTCATCCCGGTCGTCCTGTTCGGCTTCCTCGCCTCGTACGCGATCGTGCGTGGCAACAGCCGGTTCCTGCGGTTCAGCCGGGGACTGTTCCTGCTCGGTCTGGCCATTCCGCTGCAGGCGACCATCATCCCGATCTACCTGATCATCACCCGGATCCAGATGTACGACACGTTGGGCGCGCTGATCCTGCCCTCGATCGCGTTCGGCATCCCGCTCACGGTGTTGATCTTGAGCACCTTCCTCCGGGACGTGCCCCGCGAGCTGTTCGAGTCGATGCGGATGGACGGCTGCACCGAGTGGCAGATGGCCTGGCGGCTCGCCTTCCCGCTCACCCGACCGGCGATCGTCACCGTCGCCATCTACACCGGGCTGAACGTGTGGAACGGCTTCCTGTTCCCGCTGATCCTGACCCAGAGCCCGGACAAGCGGGTGATGCCGCTGGCCCTGTGGGCGTTCCAGGGTGAGTACAGCGTCAACATCCCGGCCGTGCTCGCCGCCGTCGTGCTGTCCACCGTGCCGATCCTCGTGCTGTACGTGGTCGGCCGCCGCCAGCTACTCAGCGGCCTCACCGCCGGCTTCGGCAAGTGACCAGCCCGTACGACGACCGGCTTACGATCGCACCTCTGTCTGACATGCTTTTGAACACCCTGCCAAGGAGAAGCTCCACCGATGCCTTCCGAACTCCACGTCGCCACCTCGGGATCCGATCGTGCCGACGGCACCCCCAGCCGGCCGTTTCGCACCATCAACCGGGCCGCGGCCCTGGCCCAACCCGGTGACACCGTCGTCGTCCATGAGGGCGAGTACCGCGAGTGGGTCCAGCCGCGGCACAGCGGGCTAAGCGATCAGCGCCGCATCACCTACACCACTGCTCCCGGTGAACACGTCGTCATCAAGGGTTCCGAGCAGATCACCGAATGGGACCCGGTCGGGGGTGACGTCTGGACCGTCGCCGTCACCAATGACCTGTTCGGCTCGTTCAACCCGTTCGCGGAGGAGCTCGACGGTGACTGGATCGTCTACGCGGACGCGTCCACCCCGAAGAAGCACCTGGGAGATGTGTACCTGAACGGGACCAGCTTCTTCGAGGTCAGGACTCTCGACGAGGTGACGAACCCGCCGTTGCGCACGGAGGTGACCGACGACTGGACCGGAGTCGTCGACCGCGTCGCTGACCCCGACCAGACCCGGTTCGTGTGGTACGCCGAGGTCGGTGACGACGAGACGAGGATCTGGGCGAACTTCCAGGGCGCGGACCCCAACTCCGAGCTCGTCGAGATCAACGTCCGCCGCTCCGTCTTCTACCCGATCGAGCACCACCTCGACTACATCACCGTCCGCGGCTTCGAGCTGGCGCAGGCGGCCACGCCGTGGGCACCGCCGACCGCCGACCAGCCCGGCCTGATCGGACCGAATTGGGCCAAGGGCTGGGTCATCGAGGACAACGTCATCCACGACGCCAAGTGCTCGGCGGTGTCATTGGGCAAAGAGGTCTCCACCGGGCACAACTTCGCCACGCTGCGCCGCGACAAGCCCGGCTACCAGTACCAGCTCGAGTCCGTGTTCTCGGCTCGTCAGATCGGTTGGGACCGCGACCATGTCGGATCGCATGTCGTGCGCGGCAACACCATCTACGACTGCGGTCAGAACGGCATCGTCGGCCACCTCGGCTGCGTGTTCTCCACGATCGAGGACAACCACATCTACAACATCGCGCTCAAGCGAGAGTTCTACGGCTACGAGATCGGCGGCATCAAGCTCCACGCCGCGCTCGACGTGATCATTCGCCACAACCGCATCCACGACTGTTCGCTGGGCACCTGGCTGGACTGGCAGACCCAGGGCACGCGCGTCTCGCGGAACCTGCTCTACGACAACAACCGCGACCTCTTCGTCGAAGTCAGCCATGGGCCGTACCTGGTCGAACACAACATCTTCGCGTCCCCGGCGTCCCTGGAGTTGTTCAGTCAAGGTGGCGCGTTCGTGAACAACCTGATCTGCGGCACCGTGGTGCTGGAGCCTGTGGTGGACCGGCCCACCCCGTATCACGTGCCGCACAGCACGGAGGTCGCCGGTTACGCTGCGATCTACGGAGGAGATGACCGCCACATCGGCAACATCTACCTCGGCGGGGACACCCTCCGCGCGTACGGCCCGACCGGCCGTCCCGAGCTGCGGCCCGACCACGGCACCGTTGGCTACGACGGCCATTCGGCGTCAATGGAGGAATACCTCGCCCTGGTCGGGGACCCAACCCGCGGCGACCACCAGCGCTTCGCCGGCGTCAAGCAGCCGGTCTACCTCCACGACAACGTCTACGCCGCCGGCGCGAAACCGTTCGAGGCCGAGAAGGGCGCCATCGTCCTGACCGGCAGCGACGTGGCCGCGACCGTGGTCGACGAGGGCGTCGAGGTCTACCTCGAGACCCGACTGCCGGCCGCCTTCGACAACGCGCGCCTCCGCACCGTCACCGGATCCGATCTCGAACCGGTCCGCTTCGTCGACGCCGACTTCGAGGAGCGCGACGGCACCCCGGCCGTCCTGGCCACCGACCTGGTCGGCCTCGAGAAGAACGACCAGGAAACGTATCCGGCCGGACCGCTGGGCAGCCTCTCCTCCGGAGACTCGCGCATCCGCGTCTGGTGACGACAACCGCCACACCACTACTCGAAGGAAAGCAACCCATCATGACACCGACATCGGCACCGACGCCCACACCCGACGACAAGTTCAGCTTCGGCCTGTGGACGGTCGGTTGGCAGGCCCGCGACATGTTCGGCGAGGCCACCCGGCCGGTGATGGACCCGGTCGAGGCGGTCGAACGACTGACGGACATCGGGGCGTACGGCATCACCTTCCACGACGACGACCTCATCCCGGCCGGCAGCAGCGCCGCCGATCGGCAGGCCATCATCGACCGCTTCAAGAAGGCACTCGCCGACACCGGTCTCGCGGTGCCGATGCTCACGACCAACCTGTTCTCCGACCCGGTGTTCAAGGACGGCGGCCTCACCAGCAACGACCGGTCGGTCCGCCGCTACGCGCTGCGGAAGGTGATGCAGAACATGGATCTAGCCGCCGAACTCGGCGCCGAGATCTACGTGTTCTGGGGCGGCCGGGAAGGCTCCGAGGTCGACTTCGCGAAGGATGTCCACGCCGCTCTGGATCGCTACCGCGAAGGTATCGATCTGCTTGCCCAGTACTCGATCGACTCCGGATACGGCTTGAAGTTCGCCATCGAACCCAAGCCGAACGAGCCGCGCGGCGATATCCTGCTGCCCACCATCGGCCACGCGCTCGCCTTCATCAACTCCCTCGAGCACGCCGATCTGGTCGGGATCAATCCCGAGGTCGGGCACGAGCAGATGGCCGGCCTCAACTACACCCACGGCATCGCCCAGGCCCTGTGGGCCGGCAAGCTGTTCCACATCGACCTCAACGGGCAGAAGGGTCCCCGCTTCGACCAGGATCTCGTCTTCGGGCACGGCGACCTGTTGCAGGCCTTCTCCACCGTCGATCTCCTCGAGAACGGGGCTCCGGACGGCGGCCCGGCTTACACCGGCTACCGGCATTTCGACTACAAGCCGTTGCGGACCGAGGACACGGATGGCGTCTGGGAGTCAGCTCGCGCCAACATGGAGATGTACCTGATGCTGAAGGAACGCTCGCAGGCCTTCCGCGCCGACCCCGACGTCCGGGAGGCTCTCGCCGCGGCCCGGGTCGCCGAGCTCCGTCAGCCCACGCTGGACGACGGCGAAACCCATGATCAAGTCCTGGCTGATCGATCATCGCTCGAGGACTTCGATCTCGAGCCAGCTCGTACCCAGGGCTACGGCTACGCCCACCTGCAGAGGCTCGCTGTCCAGCATCTTCTCGGTGCTCGCTGACCAAGCTCCGCGAGAGGTGGGTCAGTCGACGGCGCGGAGAACGGAGTCGACGTCCGGCAGCGACGTGACCCCGGCTGGTGGAGCCGGCCGCGAGATGATCACCACGAGGACGCCCAGTTCGCCGGCCGCTTCCAGCTTGCCGACCGTGTGGGCGCCGCCGGAGTCCTTGGTGATCAACACGTCGACGCGATGATCGAGCATGATCGACTTCTCACTGCCCCGATCGTACGGACCGCGGGCAGTGATCAACTCCCAGCGAGAAGGCCACTCGAGGTCCGGCGGATCGACGAGCCGGACGAGTACGGCACGATCCCGCCAGTCCAGGAACTCGGTCAGGGTCTGGCGGCCGGTGGTGAGGAACGGGCGCACGCACGGGTCTCCGGCGTGCCGCGCCGATGCGGTGTCCGCCACCCAAGTCCAGGTCGACGCGTCGGGATGACCGGCCCAGCTCGGTCGTTCCAGCCGCCAGAGCGGACAGCCGTGCGCCTGAGCGGCGGTGGCGGCGTTGGCCGAGATCCGTGCGGCGAACGGATGCGTGGCGTCGACGACCGCGCTGACGTGGTGTGCGGCCAGGAACTGAATGAGTCCCTCGACACCCCCGAAACCGCCGACCCGGACGCGGCCGACGGGTAGGGCGGGCCGGGACACGCGTCCCGCCAGCGACGACACGTACGGCAGGTCGCGACGGGCGAGCTCCGCCGCCAAGGCACGAGCCTCCGCCGTCCCGCCCAGGATCAAGATCGTCACGGGCGCACCCACGCACGGCCGGCGACGGCCAGCGCCGCGGCGGCTCCCGTGACGTAGGCGCAGAGCCGGACGGCACGCTCGATGTCGCGCGGTCCCACGGCGCGTCCGTCGCCGAGGTCGCCCCGGTGCTCGATCTGCCCGCGGTAGACGTTGGCGCCGCCGAGCCGCACGCCGAGGGCGCCGGCGAAGGCCGCCTCGACCACGCCGGCGTTGGGGCTGGGATGTGCGGCCGAGTCGCGGGCGACGACGCGTAGGGCCTCCTCTGCGGACCCGTCGACGCTGGGGGCGAACGCGGCGACCAAGCCGGCACTGAGTCGGGCCGGCAGCCAGTTGGCGACGTCGTCGAACCGAGCGGCCGCCCACCCGAACCGCTCGTAGCGGGCCGAGCGGTGCCCGAACATGGCGTCCAGGGTGTTCGCAGCGCGGTAGGTCAAGAGACCCGGCAGCCCCAGGACCGCGCCCCAGAACAGGGGTGCGACCACGGCATCGGAGGTGTTCTCGGCGACGGATTCGACGCAGGCGCGGGACAACTCCGCGGCATCGAGTTCGCTCGGATCGCGTCCGACGAGATGCTGGATCCGTTTCCGGGCCGCCGGCAGGTCGGCGGCGGCCACCTGAGCCGAGATGATCATGGCTTCGCGTCGCAGCGACCGACCACCCAGGACGGCCCAGGTGCCGGTGGCCACCGCCACCGCCCGCGCCACCGGACGATCCCGTGTGAGCCGGTCGGCCACCACGCCGAGTGCAGCGGCGCCACCGACCAAGATCAACACTGTGACGACACCAGCCGTGCGGCGGTCGGCGTAGAACCGATCCTCGACGGCCCCGGCCAACCGGCCGAAGCCGGCGACGGGATGGCCGCGTCGCGGATCACCCAGCGCCAGATCGGCCAGGTAGCCCAGCCCGAGACCGATCGCCTCGGCCGACCGCATCGGTAGGCTCATCGGCGATGACCCTTCGACCAGCGCACGACGCGGCGCCGCGACGCATCTTGATCACGGGCGGCAGCGGCTCGGGAAAATCCCGGTACGCCGAGGGGCTGTTCGGCCCGGACGAGAGGGTCACCTACATCGCCCCGGGCGCCTTGCCGGATCCTGAGAACGACGCCGAATGGGCCGAGCGGGTGGCGGTGCACCGCCGACGACGGCCGGCGGAATGGACCACCCTCGAGACCGGTGACATCATCGGCGCCCTCCGTCAAGCTCCGCCACCGCTGCTGCTGGACTGCCTGGGCACCTGGCTGGCTCGGCACCTCGACGACGTCGGTGCGTGGGAGCGGCCGCGACCGGAATGGCAGGGCGCGTTCGATGCCCGGCTCGCCGACCTCGCGGCCGCCTGGCGCGGCGTCCCGGGCCGGGCCGTCGCGGTCACCAACGAGGTGGGCTGGGGCCTGGTGTCGGAGCATCGCTCGGGTCGCCTGTTCACCGATCTCCTCGGCCGCGTCAACACGGCCATGGCCGCGGCCAGCGACGAGGTGATCCTGGTGGTGGCGGGTCGACCACTCGCCATCTGAGGTGTCAGGCACTCATGCTGCCCAGCACGAGCACGGTGAACGTGATCTCGACCACGGCGCCCATCACGTCGCCGGTCACTCCGCCGAAGCGCCGCACGCAGTGCCGGAGGATCAGACCGGCCGCGAGCAGGGCGACGGACACCGACAACGGGCCGGACCACCAGCGACCGCCGCTCAGGACCAGCGCCGCGGTGATCGCGACGAGTACGGACAGCCAGCTGATCACCACCGCTCCGCGCGGCACCGATCCGGCCACGGCCGCGCCGAGTCCCCCGGGCCGCGCGGCCGGGATCCCTTGCGCACAGGCCAATCCGACGGCGACGCGCGACGAGCAGATGAGCACCACGAGCAGGGCGGCGCTCGGCCATCCGGAGACGAGCTCGCCGACGGCCACCACCTGAGCGCCGAGGACCAAGACCAACGCCACCACACCCATCGGCCCGATGTCGCCGCTGCGCATGATCGTCAGGGCACGTGCGCGATCCCAGCCGGACCCCAGGGCGTCCACTGTGTCGGCCAGACCGTCGAGGTGGATGGCCCGCGTGCCGAGGGCGAGCACCCCGACGCCGACCAGCCCGACGAGCAGCGACGGCCAGCCGATCGCGGCCGCGCCCCAGCTCGCCGCTGCCGACACGAGAGCGAGCGGGAGGATCGCCAGCGGTGCCAGCAACATGGCCCGTCCCGTGACGCCGCTCGTGGGGGTCGAAACACCGACCGGCAGCACCGTCAGCGTGCCGACCGCCAACCGTAGCGCCGGCCAGGACCCCTTCACGGACCTGAGACGAGCTCGCTGAGCCGGGCCATCTCCCGTACGAGCAGCACGGCCGAGCGGAGCACCGGAATCGCGGCGACCGCGCCGCTGCCCTCGCCCAACCGGAGACCGAGATCGAGCACCGGTTCCAGCCCCACCTTCTCCAGCGCCAGCCGCTGCGAGGGTTCGGTCGAGCGATGGCCGGCGGCGCACCAACCCAGGACACCGGGCGCGAGATCCTCCGCGACGCACGCCTCGGCCACGCTGACGACCCCGTCCAGCAGGACGGGCACTCCAGCGCGCGCCGCCGCCACCAGGAATCCGGTGCCCACCGCGATGTCGGCCGAGCCGAGCGCCGCCAGCCGCTGGCGCGGATCCCGTACGCGGTCGCCGGCTCGCTGGAGAGCGGCGGCGATCAAGGCGATCTTCGCGGCGAGTCGCTCGTCGTCGATGCCGGTGCCGCGGCCGGTCACCTGTTCGGCTCCGACGCCGAAGGTGGCGGCGATCAACGCCGCCGCCGGCGTGGTGTTGCCGATCCCCATGTCCCCGAGCACCAACAGGTCCGCGCCCGAGGCGATCTCCTGCTCCGCCACGTCGGTCCCCACCCGCAGCGCCGCGTCGACCTCCGCAATCGTGAGGGCGTCCTCGAGGTGGATGGGTGTGGATGATCGGCGCAGTTTGTGGGCGGTCACCTCGGGCGGCAGGTCGGCGCCGTCGGTGTCCACCGCGATGTCCAGCACGCGTACGGCCAGGCCGTGCTGGCGGGCCAGCACGGTGACCCCGGCACCCCCGGACACGAAGGCGTGCAGCATGGCGGCCGTCACTTCGGCGGGATACGCGGAGACGCCGTGCCGGGCAACTCCGTGATCGCCGGCCAGCACGACGAGCCGTACCCGCTCCAGTGGCCGCGGCGGACAGACACCCTGGCAGGCGGCCACCCAGGCGCCGAGGTCCTCCAGCCGTCCCAGGGCCCCGTACGGCTGGGCGAGGGCGGCGAACTCCCGCCGGGTCTGCTCGCGGATGTCGCGGTCGGGCGGGCTGATCGTCACGTCAGCGGGTGGCGCTGGCCAGGGCGCTGTCCCGGGCGCGGGACGCCGCGGTGACGCGGCCGACGAGCTCGGCGAGGACCAGGCCGAGCACCGCCCACATGGTCAGCGCGATCATGAAGCTGGCGGTCCGGAACTCGTACAGCACCGTCGCCGGGAAGGTGTCGGGCACTTCGTGGTACGTCGGCAGCAACGCCAGGGCGACGACTACGACCAAAACGTAGCCGGCGCCGGCCGCGAGCGCGGCGTGCCAGCCGCTCATGCGCCCGGCCAGGCGGCGTCCGACGAGCACGGCGACGACGGCCGCGATGATCGAGATGGCCACGGCCACGAAGTACAAGGCCGTACGGAGGCCGATGGTGTCCGGGTTGCCGACGGCGGGCGGATTGGGTGGGTAGGCGACGAACGGCACCGCGTAGAGCGCCACGAAGCCGATGCCTGTGACCGTCAAGGTGGAGGCCCGCGGGCCGAGCCCGCCGAAGCGGCCCAGCGCCAGCGCGCTGAGCACGCCGACCAGCCCGCCGAGGGTCGTGCCGGCGACCGCCGTCGCGGTCAGCAACCCAGCGGTCGCCTGGAGGGAGCGAGGCACCTCGGTTTCCTCACCGTGGTCGTGCGGAGCCGTCTCGTCGTGAGTGTGGTCCGGAACCCCGGCGGCCTCTTCGAAAGCGATGGCGGCGTTGATCGAGGGTTCGCCCACGACGAAGGCCACACCGAAGGCGACGAATCCGGCGATCAGGCCGGCGAGGAGGCCGCGGACGAGGAACGTGCGGGCCGAGAGCATGTTCGACCCCGCTCAGTGGCAGGGGAAGCCGAGCAGGTGCCGGCCGTCGTGCGTCCACTCGTGGAGCGCGGTACCGCTGATGAGCGAGGTGGCCCCCTGCTCGGTCGAGACGAAGTAGAGCGCTACCGCGAACAGCAGCGCGGCGAAGATCAGCCAGGGCAGTACGGCGCGGACGGAGAGCCGGGGAACGGCAACGGCCGGGGCGGCGAGGTTGGTTTCGGAAGTCGACATGTGTCCTCCTGGGCTTCTGCGACCCGTTGTTGGGAACCGGAGCGAGACGGTGGGTCTGACTCGAGCCCGTTCTGGTGGGTCAGGACTCTCACAGTGGCGCGACCGCGTCGGATTCTCACCGACTTCCGGCCCTCTCGCGTGCTCACCGTATCCCTGGCCGCCGAGGGCCAGCAAGATAGGGTCACCGGGTGGACACCGCGGAGGCTCGGCGCAGTGTGCGCGAGCTGGTCAAGCATCCATCGGCGGTGCTGCTCGCGGTGCAACTCATCGGGGTCCTCCTCTATCCGTTCTTCGAGCAGACGGTGCTGGGCCGAGGGCTGTTCGAAGCCTTCGGCGCCTTGGTGCTGGCGCTGGCCGTCTGGGCGGTGCCCGGTGCTCCCTGGCGGACCCGGCTGGCCGTGGTCCTGGGCGTGACGGCGGTTGCCCTGTCGATCTGGGACGCCGTGAACGAGGAACCCTTCCTGGCGGGCACCTCGGCCGCCTTTCACGCCCTCTTCTACTTCTGGGCGGCGACCAGCCTGATGGTGTACATGCTGTCCGACGTCGAGGTGACGTTGGACGAGCTGTTCGCCGTCGGGGCCACCTTCACGTTGCTGGCGTGGGGGTTCGCGTACGTCTACACCGTCGTCCAGATCCTTCAGCCCGGCTCCTTCACCGCCGCGGTGGACCCGAACGCACCGCGCACGTGGATGGAGCTGCTCTTCCTGAGCTTCACCACCTTGACGAGCACGGGGCTGTCGGACGTGGTACCGATCACGGCCCACGCACGCTCGGTGGTCATGATCGAGCAGCTGGCCGGGGTGGGCTACATCGCACTCTTCGTCTCCCGGCTGGTCGGGCTCACCGTCACCCGCGCCCTGCTCCACCGCGACTCCAAGTAGCGTCCGAATCCGCTCGCCGATCCGTCACATCTGCAGCGACACGCCGTCGAAACCGCCGTTGATGTGACGGGTCAGCGAGTCGGGTCGAAGGCGACGACCGCGCCGATCACCGTGACGGCCGGGGGACGGATGCCGGCCTTCAGGGTCTGATCGGCGATGTCGGTGAGGGTGCCCCGTACGGTCTGCTGTCCCGGCATGCCGGCGTTGGCCACGGTGGCGGCGGGGGTGTCGGGGTCGAGTCCCTGGGACAGCAACTCGGCCGTGATCTCGGGCAGCGTGGCCACCCCCATCATGATCACCAACGTGGTGTTGGCGCGCGCCAGGGCGGCCCAGTCCAGCGTGCTCCCGGGGTCGCCGGGTGGGAGATGACCCGACACCACGGTGAAGCCCTGGGTGAGCTGACGATGGGTCAGCGGGATGCCCGCCAGGGCGGGAGCCGCCACGGCGGCGCTGACCCCCGGCACGATCTCGACCGGCAACCCGGCCTCGACGCAGGCCTGCCACTCCTCGCCGCCGCGTCCGAAGATGAAGCTGTCGCCGCCCTTCAGCCGGACGACCAGTTGGCCGGCGGACGCGTGCTGGACCAGGAGTTCGTTGATCCGCTCCTGCGGCGTGTGCGGCCCCCGCGGGATCTTGGCCACGTCGATGATCTCCGCACCCGGACGCGCCTCGCTCAGTGCCTCCAAGGGGGCCAGCCGATCGCAGACGATGACGTCGGCGGCCCGAATGGCGTCCAGGCCGGCGACGGTGAGCAGGCCCGGGTCCCCCGGTCCACCGCCGACCAGGATCACCCGACCGATCCCGGGGATCGACGGTTCGGGGATGCCGGTGGTGCGGATCGTCGGGCGGTTGTGCTCCTCGGCCAGCGCCGAGACGGCCGCATCGCCGAGCTCGGTTCCGGTGGCGGCGACGACCAGCGCGGCTCGGGCGACGTCGGTCTCGTCGTGCTCGCGCTGCTCCCAGTCGACGTCGCCACGATCGGCGAGATCCCGCAGCGTGGTGGCGACCGACGGTGCGATCACGGTGATCACGGCACCGCGCGCGCTCAGCCGGCTGATCACCGGCAGCGCCGCGGGATGCCCGCCGCAGACCAGCACCCGCCGGCCGGTGACGTCGAGTCCCTCGATCATCCGGAGCGCTCGCGGATCACCGTCAACGCCTTGAGCAGCGCGCGGCTGGTCTCGGGCTCCCGTACGGCGATGCGGATCCAGTCCGGCCCCAGCCCCGGGAAGGTATCCCCGCGCCGAACGGCGAAACCCTGCTCGCGCAGCGCCAGGCGCAGCCACCCGGCGGGCCGGTTCTCGACCCAGCCGGAGGTGTCGATCAACACGAACGGGGCTGCGGGATCTCCTACGACATCGAGGCCCAGGTCGGCGAGACCGTTGACGAGGACGTTGCGGTACTTACCGATCTCGTGCGCGGCGTCCCGAGCGAGCTCGCGACGGGCCGTGTCGAGGCAAGCCGTGATGACGGCGAGGGCCGGGGTCGACACCGACCAGGGCGGCTGCTGCCGGCGCAGGTCGGAGATCAGCTCAGCATCGCCGACCGCGTAGCCCGCGCGCAGCCCCGCCAGTCCCCACGTCTTGGTCAGCGAGCGGAGCACGAGGAGACCGGCGGGCGGCTGGTCGATCATGGACTCGGCCTCGCCCGGCACGGCGTCCATGAACGCCTCGTCGACGCAGAACACCCGCCCGGGCCGGACCAGACGTGCGAAGGTGGCCGCCGGATGCAGGACGCTGGTCGGGTTCGTCGGATTCCCGATGATCACGAGGTCTGCGTCGTCGGGGATCAGGTCAGGATCGAGGCGGAAGCCGGCGGCCGGGTCGAGGAGCACGCGTACGGGGTCGTACCCGGCGGCCCGCAGCGCCGCCTCGGGCTCGGTGAACTGGGGATGGACCACCGCCGGTCGCCGCCAGCGCCGGGCTCGGGCCAGCAGGGTGAACGCCTCGGCCGCCCCGGCGGTCGGCAGCGCCTGATCCTGCGGTACTCCGTGAGCCGGGGCGATGGCCTCGACCGCTGCCTCGGGGCGCGGATAGGCGGCCAGGTCCGGAATGCTGGTCGTGATCACCTCGGCCAGCCAGTCGGGCGGTCCGGGAAGCCGTACGTTAACGGCCAGATCGACCAGGCCGTCGGCCACCTCCGCGTCGCCGTGATGATGAAGGTCCTCGGGCCTCACCTCGCGCTCTGAGCCTGTCGAAGGGCCGTTGCCGGCGTACTCATGTGCAGCATCGGCGAAGCGCTGCGCCAGGCCCGGGTGGCCGGCCCAGTGCGTGTGCAGGTAGCTGGCGTGCAGCGTCGGGCCGACCGGTCCCGGCCGGATCGAGCGAGAAGCCGTCGCGCTGGCCGTCCAGCAGCCATGCCGCTGTATCGGCGGTGGACGTCACCGCGGTGCGGTGGAACTCGTGACCCGTCACGCGGGTGCCGGCCGGCCCGAGAAGATGATCATGGTCAGCCACCGCGGTGCGGTAGCCGAGCACCAGCCGCGGGGTCATCGCCGCGTCGCGCTGGTAGCGCGCCGACCATCGGCTGACCGTCGACGGTGCGGCAGAGGTAGAGCAGACCGGCGCACTCGGCCACGGTCGGCACGCCGGCGGCGATCGCGTCGCACGGACGGCGTCGATCATCGCGGTGTTGCCGGCCAGGTCGGCGGCGTGCACCTCGGGAAAACCGCCGCCGAGATAGAGCCCGGCCGTGCCCTCCGGCAGCCGATCGTCGCGTACGGGGTCGAAGATCACCGGCTCACAACCGGCGGCCCGGAGCAACTCGTCGGTCTCCGGGTAGCGGAAGGTGAAGGCGCGACCGCCGGCGACGGCGACCACCGGCCGCCGACGCGACGGCGGGGCAGACCTGGCGTCCGGGCCGCCACGGTTCGCCGTCGAGGGACGGCGCCGCGTGGGCGACCGCCAGCACCTGGGTGAGATCGACGTGCTCGGCGACCTGCGCCGGCCAGCCGGTCCAGGGCGGCCGCGGCGTCGTCGCGCTCCGCCGCCGGGACGAGGCCGAGGTGGCGAGACGGAGCCTCGACCCCGGCGTCTCGCGGCAAGACGCCGAGGACCTCGATCCCGGTGGCCTCCAGCGCCGACACGACCTCGCCGCGCGTGCCGGGCCGACCCCGCCTTGTTGACGATCACTCCGGCCAGGCGCAAGACCGGGCTCGAAGGTGCTCAGGCCGTGCACGACGGCGGCCGCGGTGCGCGACATGTGCGAGATGTCGAGAACCACGACCACCGGTGCGGTGATCAGCCGGGCCACGTGGGCGGTCGAGGCGTACCCCTCACCGCCGATCTGGCCGTCGAACAGACCCATGACACCCTCGACGACCGCCATGTCGGCGGGCCGTGGCACCTCGGCGCCGTGCAGGAGCAGCGGCACGATCTGATCGGGCCGGCACAGATACGGATCGAGATTGCGTCCCGGCCGCCCGGTGGCCAGGGTGTGGTAGCCCGGGTCGATGTAGTCCGGGCCGATCTTGAAACCGGCGACCTCCAGGCCCTCGGCCCGCAACGCGCCCATCAGTCCGGAGGCGACGGTCGTCTTGCCGTGTCCCGAGCCCGGTGCGGCGATCACCAACGCGGGGGCAGGGCGACCCGGACTCACCATTCGATGCCCCGCTGGCCCTTCTGGCCGTGGTCGAACGGATGATTGATCTTGGTCATCTCGGTGACCAGTTCCGCGATCGCGATGATCTTCGGATCGGCGCGCCGGCCGGTGATGATCACGTGCTGCTGGCCGGCTCGCGACTGGTCGAGGGTCTCGACGACGTCGTCGACGTCGACCCAGCCCCAGTTGAGCGGATAGGTGAACTCGTCCAGGACGTAGAGCTGATGGGTCTGCTCGGCCAGCCGGCGTTTGATCTCCTGCCACCCCTCGCGGGCGGCGTCCGCATGATCGGCATCGGTGCCCGGCTTTCGGCTCCACGACCACCCGGAGCCCATCTTGTGCCACTCCACCGCGCCGCCCTGCCCGGTCGAATCGTGCAGCGCTCCCAGGGCCTCGAGCGCGGTCTGCTCGCCGATCCGCCACTTGGCCGACTTCACGAACTGGAACACCCCGATCGACCAGCCCTGGTTCCAGCCGCGGAGCGCCAGCCCGAAGGCCGCGGTGGACTTTCCCTTGCCCTCGCCGGTGTGCACGATCAGCAGTGGCCGGTTGCGGCGTTGGCGGGTGGTCAGTCCGTCGTCCGGCACCTGTTCGACGCGACCCTCGGGCATCAGGCCGCGTCCTGAGCCTGTCGACAGGGCTGCGTCCTGAGCCTGTCGAAGGGCCGCATCCGGTGCAGCACCTCCGCGTTGACCTCGCCGACCGCGAGGCACTCGGCCCCGAGGTGTCGGGCCAGGGCTTCAGCGAGGCCGAAGTTGATCTTGCCGGTCTCGCAGTCGATCACCACCGCAGGAACTCCGGTCCGACGCAGATGATCGGCAGCCTGCGCAGACCGCTGCGAGGGCATCCGCGCCGGCCGTCGCCCGACCGTCGGTGACCACCACCAGCAGCGGCCGGCGCCGGGGGTCCCGGATGCCTTCGACCCGCAGGGTCTCGGCCGCGCAGAGCAGACCCTCGGCCAGCGGCGTACGGCCACCGCTGGGCAGGTCGGCCAGCCGTCGGGCGGCGACCTCCACCGACGAGGTGGCCGGCAGCGCCAGGGTGGCCCCCGTGCCGCGGAACGTCACGAGCGCGACCTTGTCCCGACGTTGATAGGCGTCCAGCAGCAGCGACAACACCGCCGTCTTCACCGCCTCCATCCGCCGGCGGGCGGCCATCGAGCCGGACGCGTCCACGCAGAACAACACGAGGTTCGCCTCGCGGCCCTCGAGAACGGCGCGCCGGAGATCATCCCCGGTGAAGTGCAGCGCGCCGCGGCTGCGTCCCCGCGACACCTGCTGCCCCGCCGCCGCCCGAATCGTCGCGGGCAGGTGCAGCCGTCCTTCGGCGGTGGTGCTGGCCCGGACCGTACGGCCCACCGACGTGATGGCCCGGCTCCGGCGACCGGCCGTGCCGTACCCCTGCCCGCGGGCCCGCAGTATCCTTCGCGCGATAGGGCTCGCCCACCGGCGCGATGACGTCGTTCCCTGAGCCTGTCGAAGGGCCATCCACCTGGTGCGCTGAGCTCGGTGCGCACCTCGTGCCGCGGCCGTCGAAGGGTCCGGTCCCGGGCGTCGTTCCTGGCCTGTCGAAGGGCTCCACCGGCGCCCTGGCCCGTCGACGGCTCACGGAGCGACTCGTCGGGCTCCGGATCATGATCATCATCGCCGAGCAGTCGATCGAGGAGTTCCTCGTCCAGGCCGGGGGCGTCGAAGGGATTGCGTCGCCGGCGGTGCGGCAGCGCCAGCCGGGCGGCGGCGCGGATGTCCGGCCGGGTCACGTCGGTGCGCCCGTGCCAGGCCGCGTGGGCGACGGCACCGCGGGCCGTGACCAGGTCGGCACGCATGCCGTCGACCTCGAAACCGGCGCAGACGACCGCGATCTTGGTCAGCGCCCAGTCCGACAGCCGGACCTCGCTCACCAGCTTCCGGGCGGCGGCGATCCGCGTCTGCAGCGCGGCCTCGTCGTCGGCGAAGCGCGCCACGAAGCGTGTCGGGATCGGCGTCGTACGCCATCCGCCGTCCGCACCACCTCGGCGCGCAACTCGGGCTCGCGCGGCGCCGCGATCTCCACCGTCAACCCGAAGCGGTCGAGCAGTTGCGGCCGGAGCTCGCCCTCCTCGGGGTTCATGGTGCCGACCAGGATCAGCCGGGCGGCGTGGGCGACCGAAACGCCCTCCCGTTCCACCGTGGAACGGCCCATGGCGGCCGCGTCCAGCAGCAGGTCGACGAGATGATCATGGAGCAGGTTGACCTCGTCGACGTACAGGATGCCGCGGTTGGCGGCGGCCAGCAGCCCGGGCTCGTACGCGACGCGTCCCGAGCCGAGCGCAGCCTTCAGGTCGAGGGAGCCGATCACCCGGTCCTCGGTCGCGCCGACGGGCAGTTCGACCAAGCGCGCCTCTCGTCGCACCGACGCGGCGGCGACGTGCGGACCGTCCGGGCAGGTCGGGTCCGGGTCGGCCGGATCGCACCCGAACCGGCAGCCCTCGACGACCGCCTGGTCGGGGAGCACGGCGGCCAGCGCCCGGACCATGGTCGATTTCGCCGTGCCCTTCTCGCCGCGCACCAGGACCCCGCCGACCTCCGGCGACACCGAGGTCAGGATCAGCGCCAGCGCCAGGTCGTCGGAGCCGACGACCGCCGAGAAGGGGAACGTACGCACTCCGAGCCTCCTTGCGGGTGTCCACGCCCGCGGTAGCTGAACGGCGTCTCCGCGAGTCGGCACGGAGACGGGCGACGGTGACGTTCTGGCTGCCCGGATCTGCTCCGGTCACAGTGGCGGGACCGCTCCAGACGTGCGCTGGATTCCTCACCTGTCGCCGCAAGGATCATCCCACACGTTGCGGCTCGCCAACGACGGCGCCGGCACAGCTGCGAGCGTCGGTTCGCGCGAGCAGCTAGTTTAAGGGCGTGGCCGGGATCGACGTCGTGGGAATGACCGCCCGCGGATGGGTCGACCTGCCGGAGCCGGAGCGCCAGCTCATCGCCGAGGCCGACGTGCTGGTGGGCGGCCGGCGGCACCTGGACCAGATCGACCAGCGGCTGGGTCAGCAGCGGTTGACGTGGCCGAGCCCCTTGCGGGCCAAGCTCCCCGAGATGCTGGCCGGACTCAACGGCCGCCGGGTGGTGGCCCTGGCCAGCGGCGACCCGACTCTCTCCGGCATCGGCACGACGCTGGTCGACCTGCTCGGCAGCGAGCAGGTGCGCATCCATCCCGCCGTGTCCTCGGCGGCGCTGGCCCGCTCCCGGCTGGGCTGGTCCGCCGAGAACTCCGACATCATCACCGTGGTCGGCCGCGACCTCAATCAGGTCCGCCGCCGGCTGGCTCCGGGTGAGCGGTTGCTGATCCTGTCCTCCGACGGCGAGACGCCCGGGCAGCTGGCCGACCTGCTGGTCGACGCCGGGTACGGCGACAGCTGGATGGTGGTGCTCGGTGACCTCGGGGCTCCGCACGAGAAGCGTCGGGAAGGCAGCGCCCGGGACTGGTCCGGGCCGAGTCCGACCCTCAACGTCGTCGGCGTGATCTGCCACGCGAGCGACGAGGGCAAGGTGCTGGGCTGGACGGCCGGGCTGCCCGACGAGGCGTACGAGCACGACGGCCAGCTGACCAAGCGCGATCTGCGGGCCTCCGCCCTGGCGCGGCTGGCGCCCTCGCCCGGCGAGCTGATCTGGGATCTCGGGGCCGGCGCCGGGTCGATCGCCATCGAGTGGGCGCGGACCGATCCCCGCTGCCGGGCCATCGCCGTCGAGCACAATCCGGAGCGCGCCCAGCGCATCGGCCGGAACGCCACCCGGCTCGGCGTCCCGCAGGTCCAGGTGATCGCCACCACGAGCGCCGACGCGTTGGACTGGCTGCCCGAGCCCGACGCGATCTTCCTGGGCGGCGGCGCCGACGAGGACACTCGTACGGCGCTGCTGGCACCTGCTGCGACCCGGCGGCCGGATCGTCGTGCACGCCGTGACGCTGGAGACCGAGGCGGTGGCCGCCACCGCCTACCGCGCCTGGGGCGGCGAGCTGATCCGCATCGCCGTCGAGACCGCCGCACCGCTGGGCAACTTCACCAGCTGGCAACCCGCGCGGGCCGTCGTGCAGTGGAGCATGCGGAAATCCTCAGTCTCGTGAGGCGAGCGTCGTTAGCGCAGCGCCGGCTCGGTCTGGACGACCGAGAGAGCAGACACGCTTTTCGTCTGCGAGTGAGGGAGGAAGACCGAGTCTTCTGGCGCGGAGCGTGCGCGAGCCGGACAACACAGTGACCGAGCTTGTCTGTCGCGCTCCGCGCTCTGCGGCCCTGAGCGGAGCAGTGTCTCGCTCGTTCGATCGCGTTGCCGGACGACGCCCAATTCGATCAGCTCGCTCCGCTCGCGGGGCGTGTCGTCCAGCATCGCTCCTCACTCCCGAGAAGCTCCGCTCATGACCGTGCACTTCATCGGCGCCGGTCCCGGTGCCGCGGATCTGCTGACCGTACGGGCGGTGCGCTTGATCAACTCCTCGACGGTCTGCGTGTACGCCGGCACGTACGTCGGCGCCGACATCCTCGACCCACTGCCCGGACGGCGCGCGATCTGATCGACAGTTCCGTATCTGGATCTGGACGAGATCACGGAGCGTGATGGTCGCCGCCACCGGGGCCGGTCAGGACGTGGCCCGGCTCTGCTCCGGCGATCCTTCCCTGTACTCGGCGGTGGCCGAGCAGGCTCGCCGGCTGGACCGCGCCGGGGTGCCGTGGGACGTCACGCCCGGCGTCCCCGCCTACGCCGCCGCGGCCGCCGTCGTCGGCCGCGAACTGACCGTGCCCGAGATCACGCAGACGGTCATCCTCACCCGCACCCAGGCGGCCTCGACCGCGATGCCGGACAGTGAATCGCTGGCGCGGCTGGCGGCCAGCCGTGCGACGCTGGTGCTGCACCTGGCCGTCCGGCGGACGCGCGATCTGGCTGCAGAGCTGACCGAGTTCTACGGCGCCGACTGCCCGGTCGTGGTGGTGGCCGACGCGTCCAAGCCGAGTCAGCTCGTGCTGCGCGGCACCCTCACCGACATCGCGGACCAGGTCGAGCATGCCGACCTCCGGCAGGGCGCCGTGATCATCGTCGGCTGGGCTCTTGAGGCCGAGCGCTTCGCCGAATCCCACCTCTACCGCTCCCGCGCCGGCAGCCCGTAGCCGGTAACCCTCGGCAGGTTAGACCGTGCCGATGCTTACCCGATCTTCAGAACTCTCCCCGTCGGCGCAGGGCGCGGGGCCGTCCGTCGGGGTCCAGCATCGCGCGATGGAAGGGTCGGGCCCAGAATCGGGTCAGCCTCGAGAACCGTGGCTCGTGCAGGGGCCGCAGCCGGCCGGGTGGTCGTGGGCCTCGACGCCCTCCGTCGTGCCAGGCCTGCAGCGCGGCGGCCGAGGCGGCGAAGACGTCGAACATGCCGGCGCCGTCGACGCAGTCCGCCATCACCCGAAGGAGTTCGGCGTCGTCGAGATCGCCCGGGGCCGTGCCGTTCTCGATCTTGGAGATGTCGCCCGGGAACTCGGCGGATCCCACCTCCCGATCGAGATGCTCCGCCGCGAGGGTCAGCCGCAGCCGCCGGGAGTAGGCGCCGTGATCGATACCCGAGCGGTCGACGACGACGACCGACAGCTCCGAGTCGTGCGTCCACGAGCGTCGGTTGAAGTTGTCGGACCCGATGGTGGCCCACACGTCGTCCATCACGCACACCTTGGCGTGGACGTAGACCGGCGTGCCCGCGTGGTTCTCGACGCCGTAGACCGCCACCCGGTCGGGTGCCGCGTCCTTGAGCATCCGGACCGCGTCCAGTCGACCGAGTTCCTGCGGGATCCGGGAGAGCGGAGTGGACTGATCCGGCAGGTGCGGCAGCACCGCAACGACCCGGAGTTCCGGACTGTCCCGCAGACCGGCCACGAAGGCTTCCGCCACCTCTGGTGACCAGAGGTACTGGTCCTCGATGTAGACCAGCTGTCGAGCCCGGGCCAGCGCCTTGCTGTAGCCGCGGGCGACGCTGCGCTCGCCGCCTCGGGCGAACGGATAGTCGCGACCGTGCCGCAGATTGGGATAGGTGCGGAGGAGCTGGACGATGTGGGTGCCACCGGGGACGGGTGAAGGCGGCGGAGCTTGCTCCGGCAGCGGATCCGGCGACGTGTCGGTGCGGCTGAGGCTGTCGCGAGCGCGGTGCACCGGATGTCGGCTGAGGGGCGTCGGATCCTGCCACCGCTCCCGGAAGACCGTCTCGACGTCGTAGACGGCCGGACCTGAGACGGCGGCCTGCACGTCATGCCAGGGCGGGCGTTCCCCGTACGCGTCGGCCATCGACTGGGGCTGCGGGTCGCCGAGATGCCGGGCGTCGTCCCGGCGCGAGTGGCACAGATCGATGCCGCCGACGTAGGCGACGTCCTGCTCCGGCCGGCCTCGGTAGCGAATCACCACTAGTTTCTGGTGATGCGACCCGCCGGTCCGGACCCGCATGTCGAGGAGCACCTCGGCCCCGTTGCTCTGCAGCTGCTCTCCGGTCTGCCGGTTCTCGGCGGAGGAGAAGGACAAGATGTCGAGGTGGGACCGCCAGATGAGCCCGCGAACGTCGACGCCGCGGATGTCGGCGGCTGACAGCAGGTTCTCCATCGTCGATTCGGGTTCGTCGGTCAGCTGCTCGTCGGGATCTCCGCGCCAGTCGGTGAAGTAGATGATGTCGCCGGCCCGAGTCTCCTCGATCCGCTCTCGCAGTTCCGCGAAGTACGTCGCCCCGTGCACCAGGGGCCGTACGTGGTTGCCGGTCGACCAGGCCTGCTCGCCCGGGTACTGCGAATCCAGAACGCTTCGGGGGTTACCGCGCTCGGTCTTGGTCAGCAGCCACTCGGTCGGCGCCCGAGGAGTAGCCGACGACTCGCCCATGGCCTCAATGTACGTCTCCGACGTCGCTCGATCTGGTCGGCGTCGCCCGATCTGCAGAGCCTGTTGCGATTTCGAACCACGGCCGACATCCGCGTGTGCACCAGGCGAGTGGAGTCGCGTCTTCCGACCATGGCCGACTTCCGCGGCGGTCGGGTGCGAGTGGGGCCATGTTCTCCGACTACGGCCGACTTCCGCGGCGGTCGGGTCGAGTGGGGCCATGTTCTCCGACCACGGCCGACTTACGCGAAGCCGGCTCGCGATGAGAGGCACAAGGTCTACGCCGCCGCCCCATCTCACCCCACCTCGCCCGCCCCCCGGGAACCCCGGCGACGTCGTCATGTCGTTGTCCGTCAGGTGGCGGACAACGCAGCAGACATCGCCCTCCGCCGCTGCTCCGTTCGTCACATGGCGGGAAACGGCAGCTCGCTCGCCCCACCTCGCCCGCCCCCCGGCGACGTCGTCATGTCGTTGTCCGTCAGGTGGCGGACAACGCAGCAGACATCGCCCTCCGCCGCTGCTCCGTCCGTCACATGGCGGGCAACGGCAGCTCGCTCGCCCCGGCTGCTGCCAACTCGGGAAACGGCGTTCGCAAAAGCCTCTGCAGAACGAGCGCCGCCGACGAAGCCGAGCGACGTGGAGTCCGATGAGTTTCGGGTCGTGCGGAGGTCGCAGCCTGCAGGACCGCTGACCGACTGACGCACTCGTACCTCCAAGGAGACCCATGGCAAAGCTCATCTACTCGATGATCACCTCGCTCGACGGCTACGCCGAAGCGGCGGAGGGCGACCTCGGCACCGGGGCCGACGACCAAGAGGTGCACACCTTCGTCAACGACGTCTTCCGCCCCGTCGGCACGTACCTCTACGGCCGACGGATGTACGAGACGATGGTCTATTGGGAGACCGCGCACACCGAGCCCGACCAGCCGCCGCACATCCTGCAGTACGCCCGCGACTGGCAGGCCGCGGAGAAGATCGTGTACTCCACGACTCTGGAGTCGGCCTCCAGCGCGAAGACCAGGATCGAGCGGACCTTCGACCCGGACGCGGTGCGCAAGCTCAAGGCCGAGGCTGATCACGACCTCACCGTCGACGGCCCGAACCTCGCGGCCCAGGCGATCGCGGCCGGGCTGGTGGACGAGTACCACCTGTTCATCACCACGAGCGTGGTCGGCGGCGGCAAGCGGTTCTTCCCCGACAACGTGCGGCTCGATCTCGAGCTGGTCGAAGAGCGTTCCTTCGACAGCGGACTGATCTACGCGCGCTACCGGACCCGCTGAGCCGCGGTGCGTCGACCGGTTGCGCTCGCCGCCGTTTCGGAGGAGCGGAACCGTTCCCGACTCGACCCCGCGGTGTAACAACCACGTAACCGCATCGTGGAAATTTTGTTCCGCAAACATCTAGCC
>CAWBKR010000012.1:0-35484 GCA_963789345.1 uncultured Actinomycetota bacterium | reverse complement strand
GGATCGCCTCTCTGTTGGCGATGGTCAGCAATCCGTTCTTCGGCAAGCTGAGCGACCGCACCACCTGGCGGCTGGGCATGCGGCGGCCGTGGATGATCATCGGACTGGTGGGTGGTTCGCTCGGCGTCCTCACGGTCGCGTTGGCGCCCAACATCGGCACCGTCCTGGTGGGATGGTGCGCCGCTCAGCTGCTGTTCAACGCACTCCTGGCCGCCCTGATCGCGGTGCTGCCCGACCAGGTGCCGGCGGTGCAACGGGGCCTGGTCTCCGGCGCCCTGGGCATCTGTGTGCCCATCGCGTCGGTGACCGGCACCTTCGTGGTCCAGCTGTTCACCGGCGACCAGCTCGCCATGTTCCTGGCTCCCTGCGCGATCGGCGGCCTGCTGATCCTGCCTTTCGTGATCACCCTGAAGGATCGCCGGCTGACCAAGGCGGCCAGACCGGCCTGGTCGCTGCGCGAATTGGCCAGCACGTTCTACGTGAACCCGAGGAACAATCCCGACTTCGCCTGGGCTTTCGCCAGCCGCTTTCTGCTGGTTCTGGCGTACGCATTCCTGGTGACCTTCCAGGCCTACTACCTGCTGGAGAAGATCGGCAGTGCCGAGGCTGACGTGCCGCAGCAGATCTTCCTCGGCACCGTGGTCCAAGCCGTCCTGGTCGTCGCGGCCTCCCTGATCGGCGGTCGGCTGTCCGACCTGACGGGGCGACGCAAGGTCTTCGTGGTTGCGGCGTCCATCGTGTACGGGCTGGCGATGTTCGTGATCGCCGCCGCTACCAGTTTCAACGGATTCCTTACGGGCATGGCCCTCGGCGGTCTCGGCTTCGGCCTGTACGTGGCCGTCGACCTCGCGCTCGTCGCCGACGTGCTGCCGAACAAGGACAACGCCAAGGACCTCGGCGTCTTCAACATCGCCAGCGCTCTCCCCTTCTCGATCGCGCCGGCCATCGCGCCGGCCATCCTGGCGATCGGCGGCGGCAACTACGGCCTGCTGTACGCCGCAGCCGGGGTGTCAGCCATCCTCGGAGCCGTCGCCATCCTGCCCGTGAAGGGGGTCCGCTGAGACGCTAGGAACTCGAGGACGCCATTAACCTCGCGATCTGCGGCCGGGAGTCGAACCCGAGCTTGTTCATGATGTTGCGGACGTGGGTCGCGACGGTGCCGATCGTGGCGGGCACGGACCTCATTGCTTGGCAGCGTACTGCTGCTTTCGAGCTGAAACACCGCCGTACGCTGCCACGCAACGAGAGTCGGCCATGAACCGTGGCTATACCCGTCCCTGCGGTGGACGCCGCGCCATCCGCGGCGCCCGTACCCGGTTCCACCACAGCGAGAGCCCAAGGGCAACCGCAACGAGCAGTCCCCCGGCGCCGGCGAACCACGAAGCGACGTCAACATGGTTTTGGACCACGGCCACCTGGCTGGGCAGGTCACCCAGAGCCTCCTGCAGCTGGTCGGCGTTCTCGGCCTTGTAGTACTGACCGCCGGTGATCTCGGCGACGGTCTGCAGGCCGGGCTCGTCGATGACCCGCGGGTTGCGGCCCCCGCCGCCACCAAAACCGCCGCCCGGACTACCGCCTGGACCGCCGCCGGCCCAGCTCCCGGCCTGCTGGCCGGTGCAGGCCATCCGTGAGGGTGTCGTGGTACCGAACCCGATGGTGAACACCCGCACCCCCCGGACGGCCGCCGCTTCGGCGGCGATCGCCGGTTCGACGCCTTGAGTGTTCGCGCCGTCGGTCAGTACGACGATCACGTCCGGTGCGTAGCCGGCCCGCTGAGCCGATTCGGCATCGACCCCGGAGGGGGCCACGGTCGGGTTGATCGCCGCGATGCCGTCGATCGCGGTGAGGATGGCCGAGCCTATTGCCGTACCGCGGTCCGTGGTGAAGTTGTCGATCGCCTTGACCAACGCATCCTCGTCGGTGGTTGGCGGCACCTGGAGACCAGCGACGCCCGCGAAGGCGACCAGACCGATCTTGGTCCCGCCGTCCTGGGCCTCGATGAAGGAGACGGCCGCCTTCTGGGCCACGGTGAGCCGGTTGGGTTCGACGTCGGTGGAGCACATCGAACCGGAGACGTCCATCGCCAGCATGATCGTCGTGGAGTTGGACGGCACCGACACGGTCGCCTGCGGTCGCGCCGCCCCGACGCCGAGTGTGGCGAGCCCGAGGAGGAGCAGGACGGTCGGGATGAGCCGGGTCCACCTCGTACGGGGTGGCAGCGCGGCCCGCACCAGAGCGATCGAGGTCACCCGCACGGTGGCCCGCCGGCGACGCCGTCGCCACCACCACACGATCCCGCAGATGACCGGGATGATCAGCAGCGACAGCAGGGCCCACGGCCAGCTGAAGGTCATCAGACGAGCCTTCCGGTGCGGAAACCCGTGATCAGCGCACCGGCGACCAGCAGCGCGAGCGCCACGGCGATGAAGGCGCCGGCCAGCGGGACGTCCTGGTTGGCCACCGTCAGCCGGAGGTCGATGGAGGACGCGATGTCGTCGAGCTGCTCCGCGTCCGAGGCCGGGTGGAATCGACCGCCCGTGGCCTGCGCGATGGCGGTCAGCCGCTCGGTGTCGAGGGCCGTGTGCAGCTGGAAGCCGTCGATCGGGACGGTGGCGCCGTCGGCTGTGCCCACGCCGACCGTCTCGATGTGTACGCCCGCGTTCTGAGCGATCGTCGAGGCGTGTGTCACCGCGTCGCTGCTGCCGCCCTGGTCCTCGCCGTCGGAGAACAGCACGATGGTCGCCGAGCTCCAATGACCGATATCGGGCAGCTCGCCGTCCTCGCCGATCCTGACCGGACTGCCCGTGATCGTGCTCAGCGAACCGAGAATCGCCGAGGCGAGCGAGGTGCCGCCGGCGGTCCGCATGCTCTGCACCGCCGCCTTCGAGGCGGCGCGATCTGCAGTGGGCGGCGACGTGGCCAGCGCACCCTGGTCGAACCCGACGACGCCGATGTCGACGCTCTCCGGTTGGGCGTCGATGAACGACAGTGCCGCCTGCTGCGCGGCCGCCAGCCGGCTCGGCGCGACGTCGTCGGCACTCATGCTGTTCGACACGTCCATCGCCAGGATGACCGTGCCGGCGCTTCGGCCGACCGGCAGCGACGCGGCCGGGGCGGCCACGGCGACCGCGAGCAGCGTGACCCCGCCCACGCCGAGCCACAGCCCGAGCCGACGGTCGCGCCGGGCCGCCACCGAGACCCCGGCTGCGGCGAGGGCAGCGGACCGGCGCCGGCCCGCGAGCACGGCGCCACCGATCAGTGCGGCGGCGACCAGCAGGCCCACGAAGAGGAGCGGCGGGTACGAAAAGCTCACCGGCGCCTCCGCCGAGCCTCGGTGACGACGGAAACCAGCGTCTCGACGAGGTCGCCGTCGGTGTCGAACCGATGCAACGGCACGCCGGCCCGTCGCATGCCGGACCGAAGTCCCGCCTCGCGGTCGTCGACACCGCCCCGGAATCGGGCGCGAAACCACGGATCGGCGGAGTCGACGAGGAGTTGCTCGCCCGTCTCGGCATCCTCGACCACGATCAGACCGACCTCGGGGAGGGCGTCGTCCGCGCGGTCGACCACCCGCAACGCCACCACATCGTTCCGATGCGCGAGCCGGATGAGCGGGCGCTGCCAATCGCCGGTGCCGATGAAGTCCGAGATCACCAGGACAAGGCATCGCCGGGCCAGCGACGCGACGGCGTCGAGCATGGCGGCGAGGTCCGTGGTGGCCGCCCCCGGGGATCGAGTGGGCGGTCGAGTTCCCGTCCGATCCGCAGCGCGTGGCCGCGTCCGCTGCCGGGCCGGACGATACGCGTCGTGCCCATGTCGTAGAGGACGGCACCGACCCGGTTGCCGTTGCGGCCCAGCACCCTGGCCAGGACGAGCGCGAGTTCGGTCAGCACGTCCTGCTTGCCGCGGACCGGGCCGCCGACCGTCATCGACGCCGATCGGTCGAGAACCAGCCAGGTGGTCAGCTCGCGGTCCTCGTTGAATTCGCGGACCTGCGGTTCGTCGAGCCGGGCGGTGACGTTCCAGTCGATGTGCCGGGCGTCATCGCCTTCAACGTAGGTCCGGAGTCCGGCGAAGTCGAGCCCACTACCCCGCCGCGGAGTGCGGTAGCCGCCCTGGACGCGCCCGTCGAGCCGGCGCACGACTCGCCACTCGAGCCGGTACAGCAGACGGTCGGGCGCTGTGATCATGATTCAGCGATCACGGCTGCAGCACCACATCCGGGGTCGGAACGGCGCGCAGAACTCGGGTGAGGATGCTGTCGGCGTCGAGGTCGTCGGCCAGCGCCTCGTACGACAGCACGATGCGGTGGCGCAGGACGTCGAGCGCCACTTCGTCGACGTCGTTGGGCAGCACGTAGTCGCGGCCCCGCAGGAACGCCAGCGCCCGGCCGCCCAGGACGAGCGCGATCGTGGCGCGCGGGCTCGCGCCGTAGGTCACGTACCGCTCCAGGTCGCCTTGGCCGACCCCTCCCGGCGACCGGGTGGCTGCCACGAGCCGTACGGCGTAGTCGACGACGGCGGGGTCGACGTAGACCTGGTCGACACTCTGCCGCATCCGGATCAGGTCGTCCGGCGTGAGCATCACCTGAGGCGGACCGGGCGGCAGCAGAGCCCGTCCGACGATCGCGTGCTCCTCCGGCGAAGTCGGATAGCCGACGAGGACCTTCATCATGAATCGATCGACCTGTGCCTCGGGCAGCGGATAGGTGCCGTCAGACTCGATCGGGTTCTGGGTCGCCATCACCAGGAAGGGCTCGGGCACCGGAAACGTCTCCCGCCCGATGGTCACCTGCCGTTCCTGCATCACCTCCAGCAGCGCGCTCTGCACCTTGGCCGGGGCGCGGTTGATCTCGTCCGCCAGCAGCAGATTGGTGAACACCGGTCCCAGTGACACCTCGAACTCGCCGGACCGCTGGTGGTAGACCCTCGTCCCGACGAGGTCGGCCGGTACCAGGTCGGGGGTGAACTGGATCCGCTGGAACTCGCCCCCGATCGCACCGGCCAGCGACTTGACCGCGAGGGTCTTGGCCAGACCCGGCACGCCCTCGACGAGCAGGTGACCGCCGGCCAGCATCGCGATCGCCATCCGTTCGAGCAGCACATCCTGGCCGACGATCGTGCGCTTGACCTCGAACAACACCGGCTCGAGCGGGTTGGGTGTCATGGCGTCCCCTCCGTCGGTGCTTCCACGTGCCCAGGACATCTTCGGTTCACAGCCGCGGCCCCCTGCCCGGCCCTTGCCCGGGTCCCCCGCCGAGCGCGGTGCCGATGGGGACGGCGAACCCGATCCCGGCGAACGCCTCGTCGTCTCCGGGGTCGGCGATCGCCACGACGACGCCGACGACGATCCCCTGGGCGTTCAGCAGCGGGCCGCCGGAGCTGCCCGGATTCACGGCGGCGTCGAACTGGATCAGCCCGGACACCGAGCCTGTTTGGGTCTTCGACGTGCGGTTCAAACCGGAGACGACGCCGGTGGTCGTGCTGGCCCGCAACCCCAGCGGATTGCCGATGGTCACCACATCGGAGCCGACGGCGATTCCTCCGCCGAGGGTTGCCGGGACGACCACCTCGGGCAACGTCTGGGGAGCGAGCGTGGCGATGTCGATCTTCGGATCTGCGGAGACGACTGTTGCGGCGGCCTTGGTGCCGTCCGCGAACAGGATCGAGAGCGCGCCGCCACCGGCGACGACGTGGTAGGCGGTCAGCACCGTGCCGGTGTCGGTGACGATCGCACCGGACCCGATCGAGCCCTTCGACGTGGTGATCAACACCACCGACGGTGCAACTTGGCGATACACGTCGGTGACCGGAAGCGGGGTCGCCGTCGGCGCCGGTGTCGGTCTCGGTGTCTGCGCTGCCCGGTCGGAGGAGCTGGCCGAACTCGAACCGAGCTGGAAGGCCAGTGCGGCAATGACCACGATGGCGACCACGAGAACGCTCGCCGCGACGATCAGCCAGCGCCAGCCGGCGCCGCGCCCAATCGGCCCGGACGGCTGCGCCGATCCGGAAGCCCGGGACTGATCGGAAGTCGCCGACGATGCGCCGGGTCCGGCCTCCTCGGCTCTGGGCGCGCGGAATCCGCGCGATCGTCCAGCCCCGATGGGCTCCATCTGCACAGCCTAAGGACCGTTCCTATGAGCGGGCTGTGCGTCCTAGCTCACTCAGGTCTCGCGGCGTCCTCGCTGATCCACGACTCCGGCAGCGACCCGGCCTTGAGCGCCTTGAGCAGTGTCGTCAGCTGCCAGTACGTCGCTTCCTTGGCCTTCAGGAATTTGACGTGCAGGTGGGTGTAGAGCTGTACCTGTTCGAACAGCACGTCGATGTCGGCGGTCTTCTGCAGGGTAGCTAGCACCTCCTCCGAGGAAGCCTCGAGCCGGTCGAGCAGTCCTTTCACCTGCGCCACGGTGCCTTCGAGGTCGACAGCGATCTTCGACTGCAACGAGGCCGCATCGGAGCCGGAAGCCTTCGCTTGGGCGTACAGGATCTTGAATTGGGCTTCGAGCTCGGAGAATGCGGCGGATCCCACGGCCTCCTTCGCCAATCCCGCGTTGGCCAACGTCGTCATGCGGTCGCCGTACTTGCCTATCCCGCGCATCGCCGCGGCCATGTCGCCCTTGCTCACTGCCTTCTCCAGATCCTCGACGGCGTGTCGCAGATGTGGGAGCTGGTCGATGACCGCGGTGTACCAGCCGGGCTGCAGCATCTCGCCCTCGAGCAGAATGGCGAGTTCTGGCTCGCGCTCGGCGGCGAACTTGCGGACGCCGCCGTACGAAACGTAACCGCCACCGCCGGCGGCATTGATCTGGGCCTGACGATCGGCGATGTCGCTCGCCCGCCGTTCCGCCCGGGAGTAGTCCTTGCGGGCCAGCGCCTGGTCGAAATCCTTGTGCAGTTTGTCGATCTCGCCTTCGGCCACCCGGATGTCCTCGGGCGACATGAGCTTGACCCCGCCGGGTACCTCGGGGACGCCCAGGCGGCCCATCCGGGCCCGCACGCTCGCCTGGACTGTTTTGTTGCCGCTCGCGACCGCGGCGGTGAGCTCGCTGTTCCAGATGAGTTGACGTTCGACTTCGGCCTGCCGCTTGGCGATCCGGTCGCGGAAGGTTGCCGGCATCCGCTCGTACAAGAACATCCGGCGCGGATCAGTGAAGAAGTCGGCGTAGAGGAGCCGCTGCATCTCGGGGGGCGTCATACCGGTGCGACCCGACAGGTACGACACGACCCTTGCGCGGTTCTGGACCGCGTTGCTGCCCATGAAGTTCCAGTCGAAGTCGTTCTCGAACGAGCCCTTCGTCCCGGTGCGGAGGACGTCGCCCTCCGGCAGCAGCTTCTGAATCTCGCCCCCCAGAACGGTGTCCCGCCAGTGCAGCAGCTTCTCAGCCGAGGCGGAAGGCTTCGGCAAGGTCGCCGACAGCGTCTTCCAATCCATGTCCGCCGCCTTGAGGGCCTCGGCCGGGCCGAGTTCTTCGATCGCCCGCGAGAGCAGAGAATCAGCCTGTTTGGCGTCCAGCTTGGCGAACCCGCGCAACTGCGCGAGGAGCTCCCCCGCACCTTTGCTCACCCGCACCGCCGCTGCTCCGGTCGGGCGTGAGATACCGCCGCCGACGTGCTGTGACCAGTCGACGGTCTGCCCGAAGGATGCGGCTTCGGCGTCGAGGAATTTGCGATAGTCCACGCCGGACTGCGGGTAGGTCAGGGCGTCGAGGTGCACGCGGCGCATCTTGTTGGTCTTGGGATCGGCGAACTCGATCCAGAACGGCTGGTCCAGGGTTCCGTCGTAACCGATCGTGGTGTACCGCGGTTTCAAGGTCTTGGGATCGTGCCAGCGGATCAGCGACGATATCGGGTTCGGCGGCTCGATTCCGTTACCCCAGTACGGCCTCATGAGGATGTCGAAGTCCTCCGGGGACGCATAGCGCGCCAACTGCCACCCACTGCCGGAGGTCGGGTGGAAGTGCTCCATGGAGTGCCAGCGACGGCCGGCGAACTCCGGATCGTCCATCCAGCGGGCGGTGACGAAAGTGGGGTCGCCCTGCACAACCACGTGTTCGCCGGTATCCAGGTCCATCCAGATTCCGGATTCGCGGTCGGGGTAGTGGAAGATCGAGTGTTCGTAGCTCTGCCGGGCCTGGGGGGCATTGAGGCCGTAGTGGACCAACCCTTCGGGCAGGTCGTCGGTGGCTTGCCGTACGGTCCTGACGACCGGCGCCCCCTTGTAACCTTTCGGCCGCACCGAGGCCGCTCCGGTGCCGCCGGATTTTGGTGCGTTGACGTGCTCGAGAATCCGCCTGGCGGTCGCGGATTCGTCGGCGGCGTAGAACATCAGCTGATGCGGCTGGAGACCAGCCCGTCGGGCGGCTCCCTCGACGCCGTACTCCGCAACAGCGCGCTCGACGATCTCGGCCGCAGCTTTGTGGCTGACCTCGCCGACCCCGACGCGCCGGGCCAGGCCCTCGATGCCGCTGACCTGAGCCGCCGCTGCCCCCTTCATGGCCATCTCTGGCACCAGCCCGGCCTTCGCCGCCTTGGCCCAGTGCTTCAGCGGGCCGCCGACGTCGAGGAAGCCGAAGGCGGTCTGCAAGATCGCCCCCAGCAGAGCTGCCTGAGCCTGACCGGGGTAGACGAGCTGGCTTTCCTCGCTCATCTCGCTGTCCGCGGCCGTGGCGAGGGTGAAGTAGTCGTCCCACGCCTTGTACGTCTGGTACCCCGTGATCCCGACGCCAACCCCCGCCGCGAGGAAGAAGGTCGCGCCACCGGCGGTCGCCAGCTCGGCCACCAGGAAGGCCGCGGCGGCCAGGACCGACAGCCCGAGGTCTTTCCAGAATTCCGCTGTCTCGAAGTCCTTGACGATCTCCTTCGCGATGAAGGCGTACGCGGGGTCGGTCCACGGCTGGCTGCCCTGAACCATGCCCTTGACCAATTGATCGTGGATGGGTTTGAGCTTGAGCCAGAACTCCTCGTCGTCCTTGAGTTTGGGAATGGTCTTGTCGATGTTGGCCCGGACCCCCTGCAGAGTCGAGCTGACGATGGCCTGCGCCTGGCGTGCATCGGCCTTGGCGAGTTCCTCGAGCCGGCCCGCCTGCTTGGCGGCGTAGACCGCGGGAAAGTCGTTCATGAACAACGAGACCTGCGCCCGAAGCGCATCGTAGGTTTGCTTGACGTTCGTGTACGGCTGCGCCACCCGCCGTCCCATGGCCGCGTCCGCTTGGGCGTCCAGTGGCGGATCCACCGCGTCGATACGGGCGATCCACCATTCGCCGGTCTGCTGGAGCCCGCGCACCGGACCGGCCAGCGGCGTCGTCGGCGGATTCTGGGGATCGAACGTCTCCAGCATCCGGATCGGCCCGTACCCTTGACGTTCCTCGCTGTGATACCCGACCGGTATCTCCAACATGTCGCGGAGGGCCTTCTCGGCCAGCACGGTCTTGCGGGCCGCGTCCTGCATGGCGGCCAGCCGCACCTGCTCTTCCGGGGCGGCATCGGATGCCGGTTTCTGGGTGGGGGCGGCACTGCTGGCGATCCCGACCCGCTCCATCTCGTTCATCACCAGCTGGGCGTTCTTGCTGAGGTGAGAGTTGCCGGTCGCCTTGACGTCGCGCTCCCACGCCGCCTGGATCCGCTTGACCGAGTCGACGCCCGACACGACCCCACGCCGATAGGACGCCTTGAACAAGTCGAGGTTCTCGGCGGCGACCGGCATCAGGTCCTGACCGAAGCTCTCCCACAGGGCGCGCTGAGCCTCCACCGAGTCCAACGTGCCCGGGCTGCCCGGGGCTGGACGGACCACGACGGAAGCCGACATCAAGGTCTTGATCATCCAGAGGCGCTCCTCGTAGTCGGCCTCCTTGTGGCCCCCCTTCGTCACCAGAGCCTGGATGCCGGGCACCACGATTGCGGGGTCGCGCTCCTTCTTGAGGGCTGCGATCGTCTTCCGATCCGTGTCACTCGCGATGATGTCCGGCGGGAACACCCGCGTTGCGCCGTTGCGCTGCAGTGATTGATCCAGGAGGCGCTGCACGGTCTGGTTTCCGGCCGCGCGCTGGAGGAAGGCAAGCGTCTCCGTCCGACTGCCCAGATCGGCGGCTCCGAGAGTGAGTCGGACATCATCAGGCAAGGCGACGGGCTGCCTGACGGCGCGCGGCCGCGGCCTCCGGCCGCGGAACTTCTTCAACCGACCATCGTCGGGCACCCGCCGGGGAGCCGTTGTCACGCCGGGTACCGCGCGAGGAGTGAGGCACGCCGAGCCACGACTCATGATGGCAGCGCTAGCTCCCGGCCAGCGATGTCGTCGGGCCGACCTTTCGGGCACTGTGCCATGCCCGATCGGACCTAGTCCGTGCCCGCGTTCGCGTCGGTTCACCTTCGCCGCCTGGACTCAGAATCCCCTCATGCGACAGGCCTGTGGCCGGGGTCGGGGACGAGGACTATGGCGTTGGTGAGTGACTCTGGTCTGATCGGCCTGGATAGGGTGGATTCTCTTGACCGGAAGGTTTCGAAGATGTGGCGCCTAAACGTTTGACGATCAGCCCCGCCGAGGGCGAGCAGGTGGAGCTCCTCCCCGGGCTTGGTGTCGTGTTCAAGATCGAAGGTCACGAAACCGGCGGTGCGTTCTCGGTGGTGGAGCATCCCCTTGAGCCCCGTACGCTCGTGATCCCGCACGTGCACGAGCGCGAGGATGAGTTCTCCTACGTCCTCGAGGGCGAGATCGGCGCTCGGATCGGAGACCAGGAGCTGACCGTGGGAACTGGCTCGTACGTGCTCAAGCCGCGCGGCATCCCTCACACTTTCTGGAACCCCACAGATCGACCGGCTCGCCTTATCGAGATCATCTCGCCTGCCGGCTTCGAGATGTTCTTTCGTGAGTACGCTTCGTTGTTGGCGACCCCCGGGGAGCCCGACGTCGCCGCGATGGAGGCGGTGGACGAGCGTTACGGCGTTGGCGGCCAGGTGGTCAGATGGACTGGATCCCGGATCTGATGGAGCGCTACGGCTTGAACTCGCCGCTGTAGCAGCCGCAAGATCAAGATCATCAAGGTGACCGCGGCGGAGAGCTGGCTGCCGTTGCCTGGCCTTGTGCCAAGCGAGTTGGCGCAGGCTGACGTCGGCTCGCTGCGCGAGTCTCTGGTAGGCCCCGTAGGAACTCGAACCCACAACCCGCGGAGTGACTGGAGGGCTCAGATGAGCACCTCAGGCTACGGGTCGTGAGCGTGTGAACCTGTTGATAGTGGCGATCGTTTGGCCGTGGTGCTGGGTAGTGCATGACAGCAACGTGACAGCTTGATGCGGTCCTGCGCTGCGGGTCGAGTTGCGACGGCTCACCTCGAGGATTTCAGCGGCGGCCGACCGGTTGGAAGTACTTCGCGGCCGCGTAGTTGGCGACGTGCTGGCCGAGCACCTGGCCCTGCACGTCCCCGCTGCGATAGTGAAGGCCAGCCCAGATGCGTGCCTCGATGAGTTCGGCATATGGCTGCGTGAACGTCTGGAACGTCCGCACAGCGGGCCCTCCGGGATTCACGAAAGTGCTCGTGATCTGGAAAGGCCCGCCCCTGGGGTCGTCGCCGAAGAACATCCGCAGCACGGTGACGTGTGCACCGTCGAGGCAGTTGTGTCCCGAGGGCCACTCGGGATACGGGGCGGTGAGGAGCGCCGTCCAGGTCGGATCGGGTTCCGTAGCGGGGTTCCCGTCCTCCGCCGCTCGTGGAATCGCGTTCCACGGCCGCCAGAAGTCGAAGTGGTACTTGTCGTTCCAGCAGTTGATCAACGCGTCCGCACCACTCAGGTTCTGCAGCGCGAGGAGTCTCGCGCTCTTGGCGGCGCTGAGGTTGTTCCGTTCGATGAGCTGCCGGGCGACTTCGTTCCAACTCAGAATGGGTGCGCTCTGCCACCACTTGGCAATGTAGGTCTGCTCGGCGGTCCGGGTCGAGCCAGTGGCTCTGCCCAGGCTCTTCACCTCGTTGAACTCAGCCGCCCACCGCGCGCTGCCGAGAGATGGCGGTGGCGCAGAACGGAACTGCGAGGAGCTTCGGAGAAGGAACGGCTTCACGTTGCCCGCCCACGGGGTCGGGTCGAGGACTGGGACGCCGCCAGAGACGAGCGGCTGCCAGTGTCCGGGCGCGGGGTTCGACACCCACGGAGACGGCCCGAACCGCCCGTCGCCCTCTCTCGCGTCGAGCATGGCCTCGGCCGCTGCGTGTCCGACCTTAATGCCCTGCTTCTTCCTCTTTTTCTCCCTGTACGAGTCATCGTCGATCGCATCGAGCGAGGCTGCGTACGCGGAGGACAGCGTGTTCAGCAGTCCCGCGCGACCCGGGAATGGCGCCCGCTCCGGTGCGGTCGAGACGACCTCTGAGAGCACATCGTAGGCAGCCGTTGCGACAGCGGCGTCGATCGACGCCTTGGCACCGGTGCGCTTCTTGAGCAGATATGGCCGATGCCGTTTCGGCCCGATCGCGTTGACCGCGTCGTACACCGCGCCCTGCACCATGGCCATGTTGATCTGGAGTGCAGGTGGGGCACCGCCGTTCGGCCCCGGAACCGCGGCGAGCGTCGTCGTCGCGACTTGGTTCCAGTGAGTCACCTCACTGGCGTCGGTCCCGACTCGTGGTGCGGCCGATGCGCTGGACACGCCAAGTGCGCTTAAGAGCGCACCGACTGCCACCGTGATGACCGCGACAGATCGCCTACTTGACATGGTTCTCCCCTCTCCTAGCACCGCCGGAGTTTTTGAATGCGTCGCGTCGGTATTTCGTCAGGAACGAATGATCGAGTTTCGTTCTCGTGCACAGGAGGGGGATGCCGACACAGGACGGGACGACAGTGAACGCAGCATTCGCGAACTCGCGCCCACTCCTACCCAACACAGATGTGCGATTCACACTCTGTTGTTCGGTGGTTGCGGTGATGGCATTGTCAGTGCCAGGTGGCATTTGGGACCTGCTACTTGAGGATGCTTGCCACGCTCCTCGCCGAGGAACTCCCTGTCAACCCCTCACAGTGTCGCGCAGTTCTCGGCACGGGCCGGCGCTCGGCGCAGGCTGGGTACTGTTTCCGCCGAGCCGACTGCGAGGACACGTATGACTGCCACCTGCTCTATCGCGAGGTCCACGCTCGTCGAAGACTGGTTGTCATGAGAACCCTGCACCTCGGCCTCCGGGTCGCCGACCCGGAGCGTTCAATCGCGTTCTACACCTCCATCGGCTACGAGGTGCTCGGCGACGTGCCTGCCACCGAGCTTGGCACCTTTACGATGTTGAAGCTGCCCGGCGACGAATTTGTGGCCCTTGAGCTCGTCCACAACCCCGCCGACGGCCGGGTCGAGCGCAGCGGTCTCAGCCACTTCGTGATTCAGGTCGAAGACATGCACGCGACGATGGCGCACCTGGCTGCACGAGGAGTCCAGGCGGATGAGCCCGGATCGCCCGACGGCTCGGCAGACTTCTGGACGGCATGGGTCACCGACCCGGATGGTTACCGCATCGAGCTCGTCCAGTGGCCCGACGGGCATCCCGACGGCATGACTCGGTTCGACCTAGCGGATCCGGGGCAGAGCCGATGACCGGATCCCGCCCGCGCAGCGCACGGGACGTGGTCGAGGAGCTGTTCCGACGGCAACGCGCGGGTGACGACACGGTCCTGGACGACCTCGTGGCCATCGACATGGTCAACCACGCCGCCGGCCCCCAGGGCCGTGATGGTCTGAAAACGATCCTGCGCACCATCGAGATCGACCTCGGGCCGACCGAGATCGAGCAGCACCACCTCGTAGCTGAAGGAGACCTCGCCGTCCAGCACGTGACACTGCACGGCAGCCACCGGGCATCCACGATGCCGCTGCTCGCCGACTCGCCGGTCACCGGTCGATCGGCAGCGTGGACCTTCATCCACATCTGGCGAGTCGCGGACGGGATGCTCGTCGAGCACTGGGCCTGTCGCGACGACATGGGCCTCCTCGAGCAGCTCCGGCCGTCGTGACCGGAGACCGGCTCACGGTCGGCGTCGTGACGCCGCACGCGGCGGCAGGACCCGAGGCCGAGCTGCCCGCCATGACGCGCGGTCGCCTCGCCATCGTCATGTCCCGGACGGGGTCGCCAGCGGAGGCGCCGCAGGCTCGGTCGCGGACGGGGTCGCCAGCGGAGGCGCCGCAGGCGCCGTCGCGGACGGCTCCACCCGCTCACGCCGAGCTGCGCGCCTCGACCGAGCCCGCCGCCCTCAACCGCGCCGCCGCCATCTTTCGGGGCAGGACGCTCGCCGCGGCCGCCCACGCGTCGACCACCACCGGCTACGTCATCGGCCACCGTGAGGAGGTCGCCCTCGTCGAACGCCTCTCACAGCGCTTCGACGTCCCGGCCGTTGCCAGCTGCGCGGCAGCCGCGGCGGCGCTGCGGACGCACGGGGTCGGACAGGTTCAGCTGGTACACCCTCCCTGGTTCGACGACGAGTTCGACGAGCTCGGCGCGGCGTACTTCCGCAGCCAGGGGTTCGACGCCGTGGTGACCAAGGCGGTGGGTCTCCGCGATGAGCCGGCCCGCGTCGACCCGCAGCGCGTCATCGACTGGGTCGAGCACCACCTCGAGGACCGGGCCGAGGCGGTCTTCCTCGCCGGCAACGGGTTCCGTGCCGCTGAAGCCATCGAAGAGCTGGAGCTGCGCACGGGTCGGCTCGTCCTCGAGGCCAATCAGGCGCTGTTGTGGGCGATCCTCGCGGCGACGGGCACGAGGTGGGACGTCACCGGACATGGTCGGCTGCTCCGGGCAAGCACCTCGACGACGTAGAGCTGCCGGTTCACGAATGGCCGGCGTCACCCCGCTACGGGCGCCGCATTTCTGTCGCTGTATCTCACGAGACCGGCCTAGGTTCTACCTGCTTCTTCGCAGGCGATGGTGGTTATCCAGGCCAGGATGGACTGGTCGCCGGCGTGGCGGGCTGCTTGTCGCCAAACCTTGGCGTAGGTCGCGACCGCGGCGTTGTCGGCCGCCGACGCGGAGTTGGTGAGACGAGTGACGAGGGCATAGATCCAGGGGCTGGTCAGTTCGTATAGGCGGGCCAGCCCCGCTTCGTCGTGTTGAGCGCATCGGTGCAGCAGTTCACCGAGGACCTGGTTCTGGTACGTCCTGGCTGTTGCAGGCGCGGGCCGTGGCAGAGGTTGCTCGGCCAAGACGCTTGGGCGGGTGAGGGTCATGTTCGAGGTGTTCGCTCACGTTGCCGACGCGGCGAGGTCGCAGCGGTCGTTGTCGGTTGAGGCGGCATCAGGGCTGATTGTTGGTTGGGATTGGAGCTGTGGAGGGTTCCTACCATCGACTACGCGGCGCGCGATGAACTGCAGTTGCTGACCCGTGTGTGAGGAGTAGCGCCGCAACGCGGTTAAGGCCTGGTCGGCGGTGATTTCATGGCGTTCCATCAACAGGCCCTGGGCTTGGCCCACGATGGCGCGGGTCTGCACGACCCGCAGGAGTTGCTCGCGTTCGGCGGCGATGGCCACGGCGATGGATGCGTGCTCGGCGAAGGTTTGGGCCAGTGCCAGATCCGCGGAGTCGAAGCGGGAGGGTCGGCGTGAGTACAGGTTCAACGCACCGGACGTGTCGCCGTCGGTGAGACTAAGGGACAGCACCGACCGGAAGCCGAGATCGGCGGCCAGCGGTGCCCAGAACCGCCACCGGCTGTCAAATCGCAACTCGGTGACAATCACGGGCTGACGGCAGGCGATGGCTTGCCATCCGGGGCCTTGGCGAAGATCGACCTGGAGAATGTCAGCGCGGGCGGCGTCGCGGTGGGCCGCGGCGAACGGGATGATCTGCTGATCGCCGGAGGAGAGTAGGAAGCCCGCTGCGTCGCAACCAAACATCTGCTGGCTCAGAGCCAGGATCCTCTCCACGGTGCCGGCGAGCGTGGCGTGGGAGAAGATGTCGTGCGCCATCGCTCCGAAGTCAGCCAGATCGGCGTGAACTGGAGCGTCAAGGGGTGTCAGTGTGATCGTCATCTGAGTGTCGCCTGCCCGATTCCATGTGACCGCTAGGGATGCCAGTATAAAGTCAAACCTATGCACTTTAGCAACCCCTTGCATAGGTTCGTAGGTGCAGTCATGATGTGCCGCGTCCTCGTTCCTGGCTCCGGGAAGATCGCGGGCGAAAGTTGGTGGCGGTGAACGACACGGACAGGGCCACCGTTGAAGACAGCGGTGAGACCCCGGTTGGCCTGACGATTGAGCAGGTCTCGCGGATGCTGGGCGTGCCAGTGCCGACCATCCGTTCCTGGGAGCGCCGACATCAGGTGCCGGTCGTGAACCGCACTCCCGGGGGGCACCGGCGCTACTCGAGCGAGCAACTGGACGCACTGCGCCGGATGCGGGACCTGGTGGCGCAAGGCTTACGCCCAGTCGACGCCGCCGCCCGCGTCAAGGCCGAAGACGCCGCCTCACCTGATTCGCTGATCGAGGCCCTACTGCAGGCATCCCAGGACTTCAAGCCGGATACGATCGTGGAGATCCTCGACGCAGCGCAGCAGGCCCTGGGGTTAGGGCGCACCGTGGACGATGTCTTGCTACCGGCCCTGCGTCAGATCGGCCAACGGTGGCAGTCGGGCGAGGCTGACGTGTCACACGAACACCTGGCCACCAACGCAGTCCGCGGCTGGCTGTCCAAATCAACTACATCCGCCCGCCGAGGCAGTTCGGACCCCATCGTCTTGTGCTGCGGACCCCGAGACGAGCACACACTGGGTCTGGAGGCGCTGAGTGCGCTGCTAGTTGAACGTGGCTTCGACTGCGTCCTGCTCGGGGCACGAACACCGGCAGAGTCACTTGTTCGAGCCGTCCGCGACACAGCCGCCGCCGCTGTCATCCTCGTCTGCCATCTCCCCGCGGGCCGGCAAGCTGCCGTTGACGCACTTCGCTCGGTGGAGCTAAACCAAACGAGCATCTACTACGCAGGTGAAGCGTTCGCCTCACACCAGGCGCGCCACGGAGTACCAGGACATCACCTGGGCGACAACCTCACAGATGCAGCCGACTCCATCGCCCATGCACTTCGAGACCCATCGATGTCGGCGGCACCTGAAACCTGACTGTGAGTCCGGTCCTGGCCTCAACACCCACCCGAAGGCCAGCAACAAGTCGAAGGCCTTCCCGCGGTCGACTAGGCCGGCAACGCTGAAGTGATCAGCAACGCGAAGCGGCCGCCGACCCGTGAGAAGCGGACCGCTGACGGTGGGATCGGCCGCCAGAACCTCCGGGCTCAGCAGTGGCCCCGGGCAGCAATGCGCGTGACCTCGATTGGTGCAGCCGGGTGGCGTCCTAGCCGTCCGGTAAATCGAGGTGGCCTGCTCGGTCATGTCGGGTGACGAGGACGCATCTGCGGACCAGGCACGACGTGCTCAATCGAACAGCGGCCGAGGCTGCTGGTCGAGTCCACGGAAAGATGGCTAACGTGGCAGGGAAGGCGTCGTCAATCGCTCGTCCATGGTCCGACAGTCTGTCTGCCGCCTGATACCGACATTCCGCCCGCATGTACGAAACGGTGGGCCGTCGACTCCTTGGCGTGAAGTTCACCACCGAGTGTAGACGCCAGTTAGTGCCCACGATTGGTGTCACGTCTGAGGAACATCCGGACAACGCGTGCCTGCCGGGATCGTCGTTTCAGGCCTCCAGCCTCCACATCATCCAGCTCGCCGAACGGGTCCGGTCATGGCTACAGCCGCCGGGCTGCCTGCTGGGCACCGCTACGCCGAACTCATGAACCACAGCTTCGGCGGGCGCGACGAGCTCGAAGCTGTCGTTCCCGCGTCATGGACGGGTGGTCCAGGCGTCCTCAGTCTTCGAGGGTGCACGTCGAGCAAGGCAAGGGCTGACACGCATCCGCCGAACTGTTACGTTTACAACGTAAACCACTGAGGGTGATGAGCCGGCGAGTCCGGCTCAGGCTGCAGGTCTCGAGGAGGAGACGGAGTGACGACGAAGGTTGAGAAGTCGATTCTGGTGAACGTGCCGGTGGGTACGGCCTACAACCAGTGGACGCAGTTCGAGGATTTTCCCCGGTTCATGAGCGGGGTCAAGAGTGTGAAGCAGCTGGAGGACGACCGCCTGGAGTGGGTTGCCGAGATTGCGGGCGTCCGCCGTCAGTGGACGGCCAGGATTCTGGAGCAGGTGCCCGATCGGAAGGTGGCGTGGGCGGCGACAGAGGGTGCGACCAGCGCGGGCGCGGTCACCTTTGAGGACGTCGGTGGCGGCCAGACCTCGGTGCACCTCACTTCGGAGTACGAGCCGGAGGGCTTGGTGGAGAAGGTCGGGGACAAGCTCAACATCGTGGAGAACCGGGCCGAGGGCGACCTCGATCGATTCAAGGCGTTCATCGAGGCCGAAGGGTATGCGACCGGCGCTTGGCGCGGATCGGTCAACGAGGGTGCCGCCGCCGGCACACCCGGCCTAGCTGAGGCCAGCGGCTCGCAAGGTGACGCCGGCAAGGCCGGGGTGTCGGGCAAGGCCGTTGCCGCCGGACTCGGCGTAGCGGCGGCTGCCGCCGCCGGGGCTGCGGCCGTGGCCGGGAAGAAGTCTTCCGCCGATGATGACACCGATGACAGGCCCCGGCTGGACGTGGGAGTTCCGTTCGAGGCGACACCCACCTACACAGGCCAGGCCGAGACCGCCCCGCTCGATCGAGGAGACTGTCACCTCCGGTGGCAGCGCGCCCGGCACCGATGTCTACACCGATCGGACGGGCGACATCGCCAACCCGCCCGACAACACATTCGGTCAGCCGAGTGACCCGAAGTGAGGACAGATAGCAACCCGCGTGTACTGGTCACCGGCGCCGGTGGCTTCATCGGTCACCACCTCGTCACCTCGTTGAAGCAGCGCGGCTACTGGGTACGAGGCGTTGACCTACACGCTCCCGAGTTCACCGCGGTGGATGCGGACGAGTTCGAGCTGCGCGATCTTCGCCGCTTCGACGAATGCCTTCTGGCCACGCGCGGCATCGATCACATTTATGCGTTGGCCGCCGATATGGGTGGCATGGGGTTCATCTCGGCGAACCATGCCACGATCCTTCGAAACAACGCCTTGATCAACATTCACACGCTCGAAGCGGCCCGGATGAATGGGGCCTCTCGCTACCTGTTCAGCTCATCGGCCTGTGTCTACCCTGAACATCTGCAGAACGAGGCGAACGTCGTGCCGCTCAGAGAGGACGACGCCTACCCCGCGAATCCGCAGGACGCCTACGGGTGGGAGAAGTTGCTCGCTGAGCGTCTGTGCCTGGAATTCTCCGGTGAATACGGGCTCGACACACGCATCGTGCGCTTCCACAACGTCTACGGGCCCTATGGGACCTATGACGGCGGGCGCGAGAAGGTGCCTGCGGCGTTGTGCCGTAAGGTCGCGATGGCCGAGCCGGGTGGAGAGATCGAGATCTGGGGCGACGGGGAACAGACCCGGTCATTCTGCTACGTCGACGACTGCGTCGAGGGAATCTTCCGGCTCATGCAGTCGGACTACCCGGAGCCGCTCAATCTCGGCACTGAAGACATGGTGACGGTGAACACGCTCGCCGAGATGATCATCGGTCTGTCCGGCAAGGACGGCCTCACGCTGCGCCACGTCGACGGCCCCCAGGGTGTCCGCGGCCGAAATTCCGACAACCGCCAGCTGCGGAAGGTGCTGGACTGGGAGCCATCGGTCACCCTCAGCCAGGGACTCGAGCCCACCTATCGCTGGATAGAGAAGCAGGTCGAGTCCGGCCGGCCATCAGGAACGACTGCCCCGCGACAGGCCGTCGATCAACCGGGTGGCCGCGCTTGACTGGCCTCATAGCTTCCCCCAACTCGGCCGACGACACGACCCAGAGCGTGGGCCATTTAAACGACGGATCTACGCGGCTTCACATCATCGCTGAGCGGGACGTCGGTTTGTTCTCGCTCGTTCAACAGGTGATCTCGAACATTCCCTGGGCCATCGCCGAGGATCGCATTCCGGTGGTTCACTTCGCCGACGGCACGTGTTACTGGACGCCCAACGGCTATCAGGGAAGAGACACGGTGTGGGAGTACTACTTCGAGCCGTTGGATCCGACTTATCCGACGACGAGGATCCCTGATCCCATCAAGAGAATCATTTCTGTGAATCGGCCCTCCCCCTTAGAGGTGGGCTACTACGCGGACGATGACGTCTTCGTGTCGTGCCACTTCGGCGACCACCCCAGCTGAAGGGTGCGACGTTGCCGATCCCCTACCAATGGGATGATCCGAGCGAGTCGCTGAGACAGCGAAGCAAAGGCTGTTCTGGACAGGTTCGTCCGACCCCGCACGTACATCCTGGACAAGGTGAATGACTTCTTCGCACGGTACATGGCCGGCCACTACGTTGTCGGAGTACACGCACGAGGAACCGATGCGACGTCCGAACGGGAACTTCGCGATTTTCGTCAGGGCTCCCTCGTGCTGTCCCGATATTGCGCGGAGATCGAACGGATCCTGGAACTCCAGCCGAATGCGAAGATCTTCGTGGCGTCGGACGAGCAGTCGTCGGTGAGGCATCTGGAGGCGGCGTTCCCGGACCGGGTGATTGCGTACGACAGCGTCAGGCACGAAAGCGGTGAGGCGGCCGGAGAGGGTCCAACGGGATGGATCATGCCGGCCTACATCTCCGGCGACCGCGACGTGGCCGCGAGGAACGGGGAAGACGCCGTGGTCGAGTATCTGCTGCTGAGCCGGTGCGACTACCTGGTTCACAACGGATCGAGCCTGGCGAGGACGGTCCTGCTGAACGCTCCTGAACTGCCGTATATCAATACCCACACCAGACGGCCGGAGCGGGTGGCGCCACCCGGCTCGGGGAATCGTGGCGACGGATCGCCGGGAAGTGGCCATGATGGCTCTTGACCGAGAGATGATCGAGCGCGTCAAAGCGGACAAAAAGCGGCGCAGGTCTTCAGCCGTCAGGTATCAGGATCGGCCCGAGCTTGCTTTCATCGTCCAGTCATTCAACCGAGTCTCCAACATAGACCAGCTCATCGATGGCCTTCAGGAGCCATGGGTGACCACGAGCTGATCGTCTGCGAAGACGGCTCGCTCGACGGATCCCGGGAGAGCTGGACGTCCTACCTGGACCGACCGAATGACTTCTTGATCCAATCGAATGATCTACATGAGATCAGGATTCTTGACCGGGCGATCAGGTTCGCCCGTGCCGAGATCGTCTGTCTGGTCCAGGACGATGACCTCATCCCACGTGAAACCGCCTGGCTGGAGCGTGCGCTGCGATCATTCAGCGACAATCCCCGGCTGGCAATTCTGGGTGGCTTCATGGGGTTCGAGAGCTTCGATCCTGATCCGGCGAAGGCCAGACGCATCTGGGGAGCAGACGAGTTCCGGTTCGTCCACCACGTCAACATCGGACCGTACTTCATTCGTCGCCAGAGCTACGAGGCGCTCGGTGGGTGGGACTACTCGTTCTCGGATGTCGGCGAGCCCGGCATCTGCTTCGACGACGAGCTGTGCCTGCGGGCCTGGATGAACGGCTACCAGGTCGGCTACAGCTTCGTCCCGTTCAAGGGCCCTGCGGGGCACTACGCGGCGGATGGCGGGACCGTCCTGTTCTCGAACGACGTAAGGGTCAGGAACTCGGTCCGCAACTCCGACACAATATTCAAGACGTACGGACCACACGCTGCACGAATCGATGCCCTAGTCGCTGCGGCTAACGCAGCCCTGGACCCGTCGCCGACCGAAGCCACGTACTCGTTAACGCGAGCCGAGATCACCGCGCAGGAAGAGCGTCACCAGGTCCCGATTCACGACCTCCCGTAGGTCAGCTTGCGAAGACGCATCGAGACGTCCCACACAAGATCTGCGTGCCGACGCGGCGTTCCAGATATTGGTTGGCCGTCCACGGATCACCAAAAAGAAGTTGTACGCGCTCGCCGGCGACATGGTGGCCCGGCCTAAACTTGAACCCGTACCAAGAACCAAACTTTGTCCGGTTCGCACCGATATGGCTTCATGCACAACCAACACATGCGCTTTGACTACCGGGCGGCGGCTCGGTCCGCGATCCAGCAGCCCCAGCGCCGCGCCTCGCCGACCAGCTGGGCACGCCCGGGATCCCCAATTTCGCGGGATGCGTTCATGGGCCGACGGGTCGTCTCACGGCGATCGCCGGCAGCAACCGGGCGGTCTCGGAGGTCGCCGCCGAGTACGGCGTGTCCTGGCCCACGGCGCATCGCGCGTTGGTCGCGGCCGCCGTCGGCTGGTTGCCGGAGCCGGAGCCGACGAGCCGGCTGGGGATCGATGAGACCCGGTTCCGGTCGGTCCGCTGGATCCTCGACGGGGTCACCTGGCGACGCTCGCGATCCGTGGCTGACCTCCTTCGTCGACTGCTCCCGGGATGGGCTGGGATCGCTGCTGGGGTTGGCTCCTGGCCGCACCGGGGCCTGTGTGCGGGACTGGCTGGCCGAGCAGACCCCGCAGTTCCGGGCCGCCATCGAGATCGTGGTCATCGACCCGTCGGCACCGTACGCCTCCGGCATCCGGGCCGCTCTCCCGGAAGCGTTGATCGCCGTCGACAGGTGGCACCTCGTGGCGCTTGGCGAACCAGATGGTGACCGAGGTTCGGCAACGCGTCACCCGGGAGCTGCTCGGTCGGCGCGGCATACCGCCGACCGCGGTGTCGGTCGTCGTCTGAATGACTCACCGTGACGAGCGCCGTGACCAGCAAGGGGACGAAGTGGCCGCTGCGAGGTTTTGGAACGCTCGTGGCTAGCTCTCCGGTAGGCCCCGTGGGGCTTGAACCCACAACCCGCGGATTAAGAGAGCGATCGTCCGCGCCAACTCGGGCATCTCCAGGCGACTGGCGTTGCGCTGCGGCCCCCTCTGGTCCCGTCCAGCACGCGTATTTGACGCAAGTTCGCACCACGTTTGATGTCATGAGCGCCGTGACGTCGCCGCGGCACCCGCCCCCGAAGACCGGATCAGCCACTCAGAGGGCCGCATTGCTGGCCGGCTGCCATCCGGATGATCGAGTCGGGCGCCCTCCCCCTCGATCAGATCTGAACTGGGCAGCCACGAGCAATGCGTGGTCCCTTTGCCGTGTGAAGTCGTAGGGACGGATTGGGATGATCTTGTCAGTCTCTCCAGCTCTCATCAATGCTCAATGGCTCAAGACTTCGAGCCGGTGCGGCGCTCCAGGGCTTCGATGACGGTTGGGCAGACGTCGATCTCGTAGAGCCTTTCGACGCTCTGCATCCCGCCCGGGCTCTCTGCGTTGATCTCTACTACCTTGTCGCCGATCACGTCGATGCCGACGAAGTACATTCCGTCAGCGACGAGCTTTTTGCTCATCGCTTCGATGATGCCGCGTTCCACGTCACCGATCTCGAGAGGGATCGGGCGTCCGCCGACGCTGATGTTGGCCCGCGGGTCGTTACTTGTGGGCACTCGCCGGAAGGCGGCAACCTTCCCGCCGCGCTCGAGGATCTGTCCCTCGAGCAGGAAGATCCGGGCATCGCCGTCCTCACCGCCGTCGACGAACTCTTGAACGATCGCGTAGCCGTCCAGTAGCACCGCTTCCGTGATCTGCGCGAGGTTCGCTTCACCCTCGTCCTCGATCATGAACACGTTCCGACCTTTCGCTCCGTACAGGGGCTTGACGACCGAGTGGCCGACCATGCCGACGAACCGCCTGATCGCGTCCGGGTCGCGCGTCACCAGCGATCGCGGTCGAATCCTCTCGGGGAACTCCTCCAGGTAGAGTTTGCTCGTTGCGCGCATGAGGGACATCGGGTCGTTCGCGACCGCTACGCCTCGAGCCTTGAGCATCTGGCCGAAGACCACACCCAGTGGACTTGCCCACGAACGCTCCTGCAGATCGTCGATCGATTCGTTTCGCAGGAGCAAGGCATCAAGGTTGTCCATGAGGATTCGTTCGGCGTCGCGCTCCTTGATGCGCTCCATGAAGCTTTCGAGTGTGTCGTCCTTGTCGAACTCTGCGGCATGAGCCCGGGCTACCAGCTGCCCATCCCTTTCCCCGAGCTCGACGTCTCCGACTCCGACATACCAAACCTCGTGCCCGCCCTGGGCCGCGGCCCTCGCGAGCCGCGTCGTGGTGTACTCGTCGACCTCGGTAGCGACGTCATTGACGAAGAAGGCAAGCTTCATGCCGACACATCTCCTTCGTACAGGTCTGTGACCGACGCGCCCCCGCGCAGCCTGTCCAGGCGCTCCTGGGCGCCGGGCACGTCCAGCCAGCGTGGACGGACCCATGGTGGATGGAGGACTTCGCGGTCGAGCAGGTCCTGGATCAACGGGATGTGGTCCAACGCGAGCTTGCCGACGAAGAGCACATTGAGGCTGCTGCCCTCTGCGAGGGCTTCGAGGATGCGCGTGATCCCACGGAGGTAGATCGCGTCCTTAACGGAACCGCCCCCGACAATGACCCGGATGGCGATCGACCAAGCGGTCTTCGCCGGTATCCGATGTTCTGTCCGTAACGTCTCGAAGATTTCCAGGAATCCGGCGCCATCGAGCATTTGGCCGACGGCTACGACCCTCGCCGCGAGCACGCGGAGACGCCGCGGGTCCAATCCGCCGCTGAGGTACTCGGCGAGCACGGCAAGACCCTCTTGGGTCTCGTCGTAGCCAGGCAGTCCGATCGTCAGCAGCGTCAGTGGTTGGCGGGCGCCGTTCTGGTAGGTGACGACATGGGTGCCGACCTCGTGATGCAGCAAGGGCTGGACGCGGTCCGCGCTGAAAGCGGCCGATTCGGGAATGAACAGCCGGCCGAACGACACCATCAGGTCGGAGACGTCGTCGCGCACCTCGATGTGAGCCGGGAAGTCTAGATAGACGGCACGGTATCGATCGAACTCCGCTCGAGCCGCCTCCGCGAACGCGCCGGCCGTGACGCTCCGGGTGCTCGAAGCTCGGGCTGGGATGGTCCCGAGCAGCTCCTCCGCGGCGGACGCGAGAGGCTGGGCGATCCCTCCGTAGAGCTGCAGTGACCCGTACAGGAACCGTGATGTGTCACGATCCTCCAAGGCTGTGATCTGCCTGGCTATCTCGTCTCGCTTCGCCCGGAAGAGTGTGTGCAGCGCAGGGTCGGTTACGTTCTCGATCTCGAGGTTGTAAAGGTCACGTCGGACCAGGTCCGGCTCGAACTCCAGCGGTCTGAGCCGAAGGGTAGGAACTGTCGCGAAGTCGCTCCGTTCGAAGTCAGCCCATGCCTCTGCGGCATTGACCGGTGTGAGGTTGAGCAGCAGGTTCAAGCTGCGCTCGATCTCAGTCAGGCGGGCGTCGATATCGAGGGCAGGCCCAAGCTGCTGGGTCGGGGATGTCATCTGACCGAGCCCTCTCCAGTTGGGTCAGTCGGTTCGGTTGCGGTCGATGTCCGCATCTGGTGCCGAAGGGAAGAAGTCGTCGGAGTCGAAGCCCATCACCGGGCCGACTCCAGAAGGTCCGATCGCGAAGTCCATGACCACACGGGCATCGTCAGCCCCGGGCAGCAGACTTGGCTGATCTTGAGCGTCGAGGCTCTTGTCATCTTCCACGTTGTGCTCCTCCATCTCAGCGAGTAGCGGGCCCGATCGCACTGATGGCCCGTGAGATCGCTGGCAATGCATGAGAAACCTCGCGGCTGGGTGGTCTGAGCCGGTACATCTCCGGCTTCTTCAGGCATCGTCAGTCTTTGAGCCAGATAGCGAACCCTCGGCAGTTTACGATGTAAACAGCAGTGTACGCCTGGTAGTTTACATTGTAAACCGACCTGGGGTTGCGGCTGGGCATCACGGCACTGGAATACGAGAACATGGCCGTCTTACGGAACTGAGATCAAGTCGCCTTCCGTTGCGCGGTGTCACCAATACGCGTAGCGATGCGTCGGTTCCACGAGGCCGGTGCTCGTCCAGATGGTCGCTTGGACGGCGAACACCACTGGCGTCAGTTCCCGTCAGGCTTTGGGCCGTCCGCCTGCGGATCGTGGTAGTCAGGTCGCTGACCTGTCACTGGATCGGGTCGTTTCGATTTAGCGGACCTCTCTCGTGGTGATCGCGAGTCCGGGTGCCGGACACGTCGGTAGCCGGACCGCGTCTTTCGGGGCTCTTGGATGAAGACGCCGACAACGGCCCGCGATGACGCGAGGATCGCCTGAGACATTCGTGGTGCATCGGTGGTGAAGTCTTGGTTGACGCGGTCCGGCGGCCGTGCGGGAGAAGGTTCATCACCACCAGGCCGGACAGCGCTGCGCCGCGGCGGACATCGGCCAGGCCGGCGACGCCGCGTACGTCGCCAGCATCCTGGCCCTGCCGGGCCCGCTCATCCTGGTCGGACACTCCTACGCGGCGAGGTGATCACCAACGCCGCGTACGGGAATCCGAACGTCGAGGCGCTGGTCTACGTCGCGGCCTTCGCCCCCGCCGAGGGCGAGAGCTCGGGCGACCTCTCCACCAAGTTCCCGGGCAGCCAGCTGACCCCGGACAACCGGGTCTTCCGCCCGTACCCGATCAGTGAGACCGAGACCGGAACCGACGCCTACATCAACCCCGCGGTGTTCCGGCAGGTCTCCTGCGCCGACCTCTCCGCGAAGACCACCGCGGTCATGGCCTCGGCACAGCGCCCCGGCGCTCTGAACACCCTCGGCGAGCCCTCCGGCCCGCCGGCGTGGGAGACGATCCCCGCCTGGTACCTCGTCGCCCGACAGGACAACGCCATCCCACCGCATCCCAGCGCTCCATGGCCGACCGGATGGACGCCCGTACGCGCGAGATCAACTCCTCCCACGTCGCGCTGATCTCCCACCCCGGAGTCACCGCGACATGATCATCGACGCCGACCGGCGGACGCGCTGACCGTCCAAGCACTCGTTCGGCCCCGCCGTAGCGGCGGGGTCTACGGCAGCGCCTTGATTCAAGTCAGCGACGCGCCCGTACGCCAACTCCGCCTTCGGAGGGCGAACGCGGTGCTCACTCACTGGCGGTCGGCGTCGGGGAAACCGAGCTGGCATTGTGCTGAGGGTAGAGCGATGTTCACGATCGTGTAGTCCAGCACCACCATCAGCTCGGCGGTGGCCACCAGCCCAGGATCACCCAACGCCGCTGAAGGTAAGGGCTCGCAGCCCCGTCCAGGTTGGGGACGGTTGATCCGGCACGACCAGTGGGCCGGCGACGGGCGCTGACGAGGCTGTGGGCGAGCTCACGTGAGTTTTACTCCGTTCGCGGCCGGCTGGACCCGACGTGCCGGGGACTGCGGTTGGGAGGTTAGGAGCTGCGGGTCAGGCGACGCTCGCGTAGTGCCAAGGGCATGGGACCCCGCAACCCGCTCGCTGTCGTCACCGGAGGCCGCCCGATAGGTCGGGCAAAGCGACGACCGAGGCGCCTTGCCCACGCTCTACGCCGTCACCTCCCCCGACGCCGCTCGGGGGCCACTACTACGGGCCGGGCGGCTTCTTCGAGCTCAAAGGCGCACCCTCCGGCGCGAAGGGCCCGCCGCGAGCGCTGGGTCTCACGACCGCAGCGCGGCTCTGGGACCTCCCCGAGCAGCTAGTGGTGTCGCCTTCCGTGTGCGGGTACGGCAGCCCTCCGTGCAACCCGAGGCGTACCGGCATCGCGTGGACGACCGCGCTGCTGCACCCGGAGCGGTTGCGGGGGGGTGGGGCCGGCTGTCGATCGCCCCACCCCCCGCGGCGACAGGCCGCCCCTAGCTAACCCGCGGCAGACATGCGTCTTGCCCTCATGGGTGTTGGAATATGCTGACCGGCGGTCGCCGCAGTGGTCACGACAGCGGCGTAGCTCCGAGTAGAAAGAATCCAGAATCTCGACATCTACGCGCGTCAGCGATAGCGAGCCGAGAAGCGGTCGGATGTGCTTTCGGATGTAACCCTCGTACGTGCGTCGAGTCGATGGATCGACGTCGAGGACCTTGAGCCACTTGTCCAAAAGCTGGCCGACCGTCGCCCGGGTGCGGGGACTACGCCGCTCGTCGACCTGACTTAGCAGTCGTGTGCGGATGCGTTCTGCAGTCTGGCGAGCTTTCGGTCCGGCCGCGATGAGCTCCGTGAGGTAAAGGCGCCTCTTCGAGATGGGGTCCACCCCGGCGGACACCCGCACTCGGAGTGCGCCAGACGGTAGCTCGTCGATGGTGCCCCGCGACCGCGCTGCGTGTCTGCCGGAGTCGGCCATGGGTGGGACCGTACGACTTCGTGTCATTTCTGTGTCACGCAGCCGTTTGATCCACTCGATCCCATGTCTTCGTAAGCTGATATGTGACGGCTGTTTGTCAAGTGGGCATGGGTGGGCCGGCCTCCCAGCTGGGTGCGGGGAGACCGGCCCGTTTCTTTCCTTGCTGCGTCTTTGTCTTTGGTCGGCGTGTTGTGGCGACGCACGGTCAGACTGATATGCGCGGATTGGTTACCGCAGGACGGGCTGTTCGGCTGGAACGCAACCGCTGGTCTAAAGGGCGAACGTGGCACCGCGATCGCTGATCGATCCTGAAGATGATCATGATCTGCGGTGTTGTTCATAGCTTAGACGCGGGTCGTTCCTCGCGCGGCGACCTCAGACGGTGACGGCAAGGAAAACCTTGGCGGGTTAGGTGTCGAGCACCGCCAACGACCAGGCCCAGCCGGCGAGTTCACGGGCGATGGCGACGTTGGCGATGACCGGCTTCTTCTTCCGGGCGTTGAACCTCTGCCAACGTTGGTGCAGCCTGCGGTTGCCGTCGTGGCCGCGGAGCCGGGCCGCGGCCGGTGCCTGCTCCCAGCGGTCTCGCATCGTCTTCCCGGGCATCCGGTAGGGCTTGGCGTGATGCCAGGCGGCCTCGACCAGCAGCCGCCGGGCGTGAGTGTTGCCGGCCTTGGTGATCGAGCCCTGCGACCTGGACTGGCCGGAGGAGTTCTCGGTGGGCACCAGCCCGACGAACGCGCCGATCGTGGCGCCGCTGAACCGGGTCCAGTCCCCGATCTCCACCGCCAGTCCGAACCCGGTCAACGTGGAGATACCGCGCAGACAGCCCGAGCCGACGCACCACCGGGGTGTAGCTGGAATCTGCCGCCATCGCCTCGATCGCCGCGTCCAGCCGGTCCCGGCGGTCCAGGGTCATGATCATGGTCTCGTACGCAGGAGTCGTAGGCCAGCTGCCGGCCGGGCTGGTCGAACCGCTGAGCCCGCAGCCAGCTGTCGTGGACCTTGGTCCAGGCGTCGCCGCCGGAGTAGACGATGCCCTGCCGCAGCAGCATCTTCGACAGCCGATGCCGGGCCCGCATCAAATCGCCCCGGACATCCTCCCGGGCCCGCACCAGGTCCCGGGCCGCCTCCTGCTCCACACTCGGCACCACCACCTCGACGAACTGATCAACCAGCAGCAGCCGAGCCAACAACTCCGCGTCCCGGGCGTCGGTCTTCACCCGATCCCCGTGCGGCCGCTGCAACTTCGACGGCGCCCCCACCGAGCACCGCACCCCATGCTCGATCAGGTGCCGGTACAAGCCGTAGCCGGTCGGGCCGGCCTCATAGCCGACATGCACCGGCCCGGGCAGACCCGACACCCAGCGATGACATGTCGGCCGGATCCGGGGTCAGCTTGCGCTGCCACACCTCCCCGGTCACACCCGTCCAACGCATGCCCGGTCACCGACCTGGCGTGCACATCCAACCCGACGAACGTACGCTCACTTCTCACTGAGGCCTCCCGCAACTTGTGGCTCTACCGGACAAGCCGAAAGCCTGCCCGGCAACCCACGACCACTTGCGAGCGAGGCCTCAGCCTGCTCATACCGTCTAATCCGACTAGGGATTTTACTGAGTAGGCCCCGTGGGACTCGAACCCACAACCCGCGGATTAAAAGTCCGCTGCTCTGCCAGTTGAGCTAGAGGCCCCGGTCGGCGATGGTCGGACCGCCGGTTCGCAGCACAGTCTCTCAGATGGGCAAGGGTCAGCGAATCTCGCGAGGGACCCAGGCCGTACGCCCGAAGGTGCCCGAAAGGGAAGGGATGCGGCGGTCGGATGCGTGGGACGATGACGGTCGAGGTGGGGTGGGTTCATGGAAGACCGGGTTGCAAACAAGCAGCAGACGGCCGACCGCCCCACTCGACGACCGCCGCCACGCTCGGCATCGGATCAGCGGCGGAGCGAGGAGCCCGGCGCGCCGCTCCTGCAACTGCAGAGGCTGGTCGGGAACCGCACCGTCGCTCGACTTCTGAACCGAGGCAGCCCACCCCGGCGCCCAGCCAGACCCCCGATCACGGTGCAGCGAAGGGCGCTGACGACGCCGGAGGAGACGGCGGCGATCGGCTCGGCGCGCGGGCTCTTCAACAGCCTGACGGTGAGAGTGCTGCAGACGCTCACCGCCGTGCCCGGCGGCGTCCGCGACGGGGTCGTCGGGCCGACGACGGTCCGGGCGATCTCGGATTGGCAGACCCCCCGGGGCATCACCGACAACGGGATCGTCGATCTGGGCACCCTCAACGTGATGGTGCGAGAGAGCCTGGCCAACAACCGGCCCGAACACGGCATCCAACTGGTGCTCGACTTCTTCGACCTCGCCACCGCATCGGATGTCCTGACCGTTCGTCATCGCACGGGCGCCATCAGCTTCGAGGGCATCCAGATGATCGGAATCGTGCCGGTGCCCGTGTTCGCTCAGGCGTCGACCACCTTCGAAACCGGTCAGCTCCGCGTCATCGAGGTCGGCGATCCCGCGTTCGCCGACGCCACGACCTTGCGCGACACCATTCAGCGCGAGCTCTCCCGACCGGCGCCGCCAGTCGCACCCACCGGCCCCACGCCCACCCGGCTCACCACGGCCCAAGAACGCACCGGGATCGCCTTCACCGCCTCGAAGTACAGCGACGAGCGCTCCGTACGGGCGATCCAGGGATTGGTCGGCGCCCCGATCACCGGTGCGGTGGACGCCGCGACGGTGCAGTTCGTGGCGGAGCAGCAGAACGCCGCAGGGATCGTGATCGACGGCAAGGTCGGCATCGTCACGACCGAAGTCTTCTACACCCAACTGATCGCGGCGGGCAGCCCGAACGGCGCCCTCCGCCTGCTCGTCGACTTCTTTGACATGTTGGACGACGGCAACCTGCTCTCGGTCTTCTTCGATCCGACGGTGACCTCGCTCGGCTCGACCGACTTCCGGCCCAACGAGCCCGTACGGGTACGGGTCGGTCCGAACGCGCTGACGCTGCCCTTCTCGGGTGCGGTCCACAACATCGCCCACGAGCTGGAACACGTCCGCCGGCTGAAGCAGGGCATCACGTCGGCGGACGTCCACGAGTTCCTGGGCGAGGCGCTGGAGATCCTCAGCGTCGGCATGCCGGAGGAACCACTCGATCCCGTCGTACCGACCCACGACGCGTTCATCAACGACGCCACCCGCTGTCTGGCCCATTGGAACCTCATGGCGGTGGCCGACCAACGCACATTCCGGGCCAAGTTCATCGCCGTACGGCGCAAGGTCCTCAGCCGCATCGATGCCGGCACACCCGCACAGCAGGCTGCGAACGCGATCCTGCGCGCCAATTACGTCGCCGTGGTGCTCCCCTGATGAGCGACCTCGTGCTCGAGTGCGTACTGGCGGTCTCGGCCGATGGCGTCCTCGAGAGTGATCTGGTCAGCATCGAACTCCGCAACGACAGCAGCTCACCGGTGGTGGTGGCGGGACGGTTGGCCGTCGGGTACGAGACGAGCACCGACCGGGAGCTCTACGTGGTGATCACCCGCCGAGGCACGCACGAGGTCGTCGGGCGACGCACGCAGCTCTATCACCGTGCGCCCCATCCACCCGACGCCATCGCCTCTCTGGCACCCGGCGAAGCTCTGACCGCACAGTTCCCGCTACACGACTGGTACGAGTACCCCGACGGGGAGCTCGACATCGAGGCGGTCTACGACCCGGCGGAAGCCGCGGCCGGGTCTCCCGAGATCGCCGCCGAGATCGTCCGCTCCGACCGGGTCCCCGTCGTCGTCGAGCGGCGCCGCTGAGGGCTTCAGCCGCGCCCGGCCCGCCACCGCCGGACGACTTCGTCGACGTCGACCTTGGCGACCACGATCCGCGGCCCGTCGAGCCCACGCCGCAGCGCGTCGACGATCCGGACGTTCAGATCCTCGACCACCTCGCGAACGGCGTCCTCGCTGCGCAGCTCAGCCACGGTTTCGTGGATCCGAGCTGCTTCCTTGCGCAGGGCCAACGATGTCGGCAGCGGCGGAGCAAGCTCCTCGCGTTCGAGCTTCTGCTTGATCCACCAGTCGTCGTCGGGGCGATCGCTGAGACCTTTGAGCGGCTTGCCGGCACCCGGCAGGTTGTCGAACTCGCCCCGCTCGATCGCCTCCCGGATCTGTCGATCGATCCAGGACTCGAACACCACCATGGGTCAGCCGGTCGCGGCGGTGAGCGGCGGCCGTACGGGGCCGATGATTCCGGGAAGCGAAGCCAGGTAGCGGTCGATGCGCTCGCTGGACCAACCGTGGGCCTCCCGGAGGCCCGTCGCCATCGCCGACAGATAGACCGCACTGGGCGGCTTCAGGGGCGGTTTCGCGCCCCGATCGGCCGTGAAGGTCATCAGGGGAAGGCCGTCGCGATCGCCGATCCGCACGAGGACCGAATACCCACCGAGCCCGACACTGAAGCGATCGCCGCGGAACGCGGGGGCCAGATCGAGCGTGACGCCGGGCTTCCGCCGGGTCTCCTGCGCCAGCACGTCGACGAACTGCTCGGCGGTGATGCGATACGCGCGTGCCGCCACCTCGCCGGTCGCGTCGGGATCGTAGAAGGCCATGCCTGAGCGCCACACCGATGACCGCCCCGCGAAATAGACGCTGCCCGACATCATGAGCCCGGCACTCTCGAGCGGATCGCTGGTGTCCCGGCATCCGGCGTACACCCTCTCGCTCCCGCTGAGCGGACCGCCCCGAAGGTAGCGGCAGAAACGATCGAAGCTCAGGTTGGACCCGTAGGCCACGTACCAGATCTGCTGCACCGAACCTCCTACCCCGGCAGTTTACCTTCCTCCCGGGCGGCGCTCGCCTCGTCGAGCAGGATCTGCTGCGCCAGTTCGTAGGTCTGCATCGCCTCGGCGGCCGACTCCCCGACCGCCGTCATGCCGATCCGGCCGTGCTCGCTGAGCGAGCTGATCATGTGAAAGACGATCCCGACCTGCCGCGACTGATCGAAGTGCAGGTGGTGTCGCGCCACGATGTCGAACAGGTCCTCGACGGCAAGCGCCTTCAGCGCCTCGTCCTCGAGATGATCAGTTGCGACGAGATGGCGCTGCTCCCCGCCGGGCAACACGAACAGCCCGGCGTCTCCGTCGTAGTGGCCGTCGGTCAGGAACTGCAGCGTGAGGAAGGGGTGGGTGGTACCGCCCTTGCGCAGGTTCAGCTCGATCGCGTACGCCGACCAGTTGCCGGCGGTATCGCGGTTCACGACGAAGTCCAGCGCGAATCGGCCGAGAGCGCCTTCCTTCGCCAGCCGTTCGCCGATGACCACCGCCGGTTCGCTGATCAGTCGCGAGTACGCGGGGTCGGCCGGGAAGACGCAGCCCAGATAGGTCTGGCCGCTGGCCCCGCCCAGCAGTTGATCATGGGTCGACAACAACTCGAGAGTGCGGTCGGGGAGGACGCGGAGCTGAACGCTGGGGCTGAGGAGCTCCTCCCCGACGATCCGTTCCTCCACGATCCCGCCGTTCTGCTCGAACTTGGCCTCGTACGCCGCGCGCGGCACGGTGGCCGACTCGAGCTGCAGCGCGTGCACGCGTTCGGCCACCAACGCCCGCCGGGCCGACTCGTCGACGTCGGCCACTCCGTGCAGGTCGACCAGCGCGTTGCCGGATCCGGACACCCCTTCGTTGAGCTTGACGATCACCTCGCCCATCGTCGGTCGCTTCGCGATCATCCCGACGACCGCGTCGATCACCTCATCGAAACTGTGCAGGTCCTCCTTCCCGAGGGGATGTGGGACGCCTTCCTCGGCGAACAACCGGCGACACCCGGTCTTGCTGCCGAGATCGGCCAGCCGCGGGTCCGCCCCGTACATCGGGATGCCCAGGCTGAGAGCGACGTCGCGCTCGAGGCTCGTGGTGTTGTACGGAATCAGGTGCGAACGCTCGCGGTCGGGGATCTCCCGGCCGATCTTGGTCAGGATCCGTGGGCGTTCCAGCAGCTTCTCGCTCAGCGGACGCGCCGAGGAGTCGCCGACGGCGATCAGACTCAGCCGGCCCCAGGCGTGGCTGGGGATCACGCCGGGCAGTAGCGCAAGGTAATACTCGATGATGCTCGGGTTGATCGGCATCGAGGTGACGTAGATCATCTTCAACCTCGGCTGCCGAAGCAGCAGCAGCAGGAACAGGAGCCGCTCCTCGAACGCCTGTCCGATGCTGCCCGACCCGGGCACCGCGCGATCGAGACTCACCGACGGCACCACGACCACCGATTCGCCTTCCAGATCACGGCCCCACGCGTCCCAGGCCTTCGGCATCCGCTCCTGCAGGGCTCGTGGAAGCCGGCTCTGCACGAGCGGCAGTCCGTCCAGGTCGGACCCAGGCACGGTCGAGCCCTCGTCGAGACCCGACTCTTCGAGACCGTCAGCGTGATCAGCCGGTCATATCCTGCCTCTTGCTCTTCACGTGCTCCGTCGTGACCCCGGTGACGTCGAACACCCGGACCGGGCGGCCGAAGCCCTTCGAGAGCTCGAGCTCGCCGACTGCCCGCCTCGGCCACCGGCTCGGCGGCATGGAAGCACCCGCTGGCGAGGCCAGAACCTGCCAGGGTCCGCGGCCGACGTCGCACAGCCGAGCGGCCAGGTTGGTCACGCTGCCGATCGCTGCGTAGTCGAAGCGTCCTTCGAAGCCGATCCGGCCCAAGCGTGGCGAAGCCCTGAGCGATACCGACTCCCAGAGCCGAGGTCGTGGCCCGTCCGCGTCGCCACCCTTCGGCCAGCTCCCGTACGCGGTCCCGCATGGCCACGCGACATCTCGGACCGCCGCGCTCCGGTGCGTCGTCGATCGGGCATCGGGTCGTTGAAGAAGACCATCAGGCCGTCGCCGGTAAAGCGCTCCAGCGTCCCGCCGAAGTGGAAGATCAATTGGCCCAGGGCGGCGTGATACTCCGCGAGCACGGCCATGACCTCCTCGGGCTCGTTGGACTCGGCGAACGGGGTGAAGCCACGCAGATCGCAGAAGACCACCACTATCTCGCGCCGATGGCTGTCCAGGACCGAGTCGTCACCGGAGTTGATGACCAACTCGGAAACCTGCGGTGAGAGGAACCGGCGCAGTCGATTGACGCGCTCGAGCTCGTCGAGCTGTCGGGATACCCGGCTCTCGAGTTCGGAGTTCCACGCCGCCAGCTCGGCCGCCTGCCGGGTGATCGTGTCGTGGTATCGCTTGATCCGGGTCAGAGAAGCAACCCGGGCCAGCAGCTCGGGTTGCTTGAACGGCTTGTTGACGAAGTCGTCCGCCCCGACCTCGAGGGCACGCCGCTTCTCCTGCTCCCCGCTCGCCGTGATCAT
>CAWBKR010000011.1:0-363671 GCA_963789345.1 uncultured Actinomycetota bacterium | reverse complement strand
GTTCGTGTGGGGCCGCCAGGACACGCTCGTGCCGATCGGCTTCCGCCGCCACGTCGAGGAGAGGCTGGCGTCGGCCACCCATCTGGAGCTGGACTGCGGCCACGTACCCCAGGTCGAGGAACCGAGCCGCGTGCACGCCGAGATGCGGCGCTTCCTGGCCGCGCAGCCGCAGGCCCGCCGCGGGCGGCCACCCACCGTCGCCGCGGCCTAAATCAGCACGAGCGCAACTGCCTGATCGCGCGTAGTGTGGGATCCGAGACGTGAGTGCCACCGACACCACAGCTCTGCCCCGGGCCGACGCCCGACGCAACCGCGAGGCGGTGCTCGAGGCAGCCGTGAGGCTGCTCGGCGAGCGCCCCGACGCCTCGATGCAGGAGGTGGCGGACGCGTCCGGGGTCGGGCGCACCACCGTCGACCGCCACTTCCCCAACCGCGACGACCTGGTCAGGGGCCTGTTCACGCGCGTGATCAACGAGTCGATGGCGATGTCGTGGCGGCTGGTCGAGCAGGACCCGCCGGCCGCCGACCTGTACCGCCAGATGGGCCGCGAGGCGCTGGAGATCACCTACCGCTACCGGTTCCTGCGCGCCCACAACGAGATGCTCGAGGACGCGATGACCGAGGCCGGCGTCGGGCTACCCAACGACCCGATGTTCGACTACCTCACCCGTGCCCAGGCACGCGGCGAGCTGCGCGCCGACATGCCGCCGCAGTGGCTGTTCACGGTCGCACACGTAGTGATCACCGCGGCGGTCGATCAGGCGGCCGACGGCGACCTCGACCCCGCGCGCGCCGGCGAGCTGGCCGGCGAAACGCTCGTGGCCGCTTTCGTCATCGGCTAGCCGGCTACTTGCGCTCCTGGTAGCGCACCACGGCCACCACCACGGCGATGATCAGCACCATCGCCAGTGCCTGGAGGCCGATCGTCACGCCGGCGCTCTGGTCCTCGGTAGCGGTGCGGATCGCGCCGAAGGCCACGGTGGCGCCGAAGAAGACTGTGAGCGTCCAGAGGACCGTGTTGCGGTCCATACGTCAGGAGCCGTCCCCGTTCATCACGCCGATCACGTGGCCCTCGGGATCGGTGAACAGGCCGATCGTGAGGTTCGACATGACCTCCTCGGGGCCCATCATGCGGCTGCCGCCCAGCGACTCGGCCTTGGCCAGCGACTCCTCAACGTCTGGCACAGCCACGTAGAAGGTGACGTGGCCGGGGTAGCCCTCCGGGCCCTTGGCGATGCCGCCGCCGATGCCCTCGCCGCCGTTCTTGTCCTTATCGACGATGCCGTAGCCCATCTCGTTGTCCGCATCGATCGGCCAGCCGAACAGCTCCGCGTAGTACTCGTGGAGCTTCTCGCTGTCGGTGCCGGTGACCTCGAAGTGCACGACCGGGTAGCCCATCTCGCCTGCTCCTCGCCTCGGGTGTGGTGTGCCGACGCTATCGCCAGGTGGCGAACAGCGTGCGCGCGGCGCGCGGGGTCTGCGTGAGCGAGCGGGCGGCCAGGCCGACTGCCTTGACCCTGCCGTTGGCGCCGGAGCTGGAAGACGAGCGTGGCGCGGCGGCCGGGGGCGACGTACCAGCGGTTCTTGCCGAGCCTCAGCGTCGCGCCGCCGCGGACGCGGCGCAGCAGCGTTCGCGTGCGCGTGCCCCTCTTGACGCCGCGGACGTTGAAGCGCTTGCTGGTAGCCAGGACGAGCAGGGTGCGGTTGGCCAGCCGCCGCCGCGTGGTCGCGTCGCTGCGCCGGGTCGCGTAGTACAGCCGCAGGCTGCCGCCCTTGGTCACGCAGTAGCGGTCCACGCCGGCGCGGCCGGTCACTCGGCGGCCGGTCAGCGCCCGCCGGACGGCGCTGCGGCTGCTGCCGATGCGAGCCTTGCCCAGGCGCGTGCCCCTGGCCCCCGCGCCCCTGGTGAGGCACAACGATCGGGCCCGGCGCGTCTCGGCGGCCAGGTAGGAACGCGACTGGCTGCGGGCCAGCTCGACCAGGTTGCCCATCGCCAGGTTCACGTCGCCTATGTGCAGGCCCCAGGTTTCGTCCGGGCAGGTGTTCGGCTGGCGCGAACTGCCGACGCTGGCCAGGCGCAGCGTGTTGGTGTTGGCCTCGCGGACGCAGCGGGCGCTGTAGCGCTCGCGCGGCTGGAGCCAGGGGGTCGGCGCGGTGGGCTGGCCCCCGGTGCCGAAGAACTGCATCAGGCTCGCAGCGATGAGGCCGGGGGAAAGCGCTCGCTCGGCAGCTCGGTGGTCACCGGCGCCGACCCGCCCGTCAGCGACGCCGGGTTCGTGCACAGCACCTCCTTGTCGTCGGGCTGGCCCGGCGGCGGCGTGTACTTGCCAAAGCGCGTGTTGTCGGGCGGGGTGCGGTTGTACGTCGAGTAGGCCACCACGCAGCCGGTCTGGGAGCTGCCCGTGCACGCCGGCGTGCGCTGGAAGTCGCCGCCGGTGGTCGAGCCCTTCTCCACCAGCACGTTCCCCCCGAGCAGGTGGCCCGAAATCAGCTTCGCGCGCTGGGCCTCCTGTGTCTCTACCTCCTCGGCGATCAGCTTGCGCAGGAGGAAAGTGCCCGGCCTGGCCGATCAGCACCACGCCCCGGCCCTTGTTGTAGGTGGCCAGGTAGTCGCGCCAGGCCTGGAGCACGTCGCCGTAGGCGATCGCCCCCCGCCCTGGGCCGAGTTCGTGGTCGGGTTGAAGATGCGCCGTGGACGGTCCCGCTGCCGGTAGAAGCGGCGCGTACCACCTTGCAGATCTGCGAGTAGCGCTGGGCCTGGTACTTGGCGATCGCGCCCACCGGCGGGTCGGGATTCTTGGTTCGCGTTCTGGGTCGGCTGGTCGCTCACCGTCGGGTAGACGTAGAAGCAGTCGACCTTGGGGTCCTCGGGCACCTTGGGCGTGGTGGTCTTGCTCGTGCCCTCGGGGCTGTAGACCGTGGTCGTCTGGTCGCCCGCGCACGGGTTCGGCTCCTGGCCGGGGAGACAGAGCCAGGTGGTCGGCTCGGTCTGCGCATGGGCAGCTGGTCCGGCGCCCAGGAGGACCAACACCGCCAGCACCACTGTCGCCACCGCGCCCCTCACCGGGCGGAGGCTAGCGCCGGTGTGTACGCGGTGATCCACCCCTGGCGCGTGTGCCATCGTCTTTGCCCTGGACGACGTGGCCATCATCCGCCGTGGCTTCGCCGCGTTCGCGCGGCGTGACCTCCCCGCGATGCAGGAGCTGCTCGATCCCGACGTTCAGTTCATGGCGCCTACGGCCGAGCTGGCCCACGGCGGCGAGCCCTACCACGGCCTGAAGGGGATGGAGGAGTACTTCGCCGACGTCGACCAAGTCTGGGACGAGCTGCTCCCTGACCCCGGACACGTTTCGCCAGCTGGGCGACGTCGTGCTCGTCACCGGACGCGTCTGGGGCCGCGGCGGCGGCCAGGTCGTGGACTCCAGCGCCGGGTGGCACTGGCGCGTGCGGGAGGGCAAGGTCGTCGATGCGCGGGCGTTCCGGTCGGCGCCGCAGGCCGAGCGGGCGCTGGAGGAGGGGTGACGGGCGCGGCGAGATCAGCTCACCAGGCACACTCGCTCTCGTCCGAGCGATTGCGCAGAGACGTCGGCCAGTGCGCGGTCGGTTGTCATCAGCACCGATTCGTCGAGGAGCTCGGCCAGGGCGAGGTAGCTCGCGTCGTACGCGGTCAGGTTGTGGCGTAGCTGCCAGACGCGCGGCAGCAGGGGTGCGTGCGGGTATGTGGCCAGTCGTGCCTTCCCAAGTGCGGTGGCCGCACTGGCTGCCCGCGGCTCATCGACCACACGCTTGAGGACCGAACGCCGAAACGCGTTGAGCGTCTCGAGCTCAACGACCTCCGGCGCATAGAGCGGCTCGTGCTCGTGCCCTTCCAGCTGGTGCCCCAACGCCTCCAGGGCCGCGGGTCTGCCGAGAAGCAACTCGAGCAGGACACCGGCGTCAACGACGATCAATGGCTATCGCGATCCTCGCGCACGAGCCACGCCAACGATGGTCCCGTGTACGGCTCGAGCTCGCGGATCTGCTCGATCAGCTCCGGGATGGTCGGCTTGCTGGTCATCTCCTCCATGCGCGCGAGCAGGAACTCGTTAAGCGATTGGCCCGACAGGGCCGCCTGGGCTTTCAGCTGGCGGTGCACCTGTTCCGGCACCCCTCGGATCTGGATGTTGGCCACATGCGGATAGTGATAGCAATATGCATGCAACGCAAGCGTTACGTCTGCAACAAGGGCGCCCACGGCCCGCACCGTTGCCCTAGCCGGCCACTAGCCTCACTGCGATGTCCGCGGGCGCCACGGGGTGGCCGAGGCCATCGTCCTGCTTGTTATCGTCGGCGTGGCGCTGAGTTCGCTGGCCCGCAGGATCGGCATACCCGAGCCGGTGGTGCTGGTGGCCGGCGGTGTGGGCCTGGCCTTCATTCCCGGGCTCCCGTCGATCCCGCTGGAGCCCGAGCTCGTGCTCCTGGTCTTCGTCGCCCCCCTGCTCTACGTGGACGGCTACTTCGCGCCCGTGCGCGAGCTGCGCCGAAACGCCGTGTCGATCGGGCTGCTGGCCTCGGTCCTGGTGGTGGTCACCGCCGCCGGCGTCGGCGCGGTGGCGCACTACGCGATCGACCTGAGCTGGCCGGTCGCCTTCGCTCTCGGCGCCGCGCTGTCGGCCACCGACGCCCTGGCGCCCGTGCAGGTGCTGGAGAGCGAGGTGGCCGAGCCGCGCCTGCTGGCCGTGATCCGCGGCGAGAGCCTGCTCAACGACGGCGTCGCCTTCGCCCTCGTGGGCGTGGCGGGGGCGGCGGTGGCCGCCCAGGAGTTCGAGGCGGCGAAGGGGCTGGCGGAGCTGATCCTGTCCATCGGCGGCGGGGTCGGCGGCGGCATAGCCGTCGCGTGGGGCGTCGGGCGCCTGCGAAGCGCACCCGGTCCACCCAGATCGAGGCGGGGCTGTCGCTGGCCACGCCCTTCGTCGCCTACGTGGCCGCCGAGCTGGTGCACGGCTCGGGCATCCTGGCCGCCGTCGCCGCCGGCCTGTGGGTCGGCCACCACTCGCACGGCTACGTGGACCCGCTGGTGCGCCTGGAGATCCAGGCGGCCTGGCGCGTGATCTCTTTCGCCCTGAACTCGCTGCTGTTCATGCTGGTGGGACTGCAGACCCGCGACATCATCGACACCGTCGATCAGCCGATGGGCCGCGTGCTGCTGGCCGGCTTGGCGCTCACCGTCGCCGTGATCGGGCTGCGGCTGCTGTGGGCGCTGACGCTCGCCCCTGTGTGGCGGGGCACGGCCAGCAGGCTGAAGGAGAGTGTGCGGCCGCCGTCATCTCGGCCGTGGCGGATCGCGCTTGGATGGAGCGGCGTGCGGGGGTCGGTGGCGCTGGCCGCGGCATTGTCGATCCCCGTGTCCCTGGACTCCGGCGGCCCCTTGCCCGGGCGCGAGCTGGCGATCGTGCTGACGCTGTTCGTGATCGTGGCCACGCTCCTGGTGCAGGGACTGACGCTGCGCCCGCTGGTACGGCGACTGGGCCTGACCGACCCCGATGCGATCTCGCCCGAGACACCGCGGTTGATGACCTCGATCTCGACGTCGTCCGAGAACATCTTCTCGAGCTCGCCTTCGAGACGCGCGGGATAGGTTGCCAGCGGAGAGGACGCGCCGATGCCGGCGGTCGAGGACGAGCCGATCGCCAGAACCCTGATCGTGCGGTGCTCTTTCAAAGCCGCCTTCACGCCGCGAAGGGAGGCGATCGTGTAAAGTTTGGAACCGGGGACCCGGCACTCCGGCGAAAGGCTCGTATCCGCTGCCTCGGGCTGCTCAGCTGGCGCGCTAGCAGGCGCCTGCGCAGACACCGCTGACAAAGCCCCCGACAAGAGGGTCAGGTTGACAAGGACGAGGGTCGAGAGGACCGGGTGCGCCATTCCACGAACCATGCGCTGAATATTAGACACGCCAATCCTGAACCTAGGATAAACGCGTCCATTATAAAACCCCCTCCCCACTCGAAACGCAAGAGTTGAGCCGCGAGAACTCACGATGGAGCCCACCGAAAAAACCGGCAGTGAGTTGCGTCCCAAAGCAGAGAGCTGCCGAGCAAACCATGGGATATACGGGGAGATCATGCCGTATAGACTTTGGAAACCAATAACCATGGCAACGAAATGAAGTAGTCGTCCGGGCGAGAGATTGGACTTGTCGAAAATAAACAGAAGGCGCGGCTCCGGAACCAGGAACGGATCGGGCTTGAGGTCGAACGTCGCCAGCAAGGCCCCGACGGCGACACCGACCAGAGCGAGTGGCATGAGGCGAGCAACCCAGCGCCTGAAGCGTTCCGATTCGCGCGCCCACTCGCAGCTCAAGAAGCCGAGCGTGAGCAGGAACTGCCACGCGAATGGATTGAAAAACCACGTGCCTTCCACGGGCCAAGTCGGCAAGTTGATTTCCAGAATGAGCGCCGACAGGTAGATTCCGAAAGACACGAACAACGCGCCCGCCCGGCTGATCCTGGCGAGGAGCACGAAAATCGGGGACATGGCGAGCAGGGCGACATACAGCGGCAGGATGTTGAAATAACCGAGTTGGTGGGTCAGCATGACCCAGCCGATGGTGGTTTGAAGCGGGTCGGAAAACGCGGGCGCGGCATTGTGCCATTCGAGGAAAAGCGGATTGTCGAAATGGATCGCGGCCGCCGCGATCATGGCGAGCGCGATGGCCGTGATGACCAATTGCGCGCGGTAAACCTCAAGCGTCCGCGACGTCAGGCGCAGAAGAACCCGCCCCGGTGAATCAAACCCGCCACGTCCGTGAGTGGCCAACGCAATGGCCCAGCCGGCCAGGAAGACAAAAAGCTCCGCAGCATCCGAGAGCGAATATCTCGAGTAGGTGAAGGGCTCGAACACATTGCCCGGCACGTGATTGATAAAGATCGTGATCAAGGCGAGACCGCGCCAAAAATCGATCGCGTTCGGCTCTCGCATTCTGCTTCCGGTCTCGAGGCGCTCTATTGCAGGTCTATGGGTTGGGGGCGCGCCTAGCCCAGGATGGGGACAGGACGCAAGCGCGAACCGCACCCAGAGGTTTCAAACGGGTGCCGCAACTTTGGATCTTGGCCGCAGCCGCGCAACGAAAAAGGGGCTCTTGCGAGCCCCTTTCCGATTTCGCGGTCAGACGCGAGATTACTGCCGCGGGGCGTTCGTCGTGCCGCCGGCGCCGGTGCCGGCAGCCGGGGCAGAGCCGGCCGGGCGGGCGGCGCCGCTGGTCGAGCGATCATCGGTAGAGCGATCGCCCACATAGCGGAACGTCGGCGCATTCTGCAGATCCGCCTTGGTCATGCGCAGAACTGCGTGATCAGGATAGCCGCGATCGGCGCCGCTGCTGCGGGCAGCGCTGTTGGAGGTCGAGGCTGTGGTCGTGCTGGCCGTCGTGCCCGCCGTATCGGCGCGCGGCGCGGTCGCTGCGGGAGCACTCGCAGTCGTTCCACCGGGGGTTGCCGGGTCGGTCGCGCGGGGCGCAGCAGCGGTGCCAGCGGTTGAGCCGCCTGTGGCGGTCGTTCCGGACGCTGTGCGGCGAGTATCATCCATCTGCCACTCGAAGGCGTTGAACGGCAGAGCGACGTTCTTCTCGCCGATGCCCAGGAAGCCGCCGACGCCGACAACGACCGCATCGGCATTGCCTTGGCGGTCGACCAGGACCTCGTTGATGTCGCCGATCCGCTCGTTATCGGCGCCATACACGTTGATGCCGATCAGCTTGGAAGCCCGCCATTGAGCCTGCTGCTGCTGCGTGACGAAACGTCCCGACGCCCCTGACGCGCTCGCTCCAGAACTGCTCATAGTCGTGCCCGACGAGGGCTGGGTTGAAGGCGAACTCATGGTGCCGCTGGAGGCGCCGGCCGCCGGCGGACTTGCGCCGGGGCTCATGGCGCCGGGGCTGGTGCTCGTCTGCGCCAGGACAGGCATGGTAATGAGGGCGCTTGCCACAAGGCAGGCCGCCATATGCTTCTTCAGCATCTTCAAATCTCCTAAGGTGACTGGACCGTCGCGTTGCCTCAACGCATGAAGACAACGAGCTTGGGTCCGAATGGTTCGACCCTGAAGCCGTTTAGATTTGCGCACGGCTACGCTTCAACAGGAGACGTGATTCGTCCACGTCAGCGGTCCGAACAGCGTCGAGCTGCGACTGAATGAACACCGCCAAAAGACAGAAATCCGCATCAGGCGGCATCAATACGTCATCGACGCGGCGTTGATGATTCCGGCTGCCAGCGAGGCAGCGCCCAGGAAGAGCGCCGAAGACAGTTCGCCAGAGGCGATGCGTTCCGACAGGTTCGGCACCATGAACCGCACGAGCCAATACACCACGATCTGGACCGCCATGGCGACGAAACCCCAGAGAAGCAGGTCGAGAACGCTACGAGCATGAACGATGGCGCTCGACAGCGGCAGCGCAAAACCAATCAGGCTCAGCCCCAGCGACAGGGCCGCTGAGAGCACGTTCTGGCGAATGAGCGCGAACTCGTTGTGCGCCGTCACGAGTGCGTAGGCGAACAGGTCCAGCGCCACAAACGCGACGGCGATCCCGAAATAGAGCAGGAAGTAGGGCAGGCCGGAAATCGCTGCCGTCACGGCAAACCTCTCGATCGGAGTTTGGGCCCTTAACCTAGGCGGGTTCGAACCCGATGGCGACACCGAGCGCCGCGCTCGCCGGTACTACAATCCGCGAGCCGATGTGCTGGTACGGTACGCCGCTTGCGTCAAGCTGGTGCGTTACTCTCGCGATGTCCGTGACCCGAACCGCAAAGGCGACGAACTCTGATCGGTCGGGGTCAACCTCCACTGGACCGTAAAGCTCCGCAGCGTCGTCCGGCGTCAATGCATCGAGTTCGTCCGCCGGCCAACGTGAGCGAAACGCCCCGACCGGTGGGGGTCGTCGCGCTCGCGCCCGCGAACTGCTCCAGGAAGGTTCGGTGCATCCGCGGCGCCTTGGCCGTGATGACGACGGCCGAGACGATGGTGGCGCCGTTGGCGTGGTGCTGAAAGGCCGTGTGCCAAAAATTGCCTGGAAAAAGATGTTGGCAGACGAAGAAGCCCGCGTCCGGTGCGGCCGTGTCGCGGGCAAAAGCAAGCGTAAAGGCGACCTCCGCCGATGAGCCGTCCGGACGCCGGCCGTGGCGGGCAAAAGAGAAGGGATCGAAGTCGCCGATGCGAGCCGCCGCGAAGGCTTGCGCGTCGGCGTTTGCATCGGGTGTGCTTAGAGCGAGCATCGCGAGCCCTTCGCGCCGCGCGAGATAATCGCGAATGAAGGCTCCGAAGCTGAAGCGCCGCGCGCCATGCGACGCGATATCGGCTCCCTGCCCTATGGCAACAAGCTCGAGAAAGCACTCGTGGAGCTGAATCAGGCGGTTCTCCGTACCCCAGGGGTGGCGGTTCCTGGCGCCGACCTGGAACCCGAGACGGTCATAAAGATCCGTCGCGCGCTCGAGATCGCGCACCGCCACAACCAAGTGATCGATCCGGCGCTCCATCAGGGCGCTCCCATGACCTACCGTCGTCCCTGAGCCAGCCCTGAGGCAGCTCCGCTTCGTGATCTCATGCTATGCCGTTGCGGCGGAGGGAAATATGGCCAGCGTGGTCGGCAGCATTGATCGCTATCTTGAATCAGGTTTTGCGACCGTTCGCGGCATGTCCTCGCATTTTGCGGCGACGATTTGCGCGCATCTGGTGCAGCGGCAGACGGCCCTAGATATTCGCGGGAGCATTGCTGAAATAGGAGCCTTCGAGGGACGGTTCTTCATCGCTCTGGCCCTCGGCCTCGAGAAAGGCGAGCACGCAGTTGCCATCGACCGCTTCGACTGGCCAGACGCCGACGCCGCACGCCGCTTTCGTGACAATTGCACCCGCCATGGGCTCGGCCGCGAATACTACACGGCGATCACCGCCGACAGCCGCTCATTGACCCCGGACACGATCCGCACGGCCTCCAAAGGGCTGGAGGCCCGCTTCGTTCATATTGACGGCGAGCACACGGACGAAAGCCTCGCACAGGATCTCGCCTTGGCGCATGCCGTGCTCCACCCCAAGGGCATTCTCTGCCTCGACGACATGCTGCACCCGATCTATCCGTTCCTCGTCGAAACGGTGGGCCGCTACCTGCGGGACCATCCGGAGATGCGGCTCTTCTGCATCATCGATCGAGAAGACATCGTTGCCGCGGCCAAGTTCCTGATCTGCCGCGCAGACGCCGTCGCGCTCTACGAAGATGACCTCATGCGACGCTTTCAACCCGCGCATCTGACGATCGGCGGCGACGCATTGGGGCATCTATGCGTCGTCCTGACGCCCCAACCCCGGCTCTTCAACCTTGGAGCTTAGACAAGCTGGATCGTCCACCGCTGGCTGATCTGGAGGGAGTTTAGTAGGTGCCGCGAAATATGGCGATAGCGCAACCGGCTGCGCTGCGACCTCCTCAGGTGCAATCAAGAATGCGAAAAGGCCCGGCGTTTCCGCCGGGCCTTTCGAACCAATCTCTGGTGTTAGAGACTAGAACTTCAGGTTGATACCGGCGCGCACGAGGCCGAAATCGGTCTCGTTGTGGCGGCCACGGACATCCGCACCGGTCGCAGCGCCGCCGTTGATCACAGGCACGCCGCCGGCGGTGAAGCCTACGACGTCGCGCCGACCGCTGCTGTCATCCTCGTCGAGGTTGACGTAGAGGCCTTCGATCTTGAACGTCATCGCGCTCGAGCCGAACAGCGACATCGTCATCGGCAGAGCAAACTCGACGCCGCCGCCGACCGCGTAACCCCAGCGGGTGTCGTCGCTGCCGCTGCTGCAGAAGGCGCCGCCGCCGAAAGCGGCACCGCCGAAGCGATCACGGCAATCGCTGTGGTTGTCGCCGCCGCCGTAGGCGAAGCCGCCGGTGGCGTAAACGAGCGTGCGATCCCAGGCATAGCCGAGACGGGCGCGAATAGTGCCGAAGTAGTCGAGGCTGCTCACATCGTCGCGGAAGGGCTGGAACCCGACCGGAACCGGGCCGGTGAAGCCGAAAGTCGTGAAACTCCGGTCGCGATCGAGGCTGATGCCCTGGATGTCCGCCTCGATACCGACCACGAAGCCGCTGCCGGGGGTGAACTGGTAGTTGTAGCCGATCTGGCCGCCGCCGAGGAAGCCGTCGGCCTCTTCGTCACGCCCGAACGTGATCGTGCCGCCTGCCGAAGCAGGCCCGAAGGTGCCGGGTGCGAAGACGATCGTGTCGTCGTGGGTACTGCCGCTCCAGCCGTAGCCGGCGTTCACACCGATGTAAAACCCGGTCCAAGTGAAAACGGGAACGGCAACGAAAGGCGCCGGGGCCATCGAACGACGGGAAGGTCCGCCGCAAACGCGCCGGCCGAAAGCTCAAAAGAGCAACCGAAGAGAGAAGAATTTTTTTCATGTGATTTATCCAGCACTGCGTGGTGACTGTGGGAAATATAATCGCATTCCACTCCACTGCATGTAACGCGGAAGCAACATCGAGTAGTTTCGTGCTTCTGGGGCCTTGCTCGCTTGGAAACGTCTAATTAATCTTTTCCGCCGCGAAGCGCAGACGCTTTCAGGCACTGGCGCAGGCTGCCTGTTCACCGCGTCGTCACACCAGCCGCGACTGTTCCACGGCCGCTCCAATGAAGCTGCGAAACAGCGGGTGTGGATCGAAGGGGCGCGACTTCAGCTCCGGATGGAACTGCACGCCGATGAACCACGGGTGGTCGGCAACCTCGACGATTTCGGGAAGCAATCCGTCGGGCGAGAGGCCGGAGAAGATCATGCCGTGGTCCTCTAGACGGTCACGGTAGGCCATGTTGACCTCGTAGCGGTGCCGGTGGCGCTCGCTGATCTCGGTCGCGCCGTAAATCTCCGCGACCTTGCTGCCTTGGCGGAGGCGCGCCTGGTAAGCCCCGAGCCGCATCGTGCCGCCGAGGTCGCCATTCACAGCCCGGGTTTCGACCTCGTTACCCTTCAACCATTCGGTCAGGAGGCCGACCACGGGCTCCGCAGTCGGGCCAAACTCAGTCGAATTTGCCTCTTCAACTCCGCCGAGCGAGCGTGTCGCTTCGATGACGGCCATCTGCATGCCGAAGCAGATGCCGAAATAGGGGATCTCGCGCTCGCGGGCGTAGCGGGCGGCCTGGATTTTTCCTTCGGCGCCACGCTGGCCGAAGCCGCCCGGCACGAGGATGCCGTGCACGCCCTCGAGGAAAGGCGCAGGATCCTCGCCTTCGAAGATTTCGCTTTCGATCCAGTCGAGGTTGACCTTCACCTTGTTGGCGATGCCGCCATGGTGCAGGGCTTCGATGAGCGATTTATAGGCGTCCTTCAGGCCAGTGTATTTGCCGACCACGGCGATTGACACCTCGCCCTCAGGGCTCTGCACGCGCTCCGAGATGGTGGTCCAGCGCGACAGGTCCGGCGGACCCGCGCTCTCCATGCCGAAGGCGGAGAGCACCTCCAGATCGAGGCCAGCGGCGTGGTAGGCCAGCGGCACGTCGTAGATCGAGGCGGCGTCGCGAGCCTCGATGACCGCGCTCTCGCGCACGTTGCAGAACAGACCTAGCTTGCGCCGCTCCTCGGCGGGGATTGCGCGGTCCGTGCGGCAAAGGAGGATGTCGGGTTGGATGCCGATCGAGCGCAACTCAGCGACGGAATGCTGCGTCGGCTTGGTTTTCAGTTCGCCGGCCGATGGGATGAAGGGCAGTAACGTGAGATGCACGTAGAGGACGCTGTCCCGTGGCAGATCGTTGCCGAGTTGGCGGATGGCTTCGAAGAAGGGCAGGCCCTCGATATCGCCAACGGTACCACCGATCTCGACGAGAACGAAATCGTACTCCTCGTTGCCCGCTCGAACGAAGTCCTTGATCGCGTTTGTGACGTGCGGGATGACCTGGATGGTCGCTCCGAGATAATCGCCGCGCCGTTCCTTGGTGATGATGTCGAGATAGATGCGGCCCGTGGTGATGTTGTCGTGCCGGGTGGCGGGCACGCCGGTGAAGCGCTCGTAATGGCCGAGGTCGAGGTCCGTCTCGGCGCCGTCGTCGGTAGACGAACACCTCGCCATGCCGGAGGGGCTCATGGTCCCCGGATCGACGTTGAGATAGGGGTCGAGCTTGCGCAGGCGGACCTTGTAGCCTCGCGCCTGCAGGAGCGCTCCGAGGGCCGCCGACGCGAGCCCCTTGCCGAGCGAGGACACCACGCCGCCGGTGATGAAGATATACCGCGGGTGACCAACCCGAGACTCCGCGGCGCCTGTTCGATCCCGACCAGCGAGTTGACCTTCAACGCCAGGGTGACGAGCAAGGGAGCGAGGAACACCAGGCTGGTGCCCATCTGCGCCAACGTGTACAGCGAGATGAAGCCCCACCCCACCCGATGATCTGCAGCGAGCTCGTGCGTACGGGCGCTATCACCGTGACCGGAAACGTCGGGCATTGCCCTCCCCAGGAACGTTTGATCAGGCGATGACGGGAGGCATGATCGCGCTATTGATCGTGCCACTCCTCAACCGAGCGCGCACCTCGACTTCCGTCGCCGGCCCGGAACTTGAGGTCTGTGACTTCAGCCGACGTCAAGGCGTCGACAACATGCGGTCGCACGAAGAACGAGAACGACGGTAGCGGGTACGGATTGCTGACGTCGGTGTCGGTGCTGCTCGAGTTCACGCCCAGCCCGACGAAGCCAGGTATGGGCTCACTCTCCGACGTGGTCCAGATCAGGTCGCCGGCCTGCCGGTAGGACTGATAAGGCTCGAACCAGATCGGGACACCGAGCTCGCGCACGTCGCCGTTGGCGATCAGGTCGAGGATCTCGACCTGCCGTCGATCTCTGGGGCGTCGATGGTCGTGACCGAGATCAAGGTGGTGCCGAGGTTGCGCACCTTGGCGAGCAGGCCGTGCAGCTCGGCCTGGTCGGTCACCGAGCCCCGCAGGGTGGTGGTGCCGTCGTCCTCGCGGGTGAGGGTCAGCCCGTCGAACCAGGCCGACCAGTGCTCGTCGAGGTGTCCCGCGATCCGGAGTTCGTAGTGGGTGGGCGCGTGCGGCCCGGGACGGTGGTTCATCGCTATCTCGCCAACGCTGCGCGGGCGCGACGAGCCCGGCGTACGGATGGGCGCCGGATGACCCATTCGGCGACCGCCGCGTTGATGGCCCAGCCCAACCCCAGGGCGAGCGCCTTGCTCAGGTCGGTGATGCCGAAGAGAGCCTGCACCGACGCCTTCGGTGAGGACCTGGGTGCCGGGACCGAGGCCGAGGGCGTAGGCCCGGATCATCCAGGCGCGGTGGGCGGGGATGTCGCGGTGGCGGATCGCGGTGAACCCCAGAACGAGGAAGGCGGCCATCGCGGAGCTGACCAGGAGCCGGATGCCCCACAGCAGGTCCCCGCCCGGGTGCGCCGGGGAAGAACAGGGTCAACCAGAGTCCCGACGAGGCCACGGCCAATCCGGCCCCGACCAGGACCCGGCCGGACCTGCGGTGCCAGTTCAGATGCCGACGGCGCAGCCGGGCGGAGAACTGGAAGGCGCCGAGGACGGCGTAGACGACCGCGCCGACCACGTGCACGATGAGGGGCACCGGGAAGGCGTCGAGGCGGGGGTTGGCGGGCATGACCTGCGGCCCGCCGGCGACGTCGAGGAGCCGCAGCGACCCGGTGACGACCGGGATGAGGCTGAGCAACACCAGCGCCAGGGGGACGCGCCAGCTCGACTCTTTCCTGGCACCCGGCCGGCGCCGTGCCGGTCGGGTGTCCGGGGCGGTGCCCTCAGCGACGAACCGGGTCATTCGGCACCTGCCGTGATGACCGTCCGCGGGGCCGTCGACCGGGGTCGGCAGCGCCGTGCTGTCGGTGCGCGCGACGCGCCACAGCGAGTAGCCGAGGGCGATCATGGCGACGGCGTTCGGGAAGGCCAGGTACCGGTAGAAGGCGTCGGGGATCACCGAGAGGACGACGGGGGCGACGCCACCGACGGCGAGCAACACGGCCGCCCACCGGGCGAGGACGCGCGCGCGGAACAGTGCGATGCCGAAGACGAGGCCGCCGGCCAGGTAGGCGATGCCTTGAGCTCCGAAGACGGTCTGCAGCAGGCCGATGTCGCCGGTGGGGGTGCCGCCGGTCGCCGCGGCGAGGACGTCGTTCACGTAGCCGGGGTCGGTGTCGGCCAGCGACGGAAGGACGTACGCCGAGACGAAGGCGGTGCTCATGACCAGCAGGTAGCCGATGCCGAACACGACGTACCCGAGCAGACCCAGCACGCCGCTCTGCTTCACCTGACGGAGGTACATGCCGGTGATCCCGGCCAGCGCGAGCGCGGCCATCAGCACCTTCAGGGAGTTGCGGACGGCCCATTCGGTGGTGCCGACGTTGCTGACGTCGGAGTGCGGATGACCGATCTGGACGCCGATGAAGATGACTCCGGCGGCAACGGCGGCGACGGCGGCCGCTCGGACGAGGGTGGTGGGTGTGACGGTCATGTCCGCTCCTTCTCGGTTGGGTCCGTGGCGGTCGCCGCGGGGATAACGGCAACCTAGAAAGGGACGGGGTGACCGGGCATCACCACATGATGTGAACATCGATGTGACAGGTAGCTCTCTTCACAGTGCACTGACTGCTGGGTTGGGACATGGATTTGGCTCGGCAACACGTCCCAACCCGACACTTGCTGGGGTGATTAGAGCAGCCCTCGTTCGTGGGCACGGCGCACCGCCGCGGCGCGGGTGGTGACCTCGAGCTTGGCGAAGATGCGCTTGGTGTGCGTACGCAGTGTGTTGAGCGTGACGTAGAGCCGACGGGCGATCTCCGGTCCGGTGAGCTCGCTGTCCAGCAGGCGGAGCACTTCCCGTTCGCGGTGGCTCAACGCGTCGGCCAGGGTCGGCGTCGGCTCGGTCGTCGGCCCGGCGGAGGTCGCGGTCCGGTCGAGGAGCCGCCGTGCGTACGCCTGCACCACGGGGTCGGCGACACCCGCGGCGTGCCGTAGGAGGGCCCGCATCGGGGCGCCCTCGTCCAGGTACAGCCGCACGTAACTGTCCGGCTCCGGCGTGTCGACGAGGCTCCGGCCGAGGGCGGCGAGTGCCTGTGGAAGGTCATCGTCGGCCCGGTGGGCGAGGGCTTGCAGCACCCGGATCTCCCGTACGCTGCCGTCGCGCGCCGCCCTGACCGCCGCGGAGTGCAGCCCGTCGAGAAGACCGAGCACCTGATCGACCCGGCTCTGGGCGAGCAGCAGTCGGGCCAGAGTCAGGTGCTCGTACTCGCGCAGGTACTCCGGTTGGTCATGGACGCTGACGGCCCGATCCGCGGCCCACATGCTCGCCGACGACAACTCCCCGGCGGCGATCTGGATGCGGGCTCTCATGGCGGGGATGGGGCGGACGTCGGGGTAGAAGCCGGGACGGTAGAGAGCCTCGGCCTGGTCGAGGAGGTGCATCGCGGTGCCGTATTCGCCTCCGGTCGCGCGGACCTGCGCCATCACGACGGACCAGCGGTATCGGTTCTCGGTGATGGAGGCCCGTTCACCGAGAACCCGGGCCGTCTCCAGGTGCGCCTCTGCGCCGGTGAGGTCGTCCAGCTCGCGGTCGAGCTCGGCCAGGCCGACGTGCAGGTCGGCTGTGGCCCGGTACGGCGCACCGCCCGCGGTGGAGGTCGGCAGTGCCTGCTCGTACAGCCGGCGGGCGCGGCTCGGCCGGCCCGAGGCGACCCACATGTCGGCGAGCACCACCGTGCTGTCCAGCTCGTCGACGAGATTGCCTGCAGCGTGCAGACTGCGACGCGCAGCGGAGAACGTGGAGAGCGCCTCGGCCACGTCCCCGGACGCCCAGGCGGCCAGGCCGAGGAAACCGCCGCCGGCGCCACGGATGAAGTGGTCCTCAGGTCCGGCCAGGTCCACCGCCTGTCGGGCGTGGCTCACGGTTCCGGCGACATCGCCCCGAGCTTGCGCCAGCGAAGCACGATAGACCGAGACCGTCGCCGGCGCTGTCCGCAGATCCTCGGTGTCCGCCCACGTGCCCGCCAGCTCCGGATCCCGGGCGCCGGCGTCCAGCGCGGCGTCGGCGTCATCGAGCCGGCCCTCCATCGCGTCGAGGTCACCGGACATCAGCAGCGACCAGGCGGACACGATGCTCAGGACCGGGCTTCGGCGCAGCACCGGCTCCGGCAAGGACCGCATCCACGTCAGGAGGAGGGCGTCCTGCCGGGCGCGGCGCGTCTCAGCCAGCGCCTCCTCCATCAGGTACCCCGCCCGCGCGAAGTCCTCGGCCGCGAGCGCGTGCCGGACCGCATCCGCCGCCATGCCGTGAGCGGCGAACCAGGCGCTGGCCCGCCCGTGCAGGTCCGGCACCTGTTCGGGGTGCTCGGACAGCAGGCGCGCGCGGAGCACGTCGGCGAACAAGTGGTGGTACCGGTACCACAGGCGCTCGGTGTCGAGCGGCACGACGAAGAGGTTTCCCCGCTCGAGCTCCTCCAGCGTCCGCCTCGCCGTCGGTGCCGCTGGTGACGGCGTCGCAGAGCGAGCCGTTGAGTCGCTCGAGGACGGCGGTGTGGAGCAGGAAGTCGCGGACCCGCGGGTCTTGCCGGGCCAGCACCTCGTCGGCGAGGTAGTCGATGACGAACCGGTTGCTCCCGGTGAAGTCCTCGATGAAGCCCGCGACCTCGTCCCGATCGTCGATGCCGCGCAGGGAGAGCGCGGCCAGCTGCAGGCCGGCGATCCAGCCCTCCGTACGGTCCTCCAGCGCGTCCACGTCACCGTCGGTCAGCTCGAGCTCCATCACCCGGTTGAGGAACTCCCGCGCCTCGGCGGTGGTGAAGCGGAGATCGGCGGCGCGCAGCTCGATGAGTTGCGCGCGAGTGCGCATCCGGGCCAGCGGCAACGGCGGATCGAACCGGGTCGCCATGATCAGATGCAGATGATCCGGAAGGTGATCGAGCAGGAAGGTCATCGCCTCGTGGACCTCCGGTGCCTCGATCGCGTGGTAGTCGTCGAGCACCACGACCCATCGCTGGTCCGGCTGGTGTCGACCGGCGCGAGCGATGTCGTTGATCAGCGATGTCAGGGCGTCGGTCGCCGAGCCGGTGGACAACGAATCGAGCACGGCCTCGTCGACATCGAGCGCTGCTTCCTGCAGGGCGGCCACCAGGTGCACCAGGAAACGTCGGAGGTCGTTGTCACCGTCATCGAGGGACAGCCACCCGACGCATGCGCGGCTCTGTTGATCGAGGTCGGCGACCCAGTCACCGAGCAAGGTGGTCTTGCCGAAGCCGGCCGGTGCCGAAACGAGAGTCAGCTGATGGCCCGCCTCGAGAGTGGCGTCGAGCCGGTCGGCGACTCTGGGTCGGGCGACAAGCTGCCGCCGCCGAGCCGGTGCGAACAGCTTGGTGGCGAGAACCGGTGTCGACGCCATCCCCGGATGATAGAAGGCCTAGGGCGAAGCGGCGAGGTGTTGACGGATGCCTTCGACCACGAGGTCGTGGTCTTCCTGCGAGGAGAGGCCGGAGGCGGTGACGGCGGCGACGACACCGACGCCGCGGACTCGTACGGGGAACGATCCCCCGGTGATCGCGTAGTCGGCGCCCAACCAGCCGATGGCCGCCGCGTCGATCCCGGCCGAGGAGAAGCGGGCCTCCACCAGAGCGCTGCTCGACTCCATCCGCAGCACAAGCGCAGCCTTGCGTACGATCCACGTCTCCTGGTCGGGCGTGATGCCGGGCAGGGCGGCGCGGAACAGGACCAGGCCGGGACGCCGGATGTCGATGCCGACGGCGTGACCGGCGGTCTGCGCCAAGCCGGTGATGCGGGAGCCGAGTCGCCACGCGTCCGCATGATCGAAGGAGCTGAAGATCAACTCCTCTTCCTGCCGTGCCAACGTCGGCGATGACATCGCTCCGGTCGTCGGTCATCGGTGCTCTCCCTTGATCAACTTCCGAGGTCGGTGCTGGCGCTGAGGTGTTGCCAGGTGTCGATCTCGGCGCGGCGGTCGTCGAGAATCCCTCGAACGATACCGAGCGCGTCGTTGCCGAGCAGGAGGAACGACGGCGGGGTCGGCGACGCGACCGCGGTGATGATGGCCTGCGCGGCCTTGTCCGGGTCGCCGGGTTGGGTGCCGTGGACGGTGTCGTTCTCCTTGCGTCGCTTGCCGGCGGTGTCGGCGTAGTCGGCGATCGGAGTCTCGGCCTGCCGCAGGGATCGGCCGGCGAAGTCGGTACGGAACGCGCCGGGCTCGACCACGATGACGCTGATGCCGAGGGGCCCGACCTCCTTGCGCAGCGACGCGGAGAGGGCTTCGAGGGCGGCCTTCGAGGAGGAGTAGTAGCCGGATCCGGGCGGACCGATCTGCGCGCTGATCGAGGAGATGTTCACGATCGTCCCGCTGCGAGCGGCCCGCATGCCGGGAAGCACGGCCTTGATCAGATTCACGGGTCCGAAGAAGTTGGTGGCGAACTGCTCGCCGACCCCGTCGTCGTCGCCCTCCTCGACGGCTCCGCGGTACCCGTAGCCGGCGTTGTTGACCAGCACGTCGACGGTGCCGAACCGTTCGGTTGCCTTGTTGACCGCGGCGCCGATCTGGGTCGGGTCGGTGACGTCCAGGGCGAGAGCCAGGGCCTTGTCCGGATGCGCCTCGACCAGGTCGGCGACCGTGGCCGCGTCGCGGGCGGTGACGACGGCGTTGTGGCCGGCGCCGAGGACGGCGAGGGCGAGGTGACGTCCCAGGCCGGTCGAGCAGCCGGTGATGAACCAGGTGGACATGTCGGGAGATCTCCGTTCAGCGAGGGACTTGCTTCGTGATCTTGGTCGACGTTAGGCCACGTCCCGACGGCGGCGGGAGGCCCTGTCGTTACCTGGATCAGGACAACCTGCCGACCTAACCCCTGCTCCCCAAACCCGGAAACTGTTAACACTTTCCCGATTGAAGCGCTCCAGACACGGCCGAACGCGGAATCTGTTAACAGTTTCCGGGGAAAGTGCCGCACCGCGGAGGAACCTATCGTTGTCTGCCGGGCCACCTTCAGCCCGTCGGTGGCGGGAGGGCCTTTCCGGGGTTGAAGATCCCGAGCGGATCGAGCGTCTCCTTGATCGCCTGCTGCACCAGGATCGACGCGGGATCGAGTTCGCGGCGCATGCCTGCTCGTTTCAGGAAGCCGACGCCGTGCTCGCCGGTGACGGTGCCGCCCAGCGCGATGGCCGCGTCGAGCATCTCCTCGAAGGCCGCCTGCGCGGCCACCCGAGCCGCGTCGTCACCGGGCGGAGTCAACAGCAGCGGATGCAGGTTTCCGTCGCCGGCGTGGGCGATGGTCGCCATCCGTACGCCGTGGCGACCGGCGATGGCGACCAGTTCGGCCAACATCCGCGGCACGTGGGATCGGGGCACGCAGATGTCCTCGGTGAGGACGGGGCCGAGACGTTCCAGGGCCGGGTACGCCAATCGCCGTGCCGCGAACAACGCCTCGGCTTCCACGGCATCCGTCGACAGGACTGCCCACCTGGCGTCGCCGTCTTCGAAGGCGTGCATCACCGCCTCCGCCTCGGCCTGTCCGGATTCACCGGGGGTGTCCACGCTGGCCAGGAGCAGTGCCGTTGCCTCCGCGTCGATGCCCAGGTGCTTCCAGTCCTCGACCGCCTGGAGACACTCCCGGTCGAGCAGCTCGAGCGCGGACGGGGTGAGCCCGCGGCGCGTGACGGCGGCCACCGCTCGCCCGGCGTCGACCAGGCTGGTGAAGGCGCCGACCACCGTGCGCGGCGAGCCCGGCAGAGCTGGGCGCAGCCGCAACGTCACCTCGGTGAGGATGCCCAGCGTTCCTTCGGAGCCGACCATCAGCCCGGCCAGGTCGTACCCGGTCACGCCCTTCGTGGTCCGCCGACCCAGGCGGACGACAGTGCCGTATCCCGCCGGACCGCCCATCACGGCGCGCATGCCCAGCACGTAGTCCCGGGTGACGCCGTACTTGAGGCAACACAGGCCGCCGGCGTTGGTCGCGACGTTGCCGCCGATGGTCGACCACGGCGCACTGGCCGGATCGGGTGGGTACCAGAGTCCCTGTTCCCGGACGGCCGCCTTGAGGTCGTCGTTGATCACGCCGGGCTGGACGACACAGATCAGGTTGTCCACGTCGATATCGACGATCGTGTTCATCCTCGAGACGTCGAGTACGAGGCACCCGTCGACGGCGTTCGCGCCGCCCGAGAGTCCGGTGCCGGCGCCGCGGGTGACGATCGGCACGCGGAGGTCGGCGCAGATGCGGACCGCCTCGGCCACTTCCGCCTCTGACCGGGCCCGCAGGGCGAGCGCGGCTCTGCCGACCGGCGCCCACTCGGCGTCGTCCGCGGACAGGCTCGCGATGACGTCGGCGTCGGTGATCAGGTGCTGCTGGGGGATACTGCGGCCCAGAGCCTCGGAGAGTGCTGCGGGAGCCCGCCCGTTCACAGCGTCGAAGTCAGGAACCGGTAGCTCTCGGCGATGCCCTCGAAGATGTCGCCCTCGTAGTGGTCGAATTCGATCACCGCGTACTCGATGGCGGTGTCGGCGGCCAGCACGGCGGCCAATGGCACATCGCCCCGACCCGCCGGTTGCTGATCGGTCGGCAGCTCTCGCGCCGAGATGCCCGGCCGCATCGGCCCGTCCTTGATGTGCACGGCGATGACGCGGTCCCCGAGACGGGAGAGCAGCTCGACCGGTTCGGCGCCGCCGGCCGTCGCCCAGTAGAGGTCGACCTCGAGGGCGACGGAGGGATCGAGGCGCTCGGCGAACACCTCCAGGGCGGGGCGTCCGTCGATCAGCGTGCTGAGTTCGTGATCATGGTTGTGGTAGCCGACGCGTAGACCGTGTTCAGCGGCCTGGGCGGCGCGCGCGTTGAGCCGCTCGGCGTTGCGATCCACGTCCTCCGACGTCGCCCAACGGTCCGGCGCGACGAACGGGTCGATGACGACCTTCACGCCGAGCTTGGCCGCGGCCGCGAACGTCTCCTCGGCCGGCGGCACCGTCAGCAGACCGTCAGGGGTGGCCACCCCCTCGTCCTCGATGAGGATGGCGTGCGCGGTCGGCGAGTCGAGCCCATACCTGTCGAACGATTCCTTCAGCGCATCCGCCCGGCGGACGAAGTCGAACGCCTCAACGGTCTTCAGACCGATCTGCGCGAGTCGGCCCAGCGAGCCGTCGAGGTCGGCGTCAAGAGCCTCGTGGATGGTGTAGAGCTGGATCGAGATCTCCGGGGTGGGCATGGGCTGCTCCTTCGTCGATGAGGGTGGGGCCGGCACCCAGTCAAGCGCAGTACGTGGCGGTGAGGGAGGTCAGGTCCCGCGCCGATCGGTCGCCTCACCGTCGGGCAGCGGATTGGCCGCCGGCCCTTCGGTGCTGATCAACACGACGCACGCGGACGCGTCGATACCCAGGGCGGCGCGGCGTTGCTCGTCGCCGAGGGCGGCTTCTGCGCCCGCCAGGGCGGCCGCGCCGCAGGGGCCCGCGTCGACGCCGTGGCTGTGCAGGACGCCGGCGGCCGCCGCGGCGTCGGAGTCGCTGACCGCGATCCCGGCGTCGAGACCCGCGCGGATCACCGGCCAGGCGATCTCGGAGACCGAGCCGCAGTTCAGTCCGGCCATGATCGTCGGAGCGGAGGCGTCGACGTTGACCGGCTCACCCGCCGCGAGCGAGCGGGTCACGCAGGCCGCGGTCATCGGTTCGACCGCCAGCACGGCGGGCCGATGACGGACGTCCGGGGCCCGGTAGTGGAGTAACGCGGCCTGCAGCAGGGACCCGACGCCGGTCGGCACCACCACCAGATCCACCGGTACGGATATCTGGTCGTCGATCTCGGCGAACATCGTGGCGTACCCGTTCACGATCTGCCGCGGGATCTCGTCGTAGCCCGGCCACGCCGTGTCCTGCACCAGCACCTGATCGGGCCGGACGCGGCAAGAATCTGCGGCCACCAGCACCGCTTCGTCGTACGACAGGCCGGTCGAGACCACCTCGGCGTGCTCGGCGGCGATCGCCTGCACCGCGGCCGTGCTGATCACGGTGGGGATGTAGATCCGGGCCCGAAGCCCCAACAAGCGGGCCATCCGGGCCACCGCCCGGCCGTGGTTGCCGTCGGTCGCCGCCACCAACGTCAGGTCCCTACCGGCGGCTGTCTCCTGAAGTTGAGCCAGTGAGTCTGCCGGCGGCAGTCCGAGTGTGCTGCGAACCGCCACGTTGACCGCCCACGAGGCCCCCAACACCTTGAAGGCCGGTAGACCCATCCGTTCGGACTCGTCCTTCACCCAGCACCCGACCACGCCGAGCCGCTCGGCCAGTGCCGGCACCCGAAGCAGCGGGGTGGGTGCGTAGTTCGGCAAGGTCGCGTGGAACGTCATCGCCGCCGAGGTGAGGCTCGCTGCGGTCCAGGCTCGTGCGCCCGGCCGGCTGGCCCAGGTCGCCGCATCCGCCACGACTCGACCTTAGACACTCACCACAGGGCGAGGTGGTCCTCCATGACCCCGTACCCCTCGGCCAGTTCCAACCCGCCGGGCAGCGTGCCACTGAAGCGGCCGAACGGCTGCCGGTAGGCCGAGCGGATGATCAGGAAGTCGATCATCGTGGCCCGCTCCGCCTGTCGGTCGAAGCGCATGACGTTGCCGTCGTCGAAGGTCACTGTCGCCAGGTCCTTGGCGATGCTGACGAGGCCGATCGGCTGGGGCGAACCGTCGATCCAGACGGTGTTCTCGATGTGCGGCAGGGTGTCGTTGAGACCGACGACCGCATTCCACATCGCCACCCGGCCGTCGACGAGTTTCCCGGCCCCGGCGGCCCACCACCAATGGGTGAGCCGGGGGTGGTAGCCGTCGTTGCCCTCCACGAGAGCGATGCCGTCGACGGGCACCCGCCGACCGTCGACGCTGACCGTTCCGCGGGCCGTACCCGCCTCCTTGCGCGTCCAGGTCCACGCGCGGCCGACCGGCGTCACCACCTCGAATCCGCTCGTGGGCTCGATGTCGATCGTCAGGTCGATCGTGGTGCGTCGATCGGAAACCTCGAGCCGCTCCGGGCTGAGGTGCACCCGCCCCGCGAACAGCCGGGAATGCTCGCTCAATCTGCCGATCCCGGGCTGCCACACCCCCCAGAACTCCTGGCTCAGCGGCCCGACCCGTACGCGCGCAGCGCAGATCGACACCGAGGAACTCCAGACCCCGAGGTAGCGCCAGTGCTTGCGCAGCCGGAACCCGCGGAAGACCGGCGCCTGGGCCGGCGGCAGCGGAAGGTTCGCCGGGCGGTCCGAGCCGTCACCGCGATAGGCGATGGACACGGCCCCATCTTGTCAGTGCGGCCGCGGCGAAGCTTCGGCTTCGCTCAGCTCGCCCAGGCCTCGCGCGGTTCCTCCGCCGGGGTCTCGACCCCGTCGCACAACAGTGCTCGCCACGACCCGACGTCGGGCCGGCGTCGCAGGATGAGTCGCCGTTCACGCTCGGTCTTGCCGCCCCACACGCCCCACTCGATCCGGTTGTCCAGTGCCTCCGACAGGCACTGGTTCCGGACCGGGCAGCCGAAGCACACCTGGCGGGCGCGCCTCTGTTCGGTGGGCTCGGAGAACATCTCCTCAGCCCGTCCGTGGCAGCTCGCCTGCAGGGTCCAGCTCGTCGTCTCGGTCACCGTTGTGTCTCCCCGTTCTGGTTAGCCGAGTCACTCCCCAGGACTCGACTGCTCCAGCGTGACGTACAAGCCTCTGGAGAGGCTCGGCTCCGTCATCTCGTTTCCTCAAGGGTTCCCAAGGATTTGTCCGAGACCCGGAATTGCCAGGCCGATCGGACCGGATCCAGGCGCGGCCTAGAGTCGATCGATGCGTCATCACGAAGAGACGCTCGAGGCCTTCACCCGAGCGCAGGCCGCGCGTCGCGAGACGTTGGGCGTCGTGCTGGTGGGCTCGGTCGCCCGCGGCGACGAACGGCCGGACTCCGATGTCGACGTGTACGTCGTCCTCACCGACGAGGCCTTCGCCCAAGCCAGGATGGAGGGCCTCGTGGCGATGGTGAGTCAGACCGGCGTGACGTACGAGCACGGGTACGTCGACATCAAGTTCGCCAGTCCCGACTACCTTGCGCAAGCCGTCTCGAACGGCGACGATCCGACCCGAGCTTCACTGCGCTCGGCGCGGGTCACGTTGGACCGCATGGGTGGGCTGGCCGAGCTGCTCCGGGCGATCGTCGAGGTGCCGGACTCCTGGTGGCCTGATCGGGTCGACTCCTTCCGGGCTCAGCTCTCCCTGCACGCCGGCTACTTCCTCCTGCAGGCCTTCGAGCGAGGCGACGAGTTCGGCCTTCGTCACGCCGGTGTGCACGCCTGCCTCGCGGCCGGCAGGCTGGCTCTGGCCCGACAACACCGGCTGTTTCGAGGTCAGAAGTACCTGGCTGGGGACCTGAGCAGCCTGCCGAACCTCCCGGACGACTACCTGCCGGCCTGGCGGGATCTGGTCCGCGAGCCGACTCCGGAGACCGCCGCTGCCCTCGGTGGGGCCGTCGACCGCTGGTTGGGCGAGCCGCCGACGCTGAGCGAGACCCTGTCCCGCTTCATCACCGACAACGAGCTCGCCTGGTTGTCAGGAAACACCCCGCCCGAGTTCTGGTGAGCATCAGCATCGGACTCAGCTCCGAAGAGGCCCCCGCTCTGACGTCCGCCGCGGCGGAGGTCCGCCCTCCGACGTAAGCGTTCGGTGGGTGTACCAGCCGTACGCGATCAGGGCACAGGCGACGCCGACGACGAGTCCGGCGGCGATGTCGGTCAGGTGGTGCATGCCGCGGTAGAGGCGTGCGAACGCAACCAGCAACGGAGCGGCGAGGCAGACGGTGATCACGACCCTTCGCAACCAGACGCGCTCGATGCGTGAGGCGAGCAAAGCGAAGACGAGATACAAGGCTGTCGAGGCGCCCACGTGCCCGCTCGGGAAACTCGTCATCGGTGGCAGCACGTCCAATTTCTCGACCGAAGGTCGGGCCCGGACGACCAACCCGGTGATCGTCAGGTAGACGGCGAGCTGGAGCAAGATCGCGATTGCGGGCACCACGGCCAGTCGCCAGTCGTGCGTTCGCCACAGCACCAGGCCACCGACCAAAAGGCAGAGCCCGACGACGACCTCCGTACTGCCCAGGTACGACCACACGAACGTGATGGCGTCCCAGGTGGGGGTTCGGTTGGCGGCCAGGCCTGCGTTGACGGCGTCCTCGGCCTCCAATGGCGTGGCCAGCGGCCCAGCGAAGAGCAGACCGACGCCGAGGATCACGCCGCAGAGCGCTAGCGCGGGTCCGACGATGCGGAGGAGGAGGTCCCGCCCGTCCGCCCGATGAACCCGATCCATGACGAGAACGTAATGCAACAACCAAGCACATACCCCGCCAAGACGTCGGAAGGGAAGTGCACACCCAAAAAGATCCGGTCCAAACCCACCGCCAGCACGACGAGAACGGCGACGACGACAGCCAACACGCGGCGGCCGGCCGACAGCAGTGGCCACAGCAACAGCAGCACAACGGTGGTAGCGACCGTGATGTTCAGGGCGTGCCCCGACGGAAACGAGTATCCGGGAGCCAGCGCGAGCGGGGGATCGAGTTCTGGCCGAACGCGCTGGACGATCAGCTTCATCACCTCGCTGGTCACCCAGCCGATCATCATGGTGGTGAACGCCCAGATCGCCCGCCCCCTCATGCCTTTCACGATCCAGGCCCAGGCCACGACCACGGTCGCGGCCGCATAAACGACGACGGGATGACCGATCGCCTGCAGAACGATCAAGGCGGAGGCCAGGCCCCAACGGCGCGTGAGGTCGGTAGCCGTCGCGATCATGGTCTGGTCGAAGGTGAGCAGCGGCTCGAATCCCTGCCGCACCGCCAACGCCAGCAGAAAGGCCGGGACGCCGAACAACACGACCGCACCGAGCGCCTGGGCCACCCGGCGACCCCGCGACCGGACGACGGCGCCGGCGGATGTGGCCTCCATTGAGGCACGGTAACCAATTGACGGCGTAGCGGAGGCCTCGGCTGAGAAGGTTGTCCTGTGAGTCTTCAGCAGGGTCTGATCGACCTCGTCATCGTCAGCCTGATCGCTGCGCTGACGCCGCTGGCCGCGGCGTTGCTGTCCCGGCTACGGGTGCCCCAGGTCGTGATCTTGATCCTGGGTGGCGTCGTGGTCGGCCCACAGGTGCTCGGCTGGGCGGAGCCCGAGGCCATCGAGTTGATCTCCAACCTCGGCCTCGGATTCTTGTTCCTGCTGGCGGGCTACGAGCTCGAGCTCCATCTCTTCCGCCAGCCCGCCGGACGCCTCGCGATCATGTCCTGGGTGGTGACGGCCGCGGTGGCCGTCGGAGTGACCGCGGTCCTCGCGGCCGCCGGGCTCGTGAACGCCTTCGTGCCGATCGCGATCGGCCTCACGACGACGGCGCTCGGCACGCTGCTGCCCATCCTGCGTGACAACCACCTGTTGGAGGGCCGGTTCGGAGGGCTGATCATGGCCGCCGGAGCCGTCGGGGAGTTCCTGCCCATCGTGGCGATCGCGGTCTTCCTCAGCGCCAACGGCGCGTTCATGGGGTTGGCGTCCCTGGGTGCGGTCGCCGTGGTGGCCCTGATCTTCACGTTCGTGCCTCGGCTCGTCCGGCACGAGAAGATCACCAGCATCATCATCCAAGGGGAGCACGCGACGTCCCAGACCACGCTCCGCTGGACCATATTCCTCCTCTTCGCCCTGTTGCTGATCGCGGCGGACTTCGGACTGGATGTGGTTCTCGGCGCCTTCTTGGCCGGCGTCGTGCTGCGCCGCTGGGCTCCGGGCGACACCAAGGCCCTCGAAGGCAAGCTCGACGCCGTCGGGTACGGCTTCTTCATCCCCGTCTTCTTCGTCTCGTCGGGCATGAGCCTGGACCTCCGGTCCATCGTCGAATCTCCGGTGCGGCTGATCGGCTTCCTCCTCCTGTTCCTCCTCGTCCGCGGCCTGCCCGCGCTGCTCTTCTACCGGCGCCAGCTGCCCCTACGCGGGCGGGTGCAGATGATGCTGCTCACCGCGACCGCCTTGCCGTTGCTCGTCGCGCTGGCCGAGATCGGCCTCGAGTCGGGCGTCATGCTGCCCGAGAACGCGGCGGCCCTGGTGGGTGCCGGCGTGCTGTCGGTCATCTTGTTTCCGGCGGTTGCCGTCGTTATCGGCCGCATGTCGCCCACGCCGGAGAATTCACCCCGAGCGGGTGAACCCGAGAGGACGGACCTCGGCTGACACTGTGCTGACACTGTGCGATTGGGACCGATCAAGGAGCGCACATGACCAACACCGCCGACGCCGACGCCGCGCTGTTCGGGAACCGCTTCGTCACCCAGGAGGTGCCGAGCCGTGAGTTTCCGGACGCGGGCATGTCGGCAACGGACGCCATGCGGTTGGTGGCGGAGGATCTGGCGATCGAGGGCGATCCCGCCCGCAACCTGGCCACGTTCGTGACGACGTGGATGGAGCCGGAGGCGCAACGGATCATCGCCGGCAATCTGCACCGCAACTTCATCGACCACGCCGAGTATCCGCGTACGGCCGAGATCGAGCAGCGCTGTATCCGAATGCTCGCCGACTTGTTCCATGCGCCCGGCGAGACGACGGGGGCCCGGACCCAGGGATCGTCGGAGGCGATCATGCTCGGCGCGCTCTCGCTGAAGTGGAAGTGGCGCGAGCGCCGGGAGGCGGCCGGGCAGCCGACGGCGAGGCCCAACCTGGTCTTCGGCGGCGACGTCCACGTCGTCTGGGAGAAGTTCTGCCGGTACTTCGACGTCGAACCGCGGATCGTCCCGCTGCAACCCGGCAAGTACACGATCGGGCCGGACGACGTGAGTCCGCATCTGGATGAGAACACCATCGGCGTCGCCGCGGTGCTCGGAACCACCTTCACCGGGCACAAGGACGACATCGTCGGCATCAACGACTTGCTGGTGCGGGTCAAGGAGGAGCGGCGACTCGACATTCCGCTGCACGTCGACGGCGCCAGCGGCGGCTTCGTCTGGCCGTTCCTGTATCCCGACTCCGAGTGGGATTTCCGGCTCGATCAGGTGCGTTCGATCAACGTCTCCGGGCACAAGTTCGGCCTGGTCTATCCCGGCGTCGGCTGGTTGATCTTCCGCGAGACCGCCGACCTGGCGCGCGACCTCGTATTCGAGGAGAACTACCTCGGCAAGACCGACGCCACGTTCACACTCAACTTCTCCACCGGGTCGGCGATGGTTCTCGCGCAGTACTACAACCTCGTGCGGTACGGCCGCGCCGGCTACACCTACATCATGCAGAACATGCAGCAGAACGCCAGACTGCTGGCGGAGCGGCTGCGGGCGCAGAGCCGTTTCGAGCTGATCGGTCCCGACGAAGAGCAGCTGCCCCTCGTGGCCTTCCGGCTCGCCGACGAGCAGGGCTTCGACGAATTCGACGTGGCCTGGCAGCTCTCGGCCGAGCGTGGCTGGATGGTGCCCGCCTACACCCTCCCCCCGAACGCGCAGGACGTCAGCATCATGCGCGCCCTGGTGAAGGAGACCCTGAGCCGGGAACACGTCGAGACGCTCGCCCGCGACATCGAGGAAGCCTGCGTCACCCTCACCAGCAAGGGCGGTGCTCACGAGTCGGAACGCCGGCAGGTCATCACCGGCCCCGGCCACTGAGCGGATCCCTCTCGCGTCCTCTCGCGCCCTGAGTCTGTCCCTCTCGCGCCCTGAGTCTGTCGAAGGGCTTCCGTCGTTTAGTCGCAAAAGCACCGCGCACGGATGGGAAAGCCTTTACTGAATCGTTTCGTTGGCCGTGCGCGGTGCTTTTGCGTCAAACCCCGAGGGCAACGGAGTCGAGTGCCGCCTCGTCCGCGGGCCGCGTGTGACCGATGACCTCGGTCAGCGTTTCCCGGAGGTGCTCAAGGCTCTCCACCTCCATGCCCAGCCGCTGCACGATGGCCGGCGGAACCGCCAAGGCCTGCGTGCGCAGATCGCGACCCTCCGGGGTCAGCGAGACCTGCAGGCTGCGTTCGTCGTGCGGGTCGCGGCGACGAGTCAGGTAGCCGATCGTCTCCAGCCGCTTCAGCAGCGGCGACAAGGTGGCCGGCTCCAGCGAAAGCAGCTCCCCGAGCCGACGAACCGAGAGCGGCTCGTACTGCCAGAGAGCCAGCATCACGAGGTACTGCGGGTGCGTGAGACCCATCGGCTCCAGCAGCGGCCGGTAGAGGGCGATGACCCGCCGCGACGCCACGGCGAGCGCAAAACACACCTGGCTTTCGAGAGCCAGGAGGTCGGGGACGTCATTCGGCGAGTTGCAGTCCGCCATGAGCCGATTGTACTATGACTACTAATAGTTAGTCCACTAACTCTTAGTGTAAGGATCATTCGTGACGGTGCAGAATTCACCCACCTCCGCGGCTCGCCATGCGGAAGAGCGCAGCCTCGATCTCGTGCAGCGAGCCATCGTCTCTGCCCTGGTCGGAGTGGTCTTCGGTGCGCTCGCTGTCGTGCTGGCCGCCTACGTGGTCACGGTCGGTCCACGCGATCTCGGTCGCGACAACATCTTGGGCCTGTGGGTGATGACCGGCGTGCTGGGGCTGATCACCATCGGTGCCATCTTGATCATCAATCGGCGACGGCCGTACTCGCCGTTGGTGCTGCTCGGACTCCTGCCGATGGCGGTCACCGCCTTCTGGATCTTCGCTTGAAAATTCTTCGTCCGCTCGGATCAAACCCGCGTTCGTCGAGCACTGGTGCGGTGGGGGGGGTTGCGGTAGAGCCACCTGACAGGCTCGTCGCCGCGCTCACCTCGGGCATCGGCAGGCCTCCATCACCACCCGGGTCACGCCGAGTTCGACCAGCCGGTTCGCCAGCTCACACAACGACGGCACCATCGTGGAGTGTGTCGACACCTCCTGCACCCGGCGCTCCCCGCCAGCCGGTGCCGGCAGCCGGACACAACACACGATCTCGGCCTTGCCAATGTCCAACGCCGCGACCCGCGCGATGACTCGTCATCCTCGGACTCGACGAACATCCTGCTCACCCCACTCTCCGTGTGCCGCCGTGTGAGGGCGTCCGCACCTGACAACGGATCGTCCGGGGAGCTGCCGGGCAGACCAGCGAATCTAGTCCTCGTGCTCCCGCAACGCGGGGCAACAATGAAGGGCCCAACACGCAACTCCCGCCCGGCTAGAGGACGGCCTCGCGGGACCATAGTGACACGGCGTTACCGGACGCCCGCAGCACCATTTTCAGCCCGGAACGGGCGGGGCGACAGCCCCACATTGGCTAGAGGCCGAGAAGGCGGTCCATGATCGCGAGCGCGAGGATCGGGATCATGGCGAGAATGAGGATCAGCACCGACCACGCGGCGTTGCTCATCCGCTGCACCGGCATGATCGCAGGTTACTCCAGCCACTCGGTGACGAACTCGGAGTTGGCGTGGATGTGCACGGCCTCGTAGCCGTTCGGCCCGGTCGTGAACTTGTGGGGTGTATGGGCAGGAACCACGAGGATCTGTCCGGCGTGACGCCTCGACCCGTTCGGAGCCGATGGTGAAGGTGGCCGATCCGCGCCGGATCAGGAACGTCTCGGCGTACGGGTGCCGATGCAGGCGCGGTCCGACGCCGGACCGAGTGGTGGACTCGAGGATGATCGAGACGTTCGCACCGCCGGGCAATCGCTCGTAGTCCTCGGTCCACTCCTCGCCGTCGTCGCGCCCGTCGGCCCGCTCGATGACGTAAGCCGTCCATCTAGCGCCCAGGCCAGCGGCGGGAGGTAGCGCACCATCAGCACGCCGTCGATGGCGGCGATGGCCTTGATCACCGCGTCGGGCACGTCGCTGTCGACGTCGACCAGCGTGTAGGCGAGGTCGCCGCGGGACTTGTTGGTCATGGTGGCGATGTTCAGTCCGGCGGCGGCCATCTCGTGGGAGATCCCGCCGACCATGTTGGGCACGTTGGCGTTGGCGATGGCGACGCGGAACGGCGACTCCCGCGGCAGGTCGACGTTCGGGAAGTTGACCGAGTTCCGGATCGTCCCGTCCACCAGGTAGTCGCGGAGCTGGTCGGCCACCATCACCGCGCAGTTCTCCTCCGCCTCCCGGGTCGAGGCGCCCAGGTGTGGCAGCAGGATCACGCCGGGGTGCCCGGCGAGATGCGGGCCCGGGAAGTCGCAGACGTAGCGAGCCAGCTGGCCCTCGGCGAGCGCCTCCAGGACCGCGGCCTCGTCCACCACGCCGCCGCGGGAGAAGTTGAGCAGCACCGCACCCGGCTTCAGTTGCGCCACCCCGCCGGCGTCGATCATGCCGCGGGTCGCCTCGATCAGCGGCACGTGCAGGGTGAGGAACTCGCTGTGCTTGAGCACGGCGCCCAGGTTGTCGGCCTTCTTGACCGACGAGGGCAGACTCCAGGCCGACTCGACGGTGATCTCCGGGTCGTACCCGATCACGTGCATGCCGAGCTTGATCGCCGCGTCGGCGACGAGGCAGCCGACCTTGCCGAGGCCGACGACGCCGAGGGTGTGACCGGCCAGCTCGTAGCCGGCGAACGACTTCTTGCCCGCCTCGACCTTGGCCTCGAGCTCCGGGTCGTCCGGCGGCGAGCGTGTCGACGAACTTCAGCGCGGCATCGAGACGGCGGGCGGCCAGCAGCATGCCGGCCAGCACGAGCTCCTTGACCGCGTTGGCGTTGGCTCCGGGCGCGTTGAAGACCGGGATCCCGCGGGCCGACATCGCCGCGACCGGGATGTTGTTGACTCCGGAACCGGCGCGTCCGATCGCCAGCACCGACGCCGGGATCTCCCGATCGTGCAGATCGGCCGAACGTACGAGCAGCGCGTGCGGTTCGCCGGCGTCCGCCGACACGGCGAACTGATCCCACGGCAGCCGCTTCAGGCCGCCGGCCGAGATGTGGTTGAGGACCTGGATCCGGAACTTCTCGCTCATGAGGCTAACCCCTCGCGGCCGCGAACTCGGTCAGGTAGTCGACCAGCGCCCGTACGCCCTCGATCGGCATCGCGTTGTAGAGCGAGGCCCGCATCCCGCCCACCGAGCGGTGGCCCTTCAGCTGGATCAGGCCGCGCTCCTTGGCGCCGGCCAGGAACTCGGCGTCGAGTGCGGCGTCGGCCAGCGTGAACGGCACGTTCATCCGGGACCGGTCCGGGCCTGGCGACCGGGTTGGCGTAGAAGTCGGAGCCGTCGAGGTAGTCGTACAGCAGAGCCGCCTTGGCCACGTTGCGTTCCTCGGCCGCGGCGACCCCGCCGGTGTCCAGCAGCTGCCGGAAGACCAGTCCGGCGATGTAGATCGCGTACGTCGGCGGCGTGTTGTACATCGACTCCGCCTTGGCGTGGGTGGCGTAGTCGAGCATGGCCGGCACACTCGCCGGACGCGAGGCCGATCAGGTCCTCGCGGATGATCACGATCGTCAGTCCGGCCGGTCCGATGTTCTTCTGCGCTCCGGCGTAGATCAGGCCGTAGCGGGCCACGTCGATCGGTCCGGGACAAGATGTTGGACGACATGTCGCAGATCAGCGGCACGTCGCCGGTGTCCGGCACCCAGGAGAACTCGACGCCGCCGATGGTCTCGTTGGCGGTGTAGTGCACGTACGCGGCGTCCTCGCTCAGCCGCCACGTCGTCAGCCGCGGGAACGTAGGTGAACGAGCGGTCCTCGGCACTGGCGGCGACGTTGACGTGCGTGAATCCGTTCGCCGCCTTGATCGCCTTCTTCGACCACTCGCCGGTGTTGACGTAGTCCGCCACCGCCTTGCCGCGCAGCAGGTTCATGCCGATCATGTCGAACTGCAGCGAGGCGCCGCCCTGGAGGAAGAGCACCCGGTAGTCGTCCGGGATGTCGAGCAGCGCGCGCAGATCGGCCTCGGCCGCCTCGGCGATCGAGATGAACTCCGGACCCCGGTGACTCATCTCCATCACCGACTGACCCGAGCCGTGCCAGTCGAGCATCTCCGCGGCGGCCTGCTGCAGGACGGGCTCGGGAAGGGTGGCCGGACCGGCGCTGAAGTTGAACACACGTGCCATGAGCGAGCTGATCCTGACGAGTATCGATGGACGGCGACCAGCGAGGAGACTACCTCGTCGAGGCGAGCCTCGCCTGCAGCGCGGCCGCGCCGGGACCCGCCAGGCGAGGCAGTCCGACCGGCGATCTTCCACCCCCGGCTGGCGGCTTCCGCCGCTGGCTCGGTCGGCATCGGGAGAGCGATGCCGAGCGGCCGCCACACGCTGCCACGCACGAGGGCCGTCTCACCCCTCGACGCACCAGACCTCGACCCGCTGGGCGGCGTTGTTGCTGAAGCCGCCTCGGCTCCAGATCTGGTCCTCGGGCTGGCGATCGCCGTCCTCGGTCGTCGCCCGGGCCGCGAGGACGTAGCGTGCCCGGAGTGGCCGACCACTCGTACGTCCAGCGCCGCCAGGCCCACGGATGGGCACCCACCGGCTCGAGGCTCGCGGCCGGTGACCAGGTGGCGCCGTCGTCCACGCTCACCTCCACCTGCTCGACCGGGGAACTCCCGACCAGGCCCGCCCCTCCAGCAGCACCGGCCCCGGCCGGACGACACGACGCCGGGACATGAAGTCGGGGAACCCCGGCGGAATCACCAGCGCCCGCGGGCGGATCCGGGTGACGGGTGTGCCGGCTTCGCCGGGGCGCTGGCGGAGCCGGTAGGCGACCGACTGCTGGAAACCCTCGAACGCCTCGTCCACCACCTCGATCCGGGTGAGCCACTTGACGTGGGCCATCCCGTACCAGCCCGGGACGATGAGCCGCAGCGGGTAACCGTGCTGGGGCGGCAGCTCCGCACCGTTCATCGCGTAGCGCGAGCAGCACCTCCGGTGACCGGGCCACCGACAGCGGCAGGCTGCGCTGGTAGTCCTGTTCCACGCCGCGCTCGACGCCGTGATCGGCACCGGTGAACACCACCTCGAGGGCCGAGTCGCTCGACCCCGGCCGCTTCGAGCACCGCCGGCAGCGGAACGCCGGTCCAGTCCGCCGTGCCGACGGCCTCGACCATCCACGGCTGGCTGATCGGCCGCGGCTCCAGTCGCGCCCGCCCGTTCCCGGCGCACTCCATGGTCACGCGTACGGTCTGGTGCCGGAACGGCGCGAAGCGCGGCCAGGTCGAGCTCGAACGGCTGCTCCACCCGGCCTGTCACCCGCAGTCGCCAGCCGGCCGAATCGACGACGGGGATGTCGTAGTGGGTCAGCAGGTAGTGCAGTCCCGGAGGCGTGAGGTCGTAGCGCAACGCCTCGAGCGGCAGGCCGTGATTGCGCGCCGCCAAGGCCAGCTCGTCCAGTCCGATGCCCTCGCCGACCTCCGCGATCCGCGCGGCCTCGCTGACCTCGTCGAGCCTCATGCGAGCAGGATCGCACCGCGGCCCCGACTGCGCCATCCGCCGACCCGTCAGATCTGCGGCGACACGCCGGCGAAAACGCCGTAGATGTGACGGGTCAGCGCTTGACGTGCTGCAGATAGAGCATCCGGTTGAGAGGATCGGGTCCGGTACGCGGGCGGCGGGGAACCGGGCCGCGCACGGGCTCGTAGTGGTCGAAGTCGGCGTCCAGCAGGCCCTCTCCGTGGGTGAGCCCCGGCAGTAGCTGGGTGAACCGGTGGACCTGCGCGGCGGGAATCTCCCCGGTCACCGACGTCAGCGTCCCGGCCGTCGTCGGTGCGCCCGGGACGCCGCCCAAGCCGGGCCAGAGCCGACAGCACCACGGTCAGGCGGTCGGACGGCAGTTCCAGCGTGAACGCCGAGATCGGCTCGTACACCTGGGTGCCGGCGCGCCGCATCGCCGTCATCAGCACCAGCGGGGTCAACCCGCGGAAATCGGCGCCGACGCTCGACATCGACTTGTCGAAGGTCGCGTGGGCGTGGCTCTGCCGGGGGTAGTAGCCGGAGTGCGTCATCGTGATCCGGCAGTCGGTGACCTCCCAGCCGTGCAGGCCCTGCCGGAGGGTGTCGAACACGGTCTCGGTGACCGCGTTCACGAAGGCCAGGGGCAAGGTGCCGTGCAGGTAGGTCTCCAGTCCGAAGTCGACCCCGGAACCGAGAGGGCCGGGTTCCACCCGCAGGCCCACGGTGGCGAAGAACGGGTTCGTCTCCGTCGGTGATCAACTCCACGGCGGCCCCGGCGCCGATCACCCGTTCGATGCAGATGGTCGTCGTCGGGGAGAACGCGACGGCTATCCCGTAGTCGTCGGCGAGCGTGGCGCCGACCACCTCCTTCTGGACCTCGCCGTAGAGCGACACCGAGAGCTCCCCGCTCCGTCGCCGTCGGCCCGGAAGTCGATCAGCGGATCCTGTTCGGCGAGTTGGCTCAGCGCCGTCGTGCAGGCGAGCCCGGTCGGCGCCCGGTGCGGTCGCACGACGGTCTCCAGCGTCGGCGGCGCGAAGGCGTACGCGGCGATGGGTCGCCGCTCGCCGATCGCGTCTCCGATCCGCGCCTCGTGGAGCCCCCAGACCCTGGCGATCTGCCCGGCCCCGACTGCGTCGGCCGCATGGGCGGGACCGCCGTCGAAGACCTCGAGAGCCGTGACCTTGCTCTCCCCACCGTCGGCGGTCGGCAGGCGATCACGTGTCCGGAGCGCGCCGTCGAACACGCGCACGTACGCGATCTTCTCGCCGGCTCGCCCACGCTCGATCTTGAAAACCGTCCCGGACAGTTGCCCGCCCTCGTGAGCCGCTGGAGGTCGGCAACATCGTGGCGATCGCGTCGATCAGCTCGTCCGTCCCTGCTCCGGTGGTCGCCGACCCGAAGAAGACCGGATGCAGCAGCCCCGAGCGGGTCTGGGTGATCAACGACGCGCGCAACTCCTCGTACGGGATGGCCGGTGCGGCCACGTACCGCTCCACCAGGCGGTCGTCGTGGTCGGCGAGCGCGTCGATCAGGACGTGCTGGTGGTCCGTCGCCGGTCAGCGGTCGTACGGTCGGCCGCCTCGCGTGCCCAGGCGCTCACGGTTTCCATCGAGCAGCGCGGTGACGGACCGAGCTTCTCGGTGATGGCGTCGACCACGTCGCGGTCGCGGGCCCCGATCCGATCGATCTTGTTCACGAAGATCAGGTCGGGATCTGCAGCCGGCGCAGGCTGCGCATCAACACCCGGGTCTGCGCCTGCACCCCCTCGACCGCCGAGACCACCAGCACGACCCCGTCGAGCACACCCAGCACCCGCTCGACCTCGGCGATGAAGTCCGGGTGACCGGGGGTGTCGATGAGGTTGACGACCGGTCGGCGACCCGGAACGACACGACGGCCGAACGGATGGTGATGCCGCGCTGTCGTTCGAGAGCGAGCGTGTCGGTCTGGGTGCTCCCGGCGTCGACCCGGCCGATCCGGTCGATGACGCCGGCCGCGAAGAGCAGCCGTTCGGTCAGGCTGGTCTTACCGGCGTCGACGTGCGCCAGGATGCCGAGGTTCAGCGTCCTGCGGGAGGTCCGGCTGGACGTGGTGCATGCAGTCATGGGGTCGGAGGTCCTCGAGGTGGCGAATACTGCTCAGTTGGCCGAGATCGAGAAACCGCCCCATGAAAGCCTCTTCGTTGACGTCGATGGACCGACCGAGTCGACCAGAATGAGACACCTCGACCGTCAACCGATTTCCGCGGCAGCGCTGCCGAGGAGCCCGCCATGAACCCCCTTGTTCCTCCCCCGCGCTGCGCCTGTGGTGGTGGCGGGCGTCGTGGGTCCTGCCGGTCGCGGCCGTCTTCGCGGGCCTGGCCCTGCAGAACCTCACCGACCAGGCGACGAGTGGCTCTACGCCGAGGGTACCGAACCCTTCGTCTCGGCCAGCGCGGCGACCGCACTGCTGGCGGCGGTCGGCGGCGGGATGGTGACGTTCACCGGACTGGTGTTCTCCTTCATCGTCTTGGTGCTCCAGTTCGGCTCCAGTCAGTACTCACCGCGAACCGTGTCCCTGCTGGTCAGAACCGGCTGACCCAGTGGGTGCTGGCGCTGTTCATCCTGACGATCACCTTCTGCTTCGTCGGCCTGATCGAGGTCGGATCCAGGGCCGGGACGACTTCGAGCCGCAGACCACCGTGCTGATCGCCATCGTCTTGCTGATGGCCAGTCTGATCGGCTTCGTCGCCATGCTGCACACCGTCGGCGGACGGATCCGCGTCGACCGGGTGCTCAGCGACATCGGTCGCCTGGCCCGGCAGCGTCTGCACTCCGGCCTGCTGCCGCGTGCAGCGAGCACGCTCGCACCAGCACTCGCACCCCGGGCCCGAGCGCGGTCGGCCGGCGGCGAGAGGTCGCCGAGGTGCTCCGCTTCTTCGCGCCGCCCGGACAACTGATCGCGGTCAACACGCGAGCCCTGCTCCGGCTGGCCGCTCGGCACCAGGCGCGCATCACGCTGACGGTCTTCGTCGGTGACGCCGTTTCGTTCGGATCGGTCATCGGCCGTGTGAGCTCCCCGTCGCCCGATCCCGACGCCGGCGGTGAGCTCCTGCCTGCTGGTCGATCTCGAGCGGTCCCTGCGTCACGATCCCCTGTACGCCCTGCGACTCCTGGCCGACGTCGCCATCCGTGCCCTGTCCCCGGCCGTCAACGACCCCACGACCGCCGTCCGTTCGCTCGACGAGATCGAGGGCGTCCTGCGGGTCGCGGCCTACCGCGGCTGGGTCCGGTCGAGTTGCGGCGGGGCGCCGGCACGGTCGTGCTGACCGCACCGACCTGGGACGACGTGTGTGACCTTGCCCTGCTCGAGATCATCGACAGTGGCGGGCGCAGCCCCAGATCAGTCGACGGCTGACCGCGCTGCTCGACGATCTCGAGGCCGACCTGCCCGAGCGGCGCCACCCGACGCTGCATCGCTATCGGCGCCTGCTCGTGGCGTACGTGACCGGCCACGTCGAGCCCGATCAGCAGCCGATGGCGCTGACGGCGCGACCGGCAGGGTCTCGGCGGCACCCGGTGACCAAGCGGTGGCTCTTCTGGGCGGCGGCGGGCCTGATCGCCGCCGCGTCGGTGGCCGTTCGCGCCAAGATGCTGATCGGCGGACCCGGAGCCTACGGTCTGGGCAACTACGACGACGGCGTCCACTACGCCGGGGCCGCCGGTCTGGTGAACGGCCTCTGGCCGTACCGGGACTTCCTCTTCCTGCACCCGCCCGGCATCATCGTGGGCCTCCTGCCCTTCGCCTGGCTGGGCGAACTGACGAGTGACCCCACGGGCATGCTCGCGGCCCGGGTGACCTGGTGGCTGCTGGGCGGCGTCAACGCCTTCCTGATCATCAAGCTCCTGCGCCCCGTCGGTGTCTTCGGTGCTCTCCTCGGCGGGATCTGGTACGCGCTGTTCGCCACCGCGGTCTACAGCGAGTGGACCGCGTTGCTCGAGGGTCTCGCGGCGACGTGCCTGCTCGGTGCGCTCCTGCTCGGGCGGGTGTTGGAGGGCGCCTCGGCGGCGACTCGGACACGGTTGGTGCTGGCCGGCGCGCTGCTGGGGGCCTCCGCCAGCATCAAGATCTGGGGTGTGGTGCCGGTCCTGGTCCTCGCCGGCTGGTTCTTCTTCTCCGGTGAGCGACGCAGGGCCGGCACGTTCCTGGTCAGCGCGGTCGCGGGCTGCGCGGTCATCTGCTTCCCGTTCTTCCTGGCCGCGCCGCGCACCATGTGGGAGATGGTGGTCTGGGACCAACTCGGTCGCCGCCGGGCCGACTGGGTGGCCCTCGATCGGCTGAACGACTTGGCCGGACTGTCCTCGCGCGACGCCGGCGCCACCTTCGGCTGGCTGCTGGTCGTCTTCGGCGTGGTTTTCGCGGCCGCGGTCGTTTTCGCCTGGCTGGGGCGGGCGGCCCGGCCCGTCGTGGTCATGACCGGCTTCATGCTCGCGGTCTTGATGGTCACCCCGTTCTGGTTCCTCCACTACGCCTGCCTCGTGGCCGCACCCACGGCCCTGATCCTGGGGGCGGGTGCTCAGCAGGCGTTTCAGACGATCGGGGTCCGGTCCCGACCGGTCGCGCTGATCTTCGCCGGCGTGGCGCTGGTGGGTAGCGTCGCCTACAACGCTCCCAGCTGGGGGGACCGGGCCGGACGCGACTTCGCCGGCCCGGAGCTACGGACTCAGGTCGCCCATCTTCCCGGCTGCATCACGTCCGACGATCCCATGGCCCTGATCCAGGTGAACGCCCTGACGCGGAACATCGACCGGGGCTGCCGGTTCGTGGTCGACCTGGGTGGTCGCTCGTACGACCGGACCTCACCCGAGTGGGGAGCCGTCTCCCGGGCCCGGAACCGACCCTGGCAGGCGTACGCGCTGCGTTATCTGCGCGGCGGGTCGTACAGCATCTCGGTGCGGTTCTGGGCGGGTCAGGGCTACAGTCGAGCGACAGCCGCCACCATCGATCGTTGGCCGGTGGCGGCGAAGTCCGGCCGCTGGGTGGTGCGTGTCCCTCAGCCATGACCTGGTCAGCGTGCCGCCGAGGGGGTAGGTTTACATCGTAAAGCGGCATCGACAAGGGAGGTCAGTCATGAACAGAAGTCTCATCGGCGTCATCATCGGCGTACTGGTGATCATCATCTTGGTGATCGTCATCATGCGCCTCGTCTGAGCTGGAGCACACCGCAGTCCAGCGGCGGCCGGGGCCGGAACGCCGAGCGCGGCAGATTGAGTCCCCGTCGGGCCGACAGCCGGCGATGCCGCGTCGGTCGTCGGCGTAGCGCGCCACGACGGGCCGAGGGCAGCACGAGGTCGGCGGCCGTCAGCCACCGGTGGCCGAGCAGAGCGCGCAGCAGCTGGCTCGTCGCCCGAACGGCGGGATTGGCGACCACCCGAATCGGTCGCGACGGCCAACGGAAATCGGCGATGTCCATGGTCAGGACCACGGCGTCCTCGTCGGCCAGTCGTGTCACGCAGAGCGGCTGCGCGCCGCTCGTGCAACTCGACCGCGATGACTCGGGCCCCGGCGCGCAGGAGTGGATCGGTCAGCGCGCCGTTCCCGGCGCCGACGTCGACGACGAGTTCGCCCGGGCGCACCTGCGCCGCATCGACGATCGTCTGCGCCCAGTCAGGCTCGAGGCGATGCCAGCCCCACGTCGCGACTTGTCGAGTACGCGCGGCCCCCGGACACGACGCACCATCGACGCACCATGCCAGCAGTTCATGCGCTCGACCGTAGGTGTCGGGCGTGCGGACGGAGCAACCGGATTGTCGCTCGGATCCGCTCCGGCGGCGAAGACCACGAAATTGCTCACAAATCCGCACGAAGGTCTTGACCTGACGGCGCACGAGGGCGCAACGCTGTCGGAGCGACGACACCTCGCTGGCCGGCACGCCCGAGGTGATCGCGCAAGGCTGACAGAGCTGCCCGCCGGTCAGGTCGGTTGCGGTCTCCGATGCCGCCCACGGGGGAGGCGGGCGTTGGGTCAGGGGACCTAACGCGATTTTGGTGTGTCCTCTTTATGACATGTCATCTTTCGGACACGCTTCTGACGTGACGTGGGCGGCCTACGGATGAGTAAGTTTCGTTCATAACGTCAGGTGTTCGTCGGCGCGCCTGGGAAGCGCGCCGAGGACAGGAGAAGGGAAATTCATGCATCGAACGTCCATCGCGGCGTCGGTGGGCACAGCGGTTGGGGACTGCTGTACTCGCAGGCGTCGTCTCTGCCGGAGTTCTGGCCAGCGTGCCAGCTCACGCCTCCGGCACAAGCACTGTCGACCGGTGGGTCGGGTTATGACATCGAGGCCGTCGAGAGCATCGGCCTCGGCGGCGGACAGGGGCACAGCAACAGCCTGAGCAACAGCTTGAGCAACAGCCTGAGCAACAGCTTGAGCAACAGTCTCAGCAACAGCCTGAGCAACAGCCTCAGCAACAGTCTGAGCAACAGTCTCTAAGGGGGACTACCGAGTACCGCCTGGTCAGGCAGGCGAGCACCGAGAGAACTTCCGTAAGGAAGCCGGGATGACCTGACGGTCCCGGGGTGTGCCGGCGATGTGAGCGCCGGTCGACACCAACATCTGTGCTGTGCTTTCCCCGAGGCCAGTGCAGAATCCTCCCCCTGGGCGACGCCCGCGGTCCTTCCCCTGGACCGCGGGCGTGGCTCTCTTTTCCGGGTTCTGACCGGGGTATGACTGGAGTTCTACGCCGGGGTCGGTGCGCAGCGAGTCCGCGCGCACCAGAGCGGCACCTAGCTGCAGCCGGGTCGTCACGCCGAGTTCGTCCATCAGCTCCGAGATCCAGCGCCGCACCGAGCGCACGTTGATGCCCAGTTGGGTGGCGATCGCGGTGTCGGTGGATCCGGTCATCAGCAGCGCGATGAGCATCTGGCGGCGCGGGTCGCTGTCGGAGAAGCCCGACGTGATGATCGGCACCGACGCGTCCCAGACGGCCTCGAACAAGAACTGGAGCGCCTCGACGAGCTGCGGGTGCCGGACCACCGAGGCGCGGAGCTCGTGCCCGGGCGCGTAGGAACGCATCGACGGGATCAGGGCCACCTGGCGATCGATGAGGAGCAGCTTCATCGGCACCGGTGCTGTTCTCGACTGTCTCGCCTCGGGCAGCGAACAGGGCCAGCTCGGACAACCGGTCGGCGTCGAAGCCCGGGTGGTAGACGGCGCGTACGCTCACCCCGCGCTCGAGCGCCTGCCACTCCGGGCGCGTCCTCGTGCAGGGACTCGGGTGTCGCGTTGGGACGGGCCTGGACGTACGGCGGCTTGTCGAAATTGCAGATCTCCCGCTTGGCGGCGTTGCAGAGCTCGTCGCGGGCGGCGATGATCGCTTCGCGGCCGACCAGGACCGTGATGTTGTCCTGCTGTTTGGTCTGGGTCGACGCCAGCAGCCGGTTCTGCAGGGACTCCGCGGCCACGCTGGCCGAATCCAGCTCGGACAGTCGCTGCGAGCGAAGCGAATGGACCACGTCCATGAGGGGCAGCGCCTGCCAACGGCCGCCGCCGGTGTCGGTGGCCAGGCCCAGTTCGCGCAGCGACTCCAACAGGCCGCGCAGCCGCACGACGTCGTGGCCGTTCGAGGCCCGCGCGAGTTCACCGACGCTGGCGTTCTCGGTCCGTGCGAGCACGACGTACACCGCCTCCGCCTCGGCACTGATGCCCAGGGGCTGCAGCATGGCCTACCCTCCGTAATCCGGTCCCCGCGCACCGGTGCGGCAGTCCGCCTCAGCGTCCCGGCCTCACCCGATACGCTGAGGCCACCGACGCAGCGTCTCCGCTCGCGAGACGATCGTCTCACACGGATCAGAGGAGTACCCAGATGGCTGAACTGGCGCAGATCGGTGTAACCGGGTTGGCGGTCATGGGCCGCAACCTGGCCCGGAACTTCGCGCGGCACGGCCACCGCGTGGCGATCCACAACCGCACGTACGCCAAGACGGAATCGCTGATGGCCGACGCCGGTCACGAAGGGGACTTCGTGCCGTCGGAGTCGATGGCCGATTTCGTGGCCTCGCTCGAGCGGCCGCGGCGGGTGCTGATCATGGTCAAGGCCGGCCCGGGCACCGACGCCGTCATCGAGGAGCTGGTGCCGCTGCTGGAGGACGGCGACATCATCATCGACGCGGGCAACGCGCACTTCCCGGACACGATCCGGCGCGAGAACGATCTCCGCGAGAAGGGCCTGCACTTCGTCGGCACCGGAGTGTCCGGCGGCGAGGAGGGCGCGCTCAACGGGCCGTCGATCATGCCCGGCGGTTCGCGGGAGTCCTACGAATCGCTCGGCCCGCTGCTCGAATCCATCTCGGCCAAGGTCGACGGGACGCCGTGTTGCACCTACGTCGGTCCCGACGGCGCCGGGCACTTCGTCAAGATGGTGCACAACGGCATCGAGTACGCCGACATGCAGTTGATCGCCGAGGCGTACGACCTGATCAAGCAGGGCACCGGAGCCAGCGCCGCCGAGATCGGTCAGATCTTCACGGACTGGAACTCCGGCGACCTGGAGTCGTTTCTGATCGAGATCACTGCCGAGGTGCTCGCCCAGACCGACGCCGGAACCGGCCAGGCCCTCGTCGACGTGATCCTGGATCAGGCCGAGCAGAAGGGCACCGGCCGCTGGACGGTGCAGAACGCCCTCGATCTCGGCGTCCCGATCACCGGCATCGCCGAAGCCACCTTCGCCCGCGCGCTCTCGGGCTCGGTGCCCCAGCGCGAGGCGGCCCGCGCGAAGCTGCCGGCCAACGCGGAGGAGTGGGAGGTCGGTGATCAAGGATCAGTTCGTCGACGACGTCCGGCAGGCCCTGTACGCCTCGAAGGTGGTCGCCTACTCCCAGGGCTTCGACCAGATCGCCGCCGCCAGCGCGGAGTACGGCTGGAACATCGACCGCGGTGCCATGGCGCGGATCTGGCGGGGCGGCTGCATCATCCGGGCGCGGTTCCTGAACCGCATCACCGAGGCGTACGAACGGAACGAGCAGTTGCCGCTGCTGATCGCCGACGACTACTTCGCCGACGCGGTCGGCTTCTTGTCTGGCCGCCTGGCGACGGATCGTCGCCGGTGCCGCCCGTAACGGGATCCCCACGCCGGCTTTCTCCTCGTCGTTGGCCTACTACGACGGGATCCGCGCCGAGCGGCTGCCGGCGGCCTTGATCCAGGGCCAGCGTGACTTCTTCGGCGCCCACACCTACCGCCGCGTCGACTCGGACGGGACGTTCCACACCGAGTGGAGTGCGGACCGCAGCGAGACCGAGATCGAGAAGGCGGCCCCGTCCGAGGTGCTGCCGCCCGAGCCGCCAGAGAAGGCCGACCAGTCGCCGGCCTGACGAGCCGGAGTGACGGGCTGAGTTCGACGCCGACCCGCCGGCCCGACGTCGACACAGCCCAAGACCGCGATCGTGGTGATGGGCGTGGCCGGCTGCGGCAAGACGACCGTCGCCGAGGGTTGGCCGACCCGGCTGGGCTGGCCCGTGGCCGACGCCGACGACTTCCATTCGGCGGACGAACGTGGCCAAGATGCGCGCCGGCACGCCGCTCACCGACGTCGACCGGATGCCCTGGCTGCGGACCATCCGCGACTGGATCTCGGCCGCAGGACGGCGACGTGGTGGTGACCTGCTCCGCCCTCCGCCGGATCTACCGCGACGTGTTGTCCGAGGCCGACGCCCGCGTGCGGTTCGTCCACCTGCACGGAACCCGGGAGCTGCTCAAACAGCGGATGGAGGCGCGCCAGGGACACTTCATGCCGTTGACCCTGCTGGACTCTCAGCTCGCGACGCTCGAGCCTCTGCAGTCCGACGAGGACGGTGTCGGAGGTCTCCATCGACGGAAACCCGGCCGAGATCGTGGACTCCGCCCTTGCCGCGCTGGACCTGCCTCGTTGAGGACGTCTCGCCCGCTCGTCCCGCGCGCCCGCGAACTGGTGGCGCGCGTCCGGAACTCGCTGGTCGCGCTCCGCGTTACGCCCGTTCGAGCCTCCCCGGTCGGAGGCCCTGCCGACGGCGGGGGTCGCGGTCTTCTTCGCCACCGACGCCGGCCAACCTCTACCAGTTCGAGCAGTGGCGACGGCCGCTGGAGGAGCTGGCCGACCGGATCGGGGTCTTCGTCGATCGTCGATCGGCCCGGACACTCGGCGCCGCCGTGCAGGTGGCCAGCCGCCTGCCGGTGACCTTCGCCCGCGGGAGCGCGGCGCTCGAGCGAGCTGGTGTCCGACCGCGACGTCCGGGTGGTGCTCTACCTGAACCAGGTCGAGCCCAACTTCCGGATGCTGCGGTTCGCCGACCCGTGCACGTGCAGATCGGACACGGGGAGTCCGACAAGGGCGGCAGCGTGTCCAACCAGCACAAGGCGTACGACGTCACCCTGGTCGGCTGGCGAGGCCGGCCGGGCTCGGCTGGCGACGTTGCGGGGTTTCGACGCCGAGACACGGACCCGGCTGATCGGTCGTCCGCAGCTGGACTACGACTATCCCGGCGCTCCGGCGTGGCCCCGCCGACTCCGGGACGCGGATCCTCTACGCACCGACGTGGGAGGGGGACCGGCCGAGCATCGCGTACGGATCGCTGGCGACCCACGGTCTGGCGATGATCGACGCGCTGCTGGTCGATCCGGCGCTGCGGATCATCTACCGGCCGCATCCGCGGACCGGGACCGCCTCGGCGGCGCACGCGGCGGCCGATCGGGCCATTCGGCAGCGGCTGCGGGCCGCGGGAGATCGGCACCTGGTCGACACCGGAGAGTACGGCTGGCAGTGGGACTTCGCCGACGCCTGCCTCACCGACGTCTCGGCCGTCGCCTACGACTGGCTGGCCACCGGCAAGCCGTTGGTCGTCACCGCCCCGGCTCCGGGTGCGTACCGACCGGCGTCGCCGCTGCTCGACCAGTTGCCGCTGCTGGACGCGCGATGACGCCGGGCGGGTGGTGGAACGGCTGCGGGAGGCCGGCCTCGGGACCGGGTCGGGATCGCGAGGTGTTGGCCGAGTTGCGGCGCCTTCTACTTCGGCGACGTGGCCGACCGGGCCAGCACGCGGCGCTTCCAGGAGGCGGTGCTGGAGCTGGCGACGGGCGCCCTGAGCCTGTCGAAGGGCCGCCTCGAGCCCTGGTCGACAAGCTCAGGAGGGTCCCCTGTCGAAGGGCGAAGTGTGGGTGCGCTAGAGACCGCGGAGGAAGTCGACGTCGTCGTCGGGGGCCTTGGGCTTGCTCGGTTTCTTCTTCGTACCGAGGGACTCGGCGTTGGGACGACCGAACAACAGCCAGCAGACGGCGCCGATCAGGGGCAGGCAGATGATCGCGGTGGCCCAGAGCCAGCGCGGCATCCGGCGCACCGCATAGGGCGGCGCCTGGGCGACCTCCACTACGCAATAGATCATCGCAAGAGCCACGATGATGATCGGCAGATACCGCATCATGAGCCAAGATTATGCGCGCCTGGAAGGGAAGGCCATAGAGCGAGCGCTACGCTGTTGCAGGTGATCGCCCGGCAAACGCAACATGACCAGCGGACGACACGTTGACGGCGGTGGAGGAAACGCGACGCGCCGCGACCCGAGCAGCCCTCGATCGGCGATGTTGCGGGCGGTCACCCAGCCCGAGAGCGTGCGAACCCGGGCCGGGCGCGGAGCACTGGGTGGCCTCGACCTATCTGCGGACATCTCTCCCTATCTGACCCGGATCCTGCTCCGGGCCGGATTCTCGGCCAACGGGGTGACCTGGCTGATGATCGGCGCCGCGGCCGCCGCCGCCGTGGTCACCGCCTGGCCGCCCTGGCTGGTCGCTGCGGGCTGGTCGTCCTGCTGGTCCAACTGCAGATGCTGCTGGACTGCTGCGACGGTGAGGTGGCCCGGTGGCGGGGCACGTCGTCGCCGCGCGGCGTCTACCTGGACCGGGTCGGGCACTACGTGGCCGAGTGCGGCATCGCGGCGGCCCTCGGCGTGCGGGCGGCCGGCGGTCTGGACCCGTACAGCTTCTGGCTGGCCCTCGGTCTGCTGCTCAGCCTGCTCGTGGCCCTCAACAAGGTCGAGAACGACCTGGTGCACGTGGCCCGGCACTACGCCGGCCTGCCCAGGATGCCCGACGCCGAGGACGTGCGCGCGCCGGCCGGCGGTCTGCTCCGCCGGCTCCGGCAGCGTGGCTCGCTTCGTGCCGTTCCACCGCGTCTTCCACTCGGTCGAGTTGTCGATACTGATCCTGGCTGGCGGCACTGCTCGACCTGTGGCTCGGCGGTGCGGCCACCCAGGGTCTGCTGATCGGGTTGGTCGTGGCGGCCGTGGTGACCGTCGTCGGCCACCTCGTCGCGGTGCTCGCGTCGTCGAGGCTGAGCTGATGGCTGAGGTGACGGCTGACGTGACGGCTGATATGACGGCGATATGACGGCTGAGGTGGACGGCGGTGCAAGCGTCTGACTCCGTCGTACGGGGTGATCGTCCTGACCCAGGGACGGCGGCCGGCCGACCTCGCGCGCGGGCTGGCCTCGCTGCAGGCCCAGCGCGGAGTCACCACGGACATCGTGGTGGTGGGCAACGGCTGGGAGCCGACCGATCTGCCCGAGGGGGTGCGCGGCGCTGGGGCTGCCGGAGAACCGCGGCATTCCGGCCGGCCGGAACGCGGGCGTCCGGCTGGTCTCGGGCGACCTGTTGTTCTTCCTGGACGACGACGCCTGTCTGCCCGACGACGGCTTGCTGTCGGCGATGGCGGAGCGGTTTCGGGCCGATCCGCGACTCGGGCTGATCCAGCCGCGGGTGGTCGATCCGGAGGGCCGACCGGCCCCACGACGCTGGACGCCACGCGTCCGGGTCGCCGATCCGGCGCGCAGCAGCCCGGCCATGTCCGTCTGGGAGGGGGCGGTGGCGATGCGGCGGGAGGCGCTCGACTACGCCAAGGGGTGGCCGGCGCCGCTTCTGGTACGCGCACGAGGGGATCGAGCTGGCCTGGCGGGTGTGGGACGGCGGCTGGCACGTCCGCTACGACGGCGAACTCGAGGTGCACCATCCGGCGATCCCGCCGACCCGGCACGCGGAGTTCTACCGGTTCCAGGCCCGGAATCGGGTCTGGCTGGCCCGGCGCAACCTGCCGGTGCCGGTCGGCGTCGCGTACGTGCTGAGCTGGGTGGTGATCGGCGGCTGCGGCTCCGCGGCCGCGCAGGCGTGGGTCGAGACCCTGCGGGGTTATCGGCTGGGACTGACCTCCGACGCCGGCGCCCGGCGTCCGATCAGCTGGCGAACGGTGTGGCGGATGGCCCGCGCCGGGCATCCGCCGATCGTCTAACGCTCCGTGACGGCCAGCCGGCCGGCCAGCAGGACGTACGTGCCGGCGAAACGCGTCGCATCCAGGTCATGACCCGGGGCCGGCTGATCACCTGGGTGCGGACGGCGTAGAGAGCCCCGGTGCCGGGCGTCGCCACGATCACGATCGTCGTGACCCAGAAGGCCACGCTCATGGTCGCTCCTCTCCTCGCCGCCGTTGGTTGGCAGCCAACGGCTGCCTTTTACGAAGAAACCCAGCCGTTAGCTGCCATTCAACGACTCCTCGGTGACGAAGTCGATCAGTCGCTCGACGATGGTCAGCAGCTCGCGGTCCAGGTCGGACCAGTCACGGACGCTGCGCAGGATCCGCTGCCAGGCGGCGGCCAGGTCGGTGTGATCCTGATATGGCCAGCCGAGGGCTCGGCAGACGCCCAGCTTCCATTCGACGTCCCTCGAGATCGTCGGCCAGTGTTCCAGCCCGAGTCGCTCCGGCTTGACCGCCTGCCAGATGTCCACGAACCGGTGTCCCAGCACCAGCACGTGCTCGCCGTACGGGCCGGACGTGACGGATGCCGCGATCCTGGACTCCTTGCTGCCGGGGACCAGATGATCCACCAGGACGCCCAATCGCCGGCCCGGCCCGGGGGCGAACTCGGCGACCAACGACGGTAGATCGTCGACGCCGCCGAGACCCTCCACCACGACACCGACGTGGCGCAGATCGTCGCCCCAGATCCGTTCGATCAGCTCGGCGTCGTGTCGACCTTCGACGTAGATGCGACCGGCAGCGGCGACCCGGGCTCGTTCGCCGGCGGACGGCGCGACCGACCCGGAGCGGCTGCGCACCGGCTGAGCCGAAGCTCGGCGTGGCGGCTGCAGGTCGACCGGCTGCCCCTCGAGAAGGAACCCCGGTCCGAGACGGAAGCTCCGTCGCCGCCCGTGCCGGTCCTCCAGAACCACCAGGCCCTGTTCGCAGCGCAGCACCGCCCCGCAGAAGCCCGAGGTCGCATCCTCCACGACCAGTCCCCGCTCGGCGACGGCCGGGACACTGGCCGGGCGACGGCGCTGAGCACCGGCCGCGAGGACGTCGCTCGGATATCTGTCGGCGGCCGGCATTCACGGCAGCCTACGGATCCAGCTCACGTATCGGCGTCGCACGCTCGGCGTGCCGCGAACGCACTTGACCGTGAGGCATCCAGCAACGAGGAGATCCCGGTGACTCTCAACCACCTCGCCAAGGGGGCGATCGAGGTCCGCTCCGCCGGATCCGAACCCGTCGACAGGATCAACCCGATCGCTGTCCAGGCCGGAAAGCGCTATGAGGACTGGGAGCTCGACGACCCGGCTGGGCACGACCTCGACCGCGTCCGACCGATCCGTGACCAAGTCCGCCGGCACGTCGAAGCCCTCATGCACAGCTCATCCCACCAGCACAGCGCTCCTAGAAGACAGCGCAACCGGCGGTTTCACTTCACCGATCCCAGCGGCAACGAGCTGGGTGTCTGCGGCGACGAGCGATCCTTTGGTCGCACGGACCTAGCGACCAAAGGATCGCTAGCGCACTCCTCTGATGAAGCTCACCAGGACCGCGCTGATCAAGGTCACCACGGCGGCCGTGCCGAACAAGGGCGAGTAACCACCGAGCTGGGTGACGAACAACGCGGACACGGCGGGCGCGAACGTCTGCGGCAAGGTCAGCGCGATGTTGACGATGCCGAGATCGCGTCCGGAGTCCTCCGCGCTGGGCAGCACCTCGGTGATCAAGGCCAGATCGACGGCGAGGTAGACGCCGAATCCGCCGCCGAGCAGTCCGGCCGCCAGCAGGGTGCCCGGCCAGGTCGGCACCAACGCCAGCGTCGCCAGCCCGGCCGCGATCACGACGGTGCTGATGATCACGAAGATCTTGCGCCGACCGGTGCGGTCGCTCAGGATGCCGCCGACGAACACGGTCACCAGCAGCGCACCGGCGGCGACGAGGTTGGCGGTGAACACGCCGCCGGCGGGGTCGGCGATCCCGACCCGGTCGCGCAGGAAGAAGAGCAGGTACGTCGTGCCGAGGGCGTACCCGAGCGTGACCAGGCCGCGGGTGAGCCAGGCCAGGGCGAAGTCACGGTGGCGCGAGCGAGCCGAAGAACTCGGCCAAGGTGGGCCACGCCGGTCGGTCGCCCAGACCGCGGCCGGTCGCGGTAGCTCAGGTACAGACCCAGCATGGCGAGGGCGAGCACGGCGCCCAGCAGCGCGTACTTCGCCACGGTCGTCGGCATGGCGTTGGTGAGGCCGATGCCGACCACGGTGCCGAGGACCTGCGACAGGCCGGCGAGCCCGCTGATCGTGGCGCGCTGCGAGGCCGGCACGCGGTCGGGGATGATCGCGGTGATCGCCGCCAGGTAGCAGTTCAGCGAGGCCTGGACCAGGCACCACCCGAGCCAGCAGGACCACGAGGCTCGGCGCGACGGCGAGCAGGGCCAGACCGAGGCAGGTGCCGATCGCCCCGCCCAGCAGGAAGGGTCGGCGCCGGCCACGCGCTGCTGCGGGAGCGGTCGCTCAGCATGCCGAAGAGCGGGTTGGCGACCAGGCTGATCACCGCGCCGACGCCGAGGACGATCGCCAGGTTGCGCTCCTTGTTGGCCTCGTCGAGCGCGATCAGCTGCTGACCGATCAGCACCTGCGCCGGGAGCGTTGAACGACATCCACATGGCGACCGTCGCCGCGACGTAGGGCAGCACGAACCGCCAGCCGACACGCGGCTGCGAAACGGCGTCCACCGCAGGGACCGGTGCCGCCATGGAAACAATCTGCATGGCCTTTGTGCATTTGCATGGTGCACACACCATGCAGACGCACGGAAACCATGCAGATGCTCGAAGGCTCCTCTGCGCGATGATGAGCAGATGACGGCTGGTACGGACCGGATGCGTCGGCAGGACTGGCAGGCCTGGGCCGTCGATCAGGTCGAGGCGGACGCCAACCGGAGTGCCGACACCCATCTGCACGTCTTTCCGCTTCCGCCGTCGTGGGGCATCCGGCTCTACCTCAAGGACGAGTCGGTGCACCCGACGGGCAGCCTGAAGCACCGGTTGGCGCGGTCGCTGGTGCTCTACGGGCTGTGCAACAACTGGATCGACGAGGGCACGACGCTGGTCGAGGCCTCCTCGGGCTCGACCGCGGTCAGCGAGGCGTACTTCGCCCGCCTCCTCGGCCTGCCCTTCGTCGCCGTCATGCCGGCCAGCACGGTCAAGGAGAAGTGCGCGCTCATCGAATTCTACGGCGGCCGCTGCCACCTGGTCGACGACCCGACGACCATCTACTCGGTGGCCGCCGACCTGGCCGCGGAGTCCGGTGGGCACTACCTCGATCAGTTCACCTACGCCGAACGGGCCACCGACTGGCGCGGCAACAACAACATCGCCGAGTCGATCTTCACCCAGCTGACGCGCGAACCGCATCCCGTCCCGGACTGGATCGTGGTCGGGGCCGGTACCGGTGGAACCAGTGCGACCATCGGCCGGTACCTCCGGCTGCACGCCTACCGCACCCGGTTGTGCGTGGTCGACCCGGAGAACTCCGCGTTCCACCGGGGCTGGGCGGAGGCCGACCCCGACGCCACCGCCAGCGGATCCGCGATCGAGGGGATCGGTCGGCCCCGGGTCGAGCCGAGCTTCGTGCCGGCCGTGGTCGACCGCATGATCGCCGTGCCGGACGCGGCGTCGGTGGCCGCGATGCGCTGGTGCGCGGAGAAGCTGGATCGCCTGGTCGGCGGCTCGACCGGCACCAACATGTGGGGTGCCGTCCACCTGATCGGCGAGCTCCTGGCCGCGGGTGTGCACGGCAGCGTCGTGTCCCTGATCTGCGACGAAGGACAGCGCTACGTCCACACCTACTACGACGACGCCTGGGTCGCCGGCCGCGGCTGGGATCCCGAGCCGTACCGCCGTCAGCTGGAGGAGTTCCTCAGCACCGGCGCGCTCGCCTCAACTGAGGCGGCCGGCACCCTCGGCTGAGCTCGGCGTGTCCGCTTTGCCTTGCTTTTCGGAGCCTCCGTCGCCTCGCTCACCTCGCCATCCGAATCCTCCGTTGATCCGACGTCGGTTCGGCGAGCCTGCCACGCCTCAGCCACGAAAGCCGTGTGAGTCCGACGGCACAGACGAGTTCCGCGAGACCGGTGGTCTGCAGAACGCCGATCAGGGCCGGACCGGCGGCGCCGCCGAGCACGATCCGGACGGCAGGAACGGCGAACACGACTGCCACCCAGGCCGAGCAGGGCCCACCACGACGTCAGGCGCCGCGACCATGATCACCATCGAGACCCGCCACCACGATCAAGATCAGGTACGTGACACGCGTCGCCCGATCACCGATCCGCGTCGCCAGCGTGCGCTTGCCCGCCCGCGCGTCGTTCGTCAGATCCCGCAGGTTGTTGACCACGAGCAACGCGCAGGCGAGCGCCCCGATCGCGACGCCGGCGACGAGTCCGGCCAGCGGGACGCGACCCAGCTGGACGTAGACCGTCCCGCACACGGCCACCAGACCGAAGAACACGAAGACGAACAGCTCACCGAGTCCGAGATACCCGTACGGATGCCGCCCGCCGGTGTAGAACCAGGCGGCGACGATGCACGCGGCGCCCACCGCGAGCAGCCACCAGAATCCGGTGAGCAGCACCAGGCCCAGTCCGGCCACCGCCGCCACGCCGAAGCAGGCGAAGGCGGCCGCGCGCACCGCTCCGGGTGACGCCAGGCCCGAGCCGACCAGCCGCAGCGGTCCGACCCGGGTGGCGTCGGTGCCCCGGATGCCGTCGGAGTAGTCGTTGGCGTAGTTGACGCCGACCTGGAGCGCGAGGCTGACGACCAGGGCCGAGCAGGGCACGCGAGACGACGAACCCGTCGAAGAACTGCGGCCACCCCGGAACCGGCCAGCACCGGCGCCAGCGCGGCCGGCAGCGTACGCGGCCGGGCGCCCGCCCACCACTGGCCGGGCGTCGGTCGCAGCTCGGCATCGGCCGTCATGCGGTGTGCCCTGCCGATCCGGAAAGCTGCCCAGCGTCCTCGATCAGCCGTGTCCGATCGATCTTGCCGCCGGCCGTCCGCGGCAGATCGGCGCACCCGGATCAGCCGCCGCGGCAGCGCGAAGGCGGGCACGTCGGCGGCCAGCCGTCGTGCAACTCCGCCAGCGTTTCCGGACCCGTGCCGACCGCGACCACCTCGGTGCCCCAGTCGGGGTCCGGCAGGCCGATGATCGCGATGTCGGAGTCGACGCCGGGCCTGGGCCAGTTGTTCGAGCTCGTGCAGGTCGATGTTGCGCCCGCCGCTGACCACGACCGCATCGAGCCGGCCGACCACGCTCGAGCCGGCCGTCGACCCACCGTCCACGGTCCTGGGTCGCGAACGTCGAGCCGTGCAGACTGGCGGCGGTCAGCGCAGGATCCAGCCGGTAACCGGAGAAGAGCATGGGTCCGCTGAGCGCGATCCGGCCGGATCTCGGGATCCAGCTCGACGGTCATCCCGCCAAGGGCACACCGTCGAAGACACAGCCGCCACAGGTCTCGCTCATACCGTACGTCGTCACGACCGGCAGGCCGAGGTCGTGAGCCCGAGCTCGGAGCCGAGGATCGAGTGGAGCACCACCGACCAGCACCGCATCGAGTCCGGCCAGAACCCTCGGCTCAGAGCGGGATCGGCGCACGCCCGGGCCAACTGCGCCGGGACCAACGAAACATAGCGCCGACCGGTCAGCGTTCCCGGACCGCGTCGGTCAGCCCGCCGAGCCGGGGGTCGGTGACGGCGACCTCCGTCCCGGCGACCGCGACCCGGGCCAACACCATCAACCCGGCGACGTAGTGCGGCGGCAGGGCCAGGATCCAGCTGCCGGGCGCCGCCGAGCCGCTCGTGGGCGGCCTCGGCGGCGGCGACCAGCGCCAGCCCGCGACAACACGACGCCCTTGGGCCGGCCGGTCGATCCCGACGTCGTCACCATCGCGGCCGCGTCCGGTTCGCTCGATCGGCTCGTCCGGTCGAAGAACGGCGAGGGCCTGGGCGTGCTCGACGGGATCGCCCGGAGAGCGGCGCGACGGGTGGACCACCCGCCAGTGCCGTCGCGTAGGGCGCGCAGCACCTCCTCGGGTGTCTCCGCGCACACCAGTCCGTCGCCTGCTCGTGGTCATCGGCGACAGGCTAGTCCGATCCGATGCCTCCGCCCCTCGTTGGGCTTGGGTAGCGTTGGCGGACAATGAGCGACGAGGTAGCGATGAGGGGAGCGACGGGCGCGACGAGGAGCACGCGGGCATCGACGACGCGTACGTCTACGCCATCGAGACTGCGGCTGCGCTTTCGCGGCTTGAGCGAACGCCAGGGCCTGCTCTGGCGCGGCGCGTCGGGCTGGGCCGAGTGGAGCCCGTTCCTCGACTATTCCGGAACCGAGCTGGTGCCCTGGTGGCGTGCTGCCGACGAGGCGGCCGAGATCGGCTGGCCCGAGCCGGTGCGCGACCGGATCCCGGTCAACTGCACCGTCCCGGCCGTCGGGCCCGCCGAGGCCGCCCGGCTCGTCCGGGACTCCGGCTGCGGCACGGCCAAGGTCAAGGTCGCCGAGTCCGGCCAGCGGCTCGGCGACGACCTCGACCGACTCGAGGCCGTACGCGACGCCCTCGGCCCGGCCGGGCGGCTCCGGGTCGACGCGAACGGCGGCTGGGACGTCGACGAGGCGCTGAGCCGCGATCCGGCAGATGAGCCGGTTCGACCTGGAGTACGTGGAGCAGCCGTGCGCCTCGATCGCCGAACTGGCCGACCTCCGCCGGCGGCTGGCGCGGCAGCACGTCGACGTGTCGATTGCCGCCGACGAGTCGATCCGCCGCGTCGACGACCCGCTCCGGGTGGCGGCCGAAGAGGCTGCCGACGTGGCCGTGCTGAAGGTGCAGCCGCTCGGCGGAGTCCGGGCGTGCCTGCAGATCGCGGAACGCATCGGCTTGCCGGTCGTCGCCTCCAGCGCCCTCGAGACCTCGGTCGGGATCCGGGCCGGGCTGGCGCTGGCCGCGGCGCTGCCCGAGCTCCCGTACGCCTGCGGTCTGAACACCGTGAGCCTGCTGACCGACGATCTGGTGGAGCCGCCGCTGATCGCCCGGGCCGGCTTCCTCGAGCTCCGCGCCGGCCGAACCGGACCCGGCCCGGCTGGCCCGTTGCGCCGCCGAGCCGGCGACGACGGCGTTCTGGCAGGCTCGGCTCGTGGAGACCCGACGGCTGGCCGCCGAGGTTCGGCGACTGAGCTGAGGCCAGCCGTTGTGCCGGCGTGATCGTCTCCGAGCTGATCGCCGCCGGCGTGCGCGAGGTCGTCCTGTCGCCCGGGTTCGCGCAGCGCGCCACTGGCGTACGAGCTCTTCGAGGCCGACAAGATCGGCCTGCTCCGGCTGCACGTGCGGATCGACGAACGAACCGCCGCCTTCCTCGCCCTCGGGATGGCCAAGGCGTCGAGGACGCCGGTGCCGGTGGTCACGACGTCCGGCACGGCCGCCGCCAACCTGCACCCCGCGCTGCTCGAGGCCTGGCACAGTCAGATGCCGCTCGTCGCCGTGACCGCCGACCGGCCGCGCACCGCGACGTTCACCGGCGCCAACCAGACCACCGACCAGCGGGGCCTGTTCACGCCGCACGTTCGCGGACAGATCACCATCGACGACCGCCCCGGGCCCGGCGTCGATGACTCCGGTTGGTGGCAGTTCGAGTTGGCCCGGCTGCTGGCCCTCGCGACCGGCAGCCGTAGCGGACAGCCGGGGCCGGTGCACCTCAACGTCAGCTTCTCCGAGCCGCTGGTGCCCGACGTCGAGGACAGTCCGGTGCCGCGTGAGCTCCTCATCGCCCCCCGGGTGCCGGCGCCCGAGGCGCTTCCGCTGGACGCCGGCCCGCAGACGGTGATCGTCGCGGGTGACCTGCCTCCAGAGCTCGGCCGGTCGGTGACGAGATCTCGCCGCCCGGGCTCGGGTTCCGCTGCTCGCGGAGCCGTCGAGCAACGCGCGGGGCGGGGAAGCCGCGATCGGGCTGTACCGGGTGCTGCTGGGCTCCGCGTTGGTCGACGACGTGGAGCGCGTGATCATGTTCGGCCACCCGACCCTGTCGCGGCCCGTCTCCCGACTGTTGGCGCGGGACGACATCGAACTGGTGGTGGTGGCCCACGCGGCGGAGTGGCTCGATCCGGGGCGACGGGCGCATGACGTGGTCGACGCCGTTGATCTCGAACCCGGCAACGGCGACTGGCTGGCCCGTTGGTCAGAGGCCGACCATGCGGTGCGCGGCGAACTCGACGCCCTGCTGGGCGCGTTGTCCTACCTCTCCGGTCCCGCGCTGGCCGCCGGTCTCTGGTCGACGCTCGCGGCCGGCGACACCTTGGTCGTCGGGTCCTCCTCGCCGATCCGCGATCTCGATCTGGCGCCCGTCTCCGCATCTCCGCCGGTCGTCTTCGCCAACCGGGGACTCTCCGGCATCGACGGCACCGTCTCGACCGCGGTCGGCGTCGCCACCGTGACCGAGGGAGGAGTGCATGCCCTGCTCGGGGACGAAACCTTCCTGCACGACCTGACCGGGCTGATCATCGGCCCGTCCGAGCCGCGGCCGGACCTGCGGATCATCGTGGCGAACGACAACGGCGGCAGCATATTCGCCACCCTCGAGCACGGGCGGCCGGCGCACCTGGGTGCCTACGAACGGATCTTCGGCACCCCCCACGGCGTCGGGGTCGCCGAGGTGGCGACGGCGTTGGGGGCCACCGCCCGACGGGTCACGAGTGTCGCCGAGCTCCGGGAGTGCGCTCGCCGAGCCCGCGAGGGGTGTCGAGGTGATCGAAGCGGTCGTGGATCGCGCCCAGCGCCGCAACCTGGACGCCGAGATCACCGGGCTCGCAGCCATGCTCTGAGCCAGCCGGTGGCCGAGACGTCGTCCTCGTTGTACTCGAGGACGCGGCGACGCGCCTGCTGGCGGTGACCCGTCGATTCCGTGTACGGCGTCGACGAACCAGAGTCTGGGAGTTGAGTCCGCCGGGATCGGAGTCGCGCCAGCGGAAACCGGCGTACTGGGCGATGGACTTCAGACCGAGGCCGGAGACGCCGAAGTAGTGCGTCTTGATGATCTCCAGCAGGTCGACGAACTCGTGCTCCGCGTAGTCGGCGCCCCACCGCAGGACCGGATCCTCGGTCCGGCCCGCCAGCGCCTTGAGCATGGCGACCTCGAAGCCGCTGTAATGGAAGACCCGCACACTCCGGGGCCCGTCCACCAAGTCCCGGAGCCAGCGCAGCGCTTCCCGGGCCAGTTCGATCTCCTCTTCCTCGCCCAGGTCGGCGAAGCGACAGAACTGCCGGGTGTAGGCGGGCGCCGACGCGGGGTGCACCCGGAAGCCCCAGAGGTAGATCCGGCCGTCGCTCGCGGTCTCGAGATCGAAATCGACCTCGAGGTCCGCGGCGGGCACCTCGATGGGGCCGGAGGTTTCCCGCGCGAACGTCTCGCCGCTGACCAACATGCCGGCGCGGCGAGCGGCCGTACGGAGCCGGGTCTCGGCCCCGGCGCGGTGACTGACCTGCGGCAGATAATCGCTGAGGACATCTTCGAGCTCGGCGGCGGCGAGTTGCGGCACGGTGCTGATCCCGATCCGTCGCAGAGTGATGATCTCCCGCGCGTCGAGGGGTCCGCGCTCGATGCGCAGACTGAGGTCGTCGTCGCGCAGTCGCGTACGACAGTTGGTCCACCACGGGCAGCTGACGCATTCCGGGTTGACGATCGGGCCGACGAGCAGGGGTGGATCGACCTCTGGTCGGCCGGTCTGCCGTCGCGCGGATTCGGCGATGGCCAGCCGGAAGCAGTGCTCCTCGTCGTAGCGGTCCAGCACCGACTGCAGCGTCCAGCCCCGAGGATCGGCGGGGGAGAAGGTGCGAATGCTGGGTTCGGCGAGGTCGGCCCAGGCGATCAACACCCCGTCGTCGGGGCGAGCCTCCTCGGGGAAGTCCCCGGGAATCTCATCGGTGCCGATGACCCCACCCCACGGCCGACCCGGGGGCCCGAAACCGACGGTCGCCAGCATCCGCGCGTAGTGGGCCACCTGGAGGAAGTCCCGCTTCCGGTAACCGAGCCTGAGCCCGTAGCCGCGGCAGTGGCGCGTGCGCCTCAGGATCGGGTGCGGTCAGAGTGCCGTAGTTCAGGACCGAAGCCGACCACGGACCGCGGTCAGGGGCTTCGTCCGGCTCGGGGGGCCGGGGCTGGCTGATGATCCGGTGCCACTTCACGACCACCGGGTGGTAGCCGGGCCGATCCCCGGCCTGATCGCGAGCGCGCAGCAGGGCGTCAGGTGCGCCGACCCGGTGTCCGGCGGGATCGGGAGGGAGGGTCGCCCCGACGACGAGGGGCCGCCCGGCCGCGAGGGCCTCGCGGCCGGCGGCCGTCCGCATCTCGGCCGGCTCGTCGGCGAGCGGGCGGAGATCGATGGCGTCCGGAACCGAACTCAGCCACAGATCGAGCATCCTCCGCCGGTGGGCCCGCCGGGCCAGAAGCCGCGCCGCGGCACTCGGATCGGCGGTCCCGTCCGGCGGGTGATCGGGCAGCTCCTCGAGCGGGGAGAACACGTTCTGCGTCTTGACCGGGCAGCTGGCGGCGGCCATCGAGCCGAGCAGGATGGTCACGGTGACGACCTTTCGGGCTCGGTGCATCGCGACGATCCCGCCCGAGTGGTTACGCCACTCGACGTTCCGCCACCCTGACGGCCTCGATCTGCGCCGCGAGTCCCTGCTGATCCGGCCAGGCCTGGATCGACTCGGCCAGATACTCGTACGCGACCGGGTTGGACGAGACCAGCCGGGCGATGCGAGGAATGGCCGTAACCAGATAGTTCTCGTACAGCCGACGGAAGAGTGACCAGACCGGCGTCGAGAACTCACACACCACCGAGCCGGCCACCGGGCCGGGTCACCCGCAGCAACTCGACGCAGGCCGCCTGCGGGTCGGCGACGTTGCGCAGCCCGAAGGAGATCGTGACCACGTCGAAGCTGTCGTCCGCGTACGGCAGCCGCAGCGCATCGCCGGCCACGAACGCGAGGTCCGGTCGGCGTTGCTTGCCCACGCTCAACATGCCGAGCGAGATGTCGGTGGGGGCGACGAAGCAACCGGCCCGGACGAACGGCTCGCTCGAGGTCCCGGTGCCGGCGGCCAGGTCGAGGACGCGCTGGCCAGTGCGAGGCCTGACTGGCCTCCAGCACGGCCCCGCGCCAGGCCCGGTCCTGACCCAGGGAGAGCACGTCGTTCGCCAGGTCGTAGCGGCGGGCCACCCGGTCGAACATCGCCGCCACCTCGGCGCGTCCCTTGGCCAGGGACGCCCGTCCTGCCGACCGCGGATCGACCGGCGAATCGACCGTCGAATCGGTCGCCGACCCGGCAGGCCGGTTCTCTCTGGCACACACCCACAGCCTGACATCCGGCACCGACAGCTCTGCGCCGGCCAGCCGTCATGGCCCGACGGGTCGAGGTACCAAATTCGTGACCAAATTAGGTCACAGCTTGGACACGGTCTCTTGATTGGGGTTATCGTCGGCGCACATGGCGGAGGGGGGCCTCGCCGAAGCTTGGACCTGACGTGGCCCCGGCCACGACGGGCCTGAACCGGAGGAGTCTCATGACTCGACGTTTCTTCCCCCGTCGTCTCACGACCCGATTCACCACTCGCTGCACGGCTGTCCTCGGTGCCAGCGCGCTCGGGCTGTCCCTGTGGCCGACGGCCGCCCAGCGCCGTCCCGTCCCCGTCCGCGCCGGTCGTCTCGGTGGCCGCTCCGACGGCCGCGGTGAAGACCGCCCAGGTGCGGATCGCGACCTTCAACGTACGGACCGCCCGGGCACTCGGCGACAAGCGCAACTGGCTCGCACGCGTCACCGACGTGTCCCGGGAGATCCTCTCCCGCCGTCCCGGCGTGGTGTTGCTCCAGGAACTGGGTCCGGGACGCGCCGACGGCAAGAAGGCCAAGATCAAAGGCGCCGCCCGCCAGACCACGAGTCTGACCGCGAAGCTACGCGCCCTCGGCGGTGGGCAGTACCGGCTGGTCCGCTCGTTCTCCTACACCGCACCCGGCGCCAAGCCACGGCACCCAGGGCGCCCGCATCCTCTACGACTCGTCCCGCTACGCGCTGCTCAGCCGCTGCCCGGAGACCACCGGGCAAGAGCAACTACAACCCGTCCTGCGCCTTCGATCTGCCGGTCGCCTCCGGTGACAGCAAGAAGCAACGCCGCTCGGCGGCGTACGCCAAGTTCCGCGACCGGAGCACGGGGCAGCAGTTCTGGGTCGTCTCGGTGCACCTGGACAACCGGCACGGCAGCAAGGCCAAGGACGCCAAGTTCAGCCGGCTGCGTGTGGCGCAGGCCGCCGCGGCGGTCAACCGGTTGGCGCGGCTGAACGACACCGGGCTGCCGGTGTTGTTCGGCGGCGACATCAACTCCTGGTCGACCGACCGCAGCCGGTACGCGCCGCATCGCTACCTCGTCTCGAAGGGCTTCCGCGACTCGGTGTCCGCGCCCGGCCCGATCAACCACCTCTACCCGACGGTCAACCACTGGCGTACGACGCTCAAGAAGACCAAGAACGGCGTCCGGCTCGACGTGGTGATGGTCAAGGGGCGCGCGGGCCTTCACCCGCTGGGAGAACAAGATGAATCGCGTCGACAGGGCGCGCCCGTCCGACCACAACATGGTGGTCGCCGACGTCGTGATCTGACTCGCTCGGCGCTCCACATACTGCCAGACACGCCGTAATCCTTTCGCGCCTGAGAAACGGTGTGGCACGCTAGGCCGATACTTCGACGCAGGTCGGAAGTCGGTCGGGGATTCAGGTGTGCTCGTGCACCGTGAAGCGAAGGGGTCAGCCGCGATGAGGCGATTTCTAGTCACGTTGGTTGCCGCGCTCTGTGCGGCCGGGCTCATCAGTGTCTTCCTCGCGGCCAGCGCCGCCGCGGCTCCGTGGTCGCCGGGCAACGGTGTCATCTTCAACAACCCGAAGGGTCGAAGGCCGCCTCGAGTACGCCATCATCACGGCACTTGAACCGAGCCATCGACGAGTCGCCCCGCGGTTCCATCATCAGCATGGCCATGTACCTGTTCGACCAGCCGATCGACGGCCTGGCGTCTGTACGCGGCGCACCGGCGCGGCGTGCACGTGCAGATCATCATCGACGACGGTGAGGGCAGCCAGGAGATCCGCTATCTCAAGAAGCGGCTGGGCACCAAGCAAGGCCCGGGTGGGGCGGAACAGCTTCGTCAAGAGCTGCCAGCGTTCCTGCATGTCGAACGTGCCGGGCTCGGTCATCCACTCGAAGGTCTACACGTTCTCCAGGGTCGGCAACACGCCGTACGTGACGATGATCAGTTCGGCCAACCCGCACGACGTCAACACCAAGGTCAGCTGGAACAACATCCACACCATCGTCCGGAACAAGAAGATCTACGACTCGGTCCGCGGCTACTTCGTCGACATGAGCCAGGACCAGAACAACCTCGACTACTACAACACTCGCAAGCCCATCGCCAGCGGCAAGTACGCGATCTACTACTACCCGCGGGCGCCTCGGCGCGGTCGTCCAGACCGGTCGACATGCTCCACGCGCTGAACGACGTCTCCTGTCGCACCGGTCGCGGCTACGGCAGCGGCGGCCGCACGGTGGTCCGGATCGCCATGTGGGGCTGGACGAACCCCCGGATGGACATCGCCAAGCGGGTCTGGCGGCTCAAGAACGCCGGCTGCAAGGTCGACGTCATCATGAACCAGGGGCGGGCCAGCCGGAGCATCATCCGGCAGCTGATCAAGCAGACCAAGTACGGGCAGATCCCGGTCTACAACGCCTGGCGCGACCGGAACCGCAACGACTACGGCGAGTTGTACGTGCACCACAAGGCGATGATCATCAACGGCCGCTGTGCTCGGTCGTGATCGCCAAGGTGGTCTACACCGGCTCGCAGAACTTCACGTCGACCGGCACCGGATCAACGACGACATCGTCCTGCGGATCATCGACGCCGCGACCTACAACGCCTACAGCCGCAACTTCAGCTACATCGACGGGAAGTACGCCCCGCGGATGCGCAAGATGCCGAAGCCGATCGTGCTGAAGAGCTCGCCGCACGCCAGCCGCGCGCGGCAAGTTCGGCGCCTCGCCGGTGAATCCGGCCGACGGGCTCGAGCGCCGCCGAGCGCCGCGTGCTGGAGGCCGAGCAGGACGCGAAGACCGAGGCGAGCATCGACCGCTGAGCAGCCGTACGCGCTACGTCGCGGCGAAGGTCACCGGGTGGACGCAAGCGAGAGTGTCGAGAGACGCGCGTTCGTAGGGATGTCGTTGTCCGTCAGGTGGCGGCTAACGCAGCGCTGGAAGCCGCTCGCGCTGCGCGAGCCGTCATGTGGCGGCGAACGTCTGACTCCGCGCTTCGAGATGCTCTGGTCAGATCGCGACAGCGGCCTTGATGTCGGTCGGCGCTGCGAGCCCTCGGCCGGTTCGATGCTGACCGCAGTGGGGTCGCCGAGCGGACGGTCCGGAGAACCACTTCTGGGTCCGACCGTAGCCACGGACCATGTCGTCGGGCGTCACCGTCTTACCCGTCGAGGGTCCAGAGCTGGTACGCCTTGCCGGAACCCGGGTCGGCCAGGTCCGTGCCCGAGGAACAGGGCCTCGTTCCGCTGCTTGGAGATCACGAAGGAGTAGCGGGCCCCGCCGCGTTCTGGACGCACGACCTTCGCGTCCGGCGCGCTGAGCAGATCTCGTTCGCGCTGGACGGCGGCGGTCGCGGCCTCGCGCTGCGCGGCCAGAGTCGTCGCGCTGCTGGACCAGGGTGTAGACCCAGCCGCCGAGGGCGAGCGCGACGACCATGGCGGCGGCCACGGCCACGGTCAGGATCCGGGTTCGGCGCCACTGGCGCTTCTCGGCCAGATCGTCGACCGGGTCGTCCCAGTCGGGGGAGTCCTGCGCCGACACTGAACCGGCGGTCCGGCTCAGCCGCATGCTTGCCGGTCGCATGGCCGTGATCGGCCGTGGTGCGGCGCCGGCTCGTCCTCCACCTCGTCGGGCGGCAGCGGGCGTACCTCGCGGATTCTCGCCAGCACGCTGTCCCGCAGCGCCGCCGGCGGCGGGGTCGCCACCAGGCGGGCCAGCTCGGCGGTGGTCTCGTCGAACTCGGCCACCTCTTGGCGGCAGCTCTCGCAGTAGGCGAGGTGGGCCTCGAATTCCGCCCGTTCCGATACTTCTAGCGCGTCAGCGACATATGAACCGACTGCGCTGTGGACATCATTCATCCTCAACTCCCAGCGCATCGCGAAGGCCGATCAGGCCATCGCGGATACGCGTCTTGACGGTGCCAAGGGGGAGCTTCAGTAGCGCGGCGACCTGCGTCTGGGTGTAGCCGCCGAAGTAGGCCAGGGTGAGGGCTTCGCGCTGGATCTCGGTGAGGGAGGCCATGCCCTTGCGTACGCGTTCGACGTCGATGCGCTGTTCGAGGTCTTCCCAGACCCGATCCACCTCTGGTTCGGAGTTCAGTCCGGCGAATCGGTTCTCCCGGGCGGTGTCGCTGCTCTCGGAGCGGACCCGGTCCACCGCCCGGCGGTGGGCGACGGTGGTCATCCAGGCCAGCACACTGCCGCGCTCCGCGGCGTAGCGAGCGGCGTGCCGCCAGATCTCGATGTAGACCTCTTGGGTGACCTCCGCGGCCAGATCCGGGGAGCGCAGCACCCGGAGGATGACGCCGAAGATGCGTGCGTTGGTGGCGTCGTACAACTCGGCGAATGCGTCCTCGTGCCCGCGCGCCGAGCGGGCGACCAGATGCGCCAGCCGGGCGGCCTGGACGTCCTTGCCGGCCGCCAACGCCTCCGAGCCGGTCGAGACGCGACGCAGTGGCCGAGTGAGCCTCCGGTGTCGGATTCATCCTCGAGCTCTCGGTTGGTCAGCTGAGCCGCTGGTCGGCAACAGGCGTCGGTCGATGACATACACGGTACCGCTCTGGGTCAGGTTTTGCCCTGGTCGGTGAAGGCAAAATCTGATGTGCCCGTGATTCGTCGCGCGCGGCGGGGCGGATTGGTGAGCCCGCTCTCCGCCGACCGGGCAGAATCGATCTCATGGCCAAACGCAGCACGGTGCTCAAGGTGTCCGGGCTTCGCCGGGCCTTCGGAGAGAACACGATCTTCGACAAGTTCAATCTGGAGGTCCGCACGGGTGAGGCCATCGCCCTGACCGGGCGCAACGGCTCCGGCAAGTCGACCCTGCTGCGCTGCCTGGTCGGCGCCGACCGGCCCGACGACGGCACGGTCGAGGTCTCGGCACTCCGATGGTCGAGACCTCGCCGGAGATCCGCCGCGACGTCGCCACCGTGATCGACGACCTCGACTTCTTCCCCGACCTGAGTGTGGTCGAGCACCTCGACCTGCTGGCCCGGGCCCACGGCCAGACCGATCCCGACGACATGGTCGACGCCGTGCTGGAGGAGGTGCAGCTGGTGCCGCAGTCGGGCCAGCTGCCCGGCACTCTGTCCTCGGGCCAGCGGCGTCGGCTGGCGTTGGCGACCGCCTTCGTCCGGCCCCGCAAGTTGTTGATCATGGACGAGCCGGAGCAGCGCCTGGACACCGAAGGGGTCGGCTGGCTGGCGGCGCGGCTGAAGTCCGAACGGGCGCCAGGGCCTGGCCATCGTCTTCGCCAGTCACGAGCCGGCGCTGGTCGAGCACGGTCGCCACCCGCGTGGTGGAGCTGGGAGCCCCGCGCGGATGAGCAGTCCGGGCTGAGCGGCCGGACGTCCGAAGCGTACGACGCCCCAGGCCTACGGCGGAAGCCGGCCGCTCCCGCAGGCCAAGGTCCGCGACCTCAAGCTGCTGATCAAGGACTGGCGCCGCGGTCGGGCGACGAAGTCGCTGTGGGAGGCCTTCCACGACGCCTACGTCGCGGTGATCGCCGCGCTGATGATCGGCGCCATGCTGATCAACGTGGTCCTCAAGGCCCAGACCACGGTGTCGCAGTGCAGCAGCGTCTCCTGCCTGTCGGCCCGTACCGTGCTGCCGTGGGCCGCGTTCGCCCTGGCCGTTGCGGTGACCCTCGGCGGCGAGTCGCCTGTTCGGTCCGGTACTGGCGTCGGCCGCCGAGGGCTTCTGGCTGCTGGATGCGCCGGTCAACCGGTCCCGGCTGCTCGGACCCCGGCTGGCGGCCGGCGTGCTGCTCGCCTTCGCGGGCGGTGCCGTGATCGGCGCGCTGGTCTCCGCGCTGACCGGATCGAGTCCGCTCGCGATCGCCGTCTGGGCGGCGGCCACCGGATTGTCCGGGGCGGCCGCCGTCGCCTTCAGCGCGGCCCAGCAGGGTCGGGAGAAGCACCGGCTGACCCAGGTGGCGGGTTTCGTCTTCTCGCTGCTCGGTGTCGCGGCGCTGTTCGCGGTGATCGGGGTCGCGGCCGGCTGGTTCACCCTCGGCCTGTCGCGCGACCTCGGGGTCGAGCTGGGCGCGGTCGTCATCGGCTTCGCGGCGCTGGTGCTGGTGCTCAGTCTGATCCTGGCGATCGCCCGGCTGGGCCAGATCCGCCGAGTGCGGCTGACCAGTGGTGGAGCGCTGGTGCGCGGCATCTCGGGCGCCTTCTTCGCCCTCGACATCGGTCTGGCTCGCGACATCGTGGTGGAGCGGCGGACGATGGAGATCGGTCACGTCAAGCCTGCCCGCGGCCGCGGCACGGGACTGCAGGCCATCGTCTGGCGCGAGTGGCAGCGGCTGCGCCGCTTCCCCCAGCCGCTGCTGCCGGTGGCGGGATCGGTCGTCGTCCCGTACGCCGCCGACGCCCTCGGCATGTCCACGCTGACCCCGGTGCTGGCCGGGCTCACGCTCTTCGGGGCGACCGTCGGCCTGCTGGGCGGCCTCCGGGTGCTCACCCGGACCGGCGGCCTGGCCCGCTGTCTGCCGTTCTCGCTGGCGCAGATCAAGCTCGCCTCGGTCGCGGTGCCGGCCGTGGTGGTGGCGATCTGGGCCGTGCTCACCACGCCGGCCTACCTCGGCTTCGGCGACGGGGCGGTACAGCGAGACGCCTTCGAGGCGGCCCTGATGTCCACGGCGACCGCGGCGGCCGGGCTGCTCGGTGCGATCCGCTGGACCCAGGCCAAGGGCGTCGATTTCGGCGCCCCGATGGTCGCGACCCAGGCCGGCGCGTTCCCGCCCGGGCTGATGACCAACCTGTTCCGCGGCTTCGACGTGTGCCTGCTGATCACCGCACCGATGCTGCTGGGCTTCTCGCCGGTCTGGTCGCTGCTGCTGGCCGCCATCGTGGCTCTCGTCCTGCTGAACTCGATGGACGCCGAGACGTTGCGGGCCCGCCAGGCCGAGCAGCAGAAGCGGCTGGCGGCCGAACGCAAGCAGCGCGACGCCGAGGTCGACGGTGGCCAAGCAACGCAAGCGCTAGCGCCCCGGTCGCGTGTCCAATCACACACGGCCGGTCCGGTCGAACGCTGGTGATCAGCGAGTTACGCTTCGGTGCGTGACCGTGCTGATCTGTCGCGCTCCGCGCTCCGCGGTCCCGAGCGCGGCAGCGTCTCGCTCGTTCGATCGCGGTTCTGGACGACGAGAAAGCGTGTCGTCCTGACTCGCTCCTCACTCCCGAGAAGCCCCGCTCGTGACCGTGCTGATCTGTCGCGCTGCGCGCTCCGCGGTCCCGAGCGGGCAGAGTCTCGCTCGTTCGATCGCGGTTCTGGACGACGCGACAGGGTGTCGTCCGACCGCTCCTCACTCCCGAGAAGCCCGCTCGTGACCGTGGACGACCTGGCGCCGCCACGGTTGTACGCCCGGACGGTCGAGATCGACGATCCCGGCGCACTGGTCGACTGGCTGCCCGGCACGGACGGTTTCGCCTGGCTCCGTAACGGTGACGGCATGGTCGGCTGGGGCGAGGTGGTGCGGCACAAGCCGGTCACGCTGGCCGAGGCCGAATCCTGGTGGAGCGAACTGGTCGTCGCAGGTGGTCGCGGTCAGCGAGATCGCCTCGCCACCGGCCGGTGCCGGCTTCATGGCCTTCGGCAGCTTCGTCTTCGACCCGGACAACTCGGCCGCGTCGTCGGCCCTGGTCGTTCCGCAGACGGTCGATCGGCCGCCGGCACGGCCGGTCCTGGATGACCCAGATCGGCACCCGCTTCCGACACGACCCGCTGGACGCTCCGCGCCGACTCCGCCAGCCGCCCACGCGGCGTGCGCGTTCGCCGACGGCGCGTTGACCGGCTCGGAGTGGAAGCAGGCGGTCGCCGAGGCGGTCGCACGCATCGGCCTCGGCGGGCTCGACAAGGTGGTGCTGGCCCGAGATCTGCTGGCCACCGCCGAGAACGAGATCGATCCGCGCTGGCTGGTGGCGCGGCTGGCCGAACGCTACGGCCGCTGCTGGACGTACCAGATCGACGGTCTGGTCGGCGCGACGCCCGAGATGCTGCTGCGGCAGGAGGCCGGCCTGGCGACCTCCCGAGTGCTGGCGGGCACCATCCGCCGCTCCGGGCACAACGAACGTGATCTTGCGCTGGCCGCCGCCCTGGCCCGGTCCAGCAAGGATCTGGAGGAGCACGAGTACGCCGTCCAGTCGGTGGCCGAGGCCCTGTCTCCCGTACTGCTCGGCGATGAACGTGCCCGACGCGCCGTACGTCCTGGAGTTGCCGAACGTCTTGCACCTCGCGACCGACGTGACCGGCGTCGTCGGCCGCGACGCGACCTCGCTCGGCCTGGCCGCCGCCCTGCACCCCAGTGCGGCCGTCTGCGGCACGCCGACCGAGCCGGCCAAGGCGGTGATCGCCGAGCTGGAGCAACTCGACCGCGGGCGGTACGCCGGCCCGGTCGGCTGGGTCGACGCCAGCGGCGACGGCGAGTGGGGCATCGCGCTGCGCTGCGGACAGCTCGACGACACCGATCCGCGCCAGATCCGGCTCTACGCCGGCTGCGGCATCGTCGCCGGGTCCGATCCGGAGGCCGAGCTGGCCGAGGCGGAGGCCAAGCTCGTGCCCATGCGGGACGCACTCGGTGAATGATCTGAGCTGATGCGATTGCGCGGTCGTCCTGGCGGGCGGCGCATCCCGGCGTTTCGGCTCCGACAAGCTGGAGGCATCCCTCGGCGATCAGCGCCTGCTGGAGGCGGTCGTCGCCGGGCTTCCGACCGACCTCGAGCTCATCGTCGTCGGGCCGGAGCGGCCGCTGCCGCGACCGGCCCGATTCGTCCGCGAAGACCCCGTCGGCGGCGGGCCCGCGGCGGCCCTGATCGCCGGTCTCGTGGCTGGTCGCGAATGCTCCCCGGAGATGTTCCTCGTGCTGCCCGGCGACGCTCCCGGCGCCGGTCCGGCTGCGGTCGTGCTCGCCGACGAGCTCAGGCGCAGCGGCGCATCGGCCGTCGTCGCGATCGACGCGACAGGGAGCGAACAGCCGCTGCAGCTTGCCCTCTCGACGGGTGCCGCCGTGCAGTTGATCCAGCTGGCCGGTCCCGACGCCGGGCACGGAGCCTCTGCACGCGGCCTGGTGCGTGGGCTGCAGCCGCCGCCGCGGCGCTGGCCGTTGCCGGTCGCCGGCCTGTTCGACATCGACACCGTCGATCAGCTGGCCGAATGGCGGCGTACCCAATCGCCCGGCGCTGATTTACGCAACGATCGAGGCACGTAAATCTTGGCGATTTCCCTTGCCTGGTTGGAAAGTATCGGGCATGGATCGGCGTCACACCGGAGTGGCTGAGCCGGAACGCACGTCGTAGACTCTGGTTTCAGAGTTAGTGAAGATTTTCACGAGCGGATGACAGGAGTGGGTCGATGTCGATCGAAGCCGACGTGATCGTCGTCGGCGCCGGTCCGGCCGGCTCGGCGACGGCGACTCACCTGGCTCGCCGGGGCCTCGACGTCGCGTTGCTCGAGAAGACGACATTTCCCGCGCGAGAAGGTCTGCGGCGACGGGCTGACCCCGCGAGCCACGCGGCAGTTGATCCGGCTCGGAATCGACACCAGCGAACGGGCCGGCTGGCTGCACAATCGCGGCCTGCGGATCTACGGCGGTGGCGAGCAGCCGTTTGAGTTGGCGTGGCCCGACCTGACCGACTTCCCTCCGTACGGGCTGGTCCGTCCCCGCTCGGACTTCGACGACCTGCTCGCGCGCAACGCGGTCGCCTCGGGCGCCAAGCTGTACGAGCAGGCGAACGTCGATGAGCCGATCATCGACTCCCGCACCGATCGCATCACGGGCGTGCCGGACGCGCGACGGACAGCGCTTCTCGGCGCCGGTGGTGATCGCGGCCGACGGCAACTCGACCAGACTGAGCCTGGCCATGGGGCTGACCAAGCGCGACGACCGGCCGATGGGCGTCGCCGTGCGGACCTACTACCGCAGTCCGCGGCACACCGACGACCACCTGGAATCCTGGCTCGAGCTGTGGGACGGCAAGCCGGGGGAGAGCGATCTGCTTGCCCGGCTACGGCTGGATCTTCGGCATGGGCGACGGCACCTGCAACGTGGGCCTCGGCATCCTCAACACGTCGTCGGCCTTCGGCCGCACCGACTACAAGGCGCTACTCAAACGGTGGCTGGACAACACGCCGGAGGAGTGGGGATTCCGGGACGAGAACATGATCTCGCCGGTGCGCGGGGCGGCCCTGCCGATGGGGTTCAACCGCCAGCCCCACTACACCCGCGGCCTGCTGCTGGTCGGGGACGCCGGCGGGATGGTGAACCCGTTCAACGGTGAGGGCATCGCCTACGCGATGGAGTCCGGCGAGATCGCGGCCGACGCGGTCGCCTCCTCCCACTACCGCGGGGTGGGCACGCCGGGTGCCGAAAAGGCGCTCGAGTCCTATCCGCTCCGGCTGAAGGCCGAGCTGGGTGGCTACTACACCCTGGGCCGCGCCTTCGTGAAGCTGATCGGCCACCCGCAGGTGATGCACGTCTGCACCAAGTACGGTCTGCCGCGGAAGACGCTGATGCGGTTCACCCTGAAGTTGCTGGCCAACCTGACCGACCGCCGGGACGGGGATGCGATGGACAAGTTGATCAACTCACTGAGCAAGATCGCGCCGGCGGCATGAACCCGTACGTCGGCATCGTGATCTTGCTCGTCCTGGCGTCGGGCTTCGTGGCGTTGACGATCATCACCAGTCTGCTGGTCGGACCGGGGCGCTACAACCGGGCGAAGTACGACTCGTACGAGTGCGGCATCGAGCCCACCCCGCAGCCGATCGGCGGCGGTCGTTTTCCGGTGAAGTACTACATCACGGCGATGCTGTTCATCGTCTTCGACATCGAAATCGTCTTCCTCTATCCGTGGGCGGTGTCCTTCGACCTGATGGGCACCTTCGCGCTGGTGGAGATGGTGTTGTTCATCGTCACCGTGTTCGTGGCCTACGTGTACGTGCTGCGCCGCGGCGGGCTGGACTGGGATTGACCGGGAGCTGAGTTGATATGGGATTAGAGGAGAAGATGCCGACCGGGGTGCTGCTGACCACCCTGGAGAACCTGTTCGGCTACATGCGCAGCGCGTCGTTCTGGCCGGCCACCTTCGGGCTGGCCTGCTGCGCGATCGAGATGATGACCTACGGCGCCCCGCGGTACGACTCGGGTCGGTGGGGCCAGGAGGTGTTCCGCGCCTCTCCGCGGCAGGCCGATCTCATGATCGTCGCCGGCCGGGTGAGCCAGAAGATGGCACCGGTCCTGCGGCAGATCTACGACCAGATGCCGAATCCCGAAGTGGGTGCTGGCCATGGGCGTGTGCGCCAGCACCGGCGGCATGTTCAACAACTACGCGATCGTCCAGGGTGTCGATCATGTGGTGCCGGTGGACATGTACCTGCCGGGTTGCCCACCCCGGCCGGAGATGTTGATCGACGCCATGTTCAAGCTGCGGGACAAGGTCCGCCACACCCCGATCGGCACCAACGCGGTCGAGGCCAATCAGGAGGCCGAGCAGGCGCAACTGGAGAGACCCGCCGTGCACGAACTGAAGGGTCTCCTGCGGTGACCGACAACGAAGGGCTGAGCGCCGAATCGGACGCCAAGGCTCCCATCAAGGGTGCGGTGCCGGAGGGCGAGTCGGCGCCCGACAGCGAGCACGAAGAGCGAGGACCTGACCGGGTCCGCGCCGGACATCAGCAGCGCCGACAGCGAGGCCACCGAGGACCGCGCGGAAGTGGAACAGGCGGCCGCGGCCCGCGCCGAGGTGATCGAGACCCGCCAGGGCATGTTCGGCGTTCGCGGCAGCGGGGACACCTCCGGTTACGGCGGACTGACCCGCACCGTCGAGTTCCCGGCGGCGTCACCGCCCCCGTACGGGGGCTGGTGGGACCAGGTGAACGATCGCATCGGGCAGCTGGTGCCCAGCTATTCCGACGTGATCACCAAGGTGGTCATCCATCGCGGCGAGATCACCTTCCACGTGGCGCGTGAACACCTTTCGGCCTTGATCCGGCAGCTTCGCGACGACGCGTACCTGCGGTTCGAGTTCTGCAGCAGCGTCTCCGGTGTCCACTACCCGGCGGACAAGGGCGCGGAGTTGCACGCCGTCTACCACCTGCAGTCGATGACCCACAACCGGCGGATCCGGCTCGAGGTCAGTGCCCCCGACGCCGACCCGCACATTCCGTCCGTGGTGCCCACCTATCCCGGGGCCGACTGGCAGGAGCGGGAGACGTACGACATGTTCGGGATCATCTTCGACGGGCACCCGGCGCTGACCCGGATCCTGATGCCGGACGACTGGCCCGGCCATCCGCAACGCAAGGACTACCCACTCGGCGGGATCGGCGTGGAGTACAAGGGCGCCAGCATCCCGCCGCCCGACCAGCGGAGGAGCTACTCGTGACTGTGCTGTCCGGCTCGCGCACGCTGCGCGCCTCAAGACTCGGTCTTCCTCGCTCACTCTCAGACGAAAAGCGTGTCTGCTCCTTCGTTCGTCCAGACCGAGCCGGCGCTGCGCTAACGACGCTCGCCGGGGAATCGCTCCTCACTCCCGAGAGGCTCCGCCCATGAGCACGGCCACTGAAGACGCATACGGGGTCGCGGCCGATGCCGCCGAGGGCCACGTCTACACCGTCACGGGGCAGGACTGGGACTCGATCGTCGCCGACCAGGCGGAGCGCTTGGACGAGCGGATCGTGGTCAACATGGGGCCACAGCATCCGTCGACCCACGGCGTTCTGCGGTTGATCTTGGAGATGGAGGGTGAGTCGGTCACCGAGGCCCGCTGCGGCATCGGCTACCTGCACACGGGCATCGAGAAGAACATGGAGTTCCGCACCTGGACGCAGGGTACGACGTTCTGCACCCGGATGGACTACCTTTCCCCGCTGCACAACGAAACCACCTACTGCCTCGGAGTCGAGCGGCTGCTCGACATCGAGGACCAGATCCCGGAGAAGGCCAACGTCATCCGGGTGATGATGCTGGAGCTCAACCGGATCTCCTCGCACCTGGTGTGCATCGCCACCGGCGGCATGGAGATCGGCGCCCTCACGGTCATGACCATCGGGTTCCGCGAGCGGGAGAAGGTGCTCGACGCGTTCGAGTTGATCACCGGGCTGCGGATGAACCACGCCTACATCCGGCCCGGGGGCGTCGCTCAGGACCTGCCGGAGGGGGCGCTGGAGCACGTCAAGGACCTGGTGGGCTGGATGCGCAAGCACCTGCCCGAGTACGCCGACTTCTGCAATGAGAACCCGATCTTCAAGGGTCGACTCTGCGACGTCGGCCGCCTGGACCTGGCCGGTTGTCTCGCCCTGGGGATCACCGGCCCGCCGCTGCGCGCTACGGGCTACGACTGGGACCTGCGGAAGCGGCAGCCGTACTGCGGTTACGAGACCTACGACTTCGAGGTGCAGACCTGGGACACCGCCGACGCGTACGGGCGGTTCCGGATCCGGCTCAACGAGATGTGGGAGAGCCTCAAGATCATCGAGCAGTGCGTGGCGCGGCTGGAGAAGATGAAGGGTGATCCGATCATGGTGGCCGACACCAAGATCGCCTGGCCGGCGCAGTTGTCCGTCGGCTCGGACGGGATAGGCAACTCCAACGAGCACATCAAGCACATCATGGGCCAGTCGATGGAAGCCCTGATCCACCACTTCAAGCTGGTCACCGAGGGCTTCCGGGTGCCGCCCGGTCAGGCGTACGTGCCGGTGGAGTCGCCCCGGGGTGAACTCGGGGCACATGTCGTCTCCGACGGCGGAACCCGACCGTTCCGGGCGCACTTCCGAGATCCGAGTTTCGCCAACCTGCAGGCCATGCCGGCGCTCTGCGAGGGTTCGATGGTCTCCGACGTCGTGGTGGCCGTCGCATCGTTGGATCCGGTCATGGGAGGGGTGGACCGGTGAGCACGCGGACCGTACGGAGGCGGCACCCTTTACTCGTGCCACGCACCCTCTGCAGGGGGTGCAACCCACGAGCAAAGGGTGCGGCCACGAGTGGTGACCAGAGGCTGCACCCTTCACTCAAGCTTCGCACCGTCTGCAGAGGGTGCGAAGCACGAGCAAAGGGTGCGGCCGCGGAGGGTTGGAGGATCTGGTGAGCATCATCGAACCGAATCCGCAGACGCCGGGGCACGCAGCGGGTGATCATGCCGCGGAGGAACTCGTCGGGCACGGGCCGTTCACCACGCACTTCGACGAGCCGAGCATCGACTTCTCGACCAACGGCACGCAGATCACCGAGGCCACCCGGGAGGAGCTGCGGCTGATCGCGGCGCGCTATCCGCAGTCGCGGTCGGCGCTCCTACCGATGCTGCACCTCGTGCAGAGCGTGGAGGGCCGGATCACGCCGGCCGGCATCGAGGCGTGCGCACAGATCCTCAACGTCTCGACGGCTGACGTCAGCGGTGTCGCCACTTTCTACACGATGTACAAACGCCGTCCCAACGGGCGCTACTCGGTCGGAGTGTGCACCACGGCGCTGTGTGCCGTGGTCGGTGGAGACGAGGTCTATGCCGCGCTCCAAGATCATCTCGACATCGGCGGCGACGAGACCACCGAGGACGGAGAGATCACCCTCGAGCACGTCGAGTGCAACGCCGCCTGCGACTACGCCCCGGTGATGATGGTGAACTGGGAGTTCTTCGACAACATGACGCCCCAGAAGGCCATCGACGTGGTCGACAAGCTTCGCGCCGGCGAGACGGTGACCGCCACCCGCGGTGCTCGGGTTGTCACGTGGAAGGAGGCCGAACGCGTACTGGCCGGCTTCCCCGACGGTCGCGCCGACGAGGGCCCGACCTCCGGGCCGCCCACCGTCCTGGGCCTGAAGATCGCCAAGGAGAACGGCTGGACGGCGCCTCCCGTCTCGAACGGCAGCTCCGCCACCAGTTCCGAGGGATCACCATGACCCCTTCGACAAGCTCAGGAATCGACCCTTCGACAGGCTCAGGGCACGGAGTGCTGACCCCCGTGCTCACCCAGAACTGGGGTGACGAGCGGGCCTGGAAACTGACCAACTACGAGCGTCGCGGCGGGTACGCGGCGCTTCGGAAGGCCCTGACCATGACCCCGTCCGAGGTGGTCGAGGTGGTCAAGGAGTCCGGACTGCGCGGTCGCGGCGGAGCCGGCTTCCCGACCGGGATGAAGTGGTCGTTCATCCCGCAGGACAACCCGAAGCCGAAGTACCTGGTCGTCAACGCCGACGAGTCCGAGCCGGGCACGTGCAAGGACATCCCGTTGATGCTGGCCTCGCCGCACACCCTCGTCGAGGGGGTGATCATCTCCAGCTACGCGATCCGCGCCCACACCGCGTTCATCTACGTCCGCGGTGAGGTTCTGCAGGTCGTGCGGCGTTTGCAGCAGGCTGTACGTGAGGTGTATTCGGCAGGCTACGCGGGGAAGAACATCCTCGGCACCGGCTACGACCTGGAGATCATCGTGCACGCCGGCGCCGGTGCGTACATCTGCGGCGAGGAGACCGCGCTCCTGGACTCTCTCGAGGGTCGGCGCGGACAACCTCGGCTGCGGCCCCCCTTTCCGGCGGTGGCGGGACTGTACGCCAGTCCGACGGTGATCAACAACGTCGAGACCATCGCGTCGGTGCCGGCGGTGATCGCCGGCGGGGCGGAGTGGTTCTCCTCGATGGGTACCGAGAAGTCCAAAGGCATGACGATCTACTCGCTGTCCGGTCACGTGGCGAATCCCGGCCAGTTCGAGGCGCCGCTCGGCATTTCCCTGCGCGAGCTCCTGGATCTGGCCGGCGGGATGCGCGAGGGGCATCGGCTGAAGTTCTGGACTCCGGGCGGCTCCTCCACCCCGCTGCTGACCGATGAGCACATGGATCTGCCGCTGGACTACGAGGGGATGGCCAGCGCCAAGACGATGCTCGGCACCAAGGCCCTGCAGTGCTTCGACGAGACCACCTCCGTAGTGAGGGTCGTGCTGCGCTGGACCGAGTTCTACAAGCACGAGTCCTGCGGCAAGTGCACGCCGTGCCGGGAGGGCACCTGGTGGCTCGTCCAGATCCTGCAGCGGATGGAGGCCGGCCGGGGTCTGCCCGGCGACATCGAGAAGCTGCTCGATCTGTGTGAGAACATCCTGGGTCGGTCGTTCTGCGCCCTCGGCGACGGCGCGACCTCCCCCATCAGTTCAGCGATCATGTTCTTCCGCGAGGAGTTCGAGCAGGCGATGCACACCCCGGCCTGGGAGTTGTTCCCGTACGAACGGAGCACGGTCTTCGTCCGTGAGGCGGCCGCCGTATGACGACGACGGCCAAGCCCGAGGCTGCGCTCGAGAAGCGCCCCCACGACACAGCAGACCTGATCACCCTGACGATCGACGACGTCGAGGTCTCGGTCCCCAAGGGCACGCTGGTCATCCGGGCCGCCGAGCTGATCGGCGTCGAGGTGCCCCGGTTCTGCGATCACCCGCTGCTGGATCCAGTGGGCGCCTGCCGCCAGTGTCTGGTCGAGATCCCGGACGCCGGCAACGGCCGTCCGATCCCCAAGCCGCAGGCATCCTGCACCCTCGAGGTGGCCGCCGGCATGCAGGTCAAGACCCAGATCACCTCACCGGTCGCCGACAAGGCCCAGCGCGGCAACATGGAGTTCCTGCTCGTCAACCACCCGTTGGACTGCCCGATCTGCGACAAGGGCGGGGAGTGCCCGCTGCAGAACCAGTCGATGAGCCACGGCGACGCCGAGACCCGTTTCACCGACGTCAAGCGGACCTACCCCAAGCCGATCAACATCTCGGCCAACGTCCTGCTCGACCGAGAGCGCTGCGTGCTCTGCGCCCGCTGCACCCGCTTCTCCGAACAGGTGGCCGGTGATCCCTTCATCGCCCTGATCGAACGCGGTGCGCTGCAGCAGGTCGGCATCTACGAGAAGGAACCCTTCCAGTCCTACTTCTCCGGCAACACCATCCAGATCTGCCCGGTGGGTGCGCTCACCAGTGCGGAGTACCGGTTCCGGTCCCGGCCGTTCGACCTCGTGTCCACCCCCTCCATCGCCGAGCACGACGCCTGCGGGTCCGCCATCCGGGTCGACACCCGGCGTGGCCAGGTGATGCGGCGGCTGGCCGGCGACGACCCCGAGGTCAACGAGGAGTGGATCACCGACAAGGACCGGTTCGCCTTCGCGTACGGCCGTGCCGAGGATCGGTTGACGCGCCCGCTGATCCGTGAGACCGACGAGGAGACGGGTGAGTCGGTCCTCCGTCCGGCGTCGTGGCCCGAGGCCCTCGATGTCGCCGTCCGCGGGCTGGAGGGCGCTGGCTCCTCGGTCGGCGTGCTGACCGGTGGCCGGCTGACGCTCGAGGACGCCTACGCCTACAGCAAGTTCGCCCGCGCCGTGCTCGGCACCAACAACATCGACTTCCGCTCCCGTCCGCACAGCGCCGAGGAAGCGGAGTTCCTGGCCGCCGCGGTGGCCGGCACCGGTCACTCGATCGACGGCACCGGTGTCACCTACGCCGATCTCGAGTCGGCCTCCCACGTGCTGCTGGTCTGCTTCGAGCCGGAGGAAGAGGCCGGCGCGGTGTTCCTCCGACTGCGAAAGGCCTTCCGCAAGCGGAATCTCCAGGTCGCCACGGTGGCGCCGTACCTCAGCACCGGTGCGTACAAGATCGGTGCCACCCTGATTCCGGCCGTGCCCACTGGCGAGGCGGCGGTACTGGATCAGCTTTCGCTTGATCTGGACGCCGACTCGGTGATCATGGTCGGCGAGCGGGCGGCGGTCTCGTCCGGCACGCTGACGGCGTGCCTGCGACTGGCCGAGCGCACCGGAGCGCGGCTGGTCTGGGTGCCGCGACGGGCGGGTGATCGGGGCGCGGTCGAGGCCGGCTGCCTCCCGAACCTGCTGCCGGGCGGCCGACCGGTTGCCGATCCCGCGGCCCGGATCGACGTGGCGGCGACCTGGGGGATCGGTTCACTGCCGTCGTTGCCCGGTCGCGACGCCGACGAGATCCTGCTCTCCGCGAGCGACGACGAACTGGCGGCGCTGGTCGTGGCTGGTGTCGATCCCAGCGACTTCCTGGATCCGGCCGGCTCATTGGAGGGACTGGAGGAGATCGACTTCGTGATCAGCCTGGAGACGCGGGCGTCGCTGGTCACCGAACGAGCCGACGTCGTGCTGCCGGTCTCCTTGATGCAGGAGCGAGCCGGCAGTTTCCTGAACTGGGAGGGCCGCGAGCGTCCCTTCCCGGTCGTGCTCCCCAACGCGCAGACCATGACGGATCTCCGGGTCCTCGCCGCCCTGGCGGACGGTCTGGGCCGTCCGCTCGGCTTCCGGACCAGCGACCAGGCGGCGGCCGAGATGGCCGAGCTGGGTCGTTGGACCGGCGAACGGGCCACGCCGCCCGACATCGGCGCCGCGCAGCCGAGCCTGTCCGGCGAGGAAACCGGGGAACAGACGGTGGTGCTGGCCACCTGGCGCCTGGCTCTGGACGACAGCCGTGGGGTGGCGGGTGAGCCGTACCTGATGCAGACCGCACGACCGGCCGTCGCGATGATGAGTCCCGCCACCGCCCGCGCCGCCGGAATCGGCGATAGGGTCACCGTGGCCAACGACCGCGGGTCGATCACCCTCCCGGCTCGACAGGTCGAGTCGATGGTGGCCGGAACCGTCTGGGTGCCGACCCGGGCACCGAAGCTCTCGGTCTCCGAGCACCTCGGCGCGATTGCCGGTGAGCTCGTGACGATCAGTCCGCCGCAGGATCTCGAGGAGGTGACCGCCTGATGGGTTTCGACGCGTTCTTCAACGACCCCTGGTGGCTCGTCTTGATCAAGGCCGTCTTCGCCCTGGCCTTCTTGCTGATCATGACCCTCTTCACCATCTGGTACGAGCGCCGTGTGGTCGGCGTCATGCAGCACCGCAAGGGTCCCACCATGAACGGGCCGCTGGGCCTGCTGCAGTCGTTGGCCGACGGCATGAAGCTCATGTTCAAGGAGGACTTCACGCCGAAGGCGGCCGACAAGCTCGTCTTCATGCTGGCCCCGTTCGTGATGGCGGTGCCGGCCATCACCGCCTTCGCCGTGATTCCCATCGCCGGGCCGGTGCCGGTTCCGTTCACCGACATCACCACGCCGTTGCAGGTCACCGATCTTCCGGTCTCCGTGCTGTTCATCGTGGCCATCGCCTCCATCGGGGTGTACGGGATCGTCCTGGCCGGTTGGGCGTCCGGGTCCACGTACGCGCTGCTCGGGGCACTGCGTTCCAGTGCCCAGGTGATCAGCTACGAGGTGGCCATGGGCCTCGCCCTGGTGGCGGTGTTCCTCTACGCGGGCTCGCTCTCCACGTCCGAGATCGTGGCCAAGCAGGCGGAGCCCTCGGTCAACCTCTTCGGCTACCAGCTGCCCGTCTGGTACGCCGTGATGCTCGCCCCGTCGTTCGCGATCTACCTGATCTCGATGGTCGGGGAGACCAACCGGGCGCCGTTCGACCTGCCCGAGGCCGAGGGCGAACTGGTCGGCGGATTCCACACCGAGTACTCCTCGATGCGGTTCGCCATGTTCTTCATGGCCGAGTACATGAACATGATCACCGTGTCGGCCCTGGCCGCAACGCTGTTCCTGGGTGGCTGGCACGCGCCGCTGCCCTTCAACCTGATCCCCGGGGCCGACGCGGGCTGGTGGGGTCTCCTGTGGTTCGTGTTGAAGGTCTTGATCCTGCTGTTCGTCTTCGTGTGGCTGCGCGGAACGCTGCCGAGGCTGCGGTACGACCAGTTCATGCGTTTCGGCTGGCGCTGGCTGATCCCGCTGTCGTTGGCCTGGATCCTCGCCGTGGCGGCCGTCCGCGTCGGCCAAGGCGAGGGGTGGTTCACCCAGCCGGCGTTCTGGGTCGTCTCGGCGATCATCCTCGGCGCGCTGATCGTGCTGTCGTTCTTCGGCCCGGAGGAGAAGAAGGCGCCGGCCGAGGAGCCGGAGGAGGAGTTCGACGCCTTCGCCGGCGGATACCCGGTGCCACCCACGAAGGGTCAGGTGCTACCCGAACTGGCCGGGGTCCTGCGACCAACACCCGACGACGAATCGACGGTCGGGGTGAACGGCGGCGTGGAGGAGATGGACACCGACACCACCAGCAGAGGAGGTGCGGGCTGATGGGGATCCTCGATCCGATCGCGGGTTTCGGCGTCACCTTCCGCACGATGTTCCGCAAGACCTTCACCGAGGAATACCCGCTCAAGCCGAAGGTCACCGCCCCGCGCTTCCACGGTCGGCACCAGCTCAACCGCTGGCCGGACGGTCTGGAGAAGTGCGTCGGATGCGAGTTGTGCGCCTGGGCCTGCCCCGCGGACGCCATCTACGTCGAGGGCGCGCAGAACACCGACGGCGATCGGTACTCACCCGGTGAGCGCTATGGACGGGTCTACCAGATCAACTACCTCCGCTGCATTCTCTGCGGGTTGTGCATCGAGGCCTGCCCGACCCGGGCGCTGACCATGACCAACGAGTTCGAGCTGGCCGACGACAACCGTCGTGACCTGATCTACGAGAAGTCCGAGCTCTTGGCACCGCTGCTGCCCGGCATGGAACAGCCGCCGCACGAACGCCGACTCGGTGACGACGAGCAGGCGTACTTCCTCGGCTTGCCGGCCAGCGGACGCCCCGACGATCGGGCGGGCGACATCAGCGGGTACGAGCCGCCCGTCATGAACAAGGGGATCCGCTAGTGCTCGGGGCGCAGATAGCGTTCTGGATGCTGGCGCCGGTGATGGTGCTGGCCGCCCTGGGGATGATCTTGGCGCGCAAGCCGGTGCACTCGGCCCTCTGCCTGGCCACGGTGATGATCTCGCTGGCCGTGCAGTACGCGGCCCTGGACGCGCCGTTCCTGTTCGCCGTCCAGATCATCGTCTACACCGGTGCGATCTTGATGCTGTTCTTGTTCGTCTTGATGCTCGTCGGAGTCGACGCCGCAGACTCACTCGTCGAGACGATCAAGGGCCAACGACCCCTGGCCGCCCTGGCCGGGGTCGGCTTCGGCGCGCTGGTGATCTTTGCGACCGGCAACGCGATCGTCGGCGAGCCGCTCGGTCTGGCCGGCGCCAACTCCGCCGAGGGCGGCAACGTGCAGGGTCTGGCGGCGCTGATCTTCAACCGGTACGTCTTCGCCTTCGAGGCCACGTCGGCGTTGTTGATCACCGCCGCCCTGGGCGCCATGGTGCTGGCCCACCGCGAGCGACTGACGAAGAAGCGTGGCCAGAACGAGCTGGTTGCGGAGCGGCTCAGGCGCTACGCCGACACCGGTCAGCATCCCGGACCACTGCCCACGCCCGGTGTGTTCGCCCGGCACAACGCCGTCGACACGCCGGCGCTCCTGCCCGACGGGACCGCGTCGGACCTCTCCGTGTCGCCCACGCTCCGTGCCCGCGGCGCGATCCCGGACAGCCGGGACCTGGCCGCCCCGATCCAGGGAACCTTGCGCGCCATCGATCCCGACGGGCGCAGCGACCCCGACGACGCCGGTGGCCCGTCCCTCCCGGTGCGTCGTGAGGGAGTCGGCGAGGCCCTTCGACAGGCTCAGGGAACGGATCAACGGGCTCAGGGAACCGACGAGGACGCGGCGCATGAGTCCCGACGCGTACATCATCTTGTCCGGGCTGCTGTTCACCATCGGTGTGGTCGGCTTCATGATCAGGCGGAACGCGATCGTCGCCTTCATGTGCGTGGAGTTGATGCTCAACGCGGCCAACCTGCTGCTGGTCACCTTCGCCCACATGCACGGCGCGCTGGACGGTCAGATCGCCGCCTTCTTCGTGATGGTGGTGGCGGCGGCCGAGGTCGTCGTCGGCCTGGCGATCATCGTGGCGATCTTCCGCACCCGACGTTCGGCCTCGGTCGACGACGCGAACCTGTTGAAGTTCTGAGGCCGATCGATGACTCGATGGAAGTGGTGGTCCCGGTCGCGGCCGGTGGACTGTTCAGCTGGGCCTGGCTGCTGATCGCCATCCCGGCGCTGAGCGCCCTGGTGCTGCTGCTGGTCGGCAGGGCCGGCGACGCCTGGGGTCACCTCCTCGGCACCGTGGCCCCGATCCTGTCCTTCGGTCTCGGCCTCGTGCTGTTCGTCCAGTTGCTGGGCCGCGAGGAGGCGGCCCGCGCGGTCGGCGTTCCGCTGTACTCCTGGATTCCCACCGGCGGCTGGGACATCGGCGTCGGGTTGCTGATCGACCAGCTGTCGATCATGTTCGTGCTGCTGATCACGGGCGTCGGCAGCCTGATCCACGTCTACTCGATCGGCTACATGGCCCACGACGAGCGTCGTCGCCGGTTCTTCGCGTTCCTCAACCTGTTCGTGGCGGCGATGCTGCTGCTCGTGCTGGCGGACAACTACCTGGTGCTGTTCATCGGCTGGGAGGGTGTCGGCCTGGCGTCCTACCTGCTGATCGGCTTCTGGCAGTACAAGCCGAGCGCGGCCGTGGCGGCGAAGAAGGCCTTCGTGGTGAACCGGGTCGGCGATCTGGGCATGTCGATCGCGATCATGCTCATGCTCGCGTCCTTCGGCTCCTCGGCCTTCGTCGACGTCGACACGGGCATGCCCGGACTCGACCCGACCCTCGCCACGGTCATGGGTCTGCTGCTGCTCCTGGGCGCCTGCGGCAAGTCGGCCCAGGTCCCGCTGCAGTCCTGGTTGCTGGACGCGATGGAGGGCCCGACCCCGGTGTCGGCGCTCATCCACGCCGCCACCATGGTCACCGCCGGGGTCTACCTCGTCGTCCGGTCGCACGCCGTCTACGCCGAGACCCCCGCCGCCGGCACCGCCGTCGTCGTGGTCGGGGTGGTGACGCTCCTGGCCGGCGCCTGGATCGGCTGCGCCAAGGACGACATCAAGAAGGCGCTGGCCGGCTCGACGATGTCGCAGATCGGCTACATGATGCTGGCCGCGGGCATCGGCCCGGCGGGCTACGCCTTCGCGATCTTCCACCTGATCACCCACGGCTTCTTCAAGGCCAATCTCTTCCTCGGCGCCGGATCGGTCATGCACGCCATGGACGACGACGTGGACATGCGCCACTACGGCGCGTTGCGAACCGTGCTGCCGATCACCTTCGTCACCTTCGCGGCCGGCTACCTGGCGATCATCGGCTTCCCGTTCCTGTCCGGCTACTACTCCAAGGACCACATCATCGAGGCCGCCTTCGAGCAGAGCGTGCTGGTCGGACTGCTCGCCATGCTCGGCGCCGGCATCACCGCCTTCTACATGACGCGGGTGATGCTGATGACCTTCTTCGGGCAGAAGCGCTGGCTCAAGGGCGTGCACCCCCACGAGTCGCCGCTCGTGATGACCGTGCCGCTGATCGTGCTGGGCGCGGGTTCGGTGCTCGGCGGCCTGGTCCTCAACAACTGGATCAGCGGCTGGCTCGATCCGGCGGTCGGCGGCGAGCACTCCGAGGAGGCCTACAGCCTGCTGCACGTCAGCCTGGTCGGCGTCGCCACGCTTGGTGGTCGTGGCCATCGGCGTCGCGATCGCGATCTTGATCTTCGGCCGTGGTCGCGAGATCCCGCTCACCCAGCCCGCCAGCCGCTCGCCGTTCACGCTGGCCGGACGCAACGACCTCTACGGCGACGCCCTGAACGAAACGGTGTTCATGCGCCCGGGTCAGCAGCTGACGGACGGACTGATGCGGGTAGACGCCAACGGCATCGACGGCGCGGTGGACGGCACGGCGACGGTCATCGCCGGCGTGTCCGGCCGGGCTCGCCGGATCCAGAACGGCTTCGTGCGGACGTACGCCCTGACCATGGTGATCGGCGCCGCACTCGTCGGCGTCGTCCTGATCTTGGGACGGCTGGGGTGATGGCGCGATGATTCCCTGGCTGAGTATCCTCGCCCTGCTTCCCCTGGTGGGCGCGACCGCGCTGATCGTGATCAAGGGCACCGCGGCCAAGCAATTGGCGCTCGTGGTGTCCGTTGTCACCCTGGTCGTGGCGATCATCGTCGCCTTTCGCTACCAGGTCGGCGGTGGCATGCAGTTCACCGAACAACTGCCGTGGATTCGACCGCTCGGGGCCTACTACGCCCTCGGGCTGGACGGCATCGGGCTCACGCTGGTGATCCTCGTGGCCGTCGTCACCCCGGTCGTCATCGTGGCCAGTTGGCACGACGTGGACAACCCGGACGCGGTGCAGGTCGAAGCAAGAAGAGCGACCGTTCAATCAGTTCAGGGCACCGACGCTTCGGCCCTTCGACAAGCTCAGGACGCGAAGGGCACGGGCACCACGGGGCCGCGCTACGACATGCGGGTGTTCTTCGCGCTCGTGCTGGCCGTCGAGAGCTGCGCGATGTTCCTGTTCCTGGCCACCGACGTCTTCTTGTTCTACGTCTTCTTCGAGGTCATCCTCATCCCGATGTACTTCCTCATCGGCGGCTTCGGTGGGGCCCGGCGGGCGTACGCGGCGAGCAAGTTCTTGATCTTCGGGCTGCTGGGCGGGTTCGTGATGCTGGCCTCGGTGATCGGCCTCTACGTCCTGTCGGCCCGGGCCGGGCCGGCCAGCTATCTGCTCACCGACCTCACCGCGCTGACCATCGACACCGCGACCGGACGCTGGCTGTTCGTCGGCTTCATGTTCGCGTTCGCGATCAAGGCGCCGCTCGTGCCGCTGCACACCTGGCTGCCAGATGCGGCCGAGGAATCCAGCCCCGGCGGCGCCACCATGATGGTCGGGGTCATGGACAAGATCGGCACCTTCGGGATGATCCGGTTCTGCCTCGAACTGTTCCCCGAGGCGAGCCAGTGGGCCACGCCGGTGATCATCGTGCTGGCCGTGATCTCCATCGTCTACGGCGCGATCCTGGCCATCGGCAGCCGGGATCTGATGCGCCTGATCGCCTACACCTCGATCAGTCACTTCGGTTTCATCGTGCTCGGCATCTTCGCCTTCACATCCCAGAGCCTGGTCGGGTCCACGCTCTACATGCTCAATCACGGACTCTCCACGGCTGCCTTGTTCCTGGTCGCGGGCTATCTGATCAAGCGCCGCGGTTCTCGTGACGTCGCGGACTTCGGCGGCGTGCAGACGGTGGCCCCGGTGCTGGGCGGTTTGCTCCTGTTCGCCGGCTTGTCCACCCTGTCGCTGCCGGGGCTGTCCAGCTTCGTCTCCGAGTTCATGGTGCTGGCCGGCACCTTCAGCCGCTACCCGGTCGCCGCGGTGATCTCGACCCTGGCCATCGTGCTGGCCGCGCTCTACATCTTGTTGATGTACCAGCGCACGATGACCGGTCCCGTGGCCCCTGAGGTGGGCAGCACGGTGCGCTCCGACCTCGAACCTTCGGGAGAAGCTGGCCGTCGCGCCGTTGGTCGCGTTGATCCTGGTGCTCGGACTGTTCCCGCGGCCACTGCTCGACGTCATCGACCCGGCGGTCCAGGCCACCATGCAGCGGGTCGGGGTCAGCGATCCGCAGCCCTACGTGACCGTCGAGGGAGAACGCTGATGAGGGCCGCAGTAACTCCGCTCGCGATCACCGCCCCGCAGATCAACTACGGGCTGTTGATGCCGTTCCTGATCGTCTTCGCCGGCGCCTGTCTCGGCGTCCTGGTCGAGGCGGCACTCGCGCGCCCGCTTCGGCTGCCCGTTCAGCTGGTCCTGACCTTCCTGACCCTCGCGGCGGCGCTGGTGAGCACGGTGTGGAGCTGGGCGACCGGCGAGCGCGGGCTGACCGGTGTGTTGTCGGTGGCGGTCGACGGCCCGACGCACTTCATGTGGGCCCTCCTGCTGGTCTTCTCCGCCCTCTCGTTCCTGCTGTTCGCCGACCGTACGGCGGAGAACGGCCGGAGCGCCTTTGCTCCGCAGGCCGCCGCGGTACCGGGCACGCCCGGCGGAACAGGAGGCCATCCGGGCCGGGGTCGAGCACACCGAGGTCGTTCCCGCTCGCGCTGTTCGCGCTCTCCGGGATGATGGTGTTCGCCGCCTCCTCGGATCTGATCACCATGTTCGTGGCGCTGGAAATCCTGTCCCTGCCGCTCTACCTACTGTGCGGGCTGGCCCGGCGCCGACGGCTGCTCAGTCAGGAGGCCGCCCTCAAGTACTTCCTCCTCGGTGCGCTGTCCTCGGCGTTCTTCCTCTACGGGGTGGCGCTCCTGTACGGGTACGCGGCCTCCTTCGACCTCGGCGTGATCGACGCCGCCATCCGTACGGGCGAACGCTCGCAGGGACTGTTGCTGGCCGGCATGGGCCTGCTCGGCGTCGGACTGTTGTTCAAGTTCGGGGCGGTGCCGTTCCACTCCTGGACCCCGGACGTGTACGCCGGTGCGCCCACCCCGGTGACCGCCTTCATGGCGGCCTGCACCAAGATCGCCGCGCTCGGCGCCCTGATGCGGGTGTTCTACGTGGCCCTCGGTGCCGACCGCTGGGACTGGCAGCCGCTGATGGCGATCGTCGCGGTCGCCACGATGGCCGTCGGGTCGGTCCTGGCCATCACCCAGACCGACGTCAAGCGGATGCTGGCCTACTCCTCCATCGCTCACGCCGGTTTCTTGATGACCGCTTTCGTCGGAGCGGCCCAGGAGGGCACCGGCAATCCGGCCGGGTCCCTGACCAGCGTGTCCTCGGTGATGTTCTACCTGGTGGCCTACGGCGCGGCGACGCTCGGCGCCTTCGCCGTCGTCACCCTGGTCCGCGACCCCAGCGGCGAGGCGACCCTGCTCACGAGTTGGGTCGGTCTCGGCAAGCGGTCGCCGGTGGCCGGGGTGGTGTTCTCGATCTTCCTGCTCAGCTTCGCCGGCATCCCGCTGACCAGCGGGTTCATCGGCAAGTGGGCGGTGTTCGTGGCCGCCTGGAACGGCGGGCAGGAGTGGCTGGTCGCGGTGGCCGTCGTGATCAGCGTCGTCGCGGCGATCTTCTACATCCGGGTGATCGTGATGATGTTCTTCTCCGAACCCGGCACGGCACCGGTCTCGGTGATCCGGCCGGGGTGGAGCACGCTCGCCGCCGTTGGGGTTGCTGTGGTCGCTACTGTGGCTCTGGGTGTCTTCCCGGGACCCGTGCTCGATTTGGCTCAGCAGGCCGGTGAGTTCGTCCGCTGAGGCGAGCGAACGAGGAGAGTGTGCTGGCCGAACCGTCGCAACAGCTGAGTCTCGACGACTCCGTACGGGCCCAACTCGAGATGATCGAGACGGCCCTGCTGGAGGCCGCCCAGGCCGACTCGGCGCTGGTCACCGACGCCGCCCGCCACATCATCTCGGCGGGTGGTAAGCGGTTCCGGCCGCTGCTGGTGGTGCTCGCCTCCCAGTTCGGTACGGGACGGGTGCGCGAGGAGGACGTGGTCCGCGCCGCCGTCGTGGTCGAGCTCACCCACGTCGCGAGCCTGTACCACGACGACGTGATGGACGAGGCGAGGCTTCGACGTGGGTCGCCCAGCGCCAACGCCCGCTGGGGCAACACCGTCGCGATCCTGGTGGGCGATCTGCTGTTCGCGCGCGCCTCCGACACCGTGGTCGACCTCGGTCCGGACTTCGTACGGATCCAGGCCCGGACGTTCTCGCGCCTCGTGCAGGGACAGATCGCCGAGACCGTCGGACCGCACGGCGCCGACCCGCTCGACCACTACCTGCAGGTGGTGGCCGACAAGACGGGATCGCTCATCGCCACCTCGGCCACCTTCGGCGCGAAGATCGCCGGCGTCGATCCCGCGACGCAGGCGGCCCTTGCCGCCTTCGGCGAGGAGATCGGCATCGTCTTCCAGCTCAGCGACGACATCATCGACATCACCAGCGACGAAACCGGAAAGACGCCCGGCACCGACCTGCGGGAGGGGATCCCGACGCTGCCGACCCTGCTGGCCCGCCGTTCGACCGATCCCGGCGACGAGCGGCTCCGACAGTTGTTGGACTCCGACCTGCACGACGACGCCGCCCTGGCCGAGGTGCTCGGACTCCTGCGCGCGCACCGCTGCATCGACGAGGCCCGCGCCGTCGTCCGCGAGCGCGCCGAGCGGGCCCGTTCGCTGCTCCAGGGACTCCCCACCGGTGAGGCTCGCGACGCCCTCGAAGAGCTCTGCGACACGCGTGGTCACCCGCACGGCCTGAATCGTTCGCGCCCGAGCCTGTCGAGGGCCCACGAGCGTCGAAGCCGCCATCTCGACCCTGCCGTTGTCCGTCAGCTGGCGGTCGACGCAGCGCTGCAGCCGGATTCTTGCTGCGCCAGCCGCCATGTGGCGGACAACGACATCGGCCGCTCCGAGTGTCAGGCTCGTCGCCCTTCGACAGGCTCAGGGCGCGAACAGGTGGGCGCGTCGACGAGCTCAGGCACGCGGTCAGAGGTCGGCGATCTTCACTCGGCGGTCGGTGGAGGTCATCGCGATCTGCCGGTCGTAGCCGCCGAGCACCCAGACCTCGTCGCCGACGACGCTGACGGAGGAGAACGAGCCCGAGACGTCGGCCAGGTCCGGCGCGATCGATGCTCGTACGAGCGGCGACGTCGATCACCTCGACACCTTGCCCGCTGCCGGCGACGACCACCCGTCCGTCGGGCAGCACGGTGGCCGCCTCGTTCAGCTTGTAGCGTCCGTCGACGAGCGTCGGACCGGCGGTGAACCTCTCCGTACGAGGATCGAACAGCTCGGTGCTGGTGAGCAGCTCCCGGTCGTCGACGGTGCCACCGATGATCAACACCTGGCCCGACGGCAGTCCGACGGCCGTGTGCTTGAAGCGCGGAGTCCGCAGACCCGCGCTGGAGCGTGCGGGCGCTGCCGTCCGGGCTGACCAGGACCGCCATCCCGCTCGGCCGGTTCTCGCCCAGGTGACCACCGGTCAGCAGCACCCGGCCGTCGGGCAAGGCAGGCTGCCGCGAGGCTGTCGACCGCCCGGGGAAGATCGCGGTCCCGGGACGAACCGCTCGGTCTGCGGATCGAAGATCTCGGTGTCCGCGAGGTACGTCCCGGGTCCCTGCCAGCCACCGGCGACGAGGATCCGCCCGTCACCGAGCCGGGCGGCCGCGTGCCCGCCGCGCGGCAGTGGCCAGCGCTCCGCCGGACTGCCATCGGTCGCCCGACGGATCGAAGATCTCGGTGGTCGCCAGCGGTGGTCGATTCTCCCCGGTGTAGCCACCGACGACGAGCACTCGACCGTCGTCCAGCAACACGGCCGCATGCCCGTCCCGCGGAGCGCTGAGCGCGCTCAGCGGCCGAGCCCCGTTCGAGGTGAGCAGCGCCACCGAGGCGGTCGCCTCGCTGCAGCCGTCGACGTCGCAGCCGCCGGCGACCAGCGCCGTTCCGTCACGCAGCTCGGTGGCCGTGTGCACCGCCCGACGGGCGAGGTCCGACTCGGCCGCGCTGGGTGGCACTGGGCGCCGGAGCCGGCGGCATGGGCGGTGGCGTGGTGGCCGTACACCCGAACAGAACCGCCCCGAGCGCCCCGACCGCCAGCCTCGCGAGTTTCACCAGATCTTGACGCGTTCCGCTCTCGTCGAGCCACAGCGTCATCGGCTTCGCTCACGTCGAAGGCGGAGTAGAACTCATCGATGTTGCGGACGATCTGGTTGCAGCGGAACTCGGCGGGGGAGTGCGGATCGGTGGCCAGCCGCTGCCGGACGAGTTCGGGACGCGACTTGGACTGCCAGAGCGCCGCCCAGGCGAGGAAGAGGCGCTGCTCGTCGGTGTAGCCGTCGACGGGCTCGGGACGGTGGTCGCCGCGAGCGATCCGGTAGGCCTGCCAGGGCGATCGACAGTCCGCCGAGATCGCCGATGTTCTCGCCGATGGTCAGCTCGCCGTTGACGTGGTGCCCGGGCGTCTCGGCCGGCTCGAGGACGTTGTACTGACCGATCAACGCCCGCGTCCGCTCCTCGAAGGCCGTCCGGTCCTCCTCGGTCCACCAGTCCCGCAGCGCGCCGTCGCCGTCGCAGGTCGAGCCCTGGTCGTCGAAGCCGTGGCCGATCTCGTGGCCGATGACCGACCCGATGCCGCCGTAGTTGACCGCGTCGTCGGCGTACTCGTTGAAGAACGGCGGCTGCAGGATGGCCGCGGGAAAGACGATCTCGTTCTTCAGCGGGTGGTAGTAGGCGTTGACCGTCTGCGGCGTCATCAGCCACTCCTCGCGGTCCACGGGCTGCCCGATCTTGGTCAGCGACCGGTCCAGCTCGAAGGCGGCGGCGCGCATGACGTTGCCGACCAGATCGTCGGCGCGCACCTCGAACGCGGAGTAGTCCCGCCACTTGCTCGGATAGCCGATGTGCGGTCGGAACTTGGCCAGCTTGGCCAGCGCCTCGGTCTTCGTCTTCTCCGTCATCCAGTCGAGCTCGGTGATCGAGCGGCGGTAGGCCTCGATGAGGTTGGCGACCAGATCGTCCATCCGCTGCTTGGCCACCGGCGAGAAGTGCCGCTCGACGTACAGCTGGCCGACCGCCTCGCCGAGGGCGCCCTCGACAAGAGCGACCCCCCGCTTCCAGCGTTCCTTGAGCTCGGGGGTTCCGGTCAAGACCGTGCCGTAGAAGCGGAAGTTCTCGTCGACGAAGGCGCTCGACAGGTACGGGGCCAGGGACGACACGACCCGCCAACGAGCCCAGGACTGCCACGCCGGCAGCCGATCCGGGGTCAGCAGCGCGCCGACCTCGGTGCAGAAGGACGGCTGGGTCACGACCAGCTCGGCCATCGCCAGCTCGGAGATGTCGGCTCCGGCCATGAAGCGCCGCCAGTGCAGAGCCGGTGCGGCCGCTTCGAAGCCGGTGAGGTCCATCAGGTTGTACATCAGCCGCATGTCGCGGCACTTGACCTTGTCCCAGTGATGCGCCGCGACGTCGGTCTCCAGCTCGAACACCTGGCGTGCGGCCGTCGCCGGATGCTCGACACCGGCCAGCTCGAGCATCCGCGCGATGTGCTCCACGTACTGCTCACGGATCTCGGCGTAGCCGTCGAGCCGGTAGTACTCCTCGTCGGGCAGGCCGAGACCGCTCTGCCCGACGAACATCACGTAGCGGCCGGGATCGCCGGGGTCGGACTCGGTCTCGATCCCGATCAGGCCGGGAATGCCCGCCCGGGTGAAGCGACCGAGCAGTTCCATCAGCTCCGGCGGAGTCGCGACCGCGTCGACACCGGCGATGAGCGGTGCGAGCGGCGACGACCCAAGCTCGGAGACCCGCTCGACGTCGATGAAGCTCGCGTACAGAGCGGCGATCTTGGCGCGCTCGCTGCCCTCCGGGGCACTCGTCTGCGTCCAGTTCGGTGATGATCTCCCGCACCGCCTCCTCGGCGATGTCTCGCAGCGCGATGAATGAGCCGGTGATCGACTTGTCCGCCGGGATCTCCGTCTCGGACAGCCAGGTTCCGTTGACGTGCCGGTACAGGTCGTCCTGCACCCGTACCGAAGCGTCGAAGGCGGAGAAGTCGATGGCCGGAGCGGAACGGGTCTGTCCGGTTGTCGAGGGGGTCGCAGTCACTCCAGCGATGCTACCCAGTGCCAATCACAGCCAGGTCACCTTGAGCGGCTCGGTCAGCATGTTGACCCTCGGGCCGGGTTTGTGTACTGGCTCAGCGTGCAGGTCCCATCGCATTGCGCCGGTGGCTTTGAGTCCGAGATTGAGGTAGCTGACCTTCGCCACGGCCTGGTTCGCGTAGTCGAGCTGGGGTCTCCATCGACTGGAGCGCGTCCTTCTCGGTGGCCTCCCACTCGAAGGTGCCGTCCTTGGGCTTGTACTGCCGACACCCGCTGCTTCACGTTGTTCGGGCAGCCGGGGTTGCGCGATCCTGCTTGGATTCCAGGCACTGGGTCGACGTTGGCGGTGACGGTCGGCGACGAAGGCCTTCTCGCCGGCGGCGCTCAGCGTCGGCCGCAGGTCGGTGACGCCCGCGGGTAGTCCGACGGGCTCTGGATCACGAGCAGGCCCGTCTCACCCCAGCTGATGTTGGGCGGAACCGGTCGTGAACTGGTAGGCGCCGGGGAACAGCCGGAGCTTGCTCGTCTTGGCCTGCACGCCGTTGACGATCATGGGAAGATTGCGATTGCGGCTGAAGCTCAGGTCGATGTCGTTGTAGGTGTCGCGCAGCTGCCACTGGTCGCCGGCCTTGACGACGTTGAAGTTCTCGTTGACCGCCTGGTTGCCGAGCTTGAACGAGGCGCTCGACCTGGTACGCGTACTCGTCGTTCACCTCGGGCACGTTGATGTCGGTGATCGGCGCCAGCTTCGTCGGACTCGGCCAGCACAGCGTCGGTCAGGAACGTCTTGTCGGCCGGTGCGTCGTCGCCGAGGGCGAGTGCGGTCTCGGCCTGGCCGGCGGCGAGAGCGTCCAGGTAGGCCTTCACCGCGTCCGACGGCTTGATGGCCAGCGGCGGCGCTGTCGAACCGCCCGGTCCTCCGGTGGGTGCCGCGGATCCCCCGTGTTCGGATCGGTGCCGGCCGTGGGGGCCCCGCGGTTCAGCAGAAGGACCCCGCCCGTGATGCCCAGCGCGATCAGGGCCAGCACGACGGCGCCGATGATGATGAGCGTCTTGGCGTTGCCCTTCTTGGGCGGCGGCCCGGGAGGACCACCCTGGGGACCGTACGCACCCGACGGCTGCGGCGGCGGGCCGCCGGTGGGGGGCTGGCCCGGTCCGCGCGGGGGACCGTAACCGCCGGGTGGCCCGGGCGGTGGTCCGCTCGGTGCTCCACCAGGCGGGGGTTGCGCTCCGGGATAGGGTCCGTAGCCACCCGGCTGACCGTACGGATTCTGCGGTTGGCCAGGACCGGTGGGCGGCTGACCGCCCTGGGGACCCTGGTACTGCGGGCCTCGGGGCTCGGATCCGAAGGTACCGCTCGTTCCCGGTGGGTGGTTTTCGCTCATCGGAGCTCTCACTTCTCGACGTGGATGGCCCGGAACCCTCGAGTTCAGGTCCCGCGGACGCGGATGAGACTACCCACCGAACGGTCCATTCCAGCCCGCGACACTGACTGCGGCCAACGGTACGCCTCAGGCGACGACCGCGCCCTCCCCGCCCGTGTCGTACGGGTCGCCGCTCTTCGCGTACTTGCGCAACTGCACACCGAGGACGATCAGCGCGATGCCGAACATCAGGGCGTAGACGCCGAGGATCCAGATCAGCGTGATCAAGCCGGTGCCGGGTCGGATCATCACCAGCACGCCGAACAGAACGGTGAGGATGCCGGCCACCAGCCCCCACACCCACCCGCTGCCGGATGCGCCCCGGTGGCCGACCGAGACGACGATCTGCAGGATGCCGGCCACGATGGCCCAGATCCCGACGATGACGACCAGGACCTCGAGGCTGAGCCCCGGCCACAGCAGCACGACCAGCCCGAACACGATGCTGACGGCCCCCAGCACGATCCGACTCACCATGCCCGCGGAGCCGCGATGGCGAATGGCGTCGACGATGTCCACGATGCCGTCGATGATGGCGAACAGCCCGATCACCAGGGCCAGCGCGAAAGCGGTGGCGATGGGCGCCACGAAGGCGATCACACCGAAGATCACCGCCGCCACGCCACGGACGACCGACCAGATCCAGGATCGGCCGGCGATCTCCTTCAGTTGCGGTGCGGACAGTGCCGTGGGGAAGAACTCAGACATCGGCGGATCCTTTTCGGACGAGTTGTCTCCTATTGTCGCGCGCCCGCGACGCCCGGAACAGCCCGTAGCCGCTCAAGATCACCAGGGCTACCCAGATCAGGCCGAAGCCCGCCCAGCGAGCGGGCGGCATGTCCTCGCCGAAGTAGAAGACGCCGAGCAGGAACTGTGCGGTCGGCGTCAGGTACTGCAACAGGCCCAGCGTGCTCAGGGGTAGGCGGACCGCCGCCGCGCTGAAGAACAGCAGGGGGATCACGGTGACCAGACCGGCACTCATCAGCAGGAGGCTGTGGCCGGCGCCGAGGTGGACGAACGTCAGGCTACCGGTCACCTGGAGGAAGAGCAGGTAACCGAGCGCGATCGGTGTGAGCAGCGCCGACTCGACCGTCAGGGTGGCCACCGCACCCGAGTTGATGCGGTTCTTCAGCAGTCCGTACGTCGCGAAGCTGGCCGCCAGAGTCAGCGCGATCCACGGCAGCCGGCCGTAGTCGAGGGTCAGGATGACGACGGCGGCCAGGGCAAAGCCGAGGGCGATCCACTGCGCGGCCGCGAGCCGCTCGCCGAGCACGATCACCCCGAGCAACACCGTGAGGATCGGGTTGATGTAGTAGCCGAGCGCCGCCTCGACGACCTGACCGGAGTTCACGGACCAGATGTAGAGCCCCCAGTTGACGGCGACCACCGCGGCGGCCGTGCCGAGCAGGAGGAGGATCCGCCGGTTGGCCAGCGGTCGCCACCATCCGCGCGGCAGGAGCAACGCGGCGAGGCCGCCGGCGATGACCAACGACCACAGCACCCGGTGGGCCAGGATCTCGGTGGCACTGGCGCGCCCGAGGAGCGGCCAGAACAACGGCACCGAGCCCCACAACAGGTACGCGCCCAACCCGTAGAGCAGACCCTGCCGGTGCAGCGCGCCCTGCACCGGATCCTGCGTGCCCTGACCCTTCGACGAGCTCAGGGGAAGGGTCGAATCGTCGCTCGGCTGCGACACCTAGCGCACGGTCCAGGTGTCCCCGCCGGCGATCATGGCCTGCAGGGCCTCGTCGTCACTACCGGAGCCGGTTGCCAGGGCAACCTGTTCGCGCGCGAGGTCGTCGTACGTCGCGGCGTCGACAGCGCGGAAGATCCCGATGGGCGCCCGATGGAGCACGCCGGCGTCGGTCAGCCGGGACAGCCCGAACGCGAAGCTCGGATCCACGGCGTGCGCGTCGTGCACGACCAGCGCCTCGACGCCCACCCGGTCGACCTCGACGACCTCGAAGGCGCCGCTGACCGGATCGCGGGTCACGCCCAGCCGCTGGTCGACTCCGAAGCGGATCGGCTCGCCGTGCCGGAGTGGGATGATCGCGTCCGCGGACGTGTCGGCGTCCTTGATGGCCGCAAAGGCGTCGTCGTTGAAGATCGGACAGTTCTGGTAGATCTCGACGAACGACGCGCCCCGGTGCGCCGCGGCGGCTCGCAACACCTCGGTCAGGTGCTTGCGATCCGAGTCGATGGTCCGGGCGACGAACGTCGCTTCCGCCCCCAGCGCCAGCGACACGGGATTGAACGGGGTGTCCAGCGAACCGAGCGGTGTCGACTTGGTGATCTTGCCCAGCTCCGACGTGGGGGAGTACTGACCCTTCGTCAGTCCGTAGATCCGGTTGTTGAACAGCAGGATCGTGACGTTGACGTTGCGCCGGAGCACGTGGATCAGGTGGTTGCCGCCGATCGACAGTGCGTCGCCGTCGCCGGTGATCACGAAGACAGCGAGGTCCTCGCGCGCGGTGGCCACCCCGGTGGCGATCGCGGTGGCCCGCCCGTGGATGGAGTGCATGCCGAAGGAGTCCACGTAGTAGGGGAACCGCGACGAGCACCCGATCCCGGAGATGATCACGGTGTTTTCCTTGCGGATGCCGAGCTCCGGCATGAAGCCCTGGAACGCCGAGAGCACCGCGTAGTCACCACACCCCGGGCACCAGCGGACCTCCTGATCACTGGTGAAGTCCTTGCGGTTCAACGGCTCGACGGCCAGCGGTACCCCTGCCAATCCGTGCCCTGAGCCTGTCGAAGGGTGCCCCTTCGCGTCCTGAGCTTGTCGAAGGGTCGAAGGTCCTTCGACAGGCTCAGGACGCGTGCTGCCGTTGGTATGGCCGTTCAGCGCGGTCACGCCGGCACCCCCTCGAGCGCATCGATCTCGTGCTCCAGATCCCCGGCCAATTCGCTGAGCGAGATCGGCAGGCCGCGGACCCGCGAATAGCTGTGGACGTCGACCAGGTACTTGGCACGCAGGAGCAGCGCCAGCTGGCCGAGATTCATCTCCGGCACGATCACCCGGTCGTACGTGCGGAGCACGTGACCCAGGTTGGCCGGGAACGGATTCAGGTGCCGCAGGTGGGTCTGGGCGATCCTGCGCCCGGTCTTGCGCACCCGGCGCACGGCGGCGGTGATCGGCCCGTAGGTCGATCCCCAGCCGAGCACCAGCACCCGGGCTCCGCCGGGGTCGTCGACCGTCAGATCAGGGACGTCACGGACGATCCCGTCGATCTTGGCCTGCCGGATCCGGGTCATCTCCTCGTGGTTGCTCGGATCGTAGGAGACCGCGCCGGTGTCCTTCGCCTTCTCCAGACCACCGATCCGGTGCTGGAGGCCCGTTGCGCCGGGAATCGCCCACGGCCGTGCGAGGGTTTCGGCGTCTCGGCGGTACGGGTAGAAGACGTCCTTGCCCGCGCGGTCGGTGCCGTTCGGCTCGGAGGCGAACTGCGGGTCGATGGCCGGGATGGCGTCGAGATCCGGGACCGGCCACGGCTCGGCGCCGTTGGCGATGTAGCCGTCGGAGAGCAGGATCACCGGTGTCCGGTAGCGCACCGCCAGCGTGACCGCCTCGATGGCGGTCGGGAAGCAGTCGGCCGGAGACTGGGCCGCGAGCACCGGCACCGGAGCTTCGCCGTTGCGGCCGAACATCACCTGGAGCAGGTCGGCCTGCTCGGTCTTGGTCGGCATCCCGGTGCTGGGACCGGCGCGCTGGATGTCGCAGACGACCAGCGGGAGCTCGGTCATCACCGCGAGACCGATTGTTTCGGCCTTCAGCGCGACCCCCGGTCCGGAGGTGGTGGTCACGCCGAGGTGTCCGGCGAAACTGGCGCCGAGCGCGGCGCCAACGCCGGCGATCTCGTCCTCCGCCTGGAAGGTGGTGACGCCGAAGCGCTTGTGCTTGCTCAGTTCGTGCAGGACATCGGAGGCCGGGGTGATCGGGTAGGCCCCGAGAAACAGCGGCAGGCCGGCCTTGCGAGCCGCGGTGATCAAGCCGAACGCCAGCGCCAGATTGCCGGAGATCTGGCGGTACTCACCCACGGGCATCGGCGCGGGCGCGACCTCGTACGTGACGGCGAAGGTCTCGGTGGTCTCCCCGAAGGCGTACCCGGTCTTGAAGGCAGTGATGTTGGCGTCGCGGATGGCCGGCTTTCCGGCGAACTTGCGGGCGAGGAAGCTGGTGGTCCCCTCGGTCGGGCGGCCGTACAGCCAGGACAGGAGACCCAGGGCGAACATGTTCTTGGCGCGGGAGGCGTCCTTGCGGGTCAGGCCGAACTCCTTGACGGCCTGGACGGTCATCCCGGTCAGATCGAGCGCGTGCAGCTGGTAGTCGGTCAGCGAGCCGTCCTCGAGCGGGTTGGCGTCGTACCCGACCTTGGCCAGGTTGCGCTTGGTGAAGTCGGCCGTGTCGGCGATGATCACCCCGCCCTTGGCGAGGTCGGCGATGTTGGCCTTGAGCGCGGCCGGGTTCATCGCCACCAGCACGTCCGGCCGGTCCCCGGGCGTCATGATGTCGTAGTTGGCGAAGTGCAACTGGAAGCTGGAGACCCCGGGCAGGGTGCCGGCGGGCGCCCGGATCTCGGCGGGAAAGTTCGGCAGGGTGGAGATGTCGTTGCCGAACACCGCCGAGTCGGCGGTGAACCGATCACCCGTGAGCTGCATCCCGTCGCCGGAGTCGCCGGCGAAGCGGATGACCACTCGGTCGAGGGTGTGGACCTGAGGCATCAGGTGAAAAGCCTTCTTCCTTGGCGTCGTTGACCCGTGGTCTTGTGGATGGGTCGTCAGGCTGCGGGATCACCGCACACGTCGTTCAGTGGCCCGCCACAGCGGGCACCTGATCCATGATAAGGGCGCCCTCACCCCACCCCCCAACTGTCCACCCGTCACATCTTCGGGCGTTTGGGCGGCGTGTCGGCGCAGAAGTGACGGGTCGTCGCGAGTTTTCGTCGCGTGGGGCGGTCCTGCGAACTCGACGATTCCGGCGGGGCGCCGGGCACCTCGGCAGTCACCCCCGGCAGCAGGACCGCCGTCCACTGGCGCCGTCGGCCGCTCTCCCCACCTTCTCCCATCCTGAGGAACTGCATGGTTTCCGTGCATCTGCAGGGGGTGTGCACCATGCAGATGCAAGAAAGGAATGCAGACAGTCGCATGCGTGGACCTTCACTGCCGCCGCGCTCTTCACCAACCCACCCAAACCCTGAGCCGACTCAGAAGACCCAGTGCGCAGTTGCGGCCCTCCCGACATCCCCCCGAGTGGGCCGCAACTGCGCACTCGGCGTCTAGATGGGTGGCGAGCGTGAGGGGCTTACGCGCGTCAGGGGAGAAGATCGAGACACGGGCGCGAAGCGAGCGCCGGCTGGGCCTCACCGGACGAGCGTCGTTGCGGGGTCGGCGCGGTGTCGAGCCGAAGGTCGGGGCGGTCAGGCGCGGCGGTGCGGACCGGTGCCGCCCTGCTGCCAGGGCAACGGGCCCTCCTCGGGGCGGTATTCCACGCCCATGGCGCCGAGCCGTTCGAGGTGCGCGGCCAGGCGGGGCCTGAACTCGGTCCAGGAGCGGCCGGCCGGGTCGGACCAGGCCACCTCACTGTGGGCACAGGCGCGCGGGAACATCATGTAGTCCAGCCGCCGTGTCGCCGGGATGTACTCCGTCCAGAGCTGACACTGGGTGCCGAGAATGCGGTTGGCAGCCTCCGGTGGCACTCCCTCGAGAGGGTCGAATCCGTACGCCTTCTCGGTCGTGACGAGGCCACCGATGGAGTAGGTCTCCTCCGGCCCGTCGCCGGGATAGTAGTCGAGGTAGGTGTGACTCAGCGGCGCCATGACCACGTCGTTCCCGGCGGCCGCGGCACGGATCCCGTACGAACGGTCCCGCCACGCGGCGACCACCGCCCCAGGCACGGGCCCGTGGTCGTTGATCTCGTCCCAACCCACCAGCTGTCGGTCGCGGTCGGCGAGCCACCCTCGCAGCTGCTCGGTGAACCACCGCTGGAGCTGGTCGGGGCCGTCCAGGCCGCGGTCGCGCGCCAGGTCGGCGGCCTCGGAGCTGGCCACCCATTCCTCGGTGGGGCATTCGTCGCCGCCGATGTGGACGTAGCGGCTCGGGAAGATCTCCAGCAGCTCGGTGTAGAGATCGAAGACGAACGCCAGGCTGGCGGCCCGGAGGCTGAGGACTTCGGGGAAGATCCCGAACGAGGGGGCTACGGGGTGGCGGGTGTCGGGACGATTGCCGAGCTCAGGGTAGGCGGCGAGTAGGGCCCGTACGTGCCCGGGAAACTCGAGTTCCGGCACGATCGTGACGCCGCGGTCGGCGGCGTAGCGGACCAGCGCCCGAAGCTGGTCTGCGGTGTAGTAGCCGCCGTGCGGCGTGCCGTCCCCGGGCTCGACGTTGCGGGTCCACGTCTCCGTACGCCAACTGGCGATCTCCTGCAGCTTCGGGTACCGGTCGGAGGCCAGGCGCCAGCCCTGGTCGTCGGTGAGATGCAAGTGGAAGACGTTGTACTTGTGCAGGCTCAGGAGATCGACGAAGCGGAACAGGTCCGGCAGCGGGCGGAAGTGCCGGGCGACGTCGAGCATCACCCCGCGCCACCCGAACCGTGGCGCGTCCTCGATCACCACCTGTGGGAGGACGAACTGATCGTGCAGGGCTGCCGGGCGAAAGGCATCGGCGCCGATCAGCTGCCGCAGCGTCTGGGCGGCCCACACGATGCCGACGTTGGTCGCCGCTTCGAGAGTGATCGCGTCGCCGTCGATCGCCAGCCGGTAGCCCTCGTCGGGAAGTTCTGGGGTTCGTCTCAACCGCAAGCGACCGTCAGGGGAGGTCGGCAGCTCGAACCCCCCGAGAAGCCGGCGGAGGCGTGGCGCCCACGTCAGGTCCCCCGAGATGGCGAGGTCGGGTTCGAACACGAACGTCCCCGGACCGACCTCAACCGAGCGAGGCTTGGGCAGGAGATGTAGGTCGTGCCCTGAGCGTGTCGAAGGGGCCTCAGCCGTCATCAGCGGAAGGCGTCGGCGTGGTGACCGTCGATCGTGAGAGGGGAGGTGCGGCTCGTCACAGTGTGCCGGGCTCGGACTTCCGCTCCAGCTCCTCGGCCTCCTCCTGCACGGCGTCGATGGTGGGGTCGGGTGCTATCGGTGCCGGATCCGACTCAGGGGCGGATGGTCCAGCGGCGGCGAAGTCCTCGACCGGCTCGTCGACCACCGGCGCAAGTGGGGTGGTGACGACCACTGGCTCGGCGGTCGCCGCCTCGTCGCCGCTCTTGTCGCCGCTCACCTTGTCCTTGACGTCTTCGAAGAGCTCGCCGGCTTTCGTCTTCACGGTCTCGACGACCTCGCCGAAGGACGTGTCGCCGTCTCCGTCGGTGTCGAACGTCTTCTTGAGGTCGTCGATGACCTCGGAAGCCTTGCCCTTGGCCGCGTCGAGCGCATCCTCGGCCTTGTCGCCGACCGTCTCGGCCTTGCTCTTCACCTCATCCGCGAAACCCATGTCATTCCTCGCCATCGCCCGCCGGTGCAGCGCGGAAAGCACTGTCGCCGCCATGCTAGTGCTGGCGATCCGGCGCGGGTACGTACGGGTCAGCGGTAATTGGTGAACTGCACGGCGAAGTCGTAGTCCTGATTCTTGATCAGCGCCTGGACGGCCTGGAGATCGTCGCGGCTCTTGCTGCTGACCCGGAGTTCGTCACCCTGGATCTGGGTCTTCACCCCTTTGGGTCCTTCGTCGCGGATCAGCTTGGAGACCTTCTTGGCGTTCTCCTGCGAGATGCCCTCGCTGGTGCTGGCGGTGATCTTGTACAGCTTGCCGGAGGACCGGGGTTCGCCGGCGTCGAGCGACTTGAGACTGACACCGCGGCGGACCAGCTTGGACTGGAACACGTCCAGTACGGCCTTCACCCGCTCCTCGGAATTCGCCTCGAGCTCGATCGTCTCGCCGGACCAGGCGATCGAGGCATCGGTGTTCTTGAAGTCGAACCGCTGACGAACCTCCTTGGCCGCCTGGTTCAAGGCGTTGTCGACCTCCTGGCGGTCCACCTTGCTGACGATGTCGAATGAGCTGTCCGCTGCCACCATTCCTCCGTCCGTCCTCGGTCGGGCCGCAACCACAGCGACCGTTTGCTATTGTTACCGGTCGCCGCAGGGTTGCCTCAAGCGAGGTGGCCGGTGGTTTGGCAGGTTGCCCGAGTGGCCAAAGGGAGCAGACTGTAAATCTGCCGGCATCGCCTACGTTGGTTCGAACCCAACACCTGCCACCGCACCATCCAGATGACAGCAAGTGTTGGGTTGGGACACGCTTGCGGGCGCCGATCTTGTACGAACCCAGCAGTTGCTTGCCTCCCGCGGCCCTCGTCGCCTCGTCGCTACGCCTCGCGTTTCCGTTCGCTCATCCGCTGAACCCCGTGCTGGACCACGATCCGGGCCAACTGGGCACCCGGGACGAAGATGTTGACCGCCTCGACGCTCACGTCGAGCAGGAAGCGCGGATCCAACGCCTTGCCGAGGTACTGCTCGAAGGTCGCCCCGTCGCCTCGGGTGCTGCCCGTCAGGCCGTCGAACTCGATCACCGCTTCCTTTCCCGCGTGGCGGTAGCGAAACGCGTAGACCGGCCGGTAGACGAGGTCGACGATGTCGACGCTCAGCCGCTCCTCCAGGATCAAGTCGGCCTCGATCCTCCCAATGGCGGCGCGCAGAACCTCCCGGACCAGGGCGGACGCCTTGTTCTGCGGCGGCACCATGACGGTTCCGGCCTGGGCGGTCATCGCTAGCATCTCGGCGTTCACCGGCCCACCCGGAAAGCCCAGGTAGACCGTCAACGCCGCGGTCTGCGCGCCCGTGAGTCCGTCGAAGAGGAACTCGCGCTCGGTCTCGTCCCGGCAGGACTCGAGGCCCGTCACACGGAACTGGCGCTGGTCCACCGTCTTCGTCTCGCCAGCGACGTGCACGCTGCTGGACGTCCGGCGCGACCGGCACCGTGTAGTCGCGCGTCCGCTCGTACGCGGCCGTGGCTCGGCTGTGCAGGCGCCAGAACGGTTGGAGCCGGCGCTCGCGATACACGCACTCGTAGTCCTCGGACCCAGCCCGGTTCAGCATGCCGCCGAGCTTGGCCACGGTGCCGAAAGCGTCGGCGCGCTTGGCCCACGCCCGGCCCTCCGCGTGATCGACGTTGAACCGGTCCGCGAGCACGATGATGCGCTCCTGGGCGATCTCGACGTCCATACGCGAACCCCCTCGACCTCGACGAAACCAGGGTAGAGCGATGATCGCTGCGTTCGCCGGGACGCCCCCCACGGAGTGGCGAGGTCGATCATGGTGCCATGGCGAAGAAGTCGAAACCAGGTAGAACACCGGCCACGGCGGCCCTCGCAGCGAAGAACCTCGGCTTTCGTCTCCATCCCTACGATCACGTGGCCGGCGAGCTCGGCTACGGCGACGAGGCGGCCAGGGCGTTGTGTGTCGACCCGCAGCGGGTCTTCAAGACCTTGATCGCCGACGCGGGCGGTGATCTGGTGGTCGCCGTCGTTCCCGTGGCGACCTCTCTCGACCTCAAGGCGCTGGCGGCAGCCCTGCGCGCGAAGAAGCTGACCATGGCGGATCCGGCGGCTGCGAGCCGCAGCAGCGGGTACGTCTTGGGCGGGATCTCCCCGATCGGCCAGCGCACGCCGCTGCGCACCCTGATCGATGTTTCCGCCGCCGACTTCGAGACGGTGTACGTGTCAGGCGGACGCCGCGGCCTGCAGCTGGAACTGCGTCCGCAGGATTTGGTCGCGGCGACCGGCGGCGAGTACGCACCGATCGCTCGGGTTGATCGATCGCGCGGAGATCAGTCGAAAGGATGACGGCCCGTCAGCCTTGCAGGCGTTAGTTTCAGGTCGTGAGCTCCGCCTCCGCACTCGATCGGCGGCTCTGGATCGACGTCGGGATCGCCTGTCTCGTGCCCGCCGTGCAGTTGGTCCTGCTCGCCGTGAGCGGGGTGTTCCGACCGTGGACAGCAACGGATGCCCTGACCATCGGCCTGGTCCTGCTCCAGGGTGTCCCGCTGGCCGTGCGTCGAGCCCGGCCCTCGCTCGTCTTCGTCGTCGTGCTCGCGGCCAATTCCCTCTACTACGCTCTCGGCCTGCCTCCCAGCGGCTATGACCTCGGCCTCGCAGTGGCCCTTTTCACCGTCGCCGAACAGCGTCCGCTCCGGCCGGCGCTGCTGGGCTACGGCGTCGTGGTGGCGGAGACATTGATCATGAAGCTGCTGGCCGTAGGGCCGTACTGGAGCGTGGCCCCGTGGTTCCTGGTCACCTATCTGTGGGTGTTCTTCGGCGCAGCGTGGATATTCGGCCGTTATCAGCGGGTCCGAGCCCAGCGGGTGCGCGACTTGATGATCAACGCCGAGCGTGAACGAGTCGCGGCGGCCGAGGCGGCGGTCCGGGCCGAGCGGCTGCGGATCGCCCGCGAACTGCACGACGTGGTCGCCCACCACTTGAGCCTCATGACCATCCAGGCGGGTGGGGCCCGGCGGCTGGTGGGCCGGGAACCGGAGCGTGCCTACGAGGCGCTGACGATCATCGAGGAGTATGGCCGCCGTGGCCTCGACGCCATGCCGGGCCTCCTCCGCGCCCTGCGGACCGAACTCGGAACCGACGATCTCGACCCGTCCCCGCGGCTGGCCGATCTGGGCTCCCGGGTGGTCGATCCGCTGCGCAGGTCTGGGCTCCCGGTGACGGTGGGCACCCGGGGTTTGCCGCGACGGCTGCCCGACGCGGTCGAGTTGTCGGCGTATCGCATCGTGCAGGAGTCGCTGACCAACGTGGTTCGGCACGCCGGCGCGGCCACCGTGTCGGTCGGGCTCGACTACCGCCGGGACGGTCTGCTGATCCTGGTCGCGGACGACGGACCAGGCCGGCGGGCGACTCAGACCGCCGAGGGGCACGGGATCACCGGCATGCGGGAGCGGGCACTCGTGCTCGGCGGCACGTTCGAGGCCGGCAGCGGGCGGGACGGGGGCTTCCAGGTACGGGCCTGGCTGCCTGCCGCGGATCCCGCATCATGATCACGATCTTGCTCGCCGACGACGAGATGCTCGTTCGCACCGGGCTGCGGATGATCCTCGACGCCGAGGATGATCTCGAGGTGATCGGTGAGGTCGGGGACGGACTGGCCGCCGTCCGCGCCGCGGAGCGCCAGCAGCCCGACGTGATCATGATGGACATCCGGATGCCGGGGCTCGACGGACTCGAGGCTACTCGGCGGATCGCCGGCGGGGGACCGAGCTCCGCGGGCATTCTCGTGCTCACCACCTACGACACCGACGAGTACGTCTTCGAAGCCCTGCGGGCGGGCGCGGCAGGTTTCTTGCTCAAGCACACGTCGCCGGAGCTGCTGGTCCAAGCCGTGCGGGCGATTGCCAACGGGGACGGCCTGATCGCCCCCTCGCTGACCCGCCGGTTGATCAACGAGTTCGCCCGCACCCGGCCGGCTATCTCGGCACCCGCGGAGCTCGCATGGCTCACTCCGCGAGAGCGCGAAGTACTGGACCTGATCGCGGGCGGTCTCAGCAACGCCGAGATCACCGAGCGGCTGGTTCTGTCGGAGGCGACCGTGAAGACCCACGTCAGCCGGGTGCTGGCCAAGCTCGGCCTCCGCGACCGCGTGCAGGCCGTGATCTTCGCCTACGAGCACGGGCTCACCTCGCGCTGAGGCCTTCCGGATCACCGGAACGTGACCAGGTCGTTGGTGCGCAGATCGCGTGCCGACGGAGTGATTGTGCCGGCGCGATTGCGCTCGGCGCCCGCAAAGGCCACGGGATAGGTGAACAGGTCCGGGTAGAAGATGCCGTCGGCGGTGACCAGGTCCGGTCCGCTCTGCAGTTGCAGGTGCAGGTGCGGTTCGCTGGTGTTCCCGGAGTTGCCGACGTGCGCCAACTGCTGGCCGCGGCGAATGGGCTGCCCCTCGCGGACCTGGAGGCTACCGGGCTTCAGGTGGGCGAGCAGCAGGTAGCGCCGCTGCCCGAGGTCGAGGACTACGTGGTTGCCGAGGGGATGAGCGGCATCGGTGGAGCCGATCGCCTGATCCGGGTGCGCGTCGACCGCGGTCACGACCAGACCGTCGGCCGGGGCCAGGACCGGCTGGCCGTACGCGGGATAGTCCGTAAGTGCGGTCGGGGGGCGGTCGCTCTGCCGCGCAAAGGGAACCGCGAGATCCAGGGCGTCGCGTTGCTGTCGGACGCTGTAGTGGTGATTGACCAGCCCGCTGCGGCCGCCGGCACCCACCACCCACAGGCCTTGTACGGGAGCGCCGACCGTGACGGTGCCCCAAGCGGGCAGGTGCAGGGGAATGAGCTGCACGGCGAGGGCGGTGACGGCCACGACGACCGCCGCCAGGTTGAGCCGATTCACCCGTCGAACGGGAAGAAGGCCCAGCAGGACGAGCAGCACCGCCGCCCCCCAGATCCCGGTGTAGCTGACGGTCGCTTCCTCGGTACTGGTCACAGCGCGCGGGAAGGCCAGGACGGCGGCGTACGCGGTCAGCAGCCAGAGCGCGGCGCGCATCAGGAACTGGACACCGAAGGCGCGGGAGCCTTTGGCGAAGGGGTTCGCCAACCAGCCGACGTAGGTCCGGCGGCGGACGAGACGGACCAAGGTGACGATCAGCGCCACGGTAGCCGCGGCACACAGCAACACGCCGAGGCCGATCTGGAGCAGGCCCGCGTGGTAGGCGAGCCAGAGCGTGACGGCCGCAGCCAGAAGCGCCATCACCTGCAGCACGGTCTGCAGCGGGTGGCGGTCAGGCCGCGGGTCGGATGTGATCGGAGACGAGACATCAAGCTGAGTACTGGACATGCGCCGAAAATAAGGAGAATCGGCCCCTAGCCGCGTCGTCCGAACGGACGGACTCTCGCCCGTCCCGAACCAACGAGCAGAGGATCGATGATCAGTCGTAGGGATGATGCGGGTCGCGGCGGAATTGCAATCACCGCTGGACGACACATGAATTCGGCACCGCCGTCGGCGTTGTTGATCAAGGCGGTTACCGAACCCAGCGATCAGCCGGCGAATCTGCTCGGCGTCGGCGGCCATCAGATTCTCAGAATCACGAGCCGGCTTTGCTGCCTCCCGGCGCCGGAGGCGCTAGTCTTCGTGGTACGGCGGGTCCGACGCCGAACCCTCTGACCGAGCCTCCACGCGGCTCGGCGATGCGAGGGCAAAGGGGACTTCGAGAGCCTCCACGACAGCCAGCCGATGTGCACATCTTCCAGTTCGGTCGCGGCGACGGACGAGGCGTGGAGTCGGGCGTCGGGTTGCGGCCGGAAGGTTTCGATGTGACGTCTCAGAAGCAACTCAAAGCCCGCATCCGCGTACGGATGGCCGCCACCGGCGAGCGCTATGCCGCCGCTCGGGCCCACTTGGCCGGGACCGGCGGAAACCATGATCATTCCCGGTCGGTCGTCGACGACGGCTGGACCCTGCGGGGCGGGTCCGATCCGGACGCGGCCGCTCTGGCCAATCTGCTGGCCAACGCCGGAGTGACCGGTCCCGAAGGACCGCTCTCGGAGGAGTTGATCTTGCTCATCGGCGGCGGGCTGGGCGCCGGCTACATCCTCTGGGAGTTCCGGCACGACGACAGCCGGATCGTGACGCTCGGGTTCACCAACTCGGCGCAGTACTTCGACCGGCAGCTGTCGGCGTCCGTCGCGCGGCTGGGACTGCAGGCGGACTGGTCGCGCACCTCGGGAGCGGTGGGGGCGGCGGCGGAGCTACGGCGAGAGCTCGGGGCGGGACAGCCGGTCGTCGTCTGGCCCGACCGCTACCTGATCGGGTACTGGCAGCTGCCCGCCTGGCTCGACGGCCACGGTGGCCATCCGGTGATCGCCTACGCCGAACGGGACGGCCGCATCCACCTGGACGACCGGAACCTGGCTCCGCTGACGGTGGCGGGCGAGGACCTCGACCGAGCCCGCGCCCGGGTCGGCAGCTACCAGAACGCCATGCTCGCCGTCCGTACCCGAGACTCCGCCATTCCGAGCGACCGGCTGCGCGCCGCGGTGAGATCCGGTCTGGAGGACATGGTCGGTGTCCTCGGCGGCCGCTCCGACTCGTTCGCGGTACCGGCCTGGCGCAAGTGGTCGCGGATGCTGGTGGCCCACGAACCCGCCAAGGCCTGGCCGCAGGTCTTCGCGGACGGTGCCCAACTGTTCGGTGCGCTGTTGAGCGTCTGGGAGGGCGTCGAGCCCGCCGGGATGACTGGCGGCAACCTCCGGCGTGAGTTCGCTGCCGGACTGACCGAAGCGGCCGCGCTGCTCGACGAGCCGGAACTCGGCGACGAGGCTTCGCGCTGGGTGGAGATCGCCGAGTTGTGGCACACCCTGGCCGAGGCGTCGGTACCGATCGAAGTCCCGGCGGGCGCCCGGGCCCGAGAACTGACCGCCGCCGTGACCGGGGCCGTCGCGGAAGGGGACGCGGGCCGCGCCGGCCGGGCGGCAGCGGCGGAGGAGCTGTGGGCTTTGCGGGGCCGCTACGCCGCGGAGCCGCCGGTCGGTGCCCAAGAGGTCACCGCGATCCTGGCGAACATGAGCGGGCTCCTCGCCGAGATCTACGACGCGGAGATGGGGGCGGTTCGACGGCTCGGGGCGATCGTCACGACCGACCCCCGATGACCCGCTCTCCTCGGACAGATTTGTTCGCCGCTCGGGATAAATCGGGAGCCATCCAGCCGCGTGTGGTGTGCTCAGTGCCATGCAGATACACCGAGGTCACGTCTTTCACATCGCCGGCGACCCGTCGGTGTCGGAGAGTCCCCGAGCGCTGGTCGCGCTGCCGGACGGAGTGCTTGCGGTCGAGGACACCGGTCGCATCGCCTTCTGCGGCTCGTTCACGGACCTCCCGGCCGAGCTTCGCGATGCGGCGGTCGTCGATCATCGGCCCGGGTTCCTCCTGCCCGGGTTCGTCGACACCCATGTGCATTTTCCGCAGACCTACAGCGGTGATGCGTACGGCGGTGGGCAGCTGCTGGAGTGGCTGAACTCCTGCATGTTTCCCTCGGAGTCGCGCTTCGCCGACCCGGAGTTCGCCGAGAGGGCCGCGGCCGAGTTCTGCAACCGCCGGATCGCGGTCGGGACGACGGCGGCGATGGTGTTCGGCTCGGCCTTTCCGCACGCCCAGGACGCGTTGTTCACCGAGACGCTCCGTCGTGGTCTGCGCATCGTCTCGGGCCGCGGGATCCAGACGACCGGACCGGCGTCGGCCGCTGCGTTGATCACCAGTGAGGACGAAGCGATCCGGCTGACGACCGCCGAGATCGACAAGTGGCATGCCGCCGACACCGGGAACGAGGCGACGGCCCTGGTCCACGTCGCCGTCGTCCCGCGCTTCTCGCTGGCGGTCACGCCGCAGACCCTCGAGAGTCTCGGCGAGCTGTACGACGCCGTCCGCGACCGTGGTGTGTACTTCCACAGCCATCTGAACGAGAACGACCGTCCCGGCACCGGCGAGGTGGCCACGACGAAGGCTGCGTATGGGGTCGAGACATACCTGGACACGTACGACGGGAAGTTCCTCCCAGGCTCGGCCGTTGGCGGGAAGAGCCTCCTGGGGCGGCGGAGCATCCTCGCCCACGCCGTCCACTGCGACGACAGCGAGTTGGCCCGGATGGCCGAGACCGCGACCTCGATCGCGCACTGCCCCGTTTCCCAGCAGTTCCTGGGTTCGGGAACGATGCCGTGGAAGCGGACGGTGGCGTCCGGAGTCAACGTCGCCGCCGGCACCGACTTCGGCGGCGGCGACGAGTGGCTGATCGCCCAGGTGCTGGCGGATTGCTTCAAGGTGCACATCTCCGAATCCGGCGACGCCGGAGTCTCGCTGCACCCGGCCGAGCTGTTGTTCACCGGCACCCTCGCCGGCGCCCGAGCCCTGGACATCGAGGACCGCACCGGCAACTTCGACGCGGGCAAGGAGGCGGACTTCATCGTGGTCGACCCGCGGGCGTGGCCGCCCCTGACCGCGGCGATCGAACAGGGCACGCGCTCGGACGATCCGCTCCGGGCCAGCGATCAAACGCTCTTCGCCGTGCTGATGACCATGCGCGAGCCGGCCATCACCGAGGTGTACGTGCAGGGACGACGGATCGATAATTCCTGAACATGACGTCGCCAGGTCCACAACTCGTCGGCCGGGACACCGACACCGACGGCGCCACGGGCGTCGCCAGCTTCGCGCACCAGGGCGGCCGGAAGGAATTCGAGGCGTGGTCGGCCCGGGTCCACCAGGCCGCGGGCGCGGCACCCGGCTTCCGGTACGGCCGTGTCGGCGCGGTCGAGGCGCCGGAGTTCGACTGGTCGATCTCCTACACGTTCGACACCGAGGAGAACCTGCATCGCTGGCTGGACGGAAGCGATCGACGCCGACTGCTCGCGGAGGGTCGATCGCTGGGCTTCCACCCGGTGACGCCCGACGTGGTGGTGGCCGACGGGCACCCGCCCGGTACCGGCATCGCGCTGTTCACCCACTCGGTGGCGGCCGGTAAGGAGGCTGAGTTCGTCGCCGCCGAGCAAAGGCTCGTCGCCGTGAGCGCCGCCTTCTCCGGGTACGAGGGAGTCTCCCTGCTCGGGCCGGCGGACGGCTCGGAGCGCTGGCTCTCGATGCTCCGGTTCCGCACCGACCGCCAGCTGCTGGCCTGGCTGAACTCGACCGAGCGTGAGCGGGCCCTGCCGGCGCTGCGAGCACAGCTGACCGACGACTTCTCGGTCATCACCCAGAGCACGCCGTTCGGCTCGATCCTCCGGGTGGAGGAGGGGGTCACCAAGATCACGCCGAAGTGGAAGTCGGCGATGCTGGTCCTGCTGGTGCTCTATCCAACCGTCATGACGCTGTCCAAGTTCCTCGGCCCGGTCCTGGACGGTGCCGGCGCCGAACCCTGGCTCTCGATGTGGCTCAGCCAGATCGTCAGCGTCGGACTCATGACCTGGCTTCTGATGCCGGCCGTCACCGGCTGGTTCCACCGCTGGCTCGACCCGGTCCAGGGGTCCGGGCTACGCATCTCGTTGATCGGAGCTGCGGTGGTCGTTTTGACGTACGCGGCGACGCTGGCTCTGTTCGCCTCGGTCCCGTGGTTGCAGTTCTGGGCTCATCCAGACTGACCTGCGGAGACGTCGGAGGTGATGGTGAAGCTCGTACCCAGGTCCGCGGTCGAGTCGCCGCCCACCCACAGGTCGAAGGTCGACGTGTCGAGGACGAAATCGCGGACGCCCGCGTTCCAGTAACGCCGCTCGTCCGGTCCGACGGTGAACGACACGGTGGTCGACCCGCCCGCCTCGACGTGTACCCGCCGGAAACCCCTGAGCTCGCGGACCGGTCGCGAGGCCGTCCCGTGCCGCTGATGCAGGTAGAGCTGGACGACCTCGTCGGCGTCGGAATCCCCGGTGTTGGTGACCGTCACGGAGGCGGTGAGGCTCTCCTCGACTCCCATCGTCTGCCGGTCGAGGACCAGATCGGAGTACGCGAAGCGGCCGTAGCTCAGACCGTAGCCGAAGGGGTAGAGCGGCGAGCTCTCCTCGTCCCAGTAGCGCTTCCGCTGGTTCTCGGGCTCGTGAGAGATGGTGTGGCCGTAGATCATCGGCACCTGTCCGACGGTGCGCGGCCAACTGAACGGCAGCTTCCCTCCGGGGGCGACGTCGCCGAGGAGGAGGTTCGCCACCGCCGTGCCGCCCTGCGAGCCGGGGTACCAGACGTCGAGGATCGCCGGCACATGCTCTGCTGCCCAGCGCAGATCGAGCGGCCGCCCGTTCATGACCAGGAGTACGACCGGCTTGCCCGTCGCGACCACGGCCTGCAGCAGTTCGCGCTGGCGTCCGGGAAGTTCCAGAGACGAACGGGACGCGGCCTCGCCGATCATGTGCTGCCACTCGCCGAGTACCACCACCGACAGGTCGCTGTCGCGGGCCAGCTCGACGGCACGCTGGAGTTCGGCGTCGTCGTCGAAGTTCTCCGGATCCTCGGGACTGTTGCCCGGGAACATGTCGAACATGGACGGGAAGAGGCGCTGCGCCGGACGGATTCCCGGCGCGAACCGCACCTCGGCGGTCTCGCCCAGGCGTGTGCGGAGGCCCTCCAGCACGGTCACGGTCTCGTCGAGATCGAAGTCGAACACCCAGGGACCGACGGTGTCGCGCTTGGAGTCGGCCAGCGGTCCGATCACCGCGATCGAGGCCAGACCGGCCGGATCCAGCGGCAGCAGATCGCCCTCGTTGCGCAGCAGAACGGCGGACCGTTCCGCGGCGACCCGGGCGATCTCACGGTGCGCCGGATCGGCCAGGACCGTACGGGCGCGATCCTCGTCGACGTACGGATCGTCGAACAGCCCGAGCCGCAGCTTGGCCGTGAGGATGCGACGAACGGAGGCGTCGACCGCATCGACGCTCAGCGCGCCACTGTCGACCGCCTCGGCGAGGTGACCGTACGCGGGGTCGGTCATCGCCATCTCCAGGTCGACGCCGACGCCCAGCCCACGGGCTGCGGCGTCGGGCAGGTCGGCGGCGAAGCCGTGGGTCACCAGGTTGCGGACTGCGTTCGCGTCGCTGACCACGAAGCCGTCGAAGCCCCACTGGTCGCGCAGCACCTCGGTGAACAGCCAGCGGTTGGCGGAGGCCGGGATGCCGTTGAGATCCATGTACGCCGTCATCACGTTGCCGGCGCCGGCCGCGAGGGCGGCCTGGAACGGCGGGAAGTAGACGTTCCACAGCTCGGAGTCCGACAGGTTGACCTCGTCGTAGTCCCGGCCACCCAGGGCCGCGCCGTAGCCGGCGAAGTGCTTCGGTCCGGCGATGACGTGCTCCGGCGCGCCGAGGTAGTCGCCCTGGAAGCCCCGCACCTGGGCCGCGGCGACCGCCGAGCCGAGGTACGGGTCCTCACCGGCGCCCTCGATGATCCGGCCCCAGCGCGGATCCCGGGCTATGTCGACCATCGGCGCGAAGGTCCAGTGCACGCCCGCCGCCCGGGCCTCCCGGGCGGCGACGGCCTGACCCCGCTCGATCGTCTCGGGGTCCCAGGACGCGGCCATGGCGATCGGCACCGGGAGGACGGTGCGCCAGCCGTGAATGACGTCGAAGCCGAAGAGGGCCGGGACGCCGTGCCGGCTGCCCTGGATGGTGAGTCGCTGCAGCCGGTTGATCTCGGCTGGGTCGGTGACGAAGAGCAGTGATCCGGCGCCGCCGCGCGCCAGGGCCTCCTCGACTTCGCCCGCCTTCTGCGGAGACGCGCCGACCGTTGCGTCGGGGGCGCCGAGATAGAAGTACTGGCTGAGCTGACCCGCTTTCTCGTCCAGGGTCATCGCCGCGAGCAGCTCGTCGACGCGGGCGTCGACCCAGTCGCCCATCAGCGCACCTTCTTTATCGGCAGGATCACGATCGCCCCGAGGACGCTGGCGATGCCAGCGACCCACAGCAGGAGGTCGTAGTTCTGGTTGGTGGCGCTGTTCACCGCCAGCAGCACGCCCCCGATCGCGGGAGCCAGCGTCTGCGGCAGGGCGTTGGCCAGCGCCCCGACGCCGGCGACGATGGCCAGGGCCGTCGTCTTCTCGGCGTCCGGCACGATCGACTGGACCTTGATGCCGACACCGATGATCGCCGGCCCGAGCAGGGCCACGAAGAAGACGAACTGGGCCACCACGATGCTGATCGTGAATCTGGGCCCGACCGGCTCGGTCGGCTCGATGAACCAGTGGTGCTCGCGCGGGTCCTTGACCTCCAGCGCTGTAACGGCGTCGCCGGTCGGGGGAACTTCTCCGTAGGTGCTCAATGCTTCATCCTCACTTACGCGTGTCAGTTACACGATTAGGGTACATTAATCGGGTGGACGTGGATACGTCAAGCCCCGAAGAAACATCGGGACCGGTGGTCTCAACTCGGACCCGGCGAGCGACCAGCGCCGACGTGGCCCGGGCCACGGGACTCTCCCGCGCCACCGTCAGCTACGTGCTGAACAACACGCCGCACCAGGTGATCCCCGCGCACACCCGCGCTCGCGTCCTCGCGGCGGCCGCCGAACTCGGCTACACGCCGTCGGCGGCGGCTCGGGCCCTGCGCAGCGGGCGATCCGACGTCGTCCTGTGCCTGCTGCCTGACTGGCCGATCGGTAGCAACGTTGGCGCCCTGCTCCAGGGTCTGTCCACCTCACTGGCTGCCGAGGGGCTCACCTTCGTCGCCCATCCCCGCTCACCGCACGATCGACCCATTTCCGAGGTGTGGAAGTCGATCACCCCAGCGGCCATCGTCACTTTCGAGGACCTGTCCACCGCCGACGCCGACAGCATCCGCAACGCCGGCATCGGGCTCACGGTCGCCCTCTCCGGCGTCGACCAGAGCGGTTCGGCGGCTCTGCGCTTCCCGGAACAGCGGACCGGACGGCTCCAGGCCGAGCACCTGGCGGCCACCGGCCATCGCCACCTCGGCTACGCCTATCCAGACGACCCTCGAGTCCGCCCCTTCGCCGAACCCCGCCTCACGGGCGTGCGGCTCGCGTGCGCGGACCTCGGACTGGACGAACCAAGCGTCCGCACCGTCGGCCTGGACGTCGGGTCCGCCACCGAAGCCGTACGAGCCTGGCGTGCAACGGACCCGGCCATCACGGGAGTCTGCGCCTACAACGACGAGGCAGCGCTCGCCGTGCTCGCGGGTGCCCGCCGATCGGGTCTGTCGGTGCCTGATGACCTCGCTGTCATCGGTGTCGACGACATCCCGCTCGCGGCCCTGGCCGAGCCGCCGCTCACCACGGTCGCCACCGACATGGCTGCCCTCACCCGTCACGCGGCGCGCAGTATCGCGGCCGGGCTGACCGGTAACCGGCAACCGCAGGGACCGGGCTCCGACATCCACCAGGTCGTCGTACGTGAGTCGGCCTGAGCACCGAGGGTGCGCTCGTCACCCCTCATGGGTGAGCCGATCGAGGTCGGCGGGCCGGACGATGCATCGATGAGTGATCAAGCGATGGGGCGGCACGTCCTGCCGATCCCGGACACCGCCCACGTCGGCCTGACGACCTACGACGCCAAGGACCCGGACACCGCCTTCCCGCCGATCACACCGCTTCGGCCGCCGGCAGGAGCCCCGAACGTCTTGGTCATCCTGCTCGACGACGCGGGCTTCGGCTCCTCGTCGGCGTTCGGCGGCCCGGTGAACACCCCGACCTTCGAGCGGCTGGCCGCGAACGGACTCCGCTACACCCGGTTCCACACCACAGCGCTGTGTTCACCGACCCGGCAGGCGTTGTTGACGGGTCGCAACCACCACTCGGTCGGCATGGGCGGGATCACCGAGATCGCCACGTCGGCGCCCGGCTACAGCTCGATCCGGCCGAAGAGCAAGGCACCGCTGGCGGAGACGCTCAAGCTCAACGGCTACTCAACGGCTCAGTTCGGCAAGTGCCACGAGGTGCCGGTCTGGCAGAGCAGCCCGATGGGTCCGTTCGACGCCTGGCCGACCGGCGGCGGTGGGTTCGAACACTTCTACGGCTTCATCGGGGCCGAAACGAACCAGTGGGCGCCGGCGATCTACCGCGACACGGTGCCGGTCGAGCCCGAACAACCCGTCGACCACGACTACCACTTCACCGAGGATCTCGCCGACCGGGCGATCGAGTGGATCGGCCAGCAGAAGTCGCTGATGCCGGACAAGCCGTTCTTCGCCTACTTCGCCCCCGGCGCCACCCACGCGCCGCATCACGTACCCAAGGAATGGGCCGACCGTTACGCCGGCCGGTTCGACGCCGGCTGGGATGCGCTCCGTGAGGAGACGGTCGAGCGCCAACGGCGGGTCGGGGTCATCCCGGCCGACGCCGAGTTGACCGTTCGGCCGGCGGAGATCCCCGCTTGGGATGACATGGACGACGGACTGAAGCCGGTGCTGACCCGGCAGATGGAGATCTACGCCGGATTCCTGGAGCACACCGACCACCATCTCGGCCGGCTGATCGATTCGCTGGCCGGCATGGAGATCCTGGACGACACGCTGGTCTACGTGATCATCGGCGACAACGGCGCCTCCGCCGAGGGCACGCTCAACGGCACGTTCAGCGAGGGGATCCCGTTGAACGGGGCCGGCCACCTGGAGACCGTCGAGTTCCTGACGAGCCGGATCGACGAGTTCGGCGGGCCCAACGCCAACAACCACTACGCCGTCGGCTGGGCGCACGCCATGAACACGCCGTACCAGTGGACCAAGCAGGTTGCGTCCCACTGGGGCGGCACCCGCAACGGGACGATCGTGCACTGGCCCTCGGGGATCGCCGCCAAGGGCGAGGTGCGGAACCAGTTCGCGCACGTCATCGACGTCGCGCCCACCGTCCTGGAAGTCGCGCAGCTGCCCGAGCCGATGTTCGTCCACGGAATCCAGCAGGCGCCGTACGAGGGCGTGAGCATGCGGTACTCGTTCAACGACGCCGGCGCGGCCGAGCGCCACCAGACCCAGTACTTCGAGGTGTTCGTCAACCGCGGCATCTACCACCAGGGCTGGACCTGCGTCACCCGCCATTCGACGCCCTGGGCCGAGAACCAGGTGCTGCCGGCTCTCGACGACGACGTCTGGGAGCTCTACGCGCCCGACGACTGGACCCAGGCCAAGAACCTGGCCGCGGAGCAGCCCGAGCGGCTACGCGATCTGCAACGGCTGTTCCTCCTCGAAGCCGCCAAGTACAACGTCTTCCCGCTGGACGACCGCCGTTACGAGCGCTTCAATTCCGACCTCGCCGGTCGCCCCCAACTCGTCAAGGGCAACACCCAGATGCTGTTCGGCGGGATGGGGCGGCTCTCGGAGAACAGTGTGATCAACCTCAAGAACAAGTCACACGCCATCACCGCCGACCTCACGGTCCCCGCCGCGGGCGCGGCCGGGGTCATCATCGCCCAGGGTGGGCGCTTCGGCGGCTGGGTGCTCTACGCCCACGAGGGCCGGCCGGCGTACTGCTACAACCTGCTCGGCGTCGAGCACTTCACCGTGTACGGAGACGCCGCACTGAAGCCGGGTGATCACCAGGTGCGGATGGAATTCGCGTACGACGGCGGTGGTCTCGGGAAGGGCGGCACGGCGACTCTCTACGTCGACGGCTCTGCGGTCGGCGAAGGCCGGGTCGAGGCGACGCAGCCGATGATCTTCTCCGCCGACGAGACCACCGACATCGGAGCGGACTCGGCGACGCCGGTCAGCGACGACTACGACTCCGAGACCAGCACGTTCACGGGTCGGGTGCGGTGGGTCCAGATCGACCTCGGTGCGGACGCCGAGGACGCCGACCATCTGATCTCCGCCGAGGAGCGGTACCGGGTCGCGGTCGCTATCCAGTAGCCGGCTCAGCCAGCCAGCGAGTCCAGCCTGGCCAGGCGCTGCTCGGCCTTGCGCCGGATCTTCTCCGCCTTGACCGCGGAGACGGTGGTGTCGTCCGGGTCGAACTTGTCGACCAGATCGGCGCGCTTGATCACGACCGCACGCGGATCCGCACAGCAGCGGACGAGGTAGGTCTGGTACGTCTGGCCGGCCTCTCGCGTGAGCAACCCGACCAGCCGCACGACCTCAGCGTCACCGGTTTCGGACAGCAGCTCCGCGCTGGTGATGCCGCCCTTCTCGACGACGTCGTGCAGCAGGGCCGCGGCGTACGTCGCGTCGTCACCACCCTCGTCGCGCACCGCGTCGGCGACGCGGCGCGCGTGGGCGATCTGCAGTCCGCCGAGCTTGGTCCGCAGCTCGCCGAGCAGACGTGCGGCCAGGCTGTCGGCGTCACTCGGGGACAGGGCTGTCTCCTGATCGCGTGGCGTTGTCGGTCTTCGGTGCCGGCATGTGCACGCCGCGATGGAGCTCATAGGTCCGCGCGCGCCCGGGGGAGTCCGGATCGTCGACGATCGGCTGATCGGCCATGAACAGCCGGATCACGTTCGCCAACTCGCCGGGGTGGGTGAAGTTGATCGCGTGCGCCGCCCCATCGATCACGACCAGCAGCACGTGGTTCTCGGTCTGTTCGGCGATCTCTCGCACCCGAGCGGGCGGCGGCATCAAGGGGTCGCGGGTGCCGAGCACCGTGAGGGTCGGCACGTTCACAGCGAGCAGGCGCTCCAGAGCCGGGAACCGGGTGAGGGCCCGGAACAGCCGCATCGTGCTCGGGATGCCGAAGCGCAAATAGTCGGGAATGGCGACCCCCCACATCCTCAAGGGTTCACGGATCCCGTCGTGGGTGAGCTGTCTCATCGCGCGGGCCAGGGGCCGGTTCTGCAAGCCGCCGGCTGGAGAGACCAAGATCGCGCGCTCGAGCCGTTCCGGATAGGCGTGCGCGAATTCGCAGATGACGGCGCAGCCCAGCGAGTTGCCGATCAGCGTCGCCGACTCGATGCCCCGGTCGTCCAGGAAGCGCGCCGTTGCGTGGGCCAGGTCGGGCACATCGAGCGGTTTGGCCGCCCGGCCGCTCCGCCCGAAGCCCGGCAGATCAGGAACGAGAGTGTGGAACTCGTCGCGCAGCAGCTCGGCCGTCGGCAGCAGGTAGCGGCCGGACAGGCCGAAGCCGTGCACGTGCACCATCACCGGAGCATCCGGTGGGGCGGGCGATTCCCGGAAGAAGATGTTGATGCCATCGACCCGCGTCCAACGCTCGGCCAAACTCGAGACCGGACGCCGTGCGCGTCGAGTCGCGGTCGTCTTCGGCGACATCGTGTTCACCCCTACGACGAATAGTGCTCTGCCTCGCGACGCTACCGAGCCGGAGCCGAACGGACCTCACCCCGTACAGGTGAGTACGACGGTCCGTCACCCAGATGTCACCCCGAGCGGGTGACGCCGATCCCCTGCCGGGGCCGCCAGAGTAGCTCCATGACGAGCACACCAGGACCGTCGCCGGTCTCGTCAGCGGTGGTCGAGGGCCGCGACTACACCTCGGCGGTGTACGGGTCGATTCTCGCGGCCACGGTCGTAGCGAGCGCGGGGGATCTCCGATCGCCGGGGGCGTTGGCGCTGTTGTTGGTCGTGAGCGGTCTGGTGTTCTGGCTCGCGCACATCTACGCGGCGACCGTGGCCGGCAAGCACGGCGGCTGGCATCTCGACTCGATCCTCACCAGCCTTCGTCACGAGTGGCCGGTGGCGTTGGCCAGCCTGCCCCCGGCCGCCGCCGCGCTGGTGGCCGCATTCCTGCCTCGCGTGACTCCCACCGACGGCGCTTGGCTCGCGTTGGGTGTGGCGATTGCCGAGCAGCAGATCTGGGGGTACGCCGCCGCCCGCAGCGCGGGGCTCACCCGGGGGGACCTGGCGAAGACGATGCTTCTGAACGTCGTTTTGGGAGTGATCATCATCGCCCTCAAGTTCGCCGTGGGTCACTGAGCCAGTCGATCGGAATCCCGGATCGCGCGGGCTGCTGGCTGATCGAAAGTCGACCGTGGTCGGAAAAACGTTGGCTCCGGGCCTGACCGCGGGCCGGAAGTCGACCGTGGTCGGAAAACGTTGGCTCCGGGCCTGACCGCGGGGCCGGAAGTCGACCGTGGTCGGAAAACGTTGGCTCCGGGCCTGACCGCGGCCGGAAGTCGACCGTGGTCGGAAAACTCAGCCTCGGAGCGGAGTTAGCCGGCGTGGTCGTCCGCCAGCTCGTCGGCGAAGAACTCCAGGGCCGTTTTGGTCTTGGTCTGTTGGTCTCCGGACAGGTCGACTCCTCGGCCGGCCAGGAAGGCCTTGGCCTCGGCGGCAACCTGGAAGCCCTCGGCCGGCGCGCACTTGGTGGACAGCTCGAGAATGCGGGAACCGTCCGGGTAGAACCAGAGCTCGGCGACGAACGGCCGGCGGCTCCAGCCAGCCGGTGCGAACTTCGCCTTGAGCACGGTGATCGGACCGAGGATCGCCAGGTCGTCGAGACCTATGCCACTCGGCGCGTGCGCGTCGAAGAACGACCGCTGTTCCTTCGAGTACAGCTTGCGGATCTTCCGGCCGCCGGCCGCCACCTCCTTGACGTCGGTGGTGCCGAGTGCCCCCTTCATCGACGCCGAGCAGACGAACCCTCCGGGCATGGCGTCGACCTCGACCACCAGGTTCGGGGAGCGCCGGAGCTCGGCCGACAGCTGGTCCGGTACGACCGGCCGCAACTTGATCACCGAGTCGTCGCCCCGGCCCTGGACCCGCCGGGCCCGCACCACGACACCCTGCGCGTCGCACACCAGATCGGGAGTGTCGAAGAAGAACACCTGCCGGATCTGCGCGTCCAGGGCGTCGATTCCCAGCGCGCTGATGGTCGCCCGGCGCTCGGCGTCCGGCACCGTCAGCTTCAGCTCGACCGAGTCGGCGCCCTTGGTCAGAGCCAGCATCTCGGCCAGTTGGGCGTCGGAGAGGCGCGGTGCCTCGCTCGCGGTCTGCGACATGATTGTCTCCTTTCGGTTGGTGGATCCGGCTACTGCCGCGACATGGCGACCCGTAGCCGTTCCTCCGGGTCGATGACGTGGTCGTTGTCGTCCTTGCCGAGATCGATCTGGACCCAGTTGATCTTGCCGGTGAACCGACCCGGTCCTTCCAAGGTCCCTTCGCCCAGGGTGGTACCCACGCTCTCTCGGACTTGGCGAGTTGCCCTCACCTGAAGCAGGTGAGCCGGTCGGGTCATGCGCTGCCCCGATTCACCCGGCGCTTCTTGCTGCACGTTGCTCACTGGACGGCGGAGGTCAACCGCATCACGTTGTCGACCCACCGTTTGGTCAGGGGGCGCTTCAGCCATTCCTCGAGCGTCAGCTCGCGCGACAGGGAGCGATACATGTCCTCGACTTCGCGCATCCGGGCCACGAACGAGGGACCGGTGCACATCATCACCACCTCGAAGTCGAGGTTGAACGATCTGATGTCCATGTTGGAAGAGCCGATCACGGCGGTGTGGTCGTCGATGGAGAAGTGCTTGGCGTGCAGGACGTACGGGTAGGGGTACCGGAAGATCCGGACGCCGGCCTCGAGCAGGAACCGGTAGTAGGAGTTCTGGGCGTGGCTCACCATGAACTGTTCGCCTTGTTCGCTGACGAACAGCTCGACGGCCACCCCGCGCTGGGCAGCGGTGGTGATGGCGTAGAGGAGCGAGTCGTCCGGGACGAAGTAGGGGCTGGTGATCGACAGCCGCTCCTGCGCCCCGTAGATCAGCGTGTTGAAGAGGCGGAGGTTGTTCTCGTCCGGGAAGCCGGGACCACTCGGCACGATCTGACAGGTCAGGTCACCGAGACCGTCGGGGAACGGCTCGGGCTGGACGTAGTCGCGCAGGATTTCCTTGGTTTCGATGTACCAGTCGGAGGCGAAGACGAGATTCATCGACTGCACGACAGGGCCATGGACCTTGGTGGTGAGCTCGCGCCACTTGCGGCCCGCGGCTTCGTGCTTCTTGTTGTGATAACTGGAGTCGATCATGTTCTGCGAGCCGACGAACCCGGTGCGCCCGTCGACCACGACGATCTTGCGGTGGTTCCGCAGATCCGGCCGGCGGAACTCCCCCTTCAGCGGCCGGATCGGCAGCATGGGGCGCGATTCGATGCCCGCCTGGTCGAAGGTGGCCAGCAACTCCTTGTGCCCGGGAAGGCCGACGGTGGAGACGTGGTCGTAGAGGACCCGCACCTTCACGCCGCGCGCCGCGACCTCCAACAGCGCCTGGAAGAAGACTTCGGTGGTGCTGTCGCGGCACATCATGAAGTACTCGACATGGACGAAGCGTTCCGCGGTGCGGACCAGGTCCGCTTTCGCCTGGATCGACTCCTCGTAGTTGGGGAACAGCTCGGCCGTGTTGTTCTGGCTGGCCGGGAGCCACGCCAGGTGCCGGTTCAAGACCATGACCGGGTCCAGCCAGCCCGGCCGATCCGGTGCGGGTGGCAGCGCGGGGATCGCGGCCAGGCCGCTTTGGATCAGTGCGCCCGCCGTCTGCTGCTCCTCGCGGCGCTTCCGCGGAACGTACGGACTGCCGATCAACAAGAACAACAAGATTCCGAACACCGGTAGGAACAGGATCAGCAGCAGCCAAGCCATCGCTGAGGATGGACGACGCCGCTCGGGCACCAGGCCCAGAGCGATGAGATTGATCAAGAAGACGGCCAGTGCAGCGAGCAGCGTGGTGATCATCGGCACCACCAGTCGTGGGTATCAACAGCCAACATGGGCCTCGTCCCTTCTCACCTGGTTGGTCCTCCGTCACGGTAGCCACGGACGCTCCCGCGGGAACCACCCGGCCCGGGTGAGCCTTCGGCGACCCGACCGGCAGCAGGGTGGTGACCGCAGCGCGATCAGTCGACCCAAAGGAGCACCTCCGATGCCCGTGACCGAGTACGAGCAAGGCTCGCCGTTCCCCGGTGTGGTGGGACGGACCGTCGAGGAGTCGGAGCCGGCTTGGCCCGCCCCTCGACGCGCGCCCGACGGGGCACCGAACGTCTTGTTCTTCGTCCTCGACGACGTCGGCTACGGCCAGCTGTCCTGCTTCGGTGGTCTGGTGGAGACGCCGAACATCGATCGGGTGGCGGCCCAGGGCCTGCGGTACGCCAACATGCACACCACCGCCCTGTGCTCCCCGACCCGCTCGAGCATCCTCACGGGTCGCAACCACCACTCCAACGGCGTGGCCTGCATCATGGAGCTCGCGACCGGCTATCCCGGTTACGACGGCCGGATGCCGTTCGAGAACGGGATGGTGTCCGAGATGTTGGTCGAGCAGGGCTACAACACGTTCTGCCTCGGCAAGTGGCATCTGTCCCCGTCCGAGGACAACACCCCGGCCGGACCCTTCCATCGCTGGCCGCTGGGCCGCGGCTTCGAGCGGTTCTACGGCTTCCTGGGTGGCGAGACCAACCAGTGGTATCCGGATCTGACCCAGGACAACGGGTCGGTCCCTCAGCCGTCCCTGCCCGAGGACGGCTACCACCTGAGCGAGGATCTCGCCGACCAGGCGATCAAGCTCATCACGGATGCCCACGTGAACGCGCCGGAGAAGCCGTTCTTCATGTACTACGCGACCGGTGCCGCACACGCTCCCCACCACGTGCCGAAGGACTGGGCCGACCGATACGCGGGCGCCTTCGACATGGGCTGGGACGCCTACCGGGAAACGGTCTTCGCACGCCAGAAGGAGATCGGACTGGTCGCAGCGGACGCGGAGTTGTCCCGCCACGACCCTGACGTTCCCGAGTGGGATTCCCTCAACGCCGACGAGCGGCGTCTCTACGCCCGGATGATGGAGGTCTACGCCGGCTTCCTGTCCCACGCCGACCACCACTTCGGCCGGATACTGGACATGCTCGAGCGCATCGGCGAGCTCGACAACACCATCATCATGATCATCTCCGACAACGGCGCCTCGGCCGAGGGCGGCGTCAGCGGCTCGTTCAACGAGATGCTGTTCTTCAACATGGTCCCGGAGAGCTTCGAGGACAACCTCGCCAAGATCGACGAGCTGGGCGGTACGAAGGCGTACAACCACTACCCCTTCGGCTGGACCTGGGCCGGCAACACGCCGTTCCGGCGCTGGAAGCGAGAGACCTATCGAGGCGGCTCGACCGACCCGTTCGTCGTGTCCTGGCCCGCCGGGATGGCCGCGCGCGGGGAGGTCCGCACCCAGTACGCCCACGCGATCGACATGGTTCCCACCGTCCTCGAGGCCATCGGCGCAGCCGCACCCGAGACGCTCCGCGGCGTTCCGCAGTCGGCCGTCGAGGGGGTCAGCTTCGTGCACACCTTCGACGCCCCGGACGCGCCGACTCGCCACACCACGCAGTACTTCGAGATGTTCGGCCATCGTTCGATCGACCACGACGGCTGGCGAGCGGTCTGTCCCTGGCCGGGACCCAGCTTCGCCGAATCGGCCGGTCTGGGGCGCAAGCTCGGTGACACCATCACGCCGGCGGTGCTCGATCAACTCGACTCCGAAGGCTGGGAGCTCTACCACATCGTCGACGATCCCACCGAGTCGCACGACGTCGCGGCGGAGCATCCCGACCGGCTGCGCGAACTCATCACGCTCTGGTGGTCCGAGGCCGAGAAGTACAAGGTCCTGCCGCTGGACGGTTCGCTGCAACCGCGACTCGCGGCCGAGCGGCCGCAGACCTCGAAGGCCCGCAGTCGCTACGTCTACTACCCGAACGCTTCCGTGGTGCCGGCCTTTGCCGCACCGCCGACCTACAACCGCCCGTACTCGGTCGAGGCCGACGTGGAGATCCCCGCCGGTGGCGCGCAGGGCGTGCTGGTCGCCCAAGGCGGTGACGCCGGTGGATTCAGCCTGCACCTGGAGGATGGGCGGCTGCGATACGCCTACAACTACTGCGGACGCGACGAGTTCGTGGTCGAGACCTCCGACCCGGTCCCCGAGGGTCGCCACACGCTGCGCTACGAGTTCGAGCCGACCGGTGCGCCGGACATCCGGGTCGGCAAGGGCGCGCCGGGCCGGGGACAGCTCTACGTGGACGGCACCCTCGTCGGCAACACGGAGTTCCCGCACACGACCCCGCTGTTGTTCGAGCTGGAGGGGCTCAGCTGCGGATACGACTTCGGCGCCCCGGCCGCCGACGGCTACGAGCCCCCGTTCGAGTTCACCGGCACCATCCACTCGGTCACCTTCGACGTCTCCGGAGACCTGATCAAGGACGAGGAGGCCGAGATCGCCCGGATCATGGCGCAGCAGTGAAGGGGTGAGGGCCGAGGGCACGGGCATGGACCGCGCAGGCCGGAAGAGGCCGCCCGAGGCTCGCGTGGGCCGCCGACTCACCACGCCCCGGGCCGCCGCCGTAGCGGGCTTGCTCTTCGCCCTCCTGTTCGCGACGGTCCTGTTCCTCGTCCGTACGGCGTTGCCCAGCGACCCGGCGGCGGGTGCCGGAGGGGTCCGCCAGGCGGCCAACCAGCTGACCCTCGCCATCACGGTGATGCCGTTCGCCGGAATCGCCTTTCTGTGGTTCGTCGGCGTGATTCGGGATCGACTGGGGGAGTTGGAGGACCGGTTCTTCGCCTCCGTGATGTTCGGCAGCGCCCTGCTCTTCCTCGCGATGCTGTTCGTGGCCATGGCCTTCGCGGGCGGCATTCTCGTCGCCGCCGGCGGCACGTTCGATCCCATCGACGAAAAGATCGTGCGGTTCGGGCGTGAGGTCATGTTCCAGATCAGCAACGTCTACGCGCTGCGGATGGCCGGCGTGTTCATGATCTCACTCGCGACCATTTGGTTGCGGACCGGCATCATGCCTCGTTGGGTCGTCCTCGTCACCTATCTCGTGGCGCTGGCGCTGCTTCTCGTGACGTCGCTCACCGTGTGGGTGTCCTTGGTGTTCCCGGCCTGGGTGTGCATGATCAGCGCCCTGATCCTGATCGCCTCCTTCCGGCCGCAACGTCGGACGGACTGAAGCCAGTGCTGCCCGAACCGCGTGAGCTCAAGGCGAATGTGCGTCGCCGGCTGCAGTGACTACGACCGCGCCGAGCGGACTTGAAGTCCGATTTGCTGCCGGCCTGCCGGGGGCGCGCGATCAGTAGTGTTCCCGACGGCATGGGCGGCCAGTGTCCTGGCCGGGGTCAACCCGGTGCACGGCTTGTACGCCAGATTCGTCTCCGATCTCCGAGGGCTCGCGGCACGCATCGATGGCCTTGGTCAAGGCGACGCTGCCGGAGGCTTGACCCACAGGTATGTCAGGCACCTGATCGAGCTGGCGGCCTTGCCGCGGCCTCGGCGCTCTCGCCCTGCCAGTCGTGCTCGCCCGGATGAAGTTGGGTCTGTTCGGCTCCGTCATCGCCCTGGTCGCCCCGATGCCGAGCGCTGGGAGAGGCAGGGATGCCCGGCGGGTCCCCTTCGGTGCAGCTGTTCCGGGCCACCCCCGGCACCGGCGAGTCGACGTACGCAGCCTTTCTCGGGGTGGACGGCTGGTTCAGTCCGGGGCCGAGCCGGACCGCGGCGCCGAAGGCTCGTGAGGGACTGGGTCAGGACTCTCGGCCGGCAGGGTGGGTTTGCCGGCGAGTAGGGGAAGCAGCCAGCGAGCGTGCGGGTCGGCCTCGACCAGCAGGGCCTTGACCAGCAGCGTCAGCGGGATGGCGAGCAGCGCGCCGAGCGCACCGAGCACGGTGGCCCAGAAGACCAGCGAGAACATCGTGACGGTTCCGGACAATCCGACGGAGTCACCGACGATCTTGGGCTGGATGATCGACTGGATGACGAAATTCACGACGCAGTACAGGGCGATCACCAGCAACATCAATGCCGGACCACCTTCGAGGAGAGCCAGGATCGCGGGCGGGACGAGCCCGATCACGAAGCCCACATTCGGGATGTAGTTGGTGATGAACGCGAGGATGCCCCAGGTCACCGGGGCCGGAACCCCGGCGAGCCACAAGATCACCGTGTCGATCACGGCGACGATCAGGCCGAAGGCGGTGGACACCAGGAGGTACCGCCTGGTGCCGCTGGCGAACGAGGTCAACGCATCGGCCATGTCGCTGTGCAGCCGCCGCGCCATCTCGAGCAGCGTGGGAAACATGGTGGCGTCGATGGCCATGAACAGCAGCAGGGTGACCACCAGGATGAGACTCGACGACAGCGCGGCCACACTGCCCAGCAGGTCGAGGACGAGGTCGGTGAGTGCGCCGATGTCGAAGGCACCGGCGATCGTCTCCTGGGCGGTGGTGCCGACCCCGAACCGCTCGAGTTGCGCCGTCAGCTGAGCCAGCTGGGCCTGCGCCTCAGCCGCGTACGTTGGCAGCAAGGTGGCGAGCTGGCCCAGAGCCGCGATGATCGCGAAGCTGAGGCCGAACAGCAGCAGGTAGACCAGCGCCAGACAGAGGAGGACCGCGGCCCAGGCCGGCCAGCCGTGGCGGCGGGCCCACGTGTGGGCCGGATGCACCGCGATGGTGAGCACCAGGGCGAGGAACACGGGGCCGATCGTTCCGGCGCCGGCGCGCAGACCGGCGATCACCAGGACCCCGGCCGCCAGCGCGACCAGGACCACGGCGGCGCGGGCGACCGCGGGGCGATCCAGCCGTTTGGTCACGTCACACGATCACCTTGCCGGGTGCCTCTCGGCCTCACCCGAGCCGGGTGAGGTCAGGCGGGCACAACCCCACCAGACTGGTTGGGCACCCGTAAATCGCGCGGCCCGGAGGTCGGAATGGCCCCTGAACAGCTCCGCGGCCACTGAGAGACGGTTATGGAGCTCGCTGCGCTGTGCGTGATCCTGGCCTCGATCGTCGGTTGGGCCGCCGTCTCGACGCGGCTGGCGGTGATCTCGACGCCGATCTTCTTCGTAGCGATGGGGCTTTTCCTTTCCCAGGGCCTCCAGCTGCTCGACCTCGATGCGGACCCCCACCTGATCAAGCTGGTCGCCGAGGTGACGCTGGTCTGGGTGCTGTTCGCCGACGCCAGCCGGGTCAGGCCGGCCGATCTCCGGGCCGATCTGAGTCGTTACGTTCGTCTGCTGGCCCTTGGGCTGCCGTTGACTATGGCGCTGGGAGCGCTGGCGGCGTCGGGGATGTTGGGCCTCAGCCCGTGGTACGCGCTGCTGATCGGAGCCGCGCTGGCCCCGACCGACGCGGCCCTCGGGTCCGCGGTGATGTCGGACGGACGGGTGCCGAAGCGGATCCGGCAGAGCCTCAACGTCGAGAGCGGTCTGAACGACGGCATCGCCACGCCGGTGGTGATGGTGGCCCTGGCCGGCATCACGGCCGAAGCCGGTGTGGCCGGCCACTCCACACCCGGCGGGGCCCTCCTCGGTCTTCTGACGGGCGCCGTACTGGGCATCGTGCTCGGCGCCGGCGGAGGTCTCGTGCTGCGCGGGACCCGGAGACGGGGCTGGAGCGCGGAGGAGTTCACCGGCCCGGCGCTGCTGGCGCTGGCCCTGCTGGCCTACCTGGTGTCCGTCGCCGTCGGAGCGAACGGCTTCGTCGCCGCCTTCGTCGGTGGGATCGCCTTCGGAGCCACCGCCGGACGGGGCGGTGAGAGGCAGGTCTACTACGTCGAGCAGACCTGTGGCCTCGCCTCGATGGTCGCCTGGCTGATCTTCGGTGCGCTGGCGGTGCCGACGCTGGCCACGAGCCTGTCCTGGCCGGTCGTCGGATACGCCGTGCTCAGCCTGACGGTCATCCGCATGGTGCCGGTGGCCCTGTGTCTGCTGGGCTCGGGCATGGATGTCGTGACCACGGCGTTCGTCGGGTGGTTCGGACCGCGCGGGCTCGCCTCCGTGGTGTTCGCACTCATCGCGTTGGAGGACCTGCACGAGGTGCCGGGCCCGGTCGACGTCGTCGTCGGCACCATCGGGCTGACCGTGCTGTTGAGTGTCCTCGCCCACGGCCTGAGCGCCAAGCCGTTGGCCGGCCGCTACGGGCGGAGCCGTCGCGACCAGCCGGCGACCGATCACCCCGAACCGAACGTACGCCGGCTGGTCTCGCGGGGGTCCTGAGCGTTGCCCCGTGATCGGCACGCGGCGGCGATCGCGTACGGGCGCGTGTCGTTTTCCGCCACCTGGCGGACGGCGCAGCGGCGGGGCAAGATTTCTGCTGCGTCAGCCGTCACATGGCGGCAAACGTCATCGGGCGCCCTACCGGCGGCGATCGCGTACGGGCGCGTGTCGTTTTCCGCCACCTGGCGGACGGCGCAGCGGCGGGGCAAGATTTCTGCTGCGTCAGCCGTCACATGGCGGCAAACGACATCGGGCCCCTACCGGCGATTGGTGACCCTCAGGCGTAGAGGATCTTGCCCTTCTGCGCCTCGAACTCGGCGTCGGTCAGGACACCGGCGTCTCGCAGGCCGGCCAACTCCTTGAGCTGGGCGATCTTGTCGTCCATCGTCTCCTCCGGTTCGGCGGGTGCCGGTTCGGCGTAGGCCGGCTGAGGAGGCGGGGCGTACGCGGGTGGCGGAGGCGCGGCCTGCTCTTCCTGGGCGGCCCATCGTCCCGCCTGACGGCGGGAAACGCGGTTGGATACGGCGGTGGCGGTTCCGGCGACGACCGCAGTGCGGGCGACTCCTCGAAGCAGACCGGGCATGGAGAGTTCCTCTTCTGTCGGGTGGGTGGGGTCAGGCTCAGGCGTTGCTGGTTTCAGAGGCCTCGGCGGCCTCGGCGGCCTCGGCGGCCTCGGCGGCCTCGAGTGAGGCGAGGATGGCTTGGACGGGTATCCGCCCGCTGGCCACGAGTTGTGCTCCACCGCGACGGAGCGCGGCCGCGAACGGTCCGGCCCAGACGTTTTCGTAGATCAGGATTCCGGCGGAGCTGCCCGGCTCGATGACCGACGTCGCATCGTCGATGTCGTCCTCGGCGAGCAGCCCGGAGGACGCCCCCTCGAAGACGGCGAGATCGAGCGTTCCGTCGCCGTCGAAGTCGGAGATGTCGATCGCCTTGACCGATCCGTCGAGCTCCCGGGTGACGAAGAGCAGATCGAGAATGCGGATGATGCCGGCGTCGACGAGCTCGACCAGAAGAGGTAGACCCTCGCCGGTCATCTTGTTGCCGGGAAACTCGACGACCAGGTAGTCGATGGGGCCGGTTTCAGCCAGGTCGGTAGTCACGGTGGATGGACCTCCTCGGTGTGCTGGGTAAAGCTGTCAACCCCACTGTCGGACCTCGGCCCGGGCAATGCGTCACCCGCTGTGGGTGAAGCCCTCAGGGTCGGAGCGGATCAGAGTGCTCAGCAACGACGGTCGAGCGAAAGAGTCCAGATGGCGCGGGTGACGTACGAGATCCGGGTCGAGGGTCACGTGCCGAACGAGGTGCTCGAGAACTTCGAGGGCGTCACCTCAGAGGGTGAGACCCTCGACACCACCCTGCGGGCCGATCTGACCGACGCCGCCGCGCTGCACGGGCTGCTGCTGGCCCTGCGCCATGAAGGTCTGGTGCTCCTGGATGTGCGGCGAGAGTTCGACGGACCCGAGGATGAGCTCAGTCCAGGGCCTTGAACGCGGTCTCGGGCCAACGACGGAGGGCGGCGAGGGCCACGAGAGCCACCAGCGCCACGTAGAGGCCAGGGACCGTCCCGGCGCCGACGGTGGTGACGAGCAGCTGGTCCACCCAGGGAGCGGTACCGCCGATCAACGCGGTCGCCAGCCCGGCCGACAGCGCCAACCCGGTCGAGCGCACCGGCGCGGGAAAGAGCTCGCCGACCATAGCGATCGAGAGCACCCCGCCCACCGCCAAAGCGATGAAGGCCTCGGCGACGAAGAGACCGAGCACCGATCCCTGGGTCGCCATGACAGACAGCGGCGGGGCCAGCACCGCGAGCGCGGCCGCCGCCCCGATCACCACGGGTCGGCGACCGACGCGATCGGACAGTCGGCCCAAACCCAGGGCGGCGAGCGCGGCGAGCCCAAGACTCAGTGCGGTGACGAGCAGCGTCGGGGTGAGCCCCGCCCCGTGGCGAGCGATCAGGTTGTTGGGCATGAAGATGAAGAAGGTGTTGAAGGCGAGTGAACCGGCCGCCAGCAGGCAGAAACCACGCAGCAGGGCGACCCGGTGTTGCCGCCAGAGTTCCTGAACCGGACGATCGATGAGCCCGGAGCCCGTCCGAAGAGACACGAACTGGGTGGTGTCAGTGATCCGCCGCCGCAGGAGCAGCCCGACCAGGCCGAGAGGGATGGCGATCAGGAACGCGATCCGCCACCAGCCGGTGTTCTGTCCTGAGCCTGCGAAGAGATGATTGAGCACGGCCACCACGGCCATGCCACAACCGATGCCGCCTCCCATCGTCGCCGTGTGCCAGGCGCCCACCCGACCCCGGCCCGATTCGGCGGCATGCTCCAGGATGAAGACCGCCGCCACGCCGAGTTCTCCGCCGGCGGCCAGGCCCTGCACGGCGCGGAGCAGCAGGAGGGCGCTCGGGGCGAGTAGACCGATCGTGGCGTAGCCCGGCAGGAACGCGACCAGAGAGGTCGCGCCGGCCATGAGGAAGATCACCACGATCAGGACTCGGCGCCGCCCAAGACGGTCTCCCATCCGGCCGAACACGAGGGCACCGAGCGGTCGTACGAGCAGGGCGGTGGCGTACGCGGCGAAGGCGGCCGACAGGGCGGTCGCCGGATTCCCGGCCGGGAAAAAAACCACTCCGATGACCGTTGCCAATGCGCCATATATGGCAAAGTCGTACCACTCCGCAGCGTTTCCGACACATGCTGCGGTGATCGCGCGTCGTGAGGCTTCTTTTTCGCCCGCCGACTTGCCGGCTCTCGGCAGGGACATGGTGCGAGCATAAGGCTCCGCGCCTTATGGTGGAGGTCGATCGACGTTCGGGCGGGAAAGTGACTACGGAGACTGTCATGAAGGGGCCCATCGGCAGTCTGCGTGAGCCCGTACCGCCGCGCGTCGACGCGTTCCTCGAGGCGAAGCTCCATCCCCCCACCCTCCGGTCGAAGTGGGTTTATCGTGATCGTCTTCTGCTGGCCCTCGAGCGCTCCGTCATCGAATGTCCGCTGACCCTGATCGCGGCCCCGGCCGGGTACGGCAAGACCACCCTCGTCGCGCAGTGGCTCGATCGGATGACCGGGCGAAGTCTGGCCTGGGTGGCACTCGACGCCGCGGACAACGACCCGGTCAGATTGTGGACCCACATCGCCACAGCCCTGGAGCGAGCCGGCTGCGCGTTCGACGACGGGGCGGCGAGTCTGGTCGCCAGTCATCGAGCCGACATCACGAACGGTCTGCTGCCGGAGATCCTCAACGCGCTGGCCGAGGCGCCGTCGGCCGTCATGCTGGCGCTGGACGACTACCACTTCATCCGGGCCCGCGCCTGTCACGAGCAGGTCGACTTCTTGATCGAGCACCTGCCGCCGGCCGCGTCCGTCCTGATCATGACCCGGGCCGATCCGGCTCTGCATCTCGGCCGCCTCCGCGCTGCGCGTCAGCTCGCCGAGATCCGCGCGGATCGGCTGTCCTTCGACCGCGACGAGGCGGCTGCCCTGCTGCGGAGTGAGGACATCGAGCTGTCCGCCGCCGCCCTCTCCGAGCTGATGCAGCGAACCGAGGGCTGGCCTGCGGGGCTCTATCTGGCGACGATGTCGCTGATCGGCCGGGAGGATCCTGACGCCTTCGTGCACCAGTTCACTGGTGACAACCGCTACATCGGGGACTACCTCATCGAGGAGGTGCTGAGTCGCGAGCCCCAGGATGTCCGGGCGTTCATCCTGGAGGTCTCGATCTTCGAGCGGTTCTCGGCCTCGTTGTGTGAATTCGTGCTCCAGATGCCACGTGCCGGCCGGATCATCCACGATCTCGAGCGCTCGAACCTCTTCCTGGTGCCGCTGGACGCCAGCCGGCAGTGGTTCCGCTTCCATCACCTCTTTGCGGCCGTGGCGCGCAGCGAACTGGAGGCCGAGGACCCAGCCCTGGTCACCCGACTCCACGAGCGGGCCGCGGACTGGTTCCGGTCCCACGGCTTCGTCGACGAGGCCGTCGGGCACGCTATCGCCGCGGGCTCGACCACTCGGGCCTCAGCGCTCGTCCAGACCAACTGGATGCGGTACGTGGATGCGGGTCGGGCGGCGACCGTGGACGGCTGGCTGCGCGCGCTGCGGGTTCCCGAGCTGGAGGCGGACCCTGCGGCGCTGGTCACGGCCGCCTGGATGGCTTTGGTCCGGGGTGATGAGGCGTCGCTCGACGGCTTGCTGGGCTCTCTCGAACAGGTCGACGACGACCGACCTCTGCCTGACGGCACCCGCTCGGTCGAGTCGGCTGTTGCGCTGATCCAGGGCATGGGTGGATACGGCGGTCCGCGCCAGATGGCACTGGCCGCGAAGCGGGCGAGTGAGCTGGAGACGGATCCGCGTTCCCCTTGGTTCGGATTCGCCGCCCTGATTCGTGGTCATGAGCGCTACGTGGCCGGTGATCTCGAGATCGGCATGACCGTGTTGCCGAAAGCGGCCTACAACGAGAACTCCTTCGCACTGAGCAGGCAGTTCGCGTTGGCGATCATGTCCATGATCGCGCGTGAGCGTGGTGATCAGACCCTTAGCCGGCGTTACGCGACCGAGGCCCTGGCTGTCGTGGAGGCAGCCTCGCTGCGGGTGGTGCCGCAGGCGTCGATGACCCTGACGGCGTGGGCCGAGACCCAGGCGGCCGACGGCGACCTGACCAGCGCGATGCAAACGCTGGATGAGGTCATGATCGTCCGAGAGCGGAATCCGGGACTGAGCCCCTGGCCGGACTTCTACTATCTCCTCGCCACTGCCCGGGTCACCACGACGGCCGGAGATCTACCGCGCGCCGAGCAGCTGCTGGACGAGGCGGCCCACCAGATGGCCCGCTTCTCCGAGGGCATGGAGGCGATGCAGGCGCGACTGGCGGACGCCCGCGCGACCCTGCGGCGACTGCGTCTCGTCGAACCGGGCTGGGAGCCCCTGACGGCGCGCGAGGTGGACGTCCTCCGCCTACTGCGGAGTGGGCTGAGCCTGAGCGAGATCGGCGGCGAGTTGTACCTCAGTCGAAACACGGTGAAGACCCACGCCCGGGCCGTTTACCGCAAGCTGGGTGCGAGCTCGCGCTCCGAGGCCGTACGACTCGGACAGCGACGAGCGCTGATCTGATCTCGTCGACACCAGGAGAACTCACCCGGGTGAGATCCGCCGCGGGGTGAGGTGGGTTCACCCGGTCGTACGGGGAAATGGTGGGCATGACGACGCCTTCTCGCGGCTCGACCTCTTCCCGCCGCACGGTCCGATGACTCAGATCCTTACCGACCGCGTCCCCGACAACTTCGGCCCACCCGTGGCCCTCGGTCTACCGGAGCTGGGCGACGGGGTGATCGCCCGGCCTCGGCTGGAGCGGGAACTCGAAGCAGCCGACGGCAGGGTGGTGAGGATCGTCGAGGCTCCCACCGGGTACGGCAAGACCCTCGGGGTGGCCCGCTGGGCATCGCGAGACCACGCCGTGGACGGTGTGCTGTGGCTGGACGCAGGTCGACTCGACGCCGGGCGAGGAGCCGAGGACCGGGAGCTCTTCTGGAGCCGGCTGAGGTCCGGTCTGGAGGACTTGGGCGTTGGCCCGATTGCCCCCGTTCCCGCACCCTCGGCTCCCGGTGGAGTCTGGGGGCGATGGATCGGTGGTCTGGCCGGCGCGCTGGAGCACGGCCGGGGCCGGCGGCTGCTCGTGCTGGACGACTACCCGAGCGGGCCGAGTGGGTCGCTCGGACGTCAGCTCGCCGCCCTCCTGAGCAAGACCACCGCACTGCGAGTCGTCATCACCTGCACAGGCTCGCCGGCGCTCGATGTTGCTCGGTTGCGGGCTTCCGGCCAGCTCGCCCACGTCGGTCCGGATGCGCTGCGCCTGGACGAGGACGAAGTCTGTGAACTCCTTGCGCGATCCGGGGCTAGTGCGGACCCGACGACGATCGAAACCCTGTGCCTCAAGACCGAGGGTTGGGCGTTCGGCGTCGATGTCGCGGTTCGGTTCCTGGCGGACGTCGGCGTCGCGGACATGCTCGTCGAACTCGACAACGTGCTCGACGACGTGATCGAGGCAGAGGTGCTGGAGCAGCTGCCGGCCGCCTGCCGCGAGATGATCATCCGCACCAGCGTCAGCGCCGAGGTTCCGGCCGGACTGAGACGCGCCATTCTCGGCGAGGACGCGGCCGGGCCGAGTGCCTGGGCTGATGGGGCTCAAGGCTTTCTGGAAGCGGGCAGGGACGGCGCCTGGCGTTGTCACCCCCTGCTGCGCCGCGCCGCGCGGCGACGTCTCGATCGCGACTGGCCGAGTCTGTCCCGGCAGGCGCAGCGAACCGCAGCCCGTTGGCACCTCGATCAAGGCGACCGCTCGTCCGGTCTGGCTCTCGCCGCCGATCTGGTGGATGGGGAGTGGGCGGGCTCCGCACTCGTGCGGACACTTGCCGTACCGAGTGTTCTGCTCCGGGCTGCGGATCGGGCCACTGCCGAGATCGCCGGTCGGGCCGACCTGGGTGCCACCGAGCCACTCATCGCGGCCGCCGCGGCAGTCGGTGCAGGTGAACCCGACGCCGCGCAGGCTGCCCTGAGCCGATTCGGCCCGGTGGCGGAGGACGGCGACCCTGATTCTCGCGCTTGCCGCCTGACCGAAGCCATCCTCACTATGGCGATCGCCAGGGCCCGGACCGCGGTCGAGGACGGCGTGCACTGGGTTCGTGAGTGTCAGCGACGGTACCTTCACCTGACTGCGCGTGAGCGGATGTTCCGCGCCGGAGATCTCTCTGCTTCTCGCCGCACACGAGGCGGCGTTCGCCATGGCCAACGGGGATTTCACGCGTGCCGTGGCGGTCTTACCGCCGGCCGCTCTGGCGTCCACGAGCTCGGAGGCGGAGTCGGTGGCCGCCACCGAGTGCACCGGCATCCTCGCGTGGCTGGAGGCGCTGCGCGGGAACCTCACCGCGGCCAGTCGACACTCAGCCGACGTGTTGCGCATCCGACCGGCCGACGGAAACGAGGTCGGAGTCGGGTACGCACAGCTGGCGGCCGCGTGGGTGCACTTGGAACGCGGCGAGCTGGCCGAGGCCGGTCAGCGTCTCGATCACACGAGCGGTGTTGGCACCAAGACCCGCGATCCGTGGCTGGCGGGCGCACAGCGGCTGGCCGGCGCGCGAGTGGCCACTCGTCTCGGCGAACCCGACCTCGCCGTGCGGTTGCTGACCGACCTCCAACAGACGCATCCGGCCGTGACGGATCGCTGGCTCGCCGATCGCTGCACGGTTGCGCTGGCCGAGGCACATCTGGCGGCCGGTGACGCCACCCGTGCCTTGGCGGTGTTGACACCGGAACCACGGCGGGCGCGGGTGGAGGCCCGCGTCCTGGCCGCGCAGGCCCGTCACACGATCGGCGATCGGCGTGGGGCCCGTGCGCTCGTGGCTTCGGTCCGAGACGGAGTCGCCGACGCTCCGCTGCCAACGGTGGTCCAACTCTGGAGCCTCGACGCCGAGCTCGCGTCGGAAGCCGGGGACGGCGAGCGAGCGCTGTCCCTGGTCACCCGCGCCCTTCGGGCCGCGCACCGGGAGGAGCTTCGTTCGGCACTGTCACCGGTGTCGCCCTGGCTCGCGGCGTGCGTGAACCGGCATCCGGACCTGTCGCGTGAGCATCGCGCGTTCCTGTCGTCGATGGCGGCGCCGAGCTCATGCGCACCCGCGGCGGCGCGACCCGACGTCGCGACGGTGACCATGCTCGAGCCTCTGACCGAGCGAGAACTGCAGGTGCTGGAACGATTGGCGCAGTTCCTGACCACCGACGAGATCGCCGTGGACCTGTACGTGTCGGCGAACACGGTCAAGACCCACATCAAGAGTCTGTTCCTCAAGTTGTCGGTCAACCGGCGCTCCGACGCCGTCCGCCGTGGCCGCAGACTCGGATTGTGCTGACCGATCGTGACCGGACTCGGAGCGCTGCCTCGTGGCCGGCGCCGAGTGGTGGTCGCGGTGGCGATCGCGCGCACCGCCGCCTCCGTGGCGATCCTGGTTCTGATCTACTTCGTCGTGCCCATGGGTCGGCTCCAGGGAGTGACGTCGGCGGTCTTCCTGGTGGCGGGCCTGTTCGCGGTGGCGGTGGTGTTGGCTCTGCAGATCCGCGCCACGATGCGCTCGCCGCACCCCGCCCTCCGGGCCGTGGAGTCCCTCGGCGTCTCCGTGCCGTTGCTTCTGCTGTTGTTCTCGGCGGCGCATTACCTGCTCGAGACGTCGGTGCCGGGCAGCTACACCCAGGGCCTGACCCGACTCGACGCCCTGTACTTCTCGGTCACCATGTTCGCGACGGTGGGATTCGGAGACATCGCGCCCGTCTCGCAGGTCGCGCGCATCGTCACGACCCTGCAGATGCTCGTCAACGTGATCTTCGTCGGAGTGGTGGCGCGGGTGCTCTTCGGTGCCGCACTGGGCGACCGGCCGCCCGTCGGTGAAGATGGTGAACCGTGAGGATGCGATGAGGAGCAGACGCGGCATGATCCTCGTGGAGGGCGGCGTGCTGGTACAAGGGAGCGTGGGTTTCTACCCCGAGGAGCAACCGGTTCGCGACGTTCCCGTCGGTGATCTCTGGGTCGGTCAGCATCCGGTGACCAACGCCGAGTTCCGGCGTTTCGTCAAGGACGCCGGCCACGTGACGGTGGCCGAGGAGGCGCCGGATCCGGCGGACTTTCCGGACGCCGACCGGAGCGATCTCGTACCGGGCTCGCTGGTCTTCACCCCCACCGCGGGCCCGGTGCCGCTCGACGATTGGCAGCGCTGGTGGCGCTGGCAGCCGGGGGCGGACTGGCGGCATCCGGAAGGTCCGGGAAGCACCCTCGACGGCCGGGATCTGCACCCGGTGGTCCACGTCGCCCACGACGATGCCCTGGCGTACGCGGCCTGGGCGGGCGGGCGGTTGCCGAACGAGGCCGAATGGGAGTTTGCGGCTCGAGGCGGTCTGGTGGGGGCCCGCTACCCATGGGGCGAGGAGTTCGTGCCGGGCGGCCGGGTCATGGCCAACACCTGGCACGGAGACTTCCCGTGGCGGAACGACCTGCCCAAGAAACACGGCATGACGACGCCGGTCGGCAGCTACCCGCCCAACGCGTACGGACTCGTGGATGTGTCCGGCAACGTGTGGGAGTGGACCGCCACACCCTGGAGCGATACGCACGCCATCGCCGGCCCCTGCTGCGCTCCGGGAGCCCCCCGAACCGAGAACACGCGCAGCGAGAACACGCGGTTCGTCACCAAGGGTGGCTCGCACCTGTGCGCACCGAACTACTGCCACCGGTACCGGCCCGCCGCCCGGCAGGGCCAGACCATCCGAAGCACGACCGGACATCTCGGGTTCCGCTGCGTCGCCGACCCATGATCAGGCGAGGACCTTGGCCTTCGCTTTCTCAAAGTCCTGAGCGGTGATCGCTCCGCTGTCGCGCAACGAGGCGAGCTTGGTCAACTCCTCGGCGGTGCTGGGGCTGCCGGCGGCGTCCTGGACGTACGTCCGGAAGCTTTCTTCGCTCTCGCGGCGGCCCTGAGCCGCGCGACGATTCATCGAGTCCCCGCGAACGAGCATGTAGATCAGCGTGCCCACCAACGGCAGCACGATGATCAAGATCACCCAAAGTGCCTTCTTACCGCCGCTCAGCTCGTGGTCCCGGAAGATGTCGCCGATGCAGGCGATCAGCAGGGAGATCCACGCGACCAACAGCATGAACCAAAAAGTCCAGACGATGATGTCCCACAGACCCATCGCAATCTGCATGGCGTTCTCCTCGTGTACGAAGTGCTACGGGCCGTGAAGATCACGGCCGGCCAGGCCTCATCGTGTCTGCGCCCGCGCTCGGCTCGGATCACCCGGTGCGGGTGAACTCGTGGCGCACGACGTCGGGGAGGGTCGTGTCATGGTCGAACCGATGCCCAGCGACGACGTGGCGACCTACGAGATCAGATTCCGGGGGGACATCCCCCTCAGCATGCGGGAGCGATTGTCGACGGTGATCCACCACAGCCCGTCCGAAACCGTTCTCTATCGGGAGGTGACCGACGTGGCCGAGCTCGACGAGCTGCTCGACCAACTCCAGTCGATGGGCCTCGTGCTGTCGGAGCTGCAGGAGTCGCACGCGCACGCCGGCGAACCATGTGCGCATCGAAGCGAAGGCAGCGACGATGGATGAGCAAGAGGGGAGGGCCTCGGACCGCCGCTCGGGCGTGCACGCTTACCAGGTACACATCGAGGGTCGCCTCAGCCGGGCGATGCTCGGATCTCTGGGGTGGCGCAGCCGCACCGAGCCCGGGCAGAGTCACGTCCGCGTGCGGGCCGGCTCCAGTGACCTGGCCGATCTCCTGCGGTCGTGCTCGGCCAGCGGACTCGTTGTCGACCGTGTCACCCGGTTGCGCGCATGAGCCCGGTGGCGTGGATCATCCTGCTGGTCATCGTCATCCCGATGGTCGGTCTTCTGGTCTGGGTGATCGTCAGTGCGTCGATCATCCGCATCCGGCCCGGACGCCTCGGATTGTTGCTGGAGCGGGGCCGGGCGACCGACACCGTACTGACGCCCGGACCGCATTTCGTGTTCACCCTGCGGCGGCGGACGGTCGAGGAGTACCCCGCGGTGGAGATGGCCTACCGGGCCGGGGCGCCGGACGCGGTCGAGAGTGAGCTCGAGAAGGCAGGTCCGGCGCTCCGGCTGACTCTCGGGGACCGAACCGTCGCCTCCGTGCCCTACACCGTTCGCTTCCGGCTGCGCACGGAGGAGTTGCGCCTCGTGCACGAGCGCTTCGGCGCGGGCGGCGTCTTCGGCATCGTGCGGGACGAGAGCAGCCGCGCCGTGACCACCACGATGGGTGATCCGGCGATCACCGTCGACGACCTGTTCGGTCCGGCCCGTGAGCAGTGTCAGGAGACGGTGGCCGCCGCGGTGCGGAAGCGCCTGCAGAGCGACGGCATCGACGTCACGGGGTTCCTGCTCGGCGCCGTGGACCTCGGGCGGACCGGGGAGGTCATCCAGGCCACCGTACGGGCCCGACACGAGCTCGATCAGGAGCAGGCCGAGGCTACCACCCGGCTGGCGCGAGCCCTCAACGACGCGGACCTGCAGGTGCGCGCCAATCCCGCCGGTGAGGCCTGGCGGTACCGGGAGACCGACCTGCTGCGCGACCTGGTCCAGCGGCGTGAGGCGTTGCAGGTCGCCGTGCACGGAGCCGGGGCCGGACGGCTCGGCATGATCGGCACCGCCCCACCTTCCCCCGACGAGCCCGCGAAATGAGGGAGACCGTCCCACTGGCCGACCGCATCCTCGAGATCGTGGCGGTGCTGCTTCTCGGCATCACCACCGTGGGGACGGCCTGGTGTGGCTACCAGGCCGCGCAGTGGAGCGAACAGAGCGACGACCTGGCGCGCGTCGCCTCCGACCAGCATGTCGAGGGGGCACGGCTCTTCGGCGCCGCGATCCAGCGGGTCAGCTACGACAGCATGATGGTGGCTCAGTATGCCCAGGCGAGATCCGAGGGCAAACAGGACCTGTTGCGGTTCTACCGGGAAACTCTGATCCGGCCGGCTTTCCTCCCGGTGCTGCAGCGTTGGGAAGGAGAGGTGCAGCAGGGCCGGATTCCGGTCGGCCCGGCCGAGGACAAGGAGTACCAGGCCGGTGAGCTGGCGGAGTATCAGAAGACGGTCGTCGCCGCGGAGGAGGCGAACCGGGCCAGCCAGTCGGCGTCGGACGTCGCCCGTAGTTACGTGGCGATCACCATCTTGCTGGCCGTTGCACTGTTCTTCGCGGGGGTGACGGCGTCGTTCCGCTACCGGCCTGCGCGGGCCTCACTGCTGATCGCGGCGCTCGGAACGGTCGCCGTCGCGGCGGTGCAGTTGGCCGACCTACCACTCATGTGAGTTCCCGCAGCCGGCGTTCGAGCAAGCGTCGCTCTGGGTCGGTACGGGACTGTTCGATGGCTTCCCGGTAGCTCTGCGCCGAGTCCTCGACACGGCCGGCCCGCCGCAGCAGGTCGGCTCGGACGACGGCCAGCCATGGGTAGTCGGCGAGTTCGCTCTGAGCCCTCGACCACCGCCAAGGCTTGCAGTCCCGCGTCGGGACCGTCGCGCACGCCGAGAGCGACGGCCCGGTTGAGAGCGATGACTGGGGAGGGCCGCAGCCCCAACAGCGCGTCGTACGCCGCGACGATGCGGGCCCAGTCGGTGTCGTCGGCGGTGTCGGCCTGGGCGTGGGCGGCGGCGATCTCGGCCTGGATCGCGTAGTAGCCGGGTGCACCTTCGGCCGCGCGGCTGACCGCCAGGCTGTAGAGGCCTGCGCTGATCTGGGCCCGGTCCCAGCGGGTCCGGTCCTGATCTTCGAGGGTGATCAGGTCACCGGCGGCGTCGGTCCGCGCGCGGCGCCGGGCGTGTTGCAGCAACACAAGCGCGCGGAGCCCGTGCACCTCCCCGTCGTCGGGAAGCAGCTGGCCGACCAGATCGGCCAGCCGGACGGCCTCCTCGGCCAGGTCGTTGCGGAGGGTGTCGGCCCCCTCGGTCGCGGAGTAACCCTCATTGAAGAGGAGGTAGATCACCGCGAGCACACCCGCCACCCGGTCGGGCAGCCGGTGCGGCTCGGGGAGCCGCAGCGAGATGTGCGTGTGGGCGATCTTGGTCTTGGTGCGCAGCAGACGCTGGCCCATGGTCGCCTCGCTGACCAGGAAGGCGCGGGCGACCTCGCGGGTCGACAGGCCCGCCACCGTCTTGAGGGTCAGGGCTACCCGCCCCGACATCGGCAACGCCGGGTGGCAGCAGGCGAACAGCAGGCCGAGGCGGTCATCGGTGAACACGTCGGACTCCTCACGATCGTCTCCCGGGACCGCTCGTTCCAGCAGGCTCTGGAGCTCACCGAGCCTGGCCCGCTCGACCTGCCGGCGCCGGAGCACGTCGAGCGCCCGGCGGCGGGCGGTGGTCGTCAGCCACGCCGCAGGGTTGCGGGGCACGCCGTCGGCCGGCCAGTGGCGCAAGGCTCGCTCGACCGCGTCCTGGACGCAGTCCTCGGCCAGATCCCAGTCGCCGGTGACCCGGATGAGCGTCGAGATGATGCGCAGGCGCTCCGTGGAAACGGCTTCGTGGAGCGCCTGCGTCACGTCCTGCGGCACGTGCGTCGATCAGCCCTCGCTGAGCGGCCAGATCGGACGCAGCTCGAGCCGCCCGGTGTAGGCCATCGGATGCCGCGAAGCGATCTCGATCGCCTCGTCGAGATCGGTGCACTCGAGGACGTCGAACCCGGCGATCCACTCCTTGGATTCGGTGAACGGGCCGTCGGTGACCAGGAGTTCGCCGTCGCGAACGCGTACGGTCGTGGCGTCCTCCACGGGGCGCAGCCGATCACCGATCACCCAGGCGTTCTTGCCCGTGACGTAGGCGCCCCAGTCCTCCACGTCGGGTGCCGCGGCGGCGTCGGCCTCGGTGTGGTCGGGATCGGTGGCGACGAACATGAGGTACTTCATGGCGAGGATCTCCTCCTGGTTGGGCTGTTGGTGACCCTACGACGAAGCTGACGTCTCGAATCCGACACCGGTTGACGAAAAGTCGCGGCGTCAGCCTCGCTCGCTGTCGAGACTGGCCAGTTGGGCACCCGCGTACCGGTCGCCCGCGACGGCATCGCGCGGGAACACCTCGGTGATGCGAGCCAGGGCGTCCTCGTCGAGGGCGATCGAAACGGCTCCGAGCGTTTCCGTGAGCTGATCACGGCGGCGGGCCCCGATGACCGGGATGATGTCGTCGCCCTGTGCGTCGACCCAGGCGATGGCGAGCTGGGCCACGGTGACGCCGAGGTCGTCGGCCACCGTGCGCAATCGCTCGACCAGCTCCAGGTTGTGCTCGACGTTGCCGGGCTGGAAGCGGGGGCTGAGGGCGCGGAAGTCCCGATCCGAGACACGTTCCGGTGACCAGTGCCCGCTCAGCAAGCCGCGGGAGAGGACGCCGTACGCCGTGATCGCGACGCCCAGTTCGCGGCAGGTGGCGAGGAGGCCGTCCTCGATGCCGCGCGAGGCCAACGAGTACTCGATCTGCAGATCGGTGATGGGGTGCACCGCGTGCGCCCGACGGAGGGTGTCGGAACCGATCTCCGACATGCCGATGTGCCGGATCCAGCCGGCCTCCACCATCTCGGCCAGGCCGCCGACGGTCTCCTCGATGGGGACCTTCGGGTCCAGCCGGGCCGGGCGGTAGACGTCGAGGTGGTCGGTCCCGAGGCGTTGCAGGCTGTAGGCGACGAAGTTCTTCGACGCCGCCGGCCGGGTGTCCACCCCGCCCCACCCGTTGCCGGGATCGCGCAGCGCGCCGTACTTCACCGAGATCACGACGTCGTCGCGGTTCCGGCCGCGCAGGGCGTCGCGCAGCAGCAGCTCGTTGTCGCCCATGCCGTAGAAGTCGCCGGTGTCGAGCAGGGTGACGCCGGCGTCGAGGGCGGCGTGGATCGTGGCGATGCTCTCGTCCCGGTCGCTTGCGCCGTACACGTCGGACATGCCCATCAGGCCCAGTCCGGGGCTGGCCACGGTCGGACCGGTCGCGCCGAGGCGCCGGCTGCGAACCTCCTGCGGCAGCGTCGTGATCTGGATGTCGGTGTCGGACTTGGTTTGCGTGGTCATGATCACACGGTGCCTCGCGCGACCCGCGCCCAAAAGCGGACCGTTCACCCGGGGACGCGGCGTCCCTGGCTGGGCTTTCGTGAGGCGGGGACGATGGTGGCGTGGAACGCACGGCGCTGGCCGACTTCGTACGCCTCCGCCGGGAGGCCCTGACCCCGGCCGACGTCGGGCTGGCCGCCGGTCCGCGACGCCGCACGCCGGGACTGCGGCGCGAGGAGGTGGCTCAGCTCGCCGGCCTGTCGATCGACTACGTCGTCCGACTCGAGCAGGCCCGCTCGTCCAAACCGTCCGACCAGGTGCTCGCGGCGCTGTCCCGCGCGTTGCGGTTGTCCGACGACGAGCGCGATCACCTGCACCTGCTGGCCGGGGCGAACCCGCCCGGCCGAACCGGTCGCAGCCATCACGTCCGGCCCGGCGTGCTGCACCTGCTCGACGCCGTGAGCGACGCCGGGATGTTCGTCGTCTCCGGCCTCGGCCACCTCCTGGCCGCCAACCCGCTCGCCATCACGCTGCTCGACCAGGAACCCGGCGGTCTGCGACGGGAGGACAGCGCGATCTGGCGGTGGTTCACCGATCCGGCGGTTCGCCTTCGGCACCCGGTTGAGGACCACGAGAGCATGGGGCGGGTATGGGCGGCCGAGCTCCGCGCCGCCACCTCTCGGCACCTGGGCGACCGCGAGGTCCGGGCCATGGTGGAAGGCCTGCTGAAGCGCAGTGCCGAGTTCGGGGCGATCTGGGCCCGGCACGAGGTCGAGGTGCGGCGCTCCCGGGTGAAGCGGATCATCCATCCTGAACACGGCCTGCTCACCTTGGACTGTGAGAACTTCGAGATCCTCGACGCCGATCAGCGGCTGGTGGTGCTCACCGCGCTGCCCGGCACCCCGGAGGTGGATCGTCTCGGACTCCTGCGTGTCGTCGGTCGGCAGCAACTACACGCCTGACCGGCAGGTTGATACGCAGTGCCCGGGGGACACTGGAGAACGTGATTCGGTCCGGGACGGTGCTTCTCGACGGCGGGATGTCCAATGCGCTGGAGGACCGCGGACACGATCTGTCGGACGAGCTGTGGACCGCTCGTTTGCTGCGGGACGCACCCGAGGAGATCGCGGCTGTGCATCGGGCCTACTTCGCTGCGGGTGCGCAGGTCGCCACCACCGCCAGTTATCAGGCCAGCCTGGACGGCTTCGCCGGGGCAGGGCTTCGTCGTACCGGACGCTGCGGCGCTGATATCCCGTAGCGTGCTGATCGCCCGCGCGGTCCGGGACGAGTTCGCCGCCGACGGGGTGCGAGAGACTTGTCGCGGCCTCGATCGGCCCGTACGGAGCCGCGCTGGCCGACGGCTCGGAGTACAGCGGTCGGTACGGCGTCAGCGCCGAGCGTCTTCGCGCCTTCCACCGCCCGCGCCTGGAACTGCTCGCGGCGGCCGGCGCGGACCTGCTGGCGGTGGAGACCATTCCCGACGTCGACGAGGCGGAGGTGCTGGTCGACCTGCTCGACGAGATCGAGTTGCCGGCCTGGTTCAGTTTCTCGGCCTGCCGGCGTGCGGACTCGGGCCGATCAACCCTTGGCGGATGCCTTTCGGGTGGCCGGCTCGGCCCGGTCAGTCATCGCCGTCGGAGTGAACTGCTGCCCGCCCGAGGACGTCCTGCCGGCCGTACAGCTCGCCGTCGAGGTCACGGGTGGGCCGGCGGTCGGGTACCCCAATCGTGGTGAGACCTGGGACGCGGACACGCGTCAGTGGGAGGGCTCCGGCCACTTCGACACGAGGCTGGCGTCGGCCTGGATCGAGGCGGGCACCACGTACGTCGGCGGGTGCTGCCGCGTCGGTCCGGCCGACATCGCCGCGTTGGCCGGGGCGCTGCGCCGCTGATCGGCCCACGTGCCGACCTCAGAGCGAGCGAGTGACGATCTCGCTGACTTCCGCGTCGCTGAGCTCGATCGGGTTGCCGCGCATGCTGCTGGCGCGTTGCGCCGCCGCGACGACCTCGGGGATGTCGGTCTCGGCGAGTCCGTAGCTCGCCAGTCCGGGGATCGCCAGCGCTGCGGTCAGTTCGTGCAGCCAGCTGATCGCACTCTCGGGGTCGGCCTGCGGTTCGTCGGTGAGCAGGATCGCCACCTCCGTCAGCCGCTCGAGCGCCGGGATCGTCGGGGCTCCGATCGCGCAGCGCTCGCAGGTTGACCTCGACCGCCGCGGCGAGCACAGCGGCACAGACCGCACCGTGCGGCGCGGCCAGGCGGGCGCCGACCGCGGCCGCGAGACCGTGCACCGCACCGAGTCCGGAGTTGGCCAGGCACAGACCGCCGAACAGGCTGGCCAGCGCAAGATCTTCGCGTACGCCACCGTCCGCCATGCCTTCCTCCCACGCTCGGCGCAGCGATCGGGCGGATCGGCGGATCCCGTCCCGGGCCAGGGCGTCGGTGAACGGGTTGGCGCGCCGGGACAGCAGCGGCTCGATGAGCTGGGACAGCGCATCCAAGCCGCTGGCGGCGATGGTCGACTGGGGGAGTCCGATCAGCAGATCGGGGTCGACGACGGCCACCTTCGGCAGGAGCAACGGACTCCGCAGACTCGCCTTGACTCCGTCGCCGGCGAGGACCGCGTTCCGGGTCACCTCCGAACCGGTGCCCGCCGTGGTCGGCACTGCGACGCAGGGTAGGCCCGGACGAACGAGTGGGCGGCCCGTCCCGATCACCTCGAGATGCTCCAACGGGTCGCTGCCCGCGGTGGCCAGGACGGCGGCCGCCTTGGCGACGTCGAGGGGGCTGCCCCCGCCGAACCCGAGGACGGCGTCGCAGCTCCGCTTCGGTCACCCGGCTGACGGCGCCCCGCACGACGTCGATCGACGGTTCGGTCTCGACGCCGAAGACCTCGCTGGCCAACCCGGCCTCGCTGCAACGCTGCGCGCACCGACTCCGCCCGCGAGATCGTACGGCCGGTCACGACGAGGACGCGGCGGACCCCCAGCGCGGCGAGTGCCTCCGGCACCTCGCTGACCCGGCCCGCACCGAATCTCAGGTCGGCGGGGACGGCGAGATCGAAGCGCACCATTCCCTACCAGCCCCCTACCAGTCAGCGTCCTCGGGTGAGGTGTTGACGTAGCGGGTGGCCTGCCGAGGTCTGGCCATCATGGTGGCCACCGTGTCGCGCCACCGCTGGTAGTGCGCCGTCTCCTTGTGGGCCGCGGCCGCCGCCTCGTCGCGGTAGATCTCGACGAGGACGACGTGACCGGGATCGGTCCGGTCGCTCAGCACGTCGAACCGTACGACACCCGGCTCGTCGCGACTCGCCGCCGCGTTGTCCCGGGTCGCGCTCAAGAAAGTTGTCGATCTGCTCGGGTACGACCGCCACGTCCACGTGGACGATCAGCAGGCTGTTCGGCACAACAAGACACTAACCAGACGGGGTGACCGCGGCGAAGGCCCCGCCCCGGAAGGCGTCGACGAAGAGTTGATGGTCGCGACGGGCCTGCTCGGCGTACCCGTGCGCGAAATCGGTGCAGTCGCGAATCAAGCCGTCAAGATCATCTCCGACGCACTCCGCGACCACCTCCTCGACACTGACGTCGACCAGGTCGTGCTCGGAGTCGTCGTCGGCGACGCAGTGGATCTTGGCGGTGGCCTGGCCGAGTTGGCTGACCAGGTCCGCCATCTGCTCGGGCTCGTCGACGCCGCTCCAGTCCAGGTCCGCTTCGTAGGGTGAGTACTCGCTGACCACGAATCCCGTCTTCGGTCCGTCGGTGCCGGGCAGCTCGGTCCAGCCCAGGAAACGATCGGCGTGAGCCTGCAGTGCGCGCTGGCTCACGGCCGTGCGGTGCCCGTGGTGTTCGAAGTAGCCGGCGACCTCAGCGATCACGCACGATCCGACTGGGTGCGGCCACGTTGCCCTGCTTGAGGGTGAGGATGACGTCGTTGTCGAGCGCCTGACTGAATCCCTCGATCAAGACGTTGTACGCCGGCAGACCGGCGCTGCCGATGCCGAACCCCTTTCGCCCGATGACGTCCAGCACGTCGAACATCACCACGCCCTCCTTCTTCCGGTCCGGGACCGTGTCCAGGTAGCGCTTGAAAGCGGTCTTCACCTGATCCACTTCGTCGTCGGGCAGCTGGCGGGTGCCGTCGAGTTCGGCAAAGCGCCGACGGTAGGAGTCGACGACCGTGGCGGAGTCCAGCAACTGAACGCGCGTACTCAGTCGCGCGCGATGCAGAGAGTCGAGCACCGCTCCTTCGGCCGTGTCCGAGCGTCAACGCCCACTCGGTGTCGTCCTCGGCCTCGACGTAGTGCTGCACCCACTGCACGTACGCGGAGACGTAGCGCTTGATCAGGTCGTCGATCGCCTCGTCCGGCAACGCCTTCTGCCAGCACAGCAGCGCCAGCGACGCGCAAAAGCGCATGACGTCCCAGGTCCAGTGCCCGAGGTAGGCCTCGTCGAAGTCGTTGACGTCGAAGACCAGACGGCCGCCCGCGTCGAGATAGGTGCCGAAGTTCTCGGCGTGCAGGTCACCCTGGATCCAGATCCGGCGCGCGCCGTCGATCGTGGTCCAGTCGTCGTCGACGCCGGCGAAGGTGCCGTCCGGTCCGAGATCGGCGTAGTACAGGCAGGCCGAGCCACGGAGGAACGCGAACGGGTCCCGAGCCATGGTGCGGAACTTGGAGCGGAACGCCACCGGGTCCGCCGCCATCAGCTCGGTGAACGCCTCGGTCAGTGCGGCGACGATCTGGTCGGTCCGTTCCGTCACGATGCTGCCCCTCCGCCGTTATCACAGCGCTATCGACGATTCCGCGCGTTTTTGACGAAACGCCGGGCACCGTTATGCTTCCGTGACCAAGTGACCGTAATTCTGCGGTCGTCGTAACCGAACCATAACCCCGAGCCCAGGTGCCGAGGGTACTACGGAGTGCTCGTGCGCAAGATCATCCCGGCGGTGCTCGCCGGCGCAACCGTACTGGCCGTTGCCGGCGGAACATTCGCCTACGTCACGCTGAACAAGGACGTCACGTTGTCCGTCGACGGTGTGGCGCAGGACGTCACGACCACGTCAAGCACCGTCGCGGATCTCCTCGGTGCGCAAGGGATCGCGCTGAGTGATCACGACGTTGTCGCTCCGGCGCCCGACACCAAGCTCGCCGACGGCACCCGTGTCGCGGTGCAGTACGGACGGCAGGTGACGGTCACCGTCGACGGCCGGCCCCAGTCGTTCTGGACGACCGCGACGACCGTCGACGACGCTCTCAAGGCGCGGCAGATCGAGACTGCTGGCGGCGAGCTCTCGACGAGTCGGAGCGCGTCGATCGGGCGCGAGGGCGTGGCCTTCGCGCTGGCGACGAAGAAGTCGGTGGCGATCAAGGTCGGGAAGCGCGAGCACACCCTCGAGACCACCGCTGCAGACCGTGGGCCAGGCGTTGACCGAGGCCAAGATCACCGTCGACGCCAACGACATCGCGAGCAGCGACACCGACGCCGCGCTGGCCGACGGCATGGAGCTCACCGTGGTCAAGGTCGAGGTGGAGAAGGTGACCAAGCGCCGCGACGTCGACTACGACACGGTGTCCAAGAACACCGACGACCTCGAGAAGGGCGACACCAAGGTCGACCGTGAGGGCAAGACCGGCGTGCGGACGGTCGTCTACACCGAGGTCCGCCACGACGGAAAGCTCAAGAGTCGCGAGAAGACGAGTTCGAAGATCACCAAGAAGCCGACCGACAAGATCGTCCTGGTCGGCACGAAGCAACCGTCGCCCGCGAGCACCGACGACTCCAGCTCCGCATCGACCGGCAATCCCAGGACACCGGGCAACTCCGTGTGGGACCGCCTCGCCTGGTGCGAGACGGGACAGCGCTGGAACACCGACAGCGTGCCGGGCTACTCCGGTGGGCTCGGCTTCGCCCACAGCAGCTGGAGGGCGTACGGCGGCAGTGGCAGCCGGGCCGCCGGGCACAGTCGCGAGGAGCAGATCGCGGTTGCCAAGCGGATCCTGGCCGACGTCGGCTGGGGGGCCTGGCCCGCCTGCAGCCGCAAGCTCGGCCTGCGCTGACCCGCTGCTGGGGAGCGGCTCACGTCGAGTGGTGCGAATCCGTCGCTTCCGGGATGGTCGAAACGACAGGAACGCACCACTCGTGAGTCATCGTTTCGCCCGGCGCGACCTCGCCAACGCTGCTAGCCCGACGGCGAATACGGCCCAGAAGGGGCTGGCCGGCATCAGGACGCTCCCGGCCGCGCCGGTCGCCGACAGGACGACCCCGGCCGTACGCTGCGTGACGATGTCGCCGTTCGCCTCGGCCGTCCGCAGGACCTGACCCAACGCGAACAGCAGCGGGGCGGGCACGGCGAACCAGAAGGCCTCGGCGCGCGGACCGTGGTCGGGGACCGACGCGATCACGCCCATCCGGCCCATCCCGGCGTAAGCGCGGCGATGCACGACGATGGCGACAGCGGCGTGGCTGACCGCGACGACCTGGGTCCAGCATCCGGGCGAGTTCCACGACAATCTCGGGGGCATGGCGGGCCTCCTCCTCTTCTCGCTGCGCGTGTCGATGCTGGTCGTGCGTTCTCTGATCTCGACGGAGGACCCCGCCCAGTCGTGACATCGGGTTGGGCCGCGATGTCATGATCCACGGGTGAGCAGCGAGTCCGGCGCCGACGAGCGCGAGTCGCCGCCACCCGCCGAACTCGGCCGGTACGCCGCCGCGGCGCTCGTGTTCGGAGCCTCCGCCGGTGTCCTCGTCGTCGAGATCGTGGCCCTGCGCCTGCTGGCGCCCTACCTCGGGCTCACCCTGGAGACCAGCACTCTGGTCATCGGCATCGCGCTGGCGGCGATCGCCCTGGGTTCCTGGGCCGGTGGTCGGCATGGCCGACGTCATTCCGCCGCGCCGGGCGCTCGGCCCTCTGCTCGGGATCTCGGGTGTCGCGGTGGCGGTGACCCCGTTCGTGGTGCGCGGGGCCGCGACCCTGGGCGGGTCACTGCTGGTCCTCGTCGCCACGCTGGCCATCATCGTGCCCGGCGCGCTGCTCGCGGCCGTGACACCGATGGTCACGAAGCTCCGGCTGACCAGCCTCGGCCGGACCGGCACCGTGGTGGGGCAGTTGTCGGGAATCGGCACGGCCGGGCGCCATCGTCGGGACCGTCCTGACCGGCTTCGTCCTCATCTCCCGGGTACCGGTCAGCGGCATCATGTTCGGCCTCGGGGTCGGCTTGGTCGCCGCCGCAGCGGCGGTCGAGGTGCGCATCCGGGGCTGGCGGACGGCGGTGGTTCCGGCCGTGCTCGTCCTGCTCGGCGGGGCGGGCGCAGCGGTGGCACCCGGCGGATGTGACGTCGAGACGACCTATCACTGTGCGGTCATCCGGCCCGATCCCGAACGCGTCAGCGGGCGAACGCTGCTGCTCGACGGCGCCCCGCACTCCTACGTCGACCTGGAGGATCCGACGTACCTCGCGTACGACTACGCCAAGGCGGTCGTCTCCGCCATCGACAGCGCCCATCCGGACGGCCGACCGCTCCGGGCTTACCACATCGGTGGCGGCGGGCTGACCGTGCCGCGCTACCTTGAGCGCACCCGACCGGGTTCGGCCAGCCTCGTGTCGGAGATCGATCCCGGTGTCGTCCGCATCGACCGCGAGCGGCTGGGCCTGCGGACGGGGCCGGGCATCGACGTACGGGTCGAGGACGCCCGGCTCGGTCTGGGCCGGCTCGACGGACGGCAGCCAGGATCTCGTGGTCGGTGACGCCTTCGGCGGGGTGAGCGTGCCGTGGCACCTCACCACCCGCGAGGCGGTGCGCGACATCGGGCGGATCCTGACCGACCAGGGTCTCTACGCCGTCAACCTGCTCGACTACGGCGCCGCTCGCCTTCGCCCGCGCCGAGGTGGCCACCCTGGCCGAGCGTGTTCGACCACGTCGCGCTGGCCACCGAATCCGACACCTTGACCGGCGGACCGAAGGCGGGCGGCAACCTGGTCGTTCTCGCCTCCGACGCGCCGCTCGACGTCGACTCGATCGCCGCCGACCTGGCCGAACGGGGCGCGGACTGGCGGGTCATCACCGGCGCCGATCTGGCGCCTGGACCGGCGACGCACCCGTGCTGACCGACGACTACGCCCCGGTCGACCAGCTGCTGACCCCATACCCGCGGCGCTGACCGAATCCTGCCCGACTTCGAGATCGGGCAGGTTTCGGTCCCGTCTCCCGGACACGGGCTTACCCGGTGTTGGGCTGCGCTCGCCCTGAGCCGTGGAGATGATTGGCGCGCCGATCGGGTGGGTGTGTATCTTGGTGGGTCGGCACGGCGCCGGTAGGCGTCGGTGGCTGCCCCTATAGCTCAGTCGGTAGAGCGTCTCCATGGTAAGGAGAAGGTCTGCGGTTCGATTCCGCATGGGGGCTCGGAAGTCGTTCCGGCGCAACCGCGCGCCGGCGGCGTTCGCGGTCGCACGGTCAGGCGTGGGACCGGGAACATCGACGTGGTCCGGCGTGTTCTGCGTAACGACTCCAGAGCGGGATAGCTCAGGCGGTAGAGCAAGCGGCTCATAATCGCTGTGTCGCGGGTTCGAGTCCCGCTCCCGCTACTTTGATGATCCGACGCTTCACGACGATGAACCACGAAGGATGAGAGATGGCCAAGACCACTGACGTGCGGCCGAAGATCACGCTCGCCTGCACCCAGTGCAAGGAGCGGAACTACATCACCAAGAAGAACCGTCGCAACGACCCCGACCGGATGGAACTGAAGAAGTTCTGCCCGCGCTGCCACACCCACACCGTGCACCGCGAGACCCGCTGACCGGGCCCTGACCACGTCGGCGCTCAGGAGAGCCCCCGTGACGCGCCCTCATCGGTCTGGCTCACGGCAGCCGGCACCTCGGCGTCAGCCCGGCCATCGACGGCCTGCTTGGCTGCGGTGGCCGCGGCGGAAGGCATCCCCGCCTCCGCGGCCTACCTGGATCTGGCGGAACCCGATCTGAGCACGGTGGCCCTCGAACTCGCGGCTGCGGACCACCGATCGGCCGTCGTCGTACCCCTGTTGTTCACCTCGGCCTTCCACGCCACGGTGGATGTTCCGCAGGCGATCGCGGCGGCCGCCACGATCTCCGGACTCGACCTGTTGGTGGCGTCAGTGCTCGGCACCGGACCCGACGTGGGGGATCTCCTGACTGGGCTCATGGCCGAGGCCGGCGTCACTGCTGACCACTCGGTGCTGCTCTACGCCGTCGGCTCGTCCGACGCCGCGGCGAACGACGACGTCCACGCCCTCGCGGCGGCGCTGTCCGCCACCCGCGAGGGCGGGGTGCGGGTGGGCTTCGGGACCGCCGAACCACGCGCGAGTGCGGTGCTGGCCGAACTGCGGGAGCCGATCGCGATCGTGCCGCTCTTCCTGGCGCCGGGGCTTCTCCTGGAGCCGATGGAGGCCATGGCCGCCGAACGCGGCTGGGTCATGACCAGACCGCTGGCGCGAGCGGGCGGCATCGATCGTCCAGCGACGCTATCGAGATCGCGCTGCCGCGATGTCCGTACTCGATTAGGTTTGCGTCCATGGCCATCGCCCCCGAGCACGCCGGCCGGAGCTACCCAGCCACCGCCCCGTACGAGGTGTCGGTCGCGAAGATCGCCGAGTTCGCCCGCGCCATCGGCGACGACAACCCGGCCTACTTCGCCGATGCGCCGGTCGCACCCCCGACCTTCGTCGCCGTGATCGCGGCCGACGCCTGGGAGGCGATGTTCGCCGACGAGGAGCTGGGTCTGGCCCTACGCCGCATCGTGCACGGCGACCAGCGCTTCTCCTACGAGCGTGCGCTGCGAGCGGGCGACCGGGTGCAGGCGCTCTTGACCATCGACAAGGTGCGCAGCCGCGGCAGCGCCGACATCATCTCCTCCTCGGTGCGGGTGGAGACCGTCGGCGGCGAACTGGTCTGCACAGCCGAGGCCACCTTCTTCCACAGCCACGAGGCAGCCGCGTGAGTAAGTCCGCCCTTCGACAGGCTCAGGGAACGATGGTCGGGACCGTGCTGCCGCCGTTGACGGTCACCTTCACCCGTGCCGATCTCGTCCGCTACGCCGGCGCCTCGACCGACTTCAACCCCATCCACTACTCCGAGCGGTCCGCCGCTCGGGTGGGACTCCCCGGTGTCGTGGCCCACGGGATGCTCACCATGGGTGCGGCGTTGCGGGTGGTCACCGACTGGGTGGGCGACCCGGCCGCCGTGCGCTCCTACTCCGCGCGATTCACCAAGCCGGTCGTGGTGCCCGACGATGATCACGGCGCCGAGGTGATCTTCACCGCCACCGTGGCGGCGGTCGAGGGCTCGCTCGGTCACGTTGGCCATCGAGGCGCTCTGCGCCGACCAGAAGGTGCTGGGCGCGGCACGGGCGGAAGTCGATCTTGACGATTGAGGCCGCGCTCGATTCCGGGGTGCGCGGGCCCCGGCTCGCGCCGTACACCACGTTTCGGGTCGGTGGCCCGGCGCGGCGGCTGATCACCGCCGACACCGAGGCCGACCTGATCGCCGCGGTCCGCGCCGCCGACGCCGACCCCGACGGTCCCTCGAGCCGGCCCGCGTCCTCGGCGGCGGCTCCAACGTCTGTGATCGGTGACGACGGCGTCGCCCAGACGGTGGTGCGGGTGGCCACCCGGGGCGTCCACGTCGAGGAGTCCGGCTGCTCCGGGGCGATGGTCACCGTCGCCGCCGGCGAGAACTGGGACGCACTGGTGGCCCGCGCGGTCGAGGAGGAGTGGGGCGGCGGCATCGAGTGCCTTGCCGGCATCCCCGGTCTGGTGGGCGCGACCCCGATCCAGAACGTCGGCGCGTACGGCTCCGAGGTCAGCCAGCTCATCGCGTCGGTCCGGACCTGGGACCGGGCCGACGATCGGCAGGCCACCTTCGCCGCGGCCGACTGCGGCTTCGGCTTCCGCAGCTCGCGCTTCAAGGCCGACCCGGACCGCTACCTGATCCTGGCCGTCACGTTCCAGCTCCCGCTGGGCTCGCTCTCCGCGCCGATTCGCTACCCCGAGCTGGCCCGAACGCTGGGCGTGGCGGTGGGGGAGCGGGTCCCGGCGGCCGCGGCCCGCGAGGCCGTGCTCGATCTGCCGGCGCGCGAAGGGGATGGTGCTCGACGAGGCCGACCGCGACAGCTGGAGCGCCGGCTCGTTCTTCATCAATCCGATCCTGGACCCCGATCGGGCGGCCGGCCTGCCGGCCGGCGCACCGCGGTTCCGCACCGACGACGGCCGGGTCAAGACCAGCGCCGCCTGGCTGATCGAGCAGTCGGGCTTCGGCAAGGGCTACGGGCGCCCGCCGGCCACCCTGTCCACCAAGCACGCGCTGGCCCTGACCAACCGGGGCGGGGCCACGGCCGCCGACCTGCTGGACCTGGCGCGCGAGATCCGTGCGGGCGTCGAGGACCGGTTCGGCATCCGCCTGGTCCCGGAACCGATGTTGTGGGGGTGCGAGCTGTGAGTGTGGCCCCCTTCACCGTCTGGGCGCCACAGCTCGAGCGGGTGCGAGCTGCAGCTCGGCGAGCGGGACGGGCTCGGCCCGATCGCGGGTCGCGATGGCCATGGACGAGGGTGGCTGGTGGCATCCCGACCGGCCCGGTGCCCGATCTCAGCCGCACGCCCGAGGTCGACTACGGCTTCCTGCTCGACGATCACGACCAGCCGCGGCCGGATCCCCGGTCGCGCTGGCAGCCGCACGGCGTTCACGGGCTGTCCCGGACCTACGACCCGGCGCGCTTCGCGTGGACCGATCACGCCTGGACCGGTCGGCAGCTGGCCGGCGGCGTGATCTACGAGATGCACGTCGGCACCTTCACCCCCGAGGGCACGCTGGACGCCGCCATCGGCCGGCTCGACCACCTGGCCGAACTCGGCGTCGACTTCGTCGAGCTGATGCCGGTGAACGCGTTCAACGGTCCGCACAACTGGGGCTACGACGGGGTGCTGTGGTTCGCGGTGCACGCCGAGTACGGAGGACCGGCGGCGTATCAGCGCTTCGTCGACGCCTGCCACGCCCGCGGCCTGGCGGTGATCCAGGACGTCGTCTACAACCACCTCGGCCCGAGCGGCAACTACCTGCCCGAGTTCGCCCCGTACCTGCACGCCGGCGCTCTCAACACCTGGGGCGCATCGCCCAACCTCGACGGGGAGTACTCCGACGAGGTCCGGCGCTACATCGTCGACAACGCGATGATGTGGATGAACGACTACCACGTCGACGGTCTCCGGCTGGACGCCGTGCACGCCCTCGTCGACACCCGGGCGACGCACATCCTGGAGGAGCTGGCCATCGAGACCGGCGCGCTGAGCGCGTTCCTCGGCCGGCCGCTGTCGCTGATCGCCGAGTCGGACCTCAACGATCCGCGGCTGATCACGACCCGGGAGGCGGGCGGGTACGGGCTGACCGCCCAGTGGAGCGACGACTTCCACCACGCCCTCTACGTCAGCCTGACCGGTGACACCACCGGTTACTACGCCGACTTCGACTCCCTCGCCGCGCTGGGCAAGGTGTTCGAGGAGGGCTTCTTCCACACCGGAACGCACTCCAGCTTCCGCGGCCGCAGCCACGGCCACCGGATCGACCGCCGCACGTCGACGTGGCGGCTGGTCGTCTGCTCCGACAACCATGATCAGATCGGCAACCGGGCCGACGGGCAACGCCTGTCCGGCAAGCTCGACCACCGGTCCCTGCGGCTGGCGGCGCTCGTCACGCTGCTCAGCCCGTTCACGCCGATGATCTTCATGGGCGAGGAGTGGGGCGCTACGACGCCCTGGCAGTTCTTCACCTCCCATCCCGAGCCCGAGCTGGCCGAGGCGGTGGCCAACGGGCGGATGGAGGAGTTCGCCCAGATGGACTGGGACCTCTCCGCCGTGCCCGATCCGCAGGATCCCAAGACCTTCGTGGACTCCAAGCTCGACTGGTCCGAGCCGGAGGTGGCCGAGCACGCCGAACTCCTCGACCTGAACCGGCGGCTGCTCAGCCTGCGACGCACCTATCCCGATCTGACCGATCCGCGCTTCGACCACAGCGTGGCCCGGTCGAACGACGACGAGCGCTGGCTGCTGATCGAACGCGGAGCCATGGTGCTGGTGATCAACTTCGGGGCCTACGAGGCCGAGGTCGACGTGCCGGCGGAGCTGGAGCTCGTCCTGACCGTCGGGCATTCTGGAGGCGGCCACCGACGGGTCAGGGCGCGTAGCCCTCGGCCCGCACAGTGCCCTGGTCGGCCGGCGGGAGCTGCCGCCTCGCCTGACCGGCTGTCACGGCTCGAACTTGATCTCCCGCTTGAGGATCTTGCCGGTCGGACCCTTGGGCAGCTCGCCGAAGCGGATCATCCGGGGGTACTTGTACGCCGCGAGTCGCTCCTCGACGTAGGCCCGCAGCTCGGCCTCCTCCGCGTCGGCGCCGTCCTTGAGCTTCACCAGGGCCGCGATCTCCTCGCCGTGCCGGGCGTCGGGCACGCCGAAGACGGCGGCCTCGGCGACGGCCGGGTGGGTGTAGAGGACCTCCTCGACCTCCCGCGGATAGACGTTGAGGCCGTTGCGGATGATCATGTCCTTCATCCGGTCGACGATGAAGTAGAAGCCGTCCTCGTCGCGCCGCGCGAGGTCGCCGGTGTGGAACCAGCCGCCCCGCATCGCCTCCGACGTCGCCGCGGGGTTGCTCCAGTAACCCTTCATCACGTTCTCGCCGCGGATCACGATCTCGCCGATCGCTCGCCGCGCGACCTCGCGGTCGTCGGTGTCGCGCGAGCCCGAACTCGACGCCGCGGATCGGGTGCCCACCGACCCCGGCTTGCTCGGCACGTCCGGGTGGTTGAAGGAGGCGACCGGCGAGGTCTCCGACAGGCCGTACCCCTCGAGCAGCTTGACTCCGAACGTCTTCTCCACGCCGCGCAGCACCTCCAGCGGCAGCGAAGCGCCGCCGGAGGCGGCCGTCCGGAGGGTGCTGACGTCGAAGCGCTGCGGATCGGGCACGCCGAGCAGAGCCATGTACATGGTCGGCACGCCCAGGAACAAGCGTCACCCGATCGCGCTGGACGATCTCCAGGGCCTGCTCGCCGTCGAACTTCGGCAGCAGGGTCAGGCAGCTGCCGGACGCGATGGCGACGTTCAGCCCGCAGGTCTGGCCGAAGGAGTGGAACAGCGGCAGCCCGCCGAAGATGACGTCGCCCGGCGAGACCTTGAAGAGGGTCTCGATCGAGGTGGCCACGTTGGTGCCCAGATTCGCGTGCGTCAGCTCGGCACCCTTGGGGGAGCCGGTGGTGCCGGAGGTGTAGAGGATCACCGCCGTGTCGTCACCCGCCCGCTCGGTGATCTCGGGGCGCGGGTCGGCCGCGGACAGCAGCTGCTCGAACTCACCCGGGGCGACCACGATCACGTCGGTGCTCGGTGACGCTCGCCGCCTTGGCGGCCTCGTCGGCGAACGTGGCGAAGACCACCGCCACCTTCGCGCCGGAATCGCCCCAGGCGTACGAGATCTCGCCCGCCTTCAGCAGCGGATTCATCGGGACGACGATCGCTCCGAGCCGCAGGATCGCGTAGTAGGCGATCGGGAAGTAGGCGACGTTCGGCATGATGAGCGCGACCCGGTCGCCCGGCTGCACGCCGTGCTCGGTCAGGACGCGCGGCGAAGCGTGCGGCGGCGGCGTCCAGCTCGGCGTAGCTGAGCGTCTGCTCGCCCTGCCGGATGGCCGGGAGGTCCGGGTCGGTGGTCGCGCGGTCGGTCAGCCAGCTCGCGATGTTGCCGGAAGTGTTCGACGTCGATGTCATGAACATGACCCTAGGTCGCCCGCCGGTGGACGGCTAGCGTGAAGCCCATGAGCCTGTCCGACCTCAGCACCGACCAGCTCGCCGATCTGCACGCCGAACAGACCCGCGCGTACGAGGAACTGGTCGGCCGAGGTCTGAAGCTCGACCTGACCCGGGGCAAGCCGGCGGCCGCCCAGCTCGACCTGTCCAACGAGCTGCTGGCCCTGCCCGGGCACCGAGGACTTCCGTGCTCGGGCCGGGGTCGACTGCCGCAACTACGGCGGCGGGCAGGGACTGGCGGAGATCCGGGAGATCTTCGCCGAGCTGCTGAACGTCCCCGTCGACCAGCTCGTGCGCGGGCGACAACGCCAGCCTGGGCATCATGCACGACACGCTGGTGTTCTCGCTGCTGCGGGGCACCGCGAGCTCGCCGGCGCCGTGGGTGTCGGAGCCGGTCAAGTTCATCTGTCCGGTGCCGGGCTACGACCGGCACTTCGCGCTGTGCGAGCAGTACGGGATCGAGATGATCCCGGTGCCGCTGTACGCCGACGGTCCGGACCTGGACCAGATCCGGGACCTGGTGGCCGCCGACCCGACCATCAAGGGGATCTGGACCGTGCCCGACCTACGCCAATCCGTCCGGCGCGGTCTACACCGAGGCGGTCACGCGGGATCTGGTGTCGATGCCCGCGGCCGCTCCGGACTTCCGGATCTTCTGGGACAACGCGTACGCGGTCCACCACCTCTCCGACGACGAATCGCCCGCCCTCGACGTGCTCGGTCTGGCCGCGGCCGCCGGCCATCCCGACCGGGTGTTCCTCTTCGCCTCCACGTCGAAGATCACCTTCGCCGGCGCCGGGGTGTCGTTCTTCGCCAGCTCACCGGCCAACGTCGACTGGTACCTGAAGAACCTCATCAAGCGCACCATCGGACCGGACAAGGTCAACCAGCTCCGGCACGCCCGGTTCCTCGGCAGCGCCGACGGCGTCCGGGCGCTGATGCGCAAGCACCGCGCGATCATCGGGCCGAAGTTCGAGGCCGTGACCGCGATCCTGACCGACCGGCTCGGCGCGTACGACATCGCGAGCTGGACCTACCCGCTGGGCGGCTACTTCATCAACCTCGACGTGCCGGACGGCACCGCGACCCGGGTGGTGCAGCTCGCCAAGGAGGCCGGCATCGCCATGACCGCGGCCGGCGCGGCGTTCCCGTACGGGCAGGATCCCCGCGACCGGAGCATCCGGATCGCGCCGACCTTCCCGCCGCCCGAGGAGGTGGCCACCGCCATCGACGGGCTGGCCACCTGTGTGCTGCTGGCCGCGCTGGAACGACAGCGGCGCAGCCGGCGCCTGATCCGATCGTGAGCCTGACCATCTGAGCCGACTCAACAGGTTCGACTAGGTCGCGAAACGCCACTACACTCGAGGACTTGGTGTCGAACGCCATTGCTTTCGTGCGCCCAGACACGGGCCCGTCGAACACGCTGACGAGGCGGCAGCCAAGCAGGATCAGAGATAGGGCAATAGCTCAACTGGCAGAGCATCGGTCTCCAAAACCGAAGGTTGGGGGTTCAAGTCCCTCTTGCCCTGCGGGGAACATGGATCAACGGAGAAGGGTCTCAGCGTGGCGGACAAGGAACCAGCGGGGTCGAAGGACGAGCCGACCCCAGCTGACGACCTGGTCGAACCCGACGACAGCGATCTGACCGAACCGACCAACGAGGAACTCGCGGAGCCGACCGGCGAAGAGCTCCTGGCCGAGAGCGACACGTCCGGAGCGTCTGGACGTCGATGCCGGGTGATCGGGAACCCGTCAGTGTCGGTGCCCCCGCCGGAGCCACGAAGAAGGCCTCGGCGTCGGGAGCCGCCCGACGGAGCGAGCCCGAGGCCAAGGGACGCCCGACCCGGAAGCGCGACGGCGCGGAGCCGGCGAAGCACCGGACCGGTCCGGTCACGTTCGTCCGCGAATCGGTCGGGGAGCTGCGGAAGGTGGTCTACCCCACCGGTCCGCAGCTGCTCAAGTACTTCGTGGTCGTGCTGATCTTCGTGCTGTTCGTCATCGCGTACGTGAGCCTGCTCGACCTCGCCTTCGGGGCGGCGATGTTCCGGATCTTTGCCTGATGCCCCCTGGCGGCGACGCCTCTCCGGCGTTGTCCCCGCAAGACGATGACGAACCATCCCCAGAACGAAAGCAGTGACGTGTCTGAAAACCCAACAGCTGCCCATCCGCACACCGAGGCGGAGCAGCTGGACGGCTCCCCCGAAGTGACGACCCCCGAGACGACCACCCCCGAGACGAGCACCCCAGAGGCGACTCCCGAGACGGCCAGTTCCGAGAGCCCCGCCCAAGCCGATCTGGCCGGCGACGACTTCGACATCGACTTCGGGTCGGAGACCTACCGCTCGGGCACCGAGGACGAGGTCGACATCGACCTCGACTTCGGACCGGCCACCACCGAGGCGCCCGCCGACGACGACATCGACCTCGACTTCGGGGCGGCGGAGGAGAGCGCCGAGGACGAGACCGACGACGAGACGGTCGACGAGTCCGATCCCGGTCAGCAGGCGCTGGTGGCCTTCCGCAGCGAGCTGGCCGGCAAGGTCGGCGAGTGGTACGTCGTGCACACCTACTCCGGGATGGAGAACCGGGTGCTGCAGAACCTCGAGAACCGGGTGTCCTCGCTCAACATGGAGGACTACATCTACGAGGTCATCGTGCCGACCGAAGAGGTGACCGAGATCCGCAACGGCCAGCGCAAGCAGGTCAAGCGCACCGTCCTGCCCGGCTACGTGCTGGTCCGGATGGACCTCACCGACGAGTCCTGGTCGACCGTGCGGCACACGCCGTCGGTGACCGGTTTCGTCGGCCACTCGAACCAGCCGGTGCCGCTGAGCCTGGACGAGGTGGAGAAGATGCTCGCGCCGTCGGTCGTCGCCGCGGCGACCGCCAGCTCCGAAGGCCCGGCTCGCCGTCGCAAGAAGGTCGAGGTCGCCGACTTCACCGTCGGGGATTCGGTCATGGTGGTGGACGGCCCGTTCGCGGGTGTGCACGCCACGATCACCGAGATCAACGTCAACAGCCAGCGGCTGAAGGCGTTGGTCGAGATCCTCGGCCGGGAGACGCCCGTCGACCTGACCTTCGCGCAGATCCAGAAGGTCTGACCCCGGAATTCTCACGCCATCCACCGCGTTCTGGGACTGACCCAGGACAACAACCACGAAGGACCCACACCGCAATGCCTCCCAAGAAGAAGGTCGCCGCGCTCGTCAAGGTGGCGCTGAACGCCGGAGCGGCCACGCCCGCCCCGCCGGTCGGCACCGCCCTCGGCCCGCACGGCGTCAACATCATGGAGTTCTGCAAGGCGTACAACGCCGCCACCGAACCCATGCGCGGCAACGTGATCCCGGTCGAGATCACGATCTACGAGGACCGCTCGTTCACCTTCATCACCAAGACGCCGCCCGCCGCCGAGCTGATCAAGAAGGCGGCCGGCGTGCAGAAGGGCTCGGGCGTCCCCCAGCGGGACAAGGTCGGCAAGATCACCCGCGACCAGGTCCGCGAGATCGCCAACACCAAGATGCCCGACCTCAACGCCAACGACGTCGACGCCGCGATGAAGATCGTCGAGGGCACGGCCCGCTCGATGGGCGTACGCGTCGAAGGTTAGGTTCCGCAAGGTCGACAGCCGGAAACTGTTGGGAAATCGCAGTAGAAGGAGCCCTCGCGGCCCCGTTTTCGGGAAACTGTAGACAGTTTCACGAGTTGGGGCAGGGGGAAAAGTCCACAGAAACACCTGGGAGGGCCGGCGCGGCCCGCACCAGAACTGGTGAAAGGAACCAGAACATGAAGCGCAGCAAGGCATACGAGGCGGCCGCGAAGAGCATCGACGAGGCCAAGCTCTACGCACCGGTCGAGGCCCTGAACGTGGCCAAGACCAGTTCGTCGGCGAAGTTCGACGAGACGGTGGACGTCTCGGTGCGGCTGGGGGTGGATCCCCGCAAGGCCGACCAGATGGTCCGTGGCACGGTCAACCTCCCCAACGGCACCGGCAAGACGGCACGGGTCCTCGTCTTCGCCACCGGTGACCGGGCCGAGGCGGCGCGTTCCGCCGGCGCCGACGAGGTCGGGGCGGACGAGCTGATCGAGAAGGTGATGGGCGGCTACCTCGACTTCGACGCCGTCGTCGCCACCCCCGACCTGATGGGCAAGGTCGGCCGGCTGGGCCGGGTGCTCGGACCGCGCGGCCTGATGCCCAACCCCAAGACCGGCACCGTCACCATGGACGTGGCCAAGGCGGTCACCGACATCAAGGGCGGCAAGATCGAGTTCCGGGTGGACCGGCACGCGAACCTGCACTTCATCATCGGCAAGGTGTCGTTCAGCACCGAGCAGCTGGCGCAGAACTACTTCGCCGCCCTGGACGAGATCATTCGGCTCAAGCCGAGCGCGTCCAAGGGCCGCTACCTGCGCAAGGCGACCATCTCCACGACGATGGGTCCGGGCATCAGCATCGACACCAACAAGACGAAGCCCGACGCCGAGTAATCCACTCGGTCTCGGGCGGCTGACGTGCTGGTGGTCAGCTGGGCTCGCCGCCGTCGTCGCCTGCCTCGGGTACGGCGTCGCCTCCGTCCTGGAGTCGGTCGGCGCCCGGCGGGCGGCCCAGGTCGTCGGGCTGACCGGTCTGGCGCTGATCGTCAAGCAGCTCCCGTACGTCCTCGGGCTGGGCCTGGACGTGATCGCCTTCGTGTGCGAACGTCGTCGCGCTGCAGCAGCTGCCGCTGTTCTTGGTGCAGTCGATCGTCGCGGCCAGCGTCGGCGTGACCGCGATCATCGCTCATCTTCGGGGTGCGAAGCTCACGGGCCGCGACTGGGCATCCCTGGGCGTGCTCGGTATCGGGCTGGTGATGCTGAGCGTCACGGCCGTGCCCGGGGCCGCCACCCGGATCTCGCTGGTGGCCGACGGGATCATCCTCGGCGTGCGCAGTGGTTCCCGCTGGCCGTCGGTCTCATCGGCATGCGACTGACGGGCCCACCTTCGCCGGTGGTGCTGTCGGTGGCGGCCGGGCTCGGGTTCACCGGCGTTGCCGTCGCCGCGCGCGGTCTCGACGTCGGCTCAGCTAGTTGGAGCCTGTTGGCGGATCCGCTGCTGTACGCCATCGGAATCCACGGCGCCATCGCGATGGCGTTCTTCACCGTCGCCCTGCAGCGGGGACCGGTCACCACGGTCACCGCGATCACCTTCGTCATCGAGGTCGTCGCGCCGTCGCTGATCGGCATCGGCCTCTTCGGGGACACCGTCGAGCCGCAGTTCCGGGTCCTGGCCGGGGCGGGGTTCTTCCTGGCCATCGCCGGCACGGTGTGGCTCAGCCGGTTCTCTTGAGTCCGGATTGAGTAGCCAACGTTGCTTCTGATGGCGTCGTTTTCCGACCATGGTCGACTTGTGGGTGGCGCATGGGGGCTGATGGCGTCGTTTTCCGACCACGGTCGACTTCTGGGGTGGCGCCTGGGGGCTGATGGCGTCGTTTCCGACCACGGTCGACTTCTGGGGTGGCGAACGGGTGCTGGCCGCATCATTCTCCGACCGCTGCCGACTTCGATCTGCGTCAGGACCGGTGGTGTCAAGATCGGGCGGCGGGCCTACGCGCTCGTGGCGAGCCGGTCCAGCGGTGCGCCGGTGAGCCGGAACACGGTCCACTCGTCCATGGGGACGGCGCCGAGCCGGGTGTAGAAGTCGATGGACGGCTGGTTCCAGTCCAGCACGGACCATTCCACGCGGGCGTAGCCGCGGTCCCGCGCAATCGCGGCCAGGGCCGCCAGCAGGGCCCGGCCCAGCCCGCTCCCGCGGTGGTCCGGCTCCACGAACAGGTCCTCCAGGTAGAGGCCGTGGGTGCCCTCCCAGGTGGAGAAGTTCAGGAAGTAGAGCGCGAAGCCGACCACGTGACCGTCCACCTCGGCCACCAGGGCGTACGTCGCCGGATTCGGCCCGAACAGCGCCACCCGCAACTGCTCCTCGGTCACCTTCACCTGCTCCGCGGACCGCTCGTACGTGGCCAGCGTCGAGGATCAGCTCCCGGATCCGGCCGACGTCGTCGACGGTGGCGGCGCGCACGCCCGAACGCGTACGGTCGCTGGTCACCCCGGCAGACTAGCCGCGGCCTGCGCTGCTCGGCGGCTGCGCCCGAAGCGCAGGTAGAGCGACGGCAACACGAAGAGATTGAGCAGGGTCGCGGTCAGTAGGCCCCCGAGGATGACGATGGCCATCGGATGCTCGATCTCGTGGCCGGGGATGCTGCCCGCCACGACCAGCGGGACCAGGGCGAGTCCGGTGGCCAGCGCGGTCATCAGGATCGGCGCCAGCCGCTCCATGGCGCCCTGCAGCACCAGCTCGGGGCCGAACGCCACGCCTTCCTCGGCTTCCAGTCGCTGGAAGTGGCTGACCATCAAGATCCCGTTGCGGGCGGCGATGCCGAACACCGCCAGGAAGCCGACCAGCGAGCCGAGCGACAACACCCCACCGCTGATCCAGACGGCCAGCGCGCCACCGACCAGTGCCATCGGCAGCAGGACGAAGGTGAGCAGGGCCAGTCGGAAGCTCCCGTACGCGGCGTGCAGCAGCAGCAGGATCACCAGCCCCGCGGCCAGTCCGAAGATCAACAGCCGGTTCTCGGCGGCGTCGAGCTCGGCACCCTCGCCCAGCACCTCGGCGTGGTAGCCGAGGGGATACTCGAATCCCTCCATCCGCTTCTCGATGTCGGCGATCACGGCGGACAGCTCCCGATCGTCGCCACGTTGGCGCCGACGTCGATGCGGCGCGACTGGTTGTCGCGCTCGATCGCGTTGGGGGTGGGTGCCAATCGCACGGTCGCGACGTCCTTCAGCCGGACGCGGTCCCCGGACGGAGTGTCGAGCGGCAGGTTCTCCACGTCGGTGACGCTGTCCCGGGCTTCCGGAATGGCGGTGACGTGGACGTCGTAGGCCCGACCGCCGACGAAGATGTCGCTCACCTCTTCGCTGGCGATCAACGTCGAGGCCTGCCGCCGGATGTCCCCGGGCTTGAGACCGTACTTCCGGGCCGCGGCCAGGTTCGGCTCGACCTCGATGTGCGGCAGGTCGGTCTGGAACGAGGCGTGCGCGTCGGAGATCCCCTCGACGTCGCCGATCCGCTTCTCGATGTCCTTGGCCAAGGTGCGCAGCGTGGCGAGGTCGGGACCGTAGATGCGCACGACGATGGCCTCGCTGCTGCCGGTGAGCACCTCCTTGATCCGCTCGCGCAGGTAGGTCTGCACGTCGCGGTAGAGACCGGGGTACATCTCGACCGTCTCGTGCACCTTGTCCAGCGTCTGGTCGTAGTCCACGTCGGTGCTGACGCTGATCCAGTTCTCGCCGAAGTCGACGCCGTAGACCTCGTCGGCGAGGTAGGCCTGTCCGATGTGAGCGCCGCAGTTGCGCACCCCGGGGATCTCTTGCAGGTCCTTGCAGGCCGAGACCGAGATCCGGGTCTCCTCCGTCACCGACGTGCCCGGCGGGGTCAGCCAGTGCATCAAGAAGTCGCGCTCCTTGAAGTTCGGCAGGAGCTGGCTGCCGAGGAAGGGCAGCGCGCTGACGCCCGCGACGACGAGAGCCAGGGTCAGGGCGATCGCGGGCCACGGGCGGCGGATCAACGGCAGCAGCAGGGCGTGATAGCCCTTCTTCAGCACCCGCATCAGCGGCGACTCCCTGGCGCTGAGCGTGCCGCGCGACAGCAGCAGCAGGCACAGCGCCGGCGTCACCGTGAGCGCCACGAGCATCGACGACCAGCACCGCCAGCCCGTACGAGAGCACCAGCGGGCGGAAGAACGAGCCGGACAGTCCCTCGACGAAGAGCACCGGCACCACGGCCACGACGTTGATCAAGGTCGCGTACGTGATGGCGGACCGCACCTCGACCGAGGCGTCGAGCACGATCGAGAAGGTCGACGCCGTGCTGCCACCGGCGCGCGCCTCCCGCAGTCGGCGGACGATGTTCTCGACGTCGATGATCGCGTCGTCGACCACCACCCCGATGGCGACCACCAATCCGGCGAGCACCATGACGTTGAGCGTCACCCCGGCGCCGTCCAGGACCAGCATGGCCGCGACGAGGGACAACGGGATGGCGATGAGGCTGATGAAGGCGGTCCGCCACTCGAACAGGAAGGCGACGATGATCAACACGACCAGCCCGACGCCGACCAGCAGCGCGACCGTCAGGTTGTCGATGGACTGCTCGATGAACGTGGCCGGCCGGAAGATCGTGGTGTCGTAGGCGATGCCCGGCAGCCCAGGCGCCAACTCGGCCATCGCCGCCTCGACGCCGCGGCTGACCTCCAACGTGTTGGCCCCTCGGAACTTCTGCACCACCAGCAGCAAGCCCTCGCCGTCGTTGACGACCGCATCGCCGATCAGTGGGCCGTGGTCGATCAGGACGTTGCCCAGGTCGGCGAGTCGCAGCGTCTTGCCGTTCCGTTCGACCACCGGCACCTGGCCGAGCTGCTCGGGCCCGGTGATGGGTTGCACGTGCCGGATGTTGAGGCGCTGCTCCGCGGACTCGACGAAGCCGCCGGTGCCGACCACCGCGCCGTCGGAGTAGCGCAGGAGTCCGGCCTCCAGCGCGTCGGCGGCCGCGTCCATCGTCTCTTGCAGGGTGACGTTGTTGGCCGCGAGCTTCTGCGGGTCGACCTGAACGTGGCGCTGAGGCAGCCGCTCGCCCCAGATCGCCACCTGGGCGACGCCGGGAACCCGCAGGAGCCGCGCGCGCACCTTCCAGTACGCGATGGTCGACAGGTCGATCAGGTTCACCGATTCCGACGTGAGGCCGATCTTCATGATCCGGCTGGTGGCCGACAGCGCCGGCATCAGGAACGGCGGGCTCGCCCAGGTCGGCAGCGTTGCGGTGATCTGGGCCAGGCGCTCGGTGACCAGCTGCCGGGCGCGGAGCTCGTCGGTGCCAGGGCTGAAGATCAGCCGGATCGAGGACAGCTGAGCGACCGACTTGGACCGGAGGTCGGTCAGGCCCTCGATGCCGTTGAGCTGATTCTCGATCGGGACGGTGATCAGCTCTTCGACCTCGTTGGACGAATTGCCGAGCGCGATCGTCTGGATCTCCACCTGGGGCGGGGCGAACTCGGGGAACACGTCGACCTTGGTCTCCGGAATCCGCACGAAGCCCATCGCCAACACGCCGGCGGCCAGGAACAGCACGATCCAGCGCAGCTTCAGGCTGGTCGCGACGATCCGGCGCATCAGTGCTTGCCTTCCATCTCCAGCTCGGCCCCGTACACCTGGGTGGAACCGTTGGTCACCACCTGGATGCCGGCGGGCGGGCCGGTCGACAGCAGCGCGTTCCTTCCGACGACGGTGGCCACGGCCACCCGAACCCGCTTGTAGGTCAGCGGCTTCACCTGCGTGTAGACCCAGGTCTGGCCCTGCCCGTCGTAGATCACGGCGTCGTACGGGACGGTCACGTGCTTGCCTTGGCTCTTGACCGCGGCGGTGGCCAGGTCCACCCGCTCGGCCGCCTCGTCGGTGAGCGTCACGGTCTTGACGCCGCTCTCGTCGGCCGCGGACAGTGACGCCGGCTGGTAGGCCTCCTTGGCGGGCTCCTCGACCTCGGCGCAGCCGGTGGCCGTGACCGCCAGCAGCACCGCCCCGACCATGAGCAAGCCGTGAGCCTGTCGACGGGCTCGCCTCCTCATCGCGTCCCCGCCAGGGCGAGGTCGCGATCGACCGGGTCAGGTCTCGTCGCTCCAGGCCCGACATGCAGGTAGAGAGCGGGCAGCACGAACAAGGTGACGAACGCCGCGGTGATCACTCCGCCGACGAGCACGACGGCCAGCGGATGCAGCAACTCCAGTCCCGGACGGGGACCGAGCACGATGAACGGCACCGTCAGCAGGATCACGGCCACCGCCGAGGTCAGGACCGGGATCAGTCGCTCCTGGGCACCGGCGGCGACCGTGGCGGCCCGCGCCTCATCAGGCGCGGCCTCACGTTCTCGCCGCTGCAGGCTCCAGATCATGACCATGCCCGTCCGCAGCGCGAAGCCGAAGGCGGCCAGCAGACCGAGCAACGACCCCAACGAAAGCTCGCGGTCGGTGAACAGGCTGGCCAGCACGCCACCCGAGAGGGCCAACGGAGCCGCGACGGTCATCACGAGCGCCAGCCGCCAACTTCCGAACGCCGCCTGGAACACCAAGAACGCGGCCAGTACCGCGGCTACGGCGAAGCCGATGGCACGAGCCTGCCCGATCTCGTCGGCCGTGTTCTGCGCCACTACCTCGCCGTGGTACTCGAGCGGGAAGTCCATCTCCGCCAGCCGGGACCGGAGGTCGGCCGCTACCGCGCCGGCGTCACGCCCGTCCAGTCCCGCCACCACGTCGACCCGGCGGGAGACCGCGTCACGACTGATCACGGCGGGAGTCTCGACGGTCCGGACCACCGCCACCTCCCCGAGCGTGATGGGTGCCCCGTACGGACGGTCGATGAGGAGATTGCGGACGTCGGCCTCGGTCCGGCGGGTCGACGGTACGCCCTGGACGATGACGTCGAAGACCTTCTGCTCCTCGAACACGCTGCCGACCTGGATGCCCTGCAACAGGGTGGCCTCGGCACGGCGCACGTCGCCGGGGGTGACGCCGAGGCGCTGCGCCTTCTGCAGGTCCACCTCGATCTCGATCGTGGGTTGGGTCGGGGCGACGATCGTGCGGGGGTCACTGACCCCGTCGACGCCGGCCATCATCTCCTGCACCCGGGCGGCCTGCTCGGCGAGGACCTTCGGGTCCTGGCCGAAGATGCGTACCGCGACAGGGTCGTGCAGACCGGTGAGCACGTCCAACCCGCTGCCGGTGACCGGGTTGGTGCCCGCGACAAGGGCGCCGACGTCGCGCATCTCCTGGGTCGAGAAGCCGACCACGGACGAGGCCAGGTCGGTGACCGAGAGGGCCGCCTCCTCGATCGCGGTCACGGTGGTCTCGTACTCGGCGCTGGAGGCGATGGTCACCCAGACGTCGCTCGAGCTGACGTTGACCGTACGGTCGCCGGTCACGGCGCGTCCGACGTGGGCACCGACGCTCTCGACCCCGGGAACCGCCTCGACCGCACGCACGACCTCGGTCGTCTTCTGCGTCGTGAGGGTGTTCGACGCTCCGGGCTTGGCCTCGAGCTTCACGACGACGTTGCGGTCGGCGAAGCTGGGAATCAGACTCACCTGCAGGAAGGGCAGGACGATGAGGGCCACGAGGGCGCAGGCCGCCGCCGCCAGCACCACCGGTCCGAGTCGTGGGACGAACCGGGCCACCGCCGCGTCGTAGCCGGCGCGAATCCGCGCGGTCCATGGCCACTCCCGGGCTGCGCGAGGCCGGCGCATGAGCAGCAGCGCGGTCAGGGCCGGAGCAGCGGTCACGGCCACCACCATCGCGGCGGCCAACGCCAGGGCGTACGCCGTCACGAGAGGAGCGAAGAATGCGCCTGGCCTACCCTCCAACACCGCCACCGGCACCACCGCGAGGGCGGCGACCACCGCGGCCGCCAGGAGCACCGGCCGCACACCGGCGGCTGCCTCGCCGAGGACCGTCAGCCGTCCGTCGTAGGGCAGGGCTGCGGCGTTCTCCAGCCGGCGCAGAGGTTGGTCGGTCGTCGTCACGGCTTCGTCCACCATGACGGCGGTGGCTGCGGCCAGCCCGGCCAGCACGAGCGCGTTGACACCGTGACCGAGCGCGGAAAGGACGAGGGTTGCGCTGAGCACCGACAACGGCACCGTGACGGCACCGACGACCATGGTCCGCCAGTTGGCCCCGAAGGCGAGGAAGCCCAGCAGCATCAACACTCCGCCGACGAGCGCGGCCAGGCCGATGTTGCCCAGGGCCTCCTGGAGATAGTCGGCCGGTCGGAAGACCGTGGTGTCACTCGTCAATCCGGTCAGCCCCGGCCGCAACGCCTCCAGCGCCTCCTCGACGCCCTCGGTGACGGCGATGCTGTCCGTGCCGGGGAACTTCTCCACCACCAGGAACAGGCCGGGACCGCCGGACACCACAGCGTCACCGATCAGGGGTTGATGGTCGATCTTGACCTGAGCCACATCGCTCAGCTGCATACGTCCGCCGGTGCCCTCGACGGGCACCTTCGCCAGCTCGGCCGGATCGGCGATCTTCTCCAGCAGATGACGCACCTGGAGCCGTTGCTGAGGGGTCTCGATGAAGCCGCCGGTGCCGGGTGTCGACGCCTCGAGGAAGGTCAGCGGGGAGACCACCTGGGCGTTGCCGGCGGTGCTGACCACCTGACTCAGCCTGATGTTCATATCGCGGAGTCGGGCCGGGTCGACCTGCACCTGGAGCTGCTGGTCGCGCATCCCCCAGACCGAGACGTTGGCGACTCCGGGCACGCCCATCAGCTGGGGACGGACGGTCCAGCGGGCGATGACCGACTGCTCGATCAAGGACAGGTCCGTCGAGGACATGCCGATCATGAGCACCCGGTTCGACGACGACAGTGGCTGCAACAAGGTGGGCGGCTTGGAGACGTTGGGCAGAGCGTGTGCCTGGGTCAGCCGCTCCTCCACCAGTTGCCGCGCTCGGTAGACGTCGGTCCCTCGGGCGAAGACCAGCACGACGGAGGACAGTCCCGGCAACGACTCCGACCGGATGACCTCGACGCCCTCGACGCCGTTGAGCAGGTCGGCCTCGAGCGGGACCGTGATCAGTTGCTCGACCTCGTCGGCCGAGAGTCCGAGCGCCTCGGTCTGGATCTCGGCGTACGGCGGGGTGAACTCGGGCAGGAGATCGACCGGGCTGGTGCGGAGCTGGACGACACCTGATGGCCAAGATTCCGGCCGCGATCGCCAAGACGAGCAGTCGAAAGCGCAGAACGCCATGAAAGAACGAAGCCATTGTCGCCCCTTTTTACTGAGCCGGTGCTCGGCCCGCATTGTTCGCGTTGATCATGCGAATATGTGGCGTAATGTCGCGCGGAACCGCTTTGGTGTCAACCCTTTTGACCAGCCGGCTGTCAGCCGCCACGTTGTTTGGCTCGCCCTACCGTGTCGCTGAGCGATGACCACGGTCTGCCCATGCTCGCGCATCCGGGGTCGGCGAGGTCGTGTCTCAGGCACACTTCGAGCTGCCGCAGCGCGTACGACGCCTGACTGGTACCGGTGCGCCTCGCCGCACGACTACGTCACGTTCGCATAACTGGGGTTGGCGACGCTCGCTCCACGCGAGATAATATCGGCGCCGAGAATTGACCGACGAAATCGACACGGTCCCTGTCCCCCGGGCATCTTGTTGTGCCCTAATGGCGCTTCGTCGGCGACAGCCAGAGTTGCATAGTTTCGCCGACGTGTCGAATTCGCCCTCAACCGAGCACAATCGGACCGGTCGAAACGACACCGGCCGGAAGCTCCGAGGCGTGCATCCCGGAACTACCGGCCGGTGGCGGCTCGGGGTGAGTCTTTATCCGGACGGACGGCTCGCGCTGTTGTACGGCATCGTAGCTGATCTTGGAGTACTCCACCCGTTTGCGTGGATTCGGGGCGTGGATGACCCGGCCGTTGCCCGCGTAGATCCCCACGTGGTGGATCGGGTGGTAGAAGTACACCAGGTCGCCGACCTTCAGGTTGGAGCGCGAGACCCGCTTGCCGACCTTGCGCTGATTGTCCGCGTGGTGCGGCAACCGGACTCCGGCCTTGCGCCACGCCATCATGGTCAGGCCGGAGCAGTCCCACGCGTTCGGACCCTTGCCGGCGAAGCGGTAGCGCTCGCCCAGCTGTGCCTTGGCGAAGTTGAGGGCGATTCGGCCCTTCTTGGAACCGCTCGACGACGACGACACTGCTGAACGTGCTCGACGCCTTCGACTTCTTGGCGCTCCGCTTCAGTGCGGACCAGGTGCCGCGCGTCGACCTTGCCCGTCGCGCGGAGGTCCCGCTGGCGCTGGAACTTCTTCACCTTGGCCGCGTCCGCGGCCGAGAAGCTGCCGTCGACACTGACCGAGTACCCGACCTTGCGCAGCAGGCACTGCGCGGCTCGGGCGTGGGCGCCGCGAGAGCCGGCCTTGACGGTCTTGTAGCTGTTGATGTTCCCGGTGCACGAGGCCGCGTTGGCCGGCAGCTGGAACCCGACCACGACCGAGAAGGCGAGGGCAAGGACCGCGAGCAGCGAAGCCGCCCGTTTCAAGATCAACTTGGCCATATGGTTGTTCCCCTCTTCTGCGAGTTTGTAGCGATTCGGTCACGGTGAGGACGACGCTGTCGCAGATGACCGGCTGGCGCACGTTATCAAACTGAGATCTTCTGATCTAGACGTCAGGTTTTTCTGGTTCAGGACACAATCCTCGTGACCTAACCGAGACCGATCGAGTGAATCTGGACGATTTGAGCCGCATCGGCCGAGCCCGTACAGTGGGTGACTGCCGAAGACCGCTGGTTGATCGAGTGCGCTCGATCCGAAGAGTCCTCGATCCCGCGACCAGTCGCAGGGTGAGGTGGCCCGCGCAGGTGATGAGTGGAACGAGCCGGCTGCGTTCGAGATGGCCGGTCTCCGTCCCGGTGTCGCCTGCGCCCGGGGCGTTTTGTTTGCCCCGGCCTCCTCGGGTCGCCGGTCGTCGGAAGTGCTACGCCCGTAGTGCGTCGAAGAACTGGAGGATAGATATGGCGAGTCCGGACAAGGTGGCCGCCGTCGCGGAGCTGAAGGAGTTGTTCACCAGCTCATCCGGCGCCGTGCTCACCGAGTACCGCGGCCTGTCGGTCAAGGCGCTGAAGGAGCTGCGGCGCTCGCTCGGCGACGATGCCACCTACGCCGTGTCGAAGAACACGCTGACCCAGATCGCCGCCCGTGAGGCCGGGGTCGAGGGTGTCGAGCAGCACCTCGTCGGCCCGACTGCGATCGCCTTCATCGACGGCGATCCCGTCAACGTGGCCAAAGGGTCTGCGTGACTTCGCCCGGGCGCACCCGTTCCTGGTGATCAAGGGCGGGGTGCTCGACGGCAAGTCCCTCACCGCCGAGGACGTGCGCAAGCTGGCCGACCTCGAGTCACGCGAGGTCCTCCTCGCCAAGGTGGCCGGCGGCATGCAGGGTGTCCTGCAGCAGGCCATCTCGCTTGATCAGCGCGCCGCTGTCGCAGGCGGCCCGTCTGCTGGCGGCCCTGCAGACCGCGGCAGAGGAGAACCCGTCGCTGATCGCCGGAGCGGGCGCGGCCGCCGACCCGGAGCCGACCAGCCCGGAGCCCACCGACCGGAACCCACCGCCGCGGAGACCGACGGACGCAGCACCCGCTGCCGAACCCACCACCGAGCGACCACGGCCGCTTCCGCGGACGACCGAGGAAGCAGCACCTGCTGCGAACCCACCATCGAAGCGGCCACGGTCGCCGAGGATCAACCCGAAGCGGCAGCGGCCGCCGAGGACCACACCGCAGCGGCTGCTGCAGAAGACAACTAGGAAGGACCGCCACCATGGCGAAGCTCAGCACTGACGAGCTCCTCGACGCGTTCAAGGAGCTGACGCTGATCGAGCTCAGCGAGTTCGTGAAGCAGTTCGAAGACACCTTTGGCGTCACCGCGGCGGCTCCGGTCGCCGTGGCCGCGGCCGCGCCCGCTGTCGGCGGTGGCGACGGCGCCGCCCCCGAGGAGGAGGAGAGCGACGAGGTCGACGTCATCCTCGAGGCGGCCGGCGACAAGAAGATCCAGGTCATCAAGGAGGTGCGTACGCCTCACCAGCCTGGGCCTGAAGGAGGCCAAGGAGCTCGTGGAGGCCGCGCCGAAGGCCGTCCTGGAGAAGGTCACCAAGGAGGCCGGCAACAAGGCGAAGGAGGCCCTCGAGGGCGCCGGCGCCAGCGTGACCGTCAAGTAGGACCGCACGACCAGACCGCAGCAACAACAGAGGCGCGGACCGAGAGGTCCGTCGCCCTGTGCGTTCCCGCACCTCTCATCCGCTCGTCGCACCGAGGTCTCTGATCGCCGGGCGTCTCCTCACCCGACGTGACGTCATCCGTCATGTGGCGGAAGACGCAGCGCCGTACGGCTTTCAGCGCTGCGCCAGCCGCCATGTGGCGCGAAACGCCCGGAGGGCATCGGCGCCGGCGCCAGCGTGACCGTCGAGTCGGACCGCGCCGCCCCGATCCAGCTCTCGCGCGCGACGGGACCCGTCCGCGCCGGGTAGAGCAGTCGTCTCGTGGCGGGTCCGCATCGAACGTCCGTGCCAGTAGGTCCTTGTCAACGGCCCGTTCGCGAGTATGCATCTTCGCCAGGCGGGTCAATTTGACCGCCCTGCTCCGCCGTGCCCGCGTGCCTTGACTTCTGCGCGAACGGCCTCTATATTTGGGGTTTGCCCTCGCCATTTCAACGACCCGTTTCGCTTGACACGGGCCGTTTGTCATGCGCACGAGCGCTTCACTGACCTGCGAGTCTGGGAAGGACCCACTGTTGGCCGCCTCGCGCACCACGTTGACTAGCACCACTCTGACCAGCTCTGCATATTCACCCACCGGCCGGATCTCGTTCGCGAAGATCGCCGAACCCATGGAAGTCCCGGATCTGCTCGATCTGCAGATCGATTCGTTCGACTGGCTCGTCGGGAACGACGCCTGGCGCGACCGGGTCGAGGCCGCCCTCGAGGAGGGCCGGACCGACATCAACACGAAGTCCGGCCTGGAGGAGATCTTCGAGGAGATCTCCCCGATCGAGGACTTCTCCGGCACGATGTCGCTGTCGTTCCGCGACCACCGCTTCGAGCCGCCGAAGAACACCGTCGACGAGTGCAAGGACCGCGACGTCACGTACGCCGCGCCGTTGTTCGTCACCGCCGAGTTCATGAACAACGAGACCGGCGAGATCAAGAGCCAGACGGTCTTCATGGGTGACTTCCCGCTGATGACCGACAAGGGCACCTTCGTCATCAACGGCACCGAGCGGGTCGTGGTCTCCCAGCTGGTCCGATGCCCGGGCGTCTACTTCGAGCAGACCACCGACAAGACCTCGGACAAGGACATCTTCACCTGCAAGATGATCCCGTCCCGCGGGGCGTGGCTCGAGTTCGAGATCGACAAGCGCGACATGGTCGGCGTCCGGCTGGACCGCAAGCGCAAGCAGAACGTCACCGTGCTGCTCAAGGCGCTCGGCTGGGACGACGCGAAGATCCTCGAGGAGTTCGGGGAGTACGAGTCGATGCGGCTCACCCTGGAGAAGGACCACACCTCGACCCAGGACGAGGCCCTGCTCGACATCTACCGCAAGCTCCGTCCGGGAGAACCGCCGACCCGCGAGGCCGCGCAGGCGCTGTTGGAGAACTACTACTTCAACCCGAAGCGCTACGACCTGGCGAAGGTCGGCCGCTACAAGATCAACAAGAAGCTCGGGCCTGGAGATCGAGTTCGACAAGCAGGTCCTCACCATCGAGGACATCGTGGCCGCGATTCGCTTCTGCGTGGCGCTGCACGAGGGCCGGGAGACCCTCGAGGCCCCGCGCGGGTGAGCTGATCGTCGAAGAGGACGACATCGACCACTTCGGCAACCGCCGGCTGCGTACGGTGGGTGAGCTGATCCAGAACCAGCTGCGCACCGGCCTCGGCCGGATGGAGCGCGTGGTCCGGGACCGGATGACGACCCAGGACGTCGAGGCGATCACGCCGCAGACCTTGATCAACATCCGGCCGGTGGTGGCGGCGCTGAAGGAGTTCTTCGGCACCTCCCAGCTCAGCCAGTTCATGGACCAGACCAACCCGATCGCGGGCCTGACCCACAAGCGGCGGCTCTCCGCGCTCGGTCCGGGCGGTCTGTCCCGGGACCGGGCCGGCATGGAGGTGCGCGACGTGCACACCTCGCACTACGGCCGGATGTGTCCCATCGAGACGCCGGAAGGCCCGAACATCGGCCTGATCGGCTCGCTGGCCAGCTTCGCCCGGGTGAACGCCTTCGGGTTCGTCGAGACTCCGTACCGCAAGGTGGAGAAGGGTCGGGTCACCGACCAGGTCGAGTACGTGACCGCCGACGTCGAGGACCGCTTCATCATCGCCCAGGCCAACGCCAAGCTGGACGAGAAGGGCCGCTTCACCGAGGAGCGGGTGCTGGTCCGCCGGCGTCACGGTGAGGCCGACGAGGTCGCGCCCGAAGACGTGCACTACATGGACGTGTCGCCGCGGCAGATGGTCTCCGTGGCCACCGCGATGATCCCGTTCCTCGAGCACGACGACGCCTCCCGGGCCCTGATGGGTTCGAACATGCAGCGCCAGGCCGTGCCGCTGATCCGTTCCGACGCCCCGTTCGTGGGCACCGGCATGGAGTACCGGGGTGCGGTGGACGCCGGTGACGTCACCGTCGCGACCCAGGCCGGCGTGGTCACCTCGGTGAGCGCCGACCTGATCGACATCGCGCACGACGACGGCACCTACAAGACCTACCGGTTGAGCAAGTTCCGTCGCTCCAACCAGGGCACCTGCATCAACCAGCGGCCGCTGGTCACGGAGGGGCAGCGGGTGGAGAAGGGTGCCCCGCTGGCCGACGGACCCTGCACCGACCACGCCGAGATGGCGCTCGGTCGCAACCTGCTCGTCGCGTTCATGCCGTGGGAGGGTCACAACTACGAGGACGCGATCATCCTCAGCCAGCGGCTGGTGCAGGACGACGTCCTCACCTCGATCCACATCGAGGAGCACGAGGTCGACGCCCGGGACACCAAGCTCGGTGCGGAGGAGATCACCCGCGACATCCCGAACGTCAGCGAGGAGATGCTGGCCGACCTGGACGAGCGGGGCATCATCCGGATCGGGGCCGAGGTCTCGACCGGCGACATCCTGGTCGGCAAGGTCACCCCGAAGGGCGAGACCGAGTTGACCCCGGAGGAGCGGCTGCTGCGGGCGATCTTCGGCGAGAAGGCGCGCGAAGTGCGCGACACCTCCCTGAAGGTGCCTCACGGCGAGTCCGGCACCGTCATCGGCGTCCGGGTCTTCGACCGCGACTCCGAGGACGAGCTGTCGCCCGGTGTGAACCAGCTGGTCCGGGTCTACGTGGCCCAGAAGCGGAAGATCTCCGACGGCGACAAGCTCGCCGGCCGGCACGGCAACAAGGGCGTCATCTCCAAGATCCTGCCGATCGAGGACATGCCGTTCCTGGAGGACGGCACCGCGGTCGACATCGTGCTCAACCCGCTCGGCGTGCCGAGCCGGATGAACGTCGGTCAGGTGCTGGAGACCCACCTCGGGTGGGTGGCCAAGACCGGCTGGGACTCGACGAGGCCAAGGGTGCCTGGGCCGACCGCCTGCGCGGCATCGGGCTGGGCAAGACCGAAGGCAACCACCGGCTGGCCACGCCGGTGTTCGACGGCGCGACCGAGGAGGAGATCACCGGTCTGCTCGGCCACACGCTGCCGAGCCGGGACGGCGTCCAGCTGGTCAACGGCGACGGCAAGGCCCGGCTCTTCGACGGCCGCTCCGGCGAGCCGTTCCCGGAGCCGGTCGGCGTCGGCTACATCTACATGCTGAAGCTGCACCACCTGGTGGACGACAAGATCCACGCCCGCTCCACCGGTCCGTACTCGATGATCACCCAGCAGCCGCTGGGCGGTAAGGCGCAGTTCGGTGGTCAGCGGTTCGGCGAGATGGAGGTGTGGGCCCTCGAGGCCTACGGCGCCGCCTGGGCGCTGCAGGAGCTGCTGACCATCAAGTCGGACGACGTCCCCGGCCGCGTGAAGGTGTACGAGGCGATCGTCAAGGGCGAGAACATCCCCGAGCCCGGCATCCCCGAGTCGTTCAAGGTGCTGGTCAAGGAGATGAAGTCCCTCTGCCTGAACGTCGAAGTGCTCTCCAGCGACGGGACCGAGGTCGAGCTGAAGGACTCCGACGACGACAACTACCGCGCGTCCGACGAGTTCGGCATCGATCTCTCCCGGCGTCCGGGCGAGCGTACGGCGGAGTCGAAGAAGTCTGAGCTCTCGGGGGCTCCGCTCCCGAGTACCTCCCGCTGGGGCTCGCCCCAGACCCCGGGTGGTCACGTGAAAAGCAACAACAAAAGAGTACACTAAAGAGAAGAGATACATCAGTGCTCGACGTGAACTTCTTCGACGAGATCCGCATCGGCCTGGCCACTGCTGACGAGATCCGGCAGTGGTCGCACGGTGAGGTGAAGAAGCCGGAGACGATCAACTACCGCACGCTCAAGCCCGAGCGTGACGGTCTGTTCTGCGAGAAGATCTTCGGTCCCACCCGGGACTGGGAGTGCTACTGCGGCAAGTACAAGCGGGTGCGCTTCAAGGGCATCATCTGCGAGCGGTGTGGGGTCGAGGTCACCCGCTCCAAGGTCCGCCGCGAGCGGATGGGCCACATCGAGCTGGCCGCGCCGGTCACCCACATCTGGTACTTCAAGGGTGTCCCGTCCCGGCTGGGCTACCTGCTCGACATCGCGCCGAAGGACCTGGAGAAGGTCATCTACTTCGCCGCGTACATGATCACCTCCGTCGACGACGAGGGCCGCCACCGCGACCTGAGCTCGCTCGAGGCCAAGATCGACGTGGAGCGCAAGCAGCTCGAGGGCCGCCGGGACTCCGACATCGAGACCCGGATGAAGAAGCTCGAAGAGGACACCGCCGGCCTGGAGGCCGAGGGCGCCAAGTCCGACCAGAAGCGCAAGGTCCGCGAGGGCGCCGAGCGCGAGGTCAAGCAGCTGCGCGACCGGGCCCAGCGCGAGCTGGACCGGCTGGAGGCCGTCTGGACCCGCTTCCGGAACCTCAAGGTCCAAGACCTCGAGGGCGACGAGGTGCTGTACCGGGAGATGAAGAACCGGTTCGGCAAGTACTTCGCCGGCTCGATGGGCGCCGACGCGATCCAGAAGCGGCTGGAGACCTTCGACCTCGACGCCGAGGCGGCGTCGCTGAAGGAGACCATCCAGACCGGCAAGGGGCAGCGCAAGACCCGCGCCCTGAAGCGGCTCAAGGTCGTCTCCGCGTTCCTGACCACCAAGAACAGCCCCACCGGCATGGTGCTGGACTGCGTCCCGGTGATCCCGCCGGACCTGCGCCCGATGGTGCAGCTCGACGGTGGCCGGTTCGCCACCTCGGACCTGAACGACCTGTACCGCCGGGTGATCAACCGGAACAACCGCCTCAAGCGGCTGCTCGACCTCGGCGCGCCCGAGATCATCGTCAACAACGAGAAGCGGATGCTGCAGGAGGCCGTCGACTCGCTGTTCGACAACGGCCGTCGCGGGCGTCCGGTCACCGGTCCGGGCAACCGGCCGCTGAAGTCGATCTCCGACATGCTCAAGGGCAAGCAGGGCCGGTTCCGGCAGAACCTGCTCGGCAAGCGCGTCGACTACTCCGGCCGTTCGGTCATCGTGGTCGGCCCGCAGCTCAAGCTGCACCAGTGCGGTCTGCCGAAGGCCATGGCGCTGGAGCTGTTCAAGCCGTTCGTGATGAAGCGGCTCGACGACCTCAACCACGCCCAGAACATCAAGTCCGCCAAGCGGATGGTGGAGCGGCAGCGGCCGGTCGTCTGGGACGTGCTGGAAGAGGTCATCGCCGAGCACCCGGTGCTGCTGAACCGCGCACCGACGCTGCACCGGCTGGGCATCCAGGCGTTCGAGCCGCAGCTGATCGAGGGCAAGGCCATCCAGATCCACCCGCTCGTCTGCACGGCGTTCAACGCCGACTTCGACGGTGACCAGATGGCCGTGCACCTGCCGCTGAGCGCCGAGGCGCAGGCCGAGGCCCGGATCCTGATGCTGTCGACCAACAACATCCTCAAGCCGGCCGACGGCCGGCCGGTGACCATGCCCACCCAGGACATGATCATCGGGATGTACTTCCTCACCATGCAGCGCGACGGCGCCCTCGGTGAGGGTCGGCTGTTCGCCTCGGTGGCCGAGGCCCTGATGGCCTTCGACCGCGGCGAGCTCAGCGCCCAGGCCAAGATCAAGATCCGGCTGACCGACATCGTGCCGCCCGCCGGATTCGAGTTGCGGGCCAACGGGTCCATCCTGCTGGAGACCACGCTGGGTCGCGCCCTGTTCAACGAGGCGCTGCCGGAGGACTACCCGTACGCCGACTACGAGGTGGGCAAGAAGCAGCTCGGACAGATCGTCAACGACCTGGCCGAGCGCTACCCGAAGGTCGAGGTGGCCCACTGCCTCGACCAGCTCAAGGACCTCGGCTTCCACTGGGCCACCCGGTCCGGAGTCACCGTGTCCATCGGCGACGTCAGCACCCCGGCCGACAAGGCCGAGATCCTGGCGCCGTACGAGGATCGGGCGGTCAAGATCGACCGGCAGTACGAGCGCGGTCTGATCACCGAGGACGAGCGGCGCCAGGAACTCATCGAGATCTGGACCGACGCCACCTCCCGGCTCGGGCAGGCGATGGAGGCCAACTTCGAGCGCACCAACCCGATCTACATGATGGTGCACTCCGGGGCCCGCGGGAACATGGTGCAGATGCGCCAGATCGCCGCCATGCGTGGCCTGGTGGTGAACCCGAAGGGCGAGATCATCGCCCGGCCGATCAAGTCCAACTTCCGTGAGGGCCTGTCCGTGCTGGAGTACTTCATCTCCACCCACGGTGGTCGCAAGGGGCAGGCCGACACCGCGCTGCGGACGGCCGACTCGGGCTACCTGACCCGGCGCCTGGTCGACGTGGCGCAGGACGTGATCATCCGCGAGGAGGACTGCGGCACCGAGCGTGGCCTGACCAAGACATCGCGACCGGCGACGACGGTGCACCTGCGTGCTCGACGAGCACGTCGAGACCGCGGTCTACGCCCGGGCCCTGGCCACCGACGTGCTCGGTTCCGACGGTGAGGTCCTGCTCGCCGCCGGGATCGACCTCGGTGACGTCAACATCGGACTGCTGGTCGACGAACGGCGTCACGCCAGGTCAAGGTGCGCAGCGTGCTCACCTGTGAGGCGGCCACCGGCACCTGCTCGATGTGCTACGGCCGGTCGCTGGCCAGCGGCAAGCTGGTCGACGTCGGCGAGGCCGTCGGCATCGTGGCGGCGCAGTCCATCGGTGAGCCCGGCACCCAGCTGACGATGCGGACCTTCCACACCGGTGGTGTGGCCGGGGACGACATCACCCAGGGTCTGCCGCGCGTCCAGGAGCTGTTCGAGGCGCGTCAGCCCAAGGGCAAGGCGCCGATCTCCGAGGCCGCGGGCCGGGTCCAGATCGAGGACTCCGACCGGCTGAAGAAGATCATCGTCACGCCGGACGACGGATCCGAGGCCGCCGAGTTCACGGTCAGCCGCCGCTCGCGGTTGCTGGTCGAGGACGGCGACCGGGTCGGCGTCGGTCAGCAGCTCACGGCCGGCACGCCGGATCCGCAGGACGTCCTGCGGGTGCTCGGGGTGCGTCGGGTGCAGGAGCACCTGGTCGACGAGGTGCAGGCGGTCTACCGGACCCAGGGTGCGCCGATCCACGACAAGCACATCGAGATCATCATCCGGCAGATGCTGAAGCGGGTGACGGTGATCGAGTCGGGCGACTCCAACCTGCTGGCCGGTGACCTGGTCGAGCGGCTGTCGTACGAGGCGGCCAACCGTCAGGTCGTCGCCGAGGGCGGCACCCCGGCCTCGGGTCGTCCGGTGCTGATGGGCATCACCAAGGCGTCGCTGGCCACCGAGTCGTGGCTGTCGGCGGCCTCCTTCCAGGAGACCACCAAGGTGCTGACCGACGCGGCCATCCACGGCAAGTCCGACAGCCTGCTGGGGCTGAAGGAGAACGTCATCCTGGGCAAGCTGATCCCGGCCGGCACCGGCCTGGAGCGGTACCGCAACATCCGGGTGGAGCCCACCGCGGAGGCGCGGGCCCAGGCGTACTCGATGGTCGGCTACGACTCGTTCGACTACGACTTCGGTCAGGGGTCGGGTGCGGCCGTGCCGCTGGAGGAGTTCGACCTCGGCGACTATCGCTGAGCTCAGCACGCGCCAAGGGCGGGTCCGGATCATCCGGGCCCGCCCTTCGGCTTTCCTCACTCAGGACGCCGCCACACAACGTCGCTCGATTTCGTAGGCCTCGCTCGATCTGCAGATCGAGCGACGCCTACAAGATCGAGCGAGGTTGGACCGAGATGCGGCTCAGGCCTCTCGCACGCGGACGTTGATGGTGTGCCAGCCGGTGGCTCCGCTGGGGGCGGGTGGCGCGATCTCGTCGGTCTGCACATAGCCGTCGGCGTCGGTGGCGCGCACGGTGAGTCGATGCTGCCCGGGCGTCGCAAGCCAGCGGAACTCCCACTGCCGCCAGGTGTCGGGGCCGACGACCTCCGCGAGGTCGGCCTCCTCCCAGTCCTCCTCGTCCACGCGGACCTCGACGGCGGAGATGCCGATGTGCGGGGCGTACGCCACGCCGGCGACGGTGACGGGTCCGGCCGCGATGGTGGTGGGCCGGGGGACGTCGATCCGGGAGGAGAGCTTGATCGATCCGCCGGTCGACCAGCCGAGCGGCGTCCAGTAGCCCTCGTCGGCGTCGAAGGTCGTCACCTTGAGCTCGGTGACCCACTTGGTGGCGGACACGTCGCCGTACAGACCCGGGCACGATCATCCGCACCGGGAACCCGTGCTCGGGGGGAGCGGCTGTCCGTTCATGCCGACCGCGAGCAGGGCCTGCCGTGTCCTCGGAGACGAGGGCGCTCAGCGGTGTTCCGGCACTCCAGCCGTCGGCACTGACCGACAGCACCATGTCGGCGTCGGCGCGCGGACGGGCCTGGGCGAGGAGTTCGCGTACCGGGAAGCCGAGCCAGCTCGCGTTGCCGACCAGGTTGCCGGCGATCGGGTTGGCCCCGACCGGATTGGCCTTGCAGGTCAGCGTGCTCAGGTGCTCGACCATCGGCCTGGCCAGCAGCTCCGCGTACGTGAGGGTGATCTCCTCCTCCACCAGCCCGGTCACGGTCAGCCGCCAGGTCTCGGGGTCGATGATCGGGACGTGCAGGGCCGTGTCGATCCGGTAGAAGTCGGCGTTGGCGGTCACGTACGGGGTCAGCCCCTTGACCTGCAGATCGGCGCCGGCCGGGACGGGCGCGGCCGGCTGCGACCGGCGCCGGCAACCGGATCTGCGCACGGTTGGCGGCGCGCGGCGCGAGACGAACAAGAGGCCTTCCCCGGCCGCGACCAGACCCGCCGCGATCGCTGCGGCGATTCCGGTCGTACGCAGGAAGGCGCGGCGCTGCAGGGCGACCGGACCGGTCAGGTCGACCGGTGGCGTCGGAGCGGCACCGGCGGCCGCCGCGTCGGCCCGCTGCCGGGCGCGGTTGCTGGGTCAGTTCGGCGGTCACGGCGAGGTGGCGCGCCAGACGGTTGATCAGGAGGTGGAGGACCAGATAGCCGGCCGCCGGCCCGACCACCGACGGCAGGAAGGTCTGGAACCAACTGGGCACGATGACGAACTTCGCCGCGATCCCGGCGGCCGCGATGCCGGCGAAGACGATCAGACCCGAGTAGCGGCGCCGCAGCTCGAGCACGCCGGCGATCGCGGTCACCAGCAGGACGCAGCAGCCCCGTCATGACCAGCGTCAGCGGATGCGCGGCCACGTCGGTCACGTCGGTCTGGCTGTCGGCGGCGGTCGTCGGCAGGAGTCGGGCGAGTGAGGCCGCGAACACCGACAGGGGTGCGGCGTCGGGAGCCAGGATCCAGGCGGTCAGATCCGAGGCCGCCACCGTGGTCAAGCCGGCCACCGTCCCGGCGGCCATCGCCAAACCGGTCGGCCGGACGGCCGGCCGGGCGGGGCGGGCGCCAAAGGTGGAGCTTTCGGCAGGCGTCTTCATGCGGGATAGATCGTCACGGCCGTGGCCTTGATGGAGAAGTACACAGGGCGGCCAGGGTACAGGTCCAGGTCGCTGATCGTCTGCGCCAATCACGTCGGCGACGAGGCCGTGGCCGGTGGCCTCTTCGGCGCGGACCCGTACCAGCTGGTCGCGGGGCTCGAACTCGGTGATGGTCACCCGAACGGTGTTGCGGGCACTGCCGTGTGGCTCCTCGGTGAACACGGCGACAGCCGTTGGGCTGAACACCGCCATGGCAGCCTCCCCGACCGTCGTTGCCGTTCGGTTAACTCCGCGGATCAGCACTCCGTTCCCGTCCCGGACGCCGTCGGCCACGCTCCGACCGCTGATCATGTTGAGCCCGGCGAGCCGGGCGGTGAACGGGGTGCGCGGATGCCGCATCACCTCCTCCGTCGGACCCGACTCCACGATCCGGCCGCCGTCCATGACGAGTACGCGATGAGCCAGCAGCAGGGCGTCGAGCAGATCGTGGGTGACGATGATCGCCGACCGGTCCGCCAGCACCTGCCGCAGCACGCGGCGCAGCGTCGGCGCGGCGCCGACGTCCAGAGCGGCCATCGGTTCGTCGAGCAGCAACAGGTGGGGCGAGGCCGCCAGCGCCCGCGCGATCGCGACCCGCTGAGCCTGTCCTCCCGACAACTGAGCAGGCTTGCGGGTGGCGAACTCCTGCGCCCCCACCTCGCTCAGCCACCGATCGGCCGTGCGCCGGGCAGCGGCCGTGCGCTCACCGCGGGATCGGGGTCCGAAGGCGACGTTGTCCCGTACGGTCAGGTGCGGGAAGAGGAGCGGATCCTGGGCCAGCATGGCGGTGCCGCGCGTCCACGGCGCGCGACCAGTGGCCCGACCGTTCCGGCGCGACGTCGAACAACACCCGTCCGTCGAGCTCCGCGCGTCCGGCGTCGGGGCGCAGGATGCCGGCGAGGATGGCCAGCACCGTGGACTTCCCGGCTCCGTTCGGCCCGAGCAGCGCGACCCGCTCACCGTCCTCGAGTCGCAGGTCGACCTCGAGGTGGCGCGCGGCCGAGGGTGGCGCGCATGGTCAGGGTCATCGGAGGCCACGGTAGTGCCCGCTAGACGTTGCTGGTCCTGCCTTGGGTCAGACCGACCACGAGGATGGCCACCGCGACCAGCACCAGCGACAGCGCGACGGCGGCGTCGGCGTCGGTTTCGCGTTGCAGATAGATCTCCAACGGCAACGTACGGGTCACGCCCTGCAGGCTGCCGGCGAAGGTGAGGGTGGCCCCGAACTCACCGAGGGCGCGGGCGAAGGACAGCACGGCGCCGGACGCGAGCCCGGGCAGGACCAGGGGCAGCGTGACGCGCGCCAGCACGGTCGTCGGCCGGCCGCCGAGGGTCGCGGCCACCGTCTCGTACCGCTGCCCGACCGACCGGAGCGTGCCCTCCAGCGCCACGACGAGGAACGGCAGGGCGACGAAGGTCTGGGCGAGCACCACGGCGGTGGTGGAGAAGGCGATCTGGATCCCCAGCACCTCGAACGACTGTCCCAGCAAGCCCGCGGCGGCCGAAGGTGTAGAGCAGGGCGATGCCGCCGACCACCGGCGGCAGGACCAGCGGCAACAGCATCAGCGAACGGAGGATGCGCTGCCCCCGGAAGGAGCTGCGCGCCAGCACCATGGCCATCGGCACGCCGAACAGCAGGCACAAGGCCGTCGAGGCGATCGAGGTCTGCAGGCTCAGCCGGAGCGCGGCCACCGAGGACTCCGAGGTGATCAGGGCGAAGAACCGCGACCAGTCGACCCGGGTGGTCATGGCCGCCAAGGGCAAGATGACGAACAGCGCCCCGAGCCCGGCCGGCAGGTAGATCCAGCGCGGCAGCCCGGAGTACCGGCTCGCCCGCACGGCCACGGCCATGATCAGGGCTTCGCGAAGCCGGCGTCGGTCAGGATCTGTTGCCCCTCCGGTCCGGTCACGAGGTCGACGAACTTGGTGGCCAGTTCCTTGCTCCGGCTGCCGGCCAGGGACGCGATCGGGTAGACGTTCACCGCTTCTTTCGACTCCGGGAAGGTCACCCCGGTCACCTTGTCGCCGGCGGCCTTGACGTCGGTGACGTACACGACGCCGGCGTCGGCCTCACCACTGGTCACCTTGTTCAGGACGTCGGTGACCGAGGACTCCTCGCTGACCGGCTTGAGCGTGATGCCGCTGGCCTTTTCGACCTTCTCGGTCGCCGACCCGCACGGAACCGCCGGCGCGCACACGACGAGGTTCACGCCGGGCTCGGCGAGGTCGGCGAACGTCGCGATCTTGGCCGGGTTGTCGGGCGGCACCGCGATCTGCAAGCGTGTTGGACGCGAAGTTCACCGGGGATCCCTCCACGAGGTCGTCCGCGGTGGCCTTGTCCATGTTCTTGGTGTCGGCCGAGGCGAAGACGTCGGCCTTCGCTCCGGACTTCAACTGCGTCACCAGGTCGGATGAGCCGGCGAAGTTGAAGGTGACCTTCGTGCCCGCGTTGGCGGATTGGAACTTCTCACCCATGGCGGTGAAGGTCGTCTTCAGGGACGCCGCCGCGAAGACGGTCAGCGTCTGCGTTGCGGTGTTCGCCTGGCCGGCGGGCTGAGCGCCCGCGCTGCATGCGGCGACGAGCAGGAACGCCCACCCGGCGATCCCCGCCGTCAGTGCGCGCTTCATGACACGCCTCGTGGGGTTTCGATGATCACGGTCGTCGACTTGACGACGGCGACGGCGATCGAGCCGCGTTCGAGCCCGAGATCGCGTACGGCTTCGCTGGTCATCAAGGAGACGACCCGGTACGGACCGCACTGCAACTCGACCTGAGCCATGACCTTGTCCATCACGATGTCGGTCACGAGCCCGACGAACCGGTTCCGCGCCGAGCGGCCCACCGTCGAGGGGTCGTCCATCGGGGCGGCGTGGCTGCGGGCGAACTTCGCCAACTCGTAGCCGTCGACGACCTTGCGGTTGCTGGCGTCGGTGGTCACCGGCAACGTCCCACTCTCGATCCAGCGTCGTACGGTGTCGTCGCTGACGTTGAGGAACGCCGCCGCCTCTCGTATCCGCAAATTCGGCACAAAGGGCACGATAGCTGATCAGTTGCGGATAACGGGCGCGCAGTAGTCCGCCTTCTCGACGGCGAGCAACGCGCTCAGACGGCGCAGGTGAACTTCATCGTGTAACCCTCGGTCGGACTTCCGGTGACCTCCGGCAACTGCAGGTCGTAGCCGTCGGAGAACACGTTGTCGGAGTCCAGGCTGACCTGGCTCATGTTCTGCACGCTCTGCTCGTAGCCGGAGGTGGCGTAGACGGCGTTGGACGCGTCCTCGGGAAGGGCGATCTGCGACGTGGCGATCTTGTTGGCGCTGTTGGTGGCCTTGGCCAAGCTCGGGTACACCTCGAAGTGGATGTGCGGCCAGCGCCCGGAGTAGCAGGCGGGGTAGATGGTGGTGAAGGTGACCTCTCCCTTGGCGTCGGCCTCTTGGACTCCGCGGAGATAGTTCTCGTTCTGGATCGCCTCGGAGTACATCGAGTACTGCCCTTCGCGATCGCAGTGCCACACGTACACCGCCGCGCCGGCGTAGGCCGCCAAGTTGTTGTCGAACTCTTGGATGGTCATTGTCAGGGTGACCGGTATGCCCTCGGCCTTCGTCGTCGAGGAGCCGAAACTGGAGGTGATGTCGCTACGGACCACGCCGCTCTCGGTCAACACGTTGGCGCCGTTGGACCCGTCACCGGGATAGGGGCCGGCGGTCTCCTCCGGAACCTCGCCCTCCGACACTTCGCGGTTGCTGCCGCCGCCGGATCCGCCGGGCGGTTGCCCGCCACCACCGGGGCCGCCCGGTGGCGGGCCGCTGGTGCTCGCGGACCCGCCGGTGGTGCCACTCGAGGTGACCTCGGCCGTCGCGCAGCCGGCCAGGGCGACGACCGACGCACCCGCGACGAGCTTGAGCATGCCGCGGCGATGCAGGAGCTTCGGCAGGTCGTAGTCCAGACCACGGTCGTGGTTCTCGAGTTCGTCCTCGCGGTGGTTGACGTGCATGATCATCTTCTCCTGGGGGATCAGCCTGGGGTTGGCCTGCGAACCAGGCTAGGGTCCGGAGAACCGCGGATCCGACCAAACCGGCCCTTTCATACAGCGGCCACAGTGACTCACAGCAGACGCACAGACGGCCTTTCAATAGGCTGTGGCAGTGCCTCACGTCGACTCCGTCAACCTCGGCCGCCCGCATCCCAACCCGTACAAGGAAACCAAGGCGACCGGCATCGCGAAGGAACCGCAGTCCGACCCGGTCGCCGTGCGGGCACCCGGACCCAAGCACGGCGGTCTGGGCAGCGGGCTGGTCGGCGATTTCATCGGCGACACCCAGCACCACGGCGGCGACGGTCAGGCGGTGTACGCGTTCGCCCGGGAGGATCTTGATCGTTGGGAGCAGCGTCTGAACCGGGAGCTCCCGAACGGGTTCTTCGGGGAGAACCTCACGACGCGGGGGCTCGATCTGGCCGAGGCGCGGGTGGGCGAGCGGTGGCGGATCGGCGACGAGGTGCTGCTCCGGGTGACGTCGCCGCGGATTCCCTGCTCGACGTTTCGCGGTTGGGTCGGTGAGCGGGGATGGCTGAAGCTGTTCACCGCCGACGCCCGTCCCGGCGCCTACCTGGCGGTGATCAACTCGGGTCTGCTCCGTGCGTCGGATCCGATCGAGCTCGTACACCGTCCCGATCATGACGTCACGGTGTCGATGGTGTTCCGTGCCCTGACGACCGAGCGCGACCTGCTCCCGGCGTTGCTGGCCGCCGGAGATGATCTTGACCCGGAGACCCTGGCGGCCGCCGAGAAGGCCATCAACAAATCGCCCACCCGTCACAACAACGGCAAAACGGACGGCGTGTCGCTGCAGATGTGACGGGTCGGCGAGCCGCTTGCTCAGTCCAGGAGGGCGACGATCTCGGAGTAGCCCGAGTTCCGAGCGGACTCCAGCGCGGTGTTGCCGCGCGAGTCCTTGATCGAGGTGTCGACCCCGCCGTCGACGAGTGCGGCCACGGTTCGTTGGTGCGCTCGTCCGCCGTCGCCGAGCACGACCGCCTCGTGCAGCGCGGTGTAGCCGATCCGGTTGATGTGGTCGATCTTGATCGGAGTGTCCAGCAAGATCGTCACGATCCGGGCGAAGCCGCGATCGGCGGCCCGGATCAGGCCGGTACCGCGCCAGCTGTCCAGGCTTCCCACGTCGGCTCCGTGGTCCAGCAGAAGTCGGAGCAGCCGCGGGTCGTCGCCGACCTCGCTGGTGGAGATCAGGTACGCGCTCTGCACGGTTTCGTCCTTGACGTTCGGGTCGGCACCGGCGGCCAGCAGGTGCTTGGCCACGTCCAGGTGATTTCCGTACGCGGCCGCGACCAGCGCCGTCTGCCCGCGGCGGTCTTGCGGGCACTGACGGAGGCCTTGGCGTCCAGGAGGCGCTGCGACCTCTGTCTCGTCCCCGCGCGCGGGCGGCCGCGATCAGACGCTGCGCTCGATCGCGGATCTGGTCGGCGTCGTCGATCAGCGCGACCAGATCTGTCGATGCCCGCGCGACACGGCCAGCGAGCGTGGGGTACGGCCTTCGGCGTCCCGGATGCCGACGTCGGCGCCGGCCCCGATCAGCTGCCGAACCACGTCGACGTGACGCTCCGAGCCGTTGCCCAGCACGATGGCCTCCAGCAGGGCGGTCCAGCCCAGCCGGTTGACGTGGTCGAGCGGAACACCGGCGTCGATGAGCATCCGTACGGTGTCGACGTGGCCGTGTTCGCTGGCCGGGATCAAGGCGGTGCCGCCGAAGCGGTTGGTGCTCTTCACGTCGGCACCGTGGCGCAGGGTGAGCCGCAGGATCTCGTTGTAGCCCTCGGCGCCGGCGTACAGGTACGCGGAGTCGGAGAGCTCGTCCTTGGCGTTCGGGTCGGCGCCGGCCTCGAGCAGGAACGTCGCGAGCCGCGGGTGGTTGGCCTTGGTCGCCACGACCAGCGGGGTCTGGCGCTGGTCGTTTCGAGTCTCGAGGTCAGCGCCCGCCGCAAGCGCCTGACGAGCGGTAGTCAGGTCGTCCGTGGCGGCCGCGTCCAGGAGGGCGCCATCAGGGTCGGCCTTCACGTCGGTGGGCACAGGTTGGCTCGGCTTCGGTTTGGGAGTCAACTTCGGAGTCGGAGTCGGAGTCGGGGCAGGAGTCGGTTTGCGAGTCGGGGCCGGAGTGGTCGAAGCGGACGCGGTCGGATCCGACGCGCCTGCGACCGGCTGGGTCTCCTCGGCCGAGCAGCCCGCGAGCGTCAGCAGCGACACCAGGAGCACAGTGGCGAGGCAACGAGCCGGCATCCAGAAATGGTATACCATTTCTGCGCGTGCCCATGTTTCAGCCGGAGGCCGAGCGGGTGACCGAGGTCCTCCGGGAGCAGATCATCGAGGGACATCGCCGGCCGGGCTCGCGACTGGTGGAGCGCGACATCGCCGAGGAGCTCGGGAGTCAGTCGAGTTCCCGTACGCGAGGCGCTCCGCAACCTCGTCGGCGAGGGACTGGCCACGCCGAGGCCGAGAACCTGGGCGGTCGTCCGCGATTTCACGCCGGAAGACGTCGAGGACCTGATGGAGGTGCGGTCGGCCCTGGAGACCCTCGCGATCAGGCTGGCTGCGCAGCGACGGACTCCGGCACAGGTCGACCGCCTCAACGAACTGGTCGAGCGTGCCCGGGCGGCGGCCGAACGCGACGACGCGGTGACGGCCCGCCGGGCCGGGGCCGACTTCCACGACGAGCTGTCGGTCATGGCCGACAACGCGGTGCTCGTCGAAGTGGCCAACACCACCCGAAGTCGGATGCGCTGGCTGCTCGGGCAGCACGATGATCTCCACGAGATGGTCCGGGAGCACGCCGCGATCGGCGCCGCTGTCGCCGCCGGAAACGCCGAACGGGCGGTCGCCCTGGCGGAGTCCCATCTCGTCTCCAGTCGACGAGCGGTCACCAAGCGGAGGCCGCCGACACCGTCATCGACGCGACCCCCAGGCGGCTCTGACCCGGAGTTCGGGGTCTCGAACCGGTGACTTATGGTCGGATTTCATCGCGGTTCGGGGTCCGCGGCCCGGTTCGACGTGAGGTTTCCGATGTCTCGATCCCGCTCCGGTTCTCTGGTGGTCACCATCGCCGCCTTCTCGGCTTCGCTGGTTCTCGCCGTCCTGCCTCCCGCGTACGCCGAACCGCCGACCGACGAGCCGCTCACGGCGGAGGAACTGCGTTCTCTGGCAGCCGGCATCCAGATTGCGCCGAAGGACGAGCCCGTCGGCAAGCCAGATCGGTCCGAGCCCGTGGCGCCAAACCCGTACCTCGCGAACTTGGCCGACCCACGGTCGGCCGACTACTCGGCCTGGAACACCCGGCTCAGCCAACAGTCCCGACAGCGGGCCAAGTCGTCGCAGCTGAGCGCGGCCAAGAGGCAGGCGGCCGCCCGACGGCTGCCGCCGGCCGTGGTCCACGACGAGGAGGAGCCGGCCGGCACGGTCGGCGCCAACGACTCCCAGCCGAACGCCGAGCCGGTCAGCGGCTTCGGCACCGGGCCGGGTGAGAACAATCGGGTACGGGTCCTGGGCGAACTGGCCGACCTGACTCCGGCTCCGTCTACCCGGGTTCCCGGCGCGGAGGACAACGGGCAGCTCAGCTCGGCCACGCCACGCTCATCAACGGCTCGGGCGCGATCCGGACCACCGGGGTGCTGGGTGACGGTCCGCACGGCCCGCCACCGGCGGGGGACGGGACCAACGACTTCGACTTCTACCGCCTCGACCTCGGCCGCCGGGCGCACGCTGACCGTGGACACCTCGGGCTCGCCGATCGGCTCCGACACCTTCGTGGCCGTCTACAGCGCCGCCGGGCAGCTGCTGGCCACCGACGACGACGGCGGCACCACCGGACTGGCCAGCCTGCTGCGATATCAGCTGCCCGCCGACGGCATCTACTTCGTCCTGGTGGCCGGCTTCGCCACGCTCGGCCGGACGCTGCCTCAGGACCCGAACAACTCCGGCAGTGGGCCGGGGAGGAGGCGACACCGGTGACTACACCGTTCGTCATCACCGCCGCCGAGGTTGACGTCGACTTCTTCGCGTTCGACCTGGCAGCCGGTGACGTCATCGGCGCGACCGTCAGCGGCGGCGCGACCGAGCTGACGGTCTACCGGCTGGACGGGACCCAGATGGTCGGTGCGGAGGGCACCGACGTGGCGTCGGCGCTGTACCCGGCGGAGTCCCCGCTGCCCGGCGGCGGCAACACGACCTTCGCGTACGTCGCCGAAGAGCCCGGCGACTACGCCGTCCAGATCGACGGCGCCGCCGGCCGCTACGACGCCAAGGTCGAGGCGTACCGGCCGGGCTCGGAGACCGACCAGGCCGAGAGCGTACAGACGGTGTTCCTCGACTTCGACGGGGCTCGGGTCAACACGGCGATCTGGGGCGGGCCCGGGGTACGGGAGCTCTCGCCCTTCTCGGCGTTCATCGCCAAGTGGGGCCTCAACCGTGCGCAGGAGGCCGCGCTGGTGACCGGCATCACCGCGACGGTCGAGGAGAACATCCGGGCCGACCTGCATCGAGAAAGGCCTGAATCCCGAGCTGGAGGTGCGGGTGATCAACTCGCGCGAGGCGGACGACCCCTTCGGTGAGCCGAACGTCTCCCGGGTGATCATCGGTGGCACCATCGCCCAGTCCGGCATCAGCACCATCGGCATCGCCCAGTTCATCGATCCCGGCAACTACAACCGCGAGGACAGTGCGGTCGTCCTGCTCGACGTGCTGAGCAACCCGACCGGCAACGCCGTCACTCAACACCTACCTGAACGCCACCAGCGACCGGGTGGCCTTCGTGTCGCGGGCCGTCGGCAACGTGACGGCGCACGAGATCGGTCACCTGATCGGGAACTTCCACACCAACAACGCCAACGAGCAGCTGTCGCTGATGGACTGCCGGCGGGCTCAACTTCGGCAACCTGTTCGGGGTCGGACCCGACGGCGTGGGCGGTACGGCCGACGACGTCGACACCGACTTCACCACCGACGCCTACAGCCCGTCGGAGGTGTTCACCGGGCTGGAGAACACGCTCAACGTCTCGGCCTGGGCGTTCGTGCGCGGCCAGGGCGTTCCCAGCCCCTAGAACCGCCGACCCGTCACATCTTCGGCGCTTTCGACGGCGTGTCGCCGCAGATGTGACGGGTCGCGGCAGGTCGGTGGCCGGGAAGAAGTACGACCGGTGCGGCGTTGTAGAGCTCAGTGGTGGGCTCGGCACCAGCCGGACCTGGCCGCCCTTTGACCCAGCGGTGGCGACCACGTAATCTTGGTCCTTGTGTTCGGGCTTGCCCGACCCGTTGTGCGTGCCCCAAAAGAGGGACAGCTGTCTTCATCCTGCGGTGGTGGCGCACACGTGGTCTAAACCAGTCTGTCTCACCCGAGGCGTCTGACTCGACCATGTCCCATCCACGCAGCAGAAAGAGACACTAAGCGGTGCCCACAATCCAGCAGCTGGTCCGCAAGGGCCGCTCCGACAAGGTGAGCAAGAACAAGACGCCGGCGCTCAAGGGATCCCCTCAGCGTCGTGGCGTGTGCACGCGGGTGTACACCACGACGCCGAAGAAGCCCAACTCGGCGCTGCGCAAGGTTGCTCGTGTTCGCCTGTCGTCCCAGGTCGAGGTGACCGCCTACATCCCCGGCGTCGGGCACAACCTGCAGGAGCACTCGATGGTGCTCGTGCGGGGCGGCCGGGTGAAGGACCTGCCCGGTGTCCGGTACAAGATCATTCGCGGTTCGCTGGACACCCAGGGCGTGAAGAACCGCAAGCAGGCCCGCAGTCGCTACGGCGCGAAGAAGGAGAAGTAATGCCTCGCAAGGGACCGGCGCCGAAGCGTCCGGTGATGGTCGACCCCGTCTACGGATCACCGCTGGTGAGCCAGCTGGTGAGCAAGATCCTGCTGGACGGCAAGAAGACCATCGCCCAGGGCATCGTCTACACGGCCATGGAGGGCACGCGCACCAAGACCGCCGTGGACCCGGTGCAGACCCTCAAGCGGGCGTTGGACAACGTCCGGCCGTCGCTGGAGGTGAAGAGCCGCCGGGTCGGTGGCGCCACCTATCAGGTGCCCGTGGAGGTCAAGCCGAACCGCTCGACCACCCTGGCCATGCGCTGGCTGGTCAGCTTCGCTCGTCAGCGTCGCGAGAAGACCATGTCGGAGCGTCTGATGAACGAACTGCTGGACGCCTCGAACGGCCTGGGTGCCGCGGTCAAACGCCGTGAGGACACCCACAAGATGGCGGAAGCCAACAAGGCCTTCGCCCATTACCGCTGGTAAGCCAGCCCCCCTTTCGTGCCGCGAACCGGCACAGAACCTGAGAAGGATTGAAGGCCACTCATGGCTGTCGACATCAAGACCGACCTCTCCAAGGTCCGCAACATCGGGATCATGGCCCACATCGACGCGGGCAAGACCACCACGACCGAGCGCATCCTCTTCTACACCGGCATCAACTACAAGATGGGTGAGGTGCACGAGGGCGCGGCCACCATGGACTGGATGGAGCAGGAGCAGGAGCGCGGCATCACCATCACCTCCGCCGCGACGACCTGCCACTGGAAGAACCACCAGATCAACATCATCGACACCCCCGGTCACGTCGACTTCACCGTCGAGGTGGAGCGGTCGCTGCGCGTGCTCGACGGTGCGGTCGCCGTCTTCGACGGCGTGGCCGGCGTCGAGCCGCAGAGCCAGACCGTGTGGCGGCAGGCCAACCGGTACAAGGTGCCGCGGATCTGCTTCGTCAACAAGCTGGACCGCACCGGTGCCCGCTTCGAGTTCTGCGTCGAGACGATCAAGAACCGGCTGAACGCCATCCCGGCCGTCCTGCAGCTGCCGATCGGGTCCGAGGCCAGCTTCATCGGCGTCGTCGACCTCGTACGGATGCGCGCACTCACCTGGCGCGGCGAGACGACCATCGGCGACGACTACACGGTCGAGGAGATCCCGGCCGACATGCTCGAGCGCCGCCACCGCGGCCCATCACGAGCTGATCGAACTCGTCGCCGACTACGACGACGACCTCATGGAGGCGTACCTGACCGACGAGGCCTCCATCGATCCGGAGCTGCTCCAGGGCGCCATCCGGCGCGCGGTGCTGTCCTCGCAGATCACCGCCGTGCTGTGCGGCAGTGCGTTCAAGAACAAGGGCGTGCAGCCGCTGCTGGACGCCGTGATCGCCTACCTGCCCGGCGCCCACCGACGTCGGCGCGATCGACGGATTCAAGCCGGGCAACGAGACGGTGAAGATCGAGCGGCACCCGACCGACGAGGATCCGTTCGCCGCGCTGGCGTTCAAGATCGCCGCCGACCCGCACCTGGGTCGGCTGACCTACATCCGGCTCTACTCGGGCAAGCTCGAGGCCGGCTCGACGGTGCTGAACGCCACGAAGCAACGCAAGGAACGGATCGGCAAGATCTACCAGATGCACGCCAACAAGCGGCAGGAGATCGCCTCGGTCGGCGCCGGTCAGATCGTCGCGGTGATGGGCCTCAAGGACACCACCACCGGCGAGACGCTGTGCGACCAGGCCAATCCGGTCCAGTTGGAGTCGATGGACTTCCCGGCGCCGGTGATCGAGCAGGCCATCGAGCCGCGGACCAAGTCCGACCAGGAGAAGCTCGGCACCGCCATCCAGCGGCTGGCCGAGGAGGATCCGACCTTCCGCGTCCACACCGACGACGAGACCGGGCAGACGATCATCGCCGGCATGGGCGAGTTGCACCTCGAGGTGCTGATCGACCGGATGAAGCGCGAGTTCCGGGTCGAGGCCAACATCGGCAAGCCGCAGGTGGCCTACCGGGAGACGTTGCGCCGCCCGGTGGCCAAGGTCGACTACGTGCACAAGAAGCAGTCCGGTGGCTCGGGGCAGTACGCGAAGGTGATCATCGACCTGGAACCGCTGGAGCCGGGTTCGGGGTACGAGTTCGTCAACGGCATCACCGGCGGCCGCATCCCCCGGGAGTACATCCCGGCCGTCGACGAGGGCATCCAGGACGCCATGCAGTTCGGCGTGCTCGCCGGCTACCCGGTGGAGGACATCAAGGTGACGCTGCAGGACGGTGCCTACCACGACGTCGACTCCTCCGAGCTCGCCTTCCGGATCGCCGGCTCGATGGTGTTCAAGGAGGCGGCCCGGCGGGCCGATCCGGCTCTGCTCGAGCCGGTGATGGCGGTCGAGGTGACGACACCGGAGGACTACCTCGGCACGGTGATCGGCGACCTCAACTCCCGTCGCGGACACATCCAGTCCATGAACGACCAGCACGGCAACAAGGTCATCGAGGCCCTGGTGCCGCTGTCGGAGATGTTCGGCTACGTGGGTGACCTGCGGTCCAAGACCTCGGGCCAGGCCTCGTACTCGATGGAGTTCCACTCCTACGCCGAGACCCCGAAGTCGATCTCGGAAGAGATCGTCCAGAAGGCTCGCGGGGAGTGAGCTCAGCGGGACGGATGGCGTTTGACCTGAACGGCACCGTCCACAACACTTGAGCCGGACCAAATCCGGCGGAGAAGACAACAACCAAGCAACGCCCCGCGATCGCGTGGCAACATGAGAAGGAGCCCCAGTGGCCAAGGCCAAGTTCGAGCGGACCAAGCCGCACGTCAACATCGGCACCATCGGGCACATCGACCACGGCAAGACCACGCTGACCGCGGCGATCACCAAGGTGCTGCACGACAAGTTCCCCACCCTGAACGAGGCTTCGGCCTTCGATCAGATCGACAAGGCACCCGAAGAGCGCCAGCGCGGGATCACGATCTCCATCGCGCACGTCGAGTACCAGACCGAGGCGCGGCACTACGCCCACGTCGACTGCCCCGGGTCACGCCGACTACATCAAGAACATGATCACGGGCGCGGCCCAGATGGACGGCGCGATCCTCGTCGTGGCGGCCACCGACGGTCCGATGCCGCAGACCCGCGAGCACGTGCTGCTGGCCCGCCAGGTCGGCGTGCCGGCCATCGTGGTGGCGCTGAACAAGTGCGACATGGTCGACGACGAGGAGATCCTGGAGCTCGTCGAGCTCGAGGTCCGCGAGCTGCTCAGCGAGTACGAGTACGACGGCGACGAGATTCCCGTGGTCAAGGTCGCGGCGTTCCCGGCGCTGAACGGCGACGCCACCTGGAGCGAGTCGATCATGGAGCTGATGAACGCTGTCGACGAGCACATCCCGCAGCCGGTCCGCGAGATCGACAAGCCGTTCCTGATGCCGGTGGAGGACGTCTTCACCATCACCGGGCGCGGCACGGTGATCACCGGCCGGATCGAGCGCGGTGTGGTCAAGGTCAACGAGACCGTCGACATCATCGGCATCCGCGAGACCAAGCAGACCACCACCGTCACCGGTGTGGAGATGTTCCGCAAGCTCCTCGACGAGGGCCAGGCGGGCGAGAACGTCGGTCTGCTGCTGCGCGGCACCAAGCGCGAGGACGTGGAGCGCGGCATGGTCGTGATCAAGCCGGGCACCACCACCCCGCACACCGAGTTCGAGGCGCGGGTCTACATCCTCAGCAAGGAGGAGGGCGGCCGGCACACGCCGTTCTTCAACAACTACCGTCCGCAGTTCTACTTCCGCACCACGGACGTGACCGGTGTGGTGAACCTGCCGGAGGGCACCGACATGGTGATGCCGGGTGACAACACGGACATGTCCGTGCAGCTCATCCAGCCCATCGCCATGGAGGAGGAGCTGAAGTTCGCCATCCGCGAGGGTGGCCGCACCGTCGGCGCCGGCCGGGTGACCAAGATCCTGAAGTGATCAGCTGAAGGGCCCCGTACTCGTCTTTCGAGTACGGGGCCCTTCGCCATTCCGCGACCCGTCACATCTTCGGCGCTTTGGGCGGCGTGTTGCTGCAGAAGTGACGGGTCGGCGGCTGAGGGGGTGGGCTTCCCGGCTCTGGCCGACGGAGTTAGATGGTGAGCAGCAGTTCGTTCAGTCCGCAACCGAAGGAGCTCACCGTGGCAGGCAGCGTCGCACGCGTCACCGAGATCAGCGCCAAGTCCGACACCAGTTTCGAGGACGCCGTGAAGATCGGCCTCGAGCGGGCGAACGCCAGTCTGCGTGGCGTCACGTCCGCTTGGGTCAAGGAGCAGTCCGTCGAGGTCTCCGACGGCTCCATCAGCGGCTACCGGGTCAATCTCCTGGTCACGTTCATCCTGGAGTAGCGCCGAAGCAACTCGTGACCCGTCACTTCCGCAGCGACACGCCGCCCAAAGTGCCGAAGATGTGACGGGTCGCGGGATTCAGAGGCGGACCAGGAGGGCGACCGGGTAGGTCGCCAGCAGGTCGGCCAGCGGCGTCGACGCCCTCATCGGACGGTCGGTGAGTTCGTCGACGACCGGGCCGCCGAGGTCGACGGTGCGTGTCGCGCCAGCCGCCCGTACGGGTCAGGGTCACCGGCAGGCGGGTGGCGAGGGTCAAAGCGCCGCTTCGCTCGAAGGCGACCAGATTCCGGCCGCGGGCCCACTGGCCGAGCAGCGGCCGGTAGTCGGTGAACAACTCCGGCTGTGCGCGGCGTAGGCGCAGGACGCGCGAGGTGACCCAGAGCTTGGCCGCACCGGTGGCGTCGACGGGCGGCGGTCCGTCCAGCGCGGCGAGCATCCGCCGGCGCAGGTCGAAGTCGACCGCCCGGCGGTTGTCCGGGTCGACGAGCGAGTCCTCCCACAGCTCCGTGCCCTGATAGACGTCGGGTATTCCCGGCATCGTCAACTGGACCAGCTTTCGGCTCAGGGAGACCGACCAGCCGGGCGGCGTGATCTCGGCGTCCGAACGCGTCCCAGGCGGCTCGCAGGCGAGGGTCGTCGTACGCGGTGTCGACTCCCGAGTGCACGGCGGTCTCGAACTCGGGATCGGGGTCGGTCCAGGTGGTGCCGTCGCTCGCCTCGCGCATCGCCTTCTCGGCGTAGGCGTGCATCCGCGTCCGCTCGATCGGACCGGTGCCGACCAGCGTCTGCGCCACGAAGTAGCCGAACGCCCGACTGGGGATCGAGGTGGCGGACAAGAACAGCTCGGCGAAGCCCGACCACTCGTCCGCCAGCTCGGTGAGCACCGCCAGCCGCGCCCGTACGTCCTCGCCGCGCTTGGTGTCGTGGGTGGACAGACTGGTCATGCCGTCGGGATGCCGGCGTTGCCGCAGTTCCTGCAGGGCGTGGAAGTCCGCGACCGGGATCCCGAAGTGCGCCGGGTCGCCGCCGACCTCGTTGAGGGCGATGAACCGGGCGTAGCGATAGAACGCGGTGTCCTCGACCCCCTTGGCCATGGTGGCACCGCTCAGCTGTTGCATCCGCCGGGCCAGCTCGTCGTCCGGGTCGTGCAGGCGCGGCGCCAGTGCACGCAGCGTGTCCACCAGCTCGGGGTTACGGCGCTCGGCCAGCTGCAAGCCATGATCGAGATCGGCTACGCCCTCGGGCAGGTAGGACCGGTAGACCGCGAAGGCGACGGCCGCCTCGGTCACGGCCGCACGCGGCGTCGGCCACCTCGGGCGCCAAGGCCGCGATCCGGCGGACCTCGGCGGGCAGCAGCTCGTCGACCACCATCCGCTTGCCGGCTTCGACGTGCTCGGCCGAGGTGAGCCGGTCGCCGGTCAGGCGGACGTACAGCTCGGTGAAGACGGGCTCGGCCTCGGGGTCGACGAACACGCCGTCGACCTCGCGCATCGCGTCGTAGCCGGTGGTGCCGGCCACCGGCCAGTCGGGCAGCTGCTCGCCGGGCTCCAGGATCTTCTCCACGGTGATCCAGGCCCTCGGCGCCAAGCGCGCGCAGCCGCTCCAGGTACTCCGCCGGGTCCACCAGACCGTCGGGATGATCGACCCGCAGGCCGGTGACGCCCTCGGCCGATCAGCCCGCGCGATCCGTTCGTGGGTGGCGGCGAAGACGTCCTCGTCCTCGACGCGTACGCCGGCGAGCGTGGTCACGGCGAAGAACCGGCGGTAGTTGAGCTCGCGGTTGCCGCGGGAGTGGTGCACCAGCTCGTAGTGCTGCCGAGCGTGCACGTCGTCGGCCGCGTCTCCCTGCGACCATGTGCCGGGCGCCAGCGGGAACCGGTGCTCGAAGTACCGCAGTTCGCCGTCCTCGACCGTGAGCTCGGCATCGTCGCCCAGGATCGGCACGATGATCCGGCGGTCCCAGTCGACGTCGAACCACGACGCGTACGGCGACGTCCTGGCCGAGCCGCAGCACGTCCCACCAGGCCGGATTCTCGGCCGGCACCGCGATCCCGACGTGGTTCGGCACGATGTCCGACCACGATCCCGAGACCGGCCTGGTCGGGCGGCGGCGAGCAGCGCCGCCCAGCCCTCCTCGCCGCCGCGCGCGGCGTCGAGCCGACGCGGATCGGTGGTGTCGTAGCCGTGGTCGGACCCCGTCGTGGACTGCAGGATCGGCGACAGGTAGACCGCTCCGACGCCGAGGTCGCGGAGGTAGTCGACGACCCCGGCCGCGTCGCTGAGGGAGAGCGAGGCCCGGATCTGCAGTCGGTAGGTCGAGGTAGGAACCGACGCGCTCCGAAGTTCAGGTAGACCGGGCCGCCACGGGGGAAGTCACGGGTGCGAGGCTAGCCCCAACACCGTTCAGCCCAGGAGCAGCACGGCCCCGCCGCGCCGCGGATCGGCCCCGCCGCCGAGGATGCTGAGCGCCGAGACGCCACCGAAGTAGGGGTCCAGCCGCGTCGGCCACGAGCACCTGGTCGCCGTCCGCCTGCAGAGCTGCGATCACCTCGGGAGCGAATCCAGGTTCGAGCCGGACCAGTCCCGGCACCGCGTTCAGCCGCGGCTGCTCGATCGCCGGTTGCGGAGCCTCGCCGGTGAGCATCCGCAGGACGCTCTGGACCAGAGCCGGGCGGATGCGGCTGCCTCCGGCGGCTCCGGCCGCCACCACGGGCCGATGCTCGGCGTCCAGGGCGACCAACGGCGACATCATCGAGCCCAGCCGGGTGCCCGGGACCGGCGTGCCGCGGATCAGCTCGCCCTCGCCCATCATGATGTTCAGGTGGACCCCGAAGCCGGGCACCCAGACGCCGGACCCCAGGCCGAGGCTCGTCGTGATCGTGCAGACGTTGCCGTCGGCGTCGACGGCCACGACGTTCGTCGTCTCGGTGCGGCGATCGACCCCGCGCAGCGCCGCGACCAGCTCGCGGGCGGTCTCCGGATCGCGCCGCGGATCGCCCGCAGAAGGGTGCCGGCCGCGAGCCATGGTGTCGAGCACGTCGTCGAGGTCGTCGCCGCGGGCCAGCACGCGTATATCCGCCGAATGCGGCCTGGCGCGGCGCCGACTCGACCACGCGGTAGCGTCCGCAGGTCGTGAGCGTCCAGCGCCGCGGAGTGCTCCACGGCGCCCACGAGCGCGTCGGCGAAGTCCCCGCGGTAGAAGGCGGTCGGATCCTCCGCCAGCAGGTCGTAGGCGTAGATGGTGATCGGGATGCCGCAACGGGTCGCCGGCCTGCAGCAGCGTTCCGTCCGGCCTGCTCGTAGACCTCGACTCCCTCCCCGACGCAGAACGCCGCCTGCACCCGCGGAAGAAGGTCGGCATGCGCCTCCGAGAAGGGAGTGCCCAGGCTGGCCAGCCGTCCGGGAGCGACCACGTCGGCCCACGTCCAGGCGGCCCCACCGACGCCACAGATGATGCGCACCGGCCGGGATGCCCGGCACGGCCACCGTCGGCGGGCCGATCTCGTACGGCATGGCCTGGCCGACGAAGATGACCTCGATCGGCTACGCCGGCGTGCGCGCGTGCCGCCGCTGAGCCCGGGGACGCTGACGAAGAAGTCGACGCAGCGGGTGATCCGTTCGGTTCGCGTCGTAGACGGTGGCGAAACCGCCGCCGCCCAGTCCGGTGAAGATCATCTCCGGCCGCACAGCTGACCAGCATCATCGCCACCGCCGCGTCGACCGCGTGACCGCCCGCCGCCAGCACGTCCGCACCCGCCTGCGCGGTCACCGGGTGTCCCGCGGCGACGCCGGGGAGGATCGTCACCGCGACAGCGTAGCGAGCACGGTCACGACGATCGGCTGCGGCCATGACAGATGTCATGGCCAAGACCTGACATCACGCGCGCGACGGGACGTCGCTGCGGTGAGACCATCGAAGGGTGAACATTCAGACTACCGACCTCCAGGTGGCCTAACCCCTCGCCGCCGGGCCAGACCGGGACCAGCCGTGGAACTCCGCGGACTGACCAAGTCGTTCGGGTCGCGTTGACGCCGTGCGCGGCATCGAACCTCGACCGTCGAGGCCGGCGAGATCGTGGCCGTCCTCGGACCGAACGGGGCCGGCAAGTCGACGACCACCGAGATGATCACTCGGCCTGACCGCACCCGACCGACGGGCACCGTACGGGTCTTCGGCGAGCGTCCGGACGGGCCGCGATCCGGTCCGGCCGCGTCGGGTGCGATGCTGCAGGCCGGTGCCCTGCTCTCCAGGAGGCGACGGTGCGCGACGTGCTGCGGCTGATGTACGGACTGCACCGGCACCCGCTGCCGCTGGCCCGGACGTGATCGAGCGGGCCGGACGTGCCGGCACTTCCTCACGACCAAGACCGACAGCTCTCCGGGCGGCCAGGCCCAGCGGCTGCGGTACGCCCTGGCGATCATGCCCGATCCGGACCTGCTCATCCTGGACGAGCCGACGGTCGGAATGGACGTCGAGCTGCGACGCGCCTTCTGGGCGTCGATGCAGAACTTCGTCGGGGGCGAGCGCACGGTGCTGTTCGCGACCCACTATCTGGACGAAGCGGACGCCGTGGCCGACCGGATCGTGGTCCTGGACGCCGGGCAGGTGGTCGCCGACGGCACCGCCGCCGAGATCAAGTCCCGGGTCGCCGGGCGCACGGTGTCCGTGACCGCCGACAGCGTGGACCCGATTCGGGTGGAGAGTCTCCCGGGGGTCGCGCGCGCAGAGCGCAGCGGCTCCCGGCTGCTGCTGCACACGGCCGACTCCGACGCCCTGCTTCGAGCTCTCCTGGACGCGGAACCCGCCGTTCGCGACATCGAAGTCACCTCCACCCGGCTCGAAGACGCGTTCCTCGCGCTGACCCGGAAAGGCAAGTCATGAGCACCACTCTCACGTCGGCCGCCGACCGCCGGCCCCAGTTCAAGCTGCATCCGGCGCTGCACTACACCGTCCACAGCTCGTTGATCACCGCCAAGAACTGGAGCTTCGTGCTCTTCTCGGTCGGCCTCCCGGTCGTCCTCTACCTGGTGTTCAGCCAGATGTTCGGCGGTAGCGACGGGGACGGCTACGACTGGGCCGCCATGACCATGGTCTCGATGGCCGCGTACGGATCGCTGGGCGCGGCCATGGCCGGTGGTGCCCAACTCGCCGTCGAGCGTCGTTCGGGGTGGTTCCGGCAGCTGGCCCTCACCGCCCTCCCGCCGCGCTCGTTCCTGTGGGCGAAGGCGGCCGTGATCATGCTGCTCGTGTTGCCGTCGTTGATCTTGGTCTACCTTGCCGGCTTCGTGGTCGGGGGCGTGCGGCTGCCGTTGACGGTCTGGCTCGGGTCACTGGGTCTGATGTGGCTGGCCCTCATCCCGATGGCGATCTTCGGCATCGTGATCGGGCTCTGGGCCAAGGCCGAGGCCGTGGCCGGATTCACCACGCTCGTGCTCCTGCTGCTCGCCATGCTGGGTGGGCTCTGGTTCCCGGTCCAGTTGATGCCGCCGGTGATGCAGGCGATAGCACAGGCACTGCCCTCCTACTGGCTCGCCGAATTGGGTCGCTACCCCCTTCTGCCCGGAGCCGCTTTCCCGGTGACCGGGGTTCTGGTGCTGCTCGCCTGGTCCGCGGTTCTGACCGCCCTCGGCGTCCTGGGCTATCGTCGAGCGGTGGCCACCAGCAAGCGTTGATCATGGTTCGACACCGATCGAGCATCGCCGGGATGTTCGCGTCCCGGGCGCTGGACGCGACGGAGGAGCCCGACGCCGCCCCGGGTGCGTACAAGGGTGACGATCCGGCCCCGCCGTGGACGTTTGTTCGCGGCGTCCAGAACCTGTTCTGGATCTACGCCGGCGGGCTGGTGTTCTTGATCTTCTCCGTATCGGCGGTGGTCGAGAGCGCTTCCGACACCACCGCCGTGCTCATCCAGTCGAGCCTGCTCACCCTGGTCGCGCTGGCCTACGTGGCGACGGCGTGGATCTGTGACGCTCCGCTGCGGGTCCGGTGGATCTACATCGTGGCGTACGTCGGGCTGCTCGCCCTGTTCGCGCCCTGGTGGGGATGGGCGTTCCTCAACTACGGGGTCTACGTCTCGATCATGCTGGCGACGTTGATCCCGTGGCGCCAGGCCCGGATCGCCATCGTGGTGTGGAACGTGCTGATCGGACTGACGGCGATCGCCACCGCCGACATCACGCCGATCTACATTGCGCTCATTGGCGGGGTGATCGGTGTCGCCACCGGCGCGGGGATCCAGGCCGGCCGGATCGGGGCCCGACTGCAACGGGCCGAGCAGCGCGTCTCGGCGCTCGCCCTCGCCGCGGAACGGGAACGGATCGGCCGCGACCTCCACGACATTCTGGGCCACTCGCTGACCGCGATCTCGATCAAGGCCGACCTGGCCGAGAAGCTCCTCGATCACGACCTGGCCGCGGCCCGGGCCCAGATCGCCGAGGTCTCTGGTATCGCGCGACAGTCGCTGGCCGACGTCCGGGCCACCGCCTCGGGGATCCGGGAGGTACGCGTGGCGAGCGAGATCGCCGGCGCGCGTTCGGTGCTCCTGGCCGCTGGGATCGAGTCCTCGGCGCCCACCGCCATCGAGCCGATGCCGGACGAGACCAGCCGGCTGTTCGGCTACGTGGTCCGGGAGGCGGTGACCAACGTCGTGCGGCACAGCGAAGCACGGCGCTGTGTGATCACGGTGGACGCCCGCACGGTGACGGTGACCGACGACGGCGTCGGCATGCCGGGTGGTCCCGTACGCGGATCGGGCCTCGAGGGGCTCCGGCAACGACTCGCGTCCGCCGGCGGCCGGCTCGACGTCGACTCCGGCGCGGCCGGGACCACGATCCGGGCCACCCTGCCGCCGGCCGAGCACGACCAACCGACCGCCGGCTCGTTCGGGGTGGCGAGCACGTGATCTCGGTTCTGCTCGTCGACGACCAGGCCCTGATCCGGCAAGCCTTCGCGGCACTTCTGGAGCTCGAGTCCGACCTCACCGTGGTCGGCCAGGCCGCCGATGCCGACACCGCCGTGGCCTTGGTCGCCGACCGCCATCCGGATGTGGTGTTGATGGATGTGCAACTGGCGCCGGCCGACGGGAACGGCGACGACGGGTTGGCGGCCACCGCCGCGATCATGGCCGCGGAACCCGGCACCCGGGTGATCGTGTTGACCACCTTCGGTCGCCCGGGATACCTGCGCCGCGCGATGGAGGCCGGCGCCGTCGGGTTCCTCGTCAAGGACGCACCGGCCGACCGGCTGATCGACGGCATCCGTCGCGTACACCGGGGCCTGCGGGTGGTCGACCCGGCATCTGGCGAGCGCCAGCCTGGCCATCGGCACGTCGCCGTTGACCGAGCGAGAGACCGACGTGCTCGCGGCCGCGGCCGGGGGAGCGACGACCAGCGTGATCGCGGCCCGGGTCTCCCTCTCCGAGGGCACCGTCCGCAACCACCTGTCGGCGGCCATGGGCAAGCTCGGCGCCGTCTCCCGCGCGGAGGCCGTACGGATCGCCACCGACAACGGCTGGTTCACCTGACCCGCACCCGTTCCAGGTTTCCCATGCGATGCATGGGAAACCGGCACTCCGCATGGTGTATACGCCGTGTGAGGTACAGGTTTCCCGTGTGGAGCGCAGGACCTCGAGGCCAGGCTTACCGCTATCCGTACGTCAACTGCCGCAGCAACACCTCCGCGGGGCCACGCCGGCCACGCTGTTCCAAGACGTACGCGCCGACGACCGTGATCAACCACACGGCGATCGCGAACAGTGCCGCCGTCGCGCTGCCCAGCACCGCACCCAGGCCCAGACCCCAGGCGGAGAGCAGGGGGGCGCAGATGACCGACTGCGCGAGATAACACGACAGGGAGCGGCGACCGACGGCGACGACCGCCTGGATGGGAGTGCCCAGCCGGCCGGTACCCATCGCGCGGGCCGCGATCCACCCGCCCAGGAGCCCGAACGCGGCCACGTAGCCGACTCCCGGCGCACATGCCCGTCAGGCCCTGGGTGGCGCTGAAGACCCAGGCCACCTGGTCGGGGACGGGGAGGACGCCGACGTGATCGAGCGCGTTCGGTAGGCCGCCCGCCCAACCGATCGCGATCCCGATCACCGCCACCCGTCGCAGCAGCGGGCGGTGCTCGGCCGGACGTTCCAGGATCTCCCGGCGGCCGGCCCAGAAGGCGAGCAGGATGACGATCGGCACGACGAGGCTCAGCACGCCCTGCAGCGGGGTCAGGATCGCCCACACCAGCAGCCGCATCGGGATCGAGGCCAGATAGTTCTCCTCCGCGGCGACGGCGAGGGCGAGTGTGAAGAAGCTCGGCTGCTCGCTCGACCCACCGGCCTGCGCGGCGAAGAAGCTGCCGACGACGGCGAAGATCATGCCGAGGGTCAGCAAGGCGGTGCCGACGGCGGCCCAGATCAGCAACGTCCGATCGCGGCGACGGAAGAAGAGGGCCACCATGATCAGCCCGGCCAGCCCGTACGCGGCGAGGATGTCGCCCATCCACAGCAGCGCGGCGTCGACGAAGCCGAACAGCGATCAGCCAGGCGTTGCGCCGACGGAGAATGCGTCGAACGAGGGTTCCGGCGTCCCGGCGTCGATCTGGCGTCGGAACAGTTGCACCATCCCGTACCCGAACAGGAACGCGAACATCGGGTAGACCCTCATGTCGACGGTCGTGATGATCACCGCCTGGACGATCGCGTCCAGCGACGAGCCGTCCCGGGGGTGCACCGCCGACAGCCCCGGCTCGGAGCCGTACAGATACCAGGGACGTTCGCGAGGGCGATCAAGAGCAACATCAGTCCGCGGGCCAGGTCGGGCGCCATAGCGCGTTCGGCCGTTTCGACGGGCCCGCGTCGAGCACTGTGGGCCGGCGCAGTCACCCGGCCATCGTGCCGCGCGCCGGCCGCGCGATCGGGACACCCCACCCCGCCCCTCTACGATTTCGTTGTGAGGGACTACGTCACGGAGCCGGCGAGAGGCCCGCTGCCCTGGCGACCCCTGGCGGTCGCGCTCGTCGTCGTCGGCTCGGGTCTGGTCGCCGCCGTCCTCCCGGTGTGCTCGCGCCCTGGTCGGTTCTCGTCGCGGCGCTCCTCTACCTGCTCGGCGCCGTCCTCATCAGCGCGCACTGGCAGCGGTCGCGGTTCGGAGTGGCCAACGGGGTGACGCTGGCTCGGCTCGTCGGGTGCTGCTGGGTCGGCGCCCTCACGGCCGAGGCCGCTCTTCGTGGTCTTCCGGCCGCGGACCGCCTGCTCCTGATCGGCCTCGCGATGGTCTGCGTGATCCTCGACGGCGTGGACGGGCGGGTCGCGCGGGCCCGCGGCGAGGTCAGTGCGTTCGGGGCGCGCTTCGACATGGAGACCGATGCCCTGTTGTTGTTGTGCCTCAGCGTGACCGTGCCGGTCCTGGGGGTCGCGGGCTGGTGGGCGTTGCTGCTGAGTGGTCTGCGATACGGCTATCTGGCCGCCTCCTGGGTGGTCCCCGCGCTCCGGATCCCGGTTCCCGTGACGTTGGCGGGCAAGACGGTGGCCGTGATCGCGGCGGTCTCGCTGATCGCTGCCCTGGCGGTGGATCTGGTCTGGCCCGGTTGGCCGGCGACGGTGATCCTGGTGTGCGCGCTGGCCGGCCTCGGCTGGTCGTTCGGTCGGAGCATCGGCTGGCAGGCGCGGCAGTACCGACTGGAGCGCATCGGCGTGGTGTGACCCAGATTTGCCCGGTTTGGCCCCATCTGACAGAATCGTCAGGTTGCCCGACGGGGGTCGCCGGGGCGTGCCCTGGGTGCGAAAGCGCCTGGACCGCCGAACCGTGAGGCCCTCCCGCCTGGTTCCGAGTGTGTTTGCACGTTGGACACCGGGGGCCGGGCGTCACCCACTAGCTCCAGATCAGTGGCTAGAGGTGCGTCGTGCCAGGGCGACACACCCGACCCCGGGGGTCGGACAGCAAGCTGAATCAGCACGAGTCAGCAGCACGAGTCAGTACGAGTTCAGTACGAGGAGAAGGACGAACTGTGGCGGGACAAAAGATCCGCATTCAGGCTCAAGGCCTACGACCACGAGGTCATCGACTCCTCGGCGCGCAAGATCGTCGACACGGTGACCCGCACGGGTGCTCGCGTGGCCGGTCCGGTGCCGCTGCCGACGGAGAAGAACGTGTTCTGCGTCATCCGCTCTCCGCACAAGTACAAGGACAGCCGGGAGCACTTCGAGATGCGGACGCACAAGCGTCTGATCGACATCATCGACCCGACCCCCAAGACCGTCGACTCGCTGATGCGGCTGGATCTGCCCGCCGGCGTCGACATCGAGATCAAGCTCTGAGGTTTGCCGAGATCATGAGCGCAACGCAACCGCAAAGTGAAGGGTCTGCTGGGCACCAAGCTCGGCATGACCCAGCTCTGGGACGAGAACAACCGCGTCGTCCCGGTGACCGTGATCCAGGCCGGCCCCTGCGTCGTGACCCAGGTCCGCACCCCGGACTCCGACGGCTACTCCGCCGTCCAGCTCGGCTTCGGTGCGATCAAGGCCAAGCAGGTCACGAAGCCGGCCGCCGGACACTTCGCCGAGGCCGACGTGACCCCGCGCAAGCACCTGGTGGAGCTGCGCACCACCGACGCCAGCGAGTACACCCTGGGCCAGGAGCTGACCGCCGAGGTGTTCGAGGCCGCCGAGGTCGTCGACGTCACCGGTGTGAGCAAGGGCAAGGGCACCGCCGGTGTCATGAAGCGGCACGGCTTCGGCGGTCTGCGGGCCAGCCACGGTGTGCACCGCAAGCACCGCTCGCCGGGCTCCATCGGCGGCTGCGCGACCCCCGGTCGGGTGTTCAAGGGCCTGCGGATGGCCGGCCGGATGGGCGTCGAGCGGGTCACCGTCCAGAACCTGACCGTGCACGCGTCGACGCCGAGCGCGGACTGATCCTGGTCAAGGGCGCCATCCCCGGCGACAAGGGTGGCCTCGTCGTGCTGCGCAGCGCGGCCAAGAAGGGAGAGGTGGCATGAGCGAGACCCGACACCGATCGACGTCGCTCGACGCCGACGGGCGGCAGCCAGACCGGCTCCGTCGAGCTGCCGGCCGACCTGTTCGACGTCACCGCCAACATCCCGCTGATCCACCAGGTCGTGGTGGCGCAGCTGGCCGCGGCCCGGCAGGGCACCCACGCGACCAAGACCCGCGCCGAGGTCGCGCGGCGGCGGCGCCAAGCCGTACCGGCAGAAGGGCACCGGTCGCGCCCGGCAGGGCTCGATCCGCGCACCGCAGTACGTCGGTGGCGGCGTCGTGCACGGCCCGACGCCGCGCGGCTACGCGCAGCGGACCCCGAAGAAGATGATCGCCGCCGCCCTGCGCGGGGCGCTGTCGGACCGGGCTCGCGACGGCCGCGTGCACGTGGTCGCCGACCTGATCGATCGGTGACGTGCCGTCGACCAAGACCGCGCTGTCCGCCGCTGGCCAAGGTCCCTGGGCGACGACAAGGTGACCACCAAGATCCTGGTCGTGCTGCACCGCGACGAGGACCTCGCCTGGCTCAGCCTGCGCAACGCGGCGGCGCTGCACGTGATCACCGTCGACCAGCTGAACGCCTACGACGTGCTGGTCAACGACGACGTGGTCTTCACCGCGCCGCGCTGAGCGCCTACGTCGCCGGCCCGGCCAAGGGCAAGTCCGCGAAGGCGGTGGCCACCGAGTCCGAGACGCCGACGCGAGCCTTCGAAGGCCCGAGGCACGATGAGCGAGCTCAGGGCCCGATGAGGCGCCGACGAGCCAACACGAGGAGCTGACCGTCAAGCTCGCGAGGCCGGATGGGGAGGAGCTGCGATGAGCAACGCCGTCAAGATCCGCGACCACCGCGACGTCCTGCTCGCCCCGGTGGTGAGCGAGAAGAGCTACGCGCTCCTGGACGAGAACAAGTACACGTTCCTGGTGCGCCCCGACGCCAACAAGACCGAGATCAAGATCGCCGTCGAGACGATCTTCAAGGTCAAGGTCACCGGGGTGAACACCATCAACCGGCAGGGCAAGAAGCGGCGGACCCGTGCGGGCTGGGGCAAGCGTCCCGACACCAAGCGGGCCATCGTGAGCGTGGCCGACGGCGAGCGCATCGACATCTTCTCCGGACCGGTCGGCTGAGCCGAGATCCGACACGCAGTAAAGGAAACAGACCTCATGGGTATCCGTAAGTACAAGCCGACCACCGCCGGGCCGTCGTGGCAGCAGCGTTGCCGACTTCGTCGAGCTGACCCGGTCCACTCCGGAGAAGTCGCTGCTCGTCCCGAGCCCGAAGACCGGTGGCCGGAACAACTCCGGCAAGATCACCAACCGGCACGTCGGCGGCGGTCACAAGCAGGCCTACCGGCTGGTGGACTTCAAGCGGTACGACAAGGACGGCGTGCCGGCCAAGGTCGCGCACATCGAGTACGACCCGAACCGCACCGCTCGGATCGCGCTGCTGCACTACGCCGACGGCGAGAAGCGCTACATCATCGCGCCGCTCGGGCCTGCGCCAGGGCGCGGCCGTCGAGGCCGGCGAGGGTGCCGACATCAAGGCGGGCAACAACCTGCCGCTGCGCAACATCCCGGTCGGCACCACGGTGCACGCGGTGGAGCTGCGGCCCGGCGGCGGCGCCAAGATCGCCCGCTCGGCCGGCGCCTCGATCCAGCTGGTGGCCCGCGAGGGCACCGCACGCCACGCTGCGGATGCCGTCCGGTGAGATGCGGCTGGTCGACGTCCGCTGCCGCGCCACCGTGGGTGAGGTCGGCAACGCCGAGCAGTCCAACATCAACTGGGGCAAGGCCGGCCGCAACCGCTGGAAGGGCAAGCGCCCGACCGTCCGCGGTGTGGCCATGAACCCGATCGACCACCCGCACGGTGGTGGTGAGGGCAAGACCTCCGGTGGTCGCCACCCGGTGTCGCCGTGGGGCCAGCCCGAGGGCCGGACCCGCGACAAGAACAAGGCGAGCAGCCGCCTGATCGTCCGTCGCCGCAAGTCCGGCAAGAAGCGCTGAGCAGGAGCACGAGAAGAGATGCCACGCAGCCTGAAGAAGGGCCCCTTCGTCGACGACCACCTGGCCAAGAAGGTCGACGTGCAGAACGCCAAGGGCACCAAGAACGTGATCAAGACCTGGTCGCGCCGTTCGATGATCGTGCCGGACATGATCGGTCACACCATCGCGGTGCACGACGGTCGCAAGCACGTCCCGGTCTTCGTGACCGACTCGATGGTCGGCCACAAGCTGGGCGAGTTCGCCCCGACTCGGACCTTCCGGGGCCACGAGAAGGACGACCGGAAGTCCCGCCGCCGCTGACGCGGCGGACAGACCGCAGAGAAGGAATCAGAGAACACATGAGCAAGGACTCACGTCCCAGCCGCCGCCAGGCGCTGCTCGGCGACCGTCCCGGTTCGTACGCCATCGCGCGCCAGGTCCGGATCTCCCCGACCAAGGCCCGCCGCGTCGTCGACCTGGTCCGCGGACTGGACGTCGACGACGCGCTGTCCACGCTGCAGTTCGCCCCGCAGGCCGCGAGCGAGCCGGTGTACAAGGTGCTGGCCAGTGCCGTCGCCAACGCCGAGCACACCGACAACCTGAAGCGGACCGACCTGTACGTGTCGCAGGCGTTCGTCGACGAGGGGATGACCATGCGCCGGATCCGCCCGCGGGCCAAGGGCTCAGCGCCAGCCGGATCCTCAAGCGGTCGAGTCACATCACCGTCGTCGTCGAGCCCACCAGCAACAAGACCGAGAGCAAGGGGGCCTGAGACATGGGCCAGAAGATCAACCCGAACGGCTTCCGGCTCGGCATCACCACCGACCACCGAGCCGTTGGTACGCCGACAAGCTCTACAGCGCCTACGTGGGCGAGGACGTCAAGATCCGCCGGATGCTGACCAAGAACCTCGAGCGCGCCGGCATCTCCAGCGTCGAGATCGAGCGGACCCGCGACCGGGTCCGGGTCGACATCTACACCGCCCGTCCGGGCATCGTCATCGGCCGCAACGGCGCCGAGGCCGAGCGCGTCCGCGGCGAGCTGGAGAAGCTCACCGGCAAGCAGGTGCAGCTGAACATCCTCGAGGTGAAGAACCCCGAGATCGACGCGCAGCTGGTCGCCCAGGGCGTGGCCGAGCAGCTGGCCTCCCGGGTGCAGTTCCGTCGGGCCATGCGCAAGGCGCAGCAGAGCGCCATGCGCGGCGGCGCCCAGGGCATCCGGATCCAGTGCTCGGGTCGTCTGGGCGGCGCCGAGATGAGCCGGTCGGAGTTCTACCGCGAGGGCCGGGTGCCGCTGCACACGCTGCGCGCGGACATCGACTACGGCTTCCACGAGGCCAAGACGACCTTCGGCCGGATCGGTGTGAAGGTCTGGATCTACAAGGGTGACGTCGTCGGGAACCCGGGCCGAGCGGGCGGCGCAGAAGGCGGCCCGTAGCGCCGCCGGTGGCCGTATCCGTCCGGGTCGTCCCGGCTCGTGGCGACCGTCCCGTGCGGGCCGAGCGTCCCGAGCGCGGCGGACGTCGTCGCGCCGAAGGCGCGCCCGAGTACGCCCGCGTCGAGGCGACCACCGAAGCAGCCGGCGCCGCGCCCGTGGAGGCAGCGGCGGCGCCACAGGGACAGGAGGCCTAGCCATGTTGGTTCCTCGCAAGGTCAAGTTCCGCAAGCAGCACCACCCGACGCGGCGTGGCGCGGCCAAGGGTGGCACCAGCCTCGCCTTCGGTGACTTCGGCATCCAGTCCCTGGAGTCCTCGTACCTGACCAACCGGCAGATCGAGTCGGCTCGTATCGCCATGACCCGGCACATCAAGCGTGGCGGCAAGGTGTGGATCAACGTCTACCCCGACCGCCCGCTGACGAAGAAGCCCGCCGAGACCCGGATGGGCTCCGGAAAGGGCTCGCCGGAGTGGTGGATCGCCAACGTCAAGCCGGGTCGGGTGCTCTTCGAGCTCTCCGGCGTGACCGAGGACGTGGCCCGCGAGGCCATGCGACTGGCGATCCACAAGTTGCCGATGAAGGCACGATTCATCAAGCGTGAAGCAGGTGAGATCTGATGGCGAAGGCACCTACCGCTCCGGAGTTGCGCGGCCTCACCGGCGCCGAGCTGAAGACCAAGGTGACCGAGCTGAAGGAGGAGCTGTTCACGCTCCGCTTCCAGGCGGCCACGGGTCAACTGGAATCGCACGGTCGACTCCGGGCGGTCCGCAAGGACATCGCACGGATCTACACCGTGTTGCAGGAGCGGGCCCTCGGCATCGTCGAGGACCCCGACACCGAAGTAGCGGCAGAAGAAGTGAAGGCCTGACATGAGTGAAGAAGTAAAAGACCAGACGCAGCCTGTCGATGGGTCGGGGGCCGAGAAAAGTCGCGGGCCCCGCAAGGTGCGGACGGCTACGTCGTCAGCGACAAGATGGACAAGACCGTCGTCGTCGCCGTCGAGGACCGGGTCAAGCACCGCCTGTACGGCAAGGTGCTGCGGCAGACCAGCCGGTTGAAGGCCCACGACGAAACCAACACCGCCGGCGTCGGCGACCGCGTACGCGTCATGGAGACCCGGCCACTGAGCGCCACCAAGCGCTGGCGCCTGGTCGAGATCCTCGAAAAGGCCAAGTAGTAAGTCCGACGAAGAGAGTGAAGAGATGATCCAGCAGGAGTCGCGACTCAAGGTCGCCGACAACACGGGGGCCAAGGAGATCTTGTGCATCCGGGTTCTCGGTGGCTCGGGTCGTCGCTACGCCGGCATCGGCGACGTCATCGTCGCGACCGTCAAGGACGCCATCCCCGGCGGCAACGTGAAGAAGGGCGAGGTCGTCAAGGCCGTCATCGTCCGGACGGTCAAGGAGCGGCGGCGTGCCGACGGCTCCTACATCAAGTTCGACGAGAACGCCGCGGTGATCCTGCGCGCCGACAGCGCCGAGCCGCGTGGCACCCGCATCTTCGGTCCGGTGGGCCGCGAGCTGCGCGAGAAGCGCTTCATGCGCATCATCTCGCTCGCCCCGGAGGTGATCTGAATGACCGTTGGGAAGACTGAAAAGAAGATCGTGAAGAAGAAGACGCATCTGCACGTGATCAAGGGTGACCGGGTCAAGGTCATCGCCGGCAAGGACAAGGGCCTGATCGGTGAGGTGATCGCCGTCGCACCCGGCCAACAACCGGGTGACCGTATCCGGTGTGAACATCGTGAAGCGTCACCTCAAGGACACCTCGGCCCAGCCGCAGTCCCGGCAGACGACCAAGGGCGGGATCGTCTCGTCCGAGGCGCCGATCCACGCCTCCAACGTCCAGCTGGTCGTGAAGAACAAGGACGGTGACGAGGTGGTCACTCGGATCGGCTACGACCGGGTCGAGGTCACCAAGCGACGCCCGGACGGCTCGGAGTACAAAGGCACCCGCGGCGTACGCATCGCCCGCGTCACCGGAGAGGAGATCTGATGACCGCCACCAACACCGAAACCGCGGTCTACGTGCCGCGGCTCAAGCAGCGCTACCGCGACGAGATCGCCCCGGCCCTGCGCAAAGAGTTCGACTTTGCGAACGTCATGCAGATCCCCGGCCTGGTCAAGATCGTGGTCAACATGGGTGTCGGCGAGGCCGCACGGGACTCCAAGTTGATCGATGGCGCGATGAAGGACCTGGCCACCATCACGGGCCAGAAGCCGCAGATGACCCGCGCCCGGAAATCCATCGCGCAGTTCAAGCTGCGCGAGGGGATGCCCATCGGTGCCCACGTGACCCTGCGTGGCAACCGGATGTGGGAGTTCGCCGACCGGCTGCTGACTTTGGCCCTGCCGCGGATCCGCGACTTCCGCGGCCTGTCGCCCAAGCAGTTCGACGGCCGCGGCAACTACACGTTCGGTCTCAACGAGCAGGTCATGTTCCACGAGATCAACCAGGACCGGATCGACCGTACGCGAGGGATGGACATCACCTTCGTGACCACGGCGACCAACGACGACGAGGGGCGGGCCCTGCTGCGGCACCTGGGCTTCCCCTTCCAGCAGAACTGAGGACAGGAATCACATGGCGAAGACAGCGCTGAAGGTGAAGCAGGCGCGCAAGCCGAAGTTCGCGGTGCGGGCCTACACCCGCTGCCAGAAGTGCGGCCGCCCCAAAGCGGTGTACCGCAAGTTCGGACTCTGCCGGATGTGCCTGCGCGAAATGGCGCACAAGGGTGAGCTGCCGGGCATCACGAAGTCGAGCTGGTGATCGCGGTGGGGACGTTCGGTTGTGGTTCGGCGCTGGGGTCTTGCTTGGGGCTACCATCCGCCCTCGCAAGCTCGGGCTCCCGCCAGGCCCGCCACGCCCCCGCACAAGACCCCAGCGCCGAACCACAAGCGAACTCGGTGCCGGGCCCTGCTCGTGATACCGGCAACTAGAGAACCCCTACAAGACCTGAGTACGGAAGAGGTCCAGAGGAGTGAATCCTCTGGAAACCGGCCGAGAGAGAAGTAGCACAGACCATGACCATGACGGATCCGATTGCGGACATGTTGACGCGGGTGCGGAACGCCAGTCAGGCGTACCACGACACCGCGGTGATGCCGCACAGCAAGATCAAGGTCGGCATCGCCGAGATCCTCGCCTCCGAGGGCTACATCGCCGGATACGAGGTGAACGATCCCACCGAGGGCGAGGTCGGCAAGAGCTTGTCGATCACGCTGAAGTACGGACAGAACCGGGAGCGGTCACTGGCCGGTGTGCGGCGCATCTCCAAGCCGGGTCTGCGGGTGTACGCGAAGTCGACCGGCCTGCCCAAGGTGCTCGGCGGGCTCGGCATCGCGATCATCTCGACGTCGACCGGGCTGCTGACGGACAAGCAGGCCCACAGCCAGAAGGTGGGCGGGGAAGTCCTCGCCTTCGTCTGGTGATCCCGAGCGAGACTCACGAGGAATTGAAGACGAGGTAGAGAAGATGTCACGCATTGGCAGGATGCCGATTCCTGTCCCGTCGGGCGTCGAGGTGACACTCGACGGCCGCCAGGTCTCGGTCAAGGGCCCCAAGGGCACACTGCAGCACACCGTGGTCGAGCCGATCACGATCGGCCGGGCCGAGAGCGGTGAGCTGGAGGTGACACGTCCCGACGACGAGCGGGAGAGCAAGTCTCGGCACGGACTGACCCGGACCCTGGTCGCCAACATGGTCACCGGGGTCACCACGGGATACGAGAAGCGACTGGAGATCGTCGGGGTCGGCTACCGCGTGGTGGCCAAGGGTCCGACGGAGCTGGAGTTCGCGCTCGGCTACAGCCATCCGGTGCGGGTGACCGCCCCGGAGGGCATCAGCTTCGTGGTCGAGGCGCCGACCCGGTTCGTGGTGCAGGGCATCGACAAGCAGCAGGTGGGCGAGGTTGCGGCCAACATCCGCAAGCTGCGCAAGCCCGAGCCGTACAAGGGCAAGGGTGTTCGTTACGCGGGCGAGCGTGTCCGTCGCAAGGTCGGAAAGGCTGGTAAGTAGGCATGGCTGTCTCACTGTCTGCCCGCAAGGGCACGGCCGCTCGGACGGCCTCACGGCTGCGCCGGCAGCTCCGGGGACGCAAGCGGGTGTTCGGCGCGGCAGAACGTCCGCGCCTCGTCGTCACCCGTTCGGCGAAGCACATCTCCGCCCAGGTCGTCGACGACACCCAAGGTCGCACGCTGGCGTCCGCCTCGTCGATGGAGGGCACGGTGCGGTCGGTCGAGGGCGACAAGACCGAGAAGGCCAAGCAGGTCGGCGGGTTGGTGGCCGAGCGAGCCAAGGCGGCCGGGGTCGAGCAGGTGGTCTTCGACCGGGCCGGCCACAAGTACCACGGCCGCATCGCGGCCCTGGCCGATGGCGCCCGCGAGGGCGGCCTCGGATTCTGAGACGACGAGAGATAGGTAGAGCGATATGAGTGGAAGCCAGCGCCGCGGTGGCGGTGCGGGTGGCGACCGTCGCGGCCGTGACGATCGTCGTGGCCAGGGCGGCGAGAAGAGCAACTACATCGAACGGGTCGTCGCCATCAACCGGGTGGCGAAGGTCGTGAAGGGTGGTCGCCGGTTCAGCTTCACCGCGCTCGTCGTGGTGGGTGACGGCGACGGCACCGTCGGCGTGGGGTACGGCAAGGCCAAGGAGGTGCCGGCCGCCATCGCCAAGGGCGTGGAGGAGGCCAAGAAGCACTTCTTCACCGTGCCGCGGATCCAGGGCACGATCCCGCACCCGGTGCAGGGCGAGAAGGCGGCCGGTGTGGTTATGCTGCGTCCGGCGTCGCCGGGCACCGGCGTCATCGCTGGCGGCTCGGCTCGCGCCGTGCTCGAGTGCGCCGGCGTGCACGACGTCCTGGCCAAATCGCTGGGCTCGGCCAACGCCATCAACGTCGTGCACGCGACCGTCGAGGCACTCCAGAGCCTCGAGCAGCCGGAGCAGGTCGCGGCCCGCCGCGGCAAGACCGTCGAGGACGTCACGCCGGCCGCGCTTCTGCGCGCCCGTAAGGAGCCGGTGGGATGACCCAGCTCAAAGTCAGCCAGGTGAAGTCCGGCATCGGCAGCAAGGCGAACCAGCGGGAGACCCTGCGGAGCCTCGGCCTGCGTCGCATCGGCGACGTGGCCGCGCACGAGGATCGGCCCGAGGTCCGCGGCATGATCGCGAAGGTGACCCATCTGGTCACCGTCGAGGAGGTGAAGTGAGATGGCGCTGAAGGTCCATCACCTGCGCCCGGCACCGGGCGCCAAGACCGCCAAGATCCGGGTGGGTCGCGGCGAGGGCGGCAAGCGCGGCAAGACCGCCGGCCGCGGCACCAAGGGCTCGAAGGCGCGTAAGAACATGCCCGAGAACTTCGAGGGCGGGCAGATGCCGCTGCACATGCGTGTGCCCAAGCTGCGCGGCTTCACCAACCCGTTCCGCACCGACGTACCAGGTCGTCAACCTGGACCGGTCTGGCCAACCTGTTCCCCGAGGGCGGCACGGTGGGCGTCGACGAGTTGGTCGCCGCCGGAGCCGTACGGGCCGGGCAGCCGGTCAAGGTGCTCGGCAGCGGCGACATCTCGGTGGCGGTACAGGTCAGCGCCCACGCCTTCTCGGCCTCGGCCAAGGAGAAGATCGCCGCCGCCGGCGGGAGCACCACCGAGGTCTGACTCCTCGATGCAGGGATATAGGTACGCGAGACCGCGGTCGCGCTTCTTTCGCCCACTGTGAAGGAAGCGTAGGCGCGATCTCGCGATCACTTTCCCGACCCTCATCGGAGTCCTGTGCAGCCTCAGCAGCTGACCGGCATCCTCGGCTGGGCCGAGTCGGTGATCAACACGCTCGGCGAGTGGGGTGTCGGCTTCCTGGTGTTGGTGGAGACGGTGTTTCCGCCGATCCCCAGCGAGATCGTGCTGCCACTGGCGGGATACCTGACCCAGCAGGGTGACGTCTCGCCTGCCGCTGGTGATTCTGACGGCCACCCTCGGCGCCTACCTCGGAGCGCTCGGCCTGTACGGCCTGGGCGCGGCTCTCGGTCTGGATCGGGCCATCCGTGGGTTGTCGAAGGTCCCGTTGCTCGACGCCGACGACTTGGAGCAGGCGGCCGACTGGTTCTCCCGGCACGGCAAGGCGTCGATCTTCTTCGGTCGGCTCATCCCCGGCGTACGCAGCCTGATCTCGCTCCCCGCGGGCGCGGAGCGGATGAATCTCGCCGCCTTCAGCCTGTTCACCCTCGCCGGCAGCGCGACCTGGAACACGGTGTTGATCCTGCTCGGAGCCTGGCTGGGCACCCAGTATCAGCTGGTCGAACGCTACTCGCGCTTCCTCAACTACGCGGTGTGGGCGGCTCTGGCTGCGTTCGTGGTCTGGTTGATCGTGCGGCGCGTACGAAAGGGTGCTCAGACACGATCCGGCTGAGGCGACGAACCCGGCTTCACGCGGGCCGTCGTCGCCTCAACAACTCCTCAGCCTCGTCGGCAGCACTCGGTGCGTTCGCGGCTTCGGCGGCCAGGACCTGCGCGAAACCCCGGGCGGCCGACGCGTAGCGCGGGTCGTTCAGGACGTCGCTGATCGCGGCCGCGATCTGGTCGGGCGTGGCGGACTGGCGGATCCGGACGCCGGCGCCCAGCCGCAGGACGCGAACGGTGTTGTCCTTCTGATCACGGCCCATCGGCATGCAGACCAGGGGAACGCCCGCCGCCAACGTCTTCAGAACGGTGCCGTGACCGGCGTGGGTGACGACGACAGATGCCTCGGCCAGGATCTGGCGGTGCGGCGCGGCCTGCACCACGTCGACGTTCGACGGGGCCGGGATCTCCTCGGGATCGACCGCACGTCCTGTGGTGAGCACACCACGGACCGGTAGCTGCCCGAGCGCACGTGCGGTGCGTCGCAGCAGGTCGGCTTGATGTTGGTAGATCGAACTGGTGGCGACGAGCACGAGCGGCTCGGTGCCGCCGCGTTGCCACGGCAGCTGATTCGCCCAGTCCGGGTCGTCGAGCTGCGGGCCGACGTAGCAGACGTTGTCCGGGAGTTGGGGAACGGCGAAATCGAAGGACGGGCTGGTCATGACCAGTACGCGATCGCACCGGTCGAAGAGTGCGAACAGCTCCTCCAGAGCGGGCTGACCGTGGTCGGCCAGCACCGCGTTGACCCGGGGAAGCGTGCGGGCCAGCACCCACCTGGCGGCCGCGGGAGCCAGCCGATCCCGGACCCGGCCCGGCAGCCCTCGCGCCGGCAACCAGCCCGTGCCCATCAGCGGAAACCCCGTGGTCGGCCGAAGGTAGACGTTGGCCACCAAGGCGGCGGTGGGAAGCCCCGTGGCCAGGGCGCCGATGACGATCCCGGGCAGCGCGCCTTCCGCGAGGACGGCGTCCGCTCCGAACTCCTGCGCCGCGGAGAGGACATCGTGGGCGTACCGTCCGGTCATCCCGGACCCGGCGAACCCCCGCACCGCCTTGATCGCGCGGATGGGACGTCTGCTTTCGAAGGCTGCCGCGACGGCCGTCTGCTCCTCGCGCGTCTCGAAGTGGGGCGCCTCCCGCCACGGTGTGAACGAACACCCGGCTGCCTCGGCGTCGGTGGCCACGGTCGGATCGGCCAGCACCCGGACCTCGTGTCCGCGGACGACCAATCGGCGGGCGAGTCCGAGCGCCGGGGGCACCGTGCCGCCACCGTCGATGAGGGCCATCAGGAAGCGACCCTCGCGAACCGGAGTGGGCTGAGGTTCCTGCACGAATTGATGCTGGCACGGCTTGGCGATCCGGCGTCGCCGTACTGGAGAATTGAGTGCCATGGGTAAGCGACGAACGCTGATCTTCAGCGACGAGAGCTACGACGGGCAACTCGAGCGGACGCTGTACAAGGCCCCCGCGTTGTCGGCCGATCTCGGCGAGGCGCTGGCCACCGCCCGCGGGATCGGAAAGGCCGACGCCGACCGCTGGTACGACGGCTGGTCCGCCCGGGCCGACGACGTGGCGCAGCACGCCGAGCAGCTGAGCGGGCCGTCGCGGGGGAATGCCTACCTGCGGGCCTCCGAGTACTACCGGCAGGCGTACTTCTTCCTGCGCCACGACCTGGCGGATCCGCGCCTGCTCGAGGCGTACCGAAAGCACGTGGAGTGCTTCGAGGCCGCCCGCGCGTTGCTCGACGTCTCCGTCGACGCCTGCCGTGTGCAGACCACGGACGGGGAACTGAAGGGCTTCTTCTACCGGTCCGGGGCCGCCGGCGAGACGCGTCCGACCGTGCTGCTGCCCTGCGGCTACGACTCCACCGCCGAGGAAGCCCACGTGTTCGCCATGGCGGCGGTTCGCCAGGGCTTCTCCGCGCTCACCTTCGAAGCACCCGGTCAGGGGGCGGCGCTGATCCTCCACCGGTTGTACTTCCGGCCCGAGTTCGAACTGACGCTCACGCCCTGGGTGGATCACCTGCTCGCCCGAGACGACGTCGATCCCGCGAAACTCGTGTTGATCGGTCGGTCCTTCGCCGGCTACCTGGCCCCGCGTGGGGCCGCCTTCGAGCACCGGCTGGCGGCCCTGGTGTGCGATCCGGCTCAACCGAACATGGCCGTGCACCTCCCGGAGGGCGTGGTCGGCAAGGTGGCCGTGCCGGTCTCGGAGCTGCAGATGAAGATCGACCCGAAACGGGCGGAGTTCTTCGGCAGTCGGATCGCGGCGCACGGGTTGGACAGCGTCGAGGCGTACTTCGAGGAGATCCGGAAGTACACGATGCTCGACGTGGCCGCCCAGATCACCTGTCCGACCCTCGCGGTCGAGTGCGAGGGCGACTTCGCCGGCGGTGGCGGCCCGATTCTGGTCGCAGCGATGAGCGCACCCGCCACCCTCCTCGAGCTCAGCGCCGCCGAGGGGGCGGGCGGTCACTGCGCCGGCCTGGGCCAGCTGGTCTGGGAGGACAGGGTGTACGCCTGGATCCGCCGGGTTCTCGATCTGTAGTCCCGTAGCCTTCTCTCCTGGCTCGAGTGGTGCGAACCGGTTGCTTGCCCGTCGGCTGAAGCAGCCGAATCGCACCGCTGGCCGGCCTCGTCGGCGGGATCGGCGCTCCTGGAACCAGCCCGTTCGGCGACGATGAGGGGTTCTTGGCTGGTTGTTGGTAATCTCGGGGCCGGTCCGTGCGCGTAATGGTCGGTGTGGACTCGCAGGGATCGTCAGCCGGAAAGGGAGGGCACGGGTGCTCGCCGCGTTCGCCAACGCGTTCCGCTCGCCGGATCTGCGGAAGAAGATCTTCTTCACCCTCGGCATCTTGGCCATCTTCCGGCTCGGATCCATCATCCCGACTCCGAACGTCAACGTACGGCAGGTCGACTTCTGTCTCCGGCAGGCGACCACGGGGGACCAGCAGGGTCTCTACTCACTGATCAACCTGTTCTCCGGCGGGGCGCTGCTGCAGCTGGCCATCTTCGCGCTGGGCATCATGCCCTACATCACCGCGAGCATCATCCTGCAGCTGCTCACGGTCGTCATCCCGAGACTGGAAACCCTCAAGAAGGAGGGGCAGTCGGGGCAGACGAAGATCACCCAGTACACCCGCTACCTCACCCTCGTGCTCGCGGTGCTCAACTCCACCGCGTTCGTCACCCTCGCTGTCAACGACCAGCTGTTCGTCGGGTGCCCCGGCCTGGTCTACGACAAGAGCATCTTCCCCGTGGTCGTGATGATCCTGACCATGACCGCCGGCACGGGCGTCATCATGTGGCTGGGCGAGCTCATCACCGAGCGGGGCATCGGCAACGGCATGTCGGTCATGATCTTCACCCAGATCGCGGCCACCTTCCCGAGTGCGCTGTGGGGCCTCAAGGTGGCCCGGCCCGGAGCCAACGGCTGGCTGGTGTTCCTGCTGGTCTGCGGGCTCGGTCTCATCGTGATGGCCGGCGTCATCTTCATCGAGCAATCGCAGCGCCGGATCCCGGTGCAGTACGCGAAGCGGATGGTCGGCCGGCGGATGTTCGGCGGGTCGACGACGTACATCCCGATCAAGGTCAACCAGGCCGGCGTCATCCCGGTCATCTTCGCCAGCTCGCTGCTCTACATCCCGGCGCTCTACGCCCAGTTCCAGCCCGACTCGCCCGCGGCCAGCTGGATCCAGACCTACTTCGTGCGCGGTGACCACTGGATCTACATGGTCACGTTCTTCCTGCTGATCGTGTTCTTTGCCTACTTCTACGTGGCGATCACGTTCAACCCCGAAGAGGTCGCCGACAACATGAAGAAGTACGGCGGCTTCATCCCCGGCATCCGGGCCGGCCGCCCCACCCAGGACTACCTGGCCTTCGTGCTGTCCCGGTTGACCTTCCCCGGGGCGCTCTACCTCGGGCTGATCGCGCTGTTGCCCTCCGTCGCGTTCATCTTCTTGAACGCCAACCAGAACTTCCCCTTCGGCGGCACGTCGATCCTCATCATCGTCGGCGTCGGCCTCGACACGGTGAAGCAGATCGAGAGCCAGCTCCAACAACGCAACTACGAAGGGTTCCTGCGCTGATGCGACTCCTCATCATGGGCCCGCCGGGCGCGGGAAAAGGCACTCAGGCCAAGCTGATCGGCGAGCACTACGAGATCCCGGCCATCTCCACCGGCGACATCTTCCGGGCCAACGTCCGGGACAAGACGCCGCTCGGGGTGGAGGTCCAGCGGATCATGGCGGCCGGTGGGTACGTCAGCGACGAGATCACCAACGCGATCGTCGCCGACCGGTTGACCCATCCGGATGTCGAGCGCGGCTTTCTGCTGGACGGCTACCCGCGCACCGTCGATCAGGTGGACGCGCTGGACGCGGTGCTGGAGGAGCAGGGCCACCGGCTGGACGCCGTGATCTCCCTCGAGGCCGAGATGGAGGAGGTCATCGTCCGGCTGCTCCGACGGGCCGAGATCGAAGGTCGCGAGGACGACACGGAGGACGCCATCCGGGTCCGGCAGGAGAAGTACCTCGAAGAGACCTCACCACTCCTGGAGCTGTACGAGGGCCGCGGCCTGCTCGTGAAGGTGGACGGGCTGGGCACCGTTCAGGAGGTCTCGTCGCGGGTGTTCGAGGCCCTCGACCGTCACACGGATACGGCGCCGCTGCCGGGCTGAGCTCCCCAGCCGGATTCGAGCGAGCCCAGCACCACCTCGCGTACGCGATCGGCGGCGAGCACGGGCGTGCCGGAGACGATCGCCGCAGCCCGCTCCCACGGGCGCTGGTCGGCTAGGAACGGGAGCTCGTGGCCGGCCCACTCCTGCCAGAAGTCCGCGGCCGGCTGGTCACCGCCGTCACGCAGCACGCCGCGCCGCTGGGATTCGGCCAGGTCCGACTGGACCCAGACGACAGCGTCCAGCCAGGGGGCGAGTTCGCGACGACCCGCCCCGACCCCCTCGATGATCACCAGTTCGAGCCCGCCGGGCACCTCGACCGACCCCGCTCGCTCCTGCTCGATCCAACCCGGCGGTCGGTAGGACACCGACTGCCCGGCGCGCAGCGGGCGCAGTACGCCGTCGATGAGCAGCTGGGTCCAGTCGAAGAACGAGTGGTGCCAGGCCACGTCGTCGGTGTGGACGACGGCCGACGACCGAACGACACCGCGCAGTTGCTCGGCGAGTGAGGTCTTACCGGATCCGCTCCTGCCGTCGACGGCCACGATCCGCGGCCGCGACGACATCGGACCGGGGTCGACGAGACGCCACAGCTCCTCGACCGGGGCCACGCGCCACTCCGTGACCGCCGGCTCTTCGGACGCACCCTCCACGAGAGACATCGTGGAGGAACCGCAAGCTCCGACCAAACTCTCGACGTCGGGAGATCCGCCGGAGCTAGTGGGGCACTAGTGCCGGCAGCGCCACACGACCGGACGCCCCGTCGACCGTGATGGTCTGCCCGGTGCGGATCAGCGAGGTGGCGTCCGGAACGCCCACCACGGCGGGAATGCCGTACTCGCGGGCGACGACGGCGCCGTGCGAGTTGGACCCGCCCATCTCCATGACCAGCCCACCGGCGGTCAGGAACAGCGGCGTCCACCCCGGGTCGGTCGACGGGGCGACAAGAATTTCCCCGGGCTCCAGGTGGGCGCCCACCGGGTCGAGCACCACCCGGGCCGTGCCGGTGACCGAACCGAGCGACGCCGGACTTCCGGCGAGGTCGCCGGCGGCCGCCGGCGACCGGCCGACCGCCTCCGGCTCCGTGCCGTCGGAGAGCAGGATGCGCGGGATGTGGCGGCGCCGCAGCTCCTGCTCGTACGCCGCCCGGCGCTCCCGGACCAGATCGGTGAACGGCTCGCCGTTCAGGGCTTGCCGGGCCTCCCGCAGGTCGAGCCAGAAGACGTCGTCGGGCGCCTCGATCGCTCCGGCCGCCGCGGCCGCCGCCCCGACCCGGCCCAGTTGGTCGCGAAGCGCGGCGAGGCTGAGGACCAACATGAACTTGGGCGATTCGCGCAGGCCGACCAACTGCCGTGTGCGCCGGAGAGCGAGCCCGACCAGGCGACCGCGGAGCGGCCCCAGCTCGTACGCGCGCCGGGTCAGCTCCGCGACCGCCTGCTCCGCCTCCGCCGCTCCCCGGGCGAACAGCCGGTCCGGCGCGAGTTCGGGGTCGGTGAGCCGGAGGTAGTTGGCGATCGCGCCGAGCAGGTGCTCGGGCTGCTCCGACCAGCGGGGCATGCCGAGGTCGATCTCGGCGACGGCCCGATGCCCGTAGGTGGACAAGAACTCGGCGAGGCCGTGCTGGACCACGGCGGGCAGCAGACCGGCTCGGAAGCGCCGACCGAGTTCGGCCACCGACTCCTCGCCGAACACCGCCGCGGACGGCCGGTCCGCACGGATCCGCTGGGTCAGCGACCACAGCTCGAGGTCCATCTCGGTCGTCACGTTGTGGGGCAGGCCGCGCAGCACCGTCTGCCATTCCGCGGGATCGGCGTGCCGACGAAGCAGCCTCCGGGCCAGTGCCGACGCGGCGAATCCGGCGAGTGCGTACCCGACCCCCTTCGGCATGAGGAGGAAGGTGTCGGTGCCGAGGCGGCGTTCGACGAAGTCGAGGCGCTGGCCGGGCGTCGCGTCCGCCGGTACGCGGAGCCGCCGACGAAGCCGGCGCTCGAGCCGGGCCAGCCCGCGGTAGGCCAGAGCGGGGCTGACCGCGGCAGCCACCAGGCGGACCGGGAGCTTGGAGATCCAGAACAGCTTCGCCACGATCGGGGCCGGCGAGGAGGACTCGATCACGGGGAACCGGGGATCGGCGGCCAGCGCGACGAGCACCGACTTGGTCCGGGCCTCCATCACCCCGGCGAGTGTCTGGGCGATGCGTCGCGACCGGTGGTGTCGGAGCACCGGGGTGATGTCGACGTAGAGCCGCTGGCCGGTGACCGCCAAACCTGACGGCCCGGCGTGCGCATCGGCGGGCGGGCGCCCGACCAGCGCGGTGACGGCGGAGCCGATCATGCGGTAGGCGGCGAGGCCCATCGGCGTGATCGGCCGGGTCAGACCCTGCGCCAGGGTCATGCAGAGAAAGGCCCGGGTTCCGGGCTGCGAGGTGGTCGGCACCGGATACAGGGTGGTGATGGGTCGAGCTTGGGTCAGCCAGAGCCGACCGTTGGCGTCGATCGCCCATTCGGTGTCCTGCGGGGAGCCGAAGTGGGCCTGCACGTGCTGCCCCAGCCGGACCAGGCCCGTGATCTGGTCGCCCGAGACACACGCGGTGGCGGCGTCGCCGTCACGTGCGACGCGCTCGGTGCCGCCGCCGTCCCGGCCGCGGATCGCCACTCGTTTGTCGCCGAGTCTCTGCTCGACGACGTCGCCGGTCGCGGAGTCCACGACGAACCGATCGGGGTTGACCGCCCCGGACACCACGGCCTCGCCCAGACCGGGGCTGGCGTCGATCACCGTGTGGTTCCGGCTGCCGGTCACCGGATCGGCCGTGAACATGACGCCGGCCACCTCGGCGTCGACCATCCGCTGGATGACCACCGCGAGCGCCACCGTGCGGTGGTCGATCCCGATGGTGTTGCGGTACACCACGGCCCGCTCGGTCCACAGCGACGCCCAGCAGCGTCGTACGGCGTCCAGCACCGCGTCGGCGCCCACGACGTTCAGATAGGTGTCCTGCTGGCCCGCGAAGCTCGCCGTAGGGAGATCCTCGGCCGTCGCGGAGGAGCGGACGGCGACCGGCGTGTCGTCGAGCGTGGCGTCGAGAGTGGCGTAGCGGGTCGAGATGGCGTCGGCCAGTTCAACCGGCACGTGACTCGACAGGACCACCTCGCGCGCGTCGGCCGCCGCTGATGCCAGTGACTCCGGGTCCGCTCCGGTCAGCTCGTCCATCAGGGCGTCGAGCCGGTCGGCGACCACGGAACGGTAGGCCCGCGTGGAGACGCAGAACCCGTCCGGAACTGGTAGCCCGGCAGCCGCAAGCAGGCCCAGGTTGAGCCCCTTGCCGCCGACCTCGTCCAGCATGCCTCGATCGATCTCCGCGAAGTCGACCAGCAGGTCCATGACCCAACGGTACGGCTCGACGGCCCAGAATTCAACAACCGATGAATTACTCCCGCGACCCGTCACATCTTCGGCGCTTTGGGCGGCGTGTCGCCGCAGAAGTGACGGCTCGACGGGAGGTCAGCGGTCGGCCGGCATCTCCATGTACAGCAACTCCCAGGCGTGCCCGTCGGGGTCGGCGAAGCTGTGACCGTACATCGGGCCGTCCTCCATCTTGTCCAGCCAGGGCTGCCCCCCACCGGCCAGCGCCTTCGCGACGAGATCATCCACCTCCGCCCTGCTCTCCGCCGACAGGCAGTTGATCACCGTCGTCGACTGCCGGGCGTCTCCCACGGGCCCGGCGACGAAGTCGGCGAACCGATCCGCGCGTAGGGCCATGATGTAGATCTCGTTCGAGATGACGATGCAGCTGCACGAGCCGTCGGAGAACATGGGATTCAGCGTGAAACCGAGTCCGGTGTAGAAGTCCGTGGCGACTGCGAGGTCGCGGACCGGGAGGTTGATGAAGATCATCCGGCGCATCGGGCACCTTTCGGGGTCGCGAACGCCCCGGCCGCGGGTGCGTCACCGGATCAGACCGCGCACTCTTCCGTTCCTCATCGGGTACTCGCTAGATTCGACTGGATGACACTCACGGCTGTAGACGACACCTTCCTCGAGTTGGTCGAACCCCTGCGCGGCGAGCTGACCGCGCACTGTTACCGCATGCTCGGCTCGGTGCACGACGCCGAGGATCTGGTGCAGGAGACGTACCTCCGCGCGTGGCGGGCTTACCACGGTTTCGAGAACCGGTCGTCGCTGCGGACCTGGATGTACTCGATCGCCACCAACGTGTGCCTGACGGCTCTCACCAGCAAACACCGCCGGCTGCTGCCGACCGGCATCGGTGCCCCGAGCGGGGGGCCGAGCGGCACGCTGGAGACCCGTACGGAGGTGCCCTGGCTCGAACCCCTCCCCGACGACGTGGTCTGGGGCCGAGACCCCGAGGACCCGGCGGGGGAGGTCGTCACCCGGGAGAGCGTCCGGCTGGCGTTTGTCGCCGCCCTCCAGCACCTGACGCCGCAGCAGCGGGCGGTCCTGATCCTGCGGGACGTGCTGGCCTGGCACGCCAGCGAAGTGGCGCAGACGCTGCAGACAACCGTGGCGGCGGTCAACAGCAGCCTGCAGCGCGCCCGCGCCCATCTGGCCAAGATCGATCTGAACTCGCCCGAGTTCGACGGCGACCAGCACGACGCCGAGCTTCTCGAGTCCTACGTGGACGCCTTCGAGAGCTACGACGTCGACCGGATCGTCTCGCTGCTCACCGCCGACGCGGTCTGGGAGATGCCGCCGTACGTCGCCTGGTACCGCGGCCGCGAGGCGATCCGCACCCTGGTGACCACATACTGCCCGGCCGAGGGGCCGGGGGACCAACGGATGCTCCGGACGTCGGCGAACGGGCAACCGGCCCTGGCCCTCTACATGCGCGGGCTCGACGGCGTCCATCGGCCCTTTCAGCTACAGCAGCTCCACCTTCGCGACGGCCGCGTCGCCCAGGTCACCTGCTACTTCGACACCAGCCTGTTCGAGGTGTTCGGGCTGCCGACTCAGGTGTAGGCCGGGCAATCGTAGGGCGGGAAGTAGGCTGGGAAGGTGAGTGAGGTGCCGATCAGCTCGCCCTACCGGAGCACACCCGACGCACCGGTGACCGAGGGTGAACGCAGTCAGCTGAGCGCTCGACTCAACTCCGCGTACGAGGCCGGAGCCTTGGATTCCGACGACTACTCTGCTCGGCTGGACCGGCTGTTCGCCGCTCAGCGGATGGGGGAGCTGCTACCCGTGGTCCAGGGACTGCCGCCGCTGCCGACCCACCGCAGCCCGGCGATCGTCGCCACACCGGACAACGCGGCACCGGGTCAGCTCAGCACCGGCCGCAGTGCCACGCAGCTGACGGTGCTGGCCGTGGGGGTGCTCGCCGGGGTCGTCGCGTTGATCGCGATCTTGCTGATCATCTTGTTCTGACCCATGGTTCTGATCCACGAACCGAGGCGGTCTTCGGCGATTCGACGCGCTGATTTCGACACGGGGGTCGGTTGGTTTGGCTACCCTAACTGTGTGAAACACCACAGCCGCGGAACTTTGTCCGCGCCGGTTCGCCGTCGATAAGCTCAAGCGTGCCCCGGCAACCGATCACCCAGCAGAAGATCGCTGAGCACGTCCAGCGATTGGGCGAGCTGTACCCGCCGATCGACCTCGACTCCGTCGACCGCTCGATCAAGAACCCGGGGCTGGTGGCTCGAGCGATACGGTCACGTCATCGACTACCTGGCGCGGGTCGAGCTCGAGGTCGACCGCAACGTGCTGGAGCTGCTGGTCCTGCTCCCCGACGTCGACGACACCAACAAGACCTTCTACGCCGACGTGTGGCAGCCGCAGGAGATCCAGCACGGGCTGATCCTCGATCGGCTTCAGCAAGACCTCGGCCGGACACCGGCGGCGCCGCACCTCGACGTGTCCGTTCAAGATCAAGATCCTGGGTGCGCTGGCCAACCTGAAACCGATCCAGGACGTCGCCAAGCTGCTCTACTTCCTCACCGGCGCGAGCACCGAGCGGCAGGCCGTGCTGGCGTACAACCAGATCAACACCGGCATGCAGGAGCTGGGTGAAGAGGCGATCGCCGAGACGATCATCACCCCGATCAAGCAGCAGGAGCCGGGGCACTTCGCCTTCTACCAGATGTCGGCGACCGCGATGATCCAGGACCGGGTGCTCAAGCCCTGGCAGCTCTTCCTCACCCGGGTGCTGCGCGAGAAGTCCTACAACCTGGTCGGGCACCAACGCCATGAAGACCGCTACAAGGCCGACATGGGCGGTGTCATGGTCGACCTCGGGCTGGACAGCGATCTGGAGGGCTACGCCCGCGAGGTCGGCCGCGTCGAGCAGCGCCTGCTCTGGGCGCACAAGCAGGGCATGGACTTCCCCCTCTACATCCTCAAGGCGCTGCGCGAGAGCGTCGACCTCTACGAGAGCGGCTGAAGCGCGGCCTGGCCGCCGTCTGAGCTGTGTTGTCCGGCTCGCACACGCTCCGCGCCTCATGACTCGGTCTTCCTCACTCACTCGCAGACGAAAAGCGTGTCTGCTCCTTCGCTCGTCCAGACCGAGCCCGGCGCTCCGCTAACGATGCTCGCCGGCGAATTTGGGTTGCCCACCGGCTTCCAGTAGACTTAACGGTCGGCCAACTATGTCGGTGGGCTCCGTGCGTTCACATAGCGTACGTTCAACTAGTGATTGAGGTTCATGGCGAAGAAGGAGGGTGCACTCGAGCTCGAGGGCACCGTGGTCGAGGCCCTGCCGAACGCGATGTTCCGCGTCGAGCTGGCCAACGGTCACAAGGTGCTTGGCCACGATCAGTGGCAAGATGCGGCAGCACTACATCCGCATCCTCCCGGCCGATCGAGTCGTCGTCGAACTCTCCGCCTACGACCTCACCCGCGGTCGCATCGTCTACCGGCACAAGTAGTCAGTCCCGTAGTTCCACCAACGCCCGCGTAGCGGCCTCGTCCGCGCGGCGCCGAATCCAGAAAGAGCTCGATGAAGGTCCAGCCGAGCGTCAAGAAGATCTGCGACAAGTGCAAGGTCATTCGCCGGCACGGTCGCGTGATGGTGATCTGCGAGAACCCGCGGCACAAGCAGCGGCAGGGCTGAGTCGGCACCGGCCGCGAGTCCGCGCAGCACCGAGACAACTCCACGATCGTCTAGACCAACGAAAACGTGTGATCGCACCCCGGACGTTGCTTCGGGTCCACCCTCGGTCGGAGGCCGAGGCCCTCCTCCTGGAGCTGTCAGGCAGCAGGGACGCATCACGCCAGACACCTCCGCGACGATCCCTGAGCGCAGTCGAAGGGCCGTGGAACGACCGAAAGGTAGTACCGCCTGATGGCACGTCTCATCGGTGTCGACCTCCCGCGCGACAAGCGGCTGGAGATCGCCCTCACCTACATCTACGGCATCGGCCACACCCGCGCCCTGCAGACCCTCGCCGCCACCGAGATCAGTGGCGACATCCGCGTCCACCAGCTGACCGACGAGCAGCTGGTCGCGCTCCGCGACTGGATCGAGGCCAACTACCAGACCGAGGGTGACCTGCGCCGCGAGGTGGCCGCCGACATCCGTCGCAAGGTCGAGATCGGCTCCTACCAGGGTCGTCGTCACCGCAGTGGTCTGCCGGTCCGCGGTCAGCGCACCCGGACCAACGCCCGCTCCCGCAAGGGCGCGCGCAAGCCCGTCGCCGGCAAGAAGAAGGTCCGCTGACGCGGCGGCGGTAGAGACCAGGAGAATTGAGAGACACATGGCTACTGCAGGCCGCAACACCGGCGCCAAGAAGGTCCGCCGCAAGGAGAAGAAGAACGTGGTCGCCGGCCACGCTCACATCAAGAGCACGTTCAACAACACGGTCATCTCGATCACGGACCCCACCGGTGCGGTGATCGCCTGGGCCTCGGCCGGCACCGTCGGCTTCAAGGGCTCCCGCAAGTCCACCCCGTTCGCGGCGCAGATGGCCGCCGAGGCGGCCGGTCGCCGGGCCATGGAGCACGGCATGAAGCGGGTCGACGTGTTCGTCAAGGGTCCGGGCTCCGGCCGCGAGACCGCGATCCGCTCCCTCGGTGCGGTCGGCCTCGAGGTCGGCGCGATCTCCGACGTGACCCCCGTACCCCACAACGGCTGCCGCCCGCCCAAGCGGCGTCGCGTCTAACCCCTGACTCGGAACACGAAGGACCGAAGGAAAACATGGCTCGCTATACCGGTCCCATGACCAAGAAGTCGCGTCGGCTGGGGGTTGACCTGGTCGGTGGCGACAAGGCGTTCGAGAAGCGCCCGTACCCGCCCGGCGTGCACGGCCGCGGCCGCACCAAGGAGTCGGAGTACTCCCTGCAGCTCCGCGAGAAGCAGAAGGCCCGCTTCTCCTACGGCGTGCTGGAGAAGCAGTTCCGCCGCTACTACGAAGAGGCCAACCGGATGCAGGGCAAGACGGGTGACAACCTGCTGCAGATCCTGGAGTCCCGGCTGGACAACGTGGTCTACCGCGCCGGCTTCGCCCGGACCCGCCGGCAGGCCCGCCAGCTCGTCGTGCACGGGCACTTCCTGGTCAACGGCCAGAAGGTCGAACATCCCGTCGTACCGGGTCAGCCCGCACGACGTCATCGACGTCAAGGAGAAGTCCCGCGAGCTCACCCCGCTGGTGATCGCCCGCGAAACCCACGGCGAGCGCGACGTGCCGGGTTGGATGGACGCCCTGCCGAACAGGATGCGCATCCTGATCCACCAGCTCCCGACCCGCCAGCAGATCGTGATCGACGTGCCAGGAGCAGCTGATCGTCGAGCTCTACAGCAAGTAACCGCGACCCGACTGTAGGCGCGCTGAGCGGACGCCCTCCGCGGGGTCGCGACGGCTCGTACGGCTCGACCGCGGTCGGATGCGCGGCGGCTATCAAATAGCGGTTAGCGCGGGGAAGGAAGAACACCATGCTCATCGCACAGCGCCCGACCCTGTCGGAAGAGTTCGCTCCGACAACCGCTCCCGGTTCGTCATCGAGCCGCTGGAGCCGGGCTTCGGCTACACCCTCGGCAACTCGCTGCGTCGCACCCTGCTGTCGTCCATCCCGGGCGCGGCCGTGACCAGCATCAAGATCGACGGCAACCTGCACGAGTTCTCGACCATCGAGGGCGTCGTGGAGGACGTCACCGAGATCATCCTGAACCTCAAGGGCCTGGTCGTCTCCTCCGAGGAGGACGAGCCCGTCACCATGTACCTGCGCAAGGCCGGCGCCGGCGCCGTCACCGCCGCCGACATCGCGCCGCCCGCCGGCGTCGAGGTGCACAACCCCGACCTGCACATCGCCACCCTGAACGACAACGGCAAGCTGGAGATGGAGCTCGTCGTCGAGCGTGGCCGTGGCTACGTCTCCGCGGTGCAGAACAAGAGCTATCGACGCCGAGATCGGCCGGATCCCGGTCGACTCGATCTACTCGCCGGTGCTCAAGGTCACCTACAAGGTGGAGGCCACCCGCGTCGAGCAGCGCACCGACTTCGACAAGCTGATCCTGGACGTGGAGACGAAGCCGGCCATCCGGCCGCGCGACGCCGTCGCCTCGGCCGGTCGCACCCTGGTCGAGCTGTTCGGCCTGGCCCGGGAGCTGAACCTCGAGGCCGAGGGCATCGAGATCGGCCCGTCGCCGATCGACGAGCAGCTCGCGGCCGACCTGGCCCTGCCGGTCGAGGACCTCAACCTGACCGTGCGGTCCTACAACTGCCTCAAGCGCGAGGGCATCCACACCGTCTCCGAGCTGGTCAGCCGGAGCGAGCAGGATCTGCTCGACATCCGCAACTTCGGCTCCAAGTCGATCGACGAGGTCAAGCTCAAGCTGCACGAGATGGGCCTGTCGCTCAAGGACAGCGCCCCCGGCTTCGACCCGCTGAGCGCCATCGGTCGCTACGACGACCTCGACGAGGACGAGGACGCCGACTTCAGCGAGACCGAGCAGTACTGACGCTGCTCGGTGCCGGCCTGACCGAGAAGAGAATCTGGAGAACGGAGATGCCCACACCTGCCAAGGGCGCACGGCTCGGCGGCAGCCCGGCGCACGAGCGGATCATCCTGGCGAACCTGGCCAGCCAGCTGTTCGAGCACGGCCGGATCGTCACCACCGAGGCCAAGGCCCGGCGGCTGCGTCCGCGTGGCCGAGAAGCTGATCACCAAGGCGAAGCGGGGGGACATCCACGCCCGGCGGCAGGTGCTCACGACCGTGCGGGACAAGGGTGTGGTGCACGAGTTGTTCACCGAGATCGCTCCGAGCTTCGACGGTCGCGAGGGTGGCTACACCCGGATCACCAAGGTCGGTCCGCGCAAGGGCGACAACGCTCCGATGGCCATGATCGAGCTGGTCACCGAGTCGCTCGAGGACTCCAAAAAGGCCAACACCAAGGGCGGCGCTCGTACACCGGCGGCCAAGAAGTCTGCGCCTGCTACCGCCCCGGCGGCAGCTTCTCCGGCCACCGGCGAGACTCCGGCCGAGCCTCCAACCGAGACTGCAGCAGCGGAGACTCCGGAAGAGACCCCGGAAGAGTCACGGGCAGAGACTCCGGAAGAGTCACCGGCGGAGGAACTGGTGAGCGACACCGAGGAGCGCGAGGAGGCCACCAGCAACCAGGAGGCTCCGAGCGACGACACCTCGGCCGAAGAGGCCGAAGCCATCCAGGAGGAAGGGCCGGCCACCGGCCGTTCGTAAGACTCTCCGAACAACGTGTAAGCCCGCGCGCCGACAACGGTGCGCGGGCTTACCCATGTGTTGGTCGGTGGCACACCCCGGGCGAGCAGCTGGCGTTTCCCGCCATGTGGCGGACGGCGCAGCGGCGGAGTGCGATGTCTGCTGCGTTGTCCGCCACCTGACGGACAACGACATGATGACGGCGTAGGGTATCGGCGGCGCCCCGAGAGGCTGGCGGTGACAGGGACGGCGGCGGCGTAGACGCTCGTTGTGCCTCAGGGCGACCGCGGAGGTCCACCGTGGTCGGCAAACGCGGCCCCACTGGCTACCGGCCGTTGCGGAAGTCGGCCGTGGTCGGAAACGTGACCGGACCTGGTTACCAGCGGTTACCGCTCGGCGGCGCTGCGTTCGGCGGCCAGTGAGTCGGCGAGCGACTCCAAGGCGATCTCCTCGTGCAGCTTGGGTACGTCGGCGAGCAGTCTCTTCGTGTACTCGTGCTGCGGGTTGAAGATCACCTCGTCGGTCGCGCCCTGCTCGACCATCACCCCGTGCTCCATGACGAGCACCCGGTCGGCCAGGTAGCAGGCCTGGCCGATGTCGTGGGTGATGAAGAGCACCGTGGTGTCCGTCTGGTCGCGCAGGTCCTTGAGCACGTTGAGGATGTTCACCCGGAGCGAGGCGTCCAGCATGGAGGTCGCCTCGTCGGCGATCAACAGCTTGGGCCGCATCATCAGCGCGCGGGCGATCATGACCCGCTGCCGCTGACCGCCGGACATCTGGTGCGGGAACTTGCTGAGCACGTCGAGATCCATCCCGACGTGGCCCAGCGACTCCTCGAGCCGCTCCTGGCCCACCTTGGAATCCAGCAGCCGCATCGAGCGGTAGAGCAGCCGCTTCACGGTGAAGAACTGGTTGAACGAGGAGAACGGGTCCTGGAAGACCGCCTGGACGTCGCGCCAGTACGCCGTCTGGGCCGCGCCGCTCAGGTTGGTGACGTCCTCGACCCTGGAAGGTGATCTTGCCCGAGGTGATCGGCAGCAGCCCGAGCACCATCCGGGCGATCGTCGACTTCCCCGAACCACTCTCGCCCACGATGGTGGTGATCGAACCCTCTTCGAGGGCGAAGCTGACGTCCTTGACCGCGTGGACGGCATGATCGCCGCGGCCGAACGTCTTGGTGATGTTGTCGGCGCGATAGATCTCGGCCATCAGCGGATCACCGCCGGTGCGAGGAAGCTCTCCCGGTCGAAGTTGTTCATGCCCTCGATCCGCGTGTTGTTGTAGCCCTCCTCGGGCACCAGCACCGAACCGAGGAGTGCCTGGGTGTACGGGTGCTCGGGACTGTCGACCATCTGTTCGGTCGGACCGGACTCAACTACCTGACCCTGGTACATCACGGCGATCTTGGTCGCCACGGTGCGCAGCACCGGCAGGTCGTGGGTCACGAAGATCACCCCGGACATGATTCCCTTCTCCAGCATCTCCAACAGCATCTCGATCAAGATCTTCTGCGAGGTGACGTCCAGGGCCGAGGTCGGCTCGTCCGCCACCAGCAACCGCGGATTCAACAGCGTGCTGATCACCGTCACGGTGCGTTGCTTCATGCCGCCCGACAGTTGGTGCGGGTACGCGTCCAGCACGCGGGCCGGCAGTCCGAGCGTGGTGATCCGGTCCCGCGCGCGGTCCAGGGCCTCGCTCCTGCTGACCTTGCTGTCGTGGGCCCGCATCACGTCGTAGACCAGGTCCCGGATCCGGATGGTGGGGCTGACCGAGTTCATCGCGCCCTGCGGCAGCATGGAGACCACCGAACCGCGCCAGGTACGGGGAATCTTGGCGCCGTGGCCCAACTCCTGCACCTTGCCGTCGATCTCGAGCGAGCCGTGCTCCACGTGCAGCGGCGGCCGGGCGATCAAGGAGATGATCGAGCCCAGAGTGGTCTTGCCGCTGCCGGATTCGCCGGCCAGGCCCAGCACCTCGCCCTCCTCGATGGTGATCGAGACGTCGTTGACGGCGACGAAGTCCTTACCCGTATCGGTGTGATAGACACCGCGGATGTTCTCCGCCTTGACGCAGGGTGCCCATCAGGCCTGCCCACCCCTGCCGGAGACCGGCTGCTCGAGGATCCCGGCCGCACCAACCGCAGTCGGGGTGGCCGGCTCGATCGGCTCGTCGCCTGCGACCCTTTCTTCCTTGGTCTTCCTCCGAGCCTTTCGGCCCCGCCGCAGCCGCGGATTGAAGACCTCGTCCAGGCTGGACTGCAGCAGCAGCAGCGAGAAGGCGATCAAGGTCAGCATCAGAGTGGGCGGCAAGAAGGCCCACCAGGCCCCGGTCTGCACCGATTGCCAGGCGATGGCCCAGTAGAGCATGATGCCCAGGCTGGTCACACCCGACGGGCCCAGTCCGAGCAGGCTCAGGGTGGCCTCGAACAGGATCGCGCCGGCCACCTGCAGCACGAAGGCCATCACCACGTAGGACAACAGATAGGGCAGCACGTCCCAGGCCAGGATCGACCAGAACCTGGCCCCGGAGAGCTTGGCCACGTCGATGTGTTCTCGGTTCCGCACGCTGCTGGACTGAGCCCGTACGGCCCGGGCCACCCAGGGCCAGGACATGATGCCGATGATGACGGCGATGACGACGATGCTGCGGTTCTCCAGCGCGATGGAGATCAAGATCACGACCACGATGGCCGGGATGACCAGGAACACGTTGGTGATCGCGGTCAGCACGTCGTCGAGCCAACCGCCGCGGTAGCCGGCCAGCAGGCCGATCAAGATGCCGATGATCGGTCGCGATGGTGCCGGCCATCAACCCGACGATCAACGACGTTCGGGTGCCGTACACGAGGTTGGCCAGCACGCTCTGCCCCTCGTTGTCCGTGCCCAGCAGCAGTGGGCCGCAGCACTGCGGTGGGTCGTACAGACCGCCGACCACCGCATCGGGGCTGACCCCGACCAGAACCGGGCCGAGCAGGCCGATCAAGGCGATGAGCACCACGATGACGGCGGCGACCCAGAATCGAGGCGTGAATCTCATCAGCGTTCTCCGCTCTCTGCGGCCCGGATCCGAGGATCGATGAAGCCGGTGGCAACATCCACGAGCGAAGTTCGCGATCAGCACCGCGACGGTGACGATCAGCAGGATCGACGAGATCACCGGATAGTCGTTCTGGCCGATCGCGCTGAACAGCAACGTGCCCAGACCGGGGTAGGAGAACACGAGCTCGGTGACCAGCGCGCCGACGATCATGCCGCTGATGGCCAGGGCCAGCCCGGTGATCTGGGGCAGCATGGCGTTGCGGAAGATGTAGCGGACCGTGGTGCTGTCCTTGACGCCGAGCCCTCGCCCGTAGTTGACGTAGTCCGATCCGAGCTCGTAGATGGCCATCGAGCGCATGCCCACCGCCTGGCCGCCGATGAACACGAGCACCAGCGACCAGAACGGCAGCCAGAAGTAGGTGATGGCGTCACCCAAGAAGGCCACCGAGAGTTCCGGTGTCAAACCGAAGGAGTACGCCCCACTCACCGGGCAGGATGCCGAGCTGCACGCCGACGATGAACTGCAGCAAGATCGCCAGGCAGAAGTACGGCATGCTCGACAGGAACAGCGTGCTGACGAAGGCGCCGCGGTCGAACCCGCCGCCCTTGAACGCGGCCAGCGCGCCCAGGATGTTGCCGACGACCCAGCCGACGATGATGGCCGGCAACTGGATAGCGATGCTCCACGGCAGCGCCGCCGCCACCAGGGAGTTGACCGACGCCGGATACTGCCCGAAGGAGGTCCCGAGGTCACCCTGCAGCAGGTTCCCGACGTAGGTCAGGAACTGCTGCCATAACGGCAGGTCCAGCCGAACTCGCGCATGAAGTTCTCGTGGACGGCCTTCAGCGCATCTCCGCCGCCGCCGCCGCCCCGGGCCATGTTGCCGACGATCGTGTCGACGGGGTTGCCCGGGATCAGCCGCGGCAGGAAGAACATCAGCACCACGGTGACCACGCAGGACGACCAGCGTCCACGCCAGCTTGCGTCCGAGATATCGCGCCAAGACCATGCTGGGTGTCCTCGCCTCTCGTCGTCAGTCCGGGTCTAGGTGCCCACTCGCTTGATCTTGAAGAACCACTGGATGCCCGCACCCTGCCACATCGGCGGGGCGTACGGGTTCTCCTCGGTGGGGAAGTTCTCCCAGTTGGTCTGGCTGAACTGGTAGAAGTCCATCGGCCGGTACATCAGCGGGACGACCGGGATCTTCTCCCGGTAGATCTTGTCCAGGGCGGCGTAGGCCGTCTTGGCCTCGGCGTCGCTCTTGGCGCGCGGCGGCCGCGTCCAGCAGCGCCGGGACCTCGGGATCGGAGAAGCGGTTGTAGTTGTAGAAGGCCCGCTTGCCGACCTCCGGCACGCCCCGGTCGTCCATGGCGTCGCGGAAGCGCGTCCACGGGCTGGCCGGGTTCACCGCGGTGTAGTTGTACATGACGAGCTCGAAGTCGCCGTTGAACATCGCGGTCTGCATGGTGGGTGCCTGCGGGAACTCGGTGGTGATGCCGATGCCGACCGCCTTGGCCGACTTGGCCACGATCTCGCAGGCGGTGTTCCAGTCGGTCCAGCCGGTCGGGGTGATCAGCTTCCAGCCGCCGAGCTTGGTGCCGTCGGGCAGCACGTAGATGCCGTCCGACCCCTTCTCGGCCTTGAGCTCGTCCTCGAGGATGCTGATCGCCTTGGCCTTGTCGTACTTCCAGCCCTCGGCGTCCACGGCCGCCGCGTCGTAGTACTTCGACTCGAACCCGCTGGGCAGGATCAGGCTGGCGTTGGCCGGCACGGAGTAGTCCGACATGGCCGTGGCGGCGATGCTGGGGTAGTCGATGGCGTAGGCGATGGCCTGCCGCACCTTGACGTTGTCCAGGCCCTTGACCGTCAGGTTGGGATGAGACTCGGTTGGCTGCCGGGCAGGTAGTAGGGCTTCTCCTTGAGCCAGGTGCCGACGGGCTTGTTCTTGTCCTCCCACAGCTTCCAGATCTGCGGGAAGAAGGTCTGGCTCGCGTCGAGTCTCCCCGCTCTCCAGCTTGAGGTTGGCGTCGTTGTTGGTCTTGAAGATCGGGTGGTTGATCGTGGTCATGGCCGGCGTGCCGTAGACCGCCTTGCCCCAGTAGTCGTCGTCGCGCTTGAGGTTGACCTGGGTCTGGTCGGCCTTGTCCAGCTTGAACGGGCCGGAGCCGACCGGCTGCAGGTTGGGCTCGGCGGCCAGCTTGCTCCGGATCGATCTTGCTCCAGACCGCCTTGCGGCATGATCAGCGTGTTGGCGATGTAGTTCCTGACCAAGCCGGGGTTGAGCGGCTTGGTCTTGAGCTTGAACTGCACGCTGCGCGGGTCCGGCGCGGTGACCGAGTCGATGTACTGTCCAGACGTCGGAGAAGTAGGTGCTGTTGTCCTTGCCCAACTCGAAGGTGAAGACCACGTCCGCGGCGGTCAGCTCCGAGCCGTCGGACCACTTGGTGCCGTCCTGCAGTGCGACGACGAACGTGGTGGCATCCGTCTCCTGCAGCTCCTTGCCCAGACCGGGTTGCAGGGAGCCGTCGAGCAGGTTGAAGCGCAGCAGGCTCTCGTAGATCAGCTGGCTCTGATTCCAGTTGCACGGATAGGCGATGGTCGGCACCGAACGGATTGAAGCTGGTCGGCGGGCCCCACTGCATGCCGGCCATGAACAGGACCTCGCCGGCCGCGCCGGCGCGGCCCTTGGCCGTGCCCTGCTGGTTGCCGGTCTGGGCGGTGCCACAGCCGGCGGCGCCGAGCCCGATGGCAGCACCACCGACGGCGAGGCCGGAGATGGCCAGGAAGCGCCGGCGGCTGGTGGCCCAGCTCTTGACGGCCCCGACGCCAGCTGGGGATTCGGGCCCGTCGGGAAGATCGTGCGTGTCGTTCATAGTGTCCTTTCCAGACTTCTTCGTATGGGACGGCCCGAGGTACTGACAGCCGCTCAGGCTCGAGGCAAACACACAGCAGTACGTGCAGGCAGTACATGCGGCAGGGCCAACCCATCACTGAACCGGTTCGGTGTCAATGCCTGACCAGCATTTGGTGTCCACATCGTTGTGGCTGTGCGAAAGCTGTGAGAGCGCTCCGACAACGATCGATGCTGAATCGATCCAGACGTGCTGTCCGCCGAGAATGTCGGCGTCGCCCGCCATCATGGTCGGGTGCTGCTGTCCCGGTTGGCCGACGCGTGGGCCGCGCTCAGTGCGACGCGATCACGGAACGCGAAGCGTGACCTGCTCGCCTCCGTGCTGTCCGAGGCGACGGCCGACGACATCGAGATCGTCGTGTCGTACCTGGGCGGGAGCCTGCGGCAGCGCCGTACGGGACTGGGCTGGCGGTCGCTCCAGGAGTTACCACAACCGGCCGTCGACCCGACGCTGACCGTGAGCGAGGTCGATGCGGCCTTCGCCCGGATGGCGCAGTTGTCCGGGCCGGGCTCGACCACCGAGCGGGCCCAGCAGGCACTGAACCTGTTCAGCCGCGCCACCGAGCCCGGAGCAGGGGTTGCTCCGCGGACTGGTCTTCGGCGAACTCCGGCAGGGCGCGCTCGACTCCCTCGTCCAGGACGGGCTGGCGGCGGCTTACGGTGTGCCGATCGCGACCGTCCGGCGAGCGGCGATGCTGTTGTCCTCGACGACCGCGGCCGCCCGACTGGTGATGACCGATGGGCAGGAGGCGCTGGAGCGGGTTGGCCTGCAGGTCGGGATCCCGATCCAGCCGATGCTGGCCGCGTCGGCGCCCGACGTCGCCGACGCCTTCGGCCGGCTCGGCACGCCGGCCGTGACCGACGTCAAGCTCGACGGCATCCGGGTCCAGGTACATCGAGCCGACGACCGAGTACATATCTTCACCCGCTCACTCGACGACATCACCCCCCGACTGCCTGAGGTGGTGGGCGCCGTTCTCGCCTTGCCGGCGACCTCGCTCGTGCTCGACGGCGAGGTACTCGCCCTGCGCGACGACGGCAGGCCCGAGGCGTTCCAGGTCATCGCCTCGCGGACGGCGAGCAGTACCGACGTCGCCGGGGTCTCCGCCCGGACCCCGCTCCGGGTGTTCTTCTTCGATCTGCTGCACCTCGACGGCCGGGACCTGCTCGACGCACCCCTGGCGGAACGACTCGACGCCATGGCCCGGTTGCTGCCCACTGAGTTGACGGTGCCGCGCCGGATCGTCACGAGCGAGGCGGAGTTGGCTTCGGCCTTCGCAACGGCGGTCGCCGACGGCTTCGAGGGCCTGGTCGTCAAGCGTCCATCCGCGCCGTACGCGGCTGGGAGGCGGGAGGCGTCCTGGATCAAGATCAAGCCGCGGCACACGTTCGACCTGGTGGTGACCGCGGTCGAGTGGGGGAGCGGCCGCCGCCGCGGCTGGTTGTCCAATCTCCACCTGGCCGCCCGCGACTCCGAAGGCGGCTTCGTCATGCTCGGCAAGACGTTCAAGGGTCTGACCGACGAGTTGCTGGCGTGGCAGACCCAACACTTCCTCGACCTGGAGGAGCGGCGGGATTCCTACACCGTGTACGTCGAACCGACCACCGTCGTCGAGATCGCCTGCGACGGGCTCCAGGTGTCGCGGCGATACCCCGGAGGTGTGGCCCTGCGCTTCGCCCGCGTGCTGCGCTACCGGGAGGACAAGACGGCCGCTGACGCGGACACCATCGACACCGTACGGCTGCTCCTGGGTCCGCCCGCCCCGTAGCGTCCGATCTCGAGGACACCGCGCTCCCTCGCCATTCCCGCGCGCGAAACCGGCGTCCGCGCGCAAAATATCGCGCGCGGACGCTGGTTTCGCGCGCGGGAAGCGACCAGGACGTCAGGCGGCCGGGCGACGCGGCGGCGAACAGCCCAGCGAGATTCGCGCCCACGACGAGCGCCTTCGTTCCCGGTGAGCGCTGTCGGCGAGCTTGGTCAGGGCTTGATCAGACCCGGCGCCTGGGACACAGCGAGCGCGTAGCGCTGCTGGGCGTCGGCCCAGTTGACCACGTTCCACCAGGCGGTGACGTAGTCGGCCTTGACGTTCTTGTACTGCAGGTAGAACGCGTGCTCCCACATGTCGAGCAGCACGATCGGGAGCTGGCCGATCGGCACGTTGGCCTGCTGGTCGTAGAGCTGGATGATGTTGAGCCGCTGGCCCAGCGTGTCGTAGACCAGCATCGACCAGCCGGAGCCCTGGATCGCATTGGCGTTCGCCGTGAAGTGGGCCTTGAACTTGTCGAAGCTGCCGAAGTACTGGTCGATCGCGGTGCCGAGATCGCCGTCCGGCTTGTCGCCACCGTCCGGGGACAGATTCGGCCAGAAGACGGAGTGGTTGAGGTGCCCGCCCAGGTTGAAGGCCAGCGTCTTCTCCATGCCGCCCACGGCACCGAAGGAGTCGTTGTCCCGGGCCTCCTCGAGCTGGTCGAGAACGGTGTTCAGTCCTTTGACGTAGGTCGCGTGGTGCTTGTCATGGTGGAGCTCCATGATGCTGCCGGAGATGTGTGGCTCGAGCGCGCCGTAGTCGTACGGAAGGTCGGGCAGTACGTAGTCCGCCATGGTGGTCCTCTCGCCGAATGCTGTGGGATCAGGGCTTCATTGTCATCGTACGGCGACGCTCACCGCACCTCGACCGGGGCCGGGTGTGCCGAGAACTCGCTTGAGCTAGGCCGTGACACCGCCTAGGGTGGTCGCCGTTCCAGCCCCGAGCGTTGGGTGTCCCAGTGGCGTTGTGAGTCGACCATCCCGCCTCGATCGGTGACCCCTGGGGTCCCCGGTCGAGATCGCCTCGACTCCTGGAGCCCACCATGTCTTCGCTGGTCTGTCATCACCTGTCGTTCGTCTGGCCGACGGGTGAGACCGTCTTCGCCGGACTCGACGCCGCGTTTCCCGACGGACGCACCGGCCTGGTGGGCCGCAACGGGGCAGGCAAGTCCACGCTGCTCCGCATCCTGGCCGGTGAGCTCCAGCCCACTGCCGGCCGCGTCTCGGGACCCTCGCCCGTTGGCTACCTGCCGCAGGAACTCACGTTGGACCGCGAGCGGACCGTGGCCGGTGTGCTCGGGATCGACCGCGCACTGGCGGCGCTGGAACGGCTGAGCGCCGGGGTCGGTTCGGCCCAAGAAGTCGAGCGGGACATGGAGCTGGTCGACGACCGGTGGGATCTCGACGAGCGAGCGGCGGCGGCCCTTGCGCAGTTCGGCTTCGCCGATCTCCGCCTCGACCGGCGGATCGGCTCCTTGTCGGGCGGCGAGGCGATCTTACTCGCCCTGGCGGGCCTGATCCTGGCCCGCCCCGCGGTATTGATCTTGGACGAACCGACCAACAACCTGGACCGCTCCGCGCGGTCGCGGCTCTACACCGCCGTCACGTGCTGGGCGGGGCCGGTGATCATGGTCAGCCACGACCGGGAGCTGCTCGACCTGGTCGAGGAGGTCGGGGAGTTGCGCGATGGCACCCTGCGCTTCGTCGGCGGCAACTTCACGGCCTTCACCGAGGTGCTCGCCGCCGAACAGGAGGCGGCGAGCCGGGCCGTCCGCGCTGCGCAGGGTGATCTCCAGCGCCAGGAACGCGAGCTCGTCGAGATGCGCACCAAGCTCGACCGACGGCAGCGGTACGCCCGCAGTCAGGCCGACAGCGTCCCGAAGATCGTCGCCGGGGCCAAGAAGCGTGCGGCGCAGGTCTCGGCCGGCAAGCTCAAGGGCGGCCACGAGGCCGACGTAGTTCGAGGCCCGGCGGCACCTGGAGGCGACCGAGGAGCGGGTGCGGGACGACGAGGTGATCCGTATCGACCTCAGCGCCACCACGGTGCCGGCCGGCCGAGACGTGTTGATCATGGACGACGTCGTGCTCCGGACCGGGCAGACCGTCGCGCTGCACCTGCGCGGTCCCGAGCGCGTGGCGCTGGTCGGGCCGAACGGATCCGGCAAGACGACCATGATCGACACTCTGCGCGGCGTGATCCCTCCGTCGTCGGGCTCGGTCGCGCTGCGGGTGCCGCTGCGCCTGCTGCCGCAGCGGATGCACCTGCTCGACGAGCGCGACACGGTGCTCACGGCCGTGTCCCGCCACGCCCCGTCCGCGGACGACAACACCCTGCGGGCGCAGTTGGCGCGGTTCCTGCTGGACGCCGATACCGTGACCCGGCCGGTGTACACCCTCTCCGGAGGCGAGCGGTTCCGGGCGACCCTGGCGGCTCTGCTCCTGGCCGAGCCCGCGCCACAGTTGCTCGTCCTCGACGAGCCGACCAACAGTCTCGACCTGGACAGCGTCGCACAGCTCACCTCCGCGCTGCGGGCCTATCGCGGGGCGCTGCTGGTCGCCAGCCACGACGAGCCCTTCCTGGCCGAACTGGATCTGACCGGTCGTCTCGATCTGGGCGACCCGACCGAGCCGATTCGGGTCCGGCGGAGCTAGTGTCCCGAGTCCCGAGTTCCTTTGCAGTGAGCGCCGTTCAGGTGCGTGCATCGCAAGGCCGACGAGGAAGGGCTACCGGGTCGTATCTCGACCGAGGAGAACGCAGCGAGGTGCGTGCCTGGGCGGCGCTCACTGTAAAGAGACTTGGGACTCGGGACACTAGAGCAGTTCGGCGAGCATCGCGGGGACTGGTCGATCGTCATGAGGTTGAGGAGAGAATGATCCTGCCGCCCGTCTCCGAGGAGGATGCATGCTCGGTTCGGCCGACCCGACCTTCCAGGGCTTTCCGGCCGAGGCCCTCGACTTCTACGCGGGCCTCGAGGCCGACAACGCCAAGCCGTACTGGGAGAAGCACCGCAACACCTACGAGTCGGCGGTCAAGGCCCCGATGGAGGCGCTTCTGGGCTCGTTGCCGGACGGCTATCCGCCGTTCAAGATCATGCGTCCGTACCGCGACGTCCGGTTCTCCAGAGACAAGAGCCCGTACAAGACCGAGTGCGGTGCCTCGACCTGGACCGAGGGCGGCGCCGGCTACTACGTTGCCCTGTCCCGGCGGGGCTTCATGGTCGGCGCGGGAATGTACGAACTGGGCCGCGACCAGCTCGAGCGGTTCCGTGAGGCGGTCGCAGAAGACGCGTCCGGTACCCAGTTCGAGGACCTGGTCAGCCGGGCCAAGAAGGCCGAGCTCGACGTCGAACCCGGGATGGAGCCGCCCCTGAAGACGGCTCCCCGGGGCTACCCGAAGGACCACCCGCGCATCGATCTCCTGCGCTGGAAGGGCTGTATCACGATGGCGTCGACTCAGCACGTGCGGCTCATATCCTCGGGCCGACTGCGCGGCTGGGTGCTCGAACGGTTCGAGGAGAGCCGACCGCTGATGGCATGGCTCGAGGAGCACGTCGGCCCGACCTCGGAGGAACGCGGCCGGCCCTAGAGATTGGCCGAGCGGTCGCCAGAGGTGGTTGGTTTGATCAGGCGGCGTTCGCGCTGAGCTGCTGAGCGGCGCGCCAGATGGCCTTCGCCCAGGGCGCGTCTCCGAGCACAAGGGTGCCTTGGTTGGTGGTGATGCAGATCCAGCCTCGGGGCATCCGCCACACGTAGGTGCCGGGGTCGGGTTGTCGAACCGAGCACTCGCCGACGGTTCCGGCGCGGTGTTCGCCTCGGGCCAGCGGACCAAGATTCTCTGACCGGGTCTGACCGGGTGGACCGCCGCGCCGGTAGCGGAGGGTGTGGTCCAGGTCCGTCCGGCTGCCCATCCCGCTCGCTCCGGACAGAGTTGGGGAGTACGGGAAGACGCTGGCCGGTGTGCGGATGGCCGTGGCGCGGCGCAGGGCGAGCGGGATTTCGTAGCTGTCGACCGCCGCTACCGAGGCCGGGTCGAAGACCGGTCGGACGGTGACGTCGCCGCCGGTGTCGCCGAGGAAGCGACGGAGTTGGTCGACGGTGATCGGCCCGTGGTCGGTGCGCACCACGCCGCGGCCGGTGGCAACGGCCTCGTCGGTGAGATGCAAATGGATGATCACGTTGGGCCGCGCCCTCGCCAGTGATCGGTCGAGCGTGGCCGGGTCCAGCTTCGAGAAGGCGGCGAGGGCCGCCGGCAGGTTGACCCCGCCGCTGTTCGCCCACCGCCGAGGAGGCCCATCGACGCGCTCAGGGCGCTCGCGCTGCTGCCCTTCGACGGTCTCCGGGCGCGGGGGATCGTCGGTCTGGGAGTGGAACCATTCCCAATCGGCCTCGTTCACCGCGTCCTCGAGATCCACGGTGTCAGCGGCCTCGCCGAAGGGATCGGAGAGCGCCGGTTGGTGGTAGTTGCTGTGCTGTTCGGACTCCCATCCGGCTGAGGGGGGTTCCGGCGCCCAGGGGTCGGTCGGATCAGTCAGGGCGGCGAGCGCGGCGGCCTGCCGTTCCTCCGGATGTTGCTGGGTGTCGGGATCGTGGCTATGACGGAGCAGCAGATCGAGGGCCCGGTCCGGGTAGCCGGCGATACCGATCGCCTTCGCACGGCGCGCGCCGATCGGGTCGTCGTCACCCTCGTCGGCCAACGCCTCAGCGAGCCGGTTGACCAGAGCGAGGAAGACGGTGACGTCGCCGGAGTCGGCGAGGGCGACGAGCGTACGGTGCCCGTCGCTCGACACGGTGGCCCAGACGTCTCGGTGAGTTGCGGCCCGCCGGGCCCGCTCTTGATAGGTCGCTTCGTCGACGTGTAGCAACGTGGCGTCCAGCATCTTCTCGAAGCGGCGCCACGCCACCAGTTCGATGTGACCCGAGATGAGCCGGTCGACCTCGCGGACGCGCAGCGGATTCAGGTGCGCGGTGCGCTGTGCGATCTCCCGGGCCTTCCATGCGTGCAGCTCGCCGGCGGTGATCCGGGCCCAGGTCCGAGGGAGCCGATGCCGCAGGTTCAGCGCGTCCCGGATGAGGCCCTTCGCGCCCCCGATCGAGGTCTGGAACACCACGGCCAATTCCGCAGGGCAGGTTTCGGCGACGAGCGGGCAGCCGGTCGGACCCATCTCCACCAATCGCTCTGCCAGCATCGAGTCCTTGGCGAGACCGTCGGGACGATCGACCGCTGAATGCGCGTCGGCCCAGACGGCGGCGATCAGGAGCTTCCGGCAGCCGGCGGACTTCAGTTCATCGTGGACCTCGGCGCCGAGGCGGGCGAGGTCGGCGGGGGATCCGATCGCCGCCTCCAGCCGATCCTCGAACATGTATTCGATTCTATTCGTCGGGCGCGCTTGAGTCAAGTTTCGACGGCTCGTTTTTCGTTGCCTGATTGGAAATCTCGCAGGGCCGGTCCGGGTTGCGTGGCAGCCAGTTGTTGCTTTTCGTCGACAAACCAGCAACACGCTGCCGAGCATCTGCCTTCGCTCCAGTCCGGTCGTCGACTACGCCAGCACCCGCAGGGTCGCCAGCGTCGGGTCGGCCGCGTACGCCACCCGTAGCCCCTGATCCCTGGCCTCGAGCAAGGCCGCAACGGCCTCGGACGTGACCCGCTCACCCGGAGCGAGGACGGGGATTCCGGGCGGATAGGGCGCGATCAGCTCGGCGCACGTCCGGCCGATCGCCTCGGTGGCGGAGCACGGCGGCGTGCGGCGCGAAGAAGGCCGTCCGAGGGTCGACGACGGCGACCGGATCGACCGTCCAGGCCGCCGCCGGGGCGACCGACCGCGGGCCGCCTCGGTGCCGTTCGATCGCCTCGACCATCGCCCCGACCAGTCGGTCGAGCCGAGCCTCGTCGTCGGCCAGGGTGACCACGGCCACGACGGTGTCGCGGTCGGCCATCTCGACCGGCAACCCGGCGGCCAGCAAGTCTCGCTCGAGAGCGAATCCGTCGACACCGGTACCCGCCAACACGACCGTGAGCTTCACCGGATCGACCCGAGGGCCGTCGAGCACGATCAGCCCGTCCACGGCACGCAGCCGCGCGCGGGCGGCGGCCACCCGCTCGATCAGCGCACCGAACAACCGCCACCCGTCTCGGGCGACCAGAGCCCGGGAGGCGTCGATGCTGGCCAGGATCGCGCCCGCCGGGCTGGTGGTCGCGGTGGCCTCGAGGCCGGCGTCGAGCCGCGCGAGGTCGATCCGCTCGCCGCGGGCGAGGATCAGCGCCGCCTGCGACCAGGCCGGGAACGCCTTGTGTGCCGACGTGACCAGCACGTCGGCACCCTGCTGCAGCGCGTGCGGCGGCAGGTCCGGGTGGAAGCCGAAGTGCGCCGCCCACGCCGCATCGACCACCAGCGGCACGCCGTGGGCGTGGGCGATGTCCGCGATGCCGGCCACGTCGGCCACGGTGCCGACGTACGAAGGCTCGCCGATCAACACGGCGACCGCCTTGGGCGCGCGCCGGAACCCGTCCGCAACCGCGGCCGGGGTCACCCCGAGCGGCAGCCCGCTCGCCGGGTCGATCGCGGGCCGCAGCCACACCGGGGACAGCCCGGCCAGCACGAGACCGAGCAACATCGAGCGGTGCAGCGTCCGGCTGACCAGCACCTGATCGCCTTCTCGGCCGACCGCCAACGCCACCGCCTGATTGCCGTGCGTCGACCCTCCGACCGAGAACCTGGCCACGGTCGGCGCCCCACAGATGTGCGGCCCGCGCCTCGGCGTCCCGCAGGACCCCTCGCTCGAGGCGCATGGTGTCCAGCCCGGCGTACAGCGGCACGTCTCCAGCGACGATGTCACCGATCAGGTCGTGACGCTGTTTGTGCCCCGGGATGGTGAAAGGCGTCGGTCGCCTCCTCGTGGAAGCGGAGCCAGGCGTCGAACAGCGGCGCGTCGCCCCGCAGGCCGTACGGATCAGTCGGCACGGCCGGCCGCGGCAAAGCCCCGGAAGGCAGTCACCAGTGCCTGCGGGTACGCCCGCACCTGACGCAGGTCCACCCACTCGTCGACGGCGTGCAGCCCGCCGCCGGACGGCCCACAGACCACAGCCGGTATGCCCGCGTTCTGGAAGAGCGGCGCCTCCATCCAGTACGGCGCGGCGAACGGCTCCTCGCGGCGTCCCGGTGCGCCGGCGAGGGCTGCGTCCAGCAATTCGGCGAAGTCGTGGGCCGGACCGGACCCGTCGAGCTGCCAGGCCTCGCGCCCGACCAGGAATCGCGCGGTGGCGGAGACGCTTTCGTCGCCGTCCCGCAGCCCTTGCAGCATCTGTTCGACGTGGCCGATGGCGTCCTCGACCGTCTCGCCGGGCACGGTCCGGCGCTCGATCGTCGCGCGCGCCCGCGCCGGGATCATGAAGGGGGCCGAGCCGCCCGCAACCACGGTCGAGAGCCAGACACCCCGACCCTGCAGTGCGGCGTCGGCCTCCTCCACCGCGCCGAGCAGCCGGCCGAGATGGGTGACCGCGTTGACGCCCTCCACCGGCAGGGAACTGTGCGCCGACCGGCCCGCGAACTCGACCTCGACGACGGCGAAGCCGCGCAGACTCACCGTTCTGGCCAGGTCGGTCGGCTCGCCCACCACCGCCACATCCGGCGCCAGCCCGGTCTCGCCCAGCCGGTCGATCACCGCCTCCGTACCGAGACTGGCGTCCTCCTCGTCGGCGACCAGGGCGAGCACCACGCTTCCGCGGTCCTCGCGGGCGATCTCCTCCGCGGCGATCATCAGTCCGGCCACCCCGCCCTTCATGTCGGCAGCGCCCCGGCCGTACAGCCGATCACCCTCGACCCTGGCCTCGAACGGCGCCGGCATGTCCTCGACTCCGACGGTGTCGACGTGCCCGTTGAGCAGCAGCGTCGGGCCGGGTCGCGAACCCTGGTGCCAGGCCAGCAGACTCGGGCGGTCCGGATGCTTCTCCGGCGTGACGACGAGGGTGGCGAAGCCGGCCGTCTCCAGCCGGTTCCGCAGGAACCTCACGATCGCGGCCTCACCCGCCGCGCCGGAAACCAGCCCCGGGTTGACCGAGTCGATGGCGACGAGATCGGCCAGCAGATCGCTCGCGGCGTCAGCATGGATCGGTGGCACGCCGGTCACCCTACTGAGTGATCTTGGCCGACGTGTCGGCTCACCGATCACTCTCTGGGTGGCGAGGCGCCGTTGATCATGAGAACGGCAGGTTCACCACCGACTGATTGCCGACGCCGAGAGTCGTCGGCTGGTTGCCGATGGCGCTCCAGACCTCGGCCTTGACCATGCCGCTGCGCAGGTCGCCGAGCGCGCCCGGTCGCCGCCGAGCAGCTGGGCCGCCCTGGGTGTAGTGCTCGTAGCCGGGAATCGGGTCGGTGGCGAAGTACCGGTACGTCTCCACCCGGTCCCAGCTGCCGTTGCCGGTCAGGTCGTAGGAGAGCCGCAGCTGGGTGGCGCTCCCGACGGCGTTCCCCGCGTCGACGAACAGGTCGAAGCCGGCGGCCCCGCCGGTGTAGCTGCGGTTCAGCCCGGTGGCCGTGAAGCTTCGCGCGGCGTGCGGAGTGCCGTCGTACTGCCCGTTGGCTGCCTCGACGACGAGGGTCCCGGCCGAGCCCGCCGCGCCGAGCGCCGCCGGAGCCGGTGAGGAACAGCCGACCGTCTGCGCGGCGTGGGTGTGGGTGTCGGCGTGGGTGTCGGGAGTGGGCGTCGGTGTCGGACGTGGGAGTCGGGCGTCGGACGTCGGGCGTCGGACGTCGGACTGGGCGTCGGGCTCGGGCGTCGGCTCCGGGCCCGGTTGGCCGTTGGCGTTGCCGCCGGTCCACGTCCATGGCGCCGGTGGCGACCGTCTTGCCGGCGGGGACCGAGACCCGGGTCCCGTTGGAGAAGGTCACGGTGATCGGGGCGGAGGAGATGTTCGCCGCCACGTAGGTCCGTTGTCCGTTCTTGACGAAGACCGCGGCCAGCGGGTGGTTCGCGGTCAGCGTGGTGTCCACGTTGCCGAGAGCGGCCAGGTTGCGGATCCAGTGGAACGTGTGCGCCTTGGACTCGCCCTCCTCGGAGACGAAGTTCGGGTTGGCCCGGAACTTCGCACAGCGCCAGATCCGGATCGCCGAGCGCCAGGAACTCCCAGAGGATGTCCTGCCACGCCCGTCGGTTCGCCGCCGCTGTTGCGGACGATCTCGTCGTAGTTGATCTTGTTGTAGGCCGGGTTGTAGCCGAGGTAGAGGTGGCTGCCGGTGATCGGCAGCTGGTTGATGCCCTGGATCTTCTCCGGCATCGTCGGTGAACCAGGTGGCGTACGCGCCGCCGTCGCCCCACACCATGCCGACCGTGCTGTGCCCGAAGCTGGTCGGGAAGACGTCGTTGTCGACGTCGAACCAGTAGTTCTCGATCGCCGCGGCCTGGGTGGTGTAGATGTAGATGCCGGCGTCGCGGACGGCGGTGTTGCCGGTCGCCTGCCCCCACTGGATCAGCGCGCCGGCGAAGTTCATCCCCTCCGAGCTGGACTCCTGGTTGTTGCCCGCGGCGAACGGCGCCGTGCCCGGAGGCCCAGTCGTGACCGGCGTAGATGTCGAAGTCGCGCAGGTAGGGGAAGCGGGTGTCGGTGCGGTCGTAGTTGTTGGCGTCGCGGATGAGCAGGTCGATCATGCCGCCGTACTGCGCTGCTCCGGGCCCAGGCCGGGTCGAACTTGGCCAGCGTCGCGGCCGCGGCGATGAAGTAGCCGTAGTGGAAGTGATGATCGTTGAGCTCCTGGTCGGACCCGTAGCTGGCGTCGTAGCCGATCAGGGTCCCCCAGTTCCGGTCGTAGTAGAAGAGGTGATCGTCTTCGCCGGGCGAGGCGGTGAGCCAGTTGTTCAGGGTCGCCTTCATCGACGTCAGCGCCTTGTCCCGCACGGTCGTGTTCGCCCAACTGGTCGGCGATCTCCGCGATCCGGGCGGCGCGGCCCAGGCCCTTGCCGGTCCAGTAGGTGTCGTCGACTCCTGCTCGCCGGCCGGGTTGTCGGCGACCTGGTTGAGGTAGTCGGTGAGGGTGGCCTGGTCGGCGCCCGCCGAGGTGGCCACGGCCGGGATCTCGGGCAGGATGCCGTGGTACTTCATGCGTGGTGGTGAAGGAGTTCACGCCGACGAGGTTCTTCATCGCGCCGCGCGGCGAGACGTAGGTCTGGGCGATCGGCGTGCCGTCGGCCAGGGCCTTCCACTGGTGCGGGTAGAGCGAGACGACCGTGCCGGTCTCCGTGCCCTCGCGTGGCGTGGTGGTGCAGCCGGTAGGTGGTCGGCACGTTCCCGCGCGGCGGCGTCGTAGACGTACGACGACCGTGGTGCCGGTGACGTGGGCGTGCGCGTACGGCCCGTACGAGTCGGCCAGGGCGATCCGGTCGCGCGTCGGTGCTGGCGGCGGTCGTCGGCAGCACGGCGACGGTGAAGTAGGACTTGCCGGCCAGCGTGGACGTGATGGTGGTCGCCGCTGACCGTCCAGGTGGCGCCGGTCGGTGCGTACGCGACGTAGTCGTGGCCCCGGATGCTGAAGCCGATCCGGTTGCCGCTGTTGGTCCAGACCGTCGGCGGACCGTCGGTGCTGAGCTGCGCGGCTCCGCCGGTGACCGTGTAGTAGGACATCGGCAGGCCGTGTCCGATCGTGGCCGTGAGGGTGCGCCCGCCGTCGGTCCACTGCGGACGTGACCGTCCAGTCGCTCCAGCCGTCGACCATGCACCTTGTCGGCGTTGAGTCCGGCCACGCCGACCAGGACGTCCCGGGTGTAGGGGAACTTGTACTCGCCGACTCCGGTCGGGACTGCCGGTCATCGACGGGCGTGGTCGCGTAGGAGATGCCGAGACCGCCGGCCTGGGTGTCGTAGGCCGCGGGATGCGCGAACAGCGGCTCGCCGAACGCGCAGTCGTGTCGTCTTCCACAAGATCGAGGTCCACCAGTCGTTGGTCGGCACCGGGCCCTTGGGTGCGTTGCCGGTGAGCGCACTGGCGCGGGTTGGTCGAGATGTCGCCGCAGCCGGTCGGCAGCTTCTGACCGGCCGGCAGCGTGGTGGTGTACGAACCGGCGCCCACCGTTGCCGCTCCCGCGTCTCGGTGTCTCGCCCACGGCAGCGATGAAGCCCAGGACCAGGCTCAGCGCCAAGATGATAGCGACGGGCTGTGCTCCTCCACCCCCGCTCCGACGGTTGTTCCGGCGGTCGGAAATGGGTCGCGGCACGGCTGCTCCTTCGGGGCCAGGGGACGATCGCCAAGCGAGCGGCGCCGTCCCGACCCCGATTCGTGAGAGCGCTCTCACTAACTACGTCGCACCGTACCCTCGCCGGTATACAACGTCAACGGCAGGGCTGGTCAACGGCAGGGTCGACGCCGCAAGTGTTCACGCGTGTTCACTGAGAGACATGCCATCAGCCCCCGGCACTGGCGTTGATCGGACTGCACAAGCGGTTCGGCGACAAGGTCGCGGTGAACGACCTGCAGCTGGAGGTGCGGCCCGGGCTGCATGTTCGGGCTCGTCGGGCCCAACGGTGCCGGCAAGACGACAACTCTCTCGCATGGCCACCGGGCTGTTGCGGCCCGATGCCGGCACGGCGACGGTCCTGGGGCGCGACGTCTGGCAGGATCCGGCGGCGGCGAAGGCGCTGATGGGTGTATTGCCGGACGGGCTCCGCCTCTTCGACCGGCTCAGCGGCGGAGAGTTGCTTGCACTACGTCGGGCTGCTCCGCTCGGTGCCACCCGCCGACATCGCGATCCGATCGGCCGAGCTCCTGGAGGCCATGAGTCTGTCCGCCGACCGCGACACGCTCGTCGTCGAGTACTCCGCCGGGCATGACCAAGAAGATCGGCCTAGCCTGCGCCTTGATCCACGCGCCTCGGCTGGTGATCCTGGACGAACCGTTCGAGGCGGTCGACCCGGTGTCCGGAGAGCACATCCGGAGCATCCTGCGCGGCTACGTGCGCAGTGGCGGCACGGTGGTCCTGTCGAGCCACGTGATGGAACTGGTCGAGAGCCTCTGCGACGAGCTCGCCGTCGTGGCCGAGGGCCGCGTGCTGGCCGCCGGAACCGTGGACGACGTCCGCGCCGGGTCGTCGCTGCAGCAGCGCTTCCTCGATCTGGTCGGCTTCACGGCGGCGGGGGAGGAGACGCTCGCATGGTTGCGATCCTCGTCCGGCTGAAGCTGAGCCTGCTCAGGAACGGCCTCCGGCGCAGCGTGTGGAAGACCGTCGGCCTCGTGATCGGGCTCCTCTACGCACTGTTGCTGGTGGCGGCGGTCGTCGTGGGACTCGTGGCGCTTCGGTTCGGCCCCGTGGAGCTGGCGGCCGACGTGACCATGATCGGGTTCTCGGTGCTCAGCATCGGGTGGCTGGTGATGTCGCTGCTCGTCTTCGGTGTCGACGAAACCCTCGATCCCGCGCGATTCGCTCTGCTCCCGGTGCGGGCTCGCGCCCTGTTGCCGGGCCTGTTGATCACCGCTTTGATCGGCAGTCCCGGGCTCGCGACCGTCCTGATCTCCGCGCGGTCTGGTCGTCACCTGGGCGAGAGGCGCGCTCCCCCTGCTGGCCGCGGTCGTCGCCGCGCTGCTCGGCGTCGTCACCTGCGTCCTGCTGTCCCGCGCGGCCACGGCGGCGTTCGCGTCGTTCCTGGGTTCACGGCGCTTCCGCGACATCGCGTTCGTGGGCCTGGCCGCGCTGGGGATCGTGATCGCCGTCGGCAGCAACCTGTTGTCCGGCCTGGGGCGACTCGGTCCCGAGCAGCTGCGCGGGTTCCTGGCCGACTCCGCGGTTGTGCTCAGCTGGACGCCGTTCGGCTGGGCCTGGGCCATGCCGGCCGACGTGGCTCGCGGGCAATGGTTGTACGCCGTTGCGCACCTGCTGCTGGCGCTCGCGTTGGTGGCGGCCCTGTGGAGAGGGTGGGAGTACTTCCTGGCGGCCCGCCTGACCGAGCCACTGGAGCAGGTCTCCGGCGGCGGACAGGTCCGGGCCGGCGGCCTGGCCGAGCGGCTCTACCCGGACACCCCGGCCGGCGGCGTGGCCGTCCGTACGCTGCGCTACTGGCGGCGGGACCCGCGCTACCTCGCCGGGATCGTCGGCTTCGCGATCGCTCCGGTGATCTTGATCGTGCTCCCGATCATCAACCCGGAAGCCGGCGCCTCGGTCATCGCCCTCGGCGCTCCGGTCCTGTTGGCCTGGCTGCTGGGGGTCAGCATGGCCCAGGACCTGAGTTACGACGGCAGCGCGCTCTGGTTGCACGCCGCCACCGGCGTTTCGGGCGCGGCCGACCGGGCCGGGCGGGTGATGTCGATCTTGACCATCTTCGCGCCGGTGGTCGTGGCCATGGTCGTGGCCAGTGGCATCGTCACCGGCGAGTGGCGACTCGTGCCGGCCACGACCGGACTGAGCGCGGGGCTGATGCTTGCGGGTCTCGGCGTCGGGTGCGTGGTCGGCGTGCTGTGGCAGTGGCCGGCCCCGCCGCCGGGCGCGAACCCGTTCACCAAGGGCAACAGCGGAGGCCTGCCGGCGCTGGCGTCCTTCTCGGTGACCAGCGGGCTGACCCTGCTGGCCCTGCTGCCGACGGTGGCCCTCGCCGTCGGGTCGTGGTGGATCGGCTGGCTGTCCTATCTCACCCTGCTGGTCGGGGTGGCGACCGGTGTCGCCGTCCTGCTGGTCGGGATCCGCCGCGGCGGTGCGCTTCTCGACCGCCGCTGGCCCGAGGTCCTCGAATCCGTCTCCGACCGATGAGCCAACCATGAGCGTGCGGGTGGGCGTGAGCCTGAAGATGTACTTCGGATACCGGCAGACACTCGACTGGTGTCGGGCGGTGGCCGCCCTCGTGAAGCGGCACGACGCTATCCGTCGCGGCGAGGTCGAGCTGTTCGTCATCCCCGGGTTCCCCGCCCTGCCGGCGGCGGTGGACATCTTCGCCGGTACCCCGGTGGCGGTCGGCGCCCAGGACGTGGCGGCGGCGGACTCCGGTGCCTACACCGGCGAGGTGAGCGCGCCGATGCTCGCCGAGGTCGGCTGCCGCTACGTCGAGATCGGTCACGCCGAGCGCCGCACCCTGTTCGGCGACGACGAGGCCACGGTGGCCGCCAAGACGGGGGCCGCGCTGCGGGCCGGCCTGGTGCCCGTCCTGTGCGTCGGCGAGTCCGAGCGTGGCTCGGTCGAGGCGGCGGCGGGCCAGTGTCTGCGGCAACGCGCATCGGCCGTGGGCGAGGCTCCGAGCCGTCGCGTCGTCGTCGCGTACGAACCGCATTGGGCCATCGGCGCGGCCGAGCCGGCCGGCGACGACCACATCCGCGGGGTGTGCTCGGCGCTCCGCACGGCGGGCAGCGAGGTCATCTACGGCGGTAGCGCCGCGCCGGGTCTGCTGACCCGGCTCGGTCACGACGTGGACGGTCTTTTTCTCGGTCGGTTCGCGCACGACGTCGAGGCCCTCGACGCGGTGCTCACCGAGGCGGACGCACTCACCGTCGGTTCGGATCCCTCCACTTGCTGACGAGAACGCGGAAACCCTTGGCACTGCCCACGCGGTCGGTCGGGTAGCCCTGCTCTGTGAGCCAGCGCTGAAGGGTGTCGGCGCCGAGGTTCTTGGCGACGACCAGACGGGCGACGCCGCCGGGCCGCAGGCGGGGCAACCAGCTGAGCAGAAGGTCGTGGAGGGCCGCCTTGCCGACACGGATCGGAGGATTGGACCAGATCTCGTCGTAGCGGACGTCGTCGCTCACCTCCTCCGGTCGCAGCGTCCGCACCCGTTCGGCCACAGCGAGCCGCACTGCGTTGTCACGGCAGAGGGCTAACGCCCGATCGTTGACGTCGACGGCGTCGATCATGGCCGCCGGTGCGGCGAGCGCAAGTGCCAGGGCGATCGGCCCGTAGCCGCAGCCCAGGTCGCAGATGCTCACCGGTCCGGACGGAACCGGCGACTCCCGGAGCAGGACCGCGGTGCCGAGATCCAGGCCGTCGCCTGAGAACACGCCGTTGGCGGTGAGCAGTTCGCACCTCCGTCCCGAAGAGCCGGGCGGAGATCGTGCGCCGTACCTCAGGACCGGCCGGCTGATCGCTGAAGTAGTGCTCAGTCATCGGGGAGGACTCCCGCCGAGTCCGAGCGTCGCGTACCCGCGCCGCCAGTTCCGCGTCGGGCGGATAGCCGACCTCTTCCAGCGTCAGGCCGTGGGCCGGCAGCACCGGCACGCTGCCCTCCCGCCGAACGGCGTGCAGCAGGCCGGCCAGCCAATCCGCGTCCCGGCGGCCCGAGCCGACCTCGACCAGAGCCCCGACCAGGGAACGCACCATCGAGTGGCAGAACGCGTCGGCGCGAACGGTGAACTCCACCGGTGCTGCCGGTCCACGGTCGGCCCGCAACTCCAGCAGGGTCCGGATCGTCGTCGCCTCCGGACGGGCCCGGCAGAAGGCGGCGAAGTCGCGCAGGCCCACCAGGTCGGCGGCCGCCGCGTTGATCGCGTCGAGCTGGAGTTCCCGATCGAGGTCGAGGACGGTTGTCCGCACGAGCGGGTCCCGGATCGTCCGGGCATCCGCCACGCGGTAGCAGTAGCGCCGCCAGATCGCGGCGAAGCGGGCGTCGAACCCGTCGGGCGCACGCGTGACCGCGGTTACCGCGATGTCGCCCGGTAGGGCCCGATGAAGCCGACGGACGAGGCCGCCGTCGACCTCGCAACTCGCCGGCAGGTCGACGTGCGCGACCTGTCCCCGCGCGTGCACGCCGGCGTCGGTCCGGCCCGCGCACACCAGCCGCACCGGGTCAGCCAGTCGCAGCACGCGAGCCAGCCAGAACTCCAATTCGCCCTGCACGGTTCGCAGCCCGGCCTGCGCGGCCCAACCGGCGAAGTCGGTGCCGTCGTAGCGGACGTCCAACCGCCACCGGGTCAGCGCGGACCCGGATTCACGCGCGTCGGTAGGCAAGATCGACAACGCGTCGGCCGGCGTCGAGACCGCGCTGTTCGTACCGGGTGACGGCTCGTTCGGACCAGCGCGACTCAGGGTCGCCGGCGGCGGCGAACTCTGGATGCCCGTCGAGAACGCTGCGCATCTGGTGGGCGTAGCTCTCCCAGTCGGTGGCCAGCCGCCAACGACCGCCGGGCTCGAGCCGGGACGCCACCAGGTCGGCGAAGGCGGGGGTGATGATCCGGCGCTTGTGGTGCCGGGTCTTCGGCCACGGGTCGGGGAAGAACGTCCACAGTTCGTGTACCGACTGCGGAAGGAGCAGGTGCTGGAGGCCGTCGACGGCGTCGGCCAGGACGACCCGGACGTTCTCGGCACCCTCCGCGACGAGCAGCCGTACGAGCTTGGCGAGCGCCGGCTCGTAGACCTCGAACGCCACGATGTCGACCTCCGGTCGCTGCCGGGCCATGGTCACCAGCGACTCGCCGGTACCCGGGCCGATCTCGACGACCAGCGGCGCCGTCCGGCCGAAGATGCGTTCGAGGTCCAGCGGTGCACCGGGGGCAACCGAGGTGCTCAGCTCGTCCCGCTCAACCTCGAGCAGGAACCGGTGCCGGTGCGTGGCCCACGCGACGCGCTGAGCCGGCCGCATCCGGGCACTGCGCCGGACGAACGAGACCAGGTTCCGGTGCTGGGCCGGCCGGCTGGTCTGAGTCACGCAGCAGACCGTACCCGCCTCGCCGGTGTGGTTTGAACTCGCTCCGCTCGTGCCCCTTCTAGCTGACCCCGCAGATTCAGCTGGAGATGTCCTTGCTGGAGAAACGGGCCCAGGCGAGCAACCAGAAGACGGCGGCGTAGACGGCGGCCGTGAGCAGGCCCCGGCTGATGTCGTCGGTGGCGATGGGGCTCCGCAGCAGGTCACCGAAGGCGGTCCACCAGTGCGTCAGCAACCACGGATGCAGCCACGAGAGCTGATTGATCGAATCGAGGATGAACATCATCAGGTTCACCAGCACCACGGCCACCGTGGCCCCGATCGGCTGCTCGGTCAGGGTCGATACGAACAAGCCGATCGCGCCGAGAGCGGAGAGGCCGGCCGCGATGTAGCCGCAGCACAGCAGCAGGCGCCACACGCCTTCGGCGAAGCTGGTCTGGGTTCCCGAGAGCAGGGTGAAGTCCCCGCCCCCGAACAGCGCGAGTCCCATCAGTGTCCCGACCGTCGCCACCAGTAGCGTGGCCGTCACGGCGAAGATCACGATGGCGGCGTACTTCGTGATCAACAACCGGGTCCGGCCGGCCGGGATCGTCAAGAGATACCGCAGGGTCCCGATGTTCGCCTCGCCGGCGACGGCGTCACCCGCGATGGTCGCGACCGCCAGCGGGAGGAACAAGGGCAGTTCCGCGGTGAGGGCGGCGAAGGCGACGAAGAGGCCGTTGCCCGTGATCGCCTGGACGAAGTCCGGTCCGCCGACGTCGCCGTCGGCACTGGACACCTTCACGGCGATGGCGATGATCACGGGCACCGCGGCGAGCACGGCCAGCCCCGCCACGTTGCGTCGCCGACCGAAGATGATCTTCAGTTCCGAACGGAGGAACCGGGTGGAGATCCGGGCGCGAGCCCTGACCGGTCGACCCGGTTCGACGGCCAGGACCTCAGCCGCTGACATCGAAGCCCTCCCCCGTGAGCGAGACGAAGATGTCCTCGAGGCTCGGACTGACCAGGGCGAACCCCAGCACCGGCACGTACGCGTTGACCAGGTTGGGCACGATCTTCTCGACCGCGACGTCGCCGAGCAGGGCGGTCACCGACTGTCCCTCGACCGTGACGTCCGCGAGCCCCAGTTCGCTGAGCACCCGCGCCGCATCCTCGGGGCGGTCGGTGTCCACCCGTACGGTCTGGACGGTGCCGGCCCGCAGATCGCCGATCGGCCCCTCGGAGACCAGCCGCCCGTTGTACATCACCCCGACGTGGCTGCACATCTGCTCGACCTCGGGAAGCAGGTGACTGGAGACCAGGACCGTCGCGCCGTCCCGGGCCAGTTCGCTGATCAGGTGCCGAACCTCCCGGGTGCCCTGGGGATCGAGGCCGTTCGTCGGCTCGTCGAGGACGAGCAGATCCCGTGGCATCAACAGGGCGCTGGCGATGGCCAGCCGCTGTCGCATGCCGAGGGAGTACGCCCGATATCGCTTCGTGGCGGCGGCCAGCAAGCCAACCCGGTCCAGTGCGGAGTCAATACGCCCGCGCGCCGTACGGGGGTCGGCGTAGCGGTCGGCAGCGTCGAGACGAGCGAGATTGGCCCGCCCGGACAGGTACGGGTGGAAGGCCGGACCCTCGACCAGAGCCCCGACGCGGCGCAACGCCGTCGGGATGTCGGCGGCCGTCGTGGCGCCCAGGAGCGTGATCTCCCCGGCGGTCGGGGCGATCAGTCCCAGCAGCATCCGGATCGTGGTCGTCTTGCCCGAGCCGTTCGGGCCGAGGAAGCCGTACACCGCGCCTTCCGGCACGGTGAGGTCGACGTCGTCGACCGCAAGTTGGGCCCGGAAGCGCTTCGTCAGCCCGCGGGTCGACACCGGCGCCGCGGCGTCCTCGACCTGGACACGCCCTGAGCCCGTCGAAGGGTCGCCAACGTCGATCAGTTCCACGGCGGTCTCGGCGCTCACCCTTTCAGTGCGTCGTAGAGCACGTCGGGCTTCACGGCTCCGGCCGCCATCCGGCCGTCGTCGGTGAGCACGACCGAGAAGGCGGCGCCGGCGAGCACCCGGCCCGAGCCCCAGTCACCTTTCACCCGCGGGAGCTGCTGGAGCAGCGCGCCCATCTCATCTGACTCACCCGTGGCCGACGGCGCCGAAGAACCGCTCTTGCTCACCACCACGGTGGTCCAGCCTTCCCCGACGATCTTGGCGTCGTCACCGTCTTGCTGCTGGCGCAGCGCCTCGGCCTTCTCCTCGGCGGCGCTCTTGCGCGCCGAATCGGAATCTGGCTTGACCTCGGTCACCTTCGCCCCGGGCGGCGGGTTGAAGGCGAACTGCCCGTCGTCGGGAACGCTGAAGTCGACTTCGGTGAAGCCCACCTCGGCCACCGGCTCGGCCCCGTCACCGAAGACCCGGACCCGCAGCGGAACAGACGTCTCGCCGTCGACGGCGATCCGCACCTCGGTGATCAGGCTGCGGTCGTCCTTGGGGCGGAGCACCAACTCGTACGCGGCCCGACCGGCGACCGTGACGTCGCTGTCGGTCGCCACCTCGGTCGTGGTGCCGACGGCCGCGAGGAAGCGCTCCGCCGCCTCTTGGGGGGTCTTCGGCAGATCAGTGGGCGCCTGACTCTTCGCCTCCTCCTTCGCCCGGGCCCGGGCCGCGGGGTCGATCGTGCGGTGGGTGGCCTCGTTGTCGTCGCTGGACCACGTCCACGCGTCCGTACCGTTCATGATCACGTCGGACTCACCGAGCGTGCCGAGCAGGGCGATCCGGGACTTGTCGGGCGCGGCGTACCAGACCCGCAGCGTGTGGGTGCCGGACACGAGGGAGTTGAAGTCCGAGCTGCGCGATCCGCCGGCCCCCGGGATCTCGGGAATGCCCAGATTCGCGGTCTGGGTGACGGTGCCGGACATGCCGTCCACCTTCGCGCCCTGCAGCGCCACCAGGATCTGCTCGGCCGTCCGCGGCGGAAGCTTGCGGTCGGCCGTCGCGGTGGTGGCCACCAGGCCCACGCCGGCGATGACCAGCAGCAACGCGAGGGGAGTGAGGAAGCGGAGCGCCGGACGGGACGTGAAGATGCGCATGCGCCATTGTGTCTCCGAGGCGCTGTGAGAACGCTGAGAGTCGGAGCTGAGAGTCGGAGCTGAGAGTCGGAGCTGAGAGTCGGAGCTGAGTGCTCGCGACGAGCCGTGCCACGCTGGAGGGGTGCGGTTGCTGCTGGTCGACGACGAGACGCGGTTGCTCGCCGCACTTCGTCGCGGCCTGACCGCCGAGGGGTTCGCGGTCGCCACCGCCGACAACGGGACCGACGGCTTGCACCAGGCCCGCTTCGGCGACTTCGACGCGGTCGTCCTGGACGTCATGCTTCCCGGGCTCTCCGGTTACGAGGTCGTGCGGCGCCTCCGCGCCGAGAACAACTGGGTGCCGGTGTTGATGTTGTCGGCCAAGGACGGGGAGTACGACCAGGCGGATGCTCTCGACGAGGGAGCCGACGACTACCTGACCAAGCCGTTCTCGTTCGTCGTCCTGCTGGCCCGGCTGCGGGCTCTGCTCCGCCGCGGGGTGGTGGCCCGACCGGCGGTGCTCCAGGTCGGTGAGCTCCGCCTGGACCCTTCCAGCCATGAGGTGTTCCTGGGCGAGAAGCCCGTCGCCCTGACGCCGCGAGAGTTCCTGCTGCTCGAGTACCTCATGCGTCATCCCGGCCGGGCCGTCGGCAAGGAGGAGCTGTTGACCCACGTCTGGGACGGCGCCGACGAGATGGCGGCCAACGTGGTGGAGGTCTACGTCGGATACCTCCGGCGCAAGCTGGGGAGTGCGCGGTTCGCCACCGTACGGGGAGCCGGCTACCGGCTGGTCGAATGAGCACACCTCCCAGTTCGCCCGGGCTCGGACTCCGGCGGCTCAGCCTGCGGGTCCGACTGATGATCATCGGCGTGAGCGGCCTGGCGATCGCCTTGCTCGTCGGTGGGCTGGCGTTGTTCGCCGCTCTGCGGGTCGCGGTCGATCGGACGCTGGACACCGAGGCCCGCGCGACGGCCGAGCAGGTGGCCGTCATGGTCGCCGAGGACCGGCTGCCCTCGCCGATCCCCGTGTCGGGAGCACAACTGATCCAGGTCGTGGACGACCAGGGCCGCGTCATCGGCGGCTCGCTGCTGGCGGACCGGCTGACGCCTCTACTGCGACCGGACGAGCTGACACGGGCGCTCACCGGGACGGCGGTCGAGGTTCCCGGAGCGCGCGCCGGCCTCACCGATCCGCTGCGCGTGGTGGCCGAGCCCGGCGGACGGGCCGGGGTGAGCGTGATCGTGGCCAGCCAGGTCGGGGACGTGTTGGCCAGTCAGCAGACTCTGCGCAACGCGCTCCTGGTCTTGTTCCCCCTGCTCGTGGCGCTGCTCGCGGTGGTGGCGTGGTTCGTGATCGGCTGGACGCTGCGCCCGGTCGAGGAACTGCGCCGCGGCGCGGACCGGATCAGCAGCGGCGCAGGTGCCGCCGAGCGGCTGTCGGTGCCGCAGGCCGCGGATGAGATCCGTGCCCTCGCTCTCACGCTGAACACCATGTTGGACCGCTTGGCGGCGGGTCGGGAGCGACAGCGGACGTTCATCGCCGACGCGGCACACGAGTTGCGGAGCCCGCTGACGAGCATGCGCACCCAACTGGAGGTGGCTCAGCACCTCGGTGAGGGCGGCGTGTTGATCGAGGATCTGCTGGCCGACGTCCGGCGGCTGTCCACGCTCGTCGAGGACCTTCTGCTGCTGGCCCGGGCTGACGCCGATCAGCGGCCGCCGGCGGTGCCGGAGAGCATCGAGGTGCGCTCGCTGCTCGAGGAGGTGATCGGGGCGGGACGGCGCCGGGTTCCGGTGACCGTCGTCGCGGGTGAACCCGTTGTGGCCCAGGCCGATCGCGAAGAGTTGCGGCGTGCACTCTCCAACCTCGTCGACAACGCCGTCCGCCATGCCGCCTCCGCCGTGGAGGCCGACGCGATCACCACCGAAGCGGGTCTGCTCATCTCGATCAGCGATGACGGTCCGGGCATCGACGAGGCGAATCGCGAGCGGGTCTTCGACCGCTTCACCCGGCTCGACGACGCTCGCGGCCGCGACGTCGGCGGTTCGGGACTGGGGTTGGCGATCGTGCGGGAGTTGGTGACCCGCGCCGGGGGTACGGTCCGGTTCGACGACGGCCAGGGCCGCTGGACGCTACGGGCCGTGGTGCAACTCCCGAGTTGCGCGGACACCGACGGCGAGGATTTTGTTACGAGCGCGCATCAATCGGCGGGTCCGGCCGCTACGGATCCTCCGGGCGGCGCATCCTGAGTATCAGGGCTGGCACTCGAACCCTCTTGTCTGCTAACCGGTGGCTGAGGACGATGGTCCCCTCTGGTTCGGTGCCGCACCATGATCGAAAGTGGGATGGATTGCGCTAGACACAGCTCGACGAGTGGAGGTCATCATGGATGGCTCTCGGCGGTCATCGATCGAAGTTGCGCCGCTGCAGGCCGACGGGGCACTGCACGGCTTCATGCTGATCGGGCGCTGGCCCCAGGACACCGTCGAGTGGGCCAAGTTCCTGGTGCTGGCCGTACGGATGGCCGCCGTACCGGGTCTGCTGCCCATGAGCACGGTCTTCCGCGTACGGGAGGATCTGCCCGAGCAACCGCAGCCGGGCCTCGTGGGGCTGGTGATCGCCGAGGGGCAACTGATCGGTGATCATGCCCTGCATCCCGGGCAGTTCGCCGATCTGCAGCCGCCCGGGCTGGTCGTTCTGCACCCGCCGGCCAGCACCTGCTCCTCGATCCCGGACTACGAGGTCGCCTCCGGCTGCCTGTTCCTCCCCGGCCTCCCACATCTGGGGCTTGATCATCGGGCGGCTTGGGTCGAGGCCGACGTCGAAGGCACGGTGACCCAGTTGGTCAGCAAGGTCGGCGTCGACCCGCAGGGCAACGCCGACACCGCAGCACTGGCCATGCTCCTCGCCGCCTGACGGCCGAGGACTCATCCGGGTCCGAAATCAGGATCGAGAAGTCCGCCGAGCCGTGGGAATCTCGTTGAACCGCCGGGATGCGGCGCTGCCCAGTCCGGTGATCCGCTTGAGCCAGCGGTCGGCGGTAGGCGAGAGTCGCCCGGCCGCCTGCCAGCCCTCCAGCGTGGCGTGATCGAGCGGCTCGGGCGCCGACGGCAGCATCCGCGTGGTGACTCCGAGCAGACCGGCGGTGAGGCGTGGGAACAGGGCGGCCACCCGAGGCGCCGCCCAGGCCAACGGAGTCAAGGTCAGGTCGGAGCGACCGGCGAGGACCGCCCGTACGATGCGCGCGGCGGCCCGCTCGGCGTCCAACGACAGCAGAGGCAACGACGCGGCGGCGGCGAACCATGCGTACTCTCGCGGATGATCTCCGACGAACTCGGCGCGGATGTGAGACCCGGTTCGCATGAGCCCGGGCGCGACGGTCGTCACCGACACTCCGGACCCGGCGAGTTCCGAACGCAGACCGCGGGTGAAACCGACGGCCCCGAACTTCGCCGTGCTGTAGGGCAGCAGATGCGGCGCGGCGATCAGCCCGCCGACCGACGTGATGACGCCGATGCGTCCCCGACCGCGGGCCCGCATGGCCGGCACGACCGCAAGTGCGGTGTTCACCGGCCCCCACAACATGACGTCGACGGCGTCGGCGAAGTGCTGCCGTTCGAGGGCTCGCAGCGGTCCGACCTGGATGACGCCGGCCACGCAGACCAGCACCTCGATCGGGCCGTCCGCGCGCTCGACCCGCTCGACCAGGTCATCGACCTGTTCGGCGTCGGAAACGTCGCAGACTTCGGCGCGCACCGTGTGCCCGCGCCCCCGCAACTGTTCGGCGGCCCGGTGCAGTTCGTCACCGTCCCGGGCACAGATCACGATGCGGTGGCCGAGGTCGCCCAGCTCCCGGGCGATCAACAGGCCGAGCCCCCGCGAGCCGCCCGCGACCAACGCCAGAGGGGCGATCCGGGTTCCTGCTTGCACGTCGATAGCGACTCCTTGCCGGCGGTTGTCCACGGGTTCATACCCGGACCCGGCTCACTCACCCAAGCTTGGCCTCAGCCGCCTTCCCGCGGGTCGAACAAGGGGGCCGAACAATGGGTGTGCCGTAACCTCCTGAAGTTCCTACGATGGTCGGCTATGGGCCACATCGACCTCTCCGCGGTCAGTTTCGACCTGCCGGACGGTCGCGTCCTGCTCGACGAGGTCTCGTTCCGGGTCGGCGAGGGGGCCGTGGTGGCGCTGGTCGGGCCCAACGGTTCCGGCAAGACCACGCTGCTGAAGATCATCGCCGGTGATCTGTCACCGACCAGCGGCTCGATCAGCCGTAGCGGCGGCCTCGGCGTGATGCGGCAGTTCATCGGCAGCATCCGGGACTCCTCGACGGTCCGCGACCTGCTGTTCTCCCTCGGCTCGCCCCGGCTGCGCGGCGCGGTCGCCGACGTCGACCGGCTGGAGCTCAGCTTGATGGAGGACGACTCCGAACCGAACCAGCTGGCATACGCGCAGGCGCTCGCCGACTACGCGGACGCCGGCGGTTACGACGCCGAGGTCACCTTCGACGCGTGCTGTGTCGCGGCGATCGGGATTTCGTACGAGCGGGCCAAGTGGCGTCCGGTGAACACGCTCTCGGGCGGGGAGCAGAAGCGTCTGGCGCTCGAGATGCTGCTCCGTGGGCCGGACGACGTGCTGCTGCTGGACGAACCGGACAACTACCTCGACGTCCCGGCCAAGCGCTGGCTGGAGAACCAGCTCAAACGCACGCCCAAGACCGTGCTGCTCGTCAGCCACGATCGGGAGCTGCTGGCCCAGACGGCCACCTCCATCGCGGCGGTGGAACTCGGCGCCGCCGGCAACACCGTCTGGATGCACGGCGGCGGCTTCGCCACCTTCGCCGAGGCCCGCCGGGAACGCTTCGCCCGCTTCGAGGAGCTCCGACGCCGGTGGGACGAGGAGCACGCCAAGCTCAAGGCACTGGTCTTGATGTACAAGATCAAAGCGGCCTACAACGACGGCCTGGCCAGCCGCTACCAGGCGGCCAAGACCCGGCTCGCCAAATTCCTCGACGTCGGACCGCCGCAGGCCGTCCCGCTGGAGCAGAAGGTGTCCATGCGGCTCGCCGGCGGGCGGACGGGCAAACGGGCCATCGTCGTGGAGAATCTGGAGCTGACCGGACTGATGCGGCCGTTCGACTCGGAGATCTGGTTCGGTGATCGGGTGGCCGTGTTGGGTTCCAACGGCTCCGGGAAATCACACTTCCTGCGGTTGCTGGCGCGCGGTGGCTCCCATCCCGACGCCGAACACGAGCCGGTGGAGGCCCTCGACATCCCACCGGTCGCGCACTCCGGACGGGCGAAGCTCGGGGCGCGGGTCCGGCCGGGCTGGTTCGCCCAGACCCACCACCATCCCGAGTTGTTCGGCCGGACGCTGCTGGAGATCTTGCATCGCGGCGACGAACACCGGGCGGGCATGGGCCGGGAGGAAGCTTCCCGCAAGCTGGACCGCTACGAGTTGGCTCACGCTGCCGAGCAGCGATTCGAGACGCTCTCCGGGGGCCAGCAGGCTCGCTTCCAGATCCTCCTGCTCGAGTTGTCCGGTGCCACGTTGTTGCTCCTGGACGAGCCGACCGACAACCTCGACATCGAGTCGGCCGAGGCCTTGGAGCACGGCCTCGACGCGTACGCGGGGACGGTGCTGGCCGTCACCCACGACCGGTGGTTCGCCCGCGGGTTCGACCGGTTCCTCGTCTTCGGGGCCGACGGCGAGGTGTACGAGAGCGACGAGCCGGTGTGGGACGAGCGGCGGGTCCAGCGGGCGCGCTGACTCAGCTCAGGGCGAGGAGCAGCACGCTCCCGATCGCCAGCCCGGCGCCGACCCGCTGCCACAGATGGGTGCGCTCCTTCAGCAGGACGCGGGCGAGGACGACCGTGCTCACCGGCGCCAGGGAGGCGAGCAGGCCGACCACGGCCAGGCTTCCCTCCCGAACGGCCAGGAGGTAGAGGACGCAGGACGCCATGTCGAGCAGCCCGGCGAGCCCACAGATCCGCAGCTGTGGTGTCGCCGTCCGCATCGGCACCCGCCGTCGAACGGCCACACCAGCCAGCACCCCGAGCGAGGCGAGTCGGGCGAAGACGAGTGGCCACAGACCCGATGCGGTGGTCGTGTTGGACAGGCAGACCATGAACGTTCCGAAGCTCAGCCCGGCTCCTACCGCGAGTGCGATGATCACGGCGGCCGGCGCCACGGGTTGGGTGCGATCTCCGGGTCGGCGCGAGATCAACGCCAGGGCGACGGCCGCCACGACGACGCCGGCCATCGACAGCGCACTGAGCCGCTCGCCCGCGCCCAGGCCGATCGCCACCGGCAGGAGCGCGGCCGAGACGGCGGCCACCGGAGCCGCCAGCACCATCGCGCCGAGGGCCAACGCGCGGTAGAGCAGGACGGCTCCGAGGCTGCCGGACAGTCCGGCCAGCACACCCCAGCCGAGATCGGCCGCGCCGGGCTGCCCCGGGAGGAGGAACACGACTGCCGACACAGCGGCGCAGAGTCCGGCGACGTTCGTCCAGATCACGACGGCGACGGCGCGCATCCGCTTGGCCGCCAGACCGCCGGCGAAATCGGCCCCACCGAGCAGCGCGGACGACAGCACGGCCAGCACCAGGCTCACGGCTCCGCCCCTCCCTCGACGCGTGGTCACGCGCTCGAAGGAGAGAGGCGGTGGAAGGGTCGGCGATACCGATCTCGGTGGCGGGATCGCGCGAATCAGCAGCCGCTGCGACCCAATCGCCTGTGCCCACCCGTCACTTGCGCAGCGACACGCCGACGAAACCGCCGAAGATGTGACGGGTCGGCGGAATGCGGGGGGGGCCTACCGCTGGTCCATCGGCACGAAGTCCCGGGTGCGGATGCCGGTGTAGACCTGCTTGGGCCGGGCGATCTTCTGCTCCTTGTCCTGCACCAGTTCCGACCACTGCGCCAGCCAGCCGGGGGTCCGCCCGATGGCGAAAAGCACGGTGAACATCTCCGGCGGGAACTGCAGCGCCTCGTAGATGAGGCCGGAGTAGAAGTCCACGTTCGGGTAGAGCTTGCGCTTGACGAAGTACTCGTCCTCCAGCGCGATCTTCTCCAGTTCCTGGGCGATGTTGAGCAGCGGGTTGGTCCCGGTGACCTCGAAGACGTCGTCGCAGGCCTTCTTGATGATCTTGGCCCGGGGATCGTAGTTCTTGTACACCCGGTGGCCGAAGCCCATCAGCTTCTCTTTGCCGTTCTTCACGCCGTCGATGAAGCCGGGGATGTTGTCCGTGGTCTTGATCCGCTTCAACATGCGCAGCACGGCCTCGTTGGCGCCACCGTGCAGCGGGCCGTAGAGAGCGCCGACGCCCGCGGCGACCGCCGAGTAGGGATCCACCTGGGACGAGCCCACCGAGCGCACCGCGTTGGTCGAGCAGTTCTGCTCGTGGTCGGCGTGCAGGATGAACAGCACCTCCAGCGCCTTGACCAGTCGCTCGTCGGCCCCGTAGTTCGGTTCGCTCATCTTGAACAACATCGCCAGGAAGTTCGCCGTGTACGACAACTCGTTGTCCGGGTAGACGTACGGCTTGCCCTGCTGGTGGCGGAAGGCGAAAGCCCCCAACGTCGGCATCTTGGCGATGAGGCGGGTGATCTGGAGCGAACGGGCCTCCGAGTCCGAGATGCGGCTGGCGTCCGGGTAGAAGGTGGAGAGGGCGCTCACCGAGGCCATCAGCATGCCCATCGGGTGTGCGTCGTAGCGGAAGCCCTCGATGAACTGCTTCAGGTTCTCGTGCAGGAACGTGTGGATGGTGACGTCGTAGACCCACGCGTCCAGCTGATCCTTGGTCGGCAGCTCGCCGTTGAGCAGGAGATAGGACACCTCGAGGAACGTGGAGTGCTCGGCGAGCTGCTCGATCGGATAGCCGCGATACTCCAGGATGCCGACGTCGCCGTCGATGAAGGTGATGGAACTCCGGCACGACGCCGTGTTCACGAATCCGGGGTCGTAGGTCGCCAGTCCGGGGTCGTCGTCGCCCGCGGTGATCTGTTTCAGATCGGCGGCCCGGATCGTACCGTCGGTGATGGCAAGCTCGTACTCCTGGCCGGTCCGGTTGTCGCGCACGGTGAGCGATTCGGCGCGCGCTTCATCGTGCGACGCCTCGACCGGGGCAGAGCCAGCGGTGGACAGATCTGTCATGGCGACAACCTACGCGGGCGTAGTCGCGGGCGAACAGAGGGATTCGCTGTGTTGTCCGTCTCTCTGACACCCGCTCGCCGATGATTCTCCGGCTCCTTTTGACCGGCCGCTTGCGGTGCGGGTATCTTTGGTCGCTGTTGCGCTCGCGCGGCTTTGCTTGGCCTGCGCCCGCGACGACTCCGTACCAGATTTCAGAAAGATGGTCGCAAGCGTGTCTACGTACAGCCCCAAGCCGGGTGACATCAGCCGCACCTGGCATGTCATCGACGCCGACGACGTCGTGCTCGGCCGGCTTGCGGTGACCGCGGCGACGCTGTTGCGGGGGAAGCACAAGCCCACGTACGCGCCGCACGTCGACGGCGGTGACTTCGTGGTCGTCGTCAACGCCTCCAAGATCGCTCTCGGCGGCAAGAAGCGGGACGACAAGATGTACCACCGGCACTCCGGGCGGCCGGGCGGGCTGAAGTCGATCCCGGCCGGAGAGCTGCTGGACCGCGACCCGCGGAAGGTCGTCGAGCTGGCCGTCTGGGGCATGTTGCCCAAGAACAAGCTGAGTCGTAAGACGATCAAGAAGCTCAAGGTGTACGCCGGAGCCGAGCATCCGCACAGTGCGCAGAAGCCGCAGCCGTACGAGATCACCCAGATCGCCCAGTAGAGAAACAGGAACAACCAGCAGTGACTGAAGCTCCGACCGAAACCGTCCCCGACGAGGTCGCACCGTTCATCGAGGACGACCGCGAGATCGCCTATCGTTCCGAGGCCGCCGCGGCGGGACCCGGATCGACGAGCCGGCCGGCGGTCGTGGCACCGGCGGGAGCCACGGGCCGCCGCAAGGAGGCGGTCGCCCGGGTCCGGATCGTGCCGGGCAGCGGCCAGTGGACCATCAACGGCCGACCCCTCGACGACTACTTCCCCAACAAGGTGCACCAGCAGATCGTGTCCGAGCCCTTCTCGGCGGCGGCGGTCGCGGGCTCGTACGACGTGATCGCGCGGATCCACGGCGGGGGAGTGACCGGCCAGGCCGGCGCGCTGCGCCTGGGTGTCGCTCGGGCCCTCAACTTCGTCGACGCCGAGGCCAGTCGGCCGGCCCTGAAGAAGGCCGGTCTGCTCACCCGCGACGCGCGGATCAAGGAGCGCAAGAAGGCCGGTCTCAAGAAGGCCCGCAAGGCGCCGCAGTACAGCAAGCGCTGAGACGTCGCGACAGACGGGCTGGGCGGAGAAGTGGGTCGCCTGTTCGGCACCGACGGCGTACGAGGCATCGCCAACGAGGCCCTGACCGCTGAACTCGCCCTGGATCTCTCTGTGGCCGCCGCGCACGTCCTCGGCGAATCCGGAGCGTTCGACGGTCGGCGGCCGGTCGCCGTGGTGGGTCGCGATCCGCGGGCGTCGGGTGAGTTCCTCGAGTCCGCCGTGGTGGCCGGTTTGGCCAGCGCCGGCGTCGACGTCATCCGGCTCGGCGTGGTGCCCACGCCCGGGGTGGCGTTCTTGACGGCGTCGACCAAAGCCGATCTGGGCGTGATGCTCTCGGCCAGCCACAACCCGATGCCGGACAACGGGATCAAGTTCTTCGCCCGGGGTGGCACGAAGCTCGACGATGCCGTCGAAGACGCGATCGAGCACCGGATGCGCGAGACGTGGGCCCGTCCGACCGGCGCCGGTGTGGGCCGGGTCCACGACGACCAATCGCTGATCGAGAACTACGTGGCGCACCTGGTCGCGAGTCTTCCCCGGCCCGTGAGCCTCGAGGGGCTCACGGTGGTCGTCGACTGTGCCAACGGTGCCGCCCACCTCACCGCTCCGGCCGCGTTCGAGGTCCAGGGTGCGAAGGTCATTCGGATCCACGCCGAGCCCGACGGCATCAACATCAACGAGAACTGCGGCTCGACGCACATGGACGATCTGCGGGCCGCGGTCATCGAGTACGGAGCCGACCTGGGAATCGCCCTGGACGGCGACGCCGATCGTTGTCTGGCCGTCGATGCGAGCGGCCGGACCGTCGACGGTGATCAGATCCTTGCCATTCTCGCCGTCGCCATGCAGGAAACGGGCCAACTTCGCGCCGGCACCGTGGTGGCGACGGTGATGAGCAACCTGGGGTTCTTCCACGCCATGAGCGCCGCGGGCATCGAGGTCCTGCAGACCAAGGTGGGCGACCGCTACGTGCTCGAGGCCATGCGCGCCGCGAACTTCTCGCTCGGCGGTGAGCAGTCCGGGCACGTCGTGTTGTTGGATCACGCCAGCACGGGCGACGGGGTACTCACCGGCCTGCACCTCATGAATCGGATCGCCGCGACCGGCCGCACGCTGGCCGAGCTGGCCGCCGTGATGACGCGGATGCCGCAGGTGCTGGTGAACGTCCCCGGCGTCGACAAGTCGCGAGCCGACAGCGACCCTCGGCTCGCGGCGGCGGTCTCGGAAGCCAAAGACGAACTCGGGGACAGCGGACGCGTTCTGCTGCGACCCTCCGGCACGGAGTCGCTGGTCCGGGTCATGGTCGAGGCCGGCACGTTGGAGCACGCCAACGAGGTGGCCCAGCGGTTGGCGCACGTGGTCAAGACCTCGCTGGCCCTGTAGACCGTTTGGAAGTCGGCCGGTCGACCGCCGGTAGGCGCGTCGTCGTCAGCGCGGCGGGATGAGACTGGCCAGGCTGTAGCCGAGCAAGGCCAAGATCACCGCCACCGCGACCCCGATCGCGGTCAAGATCAACGAGAACAACGTGGCGCCCAGCGCCCCGAAGAAACCGAGCTTGACGGCGGTGCCGGCGCTGATCCGGATCGTGGACAACGGGGACGAGGAGGCCGAGGACGGGGCCGACGACGAGGAGTAGTTCGTGCTCATGATCGGAGAGTAATCGGGGACTGAGTCGCGACCCGGCTCATCGGCGCAACGTGAGTCGATTCGACCCCGGGATGCCGCAGGGCACCAGGGGCCACCAACCATCAGTGACCAGTCCTGGTGCCCTGCGAACTACTCCCCCCGATGTCGCTCCGGATCTCCCCCAAGTCCGGCCCCCGAGACCTCCGTGAGCCTCCCCCCACGGCAGGCTCACACAGTCCAGCGACGACGTTGTCGTTGCGCGAGTCCGCCCCGCATCGAGCTGGTCCAGTGCGCAACGGTGCTGGGCCTCGGGTGAGCGGACTCGGGGGTAAGGAGTGGTTCGTACGGGCCGTGATACATGCCGCACAAATCTCCCCTGGGATTATTGCGGCCGACGGATCCATGGCCTCAGGTGTCTCGCGACCCGGGCGTCACTCCTCCCACTCACACCTTGCGGATCCGCACCCATTCGACCCGGTGATCGGGATCCTTGCGCAGGATGGCCGTCGCCCGGCCGCGGGTGGGCAAGATGTTGGCAACCAGATTCGGCCCGTTGATGGTGTCCCAGAGGGTTTCCGCCTGCTGGACGGCGGCGTGGACGTCGAGATCGGCGTACCGGGTGAAGTAGGAGCGGGGGTCCCGGAACGCCGTGTCGCGCAGCGAGAGAAAGCGGTTGACGTACCACCGGCGAATGTCCGCGGCCTCCGCGTCGACGTAGACGGAGAAGTCGAAGAAGTCGCTCACCGCGAGGCCGGTGGTGCCGTCGGTGCGGGGCCGGGCCGGTTGCAGCACGTTGAGGCCCTCGATGATCAAGATGTCCGGACGGGACACGACGATCCGCTCGTCCGGCACGATGTCGTAGCTCAGATGGCTGTACAGGGGAGCCGAGACCTCGGGGCGACCGGATTTGATCTCCATGACGAACTGCAGCAGGGCCGCGCGATCGTAGGACTCGGGAAAGCCCTTGCGGTGCATGATTCCGCGTCGAGCGAGTTCGGCGTTCGGGAACAGGAATCCGTCCGTGGTGACCAGGGCGACCCGGGGATGCTCCGCGTAGCCCGCGAGCAGCTCGCGGAGCAACCGGGCCGTCGTCGACTTCCCGACGGCCACCGAGCCGGCGATGCCGATGACGAACGGAGTCCGACCGGTCGACATCTGGAGGAACTGATCGGTGGAGCTGTGCAGCTCACCGCTGAACACGACGTAGCGGGTCAGCAGGTGCGCCAGGGGCAGGTACACCTCGCGGACGTCGGTGAGGCTGGTCGGATCGCTGAGTCCGCGCAGGCGATCCAGAGTCGCCGCGTCGAGGGACAGTGGCGCCGATTCGGCTAGCGCCGCCCAGTCGGCCCGGCTGCGCTCCACGTACGGTTCGAGGAGCTGCGCAGGGGGCGGCATGCGGCTCAATGTAATGGAGCCCTCGACGCGGCCGACGGCTCTGTCGAATGAGGCCCTCGGCGGGTGCCGACGAAGTAGGGTGGCCCGCATGTGCGGAATCGTCGGGTACGTCGGCCCCAAGGCCGCCGTGGACGTCGTGGTGAGCGGACTGCGCCGACTGGAGTACCGGGGGTACGACTCCGCGGGTGTCGCCGTGGTTGCCGAAGGTGGCGAACCGTCGACGGAGGGCGGCCTGGCGATCGCCAAGAAGGCGGGCAAGCTGGCCAATCTCGAGAAGGTCCTGGCCGACGAGCCGCTCCCGGCCGCCCACCTCGGCATCGGGCACACCCGCTGGGCGACCCACGGTGGTCCGACGGACCGCAACGCTCACCCGCACCGGTCCGCCGACGGCCGCGTCGCGCTCGTGCACAACGGCATCATCGAGAACTACCGGCTCCTGCGATCGGAGCTCGAGGCCGCCGGGACGCAGCTGCTGTCCGACACCGACACCGAGATCGTCGCGCATCTGCTCGGTCGGGAACTGACCGAGGGATCCGATCTCGCGACGGCGATGCGGACCGTCTGCGGCCGGCTCGACGGTGCGTTCACCCTGGTCGCCGCGGACGCCCAGGATCCGGGGTCGGTCGTCGCAGCCCGTCGGAACTCCCCGCTGGTCGTGGGCGTGGGGGAGGGCGAGAACTTCGTCGCCTCCGACGTCGCGGCGTTCATCGAGCACACCCGCGAGGCGATCGAACTGGGTCAAGATCAGGTCGTGGTGATCACCCGCGACGGCGTGAGCGTCACCGGCTTCGACGGCACCGAGGCCGAGGTGCGCCCGTTCCACGTGGACTGGGACCTGTCCGCCGCCGAGAAGGGCGGCTTCGACTGGTTCATGCGCAAGGAGATCTACGAACAACCCAAGGCCGTCGCCGACACGCTGCTGGGCCGGCACGACGCCGAGAACCGGCTGACCCTGGACGAGATCCGGATCACCGAGGCCGAGCTGCGGGCCGTGGACAAGATCATCGTCATCGCCTGCGGCACCTCCTTCTACGCGGGCATGGTCGCCAAGTACGCGATCGAGCACTGGACCCGGGTGCCCTGTGAGGTGGAACTGGCGAGCGAGTTCCGCTACCGGGACCCGATCGTCGGTCCGACGACCCTGGTGGTCTCCATCTCCCAGTCGGGGGAGACCGCCGACACGCTGATGGCCATCCGGCACGCGCGGGAGCAGAAGGCGCGAGTGCTGGCCATCTGCAACACCAACGGCGCCACGATCCCGCGCGAGTCCGACGCCGTCATCTACACCCACGCCGGGCCGGAAATCGGCGTCGCGTCCACCAAGGGATTCCTCACCCAGCTGGTGGCCTGCTACCTGCTCGGTCTCTACCTCGCCCAGGTGCGAGGGACGAAGTTCTCCGACGAGATCGCCACGGTGCTGGGGGAATTGGACCGGCTGCCGGCCGCCATGGAGACGCTGTTGGCCGACATCGATCCCGTGCTCCAGCTGGCGTCGGACTTCGTCGACGAGCCGTCGGTGTTGTTCCTCGGCCGCCACGTCGGCTACCCGGTCGCCCTCGAGGGAGCGTTGAAGCTCAAGGAACTGGCCTACATCCACGCTGAAGGTTTCGCCGCCGGAGAGTTGAAGCACGGACCGATCGCCTTGATCGAGGAGGGTCTGCCGGTCTTCGTGATCATGCCGCCGCGCGGTCGGGACCTGCTGCACGAGAAGGTGATGTCCAACATCGCCGAGATCCGCGCCCGGGGAGCGCGGACGATCGTGCTGGCCGAGGCCGACGACGACGAGATCGTGCCCCACGCCGACGTCTTGATCAAATTGCCGAGTGTCTCGACCCTCCTGCAGCCGCTGCTCGCCACCATTCCGTTGCAGGTGTTCGCCTGCGAGCTCGCCACACAGCGCGGTCACGACGTCGATCAGCCGCGCAACCTGGCCAAGTCCGTCACGGTCGAGTGATCTTGCGGCTCAGAACACGTCGGGAAGTCCCATGATCGTCGGAGTCGGGATCGACGTCTGCGACGTCCGGCGCTTCGCCGAGTCGATCGAGCGACAACCGGGTCTGGTGCAGCGCCTGTTCACACCGGCCGAGGCGCAGCGGCCGATCGCGTCGCAGGCCGCGAGGTTCGCGGCCAAGGAGGCCCTCGCCAAGGCCCTCGGCGCTCCGAGCGGGATGTCGTGGCACGACGCCGAGGTCCTCACGGACGCGAACGGCAGGCCGTCCTTCAAGGTCACCGGGACGGTGGCGGAGCGCGCGTCGGCCCTGAGCATCGCCCAGATCCACGTGTCGCTGTCCCACGACGCCGGCATCGCCTCGGCCGTGGTGGTGTGCGAGGCCTGATGCGGTACGCGTACTCGGTCGCGGAGACCCGTCGACTGGAGGCGGCGGCCATGGCCGAGGTCGGCGACGACGCCTTGATGCAACGGGCGGCCCACGGCCTCGCCGTCCACGTCGCCCGGTTCCTCACCGAGACCCGGAACCGCGTGTACGGGACGCGGGTGCTGATCTTGGTCGGCCCCGGCAACAACGGCGGCGACGCGCTCTTCGCCGGGGCTCGGCTGGCGGTACGCGGCTCCGCGGTCCTGGCCGTCCGGTGCCTGGGCGAGCCCCATGCGGGTGGCCTGGCCGCGCTGCGGGCCGCCGGCGGCCGGCTGATCGATCTGACCGACCTGACCAGCGACGACGTCGTCGGCAGCGACGTCCTGCTGGACGGCGTGCTCGGCATCGGCGGGCGACCCGGCCTGCCCGACGCCCTGGCCGACTGGGAAGGCCGGCTCGGCGTCGGGAACGTCCCGGTGATCGCCGTGGACCTGCCCTCCGGTGTTGCGGCCGACACCGGCGCCGTCCCGGCCGCCGCCTTCCGCGCGGAACGCACGATCACCTTCGGATCCCTGAAGCCCTGTCACCTCATCGAGCCGGCCCGTTCACGATGCGGCCGGGTCGAGGTGGTCGACATCGGACTGGACCTTGCCGGCACCGAAGGAGACCTCCGGGCCTGGGAACCGGCGGACGTGGTCGCGGGCTGGCCGGTACCCGGACCGACCGACGACAAGTACGCCCGGGGCGTGGTCGGGGTCGACACCGGATCCGACCGCTACCCCGGAGCAGCGGTGCTGTCGACCTTCGGCGCGGTCCACGGCGGAGCCGGGATGGTCCGCTTCAACGGGCCCGACCGGGCCGCGGAGATCGTCGCCCAACGAGCTGCCCAACGTGGTGTTCGGCGAGGGGCGGGTGCAGTCCTGGGTGCTCGGGTCGGGCTGGGGCGACCGGGCCGACGGCCGCGATCGGATCGAGGCGCTCGTCGAGAGCGGGGTGTTCCTGGTGGTCGACGCCGACGGCCTGCGCCACCTGCCCGCCGAACTCGATCCCGACCAGGTGCTCCTGACCCCCCACGCCGGCGAGCTGGCCCGGCTGCTCGACCGCGACCGGCAGGCGGTCACCGATGACCCGGTCGGCGCCGTCCGGGCAGCGGCCGGGCAGACCGGAGCGACCGTGCTCCTCAAGGGCGCCACTCAGCTGGTCCATCGCCCCGGTGGCGCCGTGCACGTGGCGGTTCCCGGCCCGGCGTGGACCGGACAGGCCGGCTCCGGGGACACGCTCGGCGGCTTGTGCGCGGCGCTCCTGGCCGCCGGTCACTCCACGGTCGCCGCCGGCGTACGCGCGGCCTCGATCCAAGCCATGACCGCCGCCGACCTGCCCGGTCCGGTACCGCCCCAGGAGTTGATCGGGCACACCGCCGAGCTGATCGGCCGGCTGACCGCCGAGCACCGTTCGACGGGCTCAGGGCACGAGTCATGATCGATCCGGCGACCGCGTCGGCCGAGATCGACCTCGGCGCACTGGCCGAGAACCTCCGGTACTTCCGTGATCTCGTGACCCCGGCGCAGCTGATGTTCGCCGTCAAGGCCGACGCGTACGGGCACGGCCTGGTGGCCTGCGCGCGGACGGCGCGGTTCGCCGGCGTCGACTGGCTCGGGGTGGCCACGCCGGACGAGGCTTTGGCCCTCCGGGAGGCCGGCGACGTCGGCCGGCTCTTGTTCTGGCTCTACGGTCCCGACACCGACCTGGCGCCACTGGTGGCGGCCGACGTCGACGCCACGGCACACCTGCCCGAGCAGATCGCCCGGCTCGTGATGGCCGCCGGGACCGCGGAGCGGGTGGCCCGGGTCCATCTCAAGATCGACACCGGCATGTCGCGCAACGGTGCCACCGCCGAGTCGTGGCCCGAGGTGTGCGCGCTGGCCGCCGAGGCCGAGCAGGCCGGCGCGATCCGGGTGATCGGACTCTGGTCCCACCTGGCGTCGGCCGACGAGTTCGGTGCACCGTCGGTCGAACAGCAACTGACGGCCTTCGACGCGGCGATCAAGATCGCCGAGGACGCCGGGCTGTCCCCGGAGCTGCGGCACGTGGCCAACTCGGCCGCGGGGCTGCTGCTACCGGAGACCCACCGCGATCTGGTCCGGGTGGGCGTAGCCGCGTACGGCGTCGATCCGGGACCGGAGGTGATCGCGGCCGCCGGGGCTCCGCTGCGCCAGGTCATGCGGCTCCGCGCGCAACTGGTGAACGTGAAGGAGGTCGACACCGGCACCGGCGTCTCGTACGGGCTGACCTGGCGTGCCGAGCAACCGACACGGCTCGGCCTTGTCCCGTTGGGATACGCCGACGGGGTCCCCCGGATCGCCTCCGGTCGGGCTGAGGTGTCGGTGGCCGGTCGGCGGGTGCCGATCCGGGGCCGGATCTGCATGGACCAGTTCGTGGTCGACCTGGGCGACCGCGACGTCTCCGTTGGCGACGAGGTGGTGATCTTCGGTCCCGGCCGGGAGGGAGAGCCGACCGTGGCCGACTGGGCGGGGTGGGCCGAGACCATCGGGCACGAGATCGTCACCGGCATCGGGTCGCGCGTCCAGCGGGTCTTTCTCGGCGCGGATCGGGTGCTCGACACGCCGTCGAACGGAGCGCCTCGCTGATGGCGCCCCCGAAGGCCGCCCAGAGCCTCGGTCTGTTCGCCAGCATCGCCGCGTTGGCCGCCGGGGGCGTCGCCCTGGGCATGGAGCTCGAGCGCCGGGTGGTCACCAAGAAGCTCCGCCCAGCGGACCCGGGACCGACGGAGGACTTCTTCGGGCTGCGTTCCGACGGGCCGATGGTCACCACCCCCGACGGCGTGGTGCTGCACACCGAGGTCGACGAGATCGATGGGTCGCGCCCGAGCTTGTCGAAGGATCTGATCTCACCCTCGTGCTCGTCCACGGCTACGCGCTGAACATGGATTGCTGGCACTTCCAACGCAAGCACTTCCGCGGCCGCATCCGGCAGGTGCTGTACGACCAGCGGTCCCATGGCCGGTCGGGGCGCTCGGCACCGGAGAAATGCCGGATCGCGGTGTTGTCCGACGATCTCCTGCAGGTGCTGGACGAGGTGGTGGGCGACGGTCCCGTCGTGCTGGCCGGCCACTCGATGGGCGGCATGACGATCATGCGTCTCGCCCTGACCCGACCCGACTTGTTCGGCACCCGCATCCGCGGTGTGGCGCTGTTCGCCACCGCGGCGGGGGAGATGGCCGACTACTCACCGATCCGCGGTCTGCCGGGCCGGGTGTTCTCGCGCTTGGCGCCGCCGACCATGGCCGCCTTGAACCGGATTCCTGAACTCGTGCACAACACCCGCACGGCCGGCTCCGATCTGAGCTTCGTGGCGACCAAGCGAGGCTCCTTCGGATCCGACGTCCCGCCGAGTTACGTCGAGTTCATGAGCCAGATGCTCAGCCAGACGCCGCTGGAGGTGGTGGCCGATTTCTATCCCGCCTTCGCCGAGCTCGACGAATACGAGGCCTTCGACGTGCTGCGCCGGGTGGAGACCGCGGTGATCGGTGGCGAGGACGACACCATCACCCCCGTGCACCACACGGACCGGATCATCGACGCGCTGCCCGACGCCGACGTACGGCGGCTCGCCGATTGCGGGCACATGGGGATCATCGAGCACGCCGGCGCGTACAACGAGGTGCTCGAAGCGCTCATCGCCCGCGTCCGACTCAAGCTCGCCCAACCCACCCCCTAGGCGCACCCTTACGTCCCCACTTGCACCCTCATGTGAGGGTGCAAGTGGCGACGTAGGGGTGCGCCTAGGGGCGGATCCTGGCACGCTCGCCGGTGCGTTCGGTTTGGCAGCGATGATCACGTAGACTTGATCTTCCCCGGCGGCGCTGTGTCGTCGGGCCACCGCGCGCCGACGACGGCGCCGAGGCAAGTCTCTCCGGACCCGTTGACACCTTCTGGCCGATCGACCTGCCTACCAGACTGCCGCAGCCGCGGCCAGAAGTGAGTTCAAGAAGCATGTCGATCTCCGGATCCACAGTCACCCCTGCGCGCCCGTCGAGGCGTGCCAAGTACACCGACAGAGAGAACACCCGCAACGACGGTTCGCGCAAGCGCCGCTGGTCCGCCGACGAACGGTCCGAACGGGGTCGTCCGCCGCGCCGCAGCGCGGGTCGCTCTTCGCGCCCGGCGCGCCGCGACGCCCGCCCGGTCCAGGAGTCGTCGGCCGACCAGATGATCTGGGCGGAACCGGCGGCGGTCGCGACGCCTCCTGCGCCTCCGACAACTCGGCTCGACGGCGGCTTCGCCGCCCTGGGCCTTCCCGCCACGCTCGTGGAGAACCTCGGCGCCGCGGGCATCACGACGCCCTTCCCGATCCAGGCGGAGACGATCCCCGACGCGCTGAGCGGTCGTGACGTCCTCGGCCGGGCCCGTACGGGTTCGGGCAAGACCCTGGCCTTCGGGCTGCCGATGATCGTCCGGCTGACCGCGGGGGCACGGTCGTCGACCCAACCTCGCGGGGTCGTGCTCGTTCCCACCCGCGAGCTGGCGCTGCAGGTCGCCGATGTCCTCGCTCCGCTCGCTCGCGCCCAGGGCCTGCGGGTGGCCCTCGTGACCGGCGGCATGTCCTACGGCCCGCAGATCCGCGCCTTCGCGACCGGCACCGACATCGTGGTGGCCACCCCGGGTCGGCTGATCGACCTGATGGAACAGGGGGTTGCCGATCTCGGCCGCGTCGAGATCACCGTCCTGGACGAGGCCGACCACATGGCCGATCTCGGCTTCCTGCCGGCGGTGACCCAGATCCTCCGCGCGGTACCGGTCGGTGGTCAGCGCTTGCTGTTCTCCGCCACCTTGGATCGGGCCGTCGACCGCCTGGTGCGTGATCATCTCGTCGACCCGATCACCCACCGCGTCGATCCCGACCAGGCCAGTGTCACCACGATGGACCATCGTCTCGTCGAGGTCGCGCCCACCGACAAGGTCGGGCTGACCGCCGAGCTCGCCGCTCGTGCCGAGCGCACGATCGTTTTCGTCCGGACCCAGCGCGGCGCCGATCGGGTGGCCGACCAGTTGCGGGATGCGGGCGTGCTGGCCGGGGCCCTGCACGGCGGACTGACCCAGGGTGCTCGCGCGCGTATCCTCGCCGCCTTCAAGGACGGCCGCCTTCCCGTCCTGGTGGCCACCGACGTCGCCGCGCGCGGCATCCACGTGGACGGCGTCGAGTCTGGTCCTGCAGGCCGATCCGCCGAACGGTCCCAAGGAGTATCTGCACCGCGCCGGCCGGACGGCCCGGGCCGGCGCCGTCGGCCAGGTCCTGACCCTGGTGCTCCCTCCGCAACGCCGCGACGTGCGCCGGTTGTTGACCCAGGCCGGTGTGCCGGCCCGTACCGTGCCGGGCCGGCGCGACCAACAGTGGCTGGACGAGATCGGTCCGCGGGCGGGCCTCATGCCCGGCCGTCCGGCGAACCGAGTTCGATCGGTTGATCGCTCCGCCCGCGTCCGTACGGGAGAACGGGGCTCGGCGCCGGCCGCGTAACGGGTCGCACCGCCCCCGCGCCCGAGCTCGATAGCTCGCAAGGGTCGGGACCGGCGGGACCGCGCCGATACGATTGCCGCTGGTGAACATCTCCGTCTCGGACCTGGTGGTGTCGGTGGCGTCCGCAGCGGACGCTCCCGGCATGGTCGAGGTCATCCACGCCGCCTTCGGTGCCCGGCCTGCCGCTCGACCCGCCGTCGACCGCCAGCGCCGAGACCCCGGAGACCGTACGTGCGGCGCTGGCGAATGGTGCAGGCATCTACGCCGAGGTCGACGGCCGGCCCGCCGGGCGCTCTGCTGATCAATCCGGCCGAGCCCGGGCTCGCGACCTTCACCCGGGTCTCGGTCCATCCGGACTTCCAGCGACACGGCATCGCCTCGACCATGGTCGCCGCCGCCCAGGACTACGCCGCCGAACTCGGCTACGTCCGGGTCGAGCTGTTCGCCCGCGAGGAGTTCGCCGAGCTGATCACCTTCTGGTCGCATCGAGGGTACGGAGTGCAGCGCGCGGTCGAGACACGGCGTGATCCTCGGTCATGCGCTGCCGGTCGCGGTCGACGTGCCGACGGCGCGGGCGATGCAGGAGCTCGGCGCCCGGCTCGCCGGCCGGTTGCGCCCGGGTGACCTGGTCATCGCCGCCGGGGACCTCGGCGCCGGCAAGACGACCCTGACCCAGGGCATCGGCACCGGACTGGGCAGTGAAGGACCCGTGATCTCGCCGACCTTCGTCCTCGTCGCGCATCCATCGCTCGCGGACCGGCGGACCGCCGCTGGTCCACGTCGACGCCTACCGGCTGTCCAGTGCCGACGGAGCTGGACGACCTCGGGCTGGACGAATCCGCTGCCGACCGCGGTCACCGTCGTCGAGTGGGGAACCGGGCTCGCCGAAGGACTGACCGATTCCCGGCTCGAGATCGACATCCGGCGGTCGGCCGTCGCCTCGTCGCAGCCGGCCGACCATGCGACGGCGACGCCGCGCCGACGAGCACCGTACGGTCCTGCTCCGCGGCATCGGCGACCGCTGGACAGGAAGCCGAGCTCGGCGCACTGCGGGAGCTCGCCGTTGCCTGAGTCCGGTCCGCGCTGCGGATCAACCGCTCGTCCTCGGCGCTCGACACCGCCATGGTGGTCACCGTCGGCCTGGCCCGTGGGCGCCGGTCCATCGGCGGCGCCGTGATCGCCGACCGGATGGCGCACGTCGAGCAACTCACCCCCCTGATCGGCCGGGTCTGCCGCGAGGCGCGGCGTCCGGGTCGTCGAGCTCGACCGGATCGTCGTCGGGCTGGGCCCCGGGCCCTTCACCGGCCTCCGGGTGGGTGTGGTGACGGCGCGGATCCTGGCCGAGGTCATCGGGGCCGAGCTGCACGGGGTCTGCAGCCTGGACGTGATCGCCGCCCAGTACGTCCGCCGCCGACCCCTGAGCCACGTCGCTCGGGTTCGTAGCATCTGCACGGGATATATCCCATGCAGATCCGACGAACCCGAGCGAGGACGGTGGCGGCGGCGAGTTCGTGGTCGCCAGCGACGCCCGACGCCGCGAGGTCTACTGGGCGCGGTACGGCGACGACGGCCGTCGCGCTCGACGGTCCGTACGTCTCCGGCCCGGCCGACGTGCCGCGGTTGCCGACCGTCGGGCCCGCCGTCCGAGATCTATCCCGACGCGCTGCGAGGTCGTGCCGGGTCCGCGCTCCCTCGATCCGGCGTGCCTGGCCGTCTCGGGTCCGGGCCTTCCGAGCGCGGGGAGCCAGCCGCTCTACCTACGGCGCCCCGACGCCGCCGAGCCCGGTCGGCGCAAGTCGGTGCTGCGGTCCGACCGGCCGGCGGGTCCGCTCATGAGTGATCCGAACCTGATCAGCATCCTGCCCGCGCGGCGCTCCGATCTGGACGCGATCCTGAGCCTTGGAGCGTACGGGTTTCGGCGCCGACCGAGCAGTGGAGCGAACGGAGCTGGAGCGGCGAGCTGCTCGGCGAGGGGCGGACGGTGCTGATCGCCCGGGCCCACGTCCCGGTCGGCGTGATCGCGCTGCAGACCGTCTGATCGCGTGGCCGACCTGCACCGGCTGGTGGTCGCGCCCAGTCACCGGCGAACCGGCGTCGGCACCCGGCTGGTCGAGGCCGGCCTGCACGCGGTCCGTCACCACGGGGCGCGCTCGGTGCTGCTGGAGGTCGACTACCACAACGAGCCGGCCATCGCGCTCTATCAGCGCCTCGGTTTCGAGCAGCTGGCGGCCCGGGAGAACTACTACGGCCCCGGCCGGCACGCCCTGATCCTCAAGTTCTGGGACCTCGCGAACTGGACGCTCGTCGTGACCGGTGAGCGGCCCGCTGATCCTCGGCATCGAGTCCTCCTGCGACGAGACCGGCGTCGGAGTCGTCCGCGGGACCACCCTGCTGGCCAACGAGGTGGCCAGCAGCGTCGCCGAGCACGTCCGGTTCGGCGGTGTGGTGCCGGAGGTGGCCAGCCGGGCCCACCTGGAGGCGATGCTGCCGACGCTGCACCGAGCCTGCGCCACCGCCGACATCGACCTGACCGAGCTGGACGGGATCGCGGTGACCGCCGGACCTGGTCTGATGGGTGCGCTGGTGGTCGGGCTGGCGGCCGCCAAGGCGCTGGCGCTGGCGCTGGACAAGCCGCTGTACGCGGTCAACCACCTGGCCGGGCACGTCGCGGTCGACCTGCTCGAGCACGGGCCGCTGCCCGACACCGTGTGTCGGTCTGCTGGTCTCGGGTGGTCACACCTCGCTGCTCGAGATCACCGACGTGGCGACCGAGATCACCGAGCTGGGCGGCACCATCGACGACGCCGCCGGTGAGGCGTACGACAAGGTGGCCCGGCTGCTGGGCCTGCCCTATCCCGGCGGTCCGCACATCGACGCGGCCGCGGCCGGCGGCGATCCGGCGCGCGATCCGCTTTCCGCGCGGCCTGACCGCGCCGAAGGATCTGGACGCGACACCGATTCGACTTCTCGTTCTCCGGCCTGAAGACCGCCGTGGCCCGATGGGTCGAGATGTGGCGGAGACCGCGCCGCGGAGGAGGCGGACCTGCCGATCGACGACGTGGCGGCCAGCTTCCAGGAGGCGGTCTGCGACGTGCTCGTCGACCAAGGCGATGGACGCCTGCGCGGCCACCGGAGCCACCGACCTGCTCATCGGCGGTGGCGTGGCGGCCAACCGTCGCCTGCGCGACCTGCTGGCCGAGCGCTCGGCCGCCGCGGGGTGGCGCTGCGCATCCCACCGCCCTGCACTGTGCACCGACAACGGCGCGATGATCGCCGCCCTCGGCGCCGAGGTCGTGGTCCGGGGCGGCCGACCGTCCAGCCTCGACGTCGAGCGCCGACTCGACGCTGCTCGGTCAGCCGGATCCTGCTCTGAGCCGATGCTTCCGCTGGGTCTGACGGAAGAGGCCCTGGCGGCGGCTGCCGCCGAGACCGAGCCGGAGTCGCTGGCGGCCTCGGTACGGCTCCGGAAGCTTTTCGGACCGACCCTCGCCGCGGCGGCCGTCACCCAGGTGGTGCTGCGCCGGAAGGCGATGACGAAGTTCGGCTCGGCCGCCGCGCAGCTCTTCTTCACCCGCGACGGACTCGAGCAGGCCAGCCGACCCGCGATCGCCGCCCACCACGCCGACCGGATGCTGGCCACCGGCGTACGCCGCGTGGTCGACCTCGGTTGTGGCATCGGCACCGACGCGATGGCCTTCGTCCGCGCCGGTCTCGAGGTGGTCGCGGTGGACAGCGACCCGCTGACGGCGGAGGTGGCCGCCGCGAACCTGCGCTCCCTCGGGGTCGCCGCCCCGGTGCGGGTTCTCGCCGGGACGGCCGAGGAGCTGTGGCCGGTGTTGGCCGACTCCGGGACCGGCGTCTTCTGCGATCCCGCGCGGCGCACCGAGCGCGGCCGCTCCTGGCGGGTGGATGATCTCAGTCCGGCCTGGTCCTTCGTCGCGGAACTGCTCAGCGGCGCCCAGCCGGCCGGCGTCAAGCTGGGCCCGGGGCTGCCGCACGCCCTCATCCCGGCCGACGTCGAGGCCGAGTGGGTGAGTTCGGGCGGCGACACCGTCGAGGTCGGCCTGTGGTCCGGCTCCGCGGCGAAGCTCGGTGAGTGGTCGGCGCTGGTGGCGTCGGAGCCACCCCATCGGCTCGTCGCGTCCGCCACCGACCTGCCGCCCGTCCGGGACCGCCTCGGCGCCTACCTCTACGAGCCGCTCGGCGCGGTCATTCGCTGCCGGGGGATCTCTACCCTGGCCGGCCTCCTCGACGCCGGCCCGATCCACCCCGACCTGGCCTACCTGACCGGTGATCGCCCGGTCGACACCCCGTTCGCCACCCGCTTCGCGATCATCGACAGCTTCGGATACCGGGAGCGGGAGCTACGAAGCTGGGCGGCCCGGAACGAGGTCGGCGTACTGGAGATCAAGACTCGGGGCCTCGGTCTGGATCCGGCGCCACTGCGCCGTCGACTCAAACTGCGGGGCGAACGCAGCGCGACAGTGGTCCTCACGCGCGGCGTCGATCGTCCGCTCGCGTTGGTCGTCCGTCGAGACTCGGCGGGCGAAACTTGACGGCTGTGTCGCTGTCCTAATTCTTACGAGCGGCATATAGTTCTCCGGAGCACCCCCAAGTGCGCTTACGGCGGAGGCGTGCATGCTGAGTTCCCCCAGACTCCGGCACGTCCGACGACTCTCGGTGATGTTCGTCGGGCTGTTGCTTGTGATCGGCAATCAATCGGCGAGCCCTCCGGCCGCCGTAGCTGCCCCGAGTTGCGGTGCCTTCACCACCAAGGTCTACGACCAGGTGAATCCGGCGACGGCGGCGTCAGGCACTCTCCGCGATCGCGGCGAGCGCGGCGACCTTCCAGGTCTCGAGGGTTTGCAGCGCCCGAATCGGCTCGGCGACCCGGACCGCGAGCGGCCAAGGCAGGCAGCATCGATCGCCGGCGTCCACCGCCTCTACCGCGCGCAGAACGAGAACTACTTCTACAGCCTGAATGCGGCCGAGATCGCGCGCGGTCCGCGATCGCTCGGCTACGTCGACCATGGCGTCGCCTTCTACGCCGGCACGTCAGTTCCGCCAGCTGCCTGACCCCCGTCTGGAGCTATCGCCATCCGCGCGGCATGCTATCGGTTCGTGGCCGGCACGGCGCAGAGACGCAGGCGCTGACGGGCCGCCGGGTGGACGAAGGAGACCATCGAGGTTCTACCTCGGGAAGTCCGGCGCCGCGTCGACCTTCACCTCGCCGTGATCCCGGACACCCAGCGCGAGGTGCTGCGAGCAACGGAGACACGCGGTTCGCCCGCCGCACCGAGTTGGCTGGTGGCCAACAAGTCGCGCGCTCGACCTCCGCTTCGTCACCCACACCGGCGACGTCGTCGACTGGGATACTCCGTGATCACGAGCAGTACGTGCGGGCCAGGACGGCCTTGGGGCGGCTGGTGGGCAAGATCCCGTTCTCGGTCACGCTCGGCAATCACGACACCGCGGCCGTCGGCGTCGGCGGCAGCGCCGCCGACCACGCCAGAACCCACATCCTGGTTCGGGACACGAGCGACGTCGAATCGGTACCTCAATCAGGGCATCGACGCCACGACCGGACAGTTCGAGGCCGGCAAGATCGACAACACCTTCCACACGTTCTCGGCCGGTGGCCTGCAGTGGATGATGATCAATCTCGAGCTCTGGCCACGCAAGACGCGTGGTGGCCTGGGCCAATTCGGTCGTGAGAGCTGCACCCTCGCCACAACGTCATGATCGCCACCCATTCGTACCTGATGGGTAACGGCACCATCTACCAGAGGTCTGACTACGGCGAAACCAGCCCGCAGTACCTGTACGACAACCTGGTCAAGCGTCATCCGAACATCAAGATGATGTTCTCCGGGCACACCGGCACTGCCGGCGTACCGCCAAGACGTCGGCGTGCAGCGGGAACCGCATCCATCACGCTTCCTGCTGACCATGCACGACCAGGTGACCAACCCGACCCGGATCGTCGAGATCAACACCTCGGCCGGCACCGTCGGCCAGCTTCGTCTACGCGCCCGTACACCAAGCAGATGCTACCCGGGCTACGAGATCAAGCCGCGCGCGCGCCGGCTGGACGCGCTGACCGGCCTCGACGCGTGCGGTGCTGACGCCTGGTGCTGGCACTCACTCCACACGAGTGCTAATGTCGGTTTGGCACTCTCCGCCGTGAGTGTGCCAACTCACTCGGGCGGCACCCGCGACGACGCCCGGTGATGACCCGACACCCATTCTTAACCGTGAAAGGGGTTTGAACGTGGCAGTCACGATCAAGCCGCTCGAGGATCGCATCCTCGTTCAGCCGCTCGAAGGCGAGCAGACCACCGCGTCCGGTCTGGTGATTCCGGACACCGCCAAGGAGAAGCCGCAGGAGGGCAAGGTGCTCGCCACCGGCCCGGGTCGCATCGACGACAACGGCAACCGCGTCCCGCTGGACGTCAACGAGGGTGACGTCGTCATCTTCAGCAAGTACGGCGGCACCGAAGTGAAGTACGACGGCAAGGAGCTGTTGCTGCTCAACGCCCGCGACATCCTGGCCGTCGTCAACAAGTAAGGGGACTCGCTTACATGGCAAAGATCCTTCAGTTCGACGAGGAGGCGCGCCGCTCGCTCGAGCGTGGCGTCGACGCCCTCGCCAACACCGTGAAGGTCACCCTCGGCCCGAAGGGCCGTTACGTCGTGCTGGACAAGAAGTGGGGTGCGCCGACCATCACCAACGATGGCGTCACCGTGGCCCGCGACGTCGAGCTCGACGACCCGTACGAGAACCTCGGCGCCCAGCTGGCCAAGGAGGTGGCCACCAAGACCAACGACGTGGCCGGTGACGGGACCACCACCGCGACGGTGCTGGCCCAGGCCCTGGTGCACGAGGGCCTCAAGGCCGTCGCCTCCGGCGCCAACCCGATCGCCCTCAAGCGGGGCATCGACGCCGCCGTGGCCGCCGTCGAGGAGAAGCTCCGCGAGGACGCTCGCGACGTGGAGACCACCGAGGACATGGCCCACGTGGCCACCATCTCGGCGCGCGACGAGGAGATCGGCCGGTTGATCGCCGAGGCGTTCGACAAGGTCGGCAAGGACGGTGTGATCACCGTCGACGAGTCGCAGACCTTCGGCACCGAGCTGGAGTTCACCGAGGGCATGCAGTTCGACAAGGGCTACCTGTCGCCGTACTTCGTGACCGACCCGGAGCGGATGGAGGCGGTGCTGGACAACCCGTACATCCTCATCAACTCCGGCAAGATCAGCTCGATGACCGATCTGCTGCCGCTGCTGGAGAAGGTCATCGGCGCCTCGGGCACCCTGTTCGTGGTGGCCGAGGACGTCGACGGCGAGGCGCTCAGCACCCTGGTCGTCAACAAGATCCGGGGCACCTTCACCTCGGTGGGCGTCAAGGCTCCCGCCTTCGGTGACCGGCGCAAGGCCATGCTCGAGGACATCGCGATCCTCACCGGCGCCACCGTGGTGGCCCCGGAGGTCGGGCTGAAGCTCGACCAGGTCGGTCTCGAGGTGCTCGGTCGGGCCCGTCGGATCGTGGTGACGAAGGACAACACCACCATCGTCGACGGCGCCGGTGAGGGCGACCAGGTCAAGGCTCGGGTCACCCAGCTGCAGGCCGAGATCGAGCGGACCGATTCCGACTGGGATCGGGAGAAGCTGCAGGAGCGCGTGGCCAAGCTGGCCGGCGGCGTCTGCGTGATCAAGGTCGGCGCGGCCACCGAGGTCGAGCTCAAGGAGAAGAAGCACCGGATCGAGGACGCCGTCTCCGCGACGCGCGCCGCGATCGAAGAGGGCATCGTGGCCGGCGGCGGTTCCGCCCTGGTCCACGCCGGCTCGGTGCTCTCCGACGGGCTGGGCCTCACCGGCGACGAGCGGATCGGGGTGGCCATCGTCAAGAAGGCCGTCGTCGAGCCGCTGCGCTGGATCGCCGAGAACGGTGGCGAGCCGGGCTACGTGGTCACCTCCAAGGTGGTCGAGCTCGGTCCGGGCAACGGCTACAACGCCGCCACCGGCGATGTACGGCGACCTGATCAAGGACGGCGTCATCGACCCGGTGAAGGTGACGCGTTCCGCGCTCGCCAACGCCGCCTCGATCGCCTCGCTGCTGCTCACCACCGAGACCCTGGTGGTCGAGAAGCCAGAGGAAGAGGCGCAGCCGGCCGGTCACGGTCACTCGCACTGACCTCGCCTTCCGACGATCCGACGCACGACGAAGGGCCCCTCTCGCTTCGAGAGGGGCCCTGTTGTTCGCGTCTGCCCGACCTACGGCGGCTCGCCAGATGTCGGCCTCAGCGGCACGCGGGACCCTGCGCAGACCACTAGGCTGGTCTTTTCACGAACTGGAGCAAAGGATTTCGCCAGTGTCGGAATCAGGTCGCAGCCTCTCGGTGATCTCAGTGCTACCGGCGTCCCGCAGCCGTTCGCCACGCTCGGCCTGACCTTCGACGACGTCCTGCTGCAGCCCGGCCAGAGCGACGTGATCCCGTCCGAGGTCGACACCGTCGTCACGGGTGTCCAAGCGGATCTCGGTACGGGTGCCGTTGATCTCATCGCCGATGGACACCGTGACCGAAGCGCGGATGGCGGTGGCCATCGCGCGCCAGGGCGGCCTGGGCGTCATCCACCGGAACCTCTCGATCGAGGACCAGGCGCACCAGGTGGACATGGTCAAGCGGTCCGAGGCCGGCATGGTGGACGAGCCCATCACCATCTCGCCCGGACGCCACGATCGGTGAGGCCGACGCCATGTGCGGGCGCTACCGGATCTCCGGCGTCCCGGTGGTCGATCGCGACCTGAAGCTGCTCGGCATCGTCACCAACCGGGACATGCGGTTCGAGAGCGATCCCAGCCGACTGGTCGGCGACGTGATGACGAAGATGCCCCTGATCACCGGTCCGGTCGGCATCTCCGGCGCCGACGCGATGGCGCTGCTCGCCCGGCACAAGATCGAGAAGCTGCCGCTGGTCGACGAACTGGGCCGGCTCAAGGGGCTGATCACGCTCAAGGACTTCGTGAAGTCCGACCAGTACCCCGACGCCTCCAAGGACGATCAGGGCCGGCTCCGGGTCGGCGCCGCGGTCGGCTTCTTCGGCGACTCCTGGAAGCGGGCCATGGCGCTGATCGAGGAGGGCGTCGACCTGCTCGTCGTCGACACCGCGCACGGTCACTCGTCCGGCGTGCTTGGACATGGTCCGCCGGCTCAAGGCCGAACGGAGCGCCGCCGACGTGGATGTGGTGGCCGGCAACGTCGCCACCTACGAGGGCGCGCAGGCGCTGGTCGAGGCCGGCGTCGACGGCGTCAAGGTCGGTGTCGGCCCGGGCTCGATCTGCACGACGCGGGTGGTGGCCGGCGTCGGCGTACCGCAGGTGACCGCCATCCACAACGCCGCCCGCGCCTGCCGGCCGGCCGGCGTGCCGCTGATCGGCGACGGCGGGCTGCAGTACTCCGGCGACATCGCCAAGGCCCTGGTGGCCGGCGCCGACACGGTGATGCTCGGGCTCGCTGCTGGCCGGCTGCGAGGAGAGTCCGGGTGAGTTGATCTTCCTCAACGGCAAGCAGTTCAAGACCTACCGCGGGATGGGCTCGCTGGGCGCCATGGCCAGCCGCGGCCGGAGCGCCTCCTACTCCAAGGACCGCTACTTCCAGGGCGACGTCACCGCCGACTCCAACCTGATCGCCGAAGGCATCGAGGGTCAGGTCCCGTTCCGGGGTCCGCTGGCGGCGGTGGCCTACCAACTGGTCGGCGGTCTGCGGCAGTCGATGTTCTACACCGGCGCCGCCACCATCCCCGAGCTGCACGAGCGCGGGCGGCTTCGTCCGGATCACCTCCGCGGGCCTCAAGGAGTCCCACCCCCACGACATCCAGATGACCGTCGAAGCGCCCAACTATTCTGGCTAGCCTCTCGCGCCCGGCCGCGCCCAGCCCGTCCGCTCTTCCTCCTCGATCGTCGACGGAAAAGCGTGTCGACTCCCTCGTCGTCCAGAGCGGACGAGGGCGCGGCCTACCCGACGCTCGAGACTGCGAGAGTCAAGCAAGCGCGAGGCCCTGCGAAAGGACTCAATTACTCCATGTTCGAGATCGGGCGCTCCAAGCGGGCCCTGCAGGCGTTCGCGTTCGACGACATCGCCATCGTCCCGTCCCGGCGGACCCGTGGCGAGGAGGAGGTCAATCTCAGCTGGCGCATCGACGCGTACTCCTTCGCCTTTCCGCTGATCGCCGCCCCGATGGACTCGGTCATGTCGCCCGGAGACGGCGATCCAGATCGGTCGCTTCGGCGGGCTCGGGGTCCTCAACCTCGAGGGCCTCTGGACCCGCTATGAGGATCCGCTGCCGCTGCTGCAGGAGCTGATCGAGATCACCGATCCGCTGCAGGTGACCCGGCGGATGCAGCAGATCTACGCCGAGCCGATCAAGGTCGAACTGATCGGCAAGCGGATCGCCCAGATCCGGGAGGCCGGCGTCCCGGCCGCCGGCGCGCTGTCGCCGCAGAACACCCAGGCCTTCGCCGGCGCGGTGGTCGATGCCCAGGTGGACTTCTTCGTCATCCGGGGCACCACCGTCTCGGCCGAGCACGTCTCCTCCGAAGCCGAGCCCCTCAACCTGAAGCAGTTCATCTACGCCCTCGACGTGCCCGTCATCGTCGGCGGTTGCGCGACCTATCAGGCCGCCCTGCACCTGATGCGGACCGGAGCGGCCGGGGTGCTGGTGGGGTTCGGCGGGGGAGCGGCGCACACGACCCGCAGTGTCCTCGGGGTGGCCGTACCGATGGCCTCCGCCGTGTCCGACGTGGCGGCGGCGCGGCGCGACTACCTGGACGAGTCCGGCGGGCGCTACGTCCACGTCATCGCCGACGGCTCGGTCGGACGCTCCGGCGACATCGCCAAGGCGATCGCCTGCGGCGCGGACGCCGTGATGGTCGGATCGCCGCTGGCCAAGGCGGTGGAGGCACCCGGCGGCGGCTTCCACTGGGGACCGGAGGCCTGGCACTCCCACCTGCCGCGGGGCGAACGGGTCCAACTCGACGTGGTCGGCTCGCTGGAGCAGATCCTGCTCGGACCCTCGACCGTCGCCGACGGCACCATGAATCTGGTCGGGGCGCTGCGCAAGGCGCTGGCCACCACCGGCTACACCGAGATCAAGGAGTTCCAGCGGGTCGAGGTCGTCGTCGGCTGAGCCGATCCACGACGGACTTCCTGCCCGGCTCGCTTGATATCAGACGGCTATTTGTTGCGTCTGCCCGTACGGCTTTGACTTTCTCTTGCTCTCGCCACGCATCTGTATTTAGGGTGCCCGAGGAACACCTCACTACCGGCGCCCCCGTCTTGCCGGTTTCCCCTGGAGGTCTGTCGATGCAACGTCTCTTCGTCCGCGGGCTGGCAGTATCTCTGTCGGCCGGTCTCCTGATCGGAAGCGCCCAGGTGGCGACGGCCGACCCCAATCCTCCCGACGGAGGCAAGCTTCCGCCGGTAGCAACGAAGTCGGTGGACAGCTCTCCAACGGCGGACGAGCTGCCCAACCCGCAGGAGGAGAAGCGCCGCGCGCTGCGCGAGGAGGCGCTCAAGCTGGTGCTGAACGGGGAGCGCAAGGTCCAGCGCATCAACGGGGCGGACGTGGTCAAGGTCGGCAAGCAGCAGGCGCCGCTGACCCGTGCCGAGCAGGCCAAGGTCCGGGCCGGGCAACGGGTGGCCCGGCGGATGGTCGACCAGTACGTGGAGCTGTCGCGCGAGAGACACGGACCAGATCTTCGTGGTGCTGGCGGAGTTCGGTACCGAGCGCGACCCGCGATTCCCCGACCGGGACACCGATCCCACCACCGCTGGTCCGATCGTCTTCGACGGCCCGTTGCACAACGCCATCCCGCAACCGAACCGGGCGGTCGACAACTCCACCATCTGGCAGGCCGACTACAACGCCGACTACTACCGGGATCTCTACTTCGGCGAGACCGCGGGAGCGCAGTCGCTCAAGCAGTACTACGAGAGGCAGTCGTCGGGCCGGTACTCCGTGGACGGGATGGTCACCGACTGGGTGAAGGTCCACTACAACGAGGCCCGCTACGGCCGTTCGGACGACGACCCGACCGACGCCAACGGCGACGATCCCAACGTGTGTCGCCTCCAACGTGTGCTCCACGACCTGGGACCTGCTGCGCGACGGGGTGAACCAGTGGATCGCCGACCGAAAGGCCAACGGCCAGACGGATGCGCAGATCGCGACCATGCTCGCCACGTTCGATCAGCAGGACCGCTACGACTACGACGGCGACGGCAACTTCCGGAGAAGGACGGCTACATCGATCACTTCCAGGTCGTGCACTCCGGTGGTGACCAGGCCGACGGCGATCCGTACCAGGGTGAGGACGCCATCTGGTCGCACCGCTGGTACGCCTACTTCCAACGGCGATCGGAACCACCGGCCCGCGCGAACAACCCGATGGGCGGGACCCAGATCGGCACCACCGGGCTCTGGGTCGGCTGACTACACCATCCAGCCCGAGAACGGCGGGCGTTCGGTCTTCGCCCACGAGTACGGGCACGACCTCGGCCTGCCCGACCTCTACGACACCGCTGGCGGCGGCGACAACGGGGTCGAGCTGGTGGAGCCTGATGGCTCAGAGCCGGGCCAACGCCCGCAACGACGTCGGCATCGGCACCCGAGCGGCCGACCTCGGGGCCTGGGAGAAGCTGCAGCTCGGCTGGCTGGACTACGAGATCCGGGCAGCGGGCAACACCGAGACTCTCGAGCTGGGTCCGCACGAGTACAACTCGCGCAAGCCTCAGGCCGTCGTGGTCGTCCTGCCGCAGAAGACGGTGACGGTACCGCTGGTCCCGCCCTTCGCGGGCACCAAGCAGTGGTAGAGCGGAGCGGGTGACGACTACAACGCCACGCTGACGCGTCAGGTGAGTGTGCCGGCCGGGAGTTCGCAGCTGAGCTTCCAGGCCAACTACAACATCGAGGACTGCGATGCCGACCCGTGCGACTACGCCTACGTGGAGGTCAACCCCGGGACGGGGTGGACGCCGATCGCCGGCAACATCACGAAGACCGCCGAAGGGCAACGGAATCGACGGTGTGAGCGCCGATTGGGATCTGGCCACCTTCGACATGTCCGCGTACGCCGGCCAGACGGTCGGACTTCGGTTCCGCTACACGACCGACGGTGCGGTGCAGGGTCAAGATCCTGATCGCGTCTCGGGGCTGTTCGTCGACGACATCAAGCTCACGGCCGGCGCGACGACGGTGTTCGCCGACGGCGCCGAGAGCGGCAACAACGGATGGACCCCGGTCCAGTTCGCCATCGTCGGGAACACGAGCAGCTACCTGGCCGATCACTACTACCTCGCGAGCTACCGGTCCTACGTCTCGTACGACCGGTACCTGCGAACGGGTCCGTACAACTTCGGGTTCGCCCCGACCCAGCCGGACAAGGTGGAGTTCTTCCCGTACCAGAACGGCCTGTTGATCAACTACTGGGATACGTCCTACTCGGACAACAACACCTCCGAGCATCCCGGTGGTGGTGAGATCCTGCCGATCGACGCCAATCCGGCGCCGATCTACAAGCTGACGCCGGGGCCGTGGCGTGGCCGGATCCAGGTCTACGACGCGCCGTTCTCACTGCAGCGCTCCGACTCGTTCACGCTGCACTCGAGCGGACGCGCCAGCTACGTCCGGGGCCAGGCCGCTCAGCCGCTGTTCGACGACAGCCGGGACTACTTCGACGAGCGGCTGGAGAGCGCCGGAGTGCACGTGGGCGTCAAGGTGCCCAATGCCGGCGTGACGATACGGGTCCTCGAGCAGGGCACGACCTCGATGAGGGTTCGGCTCGGCTACAAGCCGCCGGCAGCGCCACAGGCTGCCGCGCAGCGCTGACCATCGGGTAGGCCGGTGGGACTGGCCCGCTTCCGCGTGACGGAGGCGGGCCAGACCCATGCTGAGATCGTCGATACCGATTCTTCAGAATCGGTGGCGGCCACCCGATCCAGCACGTATGGTGCCGCTGGAGCGCTCGATGATCGGCGGTCCTTGGAGGTCATCGATGCAACGCCGTTCCGCCCGGATTCTGGCGCTCGTGCTGGTCGTTCTTCTTGGTGTCGGTTCGACAGCGACGGTGGCTGCCGCCGATCCCTCGCCGCCTCCGGTCACCGCTCGCGGGGAGGGTGGACCGCTCGCGGAGCAGGCTCCGACGGGCGGCCCCGAGGTCGTCGACGACCTGCCCAATCCGTTGGAGGCCGATCGGCGCGCGATGCGAGACCTGGCCCTGCAGGAAGTGCTCAGCGGGGAACGAAAGGCAACATCCAAGAACGGATCCCGGGTCGTGAAGCTGGGAAAACAGGATGTTCCGTTACGTCCGGAGCAACTTCGGTCGGCACGGCAGGGTCAGGCTGAACGAGGGACGGCTGTCGACCAGTACGTCGAGCTGTCGCCGGGAGAAGACCGACAAGATCTTCGTGATCCTGGTCGAGTTCGGCGACGAGCGCGACCCGCGGTACCCCGACACCGACACCGATCCCCAGACCCCCGGCCCGGCCACGTTCGACGGACCGCGGCACAACACCATCCCGGCACCCGACCGGACGCGCGACAACACGTCCGTCTGGCGTTCCGACTTCAGCTCCGACTACTACCGCGATCTCTACTTCGGGGAGGGCGAGCAGTCCCTCAAGAGCTACTACGAGCGGCAGTCCTCGGGGCGCTACTCGGTGAGCGGCGAGGTGACCGACTGGGTGAAGGTGCCGTTCAACGAGGCGCGGTACGGGCGCAGCAACGGCTACCCCTGTGCCGCAGAACGTCTGCGCCAACACGTGGTTCCTCGTGCGTGACGCGCTCGACCAATGGGTGGCCGGGCAGAAGGCCGCCGGCCGGACGGACGCCGACATCAAGGCGACGTTGCAGTCCTACGACGCCTGGGATCGCTACGACTACGACGGCGACGGCAACTTCAACGAGTCCGACGGTTACCTCGACCACTTCCAGATCGTGCACGCCGGTGGCGACCAGTCCGACGGCGACCGCTACCAGGGCGAGGACGCGATCTGGTCGCACCGCTGGCGAGTGTTCCCCGACAAGGAGCTTGGCGACGGGCCTCCGAAGTTCGAGATGGGCGGGGTGCCGATCGGTTCGACCGGGCTGTGGGTCGGGGACTACACGACGCAGTCGGAGAACGCCGGACTGTCGGTCTTCGCGCACGAGTACGGACACGACCTCGGGCTGCCCGATCACTACGACACCGCCGTCCCGACCGACAATGCGGTGAACTGGTGGTCCTTGATGGGCCAGAGCCGGTTGAAGGCCCGGGAAGATGTGGGCGTCGGCACCCGCCCGGCCGATCTCGGGGTCTGGGACAAGTTGGCGCTGGGCTGGCTCGACTATGGGAAGCAGACAATCCCCGCCGGCGCCTCGGGAACCGTCGAACTGGGACCGCACGAGTACAACTCGGCGAAGCGCCAGGCCCTGGTCGTCGAACTTCCACCGAAGACGGTGGCCACGCCTCTGCCGACCCCGGCCAAGGGCGGCCGGCAGTGGTGGAGTGGCGCCCGGGATTCCGCGAACACCGGACTCTTCCGGCGCCTGGTCCTCCCGGCCGAAGCGGCTCAGCTCACCTTCGCGGCGAACTACAACATCGAGGACTGCGGCGCCAATCCGTGCGATGCCGCCTACGTGGAGGTCGACGACCTCAGTGAGCCCCTTGGGTTCCAGGCGATCAAGGGGAGCATCACGACGGGTGGGAAGAACATCATCGCCGGGCAGAGTCCCGGCTGGGTGCCGGCGACCTTCGACCTGGGCGCCTTCGCGGGTAAGACGATCGACCTGCGTTTCCGCTACGCCACCAACGCCTGCATCCAGGGAAAGGATCCGGCCGCCCCGGCGGGACTCCTGCTGGACGACATCGCGATCACCGCGGGTGGACAGGAGATCTTCGCCGACGGCGCCGAGAACGGCGCGGCAGGTTGGCAGGCGGTCGGCTTCCGCAACGTCGCCACCTCGGGCAGCGACAGCTACGGCCACTACTACCTGGCCAGCTACCGCAGCTACGTCTCCTACGACCAGTACCTGCAGACTGGACCGTACAACCTCGGTTGGCAGCTCACCCGACCCCAGAAGGCGGAGTTCTTCCCGTACCAGGACGGGATGTTGGTGAACTACTGGGACACCCAGTACTGCAACAACGACTCGTCGCGGCACCCGGGGCGCGGCCGCATCCTGCCGATCGACGCGAATCCAACGCCGCTGCGGAACGCGGACGGGAACCCGTGGCGTGGCCGGATCCAGACCTACGACGCGCCGTTCTCCCTGCAGCGCGCCGATTCGTTCATCCTGCACAACGACGGTCAACCCAGCCTGGTCCAGAGCCGCCCGGCGCAGCCGCTGTTCGACGACACCCGCAGCTATTGGAGTGCCGACCTCCCGAACGTCGGGGTCAAGGTCGCCGGAGTCGGCGTCACGTTGCGAGTGCTCTCCCAGTCCCGCACGTCGATGACGGTCCAGGTCGGCCGATCCGCCACGTGAGTGCTTGCGTTGCCGGTTTCCCATGCATGCATGGGAAACCAGCGCCCTGCATGGTGAATACTCCATGCAGAGCGCTGGTTTCCCGTGTGTAGTGGCAGACGAAGCGGGTCCGACTCCAGCATTGATGCTGGAATCGGACCCGCTGCCCGTTCCTGTCGATTGTGCACCGACACCCCCGACAGGCATGGGTGAGCCAGGCCCACCCACGCTCTACTCGAGCTCCTACTTGTCGGTCATCAGCCAGGCCAACATGTACGCCTTGCTGTTGCCGTCGTCGATCCACTTCGCGTCGAGCTGGCGCGCCGTGTCCAACGCTGCCTTGCGCTCCGCATCCCCGGACAGGGCGGAGTACATCAGCAGGTAGTCGCCGAACTTCTGGTCGAACTTGCCGCCGGTGGCCTCCGCCACGTTGGCCTTGATCCGCTCGGCGTCGCCACCCAGGTAGGTGGAGGCCGGGCTCATCGGGATCACGAGGATGCCGAGCATGGCCGCCGGCTCGGGGGAGAACCACGTGGCGTAGTCACGCTTGCCGCCCCAGTTCAGGGACACGATCTGGTGCCCGTACCCCTCGTACACGGGATCGGCGGTGTCGAAGTTCGTCCAGTACGCGAGGCCGGACTGCGCCTCGCTGGACAGCATCCAGGTCGCCTCGGTCTCCAGGCCGGCGTTGCCGCTGGCCTTCGCCCACAGCGCCAGACCGGTCCAGGCGGTGATCGCCTCGGAGCTGGACTCCTGGTTGTTGCCGTCGGCGAACGGTGACGTGCCGGAGGCCCAGGAGTGACCGGCGTACGCGTCGAACACGCGTCGGTCGGGGAACGCGCCGTTGCCGGCGTTGGAGCCGATGTCGGCGGCCAGCAGGTTCATCACCGGAGCGAACTTCTCGGCCAGGGCCGGGTCGTCAGCCGGCGAGGATGCCCGCCGCGTACAGGAAGTAGCCGTAGTGGAAGTGGTGGTCGTTGTACTCATCCGACCCGAACGACGGGGTCAGGCCGACGATCCCCTTGCCCTGCTCGTCGTAGACGAAGCAGAAGGCGGCCCGCTCGGCGCAGCCCTGCGGGTCGGTCCACTTGGTCAGCTCGGCGGTCAGCTTGTCCCGCATGGTCTTCGCGGCGGGCCTCGAGCTCGAGCTGTTCGGCCAGCTGGCAGCAGCATGGCGGCGCGGTAGAGCGCCTTGCCGCCGAAGTAGGTGTCGGCCGGGAACGGCTTCGTGCCCGTCGATGTCGGCGGCCACCTGGTCGGCGAGTTCCTTCTTGTCTGCGCCGCTGAGACTCGCCGACGTCGAGCGCCGAGGTCGGTTCGGACACCGGAGCAGGTGAACGACAGCTCGTTGCCGGAGTACGAGCTTCAACGTGCCGTACGAGCTCGGGTAGCGTGCCGAGGTCGGAGGTCGTGCCGGCCAGGTTGGCCGACTGGTGCGGCATCGCCGCGAACGCCGTGTCGCCGTCAGACTCGTACCCGAGCTTGGTGGTGACCTGCTCGCCGTCGATCTCGTAGCCGACCGAGCTGGCGGTCACCGGGTTGGCGGCCAGTTCGGCCAGCTTAGCCGCGTCACCGTCGGCGGGCACCACGAACCACGTCGCGGAGCCGCCCTGGTCGAGCTTCGATCGTGCCGCCCTCCACCTCGCCGTCGGTGACGACGAGACCGTACGTGGTCTCCCGGCCTTCGCCGTCCAGAAGTCGCCGCTCTGGGCGAACGGGAGCGCCGTGGTGATCGCACCGCCGTTCTCGGCGGTGTAGCGCACGAACGGTGATCCCTGCGCGATGGTGGTGCTGGCCCAGTACCTCGCCGGCGCCGTCGAGGTGGTCGACGGTGACGGTCAGCGTGTCGTACGCGCTGACGCGGGCCGACTCCGCGCCGGTCTCCACGGCCACGTCGGGCTTGAAGCCGCCGACGATGGCCTTCTCGCTGGCCGTCACGGTCGGCAGCCCGAAGGAGAAGCCGGTGTCGGTGAGCCCGAAGCTCAACGGCAGCGGGAAGACCGGCTGCGGCTCGTCACCGAAGACGAGGCCGGAGAACCAGCGGTTGGTCGGGGGGATGAGACCCTCGGCCAGCCGCTCGGTCGGCAGCTGCCTTCGGCGTCTTCTTCGTGATGTCGGCGAGCAACGCGTCGGTCTCGGAAGCCGGGAAAACGTTGCCGGTGCTCTGGCCTTGTCGGGTCGAGCCGGTGATGGAGCTGCACCCGGCCGTCCCGATCACCACCGCGAGGGCGATGACCAGGGCGGACAGGAGGGTCCTGCGGCCATTCCTAGGCAAACTGTTGACACTTTCCTGAATTGGGTGGGACCGGGGCCTGCGAATGCGCAATTTGCGGACAGTTTCTGCCCTGAAGGGCAAAGTCATTTCAGTCCGATCTGTCGGAGAAAGTCGAACACCGCGTCGGTGACGCCGGACAGCGGGCCGTCGTCGCGCAGCTGCAGGGTGGCGACCACGGGCGTTCCGGGCTTGGTCAAGGTGGCCAGGTTCGATTCCTTCAGGGACTCGGAGTCGACCCGCACCTCGGTCAGGGCCTGCCCCTGCTCGGTGGCCACCTCGACGGTGGAGACCGTGCCGTTGCACGGTCGAGTTGTTCGGCAGCAGGATCGCCACCGGCGCACCCTCCTCGACGCGTTCGTAGTCGCGCGGGGACAACAGGTACTTGGCCTCGACGAACTGCGAGCCCACGACCGAGATCTCGGCGAACGGAGCACCGGTGCCGAGGGAGTTGCCCAGCTTGGCCTGCAGGTCGTTCGACCTGCCCGGCCACCGTGGCCTTGTACGTCAGCGTGCCGGTCTTGGGATCGACGTCGTACGCGTCGGAGCTGGCCATCTCGAGACCGTTGGCGATGTCCTGCTGGAACGGCGACGCTCTGGATGGTGAAGAGCTTGTCGCCCTTCTCCACCACGTCGCCGTCCTTGACGAACTGCTTGGTGACGGTGCCGCCGTAGGCGGCCCCGACGTCGTAGGTGTCGGCGGCGACGGTGGCGGTCGAGGCTCGCCGTCTGGGTCTGGCGTTGGTTGAAGATCAGGGTGAGCACGGCGACGACCAAGATCACGCCGAGCAGTCCTGCGAAGAGTCGAAGTCGATTGATCCAGGTCATTTCGCTGCTACCTCTTTGTCCTCGTGGTTCGCGGCGCGACGAGCGCCGACGGGCACGGGGTCGGTCCTTTCGGGTTCGGTTGCGGTTTTCGGGGTTTCGGGTTCGTTGGGCGTGTTCGTTCGGAGCGTTGTCAGCGTCGAGCCGCACGCCGAGGGTGTTCTCCAGCGCCGGCGGCACGATCACCGTGGTCGAGCGGCTCGCAACTCGTCGTCGAGGTGGTTGGCCAACCGAGCGTCGGCCACGGACTCGGCGTGGATGCTTGTTCCGCCAGCTCTCCTTGAGGGCCACGACCATGAAGGCGCCGAGGATGAAGGTGTTGGTCACGCTCCAGGCCGTGGCCAGGCTGAGCTGGCTGTTGCCCAGGTCGCGCCAGATGGACACCACCGAGCTGAGCAGCAGGAACACGAACGTCAGCACCTGCGGGATGATGAAGTTGAACGGCGAAGCTGCCTTGCGTCGTGCTGCCGGTCACGTGCCACTTCTGTTCCTTGCCGGAGAAGGCGTTGCATCAATGCGCTGATGTAGATCGGGAACGAGACCGCGGCCAGCATCAGCACCTCCCAACGGAACGAGCCGAGGGTGTAGAACGCCAGCACGATCTGCAGCAGGTAGAAGCCCGCGTAGAACAGCAGCCAGGTCGTCCAGTCGATCTGCAGGTCCACCGGCCGGAGGTCGAAGAAGATCTCCAGCGACGGGCACGATCAGCAAGAGTGCCTGGCGCGATACCGGTCAGGTAGTGGGTCGCCGTGACCAGGTACATCAGCCGCTGGTCCATGGTCAGCTTGCGCCGCGGGCTCAGCGGGTTGCGGGTGAACATGATCTCGAAGCCGCCGGTGGCCCACCGCAGCTGCTGCTTGGTGTAGGCCTCGATGGTCTCCGGCGCGTCGCCGACGGCCAGCGTCTTGGGGATGTAGATCGTCTTCCAGCCGCGCTCGTGCAGCATCAGCGAGGTCCACACGTCCTCGGACTTGGAGTCGGTGTAGATGCCGCCGATGTCGTTGACGGCCGCCCGGCGGTAGATCACGTTCGTGCCGACGCAGAAGGCGGCGTTGAAGTGGTTGCGGCCGGGTTGGACGAACTTGTAGAAGACCGCCTGCATGTAGCCGGCGCCGCGGGACACCAGGTTGACCAGGTTGCCGTACGTCTGCGGGGTCTGCACGAAGGCCACGTGCGCGTCGGTGAAGAACGGGACGGTCTCGACCAGGAACTCCGGCTTGGGGACGAAGTCGGCGTCGAAGACGCAGAAGAAGTCACCCTTGGCGATCGACAGCGCGTGGTTGATGTTGCCGGCCTTGGCGCCGTTGCTGGACAGCCGTCGTACGTAGTGGCAGCCGAGCTCGTCGGCCAGCGCCTTGACGTCGTCGGAGCGACCGTCGTCGAGGATCCAGGTGCGGTGCTTGCCCTTGATCGCCATGGCGGCCTTGGCGGTCGCCTCGGATCTTGTCGAGCTCCTCGCCGTAGACGGTGATGAAGACGTCGACGGTGACCTCGCGGCCGTCCAGCAGGATCGGCCACAGATGCGGCTGGTCGGTCAGGCCAGCGCCGCGATCGCCTTCTTGTCGAACAGCAGGCGCTTCGCCTCGTGGAAGGCGAAGTTCCGCGGGCTCTGCCGGCCGGACAGGATCGTCCACATGGACAGCAGGGCGTGGGCGATCAGGATCGTCTCGGCGATGATGACCAGCGCGTACGGGAGCGCGTCCCCCCGGTTGGCCGGGTTCAGCAGGAACTGCGCGTAGAACAGGATGCCCAAGGTGGCGATCAAGCGAGATCAAGATCATCACGGGCGAGTAGGGATTGGCCGTCTCCGCTCTGCGGGTGACGGGCACGTGTTTATCGACGCGTGCATAGTCGTGGGCCGGTCTGGCCATGGGTACTCTCCACAATTCGGTGTTTGCGGGGAAACCGTCGGGAAGGCTTCGAGGAAGGCGAAGGCCACACGGATCAGCGATCCGGGCAAGATCGGTGCCTGTCAGCGTGGGTGACGCCTGCCGTCCGCCCCGACGGATGCGGCTTCAATGCCACGGGAGGTCCGCGCTTCAGTCGGGCGGTAACCCCCTCGCACAGCGCCTGTGAACCCGAGGGTCCGGCGCCGGCTCTCATCAGCTAGATGAGTCCGCATCGAGTGTTCGGCCTTCGTCGGCCGGTCTCCGATGCGATGGCACAACGATAGAGGCGGGTTAGGCCGCCCTTCAAACGAACACATCCCCGAGACCGGTTAAGGCTCTCCCAACGGAAGATGATGCGCCGGCCACGTGCCCTTCCGGTGCTCAACTGGTATCAAGCCACAATGGACTGGTCTTTGGTGTCTTGACGTCAAAACACCCGCTGCGCAGCGTGCGGAAGCGGCCGCAGACCATCCATGATGCACCACTGGTCTGCTCAACTGGTATCAAACCAAAGAGAGGCTGGTCTGGTCGATCAACGTGAGCCAATCGCGTGGTCAAGGTCACAGTGCTAGTCCGGCTCGCGCACGCTCTGCGCCCCAAGACTCGGTCTTCCTCTCTCACTCGCAGACGAAAGCGTGTCTGCTCCTTCGCTCGTCCAGACCGAGCCGGCGCTCCGCTAACGACGCTCGCCGGGGTCGCCGCGCCCACACTAGGCTCCCGCTTATGAATTCCGACGCGATGGCCGAGCTGTCCCGGCTCCGCGGCAGCATCGACAACATGGACGCGGCCCTGGTGCATCTGCTGGCCGAGCGGTTCAAGATCACCCAGCAGGTCGGTCGCCTGAAGGCGGAGCAGGGCCTGCCGCCCGCGGATCCCGAGCGCGAGGCGGAGCAGATCGCCCGCCTCCGAGCCTTGGCCGCCGAGGCGAAGCTGGACCCCGAGTTCGCCGAGAAGTTCCTCACCTTCGTCATCGCCGAGGTCGTGCGTCACCACCAGTCCCTGGCTCGTTCGGTGTCGACCGGTACCTGAGCGCCGATGGTGCATCGACGTTTCGCGCCACATGGCGGCTGGGGCAGCGCTCTGAGCGCTTGACTGTTGCGTTTCGCCACGTGGCGGCTGGCGATCGACGGGCCGACCCAACAGCCCCGGGTCTAGAGCGTGGCGGCGAGGGCACGACCGGTCGTACGGCCGGTGAAGAGGCAGCCGCCGAGGAAGGTGCCTTCGAGGGCGCGGTACCCGTGCATACCGCCACCCCCGAATCCGGCGGCCTCGCCGACGGCGTATACCCCCGGGACCGGAGATCCGTCGGCCTGGAGCACGCGACCCTCGAGGTCGGTCTCCAGCCCACCGAGTGTCTTGCGGGTCACCACGTGCAGCCGTACGGCGACCAGGGGACCGCCCGACCCGGCCTGCCCCTCGCCCGGACGACGCGGGTCCAGGAGCTCGTGCGGGTTCGCGATGCGCATCAGCCGGTCGCCGACGAATCTGCGGGCCGCCGCGATCGCCACCACCTGCGGGTCCTTGCCGAGGCCGCTGCGCACCTGCAGGTCGCGCTGTCTCGACGATCGAGCGGAGGACGCCGGCGTCGATGAGGTGCTCCCCGGCCAGCTGGTTCATCTTGGCGGCGAGCTCGGCGACCGTGTCGGCGGTCAGGAAGTCGACCCCGTAGTCCGCGAAGGCCTGCACCTCCGGGGTGGGTCCCGGTCGCAACCGTCCGGCGAGCAGACCCAGATCCTTGCCGGTCAGGTCGCCGTTCTGCTCCGACCCGGAAAGCCCGAACTCCCGGCCCATCGTCTCGGCGTCGAGGACGAACCACGAGTACGGGAATCCGCTCGCGGTGATGTGCCGCAGCGCGCCGAGCGCGTCGAACCCCGGGAACAGCGGCGCCGGGAACCGCTCGCCGCGGGCGTCCAGCCAGAGCGAGGACGGGCCGGGCAGGATCCGGATGCCGTGGTGGGTCCACAGGGGGGCGTGGTTGACGATGCCCTCGGGGTAGTGCCACATGCGGTCCGGGTTGATGACGCGCCCCCCGACCTGCTCGGCCACCTCGAGCATCGAGCCGTCGACGAAGTCGGGTACGCCCGAGATCAGTTCGCTGGGTGGGTCGCCCCAATCCAGTGGCCAGTTCCGCCGGACCAGCTCGAAGTTGCCCCCGATCCCACCGGAGGCGATGACCACGGCTTGCGCGGAGAAGTCGAAGCGGCCGGTGACCTCGGTCGGGCTGGTGACGCCTCGGGGGACGTCACTGAACGCCAGGACGTCGCCGCGGACCCGGACGCCGTCGTCGGCCGCGCTCAACGCCGTGACCTTGTGCCGGTTCCGCAGGCGGACCCGGTGCGACTTCAACACGGCTTGACTGAACGGCTCGACCAGCGCCGGCCCCGTGCCCCAGGTGAGGTGGAAGCGGGGCACCGAATTGCCGTGACCGGGTGCGGTGTACCCGCCCCGCTCGGCCCACTGCACCAGCGGGAACCAGCGCACACCGAGGCTCCGCAACCACGACTGTTGCTCTCCGGCGGCGAAGTCGACGAAGGCGGCGGCCCACCGGCGCGGCCAGTAGTCCTCGCTGCGGTCGAAGGCGGCACTCCCGAGCCAGTCCGCGTGCGCCAGCTCGACCGAATCCCGTATCCGTAGCCTCCGCTGCTCCGGGGTGTTGACCAGGAAAAGGCCGCCGATCGACCAGAACGCCTGGCCGCCCAGTGACTGCAGTGGCTCGGAGTCGATCACGATGACCGAACGGCCCGCGGCCGCGAGTTCGGCGGTGGCCACCAGGCCCGCCAGGCCCCCGCCGATGACAAGAACGTCCGCGTCCATGACGGCATGCTGCCAGACCCTTCCAACGAGCCGACTCGCTGATCTGGGCTGCCGGCTGGCCGGGCCTACCCTGGGCTTCATGCGCACCGAAGTCGTGGCCGGAGAATCAGGTTCCCGGGAGCGGCGCGGGCTGCCGTTCGACGCCACCCGGCTCGCCGCGGGACTGGTGGCCACCGGACCCGCCGAGCGCTGGCAGTCGCCCTTCTCGGTGGACGTCGCCTTCGATCTGCCGACCTCCACCGACGCCGACGTCACCCACGCCGCCGCGCGCGCCCGCCGCGTCCAGTCGGCTTGGGCGAAAAAGAGCTTCGCCGATCGCGGCGACGTGCTCCTGCGGTTCCACGACCGGCTCCTGGACCGGCTGGACGAGTTCGCGGATCTCGTCCAGTACGACGCGGGCAAGGCCCGGCTCAGTGCGATGGAGGAGGTGCTGCACGCCGCTCTGAGTGCGCGGTACTTCGCGCTCACATCCGAGCGCCACCTCCGGAGTCGGCGCGGCGTCGGCCTGCTGCCCGGTCTGACGCGCGTCGACCGCCATCATGTGCCGAAGGGCCTGGTCGGGGTGATCGCGCCCTGGAACTACCCGCTGACGATGGCGATCTCGGACGGACTTGCCGCAATCGCCGCCGGTAACGCCGTGCTGCTGAAGCCGGACCGGCAGACGCCGTTCAGCTCGCTCGCCGCCGTGGAATTGCTCCGGGAGTGCGGGCTGCCGGCCGACTTGTGCCAGGTGGTGAACGGCGACGGTGGCAGCGTCGGGCCGGCCGTGATCGGGGCCGCCGACTACGTGTGCTTCACCGGATCGACCCGAACCGGCAAGACCGTGGCCGCCCAGTGCGCGGAGCAGCTCATCGGTTGCTCGTTGGAGCTGGGCGGCAAGAACCCGCTGCTCGTCCTCGCCGACGCGGATGTGAAGACGGCGGCGGCGGGCGCGGTGCGCGCCTGCTTCTCCAATGCCGGGCAGCTCTGCGTCGCCACCGAACGGCTCTACGTCGCCGAAGCGCTGCTCGCGGACTTCACGACGGCGTTCGTGGCCAAGACCCGCGCGCTGCGGCTGGGCAACGCCACCGACTACGCGTACGAGGTCGGTGGGCTGATGAACGCGGCCCAGTTGGAGCGGGTCGTGCAGCACGTGGACGACGCCCGCCGCCGGGGCGCCACCGTGCTGGCGGGCGGGCGGCTGCGCCCTGACCTGGGACCGCTGTTCTACGAGCCGACCATCCTCACCGGCGTCACGTCCGAGATGCAGTGCTACGCCGACGAGACGTTCGGGCCGGTCGTGAGCATCTATCCCGTACGCGACGACGAGGAGGCCATCGCCCGGGCCAACGACTCCGAGTACGGTCTGAACGCCAGCGTCTGGACCGGCAGTCCGGCGCGGGGGAGGCGGGTCGCCGCCCGGCTACGCTGCGGGACCGTCAACGTCAACGAGGGCTTTGCGGGGACGTTCGGGAGCCTGGACGCACCGATGGGCGGGATGAAGAGCTCAGGTATCGGGCGTCGGCAGGGTGCGGCCGGGCTGCAGCGCTTCGCCGAGGTGCAGTCGGTGGCCACCCAGTACGGAATTCCGCTGGCCCCCAGCCTGGGTTTGTCGCCGCAGACCTTCGTCCGCGGCTTCACGGTCGCGATGCGTCTGTTCCGCCGGATCGGTCGGCCCGGCTGATTTCGCCGACCCGTCACATCTTCGGCGCTTTCGACGGCGTGTCGTCGCTTATGTGACGGATCGGCGAGCGGCTAGGTCGGAGGCGGGACCGGCTAATCGCCCGGCCACTCCCCGGTGACCCGTTCGAAGACGCGGGCTCCGAGCCGGTCGATCAAGGCCTGCACCACCCCGAACACGAGCGCCTGCAGAGCGGCGGCAGCCACCACCTCACCGATCTTGTACTCCGACTGCATCGCCGTCGGGAGATCGTCTTGGTGCCGGACCCGACGCCACAGCACCTTGACCAATCGACCGGCCAGAGCGGCTGCGCCGAGGCTGGCCACCAGTCCTAGGGGGCGGTATGCCCACTTCATCACGTCCGCTGCCATGGTGTTCCTTTTTCGCAGATCCAATTGGTCCCGACATCGCCGAGGCCCATCCAATCACTACCCGGTCGGCGGCCGCGCTCACCGTAGACTTTCTGGCTTCCGAGAGGGAAGCAGGGGCCTGTGAGCCAACCCGACCATGACCTGGTCATCGTGCTGGACTTCGGCGCCCAGTACGCGCAGCTGATCGCCCGCCGCGTGCGAGAGGCGCACGTCTACTCCGAGATCATGCCGCACACGGCCACCGTGGCCGAGATCGTGGCACGCCGGCCGAAGGCGATCATCCTGTCGGGCGGCCCGCAGTCGGTCTACGCCCCGGGTGCGCCGCAGGTCGACCCGCAGCTGTTCCAGACGGGGGTGCCGGCGTTCGGCATCTGCTACGGCTTCCAGGCGATGGCCCGCGCCCTCGGTGGGGACGTCGCCCGCACCGGCCTGAGCGAATTCGGCCGGACCGACGCGTCCGTCTCGGCGCCGGGAACGCTGTTGGCCGGTATCCCCGAGCAGTTGCGGGTCTGGATGAGCCACGGTGACGCCGTGGCGGCGGCACCAGCCGGCTTCACGGCGCTGGCCTCGAGTGCGGGAGCTCCGATCGCCGCCTTCGAGGCGACCGATCGCGGGCTGGCCGGGGTGCAGTGGCATCCGGAGGTGCAGCACACCCAGGCCGGTCAGCTCGTCCTCGAACACTTCCTGTACGACATCGCCGGCTGCCGGCCGGACTGGACGCCCGCTAACATCGTCGACGACGCGGTCGCCACCGTCCAGGAGCAGGTGGGCGACAAGCACCTCATCTGCGGCCTCTCCGGTGGCGTCGACTCGGCCGTCGCCGCCGCGCTCGTCCAGCGGGCCGTCGGGAGCCAACTGACCTGTGTGTTCGTCGACCATGGGCTGCTGCGACAGGGCGAGGCCGAACAGGTCGAGCGGGACTTCGTCGCCGCGACCGGCGTCGACCTCAAGGTGGTCGACGCGGCCGAGGTGTTCCTCGGCGCGCTGTCCGGGGTCACCGACCCGGAGACGAAACGCAAGATCATCGGCCGCGAGTTCATCCGCTGCTTCGAACGGGCCGCCCGCGAGGTGGTGGGGGAGGAGGGCGAGGTCGAGTTCCTCGTCCAGGGCACCCTCTACCCCGACGTGGTCGAATCGGGCGGCGGTCAGGGCGCCGCCAACATCAAGAGCCACCACAACGTCGGCGGCCTACCGGACGATCTGCAGTTCCGGTTGATCGAGCCGCTGCGGACGTTGTTCAAGGACGAGGTGCGGGCGGTCGGCGAGCAGCTCGGGTTGCCGCCGGAGATCGTGTGGCGGCACCCGTTCCCCGGGCCAGGGCTGGCCATCCGGGTGATCGGCGAGGTCACGGCTGACCGGCTGGCGGTGCTGCGCCGAGCCGACGCCGTGGCCCGGGCGGAGCTCACCGCCGCCGGCCTCGACCGCGACATCTGGCAGTTCCCGGTCGTGTTGCTGGCCGACGTCCGCTCGGTGGGTGTGCAGGGCGACGGCCGTACGTACGGTCATCCCGTCGTGCTCCGCCCCGTGACCAGCGAGGACGCCATGACCGCCGACTGGGGCCGGCTGCCGTACGAGGTGCTGGAGCGCATCAGCACGCGGATCACCAACGAGGTCCGTGAGGTGACCCGGGTGGTGCTGGACCTGACCAGCAAGCCGCCCGGCACCATCGAGTGGGAATAGTCGCGTGAGGGTGAATCCCGCGACCCGTCACTTCTGCGGCGACACGCCGGCGAAACAGCCGAAGATGTGACGGGTCGGCGTAGTTGCTCGACGCTCAGGAAGTGGGTTTGTGACCCTCCGACGCCGGCGGGCTGCTCGGCGGGGTCTCACCGCTCGGCTCCGAATCGGCATCCTGCGGGTCGGCCGGCGCCGATTCCCAGCTGCTTTCCTCGCCGGACGGCGCCTCCGGGGTCGGCGTCTCCGCGACCGGCTCCGGATCGGCGACCGAGCCAGCCTCGGAACCGCTCGCGGGCGAAGCCGTCGCCGGTGCGGGCTCGGGGCTGGGTTGCGGACTGGGTGACGGACCGGGAGGCGGGGGCGGAGTGGCGCCCGACCGGGCCTGATCCCACGGCGCTCCACCGGCTGCCCCACACGGGGTCGGCCGGTCCGGTCGCACCGGTCGGGACGTGCCCGGTCGGCGGCCCGGCGTACGGCGTCGGCTGCTCCTCGGGCATGACGAACAGCGCCACGATGTAGGCGACCACCGGGACGCCGGTGAAGAACGTGAGCACCACCGTCAGGACCCGGACCAGGTCGACGTCCATGTTGAGGTAGCGTGGCCACGCCGGCGCACACGCCGCCGAGAACCTTGTTGCTGCGGGACCGCTCGAGCCGCCGGGGCGGCGGTCTGCGGCGGGTACGGACTGCTCATGGGTTGTTCGCCTTTCGTGAGGTTGGGTGGGACGGATTCATTCGCGGTTGCGGGACAGGGCGAGGCCGACGACGCCGACCGCGACCAGGGCCAGCGGGGCCACGATCTTGAGCAGTTCCCAGTTGATGGAGCCGGTGATCGACCACCACAGGGAGGCGGCCGCCACCCCGGTGAGCAGGACACCCGAAACCAGGGCCACCACGTCGAGCCGCCTCATCGCTGCACCCTGATCTCACCGAGGTCGGCCGACAGGTCGAGGGTCAGCGTCGGTCGGCCGGATTGGGGCGCCACCGGCTCCAGCACGCCGGTCATGTCGGTGCCGCTGCGCACCGGCTCACCGTTCTCGATCACGACGCCGGCGTCGACGACGTAGTTGACCCGGACGTCGACGTTACCGGCGTCGGGCGCGATGACCTCGAGCCGGCCGGCGTCGACGTGCGCGCGGTAGGTGGCGGAGCGGGTCACGGTCGAGCTGGCTGAGGTCGACGGTCAGGGCGCCGAATTCGTGCTGGTCGCCACCGGGCGGGATGGGCCGCGAGCGTGGTGTAGCTGACCGTACGGCTCGAAGCCGCCCGGCCTGGTTGGGCACCTCGGACGACCGTGACCGACAGCAAGCGCCAGCAACAACACCAGGCCGACCGGCAGGATGCCGCGAGCCCGACCGAACCAGGTCGCCGCGACCAGGGTGAGGCCGACCACCAGCAGCGCCGCCCCGACGTAGACGGCCGGGCCGATGGTGGCGCCGCTGACGTCGGCGATGCCCAGCCCGGCCAGGGTGAGGCCGAGCACCAGCGACGGCGACGCAGCCGCAGCCGACGAGCCGGAGCGAGTCCGGCCCAGAGCGGCCCGGCTCGGGGCCTCGGCATCCACCGTCGGCACAGGTTCGGAGTAGAGGCCGACCGGGTCGGCGCGTCGCCAGGAATGCTGCCTTCTCGTCGACCGGCTCGAGGCGGGAGGATCGGCGAGCCGCGGATCGGCCACGGTGGGCGGCGTCGGCGTAGAGGGGATAGGACGGTGCGTGGCGCCGGCGCGTGAGGCCGGAGCAGGTCGGCGAGGGAGCGGGCACGGGAGCGGTCGACGTAGGTCGGAGTGGGCACCGCCGGGTAGCCCGTGCGTGCTCTGCCGCGCCATCTCCTCCATCCGCTGCCGCCAGACCTCGGCCGCCTCGGTGAAGGGGGTGGCCGGACCCGGATAGCGGAACGGTTCGCTCGGTCGGCTGGGCTCGGCGACGGGCGGTGCCGGCGACGGCGGGCGGTTGGGCGCTGCGGGCGCGACGGTTGCCGCCCTTGGCCGGCGCGGTTCTTGTAGTACCCGAAGTACCAGATCAGGGCCAGCACGATCGGCCGGTCCGAAGCCGAACGGCATGGCGACTCCGAAGATGGCGAAGGTCAGCACGCAGGCCACGGTCACGACGGCGACCCACGCCTCCTTCGGCCAGCGCTTCGCGTGCTCCGGGACGAGCCGCCGAGCAGGTCGTCGAGGGTGGAGGTCGTTCCGACCGTCGACGGGGATGAGCAGCCAGCCGGCGAGGTAGAGCACGATCCCGATGCCGCCGCTGAAAGCGAGCAGCACCGCGCCGACCCGGACCAGGACGGGATCGACCCCCCAGTGCCGGGCCACGCCGCCGCACAGACCGGTCAGCTTGGCGTCGGTCGCGCTGCGGCGAATGGTCCAGATCGAACTCATGTCCTCCATCCTGCCCAGCCGGCCCGGCCGAGCCATCAGGGACGACCCCCAGTCGGCTCCCTTTGTGGCTCGCTCTCCCGAGCCTTGAAGCCTGACGCGGGCTGCCATGAGAAGCGCGGCTGCCGCGAGCCGGTCCAGTCGCGTGGCCGCCGCTGCGTATCGACCGGCCGCTGTTTCGCGCCACACGGCGGACGACGCAGCGGCGGGCGCCGAATCTTGCTGCGCCAGCCGCCATATGGCGGGAAACGAACTCGGGGCTACCACCGCCAAGGCCCTGCCGCGTCGTCGCCGGGGGTATCTCGGGGCCTTCCCTGCTGGTGGAGTTTGGTTCGCGTGTGACGCTGGAGGTGCCATGTCCACCACTGATCCGACCCGGGTTGACTCGCACGTCGACCCGTCGCCCTGTCGGCTCCGCTGCGCCTCGCTGCCGACGGCGCCGGCCCCGAGTCGCCCGACGCGCGAGGCACGCGCCCGCGCGCGACCCGCGATCGCCGAGGGTGCGGTGCTCGGCGGGGTCTGCACCGGCCTGGCCCGGCATCTGGGCTGGCCGGTCCTGGTCATCCGGATCGGCTTCGTCGGGCTGCTGCTGGTCCAGTTCCTCGGCGCGATCGCGTACGGGGCGCTGTGGTTGCTGATGCCGCCCGAGCCGGCCAGTCAGGCGCCCGGGCTCGAGGCGGCCACCCGGCGCGGGATGCGCACCCAGGTCAAGCCCGCGCGGCGGCCCGACTGGGGCATGCTGCTGGCGCTGGCCGCGCTCGGCACCGGATTGCTGTGGATCGTGCAGACCAGCGGTCTGGGGATCAGCCAGCAGCTGTTCTGGCCGGTGGCCTTCGCCTGTGCGGGCGCGGCTCTGGTGTGGCGGCAGGCCGACACCGCTCAGCAGAAGCGCTGGCGGGCCGAGGCGGGCGGCAAGGTCTGGCTGGCCCCGTTCGTGGCCCGCGGCGGCTGGCCGTCGATCGTCCGGGTCGTGCTCGGTCTCGGGCTGGTCGGGGCGGCGTTCGGCCTGGTCATCGCGCAGCAGAACCAGCTGCAGCAGCTGCCCGAGGTGATGGCCATGACCGTGCTGGCCCTGGCCGGGCTGGCCGTCGTGCTAGCGCCGTGGCTCTACCGTTCCCGGGCCGCCCTGAACGAGGCCCGCACGCAACGCGTCCGGGCCGACGCCCGGGCCGACATGGCGGCGCATCTGCACGACTCCGTGCTGCAGACCCTCGCCCTGATCCAGCGCCAGGCCGACGACCCCAAGGCCGTCCAGCAACTGGCCCGCCGGCAGGAGCGCGAGCTGCGTGGCTGGCTGTACGGCGACGAGGCCGCCGAGACCACCCTCAAGGCCGCCCTGCTCGCCGCCGCCGCCGAGGTCGAGGACGAGCGCGGGGTGCCGGTCGAGGTCGTGACCGTCGGTGACTGCGACACCGACGAGGCGCTGCAGGCCCTGGTCCGGGCCGCGCGGGAGGCCATGGTCAACGCCGCCAAGCACTCCGGTGCCGATCAGGTCGACGTGTACGCCGAGGTCGACGACGACTCGGGTGGAGGTCTTCGTACGGGACCGGGGGAGCGGCTTCGACCTCGCTACCGTGGGGGAGGACCGCCTGGGGGTCAAGGGCAGCATCATCGACCGGATGAGACGCCACGGCGGCTCGGCCACCATCCGTTCCAGCCCCGAGACCGGAACCGAAGTACGACTGGAGATCTCGCGATGACCGAACCGACCAACCGTTTCCCGGCCTCCTCGGCGGCCTCGCCGACAGCCCGCCCCCCGACGCCCGGTCGACCGAATCCGCCGACCAGCCCGATCGGCGTGACCGCCGCGACGCCGCCACCGAGGACGGCCCGCGCCGGTACCGGGTGGTGGTCGTCGACGACCACGCGATGTTCCGTACCGGGGTCAAGGCCGAGATCGGCGCCGCGGTGGCCGTCGTCGGGGAGGCGGCGGACGCCGAGACCGCCATCCGCGTCACCGCTGGCCACCCAGCCGGACGTCGTCCTGCTCGACGTGCACCTGCCGGGCGGCGGTGGGATCGAGGTGCTGCGCAAGGTCCACGAACGCACTCCCCGAGCAGAAGTTCCTGGCGCTGTCGGTGTCCGACGCGGCCGAGGACGTGATCGGCGTCATCCGGGCCGGGGCCCGGGGGTACGTGACGAAGTCGATCAGCGGTACCGAACTCGTCGACGCCATCCGCCGGGTCGCCGAGGGCGACGCGGTGTTCTCGCCGCGGCTGGCCGGCTTCGTGCTGGACGCCTTCTCCGGCGCGATCGACCTGGCCACCGTGGACGAGGACCTGGACCGGCTGTCGGTGCGGGAGCGGGAGGTGCTGCGGCTGATCGCCCGCGGCTACGCGTACAAGGAGGTGGCGCGCGAGCTCTTCATCTCGATCAAGACGGTCGAGACCCACGTCAGCAGCGTGCTGCGCAAGCTGCAGCTGTCCAACCGCCACCAGCTCACCCGGTGGGCCACCGACCGCCGCCTGGTCTGAGGCGTCGGCTCGAAACGGCAGAGAGGGCCCCCTCCTCGACGGAGGGGGCCTTCTGTTGCTCGTCTCTGGCGAGGAGGCGACTGGATCTCGAAGGTCTAGGCGGCTCGCGACCCGCTTCGGCCCTTGATGGCGCCCCAGATGGCCAGCACGATGATGCTGCCCGACGAAGGCCAAGAGCCAGGTGTAGAGCGACCAGAACTCAGTCGATCGGTCGCCCGAAGATCGAGGCTGCCGAGGAGACCACCGACGATGGCTCCGACGACACCGAGGAGGAGGGTGGCCAGCCAGCCGCCCCCTTGTCTGCCGGGCAGCACGGCCTTGGCCAGTGCGCCCATGATCAAACCGATGACGATCCAGCCGAGAATTCCCATGAACGCAAACTTAGCCGTCCGAGGCCGTCTCCACCTAGGTTCTGCGGCCGAATCCGGGTCGCGTCGTGCAAAATCAGGGTCGAGGCAAGGGCTCAGCACTTAGGGTTCACGAGCATGGCGCTCGGCTACCAGATCGCGGTGTTCGCGCACCTGATCGGCTTCGCGGCGCTGCTCGGCGGCTGCCTGGCGCAGTTGCGCGCGGCGGCCAGCCGCCCGAGGTCAATCTCGCCATGCTGTACGGGGCGTGGCTCCAGCTGGTCACCGGGCTCGGTCTCGGTCGCGCTGCAGCTTCGTGCAGGCCCAGCCGCTGAACTACCGTCGAGTACGCGATCAAGCTCGTCCTGACGTCTGTTCGTGCTGGTGCTGGTGGCCAAGAACCGGAAGTTCCAGTCCATCCCGGGCGGGCTGCTCGTTGATCATCGCCGGGATTGACGCTGGTCAACGCCGGTCTGGCCGTGTTCTGGAGCTGACGCTGAGCTGACCCCGGGTGGGCGTCGCAGCCATGGGTAGGGTCGGATCATGCTGATCGGCGTCGGCCCGGGAGCGGGTGCGGACATGAGGCTGTCCGCCCGGGTCGACTACGCCCTGCGGGCCGCCGCCGAGCTCGCCGCCGCCGACGCGCCGCGTACGGTCGAGCAGCTCTCCGCGGCGCAGAAGATCCCGAACAAGTACCTCGAATCGATCCTCGGGGAACTGCGGCGCGGCGGTCTGCTGCGCAGCCAGCGCGGTCCGGACGGTGGCTACCGGCTGGCCCGACCGGCCGGCGAGATCAGCATCGCCGACGTGATCCGGGCCCTGGACGGCGAACTGGCCAACGTCCGCGGCAGTCGACCCGGAGAACCTCGAGCTACGTCGGTGCGGCGGCCGCGCTGCAGGAGGTCTGGATCGCCCTGCGCGCCTCCGAGCGGGCCATCCTGGAGAAGGTCACCCTGGCTCACGTCGCCGGCCGGCGAGCTGCCGACGTCGGTGTCGACCCTCGTGGCCGACCCGTCCGCCTGGATCTGAGGCGACTCTGCTCCGAGGCGCACGTCGCTCGCGTGAACGGTCGAGCGTCGGCGCGTCGAGGTTCAGCTGATGAGCATGCCGTTCGGCATGTGAGACGCTGGTGTGAGCACCGTGCGCGAGTGGCGAGTAGCATTCTGCCTAATCCCTAGTGGACTACTAGGTTTACTCGGAACTACAGACGGAAGTGCGGATATGCGGCAACTCATCGTTCTCGGCCTGGTGGGCTTCGGCGCTCAGCTCATCGACGGCAGCCTCGGCATGGGCTACGGCGTGACGTCGACCTCGCTGCTGCTGCTGGCCGGTCTCACCCCGGCGGCCGCGTCCGCCTCGGTGCACATCTCCGAGCTCGGCACGAACATCGCCTCCGGGCATCTCCCACTGGCGCCTGAAGCAACGTGGACTGGCGCGTCGTGGCGCGGATCGCCGGACCCGGTGCGATCGGCGCCTTCCTCGGTGCCACGGTGCTGTCCTCGCTGTCCACCGAGGCGGCCGCGCCGATCATGGCGGCGATCCTGGCGCTGCTCGGCGATCTACATCCTGATTCGCTTCGTGATCGGCATCAAGCCGACGCTCAAGAAGGCGCTGACCATCAAGTTCCTGGCGCCGCTCGGCCTGTTCGCCGGCTTCGTCGACGCCACCGGCGGCGGCGGCTGGGGACCGGTCGCGACGCCGGCCCTGCTCGCCGACGGTCGGCTGGAGCCGCGCAAGGTGATCGGCACCGTCGACACCAGCGAGTTCGCGGTCAGCGCGGCCGCCAGCATCGGCTTCCTGATCGGGCTCGGCGCCGCCGGCATCAACTGGGGGTTCGCGCTGGCCCTGCTGATCGGCGGTCTGATCGCCGCGCCGATCGCCGCCGTGCTCGTACGGTTCGCGCCGGCGCACGTCCTCGGTGTCGCCGTCGGCGGCATCATCCTGCTGACCAACTCCCGCACGCTGCTCAAGACCTTCGAGGTGGAGACGCCGGCCCGGTTCGCCGTCTACGGCGCCATCCTGCTGGTCACCGCCATCGGGCTCTCCATCGCGATCCAGCGGGTCCGGGCCCGGAAGCGCGCCGCCGCCGAGGCCGCCGTCGAGGAGAGCGCCTCGGTCTGAGCGCCGTAGCGAGTCTCCCTGACCGAGCGTCCGGCCTGACCGCCGGCCCGGCTCGACCGCGTGGACCTCTGCTCGAGGTCAGAGCAGGGGGCGGAGCGGGGTCAGCACCGTCTCGGAGAACTTCGCCATGGCGCTGCGGCGCCGCCACTCGTCGAGACCCAGTTCGACGGTGTTGGAGGAGTCGATGGCGAAGATCTCCTGCATCTGCCGGGCCACGTCGGCGTTGAACACCTCGATGTTGATCTCGTAGTTGCCGAACAGGCTGAGCCGGTCGACGTTCGCCGTGCCGATGGTCGACCACTGGCCGTCGATGGTGGCGGTCTTGGCGTGCACCATCGCTTCCTGGTAGAGGAAGAGCCGTACGCCGCCGCGGAGCAGCTGCCCGTAGTAACCCCGGGACAGCCAGTCGGCGACGATGTGGTTCGAGCGGGCCGGCACGATGATCCGTACGTCCACGCCACGGCGGGCCGCTCGGATCAGCGCCGACAACATGTCGATGTCGGGGATGAAGTACGCGTGCGTCAGGTAGATGTGGTGCGAGGCGCGGTCGATGGCCTCCAGGTACATGCCGCGGATCGGGTAGACCGCGTTCTTGGGGATGTTGCGGTGCACCCGGATCTCGGGCTGCCAGTGCACGCTGCCCCGGTCGGGCAGCGCCGGGCGCGAGCGGCTCGGGAAGAGGTTCCAGTAGTCGATGAAGGCGTTGCGCATGTCCCAGACGATGTCGCCGGTCAGCCGCGCGTGGGTGTCCCGCCAGTCGGTGGCGTACAGCGAGCCGATGTTGTAGCCGCCGACGAAGGCGGCGTCGTGGTCGACGACCAGGAGCTTGCGGTGGTCGCGGCCGGTGTTGCGTGGGAAGCGGAACCCGCTGACGATCACCGGGTGCCGGCGGACCCGGATGTTTCGCGGGAACGTGAAGAACGGTCGCGGCACGACGAGGTTGGCGAAGCCGTCGAACACGACGTAGACCTCCACGCCACGGTCGGCGGCCTCGATCAGGGCCCGCTTGAACGACTGCCCGATCGCGTCGGACTTCCAGATGAAGGTCTCGAAGAAGATCTCCTGCTTGGCCTGCCGGATGGCGCCGAGCATGTCGTAGTAGAGGTCCTCGCCGTAGGTGTAGACCGTCACCTCGGAGCCGCCGGCGGTGACCGAGCGCGGTGGCAGGCGGGGAAAGACGACGGCCGAGCGGCCGCGCTTGCGCCACTGGTCGATCAGCACCAGCGCGACGAGGGTGGTGCCCTGGACGGCGGCGACGGCCAGCAGAGTGTGCTTGATGATCTTGCCCCAGGGGATCCGGCGCAGCCACATGCCTCCACGATAGTGGGCGCCCGTCCTACCCACCGGTTCGCGGGACCGTGATGGCGCGGCGAGGCAGTCCGGCGCTGTGGGCGTCGGCGTCTAGGGTGGGTGGATATGTCAGCCGCCCCACAGCTCGAACCGGTCCCCGATCCCTCGCCCGCCCTTGATCCCTCGGCCCCTTATCCGTCGGCCCTTCATCCCTCAGCACTGTCCGACCACGAACTCTGGGAGGCCACCCTGCCGCAGACCCGGGCCCGAAAGGGGTCTCGCCGCACCACCGAGGACCTGCTGGACGGGACTGAACCCGCCGCAGCGGGCGGCGGTGCTGCACGCGGGCGCCCCGGTGCTGGTGGTGGCCGGCGCCGGCTCGGGCAAGACCCGGGTGCTCACCCGGCGGATCGCGTACCTGGTGGGCGAGCGCAAGGTGCACCCGGGCTCGATCCTGGCCATCACCTTCACCAACAAGGCGGCCGCCGAGATGCGGCACCGGGTCACCGACCTGATCGGCAACCGCGCGCGACTGATGTGGGTCTCGACCTTCCACTCCGCCTGCGTGCGGATCCTGCGCGTCCGAGATCGGCCGGTTCAACGTGTCGCGGACCTTCTCCATCTACGACGACGCCGACTCCAAGCGGCTGATGCAGCTGGTCGCGTACGACCTGAATCTGGACCCCAAGCGCTTCCCGGTGCGGGCGATCATGAACTGGGTCTCGACCTGCAAGAACGAGCTGGTCGACCACGAGACGGCCCGGCGGCGCGCCAAGACCGAGCGTCGAGGAGGGCTACGCGCAGGCGTACGTGGAGTACCAGCGCCGGCTGACCGCCGCCAACGCGCTGGACTTCGACGACCTGATCATGACCACCGTGCACCTGCTGCAGGCCTTCCCGGACCTGCGCGAGCAGTACCGGCGGCGGTTCCGGCACGTGCTGGTCGATGAGTACCAGGACACCAACCACGCGCAGTACGTGCTGATCCGCGAGCTGTGTTCGACCGAGGTCGAGCCGGCGCCGGGCGAGCTGGTGACCGACCCGCCCGAGCTGATGGTGGTCGGCGACTCCGACCAGTCGATCTACGCCTTCCGCGGCGCGACGATCCGCAACATCAACGACTTCGAGTCCGACTTCCCGGGCGCGGAGACGATCATGCTGGAGCAGAACTACCGCTCCACCCAGACCATCCTCAACGCGGCCAACGCGGTGATCGTGCAGAACGAGTCCCGCAAGCCCAAGCGGCTGTGGTCCGACGCCGGCGACGGCGAGCGGATCGTCGGGTACGTCGCCGACACCGAGCACGACGAGGCGCAGTTCGTGGCCACCGAGATCGACCGGCTGAGCGACGCGGGCCAGAGCCGGTACGGCGACGTGGCCGTCTTCTACCGCACCAACGCGCAGTCGCGGGCCTTCGAGGAGGTGTTCATCCGGGTCGGCCTGCCGTACAAGGTGGTCGGCGGGGTGCGCTTCTACGAGCGGCGCGAGATCCGCGACGCCATCGCCTACCTGCGGGCCATCGCCAACCGCACCGACGACGTGTCCGTCCGCCGGATCCTCAACGTGCCCAAGCGGGGGATCGGTGACCGGGCCGAGGGGGCGGTCGCCGAGCTGGCCGCCCGGGAGCGGATCAGCTTCGGCGAGGCGCTGCGCCGGGTGGACGAGATCGACGGGCTGGCCAGCCGGTCGGCCAGGCTGCTGACGGAGTTCGCCGAGTTCCTGGACGAGCACGAGGCGATGGTGGCCGAGGGCGTGCCGGCGGACCAGATCCTGACCAGCGTGCTGGAGAGGTCCGGCTACCTGGCGGCGCTGCACGACCTCCGAGGACCCCCAGGACCAGACGCGGCTGGAGAACCTGGTCGAGCTGGTGGCCGTGGCGCGCGAGTTCGTCGCCGGTGCGCTGCCGGGCGAGGCTCCGGAGCTCGCTGACCGAACGAGCTGCTGGGCTGGGATCCGGCGACCGGCGTGGTCATCGGGCCGGCCGGCCCGGGCCGCCGCGGCGGCGGACCTCGACCTGACCGCCGACCCGGAGTTCGACCCTTCGACGGGCTCAGGAGGGTCCCTCGCCGCCGGGGCACCGGAGCCCGACCCGTCGCTCGGGGCGTTCCTGGAGCGGGTGGCCCTGGTCGCCGACTCCGACCAGATCCCGAGCCAGGACCGCCGAAGACGCCGGCGTGGTCACGCTGATGACGCTGCACACGGCGAAGGGACTGGAGTTCGACACGGTCTTCCTGACCGGGTTCGAGGACGGGGTCTTCCCGCACCAGCGGGCCCTGTCCGACGCCTCGGAGCTGGAGGAGGAGCGGCGGCTGGCGTACGTCGGCATCACCCGGGCGCGGCAGCGGCTCTACCTGAGCCGCGCCGTCGTCCGCTCGGCCTGGGGGGCGCCGCAGCACAATCCGCCGAGCCGGTTCCTGGACGAGATCCCCGACCACCTGATCGACTGGCGACGGCTGGCGAGCGCCGTCACCAGCTGGCGCAACACCTCGGCGACCAGTCGGGCGAATCAGAGCTGGCGGAACGAGGTCGGCTACGGCGCCTCGAGCGGCCGGGTCGGGCTTCGGCTCACGCCCCAAAGCGAAGGAGATCCCGGTGCTGGCCGCCGGCGACCGGGTCCTGCACACCACCTTCGGGATGGGCACGGTGGTCGCCACCTCGGGCGCCGGCGACGACGCCAAGGCCGATGTCGACTTCGGCTCCGCCGGGCTCAAGCGGCTCTCGCTGCGGCACGCGCCGCTCGAAAAGCTCTAGCTCGCGAACTCCAGCCGACGGCTCCAGCGCCCGGCTAGCTCATCTCAGCCGTCGGTGCTTCCAGCGAAACTGTTGGCAAACTGCAGTGGGTGGCGCCGGAGGAGCGCTCCCACGCGGAAACTGTTAACAGGTGCCGGGTTCTGGGGGACGGGGGCGGAGCTAGAGGCCGAGTTCGTTCAGCCACGGGTTGGGGTTGACGGCCTGGTAGACGTCGCCGGGCTCGACGCCCGCGGGGTAGATCTCGAAGTGCAGGTGGGGGCCGAAGGCCCGGCCGGTCTGTCCGACCCGCCCGATGACGTCGCCGGCGTTGACCTGCTGGCCGTCGGAGACGTCGGCGCTGGACAGGTGGGCGTACAGCGAGCTCGTTCCGTCGGAGTGCCGGATGGTGACGTACGTGCCGGCCCAACCGCTGGCCTTGCCGCCGCCGGCGGTGGTCACCACGCCGGCGCGGGGAGCGCGCACCGGGGTGCCGCTGCCGGCGGAGTAGTCGATCCCCGTGTGGTAGCGGGCCCAGGCTCCGGTCGCGCCGAAGCCGGCGGCCGTACGACCTCCCGACACCGGGAGAACGGGGCGCCCGTCGCCGAGCAGCGCCTTCTTGCGGGCACGTTCGGCGGCCCGCTCGGCCGCCTGCTTCTTCGCCAGCTTGGCCGCGCGCTTCTTGGCCGCCTTCGCCTGCGCTTGCAGAGCCTTCGTACGCGCCTGGAGAGCCGAGGCCGTACGGCCGGGGGAGAGAGCGGGACGGCCGGCGTCGCGACTCGCACGCTCCTCGGTCGTCCGGGTGCCGGTCTCGCGGGAAAAGGCTTTCGGCTGGGCGACGCCCGGCGCGCGGGAGATCTCGACGGCGGGCTGGCTGACCGCCGGGCGCGTAGTGGTGGCGATTGGGCGTTCGGCGTTCCCGGTCAACACCACCGAGCTGGCGGTACCGATGCCCAGGACGGAAACGGCGAGCACGGCGATGCCGTTGTGCAGCCACTTGCGGCTCGGTTTGTCGGCCAGGGCGCGTCGCGCCAGCCTTTGCTGGTCATCCGGCCGTATCCGGGCAGGCAGAAACAGAGGTCTGGGCACGGGGGGAGCTGCTCTCGTTCGACAACAGGGACGGTCTCTCGACTTCGAGGCCGTATCTCCGATGCGCGTCGGACTCAGCCAGAAGCCCGCCAGTCATGCTGAGCGGTGGACTCGTCAACGACCATAACGGATTGGTAACGACGTTCCCAAACCAGAGCGGTCGGATGTGATGAGAACAACATTCCCCGAACCGGAAGTTGACCCCGCCCTGTGTTGGCAGCAGCCCCCGGCTCAGCGGGAATCAGGTGGAATCAGGTGCAATCAGTTGGTGTCGACGCCCCGGGCCCGCAACCACGGAATCGGGTTGACGGCGGAGTAGACGTTGCCGGGCTGCACACCGGGCGGGTAGATCTCGAAGTGCAGGTGGGCGCCGAACGAGCGGCCGGTCGAGCCCACGTACCCGATGACCTGGCCGGCCTGCACGGACTGACCGGCCCGGACCGCCATGGACTGCATGTGCGACGACATGCTCGTGTAGCCACCGGCGTGCCGTACGGCGACGTGATTGCCGGCCCAGTTGCCCTTGTTGCCGGAGTAGACGACGACACCCGCGGTGACGGCCTTGATCGGCGTCCCGAACCCGGCCCGGAAGTCCAGTCCGGTGTGGTACCGGGCCCAGGCACCGGTGGCGCCGAAGCTGGCGCCCACGATCGCGCCCGGGACCGGCGAGCGGGCTCCGCCGCCGGAAGGAATGTCTGAGGTGTCGGCCTGCGTCTGGGGCGCAGGGGTGCTCGACGGGGTGGCCTGGTCAGCACCGGTGGTGCCGGTGGTGCCGGTGGAGTCGGTGCGAGTTGGTGGAGTCGGTGGAGTTGGCGGCCTTCGCCGCGGCGAGCTCCCGCTGCACCTCGGCCGTCACCCGAGCCTGGATCGCCTTCCGGGTCCGCTCCTGAGCGATCTTCACCGCCGCTTCGCGCCGCGCGCGATCGGCCTTGGCCAGCTCCTGCAGGCGCGCGCTCTTGGCCTGCTCGAGAGCGGCGCGGGAGATCTCCTCCGCCGACTCGGTGAGGTCCTCCGAACGCTGCGCGGCTCGCTCCTCGACGATGGCCTCGCGTACGGAACTCCGGGACTCTTCGTCGGCTGCGGCCGGGCTTCGGGTGAACGCCTGGAGCTCGGGGGCCGCGGCGGCGGCCGGCCCAGTGCCCGCTTCGGGGAGGGTCTGTCCGGGGAGCTGCGGACCCGCCGCTGGTGTCGGCCGCTGGTGGCGAGAGTGGTCTGCGGCCGAATCTCGGCGGTGGTCTGTGCGCTGGTGGTCAGCGAGACGGATCCGGCGACGGCGAGTCCCAGGGCCGAAATGGCGAGAGCGGCGATACCGTGAGAGAGCCAGCCACGCCGTTCCTCGGTCTCGAGGTCGGCCGTCGACTCCCGGCGCGAACGCCGAGACGACTGACTTGCCACTCTGCTTGCTCCTCTTCCTCTTCCTGCTGGCGCGGCAGGGCCGGCACCGTCACCATGACGTTCCGACTCGACTGTTGCTCCTAAGGAGGGGGAAGGCCCCTAAGAGACGCAACTCCACTATCCGTACGCGACCCTCGACCCGCTTGATCGCTGACAGAAAGATAACGGACTGATAACCAAAAGCTCAAACCACCCGACGCCACACCCGCGACGGCGTCCAGCTCCCGATGGGCCACCCGAGCCGAGGACCAATATTACGTGCTGGCGAGGTTATCCGCAGCCGGATCGGGATCGAGCTCACGGAGCGCGGCCGCGATCTCGAACGCGATGTCCCCGTTGTTGGGCAGCGACAGGTGACCGACGCCGCGGACGGCCACGTTGCGCACGATCAGATCGGGGTGTTCGATCCGTGCGTTGCGGCTCGGCAGGATCAACTGGTCGAGGTCGCTGTAGAAGGCGAGGAAGCGGGTGGTGCAGTCGGGCGCCGGCTCGGCGAGCTCGCGGATGAGGTCGGAGTTCGGCCTCAGCTGGCGAACCAGCGGAAGCACCTGGGCGGCCCGGGCGAGCTCGGTCCCCTGGTGGGGCGTGCCCAGCGTGATCAGGGTGCGAACCCGCTCGTGTCCGCCCATCCGCTGCACGTAGTACCGGGCGATCAGGCCGCCGAGGGAGTGACCGATGACGTGGATGCGTTCGTAGCCGGACTCGGTCGTGAGCCGCTCGACCGCCTCGGCGAAGTCGCCGGCCGCTCGGCGGACGTCGCTGGTCAGGAGCCCGTAGTCGAACGAGGACAGATCGGAGAAACCGCGGCGGCGCAGGGCCCGCTCCAGCAGGGCGAAGATCGAGTGGTTGTCGATGATGCCGTGGACGAACAGGATCGGCGTGGCAGCGGCGTCGACCGCGTAGTGGACCAGGCCGCGCTGGTGCGGGTTGAGGCCGGCCAGATCGTGCCGCCGGCGGCGGCTGCGGGCCACCGGCTCCGCCAGCAGTCCGAGCGGGTACATCATCAGGTGGGCCGTGACCCAACCGGCCTCGAGCGCCACGCCGGACGCGACCCGCGGCACGTCACGCGTCAGCACCCGCGAGACCCCCGCAATGCCGGCGCTGAGCACGCCTGAAGGTTACGCGCTGTGACGTGTGGGATTGGTGCCCTTCGCCGTGTCGCCGTGGGCGTACGGGCGGGAGTCGTTTTCCGCCACGTGGCGGACGACGCAGCAGGCAGGCCCGATTCCTGCTGCGCCAGCCGCCACGTGGGAGCAAACGTCATCGGGGGAACCGCCCAGGGCGAGCGTGGATATGCTCGGGATGTGCCCGACCCGCTGCCCGATGCGCCCCGGCGGCCGCTGCGCATCGTGGTGGGCAAGCCGGGACTGGACGGCCACGACCGCGGCGCGAAGGTGGTGGCCCGGGCCCTGCGGGACGCCGGCATGGAGGTCATCTACACCGGTCTGCACCAGACCCCCGAGCAGATCGTCGCGACCGCGCTCGCCGAGGACGCCGACGCCATCGGGCTCGTCGGTGCTCTCGGGCGCCCACATGACGCTGTTCCGCAAGGTGGTCGACCTGCTGGCCGAGGCGGACGCGTCCGACATCGTCGTATTCGGCGGCGGCATCATCCCGGAGGCCGACCGTGCGCTTCTGGCCGACATCGGAGTCGTCGCAGGTCTTCACCCCCGGCGCGACCATGGCCGACATCGTGACCTGGGTCGCTGCGTAACGTCGGCGGCCGGGCCCTCAGCTGACCTGCAGACCCCCGGCCGCGCGGGAGCACTAGGCTCTTGAGCGTCTTGAACCGCCCCCGCCGCCGCGGGCCGAGCGCTGGTCCTCCAGCGTGTCTGCTCGCGGCGTGAGGTGGGACCGCCGAGCCTGGAGGAACTGTGGATCTGTACGAGTACCAAGCGCGCGACATGTTCGAGGCTCACGGGGTGCCCGTTCTGCGCGGCCTGACCGCCACCACGCCCGAGGAGGCACGCGCAGCCGCCGAACAGCTCGCGACCCCGGTGGTCGTGGTCAAGGCGCAGGTCAAGACCGGTGGCCGCGGCAAGGCCGGCGGGGTCAAGATCGCCAAGAGCCCGGACGAGGCGGCGGAGCGGGCTGCCGACATCCTCGGCCTCGACATCAAGGGCCACGAGGTCAAGACGGTGATGGTGGCCGAGGGCGCCGACATCGCCGAGGAGTACTACTTCTCCCTGCTGCTGGACCGCGCCAACCGCCAGTACCTGGCGATGTGCTCGCAGCGAGGGCGGCATGGACATCGAGACCCTGGCCGTCGAGCGGCCGGAGGCGCTGGCGCGGATCCCGGTCGACCCGACCGTCGGCATCGACGAGGCCAAGGCGAACGAGATCGTCGAGGCGGCCGGTTTCGCCGAGGCCGATCGCGCCGAGCTCGCCCGGCGTGCTCCAGGTCCTGGGGAAGGTGTACGAGGCCGAGGACGCCACGCTGGTCGAGGTCAATCCGCTGGTGAAGACCGGCGACGGCACGTTCATCGCCCTGGACGGCAAGGTGTCCCTCGACGGCAACGCCGACTTCCGGCACCCCGACCACGAGGCGCTGGAGGACAAGTCCGCCGAGGATCCGCTCGAGGCGGCGGCCAAGGCGAAAGGGCTCAACTACGTCAAGCTCGACGGCAGCGTCGGCATCATCGGCAACGGCGCCGGCCTGGTGATGAGCACGCTGGACGTCGTGGCGTACGCGGGAGAGGAGTTCGCCGGAGCACCGAAACCCGCGAACTTCCTCGACATCGGCGGCGGCGCCAGTGCCGAGGTGATGGCGAACGGGCTGGAGATCATCATCTCCGACGAGCAGGTGAAGAGCGTGTTCGTCAACGTCTTCGGCGGCATCACCGCCTGCGACGCGGTCGCGAACGGCATCGTCCAGGCGTTCGAGCTGCTGGCCAGCCGCGACGAACACGTCGACGTCCCGCTCGTCGTCCGGCTGGACGGCAACAACGCCGAGGAGGGCCGGCGGATCCTCACCGAGGCGAACCTGGCGGGCCTGGAGCAGGTCGACACGATGGACGGCGCCGCCCGACGCGCCGCCGAACTCGCGGCGTCCGACGTCGCCCTGGCCGGCTCGACCGCTACGGCCGGGAACTGAGAGAGGACACCGACCATGGCCATTTTCCTGAACTCCGACTCCCGGGTCATCGTGCAGGGCATGACCGGCTCCGAGGGCCGCAAGCACACCCAGCGGATGCTCGCCTCCGGCACCCAGATCGTCGGCGGCGTCACCCCCAAGAAGGGCGGACAGGAGGTCGAGTTCGAGTCGGCCCGGGTGCCCGTCTTCAACTCCGTCGGCGAGGCCGTCGAGGCCACCGGCGCGAACGTCACCGTGATCTTCGTGCCGGCCAAGTTCACCAAGGCGGCGGTGGTGGAGGCGATCGAGGCCGAGATCCCGCTCGCCGTCGTGATCACCGAGGGCGTCCCGGTCAAGGACACGCGCCGAGTTCTTCACGCTCACCCAGGGCTCGAAGACCCGGCTGATCGGCCCGAACTGCCCCGGCTTGATCTCACCCGGGCAGTCGAACGCCGGCATCATCCCGGCCGACATCACCAAGGCCGGCCGGATCGGTCTGGTCTCGAAGTCGGGCACGCTGACGTACCAGATGATGTACGAGCTCCGCGACATCGGCTTCTCCTCCGCCGTCGGGCATCGGCGGCGATCCGGTGATCGGCACCACCCACATCGACGCGCTGCAGGCGTTCCAGGACGACCCGGACACCGACGCGATCGTGATGATCGGCGAGATCGGCGGCGACGCCGAGGAGCGGGCGGCCGACTACATCTCGGCCAACGTGACCAAGCCGGTGGTCGGCTACGTCGCCGGGTTCACCGCACCCGAGGGCAAGACCATGGGCCACGCCGGCGCCATCGTCTCCGGCTCGTCGGGCACGGCGGCGGCCAAGCAGGAAGCGCTCGAGGCCGCCGGGGTCAAGGTCGGCAAGACGCCGAGCGAGACCGCCGAGCTGATGCGTCAGGTGATGACCTCGCTGCTGAGCCTCCTCTCGATGTCGAGATCTGACTCCACGGTGACGTCTTGGCGGACGATCCGCAGCCGCATCGCGTACGAGAATCCCTGGATCCGGGTCCGCGAGGACGCGGTCACCCGGCCCGACGGCGAGCCGGGGATCTACGGCGTCGTCGAGGTCCGTTCGCCCGGCCGTGTTCGTGGTGCCGGTGACCGACGCCGGGGAATTCGTGTTGGTGGAGGTCGACCGCTACACGGTCGGCAGCTCTCTCGAGGTGCCCGCGGGCGGTTCCGACGGCGATGAGCCGCTGGTCGCCGGCGCCCGGGAACTGCGGGAGGAGACCGGGCTGGCGGCCGACGACTGGCGCGATCTCGGCCCCGTCTTCTCCCTCAACGGCGTGGCCGCGGCTCCGGGGCAGGTCTTGCTCGCCACCGGGCTGAGCGCGGTGACCGGGGAGGAGGGCGCCGCGGAGGGGATCACGGCCGTACGGACCGTGAGCCGGGCCGAGTTGCTCACCTTGGTAGCCGACGGCACCATCACCGACAACGAATCCCTCGGCGCGCTGTTGAAGGCGCTCGTCGCGCTCGGCCAGGTCCGTTGAGGGTCTCGGCGGCGAGGCAGACCGGCCCGCTGACCCGTCACATCTGCGGCGACACGCCGTCGAAACAGCCGAAGATGTGACGGGTCGCGCTATTTGACCTGGGTGGCGCGCTGCCCGGCGCGGGCGGTGACCTGCGCGAAGGCGGCCGCGCTGAGATCCAGATTGTCCTGCGGGTTCAAGAAGGTGAACACGACCTTGGGCCCGGCGGCGGCGATCCCGACCCGGAACGTGGTGGTCGCTGTCGACCTTCTGCACGACCGTCGTGGTCCAGCCGTCGATCGCGGTGTTCTGCGCGCCCTGCTCGGTGAACTTGTCGGGCTTCTCCACCGACGCGGTCAGCTGGCGCTTCGAGCAGTCGTTCCAGTCGTCGCGCACCTTCTCGGCCAGCTTCGTCGCGTCGGCGGGGCTCTTGAGGGTCAAGATGACCTCGTCGAGACCGAACTTGCTGGGGCTGTCCTGTAGCAGGTACGTGCGCCAGGACCGGGCGACGGCCTCCTCCTTGGCCCAGTCCACGGTCTCGCAGCCGCTGCCGCGCAGAACGTCACTGTCGGGCGTCGCCGGCTTGTTACCGACCCAGCCCGTCGGCGGCGTGCCCACCGGTGGCAGGTCCGCCGTGGCCAGGAAGCCGGGTGCGTCCCCGCCGACCGGTGGCGGGGCGGGCCTGGTCTGGACCCCGCGGGCGCAGGTGCCGGCGGCGGTCTGGCACTGGGCGTTGACGACGTCGGCCGCGGCGAGGACCACCTTGTCCACCCCGACCGCCTCCGCGGGCTGCGCCACATCGACGACGTCCACGACGCGGCCGGTCCTGGTCAAGATCACGGTGCGGAACTCCGGGACGGTCGCGTCGGTGACCGTGAACACGACCCCCAGAGACTGGTCGCCGAGTCCGGTGACCAGCGCCCCGGAGTCGATGTAGGTGGCGGCCATCGTGCAGCCACCGAGCATCCGCGCTGCGACCGCGTAGGCCTGGGCCGCCTCCTCCGGGCTGGCGTACGCATCCGCCTGCTGGAGCACGGCCGGCGGATTCTTGCCCGTGCTGGTGAGCACGCGCAGCATGCTCTGCTGCGGAATGGGCTGTCCCTCCACCGGATCGCCACCCAGACAGGCCGGCTGCGGGGAGTTGGCCGACTGGCCCTTCTGAGTCGAGCTGGACCTTCCAGGTCCGCTCGCTGTCGATCTTGGCGGCGGACTGCGGAGTGATCAGGGACGCATCGGTGAGGAGCGCGCTCGGCTCTGGCTCCGGTGGCGAGCTGCTGGTGCCCGTGGTGGGCCCACTGGAGGTGCCCGGATCACTCGGCGCGACGCCGGGGGCCGCGGAGGGCCGGGTCAGGCTGAGGACGGTGTAGCCAATCGCCAGGCCCAGGACGACCACGCCGACCACGGCGCCGATCAGGAGTCCGATCCTGCTCCGCTGGCCGGGCGGAACCCGCTCGTCGTCGTCGAGGGCCTCTTCCTCGCTTCGCCGCATCCGTGATCCGGTCGCGGTCCTCGGCAGGATGGTGGTGGCATCCTCGTCCCGGGCACGGCGCTCGCCCGGGCGGGCGCCGCTCTTGGCTCGTGCCCGCGCCCGCGCCCGGCTGAGGATCTGGGTCTGCTCGCTCGTGGGCGGTGCGCCGTCGGCGGCACCCCGGATGCGTGTGTCGTCGTCTGCGCCGGAGGGCGCGGCCCAGGGCGCGGTGGAGGTTGCGGCGGTCTCCGCGCTCGAGGACGGTGTGCCGGCCACCTCGTCGCGGTACAGCGGCTTGGGCGCATCCTCGTCGAACACCGAGCTCGGCGGCGAGCCGAGCTGCGTCGGCGTTTGGGGCGCCTCCGGCTCGGCGGGCTCTTGCGGATGCGCTCGCCGAGGACGGTAGGACCCCGGCTCGTTGTCGACCATCCTTCGGGTGCTCCTACGAATCGGGTATGCCCGGGGCAGCTCAGGCGGGCACAGACGGAAGAAGACTTTACCCGCTTCGGGCGTGTCTGCACGATGCGAGCGCCGTGGCCCCGGGAGCATGGGCAAGGCAATGGCTTCCCTGCTCTCACCCCGTCAGATTCGGTCTCGCCTGTCGTTGCGAGCCACCGAGCCCACCCCGGACCGCCCCGACGTCGACGGTCAAGGGGGTGACCTTCCCAGCTGGAGTTGGCTGCTGGCCGCCGCCGGCGGGGCGCTGGTCACGGCTCTGGCGGGATGGGTGCTGGTCGCGGGCCTGAGTGTGGTCGGCTGGGTCACCTCCGAGCCGGGGACGCTGGGAGACGCACTGGCCGTCGGAACCGAGCTGTGGCTCCTGGGCGAACGGCGGCGGCGCACAGTTCGGCGGTCTGACCATCACGCTGGTGCCCTGGGGGTTCGTCTGCCTCATCGGGTTTCTGATCGCACGCTGCGCCGGATTCGCCGCTCGGCCATCTGCAGCCCGGTAGCGGATCGGCCGTGCTCAGCGTCGCGGTGGTCATGACGGTGGCCTATCTCGCCCCGTTGATGGCCACCGCGCTGCTTCTCGGGCAGCCCTTTCAGGCCGTACGGGGAGCCGCCGTGATGAGCCCGCTCGTAGCGGCGGCGGCCGCCTGGGGTGCGGGCCGGACCCTCGACTACCGACCCCTGGAGCGCTGGCCGGCGTGGTCGAGGTCGGTGCCCCGGGCCGTGCTCGCGGCCCAACTGGTGATGGTCGTGACGGGCGCCGGGCGCCCTGGTCGCTTCGGCAGTCCAGCACCTCGGCCGCATCGAGCGCCTGGTGCAGATTCTGGATCCCGGGCTGGCCGGCAACATCGCTCTCCTCGCCGTTCAGCTGGCGTTCGCGCCCAACCTGATCATCTGGTCCGCGTCCTACACCCTCGGCGCCGGATTCAGTCTCGGTCCGACCACTCTGGTGGCTCCGGCCGGCACCGAGCTCGGAGCGTTGCCCGCCGTGCCCGTGTTCGGGGCGCTGCCCGGTGAAGGGCCCGGCCGGCGGCGACCAGTGGTGGTGGCTGGCCGGTGGGGTGCTCGCGGGTGCCGTGGCGGCGCTCGTGGTGGTGCTGGGCCGACGCGCTGCGCGGTTCGACGAGACCAGCCCTGGTCGGCGGTCTGGCCGGGGTGCTGTCCGGCGCGGTGTTCACCGGACTGGCCTGGCTCAGCAGCGGCGACCTCGGCGTCGCCCGGTTGGCCGACCTCGGTCCTCGGCTCCTGCCGCTGTTGGTGCTGGCCGTGACCACCATGGGTCTGGCGGGGATGGCCAGCGGCCTGATCCTGGGTCTGGTCCGGCTGGTCCGTGGCCTCGTACGCGCTCGACGGCGGCGCCGTCTGGCCTCCAGCGACGACGCCTGACCGCTCAGGACGCCGCGGCCGGGATCGGACCCAGACAGCTCGATGCCGTTCTCCGCCGCCACCGCCAGCACTTGCTCCATGCTCGGGTCGCCATCGGCCGCCAGGGCGGCGGCCGCCCGCGAGAAGTTCTCCATCGGCGCACCCGGCGCATGCACGACGAACGCCACCGCGTCGGCGGCCGACTCGTTGCGAACGGTGTGGGGCGTCCGGCCGGCGAGCGGCACGACGTCGCCGGCTCGAGCGGTCTGCCGACGGACGCTGCCCGGCTCCAGTCCGGTGTAGAAGGTGAACTCGCCCTCGAGCACGTAGTACACCTCGCCGGGATCGTGGCGGTGCATCACCGGCGGTCCGCCGCCGGGCGGCATCCGCATCTCGACCGCGAAGAGCGCACCGCCGGTGTCCGCGCACGACGGCGCGCACGATGAACTCGTCGCCTCCCAGCGTGAGTCGCTCGCCACGTGGCTGATCGACAGGTAGCATGTCCATGTCCCAAGATAGACAGGTCGCATGTCGAATGGCAAGACGTTTACCGATCCTGGACGGCCGCGAGCGTCCCGCCAACACCGTGGTGTTGTTGCGAGAGGGCCTTCGTCGCCCTGAAGATCTCTCGTGGTCTGTCCGCTTGGCGGAGCGAGGTCATGCCGCTGTCCGAGCGGCGCACGGTGCGGTCTTCCAGTACCTCGACGACATCGGCACCACGGTGAGCCTGCTGGGCCGAGCGGGCCACGGCCTTGCGGGCCGACCTGGAGGCCATCCGACGCGCGGTGCGGTGATCTGCGGCTCGGGGTCACTAGGGTGGACGCCGTGCCCGACGCCTTCACCTCGACGCCGGCATCTCCCGATCGATCACTCGGTGCTCCGGCCCGCGTGCTGGTGCTCGTCTCCGGGACCGGCACGCTCCTGCAGGCGCTGCTCGACGCCTCGGCCGACCAGTACTACGGTGCGGACGTCGTCGCCGTCGGTTCCGATCGCAACGGCATCGCCGGGTTGGAGCGGGCCCGGGCGGCCGAGGTCCCGACCTTCGTCCACCCGGTCGAGGCTGTTCAGCGAGCGCTCGGCGTGGGACGAAGCCCTCACCGCGCAGGCGGCCGAGCATCGACCGGACCTGGTGGTGTGTGCCGGCTTCATGCGTCTGCTCGGCCCGGCGTTCCTCGAGGCCTTCGGCGGTCGCACCCTGAACTCCCACCCCGCCCTGCTGCCGGCGTTCCCGGGCATGCACGGTCCGCGGGACGCGCTCGCGTACGGAGTCAAGATCACCGGGGCTACCGTGTTCCTCGTCGACGCCGGAATCGACACCGGCGTCATCGTGGACCAGGTGCGCGGTCCCGGTGGAGGACTCCGACTCGGTCGAGCGTGCTGCACGAGCGCATCAAGATCGCCGAGCGGAAGCTGCTGGTCGCAACCGTCCACCGCCTGGCCACCACGCCGTGGCGGGTCACCGACCGAAAGGTGCAGTGGGGAGCATGACGCCGAACCCGACCGAAGCTGATCCTGATCGCCGGCCGATCCGCCGGGCCCTGGTGTCGGTGTACGACAAGAGCGACCTCACCCAGATCGGAGCACTGCTGGTCGACGCCGGCGTCGAACTGGTCTCCACCGGATCGACGGCGCGCACCCTGGTGGAGGCCGGTCTCCCGGTGACGCCCGGTCGAGCACGTGACCGGGTTCCCCGAGTGCCTGGACGGTCGGGTGAAGACCCTGCACCCCGGAGTGCACGCCGGGCTGCTCGCCGACCTCCGGCTGGACTCGCACGTGGCGCAACTCGATGAGCTGGGCATCGCGCCGTTTCAGCTGTTGATCAGCAATCTGTACCCGTTCACCGAGACCGTGGCCTCCGGCGCCGCGTCGGAGGAATGCGTCGAGCAGATCGACATCGGCGGACCGGCGATGGTGCGGGCTGCGGCCAAGAACCACGCCAGCGTCGCCGTGATCACCTCGCCCGAGCAGTACGGCCGGTTGCGGGAGGCGCTCGGGGCCGGCGGATTCACCCTCGCCGAGCGGCAATCTCTCGCCGCGACCGCCTTCGCTCACACCGCGAGCTACGACGTCGCGGTGGCCACCTGGATGGGCCAGGAGTTGAGCCAGGAGGATTCGGTCGACGGATCTCCCGGCCTGGACCGGAGCGACCTGGACCCGGTCGGCCGTGCTGCGGTACGGCGAGAACCCGCACCAGCGTGCGGCGCTCTACGGAAACGATCGACGCGCAGGTGGTCTGGCCGGCGCCCGGCAGCTCCACGGCAAGGAGATGTCGTACAACAACTACGTCGACGCCGACGCGGCGCGGCGGACGGCGTACGACTTCGCCGATCCGGCGGTCGCGATCATCAAGCACGCCAACCCGTGCGGGATCGCGGTCGGCGGCGACATCGCGGAGGCCCACCGCCTGGCGCACGCCTGCGATCCGGTGTCGGCCTTCGGCGGGGTCGATCGCCGCCAACCGCCCGGTGAGCGCGGCCATGGCCGGTCAGATCGCCGACGTCTTCACCGAAGTCGTCGTGGCGCCGAGCTTCGACGAGGACGCGATGAGCATCCTGACGGCCAAGAAGAACATCCGGTTGCTCGAGGTCGGAGCCCTACCGCGCCGCCGGTGAACTCGACCAGCGGGCCGTCGACGGCGGAGTTCTGGTCCAGTCCCGCGACGTCGTCGACGCCGACCACGACCGGGCGACGCAACTGGAAGCTGGTCGCCGGCGCCCCGGCGGAGTCCGAGCAACTCGCCGACCTGGAGTTCGCCTGGGCGGCCGTACGGGCGGTCAAGTCCAACGCCATTCTGCTGGCCCGTGACGGAGCCTCGGTCGGCGTGGGCATGGGTCAGGTCAACCGGGTCGACTCCTGCCGGCTGGCCGTGTCGCGGGCGGGGGAGCGCGCGGCCGCAGGCTCGGTGGCCGCCTCCGACGCCTTCTTCCCGTTCGCCGACGGTCCCGAGATCCTCATCGACGCGGGCATTGCGGCGATCGTCCAGCCGGGCGGGTCCGTACGCGACGACGAGGTGATCGCCGCGCGCCCAGGCCGCGGGCGTCACGCTGTACCTCACCGGTGCCCGGCACTTCTACCACTGAGAGAAACGCGAACCAGAAAGCGAACATGACCGCAAAGCTGCTCGACGGCAAGGCGCTGGCCGCTCAGATCAAGGCCGACCTCACCGAGCGGGTCCGGGCGCTGGTCGACCAGGGACTCACTCCGGGCCTCGGCACAGTCTTGGTCGGCGACGATCCCGGCAGCCGCTCGTACGTGGCCGGCAAGCACCGCGACTGCCAGCAGGTCGGAATCGCGTCGATCCAGGTGGAACTGCCCGCCGCCACGTCACCGGCGGAATTGCAGGCCAAGATCGACGAGCTGAACGCCGACTCGGCCTGCACCGGATTCCTGGTGCAGATCCCGCTGCCGGGGAGTCTGGACGACGGCTGGGCGTTGAGCTTGGTCGACCCGGCGAAGGACGTCGACGGCCTGCACCCGATGAACCTCGGCCGTCTGGTGCTGGGAGAGCCGGGCCCGCTGCCCTGCACCCCCCGCGCGATCGTCGAACTGCTGCAGCGCAACGGCGTCGACCTGGCCGGCCAGGTGGTCTGCGTGATCGGACGCGGCACCACGGTCGGCCGTCCGCTCGGTCTGGTGCTCAGCCGGAAGAGCGAGAACGCCACAGTGATCCTGTGCCACACCGGAACGGTCGACCTGGCCGCCCACACCCGTCAGGCCGACGTGATCGTCGCCGCGGCCGGTCGCCCCGGGCTGGTCACCGCCGACATGATCAAACCTGGAGCGGTGTGCGTCGACGTCGGCATCACCCGGACGGAGCGACGGCCTGGTCGGCGATCTGGACGCCAGCGTGCACGACGTCGCCTCCTGGGTGGCGCCGGTGCCGGGCGGGGTCGGGCCGATGACCCGGGCGATGCTGTTGACCAACGTGGTCGAGCGCGCCGAGGTGCTGGTGCGCGAGTGAGCTCACCGGGGGGCGCGGTGCGACCTGGGCGCTGGTGGCCGGTCCTGACCGTCGTCACCGGCGTCGTGGTCGGTTTGCTGATCAGTGTTGTCGGCCGAGACACCTGGCGGCTGGGTGGCCTGGTGATCGGCTGTTCGCTCCTCGTCGGAGCAGGCATCCGCATCGCGCTGCCGCCGCGGGAGGCCGGACTGCTTCAGGTCCGGAGCCGCGGCTTCGACATTGCCGCCCTGACGATCGGCGGAGTAGCCATCGTCGCTCTGTCGATTGCGATTCCCGGCCGCTGACTCGCTTGTTCGTGACGCAGCGGACCTGACGAGTGCGACCAACGCGCCCTTTCCCGCTTTCGGAAGGGGCGATTCGGGCGCACAGCCGCTATCCACAGATCTGCGACGAGGGCTGGCCGCCGCGACTCCCGGCGATCGATGGTGGATGAGTGCCAGCCCGACTAATCCGCCTACCTCAGAGCCTACGCACGCGTCCGTTCACGGCCAGTGAGGCACGGGCCGCCGGCCCCAGTCCGAAGGTTCTCCGCGGTCGCTCAGTCCGCCGCTCCATCACTCCGTGTGCGTGGCGGCGGATCTACCGCTGACCCTCGTGGTGCGGGTCCAGGCGGCCATGCGCATCCTGCCGCCGGACACCGTGGCCGTTGGTGTCACGGCCCTGCAGCTGTTAGGAGTCGATCTCGGCCCGACAGAGCCGCTCCGGTTTCTGACGACATCAGTTCACCAGGTGAAACGTCCCGGGCTGATGGTCACTCGGGTCCGTCGGCTTCCTCCACACCGCCGCGGTCGGCTCGACGCCGAAGCGGCCTTCGCGACCGCGGCGGCGACCTTGAACCTCCTCGATCTGGTGGCCGCCGGTGATTGGCTCGTCCGGAAACGACTCGCGACGGTCGAATCGCTCAACGGCTACACCGCCACGGTCGGCGGACGCGGATCGGTCCACGCACGGCGCGCTGCCGGTTTGGTCAGGGCCCGAGTCGACTCGGTCAGGGAGACCCGGCTCAGGTTGGCCCTCGTGTTGGCCGGTCTACCCGAGCCCGAGTGCAACATCGCCCTTGGTTCGGACGATTGGTTCATCGGCACGCCCGACCTCACGTACCAGAAGTATCGGGTGATCCTGGAGTACGAAGGGGATCAGCACCGCAAGGATCGCGATCAATGGAATTACGACATCGGCCGCTACGAGGAGTTCACCGACGAGGGTTGGACGATCATTCGGGTCACGTCGGCGCGGATGCGTTATGCGTGGCTGCTGATCCAACGAATCGACGGGGCGCTTCGCGCGGGCGGCTACGCAGGACCGCCGCCCGAATTCAACGAGGAATGGCTGGCGCTGTTCACCTGATTGCGCTCGAATCGCCTTGTCCCGGCAGCCCAAGGGGCCATTCGGGCGCGCCGGGGCGACAAGCTCAGCTCAGCGGGAGCTCATCGCCGCCATCGTCACGATGATCACGAAGATGATCGAGAAGACGATGGTGATGATGTAGATGATCGTGAACACCATGCCGAGTATGCGGCCGATGTTGATCTGCTGCTCATTGCTGTAGGACTGACCGGAGGCCCGGATCTCCTTCATCGCCTTGTTGCCGATGTACCAGGCGAACGGCGCCGCCAGGCCGATGAAGATGCCGACGATCCCGAGCACCAGAACGGTTGTGCCCTGCGGGTGCTCCTGCTGCGCGGTCGGGTAGTTCTGCCCGTACGGCATCGGCTGACCGGGCTGGTTCGGCTGGGGCGAATACGGTTCGGTCATGATCGTTCCTCGTTCTCGCGGCCCGCGACGGAATGCCGCCAGGTCCTTCCCGCAGGGTATCGGCCCGAAGCTCAGTTGCTGAAGGCCCCGGCGGTGATTCCGATGATCACGAAGATCACGCCGAGCACCATGAACACCACCGAGATGATGCCCAGGACCCAGCCGGCCGTCGCCAGCCCGCGACCACTGTACTGACCCGGGGCGGCGTCGATCTCACGCCGCACCCGTCCGCCGATGACCAGGCCGCCGATACCGACCGGGCCGCAGACGACCACGCCGATGAGCCCGAGCACGAAGGCCGTCACGGCCTGGGGATGGTTCGGCGGAGGCCCGTAGCCGACGTAGCCGCCGTACTGACCCTGTTGGTACGGATTGACCTCGTACGGATTGGTGCCGTACCCCCCGCCGGCCGGGCTCGCCCCCGGGTAACTCTGCGGTGAGTCAGGCTGGGGATAGCTCGCCGCGGAGCCGTAGCTCGGCATCGCCTGCTGATCGTAGGGCTGATAGGGAGCCTGGTAGGGAGGCGCCTGCTCCGGCGGCGGTGCGTACGGCTGACCGGCGGAGTAGGGCTGGTCAGGCGGCGCCTGCGACGGCAGCGGCCGGGTCGCCTCGCCCGAGGTTTCCGGATAGGCCGGCCACTCCGGGGCCGACGACGCCGAGGACGGTTGAGACTCGGCTTCCTGTGCCGACGGGGATTCCGCATCGCCGGACTCCGACCCCGGACGCTCCCAGCCGGTCGGTTGGCTCGGCGTTGCCGCCGACCAGCTCCCGGCGGAGCCACCCGTCTCAGCCGGGCTCGGAGCCGTGGACGGATACTGCCAGCCTGATGAGCCGGACGAGCCCGACTCGTCCTGCTGGTCGTCCCCCGGCGTCGGGTTCGATCTCGGATCGGATCCGCTGGTCGTCATTCCTCAAGTGTGGTGCATCGATGGCGCAAATCAGCGCGCGGGCAAGATCTCCAGACTCGTGCCGAAGTCAGGAAGTGTCGGTCCCTGCCTCAGCAGCCAGGCGGCTGCTTGGCCTGGACTCTCCTGTTCCTCTTGGCACCGGCGCGCGATGGCACCGGTGATCTGGGGTGCGGCGAAGGACGTGCCCGACCAGACCGCCCACGGATTCTCCGAATTCCATACGTCGGGATGCTCGTCGTCGATCTCTGGCGTCTCGCGGCCGCGGACGAAGGTCGACAGGACGCACTCCGCGACGGTCGAGCAACTCACCCAGAAACCGCGACTCGAGAATGCGGTCGGCTCGTACTCGACGGACAGCCCGCCGACCGCAATGACCGGCACCTTCACGCTCGAGACGGCGGCGAACGCGGCTGGATACACGGGCCGGGTGGTCCCGTTGTTGCCGGCCGCCGCCACCACCACGACGTCCTGCGGATCCTTGACGCGCTCGGCGATGATCTCCAACGCGACCAGGGAGGCCAGCGGCGGCAGGTCGTGCGGCATCTCGGTCCCCAGCGACAGGTTGAGGATCTGCGCCCCCTTCTCGACGGCGCGCACCATGGCGATGGCCAGGTCGACATCGGTGCCGATCCCGTCCAGGCCGACCGCCCGATTGACACGTATGGTCGCGTGCGGTGCCACCTGCCGGACCACCCCCGCCACGAAGGTGCCGTGGCCGGCGCACAGATCGAAGACGCCCAGCTGCTCATCGGTCGACGGCATCACCTCGAACAACGGGTCGAGGTCGTCTTTCTCGCCGTCGAAAGCGCCGAACCATCCGTCGGTCCTCGGCTGGTCGCTCAGTCCGGTGTCGATCACCGCCACCACGACGTCCCGGTCCGACGGCTTCTCGGCGGCGACGTAGGAAACCTTCCGCTCGGTCGGCTCGGCTCCCGTCTTGTCCGGATCGTTCTTGGTGATGTAACCCAGCGGCGCGACATGGTTCATGGACGCCTGAAACCCAGCCTGTCGCAGCACTTCGACGGCCAGGCCGAGTTCGCCCGTGCTCAGCTCCTGATTGGAGAGCAGGGTGACGCGGCGATCAAGCTCCTCGACCGGGTCCTCTCCGAGCCCGAAGTCCGCGACGAGGTCGCGCATGGAGACAGCTTGCGACCCGGGGGATCGTCCTTCGAGGTCGTCAGTGCGGACGACGATCTCGTTCAGCGTCAGCAAGGGCAGACCGGTTTCGTCGACCAGCTGTTTCAGTTGGGCAACGCCTGAGTGCAGGAGTCCGCCCGAGCGCCCGGCCTCCAGGCGGCGCCTGATCAACTGGCGGTGCAGTTTGAGGTTCCTGGTCCGCAGCTGGAGATCGGCGGTCAACGCGGACCGCTGGACGTCAGCGGCGCCCAGGTCCTGCTCGGTCGGAGGCGGATAGTCGGGTCCGCCCACCGACTCGAAGGGTCTTCCGGGACTCACGTAGTTGGCCATGCTGCCGTCCTCTCAGATGGTGCGCCCGATCCGGCCGAGTTTCCGGAAGCGTTGAGAACGTAGCGAACCCGCAATTTCGGGGTCAATAGCAATACCGCGCCCGGCAGCGGGCCGGACGGTCAGGCCGCACCGTACGCGTTGAAGGCGCACCAGTTGACGAACTCCCGGTCATCGCTTCGGTCGAGGTCGCCGCGCGCCGCAAAGAGTGCCTGGCCCAGAGTCTGACCGTGGCGGACCCGTTCGTGGAGGCCCCGCATCAACGGCACCGAAGCTGCATCCGGCACCAGGACGACGCTCGCCACCAACCCGCACGCCCCGCGAGCCATGAGCGCTCCGACAAAGCCGAGCACCTCATTCCCCTCGTAGACGGCCTCGACGGCGGAGTCACAGGACGCCAAGATCATCCGGTACGGCGCGACCCGACGGATGTCCATCTCGTGCAGCGTCAGCAAACCGTCCTGCAGCTGCAACCCGGAGAACGCCGGGTTGTCGGCTCGGAGCAGGCCGTGGCAGGCCACATGGGCCAGGTCCACTTTGGCCAGCTGCGGTAGGACCGCGTCGATCGTCGACTCCGGCGGCAGCAGCACGACCGGTTCGTCGTAGAGGTTGCGCAGTTCGGTGACTTCCTCCACGGCGCCAGGCAGGTCAGGCCCTGCGACCAGCAGGACATTCGCGGTGCCGCGGACGGTTCGCGACGTTCGGGACCAGAAGGACGCCGCCGGCACCACGAAGGCCGGCGCCCGATGGAGTGCCGACCAGGGGATCCGCCGCAGCCCGGTGGTCGGACTGACCACGATGGGTTGATCCTCCGGAATCTGCAGGGGAGCGAGGAGCAGTTCGTGCAGCGCCTGAAGCCCGCGTCCGACCGCCCCGCGCGTCGCCGTCGCGGCGGCACTCGACCGGGACGGACGGGTCAGCTGCCGCAGGCCGAAGAGCACCAGGTCGGCGTTGTGTCGCACCTGGTCGACCGAGCCGAGGCGCACCAGCCGGACGCGCTGAGCGTCCAAGACGATCGCGATCACGTCGTCGGCCAGGACGGCGTACTCGATGAGAACCTTGTCCCCGATCTGGCGGCGCAACTCCGACGTGCTCAATGGGCGATCAACATCGCGGAGATCAGCGGTGCCAGTCCACGTCCGGCGACGGATCTCGTCCTCGATCGATCGCTGGCGGGCCAGCAGGGTCCAAGCGTCGCCGTCGCCGCGCTGGACCTCACTTAGCTCCGTCTGCACGACCCGGAGTTCGGCCAGCTGGTCGTCGATGCCCAGTTCCGCGATCGGCTGGACGGCCACCAGGGCTGCGGCGCGGGTGCGTTCCAACCAGGCCAGCACCTCGGCCGGCGTGCCGTTCTGGATCAGCGAAGCCAGCCCGAGCCGGCCGAGCTCGGCGCCGTGACCCGAGGCTCTGACGCGCAGTTCGAGGGAGGCGAATGCGGCCCGGTGCCGCGCCAGATCGTCCAATCCGGCCCGGCAGTGGTCTAGTCGCTCACCATTGGTCTCCGAGGCGGCGAGGGCCTCGGCCAGGTGCGCCTTGAGGCGCAGGAGCACCGGCGCCTCCCGGCCGATCGTCGCGGCTCGCCGCAGGTTCTCCACCGCGGCCGCTCGACGCCCGAGGGTCATCCCGATGCGGCCGGCCACCAGGTGGGCCTCGATCGCGTACGTGGGAAGCCCGAGCCGGTCCAGCGTCGCCGCTGCGCGTCTGACCCTGGCCAGGATGGCTGCCGAGGAGTCACCGGACGCGTAGCGGACCTCGCCGATGATCACGTCGGTCCGCACCCGCCACGACGTGCGCCGCTGGCGCGCGAAGTTCTCCCGGGCCTGTTCGGCCGCCTGCAGGGCCGCGGCGTCTTCCCCTCGGAGGGCAGCCAGCCGCGCGACGCGGAACAGTCCTTCGCCGGTCATCAGGTCGACACCGTGATCATCGAGTTCAGCGGCCGCGCGTACCGCCATGTTGTACGCCTCGGGCAGCAGCCTGAGGTCGGTCAAGGCGTCGACGTACTCCAGGTAGTGCTCCGCCAACGGGAGGCCGGCCAGGGTGTGCAGCCGGGCGGCCTCGGCGAACTCCTCGATTCCCTGCGGGAGTCGTCCCGTCTGGGTCGTCACCCAGGCCCTGGTCGAGGCGAGCACCGCCGTGAGATGAGGACCGACGTCGGACAACGACATCGCCATCTCCACCAGTTGCTGCGCCTCATCGGGATGGCCGAGCTGTGTCTCGACGATCGCGTAGTTGTTGGCCGTCTTGGCCCTGACCACCACGGAGGCGTCCGGGTCGTCCAGGATGTGCCGGTAGACCGCGGCGCCGCGAGAAAGCTTGCCGAGATTCACGTCGAGGGTCGCCTGTTGGAAGGCGAGGTCGGCGTTGCGGCTCCTGGTGAGCTTGCCGGCTGCATCGAGATCGCGCTGCGCCTGGACCAGGCGACCGAGCTCGTGGTTGACGGCTGCTCGGGTGAGCAGGACCTCGCGAAGCTCGTCGCGGAGGTCGTGGCGGCGCGCGATCCGGGCGGCCTCGTCGAGCAGGGCCTTCGCCTCGCGGTTGGCAAGTCGCGATCGCTCGACCCAGGCCTGTGCGCGCAGCGCGGGAACCAGCGCCGCGGGGCGATCGGCCGCCCGGGCGGTGGAGGCGATGAGCGCTGCCTCCGGTCCGTAGGTCTGGGGATCCGCGACGACGTTGTGGTACACGGCCCTGGCCCGATCGGTGAGGTCGGCCCAATCCGCATCGGAGTTCGCCGACTGGACCTGGGTCGCCGGCTGGTCGCGCGGAAGGGGACGCGCCGCGTTCGGGTGATCCATCTGGCGCCGTCCTCAGTCGCTGGCCGCGCACGCCAGGCAAGTACCAACGGGTGATTTCGCTCGACGCTATCGCACAATCGAACGCTCGGCGAGGGTGGTTCCTGGGCCCGAGGATCGCTCGAAGGCTCGCCTCAGGCGGCCGCGTTGACCCAGTCGGTGACGGCCCTCGCGCCGCTTCCCCTGAGGTGAAAACGCAGCGGGCCCGACCCGGGCGACGCCAGCGTGAACGAGCCGAACTCGTCGGTGTCGATCACCGCTCGCCGGCCGTTCGGTCGTTCGGCCTCGACCGTCGTCAGGCCGCCCGGCGTGACCTGTCCGACGATGCCTTCAGACGAGACCTCGATCTCCAACGACAGCTCGGCGGACTCGAACACCAGGGTGCGTACGCTCGCGACGGCCCGGCTCGCGGTCTCGAGCTTGTCCTCCCACAGGGAGTCGAAGACCAGGGCGGCGACTTCGTCGGTGATCGTCGAGAACGAGAAGGCGTCCTGGGCGTCGGCGATCAGTTGATCGTCGCGCGGATGCTGTGCGGTGGCCAAGGCTTCCCGCAGGGCCGCAAGGAGTACCTCGTCATCTCGCCAGGCGGCAGGGTCGGCGTGCGTCGGTTCCATGTCGTTCACCTCCCTCTCGTCTTCGTTTCGGTCATCTGACTCGGTCATGGCAGTTCCGTCATTCTCTTCGTGGTCTAGCCCAAGCTCTCGGCGCTGAGCAGGGCCGCCAGGGCCGGGCTCCGCCGCAACTTCTGCAACGCCCGCGCGCGGGTGGGTCCGATGGCGCCGACCGGGATGCTCAGCCGCTTGCTGATCTCGGCGTAGCTCACCGGCGGATCGGTGAGCAGCAACGTCAACAGCTCCCGGTGCCGGCCCGAGAGCTCGGCGAACGCGCTGAGCAACGCGTCGTGCCGCTCGTCCCTCATGAGGTCCTCGTCGACCTGGCCCTGCTCCGCCGCCGGTCCCCGACTGCGGGGCGGTTCGAGCAGCGGGTCGAACGTTCCGGTCCGCTGCCGGATGCGTATCACCCGCAGGCACTCGTTGCGGGTGGTGGTGACGATCCAGCCGGGCAGCGCCGCCGGTTCGCGCAGCATCGACAGGTGCTGAACCAGCCGCAGCCACAACGTCTGCGACACGTCAGCCGCGTCCTGCTCGCGTAGCCGGTAACGCGCGGTCACCGACATGACGAGCGGATGGAACCGTACGACCAGCTCGTCCCAGGCATCCTTGTCGTGTTGAGCTGCGGCGTGCACCAACTCGGCAAGGGTGTGCTCGGGGGTCTCCACCACGGCGCCAGCTTCTCCCAACCGGTACGGGATCTGCAGTAGCCGTTCCATTTGCCAGCTCAGAGACCCCAGACCGTCACCTGATACATCTCACCGGTGATGTCCGGTGGAACGGATCGTAGTGCGCTGTGTTTTCCGGCTCGCGCACGCTCCGCGCCTGATGACTCGATCTTCCTCTCTCGATCGCAAACGGAAAAGCGTTGTTTGCTCCCTCAGTCGTCCAGACCGAGCCGGGCGCTGCGCTAACGACGCTCGCCGGGAGTCCGGCTTGCGCACGCTCCGCGCCTGATGACTCGGTCTTCCTCCCTCGATCGCAAACGGAAAAGCGTTGTTTGCTCCCTCAGTCGTCCAGACCGAGCCGGGCGCTGCGCTAACGACGCTCGCCGGGAGTCCGGCTTGCGCACGCTCCGCGCCTGATGACTCGGGCCGGCGCTGCGCTGACTACGCTTGCCGGGTCTCAGCTGATCAGGCCGAGCGAGCGGACCGCCTCGCGCTCCTCGCCGAGTTCGGCGGTGCTGGCGTCGATCTTGCCGCGGGAGAAGTCGTCGATCTCCAGGCCCTGGACGATCTCGTACGCCCGGCCGGCGGTCGTGCAGGGGAAGGAGGAGATGATTCCCTCCGGCACGCCGTACGAGCCGTCGGACGGCACCGACATCGACACCCAGTCGCCGTCGGGGGTGCCGAGCACCCAGTCGCGCATGTGGTCGACGGTCGCATTGGCGGCGCTGGCGGCCGAGCTGGCGCCACGCGCCTCGATGATGGCGGCGCCCCGTTGCTGCACCGTGGGCAGGAAGGTGTTCTCGATCCAGGCCTGGTCGTCGATCAGCTCGGCGGCGTTGCGACCGCTCACCTCGGTGTGGAAGAGATCCGGGTACTGGGTGGCGGAGTGGTTGCCCCAGATCGTCATCTTCGTGATGTCGTTGACGGTCGATCCGGTCTTGGCCGCCACCTGGGCGATCGCCCGGTTGTGGTCGAGCCGGGTGAGCGCGTTGAACCGCTCGGCGGGGATGTCGGGCGCGTTGCTCTTGGTGATCAGCGCGTTCGTGTTGGCCGGGTTTCCGGTGATCAGGACGAGTACGTCGTCGGCGGCATGATCATTGAGGGCACGGCCCTGGGGCTTGAAGATCGCCCCGTTGGCCTCCAGCAGGTCGCCACGTTCCATGCCCTTCGTCCGGGGCCGAGCGCCGACCAGCAGAGCGAGGTTGACTCCGTCGAACACCGAGTTCGGGTCGTCGCCGATCTCGCACTCCGCTGAGCAGCGGGAACGCGCAGTCGTCCAGCTCCATCACCACACCCTCGAGGGACTTGAGAGCCGGGGTGATCTCGAGCAGGCGGAGCTCCACCGGGGTGTCCGGGCCGAGCAGCGAGCCGCTGGCGATCCGGAACAGCAGGCTGTAGCCGATCTGTCCGGCGGCTCCGGTGACGGCAACCTTGACGGGTGTGCTCACGGCGTTCTCCTTCGACGCTGGACAGATCTTGCAGATCTCCTTCGTACGCTGACGCTAGCAAGCATGGCCCGGGGAGGCTGGAGTGGTCGCTGTCGTATCGCCTGAGGAGGCCATGACGGCGGTTCGGCGCGCGCTCGAGGGGCGCTCCGGGACCTCGTGGATCGGCGTCGACGGGTTCGGGGCCTCGGGCAAGACGACGCTCGCCGACCGGATCGTGGCGGCTGTGCCCGGCGCGGTCGTGGTGCACGTCGACGACTTCGCCCGCCCTGAGGTCCAGGGGTGGGAGCGGGACCGCTTCGTGGAGCAGGTGCTCCGGCCCCTGCTGGCCGGGCGGCCGGCCCGCTATCAGCGCTGGGACTGGGAGATCGACGCGGGCGCCGAGTGGCACGACGTGCCGGGAGGCGTCCCGGTGGTGGTGGAGGGCGTCTCGTCGACCGACGTTCGCCTCGGCGTGCCGTGGGACGTGACGCTGTGGGTCGACGCCCCGTACGAGACCCGGCTGGCCCGCGCACTCGAGCGGGACGGGCCCGGAATGCTCGACCGCTGGCTCACCGACTGGATGCCGAGCGAGGAGGCGTACGCCCGCGAGCAGCGCCCCCAGGAGCGCGTCGACCTGATCGTGGTCGGTTCCGCGCCGTGACCCCTGACCCTCCGCGCAAACCCCTGACCCTCCGCGCAGACCCCTGACCCTCCGCGCGAACCCCAACGTCGCTCGGGTTCGTAGGCGTCGCTCGCTCTGCAGATCGAGCTACGCCTACGAACCCGAGCGACGTGGGTGATGAGGGCTACGACGTTGTACCCATCGGGCGTCGCCAGAGATGGGTATTCGGCCCGACGCGGAGTTGGCGCTGACTTCGTAGCGTCGTGATCATGACGAGCGGCACGGTAGCGGTGATCGCGGGGATGGTGTCGACCGCCATCTTCGCGGCCAGCTTGCTACCGATGATGATCAAGGCGGGTCGCACCAAGGATCTCGCGTCGTACAGCCGCGGCAACATCGTGTTGGCCAACGTCGGGAATGCGGTGCACAGCGTCTACGTCCTCCAGCTGCCGGCCGGGCCGATCTGGGCGCTGCACGCCTTTTACCTCATCACCTCGGGCCTGATGCTGCTGTGGCATCTGCGCTACGCAAAGGCGCCTCGGGCCCTCGATCTGACCGATCCCATCAGGAGAGCACCATGACCGAACACATCGAGACCGTGATCATCGGCGCCGGCCAGGCCGGCCTGTCGACCGGCTACCACCTGCACAGGTGTGGCCGTTCGAGCCTGATCCTCGACGGCAACGCCCGCGTGGGCGACAACTGGCGGACCCATTGGGATTCGCTCCAGCTCTACAGCCCAGCCGGCTCCGACGGCCTGCCGGGCATGGCGTTCCCGGGTCCGAAGTGGTCGTATCCCACGAAGGACGAGGTGGCCGACTACCTGGAGGCCTACGCTGCCCGTTTCGCGTTGCCGGTCCGGAATCGGGCCCGAGTCGAGCGACTGGAGTTCGTGCACGGGAGGTACGCGGTTCGGCTCGGCCCGGAGACGATCACCGCCGACAACGTCGTCGTCGCTACCGGGACCTTCGGTCGTACCCCGAATGTCCCGGAGTTCGCCCTGGATCTGGATCCGTCGATCCACCAACTGCACTCCAGCGAGTACCGCCGCCTTGATCAACTCCGTCCCGGCCCCGTCCTGGTCGTCGGTGCGTCGCATTCGGGCACCGACATCGCCTTCGAGGTGGCGCCGACCCATCCCACGATCCTCAGTGGCCGAGATCTGGGTGCGCTGCCGGTCCGCCTCGATCACTGGAGCGCCCGCCTGTTCTGGCCGGTGTTCCTGTTCATGGGCACCCACGTGTTGACTCGGCGGACGCCGATCGGTCGCAAGGAGATGGATGAGATCCGGTTCCACGGCGGGCCGGCCCTCCGGCGCAAACCCGCCGACCTGATCGAACGTGGGGTACAGCGTGAATTCGAGCGGGTCACCGGGGTCCGCAACGGGCGGCCGCTGATCGGTGACCGGGAGGTCGACGTGGCCAACGTGGTCTGGTGCACGGGATTCCGCCAGGTCTTCGACTGGATCGACCTGCCCGTCTTCGGCGCGGATGGCTGGCCGCGGGAGTATCGCGGGGTGGTGGCAGAAGCTCCCGGGCTGTTCTTCTGCGGGCTGGCGATGCAGTACGCGTTCAGCTCCATGGTCCTGCCGGGCGTTGGGCGCGACGCGGCGTACGTCGCGGACCAGATCGGCCGCCGATCCGAGCGGGAGTCACTCGCCGCCTGAGCGAGCGAAGCGTAGCCTCTGCTCCAGGAGGCTGCGCAGTGAATGCCACTATGAAGCTGCAGCAAGCACACGACGCCCTCACCCGCCGGCGACTGGGCACAGGCCAATGTCCTGCTTCGCGCCGTCGACGATCTCGACGCCGACGACACCATGGCCCTCGCGACGTCGGCGTACCTGATCGGCGATGTCGACGCCGCCGTCCGGGTCTGGCAGGTGGCGTACGCCGAACGGGTGCAGGCCGGAGACGGGCTGGGTGCGGTTCGGGTGGCGTTCTGGCTCGGACTGGTCTTCAGTCTTCGCGGCGAGCACGCGGTAGCCGGCGGTTGGGTGGCGCGGGCTCAGCGGTTGCTGGCCGACGAACCGGAGGACATCGTCGAACGCGGCTATCTGCTGATCCACGAGTTCTACGCCCACCTCGGTCGTGGCGACTTCGGTCGGGCCGCGGACACGGCGGGCCAGATGGCCGACGTCGGGCGGCGCTTCGAGGATCCCGATCTGATCGCCCAGGGTCTGATGAGTCAGGGTCGCATGCTGATCTACTCCGGCCGGGTGAGCGACGGTCAAGCGCTCCTGGACGAGGCGATGGTCGGTATCGCCACCGACGAGGTATCACCGGTCTTCGCCGGCATGGTCTACTGCTCGCTGATCGAGGCGTGCCAGGAGTTGTCGGACTACGCGCGGGCTGTCTCCTGGACGCGGGCGCTGGCCACTTGGTGCGACGCTCAACCCGGGCTGGTGCCCTTCACCGGCCAGTGCTCTGTGCACAAGGGTCAGGTGCTGCGTCTGCACGGCGACTGGGAAGAGGCGCTGGCGGAGTTTGCGACCGCCGAGCGTCGGTACGCGGCCAGCAACCCACCCAGCGCCGCGGGCGGAATGGCCTTCGTCGAGCGCGGGGATGTGCTCCGGATCCGCGGTGAGTTCGACCTCGCGGAGGAGGCGTACGGCCGGGCCGCGGCGCTGGGCCGGGAGCCGCAGCCCGGCCTGACTCTCCTCTGGCTGGCCCGTGGGCGTACGACGCAGGCGTTGTCGGCGGTGCGCAGGATGCTGGCCGAGGCGCACGGACCGGTGGCCCGCTGCGTCGCGCTTCCGGCGGTCGTCGAGGTGCTCGTGACTGCGGAGGAATGGGACGATGCCCGTGCCGCCGCCGAGGAGCTGTCGGCGATCGCCTCGGACTTCGACTCGACCGCCCTGCAGGCCATGGCGGCCTACGCTTCGGCCACCTGCCAGCTCGGCACGGGAGAGCCCGAGCTCGCCCTGGGCGCCGCCCGGGAGGCGTGCCGGGGATGGCTCGGACTCGACTGCCCGTACGAGGCCACTCGGGCGCGGGTGCTCGTGGCCCGTGCCCTCCGCGACATGGGCGATGCCGAGTCAGCCGTGGCGGAGCTCACCGCGGCACGAGGGGTGTTCGTCGAGCTGGGTGCGGCGCCGGCGGTGCGTGAGGTCGATCGTCTGATCGGACACCCGCTGGCCGGCGGGCTCACCGAGCGCGAGCTCGAGGTGCTGAGGCTGGTCGCCGACGGCCACAGCAACGCCGATGTCGCCGACTCGCTCTACCTGAGCCAGAAGACGGTCGCCCGTCACCTCAGCAACATCTTCACCAAGCTCGATGTCTCGTCCCGCACCGCGGCCGTCGCGTACGCCCACCGGCACGGGCTGATCGGCTGATCTCACCCGGATCCCAACGTCGCTCGGGTTCGTAGGCGTAGCTCGATCTGCAGATAGAGCTACGCCTACGAGATCGAGCGACGTTCGGCTTACGAGGCAGACACCTTGGCCAGGGCGGCATTCAGGGTGGTGGAGGGGGTCATCACCTTGGTGGCCAACGCGTCGTCGGGACGGTAGTAGCCGCCGACGTCGACTGGCGAGCCCTGAACGGCGATCAGCTCGTCGCTGATCTTCTGCTCGTTCGCGGTCAGCTCGTCGGCCAGCGGACCGAAGGCGGCGGCGAGGTCCGGGTCGTCGGTCTGCTTCGCCAGTTCCTGCGCCCAGTACAGCGCGAGGTAGAAGTGGCTGCCGCGGTTGTCGATGCCGCCGACCCGGCGACTCGGGGACTTGTTCTCGTTGAGGAACGTCCCCGTCGCGCGATCCAGCGTGTCGGCCAGCACCTGGGCCTTGGCGTTGCCCGTCGTCTCGGCGAGGTGCTCCAGGCTCACCGCCAGCGCCAGGAACTCACCCAGGCTGTCCCAGCGCAGATAGTTCTCCTTGAGCAGTTGCTGGACGTGCTTGGGGGCCGAGCCGCCGGCTCCCGTCTCGAACAGGCCGCCGCCGTTGATCAGCGGCACGACCGACAGCATCTTCGCCGACGTACCGAGCTCCAGGATCGGGAACAGGTCGGTGAGATAGTCCCGCAGTACGTTGCCGGTCACCGAGATGGTGTCCTCGCCCTTGCGGATGCGCTCCAGCGAGTACGCGATCGCGTCCGTCGGCGCCATGATCTTGATCTCCAGACCCTCGGTGTCGTGCTCGGGCAGGTACTGCTCCACCTTGGCGATGAGGTTGGCGTCGTGGGCCCGGCCGGCGTCGAGCCAGAAGACCGCGGGGCACCCGGTGGCGCGGGCCCGGCTGACGGCCAGCTTCACCCAGTCCCGGATGGGCGTGTCCTTGGTCTGGCACATCCGCCAGATGTCGCCGGCCGCCACCGGCGTCGTCAGGACCTCCGTGCCGGCCTCGTCGACCACCCGTACGGTCCCGGCCTGAGGGATCTCGAACGTCTTGTCGTGCGAGCCGTACTCCTCGGCGGCCTGGGCCATCAGCCCGACGTTGGGCACCGAACCCATCGTCGTCGGGTCGTACGCACCGTTGGCCCGGCAGTCGTCGATCGCGACCTGGTAGATGCCGGCGTAGGACGAGTCGGGGATCACAGCGAGCGTGTCCGCCTCGGCCCCGTCCGGTCCCCACATGTGGCCGCCGATCCGGATCATCGCGGGCATGGAGGCGTCCACGATCACGTCGCTCGGCACGTGCAGGTTGGTGATGCCGCGATCGGAGTCGACCATGGCCAGCTTCGGACCGTCGGCGAGCCCCTGCTCGATCGCGGACTTGATCTCCGCGCCGTTGTCCAGGGCGTCCAGCCCGGACAGGATGCTGCCTAGACCGTTGTTGGGGCTGAGCCCGGCGGCGGCCAGGTCGGCGCCGTACCGCTCGAAGACCTCCGGCAGGAACGTTTTGACGACGTGGCCGAAGATGATCGGATCGGAGACCTTCATCATCGTGGCCTTCAAGTGCACCGAGAACAGCAACCCGCGATTCCTTGGCCCGGCCGATCTGGGCGGCCAGGAACTCCTCGAGAGCCGTCACGTGCATGGCGGTCGCGTCGACGACCTCACCGGGCAGGACGGGCACGGCCTCCTTGAGCACGGTGATCGAGCCGTCCTCGCCGACCAGCTCGATCCGCAGCGACCCCTCGCTCTGGATCACCGCCGAGGTCTCGCTGGAGCGGAAGTCGTCGGCGGTCATGTGCGCGACGTCGGTCCGGGAATCCGGTGACCACGCCCCCATCGAGTGCGGATGCGTCCGCGCGTACTGCTTGACCGAGGCCGGCGCCCGGCGATCGGAGTTGCCCTCGCGCAGCACCGGGTTGACCGCGCTGCCCTTGACCTTGTCGTAGCGCGCTCGGACGTCCTTGTCCTCGTCGGTGCCCGGGTTGTCCGGGTAGGCGGGAAGGTCGTACCCCTTCGACTGCAGTTCGGCGATCGCCGCCTTGAGCTGCGGCACCGAAGCGGAGATGTTGGGCAGCTTGATGATGTTGGCGGCCGGGGTCTTGGCCAAGGCTCCGAGCTCGGCCAGGTCGTCGGCCTGCCGTTGATCTTCGGTCAAGCGGTCCGGGAACTGGGCGATGATCCGGCCGGCCAGGGAGATGTCCCGGGTCTCGACCGCGACGCCCGCTTGGCCGGTGAACGCCTGGATGATCGGCAGGAACGAGTACGTCGCCAGCAGGGGCGCCTCGTCGGTCCGGGTGTAGAGGATGGTGGCGTTCTGGTCGGAAGAGGCGCTTCGATCTGTTGGGGAGTCCGTCACCCGATGAACGTTAGCGTGGCGCCCGCCCGTTGGCTCCTGCTGCCGTCGGCCGCCGCCGTAATGCGGCCGCAACGTTTTACGCCGTAAACTCTGTCTCTACGAGTTCGAGGATCGCGGAGGTGCTTCGTCATGCGGGTGGCCATCGTCTCGACCTACGCACCGAAGGCCTGCGGGATCGCGGTCTTCTCGGGTGACCTGCGCACCGCGATGCTGGCCGCCAACCGCGGCTCGCGCGTCGACATCGTCGCGATGCTCGACGAGACCGCTCCGGCTCCCACGGGCGCCGAGGTACTCACCACCATCGCCCGCAATGATCCGGGCAGTTACCGCGCGGCCGCCGAGGTGCTGTCGGACTCCGACGTCGACGTGGTGGTCATCGAGCACGAGTTCGGGCTCTTCGGCGGATCGGCCGGCGAGGACGTCCTCGAGCTGGCCGAGGGTCTCCGCCAGCCGCTGGTGGTGACGCTGCACACCGTGCTGTCGGAGCCTTCGGACGAGCAGTTGTCGGTGCTCCGACGACTCTGCGGCCATGCCGTTGTGACAACCGTGTTCACCCAGACCGCGCGCCGAATGATCGTCGCCCAGGGCATCGCGCCCCCCGAGCGGGTCCGGGTGGTTCCGCACGGTGCCCCGGACCTCCTGCTGTCCAGCGCGCCGACGGAGGAGTACGGCGGACGGACCGTGCTCTCCACCTTCGGTCTCATCTCGGCCGGCAAGGGCATCGAGACGGCGATCACGGCTCTGCCGAAGGTCGTCGCGCGGCATCCTGAGGTCCTCTACCTGATCGTCGGCCAGACCCATCCCGACGTCGTGCGCCACGACGGCGAGAGCTACCGGGACGGCCTGGCGCGACTGGTGGTCGAATCTGGATCTGGCTGATCACGTACGGTTCGTCGACCGGTTCGCCGATATCGCCGACATCGCCAGGATCCTGGCGCGGACCGACGTCTACCTGACGCCGTACCGCTCGCGCGAGCAGATCGTCTCCGGCGCCCTCACCTTCGCGGTCGCGGCGGGTTGTCCGGTCGTCTCCACCCCCTATTTCTACGCGCAAGATCTGCTGAGTTCGGGAGCCGGTGTGCTGGTGCCCTTCGCGGATCCGGACGCGATGTCCTCGGCCGTGTCGGAGCTGCTCGACGACCCGGCCCGGCTGGCCGCGGCGCGGGTGGAGTCGCGTCGCATCGGATCGAGCCTGGCCTGGTCCCAGGTCGCCATCGACACGTTCGAGGTGTTACGCGAGGGCTACGAGCTCGACCGGCCCGACTACACCAACCGGACCGGCGCCTGGCCGGTGCCGCGGTTGGACCATCTCCGCACGCTGGTCGACGACGTCGGCATCGTCGAGCACGCCACGGGGGTGATTCCCAACCGAGCCGGCGGCTACTGCACCGACGACGTCGCCCGGCTGGCTGTGGTCTGCTCGGGCTTGCTGGACTCCGCTCTGCCCGGCGTCGCCGCGAAATCTGAACTGCGCAGGATGCTCACCCGATCACTCGCCTTCCTCGCCCACGCCTACGACCCGGCCGCCGGCACGATGCACAACCGGCTGGGCTACGACCGGCGCTGGGCCGATGAGCCGCACGACGGCGATCACGTCGGCCGGGCCGTCTGGGCTCTCGGTGTCCTGCTGGCCGAGCCGCCGGCGCCGGAGTTGACCGACGCGGCGGCGCGGCTGCTGAGCGATTTGGCCCCCCGGCTGGCGACGTCGGTCTCCCCGCGCGCCGTGGCGTACGGAGTCATCGGTCTCGCCCTTCCCTCCCCCGAGGAGTTGCCGGCGGGAACCGCGGCGTTCCTGCCCCTACTCTGTGCGCGCCTCGTCGACTGGCACGCGGGCGTGCATCGTCCGGGTTGGAAGTGGTTCGAGGACTACCTCACCTACGACAACGCTCGCCTGCCCCAGGCGCTGCTCCTGGCCGGTCGGCGCCTGAACGATGATCATCTCGTCGACGTCGGGCGAACGACCCTCGAGTGGTATCTCGGGCAGTGCGACGTGCGCGGGGACAGCGCTGGGGGAGTGATTCGGCTGGTCGGCAACTCCTGGCGCTATCGCTCGGATCAGTCCGAGGACCAGTTCGAGAGACCGCCGGAGGAAACCGAGGGCGACGAGCAGCCGCTGGACGCCGCGGCGCTCACCGAAGCCCTGATCACGGCGTTCCAGGTCACCGGCGAGGCTCGCTACGCCGACCTGGCGCAGCAGGTCTTCGGCTGGTTCCTGGGGCGTAATCGGCTCGGGCTGTCGGTGTACGACGAGCGCACCGGCGGCTGCCACGACGGACTCGGTCAGAGCGCTCTCAACGACAACCAGGGGGCCGAGTCGACGCTCGCCTTCTTCCAGGCCTATCTCGCCGCCCGCCGAGCGCTGCCCAGCCGCATCACCGAGGCTCGCTGACCCGTCACTTCTGCCGCGACACGCCGCCCAAAGCGCCGAAGATGTGACGGGTCGCGGAGACGGTTGCGGTTAGTTTGGCCAGATGTCGATGGTTCGGCGGGAACAGCGGCCGCTGTTCACGCGCCATCCGGCCAATCCGTTGCTGACCCCGGCCCGATGGCCGTACCCGATCAACGCCGTGCTCAACGCCGGCGCTGCGGAGGTCGACGGCAAGACCGTCTTGCTGTGCCGGGTCGAGGATCGCCGAGGCATCAGCCATCTCGCGGTGGCGCGCTCGAACGACGGCGTCTCCAACTGGGTCGTGGACGACGAGCCGTTGCTCGCGCCGACGCCGGGAGTGACGCACGAGGAGTGGGGGCTCGAGGATCCGCGGCTGACCTGGGTGCCCGAAATCGAGGCTTGGGTGATCGCGTACACGTCCTTCGGTCCCGGTGGTCCGAGCATCTCGTTGGCCACCACGCGCGACTTCCTCACGGTCGAACGGTTGGGCATGGTGCGGGCGCCGGAGGACAAGAACGGCGCTCTGCTGCCTCGCCGCGTCGGCGGCCGCCACATCCTGCTCCACCGACCCGTCACCGCGTTGACCGCGCGGGCCGACATCTGGTTGTGCCGGTCAACCGACCTCAAGTCGTGGAGTCCGCCGGAGCCGGTGCTGGCGGCGCGTCCGGGCGGCTGGTGGGATTCGGCCCGGGTCGGCGTAGGGGCTCCGCCGCTGGAGACCGAGGCCGGCTGGCTGCTCGTCTACCACGGCGTACGGCAGACGGTGGCCGGCGCCCTGTACCGGGTCGGGCTGGCGCTGTTGGACCTCGAAGACCCGACCCGCGTCACCCACCGGTGCGGAGAGTGGGTGCTCGGACCCGCCGAATCTTACGAACTCGTGGGTGACGTCCCCGGCGTCGTCTTCCCCTGCGGCCTCATCCACGACGCCGACACCGACGAGCTGCGGCTGTACTACGGCGCCGCCGACACCGTGGTGGCCCTCGCCACCGCCACCTTGACCGACGTCCTTGCCTTCGTGCGCGAGTGCCGCCAGCCCTGACTCCCAGCCGACCTCACCCTGTCCATCTCCCCGAGAAGGAGCAGTTGGTCGGAATGGTTGCCTCGCTGCGACCAGTTGCTCCTTCTCGCGCCGGGATCAGGGTTCGGTGACGAACCAGCGGTCCCGGCGGCGGTCTCGGGACAGTCCGTCCGCGCGGGCGGACAGCAGCCGGCGACCGAGCTGGGAGCGGTAGCGGGTCAGGTCGCGCTTGCCGGTCCGAGCGACGATCAGGCCGGTCCGCTCGAGGCTCTCCTCGCGCACGTTGTCCTCACGGTGCTGTTCTTCATCCCGGTGCCCGAGCGCCCGCTCGGCGCGCCAGCTGACCCCGTCGTACTCGAGCGCAAGGCCGGCTTCGACGTCGAGGAGGTCGGGCTCGCCGAGGAACTCCTCGCGTTCGTTGTAGACGGGCGGGTTGACCAGCGGCGACGGCAGGCCGAGGTCGAGGACCCAGAACATCCGCAGCCGCGACTCCCAGGTGCTCTGGACCCCGCACCGGCTCAGCTCAACGCCGCGCCGAGCCTGTCGTACGCCACGCCGGCCGGCCAGCCGTTCCAGACCGTCGGCGAGCGTCGCGTGATCCACGGACTTGGCTTGGAGCATGGCGTCGAGCGCGACCACGGCCTCGGTGAGGTCGGGAGCCCGGCAGGCCAGGTCGAGCGCGGCGGGCCCGGCGGCGAGCACGGGGATGCCGGCCCGTACGGTGACGTCGTCCGCCGGTATCGAGTCTTGGCGGTACCGCACCCTCGGGGTGGAGCGCCGATGCTGGCCCGGCGGCAGGTAGATGGTGACCGGCTCCGGCTGCATCGTGAAGCTGTTGAGCCCGTCCAACCGGTCGGTACCTTGGGCGTACGCGGCGGCCCAACCGCCGATCACCCCACCGGTGGGAAGCAACGCGGCGGCCTCCGCGATCCGCTGTGTGGGGGTCGAGGGTCGTGCGTTCGGCCGCAGGTAGAAGCCGTACGTGGTGCGCTCCCATCGCCGGCCGCGAAGCACTCGGCGGGTCACCCCGTGCGCGACCAGAGTTCCAGCCTTGGCCGGCTTGACCGCGTCCCCGCGCTCGTCGGCGAATCTCGACATGCCGCCCAGCGTCACCCGTACGGACGGATGCCGAACGACTTTCCACAGGCTCGATTCGCCCGCTTCCGCGAGAAGGAGCAGTTGGTCGCTTCAAGCGCCTACCGGCGACCAACTGCTCCTGCTCGGCGAGCTAAAACCGGGCTTCGCTACCGCCGGTCGGTGCGATCGATGGCGACGGCGTTCTTGGCGCCGACGTTGACCTCGGCGGTCCCGTTGGCACGGACCTGGATGGTCGAGCCACCGATCGCGTCGCGATAGCTACCCGGCGCCATCCCCGTCTGGACGGTGATCGTCTTGGCGAGCGCGCCGTTGTTGAACGCCGCCCAACCGCGATTGCCTCGGCTGAAGGCGATCACGTTTTCGTCATCGGTGTAGAAGTTGCGCTGCGGCGCAGTGCCGACGTACTTGTGCCAGCCGATCATGGCCACGATCTTGGCGTTGCGGTGGTCGCAGGTCCACTGACCGTTGGCGCAGTCCGTGTCCGTGATCAGGCCGTCCGCCGTCGACGGCGGGGACTGGGTCTTTCCCGCCTTGTCGTCATCGGTGGCGTTGGCCGGCGGGTTGGCCGGCGGGCCCCACGTGAAGCTGGAGTAGACCTGCGGCGATCCATAGCCCTGGGCCAGCAACCACATGTTGGCCAGGATGTACCGGTCGCCGTCCTTGTAGCTGAGGTACGGACCGTTGCGGTCGGTGTCGTGGTTGGTGACGAAGGACAAGGTGTCCTCGCCGGCGGGCAGGCCCGACTCCGGGCCGAACACCTCGAGCGTCGCCAAGCTGCCGATCTGTGCGGACGTGTAGGACTCGAAGGCGTTCTTGATCTGCTCGGCCGCCGGCAGCCCCAAGACGTCGCCTGACCTGGTGAAGGCTTGGGTGGACAAGATTCCGGGTCCTCCCTGGAACACCTCAAGGGCCCAGTACGGCTTGGTCCCCTCTCTGGTCCTGTTGAGCCGGGAGTAGATGGCGTCCAAGTCGTCCTGCCCGACGTGCTTGGCTGCGTCCACGCGGAAGCCCGACACTCCGTAGCCGAGCAGCTTGTTGAGGTAGGCCGCCAGCTCCCGCTGGACATCGGCCTTGTCGGTGTCGAGGTCCTCCAGGCCGACCAGGTTGCACTTGAAGACCTGGTTCTTGTTGTTGAAGTCCTGGATGCCGCCGTCGGTGGAGGAGCACTCGCCGTTCCTGACGTGGAAGTCGTTCGGCACGTACGGGATGGCCGGGTAGTTGTACGGCGTGAACCCCTGGCCCCCGTAGGACGTGCTGCCCTGCCCAGTGGTGTGGTTGATCACCGCGTCGACGATGATCTTGACCCCGGCCTTACGACAGGCGGTGACCATCGCCTTGAACTGCTCCTCAGTGCCCATCCGGCTGGTCAGGTCGTAGCTCACCACCTGGTAGACCTCCCACCAGGGATGCAGCACCGTGCTGCCCGTCCCGCCGGGATTGGACGCCTCTGCGGCGGTCCGCTTGACCGAGTTCTGCGGTGGGGCGACCTGTACGCCGTCGTAGCCGTCGCGGGCCAGTCGCGGACATTCCCTGGCGATGGAGTTCCAGTTCCACTCCCAGAGGCTGGCGGTGACCCCAGGGTCACGCGACCGGAGCCGCGCGGCTGCGGCGGCAGCGGTGACGGGAGCGGCAGGACCGGCCTTCGGCGCCTGCGGTTGCGGCGATCGGGCGTCAGCGGCGATCGTCGGACTCAGGATGAGTCCGCCGGCCAGTAACGCAGCCGAGGCGAGCGCGATGGTGCGCCGGCTCCGGGGAGGGTGAGAGTCAGGGGACATCTGGGCTCCGATGCTCAAGGGTGCGCCTCAGTGCGCACTCCGAGCATTCTCAGTGACGTGCGTCACAGCCCGGCAGCCGGGTGGGCATTCGGCGCAACCGGTTGCTCTCGCGCCCGCCCGAACGTCACATCGTCGCGGCGCGGCCGATCTGCACCAGCTTCCAGCCGGCCTCCCGCCAGGCGGGACCGGGGAGCTTGAGCCGGCCGTCGATGATGATCTTGTTTCGGACGAGGGTGCCCAACTGCTCGGGGTCGAGATAGCGGAACTCCGGCCACTCGGTCAGATGGAGGACCACGTCGGCGCCCTTGACTGCCTCGGCCACCGACGACACCTGGACGAAGCCGTCCCGGTGCGGCAGCCTGGCCTGCGGGTCGTAGACGTAGACCTCGGCGCCGGCGGCGTGCAGCTGATCGGCCACGGTGAGCGCTGGGGAGTTGCGGGTGTCGTCAGTGCCTGGCTTGAAGGCCGCGCCCAACACCGCGATGCGCTTGCCGGCGACGTCGCCACCGGCTTGGGCGATGGTCAATTCGGTCAGTTCGCTGCGCTGGCCCTCGTTGATCGCCTCCACCGCTTCGATGAAGTCGGTCAATCGGTGCACGCCCAACTCCTCGGCCTGTACGGCCAGCGCCCGGATGTCCTTCGGCAGGCAGCCGCCGCCGAAGCCCAGACCGGCGTTGAGGAACTCCCGGCCGATGCGCTGGTCGTATCCGAGGGCGTCGGCCAGCAGGCTGACGTCCCCGCCCGCCGCCTGGCACATCTGGGCCATGGCGTTGATGAAGCTGATCTTGGTGGCCAGGAAGGCGTTCGCGGCCGTCTTGATCAACTCGGCGGTGGCCAGGTCGCAGCGGATCACCGGTGTGGCCTCCGACAACGGGATGGCGTAGACCTTCTCCAGCCTGGTGAGCGCCTTGCCGCCGTTCTGGACGCCGAAGACAAGCCGATCCGGCCGCAGCGTGTCCTCGACGGCGAAGCCCTCGCGGAGGAACTCCGGGTTCCAGGCGACCTCGATGCCGTCGCCGGTCGGGGCCCGATCGCGCAGCCGTTGCTGCAGGGCGGCCGCCGTGCCCACCGGAACGGTCGACTTGCCCACCACCAGGGTCGGCTTGGTCAGCAGCGGAGCGAGGGTGTCCACGGCGGCGTGGAGTTGACTCAGCTCGGCGCCACCGTCCGGCCGGCTCGGGGTGCCGACCGCCAGGAAGTGCACGTCCGCCCAGTCCGCGATCTTGGTGTAGTCCGTGGTGAAGCGCAGCCGACCGCTGGCGGTGTGCTTCTCCAGCAGCGGTTCGAGGCCGATCTCGTAGATGTGGGAGTTGCCCGCGGCCAAGGTCGCGATCCGGTCGGGATCGACGTCGACGCCGATCACCCGATGGCCGAATTCGGCCATCCCGGCGGCGTGCGTGGCCCCTAGATAGTTGGTGCCGATCACACTGATCTTGAGCGTCACGCGGGTGAGTGTGCCACAGAGTTTGCCACCGAACGGCGACACCGAGGTGGTGGTGAGTTATGCCGATTTCGCAATTTGTCCGGTCTTGACACGTTTCAGACCCCGACGTACCGTGCGAGAGGTAAACGCTTTCCAACGAAGGAGCCGGCCATGCCTATGCCGAAGTCCGGAAGAGTCGTGTTCACAGGTGCCGCCGCCGTGGCCGTCAGCCTGGCCCTGGCCACCACGGCCGGACCGGCCGCCGCCGGACCCGCCGACCGACCCTCAGCGGGAGGGCCGCGGCTCGAGCGGCTGGATCGTGGCCTGGTCGCGGCGGCGACATCCCAGGGCGTGTTCCTCAGCTGGCGACTGCTCGGCGGGGAGGTCACCGGAGCCGGTGAGGGCGGCCTGCGCGGCCCGGCCTTCCGGGTCTACCGCGACCGCAGGTTGGTCGCCACCGTGACCGACAGCACGAACTACCTCGACGCGTCCGGGAACGCGAGCGCCAGCTATCGCGTCGCGCCCGTCGTCCGGGGCCGGGAGCTCTCGAAGAGCGCGGCCGTCTCAGCGTGGTCGGAGAATTCCGTCGACCTGCCGCTGAAGAAGCCCGCCGACGGCGTCACGCCAAAGGGGGATACCTATTCCTACGCCGCCAACGACATGAGTGTGGGTGACGTCGACGGCGACGGGTCGTATGAGTACGTCGTCAAGTGGGATCCGTCGAACTCCAAGGACGTGTCTCAGGTCGGCTACACCGGACCGGTCTTCATCGACACCTACGAGGCGGACGGGACCCTTCGTCATCGGCTGGACCTGGGCGTGAACATCCGGGCCGGCGCGCACTACACGCAGTTCATGGTCTACGACTTCGACGGCGACGGCCGGTCCGAGATGATGCTGAAGACCGCGCCGGGCACCAAGACGATCCGCTACGACGCAGCGGGCCGGGTCGTCTCAGAGCGCTACATCACCATGCCACGGCAAGGATCTGCGTGCCGGCTACCGGCACAGTGACGACTACCGGATGAGTGCGGCCGACTACTACGAGCACCTGGTGAAGATGTTCCGCGGCTGGCACGCCCACCCGGAGGTGGTGGCGGGCGAGTGGCCCGCGACGCTGGAGGCGGCATTCGGCATCGAGCCCCGGTACTCCTACCCGCTGTCGCAGACCGACGCCGCGGCACTCGCCGACTACTTCATCGACGTCTACGCCCCGGCGCGCAGCACCCGCAACGTGTTGCGCGCGTTCGAGGGCTTCATCGTCGACGGCCCGGAGTACCTGACCGTCTTCGACGGCCGGACCGGTCGCGAGCTGCAGACGGTCGGCTACAAGCCCGGCCGGGGTGACGACGGTCTGCTGTGGGGTGACTACGCCTATGCGCGCATCGAGCCGGGCAACCGGGTGGACCGTTTCCTGGCCGGCGTCGCCTACCTCGACGGCAAGCGTCCGTCGGCGGTGTTCGCGCGCGGCTACTACACCCGGGCCACGCTGGTCGCCTACGACTGGGACGGACGTCGGCTCAAGGAGCGCTGGTACGTCGACAGCGGCCACGTACCGATGACGAACCCCTTCAACGACACCCCGCACGGCCGCGACGGCACGGATCCGGAGTTCGCCGATCTCACCACGCAGGGCTTCCACTCCCTCAGCGCCGCCGACGTCGACGGCGACGGCAAGCACGAGATCGTCTACGGCGCCGCCACGATCGACCACGACGGCGATCGGCTGTACAGCTCGTTCGCCACCCTGCCGGAAGGCAGCAGCGCCCCCGGAACAAAGGCCCGACTCGGACACGGCGACGCCATGCACGTCACCGACATCGATCCCGATCGTCCCGGCCTGGAGATCCTCACCGCGCACGAGGGTGCGACGTCGGCCCCGTACGGCATGGCCATGCGCAAAGCCGAGAACGGTGAGGTGATCTTCGGGATCTACTCCGGGCGGGACACCGGGCGCAGCATGGTCGGCGACGTCCTTCCGAATACCCGCGGCCTCGAGTCGTGGGCGAGTCTGCCGGGCGGCTCCGAAGCGCTCGGTCTGTACACCCCGACCGGAACGCAGATCCCGGGCGCCATCCCCGGCACGAACCAGAGCATCCGCTGGGCGGCCGACGGAACGACGCAGATCGTCAACGGCTCTGGCGAACAGACGCCGACCATCGACGACTGGCAGCGGGGCACGTTGTTGACCGCGACCGGCACCCGAACCAACAACGGCACCAAGGGCAATCCCTCACTGGTGGCCGACGTCTTCGGCGACTGGCGGGAGGAGCTGCTGGTTCGGACCGCCGACAGCTCGGCCATCCGCATCTACCTGAGCACGGAGGTGACCGACCGCAAGATGTACACCTTGCTGCACGACCCGCAGTACCGGGCCGAGGTGGCGCGGCAGAACACCACCTACAACCAGCCGTCGTACCCCGGCTTCTACCTCGGGTCGGACGTCGACTGGTCCGACGTCCCGGTGCCGGGCCGCCGGTGACCCACGCGAAGGAGAGGCGGGCCTTCCTGCTAGCCGGTGATTCGACGGTCGCTGCCTGCCCGCCCGAGGAGCACCCCATGTCCGGGTGGGGTGCTCATCTCGAGCCTTTTCTCGACGGCAGGGCACCGTCGCCAACTTCGCCAAAGGCGGTGCGACCACTGCCTCGCTGCGCGCCGACGGTCTGTGGGACGCGCTGTTGGAAGCGTGCCGCCCGGGGGACTGGGTCCTCATCCAGTTCGGGCACAACGACCAGAAGGTGCCCGAACTCGGGGCCGACGCGGGCTATGTGTGCAACCTCGAGCGCTTCGTCGGCGAGGTACGGGAGCGCGACGCGGTGCCGGTGCTCTGTACGAGCGTCGAGCGTCGCTACTTCGAGGCTGGTCGGATCGTGCCGTCCCACGGACGGTATCCCCGGGCCGTACGGGACCTGGGCCGACGCCTCGACGTGCCCGTGCTCGACCTGACGGTGTTCACGAGCTGGCTGTACGAGCACCTCGGGGTGGACGGTTCGAAGGAGTTGTTCACCCATCTGGAGCCGGGCGTGAGCGAGCACTGGCCCGACGGGGTTGCGGACAACACCCACTTCAGCATCGAGGGCGCCCGAGCCGTGGCTGCCTTCGTCGCCCGGGCCCTACGACCGCTGGTTGGTCTGGATGCCGACCGGCCACCCATGGGACCGCAACTCATGGCCCAGTACAGCCAGGTGCCGCTCAGCCGCTGATCGCCGAGCCAACTCAGCCGGCGCTGTCGCGCACGACAGCCCGAGCCTCGATCACGACCGGGCCGTCGGCGTTCGCGGCCAGTGCCAACTCGACCGCCTGCTCGCCGATCTTCTCCAGCGGCAGCCGTACCGTGGTCAGGGCCGGTGTGAAGTCCCGTAGCGTCGGAATATCGTCGAAGCCGGCCACCTGGACGTCCTCGGGGACCGAAAGACCCAGAGAGCGCAGGCCGGTGATGGCGCCGAGGGCCATGACGTCGTTGACCGCGAGCAGGCAGACCCGCTTCACCCGTCGTTTCGATCGTGACCGTCCGTCGAGCTCCTGCCACCACTCCACGGCCTTGGCGAAGCCGCCTTCGCGGTTGAAGTCACCGTGGAGAACGGCCAGGGGCTGCAGGCCGGCCGCGTCGAGCGCTTCGCGGTAACCCTCGACCCGCTTCCGGGCCGTGTTCAGTTCCGGCGGTCCACCGAGAATGGCGAAGTCCGTGAGCCCCCGATCGACGAGCGCGCGCACCAGATCCGCGGCTCCCGCGCGGTGCTGGATGTCGAGGTGAAACGCGTTCGGAATGCCCGACGGTCCCAGGGTCACCACCCGGCCGCCGTTGGCGCTGTAGCGGCTGAGTTCGGCGGCGAGTTGGTCGTCGGGACGGGCCCGGCGGGATCCGGCCAGGATGATGCCGTCGGTGCGGTACGCGACGAAGGCCGCCACCGCCTCAAGCTCGGCCGACTCGCTGCGTTCCGCCCCGGCCAGCAGCACCTGGCTCCCGTGTTCGCCCGCGTAGCGCTGAGCGCCGCGGGTGATGCTCGAGAAGTAGGGATCCGCGATGTCGTGCACCACCAGGCCGACCAGGCCGGTCGCGGAGCGGGCCAAGGCCTGGGCTTGCGCGTTGGCCACGTATCCGAGCTCCAGGGCCGACGTACGGACGCGCTTGGCGATCGGCTCCGCGGGGGTGCGGGCCGAACCGTTGAGCACCCGCGAGGCCGTGGCCAGCGAAACCCCTGCGTGTCGGGCGATATCGATGAGGGTGACGGCCGAATTGCCCCCCCGTTCGCGGGCGCGCCGACGCTGGCGCCCCTGTCCGGGGTCGTCGGTTGACCCTGCCACAAGGAGGAGTCTACAGTGGAAAGCGATTTCCGGCGGGCGACCCCCCTCCATCAGCGCGCCCGGTGTTCCCCGCTCACGTAGGAGTCAACGATGGCGTCCCTCGAACTCGATCCCGACCGCGCGCTGCCCTACCCGGCGGAGCACCGGAAGCTCGCCCGGGAGATCTACGGAGAAACCAAGGATCTGCCCCTGATCTGCATGCACGGGCACGTGGAACCCGAGGTGTTCGCCGACGATCTTCCGTTCGCCGATCCGGCGCAGCTGTTGATCGTTCCCGATCATTACGTGTTCCGGATGCTGGCCTCCCAGGGCATCGATCCCGCGGGGCTGGGGGTTCCGCGGCGGGACGGCGGATCGGCCGAGACCGACTCGCGGAAGATCTGGCGCACGTTCTGCGAGAACTGGAAGCTCTACCGAGGGACGCCGTCGCGGTTCTGGCTGGAGCACGAGCTCGTCGAGGTGTTCGGCGTCGATCTCGTCCCGAGCGCGGAGACGGCCGACGCGATCTACGACCAGATCGCCGCCTGCGTCACCGATCCCGCCTTCCGCCCCCGCGCCCTGCTGGATCGCTTCAACATCGAGGTGATCTCCACCACCGACCCGGCGACGTCGGATCTGCCGCACCACGCGAAGCTCGCGGCGGAGGGTCTGGGGGAGCGGGTGTTACCCACCTTCCGACCCGACGCGGTGGCCTACCTCGATCGGCCCACCTGGCGAGCCGACGTGGCCGAACTGGCGAGCGTCTCGGGGATCGACACCACTTCGTACGGCGGCTTCCTCGACGCTCTGCGCCAGCGCCGCGCCGCCTTCGTCGCGGCGGGGGCGCGGGCTACCGATCACGGCCACCTGCTCGCCGACACCACCCCGATGGAGGATTCCGCGGCCAGTGAGTTGTACGCCCGCGTCATCGGCGGCGCGGAGCCGAGTGTGGCGGAGGTCGACGCCTTTGCGGCCAACATGCTCTTCCAGATGGCGGCGATGTCGGTCGAGGACGGCCTGGTGATGCAGATCCACCCCGGCGTCCTCCGGGATCACAACAGCGCGATCGCGGGCCGGCACGGCAGCGACAAGGGCTACGACATCCCGGTGCGAACCGAGTTCACCCACGCGCTGCGGCCGATGCTGGATCGGTTCGGCATCGACCCCCGCTTCCGGGTGATCCTGTTCACCGTGGACGAGACCGTCTACAGCCGGGAACTCGCTCCACTCGCCGGCGCCTACCCGTCGGTTCGGCTGGGCGCGCCGTGGTGGTTCCTGGATTCACCGGAGGGCATGCGGAGATTCCGGGAGGCGGCCACCGAGACCGCGGGCTTCTACAACACGTCCGGCTTCGTCGACGACACCCGCGCGTACGCGTCCATCCCGGCCCGCCACGACCTGTCCCGCCGTGTCGACGCCGGCTATCTCTCCCGGCTGGTCCTGGAGCACCGGCTCGGCCTCGACGAGGCCGTCGAAACCGCCGTCGACCTCGCGTATCACCTGCCCAAGGAGTCCTACCGACGCCCTTGACCGGGCCGGATCAGTCCGAGGGGAGAACAATTCCGAGTGGACGGGGAGCGCGGTGGATAGTGTGTTCCTGCTGACCAAATCGGAGGTTTGAGTTATGGCTCGTGTGCTGTTGGTTGCCAACAAGACGCTCGGGAGTGGGGAAGTTGCGGAGTATGTCCGGACCCGGATGGCCAAGGACGAATGCCAGTTCACCCTGCTCGTGCCGGCAACCCCCCGTGCGGATCGCGATCCATCGGAAAATCGGTTAGCGAGCCGTTTGGCCGGCGCGAGCGAGGGAGCGCGGCCCTCGTACGAAACAGAGGACAACTACGCGTACGCCCGCACCCGATTGCGATTCGGGCTCGAAACCCTACGGGGCTTGGGCGCGACCGTTGACGGAGACGTCGGAGACCCGAATCCGGCAAAGGCCATTCCCGAAGCCTTGTCACGCGGACAGTTCGACGAAGTCGCCTTGTCCACTCTGCCCAA
>CAWBKR010000010.1:0-34096 GCA_963789345.1 uncultured Actinomycetota bacterium | reverse complement strand
AGAACCTCCAGATCGAGAAGCCCCCCGTTGTCGATGCGGTTGTCGTAGTTCTCACGTCCGAGGAAGAGGTCGAACCGGCGTTGCGCGGCCGGATCCCACTGATCGTCGACATCGCCCTGGTAGAAACCCTGCCCGGCCATCAGCGTCTTCAACTCGAGCGCCAGCTCGGGCGTGATCGGGGCCAGGTTCGTCGGATCGCTCGGAAAGTAGGAGAGCCGGTGCAGTGCGTAACATCGCTGGAGCTCCGCGATGGGCCGCGGGTGATCATAGATCGAGATCACCACGTGCCGGTCGTCCAGCGACCCGTAGCCGCCGTTTCGCCGAAGCACCAACAGGGCTGCAGATTGCTGGCCTCGTAGGTCGCCACCCGCGCTTTGTCCGGCGTCGAGCGCGGCCATCAATCGTTCAGCGAGCGATGCGGGCGACTCCTGGAAGGCGTGGACCATACTCTCCACCACCTCACTGCCTGCGAGCCCATTTCCGAGCGCAACGCAGTCCTGACCAGCAGTGCTTCCGGCCCAACCTTCCCACTCATCCAGATCGGCACCTGTGTAGGCGGCGAGGTCACCGTTGCGATCGAGCAGCGCGAACTGCCTCTTGCGGAAGTTGTCGTCGCCACCGAGCAGCACGTCCACGGCCTGTTGTGGTGATGCGCCGCACTGCAGGAGCGTCAGCCCGAGCGATCCGTGTCGAGGGTTCCCGAATGCCTGCGTGGCGACCACACCGACCTCGGCTTCACCGTACGGGACCAGGCTCCCGACGCCCGGGAACTTCGACTGAACGGCTACACCGAGATCGCCGTTGGAGCTGTCGCGGCCGAGAATCGAGAATGTCACACATGCCCTCCGTCGGGGTTCCAGAACTGGAGTATCCAGCCATCGAGTGCCCGCAGGATCGTGATGGTCACGACGCCGCGCCCGGCGCCTGCCACGTGCTGCCGGTTTCTTTGACGTACTGAGCGACGGCGTCATCGAGCGTCGGGAAAAAGTGTGCCGGGTCGATGGTGCGGGTGAGCTCGTAGCGCTCGATCTTCTCGGCGCACGGGGTCTTTCATTTCCGCGAAGACCAGCGACACTCCGCGCTCGTTGAGCCAGATGTCGAGCTCCTCGAGCATGTCCGAGGCCGTTGTGTCGACGTCGGTGATGGGCTCGGCGGCGATGAGGATCCAGCGCAGATCTGCCCGCTGTCCGGCCATCGCGCGGACGGCCTCGCCGAACGTCCGCGCGTTGGCGAAGATCAGCGGGGCGTCGAAGCGGTAGACGACCAGCCCAGGCAGTCGCTCGGCGTTCGGGTAGCTCTTCGTGTCGTGCAATCCCGAGATGCCGACGACGCGACCGAGCTCGGTTTGGTGCGGCCACCACGTCCGACGGAAGACGTTGAGGATGGACAGAGCGACCGCGAGAACGATGCCGTTCAGGACGCCAAGGAGGGCGACGCCGAGGAGCGCGATCAAGGAAAGCGTGAACTCCGCTGGGCGCTGCCGCCAGAGCCGACGGGTCCCCGCCACGTCGGACAGCGACAGCGCGGCGGCGATGACGATGGCCCCCAACGTCGGCTGCGGAACGTACTGCATCAACGAGGTCGCAAACACCACGACCAGGGTGATGACGGCGGCGCCGACGACACCGGTCACCTGGGACCGTGAGCCGGCTTGCTCGGCCACCGCCGTACGGGACCCGCTGGTGCTGACCGGAAAGCCCTGGAACAGCCCGGCGGCGAGGTTGGCGGCACCGATGCCGACCATCTCCTGATTGCCGCGCACGTGCTCACCGCGGCGGGCGGCGAACGCCGACGCCGTCGACATCGTGTCGGCGAGGGCGACCACGGCGATGGCAAGTGCCCCCGCGATGAGCGGTGGCACGTCGCTCCACATCACCGCGGGAACCGTGAACGGCGGAAAGCCCTGAGGCAGCACGCCGACGGTGTCGACGCCCCGGGACTGCAGACCCAACACGTACACCGCAACGGCGGCCAGCACCACGACGAGAAGCACGCTCGGCAGCTTGGGTAGTAGCCGGTTCAGTAGCAGGATGCCGGCGAGTGAGCCGAGCCCCAGGAGGGCAGCGGTGACGTTTGCTGCGCCCTCGGCGAGGCCCACCACAAAGCCTCGCGCCTCGGCCACCAGCCCGTCACCCTCGACGGAGAAGCCGAGCAACTTGGGCAGCTGACCCACGATGATGGTCAGCGCGAGCCCATTCATGTACCCGATCTGGGTCGGCTTCGAGAGCAGGTCTGCTACGAATCCGAATCGGGCAAGTCCGGCGATGATCATCACGACGCCCACGAGCACCGCGAGAAGTGAGGCGAGAGCGACGGCTCGCCCGGGGTCACCCCCAGCCACCAGGAGCGGGATGAGGATCGCTGCGATCATCGGGCCCAGCGACGAGTCGGGTCCGAGCACGAGTACGCGGGACGGCCCGAACACGGCGTAGCCGAGCAGACACAGAATCGACGTGTAGAGGCCGGTCACCGGTGGCAGCCCCGCCAGCTCGGCGTAGGCCATCCCCTGTGGCACCAGCAGCGCCGAGAGCACGAGGCCAGCCACGACATCTCGGGGCAGCGAGGCGCGTGGGTACGACCTCAGCCACGCGAGAATCGGCACGTACGCGCGCCACCCGCGCTCTCCCGCGTCGGACGGGTGCGCGAGCGCCGACATGACGGTCAGCGAACCAGTGTGGGCAGGCCTCCACGGTCCCGGCGCTTCTCGCCAACGCGCGCCGCTGTTCCGTGAGGCTGAGTCATCATCTGCACCTTAGTGTGCGGGTAGTCAGCCGTTCCGTCTACGGTCGCTGGTGACGGGAATTACCACCCTTCCGTGGGTGAAGCGTTCCTACCCCATCTCGACCATGCTGGTGCCGACAGGTCGCTCATCGGCGACGTCACGGTGGTGGAGGAACAGATGTCAACCACGGACCCTCAACGCTCTGCGTCGGGTGGCCGAGTCACGGTCGCCGCGGGCCGACTGTGGGCCGGGGGGCTGGCAACCGCCTGTGTCGCGGCCCTCGTCGCGGCGGTCAGCGTGCTGCTCTTCGGCTCCGTCCTGAACATCACCCTCGTCCGGCCACCGATACCGGTGCCGCTCACCGACTCGCTGGCGATGAGCTACATGGTGACTGCCTTCGTGCTGGCGCTGGCGGCCACCGGGCTTGCGCATCTCTTGTCGGTGACGACCCCGCGTCCACGCGTCTTCTTCGGCTGGGTCGTCGGACTCGTGACGCTCGGCGCGATGGTGGCCCCGTTCGTGTTCGAGGGCAGCGTTGCCGGCAAGATCAGCACTGCGTTGGTCAATCTCGCGATCGGGCTTGCCATCGGCAGTCTGCTCACCGCCGTCCTGTCCCGCACCGTGACCGATGCCGACCGGTCCTGGCAACGGCGCTGACCCGCGCGTCGGGCCAGGTCGGACGCGAGTTCGCATCGCAGCCCACCTCCGCATCGTGCTGGAGCTCTCCGCCGTTCTCGTGACGTCGGTCCTGCTGTCCTCCTGCGGCGGTGAGGGCCTGCCTGAGCCGACCGCTCGACCGTCGGCGACCGCGACCCGCCCGACGGTCGCGGTGCCGACAGAGTCGCGGACCGCCGAGTTGCCGACGCCGACCCGGACGAGCGAACCGCCGGGCCCCACTCGCACCCCGGAGCCCCCCGAAGTCACGACCGCGCCGACTCGAACACCCGACCGATCATTGCCCGCATCGACGAATCCGACCCGAACGACAGCTCCGACGGCCACTCCGTCAGCCGACTCCCCGACACGGCCGCCAACCACGTCGCGCAGTTCCACGGAGTCAGAGTCGACTTGAAGCCGTGCCGACCGGTCAGGCAGCCACGTCACCGACTTCGACGCGCGCGACCGAAACCTCATCCACGTCGTCCCGGCCCGCACCGACTTCCACTGAGCCGGCGGCCGGACCCCAGAGCCCTGCGGCCAAAGCCACCTCGCGAGCAGCCTCACCCGCCGGCTCCACGACTGCCGCTCAGCCAACGATCACCCCGACGCCGTCGCTCACGGCCCAACCGACGCAGTCGCCCAGCTCGGCGTCGGCAACGCCTCCGGCTTCTGGGTCGGATGCCACGACGTCCGGACTTCCCGCGTGGGTGTGGGTACTGATCGGTCTCGCGGTCGTTGGGGCCGCCGTAGGCATTCCGCTGATCGTGAGAGCGCGCCGACAGAACGGTTCCGACCTGTCGCCTCCGTGAGGCTCGGCAGACTGCCGCGTCACCGAAGACCGCCAGGGCGTCCTGGATCCCGCAGGGTGTCTCGCCGCGCCTTGACTGGAGGCTATTCGAGGCTGGAAGAGGGGACGCTCCGCAGTCGCCGGACGGCGATGCGCTCCGCGGCCAGTTGGGAGGCCACAGTTCCGACCGCGCCGGAGAGGGCCCAGCTGATCCACCAGAGCCAATGGGTCTTGCTGTCCGTCGGGCTCGGCGGTTCCTCGCCGGTGACCAGTTTCCAGCCGACTTTCAACAGTTTGTGAGCAACGACGCTGGTCACAGCCCCGACGGACAAGACCGCAACCTTGGAAACCAACGTGCTCAGCTGCGCCATGACAACATCTTGCTCAGTGACACGTCGACGTGCAACCCGCACCGATCGAGTCCGCACGCCCGGGCTCGATCTTGTTCCGTAGGTCTCACGAGTTCTCCTGTCGGATGTCGGGTGCGTGGTGTCGTGGCGTCCTGATGCGCCCGCACCGCCCGGTGGACGTTGCCGTGGATCTTGTCGGTCCCCAGCCGGTCGAGGATGCCATCCTTGGCCAAGGTGGTCCTCACCGCGGGCTTGACGCCAGCCAGGCGAAGCGTGATGTCCGACTCCTCGGCGAGGTCGACGATGTCGCCGAGTTTCGCCGAGCCCTGGGAGTCGATGAAGTCGATTCCCCCGCAGTCCAGCACGAGACCGGTCACGTCCGGAGTCGCGTGGATCAGACCTCGGATCCGGTCCTCGAGGGCATCGGAGGTGGCGAAGAACAGCCCCCCGTCGAGCCGGATGGCCACCACGCCCGGACTCTGTTCGTCGTCGGGATGCTCAGCCAGCTCCCGGAAGACCTGGGTGCCGACCTCGCGGCCGAGGACGGGCATCTCGGGATGCGTGGCGACCGAGATCAACCAGAGCAGCGACAAGCCGATGCCGATGACGACGCCCGCCAGAACTCCGAACACCAGGGTGCCGAGGATCGCGGCGATGGCGATCCAGAAGTCGAAGCGCTGCACCCGTCGCAGCCGACGCATCTCAGCGACGTTCATCATCCCCATCACGACGGCCTCGATGATCAGGGCCGCCAGCACGGGTTTGGGCAGGTCGGAGAACAGGGGCGCCAAGACGAGCAGGGTCAGGAGGACCATGATGCCGGACGTCATCGACGCCAAGCCCGTGCGTGCGCCCGAGTGGTCGTTCAACGAACTCGCCGAGAGGCTCGTCGAGACCGGCATCCCCTGGAACAGTCCGGCCCCCGTGTTCGCCATCGCTTGGGCCAGCGACTCCTGGTTGATGTCGATCTGGTATCGGTGCTTGGCGGCGAAGGCTCGTGCGTCACCGGCGGTCTGCGAGAAGCCGATGAGCACCAACGCCACCGCGGCCACCGCCACAATGCTGGCGTGCTCCCACATGATCTTCCCGTCGGGAAGCTCGAAGGAGGGCAGGCCGCGCGGAACGGCTCCGACGAGCGCGACGCCCCGGGCACCGAGGTCCAGCAGCCACGAGGCCAAGAGCCCACCGACGACCAGCACCAGGGCGCCGGGTACTCGGGGCGCAACCCGCCGCAGGCCGAAGACGACGCGCCAACGCGACTCCGCCGACCCAGGCCGTCGCCGGGTGGATCTGCCCCAGCGACCTGAGCCACGACCACAGCTCCTGGAACGAGTTGGCCCCACTCGCGTCGGTGCCGGTCAGCTTCGGAAGCTCACCGATCACGACGTCGATCGCCGCCCCGAAGAGAAAGCCGGTAACCACGGCCCGAGACAAGAACTGCGCGATCCAGCCCATCCTCAGCACCGCAAGCAGGAGAAACAGCACCCCGGAGGCCAACGTGATCCCGGCGACGAACGACGCCACCTCCTGCTGGTTGGTCAGACCCGCCGCCAACACCGCACTCGCGGCCACGGCCGCAAGCCCCGAACTGGGCCCGACCGACAGTTGGCGACTGGTCCCGAAGATCGCGTACAGGATGGCACCCGCGGCGGCCGCGTACAGGCCGTTCTGCAGAGGGACTCCGGCGATGCCGGCGTAGCCCAGGTTCTTCGGCACGATCAAGGCCGCGACCGCCACGCCGGCGATCAGGTCACCGCGCAGCCAGTGCCGATCGTAGGATCGGATCCAGCCGACGATGGGGAAGAAGCTGGGAACTGCCCGTGCACTCCGCGGAGCGGGTACCGCCACGAGATCCCTCTTCCGTCAGGACTTCCGTTGCTGGGCGACGGCGGCTGCGTAGTTCTCCAGGAAAAGAGCTTCGACCAGGGCCATGTTGGCGATCTCGCTCGGATCAACGCTCTCGTTCGGTGCATGGATGAGGCAGAGGGGCTCCTCGACGCCGATGAGCATGATCTCGGCCGCCGGGAAGGTTTCGGCGAAGACGTTGCAGAGGGGGATCGAGCCGCCCTGACCCTGCAGCACGAGTTCGCGACCGTACGCGTCCTGCATGGCCGACCTCATGGCGTCGTAGCCCGGACCGTCGAGTGTGCCCGCGAACGGCTCGCCGTCGGCCTCCCGTTCGAACTCCACCTGCACACGCCATGGCGCTACGGCCTGCAAGTGCTTGATCAACGCGTCCTGCGCATGCTTCGCGTTCATCCCGGGCGGAACGCGGAGATTGATGCGCGCACTGGCCTCCGGCTGGATCGCCGCTGACGATCCGACGACGGGCGGGCAGTCGATTCCGAGCACGGTCGCCGCCGGTCGCGCCCAGACCATGTCGGCGACTGAGCCGCCCAGCAGGTCGACACCATCCAGGACGTTCGCGTCCTTCCGGAACTGCTCCGACGGGTAGGCCGCGCCGGGCCAGCTCTGGGTCGCGTCCAACCCGGTGATCGTCGTGTTGCCCTGCTCGTCACGGAGCGTCGCCAGCATGGCGATCAGGGCGGCGAGCGCGTCGGGTGCCGCGCCTCCGAACATCCCCGAGTGCATGGGGCTGGAGAGGGTGCGTACCGTCACCACGACGTTCGCGAGCCCGCGCAGGCTGGTGGTCAGGCTGGGCACGCCGACGGCAAAGTTCCCGGCGTCACAGACGAGGATGGCGTCCGCGGCCAGAAGGTCCGCGTGCTCGGGGACGAACGCCTCCAGCCCTCCGGTTCCCTGCTCCTCCGAGCCTTCGCCGATGATCGTGATGCTGACCGGCAGGTCGCTGCCGAGTGCGCGCAGGGCCGTGAGGTGCATCGCGATGTTGCCCTTGCAGTCGGCGGCACCGCGTCCATACCAGCGACCGTCCTTCTCGGTGAGCTCCCAGACCGGCGTATCCCAGGCGGCGTCGTCGAGCGGCGGCTGCACATCGTGATGGAAGTACAACAGCACCGTCGGGGCTCCTGGCGGTCCGGGCCGGTGGCCGCACACCGCCTGGCTGCCGTCCGGAGTCTCGTACGCTCGCACATCGCCGAAGCCGAGGTCGCTGAACGACTGCGACCAGGAAGTCGACCATGCGCTGACACTCCTCGGGCGGGAACTGCTGCGCGTCGTGGACCGACTTGAAGGACACCATGCGGGCGAGGTCGACCTTGGCCTGTGGCAGCAGATCCCAGACCTTCTTGCGCAGCGTGTCGGCCGGCATCTGATCTCCTTTCCGTGGTTCGAAGTCGGCGGGAGGCGCTGACAAACCGGCCCGGTTGCGCCGGTCAACGAGGCCGTGACCGCTAGCCGCGCACCACGACGGCGAAGGTCTGGCTGTCCAGGAACTCGTTGGACCTCAGGAACCTTGTCCGGGCAGTACGTCTGGACGACCAGGAGCAGGCCAGTGGCCACCCGCCGGTCGGCGATCACGGGACGGCTGTAGAAGGCGCCTCCCACGGAGAGGTTGAGCTTGGCGATTCCACGGGCGACACCTTCTCCGACGGAGTCGCAGACAGTCCCACCGTCGGTTCCGAGGACCTTGGCGACTTTCTGAGCGTCCGCCGGCGTGCGCAGCCCGGCCTTGTCGAAGGCGGTGATCAACTGCTCGGCCTTGGCGACCGCTTCCTCGTTGGACCGGTTGTAGTTGAACCGGACGAGCATCACGACGAGGAGCACGGCCAGGACGCCGCCGACGATCAAGTAGATCGTCCGATGGCTCACGATGTCACCTCCGCAGACTGGGCGGTCTTCCAGCTCGGCTTGCGGAACTTGACGAGGAGGAACGGGATGACCGCGCCGAGGAGCAGGATCCCGCCGCCGACGATCAGGACGAAGACGGCCGGGCTTCCGCCGCCGAACTGCGACGGTGGCACGAAGCTGATCAGGATCGCGGCCAGCGATGAGGCGAAGCCGAGGACGCACAGCAGAGTGAGAGCCGGCGCACGATAGCCGCGAGGGTGGTCGGGTTGCCGCTTTCGCAGGTTGTACGCGGCCATGAACAGCCACAGGTACATCAGGAGATAGACCGATGTCGTGATCGTCATGAACATCCAGTAGGCATCCGACACCGCCGGCACGAACGCGAACAGCAGCGCCAGGATGGTGGTGACCACGCCCTGGGCGGCGAGGATGTTGACCTGGACCCCTTGTGCGTTGGTCCGCTGGAACCACGGCGGCAGGAAGCCGCCTTCCTGCGAGACGAGCAGGAGGCTCCTGGAGGGTCCCGACAGCCAGGTCATGAATCCCGCGAGCGACGCGGACACGATGGCCAGACCCACGATCGGGGTGAGGAACTGCATTCCGAAGTGGGCGAACACCGCGTCGAAGGCCTGCATCACTCCGGCGGTGAGACTGAGCTGCTCGGCCGGGATGAACCAGCTGATCACCAGCGGCGGGAGGATCAAGATGCAGAGCACCAAGATCATGGCCACGAACATCGCCTTCGGGAACTCCTTGCTCGGATCCTTGAGCTCATTGACGTGGACCGCGTTCATCTCCATCCCGGAGTAAGCGCCGAAGTTGCTGACGATCAACACGATGCTCGCGATTCCGCTCCAGGCCGGGAACACGTTGATCTGCCGTCATGGGCGCAGCCGACGGATTGCCCTGGAGCAGGTAGACGATGCCCAAGATCACCAGAAGGGCACCCGGGATCAGCGTTCCGATCAAGACACCGCTCGAGGCGAGTTTCGCGATGACTCCGATGCCGCCTCGCAAGGCCAGCATCATCCCGAGCCAGTAGACGGTGATGATGACCACGGCGGTCCACACGCCGCTGGAGGCCCACTCCGGATAGATCACGTACGCGAGGGTGCTGGCCACGAAGGACAGCAGCGTCGGATAGTAGAAGATCGTCATCGCGTACTGGTGCCACGCGGCGACGAAGCCCATGTTCGGCGAGACTCCCTCGGTGACCCAGCGGAACACACCACCAGACCAGCCCGAAGCCAGCTCGGCCGAGACCAGTGCCGTCGGGATGAGGAAGACGATCGCCGGAAGCACGTACAGAAACACGCACGCCAGCCCGTAGACCGCCATCGTCGGCGCCGGCCGCAGGCTGGCGACCGACGAGACCGTCATCAACGCCAGGGCAGCCCACGTGATGTAGTTGGGTTTTGCGGCAACGCGGGCGGCAGCTTCCGGGCACCGCACCGTCAGCGGTTGACTCGACTGATGACATTCTCCGCCTCCTACTGACGAGCCACGGCCCCAAACAGACCAGGCGTTCGCCGGCCCGTAAACATCAGCGTGCGATTGAGCCGGGTGGCCACGCACCACCCTTCTAGGGGTGGTCACTGTGCCGAGAAGCGTTGGCGGATCGCGGTGCCGACCCAGCCGAGTCGCGCCGCCACGTAGTCCGCTCGAGGCGACGACAGTAGGTGCCGTGCGTTATACCATCCGGTATGGCCACTGCATCGTCGAGGCCGTCCGGGAGCCCCGCTGCAGAGTCAGGCGAGGCTCCGGAATCCTTCACAGCCGCTGATTTCACCGCGCGGATGGGTCGCGCAGCGCAGGCCGCGCAGGACGCCGGTCTCTCCGGACTGCTGGTGACCCCCGGACCCGACCTGCTCTACCTCACTGGCTACGCGCCGGTCGCGATCACCGAGCGGATCACGATGTTGGTGGTCCCGGTCGACGGCGAGCCGACCATGATCGTCCCCAGGCTGGAACGGCCCGACGCCGAGAACGCGCCCAGCGCCTCGATGCTCCAGTTCGTCGACTGGACCGATGGCACCGACCCGTACCGAGGCCGCGGCGGGCCTGCTCGCCGCACGATGGGCGTTTCGCGGTCTCGGACTCGGCCTGGGCGATGCACCTTCTGGGTTTACAGGAAAACCTTCCGGATTCGACGTACACGTCGATGACCGCAGCCCTACCATGCTGCGAGCGATCAAGGACGCCGCGGAGATCGAGCGGCTGGCGGCTGCCGGCGCCTCGGCCGACGCGGCGTACCACGAAATCGTCACGGTGCGTTTCGCCGGACGGAGGGAGGTCGAGGTTGCTGCCGATCTGGCCGGTCTGCTGCGCAAGCACGGCCACTCACAGGTCGATTTCACGGTCGTGGGCTCGGGGCCGAACGGCGCCAACCCGCATCACGAGATCGGTCAGCGGGTGATCGAGGACGGGGACATGGTCGTCCTGGACTTCGGCGGGCTGAAGGACGGGTACGGCTCGGACACGACCAGAACGGTCCACGTCGGTCGAGCCGACCGCGGAGGAACAGTCGGTGCACGACATTGTCCGGGTCGCACAGCAGACGGCGTTCGAGGCCGTACGGCCGGGCATCTCCTGCCAGGAGATCGACCGGGTCGCGCGGAAGGTGATCACCGACGCCGGGTACGGCGAGTTCTTCATCCATCGGGTCGGGCACGGAATCGGACTCACCACGCACGAACCGCCCTACATGGTCGAGGGCGAATTGCATGAACTCGTGCCGGGCATGTGTTTCTCGATCGAGCCCGGGATCTATCTGCCCGGCCGGTTCGGTGTCCGTATCGAGGACATCGTCACCGTCACCGCTGATGGCGGTCGCCGACTCAACCAGACCCCGCGTGAGATCCACATCGTGAGCTGAATCGCCCGATCGATCCGCCGCGGAGCTTCTCCTGGTGAATGGCGGACTGCGTCCTCCGCGCCAGCGCTCGTCACGACCAATCCATCCACCCGTTCTGGGGTGGGGCCAAAATCACCGACGTCGACCAACATGTCTGTTGAGGAAGCAGGCGGACACGATGCAGGCTCGTACCTCGACGCGTCGGCTCGGAGCGCTGGACGCGCGCCGACATCGCCGATTCGCACACGGGTAACGGGAAGGACAACCATGGCTGTGGACACGTTCGTGGTCTACGTCGGCGTGTATGCCGACCAAGAGGCCGCCGAGGAGGACTACGAGCTGGTCAAAGACCTCCACAGGAAGGAAGGGCTGTTCGACGCCTACGACGCGGCCGTGATCCTTCGGCGTGAGGACGGGAAGGTCAAGATCACCCGGAAGCACGAGACGCCCACCCGCGTCGGCGGCGTGCTCGGCGGGGGCCTCGGGCTCGCGACCGGTCTCGTCGTCGTCCTCTTTCCCTTTGCTGCGATCGGAGGCGGGTTGTTGGCGGCCACGACTGCAGGCGGGTCGGTGCTGGGCGCGGTGGCCGGGCATGCGGCGGCCGGCATGAGCCGCGATGATCTCAAGGAGCTCGGCGAGCACCTGGACGCCGGCAAGGCTGGACTCGTCGTCGTCGGAATGACCGACATGGGCGCACGGATCGAGCAAGCGATGCGTCGGGCAGAGAAGGTCGAGGCCCGGCAGCTCAAGGCAGACGTCGCCGACATCGAGCGCGACGCCAAGACGGCGGACGGTGAGGAAGCGGCCGCCGACCGCTAGCGCCGCCAGGTGACCGAGCTCGACCAGCAAGCTCATCGCCCCGGATCGACGGCAATCGCTACTTCCAGCAGACACAACGCGGCTCCGCGTCGACACGAAAGGGTGAGAGTACATGGCCAAGCAGGACGAACTTCCGCATGACCTTTACGTCGCCGCGTACAGCGACGCCTCGGTAGCGGAGGAGGATTGGAACGCGCTCAAACAGTCCGCCGCCGACAAGACGCTCGAAGTCGAGGCGCTCGCACTGGTCAATCGTGACGCCGACGGAAAGATCCACGTCAAGGACACCACCAACGAACCCGGGATCGGCGCCAAGATCGGAGCCGTCGGCGGCGCGCTGGTCGGCCTGATCTTTCCACCGTCGCTTCTCGCCACGGCAGCGTTGGGAGCAGGCCTTGGCGCCGGGACCGGCGCCGTGGTCGATCGCGTTGCCAAGCGCAAGATCAAGGCGGACGTCGAGTGGACGCTCCCTCCGGGCGGTTCGGGGATCGTGGTGATCTTCGATGAGCAGTGGGTGAGCCAGGTCGAGAAGGCTCTGACCAGGGCGGACAAGATCTCGCGGGATCACCTGCATGACGACGAGGATGAGGAGACCGCGGAAACTGCGCCGACGGACCGCTGACCTACCTGTACGGCGTCCTGGGTGCCGATCGGCTCGGCTTGGCCCGTTGCCCTACGCGCAGTCTCAACCCAGTGCCATCCCCTCGACCGGCCCTGTTGGTTTCGGATCTGGCAGCCGCCGCATACGCAGCGAGTTCACGAAACCGAGCGAGCCCGCCACGATGGGTACGATGAGCGCCACCTGGAGCGCCAGGTTCCGGGCATCGTTGTTGATCCGGATGATCTCAGCGCTCGACGCCGCCGGCTGGCTCGCGAGCAGCTCGTTGAGCTGACTGGTGCTCATCACCTGGGCGTCGTCTTCCAACACCTGTGCGACGCGTTCCTGCTCACCCGGCGACAGCACGCGTGCTGTCCTGAGCCATCGCGGTGAAGGCCGTCGAGAGGGTCGCCAACATGATGGCGCCACCGAAGGCCAACCCGAACGACAGGCCGAAGGACCCCGCGGCCGAGTTGACGCCTGCCGCTTCGCTCACGCGCTCGTCCGAGATCGGCGCCAAGGTGTAGTTGTTGAGCTGGGACACGAGCAGCCCCAACCCCGATCCCGCCAGCAGCAACGGGCCGACCAGATACCACCCTGATTCGGCCCGGGGGACGATGGGGACGAGCACGACGGCACCGATCGTGGCGAGCGCGAACCCGAGCCGAATGATGTTGCTCGGCCGTCGAGCGCCCGCCATCCTTCCCGCGAGCAGTGCTGCGGCGAACATGCTGAGCGACAGCGGCGCCATCGACAGCCCCGACTGCATCGCGTTGTATTCCAAGACCATCTGCAGATAGATGGGTAGGGCGATCATCATGCCCCCGAGCGCGATCTGTTGAAGCATCTGGCCCGAGATCCCCAGCTTGAAGGGCTTTTGCCGGAACAGATCCGGGTCGATCAGGGTGGGCTTGTGAGTCCGCTCCCGCCGGATGAGCCAGTAGACCAGAGCCGCCTAGCGCAGCCGCCCCGAGGACCAGCAGCACACCCACGAACTCACCGCCCTCCTGCCACACCAGGATTCCCAGCACAACGCCACCCATCCCGATGACCGACAAGGTCGCTCCACCGGCGTCGAGCGTTCGTGGGCCGGTGTACGGCGCATCGCGGATGAGCCGCATGTTGGACAGCACCACGGCGATGATCACCGCCTCCAGCAGAAAACCGACCCGCCAGGACAGGAACGTGGTGATGAAGCCACCAAGCAACGGTCCGACGGCGGCGGCGATCGCCGCCGCCGCGCCGACCAGCGCGTACACCTTCTTCTGGGCGTCGCCCTCGAAGTTGCCGTGGATGAGCGACTGCATGGACGGGAGCAGAAGAGACGCACCGAGCCCACCGACCACCGCCCAGAAGACCAGGATCGCGACGAGGTCCTGGGCGAGCGTCATCGCAATGGCGCCGATCCCGTAGCCGACCAATCCCAACAGATAGGCCCGCTTGCGCCCGATCAGGTCACCGACCTTGCTGCCGATCAGGATGAAGGCCGCCGAGACCAGCGCCTCGAGGGCGATTGCGCCCTGGACTCCACTGACCGTCGTGCCGAGATCGGTGACCACCGCCGATATCGAGACGTTCATCAGCGAGGTGTCGATCACCAGCACGAACATGGCCATCGCCAGGAGGATCGCCAACCGCCGATTGAACGGGCCCGCGGCGGTGACGTTGTTGTCACCGGACTGAGTTGTCATGACTCAGCCGCGAACTCGGAGCGACCGCGCTTCGTACGCAGCAAGATTTTCCCACCTTCCCGTATCGTGCTCGGAGCACAATCATCCCCACGAATCCAGCGCCGCGATCCACGCTTCTCCAACCCTTCTGCAGGACAGCCTGTCGCTTCGGCACGCAAGCCGCAACATCGCGGACGCTGCCCGTAGCGGAAGCCGTGGTGCATCGCTTGGCTGACCATCACTCGGCTGGACATGTCACCCGCTCTGGGGTGGTCCCGAACGCTCCCTGATCGGACAGCATGGCCACGTGAGAGGGAGGTTCGAATGAGCGCCGCCGATCGAAGGCGGCCGGACGACATCGACACCTCTCTCGTCGAGTGCATCGTCGTCGCAGTGCCCGAGGCCGAGTCGGTAGCCGGCGTCGCTGTAGCACTGGCCGAGCTGGCTGCGAGTGCGGCGATCAGAATTCTCGACCTTGTCTCCGTGACCCGAAGCCGCGGGAGCGGCGAGATCAAGGTCGCGGAGCTGGAGGACCTCGACGACGCGACGAGGGCACTCGTGGAAGATCACGTCGGTGCGCTGTTGAGCGAGAACGACATCGCCCTGGCCTCGGCCGCGCTCCTGCCGGGCTCGACGGGGATCCTCATCGTGGTCGAGGATCGCTGGGCGGAGTCACTCTCCTCGGCCGCGCAGCGGGCCGGTGGTCGAGTTCTCGGCGGTCGACGGATCCCGCGCACGAGGATGGAGGCTGCGTTGGTGGAACCGCCGTTGATGCCAGCACCCACGTCCGCTCGGCGTTCCCACGACGAGTCACGCCACAGCTGACTCGGCCTTCCGGGTCATACGTAAGTGGTCGGAGCCTGGGCCCGTCCGTACGCACGGGCGCACAGCAGCCGTGCCAGAACCACCCGTCTGCGGGTGGTGCGTCGGGATGCCGCACGGTGATCCTCTGGGGACGTGTCGGAGGTAACAGCGCGCCGGCCGCCGCGCCCGTCAAACGAGGGCCTCGATCCCGCCTCCGCCGATGAGCTGGCCGTCGAGCTCCTCGGTGACGCGCGCACCAAACTCGGCGGCTTGCAGATCGCACACGCCCGACGAGTCGCGGACATTGTTCGTGCTCGCGGAGAAGACCGTCTGATCGCCGTCGCGCTGCTGCACGATGTGGTCGAGAAGGGACGGGGCACATTCGAAGGCCTATTGGCTGCGTCCAACGACGCGCGCGTGGTGGCGCTGGTCGACGTGCTGACCCATCGGGAGGGCGAATCCGATGCGGAGTACCTCTCGCGATGCGCCGCTGACCCCGCTGCCCTTGCGGTCAAACGGGCCGACCTGGAGGACAAGCAGTTCCGAGGCGACGTCCGCGTCCCGCCCGCGATTGCGCAGCAGCTGCGCCGACAGGCGGAGAAGCGCCTCGTCATGCTTGATCACTTCGCGCGCCGTGATAGCTCCCCACTGCCGACGGATGAAGTCTGACTCGGGTCAGCTCGGCGATGTTCGGTGCCGACCTCGCGCGATCCACCCCGAGCTGGGTGGTGCGCACCCACCCGGACGAGGCGCATGATCGCCGTCATGGGGCCTCGGCGGTGAGGTGCTCCTGAAGACTCGAGCGCAGTTCTACACGAGAGGTGGATAGTTCACAGTGGGCTTCTGGGACTTCTTCTGGCTGCTGGTGTGGGGCTTCTTCTTCGTGATGTATCTGATGGTGTTGTTCCAGATCATCAGCGATCTCTTCCGAGACCACGCCATGAGTGGTTGGTTGAAGGCCGTGTGGATCATCGCCCTGCTGATCGCGCCCTTCCTGACGGCGCTGATCTATCTGATCGCCCGGGGGACAGGGCATGGCCGAACGCCAAGCCCGGCAGGTCGAAGCAACTCGTGCCGCCACGGATCAGTACATCCACTCGGTCGCAGCCCAGCACGAACCCGGCCGAACAGATCGCGTCGGCGAAGGCGCTTCTCGACTCCGGCACCATCACCCAGGACGAGTTCGCGGCATTGAAGCGGAAGGCACTTGCCTGATCTCCCGCACCGGCCCCTCCTGCGGACGGTCGGTCGATGCGAGCTCGTTCGGCAAGAGACGGCAACCGCGCAAGGTCGCCGAAGAGGTGAGGTGATGCTGTGAGGAAACGGACAGGCAGGTCACGGAGGGAGTGTCCTGATCTGCTTCCACCCAACGCCGCGGGCACCGTCGAGACCTGGAGCACTCGCCTGATCGTCGATCCGAGCGCTCAGCTCGGTGAGCTCGCCGGTCTGGCCGAGCGGGGTCTCATGTCGCCCCACGAGTTCGAACGTCAGCGGCGCAAGGTCGCCGATGGCTGACCTGATCCGTGGACATGAGCCAACTCACGCGCCGCAGCGGCGGCCTCGGCACGCGAACCGCACCCCAGTTTTCGGTAGATGACCTTGAGGTGGAACTTGAGCGTGTTCATCGAGATGAAGAGCTCGTCGGCGATTTCGCGCAGCGTCAGCCGCGTCGGCAGCAGTCGGAGAACGTCATGCTCCCGATCGGTCAGCGACTCGATGAGGAGCCGATGCGCTCGGATCGGACCCGTGCCGCCGCCGGTCGGGGCCCGCCGAACATGGGCGAGCCACGATTCCGGCACCCTCCACGCCACCAGCTCGATCAATCTGAGGCAGTCCGGGCCCTCCGAGGCAACCGACTGCACCAAGCCGACGCTGGCTGCTCGCTCGGCCGCCGAACCGGCCCGGTTCACCGCCTCGTCGTGGTTCACCAGTGCGCGCGACCGGATCAGGTCAAGGACGACTTCGTGGCGAACGCAACGGGCCACGGCGTCATCGAGGCTGTCCAGCGCTTGTTGGCGCTGATCGGAGGCCAGCTCGACACGAGCGCGGCTGACGGGCGCCCAGAACGCGTCGTCGATGGTGGCCGACCAGTGCTGCGCCTGATCGAGGTCACCGTTGGCCAGCGCCAGTTGGGTTCCCACGCGACCTAGCCAGTTCCGGCCGCCACGTCCTCCGAAGCTTGACTCGACGAGATCGATCGCCTGGCCGAAACAGGTCGCCGCTTCCGCATGGCGTCCCTCGTCGAGGTACATCTGCGTCAACTCGAGCTGCGCGAGCACTCGGGCGTACACGACCGGTCCCGACGGGCCCGCGCAGAGTGCTGTCAGCTCCGACATCGCGAGCCGACGTTCACCGAGTTCGCGGTGGGCGATCGCCTCTGCCGCAGCGATCTCCAGGCGGAGGATGCTCAAGCTGGAGACCGAGGCAACCTGACGGACTCCAGCGGCGACTCGAAGTGCGTCCAGCGGCTGGCCGGCGAGCGCAGTCCCAAGTGCGTGAATGCCTTCGAATGCGAGCCGACGTTCGGCGTCGCGACTCAGCTCGCTTCGGACGGTTTGCGTCTCGGCGGACACCTGCCAGCGCTCTGACAGCGCGATGTCGCGAGCGATCATGTTCCATCCGAACCGGCCGAGAAGGTCCCGTGACCAGCCGGTGTCGCCGAAGTCGCTCAGAGCCTGTCTGGCCAGTCGACCCGCGCTCGACCAATCGCCCCGAATGGTCTCGGCTATGGACTGGAGCATCGTCAGCCGCCCGCGCACCGTCGGTGCAACTTCGGGCATCTGTTCGGCCCAGGTTCTGGCCTGGTCGACCTCACGCAGGAACTGGTCGAGGTCGACCAACAGCGAGCACCAGGCGAGGTCGATCGCGGCCTCCAAGTCACCGAAGTCCGCGGCGGCCGGCAGCCGCGCGAGCGCTCGGGCAATCGTCGCCTGGCGCCCGGCGTCGTACAGCGTCGTGTTCTTCTCGGCCAGCAGCCGAAGTGCTGCGCGGGGCTGACCAGCGAGGATCCAGTGGTCGACTGCGGATGCGACCTCGCCGGCCTGTTCGAACCACATCGCGGCCCGCGTGTGGAGTTCGGCCACGCGGTCGGGCGAGCGAGCCAGGAGTTCTGCCTGGAGTCGTTCGCGGACCAGCGCGTGCAACTCGAACCACTCGCTGGAACCGAGCCGGCTGACGAACAGACCGCGGGACTCGGCGAGCGACAGCAGGCGGCCGGCGTCCGCCGCCTCCGTCAGGCGTTCGGCCAGGCTCGTGCTGACGCGCCCGACCACCGAGATGTCCAGCAGGGCGTCGACGAGCTCGGACGGCTCGTTCGCCAGCACGTCCTGCCACATGTATTCGGAGACGAGAAGGCTTTCACGGTCCAGCGGACCGACCTGCCGAGGGCTGTGGCTCGAGGAGCGGGCGGCGAGTGCGGCCAGCTGAATGCCGGCCGCCCAACCGCCAGCTCGGGGGACGATCTCTCGGATGCTCTCCTCGTCCAGGAACGGCGCCAGCGACATCAGCAGGTCGGCCGCCTCCTCGTCGGAGAACAGGAGGTCGCTGTAGCTGATCTCACAGAGCTGTCCCCGGGCACGCAGCCGCGCGAGAGGGAGACGGGGGGCACGTCGGGCGACGAGTACGACATTGAGCCAGCGGGGCAGGTGCTGGATGAAGAGGGCCAGGGAGTCGACCGTCTCGGGATTGTCGTCGACGAGATGGACGTCGTCGATCAGCAGAGTCGAGGATGGCTGCGGCTGCTCTTCGAGGTCGTCCAACACGGCGGCCACGGCGGCGTCGAGCACGCCCGGGCGCTGGAGGAGTGTCAGCGGGCGGGGAAGACCCACCTGCACGAGCACCTCGAGCGCCGCGATCACTCCGGTCCAGAACTGGGTCGCGTCGTGATCGAATTCGTCGACCGACAACCAGGCGAGCGGTCTGGTTCGAGGTGGCCGCCCAGCTGGCGAGGAGAGAGGTCTTTCCCGTGCCGGCCGGCGAGATCACGACGGTGAGCGGCTTCGTCGAACTCGCGTCGAGCAGCTGGAGCAGCCGCGGCCGAGTGACGAGTCGATCGGCACTGGGCGGTCGCAACTTGGACCGGAAGACCAGTGAACCCGAGACTCCCCGCCATTCGCCAGACTCGGTTGCCGCCACAACCCCTCCGCACCGGGGCCGAGCACAAGTCCGCGATCGGCTCCCTGGTCGCGTGGGCCACGGGTCGTGGCCCGTAGACCCTTCGAGCGTAGCGCGAATCGATGGACTTGCGCTGTATCAGCAGGTCGGGCGTGGTGTCAGATCACTCACGTTCGGGCCGGGACGGCGGAGCAACCCACCCAGCCCGGGGTGGTGCTGAGCCACCCTGAACCGGATTAGCGTCGGGGTCGTCCTAGAGGAGGCGCCCGTGACGACGCAGGTCAATGCTGGCCGCACGACCCGCAAGAGGCGGGCGCCGAGTGGTTGACAAACAAGGCACCGTGCCCGCGATCTCCGCCGACCAGCTCACCGAGGTGTTGCGGTTGGTCAAGGGCGCGGACAGTGTCGAGCTGAAAGTCAGTGTTCCGGACCGCGACCGTCGATCGGTGGTGTCGGCGCTGGGCTTGGACCCGCTCAGCTCCCAGATGCGGCAGGTGGTCTTCTTCGACACACCTGACCTCCGTCTGAGTCAGCACGGGGTGGTCGTTCGGGCCCGACGTATCCAGGGCAAGCCTGGCGACTCCGTGGTGAAGCTGCGGCCAGTCGATCCCGAGCGCCTCGATCCGGCACTACGCGGGGCCCCGGGATTCGGAGTCGAAGTCGACGCCCTGCCGGGTGGCTTTGTGTGCTCCGGCTCGATGAAGGCCGAGGTTCAGGATTCCAAGATCACCGACGTCCTCGCTGGTCGTCGACCCGTCCGGCGGCTCTTCAGCAAGGCTCAGCGGGCCCTGTTCGCGGCCAATGCCCCCGACGACGTTCAGCTCGACGATCTTGCCGTCCTCGGCCCGATCAACGTCTTGAAGCTGAAGTTCACACCGCGTGACTTCGGCCGCCGCTGTGTCGCGGAGCTGTGGTTCTACCCCGACGGATCGAGGATCCTCGAGCTCTCCACCAAATGCCCACCGGCTGACGCCTTCCTGCAGCCGCCGAGACGAAGGCATTTCTGGCCGCGCACGGCGTCGACCTGGCCGCGCCGCCAACAGACGAAGACCCGTTCAGCGCTCGAGTTCTTTGCCAAGGAGATTCCCGAAAGCGGCCAAGGGTAGGTCTAGCGACCCGCGAAAGCATCGGGGCCTCCCCGGTGCGGATTGGTGGTGTGTGATGGCGGCAGTAACGACGGCGGTCGCCGGCCCGTCCGGACGTGAGCGCGCCTGGTACGGCATGGGCGTCGAGGAGGTGTGCCGAGAGCTCGAGGTCGACCTGGACTCCGGGCTGAGCGCCGCCGAGGTGACGAAGCGCCGTTCCAGCTATGGTCCCAATCGGCTTGCTGAGGAAGCGAAAGAGCCCGCGTGGCGAGCGTTTCTCCGTCAGTACAAGGACCTGATGCAGCTGGTGCTGCTCGGCGCAGCTGTGGTCAGCATCGTCGCCCTCCACGACGTGTCGACCGGCCTGGTGGTCCTCGCGCTGACCGTCTTCAACGCCTTGATGGGACTGAACCAAGAAGGTAAGGCCGCCGAGAGCGTCGCTGCGCTTCGCAAGATGTTGATCATCACCGCGAACGTCCGCCGCGACGGACAGCGGAGCAAAGTGCCGGCCGAGGAGCTCGTGCCCGGCGACATCGTCGGGTTCGAGGCGGGGGACAAGGTCCCGGCCGACGGGCGGGTCCTGGTCGCGGCATCGCTGGAGATCGACGAAGCGGGACTGACCGGAGAGAGCACCCCCGTAGCCAAGAGTGCTGTACCCGTTCAGGGTGCCGACGTTCCGTTGGGCGACCGCACCGACATGGCGTACATGAACTCCCAGGTCACGCGCGGGCGCGGCGAGATGGTCGTCACGTCGACCGGCATGTCGACCGAGGTCGGTCGGATCTCTGGCATGCTCGCCTCGGTCGAACAGGAAAAGTCACCGCTGACCAAGCAACTCGACCAACTGACCGTCGTGATCACCTTGCTCGCCGGAGCCGCCCTGGTCGCGATCATCCTCCTCGGCCTGGCCCGCGGCGAGCCGTTCAGCGCGCTGTTCACCATCGGCATCAGTCTGGCCATCTCCGCCATCCCGACCGGACTACCCGCGGTGGTCACCATGCTGCTGTCGCTCGGGACCCAGCAGCTGGCCGACAAGGGCGCGATCGTCAAGCGGCTCAAGTCTGTCGAAACGCTGGGCTCGACCTCGGCCATCTGCTCCGACAAGACCGGGACACTCACGCTCAACCAGATGACCGCCCGTCGGTTGATGATCGTCGGGTCGTGGTTCAGCGTCGACGGTGAGGGCTACTCGACCAGCGGGCGGATCCTGCACGGCGGCGGCGCCGAGGACCGAGACCTCGAGCCGTTGATGGTGACCATGGCGCTGGCCAACGATGCGGTGATCCGAGACGGGCAGTGCATCGGTGATCCGACCGAAGGCGCCCTCGTCGTCCTTTCCGCCAAGGGCGGGGTCGACGTCGAGGAGACCCGGCGACTCTATCCCCGCGTCGCTGAGGTGCCGTTCGATGCCGAGTACAAGTTCATGGCCACCTTCCACGAGATGGTCGAACCGGACTCTGGCCAGATAATTCGGTGTCTCGTCAAGGGTGCTCCCGATGTCCTCCTCGCTCGCTCGACTCGGTACGTGGACGCTCAGGGACGCTCGGCACCCATGACCGATGCGGCGCGGGATCGGGTGATGGCGGCGAACGACGAGCTGGCCGGTGACGGCATGCGGGTCCTCGCGCTGGCGAGACGAACCCTTGACCCAGGCATCGTTCGACCGCAGCGCTGATCCGTTCCCTACGGTCACCGACCTGGAGCTCTTGGCGCTGGTGGGCATCGTGGACCCGCCGCGGCTGGAGGCCAAGAACGCGATCGCACGCTGCAAGGATGCCGGCATCCGCGTTCGCATGATCACCGGTGACCACGCCACGACGGCCGCTGCCATCGCACACCAGCTCGGGATCGAGGGCCGTGCGATCACCGGTGCCGAGTTCGCCGCCCTGTCCGACGAGCGCCTGGAGTCCGACGTCGATGACATCGGGGTGGTCGCGCGAGTCGCGCCCGAGGACAAGGTGCGTCTGGTCAGTGTGTTGAAGAAGAAGGGCAACATCGTCGCGATGACCGGGGACGGCGTGAACGACGCGCCGGCTCTCACCCGTGCCGACATCGGCGTTGCCATGGGCATCACGGGCACCGAGGTGACCAAGGATGCCGCCGAGATGATCCTCACCGACGACAACTTCGCGACCATCGTCACCGCGGTGCGGGGCGGGCGCGCGCTCTACGACAACCTGATGAAGTACATCCGGTTGCAGATGGTCTGCCTCGGCGCCTTCATTCTCACCTTCCTCGGAGCGGGGATCTTCAACATCGCCAACGGCGCTCCGCTGCTTCCCCTGCAGATCTTGTGGATCAACTTCGCCATCGACGTGGTGCTGGCCATCGGCCTGGGTTTCGACGCGGAGACACCCGGCCTGATGGAGCGAAAGCCGCGGCCGCCGGTCGAGCCGGTGATTCGGCGGGGTCTCGGTGTGTGGCTCGGCGCCTCCGGGTTGATGATCGCGGCGCTCGTGCTGATCATCGTCGCCTGGGCCGAAGGCGCCTACGGCCTGGAGGCGGCCACCACCGCCGGACTCGCGGCGACCTCGCTGCTGCACATCGCGGCTGCCCTCGAGTGGCGCGACCCGAGCCGCTCCATCTTCACCCGCGAGACGATCGCCAACGGCCGCTTCAACCTGCTGGTGCTCGCGGCGCTCGGGCTCGCCCTGGCGGCAACCATCTTCGACGGGCTCAACCGCATCCTCAACACCGTTCCGTTGAACGTCACACAGTGGGGCGCCTGCCTGCTGGCCGTGATCGTGTTCGTGATCCTGTCCGAGGTCATCAAACTCATCGTCCGCAAGGTGCATCGGGAAGGGGCTTCATGAGTACCATCTCGCCGAGCCAGGAAGCGGCTCGCAGCCGAGCGCACATCATCGACCAACTTCGGGTTCGGCCCGGAACTGCGGCCGCGATCGGCGCGCGGAGCACCGTGTGGGAGCCGGAGGGCGAGTACGCACCGCTCTCCGGTTCTGAGCTGGACTCGGCCGCGAAGTCCGTGCTGGCGCGTGGGGTCGAGGAACTCTCCGACGCCCAGGAGCTGCTGTGGGCGAGCGACCGGTACGCCCTGCTCGTGGTCTTCCAAGCGATGGACGCCGCCGGCAAGGACTCGACGATTCAGCACGTCATGACGGGAATCAACCCGCAAGGCGTTCAGGTGGTGTCGTTCAAGAAGCCGTCGAGCGAGGAGCTGGACCATACGTTCCTCTGGCGGATCGCCAAAGCGGCGCCCGAGCGGGGTCGGATCGGGATCTACAACCGGTCGCACTACGAAGAGGTGATCGCGCTGCGGGTGCACCCGGAGTGGATCGAACACCAAAGACTGCCATCCGGCGACCGGGGACCAGCCTTCTTCGCTGACCGGTACGAGGATCTGAACGCTTTCGAGCACCACCTCGACCGCAACGGGACCAAAGTCGTGAAGTTCTTCCTACACGTCTCACGCGCCGAACAGAAGAGACGCTTCATGGCTCGACTGGACAACCCGAACAAGCAGTGGAAGTTCAACGCCGCCGACGTGGCCGAGCGCGCGCGGTGGGATGACTACATGAGTGCCTACGAGGCTGCGGTGACCGCCACGTCGACGGCTTGGGCGCCCTGGTACGTCGATCCCGGCCGATCGGAAGCACATCATGCAGGCCCTGGTCGCTGCCGTCCTCGTCGAGACGATCGGCGGTCTCGACCTGCGAATGGCCGGTCGTGACCGACCATGATCGGGCAGCGAACAAGCGAGCCCGCGACGAGCTCGATCGAGAAACCAGCTGACCAAGACGTCGATCAGCTGGTCAGGTTTGCGCTGGTTCAGAGGCGAAGAGGTTGAGCCCGAGCCGCTCGGCCAGGTACTTCGTGACCAGCTGGCCGCGCACGCTGTTTCCGGCGTCATCGAGTGGTGGCGAGAAGGTCGCCAGTCCGCCCTTGCCGGGCGAGACGGTCACGATGCCGCCGCTGACACCGCTCTTGCCCGGCATGCCGATCTGGTACAGCCAGTCTCCCGACAGCTCGTACAGCCCGGCGGTGGCCATCACGGCCAGCACCCGCCGGCACACTCCCGCGACGATGACGCGCTCGCGTGTCATCGGGTTGACCCCACCGTTGGCCAGTGTGGCGGCCATCACCGCGAGGTCGTGGACGGTCACGTCGAGCGAGCACTGCCGGGTGTAGACGTCGGTGGCCTCGTCGGGGTCGAAGTAGAGCCGCTCGTAGCTCGCCAGGAGATGGGCGATTCCCTGGTTGCGCAGGTTGGTGGCCGACTCGGACTCGTAGACATCGGTGCTCAAGGTGAGCTCGCGGCCGGCGAAGCGCGAGAGCCCGTCGCGGATCCTCGCCCACTTCGCGTCAGCGGTGTTGCCGGGCACGAGGCTCGTGGTCGCGATAGCACCCGCGTTGACCAACGGGTTCATCGTCCTGTCGTCATTCAGCTCTACGGCCATCAGCGAGTTGAACGGAAATCCGGTGCCGTTGACGCCCAGCCGATGTCGCGCCGTCTCGTATCCGATCGCCTCGCAGACCAGCGCGAAGACGAATGGCTTCGATACGCTCTGGATCGAGAACGCCGTCTCGACGTCACCGATCTCGAAGAACCGGGCCTTGGCCCCGACCACGCAGATCCCGAACAGCTCAGGCGATGCGCTCGCCAGCACCGGGATGTAGTCGGCGACGGCGCCGTCGCCGTTCGACCGATAGCGCTCATAAGCCTCGGTGACGACATCCCTCACGTGCTCGACGCTCGGGAGCTCGCCGGTGGACACCAGCGAGGGGGCCGTGGCCTCGTCGAACGGAAGACTCTCGTGCATCGAAAGCTTCGCCATGAGATCCCCACTGGTCTTGACTAGGGGAAAGCCTATAGCAGACGGGTCCGCTAGAAGCTGGCCAGGCCCTTGCCGATCATGGATACGCCGATGACCAGCAGGAGGACGGCCATGATGGCGGCGTTGTGGGCTCCCAGCCACTCCCGCAACGTCTGGAGCGGGGCGGCCATCCGGTCGGCCGCCAGCAGGTAACCGACCACCGGAACCAGCACGGTGGAGCAGCCGATCAGGGTGAAGACGATCACCACGAGCACGACCTGGGCAACGGTGAGCCCGGCACCGCCGATGGCGACACCGGCCGATGCCCCCATCAACAAGTTCTTGGGATTGACCGCCGACAGCAGGAAGCCCAGTCCGAGGGCCTTGCCGAACGTCATCGAATCGATGGCCGACATCCACTTCGGCAGTTCGGCGGTCTCGCCCGGTTTCGGACGGCTGCGCCATTGGCGGACCGCGAGGAGGAGCAACAGCGCGCCGAGGACGATCTTGATCACGCCCGCGACGGGCGAGGACCCGCTGTCGGTCTGCTCCGGCAGCACCGAGGACAGCAGGGTGAACACCACCACCGCGATGACGACACCTGCCACCCAGCCGATCAGGAACCCGACACTCGTGCCCTTCGCCTGCGGCGACAGCAGCATCAAGATCGCGGCGATGATCGGGATCGGGCTGATCGCGATGCCGACCGCCAACGGAAGAATCTCACCAATGGCTGTACCCATGACGTCCCTTCGACAGCACGAGTCGGCTGCCGCCGCCCCCGTCGACCCGACGGTCAGGTGCAGGCTATGTCGCTGCGCGGGAGGGCCGCCTCACTCTGCGAGGGTGAGGCATAGCCGGCAGCGCCGGCAGTCACTGGGTGACGGAATGGAACGTGAGCTCACGGTGACGCCACCGTGGAGGTCGCGGCCGAGCAGCGATCGGTCGTAGTGCGGCAGCCACGTCAGCGCCCCGAAGAGCGGCGTCCTCACGACCGGAGGACGCAGCGGAAGCCGATGTGGCTCATCCCGGTGTCGATCATCTGCGGTCGCCGGGCCGCCGGTCGGTAGCGCCGGCAGTAGCTGTCGGCGCAGAGGAACGACCCACCCTTGATCACCTTGCGCGGCACCGGGAACTGGGGCTGCTGCGGGTCGAAGCTGGCCTCGACGTCCGGACCCCGTGGATTTCGCGGCAGGCAGCACGGCCGCTCGTGACCGTTCCGGGTGCCGGCCGGCGTACCAGTCCGAGGTCCACTCCCAGACGTTGCCCGCCATGTCGAAGAGCCCGTACGGATTCGCCGGGTAGGACCCGACGGCGCGGTGGTCGCTCCGTAGCCCGGCTCCGGTACGCCACGGGAAAGTCGCCGTGCCAGTAATTGGCCAGGCGCTCATCGGGCGCGCTCGGCCTCGTCACCCCAGACGTAGGGCGCCTGGTCGAGTCCGCCGCGGGCGGCGGCCTCCCATTCCGCCTCGGTCGGCAGTGACCGCCCGGCCCAGCCGGCGTAGGCCTCGGCGTCCTCGTAGGCGACGTGCACGACCGGATGATCTTCGCGGCCGACTCAGCGACGAGTCGCGGCCCTCCGGGTGCCGCCAGGAGGCGCCCGGCGTCCAGCGCCACCACAGGTTCAGGTGACGCAGATCGACCGGGCCTACGGTCCGGACGAACGACCATCGACCCGGGCTGCAGATTCTCCGCCGGTGCGCCCGGGAAAGTCCGCCGGATCCAGCGGTCGCTCCGCCAGCGTGTCGATAGCCGGTCTCCTGCGCGAACCGGGCGAACTGCCGGTTGGTGACCTGGTGAGATTCCATCCGAAGCCGTCGACCGCCACGGCGTGCGACGGGCTCTCCTCCGCGATAGTGCCGGTCTGAGCCCATCCGGAAGGTCTGCGACGGGATCGCCTGCAGGTGATCGAGCAACCGGTCCCCCGCCGGTTCGGACCGGTCGTCGATCATGGACCAGCTGAGGCGAAGACGGTGTCCCAATCGTCCTTGATGCTCACCACGGTCCAATCCTGCTGCTCGGCGGTCTCCAGCGCCTGGTCGGCTCCGGCCACGTAGTCGAACTCCCGCTCGGCGTCGTCGTGCAAGATCAGCAGCCGCAGCGCGGGCCCGTCCGCGACATAGGACAACATCGGGACATCGCCGTTCGAATTGCCGCACGCGAGGATCGGCCGGCGACCGATGCGGCTCCAGATGCGCACCGGCTTCTCGGGACCGTCGTCGAAGAAGTCCATCGCCGCCTTGTAGAGCAAACTCGTCCGACCGCCCTCGGCTCGGTAACTGAGCCCGAGCGCGCTGCCGATGACCCGCTCCGGAGGGATGCCGTAGAGATCACCGGCGACCGGACGCATGAAGTCCCGATCGCCGCCGGAGGCGATGTAGGTGGCGAAACCGTGGCCCTCCAGATACCGCAGCAGCTCCACCATCGGGACGTAGCCGCAGTCCCGGTACGGCTTCTTCAGCGTCGGGTGGCTGGCCTCGGCGAAGAAGGCCTTCACCTGAGCGTCGTACTCGGTGACGGTCACCGTCTCGAACGCGGAGGTGATCGCGCCCATCAACAGCTTCAGGTCGCTGTCGTCACCCTGGTAGTGCTTGACCATGGCCGCACCCATCCAGTGCAGGTCGTTCTCGTACGCGGCCTTGTACGGTTGCCGATCCTGCAGGGTGGGATCCTGCCGCGCCAGCTCGCCGAGCCGCCGGACGGTGAAGTCGAGCTGGATCGGCATCGGTTTCTCACACCACAGCGTTCCGTCGTTGTCGAACACCGCGACCCGAGCCGCCGGCTCGACGAAGTCGGGCCCGCCCTCTTCGGTCACACGGGCGACGAAGTCGACGATCGCCGACTTCGCCGAGCCGATCGCTTCCAGGAGGCGAGCGACTCGCCCATCCTCAGTGTCCCGACGTGATCGCGGCCTCGAGCTTGCGCATGGCCTGGTCGATCGTGAACGACGCCGCCTCCTGCCGGGGCGGGAACTCACGGAACGACTCCAGGAACTGCGCCATCACGAAATTGGCGGCCAGGACGATGTACGGGTTGTCGATGAACCAGTCGTAGTAGGTGTTCGAGGTGACGTCCGCGCGCTCGAACGGATCGGTGCGCAGGTTGAACAGCTTCGGCACGCGCAGCGGCTACGAACGGCTCGGCCCAGATCTGGAACGTGCCCGCCACCCGCTGCTCCATGAAGACGACCTTCCAGTTGTCGAAACGGAGCGCGAGCACGTCGCCGTCGTCGGAGAAGTAGACGAAACCTTGACGCGGACTCTTCTCGGCCTCGCCCGTGAGGTACGGCAGCAGGTTGAACCCGTCGATGTGGACGTGGAAGTTCTTCTCCCCCGCGGTGTGACCCTGCTTGAGCTTGTCCACGATGTCGGGTTCCCCAGCGGCTGCTAGGAACGTCGGCAGCCAGTCGTGGTGCTGGACGATCTCGTTGGACACCGTGTCGGCCGGGATGTGTCCGGGCCAGCGGATCATCTCCGGCACCCGGAAGGCCCCTTCCCAGTTCGTGTTCTTCTCGCTGCGGAACGGGGTCATGCCGCCGTCGGGCCAGCTGTTCATGTGCGGCCCGTTGTCGGTGGAGTAGATGACGATGGTGTCGTCGGCGATGCCGAGCTCGTCCAAGCGATCGAGCAGGGCGCCGACCACGAGGTCATGATCGATCATGGTGTCGTGGTACGGCGACTGCCAGCGGCCGGCCTGGCCGAGGCTCTCCGGCTTGGGGTGGGTCCGTAGGTGCATGTGCGTCGTGTTGAACCACACGAAGAAGGGTGTCTGCGCGTCGTGCTGCCGGCCGATGAAGTCGAGCGCATGCTCGAGGATCTCGTCGTCGATCGTCTCCATCCGCTTCTTGGTCAGCGGACCGGTGTCCTCGACGCGCTGCTTGCCCACTCGGCCGTACCTGCCCTCCTCGGTCGGGTCGTCCTCGTCGGTGGCCCAGGAGTGCAGCACGCCGCGAGGACGGAAGTGCTGGTTGAACGTCGGGAAGTCCTCGGTCGACGGCCAGTTCGGCAGCTCCGGCTCCTCCTCGGCGTTGAGGTGGTAGAGGTTGCCGAAGAACTCGTCGAACCCGTGCACGGTCGGCAGGAACTTGTTCAGGTCGCCGAGATGGTTCTTGCCGAACTGCCCGGTGGCGTAGCCCAAGGGTTTGAGCAAGCTCGGCGATGGTCGGGTCCTCGGGCTGAAGCCCGACGTCGGCACCCGGCACCCCGACCTTGCTCAGACCGGTCCGGTAGACGCTCTGACCGGTGATGAACGACGAGCGACCGGCGGTGCAGCTCTGCTCACCGTAGGAGTCGGTGAAGCGCATCCCCTCGTCGGCGATCCGGTCGATGTTGGGCGTGCGGTAGCCCATCAGTCCGTCGCTGTAGCAGCTCAGGTTGGTGATGCCGATGTCGTCGCCCCAGATGACGAGGATGTTCGGTTGTGAGTCGGGCATGGTTCAATCTCTTTCACGTCGCCCGGCCAGCGGCATCACCCTTCGAGGGTGACCGCACGGTCGGGCGCCACCTCGAGCAAGATCAGACCCAGGCTGTCCAGCGTCTGCAGGATCCCGGTCAGCTCGGCTTGATCACCGATCACGCCGTTCAGCACGGTGACGGTACCGGCGGCCTCGACCGAACTCGTCAGCGGCACGAACGCCGTACGCAGCGAGGCGGGCAGTGTGCCCTGAACCCGGATCTCGTACCGCTGCGGAAACACCACTGCACTGCCTCTACGGATTGACCGGCCGTCCTCGTGAGCCGGTGCCCCGATTGTGGTGGCCGGCCAGGGTACGAGTTCATCACCCCATCAGGAGGAGATGTGGCTCAGACGATGCCGAGCGCGGCGGCCTTCAGCGTGGCGTCGCGCTTGTTCTGGACGGACAGCTTGCGGTAGATGCTCTTGGTGTGGGTGCGTACGGTGTTGCGGCTCACGAACAGGTCACCCGCGATCTCGTCGGTGTCCATGCCGGCGACCAGGTGGCGGAGCACGTCGAGTTCACGAGGCGACAGCGGGTCGGTGAGCTCGGCCCCGCGACCGCCGTGCGGGGCAGTCGTACCCAGCAGCTCGGCCACCAGGCGGCCGTGGCGCGCGGCGGCCACGCGGGCGTCGATCAGCAGCGCGTGGGCCCGCGCTCCGAGTTGGACGAAGGGCAGTCGATAGCCTTCGGCGGCGGTGAGATCGAGAACGGCGTCGAGGCACTGGTCGGCGCCTTCGTGCCGTCCGCTCTGGTGCAGGGTGATGGCGTGCGCCAGCAGAGTCCTGAGTTGCAGGCCCAGATCGTGATCGTCGTAGGTGACGTCGGCGAGCGGCCCCGCGCCGGTTCGAGCGTGCGCGTAGGCCTGCAACGCCCGGCTACCGCCGCGGGCGGCCTCGACGGCGTCGGCGACGTCGCCGCGACTGAGCAGGATCTCCACCCGCACCCAGGCCGCCAGCCGACGCAGTAGTCCGGTGCGGAGCGTTGGTCCGCGCTCGAGAGCGGAATCCAGCATGTCGGTCGCCGCCGACGGGCCGCCGTTGAGCAGCATCAGGCGAGCCTGCAGGATCCGGCCGGCAGCTCCTGTTCCGCTGGAGGTGACGCGTCGCCACCGACCTTCGGACCGCGTCAACAACACCTCCGCCCGGTCGAGCTGACCCCGTTCCATCGCACACCAGGCATCGGCGAAATCGGCCAGCGCGACGTACGGGCTCGCAGCGGGATCTGCCCGGTCGGTGTAGCCGGCCAGCTCGTCGAGCATCCGAGCGGCCGCCACCAGATGTCCGTCGAGAGCGTTGAGCCAGGCCTGCACCCCGAGTCCGGCCACCATCGGCCACTCGGCCGCTCCCGCCCGAACGTCGTGGCAGGCGAGCCGCGCTTCAGCCGAGGCCGGCTCACCTTGGTCCTCCCACATCAGGCTCACCGCACGCGTCGAGCGCCAGGCGGCCCGCAGATCGAGGTCATTCCGATCGAATCCGCTGTCGTCAGGCCCCGGGACGTTCGGTCCGGCCGGGTCCAGCGCGGCCAGGACCTGGGCTGTTGTCACCGGTGTAGCGGGCAATGATCGTCGTCGCGTACGTCGTGATGGCCGCCAGCCGCCGCGAATCGAGGTCAGTCCCGCGAGGTTGAGCGGCGCGGGCGCGTTCGAGCAGCATCTTTGAGCGCTCAGGGTCATCGTCGAACGCGGCCGGGATGGCCTGGACGAGGGCCAGCCGGGGATCCTCGGCCGCGACGTCGTGCGGAAAGCCGGCGACGAGCTTGATCAACTCCGCCATCCGACCGCGCAGGACCAGCGAGAGCGCGTTCAGGGCCAGGAGCCGCGCGGCCCGATTCCAGTCCTCGGCCGCCTGGGCGTGCCGCACGGCGAGAACGGACAGACCGTGCATCTCGTACCACCGGGCGGCTCGGCCGTGCTGGCGACGGAAGCGATCGGGATCGGACTGTGCGCGAGTTCGCTGCGGAGCAACTGGGCGAACATCGGATGAAACCGATAGCGTGCATCGGAGCCCGCGCCGGCTCAGGAAACCGATGTGATCGGCCGTCATCTTCAGATCGAGCTGACCGCCGGACCGCTCCGTCAGCGTCGACGGCGAGCTCGGGAGAGACTTCATCGACCACGCAGGTGTCGAGCAGGAAGTCTCGGTCGGTCGGGCTGCAGGTCGGGCGAGAACCTGTTCGGTGAGGTAGCCACTCACCACCTCGGTGGAATCGGCCAGGCGGTGGATGACCTCGGACGCGTCGGGTGTGCCCGCATCATCGCCAGCGCGGCGAGTCGCAGTCCGGCGGCCCAGCCCTCGGTGCGCTGCTGCAGCAGATCGACGTCGGCAGGCTTCAGCTCGAGCGGTGCCGACCAGCAAGGCCGGGTTTCGTCGCGAGTGAAGGCCAGTCGCTCCGCCCGGATGTCGAGCAACCGACCCTCGAGCCGGGCTCGATGCACCGCCAGCGGCGGGTAGGACCGGGTGATGATCATCAGATGGACCTGGGCGGGAAGCCGATCGACCAGGATACTGCACCTCCGCTTGCGTCGTGGCCGCAGCGACCTCCCCGAAGTCGTCGCACACCAGCGTCGTTCCGGCGGGCAGCTGGGCCATCCAGGACCACAGATCCTCGAGGAACCGTGCACGGGCGTCGAGCGGTCGGCGGATCTCGCTGCGGCCGGAGGCGCCGCGCGCTCACCAACGGCGTGGCCTCAATCCGGCCGTGACCGAGGACCAGAACGCGGTCGGGTCGTCGGTCAGCAAGCGGCACTGCAGCCAGGCGACCGGAGCGTGCTGCCGCCGGCTGCGGGCCCAGGCACTGGCCGCCACCGACTTTGCCCGAGCCGGCCGGAGCGCAGATCAACGTGACGGGATAGTCCTGGCCCGTCTCGAGAAGTTGATCAAGACGAGGACGCACGACCGTGCCGTGCGGGTCTCGCGGGATGGTCGAAGCCGTCCCCGGCTCGGCCGAGAGGTCGGCGTTCCTGGCCAACGGGCGCATGCGGCGACCTGGTGGGTTGGGAGGCTTCGATTCTCGCAGACCGGTTCCGGTCGAACTAGCCCCGGCATTCAACCTTGAGGCGAGGATCGCCGACCGACCGGAGGCCACCGTGCTCGATCTCGTGATCAGGACTTGGTGACCAGACTGCGCGCGAAAAAGGTGAGGTTGGCCGGGCGCTCAGCCAACCGCGCATCAGGTAGCCGTACCAGTCCTCCCCGTACGGGAGATACACCCGGACCTGGTGGCCCAGCTTGACCAGCCGCTGCTGCTCGAGTCGGGCGGATCCCGTACAGCATCTGGAACTCATAGGAGTCGGGCGACCGGTCGCGATCATGGGCCAGCTTGCGGCCGATCTCCACCAGCCGCGGATCGTGGCTGGCGATCATGGGGTAACCCGGCCCGGCCATCAAGATCTTCAGGCACCGCACGTAGGAGAGGTCGATCTCCTCCTCCTCGGAGAAGGCCACGCTCTCCGGTTCGGCGTAGGCGCCCTTGCACAACCGAACGCGCGATCCGGCCGTTGCGAGGTCCCGGCAGTCGCCCTCCGTCCGGTGCAGATAGGCCTGCAGCACCGCACCGGTGTCGGGGAACTCCTTCCGGAGTTCGGAGACGATACCCAGCGTCGCATCGGTCGTGGTGTGATCCTCCATGTCGATGGTGACCGTCGTGCCGGCGTCGCGAGCCGCGCTGCAGATCGGCCGCGGCGTGGTCCAGCGCGATCTGTCTCCCCGTCGTCGAGCAGCAGACCGACGCGCAGACGCCTTCACCGAAACCTCGGCGGCGTGGGCGAGACCGCCCGCCTGCAGCTCGCTTCAACAAGATCAGGTACGCCGAGACCACCCGGTCGGCGTGCTCGACGTCGGTGGTGTCCTCGCCCAGATGATCAATGGTCACCAGCAGCCGTGACCTCACCAACTGCCGGGTCACCGCCACCACGTCGTCGGTCGACTCTCCGGCCACGAACCGCGAGACGACGTCGCTGGTCACCGGAGCCTTGGTGACCGCGCCGCGGATCCGGGTGCTGCGGGAAATATTCAACAGGGCTTCACGAAGCACGCGCTCTCCCTTCCTCGTCCTCGACTCTAATCGGCCCCCTCACGTGGACGGCGGTCACACCCTCAGAGCGCAGTCCGACGACCCTGGCCCCGATTGGACGTTTCGCGCCTCAGTGTCAATGTGACAGGACCGCAGATGTGGCGGACTACGCCACGTCCGGCTGGCTGTGCTGCGGCTGCAGGTCGGCCACCCTGCGGCCTGAGCCTGTCGAAAGGCCATCCACCTCGCGCCCTGAGCCTGTCGAAGGGCCCATCCACTCGAGCCCCTGGGTGCGACCGGGCCGCCGTACGTTTCCCAGCCCGAGCTGAGAGACACGCCCGGTTTCCAGCGTTGGCCGGCGTGTTATCCAGCTTGGGGGGCGAAACGTTCGCATCCGAGGAGCGCGAAGGTGACCCGAACCTGAGTCGACCGTCCGCTCAGCGCGCAGTCGCGACTCCCTGGGATGGGCCGGTCCTGCGCAGTCGGCGCGGGGTACGGCGCGGGTACAAGCGGCGCGGGGTACAAGCGGCGCGGGGTACAAGCGGCGCGGGGTACAAGCGGCGCGGGGTACAAGCGGCGCGGGGTAGCGATCGCGGCGGCATACGTCTTCCGTCAGATATGGCGGGAGGGCATCTGAGGCTGGAAGGTCGGGTGGCGCCTCTCAGAGTGAGGAGGCCACTCCACTGG
>CAWBKR010000009.1:0-388651 GCA_963789345.1 uncultured Actinomycetota bacterium | reverse complement strand
AGGCCTGCCGTAGCAGGTCGTGCAGGTTCCAATCACGCTCGGCGGAGCGCTGCTGCTGACGCTGAACCCACCGGCGACGCTATCGAGCTGCTCGTCCGACAACTCGCTTGGCTTCGCCGGGATGACCAGGGCGACGTGGTCCTCCCCGGGTTCGATGACGTCGACCTGGGTGCGGTCGGAGATCTCCCAACCCTCCGCGCGAAGAGTGCCCGCGGGGTCTTGCAGGAGTCCCGCCTTGAAGTCCGGATCCGCCCACGTCTTGGCGATGAGATCGCTGTAGCGTTTTGCCTCGTCCTCAGCGGCCATTCTCGTGCTCCTTGCCGGTTGTCGACCCGCGGCTCGAGTCATTCACCGGCCACGCTAGCGTCGCTGCGTTGCCCCTGCAATGGGCCCAGGTCTATGGCCCCGGCTCTCCGATGCTGCGAGTTTGGTGGTCATCCAAACCCGCCGCCGGTTTGCCGTTCACGACACAGCCCTCCAACGTATCTGGAGCGCGACACGCCGAGGGGTCGAAAACCCTCCAGGGAACGAATAGGGAACAGAGGCCCGTATTTCACCGGCTGCAGCCAACGACAGCCGGACACGGCGCCAGCTCGCAGGTAGAACGTTCGCCCTGCTCAGAGTACGTTTCACCTAGTGTGGCAGGTGTTGGGTTCGAACCAACGTAGGCGATGCCGACGGTTTTACAGACCGTCGCCCAAACCGCTTCTCACAAGCACAAACGCTTATGACGGCCGCTGTCAGGGACCGTATACGGAACAGACGCCCGTCCATCCTCGGCGACCACCAGCGGCTTTCGGACACCCGAAGCGGCTTGATAGGGAATTCAACCGCATGGCGTTCTAGTGGGCTCGCTGACGAAGTCTGTTTACGTTTGATCTTGGTCAGGATCTCGTCGGGTGTCTTGGTCCAGATGAAGGGGTGCTTGCGGCGGTTCCAGCCGTTGATGAAGTCGCGGATCTTGATCATCAGGTCGCGCACGGAGGGGAAGACGCCGCGGCGGATGGCTTGGCGTTCGATGATGCCGAACCAGACCTCGACCAGGTTCAGCCACGACCCGGAGGTCGGGGTGAAGTGGACGTGGATCCGCGGGTTCGCCGCCAGCCAGTCGCGGACCTCGCGCGCTTGTGGGTGGCGTAGTTGTCCATCACCAGGTGCAGCTCGCTGGTCGGGGTAGGCGCGGGCCAGGTGTTTGAGGAAGGCCAGGAACTCCTGGTGCCGGTGCCGGTTCTTGCACAGCCCGGTCACCTTCCCGGTCGCGATCTCCAACGCGGCGAACAAGGTGGTGGTGCCGTGCCGGACGTAGTCGTGGGTGCGTTGCTCGGCATGACCGGGCTGCATCGGCAGCACCTTCTGGGTCCGGTTCAACGCCTGGATCTGGGACTTCTCGTCGACACACAGCACGACCGCGTTCTCCGGCGGCGCCAGGTACAGCCCGATCACGTCGGTGACCTTGGCGACCAGCTCGGGGTCGGTGGAGAACTTGAACGTCTCCGCCTTCCACGGCCGGACCCCGAACTCCTTCCACGCCTTGGTGATCGTGACGTGGTTGACCTTCAGCCGGGCCGCGAGCAGCCGGCTCGACCAGTGCGTCACCCCCAGACTGGCCGGCGGCGGCGTCAGCGTTTCGGCCACGATCCGGCGCTGGTCGATCGTGCGGGGCCGACCCGGCCGGTCCTCATCGACCAGCCCGGCCAGCCCGGCTCGGCGTAGCGGGCCCGCCACCGGTTCACCGTCGGACGCGACACCCCGACCCGCTCCGCGATCTCGGCGTTCGGCATCCCGTCCGCGGCCAGCAGCACGATCCGAGCCCGCTGCGCCAGACCCGCCCGGCCCGAACTCGCCCGCACCAGCCGGGTCAGCTGGTCATGATCACCAACGCGCAGCAGCAGCGGCGGAGCACCAGGATGAGGCATACCCCATCATCCCACCGCAACCGTAACATTACTTAGTCAACACGCCACTAGGTGCCAGGTTGCATCGGCAGCACCTTCTGAGTCCGGTTCACGCCTGGATTTGGGACTTCTCGTCCACACACCACCACGGCAATCTCAGGCGGCGCCAGGTAGAGCCCGATGACGTCGGTGACCTTAGCGGCCAACTCGGGGTCGGTGGAGAACTTGAACGTTTCCGCCCGCCACGGCTGCACCCCGAACGCCCGCCAGGCCCGCACCACCGTGGCGTGGTCGATCTTCAACCGCACCGCCAGCAGCCGCGACGACCAGTGCGTGACCCCCAACGACTCTGGCGGCGGTCGCAACGTCTCGGCAATGATTCAGCAGCATGAACGGGTCACACCCCGCTCAAATTCGTAGAGCCCCGTTGGGCGGCCTGAAGCCCATCAACTGATCAGGCTCAGATCCCAGGTCGCCGGGTGAATATGACGATTGTAGAGCGGGTGCTCGAAATCGTGACTGACGTAGATTTGGTCATTCCATGCGGCCGGAATTTTGCGCTTGTGAGCTAAGCCATGAATCGGCGCAAGCTTTTGATGGGGATGGGTTTCGTTGTATGTCGAGATCGCCGCAAGCTCGCCGACGTGGCTACAGTGCAACTCCCAGTCATCACCCAAGATGTCATCGAAGTAGCAGAACACGCGTGGCAATCGCAGCGCCGCCGGCGTGTCCAGGAGCGGAAAAGCGGCGACGGTGGAGGAGTAGTAGTCGAGGTCGAAGCTCACGAATCCAATCGGCTGGAAGTCGCGCTCCATTATGAAGGCAGGTATCGTCTCGGTCACGTCGCCCAGCACCAGTCGCGCCGAGGACAAGCGCGCTCGCAGCAGATCGGCGTTCATCTCGAAGAGCCCTGCTTGCCAGACATACGGCAGATCACGGTAGTCATCCGGGGGAGGCATGCCACCACCGGCATCGAAGCCGATGACGTCAATGGCGACACCTGTTGTCGAGGTCACCTCTGCAGCCAAGCGTTCGAGTGTCACCAAGCCGTTCCCGCCTGCGACGCCGAGCTCGATAGCGGTGATCGCCTGGATCTCGAGTGCGCGAGCTTGCAGGGCTGCCTGGTGCAGGCAGTACGCGTAGTTGGGTCGGTCAACGGCATCCCACGCGAGCTTCTCGGTGAAGGACGCGAATGGGGATCGCCGCCGGACCGCGCGGACGAGCAACCGCGGCTCGAGAATGGCTTGCACGAATCGGTTCACAATAGGACCTTTCCGGACTGGTATGGTGGGAGCCCGCACCCCGGCGAAAGTGGAATGCCACCATGCTTTTCGGTTTGAAGCAGCGCGCCGGCGACGTGGTTGACTCGGCCTATTCGGCGGTTCTGAAGCGCCGCGATCTGCCTCCGATCAGCCTCCGCCGCCATGTCGGCCCGGTCGAGGAATACGAGAAGACCCCAGCCGAATATGTCGCATATTTCAAGGTGCTCTGTGACCTCAGGCCAACCGACGCCGTGCTCGACATCGGCTGTGGCACCGGTCGCTTCGCACAGTACCTCCATGACCGTCCGACCTACTTCCGCGGTCGCTATCGGGGCTTCGACGTCGATCGTCGCGCGATCGACTGGGCTCGCACCAATGTGACGGGAACGGGGTGGGACGTGGATTTCCAGTATGTCGATGTGGCGAACGGCCACTATCACCCGCAGGGCCGAAATCAGCCGGAATCTTGGCAATTCCCCTTCGAGGCGGCGAGCTTCGACTTCGCCTTCGCCATGTCGGTCTTCACGCACCTGCTCCGGCCAGCCGCGGTGAATTACCTGCACGAGATCGCTCGTGTCCTCCGGCCCGGCGGGCGAGCCCTGTTGTCGTTCGTCTTCCTGCGAGCGGAGGAGTCGAAGCTCAGCCCGCATGCCACTCGACGTCTCGACAACGACGTCCTGGTCAGCAACGGGCTCCGGGACGGAGCATCGGTAGCAGTCGTCACCGAAGTTGGGGGTGTACGCACCGTGACGCCGGACGCTCCCGAGATCGTCACGTTTCACGATCCGTCGGACATTGGGAGAATCGTGAACGGCTGCGGTCTTGATGTGGTGCAGTTGCTGCCCGGGACCTGGAATGATCAAGAAGGTGGACCGGCCTTCCAGGATCTGTTGATCCTGCAGCGACGGACCGACGGGTCGATCGGCGACAGCTGACGCGCCGGCCATGACCGCTGCCGGACGACCCTCAGGGGGACGGATACTCATCATTGGCCGCCGTTGCCGGCGTGAGGTTGGTCGAGTTGCGGCCGTCAGGAGCTACGGAATAGATAGAGAACCTATCGGCATCGGGCGCCTTGCGGTGCATGAAGATGGCGGTGCCGTCCGCAGCATAGTTCGGCCGGCTGGTAATCCCGGTGTCTTCGATCAACCTCCGGATCTTGCCGCTCGCGTCCCTGATTCGTACGTCCCAGACTCCGCTCGTCCCGCCGCTGATGTTGGTCAGCCACGCCAGCTGGCTGCCGTCGGGGGAATAGACCGGGTCAAAGTCCGGCAGACGATCGGTGGTCAACCGCTCCGCCGCCCCACCATCGACGGGAATCGAATAGATCTCGTATGACGACGGTGTGCAGAATGCCTGGGGACAGCCGACGAAGACGATGGAGCGACCATCGGGAGTGAAGCTCGGATCGATGTTGGTGCCGGGTCGCTCTCCGGTTACCGATCGCGCCTGCTGCCCCATCGCGTCGGTCGTGAAGATCTGTGCATTGACTCGGGAGCCTCCGACCATGACCAGGGCATTGCCGTCGGGCGCCCACTCCGGATGACCCAGCAAGCCCCAACCGTCCAGGCCTTTGGGCCGGAGCTCGACCCCCCCCGAGCCGTCGGACCCGACCGCCCAGAGGCTCGTCTTGGTCGGATCTCGATCATGCACGCCCGCTGGTGCCCGACTGAAGACGATCGTTCTGCGGTCAGGCGACAGCCGCGCACCCCACGAGTCGTATCGTGAGTCGGACGTGAGCTGGCGAGCGTCAGATCCGTCGGTCCCCATCGCGAAGAGCTCGAAGTTTCCCGATCGGTCGGAATTGAAGACCAGGCGCTCCTCCCGCAGTGGCTCGGACCTCGGCAGCGCCAACGGTGGTCGCCAGCTTTCGCTCGGTCGCTCGACACCGCAGGCCGCAAGGCATCCGGTCACGACCAGTGAGGCCGCGCCGACCAGGAGGGGGAACAAGCCCTTCACCAGGTGTCCCCGATCAGGAACACGCCGATCGGGGACACGCCGATCGGGATCACGACGGTCGAGCGGCGGGCATGCTCGCGCCGAAGGTAAGGCCCGTAGTCCGGGCGAGAGCGGCTTGGAGCGCCACTGCGGTCGCCCGGTCGCTGAAGGTGGCGGCACGGGCCGTCCCCCGTGCTCGAAGCTCGGTGCGGAGGTCGGCGTCGCTCAGGATGCGAGTCAGAGCTGCACGCACGGCGACCGACTCATCCGGATCGACGAGCAGCGCCGCGTCGCCGCAAACCTCCGGGATCGAGGTTGCCGTCGACGCCAGAACGGCCGTGCCCCTGATCATCGCCTCCAAGGGCGGCAGGCCGAATCCTTCGAAACGCGACAGATAGACCAACGCCTCCGCATCTGTCAGCAACACCTCACGCTCTGCGTCGGAGACCCAGTCTAGGAACAGGATCGACCTGGGAGCTGCACCGGCTGCCGCCTCTGTCTCAGCCGTGCTGCCGAACCACGCCTGCCCGGCGATGACGAACCCGTGTCGACGCAGCTCAGGTCGCTCGAGCTGCGCGGCCCGAAAGGCGGCAATGGCCTCCGGGACGTTCTTCCTCGGGTGCAGGCTGCCGAGGTAGAGCAGGAAAGGTCTCCCGTACCCCACGCTCGGCCAGGTCGTTCCGCGTCGCTGGATCGGGCGCCCCCGGCGGCGCCACGTGCAGTGGCACGACGTGCACCCGCTCCGGCGGCAGGGAGTAACTCGCGATCAGATCTTGGCGCGAGAACTCGCTGACCGTCAACACGGCGGAGGCGCGGCGGGCCTGGCTCCCGATCACCGAGCGGAGCCTGATGCGGGTGCTGAAGGGGTAGCTCCGTGGGAGGTGCAGGAAAGACAGGTCCGGCAGGATGAGGGCAACGGGGCACGGCGCACGCAGCGGCGCGTGGGTGGTGGTGAGCACGATGTCGGGTCGGACCCCCCGAGCTTCGAGCCCGAAAAGCCAGCGTGGCAAGGTTGCGCCGAAGTGCACCGCGCCACTGCGACGCTCGGTGTCATGCACGTCCAGATTGGCGGACGCCGCCAGGTCTGGAGGCAACTCGGCACCGGAGGCCGTGAGAAGAAGGACCCTGTCGCCCGGACCGGCGGCGATCACCAATCCGCGCAACATCGCAAGGAGGGCCGTCTCGTCACCACCGGACCGCCCGCCGAGATAGGTGCCGTCCACTGCAACGATCATCTTAGAACCTGCGATACCTCGCTCGCCGTGTCCCGGGGCCGCAGTTGCAGCCCCCCTGGTGCTGCGACCACCGCGACGGTTTCCGCGGGGACATCCTTGGTGACCAGCGCGTTCGTGCCGATGATCGAGCGATGGCCGACGGCGACCGGGCCGAACACCTTCGCCCCGTCCATGATCCAGACGTCGTCGCCGATGACCGGGTGTCCGAGACGGTCCGCTCGGCCTGCGCCTCCGAGCCGGACCAGACCCATCAACCGGCACCGGGCACCGAGGACAGCATCGGAGGCACATGCCACCCCGACCGGGTGAGGCATCACCATGCCCGGTCCGACGACGGCGCCCGGGGCTAGGTCCGCGCTGAACAGGACCATATTCGCGAAGTAGGCCAGTCGCGACATCGGTCGGAGGCCGGCGTCGTGTAAGGCATTGGCCACGCGCCACAGCGTCACCGCCCAGAATCCCGGCAGGCCAAGCACGTCGAGCAGGCTGCGGGGGCCCGGACCGAACGCGTTGATCTGCCCGTGCGAAGCGGTCGTGGCGCGGCCCTTCACTCTCACCCACTCCCCGATGTCTGCCCAGATGGCCGACAGCAGCGGCGGGTTCTTGCGCTCACTCATCGAAGGCGGCGGCCCATCGCGCCATCCAGTCGCCGAGCTGGCCGAAAATCTCGCGATAATGCGCAGGCGCACCGCAGCGAGGCACACGGCGCTGATACTCCTCGACGAACTGGGCGAACATCGCCACGTAGTCGCCCCGCTCGACCTCGCCGACCGCAGACTCGACCAGATCGTAGAAAGGCATCGACATCACATGCATCCACTGCTCGAGCACCGCGACACGCTCCAGAGGTGTCTGTTTGGTGTGCCCGACGACGGGGCTTCCGTAGGTGAGAAGGTCCCCGTGGACATCCATCAACCGTTTTGTGATGTAGCCACCCCAGATGTCGTCGTGCCGGCTGAGTTGCCAGCCGTTGATCCAGACGTCGGGGAGGAAGTAGTACGCCGGGGTGAGCTCGCGAAGGAAGGCCGTATTCATACCGCAGATCGGCAGGTTGCCGAGTGCCGCGGGGTTGGCCTGGTTGTGCTGGCCGATCCCGGGGTCCATCGGCTCGCCGCCGTACAGCTTGTCGACGCCGTTCAGGTCGAGGATCCCGTCCCAAACCCCGAGGTTCAAAGCGACCCTGCCGCTGACGGTGGTGTCCACCTCCGCGGCAAGCTCCGGGGTCCGCCATTCGTAGGGGTAGCCACGCGCATAAACGGTGTCACCGTTCGGAAAGCATTGCCGGATGGGGTTGATCCAGCCGTTGGCGTTCGATGCCCTGCGGGCCGCCGCATTGTCGACCTCGGTCAGTGCGGAGAGGTGGGTTTCGATCCAGCCCGGCCGGGTCCGGCAGTCGTAGTCGAGCGCGATGATGACGTCGAACCCCTCGCGCCAGGCGATGTAGTGGCCGATGTTGCGGCTGGCCGCACTCTTGTGCGGCATGGCGGCGTAGTGCCGCCCCGCGTAGGCCTGCTGTGCGCTGTAATCGAAATAGTAAACGTTTCCGCGAGGCGGTGGCGACAGCCTGCCGTCGCTGTCATCGCTAACGATGATCGGAATATCTGCAGGAATCGCGCCGAAGAGATCCCAGGGTGGATCGTTCGGCATCGGGATGACGACGCACACCGATCGCGAGTCCGAACCGACCCGGCCGTGATCGGACGGTGTCGGGACCGCGAGTCGGGTGTCGGATGCCAGGGCGCTCATCGGGCGGCTCCTGCCGCGACCGGGACCCGTGCGTCGACGGCGAGAAGATCGGCGAACTCCTGGTGGAGGTAGTCGGCGATGGCGTCCTGCCAACTCGACATCTCGTTCATGCCCTGCAACTCAAGCACCAGATTGCGCATGATCTCCGAGGGCGGCCGGACCGAGAAGAACTCCTCAGCGAAGAAGTCCGAGTCGACGCCGACGAGCTCGATGTCCTCGCGGCCGAGAACTCGCAGGATCTGTGCCGCCACGTCGTAACGACTGCCCTCGCCGCCGCACGCCAGTGGTACAGCCCGTACAGCTTGGAGTCGAACAGCGCCAGCAAACAGCGGGAGAACTGGGGCGTGTAGGTCGGAGTGCCTCGTTTGTCTGTCACGGCGTGGATCACTGAGGCACCGTTGCGGACCTGGTCCAGTATACGCGACACGAACTTGTGGTCCTTGCGGCGTCCGCCCCCGACCATCCAACCGGCTCGGATGACGAAGTGCTCATCGACGATGTCCCTGACGAGGAGTTCGCCCTCGTGCTTCGAGGCGCCATAGGTGTTGACCGGGTTCGGCTTGTCGAACTCGGTGTACGCCCCCGTCTTGCGACCGTCAAAGACCCCCGCTGTGCTGATATAGACCATCGGGATGCCCGCGGAGCGCGCTTGTAGTGCGACGTACTTGGTGGCGATCGTGTTGGTCAGGTACGCATGGTCTGGGTCGTCGTCGCTGATCTCGAGCGATGTCTCGGCTGCCAAATGGATCACCAGATCGGGTTGCACAGCCGCAAACGCATCGCGGATCTCGTCGCGGCGACGGACATCGAGGTGGCGGAGCCCCGGTCCCGCCGACCCCCAGGGACGCGGTTCGCTGAGATCGATGTCGGTCGCCACCACGTCGTGGCATGCGCGGACCAGGGTCGGAACGAGCGAGCTGCCGAGCATGCCGGCGGCTCCGGTGGTCAGGATTTGCACGTGTTCTCCTCTTGGTTCGTTCTTGGGTCGTTCTGGCTCAGTTCGTACTCGCGGCCGGCCGTGGGAGTCCGAGCTCGATGACGGCGATGCGGCACAGTCGGCGGGCGGCAGGGAGGCGTCTGAGCAGGTGCCGGTCGAGACGCTCGAGTCGGTGCCACACCGGATCGGAGAGTTCGACGAAGTTCTGCAGCCGGCACAGCATCTGGTACGGCGCCCAGTCGACGTGCCGGAACCAGCGTTTCATGATCACGAAGTCAGACGTCCCGAGCGAGCGTTCGTCGGGGGAGTGGGTGTGCAGCGGGAAGCGCCGGGTGACGATGCCGGAGTTGCGAATGGTCCGAGCGAACTCCGGCAGAAACAACACCGGTTCGCAGAAGACAGCCGTCGCGCCGGGGCTCAGCAGCCGGGCGAGATTGGCCATCGCCAATTCACGGTCGAAGTGGTGAACGACGTTGTTACCGATGATCGCGTCGAAGGTCCGGTGGTGAATTCCGCTGCCGGCGGGATCGAAGCCCTCGATGGGCGCATGCCTGAGCGTGACGCGGTCGGAGACGCCGTTCAGTCGTGCCCGCTTGGCGGCCACCTCCAAGATCCCTGCCGATACGTCGATCCCCACGACCTCAGCGCCCTGCTGGGCCAACCAGACGGCCAGCGAGCCTCCACCAGCCCCGACCTCGAGGATGCGCTTCCCGGACAGCGGCCCGAGACGCCGAACTGCCGCGGACAGGTAGTCGACATGCTCCCGGTTGGCGAACGGCAGGTGGTCGGGATCGACGAGATGGGCCGCGTCGTCCCACCTCGACAAGATGTCGGCAGACAGCTCGTCGTAGGTTTCGGCTTCGTGCGCGTGGCGCTGCTCGAGGGTGGTGTGGTGGGCCGCAGTGTGGAGGAGGTGCTGGTGAGGGTGGCGATGATGATCGTGCCGCTCGTGCGCGGACGCAGCGGGACGTGCGGAAGTCATTCGCTCAGGCATCGATGGGCTCCAGGGCTAGGCGGAAGTACGCGGCGTGGGCGGTTCGGCGGGCCTTGGCGTCCGGCCTGCGACGCAGCGCGTTGACCGAGTGCAGGAGCACCCGGGCGCCGAACCCGGTCAGTTCGAGCGCGCGGAGGGCGAGCCCGGAGATCGTGCCGTTGCGCTGGACGTACCAGCGATTGAGAGCTCGCAGAGCCTCGGGTGAGACCTTCCCGACGGCGCGGCGGGAGGATCCGTTCATGAAATGGGTGGCGGACGTCTCCGGTGCGTACCAGACCTGCCAGCCGCGACGCACGGCGCGGTCGCATAGATCGACGTCGTCCATGTAGACGAAGATCCGCTCGTCCAGGAGGCCGATGTCGTCCAAGGCGGCGCGGCGGACGGCCATCACGGCGCTCGACACCCATTCCGGTTGGAACGCCTGGTCAACGTCGCTGCCCAGGTAGAGCCCGGCGTGACGCCAGGGACCGAAGCGATCCAAGCCGAGCAGGAAGGTCGCGGCGGCTCGGAGATCCGGGAGCCGGCCGGCCGTCCAGCGTTGGTAGGTGCCGTCGCCGTACACCAGCCGTGGTCCGACGATCGCTGCGGCGGGGAACCGGGCGAAGTAGTCGAGGAATGCCCGGATGTTTCCCGGCTGCAGCCGAGCATCAGTGTTAACCAGCAGCAGCGCTGGTGCGTGGGTGGCGAGGATGGCTTGATTGTTGGCCCTGCAGAAACCGAGGTTCTCGGCGTTGTCGATGATGTCGACGGTTGGCCAGCGGGTGCGCAGGTGCGTGACCGAGCCGTCAGTTGAGCCGTTGTCGACGACCACGATCTGGTTGTGGATGCCGACCGGGGTGGCGGCGAGAATGCTCTCGATGCACTCGTCGAGCAGGTCGACGGTGTTCCAGTTGACGACGATCGTCGTGAGGTCGGGGCCCGCGCTCACGCGGTTCACCGCCAGTCCACTGAGGTGATATTCGAGAACAGGTCAGTGCCTACGGGCTGCGGGCGGCCCGCGCCCTCAACGACCCAGAGACCGACGGTCTTCCCGCTGAGCGCGAGGAAGCCCGTGCGCTGCCCGTCGGGCGAGATCACCGGGGACCAGGCGTTGCGCACGCCACGGCTCACCCGTTGGGATCCGGCGGTGCCGCCACTACCGGTGATGTTGGCGCGCATCACCTGGGTCCTGTCACCGCCGCCTGTGCTCAGGTAGGCGATCCAGTCGCCGTCAGGCGCCCACACCGGCGAACTGGCTGCCTGATCGCCGGTGGCGAGGTTGCGCACCTGCTTGCCGCTTTCAGAGTTCATGACGTAGACGCCGCGAGGGTCGCCCTGACTCCAGGAGAATGCGAGTCGGGTGCCGTCGGAGGAGTAGGCCGCTTCGGCGTCGTCGGTTGGCAGTGCGCCGGCCGTTCCGTTGGTCAGGTTGAGGACGGCTCCGGTCCTGAGATCGATGCGCAGCAGAAAGGATTCCCCCGACAGGGTCGAGGTGTTCGTGACGACGACGTAGCGGCCGTCCGGAGACATCCGTGGCTGGAATGCCTCGGAGGTCTCCGTCGGCAAGCCCATCGCGCCAGTCCTCGATCCAGGGATCGGTGAGCTGGACCAGGATCTCGCCGGCCGGGGTCCGGAGGAAGACCTGCTTGCTGGCCACCTGCTTCGCCGTCTGCTTGGCCGCCACCTCCCGGGCATGCACCGCGTGGGGATCGAGGTTGTCCAAAGTCACGTGGGTGCGGCGCTTGCGGCCGGCTGGGGGTGCCGGGTGGGGGGCTCGACGAGGTCCAGCCTTGACGAGCGCCGTGAAGACGATGCTTCTGCCGTCAGATCCCCAGCGAGCATCGATCGGCTCCAGTCCGGCGGGAAGCTTGACCGGCTCACGGACGGCGAGATCTGCGGAAGCAATGGCCATGCTACGAACCCGCGTGGGAGATTGCATCGTGACCAGGAGCCGCGACGTGTCCTGATCGCTGCCGATCTCCTCGGTCGAGGTGCTCATCCCGGCCAACTGCGGCCAGTCCTGCCAGTGGATCGCCACCGTCTTCAACGCCAGGATGATCCGTGGGTTCGAGCCGTCGAGACCAATGGCGCAGATGCAGGTGCGCTGGTGATCCAGCGCACCGACGTAGGAGACCTCTCGTTGGTCGGGCGTGAATCGAGGTTGGAAGGCTGACATCTCCTGCGGGGTGCACGGATTGCTGGTGGGCCGCACCGTGCAGTTCAGCCCTCCGGTCAGCACCCGCTCCTTGCCGCCTCGGCGCGGCTGAACCGACACGTACCAGTACTCGCCCAATCCGCCCTTCGATGGGATGCTCGCGTTGAATTGGGATGGGCGTCCCAGGCCACGGTAGGACGAGATCGCCAGGAGTGAATCGTCCTCGGTGAGTGCCGGGTCGGTGTTGAACCACCGGTTCGGCGTCAGGTTGCGGCGGTCCGTGCCGTCGGCATCCATCTCGACGATATGGGTTCCCTCTCCGGTCGAGTAGTTGTCGACGAACATGAGCTTGTCGCTGCGATGAGCGAGAAATGGGTCGGCGTCGAAGCCGCGATCCCTGCTGACCGCCGTCAGATTCGTCGCGTTGCCGGTGGTGAGGTCCAGCTTGAACTGGGTGACGAGCGGGAAGAACGGGGCTTTGGCCGTGTAGTGGAGCCAGCGGCCAGTGCGATCGATCGTCGGCTGGTGGACCTGGTAATTGAAGGCGCGCAGGATGCGGCGGTTGGACCCGTCGAGATCCATCAGGCCGATGTCCGCGCCGTTCATCCGACCGGGTCGACGGTGTAGACGATCTTGGTGTTGCCGTAGGCGAACCGGCCCCAGCTGTAGCTCCGACCATCGTCGGGACTGATCTTGGTTGGGTCGGTTCCGTCGAGGTGCGCTAGGTAGATGCCGTCGAGCATGGTCGACCGATCCTGGGCCGTGAAGGTCATCTTCGGCACTGGGGCAGCCTCTGCGCCGGGGCCACTCGAGAGGCCGGGAACCAGCGGCGCCAGCGTGATCATCAGCGTCAGACAGGAGGTGAGAGCAAGGACCCGGAAGAGCCGCGCGGGTTGCCGCCCGGTTGCGCCTTCGGCGGTCGCGGCGCCGCGCACCTCTCCCGGACCCCGGGCGGGAAGGGCTCTGGCTCCGAAGGTCGGCCAGGTCCGCCCATTCATCGTCGTGGCAGCTGCCACCAGGCCGGCGACCACCCAGTACAGCGCCAGGGGTACGTCGCCGCGGAGGGTGTAGCCGAGCAGTTCCTCGATCATGACGAAGGCCATCGCGCCGGCTGCGCCGATGCCGATCGCGGCCGACAGTGGGTCCGCGTTGCGGCTCAACTGGAAAGCGGAGTCGTACAGGGCGACGCCCAGCACCACGACACCCGCGAAGCCCAGGATGCCCACCTCACCGAGCCACAGCAGGTACAGATTATGCACGGGGTACTCGGGGAAGATGACGGGATTGGCCTGGTAGCGCGGCATCACCACCTCGTAGTTGTTGAGACCGACGCCGAGGAGCGGGTGGTCGTTGATGATCCGCAGCGCGATGTCGTTGAGCTGCAGTCGTGAGGCGATCTCGGTGGTGAATTGAGCCGTCGTGAAGTTGTCAGCATACTTGGCGCGGATCCGCGGCCAGAGCAGAGCGAGCGCGACGGCTCCCAGCAGAGCGTAGACGCCGAGTGTGCGCCACCGCAGGCGGCGCCGCACGAGTCCGGCGATGATCACAGCGAGCCCGGTCATGCCGACGGCCACGAAGGCGGCCCGGGTCTGCGAGACCCACATGCAGGTGAGGCCGGCGGCAACGATGACGACCGCCGCGGCCTTGAGCAGCCGGTTCCGCATCTCGATGGCAAGCGCGAGCGCAAGCATCGTCGTGATGCCGAGCGCGGCGGCGAGGAAGGCCGGGTGCAGTATTGTCCCGCTCGGACGCCCGATCTCGGCGGCGTCGGTGGTGCGAGGAATCAAGGATTCGGGGATCCCGAGGAATTCCAGACCGAGCACTCCGCCCGTGCGCCACTGCAGCAGGACCACGGTGAGCTCGACCGCGACGAACACCGTGAGCCCGAGGAGAACCGCCCAGATGTGCCGAACGGTGCGGACGCGGACCGCGATGTAGACGTAGAGCGCGTACATCCACCCCATCCGGACCAGTTCGGCAAGCGCCAGCCGCATGTCGGTCGCCACCAGCAGGCTGGGCAGGAGGAAGGCACCGGCAACGAGCGGCAACCAGATCAGCGGGCGGGCGAGGGCGTCCCGGAGGTCTCGAACGAAGGTGCCCTCCCTCATCCACAGGCCGTAGAGCAAGATCAAGAGCACGTCGAGGCTGGTGATGTAGATCGAGATGGCTCCGCCCGCATGCGAAAGGTCCTGCGGCCCGAGGGACTTGTGCAGCAGGAGAGCGAGTGAGGCGACGGTCACGAAGGTCAGGCAGCTGGCCTTGTCCCTCACGAAGAGCACGATCACGATCAAGACCACGGCCGCGAGTGCGGCGATCAAACCCTTGACGCCGAGCAGCGCGAGCACCCAGGCTGCTCCGGCAGCCGCACCCGCGACACACGCCAGACCGAGGATGCGGGCGAGCGAACGCCCGGCTCCGCCGTGTGGTGCCGCGGCCGGCTTCTCGGCGCGAGCCTGCGCCGGGCCGACGGGATCGGCGGCCGCCGCGCCGCGTGTGGGGCGGGTGCGGCGGAGTCGGCGTGCGGCGGAGGAGAGATCGAGGCGGAGCACGTATACCACGGCCAGCACGGCGGCGACCGCTGCGACAGCATAGATCGCCTTGAGCTCATAGACGGCGAGCGCGAGCACGACGGGGATGGTCAGGACCGCCCCGAGGAACGCGGGAAACGCACCAGATCGGGAGTCTCGCCGGCGTCTTCGCAGACGTCGAGTCGCAGCGGTGGTCGTCATGCGGCTGCGCTCGCGGGACGGGTCGGGGTCGGTGTGGGTGAGCGGGGCGCTGTCGAGGAGTAGCCGTGCTGGGTGTGGCGGAGGAGGACTTTCCAGTAGCACCACTCCGCCCAGCGCCTGCGCTCCGGCATCGATCGCAGCGCCCTCTCCAGGGGCGGGGCGGTGATGCGATTGAAGAGCGCCAGTCGCGCCAGCATGCGCACCTTGCCGCGCCGTGATGCATGCGGTGTCAACACGCCGTAGCGCTCGTGCAGGCCCGGCTCGGGAATCAACACCTCCAAGTCCCGCAGCCCGCGACCGATCGAGGCCTGCAAGCGGCAGGCGCTGATGAGATCGTGCGGGTGATAGTGCTCACCCCACGCCGCCGGTTCATAGATCAGCTGGTAACCGGCCCTCGACCAGCGGTATCCCAGCTCGACGTCCTCGTGACCGATCTCTGCCCACTCCTCGTGGAAGATGAGGTTGCGATCCAGGAGCAGCTGGCGCGGCATGCTGAGGTTCATCGACCAGTGGTACTGCCACGGGACCGGCTGGCCGGCGAGCGAGGCGATCTCGTAGTAGGCAAACGGTTGATACCACTGGATGAAGGGCGTCTGCGCCATCTGGGCCGACTGCTCGACGTGGCCGAGGACCGCCACCAGGTCGGGATAGCGGGCATGCGCGGCGACGTGCACCGAGACGAAATCGGGTCGAACCCAGACGTCGTCGTTCATGAAGATCACGAGATCTCCCGATGCGACCCGGAGGGCCCGATTGCGCTTCACCGCCGGCAGCCGCTCAGCGCTGCTGAGCAGCTGAACCGAGACGGCGTGCTCGGAGTACCCGCGCACCATCTCCGGCGTGTCGTCGCTGGAGTTGTCGGCGACGAGGATCTCCAGCCGCTCGGCGGGATAGTCCTGCGCCAACAAATGCTCGATGGTCGTCCGAACGACATCGCACCGGTTGTAGGTGGGAAAGATCACCGAGACAGCGGGGGGTCGGCCGGAGCGGTCACGGCCTTTGGGGATCATGCGAAGGCCCTCTGCAGGCTGCGAGCGAAGCCGAACCCGCAAACCCCAACGGCGTAGAACAGGCCGGCGGCGAGGAGGAGGACGTACCACGGCAAGTCAAGCCAGGCCAACCCGGCAACCGCTGCAGCGGTGGCAGCGGTGAGCAGCAGAATCCTGAGGACCTGGCCCCAGGCGATCCGGATTCCCAACCGGCGGCGAGCGGCACGAAGCGCGACGGCCAGGAGCAGGGAACTGCTCAGCAGCACAGAGAGGGCCGCACCGGTGATGCCGACCAGGAGCACGAGACAGGTGCAGAGAAGCAGGGCGACGACGAGGCCCACCGCGTTGATGGCGAGCGTCACGCGTTGCTGACCGCCGGCCAGCAACGCCAGAGACAGCCAGGCCGTCAACGTCAGCGGAACGAGGGCGAGGGCAAGGATTCGCAGGGGTTGCGCCGCGTCGGCGTAGGCATCACCGAAGGCGAGGGCAACCACCTGCGGGGCTACGAATGCCAACGCGAGCGGGACGAAGATCGAGGCCATCAGCAGCAACTCGCTCCCGCGCTGATACACCTCAGCGAATCGAGGGAGGTCACCCGAGCCCCAGGCCCGAGCAAGCAGGGGAAACAGCACGTTGATCACCACGGCGGCCGCGAGGAAGAGGTACTCGATCGGCTGGTAGGCAGCCGCGTAGATTCCGAGATCGGCGGCCGGACGTAGCGCGGCAACGATCAAGCTGTCGAGCTTCAGGAACAAGGCTGCGATCAACAGGGCGAGGCCGATCGGGAGGGCCTCCGTCGCGAGGTGGCGGATCCTCACCGGGGTGACGCGCATCCGCAGGCCGCAGCGGTGTCGCGCAACAGCGACCGCGAGACCGGTGCCGACGGCAATACCCACCAGCGGGGGCGCGAACAGCCACAGGAAGGACACCTGCCACGCGATGAGGCACAACACCAAAGCGGTTTCCAGGCCTTCTGCAACGACCCGGACAAACGCCTCGTACTGCTGGACCAGTTCCACCTGGAAGCTGACCACAACCGCGCCCAGGACGGCGTCGAAGATCAACACCAGGCTGGCTATCGCAGCCGCCTGGTGCACGATCAGCGGCTCGGACAGTGCGAGCAACATCAGCTGCGCGGCCCCCATGGCAACGACGGTGAGACCGAGCCGCATCAGCACGACCGTACCGAGAATCTCGTTCTGAGCCTGATTACGGTCGTTGGCCGCCCGCGAAACCTCGCGTACCGCGAGCTTCGGCAAACCAAAGTCGGCAAGGACGCTGACCAGAGCGACGAGCGTGACCACGAGGACGAAGGAGCCGTACCGCTCGGGCGCGAGGTATCGCAGAATCGCGAGGGTCGACACCACGTTGAGCACCAGGTGGACGACCTTGGCCGCCAGCTGGGAGCCGATGCTCAACCCGATCGCGCGCCCCTGAGATCTCGGTGAGCGCACGCCCGTCGCGCCGGGAACAGTCTCCGGGTGCGCCGCCGGTGCCGATTCCGATGCCCCGAGGCCTTCGGACTGCACGGCATCTACCACGGCGAGCGCCCGTTCGTCGGAACCTTCGCCCGGTCGGAATCCTCGCCGAGAACCACCGTGTCCTCGGACTCGGCGTTCTCCCTGAGCTCGGACAAGTCGGCGTCGGAGGCACCCCTGCTCCGATTCGCTGCAACTGTCAGCACGGCACCGACCAGCGCTCCGATGAGTGCCCCGAGTGCGAGGTAGATGTAACGCTTGGGCTTGGTCGGATAGGTGGGCTGGGACGCCTCATCGAGACGGCTGAGATCGACCGAGCCCTCGGCTGCGCTGGTGCGCGCCTTCTGCACCCCTTCGGTGAGGGTGGCGACATTGTCCCCGGCGAGGTCTGCTTGCTGCTGGAGCAGTGCCAGCTCAGCAAGCGGTCCGTTCTTGGCGATCGGCTCGGCGTCAACGACCTGCGCCTGCAACTTCTCGACTCGTGCGGCCTCGCCGGCCTGCTCGGCCTGGAGCGTCGACAACTTCGTCTGCAGGTCGCTGTAGACGCTGTTCGCACTGTCGGTGTTCATCTCCGTGGTGGAGCGACCGGTCACGATGACCTGCTTTTGGCGCTGCTGCCTGGGGATCCGCGCCAGGGACCGCTCGACCGAATCGATCTGCGCCTCCGTGTCGGCCAGATCGGCCTTGGCCTTGATCAGGTCCGCCCGGACCTCCTCGTATGTGGTGGCTGAAAGCACCTGCTTGGCGTCGGCGGAGGAGATGCCGTGCTGGGTCTGGAACGCCGTCACCGCTTCGCTTCTTTTGCGCAATTCCGCCTGCGCCCGCGCGACCTGCTGCTGCAGGTTGGCCACGTTCTTGTCGGTGTCCCGCTTGAATCGCTGTGCGCTCAGCCGGACCAACTCGTCCGCGAGGCTGTTGGTGATGTCCCGCGCCTGCGCCGGGGTGCTGCCCGTTGAGCGGACCTCAAGGACGTACGAGCCCTGCTGGCCGGCACTCGAGCCCTCGTTGGTCCCCGCCGGTGCCGCCGTCGTGCCCTCTTGCACTTCGAGCACGGCCTTCTCGTAGGGGTCCACGCGAGCGCAGAAACCGGAGGTCACAAAGGCCCGCCCGCATCGGTAGAGCCAGGCCGCGGCCTGAGCGACAGCGGCGTAGGGCCCGCTGGACTCCGGCGCGTTGTCCAGGTCCAGCAGCTGCACGACGGCAATGGCCGTCGAGCGGCTGGTGGCGATGCCGGCATAGGTGGAGAGCAGAGCCTGCGACAGCGACGCGTCGACGACCCCCGGCTGCGCGCTGAGGTCCTCGCCGGTGCTGGTCAGGAAGGTCGCGTCGCGGCCGTGCACGAGCAGCCGTGTCGAGGATTCGTACCGCGGCTGGACCAGGTAGGACGCAGCGAACGCGAGGACTGCGGCGAGTAGGGCAACGACGGGAATGCGCCAGTAGCGGGACAGCAGTTCTTGGACGTTCATGCGGGCACCGTTCTTGTTTCGAGAGGGCGAGGAAGGAGGCTTCGGAGTCCACCGGCGACGGCGTGGAGGAGGAGCAGCACTGCAGCTGCCCAGCGAAGAGGGTTCCAGGCCTGCGGCGCGTGGTGCTTGGTCCAGTAGCGGTACGCGCCCACGTGGAAGCTGCGCAGGGTTCTCGGGTCCCATCCGCTACCTCGAGTGCCACCCTCGGCGTGGATGACGGTGGCTGTCGGCACACACCAGACGGCGAGTCCAGCATTCTTGATGCGGTGACACCAGTCGGCGTCTTCCCAGAAGAGGAAGAAGGCCTCGTCGAATCCGCCGACCTGGTCGAGCACGCAACGAGGAACCAGCATCGCCGCCCCGGATACCCAGTCCACTTGGAACGGGCGGTGATCATGCGGGAGCCGCTCGCTCTCCAGCAGAAACTTGCGCGACCATCGATTCGAGGGGAACCATCTCGTCAGCAGCGAGCGGCGCCCGAAGATGCCCGCCGCGGCGGTCGGGAAGGCACGAGCTGTGCGCTGGGGTCGGCCGTCGGGATAGCGCAGTTGCGGTGCGATGACTCCGGCGTCGGGGTGAGAGTCGGCGAACTCCACCAGCGTTCGCACGGCATCTCCCACGACGACCGTGTCCGGGTTGAGCACCAGAATGTAGCGGCCCCGACCCAGGGCCATGCCGCGGTTACTCGCCACGGCGAAGCCCGCGTCGTAGCTCAGGACGAGTCCCTGCGTCTGGTCGAGATCTCGCGGCCAGCGCGGACTGGAGGCCGTCATCGGACCCGTTGTCGACGACGATCTGGGTCATGCGCAGTTCGCGGCGGGACAGGAGCGAGACTGTCGAGGCACTCCAGCACCAGATCGCGGCGGCTGTGAGAATCGACGATCACGACGTCGACGTCGACGTCGACGTCGACGTCGTTGGCTGCGGTCGGCATCAGAAGGCGCCGCGGCGCAGCAGCACGGCCCGCACGGTGCCAAGCAGCAGCCGGATGTCAAGCAGCAGCGTCTGGTTGGTCACGTAACGCAGATCCAGAGAGATGCGCTCGCGCACGGTCAGCAAGCTGCGTCCGGCGATCTGCGCCAGACCGGTGAGTCCCGCCTTGGTGAAGAAGAGGGCAAGCTCTTCGGGTCGGTAGAGCGCGACGAGTTCGGGGAGCTCGGGCCGTGGCCCGACGAGCGACATGTCTCCCCGCAGCACATTGATCAGGTTGGGGAGCTCATCCAGGGTGCTGCGGCGGAGCCATCGCCCGACGTTGGTGCTGCGAGGATCGTCGCTCAGTTTGTAGTAGACGCTGGACGTTTCTGCGACTGAGGCGTAGTCGTAGAGCGCGGGGAAGCGCTCGGGCGCATCCACCCACATCGTTCGGAACTTGTAGAAGGTGAACAGCCGGCCGCCACGGGTGACGCGCTGCTGGCGGAAGATCGCTGGACCCGGTGAATCCAGTCGAATCAGCAGGGCGATGACGAGCATCAGCGGCCAGGTGAGCAGGAGCAGGAGGAGCGACCCGACGATGTCGAGGATGCGCTTGCCCCAGGCATATCCGCGGCCCCGGTTCGGCAGGTAGATCACTCTCGCGCTCAGTAGGCGGCGATCGATGTAGTCCGGCATCGCCTCCGTCGGGGTCCACAGATCCGGCTCGTCAGCCATGCCTGCGCCGAGTTCATCAGGGCGCGCCGCGCTGGGGCCCGCCTCCAGGGGGCGTGCACCTGGCACATCGGCGGACGGCATAGGACGACGTGGCAGCGCGCCGGACTGGGACAGAGGTCCGGTTGCCGCTTCGGATTCAAGCAGAGCAGGCCAGGTTCCCACCGGTCTAGCACCGTTGGCACTGCTTGGCGCCGCGAGGGCCCGACGCGGGGTCGGCAGGTCGGTCAGGGTCCGCAGCGGCTCGATACCGAGGGAGCGTCGGGACAGGGCGATCGAGCGTACTGAGGGGGCGTGCGTGTCGAACTCTCCAACACTGTCCAAGTTGGCCGGAACGGCACCATGGAAACGCAGGATCCACAGCGGCGCAGGACTGGTGATCGCGCCCCCTGATGCGGGGGTGACGGAAGGGTTCTCGGCACCGAGACGAGACGGCTGAGCGAGCAAAGGGGCCTCCGGAACGAAAAGGGCTCCTGAACTCCCCCCCGGGCGCAAGCCGGAGTTCCCCCCGGGATTGTCTGCTTGCAAGCTCAGTAGGACGGATACTAAGGGTGCTGGCCGACCTGCGCGCAAGCCTTGTCTCAAAGTTTTCTGTATGTGCCGGATCAATTTGACGGACGGACGTTCTGGCTGCACAATCACCGATCAGTCGTCCATGTGCTCCAAGGGGAGAATCAGCTCGTGCCGCTCATCGTCGCCTCGCTAGCGGTCATCGTGCTCGTGAGCATCGCCCTTATGATGCGTCGCTAGTACGCCCGAGTGAACCCGAGTTCCGGCCGAGGAATCCGAGCGTCAGCACATCGTTGTGCAGCTCGCTCGTCACATGCACCGAGTCGATACCGCGTTGCGCCAGCGACGCCAGGATCTGCTGCGCGGAATATCCGTTCATCTGCATCGCCGGGTCAGACATTGGGCGTCGTTTAAGCAGCGAGTTGACCTTATAGAGGCCGGGAATGTGGTGCACGGCCCAGTACAGCCCACGCCAGGCCAGACCGCGGGTATGGACGGAAACGTGCAGAAAGAACCCGCCGTCCGGTTGCACCCGATCCAGCAATTCCGAGATGATCATCATGCCACGTCGCGTAGGAATATGCTGCAAGACGATGTAGGTGTGCACGAATGCATACGTCCCGCGAGCAGCGCTCAACGTGTCATCTGACCGCTCGAACTGGACGTTCGAGAGGCCTTGGTCCATCGCGTTCCTTCGCGCCTCGACGAGCATGGCCTCTGAGATGTCGAGACCGGTGACGCCGACGAATTGCTCAGCGAGCGGAAGGGTCAACCGCCCGACGCCACAGCCGAAGTCGAGCGCGGTCGAGCGCGGCAGGGGCCCGAAGACCTGCTCGTACTCCGCGATGCGCCTGGCGACTATTTCTCGCCCGCCTGCGAAGAACTCCTCTCGGTGGTGGGGCAGCGTCCCGGTGCGGAACTGAGGGTGGGACACCACGGCGAAGTAAGGATCGGTTTGTCCCCAGGTTTCCCATGCTGCGTCGGTGCTTTTCACGAGTCCTCCGGTTACCTGGTTTCCCTGCCACAGACGAGCCGTAGCATAGTGCCAGCAGATGATCGATCTCGGGGGCCGGGATCGCCTGGGCTTTCATCGGCGCTGGCCGCCGATCGCTTCGGTCATGCGACGGCTTAGGAGGCTCTTCGATCTGAGCGGGGTAGCTGCCGGGCCTGGGGTCGTGTCGTAGCGGGTGGTGGGCTCGTGGCCCGCGCTGCTGTTGGTCTCTACCAACTCAACAGCGCAAGCGAGGCCACGAGCATGTCGGATGCTACGTCAACCGTGTCGTCGATCGACCCCTTGGGAGCGGTGTTGGAGGTGTTGTCCGATCCTACCGCGGTGTTGTTCGGTTTGGAGGCCGAGTTCAGCGTCTCCTCGATCTCCCGGATCGATCCGTCGACGGTGCGGGTGATCGTGCGGCAGACGGTGCAATGCGTCTGAATTCGTGTGGCATTGGCCCGGAGAAATACCCAGCCAAGGATCGGAGCGCCTGACCGCCCTGGAGGTGGCTGCAGGTGTCCGATTCGGTACAACCGGCCCGAGGAGGCGGCGCGGGGTTGCCGCCAAGCGAGAAGTTCGAGTTGTGGGTGTCGGTGTTGACGGGCAGGCCACCCAGCGGGAGGCCCCGGAGCGGTTCAAGGTCGATCGGTCCACGGTGATGCACATCTGCAAGGTCGCCAAGCAGGGCGCCTTGGACGCGTTGTCGGCCAGTGTCCCGGGACGGCCCGGGCAGAGCTTGGAGGCGGTGGCGTTGGCCGATGCCCGGAAGGAGATCGAGCGGCTCCGGGCCACGGTCACCGAGCAGGCGGTGGCGCTGCATCTGCACGAGGGAAAAGCGCGTTGGGACTCACCGCCGGCCCGGTCCCTTGCGCGGGTGGACGCCGTCGTCAAGGCCGGCTTGCTCGATCTGGTCGACCACGCCGGCGTCGCCGGGTGGACGACCAGACTGGCCGAGGCCGGTCTTGGGGATCGCTACATCGGGGTGGAGGTGTCGCCCAAGCTGGAGCATTAGCACACCAAGGGATGAGCGACGAGGAAGTGCTGGCTGAGCTGCGCCGGCTGGCCGGGCCGGACAGGCAGGTGTCGGGAAAAAGGTTAGGGCCACTTCGGTTATCGGGCTGCGGGTGTTGAGGTCGCGGTTCGGTTCGATGGGGGCGGCGGCGGCCGCGGCTGACTTGAAGATGTCGCGGATGGCGAATCGGTGGTCCGACGACGAACTGGCTGAGAACCTCGTCACCCTCCTTCAGCTGTATGGACGGTGTCGACCATCAAGGAGATGCAGCGGCCGCCGAACAAGATCCCCCGCGACACGTACCTGAATCAGTTTGGGTCGATGGACGCGGCGCTGCGCTGGCTGGAGCAGCGTTCCTCAGCCGCCGTACCGGGAAACGTCGTCGACGCTCAGCTCGGGCCGCCGGCGTAGGAACCTCAGAGCGTGGCGATCGCGGCCCCCGTGCAGGGCGCTGTCGGCGGCGATCGCGACGACGACGTGCACGAGGTCGACGCGGGCGAGGGCCACGGGTGAGCCGCCGAATTGGCAGGCCCGATGCGCGCAGGCCAGGGATGTTCTTGCCGTAGGGTGCCGCTGCTTCAACCGCCGCGCCTTGGCGCCAGGATCTCCATCATGGTCAGGGTTGGGGGTCGTCGATGGGCCTTGGCCTCCGTCACCCCACCCAGCTCGATGGACATGATGGGATCGACGGGGACTCCACCTGACAGACCTCTGGGCAGACGCTCGTGACCAAGACGGTTCGGGCGGCGCGACACGCCGAACCGCCTAAGCCGCTTCTCAAGGACCGTATAGGGAACACACGGCCGTATTTCACCGCGCACATCCGGACACAGCCGGACTTTCAACAACCGCTGCCCTGGCAGCATCACCCCTGGTCACAGGCAGGTTGCGTCGACTTACGCGGGATCGCGCCGACGGTGTCAGAAACCGCTCTCCGTCGCAGAGTCGGCCTGACATCGGTGTCAGGCAACCATGATCAACAGCATCGCACCTGGTCAGCGACTGTTGATCTTGCTGTGGCAGGTGTTGGGTTCGAACCAACGTAGGCGATGCCGACGGTTTTACAGACCGTTCCCTTTGGCCACTCGGGCAACCTGCCAGGCCGCTCGAGCACCCCGTGAGGTGACCGTGCGGCGACCGGTAACAATAGCAAACGCTGCGCCGGTGAGATGAACGATCAGGGAACGCCGGCCAGGAGACCTGAGGAGGAACGGTGGCAGCGGACAGCTCGTTCGACATCGTCAGCAAGGTCGACCGGCAAGAGGTCGACAACGCCTTGAACCAGGCGGCCAAGGAGGTGCGGCAGCGCTTCGACTTCAAGAACACCGACGCCTCGATCCAGTGGTCCGGAGAGGCCATCGAGATGGAGGCGAACTCCGAGGAGCGGGTGAAGGCGGTCCTCGACGTCTTCCAGTCCAAACTCGTCCGCCGGGGCGTCAGCCTCAAGTCGCTGGACGCCGGTGAACCGCGCTCGTCGGGAAAGCTGTACAAGATCACCGCGAGCACCAGCGAGGGGATCAGCCAGGAGAACGCCAAGAAGGTCTCCAAGCTGATCCGAGACTCCGGCCCCAAGGGTGTCAAGACGCCAGATCCAGGGCGACGAACTGCGGGTCAGCAGCAAGAGCCGCGACGACCTGCAGGCGGTGCAGGCGTTGATCAAGGAGCAGGACTACGACTTCGCCGTCCAGTTCACGAACTACCGCTGAACCGAGATTCACGGCCCGTCTCGCCGGGCGTGACCACTACCATGGCGATGACAGCGCTGTTCGCGCTGCTGCGGCGGGCGATGACGAGGGATGATCATGGGTTTCGCGGACGAGGTGAAGAGCAAGGCCGAGATGGCGGGCGACAAGGCCTCCGACGTTCTGGACGCGGCAAAGGACAAGGCGGAGGCGTTCGGCGACAAGGCCGAGGACGCGCTCGACGCCGCCAAGGACAAGGTGTCCGACGTGCTCGACGATCTCAAGAAGACCTTCGACACCGACGGGGACGGCGAGACGTCGTTCGGCGAGGTCGTCGAGACCGTGAAGACCAAGGCCGGCGAGCTGTTCGAGGACGCCAAGGACAAGGTCGCCGGCGACAAGAGCGACGACGAGGCAGCAGTCCCCGTGCCGCCGGCCCAGGATCCGACGCATGAGCCGGTGGAGGACTTCGCGGCCGCCGGACCAGCCGTCCCCGAGACGATTCCCGAACCGGGTGACGACCCCCTCGACGCCGTCCAGGAGGAGGCCGAGGAACTCGAGCGGAAGTCGCAGCCCGGCATCCTGTGACCAGCCGCATCTCCCATCTCACCGTCGACTGCCACGACGCGTACGCCATGTCACGGTGGTGGGCCGAGGCGCTCGCCATGGCTGAGGACCCGAAGGATCCCAACGAGCCCGGCCACGAGGAGTGCATGATCTTCTCCGCCGACGGGCGGACCCGGCTGCTCTTCATCGAGGTGCCGGACGTCAAGCAGGTCAAGAACCGGCTGCACCTCGACGTGCGCCCGACCGATCGCACCCGTGAGGAGGAGGTCGAGCGATTGCTCGGCCTCGGTGCCACCCAGGTGGCGGATCGGCGCCGTCCCGACGGGCTGGGCTGGGTCACGCTGGCCGACCCGGAGGGCAACGAGTTCGACGTCCTGCGCGGCGATCTCGAGGTCGCCGATCCGTACGCGCACCTGGTCCGTTGAGTTCGGCAGACTCGAGGGCCCCTCCTGAGCCTGTCGAAGGGCTCGGCACGCCCCGGACCCTTCGACAGGCTCAGGGCACGAATTGAACCTGCTCCCGCGGCCGCGCTCGGTGCGAGACCAGACCGGGCAGCTTCGTCCTCGACCCCGATCTCGGCATCTCCGGTGAGGCGGCCTGGGCCCCGTACGTCCGCCGCCTGCTCACCCCGGGCACCGGCCTGGAGCTGCCGACTCGCGCCGGACGGTCGGCTCGGCTGCGGCGCGATCGCCGAGCTGCCGGCTGAGGGGTACCGGCTGGAGATCGACGCCGACGCGGTCACGATCGACGCCGCCGACTGAGGCCGGCGTCGTCTGGGCCACCCAGACCCTGCGGCAGCTGATCGGCGTCGACGTCTTCCGGGCCGCTCCGCTCCGCGACCGGTTCGTCGTCGCCGTGCGTGGTGATCGACGACGCCCCGCGGTTCGGGTGGCGCGGGGTGATGCTCGACGTCGCCCGGCACTTCCGCCCGCTGCCGGACCTGTTCCGCTTCGTCGACCTGCTCGAGCCTGCACAAGTACAACGTCTTCCACCTGCACCTCACCGACGACCAGGGCTGGCGGCTGGCCTCCGAGCGCTACCCGAAGCTCCAGGAGATCGCCAGCTGGCGCACCGAGACCCTGACCCGCAACTCGAGCCCGGTGACGGCACCCCGCACGGCGGCTTCTACACCGCGACCAGCTCCGCGTCGCTGGTCCGCTACGCCGCCGACCGCGGTGTCACGATCGTGCCGGAGCTCGAGTTCCCGGGGCACGTCCGCGCGCGTGCTGGCCGCCTACCCCGAGCTCGGCAACCACCCCGGACGCGGCACCGCGCGTGGCCACGTCGTTCGGGATCTTCCCCGAGGTGCTCGAGCCTGCACCGACGCAGAGCATGGCGTTCGTCTTCGATCTCTACGACGAACTGCTCGACGATCTTCCCGAGCCGCTACGTCCACGTCGGCGGCGACGAATGTCCGACCGAGGAGTGGCTGGCCAGCCCCGAAGCCGCCGCCCTCGCCGCCGACCGCGGCCTGGACGGCCCCGACCAGCTGCAGCGCTGGTTCACCGAGCAGCTGCGCGCGACTGGCTGGCCGCCGCGATCGGCAGCTGGTCGGCTGGGACGAGATCAGCGACGACGGCCCGGTGCTCGGCGCGGTGCGTGGCCATGGCCTGGCGGGACCGCTCGTACGGGGTCGCCGCCGCGGCCGCCGGCATCGACGTGGTGATGGCGCCCCTGAGTCCCACACCTACCTCGACCACTATCCCGAGCGACGGACCCGGAGGAGGCCGTACGCGATCGGCGGCCTGCTGACCACCGAGACGGTGTACGGCTTCGACCCGCTCGACGGCGTGCCGGCCGAGTTCGTCGCCAGCATTCTCGGCACCCAGTGCCAGCTCTGGACCGAGTACATCCCCACGACCCGGCGGCTGGACTACATGCATGTTCCCGCGCGCCTGCGCCCACGCGAGGTGGCCTGGTCGGAGCCGGCCGGCCGCTCCTGGGCGGAGTTCCAGCTCGCGGCTGGCCGCGTCACCTCGAGCGCCTGGCCGCCATGGGCGTCGAGTACCGCCCCGAGGACGGCCCGCTGCCCTGGCAGCGGGGCGGCACCGGCCTCGTCGCCGGCTCGAGCGCCGGGCGGCCCGAATGCACGCCGGGCTGGACGAAATTCGGAGCGTGACTGAGGGCGCCCTTATCATGGAATGAGCGCCCGCCGAGGCGGGTCGCTACGTGCGGTGATCCCGCAGCCTGATCGACCCAGCCACCAAGACCATGGGACAACGACGCCAAGGAAGAAGGCTTTACACCTGATGCCTCAGGTCCACACCCTCGACCGAGTGGTCATCCGCTTCGCCGGCGACTCCGGCGACGGGATGCAGCTCACCGGCGACCGGTTCACCGCCGACGCCGCGGTGTTCGGCAACGACATCTCCACCCTGCCGAACTTCCCGGCCGAGATCCGCGCCCCTGCCGGCACGCTGCCCGGGGTCTCCAGCTTCCAGCTGCACTTCGCCAACTACGACATCATGACCCCCGGCGACCGGCCCGACGTGCTGGTGGCCATGAACCCGGCCGCCCTCAAGGCCAACATCGCCGACCTGGCCAAGGGCGGGGTGATCATCGCCGACACGGCCGACTTCACCAAGCGCAACCTGGCCAAGGTCGGCTACGAGCGCCAACCCGCTCGACGACGGCTCGCTCACCGACTACCAGCTGCACGCGCTCGACCTGACCGGGATGACGGTCGAGGCCGTCAAGGAGTTCGGCCTGACCCGCAAGGACGCCTCCCGGGCCAAGAACATGTTCGCCCTGGGCCTGCTGTCCTGGCTGTACGGCCGCCCGACCGAGGGCACCACCAACTTCCTGGCCCGCAAGTTCGCCGGCAAGCCGGCCATCCGCGACGCCAATCTCACCGCCTTCAAGACCGGGTACGCCTTCGGCGAGACCACCGAGACGTTCGCCGTCACGTACGAGGTCGCGCCGGCGCCCGATGCCGGCCGGGGAGTACCGCCAGATCTCCGGCAACCTGGCGCTGGCCTACGGCCTGATCACCGCGGCCCGCAAGGCCGGCCTGCCGCTGTTCCTCGGCGCCTACCCGATCACCCCGGCCTCCGACGTCCTGCACGAGCTGAGCAAGCACAAGCGCTTCGGCGTCACCACCTTCCAGGCCGAGGACGAGATCGCCGGCGTCGGCGCGGCCCTCGGCGCCAGCTTCGCCGGCCACCTCGGCGTCACCACCACCTCGGGTCCGGGCGTGGCCCTGAAGGCCGAGACGATCGGCCTCGCCGTGATGACCGAGCTGCCGCTGGTCGTCTGCGACATCCAGCGCGCCGGTCCCAGCACCGGGATGCCGACCAAGACCGAGCAGGCCGACCTGCTGCAGGTGATGTTCGGCCGCAACGGCGAGGCGCCGGTGCCGGTGCTGGCCGCGCAGTCGCCCGGCCGACTGCTTCGAGACCGCGATCGAGGCGGTCACGTCTGGCCGTGCGCTACCGCACGCCGGTGATCTTGCTCTCCGACGGCTACATCGCCAACGGCGCCGAGCCGTGGCCGGTCCCGGACCTGGCCGCGATCCCGGCGATCGATCCGCGAGTTCGCCACCGAGCCGAACGGCACCGACCGCGCCGGCAACGACGTGTTCTACCCGTACCGGCGCGATCCCGAGACCCTCGCCCGGCCGTGGGCGATCCCGGGCACCACCGGTCTGCAGCACCGGATCGGCGGCCTGGAGAAGGCCCAGGACACCGGCGCGGTCTCCTACGACCCCGGCAACCACGAGGAGATGACCCGGATCCGGCAGGCCAAGATCGAAGGCATCGTGCGCGACGTGCCGGACCTGGTGGTCGACGATCCCGGGCGGCGCCCGGGTGCTGGTGCTCGGCTGGGGCTCGACGTACGGCCCGATCACCGCCGCCGTCCGCCGGGTGCGCAAGACCGGCCGCCGGATCGCCCAGACCCACCTGCGCCACCTGAACCCGTTCCCGGCCAACCTGGGTCACATCCTGCGCACGCTACGACCGGGTGATCGTGCCGGAGATGAACCTCGGCCAGCTGGCGATGCTGCTGCGGGCCAAGTACCTGGTCGACGTGCACAGCTACTCGCGGGTGCGCGGGCTGCCGATCTCGCTCAGCGAGCTGGCCCGGGACCTGGAGCACGAGATCGACGCCCTCGAAGGGGTTTCGGCGTGACCGCGGTCAACGGGCATTCCGGGAACGGCGCTCGACCCTTCGACAGGCTCAGGGCACCACCGAGCCCTTCGACAGGCTCAGGGCACCCTCGAGCCCGCTCGACAGGCTCAGGGCCAGGCGGGCTGGCGGGGTGCCGCTGGCCGTCGAACCGCTGAACCGCAAGGACTTCACCAGCGATCAGGAGGTGCGCTGGTGCCCCGGCTGCGGTGACTACGCGGTGCTGTCGGCCTTCCAGGGCTTCATGCCGGAGCTCGGCATCCGCAAGGAGAACACGGTGATCATCTCCGGGATCGGGTGCTCGTCGCGGTTCCCGTACTACGTCGACTCGTTCGGGATGCACTCCATCCACGGTCGGGCCACCGCCATCGCCACCGGGGTGGCCACCGCGCGCGAGGACCTCGCCGTCTTCGTGATCACCGGCGACGGCGACGCGCTGTCGATCGGCGGCAACCACCTCATCCACGTGCTGCGGCGCAACGTCAACGTCACGATCTTGTTGTTCAACAACCGGATCTACGGGCTGACCAAGGGCCAGTACTCCCCCACCTCCGAGCTGGGCAAGATCACCAAGTCGACGCCGCTGGGCTCGCTGGACAACCCGTTCAACCCGGTGTCGCTGGCGCTGGGAGCGGAGGCGACCTTCGTGGCCCGCACGATCGACTCGGACCGCAAGCACCTGACCGAGGTGCTGCGGGCCGCCGCGGCCCACCGGGGTGCCTCGTTCGTGGAGATCTACCAGAACTGCCCGATCTTCAACGACGACGCCTTCGACGCCATCAAGGACCCGCAGACCTCGGCCGACGCGATCATCCCGCTGCGGCACGGCGAGCCGATCCGCTTCGGCGTCGACCAGCAGCTCGGGGTGACGCGCGACCCGTCAGCGGGGCCTTCGCGGTGGTCGACGTCGACGAGGTCGGGGTCGACGCCCTGGTCGTGCACGACGCGCACGCCGCCGATCCGAGCTTCGCGTTCGGACTGTCCCGGCTGACCGACGCCGGCGTCCTGCACCGGGCGCCGATCGGCATCTTCCGGGACGTCGAGGCCTCGACGCTACGACGACCTGGCGCGCGAGCAGGTGGCCCTCGCCGCCGGCTCCGGCAGCGACGACGAGGCGCTGCAGGCCATGATCGCCGGCGGCGACACCTGGACCGTGCGCTAGGTGGCTCCGGCACCTGACCGCGTCGAGCCGACGTCGACAGGCTCAGGGCACCGATCAGGACCGAGGACGGGCTGCTCTACGGGCTCGGCGCCTACCTGCTGTGGGGCTCGGTGCCGCTGTTCTGGCCGCTCCTCGACCGGGCCGGCGCGGTCGAGATCTTGGCCCACCGGATGCTGTGGTCCTTCGTCATCGCCGGCCTTCCTGGTCCTGATCCTGCCCCGCGCGGCTGGTGGCGACCGCTGGCCAACCGCCGGACGCTGATCCTGCTCGGCCTGGCGGCCGCCGTGATCGCGGTGAACTGGGGCCTCTACATCTGGTCGGTGAACTCCGGTCAGGTGGTCGAGGCGGCGCTCGGCTACTACATCAACCCGATCCTCACCGTGCTGCTGGGCGTGATCGTCCTCGGGAGCGGCTGGCGCGTCGCGCAGTGGGTGGCGCTGGGCTTCGCCGCCGCGGCCGTGCTGATCCTGACCGTCGACTACGGCCGGCTGCCGTGGATCGCGCTGACCCTGGCGGTCAGCTTCGCCTCGTACGGGCTGCTGAAGAACCGGATCAACTCCGGCGCGGTGGCCACGCTCGACCGTGGAGTCGGCGCTGCTCACCCCGCTCGCGCTCGGCTATCTGATCTTCCTGCAGCTGACCGGCGGCCTGACCTTCGTCCACCTCGGTGTGGGCCACAGCCTGCTGCTGATCGCGTGCCGGACTGGTCACGGTGGTTCCGCTGCTGCTCTTCAGCGCCGCGGCCGTCCGGACTCCCGCTGAGCACCCTGGGACTCCTGCAGTACCTGACCCCCACCGCCCAGTTCCTGCTCGGCGTCTTCTACTTCGGCGAGGCGATGCCGCCGGCGCGCTGGGCCGGCTTCGCCCTGATCTGGGTCGCCCTGCTGATCTTGAGCGGCTACGGACTGTTCCGGGCCGTCGGCCAGCCGCGGCGACCAAGCTGAGCGAACCAGCCTGAACTCCGTCCGGTGGTGACCAGCGCCCCGGGCGCGATAATAGATTGCCCTGGAAGGATACTCCATGTCCGACCCCACGGCCCTGTCCGCGCCCGCAGCTGAAGGAGATCGCCGGCCGATCCTGGATCTGGTCCGTCGTCCGCGGCGTCGCTGGCCATCATCTTCGGCCTGATCGCCTTCGTCGCGCCCGATCGCGACCGCCTTCGCGCTGGCGCTCGTGATCGGCATCTTCGCGATCGTCGACGGCATCGTCGACATCGTCGACGCCATTCGCCACCGCGGCTCCGCCGGCATGGTCGAGTCGGATCGTGCTGGGTGCTGTCAGCATCGTGTTCGGGCTGGTGATGCTGCTCTGGCCCGGCCTCAGCCTCGAGGTCCTGGTGATCATCGTCGGGATCTGGGCCATCGTGGTCGGCATCCTGCAGATCGTCGTCTCCGTCGGTCACCGCGGCGTACCGCGGCAGCGGCTGGGTCTGGGGTCTGGTCGCCGGCATCCTGACCGTCGCTCTTCGGCGTGCTGGTGATGATCCGGCCCGGCAGCGGCCTGGTCACGATCATCTGGATCCTCGGGATCTACGCCCTGCTGTTCGGCATCGTGCTGATCGTGCTCGGCGTCCAGCTGCGCAAGTACGCGAAGAGTGCCGATCCGGTCGGCCCGACGGGGCCAGATCCGGCCATTCCGTGAGCGTACCGCCTGACGAACAGGGAATGTCCGCCGGGCCGGAGATGAACTCTTCGGTGGGTAGTCTGTCCGCGTCTGAGCGAACCTGGACGCCGGATTCTCGGACCCGACGTCGAGAAGTGAGAGCTCCGATGAGCGAAAACCCACCACCAGGACCGGCCGGTCCGCTCGACTCTGAGCCCCGAGGCCCCCAGAACCCGGGCCCCCAGCAACCAGGGCCCCCAGTACCAAGGTCCGCCAGTACCAAGGTCCCCAGGGTGGCCAGCCGCCGACGGGACCCGGCCAACCGCAGACGTACGGTCAGCCGGGCAGCTACGGTCCCTACCCGGGAGCGCAGCCGCCGGCGGTGTACCGGGTGGCCGCCGCCGGGACCCGGTGGTTACGGTCCTCCGGGCGGGCCGCCTCAGCCGCCCACCGGCGGTCCGCCGCCGCAGCCCTTCGGCGCGTACGGCCCGCAGGGTCCGCCAGGGCGGCCCGCTCGGACCGCCGCCGAAGAAGGGCAACGCCCAGCACACTGATCATCATCGGCGCTGTCGTGCTGGTCCTGATCGCGCTCGGCGTCACCGGTGGCGTGCTGCTGCTGAACCGGGGCGCCCCTACGGCGGGCACCGACCCGAACACCGGCGGGTCCACCGGCCCGACCGGTGGGCCCGGCGGCTCCTCGGCGCCCTTGGCCGTCAAGCCGTCGGATGCGGTCAAGTCGTACCTGGAGGCGCTCGCCGCCGGCCAGGCCGCGACCGCGCTGTCCCTCGGCGACGACGGCGCCGGCCGACACCTCGCTCCTGACCGACGCGGTGCTGGCCCAGTCCAACAAGCTGGCCCCGCTCACCGACATCAACGTGCCGGACGTGAACGACGAGTACGCCTACCAGGTGGCCGCCTCGTTCAAGCTCGGCAAGCAGGCGGTGAACGAGAACTTCAGCGTGCGCAAATCGGGCGACGTCTGGAAGCTGGCCGACACTACCCAGGACATCGACCTGAGCTTCAGCCGGAGCAGCTTCGATTCCCATGATCGTCAACGGGGTGCGGGCCAAGACCACCAAGCTGCGCCTGTTCCCGGGCGCCTACCAATTCACGACCGGATCGCCCAACATCAGCTGGGGCGACTCCGGGCTGCTGGTGATCCAGAGCCCGTCGGACTACCCCTCGGGGGTGACCGACCTGCGTCCGAAGCTGAGCGCCGCCGGCGAGAAGGCCTTCGTCGCCGCCGTGACCGCCAACGTCGACAAGTGCCTGAAGTCGAACAAGGTCAAGAACTCCGGGCTGCCCGAACAACGTGGGACGAGTGTCGGGCGGCGTCACGCCGAAGGAGGGGACCTTCAAGTGGGAGGCCACCGAGAAGGACGCGCTCGACTCGATGGAGCCCCAACTCGACTATGCGAACGAATCCGTGGCCAGGGTCAACTACCTCAACCTCGGGCTCAAGGCCACCGGCCAGTGCGATGAGGGCCCGTGCACCTTGACCCAGTACACGAACTTCCGCCCGAGGGTCAACATGGTGGAGGAGCCGCTGAAGGTTACTTGGACCTAAGGGCTGGGTAGCATCGCTGGGTGACTGCGACCACCCGGCTAGAGACCTCCCGCATCGAGACAAGAGCCGCCCCGACCATCGACTTCTCGACCTTCGACCCCGGCGTACGGGTCCAGGACGACCTGTACCGGCACGTCAACGGGACCTGGTTGGCCGAGACCGAGATCCCGGCCGACAAGTCGATCACCGGGTTCGTTCATCGCCCTGCGCGACGCCGCCGAGCAGGCGGTTCGGGAGATCATCACCGAGGTGGCGGGCGCCGACGCCCCCGCCGGCACCGAGCGTGCGAAGATCGCCGCCCTGTACGCGAGCTTCATCGACACCGATCAGGTCGAGACCCTCGGGGCGGCCCCGCTGGCCGCGGTCATGTCCGGTATCGATGCCGTCACCACACCGGCGGACCTGATGAACCTCCTCGGCGGCTTCACCCGGGCCGGCATTCCCGGGTTGATCGGGATCGACACCGAGTCCGACCCGGGCGACCCGAATCGCTACGTGATGTTCGTCGGCCAGGGCGGTCTCGGGTTGCCCGACGAGGAGTACTACCGGCTCGACGACTACGCCGAGATCCGCGAGCAGTACCTGGAGCACGTCGCCCGGATGCTCGAACTGGCGGGGGCCGACGATTCCGCGGCGGCGGCGCGCCAGGTGTTCGAGTTGGAGACCGACATCGCCGCGCACCACTGGGACAAGGTGAAGTGCCGGGACATGCGGCTGATGTACAACCTGATGGACCTGGCCGCCTTCGAAGCCACGGCACCGGCCCTGCACTGGCGGCGCTTCATGTCCGGGGCGGACATCAGCGAACCGGCGATGGCGGAACTGGTGGTAACCCAGCCGTCGTTCTGCACCGAGATCGGTGCCCTGCTGATCGCCGACCGGCTCCCGGCCTGGCGAGCTTGGGCCCGGTGGCGGGCGGTGTCCGCCCTCGCGCCGTACCTGTCGAACGCCTTCGTGGACGAGAACTTCCGCTTCTACGGCACGGTCCTGCTCGGCACCCCCGAGCTCAAGGAGCGCTGGAAACGCGGCGTCGCCCTCGTCGAGGGTGCGTTGGGGGAGGCGGTCGGACAGCTGTACGTGGAACGGCACTTCTCCCCGATCGCCAAGCAGCGGATGGACGACCTGGTGGCCAACCTCATCGAGGCCTACCGGCAGTCGATCACCGACCTGGACTGGATGACCGAGCCGACCAAGGCCGAGGCGCTGGCCAAGCTGGCGAAGTTCCGGCCTCACATCGGCTATCCGAGCAAGTGGCGGGACTATTCGGCGTTGGAGATCCGGCCCGACGATCTGGTGGGCAACGTGATGCGCGCCGCGGCGTTCGAGCTGGACCGCTCGCTGACCAAGATCGGCCAGCCGGTGGACCGCGAGGAGTGGCTGATGACGCCCCAGACGGTCAACGCCTACTACCACCCGTTGAAGAACGAGATCGTCTTCCCCGCCGCCATCCTGCAACCGCCGTTCTTCAACGAGCACGCCGACGACGCGGTCAACTACGGCGGCATCGGCTCGGTCATCGGCCACGAGATCGGCCACGGCTTCGACGACCAGGGCTCGACCTGCGACGGCGACGGCGCACTGCGGGACTGGTGGACCGAAGACGACCGCAACGCCTTCGAGGAGCGGACGAGGGCGTTGATCGGCCAGTACAACGTCTTGGAGCCCCCCGAAACTCCAGGGCAACGGGTCAACGGCGAGCTCACCATCGGGGAGAACATCGGCGACCTCGGCGGCCTGTCGATCGCCCTCAAGGCGTACCGGATCGCCCGCGGTGATTCGACGCCCGAGCCGGTCGATGGCTACACCGACGAGCAGCGGCTGTTCTTCGCCTGGGCGGCGCTCTGGCAATCCAAGGCCCGGCCCGAGCTGGTTCGGCAGCGGCTGGCGACCGATCCGCACTCCCCGGCTGAGTTCCGCTGCAACCAGATCGTCCGCAATCTCGATGAGTTCTACGCCGCCTTCGACGTCTCGGAGCCGGATCGGCTGTGGCTCGCCGAGAAGGACCGGGTCAAGATCTGGTGAGGTCGCCGGTCGAGCGTGTGTAGTACCTCAGGAGTCGGGGCCGTCCTGGTCCTGCCGGCCCTGGCCCCGTCCCTGTCGTAGGTCGTCGTCCCCGGGCCCACCGATGAGCTGGTCGTTGCCGTTGCCGCCGTAAAGCCGGTCGTCGCCGAATCCGCCGAGCAGTCGGTCGTTGCCCTGACCGCCGAAGAGCAGGTCGTTGCCCTCACCGCCACAGACGACGTCGTCGCCCCGGCCGCCCACGACGATGTCGTCGCCGCCCAAGGCCATGATCACGTCGGATCGCCGCGTGCCGGTCAGCACGTTCCTGCCGTTGGTGCCGACGATCGTCGGGCGGCGACCCTGGCAGCGCTCGGCGAGGTCGATGCCGAGCACCAGCGGATCATGATCGCTCGATCGGTAGGGGTTGGGGGCATACAGGGCCGGGTCCCCGTCGTACTGGTAGGCGAAGGACTCCACGGCGTTGATGTTCCAGTGGGTGAGGTCGGTCACCTTGTCGGCCAGCGCCGCTCGTGGCCAGAGCGTGGTCGAGTGAGCCGGACTGGTCGTCGAAGACGTAGCTGTAGCGGCCGGGGTCGAGGCGCTCGCCGAGGTCGACGAAGCCGGCCTGCCGCAGCTCCTCGATCGGATCCTCCTGGGTGTAGGCGTTGAAGTCGCCGAGCAGCAGCACGTCGGGGTCGCGGGTCTGCCGTCGCAGCCGGTCGGCGAAGGCCGCCAGGGAGCGCGCCTGCCGCACCCGGTCGCCGTTCCAGTCGCCCTGGCCGTCCCCGGCGTCCACGTTGTCACCGGTGGGCGCGCCCGGGGCTCTTGGACTTGAAGTGGTTGGCCACCACGGTGACGGCGTCGCCGTCCTTGGTGAACGTCTGCGCGATCGGCTCGCGGGCGTTGGCCCAGACCGCCTCGTCGACAAGTCCGACCGGCGCGCCGACCGGTCGGACCACACCGGGCTGGTAGATGATCGCGCTGCGGATCACGTCCCGGTCGACGGCGTACAACTCCCTCGGCAGCGGCACGAACGTCCACTTGGGGTATCCGGCCGCGCTGTTGAGCCGACGGACGAGGTCGGCCAGGGCGGCATCGGCGTTCCCGGGGGTGTAGCCGGTCGAATCGGTGTCCTCGATCTCCATCAGGGTCACCACCTCGGCGCCCAGGGCCTCGATCGCCGGCACGATCTTCCCGGCTTGTCGCTCGAGCTCCTCGGCGCTGCCCGCGCCGCGACCGTCGGGACCGGTGAAGGTCAGGAAGTAGTTGAGCACGTTGAAGGCCGCCATCTGCAGGTCGCCGCCCACCCGTGCGGGCCGGGCCCGGCGGGTGTTGCTGCGGCGCGAACACACCCTCGGCGGTGCCGTCCGCCGGCTGCAGCCGCCACTGACTGAAGCCGTACCCGAGGACGAGTGGTTCGGTAAAGGCCAGCCGGTCGCCGACCCGTACGGGGGTCGTCGGCGACAGGTAGGGACGCGTGGTCACAGTCACCCGCGCGCTCTGGGCGTCGTCGAGCACGATCCGGCGCCGCTGGTTCTCGGCCGCGATGGCCTGCGCCTGCGGACCCGGACGCGCCAGCTCGGTCGGCTGCACCAGCAGGCCGCCCTCGGACAAGGTGAGCTCACCGAAGCTGACGAGGTCGAAGACCTCACTGACCGTCAACCGGTCGATCGGCCGGACCAGCATGCCCTCCAGCCGCTCCCGCTCGGCGTCGCCGGCGGGCAGGTCGAGCGGGGCGGCGGCGGGGAGGTCGGCCGCGCTGCCCTCGGAGCACACCTCGGCGGCGGTGCGAGCGCTGATCTGGGTCTGACCGCCGAACTCCTGCGCCGGGCCGGTCACCGCCACCGTGTCGCCGAGGTCGACCGGCACGCTGCTGAACACGAAGATGCCGTCGGAGGTGGCGGGGTCGGAGTCCCCGTCGCGATCTTGGAGGTAGAAGCCGGAGAACCCGGGAACGTCGCCGACCACGACGCCGCGCACGGTCACCTGCTGACCGGCGTACGGCGTCTCGGCACCGCTCCCCTGCACGTCACCGATCTGCCTCGTGACCGGCAGATCGCAGACCTCAACGGGCTCGGGCTCCCGCGGCGGGCTCGGGTTGACCGCGCCGGGCGTGGCCGCGGCCGGACCCCACCAGACCAGGGCGTCGGTCCCGGTGTCGTAGGCCCGCGAGAGGGACCGTCCGACGGGCTCGGTCCCGGCTTCCCGGACTCCGATGTCGGTGCTGGTCCGCCCGGCCGCCGGTCCGTCGGTGGCAGTCACCGTGCCCTCGTAGGACACGAACTCCAGCACGGCGTTGGCCGCGTCCACCAGGGCGATGCCGTCGGGGTCCCCGTTCTGGATGCCGTTGGCGGGGTAGCTCACCACCGTTACCGCCGGAGCCTGTGCGGGAGCCGTCACCGTCGGCAGGGGATCGACGTCGTAGTACCTCCCGTTGCTCCCGTTGTAGAGCACGACCGACAGACCCGCGGAGGTCGTGCCGGCCGGCAGATGCACCTCGACGAACTCGCCGCTGTCGACTCCCGCGTTGTCGTAGTGAATCTCGGAGAGGTACGGCGTCGTCGGCGGAGCGGCCACAGCGGGCAGGACGACGCCGGTGGCGGTCAGAGCACCCACCACGACACCGAGAAGGAGCACGAGGCAATGGCGGCGCACGGCGAGGCGTTCGACGTCAACGGGCAGCAGCACAGGACAGCCCTCCAAGGCACCGGGAAGGAAAACGTTAGGACTCAAAGTAAACGGCCGTACCGCTCATGTGACAAGAGCTCGATTTTCGGCGGCCGCGACAGGCCGACCGGCCCTAGATTCGAGGCGTGCACCACCGGGCGGCGATGACGGCGGCCCTGGCGGCCGTGCTCGCGGCGCTTCCGAGCTGCACGCCGCCGGGCCCGGCACCACCTTCTCCGCCTCCGGCGGCAGAGTCCCACGAACTGGCGTCGCGGGCGGTGCACACCGCCACCGAGCTCGAGAACGGCACGACGCTGATCGCGGGCGGCTGCGATGTCGACGGTTGCAGCGAGGCGACTGCCACGGCGGCGCTGCTGACGGCCGATGGCGCCCGACCGGCGCGACCCCTCCGGCTCCCCGGGACGGGCACACCGCCGTGCTGCTCGACGACGGCCGGGTCCTCGTCACCGGCGGCTACATCGGCGAGAATCGCCCGCCGTTGGCGACGACTGAGCTCTACAACCCGACCGAGGACGTCTGGCAGCAGGGCGGCCGATGACGGCAGGCGCGCGGTGGGCACGCCGCCGCCCGCCTCGGGGACGGACGGGTCCTCGTCGCCGGCGGCTGGCAGGGCCCCGGAACCTACCTCGCGAGCACCGAGATCTTCGACCCGCAGAGTCGATCGGTTCGTCCCCGGACCGGATCTCCCGCAGGCTGTCGACAGCCTCGCGGCACGTCGTTGCCCGACGGCCGGGTGCTGCTGATCGGCGGTCACTGGGCGACAACCGACCCAGCGGCACCGCGCGTCCTGATCAGCCCCGACGGCCGGGCTCGCACCCTTCCGTCCGGACTGCGGACGCCCCGGTTCAAGCACACCGCTGTCGCGTTGCCGTCGGGCCAGGTGCTGGTGATCGGCGGCACCACCGACGACCGGGAGCTCCTGACCAGTACCGAGCTGTTCGATCCGCGTAGACAGAGACGTTCGTCGACGGCCGCCGCCTGGTCGACGGCCGCTACAAGCTGAACGAGGCTGCCGCCGTGCTGCCCGACGGTCGGGTGGTCGTGGCGGGCAGCGGGCAAGGCGTCGAGGTGATCGACGTCGCGGCCGTACGAGCACGGTCGCGGCGGGATCTGGCCGACGTATCGGGCTCGTTCTCCACCGTCAGCGTGGTCGGCGACGAGGTCTGGGTGCTCGGCGGCTACGACCGGCAGATCCGGATGACCTCCACCGACCGCCGAGTGCCGATCGCCGACCTCTGAGTACGGCGCCTGTGGATACCGGTTCGGCCCACAGCACTGAGAACCGGACGCTCGATCTCGGGGATCACCGCGACACGCCGCAGATCTGGGGCAGCTCGCGTGATCGAGGGTTCAGTTTTCAGCTGGACGGGCCGGTGGTGGGCACCGGGCTATGCCGTACGGGTCACGACGGTGTCGCAGAGCTCCTCGAGGGCGTCCCGGGCCTCGCCGGCGGGGAGGACCTCGAGCAGCGAGCGGGCCCGCTCGGCCCGCTCGCCGCACGACGGTGCGCGCCTCGTCGATGGCTGGGTGCGCCCGCAGCAGCGCGAGCACCTCGGCCAGGGCCTCGTCGTCGTGCAGGTCGGCGTCCAGCAAGCTGGCGCAACCGGTCGTCGGCCGGATCAGCGGAGCGCCGCGCGAGCAGGGTCGGCAGGGTAGGGATTCCCTCCCGCAGGTCGGTACCGGGGTCTTGCCCGTCTGATCGCTGGTGATGTCGATGATGTCGTCACTGAGCTGGAAGACGATCCCGATCTCCTCCCCGAAGGCGGCCAGCGCGGCCTGGACCGACGGTTCCACTCCGGCGATCTTGGCGCCGAAGGTGGCCGACGTGGCGATCAGGGAGCCGGTCTTGTCGGCCACCACTTGCAGGTAGTGATCGAGCGGGTCCGCGTCCTCGGGCCGACCGTCTCCGCGATCTGCCCCTGGACGAGCCGGGAGAAAGTGCGGGCCTGGATGCGGACGAAGTCCGGTCCGAGGTCGACCACGGTGTCGGAGGCCCGGGCGAACAGCAGGTCGCCGACCAAGATGGCCACCGTGTTGCCCCACCGGTCATTGGCACTGGGCGATCCGCGCCGCAGCTGCGCCTCGTCCATGACGTCGTCGTGGTACAGGCTGGCGACGTGGGTCAGTTCGACCACCACCGCGGCCTTGACGACGTCGGCCTCGCGGACGACCGACCTGCCGAACTGCGAGGCCAGCACGACCAGCAGCGGCCGGAACCGTTTGCCGCCGGCCGAGATGATGTGCCGGGCCACCTCGGTGACCAGGGCGAATCGGCTCGGGCGGCCTGCAGCAGAGCCTCCTCGATGACGTCGAGTTGGGCCCTCACGGAAGCGTCGAGGCTCTCCTCACGCGTCTGTTCGGCCAGCACACTCTCCTTGTTCGCTCATCCTCAGCGGACGAACTCGCCGGCCTGCTGGGCCAAATCGAGCACAGGTCCCGGAAAGACACCCAGGGCCACAGTAGCGACCACAGCAACACCGACCGCGGCGAGCGTGCTCCAGCCGGGGCGGATCACCGACACCGGTACGTCTCCTCCGGTTCGGAGAAGAACATCATCACAATCACCCGGATGTAGAAGAAAGCCGCGACCACGCTGATCACGACCGCGACGGCCACCAGCCATTCCTGACCGCCGTTCCAAGCCGCCACGAAGACCGCCCACTTGCCGATGAAGCCGCTGGTGAGCGGAATCCCCGCGAAACTGAGCAGGAAGATCGAGAACACCACCCCGGCGGTCGGCGAACGCTTCCCCAGTCCCACCCAATTGGTCAGCAGCGTCGCCTCCCCGCTCGGGTCGCGCACCAGGGTCACGACCGCGAAGGCGCCGAGGGTCGCCGCGCCGTACGCGACCAGGTAGAACATGACCGCGGACACGACTGGTCAAGGACTCGGCCGGGTTACCGGTGCCCTCCTGGGCGGCGCCGACGAACGCGGTCATCAGGAATCCGGCGTGGGCGATCGACGGAGTACGCCAGCATCCGCTTGACGTCGGTCTGGGTGATGGCCAGCACGGATCCGACCGCCATCGTGGCCACCGCCACGATGGCCATCAGCGGCTGCCAGTCCCAGCGCTCGGCACCCAGCGCCACGTAGAACACCCGCATCAAGGCGCCGAGGGCGGCGATCTTCGTGCAGGCGGCCATGAAGGCGGTCACCGGCGTGGGCGCGCCCGCGTAGACGTCGGGGGTCCAGGAGTGGAACGGCACCGCTCCGAACTTGAACAGCAGTCCGACCCCGAGCAGACGCCATCCCGGCCAGCAACAAACCCGCGAGCGCCCTCCGGTCCGGATGGCGGCGTCGATGACCCCGAGATCGAACGACGCCGCGTAGCCGTACAGCAGGGCCGCCCCGTAGAGGAAAAAGGCCGAGGACAAGGCGCCCAGCAGGAAGTACTTCAGCGCGGCCTCCTGACTGAGCAGTCGCCGGCGCCGGGCCAGACCGCACAACAGGTAGAGCGGGAGCGACAAGATCTCCAGCGCCACGAACATCGTGATCAGGTCCGACGAGGCCGCGAACACCATCATTCCCGACAGCGCGAACAGCGCCAGCGGGAAGACCTCGGTGTGCTCCACGCCGGCCCGGATCGCCTCCTGCTCCGCCGCGGTGCCGGGGACCGCGGCCGCCTGCGGCGCAAAGGCGCTGCGCCCGTTCTCCGCGGTCCGATCGGCGAAGAGCAGAAAGGACAATCGCGGCGAAGACCAGCAGCAGCGCCCACATGAAGTGGGTCGGCCCGTCGACCGCCACCGAGCCCACACCGGTCATGCCCTCGGCATCGACGACCAGTTCCGTGCCGTCACGAACGAGGGCGGCGGCCAGGGTGACGAAGGTCAGGATCAGTTGCACGAGCAGGCGACGCGAGCGCGGCAACGCCGCCTCCGCCAGTACGCCGAGGCAGGCGCCGGCGAAGACGATCAGGAAGGGCAGCAACAGCCCGTAGTCGATCTGCGGGCGCCGTGATCACCAGCGGCGTGCTCACAACATCGCGCTCATCTAGCGTTCCCCCTCGACATCGACCAGCGGCTGGGGATCGCTGACCCCGACCCGTTGCATGGTCGCCTGGACGGCCGGATCGATGACGTCGAGCATCGGTCGCGGGAACAAGCCCGAGGACCAGGATCAAGACCACCAGGGGGGCCACGGCGAGCCGCTCGCGGACGTTGAGGTCGCTGCGCACCGTGCGGTCCACCTCCGGCGCCACCGGGCCGGTCATGGTGCGCTGGTACATCAACAAGATGTAGAGCGCGGCCAAGACGATGGCCAGAGTGGACACGACCGCGACAGCCGGATATCGGCTGAACGTCCCGGCCAGCACCATGAACTCCGAAACGAAGCTGGACAGACCCGGCAGCGAGAGCGTCGACAATCCGGCGAAGAGCAGCAGACCCGCCGAGCACCGGGGCCACCGTCTGCACGCCGCCGAAGTCCGCCACGTCGCGGGAGCCGCGCCGCTTGATCAGGTAGCCGGCCACCAGGAACAACGCGGCAGTCGAGAGCCCGTGGTTGAGCATGTAGAGCGTCGATCCGACCAGGCTCTGGGAGGTGAAGGCGAAGATGCCGAGGACGATGAAGCCGAAGTGGCTGATCGAGGTGTAGGCGATCAGCCGCATCAGATCCCGGCTGCCGATGGCCAGGATGGCTCCGTAGATGATCGAGATGACCGCGAGCACGATGATCACCGGGGTGGCCCACTGGCTGGCCTCCGGGAACAGCTCCAGGCAGAACCGGATCATCCCGAAGGTGCCGATCTTGTCCATCACCCCGACCATCATGGTCGCGCCGCCGGGACTGGACTCCTCGGCGGCGTCCGGCAGCCAGGTGTGCAGCGGAACCAGCGGAGCCTTGATCGCGAACGCGAACATGAAGCCGACGAACAGCCACCGTCCGGTCGCGGTGTCGATGGTCAAGGCCGCTCAGGTCGCTGAGCAGGTAGCTGGCCTGGCCGGCGCGGGCCGACAGCACGTAGAGCCCGATCACCGAGGCCAACATCACGAAGCCGCCGAGCAGTCCGAAGATCAAGAACTTGCTCGCCGCGTACGCCCGCCGGGCGCCCCCGAAGCCGCCGATCAGGAAGTACATCGGGATGAGGATGACCTCGAAGAAGACGTAGAACAAGAAGACGTCGGTGGCCAGGAAGAGAAACATCGCGCAGCTCTCGACCGCCAGCACCAGCGCGAAGAAGACCCGGATGTCGTAGCGCGGCGCCGTGTGGTGAGGGCGTGCCCTGAGCCTGTCGCGTTGGTGCCCTGAGCCTGTCGAAGGGTGTCTGCACGTGGCCCTTCGACAGGCTCAGGGAGCGGAGGGTCGACGTCGTGCCAACTGGCGACGATCACCACCGGCGTGACGATCGCCACCAGGATCACCAGGGTCAGCCCGATGCCGTCCAGGCCGAGGGCGTAGTAGGCCCCGAGCGGCCGGATCCAGGACAGCTGCTCGGTGAACTGCATGCCGCCCGCCGACCTGGATACCGAAGGCGACGATCAGCGCGACGACCAAGGTGATCAACGAGACCGCCAGCGCGACCTGCTTGGCCGCGGTGCCCTTGATCACGATCAACGCGGCCGCGCCCACCAGCGGCAGCAGGGCCAGAATGCTGAGCCAGGGAAGCTCATCGCACGTCATCACCCCAGCCGCCCCAAGATCAACACGACACCGACCAGCGCGGCGCCGACCACCATGAGTGAGGGCGTAGCTGCGGACGAAGCCGTTCTGGATCCGGCGGGCGCGGCCGGATACTCCGGCGATGACCGTGGCCGTGCCGTCCACGGCGCCGTCGATGCCGTGGTCCTCGAGGCGCATCAGACCGTTCGGTCAGCGCTGGCCCGGGCGCATGAAGACCGTCTCGTTGAGCGCGTCACCGTAGAGGTCGTTTCGGCCGGCCAGGGTGAACGGCGAGCGGCTGGCCGGCTGGGTGCGCGGGGATCTGCCGGCCGCGGCCGAAGACCAAGACCGCGATCGCGACGCCGAGCGCCACCACCACGAGCGTGGCGACGCCGACCAGGCTGAAGTGCAGCAGGCCGTATCCCTCCTCGGCGTGCTCGCCGCCGACCGCGGGGTCCAGCCAGCCGCTGATCCAGTTGTTGAGCACCAGACCGCCGACCACCGAGCCGGCTCCGAGCACGATCAGCGGCACGGTCATCACCAGCGGCGACTCGTGCGGATGCACGTCCGGCTGCCAGCGCTTCTCCCCGAAGAAGGTCATCAGCATCACCCGGGTCATGTAGAACGCGGTGATGCCGGCCCCGAGCATGGCCAGCAGCCCGACCAGCGCGCTGTCGTTCGAAGGCCGCCTCGATGATGTGGTCCTTGGAGTAGTAGCCGGACAGGAACGGGAAGCCGATGATCGCCAGGTAGCCGGCGGCGAAGGTGACGAAGGTGATCGGCAGCACGGTGCGCAGCGCGCCGTAGTGCCGCATGTCCACGTCGTCGTCCATGGCGTGCATCACCGAGCCGGCCCCCAGGAACAGGTTGGCCTTGAAGAAGCCGTGCGTGATCAGGTGGAAGATCGCGAACGCGTAACCGGCCGGCCCGATGCCCGGCGGCCAGCATCATGTAGCCGATCTGGGACATCGTGGAGCCGGCCAGCGCCTTCTTGATGTCGTCCTTGGCGCAGCCGATCCAGGCTCCGGCCAGCAACGTCACCACCCCGACCACCACGACCGCGGTGCTGGCCGCGGGCGTCTCGGCGTAGACGGCGTGCGAGCGTAGCGACCAGGTAGACGCCCGGCGGTGACCATGGTGGCGGCGTGGATGAGCGCCGACACCGGGGTCGGGCCCTCCATGGCGTCCAGCAACCAGGACTGCAGCGGGACCTGGGCCGACTTGCCGCACGCGCCCAGCAGCAGCAGCAGTCCCATCACCGTGGCCAGGGTCGGATCGAGTTGCGGCATGCCCTCGTTCGACGTCGACGAACGCCGAGGAGCCGAACGAGGCCAGCATCAACATGATCGCGATCGACATGCCGAGATCGCCGACCCGGTTGACCACGAAGGCCTTCTTGGCCGCGACGGCCGCACTGTGCTTGTACTGCCAGAAACCGATCAGCAGGTACGAGGCCAGGCCGACACCCTCCCAGCCGATGAACAGCACCAGATAGTTGTCGGCGAGCACCAGCAGCAACATCGCCGCCACGAACAGGTTCAGGAAGGCGAAGAACCGGCGCCGACGCTCGTCGTGCGCCATGTAGCCGATGGAGTAGACGTGGATCAGACTGCCGACGCCGGTGATCAACAAGACGAACATGATCGACAGCTGGTCGATCAGCAGGCCGACGTCGATGTCCCAGCCGCCGGTGGGGATCCAGGAGTACAGCGGCACGCCGACGGCCCGCGCCGGCTCCTCCCGGCCGAACAGCTGGACGAACAGCACCAGACCGAGCAGGAACGACAGCGATCGGCGCCGCGGTCCCGAGCAGATGCCCCCACGCGTCACCCGCCCGGCCGACCAGCAACAGCACGAGCGCGCTCAGCGCCGGGATGGCGATCAGCAGCCAGGCCCAGCTGAACAGCCCCGTCGCGGCCACCGGCGTCACGACTTCCATCAACGTCATTCGGTCCACATCTCCGGGCTAGAACTTCAGCAGGTTCGCGTCGTCGACCGAGGCCGAGCGTCGGGTGCGGAAGATGGTCACGATGATGGCCAGCCCGACCACCACTTCGGCGGCCGCCACGACCATGACGAAGAAGGCGGCGACCTGACCGTCCAGCGCCCCGTGCATGCGGGCGAAGCGTCACCAGCAGCAGGTTGGCGGCGTTCAGCATCAGCTCGACGCACATGAACGCGACGATGGCGTTGCGCCGGATCATGAAGCCGACCACGCCGATGGTGAACAGCAGCGCCGACAGGATGATGTACGCGTCGGGGCTCACGGTGTTGTCCCGTCCCTCGACTCGCCCGGGTCCGTCGCGACCCGGTAGGACGGCCCACCCGCGTCGTCGGGGTCGCTCTGCCCGTCGGGGTCGATCGCCCGCATGGTGCGCTGGATCGGCGCCGCCAGGTCGCGGCTGTCCGGGATGGCCCCGCGGGCCCGCAGGGTGGCGCGACACCGACAGGTCGGACGCCGATGCCGTCCGGCAGCAGCGCCGGGGTGTCCACCGCGTTGTGCCGGGCGAAGACGCCAGGAGTCGGCAGCGGTCCCGGGGTGCTGTCCGGTCTCGGCGTAACGCTGCATCCGCTCCACCACCAACTCGTTCTGGCCGCGCTTCTTGGTCAAGCCGCTCCCGGTGCGCCAGCACCATGGCCCCGAGCGCGGCGGTGATCAGCAGCGCCGACGTGGCCTCGAAGGCGAACACGTACCGGTTGAAGATCAGCGCCGCCAGGCCCTGCACGTTGCCGCCGTTCGGCCGCGTTGGCGTCAGCTCAGACCCAGCGGCTCGCCGACGATGGCGTTGCCGGTCGCGAAGATCACCAGCGCACCGAAACCGACGCCGGCCAGCGCGGCCAGCGGACGCTGACCCTTGATCGTCTCCACCAGCGAGTCGGCGGTGTCGACGCCGACCAGCATCAGCACGAACAAGAACAGCATCAAGATCGCGCCGGTGTAGACGATGATCTGCACCGCGAACAGGAACGGCGCGTCCAGCGCTGCGTACTGCACGGCCAGGGAGATCATCACCGTGGCCAGACACAGCGCGGAGTGCACCGGCTTGCGGGCCAGGATCATGCCGAGCGCACCCAGCACCATCACCGGCGCCAGCAGCCAGAACGCGATCTGCGCCCCGAGCATCTACCTGATTCCCCTGGTTCATCACCGGCGGGGTGTCGCCACTGATGTCGCCGGCCCGGTCGTCGGGCCGGCCGCTGGCCGGCAGCCCGAGGAAGTAGGCCTGCTCGTCGTCGCCGAGCCGGCGCTCGTGCGGCGGCTCCTCCATGCCGGGCAGCAGCGGGGCCAGCAGCTCGGACTTCTCGTAGATCAGGTCCCGGCGGTTGTCGTCGGCCAGTTCGAACTCGTTGGTCATGGTCAGCGCGCGGGTCGGGCAGGCCTCGATGCACAGCCCGCACAGGATGCAGCGCAGGTAGTTGATCTGGTAGACCCGCCCGTAGCGCTCACCCGGCGAGTAGCGCTCAGCCGTCGGTGTTCTGCGCCCCCTCGACGTAGATGGCGTCGGCCGGGCAGGCCCAGGCGCACAGCTCACAACCGACGCACTTCTCCAAGCCCGTCCGGCCAGCGGTTCAGCTGGTGGCGGCCGTGGAACCGCGGTGCGGTGACCTTGGGCTTGAGCGGGTAGTCCTCGGTGAAGGTCTTGCGGAACATGGTCCGGAAGGTCACCCCGAAGCCGGCGATCGGATCGAAGAACCCCATCAGGTCGTTACTCCTCGTCGCTGTTTCCTCGGTGGCCGTTCGGCATCGTCGTCGGCCCCGGGTCGCAGCACCCCGGCCAGCTCGGGCAGCACCTGCCCCTTGCTCGGCGGCACCGGGTAACCGCCGGCGAAGGCGTCGAACTCGACCTCGGGTTCGGGTTCCGGCTTCTTCTCCGCCGGCCCGAAGAACGACAGCACCACCAGCGCGACCAGGATGATGCCCGCCACCACCCAGAACGCCGGTGTGCTGAACCAGCCCTCGGCCTGGCCGACGCGCACCGTCGCCACGGCGAGGATCCAGGCCAGCGAGATCGGGATCAGCCAGCGCCAGCCGAACCGCATGAACTGGTCGTAGCGCAGCCGCGGCAGCGTGCCGCGCAGCCAGACGAACACGAACAGCAGGATCAACACCTTGAGCACGAACCACAGCAGTCCCCACCAGCCGGAGTCGGCGCCGGGGATGAGGTTGAACGGCAGCGGGGCGTGCCAGCCGCCGAGGAACAAGGTGGCGGCCAGGGCCGAGACGGTGATCATGTTCATGTACTCGGCCATGAAGAACATGGCGAAGCGCATCGAGGAGTACTCGGTGTGGAAGCCACCGACCAGCTCACCCTCGGCCTCGGGCAGGTCGAACGGGGCCCGGTTGGTCTCCCCCACCATGGAGATCAGGTAGATCGCGAACGACGGGACCAGCATCACCGCGTACCAGAGCGGGAGCTGGTAGCCGAACAGCGTGACGGCCGGTTCGGCCTGCTTGGCCACGATCTCCGACGTGGACAGCGAGCCGGCGTAGAGGAACACCGCGACCAGGGCCAGCCCCATGGCCACCTCGTAGCTGATCACCTGGGCGCTGGAGCGCAGCGCGCCGAGCAGCGCGTACGTGGAGCCGGACGACCAGCCGGCCAGCACGATCCCGTACACCCCGATCGAGGCGATGGCCACGATGAACAGCACCGAGACCGGCAGGTCGGTGACCTGCAGCGGGGTGGTGATGTCGGTGAACGGGATCGGCACCGGCCCGGCGATCGGGATCACCGCGAACGCGGTGATGGCCGGGACGGCCATCACGAACGGCGCCAGCATGAAGACGACCTTGTCGGCCGCCTTGGGCGTGAAGTCCTCCTTGAACATCAGCTTCATGCCGTCGGCCAGCGACTGCAGCAGGCCGAACGGACCGTTCATGGTCGGGCCCTTGCGGTGCTGCATCACGCCCGACCACCCGGCGCTCGAACCAGATGGTGAACAGCGTCATGATCAGCAGGAAGGCCAGCGCGAACACGGCCTTGATCAGCACCAGCCACCAGGGGTCGTCGAAGAACATGCGGTCGAACGCGTTCAGGCGGTCACCTCCTCGAGGTCTTGCGGCGCGGAGATCGTCACGAGGTCACCGGCGCCGGCGCGCCAGGTGCTCCGCGACCGACTGGCGCGGCGCCCGGGTCGGCACCCAGACCACCCCGTCGACCATGCCCTCGACCTGCCGGGCCGGCAGCGTGATCGAGCCGCGGTCGTTGGCCACGGTGACGCGCGCGGTGATCCCGGCCGCGCGGGCGGTGGCCGGACTCAGCATCGCCACCGACGGTCGCGCCGTCTGCATCAGGTACGGCTCGCCGGCCACGCCGCGACTGTCGTCCAGGGCCAGCCGCCAGGTGGCCAGCACCGCCGTCGCTCCGCCCGGCACACTCGGCTGGGCCGCCGCCGACGTCGGGTTGCGGCGCCCGGCTCGCCGGTCCACGGTGCCGAGTTCGGCCAGCTCGGCCGCCGCCTCGGCCGCGGTCCGCAGCCCGAGCGGTCGGCCGAGTCCGTCGGCCAGCGCGGACAGCACCCGGAGGTCGCTCATCGTCTGGGCGTTGGGAGGACGACCGGGAACGTCGCGCTCGCGGCCCTCCCAGTTCAGGAAGTGTCCGGCCCGCTCCTGCATCAGCGACACCGGCAGCACCACGTCGGCCCGCTCGGTGACCAGGCGAGGCCCGGGTCTCCAGGCTGACCACGAAGTCGATCGCCTCCAGACCCTCCAGCGCGGCCTCCGGATCGAGGAAGTCGCTCGGGTCGACGCCGGCGACCACCAGCGCCGCCAGCTCGTCGTCGCTGGCCGACAGCAGGATCTCGTCGCCGTCCCGGCCGGGCAGCGACGGCAGCGAGTCGATCCCCCAGGTCGCCGCCACGTCGATGCGGGCGGCCGGGTCGGCCACCGGCCGGCCACCCGGCAACAGGTTGGGCAGGCAGCCGGCCTCGACCGCTCCACGGTCGCCGGCGCGCCGGGGCACCCAGGCCAGTCGGGCCCCGGTCCGCTCGGCCAGCCGCAGGCAGGCGCTCAGCGTGCCGGAGGAGACGGCCGCCCGCTCTCCGACCAGGATCACCGAGTCGGCGTCCAGTTCGCACGCCTGACAGTTCGTCCAGAACGGCCGCCTCGGCCCCCGGTACGGTCGCGATCAACCGGGCACCCATCTTGTAGGCGCCGGTGCTCAGGAACGGCGCCACCGTCGCGACCGGCAGATCCATTCTTGCGGAAGGCCTTGCGCAGACGGAGGAACACGACCCCGGCCTCCTCCTCCGGTTCGAAGCAGACCAGGAGCACCGACGAGGCCGTCTCCAGGTCGGCGTAGGTGACGCCCGTCCCGTCGAGCGAGTGACCCGTGCCGGCCACGGCGGCGGCCAGGAAGTCCGCCTCCTCGGCCGAGTGCGGCCGGGACCGGAAGTCGATGTTGTTGGTGCCGAGCACGGCGCGCGCGAACTTGGCGTAGCCGTACGCGTCCTCGACGGTCAGCCGACCACCGGTGAGGACGCCGACCGACGAGCCGGCCCGCTGCAGACCACGGACCGCGACGTCGAGGGCCTCCGGCCAGGACGCGGGCCGCAGCACCGACTCCCCGGTCTCCGTCGATCCTCTCGCGCACCAGCGGTCGGGTGAGCCGATCATCGCCGCGCCCGGAGACGAAGGCGAACCGGTCCTTGTCGGTGATCCACTCCTCGTTGACCTCGGGGTCGTCGCCGGCGAGCCGGCGCATCACCTGCCCGCGCCGGGTGTCGACCCGGATGGCGGACCCGCAGGCGTCGTGCTCGGCGATCGACGGCGTCGACACCAGGTCGAACGGCCGGGACCGGAACCGGTACGCCGCACTGGTCAGCGCCCCGACCGGGCAGATCTGGATGGTGTTGCCGGAGAAGTAGGACTGGAACGGTTCCTTCTCGTAGATCCCGACCTGCTGCAGCGCGCCGCGCTCGATCAAAGCGATGAACGGGTCACCGGCCACCTGCTCGGAGAAACGGGTGCAGCGCGCACAGAGCACGCAGCGTTCCCGGTCCAACAAGACATTGGCGGAGATGTTGATCGGCTTCGGGTAGGTGCGCTTGACGTCGGTGAAGCGGGTCTCGCCGTCGCCGTGGGTCATGGCCTGGTTCTGCAGCGGGCACTCGCCGCCCTTGTCGCAGATCGGGCAGTCCAGCGGATGGTTGATGAGCAGGAACTCCATGTTCCCGCGCTGAGCCTTGTCGGCGACCGGCGAGGTGACCTGCGTCTTCGACCTGCATTCCCGCGGCCACCTCCAGCGTGCAGGAGGCCTGCGGCTTGGGGATCGGCCGGCCGTTGCCGGCGTCGGGGATCTCGACCAGACACTGCCGGCAGGCCCCCACCGGATCCAGCAACGGATGATCGCAGAACCGCGGGCACTTCGACCCCGATCAGCTCCGCCGCCCGGATCACCAGGGTTCCCTTCGGCACCGACACCTCGACGTCGTCGATGGTCAGCGTGATCGAGATCTGTTTCTCGCGCTCGCGCATCGCGCTGGAACCCGACGTTGTCGTCGCTCTTCGCGAAACGGAAAAGCGTGTTTCGCTCATCGTTCTCCAATCGTCGGCGCGCGCTACCGACGCTCGCAGGGGCTTGGGAACTCACGCCAGGGCTCCGTCGCGAACGAAGACCGTGCTGCGCTCGTACGGGAACAGCTCCCACGCCGGTGTGTGCATTGCCGCCTCGAACTCGTCCCGGAAGTACTGAATGGCCGAACTGATCGGTGACGTCGCCCCGTCGCCCAGCGCACAGAAAGACCGACCCAGGATGTTCTCACACAAGTCGAGGAGTTTCTCGATGTCACCGGGCAAGCCGCGGCCGGCCTCCATCCGCTGCAGGATCTGCACCAGCCACCAGGTGCCCTCCCGGCATGGTGTGCACTTCCCGCAGGACTCGTGCTTGTAGAACTCGGTCCAGCGCAACACCACCCGCACCACCGAGGTGGTGTCGTCGAAGCACTGCAGGGCCTTCGTCCCGAGCATCGTCTTGGCGCTGGCCATGCCCTCGTAGTCGAGCGGGAGATCCAGATGCTCGGTCGGTCAGGATCGGGGTCGAGGAGCCTCCCGGCGTCCAGAACTTGAGGGTGCGGCCCTCGCGCATGCCGCCGGCCAGCTCCAGGAGTGGCCGCAGGGTGATGCCGAGCGGCGCCTCGAACTGACCCGGGTTGGTCACATGGCCGGACAACGAATAGATCGTCATCCCCTTCGACTTCTCGGTGCCCATCGAGGAGAACCAGTCCGCACCCCCGGTGATCACCGACGGAACCGAGGCGATGGTCTCGACGTTGTTGATCACGGTCGGGCTGGCGTACAGGCCCGCCACCGCGGGGAAGGGCGGCCGGAGTCGTGGTTGTCCGCGGCGGCCCTCCAGCGAATCCAGCAGCGCGGTCTCCTCGCCGCAGATGTAGGCACCGGCCCCGGCGTGCACGATGATGTCGAGGTCGTAGCCGGTGCCGAGGACGTTCTTGCCTGCGTAACCGGCGGAGTAGGCCTCCCGGACCGCCTGCTGCAGCCGCCGCACCACGTGCAGCACCTCGCCGCGGACGTAGATGAACGCCGTGTTGGCCCGGATGGCGTAGCTGGAGATGATCACGCCCTCGACGAGGGTGTGCGGGCTGGCCAGCATCAGCGGGATGTCCTTGCAGGTGCCCGGCTCGGACTCGTCGGCGTTGACCACCAGGTACTTCGGCTTCGGATTGTCCTGCGGGATGAACGACCACTTCATCCCGGTCGGGAAACCGGCGCCTCCGCGGCCACGCAGACCGGACTCCTTGACGGTGTCGACCACCTCGGCGGGCGTCATGCCGAGCGCCGTCCGCAGCGCCGCGTAGCCGCCACGCCGCTCGTAGTTGGTCAGCTTCCAGGCCCGATCGTCACCCCAGTTCTGGGTGAGGACCGGCGTCAGCGATCCGGCCTCAGGCTGATGGTGCTCCTTCGTTCGTCGGGCCGCGACTGGCGTGCCTCGGTACCGGCGGGGCGGTCCAGCCCTCCGCCTCGGCGACCCGCAGGCCGAGCAGACTCGGCGGGCTCGCAGCCGTGGGTCCCTCGTCGGCGCGGTTGTCGGGGAAGCCGGCCAGCACCCGTTCGGCTTCCTTCCAGGTGCACACTCGGGCCCCGCGGGTCGCCGTCACGGTGTGGCCGGCGCGCAGCCGGTCCACCACGTCGATCGCCTTGCCGGGCGTCATGTTGTCGAAGAACTCCCAGTTCACCATCATCACCGGGGCGTAGTCGCAGGCCGCATTGCACTCCACGTGCTCGAGGGTGATCGCGCCGTCCTCGGTGGTCTCGTCGCCACCGATCCCGAGATGGTCCTGCAGAGCGCTGTACACCTCGTCGCCGCCGACCACGGCGCACAGGGCAGTGGTGCAGACCCCGACCGCGTACGTCCCGGCGGGTCGCCGCTTGTACATCGTGTAGAACGTGGCGACGCCGCTGACGTCGGCGGTGGAGATGTTGAGGATCTGCGCGCACACCTCGATCCCGGCCGGGGTGATGCGGCCCTCGACGCTCTGCACCAGGTGCAGCATCGGCAGCAGGGCCGACCGGGCCTGCGGATACCGGGCCGCGATCTGCTGGAGCTCCGCCCGGGTGGCCTCGGTGATCTGGGTCCCGTTGCTCGAGAAGTCGATGCTCGGCTCGTCGAAGTGGGTCGTGAACGGGCCGTGCCCGACCAGCTCCTCGGCCGCGTGGTCGCCGGCGGCGTGGCCGTCGGGGACCTGCGGCGTCGGTTCGACGATGCTCATCGATCGACCCCGCCCATCACCGGATCCAGGCTCGCGACCGCCACCACCACGTCGGAGACCATCGAGCCCTCGCAGAGCGCCGGCATGGCCTGCAGGTTGGCGAAGCTGGGGTCCCGGAAGTGGGCCCGGAACGGCCGGGTGCCGCCGTCGGAGACCACGTGCGCGCCGAGCTCACCGCGCGGGCTCTCCACCGGCACGTACGCCTGACCGGGCGGCACCCGGAAGCCCTCGGTGACCAGCTTGAAGTGGTGGATCAGCGCCTCCATGGACTGGCCCATGATGTGCTTGATGTGCTCGTTGGAGTTGCCCATCCCGTCCGAGCCGACCGACAGCTGCGCCGGCCAGGCGATCTTGGTGTCGGCCACCATGATCGGGTCGCCCGTCATCTTCTCCAGCCGCGCCACGCACTGCTCGATGATCTTCAGGCTCTCCCACATCTCGTTCAGCCGGATCCGGAACCGCCCGTACGCGTCGGCGGTGTCCCAGGTCTGCACCTCGAAGTCGTAGGTCTCATAGCCGCAGTACGGCTGCCGCTTGCGCAGATCCCAGTCGTAGCCGGTGGCCCGCAGCGGCGGCCCGGTGATGCCCAGCGCGAGGCAGCCGGCCAGGTCGAGGTAGCCGACGTCGCACAGCCGGCCCTTGAAGATCGGGTTCTCGTTGCAGAAGTCGGCGTACTCCGGCAGGTGCTTCTTCATCCACCCCACCAGATCCTTGACGTGCTCCAGCGCACCGTCGGGCAGGTCCTGGGCCACCCCGCCCGGGCCGGATGTAGGCGTGGTTCATCCGCAGGCCGGTGATCAACTCGAAGGCGTCGAGCACCTTCTCCCGCTCCCGGAAGCCGATGGTCATCACCGTGAGCGCGCCGATCTCCATCCCGCCGGTGGCGATGCAGACCAGGTGCGAGGAGATCCGGTTCAGCTCCAGCATCATCACCCGGATGACGTTGGCCTTCTCCGGGATCTGATCTTCGATGTCCAGCAGCCGCTCGACGCCCAGGCAGTAGGTGGTCTCGTTGTGCAGCGGCGACAGGTAGTCCATCCGGGTGCAGAACGTGGTGCCCTGCGTCCAGGTGCGGAACTCCATGTTCTTCTCGATGCCGGTGTGCAGGTAGCCGATGCCGCAGCGGGCCTCGGTGACCGACTCACCCTCCATCTCCAAGATCAACCGGAGCACGCCGTGGGTCGAGGGATGCTGCGGCCCCATGTTGACCACGATCCGCTCGTCGCCGCGTTCGGCCTGCTCGGACACGATGGAGTCCCAGTCCTGGCCGGTGACGGTGTAGACGTGACCCTCGGCCGCGTCCGCGTGCCGTCCCCGGCGACGCCGTACGGATCCTGACCTCGGTCGAAGGAGTCGCTCGAAGTAGTAGTCGTCACGAGTAGCTCCTCCGCTGATCGGGGGGCGGGACCGAGGCGCCCTTGTACTCCACGCCGATTCCGCCGAGCGGGTAGTCCTTGCGCTGGGGATGGCCGGGCCAGTCGTCCGGCATCAGGATCCGGGTCAGGGCCGGATGGCCGTCGAAGACGATCCCGAACATGTCGTAGGTCTCGCGTTCCTGCCAGTCCGCGCCCGGGATAGGTCGGCACCACCGACGGGATGTGCGGGTCGCCGTCCGGAGCACTGACCTCGAGCCGGATCCGCCGGTTGTGGGTCATCGACTGCAGGTGGTAGACGGCGTGCAGCTCCGCGCCCTTGTCGGCCGGATAGTGCACACCGGAGACGCTGCTGCAGAACTCGAACCGCAGGTACGCGTCGTCGCGCAGCTGCCGGACCAGGGTCGAGAGGTGCTCGCGGGCCACGTGGAACGTGATCTCGCCGCGGTGGATGACCACCTTGGTGATCACGTCGGAGTAGTTGGGCACCAGCGCCCCGATCCGGTCGTTGACCTGATCCCACCAGCCGCCGTACGGCGGCTGCGCGGCCGCCGGGAACTCGACCGTCCGGGTGAGTCCGCCGTAGCCGGAGGTGTCGCCGCTGCCCCGGACCCCGAACATGCCCTGCCGGGTCTCGATCACCTCGGCGCGGGCTCCCGTCGGTTCGAGCTCTCCCTGATCCAGCTCGGCCCGGTCCTCCGTCGGCCTCGGTGTCGGCGCTGCTGACCTCGGGCGCCGAACCGGTCAGCTCCTCGGTCTTGGTGTCGGCGTCCGGCGCGGACTCGCCTTCGGGCACCGCGCCTTTGATCGGGGCCTTGGCGTCGGACTCCGCGCTGAGGTTGCGGATCGGTCATCGCAGCAGACCCTTCAGCTCGTGCACCGCCGGCTTCTCCAGTTGCGCCTGCTCGGCCTCTTGGTGCGCCGTCACCGCGTTGAGACCGATCGGGGTGTGCCGCACCTTGTCCCGCAGCTTGAACATCGCGTCGATCAACATCTCCGGCCGAGGCGGGCAACCCGGCAGGTACATGTCCACCGGCACCACGTGATCGACGCCCTGGACGATCGCGTAGTTGTTGAACATGCCGCCGGTGCTGGCGCAGACGCCCATGGCCAGCACCCACTTCGGGTTCGGCATCTGGTCGTAGATCTGCCGCAGCACGGGCGCCATCTTCTGGCTGACCCGGCCGGCCACGATCATCAGATCGGCCTGCCGTGGAGAGGCCCGGAAGACCTCCTGGCCCCAGCGACCCGAGTCGTAGCGAGGCGCGCCGTAGGTCATCATCTCGATCGCGCAGCAGGCCAGCCCGAAGGTGGCCGGCCAGAACGAGGCACTGCGCATGTAGCCGAACAGGTTCTCCAGGGTGGTCAGCAGCACCCCGGTCGGCATCTTCTCTTCGAGTCCCATTATTTCAATCCCAGTTCAGTCCGCCGCGGCGCAGCACGTACACGTACGCCACGAACACCGTGACGATGAACAACACCATCTCCACCAGGGCAAAGGTGCCCATCTGATCGAACGCCACCGCCCACGGATAGAGGAAGACGATCTCGATGTCGAAGACGATGAACAGCATCGCCGTGATGTAGTACTTCACCGGGAACCGTCCGCCGCCGATCGGCTGCGGGGTGGGCTCGATGCCGCACTCGTACGAGTCGTACTTGGCCCGGTTGTAGCGACCCGGTCCCACCAGCAGGCTGGTGATGATGGTCAGCGCGACGAAGCCCGCCGCCAACACGAGCAAGATCACGATGCCGACGTAGGGGTTCATGCGGCCGGCGCGATCTTACTCAGCGAATTGATGATCTTGTCCATCGCATCCCCGTCGGATGAGTCGGTCAGGTTGGCCAGCAGCTTCAGGGTGAACCGCATGAGCGTCTTGCGCGGCAGCCCGTACTTCGTGCAGGCGTGCATCACCGGCGGGTGACCGATGAGCTTCACGAACGCCCGGCCCAGGGTGTAGTACCCGCCCAAAGCCTCCTTCAGCTTGATCGGATAGGACTCCAGCGCCCGCTCCGCACCCGTTGTACCGACCCCGCAGTCGTGGGCCGCGCCGCACGCCTCGGCGGCGATCTCGGCCGACTCCATCGCGTAGGCGATGCCCTCGCCGTTGAACGGGTTGACCATCCCGCCCGCGTCCCCGACGAGCAGCAGCCCCCGGGTGTAGTGCGGCTGGCGGTTGAAGCCCATCGGCAGGGCGGCGCCGCGGACGGGCGAGGTCATGTTCTCGTCCCGGAAGCCCCACTCCTCCGGCGTGTTGTCCAGCCAGCGCTTCAGCAGATCCTTGTAGTCGGTCTTGCCGAACGCGTCGGAGGTGTTGAGGATGCCGAGACCGACGTTGCAGGTCCCGTCGCCCATCCCGAAGATCCAGCCGTAGCCCGGCAGCAGGTTGCTGTGCCGCGGCTCGCCGTCCCACAGCTCCAGCCAGGACTCGAGATGATCATCGTGAGTTCGGGGGCTGCGGTAGTAGGTCCGCACCGCAACGCCCATCGGCCGGTCGTCACGCCGGCTGAGGCCCAGGGCCAGGCTGAGCCGGGTGGAGTTCCCGTCGGCCGCGACCACCAGGGGTGCCCGGAACTCCCGGCCGTCCCGCGTGCGAACCCCGACGATCCGATCGGTGCGGGAGTCGAGGATCGGAGCGACCACGTTGGCCTGCTCGTACAGCGTGGCCCCGGCCGCGACCGCGTTACGCGCCAGCAGATCGTCGAAGTCGGCGCGCGGTCGGACCAGGCCGTACGGGGGAAAGTCGGCGAGACGCCGGCCAGGCGAGCTCGAACGGCTGCTCCCCGCCGCCATAGATCCGCAGGCCGTGATTGTGCAGCCAGCCGGCCGCCTCGGAGGTGTCGATGCCGAGCCGGATCAACTGCCGGGTGGCCCGCGGCGTCAGCCCGTCGCCGCAGACCTTCTCCCGCGGGAAGCTCGACTTCTCCAGCAGCAGGCACGCTCAGGCCCCGGCGGGCCAGGTGGGTGGCGGTGGCCGAACCGGCCGGGCCCGCCCCGACGACGATCACATCGGCCTCGAAAGGGGTGATCGACATCGGTGCTCCCTGATCTCGGCTCGGAACGTGCGCTCGTGAAAATCTTCACTAACTCTTTCGGCAGAGTCTACGACTTGTGATGCAGCCCAGCCACCTCGGCTGTCGCGCGATTCTCAGTCCTGCAAGGGAAAGCGCCCGGATTTACGTGCAGCCGTCGTTGCGTAAATGGCACCGGCTTGCTGACCATGCCGCCGCCAGTCGGCCAGTTGCCCGGGGGTGTCGACGTCGAAGGAGCCGATGGCCGGGACGACGACCCGGTCGGCGGGTGGATCGAGCGCGTCGACCAACCTCCGCGCGGCGGCGTTCCGCCCGGCGTCGGTCCCGGCCGCGTCGAGCAGGCGTACCGCGCCGGACGGCCGGAGCGCCAGCTGGAGTGGCTGTACGCGGGCGTCGGCGTCGGTCGCCACCACCACGTCGGCGGAGCCGCGTTCCAGCGCGGCCAAGAGGACGCCGGCAGCGACGCCGGCGCCGGGGGCGTCGCCCGGCAAGACGACGATCGGGTCGGCCGGGAATTCGCCGGCCCGGCGCAGACCGGCCACCAGGGCCGCCGCCGGCCCGCCCAGCGGAGGCTCCTCGCGGACGAAATGCACCGGCCGGGAGAGTGGGCGCACCGGCCCGACCACGATGACCTCGGCGTCGGCGGGTATACCGGCCAGGGTGAGCTCCAGCAGGGAGGCTCCGCCCACCCGCGCTTCCAGCTTGTCGGAGCCGAACCGCGAGGAGCGTCCCCCGGCCAGCACGACCGCGACGCAGCCGCTCCATCCGGGCACTGCTCTCAGTCGCCGAGGGCGTCTCGCATCGGCACCAGCTTGGCCCCGGCCTCGGCCAGCTCGGCCTCCGGATCGGATCCGGCGACGATGCCGCAGCCCGCGAACAGCCGGATCTGCCGGGGATCGGTGTCGTTCAGCTGGCCGCAGCGCAGCGCGATGCCCCACTCGCCGTCACCGTGGGCGTCGATCCAGCCGACCGGTCCGGCGTAGCGGCCACGGTCGAGCTGCTCCAGCTCGGCGATCACAGCCTTGGCCTGCTCGGTCGGCGTGCCGCACACCGCGGCACTCGGGTGCAGAGCGGCGGCCAGACCCGAGCGAGGTGGCGTCCCCGTGCGGCCACGGCGGTGACGTCGGTGGCCAGGTGCAAGACGTTCGGGCAGCTCCAGCACGTACGGCGCGTCCGGCACGTTCATCCCCGAGCAGAACGGGGCCAAGGCGCCGGCGACCGACCGCACGGCGTACTCGTGCTCCTCGAGGTCCTTGCTCGAGCGGGCCAGGGCCGCGGCGAGAGCCAGGTCACGCTCGTTGTCGCCGGACCGCCGGATCGTGCCGGCCAGCACGCGTGACGTGGCGAGACCGGCCTCCTGTCGCACCAGCATCTCCGGTGTCGCCCCGACCAGACCGTCGATCTGGTAGGTCCAGCAGCGCGCCGTAGTGCGCGGACAGCCGCGCCGACCAGCCAGCGCGGGTCGATGTCGCTCGCGGCCGTCGCCAGCAGATCCCGGGCGAGCACCACCTTGTCGACCTCGCCGGCACCGATCCGCTCGCACCGCCTCGGCGACCACCGCCTCCCACTCCGGCCCGGTCAGCGCTGCCGTCGGCGAAGGTGACTCCTCGCGGTCGGCTCGGCTCGTGGCGAGCCGGGATCGAGCGGGATCGTGGCGGAAGCGGGTGCCGATCTGGGTCATCCAGGAGCGGCCCTGCCGGCGACCGATCGACGGTCTGCGGCACGACCAGCGCCGACGACGCCGCGGTGTTGTCGGGGTCGAAGACGAAGCTGCCGAAGGCCATGAAGCCCGCCCCGGCCGGCGGCGAGGACAGATCGCTGACCGCCACCACCTGGGAGACGAGTTCGGCCCACCAGGACTCGGCCTCCGCCATGGTGGCCGGCTTGTGCCGGACGACCTCCCCCCAGCCGACCATGCCGTCACCGTGCCGCAGCCAGGCGAAGCCGTCGGTACCGGGAAGCCAGTCCACCAGAGCACCGGGGTCGGCGATCTCGACCGTCCGGGCGTACAACCGTGGCGGCGCCAGGTCGGTCGGGGTCACGTTGGGAAGCGTAACCCGCACATTGGCCGCCTGACGACCGGGTCAGCGACGTGGCGTTGGACACGTCCCGGGCCGCGGTGGTGTGGGAGTGGCTGCTCGACCCACGACACCCGGTCGCTGGTCTGGTGGCCGACGACGCCGAGCTCGGCTTGGTCGGCATCGCCCATTATCGGCCCTTTCCGCGGCCACTGTCGGCCACCACGGGTTGCTTCCTCGACGACCTGTTCGTCTCCCCTCATGCCCGCGGCCGCGGCGTCGCCACTGTCCTACTCGAACACCTGGCGCAGCTGGCCGCCGACCACGGTCGGAGCGTGGTGCGCTGGATCACCGCTGCCGACAACCAAGCCGCGCAACACGTTTACGACCGTGCGGCAACCCGGACCAGCTGGGTCACCTACGATCTGGCACCTCGACCCTCCGAACCCGCACCCTGACCGGGCATCAACGGACCCGCGATCACCTGTGATGTCGTCCGAGCCGGAACGACGTCAGGTACGACCGCATTCTCACAGCCTGACCGATCCCCAGGGCCATCCCACGGCGACCAACCAAGGCAGACTGCCCACATGCTGATCGTCTCGCCCTACCATCTCGACGAGCCACTGGCGGCATTCGACTACAGCGGCCCGCGCGATGCCACGATCTCGGTGCCGTTGCCCGACGTAGCCGACCGCTGGAGGCGGATGGAGTCGATCTACCAACGGGTCGCCGACACCGTGGCCGCCTCGAAGGACATGCCGGTGGTCGTCGCCGGCGACTGCACGACCAGCCTCGGCATCATCGCCGGTCTCCAGCGATCACATGGTGGCCTTGGGATCGTCTGGTTCGACGCCCACGGCGACTTCCACACCGAGCAGACCACGACGTCGGGTTATCTCGGTGGACTGCCGCTCGCGATGGCCGTCGGCGTCGGTACATCACGCCTTCCTGCCCTCGGACTTCAGCCCGTCGACGCGGAGCGAACCCTATTGGTCGGTGCCCGTGACCTCGACCCACCCGAAGCCGTCCTGCTTGCAGACCACGAGGTGCCTCAGGTCGGCACCGACGAACTCTCTCCCGACGACCTGCCGGCCGGTCCGCTCTACCTGCACATCGACATCGACGTCTGTGACCCCACCGAGATCCGGGACCTGCTCTTCCCCGCGCCTGGCGGACCATCGCTGCCCACACTGCACGCCGCCGCCCAGGTCGTACTCGCCACGCGTCGGGTAGCGGCCATCGGCATGGCCGCCACCTGGCACCATGGCGGCCCCGCCGCAGCTGAGAACGATGCGGCGCTCCAGCGGATGCTTGCCCACTTCAGGGCCACATGGACCGCAACCAGATCTGCTTAAGCCAGCCCACTTGGTTCGGCGACTCGCCAGGCACCAACTGCTGAGTTGCGACGTTTGTGAGACCGCAAACTGCGTCGCAACTCAACAGTTGCGTTTCCTTCAGCGCTTGCGCTGTTTGGCCACTGCTGATTCGGCTTCGCGTTGCGAGCGTTCGGCGGCCAGCCGCTTTTGCTGCTCGGCCTGCTGGGCCCGCAGGGACTCGGCGTCCATCGAATTCAGCAGGACGAGCGCGACGATGGCCGCGAGCAGCAGCGACCACACCGGCGAGAAGCCCAGCAGCATCGGCGCCGTGATGAGCAGGCAGACGTCGAAGCCGCGGAACAGATTGGTCATCAGTCCGGGCGGGAACGCCCCGGCCTGGGTGGAGACCATCGGGGCGCCGAAGTCGACCCCCTTCGCCTGGGTCCAGCGGATGGCGGCGAGGAGTCCGGCGGCCGCGGTGGCGGTCGACATCAGCGCGGCATCGAAGGAATCCCGCGGGACCGCTCCGTCGCCGAAGCCGAGGTAGGCCGGGGTGGTCAGCACCGCCCAGACGACCACCACCGCAGTGGGCACCGCGATCGAGGCCAGCTTGATCTGCGCCAGGGAGAACGGCAGGCAGCGGGCCAGTCCACCGGTTCGGGTCAGCACCCGAAGCCCACCCAGCAGGCCGATGGTGGCGCCGAACAAGGTGAGTCCGGCCAGCACGGGCGTCAGGGTCGACATCCCGAGGGCATCGGCGGCGTACGGCACGACGACCGATCCCGCCACCAGCAGCAACGGCTGAGGGAAGCGCCGCAGTCGCTGCCACTCGCGCCAAACGATCGCCTGCAGACCGCTCCCCCGCCCCCGCTGAGGGCGCACGTGACCGATCTCCACCGCCCGGCGGGCCACCACGATGTCCCGGGCCAAGCCGATGTCGAGGGCAAAAAAGGCGCCCGAGATGCCTCGTACGAGCGCCCCGCCGCTGGTCAGCCGCACCCGGCGGATCTGACCCAGCCGGGTGACGGCCAGGACCAGACTGAGCACGAGCACGGCGGACGCGAACCCGACCATCACCACACCCAGCTCGACGCCGAAGTCCTGGACAGCCCCAGGCTGAACCAGCCCGCCGCCACCCCGATCGACCGCGAGCAGCGCCCCGACGCCGAGCAGGGAGAAGAGGAGCACCGGCGGCCGAGGTCAGGCGGTGCTTCTCCCGGCCCTGCTGCGCGGCGCTAAAGGCGACGGCGGCGGCGCCCGACAGCGCGGTCGCCCCGGCCCAGACGGCGATCGCGAGTGGACTCGAGCCGGTCAGGGCGGAGACCAGCGCACCGATCAACCCACCCGTCCCGAACGCCAACAGCACGCCGGCGGCGAGCCGGGGTCCGAGGAGACGCGGGCGACTCACGGGCGCGTCCAGCAGCCAGAAACCCTCGGCGGCCGAGGCCAGCACCGGACCGAACAGCCGGCTGGCGGCGAGAGTGAGCGCGATCGCGAGGGCGAATGCCGCCCAGGGCAGCAGGGTGCGGGCAGACAGACACGTCACGCTTGTGCACTGCGACACTGTCGTCTGCGCCTTGAGCACCACGTTGGTGAGCATCGCGCCGATCATCAGGGCCGCGATGACGGCGATGTAGGCGTCGTGGAAGGCCTCCCACAGCGACTTGGTGGCCCGGCCGCGGCGCCAGTCCTTGATCAGCAGCTTGAGGTCGCGGACCCGGGCCGGCGGCAGCGACGGGGCCTCGTGATCGACGCCTCGCCTGCGACACCGCTCATGCCCGACTGCTCATCCGCGAGCAGCGCCCAGTTCGACGACCCGGGTGGCCACCGTCTCGACCAGCGCCGGTTCGTGACTGGCGAAGACGATCGCCAGACCTGCGGCCCGTTCCGCCTTCAGCCGCGCCGGCCAGCCAGCTGACCCCCTCGGTGTCCAGGCGCTGCTCGGGCTCGTCCATGATCAACAGCCTCCGAGGCCGGACGAAGGCCGTCGCCAGGGCGAGCCGGCGCCGCTGACCCGAAGAGAGCGTGCCGGGCAACTGGCCCGACTGCGGCACCAGTTGCACCTCCTCGAGGACCTCATCGACCAGGTCGTCCGGGTCGTCCTGGCCGTGGGCCCGGGCCAGCAGGTCCAGGTGCTCGACCACGCTCAGGTCCGGGAAGAAGTCGAGATCGTCGATCACGGTGGCCACATTGCGCCTGATCTCCGGCGAGGTCTCCGCCATCCGCGTGCCGAGCACCTCGACGCTGCCGTCGTCCGGGCGGTCGGCGCCGACCAGGCAGCGCAGCAGGGTGGACTTGCCGGAGCCGTTGCGCCCCGTCAGGGCCACGGCCTCACCGGTACGCACCTCCAGGTTGAACCCGGAAAAGATCGTGTTCTTCCCGAAGGCCCGGCGGAGCCCGGACACCTTGAGCACCGTGCTGCGTTTGGCCATGACCCTGATTCTGCCTGGTCAGCTGACCAATCCCTGCCGCGCCGGCCGACGAATAGGGGGTAGCGTCCGCGACTGGTAGCCGCCAGTGCCGACCGCCCCGAGGAGTCCCGATGCGCGTGGATCCGCTTCCTGCTCGATCGATGGTCGGGCGCGCGAAATTCGCACCTCGCCGGCCGCGCGAGATCTGACGTCGAGCGGTATCGTAAATGCCATCCACCGACGCCTGCCGAACACCTCGCTGGCAAACCAACCGAGAGATCGCGGATGAGTCCGATCGCGGATCGCGGAGCGGAGGCCCGCCGGCCCCGCCGCCATGTGTCCGGTCGGGTGTCGGCGCATTCGGAGGAGCTGGCGGCCGGCCGGGACATCCAGTCCGCCCGGCTCGTCCATCTGATCGCGCGCGCGGCGCGCGGACACGAGGACGCCTTCGCCGAGTTGTACGACGCCACGAACGCCCGAATCTACGGCGTGGTCCTGCGGGTGCTGCGCTCGCCGGACCTGGCCGCCGAGGTCACCCAAGAGGTCTACATCGAGATCTGGCGGCACGCGGCCCGCTACGCCGCCGAGCGGGGCAGCGTGCTGGCCTGGATGAGCACCGTCGCGCACCGGCGAGCCGTGGACCGGGTCCGGTCGGAGAGCAGCGACACCGCCCGCGAGACCCGTTTCGCCGGCCTGCACTGCCGAACCCGAGGTCGACCGGGTCTGGGAGGACCTGGAGCAGCGCCTCGACGTCGAGCGGGTGCGCAAAGGCATGGCGTCGCCTGACCGAGATCCAACGCGAAGCGCTCACCCTGGCCTACTTCGGGGGTTACACCCAAAGCCAAGTCGCAGCGCTGCTGAAGCTCCCCCTCGGCACCGTCAAGACGCGGATCCGCGATGGCCTGATCGGGCTTCGCGATGCGCTGGGAGTTGGGGATGAATGATGTACACAGCGTCGTTGGTTCATATGTCGCTGACGCGCTGGAAGTAGCAGAGCGAGCCGAGTTCGAGGCCCATCTCGCGATACTGCGAGAGCTGCCGCCGCGAGGTGGCCGAGTTCGACGAGACGACGGCCGAATTGGCGCAGCTGGTCGCGACCCCGGCACCCTCGGCACTACGGGATCGTGTGCTGGCAGGCATCCGCGAGGTCCGGCCGCTCCCCCCCGAGGAGGACGAGGCCCCGGAATCGAGCCGGCAAGGGCACGCCGACCGCCATCAGCGCCATGCGGCCGCCGAGCATGCGGCTGAGTGCGCAGGATCGCCGGTTCGGACGGGCACCGATCGCGAACTCTCCCAACTGGGACGACCCGGTCGACGACCTGGCCACTCGACGTCAGTGGCGGCGGACCCAGATCCTCACCGTGGCGGTCGCCGCCGCGATGGTCGTGGCCCTCGCTCTGGGCGGTTGGGTCTACACCCTCGTCCAGCAGCGCGAGACGCTGGTCGCCCAGGGCCAGGCGGCGACCCGGGCCGTCGCGCGGGAGCGCGCCCTGCTCAGCGCCCCGGACGCCAAGGTCGTCACACCAGCCAGGCCGGCGCCCGGTACTCCTTCGTGATGTCCAAGCAGCGCAACGAAGCGTTGTTCCTGGGCACCAACCTGGCCAACCCAGGTGCGGGCAAGGCCTACCAGCTGTGGACCCTGGACGCGGCCGAGAAGCCCGTACCCGACGACATGGTGCGCGGCTACGGCCAGACCCAGAAGTGGTTCAACGGGCCCGTCGGCACCGCGACGGCGCTGGCCGTCACCATCGAGCCGGCGGCCGGTTCGAAACAACCGACCTTGCCGATCCTGGCCTCGGCCCCCGTCTGAGCCCGATTTCCGACGACCGTCACCGCCCACGTCCAGCTGACCGTCAGTGGCGGGTGTCAGGCTGTCGGGGTGGGCACAGGGCACGGCGGAGCGTATCGGCGCGGAACGCGGAGCGGATGCGGGAGCCCGCGCCACCCTGGCCAAGGGCCGGGCGGAGGTGGCGGCCATGTTCGACCGGGTCGCCCGGCGCTACGACCTGGCCAACGACGTCCTTTCGCTGGGCCAGGATCGCGCCTGGCGGGGGGCGGCCACCGAGGCCGGCCGACCGCGCCGAGGCGACCGCGTCCTCGACCTGGCCGCCGGCACCGGAACCTCGAGTGAGCCGTTCGCCCGGGCCGGCTGCTTCGTCGCCCCCACCGACATCTCCCTCGGCATGTTGACGGTGGGCAAGCAGCGCCGACCCGGTGCTGTCCTTCGTGGCCGGCGACGCTCTCGCGTTGCCGTACGCGGCGAACACCTTCGACGTGGTGACGATCTCCTTCGGGTTGCGCAACGTCGCCGACCCGGGGGCGGCCTGCGCCGAGATGCTGCGGGTGACCCGGCCCGGCGGCCGGTTGGTGGTCTGTGAGTTCTCGACGCCGACCTGGCCGGTGTTCCGGCGGCTGTACGACAACTACCTGGTGGCCGCCATCCCGCGGATCGCCCGGCTGGTCTCGTCGAACCCGGCCGCCTATGAATACCTGGCCGAGTCCATCCAGGCCTGGCCCGACCAGCAGGGGTTGGCCGTCCGAGATCGGCGCCGCCGGCTGGCGCGACGTGGAGTGGCGAAACCTGTCCGGCGGCATCGTGGCCTTGCACCGGGCCCGGGCGGCCGACGCTGCGCACCCGAACTCCGTCGAACGCGGTTCCGGATGCGGCGTGAGCGCACCGATCCTGCTCGCTGCGGCTGCGGCGGCCAGCTGCCCGGTGAAGACCCAGCACGCGTTCAGCCCGGTGCCGCTCTGGGGGTTGCCGCCCGAGCTCGAGGCACCCGGCTCGGCGCCGGATCCGGCCGCGTCAGCCCGCCTCGACGAGCCGGCGGGCCCACCGGGCGCAGGTGCTCGACGGCTGGCTGGCGCAGGTGTCGGGTGACGCTCGACCTTCGTGGCCTGGCCGACGAGCCCGTCGAGGCGCGGGTCGGTGCCTGCCGGCAGCCCTCGCGGCGGGGCGGCCGCTGATCGTGGCCGGCACGCTGCCGGCCGACCTGGACGGCCGGGTGGGAGCGCCGGACCTGCTGGTGCGCGGGCCCGACCGAGCGACGGCCGTCCCGGCTACCACCCCGTGGTGGTCAAGTGGCACCGGATCATCTTCGCGTCCCGACCGTCCGTATTCGGCGACGACCCGATCGCCTCCGATGAGGACACCGCAGCTGCGCTACGGGACCGCGGAGGCCCCGGGTCCCGGTCAGCACCCACCGCTCGGCGGTTACCGTCCGCGGCTGACCTATCGGGAACACGACTTCCTCGAGCTGGCCCACTACGTGCGCCATGCTCGCGGCGGCCGGCTTCGACGCACCGGGTCCGGCCTGGGCGCGGGGTCCTCGGCACCGACGAGCCGCCCGAGGAGCTCGGCGCGCGCCCGCCTCGGAGCCGGCGCGCGGTCGGTTGATCGCGTGGGCGGACCTGGCCGAGCCTTCGATGCGCTCCATCTCGGGCTCGGACCCGCGCGGCTGGCAGCTGCGCTCGCTGCTGGAGCGCTACGACGACGAGCACCGGTTCCGGATCGCCATCGCCCAGTCGGCCCGCCAGCAGACCGGGAATCCGGGGGTCGACCCGCCGCTGCTGGTCGACCCGATCGTCAATCGCGAATGCGCCGGCTGTCCGTGGTGGAGGTGTGCCGACCTCGGCTGGACGACGACGACCTGAATCTGCGGATCGAGCGCGGGCCGCTGGACGCCCGGGAGATCATCACGCTGCGGCGAGCCGGGATCGTCACGGTGCACCAATTGGCCGCGAGCGACCTCGACGCGCTGCTGGACGAGCTACCTGCCGCGGGTTCAGCCACTGCGTCGGCGCCGAACGCCGGCTCCGGACCGCGGCCCGCCGGGCGAGGATGCTGGTGGCCGGCCGGCGTTCGAGCGGGAGACCTGCGGGCCCGATCGAGGTGCCCGCCGCCGAGCTCGAGATCGATTTCGACCTGGAGACGGCCGCTGACGGGCGGATCTACCTGTGGGGCTTCCGGGTCCAGTCGGCCAGCTCCGACCCTACGTGCGACAGTTCTGCCGATTCGCCGAGCCGACGACGACAGTCGCCCTTCGCCGACCTCGACGAGCCGGCGTTCGGCTGGCTTCGCCGAGGCCGTCGCCTGGCTGCGGGAGCTGGTCGCAGGTCCGCGTAGCGTGCGGGTCTACCACTACAGCGGGTTCGAGGTCGCGATGCTCAAGGCGCTGGCCGACCGCAGCGGCGACCCGTTGCTGCGCTGGGCCGCCGACTACGCGGAGGCGCGAGTTCGTCGACCTGCTGGAGGTGATCAAGACCCACTACTTCGGGGTGTCGGGACTGGGCCTGAAGTCGATCGCCCAGCACGCCGGCTTCCGCTGGCGAGACGCCGACCCGGGCGGCCTCAACTCGCAAGGTGGTTCGACGACGCCGTGCACGGGGCCGCGGTCGACCGGGCGCTGGCCCGACGGCGGGTGCTGGAGTACAACGAGGACGACGTCGTCGCCACCGGCTGGCTCAGAGAGTGGCTGCGAGCCCAGTGATCTCGGCGTCCAGGGTGCGCCGGTGGGCTCGGTCGACCATCACCTCGATCACCTCGATCCCGGGCGGCGGTTCGGCGAGCACCTCGAGCAGGGCTCGCCAGCTCGGTGATCCGCCGCGTACGGGCGCCGAGGGCCGCCGCCACCTCGGCTGCAGAGCGAGACCGTGCGGCGTGCCGAAGATCCGCTCGTACGCGCCCGAGTGCGCCGGCCGTCCGTGCTCGAGGGTGGCGAAGATGCTGCCGCCGTTGTCGTTCGCCACGATGACCCGCAGGTCCGGTCGCGGCTCGGCCGGGCCGATGACCAACCCGGTCAGGTCGTGCAGGAACGTCTCGTCGCCCAGCAGCGCATGCACGGGCCCGTCGGTCACCGCCGCCACCCCGACCGCGGTGGACACGCGTGCCGTCGATGCCGGACAGTCCGCGGTTGGCGTACACGGTCGGCGGGGTGGCTGGTGACCGGAGCCAGGTCGAGATCGCGGATCGGTGAGGAAGAGCCGGCCACCAACGTGTCGGCGGATTCCAGCCCCGCCCACACCGCGGCCGCCAGCGCCGGGCCCGACAGATAGGGCTGCCGGGCGAGCAGGTGCCTGCAGTTCGGCCCGGACCGCCTGGTCGGCGTCGCGCCAGCGGTCTCGCCAGTCGCCGGTCGCCCGGTTCGAGGTCGACCGCGTCGACGACCTGGTGGGCCCGCCGGCCGGGATCGAGCCACTCGGCCGCTGAGGCCACCACGATCAGTTCGAGGTCGTCGCGGGCCAGCAGCTGCGACACCGGCCGGGACAGGGTCGGGTGCCCGAACATGACCACCCGCTCGACGTCCTCGGCGAGCGGGGAATTCAGCAGCACCCGATAGGTGCCGATGGCTTCCGCCGGACCGAGCGTTGCTGGACGGCTCGGCCAGCAGCGGCACCCCGGCCCGGGCCGCGAGGGCGTCCACCGCGCGGCCGGCATCCGGGGGCAGATCGCCGGCCACGATGACGGTCTGCGGCCCAGCGTCCAGCGGTAGCGCTTCCGGCCTCGGCGTGCGCGGCGCCACCAGCAGCTCGCGGGGCGACGGGGTGTCGTCGACATCGGGAACCAGCGGCTCGGAGAAGGCGACGTTGAGGTGCACGGGACCGGGCTGCCCGGTGCGGCTCCCGGTGGCCAGGCGCGAGTAGTCGGGCCAGTTCGAACTGCCACCAGCCGACGGCGTCCACGCCCGGGCCAGGTCGATCGTCGATGCTGATCTGACCCCGGACGTGGGGTGCGAACAGGCCGCGCTGATCGGTGGTCTGGTTGGCGCCGGTGAAGGTCGCGGTCCGCGGCCGGTCGCCGGTGACCGCGATCAGCGGGACCTGGCTGTGCCAGGCCTCGAGCAGCGCCGGATGCAGGTTGGCGGCGGCGGTGCCCGACGTGGTGACCACCGGCACCGGCTTCCCCGACGCCTTGGCCATGCCCAGCGCCAAAAAGGCGGCGGTCCGCTCGTCGATTCGTACGTGCAGCCGCAGCAGCCCGATCGTGTCCGCCTCGTACAACTCATACGCCAGCGGCGCGCTCCGGCTGCCCCGGGGCCAAGACGACCTCGCGGACGCCGGCGGCCATCAGCTCGGCCACGATCACCCCGGCGCACCGGCTGGCTTCACCCACCGGGGACCCGCATCGCTGCGGCCAGCCTCTGGGTCTGCATGAGCCGAGACTGCCAGAAGGCCCGGACCGGAGGCGGCGCGGCGCAGCGAGTGAGCCCGCCGGGTCCGGCTCCACCGACCGCACCTCGAGGAAGCCGTTCTCCGCGTTCAGCGGGGCCGCGACCGGGTCGTCGGCGAGCAGCGCGACGGTGTTCAGGCCGCAGGCGTACGGAAGTTCGGGCAGCGCCGCGGCCAGGGCCAGTCCGGCGCGGATGCCGACCGAGGTCTCCAGGGCACTCGATACGACGACCGGCAATCCCGATCCGCTCGGCGATCTCCAGGGCGGCCCGCACCCCGCCCAACGGCTGCACCTTCAGCACCGCGACGTCGGCGGCCCGCTCCGCGATCACCCGGTACGGGTCGGTGGCCCGGCGGATGGACTCGTCGGCCGCCACCAGCACGTCGAGATGCGAACGCGCCAGCCGGCGGCGCAGATCGGCCAGCTCGGAAACGGACGCGCACGGCTGCTCCACGTACTCGAGGTCGAAGCGGCGCAGCTCCCGGATGGCGCGTTCCGCCTGATCGACATCCCAACCTCCGTTGGCGTCGATCCGCAGTTCCCGTCGGGGCCGAGCGCGTCGCGAACCGCCTCGAGCCGGTCCAGGTCGTCGCCGAGCAGCTGAGCCGAGCCTCGGCGACCTTCACCTTGGCCGTGGTGCAACCGGAGTCCCGGACGAGTCGCGCGGACTCGGCCGGTCCGAGAGCGGGGACCGTGCAGTTGACCGGGATGGTTTGCCGCAGCGGCTCCGGCCAGCCGATCTCGGCCGCCTCCTCCGCAGCCCGCCACCATGCCACCAGCTCGGCCCCGCCGTAGTCGAGGAAGGGGCTCCACTCCGCCCAACCCACCGCGCCGCGCCACAGCAGTCCCTGGCGTTCGCGCAGACCGCGGAAACGGCTCCGCAGACCGACGGCATAGACGTGCATGGTGGGCTCACGCTACCCAACGCGAACCGGATGGGCGGGGCGCCGGACTACCCTGTCGCCGGTGGACACGGCGCGGCCGTTGGTGTGCCCGGAGACCCCCGGGGACGTGCGGCGCGCCGTGACGGACGCGCTGCAGGGCGGGCCCTGCGTTGGCGCCGCTGCCCCCGGAGGGCCTCGAGCGGGCTCAGGCGCTCGACGTGCTCCGACCCGATCAACCGGTGGCCGAGGCCGACGTCGCCGCGGTGGTGGTGACGTCGGGATCGACCGGCCGGCCCAAGGGCGTGGTGCTGTCCCGGGCCGCCGTGATCGCGGCCGCGCCGCGACCCACGAGCGGCTCGGTGGCCCCGGACACTGGATCCTGGCGCTGCCGGCCCACTACGTCGCGGGTCTGATGGTGCTGATCCGGGCCGAGGTGGCCGGCAGCGGAGGTCGCCATCACCGACGCCGGGCTGCTGGGGCTGGCCGAGGCCGCCGGGCGCCTGGAGGGCCGTCGCTACCTGTCGCTGGTGCCGACGCAGCTCGCTCGCGCCTGCGCCGACCCCGCGACGACCGAGCTGCTGGGCTCGCTGGACGCGGTGCTGATCGGCGGAGCGGCGGTCGAACCAGCGCTCCTGCAGCGGGCCCGGGCATGCGGCATCCCGGTCGTCGTCACGTACGGGATGAGCGAGACGTGCGGGGGTTGCGTCTACGACGGGGTGCCGCTGGACCCGATGTGGGTCGATCTGGATTCGACCCCGGTCGGATCAGCCTCACCGGAGCCCTGGTGTTCTCCGGCTACCGGCTGGATCCCGACCGGACGGCCGAGGCCCTGCACGGCTCGCACCTTCGCCACTCAGGACCGCGGGCGCTGGGTCGACGGGCGGCTGGAGGTGCTGGGCCGGCTCGACGATGTCGTCGTCAGCGGCGGTCGCAACGTCGACCTGCAGGAGCTCGAACGCCTCGCCCAGACTCGGATCGACTGCGAGATCGCCGTCATCGGCGTGCCCGACGCCGGAGTGGGGCACGGCGGTGGTCGTGGTGAGCACCGGCCCGGAGACCCTGGCCGAGCTGCGGGACCGACTGGCCGCCGACGTGCCTGCCTTCGCCCTGCCGCGGCGGCTCGTCCGGGTGGCCGGGCTGCCCGCGGACCGCCGGCGGCAAGATCGACCGCCGCGCGCTGGTCGACAGCTCCAGGTCCGGCCGAGGGGCCCGGAGCTCGAACGGTGCCGTCATGAGCACCGGCGCCGAGCTGCGTCCGACCGCCGGACAGTGGTGGGCGGGCGCGCGCCCCCGGACGCTGCCCGCGGCAGTGGCGCCGGTGCTGGCCGGATCGGGACTGGCGCTACTTCTACGACGGATTCGTCCTCCGGCCGCGCCCTGCTCGCCCTGGTGGTCAGCTCTGGCGCTGCAGGTCGGGGTCAACTACGCCAACGACTACTCCGACGGCATCCGGGGAACCGACGCCGATCGGGTCGGTCCCGTTCCGGTTGGTCGGCTCCGGACTGGCCCGCCCCGGCGCGGTACGCGCGGCGGCCTTCGGCTGCTTCGCGGTCGCCGGCGCTGGCGGGACTTGCGCTGGTCATGCTGACCGGCTTCTGGTGGCTGCTCGGCGTCGGGGTCGCGTGCATCCTCGCCGCCTGGTTCTACACCGGCGGACGGCACCCGTACGGATACCTGGGGCTCGGTGAGCTGTTCGTCTTCGTCTTCTTCGGACTGGTCGCCGTCGGCGGCACCGTCTACGTCCAGTTGGGGTCGGCTGCCGCTGACCGGGCTCCTCGGCGGGCGTCGCGATCGGCGCCCTGGCCTGCGCGCTCCTGGTGGTCAACAACCTTCGCGACCTGGCCGGCGATGCGCGGGCCGGCAAGCGCACCTTGGCCACCCGGATCGGCGACCGGGCGACCCGGATCAGCTACCTGATCTTGATCGCGGCGGCGGGCGTGGCGGTGGTGGTGATCGCCGGCGTCACGACGTGGTGGGCGCTGCTGGGGCTGATCGGCATCACGCTCGCCGTACGGGCGGTCCGCACCGTGCTGCGGGGCGCCACCGGTCCGGCCCTGATCGAGGTGCTGCAGACCACCGGACTGGCCGAACTCCTCTGCGCCGTCGGACTCTGTGCTGGACTCGTGCTCGGCTGAGCGCCCAGGTCAGCCGACGTCCCGTGACTGATGTTCAGATCGGAGCCGGTGCTCAGGAACTCCTCGAGCTGCCGGCGGTAGGGCTCCGGCTGCCAGCCGCGGGCGGCGACCCAGGCGTCGTCGTAGTAGGTCCGTGCGTAACGCTGGCCTTCGTCGCAGATCAGCGAGACGACGCTGCCCTGCACGCCCTCGGCCAGCAGCTCGGCGATCAGCTGCACGGCTCCCCACATGTTGGTGCCGGTCGAGCCGCCCACCATCCGGTCCAGCTTGTCGGCGCACCAGCGCATGGCCGCGACCGAGGCCGCGTCCGGCACGGCGATCATCCGATCGACGACGGCCGGCACGAAGCTCGGCTCCACCCGGGGCCGGCCGATGCCCTCGATGGCCGATCCGGACGCCGTGGCGTCCGGGTCGGCGTCGCTGCCAGCCGCCGAAGAAGGCGGAGTTCTCCGGGTCGACCACGCACAGCCGGGTGCGATAGGCGTGCAGGCGCACGTAGCGCCCGATGGTCGCGCTGGTGCCGCCGGTACCGGCGCCCACGACGATCCAGTCCGGCACCGGATGCGGCTCGCGGCGCAGCTGGGTGAAGATCGACTCGGCGATGTTGTTGTTGCCGCGCCAGTCGGTGGCCCGCTCGGCGTAGGTGAACTGGTCGAGGTAGTGCCCGCCGCACTCGGCGGCGAGATCGGCGGCGACGGCGTAGATCGTCGTCGGGTCGTCGACCAGGTGGCAGCGGCCGCCGTAGAACTCGATCAGCGCGCACTTCTGCTTGACCGTGACTGGCCGGCATGACCGCGACGAACGGCAAGCCGAGCAGCCGGGCGAAGTACGCCTCGCTGACCGCCGTCGAGCCCGACGACGCCTCGACCAGCGTCGTGCCCTCGTCGATCCAGTTGTTGCACAGCCCGTAGAGGACCAGCGAGCGGGCCAGCCGGTGCTTCAGGCTGCCGGTCGGGATGGACCGACTCGTCCTTGAGGTAGAGCCGGACCCCCCACGAGGCCGGCAACGGGAAGACGTGCAGATGGGTGTCGGCGCTCCGATTGGCGTCCGCCTCGACCTGCTCGACCGCCCAGGCCTGCCAGTCCTGCCGCCGCAACCGATCCGTACCAGCGCTCACCTGGCCATTCTGGCCCAGATCCGCCGTGCAAACGTCTCCTGACCGCTACGAAAGGTGCACTGGAGTCGCTTCAGGACCCGACGAAAGCGCACAGATGCACCTCTCGGGGGCGGCATCGACGGGCGCGGGGGTCCAGCTCTGAGCCAGACCGGGCTCACTCGCACGCCAGGACTGTGTCGGTGAGAAGGACCCGAGCCTCCTCGACAGCGGACCGCAGACTCGCTGGTTCGGTCCCGAGTTGCACCGATCAGCAGCTGCGCACGTTCGGCGAAGGCCTCGGGGGCGTCCGGGAGCTTCCCGGCGGCCTGGACCAGGCCCTTCTCGTTGATGACCCAACGGCCGGCCTTTCCGTGCAGGGCGTGTGCGCACAACTCGACGACGCGGAAGAGGCAGCCGGCGACCAGGGCCACATCGCCGCGGCTCGCCGACTTGGGCAACAAGTCGAGGAAGAACTCGGCCTCGGCCAGTCCTGCTACCACCGCTCGGGCCAGCTCGGCGGGGTAGACCCGGGCCTGCTCTTGCAGGGCGGTGAGCTCACCGTGCGGATCAGCCAGTACGACACCGAGCGCCACCTCGCCGGCGTACGCGAAGTCCGGTACTCCCAGCGGGTGCCCGACCTGGAAGTGGAAGGCGTAGACACCAGCGCGGGCCGATTGCCACGAGCGATTGACCCGGTCGAGGTCCCGATAGATCCAGTCCACCGCGGCGCCGTCGATGCTCAACCAGCCACCGCCATCGACCCATGGACCCCACGCTCCGGGGACGGTCAGCTCGGCCGGCTCGCCGGGGCGGCGCCCCTCGCCGAGGGTCCGCGCGAGCCGGCGGAGGTCTGAGACGCCGAGTGGGGGCCGGTAGTACAAGCCGAGGTCGACATCGGAGTCGGGCAGCTCGGCGCCCCGAGCCCGACTCCCACCCAGCATCACGCCGACGACCCCGGAACGCTCACCAGGTCGTCGGCGATGTCGCGGAGCCGGTCCTCGCTCAACACACCGACGATGGTGGCAAAGCATCGCCACGACGCCTAGGGCACGAGCTAAACGAGCGGCGGATGACCGGCTCTGGTCATCCGCCAGACGGTTCGCCAACTGATCGGCCGCCGCGTCCCGGCGTCTTCGGTCAGACCCAACCGATAGCCGCGCAGCGTCTCGGCCCAGGCCTTCCGGCCGCGCAGCCGCAGGCCGGAGACCACCATCCAGTCCGCGACGTAGGCCAGACCCACCGGCACCGGCAGGTTCCGGCGGGCCAGCCAGACCCGGTTCCGGGCCTGGAAGCGGTAGAACTCGGCGTGCCGCGTCGGCTGGATCGCCGGGTGGTGCACCTCGAGCTCGCCGTCGTAGCGGACGTGCCAGCCGCCGTCCCACACCCGCCAGGCCAACTCGATTCCCTCGTGCGCGTACCAGAACCGGGCCGGCCAGCCCCCGCGTACTCGAAGGCCTCCCGGCGGATCGCCACCGCGCCCTCCCAGACCGACATGGCGGGGCTGCTCCGGCCGGGATCGGCCACCCGGATCCGCGGCGTCCAGCGGCGGGGAGCCGGCCGTCCCTCCGGATCGACCACCTGGGGCTGGATCAGTCCCAGCTGGGGCTGGGCCTGGAACCGCTCCGCCATCGCGGCCAGCAGATCCGTCGTCGGGCAGGTAGGCGTCGTCGTCGAGGAAGAACAACAGGTCGCCGCGCTACCAGCGGCACTCCCGCGTTGCGGCCGGCCGGGATGCCGCGGTTCTCCGGCAGCCCGAGTGCGCGAACTCCCCCGGCAGACCAACCGGCTGCCAGCCGTTGCCGACCACGACGATGTCGGTGGTCGACGCCTCGCTGGGCGCGCAACGAGGCGAGCCCGCGAGCCAGATCATCTGGTCGCCGTCCCTGGGTCAGCACCACCACCCCGTACGAGGGCCGCTCGACCACCTCCACCGGGCGACCTCTCGAGGCCGCACGCCAGTCGACGACGCCAGCACCGCGGCCAGGTGGCCGACCACCGTCAGCCCCGCCGCGATCACCAGCCCGACCAGCAGCACCTGGGTCGCCGCGTCCCGCCCAGGAACAGGTCGACGACCGCCGCGGCCAAGATCAGGAACGACAGCTCGACGCCGTGGAAGACGCGGTGGAACGGCACGAATCGGGCCACCCGACGGGCCGTCCGCAGCAGGCCGCCGGTCGGGACCCGCACCTCCTCGGCGTCGCGGAGCATGCTCAGGCCCGCATAGTGCCGGGCCACGTGCACCAGGTCGTTCTCCACCTTGTTCAAGCGCGACCAGCAGGCTCAACAACAGACCGAGCGCCAGCCAGAAGCTGTACGGATCGAGACCGCCGGCCGCCCGCACGCCCAGCGCCGCCGCGATACCGCACTCGGCGACGTAGTGCCCGATCCGGTCCAGGTAGACCCCGCGCGGCGACGACGTGCCTCGCCACCGGGCCACCTCGCCGTCGCAGCAGTCCAGCAGCATCTGCAGCTGGACCGCGACGACCACGAGCACCGCGCCCGCGCAGGGTCGGGCCAGCCCGTGGCCACCGCGGCGCCCGCCGCGGCGGCGATCATCAGCCAGGTCACGCCGTTGGCCGAGAATCCGGCCTGAGCAGGATCCGGGTCAGGTACGGCGAGATGTCGCGCAGGTAGACCGAGGCGACCCAGTGCTCCGAGCCGGCCCGGGTGCGGACGCTCGCCGGTTGGGTGACCGCTCGCAGCTCGGCGATCGAGGGCTGCTCCGGCCGCGGCGGGATCGACTCTCCGTTTCCGTTCACCGCTGGTCAACGCGTCGTCCGGAGGTCGCCGCCACGCGTCAGCTCCGAGCGCTGTCGACGCGGCCCCGTCAGCCGTAACGACGGCGCGTTGGCCTTCGCTTGGTGCCGCGCATAGTCTTGGCCCATGATGCGGTATCTGCCGATCATCATCGTGGCTCTCTTGATGATCTATTGCGTGGTGGAGGTCGCTCAGGCCCCGCCCTACGCCGTTCGGCGGATGCCGCGCTGGCTGTGGGCCACCGCGATCATCTGCCTTCCCCTGATCGGTGCGGTCTGCTGGCTGCTCCTCGGCCGCCCCAACGCCGAGTCGCTGGGCACGAAGAAGAAACCGGGCGGACGACCGAAGGCCCCCGACGACGACGTGGACTTCCTCCGCGGTCTCTAGCGTTCTCTCAGCGGCGCTGACGAGCGGCCGGACCAGGTCCAGCACCGCATCGTGAAACGGCGGGTGCTGGCCCGATCGGCCACCTCGCCGAAGTAGTAGCGACGCAGCTCGGCCAGATCCGGCGAGCCCCGCATATCCCCGAGGCCGGCCTGCCCGCAGGCGGTCGAGCACCTCGCCCGCCGTCGGCCGGCGCCAACAGCGGGAGCTGGTCCAGCAGCGGTGAGGCGGGCCGATGCGCGGTCGGAGACGGTTCGGTGACCACCAGCGGTTTCCCGGTCGCCAGCCAGTCGTACGCCACCGCGGAGACGTCGGTGACGCAGGCGTCGGCGAACCTCCACGGCCAGCCGTACTCGCCCCGGTCGATCCAGTGCCGGTCCCCCGCCCGCTCGAGCCGGCGTCGGATCGCCCGGTCCGCCGCGGCGTGAGCGGCGGAGGCGGCTCCGATCCGGGGGTGGGGTCGATAGATGACCCGCACGGAGGGATCGGCCAGCAGCGCGTCGATCAGCGTCAGCCCGTGAGCTGACCAGTGATCCGTACGCGATGCTCGGTCGATCGCCTTCCCAGGTCGGGCGCGTAGAAGACCCGGAGCCGAGTCGCGCGGCCAGGGCGGCGCGCCCGGGATAGTCGTAGTCGAGCTGCGGCCGGCCGATCAGCCGGGTGCGCCGCTCGACGTCGAAGCCGCGCAGGGCGGCCAGCCGATCCCGACCGGCCTGCCCGCCGACCAGGGTGACGTCGTAGGCCTTGTGCTGGTTGGAGACGCTGCCGCCCTTGTCGGACTCGCCGTGACCGATCTGCACGTGCACCGGGGCCGCCGAAGCGCAGCATCCGGAAGTTCGGCTCGACCTGGTTGACGTACAGGACGACCCGGACGTCACGACCAGAGACCAGCTGTTCGAGCGCCGCGCTGCTGCGCGCGTACGTCACCGGCAGTCGACTCACGCGCCTGCATCGGCCGTCCCCGTGTCCGGCCGGTCGACGACGACGAAGAGTCCCGATCCGGTCCGCAAGTTCCTCCAGGGCCGGCGCCACTGGGCGAACTGGTAGAGATTCGCCGGATCGGTGGCGAAGAACAGGGCCACCCCGCCCGTCGGCAGGGACGCGAACGGCGACGTTCGGCGCCGCGGGCGAAGCGCGGCGCGACCGGGCTCGAGTCCGCCACCTCGCGCGCGTGGAAGAAGGGGACGGACCATTCCCTCAGCCGACCAACCGACAGCCGGGCGATCTGACTCGTACTCAGGTGGAGTCCGTAGCGGCTAGTCGTACCGGGCCAGGGCCCGAGCGCACGTCGACGATCTCCTCCGGCGTGCCGTCCGATGGAGACTCGACGCCGTCCTCGTCCGGCTGCAGCTGCTCCAAGGTGGCGAGCTGGGAGTCCAGCAGGCGTGAGCGGCATGAAGTGGTCCTTCCGCGTCCCCATCCGCTTGGCCAGCAGTTCCCGCGTGACCGTGCAGGTGCACGAAGCGGACCCGGGCGTCGGCCTCGCGCAGCACGTCGCGGTAGGTCCGGCGCAGCGCCGAGCAGGTCGACGACCACGATCGGCGTCTCGGCCGCGGAGATCCAGTCGCGGATGCTCCGCAGCCACGGCATCCGATCGGCGTCGGTCAGCGGCGTGCCGGCTCGCATCTTGGCCACGTTGGCGGCGGAGTGGAAGTCGTCGGCGTCCGCCACCGGCCAGCCGAGCCGGGCGGCCAGCGTCTCGGCCACCGTGGTCTTGCCGCACGCCGGCCACGCCCATCACGACGATGGCGCGTCTTGCGCCTGACGCTCCGACTGATCAGGCCGGCGACTGGTCGGCCTTCTCCGGCGGCTCGGGCGGCAGCACCTCGCCGGCGAGCCGCCTTCTCGATCTGGGTCTCGGCTGCGGTCGCCGCTCCACTCGATGTGGAACGGTCCCGTCCGTGTCGACCCGCCGGTAGGTGTGGGCCCCGAAGAAGTCCCGCTGGCCCTGGATCAGGGCCGCCGGCAGCCGCTCGGCGCGGATCCCGTCGTAGTAGGCCAGCGACGACGAGAACGCCGGGGTCGGGATGCCGTTGCGGGCGGCCCCGGCCACGATCCGCCGCCAGGCGCGCCAGGCTGTTGCCGACCGCGTCGGCGAAGTAGTCGTCGGCGATCAGCAGCGGCAGCTGCGGCGTTGCGCTCGTACGCCTCGGTGATCCGGTTCAGGAACCGGGCCCGGATGATGCAGCCGCCGCGCCAGATCCGGGCCATGGCGCCGCGGTCGATGTTCCAGCCGTACTCGGCGCTGGCCGCGGCGATCTGGTCGAAGCCCTGCGAGTAGGCGACGACCTTCGAGGCGTACAGCGCCTGCCGCACGTCCTCGACGAACGCGTCCCGGTCGCCGACCTGCCACTCCTCGGCGTGGGCCGGCAGCTTGGCCCGAGCCGCCTCGCGCTGCGGCACCGAGCCGGACAGCGCGCGGGCGAAGGTGGCCTCGGCGATGCCGGTGATCGGCACGCCGAGGTCGAGCGCGTTCTGCACCGTCCAGCGGCCGGTGCCCTTCTGCTCGGCCTGGTCCAGCACGATGTCGACGAAGGCCTGCCCGGTGCTCGGCGTCGATCTGGGCCAGCACCTCGGCGGTGATCTCGATCAGGAACGACTCCAGGTCGCCCTCGTTCCAGCTCCCGGAAGATGTCGGCGATCTCGGCCGCGCTCGCGCCGGTCCCCTGTCGGATCAGGTCGTAGGCCTCGGCGATCAGCTGCATGTCGGCGTACTCGATGCCGTTGTGCACCATCTTCACGAAGTGGCCGGCGCCGTCGGGACCCGACGTAGGTGCAGCACGGAGTGCCGTCGACCTTGGCCGAGATCGACTCCAGCAGCGGTCCGAGCGACTCGTAGGACTCCCGCGAGCCGCCGGGCATGATCGACGGTCCGTTCAGCGCGCCCTCCTCGCCGCCGGAGACGCCGCGTGCCGACGAAGTGCAGGCCCTTCTCCCTCAGGTCGTTCTCGCGGCGGATCGTGTCGGGGAAGTGGGCGTTGCCGGCGTCGATGATGATGTCGCCGTCCTCGAGCAGCGGCACCAGCTCCTCGATCACCGCGTCGGTGGCGGGCCCGGCCTTGACCATGATCAACACCCGGCGCGGGCGCTCCAGCGATGCGACGAAGTCCGCCATCGACTCCGACGGCACGAAGTCGCCCTCGTCGCCGGCCTCGGTCAGCAGAGACTCGGTCTTGGCGTAGGTGCGGTTGTGGATCGCCACCCGATGCCCGTGCCGGGCGAAGTTCCGGGCCAGGTTGCGGCCCATGACGGCCAGGCCGGTGACACCGATCTGCGCCGAGTTCAGCCATCTGGGAACTCTCCTCTGCTCGGTGTGAGAAAATCGTCCCGCGAGTGGAGACGCTGGGTCGGTGGCCTCAGCGTATCCGTATCAGGTCGGGACGCTCAGCGGACTGCCACCCGGTGCGCGGGGACCGGAGTTTGGAGGTGGGCATGCTTCAGCCCCTGGGCATCAGCGCCGACGCCGAGGCCGCCTACGTCCTGCTCGCCCGCACCGAGAACGCCAGCGTCGGCGAACTGGCGCCGCAGTTCCGCCGGTTTCGACGTGGTCAAGCTCGCGCACCCTGCTGGAGTCGCTGCGCGACCTCGGACTGGCCAGCGAGACGGTCGATGGGCGCTGGCAGGCGCTGCCGCTCCTGGACGTGGTGCACTCGCTGCGCGCTCAACGGTTGTCCGAACTGGACTCGGCGAGCGTCGCGGCCGAGTCGCTGCAGAACCGGCTGCTGGCCCCCGCCCAGACCAAGCAGCACGACAACATCACGGTCCTGGTGGGCCGGGAGGCCATCCTCGAGGCGCGCAACGACATCTGCGACGACGCGAAGAAGGAGATCTGCACGTTCGACAAGCCGCCGTACGTGCAGGCCCGCCCCAACGCCACCCCTGAGACGCTGCGGGCCGCCTCCCCGGAGTGGCAGGCCCTGGAGCGCGGACTGAGCCTGCGGTGCATCTACCATCCCGGCTTCGACGCCGATCGGCTGTCGGAGTTGGCGCTGTTCGCGGCCCGGGGGGAGCAGTCGCGCACCGCACCCGTACCGATGAAGATGTTCGTGATCGACCGGCAGGTCGCCCTGATCCCGTCGATGCGCTCCTACGCCCCCGGGCATGAGTTGCGGGCCTCCGTGGTCCGCCACCCACAGCTCGTCGAGGCGCTGCAGTGGTTGTTCGAGGCGGTGTGGGACGCGTCGGTGCCGATCATCACCTCGGGCTTCTCCGACACCGACCCGCGCCGGCAGATGCTGATCTCCCTGCTGATGACCGGTTCGACCGACAGTGCCATCGCCAGCCAGCTCGGCATCAACGTGCGCTCGGTGCGGCGCTGGATCTCGGAGCTGATGGACGAGCTCGGCGTGACGACCCGACTGCAACTCGGTGCGGCCCTCGTCCGATCGGACGCCCTGCGATCCCCGGTCCCGCGCTCCGACCTCGAGTCCGCCGTGCGGAGGCAACCCTGCTGCGCGCCGAGCCACCCATTGGCGCCTGAAGGTATCTTTCAGAGACTGCTCGCAGCTACCCAGGAGCTGCTCGCGCGATCAGGGGCACGAAGGAGCCACGCCCGCGGTCCAGGGGAAGGACCGCGGGCGTCGCCCAGGGGGAGGTTCTGTGCTGGCCTCGGGGAAAGCTCAGCACAGAGGTTCGGTGTCAGCCGGTGCTCACATCACCGGTACACCCCGGGACCGTCAGGTCATCCCGGCTTCCTTGCGGAAGTCTTCTGGTGTCGCCCTGCCTGACCAGGAAGTGTTGTCTTCGCGACGCTGCGGTGTGGCCTACAGGCCGTTGGCCGAGTCCGTTGGCCAATCCGTTGGCCAGACCGTTCGCGAGGCCGTTGGCCAGTCCGTTCGCCTGACCGCCGAGACCGAGCCGATGTTCTTGACGTCGTACCGTCCGTCGTCGGAGCGGGCCTTGCCGGAGGCGTGAGCTGGCACGGCGGCCAGTACTCCGGCAGATACGACGCCAGCGAGCACGGCCGTCCCCAACCGCTGTGCCCACCGACGCCGCGTGGACGTTCGATGCATGACATTCCTCTCTTTGTCCTCGGCGCGTTCCCAGGCGCGACGACGAACCCCTGACGTTATGAAGGAAACTTACCTAGCGAAATCGCATCCGCGTCACGCCGTACGCGTGTCCGGTATATGACATGTCATAAAGAGGACACGCCAAATGGCGTCGGGGTCGGTCTACCTCACGCCTGCACCCACCTCGGAGTCGGTCCTGGGACCACCTGCGAGCCAGCGCACGGCTGGCTGGCTCCCGGGCCTGCAGATCCCTCGCAGCGACACGGCGAGATTGCTTGCCAAACAGCGTTACGCCCTCGTCGGCCGAAGGTCAAGTACTTAGGCCGGAAAAGCAGTTGTCGCCCCACTGGCCCGGTGGATAGGTTCTCCGCGATGAGTATGTGCGCGATGGTCCGCCGTGGCCGGGCAGGAACGGCCCGCGCGAACGCCGTGGGGCTGGCACCGACTGGAGCCTGACTGGGCCGACCGCATCGTCGAGGCCGCCGATGTTCGGCCGGGAGAACTCGTCGTCGATGTCGGCGCCGGCCGTGGGGCGCTGACCGATCCGCTGCTGCGAGCCGGCGCCCGGGTGATCGCGGTCGAGTTGCACGAGCAGCGGGCGGCTGTCCTTCGGGCTCGACTCGCCGAGGAGGATGCGGTCGTCTTGACCATGGACATTCGCAGCTTCCGGTGGCCGAGCCGGCCCGTACGGGTCGTCGCGAATCCGCCGTTCGGGTTGCTCGCCGCTCTGCTGCGTGACCTGCTCGGTTGCCGCCAGCTGACCGCTGCCGACCTGGTGCTCCCGCGCGCCGCCGTCGCCCGCTACGCCACCCGACTGCCCCGCCGAAGCCGGCTGCGGGCACGGCGGGGGCTCAACCTGCCCCGGTCGGCGTTCCGCCCCCGGCCCCCGATCGACTGCGGAGTACTCCAGCTCAGACCAGGCGCATGATCACGATCACCAAGATGATGATCACCAGAACACCGATGATGACCCCGATCAGGCTTCGTTCATGACGACCTCCTCTGCTCTTCGCCTGCGCGTCCCGTCGGCGGCTGCCGACCGGCCCGACGGCAGTCTCCGACGTAAACTGCCGCTCTTACAACGTACCGCAACAAACCGTTCTGTTCGATCCGCGGATTTCGCGCGAAGGTCTACCGGAAGTTCGGTGCAACGGCGAATCGGATTGGGCCCGCGAAGGAGTCTCCTCGCTGGTCAACTTTCCCGTCTCGTCAGGAACTTGCTCATGGCACGCGTCTTCAACTTCAGCGCCGGTCCGGCCGTCCTCCCCGAACCGGTGCTGCGCCGGGCCGCCGAGGAGATGCTGGACTGGCACGGCTCGGGCCAGTCGGTGATGGAGATGAGCCACCGCGGGCCGGAGTTCATGGCCATCGCCGAGGCGGCCGAGGCCGATCTGCGGACCCTGCTGGGCGTCCCCGACAACTACCGGGTGCTGTTCCTCCAGGGCGGCGCCTCGCTGCAGTTCGAGATGGTGCCGATGAACCTGCTTCGCGGCAAGCCGGTGGCCGACTACGTCAACACCGGCGAGTGGTCGAAGAAGGCGATCAAGGCGGCCCGCGGCTTCACGGCGGTCAACGTCGCGGCCAGCGTCCGAGGACGAGAACTTCACCTACGTGCCGCCGCAGGAGCACGTGGCAGTTGAGCTCGGACGCCGCGTACGTGCACTACACGGCCAACGAGACGATCGGCGGCGTCGAGTTCTCCTGGGTGCCCGACACCGGTGACGTGCCGCTGGTCAGCGACGTGTCGTCGACCATCTTGTCCCGGCCGCTCGACGTGTCCCGGTTCGGCGTGCTCTACGCCGGTGCGCAGAAGAACATCGGTCCCGCCGGCCTGACGATCGTGATCATCCGGGAGGACCTGCTCGGGCTGGAGTCGGCCAGCGTGCCGCGCGATGCTCGACTACGCGACCCACGCCAAGGCGGGATCGGCGTACAACACCCCGCCGACGTACGCCGTCTACATCGCCGGCCTGGTGTTCGCGCACCTGCTCGAGTTGGGCGGGGTGGCGGCGGCCGAGGAGCGGAACCGGGCCAAGGCCGAGTTGCTGTACGGGTTCTTGGACGGCTCCGACTTCTACGCCAACCCGGTGGCCGTGCCGGACCGGTCGAGGATGAACGTGCCATTCACCCTGGCCGACTCCGCCCTCGACGCCGAGTTCCTGACCGGCGCGACCGAGCGCGGGCTGGTCCAGCTGAAGGGTCACCGGTCGGTCGGCGGCATGCGTGCGTCGCTCTACAACGCGATGCCGATCGAGGGCGTCCAGGCGCTGATCGCCTACCTTGCGAGTTCGAGCAGGCGAAGGGCTGAGCGTGACCGAGAAGTTCCGGATTCAGGTCCTCAACCACATCTCGGCCGGCGGGCTGCAAGCGGCTCCCGTGGGATCAGTTCGTGGTCTCCGCCGACGCCGGGGAGCCGCACGCCCTGCTGGTGCGATCCGCCGATCTCCACGATCGGGAGATCCCCTCGTCGGTGCTCGCCATCGGTCGGGCCGGCTCCGGGGTCAACAACATCCCGGTCGCGGCGATGTCGGCGCGCGGTGTGCCGGTCTTCAACGCTCCGGGCGCCAACGCCAACGCCGTCAAGGAGTTGGTGCTGGCCGGCATGCTGCTGGCGGCGCGCAACCTCGACGGGGCCCTGAAGTTCGTCGACGGCCTCGCCGCCGACGACCCGGAGCTGGACACGAAGGTGGAGGCCGGCAAGAAGGCCTTCGCCGGCTACGAGCTCGCGGGCCACACCCTCGGCGTCGTCGGTCTCGGCAAGGTCGGCTGCCTGGTGGCCGACGTCGCCATCAAGCTGGGCATGGACGTGATCGGCTACGACCCGGAGATCACCGTGGAGTCGGCCTGGAGCCTGCCGTCGTCGGTCAGAAAGGCCGACAATCTGGGGGCGGTGCTCAAGCACAGCGAGTTCCTCACCCTGCACGTGCCGCTGATCGATGCGACCCGCGGCATGATCGACGCCGGCCGGCGTCGCCCAGCTGAAGCAAGGCGCGGTCCTGCTCAACTTCTCCCGCGGCGGCGTGGTCGACGAGGCCGCCGTCCTGGCGGCGCTCGACGCGGGCCAGCTGGCCCGCTACGTCTGCGACTTCCCCGGATCGCACCTGACCGGGCACCCGGGCGTGGTCCTGCTGCCGCATCTGGGTGCGTCGACCCGGGAGGCCGAGGAGAACTGCGCGGTGATGGTGGCCGATCAACTCCGCGACTATCTGGTCAACGGGACCATCCGCAACTCGGTGAACTTTCCCAACGTCGAGCTGCCGCGCGAGGCGCCCTTCCGGGTGGCGATCGCCAACGCCAACGTGCCGAACATGGTGGGCGGCATCTCCCACGAGATGGCCGTGGCCGGGCTCAACATCGCCACCATGACCAACAAGTCCCGCGGTGATCTGGCCTACACCCTGGTCGATGTGGACAGCGCCGTGCCGGACGCGGTGATCAAGGCGATCGCCGCGATCGACGGCGTACTGATGGTGCGCTACCTGCCGCAGGGTCCTGATCGGACGGCTTCGTGCTCGACCGGGCCGACGGCCGCGACGACGGTGAGGACTGGACCGAGAACTACGAGCGGTTGCCGGGCGGTGCGAACGTCTCGATCATCCTGGAGTCCACCAGCCAGGCCGGTGTGGGACCACGCCTGCACCAGCACCCGTACGCCGAGACGTTCCTCATCCGGCGCGGTTCCGCGACCTTCACCGTCGCCGCCGAGGAGTTCGAGGCGCACGCCGGACAGGTCCTGGTCGTGCCCGCCTTCACCCCGCACAAGTTCGCGACGGGCCCCGACGGATACGAGGCCGTGCACATCCACGCCAACCCGGAGTTCGTCACCGAGTGGCTGGAGTAGCGGAGCCGGCTAGTCGCGCAGACGGCCCCACCCGTGCCAGCGGTCGACGGCGACCCAGGCACTGACCCGCGGCCGGTCCCTGGTCGGGTACTCGGCGCCGCGGTAGTGCCGGGACAACCGGTCGATGTCGGCCAACCCCTCGTCGTCGCGCCAGCGCACGATCTCACCCTGCAGGCTGACGTGGGTGTACCAGTCGGCGCCGTCGAGCACGGTCAGGCTGACCCGCGGGTCGGCGCGCAGGTATTCGATGCGGCGACGGCGGGCGTCCATGTTGACGAGCACCTCGTCGCCCTCCATCAGATACCAGGTCGCCACGCTCACCGGTTGACCGTCCGGCCGGACGCTGGCGATCACGGCGGGGTGCGGCTCGGCCAGAAACGTCCGGACCGAGTCGGGCATCGGAGTCTTCGGCATGTCGTAGTACGTACCGCTTTCGCGCCGGTCAATCAGCCCGGCACCACGAAGTAGCGCAACCACAGGTACGGGGCCGCGAGCAGGATGGTGACGACGGTGACGACGGCCCCCTTCCGGGTGAACTCCCAGAACGAGATCGGGTAGCCGGACCGCTTCGCGATACCGAGAACGACCACGTTGGCGCTGGCGCCGATCGCGGTCAGATTGCCGCCGAAGTCGGCCCCGATCGCCAGCGACCACCACAACGCATTGGCCTGGACCGGATCGGCGATGCCCTCGGTCAGTTGCGAGCACGATCGGGCTCATCGCCGCGACGTACGGGATGTTGTCGATGACCCCGCTGAGCAGGGCCGAGACGAACAAGATCAGCATGGTCGCGGTCAGGGCGTCGCCACCGGTGGCGCGGGCGGCAACCTCGGCCAGTTGACCGATCACCCCCGTCTGCACCAGCGCCCCGATCATGATGAACAGCCCGGCGAAGAAGAGCAGCGTCTCCCACTCCACGCTGGGCATGAAGTCGCGCGGCCGGCTGCCGGACAGCAGCACCAGCACGCCCGCACCCAGCAGGGCCACCACCGACGGCTCGACGTGGAACGCCGTGTGGCCGATGAAGCCGATGAACACCGCCGCCAGAACGGCGCCGCAGATGATCAACAGCCGCCGGTCCTTGATCGCCTCCCGCTCGTTGAGCGCCATCACGTCGGCCACGCGTTCCGGGTCGGCGGTGAACGACCCGCGGAACAGCACCGGGATCATGGCGACGAACACGCCGAGGGCCAGCGCCGCCATGGGCGCCATATTGATCAGGAAGTCGTTGAAGGTCAGTCCCGAACGGCTGGCGATGATGATGTTCGGCGGGTCGCCGATCAACGTGGCCGCCCCACCCAGGTTCGAGGCGATCACCTCAGCGATCAGGTACGGCACCGGCGAGATCGCGAGCCGATCACACACCAGCAAGGTCACCGGGGCCACGAGCAGCACCGTGGTCACGTTGTCCAGAAAAGCCGAGGCGACGGCGGTGATCAGCACCAGCAAGATCATCACGCGCAGCGGCGAGCCCTTGGCGCGCTTGGCCGCCCAGATGGCCACGAATTCGAAGATGCCGGTCCGGCGCAGCACCCCGACGATGATCATCATGCCCAGCAGCAGGAAGATGACGTCCCAGTCGATGCCGGTCTCGGCGGAGTAGAAGGCGTCGTCCGACGTCGTCACCCCCAGCCCGACGATGACGCCGGCCCCGGCGAGCGCCGTGATCGTCTTCGGGACCCGTTCGGTGGCGATCAGGACGTAGGCGACGACGAAGACGACGATCGCAAGCCCGGCGGTCACGGTGTGGCCCCGGTCGACGACTCGCTGCGACCTGGCCGCGAAACCCGAGGCTCAGTGGCCGAGCGCCAACTCCAGCAGTCGGGACGCGCTGATCACACCGATCAGCCGGTTGTCCCGCATCACCGCGGCCAGCGGCGACCGCAACCGCGCCATGATGGCCGCCACCTCGATGATGGTGTCGTCGTGGTTGACGGCGGGCAGCTCGCGCGGCTCGCTCGGCAGCAGATCCCGTACGGTCTTGCTGCCCAGCTTGTCGCCCGCTCGATCCGCCATCGATTCGTTCATGACCCGCGCCAGCGACGGATCGTCCTGGACGTAACTGGGGACCAGGAAGCGGACCACCTGGGAGGCGGGCAGCACCGAATGCGGAGAGCCGTCGGCGTTGGTGACCACCAGAGCCGGCAGCCGACGCTCGGCCAGCAGCCGAGCGGCCTCGAGCGCGTTGGAGTCCAGGGCGACCAGCGGCATCTGCTCGGCCATCTGCTCGGCGTGCACCCAGCCAGGCTACGCCGCCGACGTGGGCGCACGAGGTGATCGCCGACGTCGCGAGGGAAGATCATCGGACAGCCTTTTCGTCGACGTCGAGGACGTACCCGCTGGCCTGCGGGCGAAGGGCCGACCAGACTTCCCGGCGCGCCATGGATCTTGCAGGTGATCACTAGGAGACAGTGGCGCTGAGCCTAACGGATCGACGGTGGGTGGGGTCGCCGGTTCCAGATGCCGCACGCCGTGGGCATGATGCCTCCCATGGCCCGTGCCGCGCCGACCGCCCAACTCGCCTACCGCGGGAGACGGCTCCGAACGTCCCACAACGATCCCGCTGCCACCGGCTCGCGCTCCGATGGTGCGAGGCTGGAGATTGCGCAAGCAGTGGCGTTACGTCGGGATCTGGAGCCCGTCGGTGTTGATCTGCGCCGCCCAGGTGCGCGTCGGTCCGCTGGCCCAGGAGTTCTGGGGCGTGTGGGAGCGGGCGAGCGGCGTGTTGACCGAACACTCGCGACTGTGGTCGGGACGGGTGCACGTCGAGGGAGACCAGGTGCGGGTCGCCGACCGCGGCACGACGATCGAGGTGCGGCTGGAGGAGTCGGCCGGGAGCGCGTTCGAGGTGGTCACCCCCATCGGTCGCGCCTGGACGTGGACCCGCAAGGCCGTGGCCCGTGCGTACGGCACGGTGACGATCGGCGGTCGGGAGATCACGGTCGACGGGATGGCCATGATCGACGACAACGACGGCTATCACCCGCGGCTGACCCACTGGTGGTGGTCCGGTGGATCGGGGCGCCTGACCGACGGTCGAGGCGCACTCTGGAGCACCATCGTGGGACTCAACGACACGCTCCCGCACATCGAGAACACGCTGTGGGTCGAGGGCCGGGCCCAGCCCACTGGGCTGGTCACCATCGCCCACGATCTCGGCTCGATCACCTTCGACGACGGCCACCAGCTCCGCTTCGCACAGGAGTCCGAGCGGGCGACCAAGATCGATTTCTTCATCCTGCGGTCCGCCTATCGCCAGCCCTTCGGCACCTTCTCCGGGACGCTGCCGGGCGGGTTGGAGCTGGCCGAGGGGTACGGGGTCATGGAGGATCACCGGGCGCTCTGGTAGCTCGCGATCGAGCTTCTCTGTCGCGCTCCGGGCAGACTGGCGTCGATGTCCGATTCGGCGACGCGGGTCACCAGACGCGACAAGGCCGGGGCCGCGCGGTTCCGGGCGCCGGACGACGTCCTGGTCGACCTGCGCCGGGCCCGGGATCACGCCGACCGGCACTACGCGGAGCCGCTCGACCTGGCCGCCCTGGCGGCGGTCGCGGGGCTCAGCAAATACCACTTCTCGCGACTGTTCGCCGCCACGTACGGACTGACGCCGGCGGCCTATCTGTCCCAGCGCCGACTGGAGCGGGCCCAGGACCTGCTGCGGGCGACCAACCTGACCGTGACCGAGGTCTGTCTGGCGGTCGGTTTCTCCAGTCTCGGATCGTTCAGCAGTCGGTTCCGCGCCTGGTCGGCGAGACGCCGCGGGAGTTCCAACGGCGCTACGCCTCCGGCGCGCCGCACATCCCGGGGTGCTTCGTCTTCATGTGGGGTTTGGCGGAAAGATCCGCAAGCCAGGAGAAGCCAGAGCCCTCGGGCCGCTCCTAGGCTGCGGTCATGATCACCAACGTGTCCATCGCCAGCGTGTTCGTGAAGGACGTCGATGCCTCGCGGGCCTTCTACACCGACGTGCTCGGTTTTCAGCCCAGGGACGACATCACCCTCGGCGACGGCTATCGCTGGTGCACAGTCGTCCACCCATCCCAGCCGGAGCTGCAGATCCAGCTGGCCGTTCCCGGACCGCCGCACCCGCCGGAGATGGTGGCGGCGATCAATCGGGCTCTGGACGAGGGCACCATGCACAGCCTCGGGATGAACGTCGACGACTGTCAGGCGACCTACGCTGAGCTCTCGGCCCGCGGCGTGGAGTTCATCCAGCCGCCGGCCGAGCGCCCGTACGGCGTCGAGGCCGTCTGCCGCGACAACTCCGGCAACTGGATGGTGCTGGTCGAGCCGCGCCCGTTCTCCGCCGCCGACTTCGCCTGATCCGAATCCGATCGGTCCGAGTCAGCCCTCGGGTTGGTGGCAGACGGCCTCGACGTTGTTGCCGTCCGGATCGCGCACGAACGCGCCGTAGTAGTGCTCGTGGTACTCCGGCCAGAGCCGCACGTCGTGCAGCACCTCCGCGCCCAGGTCGGTGGCCGCGGCGAGGAAGGCCCGCACCGCGTCCCGGTTGGGAGCGGTGAAGGCGATGTGCGACTCGCGGAAGCCCTCGCCGGAGTCGAAGCGGCCGATCCAGAAGTCCGGGAACGGCGGCACGCCGTACCCGATGGCGACGCCGAAGTCCATCAGCCGCTGACCGCCCAGCGGGGCCAGGACCCGGTCGTAGAACTCCGCGCTGGCCGCCAGGTCGGCGCACTGAATGCCGAAGTGATCCATCATGGCGCCATCGTCGCAGCCGGGCTGCGGGAGCTCACCGGGCACACCGAGCGGCCGCCAGATCCGACAGTGCCGCCCGCTCCTCTACGGTGGGCGACAAGGCAGTGACGTGAACCCGAACAGGCTGAGATTCCGACAGGTGGGTGGTTTCGTGATTCGCAAGGACCAGGTGTCGCGCGCACTGAAGGACCCGAGATGGGCCGGCCGTGCCGTGCTGCTTCGGATCAAGGGCCGGATCAAGCGCCTGCCGCCCACCCCGAGCGCCGTCGCCCGCCAGGCACGGCGCCACCGCCCGCTGAGCGCGCTGGACCGGTCCCGCTGCCTGATCTGCGGATCGCCCAACCTCAAGGTGTACGACATCGAACGGCCGACGCGGCACTACGACGTGCGCATCTGCGGACGCTGTCGCTACGTCTCCAACGCGGAGAACACCGTCGACTACACGAAGTTCCAGTCGCTGGACAAGTTCGCGCTCACCCCCCGGGTCGGCACCGATGACCACCGGGGCCGAGAGTTCCACATGGCGAAGATGGGCGCGGAAATCCTGAAGCGAAAACGGTTGAGCGTCATGGTCTTCGGCGCCGGCCGCAGCCTGGACTACCGGCACATCGCCAAGCTCCCCTCGGTCAACAAGGTCATCATGAGCGACGTCGTCGACCTGCGCGGCGAGGCCGACTTCATCAACATCACCAAGGGCACGGACCAGCGCTTCGACCTGATCATCGCCTGCGAGGTCGTCGAGCACTTTACCGACCCCAGGACCGAGTTTCCCCGGCTGTTCGACCTGCTCACACCGGACGGTCTGCTGGTCTGCTCCACGAACATCTACGACGGCGGGCACCCGGATCGGCACTCCTACCTCTACCGTCCGAGGTCACGTGTCGTACTACAGCCCGCGCTCGATCGGCGTGATCGCAAAGCAGAGCAACATGCAGTTCGACTTCCGGATGCCGAAGTTCGGCCCCCCGCAGAGTGTTCGGCAAGCGCAAGCGCTACATCCTGTTCTGCCACTCGTTGGAGAACCTGCGCAAGGTGGCCGAGTACTTCGGCAGCCACGCCTTCGCACCGGCCGAGGAGCCGTGGCCGCAGGCCGCGGCTGACGGCAACGGCGCGGCTGCGAGAGCAGCGCCCGAGCCCAGCGCTAGCGCGACCCCATGACCGCGCGCCTGACCGAGAGGTCGGATGGTCAATCTGCGGAGATCTGAGTGGGACGTTGGGGCCGTGCCATGGCGCCTCGAAGGGGCCCTACCGTCACACCCGACGAACGCCGTGAAGGTTGTGATCCGGCAGCCACCGGCCTCACGCCGCTAGGAGGCGTACATCCGCAGGTCGGTGCCGAACCGGTCGGCCATCTCGAGCAGGCCGTCGAGTTCGGGATGCCGGACGATGACCATGCCGTCGGACAGCAGGGTGGCCCGCCAGTCGCGGCGATGGGCGCCGATCGGCAGCAGGTCGACCACGCAGACCCGGTCGCCGTAGTCGGCCAGCAGCCGGTCGAGCCCCTCGATCCGCGTGATGTGCCCCGAGCCCTCGGCGCGCTTGAAGAGGTTGGCGGCGTTGAAGCGGCGCTCCAGCGGCGCCGCCTCCCCGTGGACCACCGCCTCGGCCCACATCCGGAACAGGTCGCCGTCGGTGGCGTAGTTCATCACGTCGACGGTGCGGGCGCCCGGCGGACGGGCGCCGATCTCGCCGAACACCACCTCACCGTCGTCCTTGCGGTACCACTCCATGTGGGTGAATCCGGACCGGAAACCCAACGTACGCAGCACATCGCGACCCATCGCCTGGCCGCCGGCCAGTTGATCGCCGTCGATGTCGCGGAGCACGACGGTCTGCGGACTGATCCACTCGTGACTGCGGGCCTGCAGCGGGCGCGGCCGGTACCAGCTGATGTTCTCGTGCAGGATGATCGCCGGCCCCGCAGACGGTGTCGTAGGTGAACTCCTCCGCCTCGATGAACTCCTCGATGCTCACCACCTCGACGTGCTTGATCATCGGCAGCACCTCGGTGAGCTCGGCCAGATCGTCCACCCGGAAGGTGTCGGCCGAGCCGGCGCCGCTGAGCGGCTTGATGATCAACGGGTAGCCGATCCGTTCGGCGGCGTCGTAGATGCCGGCCACGGTGGCGCTGCTGGCGTGCCGCGGCGTCCGGATGCCCGCCGCGTCGAGCACCTGCTTCATGAGCTCCTTGTCCCGGAACGGCAGCGTCTGCTCCACGGTCAGCCCCGGCAGTCCGAACACCTCCCGGATGCGCGCGGCCAGCACCATGTACGGCTCCCACAGGCACTCGACCTGGTCGAACGACACGTGCCGGGACAAGCCGCCGCAGTGCGGCCAGCACCGCGCCTTCGTCGGCCAGCGACACGTGCTCGTAGTGGGCCAGCGCGTCGCGGGCCTCGGCCGGCAGCGCGTACACCGGCTGGTCGCCGACCCCGATGACGGTGGCGCCGGTCTGGGCCAGGGCGCGGGTGAAGTAGGCCATCTCCAGCGGGAAGCCCGGCGAGATCATGATCACGTTCATGCGGCGCCCTCACTCGTCCTCCACCAGCTCGACCCGAACGCCGCTCCGGATGCGGTCGAGCGCCGCGCGGACGACCGCCGTCTCGGGATGCCGTACGGTCACGAAGCCCTCACCCTCGTACGAGCTGGCGGCGGGCTGTCCCGGGTGCGGCCAGCGGGCGTCGACGAGCAACGGGCCCAGCTCGGAGCGGAGCTCGATCAACGCCGTGCACGGCCCGCACCCGGCCGCGGCCCTGGCCGCGCAGGTAGACCGTGCCGACCGCGAAGACCCGCTCGACCGGCGGTGAACGTGGAGTTGATCACCAGGTCGGCCCAGGCCCGGTGGAAGTCGAAGTCGTAGGCGAAGCCGATCATGGACGAGATCTGGGCGCCGGGTGGCCGGGCGCCGACCTCGGAGACCGCCACCGAGCCGTCGGGCCGCTCGAACCACTCCATATGGCTGAACGCCGTCTCGATGCCGAGGGCCCGCAGCGCGGCCGGACCGACGTCGCGGATCGCCTCGTACTCGGCCCCGCCGAGCTCGCGCGGCAGCACGACGTCCACTGGATCCAGGGGTTCCGCAGCACGTCCAGCGGGGCCGGTTCGTAGTCCGAGATCGACGACCACAGGGTCTGGCCGTCGACGAGTGGCGCTGTCGAGGGAGTGCTCGCGGCCGGTGAGGTACTCCTCGAGCAGCCAGATCTCGGCCGGGTCGGCCTGGGCGGACCGGAGCCAGGACGCGAAATCCTGCTCGGTGTCGAGCCGGTAGGTGGCCTGCGCGCCGGCGCCGGACGGCGGCTTGGCGACCAGCGGCAACCCGACCTCGGCGAGGAAGGCGGTGGCCTCCTCGGTTCGGGTCACCAGTTGGTGCCGGGCACAGGGCACGCCGGCGGCTCGGAGCACCGACTTCATCCGCGACTTGTCCCGGACGTTGTGGGCGGTCTGCTCGTCCATGCCGTCGATCCCGAGCTCGCCGCGGACCTGAGCGAGCGGCACCTGCAGCTGTTCCAGGGCGCCGACCAGCCGCTCGACGTCGGCCGAGCTGACCGCTCAAGCCACGAACGGCGTCGGCGATCTGCTGCGGGTCGAGCGCATCGGGCACCCGCCAGTGACCGGCCAGCGCCTCGCGCAACGGCGGCGGCACGTTCTCGAGCGGTTCGGTGGTGACCAGGCCGAGGCGGACGTCCGGCAGCCGGGCGGCGGCCACAGCGAACCGCGTCGTCGCCTCCAGCAGATACGGCGCGACGAACGCGACGACCACCATAGGTGAGGCTAGCGGCTGCGCGAAGCACGGCCTCGACGGCCCGTCGGGTGCAGAAACCGTCGTTAGCTTCCGGCGCTTCTCTGGTAGTCGAGAGATCGCCGGAGTGAACGCTTGACTTAGCAGCGCGGCCTTAAAGTCAGGTTCGTGGCGGAGACCGGAACGCAGACGTGGGTCAGCCGGCCGGGGGCACGGTCGTGGACCGCGCCGAGAGTCACCTCGCCGGCGAGGGGCTTCCATGCGTCGTTGCCGAACTACGTGCCCACACCGCTGATTCGGGTACCGGCATTGGCCGAGCGGCTCGGCGTGGCCGAGTGCCGGGTCAAGGACGAGTCCTACCGAATGGATCTGGCGGCCTTCAAGGTCCTCGGTGCTTCATGGGCGGTCAACGTCGCGGTCCGGAGCCTCGCCGGACTGCCGCCGGCCGACTCACTGTCCGCACTTCAGGACACCGCCGCCCGTGCGGTACCGGGCGGTCCGATCACGTTGGTGGCGGCGACCGACGGCAATCACGGCCGGGCGGTGGCGCGGATGGCGCGGCTCTTGGGGGCACGGGCTCGGATCTACACCCCGGCGATCATCAGTCCCGCTGCGGTGCAGGCGATTGCGGCCGAGGGTGCCGAGGTGGTGTCCACCGGCCTGTCCTACGACGCGGCGGTGATGGTGGCGGCAGCCTCGTGCCGCGATCAGCCCGATCAGGTGCTGGTGCAGGACACGTCCTGGCCGGGGTATGAGGAGATCCCGCGGCAGATCGTGAACGGTTACGCCACGTTGTTCGCCGAGATCGATGACCAGATGTCCGCGCCGGTGAGTCTGGTGGTGGTGCCCACCGGAGTCGGATCGCTCCTGCAGGCGGCATTGCAGCACTACCGCGCGCCGGAACTCGCGACCAGGCCGGCCGTGCTGGCCGTCGAGCCAGTCACCGCGGCCTGTGTGACCCGGTCACTCGCCGCCGGAGAGCCGGTGCACGTCGACACCTCGGCTCCGACGATCATGGCCGGACTGAACTGTGGCTCGGTGTCCGAGATCGCCTGGCCGGTGATCCGCGCAGGTCTCGATGCCGGTGTCGCGGTCAGCGAGGCCGACGCCAGGTCAGCTGCCGGCGTCTTGCGGGGCCAGGGCGTGGACGCCGGCCCGTGCGGTGCGGCCGCTCTGGCGGGCGCTGAGGCTGCCCTCGGCGACGACCAACGCCGTACGGATCTGGGCATCGACCCGACGGCGACCGTCGTCTTGATCAACACCGAGGGGCCGGCGGCCAACCCGCTTCCCGATGAAAAGGCGGCCGCATGAGACGGGGCACCGATGACGTGGTCGAGTTGACCCGCGACCTGATCAGGATCGACTCGAGCAACCCCGACCTGGCTTCCGGCGGCGGGGAGTCCGCGATCGCCGACCTGGTCACCGGCTGGCTCGAGCCTCGCGGTTTCCGGATCCAGCGGCTGGAACAGCAACCGGGGAAGCCGTCCGTTCTCGCGGTGGCGGAGGGCACCGGCGGCGGCAGGTCACTCATGCTGAACGGGCATCTCGACACCGTCAGTCTGGCTGGCTACGACGACGATCCCCTCGATCTTGTCATCGCCACCCTTGACGACTCACCGATCGTGGCGGCCGCGTCGCGGGCCATCGCTGAGATAACCGGCGGGCAGGTGCCGATCCGCGGTGAAGCGTTCTGGACCGACGGCGTACTGCTGTCCGACGCCGGCATCGACACCGTGCTGTTCGCTGTCAAAGGTGGCGGTGCTCACGCCGCCACCGAGTGGGTCGATCTGGAGTCCCTCCAGCACGTCACCCGGGCCCTGACGACCCTCGCCGCCACCTACTGCGCTTGACTGGGAGATGGTCCCAGCATCACCACAAAGGAGTAGTCATGCCCAGCCCGAAGATCTCGATCCAGCTCTACAGCATCCACGAGGCCCTCGACGCCGATCTCGACGGTTCGCTCGGCCGGCTCGCCGAGATCGGTCTGCGAACCGTCGAGGCGTTCGACTTCGTCCGCCGCGCGGATGAGTTGAAGGCGTCGTTCGACCGGTACGGCCTGGTCGCCCACCGCGCACGCGATCCTGATCGAGGACGAGGGCGTGGCGACGCCCGACGGCCTGCTGACCGTGCCGCCCGCCGAGGAGACCTTCGCCGCCGCGAAGACGTTGGGGGTCCAGGTCGTCATCGACCCGTTCGTCGCCCCGGACCGCTGGGCGACCTCGGCGGACGTGCAGCGCAACGCCGATCGACTCAACGCCCGCGCCGCCCAGGCCGACGACTTCGGACTGCGGGTCGGCTACCACAACCACGATCACGAGCTCACCACCCAGATCGACGGCCGTCCGGCCCTGGAGGTTTTCGCCGATCTTCTCGACCCGTCCGTTCTCCTCGAAGTCGACCTCTACTGGGCGACGGCCGGCGGCGCCGACCTGGTTCCGTTGCTGCAGCGGCTCGGAGACCGGGTCATCGCGGTGCACGTCAAGGACGGGCCCATGCGGCCCGGGCTCAGCGCTCGGGAGCTACCGACCGACCAGCAGCCGGCCGGTCAGGGCGACGTGCCGCTGGCGGCCGTACTGTCGGCCGGTCTCGACATCTCGTACGCGGTGATCGAGTTCGACCACTACGAGGGCGACATCTTCGACGGCATCGCCGAGAGCTACGCGTTCCTCACCTCGAGGGTGTGAGCAGACGCGGTCGAGAATCGGCAACGATGCGTCGAGCGGTGAGGGCATGACCGCGACGCCCGAGCAACTTTTGGGTTCTGCAGCCCTCGCCGAAGTCCTTAGCCGGAGCCTCCCCCCGCAGCATCTGATCACCGACGCCGACGTTGTCGCGAGCCTTTCCTCCGACGACGCCGAGTGGGCGCCGGTCGGTCGAGCAGCGCTCGCCCTGCGGGCCCGATCAGAGGCGGAGGTGGCCGAGGCGGTCCGCATCTGCGCTGAGCTTCGGGTGCCGATCGTCACCCGTGGCGCCGGCACCGGCCTCTCGGGAGGTGCCAACGCCGTCGACGGGTGCCTCGTGCTCGACGTCTCGAAGATGAACACGATCGTCGAGATCGACGTGGACAACCTGGTCTGCGTCGTACAGCCGGGCGTCATCAACGACGACCTCAAGGCGGCCGTTCGGGCACAGGGACTCTGGTACCCGCCGGATCCGGCCAGTGCGCCGTGGTCGACCATCGGCGGCAACGTCGCGACCAACGCGGGCGGGCTGTGTTGCCTGAAGTACGGCGTCACCCGGGACTACGTGCTGGGGATGCGCGCCGTGATGGGCGGTCCGGCGGGTTACGGCACGATTGTCCGGCTGGGTCGGCGGACGACCAAGGGTGTGCCGGCTATGACCTGGCCGGACTGATGGTCGGCTCCGAAGGCACGCTTGGGCATTCTCACGGAGGTGACGTTGCGGCTACGCCCGGCGCTTAGGGGCACGTCGCGTACCGTGGTCGGCGCCTTCAGCAACCTGGTCGACGCGGGGCGGGCGGTAGCCGCGGTGACCCGCCGTGGGCTCACCCCGTCCGCGCTCGAGCTGCTCGACCGGGAGTGTCTCCAGGCGGTAGAGGACTGGAAACACCTCGGCATCGAGGCGGAAGCGACGGCACTGCTCCTGGCCAGCGTGGACACCCCCGGTGACTCCGGACTGGCCGAGGCCGAGGCCGTCCTGCACGCCTTCGAAGAGGGCAACGCGATGTGGGCTGTCCAGTCGACCGATGCCGCCGAAGCCGACGCCTTGTTCGCGGCCCGGCGGTTGGCGTATCCAGCCCTGGAACGGCTGGGCCCCGTCCTCACCGAGGACATCTGCGTTCCTCGATCCCACGTGCCGGCGATGTTGGCCGAGCTGGTCGCCATCGCTGAGCGGTATGGCGTACGCATGGCGACCATCGCCCACGCCGGGGACGGAAACTTGCATCCACTGCTGTTGACTCCTCCCGGTGATGAGACGGCTCGCAGCGCGGCCCAATCAGCCTTCGAGGAGATGCTGGACGCTGCCATCGCGCTGGGCGGAACGGTCACCGGCGAGCACGGCGTCGGGTATCTGAAACGAGAGGGAATGCGTCGCGAACTCGATCCAGCATCAATCCAGCTGCAGCACGCAATCAAGCAGACGCTTGACCCGCTGGGAATCTTCAACCCGGGGAAGGCTCTCCCGCCTCTTTCGTGATGGCAGTGGCCATGCGTATGGTCAGCGCCCATGGTGACCATCCGGCGTCGGTGAGTACGCCGTCGATGACGACGGCCGCGACGCCAAGAATCGTTGCTCGAGGTCGGTGATCTCGCTACGCGCCATCCTGGACAAGCTGCTCCGCTAGTTCATTGCCGCTGTCAGCGGCATGGGTGATGATCATCGGGTGCGGCTGCAGGCGTGCGTCAATGGGCCTCGCGGTCCGGAGGAGCATCCAGCGCTGCCGATCGCGGCGTCGGATCTCGCCGTCGATGTGGCGGCGGTGGCCGCCGCCGGGGCGGACGCGTTACATCTGCACGTCAAGGACTCCGTAGGCGTCGACACCTTGTCCGCGGAGCCGCTGGCCGAGGTGCTGGCCGCGGTCCGGGCACTCACGCCGCAGCTGCCGCTGGGTGTAACGACCGGCGCCTGGGCGTTGCCGGATCCCGGCGAGCGGCTGGCGGCCGTGCGGTCCTGGACGGTGCTGCCCAACTTCGCCTCGGTGAACTGGCACGAAGTCGGCGCTGAGGCGGTCGCCGCAGCGCTCCTCGATCGCGGAATCGGTGTGGAGGCAGGGCTCTGGCATCACGACGCCATCGGCGCGTGGGCGGCCTCGCCCATTCGAGATCGTTGTCTACGGGTGCTGCTGGAGTTACCCGATGGAATCGACGAGCCGGAGACTGTACAGCTGGCGAACCAGATGCTGGCCGCCGTGCGCGGAACGGTCGGTGATCGCATCCCGGTGCTGCTGCACGGCGAGGGCATCAGCTGCTGGGCCGCGTTGCGGCACGCCGCTGACCTCGGACTACCCACGCGGGTCGGGCTGGAGGACACCCTGCGACAGCCGGACGGCTCGACTGCTCCGGACAACGCGGCCCTGGTGAAGGCGGCGCTGCTAATCATCCGAGCCGCACAGTCCGCAGCCTGAGCCGACGCCTGAAACATCGAACCAGCCAGCTCGACCGCGCCGCCCCTGCGGTGGCCCGGAAGTCCAGCTGCGACGCCCACGTTCCTGTATCAGACGGAGACGTGGTCGCAGCGAAGTCGCCGACGATTTTTTGCCGTCGAGTTTGGTGCCGTACGGCGGCTCATAAAGTCTCCCCGGGGCTGGCCTCTACTCACGTGATGCCGCTGCCACTTCGCGGTCGACCGGGCGGCGTGAGCCCCGCCGGTCAGCCAGTCGGCTGGGGCTGTGCGCGCACCTGGCTGACGACGTCGGCGATGGCGTCGTCGACGAGCTTGGGCTGCTCAACGTGGATGTAGTGGCCGGCGTGCGTCGCGGTGACGTGGCGGGCGCCGGGGAACTTCGCCGCGAGCGCGTCCTGCGCCGCGAGCTGCGCCGACCACAGCGCATCGGCGAACGATTGGGTCACGAACGGCGGAAGCTTCCCCGACGCAATGTCCTCCGCGGAGATGACCTTGCGGTCGGCGGACAGCACGACGGTGGGCACCGTCGGCATGGACGGAATGGCGCGCACCTCGGGGAAGATGACACCGAACGCGACAGACTCCGCGTCGGCCGGCCGACCCTGCACTGCGGGACTGTTCAGTTTCTCCAGGTCGGCCGCCTGCTCTGACGTGAGCCGGGTCGGCAGGTACTCGCTGAGCGCGTCGTCAAAGACGAGCCCAGCAACGCTTCTGGGGTGAGCCGCGGCGTAGAGCCGGATCACAATGCCTCCGTAGGAGTGCCCGACGAGGACGTACGGACCCGGCTCGCCTGAGGCGGCGAGCATCGCGGCGAGGTCGTTCGCGGCCGCCGTGCCGGACGTGGGCTGCGGCACGGGCGTCGACCGGCTGCCTGCACGACCCGAGGCGGTCGTCGTCTCGGTGCCCGGTCGGTCATAGGCACAGACCCGGCTGACGCGGGCGGACTCCTGGTAGACGGCCCGGTCGGCGTCCTCCGGCCTCGAGGTGATCTGCCAGTTGTCGGCCCGCTCTCCCAGCCCGCTGACGAGGACGATCGTTGGGCTCCCGGTGCCGCTGCACTCCAGGTACATCGTCCGCCCCTGGCCGATGTCGACGAGGCGGCCCGGCCCGCCGCTCGACGCAGCTGATGGCGCGGTGGCGTCGGCCGTAACCTGGGAGGGCGTCGCGGGCTGAGCCGGCGAGGCACAGGCCGCGAGGAGGACGGTGCCAACGCCAATCGCCACGGTGCGCAACATGGCCTCACCGTAGCGTCGGCGGTCATGGCCCGTGCGGCCTTAAGCGTGTTTCCGCCCCAGACCGCAGATGAGAAATCGCGCCCGTCAGTGACCTTATGGACGACGCGGGCGCCGCCATGAGCTACTGGGCTTGTATCACTTGTAGGGCGTCCGGTGACAGTGCGCGGTCTCTATGGTGGCCTTTTGGGAGGGTCTCCGGCTGTGACGGTTCTCGGGTGGCCGTGAAAGAGGTGGTCTTCGGGCTGGACGACGCGGCCCGGCAGATGGGCGTGCCGGAGGAGAACATGACAAGCGCCCGGCTCGATGGTCTCACCAACGGCGAAGACCTCGACGCCGAGGCATTGGCCGCCGTCGGCCCGGCGACCGTCCACCGCGCTACCGGGGCATCACGCCGCACGAGCTACGCACACGGCGGCGTCGCTGGCCGTGAACGCGGGAGCCAACGTGAAGGCGGTGCAGAGGATGTTCGGCACCAGTCGGCCGTGCTCACGCTCGACACCTGCGCCGGGCTCTTCAACGACGACCTCGACGCCGTGGCCGAGCGCCTCGATGCTGCGCACGGGCACCGGGCGGGCACCAGCCCAACCGAGGCCGAGGTCATCGCCTTCCCCAAGTAGCGCCTGACCAGGGGCGATGCTGGTGGGCCCCGTGGGACTCGAACCCACAACCCGCGGATTAAAAGCGCCATCACTTACAAAGGTGCGGAGACTGATGCATTGTGAGCGCGGAAGCGGCCTTGTTGATCATGGTTGCTTGCGGTTGTTTTGCGTTGTGTTGTGCCACCGTTGTGCCACCAGGCAAAAGGGATGAGCCGGCGGCAGGGGTGTTAGCTGTCTACGAGGCGACGTGTCAAGAGGCCACCACAGGCTACCTATCGACGTAGCCGATATCCCAGGACTGGTCGAGCAGAAGCCACTCTGGTACAGCACTGCCGGAGGCGTCTGGCATTGCTGGGAGGCGAACCATCCGCAGCCGAAGGTGGTCGGGTCGTGGCAACCCGTGCAGTGATAAGCCGCGAACTTCTAGCGCCACGCTTGCCATTATCCTCCGCTGGTCCTCAGCATCGATTTCAAGCGCGAAAGACCGGTAATCCGGCCGAATCGAGAAGCCATCTCCTCTGCGTGGTTCGTGCCAATAGAGCGCCCATTTTCACGACATGGGCCAGGGCTACGCCACCCCGAACGTCAACTAGAGCAGTGCGAACCTCGTTGACTAGAGTTGCCCAAGACAGGCATGCGAGCAGGCTTGGTCACCAATGATCAGCTTTGAACTGCGTTCTGCCTAGTGGGCCGAAACTGAAGTTGTTGGACGGTTCGCTTTATGCAGGATCTGCTCCGCGGTCTTGGTCCAGGTGAAGGGTTGGCAGCGGTCGTTCCAGCCGTTGATGAAGGTCCGGATCTTGATCATCAGGTCGCGGACGGAGGCGAAGGTGCCGCGGTGGATGGCTTGGCGTTCGATGATCCCGAACCAGACCTCGACGAGGTTCAGCCATGATCCGGACGTCGGGGTGAAGTGGACGTGGATGCGCGGGTTCGCGGCCAGCCAGGCTTTGACCTTGGGGTGTTTGTGGGCGGCGTAGTTGTCCATGATCAGATGCAGTTCTGTCCGGTCGTCGCGGTCGGGGTAGGCGCGGGCCACACGTTCCAGGAACATCAGGAACTCCTGGTGCCGGTGCCGTGGCTTGCAGATCCCGGTGACCTGGCCGGTGGCGATCTCGAGTGCGGCGAACAACGTGGTGGTGCCGTGCCGGACGTAGTCGTGGGTCCGCCGCTCCGCCTGCCCGGGCTGCATCGGCAGCGTCTTCTGGGTCCGGTTCAGCGCTTGGATCTGGGACTTCTCGTCACAACTCAACACGATCGCGTTCTCCGGCGGAGCCAGGTACAACCCGACCACGAGCAGGCCAAGGCCGTGATCGCCGAACTCGAGCAGCTGGACCGTGGCCGCTACGCCGCACACCGCCGCACTCGGGTGCAGGGCGGCGGCCAGACCCAGCGAGGTGGCGTCCCCGTCGTCCGGACAGTTACCAGATGTACCTGCCGCCCCCAGTGACCTACGCGCTCGCCTCTTTCACACCCCGACCATTGACCTCAATCACCGCTTCCACCGCCTCAGCCCACGATCCGCGGCAGCCGCATCCCGTGGTTGGACACACGGCGCTTCGCTGCAGGCCGCTCCACTGGGCCCGCCTCGCGGCCATATCATCGCGGGGGTGGCGAGCGAGGGACTCCGGGGCAGGCTGGGCAATGCCGCGGGCGCGTTCACCAGCAACGCCCGAAACCCAAACCTACGGCGCGCCCAGCTCAGCTTCCTGGGAGCCTGGACGGCGGAGTGGGCGTTCACCGTGGGGCTCGGGATCGTCGCCTACCGGGACGGTGGTGCGGCAGCTGTCGGGCTGGTGGGACTCCTTCGCATGGCCCCGTCCGCGATCCTGGCCCCCCTGTTGTCGCCGTTGGCCGACAAGGGCCGCAGGGAGCGCGTACTGATCCTGGTCTCCGTACTGCGTGGGGTCGTCACCGGCGCAGTTGCGGTCGTCGTGGGCCTGGGCGGACCGTCGCAGATCGTGTATGCGCTGGCGGTGTTGTCGACCATCGCTGCCACGCTCTACCGACCGGCGCACTCCGCATTGCTCCCGTCGCTCTGCCACACCGGATACGAGCTCGCCAGCGCCAATGTGGTCCGTGGGTTGCTGGACGCCGCCGCCACGTTGGTGGGTCCGCTGCTGGCAGCGTTGCTGCTGCAGTTCACCGGTGTGACCGTCGTGTTCGCCGTGGCTGCGGGCGCCTCGTTCTGGGCTGCAGCCTTGCTGTGGCGGCTGAACTACGACGCACCTCCGCGGCCAGCGGCCCCGAGAGAGACCAACCTGATGAGGTCGGCCGTCGACGGCATCCGAGTCGTCAGCCGGAACGGCGACCTTGCGCTCATCATGGGTCTTGCAGCGGCGCAGTCATTCACCCGAGGGGCGCTGACCGTCCTCACCGTGGTGGTCGCCATCGAGCTGCTGGGGACCGGCGAACCGGGCGTGGGCGTCCTCACCGCCGCCATCGGGGCTGGTGCGGTCCTCGGTTCACTCGCCGCGTCGTTGCTGGTCGGTACTCGGCGCCTCGGCGCGTGGTTCGCGGTCGGGGTGGCCCTGTGGGGTGTGCCGGTCACGCTGATCGGCGTCTTCCCGCACCAGGTCGCAGCGTTGGTCCTGTTGGCCTGTGTCGGCGTCGGGAACTCGCTGATCGATCTCGCGGGTTTCACGCTCCTGGCCAGACTGGCGACAGACGAAGTGCTGGCACGGGTCTTCGGAGTGCTGGAGAGCCTGGTCGCCCTGTCCGTCGGGGTGGGAGCGATCGTCGCCTCGCTGGTGGTCGACCAGGCCGGCGTACGTCCTGCGCTCGTGACTGTCGGTCTGCTGTGTCCGGTCCTCGCCGTGGCGTCATGGCGGCGGCTGCGAGGAATGGACCGGTCCATCGGCGTGCGCGACCACGACATCGATCTGTTGCACGACGGTGGCCATGTTGAACGTCCTGCCCTTGCCCGCTATCGAGCAGCTCGCTCGCGGTCTGGAATCGGTCGACGTGCCCGCTGGTCAGGTCGTCTTCCATCAGGGCGACGTCGGGGACCACTACTTCGTGATCGAGTCGGGCGAGGCCGAGGTGATCGGGGACGGACGGCGTCGTGGCGACGCTCGGTCCGGGGTTGGGGTTCGGAGAGATCGCCCTGCTCCGGCGGACCCGCCGGACGGCCACGGTGCGAGCCACCAGCGAGCTTCGACTGAAGGCGCTGCGCTCCGACCGCTTCCTCCCGGTCGTGCTCGGCTACACAGCCGAGCGCCCGCGAGGCTGGGGTCGTCGTCGACTCGATGCTCGACCGCTTCGCGCCCCGTGACGACCGGCCCGAGTGACCGCATCGGTAGCCCGGAGTTCAGCTGCCCGCGCCGGCCGGTTCTGGAACCGATTCCGATGGGTTCGACGTACGTCGAGCGTCCGGGACGTTGCTAGGCTCTCGCATGACGTCTGGGCGCTCGCTTCTCCTGATCGCTGACATCGGCGGCTACACCGAGTACATGCGTTCCCATCGGATGAGCCTTGCGCATGCCGAGGTCAACACCGCGCGCCTTCTGGAGAAGGTGATCGATGCCGTGCCGGAGTTCGAGCTGATCGAGATCGAAGGTGACGCAGCCTTTCTCGCTCTTCCGGCCGACACGTTGGACAGCGACGCAACGGTCGCCCTGACGCTCGACGCCGCCACGGCCATGCACCGGGCGTTCCACCTCGAGCGGCAGTATGTCGCGACCAACCTGTGCCCCTGCAACGGTTGCACCCAGGCGAGCAACCTGAAGCTCAAGTTCGTCGCGCACATCGGCGAGGTCGCCACCCAGACGATCAGGCAGCGGCGCAAGCTCGTCGGGATCGACGTCATCCTCGTCCATCGGCTGCTGAAGAACCCTGTCGACGTGCCCGAGTACCTGCTTCTCTCCGATGAGCTCTACCACACCGCCAACACCCCGATGCCTGGTCCAGCGCATGAGGTGTCTCAGGACCTCGAGGGGATCGGCCCGGTTCGGGCGTACTTCGTGGACGTGGCGGACCTCCCGGTTTCACTCCGTCCCGTGCCGGCGCCATCCTTGCTCGGACGCATCGGGAGGACGTTGGCCGTCGCCGGCTCCGGCATGCCGTACATGCTGGGCCTACGGCGTCGGCGCCGTACCGCCCCCGCTTTCTGACCTCCAGGCCGATCAGGTCGTACCTCCGTCAGATTCGATGGTGATCAGTGACCCACAACACCGCACTGAACGCTTCCAGTCGGCGGCCTCCACGTGTGTTGGGAATCTTCGCCCATCCCGATGACGAGACCATCTGCGCCGGCGGCACCCTCGCCAAGTACGCGAGTGCCGGCGCCGAGGTCCGGGTGATCTCGCTGACCAAGGGCGGAGCCGGCCAGATCAGGGACGCGAGCGTGGCGACCCGGGCGACCCTGACGAGCAGTTCGGGAGAAGGAACTCGACGCGGCCGGAATTGAGCTCGGGCTCACCGAGACGCAGATGTCTCGACTATCCAGATGGCGAGCTCGCCGACATCGACAGTCAGATCCTGGTCGGGCTCGCGTCGGAACTGCTCAGCGAGATCGATCCCGATGTGGTGATCACGTTCGGGCCTGACGGATTCTCCGGTCATTCAGACCACATCGCCGTAGGAGCAGCGGTCACCGCGGCCTGCTACGAAATGCGATCCGCCAAACCGATCCGACTCTTCCATTGCCACCTGCCGCGAAGCAGGATGCTCCTGCGCAACCGCCTGGCCGAGTGGGTCGTCGAGCTGGCAACCCGCTTCAAAGGCACGAAGGACTTCGTACGCGCCCTGTGGGTCTTCTCGCGCGAGACGACCGCGCTCGGATATGCGGGCGATTTCGTCAATGTCGAATGGTTTCCATCCGGCTCATACCTCATCGAACAGGGCGAGGCCGCGACGATGATGTACTTCCTGCTGTCCGGAAATGTGGAGATCCGGCGCGAGGGCGAGGACGGTCGGGTGCAAGTGGTCGACCGGTCAGGCCCGGGGGAGTTCATCGGAGAAGTGGGCATCGCCACGGGCCGGCCCCGCAACGCGCATGTGGTCGCCGTCGATGACGTCACAAGCCTGACATTCTTGGCAGCTGAACCGTCCCCCTCGACGGACGTGCGGAGCAGGCCCAGCTTCTCCGGACCAGATCGCTTCCGTCAGGCGATCAGATCGACGCCCGAGTGAACACGTGCATCGACGTCTCCGACTTCGTCGGCCACAAGATCCGCGCCACGGCCGCACATCGCTCGCAGTATCCGATCGATCCGAGAATGTTCCCCGATCCGATCCTCCGAGAGATGTTCGGCGTTGAGTACTTCATCCGGGTCTTGCCGGAGCGGGAGCTCCACACGTCGCTCCTCGACGAATAGGCCGAGCGCCCACGACCTGGCGCTCAGCGAGCGCGCTAAAGCTCCGCTGCCACGTCGTCGAACAACGCAGTTGAGAAGTACCGCTCCATCCGGTCGGGCAGAATCGTGCCCACGTGGTGCCCGGGGCCGAGGCGGGCGGCAAGCCGTCGCGCGGCGGCGATGTTGAGCCCGCTCGACGGGCCGATGCCCAAGCCGCGACGACCGAACTCGCGCGCTGTAGCCATTGCCTCCGGCTCCGGGACCAGCACAGGGCTCGTCGAGTCCGACAGCGTCAGGGTCGAGGAGCTGGCTCATGCCGTCGACGATGCCCGGTATTCCCCCGACGACCTCTGGGTCGCCCTCCGCAGTGAACGTCGCGGTCGGCATCGCTCGAGCGATGATCGTGTCGTAGCCGTGATCCCGCAGCGCGTGCGCCACGCCCATCAGCGTGCCGCCGGTGCCGACACCGGCGACAAAGCCGTCAAGCCGAACGCCGACCTGTTGGATGAGCTCGGGTCCGGTCGAGTGTTGATGCGCGAACACGTTGCGCGGATTCTCGAACTGCCGGGCGGCGTACAGGTCCGCCTCTGTGCCTGAGTCGTGGAGCAATGCAGCGACCGCTCCCTCCATGCCCTGCCCCGCAGGGGTGAGAACCACGTCGCCACCGAGCCGGCGGATCATCAAGACCCGCTCTCCGCTGACCGTCTTGGGCATGTACGCCCGAAACGGCACCCCGACGGTGGCGCAGACCATGCTCAACGCGATCGAGGTCGATCCGCTCGACGCCTCGACCACGACGGTGGTGGGAGACACCTCGCCCGATGCGATCGCATACGCGACGATGTTCGTCGCCATCCGATCCTTGGTGCATCCGCTCGGCAGCAGGTAGTCGAGCTTCAACCAGAGCGTGCATCCGCTCCGCACATCCTCGAACGGGATGGTTGGTGTTTCGAGCGGGAGCCGCAACAGCCATGACGCACGCTCGATGAACCTCGATTGACCGTGACCCATCACCGCCTCCTGTCGGCCCATGATCCTCACCCCGATCCTGCCCGGGTCTGAGGCCACTCAAGGTGAGCACCGCGCACGCTCACCCTCCTGGCAAGGGATTCTGACGTTCTCGACACGACGGATCCAGGCCACGAGGCACTCGCGACTGAACGGTAACAGCACGGTCCGAGGGCAGTGGGACGCGGTGGCGACGAGGCCACGGCGGCAGCGATCTCGGCGGGCAGCGGCGATCGTCGTGAAGGATCAGGCTAAAGTGTCGCCTAGCGATCCTGCCCTTGCGTCCTAGGATCGTTCTCGCCGATCCCATCGACACTCACGGAGAACGCGCTTGAATGCGGAGCGACCAGCAGCGATTCGAGCCGTGTGCCCGTTTCGACTCGTCGTTGACGAGGACCTGGACCAGCTCATCCGAGAGACCACGATGAGCGACGCGGCGGCCGGCTCGACGCTCTTCGAAGAGGGCGACCCAGCTGACGGCGTCGCAGCCATTCTCGAAGGAAGCGTCGAGATCCTCAAACAGGGCCGGATCCTCGCGATGCTCGGCCCCGGGTCGGTTCTCGGCGAGCTCTCGGTGTTCGTGCCATCGGCCTCTCGCACCGCTACAGCCAGAGCGAGCTCGCCAGTGCGAATGATCACGTGGCGTGCGGACGATGTCCCGGGCCGCCTCGCCCGCCACGAACGCCTCGCAACGGCGATCGTGGCCGATATGGCTTTCGTGCTCGCGGAACGGCTCGACCGGCGCACGCAGGATGTCGTCTCGCTGCTCAAAGCCGCCGGGACACGCCTTCCGGTGTCGGAGCTGGAGCGTTTTCGCAGCCGTGCCGTTGAGTAGCCCGCCGCCAGCCCTCGGTTAAACGCTGAATGCCGTGACAGCACCCGCGCAGGGGTTGCTTCTACGAGGGCCTAGAAAACGGCCTTGATCAACTCAACGGATCGGTTGATCGCGTCCCTGAAAGTGGCTTGAGCCACGATGTACCGGTGAGCCTTCCTGTGATCGATATCTCCGAGCCGATGGCTTCGACGGCGCCGCGATCGAGCGGGCGTGTCGAGACAGCGGCCTTGGAAGCGGACCAACCGGTTCAATGGCTCAAATCGGCGGAACTCACTGTGAAGCAGGACAACGAGTACCACTCAGTGGGCGTCATCTCGACGCAAGGGACACGCCGCGGACAAGCACTCGCCGTCCCGGTCGACCTTCTCGGAAGTGCCGACCTACACCTGGTGCTGGGTAAGGCGAAGGTGCTCGGTGTCCTCACCCAGATGTACCGGCTGCAACTACCCAAGTCGTGGGTCGGACTGGAGGTGAAGATCCGATGGCTCAAGGACTGATCGCAACACTTTTTGGTCAAGACAACCCACCACGCCAAGCCTCCCCAGCCGAGCACATCCCGAACAACGGTCAGCGCAATCAACCTCTCCCTGCTCCACAGGGAGCCGCTGTTCCCGTAAGTAGAGAACGTCTACGAATCTGTCTCGAAAGCGCTCAATTCTGGACTACTGAGCTTCCGCGCTACGCCGATCGGCACCAACGCCGAGCAGACGCTTGGGCCATCGCTGCCGGCACGCTGGGAGCCATCACGAGTCTCTCCATCTGGCCTGCACTGCAAGCAGATGCAATCGGCTGGGAGGTCGTCCTCGTAGCGACCGGGGCCGTTCTCACGACAATCTTCGCTCTCATTCCTCGAGTGAAGAATTGTGGTGAGTCGGCTGGCGCAGGACGAGAGATCGCAAGCCAGTACGGAGTAAGCGTCGGAGATCTACTTGATCTCTGCCGGATGGTCGAGCCTCTCGACCAGCAAGCCGCGCGGTCCGCCGTCAATTCCTTTCAAGCAACTAAGCAGAAGAAGGACTCCCTGCGCGGGCTACCACGAAGGTGGCTGTAACTGGCTGCTCTGTTGCCACCCGCAGCCCGTCGACTGGCAACACCTCGACCACCGACGCGGGTCCGCGAGGAATCGCTCGTCGGTATAGCGCTGGACGTACGGAAGGAGCAGGACCCTAGCGAACCCGTGCCCTGGCTATGTCAACTGCCGACGACATCAATCGATCACGCGGCTCTGTGTTCGTTCGACTTATTGGTCGACCACGGCGAGAGAAGGCCGGGACGGTCGCCATCTCCGGGGCGGCATTCTGTTGGCTAGCGCAGTCCGGAGAGGCCAGGGACCTGTAGGGCAGGCCGCGATGATTCGCCAGGTTCTCCGGCTCACCCAAGCCGTCTACGCCGCCGCGGTAGCTAGCCACCAGGCGCGGCCGCACTGTCCGCCGGTAGGTCTGGGCCGATTGAGACAACGCCTCAGCAGCGGCCGCCAGGTCGCCGGGGATTTCTCGACCGCGTTGGACCATGCCGCCATCGCGCCAGCAGTCTGGCGTGCCACCGTCGCCCAGGTGTCGCGATCCTCAGCCGGGACCGAGCGCAGCTGGCTGCCAAGCAGGCAGCCCAGGAGACGATGCGCGAACAGGTCGCCGACGAGATCGCCGAAGTGCTCATCTACCTTCTCCCTAATCGAACAGCTCAGCATGTGCCACACATGTGCCCGTTGAGGGCACGAAAGGCTCAGATTTGCAATCATTGAGATGGCGATGACTAGGTATTATGTTCTGTAGTTACGATTCCCAAGCTGAACATGCGCGTTCGCGATGGCACGGTCGCGGCTGGCGGTCCGGTGCTGGTAGATCAGCGCGGTGTTCATGCTGGCGTGACCCATCCGGCCCATCAACTCGCGGGTCGTGGCCCCGGGCAGCGCGGCGAAGTGGTTGCCGGTGTGCCTCAGGTCATGGAAGTGGATACCCGGCAACCCGACGGTCTCAATGGCCTTGGCCCAGATGGGGAGATGTTCGGCCGTGCCGGCGGCTTCCCGTAGGGGCCGACGAACACCGAGCCGTCGGCCTCGAGCGCGGAGTAGTCCCGGAAGTGGGCCTCGATCGGTGAGCACCTCGAGCGGGCCATCCGCACGGGATCTACTGCGTCCACCTCCGGACTCACGGATCAAAACTCTCTGGATTACCCGACTGCATGCTTGACAGCAACGCTGACGCGTGTATCCAACCAAATCCAGACCGGGCTGGACGATACGCGCACGCCAGACGCCGACGACGTCAGCGGACCGCCTGCCTGGATCTACGGATCCAGCGGTCGGCCGGCTGCAAGCGGGCCCCCCAAATAATCCGCGGAAGTGACCCGTTGGCCACAGGTCAGGGCGATAGGACCGCCGGCGGCTTGTACAACTCCTGGACAGCCATCCCGATGTCGTCGCCACCCACCTCGACGGGCTCCATGTACAGCCGCCCCTCGATGATCAAGCCGTCGTGCACGACAAAGATCGTGACTCCGCGCATCGCGAAGGCTGAGCCGTCGGTGTGGTGACCATGCCAGTAGAACTCCCCCCATTCGATCTCCCCGTGCACAGCGGAGGCCAGTAGCTCGGAGACGAAGTCCGGCACACCTTCGAACACCGAGATCCAGTTCTTCAGCACCTGCGCACGGCCGACGAAGTCGCGACCAGGGTGGAGCGGTTGGGTGCTTAGGTCGCGGCCTTCACCCGGGCGTCCATCCGAGTCGTGACCGACACCTGCGCACCACCGGCGAGGGCGGCGTGGACCGGGTTGCGGCCGTAGAACGCCGAGTCCATCCGCACCAGCACCGGCGTTCCCGCGGCCACGAGCCGGCAGGTGGTCTTCACGGCGTCGGCGACCAGGCGTTTCCCGCCGCGGGCTGAAGCGCACGATCCCTTGCGGAGCCGCTGCGCCACGATCACCGGCGCCCCGCCCGCCACGGTCACCGTCGCGAGCAGCGCGTTCAGGCCACGGATCTGGTTGTAGCCGAACCCGGCACCCTGCTTCGCGTGACCGTGCACGCCGACCACGGTGTCGTCGACATCGACGAACACCAATCCCGGATCACTCACGACGTCGGCGCCGAGGAGGTCGGTGTGCTTGCCCAGTTCCGCGAGGAACCGGACGGCGACCGCGTCGAGCTGGCGGACATGCCCGAACCGGAAGCTCCGCAGGAACGATCCCAACGTCGACGGTGCGTAGATCCGGGAGAACAACTTCCCCATCCCGCCGTGCCGCAGCATCGCCAGGTCATCGATCGAGTCCGCCCCAGCGACCATCCCGGCCACCAGCGAGGCGACCTTCGCCCCGGCGTGGGAGCCCTTGTCGGTCGGCACGCTCAACAACCGATCCGCCAGCTCGACCAGCCCGGCCTGCGCTGCGAGCCGCATGACCGGAACCAGCCCAGCCGAGGCGACCAGGTTCGGATCGTCGAACGCCGCTGATGTCGCTTTCGCCGTGTGAGAGAGTTGCATCTCAGAGATGCCCTTCCGAGCCGAGTGATCTGGACCGTCGCAAGTCCCAATCTCCCAGCCCGTAAGGGCATTCTCGCGTCACGGCACGCTAGTCCTCCGCGAACAACGACGCCAGGCCGTGAGGGTCGTGAGCGTTGGCTACATCCCTGAGTCCTTCGAGAACATTCGCCATGCCAACATGATGTCAGCGCGCGAGGGGGACTGCACTCGTCAAGTCTCAGCTGCGACCTGCGGATCGATCGGGCGTCTGGCTCGTTCCGATGCCTGATCTGTGTGCCCTTAAGACATCTGTGCGCCCTTACGACGGTTGCGGTGCGATCGTCGACCTGAAGCCGGGCACCCCCAGAACATGACGGTCGCCGGCGAGGAACGGGTGGTTGTCGCACAAGGCCTTGGCCGCGTCGAGGCTGTCCGCGTCGACGATGTTGTACCCGCACCCGCTGACTTCTCCGTCGACGTCTACGGCCTGACCCCGATCCAGATGTAAGGCACGGACCAGACCCTCGCCGCCCGCTCTGCCGCCGACCGCTCCCTCAGGCGGTCGCCGGCTCCCAGCCCACTCCAATCTGGGTGGACTCCCGCCGAACCAGAGTCTCGGTCATCATGATCCTTCCTACCCATCCGACGGTTGAGCCATTTACACCGTTGGTTCGCTAGACCTTTCGCGCGGCCACCAGCGGAAACCGCTACTTGTGCACCAGTGGGGACTCTTCACGGCCACGGAAACAAGACCGCTCGGACGGCGAACAACAGTGCGGCAACCCTCGATCCAGAGAGGAGGGAGTTCAAGATCCTCGCGAGAACTCGCTTCGATGCCGATGGTCCGGTCGGATTGCGCACCAATTCGCCGTGTGGGAGCCTCGGAGAGACGCTTCTCAGACTGAGCATGAATTGCCTGTCTCGCAATGAAGTGTCGGCTGGGGGGTTCATGCCGGAACACGCATACGCCCAGCGGACTCACGACCTCCCCGGCGTCGACACGGCCGTAAACGCACCCATCAAGGCAGACGTTCCTCGAAGGCTGTCCAATTTCAGTCCCGGTCAAGAGGCGGAATTGCGACGCCTGGATGCCCGCCTCCGACTGCACGGCCTGACTTGGGAGGACGTGTTCGCCGAGCCGGAGGAGATCAAACGGCTATTCGCAAGTCCGCGGGGTAGTACTGATGCTGCGATCGAGGTGCTGTTCACTCGCGTCGAGGAAACTCTGCTCCAGCGCGGCCTCAGTGTGGCGCCGGCCGTAGCGGGGGTTTCCGGCATGAGCACGGCGCCGCGTCGCCCTGAGTCGAGGCGACGCAAGGAATCGCCGGACGACCCGGCAGGTTCTCACGGCTTTCGGAAGTACCTAGGCGGGGACTACACAGACGAACTCACAGCGCTACCTGAGAATCTCCCCGACCTGTCTCACCAGGAGCACGATGTCCGAGAGGTGCAACAAGTCGACGCACCGGTTCCTTCCCGCTCCACACCGGCGCCGCCGGCCGCCGGTTCGCCTTCGCCCGCAGCGCAGCGCGAGGGGACGCCCACGCGAAGCCAGACCGGTCCGCCGCAGCAAGGCCTACCGCGCGAGCTGGCAGCCTCTCGTTCGCTGAGCGCAGCCGAGACGAATGCGGCGCGGATGCGCGAGCTCGGGATAAGCCCCGACCTCGCGCGAGCCGCCCGGGATGTCGGTATCGATCTCTCCCGCTCGAGCGCTACACCGACCCGTGACGTCCGGAAGGACCCGCGCTACATCGACAACATCGCCGCCACCGTGAGCCTGTCGATCTTTGATCGCGCCTACGTCGTGCACTGGGGACAGGGCGAGGACCGCAAGGCAGTTCTGGTCCCAGAGACGCAGCTTCACCGGCAGGAAGCGAGTGCGGCTCAGGAGATCCAACGCATCTACTCAGACCGAAATTCTGCGCTCCTCGGCTTGACCGGGCCGATCCTGCAATCAGCCGGTCACGGCTTCGACCTCTTCTACACGTACTACGTCGACGACAACGGCGTCATCTATCCGACGCGCTTCTCACCTGACACGACTCCGCGCATCTACGAGGGAATCCTGCGTAAGGACGAGGACATGAGGCAGGGGGCTCACGAGGCCGAGCGGGAAATGTACGGGCTTGCTGCGGGAATGTTGATCGGCAAGACGCTCAGCGGGACCTACGGGTTGGCCAGAAATCCGCGACTGTACGGGGGGATCGGATCGGGACGGGGGTCCCGGGCGCCGGTTGGAGAGGGTTCGGCCAAAGGCACGGAAGGCGCAGGCGCCCGGCCGACGGCGCAGCCTGTCGAGGTGACAGCAAGCTCAGAGGTGCAGCTGCAGGCAGCCGCGCCGCCTGCAAGCCCGAGGCCGTTCGACCCGCTCGGTGGGAACATCCGCGTGGGAAGCGCCTCGTCGGGGGGAAACAGCGGCGCCGCCGGCACCCGCGGAGGAGGCCCAGCCGGAGGGGGCGGCGGGAGGATGGAGCTGCAATCGATACGGAGCGTCGATCCCACCGGTCGCGTCACCACCGGCGCTAAGCCCGAGTTCGTGCCTGGTGCCGAGTCGATGACACAGCCGACGACAAAGAGCGCCGCCTCCGCCCCGCCGAAAGCCCCGACCGGCGCTGGAGCCGAGGCGCAGTCGTCATATCAGGCTCCCTTCTTCGGGCAGGGCGCCCCGGCCGCGACACCAGCACCCGCGCGAGCTGGCACGCAAGCACAGCCAATCGCGCAGGCGACCCAGATCAACCCGGCTACCGACTACTCGTTCCCCAGCGCCCCGAGCGCACTGGGCAGGGTGCTCTTCCCTCCACCCGAGAGTGACGTACCGGTTCGGAAGGATCCCGTCACCGAGGAGCAGGCGAAGATCGAGGCACCTCCTTACCAGCGTTCGAGCAACACCCCGAGCGGCGATCCCGTACCAGCGAACAGTGAAGATCTGCAGCTGGCCGGCAAGAGCCCCGCGCCGAAAGGAGGCCCACCGTCAGGAGAGGCGGCACGAGCGCCGGGTGCAACTCCGCCCGAGCGCGTTCAGGGACTCGAGTCACGCATCGAGGCTCTAGAAGGATCTGAGGCTCCGGCCGCCGACTTGATCGAGCAGCTCGATTCGATTGATCCTCACGCGCCGGACGCTGCCCAGCGGATCGCGGCGCTCGAGGAACGAGTGGCTCAGTGGGAAAAGGAGACCCCCGGCCCGGCCGACCCTGGCCTGGGCGAGGTCACCGTAGCGGAAGTAGCCGCACGCCGAGCCACGCTCGGGGAAGCTGCCGAACGGCTGGAGGCCAACAAGATGCAGGGCTCGGCCGGCGAGTTACGCGTCGAGGGGGAGATTCTCTCGGGTAATCCGATTCCGGAGCTCGGGTCGCCCGCCACCCTACGAGGAAGCCAGGTCCAGGTGGAGACGTCAGCCGGACTCCGCATCATTGATCACCTGGTCGAGCTCCCGACCGGCGAGGTCGTTGCACTCGAAGTCAAGACCGGAGGAGCAGTCCGTTCGCAGTACCAACTCGACTGCGACCTCGCCTTGGCGCTGCAGGGAGGCCGCATAGTCGGGGGCGGCCCGATGGCGCCGATCCGTACTGTGGTTCTGAGGCGCTAGACGACGCCCGGCCATCCAGGCGCGCGTGACGAACGCACCAAACTCCTGATCGCTGAGGTGGAGTACGTTTCACTTTGTTCTCAGCGGACAACATCGGACAACCGGCTCAGTGCGGCCACCAGCCGGGGCGGCATGTCCTGACGTTTGGCTAGCTGCGTTCGCAGCTTCTCACCGCCGGCGCGGGCCAGCGCGAGCACCTCGTGCTCATCCTCCTGGGGATCGATCTCCCGGGCGAAGCGGGCCAGCAGCCTTGCCTCATCCTCGTACGCGTTCGGGTCTGCCGCCCGGATGAGGTTCACCCGCAGTAGGGTGTCGCTGCTCTCCCACAGCGGGCGCACGAGGCGTTCCTTGTAGCTCCCGTACTCTGACCGGACGAGGTCGACCAGCTCAGGCCAGCATTCCACCGACGATGTGCGGACACGCTCGAGCAGCTCGCGGAGCCGCTCGTCGGCCGTCCGGAAAAGGCCCGCGTCCTCCCAGGCTTTGATTGCTGCATCCCTTTGATGCATGACCCCTCCTATACGAAGGCCAGGGTGGCGAACCCCGGGGACGCCGTCCCGGACTCGGCCTCGACAACCACGTTCACCACGTGGACCGTTTCGGGCGCCGAGACGAGGCGGATCGTGGCCCGGCCCTTCCGGGCGCCGATCCGCCCGCCACGTTCTGTGAGCCGTCCCCGGGATGTGGTGACGAGCAGCCGCTCGGAGAACGCTTCGTCGACCTCACCGCGGTCGGGATCGATGATGGTGATCTCCAGCTCGGCGGAGTCCTCGCCATCGGCGTCGAGCTCCGCCTTGTCCGCGCGGACCTCGATCCGGCGCAGCCGCCGGAGCTCGCGGCGGGCCCGGTCAACGAAGTGGTCCACCCCCGGTGATTCGTCGCTGACCTCGATCATCTCGACGCGCTCGAGCACCTCGTCGTCGAGGAGGCCTCGTTGCTGGTCACGAATGTCGTCGCGCGCCGGGGGCGCCTCATCGGCGAGGATCAGCACGTCGTGCGCAGCCACGATCGTTCCCGTGACGCTGTCGTAGAGCACGTAGCGGCGGCTCTGGGTGCGCGGTTTTTCCTGTTCCTCTTTCATCGTCCTCCTCCTAGCTCTCGAGCCAAACGATCCCGGTGGCTGCGGCCGTGGTCAGCCCCGGTGCCACCAGGCGGAACGTCACATTGGTCGCCGTTCCGGTGACGATCGCGGGACCCAGTGATGCAGGCGCGCCTCGACCGAGAACGCCCCCAGTCGCCACCGGGGCGGTCAGGCCCGCGCTCGTGCGTGGGATGTCTGCCCAGACGGCCTCGCCTCCCCACACGTGCACATACCAGGTGAACATCGGGACGATCATGGCCGTGAAGCGGAATGTGCCGCCGAAGGGGACGAACGACGTCACCTGCGCGGGCGGCGTGAGCGTGACCAGCAATGTCCGCACGGCGGACGGGCGTGCGGAGTTTCCCGCCAGGTGTCGGTGCAGGCTGATGAGACTGCCATCCGTGAGCGCTCTGAGCATCCCATGGGTCACGCCCGGATAGCTGTTCGCCATGTCCCTCAAACGGCCGCGGAAACGCACGTCGCCCGCCTGGCCCGCGAGCTGGGCGGCAACCGCCTGCGCGGCGTCGAGGACAACGACGTCGCCGGCTTGGTTCGCACCGCCGGCCACGATCTGGGCGCCATTCCCGTCCAGCACGACCTGCGTGTTGTCGCCACCGTCGCGGACGACGACATTCCCGTCGACACCGTTGCCACCGGCGACGACCTGGCCGGCGTTGGAGTCGATCCGGACCGTCTCGGCGCCCGCGTTCGACACGGCGACGATCTCCTCCGAGTGAACCGCCATCCGCCGGAACTGCCCGTCGTCGGCGCCGAACGCGATCTGGTCGGAGGAGCGAGGCACTGATACTGACATCCCGTCGGTGAGCGGCCGGACCTCGCCGTACCCGACGTCGTCGACGGTGACGTCTTGGCCTCGTACGTCGAGTCGCGGCTTACGCAGCCTGAGGCGCTGGACGTGAAGCCCGCCCTGCCGGCGCGGCCCTGCGCTGAGGCCCATTACCCGGCCCGTTGTCCCGTCGGTCGGGAACTCCACCTGCGCCAGAACGACGCGCTTTCCGTCGTCTGTGAACGTTGTCGCCTTCTCCAGCAACAGCCACGGCGAATGGTCCATGTAGAAGACGGTCTGCATGCTGTAGTTCCACGCCGCGTCGTCGAACGTCTCCCAGAAACCGACCGTGATGAAGTACGCGCCCTGGAGCCCGGTCGTCTTCAGCATGACGCCGCCCGTGGTCACGGCGGTCGGAATCGACGGGTTCGGGATCGGCGGCGGGGGCGGCTGCACCGCGGGATTGATCCACGGGGGGCCGAGCTCGACAATCCCATCGGCCGCCATCGAGATGTGGTTGCCGTCGACGTCGGACGCGACGCCGGCCAAGACTCGGATGCCCGGGGCGGTTGCTCTCGCACGCACCTCGAAGCCTTCGTGCACCCCCCAGTCGTGAACCGCGGATGCGTGCACCATCTGGGCGGGGACGATCAAGAGTTCCTGGTCGACGACACTCTCGATGTGTTGGGTCTCGATCGGCGTCATCCGCGTCGGGTTGCCCGGCGCGAAGGGATCACGGTACGTCGTCCTGCGCAGCTTCCTGCTGGCCATTCCGGGCTCCTCTAGAGGGTGTAGAGCATCGACCAGGCGGTATGTGCTGGTGACTCGCGCTGGGCGATCTGATGGATGTCGTATGCGATCTGTCGCCGCTCGCGTACGGTCGGCGCGATCTGCGGGTTGTCGACGAAGTGGATCACGACCCCGAACCGGTGCGGGTTCTGGCGCCACGAGACGGCGTTCGGAACGAGGGCGACGTCGGGTTCCTCGCCGCGGTCGGCGATGTAAAGCACCCCGTCGTGGTACGCCATCCCCGTCGGGAAGACGAGCTGCTTGGGCTCTGTTGCGGGGGTCACGGTGGCCGGCGTCGTCAGCTGGTCGACCCGGTAGACGGCGGCGTGCTTCGCGATCTTGCGCAGGAACGGGTTCCCGGTCGGCGCCACTGGCTTCAGGCCGCCATCCAGCACCAGCAGTGTGCTGGCGTCTTCGCGCACAAGGGCCGCCGGCATCGCAAGAGGATTCGCGGCCGGGAGCAGCGCCGTCTTCGGCCAGGTCGGCCCCGTGCGCTGCACCCGGATGACCTGCGCGCTCGTGGCGGCGTTCTGCGTTCCGGCGTCGCCGATCAGGACGTCGCCGTTCGCTTCGACGAGAAGGGAAAGCGGCTCGACGATCGGCAGCGGGTCGCCCGCCGTGTTGAGGCTTGTCGTCGTGATCGACCCTGCTGCCGGCAGCTGCGGGAGGTTGACGTCGACCAGGCGCGGCTGTGCGGGGGCGATCCCCGTCTGCCCGCGGTCGAGGATCAGCAGATGAGACTTGTTCGCGCCGACGTCGAACGCCATGTCGACCGGTGCGATCAGGCCCGTCGTTTGCCAGTTCGCGATGGGGACGGCGACGTTCAGCGCGTTCGAGCTGAACTGCCAGAGAACCGTCGTCGTGGGGGGCGCAAACGCCCTCGGCCGGTCGAGCACCCAGACGCTCCAGGGATTGAGGTTGTCGACGGCGAGTGCTGTCGCGGTGTTGAGCGTGAACGACTGGCCGCCGACGCGGAGCGGCTCGGACGGCGGCCCGCCGCCGTAGGAGTAATCGCCCACCGGGCTCAGGCGCCACACGCCACCTTCGACGGGTTGGCTGGTGTTCGTCGGGCTCCCCTCGTCGCCGACGAAGAGGTCGCCGGTCGGCGCGGCGGCGATGCAGAGTGGGGCGATCAACGGCTCGCAGGAGACGAGCGTGGCGAGCTGGACGGCAACACCGCGCTCCGGCCGGGCGAAGAGGACTCGCCGTCCTTCATCGATCGCGATTCGCGGGCGGGTGCGGGCAACGGTGTACAGGTCGAGGAACTCGTCCAGCCCTTCCTTCACGCCCCGGCGCGCGTAGAAGCTGACGATCTGCGATGTCACCTTCCGTGCCTGGTAGTCGTCCCAGATCGAGGGGAATTCGTCGATCGCGACCCAGGTCGCGAGCCAAGCGAGGAACCGTCGGTCACGTGCGGTCCAGGGCGAGAAGTCGCGGTGCAGCCGCGAGATCACGTCCTGTAGTGGGTCGTGCTCGTGACCGTCATGCGTCATGACGACGTCGTCGTCGATACCGGTGAGGATCTTCTCGAAGACGCGCAGCCAGGCGCCCAGGGAGAATGCGGGCGGCGGCGGATCGTGCTCCCAGAGAACGGCCGGCAGGTGGCGCAGGTAGCTGCTGGACTCGCTCATGAAACGAGTGCGTGCCGTGGGACGGAAGGTGTGCCGACGCAGACGAGCTCGTAGTCGGCGACCCGGAGCCACGCGCTGCCGGTAGTGCCCGTGCTGGGAAACGGCCGCTGACCCGAGTAGAGGACGCCGTCCGGCTCGAGCGTGACCTCGGCGATGTACCCGATCTCCTCCGGCGGTGCGATCGCCTGGTAGAGCTCGGCGATGTGCACGCTTTCACCGATCTGCCAGCCGGTTCCGGCCGGCCCGCCTCGAGTCGGGTGGAAGAACGCGCGTATCTTCGCCTCGATGCCGGCATAGACGTCCTCGCCAGGAGGTGTCGCGTTGGGGTCGATGAGCCCCGACGCCTGGGCGGTTGCCCAGACCCTCGCGTCGACGACGGCCTTGACCTTGAGGTAGCGCGGACCCGTGACATGCAAGTGCGACGTCACTTCCCGCCGACGGTCGAGATATGCCTGAACCTCGAGCAGCAGCTCGTCCTTCGGCATCGGCGTCGCCTCCGTGGGGTCGCCGCGCGGTACGACGATGACGTTCACGTTTCCAGCCGACCGGTCGAGGTCGCCGTAGATCGTCGTGTTCTTGCTGTTGAACGGCTCGAGGCACCGCACCTTGTGCACGTCGGTCGTCGCCTCCCGGGCGAGGTACTCGTAGTCGTCTGCCGTCACCGCGCGGTCGCGGTTGCGCAGGAGCTGCGGCGCTCGGCGCTTGGTCTCTTCGATGGGCTCCTCGTCCGACCCACCGATGGCGGCGGCGAGGTTCTTGCCCGCCACGATGCTCGGCAGCGCGGTTGCGAGCACCTCGATCGCACCGCCGGGCACGTTGCCCTCGGCGCCGCCCGCGACGTACCGGTACGTGAGAGCCGTCACCTCGTACGTCGTGTTGGCGGGCGGCGAGGGTGGCGGCGCGGGCGGGCGGCGTCCGTGGCCTTGCAGCGTGACGAAGTCGTAGTCGCCGAACAGCACGTCGCCGGTTACCGGGTCGAGCTTGTAGACCAGCTGGTCGCCCGGCGGAAAGTCGTCGACCTGCGTCCACACCTGTCCGGCCACCTCAATTTGCACATGGTCGTACGGCGTGTCGGTTCCGAGACGCTTGTAGACGGGCCGGTTGCGTAACGTGAAGACCTGGTACGGCCGGCCGTTGCCGGTGCCGAGAGTCTCCGCGCTGTCGATGGTGAGCGCGTTGTGCGAGGAGACGGCGTTGAAAAGAACCCCGTCGATCCCGACCTCGACGATGGTCGGCCCTGGGTTCAGGAGTCGCGCGCCGAGCCAACTCAGCGGGTCCGGAACCACGTCTGCGATGGACGCGGGAACGACGTTCGGCTGCCAAGTGGACGCGACCTGCGCCGCCCAGGTCGCGGGCGGCGTGATGGTGATGATCCCGTCGCGGAGGAATCCCTGGGTTCCGTCGCTGACGTTGCCGGTCAGCGGCCATTGAGTCGGCGCGGCCGTACCCGAGGAGTGATGCCAGCTGACCTGGATCTGCGGAACATTGGTCGTCGGATCGCGGCGCACCGGCCTGAAGAGCTCGACATCGAGCTTGAGGGGCTGGGTCGAACTCCCGTCGAAACCGAACAGCAGCATCACGGATGCCCCGGCCGGGATACTCACGGTCATCCCCTCCGCCGGCGGGAGCGTGAATGAGCTCGAGACGTCCGAATACTTGACGAGCAGGGACTTTCCGACCAGGAGAGCCGTCGTGAGGTTGATCGGCAGAACTGTGAGGCCGGTGTCCGTCTCGAACAGGATCGGCGCCGCGACCTCGGTGCCCCGCGTCTGGACGCGCGACTTCGCGGGCACCGGCACCCCGGCCGCGAGCGCGGACGGCGCGGCGGTGAACGTGAGCATCGCGCGGGCCGGCGTCGCCGGATCGCGGGTGATACCTAGCAGGTCGAGGAACGCGACGTAGTTCCGCTCCGGCACCTGGTTCAGCCGGAAGATCAGCCCCTCGACGAGCCAGGCGAAAAGCTCGACCAGCGTGATCCCGACGTCGCTCGGATTGTGGTCGGTCCACTGCGGGGCGTACTGCGGAATGAGCGCACGAGCCTCGTCGACGATGTCCTGCCACATGCGGTCGTCGAGGTTCTGCGGCACGAGCCGCCCGCGGGTGGACGTGGTCATGACGGCCTCCCTTGGAGATAGAACGGATGGACGAACGAACGCACGTCCTGGCTCGTCTTCAGGTGATAGTCGACCTCGATCACGATCGCTCCGGGCTCCAGGGCCGGGAAGTCGGCGCGCACGTCGAGCACGTCGATGCGCGGCTCCCAACGCTGCAGCGCGTCCAGCACGAGGTGCCTCGCCAGCGCCGCCGTGACGAGGTTCCGCGGCTCGAACGCGAGGCTGCGCAGGTTGCAGCCGAACGCGGGCCGCATCACGCGCTCGCCCTGCTGGGTGCCGAGGATGATCTTGAGCGATTGCTCCACCTTCTCGACGCCGGCAACCTCGCCAAGCCCGCCGTACGGCTTCAGGTCGATCGGCCAGGAGAGACCGCGCCCGTAGAAGCGCGTTTCGCGGCTCAGCGCCTTCATCCGATCTTCACCGTCCCGCTCCCGCCGGAGATGGTGCCGATCGAGGTGGTGGGCGCCGGCGCGACGAGCGGCACCGTCGTCGTCGCACCATTGACGGAGGCGGTCACACCCGCCATCCACGCCGCCAGCCCGGCATCGGGAGCGACGGCATCGGTCCGGCGCGCCGCGCCGAGTGTCCCGTTCTGGATCGTCACGCCCGTCGATCCCTTGACCGTCACCATTCCCGAGGTCGCGTCGACCGTGACTTCGCAGGCGCCGGCGTTGACTCGCACCGAGCCGCTCCCGGCGTCGGAGAGCTTCACCGTCTGTCCCTTTGGTGTTCTGACCTCGATCGACTCAGACGACGGCGTGTCGTCGAGAGTGATGGTCGATCGGCCCTTGGTCTTGATCTGTCGCTGCTTGTTCTTCCGATCCGCGTTCGTCAGCGGCGGCCGTGCGCGTCCGTTCCACATCGAACCGAGCACAAACGGTCGGTCGAGTTCACCGTGCTCGAACACGACCGCGACCTCGTCCCCGATGTCGGGGAGGAAGTAGAGACCGCGGTCGTCGCCCGCGGAGGGGGTCACACAACGGGCCCAGGCGCTTTCGCTGTTTTCCGAGAACCAGGGGTACGCGACCTTGACACGAGCGAGCCCGTCGGGATCGACGTTGTTGGTCACCTTGCCCACGACCACTCCCTCGAACTTCTCGCGTGCATCCGGCGGCGGCGTCTCGGTCACCTGCTTCCGGATCGTCTGCAGCAGGCTGGCCCCGAGCCGCTGCGTGACCTCGAACGCTGTGTGATATCCACCGTCGTCGAGAGTGTGCGTGACCTTGCTGAGGCGGTAGGGACCGCTGAATCGCGCGCCGACGCCGGTGACCACCGCTACGAGACCCGCGCGGAGCTCCGGCATGCCGATGCAGGTGCCACTGCCCTGGTAGAGCCCGTCGAGGAGCTCGCGCAAGACGGCCTTGGCCACCGCGGCCGCGTCAACGGGCGTCTTGACCGACTCCTTGCGCAGCGTCCGGCGGCCGATCGAGATGAGCGCGTCGACCGACTCGCTGCCGAGCTTTTCGAGCAGGTCGTCGAGGCCCAGCACTGCGGTGGTTGCCACCCCGACGACAGCCTCGGCGATCTGATCGCTGTAGCCGCGCACGATCTGCACCGCCGGCTGTCCCGCGTTCGCAAGGCGCGGGGTGAAGCTCGAGAGATTGCGACCCCACTCCAGCGCGACCGGCTCCTGCAGGCGGGGAAACTGGAAGTAGAGCGAGTTCCAGTGCACGTAGACGTCGAAGAAGTTCGCGCGCGCCCGCTGCTTCAGGAACGCCATGTCGCTCTCGGTCTGCTGAATGTGCTCGTGGAAGTAGGGCGACGGGTCGATCACCGGCAGCAGGCCGGCCTCGGCCGCGATCTGCGTGGCGATGGCGCTGTCGTTCATGTACTTGAACGGCTCGCGGTCGGGTTGATTGTGCCGGAGCTCGAAGGAGCGGTCGTAACCGGAGACGGTGAGTGTCGGCGGTCCGTTCTGCGGGAACGAAGGCTGAAGTGTCGTGATCTTGCCGAGCATCATGGGGCGAAGCTGCTCGCCGTAGCCCATGTGGATCTCGACCTGCTTGCCGAGGTCGAACAGCGCCGAGTCGGTCAGCCGCCCGTCAGGATTGTGGAGCGTGACCGTGAACATGTCGGCGAGATCGAGATTGTTGTCGTACGAGACGCTCAGCACGTGCCTCGTCACGTCTGCCGAGAGCAGGATGCCCGAGACCCTCACCTCTGCACGCGGGGCGTAGCGGTCGCCGTTCATGCGGACGGCCCCGGAATGAGCAGCGTCGCGCCGCTCTGCAGATTGAATGGATCCTCGATGTTGTTTTCGTTCGCGATCTCGCGCCACCGGGCCGGATCACCCAGCACGGAGCCGGCAAGCTCGCTGAGCGTCTGACCCGCAGCGACCGTGTGCATCGTGGGCGAGCTGGCGAAGAGGCCGCGGTCAGCCGACGCATGACCGTTCGCATACTCCTGCAGGCGGACCGACAGCGTCGCACGCACGGGTGTGCCGTCCCGGAGAAACATCGTGCAGCGCTGCGAGACGTCGAGGAGCGCGCACCTGAACGTGAAGCCTCCGAAGGCGAAGACGAGAACGGGGGGCGCGAGGGTCTGCGGGGTCTTGTCAAGCAGCCTGATCAGCTTCGATGTGTGCGTGCGCACATCGTCCGCCTCTTCGAACGTGTCGAAGAACAGCTCCATGCTGAGCGTGCGGGCCTTGCCCCGTACGTACTGGATCGGAGGCGCATCGAGCCCAGGCGTACCGACCTCGGCGAAGTTGTTGCCATGGTCGAGCTTGTACTCCTCGGGGTTGTACATCACCGTGATCAGCTCGTGGGTCACGGTGTTGAGGATTGTGGCCTTGGCCAGTGGGTAGGGTCCCATCAGCCTCCCCGTTCGGCTTCGCATTTGATCTGGGCGAGTATGTCGGCGAAGAGCGTTCGCCGGAGTTGTTGAAGGTCCACGGCGGCGACCGGGCCGGGGGCTTCCGCCGCCGCTCGGCCCTCGGCCGAACGCATGGGACGTTCCGACGTGGCCTGGACGGACGCGGCCGGCAGTGAGGACGCGGGACTGGCGGCACGCGCGGGAACGGCCCCCTCGAGTGCTCGCCCCGCCACCACGCGCGCGTGGGATTCCTCTCGCTCCACTCCGGTGGTGGTCGAACGGCGGACGGCGACGCCGGGGAGCACGCTCGCGACCGCGTGTGAGGCCTCGTGGGCGATGAGCGCGAAGCCGCGGTCGTCATCGGGACGGTACCGGCCGCTGCGGAAAGCGATGTGCGTGCCGACCGCGACGGCGTCGGCGCCCGCATCCGCCGCAACCCGGTCGGCGGCGGGGCTGTCATGCACGCGGATCCGGCCGACATCTGACCCGAGGAGGTCACGCAGGCGCATCCGGGTGCGCGCCGGCAGCTCCGCGCCAGGCCAGTCGTCGGCCGTTGCGGCCTCGTTGCCGAAGGGCCTCACCGGTGGAACGGCGATCGCCTCGACCCGGCGGAAGCGCTCGTCGTTCGGCAACGGGAGCCGGGCGAGTCGATCGGCCAAGGGTGCCACGCCACGGACGCACATCAAGCCATGCAGATGCCGTTGCCGCAGGCGCTCAGCCTCTCGATCAAGAAGCCTGCCGAGGGTCAAGGGAGCGCTCATGCCGTCGGTTCCTCGAGCGCAGCGACCTCGCTGACCCAGCGGCGACGCTCTCGGTGGTCAAGCGAGAGGAGCTCGGCCTGGGTCCAGTGCACGCGACAAGAGAGGTAGGCTACCTCGCGATAAAGCCAGTCCACGGGGTAGCCTACGATCCCCCCACGAGAGCGACCTCCGTCTGGAACGCGGCGCCGCACTCGGGGCATGTCACAGGCTCACGCCTCGGCGCGAGTCCGTTCAGCCGGTTGTAGAGATCCTGCAGGAACGCCAGATCTTCGGCGAACAGCCGTTCGACAACGCCGGGCGTCACCTGCCCGAGCGTTCCGAGCCGGATGACGACCCGCGAGATCAGGACGATGATCAGGTAGGCAGGAAGCGACTGCACCCGCTCGTCGCGCATGGTGAGAATCTCGTCTCCCGCGGTCGCGAGCCGCATCACGCCCCGACGGTGCAGCGCCCCCTCCCCGTCCACAAAGCCCTTCGGCAGCTCGAATTCATGCTCGACGATGATGGTCATGGGGTCGCCATCCCCACGCCCTCGTGCGCGAGAACGAGCGTCTCGATCGCGAGTTCGTTTCCCTTGGCGTTGAGCGCCGGTCCTTCCCAGCGCGACGGCCACGCGCGCACGAAGTTCCAGCGGATGACCTCCTGCTTGTTCCGGAGGTCGAAAACAACGATCGAGCCATTCCTGCGGTCGACGTCGCCTTCGATGACGCGCTCGCGCCATCGCCATAGTTCACTGGAGCTCGTGGTACCCCACTTGAGCGTGATGTCGGAGTACGTAGTCCTCCCCGGCAACTTCCGCACAGTGGTGTTCTCCGACCCCTCGCGCGCCTCGATCACCTCGGTCGTGGCGCCCAGCCCGCTGCATTCGGTGAAGCTTCCCTGGGCGATCCCGTCGATCTCGACGAGGAAGTTGAAGTTCCGGTAAGCATCGACGGGCTTTCCTGTCTCGGGCATGTATTTCCTCCTTGACTACTCGATGACATCCGTGCCGCGGTCCCACATGGCAACTCGCACGATCACGAACTCGGCCGGCCGGACGGGCGCCATACCGATCTCGACGATCACTTGTCCCATTGCTCGCACGGACTCGGGATTCAACTCCTCGTCGGCGCGCACGTAGTACGCGTCCTTCGCTGTGGCTCCGAACAGCGCTCCGGATCGCCAGACGCGGTTGAGAAACTCGCCGATCGTGCGTTCGAGTCGCTTCCACAGACCGAGATCGTTCGGAGCGAACACCGACCATCGGATGCCCTCGGAGATCGATTCCTCGACGTAGCTGAATAGCCGCCGCACGTTCACGTAGCGCCAGGGCAGTTCCTCCTTGCGCGTCAGAGTCCGTGCCCCCCACACCAGTGGGCGGGCACTGCCCGGGAACATCCGGATGACGTTCACGCCCTCGGTGTTCAGCGCACCGACCATCCCGAGGTCGAATGGGCGCTCGACGTCGAACGCGGCGACGATCGGCTTGTTGGCGGGAGCATGGTGGACGCCCTCGGCGTCGGAGCGCGCGAAGACGCCGGCGAGGTGCCCGGACGGCGGCACGAGTTTGCGGTCCCCGAGCTGGCTCAGCGGGTCGGTGATCCAGATCCATGGGTAGTACAGCGCGCCAAATCCACGCTCCGACGACAGCGATTGACGGTGCGCCAGCGCGCTGCCCGGGCCGAGCGGCACCAGGTTGCGCGGGGTATCGAGGATCGCGAAGCGGTCGCCCAGTTCCTCGCAATGCTCGACGATCTTCATCTGGAACGTCGGGGTCGTGAGATCGGGGACGGCGATCAGATTGACGTCGTCCACCGGGAGCAGGGCGTCCAGCCCGAGTCGGTAATCGGGCTCGGTCAGCCCGCTGGGATTGTCCGCGGCCCCATTCTGCAGGAAGGCGGCGGGCGTCAGCGGTGCAGGCAGGTTGGCGGGCGGCTTCGACATCGACGGCGATGCCGACGCCGGTGGCGGCATGAGGTCGACCAGGTTCGAGGCGACGATCCGCTTGTAGTTCCGGCTGTGCCGCGGGTCGAGTGAGAGGGTGCCGTACGGCGGCTCCACCGGCGCGCCGGACTTCGAAACGGTCAGCTTGAATTCGGATGAGGAGAGCTTGACGTCGGGGTCGGCTTGGCCAAGCTTTCGCTCCTTCGTCAGACCGAAGTCGAGGTTCACGACGTCGCCGCTCACGGACGCCACGGTGACGTCTTCGTCGTTCGCCGTCGTGCCGTCGGTGACGCCGAGGATCGTTCCCGCCTCGATGCCCGCGCCGTTGTCGACGCGGAAGCGTTTGGCGGCGACGGGCAGGTCGCGGATGAAGACGTACTTCGGAGATGCGGTGGTGCCCGTGTACACGGCAGTGAGGAGAGCGTCGAGGACGAGTTCTCCGGGGCGGATCTCGCGAATCGCCGCCTGATCGTTCGTCGTCTCGATCCCCACGATGTCGCCGATGCGGAACAGCGACGTCTCCGCCGGGTTCTTCAGCGTCACGACGTCGTCGATGGCGCTGGTGATCTCCGCCCGGGCCTTGTGAATCTTCGCGTTCTGCGCCGTCGGTACGATCTGGGCAGTCGCCAATTCGATCTTGATCAGGTTGCCGCCGGTGCCGAACTCCTTGGCACGTACGCGCAGCGAGTTGCCGGTGCCGCGTGCCGGAAGATCCCGGTAGGCCTGCAGCGCGGTTCCGACGCGGACGACGTACGCTTCCCGGCCACCGTTTTGGAAGTAGCCGCGTACGGCGTACGCCATGAACAGCAGCGGCTGCTGCGGGAAGTACCCGCCGAAGGTGTCAACGAACTGGCTCCAGTTCGTGATCTTGGTTGGCTCGCGCATCGGGCCGGTGATCGTCGGGCCGATGAACGCCGCCGTGCTCGTGCCGACGCCCTGGATTGGGCCGGTCGCGGGCAACTCCTCAACGTAGACACCCGGATAGGTGTAGATGCCCATGCGTCCTCCTTAAAGCGGGGTGAGCGATACGTCGTACCGGCCCGACGGCTCCGGCACGGTGATGGTCGGGGTTGCTTCTCGGAAGCCGGTGGCGCGGACCGTGAGGCTGTAGCTGCCGCGGTTGAGCCACTCGATGCGGAAGCGACCGTTGTCGTCGGTGGTGTAGAGGCTGCCGGTCTCGTCGACCCGGACCCACGCGTTCGCGACTGGTGCATGTCCGCCGCTGACGCTGGACACGGTGCCGCCGATGAGGAAGAACTCGTCGCCGCCGCGGACGAGCACGTTCGCCGTCGTCACGAGTGGCCCGACGACGGTTCGCTCGAGGACGACCGGCAGGGTCACCACGACGTAGACGGCTGGCCGCCAGCGTGAGCCGACGCCCATCGACGACCAGAACTCGGCTAACTTCGGGAATCCTTCGCCGGGGAGCACGGTGGTGGGCAGGTCAACATTTCGCATCGCTTCGGGAATCGCTTGCAGCCTCGTCCCCGGCGGCAGGATGCGCGACGGGTTGAGCGGCGAGGCCTGCATGAGTGCGGTCACAACGTCGGAGAGCACGCGATGCTCATGCGTCATGGTCGGCTCAACCGTCTGCGTCGCCGTGACAATGTCCCACGCGGAGATCAGGTAGTGGCAGTCGATGCGCGGCGGTGCGTGCTCGACGGTGCCGAACCCGGCGTCGTGGTTCGGGAAGCGCTCGTTGGAGCGGAGGAGTCGATTCTCGCGAACGTCAACCAGGTACACCGAGAGGCCGACCGCCTGGACGCCGTTAATCGTCACGCCTTGCAGGTAGCCCCGCCATGCGTCGTCGGGCGGATCGAAGCGGACCTGGAAATCGGACACCAGATCCGGCACCTTCGCTCGAAGGAGCCGACGGAGAACGGTATCGAGATGCTGAATCATCAGTGCGTGCCGCCGGTGATCCTGCTTGTTGCGCGTCGAAGCCGACCTGGCTCCGCGCCCCGGAACTTCCCACGCGCCGATTCCTGCTCACGAGTCTGCGCCGGCAGGATCGCGCCATCCGGCATCACGGCTTCTCACCGCTGTCGCGCCCACCCAGCTTGAGATTCTCGGCCCGGATTCCGGCGAGAACATGGTCGCGCCGCACGGCTCCGCATTCGGGCGCGGCCAGGAACGCCGCGGTGAGCGCCGCGTTGCGGATGTTGCCGCCGCTCAGCGGAAAGCGTTCGGCGAGTTCATCAAAATCGATGTCGGCGTCCAACGGGACGACGTCGGTGAACGCGCGCTCCCAGATGCGACGTCGCTCCCGTGCCTCAGGGAACGGGAAGTGAACGACGAAGGAGAGCCTTCGGGTAAAGGCATCGTCCAGGTTCGCGCGGAGGTTCGTGGCCAAGATCGCGAGTCCGTCGTACGCCTCCATGCGCTGCAGCAGATGCGCGACCTCGATATTCGCGTAACGATCGTGGCTGTCTCGGACCTCGGAGCGCTTCCCGAACAAGGCATCCGCCTCGTCGAAGAAGAGGACACTGTTGCCCCGATCCGCAAGCGAGAAGATGCGGTCGAGGTTCTTGGAGGTCTCTCCAATGTATTTCGACACAATTCCGGCGAGATCGATCACCACGAGATCGACGCCGAGCTCGCGCGCCACGACACCGGCAGCCATCGTCTTGCCGGTACCCGGCGGCCCGCAGAACAGCGCGCTGGTTCCTCGTGCCACGACCCGCTGCGCGAAGCCCCAGTCGTCAAAGACCCGTTCGCGTAGCACGATGCGCGCACACAGGTCACGTAGCTGTGCGGCGCTTTCATCGATGAGTACGAGGTCGTCCCAGCCGAAGCTTGATTCATGTCGGCGCCCCAGATGGCCAAGCTGGCGGCGTGCGCGCGTTCGAGCGGCTGCTCTGAGGGCATCGGCTGAGACGCGTTCGTCGGGAATCGATGCCGCGGCGCTTGCCGCCGCTTCGGCGATCTCGCTGCGATCGAGCTGGAAACGCTCCGCGACCCCCACGAGGTCGTCTTCCTCCCAAGCCGCACGCAAGTCCGCCAGCGCGCTCCGCCACGCCTCGGCACGCTCGGCGGCGTCGGGAGGCTGTAGCGCGACCGTGGTGGCAGCGAGGCCAGCAGACGCTTCGGTGACGGCGCCCTGCGCGTCACCGCCCAGTACTGTCACACCTTGGTCGGCGGCGGTGACGGCTAGGGCTGCGAGGCGGTCGCGCTCACGGCCCGGCTCCTGAAGGATGTCCCAGCCTTCGACATACAGCAGTGCCTCCTGGAACCATGCCTCCCGAACCGCGATGCGGATGACGTCGGCTACCCGGTCGGGAGGTATGGCCGCGAAGTCGAGAATGAGCAGCGGGCTGCCCACGCTGGACGCCGCCGCCTGCACGAGCTTGCGGCGCGCCGCTGCGCCATCCCCGCTGAGCTGGATCCGAAGCGGCACGCCCTCCTTCCGCTTGGTCAGCAGCTCCACGAGGCTCTGCAACGGGCGCTGTGCTCCAGCAGTGCGTGCGATCACGGGCTCGAGCATGTGCGCATAGGGCGAGAGTCGCGGGTCAATCCCCGGATCTCCAGTGAGCATCCGAACGATCTGGGAATCGACGACCAGGCACCGACTCGCGATTGGCGTGTAGGCACGACTGGGGTCCCCGACAAGTTCGATGATTCGGTTGCGAATCAGCGGCGCTGCCGGTGCAAAGCGGCGGCGACACTCGATTCGTCGGCCCGCCCCTGCTGCGAACAGTCGCAACACAAGGTCGACAGTGGGCGCCAGTTGCGTGAAATCGCCTTGCAGGGAGGAATAGATGCGCTCGAACCGTGATTCGAGCTCGGGCGCAAGCGCCACCAGGACAATGTCCAGGTCGAGCGGCGAAAGCGCGAATGTTGAGCGCAGCCAGAGTAGCCGGGTGTCGTCCCGAGATTGGTCCAGCGCATCGCCGATGTCGTGATCGACGGCATGCCGACCCAGTTTGAGTTCTGACTCGGTCCGGTCCGCGGACACGGGGTGGATAGGGACGTGCGCGCCGTCGACCGCCTGATCCCCGCGGCTGGCGATGGCGCGCGTCAGGATTGCCTCCAGTCGCTCGAGCGCATGGTCGAGACCGCTGCGCGGAACCTCAATCAACGACATCGACCACAAACCTCGAACCGCTTCAGCTCGTGGCCTGTGAGCCAGAAGGTGCGGTCCGGCCGCACCGAGGCCGTCGGTCGCCCGCGGGGACCGGCGAATCGGGCGGTTCCGACTCACTCGGTCGACATGGTGTGAAAGGAGATCTCTGCCACGGCAACTCCAGCAGCTCAGCCGTGTGAAAGGTTGCTCCGATCGCCCGGTATGTCGCCACGTCTCGACCATCCAGCGGCGCACCGCAAGCAGCAATGAGTCGCGGGATTCAGGTGCGATCTGGAGTAGATCTAGACCTGTCGCGACGAGGTCGAAACAGGATCTAGATCTTCATGACGCATTCTCAGCGGATCCGTCGATCGGCGAAAGATTGACGCAGTAACCCCTGACGCGTACATCGGCGCGACGCTACATTGGGCGAGCAACCTCTGCTAGCCCAGAAGGTCCAAATGGTGACAGACGCGACCGTCGATCGGAGGACAGGGGCGATTCGGCCAGTTGGTGTCGTGCGCGTCGTGCTGGTTTCCCCCGTGCGCCTCTATCGCGAGGGTCTGGCGCACATCCTGTCGCAGGAAGAGTCGGTTCGTGTGGTCGGCGTCTCGGCCCGGGCCGAAGAGCTCGATCCCGTGTTGCGATCAACCCAGGTCGACATCGTGTTGTTCGACCTCGCCGTCGAGGGCGGGCTGTCCGCCCTGCAGCGCATAAACCAGTGCACCGAGGCCAAGATCCTCGTGCTGGGGCTCGGGGATGAGGACGGTCCGATCCTGGCGTGTGCTCGGGCCGGAATCGCCGGCTACGTCACCAAGGACTCTACGTTGATGGACTTGACGGCGCGGATTCGCGAGGCCGCGGCCGGAGAGTTCAGGTGTTCGCCTCGGTTAGCCGCTGTGCTACTGCGCAACCTTGCGGTCAGCGCTCCATGGCGGACCTCGACGGCCGGAGCCAGTTTGACGACCCGCGAATTGCAGATCGTGCAGTTGATCGAACGCGGCCTGTCCAACAAGGAGATCGCCCGGCATCTCACAATCCAACTCGCCACCGTGAAGAATCATGTGCACAACATCCTGGAGAAGCTGTCGGTCCAGCGGCGCGCAGACGCAGTGCGGGCAGTCCGGTCGCTGGACTCATACGCGGGCGCACAGATCTAAGCCGTTCCCGCCATTGGCCAGACCGGTGAGACATCGCTAGCCATCCGTCCGGGACGCCGCCACGGCTAGGACGGACAGGATCCATGTCGCGTCGTCCGTCGATCCGGAAGATTGACGCTCGGCATGAGAACGTCAATTCGAGTCGTGACCGCGGGCCTGCCGCATTTTCAGCGCGATCTTGTCGAAGCCATACTGGCCGGCGAGTCGGACGTCGTCGTACTCGCGGGGTGGGAGTCGGTTGCCGCACTTGTCGACGCAGTCGGATCGGATCAGGTCGATGTGGTTGTGGCCTGGGCGCAAGACCCCGATGTCGTGGAGGCGGCGCTGACTGCATTGGCCCGCCACCCGGGCCTTGCTGTAGTCCTGCTCATGGCGGGCGGTGACACCGTGGTGGAGGCCCGGCTTACCGCTCGCTGCGGCGACGAGTGGCACAAGGGTCTGGTCGCCGCAGTCCGCAGCGCTGCCGCTCGGTAACGAATGCACGCGGAGCGCTACTGAACGCCGTGATGAGGTCCGAAGAGGCGGCTGACAGTGAGGGTCCGGATGTGCTGAGGGCTGTTGTCGACGAGCATTGCGGTCGTAATCGACAGTCTCAGCGTGTGCCCAGTCCATGCCCTTTGGGGGCACGAATACCACGATCCCGAGGAACGAATCTGCCTTTGACTAGGTAATGTGTTCTGTAGTTATGATCCCAAGCTGAGGATGCGAGTTCGATTCCTATCAGCCGCTCGGCTGTCGCCGCACACCGTTACCTTGTACCCGATTGGGACATTCAGAAGGATCCGGGACACCGTCGGGTGCGGGCCGTCGATCAGTATGGGTCGAGCGTGGGAGGTCCACACCGCGTCGGCCTCTGCCCGTCATCATCGAAAGCATTCCAGTGAGCGATGACGAGCAGGCTAACGTCGGATCACCACGGTCAGGCGTCGATTGCGTCACCGAAGGCGCCGCCGTCGGGACTTGTGGGGTGTCCGAGCTTCAACGCGGACCAAAACTGACAGCTGCGGGTGTCCAGTCCCCGCGCGCCGCCGTACACCACGGTGACCGCGCCGTTGGGGTCGTAGCCGTTCCCGACAACTTCGCCCCCGACGCTGAGTGCGAGATCGTCGAAGCCGGACGCCGAGCGCCGATGGCCGAAGTCGGCTGCCGCCAGGGCACCGCCGAAGTAGTCCTGCTCTTCGGGGGATCCGGGTACCCCGGCGCTTCGTTGGGTGAGGCCCTGGCTGTCGGCGCTGCGCAGCCCATCAGCTGCTCCGTACAACACAGTGACTGAGCCGGCCTGCCCGACCCGGCCGACGGACTCACCGTAGGCGCCGACGGCCAGATCGGCGTAGCTCCGCCCGTCGACGTCCCGGCCGAAGTTCCCGATGGCCAGGGCGGAGCCAAACTCGTCACCCTCCTCGGAGCGCGGGCGAATGCCGCGGCTGCTTTGGCTCCACACCTGGTCACCGGCCGCGCGCAGTCCCGCCGGTGAGCCGTAGATGACGTTGACCGCGCCGGCGTTGATGTGCTTGCCGACCCTCTCGAGAGGAACACCGATCGCCAGCGCGTCGTACGCGCCGCCGTCCAGACGGCCGGCGGCCAGGGTGGTGCCGAAGCCGTCGCCTCGCTCCGAGCGGCCGGCGATCCCGGCACTGTTCTGACTCCAGACTTGGCTGCCGGCCGCCGTCAGGCCCGCCGCCGCACCACTGATGATCTGGACCGCGCCTGCTTCGCGCACCGCTCCTACCCGGTCACCGGGAATCCCGATCGCGAGATCGGCGTAGCCGCCTCCCGTGAAGTTCCCCGCCACGAGGGCGGCGCCGAAGCCGTCACCCGAGGACGTGGTGCCGGCGATGCCGGCACTGTTCTGGCTCCAGATCTGGTGGCCGGCTGCCGCCAGGCCAGCCGTGCCGCCGAAGAGCACGGCCACCTTCTCCTCACCGGCGCCACTGATGGCAAGATCATCTTGATCGCCCCGGCCGAAGTTGCCGGCCGCCAACGCGCCACCGAATTGCGCCCCCCGGTCGGCGCCGCCGGTCATCCGGCCGTGGCTCCAAAGCTGAGTCCGCGCCGGCGTGAGCCCCGTCGACGAGCCGTACACGATGCGCACCAGCCCGTGGTCACTCCCCTCATCGCCGAAGGGTGGGTCCAGCTCCGCTTGCGGAAGGCCGATCGCGAGATCGCTGAAGTCGTCCCCGTCGAAGTCACCCGAGGCCAACGAAGCCCCGAAGACATCCCAGCGGTGGGCCGCACCTCCGAGGGTGTTCTCGGTCCAGTACTGCGACCCGTTCGACCTGAGCCCTCCCGCCGATCCGTACATGACGTGGACCGCACCCTTGAGCTCTCCATCGACCACGGCGAGGATCTCTCCGACCGCCAGATCTGCATACCCGTCACCGTTGAAATCAACGTCCCGGTCCTCGAGCGCGATCTTCGCGAGCGAGGTCGAGCGAGGCTCCGCGACCGCCGACTCCGGGATCGTCCAGAGACACAGGAGGAGCGCGACCCACACCGCAGACCCGGACCGTGCGCGGCACCGTTCGCCGAAACTTCGCATCATCGCTCCAACCCGGTGACCCGGCCTGCAGCGAACCGCAACGACAACCCCGGAGGCAATACGCAAAGGGACGTACGGCTGACCTGACCGAGACGTAGGGTCACTCCTGCTGAGGGTTCATGTCAGCCCTCTCGAGCCGTTCGAGCTGACGAATCCGCTCCAGCATCGCCTCGACGAGCTCCATGCTCTCCGGACTCACGCCCTGAGCGAGCACCATCAGATTCCTCGCCCGACGGTCCTTGATGGCCGCGAGCGCTTCGAGGTCGGCATTGATGCGCTCCTCGGTCGCCGAGTCGAAGAAGTAGGTGATGGAAACACCGAGGAGTTCGGCGAGCGCGGCCAACAATCGCGCCGAGGGGTTGTCGCGCCGTCCTGATCGTAGGTGGGAGAGATGGACCCCGGACACGGTGACTCCCAGCTCCTCCAGGGCGGCTGCCGCGGAGTCGTTGGAGTACCGCCCGCTCCTCGTCGGCGCGGGGACGGTCGTAAACAGGTGGTTGAGCTTCTGGGCCAGACCTGGCATTCCCTCACTGCTCACCGACTCCGTTCCTCCTCGCGCTGGCGGTCCAGTGGGACGCGGCTGAGTGCTCACCTATGCTGAGAGACGGCCTGACGGCCAATATGGTAACTGAAGCTATCGTACGAGCGCTTCATCTCAGACCGGGGACTCGGGGGTGCGATCGGATCTGGACCATCGGGTCCGGCGCCGGCAGCGACGGCACCGCCGCGAACACCGCGATGCCGGCGCCGAGGAACACCATGGGCATCGACACCGGCGCCCGACCCAGCAGCCGTGGCAACAGGGCCGCCGCCAGCGCCGCCACGCCGAGCGCGACGAAGAACACGCCGACCGCGTCGACTTTGATGACGACCTCCCTCTCCTGCGACGACACACCTTCCCTCGGGCACCGAGCGGCTGCCACGCTAGGGGATGGCTACCCGGCCCACCGACCCGACAAACCGTCCATCAGGCGCCACCTCCACCATCGAGGACGACGTCGTGGCCGCCGAGAAAGCACTGACAGACGCCATCATCGCCGACGACGCGGCAGGCATCGCCGGCTGCGTCACCGAGGACTGGGTCATCGTCTCCGCCACTGGTGTGTCCAACGGCACGACGCTGATCGACCTCGTCGCGTCCGGCCGATTGACCCACGCGGCCATGGAGCTGGTCGGGCCGGTCCGAGTGCGCGCCCTCAGCCAGACCACGGCGGTCCTGACCACTCGCATCACCAACACCGCCTCCTACGAGGGCCGGCAATTCGACGCCGACGAGTGGACCACCGACGTCTTCGTCGAACGCGACGGCCGCTGGTTGTGCGCCTTGACCCACTACACGTCCGCCGCACCCTCCTGATCGGCGAGCGAGTGCGACTGAGGCGGCCAAGCGCGTCGACGTGCCCGGGGGCAAGGCCTGGCTACCCCGTGAGGTGAAGGAAGCGTCGCACCTCGCGCCGCGCGGCTGGTGACATGGTCCGCGCCGCCTCCGGTGTGCTTGCGACCAGGATCGCGAAGTCGCGGAAACCACGCCAGAACTGGGCGTCGATGGGCATCGGCTCGCCGTTGATCTTCAGCCGGAGCCGGCCCGGTGGATCCTCGGCGTCGATTTCGATCGCGACCTCGCGCCACTGCGCGTTGACCGTCTTCCGCCAGGAGATCCGGCATCTCACGCCGGTGGCGTTCGCCTCCAGGGCTGGAATCACCAGGGCCAGGGTGAGGTAGCCGAGGAAGGTGGCCAAGGCCAGTCCTCCGACGGTCAGCACGACAGCGATCGCGATCTGTCCGCCGCCGACGTTCGAGACCACACCGAGCACGACCACGACCACGATGATGATCACCAGCGTTCCGTACACCACGGCGGGACCGCGGATCGGGTGAAGCCGCACGATGGTCGGATCAGGACCACCGGCGACGGAACCCCGAGACATGTGCCCCAGCCTCCCGGCTCAGTTCCTCAGGTCGCCGAGGCCCAACGCGTCGCGCAGCCGGCGCGGGCTCATCGCCGTCGGGTCGTCGCTGTCGGGGAAGGAGGCCAGCAGCCGCGCCAGGTCGTCGCGCCGGGTCGGGTCGTCGGCCGCCTCGCGCGGTGTCCGACCGGCCAGGGCAGGGATCGGCAGGTCGAGCCACTGTTCCTCGTACGTCCGCATGTGCTCCGCGACGGCCTCGCGTACCTCGGGCAAGTCCGACAGGTCGGCACTGGCCTTGCGGGCGCTGGCCGGCAGCGTCTCGGCCAGCCGGGCCGCGTCACGAATATCCCGCATCGGGTCCTTGCGCTCCGAGACGACCTGTAGCGACGGCTGCAGAGCCCGGACGGTGGCCAGGGCGTCGTTCAGCCGCGGCTCGCTGTTGGTGCTGATCGTCAGCTCGGAGCCGTCCAGTCGGAGACTGGCCACGATCCGGTCCAGGCCGTCGACGGTGCGGGTCGCGACCCACTCGGCCACCGACTCCTCACCCGTGTCCGTCGGCTGCCGCTCGTACGCCTCGTCGCAGGCGGCGGCCAGTGCGGCCGGGTCGTCGCTGCGCAGCACGGCGAGGCACATCACGAGCGGGTGACCCTCGGTGTTGGCCAGCTTCGGCGGAGCCAGGCGGCGGGAGCAGGCGTCGATCACCTCGTACGGCGCCGGGTCGCCGTCCAGCAGCGCGATCATCGCCTCGCGGTCCTGCAGCGTGACCGGCTCGACCCCGCCGAACAGTTGGTGGCCGTCGCCTGTCGACAGCAGGTGGGAGCAGATCAGCAGGCCGGGCTTCAGCCCGCGGCTGGCCGTGCGTTCGCGCACCACCGTGACGTCACCGGTTCGGACATCCCGCACCGTCAGCGCGGCGCCGGCCCTGACCTCGGTGACCTCGAACAGTGACCGCTCGGTGAGCAGCCACTGCTCGGCCAACAGCAGCTCGTCGGCGGGCAGCAACGCGCCGCGAAAGGCCGCGAACTCCTCCAGCGCCCCACCCTCGAACAGCACCACGTCCATGACCAGGCCGTCATGGAGCAGCTCCGTGGCCTGTCGCTCGGATTCGGCGTGCTGGATGCGCAGGGAGCCAAGAGTGGCGAACCGTTCCCGCCACGAGGTGGCCAGCACGTACAGCACCGCCTTCTGGTAGAGCCAACCGGCCCGTTCCGGAAGCGGCAGCTGGTCGGCCTGGCGCAGGTGACACTGCTTGAACTTCCGGCCCGAGCCGCACCAGCACGGCTGGTTGCGCGGCATGGTCCGGCTCGGTCGGGGCAGATACTCCTCCAACACCGACCGCAGCATGGACCGGTGCAGAGTGTCGGAGTTCTCGTCGACGCGGCGCAGCAGGGCGAGACCCGTGGCGGCGTCGCCGCGGTCACCGGCGGAGCGGGCGAGGTCCACCACGGTTGGTGGCCAGGCCGGGTCGAGCCGCTCCGACGCGCGGAGCTGCGCCTCGGCCTCCGCGGTGTTCCCCAGCTGCTCGAGGGATCTCGCCTGCAACCAGCGCAGCGCCGGCCAGGCCTCACGATCGGCCATCGGCTCCATGGTTTCGGCCAGCAAGCCGAGAGCGGCCGCCCCCTGTCCATCGCTCGTCATGGTCTCGGCGAGCACCGCCTCGGCCACCGCCGGCTCGGCCAGGAACGGCAGGACCGCCGCCACCGTCCGGCGCTGCTGAGCCTCATCCGGGTCGAGGTCGGTCGTCTCGACCGGTCGGTCGGGCACCAGCTGGTCCAGCTCGTCGGTGCGGCCGGACTCCTGGAGAGAGCTGTACGCCTGCATGACGTCGCCGATGCTTTCGTGCAGGCCGCAGACAGCGGCCACGGTGAGCGCCTCGTCCTCGCTCAGGTCGTACCGTCGCCGCAGTGAGCCCAGCCGCAGGCGCATCCGCCAGCCCGTCAGGTCGAACCCCGGCCGGCCGACCCGGTCACCCTCGACTGGGAGCTCCCAACCGCGGAGGAGCTCGCCTAGTGGCGGCAGGGGGTCCACGAAGGCGCGCGGCAGGTCGGCGATCAGTGTCCAGACGAGGTGCGGGATCAGCTCTGGCTCGTCGGACCGTTCCTGCAGCAGGCCAACGGCCCGTCGCCCGAGATCGGCGATGACCTCGTCGTCGGAGACGGCCTCGACCCGGGCCAGTTCCAGACCGGCCAGAGTGGACCGCAGGCCGACCAGGTCGCCCGCGGCGACCCCGAGCACGGCGAGCGTGCCAACGGGCAGGACCACGGACCCGTGCGGATCCAGCCCCTCGGGGAGGTCGTGTTCTCCCGACGGCTCACCCGGCCGGCGTGGGTACTCCACCCGTACGGGCGTGCCGTCGACGAACCGCCCGTCCGCGTAATCGTCGTTGACGATCAGGAGGGGTTCGAGGTCCGGCAGGACCGCCAGCAGGTCACGGTCGACCTCGTCGGCGGTCACCCGGTGCGTGAGCACCCGCCCGGCCAGCAGAGTCGGCAGGTGGGCCCAGCGGTCGTCGTTCAGGGGCATGAATCCGGAATCGGTGTCGTCGTCGAGGATCTCTCTCGACCGCCTCGACCGCCTCGACCGCGTCGTCGGGGCCGTCAGGGTCGTCGGGGTCGGCGCCGAGGTCGAAGCCGGCCTCGCGCAGCAGGTGGGCCAGCTCCGCCGCAGTCAGCGGCCCCTGTTCGACGAGGTACCGTTCAACGGCCTCCTCGAGGGTCGCTGACTCGTCCGCTTGCTCGGGCACGGCGACGAGACTAGACCGCGCAAGTGACGGTCGCCAGACGGCGCCCGAGTGTCGGCGCCGACTGAGAGACTGACCTGGTGAGTTCGAACGAGCAGTCCTCCAACGAGGAGTTCGAGCGCGAGCAATCGCTGCGCGAGGAGGCCGCCCATGCGCTTCGACAGGCCGGAGCCGTCTTCGCCTTCGTGCACGGCAGCCGGGCTTCTGGATCGCCGCGACCCGATTCCGACTTGGACGTGGCCGCCTGGTGGCTCGCAGACCCGCCTCAGTCATTCGAGGTGCTGCTGCCCGCCGGAGCCGACCTCCTCGTTCTCAACACGGCGCCGCTGGAGCTCGCCGGTCGGGTGGCGGTGAGCGGTCAGCTCTTGTTCGACGATGATTCGCTGGCCCGTGTCAACTGGGTCGCGCAAACCCGAAAGATCTACTTCGACGAGCGCCCGCGGATAGAGCGCAGTCATCGCGAGTTCGCAGAGAGCCTCCGACGTGGTCGATGAGACCCGCGTCCTGCGCCTCCTCAGATCGATCACGGATGACCTGTCCATCCTGGAGTCGGAAGCCGCGGCGGACCTGGACCGGCGCGCCGACCCGCTGTGGCTGCGGGGGGTCAAGTACACGTTCGTGACCGCCATCGAGAGCTCCGTCGACGTCGCCCAGCACCTGTGCGCCTCGGAGGGTTGGGGGCCGCCGCTCGACAACGGCGACGCCTTCGCGATCCTCGGCCGCCACGGTGTCCTCGAGTCCTCGCTCTCGCAGCGCATGCGTCAGGCGGCCGGCTTCCGCAACGTCTTGGTGCACGAGTACGTACGCGTCGACGACGGGATCGTGCTGCAGAGGCTCCAGGACCCCGGCGACCTGGAGCACTTCGCTCGTCAGGTGAGCGATTGGATCGCCGGCCGATCCACCGACCGATGAGCCGCCATCGGGCCAGCCGGAATCAGTGCGCGTCAGACGACGTTCGCCGACGGGATGACCTGCTCCTTCGCCCGTGACCGCAGGACGAAGGCAACAGCGATGGCGGCGACCCCGTAGACGGCGGCGATGAGCCAATACCGCACGGACCCGGTGATCCCGCCGAGGAAGAAGCCTTGTGAGAGGTTGATCGCTCCGTGGCAGAGGGTGGCGATCAGAACGCTGCCGCGGGTGTGCAGGTAGATCCAGCTCATGATGATCGAGTACGCGATCGTCATGAGGACGAACGCGACGATGGGCAGTCCCTGCTGCGGCGCACTGGAGGAGAAGAACGTCGGCAGGTGCCACAGGCCCCAGACCACGCCGAGGATGACACTGCCGGTCAGGGCCGAGCGGGTCTCGAGCAGCTTCGGCAGCGCGTAGCCGCGCCAGCCCAGTTCCTCACCGACCACCAGGACGAAGACGACGAAGTCGAGAACCGTCAGCTGGCCGAACTGCAGGACACCGGTCCCGAGGACGACCGACAGGCCGGCCGTGGCCAGCGACAACAACGTGGGCAGGCCCAGCGCCACGACGTACCAGGGCAGTCCGACGCGCCACCGAACCGTCCGGCTGAGCAGCGCCTTGACGCCCGGCTTGCCGTCGGTGATCGCGGCCATGATGATCGCGGCGAAGGCCGGACCGAACAACCCGACAAGACCGATCAGCTGCGAGAAGTGCAGCAGCGGGTAGATCCACCACGTCAGGGCGAACGCGAGCACGAAGTAGGCGATCAGCGGGTGCCTTCTGATCAAGGTCATCGGATTCATCGAAATCTCCTCATTGAGCCAGTACGAAGGCGGCGACGAAGGCGGCGAACGCCACCCAGGTGATGACGGCGCGCACCCAGTTGAGCGTGAAGTAGCGGTGCCGGATGGACTTCCAGTCGGCGGGCAGGGCCGCCGGATCCCAGCCGAGGATGACGTCGTAGTTGGGTTCGGCCACCCGGCTGGAGATCAACAGGGGACCGATGATGGTGAGGATCAGGCCGATGCTCGTCAGGACGAACGGTGCGGAGAACGGATCCGCCCGTAGCCCGATCAGGGCGATCACCGGGGTCACCACGAGCCCGATGACGAGTAGGTAGTTGGTCGGCGACTTGCGGGCGACCGGTAGGAACGCGCCGAGCTCCCTTCGAAATCCCGCCCCGTCCTGCGCTTGGTAGATGGGGTGCAGGATCGTGGTGAGGGTCAGAAGCAGGCCGGACCACAATCCGGCACAGACGACGGCCAAGGTCAGGCCGATCATGGCGGTCGTGCTGATCATCGGGAACCTCCAGAATCTGTACGGGCGACTTCTGATCCGAGATTCGGGCCGATCCGGGTGCTGGCGCACCACCCGATGGCGGTTTCACCCGGGGTGCTGCGATGGCGTGAGCCCCGCCGCACCTGGAAGAATGCGGCGCAAGGAGGAGCGGGCATGGGCTCAGATCGGCCGACTGCGCCGCTCCTCGCGGCTAAGCAGGCCATCCCGATCCTGCGAGCGGGCACGATCCACCGGGACCGGCTCGAAGGTCAGCTGCGCACCGCGAACACGCGCTTGACCCTGGTCGTGGCGCCCGCCGGTTGGGGCAAGACCACGCTGCTGAGCAGTTGGGCCAGAGGCGACCTGGAGGTCCGCGTCGCCTGGATCTCCCTGGATGAGAACGACGACGAGCCGGTGCGGTTCTGGCGCTACGTGCTCTCGGCCCTGCGGGCGTCCAGTGACGCGATCAGCGCGGCTCCGCTCGAAGCGCTACTCACGCCCGGACTCGGGCCGCTCGACCTCGCGGTTCCGCTGCTGCTGAACGAACTGGCCGCCACGACCGTCCCCCACGCCATCGTCCTCGACGACTTCCACCTGATCGAGAACCAGTCGGTGCACGAGGAGGTGGAGTACCTGCTCGCCTACCTGCCGCCGGCGGCCCGCCTGATCGTCGGCAGCCGGCAGGACCCACCGCTGCCGATCGCTCGGCTGCGGGCCCGTGGCCAGCTGACCGAACTGCGCGCCGACGACCTGCGCTTCGAACCCGCCGAGGCCGAGGCGATGGTCACCGAACTCGTCGGCGCCGACGTCGGCCCCACCGCGGCCACCTTGGCGTGGACCCGAACCGAAGGTTGGGCGGCCGGTCTGCAGCTCGTCGCCCTGGCCCAGCGGACGCGAACACACGCTGCCGGGGCCGGGCTTCCCGACGATCGTCACCTGCTCGACTACTTCGCGGCCGAGGTGCTGCCGGCCCTCACCCCCGACGAGCACGATCTCCTGCTGGGCACGGCGCACCTGGACCGGTTGTCCGGTCCGCTCTGCGACGCCGCTCTGGGCACCACCGGGTCCGCCGCGCGGCTGGATCGACTGGACGCCGAGAGTCTGTTCGTAGTCGCCCTGGACCCGGAGCGGGTCTGGTTCCGCTGCCACCACCTGTTCCGCGACGCCCTGCTCCGTACGATCGCCGGCGCGGGACCCGAAGCGGCGGACCAGCGCGAGGTCCTGCGACGCGCGGCCCAGTGGTACGCCGACCACGACCTGTGGGACGACGCCGTACGAGCGCTGCTCCGGGCCGACGACGCCCCCGCGGCGGCGGCGCTGCTGGAGTCGGCGGAATTCTGGTTCTTCAACCAGGGACTGGCCGCCAGCTTTCTCGCCTTGGGCGACGCCCTGCCGACGAGTGCGGTGAGCGTGCAGCTGGCGCTGGCCCTGACCTACGCCGCGGAGAACGGCGGCCGGCGCGATCGCGTTATCGCGTGGCTCGACGTCGCCCACGCCGGGCTGACTCCCGCGACGACGGTGCGGGACTGGCGCAGCGCTCGCGCCTCCGTCGTCATGTTGCAGGGACTGGTGGGCACCACCGACGCCGAGGGCAGCCGGGCGGTGGCGCTGACCCGCGAGGCTCTCGACGAGGAGCGCGCCGCCGGAGAGCCCAACCCCCGCACTGCCCGGCTCGCGTACGGTCTGGCGCTGGCCCGGGACGGGCAGATGGCCGAGGCCGCGGCCGTGCTGGACGAATGCTGGCGAGAGCGGGAGGAGGCGCCGTGGACCCGGCCGGTCCGCCTCCAGTTCGGCGGGGTGCTCGCCCTGTGCCTGGCCCAGCTCGAGCGGGACGACGAACTCGCGCGGCTCCTCCGCCAGGCTCGGCCATTGGTCGACCAGGCCGAAGAGGCGTGGGGTCCGGTGGCCGATCCGCTGGTGATGCTGCTGCGGGCGGCCGAGGGCCGGCACCGCTACCGGGCCGGGCGGTTCGACGACGCCCGCGCGATCCTCGTACGGGCGGCCGACACCCAGGCGCGGGTGAGTCCGTCCGCCCGGGTCATGACGCTTGGTGTTCCTGGCCGACACGGAACTCTCCCGCGGGGAGCGGGGCGCCGCGCGCAGCACCACCGGCCGGGCCCGCGACGTCGTCGCCGAGGAGCCGGTGGCCCCGTACGCGATCGAGCAGCTGGAACAGGCCGAGGTCCGCCTGGGGCGGGGCGCGCTGAAGGAGGCAACCCACGCCGGTGTCCTGCTCGAGGACCTGACCGATCGCGAACTGGCCATCCTTCGCATCCTGCCGGGAACGGCGTCGCAGCGCGAGATCGGGGCGGCGCTCTACCTCTCGATCAACACGATCAAGGCGTACAACAAGAACCTGTACCGCAAGCTCGGCGTCAACTCCCGGCACGAAGCCGTTACCGTCGCACGCCGGCTGGGACTGATCTGAGCGAACCACCCCGGGTGCAGTCCGGGCGGGGTGTAGTCCAACCCTCGCTCGCGAACGCACACTTGCCGCATGCACGGCCCCCGACGCTATTCGATCCGGCTCGACGCCGACTGCCCCGCAACGCTGCGCGAGCTGATCACCACCCGCTTCGACGTCGTTCCCGAACCGGCGTCGCAGCCGCAGTTGTTGATCATCGACAACCTCGACCAAGTTGCGCTCCGCGCGCTCCTGCTGCTGCTCTGGGACGCGGGCCAGTCGCTGCGGTCGGTGTCCTGAGCCAAGCTCGAGCGGGAGGAGTGCTGTCAGCGTACGGCGAGGATGCCGAGCGCCTTGACCATGACGTCGAGCCCTGCCCTCGTCACGGTCGCGTCCCCGCCCGTCACCGTCCCGGGGCTCGCACAATCCGGTCCCCAGACGAGGCCGGCCTTGGTGGCGATGGCGCTGCCCACCTTCGGCATCGTGCCGTGGCGAACCTTCGCCCGCGTGGCGGCTGCTCTGAAGATCCGCGGCGGAAGCGTGCTGCCCGGACCGAAATTGTGCCGGGCGACGCCGAGTACGTCACAGAGGTCGTTGACGAGATCCTGCTTGGAGCGGTTGCGTACGCCGCTGACCGGCTCCGTCGGTGGAGCGGCGGCTCGGCGACGCTCCGCGCAGTTCGCGCACCACACCGGATTCATTCCATGGATGCACTCGTCGTCCGACATGTACGCATCACCCGCCTCGCCTCACCCTCACTCTAGTCGACGCAGCCGCATGGTCTTCGCCAATGAGTCGCACGTGCCAGGCCTGTGGCGGTTCGGCCTCGAGTGAGTTCAGTAGTGAGCGAGCACTCGGGCCTCGGACACGACGCCCGAGCAGATGCACGCTCTCGAGCCAATGCCGAGCCGGGTCGCGGCGCACCAGCGCTGACTGACGGCGTCATGGACCGACACCGGATGCTGGCAGGAGCCGCAGATTTCCGGCGCGGAAAGGTTGTCCGCAGCCAAAGCAGGGTGATCGTGGTTCATGGTCGAGTCCGTCGAGGCCCGTCAATAGAGCCGAATGCCGATCATGAGGAACCGCTGATCAGTTGTCGGCGGAGAAACCCCTCACGTCGCCACACTACGCCCGGGCCGAGCAATGCAGCACGACGTGGCGGCAGCGACCACCGCGGTGCGCATCTCGCATCCTCGCGTGCGCCCACCATGGACTTTCGCTCACGCGTCGACGCGGAGTGGCCGAGTAGGTTCCCTCCATGAGGGCAGTGGTACTGACCCGAATCGGCAGTCCCGACGTGTTGCAGGTCCAGGACTGGCCGTCGCCCCCCGTCGGGCCGACGAAGTGCGCATCGCCGTGCGCGCGGCGGGCCTCAACTTCGCCGACATCATGGCCCGCACGGGCCTGTATCCGGCGGCGCCGAAACCACCGTTCGTCCTGGGGTACGAGGTGGCCGGTGAGGTCGAGGCCATCGGGGACGGGGTGAGCGGGCTGGCCGTCGGACAGCGGGTGATGGCGGGCGTGCGGTTCGGCGGTCAGGCGGAGCTGGCCACGGCGCATCGCCGGGACGTCATGCCGCTGCCGGAGGGACTCAGCTTCGAGCAGGGTGCGGCGTTCTGCGTGAACTACGCGACGGCGTACGCGGCCTTGATCATCATGGGTGGGCTGCGGGCGCAGAACCGGGTGCTGATCCATTCGGCGGCGGGCGGTGTCGGCCTCGCGGCGACCCAGGTCGCCCGCAACGTCGGCGCCGAGATCTTCGGTACCGCCTCGGCGGCCAAGCACGAGACTCTCCGCGCCCACGGCATGCACCATCCGATCGACTACCGCACGCAGGACTTCAGCACGGAGGTGCGGCGGCTCACCGACGGTGAGGGCGTCGACGTCGTGATCGACGCCATGGGACCGACGTCGTTCCGCAAGGACTACCGCATCCTGCGGCCGGGCGGCTGCCTGATCATGTGCGGGCTTTCCGAGGCGTTCAACGAGAAGGGTCGTAGCCTCCGGACGGCCGTGAAGGCGGTGATCCGGCTGCCGACCTCCACCATGCCGTGGTGGCATGCGGGCCGGATGCTGAACCAGAACCGCGGAGTCTTCGGGCTGAACCTGCTGAGTTGGTGGCGTCGCGAAGGCGGCATGGACCGGATCACCCGCCCTCTGCTCGCCGACCTCGACGAGGGACGTCTCGTTCCTGTCGTCGGGGCGTCCTTCCCCTTCGCGCGAGCCGGCGACGCCCACCGCTACATGGCCGATCGGCGCAACATCGGCAAGGTCGTCCTCACCCCGAACTGACCCAGCTCTGGCGGAATCTATCCGCGCCGGACGGCGTTCCCCGAAATGGCGACACTGGGCGAGCCGCGCCCGGGTCACCACCGGACGGGCCCGGTTTTACAGGGGAGGTGGCCCGATGATGAGCGAGATCGTTCTCTACCTGATCGGGATCCTCGCGTTGGTGGGAGGCATCCTGCTCGTCGAGCGGCTTGTCGCCGGGCCGCGCTCGACGGCCGGTACGGGGTACGCCAGCGTAGACAGCGCCTTCGACTACGAGCGGATGCTGCGAAAGCGCTCTCGTGCGGGCATCGCCCGCCTGGTGCATCGCCGCAACGTCCGTACCCTTCCGCTGCTGCCGGCGGCCGCTGGGATACGACACTTCCACGACGCCGGCGAACACCTCATCCCCGTCGCCGCCATCGTGGGGTCGGTGGACGGCGCATCTCAGCTGTTCGACCGGAACTTCCGGCCGGTCAGTGATCGGGCTCGCGCTCGGTTGGGCAGCGTCCTGCTGACGATGCGCCGCGGCGAGCCCCTGCCGCCCATCGAGGTGTGGGCGTGGAACGGTCAGTACTACGTGCTCGACGGCCACCACCGAGTGGCCGCCGCCCGCGCCCTGGGTGATGACTACATCGACGCCCTGGTCACCGAGGTGCTTGAGTCGTCGCGCGTCGACGTACGGGTCGCATGCGAAGCGTGCTCGTGACCGAGGTCCCGTAGGGAAGGACGGCCTGCCCCTTTGGGCACCCGGCTGGCCCTTGTCGCGCCCCGGTGGCGAACTCAGGATGATCCTTGTGAGGGAGCGGTAGGTGAGTGGGCCGGTTCGGGACGAGATGCCCAAGGCCGAGGTTCGCGCCGACGCTGACCGAGCCAGGCGGACCGAGTCGCCGACTGTTCCCCACCAGGTGTTGCGGCTGCAGGCTCTGGCCGGCAACCGAGCGGTGACCAGCCTGCTGCGCCCTGCGCCGCTCGCGGTGCAGCGCCAGAACGAGGGGCCGAGGACGCAGGGGGAGCGATACGACGCGCCTCAACCGGGTGACCCGGCACCGAGCGGCGGGATGCCCGGCGCTGGCATGAACAACGTCGGTAGCCGCGCGCTCGGCAACGGCACTCTGCAGTGGAAACTGGAACCGAGGCCCGGTTTCGTCAACGCCCGGATCCAGTTCACGCCCACGGCCGCCATCGCGGCGATCAGCAAGACCATCGCGTTCGTCCAGACCGTGTCGACCGCGGACACGACCGGAGGGTTTCTGGGCCTCTTCTCGACGACGTACCGAAGTTCCACCGAGGTGGACGTGCTGCCGGGCGAACGCGATCCCTTCTACGGCGCGCAGTGGAACGCTCCGGCGGGCACCTGGGGCGACGAGCCCGGCTCCACCCAGGCCCGGCCCGGCGACTACCAGGGACAGGGCGGCCCGCGCGAGGGGAGCCGTCCCGCCACGGCGTCCGCGAAGAGCGCGGTGCTGAACGATTCACCGATGCTGCAGCTCAACCAGTCCAAGCAGTTCGAGACGGCGGCGGTGATCGTTGAGACGGGGCAGCTGCTCTGCAGTCTGACCTGGTCGATCCAAAGGTGGGAGGCCGGATTCTTCGGCAACGACTCGTCGACCATCGTGCAAACCGCTACTGCTCATGACGCCCCGACGCCTGCTCTGCAGACCGCGCTGGACCGCTTCTACAGCGGGAAGGTGTCGCTCGGCGGGTTCGCGCCCGGAAGCGCGGCTCTTCCCTCTGACCACGCAGCGGTGGTGGGGCCGATCGTCGCCCGGATGCAGGGCTCCACCGGTCTCACCGTGATCTTGGGCGGCGCCGCCACGGCGGACGAGCCCGATCCACCGGGGCTTTCGCGACGGCGTGCCGAGGCCGTCCGCGGCTTCCTCCAGGGCGCCGGGATCGCCGAGTCCCGGATCCAGATCGAGGCGTACGGAAGTGATTGGGCCCGAGCGCCCTCGTCCCGCCCCGACGCCGCGCAGGCGAACCGACGAGTGGAGATCAACGTCTTCCAGCCGCGCCCGCCGTAGCGCGGACCTTGCCCGAATGGTTGCCCGAAAGTACCTCGCTTTGCACAGCCGGACCGGAGGAGGCTGGCGCTACTCCGAAACGAGGGTGGTGCGATGCCCGAGCCTCGTCGTGGCGCGAAGGGAGCGGCTCACGGCGCACGATCGACGTCGCCCAAACACGCGAAGACGTCGAAGTCGACGCAGCAGTCACCGACGATCACCGATCCCGAGACGCTGGCGCAGTCCGACGGCGGGTCCCGCGCCCGGAGTCTGTTGGAGTTGCAACGCACCAGCGGCAACGCCGCCGTTACTGAACGTTTCTCCGGCGATCACGGCACCGGGAGGTCGGCCGGCCACCAGCCCGTCCTGCAGCGCGACCGGAAGGCGCCCAAGCCGAAGCTGAAGAAGACTCCGTTCGACCGCGCGGCCCTCGAGACCATCAAGGCCAACGCCGAGCAGCGACACGAGCGCATCACCAACTTCATCCGGGCCAGCCGCGCGAAACTGCAGACGTACAAGACCCGGCTGCTCAACGCCGCGGTCATCTACCGCGCGGCGTTCAACCGCCACAAGGCCGTGCTCGCCAAAGCGGAGACGGCGGCCCAGGATCGGGCGCAGATGATCTCGACGATCGCGGGCTTCGCGACCGGGGTCGTGCTCGGGGCCCCTGGAGCCCTCGCCCGCTTGGGTTTGGCGAACCTGGCCAAGCGGGCCGGGACGGCCTTCGCCGTCGGCAGCGAGTTCGCGGAACTCTTCGTCGGAGCCGGGGCCGGGGCCGCCGCCAGCGGGCCCGACGCCGGCCAGTTCGATCCCACGGCTGAGATTCCCGAACTCAAGGAGCTGGCCGTCTGGCAGACCCTCGCCGAGATGAACGACAAGCTGCTCTCGGTGTCGCTGCTCACCGCCAAGCTGTTGAAGATCGTCTCGGCATCCGGCACGGCCATCACCGAGGTACGGCTGCGCGAAGGCGGCGCGGCGAACATCGAGAAGTCCGACGCGGACCTGCAGAAGCTGATCGCCGCGCTCCAGGAGGCCGACGCGGCGTCGGGGGCGGTCGACGCGGCGCTCGAGGAGGCGAGCGCGGAGATCGATCAGCTCGGAGCGACACCGCCGGCGTCGACGAGTGTGGACGAAGTCGAGCAGAACATCTGGATCGAGTGGATCGCGGACCTGACCGACGACGACTTGCTCGACGAGGACGACATCACCGATCACCTGGAAGCCATCGGGGTCATCGGCGAGGGCCAGCTGTACTGGGACGACGAGGACGGCTACACCCGGGTACCGCCGCGGCTGGACGTGGACTTCGGGTCGTGGGTCTCCGACGCCGATGAACGGGACGCCGTCAACGCCGCGCGGGAGAAGCTGGGACGACGGCCCCCGGTGCCGGCCGACGCGTACTACGACGAGGAGTAGCCGGCCAGCAGGCAAACCTGCCCGCGCACGTCAGACAGAATGAGCCCGATGGCCAAGGCAGTCGAGGGTGCCGGCTCCCATCCGATCCCCGGCTTCAGCTACGCCGGGGACGCGGAGGTGCTCGGCGTGCTCTACGTCGGGCTGGTGCACGACAGCGGCAGCCGGGTCGTGATGCCGGCCGACAGCGTGCTGTCCATGGGAGCGGCCGCAGACCAGCGACGTGGTGGCCGAGGTGGCCGCTGATGCGGCCGAGCACGACGGCTACCACCAGGTCAACCGGATCTCCGAGCTGCCCGATCGAGTGGTGCTCAAGATCGCCGAGGTGGACGAGGTCCGCGGTATCTACCGGCGCGCCAGCATCTACGCGGTGCCGTCGAGCCGCTTGATCATCAAGGCCTTCGACAAGGCACCCAACCGCGAGGCGGTGGCCCAGTTCGCGGTGATGACGGCGCTGCACGTCTCGTTGACGCAGGCGGGGGCCGACGAGCCGATCCGGCTGCGGAGCCCCGAACAGTACGCGCTGATCCAGCCGCCGAAGGGCAAGCACCGCACCATCGTGATGGAGGCGATCGAGGGGCGACGGCTGTACGACGTGCTCGGGGAGCTCCCGCAGGTGCGGACCTCCGGGCTCGCCGCCCGGCAGGAACTCTCGCGGATGATCAAGCCGGTCCTCGAGGCCGCGGTGGCCCGTCGGGTGGACGAGACGCTGCTGCCGTACGTCAACGACATCACCGGCGGCGCAGAGGGCGGCCTCTACACGAATCTCATCGTGCCCGGAGCCGAGCTGAAAGCGGCGCCGACCACCGCCGCCGAGGTGGGTTCCATGATCAGCGGCGGCGCCATCATCGACCAGCCCCGCTTCCTGCCCGAGATCGCCGCCCGTGGCTGGCGCGACGGGATGGACAAGATCGCCAAGCTGCTGAACCGCTGACTGCGGAGGTGGTGGGGCCTGATCTTCGTCAGAAGTGGTGAGAATGCGTAGTCTCCTCGCGACCAGGAGAGAAACGGGGTTGAGGAGGCTCCCGAACCCCGAACCTCCTGATGGCGGCTGGCGGTAATCCCGTTCGAGGTCGTTGACCACGATTTCTCTTCTCCAGCCGAGCCAGAAGCAGCAGCGCGCCCGTCGGGTACGTACGGGGCCAGGTCGGCATGCGGCAGGCCGTAGCCGATCCCGAATCGGGCTTGTATGCCGGCCGTTCTCCTCAGGTCACAGGTAACGAAGCCGGAGGAACGGTTCCCTTCCGGTGCTGCCTCCAAAGTCAGCGTATTGACCGCGGCCCCAGACAGGAGCATGCTCCGAACGAAGGACAACCGACACAGTCAATCCGCGCGATCGAGCGAAGGGTTGTTGACGGGGGTAGCCATGGTCACCGTTCTCTTCCGGCGCTTCGCACATATCATCTCGCTGATCGTGGCTCTGGTGCTGATTGCAGTACCCGCAGCCGATGCCACCCACGGCGGCGTTGAGCTCGATGCGATCGGCCGTCCGAGCTGGAAGCCGGTTGACTGTCATCTGTTCTCGGCGACAATAGGCACGCTGGCGAGCGGATACGTCGAATACTCCGCAACACTGGCGTCGATCCTTCCGCCCCCACGTCACGTGGAAATCGAAGGACTTGGCATCGGTCCTGGTCGTGCGCACCATCCTCCCTATAACTCCGAGCTGGCTAAGGGAATTGCCCGTCAGGATTTCCATCAGGGTCAGAGGTTCAGACGGACTGAGTTCTCGAACGGTCAGGGCGTCCTTCTCGCCTGCATGGTCGTGCCAAGACCGGGAACGCGCGGCTCGTCGCCCGATTTCCGATGGGGCCGCATCATTCCCAACACGTTGTTCCCGATCGTTGTGGAAGGCGGCGCTTACCGGAATCATCGACTGTTCGACCCGGCGTTCGACTTCCAGGTGCCGCGATTGACCACCGCGATCGACCCTCGCTTCGACGTCGATGGGCACAGCCATTTCCCCGTGTTCTTCGCAACCAATCAGGAGTTCGGGCCAGACGTCGATTTGCGCGGTCGGTATAAGTACGACATCACGTTGAAGGACTCCACGGGCAGAGGCTGGAGGCTGAAGGCGAGGTTCGTCATAGTTCGCTGACGATCAGCGCCGCGGTGACGGGCCACCGTGACGCCACCGTGAGGCCACCGTGAGATCGGTGAGGAACGTAGTCACCAGCCGGAGAAGACCGCCGGCCGGGCGCCGAGAGACGGCGACCTACATCCTCAACCGAAGGAGCACCACCATGCCCAGCAGCCGACACCGCAGTCTCCAGGACAGCAGCACCACCCTGCCCACGAGCAGCGGAGACCGGGACTTCGAGATCGAGTTCGACGCTCCCGGCCTGTCGCCGACGGACTCCACGCACGCCCGCCCTTACCTGTCGTTCCGGGTCAATCCGGAGGGCAACACCGCCGTTCGGGTGATCGCCGAGCTGAACACCACCGAGATCTTCACCCAGACGCTGGGGACCGACGCCTCCCGGCAGATGAGCGAGATCTTCGACCACGGCGTACTCAGGGAGAACGGCAACGAGCTCCGCATCTTCGTGCCCAACGACGATCCGGGCACGGTGACCGTGTCCGATGTGATCGTCACCTACACCGCGGCCTGAGCCCCGTTTCCACCTCGCGTTGCTTTCCTCCCACCTGCGTCAGGGCTCGGCTGAGTCGGTGTCGAGGAAGCAACGCGAGGTCAGGGGCCGGCGCCGCAAGTCCCATTGCCCTTCGACAGGCTCACGGCACGAACAGTTCATCGCCGGCTGAACGCGGCGATCTCGGCCAGATCGGGAGCCCAGCCGTCGGAAGTGTCGACGTCGAGGGCCGGGAGGTGGGGATGTAGCTGATCAAACGTGCGCGGTGTCGAGAAGTGCTCGGCGTCGGCATGAGCCGCCCGGGTCGGCTCCTGCGCCAGCCTCGTGTGCGCACGTCGGCGAGCAACCTCGTCGGGGACCTGGCAGCGAACGATTCTCAGGGTCGCCAGTTTCGTCAGCGGCTCCAGACCCTGCCACCAGAGAGCGTGCTGGAAGCCGGCTTCGGCGACCAGGGTGACCTCGGCGCGCAGGAAGAGCTCGATGGCCTCGAAGAACAGGCCGTACGTCCGCATCGTCAACGGATCACTGGTCGCCGGCACGAATCCCGGGTTGGAGGCGACCATGCCTTCCTTGATCTCGTCGCGACACAGAGCCGGACAGCCGATGGTGGCCGCCAGCCGATGAGCCAGCGTCGTCTTGCCGGAGCCGCCCGGCCCGGACACGACGATCAACCTCGGTGTCCCCACCCGGTTGACCCTAACGATCCCCAGGGACCTGATCGGTTCGTGACCAGTTACCGCTCCCGGGTGCCGGGCGGGTAGTCGGACTTCTGGGCGAATCCACGTCCCTGCCATTCGGGGTAGTGCCCGCCGGGCCGGAGCTTGGGGAAGAGTTCGGAGACGGTCACCAGCGTGTAGCCCTGCGCCTTCAGGCCGGCGATGATCTGCGGCGCCGCCGCGACCGTGGTCGGGTAGATGTCGTGCATCAGGACCACCCGGTTGCGCGCGGCGTTGTCGAGCACGTAGGTGATCAGCTGTTCGGTGTCGCGGTTCTGATAGTCGTTGCGTGTCCACATTCCAGTAGATCTCGGCGAGGCCCAGCTTCTCGACAGACCTTGTCGAGACGCCGGTTGTTCGCCCCGTACGGCGGTCGCATCAGCGTGGGCCGGACCCCGGTGACCTTCGCGATCGCGTCGTTGGTGCGTTTCAGCTCGCGCTGCATGCCGTCCCAGCCGAGCCTCGACAGGTTGGCGTGGCTCCACGAGTGGTTGGCCACCTCCGAGCCGGTGGCCGCGATGGCGTTGACCGCGTCCGGGTAGTTCTCGGCGTTCTGGCCGAGCATGAAGAAGGTCGCCTTCACCTTGTACTGCCGGAGCGTCGTCGCGAGTGCCGCCGCCTGGTCGGGGTACGGGCCGTCGTCGTACGTGAGCGCGATGCACTTCAGCTTGGCGCAGTCGGGACCGGCCGGACGCGGCGCCGGGGTCGGTCGGGGGCTGGCGGTGGGCGAGCGAGCCGGCTTCGGCGATTCGCTCGGGGGCACCGGGGCCGGGAGGCGGTTTCGGTGCCATTCGGGGCGGCCGGAGGCGACGCGAGGTCGGTCGGAATCCTTCCGCAGCCGACCAGCACCAGTGCGCTCACGGCGCAGCCGAGCGCCGCGACGAATCCCGACACTGGCTTGCGCACCGAAGGACTGTAGTCGCTCCAGGAAACAAAGGACCCCGTTTTGTCTGCTCAGCCGTATCGCAAGACAACCGGACTGAGGTCAGGCTGCCGATCGCCGTGTCGCCGTCGCCCGTACGGGACCCTTCGGCCGCAGTGTCATCGACGATCGGCCGGCGGTCAGCGGAGCGTCGTGGACGCGGACGCGCCACGTGCGGCCGAGTTCGGCGAGCATCGTGGCGGCCTCCGACCAGGCGAACTGCTCTCCGATGCACATCCTGGGTCCGGCACCGAAGGGCAGGTACGCGCCGCGGGGCTGACCCGGAGCCTTGGGGTCGAAGCGGTCGCGATCTCCCGGCACGGATCGCAACCAGCGGTCGGGCCGGAACCGTTCGGGCTCGACCCACCAGCGCGCGTCGCGGTGCAGCAGGGCCGGGCTGATCAGGCACATGGTCCGTGTGGCCAGCGTGCGCCCGCCGAGTGGAACCGGCTCGAGGATGCGGCGGCTGAACATCCACGACGGCGGCCACAGGCGCAGCGTCTCCGCCAGGACGCGCGGTGGTCAGGGGGAGTCGGGCCGCTCGACCTCACCGGGCTCCGGCTCGGCGTCCCACTCGACCTCCAGCCGGGCGCGCACCGTCGGCTCCTGGTCGATCGCGGCGAGGGCCCACGTCAGGGCCATGGCCGTTGTCTCGTGTCCGGCGAGCAGCAACGTCATGACCTCGTCCCGCGCGTCGCGGTCGGTGAAGTCAGGGTGCGCCGCCAGCAGATCCAGCACGGGTGCGGTCGGCGGGTCGCCGGCCCAGCGCCCGCGTCGGAGGTCGTCGACAGCGTGCTCGAGTTCGGCTCTGGCGGCGCGTACGCGGCGCGCCGCGGGTAGTCGGGAGCGGAGCAGTGCGGGCCCTCCCGGCAGCATGGCCAGGCGGAAGCCGGCCAGCAGGTCGGTGAGGGCGCCCGTGATCGTGGGCGCCGGCTCGCGGAGGTCGGAGCCGAACAGGGCCGCGCCCGCGCCGTCCAGGGTCATGGCCGACGCCTCCGCGACGAGGTCGATCTCGCCGCCGTCGGACCAGTGCTCGCTCGTACGCCGGGCTGCCCCGGCGAACTGGGCCCGGTAGTCCGCGATCTGCTGCGGATGGAACGCCGGCTGGAGCGTGCGGCGGTGCTGCAGATGCGTCTCGCCCTCACTCGTGAGCAGGCCGTTGCCCGAGCAGGACTCGGGCGCGGACGAGGCCCCGACCCTTCCCCGTACGGCGAGCGTGCTTGGTGAGCAGCGCCCACACGTCGGCGGCGTCGTCGATGAGCAGAACGCGCTCCGGGCCCATCCGCACCGGGACGGTCCCGGCGTCGTTGGCCTGCAGAACGTCGAGGAAGTCCATCGGCGAACGCTGGAACGCCCGCATCAACGCCACGTTCGTCCTGAGAGAACGCGCGGACGCGGCCAACCGGTTGGACACGCTGACCGTACGTCGCTCGTGCACGGTCGAATTCTCCCGCGGAGGATCGCGTTTCCGTACCTCGTGCGCCGAACTCATAGCGAGTCGGCGGCAATGTCCGCCGTGGTCGGAAAACGTGGCCCCGCTCGCTTCCGGCGGGCGCGGAAGTCGGCCGTGGTCGGAATACGTGGCCTCACTCGCTCTTGGCCGGTGCAGAAGTCGGCCGTGGTCGGAAAACGTGGCTTCACTCGCTTTGGCCGGTGCGGAAGTCGGCCGTGGTCGGAAACGTAGCCCCACTCGCTTCCGGCGGGTGCGGAAGTCGGCCGTGGTCGGAGAACGTGCAGGCTCTTGCGGAGGCGTTACGGCGTCCTGGAGTGGGGCGGCTCAACCCGCACGCTGACAGTCTGCTGCCTGGCGTCGTCGATTGTCGTGGCTCAGAGTCGGCGTTTACGCCGGCGCCGTTTCGCCGGTCCGGTCGATTCGCCGAGCTCGAAGGTCCCGGCGCGCAGGACCGGTTCCTGCGGCGGATCGCCCTGGAGCCGGCGGAGCAACGCCTCCACCCCGAGGGCACCGAGCTCGAGGCCGGGCGCGGTGACCAGGGTCAGCGGGGGATCGGAGACGGCGGCCATCTCCTTCGAGTTCAACACGCTGATCACCGAGATGTCGGTGGGGATGCGGCGACCGAGGTGGTGCAGACCGGCGACCAGACCCGCGGCGCTCGCCTCGTCGGCCGCCAGGACAGCGGTCGCCTCGGGAGCCTCAGCAGCTCAAGCGGGCCGCGGCCTCGCGGCCGCCCAGCGCGGACTGACGGCACCGCATGACGACCGGCCGCATCCCGTGCTCGGCGGTGATCCGGCGGTACACCGCCTCCTCCCGTTCGTACGGACCGTACAGCCGGTAGCTGATCGTCTCCTGGCTTCCCGACAGCAGAACGGTGTCGCGGTGACCGAGGTCGATGAGGTGGTCCATGGCCAGCTGCATCGAGGCGTCGAAGTCGATGTCGACGTAGTCCAGACCGCTGAGGTCGCGGGTCCGGCCGATCAGCGCGAACGGGATGTCCAGCCGCGCAGCACCTCGACCCGGGCGTCCTCCAGCTGCACCTCCATCGAGCAGCACGCCGTCCACCAGCCCCTGGCCGACGAGCGCGGTCAGCTCGGCGGCGTCGTTGCTGATCGGCCAGACGACCAGGTGGTAGTCGGCCTCACTGGTCGCCCGGGCCGCGCTGGTGATGAAGTCGGCGATCGAGCCGCCGATCCGGTGCTCCAGCGCCGGGTAGACCAGGGCGATGATCCGGGTACGCCGGCTGGCCAGGGCCCGGGCCACCACGTTCCGGCGGAAGCCGAGGTCGGCCATCGCCGTCTCGATCCGCAGCCGGGTCTCCGGCGTCACCCGCTTGGTGTTGTTGATCACGAAGGACACGGTCGCGATGGACACGCCGGCTCGCTCGGCGACGTCCTTCATGGTGGCCGCCATCGTCTCTCCTTAACGCCGGCACCGGGCCTCTGCGCCCGGTTCACGCCGAACAGGTTAAGCGATTTTCCCAGAAGTCTTGACAACCCACCGCTCGTCCCGGCAAACTCTTCGCAATTCCAGTTAAGCGCTAAACCGAATTCGAATCGTGACCTAGTGGTTAAGCGCTCAACCATCAAGTCTCCAACAGCAAGGGAGCTCTGGACAATGATCAAGAAGCGACTCGCGGCCGCGGCGGCTCTCGCCGTGGTGCCACTGGCCCTGACCGCCTGTGGCGGCGGCGGCGGAGGCGGCACCGGCGGGAACGCCTCCGAGACCGTCGACAGCCTCACGGTCCTCGACTACTACAACAACAGCCCGGACAAGCAGATCATCCAGAAGGGCATGGACACCTGCGCCAAGCAGCTCGCCATCACGATCAAGCGCGAGACCGTCCCCGGCGACACCCTCATCGCGAAGGTGCTCCAGCAGGCGTCGTCGAAGACGCTGCCCGACGTGCTGATGCTGGACAACCCCGACATCCAGGAGATCGCCGCCACCGGCGCGCTCGCACCGCTGGGCGCGCTACGGCGTCAAGGCCGAGGGGATCCAGCAGGGCGTGGTCGACGCGGCGACGTACGACGGTGAGCTCTACGGTCTCCAGCCCGTGACGAACACGATCGCGATCTTCTACAACGAGGACATCCTGGCGAAGGCCGGCGTGAAGCCGCCCACCACGTGGGAGGAGCTGAAGACCTCCGCCAAGGCGCTCACCGCCGGCAAGCAGTACGGCTTCGCGTTCAACGCCACCAACGACTACGAGGGCGCCTGGCAGTTCCTGCCGCCCATGTGGACCAACGGCGGCGACGAGACCGACCTGACCACGCCCGCAGGTGGCCGAGGCGCTGCAGCTGTGGAAGGACCTCGTCGACTCCGGGGCCGCCTCCAAGAGCGTCGTGAACTGGAGCCAGGGTGACGTCGCCGACCAGTTCGTCGCCGGTCGCGCCGCGATGATGCTCAACGGCCCGTGGAACATCCCCCGGCTGAACGAGAACGCCAAGCTCAAGTGGGGTGTCGTGACCTTCCCGGTCAACAAGCCGGACCAGACCCCGATCGCCCCGCTCGGCGGCGAGGCATGGACCGTCCCGGTCACCGGTAACGACGCCAAGCAGAAGAAGGCCGCCGAGTTCGTCACCTGCCTGAACTCCGACGACGTGGTCATGGCGCAGGCCAAGGAGCGGTTCGTGATCCCGACCAAGCTCAGCCTGGCCGAGACAGTACGCGGCCGAGACCCCCGACATGGCCGCCTTCGCCAAGCAGGTGTCGACCGCCCGCAGCCGCACCGGCAAGCTCGGCGACAAGTGGCCCGACACGGCCAAGATGATCTACACCGGCGTGCAGCTGGTCCTGACCGGGCAGGCGCCTCCCGCCGAGGCGATGGCCAAGGCCGGCGGCTAGTCGCCGACCCGGCGGAAGGAGATCTCCATGTCGAGCGCTGACACCCTCGACAGCCGCCACGACATCCGGTTCGCCTCCGCGCCCCGCGCCGGCCCGCTTGTCGGGCCGGCGGCGGGAGCAGGTCGCCAAGATCCTGTTCGTGGTTCCGGCGGCCGCTGGCCATGGTGCTGCTGTTCGGCTACCCGGTGGTCAAGAACCTGACCATGAGCTTCCAGGACTACGGCCTCAAGACGTTCTTCACCGGCGAGGCTCCGTTCGTCGGGCTGGCCAACTACGTCGAAGTCGTGACCGACCAGCTGTTCGGCACGGCGCTTGATCAACACGGCGTTGTTCACCCTCGGATCGATCCTCGGCCAGTTCGTCATCGGCCTGCTGCTGGCGCTTGTTCTTCCACAAGAACTTCCCGCTCAGCGGCGTCCTGCGGGCGCTGCTGCTGATGCCCTGGCTGATCCCGCTGATCGTGGCCAGCGCCACCTGGCGCTCGATCCTCGACCAGGACAGCGGCATCCTCAACCAGATGCTCCTCGGCATCGGCATCGTCTCCGAGCCCGATCCCGTGGCTCAATTCGCCGGACGTCGCCCTCGTCGCGGTGATCGTCGTCAACATCTGGATCGGCATCCCGTTCAACGTCACCCTGCTGTACAGCGGTCTGCAGGACATTCCGGACGAGCTGTACGAGGCCGGCGCGCTCGACGGAGCCACCGGGTGGAAGGCCTTCTGGCAGATCACCTGGCCGAACCTGCGCGCCGTCGTCGGGGTGGTGCTCGTCCTCGGGGTGGTCTACACCCTCAAGGTGCTCGACATCATCCTCGGTCTGACCGACGGCGGTCCGGCCAACGCCACCCAGACCCTCGCCACCCAGTCCTACCAGCGGTCCTTCGTGGACTTCGACTTCGGTCAGGGTGCCGCGCTCAGCAACATCTTGATCATCATCTCGCTGGTGTTCGCCATCATCTACCTGCGCAGCACCCGCCGCGCCGTCGACGAGTGAGGAGCCGGTCATGTCCATGACGTCGACCAAGCGGGGCGGACCCGTCCGCACGGTGATCGGCATCGTCCTGCTCGCCGTGATGCTGTTCCCGTTGTACTGGATGGTCAACGCCTCGCTTCAGCCGTCGGGCAACACGTTGAGCGCCAACTTCCTCCCGCTCAATCCCAGCCTCGCCGGCTACGAACGCGCCATCGCCGAGCAGGGGCAGAACCTGATCACCAGCCTGCTGATCGCGGTCGGCACGGTGGTGCTCACCTTGGTCATCGCGGCGCCGTGTGCGTACGCGCTGGCTCAGTTCCGGTTCCGCTGGGTCGGGATCGCGCTGCTCGCCATCTTGATCACCCAGATGATCCCGGGCATCGTCATCGCCAACGGGCTGTACTCGGTGTACGAGAGCCTCGGGCTGCTCAACTCGATCCCCGGCCTGGTGGTGGCGAACTCGACCGCGGCCATCCCGTTCGCGATCTTGATCATGCGATCGTTCATGATCGGCGTTCCGCCGTCGATCGTCGAGGCGGCCCGGGTGGACGGGGCCGGACTGTTCCGGTCATTCATCTCGATCGTGGTGCCGATCAGCCGGAACTCCCTGATCACCGCCGGGCTGTTCACGTTCCTCTTCGCCTGGGGCGACTTCCTGTTCGCCCTCACCCTGACCACCACGGACGACATCCGTCCGGTCACGCTCGGGATCTACAACTACCTCGGCACCCAGGTGTCGAACTGGAGTGCCGTGATGGCGACCGCGGTGCTGTCCGCGATCCCGGCCATCGTGCTCCTGGTCGTCGCCCAGAAGTACATCGCCGCCGGCGCCACCGGCGGCGCGGTCAAGTAGCGCCCGCCGTCATCCGTTCACGACTACGAAGGACAACTGATCATGATCATCACCGAGCCAACCCTCAACGTCCTGGTCTGGGGGGAGAACCGCCACGAGCAGGTCGAGCCCCACGTCCGCGACATCTATCCCGACGGCATGCACACCACCATCGCCGACGGCATCGCTGACAACCTCGGCGATCGGGCGAAGGTCACCACCACGACCCTGGACGAGCCGGAGCACGGGCTGACCGAGGAGGTGCTGGCCGGACACGGACGTGCTGGTCTGGTGGGGACACGCCGCCCACGGCGAGGTAGCCGACGACGTCGTCGATCGCGTCCACCAGCACGTCCTCTCCGGCATGGGTCTGGTCGTGCTGCACTCGGGTCACTGGTCGAAGATCTTCGGCCGGCTGATGGGCACCACCTGCACCCTGCGGTGGCGCAGTGAACAGGACCGGGAGCTGGTCTGGACGGTGAACCCGACGCACCCGATCGCCCAAGGCGTGCCGAACCCGATCATCATCGACGCGCAGGAGATGTACGGCGAGACGTTCGACATCCCCGCGCCCGACGAGTTGATCTTCATCTCCTCCTTCACCGGCGGCGAGGTGTTCCGCTCCGGCTGCACGTTCCGCCGCGGGCACGGCAAGATCTTCTTCTTCTCCCCCGGTGACCAGGACTACCCGGTCTACTACCATCCGGACGTGCGGAAGGTGATCGCGAACGGAGTGCGCCTGGGCGCGCAGCGACCGCCCGGAGCGGACGATCCCGACGCTGCTGCGCTACGACACCGACGACTTCTTCAACGGTCACGGCTACACGGGTCCGATCGAGGAGCGCGAAGAGGTGGCCCCGTGACTGTGGCCGACCCGGTGAAGCCCGCTGCGGGTCGTCCAGGTCGGCGCCGGCTGATGGGTCGGGCGTGGCTGCGTACGCTCGCGCAAGTCCGCCGACGCCGAGCTGGTCGGGCTGGTCGATCTCGACGTCGACGGTCGCGCGGCGTGCCGCCGACGAGGCGGGCTTCGCCGACCGTACCGGTGGCCCAGACGTTGCCGGCGATGCTGGAGCGGGTGGACGCCGAAGCGGTCATCGACGTCACCGTTCCCGTGGCCCACCGCGGCGTCGCGACGACCGCGTTGCGCGCCGGCCTGCCCGTGCTGAGTGAGAAGCCCCTGGCCGAGTCGGTGAGCAGTGGACTGTCCATGATCGCCGCCGCCGAGCTCAGCGGGCGGCTGCTGATGGTCTCCCAGTCGCGCCGGTACTTCCGGCAGCTCTCGGCCTTCCGGCGCCAGATCGCCGCCATCGCGCCCGTCGGCGTCGGTCCAGTGCAGCTTCTTCAAGGCGCCGCACTTCCCCGGTTTCCGCGAGGAGATGCCGTACCCGCTGCTGGTCGACATGGCGATCCACCAGTTCGACCTGGCCCGGGACCTGATCGGCAGCGAACCGCTGGCGGTGTTCTGCGCAGTCGTCCAATCCCGGCTGGAGCTGGTTCGCCGGTGACGCGACGGCCCAGGTGACCTTCGAGTTCGCCGGTGGTGCGTTGTTCAGCTTCACCGGCAGCTGGTGCAGCCCGGGACTGGAGACGTCCTGGAACGGCAGCTGGCGGGTCAGCGGTGCCGGTGGCTCGGCGACCTGGGACGGTGACGGCGCGCCGGTCGGCCCAGACGGCCGACGGCACCGTGATCCTCGTCGAGCCGGGCACCGGACCGGAGGAGATCGCCGGCTCGCTGGCCGAGTTCGTCGACGCCGTACGGAGCGGGCGCATGCCCTCCGGCGAGGGGCACAGCAACGTCTTGAGCCTGGCGATGGTCGAGGCGGCCATCCGGTCGGCGGAGGCAGGGTCGACGGGTCACCGTGGCCGAGGTGCTCGATGACGCGTACGTCTCCGCGGTACAGGCCGAGGAGGACCCGCAGATCCGGGCGGTCCTGGCCGGCTGGACCTCGGTGCACGACGTCGTCGGAGCCGCCGCCGCCAGCCGACGTCTCGCCGTGGCCGGCGCTGAGGGAGTGAGATGAGCACGCAGACCCTGCGGGTCGGCATGGTGGGCTACGCCTTCATGGGCGCGGTCCACGGCCAGGCCTGGCGGAACGCCCACCGGTTCTTCCCGCTACCGATCACCCCGGAACTCACGGTGCTGGCGGGGCGCCAACCGGACGCGGTCCGGGCCGCGGCGGAGCGGTTCGGCTTCGCGGAGACCGAGACCGACTGGCGGCGGCTGATCGACTCGGACGACGTCGACCTGATCGACATCTGCACTCCCGGCGACACCCACGCCGAGATCGCGATCGCCGCCCTGGAGGCCGGCAAGCACGTGCTGTGCGAGAAGCCGCTCGCCAACAGCGTCGCCGAGGCCGAGGCGATGGCGGAGGCCGCCGCGCGAGCGGCCGAGCGCGGCGTATTCGCCATGTGCGGGTTCACCTACCGGCGGACCCCCGCTCTCGCGCTGGCGAAGCGCCTGATCGACGAAGGCAAGATCGGCACCGTACGGCACGTTCGAGCGCAGTACCTCCAGGACTGGCTGAGCGACGCCGACGCGCCGATGACCTGGCGGCTGGACAAGGACAAGGCCGGGTCGGGTGCCCTCGGTGACATCGGGGCGCACATCGTCGACGCCGCCCAGTGGCTCACCGGCCAGCCGATCACCGGCGTCTCGGCCATCACCGAGACGTTCGTGACCAGCCGTCCGCTCGCCGGCGACCGCGTCGGCCTGGGCGGGCACGGCGCGACCGGCGAGGACGTTCCGCGCGGCGACGTGACGGTCGACGATGCCGCGGTGTTCACCGCCCGCTTCGCCGATGGTGCGCTCGGCTCGTTCGAGGCGTCGCGCTTCGCCCTCGGCCGCAAGAACGCGCTCCGGGTCGAGATCAACGGCACCGACGGGCTCCGTGGCCTTCGACTTCGAGGAGAACAACGTCCTGCGGTACTTCGACGGCACCGACGCCGAGGGAGCGCAGGGATTCCGGACGATCTTGGTGACCGAGCCGGAGCATCCGTACGTCAGCGCGTGGTGGCCGCCGGGGCACGGTCTCGGCTACGAGCACGGCTTCGTCCACCAGGTCGTCGACCTCGTCAACGCGCTGGCCGCCGGTGAGCAGCCGACTCCGTCCTTCGCCGACGCACTTGGCGTCCAGCGGGTGCTGGCGGCCGTCGAGGCGAGCGCAGCCGCCGACTCAGTTTGGACACCGATACCGTCATCCGACATCGAGCAAGGGAGCAGATGATCATGAGCCTTACCCCCACCCGCGAGCACAAGTTCAGCTTCGGTCTGTGGACCATCGGCTGGGTCGGCCAGGATCAGTTCGGGAGTCCGAGCCGGGCCCCACTGGACGTCGTGGAGGCGGTCGAGAAGCTGGCCGAGATCGGCGCGTACGGACTGACCTTCCACGACAACGATCTCTTCCCGTTCGAGGCGAGCGACGCCGAGCGGCAGCAGCAGATCGACCGGTTGCAGAAGGTGCTCGCCGACACCGGTCTCGTCACGCCGATGATCACCACGAACCTGTTCAGCCACCCGGTCTTCAAGGACGGCGGCTTCACCTCCAACGACCGCTCCGTGCGCCGGTACGCGATCCGGAAGGTGATCCGCAACCTCGACCTCGCCGCCGAGCTCGGCGCGGAGACGTTCGTCATGTGGGGCGGCCGGGAGGGCGGGGAGTACGACCACGCCAAGGACGTCCGGGCCGCACTCGCCCGCTACCGCGAGGCCGTCAACCTCCTGGCGGACTACGTCACCGACCGCGGCTACCAACTGAGGTTCGCCATCGAACCCAAGCCGAACGAGCCGCGCGGCGACATCCTGCTGCCCACCGTGGGCCACGCCATCGCCTTCATCCACACCCTCGACAGATCTGAGATGTTCGGCGTCAACCCCGAGGTCGGCCACGAGCAGATGGCCGGACTGAACTTCACCCACGGCGTCGCCCAGGCACTGGACGCCGGCAAGCTGTTCCACATCGACCTCAACGGGCAGCGCTCGATCAAATTCGACCAGGACCTGGTCTTCGGTCACGGCGACCTGCAGAACGCCTTCTCCGTCGTCGATCTCCTGGAGAACGGGGGACCCAGCGGTGGGCCCGCGTACGACGGGCCTCGGCACTTCGACTACAAGCCGAGCCGGACCGAGGACTACGACGGCGTCTGGGCCTCAGCGGAGGCCAACATGCGGATGTACCTGATCTTGAAGGAGCGCGCCAAAGCGTTTCGCGCCGACCCGGAGGTGCAGGAGGCGCTCACGGCCGCCCGGGTCGCCGAACTGTCCCAGCCGACCCTGGCCGACGGGGAGAGCTACGACGACCTCATCGCCGACGCCAGCGCGTACGAGGACTTCGACCCCGAGCCCTACTTCAACGGCCGTGGCTTTGGCTTCGTCCGCCTGCAGCAGTTGGCGCTCGAGCACCTCCTGGGCGCTCGCTAGCGGTTCGCCGACAAGTGGGCGGTGAAGAGCTCAACGGCGTCTACCGCCAGGCGGCGGGGTCGACCGCCGAACTGTGGACCGTTCCCGGCAGTTCGCATGTGGGCGGGATCGACGCCCAGCCCGAGGAGTACCAACGGCGGGTCACCGACTTCTTCGACCGCGCACTCCTCGATGCACCGCGATGACCCAGCTTCGAGCGTGTACGCCACAGTCTTCTCGACCTCAGGTGGCGAGGGTGTACGCCTCGAGGTGGGCGCGGGCGATCTGCTCGGCACGACTGGCGTTTGAGTCCGCTGGGTGCACGTCGGATCTGGGTGGTGCTTTGGCGGCGCGCCAGATCTGTTGGGCGTAGTTCGAGTTGCCGAGTTCGTGGGTGCCGGTGGCGTTGACCAGGAAGATCCGTTTCTCCGGTGATCGCCACACCCAGGTGCCCGGTTCGGGTTGCCGCACCCGCCACCGACCGTGGGTGGTCACCCGGTGGTGATACCTCGCCAGCGGTCCGAGCTTCCCGACCCCAGGTCTGCCCGGGCGGTCCGCCCTGGTCCGGTCGGCACGTAGCGCAGGGTGTGGTCCAGATCCATGCGCCGGCTGCCGCCGGCGGCGTAGGGGAACACGTCGACCGGCTGACGCAGCCGCAGATGCTCCCGGATCACGTCGGGGATCTCGTAGGAATCCACCGGCGCCGGCATATTGTTCAAATCGATCACCGGTTTCAGGATGATCTGGGTGCGGTCCCCGATCAGTAGGCCGAGTCGGGACACCAGCACCGGCCCGACGCCTTCCACCCGGGCGATCCCCCGACCGGTCAACAGGGCCGCTTCGGAGAGATGGACGTACACGATCGCGCGGGGCCTGGCCTTGGCCGGGTCGAACGGCGGCGGCACGATCTGCAACCGACGGCCCGAATCTTCGGCCTCTCGCCCTTCGACAGGCTGAGGGCACGCATCATCAACATCATCTGGCGCTGGCCCTTCGACCGGCTCAGGGCGCGACTCCTCGGGCTCGCCAACGCCGTCGTCGTGCTGGTGGAGGCAGAGCAGACGCAGCATCTCGGCGGGTTGGTGGTATAGCGCGATCGCTTTCGACCGGCGGACATCGACCGGATCGGAGTCGCCCTCCAACCGGAGGATCTCGGCCAGCCGGGCCACCATGGCGTCGATCCAGACCGCATCCCCGGCCGACACCCGAGCGATGATGAACCGCAACCCGTGCTCGGAGGTCTGACCCAGCCGGACGAACCGCTCCTGGGCCGCCGCCTCCGCGGCCGCGTCGGCGCCGTCGGGGTCGGCCTCGTAAATGTAGGCCTCCAACAAGCTCTGCAGCCGGCCGAACGACACCCGCCCGACGCGGGGCGCGATCCGCGCATCCACCGCCCCCGCCTGAGCCTTGCTGAGGTGGCGGGTGGCGTAGGCGACCCGGCGAGCCTGATACACCGGCCCCTGCCCGGCCCGAACCGCCGCCCAGGTGGCGGGGAGCCGATGCCGCAGATCCAGCGCGTCCCCGATCAGCCGGGCCGCGCTGCCCGCGGTGGTCTTCAGTGCCGTGCCGAGACTGGCCAGGCAGAAGTCCGCAATGTCCGGGGTACCGGGTCCGCCCACCTGCACCGGGCATTCCCGACCCGGCAATCCGTCGGGGTCGACCGCGTCGCCGGGATGCAGATCGGCCCAGTGCAGTGCGATCAGCAACCGGCGGGTCTCCGTCTGGACGGCAACGCGTTCGTTGTCCTCCACCGCGGCGATGGTCGCCGCGGTGTCGCACTCGGACAACTCGAATTCGAACACACATTCACTCTAGATCGAGCGTCTGACATCGATCAGAACCCGCCATCGGCCCTTCGAACAGGCTCAGGGCACCCGCTGGATCGATCCTTCGACCGGCTCAGGGCGTGCGCGTGAGGGCCGTTCGTCCAGCGCTCCCTGATCCACCCAGAACTTCCGGTCGAGGACCAGCAGGAGGAGGACCACCACGCACCAGGCGACGGCGTACGTCCAGTGGAGGCGCTCCAGATCCGGACCGCCGGCCCAGAAGCTGCCGTTCTGCACGCCACCTTCGACGCCGTGCGCGATGAGGGTCAGCAGTGAGCTGCCGGAGGCGTGGTTGAACAGCCAGGCGTACCAGAACGTCACGGCGACGGTGGCCACGATGCCGATGGGCGGCGACTCGAACACCGGCATGAAGAACAGTGGAGCGTGCCAGCCGGTGACAGCGAGCGCCATGATCGCCGTGGCCGCGAGCCGCGACCGGTTCCGCTGCAGTTCGGGTTGGGCGAAGCCGCGGAAGCTGGGCTCCTCCATCAGCGGACCCCCGAACGGGCTGACGATGTGCATGCCGAGCGCCAGCGGGAGGCCGTACCAGACGTCCAGCACACCGAGGGACGGCGCGGGCGCGCCCAAGGCGTAGTTCGCCAAGACCGAGGCGACATGAACCGCCAAGGGTACGGCGATCGCCAGCGCGTACCACACCCAGTTCACCCGCCAGCGGATCAGCCGCGCGCCGACCTGACGGAGCCCGGGAAGGCCTTCGGTCACCGCCACCACGATCACCGCCGCCAGCAGGGCGCCGGGCGCGAAGAAGCTGTTCCACGGGATCGCACCCCAGGCGAGCACGTAGGCCAGAACGAAGAACAAGAGGACACGGTGACGACGGAGGAACGACACGTCGAACCCCTTTCTGGACGGAGAAGTAGGACTCGAACCCCACCCTTCCGCCGTCCGGGCGCCGTCACGAGAGGGTGCACAGGTCGGAAAACAGGACGGGTTTCTCCCGTGTGCGGCAGGAGTTCACCCGGCTAGAGTCAGCAACAGGGCCGATCTGGACGTCTCGCGGCGGAGAGGAGGAGTCGATGGTCGAGACCGCGGCTGCTCCCCGTTCCTGGATGCTGTGGGCGGTCGCCGTCGCCGTGATCGGCGTCCTCACCGGAGTCCTCATCCTCAGCATGGCGAGCAGCCGATTGGAGCAGACCGCGGTCCGGGCGTTCTTCATCGGCTGGATCGTCGTGCCGTACGTCCTGAGCGGTCTGGTGGCGTGGTGGCGGCGCCCCGCGAGCCGGCTCGGGCCGCTGATGTTGCTGCTCGGCTTCACGATGGCGTTGACGCCACTGCAATGGTCGACCCAGCCGCTGGTGCACAGCATCGGGCACCTGCTCGACATGGTGCCTGCGGCCATGTTCCTGCACATCTTCTTGGCCTTTCCCACGGGTCGGCTGACCCGGCGACCCGAGCGCTGGCTCGTCGGCTCCTGCTACGCCATCACCCTGGGACTGCAGCTTGTCAAGATCATGTTCGGGGTCAATCCCGACAGCGTCTTCGCGGTGACCGACCAGCCTGCGGTCGGCAACGTCGTGGAGGGGTTTCAGCTCAGTCTGGTCGCCATCTGCCTGCTGACCGGGGCGGTCCTGTTGCATCGCCGGCGACGCGGCGTGGGCCGGTCTCCGCGACGCCCGGCCACGCTCGTCGTCGATGCTTTCAACTTCGCCCTGATCATGCTGGCCCTGTTGTACATCGCCGGGATCTTCGCCTGGCCGTACGTCGAGTGGCTCCGGATGGTCACGTTCGCCGCCCTGGGCCTGGCTCCGGTGGCCTTCTTGATCGCACTCCTCGACATGCGGCTCGCCCGCGGCGACGCCGCTGGCCTGCTGGTGGAACTCAGAGCCGACCCGACCACCGATCTGCAGGCCCCGCTGGCCCGGGCGCTCCGCGACCCCTCCCTGCGCCTGTACTACTGGCTTCCGGAGCTCGGCACGTGGGCCGACCAGCACGGCGACCCGACCGCCGAGCCGCTCCCCGACGAACGGCGCGCGGTCCGCGTGCTGATGCGGGAACAGGAGCCGATGGCCGCGCTGAGCTTCGATCGCACCCTCGAAGACGAGCACGAACTCCTCGACGCCGTGGTCGCCACCGCCGGTATCGCCCTGGAGAACGGCCGGCTGCGGGCCGAACTCCGTGCTCGGCTCCAGGATCTGCAGGGTTCCCGGGTGCGCGTGCTGGAGGCCGGACGACAGGAACGACAGCGGCTCGAACGTGATCTTCACGACGGGGCCCAGGTTCGGCTGGTGGCCTTGTCGCTCGAGCTGGGTCTCCTCGGCGAGGATCCCGCCACCGACCCGTCGGTGAAGGCGCGCTTGCACGAGGCGAAAGCGACGGTGTCGGCGTCGTTGCAGGAACTGCGAGATCTGGCTCACGGCATCTATCCCGCCGTGCTGAGCGGCCACGGACTGGCGGTCGCGCTGGAGTCGCTGGCCGCGCGCGCCGCCGTCCCGGTCGAGCTCGACGTCGAACTGTCTGAGCGACCCCCCGAAGCCGTCGAGGTCGCGGCCTACTACGTGGTCAGCGAGGCGCTCGCCAACGTGGGAAAGCACTCTTCGGCGACCCGCGCCCAGGTCCGCGTCTGGGACTTCAATCAGATGATCATGGTCGACGTCAGCGACGACGGCGTCGGTGTGGCCGAGGCAACCCACGGAGCCGGCCTTCGCGGGCTCGCCGACCGGGTCGAGGCGTTGGGGGGCCGTTTCCAGGTCGGAGCCGCCGCCGGCGGCGGTGTGCGTGTCCAGGCGGAGATCCCGTGTCCCTAGCCGAGCTGACGGTCGCGATCGCCGAGGACAGTGTGCTGCTGCGCGAGGGCCTGACGCGCATCCTCACCGGCGCCGGGCTGCAGGTCACCGCCGCGTACGACAACGCCGAGGATCTGCTCAAGCGGATCCGGGTCGAGCCGCCCGACATCGTCATCCTCGACATCCGCCTGCCACCCACCCACACCGACGAGGGCATGCGGGCGGCCCTCCGCATCCGCCGCGATCACCCCGACATCGCGGTCCTCGTACTCTCGCAGTACGTCGAACTCGGCTTGGCCATGCAGTTGCTGTCGGAATCAGCCGAGAAGGTCGGCTATCTCCTCAAGGACCGCATCAGCGACGTGGGTGAGTTCGTGAACGCTGTACGGCGCGTCGCCGGCGGCGGATCCGCGATCGACCCGCAGATCGTCACGACCTTGCTGCGGCGCCGGCGAAACGACGACCCGCTGGATCGACTGACGCCACGCGAGCGAGAGGTGCTCGAGCTGATGGCGGCCGGCACCTCCAACGCCGGCATCGCCGGCCGGTTGGTAATCACCCAGCGGGCGGTGGAGAAGTACGTCTCGAGCGTCTTCGACAAGCTCGGCCTGCCCTCCACCGGGACCGAATCTCGCCGCGTCCTCGCCGTGCTGATGTACCTGCGCACCTGACCACCTCGGCCGGGCGGTCGCACGGTCCACCAGAAACCCGAACCCTCGTTCGGCGGTCTGCCCGGTGTCGAGACCCGGCTGCTCTTGACAGCGTGGGGGTACATCATCCGAGAGAGGAGTTGATCATGGTGTCGTCGAACCGCGTCAAGGTAGGTGGGTGGGCCGGCGTGCTGGCGGCCGTTCTCTTCGTGGTGACCATGATCATCACACAGATCGCGCCGGTCGACTTCGTCTACGACTCGCCGACCGATTTCCTGTTCCAAGTTGTCCTCCTGGTGGCGTACGCCGCCACGCTCGTCGCCATCGTGGGCCTGGACGCCCGGCAACGTCCGCATCAGCGATACGGGCGCGTGGGCACGATCGGCACCGTATTCACCTTGATCGGCTACGGGATCGTGAGCCTGATCGTCCTGACCGGCATCGTGATGGGCGGCCGGGTCCTCCAGGAGGTCCGGATCGCCGCAGCACTCTGTGTGGTCGTCGGCGGACTCGTGTTGGGCATCGCCACTCTGCGGGCCCGAGACCTCCCGTGGTGGTGCGGCGTGCTCCTCATCGTCGCCTTCCCGCTGGGCGACGTCGCCAACAGAATCTTTGCCGGCTCCGAAGGACTCCTCCTGGCTCTGCTCTGGGGCTCCGTGGGCGTTGCCCTCCTGAAGCGCGCAGGCGCTCCTGCCGAATCGGCTGTCGATCAACCGGTCAGGGCGAACTGACAGCCACCGGGTCTGAACCGCTGTGAGGTGACGATGGTGAAACGGCATCCGCTGGTCGCGTTCTTCGTCCTGGCGTATCTCCTCACCTGGTGGGTGTACCCGCTGCTGCAGTTCGTGCCGCTGCTGGGACTGTTGGGGCTCTTCGGTCCAGCCGCCGCCGCGCTGATCGTGGCGGCAGCCACGGACGGCAGGACCGGCGTTCGGGAGCTGTTGCTCCGCACGGTGCGCTGGCGGGTGGGGATCCGCTGGTACGTGATCGCTCTCGTCCTTCCGACGGTCCTCGCCCTCGCCGTTCTCGGGGTGTATCTGCTCACTGGGCGCCCGAGCTCCCTCCCGCTGGGCCGCCTGTCGATCCTCGACCTGATCGTCTTCGTCCTGGTGGTCGGGGAGGAACTGGGCTGGCGGGGCTACGCCTTTCCCAAGCTGACCGAGAAGTTCTCGGCACGCACGGCCAGCCTGATCCTGGGTGTGTTGTGGGGTGTGTGGCATCTGCCGACGTTCGTCATCGCGTCCATGCCGCAGTACGGGCGGCCGTTCGGCGCGTTCTTGGTCATGACGGTGTCGTACTCGGTGCTGCTGGGCTGGGCGTTCCTGCACACGCGCGGCAGCGTTTTGATCGCCACGCTGTTCCACGGCGCCATCAATCTGTCCCAAGGGTTCTTCCTCGGCGGGATGGATCCGGCGACCCAGTACTGGTTGTTGGCGCTCGTCTACGGAGTGGCGGCTGTGGTGGTGGCGCTGGCGCTCGGACCCGACCTCGCCCGTCATCGCCTCACCGCCGCCCACCGGCCGGTTCGCATATAGAAAGGAAGATCATGAGTGTTGAACGACTTCTGCGCTGGGCCGGCGTGGTCGGTATGGCGGCCGCTGCGCTGATGATCATCTCGCAGTTCCTCGGCCTGTACGCGATCGATCCCCGAAATCTCATCGGGACCGTCACCACCACCCCGGCCGCCGTTTTCCAGATGACCAAGCTGGTGTCGGTCATCTTGCTCCTGGTCGCGCTCGTCGGGCTCTACGCCCGACAGGCCGTGGAGTCCGGGGTGCTCGGCGCCATCAGTTTCGTGGTGGCCATGATCGGAACAGTCCTCGTGGCCGGCGACTTCTGGTACGAGGGGCTGGTGGTCCCCTGGTTGGCGGTAGCGGCGCCGCAGGTCCTGGTCGACGCCGGATCCGGGCAGGTGGCTGCCTTTGCCACGGTGTCGCTCGGGAGCTTCGTCACCTTTGCGCTCTTCGCCGTCGGCTGGGTGTTGTTCGGTCTGGCCACGGCCAAGGCGGGCGTCTTTCCCCGGCTCGCCGGCGTCGTGGTGGCAATCGGGGGAGCGCTGGCCTTCATGGGCGGCTTTCCGCCGTACCAGATCGGGCTGGCGCTGGGCGTCGGCTGGATGAGCTGGTGGTTGCTCGCCCGGGGAACGGCAGCTCCCGAACGCACTGAGTCACGCAGCTCAGACCCATCAGCGGCGCGCCACTGATGTCCGCCATGGTCGGAATGCGTGGCCTCGATTGCTCCCCTCACCCGCCGAAGTCCGCCGTGGTCGGAAAGCGTGCAACAGACTCTTCCCGAAGCTCGCCCCTCCTGTCGGTCTACCAGGAGTAGACTTCGGGTCATGGGCGAGACCACCACCGTCAAGGTCCACACCAGCACCCGTGACCTGCTCCTCGAACTGGGCGCCTCCCGACGCCAGAGCGCCGATCAGGTCATCCGGTCCGCTCTCGCGGCGATGAGGCGCGACGAACGCCGCCAGGTCGCCGCTGCGGAGGCCCGCGCCGTCCGGGAGGATCCCCTCGACCTTGCCGAGATCCGGGCCATCCAGCAGGACGTGGCCGCGCTGCATGAGGGGTGAGGTCTACCGACTACCAGCACGGGGCAAGGGCCACGAGCAGCAGGGTCGGCGATATGCCGTCGTACTACAGCCGGACTGGCTCACCCTCAGCACGTGGATCGTCGCCTTCACCAGCACGAGCGCTCGCGAGACCAGCTTCCGGCCATCAGTGGAGATCGCGGAGAAGCAGACCCTGGTCATGTGCGACCAACTCGCCACGGTCGATCTGACTCGACTCACCGAGCCCGCCGGCTTCCTGACCGTCGACGAGATGCAGCGCGTCGACGAGGCCCTGTCCCTGGTGCTTGACCTGTAGGCAAGTCTGCGGAGGACTGGGTTACACCGAGAAGGAGCAATTGTCCGCGTTCAGGCCCGCCTGAGGGCCATCTGCTCCTTCTCGCGACGGTCTGGATGAGCCTGGAGTCAGCCGGCTCGGCCGGCGGCGGAGAGCACAATTCCGGCTCGTTCCAGCTCGGCTTCAACCCGGATCCGTTCGATGTCGCGCTCCGGTCCGGCGGTCTTCTGGTCAAGATCGTGGGAGACCGCCACCATCTCGCAGGCCTGCATCAACAGCTGGTCGTACGCCAGCCGGTTCGCCAGTTGGTGAGTCGCTGAACGCTGCTGGTCGGTCGCCACCGCGGTCCGCAACCGGCGTAGATCGGCGGCCAGCTGTTCGATCGGCCTTCCCCTCAGGTGAGGCGCAACCGCGTCGGCGTCCCCAGAGTCAGAGGTTGGGCGCCGACTGAGGTGGTCATCCCAGCGGCCCGACAGGAGATCGTGGATCGCGTTGACGACCAGCGGTACGCCAACCAGGATCGCCGAAGCGAGAATCGCCAGCCGTACGTCCTTCTTGTCCACCGTGGCGTCCTCCTCCTTAGGTGACTCGCTTGGGCGGTGCGCCGCCTCGAGGCCCGGGCCGGTGGTCCCACCGACCTACTCGACGATAGGCCGAAGGCCCAATTCGACGGTAACTTTCCGACCCGTGCGCAGCGCTTGGACGCCGGCTGCGCAGACCGCGACGGCCGCGTATCCGTCCCAGGCTGCGGGCCCGTCGATCGTGCCGCGCTTGGCGGCGACGACCCAGCGCTGCAGTTCGTTGTGGTACGCGGAATCGAAGCGTTCGACGAAGCTCGGGGTGATCTGGCCGCCCCAGCGGCCGTCGACGCTCTTGGTCTGCAGGGCTTGATTGAGCCCGATCATCGCCGACCCGGCCTCGCCGACGGCCTCGGTGCGCACCTCGTAGCCAACACCGGTTCGGACGAAGACCTCGTCGGTGACCAGGCGTCCCGCTGCTGTCTCGAACACCACGAGGAGGGGATCGTTGGTCCCGGCCGGAGCCGCGCTGGTGGCGCATCCGGCCATCACCTGGACGCTGGTGATTTCTTCGCCGAGCAGGAACCGGACGGCGTCGGCCTCGTGCACGACGGCGTCCCTGATCATGAACTCGGAATCGAAGTGATCGCCAACGGCGGGGACTCGGTGGGTGCAATGCACTTGCAAGATGTTGCCGAGTCCGCCGCCGCTGATGAGTTGTTGCAGAGCCATGTACTCGGGGTCGAATCGGCGCATGAACCCCACCTGGATGAGGCTCCGGCCCAGTTCGGCTTCCGCCTGGACGAGCTCGTAGGCGGTGTCGACGTCGGTGGTGAGTGGCTTCTCGCAGAGGACAGGAATGCCGCGGTCGAGACAGGCCGACACCTGCTCGAAGTGGGTGTTGCCCGGCGTCGCCAGCAGCACGGCGTCGATGTCGGGATCGTTGATCGCGTCAATGGGATCCGCGACGACGCGAGCCCCGAGCCGGTGGGCGACCTCGGTGGCCTTCTCCGGGACGAAGTCGTTGACGACCGCGACCGTGGCTCCCTTGATGGCTGTGGAGAGCACATCGACGTGATAGCTGCCCATCAGGCCGAGGCCCAGGACGGCGATCCGAAGGTCGCTCGTCGAGTCGCTGCCTCGCTCGGTTCCGGCGCCGAGGGTGGTGGGTCGTTCGATCGTTGTCATGAACGGCTCCTGAGCCTGGTTGGGGCGGTCTGTTCGTCGAGAATGACGTCGCCGGTCTGGCGGCGGACCTCGTCCATGACGGCGATGGTTTGGATGCTCACGCTGAGGGGTCGTAGCGGGGATTGCGTGTCGCCCGCCTCGATGCGACGGGCCACTTCGGCGGCCTGGTAGTGCAGGCCGCCTTCGTGTGCGCTGCGCGGCTCGTCGTACCGCAGGCTGGCCGAGCCGTCGGCCGCGGTGACGGTGAAGCTGCCGGGCTGATAGAAGGGTCCGTCGATGGTGATGGATCCTCTGGTGCCGGCGATGGTGGCGGCTGTCGGAGTGTTGGCCAGGATGGTGGTGTGCAGGACGGCTTGCCGGTTGCCGTGCGTGAGGACCATCGCCGTCTGGCCTTGCACGCCGGAGTCGGTCGGCACCCCGGAGGCGTGGATGTGATCCGGGGGGCCGTCGAAGACGTTGATCACCAGGCTGACCAGGTAGGTGCCGAGGTCGAGGACGGGTCCGCCGGCCAGTTCGGGCTTGTGGATGCGATGTCCGGGTGGAAACCATTCGCCGAAGTCGGCGACGACGGCGGTCACCTCACCGATGGCCAACTCGTCGAGCAGCTGTCGTAGCACGTCGTACTTGGGCAGGAAACTGGTCCAGTGCGCTTCCATGCAGAAGAGACCTCGCGTGGCCGCGGCCTCGGCAATCCGTTCCGCCTGGGCGACGTTGATCGCCAGCGGCTTCTCGACCACCGTGTGCTTGTCCGCCTCCAACGCCAGCATCGCCCCCTCCAGGTGGGCGTTGTGTGGGGTCGCCACGTAGATAACGTCGATGTCGGGATCGGCAACCAAGTCCTGGTAGCTGGCGTGGCATCGCGGGATGGTGAACTGATCGGCGAACGCGGCAGCCGAGTCGTGGTTGCGCGATCCGACGGCTACGACCTCCTGACTGGAGTGGCGCTGCAGCGAGGCGACGAATCGTTCGGCGATCCACCCGGTTCCCATCACTCCCCAGCGCAGGGTCGGAGCGGACCGAGGATCAGGCGTTCGGGGACTCGGCAGCTTTGTTGGCAGGGCAGCGCGATCAGAGATCGTGTGATCAGACATCGTGTGACCGGACCTCTACCGGCAGCTGGACAGATAGGTGTACGTGCGGCGCGCGATGGGCAGCGGGCGGTCGGGGGAACAGGGGTACATGTCTTGTTCGACAATGGCGAACACGCGCTGGGGCAGTTGTTCGGCGGCTCGAAGGACCTCGGCGAGGTCGGGGACGCCGGAGGGCGGCTCGACCATGATGTCCATCCGGACGGTCTCGGAGAACGAAATGTCCTCCGCGAGCGCTCGGGCCGCCAGGTCGGGATTGACCTGCTTGAGGTGAAGGTAGCCGATCCGCTGCGGGTACTTCGTGATGAGCTCGACGGAGTCGCCGCCGAAGTAGGCGATGTGGCCGGTGTCGAGGCACAGGTTCACGTAGGCCGGATCGGTTGCTTCGAGGAAGCGTTCGACATCAGCCTGGTACCCGACGTGACTGTCGGCGTGCGAATGGAACTGGGAATGAACCCCGTACTCCTCCAACATGCGCCGGCCGAGTTCGTTGTGTCCGTCCGTGAGCGCAGCCCATTGCTCCGCGCTGAACTCGCGCGGCTCCTTCTCGCTTCCGGTCAAGTCGTCGCGCCACAGGTCCGGGATGACGACCAGGTGTTCGGCACCCATTGCGGCGGTCAGTGACGCGATCGGGGCGACGTGCCGCCACACCTCCTCGATCGTGTCCGGGTGCTGGAGTCGGGCGAAGGTGGTGCCGCCGGAGACCCTCAAGTTCCGCGACTCGAGTTCACCTCGGAGCTCCGCCGGGTCAGTCGGCAGGTAGCCGAACGCGCCGATCTCGATCCACTCGTAGCCGGCTTCGACGACTTCGTCGAGGAAGCGGCTGGCCGGCGTCTGCTGCGGGTCGTCGGCGAACCAGATCCCCCAGGAATCCGGTGCCGTACCGATCACGACATTCTTGGCCACCGGGCGTCTCCCTACCTCTCGCGACAACGCATGACTCGATGAGGTTACCGTTGGACGGACACAACGTCTACTGAGCGATTCGGCATGCGGCGAAGGCGAAACTCATCAACGTGAGCGTGCCATTACTGCAGGTTGGACATAGTGTCCGGAAACCGGTAGGTTTCCGTGGATACGTTCTCACACGACTCGAGGTGCAGCGTTGACAACCGACACCGCCGTCGCGGCAGCCCGCGACGATCTCCCCAGCCTCGCCAGACAAGCGCGCTGGCAAGTGATCAAGACGGTCACCAGTAGCAAGGCAGGCCACATCGGTGGCCCACTGTCCATGATGGATCTGTTGATCAGTCTCTACTTCAATCGGCTGAACATCCGGCCACAGGAACCGGACTGGGAGGATCGCGACCGGTTCGTGCTGTCCAAGGGGCACGCGGCGATCGGCCTGTACTCGGTTCTCGCGTTGCGTGGTTACCTGGAGCTGGACGAGCTTCCGACGTTCGACCAGGGCGGCTCCCGGCTGCAGGGTCACCCCGATGTCACGCGGTTGCCGGGCCTGGATGCCTCCACGGGGTCTCTGGGCCAAGGCCTGTCGGTCGGGGTCGGCATGGCGCTGGGGGCGCGGCTCGGCGGTAAGTCTTTCCACACCTGGGTCATGTTGGGCGATGGGGAGATCCAAGAAGGGATGGTGTGGGAGGCCGTCCAGGTGGCGGCGCGGTACAAACTGTCCAACCTCACCGCAATCATCGACCGGAACGGCCTGCAGCAGTTCGGGCTGCCGTCCTCGGTCGAAACCCGCGCTACCGACCGGGGTGACCGGCGTGACCCCTGGTTCGGTGTCGACCTGTCCGCGGTGTTCCAGGCCTTCGGCTGGCGGGTGATCGAAATCGACGGCCATGACTTCGATCAGATCAACGGCGCGTACCAGGTCGCGCAGTCGGGCGACTACCACGGTCGGCCCACCGTCGTCATTGCCCACACGGTCAAGGGCAAGGGTCTGTCGCTGGCCGAGGGTATCCACACCTGGCACAGCATCGTCCCGAGTGCCGAAGACTTCGAGCGTGCCCGCCACGAGCTCGAGCCTGATGAGCTCGACCTGCTCGACGCCTACGAACACCCTTCCGCGCCCGACGCCGAGTCCAGCGCGCCGGCCGGCCCGAACACGAACGGAGCGGCACGGTGAAGGCCATGAGAGACGCCTGGGGCGACAAGCTCGTCGAACTCGGGCACAACGATCCGCGAACCATCGTGTTGGACGGTGATCTCGCCAACTCGACCAAGGCCGACAAGTTCGCCAAGGCCCACCCGGACCGGTTCTTCCAGATGGGTATCGCAGAGCAGAACTTGATCGGCGCCGCAGCCGGGCTCGCCGCGGTCGGCTACGTGCCCTGGACCTCGTCGTTCACCGTGTTCTTCACCCACCGCGCGCTTGACCCGATCAGGATGCTGGTGGCGCAGAGCCACGCGAATGTCAAGATCGCTGGCTCGTACTCGGGTCTGTTGATCGGTGCCGTCGGCAAAACCCACCTCGACATCCAAGACCTGGCGATCATGCGTGCGATGCCGGATATCACGGTCCTCGCCCCGGCCGACGCGACCGAACTGGTGGCGATGATGGACTGGGCCAACGCCACCGACGGTGCTGTCTATCTCCGCCTCGTGCGTGACGCAGTCCCCGATCTGTTCGGCAGCGACTACGCGTTCCGGCCGGGAGCTATTCACACGTTGCGTGACGGCGCCGACGTCGCTCTGATCTCCACCGGTCCGCAGACCGGAAGGGTGTTGGCGGCAGCCGACCTCTTGGCCGGCGAGGGCGTACGGCCGACCGTCGTCCACATTCCGTGCCTCAAACCTGTCGACGAACCCGCGTTGCGAGCCGCCCTCGCCGACCACGCACTGATCGTCACGGTCGAGGAGCACTCGATCTACGGAGGACTCGGCAGTCTGGTCGCCGAGGTGCTGACCGCCTCGGGTCCGTCGCCGCGAGTCGAACGCATCGGAGTCCAGGACTGCTGGGGCGAATCCGCCGACAACGACTACATGCTCGACAAACACGGGTTGTCACCCGAGCTGGTGGCCGAGCGGGTCAGTCGCGTTCTGCCGGTCCTCAAGTAACCCTCAGCGGTATCGCGTCGCCGACACCAACCGGACCGAACCGCCAGAGAGGAAGAATCGCCATGGCGACGGAGAAGTGGCTCGCCGGTCAGAACATCTTGGTCAGCGGCGGAACGCAGGGGCTTGGAGCGGCGATCGCTCGCGCCGCCGCAGCACGAGGCGCCGGCGCGCTGACCATCACCGGCCGGAGCGTTGACGAAGGTCGGCGACTGGCCGACGAACTCGAGACGTCAGGCACACCGACACAGTTCCTGCGCACCGACCTCAGCGACGTCACTCAGGCCCGCGCCTCGGTCGCGGGCGCCATTGCCCGGTTCGGCCGTCTCGACTGTGCCGTGAACGCGGCCGGGATGACCGCCCGGGGATCGATGCTCGACACCACACCGGAGCTGTTCGACAGTCACATCGCGGTGAACCTCAAGTCGCCCTTCTTCATCATGGCCGACACCATCCGCCACCTGCGCGACCGACGAGCGGCCGGCAGCATCGTCAACATCATCTCCATCGCCGAACTCGGTGGTCAGCCCTACCTTGCGCCCTACGTGGCCGCCAAATCGGGACTGGCCGGTGTCACCCGCAACGCGGCCTTCGCCCATCGATGGGACAAGATCCGCATCAACGGCCTCGACATCGGCTGGACCGCTACCGAGGCCGAGGGCAAAATTCAGCAAGAGGCGCACGACTCCGACGCGGACTGGCTGGCCAAGGCCGACGCGTCGGTGCCCATGGGCCGCATCAGCCGCCCCGAGGAGCTGGCGGAATTCACGATCTTCCTTCTCTCCGATCGGGCCGGCGTGGTGACCGGATCGGTGATCGACTGGGACCAACAAGTCATCGGCGGTTCGGACTGAAACTCTTGCGACGATTCCGCAAGCGAGACGAGTTGTCTGCTGAGTGATAATCTATCCCGAACCGCTCGTCGATCCGGCGGCTCCCGCGACGATGGAGGTGGGAATGACCGCGAAGCTCGGTGTCAGCGACCGCCGGCGCCCGTCTGGTGATCATCCTGACCCAGCGGACGACGGCGATGCCGAACGAGATCAAGCGGGCCTGGAACTGATCGCCAAGGTCAACGCTGTGATCACCATCTTGGAGCAACGGGGGGAGACCAGCGCCGCCGACATCGCCGAACTCACCGGCGAGCCGCTCAGCTCGGTGTACCGCATGTTGCAGAGCCTGACCGGGATCGGGTGGGTCGATCGTGGTTGGCGTCGCGGCACCTATCGGCTGGGTCTGCTTCTGCTGACCATCGGGAGCAGCCTCGAAGATCACCTCGACGTTCGGGAATGTGCCCTTCCGACGCTGCGTCATCTGGTGCAAGCGATCGGGGTGACCAGTTTCCTCTGCGTGCGTCGCGGCGCTCGAGCGGTGTGTGTCGAGCGGCTCGAAGGGCAGGCGGTCCGCTCGCTGGCCATGCAGCTGGGAAGTTCGTTGCCGTTGTACGCGGGCGCCGCCCCGCGCGCCCTGCTGGCCTTTCTTCCGCCGTCGGAGCAACAGGCGGTGCTGCAGGTCAGAACCACGTTGGCGGATGACCCGAAGCGACCCCGAGCGGCGGATATCGATGCCGACATCGCCGACGTGGTTCGTCGTGGGTACGCGGTCTCCGACGGTGACGTCACGCCCGGCATCGCCGCACTCGGCGCGCCGGTGTTCAATCACCGCGGTGAACTCGCCGCCGCTATCTCCATCAGCGGACTGCGGGCACAGATCCTCGGCGCCCAGCAGGAACGCAACATCGAACTGATACGGAGAGGCGCCGAAACAACCAGCCAGGCTCTCGGATGGCAGGCAGCGCCGTGAGCACCGAACGACCCATGGGAATACTGCAGCGCTCGGCGGCCATGGTGCAGGTGCTGGCCGACGAGGGAGCGCTGAGTCCCGCCGAGGTCGCCGATCGCGTCGACACCCCTCGACCAACGGTCTACCGTCTCAACGAGTCCCTCGGCCAAGCCGAGTTGACCGAGCTGTTGCCGAACTCGAAGATCAAGCTCAGCTTGCGCTGGCTGCGGCTCGGCGATGCCGCTCGGGCCGCCATGGGCGAATGGCACCTGGCTCCTCCGATCCTGGATACCCTGGCCGAGCAGACCGGCCAGACCGTCTTCCTCAGCGTCCTTCGTCGCCAGGAGTCGGTGTGCATCGACTGGGCGCAGGGTCAGGCGATCAACGTCTTGATCTTGAAGCCGGGCCGCTCTCTGCCGCTATACGCCGGCGCCGCCGGACGTGTCTCGTTGGCCTTCGGCTTACCGGACGCCACCACGTACTTGAAGCAGGCTCCGTTTCCCGCCTTCACTCCGAAGACCCTGACCAGCGCCGCCCGGCTGAAGCGCGACATCGCCAATACTCTGAAGCTGGGTTACGTCATCTCTGATGAGGACGTGACCGAGGGCATCGGCGCTATCGGCGCACCGCTGCGGACGGCGCGGGACGGAAGATTCGCGGGCGCGCTGTCGATTGCCGGGCTGGCCGACGTATTCACCCGCCGCCGATCGGACTTCGTCGCCGCGGTGCTCGACGCCCAGGCGTCCTTGTCACCGTCGGTGGCTCCTGCATGATCAGACGTCCACACCGCGGTCTCATGGTGCAGACAGGCCGTCCTATGAGTGATAATAGGATCACAAGATAACACTGCCTAACCGTACGCCCCGCCGACGTGGCGATGGCCCAAACCGATGGAGCCGTCTCGATGACTCTGCACACTGTCACCTCGACCGTCCCGGACATCGGCGTTGCCATGATCGGCAGCGGACTGATGGCGAAGTCGCACACCATGGGTTACCGCAACGTCGAGGCTGTCTACGGCTCCACACCGTTCCGACCGCGGTTCGCGGTGCTGGCCGACGCACGAGAAGATCTGGCCCGCAGCGGCGCAGAGTCTCTCGGCTACGAGCGCTGGACGGTCGACTGGCGCGAGGCGGTGAGCGACGCGGGCGTTGACGTGGTCGACATCGTCACACCGAACTTCCTGCACAAGGAGATCGCGATGGCCGCGATCGCGGCCGGTAAGCATGTCTACTGCGAGAAGCCGCTGGCGCTGACTTCCGCCGAGGCGAAGGAGATGTACGAGGCGGCCGAGGCGGCAGGAGTGAAGACCCTCGTCGGGTTCAACTATCTGCGTAACCCGGCCATAGCCGAGGCTCGCCGGCTGATCGCCAGCGGAGCGCTGGGGGAGATCTGGACATTCAGCGGCCAGTTCGTGCTGGACGCCTGCAGCGATCCGGACGTGCCGTTCACCTGGCGGTTCGAGCGGAAGTTGTCCGGCAGCGGCGCGTTGGGCGACCTGGGTGCCCACATCATTTCGCTGGCGCTCGTCCTGGTCGGCCCGGTCAGCTCGGTTACCGGTCTCAGCAAGACGTTCGTCAAGACCCGACCCACACCGACCGGAGTGTTCGGCTACGGCAGCGGGGCCGATCTCTCAGCCCCGCGCCGGGAAGTGGAGAACGACGACGCCACCACGTTCCTGATGGAATTCGCCTCCGGCGCGAGCGGGCACATCGAGGCGTCCCGAGTTGCCACCGGCCGCACCTGGCATCAAAGCATCGAGATCATCGGGAGCAAGGGCGCTCTGCAGTTCGTGCAGCAAGACATTCACACGCTGCGGCTCTACCTATCTGGTGATCCCGTGGAACAGAAGGGGTACCGCGAGATCGAACTCGGACCGTCCCACGGCGACTACGCTGCGTTCTGGCCGTTCGCCGGCGTCCCCCTGGGCGTCCATGAACTCAAGACGATCGAGGTCAACGAGTGGCTCACGGCGATTGCCGAGAACCGGCGCCCTGACGGCGACTTCAAAGAGGGCTGGCACGTCTCCGAGGTGCTCGACGCCGTCGAACGCTCGGCCGCGGAACGGCGCTGGGTCGACGTTCCCCGCTTGGAAAGATGATCTTGCCATGCGACTCGGTTTGATCGGTCTCGGCCGCATCGGTGCTCTGCACGCCGACACTCTCGCGTCCTTGGACGCGGTCGACTCACTCGTGGTCTACGACCAGGCGCCCGTCTTGATCGAGTCGGTCGTCGAGCGGCTCGGCGCAGAGCCGGCGGAGACGGTCGAGGAACTCCTCAGTGCTGGCCTGGACGGAGTGGTGATCGCGGCCGCCACCGACGCGCATCCGGAACTGATCTTGGCCTCGCTGGCGGCCGGATTGCCGACGTTCTGCGAGAAGCCGGTATCCAAGGACGTCGGCCGGGCCACCTTGATCCTGCGAGAGACCACCGCCAGCGGCATCCCGGTGCAGATCGGGTACCCGCGGCGCTTCGACTCCGCGTTCGCGGAGGCCCGTCGGGCGGTGGCCGCAGGCGAACTCGGCTTCATTCACACGGTCCGATCCACCACCTTGGATCCGGCGCCGCCTCCGGACGTCTACATCGCGTCGTCGGGGGGCATCTTCCGCGACTGCAGTGTGCACGATTTCGACGCCGTACGGTTCGTGACCGGTCAAGAGGTCGTCGAGGTGTACGCCGTCGGCTCGAACCAAGGGGCCGACGTCTTCGCCGAGAACGACGATGTCGACACCTCGGCGACCCTGCTCACCTTGACCTCCGGCACCTTGGCCGTCGTGTCGAACTCCCGCTACAACGCCCGCGGCCACGACGTTCGGCTCGAGCTGCATGGATCGCAGGACAGCATCGCCGCCGGGGTTGAACCCAAGTGGCCCATCCGATCGACCGAGCCGGGCGCCACTTTCCCGGACGGTGAACCCCACTACTTCTTCATGGATCGGTTCGCCGCGGCGTTCCGCAAGGAGCTGGCGGCCTTCACCGAGGTCGTCGCCGGCACCATCCCCAGCCCGTGCACCGTCGCCGACGCCGTCGAGGTCGGGTGGATCGCCGAGGCGGCCACCCAGTCACGGCAACAGCACCGTCCCGTGCGGATGAGTGAGCTCCGCGATCCGCAGACCGTCTCGTGACCGACCATCTGTCAGATCCGCGCTTCCTCGCCGCGTGCTGGACGTCGGCTGGGGACTCGGTCCCGTTTCGCGGAACCACCACCAGTCCGATCGACATCCGCACCCGGATCGAGACGGTCAGCCGGTGCGGCTACACCGGCTTCGGTCTGACTCGAGAAGATCTCGTGGTCGCACGGGATTCCATCGGCCTCGCGGCGGTGGCGGCGCTGCTGAAGGACAACGGGATCGAAACCGTGCAACTGGAGTGGATCACCGACTGGTGGACGAGTGGTGCGCGCCGCCGAGGCCTCCGACGAGGTCCGGCACGACCTGCTCGAATCCGTGTCGGTGTTGAACGTCGACAACATCAAGGTCGGCGCCGATGACGACGGCAGCCCCGCGACCTACGACCAGCTCTGCAGCGGGTTCGACCGCCTGGCGACCGATGCGGCCGACGTAGGAGCCAAGATCGGCTTCGAGAACACCCCGTTCGGCCGGGTGAAGACCACAGAGGAAGCCGTCAAGTTCGTGACCGACGTCGCGAACCCGAACGGTGGTCTCATCCTCGACATCTGGCACGCCCAACGCGGCGGCACCCCGTACGAGTCCCTCCCCGGTCTCGTTCGGAAGGAGTACCTGGTGGGAGTAGAGCTGGACGACGGCTTCGCCGAGCCGAACGGCGCCGGCCTTCCCGACACCTTCGACAACCGCCTCGTCTGCGGCACGGGCGAGTTCGACGTCCCCTCCTTCATCCGCGCCGTGCGAGAGCTCGGCTGGAGCGGCCCCTGGGGGATCGAACACATGTCCAACGCATCCCGCACGCAGCCGATCTCCGAAGTCCTGGCCACCGCCCGTCTGGGCGCGCTGAACTGCTTCACCTGAGTTCTGCGCGGACCAGCCGTCAGGTCACGACTTGACGGTGAGAACGGGAATGTCGGCTTGCAGGATCATCGCTTGGGCGGCGCTGCCCAGGAGGAACTTGCCGATCGGCGAGCGGCGCCGGGCTCCGATGACGAGCAGCTCGGCGTCGACCTTGCGAGCGACGGTGAGGACCGCGTCGGCGATGCCGTCGTCGTCCTTGGCGGTGGTCAGTTCGAGCCGCCAGTCCAGGCCGTCGAGCTTGGCCTCGCGCACGACGCGATCGATCTCGTCGGAGACGCCGCCCGTGAACGCGTCGGTGTTGTCGAGGTCGATGGCGGCCACGACGTGGATGACGACCAGCGGAATGCCGCGCATGACGGCCTCGCGGCCCGCTTCGGTGAGCGCGAGATGGCCGGTGGCGGTGGGCTGGTGAGCCAGGGCAACGGCAGTCATGAAGGAGCTCCTTGGAATGGTCGAGTTGAGCTGGTCGAGTTCGTGCGGCGGGGCCGGCTCGAAGGAGCCGGCCCCGCACGGTGGCACTGGGCGTAGAACGCTCAGTGTCCTTGTAGTTCGTGGCTGAGTTCGGTGAGTTCGTCGCCGCCGGCCATCTGCCGGGTCAGTTCGTCGAGGCCGACCTCGTTGCGCTTCTTGTCCAAGACAGCCTGGCCGAGCTTCAAGATGATGAAGTGGTTGCCGACCAGGTAGGCGTGGTGCGGGTTGTGGGTGATGAAGACCACGCCGAGGCCGGCGTCGCGGGCGGCGGCGGTGTACTTCAACACCACCCCGGACTGTTTCACCCCCAGGGCGGCGGTCGGCTCGTCCAGGATCAACACCCTGGCCCCGAAGTAGACCGCGCGCGAAATCGCGACACACTGCCGCTGGCCGCCGGACAGTGTCCCGATGGGCTGGTTGATGTCCTTGACCACGATGCCCATCTTGCGCAGCTCCTCATCCGCGATCTGCTTCATCTCCTTGACCTTGAGTCCGGACAACGGGAACTTGCTGCCGGTCATCTCCGAGCCGAGGAAGAAGTTGCGCCACACCTCCATCAGACTGACCACCGCCAGGTCCTGGTAGACGGTGGCGATGCCGTGGGACAGGGAGTCTCGGGGCGAGGAGAAGTGCTGCTCGACCCCGTCGACCTTCAGGGTGCCCTCATTGTGCGGGTGCAGGCCGGAGATGATCTTGATCAGGGTCGACTTGCCGGCACCGTTGTCACCGAGCACGCAGGTGACTTCGCCCGCGTTCACGGTCATGTTGATGCCCCGCAACGCCCGGATCGCGCCGTAGGCCTTTCCGACGTCGGCCATCTCCACCAACGCCTCACCCTTGTGCAGGGTCTGATCGGCGTGTTCAGCAATGGTGTCCGTCATCTCGTTAGCCCACCTTCCGTGTCGTCGAGAGCTTCTTGATGTAGAGGTTCACGATCACGGCCAGCAGCAGCATGACGCCGAGGAAGGCCTTGAACCAGTTGGGATCCCAGCCCGCGTACACGATGCACAGGCTCGTCATGCCGAAGATGAAGGCACCGATCGCGACGCCGATGGCGTTGCCGTAGCCGCCGGTCATCAGGGTGCCACCCACCACCGCGGCGATGATGTAGATGAACTCGTTACCCAGGCCGTTGCCGGCCTGGACCACGTTGAAGTTGTACAGGGTGTGCATGCCGACGAACCAGCAGAGGAACCCTACGGTCATGAACAGGCCGACCTTGACCCGAGTGACCGGTACACCGACCGCACGCGCCGACGCGGCGTTCCCACCCACGGCGTAGATCCAGTTTCCGATCTTGGTCCGGGTGAGGATCCATTGCGCCAGCAGAACGAAGGCGATCCACCAGAGAACGGTGATGTTCAACCCGACCGGGCCGATCTGGAAGACGTGCGCGAAGACGAAGTTGAGCGAATCGTAGCCGTCCATCGCATTGATGTTCGGTGAGGATACCGATCCGGTGACCAACTTGGTCACGCCGAGGTTGGCCCCCTGCAGTATGAAAAATGTGCCCAGGGTTATCAAGAACGATGGTATCCCGGTTCGCATCGTCAGATAGCCGTTGAGGAATCCGATGCCCAGGCAGAGGATCAGCGACAAGAGGGCACCGACCCACAGGTTGAGGCCGAGCTGAAAGCAGAACATCGAGTTGAACAGGACGGCGGTGGTGACCATGACGCCGGCCGACAGGTCGAACTCGCCGCCGATCATCAGCATGCCGACGGCGACGGCGACGATGCCGATGACCGACGCCTGGTAGAGCACCGTGGCGAAGGAGGGCGCCGAACGGAACGAGGGCGCCACGATCAGGAAGAAGATGAAGAGGACGATGGCGGCCACGAGAGCACCGACCTCTGGTCGGGCCAGCAGGCGGTTGGAGAGGCCGAGCGTGACGCGGTTCGACGCCTCCGACGGCGCCGCCGACGGAGGAGTTTTGACAGTTTGACTCATGGTGACGCTCCGTTGTGTCGGTCCGCCGAGCCCGGCCGGACCGCTCAATCCCTCTCATCGATGAGATCGGGGCGAGCGGCCCGGCCCGGCCGGGCAGGGATGAGGACTAGCGCGTGTTCTGGTTGATGAACGGCAGGATGGCGTCGACGTTGGTCTTGTCGACGAACGAAGGGCCGGTCAGCGACGGCTGGCCGCCGCCGAGGATGTTGCCGTTCTTCTTGTAGAGGTAGAGCTGGGTGACCGCCAGGTAGCCCTGCAGGTACGGCTGCTGGTCGATGCAGAACTGGAGGTCTCCGGCCTGCACCGCCTCTGCCGCCTCCTTGTTGAGATCGAAGGTGCCGATCTTGGTCTCGCTTCCAACAGCCTTCTTGGCCTTGAGCGCGTCAAGCGCTTGAGCCGCGCCGAGGGTGATGATCCAGTTGATGTCCTTGTCCTGGGCCAGCTTGGCCTGGATGGCCGAGGTGACCGCGGAGTCGTCCTGGCCGTTGACCTGGATGTTCTCGGTGTTCGGGAAGGCGGCCTTGACGCCGGCGCAACGATCCTCCAGGGCCACCGACCCGGTCTGCTGGATGGTGCACAGGATCTTGGTCGCCCCGTCGGCTTTGGCCTTCTCGCCGGCCTGTTGGCCGGCCAGCTTCTCGTCGGAGGAGAAGTGGGCCAGGGAGCCGGCCTGCTGGTAGAAGTTGGTGCCCGAGTTGAAGCTGTAGACCGGAATACCGGCGTCGACAGCCTTCTTCACGGTCGGAATCAGGGCATCCGGGGTCACCAGGGTGGTCGCGATGCCGTCGACCTTCGAGTCGATGGCGCCCTGGATCAGCACGGCCTGCTTGCTGGCTTCGGGATCGGCCGAATACTTCAGCGTCGACCCGGTGTCCTTGGCCGCCTGCTCGGCCCCGGCCCGAATCCGGTCCCAGAAGGTGTCACCCGGAACCTCATGGGTGACCATGGCGAATGTGTAGCCGGAGTCGCCTCCGCCGCCGCTCCCGCCGCTGTCGCCCGTTGGCTGTGCGCCACCGCCGCTGCAGGCTGACGCCGCGAACAACGCCGCCAGCGACACGGCGGCAATCGCTGCCCGTCTGACGTGGACAATCTTCATTGATTCACCTCTCTGTTTGCGGCGTGGTGCCGACGTGGGGTGGTGCCACTTCTCATTGGGCAAGCCTCCGAGTACGTGGTCGGCGTCCGTGCCGGCCAAGACTTACCTTGAAGGACGGCTGAAGAGAAGTCAACAGTTTGTTCTAACATTCTTACTAAGTTACCAATCTGTAGCTGTTCGTCACCAATCGACGGCGATGTACTTGGTTTCGGTGAAGGCGAGCATCCCTTCGACGCCGCCTTCGCGCCCGAGCCCGCTTTCCTTCACGCCGCCGAATGGGGCTGCGGGATCGGAGACCAGCCCCCGGTTGATGCCGACCATGCCGGCTTCGATCCGTTCGCTGACCCGCAGCCCGCGGGCCAGGTCTCCGGTGTAGACGTAGGAGACCAGTCCGTACTCGGTGTTGTTGGCCAGCACGACCGCCTCGTCCTCGGTGGAGAAGGTGACGATCGGGGCAACCGGCCCGAAGATCTCCGTCTGCAGGATCGCTGCGTCGGGAGCGACATCGGTGAGCACTGTCGGGGGATAGAAGTAGCCGGGCCCCTCCGGCGTGGTGCCGCCCGTTCGGACTGCCGCGCCGGAAGCGACGGCCTCGTCGACCAGGGCCGCGACCTTGTCCCGGGTGGGCTGGTTGACCAGAGGCCCGGTGGTGATGCCGTTTTCGTAGCCGGGGCCGACAACGAGACCGTCCATGGCCGCCGTCAGCCGCTCGGTGAAGGCGGCGGCGATCCCTTCCTGAACGAAGAACCGGTTCGCCGCGGTGCAGGCCTCGCCGCCGTTGCGCATCTTGGCGATCATCGCTCCGGTGATCACCGCATCGATGTCGGCGTCGTCGAAGACGACGAAGGGTGCGTTGCCGCCGAGTTCCATCGATGAGTTCACGATGTGCTCGTTGGCGAGATTCAACAGGGTGCGGCCGACCTCGGTGGAGCCGGTGAAAGAGAGCTTGCGAACTCGTGGATCGGCAAGTAGCGCCGACGCCACCGCTCCGGACTGTCGCGAAGGAAGAACGTTCACCACTCCCGGAGGGCACCCCGCCTCCTCCATCAAGGCGGCGATCGCCAAGGCGGTGAGGGGGGTTTCGCTGGCGGGCTTGAGGATGGTGGTGCAGCCGGCGGCCAGCGCGGGCGCGAGCTTGCGGGCCGCCATCGCCGCAGGGAAGTTCCACGGTGTGACCAGCAGTGCGATGCCGACGGGCTGCCGCACCACGATGATCCGATTGGTGCCCGATGGTGCGGTCTGGATCTCGCCGCGGATCCGGACCGCCTCCTCCGCGTACCAACGGAAGAACTCCGCGGAATAGAGCACCTCACCGCGAGCGTCCGGCAACGCCTTGCCGTTCTCGGCGCTGATGAGCAAGGCGAGGTCGTCGGCCCGCTCGATCATCAGTTCGTAGGTTCGTCGGAGAACCTGCGAGCGGGCACGAGGCGCGGTGGCGGCCCAGCTTCCGGCCGCCTCCTCGGCCGCGTCGACGCAGGCGAGAGCGTCCGCGGTGGTGCCGTTGGCGACGCTGGTCAGGACCGTTCCGGTCGCGGGATCGATCACCTCGAACGTCGACCCGTCGGAGGCGGGCCGCCGGCGGCCGCCGATGATCAGCTCAGTGGGCGCTCTCTTGACAACGGCGTCGACAACGGCGGCGACCGTGGCGGTCGTCTCGTTCGTGCGTGCGGCGACGGTGGTCACAGGTACAACCTCTGGCCGGCGACCTCGGCCTCGTACTCCTTGCGGGCCTGCTGGGTGCTGTCGAGTTCGGAGACCTCGGAAACCGGCACGTCCCACCAAGCCCCGGAGCCACCGAAGCGGCCCTTGGCGTCGACCTTCACGTAGATCACGACGGTGTTGTCGATGCCCTTCGCGTCGGCGAGCGCCTGCTGGAGCTCGGCCGCCGTGCTGGCGGTGAGGACGGCGGCGCCGTAGCTCGCCGCGTTGGCGGCGAGGTCGATGTCGACCCGGTCGTCGTCGCTGAACTGGCCGTCGTCGTCGCGGTGGTTGAACCGGCAGGCGAATCCTTGTGAGCCTCGGGTCTCCGACAGGGCGGCGATCGAGCCGTAGCCGTAGTTGTCGACCAGCAACACGGTGAGCTTGAGCCCCTCCTGGACCGCCGTCATGATCTCTTGGCTGGACAGCAGGAAGGTTCCGTCCCCGATGAAGCAGTAGACATCGCGACTCGGGTCCGCCATCTTGGCCCCGAGGGCGCCGCCGACCTCGTAGCCCATGCAGGAGTTGCCGTACTCCAGGTCGTACGCCTTGGTGTCGCTGGGCCGCCACAGCCGGTGCAGGTCGCCGGGCATGGACCCGGCGGCGTTGACGACGACGTGGTGGTCGCCGGCGGCCGCGTTGACGATCCCGATGGCCTCGGCCTGGGAAAGGGTCGGTGCATCCTGGATCTCGATGATCCGATCCACCTCACGGCGCCAGCTGTCGGCTGCTTGCTCGACCTCGCTGCGATACTTCGTGCTGACGGTGTGGTCGGCGAGCAACTCGGTGAGCTCGCGAAGGGACTCGCGGGCGTCGCCCACCAGTCCGAGGGCGGATTCCTTGTAGGCGTCGAGTTCGGTCACGTTGAGGTTGACGAACTTCACCTCCGGGTTGGAGAACAGGGTGTTCGAGGCCGTGGTGAAGTCGGTGTACCGGGTACCGATTCCGATGATCAGATCGGCTTGATTGGCGAGCGCATTCGCGAACACGGATCCGGAGGCGCCGAGGGCGTTCACCATCTGCGGGTGTTCCCATGGCAGGCTGGCTTTGCCGGCCTGGGTGACGCCGACCGGGATGCCGGTCTTCGAGGCGAAGTCGGCCAGCTCGGCGGTAGCGGCGGAGTAGATCACGCCGCCACCGGCGATGATCACCGGGCGTTGTGCCTGTGCGATGAGCTGGGCGGCGCGGCGGACAGCCTCACGATCGGCGCGAGCGCGCGGCACGTACCAGACGCGGAGCCGGAAGAGGCGGTCGGGGAAGTCCCAGGCTTCGGCCTGCACGTCCTGGGGAAGGGTGAGCGTCACCGCTCCGGTGTCCGCTGGGCTCGTCAGGGTGCGCATCGCCTCGAGCAAGGCGGTGGGCAGCTGGTCGGGCCGGTTGATGCGGTCCCAGTACTTCGACACCGCCTTGAACGCGTCACTGGCCGAGTAGTCCCAGGAGAAGGACGACTCGAGCTGCTGGAGCACCGGGCCGGTGCGGCGGCTGGCGAAGATGTCGCTGGGCAGACACAGCACGGGTAGGCGGTTCACCGTGGCGGTAGCGGCACCGGTGATCATGTTCGTTGCACCGGGTCCGATCGAGGTCGAGCAGGCGAGGGCCCCGAGCCGGTTGCGCATCTTCGCGTAACCGGTCGCCATGTGCACCATGCCCTGCTCGTTGCGCGCCTGGTACAGCCGGAACTCCTTGCGGTACTGCAAAAGCGCCTGGCCGACACCGGCCACGTTGCCGTGGCCGAAGATGCCGATCGCACCGCCGAAGAACGGCTCGACGGTGCCGTCACGTTCGATGTGCTGAGCGGCAAGGAATTGGACAACCGCCTGCCCGACCGTGAGTCGGGTGGTGGGGGTGGGAGTGGTCATGGTCGTTCCTTCCTCGGGCGTTGAGGAGTGAGTGGGCGGGTCAGTTGCTATCGCGGAATCAGGGGAAGGCGAGAGTCGATCCCGGCATCCGGCCAGGCGTTCTGAGTCGGTGCCAGGCACGGGTCCTGAAACGCTTGGAGAGTGCGCTTCGGGGCGGGCCCGGCCAGCACGTTGAGGTAGTAGAGGTCGTGTCCGTGAGCGGCGACGGTGGTGTGATACCCCCACGGGATCAGCAGCAGGTCACCGTCCCGGACGGTTTCGACCAGGTTGAAATCGCGCTCGGGTGAATAGACGCGCTGGACAGCCCACCCAGATTCCGGGTCCCGCAACCGGTAGTAGTACGTCTCTTCCAGTTCGGACTCGCCGTCGCGATCGTGCTCGTGCTTGTGCGGCGGGTAGCTCGACCAGTTCCCACCGGGCGTCCAGACCTCGATCACATGCAGGCGATCGGCCGGGAAGTCCGGAAGCATCAGGCTGTTGACCTGGCGGGACGCGTTGCCGCCTCCCCGGAGCTCGAGGGAGGTGTCGTCCGGGGTCACCAGGACCGGCTCGAAGGTCGTCGTGGCGGGGGCGGCGGCGATGGCGACCTCGGAGTCCGCCGAGGAGGACAGGGTGCCTGCGGTGTCGCGGGGCAGGTAGAGGCACCACCCCAACCCATCGAAAACCGTCCTCCGGCCGCCGAGCTGCCACTGCCGTTTCCCGGCAGTCACCTCGACGACTCCCGACAGCGGCACGACCGCACGCTCCTGGCCGTCGTCGGGAAGTTCATGGCTCTGACCCGCAGCCAGCGTGACGACCTCGAAGGTCACATACGTCCAGCCCGCGTCGCGGGGGGTGATGCTTCCCCATCCCTTGGACAGGATCTTCGGCTGGCTCATTGACGACTCGGCTCGCTTTCTCTGCGCAGGCGTTTCGATCGACCGTGTTATGGGCTACCCGGAAATCCGAGGAGCGCCCTCGGCGAACATATCGCTTATCAGACGATCCGTCCAGCGAGCGGCAAAGATCGCGGTGCGGTCCCCCACTCGGGGTGGTGCGATTGGCTACGTCGCGCGGTCGACCTCGACAGCCGGCTCGTGGTTTGCCCACCGTCTACGAGATCTGTATCGTAAAGCGAACGAGCTGTCCACTAGGTGGCTACGCAGCTAGGCCGTTCATCTTCTTCCGTTTTCGTGCGCAGCGGGCCGAGCTGACTATGGAGGTACGACAATGAAGTTCGGTGTCTACAACGCGATCCTGCACGACCGGGGACTCCCCGAGGCGATCAAGGTGATTGCCGACCTCGGACTCACCGGCATCGAACTGAATTCCGGCGGCTTCCTACCGGCAGTTCACATTCCGACGTTTGACGAGATCTTGACGTCGGACACGGCTCGGGACGACTTCCTGGGCCAGTTCGAGGGCAGCGGAGTGGAGATCGCCGGGTTGAACTGCAACGGCAACCCACTGCACCCCAATCGGCTGATCGGTGACCGGCACGCCGACGACGTTCGCCGCAGCATCCGGCTTGCGCACCGGCTCGGCCAGCACCGCGTCGTCACGATGTCCGGTGTGCCCGGAGGCGAACCCGGATCGGTGAGGCCCAACTGGATCGTCAACGCCTGGAACTCCGGCGCCCTCGACGTCCTGGACTACCAATGGTCGGTCGCAGAGACGTTCTGGCGGGAAGTCGACCGTGAAGCGGCCGATCTCGGCGTCTTGGTCGCTCTCGAACTGCATCCGCAGAACCTCGTGTTCAACCCGGCCGGGGTCCGAGAACTCGTCGAGCGTACGGGCTCGACCCACATCGGGGTCGAACTCGACGCCTCCCATCTCTTCTGGCAGTGGATGGATCCGGTGGCGGTGGTGCAAGACCTCGGCCCGCTCGTTGTCCACGCTGCCGCAAAGGACGTCAAGATCAACCCGTCCGCCGCGGTCTACGGGGTGCTCGACAACCGTTTCCGCAAACTTGCGCCGGATGAGCCCCGCACCAACCTCGGCGGCGACGAATGGGCCAACGAATGGCCCAAGGACGCCGCCTGGGACTTCGTGGCCCTCGGCCGCGGCCACGACGCCGTCTACTGGTCGACCTGGCTCGCAGCGCTCTACGCCGTTGATCCCGACATGATCGTCAACATCGAGCACGAAGACGTGAGTCTCGGGCGGATCGAAGGACTGGAAATCGCCTCTAAGGTCTTGCTCGATGCCGCTCAGCGAGCCGGCATCACCAGCGGCGACGAGGCGAAGTAACGGGATCTGTATCCGCTCTGCGGCAGGGAGGGCCAGATGAAGGCGGCAGTGTGGCACGGGCAGCAACGCATCGTGTTCGAGGACAGGCCCGATCCCGAGGCTGAGCCCGGGTGGGTACTCGTGCAGCCCGAGCTGACAGGTCTGTGTGGAACCGATGTGGCGATCTTCGCTGACCGCCACGAGCGGGCGCAGCCGCCGAGAGTCCTCGGGCACGAGATGGTCGGCTGTGTCGAGACATCGACGCCCACATCACCGCCGCCAGGCACCCGAGTAGCAGTCAACCCGCTACTGCACTGCAACAGTTGTTGGTCCTGTCTCAACGGACACCCCCACACCTGCGCCCGACTCCACCTCATCGGCATCGATCGTGACGGTTCCATGGCCGAACTGGTGGCCGTCCCGGAATCCGCGTTGGTGCCGCTGTCTGCCAGCTCTCGACCCACCTCGGCGGTGCTCGTCGAACCGCTTGCCGTCGCCCTTCATGCCGTCCGGCAGGCCGAGATTCACCCCGGACAGACGGTCCTGATCCTGGGTGGCGGCCCTATCGGGGTGTTGACTGCGCTTGCGGCCCGAGAAGCTGGAGCAGCGCAGATCATCGTGAACGAACCAAACTCCGCCCGACTGGCCATCGCTGAATCGCTGGGTTTCATCGGTTTGGGCACGACCGGTGCCGCTACGGTAACCGGCGTCCTCGATCTGACCGGCGGTCTGGGCGCTGCCGTCACCTTCGACACCGCTGGGCATCCATCCGTACCGCCGATCCTGGCTGCGGTGACGCGTGCCCAAGGCACTGTGGTGCTGGCGGGACTGCATCACAAGCCCGAGCCGGTCGATCTGCATGCGGTGGCCTTCGCGGAGCAACGCATAGTTGGAAGTCGGGTGTATCGACCGGAAGACTTTCGGGCAGCAGTCGATTCGGTCAACGACAACCGGCACGAACTGCACAGACTCCCGGTCCAGACCTTTGGACTGCATGAGGCAGAGGAGGCCTGCCGGGTGGCGTCGGGGTCCCCTTATGCACTCAAGGTGGCGGTGAGTAGCGCGACACCGGCATGAACGAGTGCGGTGGTCGGGCTCTCTCCGTCACCCGCTGCCGAAGTGCTTGCCGATCAGGGCAAGTGCCTTGTCCCGCTGACGCTCGCTGACGCCACGGGCGTCGTCCTCCCAGCCGAACACGCAGCTGGAGACGACCCCGTCGAAGTCGACCGCAGCGAGGGCGGCGAAGACGGCGTCGTAGTCGACCTCACCGCGACCCATCTCCATGTGCTGGTGCACGCGGGCGGTGTTACCCGGTGGGTTGGAGATGTAGCGCAAGCCGCTGGACGCCTGGTGATCCCAGGCGTCGGCGAGGTGGACGTACCGCACCTTGTCGCCCGCCGCGGCGATGATCTCGGCGGCCGGATGGCCCTGGTGGAACGCGTGCGGGGTGCAGTAGAGGAAGCCGATCCACTCCCGGTTCAGGCCCTTGATCATGTTGACCGCGTCGAGACCGTCCTCGATGAAGTCGTCGGGATGCGGCTCGATGATCAACTGCAGGCCCTCACGCTCGAAGATCGGCAGCAGTTCGTCCATCGACTTCAGGAACTGCGCCTCGGCGGTCTCGGGCGCTTCCGGACGCCCGTTGAACTCGGTGTTGATGACCTCGACGCCGAGATCGACGGTGATCTGGATGACGCGTTTCCAAGCCCGCACGGCCGCCAGACGTTGATCCTCGTCCGGCCCGGACCAGCGCAGGACCGGTAGCACGGACGCGATCCCCACTCCGGCGTCAGCCGCGACCTTCTTCAGCCTCCGCACCCCCGCGTCGTCCACGCGTGGATACCGGAAGAAGGGCACGAAGTCGGCCTTCGGGGACAGCTCCATCCAGTCGTACCCGAGGCCGGCCACGATGTCGGGCAGCTCGTAGACCGAGCTGCTCGAGAAGAACATCTGTGGGTCCAACGCCAGCTTGACGCTCACCGGCGGCCTCCAATGTGGGACATGGTCATCCGACCTCTCGGGTGGTGTGATCGGTGGGGATGCCGGCACGCTGCGCGGCATCGAGCAGAACTTCGGCGGCCACTTCGAGGCCCTCGATGCGGCCCAGACTGACGTCCTCGTGTTCGATGTTGACCATCATGTCGGGGTCCACCGCGTGCAGGGCGGCGAGCCAGGTCGACCAGTAGACGGCATCGTGTCCGCGGCCCAGGGCCACGAAGTCCCACGCCGCCTCCTTCGGCCACTCGTTTGCCCATTCGTCGCCGCCGAGGTTCGTCCGCGGCTCATCGGGCGCCATCCGGCGGAACCGGTTGTCCAGCACGCCGTAGACGGCGGCGGCCGGGTTGATGCGTACGTCCTTGGCCGCGGCGTGGACGACCAGCGGACCGAGGTCCTGCACCACGGCCACCGGATCCATCCACTGCCAGAACAGGTGCGAGGCGTCCAGCTCGACTCCGATGTGGGTCGAATCCGTACGTTCGACCAGCTCGCGGATGCCGGCGGGGTTGAAGACCAGGTTCTGCGGGTGAAGTTCGAGGGCGATCTTGACGTCGAGATCGGCCGCCTCGCGATCGATCTTGCGCCAGAACTCCTCGGCGACGCTCCACTGGTAGTCGAGGACGTCCAGGGCTGCGGAGTTCCAGGCGTTGACGATCCAGTTCGGCCGCGTGCCGCCGGGTTCCCCGGCCGGTAGGCCAGACATCGTAACGACGCGGTGTTGTCCCAGCCGGTTCGCCAGGCGGATGCTGCGCCGTACGTCCTCGGCGTGCTTGGACCCGATGAGCGGGTCGGGGTGCAGCGGGTTGCCGTTGCAGTTCAGACCGAGGATCTCGACGCCGGATCCCTCGAACAGGCCGAGGAAGTCGTCCCGGGCGGCATCGGAGATCAAGATGTCGTCGAAGGTCGGGATGTGCGTGGCCGGCAGGAAGCCACCGGAGTTCAGCTCGATGCCACCGAGACCGAGCCCGGCGATGATCTTGATCGCCTCGGTGAGATCGCGATCATGGAGGACCGCGTTGTAGACCCCGAATTTCATCGTGCCGCTCCTGCACCCTCGAGGACCGCCTCGCGCTGCGGCGCCACCGCCACCGAACGCCCGCCGTTACCGGCCGACTCCGCCACCGCGGCCAGGATTTCCATGTTGTGTACGCCCTCGTCGAAGGAAGCGCAGCGGGGCAGGGATCTGGCTTCGTCGATCCCGGCCACCTCCTCGAGGAAGGCGCGGGCCTGATAGGCGAAGCCGTCGTTCTGGCCGACACCCACTCCCGGGGCATCCATCGGCAATCCACCCGCGAAGTAGGGGTGATCCGGCCCGATGATCACCCGGCGGTAACCGCGACTGGACGCCGGCTCGTCGTTGTAGACCACCTGGAACTCTGACGAGCGCTCCTGTTCCCAGCGTGCGGCTCCGCGGTCGCCGAACACTTCGAGCAGCAGGCCGTTGGGATGCCCGGCGGCGACCCGCGACACCTGGACGACACCGATTCCTTCGGCGAATTCGGCGCTGAAGCTGGCGTAGTCGTCGTTCTCGACCGGTTCGTAGTCGTCGCTCACCGGCGCCTGGCCGTGTCCGACGACGGTGCCCAGTGGGACCGGCCGCTGCTGGATGGCGGTGATGAACCGGCCGCCGCTCACCTCCTGGATGTCGCCGCCGAGGAACTCGGCCAGGTACGTGGCGTGGCTGCCGACATCGGCGAGGGCACCCGATCCGGGCGCGCCCTTGAAGCGCCAGGAGATCGGGCCTCGCGGATCGCTGGCGTAGTCGCAGTAGTACCGGACGTGGACGTGGAGCACGCGACCCAGGGCTCCCGAGGTGACCAGCTCGCGCAGTGCCGCCACGCCGGGTGCGCGACGGAACGTGAAGCCGATCCGTGCAACCGGGTCGGCGCTGCGGGCCACGTCCGCCATGGCCCGGGCGTCGTCGAGCGTGTCGCTGAGCGGCTTCTCGCAGAGCACGTGCTTCCCGGCGGCGAGCAGTCCTTCGACCATCTCCCGGTGCAGGAAGTTGGCGACCACGACGCTGACGACCTGGATGTCCGGATTCTCGGCGATCGCCTGCCACGACGTGTCGGCGCGCTCGTACCCGAAGCGTCGAGCCGCCAGCGAGCCGAGTTCGGGGCTCACATCCCCGATGGAGACGAACCGCAACGGGGGCAAGGTCGAGTCGTACAGCGTGGGGGCGATGCGGTAGGCGGCAGCGTGTGCGCGCCCAGCCATGCCGGCGCCGATGACGGCGACACCCAGTGTCATCGCAATCCTCTCCGTCGAGATCTGGTCGTCCTGGGGCTCAGCCCGATCCTGGTGTAACGCTGTGATCAGGCCACTTGACCGCTCTGGTCCCAGCCTCACGACGAACTTAGGAGAAGAAACGTATAAATGTCAAGACATTAGGAGATATGGCTCGCTGCTACTCGAGTTCGTCAGCTGCGAGGCGACACTGCAAAGGCCGGGGCCTGTTCGGCACGGTGCTCTCGAAGTGCCGACCAGGCCAGGCCGGCACCGCTGATCGCCAGCAGCAGAGCGCCGATGGGTTGGGTGGGGAGGCTGGCGCCGGTGGTGGCCATCCCGAGCACCGCCCCGAGCACGTAGAACACGAGCGTCCCGGCGGCCCACGTCGCGCCGGTCCACCGAGGCAGTGTGTGTGAGCGCCAGATCGCGACGCTGAGGAGGACATTGCCGAGGACCGCCAAGAGCAGGCCGATGGCTACGACGAGCGTAAAGGCCGGTGAGAACGCGAGGGTCATCACGTCACGGTTTCCGGCGCGGTAGGCCGCACCGATGGCCGGCGTGGCGAATGTGGTGACTGCGCCCGGCACGATCAGCAGGACCGAGCCGGTGACGGAGATGATCATGCCGCTCACGCCGAGTCGCGCGGTACGGCCGCCGGCCAGCACGGCGCCGAGGGCCACGGTGCCCAGGATCACCAGAACGGGTCCGACGACGTTCCCGGCGATGTGCTCGACCTGATAGGAGCCGCTGCTGACGAACGCCGCCCAGCCGTCGGGATCCCGGGCCGAGTCGGGCTCCGGACGCAGCGTCGCGTACGCCAGGAGCAGGCCGTAGATCGGTAGGGCGAGCAGGCCGGCGCGGATCGAGGGCCGAGATGTTGTGTGGTTCAACGGAGTGTTCCTTCCTGAGTCTGTGATTCGGAGGTGGTGCGGCGCAGCGGCCCGGCGGCGATGACGATGCCGGTCAGGGTCCACAAAGCCGCCGAGAGCTGCCAGGCCAGCGGGCGATCGGCCTCGGCGAAGAGCTGGATGGCGACGGCCGAGGCCGAGTTGGCCACGGTGTGGAAGACGATGGCCAGCAAGACGCTGCCGCCGCTGCGGAGGTGGAGCCAGGTCATCGTGAAGGCGAGGCCGATGACGGTGAGAACCCACCAGGGCCCGTACCGGCCCGGATTGGTGATGACGAGGGGAAGGTGGAAGGCGAGCCAGAACGGGATCAGCATCACGGTCGCGGTGAGCGGTGAGTGGCGCCGGAGGAAGTGCGGTAGCAGATACCCGCGCCACCCGAGTTCCTCTCCGAGCGGACCCCCGATGATCAACACGATCGGCAGCGCGATCAGCGAGCCGGTCAGCGCCATCACGAGATCCGTGTCCGACGGCAGCACCGCACCGCTGAGCAGGGTCAGTCCTGCGGCGGCGGCGGCCACCGCGAGGGGAATGGCGGCTCCCCACCACCAGCGACCGATGCGGACGTCGATCGTGGAGCGCAGCAGGGCGCGCCATCCCCGGCGGCCGTACACCCAACCGACGACGATCATCGCGGCGATGGACGGCCCGATCGGGAGCACCGGTGCGCTGTCCGGGTTGAGAAGCCGCAACGCCGCCGGCCACCACGACAACCCGTAGGCCAAGAGGACGAAGACGACCAACTGCCAACGGTCACGCCGGCGCGGACCGGCCGGAACCACGCGGGCGGGGATCGTGCTTGGCGTGGTGATCATGATGATTCCTCTCTGTGGGAACGACTGTCTCGGGTGACTGCGGCGGTGATCGGCCAGTCGCGGGCGATCCAGATGGGGACGAAGGAGTCGAGGACCGCCTCGATGGGGCCGCCGACCAGCCAGTCGGTGACCCACCACGACACGTCGGCGCCCAGGTCGGTTGTCGAGCGCGCGATCCGGACACCACCGAGCAGTTCGGTCTCACCCGGATCGAACAGGACGTAGGTGAAGGCCCGCCGCTGCCGCATGTCGGCTTCGCACCGCTCCAGGTCCATACGGTCCTGATCGACCGTGAGCGTGACCGGCGGCCACCCGCGGCCGCAGATCGACCAGAGATGTTCGCGAGAACTCAGCACCGCGTGCAGGTGCCGGTCGACGTCGCTCGACCGTACGGGGCGCAGGTGGTGCCCGGTGGGAAGCGCAACCCGGTAAGGGGGTTGCCACTCGAGCGGTAGCCACTCCGCCGGCTCTCTGTTCATGCATTCAGCCTGCTGACGGGCGTCGGCCCACTCCACCGACAGTGCTCGTACAGTCCTCGCACAGTCACTAGAGTTGTCCGGGTGCCGGGGGACCCCCGCAGGGAGAGCGACGGGTTCGGCCAGCGGCTCCGTGTTCTGCGTGAGCGTGCAGGACTCACCCAGGAAGAACTGGCCGAACGCGCTGCGTTGACCCCGCACGCGATCAGCGCACTCGAACGTGGGGCGCGTACGCATCCCTACCCACACACGGTTCGCGCGCTCGCCGACGCGCTGAACGTCTCCGAGGCCGAACGCACCGATCTGATCACCTCCGTGCCGCGACGACGACGGTCGGTCGACGGGTCCGAACGTCCAGATCAACCCGCGGAGCGACCCGAAGCCCGCACGCACCGGGTCTCCGTCCCGGTCCCGCCGACTCCCCTCTACGGTCGCGAGCGCGACATCGCCGAGGTCACTCGCCTGGCGCGGTCCGGCAACGCGCGACTCATCACGCTGACCGGGCCCGGTGGGGTGGGGAAGACCCGGCTGGCGATGGCGGCCGCGGAGGTCGTGGCGCCCGACTTCTCCGACGGTGTCATGGCCGTACCGTTGGCGGCGTTGTTCGATGCCCGCGAAGTGCTGGGCACGATCGGGCGAGCGCTGAATCTCGTCGTCAGAGTCGGATCGGACTCCGTTGATCACGTCGCGGAGCACCTGGCCGAACTGCGGCTGCTGCTCGTGCTGGACAACTTCGAACACCTGCTGAGTGCGGCAGCGGACGTCAGCCGACTCGTGGGCGCCTGCCCTCGAGTCACGGTGCTGGTCACGAGCCGCTCACCGCTTCGCGTACGGGGGGAACGGGAGTTTGCGGTCCAGCCGCTGACCCTGCCCGGTGGAAGGGTCAGCTCGACCGCCGATCTCGAGCGGTCGGCCGCGGGCGCCCTGGCCCTCGATCGCACCCGGGAGATCGCTCCGCTTGCTGATCTTGGTCCCGGGGACGTGGCTGCGCTGGCCGAGCTCTGCCGGCGGCTGGCCGGACTGCCCCTCGCGATCGAGCTCGCGACGGCTCACCTGCGTCTGCTCAGCCCGCAGCGGCTGCTCGAGCGGCTCGAGCACGTCGGGGCCGCGGGCGTACGGGATCTGCCGCAGCGGCAGCAGACGATGCGGGCCACCCTGGACTGGAGTTATCAACTCCTGTCGGACGATCAGCAACGGCTGTTCCGGTTGCTCGGCGTGTTCCGGGGCGGCGCGACGCTGGCCGCCGTCGAGGAGGTAGCCGGCGCCAGCACGGCGTGGTCGCCGGAGGACGTGCTCGCTTTGTTGGGGACGCTCGTGGAGCACTCGCTCGTCGTCGTGCGTCCGGGACGAGATCTGGATCTGCGCTACGACATGCTCGAACCCGTCGCCCAGTACGCCCGGAGCCTGCTGATCGGTGACGAGGCGCAGGCGGACCGGCACGCGCATGCCCAGCATGTCCTGGCCCTCACGGAGGCGGCGGCCACCGGATACGAGGGAGCCGACCAGGTCGCCTGGCTAGATCGGATCCAGGCCGACGAGGCCAACGTCGTAGTCGCCATCGATCGCTGCCTCGACCTCGGTGACGCCGAGACGGCCGGGCGGATCACCTGGGCGATGTGGCTGTACTGGTGGCTGCGCAGCTTGCCGTCGGTGGGCCGTCTGCGCGCCGAAGCCTGCCTGACGGCCGAGCTCTCACCGCCGATTCTGGCCCGGGTCCAGCTGGCGGCGGCCACGATGTGTTACGCCAGTGGCGATCTGCCGGCCAGCGCGGAGCACTGGGAGCTCGCCTTTCGTCTCGGGACCGAACAGGATGATCCGGAGGTGGCGTGTGCCGGGCGAGCAGGGACGGGACTCGCGGCCCTCGGTCTGGGTGAACTCGACCAAGCCGAGGGCCACTTTCGGGCCGCGCTGCAGTTGGGCGTGGCCGCCGGGGAGTCGGGAATCTGGCTGCGATCGCTCGTACACGTCTGGCTCGGCACCATCAGGCTTGCCCAGGAGGATCCGGCAGGCGCGGTCGAGGAGATCGAGCAGGGCCTCCGATTGGCCCGGGCCCGCGGCGATCGGTTGTCGACCTATGTGGCGTTGTTCAACCTCGCGCAGACGGCGATCACCCTGGGCGACCATGCCCGGGCACGGAGTCACCTCAGCGAAGGCATCGCGCTGTCGACGGAAACACAAGACCTCGCCAATCTGGCGTACTTCCTCGAAGCACTCGCCGTCGTGGAGTCCGCCGTGCTCGCGCACCACCGGGTGGCGGTCCTCCTCGGTGCCGCCCAGGCCCTGCGCGAGACCATGGAGAGCAAGATCTACGGCTACTACCTGCCCGACGAATCACTTCGGGCGCGCGCCGAGGAGCAGGCCCGCGCCGCTCTCGGTCGCGACGGCTACGACGACGCCGTCGACGCCGGACGGGCGCTGAGTCTCGAAGGTGCCGTGAGATTCGCTCGTGATCCGGCGGCCGGGGTGTCCTGACGTTCAGCTCGTCGGCACGTTGCGCTCGATGTCGGCCAACCACACGGCCGGGTTGCCGTCGGACGGCGCCCGCCAATCCCCACGCGGGCTCAATGATCCGCCGTGGGAGACCTTGGGACCGTTCGGCATGGCGGACCGCTTGAACTGCGCGAACCCGAAGAACCGTTGCACGAAAACGATCAGCCAGTGCCGGACGGCGGCCAGGTCATAGGCCCGCCGGCGTTCGGGTGGGAATCCGGGTGGCCAGCTGCCCGCCTCGACCTCGCGCCAGGCGTGTTGAGCGAGGAAGGCGATCTTGGCCGGCCGGAAGCCGAACCGCAGGGTGTAGAAGAGGTTGAAGTCCTGCAGCTCGTACGGGCCGATCGACTTCTCGGTGCTCTGCGGCACTTCGCCCTCCGCGACCGGGATGAGCTCGGGGGAGATCTCGGTGCCGAGGATCGACAGCAAGATGTCGTCGACCTGGTCGGAGAAGTCCTCCAGTCCGGCCACCCAGCGGATCAGGTGCTGGATCAACGTCTTCGGCACGCCGGCGTTGACGTTGTAGTGCGACATCTGGTCGCCCACGCCGTACGTGCTCCAGCCGAGCGCGAGCTCGGACAGGTCGCCGGTGCCGAGCACGATTCCGCGGTGGTGGTTGGCCAGGCGGAACAGGTAGTCCGTCCGCAACCCGGCCTGGACGTTCTCGAACGTCACGTCGTACACCTCCTCACCACGTCCGAACGGGTGACCGAGGTCCGTCAGCATCTGCCGGGCCGAGGGGCGGATGTCCAACTCCGCGGCGGTGATGCCGAGCGCCTCCATGAGCTTCCACGCGTTCGCCTTGGTGGTGCTGCTGGTGCCGAAGCCCGGCATCGTGAAGCCGAGGATGTTCGTCCTGGGCAGCTCCAGCAGGTCCATCGCGCGCGCGGCCACGATCAGCGCGTGGGTGGAGTCCAGACCGCCGGACACTCCGATGACGACCTTGTCGGTGGAGATGGCGCGCAGCCGCTGGGCCAAACCGTCGACCTGGATGTTGTACGCCTCGTAGCAGTCCTGGGCGAGCCGGTCGGGGTCCGCGGGTACGAACGGAAAGCGCTCCACCGTGCGCAGCAGACCGAGATCGGATGCTGGGGGCGCGAGGGTGAACGGGACGGTTCGGTAATGCGCGTCCGGCGTGGCCACTCGGCGGTTGTCCTCGAAGGTGCCCTGGCGGGCGCGTTCCTGGCGGAGGAGGTCGAGGTCGATGTCGGCGATGGTGAGCTGCGGGTCCTCCTCGAAGCGGGCGCCCTCGCCGAGCTGGCGGCCGTTCTCGAAGATGCTCGTCTGCCCGTCCCAGGACAGGTCGGTGGTCGACTCGCCCTGCCCGGCCGCGGCGTACAGGTAGGCCGACAGGCAGCGCATCGACTGGGTGCGGCAGAGGATGCCGCGGGTGTCCGCCCGGCCGATGGTGATCGGGCTGCCGGAAAGGTTGGCCAGGACGGTGGCCCCGGCCAGCGCCAGCCCACTGGAGGGCGGTACTGGCACGAACATGTCCTCGCAGATCTCGACCCCGACGGCGAGACCGGGCACATCGGTTGCCGCGAAGAGCAGGTCGGTGCCGAACGGAGCGCGTCGCCCGGCGACGGTGATCTCCAGCCCGGCGATACCGCGCCCCGACGCGAACTGGCGGCGCTCGTAGAACTCCCGGTAGTTGGGCAGGTGGATCTTGGGGACGACGCCGAGCACCGTTCCGCGGTGGATCACGACGGCGGTGTTGAACAGTCGGGAACCGTGTCGCAATGGGGCACCCGCGATGATCACCGGCAGCAGGTCGGTGCTGGCCTGGACGATGGTGGCGAGCCCCTCGTGCACGGCGTCGAGGACGACGTCCTGCCCGAGCAGGTCATCGACGGCGTAGCCGGTGAGCGCCAACTCCGGGAACACCGCGACGGCGACTCCGGCCTCCGACAGGCGTCCGCTGACGTCGACGATGCTCTGCGCGTTGCGGCCGGGGTCGGCGATGTAGACGTCGGCGGTGCAGGCGGCGACGCGGGCGAACCCGTGTGCGTACAGCGAGTGGAACGGCATGCCGTCATCTTGTCGGAGTCGCGATCCCAGCGGACACGGACCTCGACGTACCCGCTGCTCGTACATCGAAGATGTGTGAGGCGTGACCGCAGCGGGCATGATCTGCGCAGTGGAGGCAATGGACGGAGGCATGTGAACGTGAGTGACCGAAGCGCCGCGGCAGAGCGGCAGATCGCCGACGCACTCGTCCGCTCAGATCGGACGGCCGCAGCGGCGGAGTCGCTGACCGGCGGGAACGTCAGTGCCGGCCTGAGTGCGATCGAGGGCGCCAGTGAGTGGTTCGTCGGGGGCGTCGTGGCGTACGCGGAGGAGGTCAAGTTCTCGCTGCTCCAGGTGGAGCGCGGACCCGTCATCACGGAGAAGAGCGCACTCCAGATGGCCGAGGGGGTAGCGCGCCTACTGGAGGCCGACTTCGCCGTCGCGACGACGGGTGTCGGTGGTCCAGGACCGCAAGAGGACCTGCCGCAGGGCACGGTCTTCATCGCCGTGACGACTCCGGCCGGCTCGGAGGCGCGCAAGTACTGGTTCGAGGGAGACCCGCCCGACATCGTCGAGCAGGCCACCCGTCAGGCGCTGGCCGACTTGGCGGGCGCCGTGTCCGCCGTATCCCGCAGCACGGACGCCGCGGATTGATCGCGAGGGGTCAGACGCGCTTCTCGTCGCCCTTCACGGCTGAACTGGCCTCGCGCAGAGCGTCCTTGACGTTCTCGCCGGACTGCTTGACGTGCGCGCTGGACTCCTCGGTGCGACCCTCGGCTTCCAGCCGCTCGTTGTCGGTTGCGTCACCCGCAGCGGCCTTGGCCTTGCCGGCCACTTCTTCGGCCTTGTTCGAGATCTTGTCGCCGATGCCCATGACAACCTCCGTGTTCGCGCGGTGGGTCCGGAACCGCTGGACCCATCTCCCACGCTAACACCGTAAACCTGACAGGGAAGAGGGCCCCGTCACCTGCTAGACGAAGAGTGGTTCCAGCCGCCAGGTCTGCTCGAGCCGGCGCATGGCGTCCTCGTCGGGGCGTCCGGCGAAGTTCTCCGCGGCCTCCAACACCAGGGGCAGGATGGTGATGTCGCCGACGGTGTTGAGGAAGACGTCTTCCCGGCCCAGCACCCAGCTCACGGCGGTGTCGATGGCCTCGGGATCGCGCAGCGGCTCGTACCAGGTGTTGGCGGTGTGCTCCCGATCCCCCCACGGCGCGCGGGTGATCGACTTGATCGTCTGCACCGCGACGTTCCGTTCGGCGCAGACCGCGGCCAGCTCCTCGAACTCGGCCAGGTACTTCGGGTTCTGGGCCATCGGATAGTTGTACGGCAGCAGGACCGAGTCGAAGTCGAACTCCTCGAGCGCGCGGCGATGCTGGGTGGCCACCGTGAGGCCGTGGCCGGTGACCCCGATGAAGCGGACCAGGCCCTCGTCGCGGGCTCGAACGGCCGCCTCGAGGGCACCGCCGGCGGCGAACGCCTGCTGCCACTCGACCTCGTCGACCAGATTGTGCAGCTGGATGAGATCGACGTGGTCGGTGCGCAGCCGCTCGAGGGACCGGTTGATCTCCGCCCAGGCCTCGTCCCGGCTGCGCTCGCCGGTCTTGGTGGCCAGGAAGTACCGGTCGCGGTGCTGCTCCAGCCACGGTCCGAGGCGGTCCTCGGCCTCCCCGTAACTGGCTGCGACGTCGATGTGGTTGATGCCGAAGCGGTCGACCAGCTCCATGGTCTGGTCGGCCTCGGCCTGGGACACGTTGCCGATCGCCGCGGCGCCGAACAGGATGCGGGTGCTCTCGTGGCCGGTCCGGCCGAAGCTGAGTCGAGGGATCATGCCGCCATTCTGCTCTGCGCGCTCAGTCGATCGAGTCCCGGCCACGTTCCACGAGTTTCGGATCGGGCGGGTACACGATCTTGGAGTCCTTGCCCTCGTAGTCGAACTGGCTCAGGAAGAAGCGCATCGAGTTGATCCGCGCGCGCTTCTTGTCGTTGCTCTTGATGGTCGTCCAGGGCGCGTAGTCGGTGTCCGTGCTCAGCATCATCGTCTCTTTGGCCTCGGTGTAGGCGTCCCACCGGTCCAGCGACTTGATGTCCATGGGTGACAGCTTCCAGCGCCGTACGGGATCGATCTGGCGGATGGCGAACCGGGTGCGCTGCTCGGCCTGGGTCACCGAGAACCACAGCTTGGTCAGCGAGAAGCCACTCTCCACCAGCATCTCCTCGAACAGCGGCGCGTGTCGGAGAAACTGGAAGTACTCCCGGTCGGTGCAGAAACCCATCACCCGCTCGACCCCGGCCCGGTTGTACCAGGACCGGTCGAACAGCACGATCTCGCCGGCGGTCGGGAGGTTGGCGACGTAGCGGTGGAAGTACCACTGACCGGCCTCGGTCGTGGTCGGCTTGGTGAGGGCGACGACGCGGGCCGCCCGTGGATTCAGGTGCTCCATGAAGCGCTTGATCGTGCCGCCCTTGCCGGCGGCGTCGCGGCCCTCGAACAAGATGACGTGCTTGCCGCCGGTGTCTTGTGCCCAGTACTGGAACTTCAACAGCTCGATCTGGAGCTGGTACTTCTCGTCCTCGTAGAGATCGCGATCCATGCGCTGGTCGTACGGATAATCCTCCCGCCACGTCTGGATCGGGTTGCCGCCGGGATCGATGAGATCCGGGTCGGATCCGTGCGCGTCGTGCCGCACGCTGTAGCCGTCGCGGATCAGATGATCGAGGTACTCCCGGAAGTTCTCGCGGATCATCGTCCGAGCGTAGCGACGACCCCTCCGGCACCCGGAAACTGTCGGCAAATTGCAGATGACAGGGCCCGCAACACCTCCATCTGAGGCAACTGTTAACAGTTTCCCGAAAAGGGGGAAGTATGCCTATCAGGAGGAGTAGGGCTCGGAGGGAGCGGATATGTCAGAGGCGGTACTGCTGGTCGGGACCCGCAAGGGGCTGTGGATCGGGAGGTCGGACGCCGAGCGGGCCAGCTGGGACTGGTCTGAGCCCGAATTCCTGATGCAGGGCATCTACGCCACCTGCATCGACACCCGTGGGAACGACCCCCGGATGTTCGTCAGCGGAACCAGCGAGCACTGGGGACCCGGGTGTGTACCGCTCCGACGACCTGGGCCACACCTGGACCGAGACCCAGGGCGCCGCCGTGCGGTTCCCCGACGATCTCGGTAGCAGCGTCGAGCGGGTCTGGCAGATCCAGCCCGGTCGGGCCGACGACGAGGACGTGATCTACGCCGGCACGGAACCCTCGGCGCTGTTCCGCTCCGAGGACCGGGGCGAGAGCTTCACCCTCGTCCGCTCGCTCTGGGACCACCCGCATCGCACCGAGTGGGGTGCCGGATTCGGCGGCCAGGCCATCCACACCATCGTTCCGCACCCCGACGACGGCAGCCGGCTGACCGTCGCCATGTCCACCGGTGGGGTCTACCAGACCACGGACGGCGGCGACTCCTGGGCTCCGTCCAACACCGGGATCAAGGCCTACTTCTTCCCGGATCCGTGGCCGGAGTTCGGGCAGTGCGTGCACAAGGTCGCCTCCCATCCCGCCAAGCCGGCGCAGATGTACGCGCAGAATCATCACGGTGTGTACCGCTCCGACGACGGCGGCCACACCTGGGTGTCGATCGCGGACGGTCTCCCGTCGGACTTCGGGTTTCCGATCGTCGTGCACCCACACGACCCCGACACCGTGTACGTCTTCCCGCTCGTGGCCGACGGCGAACGCATCCCGCCGCACGGTCAGGCCCGGATCTGGCGCTCGACCGACAAGGGGGAAACCTGGACACCCTCGACGGCGGGGCTGCCGGATCGTTTCTACGCCGCCGTCATGCGGGACGCCTTCACCGCCGACAACGCGGAGACGACGGGACTGTTCTTCGGAGCCCGCGACGGCTCGGTCTACGGCAGCACCGACGGCGGCGAGAACTGGACTGAGCTCGTCGACCATCTGCCCGACGTCCTGTCCGTACGGGCGGCACTCATCTAGAAGAGGCGTCTAGGGGAGTGATCTGAGCTTTCGGAAGACCATTCAGCGCCGGTGGGAGGCCACCACCGGCGCTGAACGGAGATCTGATCGGCCGATTACCCAGCGGTCAAACACTCAAACGGCCCGCGTCGTCTCGCGCGGCACCAGTCGCACGGTCAGGTTCACCAGATCGGCAGTGTCGGCCGGGTCGGCATCAGCATCGGCGTCGGCATCCTCGTCCAGTGCGGCGAGGAGCGCCAGGGCAGCGCGCGCACCCTGCTCGTGCGCGTGCTGGGTGATCGTGGTCAGCCCCCAGTACGCCGACATCGGATGATCATCGAACCCGGCCACCGACATGTCCTCGGGGCAGCGGATCCCGGCTCGGCGCAGCGCGGCGATGGCTCCGAAGGCCATCTCGTCGGTATGGCAGAAGATCGCGGTAGGCAGGGGAGAGCGACTCAACAGCTCCTCGGTCGCCGCCTCGCCGTGTTCGCTGTGGCAGTCACCGGGGCAGATGACGAGATCGTTGTCGAGTTCGAGACCGGCGGCGGCGAGACCGTCGCGGACGCCGAGGGTCCGCTGGTCCCACAGGCGCGTGTCGCCGACATCGGGCATCCGGCCGTCGAGCACGGCGATCCGGCGGTGCCCGAGTTCGACGAGATGGTCGGTCACCAGCCGTGCTCCGTACCGATTGTCGATGAAGACGCCGGGAACGCTCGTCAGCGGGATACTGGGCGTCGACATCGGCACCCGAGCGGTCCCCGACGTGTTGTCGCGTTCGGCGTCGGCGACGTTGCCGGCGAAGAGGAGCGCGTCACGGCCGCGACCCTGACCGAGCTCGGTGACCAACCGCCGGAACGCCGCGGAATCGATGTCCAGATACTCGTAGTACATGTCGAGGTTGATCAACTCGACCCGGAACCCGGCCGGGATCAACACCTCGCTCGCCCCGGAGGCGACCTCACTGAAGTACCACGACCTGAGATTCGGGAGGACGATCCCGACGGTCTGGGATTGACCGGTGGCCAGCGCGGTGGCGATGTGCGAGGCCGAGAAGTTCAACCGGTCGGCCGCCTCGAGGATGCGCTCACGGGTCGAACGGCCTACTCCCGATACCCCGCGCAGCGCCCGCGAAACCGTGCCCTTGTTGACGCCCGCCTCCCGCGCGACATCGGCTATTGTGACGCGCGCATTGGTACGGCGGCGCGTGGCCACCATCCAGGTCTGCGACACGGCTGGCACAGTGCGGATTATACGAGTGCGCGGGGGTGCGCATCGGTGCGAAGGAGGCGGTGGACAGTGGAGCCTCGTTGGCACGTCACGTACACCTCGGGAACCTGGGTCGTCCTGGCCGGTCCGACCTCGGTGGTGGCCATCGATCCGCGGGGGTCCGAGCAGGGGGACCTGGCCGGCGATCTGTGGTCCTCGGTCAATTCCGACGTGGGCATGGCCGAACTCGTGACCCGGCTCGCTGCGGTCGATGTGGCCCAGCTGCCTCGGCTGGCGGTGCTCTTCTTCGAGCGCGAGGGCAACCGCGAGGTGGTCCGCGCCCTTCTCCGGGGAGACGTCCGCGTACTGGCCGAGTCCGGGCAAACCGTCGCCCACGGTGCCGATGTGTTGACCTGGCAGGAGGTACGGCTGGCCGATCTGCCGCGGATCGAGGTGGATCTCGGAGGCAATACGTCGGAGGACACGTTGCCGCTGGTCCGTGGCGCCGTACGCGCCGGGCGGCTGCGGCTGTCGCTCGCCCAGCCGGCCGGCGACGAGACTCCGCAACGTGCCCCGGCTTCGTTGGCGTCGCTGCCGCCGGATGCACCCGAACCGGATGCCGGAGCTGAGTCCGAGGCCGAACCGACGGCCGAAGTCCCCTTCGAGCCGTTCGCCGAGACGTCCGACCCGACTCTCGAGGGGTCCGCGCCGGCCCCGTCGGACGACGACGTCGAGGAGATGGAGAACGCGGACACCGAGCTGATCTATCTGCCGCCGCCCGCCGTGGCCCGACTCCGGGCTCCGGACGGCTCGACGATCGACCTCGACCGGCCGGTGCTGATCGGCCGCGCCCCGAGCGACTCGGGTTTCGAGAACTCACAACCGCATCTGCTGACCGTCCCCAGCCCCAGCCAGGACATCAGCCGTACCCATGTGCTGGTCGCTCCCGAGGGTGACCTCATCGTGGTCACGGATCTGCACTCGACCAACGGAACGACGGTGGTCAAGCCGGGGCCCGGCGTCGAGCGCGTCACCTTGCCGTCGGGACAATCGGTCACCGTCGAGGTCGGCAGCGTGCTCGAACTCGGCGACGAAGTGGCGATCTTGATCGATGCCTCGCCGTAGTCCCACAGCGGACTAGGGTCGAGACGTACAGCTGAGCTCGGAGGAGGGCGCAGGATGGGACAACCGAGGGTAGGTGGCCCGGCCACCGGACTGCCGCCGGGCGTGGAGGTCGGCCCACTGGGCTCCCGGTTCGTGGCGTTCCTGATCGATCGTTCGGTCCCCGCCGTGATCAGCGGTCTCGCGACGGTGGTGATCACTCAGCTTCCTCAACAGCGAACGTTGCTGGCCGTCATCGCCGGCATTTTGATCTTGGCGTGGGGCCTGCTGGTCTGGCAGATGTACGCGGTGCGGGCGGCGGGCCCCGGCATGAGACTCCTCAAACTGCAGTTGGTCGGTTACACCGACGGGCGCCCCATCGGCTGGGGGCGGTTCTTCCTGCGCTGGTTGGTTCTCACCCTGCTGGCCGCCACCGGCCTCGGCCTGCTGCTCATGATCATCTTCCTGGTTCTTCACCCGCGCAAGCAGGGGTGGCACGATCTGGCCGCCGACTCGGTCGTGATCAAGGAACGGGTGCTGGCCCCGCCGCGACCGGTAGAGGCGCCGCAGGCCACGGTGGCACCCGTCGAGAGCGCGGCCGCCGGACCGATGGCCGCCGAGGTCCTGCCCATGCCGGCGGAGCCGGTTGCCGAGCAACCCGCCGTGTACGAGACCGAGGTCGAGACCCCGACCCAGCAACCCGTCTCGACCGCCGCCATGACCTTCGAGAACGAGGCCGAGAGGGACCGGCGTCCGCTGAATGTCGGCTGGCACGTGGTGCTGGACGACGGTCGCCACCTCGAGGTCCACGGCCTCGTGCTCCTCGGCCGCAATCCGCAACCTCGAGCCGGTGAGGAAGATGCTCAGTTGATCAAGGTGGCCGACGAGACCCGTACGGTGTCGAAGTCGCACCTGGCGCTGGGCGTCGACAGCAACGGCATGTACGTGATGGATCGCGGATCGACCAACGGCTCCACCGTCACCACCCAGGACGGGGAATCGCAGCGGTGTCCCCCCGGGGATCTGGTGGCCGTTCATCCGGGCGCGGTGGTCTCGTTCGGCGATCACTGGCTCGAGATCCGCCGCCCCTGACCGCTGACGATAGGGTCGGGAACCGTGCTGCTCTCCGACCGCGACATCCGGTCCTCGATCGAGGCCGGTCGGATCGGGCTCGAGCCGTACGACGCGTCCATGGTGCAGCCGTCCAGCATCGACGTACGGCTGGACCGGTACTTCCGCGTCTTCGAGAACCACCGCTACCCGCACATCGATCCGGCCGAGGACCAGTCGGAACTCACCCGGCCGGTGCAGCCCGAGAAGACCGAGCCGTTCATCCTGCATCCCGGGGAGTTCGCGCTCGGCTCGATCTTCGAGGTCGTGACGTTGCCCGACGACATCGCGGCCCGGGTGGAGGGGAAGTCCTCGCTGGGACGTCTCGGGCTGCTGACCCACGCCACCGCCGGCTTCATCGATCCGGGCTTCTCGGGGCACGTCACGCTGGAGTTGTCGAACGTGGCGACGCTGCCGATCAAGCTCTGGCCCGGGATGAAGATCGGCCAGCTCTGCTTCTTCCGGTTGAGTTCACCCGCCGAGCATCCGTACGGCTCGGCGCAGCACGGATCGCACTATCAAGGCCAGCGCGGCCCGACGCCGTCGCGATCGCACCTCAACTTCCACCGTACGGAGATCTTCTAGGCACCTGCGATCAGGCCCGATAGACCGCGATCTCGCCGGAGGCGGTACGGGCCCGCACGCTGACGAAGGGTTCGCCCGGTCCTGGCTCGTGACTGGCTTCCAGCGCGATCCGGACCGCACCGCTCACCGAGTGGAGATCCAGCCAGACGGGCAGCTCGTCGGCGACCCCGACGGTCAGCGAACCCGAGGCCGAGCGAAGATCGACCGAACCCGAGGTGGACGGGACCGCGATGTCGCCCGAGCCTGAACTGGCCACGAAGTCGGCTCGCTGGAGGGACCGGATCACGATGTCGCCGGAGCCGGACTTCGCGCTGACGGGAGAGCGGGCTTCGGCGACGTGGACGTCACCGGACCCGGTGCTGAACCGCGCCCCGCGGCCGACGAGCCGACCTACCGAGATGGTGCCCGAGCCCGTGCTGCAATCGAGTTCGCGGGCCTGGTCGACGCTGATGTCGCCCGTTCCCGTGCTGATCTTGGCGCGGTCGATGTCGGCCGTGAAGCTGATCATGGCCGAGCCGGTCCGAACGCCGTAACTCAAGCCGTCCGGCACGCCGAGGCGCAACTGGACCGGCGTCTGACGGAAGGGGGCGGGGACCGAGATCCGGAGCTGGTCGGCGTCGCGCCGGACCATGATGTCGTCGATGTCGTGATCATCGGCCACGTTGACCGAGCCCTCGACGGCGTCGGGCTGGGGGCCCGGCTCGATCGTGATCGAACCGGCTCCGAAGTTGTCCACCTGGACTACCGCGGATTCCGTCGAACACGAAGGTTCTGAAGGTCATCGCACCCAGCCCTGGACGCGCCCGCGGGGGCGGCGATGCTCCGGCCGGTCCGGCGGCTCGGGCGGCCCGAACACGCCACCGGGACCGAAGGGCCCGTGCGAGCCGAAGACCCCGTGCGGCCCGAACGGTCCGTGGACGCCGAAGATCGGCTGACCGGGGGGCTCTGGTGGCGCAGGCCACCCCTCCGACCGGGATCGCCGGTCAGCCGAGGGCATCCATGACGGCCCGCAACAGCCACGCGTTGGTGGAGATCTGCTCTTGGTCGGCCATCTGATCGACCCGGGCCTTGACCGACGCCGGGATGCGGAGGCTGATCCGGGCCACCGGTTCGTCCTCGAGGTCGAGCGCGTCCGGCTCCGGCGATTCATCGGGCTCGCGCAGCAGCAGGGTCGGTTCCGTGGCGCCACCCGAGTTCGGGAGCGAGACGTCGAACTCGGGCTCGGATCCGGACATCCGCAGGACGACCGACCCGGGCGCCAGGTCGGCACTGATGGTGTCGGCCGCGTCGGAGAGCGCGTTGATGAGGGCCAGTCGGGTGGCCGAATCGATCGCGCCTCCGAGTCGTTCGGCGACGTGGCGGGTGTGATCGTCGGCGAGTGCGGCGGCATCCGCGACTCCGGCTCGGACGGAGTCGACGTACGTGGTCAGGTTCATGACGCCATAATGACATCATATTGACGTCATTTCAATAGAGTCTGACGTCGCAGGCATCGTCGGTAGTGTGCTTGAGGTTTGCCCGGCTTGGAGAAGTTCGCAGCGCTCAGAGGAGAGGAATGCAGGCGTCACAGTTCTTGCGCGCGGTTGCGGCAGCGACGTCGATCGCCTCATCACTTGACCTCGCGGTCGACGACGCGATCGTTCTGCATGACTCGAACAAGCTCACCTTGCGTCTGTTGCCCTGTGACGTCGTGGCCCGGGTGGCGCCGGCAGCGCATCAGGGCGCACCGTTCGAAGTCGAGCTGGCGGTTCGGCTCGCGGAAGCCGGGTGCCCGGTGGCTGTTCTCGAGCCCCGAGTCGAGCCGCGTCCGTACGAGCGGGATGGCTTCGAGGTCACGCTGTGGACCTACTACGAGTCCGTGGCACCTGGAGAGGTCGCACACGCCGACTACGCCAACTCCCTCCAGCGGCTGCACGCCGGCATGCGCACGCTCGATGTCCCGACGCCGCATTTCACGGACCGAGTCGAGTCAGCTCAACAGCTCGTGGCGAGTCGCGACCGCACTCCGGCGCTCGCCGACCCCGACCGGCTGCTGCTCGGCGACACGCTACGACGTCTGAGACGAGTGATCGGCGAACGGCGCGGCGGCGAGCAGTTGCTGCACGGCGAGCCGCACCCGGGCAACCTGCTCGGCACCAAGAACGGCCTGCTGTTCATCGACCTCGAGACGTGTTGTCGTGGCCCGGTCGAATTCGACCTGGCCCATGCACCCGAACAGGTCAGCGAGCACTATCCGGACGTCGATCGAGGCTTGCTGCGCGAGTGCCGGATCCTCGTGCTGGCGATGATCACAACGTGGCGCTGGGATCGAGACGACCAACTCCCGAACGGGCACCAGTTGGGCATCGAGTGGCTCAGCCAGATCCGAGCAGCGCTCGATGGCACGGGGCCGGATGCCCCAGCGTTTGATCCGGGCCAGGTTCAGTGATCTTGGGCGCGCCGGGGCACGTCGAAGAACTTGCCGGGGACGGCGGTTAGGGTCGTTCTACCCCGCGTACGGGCGAGACCGGCGCATCGACGAAGCCAAGTGGAGTTCCGCGTGATCCAGTTCGAATCCGTGGGGAAGACGTTCCGCGACGGGACGTCGGCCGTCGTCGATCTTGATCTTGTGGTGCCGTCCGGACAGATCACCGTCATCGTCGGGCCGTCGGGCTGCGGCAAGACCACGACGTTGCGGATGGTCAACCGGATGCTGGAGCCGACCAAGGGTCGCATCCTGTGGGACGGAACCCCGATCAAGTCGCGCCGCAAGACGACACTCCGCCGCCAGATGGGGTACGTGATCCAGAGCGGCGGCCTGTTCCCGCACCGTACGGTCGTCGACAACATCGGCACCGTCCCTGGTCTGCTGGGCTGGAACCAGCAGAAGATCCACTCCCGCTCGCTGGAGTTGCTGGGTAGCGTCGGGCTGGACCGGAAGTTGGCCGATCGCTACCCGGCGCAGCTGTCCGGCGGGCAGCAGCAACGCGTCGGGGTGGCCCGTGCGTTGGCTGCCGATCCGCTGGTGATGTTGATGGACGAACCGTTCTCCGCGGTGGATCCGGTGGTGCGGAGCGAGTTGCACGAGTTCTTCCTCGGCCTGCAGCGCGAGCTCAGCAAGACCATCATCTTGATCACCCACGACATCGACGAGGCGATCAAGCTCGGTGATCAGGTGGCCATCCTGCGGGTCGGCGGGAAGCTGGCCCAGGCCGGCACCCCACAGGAGGTCCTCGAGGAACCGGCCGACGCCTTCGTCGAAGGTTTCGTCGGGCGAGATCGGGGCTATCGCTCGCTGTCGTTCCTGCCGGCCGCGGGTCTGTCGCTCGAGCGGGTCCCGGCCGTGCGGGAGGCGTCCAGCGCGAGCGGTGAGCAACCCGACGCTGGTCATCGACTCCGCCGCCAAGCCCCTGGGCTGGACAGATCCCCGACACCCGGAACACACCACCCCGCTCGGTTCGACCTTCGATCCGGAGAAGGACACCCTGCGGTTGGCGCTGGACTCGGCGCTGACCTCACCGGTGGGCCTGGCCGTCGCCGTAGGTCAGGACGGTCGGTACGCCGGCGTCGTCAGCGCCGCCAGCATCCTCGAGCAGGTCGCCCAGAGCCGCACCGCAGGTCCGGAGGCGATCACCGTCCAACCGAGCCCTGAGCCTGTCGAAGGGGCCGAGGAGCCGGCGTCGCCCCCAGAACCGGTCGAAGGGCCCGATGAGCCTGTCGAAGGGCCGGACACCGCTACCGCTGAGGACCCTTCGACAAGCGCAGGGAACGAAACCACCGCTACTGCTGCGGACACATCCACCAGCTCGGACCCCGATGACACACGGCCAGAGTTCATCGAACCGCGCACGGGGTCCGAAGGCGACGCCGTTTCAGCGACGGAGTCGATCGAGGAGCCGGCCGCCGCACCCGATGATCCCGGTCAGCCGCATCAGCCGGCCCCCGAACCGGACCAGCCGCGCCGATGAACCTCGACTGGGAGTGGATCCAGCGCAATCTCGCCTACATCGGCGAGCCTGCTGGGCCAGCACATCGTGCTCTCGATCGTCCCGGTGGTGGCGGCCTTCATCATCGCCATCCCGCTCGGCTTCCTGGTGTTCCGTACCGGCAAGGCGGCGAACTCCGTGCTGGCGCTGTTCGGCGTGATCTATTCGATTCCGTCGCTCGCCCTCTTCGTGGTGATGCCGGCGATCCTCGGCACGCAGATCCTCAACCCCATCAACATCGCCGCCGCGCTCACCGATCTACTCCGTGGCCCTGCTCGTACGCAGCGTCGTCGACGGACTGCGTTCCGTACCGACGGCGGTGAAGCAGTCGGCGTCGGCGGTCGGCTTCGGGTGGCTGCGGCGGCTGGCGCGTGTCGAACTGCCGCTGGCGATGCCGGTGATCTTCGCCGGACTGCGGGTGGTCACCGTCTCCAACATCGCGCTGGTCAGCGTGGGCGCGGTGATCGGCGGCGGCGCGTCTGGGCCAGTTGTTCGACCGCGGCCTGAACAGCGCCTTCCTCACCCCGATCATCGTCGGCCTCGTCCTGAGCCTGCTGCTGGCGCTCGTCGCCGACGCGATCATCCTGCTCATCCAACGCGGATCCCTCCCGTGGGCCCGGAAGAGGAGCGCCGCCTGATGCCCGCTGCACCACCCACCCGTACGGAAATCCACGCAACTGTGGGCAAACTGCAGCCACGGACCCCCGATTCGCCCCCTTTTGAGGAATCTGTTAACAGTTTCCCGATTGGGGGGCTTGAAGCCGCCCGTATTGCGCAAACTGTCCACAGTTGCCACGGCGGTGACCTCCGGTGAACCTGTGGAGCTACCTGCTGGTTCCGGAGAACTGGACCCGGACGGGCGGGATCACCGATCTGCTGCTGCAGCATCTCGCCTACACCGCGGCGGCGGTGGCGCTGGCCGCGGTGATCGGGATTCCCTTGGGCATCCTGATCGGCCACACCGGCAAGGGCTCGTTCCTGGTCATCGGTACGAGCAACGCGGCACGGGCGATCCCCAGCCTCGGTCTCCTGGTGCTGGTCGTCACCCTGCTGGGCTCGGGCATCGGGCCGATCGTCGGCGTGCTGGCGATCCTCGCCCTGCCGCCCATCCTGACGGCGACGGCGGCGGGCGTCTCGCAGGCGGACCACGAGGCGGTGCACGCGGCTCGCGCGCTGGGCATGTCCGCCGGCCAGATCGTCGGCAAGGTCGAGTGGCCACTGGCGCTGCCGCTGGTGATCTCCGGCCTGCGCAGCGCCACCCTGCAGGTGGTCGCCACGGCGACGATCGCTGGCTACGTCTCCGGGGGCGGCCTCGGTCAGCTGTTGATCAGCGGTCAGCGGAACGCCGACTACTCGCAGATGTTCGCCGGGCGCGGTGCTGGTGGCCGCGCTGGCCATCTTGCTGGACGTGCTGCTCGGGGTCGTCGGATGGCTGGCGGCGCGCCGCCGGAGTCCGCGTAGGCGAGCGGTGGACGTGGCTGTCGCCGCTCCCGCATAGCCTTGGGCACCTAACCCGGGAACCATCCCGACGACGATGGAGCACACGATGAGAGTGATACCGAAACTTGCCGTGATCGGTACGACCGTGGCCGCCTTTCTCGCTGGCCGCCTGCGGTGGCGGTGGCAACCCCTTGGCGGAGACGTCGGGCAGCCCGAGCGCCAGTGGCGGCGGCGGCGGTGGCGGCGCGTGATCGTCGGCTCGGCCAACTTCACCGAGAACCAGATCCTCGCCGAGCTGTACGCGCAGGCCATGAAGGCCAAGGGCGTGGATGCCTCGACCAAGCTCAACATCGGTTCCCGCGAGGTCTACATCAAGGCCCTGCAGGACGAGTCGATCAGCGTGATCCCGGAGTACACCGGCAACCTGCTGCTCTACTTCGACAAGGCCGCGACCGCGACGACCGCGGAAGAGATCGAGGCCGCGCTGCCCAAGGCGGTCGGCGCCGATCTCAAGATCCTGACGCCGTCGGAGGCCGCCGACCAGGACGTGTACGTGGTCACCAAGCAGTTCTCCGACCAGAACCAGCTGAAGTCCCTGGCGGACCTGAAGAAGGTATCGGCCGATTCGATCCTGGGTGGGCCGTCGGAGTTGGAGAACCGTGAGTACGGGCCGCCGGGGCTGGAGAAGATCTACGGTGCGAAGTTCAAGCAGTTCAAGCCGTACGACTCCCCAGCGGTCAAGGTGCGGGACCTGAACGACAACAAGATCCAGGTCGCGACGTTCTTCACCACCGATGCCGCCATCATCGACAACGGGTACGTCATGCTCGAGGATCCGCAATCGATGATCCTGCCGAACAACATCGTGCCGCTGGTGCGGGCCGACGTGGCGGAGAACACCGCGGCCGTCGGGGCGATCGACGCGGTCCAGCAGGCACTCACCACCGAGGAGTTGACGAAGCTCAACAGGCTGGTCGACGTCGACAAGCAGGACCCGAATCAGGTCGCGGCGGAGTGGCTGAAGAGCAAGAGCCTCGCCTGACCCGCATCATGTAGGAACCACACGGCTCGGGGTAGATCTGCTCAGGAGGCAGGGACATGCCGAGACGGCTTCGATCGCGGTTCGCCGCGGGGTTGACGGTGGGGGCGCTGGCGGGGGCGGGTCTGGTGGCCCTCCCCGCCCCGAGCGCCCAGGCGGTTCCCTCGTTCACGGCGACCACCATCGTCAGCGGGCTGACCATCCCCTGGGACCTGACCTGGGTGGGTAGCCGGATGCTCTACACCCTGCGGGTCGGCGAAGTCTGGTCCAAGACCGGCTCCGCCGCTCCGCGCCGGGTGCTCGACCTCAAAGCCCAGACCTTCGCTAGCGGTGAAGGCGGCCTGCTCGGCATCGTCGCCGCTCCGGACGCGGCCACCAGCCGGGTGTTCTACACCTGCGGGACGTACAAGAGTGGAGGCGTCAAGGACGATGTCCGTGTGCGGCGCTGGCAACTCAACACCGGCGGCACCGGAGCCTCGAACCTCGGCACCATCGTCGACGACCTTCCCCTGGGAACCGGCAGGCACTCCGGTTGCCGACTCCGATTCGGGACGGACGGCAGGCTGTACGTGGGCACCGGTGACGCCGCCGGCGGCACCAATCCGCAGAACCTCGCCTCGCTCGGCGGCAAGGTGCTCAGGGTCAATTCGAATGGCTCCATCCCGTCGGACAACCCGTACGCCTCGCGGTCCGACGACGGGCGATACGTCTGGACGTACGGGCACCGCAATGTCCAGGGTCTGGCGCTCCGTCCGGGCACCGATCAGCTCTGGTCCGCCGAGCACGGACCGGGGCGCGACGACGAGGTCAACCTGATCGCGCGCGGCGGGAACTACGGCTGGAACCCCGTACCGGGATACAACGAGTCCGTCCCCATGACTCGGCCGGGCGCCGTGCCGGCGAGGTGGTCCTCCGGCGCGCCCACCGTCGCCACGAGCGGCCTCACATTCCTCTCGGGTTCGGCTTGGGGCCGCTGGCAGGGAGCGATGGCGGTCGGATTGCTCAAGGACAGCGGGATCATGATCCTCACTCTGAGAACGGACGGCACCCTGGCCTCGGAAGAGCCGCTCAGGGTGGCGGAGGGTTACGGCCGGATCCGGACGGTGCAGCAGGGTCCCGACGGTGCGCTTTACTTCACGACATCCAACGGCTCCGGCAGGGACCGCATCGTGCGGTTGACGCCGCGTCCGCCTCGCCCTTTGCCGGCTTACCAGCCCGGTCTCGACGTGTCCCCCGTCGGGGTGGCCGCCGCCCGCACCGGAAGCTCGATCTACGCCTTCGTACGCAGCACGGGCGATGTCGTCTACTACAAGCGCAGCACCGACAACGGCCGGACGTGGGGCAGCTGGATCAGCACCGGTGTCACCAGCACAAGCGCGCCGGCGGTCGCGTCGTCGGCGTCCGGGCGGATCGACCTGCTGACCCGGAACTCCAGCAACCGCGCCGTCCATACCTGGTTCGCCAACGGCGTCCCCGCCGGCGAAAACGATCTCGGCGGTTATCTGTCTTCCGCCCCCGCCGTTTCGTCCCTGGGCGACGGCACGCTGGACGTCTTCGTCCGCAACAGTGCGAACGGCGCATCACGCAAGCACTACGACGGCGACGCGTGGTCACCCTGGCAGGGGCTCGGCGGACAGCTCACCTCCGCCCTTGCCGCTTCGGCCAACCGCAGCACCGACATCACCACGGTGACGGGGCGAGGCACGGATAGTCGAGGTTGGCAGAAGACTGTTTCGGCGACCGGCAATGTCAGCGGCTGGGCCTCGAATGGTCTGACCCTCTGGTCGGCGCGTGCCCTCGGCGACACCACGGCCACCGTCGGCCCGGTCGGCGTATCCAGCGGGTCCGACACCAACGCCGTCGTGGATCGGGTGGTCCGCGGCCGCCTGGTGATGGGTGTGACGGCGCTCTACAACTCCGCTCCGGCGGTCGTGACGCGTACCGAAGGTGAATGGGCCGGTGGCTGGATCATGTTCGGGCGCTCCACCAACGGTGGCCTCTGGCTCTACGACGCCCGTCCGGGCGGGTACCGCAGCGTGTCCCTCGGCGGCGTCGTCCGGTAGCTCGGGCTCGTGTGGGCTTGTGTCCTCAGGCGGCCGACATCAGTGCGCGCGCTCAGGCGTCGTCGAGAGATCCGGGCGCCGTGCCGGCTCGTTCGTCGCGGTCCGCCCATTCCAGCAAGGTGTCGAGCGAGTACGGATGATCGTCGATGTCGGCGTGCAGATCTCCGAGCCGGCCGAAGCGCTCGGGCACCGTCGCGATCGTGAAGTCCTGGGGCTCCGCGTCCGGGATCTCGTCCCAGGTGACCGGGGTGGACACGACGCCCAACGGCGTGCCCCGAACCGAATACGCCGAGGCGATCGTGTGGTCGCGGGCGTTCTGGTTGTAGTCGACGAAGATCGAACCGGGGTCCCGGTCCTTGCGCCACCAGGTCAGATCGACCATCCCGTCCGCACGGCGCTCCACCTCCCGCGCGAAGGCCCAGGCGGCGCGCCGTACGTCGGCGAAGCCGTGCTCGGGCGGAATCCGTACGTAGACGTGAAGTCCCTTGCCACCGGAGGTCTTGGGGTAGCCGACCGCGCCCAGTTCGTCCAAGAGTTCGCGCACGATCACGGCCACCCGACGGACGTCGGCGTAACCGGCCGCCGGCATCGGATCGAGGTCGATCCGCCACTCGTCTGGCTTCTCGGTGTCGTCGCGGCGGGAGTTCCACGGATGGAACTCCACGGTCGACATCTGCACCGCCCAGATGACGTCAGCCGGATGACTGACGCAGAGCTCGTCGGCGTGCCGGTTGAAGCGGGGGAAGTGCACCCGGACGGTCTCGATCCACGGTGGCGCACCGTGGGGCAGCCGCTTCTGGTGCACCTTCTCGCCATCGACCCCGTCCGGGAAGCGATGCAGCATGCAGGGCCGGTGGTACAGGGCGTTGACGATGCCGTCGGCCACCGCCAGGTAGTAGTTGGCCAGGTCCAGCTTGGTCTCGCCTCGCGCGGAGAAGTACACCCGATCCGGGTTGCTGATCTTGACCACGCGGTCGCCGACCTCGAACTCGATGCGCTCGACCGCCACGGACCGACAATACTGGGAACCCAACCGCTCAGCGCCGGCGCCGCAACACCTGCGCGGCTTGCACGCTGTCTACGTAGAACTCGGGATCCCCGAAAACGTGATCGGCTCCGAAGTGCAGGAGCATCCAACCCTGGTTGGCCAGACACGTCCACTTACGCCGGTCGTGATTGAACTGCTCGCGGTTCTCAGCTCTGTGAACTTCACGGCCGTCGATCTCGATGCCGAGCTTGAGCGCCTCGAATCCGATGTCCACGAAGTAGACAGTCTCCCCGCACAGAACCGGGACGTTTCCTCGCCAGCCCGTGACTCCGGCGGACCGCAACAGCCGATGGCCCTCGCGCTCCGCTTCCGACCACGGTTCGTCCTTCGAGTCCAGGAGCATGCGGCGACGCAGCCCGTTGCCCGGGCGCTTCGGGGTCAGCCGTAGCGCTTCGGCCATGTCGTCGAGGCGGGCCAGTCGCAGACGCAGAACCCGATCAATGCCCTCTCCGCCCACCGACGACGCCAGATCGAGTGCGGTCAGCGCCGGCACCGTGACGCGGAGGCCGTTCATCTCGGTGATGAGTTCGGGCGGGAGTCGCTCTCGGGTGATCTTGAATCCCGGCTGGGTGGGCCGTCGCGTTGGGAATGAGATGGGCACAACCGGAACGCTGATCTCGGGCCAGAAGGTGAGCCGAGCCGCCGCTCGTCCGGTGAGGACTCCGTCGGGCACCCACGCGGACGCAGCCCGCAGGCGGACCTCGGGCATCGCCGCATCCTGCCATCGACAAAAGATCGCCGGAAGCAATGCGCGGAGGAGATCCTCGTCAGCCATCCGCTCAGCGGTGCGCCGCAGCCTCGGGTACCGGCGAGCCGGAAAGACCAGCTGTCGGTCGAGGATGCGCTCGATCTCTGCGCGTGCCGCCACAGGCATGACTCTGAGGCAGATCTGGGCGCTTGAGACACCTCGCAACCGGATCTGTGGATAACGCTGTCGGTGGTGATCGAGTGCCCGTGACGCGATAACTCCACGCACGGTCCAGCATGCGCCGAAATCGGGGTTCTGGCGCCATGCGTGGAGTTATCGCGTCAAGAGGCTGCGCTCAGCGGTGCCGCAACCAGGCCAGCACGGCGAGGACCCGGCGGTTGTCGGCGCCGGCGTCGACCAGATCGATCTTGGCGGAGATGTTCGAGACGTGTTTCTCGACGGCACCGGCCGAGACCACCAGTCGCTCGGCGATGGCGGCGTTGCTGCGGCCCTCGGCCATCAAGCTCAGCACGTCCCGCTCACGCGGCGTCAGCCGGTCGAGCGGATCCGTGCGCCGGGCGAACTCAGCCGAACAGCGTCAGGCCGATCAAGGTGACGTTGAGGCCACAGATGACCGTGGCCACCACGGCGGCGACGAACGTCGTGGACCGGCGATTGACCAGGGCGCCCATCACGTCGCGCCGCCGGGTCAGCAGAACCAGCGGGATCAGCGCGAACGGGATTCCGAACGAGAGCACCACCTGCGAGATGACCAGTGCCGCGGTGGTGTCGACGCCGGCCGCGATGATGATGAGGGCCGGGGCCAAGGTCACGAGTCGTCGGACGACCAGCGGGATCCGTCGACGCAGAAACCCCTGCATCACCACTTGACCCGAGTACGTGCCGACCCCCGAAGCGGCGAAGCCCGAGGCGAGCAGCGCCAGCCCGAACAGCAGCGCCGCGGTCGGGCCCAGGGTGGCGCCGAGCCCTTCGTACGCCGCCTCGATGGTGTCGACCGGAACCGGCAGATTCGACAGGTTCTGCGCGGCCACCGTCAGCATCGACAGGTTGATCAGGCCGGCCAGACCCATGGCGACCACCACGTCCACCCGTTGGCTGCGCAGCAGGGCCAGCCGCTCCTCCTCGGTGCCCCGCACGTACCGGTTCTGGGTGAGGGCGCCGTGCAGGTAGATGACGTGCGGCATCACGGTCGCGCCCAGCATCCCCGTCGCCAGCAGGACAGTCTCGGCGCCTTCGAAGCGCGGCACCAGGCCGGCCGCCGCGGCCGCGGCGTCGACCCCACCCACGAGCAGGCTGTAGCCGAAGCCGATGAGGACGACGAGCAGCATCCCGGTGATGACGAGTTCGAACCGCCGTACGCCCCTGGTCTGCAGACCGAGCAAGGCGAACGCCACGATCGCGGTGATGATGCCGCCGACCAGCAACGGAAGATCGAAGAGCAGGTGCAGGGCGATGGCTCCGCCCAGCACCTCGGCCAGATCGGTGGCGATGGCGACCAGCTCGGCCTGTACCCAGAGCCCGCGGGTCACCGGCTTGCCAAAGTTGTCCCGACAGAGCTCCGGCAGGCTCTTCCCGGTCGCGATGCCCGCCTTGGCCGACAGGTACTGGATGAGCATGGCCATCAGGTTGCTCACGACCAGCACCCAGATCAGCAGGTACCCGAATTTCGAGCCTGCGGTGATGTTGGTCGCGAAGTTCCCGGGATCGATGTAGGCGATCGCGGCCACGAACGCAGGACCGAGCAGAGCGAGGGGCCCGCCGACGTAGGCGACCCCGACGAGCCGCGACTTGGCGTTCAACATGTCGGTCTCCTGCTCGTACGGCGTCAGCGTCGCCGATCAGGCTTCGGCATTCGGTCCTGCGGCCACCTCGACGAGTTCGAGTCGGTCCAGGTCCGCCCGGGAACTGTTCTTCAGCCCATCGAACACCTGCTGCTGCCGTGATTCGATCCGCGCATTGACGATAGCGCTCAAGGCGTAGCCGATGGCCCCGGTCTGGCGCACCGTCAGATCGTCCACCAGCGGCTGCCGGGCGGAGGTGATGGCGACGCCGCTCGCGGTGCCGTCCGCACCCTGGGTGACGCCCACCGAGAACCGCTCGCGGGGGTTCACCGACGCGTCGGCGTAGTGGTCGCGCAGTTGCAGCAGCAGTCGATGCCACTTGACGACTTCTTCGCGGGCCGAGTGGGTGGTCGCCACGTCGTCCTCGGTGAGGGCAACGTCCTCCCCGGTGGGGGAGAAGCAGCGGGCGTAGGACAGCAACGCCGTCGTCCAGACCGACTCGACGACGACCTCGTCGGGGTCGCCCTCGACCGCGAGTTCGCTCACCAGGCGCTCACAACACCGCAGGACGGTCTGCAGATCTTCGAAGACTTCGACGAGCCTGGCGAGGGCCGCGGCGGCTGGATCATCCAGTCGCCGCATGGTCTCCGCCGGGGCGGCGCTCTCCCCGTTGGTACTCAACCGACCGACGGTCCGAGACCCAGCGACTGTGGTGTGCTGGAGTCCGGCGACGGCTGGTGCAGCCCCTCGTCCAGCTGTCCGAACTCGGTCATCAGGGCCCGGCTGCCGCCCCAGGGCGTCTGCTCCTCGGCGATCAGCGTGTTCGTCGTCAGCAGCAGGCCGGCGACCGAAGCACCGTTCTGCAGGGCTGAGCGGCAGACCCGCAGTGGGTCGATGATGCCGAAGTCGATCATGTTGCCGTAGCGGTCCTCGAGCGCGTCGAACCCCTCGTCGACACCAAGTGCGGCCACCTTGGCGACAACCTCGGCGCCGTCATGGCCGGCGTTGGCGGCGATGAGATACGTCGGCTCGGTGAGAGCGCGGCGCACGATCTCCACCCCGATGGCGTAGTCGTCCTTGACGTCGAGGTCGTCCAGCGCCGGTGCGGCGTGCATCAGCGCGACGCCCCCGCCCGCGACAATCCCCTCCGCCATCGCCGCCCGAGTAGCCGACAGGGCGTCCTCGACCCGGTGCTGGAGCTCGGCCAGCTCCGCGTTGGTCGGTGCACCCACCCTGATCACGGCCACCTTGCCCAACAGCGACCCGATGCGTTCGCTGAGCACCTCCTCGTCGATCCCGAACGTCGCCCGCTCCAGCTCGGAGCGCAGCTGGGCCACCCGGAACTCGACCTGGTCCGACGTTCCGGCGCCGTCGATGATCGTTGTGCGCTCCGCGTTCACGCGGACCTGCCGGGCGCGGCCGAGTTGCTCGATCGTCATCGTCTCGAGGGTGAAGCCGGAGTGCTTGCTGTAGACCTGGCCACCGGTGATCGTGGCGATGTCCTCGAGCTTGCGCAACCGCCGGTCGCCGAAGCCGGGCGCCTTGGTGGCCACGCACCGGAACACGCCGCTGACGTGGTTGTGCACCAGCATGCTCAGCGCCGAGCCCTCGACGGTCTCGGCGATGATCACCAGCGGCTTCGGTGCGCGCATCACCTTGTCCAACAGCGGCATGATCTCCTGGACCTTGGTGATCTTCTCGCTGCACAACAGGATGTACGGGTCGTCGAGGACCGCCTCGAGGCTGGCCGGATGCGTGACGAGGTACGGCGAGAGGTACCCGTTGTCGTACTCGAAGCCTTCGACGAAGTCGACGCCGATACCGTGGAAGGCCGACTCCTCCACGGTCACGATCCCGGCGTCCCCGACCGTGTGCAGTGCCTCGGCCAGCACCGAACCGACCAGCTCGTCGTTGTTGGCCGAGATCGTGGCGACCCGGGCGTAGTCCGCCACGGTCTCGACCGGGTGGGCGACCTGACGAAGACGTTCGACCAGCCGGCCGACGGCCAGGTCGACGCCGCGCTTGACGAGGACCGGGTTGCCGCCCTGGCCGATCGCCGTCATCCCCTCCCGGATGATCGCCTGCGCGATCACGGTGGCGGTCGTGGTGCCGTCGCCGACGATGTCGTTGGTCTTGATGGCGGCTTCCTTGACGAGTTGGGCGCCCATGTTCTCGAACTGGTCACTCAGGTGGATCTCACGGGCGATCGTGACGCCGTCGTTGGTGACCACCGGCGAGCCGGTGATCTTCTCGAGGATGACATTGCGACCCTTGGGTCCCAGCGTCGACTTGACGGCCTCCGCGAGCTGGTCGACTCCCGACAACAACAGGGCTCGGGCCTCTGCGCCGAACCTGAGATCCTTGGCCATCGTTCCTCCTACGGGCGTGAGTGCGTGGGTGCGTGGTGTGGTGACGTCTAGGGGACGAGGATCGCCCGGCCCCGGACCTTCCCGGCGTCGAGATCGGCCAGCGCATCCTGCGCGGCGTCGAGCGGGTAGATCTTGGTGTGCAGGGTGACCTTCCCGGCCTGGGCGAGCACCATCAACTCGGCCAGCTCGTTGTAGGTGCCGACGATGTTGCCGACGATGTTGCGTTCGGTCGAGATGATGTCGAGGGTGGGAATTTCGAGGCTCCCGCCGTAGCCGATGACGCTGTAGGAACCCGCCGCCCGGGTCATCGCGAAGCCTTCGTTCTCGGCTCCCTCCTCGGCGACGAAGTCGAGCACGACGTCGGCGCCCTCACCGTCGGTGAGGTCCTGAACGGCGTCGACCTGCGTGCCGTCGGCGACCACCGTGTGCTGGGCCCCCAGCTTCTCGGCCAGCGCGAGGGCGTCCGGGTTGCGGTCCACCACGATGATGTTCGTGGCCGTCAGTGCGGCGAGGCACTGGATGCCGATGTGGCCCAGGCCGCCGGCGCCGATCACCGCGCACGTGGTGCCGGGGTAGAGCAGGGGGAGCACCTTGCGCACGGCGTGGTAGGCCGTGATGCCGGCGTCGGCCAGGGCCGCGACGTCCTTCGGCTGGGTCGACGGGTCGAGCTTCACGCAAGCACGTGCGGAGGTCAGGAGGTACTCCGCCATGCCGCCGGCACTGCCGTCCAGCCCGGGGAAGGTGCTGTGGCTGCAGTGCATGTCCTGCCCGGCCCGGCAGGCCCGACACAGTCCGCAGGTGGGCGTCGGGTGCAGGATCACGGTGTCCCCGACGGCCACGTTCGTGACCGCGGAGCCGACCTCGTGCACCCAGCCAGCGTTCTCGTGGCCGATGGTGTACGGCAAGCTCGGGTGCATCCGGTCGTCCCACTGACCCAGGATGATGTGCAGGTCGGTGCGGCACACGCCCGCTCCGCCGACCTTGACCACCACGTCGAGCGGGCCCGTCACCGTGGGCTCGGGGACCTCGTCGACGGTGGGTTGCTTGTTGTACGCGTGCAACCGGACGGCCTTCATCGGACCTCCTCCAACTCGCCCTGCTCTAGTACGTCGTGCACCCGGGATCCGTAGCGGTGCCGCAACATCCCGCCGCAGATGCTGCCGTTCGCCTCCATGTTGACCTGGGTCAGGCGGGCGCGCCGCAGGTGGAGCGGCAGCCCCTCAGCGCCGACCGCCTCGCCGGTGACGGCGTCGACGAGCAGCGGCGAGTCGTCGTCGGCGGGCAGACCGATCTCACTTCGCCGCGCCCGCAGCCGCTCCAGGTCCGCCGACGGCGGGACCTCACCCAGGGTGAGCCCCGCGAGGTCGTCGCTGCTCCGCCCCTCGGCCAGCAGCGGCCGGCAGACCCGGTCGGTCCCGGCCAGTACCGCCTTGCGCACGAAGTCGGTCCGGAGCTCGTCCAGTTCCCCGGCGGCGAGACCGTCGAAGGCCTGGACGAACCCGGACCGGGCCGCGATCCCGGCGTTGATGGCGTTGGCGGCGAAGTGGTCCTCGAGGATCACCTCGGTATGCCGCACGCCGCTGACCGCGCTGACGGTGTCGTAGCTGTCCGCCACCATCAGAAAGGCGAAGTTCGGCGCGCAGAAGTACGTCGGCAGCCGGAGGCGGACCTGGACGTCCCCGGCGGCCGACACGGCGCACGACGCCACGAACCCCAGCGTGGTCACCGGTTCATCGAGTTCGGGGTCGCGCACCTTTCCGAGCGCGGCGAGGACGTGTGCCTCGACCGTCACACCTTGACTCCGTCGTCGACCAGCTGCGCGTCGTCCTGGGACGCCGGCTCCCCCCGGTCGGCGATCTGGCACTCCTCGGGAACCTCGATCCCGTAGAGCTTGGCGGCGTTCAGCCCGAGAATCTTCTTCTTCGTGTCCACGTTGACTCGGGGGTAGTCGGAGAACTCGTCGCTCGGGTAGTCCCAATCGACGAAGCCCTCCACCTGCCACTTCGGCTCCCAGATGCTGTAGTCGCTGCCGAAGGTCATCTTGTCCTCGCCGACCCAGAACAACAGCTCGCCCATCACCTTGGCGAAGAACTTGGGCCGAGCGTGCATGAAGCCACCGATGACCACGGACAATCCGGCGTAGACGTTGGGCTCCTGGGTCGCCATGAAGCAGAAGTCCTCGATCCGCGGCAGCCCGACGTGCTCGACGATGAAGTTCAGCTCCGGGAAGTCCGTCGCCGCATGATCGACGTCGGAGACGTCGAAGGCGTCCTTGTCCAGCGGCCAGATGGTCGGCCCCTTGTGGACGTGGATGTTCTTGATGCCCAGCTCCTGGCTCTTCTCCAGGAACCGGTAGGCCTCCGGGTCCTTCAGCGTCCAGCCGCGGGATCCCTCACGCCACTCGGCGGTGTACATCTTGACGCCCTTGAGGCCGTACTCGGCGACGTCCTTCTCGAGCTGCTTGATGCCGGCGTCACCCTCCCGTGGGTCCCAACGACCGTTGAGGATGAACTTGTCGGGATCCTTGGCGGCCACGGCGGCGTTCTGCGCGGTCGTGTTGAAACCGTTCACGTACCACTCCTTGAGGTACGTCGGTTGGAAGATGGCCACATCGACGTGCCCATCCTCGAACACGTCCTTCATCAAGTCCTCTTCGGAGGCCTTGTAGAAGTGCTCGATCGTCCAGTGCGTCTCCGGCGGACCCAGACTCTGGTACGCGTGGAAGCAGTCGATCCAGCCCTTGGCGTAGTTCTCGTGGCCGGCGACCCAGTTCTCCGGACTGGCGTCCCAGTAGTGCATGTGGCTGTCGACGATGAAGTACTTGGTGCCATCCTTTTCGTACAACGTGTCCTCCTGAGGATTCGCGGATCAGTAGGCTTGATTACTTGTCGTAGGTCTTGAGATCGAAGCCGATGTATTCGGCCGCGTCCTCGGGATTGGCGAACATGATCGTCCGGTCGTCCTCGTGGATCATCCGGCCGTAGTGGGTCGACATGTTCTCCTCGAACTCGGCGGAGTTGAAGTAGCCCTCCTCCTCACCGAGCGCCTCGGAGATCTCGTCGTAGTCGAAGTCCATCCGATGAATACCGTCAACCCGGATCATCGACGGGAGCGGGGTGATGCGCACGCCGTCCTTGCCTCGCATCACCTCCGCCACGACGGCCCCGACCTGGTTGTTCATCAAGGTGACGCCACACCTGTTCGAGGCCGTGTTGTCGGACTTGAACGCACTCTCGGTCGTGGCGTACGACGTCTTCGTCGACTGGTAGCCGCTCACTGGGTCAGCTCCTTCGGGTTGTTCAGGCTCAGGTCGGACAATATGCCGCTGAACCGGCTCTTGGCACGGTCCAAGCCCTCCTCGAAGCGCGGCGGCTTGGCGTCGGGCTGCGACCACAGCGGCGACAGCTCCCGCGCGGCGACCAGACACCGCTGCGTCCAGGTGGCGAGCCAGGAGTCCATGAGTGCCTTGTTGTGGTCGGCGAACTCCTTGTCTCCTGTCAACAGCTCGAACATCGCCTTGGTGTAGCGCAGGTCGCGCGACGCGTAGTCCCACTCGCCGGCACCGACCACAGTCGGCGTCACGAAGTCACCGTTGCCCGGTGCCGCCTGCTGCACCAGCTGGCTCCGGAACAGCTCCCCGATCAACGGTTCGAAGACGATGTTGGCGGCGAAGATCGCCTCCGCCCAATCGTCGATCCCGGTGAGCTGTTCGGAGACGCGGCGTACTCCCTGCCAGGCCGGGTCGCTGTTCCAGGTCTCCACGTGGGCGGCACCGTCGAAGCTCTCGATCTCCTCGCTCAGCGTGAGGTTGTAGAGCGCCAGGTCCTGGGCGAAGCGGATCCGGTGCATGCTGTTCACCGAGATCGCGTTGTTGTGCATGTTGGTGGGGGCCCGCCGCTGGGCGTTCGCGAAGAGGTAGAGCCCGAGCCCGTGCTCGACGTGCATCCAGGCGCCGACGTTGCGCTCCACGAAGGTCACCCAGTTCCGGTTCCACTGCGCGAAGGCCTTGGTCTCGCGAGCGGTCTCGATGTTCTGGTTGATCTGCCGCACGACGTTTGCGTTGTTGCGGTAGAGCGTCAGCTCCCACTCCTCGTTGGGGTCGCGGAACTCGTGCCAGCCGTGGGCGGGCCACTCGTAGCCCTTGCCACCCGACCCCGGGTAGCGCTCCGGGTCACCCCGGTCGACGCCCCACGCCTTGAGGGCGGTCCAGTCCAGCGGGTAGCCGCCCCGGCCGTCGGAGAACCCGTACAACCAGCCTTGGGCCAGGTAGTGCCGAGGGTCGGGCTGGACTTCGACGGTGACGTCTTCGTAGTGGGTCTGCTTGCGCTTCTGGGGGGTGTAGTAGTTGTAGCGCCGCAGGGTCGAGTCCGGGAAGACCTTGGCGCCGGCTTCGGCGTCGGTGAATTCCGGCTTGGGTGAGCTGCGTTCGATGACCGCGTCCTCGGTGGACATGAATGGATCCGCCTCGCTTTCGCTGTTCCCCGGCTCAGGCCGAACCGGTGGTGGTGAACTTGTCGTAGTAGATGTTCTTCTCGGGTGCGCCGAGTCCGGCCAGCACATCCATGGCCGCCTCGACCATGGGCGGGGGGCCGCAGACGTAGCAGTCGGTACCCGACAGGTCGGTCTCGTACCGCTTGACGACGTCGGTGATGAACCCGACCTCGCCGTCCCAGGGCTCACGGGCGTCGGCTTCCGACAGCGCCGGCACGAAGCTGAAGTTCGGCAGCGTCTCCGTCAGCGCGTACAACTCCTTCTCGAAACACAGGTCCCGCTGGCTGCGGGCGCCGTAGTAGTACGTCACCTTGCGCGTGCTTCCCTTGCCGGCCAGGGATCGCAGCACGGACAGGATCGGCGCCATCCCCGCCCCGCCCCCGACGAAGACGATGTCGGAGTCGCGGCCGTCGCGCAGCGTGAAGACGCCGAAGGGCCCGCTCACGTCGAGCCGGTCGCCGACCGCGAGCTCGGTGTCGAGGAAGTGGGAGAACTGGCCGTCGGGGTAGCACCGGATCACAAACTCGAGCTGGCCGGACTCCTTGCTGGACACGTTGGCCATGGAGAACGACCGGGTCTCCTCGCTGCCCGGGATCGCGATGTCGACGTACTGTCCCGGCCAGTAGGCGATCTCGGTCGGTTCGACCAGCCTGAGTACGAGGTGCCGCATGTCGTGGGTCACGCGATCCTTCGAGACGACCTCCGCGACCGCCTGCTGGATCGGGTGACCGGACCGCAGCATCTCCTCGTCGTAGTTGAGGAGCTCGATGGTCACGTCCTCGAAGACGTGGGCCCGGCAGAGCAGCGTGTAGCCCTCGTCCAACTCGAAGTCGGGCAGAGCGAACGTGGAGTACTTGTCGAGCTCGATGTCGTCGCCGTCGAGCACGAACGACTTGCACGAGGCGCACTGGCCCTCTTTGCAGCCGTGCATGAGGGTGATGCCCTGCTCGGCGGCCGCCCGGAGAACCGTCTGTTCCTCGTCGACCTCGATCTCGATGCCGACCGGCTCGAACCGCACCACGTGCGTCTCGCCCATGATCCCCCTTCGCGGTGAGTGATCAGGACCGACGAGGAGGACCGCCCAGACGGTTACTGCGTGGTCCTCCTCGCGCGCCCTACGTCAAGTTCAGCTTCCTCAGGCGTCCGCAGGAGCCGGACGTCCGGCCGGACCTCCCTTGATGTAGTCGGCGTGGAACGCCTTCTGCTCCTCAGGCGTCATCTCATTGAGCAGCACATTCGGACTCTGCAGTGGCCCCATTCGACGCAGGTGGTCGAGATTCCACATCTTCTTCGGGTTCAGGTCCAGGTGCGGCTGGGCTACCAGGGTGTAGCCGTCGTCGCGGACGTAGCCCATGTCGGAGACCACGTCGGCCCAGTTCCAGCCGTGGTAGAGGGTCTCCCACTCCCGCTTGCCGATCAGCTGACCCATGTTCGGCGTCTCGCGCCCCTGGTAGGTCGGCCGGAACGCCTCGACGTCGGTCCACCGGCACGCCTCGTGGCAGTAGGTGCGCATCTGGCCGTCGACCTCGGCCATGACCATGTCCTCACGGACCAGGCAGGGCACCATGCAGGTCCAGCAGCGGTGCGGGTACTGGTAGTCGACGTCCTCGGCCACGATCGGGTGATGCCCGTTCGGGGTCGAGAGGCGGGAATAGTTCTCCCACCACTTGCCGTACTTGTCGTACCAGCCCGGGTACTTGAACTCGAACCACTCGAAGTCCTTGTCCGTCATCGGGTCCATCCGCCAGTAGTTGGCGAGCCACCCGGTGCAGAAGAACTGCGCGACCTCGTGGACGTAACCCTTGTTCCAGATCTGGTTCCAGGCCTCTTCGATCAGGTCGTGCGGGATGACCAGCCCGTACTTCTCGAGGGGGACGAGGTAGCTGCGGTAGTAGTCGTCGTAGATCCAGCGACGCCACATCTCGGCGTAGCTTTCCCGATCCTTGCGGCGGTCCTTCGTGCCGTACTCGATGAAGGTGCCGATGGCGGCATCCACGACGCGGTGGTTGTTCCACCAGGCGTAGCGCAGGTCGCGCTCGAGCAGCTGGTGGTTGCCTTCGTCGGCCAAGGCCATCAACAGCGTGGCGTACCCGTTGCTGATGTGGCGCGACTCGTCGGACTGGACCGAGTGGAACACCGTCGGGAGCAGGTAGTCACCGTTGGCGGCCGCCTCGGCGGGCATGGCCACGAACAGCGTGTTCGTGAACGCCGTCTCGGCCACGATCGTCAGGTAGATGCTCGCCGCGGTGATGGCGTCACCGGTGATGAAGCCCTCGGCGAACTGCCGGCCGATCGTGCCGCAGTAGTCGTTCTGGAAGTTGCGGAGGCTGCTGTTGAATCCGGCGGGGTCGATGTAGTTGTTCATGTACAGGCGCTTGAGGTTCTGCTGGATCGTCGAGTGCCGCACCTCGTCGATCATCTGGATGGCCTGACCGTTGTGGAGCTCCGGGTTGGGCACCGTGCGGAACAGCAGCGGCATCGCCCGCGCGGCCGAGATCTCCGGCAGCGGAATGATGCTCAAGAACAACTTCTGCCACTCCAGCCAGCGCGGCTGGACCTGGCGGAACATGTTGCCGCGGATCGCGCCGTCGGCGGCGCCGTACACGCGGTGGTCCTTCTCTTCCTGCATGGGGAAGTACGACCGGAGGACCTGCTTGAGTGGGTCCTTCTTCTTCGCCTTCTGGAACGTGTAGTCGGTCCCGTAGTGAGACACCGGCTCGTGGTACAGGGGCTCCCAGGCCAGCTCTTGGATCTTCTCGTGGGCCTTGGCCATGCTTTGTCGAGTCATCCCACTCCTTTCTTGAGGATCAGTGGTCAGTCACCTCCATGAAATCCCAATCGGGGCCCGCCGCCGGTCTCACAATGAGACAGGAATCGGACGGAGGGACTACCGCTGGTCGGGATCCTGGTCGAGCATCACCGACCGGATCTCGGCCAGGTGAGCCCGGATGCCGCGTACGACCTCGCGGTTCCCCTCGGCCGCGGGCTCGATTCCCAAGGCACGCAGCAGCGCCGCGGCGGGTGCTCCGGGGTCGCCGCTCTCGCCCAGGATGGGGTGCAGCCCCTCGTCCGACAGGTGGGTGAAGACGAGATTGACGATGCTCCAGGGGTTGTACGTCTCCGCCTCTGCGGCGTCGTCGGCGGGTGCCATCATCAGGTGCCTCCGTGGGCACGCTACGCCGGCCCGCACGCGGTGCTGTCTCAATATGAGACAGTGCTCTCGGGTCGGGTGAGTGACACTCGAAGAGGGACCGGCGCGTTGTCGTCGTGAGGCCGCACACAAACGCAGACGTTGGGGGGTTGGGGGTTGACGCCGAGCCCAGTGTCAGGAAGCTCTGTCTCCGGAGGCTCTGTCTCAGGGCATGCCCTGAGCGCGCCCGCCCAGAAGGCACTCACCGCCCAGCACCTCGTAGCCAAGAGTCGCGAAGAGTTTCTGACCCAGGAGACGCCGGCGCCCCAGACCGTCCGGAACGCCATTCTCGCCTCCTGGCGGCGGTCTCAGGAGTTGCATGTCGCGGCCGACAAGATCGAGATGTCGTTCGAGCCGGACGTCCAGCTCGACACCCGCCTCTCCCGCAGCGCTTTGCCGGTGTTGCGTGCTCTTGGTGAACAACTCGAAGGCCAGTCGGTGAGCGTCATCCTGACGGATGCGACGGGCCTCGTGCTCACCCGGATGACCGGCGACCGGGCCCTCGAATCTCACCTGGACCGGGTCCTGCTCGCGCCGGGCTTCAGTTACGCCGAGAAGTTCGTCGGCACCAACGGGATCGGCACCGCCCTGGAGATGGGCGGTCCGGCTCACGTGTTCGGCCACGAGCACTACGCCGAGCACCTCGAGGACCTGGCCTGCGCCGGTGTTCCCATTCACCACCCGGTCTCGGGCCGGCTCGTGGGCGCCGTGGACTTCACCTGCTGGCGCCGGGACGCGGGGGCGCTGCTGCTCACCCTCGCGAAGACCACCGCCGAGCAGATCAGGCAGTCGCTGCTCGAAGATGCGGGAGCGAGCGAGCTGGGTCTGCTGAAGGAGTACCTGCGCACCTGCGGCCGTCGGGCGGGCATCGTCTTCGCCCTCAACCACGACGTGGTGATGTTGAACGACCTCGCCCGCACGCTGCTCGATCCGGTCGACCAGGCAGCGCTCCTCGCGCAGGCCAGCGAGACGCTGAGCAGTGGGCACCACAACTCGCTGGTGATCGACCTGCCCTCGGGACAGACGGCCCGCGTGTACAGCCGATCCGTGGACAGCGGCGATCCACCGGCCGGCATCGTGGCCCACGTCAAGCTGGAGCCGGCCGGCCGCGAGCCGCGGGACTCTGCCCGGCCCACCCGGCTGCCGTTGCCCGGTCTGGTCGGGTCCGGACCCCCGTGGCTCAACGCCTGCCAGGAGGTGGAGCTAGCGTTCCGCTCGGGTGAATGGCTCGCGGTGGAGGGTGAGCCGGGGGTGGGAAAGCTGGCGGTACTCACCGCGGTGCAGCTGCGCCGTCAACCGGTCGGCCGGTTCGTGGTCTTCGACGCCGCCGACGCCGCGGAAGACCCCGAATGGCTGCCGAACCTCCGGCGCGCGATCGCCGGCAGCGCCGATTCCCTGGCCGTACGGCATGTCGACACGCTCGACGGTCCCCGCCTCCGGGCGCTCGCCGCGGCCCTGGCCGCCGCCCGCGGCGTCGAACGGGATCGAGATCGACCGTTGTGGGTGGCCGTCACGCTCGCGCACGCCCCGCACGTACCGCCCACCAAGGCGCCGCTGATCCAGCTGCTGCAGATGTTCCCGAGCACGGTCGCGGTGCCCCCGCTTCGCCACCACCCCGAGGACGTACAGCCGTTGGTGCGGCTGTTCCTGTCCAGGCTCTCCCAGGGCGGGCACCTGACCTGCTCGCCGCAGGCGATGCGCCTGCTGATGCGGATGGAGCTGCCGGGGAACGCCCGGCAGTTGCACCAGCTGCTCCGCGAGGTCGTGAAGTATCGGCGGACCGGAACCATCGAGCCGGACGATCTGCCGCCCGAGGCGCACACGGTGAGCCGTCGGGTGCTGAGTCCGCTCGAGGCGATGGAGCGTGACGCCATCGTCAAGTGCCTCGCCGACGCGCGTGGGAGCAAGACTCAGGCCGCACGTTCGCTGGGGATGTCGCGGGCGACCATCTACCGCAAGATCCACGACTACGGGATCGTGACCCGGGCCACCTGAGGGGACTCGATCCTCGGTACGGTCGCCGAGTGAGGAGTGCCGAGTGGTGGCGATCAGCCGTGGTCTACCAGATCTACCCACGGAGCTTCGCCGACGCCGGCGGTGACGGCATCGGTGACCTGCCGGGGATCACCTCCCGCGTCGGCTATCTCGCGGAGCTGGGCGTGGATGCGGTCTGGCTCAGTCCGTTCTATCCGTCCCCGCTCGCCGACGGTGGCTACGACGTCGTCGACTACCGCGACGTCGATCCACGCCTCGGCACGTTGGGTGACTTCGACGTGCTGGTCGCGGCCCTGCACGGCCGAGGACTGAAGATGATCATCGACGTGGTGCCCAACCACACCTCCGAGGAACATCCGTGGTTCCGCGCGGCGCTGGCGGCGGCGCCGGGCTCGCCCGAACGAGCCCGGTATCTGTTCCGGGACGGCCGCGGGTCGGCCGGAGAGGAGCCCCCCAACGACTGGCAGTCCGGGTTCGGCGGTCCGGCCTGGCATCGCGTGGGCGACGGGCAGTGGTACTTCCACTACTTCGCCAAGGAACAGCCGGACCTCAACTGGAACAACCCGGAGGTCCGCGCCGATTTCCGTACGACCCTGCGGTTCTGGGCCGATCGCGGGGTCGACGGGTTCCGGGTCGACGTCGCGCACGGGCTGGTCAAGGACATGTCCGAGCCGTACCGCCCCTGGGCGGAGATCTCGGAGATGATGATCTTCTCGGACGGTTCGCATCCGCTGTGGGATCGCGACGACGTCCATCAGGTCTACGCCGACTGGCGCCGGGTGTTCGCCGAGTACGACCCCCCGCGCTTCGCGGTCGCCGAGGCCTGTGTCCATCCGAGCCGCCGGGCCCGGTACGCCTCCGCCGACAGCCTCGGCCAGGCGTTCAACTTCGAGATGCAGGACGCCGACTGGCGGGCGACCGACTTCCGCCGCGTGATCGACTCCGGGCTGGCCGACATGCGCGAGAGCGGATCCACCACGACCTGGCTGCTCGGCTGCCACGACAGTCCCCGGGTCGCGACGCCGTTACGGCCTGCCGCTCGACGACACCCGCCTCGCGCAGCAGGTGGCACGGGACTGGCTGCTGACCGACGGACGCGAGCCGCTGCTCGACGCGGCTCTGGGTGAGCGTCGGGCGCGCGCGGCTGCGCTGATCCTGCTGGCGCTGCCCGGTTCCACGTACGTCTACCAGGGCGACGAGCTCGGCCTGCACGAGGTGGCCGATCTGCCGCCGGAGGTGCTGCAGGACCCGATGGCGACCCGATCGGCGGTCGAGAAGGGTCGCGACGGCTGCCGGGTCCCGCTGCCGTGGGAGCCGACCGGGCCGTCGTTCGGCTTCGGGCCGGGGCCGGCCCAGCCGCCGCAGCCGGCCTGGTTCGCGTCGTACGCCGTCAGCGTGCAGGCCGCCGATCCTGACTCGACCCTGAACCTGTACCGCCGGGCGCTCGCTCTCCGGCGGACGCTCCAGAGCGACGAGGCATTCGCCTGGGTCGACCACCCCGACGCCGATGTCCTGCACTTCGCCCGCGGCGACTGGCACTGCTTGGCGAACTTCGGGTCCCGGCCCGTTGCCCTGCCGGCCGGCGACCTGCTGATCTCCAGCGCTTCCGCTGGCCGCGTCTCCGCAACTCCCGCCGGACACCTCCGCCTGGATCCGCGCCCATTAGCCGACCCGTCACATCTTCGGCGCTTTGGACGGCGTGTCGCCGCAGAAGTGACGGCTCGGCCCAGGGTTTGACCTCATGTCAGCGTGAGGTTCTAGCGTTCAGCTCTATGAGCATGGAGATGGCGGCGTGGAACTCGATGTACCACGCGATGATCGCCCAGCAGGACAAGCGACCGTTCTCGTGGGAGACGGTGAAACGCATCCTCGCCTTCGCCACGCCCCAGCGCGCGCAGCTGGTCGGCTTCCTGGTGCTCAGCGTGGTCGGCGCGGTGCTGGCGGTCGCGACCCCGCTGCTGGCCGGGCAGGTGGTCAACGCCATCGTCGGAGCCCAGCCGTTCGCGGTCGTGCTGCAGCTGGCGATCCTCATCGCCGTCATCGCCATCGCCGAGGCCGGCCTGGGCCTGTGGCTGCGCTGGCTGTCGGCGCGGATCGGGGAGGGCCTGATCCTCGATCTCCGGCGGGCCGTGTTCGATCACGTGCTCAAGACAGCCCGTCGCGTTCTTCACCCGGACCCGTACCGGCGCTCTGGTCAGCCGGCTCAACAACGACGTCGTCGGCGCCCAGCGCGCGTTCTCCGAGACGCTGTCCGGCGTGGTGAGCAACATCGTCGCGCTCGTGCTGGCCCTGGTCGCCATGTTGGTGATCTCCTGGCCGATCACCGTGCTGGCCCTCGTGCTGCTGCCGATCTTCGTCATCCCCGCTCGGCGGATGGGCCGGCGGCTGGCGCGGTTGCAGCTGGAGAGTGCCAACCACAACGCCGTGATGGGCAACCAGATGACCGAGCGGTTCTCCGCGCCCGGAGCGACCCTGGTCAAGCTGTTCTCGCGTCCGGAGCGGGAGTCGTACGAGTTCGTCGTCCGCGCCACCCGGGTCCGCGACATCGGCGTCCGCAGCGCCATGGTGCAGACGGTCTTCGTCACCGCCCTCACGCTGGTCTCGGCGCTGGCGCTCGCCCTGGTCTACGGGCTGGGCGGCTGGTTCGCTCTCCAGGGCACGCTGGAGGCGGGGGCCGTGGTGTCGCTGGCCCTGCTGCTGACCCGGCTGTACGCGCCGCTGACCGCCCTGGCCAGCGCCCGGGTCGAGGTGATGAGCGCCCTGGTCAGCTTCGAGCGGGTCTTCGAGGTCTTGGACCTCGAGCCGTTGATCAAGGAGCGGCCCGATGCCCGCCGACGTGCCGCCCGGCCCGGTCTCGGTCGAGTTCGACCACGTCAGCTTCGCCTACCCGTCGGCGGACAAGGTCTCGCTGGCCTCGCTGGAGGAGGTGGCGACCCTCGACACCCGCGGCGGTGTCGAGGTCATCCACGACGTCTCGTTCCGGGTCGAGCCGGGTCAGATGGTCGCGCTGGTCGGCTCGTCCGGCGCCGGCAAGTCCACGATGGCCCAGCTGCTGGCTCGGCTGTACGACGTCGACGACGGCGCCATCCGGCTCGGCGGGGTCGACGTCCGTGACCTCAGCTTCGCGGCCGTCCGGGAAACGCTCGGGCATGGTGACCCAGGACGGTCACCTGTTCCACGAGAGCGTCCGCGACAACCTGCTGCTGGCGCGTCCGAGCGCCACCGACGACGAACTGTGGGAGGCGCTGCGGCGCTCCCGGCTGGACGCTCTGATCGCCTCGCTGCCCGACGGCCTGGACACCGTGGTGGGGGAGCGAGGCTACCGGCTGTCCGGCGGCGAGCGGCAGCGGCTCACGATCGCTCGGCTGCTGCTCGCCCAGCCGCGGGTGGTGATCCTGGACGAGGCCACCGCTCACCTGGACTCCACCTCCGAGGCCGCCGTGCAGGCCGCGCTGGCCGAGGCGCTTGGCGGGCCGGACGGCGGTGGTCATCGCGCACCGGCTCTCCACCATCCGGGCGGCCGACCTGATCTTGGTGGTCGAGGACGGCCGGATCACCGAACGGGGTCGCCACGACGAGCTGCTGGCGGCGAACGGTCGCTACGCCGAGCTGCACCGCACGCAGTTCGCCAGCCAGGCCTCGACGTCGGCGCAGACGGAGGCCGCGCTCGAGTCGCTGACGGGGCCGACGCCGGACGGCAGCGCGTCGCTGCGCCTCCGGGACCGGGTTCGGTGACCGGCAGGGTCACGGTGAACCGGGTGTAGCCGGGGTGGCTGTCGACGGCCACCTGACCGTGGTGCGCCTCGACCACGGCCGACACGATGGCGAGGCCCGAGCCCGGTGCTGCCCCCTGCCGGCGCGCCGCTGGCGCGGACCCGGCTGGTGTCGGCGCGGGTGAAGCGTTCGAAGATCTGCGACTGCAGCTCGGGCGGCACGCCGGGTCCGTTGTCGGTCACCGTGATCACCGCCTGCCCGTCCAGGGACGCGACAGCGCGGCCTCCACCCTGCGTGCCCGGCCGGGGTGTGCGTACGGGCGTTGGCCAGCAGGTTGGCCACCACCTGGTGCAGGCGGTGGGCGTCGCCGCAGACCATGACCGGCTCGTCGGGCAGCGCCAGCGACCAGCTGTGGTCGGGTCCGGCGACCCGAGCATCGTTGAGGGCGTTGATGATCAACTCCGTCAGATCGGTCGGCTGGATGTCCAGCGCCGGCCCCGCGTCCAGGCGGGCCAGCAACAGCAGATCCTCGACCAGCGTGGACATCCGCGCCGCCTCGGACTCCACCCGACCGAGGGCGTACGTCGTGTCGGGCGGGATCGCCTCGCCGCTGCGCCGGGTCAGCTCGGCGTACCCGCGGATCGCCGCGAGCGGATTGCGCAGCTCGTGCGACGCGTCGGCCACGAACTGCCGGACCTTGGTCTCGCTGGCCTGCCGGGCGGCCAGCGCCGATTCGACGTTGTTGAGCATGTGGTTGATGGCCAGGCCCACCTGCCCGACCTCGGACGCCGGGTTGGTGTCCTCGGGCGGGACCCGTACGGCCAGAGCCACCTCGCCGCGATCGAGCGGCAGCTGCGAGACCTGCTGGGCGGTGGCGGCCACCCGGTTCAGCGGGCGCAGGCTGCGTTGCACCACGGTGCGCGAGGCGATGATCGCGATGCCGATGGCGAGCAGCGATCAAGCCGATCTCGGCCAAGATCAAGCAGGAGCAGAGTCCGGTCGACCTCCGCCAGCGGGACGCCGATCACGAGCGTGCCCTGCTCACCGGTCTCGGCGATGCTGCAGGGTGCCGGCGACGACGCGATAGCGGCCCAGTTCCGGCAGCGTCACGGTGTGCTGCTGGCCGTCCGCCGGAGTCGCGCGCAACGCATCGGCGGCGGCAGTCGGAAGCTCGCTGATCTCGCCTCGACCCCGGCCGTCGATCTTGGCGTTGGGACCGCTCGCTCCCGAGGCGAAGAAGCCGAAGGCGAAGGTGCCGACCGACTGTCCGGGCCCGAACAGGTTGTCGCGACTGTTGCCGTAGCGCAGGTCCCGCTTGACCTCATCGGCGGCCGCGTACAGGTCGTCGCGGACGTTCGCCATCAGGATCTGCTGGACGATCGACCGTCGTGCGCCGCGCTCAGCAGCAGCGCGACGAGCGCGACCAGCACGGCCACCCGGACGACCAGGCGACGCCCGAGCGTGCCGCGACCCAGCGGACGGTACGGCGTGACTCCGCTCGGCGAGGTCGGTTCCGAACCGGGGGATGTCGGTCATCTAGCTCGCCGGGCGCAACACGTACCCGGCGCCTCGCATGGTGTGGATCATCGCCGGCCGGTCGGCGTCGATCTTCTTCCGCAGATAGGAGATGTAGAGCTCGACGACGTTGGCCTGGCCGCCGAAGTCGTAGTTCCAGACCCGGTCGAGGATCTGCGCCTTGCTGAGCACGCGGCGCGGATTGCGCATCAGGTACCGCAGCAGTTCGAACTCGGTGGCGGTGAGCGAGATCTCGACTCCGCCGCGGGCGACCTCGTGGCTGTCCTCGTCCAGGGTCAGGTCACCGACCACCAGGAGCGAGTCGTTCTTGGTCAGGGCCGCCCCGCTGCGGCGGAGCAGGGCGCGCAGGCGGGCGATGACCTCCTCCAGGCTGAACGGCTTCGTCACGTAGTCGTCGCCGCCCGCGGTGAGGCCGCCGATCCGGTCCTCGACCGCATCCTTCGCGGTCAGGAAGATCACCGGGACATCGGGGTCCTCGGAGCGAATGCGCCGCATCACCTCGAGGCCGTCGAAGTCGGGCAGCATCATGTCCAAGACGATGGCGTCGGGCCGCGTCTCGCGAGCGGCGCGCACGGCGTCGCTTCCGGAGCCTGCCGTGGTGACCTGCCAGCCCTCGTAGCGCATGGCCATGGACAGCAGTTCGGTCAGACTGGACTCGTCGTCGACCGCCAACACCCGGATCGGGGTGCCGTCGGGTCGGGTCAGCGGGGCGGAGGCGAGGGGTGTGCGGGCCATGGGATCAGCCTGCCGGGGTCAGGCGGCAAAGCGCTGTGGTGAATCTGTGAACTTGCTGTGAGCTTTCGCTCAGACGCCGGACTTGGCCATCGTCGCGGTGTCCGACCGGGTCGTGCCCGGGTACGTCGTCGACGCCGAGGTTCCGTAGTCGTCCTCGGTCTCGGTCCGCTTGGGCCGGCGGAAGAGCCGGTCGATCGAGATTCGCCCGGCGCCGAACACCACCAGCAGCAACGCGAACAGCCCGATCATCACGTTGTACTCGTAGCCGCCGTTGTAGGTGCCGTCCGGGTTGAGCAGATCCCAACCGAGGAACCAGTTCGTGTACGCGACCATGAGGACCTGCTGGACGACTACGGCCGCAGCCACCAGTGGCGTCAGGAATCCGGCGATGAGGAAGATGCCGCCCACCAGCTCCAGCACGATGTTGGACCAGGCCGCGATGTTGGCGTACGGCGTGGCGAACCGGTTGAGGAACTCGATCTGCTGCTCGACCCCCTGACCCGGGGCCTGCCAGCGCAGCCAGCCGTGGATCACCATCGCGCCGCCCAGACCGACGCGGGCCAGCAGCAAGGCGATGTCGCGCAACACGTTCAAAAACGAAGTCATGTCTCACTCCCGGGTCGATGCTGGTCATACGCTAGACACCGCGACGCCGTCTGGAGCGTCACCACGCCGTGCGTGCGGCAGGTGAGAGGCGATGCGGGTCCCGATTACGCTGCCGGTGGGGCACACCGCGCGACGGCCGACGTGGTCGGAACTGCCGGCGGCCGTACGGGACGGCATCGAGGGACTGGTCCGGTCAGCGGTGGTGTCGGCCACGACGCAGGGGTCCGGTTTCACGCCCGGTTTCGCATCCCGGTTGCGGCTCGCCGACGGGCGTCGATTCTTCGCCAAGGCCGCGACGCCCGACCTCGCCTGGTTGCAGGACTCCTACCGCCTCGAAGTGGACCGTCTGGTCGTGCTTCCGTCGGCGGTGCCCGCTCCACGGGTCCGACATCAGGCCGAGATCGCCGATGCTGGCGGGGAGTGGTTCGTGGTGATCTTCGACGACGTCGACGGCAGACCGCCCCGACGTCCCTGGGGTCTGGACGAGGCGGAACTGGTCCTGGCGTCGGTGCGGGAGCTGTCTGTTGCCTTGACGCCGGCGCCAGCGGGGGTGGACCTGGTGGACTTCGCCGACGAGTTCTTCGGCGAGCTCACGGATTGGCGCGCGCGGATCGATGCCTCAGAACTGCCTCTCGGCGTCCTCAGGGACCTCGAGGAACTGGCCGGGGTGGCGCCCGACGGCTGTCGCGGGGACACCTTGGTCCACTCCGATCTGCGCGACGACAACGTCATCATCACGCCGACCGGGAAAGTCTGGGTCTGTGACTGGAACTGGCCCACCCGCGGGCCGGTCTGGACGGACACCCTCACGGTCGCGATCAGCATGTACGGCGACGGACTCGACGCCGATCGCCTGCTGGCGGACAGCGGCTTGGTGGACGACGACGACCGCGACGCGGTGGACGGGGCGCTGGCTCTCCTGTTGATCTTCTTCCTCATCCAACGGGGCGCGGCGCCGTCGGAGGCGTCACCGTACTTGCGTCTGCATCAGCGGTGGTACGCCGACGTTGTCAAGCAATGGCTCGCAGATCGCCGCGGCTGGAGCCTGAGCTGACGATGCGGCCCGGGTCCGCCCTCGGTCGCGCCGAGAGCCGCCCGTGGTCGGTAAGCGTGGGCCGGGACCGCCCATTGCGGGCCGAAAGCCGCGGAGTTGAATCGGCGCTCAGTCCCGGCCCGTCGTCGCGGCCAGCAAACGACGGGCCCGCCGCCCGAGATCGCTCAGATCGACGCGACCCGCCTCGGCCGCTGCGGCCAGGCGCGACGCCAGGTCCACTGCCTCATCGACCAGTGGTGCATCGACGGCGGTCTCCTGGCCCATGTCGCGCAGGATCGTGGCCTCGGTGCGCGATGCGATGATCGGGTTGGCGAGGCCCTCGATCCAGACGCGGGTCCGGCGGCCGTCGCCGCGTTCGTCGCCGAGTAACGGTTCCAGCGCATAGATCCGGTCGGAACGGGCGAATTTGCCGAAGCCCAGAGAGATCATCTTCGCTTCGGCGGGCACGTCCCGATCTCCCAACCTGGCCCGGACGCAGACTTACGCGGACGAGCCGTTGCTGTCGGCCGGCGTCGGCGCCTCGGGCATGTACTTGGCCCCGGCCAGCCGGCTGGTCTGCGGATCGGTGCTCTTTCCGCGCTCGGCGTTGCGTCGGAGCAGCAACTTGGCGGCCTCGACCGACGAGCTGCGAACCACGACCTGCTTGGTCATTCGCCCTCCCTCGTCTTGGGTGTGCTGTCGGGTCTCTCTATGGTCTCACTCTCGTCGGTATAGACAACCTGTGCGTCGGGATCGGCGTTGTCCAGCGCCAACTTGTCCTCGTACTGGGCTGCCTCCAGTGCCGCGTCGATCAACTCCTGCTCGCGGTCGCCGATGGCTGGATCAGTCCCCAGCTTCTCCAACTCGAGTACGCCGAGCCGGGCCTGAGCGTCGACATCGGAAACCGACAACTCCGCCGCCCACCGCAGCGATCGCATCCGTTCCTCGTGCTCCGCGGTCCGCAATGCGTCGTTCGCGTTCTTCCGGGTCACCAGGACCGTGATGGCCACGCCGATCAGTGCGCTGATCGGTACGGCCAGCGCCAGCAGCCAGCCCGGCATCTCTCCCACCCGGCAACGGTATCGACGTGCGGTGACGTGCTCGGACGATCAGGTCCCGCTCACCCCCACTCCTGCCGACCCGTCACATCTTCGGCTGTTTCGACGGCGTGTCGCTGCAGAAGTGACGGGTGGCGGGCGTGGTGAAGGCGTTCGACGGCGACCACGCGTGGCCGGCGCTCGGGCTCCGCACCCGATGCCGTTTCCTGGGCTCGCAACCCCATGCCGTTCCCCGGGGGTCTTAACCCGATGCCGTTTCCCGCCATGTGGCGGGCGACGCAGCAGCGGAGCGCGAATTCTGCTGCGCCAGCCGCCACATGGCGCGAAACGACTCGGGCCGGGCAGAGACTTCGCACCCTCACCCCGAAAGCCGACCCGTCACATCTGCGGCGACACGCCGTCGAAACAGCCGAAGATGTGACGGGTCGCGGAAGTGTGGCTCAGGTCAGGGAGAGGCCGTCGATGGACGGCGACCTCGTCGTCGGTGAGCTCGATCCGGGCACCGGCGGCGTTGGCCGCGATGCGTTCGGGCCGGGTCGACTTGGGGATGACGACGAAGCCGTGCGCGACGTGCCAGGCGACCACGATCTGGGCGGGCGTGGCGTCGTGCGCCTCGGCGATCGCCTGCAGCGTCGCGATCGTTCAGGTTGCTGGCCTTGAACGGGCTGTAGCCCTCCAGCACCACACCCCGCTCGGCCAGGCCGGTCGCCACCGTACGGTCGTAGATCATCGGTCCCCAACGGATCTGGTTCACCGCCGGCGTCACGCCCGTGGCGTCGGTCAACTCGTCGATCTGGTCCAGTGAGTAGTTGCTGACCCCGATGGACCGGGCCAGGCCGTCCTGCCGGGCCTTGATCATTTCCTCCCAGACCGGCGGTGAGGCCTGGCGGTCCGGCGGCCAGTGGATCAGCCACAGGTCCACGTAGTCGGTGCCGAGCCGACTCAGGCTCTCTTCGAGCGTTGGCCGTTCCCGTCCGGCGTTCTCCGGCGGCAGCTTCGTGGTGACGAAGATCGCCTCCCGCTCCAGACCCGCGGCGGCCAGCGCGCGGCCGATGCCGCGTTCGTTCGGTAGGCGGTCGCGGTGTCGATGTGCCGGTACCCCGCTTCGAGCGCCGATGCGGTCGCGGCCGGGGCTTGCTCCGTCGCTGATCTGCCAGGTGCCGAAGCCGAGCAGCGGCATCCGGCCGGTGCCCAGATCGACGGCGGGTTCGGTGTAGTCGGAGGTCATGGCCGAGGTCATGGTTCACGCACGTTACCCGGCGGCTGTGCGGCACTCGGTATAGTCCCTAGGGGATTAATCCAACAGGAGGAGCCCGATGGTGAAGGACAGCGCGCTCACGCCCACCTCCTACGCGCTGCTCGGCCTGCTCGCCATCCGGCCGTGGACCACGTACGAGTTGGCCAAGCAGATGGACCGGACGCTGAACCGCTTCTGGCCGCGGGCACGCAGCAAGCTGTACGAGGAACCGAAGAAGCTGGTCGCCCAGGGACTGGCCGAAGCCGCGGTGGGCACCCACGGTCGGCGGCCGCGAACTGTGTATTCGATCACCCCCGAGGGCCGGCGAGCGTTGGCGGCCTGGTTGGCGGCCGACAGCGCCGAACCGGTGTTCGAGTCCGAGCACATCCTCAAGGTGTTCTACGCCGAGCACGGAACCACGGCCGACCTGCTGGCCACGCTCACACAGCTGCGTTCGTGGGTGCAGGAGCTGACGTCGCGAAACGTCGAGGTGGGTGAGAGTTACCTGGCGGGCTCCGGTCAGTACCCCGAGCGCCTGGCCACCCTGGTGCTCACCGGCCGCTTCCTCGACGACTATCTGGAGATGCTCGACCGGTGGGCGACCTGGGCCGCCGAGGTGGTCCGCACCTGGCCGCCGCAGCCGGGCCAGGCCCAACCGGACCTCGCGGGGTTGGCGGACACGGTGCGGCAGGCTCGCGAGCGCGCCGAGCGTTGGCGGCGCGAGTCGGAACGATCAGGCGCTCAATGGCTCCTCCAGTGACCCCACCGGAGAGGTGAACACCGCGGCGTGGTCGCGGGCGAAGACGGCGAACGGTCGCGGCGGACGTCCCGTGACGCTACGCACCGTGGCCGTGGTCTGCGCCTGTGCTCCGCCTCGCAGCGCGTCGAAAACCGCGACGATCTGATCGGCGGCGAAGGGCGGAAGGCCGGCGTCCACCATCGCAGCGCGGGCGGCCGGCGGCGGAATGTCGACGTAGCCGACGTGGCGACCCGTCGCGGCGGACAGATCGGCGGCCACCTCGGCGTAGCCGATCGCCTCGGGGCCGGTGAGCACATAGGTGCTGCCCTCGTGTCCGGGCACGAGGCTGACGGCGGCGACCGCAGCGACGTCCGCCGGATGGATCATCGAGATCTGGGCGGCGGCGGCCGGAGCGAAGATCATCCCCTGATGGCGGATCGGGTCGGCCGCGGCCAGCAGGTTCGTCATCGCGAAGGACGGCTGCAGCGAGACCGAAGCGATCCCGCTCGCGCGCAGGTGCTGCTCGATCTGGGCGTGCCAGTCCCAATAGGCCACCGGGGAGCCGAGCTCGGCACCGCGGGCGGAGAGCTTGACGATCCGCTGGACGCCGGCTTGCACGGCCTCGTCGATCACCGAGCATTCGAAGTCGACCTGATGCGGCACGTTGCCGCAGGCCAGATAGACCGCCTCGGCACCGGTCAGGGCCGCCCGGAGGGAGCCCGGATCGGCGAAGTCGCCGACCGCTAGCTCGACACGCGGGTCCAGCCGGGAGCGGGCTCGCTCCGGATCGCGGACCAGTGCGCGTACGCGTTCGCCCCGGGCCAGCAGCAGCTGGGTCAGGATCGAGCCGGTGGAGCCGGTGGCGCCGGTGACCACGATCGTTCGGTCGTCGTGGGTGGTGTGGGTAGTGCTCATGGTGTGCTCACTTCCTGAGGCGTCGGGATGTTGCGGTTGAAGCGGAAGAGGTTGCGGGGGTCGTAGCGGGACTTCAGCTCGACGAGTCGCCGCCAGTCCCGATCGCTGTAAGCGGCCCGGACCCGCTCGGGCGTTGCGCCGTCGAGGTCGAGGAAGTTCACGTAGGTATGACCGGTGGCGAAGGGCGCCATCCGGGTCCGGACCTTGTCCAGATGCGTACGGACGGCGGCGGTGCGCTCCGCGTCCGGGGTGATGCCGATCGCGTTCAGGCTGAACGCCGCATCGCTGTGCGCGATCGGACTCAGCGCATCGTCGGGTCCGGCCAGCGCCGCGCCGAGCGTCCGGAGCTCCAGCATCACCAAGGGCGATCCAGAGTCCGGACCGGCCAGTTCCACCAAGGCGGTGATGGCGTCCGCCGTCAGCTCGCGAACCAGTTCGGTGTGGTTGAGCGACGGCAAGGGATCGACCGGATCCATGCTGACGCTCGCCAACGCTGCAGCCGGCATGGTTGTGAAGCTGTCCACCAGGGCCGGTCCCAGAGCAGCGCGGGCCTGATCGATCAGCGCGGCGCCCGCCGCCGGATCGCCGCAGAAGCAACCCCGCAGCGCAACCAGCGATTGCCCGCGGAGGGGTTCGGGCACCGTCGGCAGCGGTGGGAAGAAGCGGAACGTGACGGCGGCCGTCAGTTCGGGTGGCACCGCGGAAGACCCAGGGCGGCTCCAGTCGGCGACGAAGCCGCACACGTCGGCGGCCCGGGACAGCGGGTAGTAGAGGTTGCCGGCGTAGACGGTGCGAACCGGGTGCAGAGCGAACTCCAGCTCGGTGACCACGCCGAGGTTCCCGGCACCGCCCTGGAGGCCCCAGAACAGCTCGGGATGTTCTTCCGGGCTTGCCGTGACCAGGTCGCCTTCGCCGGTGACCACCTCGGCGCGGGTGACCGAGTGGGCGGCGAAACCGTACCGGCGCCCGAGCCAGCCGAAGCCCCCACCGAGGGTGTAGCCCACGACGCCGACCCGGGTGCTGGAGCCCGGCAGCCCGGCCAGGCCGTGGGCAGCGGCCGGCGCGATGACGTCGTCCCACACGGTTCCGGCCGCGACTCGAGCCCGGCGCGCCGTCGGGTCGATGTGCGCTTCGCGCAGGAGGGCGGTGTTGATCAGCACGCCGCCGTCGCAGGCCCGGCCGGTGCCGTGACCGGTGGCCAGCACGCCGACGCCGAGGCCGGCCTCGACCGCGCCCTGCACCGCCGCGACCACGTCCGCGGCGTCCTGGGCCTCTACCACGAGGGCGGGGCGGTGCCGGGCATTCAGGTTCCAGGCGGCGGTGGCGGCGGCGTACCCGGCATCGTCAGGCAGCCAGACCGATCCCCGGAGGCGGCGCTGGAGCCGGTCCCGTACGGACCTCGAGGATGCCGAAAGAGTCGAATCAAGGGTGAGCACGGCGGAGTCCTTCATTTCTCAATTTAGTCCCTTAGGGACTACAAGAGTATTAGTCCAGAGGGGACTAATGTCAAGACGAGGACCCCGAACGCCCCGGAAGCGCCGCCTGATCATGATCGAAACTCTTGGCACAGGGCCTGCTCTCCAACCCGAGGTGGACGCGTTCAGCTACCGGGTCTCGGAGTCGGGGATGAACTACCGGCTGTACTCGCCCTCCCGGTAGTCGTGACTCCGCAGAGCACTCGTACCGGTTACCCGGCCACTGGTCGTGGATCTACGTCGCCCGAACGACCCGAGAATCGGTGGCACCCGAATCTGGCAGTGGATGGCCGGTCAAGGTCACTGAGCGGATCCAGAACCGTCGGTGGCACCGCCGACGGGACCGTGGACAGGCCCGAGGACGCCGCGGCCGAGAACCCAGATGACGAGGTAGGAACCGAGCAGGACGGCCGACATCAGCACGCCGAAACGCAGCAGGAAGGGATTGCCGAGCGGGTCGGCGAGCCGCTGCAGCACCACCCCGACGAGACCGTGCGGGTCGGTCACGACGTCCCAGGAATTGAAGCGGGGAAAGCGCCCGAGGTAGATCCCGATCGCGCTGAGCACGAGCGAGCTCACGGCGACCACCCAGCCCACAAGGCGCCCGGCCCGCGCCTCGACGACCTGGTGCACAATCAGCAGCGAGGCCAACCCGAGGGCGAGGCCCGTGGCGGCGAAGGTGCCGATGAGCGCCGCGTCGAACCAGAGCGGCGCGCCCCCGACCCGTCCGAGATGGATGAAGTCGGTGAGGATGTACGGCGCGTTCGGCAAGAAGAGCAGCCAGCCCGCCCCGAGCACCCACAGCAGTGGCCGCGGTCCACCGCGAGCGTGAACGGCCGCCACGCCCAGCGAGAGCACGAAGGGAATCCACGCTAGGAAGAGGTTCCACCTGAGGAACACGAAGGCGAGCTCGCCAACCCGGTCCATCCGGACGACGAGTAGCCCGGCCGCGGCGAGCGACAAGACCGCAAGGGCGATGGTCAACCCGGTCAGCCAGTAGACGGTCCGAATCCTCCGGGCGGCGCGCGACATACCCGAACGCTAAGCTCACCGCCCAGATCTGGCCAGCCACTGCCACCGTCGGTCTACCGAAACAGTGCCTCGTACGGCGAACCCGTCGAACGGGATTGTCTTTGGGCAACGAAATTGCCCGGAATCGAGACTGTGGCAGAACTAGCCTCGGAGGTTGGCCGCACAACAGATCTGGCTTCGATGTGTCCTCCACCGAAGCCACCTCGAACGAACGAGCGGTAGGGAGCACGCAGCTAGGGGCGCATCCCGGCCCGCGGCAAGCGCCCTTCCTACCGTTCGCGGTCACCGCTCCCGGACTGCCGAAGGGCGTGGCCCGCCTGCCCGGTGGCGCCCAGGCCTCCCGGATTCTCGCAGTGCCAGTTCCCAGTTCGCTCGGTACGACATGTGGCGCCTGGGCGTGGGTGCCTGCCCACCGCCCGCCGCCCTGGATTTGAGTGGAGCCGCAACTCTGCGGCGCCCCTCCAGGCTCGATCGATTCCGCAACAGCCTCAATCGACTTGCTGACCCAACCCGAGATGCTGCAACCTCGCGGGATGGTTCTCACCATCCAATGCCTGGACATCGATGCCGCTGATCCTGATCGGCTGGCCAGCTTCTGGGCCGACGCCCTTGGCTGGCGCCGGACGCACGACTTGGTCGAGGAAGTGGTTCTGGAGCCGCCGGAACACTCGGTATGGGACGGGGTCGTAGCGGATCTGCTCTTTCTCCGTGTGCCGGACAAGAAGGCCGGCAAGAATCGGCTGCACCTCGACCTGCGCCCAGATGATCAAGCTGCTGAGGTGGCACGGCTCGAGCTGCTGGGCGCTACCCGGGTCGACGTCGGCCAACCTGCCGACGTCAGCTGGGTCGTCATGGCCGATCCCGAAGGGAACGAATTCTGCGTGCTGGCACCGTTGCCGGCGGAACAGCAGGCTGAGCTCGACGCAATCGTCGCTGCCCGTGACGTGGCCGTACATTAGCGTCGTTGTATGCGCTCGGGACTGTTCTTACCCCCGTTCGACGCGCTGGCTGAGCCGTCGATCGTCGCTCAGTTGTCTGCCGAGGCGGAGGAGGGCGGCTGGGACGGCGTGTTCGTCTGGGATCACGTGCACTGGCGTGAGCCGGTCGCTGCCATCGCTGATCCCTGGATCACGCTCGCGGCGATGGCCACGGCGACTACGCGGATCCGCCTCGGCCCGATGGTCACGCCACTGGCCCGACGTCGGCCGGTCAAGGTCGCTCGCGAGACTGCGACGCTCGATCGGCTCAGCGGCGGCAGGCTCACGCTCGGCGTCGGCTTGGGTAGCGATGAATTCGGACGTGAGTACTCGATCACCGGCGAGGAGCTGGATCCGAAGCGGCGTGCGGGGATGCTCGACGACGGTCTCGCGATCTTGACGGCAGCCTGGTCCGGTGAGCCGGTCCAGCACCAGGGGGAGCACTACACCGTCGACGGGATGCGGTTCCTCCCGCGGCCGGTTCAGCGGCCGGGCGTCCCGGTGTGGGTCGCGGGGTTCTACGGGAAGCCGAAACCGCTGCGCCGCGCAGCTCGCTATCAGGGCTTCTTTCCCGTGAACCTCGACCACCCCGACCAACTCGCCGAGATCGTTGCCGAGTTGACCGCCCTGCGCCGGCAGGCCGGTCGGGACCCGGCTGAGTCGTTCGATGTCGTCGCGGCCCTTCCGCCGCACGTCGACTCCGCGCCCTACCGGGCGGCGGGGGCCACCTGGTGGGTCGTCGACTTCCCCGGTGATGCAGTCTCGATTGACCTGGTGCGAGCCGTCATCCGGGACGGCCCGGCGCTCCGCTAGTGGGTGTTGCCGTCGATCCGTCGGTGGCCGCTGGGCGACGTCCTTCAGCCCTGCCAGCGGACCTCGCCGTCGACGACGAGGTCCGTGGCAGCCAGCCCGATGGCTCGGGCCACGCCGGCGGACGCCTGGTGCTCCGGCTGGATGTGAGCAATGAGCACGTCCACCCCGTTCCTCCGTAACCACGTCGCCATCAGCTCCGCGGCCTCACGGGCGTAGCCGCGGCGTTGGTGCGGCCGGGCAATGACCCAGGCGAGCTCCGCAGTGCGCAGGTCTTTCGAGGGGATCGCCGGGGAGGTGGCCCGAGCGCTACTCGCCGTGGGGACGGTGGCCTGCACCGTCCCCACCGCCTGGCCGGTGTCGGTACGGCGAACGATCCAGTTCAGCCACTGCTGTGCGCCGTCCGGTGAGCGGCCCTCAACCTGCCGCGCGTACCGCTTGGCCAGGTCCTCCACACCTTCCGGACTCCCGCCGATGAAGGTGTGCAGAGCCGGGTCATTCAACAACGAGGCCATCTCCTCGGCATGCCCGACCTGCAGCGGCTCGAGGACCAACGACGGGCCGTACAGCGGCTCGATCCGGAGGGCGTCGCCTTGGCCCGACACAGCACCAAGCTATCTGTTCATGACCAAGGCGACGCGTCGTCCCCGAGGGGTCAGAAGCAGCCGACCTTGACCTGTCGGAGGGCCTGGTCGCCGCCGCTGCCTGCGAAGTGCTGCTGCCAGGGCTTGCCGTTGACCGGAGCCTGCGCGCTGGGGACTCCCGTCGCACGCTTGTTGCTGAAGGCGTTGGTGTAGGTGACGAAGCCGCCGGGAACGGAGTTCTTGAACCACCACTGTGACGAGTCCGAGACGCTGTGGCGCTCGGCCACCACGGCGCTGCCGCTAGCCTGACTGAGGACCCCGGCGCCGAGAACACCCCCGTCGTCGTTGAGGTTCCGGAGGGTCACCGTGCCGAACGGGCCGGGAATCTCGACCCAGAGCTCCGCACGGCTGAGCCCGGACGAATTGCGCATGGACAGAGGCGCGTTCACCGACGTGTTGTTGGCGAAGCCGAGAGCCATGTCCAGGCTGGGATTGCTGCTCAGCGTCAGGCCGAAGACCGGGTTACAGGCGGCCTGCGCGGCTCCCGCGGTGGCATGGGCCGACGACGTCCCGGCGGCCAACGAGGTGGCGGCGAGCGCACCGGCGAGGATCGTGCCCGCTGCGACACGGAGATTGCGTGCCGTGAATCGCGCCTTCTTGGTCTGAATGTCGATCATGAGTCTTCTCCTTGGTCAGGCACCACAGTCGGTGCTGTTGATGCCAGTAAGGGAGTCGCTCCGTCAGGACCTGCTACACCGCCGGGCAACGTTCAGTAGTCGCGAGGCGAATATCGGTAGTGCTCGGCAGGCGCCACCGCAACCAGCCTCATGGGCGCCGCGACAGACCGAGAACTTGTCACCGGACCCCGCCCGTCCAGCGTGTGACTCGGCGTCCAGCTTCACCGTGACGTGACCAGCCGGACTCGTTGTTTGGCAGCGTGTGGTCGTAAATGCCGTCCGAGAACAGCCGTACGCTGCCAAGCAACGAACCAGCGCAGTCAGGCCACAGTCTGACGACTACTCAGCCAGGAGGGCAGGGTCCAGGAGCAGGCGGGCTGCGAGTACCTCGATGCCGATCAGACGTCCCGCCGCATTGAAGTCCAATGACGTTGCCCATCTCCCGTGTGGCCGCGGATGAGATCGCTCCGGCGCACGGCTTCACCTGCCCGAGGGTGAGGTACACGGCTTTGGCTTCGGGGTCGTCATTGATGATCAGGGCTCACCCTTCGATGCGGCCACGGCAGCCACCAGAAGTCGACCGTGGTCGGAAAACGCAGGCCCAAGGCGACCACCGTTGCTGAGTCGAAGCAGGTAGGCCAGGGGAGCGGGTGAGCGGCGCCGTCGACCAGCAGAGTGGCGGTGGCCTCTGCGCCGCATCGCGACTCGCAAGCCGAACCCTCACTGATCCGCCGCGAGGGTGTTGCATGGAGACGTGGAGACGAGCCCTAGCCCCGTCCTTCGGATGGTCGACGCGGTGACCGTCCCCGTGCCAGACCTGGATCAGGGACTGGCGTTTTACCGAGACCGCCTCGGTCACGACTTGATCTGGCGCAACGACGAAGTCGGCCAGGCTGGGCTTCGGCTACCAAGTAGCGAGACCGAAATCGTGCTCAGCCGGAATCTGCCGTACGCGCCGAACTGGCTCGTCACGTCGATTCCTGATGCCGTGGCCGACATCGTGGCTGCGGGTGGCACAGTCGTGGTCGAGCCGCACGGCATTGCGGTCGGCCGCTTGGCGATCGTCGCCGACCCATTCGGCAACTCGTTGATCCTGCTCGATCTGTCCAACGGGCGCTACGCCGTCGATGACACCGGTCGGGTCACGGGCGTCGAAGCGATTCCTGCACCCGATCACCGATAGCGGCCAGCTGGCTCAGACACGACATGTCCGAGGAGACCCGCCCCTCGTAGCGGCGCCAGACGGAAGGGAATTTCGGTTGGCGTCAGTCGGGAGCTTCAATCGGTCTCCGGCTTCGTGGACGTCGATCGGGGGAGTGTGAGGTCACCTGCCCAATCGGCCAATTGAGGGACTGGCCGCAGCCGCGAGTGGGCGGATACTGAGGAGCACAGATCAGAGAGCCGCATCTCGCGCCGCTGCTCGAGAACTTCGACAACTGGTGGGTCGATCTCGTCGGAAGGCTCGTGGCAGCCACCGGCGACCACAATCCGCGCACCGCGGCCGACACTCTGGGTGCCGTCGTCGACGGTCTGGTCCTCACCGTCGGTGCGGAAAGGTGGGACGACGACCGGCGCAGCGCCGTCGCCGAGCGCACCCTGGACGCCCTGTTCCGACTCGGCCCACAAGCCGACCGCTGACCGAGAACGCGTCCATCGCCATATCGCGCAGGCTCGACGGCTCGACGGGGCTCAGCCGGGAGATTCCCACCGTCCTGCGCGAACACGCTGGGGAGAGGATCCGGGGACGCGAATGACCTCCCCACGGGCCTCGAGGTCGACCTTGGTGTAGGTGGTGAAGTTCCTCAGTCGGCCGTCTGGGAACGCTGGGTGGCTGCCGAGGCGGTCCCGCGTGAACGTCACAACGTCCTGCAGCGCAACCGTCCCGTCGTCATCGGCGAGTTCCTCGAGGGCCTCGTGGATGGTCTGGCGAACGAGCAGCCACTGCTCCAGCGGCAACGTCCAGTCCTCCATGCCGCCCTCGAGCGCGCCGTTGAGCATGCGTACGCGACCGCGCGCGCGGGCGATCTCGTCGGCGTGGAAGGCGTCCGGCGGTACGTGCCATCCACCGTCGAGACGGCGCCTAGCCATCGGCGCGCCTGTCGCGCTTCGCTGTCGGGCAGGTCACGAGAGTTCCTCGGTGTCCGGCGGGCGTCCGCCTGCTTCGAGTCAGCGGCTGGTGAACCGGTAGATGGAGAACAGGGAGTCGTCGGGGTCTCGGAGGTAGGCCGACCGTACATCGCCGGGGTTGTCGGCTGGCTCGACCACGCTGACGGCGCCGAGCTCGACGGCATGCGCGTGGGCGGTGTCGACGTCGTCGACCTCCACTCCGAACAATGCATAGGGACCGACGCCGGGCGGGGCCGGCATCAACCCGCCGGGGATGCCCGGCGTGCCTTCCATCGGTGCGACAGAAAGGTAGATCGAGGGGTCGCCGTGGAAGGTCCAGCCGAATAGGCCGGCGTAGAAGTCGGCCGATCGGGCCAGGTCGGTGCTGGCGACCTCGAACCAAGTGACCTGGCCTGATGTTGTGCTCATGGGTGTCGCTCCTTCTCGTGTGGCCCAGGGTCGCCGTATGCTGACCTGATCAATCGTCTTGACTGTGAGTAATCTTGACTGCCAAGAGAGTTGTTGTCCAGCCTGGACCTCAAAGGGACGGACTCTTGTCGGCCGTACGGGCCCTGGGTGCCGCGCTCGACCGGTTCGATGAGGCCGCTGGCCGCGCACTGGGTCTCGGCCGATCCGACCTGCGCGCCCTCAACCTTCTCGAACACGGGCCGCTGTCGGCTGGCGACCTCGGCGAACGGCTCGGTCTGACCTCGGGCTCGGTGACCGTGCTGGTCGACCGCCTGATCAACGCGGGCTACGTCAGCCGCCAGCCAGGGGCAACGGACCGCCGGACCGTATATGTCCACCTCGAGCCGGCAACCTACGCCGCGTTCGCCCGCGTGTACGCGCCGTGCGGCCAAGCCGTCGCCCGTCTCGAGGAGTCGCTGTCCACCCAACAACTCGAGGTTGCTCGACACGCCCTGCAGGACCTGGCGACCGCAATCAACACGCAAGAACAGCGACTGCGGTCAGGCGGGCACGCAGGCGTGAGGCAGGATCAGCCGCGCTGATCCCAAGCCTGCCGAATGCCGTCCGTCGTCCGGCGCTCGCCCTACCGCGTACAGCGCTGCGGGACATACGGACGGACGAGATCGTCAGCGGCGTTCCAGATGGCTTCGCGGCGACTGTCCGAAAGCACGGCGGGAGGCACTCGTCGGGGAGCCAGCTGGGGGCCGTAGAACCGGCCGGAGACACCGACCAGGTCGGGGTCGGTGGCGAGGGTGACCGGGGTGCCGGCCGCGTCGGCCGGTGCTCGCCCGACAACGCGCTGCACGGCGGTCGCGAGTTGGCGCAGCAGGGCCGAGGGCCCTCGAGCGTTGCGGAAGATGTCGGTGGCGACCAGCCCGGGGTAGACGCAGGTGACCTCGACACGGGTTCCTCGCAGACGATGGGCCAACTCGACCGCCAATACGTCGTTGGCGAACTGGGTACGACCCGAGACTCGCAGCCCGGCGCGACCGCGCCGGTGCTGCAGGTCGTCGAGGTCGAGCGTGTCGGGGTACTTCCCGGCGTTGGCCACGAGCACCACCCGTCCGGACGGTGAGGCAAGGAGTGTCGGCTGAAGCAGGCGGAGAAGAAGGTGCCGTGAGAGGTAGTTGACGGCAAGGCAGCGCTCCAGTCCCTCGGACGTCCATTCGGGCCGGGTGGCCAGCAGGCCCGCGCACAACACGACGGCGTCGAGACGGGTGGTCCTGCCCAATACCGCCCGTCCCAACTCCGCCGTGGCTGCCATCAGATCCAGGTCAGCGGCGATGAACCCATGGTCCCCTCCGGGCCCCGCTGCCCGCAGGGCGTTGACCATGGCGGCGCCGCGATCGGTGTCCCTCCCCGTGATCAGTACCCGCCAGCCCCGGCGCGCCACCGCCAAGGCCACCGCCGCGCCGATTCCGTTGGTGCCGCCGGTGACCAGCGCCACGTGCTGGCCACTCGCATCCGCCGGGGATCCTTCACGGTTGATCATCGCGGACTCCGGCGCGAGGTGATCGCCGCGGTGGTTGGCTGTGGAATGTGGAACGATGTCATCTGACACTCCGTATATTGACTTGGCATAGTGTCCAGCAAAGAAGAAATGTAGGGCATGACCGCTTCCCGACGCAACAGGAAATACGAGAGTCCGCTCCGGTTCGAGCAGGCGGCGGCGACCAAAGCGCGGATCGTCGCGGCGGCAAGAGCGGTCTTCCTGCGCACGGGTTACGCCGCCAGCTCGATTGTGGCCATCGCGGCGGAGGCGCAGGTCTCTCGGGAGACCGTTTACCAGGCGTACGGCACGAAGGCGAACCTGCTCAAGGCGGTGTATGACGACGCCGTCGTGGGTGACACAGACCCCATCACCGTCGCCGAGCGTCCGGCCTACCGTGCGATGCTCGCCGACCCAGACCCGCACGCGGCTCTGCGCACCTTCGGACGACTCACCGCCGAACTCGTGTCCAGGATCGGGCCGGTCCTGGTCCTCATCCAAGAGGGCGGCGACGACCCTGACCTGGCCGAGCTGGTCGCCACCACCCGGCAGGAACGGCTGACGTCCGTACGGGAGCTGCTCACCCACCTGCAGCAGATTGCCGGGCGACCTGCTGACGCGGACTTCGAGCGGAACGTCGATGTCGTGTGGACACTGATCTCGCCCGAAGTCACCCTCTTGCTCGTCGACCAGCGCGGCTGGTCGGCCGAGCAGTACGGCACCTGGCTGGGCACGACGATCGCAACACTCTCTCTTGGACCACGAACCTGAAGGCGGTCGAGACCCCTACGGCCACCTCACGTTCCAGCATCCGAGTCGCTGTGTCGACCCCGTAGCCCACATGGGTGACCAGCACCGCGTTGCCGAGCAGGTGTTCGGAGCGGGCCGCATTGGTTCACGCGGTGTTGGGGTCGTACGAGTGCCGAACAGCAGGATCGGGTTTGCTGGCCGGGTGCATGATGACCGACAGGGTGATGGTCTCGCCGTCGGATCGGGCCCAATCAAGGGGGACGGGGACCTTGGCGCACCGGAGGCCGTCCCCGCAGTCGGCCCAGTCGATCTTGGTATCCGCCTGCGTGGGTTGGTCGGAGTTCCGCACGTGGCAGCCGCCGATCACAACGGCGAGTGCCGCCAGTGCGGCGGCCGCCGGCCGACCCGGGCCACGATGTGCCGCTTTCGTTGGACCCTCATACCCGTCACGCGCTCACTGCGGTGGAATAGACGACCCAGGCGAGGCTGAGAGCCTCCAGATGCGCGGCTACCGTGGGTGCACGGCGTAGGTCAGGTGCGTCACCTGCGAGGACGGCTCCGAACGGACCGGTTCCAGCGCGATCTCGCCGAGGTCGAACATGCGCTTGCCCATGACGCTCGCGCCGGTGCGCTCGAACGTCTCCCGGGCGATGTCGTTGTCGAGCCCTTCCTCGCCGCCTTCGCCTAAGTGAAGGTTCTCCCGGAAGAACCGCTGCGGGAAGATCCACGCCTGCAGTTCCATCCACTGCGCCATCCAGCGCTCCAGCCTCGGGTCCTGCTCCCGCTGCTCGGGCGTGGCGAGAATGCCGGCCATCGACACGGGCGCGCTGAAACCGTCCAGCGACATCGACACGCTGAAGAACACCTTTCCGGCCATCAGCGGCCCTCCGTCCTCTGGGCATTCTTCTCGGTGATCTCGGTGATCTCGGTGATCTCGGTGATCTCGGTGATCGATCTCGGCGACGTAGGCCGCCAGGTTGCTCAGCGTCTGCTCGCCGCCCTCGACCGCGTGGTACTCCTCCGCGGCCTGGTCGCGCAGCTGTTTGGTGAGGAAGACCGTACGCATCACGATCCGGGTCGCGCTGCCGTGCAGCGCGAAGGTCAGGGTCGACTCGAAGGCGTTCGGGTCGTCGGGGGACTCACCGTGCAGCAGCGCGATCCGCTCCGGTGGGACGATCTCGGTCCAGGTGATCCACTCGGAGTAGTCGGTCCCGTCCGGGCCGTGCATGATGAAATCCCAGGCTCCGCCCTCGCGGAACTCGAAGGACCGCGTGGTGGTGGTGAAGCCCTCCGGACCCCACCACCGCGTCAGGTGCCGCACCTCGGTGAACGCCTCGAACACCAGCTCCCGCGGGGCGTCGATGACCCGAGAGATCACGATTTCGCGGTCGGCCGTCGCCGGCTCCGTTTCTTGCCATGCCCCTGCCATCGGTCATTCCCCCTGCCGTGTCTGCTTGAGATCCTGCGCGTACGCATCCAGCCGGTCGAAACTCTCGCTCCAGAACCGCTCGAACCCGCCGACCCACTCGTGAACCGGTCGCAGCCCGCGGGCGTTCAGGTCGTAGAAGTGCTGCTTGCCCGCCCGGCGAACCCGCACCAGTCCGACCTCCCGCAACACCCGCAGGTGCTTGGACGCCCCCGGCTGGCTCATTCCGAGCTCCTGGGCCAGGTCGGTCACCGGCCGCTCGCCCGCCCGCAGCAGCACCAGGATGTCCCGGCGCTGCGACTCAGCGATCGCGTTGAACGCGTCCGACGTCGTCGCTGTGCGTGCCATGCCGCCATCATATTCCTATACAGGAATATGTCAAGCCCGGAGAAATCGCTCTGCCGCCGGTTCGGCTACAACCATATGGTTGTATGTCATCGATCAACCGGATCAGTCATGAAGGAGTGCGGGGACATGAAGCTGACGACCACCACCTGGCTTTCCGTCGACGGAGTCATGCAGGGCCTCGGTGACGCCGACGAGGACCGGAGAGGCGGCTTCGAGCGCGGCGGGTGGGCGATGCCCCTCGCCGATCCAGAGGTCGAAGCAGCCTTGAACGAGGTTTACGCCCGCGCCGACGCATTTCTGTTCGGCCGCTGGACTTTCGACGTCTTCGCCCGTTCGTGGGGAACGATCGCCGAGATGCAGGATTCCGCGGTCGGGCGGGCTTTGAACTCGAAGCCGAAGTACGTCGCTTCGAGCACGCTTACCGGTCCTCAGTGGGCGGACTCCACGGTCATCTCCGGTGACCTCTCAGCGGTTGTCGGCGAATTGCGGGAGAAACCGGGAGGCGGGCTGCTGGTGCCCGGTGGCGGCACCCTGATCCGATGGCTGCTCGCCAACGACCTGGTCGACGAGATCAACTTGTTCCTCGCCCCGGTGATCATCGGCCAGGGCACCCGGCTCTTCCCCGAGACGGGCCCGGACAAGGCGCTCGAGCTGGCGGAATCGAGCGTCATGTCCAACGGGGTGATCGTTCAGGTCTACCGACCGAACGGTCGCCCGCGTTACGGGCCGACGACCGAGACGACGACGGCATGGAGCAAGTGATCGGCGACACAGATCTCGACCTCAAGATGGCCTTGTGCTCACCGATGACCGCAACTACAGAAGGACGAGCCATGGCACGCCAGATCATCCTCTGGATCAACAGCAGCGTGAACAGCGTCATCACCGGCGACCCGGACGGCGACAGGACGAACTTCGGCACCTGGACCCGGGAGGGGAACATCCTCTCCGGCTGCGAGGCCGCCGTGCGGTTGTTCGACCGCGTCGACACTCTCCTGATGGGACACGGCACGTACGACGACCTCGTCCGCAGCTGGCCGCGGATGCAAGGTCCGGCCGGCGCCGTCGACGTCGTGTCGCGCCTAGCCGCCAAAATCAACGACGCGCACAAGTTGGTCGTGACACGGAACCGTCGGCTGGCACAGCTCCCGTGGGGGAGTTCAGGGCCGCCGAGCCGCTGGCCGTCACTGATGTCGTCACCCAGCTTCAGGAGTTCAAGGCCGGCGAGGGTGGCGACGCGGCGATCTTCGGCAGTCCCATGCTCGTGCGGTCGTTGACTGACGCCGACTTGATCGACGAGTACCACGTCGTTGTTCATCCGGTCATCGTCGAGGTGGGTGAGCATCTGTGCGATGGAATCAAGACGCGGAGGGATCTGCAGCTGAAGACAGTGACCACCCTCGACGACAGCGGCGTGATAATCGTCTACACCCCGGTCAGGTCCTGACGCCGACGTGCGGCGACAGAACCACCATCTAGCTGGTGGCAACTCAGACGCGCGGGTTTAGCCGAAAGATACGCGGAGCTGTCGCGATTGATGCGTGGGGGCGACGCCTGGTGGCTGTCAGCTGCGCTACGACCGCGGTCCGTCGAGCAGTTCCCGGAGTACCGCGACATCGCCGATGTCCTTCTCGCGCCACGGTCCTCCATGGCGCAGCATCGGGAACTGTTCCTTCATCGCCAGCATGCCGGCGACGCTCATGACGGGCACCGTGACGCCGTTCAGCACCCCAGCCTCCTCACCAAACGAGTCGGGGGGAAACACCCAGTCCGAGAACCGTCCCTGTGGTTGAGCGAAGGTCCCGTCCGCGCGCCGGTCGAAGTAGGCCGTACTGAAATCGACACTGTCCCAGACGAACTCGCATGACTCCTCGGGAGGCTGCGTGGCCAGTGGCGTCGATCCCGCACCGACGAGCGCAGCCTTGGATCGCGCTGCATTTGATCGCTCGACCCAGAACTCGATGTCTCCATGGCTTCGAGTGATCCGTCCGATCGTGGCGTCGAGCCCCCATCCGCCGAACAGCCAGACACCGACGTCGGCCGCCGACAGCACGTTCACCACCCGGTGGATCGTGCGCAACTGCGCCTGCGTCCTCCCGTCCATCGTCTGAAGACTATGGACACGCGCCTCATGGCGCGTCGGCGCCTGACCGGGGTCGAACCATTGGTGGAAGGCCGCGCTGGGAACCGATGTCGGCTCATGGGCGCTCGTCGGCCATCATCCACGGCGTTGTCGGCAAGGCGCGTGGCGTGCCGTTGCAGTATTCGCGGAAGGCCGCCGGGAATCGCAGCAGCAGCTCTCGCTCCTCGAGGGTCGCCTTACTGGAGAGCATTGCGATCATCCCTGCCAACGCCACGACCGAGACGCCGCGGGCGCGGAAAATGACCCATCCCGCTGCTGCCAGGAGCATGCCCACGTACATGGGGTGGCGAACCAGTCGATATGGCCCCGCTGTCCGCAGGACCGCCCCGACCGGCGGAGTGGGATGGAGCCGGATCTGTTTGCCGAGCGCCCAGGCCGCCGAGGCGCCAAGGCCTACGCCAGCAACGATCAGACCGCTGGCGAGAGCGGTGAGCGACAAGCTGCCCCGCCAGAGCCGTGGCCCAGGCAGGAGCATGACGATCTCGCAGGCCGCTTGGCCGACGAGCAGCCAATTGCCGCGCGCGACGTCATCCATAGCCTCGACAATCCCACTCTGACGATCCCAGTGCGAGGAGCAAGTCCTGAGCCGTGTCGTACGCGGACCCGCGTGCGGTCACGCCAGTTACGGGAAGGCTGTCCCGATGAGTCGCGCTCGAGCCTGATCAGCATCGCCCTCTTGCGCGTTCGACATCACGGCCGCTACCAATGACCGTCAGTCGTTTCTTGTGACGGGGAGGGTAGCGATGGCCAAGGTCTTCGGTCTGCACGAGATCGAACTGCGCCCGGAGGCGGATTCGGACGAGTATGCGCGGTTCCTCGTTGAGGAGGTTGCACCGATGCCCGCGTTCGTGGGATGGAAGCTCCACGTTCTGCGCGGGGACCGGGGGGCTAGGGAAGGCAAGTTCGCCGTACTGTTCGAGATCGAGAGCGACGAGGCGCGCGACCGCTACTTTCCCACCGAGGAGCACGACTCAGAGGAGTTCCTGCGGTTTCTCGAACAACACCCGGACCTGGCGGCGGTGATCGAGAAGCGAAGGAGGTACGAAGCAGGAGAGCGGGGGACGGATTACCGGGTCTTGGGTGCCTAGGCGCGGTCTGAGCGTGGGCAAACGCTTGTAACGGGCGGCGTTCGAGTCACCGGACCACCGCATCGGTCAGCAGATCCAGGTGGCCGACGTGGCACGCCGTCTCCTCGAGCATGTGCACCAGCACCCAGCGAAGGGTCACCGGACCCTTGCCGAACGACGGACGCTGGGCCTTGGCGTCGAGGCTGGGAAGTCGCTCAACGACTCTGCGGCTGCGGTCGCATGCCCCGCGGTACAAATCGGCGATCTCGTCCACGGAGTCGTTGACAGCGGACTCGAAGTCCCACGCCGGCTGGCTCTCGAATGGGGCGGAGAGCCACGGCTCTGGAAGCTCACCGGCTCCGACGCGGGCAGTGAACCAGTGGTCCTCCATGTGCGCGAGATGCTTGACGACGCCACCCGGAGTCAGGTTGGTGGCCGCAAGGGTTCTCGTTCGCGCTTCTGCGTCGGACAACCCGACGAGTCGGGTCAAGGCCCGCTGGCGGTACTGATCGAGGAACTGGCGAAGGGTTGTGCGCTCGTCGGCGTCGAGGTCTGGGTGCGACTTCGCGTCGTCATCGGAGGGCACGAAACGAAACGCTAATGCTGCTCCGAGTATTCACAACAACTGATCAGCCGATGCTCGAAGGCCGGCCAGTCCGTCCTCGACCCAGCCTTCGCCAAGCGTCTCCGTACCTCGCCAGCGTGTCTTCTCCGTCAGGTGGAACGCCAGATTCTTGATCGACTCGACAACTCGCAGCCACGGCAAGGCCTCCAGGTCGGCCTTCCCGACCGCACGAATCTCGGTATAGCCGCTGAGAAACGCCTCAGCGAACGGTGTCGCGAGGCAGCTGGTCAGGTCGGCTACCCGCCATCCCACATGAGCCAGATCGAAGTCGTGAATGACGAGACCATTCCCGGTGCGGTGGACGTTGTCCAGTGTGACGTCGCCATGGCGAACGCCCCAATCCAGCTGGTCGGCCAGCTCGGTCAGCCGATGGTGTGCAGCGGCGCCGAGGTTCTCGGCCAGGCGTTGGTTGTCGGGTTGCTCGGCCAACGCCGCACGGACGCGTGCCAGCGGCTCGTCGAGGGTCACGTTCAGACCGAAGGGACGCCGGTTTCGATCGGTGCGGAAGGTGTCCCCCGCCTCGTGCAGGCGCCCGAGCAGCCGGCCGTACGACCGGTAGAGGTCGTCATCGAACGGCTTTTGGGGCTTGCGGCCATCGACGTACTCCGACATCAGGAACGGACGGGCCCCCTCCGGTGCAGCAAGTTGGCCTACCGCCCGACCTGATGTCATCGAAACGACGGGCGCCACAGGGATGCCGTGGGCGACAAGGTGATCGACCAGCTCGGCTTCCCAGCAGACCTCGTCGACGGTCCAACCTCCGTGGTGATACAGCTTGAGAACGAAGCGCCGCCCCGGTGTGCGGACCTCGTAGACCTCATTGACGAAGGACCGCACCAAGACGCACGCGGCAACATCCAGGTCGTAGCGTCGACGCACGAGATCGGCGATGCCGTCCGCCGTCGGAATCGAGTGCAGCGTCGGAGCCGTGTCAGTGGTCGGCATTTGGCCGACACTACGAGCCACACCGCGGAGCCGCACCCGACTTTCGCGGTCAACGCAGTCCGGCATCTCCCAGTAGGTGGTAGGGCATGCTGTCTGTGTGGAGCTGCTCCTGTGTGCTCGCGCAGTCGAGCGAGCGGCTCGTGGACGTGTCGTGCCCGAGCCGTTGGGAAGGAGCGACCCGAGGCGCGCCGGGCGGCGCGACCGAGCCGATGAGTGACATCCCGCCCGGGTTGTATGGACCCGATCCGGAGGCGGTTCGCTCGTATCCGACCTTCTCCGCGCCCATTCCCCCGCAGGGGACCCTGCCGCCCCCGGCCTCGCCGCTGCCCGCCGAGTCGGTCGACTACCTTCACCTGCTGCATGGTCCGAATCGCCGCTGGTGGAAGCCGTTGGTCAGTCTGGTTGTGTTTATCGGCCTGCTGGTGCCGTTGTCGGCGCTGGCGGTCATGCTGACGCTTCTGTACGGGGTGCTGAGCGGCGTATCTGACGTCGGCCTGTGGCTGGACGAGCAATTCTCGGAGGGGGCGATAGGGCCGGGTGCCTTCTTGTTCGGCGACCTGGTTCTCATCGCCTTCATTCCCGCGGTGCTGCTGTCCACCTGGATCGTGCATCGCGTCCGGCCGGGCTACGTCTCCTCGGTTGTGGGCCGAATTCGTTGGCGGTGGTTGCTGCGCAGCGCGGCCGTGCTCACGCCGCTGTTGTTGATCTATCTGTTGGTTTCGTTTCTGCTCGACCCGCCGCAGAGCGTCCGGCCCGCCGAGTGGGTGGTGCTGCTGGTCATGGTGCTGGTCCTCACTCCTTTCCAGGCCGCTGCCGAGGAGTACCTCTTCCGTGGCTGGATCCCTCAGCAGCTGGGCGCATGGCTGCCGTGGCCCCGGGTGACCCTGGTGGTCGCCACGGTGGTGTCGGCGGGAAGCTTCGCCGTCCTCCATGGCAGCGCCGATCCCTGGGTGCTCATCGATCTGGTTGCTTTTGCGGTGGCCGCGAGCGTGATCACCTGGCGCACCGGCGGTCTGGAGTCCGCGATTGCTCTGCACGCGATCAACAATGTGGCCATCGGGGTCTTGGTGCTGACCTTCGGCGGCTGGGAGGAGTCCTTCGTCAGCCCCGGGACCACCGGTAACCCGGTGGGGGCCTCGGTTGCGGTGGTGGTGCAGGGCGCCGCTGTGGCGCTGGTTTGGTGGCAGGCGCGACGTGTGAGGGTCGCACAGCTTCACCGACCTTTCGCACCACGTGTCAGACCTCCGCGACTCGATATGCCGGACGGCCGTCCGTACATCGAATGGAGATGCGAGTGCTCAGTCGAACCAGACCACGACCCGCGTCCGTCGCAAGCGGTGTTGCCGAGGATCTCCTAGGTGTCGATCCCCCGCTGCCCGAGTCAGACTCCTCAGCAGGGTCGAACGTGCCCGGAGGATCGAGGGTCGTGGTTCCGTTGACTCGCGGGCCACCCGTCGCCGCGTACGTTGTCAACGACTGCCATGCCGCCTGATCGCCGGTAATCACGGCGTTCACATACATGCGGACGCCCGGGATGCCCAGAGCGATGGACGCTAGGACAAACATCACGATGGGGCTCGCCAGACGCCGCGACTCCCGGGCTCGCAGCGCGGCCGGTGTCACCGTCGAAGTATCAAGGCGCCGTCCCCACTTCGCACCCGGTTCTTGGCCTGGTCACAGAATCATTGTGAATGCTATGGATCAGACGTCTGCCCAGCCCCACGGGCACACGGTTCGAGACGGTCTGGCAAGCCATCCGCGCAGCGGCTCGGCCCGAGGTCGGTCGCGATGGCTAACGGGGGCTTCGCCCCGGCCCGTCGAGGCATGCAATCGCCTGCTCAAAAGGATCTGTCGCAATAGCTGCACGCAACATCGGGAAGCCTCGATTTCGGGCGTTTCCGATCCGTGCGTGCAGTTATCGCGTCACGGGCCCGCATTGACCTGGTCGACCAGACCTCCCACGTCGGGTGCAGCAACACCAACCGACTCGAACCTCACTCACAATTCCGGCTCCGCCGGACCGAGTCTCCTATGCTAGTCGCGACGCCACCTGTTCACCGGTACGGGGATGAGAACACCTGCTGAGCCGTCCCCCGAGTCCAAGCCACCGGTGTGCATCGCGTAAGAGTCAACCTCCCCTAGTTCCTCGGCCGAGGGTGGCTGGAAGATGCTCCAGGCCCAGCGCAGTTCGTCCTCTGTCATCGGATAAGCCGCTGACGCTGCATCGTCGTTGCGACGCCGTAGACGCGCCCAGAGCGTGTCGTAGTCGACGTCGAAGACGTGCAGCTCGATCCGGGCGGAGCAGGAACGGGCGTCCGCGAATTTCTCCGTGCGTTCATCGCTCATCCAAAGCCCGTCCTCGAGGATCACGCCCATGCCCTGACGCAACAGCGCCAGCGCGTGCCGGTAGAGCACGTCCTGCAGCCGTTCGTGGAAGTCCGTCCAGATGTGTTCGACCCGGAGGCTGGCTTGCCACTCGTCGGTGCTCAAACGCACTCCTCGGCCCTCGGCTTCCAGACGCTTGGCCAGCGTCGACTTCCCCGACCCGGGCAGGCCGCAAAACAGCGTGAGGGTTGGGGCCGACCGGTCCAAGGACGACTGACCCACGCGGTCAAGGATGCCGCACCGTCAGCACCAGAACGTCCCGCACGCCGGTTCGGGGTGCTCGCGTAACCTCCTCTGAGCGCCGGTGGTCATCCCGCGATAATGGCCGACGTGGGGGAGGTCGAGGTCGTCGTCGCCCATCACGAGTGCGCGACCCTCCGCGTCGACGACGTGTTCCTGAAGATCGACTCTGATCAGACGCGCACCGACGTCGAGGTCGAGGCTATGGCTCTGGCGCCGATCCCGACTCCGGAAGTCCTCTGGCGGAAGCCGCCCGTGCTCGCGCTCGCCGCCCTCCCCGGGGCGGCGCTCGGCCGCCTCGGCGATCCGTCGACCGCGTCGTCGGCAGCGTGGGCCGCGGCGGGTGCCGCCGCACGGATGCTGCATGACGCGCCGCTACCGCCATGGCCCGGTCGGAGCATCGACGAGATGGCACGGCGACTCCACGGCGAATGCGCCTGGCTCGTCACGAACGGCGTCCTCCCCACCGACGTAGTCACGCGCAACCGCCGGATCGCCGAGGCTGCACTCCGGCCCTGGACACCAGTGTTCACGCACGGCGACCTGCAGATCACCCACGTGTTCGTCGACGGTGACGAGATCACCGGGGTGATCGACTGGTCCGAGGCGGGCCAGGGTGATGCCCTGTACGACCTCGCGACGTTGACGCTCGGACACGAGGAGCTCCTTGGCGATGTGGTCACCGGCTACGGCACCGACGTCGACCTCGACGTGATCCGCGCGTGGTGGTCGTGGCGAAGCCTGGTGGCGGCCCGCTGGCTGATCGAGCACGGCTTCGACCCGTCCTCGCCGGGAGCCGAGTTCGATGTGCTGAGATCCCGGATGTGAGGTCGCACGGGCCGAGGATCGCGATCAGAGCTGAAGGAACCGCACCACCGAAACTCGACCTGAAGCTGTTGCTCAGCGGGCTCATCCGACCAACTTCTCCATGTCCACTTCGGTTTCCAGCACCTCGCGTCTGAAGAACCACAGGTAGCCGAAGTAGAGGCCGCCGGCCGCGAGCAGACCCCCCACGATCACCACGGGCACCAGCGAATCGGAGGGCGCGACGAGGACGAAAACCACGACCAGCATCCAGACCAGCGCACTGAGGGCCACGGGCAGTTCGAAGCGCCCGAGGTCGAAAGCGCCCTCCCGATGCTCGAACCGCTTCCGCACCACCAAGAAGAGCACCACGGTCATCCCGTACAGCAACGCGGGGAGGATCGTCGTCGACAAGATCAACTCCAGCAATGCGGCACCCGGCAACGCGGCCATCAACACGACACCAACGACCAAGATGAGAACCGTGGCAGGAATGGGAGTTCCCGTGTGCGGATTCACCCGCCGCATCAGCCGCGAAGCCGGGAACCGCCCGTCACGGGCCATGGCGAACACGATTCGCGAACAGGCCACCATCGTCACCAGACCACCGCCGAAGAACGCGAAGACGATCGCCACCAACAGAGCACTCTGGACGAAGGGGCCCAGCTGGTCGCGCATGATCACGGCGACCGGAGAGCCGCTACGGGTGACCCGCTCGATGTCGTCGATCGCCACGGTCAGCGAGATCACGAACAACAGACCAGGACCCCGGCCGCCAGCACCGAGCCCACCATGGCGCGTGGAACGCTGCGGAACGGATTCTTCGCTTCTTCGGCCATGTTGGCGGCCGCGTCGAAGCCCTGCAGAGTCGCCAGACCCATGATCATGGCCAACATCAACCCGCCGCCGACGCCGAAGTAGTTCGGATCGCTGTCCGCGACACCTCGAGACGTGAGATTGGCCAGCGATCCGTGACCCGTGACGACGACCGCGATCACCAGCGCCGCTCCCAGTACGAGCACGAGGATCAGCTCCAGTCCGACCGCCGCGGTGTTGATGAACGCCACGATCCGGGTCGAGAAGATGGCAATGACGGCCTGACACGGGATGACGATCAGCGTGATCATCCGCGCCGTACCTTCGTTGTCGGGCAGGCCGAGCAGAGGCATCACGGCCTGACTGGCCATCGCATTGTCGATCGCCACCACACCGATCGCGAGGTTCCAGGCCGCCAACCAGCCGAACACCCAGCCCACTTTGGGATTCGCCGGCCGCGAGGCCCACTGGTAGCCCGATCCACTGAGCGGGATGCGGGCTGCGAACTGGGCGTACACCAAGGCGACCAGGGTCTGCCCGATCATCGCGACGATCCAGAGCCATATCCCGACCGGTCCGGCGTTGACCAGAACATCGTCGTACGTGCCCAAGATGCCGACCGCTACGGAAATGAAGGCAAAGGAGATCGCGAACACCTGGAAGCCGCCCAGGCTGCGCTTGAGTTTCGGCTCGTAGCCGCTCTCGGACAGAACTGGTCGGCGGCTTGCTGCGACTCCGCTGCCGATGTCGGCGACGCCGATACTGCCTCGGTCACGGGTCGCGCCCACCCATCCTCCCCGAGTGCTCCGAGAGGAAGCTCTCGGTGCGGGTACCGCGCCCGCTGGCGAAACGCGCTATTGACCCAAGATCTTGACATCCCAGCGGGTCCTGGCGCTGCGCAGATCTCCTCAACTGGCCGCGTCAGCGGTCGACATCCTCGGGGGTGAACGGGTCGTCGGCGTTGTGCCGCGGTGCGTCTCATCCTGGTGGGCGATGGCGGGCGGCGGCGTGGTCGACATGATGGACAACTTCGCTCGGCCGAGACCGATCGGATGTTCGCGGTGCTGCAGCAACAACGGGGCGGCGTGAACGCGCTGCATCACCACCGGAGCCGGGTCGTTGGAGGAGCAGCCGGTGATCCGGCAGAACCGGGACACCCTCTACTCCAGCGCCATCGTCGACATCTCGGCCCGCGCCACGCTGACACTTCCCGACGCCGGTGACCGATACCTGTCGGTGATGGTGGTCAACAAGGACCACTACATCAACCGCATCCTCCACGACCTGGGACCGACGAGTTGACGGTGGCCGAGTTCGACACCGACTACGTACTGGTGGCGGCCCGGATCCTGGTCGAACCGAACGACCCCGGCGATGTGTCGGCCGTCAACCGGTTGCAGGATCAACTCCAACTCACCGCCGCATCAGCCGAACCATTACCTCCCCGATTACGACAAAGGTGCCTTGGACACGACCCGCGAGAGCCGGGCGCAAACCTCAGCAGGCACCAGAGGTGAACGGCGATTGGCGAGCCGTCTACACGCGACGACCATCAGCGATGCTGTGAGCTCGGATGCGTTCGCTTACGGCCGCGAATCAGGGAATAGCGGGGTGTACCCCAGGGTTGAGCCTGGTACGCTCAACGTGTAAGTTGAGTGCCACAGACTCAAGGACAAACTACTTCCACCCCGGAGGACAAGAAACATGGCTCGTGCAGTCGGCATCGACCTGGGGACGACCAACTCGGTCGTCGCCGTACTCGAAGGTGGCGAACCCACCGTCATCCCCAACGCCGAAGGATCCCGCACCACGCCTTCGGTCGTCGCGTTCGCCAAGGGCGGTGAGGTCCTGGTCGGTGAGGTTGCCAAGCGGCAGGCCGTCACCAACGTGGATCGCACCATCCGTTCGGTCAAGCGTCACATGGGTACGGACTGGAAGGTCGCCATCGACGGCAAGGACTACAAGCCGCAGCAGATCAGCGCCTTCGTGCTGCAGAAGCTGAAGCGGGACGCCGAGGCCTACCTGGGCGAGACCGTGACCAACGCGGTCATCACCGTACCGGCGTACTTCTCCGACGCCGAGCGGCAGGCCACCAAGGAGGCGGGCGAGATCGCCGGTATGACCGTGGATCGGATCATCAACGAGCCGACCGCGGCCGCGTTGGCGTACGGGCTCGACAAGGGCGAGAAGGAACAGACCATTCTCGTCTTCGACCTCGGTGGCGGCACCTTCGACGTGTCCCTGCTGGAAATCGGCGACGGCGTGTTCGAGGTCAAGGCCACCAAGGGCGACAACCGCCTGGGTGGCGACGATTGGGACGGCCGCGTCGTCGATTGGCTGGTGAAGCAGTTCAAGAACAAGAACGGCACCGACCTGAGCCAGGACAAGATCGCTCGTCAGCGGTTGATGGAAGCGGCCGAGAAGGCCAAGATCGAACTCTCCTCGGCGAGTGAGACCTCGATCAACCTTCCCTACATCACCCTGGGCGAGTCCGGCCCGCTGCACCTGGAGGAGAAGCTGACCCGCTCGGAGTTCCAGCGGCTCACCTCCGATCTGCTGGATCGCTGCCGCAGCCCGTTCAACGCGGTGATCGAGGACGCCAAGATCAGTGTCGGCGCGATCGACCACGTGATCTTGGTCGGTGGCTCGACCCGGATGCCGGCCGTTGTGGAGCTCGTGAAGGAGCTGACCGGTGGCAAGGAACCCAACAAGGGCGTGAATCCCGACGAGGTCGTCGCTCTCGGCGCCAGCCTGCAGGCCGGCGTGCTGAAGGGTGAGGTGAAGGACGTCCTGTTGCTCGACGTCACCCCGCTGAGCCTGGGTATCGAGACCAAGGGCGGCGTGATGACCAAGATCATCGAGCGCAACACCACGATCCCGACCAAGCGGTCCGAGGTGTTCACCACCGCGGACGACAACCAGCCGTCGGTGATGATCCAGGTCTACCAGGGCGAGCGGGACTTCGCCCGGGACAACAAGTCGCTCGGCAACTTCGAGTTGACCGGCTTGCCGCCGGCTCCGCGCGGGGTGCCGCAGATCGAGGTCGCCTTCGACATCGACGCCAACGGCATCGTGCATGTCCATGCGAAGGACCTGGCCACCAGCAAGGAGCAGTCCATGACGGTGACCGGTGGCTCGGCGCTGGGCAAGGACGAGATCAACAACATGGTCAAGGAGGCCGAGGCGCACGCCGAGGAGGACCGGCTCCGGCGCGAGGGCGTCGAGCTCCGGAACGAGGCCGACAACCTGGTCTTCCGGACCGAGAAGCTGCTCAGCGAGAACGCCGACAAGATCACCGACGACGTGAAGACGCCGGTGGAGGAGGCGCTGGCCGAGCTCAAGACGGCACTGGAGGGCACCGACAACGACGCGGTCAAGTCCGCGCTGGAGAAGGTCAACACCACGAGTGCGGCGCTGGGTCAGGCCATGTACGCCGCGGCGCAGGCCCAACAGAACCAGGCTCCGGCCGATGCCGGCGCTCCGAGCGACAACCCGTCGTCGAACGGCAGCAGCTCTGAGGGTGCCACCGACGATGACGTGGTGGACGCCGAGATCGTCGACGAGACCGACGAGTCCAAGTCGAGCGGGGCCAAGTGAGCCCAGACCGCGAATCAGAACGCAGTCGAGAGCAGGGCGAAGAGCAGGGGCCGATCATCCGGGACAACCGCCGGATCGACCCCAAGACGTACCAGGTTCGGGAGCCGCAGCGTGCTGCGGCTCCCGCTCCGGAGGAGGGGAACGACATTCCTGCCGACAAGACGACCGAACAGGTCGAAGCCGGTGAGGTGATCGAGGCGAAGGCGCAGTTGGCCGAACGGACCGCTGATCTTCAGCGGCTCCAGGCCGAGTACGTGAACTACAAGCGCCGCGTCGATCGTGACCGTGACCTGATTCGCAAGGCCACCATCGAGGGAATGCTCAAGGACCTGCTCAACGTGCTGGACGACATCCGCTCGGCGCGGGATCACGGTGAACTCACCGGAGGTTTCAAGGCGGTGGCCGACGAGGTCGAGCGGATCACCGGCAAGCACGGCCTGGAGACGTACGGGACGAAGGGTGATCCGTTCGACCCGCACATCCACGAGGCGCTGCTGCACTCTCTCGTCGAGGGGATCGACGGTCCCACCTGCGTGGAGATCCTGCAGCCCGGCTACCGCGTCGGGGACCGGATCCTGCGGCCCGCCAGGGTCGCCGTGGCCGACCCGGCCGAACCGGCCGCGGAGCCTGTTGAACGGCCGGAGCAGGACGATCAATCAGAACGTGACGAATAGGGCTCGAGTACCCAACACGATTCGTCACACAGATCCGGAGGGGAGGCGCAGATGAGTACCAAGGACTGGATCGAGAAGGACTACTACAAGGTCCTCGGTGTCTCCAAGGACGCCAAGCCCGAGGAGATCAAGAAGGCCTACCGGAAGCTGGCCCGGGAGAACCATCCCGACCAGAATCCGGGTAACCCGGAGGCGGAGCGGCGCTTCAAGGAGGTCTCCGAGGCCAACGACGTGCTGTCCAGCGACGCCAAGCGCAAGGAGTACGACGAGGCCCGGCGGCTGTTCGGCGCTGGCGGATTCCGCTTCCCGGGCGGCGGCGGCGGCCAGTCCGGACCGTCGATGGACGACCTGTTCCGCAACGCCGGGGACACCGGACTCGGTGACCTCTTCGGCGGGCTGTTCAACTCCGCGGGCAACCGCACCTCCACCCGGTTCTCGACCTCGCGAGGTCCCCGCCGGGGTAGCGACGTCGAGGGCGAGGTGACCGTCGACTTCAATGACGCCATCGCCGGCGTCACCGTCGGCATGCAGATGGTGTCGGACTCGGCGTGCGCGACGTGTCACGGCACCGGCGCCAAGGCCGGCACCGTGCCGCACGTCTGCCCGGTGTGTCAGGGCAGCGGCATGCAGACCTCGACCTCCGGCGGCGTCTTTGCCGTGACCGAGCCGTGCCGCGAGTGCCGAGGCCGCGGGATGGTCGTCGACGATCCGTGTCCGGTCTGCCACGGCTCCGGCCGCGGGCGTTCCACGAAGACCATGCAGGTCCGGATTCCGGCCGGCGTGACCGACGGGCAGCGGATCCGCCTGAAGGGCAAGGGCGGCGCCGGCGAGAACGGCGGCGCCGCCGGCGACCTCTACGTCGTCGTCCACGTTCGTCCGCACGCGATCTTCGGGCGCACAGGCGACAACCTGACCCTGACCGCACCGGTCACCTTCCACGAGGCGGCGCTCGGCGCGGAGATCGAGATCCCGACCCTGTCCGGCCCGTCAGTCCGGCTCAAGATCCCGGCCGGGACACCGAACGGCCGCACTTTCCGCGTCCGGGGCAAGGGTGTCTCCAAGCGGGACGGCACTACCGGTGATCTGCTGGTGTCGGTGGAGGTCGTGGTGCCGGAGGCGCTGAGTGACGAGGCGCGGCAGGCCCTCGATTCGTACGCCCAAGCGATGGGCCGGGTGAACCCGCGGGCCAAGCTGTTCGCCGGAAGCTGAGGACGATGTCAGTGGCAGCCTCCTCTCTCCCGGACCGGATCGACTCCGACGCGCCGGTCTTCGTGATCTCGGTCGCCGCCCATCTGGCCGGGATGCATCCGCAGACCCTGCGGACGTACGACCGCATGGGTCTCGTCTCGCCGCGCCGGACGGCCAAGCGCGGTCGGCGCTATTCGGCGCACGACATCGCCCGACTCCGGCTGATTCAGCGGCTCTCCCAGGACGAAGGCATCAACCTCGAGGGCATCCGGCGAATCCTGCGGATGCAGGACGAGATCGACGAACTGCGTGGACACCTGAACGAGGTGTCCCAGTTGCTCGCCGCCATCCGCGCCGCGCCGCCCGGCTCCCGGTTCTTCACCGCCGATCCGGCCGGCAGCGTCCATCTCGGCGGCTTCACCGCCCGCCGTACGCCCCGCGCCATCACCTCCTGAGGCGCCGATGGCTTCCGTGCTCATAGTCGACGGGGCCAACGTCGTGGGCTCCCGGCCCGACGGTTGGTGGCGCGACCGCCCTGGGGCGGCTGGTCGGCTCCATGCTCGGCTGGTGTCCCGCGGGCTTCCGTACGACAGCGTGCTGCTCGTCCTCGAGGGCCAGGCGCGAGCGGGTGTCCCCGCCGGGCGGGACGCTCAGGTGGAGACCGTGCACGCCGAGCGGGATGGCGACACGACCATCGCCCGGCTCGCCCGCGAGGCGATCGCCTCCGGCGCTTCCTGCGAAGTCGTCACCGCCGATCGGGCGCTGGCGGCCGAGGTGGAGGGTGCCGGAGCGCACGTACGACGTCCGAACTGGCTCCTGGTGCTCCTCGACGACGGCTCACCGGCACCCTGAACCCCAACGTCGCTCGATTTCGTAGGCGTAGCTCGATCTGCAGATCGAGCTACGCCTACGAACCCGAGCGACGTTGAGGTCCGGCGCGGAGTGCCTGGGGTCATCCCGCGGATTGGGGAGGGATGGTCAGGCCGCACTACTCAGGAGCGCTTGTGTCGTCATCGACGAACGCCGAGTCCGCGTCGGTGCCCCCGGCGGTCGAGGTCGTGGTCGACGCATTGTCGAGCGTGGTGTCGTCGTAGTCCGGGTTGACTACGACGCTGTCCTCCGCGCGGGCCGCGGCCTCGCTGCCCTCGCTGAATCCCGCGTCCCGGTCGGCGGCGTAGGAGTCCTCGGTGTCTTCCTCGCCTTCGACCGTCGCCCCCTCGGTCAGATCGCCGGACTCATAGCTCGACTCGCTCATGGAAGCCTCCTCGGTGCTTGGGCTGCTGCGTTGCGGATTCTCCGACGGTCTCACGGGCACTCGCTCAAGATGCGGTTGGGTTCGCTGGCTCAGGGACGGGCATCGCCGAGGAGATCCGGTGCCGGAAGGATCACTGCCTGCATCGGTCACTTGGGTGAGCGAGTCGCAGCCGTCTCGTGGCCTGTCTCGGTCGAGGCGATATTCGAGAACCATCGTTCGTAGCTCACCGCTGCGCTCACTCGCGCCGGGCGCGGGCGCGGCGCTTGCCCTCGTGCATGGCCTGGACGCGGGCAATGGGGATCGTCGTGCCCCTCGGCGACGAGGTCGGCCGGGAGCGTCTGAGGCTCGGGCAGCGACTCGGCCCAGGGATCTCGATCGCCGAGCCGATCCGTTGCATTGCGGATGGTGAAGTCGGCCGGCGTGACGTTCTCGAGGTCGTCCCAGCCGAGCGGGAACGACACCGGTGTCCCCGGTCGCACGCGCGGACTGTAGGCCGCGACCACGGTCGCCCCGCCGGCCCGCGTCGAATCGAGGAACACCTTTCCGTGCCGCTCCTCCTTCACGAAGGCGGTGGTGGCCAGCTCGGGGTCGAGGCGCTCGGCCCGAGCGGCGATCGCCCGGGTGGCGGCGGCCACGTCCTCCGGCCGCGTGCCGACGGCCAACGGCACGAACACGTGAAGACCCTTGGCCCCGCTCGTCTTCACCGCTCCGTTCATGCCTGCCTCGGTCAGAGTCGTCCGGACCAGGGCGGCCGCTCGGGCCGCGACCGTGAAGCCGGCACCCTCGGGAGGGTCGAGGTCCATGACGAGGTAGTCGGGCTCATCCCAGTGCCCCACGCGGAAGAGCGTCACGTGGTACTCCACCGCCCGCTGATTCGCGAACCACAGCAGCGTCCGCCGGTCGTCGGCCAGCGGGTACGAAACCTCGCGCTTTGACGCCTCGGCCCAGATCGAGACCCGTTCCACCCACTCGGGGGTGTACTTCGGCAGGTTCTTCTGCATGAACGCCGGTTGCCCGGGACGAACCCGGATCACCGACAGCGGACGGTCGCGCAGTCCCGGCAGGATCCGCTCCGAGATCGCGTCCAAGTAGTCCACCAGATCGCGCTTGGCCGCACCGGCACCGTCGAACAGCTCCTGGTCGAGGTGGGTGAAGGTGACGCCTTCCCGCTCCTCGCCGCCCATCGTCTGATTATGGCCGTCGGGGTCGATTGGGTGGAATACCGGACAAGCCAGCAAAGTTGAGTGGAGTAGACTCAACTCTGATCCGGACCACAGAAGGACCACTGGATGAACACCGAAAAGCTGACGACGAAAAGCCGCGACGCCGTCTCGGCGGCACTGCGCAACGCGCTGACCAACGGCAACCCCCACGCCGAGCCGTCGCACCTGCTGCACGCGCTCCTCATGGTGCCGGGCAACACGGCGGCGCCGTTGCTGACTGCCGTCGGCGCCGATCCGGCGGTGGTCGACGCCGCCGCACAGGGAGCCATTGCCAAGCTCCCGTCGGCCAGCGGCAACTCCGTCAGCCAGCCGGCCCTGTCGGCCTCCTTCGCCCGGGTGCTGGCCGATGCGGAGAACCGCGCCGAACAGCTCGGCGACAGCTACGTCGCGACCGAGCACCTGCTGATCGCGCTGGCCGCCGTGCATTCGGATGCCCGGAAGATTCTCGTCGACCTCAAGGTCGGCCACTCCGACCTGACCCGCAAGTTCAACGAGTCGCGCGGCTCGAAGCGGGTCACCAGCCCGGAGGCCGAGGGCACCTCTTCGGCCCTCGACCAGTACGGCGTCGACCTCACCGCCATGGCCCGCGACGGCAAGCTGGACCCGGTCATCGGTCGCGACACCGAGATTCGTCGGGTGGTGCAGGTGCTGGCACGCCGTACGAAGAACAATCCCGTCCTCATCGGCGAGCCCGGCGTCGGCAAGACCGCCGTCGTCGAGGGCTTGGCCCAGCGGCTGGTCGCCGGCGACGTCCCCGACTCCCTCAAAGACCGCCGGCTCATCTCGCTCGACCTGCCCAGCATGGTCGCGGGCGCGAAGTACCGCGGCGAGTTCGAGGAGCGGCTGAAGGCCGTCCTCGCCGAGATCCGTGACGCCGAGGGTCAGGTCGTCACCTTCATCGACGAACTGCACACCGTGGTCGGTGCCGGCGCGACCGGCGACTCGTCCATGGACGCCGGCAACATGCTGAAGCCGATGCTGGCCCGCGGCGAGCTCCGGATGATCGGCGCGACGACGTTGGACGAGTACCGCGAGCGGATCGAGAAGGATCCCGCGCTCGAGCGCCGCTTCCAGCAGGTCTTCGTCGGCGAGCCGAGTGTCGAGGACACCATCGCCATCCTGCGCGGCCTGCGCGAACGCTACGAGGCGCACCACAAGGTCGCCATCACCGACGCCGCCCTGGTCGCCGCCGCCAGCCTCTCGCAGCGCTACATCACGTCCCGGCAGCTGCCGGACAAGGCGATCGACCTGATCGACGAGGCCGCCTCGCGGCTGCGGATGGAGATCGACTCCTCGCCCGAGGAGATCGACCAGCTCCGCCGTACCGTCGACCGGATGACCATGCAGCAGCTCGCGCTCGAGAAGGAGCACGACCCGGGCAGCCAGGAGCGGCTGGCCCGCCTCAGGGCCGAGCTCGCCGACACCCAGGAGGAGTTGCGCGCCCTGGAATCCCGGTGGGAGGCCGAGAAGCAGGGTCTCAACCGGGTAGGCGACCTGAAGAGCCAGATCGACGAACTCCGGATCGCCGCCGACCGTGCGCTGCGCGAGGGTGACCTGGTCCGGGCCAGCGAGATCAGCTACGGGCAGATCCCGGCGCTGGAGAAGGAACTGGAGAAGGCCGACGAGGCCGAGAGCCAGTTGCCGTCCATGGTGTCGGAAGAGGTCGGCCCCAACGACATCGCCGAGGTCGTGTCGAACTGGACCGGCATCCCGGTCGGCCGGCTCCTGCAGGGCGAGAGCGAGAAGCTCCTCGCCATGGAGTCACGAATCGGCGATCGCCTCATCGGGCAGGCGAAGGCCGTACGAGCCGTGTCCGACGCCGTCCGTCGCTCGCGGGCCGGCATCTCCGACCCCAACCGGCCGACCGGCTCCTTCTTGTTCCTCGGTCCGACCGGCGTTGGGAAGACCGAGCTGGCCAAGGCGCTGGCGGAGTTCCTCTTCGACGATGAGCACGCCATGGTGCGGATCGACATGAGCGAGTACTCCGAGAAGCACTCGGTGGCCCGCCTGGTGGGTGCCCCGCCCGGCTACATCGGGTACGAGGAGGGTGGTCAGCTCACCGAGGCGGTCCGCCGCCGCCCGTACGCGGTCGTGCTGCTCGACGAGGTCGAGAAGGCCCACAGCGAGGTCTTCGACATCCTGCTGCAGGTGCTCGACGACGGCCGGCTGACCGACGGCCAGGGCCGTACGGTCGACTTCCGCAACGTGTTGTTGATCTTGACCTCGAATCTGGGCTCCCAGTTCCTGGCCGACCAGACGCTGGACGCCGAGACGAAGCGCAAGGCGGTCATGGGCGTCGTCCGCAGCTCCTTCAAGCCGGAGTTCCTGAATCGGCTGGACGAGGTGGTCCTGTTCGAGCCGCTGGGCACCGAGGAACTGGCCCGGATCGTCGAGATCGGACTCCGTCGATTGAACGCCCGACTGGCCGATCGCCGGATCGCCGTCGAGGCCACTCCGGCTGCCAAGGAGTGGTTGGCCGTGACCGGCTTCGACCCGGTTTACGGTGCCCGGCCGTTGCGGCGACTCATCCAGACCAGCATCGAAGATCAGCTGGCTCGCAAGGTGCTGTCCGGGGAGATCGCCGAGGGTGCGGTCGTCACCTTCGACGTCGACGAGAGCAGCGACGGGCTGGTCATCGCCACCCCGCAGCCCGTCCCCGCCTGAGCGGAGCCCGGGACGAGGTGAACGCCTCGGCTCCTGATACCCCACGGGCGCAACCGCAGCCGAAGCGTGACCTCGTGTATGCGTGTCGGTCGTACCCGGTTGTCAGCCGTTGTGGTAATGAAACGGCCGAGACGGTATTCGCATGAGCCGGGTATCGATCTGGGGTTGTCTTCACCGGAGATCATGTTCGTGGCCGCGCGGCACTGCCACCGTCGGAGGATGACTACCACCAGATTCCGGCGTTCACTCGCCCTCGGCGCCAGCCTCCTGCTGGCAGGCGGCCTGGCCGCCACCACCACCCTCCCGGCGGCCGCCGCACGCGGCTGCACCGGCTCGTCGATCCGCGGCGACGTCAACGGTGACAACCGCGGCGAAGTCGCGGTCACCCAGATCGGTCGCGGCGGCCTGAGCGGCGCCGTCCACCTGTTCTACGGCACGTCCGGCGGCCTCGTCACCGACGCCACCGGCGCCGCGCGGGACGACCAGTTCATCGATCAGAGCACGCCGCTGGTTCCCGGTACGCCCGAGCCCGGCGATGAGTTCGGCGCGGCCACCGTCTTCGGCGACTTCGACGTCGACGGCTGCGCCGATCTGGCCGTCGGCTCGCCGGGCGAGGACTCGGGTGTGGGCGCACTCACGATCTTGTACGGCTCGCCGCAAGGATTGGCCGCGACGAGCGCCCAGCGGTTGTCGTTCGCCGACCTGTTCGGCCGACCCAGCGTCAACGGCCGATTCGGCGCCGAACTCGAGATCGGGGACTTCAACCACGACTCGGTCGACGACCTGGCCGTCGCCGCCCCGGAACTGGTGGTCGACGGTCACGTCGAGTCCGGCGGAGTGGCCGTCGTCTACGGCAACGAAGAGGGCGGGCTCAACGCCGGGACCGGCGCCGACCTGCTGACGCGGAGCACGCCCGGAATCCCGGGTAATGCCGCGCCGAACGACTACTTCGGCTCAACCCTTTCGGCCGGCGACTTCAATGGCAACGGCGTGGATCAGCTCGCGATCGTGAGTCTTGCGTCGGCGTACCGCGACCGCCTCGCTGCGGTGCAGGTCGTCGAACGCGGCCCGTCCGGGTACACCGGGACCGCGATCACCCAGCAGGCCGCCCAGGGGCACGGTCAGAGCCGGCCCGAGGACGATTTCGGCGTGAGCGCCGCGGCCGGCACGTTCAACTCTGATCAGTACGCCGACCTGGCGCTCGGCGCTCCGGGGCGCGGCTGCCTGGAGTGCGACGAGGAGTACGGATACGGCGAGGTGATCGTGCTACTGGGCTCGGCGAACGGACTCACGGCGAGCGGGCGGCAGCTGTTCACCCAGAACTCGGTCGGGCATCCCCGGCACCGCTGCTCCCGGCGACGGTTTCGGCAAGTCACTGGCCGCCGGTCCTCTGCGCGGCGACATCTACGACGACCTTGCGATCGGTGCGCCCGAGGACAACGAGTACACCGGCTCGGTGACCGTCCTCAAGGGTGGGTCCTCCGGCCTGACCGGTACCGGCAGCACGATCTTCACGCAGGCCACGCCGGACATCGGCGGCGCACCCGGCCCGCACAGCTTCGGCGGCACGATGGCGGTGGCCGCTGTCCAGAGCGGGGCGCTGCCCAACCTGATCATCGGTGCCGATAGTCAGGTCGTCGACGGCGTCCGTGCCACCGGATTGATCAATCAGCTGGCCGCCACCACCGGCGGTCCGCGGGCGGCGGGCAGCCGGACCCTGCACCTGGATACGGCCGGCGTCAAAGGCCAGCCGGAGGAGTACGCGCAGTTCGGCTTCGAACTGAGCTGACCTCGAGGTCAGTAGGTGCCCTGAGCCGGTAGACCCTTCCGCAGGCTCAGGGCACCCTTCGACAGGCTCAGGGCACCCTTCGACAGGCCCAGGGCACCCTTCGACAGGCCCAGGGCACCGGAGTTACGGTGACTGGGCCGTCTGACCTTCCCGGGGAGTTCTCATGCGCCTGAGCCGTCGCTTCGCCGCCGTCACCGCTGCCGCCGCCCTGTGCCTCACCTCGCTCGGCCTGAGCGGCACCGCCGAGGCCCGACCCTGGTGGCCGAGAGACATCGAGCTGCAGGTGCTGTCGTTCAACGACTTCCACGGTCACCTGCAGCCGCCGAGCGGGCACCGACGCCACGCTCGGCGCGACGCTCGATCCGAGTGGCACCCCGGTCGGCGGCGCCGAGTACCTCGCGTCGACCCTGAACGGACTCCGCGGCAAGGCCCGCTACTCGCACACCGTCGCCGCCGGTGACCTGATCGGCGGCACCCCGTTCCTGTCCGGGTTGTTCCACGACGAGCCAGCGGTCGAGTCGCTCAACGCGATGGACCTCGACGTCTCCAGCGTGGGCAACCACGAGTTCGACGAGGGCGTCACCGAGCTGCTGCGGATGCAGCGCGGGCGGCTGCCATCCCGATGGACAGGCTGCTACGCGCCGTGGGGACCCGGCGGCTATCCCGGCGCCGACTTCCCCTGGCTGGCCGCCAACGTGGTCCGGGAGCGCAGCGGACGGACGATCCTGCCCGGTACGACGATCAAGCGGGTACGTGGGGTCAAGGTCGGCTACATCGGCATGACCCTGGAGGCGACGCCCACCCTGGTCGCCCAGTCCGGCATCCAGGGCATCGAGTTCCGCGACGAGGTCGAGACCGCCAACCGGGCCGCCCGCGAACTGCGCCGGCGCGGCGTGCAGACGATCATCGTGCTGCTGCACGAGGGCGGCCTCCAGACCGGCACGTACCAGCAGTGCGTCGGCATCTCCGGCCCGATCGTCGACATCGCCGAGAACCTGCACCCGGAGATCGACCTCGTCGTCACCGGTCACACCCACCAGCCGTACGTGTGCAACATCCGCTGACCCCAACGGGCGGAAGCGGATGGTCACCTCGGCGTCGTCCTTCGGCCGGGTCGTCACCGAGACCACCCTGACCATCAACCCGCGCAACGGCGACGTACGGCGCGATCGGACGACGTCGACGAACCACCTGGTCACCCGAACCACGGCCGATCCGGTGCAGACCGAGATCGTCAACCGCTGGAACGCCGCGTCGGCCCCGATCGCCAACGAGGTGGTCGGCTCGCATCACCGCCGACATCACTCGATCGCCCAACCGGGACACCGAAGGACCGCTGGCCAATCTCATCGCCGACGCCCAACTCGCGGCGACCTCGGACCCGGCCAATGGTGGCGCCCAGATCGCGTTGATGAACCCCGGGGGAGTACGGGCCGATCTGACCTTCGCTCAGATCTCCGGCGGGGAGCAGCCGGGTCAGGTCACCTACGGCGAGGCCTTCGCCGTGCAGCCGTTCGGCAACCTGCTGGTCACCATGGACCTCACCGGTGCGCAGATCGAGCGACTGCTGGAGCAACAGGCCATCGACGACCGGGCCGGCGGTCGCGAGGTCCTCATCCTCGGCGTCTCGGAGGGGTTCTCCTTCAGCTACAACCCAGCGGGCGCCTTCGGCGACCGGATCGATCCGGCCACCATCGCGCTGAACGGCACGGTGCTGAATCCGACCGCTACCTACCGAATCGTCACCAACAACTTCCTGGCCGACGGCGGCGACTGCCTTCACGGTGTTCACCGAAGGCACCAACCGGGTCGGGCGGCGGCGACGACCTTGCTGCGTTCACGGCGTATCTCGGCGGGGAGAACTCGCCGGTTGCTCCGCCCGCCGACCGAATTGCCGGCATCTGAAGCCCGCCCCTCTTGACTTCGGCCCAGGGCCCTCAGGTAGGAAGAGAGGGTTGCCCAATCGGGCAGCTCCACCACAACAAGGGAGTGCGATGCGCAAACTACTGACGGGGGCGATGGCCATGAGCCTCGCCGCGGCGGTGTTGGTCAGCCCGGGACGGCTACCGCCGCCCTCGACGAGGTGAATACCCGACGCTCTCAGGAACGCCGTGACGGTCAACGGCATCCTGCAGCACGAGCGAGCCTTCCAGCGCATCGCGAACGACAACGGCGGCACCCGTGCCTCCGGAACTCCGGGATACGACGCCTCCGCCGACTACGTGGTGGACCGCCTCGAGCGCGCCGGCTACGCCGTGCGGCGGCAGACCTTCACCTTCCCGTTCTTCCGGGAGCTGGCCCGGCGAGCCTGACGCAGGCTCGACGCCGATCCCGACAGACGTACGCGACCGAGCACGCTCGAGTACTCCGGCAGCGGCGACGTCACCGGGCAGTCGTTCTCGGTGAACGACAACCTGGTGCCGCCCACCGGGCCATCCCCGGCGGCAGCACCGCGGGCTGCGAGGCCGGTGACTTCCCGGCCGCTCCGACCGGCGTCGGCCGTGGCTCTTGATCCAGCGTGGTACATGCACCTTCCGGATCAAGGTCGACGAACGCGGTCGCCGCCGGCTACGACGCGGTCATCATCTTCAACGAGGGCAACACCCCGGAGCGGTCCGGCGCAATTGGGCACGGTGACCCTCGGCGCTCCCGTCAGACATCCCGGTGGTCGGCATCAGCTACGCCGACGGCGCCGAGCTGTACAGGAACGTGCAAGCAGGCCTGACGACGGTCAACGTCGACGACCTCGACCGAGACCGATCTCGAGGCCGAGACCGAGAACATCATCGCCGACTCGCCGCGCGGCAAGAAGGACGAGGTCGTCGTGGTCGGCGCTCACCTTGACTCGGTGGTCGAGGGTCCCGGCATCAACGACAACGGCAGCGGCAGCTCGACGATCCTGGAGATCGCCGAGGAGATGGCCGAACTGGGCTACACCGACCGGCTGCAACGGCGGGTGCGGTTCGCGTTCTGGGGTGCGGAGGAGAACGGGCTGCTCGGTTCGGAGTACTACGTCGGGCAACCTGAACGACAACCAGCTGGCACGGCACTACGCCAACCTGAACTTCGACATGGTGGGCTCGCCCAACTACGTCCGGTTCGTCTACGACGGTGACGGCTCCGGTGACGGTCCGGCTGGCCCGCCCGGGTCGGCGCAGATCGAGCAGACTCTTCACCGAGCTACTTCGCCAGCCAGGGCCTGGCCAGTGAGCCGACCGCGTTCGACGGTCGCTCCGACTACGGGCCGTTCATCGCGGTCGGCATCCCGGCCGGTGGTCTGTTCACCGGCGCCGAGGGCATCAAGACCGCGGCAGCAGGCCGCCATCTACGGCGGGACGGCGGGCGTCGCCTACGACCCGTGCTACCACCAGGCCTGCGACACATCAACAACCTGAGCACGAAGGCCCTGTTCGAGATGGGCGATGCGGCGGCGCACGCCATCTTGACGCTGGGCTTGTCCAAGTCGGGGTTCTTCGAGGACGGCAGCCGGCGGCCTCAATCCAGGGCAGCCAAGGTGTCACTGGAGGCTCAGCGGACACGCCGCCATCCGCTGAACCGAACCAGCGAGAGCCGGCCGGGTCATCCCGGCCGGCTCTCACGGTCCTCGGCAATGTCGCCGCCGTGAACGACGAACTCCGGCCGGGGACCCGACTGATCCGCGATCTCGCCTACCCGGCCGCCTTCACCGCTCGGATCGACGGGACCGATCAGTCCTACGTCGATCTCGACGATCCGCTGCGGCTCGAGTTCGACTACGTGCAACGGATCGCCGATCTGATCGACGTGCTGGGCGAGCCACACGGCAACCGCTGCGGGTGGTCCACGTCGGCGGAGGAGCGCTGACTCTGCCGCGCTACGTGGCCGCCTCCCGGCCCCGATCGTCGCAGATCGTGTTCGAGCCGGACGCGGAGCTGACCGCCTTCGTGCGCCGGCATCTGCCGCTGCCTCGGCGCAGCGGGATCAGAGTACGCCCTGTCGACGGCCGGGCCGGAATGGCGAGCCTCCCGGACGGACGCGTCGACGTGATCATCGTCGACGCCTTCGTCGGGTGCCCAGGTCCCGCCTGAGCTGACCACGGTCGAGTTCCTGGCCGACGCCCGCCGCGCCCTCGCTCCACACGGTGTGGTCGTCATCAACCTCACCGATCGGGGACCGTCCACCTACGGCCGCCGCGTCCTGGCCGGCGTACGCGTCGGTCTTCGAGCACTCGCTGTTGGCCGCCGAGCCGTCCACCCTCAAGCGGCGTCGGTTCGGGAACATCCTGGTGATCGGCAGCGCCGCCGCACTGCCGGTGATCGATTTCGCGCAACGGGCGGGCAGCTCGCCGTACCCGTACCGGGTGATCGCAGGCTCACGCCTGGCCCAGCTCAGCGACGACCTCACCGGGTTCACCGACACCGACGCGCAGCCCTCACCGCCACCAGAGCGGCTCGTCCGGTTCGGAAATCAGATCTGACTTGGGTCGTTTGATACCGTCAGCCACCATGTCGGGACTTCCAAGTCCCCAAGGGCCGGGGGCTTGGCGACTACGATTCTTGTGGTTGGGAGCGGGAGCGTTTGTCCTGCTCATCTCGTTGGTGTTGATCAGTCCGTTCCCGCCTGCAGTCCATCTGGCGGCTAGCGCGTTGGGACTGCTGGTCGGCGGCGTGGCGACGGCCGCGGCTTGCCATTACCAGGCCAAGCGCTCGGTCGAACAACGCCGAACTCGGGCGTGGCGGCTGTTCGGTTTCGCAGCGGCGATCGGCACGGTCGGCAATCTGTGGCTGCTGGTGGCCGGCACGTCGATGGGCCCGGGCCGGGGTCGTCTCCAGCCGACGTCTGTCTGCTCCTGGCCCTCCTCCTCGTGCGTCTTGGGCACGATCGCCTTTCCGTCGGAGCCTCGGCGACCCGCCGAGATCGCACGGATCGTCATGGACGGCGTGGTCATCGGTGGATCACTGCTCTTCTTCGCCAGCGTCACACTCTTTCCGCAGATCGTCGGACCCGACGGGGACATCGCCAGTCGCGCATTGCCGCTCCTGGTGCCGGTGATCGACATCGTCATCGCCACCACCGCTCTGCTGTTGTTCCTACGGCGCACCACCGCGGACGGCGACTTCCTGGGCTTGGTGAGCATCGGCTTCGCCCTGTTCAGCATCTCCGACTTCGCCTCGGCGATCGTCACGGTTTCCGGGCCCTTCGCCTTCGGCACCATCGTCGACATCGGCTGGATCGCCGGCTACATGATGATGGCCCTGGCCGTCCGAAGTGCGTCCAGCGGCAGCGGGAAACGCGTCGACCACCACCGCGAGGGCTCGGCGGTCGCCGGCACCACCTTCATGTTCACGGTGTTCTTCGTCGGGGCTGCGGCCAGCCTGCGCCTGGACCAGACCAACGCCCTCAGCACCGTCTCCGCGATGTTGTGGTTCCTGGTGCTGACCGGCGTGGTCGCCCGGCAGGTGACCCTCATCATCGACAACGAACGACTGCGGCGAGGGCTCGAGCAACGCGTGATCGAGCGAAGTCGCGACCTTCGAGAACTCACCCAGCGCACCGATCTCCTGGTCAACTCGGTCGCCGACGGGATCTACGGCGTCGATCGGGCGGGGCAGATCACCTTCGTCAATCCGGTTGCCGCCCGAACCCTCGGCTACACACCGGCTGCGCTGATCGGAGTCAACGCTCACCGCTCCTTCCACGCCGAACAGCCGAGCGGTGAGCCATTTCCCGAACATTCGTGCTACATCAGCGAAGCGATCGTCCGCGGCGTCGTGACCAACGCCGAGGAGGACAGCTACGTACGGACCGACGGCCGCGCCGTTCCCGTTGAGGTCACCGCGTCACCGACCACCGACGAGGGTCAACCGATCGGAGCCGTCGTCGTGTTCCGGGACATCACCCAGCGCCAAGAGGTGGACCGGCTGAAGAACGAGTTCGTCTCGATCGTCAGCCACGAGCTGCGTACTCCGTTGACCTCCATCCGCGGTGCTCTCGGGCTCGTCGATTCCGGAACGCTCGGTCCGCTTGACTCCGGCAGCTCAGCGGATGGTGACGATCGCCTCGGAAGGCTCGATCCGGTTGGGCCGGTTGATCAACGACATCCTCGACGTCGAACGCATCCATTCCGGGGTGATGCCGATGAACGTCGGTGAGCACTCCGGCGAGCGACGTCATCGAGTCGGCCGTGGCTCAGGTGCAAGTCCTGGCCGACCGGGTCGGGATCACCATCGAGGTCGGTGCGACCGAGGGTCGCGATCCTCGCCGACAGCGATCGCATCGAGCAGACCCTGATCAATCTGGTGGACAACGCCGTCAAGTTCTCGCCGCCCGGCTCGACGGTGAGCATCCACACCGAGGCGGTGGGGTCGTTCGTCGAGTTCGTGGTCCGGGACACGGCCGCGGCATTCCTCCGGACAAGCTGACGTCGATCTTCCGGCGCTTCGAGCAGGTCGACTCCTCCGACGCCCGCGACCGGGGTGGAACGGGTTTGGGTCTGGCCATCAGCCGGAGCATCGTCGAGCGGCTCAGTGGCCGGATCTGGGCCGAGAACAACCCCTATGGCGGGGCAAGCTTCAAGTTCACTCTCCCTCGGGCGATCGTCGCTGAATCGGTCGGACAGGCCTCAGCTGATCGAGGCGCCGACCCACTGAGGCGTCTCATGTCGACGACCGCGCTCGAGGATCCTGGCGTCGCCCTCATCTGCAAGATCCTGCAAGCCGCCGACCACGGAAGGAAGATGCTCATGACCACCAGAGTGAGCCGACCGCCCGCTCGTGAACCGGCCATCCGGCAACGCGAATCGACGCACGTGGAATCCAGCCCACTCGAATCGACGCTGACCATTCGCGTCAGCCGAGGGGTGGGCACCGGGCCCACCCGACTTGCCGCCTTTGATCAGGCGTTGCGGTCCGCCGGCGTGGCCGACTTCAACCTCGTTCGCCTCAGTTCGGTGATCCCGCCCAAATCGGTGGTCTTGGAGACCGATTCCACTCATCAGATCCGCGGCGGACACGGTGACCTCCTCTACTGCGTCTACTCCGACGCGTACTCGAGTACCCCGGGCGAGGCCGCGTGGGCCGGCGTTACGTGGGCCCAGCACGAAAGCGGCTCGGGTGCGGGGCTCTTCGCCGAGCACAGCGGATGGTCCGAGCGCGACGTGGAGCGGGAACTGCACCACACGATGGACGACATGATCGCGAGCCGCGCACCTGGCTATCGAACTCACGGCACGATGCTCAGTTCGATCGTCTGCGAGACGCACCCGGTATGCGCCATCGTGCTGGCCAGCTACCGGTGCGTCTCTTGGAGCGATGGCGGCGTCCCTTGAGGCTCGGAGCGACGATGGCCAGACAGCGCGCACGACTCTGGCCCGTCGAGGTCGACCGGATCATCACGGGCAGCCGAGCCGAGCGGCTGTACGACGTCTATCTCGAGTGCTTCTGCGCCGTTGCGCACCCGGGCGGCGGCCCGGCACGTCCTCACGCGGAGAGAGTTCCTCGACGAGATGAGCGATCTGCGCATCGTGAAGTACACGGTGTGGCGTTCGGAGGACGAGCCGGTAGCGCTGGCCACGGTGACCAACGATCTGGAGGCGGTCACCTGGGTGAGTCCCGACTTCTTCGCGGCACGCTATCCCGAGCACGCGGCTCGTGGCGCCATCTACTACCTCGGGATGGCGATGGTGGCCCCGCAGCGGGGCCAGTTCCGGCTTCTCGAACGAGTGGTCCGGCAACTGGCCGCCGCCTGCGTCGCCAGCCGTGGCGTGCTCGCCTACGACGTATGCGCGTTCAACGATTCGACCGTGCAGTTTCGGGCGCCGGGCCGAGGCTGCGCTGCAGCGGATCGCACCGGTCAGGTGGACGTGGCCGATACTCAGACCTACTACGAGGCCCGCTTCGACTGATCGGCGCCTGGCGGGTGCGAGCGGGACTACATTGTGGGCATGTCGCAGCCGTACGGGTACTCGGGGCCGCAGTTCCAGCCCCCGAGCTACCCCGTGCCGTCCGGCACGACGGGTGTGCCGGCTCCATCTCGACTGAATACTCGACTCCGTACCCGACCTCGATGCCGGTGCCTCCGGCTCCCACACCCGGCTGGCTGATCCTCCAGCGACCCGCGGTGGTGGCGATGTCGGCCACGATGACGGTGACCGCGTCGCTGCAGTGGATCTGCGGACTGAGCTTCGCGTGGCTCGTGGCGACGGCCGGTGCGGCCAATCTGGCGTTGGAGGGCAGTGAGGGCAGCCTCTTCCACCTCCTGAATCGGTTCCACTACAGCATGATCGACGGTCTGGCCTGGCCGCTGTACGGGATCCCGCTGCTCGCCGTTCTTCCTGGGCTTCGTGGTGCTGGCGCCGCGACCCTGGGCCCGCTGGAGTCTGACGATCACCGGACTGCTCGCCCTCGGCTGGTCGGCGTGGTGGCTGCAGGACAACCTGATCTGGTGGCTGGCGCCGGCCCTCTACATCGTCGTGGCGTGCCTGATCCTGTGGACCCCGGGTGCGAGCCAGTGGTACCGCGCGCGGGGTCGGGCCCGCTCAGCTTCCCCGTCAGCGCAGCCGTTCCAGACGGCGTAGCCCCTCGTCCAGCACCGCGTCGGTCTTGCAGAACGCCCAGCGGACGTACGGCCTGCCGTGCTCGACCCGGTCGTAGAAGACCTGGTGGGGGATGGCCACCACCCCGCAGCGGTGCGGCAGCTCGCGGCAGAAGGTGATGCCGTCCGAGTAGCCGAGCGGCGCCACGTCGGTGGTCATGAAGTAGGTGCCCCTGCGGGATCACCGGGTCGAGCCCGACCCGCCGCAGCCCGTCGGCCAGCCGATCACGTTTGCCCTGGAGCTCGCTGCGGGCGGCGGCGATCCAGGCGTCACCCTCGTCCAGCGCTCGTGCCACCGCGGGCTGGAACGGGGCCCCGGAGACGTAGGTCAAGAACTGCTTGACCGCGGTCAGCTCGGTGATCAACTGCGCCGGCCCCAGCGCCCAGCCGATCTTCCAGCCGGTCGCCGAGAACGTCTTGCCCGACGAGGAGATGCGGATGGTGCGCTCGCGCATGCCCGGGAAGACGGCGAGCGGGCGATGCTCCGACGTCGTCGAAGACCAGGTGCTCGTACACCTCGTCGCAGACGACCAGCAGATCGTGCTGGACGGCCAGCTCGGCGATCCGGGCCAATTGCTCGACCCGCAGCACGGTGCCGGTCGGGATTGTGCGGGGAGTTGATCAACAAGAGCTTGGTGCGCGGCGTGATCGCCTGCTCCAGCTCGGCGAGGTCCAGACGGAAATCCGGCCCGAACAGTCCGACGCCGACGCGACTGCCGCCCGCGAGGTCGATCGAGGCGGCGTAGGAGTCGTAGAAGGGCTCGAGCGCGATGACCTCGTCGCCCGGCTCGACGAAGGCCAGGATCGCCGCGGCCAGGGCCTCGGTGGCGCCGGTGGTCACCACGACCTCGGAGTCGGCGTCGTAGACCAGGCCGTAGTACCGGGCGCTGTGCGCGACGATCGCCTGCCGCAGCGGGGCGATGCCCCGGGCCGGCGGGTACTGGTTCACGCCGTCCGCGATGGCCTGCTCGCGCGGCGGCCAGCATGAAGTCCGGGCCGTCGTAGTCCGGGAAAGCCCTGACCCAGATTGACCGACTGCGTGGCCACGGCGAGGGCCGACATCTCCGCGAAGATGGTGGTGGTCGCCGACTTGACCCGATCGGCCTTCCACTTCGAGGCCGCCCTTATGTCCGCAGTCATGATCGGCCACCCTAGTCACTATGACCACTGAGACCGAGCTACTGGAGTCCGTCGCCGATGGGCTGTTCATCAACGGGACGTGGAAAGCCGCCGCGACTGGCCGCACGTTCCAGGTCGGTGACCCGGCGACCGGGAAGACGATCAAGGAGATCGCCGACGCGGGCGCCGAGGACGGCCGGGCCGCGTTGGACGCCGCGGTGGGCGCCGCTCCCGGCTGGGCCCGGACGCCGCCGCGGAAGCGCGCCGAGGTCCTGCTCCGGACCTTCGAGCTGGTTCGGGAGCGCAAGGACGAGATCGCTTTGCTGATGACGCTGGAGATGGGCAAGCCGCTGGCGGAGTCGGCGGCGGAGGTCACGTACGGCGGTGAGTTCCTGCGTTGGTTCAGCGAGGAGGCCGTACGGATCACGGGGCGCTACGGCGTGAATCCGGAGGGCACCGGTCGCATGATCGTGTCGCGGCACCCGGTCGGACCGTGCTACCTGATCACGCCGTGGAACTTTCCGCTGGCCATGGCGACCCGTAAGTTGGGTCCTGCGCTGGCCGCCGGCTGCACGGCCGTGGTCAAGCCGGCCGCGCTGACTCCGCTGACGACCCTCTACGTGGTGCAGCTGCTGGCCGAGGCCGGCCTGCCGGATGGGGTGGTCAACGTCGTGACCACCACGTCGTCCGGGGAGGTGTCGGAGCCGATCATCGCGGATCCACGCCTGCGGAAGCTGAGCTTCACCGGGTCCACGGAGGTCGGCCGGACGTTGATCCGGCAGTCCGCGGCAGGAGTGTTGCGTACGTCGATGGAGCTCGGCGGCAACGCGCCGTTTCTGGTCTTCGAGGATGCGGACCTCGACGCCGCGGTCGCCGGCGCGATGCTGGCCAAGTTCCGCAACATCGGCCAGGCGTGCACGGCCGCCAACCGCTTCATCGTGCACGCGTCGGTCGCCGAGCCGTTCGCGGAGCAGATCACCGCCAAGGTGGCGGCGATGAAGATCGGCCGCGGCACCGAGGAAGGGGTACAGATCGGACCGCTGATCAACGACGACGCGGTCGACAAGGCCGTCGATCTGGTCGGGAACGCCGTCGAGCGGGGGGCCAAGTTGCGGATCGGCGGCACCGCCCTCGACGGCGACGGAACCTTCTTCGCGCCCACCGTGGTCACCGACGTCCAGCCCGGCAGTCGCATCCTGCGCGAGGAGATCTTCGGACCGGTGGTCAGCGTGGTCACGTTCGAGACCGAGGAGGAGGCGGTCGCCATCGCCAACGACACCGAGTACGGCCTGGTCAGCTACGCCTACACCGCCGACCTGGCCCGCGGCCAGCGTCTGATCGAGGCGCTCGACACGGGGATGATGGGGCTCAACGTCGGCGTCATCTCCAACGCCGCCGCTCCCTTCGGCGGCGTCAAGCAGTCCGGTGTCGGTCGCGAGGGCGGCTTCGAGGGCATCGGTGAGTACCTGGAGACCAAGTACACGATGACTCCCGACCCCTGGTAGCGCACGACGCGCTTGCGCGAGCAGTGTCGGATCCGCCCAGTGCGCAGTTGCGGCCCGTTCGGCGTCGATGCGATGGGCCGCTACTGCGCACTCGATTCGAAGAGGGCACACCACTCGGTGGTGAAGTTCGGTTCGGGGCCGAGGTAACCGCGTTGCCGCAGGGCGAGGAACACCTTGCCGACCAGCTGCCGCGGTCGGCGCATCCTCTGCGCTGTGACGCGGATGACCAGGTAGCCCTCGGCGGTGAACTCCTCGGTGCGATCGATGTCGATGTTCCACTGGCCTCGGTCGACGCGATGCTGGTCGCCTTCGTACTCCAGGAGCACCTTGAACTCCTCGTAGACGAGGTCGACAGTCCCGATCGGGTACTGATCGGTGCCGAGGGTGAGGTTGCACTCCGGTGTCGGCAGGCCGGCCAGGACGAGGCAGATGCGCAGGCTCGACTCGCGCGGGGAGTCGACCCGCTTGCGCACCAGCCCGGCGGCGCGTCGGGCGAGTCGGGCGCCGCGAGCACGGGTGTCCTCGGCGGCGGCCAGGAGCGCCGCGGGTGATGTCAGCTGGCGCCGGACGAGCCAGTCGCCGGCGATCACCAGCTCCCGCACGTCCAGGGTCTGGGCCGCCGTCACGAAACAGTTTTCCGGGGTGGCCAGAAACGGCCGACCGCGGCGTTGCGGCGGCAGGGTATCCACCCGGCTGACCACCACGCCGCGACGCCGGATTTGATACGGATGGCAGCTGGCGAACCTCAGAGGACGAAGGCTGCCGACGTCGACGCCGTACAGCCTCAGGCCCGTGACACCGACCGCGACAGCATCTGGGGGGAGAACCAACAGCGCCGCGCCGACGAGTTCACCGAACGTCGGTTCCCGATCGGCGGTCGCGTAGACACCGCGCTGCAGTCGCTGGAACCCCTGACCGCGCAGCATCTTGCGGCTTACGCCGAGACTCGTGGCCCGGGACAGGGCGAAGGGTCGGTCGGCGAGGGGTTGGGGCAGTGGTCGGCGCATCCGCCCATCGTCGAGCCAGATGAGTCTCCGCCGCGGCCTCAGAGCGGCTTTTCGCAACAATCTGTGGACAACGACCATTGAGTGCGCAGTAGCGGCCCACCGGGCACACATCCGATGGGCCGCATGTGCGCACTCAGTCCACGCCCAGGTTGGCGAGCGCCTGGCGGGCGGGAGCCACCAACTCTGGGGCGTTCTCGGGGATGGAGGCGAAGAAGAGCCCGGCGGCGCCGTCGCGGGTGTCGACGATGACCACGATCAGCAGCTCGTGCTTGGCCTGGAGGTTCGGGACGTCGAAGCCGAGGTTCGACTCGATGATCCACGCGTCGTGGCCGTCGACCTTGGTGGCGGCGTTCTTCTGATCGTCTCGGGTGACTTCCGTGTCGCCATAGAAGGTGCCGGTGACGCACTTGACGACGATCGCGGCGCCGTCCTTCGGCGTGAAGAACCCGTCGCCGGCGACCAGTTCGCCGACGAGAACGGCCGCCCCCCAACTGCTGAAGCGACCGAAGTCGCCCTTCTCGACCTCGACGTACTGCTGGAGGACGCCGCGGCCGAACGCAACCCGGTCCTCGGCCACCGGTGGGCGCCACGGAGTTCCGAGGGTCGGATAGGAGAGGCGGCCTCCGTGTACCCGTCCGTCCGCCGGCTGTGGCGAGGGCGACGCCGGGTTGGCGGGCGGGCACGCGTCGCTCGAGGGGTCGCCGCCCGGCAGGAACGGACCGCCGCCCAAGGCGCTCCCGACCAGCCGTACGGCCAGCACCGCGACCACCACCAGCGCCACCAGCAGGGCGATTCCACCGATGATCCAGGCGGTCCGCCGCCGTGACGACGCCGCGGCGGCCGCCGGCTGCGGCGGACCGTTCGGCAACCCGCCTGAGGGCGGCGCGCCCTGGGTCACGGCCGACCATGCGTATCCGTCCCAGTAGCGAAAGGCACCGCGCTGACCGCCGGGATCGGGGTACCAACCCGGCGGGGAGCTCACACCAAAGGAGTTTAGATCGCCGGCGGTTCGGGTGAGGTGAACCAGATTGGTTCACAACCGGGCAGAATGTCGGGGTGAGCGGATCGGTCACCAGCCCACCGGCGCCCTCGGCGCCCAACCCGACCCCGCGCCGGGCGACGGCGCCGAAGCGGGGCGGTCGCTCGGTGCTGACCGTGCTCGGCGTGGCGTTGTTGGTTGCCGGGGTCGGTCTGCTCGGTTGGGTCGGATTCGAATACTTCGGGACCAACGTCATCTCCGAACGGGCCTTCGTCGACGAGAAGAACGACCTGCTGGCGAAGTGGGAGGCGGAGGGGAGCGCCAGCGAGCGCGGCGACCAGCCGGCCGGCCAGGACAAACCGGCCAACCGGAGCCAACCCGGCTCGTCACAGCCGCGGGAGGTTCCCGGGGAGGCGATCGCGCTGCTGCGCGTCCCGGCGTTCGGCGACGACTTCGAGGTGCCGATCCTCGAGGGCACCGATCTGCGCGACCTCAACCGCGGCGTCGGCCACTACAGTTCCTCGGCCATGCCGGGCGCGATCGGGAACTTCGCCATCGCCGGCCACCGCATCACCCACGGTCAACCGTTCGCCAAGCTGCTCGACCTCGACCGGGGCGACGCGGTGATCGTCGAGACCCGCGACGCCGTCTACACCTACGCGATCGACGATCCGCCCCGCGACCTCACGGTGCCGGACTCCGCGACCTGGGTCCTGGATCCGGTCCCGGGCGAGCCGGAAGCCAAGCCGACACAGGCGCTGCTCACCCTGACGACCTGCCAGGACCTGTTCCGCTCGCCGGACCGATCGGTCGGCTTCGGTCATCTCACGAGCACCAGAGACCAAGGGTTGACGGCGTGGGCGACACCGCACAGCTGATCGAGTTGATCAAGGAACTTGCGGTCGTGCACGGCCAGGTCACGCTCAGCTCCGGCCGGGAGGCCGACTACTACGTCGACATGCGCCGGGTGACCCTGGACGGCGCGGCGGCACCGGTCATCGGCCGGGTGATGCGGCGGCTGGTCTCCGACTGGGGGATCGAGGCCGTCGGCGGCCTCACTCTCGGCGCCGACCCGGTGGCGACGGCCATGCTGCACGCGGCGGCGGCGGACGGTGAGCGGCTCGACGCGTTCGTGGTCCGCAAGACGCAGAAGGAGCACGGCCTGCAGCGCCGGATCGAGGGCTCGCCGGTGGCCGGCCGGCGGGTGCTCGCCGTGGAGGACACGAGCACCACGGGTGGCTCGGTGCTGACCGCCGTCGAAGCGCTCCGCGAGGCCGGCGCCGAGGTCGTCGGGCGTGGCGGTCATCGTCGACCGGGACACCGGGCGCCCGAGAGCGGGTCGAGGCCGCCGGCCTGCCCTACCGGTACGCGGTCGACGCCGTCGACCTCGGTTTGGCCGAGCCCTGAGCCCACGAAAACCGGCCGGCTGGGCAATACCCTGGACCGGCCGGGATCGGCCACCGGCGCAGTCGGAACCTGAGTCGCACACTGAGGAGTCTCGATGGGCACAGCCATCACGGTGATCATCATCCTGCTGGTGATCGTGGGCATCATCGCGCTGGTCGCGGTGAGCGGATACAACGGTTTCGTCAAGTCACGCAACCAGATCCAGGAGTCGTGGCGGCAGATCGACGTCGAGCTCAACCGTCGCTACGAGCTGATCCCGAACCTGGTCGAGACGGTCCGGGCGTACGCGGCCCACGAGCGCAACACCCTCGAGGACATCACCCGGCTGCGCAGCCAGGCCCAGCAGCTGGCGCACGCAGAGGGTTCGATGCCGAGCCAGCAGCGGGCCGACGTCGAGGCCGCCCTGTCCGGCGCGGTGCGCAACCTGATCGTCAGCGTCGAGGCGTACCCGGACCTGAAGAGCAACCAGAACTTCCTGGAGCTGCAGCGCCAGCTGACCGAGACCGAGGACCGGATCGCCGCCGGCCGCCGGTTCTACAACGCCAACGTCCGGGTCTACAACACCAAGATCGAGTCGGTGCCGACCAACCTCATCGCCAACATCTTCAAGTTCGAGAAGGCGACCTACTTCGAGGTCAACGAACCCGCCGTACGCTCCGGCACCGGACGTCAGCTTCGGCGAGATCGCCTACCGCGGCGACCCGCAGCAGCCCGCGCAGTTGCCGCCGCAGCAGCCGGCCTCGGCTCCCGACGCCCTGCCGAATCCGCAGGCCTACAACGAGCCCCAGCAGTACGGCCCGCCCCAGCAGTACGGCCCGCCGCAGCAGCACCGCAAGGCCAGCCGGCACCCGAGGCCTCGCCGTACGCACCGCCCGCGACCGGCGGCGGCTACTCCGCGCCCCAGACCGGCTCGGCGGTGGGAGCGGGTACTCGGCCCCGCAGACGGGTCCGGCCTGGCCGCCCCAGCAACCGCCGTCCGCGCCGCCGCCCGATCAGCGGTAGCGCGACGTGCCGGAGGACATGACCTACAGCCAACTCGGCACCTCGGGTCTCACCGTGTCGCTGGTGGGGCTCGGCTGCAACAACTTCGGCGCCCGGATGGCCGACGAGGACGTGCGCGCCGGTGGTGAACGCCGCGATCGACGCCGGGCGTCACCCTGTTCGACACCGCCGACGTCTACGGCAACCGCGGCCGCTCTGAAGATCCTGCTCGGCCGGGCACTCGGCAGCCGGCGATCCGAGGTCGTGCTGGCCACCAAGTTCGGGGCGGACATGGGCGGGGCCAACGGACCCGGACTGGGGTGCTCGCGGCTCGCGGCGCTACGTCCGGATCGCCGTCGAGGCCAGCCTGCGCCGGCTCGGCACGGACTGGATCGACCTCTACCAGCTGCACAGCCCGGACCCCAACACCCCGATCGAGGAGACCCTCGCGGCGCTGACGGAACTGGTCACCGAGGGCAAGGTGCGCTACATCGGTTCATCCAATCTGACCGGCTGGCAGGTCGTCGACGCCGACTGGACGGCCCGCACCGCCGGCTACGAGGCCTTCATCTCGGCCCAGAACGAGTACTCCTGGCTGAACCGCGGCGCGGAGGCCGAGCTGATCCCGGCCATCGAGCACACCGGTCAGAGCCTGCTGCCGTACTTCCCGCTGGCCCGTGGGCTGCTGACCGGCAAGTACCGGCGCGGCGAGGCGGCGCCGGCCGGCACTCGACTCGCCGGTCAACCGGACCCACTGGAGCGGGCAGACTTCGACACGGTGGAAGCCCTGACGGCGTTCGCCGCGCGAGCGTGATCTCGACCTGCTGGCGGTCGCGATCGGCGGACTGGCGTCCATGCCGACCGTTGGTTCGGTCATCGCCGGAGCGACGTCGGTCGAACAGGTGCGCACCAACGTCGCCGCCGGCCGCTGGGAGCCGACCGCCGACGACCTCGCCGAACTGCTGGACATCACCGACCGCGGATGACTCCGGCCCCCGGCTGGTATCCCGATCCGGGCGGCATGAGCGGACTGCTCCGCTACTGGGACGGGCAGGCCTGGACCGCCGCGACGCGACCCGCCGCCGCACCGCCGCCGGTCGCGGCACCTCCCGCCGTACTGCCCGCCGTACCACCCGCCGCCCCGCGACGGTCGCGAATCGGCTGGGTCATCGGTGGCGTTGTGATCGCGGTCGTCGTTCTCGCCCTCGTGATCACCCTCGGCCTCCGCGCCCTGGTCCCCACGGAGCCGGCGGTTCCGACGACCCTCCGGCGGTCCGGTGTGCCCCGAAGCCGTACAGCCGAGCGCAATCCCGCCACCGCAGGCCGGGGATCGCGTGAGCAGCGGGCGGTTGTCCTACCCGCGGCTCGGTGCGCCGTTCGGGACGCCGCAGTGGGACAATCGCGTGCCGTTCGGCCGGGACGTCCGGAGCCAGCAAGCCACCGTCGAGACCAACGCGTCGGGCACTCCGACGTGGGTGGCGGCGGTCGTCATCGCGCGGCTGCTGGCCGGCGACGGGTTCTACGGTCCGCAGCAGGGCGCCGAGGTGGTCGCCGATTGCATCACCGGACTGTTCTACGGCGAGGCGTCGGTCGCCCGGGACGACTCGCGGAACGAGGCCAGCACCGTCGACGGCCGTCCCGCCTGGGTCATCGAGGCGCACCTGACCTTCTCGCTACCCGACATCGCGACCACCGGAGAGACCATGACGGTGGTGGTCGTCGACACCGGCGACGGTGAGGCGGGCCTGTTCTACGGCTCGCTGCCGGACACCTCGCCCCAGTTTGCCGCACCCATCCGCCAGGCGCAGGCCGGTCTCCGCGTCTCCTGACCACCTCGTACGCTGACGTCGCTCGATTTGGTAGGCGAAGCTCGATCTGCAGATAGAGCGACGCCTACGATCCCGAGCGACGTCGGCGTACGAGGTGGTCAGAGACCGGCAGACCGAGGGCTGACCGAGGCCGGGTCGGGCGCGAGGGCTTCAGCGGCGGCCAGCTTCAGCCGGCGGCGGTGCAGCACGAACTCGACGATCATCGGGATCACGGACACCAGCACGATCAAGATCAGGACGACCTCGATGTTGTCGTGGATGAACGGGACCCGCCCGAGGTAGAAGCCGAGGATCGTGACCCCGCACGCCCACAGGATGCCGCCGATGGCGGTGTAGGTGATGAACTTGCGGAAGTCCATCTTGCCGACGCCGGCGACCAGGGTGACGAAGGTGCGCACGATCGGTACGAAGCGAGCCAGGATCAGGGCCCGGTTGCCGTACTTCTCGAAGAAGGCGTGCGTCTTGTCGACGTACGACCGCTTGAAGATCCGTCCCATGACGCCTCGGCGTTCGCGGAACAGAGGTGGCCCGATGATGCGGCCGAGCATGTACCCGCAGGCGTTGCCGAGCACGGCCGCGACGGTGAGCACGACGCAGACGAACCACAACGAGTGGTCGATCGCCCCCAGCGCCACGAAGAGGCCGACGGTGAAGAGCAGCGAGTCGCCCGGCAGGATGGCGAACAGCCCGCACTCGGCGAAGATGATGAACGCCACGCCCCACAGGGCGAACGGGCCGAAGAAGTGGATGAGGAACTCTGGATCCAGCCACTCCGGTAGAAGGAGCGGCGTCAACAGAGCGGGCGTCACGGGAGTCAAGGGTACCGTCCACCACAATGAAAAGTGGACAAAAGCGACTTCCGGCCCCGGCGGCGAGCGGGTCGGGAACCCTGAACGACGACGAGCCGGCCGGAACCGACGTCGGGGTCGGCCCTCATCCGCGACCGTGGCCCGACGATCCGCGTCTCGATCCGGAGCTGCTGGCGGCCGGTGATCGCCGCAACGTCGTCGACCGCTACCGCTACTGGAGGCTGGAGGCGATCGTCGCCGACCTCGACACCCGGCGGCATCAATTGCGGATCGCCATCCAGAACTGGGAGCACGACTTCAACATCGGCTCTCTGGTCCGGACCGCGAATGCGTTCAACGTGGCTGGCGTCCACATCCTCGGCCGGCGGCGCTGGAACCGGCGCGGTGCCATGGTCACCGACCGCTATCTGCACCTCACCCATCATGCCGACGTGAGCGACTTCGCCGACTGGCTGGCGCATCATGACTACACCGCCGTCGGCGTGGACAACCTGCCGGGCGCGGAGCCGCTGGAAAGTGCCGACCTGCCCGAGCGCGTCTGCTTGGTCTTCGGCTCCGAGGGCCCGGGTCTGACCCCGGAGCTGGTGGCGGCCTGCGACCGGCTGGTCGGCATCAGCCAGTACGGATCCACCCGTTCGCTCAATGCTGGAGCGGCCGCCGCCATCGCCATGTACCACTGGGCTCGGCGCTGGGCTCGCTGAACTGGTGGACGTCCCAAGCTCCTTCATACCGGTCTGCGCTGGTGTAGTGTCCTTCGCCAGGTATCCGCCACCTATCTCTGCCGCCCAGTCGGCGCCTCGCTGCGTTCTCCTCGGTCGAAAGACGACCCAGTATTCCTTCCTCGTCGGCCTTGCGATGCATCCGGCTGGACGACAGATCTATGCACCGGATTCCTGGCGCAGGACACTATTCCCAGGATCGGTTGGCGGGCGAGCGAGGAGCACGGGTGGACGAGCGATTCACCGACGGTGCCGTGAGCGAGTTCCGGGTGAATCGCGGTCTGGGTACCGCCACCACCAAACGCGCGCAGGTTCGCGGGATCCTCCAGCAGCTCATCGACGACGAGCTGAGTCCGGGCGACGCCATTCCCTCCGAGCGAGCGCTCGTCGAGCGGCTCGGCGTCAGCCGGGTCACCGTCCGCCAGGCGATCGCGGATCTCGTCGACGGCGGCGTGCTCGAGCGGGTCCACGGCAAGGGCACCTACGTCACCGGACCGCAGGTCGACTCCTGGCTGCACCTGACGTCCTTCTCCCGCGAGATGCGGGACCGCGGTCTGCAACCGGCCACGGTCGTGCTGTCGGCGCGTGAGGAGGTGGCGGACGACGAGGTCTCCTACGCGCTGCGCATCCGACCCGGACGCGAGGTCATCCGGGTCGAACGGTTGCGGACCGCCGACGGCACGCCCATGGCCCACGAGGTCGGCTACTACCCGTCGGCCCTGTTCCCCGGGCTGTTGCAGCGCGAGCTCGGTGCGCTCTACGACGTCTTCGCCGCCGAGTACGGCGTGGTCGTGACGAGCGGGGAGCAAACCGTACGGGCCGAATCCGCCGACTCACACCACGCGCGCATCCTCGGCATCGCGAAGCGAGCCCCGCTGCTCGTGCAGGAGCGCGTCACCTGCGCGGGCGAACGCGTGATCGAGGTGTCCACCTCGTGGTACCGCGCCGACCGCTACCGGATCCACATGGCCATCACCCCCCGCGGAGCGCGGGAGAGCTGAGCGGTCCGGCGCCGGCGCGCGCGCTCCGACGAAGGGGCTCCGCCGACTGGGCATGATGGAGTGGTGAGCTACGGCCCCATCGAGGAACTCCTCGTCCCCTACGACGCCAGCCGGCCCCGTGAGAAGGTGGCGCGGCGCCGGCGACGGATGGTCGGGCGGATCATCAGCCTGATCATCACCGTGGTGATCCTGGTGGCCATCTACTTCTGGCAGCGAGCGGCGTTCGGGCCCGGCCTGTGGGCCGTCTACGGCGTGCTGTTCGGGATCTCGGCGGTGTGGCTCGCGGTCTACGTCGCCGGTTACGTACAGGCAAAGCGGGAGCTGGCCTCGGTCCGCGACGGGATCGCGCTGCGGATCGGCCGGGCCGGCGTGCAACTCGCCGACACCTTCGCCTACTGGCCCCAGATCACCAACCTCCACATCGTGAAGGGCCGCATCGGTCGGAGTCCGAACCTGCGTCTGGACCACGCCGGCGGGATCGCCGAGGTGCCCCTGGACCAGCTCGACGTCCTCCCGGCGACGCTGGACACGACCGCCCGGGCCTACTCGGCCGGCCGCCACGGCGTGGACCTTGCGGCCCTCGAGGCGTGAGACCCGCGCCGCCGTGTCCACGCAGGAAGGGGCGACGACCGGATCCGCTCCATCTTTGACAGACTGATCGTTGTCCGTGAGCACGCCTGAGCAGAAAGAGCCGTCACATGCCCATCGCCACGCCTGAGGTCTACGCCGCGATGCTCGACAAGGCCAAGGAGAACGCGTTCGCGTACCCCGCGATCAACGTCAGCTCCTCCCAGACCTTGAACGCGGCCCTGCAGGGCTTCGCCGAGGCCGGCTCGGACGGCATCGTGCAGGTCTCCACCGGTGGCGGGGAGTACGCCTCCGGCCCGTCGATCAAGAACATGGTGACGGGCGCGGTCGCGTTGGCGGCCTACGCCCACGAGGTGGCGAAGAACTACCCGATCAACATCGCGTTGCACACCGACCACTGCCCGAAGAACAACCTGGACAAGTTCGTCCGCCCGCTGCTCGAGGTCTCCGCCGAGCGGGTGGCCCGCGGCGAGGAACCACTGTTCCAGTCCCACATGTGGGACGGCTCGGCCGTGCCGGTGGAGGAGAACCTGTCCATCGCCGACGAGCTGCTGGCCAAGACCAGCGCGGCGAAGATCATCCTCGAGATCGAGGTCGGGGTCGTCGGCGGCGAGGAGGACGGCGTCAGCCACGAGATCAACGAGAAGCTCTACACCACGGTCGACGACGGCCTCCGTACGATCGAGGTGCTCGGCACCGGCGAGAAGGGCCGGTACATCACGGCGCTCACGTTCGGCAACGTGCACGGGGTCTACAAGCCCGGCGCGGTCAAGCTGCGACCGGAGGTCCTCAAGGACATCCAGGAGCAGGTCGGCGCCAAGATCGGCAAGGAGCGCCCCTTCGACCTGGTCTTCCACGGCGGATCCGGCTCGACCCTGGAGGAGATCCGGGCGGCGCTGGACTTCGGTGTGGTCAAGATGAACATCGACACCGACACCCAGTACGCGTTCACTCGCCCCGCGGCGGCACACATGTTCACCAACTACGACGGGGTGCTCAAGGTCGACGGCGAGGTGGGCAACAAGAAGTCGTACGATCCGCGCGCGTGGGGCAAACTGGCCGAAGCGGGGATGGCGCAGCGCGTGGTGACCGCCTGTGAGGATCTGCGCAGCACCGGGACATCGCTCAACGCCTGACCGGCACTGACTCGGGGCACTGACTCGGAAAACGAGGAGGCGCATCATGAAGGCCCTGAAGATCATCGCTGTTGTTCTCGGCGCGCTCCTCGTGCTGACCGGTGCCGGGCTGCTCGTCGGCTCGGCCTTCACCGGGGTCGGCCAGCAGGCGTTCGACTCCGAGCTGACGCGGCAAGGGTTCGGTGGGCCCGTCCAGGGCACCGTGATCGAAGCCGACACGGGACCGTCGGGCCAGTACTTCGCTGTCGAGTTCACCGACAAGGACGGCGACGCCCGGACCGGAAGCGGGCCCGTCGCCGACGGCACGAGGGCGCCGTCGGTCGGTGACGAGGTGAGTGTGCTCTACCTCCTCGAGGATCCCGACCGGATCGTCATCATCGACCTCGGGCCCGTGGGAGACATCTCCGGGATCGGCAACGCGCTGCGCATCGGCGGCATCGTCTGCCTCGTGCTCGGCGTCCTGCTCCTGGCCGCCGGGATCATCGGGCTGGTCATGGATCGTAGGCGCCCGCCGCCGGCCGTGGGGCCACCAGGCGGCTACCCGCCGGCCTCGCAGTCCGGACCTCCGCCGGGCTACCCGCAGGCCGCGCCGCCGTCGTACCCGCCGGGGTCAGCCCCGCCCACCTACCCGCCCGGAGCCCCGCCCAACTACCCGCCCGCACCGCCCGAGACCGGGCCTCCGGGGCCGCGACCGGACTATCTGTCGGGACCGCCAGGCCCATCCGGTCCGGGTGGTCCGCCGGGGCAACCGCCTCGCTGAGGATACTGGGCGGGTGACCACCCCCCTCGCCGGACCGGCCCCGCTCAGCCGGGTCTGGTCCGGCGCCAAGGTCCTGGCCGAGGATCTCGTCGGCGAGGATCTCGCGGACGTGCTGGATCTGCACTCCGGAGCGATGGCGTGGTGGGTGCTGGACCGGTCAACGGCGTACGGCCAGGAGGAGCTGCTTCGGCTGGCCAAGGCGCTCGATCTCGATGACCTTGCGGTGGCCGACCTGACGGCGGCGGACCAGCGCGCCAAGTACGAGGAGATCGGCCAGTCCCGGCTCGTCGTGACCAACGCCGTCGCCCTGGACGCCGCCACGGGCGACGTCACCGTGCACGCCGTCTCGGTGTTGATCACCGATCGCGCGCTGATCTGCCTGGCCGACGTCTGTCCGGCGATCGATCCGGCGCGGCTGATGTCGATCCACGCCGACCAACTGGCTCAGGACGGGGTCGAGGCGGCGCTGCAGGTGCTGGTGACCGCCGTCGTGCAGGGCTACGGGGAGGTCGTGACGTGGCTGGAGGCGGCCAGTGACGAGCTGGCCGCGAGCCTGTTCGAGGAGCGTCCGCTGAGCAAGACCGAGCAGCTGCAGGCCTTTCGGCTGCGGAAGAAGCTGGCGGACCTGCGCCGATTGACCGATCCGATGCGCAACGTCACCGCCGACCTCCGGTCAAGCTCTGGCGACCAGGAGCTGTCGGTGCAGCGGCGATGGATCCTGATCGAGGAGCAGCACGGTCGCACCGCCAACGCTGCGGACCGGCTGCGCGAGGAACTGACCTCGGTCTTCGAAACCAGCCTCGCCCTCGCCGACGTCCAGCTCAACGTGATCATGAAGAAGCTGTCGGGCTGGGCGGCCATCATCGCGGTACCTACCCTGGTCACCAGTTTCGTCGGCATGAACGTGGCTTACCCGCTGTCGGGCAGCATTGCCGGTTTCTGGTTCTACCTGATGATCATGGTCGCCGCGTCCCTCACCCTCTTCCTGCTGTTCCGACACAAGGACTGGATCTAGATTCTCGCGAGCGAGGCTAGATCCTCGCGAGCGTCGGTAAGCGCGGAGCGAGCGCGAGCGAGACTAGATTGGCCCCCGTGACGCATCCCAACCTGATGGCCGGTTCCACCCCGACCCTGCTGCCCATCGACATGGCGGCCGCGCAGCTGGACCCTGGCGACACCCCGGTGATCGAGGTTGTCGCCGCCCATCCGGATTCGAGTCTGGGCTGGGCCATGCTGGCGGAGGAGGCCTTGCGGCGCGAGACCTTGGAGGCCGACGTGGCCGCGTATGCGTACGCCCGCACCGGTTACCACCGCGGTCTGGACGCCCTGCGCCGCTCCGGCTGGAAGGGTGCCGGACCGGTCCCCTGGGAGCATGAGCCGAATCGTGGCTTTCTACGGGCGTTGTGGGCGTTGAGCGTCGCGGCCGGACGGATCGGTGACGAGGTGGAGCAGGAGCGCTGCGCCCAGTTCCTGCGCGACTCCTCCGAAACGGCCTACACCGCGCTCGTTGGGTAGGCTTTGGTCCTGAGCTCAGGACCCCGACTCACCCGTTGACGGCATCAACCGGACAGCGTCACGGTGCGATCAGATCGAGTGTCGGAAAGTACGTGCGGTAGCGCGCGGCATCTCGGGTGAGGAGCCGGTAGCCGCGCACCGCCGCGTGGCCGCCGATGTAGAAGTCCGGCAGAGGCGATCGCCGCGTACCTCCCCGGCGACGGTAGAGAAGGTACGCCTTGCCAGCCAGGAAAGCCGCTTCGTACGGCAATGGCTCACGACGAAACACGTCCGGAGGAACCGCGGCGTCCACCTGCTCGATCATGGCGTACGCAACCGAGAGCTCGGAGTAGACGATCGGATTGATCACGAGTGAGCCGGCGTCTCCGGCGCGGGCCAATGCGGTCTCCGACCAGGCTGACCAACCGGGATCGGAGGTCGCAACGTCGATGAGCACGTTCGCGTCGACCAGGGTGACCGCCCGGACGGCGGCCTCGTCCTCAATCACCACGGGTAAGGCGCATGATCTCGTCGGTCGTCATGCTGATCGTCGCCGTGCTGCGCATCCTGGTCACGACCCGCTGGCCTCGGCTGGGTGCCGTCTGGCTGCGAACGATCTGCAGCGTGCCGCCCTCGTCGATCACGTCGAGCTCGTCTCCCTCACTCAGTTCGTGCTTTCGCCGCAAGTCCGCGGGAATGGTCACCTGCCCCTTGCTGTTGAGTCGCACGCTTCCCTCCTACGTAATACACGCGATACGTAATACTACCCCCGCGACGGCACGTCGACGGCATCGACAAAGATCGGGTAACGATCGCACGGTAGAACCTGCCAACCGTTACCCGCTGTCCGGATCGGTTGCGTGCCGATGCTCATCTGGTTGTCAGAAGCGTTGCGTTCGGGCTGATGTGACTAGAGTGGCCTCGCAAGAGTCCCTGCGGCCACCATTTCGGGTGTGGGCCAGGGACTTCACTCTTGAGTAGAGGGCGGCGATCACATGCCGGGCATTGTGGTGGTAGGAGCCCAGTGGGGCGACGAGGGAAAGGGCAAGGCAACCGACCAACTCGGGGATCGAGTCGACTTCTGCGTCCGCTACTCCGGTGGCAACAACGCCGGCCACACCGTGGTCGTCGGCGGCGAACGCTATGCCCTGCACCTGCTTCCCTCGGGCATCCTCAACCCCGGCTGTACACCGGTCATCGGCAACGGGGTGGTCGTCGATCTCGACGTGTTGTTCTCCGAGATCGACGGTCTCGCGGCTCGCGGGGTGGACGCCTCGAGTCTGCTGATCAGCGCGAACGCCCACCTCATCACCAGCTACCACCAGGTGATCGACAAGGTCACGGAACGCTTCCTCGGCAAGGCCAAGATCGGCACGACCGGGCGCGGTGTCGGGCCGGCGTACTCCGACAAGGTGAACCGCATCGGCATCCGGGTTCAGGACCTCTTCGACGCCAACATCCTCCGGCAGAAGGTGGAGGCGAGTCTGGAGCAGAAGAACCACCTGCTGGTCAAGGTGTACAACCGCCGGGCTCTCGATCCCGTACAGATCACCGAGCATCTGCTCTCCCACGCGGATCGCATCGCGCCGCACGTCGCCGACGTCAGCCGGGTCGTGAACGACGCGTTGGACGCCCACAAGGTCGTGCTCTTCGAAGGTGCCCAGGCCCACCACCTCGATGTTGATCATGGCACCTACCCGTACGTGACTTCCTCGAACCCGATCGCCGCCGGAGCCTGCGTGGGTGCCGGAGTCGGCCCGACCCGGATCGATCGCGTCGTCGGGATCGTGAAGGCCTACACCACGCGGGTGGGCGAAGGGCCGATGCCCACCGAACTGGTCGACGACGACGGGGAGCGGCTGCGGAAGGACGGCGTCGAGTTCGGTACGACGACCGGTCGGAAGCGGCGCTGTGGCTGGTTCGACGCCCTGGTGGTCGAGGCGGCCGCCCGGGCCAACGCCTTCACCGACATCTTCTTGACGAAGCTGGACGTCCTGACCGGGTGGGAGCAGATCCCGATCTGCGTTGGGTACGACGTGCGCGGCGTCCGGCACGACAGCCTGCCGGTCTCCCAGACCGACTTCCACCACGCCAGGCCGATCTACGAAACGATGGACGGGTGGGAGGACGACATCTCCGAGTGCCGCGACTTCGCGGACCTGCCGAAGGCGACCCAGCTCTACGTGCAGCGCCTGGAGGAGCTGTGCCGCACCCGGATCTCCGGCATCGGCGTTGGCCCGGAGCGCGATCAGTCGATCGTCATCCACGACCTGATCTGACGACTTGATCTTGATCGACCTGGTCTGAGTTCGGATGGCCCGCAAGGCGACCTCGCAGGACGTGGCCGATCTGGCCGGGGTCTCCCGGACGGCCGTTTCCCTGGTGCTGAACGGACGCGCCGAGGGCATCGTCGCCGCCCACAAGCAGGCGCTGATCATCGAGGCGGCGCGCCAACTGCGCTACCGTCCCGACACCGTCGCGCTCAGCCTTCGGACCCGCCGCACGACCACGCTCGCGTTGGTGGCGGACCTCGCCGATCCGCAGGTGGGCCCGATCCTGGCGGGTGTCGTGAGCGCAGCCGATCAGCACGGCTACATGATCATGGTCCTCGATACCGGCGGCCCAGATCCGTTTGAAACAAGCGAGAATCGTCGGGTCGACGGCCTGATCATGGTCGGGCCGACTCCTGCCGCTCCGGACCGGCCGATCGTCGTCATCGACACGGCCGCTGCCCCGGGACTGCCCAGCTTCGTTCCGGATCTCAGCGGCGGAGCGCGGGCCGGGCTGGAGCATGTGCTCGACCTGGGTCACCGGCAGATCGGGGTCGTCGGCGACGAACGAACGCGGATATGCCAATCCTGGCGCCACGGCATCGACGAGGCACTCCGCGCCGCCTCGGTCGAGGCTGTCTGGTGGGGTGCAGACGACAGCATTGCTGGCGGCCGCGTCGCAACTGCGGAACTGTTGACGAGACACCCCGGTGTGACGGCGCTCGCCTTCCTCAGCGACCGGATGGCCCTCGGCGCCTACCTGGCCGCCGCCGAACTGGGGCGAGGAATTCCGGAACGGTTGTCGGTCTTGGGCTTCGACGAGGACTCGAGTCTCGTCACCGGGCTGGCCCCGCCACTGAGCACGATCCGCCTGCCGCGCCGCGAACTGGGTGAACGGGCCACCGACGAGCTCATCCGGGCCCTGGCCAGTGGTGGCGAGGTTCCCGTGGGGACGGTAACGCTGTCCGCCCACCTGGTGGCCCGTGGATCGACCGCGACGCTGCCGAAAGACGCGTCAGTGTAGAAAGAAAGCGTGGACTACCGAACCCTGGGGCACAGCGGCTGCGCCGTCTCGACACACTGCCTGGGCACGATGACCTTCGGTGCGGAGACCGACGAGAAGGGCTCTCACGCCCAGCTGGACCACTTCGTCGAGGTCGGCGGCACCCTGATCGACACCGCCGACGTCTACGCCGCCGGCCGCTCGGAGGAGATCATCGGCAGCTGGTTGGCGAACCGACCCGCCGACCTCACCGAGGCCGTGGTGCTGGCCACCAAGGGCCGCTTTCCCACCGACGACGGACCGAACGGATCCGGACTCTCGGCTCGTCACCTCACACGGGCGCTCGACGCCTCGCTGCGACGGCTGGGCTCGGAGTCGATCGATCTCTACCAGGTGCACGCGTTCGATCCGTGGACGCCGCTGGAGGAGACGCTCCGTACGCTCGACGGCTTCATCCGGGCCGGCAAGATCCGCTACTACGGCCTGTCCAACTTCACCGGCTGGCAGCTGACCAAGCTGGTCGATCTGGCCCGGGCCCTCAACGTGCCGCCGCCGGTGACCCTGCAGCCGCAGTACAGCCTCATCGTCCGCGAGATCGAATGGGAGATCGTCCCCGCCGCGCAGGACGCCGGGCTCGGTCTCCTGCCCTGGAGCCCGCTGGGCGGCGGCTGGCTCTCGGGCAAGTACCGGCGGGACGCCGAGCCAGCGGGTGCGACGCGACTCGGCGAGGACCCGGGCCGCGGAATGGAGGCCTACGACCGGCGCGGTACCGAGCGGACCTGGGGCGTCGTCGAGGCGGTCGAGAAGGTCGCCGACGCTCGCGGCGTCTCGATGGCGGAGGTGGCGTTGGCCTGGGTCACCGACCGTCCCGGGGTGACCTCGACCATCCTCGGGGCCCGGACCCTCGAGCAGCTGACGACCAACCTCCAGGCGGCGGATCTGCATCTGACCGCCGAGGAGACGGCCGCGCTGGACGACGCCAGCGACCTGCACGCCACCGACTACCCGTACGGCGAGATGGGTGTCGATCAACGCTCGCGCAACCTCGCCGGCCGCTGAGGGGAGGCGACAGACATGCAGTTCGGGCTCGACATCGCGCAACACCGGGTGACCTTCGACGAAGTCGTGAATCGTGCCCGGCTCGCCGAGGGTCTGGGCTTCACCGGCGTCTGGGGCTTCGACCACTTCCAGCCGATGTACGGGGAGGGGCCGGGGGAGTGTTTCGAGGGCATGACCACGTTGGCGGCGATCGCCGGGGCCACCACCGACGTCCGGCTCGGGCTGCTGGTCACCGGGGTCACCTATCGACACCCGTCGGTTTTCGCGGCCGAGGCCCTCACGGTCGACCACGCCAGTCACGGCCGGTTCGATTTGGGGTTGGGCGCCGCCTGGGCCCAGCGGGAGCACGACGAGCTGGGCATCGAGTTCCCGCCCCTCGGCCGGCGCTTCGATCTGCTCGAGGACACGCTGGAGATCGTGACTCGGCTCTTCACGGGCGAGCGGGTCTCCTACACCGGCCATCAGGTGTCTCTGGAGAACGCCCAGCTCCGCCCGCTCCCGGTGCAGACGCCCCATCCGCCGATTTGGATCGGCGGCAAGGGACCGAAGCGCACACTGCCGCTGATCGCCCGGTACGCGGACTACTGGCACGTCGCCGGCGCCGGCGGCGACGCCGCACTCGCGGACCGGCTGGCGTCTCTGTGCGCCGAGGCCGGGCGGGACGCGGCCGCCATCCGGCGCGCCGATTCCCTCTCGCTGTCCGAGCCCTGGCCGGAGGTCGAGGCCAGCATCGAGAAGGCCGTCGGCCGCGGTTTTGACTACCTGATCTGTGGGTGGCCCGGCGAGGGGTCGGATCGGATCACCGAGTTCGCCGAGACGGTCATGCCGAAGCACATCGGCTGAGGGAGGCAACTCGGATGCGCAAGCTCGTGTACTACGTCGGCGTGAGCCTCGACGGCTACATCGCGGGGCCGTCGGGCGAATACGACTTCTACCCCTTGGCTGACGACATGGCGGCTTGGCTCGGGGAGCAGTATCCCGAAACCATGCCTACCCACCTTCGCGTCGCCTCGGGTCTGGAGAGTGCGCCGAGCCGGCGCTTCGACACCGTGGTGATGGGCCGTGGAACCTACCAGCCGGCTCTGGATGCGGGAATCGCCAGCCCGTACGCCCACCTCGCACAGCACGTGGTCTCGGCGTCCCTGACCACCGTCGACGATCGGTCGGTGGCGCTGGAGTCGTCCGATCCGTTGGCGCTCGTACGGCGGCTGAAGCAGGAGGCGGGCGGCGACATCTGGCTGTGCGGCGGCGGCAATCTCGCCGGACAGCTGCTGCCGGAGATCGACGAGTTGATCTTCAAGACCTATCCCGTGGTGGCGGGCGCCGGGCGCCCGGTCATCGCGGGGGCGTTCGCTCCGACGGAGTTCCGGCTGACCGATCAGCGGACCTTCAGCAACGGCGCTTTCGTCACGCGGTCCGAGCGGCCTGTCTCCTAGCCTGACCGCCGGACCGTTCCAGGCGCCACACCCGCGTGTCTGGTACGGCCGCTTCGAGCAACCATCGGCTCGACGAGCCGGGATAGACCCGCGTGGTGGTGGCCCTGGTCTCGCCGAACGTCTCGACCATGCTGCCGTCGACGAAGATCCGCGCCGGGCCATCGGTGGCGACAACCACGACCTCGACTCCGGCTTGGGCAACCCGGAGTTTCACCGGTCCCGTGGCGTCGACCTCGAAGGCGTGAGCCGCGAATTCGACCTCGGGGGCGAAGGGGATCGGCTCGCCGCGCAGCCCGAGAAGCTCGGCGGCCGGCCGGCTGATCAGCACGCCGTCGCGCAACGCCAGTTCGCGGGGGAAGCTCAGGACGCCCGCCCAGCCGGCACTCATGATCTCGTCGAGACCGCGCTCGGCGCCCTCCCAGGCCCAGGCCCACAGGAGCACCCGCTGTGACTCGACCAGCACCTGAGGTGCGTAGAAGGTTGGCCCGTCGTCCACCAGTCCGCCGGACGTGGGTCCGAACCGGGGACCCTCCGGACCGCCGACCAGACCGCCGACGAGGTACCGGACGCCGGCGAGCACGAACGCGTCGTCGTCGATCCGCCACAGGGACAAGATCAACACCCACTGGTCCCCGAGGCGGAACAGGTTCGGGCACTCCCAGATGTGCGCCGGGGCGATCTCGGCCGCCACGGGATCGGCTGCCGTCAGGAAAGCGCCGAGGGGACGCCACGCGGTCAGATCCTCACAGTCGTAGATCAAGATCTGCGGCTCGCCGCCGGCGCTGCCCGCACCCTGGATCGCGTACCGCCGGCCCTCGAAGGTGAACACGAACGGATCGCGCACCTCGGTGATCATCGGGTCGTCGGGTGTCGCGACCTGATGCTCGTCGCCTTGAGCCCACTCGCGCAACGTGCGGTCGCTGCGGGCCAGCGTCACGCCGGCGTCGAACGCCGTGGTCGGGACGCCGGTGTAGACCGCCGTCGGCACGCCGCCGTCGTCGATCACGCAGCCCGACCAGCAACCGGTGGCGTCGACCGTGCCCGGGCGGGGCCGGAGGGCGATCGGCTCCTCGGTCCAGGTCAGGAGATCGGTAGAACTCACGTGTCCCCAGTGCACATCGGTGTGCACCGGGGCGGCTGGGTTGTACTGGAAGAAGACGTGGTAGCGGCCGTCGATCCGGCAGAGGCCGTTGGGATCGTTCAGCCAACCGCGCGCCGGCCGGATGTGCAGGCCCGGGAACACAGGGTCAGCGGTCACCGGGGGGCTCCTAGTGTTCGGGCTGCCTGTGCCGAGGGTTCCGCACGGCTCATTGCATCATCCGACAGCATGCGGGAGAGTCCCGTCTCGCTAGGCTCGTCGCTGTGCCCGAGACCCCGCCGCCGTTTGAGTTGAGCGTGCTCGTGGTCGGCGCCGGTGGCCGCGAGCACGCGCTGGCGCGGGCCCTCGCCGCCGATCCGGCCGTGACCGCCGTGCACGCGGCGCCCGGAAATCCGGGTTCGGCGACGTGCGCGACCAACCATTCCGTCGACCTGCTCGACGGAGCCGAGGTGGCCGGCCTGGCTCAGCGACTCGGGGTCGACCTGGTCGTGATCGGGCCGGAGGCACCGTTGGTCGCGGGTGTCGCCGACGCCGTCCGGGAGGTCGGTATCGCCTGTTTCGGGCCGTCGGCGGCCGCCGCGCAGATCGAGGGCAGCAAGGCTTTCGCCAAGGACGTGATGGCCGCCGCCGGCGTCCCGACGGCCGACGCGCGGCTGTGCCAGAGCCGCGGCGAGGCGGCCCAGGCGCTCGACGACTTCGGGCCGCCGTACGTGGTGAAGGACGACGGTCTCGCCTCCGGCAAGGGGGTGGTGGTCACCGAGGATCGGCAGCTGGCCCTCGCTCACGCCGAGCACTGCGGTCGGGTCGTCATCGAGGAGTACCTGGACGGTCCCGAGGTCAGTCTCTTCGCGATCACCGACGGGATCACGGTGCTGCCGCTCCAGCCGGCCCAGGACTTCAAGCGCGCCGGCGACGGCGACTCCGGTCCGAACACGGGGGGAATGGGCGCCTATTCCCCGCTGCCCTGGGCGCCGGCCGATCTGGTGGCCGAGGTGCAGCGCGCCGTGCTCCAGCCGACGGTCGACGAGCTGGGGCGGCGGGGCACGCCCTTTGTGGGCTTGCTGTACGCCGGGCTGGCACTGACCGCCCAAGGGCCGCGGGTGGTGGAGTTCAACGCCCGCTTCGGCGATCCGGAGACCCAGGCGCTGCTGCCGCGGCTACGTACGCCGCTCGGCTCCCTCCTGCGTGCGGCGGCGAGCGGCAACCTCGCCGACCACCCGCCCCTGCAGTGGGACGACCAGGCGTCGGTGGCCGTCGTGCTCGCGGCGCCGGGCTATCCGGAGTCACCCGAGCTCGGCGGTCGGATCACCGGGCTGGAGGTCGAGCCGGCGAACGAAACGATCGTGGTCCACGCCGGCACGGGCCTCGACGGCGCCGGGGAGTTGATCAGCTCCGGCGGGCGGGTCCTCGCCGTGGTCGGAAGCGGCCCCGACCTGGCCACGGCACGAACCCAGGCGTACGAGGCCATCGCCTCCATCGAACTCGACGGCTCGTTCTATCGCACCGACATCGCCGAGGCGGCCGCCTCGTGAGTGTGCCCAACATCCTCGCCGAGCGTTACGCCTCGGCTCAGATGCGTCAGCTCTGGTCGCCGCAGAGCAAGATCGTCGCCGAGCGGCGGCTGTGGCTCGCGGTGCTGGCGGCCCAGCGAGATCTGGGCGTCGACTTCGGCGGCGACGATCCGGACGCGGTCCTGTCGGCGTACGGGACATGTGTCGATGCCGTCGATCTGGACAGCATCGCCGAACAGGAGTTGATCACCCGGCACGACGTGAAGGCCCGGATCGAGGAGTTCAACGCGCTGGCGGGCTTCGAGCACATCCACAAGGGCATGACCAGCCGGGACCTGACCGAGAACGTCGAGCAGCTGCAGATCGTCTCCGCGTTGAAGATCATCCGGGACAGGATGGTCGCCGGCCTGGTCCGCCTGGCTCGGCTCGCCGCCGAGTACGCCGAGCAGCCCATGGCCGGCCGGACCCACAACGTGGCCGCCCAGGTGACCACGCTGGGCAAGCGGTTCGCCACCGCCGCGGACGAACAGCTGATTGCCCTCGCCCGGGTCGAGGAGCTGATCCGGCGCTATCCCTTGCGTGGTCTCAAGGGACCCGTCGGGACCAGCCAGGACATGCTGGACCTTCTCGGCGGAGACGCGGATCGACTGGCCGAGCTGGAACGGCGGGTGGCCGCGCATCTCGGCTTCGAGCAGGTGTTGACCAGTACCGGACAGGTCTACCCGCGGTCGCTGGACTTCGACGTCGTCACCGCCTTGGCTCAAGTGGCCGCGGCCCCGTCGAACGTGGCCACGAGCATCCGCCTGATGGCCGGCCACGAGCTGGTGACCGAGGGCTTCCGACCGGGCCAGGTCGGCTCGAGCGCCATGCCGCACAAGATGAACACCCGTTCCTGCGAACGGGTCAACGGGCTCGCGGTGGTGCTCCGCGGGTACGTCTCCATGATCGGCGAGTTGGCCGGCGACCAGTGGAACGAGGGCGACGTCTCCGACTCGGTGGTGCGCCGGGTCGCCCTGCCGGACGCGTTCTTCGCGCTGGACGGGCTGTTCGAGACGTTCCTGAGCGTGCTGGACGACTTCGGCGCCTTCCCGGCCGTCATCGAGGCCGAGCTGGACCGCTACCTGCCGTTCCTCACCACGACGAAGATCTTGATGGCCGCCGTACGCAAGGGCCGCGGCCGCGAGGCCGCCCACAAGGCGATCAAGGAGAACGCGGTGGCGGTGGCCCTGGCGCTGAGAGAGTCCGGCCGGTCCGACAACGACCTCTTCGAGCGGCTCGCGGAAGATCAGCGGCTGGGGCTGACCCGCGACGAGCTCGGGGCCAGCGTCGCCCGGCCGCTCGAGCTGACCGGCACCGCCGCCGCTCAGGTGGCCGCCGTGGTGGCTGCCGTCGAGAAGGTGGCCGCTGCCCATCCGGAGGCCGCGGCCTACCAGCCGGGACGAGTCCTCTAGGGTCAGTCGATTGTGCGCGCCTACCTCGAACTCGGCCTGGCGGGCTTTCGTCGGTACAGCACGTACCGGCTGGCGATCTTCGCCGGCGTGTTCACCCAGTCGGTCTTCGGCTTCATCCGGGTCAGTGTGCTCTTCGCGGCCATCGCCGCGGCGGGTGGCACTCTGGCCGGCTACGACGACCAGTCGGTCTCCACCTACGTCTGGCTCGGGCAGGCGCTCCTCGCTCCGGTGGCGCTGTTCGCCTGGAGCGAGGTCGCGGACCGGATCACGTCCGGGGAGATCGCGGTGGACCTGGCTCGGCCGGTGGACCCGCTCCTGGGCTGGTGGGCCGGCGACCTGGGTCGAGCCTCGTTCCAGCTGCTCACCCGCGGACTGCCGCCGTTGTTCATCGGGGCACTGACGGCATCTCGGTCAGCTTCTTCGCGCGGGTGACCATGAACCTGATCGCCTCCTGGACCCTCGACGTTCGGGGGTTCGTCGGTCTTTACATCGTCGCGATCGGGCCGTTCAGCGGCCTCTTCGTGCCCATCGATCTGTTCCCGGAACCCTTGCGGACGATCGCGTACGCGACGCCGTTCCCCGCCATGTTCCAGCTGCCCATCGACGTCCTCTCCGGCCGAGTGCTGGGCACCGAGGCGCTCGCCGTCGTGGGCGTGCAGTGCGCCTGGCTCGCCGGGCTGATCCTGCTGAGCCGCGTGATCTGGTGGCGGGCCACCCAGCGGCTGGTGGTGCAAGGTGGCTGACCGTCGCCACCTCGGTCGGTATCGGCCTGATCGAGTTCGTCGAGCTCTACGCGATCTTGGCCAACGTGCCGGTCTTCGGCGGGATGACGTTCGCCCAGGCCGCTTTGGTGTTCGCCCTGGCCAACATGGGATTCTCGCTGGCCGACATGATCTTCGGGCAGTTCGACGCCATGCCGACCAACCTCCGGATGGGACGGCTCGAGGTGCTCCTGGTGCGGCCCATGCCCCTGATGGCTCAGCTGGTGACCGCCGACTTCCAGCTCCGGCGTCTCGGCCGGGTCGGAGTTGGCTTGCTCATCATGATCATCGCTCTGTCGACGCTCGACCTGGCGCTCACGCCGACGGTGCTGTACCTGCTGATCATCACCCCGTTCGTGGGTGCTGCCATCTACAGTGCGTTGTTCGTCCTGGCCGGCGGGATCCAGTTCTTCCTGATCGACGGAGCCGAGTTCACCTCGAGTTTCGTGTACGGCGGGTCCTACGCCGGCCAGCTGCCCGGCAGCGTGTTGCTGACGCCGGTCCGGGTGCTGTTCACCTTCGTGATCCCGGTGACGGTCACCGCGTACCTGCCCACGCTGTTGATCTTGGGTCTGCCCGGCCCGCCGTTCCTGCCGGCGTGGCTCGGCTGGTTCGCGCCGCTGTTCGCGGTCTGGGCCTGGGTGCTGGCCTTGATCGGCTGGCGTGCGGGCATCTCTCGCTTCACCGGAGCCGGAGGCTGACGGTGAGTGAGCCGATCGTCGCCTTCGACGACCTCCGCCGCACCTTCGTCGTGCGGCAGAAGGCCGGTCGCTTCCGCCGGGTCAAGCGGGTGGTGGCGGCCGTGGACGGCATCACCGCCCGCATCGAGCCGGGCGAGGCCTGCGGGTACATCGGGGCGAACGGCGCCGGCAAGTCCACCACGATCAAGATGCTCACCGGGATCCTCGTGCCGACCGGCGGCCGGGTGCGCACGTGCGGGCTGGATCCGGTGCCGAACCGCCGCCGCCTGGCCCGCGACCTCGGGGTGGTGTTCGGCCAGCGGAGCCAGCTGTGGTGGGACCTGCCGCTGCGGGAGTCCTTCCAGATCCTGGCCGCCATCCACCGGCTCGACCCCCAGCAGGCCAGAGCTCGTACTGCTCAACTGGTCGATGGGCTGGACCTCCATGCCCTCCTCGACACCGCGGTCCGGCAGCTGTCGCTCGGCGAGCGCATGCGCGGCGAGGTCGCGGCCGCCCTGGTGCACCGGCCGCGCCTGCTGGTGCTCGACGAGCCGACGATCGGACTCGACATGATCAGCAAGGAGCGCCTGCGACAGTTTCTGATCGCCGAGCGGAACACCGGCGACGTCACCCTGCTGCTCACCACCCACGACATGAGTGACATCGAACGGCTCTGCGAGCGGGTGCTGGTGGTCGACCGTGGGCGGTTGGCCTACGACGGCACGCTGCCGCAGCTGGCCGCGCGCGTCGCGCTGCAACGGGTGCTCGTCGTCGATCTCTGGGAGCCGCACCCACCGCTCGAGGTGTCCGACGCCGAACACGTCGGCAGTGAGCTCGACGGGCTGCGGCAGCGATTGGCGTTCTCACCCGACCAGACCACCGCGGCCAAGGTGTTGGCTCAGGTGTCGGTGCGGACCGAGATCCGCGACCTGACGCTGGAGGAGCCGGCGATCGAGGACATCGTCCGGACCCTCTACTCGCAGGGCTAGTGGGTGCCTAGCGGCGCTCGTCTGGGATCAGGATCCAGCCGATCAGGTAGATCAGGATCTGCGGGCCGGGCAGCAGCATGCTGAGCACGAAGATCAGCCGGACCACGTTGGAGGACACTCCGAACCGTCGGCCGATGCCGGAGCAGACGCCGGCGATGACGCGATCGTTGGCGGGACGTACGAGGGTGGACATGTGGTCAGGGTCCTCTCTGGGGGGCGAATGAAGCAAGACTCTCCACTGTGCCTCCGTCTCCGCACGATCTGGCGGATCTGCTGGCCCCCTCGGGGCAGGCTTGGGGGAAGTGGTGGGGCTTACCCGGACGAGTTCGTGCCTGGTGGACAATTCGGCGAGTGATCCTTCGACAGGCTCAGGACGCGATGGCGCGGGTGAAGGCTCGGGACGCGAGGGCATGGTGACCACGGCGACGTACCAGACTGCCCTCGGGCTACCCCTGGTGCACAAGGGTAAGGTCCGGGAGCTGTACGCGGTCGACGACGACCGGCTGCTCATGGTCGCGACCGACCAGATCTCGGCCTTCGACTTCGTTCTCGAGACGCCGATCCCCGACAAGGGGCGGATCCTCACCCAGCTCTCGTTGTGGTGGTTCGAGCGGCTCGCCGGCGTCGTGGAGAACCACGTGCTGTCGACGGAGGTTCCGGCGGCGGTCGAAGGTCGGGCGGTGCTCTGCGAGCGCCTCGAGATGGTGCCCATCGAATGCGTGGCGCGGGGCTACCTGACGGGGTCGGGCTGGGCGGAGTACCAAGAATCCGGCACGGTCTGCGGGATCACGCTCCCCGCTGGCCTGCTGGACGGATCCCGGCTGCCCGAGCCGATCTTCACCCCGGCCACCAAGGCCCAACTCGGCGAGCACGACGAGAACATCGACTTCGCCGGGGTGGTCGAACGGGTCGGACTCGGAACTGGCCGAGCAACTCCGCTCTCTGACCCTGTCGGTCTACCGCCGAGCCGACGAGATCGCGCGTCAGCGCGGCCTGATCGTGGCCGACACGAAGGTGGAGTTCGGACGTCGCCGCGACGGAACCGTGGTCTTGGCCGACGAGGTGCTGACCCCGGACTCGTCCCGGTTCTGGGACGCCGCGGGCTGGCGACCGGGCGCCCCACTCATCCCGTTCGACAAGCAGCTCGTGCGGGACTGGTTGCTGAAGGAGTCGGGCTGGGATCGCAGCGCGGACGCGCCGCCACCACGGCTACCCGCCGAGATCGTGGCGGCGACGCGCGAGCGCTACGTCGAGGCGTACGAGCGGCTGACCGGGCAACCGCTCGTTGAGCCGGCAGCGCTCAGCGGCCGCAGGTGATGGTGACGCCGCCCTCTTGATGGACGCCCGGGCCGAGCTCGGCGCACCGCTGACCCAGGGCCACCGCCGCGCTCACGGCGACGATGATCAGGATCACCGCGAACACCGTGCCGATGGCGCCGATGATGATCGCCGACCAGAGCCGGGGTGTTCTTGAACCCGGCCTTCTTGGACTTGTTGAGCGCGATGGCGCTCACGATGAGTCCGATCAGGGCGGTGAAGAACGACAGGATGAGACCGACGATGCCGAGCGTCTTGCCTGGATCCTCGGCGGCCGGCTGCTGGTAGTAGGTCCCGGACGGGTCGGGCCCCGGGCCCTGACCCGGCGGTGGCTCGTACGGAGGCGGGGTCTGGGTCATGATCACTCCAGTCGTGACAGGGGGAAGATGTCAGCGACATCGTCGCACAGGTCCTCAGCCAATTCTCATATTCAAGCGCGCTGACTTCATCGTGACGTGATTGTGACGTTCCCGAGTTTCGCGGCCGAGTGGGTCGAGGAGACCGAGGGCTTCCGCTGGCTGGCACTACGATCGGGCGCATGCCGCGTGTGGTGATCGACGTGATGCCCAAACCCGAGATCCTCGACCCGCAGGGCAAGGCCATCACGGGCGCGCTGGCACGGCTCGGATTCGACGGCATGGCCGTCCGCCAGGGCAAACGGTTCGAGCTCGAGGTCGACGGCGAGCTCTCCGACGAGCGGCTGGCCGAAGTGCACCGGGCGGCGGAGACGTTGCTGGCCAACACGGTGATCGAGACGTTCGCGTTGCGGGTCGAGGGCGAGCAGGCCGGCACCGGCGGACACGCCTGATGGCGCCACGGATCGGCGTCGTCACGTTTCCCGGCTCGCTGGACGACCACGACGCGCTGCGTGCCGTACGACGCTGTGCGGCGCCGAGCCGGTACCGCTCTGGCACGGGAGCGACTCACTGTCCGGCGTGGACGCGGTCATCCTGCCGGGCGGATTCTCGTACGGGGACTACCTCCGCTGCGGGGCGATCGCCCGGTTCGCCCCGGTGATGAGCGAGGTCGTCCGGGCGGCCGGAGCGGGCACGCCGGTGCTCGGCATCTGCAACGGCTTCCAGGTGCTGTGCGAGGCCCACCTGCTGCCGGGGGCGTTGATCCGCAACGACGTCCAGACCTTCGTCTGCCGGGACCAGCGGCTGCGGGTCGAATCGGTCGACACGGTGTGGACCTCGGCGTTCAGCGCCGGGCAGGAGATCACCATCGTGCTCAAGAACGGCGAGGGGCGTTACGTCGCCGATCCGGCAGACTCTGGACCGGCTCGAGGGCGAGGGACAGGTCGTCTTCCGTTACCTCGACGGCAACCCCAACGGGTCGCTGCACGACATCGCCGGCGTGACCAACGAGCGCGGCAACGTCGTCGGACTGATGCCGCATCCCGAACACAACGTCGAGGAGCTCACCGGGTCCCTCGCAGGACGGCCGGCTGTTCTTCGACAGCGTGCTCTCGTTCCTGAGTGCCCGGGTGTAGCCCGAATCAGGAGACGCCGCCGCCCCCGTGGCCGACGAACCCCATCGTCACCGAAGCCTGGGTCGCGATCTGCTCGCCGGTGGGCTTGTAGTGGTCGGGATAGGTCCCCTGGATGTCGCTCTCGCCCTCACGGACGAGGCGGATGGGCCACATGATGCCGCGGCCGATCATCCGGAACACCTTCAGCACGCCTAGCATCGTCGACTCTCCTGCCTCTGACCATTCAGTTTACCCGCCGTACGGGTCGGCCCTGATCATCAAGAGGACGGACCGCGCACGGAAATACCCGCGCCGGTAGCGTTCGACCGTGGCCGACACCGTCGAGAACGCGACCGCAACCCCCGACGTGACTCAGCCCTGGTCGGAACTCGGGCTGAAGCCGGACGAGTACCAGCGCATCCGCGACATCCTGGGTCGCCGCCCGACGCTCGTCCGAACTGGCCATGTACTCGGTCATGTGGTCCGAGCACTGCTCGTACAAGTCGTCGAAGGTCCATCTCGCCCGCTTCGGTGAGTTACCGGCCGAAACCCCGATCGGCAAGACGCTGGCCGGCATCGGCGAGAACGCCGGCGTGATCGACATCGGCCAGGGGTACGCCGTCACCTTCAAGATCGAATCGCACAACCACCCGAGCTACGTCGAGCCGTACCAGGGGGCCGCCACCGGAGTCGGCGGCATCGTCCGCGACATCCTGGCCATGGGCGCCCGTCCCATCGGGGTGATGGACCCACTGCGGTTCGGGCCGCTCGACGCCCGGGACACCGCGCGGGTGCTGCCCGGGGTGGTGGCGGGCGTCGGAGGCTACGGCAACTGTCTGGGCCTGCCGAACATCGGCGGCGAGGTGGTCTTCGACCGCACGTACGCCGGCAACCCGCTCGTCAACGCCCTGTGTGTCGGCGTGCTGCGTCACGAGGATCTGCACCTCGCCAAGGCGACCGGGACGGGCAACCAGGTGATCTTGTACGGCGCCGCCACCGGTGGGGACGGCATCGGCGGGGTCAGTGTGCTCGCCAGTGAGACTTTCGACGCGACCGGGCCCGCCAAGCGGCCGAGTGTCCAGGTCGGTGACCCGTTCATGGAGAAGCTGCTGATCGAGTGCACGCTCGAGTTGTTCGCCGCCGGTCTGGTGGCGGGCATCCAGGACCTCGGCGGCGCGGGTCTGTCGTGCGCGACGTCGGAGCTGGCCAGCGCGGGCGACGGCGGGATGCACGTCGCACCTCGACCGGGTGCCACTGCGTGACCCCACGCTGTCGCCCGAAGAGATCTTGATGAGCGAGTCGCAGGAACGGATGATGGCCGTCGTCGAACCCCGCCACGTCGAGGACTTCCTCGCCATCTGCGCCAAGTGGGACGTGTCGGCGGTGGCGATCGGCGAGGTCACCGAGGGCGACCGGTTGATCATCGACTGGCACGGCGAGACCGTGGTCGACGTCCCGCCGCGCACCGTGGCCCACGAGGGACCGGTGTACGAGCGTCCGTTGGCGCGGCCGGACTGGCTCGACCAGGTCCAGCAGGCGACCTCGGGCACACTGGCCCGGCCGCGCACCGGCGACGAGCTGGCCGAGACCCTGCTGCGAGATGGTCGGCTCGCCCAACCTGTGCGACAAGTCCTGGGTCACCGATCAGTACGACCGGTACGTCCGCGGCAACTCGGTGCTCGCCCAGCCCGAGGACGCGGGCATGCTGCGCATCGACGAGGAGACCGGACTGGGCGTCGCCCTGGCCACGGACTGCAACGGCCGCTTCGCGTACCTCGATCCGTACGCTGGGCGCGCAGCTCGGCGCTGGCCGAGGCGTACCGCAACGTCGCTGCCGCCGGCGCCCGGCCCGTCGCCATCACGGACTGTCTCAACTTCGGGTCACCCGAGGACCCGGGGGTGATGTGGCAGTTCCGCCGCGCCGTCGACGGGCTGGTCGACGGCTGCCGCCGGCTCGGCCTTCCGGTCACCGGGGGCAACGTCAGCTTCTACAACCAGACCGGCGAGACGGCCATCCTGCCGACACCGGTGGTCGGCATGCTCGGCGTGATCGAGGACGTCACGCGCCGCGTGCCGATCGGCTTCGCCGCCCCGGGCGAGGAGATCCACCTGCTCGGGGAGACCGCCGACGAGCTCGACGGCTCGGCCTGGGCGGACCTCCAGGGGCACCTGGGCGGTCGTCCGCCGATGGTTGATCTTGATCACGAGCAACGCCTGGCCGAGGTCATGATCACGGCCGCCCGGCAACAGCTGCTCAGCAGCGCCCACGATCTGGCCGACGGCGGCCTGGCTCAGGCCCTGGTCGAGTCGGCACTCCGGACGTCGGTCGGCTGCCGGATCCAACTCCCCGACGATCTCGACCCGTTCGTGGCTCTGTTCTCTGAATCGACCGGGCGGATCCTCGTCTCGACGCCGTCGGCGAGCAGTCAGGCGTTCACCGAGCTGTGCGCCGAGCACCACGTTTCGCTCCGGCGCCTGGGATCCACCACCACGGAGAACACGCTCGACGTGAACGGGCAGTTCGCTCTGCCACTGAAGACCATCCGGGCCGCTTGGCGCGCACCCATCCGCGAGGCGCTCGGCGTGGCCTGAGCGGTGGTCAGGTCTGCTGTCGTCGGTGACGAGGAGCGCTCTTGACCAGGCCGGAGCATCCGCTGGAAGATCATTTTCATGGCGGGCGAACTGCAGGTCACCGTGGAACCCTGGGGTCCGGGACCGGAGGCCTTCGAGGCGGCGGCGCGCGGCGTACTGAAGCAGTCCGCGGTGAGCACCGAGTTGGCGGGTGCCGACGCCCGGCTCATCGCGATGCAGCCCGTCGACACCGGCGGCGAGCCCGAGCCGCCGAGTCGGGTGCGGGCGACGTTGTACGACTACAGCGCCGAGCGCGCACTGGTCGTCGACGCGCCGCTCGAGGAGGGCACGGCGACACCGGTGGTCCGGTCGACCACCCGCCAGCCGCGGCCGAGCGCCGACGAGCGTGAGGCCGCGCTCGCCGTGCTGCGCGAGGATCCCGACCTCGGTCCGGAACTGGCCGCCGATCGGGTGCTGCCCTACCGTCCGATGCCCCCGCTCGCCGACGCCGAGCGGCCGGACGGGACTGTCGAGCGGATCATCACCGTCGGCCTGCGGTCACCGGATCTCGACGGGTTCCACGAGATCGTCGGGGTGCACCTCGGTCGCGGTGAGGTCATCCGCTTCGAGGGAGGCGCGCCGCCTACGGCACTGGCGGGACCGGGCAGCTGCGGCGCCCCGAACGCGAACCAGCCGACGACGACGAGCGTCGCCGGCGCAGCCCGGATCACGGTCAAGCGCGACGGGGTGACGCTGTGGCGCCTGGTCGCTGTTCGCCCCGCCGCCTCCTCGGGTGAGGTGGGATCCGGCGTCGAGTTGCGTGGGGTCTCGTATCGCGGGAAGCGGGTGCTGCGCCGGGCCCACGTCCCGATCCTTAACGTCCGCTACGACGGCAACGTCTGTGGTCCGTACCGGGATTGGCAGAACGAGGAGTCACGGTTCAAGGCCCAGGGCGCGGCGGTTGCTCCGGGCTTCCGGCTGTGCCCCCAGCCGGCCACCACGGTGCTGGAGACCGGTAGCGACCAGGGCAATTTTGCAGGCGTCGCGGTGTACGTCGACGGTGACGAGGTGGTGCTGGTCAGCGAGCTCGAGGCCGGCTGGTATCGCTACGTGAGCCGCTGGCGGCTCCACGCGGACGGCACGATCAAGCCCCGCTTCGGCTTCGGGGCCGTCCAGGACTCCTGCACCTGCGAGAACCATCACCACCACGCGTACTGGCGGTTCGACTTCGACATCGACGGGGCGGCTGACGACGTGGTCGCCGAGCACAACGACCCGCCGCTGGCGGGACAGGATGCGAACTGGCACCGGCTCACCCACGAGATCCGCCGCAAGCGCGATCCGGGCCGCAAGCGCAAATGGCGGGTCCGCAACCGAGCGACTGGAGCGGCCTACGTGCTCACCCCAGGAGCCAACGACGGCGAGGCGGACGCGTACGGAGTCGGCGACTTCTGGGCCCTGCGCTATCGGAGCAACCAGATCGACGACCATGCGGTCGCGACCGGCACCAAGGCCAAGATCGACAGCTTCGTCAACGGTGAGTCTCTCGTCGGCACGAACGTCGTCGTCTGGTACGCAGGGCACTTCTCCCACGAACCCGAGCCGGACCACGATCACCTCGCCGGCGGAGGCAGCCACATCGTCGGCCCGACCCTGCGCCCGGACCGCTGGTAGCACCCATCGACCGCGACAACCTGCGCGCGTGGCTCTGCGAGATCGCCACCCACCCGGCGTCCATATCGGCCTCGTCGAACGCTTATTCTATTGTGTCAGTGGGTGCCGGTAGCGTTGCCGGTATGTCAGCAGTGCGGGCGGTGGAGCCCTTGGAGGAGGTTCCCGAGAGGCCGGGATCCCCGGATTCGTTGGTGGTTCGGCTCGAGCGCCTGCTGGCCGAGTTCGCGGCGGCCGCCGCCGATGCGGAGGCGGTCAGCGACGCGGTACGGATCGATCGGATCGCCGGGTTGGAGCGGCTGCGGGCGGCGACGGCGGGGTTGCAGATGGCGGAGTCGGTGCGGTTCGCCCGATCCCAGGTCGCCGAGCAGATGGCGGCGGAGGTGCATCCGACCCGGATCGGGCAGGGCATCGCGGAGCAGCTCGGTCTTGCCTGCCGGGTGTCGCCGGTGGCGGGGGCCCGCCGGCTGGGGGTGGCGCGGGCGTTGTGGTTCGACCTGCCGCAGACCTACGCCGCGGTGCTGGCCGGGGAGTTGCGGGAGCAGGTGGCGGAGCTGGTCGTCTCCGAGACCCGGCACCTCGACTCCGAGGTCCGCCGTCGGGTCGACGCCCAGATCATGGCGGCTGGGATCACCGGCATGGGGTACGGGGAGGCGGCGGCGTGTGCCCGCAAACACGCGTACGAGGCGGACCGGCAGGGCTACCTGGAGCGCGGGCGCAACGAGCGGAAGCACCGCCGGGTCGGTTTGCGGCCGGCCCCGGACACCATGAGCGTCTTGAGCGGGTATGTGCCGGTCGAGCAGGGCGCTGCCTGCTACGCCGCGCTGCGCAAGCACACCGACACGCAGGTCGCCGCGGGGGATGAGCGGACCCGGGCCCAGATCATGGCCGACACGTTCGTGGAACGGCTGACCGGGCAGGCCGAAGCCGGCGATGTGGATGTCGAGGTGCAGATCACCATCCCGCTCGGTGCGCTCCTCGACCCCGACGACGACACCTACCCAGACCCGGCCCCAGACCCGGCCCCGGACCCGGCCGGCCCGGGCGATGCCGACGAGCGGGTGCCACCGGCCCCCGCCTCGGGTTCGACGGGATCGAGGGGTTCGACGGGATCGGCAACGGCGAATCTGGCCGGCTACGGGCCGCTGCCGGCCGATCTGGCCCGCGAGCTGATCACGACCAGTGCGGGCCGGAAGTGGTTCCGACGCTTGTTCACCGGCCCGACCGGGAAGCTGATCGGTGGAGACCCCACCAGGCGCCGGTTCGACGGCTGGTTGGCGAAACTCATCGCCCTGCGGGACCAGACCTGCCGAGATCCGTTCTGCGACGCCCCGATCCGCCACTTTGACCACATCCACCGGTGGAGCGAGGGCGGGCTGACCACGCTGCGGAACGGCCGCGGCACATGCGCCCGCGGCAACCTGATCCGCGAACTGCCCGGCTGGCAGGTCACCCTCATCCACTCGGGCCAGCTGTGCGAGCCTCACACGGTGCGGGTGACCACCCCGACCGGACATTCCTACGTCGGCCGCGCTCCCGATCCACCCTGATCGAAACAGGACGCGGTTGAGAGCGTCATCGGCTCCCTTGCCAGCCCGGCACCCCGACCCAGGCGCCATCGGAATGCATGGACGTGATCACCGCCTGGGCGACGGCGCTGGCCAGCCAGCCGTCGTGCAGGGAGGCCAGCGCACCGCGACCGGCGTTTCCGGACAGGGAGTCGATCCACGTCTGCAGCTCCAGGCGGTAGGCCGCGGCGAAGCGCGGTCGCCAGTCGGCGGCGTACGGCTCCGAGCGCCGCAGATCCGTGTCGACGGTCATGGTGAGCGGCTGCGCGAGCTGCAGGGCCCCCTGCTCGCAGACGAGTTCACAGCGGATGTCGTAGCCGTAGCGGGCGTTGAGGAAGGTCTCGACCACGCCCAGCACACCACCGGCGGTGCGGAGCAGGATGAGCTGAGGATCCGCCATTCCCGTCACCGCACTGGTGGACGTCGTGCGCTGCCAGCTCACCTCGGCGACGGGCGCGTCAAGCAGCCAGGGCACGATGTCGAGGTCGTGGATCGCTGAGTTGGTGACACTGCTCTCCGACGTGCTGCCCGGCGCGGAGCTCACCCCACGTCCCGTGCTGTGCAGCAGGACCGGACGACCGTACGCTCGGGCGCTGATCGCCTCCTTGAGCTCGACGTAGCCGGGGTCGAAGCGGCGCATGAACCCGAGGCTGACCAGCTCCGCCCGGTCGGCCAGATCGCCCGCCACCGTGGTGGCCTCGCCGAAGGTCGGGGCGAGGGGTTTCTCGCACAGGACCGGTTTGTCCGCGGCCGCGCACCGGTGGAGCAGGTCGGGATGGGTCGCATCGGGGGACGCGATGACGACGGCGTCCACGTCGGCGTCGCTTATCAGCCCGGCCGGGTCGGCGCCCGCCCGTGCACCGACCTGATCGGCGCAGGTGGAGGCGCGGGCGAGGTCGACATCGGCGATCAGCGACACCTCCGCACCGCGTACCCAGCGACTCAGCGTCAGCGCGTGGTCGGCGCCCATGATGCCGGCGCCGATCACGCCCACCCGCACCGCCATGGTCGACTCCTTCAGGACTGGTCGATGAGCTGTCGGCGATGGTCGTCCGGCAGCAAGGCCTGGAACCGTTCCCACATCTCGGCGCGCGCGGCTTCGGAGATCTCGCCGAAGCAGCGCAACCGGGTCAGACCTCCGTCGGGGTAGACGTCGAGGCGCAGATGGGTGGCCCGCCGGTCGTCGGCGACCAGGAAGCGGTGGCGCGTGTCCACCAGCACGGGGGTCTGCGGCACGAGGTCCCACCACGCGTCACCGTCGTCCAGCGGGCCGTCGATCGGGCCGGTGTCCGCGTCGGCGGCGGAGACGCATACGGAGTCGGGTGCGTTGCCGATGAAGTACGACGTGTCGACCTCCACCTGGGTCGGCGAGCCGGGCACCCCCAGCTGGAACACCGCCCAGTCGTGGCCCGGGCCGCGCCGGCGCGCGTTCTCCCAGCCTTCGCCCATGAGTCGAGCCCGACTGGGCAGGATCAGATTCACCGGCGAGGAGTAGAACGCATCCGAGGTGCCCAGCAGGCGGCCGCCGTTCTCCAGCGCGACGAGGTCGGTGGAGGCCATCAGGTACCGGGGATCGAGGACCACCTCGCCGTGCACCCGCAGTCGAGCCACCCCGCCGTCGGGATAGATGGTCAGGCGTACGTGGGTCCAGCGCCCCGGATGCTCGACCGGATAGTAGTTCTCGGTGTCGCCCCGGGCGTCGGTCTTCGGGACCAGCGTCTCCCACGTCAGGCCGGGAAGCGTGTCGTCCTTGGGATATCCCTCGACCGAGGTCGCCTCGATCGAGATGTGCGGCGGATAGTTGCCCTTGAAGAAGGCGGTGTCGACGACCACGCCGTGGATGACGCCGGGAACGCCCAGGCGGACGATCGCCCAGTCGCAACCGGGCTCGCGCCGACGGCGGGTTTCCCAACCGTCGTAGACCTTTCCGGTATGTCCGAACGAGTCGACCGCGTGTACGGCGTGGGTCGGCATGATCAAGTTCTGCCGGGGGGCGAAGAGCTCGTCGTTGGCACTGATCACACTGCCGGCCAGATCTCGGGAGGCAAGATCGGGATAGCTGGTGAACGAGTGCACGGTCTCATTCTGCCTGTCGTGTGCGGACCTGCCTCGAAGGGCGATATCCACGGGTGGGAGCATCAGAAAATGCCCGACAAGAACGCGCAGACGATTGCCTACCCCTCCCCGGCGTCGAGGCCTCGGCGGGACGGCAACCAGCCCATACCGCCGCACGTGATCGTCCTGTTCGGCGCCACCGGGGATCTGTCCCGGCGCAAGCTCATTCCGGGCATGGCGCACCTCGTCGTGTCGGCCCTGACCCCGGACATCCAGGTGGTCGGCACGTCATTGGAGCAGATGGACGACGAGAGCTTTCGGAGCTTTGCCCTGCAGGCCCTTGACGAGTTCAGCCACTTTGCCCTCGACGACGACCAGAAGGAGTTGTTTCTCGCCCGCCTCTCCTACATTCCGCAGGGCGAAGGCGCCGACGGTCTGGCCAAGGCCGTGCACGATGCGGAGGAGCGCAACGGCGGGCCGTGCGCGAAGCTGCACTACCTCAGCGTGCCGCCGTCCGCCGCCCCGGCGGTGATCAAGACCATCCGGGACGCCGGTCTGGTGACCGACGCCCGGGTAGTGATGGAGAAACCGTTCGGCACCGACCTGCAGAGTGCCGTGGACCTGAACGACTACCTCCACGAGACATTCCGGGAACGCCAGATCTTCCGGATCGACCATTTCCTCGGCAAGGAGGCGGCGCAGAACATCCTGGCCTTCCGCTTCGGCAACGGCTTGTTCGAGCCGATCTGGAACCGCCAGTTCATCGACCACATCCAGATCGACATCCCGGAGACGCTCGGCCTGGACCGGCGGGCCAACTTCTACGAATCCACCGGGGCTTACAAGGACATGGTCGTCACGCACCTGTTCCAGGTGCTCGCCTTCGTGGCCATGGAACCGCCGACCGCCCTGGAGCCCCGGGCCATCAGTGAGGAGAAGAACAAGGTCTTCCGCTCCATGTTGCCGATCGATGTCCGCAACGTGGTGCGCGGGCAGTACGGCGGTTATCGCGAGGAAGAAGGCGTGGCCGGGGATTCCGACACCGAGACCTTCATCGCGTTGCGGGCCGAGATCGACAACTGGCGCTGGGCCGGGGTGCCGTTCTACTGCCGAACGGGCAAGAAGATGGCCGAGGGGCAGCGGATCATCTCGATCGCCTTCAAGGAAGCGCCGCGCAGCATGTTCCCGCCCGGCTCCGGCGTCGGCTCGCACGGTCCGGACCACCTGACCTTCGACCTCGCCGACGAGTCCAAGGTTTCCCTGTCGTTCTACGGCAAGCGGCCGGGTCCGGGCATGAAGCTGGACAAGCTGAGCATGCAGTTCTCCACTCGGGAGACCGATCGGGCCGGCGACATCCTGGAGGCCTACGAGCGGTTGATCATGGACGCGATGCGTGATGATCACACCCTGTTCACCACCGCCGACGGCATCGAGAGTCTGTGGGAACGCTCGCAGGAGTTGCTCGACGACCCGCCACCGGTCAAGAGCTATCCGCCCGGCACCTGGGGCCCCAACGCCATTCATCAACTGGTCGCCCCGCACGCCTGGCGGCTGCCCTTCGAACGCGCCTGGCGGGAAAAGAAGTAGCTGGTTACGCGCCCTGAGCCTGTCGAAGGGCCCTGAGCGCGCCGAGAATGCGGTTGCGCTTCTTTCGTACGTGCTGAAGGCAGCGCAACAGCCACAGTCACCTGCTCGTGACGTTTCCCGCCATGTGACGGCAAAGGACGCGTCGGCCACGTCGAACTGCTGCGTTGTGCACCATGTGACGGGAAACGACACCTGGCCCGCGCCATGGGCCCTTCGACAGGCTCAGGGCGCGGAGTCGGCGCGCTCGCGGATCCGAGCGCTGGCGCCGGCGACCTCGGCGGCCAGTTGATCTTCGTCGACGCCGATGAGTTGATCATGGTCGACCACCCGTACCCCGTTGACCAGAAGGAGATCCAGCGGCGGTCGGGTACCGAGCACCAAAGCCGCGACCGGGTCGGCGATACCGGCGTGGGCCAACGTGTCCATCCGCCACACGGCCAGGTCGGCGAGCTTGCCGACCTCGAGTGAACCGATCTCGTCGGCCCGCCCCAACACCCGGGCTCCACCCATGGTGCCCATGTCGAGGGCGTCGCGTACGCCGATCTCCTGCGGTCCACCGCGGGCGCGCGCGAAGAGAGCGGCGTGCCGCAACTCCCCGCGGAGGTCGCAGCCCTCGTTGGAGGCGGCCCCGTCGACACCGAGCCCGACGGCCACGCCGGCTGCCCGCAGGTCTCGCGCCCGCGCGATCCCCGAGCCCAGCCGCGCGTTGGAGGCCGGGCAGTGGGCCGCGCTGGTGCCGGTGCGGGCCATCGCAGCGATCGAGGCGTCGTCCAGATGAACCGCGTGCGCGTACCAGACGTCGGGTCCGAGCCACCCGAGAGATTCCATGTACTCCACGGGAGTGGCGCCGAAGTGCTCCCGGCAGTAGTTCTCCTCGTCGATCGTCTCGCACAGATGCGTGTGCAGCCGGACCCCGGATTCGCGCGCCAGCTCCGCCGACGCCCGGAGTAGATCGGCGGTGACCGAGAACGGCGAGCAGGGTGCGAGGCCGATCCGCAGCATCGAGTCGAACGACGGATCGTGGTGGTCCGCGATGGCCCGCTGGGAGGCGGTCAGGATCGCGTCGATGTCCTCGACGACCTCGTCCGGCGGCAGGCCGCCCCGGCTCTGTCCGAGGTCCATCGAACCTCGGGTGGGGGAGAACCGCAGCCCCACCGTCCGCGCTGCCTCGATCTCGGCGCCCAGCAGGTCACCGCCGTGCCGCGGGAACACGTAGTGGTGATCGGTGGTGGTCGTGCAGCCCTCGAGGGCGAGCCAGGCCAAGGCGCCGGTCGCGGCCGTGCGCGTGAGGTCCTCGTCGAGCCCGGCCCAGACCGGGTACAACGTGGTCAACCACTCGAACAGGGTGCCGTCGACGGCATACCCGCGGGTCACCCACTGGTAGAGGTGGTGGTGAGTGTTGATCAATCCCGGGGTGATCAGGCACCCCGCGGCGTCGATCCGCCGGACGTCCGTCGAACCCAGGTCAGGCGCCGGTCCCGCACCGACGGCCGCTATCCGGTTGCCGTCGACGACCACATGGCCCTCGGCGTACTCCGCCCGGCTGCCGTCGTTGGTCACCACGTAGCCGTGCTCGATGATCATGACATCGGACATGACAGACCTCCCGAGACTGCGGCGCCGGCTGGAAATCAGCAACCTATCGGGAAACGATCTCCCCGGCCACGCGAAGGAACTCCTTCGGGGCCTCGCTCCCGAGCCAGACGCCGAGACAGTACGTCCGGTAGTCCCGTCGCTGCGGCGCCAACGGATCCGGCCCTGCTCCCAGGAGCGCGTCCAGGACCTCGTCCAGGGTGCTGAGGTCCGGCTCGATCACGTACGCCACCCGGGCCATCGGGAACTCGTGCCGGAACGCCTCACCGCTCGCCGTGACCGCCACCATGGCGAACGGCTTGCCCGAGGCGAGGTAGTCCGAGGCGAGCGAGGACACGTCGGTGATCATGGCGTCGGAGGCGTTGAAACAGGCCGGCACGTCCCAGTCCCGCTCCGCCTGCTTGCCCCAGACGTGCTGGCGCCCCGTGGCCTGGCGGTCCGCCTCGAGCAGGGTGTGGATCGCCCGGATGCGTCGTTCGTCGGCCTTGTCGGTGTAACTCAGCGGGTGGGGTCGGAAGATCACCGTCGCCCCGCGGTCCAGCAGCCGCTGCACGATCTGCTCACCGACCGGGAGGGAGGAGTAGTTGGTGCTGGGCCGACCACCCTTCCAGGTCGGGCCGTAGAAGACGGTCCGCGGCGTGCCCGGGGGGAGCGGGGTGTCGCGGACCTGGATCTCTTCGATCTGCGGCCGGCCCACGACGGCGAACCGTTCGGGCGGCACCTCGATCCCGTGGGCGGCGTACCGGTCGATGCCCTGCTGTCCGGAGACGAACAACTTCGTGTACGAGGCGTGCCGCGGATGGAAGTTCGCCTGCTTGTCCGAGTCGCCGTGGTTGAGCCATACGTGGGTCAGGGGATAGCGCTGGAAGGTGGTGTTCGCGGGGCTGCCCTGCACATAGAAGGCGGCGCGCAGCGAGTCGACGACCATGGAGTCCAGGTGGGTGGACATGCCGCGGTCGGTACGCGGCACCAGGATCGGGGCCGACGTGAGTTCGGTGATGTCCGGCACCGTGGAGGGATTCCGCGTGATCACGATGAAGGGCTGGCCCAGTCGCTCCAGGTACGGGAGCCACATCCCCAGCTGGTAACGGGTTCCCGATACCGCGGCGTAGTAGACCGCGAACTTCGGCTGCAGCCGCTCCAGCGCGGGGCGCGTGTCCTGCTCGGCCCGCCGGCTCATCACGGTCGTGCGTACGGCGAAACGGATGATCATCAGACTCAGCGGTACGGCCGCCGCCGCGAGGACCACGAGCAGCCACCCCGGCAGCGCCAGTGCGGCCAAGGCGGCCCCGAGCACGATCGTGATCAGGTTGGCGATCAGGATCCAGCCGGGTGAGAACGGCGCCTCGGGCAGGGCCGCGACGCCCGGCAGATTGACGACCACGATCTTGGTTGTGCCGAGCAGGCTCTTGATCAACGGCTCGGCCAGCACCAGCATCAGGATCACACCGACGCCCAGGAACGCCCAGCCGGCGGTGTCGGGGCTTCGGATGAGGTAGCCGGCACCGACGCCGAGCACGAGCAGGGCCCGCACGGTGACGAAGTAGCCGAGCAGACCCTCGTCCGGGACGCCGAAGATGTGCCGGGACCGGCGGGCGACGATGGCGATCAGGCTGGCCAGACCCGCGGCAACCCCCAGCAGCTGCAGCGCCGGCGTTCTCGCCGCCAGCAGCAGAACCAGTCCGGCGACGGCGCCGAGGTTGATGAGGTTGCGAACGGCGAAGTCGCCGAGTTCCCGCTGGAACCGACGCAACCGACTGCGCCAGGCCGACGGGCTGTTCATCTCCAGAACCCTATCCAGCCAGCCGCGCCGCGAAAGGAAGCACGCCGCGAGCCGATACGATGAGGCAGTGGCACGAGCAGACGGTCGGCTGAACCACGACCTCGACCCCCACGAACGAGGCCCCCAGGACGCCTGCGGCGTCTTCGGTGTCTGGGCCCCGGGCGAGGAGGTCGCCAAGCTCACCTACTTCGGCCTCTACGCCCTCCAGCACCGCGGACAGGAGTCCGCCGGGATCGCGGTCAGCAACGGCGCCCAGATCATGGTCTTCAAGGACATGGGGCTGGTCTCGCAGGTGTTCGACGAATCGACCCTCAATTCGCTGCGCGGCCACCTGGCCATCGGCCACACCCGCTACTCGACCACCGGCGCCAGCGTCTGGAAGAACGCGCAGCCGACGTTCCGGCCGACCGCCACCGGCGGCATCGCCCTCGGTCACAACGGCAACCTGACCAACACCTTCGAGCTGCAGACCTGGCTGGCCGAGCGTGACCAGCCGGGTGACTCGCTGGTGCCCGGCGCGCTCGCGAACGAGGCGACGAACGACACGTCGTTGATCACCGCTCTCCTGGCCACCTATCCCGGCATGACGATCGAGGAGGCGGCGGGCGAAGTCCTGCCGCACCTGCGCGGCGCGTTCAGTCTGGTGTTCATGGACGAGGAGACGCTGTACGCGGCTCGCGATCCCCAGGGGGTCCGGCCGCTGGTGCTGGGCCGGCTCGAGCGGGGCTGGGTCGTCGCGAGCGAGACGGCCGCCCTGGACATCGTCGGCGCCTCCTTCATCCGCGAGATCGCGCCCGGCGAGCTGATCGCCATCGACGCCGCCGGGCTGCGCTCGGTGACCTTCGCCGAGGCGGACCCCAAGGGCTGCCTGTTCGAGTACGTCTACCTGGCCCGGCCCGACACCACCATCGCCGGGCGGCGGTTGCACTCCGTACGGGTCGAGGTGGGACGGACGCTGGCGAAGGAGTTCCCGGCCGAGGCCGACCTCGTCATCCCGGTGCCCGAGTCCGGCACGCCGGCCGCGATCGGCTACGCGGAGGCCTCCGGGATTCCGTACGGGCAGGGGCTGGTCAAGAACTCCTACGTCGGCCGGACCTTCATCCAGCCGAGTCAGACCATCCGCCAACTCGGCATCCGCCTCAAGCTGAACCCGCTGCGGGACGTCATCGCCGGCCAGCGGCTCGTCGTGGTCGACGACACCATCGTGCGCGGCAACACCCAACGGGCCCTGGTCCGGATGCTGCGGGAGGCCGGCGCCACCGAGGTGCACGTTCGCATCTCGGCCCCGCCGGTGCAGTGGCCCTGCTTCTACGGGATCGACTTCGCGAGCCGAGCCGAACTGATCGCCACCGGACTGAACAACGACGAGATCTGCCGCTCGATCGGAGCCGACTCGCTGGGCTACGTCAGCCTCGACGGGCTGGTGGCGGCGACCGACCTGGCGAAGAGCCAACTCTGCCGCGCCTGCTTCGACGGCATCTACCCGATCGAGCTGCCCGTTGGCCGAGCGACTCGGCAAGCACGTGCTCGAGGAGCCGAACGGCCAGCGGACCGACGTCGACGGACTGGCAACGTCTTCGGTGGCCGGCGTGGGAGCCGCCGATGCCCTCGCCCGGCCGTAGTGCTGTGCTGTCCAGCTCGCGCACGCTCCGCGCCTCAAGACTCGGTCTTCCTCCCTCGCTCGCAGACGAAAAGCGTGTCTGCTCCCTCGGTCGTCCAGACCGAGCCGGCGCTGCGCTAACGACGCTCGCCGGGGTCGCGTCTCAACTCCTCGAGAAGCTCCGCTAGTGACCGGACGCAACGATCACGAGACGGCGTACGCCGCCGCCGGCGTCGACATCGAGGCGGGCGATCGCGCCGTCGAGTTGATGAAGGCGTGGGTGCGCAAGACGCGGCGGCCCGAGGTGCTCGGCGGTCTCGGCGGGTTCGCCGGGTCTGTTCGACGCCTCGGTCGCTGGCCCGGATGAAGCACCCCGTGCTGGCCACCTCGACCGACGGCGTCGGCACCAAGGTCGCGATCGCCCAGGCCCTCGACGCCCACGAGACGATCGGGTTCGACCTGGTCGGCATGGTGGTGGACGACCTGGTGGTCTGCGGCGCCGAGCCGCTGTTCATGACCGACTACATCGCCTGCGGACGCGTCGTCCCCGAGCGGATCGCCGCCATCGTGCAGGGCATCGCCGAGGCGTGCGTCGAGGCCGGGTGTGCCCTGGTCGGCGGGGAGACCGCCGAGCACCCCGGTCTGCTCGATGCCGACGAATACGACGTCGCGGGGGCCGCGACGGGTGTGGTCGAGCACGACCTGATCCTCGGCCCGGAGCGCGTGCGGCCTGGGGACGCGGTCGTCGCCCTGGCGTCGTCAGGACTGCATTCCAACGGCTATTCGCTCGTCCGGCACGTCCTCCTCGAGGGGGCCGGCTGGTCGCTGGAGCGGCACGTCGACGAGCTCGGGCGCACGCTCGGCGAGGAGTTGCTTGAGCCGACCCGGATCTATACGCCGAGCTGCCTGGCGCTGATCGACGCCGTCGAGGTGCACGCGCTGGCGCACATCACCGGCGGCGGACTCGCGGCCAATCTCGCGCGGGTGCTGCCCGATGGAGTGCGGGCGGTGATCGATCGGGCAACCTGGCGGCCCGGAGCCATCTTCAACGTGATCCAGACGGTGGGACAGGTGTCCACGGAGGACCTCGAGGCGACGCTCAATCTCGGGGTCGGGATGGTGGCCGTGCTGCATCCCGACGATGCCGACGAAGCCGTACGGTTGCTTCGACGGTACGGCGTCGAGAGCTGGGTGTGCGGCACCGTAGAAGCGGCTGATCCGGGTGTGGCCGGCAGGGTCGGGGCTGTCGGGACAACACGCCCTCTCGTAGAGCGCCCCTCGACTTGCAGCCTTGTCGTCATTGGGTAGCCTTTCTCCCACGACATCATTCAACTCCAGCCGCGGTGAGCCGCCGGCAGCGACAAGTGCGAGGGGGTCGACCCGATATGGGGCGCGGCCGTGCAAAGGCAAAGCAGACCAAGGTTGCCCGCGAATTGAAGTACCGCTCGGTAAGTACCGACTTCTCATCGCTCGAGCGTGAGCTCCGCGGTGACGAAGACGGTCACGAGATCCCCTCGGCCTACGCTGATCTGGCCGAAGACGACGGCGAGGCCGACTACGACGGCGGAGACGCCGAAAATTATCAGGACCTCCGCAAGTCGGGTTGATGCTGGCTCCTGGGGTCGGTCGGCAATAGCCTTGACGTCATGAGCGAGAACCCTCCCCAGTCCTCCGGGCGCCCCTCGGACAAGCCTGAAGACGAGACGGCCCCTGGATCGGTCGACAGCGGATCGGCCGCTCAACCCGAGGCGAGCGGATCTTCTGCGCGCTCGACCTCCGATGAGTCGTCGCATACCGCGTCGGGCGTGACGTCGGACACCACGCCGGAGACGACCTGGGGTACCCCGCCGTCGGGTCCGGAGTATCCGACCACGGCGAGCTCCGCGCCCACGGCGTCCGACCCACCCGCATCGGCGGCCTCGGGATCTTCGGCTTCGGACCCGTACGCGCAGCCGTACTCGGCGCCGTCCACCGACCAGCCGTACGGACAGCAGACCCCGGCCCAGCCCTACCAGGCTCCGTACAGCCAGCCCTCGGCGCCCGATGCGGGGCAGTCCTACGGCAGCCAGCAGGGCTACGGGCAGCAGCCGGGCTACGGCGGAGCTCAGGAGCAGCAGTACGGCCAGCAGGGGTATCCGCCCCAGGGCGGGCAGCAGGGTTACGACCCCAACTACGGTCAGCCGCCGGCGTACGGTCAGGAGCAGCAGTACGGGGCCGCGGGCTACCCGCCCCAAGGCGGTGGCTACGACCCGAACCAGCCCTACGGCGCGGCGGCCCAAGGTGGATACCCGCAACAGCAGTACCCCGGCCAGCCGCCGGTGCAGGGAGGTATGTCGCAGAGTGACGAGCGGCTGTGGGCCACCCTGGCGCACATCTCGATCCCGTTCATCGGCTTCGTCGGTCCGCTGATCGCCTACCTGGTGTTCAAGGACAAGAGCCCCTGGCTGAAGGAGAGCTGCTACCGAGGCGCTCAACTTCTCGATCCTCTACACCCTCGCCCAGATCGTCAGCGGGATCCTGACCGTGGTGATCATCGGCGCCATCCTGCTGCCCCTCATCGCCATCGGTGGTCTGGTGCTCTGCATCCTCGCCGCCATCGCCAGCAACAAGGGTGAGCAGTACAAGTACCCGATCAACTGGCGGATCATCAAGTAAATTGCTCGCTGTATCTGATGGCTCGCTCCGCTCGCGCTCGAGCGTGCTCCACCCCTCCAGAACCGGCGAGTCGCACGCCCTCGGGAAGGACCCGGGCGGCGGGATCTCCTTCCCGCGGAAAAGGATCAGGCAATAGTCCCGCCCGTGTAACCCTAGAGTTGTGATACCCCCGCCTTCCTGGCACTCCGACTTCCTCGACGGCTATGAGTCGTCGGACCTGCCGTTGGACGTGCCGCGGGCGCCGGGCGAGCCGGACGACGTGGAGATGGTGGCGACGCTGGTCCGCAAGTCGCCGGGCGACACCTCGCGTACGGCGGTGTTGTACCTCCACGGCTGGAACGACTACTTCTTCCAGACCCACCTGGCGGACGCGTTCACCGACGCCGGGATCGACTTCTACGCCCTCGATCTGCGGCGCTACGGGCGCAGCCTCCGGCGCGGCCACCTGCCCACCTTCATCACCGACCTGGACGACTACGGGGTCGAGATCGGCCTGGCCGCCGACCTGATCGGTGCCGGCCACGACCGGCTGATCGTCGCGGGCCATTCCACGGGCGGGCTGATCGCAGCCTTGTGGGCGGCCAACCATCCCGACCGGGTGTCCGGGCTGGTGTTGAACGCGCCCTGGCTGGATCTGCAGGGGTCCGCCATGGTGCGGGCGCTCGGCCTGCCGGTGATCGATGCGATCGGGACCAGCCGCCCCACTGGCGTGCTGAAACTGCCCGACCTCGGCTTCTACCACCGGGTGCTCCACTCGTCCCTGGAGGGCGAGTGGGACTACGACCGCGCCCTCAAGACCACTCCCTCCCCACCGATCCGGGTGGGCTGGCTGCGGGCCGTCCTGCTCGGCCAGAAACGCGTGGCCGCCGGTCTCGACCTCACCTGCCCGGTGTTGGTCATGTGCTCGACCACGACCGACTTCTCCCGCCGCTGGCACGAAGGCCTCCGGACCGCCGACACCGTGCTCGACGTCGACCAGATCGTCAACCGCGCCACGAAGCTCGGCCGGCTGGTCACCATCCTGCGGGTCGATCAGGGTCTGCATGACGTGATGTTGTCCGCGCCGGCGGTGCGCAAACTGGCCCTCGACGACATGATGCGGTGGGTCGACGCGTACGTGCTGCGGGCTTGATGCAGGCGCCTGACGGGCGCAACGGCGGCACTGCTTAGATGTTCGCGTGACCGAAATGCCACATGTCGTCGTCGTCGGCGCGGGCTTTGCAGGCGTCTCCGCAACCCAGGAGCTGGCCAAGGAAGGGTTCCGGGTGACTCTGCTCGACCGGCACCCGTACAACACCTTCCAGCCGCTGCTCTACCAGGTGGCCACCGGGGGGCTGAACGCCGGCGACGTGACCTACTCGCTGCGTTACTTCAGCGCCCGGCACGACGGCGTACGGTTCCGCCGTGCCACGGTCGTCGGTATCGACCACGAGACACGCGAAGTGGTCTGCGACGACGGCGTGCGGGTCGGCTACGACTACCTGATCATCGGCAACGGCATCACGACCAACCACTTCGGCATCCCGGGCGCGGCCGAGTACTCGATGTCGATGTACACCCGGGCCGAGGCCCTCCGGGTCCGCGACACGATCTTCGGCGGCCTGGAGACCATCGCCGGCACCTCCGACCCCAACAGCGGCGGGTTCACCGTCGTCATCGTCGGCGGTGGCGCGACGGGCGTGGAGATGGCCGGGCAGTTGGCCGAGCTCAAGACCAAGGCGATCCCCGAGGTCTACCCGGAGTTGAATCCCGCTCGCGTGCACGTCGTCCTGGTCGAGATGGGTCCGCACCTGCTGGCGCCCTTCGACGACCAGCTCCGCAAGTACACCCTCCGCGAGCTGGTCAAGCGCGGCGTGGACGTCCGGCTGAACACCGCGATCTCGGAGGTCCACGCCGACCGGGTGGACTTCAAGGACGGCACGTCGATGCCGGTCGACCTGGTCATCTGGGCGGCCGGAGTCGCCGGCAGCCCACACGTCAAGGAGTGGGGTCTGCCGTTGGGGCGCGGTGGGCGGATCGAGGTCAACGAGGATCTGACCGTCGTAGGACACGACGAGATCTACGCGATCGGCGACACCAGCTTGATCGTCGACCAGCCGCTGCCCCAACTGGCCCAGCCGGCCATCCAGACCGGGAAGCACGCCGCCCACCAGCTCGCCCGCCGCCACCGCGGTCTGGACGTCGAGAAGTTCTCCTACTTCGACAAGGGCACCATGGCCACCATCGGCCGTGGTGACGCCGTGCTGCAGATGCCCAACGGCATCAAGATCAAGGGTGTGATCGCCTGGCTCGGCTGGATCGCCCTTCACCTGCTGTACATCCTCGGTGGCCGCAACCGGGTGCAGACGATGATCAACCTGACCGTGCGCTACGTCGGCGTCCGCCGCTCCGGCGCCATCGTGGGCGACGTGATGGAGCCGCCGCGCCTCCGCGCCATCCGCGAGCGCTGAACCGTACGGGAACGGACGCTTCGACACGGAACCTCGACTAAGTGGTGAGTTGGGACACGGTTCCGGGCCTGAAGCTTGTCCCAACCCAACAGTTGTGATGGTAGTGAGCGGCGAAGGTCAGACGTCACGCCCGAACAGCTGATCTCGACTGGCCAACGCCGTGCCCACCCCCACGTAGGACGCGTAGCCCGAGCACACCAGTCGGGGAGCCGGGGCCCACGACCGTGTTGACGGCCCCAGGATCGGGCTGCGCAGGCCGAAGTAGAGCCCGGAGAACGACGCGTACAACGCCCAGCTCGCTGCCTCCGAGACCAGCGCCGTCCGCCTGTCGTTATCCGCCATGTGGCGTCTGGCGCAGCAAGAATCTGGCTCGGCTGCTGCGTTGTACGCCACGTGACGGCAAACGACACGGGTGTGGGGCTCAGTAACCATGCCTCACACGTAGCGCTGGGCCACCCGGCCGGCCTCTTCGCCGTAGCGGGGTCCGTGGGTGACGGCGTGGACCAGCAGGGGATGCAGTTGGTGCAGGCCGATCAGGTCGCGCCAGCCGTCGGGAAGTCCGGCGGCCTCGGCGTAGGCACCGAGGATGGCGACCAGTCCCGGTGCCCCGAACAGCGCCAGCATGGCCAGGTCGGTGAGCCGGTGGCCACCGTGGGCGGCGGGATCGATCAGGACGGCACCGTCGGCCGTCCAGACGAGGTTCCCGGCCCAGAGGTCGCCGTGGATCCGGGCCGGCTCGGTCTGGTCGTCGAAGGTGCCGGCCCGCAGCCGTTCGCACAGCTTGTCGACCAGCTCGCGGTCGTCCCGCTCGAGCGTGCCGATCCGGTACGCGTGCTGGGCGTACGGCAGGAGTCGTTGGCCGGCGTAGAAGTCGCCCCACGTCGGCTGGGGTCGCAGGCTGAGCGGCTGGGTCCCGATGAAGCCGTCCTCGGCCCACCCATCCGGAGGCTGGCCGAACGCCTCGGCGCCGGCGGCGTGGGTAGCGGCGAGCGCCCAGCCGAAGGCCTCCATGGCCGCACCGGTGGGCCGTACCGGATCGAGCCGGCGGACCGTGATGTGGTGCTCGGACACCTCGATCACCTCCACCACTGCCGCGGCGTCGGGACCGGCGGCACGGAGCCAAGCCAGCCCGGCGGCTTCGGCGGGGTAACTACGAGGGGTCGTCGGGGAACGTTTGGTGAACGTGTCCCGCATCAGACGTTCAAGGTGCCACGCACGATGCTGATCCCGGAATGAGTGGGAACGCCGTCGCGCGGTTCCTCGGACACGTCGATGACCGGGAACTGGGTTTCGGCGTCGACCGGCACTGTCCACTCGCCCTGGTCGCCGGTGATGATGCCGACCGCGATCATGGCCTTTCCGGCCTTGTCCATCATCCAGACCTGACAAATGGCCGGCACCGGCCGAGGGGTGGTCATCCGCACGACGAGGATCTCTTGTCCGGCTTGGTTGCGCTCCAGTACGGCTTCGCCGGTGGAGCCGGCCCACGACTCGGCCTTGGCGTCGAGCTGCGCCTCGCCGATCACGGTGGGAGTCGGCCGGGACAACGCGCTCCAGCCCAGTCCGATGCCCACCCCGACGATCAGGGCGATGACGGCGGCGAGCGCCAGCGCGAGGATGCGGCGTCCGCGGGGCGCGCTGCGCCGTCCTGACTCCGCCGGGCCGTTCCCGTTGGAAGCCGCGGCGCCTTGATCGGGTTGGCTCGGTGGCGGGGCGGCCGGCCGCGGGCGCTCGCTGAGGTCGGCCACCGTCGACGCCGTGGCGGCGCGGGGCGCGTGCACGCCGTCGACCCCGTTCTCGACGGCGCCGAAGCCGATCTCGGCCCGAATGCGTTCCCACACCTCCGGGCGAGGAGCCTTCAGCGGGGCGGCGCCCTTCACGGCGCGACCGACCCCGGCCAGGTGGGCGAGCTCGGCGACCTCGCGGGTGCAGATCTCGCACGAATTGACGTGGTCCCGCTCGTCGGGAGTGGCACTGTCTTCGCCGAGGGCGAGCAGAGCGAGGACCTCAGGATTCGTATGCATCCGGCAGGACCTCCAATCTGCTTCTGATCTTCAGCAGGCTGCGGCGAATGTGGCTCTTCACCGTGCCCGGGGGCAATTTCAATCTCTCCGCGATCTGCGCGTGCGTCAGATCCTCGTAGAAGGCGAGCTTGAGAACCTTCTGCGGCGTCTCGTCCAGACGGGCGATCTCGTCGGCAACAATCAAGCGTTCGGCGACGTCGATAGGTTCCAGCTTCGTCGGTTCGGCGTTGGCCGCCACCTGGTTCTGGATCCGCTTGTCGCGGGCCCTTCGCTCGTGGGTGTCGACAATCTTGTTCCGTGTTATCCCCATCAGCCAGGCCGGAAGGCTGGCCCGCTCGGGCTTGTAGGTATGCCGTCCGGTCCACGCGGCGACGAAGACCTTCTGGGTCACGTCCTCGGCTTCGGCCACATCACCGAGGGAGCGAAGGGAGACGCTGTAGACCAAGGAAGAGTAGCGGCGATAGACGTCGGCCAAGGCGTCTTCGTTTCCGGCTACAAATTCTTCGATCGAGACGTTGCGATCATGTTCGGGTGAGACGGTCACGCGTGCTGTGGCCCCCTGGATGATCGGCGTCCTACGAATACGGGAACGCGGTAACGAGAACGTTGTCACGGTACCCGCTTTCCTGATCGTACGCGCCGCCGCAGGTGATCATGACCAGCCTGGGGTGGCCGCCTTTCGCGAAGACGTCAGGCCACGGCACCTTCGACTTGTCCATCCGCGTGACCTTCGCCACTCGGTAGGAGAACTTGTCGCCGCTCTTGTCGATGATCGTCACCTCCGCACCCTCCTTTACCTCGCTGAGCCGCGCGAAGGGACCCAACCCCTCGGCCCGCGTGTCCACGTGGGAGGCCAAGACCGTGGTACCGGTCTTCCAGGAGGGATTGGCGCCGAACCGGTACCAGCCGACCTCCGCGACGGTCTCGGGCAACTCCATCTCGCCCTTCTTGGTGGCACCCATGGCTTTGATCGGCAACGAGACGTCGACGTCCGCGATCTTCACCTCGACCGGATTGTCGTCGGTGCGGATCTTGGCCGGTTTCCGCAGGGCGGCACTGACCACCGGTACGCGCGGTCCCGGCTTGGGGGCCGGTTCCGCCGCTGGTTTCGCCGCTGGCTTGGCAGCCGGCTTAGGCGGTGGGGATGGAGTGGAAGCCCGGGCAGGCCGCGGTGTGGGGACCGCGGCCGCCGCGGGTCCCGACGGCGTCTGGGGGAGGGCATCCGTCGGCACCCGGTTTGCGGAGCCGGTGAGGCTGAGCAGGACCAGCACGAGTACCGAGAGCGTGAACTCCCGGCTCGTCGCCAGCCTGCCCAACCTCATCCCGGCCGACTCTCGCGGTTAGCCTCGCGCCCGGGCGCGCATCGGACGCGCCAGCCTGACCAGTGCGAGGGCGACCGTCAGCACGACGACCGCGCCGAGAGCCATGGTGATGGGCGTTGCCGTGGCCGCCAGCCCGGCCTCACCGGACGGGACACCGTTCGGCATGCTGCCATCGGCGGCGACCTCCTGAGTGGCCAGTGCGAGGTTGTCGTCGTCCAGGCTGCCCCAGGCGTACACGATCGTCGTCGTTGCGTCCTTGACCGTGACGTCGGCCGGGCCGATCACCGGATCGGTGGTGCCCGCCGCAGCGACAGCAGCCTCGATCGTTCCGGCGTCGAGCTCGAGAGACTCCTCATTGGGGTTGGTCAGACCCTCGATGACCGGATCGCCGCCGGCCAGCACGTCGACGGCCGGTGCGGCTGCGGTGTGCCGTACGGTCAGTCGACCTTGACCCGCCTCGGTCTCGCTCGTGTCGTTCTCGAACGCAGTGGCGGTCGGATCGCCGCCCTCTTCGAGATGCGCGACGATCGTGTAGTTGCCGTTGTCCTCGACGGTGACGTCGATCGGGCCGATGGCCGGGTCGGAGTCGTCGTCGGCGTCAGCCGCGGTGATCGCCACCGAGTACGTGCCGCCGGGAAGCTCCAGAGGACCGGCCAGGGTGCCGGGCTTGAAGTCGTTGATGGTCCGGTCGCCGTCGACGTAGACGTCAACGGTGAGCCCGGGTACGGCGTGCAAGACCGACACCATCGCGTCGCCCTCGGCAGCTTGGGCGGGAGCGGCGACAACACTGGACAGGGCAAGGACCCCGGCTCCAGCGAGCGCCAAAGTTCGAAACCTCATAGAAGTGCCTCCTAGGCAGCGTGAGGGATAGTTGAAGGTGATTCCTCGCGCCCGTCGGAGTTGGATGCACCGTGTGTAGAACCGCCCCGAAATGGGTATGACCTTGGGTTTCGTCAAGAGCGCGTCAAGAGCGGGAAAGTGGCCAGGGCCGGGGTCGAACCGGCGACCTTTCGCTTTTCAGGCGAACGCTGCTACCAACTGAGCTACCTGGCCGGGTGGGTGAAGCGGGGCGGAACGACAGTGTTTCCGACTGCGACGCTCCGCTTCCGCGACCCCGACGGGACTCGAACCCGCGACCTCCGCCGTGACAGGGCGGCGCGCTAACCAACTGCGCCACGGGGCCAATGCTGGCCCTGGTGCACCACATCGCAGTGCCCGCGAAACTATAGCGTAGCCACTCGCGCCCACCGAAATATCGTGCGCGTGCTGATCAGGATCGCTCGCCGGGGTCCAGCGGCTTGGTGTTGGAGGCGAGCAACGCGGCCAAGATGAGGAGCGCGGCGGTCACGGTCAACGCCCGCAGGACGCCGAAGCGATCGCCCAGCAGACCGATCAACGGTGGTCCGGCCAGGAACGCCGTGTAGCCGATCGAGGCCACCACGCTGACCCGGGCTGCCGACCGCAGCGGGTCGTCCGCCGCCGCGCTCATGCCGACGGGGAAGCCGAGAGCGGTGCCGAACCCGAGCAACACGGCCCCGAGGAAGGCGATCGGCAAGAAGGTGCCGAAGACGATCAGCACGAGCCCGATCAGGGCGACAAGAGCCGACGACCGTACGATCACCACGCGGCCGTAACGGTCGATCAGTCCCGGCCCGAACCAGCGCCCCGTCGTCATGGCGGCCAGGAAGACCGCGAGGGCCAAGGGTCCGAGGACCGGAGCAGCCTCGTAGCCGTCGATGATCGCCACCGCCAGCCAGTCGTTCCCGGTGCCCTCGGTGAAGGCCATGCAGAGGACGAAAACGCCGATCAGCAGAGTGCGCGGCTCGGTCCACGCCTTCAGCGGATGACGTTCCTTCGTGTCCTCACCCCCTTGGGTCTCCTGAGGCTCACCACCTTCGGTTCCCTGAGCCTGTCGAAGGACCGGGAGGAAACGCCGCGTGGCGACGGGCACGACAAGAGCGACCAGTACCGCGATCCCGATCAGGTGGGCGGTCACCGGAATGCCCAGCGCGACCATCGCGGTGCCACCGAGGGCGCCCGCCACCGTGCCGACGCTGAAGCCGGCGTGGAACTTCGGCATGATCGCCTTCTGCAGCCGCTGTTCGACGGCCGCGCCCTCGACGTTCATGGCGACGTCCCAGGTCCCGTTGCCGAAGCCGATGAGGAACAGTCCGGCGACGATCGGCGGAATCCCGTACCAGAAGCCGATCCCGACCACCACCAGCCCGACCGACAAGATCAGCGACATGATGCCCACGCTCCGGGCCGCGCCGATTCGGGTGACCACGATCCCGGCCAAAGGCATCGCGATCAACGAGCCGGCCGCCCCCGAGAGGAGAACCAGCCCGAGTGTGGAGGGTGCGGCCTGCAGTTGATCGCGGATGTCAGGAATTCGGGACACCCAGCTGGCGAACGCGAACCCACTGGCGATGAAGACCGCGAAGACGGCCGCCCGCGCCGCCCGTACCTCGGGAGCAAGCGTCCCTGGGTCAGCCGAGACGCCGGTCTCGGGCGGGTGGGGGGAGGTCATGGTGGTGCCGACGCTATCCGGCCGGCTCCCGCGAAGGTTCTGGCGGGCCCGATGTCGTTCGCCGCCATGTGGCGGCTGACGCAGCAGAATTCGGGCTTCTACGCTGCGCGGTCCGCCACATGACGGAAAACGTCCACCGCCACCGCGGCAGGAACACCTCTGCGGGTGCCGGTCGAAACACGAATTGGCAAAGCTCAGGTCAGGGCGGCGGCGACCTCGGGCCTCGGTACGGCGGCGAAGCGGGACGGCGGGAACCAGACCGGCACGGCGCGGCGGAAGTGCTCGGGTCCCTCCAGGGTGACGACGCCGGTGCGCAGGGCGCCGGACCAGGGCAGATCGCCGCGCCAGATCTCCACGAGTTTCCGCAGGCTTCCGGTGATCGACACGGCGATGTCGTGGCCGGGGTCGAAGTCGCAGACGTCGACTCCCTCCGCGCTCAACACGAGCCACCAGGAGCGCAGTTTGGCCGCGACGTCGGTGAAGCGGAACATGACGACCGTCCGGCCCGCCGGCAGCAGTTCGAGGTCGACGTTGCGGTGGAGATCCCACAGCAACAGCTTCGGGTCGAGATCTGCGTCGCCGAGTTCGCCGGTCCAGCGCATCCCCCAGGCGCCGAGCGCCTCGACCACCGGTCGGAGTTCCTCACCGGCCGGGGTGAGTTCGTAGGTGACCTCGCGGCCGTCGTCGTGCCGGGCCACGACTCCCGCGCGGACGAGCTGGGTCAGCCGTTTGGAGAGGAGGGTGGGCGACATCGTCGGGACGCCGCGGCGCAGATCGTTGAAGCGGCTGCTGCCCGACAGCATCTCCCTGATCACCAGCAGCGTCCAGCGTTCGTCGAGCAACTCCATCGCCTTCGCGACGGGGCAGAACTGGTGGTACGAGGAGCCCATGCGGCTCACGCTAGACCCCGTTGTGGGCACTAGTACAGATCCAGTACTAGAGACAGAGCCGGCTCGATTTCTACGCTGCTGTCATTCGATCAACCAACGAGGGGGAGCCTCAAGCATGACCACTGCACAGACCTACCAACCGGCCGATCTGGGCGAGGAGGATCGCGCGCTGAAGAAGCGCCACGCCACCATGTGGGCGTTCGGCGACTATCCGGCGGTCGTCACCGACGTGATCGCCGAACTGGGCCCGACTCTGGTCGAGGCGGCGAAGATCACCGCCGGCGATCGGGTGCTCGACGTCGCCGCCGGATCGGGCAACGTCGCGATCCCGGCGGCACAGGCCGGGGCCGAGGTCACGGCCTCCGACCTGACGCCCGAACTGCTGGCGACCGGTGAGCGGCTGGCGGCCGAGGCCGGGGTGAAACTGACCTGGGAGACCGGTGACGCCGAAGCGTTGCCCTATCCCGACGCCCAGTTCGACGCCGTGCTGTCCTGCGTCGGGGTGATGTTCGCACCCCACCACCAGACGGCGGCCGACGAGCTGATCCGGGTCTGCCGGCCCGGCGGCACCATCGGCCTGATCTCGTGGACGCCGGCCGGCTTCATCGGTCAGATGTTCGCGGCCATGAAGCCGTACGCGCCGCCGCCGCCTCCCGGCGCCCAGCCGCCACCGCTGTGGGGGAGCGAGGAGCACGTACGGACCCTGCTCGGTGACCGCGTCGAGTCGTTCACGGCCGAGACGCGGAAGCTGCGGGTGACGCACTTCGGATCACCGGAATCCTTCCGTGACTACTTCAAATCCGTCTACGGCCCGACGATCGCGGTGTACAAGGCGATCGCGGACGACCAGGACAAGGTGGCTGCCCTCGACGAAGCGCTGGCCGACCTCGGTCGCCGGTTCGACACCGGCTCCGGGGAGACCGTGCTGGAGTGGGAGTACCTGTTGGTGACCGCCCGCCGCATCGCTCCCTGAGCGGGTCGTTGGGTCAGCGCCAGGCGTGCACCCGTACGGTTGTGCCGCTCGGCGTCGACCGCATCTGGACCAGATCGCAGAGCTGATTGGCCTGCCAGAGTCCGTCGTGGTCGTCGCCGAGCGGGAGCCGCCGACCGTGCAGCAGGTCGTCGACGACGGTTTCGTCGGAGACTTCGCACACGAGGGCGTCGGGAGCGTTCCAGATCCGGATCGTGCCCTCGCTCGCCCCGCGATGGAGGCTGCTGAGGGCCAGCCGGTGGGTCGCCTCGGCCAGCTGCGAGGCCTTGACCGCCGGCAGCCCCGCGACGTAGAGCTCGAGGCGCAGGTAGGCCACCAGTCGCGTGGCGTTGTCCGCGGTGAACGTCGTGGTGATCGGCACACCGACCGGCTCGGAGAGATCAGCGCTGAACATCGAGTCGATGTGGGCGCGACCGCCGTACCGAGCACTGCCGGAGTACGAGTCGGCCTCCACGATCACTGGGTGACTGCGATGGGCCTCCTCGACGACGTCGGAGGCGAGCTGCTCGGCGTCGTAGGGGCAGATGAGCCAGAACGGGACTTCCGGATCGACGGCTACGTTGAGCAGGGCCTCGTGCAACTGGCACTCGAGAAGTTCTTCCGGGCGCCGACCGGGCCAGATCGGTTCGCCGATGCCGCGCACGGGTCGCCCGGCGTGGGCGTCGAGAAAGTCCTGCCACGCGGGGATGATGCGCGCGGGATTGCGGCCCAGCTCCCCCATGTCGACGAAGGCGACCTCGCCCGCTTGGCCGTCGAGCGATTTCTCCAGCCACTCGCGGTGCTCACCGATCACCGCGACCATCACTGGCTCGCCGGCCTCCAGACCCTCGGTGATGAACGGGGTGAGGCTGGCCGAGAAGTCGTCGGGGTCATGCCACAGGAACGCCTCGTGCCGATAACTCTGCGAGGATCGGGCCGGGGACAGCTGAGCGATGATTCGGCCTCCTACCTAGGACGATTTTGCAAGCGTGGAGGTCTGCGTCGACCTCTCGGTGACCGTCACGACGCCCGGCGAAGGGCCTCGATCCACCGCGATAATACGCTTCGAGACTGAATTGCGCTGGTTCAGCTCGACCTTGGAACAGATCCAGACAGCTGGGTGGGAAGGCAGATTTCCATGCCGGCTCAGAGCGGTGCGGCGGCGTCGACCGGCTCGCCGCTCGGCAACAACACCGCGTGACCGAAGCGCATCATGTTCGTCGGGTCGTAGCGTCGTTTCGCCTGCTTGAGGTGGTCGTAGGTCGCGGCTGGCCAGGCTCTCGCTCGATCGGCCGCATCGCGGGGGCGACCGTGGAAATTGACCATCGTGAACCCCGTCGCCCACGGTCGTAGGGCGTCGAGCAGGGCGGCGATACCCCCGGGAACCAGCTCGGCGACCGGCGGGGCGAGCACGCCGATCCCCAGGAGTGACCAACCGGCGTCGCGGCCGGACACCGCGTCCCGCCCCGCCGTCGGCCGGGCCAAGGCACCTCCCAGCGGGCGCAACTCGACCATGATCAACGGAGTATCTGCCGAGGGCCCGGCCACCTGCAGCAGCGCGCGTTGTGCCGTCTCGTCGAAATCAGCCAACAGCGCTCCGCCCTCCTCGTACGGGAGCGGTTCGGGCGGGTCCAAGTTCACCAGATCGATGTGCTCGTAGCTGAGCGAGCCGGCGCTGTCCATGATCACCTGGGACACCGCCCTCATGGGCGCGAGGAGCCGGTCGCCCTCCTCCTTCGCTCCGGGGAGCGCGAACCGAAGGTGCACCACGAACTGGCCGCGCAGCGGGTCGGGCACGAACGGGGCGTCCGGCAGGCGCAGTAGGGCGATCGACGGGCAGGCTTCGTCGGGCAGGCCCGCCACCCAGCCACGGAAGGCGGTCAGCACCTCCTCCGCGTCGCCGCCGGGATACATCAGGCCGCCGCCGTAGAAGTCGGGCAATGGAACCAGCTCGAACTCGAGCGCGGTGACGACGCCGAAGTTGCCCTTACCACCGCGCAAGACCTCGAACAGCTCAGGCTCGTGTTCCGCGTCCACCGTGCGCAGCTGTGCGTCCGGGGTCACCACCTCGATGGCCCGCACCCGATCCGCGGCGAAGCCCAGCGCACGGCCGAGGATCGGCAGGCCTCCGCCGAGGGTGTAACCGACGATCCCCACGTCGCTGCTGGAACCGCACAGTCCGGCGAGACCGAGCGGCACCGACTGGCCGAGCAGCGCACGCCACTTGACGCCGGCAGCGACCCGGGCCATTCGCCGCTCGGGATCGATCTGGACCTCCTGCATCCGCTGCGTGTTGATCAAGACGCCGTCGGTCATCCGTTCGGTCGCGCCGTGGCCGGTGGCCTGGACCGCCAACGACAGGCCGCGTTCTGCGGCCCACGCGACCGTCGCCGTAACGTCAGCTGCGGACGTGGCTCCGACGATCACGTCGGGCTCGTGCACGGTGGCCAGGTTGTAGCACTGTGCTTCGGCGGCGTAGTCGCGCTCGTCGGCCGTCAGCACAGGACCGGCTACGGACGCGCGTAGGACCTCCACGTCGGATTCGGCGATCATCAAAACCCCCATTTCGGCCGCAACATCGGCTGCCGATGAATCTAGAGCTTTCGGTGAGCTGGCGCTGGTGTTTTGTTCAGGTGGGTGTGATGTCGCTGAGCTTCCAGCTGCGGTCGAAGTAGGGCTCCAGCGGCCCGTAGAGACGGAAGTAGGAGAACCAGTGCCGGCCGGGGATCGTCTGGATCCAGTTGGCTTCCGCCCCCGCCGGCGGGGTAGGCCCGAAGTAGAGGTCGACCGAGCCGTCCGGGTTGACCACGAGGTCGTGGTCGCGGGAGCCGCGGTCTCCGCGTTGTTGCTCGTTGTCGATCAGGCATCGGGTGTCGACGTCGTAGACGGTGAAGGACCAGAACAACTTGGCGGGCGGGTCGGCCGGGACGCGGATCGTGTAGTGGTTCGCACCGTCGAGCCAGTCGCCGTTGGCGTCGGTGTAGCCGCCGAGATAGGCCTGACCGACACCCGGAGTCTGGCTCTTCATGGCTTCGGAGAAGCTGACGGCTTCGTAGAACCAGGAGGCGCGTTCGAGGAGTTGGTCGTGATGCTGGGCCCGCTGATCGGAGTGGTCCAGGTCGATGGCGAGGAACCACTGTCGGTCGGGCCACCAGTGGGCGTCGGGGAAGCGCTTCGCGAAGGTGTTGGCCTGGGCCATCAGCTCACCGGCTGCCGATGCCTCGGTCAGGAGCTCGCGAAGCCGCGGGTCGGGCTCGAACGGCTTGTCCTTCTCGATGCCGAGTTGTTTGAGCATAGCGAGATAGAAGCGGTCGCGCTCGTCGACGATTTCGCGTTGGTAGATGTCGTGCAGCCGGACCCAGTACTCCAGGCCGCGCGGCTGGTCACCGCTCCAGGCCCGTCCCGCGGGTGACACGATCCGCGTGGTGGGCGCCTCTCGGCTGTCGTACGGACTGATCCGGACGGCGTCGACCAGCGCTCGAGCCCGTTCCTGGTCGGGGTCGAGGGTCCGGAAACCGAACATGATGTTCATGCCGGTGGCCTCGTGAACGTAACAGCTGCCGTCGACCTCGGGCGCCGGCTGACCGGGCGGAACGATCAGGTGCTTGCCACCGGCGCCCCGTTCGGGGCCCATCTCGCCCATGATCGCAAACTCGCGCTGCCAGAAGTCCGACAAACCTCCGGCGGTGGCCCCGGGTGGCAGTTCGATCATCAGCGGTCCGGTCCGGCTCAGGTCGATGAAGTTCAGGATGTACGGCGTGGTGGCGTTGGCCGTGATCAGACCCAGCCGGTCGCGGTAGCTCACATAGTGCACGAGGTCGTAGTCGGTGGCGCCGAAGACGTCACGGTGCTGGCCCTGCCACTGCGCATAGGAAACCAGCGGCAACGCCCACAGATAGGCCTGGCAGGCCAGCTGGTAATCGAGCTCGTCGAAGACCATCCCGAGATGCTCCCGTCGCGGCAACTCACCGTCCATGGCGACGTCGGCCAGACGGCCCGGCAGCGAAACGGTCGGTGGGGTGTCCTGGTTCACCGGCACAGACCGATCCTGACAGCCGACCGGCCGCCGTGACTCATCCCGACTGGGTGAGGCGGTGCATCGAGTCAAAGACGCCCGGTCAGGCGCGGGCCGCGCCGATCGACGCCCGGTGCCGCTCACCCCAGTCGCCCAGAGGCCGCAGGGCCAGTTCGAGCTCGGCGCCGGTCGGGGTCAGCGAGTAGACGACCTTGGGCGGGACCTCGTGATAGACCTCGCGGTGCACGATCCCGTCGCGTTCGAGCTCGCGAAGCTGTTGGATCAAGACCTTCTCGGTCACGGTCTCGAGTTCACGGCGCAGGTTGCCGAAGCGGCGAGGCTCTTCGCTCAAGGCCCACAGGATCAACGCTTTCCACTTGCCGCCAGAGACACACGCCGCTCGAGGATCGAGGAGACCGACATGGCGTTCACCACCGAGGCCACAGTTGCAGGATCGGCCGTTCCTCCGTCCAGCACCGTCCTGGGTCTGGGCTCGATGGGCACAGCACTGGCTCAGGCCTTCGTTGCGGCGGGAGCCCCGACGACGGTGTGGAATCGAACCGCGGGGAGGGCAGAGCCGCTGGCCGCCCTGGGCGCCACGGTCGCGTCCACCGCCGCCAACGCCATCTCTGCCAGCGATCTGGTGGTCGTCTGTCTCCGCGACCACGCAGCCTTCCGCCAGCTCTTCGGCTTCTTGGGATCTCTCCCCGGCCGCCTCGTCGTGCACCTGTCCTCAGCCACGCCGACGGAAGCGCGAGCCACCGCTGCCTGGGCGGCCGAGCGAGGAATCGACTACCTGAACGGAGCGATCATGGTGCCGACGCCACTGATCGGTACGGAGGACGCGCAGATCCTCTACAGCGGCGACGAAGGTCTCTATCGGGGAGTGGCGGGTCGACTGGCGGTCCTGGGCAAGGGCGACTTCCTCGGGACCGACCCGGGCCTCGCCTCGCTCCACGACGTCGCCATACTCGAGGTCTTCTTCGCCGGGATGACCTCTTTCCTTCACGCCGTGGCCTTGACCAGCGCGCACGGATTGTCCGCCTCCCGATTCCTGCCGTACGCGCAGCAGATCGCGCAGATCCTGCCGGACACCTTCAGCTCCCTCGCCGCTCAGGTCGACCGCGCTGAGTATCCCGGCGACGAGGACAACCTCGCCATGGAGCTGGCGGCGCTGGATCACATCGTGACCGCCGGACGCTCGGCCGGTCTGGACGGCCGGCTCGCCGAGGCCATGCGCGATCTGGCTCTGGCGACCGTCAGCATGGGCCACGGCGCGCGCGGCTTCTCCGCCGTCGTGGAAGCGCTCCGTCAGGGACCGCGCTCGTCGACGGAGTGATTGGCTGTCCCTACACCTGACGAGGGAGGTCAGACCATGATGAGCCAGCCCACAAGCCCGATCGGCCCGGTCGATGCGACGCAGATCCCCCGCTTCGCCGGGCCGGCCACCTTCGCCCGCCTGCCCCGCATCGACGAGGTGTCCCGTGCCGACGTGGCCGTTCTCGGCGTGCCGTTCGACTCGGGCGTGAGCTACCGGCCGGGGGCCCGCTTCGGACCGGGTCACATCCGGGCCTCATCCAGGCTGCTGCGTCCCTACAACCCGGCACAGGACGTCTCCCCGTTCCGCGTGCTCCAGGTCGCCGACGCGGGTGACGTCGCGGTCAACCCGTTCGACCTGGACCAGGCGGTGCGGCAGGTCGACGCCGCCGTCACGGACGTCCGAGCCGACGGAGCGACGGTCCTGACCCTCGGCGGCGACCACACGATCACTCTCCCGATCCTGCGGTCGCTGGCTCGGGATCACGGCCCGATCGCCGTGCTCCACTTCGACGCCCACCTCGACACCTGGGACACCTACTTCGGCGCGCCGTACACCCACGGGACGCCGTTTCGACGGGCGAGCGAGGAAGGCCTGCTCGATCTCGAGCGGTGTCTGCACATGGGCATCCGCGGGCCGCTCTACGCCGAGGCCGATCTGGAGGACGACGCCCGGCTCGGTTTCTCGATCATCCGGTCCGACGACTACGAGGTCGACGGCGTACGCGGCGCCGTGGACCGGATGCAGCGCCGGCTGGCCGGCGGCCCCGTGTACGTCTCGATCGACATCGACGTACTCGACCCGGCGCACGCCCCAGGCACCGGGACGCCGGAAGCCGGCGGCCTCACCAGTCGTGAGCTGCTGAACACCGTCCGAGGGCTGACCGATCTCGACATCATCGGCGCCGACATCGTCGAGGTGGCTCCCGTCTACGACCACGCCGAGATCACCGGCATCGCCGCGGCGCACCTCGCGTACGAACTGATCTCGCTGCTGGCGCGACGCAAGTCGTGACGGCAAATGGCCTCTCGTCGATGTCGAGGGTCGGGATCGAGGCGGCTGACGACTGGTGCAGACCGGTCACGTCGGGAAGCCTCTGACGCAGATCCAGCATCCTGTTTCGGAAAAGGCTCCGGGCAAGCGCTTTCTCGAAACAGCTTGCTGGATTTGCGTCACGCGACCTTGAATCTTCTGGAGCTGACCGAAACCGCAACAGGAGTCCGCGCCACGCTGGTGCTACCGCACCCGAGACCGACCGCCCAGGGGCTTGGCCATCGATGGACCGGCCATCGGGGGATCTTGACGGGTGGCCGGCGACAAGGACTCGAGGCGGGCGAGCAGGAGATCGCGGCCGTGCTGGGCAGCCGGTCGTCGGCGCCCAGCGTTGCTGGAGTACGTGCCGACCGTGCTCGATGGTCCGCCGGGACCGCGGGAGCGCCGGGCTGAGCGAGGCGGGGTGCCGTGAGGAAACCCAGGGACCCTTCAGCGGAAGGCGCGGACGTTCTCCTTGGCCCAGTCGGCGTAGGTGAGCGGGACGCGTCCGATGAGCTCAGCGACGGTTGGCCGCTGGTCTCGGGTCCACTGTGTGAGCTCCTCGAGTCGGTCGCCGTACTCCTCGAGAGCGTAGAGAGTGACATCGATCGCGCCATCGGGCCAACCGTGCTGGCGCCACCTCGCTCGTGCCTGCTCGGCGGTCAGCCCGCGGAGACGAATGGCCTTGCCGAGAGCTTCCTCGATGCTGGCGACCCTGGCGCGGGTGCTCACCGGCGGTCCGACCGCCTCGAGCACGCGCCCCTCACCGACGCCGTCCCGGAGGGCGGTCGCAGCGACCGCGGCGAGGTCGTTCTCATGGATGAAGGGGTAGTGGCCGTTGATGGCAAAAGGCTCCTGAATGACACCGGCGGTCATGATCATCTCCGGCCAACCCGATCCCGTGGCCGGGTAGGTCCCTTCGAGCATCGAGCCCATCACCGCCGACGGTCGGATGATGGTGGCCGGGATGCCGGAGTGCTGCACGGCCTTCTCGATCGCCAACCAGAACCACGTCTGGGGTGGATAGGCCGCTTCGTACTCAGGACCGTGGGAGGACAGCAGCACGATGCGTCGGATCCGTGCCTCCCGAGCGATGCGCAGCACCTCCGGCACCGTGGCTGGGTGGGCGCCCGCCAGGAAGAGGGTCTGAACCCCTGCCCAGACACCGGCGCGGCCGGGCGGAGAGTCGACCGAGCCTTCGACGACTTCGACCGAAGCCGGCCAGTCCTGGCACTGGTCCGGCTCGGCCAGGACGCGGACGCGATCGCCAGCCGCGAGCAGCTGCCGGGCAAGGGATCGACCGACGACCCCGGTCGGGCTACTGCCTTCACGCTTGCTGGCCGCAACGACCGTCAGCAGGTGCAACGTCTCCGGTGCGCCATCCGACGAAGTGATCTCTCGAACTCCATGCACGGCAAGCACCCCTTCGACCGATCGGGAGGGATCTTGCGCCTCACCTGTGCTGGCCACTTGGGCGCGACTCAGTTGAGGGTACGGATCGTCGACGAAAGCCTAGCAGCGGGCCGTCTCGCGCCGCTGTCATCCGGCGTCGACAGCCGGCAGGTCCCGCTGTTGGGCAGCGCGTACGCGTCAGCGGCCCGCGTACAGCTGGCAGACCAGTTTCCGGAGTGCCGCCGCACCGGCAGGCGGGTCGTCGCGCCACCACATCAGCCAGACGGCGATCGGCGGAGCGTCCCGGACCCGCCGGTAGCGGACACCGGGGCGCGGGAACTGGTCGGCTGTCGCCTCCGACGTCATGCCGATCGCCTTGCCTGCGGCGATGAGGGTCAGCCACTCCTCGATCCCGTGCACCTTACGCAGGGTGGTGGGCCGCGCCCCTTCCGGCCACAGCTCGGTCGAGGTCGTGCCGGTCGCCGGGTCGATGGCGATCGGTCGGACGGCGAGGTTTGCGAGCGACAACCGGCGGCGACGGGCCAACGGGTCGTCGGCGGCGACGGCCACCACCCGGCCCTCCATCCCGACCATCGAGGTCTCGAAACGCGAGTCGTCCGTCGGCCGACGGACGACGGCGAGGTCGACCTCACCCTCCAGCAGTCCGGCGGTCGGGGTGCTCGACTGGACGAAGGTGAGACCGCCGGTGGGGTGATCGGCCTGCCAGCGCCGCTGGAGCGGCGTGGTGAGCCGGCCGAAGATCGCCCAGGAGAAGCCGACGCGCAGGTCCGCCGCCGATGAGGAGCCCAGGCGCTCGATGGCCGTGATCTCCACCAGAACCCGTCGGGCCTGCTCCACGACCCGGCGACCGAGGACGGTGGGCATGGCGCCGAGACTGGTGCGCTGCAGTACTCGGCTGCCCAGCGAGCTCTCCAGGTCGGCGATCGCGCGCGACACCGAGGCCTGCGAGGTACCCAGCGCGATCGCCGCGTCGGTGAACGTGCCCTCCTCGATCACGGCGACCAAGGCGCGGAGCTGGCGAAGGTCCACCGTCATACGTTCAGCGTATAGCTCGTACGGCTATTGCATTTCTCGTATCGCCAGCCATGGCGCACCGTGGAGGAGTGACTACGACGACTGCCGAGGCCCCGGAGATCCCGAGCGAGCGAACCGCTCGCTCCGGTCGCCTCACCGGCATCATCGCCATGCTGACCGGCGCGGCCAGCAACCAGACCGGCGCCGCGATCGGCGCCCACGCGTTCGGCGCCATCGGTCCGGTCGGCGTGGTCGCCGTGCGTCAGGTCGTCGCCGCGGCCGTGCTGCTGCCGGTGGCCAGGCCGAGGTTGCACCGGCTCACCTGGCGGCAGTGGTGGCCGTGTCTCGCGCTGGCGGCGGTGTTCGTCACGATGAACCTCGGGCTCTACACCGCGATCGACCGGATCGGGCTGGGCCTCGCCGTGACCCTGGAGTTCCTCGGCCCCCTCACCGTCGCCCTGCTCGGCTCGCGGGGGATCCGAGAGATCGGGCTGGCGGTGTTCGCCGGAGTGGGGGTGTACGTGCTGATCCTGCCCGATCCGGCCAGCGACCTGTTCGGCATCGGCGCCAGTCTGCTCGCCGCCTCCATGTGGGCGGCTTACATCATGATCAACAAGGTGGCCGGTCAGCGGCTGGTCGGGCTGCAGGCGCCCGCCGTGGCCAGCCTGCTGTCGGCGATGCTGGCCCTGCCGGTGCTGATCTGGCTCGCCGCCGACGGTCGGCTGTGGAGCGCGCCGTTGCTGATGGCGATCGCTGCCGGAGTGCTGGCCTCGGCCGTCCCGTACGCAGCGGACCTGACCGCGCTGCGCTTCGTACCGGCTCGGTTCTTCGGCGTGTTCATGAGCGTGCACCCGGTGCTCGCCGCGCTGGCCGGGCTGGTCATCCTCGGCCAACTGCTGGACCTGCACGAATGGCTGGGCATCGCCATCATCGTCGTCGCCAATGTCTTCGCCACCCTACGCACCCGCTGACGAGCGCCCCGCCTTGGCCCGCATGGGTTGCTCGTCAGGGGTGCGCGTGCGCCCAAAGCGCCCGTTCGCCGGACCCGAAGGGGCGATCTGAGCGCGGTGAGGCAGTGCAGGCGCTCAACGCCGACCGTTGTTGCTGCTGGTGTGCAGCCAGGTGAGGATCTCGTCCAGGGAGGGCCCGGGTGAGGCGCCATCCGTGGTGCCGGGGGCCCGGCCGGGTCGGGCGGGTCGGGCGGCGGCATCGACGATGAGCCGGCTGAGGTGGCGGAGCTTGTGGTTGGAGTTCGAGGACCAGCGTCGCAGCAACGCAAAGGCCATCTCAGGGTCAAGCTGGTAGCGCGCCATCAAGATGCCTTTGGACTGCTCGATGACCGGCAAGGTTTCGAGCCGGGCCCGCAGACCGGCGTTCTCCTCCATGAGCCGTCGTACGTCCAGGACGTCTCCGTCGGCGTCGAAAGGGTTGTTGCATCCCGTCGTGGGAATGGTGCCGATGGCCGTCCAGCTGACCGTCGACATCGTTCTCGACATGGTACTGATGATCGATGCCGCTGTCGGCACCCGCGGGCCGATCCGAGACAGCCGTCGGCGGCGTCAGAGCGGACGGGTGAGCGGGGGTGGTCAAGGCGCATCCCTCGGGTAGGAGAGGCTCGGCGCACGGCGCGGCGCCCGGCTGTGTCCCCAACCGTGGTCAAGTCTATGCGCTCTGTTGAGAGTCGGCTCCTGGGTAACGCGCGGCGTCGACCAGGAGCCGGCCCCCAGATGCAGCTTCTGGACACCCGGTTCTGGAGCTCAGCCGGCCGCCCGGCCGGGACCGTACAGAGAGTGTCACCGCTCAGCACGCCGGGCGGGCGCGACCAGCGCGCTCGGTCGGCGGTGGTCAAGCGGGTGGAGTGCGGCTGAACGGTTTGCCGGGTTGCGCCGGTTGGCCGGTGACGTGCACAACGAGCTCGGCGGCGACGTCGCGGAGCTTCATCTGACTGGATTGGGACCGCATCCGGAGCAGCGCGAAGGCCTCCTCGGCAGTGCAACGCTGTTGGCCCATCACAATGCCGAGGGCCTGGTCGATGATGCTGCGGGAAGCCAGGGCCTGATCAACCTGGTCGAGAACCTCCCGATCGGCGACCCGGCCCAGGGTTAGTTGCAGGGCGCCGGAGGCCTGCGCGGCGAACAGCTCGCAGCGCCGCCGGACCTCGCCGGTGAAGATGCCCAGCGCTGCGAATCCGTACAGGTTCATCGCGCCGACCGTCGTGTGGTCGACGGTGAGCGGCAGGCTCAGCGAGCACCGCAGTCCGGCCGCCTTGGCGCTGGCCACATATCTGGGCCAACGGATCTCCTGATCGATGTCCTCGATCAGCGTCGTCTGCCCGGTCGCCAGAGTCTGCAGGCACGGGCCCCCGGCGCCCGTGTATTGGCTCTCGTCCAACATGCTGGCCTGGTGGTCGCTGGAGGCCACTGTCAGCGGCTGCCCGTCCCGGCGGGCGGTGATCCCACACGAGATCGGCTGATCGGCGGCGCCGGTGGCCAGTTCGCTGAGCTGCTGAAGAAAGGATTCGATGCCGCTAGTCGACAGCAGCAGCGACTGGAGCCGCTGAAAGACAGCGGCAAGATGGGACATGTGTTGGCCGTCGTGGCTCATGCTGGTGGTCCAGTTGACCCGGCAGGGCCGGTTGGTGTTCACCGAAAGCGACACAGCTTTGGTCGGCCGTGCCTGCGTGACCCGCGGCGCCGTCCACACTACGCCTCACCCGGCGCCCCAACGTCCGAGATGGCAGGCCCCGCCCGGTTTGGAACGCAGCGATCCAGGGAATACCACCTGCAGGTGACGGGCCCAGGCCGGCACGGGTCCCGACACCAGGTTCGACGGTCCAAAAGCGCGGCCGCCGAACCGCTACGCCACCGGCTCACCTCCAGGAAAGTCGGCTTCGGGCGGGGGCGGCATTCCTCCCTCTGGACGCCTGAGGGGTGGCCTCGGCGAAGTCGGGGACGCCGGACGGAGGTTCGACCACGATGTCCATCCGCACCGTTTGCGAACGCGAGATGTCCTCGGCGAGCGCGCGCCGCGAGGCCAAGGGCGTTTGTCGCAAAAGCTGCACGCGTTCTCGGGAAAGCGCCTTCTGAATCGTTTAAGTTCGAATGCGCGCAGTTATCGCGTCAAACCGGCTGCCTCCATGCTCGACAGCGGCGTCTGCCGATGCCGTACTCATGTCCAGGTTGTCCTTTCACAGGTTGGTTTGGGATTCGAGCCAGTCGGGGTAGCGGCCGCCATGGATCTCGATCTCGGCGGATGCCTGGGTCAGCTGGGTGAGCTGGTCGTCGGTGAGGGTGATGTCGGCGGCGCCGAGGTTCTCCTCGAGCCGGTGCTGTTTGGTGGTGCCGGGGATCGGCACGATCCACGGCTTCTGGGCCAACAGCCAGGCGAGGGCGATCTGGGCCGGGGTGACGCCCTGGTCGACGGCGATGGCCTTGACCAGGTCGACCATCGCCATGTTGTGCTCCAGTGCCTCGGCGGAGAAGCGGGGAATGCTGGCGCGTAGGTCGTTGCCCTGCTCGAAGGTGGTGGACGTGTCGACGGTGCCGGTGAGGAAACCCTTGCCAAGCGGGCTGAACGGCACGAACCCGATGCCCAGCTCCTGACACACGGCCAACACGTCGTCCTCGGGGCGGCGCCACCACAGCGAATACTCGCTCTGGATCGCGGTCACCGGTTGGACCGCGTGCGCGCGGCGGATGGTCGTCGCAGCAGCCTCGGATAAGCCGTAGTGCCTGACCTTGCCGTCGTCGATCAACCCCTTGACCGCCCCGGCGAACTCCTCGATCGGGACGTCGGGGTTGACCCGGTGCTGGTAGTAGAGATCGATCACCTCGGTGCCGAGCCGCCGCAGCGATCCCTCGACGGCGCGGGGCAGCTCGTCCGGACTCAGCATCCGGCCCAGGGGCTTCCGCTCCGTGGGGTCGATGTCCTGGGCGAATTTGGTGGCGATCACGACCCGGTCCCGGAAGGGCGCCAGTCCCTCGCCGACCAACTCCTCGTTCGCGTGCGGGCCGTAGATCTCGGCGGTGTCGAAGAAGGTGACACCCCGCTCGACGGCGGCGTGCAGCAGCGTGATCATCGCCGCTCGGTCGGGCCGGCCGCTGTAGCCGCCGGTCATGCTCATACAGCCGAGCCCGATCGCGGAGACGTCCAGGCCGCTGGACCCGAGGGTACGGATGTTCATGTGATCTCTCCCTTTGACGAGGTGCGTGGTGACGACGTAGGTCGATGGAGACTGGACAAATCAGGGCGGTGGGCGCTGATGGTGCGCAGGCTGACCAGCGCGGCGGCCAGCAGTATGGCTGCGGCGATGGCGAAGCTGATCTGCATGCCGACCAGGAATCCGCTCGCGCCGGCAAGGATGGCGCCGAAGACGGCGATGGCGACCGCGCCGCCGACCTGACGGAAGGTGTTGAACACCGCACTGGCGGTGCCCGCCTGCTCGGCCGGTGCGCAGTCGAGAACCACTCCGGTGACGGCCGGCATGGCGATCGACCCGCCCGGCCCGATGAGCACGAGCAGCAGCGCGGTGAGCAGCGGCGAACCGAGCGGAGCAGTCGCGATCATGCCGACCAATCCGACGACCATGGCCGACAACCCGGCCACCACCGGCACCCGTGGTCCCCACCGGTTGGTGATGGCGCCGCTGGTGAGGTTGCCGACCATCGCGGCGGCCGCAGACGGCAGGAACGCCAACCCCGCGAGCAGCGGGCTGAGGCCGAGGTATTGCTGCAGATACAAGCTGACGAAGAACACGGTGCCGAACCAGCCGGCCATGAAACTGAATCCGACCAGCAGGGCGACCCGCATGCCGGGCGGGCGGAACAGTTCCAGCGGCATCATCGGATGCCGCACGCGGGCCTCGACGGCGACAAACCCGGCCACGCCGGCGACCGCCACCACCAGGGCGACGACCACGATCGGGGTGCCGAACCCGAGGACGCCGCCCTCGATCAGCCCGTACATCAACGCGGCCAGCGCGATGATGGCCAACACCTGTCCAGCCCAGTCGAAAGGCGCCGGTCGCCGGGGCGACGACGCCACCCGGCGCAGCAAGATCAACATGCCGGCACAGACCGGAATGTTGATCGCGAACACCCACCGCCAGTCGAGGGTGGTCAGCAATCCGCCGAGCAGCGGGCCGACTGCGCCGGCGACGGCGCCGCCGACCGCCCAGAAGCCCAGGGCGTTCGCCCGGCGGCGTGGGTCGGGGAACGCCTCCCGGATCAGTGCCATCGACGCCGGCAACATGACCGCCGCCGCCGCGCCCTGCACGAACCGGGCCGCGACCAACCAGCCCGTGGACGGCGCCAGGGCGCAGGCGATCGAGGCCAAACCGAACACCGCAATGCCCCAACCGAACGACCTGTTCGCCCCGATCCGATCAGCCAGATTCCCGGCGAACAGCAACAGCGCGGCGAACATCAAGGTATAGCCGTCGATGACCCACTGCTGAGCGGCGGTGCCACCGCCGAGCTCCACCTCGATACTGGGCAGCGCCAGATTGACGATCAAAATGTCCAAGGTGATCAAGAAGAATCCGAGCGACGACAACACCAGCACCACCCGAGCTGCAGGTGTCGTGCTCGAACCGGGGACAGCTGAACGGGGCAGGGTCCGGGGGTGCGGCAACGCGACGGCTCCTCGAGGTAGGGAACGGCTCAGGCCAGACTCACATCAATCGGTATCTATCCAAGCGCGCTTCACATCGAGACGGGAGTCTTTGTTGAAAGGGGTACTGGCAGAAGCCCCCACAGTCGTGCGACGGCTCGTAGGGTCGCTGACATGGCCACCCAGAACCGCGACGACGTGCGCGAGTTCCTCACCTCACGCCGAGCGAAGGTCCGCCCCGATCAGGTCCACCTGGCCGCCGGCCCGAACCGCCGAGTCCCTGGCCTGCGCCGCACTGAGGTCGCCCTGCTCGCCGGCGTCAGCGTCGAGTACTACACGAAACTGGAACGCGGCGACCTCACCGGCGCCTCCGACGCTGTCCTGCACGCGATTGCGAACGCCCTTCTGCTCGACGAGGCCGAACGCGATCACCTGTTTCACCTCGCCCGCGCCACCGGCCCGGCCCCCCAACGCCGGGCCCGTCGTTCCCTCCGGGAACTTGTCGTGCGGCCCAGCCTGCAATACAGCCTCGATGCCATCACCGGTGGACCCGCCCTCGTGCGGAACGGGCGGATGGACATCATCGCCGCCAATCTGCTCGCTCGCGCCCTCTACGTCGACGTCTACGCCACCCAAACCCATCCGGTCAACATCGCCCGCTACGCCTTCCTCACCCGCGACAGGGCCGAACTCTTCTACCCGGACTGGAGCCGCGCCGCCGACCAGATCGTCGGAATCCTACGAGCCGAAGCGGGTCGCGACCCACACGACAGGCACTTTCAAGACCTGATCGGACAGCTGTCCACCCTCAGCGAAGAGTTCCGCACCCGCTGGGGCGCCCACGACGTCCGCCGCCACGACACCGGTATGAAGCACTTCCGCCACTGCCTCGTCGGCGACCTCCACCTCAACTTCGAAAGCACCGAGCTCCCCGCCGACCCCGGCTGGAAACTGCAGATCTACACCCCCGAACCCGCGTCCACCACCGCCGACGCTCTCAACCTCCTCGCCAGCTGGGCCGCCACCCAGGAGCGAACCGCAGTCCCGAGCGAGCCCGCCGCATCGTCGGCTCCCGGAGGCCAGACAAACGACAGTTGATGTCTGCGCTGAGCATCAGGTCAAGATCCTGCGAGCGCGCGCACCGCGCGTTCGAAGGCAGGGCGAAGGTCAAGCTCGGGGTCGACGGTGAGCCGGTGCAGGAGCAGGCCGTCGCCGAGCGCCATGAGGGCCCGGGTCGCCGGCACGGGGTCGGTGATGCCGACCGCGATCACGATCCGCTCGGTCCACTGCTCGAACTCACGGCGTTGCCGCCGCAGCGGCTCGCCGAGCTCAGGGTCGCCCGCGAGTTCGAGGAAGAGGGCGTAGCGCGCGCGGGTGCGCGCGGCGAACGGCCCGGTCTGCAGGTCGGCCATGGCGCACAAGCCCTCGATCAGCCCGTCGAGTCCCGTGATCGTAGGCATCGCCGCCGTGTCGAAATCGACGCGCTCGTGCTCGGCGATCCAGTCGACCACGCCGGCGAGCAGCGCCCGGCGCGTGCGAAACCAGTTCGAGGTCGACCCGGGCGGTAGGCCCGCCCGCTCATCGACCCGTGCATGGCTCAACGCGCGCACGCCCTCCGCGCCAAGCAACTCCACGGCCGCCTCGAGCGCGCGCTCCCGGGTGGCCGCCGGCATGGACATCCCCTTCCACGAGGCCTACTATGAACATAGTAGATCACCGAACGAAGGGGGTCGTCATGGACACGCCCGAGCCCCGCCTCATTTACTCCCCGGACGCCTCGGCCTGGTCGCCGCCGCTGCCAGAGGCCTCCGGCTTCGACCATCTCGTCGTCGATACGCCCGGCCTTCGTACTCACCTCGCCGTCATCGGCGAGGGCGAACCGGTCGTGCTGTTGCACGGATTTCCCGAGCACTGGTGGCAGTGGCACGCCGTTGCTCCGGTCATCGCCGCAGCCGGCTACCGCGTCATCTGCCCCGACCTGCGCGGGGCGGGCTGGACCGTGGCCGACGATCCGCGTATCGAGCGCGAGACCCGGCTCCGCGACCTGCTTGCCCTCTTCGACGTCCTCCATATCGAGCGCGCCCACCTCGTCTCCCATGACATGGGCGCTATCACCGCGATGCAGTTGACCTACGACCACCCCGAGCGGGTTCGCACGGCAGTGGAACTCTCCGTTCCGCCGGGCTTCATGACGTTTCACCCGTTGGTCGCCTCGGGCTTCCGGCACCTGCCCCGGTTCATCTGGCACCGCCCGGGCGCCTCGCTCCGCGGGGTCTTCTCCGAGGCTTACGTCGCACACCCGATGTCGGAGGCAACCGTCGAAGCCCACCTCGCCCCGATGCGCCGACCCGACATCGACGGCGCAGTCCGTCCGCTGACCCGCGGCATGATCCTGCCCGAAGCGATGCGCTTGAGTCGTGGCGTCTACCGCCGCCGGCGGCTCACGGTGCCGACCCTCGTCGTCTTCGGCCGGCGCGACCGCCCGTGGACCGAGGAGAACATGAGGCGGATCTGCCGCAATCCGGAGCGGTACGCCGATCGCGTCGAGTTCGCCTACGTGGATGGCGCAGCGCATTTCATCACCGACGACGCCCCGGGCGCGGTCGCCGACCTTTCGCTCGACTGGTTCGAACGAGCCGCTTGACGGCCCTCGCGGGAGGCTGCCGGCACCTCGGGCACGCCGGGCGGTGGGTGTCTGGCCGGGTCAGCTGTCAGTGCACGACGGCCAATGGTGTGCAGCCCACTCCGGCCAGCTCGGCCAGCCCTTCGGCGGCTCAGAGATGTCGCGGCCCTCGAGTTCCGCAGCGTCAGGCACCTGGAATTGCGTTCGCCAGGCGTCCACGTCAGCTTCGCTCATCAGGAACGTCTGGTGCGGTTCGGTCTCCTGGCGTCCAGCGATCCGGGCGAGTTGGACGTCCTTGGCCACGGGCAGGTAGACCACCCGGCAGGCCGCACCAGTCGCTCGTGCCAGCCAGCGAAGTGCTGACCGCTCGTCGCGGCCCCAGAGTCCGTAGTCGAGGACCACGCTGGTCCCAAGCCGCAGCGCCTGCAGGGCAACCGAGATGAGCCGACCTTCCAGCACGAAGCGCTTGCCGTCGGCCATGGAGTCGCCGAACAGCGGGACCATCCAGTGATCCGGAGTGAGCCGGATCGCTTCGTACGTCGTGGCGAGCTCTCTGGCCCGGGTGGTTTTCCCGGCTCCGGGGAGCCCGACCATCAAGATCAGCGTGGCGGCGCCGCGCGGTTCTTGATTGGCGGGGGCGGGTCCGGCCATCGACGGGGACGGGATTGGTTCTTCGTACTGTGAAGCGAAACGCGGCGACTGAGACATGGCCCTCCTGATCAGGCGAATGACCCGGCAGCGCACACACGGTTTGCGAGTGGCGGCCGGCAGGACACTGATCGGGCGGTACGGCCCGCACTACCCGGCAGGGGCAGGAAGATGAGGCCGCGGTTACGTCAACCGCGGGTACCGCCGCTAGACGGCGGTCCGGGTGATCATGAGAGCGAAGCAACCCATGCCGCCACCATAACCGACCGGCGTCAGGGCCCGGCACGTGTTGGCGCGTCGACGGGGCTTGCTGTTCGATGCCGTCGAGGATGAGGTCGAGTCCGTCTCGGAACTCGTCGGCGAACGCGTACGTCCCTGTGCCCGCGCTCATGATCGTGTTCAGCTTGTCCCTGCCTCGACGCGCGAACCGCGTGGTCACCACCATGGTGATCCTCGCTGCGCGATGGCCTGCGAATGCAGACGTGGCGACCGGACGTAGGTCCTCACCTCCCGGTCGGCCCGGCTCCGCGGTGAGCGAGGTCAGTGAGGCGTCGTAGGCTCACTGGGGTGATCCGACGATGAGCAAGCTCGACGCCCAGAGGGCGATGCGCGAAGCCAAGTACGCCCGTAACAGCGCCAGTGGCGTCAGCCGTCGCGAGGCGGCATCAGTCGGAGGAACCTCGGCGAACCCGGCCGCCGATGCGCCGAGTACCAAGCCAGTTCGCGCCGCCAAAGCCGTCGCCGCACCCGAGAATGGTGAGCGCTGCGGGCACAAGTCCATGAACGGCCGGGTGTGCACCCGCGAGGCGGCTCACTCCGAGAAGAGCCACCGGTACAGCTGAGCGGTCTCCTTCTCCTGGGTCTGCGACCGCAGCCAGTCGACGGCCACCCGAGCGTTGCCTGCGGAGGCGGCGTTAGCTCAGAGCCTCGGCGAGCATCTCGACCAGAGCCGTCATGAGGACACCGTCGGTGTCGTGGTCGGGATTGACCTCGGTGACCACCAGCCCGGCGAACGTGGGACTGGCACAGAAGCGTCTCAGCGCTGCAGCCGCTTCGGGTACGGTCAGCCCGCCGAAGTGCGGAAGTGGCGAGCGGGAACTTCCCGGTGTCCAGGTGGGTCATCCCCATCGAGTCGAGCACCCCGGATCCGCTGCTGTTCGGCGTATTCAAGTCGGCATCGCCATCGAAGTACATCAGCCCCACTCGGTGGTGGCGGGACATGCCGGCCACCACCCCGAGCGTGATCGTGCAATCGCCACCCAACACCACGGGAACACCACGGTTCGCCCGGATCCGATCCACCCGGCCCGCGGCCTCGTCGGCGATGGCAACGACCCGATCAACGTCGCGTACGCCGGCGACACGCTCGACCGGCCGGTGACGCTCGATCGGCTGATCGCCGAGATCATCGACCTCACGCCCACCAGTCCGCAGGGCCTCGAGCAGGCCAGCGGCCCGAAGAGCCGCCGGCGCCTTCTCCTGGCCCCCGTTGTGGGATCCCGCGCTCGTCGGAACCCCGAGCACCTTCAGGCGCGGCCGGGCAGTCACCGGCCTAGGCATGGTCATGGTTGTCTTTGAGGAGACGCGCGGTGATCACTGCTGCCAGTAGCAAGAGAGCGGCACCGACGAACGTGACGAGGCGGAAGCCGTCCACGAAGGCGATCTGCACGCTCTGGATGAGTTCGGCGGCCTGCTGCTCGGGGAGCTGGCCGGCTTGGGCGAGGGCGTCTCCGATGGTTTGGGTGTCGAGCCCGGTCGTACCTAGGCGGTAGGTCGCGCCGGCGAGACTGCCGAGCAGGGCGATGCCGAGGGCGCCGCCGAGCTCGGTGACGGTTTCCAGGGTGGCGCCGGCGACTCCGGCCCGTTCAGCGGGAGCGGCGGCGACGGTCGACTCGGTGGTGATCAGGTAGACCGGGGCGAGGCCGATCGAGTAGGTCACGCTGCCCGCGACGAAGGCGAGCAGACCCGAGTCGGCGCCGACCGCCGCCACCATCGCGAAGCCGATGGCTGACACGGTGAGTCCGGCGGTCAAGATCCAGCGGGTGCCCAGGCGGGCGGCGAGACGGGGCGCCAGCAGTCCGCCGAGAGCGTAGGCCACGGCGCTGGGGATGGTCCACAGGCCGGCTTCGAGTGCGCCCATGCCGAGAACGGCCTGCAGGTACTGACCGATGAGGAGTTGGGTGCCGAAGAGCACAGCGAACGCCAGGGCGTTGCCGACGAGCGGAACGGTGTAGGCCCGCTCGGTGAACAGGGACAAGTCCACGATGGGGTCGGCGACACGCGTTTGGCGGCGCAGGAACCCAAGCAGCAAGATCACTCCGCCGAGGCCTGTCGCCACGGAGGTCGACGACAGACTGCCGTCGGCGAGCTGCTTGACCGCGTAGATCGTGGCCAGCAGCCCGGCGATCGCCATCACCGTCCCCACCCAGTCGATCCGGCGGCGGTCCTGGCTGCGGTACTCCGGCAGCAGGAACGGTCCGAGCACCACCAGGATGAGCATGAAGGGTGGCGTGACGGCGAACACCGCCCGCCAGGACACGGCTTCGATGAGAACACCGCCGATCACGGGACCGAGGATGCCGCCGACGGCGAAACTGGCCGTCCAGATGCCCAAGGCGATGGCCCGCTGCGCGGAAACCTGGAACATGGAGCGAATCAGGGACAGGGTGGAAGGGCCGAGCATTGCCGCACCGACCCCGATCAGACCGCGGCAAACGATCAAGACAGTGGCGGTGGATGAGAGGGCGGCGCCGATCGAGGCCAGCCCGAACAGCGCGCCGCCGATCAGCAGCAGTCGGCGCCGACCGTACCGGTCGGCCAGTAAACCCATGGGCAGCAGGAGGCCGGCGACCAGGAACAGATAGATGTCGTTGATCCACAGTAGCTGCGCCGAGCTGGGCCGCAGCTCGGCGGCCAGCGCCGGCAAGGCGAGATTCAACAGATTGGAGTTGACCGAGATGAGAGCGCACGGGATCGCCAACAGACCGAGACCGATCCAGTCGCGTGGCCGGGCCGGCTGGGCGGTCGACTCTTCGACTTGTACGGGTTGCACGCCACGATCCTGCCAACACGAGTTGACACCAGTCAACCCCCTATGCTGGTGTCTATGAAGAGTCAGCCCTCTCTATCGGTGAGACTGGTCAGAGACTTCGTCAACACCGCGGAGCCCCAGCTCGGAACCGATCAACTCCTCGGGTCGAGTGCCGCCGAATGCTTGAACCGGCTCGGGTTCTCGATGCCGGACGCTCCCATCGGTGACGCTGATCTCGCGCTGTTGGTCCGAGTGCGCGAGGGCGTACGTGAGTTGCTGCTCCGACACGCGGGACATCACGAGGGACATGACGCGATCGACCGCCAGCCTGACCCCCAGGAAAGGTCGGAGCGCGCTGCGCTCGACGAGGCGCTGGGTGACATTCCGCTCACGCTGCTCTTATCGGAAGGCACCGCCACCCTCAGAGCGGTCCGAGACCGGCCGGCCCACCGAGTGGTGGCAGCCGTTGTGACCGCAGTGATCACCACGCCAGCCGAAGAGTGGGAACGTCTGAAGGTCTGTGCGCGAGACAGCTGTCGGTGGGCGTTCTACGACACCTCACGGAACCGCTCGGGCCGCTGGTGCTCCATGGCCGGCTGCGGCAACATCGTCAAGATGCGCCGCGCTCACCGCGCCGGCACGAACCGCGGTTCGGCCGGCGTGCTGCCGCAGATCTGAGGGTCGCCGGATTCCGAGCGCCGCCCCCGATGACGACGATCGCCAGGTGACTGCCGGCTAGGCGGCAGGACCGTTCCGCACATCGACTGTCTGCATGTCTTTCGTGCTTCTGCATGGTGCACACCCCGTGCAGACACATGGAGACCATGCAGATCCTCAGGCAGGACGTCCGGTGGGCCGAGCAGCCGCCGCGGCCAGTGGACGGCGACCCGACCCGTTCGGCCGCGCCAATTGGTCGTCGGCGACCGCAACGGGGACCGCTATCGACGCGAATCGGGTGCCGGCGCGCCTGATCCTTGCCGGCTGGTCATGATGGATGTCGTGACAGCGACGACGGGCACCCACGAGCGGGAGCTGACGGCGCCGATCGACCTGGCCACACCCGACGGGCGGCGGCTGAATCCGCAGGCGGTCGGGTGGTCGAGGGTGCCTCTGCACCGGGCCAACCTGCGCGGCGGGTGGGGCCGGAACAAGCGGTGGGACTATTGGGCGATCCTGGCCGGCGACCTCGTCGTGTCCTGTGTTTACGCCGACGTCGACTACCTCGGCCTGGCCGAGGTGTGGTGGGTCGACCTGGCCTCGGGCCGGACCGGCGGCCGGGGGATCGCCACCCCGCTCGGACTGGGCCTTGACCTGCCCGACGTGCCGGGGTCGGCACCGCTGCGCGTCGAGCGACGGCGGTTCCGCCTCGACATCACCGACGACAACACTGAGGACGACACGAAGGAGGAGGGCGCCACCCGGATCACGGCGACGTGGCGGGAGAAGAACGGTGCCGCGGGAAGGCTCGACGCCACTATCGCGTTGCCTGCGGGCCACGAGTCGCTGAACGTGGTGATTCCGTGGTCGTCTCGGCGCTTCCAGTTCACGTCGAAGCACCAGGCCCGACCGGCCCGGGGCACCCTGGCCGTGGGTGGCCGGACCTGGATCTTCGGTGACGACGGCAGCCATGCGTGGGCGGTACGCGATGTCGGCCGGGGGCGGTGGCCCTACCGCACGTCGTGGAACTGGGGCGGCGGCGCCGGTCGGATCGCCGATGGCCGGGTCGTCGGGATCCAGCTCGGCGGGCGGTGGACCGAGGGCACGGGCGGCACCGAGAACGGCGTTCTCGTCGACGGCAGGCTCACCAAGCTCGGCCGGGAGCTGCGCTGGACGTACGACTGGGACGAACCGCTACGACCGTGGCGGGTCGAGGACCCCGGTGGCCGCCTGATGCTCGAGCTCACCCCGCGCCACGACAAGCACACCAAGGTCGATGCACTGGTGCTGCGCACCGAGACCCATCAGGTCTTCGGCCGCTGGTCGGGCTCCTTCACCACCGACGTAGGCCAGGTCCTCACCCTCGAGGGCCTGCAGGGGTTCGCCGAGGAGTCCCGCAGCCGCTGGTAGCCGGTAGGGCGCCCTGGTCCGCCGATCGGGGGACAGCGGGACCATCCGGCCAATCGCCCGGTCGACCGACCGCGCGAACCCCACCGTGGCGCGCATCCTTCAGTTATCGGGGACATGCCCGAGACCACGAGAAGGGAAGATCCGATCAACACAGCCGCCACGTTCGCCGCCGACAGCACCACGACCAGCCTCGATGCTCAGTTTGATGACGCCACTGATGAGGCAAGTGTCAGGAGCCTCGTGCGCATCCGCGAGCTTGGCCCCAACGACGGTGACGTCGTCGACGTGGTCTTCGCCGGGCTGTCCTCGCGCAGCCGCTACCTGCGCTTCCAGTCCCTGGTCGTCGAGCTCTCGGCTGCCGCCCGCCGCAGCCTGACCGCGCTGGATGGCCGCACGCACATTGCGCTTGCGGCCTTCACCCAGGACCGTCCGATCGGCATCGTGCGGATCATCGACCTCGGCGAGGGACGCGGGGAGCTCGCCGTCGAAGTCGTCGACCGCTGGCAGGGCTGTGGTGTCGGTACCCGACTGCTGCAGGCCGCACGGGACCGGGCCGCCGAGATGGGTTACCGCGAGCTCGTCGGCGAGATTCTCGTGGTGAACGCGGCCGCTCACGCGGCGCTGCGCCGCGTCTTCCGCTTCACGCGGGTGCTTCGCGATGGTTCGGAGCTGACGATAACCATGCCCGTTGACGGCGAGCCGGTGCCGCCGAGCCTCGTGAAGGCACGCGTCGCCTAGGAAACCCCCCGTTCAGCCCTCCGCGAACAGAGCGGCCATGCAGCGCCGCCCACAAGGCGCGGTTCCCGCTCACCCCTGGCGGGTGGTGTACACCTGCCTCGACCTTCCTAGGTTGAGCGAATCGCACCTTGATGCCCCGACCGTGTCGTGCGCTCGGCAGCCGGACAGGAGACTCGCCATCGGAACAGTCAGGCACCCCAACGCGCGGCCGCGCGCCCAGCACCCGCGACACCTCGCTCTGGCGGTGATCAGTGTCGTGTTGCTGGCCCTGACCGCCTGCAGCGGCGACGGCGGGGACGCCTCCCTCAAGGCCGCTCAACTCGCCGTGACGTCCAAGGAGAAGGCGCTGACGGAGGCGCAGAACGCGGCGACGAAGGCCTCGGCCGAGTTCTGCGCGACCAGTGCGACCTATGTGAAGGCCGTCGACCGCTACGGCGACGTCCTCAACGAGACGGCGCCAACGGTGGGAGACGTCCGGACGGCCGGGAGCGACCTCGCGAAGCCGGCCGAGGACGCCGCGAGTGCGGCGCAAGCAGTGGCCGACAGCAGGGCCGCCGTCGCGAGGGCAGAGCAGGAACTCGCCCAGGCGCAGGCTCTCCTCGCGACGGCGGAGGCCTCGGCCGCCGGCACAACGCCGCCCAGCCCGTCGCCGACCAAGACTCCCAGCCCGACGCCCACGCCGGCGAGTGTGACGAGGGTGCAGGAGGCCGAGGCCGAGTTTGCGGTCGCCCGGGCGGGCATCACCGACCAGACGCCGCTGGCGCAGGCGGCCGAGCAGTTCAACGCGGCCGCCGTGGCCCTGGAGATGGCGTGGCTGCAGCTGCTCGGGGACAGCGGGTGCCTGAGCGACGCCCAGCAGGAAAAGGCAGCCAAGGCCGTGGAGACGTACACGACGACCCTTCAGAAAGGGCTCGCCGATGCCGGCTACTACGAGGCGGACGTCGACGGCGTCTACGGGCCGAAAACGGTCGCCGCCGTCGAGGCCCTGCAAAAGGCCAACGGACTGCCGCAGACGGGGACGGTCGACAAGGCGACCGAGAAGGCGCTACGGACCGAGCTCGCGGCCAAAGGAGGGGCAGCCGCCCAGCAGGAGACGGCGTCGACAGCAGCCGTGCAGCAGACCCTCAAGCTGGCCGGCTACTGGGACGGACCCGTCGACGGCGTGTGGACCGACGCCTTGACCTCCGCGCTGGAGGACCTCCAGAAGGACTTGGGTGTCGAGGTGACGGGGACCGTCGACGCGGCCACCGTCACAGCCCTCGAGAAGGCCATCGCTGATGCCGGTCAGACGGCGAGTCCCAGCCCGTCGCCATCAGCGAGTCGCAGCCGGTCGCCGTCGCCGACTGCCGGCGCTCCGACGCCCACGGCATCGAGCTGAGGCCTGAATGCCGACTCAAGCCGAACGGTTGTCGATCTCATCTGCGCCGTCTCGTGGTGGCGTCTGGTTCAGCTGTCCGCGCCTGCTGTCAGGGCGGTCAGGGCGTCGAGCTGAGCCTGGTCCAACATGACGTCGGCCGCACTGGCGTTGGCGATGACCTCCTCTTCAGTTTCGGCGCCGACGATGGCTGAGGCGACCGTCGGGCGGGACAGCAGCCAGGCCAGGGACACCTGGTACGGCTGCAAGCCCCACTCCTGACTCAGTCGCTCGACAGCCCGGCCGATCTCCAGCTCGGTGTTGCTGAAGCCGGACCCACCGAATCTCTTGTCACCGGCGAACTCTCGGTCCTCGACCTGCATGCCGGCCAAGAGCCCGCCGTGCAGCGGGCCGAACGGCACGAGGGACAGCCCGAACTGCTGACAGGCCGGGGCGAGTTCGTCTTCGGCGGCGCGGTCGATCAGGTTGTATTTGACCTGCGCACACACCGGTGCGGCGGCCAGGTGACGGGAATCGGCGATCCACAGCGCCTGGGTGACCTGCCAGGCCGGATGGTTCGACAGGGCCACGTAGCGCAGCTTCCCTTGCCGCACCAGATCGTCGTAGACCATGAGGGTCTGCTCCAGCGGGGTGTCGGGATCGGGGAAGTGGGCGTAATAGAGGTCGATGGAGTCGGTGCCCAACCGCCGCAAGCTGTGGTCGACCTGGTGGATGATGTAGCGGCGCGACAGCCCGGCTGCCGGGTCGAACCGACGTTCACCGGACTTGGTCGCGATCACCACGTCGTCGCGTCGGCCGACCAGCGCCCGGCCGAGGATCTGCTCGGCGGGTTCGCGTTCACTGGCTGGTGGCGCCCCGGGCCGGTCGAAGGTCGGCGTCGCGCCGTAGACGTTGGCGGTGTCGAAGAAGTTGATGCCGGCATCGAGGGCCGCACTGACCACACGCCCGGCTGCCTGCGTGTCCGGCGCGACGCCGAACGTAGCCGTGCCCAGGCAGATCCTCGACACCCGCACACCCGTCGGTCCGAGCAGGGAATATTCCATCGGTCACAACCTCCGCTGTAGCTCCTCACAGGATGTCGGACCGCCAGAGCGTCCCCAGCATCGGCTCCAGCGGTGACCCGCGGGTCGCGCGGCGGTATGACTTCATCAGGCCCGGCCTGTTCGATCAACCGAACGAGTGTTCCCAGCGCCATACCTCGCCGACCTCCGGGTCCTGGAGCGTCGTCGTGCGAACGAACCCGGTCTTCGCGAGCACCCTCGTCGACGGGTTGACGCCGGCCAGCGTGTGCGCGATGACAATCGCGACGCCGTCCCGGGCGGCCCGAGCGAGGAAGTACTGCACGGCGGCAGTGGCGATGCCCCGGCCCTGACGCGACGGAGCCACGGCGTACCCGATCTCCACCACGTCGTCTGCCGGCGGACCCGTGAACCCGCCGATGCCGACCAGCGCGCCGTCGTCGTCGAATAACAGGTGCGTGCCCCATGGATCCTCGGGGCGTTGCCGGGCGGCGACTACGGCTGCCGGCACCGCCTCCGGAAAGCCTGACCAATCAGGCTCAACGCCAATCCCGAAGCGGCTCGAGAACACCGCGTCGCTCTCCGCGAGTGCCACGAGCCAGTCGAGTCGGGCGGGCGACACCTGGACCACGACCATGAGTGTGGCAGCGTCCGCGCCGCACTCCAAGGCGACGTGCCTCCCAGACGACATGTCGAAGGCCTAAGGTCCACCGTCGCAACCCGGTCGGTGGTTCGCAAGTCAGGCGGACCGTCAGAAGTCAACGTCCAACTTCGTGCCCAGTATGGTATTGCCGGACCAGTACCGGTACCACTCGAGTTTCTCCAGCTCGGCCACTTTCTGGCGGTAAGCGTCAAAGTCGGGATACTCGATCACAGCCCAGTCGAACAGGCTTTCGTCTGCCCAGCGTGAGTCGCAGACGATGTGCCAGCGCGCCCCGGCCCGACGATCGACTTCTTGGGCCCGGGCCCACAGATCGTCCTGCTCCTGCTTCGAGAGCTGATGCCAGGCCTCTGTGTAGCCTTCCCCCAACTCAGCGGGGTGTCCGATGATCACAATCCTCCCCACGGCGACGTCCGGCAAGTCCCCTCCTCCCTGGATCAAACGACGAAAGACATAGCGCGAGTGCGTGGTACTCCGCGGCCGCTTGCCGACCAGCGTGACGCCGCCGCCGGAGTCCTCCGAAGAACTGAGTCACGCTCTGACTCTTAGCGGACCGGCAGCGGCGTCAACCGCCCGGCGGTGGATGAGAGCCCTTGGGCATCGTTCATCGGGCGGCCGGCTGCCGCCAGGTCATGACCGTAGGTCGGTTCTCTTGCGTACACCACCTCGAGCGTCTGGGGAGCAGCACGCCGCAGCATCGCGACAACCCGAGCCCCTGAAGGGGCGCAACAGGCATCTGATAGCCACGGATTGGCTGCATTTGCCCTGGTGGGAACCATTGCCAGAAGTATCCCCAACGGGATTCGAACCCGCGCTGCCGCCTTGAAAGGGCGGTGTCCTAGGCCGCTAGACGATGGGGACCTGCAGCAAGGATTCCACATCCGAAATGGTCCGAGACTGCAGACGGGGGGAATCTGCAGTCTCGGACCAGCTTCGGGGGAAGGTCCCGAACACCCAACAGAGCGCTCAGGCGAAGACGGAAATGTGGACGTGGTTGTAGTGGTTGGCCGAGTCGCCGCCGCGGTCGGCCATGAAGCGCCAGCCCTCACGGTCGCGCTGGATGTTCCAGATCCGCTGCCGCCACACGACGTAGTTGATGTTCATGTCGCGGGCGTTGGCGCGCGCCCACTCGGCGAGCCGGGTACCCAGTGCACGACCCGAGGCGGACTTGTAGTTAGGGATCATCAGGTCCAGGGCGCGACCGAGTGGGTGCTCTCCGGAGCTGGCTTGTCGGTAGCCCCCGACCACCTTGATCTCCGGGAACTGGGCCCGTGCCGAACGGTGGACTCGGATGGTCTTGGCGGTCAGCCGGCGCTCGGTCGAGGCCCACGACGAGGGGATCGAGCCCGGCGCAATGGGTTTCGTCGACAGGTACTTCGCCGTGACCCACCGCACCGAGTTGTTGTACACGATCTGGGCCCGGCCGCTCTGCTCCTTGCCGGTGATGCTCAGCGCTTCGCCGCGGGGTACCTCGGTGACCCGAGTCGAACCGGTCGCCGCGGTCCAGATGTTCAGGTCGGCCGTGGCGTACCGGGTTCCGACAACGTTCGGCAGGCCCGGTGCGCTCGGCAGGTTCGCGGCCGTGTTGCTGAGGTAGCGGGCCGTGACCCAGCGAACCGCGCCGGCGAAGATCACCTGGGCACGGCCGTTCTGCGTGGTGCCGGTCACCGAGAGCTTGGTGCCCTTCTTGACCTCGCCGACCACCCGGTGGTCCGAGCCGGAAGTAGTACGAATCAAGAGGTTCGCCGTGGCCACGCGGGTTCCGATGACGGCCGGCAGACTGCTCCCCGACGACTGCGACAGGTACTGCGCGCTGATCCACCCCTGGGTCGAGCCGACGGTGACCTCGACGAAGCCGCGCGCGGACTTGCCGGTGAGGCTCACCGAGGTGCCCTCCCTGACGACGCGCCGGATGCCGTACGAGAGGCCCGGGCCCCGGCGGAGGTTGACGGACGTCGTCGTCACGCGGGTGCCGGTGGCGGTCGCCGGCGGTGCGACGCTGGATCCCGCGGACAGGTAGCGGCTGGCGATGTACGCCGACCCGCCGTCGAACCTGATCTTGGTCCAGCCGTCCGCGCTGCTGACGGCGGTGACGGTCTGCCCGCGGTAGAGCCCACCGACGATCGCTCGATGACGTCGACGGCCCGGACCGGATGTTGACGCCCACGGTCGCGGTCATCTGCGTGTCGGCTTCGGCCGGAAGGGTGCTCAGGGTGCCGGTCAGCAGGCCCGCCGCGACGAGCAGCGCCACGCCGGCGCGCAACTTGCGGACTGCGGTGCTCACGTCCCGTTTCCTCCTCCTCGGCCACGTGACCGAGACCGGAACCTTCGAGTTTGATGTCGCACTCGCACCCCGAGTCACGTTCGTAACATCAACCCCAGCTTGCGCAGGACTGTAATCGTGTCCCAGTCGTTACGGCAAGACGTGAGTGCGGTTTTGGTCACAATTGCAAGTCGACACGCCGTACTTCACCCAAGTAATTACACCAGTGTCATTCGGTCGCAGCTCGGCGATTAGCAGAGCTGTGCTGTACGGTGCACGCGTGCTCATGTCGGCGGAGGACTTCGAGACGCTGGTCGCCGATGCCCTGGACGACATACCGCCCGAACTGGCGCAGCTGATCGACAACTGCGTGATCATGGTCGAGGAGTTTCCCGCCGCCGGACGAGCCGGACCTGCTCGGCCTGTACGACGGCATTCCGCTGACCGAGCGGGGCGAAACGTACGCCGGCGCCCTGCCGGATCGCATCCTGATCTTCCGGGCGCCCATCCTGGCCATCTGCGAGACCGAGGACGACGTCGTCGAGGAGGTCCACATCACCGTCGTGCACGAGGTGGCGCACCACTTCGGCATCGACGACGATCGGCTGCACGAACTCGGGTACGGCTGAGGCGCCCTCAGCCCACGAGCACGTAGCCGAGCGCGGCCACGCAGCCCAGGCCCACCAGGATCGCCAAGAGCAGCGTGGCGCGGCCGTCGTTGTCCGTCCCGCCGACGGATCGACGCGTCAGCTGCCAGCGGGCCGCCGACCACACCGGGGCGATCAGCGCGAGTACGGCAAGCACGGCGATCAGAACGCCCACAGTGGGGGAGACCTCGACCAGCAAGCGCACCACGACGAGCAGGGCGGCGAGGCCGGTCAGGGCGGTGCGCTGCCACGCCAACCGCGTACGCTCCGGCTGGAGACCCGCGTCGGCGGGGATCACGCCAGTCCGATCAAGAACAACCCGGCCAGTGCCACCAGCGTCAGAACGGCCGCGATGACGGGAACGGCCGGGGCCGACGGTAGCGGGTCACCGAGACGGATCGCACGCTCCAGCCGCATCCAGCGCCAGAAACCGCCGGCTGCACACACCAGTCCGCAGATGATCAACAACAGCGCGATCAGTCGTACCTCGAGACGCAGCGCGTCACCGAAGCGGGCGATGGTCGCCACCGCCACTCCGGCGGCCAGAAACGCCAGCGAGGTACGGATCCAGGCCAAGAAGGTGCGCTCGTTCGCCATCGTGAAGCGCGGATCGGGTTCCTCCCCGACGCCGTAGACCTGGCGTGGCCAGCGGTTGCGGGAGGGCCGTTCGGCTTCGCTCATCGAGTCGATGCTAGAGCCGCGGGCCGGCGGAGGGGTAGGTCCTGGCCGAGCACCACCGACACGAGCACGACGACGGCGCCGACGATCTGCCACCCGTTGAGGGTCTGGGAGAGCACGACCCACCCGAGCAGCGCGGCCACCACCGGGTTGAGCAGGCCGAGGAAGGTCACCGAGCTGGCCGAGCAGGTGTTGAAGACCCCAGAACCACAGCCCGTACGCGACGATGCCGCTGATGACGACCAGGTAGACCAGACCGGCGACGTTCCGGGCGGTGAGCGTCGCGGGGAGTCCCTCGAAGATCAGAGTGAACGGCAACAGCGTGAGCCCGCCGAGGAGAAACGTCCAGCCGGTGAATCGGGCCGCGTTCAGGCCGGGAGGTAAGCCCCAGCGCTTGGTCAGCACGGTGGCGAACGCCATCATGATCACGCAGCACGTCATGGCCAGCAGTCCCCAACCGTCCAATCGTGCGGTCGAGCGCAGGACGAGCAGCGCGACGCCGAGCACACCCAGACCTCCCGCCACCACGTGGATGGCTTTGATCTTGGTGTGGAGCCAGGGCACCGACAAGACCACCACGATGATCGGGATCAGTGAGTTGATCACCGCGGCCACGCCACCCGGGAGCCGATAGGCGGCCACAAAGAGCAGCGGAAAGAACGCCGAGCAGTAGAGCAGGGACAGCAGAGCGAACCGGCCCCACCATTTCCGCGGCGGCAACCGCGTGCCCAGGACGAGCACCAGACCCGTCGGCAACGAGCGCATCAGAGCCGCGAGCAAGGGCCGGCCGGGAGGAAGGAACTCGGTCGTCAGCAGGTACGTCGTGCCGAAGATGATCGGCGTGCCCACGGCCAGGTAGGCCCACCGGGAACGAGAATCGCTCACCCCTCGTGCCCTGAGCCTGTCGAATCGCGCCCTGAGCGTGTCGAATCGTGCCCTGGGCTTGTCGAAGGGCCGGTCATCAGCCAGCTCTGCCGTTGATCACTGACCCAGCGGGCGCAGCGGCCCAACTGCTCCGACGGCACGTATCCGGCCTGGAGGTCGCTGCGCTCCAGGAGCGTCGCCCCGGTCAACTCGGCGATCCGGGTGAGCATGTTCTCGTCCTGGGTGGTGACGGCCAGCAGGCGCAGTTTCTGCTGGATGACGTTCACCTCGAGGGTGGCGAGCACGTCGGTGGCCAGGGACGGGGCGACGACGACCAGGGCCCGTTGCGACATCACCGCGCGCTCCATCAGGGGCAGTAGTTCGCGGATGGAGGTCACCGGTCGGGCGCAGACCACGACGGCCGGGTCGTCCAGGACGGCCCAGGCGGAGTCGGCGTCGGTGACGAAGGACTTCGAGGCGTACCCCACGCCGACACCGACGGTGCCAGGCGCGCGTACGGCCGCCGCGACGTTCGCTCGTTCGGTGCTCGTGAGATCGGTCGACGGTGCGTCGTCGGGAGAACGGCGGGCCTGCAACTCCGACAGGTACTGCGGAGCCGGGTTGTCCGGGCTGAACCGCGGAATCGGCCGGTCGGGTGGAGCCAGCATCTCGGCTCTGGCCCGGCGGTTGCGTGCCCGGTCGTGCAGCGCGCCGAACACGATGGCGCCGAGCCCGAGGGCGAGGAGGACGATCAAGCCGAGCGTCCACGGATCCACCTTGCCAGCCTGCCACAGCCGACCGGCCGTTGAGGCGTTGCGCCGATCCGGCGAAGTCCGCCAAGATGAATCTCGGATTCCTGGCGTGCTCAACGATCCAGGAGGGGGTAGGTCCGCGTGTCGACGCCGAGTGCGGAAGACCATAGCCGGCTCTTGCGTGACTACGCCGACGCCACGGACCAGTTCCGGGCCACCAACGAGGTGCTCACCGCCCTGGGCCGGTCGACCTCTGACCCCGACGCCGTGCTCGACACCGTCGTCGAGACCGCCCGGCGCCTCGGCCGGGCCCAGATTGCCGATCATCTACCTGGTCGAGGGAACGAAACTGAGGCTGGCGTCGTCCGTGGGACTGACCGCGGAGTTCGTCCGCAACGTGACCGAGTTCCCTCTCGAGGTGAGCCGCGGCACCATTGTCGGTCGGGCGGCGCTGGAGCGACGGGTCCACAAGGTGGCCGACGTGCTCACCGACACCGAGTTCGATCGCCCCGACGTGCAGCAGACGGGCAGCATCCGGTCCTCGATGTCTGCTCCGATGCTGCTCGACGGCGAGGTCGTTGGTGCCCTGTCGATGATCCGCACCGAGGTCGACCCGTTCGACGACCGCGAGGTGGCGCTGATCGAGGCCTTCGCCGCGCAGGCCGCGGTCGTCGTCCAGAACGTGCACCTCGTACGGGCGTTGGAGGACCGGGGGGCGCAGCTGGCCCGTCGGCTCGAGCAGATGGAGGCCTTGAGCGACGTCGGGCAGATGGTCGGCTCCAGCCTCGTGCTGGACGAAGTGCTCTCCAACATCATCAAGAACGCCGTTCGCTTCGCCGGCTGCGACGGCGGGTCGGTGATGGAGTATCTGGAGGACGAGCGCTCCTTCTCCGTGCGCGCTGCGTACGCGAGCAGTCCAGAGCTGCTGGCCCGACTGCGCCGGACGCGCATCGAGTTGGAGTCCACCCTGGTGGGCCGGGCCGCCCTGGAAGGTCACCCGGTGGCCGTGCCCGACCTGGCCGAGGTCGACCTCGACCCGCACCTCGAGCTGCTGTACGCCGACGGCTGGCGCTCCGTACTGGCCGTCCCGGTCCTGCGCGACGCGCAGATCATCGGAGCGCTGGTGGTGCGCCGCCGCACGCCCGGCGGCTTCTCCGCGGAGACGATGGAGTTCCTGGAGACCTTCGCCAGCCAGTCCGCGATGGCGGTCGACAACGCCCAGCTGTTCCGCGAGCTGGAGCAGAAGAGTGCCGAGTTGCAGGTGATGAGCCAGCACAAGTCGGACTTCCTGGCCAACATGTCGCACGAGCTCCGGACGCCGCTGAACGCCGTGATCGGCTTCTCCGAGGTGCTTCTGGAGCGGTACTTCGGTGACCTGAACGACCGGCAGGACGAGTACCTGCGCGACATCCTCCGCTCGGGCAAGCACCTGTTGGCTCTGCTGAATGATCTGCTCGACCTCTCCAAGGTCGAGGCCGGCATGATGGAGGCCGAGATCAGCACGATCTCGGTGCCGGCCGCCGTGGAGCACGCCATCTCGATGGTCCGCGAGCGGGCGGCCAGCCACCAGATCACCCTCGCCCAGACTCTCGATCCGGCGGTCGATCTGCTCGAGTCCGACGAGTTGCGGCTTCGGCAGGTCCTGGTCAACCTGCTGGGCAACGCGGTCAAGTTCACACCGGACGGCGGTCGCGTCGAGGTGGTCTGCGAGCCGGTCGGGCCGAGCTCGTGATCACCGTTCGCGACAACGGGCCGGGCATCGCTCCCGAAGATCAGGAATGGATCTTCGAGTCGTTCCAGCAGGGCCGGCGCGCCGCCTCGCGGGAGGAGGGCACCGGGCTCGGGCTGACGCTCTGCCGCCGGATCGTCGCGCTGCTCGGTGGGCGATTGTGGCTCGAATCCGAGGTGGGCCGCGGCAGCGCCTTCCACGTGGCGCTGCCGCTGGACGCCGCCCCAGCCGACGTCGTCAGCGACGAGCCGGTCGACCGGTCCGGCGGACAGCAGACGGTGATCGTCATGATCGACGACGACCGTTCGTCCCTGGAGCTGCTGTCGGCCTATCTCGCCGGCACCGGCCTGAAGATCGTCCGGGCCCGGGACGGACTCGAAGGCCTGGAGGAGATCCGCCGAGAGCAGCCGGCGGCGGTGATCTTGGACATTCGGTTGCCCGGAATGGACGGATGGGCGGTGCTCGATACGCTGCGCAGCCAGGACGCCACCCGCGACATCCCGGTGATCATCGTCTCGATCCTGGACGAGAAGTCGCGCGGGCTGGCGCTCGGCGCGATCGGCTACCTGACCAAGCCGGTGAGCCGGGACGACTCTGCTCGCGGCCCTGCGCGGGGTCAAGGTGTTGGCCTGATGAGTCGAGCTCGCGTCCTCGTGGTCGAGGACAACCCGCTCAATCTCAAGCTGGTGCGTGACGTGCTCGGGCACGCCGGCTTCGACGTGCTCGAGGCGCGGACCGGCGAGGACGGCGTGGCGCGGGCCCGAGCCGACCAGCCGGCCGTGATCTTGATGGATCTGCAGCTGCCGGGCCTCGACGGCACCCAGGCCCTGCGACTGATCAAAGCCGATCCGGCCACCGCGGCCATCCCGGTGGTCGCCCTGACGGCGTTCGCCATGGCCGAGGATCGCGAACGGGCGCTGTCGCACGGCTTCGACGGCTACCTGAGCAAGCCCATCAGTGTCCGCGACCTTCCCGGCCAGGTGGCCGGCTACCTCACGGACGCCGCATGACGACGGCTGAGGCCGGGACCGTCCTGGCCGTCGACGACCAGCCGGCGAATCTCCGGCTGCTCGATGCGGTGCTCTCTCCGCGCGGCTACCGCGTGGTGCAGGCGACGTCCGGCGAGGAGGCGCTGGAGCGCCTGACGTCCGGTGACATCGACCTCGTGCTGCTCGACATCGTGATGCCGGGACTCGACGGGTACGAGGTCTGCCGCCGGATCCGCGCCGACGACAGGACCGCGTTCCTGCCGGTCGTCATGATCACGGCGAGCGGTGATCAGGAGAAGCGGCGCGCCCTCGAGGTCGGGGCGGACGACTTCGTCAACAAGCCCTTCAAGCAACCCGAGCTGCTCGCCCGGGTGGCGTCCCTGACCCGGATCAAGCGATACCACGACACGATCACCCGGCAGGCGGCCGAGCTGGCAGCCTGGAACGCCGAACTCGAGAGCCGGGTCTCCCGACAGCTCGACGAGCTCGAGCGCGTCAATCGACTGCGCCGGTTCCTCTCACCGCAGGTCTCGGATTTGGTGATCAACTCCGGTGACGAGTCGGTCCTGGACAGTCATCGGCGCGAGATCGTGGTGGTCTTCTGCGATCTGCGTGGCTTCACCCCGTTCGCCGAGTCGAACGAGCCCGAGGAGGTCATGGCCGTCCTCGCGGAGTACCACGCCGCCCTGGGCCAGTTGATCTTCCACTTCGGGGGCACGCTGGAGCGCTTCACCGGCGACGGCCTGATGGTCTTCTTCAACGACCCGATCCCGATCGAGCAGCCGGCCCGGCGGGCGGTCGAGATGTCGCTGGCGATGCGGGACGCCGTACGGGAGCTGGCCGAAGGGTGGCGCCGGGTCGGGCACGAACTCGGCTTCGGGGTCGGGATCGCCCAGGGCTTCGCCACGTTGGGCCGCATCGGCTACGAAGGCCGTTTCGACTACGCGGCGATCGGCAGTGTCACCAACCTGGCCGCCCGGCTGTGCGGGGAGGCCGGTCCCGGCCAGGTACTGGTTTCGCCGCGGGTGCTGCGGGGGATCGAGGAGATCGTGACCGGCCGGGAAGTCGGCGAGCTCGAGCTTCGTGGCTTCCGCCGCCCCGTTCCGGTTTTCGACGTGTCCGCAATGGTCAACAGCCCAACGGAGGCAGCCTCATGACTCAGCTAGATCTCGAATCGCCCACGGCCGCACCGCGCCTGGCCGACCTGGCGGACGACGCCCGCGAGCGGCGGTTCGCCGAGCTGCAGGAGCGGATGCCGAAGGCCTGGGACGCGTGGGGCCGTGATCTGGAAGGCGAATCGGTGGTCGTGGTGCCGTCGGTGAGTCTCGATCGCGCGGTGCCCGGGTCGGGCAGCATCGGGCAGGCGTTCGAGGAGCGGCTCTTGTTCCTGCTGCTGCTGCTTCGGCAGCCGAGGTTGAAGATGATCTACGTCACCTCGATGCCGATCAACCCGAGCATCATCGAGTATTACCTTGCGCTACTGCCCGGGGTGATCCCCAGCCACGCCTGGGCCCGGCTGAGTCTGATCGCCGTCGGCGACTCCTCGGCGCGTCCGCTGAGCGAGAAGCTGCTGGAACGCCCACGGATCCTGACCAAGATCGGCCGGGAGATCCCCGACCGCGAGCGTTCGCACCTGATTCCCTACAACACCACGAGCCTCGAGCGCGACGTCGCTCTCAGCCTGGGCATCCCGATGTACGGGGCGGACCCGCGGCTGGCCGATCTCGGCAGCAAGACCGGGTGTCGCCGGTTGTTCGCCGAGGAAGGCGTCCCACATCCCCTCGGGAAGGAGGACCTGCACAGTTTCGATGAGGTGATCGACGCGGTCGTCGGGATGATCGCGAAGCGACCGACGATGAGCGAGGTGATCGTCAAGCTCAACGAAGGGGTGTCCGGATCCGGCAACGCGCTGGTCGACCTGCACGGCGTGGCCGACGTCGACGAGTCGGCCCGGCGGGCGTTGGTGGCCGAACGCGTGCACGCGATGCAGCTCGAGTCGGCCACCGTGCCGCGCGCGGCGTACGAGGCCAAGTTCGAGCAGAACGGCGGGATCGTGGAGGAACGGATCGTCGGGGAGGAGCTCCTCAGCCCCAGCGTTCAGCTCCGCGTCCTCCCCGACCGCAGCCTCGAGTTGTTGTCGACCCATGATCAACTGCTGGGCGGCGCCAGCGGCCAGACCTATCTGGGCTGCGTCTTCCCGGCCGACCCCGCGTACTCGCGACTGATCAGCGAACCGGCGGTGGTCATCGGCGAACGGCTGGCGAAGGAAGGCGCTCTCGGCCGATTCGCGCTGGACTTCGTCGTGAACCGCGATACCGCCGGCAACTGGTCGGCGTACGCGATCGAGCTGAATCTGCGCAAGGGCGGTACCACCCACCCCTTCCTCACGCTGCAGTTCCTGACCGACGGCCACTACGACGGAGACGCCGGGCTGTTCGTGTTGCCCGGCGGGGAGCAGCGCCATCTCGTCGCCACTGATCATCTCGAGGACGAGGCGCTGAAGGCGCTTGCCGTCGAGGACCTGTTCGACATCGTGGCGCGACACCACCTGCACTTCGATCAGTCGCGGCAGGTCGGGATCGTCTTTCACATGATCAGCTCGCTCAGCGAGCACGGCCGGATCGGCATGACGGCGGTCGGGGAGTCGGCCGCCGAGGCGATGCAGACCTACGAACTGGCGCAGCAGATCCTGCTCGACGAGGCGAGCGTCGCCCGGGAGGAAGGTAAACTGCCGGGGTAGGAGGTTCGGTGCAGCAGATCTGGTACGTGGCCTACGGGTCCAACCTGAGCTTCGATCGTTTCTGCCGCTACCTTCGGGGCGGTCCGCTCAGCGGGAGCGAGAGGGTGTACGCCGGATGCCGGGACACCAGCGATCCGCTCGAGAGTGTCGGGCTCATGATGTCGGGCAGCGTCTATTTCGCGGGGCGGTCATCGGTGTGGCGCTCAGGCATGGCCTTCTACGATCCCGACGCGACCGGCGAGGTGGCGGCACGCGCGTATCGCATCACCGCCGAGCAGTTCGTCGACGTGCTGGCGCAGGAGACCCGGCGGAAGCCCGGCGTCACGCTCGATCTGGCCCCCGCGTTCCGCGGCGATCGCTTCAGTGTCGGGCTCGGTGGGTATTCGGTCCTCGTGCGGATCGGCGATCGCGACGGCCTTCCCCTGATGACCTTCACGGCCGATCGGGGCGCGAAACCGCCCCTGAAGCCGCCCAGTGCGGTCTATCTGTCGGCGATGGCGACGGGCCTCCGGGAGGCCCACGGTTGGTCCAGCGAGCGCATCGACCGCTACCTGGCTTCGCTTCCCGGAATCATCGGCCCCGTACGGCCGCCGCTCACCGCCGCGACCGGCTGACCCATGGTGGTGTTCGAGTCCTGGATCGATCGACAGATCCGGGAGGCGATCGAGCGGGGCGAGTTCGACAACCTGCCGGGTGCCGGCAAGCCGCTCAAAGGTCTCAGCGATCGCCCCGACGACGACTGGTGGATCAAGCAGAAGCTCGAACGCGAGGAGCTTGCTCCGCCGCTGCCGACATCGTTGGCCCTGCGCAAGGAAGCTGCTCGGATCCACGAAACCGTGGCTGAGCTGCGCAGCGAGGACGCCGTTCGCGAGGTGGTCGAGGATCTGAACGTCCGGATCGTCGACGCGCTGCGGCGTGGGCTCGACGGGCCGCGGATCGTGGTCGCCAAGGTCGACGTCGACGAAGTCGTCCGGCGGTGGCGGGCCGGGCGCGGCTGAAGCCCTCAGCGGCGCCGCTCGACGACGACGGGGACCCGGTCGGAGCGGACGATCTCGGCGGCGATGTCGGGAGACCCGGCCGCGGCTTCCGCCGGGTCGTAGACCGCCTCGATGTCGAGCTCCCCGTCGGGGTACTCGTACCAGTCGTGTAGCGGGAACTGTGCGGTCAGAGCTTCGCCGGGTGCCAGAGAGGCGATGGCGTCGGGTGGATGGGGCGCGCGGTGATAGAGCTGCGTGCGTCGCCCGACGACCTCGTGCGTGCCTCGGCGGGTGATCACCAGTAGAGCTCCCGGTCGGTGCTCGTCTCGTACCCGACGGCCAACCGTCCGGCCACCACCACCGGTGAGTTCCCGTCGTTGCGGAGTTCGATGCTGACCAGATCATTCTCGAGGACGCCATCGGCCGAGACCGCCAGTACGCACTCGAGCACGAGGTCGCTCATCAGGGGAGCACCACGGCGACGTAATTGGCGCGCAGGATCGCGTTCGCAGCCTGCTGTGCGGGTGTGCCGGCATCGATGCGGCTGAGGACCTTGCGTCGTACGGCGATGAACTTGGCCCGGAATGTGCGTTGGTCGGCCACCGCCATGAGGTTCCAATGGGCCAGACAGCGGGTGGCGTCGTTGATGAACGCGTCGTGGGTCGGTACGACGGGATCGAGTGGTTCCTCCGGCATGCCGACGCTGAGGATCTCCAGCGCCTCGCCCAGGAACTCGTGGACGTCCGCCGACGTGATGCCCTGCTTCAGCCGGCGGACGTGTTCCAGCTCGTGGGCGATGTTGTGGACCGCACCCGAGAAGGGCAGCGTCAGCGCGTTCGGACCGACCCGTACCCGTACGGGCTCGTTGGGCCGGAAGTCGGTCGAGCCGAGCGAGGTCACCGTCGGATCGAAGAAGACCGAGAGCAGGTTGCCGTCGTCCAACATGTCAAAGAAGTCGACGAGCAGGCGGAGGGCGCCGTTCGGGCTGCCCGCCGCGATCAGTTGGGTGTAGAAGACTTCGGTCGTGACGATGCCGACCTTGCCGTCGATCACGATCCCTGCGGCGTTCTGCTGCTCCGCCACGAACTGCACCGTCGCGGCGTCCACCGCACCGGTGATCGGGGCGCCGACCAATCCCTGGATCGCCCGTACGGAGCGCTCGTCGCTGTACTTCGAGGCGGTGAAGGCGATCCCGGTGCGTTCTTGGGCCGTGGTGAGCCGGGTGGGCGTGGGGCCGGTGGGTGCGACTGGCGGCGCCGGTCGGGAGAGCTCGCGCTGAATGGTGTCGCGCAAGGTCGTGGCGTCGGCGAACGCGGGATCGCCGACCTCGATGACGCGGAGCTGACCGGTTTCGAAGGTGGTCGACGCCTGAGCGAACACGGGCACCGGCACGATTCCGATCATCTGGATGCCCTCGAAGCTGATGGCGCCCGTGCGATGACGAACGGTCAGGACATCCGATGCGGTGGCGAGGTCGAAGAAGTCGAGCACCAGTTGGATGCCGTGTTCGGGCCGGTTGTTGGCCAGGCTCTCCCGCACCATCACGTTGAGGGTGCCCAGATCGACGATCCCGTTGTCGGTGATGCCCCGGGGGGTCTGCCAATCCGAGATCGCCCGGACCGTCGTCGGCCCGACGACCCCGTCGCGGACGCCGCCGGGCACGGCGGTGAGCGTCTGCAGCACTCTCACCGTCAGGCTGTTGAAGAGCCCGCGCGCCGAGCCGATCGCCGCCGTCTCCTCCGGCGTGGTCAGCGCCCTTCGCTGCACCGTGATCGGGGGTCTGGCTGGGCGCCGGGGTGGGCTGCCTCGGTTCAGAAGTCGAGCGACGGTGCGGTTCCCGACCAGCCTCTGCAGTTGCAGGAGCGGCGCGCCGGGCTCCTCGCTCAGCCGATGATCCGATGCCGAGACTGGCGGCGGTCGGCGAGTGGGGCGGTCGACCGTCTGCTGCTTGTTTGCAACCCGGTCGTCCATGAACCCACCCACCTCGACCGTCATCGTCCCACGCATCCGACCGCCGCATCCCTTCCCTTTCGGGCACTCTTCGGGCGTACGGCCTGGGTCCCTCGCGAGATTCGCTGACCCTTGCCCATCTGAGAGACTGTGCTGCGGACCGGCGGTCCGACCATCGCCGACCGGGGCCTCTAGCTCAACTGGCAGAGCAGCGGACTTTTAATCCGCGGGTTGTGGGTTCGAGTCCCACG
>CAWBKR010000008.1:0-125500 GCA_963789345.1 uncultured Actinomycetota bacterium | reverse complement strand
GCCCGGTCGGCCGTCTCGGAGTACACCCGACAGTTGATCATCAGTTCGGCGGAGGAGACCGACTTCCGGCACGGCACCCGGTACGCCGCCCAGTGCCGGAACGGGTGGCGATCTCCTACCCCGCCATCAACACGGCCGAGTTCCTCGATCCGGATCCGCAGGAAGTATGGCGAAGTCCTGGCCCGCCGCAGCCTGACCGAGGGCCGCTACGTACTGTTCCTCTCCCGCTTGGCGCACGCCAAGGGCGTCGACGACCTCATCGAGGGCTTCGCGACGTGCCCCGAGGCGTCGACGCGAACCTGGTGATCGCCGGCAACGGACCGCAGGCCGGTTTTCTGCACGGGGTCGCTGCGCGATCGACCGCGGCGGACCGGATCGTCTTCTTCGACGACGTCGACGACGACGAGCGGCAGGCGCTGATGGCCGGCAGCGCGGCGTTCGTGCTGCCCAGCAAGCCTCGACCGGAGTTCACCGAGACGTTCGGGATCGCTTTGGTCGAGAAGATGCTGTCCGGCGGTGGGCCCGTCATCACGACCGAGACCGGCGGCATCGGCGAGGCGGTCGGCGACACCGCCCTGATCGTCCCCACCGATGATCCGCCCGCCATCGCATTGGCTCTGAGCCAAGCGCTCACCATGTCACCGGCCGACCAGGTCTCCCTCGCGATGCGGGCCCGGACGTACGCGCTGCAGTTCGACCGGATGGCGGTCTTCGACCGGCTGATGGACAACCTGGTGACCGACGTGGCTGACGAGGCGAGCGCTCTGTAGTCCGGTCGACGCCGCCGCCGCTGCTGCGTTTCCCGACCACGGTCGGCTTCCGCTCCCCGAGCAGCACCACGCTACAGCCCACCACCCGCCGGCGTCCAGCACGCCTCGAGCCCCAGCCCGCCGCTCGTCCTGCGCCGACCACGGTCCGCTTCCGGCTCCAGCACACGGGCGTACCGCGCCGCGACTGCGTACTGCGACCCGAGTCGAGCGTTTCGCCACCCGAACTGGGGCGCCGCCTGCGCCAGACGTCAGAAGCGCGTTGCCGCCAGCACCACGATCAGGGCGAGCATCGCCAGCCGGGCCACCTTGCCGCCGGTGCTGACGACCGGCCAGGAGAGATACGCGATCCACACCACGAAGGCGAAGACGATCACCAGGGCCGGCAGCGCCACAGGCAGCGGGGCCAGCAGGCCCACGACCACCAGCGCGAGGTGCCGATCAGGATCGCCGGCCGGGGCAGCGCGCTGAGCCGGACCAGGAGCGGCCGGCTGAACCCCTCGACGCGGGCACGCAGGGTCGGGCTCCGGGACGGCATCCGGCCATTCTGCCTTGACGAGCGTGCCTCGCTAAATGAAAATGGTTATCATGACGCTATATGGGTCGCCGGCTGAGGCGCAGCGCTCGTCATGTGCGCGTTGCTGCGTCGCCGGCGCCTGTACGAGCCTCAGGACCCGGTCCCGCCAATGGCGACGGGCGTGCTGAGCGTCGTGACCTCGGTCTACCCGTTCCAGTTCGTGGCCGAGCGCAGTCGGCGGTCTTCGATCACGGTGACCAATCTGACCGAGCCCGGCGCCGAGCCGCACGATCTGGAGCTGTCGCCGAGGCAGGTCGGCTCGCTGGTCGCGGCCGGACTGATCATCTACGAGAAGGGCTTCCAGCCCGCGGTCGACGAGGCCGTCACCCAGAGCGAGAACCGCCAGACGCCTTCGACACCACGTCGGTGGTGCCTCTGGAACCGGTCACGGCGGCGGGTCACCCAGACGAGAGCGAGGGGGGCGGGCACACGCACCAGCACGAGTGGTGACCACGCCGGTGAACTCGACCCGCACGTCTGGCTGGACCCGACCAAGCTCGACGACCATCGCGACGGCCGTGGCGGACCGCCTCGCGGCCGTCGACCCGGGTCGCGCCGGATGAGTACCGAGCCAACGCCGAGCGGCTCCGCACCGAACTGACCGGACCTCGACGACGACTTCCGCTCCGGGCTGACCGGTTGCCAGCGCAACGAGTTCGTCACCGCGCACACCGCGTTCGGCTACCTGGCCAATGCGGTACGGGCTGACCCAGATCGGCATCACAGGCCTGAGTCCGGACGCCGAGCCGTCGCCGGCCCGGATCGCCGCCATCCAACGCGAGGCCCGCGAGCACGAGGTGACGACGATCTTCACCGAGACCCTGGTGTCGCCGGCCGTCGCCCAGGCCATCGCGGGCGATCTCGGTCTGAAGACCGACGTTCTCGACCCGCTCGAGGGCATCACCGCCGAAGCCAGGGGGGACGACTACGTTGCGATCATGCGCGCCAATCTGACGGCCCTGGAGAGCGCCAACGGATGTCCGCGCATCTGACCGCGCCCGAGCTGCCCCCAGTCGTCTGCCGCCGGGACCTCACCGTCGAACTCGGCGGGTTGCCGGTGCTCCGCGGCGTGTCCGTCGACCGTCCGGCCCGGCGAATCCGTGGCGCTGCTGGGCGGCAACGGCTCGGGGAAGTCCACGCTGGTACGGGCTCTGCTCGGCCTGGTGCCGATCCAGCGCGGCGAGGTCCGGCTGTTCGACCGACCCCTACGGTCGTTCCGCGAGTGGTCGCGGATCGGCTACGTGCCGCAGCGGACCACGGCCACCCAGGCAGAGGCAACGGTCGAGGAGATCGTCGCCACCGGTCGGCTCGCGCTGCGTCGGCCCTTCGTTCCGGCCGGGCGGCGCGACCGGCAGGCGGTCACCGAAGCCCTGGACCTCGCCGGTTTGCTGGATCGCCGGCGCTCCGACGTGCGCCGACTCTCCGGAGGTCAGCAGCAACGCGTACTGATTGCCCGGGCGCTGGCCGGCGCGCCGGAGTTGTTGGTCCTGGACGAGCCGACGGCAGGGGTCGATCTGCAGCATCAGCAGTTGCTCGCGGCCGTGATCGAGAAGCGGCTCGAACGCGGTCTGGCCGTGGTGGCGGTACTGCACGAGGTCGGGGCGCTCGGCGCGTTGATCGACCGCGCGGTGGTCCTGCGCGACGGCCGGATCGTCCACGATGGGGATCCAGACGTGATCAGGCCGGTCCTCGCTGGGGGGAAGCACCATGATCATCATGGCGATGTGGGGGCGCGCCCGGCGCCGTGGTTGGCAGGCGCCGTCGAGGACGGGCCGCCATGATTGAAGTGCTCACGTTTCCCTTCATGCAACGGGCTCTGCTGGCCGCGCTGCTCACTGGCCTGATGGCCCCGGCCATCGGCATCTACCTGGTGCAACGCCGGCTCAGTTTGCTCGGCGACGGGCTTGGCCACGTGGCGCTTGCCGGCGTGGGACTGGCCCTCCTCACCGGCCAGGCTCCGATCCCCTGGGCCATCGCGGTTTGCGTCGCCGGCGCGGTCACGGTCGAGGTGCTCCGCCAGCGCGGCAAGGCCACCGGCGACGTGGGGCTGGCGATCCTGTTCTACGGCGGCCTGGCGGCCGGGGTGTTGATGTCCGGCATCGCCGGGGCCGGCGCCGGCGCGCTATCGCAGTACCTCTTCGGGTCGTTGACGACGGTGACCACGACGGACGTCGTCGTGGTGGCGGTGCTCGCCGTCGTCGTTTTGATCCCCACGTTGGGACTGGCGCCGCGACTCTTCGCGGTCTCCTCCGATGAGGAGCTGGCCAGAACGCAGGGACTGCCGACCCGCTTCTACAACATTCTGCTCGTCGTGCTGGCCGCGGTCACCGTAACCGTGGCCATGCGTACGGTCGGTCTCCTGCTGGTTAGTGCCCTGATGGTGGTTCCGGTAGCGGCCGCGCACAACCTCGTACGGGGGTTCTTCGCGGCCCTGGCGAGCGCCATGACCATCGGAGCCGTGGTGTCGATGGGTGGAGCGATCAGCGCGTACTACGCCGACACCGCACCCGGAGCCCTGATCGTTGTCCTGGCCATCGCCGTCTTCGCGGTGAGTTGGCCGATCGGAACTCTGGCGCTCTCGCGGCGACGTAGAGTGACGCCTGTGCTGCCCGAGCTGGACGTCGACGAGCTTGGCGTCGACGCTTTGACTGCGCCGCACGTGGTCGAAGCCGAGCACCCGCATGAGCACGGGGCGGACTGCGGTCACGAGGCGATCCGGCACGGGGACCACACCGACTACCTCCACGAGGGGCACCGGCACGCGGCCCACGCCGATCACTACGACGAGCACTGATGGCCGGCGATCAACCAACCGCGCGCACACCACAGCGCAGGACGCGGCAGCGCGCCGCCGTGGGTGACATCCTCAGCGAGGTCAGCGAGTTCAAGAGCGCCCAGGAGATCCACGACGACCTGCGCCACAAGGGCGATGCGATCGGACTGACGACGGTCTACCGTACGTTGCAGTCGATGGTCGAGTCCGGCGAGGTCGACGCCATCCGGACGACTCTCGGCGAGACCGCGTACCGGCGGTGCTCCAACGGCCATCACCACCACCTGGTCTGCCGCACGTGCGGTCGTACGGTCGAGGTCTCCGGGCCGGCGGTGGAGAGATGGGCCTCCGTGGTGGCGGCGGAGAACGGCTTCCGTGACGTCAGCCACGACCTCGAGATCTTCGGCACCTGCGCGGACTGCTGAGCCGGCGGCGCGTCACCGATGCCGCCGAGTGCCGCATCGGAAGGAGGTTATCGGGCGCTGAGCCCGCTCCACGACCCCGATAACCTCCTGATCGCTCACCCCTTGTCGGCCTTCCGATCCGCTCGGGGCGGGCGCTGAGCCTGGGGTCAAGGCGCGGGGATAGGGGTGCTCGGGGTGCCACAGCACACCCTCGATGATCGGTGGCAATTGGGCGAGCGGCCGCGCATCCTGCTCCTCCCGCCACTCGCGTGCAGCCGGCTCGATCCTCAGGTCGAGTTGATCGAGCACCTGCTCGACAGCAGTCAGAATGGACCCGCGGAGCAGCCAGGACGACGGATTCTCCCGGGCGTCGACCATGATCAGCTCGGTCAGGATGGCTCTGGTCTCGCGCAGGATCTCCAGGCTGGCGGCCAACGCCTGTTCGGACTCCTCCGCACGACCCTCCGCCTCGGCCACCACGAGGCCGCCGAAGGCCCGGAGGCAGTCCGCGACGTCGGTCAGCACCACCGCGAACGCATTTCGCAATCCTCTCCGTACGGTCGCCGGCCTGCTCGTCGGCCTCCGGCAGCTCGGCCTGCACCACGGCGAAAAGCGCTCGGGTCGCCCGAGGCAGTTTTCCAGGTGTCCAGGCCGGTGCCGAGCACCGGCTCGATGTCGGCCGTGCCGAGCGCCCGAGGGTTCAGGCGGCGGCTGTCGCGCAACAACTCGAGCGTGCGGCGGGACTCGACCACGGTCCGTTCCGCGGCCCGGACGCGATCGAGCCACGACTGCACCTGGGTCCGGTTGCCGGGGCCCGACTCGAGATCGCCACCCGCGCCCTCCAACGGGGCGGCCACCGCCTCCGCGACCTGCACGATGGACTGCCCGGCCGACCGGGTCGGTAGGGCCGGCGGAAAGATCAACGAGAATGCCACCCCCACCCCCGCACCGATGAGCGTGGTCAGGATCCGGGTCTCCGCGGCGACATCTGGATTGGTGACGCCGAGGATGAGCATCGCGCTGATCGGCGCCTCGAGCGCCTGCTCACCGAGGCGCAGCACGTTGGCCACGATCAGCGACGCGGCGATCGCGGCCCCCAGGCTCCACCACGTCAGTCCGATCCAGGTCGACAACCCGATCGCGATCAGGACTCCGGACAGTACGGCTCCGACCCGGACGACGCCCATCCTCAGCGTCGACACGGCCGACGCCTGCACCACCAGCAGGGCGGTCAGCGCTCCCGTCAGGTCGACCGCCCCGTCGGTCAGCGCCAGGGTGAACAGATAGGCCAGTACGGCGGCCGCGGTGAGGCGGGCGATCACCACCAGGCCGGGCCGGAGGCGGTCCGGCACGTCCTGCCAGCGGGTCGGCCTCTCCGGCCACAGCCAATTCAGGGCGCGGCGCCCGCGGATCGCGAGCCGCCAGTCACTGCTCATCCGTGCGCGGAACCGTAGCGACGATCCCGTTCGGCGTAGAGCTCGACCGCGCGCCACAGGTCCCGGCGGTCGAAGTCCGGCCACAAGCGGTCCATGAAGATCATCTCGGCGTACGCGGACTGCCAGAGCAGGAAGTTCGAGGTGCGCTGCTCCCCGGAGGAGCGGATGAACAGGTCCACGTCGGGAATGTCGGGCTCGTCGAGGAACTGCCGGAAGCGGGCCTCGGTCAACTTGGCCGGATCGAGCCGACCGGCCGCCGCCAGCTCGGCGATCCGGCGCGTCGCGTCGACGATCTCGGCCCGCCCGCCGTAGTTGACGCAGAACTGCAGGGTGATGACGTCGTTGTCGACCGTCATCGCCTCGGCCTCTTCAAGTTCCCGGATCACGCTGCGCCAAAGGCGCGGCCGTCGACCGGCCCAGCGGACGCGCACCCCCATCCGGGCGAACTGATCCCGGCGACGGTGGATCACGTCCCGGTTGAAGCCCATCAGCCAGCGCACCTCGTCAGGTGAGCGGCTCCAGTTCTCGGTGGAGAACGCGTACGCCGACAGGTATCTGACGCCGATCTCGATCGCGCCCTCGATGGTGTCGAAGAAGCCTGCTCGCCCGCGGCGTGGCCGTCGGTGCGTGGTCGGTTCCGGGCCTTGGCCCAGCGACCGTTGCCGTCCATCACGATCGCGACGTGGGTCGGGAGCTTGGTCCGAGGGACGGCGGGGGGTCGCGCACCGCTCGCGTGCCGGCCCGGCGGTGCGGCTTCCGTCCGATCCGGAGCCGCGGACCCGCGGCGTCGTTCCGGCGCAGCCTTGGCACGTACGGGACAATAGCGGGGTGCCTACCTATCGCGACGAAGCCGTGGTGCTGCGTACGCACAAGCTGGGCGAGGCGGACCGCATCATCACCATGCTGAGCCGCGGGCGGGGCAAGATCCGGGCGGTGGCCAAAGGGGTTCGGCGCACCTCGTCGAAGTTCGGCGCCCGGCTGGAACCGTTCTCCCACATCGACCTGCAGTTCGCCGAGGGCCGCACCCTGGACGTCGTCATCCAGGTCGAGTCGATGGACGCGTTCGGTGACCGGCTCGGCCACGACTACCCCGCCTACACCGCCGGTCAGGCCATGCTGGAGACCGCCGACCGGTTGGTCACCGAGGAACGCGAGCCGGCCATCCAGCAGTACCAACTCCTGGTCGGCGCCCTACGCGTCCTCAACCAGGGCACCAGCGACGGTCCGCGACCCGCCTCGATGATCTTGGACTCCTACCTGCTCCGCGCCCTGGCCGTCGCCGGCTACGCCCCGTCGTTCACCGACTGCGCCCGCTGCGGTCTGGTCGGACCGCACGCCGGGTTCTCCGCCGCCGCCGGCGGAGTCGTCTGTGACCGCTGCCGACCGGCGGGTTCGGCCCGGCCAGACCCGAAACCCTGTCTCTGCTCGGAGCGCTGCTCGAGGGGCGCTGGGAGGCCACGCGCGAGACCCCGGTCCCGGTGGTGCGCGAGGCCAGCGGCCTTACCGCCGCCTACCTCACCTGGCACCTGGACCGCAGCCTGCGATCGCTGGCGCATGTGGAGCGCTGAATCGGGGGCTGATTCGGGCCGAGCGTCGAGTGTCGATCCGAACTGGGCGCCGCCGGCGGAGCACCGCCCTCATCCGGTCAGCTACGTCCTCGCCGTGCTTCTCCCTCTCGCCCTGGTTGTCCTCATGGCGGTGCCCGTGGGGGTGTGGGCGATCAGCCGCTTGCGTGCAGCCGCCGAGCCCGGATCGGCGAGTCGGCCGCCGGCGTCGAGCACGGCCGGCGCTCCCGGGGTCGGTGATCCGTACTTTCCCGACCACGGCAGCAGCGGGTACGACGCGGTGAGGTACCAGATCACCGTGAACTGGGATCCGGGTTCGGCCACGCTCACCGGGAGCACGACGATCACGGCCCGGGCCAGTCAGCCGCTCGACTCCTTCTACGTCGACCTGGCGTTGGACGCCACGACGGCTCGGGTCGACGGACAGCCGGCGACGCTGGCCAAGCAGGGTTTCCAGGACCTCAGGATCACCCCGCCGCAGCCGATCGCGGCCGGCGCCGACTTCGAAGTGATCATCGACTACGCAGGTCGACCGGACGAGGTCCGGCGGGGCGATCGGAACCCCTGGCTGACCACCAACGCCGAATGGACCGTGGCCGGGCAGCCCGCCAGCTCGGCCTGGTGGTTCCCGGCCAACGATCATCCCTCCGATCCGGCGCTGATGGACGTCTCCGTACGGGTTCCGGCCGGCCTCGAGGCGATCAGCGTGGGCCGACTGGAATCGCGCGACACCGGCAACGAGGCCGATTTCGACACCTGGCACTGGGTAACGCGCCAGCCGATGGCGACGTACCTCAACTTCGTCAGCATCGGGCAGTACCAGCTCGACGAGGGCGTCGTCGACGGGCGCCCGTACGTGTACGCGGTCACCGAGCAGTTCGACGCGGCGACCCGGCAGTCCGTCCTGACCACTCTCCGTCAGTCCGGATCGGTGGTCCGGCGGCTCGAGGGCCTGTTCGGTCCGTACCCCTTCAGCGAACTCGGCGGGGTCGTGGTCGCGCACGAGCTGGACTTCGCCGGTCTGGAGACGCAGACCCGCCCGGTCTACGATCCTCGCGCGATCCGCCGAGCGGATTTCGCCACCGACCTGATGGTCCACGAGCTGGCGCACATGTGGTTCGGCAATCAGGTGACGGTGCGACAGTGGAACGACATCTTCCTCAACGAGGGGTACGCAGCCTGGGCGCAGTGGGGGTACGCCGAGGGAGATGCGGGACGCCGGAACGGCAACCAACGACTCAACGACCTCTACGAGCGGACGAGGGATAACCGCGAGTTCTGGCAGGTGACGATGATCGACCCCGGTCGCGAGCAGCTGTTCTCCACCGTCTACACCCGCGGCCCGATGGCGCTGCAGGCCCTGCGCAACGTGATCGGAGAGGCCGCCTTCCTGGCGCTCGCCCGGGAGTGGTCGGCGGACCCGGGGTCGCGCAGCGTCGAGGAGTGGATGATCAAGGCGCAGGCGAAGACCACTGTTGACCTCGTACCGTTCTTCCAGGCCTGGATCTTCTCCCCCACCGCTCCGGCCCGTACGGCCGAGAACGGCTTCCGGTAGGCGGCCCGAGGGCGGCGTTATCCGACCACGGTCGAGTTCCGCTCGATGTTCCTCTTCCTGCTGGCGGTCCTGGTCCCCACCATCGCCATCACGTTCCGCCGGTTGCACGACGCGGGGTACAGCGGGTGGTTCTACCTGCTCAACCTCATCCCGTACGTGGGCGGCCTCATCGTGCTGGTCCTCTGTGTCATGCGTACGTCGCCGCTCGCCGCGAAGTACGGCCCGCCGTACCCGACGACTCCGCCGTACCCGACCGCACCGCCCTATGCTGCACCAGCCGCTCCGCCGGACGGAGTCAGCGGGCCGCCCGGTTCACCGCACTGACCACGGCCTTCAACGACGCGGTGACGATGTTGGGGTCCATGCCGACCCCCCACAGGACATCGCTGTTCTCGCCCTCACCGACCTCGCACTCCACGTAGGCCGCGGCGAGCGCATCGCCACCCGCCGACAGCGCGTGCTCGTGGTAGTCGAGCACCCGCACCGGATGCTCGATCGAGGCAAGCGCGTCGACGAACGCCGACACCGGTCCGTTACCCTCCCCGCTGACCGTCACCGGGCGGCCCTCGTTGATCACCGAGACTCGGACGCTGTCGGTCGGCCCACCTCCGGAGACGCTGTCGACCCGGACGAGCCGGAGCGGTTCCGAGGCCTCGAGATACTCCCTCTGGAAGATCTCCCAGAGCCGCGCCGGAGTGATCTCGCCGCCCCCGATGTCGGTGTGCGCCTGCACGACCTGCGAGAACTCGATCTGCAGCCGGCGCGGCAGGTCCAGGTTGTGCTCGGCCTTCATGATGTAGGCCACGCCGCCCTTGCCGGACTGCGAATTCACCCGGATCACTGCCTCGTACGTCCGGCCGACGTCGTGCGGGTCGATCGGCAGGTACGGCGCCTGCCACGGGAGAGCGGCCACCGTCGTGCGCTGCTCGCGGGCCTGGATCTCGAGGTCCTCCAAGCCCTTCTTGATCGCGTCCTGGTGGGAGCCGGAGAAGGCGGTGTAGACCAGATCGCCCGCGTACGGGTGGCGCGGGTGGACCGGCAGGTTGGTGCAGTACTCCACCGTGCGACGGATCTCGTCGATGTCGGAAAAGTTGATCTTGGGGTCGACACCCTGGGAGAACAGGTTCATCCCCAAGGTGACCAGGTCCACGTTGCCGGTGCGCTCCCCGTGGCCGAACAGGCAGCCCTCCACCCGGTCGGCGCCGGCCATCACGGCCAGTTCCGTGGCGCCGATAGCGGACCCGCGGTCGTTGTGCGGGTGGAGCGAGATGCAGGTGAACTCGCGGCGGGTGAGCTGCCGGCTGAACCACTCGATCTGGTCGGCGTACACGTTCGGCGTCGCCATCTCCACCGTGGCCGGTAGGTTGAGGATGATCTCCCGTCCGTCGGCGGGCTGCCACACGTCGGTGACGGCCTCACACACCTCGACCGAGAACGGCAGCTCGGTGCCGGTGAAGATCTCCGGGGAGTACTCGAAGCCGATCACAGTCTTGTCGAGCCAGCTCTCCGCGTACTTCATCACCAGCTCCGCACCGCGGGTGGCGATGGCCTTCACCTCGTCCTTACTGGCGTGGAAGACCACCCTACGAAACAGCGGGGCGAGCGCGTTGTACAGGTGGACCGTCGCCTTCGGCACCCCGATCAGGGACTGGACGGACCGTTCGATCAGGTCCTCCCGGGCCTGGGTGAGCACCGAGATGGTCACGTCGTCGGGGACCAGGTCCCGCTCGATGAGCTGGCGGACGAAGTCGAAGTCGGTCTGGCTGGCGGACGGGAACCCGACTTCGATCTCCTTGTAGCCCATCCGCACCAGCAGCTCGAACATCTTGTGCTTGCGGGCCGGCGTCATCGGGTCGATGAGGGCCTGGTTGCCGTCGCGCAGGTCGGTGCTGAGCCACCGGGGCGCCTCGGTGATGGTCCGGGTGGGCCAGGTGCGGTCGGGGAGATCGATCGGGGGAAAGGCGCGGTACCGATGGAACGGCATCGGGCTCGGTTGCTGGATCGGTGCGGTCGGCGGTCGAGTGCCGGTGGTCATGGGTGTCCTCGCTGGGCTGGTTCGGGAATGGCCGGGAACACACGTTCGCCGCAGCGAGGATGCCGGCCCTTAGCGGGCCTCGCTGCGGCTACGAAGGAGGAGCAGCCGAGACCGGCGCTCCCCTCGAACCAGAGGGCGAGCCATGGCCTCACCCTAACGCAGGCCTGCGGGGCGGCCAAGCGTCGGACTGTGACCCGTACCCCGCCCCCTCCGGGCCACTCCCGGGTGCCCGAGGTCGTTTACCGCCACGTGACGGGAAACGCAGCGCCGGTCGGGCTCTGACGCTGCATCGTCCGTCACGTGGCGGCAAACGCCATGCCACCCGGTCGCGACCCGGAGGCCGGTTCGTCAGGATCGGCGTCGCAGCAGCACCCCCGCGCAGCCTGCGAATCCGACGGCCTGCAGCACCGCGCCGATCACCTGCGGCACCTCGTTGCCGAAGAAGACCAGGCCGACCACGTGGAGCGGCGGCCAGGCGAGAATGCCCAGCGCCGCCCAGACCGGGACCCGCCGGCTGACCAGCAATCCGATGGCCAGCAGCGCCGTGCCGATCAGGTTGCCGACGACGAACAGCACGAAGATCACGGTTCCCCAGGGCTCGGCCTGGCTGGCGTCCAGCACCGCGGCGAAGACGGCGACCGGCTCGCCGCGTTCGGCCATGGCCAAGGTGGTGAGGCTGCTGTTCAGGACCGCGAAGTAGCCGACGTAGCCCGCGATCATCAACGAGCCGCCGACCAGCACGAGCCGGCTCGCCGGAGCCAACCGGAACACTCCCAGCACGGCGGGCACGAGCAACAGGCACCCGATCATTCCGGCGATCACCGAGATCCGTACGAGATCGGGATGGGCGGCGTACAGCGCGAGGGCGTCGACGCTGGTCGCCTCGTTGCCGCCGTCACGGATCGCCAGCGCGTACGCAGTGTTCGTCACCACGAAGCCCCACGGCGCGATGATCATGGCGAGCGCCAGCGCTACCCGACGGGACCGACTCGCCGGGCGTACGACCTCGGTGCCCCGGGTCTCCTGTTGTGCCGTAACCGTCATCGCGCACCAACCAGGGCGGGACGCCGGATCCCGGCGAACACGAGCACGACCCCGATGAGTGTGACGGTGATCGCGATTCCGGCCAGCGTCATCGCCACCGCCGGCACTCCGGGCTCGAGGAAGGCCGGCACGGCCGTCAACGCCGACAGCAGCCGAACGACCACCGAGCGCGGTCGCGGCCCACAGACGGCCGCGCCACGCGAGGGCGACCATGATCAAACTGATCAGGCCGAGCGCCGACCCGATCAGCGCGATGAACATGGGCGGGGTCTGGCCGTCGGTGTACAACGGCGCAGCAAGGTCGCCCAGAGAGATGAGCGCCAGGACGATCAGCCCGGCGCGGTAGACGGATGACATGAAGGCCTCCAGATCATGAGGTGGATGAACGACTCGCCCGACCATGTCGACCGGGCGTTCTCCAGGTTGAAGGTCGAGCGATCGGGACGGCATGGGTCACCGCTCACCCTCGGCCGGGAGACTGCCCGGCTGTCCCGGGAGCTTCTCCCGTGACGCCGGGAGTCGTCTCAGCGCAGACTGTTCCCATGACGTCCAGCGCCACGTGGGAGTCAACGGCGGCACCGGCGACCCGCACACCCAATGGACGGCGAGCACTGGCCGTGACGTTCGGCGTGCTCGTCGCGGCGCTGGTCATCGTCGCGGCGATCGCATGTGTCCGCCTCGGCTGGTCGTGGGCCGACGCTCTCGACGCCTTCGTGCTGACCAATGCGGTGATGGGCGTGGCCTTCGGTGGCTGCGGTGCGCTGCTCGCGTGGCACCGACCCGGCAATCCCATCGGGTGGCTGTTCCTCGGCGGGGGCTTCCTCCAGGCGATCGCTGCGGCCTGCTCTCCGTTGCAAGCGCTCGCGGTGCAGACGGGGGCGCCGCTGCCGGTCGTCCGCATGCTGTCGACGATCTTCGTCTACAGCTGGCCGTGGGCCATCGGTCTGTGCATCCCCGTGGCGCTTCTGCTGTTCCCCGACGGCCGGCCGGTATCCCGTGCCTGGCGGCCGGTCGTGATCTTCCTCGTGGTCACGGCGCCCCTGTTCCCGCTCGAAATGGGTTCAGCGCCGGTGCCGGTCCAGGAGGGCGATCCGGTCGGCTACCTCACGTGGGCGTTCTACGACCAGCTCCGCCCGCTGTGGTTGTTCACCGAGATCCGCACGAACGCGGCCTACCTGCTGGCGCTGCTGGCCCTCGCGGTCCGGTACCGACGCGGCTCGGAGGCCGTCCGCCGCCAGCTCCTCTGGCTCCTGCTGGCCTTGTTCGTGGTGATCATCGCGCTGCTGCCGTGGGGGCTGATCGCCGGTACGCCCGTGGCGGTGTTGTTCGCCGTTCCGCTGATTCCCGTGGCGGTGACCGTCGCGATCGTCCGCTATCAGCTGCTCGACATCAGACTCGTCGTCTCCCGGGCTGTGGCGTGGTTGGTGCTCTCCTTGGCGGTGATTGTCTCCTACGCCGGTCTGGTGGCCGTGCTCGACCGTGTGATCGCGAGCTCTCTGGGTCAGTCGGCCGTGGCTACCGTGATCTTGGTGCTGTTGGCGGCACCCGTCCTGCCGCGGCTGCAGCGGCTGGTGGACCGCGCCGTCTACGGTGATCGGGCCAACCCCGCCCGGGTCGTCTCCGAGCTCGGCCGGCACCTGGCGACGACCGAGGCCGGGCTAGCCGGTGTCGCGGGCTCGATCCGTCAGGCCCTACGACTTCCGTACGTGGAGCTGGAACGCGACGGCACCGTCCTCGCCGCCGACGGGCAGGAACCGGACGACGTGGCCACCCTGCCGCTCACGTACGGCGGGGAGGTCGTGGGTCGACTGACCGTCGGACTGCGCGCCGGCGAACGGCGCCTGAGTGAACCCGATCGCCGCGTGGTCGACCTCGTCGCGGCGCCGTTGGCGGTCGCGGTCCACGCCACCGTCGTCTCCGAGGAGTTGCAGACCTCCCGCGAGCGGCTGGTCGGCGCCCAGGAGGAGGAACGCCGCCGGCTCCGGCGCGAGCTCCACGACGGGCTTGGTCCGACGCTGACCGGTATCGCCTTCACCGCCGATGCGGCGGCGAATCTGATCACCGACCCGGAGCGGGCCGGCGAACTGCTTGCCAGCTTGCGGCGGGACACGCGGGCCGCGCTGGCGGACGTCCGGCGCGTGGTGGACGTCCTCCGCCCGCCGGCGCTCGACGAGCTCGGGCTGGTCGGGGCCTTGCGGCAGCGAGCCGAGCAGCTTCGGTGGCGGGCGGACGGCAGCCCCGTCGAGGTTCGGGTGGACGTGCCGCATACGCTGCCCACCCTCCCCGCGGCGGTGGAGGTCGCCGCGTACCGGGTGGCGACCGAGGCGCTGACCAACGTCGCCCGGCACGCCGACGCGGACCACGCCGTCGTGCGCCTTCGCTACGGCGACCACCTGGAGGTGTCGGTCACCGACGACGGTCCCCGCTCGACGTCGTGGGCCCCGGGCGTAGGGCTCGAGGCCATGCGGGAGCGGACCGCCGAGCTGGGTGGCGCCTTCTCCGCCGGTCCCTCGTCCCGCGGCGGGCTCGTTCAGGCCTCGTTCCCGCTGGCCGTCTCGTGATACGCGTCGTGCTGGCCGACGACCATCCCGTCGTCCGCGCCGGGCTGGCCGCGCTGCTCGGAACGCTCGGCGATCTCGAGGTCGTCGGCGTCGCCGCAGACGGACGCAGCGCGGTCAAGGAGGTTGTCCTGCATCGGCCGGACGTGGCGATGCTGGACCTGCAGATGCCCGAGCTCGACGGGTTCGCCGCCATCCGGGAGATCTCCCGGGCCGCTCCGGGCGTCGCCGTGTTGGTACTGACGATGTTCGACGACGAGGACTCCGTGTTCGCGGCGATGCGGGCGGGCGCCCGCGGGTACGTGGTCAAGGGTGCCGAGCAGGAGGAGATCGGCCGGGCCATCCGCGCCGTGGCCGCCGGCGAGGCGATCTTCTCTCCTGGGGTGGCCCAGCGCGTCCTGCGCTACTTCGCCGCCCCACCGCCGGCGGCCGATCCCTTTCCGCAGTTGACGTCGCGGGAGCGTGAGGTCCTCGACCTGCTGGCGGCGGCCCTACCCAACGCCGCGATCGCGAGCCGACTCGAGCTGTCGCCGAAGACGGTGGCCAACCATCTGTCCTCGATCTTCACCAAGCTCCAGGTCGCCGATCGCGCCGCGGCGATCCTGCGAGCACGCGAGGCGGGACTCGGCGGGTGAGGTAAGTCCGATTGCCCGCGCTGGCCGGAAAATCGCTGGTGGGCCGAGGCCGAAGTGCGGCACCCTGGTTCGATGCCCTTCGTACGCATCGAGGCGGACGACCGTGCGGCCGTCACTGCCCTCACGGACTTCTACAACACCGCGCAGCCGATCGACGACCCTGATGCGCCGCCGGCCGTGGCCAGCATCGTCGCCGGTGATCTCGCGTACGGCTGGGACCTGGAGCCTGACGAGAGCTACTTCTACTACGCCGACAGCGAGGAGTCTCCGATCGGTGTCCTGTCGCTGCAGATGCCACAACGCGACAACCGAGACCTGGTGTGGGCTCAGATGACCGTGCACCCTGATCATCGCCGCCGCGGGCACGGCTCGGTGATCATGAAGGAGTTGTTCCGTCGGGCCGCCGAGGCCGGCCGGTCGATCCTCTGGGTCGGCGTTGCCTCCGACGATCCGGGCGGCAAGGCCTTCGTCGAGAGATTCGGCTTCGGCTACGCGAACCCGGAGGCTCGTCGCCGCCAGGTGCTCAGCGAGGTAGATCGCCAGGCCGTGGAGCGCTCGTTCACGGTTGCGGTCGCCAAGTCGGCGGACTACCGACTCGAACGGCTCAGCCCGCCCTTCTCCGACGACCTGCTGAGCGATCTCGTCGATGTGACCGCGGCCATCAACGACGCCCCGATGGGCGACCTCACGTTCGAGGACGAGCACTTCGACCTGGCCCGGCTGAAGGACATGGAGACGGCCCGCATCGGGCGGGGTGACAAGGTCTACCGGATCGTCGCCCGGCACCAGGAGACCGGTGAGATCGGCGGCCACACGGTCGTGCTGGTCAACCCGGACCGGCCCGAATTCGGCATGCAAGGCGACACCGCCGTGGCCCGCGCGCATCGAGGCCACCGGCTGGGACTGCTGCTCAAGATCGACATGCTGCACTGGCTGGCCGAAGCCGAGCCGCAGCTGAAGGTCATCGACACCTGGAACCAGGCCGGTAACGACTTCATGATCAGCGTGAACGAGGCGATCGGCTACCGGCTGAACCGAATCTTCGACACCTACGAACTCACCCTCTCCGCGACCCGTCACAACAACGGCGCTTTGGACGGCGTGTTGCTGCAAAAGTGACGGGTCGGCGCGCGTCGAAGGGCGGGGCAGACACTCGTCGTTGAGAGCCGCTTCGGAGTGCATATTCCGACCACGGTCGGCAGCCGGCGCACCCCGGGGCCGGTCGAAGACGCATACTCCGACGACGGTCGGCAGCCGGCGCACCCTGGGGCCGGTCGAGAGTACGGATGCCGACCACGGCCGACATCCCGCGCTGCACGGGCTGATTCGGACGCCGGATGCCGACCACGGCCGACTGTTCGCGGTCTTGGCCTCCGGCTCGGCGCTTTCAGCATCCGCGACCCGTCACATCTGCGGCGACACGCCGTCCAAAGTGCCGAAGATGTGACGGGTCGTCAGAAGCCGAGGCGGTTGAGGAGCTTCGGGTCGCGCTGCCACTCCTTGAGCACCTTGACCCGCAGGTCGAGGTAAACCGGCGTGCCGAGCAGGTTCTCGATCTGCCGGCGGGCCGCCGCGCCCAGCTCTTTGAGCCGGCTCCCGCGATGCCCGATGATGATGCCCTTCTGCGAGTCCCGTTCGACGATCAGGGACGCGTAGATGTCGAGTAGCGGCTGGTCGGCCTTGCGGCCCTCGCGGAGCCCCATCTCCTCCACGGTGACGGTGATCGAATGCGGCAGTTCATCCCGTACGCCGGCCAGGGCCACCTCGCGGATCAGTTCCGCGACCATCGTCTCCTCCGGTTCGTCGGTGATCTCGCCGTCGGGGTAGAGCGGCGGGCCCTCGGGCAGGAGGCTCACCGAGCGCGTCCGCCAGTACGTCGATCTGATGGTCGGCCGTGGCCGAGACGGGCACGATGTGCGCCCACTCGACGCCGCAGGTCCGCTCGAGCGACGCGATGCTCACCAGATGCTGCGCCATCCGGTCGGCGGAAACGAGGTCGGACTTGGTGGCGACGGCCACCAACGCCGGCCGACGGTCCAGCGCTGCGATCTCGGTGACCAGATAGGTGTCCCCGGGGCCGATGCGCTGATTCGCCGGCAGACAGACGCCGATCACGTCCACCTCGGTCCAGGTGCCGCGCACCAGGTCGTTGAGCCGCTCGCCCAACAACGTACGTGGCCGGTGCAGACCCGGAGTGTCGATCAAGATCAACTGAGCGTCGTCGCGATGGACGATGCCGCGGATCGCGTGCCGCGTGGTTTGCGGCTTGTCGGAGGCGATGGCGATCTTGGTCCCGACCAAGGCGTTGGTCGAGCGTCGACTTACCGGCGTTGGGTCGGCCGACGAGGCAGGCGAACCCAGATCGGAACCCCGGTGGCCGCGGAGAGCTCTCGATCATGAGGTCGTGATCATGGGTTCGCGGATCATGAACGATCGAGCACCGTCAGCGACACCACGGCGCCGCGGCCGTCGACGTGCCACAGCTTGACCCGCTCGCCGGGAAGATCGCCGATCAGTTCGCGATCCGCCGGACCGGGCGGCTCGTCGCTGCTGATCGCCACCGCCTCGAGTCCCTCCGCACCGGACGAAACGGCCATGGCCAGCGCCGTCGCCACCGCCGACAACTGCAGGTGCGGAAGCGAGACCGACGTGGCCGCATAGGTCCGGCCGTCCAGATCCCGTACGCAAGCGCCCTGCGTAGCCCCGGTACGTGCACGGGCCGCCCGCGCCAACGTGATGATCTTGACGTCCTCGGGATCGGTGGGCAGGGTGGGCTCGGTCATGGGCAACGGCCCTTCGACAGGCTCAGGGCGCGAATCGACACCGTCATGAGGCTCGGGCTGCGGGCGAGCTCGGCCCGCTCGTCGGCGGAACCATCGGTGGACACCTCAGCGGACTCGTTGGGCTCGGTGGCGATCCTGGTCGCGGCCTCGACGCGATGGTCATCACGCGGCTGCGTCTCCTCGCCCTGGGCGTCGGTGGCCAGGCTGACGATCACCGTCCCGATCTTGTTGCGGCGTCCGGTCGCCCGTTCGGCCACGAGCTCGAGCCCTCGGTACTTGCACCACCGAGCCGGCGATGGGCACCTTGTTCAGCAGCTTGCCCATCAGCCCGCCGACGGTTTCGACGTCCTCGTCCTCCAGTTTCAACGCGAAGAGCTCGCCGAGGTCATCCAGCGACAACCGCGACGACACCCGGTAACGGTGTTCACCAAGCCGGGCGACATCGGTGTTCTCCTCGTCGTACTCGTCGGTGATCTCGCCGACGATCTCCTCGAGGATGTCCTCGATCGACTGCCATGCCGGCGGTGCCGCCGAACTCGTCGATCACGATCACCAGATGCACCCGCTTGAGCTGCATCTCGCGCAGCAGTTCGTCGATGGGCTTGGAGTCCGGGCACCAGACCGGCTTACGCATCATGGAACCGACCCGCTCGCTGGTCTGGGCGTCCGGTGAGTCGTAGACCCGCTTGATCACGTCCTTGAGGTACAGCACGCCGACCACGTCGTCGAGTCCGTCCTTGATCACCGGAATCCGGCTGAAGCCCGACCGGAGCGCCAGCGACACCGCCTGCCGGAGAGTCTTGTACTCCTCGATGAAGACCATGTCCGTGCGGGGGACCATCACCTCGCGGACGATCGTGTCGCCCAGGTCGAACACGGAATGGATCATCTGCCGCTCACCGGACTGGATGAGTTCGCTCTTCTCGGCCAGGTCGACGAGCTCGCGGAGCTCGGCCTCGGTGGCGAACGGGCCCTCCTCGAAACCCTTGCCCGGCGTGAGGGCGTTGCCGACCAAGATCAAGCAGTCGTGGAAACGGTCCCAGCACGGTTGTCAGCAGCACCAGGGGCCCGGCCAGGGCACAGGCGATCCGGTCATGATGCTGTTGCCCGAGCGTCCGAGGTGCCACCCCCCAGAACACGTACGAGACGACGATCATGGAGCCGGCCGTGATCAACACTCGCTGCCAGGTGGCGGCGAAGATGCCGAACACCACCAGGGCGACCAGCACGATGGCCGAGATCTCGCAGACAGTACGGACGAATAGCGCCGTGTTGAGGTAGCGGGGCGGATCCTCGACGATGTGCTGCACCCGGGCGGCCCCGGGCGCGCCGTCCTCGACGAGTCGCTCGGCGCGGGCCCGGGAGAACGAGGACAGCGCGGCCTCGCCGGCGGCCATCACGCCGGCCAGGACGACCAGGACGAGCGCAACCGCCAGCTGGACCCAGTCGGTGGTGTTCACCGAGATCGACCTCCGGCGGCGGCGCGATCGGGGCGAGCGGTCGCCCAGCCGGAGAGGATCTTGTCCTTCAGATCGAACATCTCCGCGCGCTGTTCGGGTCCGTCGTGATCGAAGCCGAGCAGATGCAGGAGGCCGTGCACCAGGAGATACTCGGCCTCGGCCGAAGCCGTGCGTCCGTGGTCGGTGGCCTGTCGCGAGGTCACCGCCGGGCAGAGCACGATGTCACCGAGCAGCCCCTCCGGCGGCTCGTCGTTGTCGTCCGGCGGGCGCAACTCGTCCATGGGAAACGACAACACGTCGGTCGGGCCGGGTTCCCCGAGATAGCGCTCGTGGTAGGAGGTCATCGTGGCCTCGTCGACGAGCAGGATCGACAGCTCGGCCTGTGGGTGGATCCGCAGCTGCTCGAGCGCGTAACCGGCCAGTCGCGCCAGCCCGGCGGTGTCGGCGTCCTGTCCGGACTCGTTCGCGATGTCGACGGACATCAGTGTCGCCCCATCAATGTGGTCCCATCAGCGTGGTCCCATCAGCGTGGTGCCATCAGTGACCTCGCGGCGGCGACTGGGTGGCCTCGTACCGGTCGTAGGCGGCGACGATGCGACCCACCAGCTTGTGCCGGACGACGTCGTGGTTGGTCAGGTAGTTGAACGAGATGTCCTCCACCTCGTCCAGCACCCCCTGCACCATCCGCAGGCCGCTACGGGTGCCGCCCGGCAGGTCGACCTGGGTGATGTCACCCGTGACCACGATCTTGGAGCCGAAGCCCAACCGGGTCAGGAACATCTTCATCTGTTCCATCGACGTGTTCTGCGCCTCGTCGAGGATGATGAACGCGTCGTTCAAGGAGTTGTGGGTGAGCAGAAAATCCTCGGTGACGTAGAGCGAATCCGCGGCCGCCACGGCGATGCAGACGCACTCGGCCTCGCCCGCGGGCTCGATGCTGTGCACGAAGCGCATCGGCCGGCCGCCGCCGTCCTCGTCGTACGCCCGCGCCTTACGGCCAAGACGGAACGGTGAAAGGCCGGCCGGCAACCTGATGTCGAGCACGAAGGTGTCGGAGCGGTAGGGCAGGGGGCGTCCCTTCGCGAGACCGGGACGCCGACCAGCGGCCGGCCGGATGCGCCAGTAAGCGACGCCGCCCAGCGATCGCACGAGGAACAAGACGTCCTCGCGCAGTCGCTCCGACGATGTCGAGTACTGGATCCGACAGGTCCGGTCGAGCTGCCGTACGGGGCCGCCGTCTGTGTCGAGCAGACCCTGCAGCACGGCGAGCCGCACATCCACGCTGTTGTGGAGGTACCCCTCCGGGACGAACTTGGTGGCCGAGCGAGTGCCGGCCAAGCCGAGCTCGCGGAGCACGGCGGTGACGGGGTTCGCCGTGATAACACCGCCCCGCCCTCCGCCGCCGGCGCGGCGAAGGACATAGTCGAACTCGCTCTTGTGAAACAACTCGATACCGGGCAACGCGGCGTCGAGCGCGGCGGCCAACTCGGGGTCATTCGTCGAGAAGCTCGGTGTGGTGGCCGTCGTCAGGCATCCGTCGCCCAGCAACAATCCGAGCGCGTACGGATCCATCGGGACGTCGCGCTCGAGCATCTGCACCGCGCCGACCAGCGGGAGCTCGTACCGGTGGTAGTGGGCGGCCCGCAGCTTGTCGATCATGTCTGCGGTCTGCAGTACCCGGCCCGGCTTGCCTCGTCGGCGGTCACCACGGGTCCACACCCGCCAAAGGTGTTCACCACACGCCAGCGTGGAGGCGCCATCTTGGGCGCTGACCCGGAAGACCTGCTTGCGACCCTGCGGATACACCCCGAGCACCGGGGTCGGCACGCCGTCGGAGCCGACGACGAGATCCCCTACGCGGAGATCACCGATGGACCGGAAACCCTCAGGGGTCAGCACCGGGGTGTTGACAGGTTGCGCGCGACCACGCATGTAGGCGAGGGGCGCGACCTCGATCGTCCCGGCGGTCAGCAGCCGCGGTATCGACTCCGGATCGACCATGTCGTGCAGGGCGTCGTACAGGGGACGCAGGTAGGGGTCGATCTTGTCGCTCAGGGTCCCGGGCAGGAAGCCGAGCCGCTCGCCCGCCTCCACGGCGGGCCGGGTCAGGATGATCCGGGTGACCTGCTTGTTCTGCAGCGCCTGCACCGCCTTGGCCACCGCGAGGTAGGTCTTTCCGGTGCCGGCGGGGCCGATCCCGAACACCACGGTGTGCTTGTCGATGGCGTCGACGTAGCGCTTCTGGTTCAGCGTCTTCGGCCGGATGGTGCGGCCGCGGCTCGACAAGATGTTCTGAGTCAGGACGTCGGCCGGGCGCGCCTCCTCCTGGGCGGTCAGCATGGAGACGATCCGCTCCACCGCGTCGCCGCTGAGCCCTTGGCCCGTTCGCAGCACAGTGACGAGTTCGGTGATCACCTCCGCGGCCAACGCCACCGCCGCGGCTGATCCGCTCAGGGTGAACTCGTTGCCGCGTACGTGCAGATCCGCCTCGAGCTCACGCTCGAGGATTCGGAGGAACTCATCGCGGGGGCCGAGCACGTTCACCATGTCGATCGAGGCCGGCACGCTGATCCGTCGGCTCTGTTCCACCCCAGCTTGATCGGTCGGCGCCGGTTCTGCGGCCGGCGCGTCCCGCCTGCTCTGGCTGGCCCCTGGCAGGGGTATGGCCGATCTGTCTGATCTGGTCAGGTAATCCGCTCCTGAATCGACGACTTCTGAACTGCCATCTTATGCACCTGCGGGTGACAGTCCCAGCCCATAAATGTCAGGGTCAGCCGACCGCGAATCGATCCGTGGCGGCGACCAGCTCGGCCGAGATGCCGGGCTCGGAGTGGGCGTGGCCCGCGGAGGTGACCATCCGGAGGTCCGCCGTGGGCCAGGCGCGGTGCAGGTCCCAGGCCGTGACCGCCGGGGTGGCGACGTCGTAGCGGCCCTGCACGATGACTCCCGGGATCCCGGCGAGCCGGTCGGCGTTGGCGATCAGCTGCCCCTCGCCGAACCAGCCGCCGTGCGTGAAGTAGTGGTTCTCGATGCGCGCGAAGGCCAGGGCGTACGCCGGCTCAGCGAACCGGGCGATGAGCGCGGCGTCCGGCGCCAGCGTGATGGTCGCCGCCTCCCACGTCGACCAGGCGACGGCGGCGGGACCGTGGACCGCCGGGTCCGGGTCGAACAACAGCCCGGCGTAGGCCGCGATGGTGTCACCGGTGAAGGCGCGGCCGCCCAGCGGATGCAGGTACTGCTCGAATCGCTCCGGGAACAGCTCCCCGGCCGGGCCGTTGTAGTAGAAGTCGAGCTCGCGACGGCGCAGGGTGAAGATGCCGCGGACGATGAGCTCGGTCACCCGCTCCGGGTGCTCCTCGGCGTACGCCAGGGCCAACGCGCTCCCCCACGAACCGCCGAAGACCTGCCAAGCGTCGATGCCTCGGGCCATTCGCAGCCGCTCGAGGTCGGCGACCAGGTGCCACGTCGTGTTGGTGGCGAGATCGGCCGTCTCGCTGGCGTGCGGCCGGCTCCGCCCGCACCCGCGTTGGTCCGTGAGCACCACGCGATAGCGCGCGGGATCGAAGAACCGCCGAACGCCCGGCCAGCAGCCACCCCCGGGACCCCCGTGCAGGAACACCGCGGGCTTCCCCTCGGGGTTTCCGCACTCCTCCCAGTAGATCTGCTGGCCATCACCGACCTCCAGCAGGCCGCTGGCGTACGGCTCGATGTCGGGGTAGAGACTCACGGGGACGGATCCAGGTCAGTAGACCTCGCTGTCCGGGACGATGTGCACCGCCGCCTCCTCCGCGCTGGCCGCCGCCCCGTCGATGCCGACGTCCTCACCGACCATGTCCTTCTCGGTGTCCTCGCCGATGCCCTCGTTCGGGTCCACCAGCCGGCCCGCGCGCCGGTCACCGACCTCGCCGTCGTTCACGATCTCGCTGGTGTCCGGAGCCTCCCACACCTCCGGCTCCTCCTGCGCCAGCCGCTCGTCGAGGGTTTCCTCCTCGTCGCCGTGCCGGGACAGATAGGACGGCTTCTCGGGCGGTGAGTAGCCCTCGTCGAGGAAGTCGGCGACGCCACGGTCGACCAGGTTCTCGTTGGGCTGCAGCTGGTCCTGATCCATCTGGTCGAGCTGGTCGGGGACCTCTTCGTACATGTCGGTCATGGGCGGAGCCTCTCGGGAGTGAGGAGCGGTTCTGGGCGATGCCTCTCACGGGCGAAGCGAGCTGATCGGGCAGCGCGTCGCCCGGAACCGCGAACGAACGAGCGAGATGGTGCGAAGCCCATGACCGCGGAGCGCGGAGCGCGACAATCAGGTGCGGTCATAGATCCAGCCTGCCATGTCTAGGATCAGCCGGTGAGCGAGACCACCACCACACAGAGCGCGACCCACGCCCGCTTCGCCTCCGGCCTGCAGGGCAACTACGACCTGGTGGTGGCCGCGTTCTGCGGCCTGCTGCTGATCTCCAACGTCGGGGCCACCAAACTGATCAGCTTTCCGACCGGGCTCGATTGGCCGGCGCTGATCGTCACCGACGGCGGGGCGTTCCTGTTCCCGTTGACCTACATCCTCGGCGACGTCTTGGCCGAGGTCTACGGACTGCGCAAGGCACGACGGGCGATCATCGCCGGCTTCGTCCTGGCCGGTCTGGCGGCCCTGACTTTCTGGCTGGTCAGCGTGACACCGCCGGCCCCGGACTGGCCGAATCAGGAGGCCTGGCTGGCGGTGCTCGGGTTCGTCCCGCGCATCGTGCTGGCCAGTCTGCTCGGCTTCCTGGCCGGCCAGTTCCTCAACGCCTACGTCCTGGTCAAGATCAAACAGATGACCCGGGAGAAATCGTTGTGGGCCAGGCTTCTCGGCTCCACGGTAGTGGGTGAACTTGCCGACACCGCCGTGTTCTGCGTCGTCGCCTTCGGCGGTCTGGTCTCCGGGCCGGTCTTGATCAACTACATCATCACCGGCTACGTCTACAAGGTCCTGATCGAGGTCGTGCTGCTGCCGGTGACCTACCTCGTCATCCGGGCGGTCAAGCGGCGCGAGCCGACGTACGGGCTCGACGTTGCGACCGGGGCCGTGCGCCAGCTACGGCTCGTGGTGTCGGCCGACGACTTCGACCAGTCGGTGACCTTCTACCGGGATCGCGTCGGCCTCGTTGAGGAGGAGACCTACACCGACGGGGCGGCCCGGGTGATGATCTTGGGCGCCGGTCGCGCCACCCTGGAACTCTCCAACGCCGCCCAGCGCGATCTCATCGACACGGTGGAGGTCGGCCGACCCGGCGTCGCGCCGCCGATGCGCGTCTGCTTCGAGGTCGACGACTCGCGCGCAATGACCGGCCGACTCGCCGACGCCGGCGCCGCGATCATCGCCCAGCCGATCGAGACTCCGTGGCGCTCCCTGAACGCCCGGCTCGATGCGCCGGCGGGCGTACAACTCACGCTTTTCCAGGAACTGGACCGACCCGCGACTGACTGACGGGCACAGGGTTGCCGCACGCTCGGCCGTGGTCCTGCGGCTGCAGACGTTTCCCGCCATGTGATGGCTGACGCAGCGCTCAGCCCGAATCGGCGCTGCGTTTCGCGCCACCTGGCGGATCACGCCACTCCCGCGTCCCGGCCCGCGAGAAAGCTGAGCCCCCTCGTCTGTTTACAACGTAAAGCCGTTGGTTTACGATGTAAACAGCTCGAAGAACGCCTGGCCGCACACGGTGGCCGGCTTGTCTGGAGAGGTACGCGCATGGAAATCATCGGAGTACTGATCGCGGGGGTCGTCATCGGCCTGCTCGGCAAGTTCGTCGCTCCGGGCGACAAGGACAACATCCCGATCTGGCTCACCATCTTGTGCGGCATCGGTGGCGTGCTGATCGGGTGGTACGTCTACACCGCGTTCGGTGGCGGAGAGACCGCAGGTATCGACTGGATCCGCTGGCTCGTCGCCATCGCCGTGGCGGCCGTGCTGGTCATCATCGCCTCTACGCTGACCGCCCGCAGCGGACGCCGTACGCGGGTCTGACCAGCTGAGTTCGACCAGATCAACCGCCCGGGGCCCGCTGCCTGCTGGGGGCACGTAGCGGGCCCGGGGCGGTCTCCTCTACGCGGCTCACCGCGCACCCGCGTAGTAGCGAGCGCAGAACTCCGCGCGTAGGTCCTCGAAATGCCCCTGGTCGATCGCAACCCGGATCGTGTCGACCAGCCGCACGATGAAGCGCTCGTTGTGGATCGTGCACAAGGTCGCGGCGAGCATCTCCTTCGCCTTGAAGAGATGGTGCAGATAGGCGCGCGTGTAGTGCGTGCAGGTGTAGCAGTCGCATTCGAGGTCGACCGGAACGAACGCGCGGCGGGACGCGGCGGTGGTGACGTTGAACCGTCCGTCGCGGGTGTAGACGAGCGGCGTTGCGGGCCACCCGGGACGGTGAAACGCAGTCGAAGGTGTCGGCTCCGTTCTCGATGCACGTGAACAAGTCGCCGGGCTCGGAGATCCCGAGCATGTGCCGCGGTCGGTCCTCCGGCAGTTCGGCCGCGACCCAGCCGGTGATCGCACCCAGGTTCACCTTTTCGAGCGCCCCGCCGATGCCGTATCCGTCGAAGCCGTGGCCGTCGGCATCCAGCGCGGCCAGCTCGCGGCTGGCGCGGCGGCGGAGGTCTTCGTAATGCGCACCCTGGACGACCCCGAACAACGCCTGGTACGGCCGGTCCGGCCGCTCATCGGTGAGCCGTCGATGTTCGGCGAGGCAGCGGGCGGCCCAGGCATGGGTCCGGGCCACTGACTGCTCCTGGTAACCCCGGGTGTTCATCAGCGTCGTCAACTCGTCGAAGGCGAAGATCACGTCGGCGCCCAGTTGGTGCTGGATCCGCATCGAGATCTCGGGCGTGAACCGGTGCTTGCTGCCGTCGAGATGGGAGGTGAAGGTCACCCCGTCGTCGTCGACGTGAGCCAGCCGGTTCTTGCCGTCGGCGACGACGTCGTCGTCGGCCAATCCGGCGACGTCCATGGCGAGGACCTTCTTGAAGCCGACGCCGAGACTCATCACCTGGAAGCCTCCGCTGTCGGTGAAGGTGGGTCCCGGCCAGTTCATGAAGGCACTCAGACCGCCGGCCGCCTCGACGATGTCGGCCCCCGGCTGCAGGTAGAGGTGGTACGCGTTGGCCAGCACCGCTTGCGCCCCCAGCTGGGCCATGCTCTCGGGCAGCACGGCCTTCACCGTCGCCTTGGTCCCCACGGCGACGAAGGCCGGCGTCGCGATGGTCCCGTGCGGGGTGCGGATCAATCCCGTACGCCCAAGGCGTCCCCGCAACTGGGTACGCGGCTCGAAGCCGAAGTCCCGTGCGCCACTCATCGGAGCATCAAGGCCGCGCAGGCCACGACCCCGGCCGTCGAGGTGCGCAACACACCGTCGCTGATCACGACCTCGATCGCCCCGGCCTCGCCTAGTCGCCGGCGTTCGTCGTCGGCGATGCCGCCCTCGGGGCCGACGACGACCAAGACGGTCCCAGCCGACGGCAGGATGACGTCGCGGACGGACCGCTCCGCTCCCTCGTGGAGGACCAGCGCCAGTTCAGCTGAGGCGACGAGGTTCGCCAATTCGTCGATCCGAACGAGGTCGGCGACCACCGGTACGCGGAGCCGACGGGACTGCTTGACCGCCTCCTGGACCGTCACCTGCCACTTGTGTCGGCCCTTGCCGGCACGCTCTCCCGTCCAGCGGACGACCGACCGCGACGCCTGCCACGGGACGACCTCGGCCACCCCGATCTCGGTGAGCATCTCGACCGCAAGCTCGGACCGGTCGCCCTTGGCGAGGGCCTGGACGACAACGAAGCGCAGTCCCGGTTCATCCGACTCGAGCCGGTCGACGACCTCGACGGTGACGGAGTTCTTGCCCAGGACCGTGGCGACGCCGCGCACACCGCGGCCACGTCCGTTCGTCAGAACGAGGGTCTCCCCCACCCGAATCCTCCGGACGGCGGCATGGTGACCCTCCGGTCCGTCGAGTACGACGGCGCTGCCGATCGCCGGGAGCGGATCGGCGAGCTCGGTTAGGAAGAAGGGCTCGCTGCTCACCGCTCGGCGCTCTCACTCGCCGGCGCTGTCACTGTCCGGCGCTGTCACTGTCCGGCGAACGCGTCCCGCAACCGCCCGAACACGCCGCGACCGTGCTTCTGCACCGTGACGTCCGGTCGAGTCTCCTCTCGGAGCTCGGCCAGCTGACGGAGCAGGTCGGCCTGCTCGCCGTCGATGCGGGTGGGCGTCTGCACCAGCAAGGTGACCCCCAGCTGGCCCCGGCCGTTGGCCCGCAGGCGGGGCACACCACGGCCCTCCAGCGCAACTCGGGTACCGGACTGGGTCCCGGCCGGCACCTTCACCCGGACTGTCGTACTCTCCGGATCGGCATCGGACAGATCCGCTTCCAGGGTGGCCACGGTGACCTCGGTCCCGAGCGCGGCCGCGGTCATCGGGATCTTGACCACCACCTCGAGATCGTCACCGTCGCGCCGGAACACCTCGTGGTTGGCCACATGCAGTTCGACGTAGAGATCACCGGCCGGCCCGCCACCCGGTCCCACTTCGCCGTGGGCCGCGAGGTGGATGCGGTTGCCGGTGTTGACCCCCGCCGGGATCTTCACGTTGATGGTGCGGGCCGACCGGACCCGTCCGTCGCCCGAGCACTCCACGCACGGATTGGGGATAACGGTGCCGTAGCCCCGGCAGGTCGGGCACGCCTGGGTGGTCCGGATGTCGCCGATGAACGAGCGCTGCACATGGGTGACCTCACCCTGCCCGTGACAGGTCGAGCAGCGCACCGGCTGCGAGCCCTCCTGCGCCCCGGAGCCGTTGCACCGCGGACACAGCACGGCCGTGTCGACCCGGAGCGGCTTGGTGGTCCCGAAGGCGGCCTCGGCGAGCTCGAGATCGAGGCGGACCAAGGCGTCCTGGCCGCGCCGGACCCGGGAGCGCGGGCCCCGGGTACCCTGCTGGCCGAACATCGCGTCCACCAGATTGGTGAAGTCGAAGCCGCCGGCTCCGGTCCCGAAGCCACCGTTGAACCCGCCCATGCCGCCACCGAGCGGATCGCCGCCACGGTCGTAGATGTCGCGCTTCTTCGGGTCGGTGAGGACCTCGTACGCCTCGGCGACCTGCTTGAACCGCTCGGACGCACCCTCTTCCTGGGCGACGTCGGGGTGGAGCTTCATGGCCAGCCGGCGGTAGGCCTTCTTGATCTGTTCCGCCGAGGCGTCGCGCGGCACGCCGAGAACCTCGTAGTAGTCAGTCATGGATTTGCGTGCTCATATCTTTCTGCTCATCTGGGTTCAAATCTGTACACATCTGGGGTGGTCATCCTTCAGAGAGGAACCGGCCGACGTAGCGCGCGACGGCGCGGACCGAAGCCATGGTCGAGGGGTAATCCATTCGGGTCGGGCCGACGACTCCCATCGTCGCCCACGTGTCAACCGGGGTGCCATAACCGCTGGCCACCACGGATGTGGACTGCAACTCCTTGTACGGATTCTCCTGACCGATTCGCACCATCACCGGGTCGCTCGTGGTGGCCTCGCCGAGCAGGGTGAGCAGCACGACCTGCTCCTCCAACGCCTCCAGCACCGGCCGTACGGTGCTCTCGAACTCGTCCCCGAACCGGGTCAGGTTCGGCATGCCACCCACGACCACGCGACTGGACGTCTCGCTGCTCAGCATCTCCAACAGCGTGGCGATGGCCGCCCGGCCCACCTGATCGAGGGCGGCCGGCAGTTCGCTGGCCAGGTAACTGAGCCGGATCGCGGCCTGCGAGGAGGGATGGCCGACCGTGGCGGCGTTCAGGTGCGCTCGCAGCTCACCCAGGAGGCCCTCGTCGTGACCGGGCAACTCGAGGGCGCGTTGCTCGATGCGACCGGTCGAGGTGATGAGGATCAGGAGCACGCGCGTCGTGGACAGGGCCACGATCTCGACGTGCCGCACCGTCGAATGGCTGATGGTCGGGTACTGCACGATGGCCACCTGCTGGGTGACCTGCGCCAGCAGCCGCACCGTCCGCAGGAGAACGTCGTCGAGGTCGAGCGCCCCGGACAGGAAGGTCTGGATGGCTCGCTGCTCCGCCGGTGAGAGGGGCTTGACCGAACCCAGGCGGTCGACGAAGAGCCGGTAACCCTTGTCCGTGGGGATGCGACCGGCGCTGGTGTGCGGCTGGGTGATGTAGCCCTCTTCTTCGAGAGCGGCCATGTCGTTGCGCACGGTGGCCGGGGAGACGCCGAGGTCGTGGCGTTCGACGAGAGCCTTCGAGCCGACCGGCTCCTGGCTCGAGACGTAGTCGGTGACGATCGCCCGCAGCACCTGTAGCTTGCGGTCGTCCATGACGTCCCTCCTCGGGTCGGCCTCGTGGGTCTTTCCGGCAACCTCGCTCGGTCGGATGCTGGCTGGAACCAGGCTTCGCGGCGGCTTGGCACTCACGCGAATCGAGTGCCAGTCTAGCGGCATGGTGTCGCCGAGCCCGCCCTCCGCGCCGGGTCCCTTCTCTCTCGGAGCATGGACCGAGGTGGCCAACGGGGTGTGGCGGTCTGTTGTCGAGCCGGAAGCAGTGAACGTCGGACTGGTGGTCGGCCGCGACGGCTGCCTCTTGGTCGACTGCGGATCTTCACCGGCGCACGGCGCCCTGATCCGCCAGTCGATCGCCTCGGTGACGGCGCACCCCCTGGTGGCGGTGGTGGTCACTCACTGGCACTACGATCACGCCTTTGGTCTGGCCGCGTTCGGCGACGTGGAGACGATCGGCCACGAGTCGGTCGCGACCCGCCTGGTGAGCACCGAGGCGGCCTCGGCCGCGGACGAGCTCAGGATCGATCCGCACTCGTTGGCCGCACCCCGGCGACAGATCGCGGTCGCGGCGGCGGTGGACCTCGGTGGGCGCCGGGTCGAGATCGCGCATCTGGGACGGGGACACACCGACGGCGACCTGCTCGTCGTGGTCCCGGATGCGAACGTGGTCTTCGCCGGCGACCTGATCGAGTCGTCGGGCCCGCCGTCGTACGGCGGCGACAGTCATCCGCAGGAGTGGGCCAGCACGCTGGACGGACTGGTCGGGCTGATGACGGCCGACACCGTTGCCGTTCCGGGGCACGGTGATCCGGTGGACCGGGAGTTCGTCTTCGAGGCGCGCGGGCGGGCGGCCGAGAAGGCGGCCGAGAATTCGAGCGACACATCTGGGGCGCACCGGCAGCTACCCCTCGTGTAGCCCAGGACTACCGTCGAACCGTGGGCGTTGCGCGCGTCAACGGGGTGTCCCTCTACGTCGAGGAGCACGGCACCGGGCAGGCGATTCTGGGGATTCACGGTACCGGCAGTTCGGCCTGGCTCTGGCAGGGTGCGGTGCCGGAGTTGTCACGGCGCGGTCGGTTGATCCTGTACGACCGGCGCGGTTGTACCCGGAGCGAGCGGCCCGGTTCCTACGAGACCACGGGTGTCGCCCAGCACGCTGCGGACGCGTTGTCCCTGCTCGACGCCCTCGACGCGCGCTCGGCGGTGTTGATCGGGCGGAGTTACGGCGGCGAGGTGGCCGTGCAGGTCGCCGTGCAGGAGCCCGAAGCCGTACGAGCACTGATTCTGCTCGAGCCGACGATGCCCCTGCTGACGCCGGAAAGCCGAGCGTGGCTGGAGACGCTGCGGGAGCAGATCGCCGCGGCCGGACCGGAGGCAGCGGCCGAGCTCCTGGTTCGGGCCGCCCTCGGGGACGAGACCTGGTCCGCCCTGCCGGTGGAGGTGCGCGAGATGTTCCTCGAGAACGGACCGGCGATCGCGGCGGAGGTCAACGGCCAATGGTCGGAGCCGGATCCCGCCTCGTTGGCCGCATTGGCTCAGCCCGTTCTGCTGGTCTCGGCAGCGGACTCGCCGCCCGATTTCCGGGCCGCGGACGACGCTCTGGCCCGGCTGCTGCCGCAGGCGCGTCGCGAGGTGATCGGGGGCGGCCATCTCATCGATGCCGCCCATCCGGTGGTCTTGAGTTTCCTGGACGACGTGTTGGGCTGACACGCTCCCCGCCCGACATTCCGGATGTTGTTTGCCGCCAGGCGGCGGCCGGCGCAGCAAGAATCGGGCTCAGCTGCTGCGTTGTCCGCCGTGTGCCGGGAAACGACACCGGGACGGATCAGCTGGCCGGCAGCCCGAGCAGGACTCCGAACAAGACGACCAGGCCGACCAACATGACCCCGGCGACGGCGCGGGCGATGCCCTGCACCTCGACCCAGTCGCCGTCGTGGAGCGAGCCGAGCACTCGCCGCCCGCGAAGTTCGACGTCGAGCGGCCTCCCAGCTCGGGATGGACCAGGTGGAACGCCAGGACCGTGCTGACGGGCTGGGAGGAGTTGTCGGTCGATTCGGTGCGCACCTGGACACCGTCGGCGAGACCAGCATGTGACCCGGGGCGGCAGGGAATTCGCGAGCACGATCGTGTAGCGCAAAGCAGGGACTCCGACGCATACGGCTATACGATCTTCGTCCCGACCTCGTTCAGGCGCTGGGCAGCACCCACATCGGGTTGGTGTAGAACCACAGGTCCTCCCATGGGTCGGCGTTGCCCACCACGTCGATCGCCGGTCCGGCCGGATCCACGGCGGCGCCGTACGGCCCGGGGGCGAGCCGTTTGCCGTCCGAGCCTCGTAGCCGCACGTAGAACCCCTGCTCGTCGAGCCGGCCCAGCGAGTATCGCAGTGTTATCAGGTCGCTCTCCCCGCTCACGTCAAAGGAGCGGACCACTCGGGTTTCGGGTGCGCGGAATGTGTCGGCGTCGGCGACCGGACCGGTGATCGCACCGCGGATGACGTCGACCTTGGCGAGTTGCGGCACGAACTGCGACCAGTTCGGATACTGCGCGGGCCGGATCCGGATGACGAGGTTCACGGGCGTCCCGGGCCGGGCGGTCAGCACACCGCCGAGCGGCACCTCGTCGCCACCGGCCCGCAGCCGCACGTCGAGGGAGTGCAGGAGGTTGCCGTGGTCGACCCAAACGCGGCCGGCTCGCAACCCCTGCATCACCTGGCGGTAGCCGAAGTCGGTGGCGCCGACGTGGGTCCGGCTGTAGAAGCCGGGCCAGAAGTCGCCAGCGGTGGTGACCGGCGCGGCCCGGTACACCGGATCGTTGTAATAGCCGTTGGTCGCGAAGGCGCTGTTCGGCCCCCGTTGTGCGGTGTCGTTCCAGACGGAGTGGCTGTCGGAGTTGGCGGTGATCCACCAGGGCTTGCCCTCGGCGAGCAGGCTGTCCCAGAGGCCGCCGACGGTCGAGGTCATCCAGTCGAAGCCGCCGAAGGTCCGGTAGCTCTCGGACGGGTAACCGGGGAAGCTCTCGGCGCCGGGAGCGCCGCCGTAGAAACCGCGAGCGGAGCCCGGTCCGTACGGCAGCGGCAGCCCGGCCACCTGATGGCCGGGCGCACCCTCCATGCCGACGGCGATCCGCGGTGCGGCGTCGCGCCACCCCCGGATCTCGTGCGGGGAGTCGACACCGCGGCGCGCCGGGTGATTGGCGAGCATCAGGGCGTCGGTGACCCGCCGCGCCTGGACCGCGTCGTTGAGGAAGACCAGGCCCGTCCGGGCAAGGGCCTCGTTGATCGGCGAGTTGCCGCCGGCGTTCTGCAGCGCAGCGTCGTAGGAGGACTCGAACTGCTTCAGCACGGCAACCTCGTTGCGGCCGGGATGGACGAATACCGTGCCGTGCTCCGCGGCCGGGATGTTCCATTCCAGACCCTGGAAGATCAACAGGTCCGACTGCGCCCGGCGGGCCGCGACGATGTCGGGGTTCACGCGCTCGACCCCGACGCGGACGTGCTGCGCGGAGCCGTGGTCGGTGATCACCATCCAGTCCATGCCGTACGCGTATGCGTGCTGCGCGTGGTCAACGACACGGTAGATGCCGTCGGGTGAGTACTGGGTGTGGATGTGATGGTCTCCGGCCAGCCACTGGTAGCCGCCCAACGGGATCCGGGAGGTGCCGCGCGGGGCGGCGGCAGCCGGCTGCGCAGCGGCGGTCCCGAACACGGTGGCCGCGGCTCCGGCCCCCAGCACCCCCGACGCACGCAGGAACGAGCGACGGTTCAGTTCGGCGGGGCTGAGTTCCGTGTCCGGTACCTCCAGGTCGAGGGCGGCCGGCAGCGGACCCTCGGCCTCGAGGGGAGGGTGGTGATGGCTGTGGTCGTGCCCGTGGTCCGAACCGTGATGCGAGTGCTCGTGGGGGCGGTGATCATGATCAGACACGCTCGATACCTCTGCTTCGGGAGCCGCCGGCTCAGCAACGGGAGGGGGTCATCGGGGACGTAGCCGAATCTGTCCGTCGCAGGTGAAATCCGGGCAACCTCTAGGCAAACTGTCGACGGCCGTTCGACGTTCACGCTCTTCCGCCCGGGCTCCCCTTCGGTGTGCGTCAATATCGCGTGGCCGGACTCGCTCCCGGCAGCCGCGGAACTCGGCCGTGGTCGGAAAACGTCGCCGGACTCGCTCCTCGCCGCCGCGGAACTCGGCCGTGGTCGGAAAACGTCGCCGGACTCGCTCCTCGCCGCCGCGGAACTCGGCCGTGGTCGGAAAACGTCGCCGGACTCGCTCCTCGCCGCCGCGGAACTCGGCCGTGGTCGGAAAACGTCGCCGGACTCGCTCCTCGCCGCCGCGGAAGTCGGCCGTGGTCGGAAAACGAAGCCTTACCCCGACGCGTCAGGAGACGAGACCCGACTGGTACGCGATCACCACCAACTGGGCCCGGTCCCGGGCGCCCAGTTTGATCATGATGCGGCTGACATGGGTCCGCGCGGTGGCCTTGCTGACGACCAGCCGGCCGGCGATCTCGTCGTTGTTCAGTCCTTCTCCGACCAGAGCCAGCACCTCATGCTCACGGTCGGTGAGCTCGCCGAGACGAGGGTGTCCGCCCCGGCCGGTCGGCGCGCGGGCGACGTAGGACTCGATGATCCGACGGGTGATCGACGGCGACAGCAGCGACTCACCGGCGGCCGCCAGCCGCACCGCCCGCAGGAGATCGGCCGGTTCGCTGTCCTTGATCAAGAACCCGGCCGCGCCGGCCCGCAGCGCGTCGTAGACGTAGTCGTCCAGTTCGAAGGTCGTCAACATCACCACGCTCGTTCCGGCGACATCCGGGTCGGCGCTGATCTCCCGCAACGCCGCGATCCCGTCGAGTCGTGGCATCCGGATGTCCATCAACATCACGTCCGGACGAGAAGAACGCACGAGTTCCACTGCCGCCCGGCCGTCCTCGGCCTCGCCGGCCAACTCCAGATCGGGTTCGGACTCGATCAGAACCCGAAGTCCCATGCGGACCAGGGCCTGGTCGTCGGCGATCGCGACCCGAATAGTCACGATTCCCCTGCGCCCATGATCGGCAGGTCGGCCCGTACGGTGACCCCGGCCGGGCCGCTGACGACCGACAGGGAGCCGCCCACCGCGCGGGCGCGTTCGCGCATGCCGACGATGCCGTTCCCCTCGACCAGGGGGTCGCGCAGCGCACCGTCGTCGGTCACCATGATCGACAACCGTTCGTCCTCCGTGCGCAGCGCGATCCGAGCCGCCGCAGCGTCGGTGTGCCGCACCACGTTGGTCAATGACTCCTGGACGATCCGGAACGCCGCCTGATCGACGGCCGCCGGCAGCACCTGGGACCGTTGATCATCCACGGCCACGTCCCGGCCGGCGGCGCGCAGCGAGGCGACCAGATCGTCGAGCCGGCTCAGGCCGGCGCTCGGAGCCAGGCGAAGATCAGGATCTCGGAACAGCTCGAGCGTGTTGCGGAGCTCGTCGAGGGCTTCCTTGCTGGTCTTCTTGATCGCCGTCAACGCATCCTCAACCCGTTCCGGGCGGCGGGTCAGGACGTGCAGGGCCACGCCGGCCTGCAAATTGATCACCGACAGGCTGTGTCCGACCACGTCGTGCACCTCGCGCGCCACCCGGAGCCGTTCCTCGTAGGCGTACCGCTGCAGTTCCTCGGCCCGGGCCAGTCGGTCGGTGTCGCGTCGGTTGCGGAGCAGCACGCCGATCATGGCGGGCAGCATGATCGCTCCCAGCCCGAGGAACAGCACCCCGTACGCGCGTGGATCGAGCAGACCGAGGTACGGCTCGGACCAGAAGCCGGCCGTCACCATCGGGACCAACAAGATCGTGAGCGGCGCCCACCGCTGGACCGGCAGGGCGGAGGCCAGCGAGAAGACCGCCAGGGCAGGCGCGAAGAGGCAGGGCCCGTACGGCCCCCCGATGGCCAGGAATCCGCCCACGCCGAGGACCACCAGACCGAAGCCGATCCGGGGATACAACCGGCGGAGAACGAGTCCACCGACCATGATCAACACGAACGGCAGCGGGAGCCACCAGACGCCGGGTAACTCCTCGAAGCTCCGCGGCCAGGGCGGCGGTCCATTGCGCCACGGGCCACCACCCTCGTCGAAGCCGCCGTCGAAGCCGCCCTCGATGCGGGCGTCGAACCAGCGGGACGCCTGGGCGCTGAACCAGCTCGCCGCCCCGATCATGAGTGCGACCGGGACGTCGAGCAGGAGCACCCTGGGCCCGGCCGCCGGCATTCGCTCTCCTCCGCGTGTGGTCCTCCGAGCGTAAACGCGCTCGCCGGCGACGGCGTCCCCCACGGTGCGTAGTCGGCGTACGTCAGCGGACGTAGCCAAGGTGTCGTCCGCCGGCCGATGTGTCGCGACGCCGATCCGAGCAGGCTGACAACCGACGTTGATCTCAGAAACCTGAGGAGGTTCACATGCGCCCAGATCTGTGGGATGGCGGTCCGCCACCCTTTCTGCCCTTTCTAGGAGGATTCATGTTCTTGCTGTTCTTGCTCCTGCTCGTCGGGCTCTTCCTGCTCGCCCGCCGCGGCACCTTCGGTCCGCCGCCGCCATGGCTGGCCGGCTCCCGGGCACCCGAAGCCGACGCGAAGAAGATCCTGGCCGACCGCTTCGCCAACGGCGACATCTCCGCCGAGGAGTTCATGGAGCGCGCCAGCGTGCTCAACTGGACGCCCGGCAGCGAGCAATGGATGCAGCCGACGAAGAAGCGTCGCTAGCCGATCACCGGCCCGAGCCGCGGCGATCAGGAGGCCTGCCCGATCGCCGTCGGCCCGATCGTGGTCGGCCGGCTCTCGGAGCACCGCGCCGTGCGGATTCGCCGTGCCGGTCGGCATCGCGGCGGCCGTCGTCCAGGTCATCGGACTCGCCCGCTGGCCGCTGCCGGCTCCGCGGCTCGCCGCCGAGGCGGCCAGTGCCGACGGCACCTTCGTGTGCGAGACCCTCGGCTATCTACTGCCGCGGTGTGGACCGCACTGGTCCTGGTCGCCCTGGGCGGAACGTTCGCGATCTTGCTGCTCCGCGACGGTTGGCGTGACAAGACGCGTCGACTACGACGCAAAAGCCGTCACCCATTATTCGTGACCGCTGACGGGTCCGGTAGGCTCGATCTGAATCGTTGCAGAAAGAGGGACCGATGGCGCGCATCACGGTCAAGACGCTGGCCGACGCCGTCGGCGTGTCCCCTTCGACGGTGTCGAACGCCTACAACCGGCCAGATCAGCTGTCCCCCGATCTCCGCTCCCGGATCCTGGCCACGGCCCAGGCACTCGGCTACGCCGGTCCGGACGCCGTCGCCCGCTCCCTGCGGAGCGGCAAGGCCGGAGCCGTCGGGCGTCTTGTTGACCGAACGACTCTCGTACGCGTTCTCCGATCCGTACGCGATCGGCTTCCTCGCCGGCCTGAGTGAGGTGGTGGAACGCCAGCGGATCAGCGTGGTGTTGATGCCGCTGGCGCTCGACGAGGGCGAGCCCGACGTCACGGCGGTCCGGCAGGCGAACATCGACGCGATGACCCTGCTCTGCATCGACAACACCCATCCGGCGGCTCAGGTCGCCCGCAGCCGCGGCATCCGGCTCGTCGGCACCGACGCCAACCCCGACCCGGATTCGGTCTGGGTGGCCATCGACGACGTCGAGGCCGGCGCACTCGTCGGCCGGCACCTGGCGGCGCTGGGCCACCGCCGGGTGACGGTGGTCGCCGACACCGCCGCCCCGGCCGGTACGGTCGCGACCGGGCTGCGGGCCGAAGAGATCACCTGCATCGACTGTGCTGCCCGGTTGCGCGGCCTGAGCGCGGTCTTCGGCGACGGCGTCAGTATCGCCTCGGGGGGACACAACGCCGTGGAGTCCGGCGTCGCGGCGACGACTGCCCTGCTCGCCGAGGCGGGAGCCCCCGACCGCGATCGTCGGACTCAGCGACGTGCTGGCCCTGGGGGTGCTCCAGACGCTCGGCGGCGCGGGGCTGTCCGCACCCGAAGACGTGTCGGTGGTCGGTTTCGACGACGTACCCGCCGCCGCCGAGGTCGGCCTGACCACCGTCCGGCAACCGATCCTCCAGAAGGGTCGACGGGTCGGGGAATTGCTGCTCGACCCGGACCCGGTCGAGCGGCAGATCCTGCTGCCGATCGAGCTGGTGGCGCGGCGGACCACCGGGCCCGCCCGAGTTCCACGTCGCTCGGGTTCGTAGGCCTAGCTCGATCTGCAGCTCGAGCTACGCCTACAAGATCGAGCGACGTGGGCTGGTGGGAAGGTCGCCGCCCTCAGCCTTGAGACTCGTCGAGCCAGGGCGCACGCAGCGTCATCGCCTCGTCGTCGACCAGGCGGATGACCGCGGCCAGCAGATCGGCGATCGACGCGCGAGCGCAGCAGCTCGAGCTGGTCGAGCGGACCCAGCGGCGCGATCCCGGCCAGCTGCCAGGAGGCGCGCAACGGATCGTCGGACAGCTCGGTGTCGGCCGGCCACACGTTCTCCCGGAACTCGCTGGCCAGGGCCAGCGTGCGCCGTACGTGATCTCTCGGCCTCCGCCAGCAGGTCGATGAGCTCGGGATCCCAGCCGAGCGCGGGCAACAACCGCACCTCGGCGCGCGGATGGGGCTCCTCCGGCAGCCACTGCTGGACCTCGAACCGTTCCCGCCCCTCGGCGACGAGCCCCAGGAAGCCCTCCGAGGTGCCCATCGAGGTGATCTCGGCCACGGTGCCGTACGCGAACCGTTGCTCCCCGCCGCCCACCTCCTGACCGCGTTCGATCAGCACCACCCCGAACTCGGCCACCCCGCCCTTCAGCAGCTCGCTGAGCATGATCAGGTAGCGCTGCTCGAACACCCGGAGCCGCAGCGGCATGTAGGGCAGCAGCACGGTGCCGAGCGGGAACATGGCCAGGGTGGGCACTCCTCCAGCCAATCACACGGTTCTCGGAGCGCTCAGTCGAGCAGTTCGCGCACGACGGCGTCGGCCAGCAACCGTCCGCGCAGGGTGAGCTGGAGCCTGCTCGGGTCCGACGATGATCAGGTCCCGGCGGGCCAGGTCGGGGAGCCGGCCGCGTTCGGTCGCGGGTGAGTGCGTCGAGCGCGAGACCGTCGCTCAGCCGGATCTCGAGGAGCACCCGCTCGAGGTGTCGTTGGTCGGCGCTGAGGACCTCCCGGGCCTGCGCCGGAGACCGGTGGGCCGCGAGCCGCTCCGCGTAGGCGGCCGGGTGCTTGACGTTCCACCAGCGGACCCCGCCGACGTGGCTGTGTGCACCCGGTCCGATCCCCCACCAGTCGTGGCCGCGCCAGTAGCCCGAGGTTGTGCCGGCAGCGCGCCTCGGGCGTGCGGGCCCAGTTGCTCACCTCGTACGCCTCGAAGCCGGCGGCGGTCAGCACCTCCTCGGCCAGCAGGTACTTGTCGGCGAGGTCGTCCTCGTCGGGCGGCGGCAGCTCCCCGCGCCGGACGCGGGCGGCGAGCCGGGTGCCGGGCTCGACCACCAGGGCGTACGCGCTGATGTGGTCGGGCTCGGCGGCGAGCGGCGGTCTCCAGGCTGACGCGCCAGTCGTCCAGCGACTCCCCCGGCGTGCCGTAGATCAGGTCGAGACTGACGTGGGCGAATCCGGCGGCCTTGGCCTCGGCGACCGCCCGGACCGGCCGGCCGGGGGAGTGCACCCGGTCCAGGGTGGCGAGCACGTGCGGGACGGCCGACTGCATGCCGAACGAGATCCGGGTGAACCACAGCTCGACCAGCCGGTCCAGGCCGGCTCGCGTCGATCGACTCCGGGTTGGCCTCGGTCGTGATCTCCGCGTCCTCGGCGCAGCCGGAAGCGGTTGCGTCGACGTTGCCGACCAGGTAGCCGAGGTCGTCGGCGTGCAGCACCGTCGGCGTGCCGCCGCCGACGAAGATCGTCTCCACCTCCGGGACCGCTCGCATCAGCACCCGTGTCGGCGAGGTCGAGCTCGGCGATCGCGGCGTCGACGAAGCCGCTGCGGTCGGCGCCGGGAGCGCCGCGGAGCTCGGCGGCGGTGTAGGTGTTGAAGTCGCAGTACCCGCACCGGCTCGTGCAGAACGGCACGTGGACGTAGATCCCGAACGGCCGGGTGCCGACCTCGGCCAGTGCCCCGGCCGGCAGCGAGCCGTCCTCGGGTGCCGGCTCGACCCTCGGGCAGCGCGGACGGCATGGTCAGGGCAGCTCGAACGGCAACGTAAGGCCGTCGAGGGACCGCCGGCAGGCGCAGCCGGCCTCGTCGTCGGGCTCGGCGGACGGCAAGCGCGGCGATCGCGCTCCGCAGCAGATCCTTGAGCCGGATCAGGTTGGCTTCGAAGATCGCGAGCACCTCCCGCTGGCTGACCGCCGTGCCACCCTCGACGCCGGCGTCGAGGTCGGTGACGAGGGCGACGCACGTGTAGCAGAGCGCCAGTTCCCGGGCCAAGGACGCCTCCGGCTGGCCGGTCATGCCGACCAGCGACCAGCCCTGGGCCGCGTGCCAGACCGACTCGGCGCGGGTCGAGAAGCGGGGCCCGTTGACGACCGCGAGGGTGCCACCGTCGATCAGACCAGCTCCGGTGCGGTCGGATCCGTTGGTCAGGACGGCCGCCCGCCCCCGCGGACAGTAGGGGTCGGCGAAGGAGACATGGGCGACGCCGGCCACCTGGTCGAAGAGGGTGTGGGCCCGGCCCCAGGTCCGGTCGACGAGTTGGTCGGGCACGACGATCGTGCCCGGCGGGCAGGTCCGGACGGAGCGAGCCGACCGCGCAGGGAGCGAGGACCTGCCGTACGCCCAACGACCGGAACGCCCACAGATTCGCCCGATAGTTCACCAGGTGCGGCGGGTACTCGTGCTTGACGCCGTGCCGGGCGACGAACGCGACCCGCCGGTCTCCCACGGTGCCGATGGCGATGGGTGAGGTCGGCGGCCCGTACGGCGTGGAGACGAAGACCGGCTCGGCGTCCTCGGCGAACGAGTAGAACCCCGAGCCACCGATGATGCCGATCTCGGCCTCGATCCACGCCACCCGCTGAGCTTAGGCGAGGCGACCAGCCACCCTCCCAAGCCCGGGCAACCGCCCACCTCCCAACCCCAACCGCCCACCTTCCGACTTCGCCAACTGTTAACAGTTTCCGTACTGGAAGGTTTCAAAAGCTGGCAAGTGCGGAATCTGTTAACAGTTTCCGCGAAAGCGGGGGGCCGAGGGCTCCAACCGCCGATCAGGTTCAGGGGAGCAGAACGATCTTGCCGCGGACGTGGCCGCTCTGACTGATGCGGTGAGCCTCGGCGACCCGGTCGAGGGGAAAGGTCTGGATCTTGATCACCAGCTTGCTCTGCTCGAGCAGGTGGGCGGCCTCGGCCAGCGCGGCCTGCGGGTCGCCCTCGCCGCCGGTGGTCAACCGGGCTCCCGTGCCTTCCACTTCGTAGTTCGCGGTGGTGACGACCTGGGACGGCTCCGGCGCCAGGCCGATGAGGTCGCGGATCGGGGTCTTGCCCGCGACGTCGACCACGGCGTCGATCTTCTCCCCGAGCTGCCGTACGCGCTCGGGCATGCCCGCGCCGTAGACCACGGGCGTCGCGCCGATCTCACGGAGGTAGCCCTGGTTGTCCTCGCTCGCGGTCGCGATGACCTTCGCACCCCGGGCGATGGCGACCTGGGCGGCGGTCGCCCCCACCCCGCCGGCGCCACCGTCGATCAGGATCGTCGACCCGGCGCCGATCTCGAGCAGTCCGAGCACGCGGGCGGCGGTCTCCGCGGCCGTGCCCGCAGCCCCGGCGACGGCCCAGTCCAGGGAGGCGGGCTTGCGGACGAACGAGCGCAGCACGGCGTACTCCGCCTGGGTGTCGCGGCCGAGGCCGAACACGTCGTCGCCGACCGAGACGTCGGTGACACCCTCGCCGACCTCGTCCACCACGCCGGAGCCGTCGAGACCGAGCCGATGCGGTTCCGCCAACGGCTTGCCGCCGGACATGTAGCCGGCCCGCAGCTTCCAGTCGAACGGGTTGACGCTGGCCGCCGACACCTTGATCCGCACCTCTCCCGGGCCGGCGTGCGGCTCGGGCACCTCGTCGATGCGCAGGACCTCCGGATCGCCGTACTCGTGGAACTGGACTGCTCTCACTGTGCTGACTCCTATGCCGATGTCCGTTGCCCAAAGTCGTGTGCCGCGACCTATTCCACACCCAGGCTCACGGAGCGGAAGAATGCCCCACATGCGTTCGACGTCGACGGCGGCCGACCGCCGGCGGCCGGGTCCCGCGCGGTTCTGGCACGGCCGCGATCTGGCCATCGTCTACGCCGTCGTCGTAACCGTGGTTCAGCGTCGTGCTGGCCCTCCAGCCGGCAGCGGTGGCTCGCGACTGGATCGCCCAGAGCAGCACCAATCTCGACAACATGAGCCGCAACCCGGTGCTCGTGCTCGCGCTCAGTGCCTTCGTCATGGCACCGCTGTGGTTACTCCTGCTCTTGATCCCGTTGGTGATCGCGTACGGGGCGGTCCAGCGCTGGCTGGGGCGGCTGGCGCTGGTGGTGACCGTGGTCCTCAGCCACGTCGGCGCCAGTCTGTGCGTGATGACCGCGGAGACCGTCGCGCTCACGCAGCGCACCGTCTCCTCGGCCAACACCGGCCGGCACGACGTCGGCGTCAGCTACGGACTCGCCGGAGCGATCGGATTGCTCCTGGTCCGGGTGCCCCCTCGGTTCCGGGCTTGGTACGGGCTCGCCAGCGTGGCCGGGGTCGCCGCGTCTGATCGTGTTCCGCTCCAGCTTCAGCGCCATCGGCCACGGCAGCGCCTGGCTGATCGGCGTCGGACTGGCCGGGCTGGTCTACGCGAGCGAACGCGCGACCTCTGGCGCGAACGCTTCGACCAGGACGTCGGGCCGCGAGAGATAGATCTCGTGCTCGTCGGCGTCCGGGACGATGCGCACCGACGTGCCGTACCGCTCGCGCCAGCACCCCCGCGATCTGCCCGAGCAGCGGATCCGGTCCGGCCCCGGTCGCGATGACGACTCGGGCCGGGCCGCCCACCGGAGCCAGGGGGTGGGCGGTGATGATCGGGCCGTCGTCCCGCAGCGCCGCCTCCGCGTTGCGCCGCATCCGCTGGACCGCCGGCGTACTGAGGTCGGCCGCTCCTCCCGACATGATCGTCAGCATGACGTCGTACGCGCCGTCCCAGTCTCCCGGATGAGCCTCGAGATGCGCGTTGATCGGGGCCAGCATCTGCGCATGCAGATCACGTCCGTCGGGGAGTATCGGCCAGCGCGGGCGCCTCCCACGCGATCACCTCGCGCACCGATTCCGGGTGCGCCTCGGCCAGCGCCAGGGCCAGCACGCCACCCGAGCTGAAGCCGAGCACGGAGGCGGGCTCGCCGGCCACCTCGGTGATCAACTCCGCCGCGTCGGCGACGTGCAGGGCCACGCCGCCGTCCGGCCAGCCGTCCCGGCTGCTCCGGCCGGTTCCCCGGCGGTCGTAGGTGATCACCCGGTGACCGCGTGCCGCGAACGCGTCGGCCTGCGGCCGCAGCAGGTCGGCGTCTTCCGCTGCCCCGTGGATCAGCAACAGGGCTGACCCCTGTCCGGTCACTCGATAGTCGATGTCGGCCATCACAAGCCTTTCACTTAAGCCTAATCATATTGAATATAAGCTAGAGTAAGCCAATGGTTGCCGTCCGGCAAGTGCGTTCGTACGACTCGTCGAACCGCGAGGCGCAGGCGCTGGCGACGCGGGAACGGATCCTGGCCGCGGCGCGCCGGCTGTTCATCGAGCAGGGCTTCGCGGCGCACGTCCATCGCCGAGGTGGCCGCCGCGGCCCGCGTATCGGTCGCCGACCGTGTTCAGCGCCTTCGGCTCCAAGGTCAACCTGCTCAAGGAGGCCGCCGAGACGACTATCGTCGGGGACGGCCGGCCGGTGCCGATGGCCGAACGGGACGAGATGCGGCACGTCCACGCGGGAGCCACGACCGACGAAGTCCTGGACCGCTTCGGCGTCCCTGGTCGCGATCAAGGCTGTTGAGATCTACCCCATCTATTCGGTGATCTACAACAACCGCGACGGTAATCCCGAGATCGCGGCCATGGCCGACCTGCTGGACGATCAGCGACTGGCCGGTGCGACCGCCCTGGCCCGGACGGTGCTGGATCGGCTGGGTACCGACGATGACGGCCTGCTCGAGGAGCTACGCGACGGCCTGTGGGCCACCATGTCGCTGGACTGGTACGAGGCCTTCGTGATCAAGCGCGGCTGGTCGACTCAGCGCTACCGAACCTGGCTCCGCGCGGCGATGGCGATCCCGGTTCCGAAGCGCACTACTTCTTGTCGGCCTTGACGGGCTCAGCGGTGGAGAGCGCGGCGACGAAAGCCTCCTGCGGAACCTCGACCCGGCCGACCATCTTCATCCGCTTCTTGCCCTCTTTCTGCTTCTCCAAGAGCTTCCGCTTGCGGGTGATGTCGCCGCCGTAGCACTTCGCGAGGACGTCCTTGCGCATCGCTCGGACGGTCTCCCGGGCGATGATCCTGGAGCCGATCGCGGCCTGGATGGGCACCTCGAACTGCTGCCGGGGGATCAGGTCCTTGAGCTTGTTGGCCATCAGCACCCCGTACGCGTACGCCTTGTCCTTGTGCACCACCGCGGAAAACGCGTCGACGGGCTCGCCGTGGAGCAGGATGTCCACCTTGACCAGCTCGGACAGTTGTTCGCCGGACGGCTCGTAGTCGAGGCTGGCGTAGCCCTTGGTCCGCGACTTCAGCGCGTCGAAGAAGTCGAAGACGATCTCCGCCAGCGGCAACGTGTAGCGGATCTCCACCCGATCGGCGGACAGGTAGTCCATGCCCTCCTGGATACCGCGGCGGGCCTGGCAGAGCTCCATGATCGTGCCGATGTAGTCGGCGGGGCTCAAGATCGTGGCCTTGACCACGGGCTCGAACACCTCGGCGATCTTCGCGTCGGTGGGGTACTCCGACGGATTGGTCACGACGATCTCGGCGCCGCTCTCGAGGCGCACGCGGTAGACCACATTCGGCGCCGTGGAGATCAGGTCGAGGTCGAACTCCCGCTCGAGTCGCTCCCGCACGATCTCCATGTGCAGGAGCCCGAGGAACCCGATGCGGAAGCCGAAGCCCAACGCCCCGGAGGTCTCGGGCTCGTACATGAGGGCAGCATCGTTGAGCTGCAGCTTGTCCAGCGCCTCCCGCAGCTCCGGGTAGTCGGCGCCGTCGATCGGGAACAGACCGGCGAAGACCATCGGGTTGGGATGCCGGTAGCCGCCCAGCGACTCGGTCGCGGGCCGAGCCGCCGACGTGACCGTGTCGCCGACGCGGGATTGACGCACCTCCTTCACCCCGGTGATGAGGTAGCCGACCTCACCGACTCCCAGGCTGGCGGCCTTCATCGGCTCCGGGGAGATGACCCCGACCTCGAGAGTCTCGTGAGTGGCCTTCGTCGACATCATCAAAACCCGCTCCCGATGCGACAGTTCACCGTCGATCACGCGCACGTACGTGATCACGCCCCGGTAGGTGTCGTACACCGAGTCGAAGATCAGCGCCCGCGCCGGGGCGTCGGGACGACCGATGGGAGCGGGCACCTGGCGGACGATCTGGTCGAGCAACTCGGGCACTCCCTCCCCGGTCTTCGCCGACACCCTCAGTACCTCACTCGGGTCGCAGCCGATGATCGAGGCCAGCTCCGATGCGTACTTGTCGGGCTGGGCACTGGGCAGATCGATCTTGTTCAACACAGGGATGATGACCAGGTCGGCGTCCAGCGCCAGGTACAGGTTGGCCAGCGTCTGGGCCTCGATGCCCTGAGCGGCATCGACGAGCAGCACGGCTCCCTCGCACGCCGCCAGCGAGCGCGACACCTCGTAGGTGAAGTCGACGTGCCCCGGCGTGTCGATCATGTTGAGGATCTTCACGCCGCCACCGCTGGTCCAGGGCAGCCGCACCGCCTGCGACTTGATCGTGATGCCGCGCTCGCGTTCGATGTCCATGCGGTCCAGGTACTGGGCCCGCATCGATCGCGCGTCGACCACCCCGGTCAGCTGCAGCATCCGGTCCGCCAGCGTGGATTTCCCGTGGTCGATGTGAGCGATGATGGAGAAGTTCCGGATGACGCCCGGGTCGGTGCTGCCCGGCTCCGACGAGCCGGTCAGCCTGGAGGCGGGCGAGGGCGCGGTCACAGCGGTCCGATCGGGGGTCGTGTCGAGAGACGTATCGAGTAGAACGACAATCATTCCACGGCTGACCGTGACCCCTGGCGGCCACGGAAGCACCCCATTCGCGACCCGTCACATCTTCGGCGCTTTGGGCGGCGTGTCGCAGCAGAATAGACGGGTCGGCCGGGAAGGTTAGCGGCGGCGACGGGATTTGGGCTGAGCGACCGGGCGCTGGTATCTTGATCAGCTGTGCCCGATCGCGGGCGCACCCATCCGTACCGTCGAAGAAGAAGCAGGCCGAGGAAAGCTCCCCGTGGCGAATATCAAGTCCCAGCTGAAGCGGATCAAGACCAACGAGAAGGCTCGCCAGCGCAACAAGGCGACCAAGTCGGCGCTGAAGACCCACGTTCGCCGCTTCCGCGAGGCCGCCGGCGCCGGCGACGCCGGCAAGGCCACCGAGTTGGCCCAGGCTGCAACCCGTGCGCTCGACAAGGCCGCCGCCAAGGGCGTCATCCACAAGAACCAGGCCGCCAACCGCAAGTCGGCCATCGCCGCGCAGGCCGCCCAGCTCGGCTGACGCCCGCTCTTCTCAGAGCTGCTCGTGCGTCTCAGGCGACACTCGCAGCCCGATGTCAACCCCGCCGGGCTCTCGACACCGACAGCAGCGCCTGCTCCAGCGAGAACGCCGCATCGTCGGCGGCCCCTTTGACCTCCGCATCGGCGAGCGCGATCGCTTGCAGCGCGCTCGCCAGTCCTCGTTGATCCCAACCTCGCGCCTGGACGCGCATCGACTTCAGTTTCCAGGGCGGGACACCCACCTCACGAGCCAGATCGGCGTCCCGCAGCCCGCTGGGCGCCGTGATCAGCCGGCCCAGTCCGCGCACCCCGGTCGCGAGAGCGCTTGTCACCAGTACTGGGGCCACGCCCGTGGACATCGCCCAGCGGAGCTGCTCGAGCGCCACTCCGGTCCGCCCGGCGAGCACGGCGTCTGCGACCGCAAAGCTGGTCACCTCGGCTCGCCCGCCGAAGTAGCGCCGGACCTCGGCCACGGTGACGAGCCGCTGTTCGGCGTCGGCCAGCAACTGAGCCACTCCGGCGGCGAGTGCACGCAGATCATGTCCGACGGCTTCGACCAGGAGCCGACCGGCGTCCTGCTCGATCTCACCCCCGGCTCTCTTGGCCTCCGCCTGGACGAACTGCGGTAGCTCCCACGGCTTGAGGACGGGACACTCGATGATCTCCGCGGCCGTCTTGCGGAGTCGGTCCAACAGGGGCTTTCCACGGTTCCCCCCACGGTGAACCAGAACCAGGGCAAGATCATCGGCGGGCTCGGAAGCCAGCGCGGCAACGGGTTCGTTGAGGTCGGCGGGCAACTCGCCCAGATCCGTGATCACCGCCGCCCGGCGGGTCGAGAACAACGACGCCCCGGTGATCTCGGTGAAGCTGCCGAGGTCCAGGCGACCGGCTTCCACCGAGGCGACTTCGGTGAGTTCATCCTCGGTACGAACGCGCCGGATCGCCCCCTCGACGGCTCGCTCCGCCAACAGGTTTTCCGGACCCACGACCAGCAGCGTTCGACCGAAAACCGACGCCCCGGATGTGGACGACGCGATGGGCGTCGAACTCGCTCTGCCCGTCGACGCCACGAGCCCAGCATGTCAGCCCGTTCCGACACCGGAGTGTTCACCGCCGAGATCCGTCGTCTGGCCGACGCGGATTGATATACCTGAAGCTGATCCGCAGGATGTTCGACAGGAGTGGCGGTGACCAGCAAGACCTACGCACCTGGGCGAGACGTCGCGGGTCGAGATGCCGCCGGAAATGCGGGCAGCGCCGGACCCGCCTTTCTGCGCGTCGAGCCGGCCTCGGATCAACCGTTCACCGGTGAGCTCCGTTCCTTGAACCGCATCGGCACGGTTCAGCCGGACACGGTCGTGGCGCTGCTGCCCCCGGGGAAATCGGTCGAGCTTCGCTACCCGGGCGACACGCTGCTGCCGGGCTGGCGACCGTTTCGCGCTCCGGTTCAGGTCCTGCCCGTGAGCACCGTCAGGATCCCCCTGCGGGCGGTGGTCAGCTCACTGACGACCTTCGACGAGCACGCGGTCGACGAGGTCACCCTGCGGGTCAGTGTGCAACTTGCCGAACATGACGGCTTCGCCGTGGTCCTGGATCTGATCGAGAAGCACGGTCCCCGCTTCGGCGCGTACCTGATGGATGACCTGCAAGCCAAGATCGAGTCCGCGGTCCGCGGCGCGTTCCGGCTGAACACCCTTTCGGTTCTCCGGCGCGCCCTCGCCGGCATCCTGGAGGAGCGTTGGCTCCCGCCGACCTTCGCCGACGGGGCTCTCGTCCGCCGCGGCATGTCCGTCGCCGAGGTGCGCTGGCCGCCTCCGGCCCACAGCGCCGTCGGGAGCCAGCCGGCACCCACTGCGCCCGAGCCGACGATCAACCAGTTCGAGCTCTCCATGGACGCTCGCCTGCGGCGGCTCTGGATTGCTCGCTGCCCCGTGCCGCTCGCCGGCATCGCCGGCGCTCAGATCGACGGCACCGCGACCGTGATCGCCGCCTGCGAACGAGAGCCCGATACCTCGGAGGTCGAGGAGCTCCGGGAGGGGTTTGCGGACCTGTACGCCGATCCGGACCTCGTACTCGTCGTCACCGGTACCCGTGATTACGCCGACATCGTGCGTGGCTGGCTGGCTCAGGTCGACGATCGACACGTTCGCCTGCTCGGAGTCGACGTCGTCCGCCAGAGCGACACGCTGCGGATCCACCTCGGCTCCGCACTGGCCCGACCCGTCGAAGCCGGACCCGGGCGCCCGAGCACATCCGGGTCGGAGGTGGAGGCGCTCCGCCGGCTGCTACCCCACCGCCAGATCGAATTCGACGCGCTGGCGGAGCGATGACCGCGGTCGTCAGCTTCGACTCCGAAGAGCTCACTCCGGTCGACATCGGCTCGCCGGGTCCGAGCCCGAAGTCCGAGCCCGGACGCGAGTCTCACCACAGCCTGCGCTGGGCCTGGGTGCCGGCGATCATCTCCGTCGCCGTCAACGCGATCTTTCTGGTCGCCTGGTGGTTGCCGGAGTTCAGCAACTTCCCTGGCCACCAGGCGGCGCTCAGCCAGCTGTGGCCACTGGCCACCAAGGAGCTGACCAGCGCCGGCCAAGCCGCCGTCGAGGCCCAAGTGGATCGCAGCGGGGCTCTCGCGGCCCTGATGCTCATCACCAGCCTCGCTCTCCCCTTCCTGGTCCGGAGTCCGAGCTGGGTCGTTCGCATCGTCGTGCCGATGGCCAGCGTCTACGTCGGTGTGGTCGCCTGGGTGGTCACCGTCCTCGGTCTGCTCACCCGGGGAACTCTGTCCCAGTCGTGGGTCGGAATGATTCTGCTCACCGCTTGGGTGCTGACCGCCGGGGTGACGGTCTGGCGGTCGCTGTTCGTCCAGCTCGACGAACTGCCGCCGCGACCGACTCGCACGCTGTGGGTCGTCGTCTTGTTCGCCCTGCTCTATCCGGTTCCGTTGGCGGCGGGCCGCTCGCTGTTCGCTCCGGAGCTCACACCCGCGGCCCAGCGGCTGCTGGACACCGATCCCACCCTGCGGATCGCCGCGCTGAACGACGTGTCCACGTTGCTGCTCTACCTCAGCGGAGTTTTTCTGGCCCTGACGGTCTGGTCCTTGTACATGCTGGTGCCGCCTCTGCAGTCCATCCGCGTGCCGTGGGTGCGACGGACGGCACGCGCCGGCGACCCGCTCGTCCCCCGCGTGCTCATCGGTCTGGTCTGCATCCTGGGCCTGGCGATCACCGGCATCCAGGCGTCCGAGGCCGGGAGGGTGCGGGCCGAGCAACTGCAGTCGGGCAGCCCCGCCACCGACCTGTTGACCTGCTCGTCCTGGACCCGTACGCAACCAGGGCGCCCCACGGCCAGCCTCGTCTCCCGCGGCGATCACTGCCGTGAGCTCACGGCGTACGTCGGCTACGACCAGTCCGCCACCGTCGAACTGGCCAGCTCCGTGACGCCGATGCGGGCGAGCATGCCGGACGACCGCACCATCAGCAGCCGGGTCGTGTCCGGCCAGTACGGATCCGTGGTGGTCCTCGCTACCTCGACTCGACTGGATTCACTGCCGGATGAGTTGGTGGCCGTGGAGTTCGGCACCGCGGCGCAGCTGTGGACCTTCCGCTGTGACGACGACGGGTCGATGCGTCTGCGCTTCGCCGGCGCCGACGGCGATGAGGATGCGGCGACCGGTCACGTGACGCTACGGGGCGACAAGCCCTCGGTGGTCGTCAGCTGTACGAATCAGGACGTGCGCCTCGATCCCCGTACGGGGCAGCCCGCAGAATGAGACCCGCGCCGAGGCGTGTCCCGACGCCGCTGGTCTAGGTTTGAGCGCATGCAGACGCGCACTGTCGGTACGACGATGCCGATCTTGGAGATCAGCCTCGGTGGCGGCGAGACGTTGATCGCGGAAGGCGACAACGTTTCCTGGTACACGCCCGGGATGTCCCTGGAAACCTCGACCCGATTCGGTTCCGGTGGCAAGGGCGGCTTCATGAGCGGCCTGAAGCGCGCGCTCGGCGGCGGCGCCCTCTTCCTCACCGAGTACACCGCTCCGGCCAACGGCGGCTTCGTCGCCTTCGCCACCCGCATGCCGGGCGTCATCAAAGAGCTGACCATCGACCCGAACGACCACTTCATGGTGCAGTCCGGCAGCTATCTGGTGAGCACCGGCGACGTCGAGGTCTCGGTGGGTCTGCAGCAGAAACTCGGAGCCGGCATCTTCGGCGGTGCCGGAGTGATCTTCCAGCGCCTCGCCGGCCACGGCACCGCCTGGGTGGAACTGAGCGGCGAGATCGTCGAGTACGAGCTGCAGCCCGGGCAGTCCATGATCGTCCACCCCGGGCACCTCGCTCTGTTCCGCGACGGCATGGACCTGCAGTTCACCTCGGTGCGAGGGATCAAGAACAAGCTGTTCGGCGATTCGTTGTTCATGGCCCAGATCTCCGGGCCCGGACACATCTGGCTCCAGTCGATGACCGCCGCCAAGCTGGCCGCCGCGCTCGAGCCCTACCTGCCCGACAAGACCAACGACTCCTCGAACTGAGCGGCTTCTACTCGCGCTGGACGACGGCGGTCAGCGCACCGGCGCGGTCGACGATCGCCACCGAGCCCTGCAGGTCGGTTCGTAGCACCGTCATGCCCAGTGACTCGACGAGCTGGACTGTCCGCGGAGCCGGGTGCCCGTAGTCGTTGTCGACGCCCGCGCTCGCCAGCGCCACGGTCGCCCCGGTGGCGGCCAGGAAATCTCGGTCCTGTCGCGCCGAGCCGTGGTGCGGCAGCTTGAGGACGTCCGCCGTCAGGTCGACCCCGCTACGCAGGATCCGCGCTTGCCCGTCCGGTTCGGCGTCGCCGGTCAGCAGCAGCCGTACGCGACCGACCTGGACCCGCAGGACCAGACTTGCGTCGTTCTCGGCGGCGGACTCATGATCTTGACCGTCGACGCCCGGGGTTCCGACGCTCGGCGCCGGACCAGAGGTCGGACTGGGCACCGGACCGAGCACCTCCCAGGTCAGCGGCCCCACCGATCCCCGCTCACCCATCGGTGGGCTGCGGACGGGCACGCCCAGCGACTCACCGAGCGTACGGACGGACGAGGCTCCCTCCGCCGGCGAGGCCAGCGGACTGACCCAGATCTCGCCCACCGTCCGGCCGTCGACGACACCAGGAAGGCCAGCGACGTGATCGGCGTGGAAATGCGTCAGCACCGCCACCGGCAATGCGGTGACCGCGGCCTGGTCCAGGCACCGGTCCATCGCGGCCGGATCGGGTCCGGCGTCGACGAGCATGGCCTCCGCCGGGCCCAGACGCACGAGAAGCCCGTCGCCCTGACCGACGTCGCAGGCCACCAGTAACCAGTCACGCGGCGGCCATCCGGGCTGTGCCGGAGCGCTGACCAGGCCCAGCACCATGATCGCCGTCACGGCTGACGTGAGCCACCAACGGCTCAACACCGCGGGGAGCACCTGGGCGAACAACAAAACGGCGGCCAGCAGGACGAGGAGGGCCACCGGTGTGGCGGGCCAGCGCCACGAGGCTCCCGGGAACACCGAGCCGAACTGCGCCAGCCAGATGATGGCCTGCGCAGACCACGCGGCGCCGAAGCCGGCGACGGCCGCCAGCGGCGAACTGACCAGGGACAACCCGGCGGCCGCGAAGCCGAGTACGGTCGCCGGCCCGACGAAGGGCCCGGCCAAGGCGTTGGTGACCACACCGGCGACACTGACCGCTCCGGACAGGGCGGCCACCGCCGGGACGGTGGCCAGCTGCGCCGCCAACGGCACCCCGACCGCCTCGGCGAGCGGCCGGGGCAGCCAGGTCATGACCGTGGCCCAACGCCCGGCCCACCAGATGATCCCGGCGCTGGCCAGTACGGAGAGGCCGAATCCCCACGACCGCGCCAGGAAGGGATCGATGAGCAACAGGCCGAGCATCGCCGCCGACAGGTGCCGAATACCGCGCCGACCGCCGCCGGCACCGAGGGCGGCCAGGGCCACCAGGCCCATGGCCGCGGCCCGCAGGACACTGGGTTCGGTGCGACAGAGCGCGACGAAGATCGCCACGCCGACCAGCCCGAGGCCACGAAGCCACCAACCGCGAACACCCAGCCAGCGCGCCACGCCCGAGCAGGAACGCCAACAGCAGCGTCAGATTGGCCCCGGAGACGGCCGTCAGGTGAGTCAGGCCGGTCGTACGGAAGTCGGCGGTCAGCTCCGGCGTCATGGCCGAGGTGTCGCCCAGGACGAGAGCCGGCACCAAGGCTCGCGGCTCCGGCGCCCGCTCGCGCACCGCCTGGCGCAGACCCGAGCGCACACGCTCCACGACCTGCAGCAGCGGCCCGGGCGGCGCCGTCACAGTCGCCGCCGCCCTGGCCCGGGCGACGGCCGCGATGTCGGAGCCACCCTCCGGCGACGCCAAGCGGACGGTGGCGGCGACCCGCTCGCCGACCGGATGCCGCTCCCAGGTCCGGATCGCCTCGTCACCGGTGACCACGATCAGTACCGGGGATCGGACACGCCAGTTCTCGCCTCGCCCCCGATGTTCAACACGTCGACTCCGGACCGTGAGGTAGGCCGAGCGCGAGCCCGCATCCCGGATCTGCGGATCGGCCGTGATCTCGAGCTCGACTTCTGCGACCGCCCGCTCGCCGGCGAGTCGGCAACCGGTCCGGACGCCAGCTGGTGTGAGTAGAGGCCGCCGAGCGCTGAGCTGACGACGAGAGCCAGCACGCACAGCGGCCAGCCAGGACGAGCGGCGCCAAGCGGTCACCGCCAGTCCCAGCGTGGTCAGCCCCAGAATCGTCCACCAGCCGGCCGGAGCAGCCGCTGGTGCCGAGCCACGCACCGCCCCAGGCCGCCAGCGCGATCGGTACGAGGCGGAGATCGGCGACCCCGCGCGGACGTGCGACTCGGTCCGGCGAGCTCACACCCGGCAGTGCGGAGCGAGCTCGGCGTACGTCTTGGGCCCGATGCCGGCGACCTCCTGAAGCTCCTCGACCCGGCTGAACCGGCCGTGTTCCTCCCGCCAGGCGATGATCTTGGCGGCCGTCACCGGGCCGACTCCCGGGCAGGGTCTCCAGTTGGGCTGCCGTCGCGGTGTTGAGATCCACCTGGGCGGTGCGGCTACCGGGACCGACCCGTGCCCGGTGACGCCGGCGATCCTGCCGTCGCGCAGTTCGCTCCCGCGCTCCTCGCGCCCGACTCGGACCTCTGTCCGATCATCACCTGCTGTCCGTCGGTGAGCACCTGGGCCAGGTTGAGGTCGCCGAGATCGGCTCCGGGCCGCAATCCGCCGGCTCGGTCGATCGCGTCCTGCACCCGGGCCGGTTCCGGCAGGTGCACCAGCCCTGGCCGCTTGACGGCACCGAGCACATGCACCACGAGCGTGGCGGGGCTGGCGCGGGCGGTCGGTCGCGGTCCCGGGGGTCGCCGGCGCGGTCGTCGGCTCGAACGACGGCGACTCGGCCGCCGGGGTGCGCGCGCGGAGCGGCGATGCCGCGGGAACCGGCAGCGGGACCGGCCGCGCGCGCAGCACCGCCCAGCCGGCGAGCAGCACGCCCAGCGTGGCGATCACCCCGATGATCGCCAGGTGCGCTCGCGTGAAGGTGGGCCAGCGGCGAGTGGTGTCGACCGTGTCTACCGCCGAAGTGCCTCCGTGCCGCCGCGCGGCGAGGCTCGTCGACCACGCGGTTCCTACCTCGGTCGATGGGTTCGGGCTCCGGTATCTCCGGGCGACCGGCGCCGGCCGCCGACGCGTACCGCGCTCGGCCAGCAGTCGCTCCAGCCGCTGCTCGACCAGCCGAGCGAGCTCCGGGTCGACCCGATCCCTTCTCCTCACGCCTCGACGATAAGGAGCGCCATGCCGGACTGCGGCAGGGCGGCTGCCTGGACCAGCTGTGGATATCCGGACAGTCGCCGGTCGACCGCGCGGCTGGGGAGCAACCAGCGCCGCTAGCGACAGGTCGACGACCGGGGAGACCACCACACCCAACGTGCCGGGACCGACGTGGACGCCGAGGACCGCACTGACCTCCGACACCACGATCTGCGGATCGACGCCGCGCTCGCGCAGGCGGAGGACGAGACGTTGCGCCAGCTCGCGGCCTGCGTCGGCGATCGTCCAGATGGTGAACGGCCACGCGAACCGACTGCCCGCCATCCAGCGCCGCGACGCAGGCGGCGACGGCCAGGTCCTCGAGCCGGCTGACGGCCTTGGCCCGGGTCCGCACCCGTTCGTACGGGCGTACGACGCCGTCGGCCACGGTCAGCAACGGCTTGACGGCGAGCGCCGAACCGATGCAGCGCCTGGGCGGCGCCGATCCGGCCGCCCCGGCGCAGGTACTCCAGCGAATCGACGGAGAAGTAGGCGACCGACGGCGCCGGCCTGGCGCCGGATCACGTCGCCGACCTCGGCGACCGAGGCTCCGCCGGCCGCCGCCTCGGCACCCGCGCAGGACGGCGAAGCCCAGGGCCATGGCCAGCGTCCGGCTGTCCAGCACGGTGACCGGGATCGGAGCCGTCCGAGCGGCGCGTACGGCCGCGTCGTAGGTGCCCGGAGATGGCGCCGCTCAGATGCACCGAGACGGCCGCCCTGGCGCCTTGTTCGGCCACCTCGCGGTAGGCGTTCGCGAACGCCTCGGGGTGCGGACGAGAGGTCGTCACCGTCTTGCCGGCGCGGAGGGCGGCCGCCACGTCGGAGCCGGTGACGCCGGAGCGACCCTCGGGCGCACTGACGCCGTCGAGCACCACCTGCAACGCGATGATCTCGATCTGCGGTCTGGTCGGCCTGGCCGGGCGGCAGGGACGCCGTAGAGTCGGTGAGCACTGCGACGCCCGGCCCCTGCAGATCGGACATGTGGGTCAGAGTAGGGCGTCACCGATGATTCGGCGACGCGGAGCAGCGACTCCGGCGGGCTCGGAAAAACGCCGTTGGCGTCGGGGCGCAGACGGCGGCTCGCGAGGAGAAGTGATGGCCAAGTCCCCGCGCCGGGTCTGGCGGGCGGCACCCGCGACCCTGGCGGTGGTGGGCCTGTTCTGCCTGGCCGCCGGCATCTGCGTACCGGTCCTGGCCTACCTGGTCCTGCTGCGCGAGCAGAGCCCCGGCGTTCCCGGTCTTCTTGACGATCCTGGCCGTCGTCGCGCTGATCTACGGGTGGCGCTTCGGCCTGCACCCGAGCCTGCGGGCCGACCCGGCCGGCGTCACGGTCCGCAACCCCGGTCGGCGCGTCCGGTTCGGCTGGTCGGAGATCACCGTGCTTGGCCCCGGGCGAGAACGGTCTGGTCGATCGGCTCCGAGCAGGATGCGGCCGAGGCGTGGTGCGTCCAGAAGTCCCGCTGGGCGACCCGACGGGGACGCCGGACCCGGGCCGATCGGATCGTCGAGCAGCTGTGCGACCTCCAGGACTCCTACGACCCTCCGCTGGAGGACGAGGAAACCGGGATCCGGATCCGCCGCGCGCGATGGCACGAGCACGGACTGCTGACCCGCCTGGAGCGTTCGGCCAGCAAAGCGGCGCTCGGCCACGTCTTCCCCGCCGACGACTATCCCTACCCCACGGCGGCCGTCCGGAGGCGGTGGCGTCGGCGCCTGCGGGATCGGATGATGCACGTGCGGATCCTCGATCTGTTCGAGACTCCGATCGGCTTGGTGGCCTACGAGAGCGCCGGAACGCTCCGGCACCTCGCGATCGTGCCGCAGCAGGCTCGGCGCGGCTACGGCTCGTTGCTGCTGGAGTACGCGATCGAGGAGATCTTCGACAGCGGCGCGGAGTCCGCGGCCAGCTGTGGGTCCTGGTCGAGAACGAGGCCGCCCGCGCGTTCTACCGCCGTCGGGGCTTCCACACCACCGACGAGCGGCGAGACTCGGAGTACCCGCCGTACCCGCGCGAGCTGACAGATGGTGCGGCCCAACCCGACGGCGCCTCGGCGCAGCTCATGACCTTCCGATCTCCCGGCTGAGACCTTTTCCTCATCCGGCACCCTTGATCCGTGACCACGACGGCGAACCGCTCGCGAACCTGGGACAGCGTCGCCCCGGTGCGCCGATTCCAACCGCTGCTCGTGACGCTCGGGCTGCTGGCGCTGCTGCCGGGGCTGGCGGCCACGGCCCTCCGGCTCTTTCCGCCCACCGACGACGGACCTGCCCTGCTGGCGTCCTTCATCCCGTACGGCCTGTTCGGCTACCTGGTGGCCGCACCGCTTCCTGCTCGATCGCGCTGCTCCGGGCACGCGGTGGCCGGCCGGCACTGATCGTGATCGTCGCGGTGTGCCTGGCCGGTCTGATCTACCAGCTCTCCAGCCGTGGTGCCGGAATGTTCGTGCCGGACCGGCGGCCGGCCACCACGCCACCCTTCACCCTGATCAGCCTGAACATGCTGCAACGGAACGGCCGACCCGGCCGGCCTGGCCCGGCAGGCGCAGCGAGCCGACATCGTGGTGCTGGTCGAGGCCACCCCGGCGGGGGTGGCCCGGCTCGAGCGCTACGGGTGGAGCGAGCGCTTCCGCTACGTCGCCGGGCTCGACCGAGGACGGCTCCACGGGGTCGGTGATCTACTCCCGGTTCCCGCTCAGCGACAGCGAAGCCCTGCCCCGCTCCTCCTTCCAGCAGTGGGCGGCCACCGCGGACGTGCCCGAGGTGGGTCCGGTCCGGATCCTGGCCGTCCATCCCTGCAATCCGTACTGCGGCGGACAACGACTGGGCCAGGGAGCACGCCCAGCTCCGGGCGGTGGCCGCCGCCAGCGTGCGGGCCTGCCGCTGATCCTGGCCGGTGACTTCAACGCCATCGACGACCACGGGCCGATGATGGCCCTGCGTCGGCGACGGGCTGCGCAGCGCCACCGACGTCGCCGGCGCCGGCTGGCTGCCGACCTACCCGGCCAATCGGCCGGATCCCGCCGCTGATCCCGATCGACCACGTCTGATCAACTCTCGGCTGACGGCGACGGCGGTCGGGCACGTTCCGGGTCGGCGGGACCGACCACTTCGGCTGCAGGTCAGCCTGGCCGGTACGCCTGAGCGCCCTCTTCCGGTCGCCGAGCCGCGCGACACGCCGTCGAAGCGCCGAGATGTGACGGGTGGCTCAGGCCGGGACGACGCTGACCAGCTTGGGCGCCCGGACGATGACCTTGGCGACCGGCCGGCCGTTCAGGGCCCGGGCGACGGCCTCGTCGGCCAGGGCCAGGGAGCGCAGTTCGTCCTCGCCGATGCCCGGCGGCACCTGCAGCCGGGCCCGGACCTTGCCCTGCACCTGGACCACGCAGGTGACCGCCTCGGTGACCAGCAGCGACTGTGTCGACCGCCGGCCAGTCGGCGTTGGCGACCGAGGGCGCGTGGCCCAGCTGCTCCCACATCTCCTCGGCGACGTACGGCGACACCAGGCTCAAGGCTGACCGCGACGACCTCGGCGGCCTCCCGCACCGCCGGATCGCCCGCACCGGCTCCGGAGTCGATGACCCGCCGGGCGGCGTTGACCAGCTCCATGATCCGGGCCACCGCCACGTTGAACCGCTCGGTGTCCAGGCAGTGCTCGATGTCGGCCAGCAGGCGGTGGGTCTCCCGCCGCAGCCCCGGATCCCCGGTCGCTGGATCGGCGCCGACCGGTGCGCCTCGACCTCGACGGCCAGCCGGTAGGCCCGCTGCAGGAACCGCAGCGACCCGGCCGGGGACAGGTCGGCCCAGTCGATGTCCTCCTCCGGCGGCCCGGCGAAGACCACGGTCAGCCGGATGGCGTCGACGCCGAACCGGTCGATCTGGTACGCCCAGATCCACCCCGTTGCCCAGCGACTTGCTCATCGCCTTGCCCTGGTTGATCACCTGGCCCTGGTTCAGCAGCCGCCGCATCGGCTCGACGAAGCTGATCATGCCCATGTCGTACAGCACCTTGGTGAAGAACCGCATGTACAGCAGGTGCAGGATCGCGTGCTCGACGCCGCCGACGTACTGGTCGACCGGCATCCAGCGCTCGACGTCGACCGGGTTGAACGGGCCCGCCACGGTAGCCGGGCGAGCAGTAGCGGAAGAAGTACCAGGACGAGTCGACGAAGGTGTCCATGGTGTCGGTGTCGCGCCGGGCCGGACCGGCGCAGGACGGGCACGACACGTTGACCCAGTCCGTGGCCGCCGCCAGCGGCGAGGTTCCCTTGGGGGCGAGATCGGTGCCCGTCAGACGGGGCAGTTCCACGGGCAGTTGGTCATCGGGCACCGGCACCTCCCCACATCGCTCGCAGTGGATGATCGGGATCGGGGCAGCCCCAGTAGCGTTGCCGGCTCAGCAGCCAGTCCCGCAGCCGGAAGATGGTCGCGCCCTCGCCGATCGCCCTCGGCCTCCAGCCGCGCGATGATCTTGGCGACGCCGGCCGCCTTGTCGGTCAGGCCGTTCAGCTCGGCGGAGTTGACGTAGCGGCCGTCGCCCGGGCGTCGCGACTCCGGTCTCGGCGGGGTCCGGCTCGCCGGTGTCCACCACCGTGACGCACCGGCAGCGTCGAAGGCGCGGGCGAAGTCCAGGTCGCGTTGATCATGAGCCGGCACGGCCATGATCGCGCCGGTGCCGTACTCGGCCAGCACGTAGTCGGCGGCGAAGACGGGGATCGGTTCGCCGTTGACCGGGTTGATCGCGTGCACGCCCAGGAAGACGCCGGTCTTCTCGCGCTCGGTGGACTGCCGCTCGATCTCGGTGGCCTGCTTGGTCTTCTCCAGGTACGCCTCGAACTCCGCCCGGCGGTCGTCGGTGACGATCTCGGCGGCCAGCGGCGCCTCGGGCGCGACCACGAAGAAGGTGGCGCCGTACAGGGTGTCGGGCCGGGTCGTGAACACCCGGACGGGCTCGTCGCGCCCCTCGATCCGGAAGTCGACGTAGGCGCCCTCGGACCGGCCGATCCAGTTGCGCTGCATGGTCAGGACCCGCTCGGGCCAGCCCCGGACAGCTCGTCCATGTCGTCCAGCAGGCGCTGGGCGTAGTCGGTGATCTTGAAGTACCACTGGGTCAGCTGGCGCTTGGTCACGACGGAGCCGCAGCGCTCGCACAGCCCGGCGACCACCTGCTCGTTGGCCAGCACGGTCTGGTCCTGCGGGCACCAGTTCACCCAGCCGCCCTTGCGGTAGGCCAGACCGCGCTCGCGGAAGCGCAGGAACAGCCACTGCGTCCAGCGGTAGTACTCCGGATCGGAGGTGTGCAGCCGCCGCGTCCAGTCGAAGCTCAGGCCGTAGCGGCGGAACGACCGGGCCTGGGTCTCGATGTTGGCGTAGGTCCAGTCGGCCGGGTTGATGTTGCGCTGGATCGCCGCGTTCTCCGCGTTCAGCCCGAAGGAGTCCCAGCCGATCGGATGCATCACGTCGTAGCCGCGCAGCCGCCAGTAACGGGCCACGACGTCAGCCATCACGAAGGCCTCGGCGTGACCCATGTGCAGATCGCCGGAGGGGTACGGGAACATGTCGAGCACGTAGCGCCGCTCGCTGCGCCCGTCGTCGGCCGGTGCGAAGGTCTTGTCCTCCTCCCAGAACGCCTGCCAGCGCTCCTGGGCGGCGACGGCGTCGTAGGTCGCGCTGCGTCCGCGAGCGTCGTCCTCGTCGCGTCCTCATCGCCTGGTCTGTCATCTCTTGTCTCCCTCGGTGTCGCGCTCCCTGCTCACCTCGCCCGCAGCCCCGCCTTCAGCGACGGGCATGAAAAAGCCCCTCGGGGTGCCGACGCTCGGGCACGAGGGGCTGCCGCGCAGATGTTCTGCGCGGCTAGGTAAGGAGCACGACGCGATGCATGTCCGCAAGGGTAGCGCAACCGAGCCGGCCGAACAGCTGGCTTACCGTCCGAGTCCGGACGTCACACCGATGGCCGACCCGTCAGAACTGCGACGACACGCCGCCGAAAACGCCGTTGATGTGACGGGTCGGCGATCAGCCCGCCGCCTCATGGTGGCCGGAGCTTTCCGTCGGCGCGCGTACGGCGACCGCCGGCCGCGGGCGAGTTCCGTGGCCAGCGCGTCCAGCGGCTGCCGGAACGGATCGGCGAACTGATCGAACCAGGAGCCGGCCTCCGCCACGGCCTCGGGGTCGACCCGGTAGTAGCCGCTGGGTCGCCTCGCGTCCGGACCACGGCCAACCCGGTCTCGCGGAGCACCTTCAGGTGCTGGGAGACCGCCGGCTGCGAGATGCCGAACTCGCGCGCCGATGAGCTGACCGATCCCGCCGGCACTGACCTCCCCCGGCCCCAGGATCTCCAGGATCCGTCGGCGCACCGGGTCGGCCAGCACCTCGAACGGGTGCACTCCTCACCCGCCGGTGTAGAAGGCGGTCACCTTGTCCTGGGCCGCCCGGGCGTCCGCCGGCTCCGTACCGGCGGCGATGTTCGCGTCGGCCCACGCGGCGCTGGTGTCCTCGACGAACTGCCGGCCCTCCGGGGAGGAGATCAGCTCCATCTCCGTGCCCGGCGTGACGTCCGGACCGCCGGCCAGGTGATTGGCCAGTCCGAGGAAGGACAGGTCCCAGCCGACGCCGACCGCTCCGGGTCCGTACTCGAACCACTGGTCCACCAGCGGCGCGACGTGCTCCAGCCGCAGCCGGGTCCGATCGCCGAGATCGGTGAGCCGCAGTTCCAGCCAGCTGATCCCGCCGCCGAACTCCCAGGTCACCAGCGCGCGTTCCGGCTTGTCGCAGGCCAGGACCTCGCCGCCCGCGTTGCCCTCGAACTGGTAACGACCACCGACGGTCAGATTCGCCGGTCACCGGCAGGAACCAGCGCGGCAGCCGCTCGGGGTTGGTCACGGCGTCCCAGACGTCGTCGATGCCCGCCGGATACTCCTGAGTGGCCACCACCACCCGCGTCGGCTCGCCGTCGCGCTCGTCCGCCCGCACCGCGCGCCGAACCCGGGCCGCCTGTCCCGATACATCCATGCTTGTCGCTCCTCTCGTGGTTGAGAACCTATGATTCAGCTTGTGCTTATATAAGTCAAGAGTGAATTCGCTCTCACTCCATCTCACCGGATCCTCGCGGGTGCGCACCCCTGTCCGGCGCATCGAGGCGGGCCGTAGAGTCGAGCGCGTGAGGTCTGCCGGCGATCCGAGGTGGCGCACGTGAGCTGGCTGGTGACCGGCGGAGCGGGCTACATCGGATCGCACGTCGTCCGTGCCTTCGCGGCCGAGGCATCCCGCCGGTGGTGATCGACGACCTGTCGAGCGGGCACCGCGAGTTCGTGGAACGCGACGTGCCCTTCTACCGCGGCAGCGTCGGCAACGAGGATCTGCTCCGGCACATCTTCGGCGGCCACGAGATCCGCGGCGTCGTGCATCTGGCCGGCTTCAAGTACGCCGGCGTTTCGGTCACGCCGGCCGCTGCACACCTACACCGAGAACGTCACCGGCATGGTCGCGCTGCTCGAGGCGATGGCCGGCGCCGGCGTCGACAAGATCGTGTTCTCCTCCAGTGCGGCGGTCTTCGGGACCCCCGACGTCGACCTGGTCACCGAAGACACGCCGACCCGACCCGAATCCCCGTACGGGGAGTCGAAGCTGATCGGCGAGTGGCTGCTGCGCGACCAGGCCCGAGCGGCGCCGCTGGCCCACACCTCGCTGCGCTACTTCAACGTGGTCGGCTCGGGCTACCCGGACCTCCGCGACACCAGCCCGCACAACCTGTTTCCGATCGTCTTCGACCAACTCGTCGCCGGGAAGACCCCGTACATCAACGGCGACGACTACCCGACCCGCGACGGGACCTGCGTCCGCGACTACATCCACGTCTCCGATCTGGCGGCCTCCCACGTCACGGCCGCGCAAGGCGCTCGCCGACGGGCCGGGACCTGGAGCCGGTCTACAACCTGGGCAGCGGCACCGGCCTGTCGGTGCGCGAGATCATGGACGCCGTCGCCCGGGTCACCGAGATCGACTTCACCCCGGAGATCCACCCGCGCCGGCCGGGCGATCCGGCGCAGATCGTGGCGACCGGCGAACTGGCCGAGCGCGACCTGGCCTGGGAGATGCGGCACACGCGTCGACCAGATGGTGGCCTCCGCCTGGGAGGCCCGCCAGGCCGCCGCTCGGCGACTGACTCCTCCTCACCACCCCCCACTCTTCAGGCGCACCCTTTCGTCGGCAGTTGCACCCTCATGTGAGGGTGCAACTAGCGACGAAAGGGTGCGCCTGGAGGTGAGTGAGGCCGTGGTAAGGCAGCAGCGGCCAGCTCACAGCGGCCGCACCCGCCGGGGGCCGCGCCGCGAGGTCGAGAAACACGGCCGTCACAAAAGGCCGGCGGATTGTCATGTGCTCGTAACGGGCAGCGCCTTTTGCGCAACACAGACCTTGCAGAGTTCTGCGTAACCCTGCGCGTCCACCGGATCCAGCCGCGGCGGGGCCACTCACACCGTCCAGTCTCCTTCACCGAAAGAAGAAGCATGACACCACTCGAACTCAATTCAGGCGACACCGCCTGGATGCTGACCTCGGCGGCGCTGGTGTTGCTGATGACACCGGGCCTGGCGCTCTTCTACGGCGGCATGGTCCGCGCCAAGAGCGTCCTCAACATGATGATGATGAGCTTCGGCGCGCTGGCGCTCATCTCCGTCCTCTGGGTGCTCTACGGCTACTCCTTCGCCTTCGGCAACGACATCGGCTACGGCCTGCTCGGCAACCCGGCCGAGTTCCTCGGCCTCGCCGGTCTGATGGCCGACGCCGACACCACCTACCCGGCGATGGCCTTCGTCGCCTTCCAGGCCGTGTTCGCGATCATCACCGTCGCCCTGATCTCCGGCGCCATCGCCGACCGGGCCAAGTTCGGCACCTGGCTGATCTTCTCCGGCATCTGGGCCTCCATCGTCTACTTCCCGGTCGCGCACTGGGTCTTCGACTTCACCCTGACCGACGACAACGACGTGGTCACCCACGTCGGCGGCTGGATCGCCAACAACCTGAAGGCGCTCGACTTCGCCGGCGGCACCGCGGTGCACATCAACGCCGGTGCGGCGGGTCTGGCCCTGGCCATCGTGCTGGGTCGCCGGATCGGCTGGAAGCGGGACCCGATGCGGCCGCACAACCTGACCCTGGTGATGCTCGGGGCCGGTCTGCTGTGGTTCGGCTGGTTCGGCTTCAACGCCGGCTCCGCCGTCTCGGCGGGCAACACCGCCGCGGTGGCCTTCGTCAACACGCTGGTCGCCACCGGCGCCGCCACCCTGGGCTGGCTGCATCACCGAGCGATTCCGCGACGGTCACCCCACCTCGCTGGGTGCCGCCTCCGGCGTGGTCGCCGGTCTGGTGGCCATCACGCCGGCCGCCAACTCGGTCAGCCCGATCGGCGCGATCATCCTCGGCCTGGTCGCCGGCGTGCTCTGCGCCCTGGCCGTCGGCCTGAAGTACAAGCTCAACTACGACGACTCGCTCGACGTCGTCGGCGTGCACCTGGTCGGTGGCCTCTGGGGCACCCTGGCCATCGGCTTCCTGGCCACCGAGGCGGCCCCGGCGGGCGTCAACGGCCTGTTCTACGGCGGCGGCGTCGACCAGCTCTGGCGGCAGGCCGTGGGTGCCTTCGCGGTGCTGATCTTCAGCTTCGTCCTCACCCTGGGGATCGGCTTCCTCCTGCAGAAGACCATCGGCTTCCGGCTCAACGAGGACGACGAGATGCGAAGGCATCGACGAGCACCGAGCACGCCGAGACCGGCTACGATCTCACCCCCCTCGGCGCGATCGGGCGCGGAGTCTCCTTCGGCGGCGCGGCCAAGTCCGACAGCGATGCGGACGACAATCATGATCAGGAGGTGAAGGCATGAAGCTCGTGACCGCGATCATCAAGCCCCACATGTTGGACGAAGTGAAAACGGCGCTGGAGTCGTTCGGCGTCGAAGGGATGACGGTCAGCGAAGCCCAGGGCTTCGGTCGCCAGCGAGGCCACACCGAGGTCTACCGGGGCGCTGAGTACACCGTCGACCTGGTTCCGAAGGTGAGACTTGAGGTGCTCGTGGACGACGAGGATGTCAAAGACATCATCGACGTCCTGGTCAAGAGCGCCCGGACCGGCCGAATCGGTGACGGCAAGGTCTGGTCCGTTCCCGTGGACGACATCGTTCGCGTGCGAACGGGTGAGCGCGGGCTGGACGCGCTCTGAAGCGTGACCTAACCAGCGAGCGCCTCAACGTCGCGATCCGGTCCTCGTGGGAAACCACGTACGGGCCGGATCGTCGGCGTTGTATGACCGAATGCGTCGAATCGGCCTTGCGGGAGCTGTACGCCACCGCCGGTGGCCCGGGAAGCGGGGTCGCCCTGGCCTGCGTCGGCAGCCTGGCCCGGCGTGAGCTCGGTCCGCGGTCCGACATCGATCTGGTGCTGCTGCACGACGGCAGGAACCGTGCCCGCATCAACGCCTTGGCCGAGCAGTTCTGGTATCCCCTGTGGGACGCGCGGATCCGGATGGATCACTCGGTGCGTACGCCGGCCGAGTGTGCCGACGTCGCCGGTCGGGAGCTGAGCGCCGGCGTCGGGTTGTTGGATCTCCGGTTGATCAGCGGCGACCGCGACCTGGTGGCGGCGGCCCGCAGCGCCCTGTTCGGCGCCTGGCGCAACAACGCCCGCAAGCGGCTCCCCGAACTGCTCGAGTGCCCTCGAGGAGCGGCACGCGACGGCCGGCGACGCCGCCTATCTGCTGGAGCCGGACCTCAAGGAGGCCCGTGGCGGGCTGCGGGACATGATCATGCTCCGGGCGCTCGCGGCGACCTGGCTGACCGACCGGCCGCATACCGGCGTCCACGACCCGTACGAGCGCATGCTGGACGTCCGCGACGCGCTGCACGTCACCTCGGGCCGGACCCTGGATCGCCTGCTGGCCGCCGAGGTCGACGACGTCGCCCGGCTCCTGGGGTTCGCCGAGACCGACGACCTGCGGCGGGAGATCAGCCTGGCGGCCCGCCGCATCGGGCACGCGGTCGACATCACCTCCCGCGCGGCCCGGCAGGCGATCGTCCCCGAGCGACGCGTCCTGTCCTTCGTCCGGCGGGAACGCAGGCCGGTCTACGAGCAGGCGCCGCACGGCCTGATCGTCCACCAGGGCGAGGTGGGTCTGGGCCGGCTGGCCCGGCCCGCCGAGCCGCTGCTCGGCCTGCGGGCCGGAGCTCTCGCCGCCCAGCGCGGGCTCGTGCTCTCCCCCGTCACCGCCGACAACCTCGGCGCCCACGCGCCGCCCATCCCGACGCCGTGGCCGGAGGAGGCGCGGGACGCGTTCTACGGCCTGCTGTCGACCGGACCGGCCCTGCTGCCGGTCTGGGAGTCACTCGACCTCGCCGGCTGCATCGTGCGGTGGATCCCGGACTGGGCCAGGATCAGCGCCCAGCCGCAGCACAATCCGATCCACCGGCACACCGTCGACCGGCACTCGGTGCAGTGCGCCGCCGAGGTGGGCAAGGACCTGACCCAGGTCGAGCGACCCGACCTGTTGTTGCTGGCCTGCCTTGCTGCACGACATCGGCAAGGTGCCCGGCGCCGGGCGCGAACCACGCCGAGGTCGGCGCCCCGATCGCCCGACGGGTGGCCGAGACCATGGGTCTGGCCGAGGCCGACGTCGCGCTGGTCGAGCGGCTGGTCCGGCACCATCTGACCCTGGCCGAGCTGGCCACCCGTCGCGACCACGCCGATCCGGCCACGCTGGCCGCCCTGGTCGACGCGGTCGACGGCCGGCTGGAGACCCTCAACCTGCTGCGCCGACCTGACCGAGGCCGACTCCCGCGCGGCCGGTCCCGCCGCCTGGTCGCCCGTGGCGGGCACAGCTGATCAACGCGCTGGCCGACCGGGCCGAGAGCCAGCTGATCGGCGAGGACCGCGAGGCGATCGCGACCGACCTGGTCGACCTGGGCCTGGCCCGGTCCGTCCGGCTGGACGGCAAGCCGCGGGTGCGGTTCGAGTCCAAGGCCGGCGGCATGCAGCTGGTCATCGCCGCCCGCGACCGGCTCGGGCTGTTCAGTGAGACCGCCGGGCTCCTGTCGGCGCACGCCGTCTCGGTCCGCTCGGCCGTGGTGCACACCGTCGAGGGGGTCGCCGTCAACACCTGGCGGGTGGACAAGCAGCTGGCCGCCGACCTGCCGGACGCGGCGTTCCTCGTCCAGCAGATGGAACGGCTCGAGGCGGGCGACCCCGTCGGTCCTGCAGGCGGTGCGGCGGCGCGAGGCCCGGGCCCAGGCCGGCCGACCCGCGCAGCCGTTCGTGGAGGAGATCCGTGACGCCAGCGAGACGGCGGCGGTGATCGAACTGCGGGCCGGCGACCGCAGCGGCCTCCTCTACGCTCTCGGGCGGTCGCTGGCGGAGGTGCAGCTCTCGGTGCGCTCGGCCCACATCTCCACCCTCGCCGGGCAGGCCATCGACACCTTCTACCTGACCGAGATCGACGGCACGTCAGCTCACCGATCAGCGTGCCGACCAAGCCATTCGAGGCCCTCGCGGCGGCCGCCGGCCCCGCCGACTGAGATCGGCCCCGAGACCAGACTCAGCTCAGGATCGGGTCGCGACCAGCTCATCCACCTCGGCGGCCGTCGGGCGGTTGGGCACCCCGCCGCGAGCACACGATCGACGCTGCGGCGACCCCGCGGGTCAGCGCCGCCTCCACCTCCGTGCTGCTGACCGACGTAGGCGTCGAGGAAACCCGGCCATGAACGTGTCGCCGGCGCCGACCGTGTCGACCACCGTCGTCGGGAAGCTCTTCACCATCGTCCGCGTGCCGTCGGGCTCAACCGTGGCCGCCCCCTCCGCACCGAGGGTGACGACTCCCACCGCGTAGCCGTACTGCTCGACCCAGGTGCCCATCGCCTCGACCGGATCCGCGGACACACCGGCGGTCTCGGCCAGGAAGCCGACGTCGACGTCACTCGCCTTGAGGATGCCCCGGTTGCTGGCCACGGCTCGGAGCCACGGCCGCACCTTCTCCCAGTAGACCTCCGGGTCGGAGATCACCGACGGCCGGACGTTGATGTCGTACGAGATGCCGACAGGGCAGCTCGTTGGCCCAGTCCAGCAGCACGTCCCCGCCGGGGCTGACCACGCAGGCCAGCGAGGCGATGTGCAGCCAGTCGTCGGGCGACCAGATCGGGCAGATCCTCGAACTGCCAGCCGAAGTTCGCGGTGTCGGCGAAGTGGAACGTGTAGCTCGCCCCGCCCTCCGCGTCCAGGCTCACCACCGCGATCGAGGTGGCCTGGGACGACTCGGTCGCCAGGTCCAAGGACACGCCCGCCTCCTCGATGTGGCCCCGCAGCTGCTGGCCGAACGCGTCGCGTCGACAGTCGCCCCAGGAAGTGGGTGTCGGTGCCGAGCTCGCCCAGCGCCACCGCGCTGTTCATCGGCCCACCGGCCGACAGCGCCAGCCAGGTCGAGCTGAATGTGTCGCTCGGCCTCGTCGGCTCCGCACCAGGTCGATCAACGTCTCGCCGCACACCACGAAGCGCTTCCGCCCTTGATCCATAGCGAACAACCTAATGCCGGGGGTGGGCGGGCGGCCCATCACCCGACCAGGAGCTCCGGATCCGTACGCATCTCTGCCGACATGGCGTCCCAGAGCGACGGGTGGACGGCTCGCCAGCTGATGTCCCGGCAGATCTCGAGCAGACCGTAGTCCGGGTCGAGCTCCTCCAGTCGGGCGATGCAGCAGTTGAGCAGTGCGCCGTTACCCGAGATCCAGGCCGCCATGGCCACCAGACCAAGAGGTGCCGAGGCGAGGTCGTCGACGGTGCGCGAGAGCACCCGGTGCCACAGGCTCAGGTGCGTCGGCGGCGTCGTCGCGACTCATCAGCGCCCAGGCCACGTCGCGGACGCCGAGGTCCAGGCACAAGGCCGCGAGCTCGGCGCAGTCCGCGTCGGAGAGTGCGGCCGGGTCGGTCAACGATCCGGTCACCAGGGTCTGCATCCGCCGCTTGCGCGACACCCGGTCGACGCCGACCAGTCCGAGAACGGCCTCGGCCGCCAGCTCGTCGAGCTCGGCCACGTCCGCCGGCCCGGGACCGGCCACCATGGCCTCGACGAGGTTGCGGTCGGCCACGGCGTTGAGGCCGGCGAGCACCGCCTCGGCGCAGAGCGGGTGGCCGGAGAGGTCGTACGGCGTGCCGTCCGCCGGGCAGCAGGTACCCGCGCAGATCACCGACCACCAGCGTTCGGGGGTGACCAAGAGGGCCTCCAGCGGCTCGAGGCCGCTCTCGACCACCAAGCGCTCCAAGACGGCGCGGCTTTCGACGCGGCTGCTGTAGACGAGCAGGACCACCGACGCGGCGCGCGCCTGACGGCCGAGCGAGGCGATCTGTTCGACCAGGTCGCCCACCGCCGGCGGGCCGGGAAGGTCGACCCGGGCCGTGAGCCGGACCCGACCACGATCGAAGAAGAGCGCGACGACCGACTCGGTCGGGTGGAAGCCCAGCAGGTAGGGCACGATCGCGATGAAGTCCTCGGGTCGGGTGATCCGCAACCGGGGCAGGTCGACAGCCGAGCTCCGCCGGGATCTTCGTTGTCTCTTCAGTCTGTTCCGCGTCATGTCCGGATTCTGTGGAGAAACGGCCATCTCGTTCGCTCACGGAGCTGGGTTGTGGACGAGCGGACGTGTTCGGGCCGCCCTGTGGATCAGCCGCTACCCCGCGTGCAGCCCTTCGGCTCCGGGGCCCCCGAGCGGGTCTCCGGGGAGTACCGTGACCAGATGGACGAGCGAGCGGGGATGGGCTCGGAGCCCCACGGTCCCTCGTTCACGCCTCCCTCGCTCACCCACACGTTCGGCGCACCACTCGCCGGCGGCGAACCGTCCCAGGACGAACGCACCGAGGCGAACACGGTTCACTCGTCGGCGAGCGGTCCCCCGCAGTCGGCGACCAGCCACCGACGACCGCGTACGAACCGCTGGTCGGCGATCCTGACCGCGACCGCCGTGCTCCTGGTCGGCCTCGTGGTGACCGTCGCCAGCGTGATCACAGCGCGCGAGGACAGCCGCCCGGTGGCGAGCCGGGTGCCCGCCAGCCCGGTATCCGCGACGCCGAATCGAGCGGACCGGATGGAGTTCGTCGACGGCGGACGCCGACGGAGTCCTCATCGTGACCAATCGGCTCTGGTCGGCGAGCGGCGTGCGACGTCCGGCGTTCGGGAGCTATCTGCACGTCGAAGTGGAACTGGTCTGCCGCAACGGCACGCTTCGCCTACGGACCGGAGAACTTCTCGGCGTTCGACGCGGCCGGCGACCTGTTCGAGGTGACCAGCGGCGGACGCTGGGGCACTCCGCTGGGCTACGGCATCCTGCTGGCCGGCGACTCGGTGCGCGGCACGATCGCGTTCGATCTGCCGCGCGGAGACGTCACCTTGCTGATGAGCGACGACTCCTCCTCCTCCGTCACCGCGGTCAAGATCCCGGACTGAGCCGCCTGCGCGATCGCCTGCGTGACCACCGTAGGCTTGCCGAGCGTGGCGGACGTGGAGCGGCTGCAGGTGGCCGACCGGGAGATCGTCCGCCTCACGTCCGATCAGCTGCGCCTCGACGTCGTGCCCGGGCTGGGCGGCACCGCCGATCTCCTTGGTCCGGCTCGAGGACCAGGCCGAGCTGCTCTGGCGGTCGCCGTGGGGGCTCCGCCCGGCCGCCGCCCAGCCGCTGACCGGTGACGCCGAGAGCCTGATGCTCGACAGCCTGCCGGGCGGCTGGCAGACCATCTTCCCCAACGGCGGCGACTCCGCGGTCGTGAACGGCGCCGAGTGGGGTTTCGACGGTGAGGCCCGGGTCGCCTGGTTCGACTGGGAGCAGGCCGGCTCGTCGGTGATCCTGAAGACCAGGCTGCTCCGCTCCCCGTTCGCGGTGACCAAGATCATTTCGGTGAACGCCGACGAGGTCACCATCGGTGAGACCGTGAAGAACGTCGGCGAGGAACACGTCGACGTGATGTGGGGCTCGCAACTGATCCTCGGACCCGCGCTCCTGGGCCCGGAGACGAGCATCGACACCGCAGCGACGCTGGTCCGGCCCGACCCGAATCACGCAGCCGACGCGACCTACGACGACATCCTGCCGTGGCCGCGGTCGTACGGGCCGGACGGGATGGTCAACCTACGTTCGGTGCCCTCGGCCGACGAGTCGGCTCACCCGGTCGGCCTACCTCTCGGACTTCCGATCGACTCCGGCAACCCCTGCTCCGCTGGCCACCGTGACCAACGTCCGGCGTCGGCTGCAGGTCGAGCTGAGCTGGGACCTCGACGTCTGGCCGCACCTCTGGTATCGGCTCGAGTCCGGCGGCCGCGCGGGTTACCCCTGGTACGGCGCCGCGCACTTCCTCTCGCTCACGCCAGCACCAGTTGGCCGGCCCGCGGCATCCACGAGGCGCGTCGGGTGTCGGCGTCGCAGCCTGCGGATACTATCCGGAGGTGGCGCGGACGTCGCACCTGAGCGTCCGGGTACCGCCGATCGGCTGACGCCGACGCCTCAGGCGGCCCAGCCCAGCTGACCCGGACCGGCCGGCGTAGGTCCTCGCCCGATCCAGCCAGGTTGCACCTCGTCCGCCGGCCGTCCGCCGAAGTCGGCGGTCATCCTCACCGTTGGCGATCCGCCAGGCGACCTCAACCGCCCGTAGGGCGCGGAGCTCCGGATCGACACGGCCCGGACCGCCGCCGCGACGGTAACCGCGGAGGAAGTAGTCACTCAGGACTCGCTCGGACACCCGCCAGATCGAGGCCTGCCGGGCGAGGCTCTCCATCGCGCTCGCCACGTCCCAGCCCGGATCGCCGGCGCCGGCGGTGCTCACGTCCGCGAACCGCACCCGGACGGCTGCGCCGTCGGCCACGATCACGTGACCGCGCAGCCAGGTCGCCGTGGATCCAGCCCGCCTCGCCCCACCGATCGTCGGCCTGCCGCGCGGCGCGGCGCAGCGACGAGTCGCTCGCCAGCGCGCGCAAGACCGCCGCCGTCGGCGTCGGAGCCGGGACCGGTCCGGCGGACGGACGCGTCCCCGCGCGCGAGCACCCACGGCCGACGGGCCGGCGCGGAGGTCGGCCGGCGCGTTCGGTGTGCAGCCGGGCCAGCGCCAGACCCCAGGCCTGGGCGAGGTCGGCGAGGCACGGCATCGTTCCGGCCTGCTGATCCAGTCTCGATCCCGGCAGAGCCGACATCCACAGCGTCGTGAGCGTCGGCGTTGCACCCGCGGAGATGCTGCGCAGGCGGGGAACCAGATCCAGCGAACCCAGCTGCGCCATCGCGGCTCGCTCCTGGGCGAACCGGCTGGACGCGGTCGGGCCAGGGGCCGGGCGCTTGGCGTAGCCGACCTCGTGACCGCGGACGATCACCGCAGACACGGTGCCCCGCCGGGAGGCGGGCCGGATCCGTACCTGTCCCTCGCGGACCTCGCGGTCGCTGACCAGTCCGAGCGCGTTGGCCTCGGCGATCAAGACGGCGTCGTCGGCCGGGTCGCCTGCTCGGGTGCACCCGCCTCGCCAACTCCCTCGTCCCCACGTCCGTACCTTCCGTTGCGGCGCCGCCTCTCGGCTCCTCGCCATCGGTCATCGGGTATTCGGAGCCGCCCGGCCGCCCGGAGATACACACGGGGATCCCGATCCGACTCGCGACTTGACCTCGATCAGGCACGCTGGAGGTGTGTCGTATCCGGTGAGCACCCAGCTGAGCACGTCGACGCCGCAGCCCGAGCGTCGGCGCGGCCGCGCTGATCATGCTGCTGCTGCTGGCTGGGTCTGTGGGTGCTGGAGTTCTTCGACCAGCTGAGCGGCAACTCAGCTCGACCTGTACGGGATCGAGACCCGCGACATCGACGGCCTGCCGCAGATCTTCACGGCACCGTTCCTGCACGGCGGCTGGGAGCACCTGCATCAGCAACTCGCTGCCCTTCGCCGTGCTGGGCTTCCTGGTCCTGCTCGGCGGCCTGGCGCGCTGGCTGCTGTCGTCGCTGATCAGCATCGTCGCTTCGGGTCTGGCCGCCTGGTTCCTGACTCCGGTCAACAGCATCGTCCTCGGCGCGAGCGGGCTGATCTTCGGCTGGCTGACCTACCTGATCGCCCGTGGCATCTGGTCCCGCCAGACCTCGCAGGTGGTGATCGGCGTTTTGGTGCTGCTCGTCTACGGCGGGTTGATCTGGGGTGTGCTGCCGACTGCGGCCGGCGTGTCCTGGCAGGCCCACCTCGGCGGAGCCGTCGGCGGCGTCCTGGCGGCCTGGCTGCTGCACCGTCGCACGACCGCGCCGACCCGACCAGCCGACCGGCTCGCTACGATCCCTCGACAGCGCTGGTTGGCGGCCGCTCAGTCGAGATCGGGCGGCTCGTCCAGGCTGCGCCGCAGCTCGTCGAGCTGACGCCGGGCGTGCGCCGAGCTCGCTGGAGTCGCGCGACGCGCGGCCGGAGAAGAAGCGCTCGAACCAGCTGGCCAGGTCGGGACGCCGGCTCCTGGCCGAACGTGCCGGCCGAACCGGCGAGTTGGTGGGCCGAGCGAACCGCCGCCTCGCGCTGCGGTCCGGTCAGCGCGTCGGCCTCCAGGCTGCCCAAGGCGTCGCGCCAGCTGCGCGGCGCGGACCAGATTCGCCCTCCGGGCGTGAGCCCCGATGGAGGTCAAGGCGGCCCGGACGCGGCCGTCACCGTCCATCTCGGCCCTGCTTCGCTTCGTCAATCGCGCCATCCCAGGAGTTCGGAGATCTCCTCGGCCAGGGTCATCGGGTCGAACGGTTTGGCGATGACGCCGACCAGGTTCGGCTCTGAGCCGCTCATGCTATCCGGATCGGCGAGCTTGGCGGTCAAGAAGATCACCGGAATGTCGCGGGTGAGCGGATCCTCCTGCAGAGACGCGGCGGTGCGCGGGCCGTCCATGCCGGGCATCATCACGTCGAGCAGCACGACGTCGGGGCGCTCGTGCGCGAGCCAACTCGTTGGCGTCCGGGCCGTTCACGGCGGTCGTCACCTGCCAGCCACCGACCACCTCGAGAGCGACCTTGGCGACCTCTCGGATGACGTCGTCGTCGTCGACGACGAGGACCTTGCGAGCACGCACCGCAACCACCTCACGTCGACGCCGGCGCCCGAGTCCCCGAGCCCGGATCCCCGAGAGTCGTGCAGCCGTATCGTAGCGGTCGGCGATGGTAGCGTCGCTCCATGCAGGGACATGCCGGTCCCCAGGCCGACTCCCCCAGCCGCGGCGCACCGGCACTCCTGGATCCCTTGCGGTGGTCGCCGCGGTCGGCGCTGCTCGTGCTCGGTCTGGTGCTCGACCAGCGATCTGCCGCATGGTGCGTTCGACAGGTCGCGAGCGGGCTGGCCCTGGTCGCCGCCGTGCTGGCCCTGGCGGCGAGCTGCCGTCGCCGGTACCGGACGAGCACGGGCCGTCGCCGGCGCGCCTGGCTGCTGTTCTGCCTGGCCGCCCTGTCCGGCGCCGCTGGCCAACCTCTGGGTCGCCGCCGCCGGTCTGTTCGACGCCGCCACGCGCGGCGCCGGTCGGGCGACGTCTTCTTGATCGTCGCCCTGCTGCTCGTCGTCGCCGGGCTGGTCACCTATCCCGCGACGCCCGCGGCGCGGAACCGACCTGACCCGGATGGTGCTCGACGGCGTCGTGCTCGGCGGATCGGTGCTGCTGATCGCCAGCGACACGCTTGTTCCCGCAGATCCTGAACCAGTCCGGCCCGACGATCGCCGATCGGGTCGCCCCGCTGGTGATCCCGGTCATCGACCTGATCCTGGCCACGGTCGGCTGGCTGCTGTTCATCCGCGGCAACCGTGCGGATCGACCGACCCTGGCCATGGCCGCCACGGCCTTCGCGCTGTTCGCGGTGTCCGACGGCATCGCCGCCGTCGCAGCGAGCGCAGGGCCCCTTCTCGTTCGGAACCGTCGTGGATCTCGGCTGGATCGCCGGCTACGCCCTGCTCGCGGTGGGCGTCTCGTGGTCGGTCAAGCCGCTGCCGGAGGGAACCGAGCCCTCCCACGAGCAGTCCGCTGTCGCCGGCACCATGGTGATGTTCGGGATGCTTGATCGCGGCCGCTTTCCTGCACCTGTCCGCGGCGGGCGCCGGCACCACGACGCCCGACGTCGGACGCTCTGCTGATCCTGGTGTTGGTCGCGGTCTCGGCCCGCCAGACGCTGCTGACCCTCGACAACGAGGTGCTCCGGCGTGGGCTGGAGCAGCGGGTCATCGAACGCAGCACCGAGTTGCGCGAGGTGACCCAGCAGACCGACCTGCTGGTCGACTCGGTGGCCGACGGCGTGTACGGGGTCGACAGCCAGGGCCTGGTCACCTTCGTCAACCCGGCCGCCGTGACGGCGCTGGGCTTTCGGCGACGAGACATCCTCGGCCACCAGGCGCACGCCCTCTTCCACGACCACGACGCCGGACGGCGCCGACTCCGACCCGGCCGTGGATGAGCCGATCGTGCTACCTGACGGCCGTGATCTCCGAGGGCGTGGCGATCAGCGGCGTCGAGGACGTCTACCGCGACGCCGAGCGGCCGGCTGATACCGGTCGAGGTCACCGCCAGCCCGCTGGCCGCCGGACGGGCGCATCCGCGGGGCGGTCGTCGTGTTCCGCGACGTCACCCAACGCCGCGAGGTCGACCGGCTGAAGAACGAGTTCGTCTCGATGGTGAGCCACGAGCTGCGGACCCCGCTGACCGCCATCCGCGGCTCGCTGGGGCTGCTGGCCGGTGGGGCGCTCGGTGAGCTGGCGCCGCCGGCCACCCGGATGGTCGAGATCGCGATGGACAGCAGCCGGCGGCTGACCCGCCTGATCGACCAGATCCTCGACCTGGAGCGGATCGAGTCCGGGACCCTGCCGCTGGAGATCGGCCACTTCCCGGCGTCGGAGCTGATCGACGCCGCGATCGATCAGATCCGGATCATCGCCGAAGCGGCCCACGTCATGATCACCGAAGACCGACCGCGGAGGGCGTCGTGATCACCGACGCCGACCGGGTGGTGCAGACCCTGCTCAACCTGCTCGGCAACGCCGTCAAGTTCTCCCCGCCCGGCGGGGAGGTGACGGTGTGCTCCCTCGTCCGCGCCGACACCGTCGAGTTCCGCATCGATGATCAAGGCCGGGGAATCCCGGAGGACATGCTCGAGTCGATCTTCACCCGCTTCGAGCAGGTGGACTCCTCCGACGCCCGGGAGAAGGGCGGCACCGGACTCGGCCTCGCCATCAGCCGCAGTCTGGTCGAGCGGCTGGGCGGCCGGATCTGGGCCGAGAATCAGCCGCGGCGGAGCGCGGTTCAGCTTCGTGCTGCCGCGGGCGACCCCGCCGGGCGGTCAGCTCGACGCCGAGCCGCTGCTCGATCCGGAGACGTACGAACCGCCGGCCGGAACGCGACCGGGCGAACCAGGCTGCGGTCGAAGCGCGACCGGCCAGGTAACGTAGCGCTTCTGGCCGGAGTCAGGCCGGCCATCAACGGTGAACAGTCGGGGGCTGCACCCGCACTGGAGGACGACAACAAGAGATGATCATTCGGGTCAGTCGTGGCGGCGACCGATTCTCGCTCCGGCCTGCCGGTCGGACGCCATGACCTCCTTCAGCGAGCCACGCGCTGACACCGGGACCTCGCGAGTGGACGGCGAGAGTCCCGTGCACATCACGATCGAGACCGCGATCGACGACGAGCACGCCGAGACCTTCTACCGGCTGTACCTGGCGGCCTTCGGGCCGTTGCGTACCCGGGCCGCCGCCCGGCAGGTCCTGCACCAAGGCCGAGTTCTTCGCCGAGATGACCGACGCCCGGGTGTGGAAGTACGTCGCGTGGGCCGACGAGGACACCCCGATCGCCCTGACCACGATCACCAAGTCCCTGGAGACGGTGCCGTGGATCAGCCCGGAGTACTTCCAGGCCCGCTTCCCCGACTACGCCGAGCGGGACGCGATCTACTACCTCGGCTTCAGCCTGGTGCATCCGGAGAATCGGTACCCTCGCGTGCTCGAGCAGACGTTCCGGCTGGCCATGCAGCGGCTGGTCGCGGACCGGGCGATCTGCGCCTACGACCTGTGCGCCTTCAACGACCGAGCTCGGGTTCGCCGACCGCATCCAGCGACTGCTCCACCGCCTGGGCGACCTCGAGGTGGTGCCGATCGACAGCCAGACCTACTACTACGTCCGGTTCGACCAAGAAAGCGTGTCGGCGGCCACGAGTGGCCCGACCAGCCAGCCGAACTGAACGCGAGTCGAAGGATAGGTACGGTAGGAGCATATGCCGACGGGTCAGGAGCGAATCGCCGTCATCATCGAGGATGACGCCGACATCCGGCACCTGCTGGAAGCGATCCTGGACCAGGCCGGCTTCCACTGCTTCGCCGCCGAGACCGGCGCGGACGGCATCCAGGCCATTCGCGACCACGCGCCGATCCTGACCACGCTCGACGTCTCGCCTGCCGGGCATCGACGGATTCGAGGTCGCGCGCCGGATCCGGAGCTTCAGCGACACCTACATCATCATGCTGTCGGCGCGCAACGAGGAGATCGACACCTTGATGGGCCTGGACGCCGGGGCGGACGACTACCTGACCAAGCCGTTCCGGCCCCGCGAGCTGCGCGCGCGGATCGAGGCGATGCTGCGCCGCTACCGTCGCCAGGGTCCTCGCCGCCTCGCCCGCAACGCCGACCGCCGGCGCTCGCCGAACCGACGCCGGAACCGCCGGCGTCCGAGCCGGAGGCCGACGACGAGGCCGGCTGGCTGACCCACAACGGTCTGCGGATCAACGCCGACATGTGGTTGTGCGACATCGACGGCGCCCCGGTGGAGCTCACCCGCAGTGAGTTCGACCTCCTGCTGGCGCTGATGGAAGGGTGCCCGTCGGGTGATCACCAAGGACGCGCTGGCGTTGGAGCTGCGCGGCGAACACTCCTCCAGCGGGTACGTCGGCGACTCCGACCGCCGCGCCGTCGAGGTGCACATGGCCAACCTGCGCCGTAAGCTGAACGATCCGGTCAGTTCGCCGCGCTACATCGAGACCGTACGCGGCGTCGGCTACCGTCTGGCCGAGTCGCAGAACTGAGCGACAGCGCGCTCGGCGCCGCAGCAGATCGGTGGGTCCGGCTCAGAGCACGGACTCCGGGGAACTCGGGATACTCGCCTGATTCGAGGCGGTGTCGGACTCGGGTCGCCTCGGACTCGATGCCGGACAGCAGGGCGAGTCGTTGTGGGGCCGAGCAGACGTCGACGACGCCGCGCAGCTCGCGCAGCCGCTCGACCAAGCCGCTGGCGCCGAGCATGCCGCTGGCCGCCTCGAGGCTCAGCATCGCGATGCGGGCCTCTTCGTAGTGCTTCGTGGCGATGTGTTCTCGGATGGCGCGAGTCGGCCGTCGAGCAGATCCAGGTAGTCGGCCAGGAACCGGTCACGCATGAGCGCCTCCGGAGCTTCGCGACGGGTCGTCGGACGTCCTCGCCACTGTCGGTCGGGATCGGCTTCGCCGATGAGGCTGATCGGTCCCGGAGTTCCTGACGTAACCGGGACCGATCCTCCCTCTGACCCGCTCCCCATAGCGGGTTGACCTTCGCTGGCGCCGTCCCCGTCGACGTCCGAGTCATCCGACTCAGATCTGGTCGAATCGGCGCCCTGGGATCGAAGCCCAGTGCCGTGACCGGTACTCCCCCTCGGTACCGCTGCCTCGCTCGTCCGGGCCAGGCCGGGTTCCCCCCAGACCCCGACCTGCCCGACGATCGAGTGCGCCACACCCATCGAACTCCCCCCGATGGGTGTCGGCGCTTCTTGACCCCCAGCTTCGGCTCCGGAGAGGCGAACCTGTAGTTCGCGTTCGATGCCTGGCACTGATGGTCTTCCCCCTTGGTGATGACCGGGTGTCCCCCAACCCCCGGGCCGTTGCGCTCCCCCAAGTGCTCCGGCGAAATGAATCCTGTCGCATCGAACTCAGGGCACCCTGCGAGGCCAGCTAAGCGGTGCTCAAGATTGGCTCAAGAATCCCGCGGGTCGCTCGAAACTCTCAGGGTCACCTAAATCTGACGACGAATCCCGTGGCCGAACCCCCTCCTGAGCGACGCATTCAGTAGGCAGCCGCCCGCCCGCCAGATGTCGTCTCCCGCCATGTGACGGCTCGGGCAGCAGAAACCGCGCTCCACCGCTGCTCCGTCCGCCACATGACGGGAAACGACACCAGCACGACGCCGCACCCAAACGTACGCAAACGTCGCTACTCCCCGACCCTCGCGCTGTCGTTTGCCATCACATGACGGCTCACGCAGCAGAAATCGCGCTCCACCGCTGCTCCGTCCGCCACATGACGGGAAACGACATAGACCCGGACCGGCGCCGAAATCACAACGCGAGGAGGCGCAGCATCTCAGCGGGGGAGCATCTCAGCGGTCCGCCCCGTCGAGGCACGGTCAGCCGAGTTCACTCGCCAGCAGGGTCGCACGATCGACGTACGAACTCTGCGCGCCGGCTCGCGTCGCCGCCAGAGCCGCGTAGCGCACGGCCAGCCGGGCGGCGGAAATCAGTTCAGCGCCTCCGGCCACCTCCGCAGCAACGGCACCGGCGAAGGCGTCCCCGCAGCCGGTGGTGTCGATCACGTCGACGACCGGCGCGCTGATCATCGTCCACTCGTGTCTCCGCGACATCCGGACCCGCGCCCCGGCGCCGCCCATGGTGACGACGATCGCCGGGTCGTGCTCGGCGACGCCGTCGCCGAGGCTCTCGGCCTCGCCGTCGTTCATGATCAACACGTCGACCCACCCGAGCAGAGACGACACCCGAGCGGAGAAGGGCGACGGGTTGAGGATGGTCGTCGCCCCGTGCTCCCGTGCGCCCCGCAACGCCGCGCCGGCCGTGTTCGCCGGGATCTCCAGGGAGACCATGATCACGTCGGCCGATCCGGTGTCCGACACGCCGAGCCGCGCCGCCTCGACGCTCAGATCCGCGTTGGCCCCCGGAGCGACCACGATCACGTTCTCACCGCGGCGGTCCACCGTGATCACGGCCAAACCGGTCTGCGCGCCCGGCACTTCCTGCAGGTGATCAACGGCTACACCGGCCGCCGACGCCGCTTCGCGGACCGCCGCACTGCCGTCGTCGACTCCGACGGCCGCGACGAGCCGAACGCGAGCACCCAGTCGACCGGCGGCGGCGGCCTGATTGGCCCCCTTGCCACCACAGCGGCGCACCAACCCGTCCGCGAGAACGGTCTCCCCGGCCCGGGGCAGTGAGTCCACCGAGAGGGTGAGATCGACGTTGGCCGATCCCACCACCACAACGGTTCCGGGTTGCCGCTGCTGCTGTTCGGTCATGAGGTCATCCAAGCGCACGAGGTCGCCGTCCGTCGCGGCATCGAGCGCCGCGAGGTAGCGTGACGATCACGGAGCCGCTCGCCATCGTCTTGGCGTTGGCGTACACGCTCGTCGGCGCCGTCGGCACCGTGCTGCAACAATCCCAGGCGGCTCGAACGACCGGCCACGGAGTTGGTCTCCTCGGCGCTCTGCTCCGCACCCCGAAGTGGCTGCTCGGCTCGGCGTGGATCTGCTGGTGGGAACCAACACCGACGAGCAGCGGATCTTCGTCATCCCCGACGGCCACATCGACACAATCGGTGATCAACAGCTACTGATCGCGGCCGCCGCCTACCAGCTCGGACCCGGCGGGCTGCGACGCTACCGCCGAGACCACCCCGACGTCACGCCCGGCCAGCTGATGTGCGCCGCCTCGACGGATTGGTTCTTCCGCAAGCCGACGATCAACCTGGCGCGGGCACAGCAGCTGGCTGGCGGCGCGCGTGTTCTGCTACGAATTCGGCTGGGGAGTCGCCGGCGTACGAGCGGAAGCTCGGCGCGTGCCACACGCTGGAGCTCAGCTTCACGTTCGACCGGGTGGACGCACCGGACTTCGTGTTCCTCGCCGGCTCGCACGCATCCGAGCGGTTGGCGGCGGCGACGCACGGCGCCTGGGTGCGCTTCCTCCAGGTCGGCGATCCGTCCTCCGAAAGTCTCCCGTGGCCTGCGCTCAGCGTTCGCGCTCTGCCGGTTCTCCGCTTCGACACCGAACATCGACCGGCTCGACAATCCCTACGAAGAAGTGGAGGCCCTGTGGCGGCACCGATGAGGCTCGGCGGAGACCGGGACCGGTGACCCCGTCGCTGGGTGTGGCCGTCGTTGCGCGCGGTCTGGGACGACGACATCGGGTGATCATCACGCGGCCGCCGCGGGTAAGCAGGGCGACTCGGAACACCTTCTCGAGGGTGAAGACTCCGCCCAGGTGCTCTTCCGCTTCGACAACGGAGTCGTCGGCCAACTGGTCACGAGTTGGGCGTACGCTCCCGCCGACGTGACCGAGCGCTTCTCCGTCGCGAGATCCCGCGGGGCGCTCAGGCCTCGGACTGGACCGTCGCCGACGCTGCCTTTCTCGACGAGCTGGCGCCCCACCTGGCGCGCACGGTTGCGTGGCAGCGTACGGCTGTCCATCGGCCGAAAAGGCAGCCGTACGCTGCCATTCAACGCGGGGATTGATAGGTTCCGCCCATGCTCCTGCCCTTCGACGGCGCCGAACCCTCCGTCGCCGCAGACGCCTGGGTCGCCCCGAACGCCACGATCATCGGTCAGGCGACCATCGAACACGACTGCCAGCGTGTTCTACGGCGCGGTCGTGCGTGCCGACATGGACTCGGTGGTCCTCGGGCCGGGCAGCAACCTGCAGGACAACGTCGTCGTCCACACCGACTACGGCTTCCCGACCGCGATCGGCTCCGGAGTCAGCGTGGGTCACGCAGCGGTCGTGCACGGCTGCACGGTAGAGGACGACTGCCTGATCGGGATGCACGCCACCGTGCTCAACGGGGCCCGGATCGGCTCCGGCTCCCTCATCGCCGCCGGCACCGTCATCCTCGAGGGCACCGACGTCCCGCCCCGATCGCTCGTCGCCGGAGTTCCGGGTCGAGTGCGCCGTGAGCTGAGCGACGCCGAGTACGAGCGGGTGGTGACCAACGCCCAGATCTACCGGCAGCTGGCGACAGCCCACCGGGCCCTGAGCGAGACGCCGCGGCTGAGGATGACAGGGTGAACCCATGGAGTTCACTCATCTCGGCCGAACCGGCCTGAAGGTCTCCCGCCTGTGCCTCGGGACGATGAACTTCGGTCCACAGACCGACGAGTCCGACGCGCACACGATCATGGACTCGGCCCATGAACACGGGATCAACTTCTTCGACACCGCCAATGCGTACGGCGGCGCCGAACACCGCGGTCACACCGAAGAGATCATCGGCCGCTGGTTCGCCGGCGGCGGCGGGCGCCGGGAGCGCACGGTCTTGGCCACCAAGGTCTACGGGGACATGGACGGCTGGCCGAACAGCGGCAAGCTGTCAGCGCTCAACATCCGGCGCGCCCTGGACGCGAGCCTGCGCCGGCTGCAGACCGACTACGTCGACCTCTACCAGTTCCACCACATCGACCGGGCGACCCCGTGGGACGAGATCTGGCAGGCCGTCGAGGTGGCCGTCCAGCAGGGCAAGATCATCTACGCCGGCAGCAGCAACTTCGCCGGTTGGCACATCGCCCAGGCTCAGGCGGCCGCCGCCGAACGGAACCTGCTCGGACTGGTCAGCGAACAGTCGCTGTACAACCTGATGGTCCGAGACATCGAGCTCGAAGTGATCCCGGCCGCCGAGCACTACGGACTGGGCATCATCCCCTGGTCACCTCTGCAGGGCGGCCTGCTGGGCGGCGTGATCAAGAAGGAGAACGCGGGCGTACGCCGGCAGGAGGGCCGAGCCGCGACAGTCGCTCGCCGAACACCGCGACCAGATCGAGGCGTACGAGAAGCTGGCGGCCGACGTCGGCGTCGAGCCCGGCGACCTCGCGTTGGCCTGGCTGCTCCGGCAACCGGCCGTCACCGCGCCGATCATCGGTCCGCAGGATCTCGAGCCAGCTGGACGACGCCGTCCGCGCCGTCGACGTGAAGCTCGACGACGACACCCTGCGGCAGCTCGACGAGATCTTCCCTGGTCACAAGACCGCGCCGGAGGACTACGCCTGGTAGCTCGCTCGCGGCGACGAGCCCGACGTCGTCGGGCCCCGAAAACGGTACAGCGCCAGTGATGGTGAGGAGCTGTGAGCAATCCTCACGACCACTGGCGCGGTATCCCCGAGGCCGCCATCGCGTTCTCTCCCCCTTTAGAGAACCCGACACTGGCAGGTGATGCGACCTTTTCGTACTCCGAAGCTCGACCTGCCTGAGCGCCGGTATGGGCAGAAATAAACCATTGCTCCGGCGCACTGTCGAGGCGATCTGCAGCATTGTCACCTATTGGCCATGTCATAAACAGGACAGTGTCTGAATGGTTCGCTCCGCTCACGCTCGGGCGTGCTCCCACCCCACCGTCTCTTCGGCACCTTCGGAACAACGAAAGCGTGTTGTTCCGAAGCCGCCTCCAGAACCGGCGGGTCGCACGCCCTCGGGACAGACCAAGCCGTGTCTGAGTTGAATGGTTCGCTCCGCTCACGCTCGGGCGTGCTCCCACCCCACCGTCTCTTCGGCACCTTCGGAACAACGAAAGCGTGTTGTTCCGAAGCCGCCTCCAGAACCGGCGGGTCGCACGCCCTCGGGACAGACCAAGCCGTGTCTGAGTTGAATGGTTCGCTCCGCTCACGCTCGGGCGTGCTCCCACCCCACCGTCTCTTCGGCACCTTCGGAACAACGAAAGCGTGTTGTTCCGAAGCCGCCTCCAGAACCGGCGGGTCGCACGCCCTCGGGACAGACCAAGCCGTGTCTGAGTTGAATGGTTCGCTCCGCTCACGCTCGGGCGTGCTCCAACCCCACCGTCTCTTCGGCACCTTCGGAACAACGAAAGCGTGTTGTTCCGAAGCCGCCTCCAGAACCGGCGGGTCGCACGCCCTCGGGACAGACCAAGCCGTGTCTGATGGCTCGCTCCGCTCGCGCTCGGAGAAACTCACCGCCAGCCAACTTGACCCGGACGCTTTGTGTCCAAGCGTCAGGGTCAGGTTGTCTCGCGCAAATCCAACAGTTCGCGGATGTCCTCGGCGGCTAGCTCGCGGCCGCCGAGGGCGTCGTCGCTGAGGACGGCTTGAACCAGCTGCTGCTTGCGTGCTTTGAGGTCCATCACCTTCTCTTCGATGGTGTCCTGAGCGACGAGGCGGTAGACCATGACCGGTCGCTGCTGGCCGATGCGGTGCGCGCGGTCGACGGCTTGGGCCTCGGCGGCGGGATTCCACCACGGGTCGAGGACGAAGCAGTAGTCGGCCTCGGTCAGGTTCAACCCGAAGCCGCCGGCCTTCAAGCTGATCAAGAAGACCTGCGCCTCACCGTTCCGGAAGCGTTCGATGACCTGCGCGCGGTTGCGGGTCCGGCCGTCCAACCGGACATGCCCGACACCCTCGGCGCTCAGCCGGGCGGCGACCCGATCCAAGAATCCGGTGAACTGGCTGAAGACCAGCGCCTGATGACCCTCACCGACAAGCTCGTCGAGCATGGTCAGCAGGACCTCGATCTTGCTGGCCGGAGCACCGGCGTGCGCTTCGTCGACCAGCACGGGGTCGAGACTCAACTGCCGCAGTAACGTCAGCGACCGCAAGATCGTGAACCGGTTCCCGTCGAGGTCCTCGATCAAGCCGAGCACCTTCTGCCGTTCTCGCTGCAGATGCGTCTGGTAGATCCGCTGATGCCGGGGTTGCAGCACGACTTCGATGACCTGTTCCTGCTTGGGCGGGAGCTCGGCCTCCACCGCCTCCTTCGTACGACGCAACAGGAAGGGCGCGATCCGCCGCCGCAGCTGAGCGAGCCGTTCTTGATCACCATCGCGTTCGATCGGCCGCCGGTAGTACTCCGCGAACCGATCCGGATGTGGGAACAGACCCGGTGCGGTCAGCGAGAACAGCGCCCACAGGTCCATGAGGTTGTTCTCCACCGGGGTCCCGGTGATGGCGAGTTTGAAGCCCGTCGGGATCCGGCGCGCCGCCGCATAGGTCCGACCCCGATGGTTCTTCACGAACTGCGCCTCGTCCAAGATCATCCCGGCCCACGGATGGTCGGCGTAGGCGTCGACGTCCAGCCGCAGCAGGGCGTACGAGGTCACGACCACATCCACCCCCCGAGTCAGTTCGGACAGCGCCTGACGGCGGCGAGCACGAGATCCCTCGACGCTGACCACGGAGAGGCTGGGTGCGAAACGCGCGATCTCGGCCGCCCAGTTGGAGACCACGCTGGTCGGTGCCACCACCAGGAACGGCGGGTCCTCGGGCCGGTCGGCTCGGGCCCGGCAGATCAGTGCCAGCGTCTGCAGCGTCTTGCCCAGACCCATGTCGTCGGCCAGCACGCCACCAAGATCATTGGCCCACAGCCGGCTCAGCCACCGGAAACCCTGCTCCTGGTACGGCCGGAGCTGGACCTCCAGGGTGTCGGGAACTTCGCCGCCGGGCAACTGCTCGGGTGGGACGAGGCTGCGCACCGACCTCAGCCACCGGTCCGACTGTCCGAGTACGACGCCGAGCTGGATCAGCTCGTCCCAGAGACCCAGCTGGACGCGGTTGATCCGCAGACCGGGCACCTCAGGGTCGTGCAGCAGCTGCGCCTCCTCGATCAGCGCGCTCAGCCGCCCGAACTCGGGTCGGTCCAGTGGCAGATAGACGCCGGTCTCGGTGATCAAGAAGTCGCCCCGCTGACTCAGGGCCACGAACAGCTCCTCGAACGGGACGACCTCACCATCGATGCGTACCCTGATCTGCAGGTCGAACCAGTCCGCTCGGCCGGTCTCGGCCGTCGACACCTCGATCACCGGCTCGGCGGCCGGCCGCCGGTATGCCACCGGCTCACCGTGCGTGCGGATCGCCAACCCGGCCGCCTCGAGCTCCGGCAGGACCCGATCGACGAAGATCGCCGCGTCACCGCTGGCCAGCAACACGTGCGCCGCCGGGCCCGATCGGTCGGGGTCGGCCAACATCGGCAGCTGCTCGTACGGCAAAGCAAGATCACCAACCAGAGCGTGCTCGGCCGCCGCGTCGCGCACCGGCGCGGCCCGCGGCGGATCGTCGAGAGCGAAAACCTGCTCGATCCCACCCGTTTCGTAGCGAACCGACCAATCCAGCCGCACCCGGTGCTCAGGCCGGAAGGTCACGCTGAGGCACAGTTGCGGTGTCAGAGGATCCGGCAGCTTCACCGAGTCGTCCGTGCTGACCACATCCGCCTGGCGGCGCACCGCGGGCAGGAAGTCGCTCAGGAAGCGCTCCTCGTCGGCGGCCGGAATCACGATCGAAGTCCCGTCCGCCAGCAGGCGCCGTTGCTCCCGCGTCAACGGGTCGGCCAACTGGGCCAGCGTCAGCTCGGCTCCCCGTGCGCCCATGGGATCACCGGTGAGATACAGCCCGTGGACCGGCTCGCCGAGCAACCCGTAGCTGCCCGGTTGACAGAGGGCGGCCGTCCACCAGGATCGTGGGCTCCAACGCGAGATCGAGCGCACTGCGCCGGGCGTCGAGCACCATCGTGGCCGGCAGCCGCGTCACCACCGGCGGGGCGCCGGTCGCCCCCTCGGTATGCAGCTGAAGGCCGATCCGCTCCGCGTCGGAGAGCAGCGACCAGAACCCGGCGGCCACCTCGGCCAACGAGAGCCACGGACTCCGGGGCAGGCTGAACCGGGCCGCCGCACCGGCGGCGGTCCGGATCTGGAGCAGGAGGTCACGCTGCTCGGCCGGATGACTTCGCGACGGATAGTCCAGTTCCTCCCAGGAGATACCGCTGCGGACCCAGGACCCGCGGTGGCCACGCCGTACGGGTCGCATCCGCAAGCTGATCTTGCCCACGTGACCCCGGTAGGCCGGCATCCGCTCGACCGAGAACTCCAGACCCAGCTGCACCACCTCGAGCTCCGCGGCGGGCGCTGGTGCCCGCACCAGTCGTTCCAGGGCGACCTCCCAGGCGGGTCGCTGCTCAGACGCCACATCTTTGAGGCGGCTACGAGCCACGATCAGGAGCGCCGCGGTGTGCTTACAGTCCTGGGCCACGGGGCAGCTGCATCGTCCGCGATGCCCTGTCCAGCCCTGCTCGGTGGCGACCAGTTGGACCGAGGTGTCGTATCCGTCCCGATAGCCGCCCTGCACGCGGCCGCTGACCAGCTGCGTCGCCGGGTCGATCTGGACCTCGCTGACCGACCCGTTCCGGGCGTACACCATGCCGCGTGCGAAGGCCTCATGACCGACCATCGCGATGATTGCCTCATTGCTGAGCAGGGTGCTCCACATGATGGAGCGATCGTAATCGGCCGGACCGACGCTCCCGCCGGTTCAGATCAACGGACCACTAGATCGGCAAGGGTGCGCGCGGCGCCGCGTTGGTGCAGCGAATCCAGGGTGCCCCGGTAGCTCTCCGTGAAGCGTGCGTCGTCCACCAGATCACCGAACAGATCGCGGTTGCGGACGAACGCCAGCGGATCGCGCTGTTGCTCTCGAGCGCTAGCCGTCAGCGACTCCGCCAGGCGATCCACGACATCGATCGGCGCACCGGCCTCGTCGACTCCCTCGGCGTACCGGGCCCAGCTCGCCACGATGGCCGCCGACAGCCGTACCGGTCGACCGGCCGCGAGGTTCTCCTTGATCACCGGAACCAGCCAGGTCGGAATCCGGTCCGACGACTCGGCCGCCAGCCGCGCGATCGTGTCCTTGACCTGGGGATTGCGGAAGCGCTTGATCAACGTCTCCGTGTACTCGCCCAGATCGATGCCCGGCACCGGCAGCAGCGTCGGGATCGCCTCCGTCCGCATGTAGGCGAGCAAGAAGTCGGCCATCGTCTCGTCGTCGACTGCGTCGTGCACGTAGCGATAGCCCATCAGGTGCCCGAAGTACGCAATGCCTTGATGGCTGGCGTTCAGCAGCCGGAGCTTCATCAGCTCGTACGGTTTCACGTCGTCGACAAGCTGCACCCCGCCGGCGTCCAAGGGCGGTCGGCCCGCGCTGAAGGAATCCTCGAGCGCCCACTGAAAGAAGGGCTCGGCCACGACCGGCCACGCGTCGGTGATCCCGAACTGGTCGGCGATCTCGGCGCGATCGGCGTCGGTGGTGACCGGCGTGATCCGGTCCACCATCGAGTTCGGGAACGCCACCTCTGCTCGCATCCACTCCCCGAGGCCCGGGTCCTTGGCGTCGGCGAAGGCGCAGAAGGCCCGCCGGGCTACGGCTCCGTTGCCCAAGATGTTGTCGCACGACATCACGGTGAACGGCCCGACGCCCGCGCTCCCGCCGCCGCCGCAAGCGCCTCGGCGACCAGTCCGAACGTCGTGCCCGGCACCGCACCGGGTTGGAGGTCGGCCGCCACCGCCGGCGCCGTCAGCTCGAACTCGCCGGTCACCGGTGAGATCTGGTACCCGCCCTCGGTGACGGTGAGCGAGACGATCCGGGTGCGAGGATCGGCCATCCGCTCGATCACGGCCTCGGGATCGTCCGGCGCGAAGCGGTACTCCACGATCGCGCCGATCACCCGGGCGGTGCGGCTGCCGTCGGCCTCCTTCTCCACCAAGGTGTACAGGCAGTCCTGCTGCCTCCAAGCGCGCGCTGCATGGCCCGATCACCGGGCAGCACCCCGACACCGCAGATACCCCACTCGGCGCCGAGTCCCTGTTCGAGCAAGCGGTCGACGACGAGCGCCTGGTGTGCGCGATGGAAGCCGCCCACCCCGAAGTGGACGATCCCCACCGTGATCATCGAGCGGTCGTACGCCGGCAGCTGCACATCGGTCGTGGCGCCGCGGAGGAACTCCTGACCCATGATCGAAACGGTATCGCCATCCCAGCTGGAGGTCAGACCGGAGCACGTCCCACCCCGGTCAAGGCGGACGCGTGGGCCGTGACAAAGTGGGTATGGGTCTCCGACGGCAGGCATTCGCGGGCCCTCAGCGGCTCACCCAACAATCCGAAGGAGGATCGATGAGCGAATCGACACAGGGCCCCAGCGAAGGTGTGAACGACCTCGAAGGACCGGCGGACGGCGGCGCCAGCGGCGTGCCCGGCATCCAGGACGGCGGTGCTGACGGCGGCGCCGAAGGTCCGGCCGACGGCGGAGCCAGCGGCACCCCAGGGGTCCAGGATGGCGGTGCTGATGGCGGTGCGGACGGCGGTGCCGATGGCGGTGCCGACGGAGGTGCGGACGGCGGAGCCCATGGTCCGGCCGACGGCGGTGCGGGCGGAGTCTCGGGCGTCCAGGACGGCGGGGCCGACGGTGGCGCCGACGGTGGCGCCGACAGCGGCGCCGACTCCGGAGCCTGAGTCGTTCCGGCGTTGATTGCGCTGGACAACTTCGAGAGCGGAGGGTCCGGCCCGACGGCCGCGCCCTCTGCTCTGTACCGGCTGATCTCGATCGGGGCGGACGACTTCGCCGAGAACTACTGGGCGCAAGCAGGCCCTCTTCTCGGCGGCTGACGATCTGCCGCTCGACTTCACCGATCTGCTGGACGAGGCCGCCGTCGACGAACTCGTGGCGCGCCGCGGCTTGCGTACTCCGTTCCTGCGGGTGGCGAAGAACGGGTCGACCTTGAGCAATCGTGCCTTCACGGCTCCCGGCGGGGTGGGCGCAACAATCGACGATCAGGTCAGCGACGACAAGCTGGTGCGATTGTTTGCCGACGGCTCGACGATGGTGCTGCAAGCCCTGCATCGTGTCTGGCCGCCGATCATCGACTTCTGTCTCGATCTGGCGGCTGGACTGGGCCATCCGGTGCAGGCCAACGCCTACATCACGCCGCCGCAGAATCAGGGGTTCAGCAATCACTACGACGTCCACGATGTCTTCGTCCTGCAGATCGCGGGCGAGAAGGAGTGGACCATCCACGCGCCGGTGCACCCGGCACCGTTGCGTGATCAGCCGTGGACCGATCGACGCGCGGCCGTCGAGCGGCGGGCCGGCGAACCTCCGCTGATCCAGACGGTGCTGCGACCGGGCGACTGCTTGTACCTGCCGCGCGGCTTCCTACACGCGGCCCGAGCCTGCGGCGGCGTCAGCAGCCACCTCACGCTCGGGATCCACACGTGGACGCGGAACACCCTGGCCGAGCGCCTGTCGCAGCATGCGCTGCGCCAGGCGGCGCAGGATCCCGAGGTGCGCGCGTCGCTCCCCCTGGGTCTGGACTTCGATCGGCCCGCCGCCTGGTCCGGCGATCTCGAGCTCGTCCGGCGGAGACTGATCGAGGCGCTCGAGCGCGTCGACGCCGAAGATCTGCGGACGGACCTGTTGTCCGCAGCCCGAGCGGGACAACGCGCAGCACCCGTCGGGCCGCTCGAACAGCTCCGCGCAGCTTCCCGACTCGACGTCCGGAGCACCCTGCGACTGCGTGATCATCTCTTGCCCAGCCTCGACGGCAACGGCGACACCAGCCTGGTGCTGCGTAGCCGAGCCGGCGACTTCCCGGTCGGCGCCAGCGACGTCAGCGCACTCCGGATGCTCCTCGAACACGGTCGGGCCGACGCGGAGACGCTGGGCCTCGACCTGGCCCGCCGGATGATCATGGCGGGCCTGGCCGTCGTCGAGTGAGCTCAACCGCCGAGCCACCGGTCAACACTTCAACGTGGTGTGCCGACGCAGCTCGCGATCGCGAGGACCCGCTACTCGGTACCGCCCCGTCGACCCGCCGCTGGCTCCTCATCGAACACCCGGGCCCGTGGCCGATCGACGCGGTCGCGGGCGCGGGGTTTCCCCCGGGTGTGCACGCCGAGTTGGCCACCGCGGCCAAGGCCGCTCGGGCCCGCATCCTGCTCATCCGCCGGCCCGGGCGTCGGGCACCGGAGCAGCGGGATCGCGCCTGGGCCGTCAGTGTCGGGTCAGCCGGCACCGCCTGGGGCCGTTGGCGGGCGCCGGAGGATCTTCGTGAGGCCGCTGAGGCGCTGGCTCGCCCGGCCGCCGACCTCGAGCCGAGTGCCGATCCACTGCTGTTGATCTGCACCCACGGCATACACGACACCTGCTGCGCGCTCCGCGGCCGCCCGGTCGCGGCCGCTCTGGCCCGGCGGTGGCCGCAAGCGACCTGGGAGTGCAGTCATGTCGGTGGCGATCGGTTCGCTCCCAACGTCATCGTTCTGCCGGACGGCGTCTACTACGGGAATCTGGACGCCGCCGAAGCGGTGCAGATCGTCGATGATCACCTGGCCGGCCGCGTAACGGCCGCCTTCCTTCGCGGCATGGCGCGTTATCCGCCCGTCGCCCAGGCGGCGGTCGGCGAGGCTCATCGACAATACGGGCCGCTCGGCGTGAAGGACGTGCGAGTGCACCGGATCGTGCAGCTTGCCGTCGATCGCTGGTTGATCGACCTGATCATCGCCGGCGGGGCCGCCCGGCAGCTGACGGTCCAGACCTCGGCCCGGCCACCGGCCCGGCTGACCTGCCGGGCCCCGCTGGCCACCTCGGCGGTGACCTACGACGTGATCGACGTCCGAGAGCTCGGCGACCTCACGTGATCACCGCTCATCCGACACGGCGGACGGCTGTCGGTCGAGGCTCGATCCCAGCAGGATCGCCGCCATCGGCAATAAGGAGGACTGTGATCGCCCCACCGGCCACCAGCAGGGAGGCCGACTGGTCTGTCATCTGGCCGTTGCGCACGGCCACCGATGTGACGGCCACGATGACCGGGAGCCCGGTGGCCCCGAACAGCCCGATCCGCACGCTGACCCGCGTGCTGAAGGTCCGATGGCCGGTGCCTGGATCACGCGTCATCCGGCTGGCCACGTAGACCGGAACCCCGCGGAGGAGAAGCATCAAGATCACGAACGTCACCAGGGTCAGCGGCGCGCTGGCCACCGAGCGTGGATCGATCGCCATCCCCGAGGTCACGAAGAACACGGGGATCAAGAACCCGAACGCCAGCCCGTCCAGCTTGTGCTCGAGACGCTCGTCGCGGTTCGGCAGGGCGTGCCGGAGCACGAAACCGGCGGCGAACGCCCCCAGGACCAGATCGAGATCGAAGACCAGAGCCAGTGCTCCGAGGGAGATCAGCAGCAAGAAGACCAACCGGACCGTGGTCTGCGCCGTGGTCTCGGAGCCCGCCCGGACGATGTTCATCAGCCGGGAGGACCCGTTGCGCAGGCGAGAGGCCGGCAGGGTGAACAGGGCCGCCGCCGCCACGAAGACGACGAGAACGGAGATCGATCCGGCGGCGCCGCGGGTGCTGAGCAAGATCGCCATCGCGACGACCGGCCCGACCTCCCCGTAGGCCCCTGGTTGAGCACCGAGGACCCCGACCGGCGTACTGATCAGACCGTTGTCCCGCAGGATCGGCAGGAGCGTCCCCAACGCAGTCGACGTCACCGCGATCGCGACGGCGATCTCGGCCCGGATCGGTGTGATCAACCCGATCAGCCAGACAGCGACCAGCGCCAGTCCGAAGCAGATCAGCCAGGTGATCCCGGCCCGGCGACCACCCCGGCCGGTGACCTCCCTGATCTCGATCTCGTAGCCGGCCAGCAGGAACAGCATGCCGAGCCCCAGTTCCCGGAGCAGCTCGATGGCCTCACCCTGAGCGGCTTAACCCAGGACGTTCGGACCGATGATCACCCCGAGGACCAGCAGGAAAACGACCTCGGGCACGAGCCGGCGCGGAACCAGGCCGGCCAGCAGTGGGGCGATGACGGCGCAGAGCGCGATGAAGAACAGTGACAGCGCCCCGTCGTACGGCATGGTTCCACCTTCCACCGGGTACCTTCCGGCGATGCCATTGCCCCAGGTGGTGCATAGGCATCCGCGCCGCGTTCACAACAGGAAGGGATGGACGACAACCCGACCGAAGGCAGGAGAAGATCGATGAGCGACGACCAGCAGGAGATCTGGGACGACTTCAAGAAAGCCGTCAATATGACCGCGTCCGAGCTCGAGAACTGGCTGGACACCGATGAGGCCAAGGAGGTCGGCCAGAAGAAGAACGGGGGCGAATCGACGGGCCATCGGAGCGGACGTCGGATCGTCGCCATCCTGCAGAAGAAGAAGGCCGACCTGACCGACGACGACTACGCTCACATGCGCAAGGTGGTCGGCTACGTCAAACGGCACAGCGCGCAACGGCCGAGTGGAGACATCACCGACACGACCTGGCGCTACTCGCTGATGAACTGGGGAAACGACCCGAAGAGGAGTTGACCGGTCCGCTCGACCGAACGGTCAGGACGCGAGCGGCGTGGCGTCCTGCGACCCGATGATCGAGCGCAGGCGACGCAGCGTACGGGCGAGCAGGCGGGAGACCTGCATCTGGGAGGTCCCGATCGCGTCGGCGATCTCCGACTGCGACCTCTCGTCGTAGAACCGCATCCACAGGAGGCGTTGCTCGTCGCGGGTCAGCTGGCCCCAGGCCCGCATCAACAACAAGCGCGCCTCACACCGGTCGAGCTCGGTCGCCCCGGCGCTGCAGGCCACCGACATGCCCGCGGCTTCGGCCGCGTCCAGGGAACTCGAGCCGTACCACTGTCCCGCCCGATGCGCCTCCTGGACCGCAGACAGCGATTCGGCCAAGCGATCGGCCAGATCGGTCTCCGAGGGCTCCGTGCCCATCTCCTGCACCAGATCCGGCCATTCGGTCCGGATCCGAGCAGCCAGCTCCTGGGTTCTGCGCGGCGGGCGTACGAACCACCCGTGATCCCGGAAGTGCCGCTTGACCACCCCGGTGATGGTCGGCACGGCGAACGCCAGAAAGGGACCTTGATCCGGCTCGAAGCGACGCACCGCCTCGACCAGACCTGACCGAGCCACCTGCATGAGGTCGTCAGGTTCTTGCCCCCGGCCGTGGAAACGGCGAGCGATCGAGTCAGCCAGCCACAGATGATCGGTGATCACCCGGGCCAACATCGTGGAGCGCTCCGGCTCGCCCAGCGCAGCAGCCGCCGCGAAGGCTGCGGCGGTGCGCTCGGGCAGACCGTTCCGCTCTCGAGCGGCATCGTCCTCGGTGTTCTCGTCAACCGTGGCGTTCGTGACGTGTTGTTCGAAGGATCGCAGTCTCGGCGACGGCTGGAGCATGAGCAGCACACCTTCCGAAAGGTCCGGATGTGGCGCGCTGCTCGACCACGGATACAACGTAAACACGCCTGGGGCGCTTCGGCAAGACCCCGAAGACGAAATCTTGCAAATCGAACTTACTTTGTAAGTCCCGGCCGCGGGTCCGGAGCCGGTGGCCGGGCCGGCCCCTCTCCTGAGACCGGTGCGCGAAGCAGATCCAGCTTGGATTCCAGGCGGTCGATCCGGGCCATCAGGCGAGCCGTCTCCGACTCCTCGGCAGCCGATACGTGCTCCACGAGCCAGGAGGCCAGGGTCGCCGTGACGGTTCCGAGCAGGGCGATCCCGCACACCATCAGACCCACAGCGATGGTTCGTCCGGCGGCCGTGACCGGATACTTGTCGCCGTAGCCGACGGTGGTCATCGTCTCGGCCGCCCACCAGATGGCGTCACCGAAGTTCGCGATGTTGGACAAGGGCTGTCCTCTTTCGACGCTGAGCACCGACAGGGCGGCGACGAAGCCGATCAACGACGAGCCGACCGCGACGTAGATCGCCACCCGGCCTCGCAGAAGGGACGACGCCCGCCGGTTCAACACGCTGATGAGCGGCAGCAGCCGTAACAGCCGTAGTGGCCGAAGGAGCGGAAGAGCCACGATGAGCAGGTCGATCCAGTGCCGAACGAGGTAGCGTCGACGGTCCTCGGCCAGAAACAGGCGCATGAGGTAGTCGAAGACGAAGAGAAGCCAGGTCAGCCACCCGAGCCAGTAGCAGGCGATGCCCACCGACGGGGGAATGGTCGGATCGATGATCGGAATCGCGTAGACGGCGAGGAAGACGAGCGCCGCGACCACCAACGGCCATTCGGTTACTCGCTCCCAGCGTTCGGCACGCTCGGCCCGGTCCCCTTTGGCCATGGCTCATTGTTTCAAGGAACGGGCGTCGTTCGGCAGAGGTTGCGCACGCGTCGCCCGATGAGGTCTGCGTAGCGCGGCACCTACATCGCTGTCTCGCCACCACGGTCGAGGTATCTTCCGACCGAGGAACACGTCCTTACTGGCGGGATATCCATCGAGCACTAGGCGGCCGGCATGAGCCTCGACCGATTCAGCGTCGCGACGTTCAACCTCTACAACCTCCAGCTGCCCGGATGGTCGATGAACCCCGGGCAGAAACCCTGGACGCGGGAGGAGTTCGACCGGAAGGTCTCCTGGACCGCGCGACAACTCATCGACCTGGACGCCGACATCGTCGGCGTGCAGGAGTTGTGGCACGCCGACGCCATCGCCGAGGTGTTGACGCGACGGGGTCTCGCCGACGTCTACGATCTGCTCGCCGAGCCCGCAACCGGCAAGCGGATCATCTGCGGGGCGCTGGTGCGCAAGGGGCTCCTGCGCGGTGCATCCAACTGGATCGACCGCTTTCCCGACGCCGTCCGGCTGGAGTCCAGCGATCCGTCCGATCCGCAGGCACCGGCCATCCTCGTGGCCATCCCGGGATTTTCCCGGCCCGTCCTGAGGTTCTCGGTGGCGCTCCGTGACGAGCCGCCCCCGACGGAGGTGTTCGTCACGCACCTGAAGTCGAAGCTGCCGACCAGAATCGATCAAGAGGACTGGTACGAACAGTCCCCCGAGATGTACAAGCCGCACCAGACCGCACTGGGCGCCGCCATCTCGACGATCCGCCGCACCGCCGAGGCGACCGCCCTCCGGGTGCTGCTGACCGAGGCCATGAAGGGCACCGCCACCCCCGTCATCGTGCTCGGTGACGTCAACGACGGCCAGCACAGCAACACCGTCAACATCCTCACCGAGCAGCCCCGGTACCTGGTCGGCGACTCCGTCGGGGGCGCCGACATCGGGCTCTACACCGCCCAGACCCTCCAGGAATACCGCGACACCCGCGACGTCTACTACACCCACGTCCACGAAGATCTACGCGAATCGCTCGACCACGTCCTGGTGAGCGAGCAGCTGTACGACAACAGCCGCAGGCGCCTCTGGCTGTTCGACGGTCTGCTGATCAACAACGACCACCTCAACGAAGAGGATCATCGCCGCACCGGCTCGGGCGATCACGGAGTGGTGAAGGTCAGCTTCACATGGCGGCCGATGCCGCGCCGCTGAGCCCGTCCCGCTCAGTTGCGGTCGAGCTTGTTCTTACGACGCTTGTTGCTGGAGGCCAGAAAGGCGTTCGCCCAGGCGGCCCGCGGATCCGCGTCGACGAAGACGGCCTTCACGAGCAGAGTGAGCGGCAGACCGAGCACCGAGCCCAGCGGGCCCAAGGCCCACGACCAGAACACCACGGCCAGCAGGGTGACGGGCACCGACAGGCCCACCGCGTCCCCGACGAAGTACGGCGGGACGAGCGACGGGAACAGCGAGTTCACGACCACGTAGACGATGATCACGACGACCATCAGCTGCCAGTCGCCGCCCAGGAGCGCCAGCAGCGCAGGCGGAATCAGGGCGATGGCGAAGCCGACGTACGGGATGTAGGTGCAGACGACCGCCAGCAGACCCCACAGGGCGGCGAACTGGATGCCCAGCCCCATCAGCACCAAGGTGTCGACGAGTCCGATGACCAGCGCGAAGAGGGTGGTGACACCGAGGAAGCGCCGCGTCTGTGACGCGAAGTTCCGCAGCGCCGTCGCCGTGGATGGTCGGGTGGCCGTCAGCACGTTCATCCGGGTCGCCGCCCCGGTCGAGTCGATGCCCAAGAAGAGCAGCAGGGTCAGCAGGAAGATGACGTTGGCCCCGAAGTTGATCACAGAGTTCGACAGGGCGGTCAACCAACCGGCGACGCGCTCGATGTCGACGTTGCTCAAGAAGCCCTGGATCTGTTCGGAGTTGATGCCGAACCCCTGGAGCCAGGCCCCGACGGCGTGCCACGAGACCGGTGGCGCTACTCGCGTACTCCGGCAGCACGCCGGCCAACCGCACCACCGCCAAGGCGATGATGGCCGCCATCGCGAGCACGACGCCGTAGATCGCGATCAGGAGGCCGAGCAGCGCCAGGACGGCCGGCACTCCGCGACGGCGCATCCAGTCGTGAAACGGGTGGACCAGCAGAACGATCACCAGGGCCAGGAACACGGGCCCGACCAGCCAGCCGAGCTCCTTGAGACCGAAGGCGATCACGACCAGCGCGGCACCGCCCAGCAACAGATTCAGCGCCCGCGGCAGCGGAGCGCGGGCGTGGCTCAGCCTCGGTCACCGTCGGTTTCCCCTCCACATCTCATCCACACGTCTTCGACGCCTCCCATCGACGACTCGTCAATCTAGCCCGAAACCGCGGGTCGCTGTCACACTGGCAACACGATGATCGAGCTCGACTGGCTTGGCCTGATCCTGTTGGCCGCGCATTTCCTCGTCATCGTCGCTGCGGCCAGTTTCCTGTCGGCCAATCGGCAGCCGTCCTCGGCGATCGCCTGGATCATGGCGGTGATCTTCATCCCCGTGCTGGGCATCCTGTTCTTCCTGCTGGTCGGAGCCGGGCGGCTGCCCAAGCATCGTCGCGACAAGCAACGATTCGTGACCGAAACGATCATGCAGGGCACCGAGGGCGGGCTGTTGCAGCACAGCCGGGAGGAGGAGTGGCCGGACTGGCTGCCGTCGATCACCGTGCTCAACCGGAACCTGGGCGCGTTGCCCATCATCGGCGGCAACACCGCCGAGTTACAAGGGAACTACGTCGAGGTCGATCGACGCCATGATCGCCGACATCGACCAGGCCGAGAGCTACGTGCACGTCGAGTTCTTCATCCTCGTGCACGACGACACCACCGCCCCGTTCTTCGACGCCCTGGCCCGAGCGCGCCGGCGTGGAGTGACCGTCCGGGTCCTGTCCGACCATCTCGCCCAATACTCCTATCCCGAACCGCAAGAAGACCCTGCGGTTGCTGAAGGAGATGGGCGCGGAGTACCGGCCGATGCTGCCGCTGCAGCCGTTCAAGGGTCACTGGCGACGGCCCGATCTCCGCAACCACCGCAAGATCGTGATCGTCGACGGCCTCGTCGCGCACGCCGGGCTCACAGAACATGATCGTCGATCATTACCACAAGAAGGCCAACATCGAGCGTGGCCTGCACTGGCACGAACTGATGGCCCGCTTCCGCGGCCCGGTGGTCCGCGAACTGGACGCTGTCTTCTTCACCGACTGGTACTCCGAGACCGAGCACCTGCTGGCGCTGAACAACAGCCCCGTCGTCCTGCCCGAGGAACCGGGCGACTTCGACGCCCAGGTGGTGCCGAGCGGTCCCAGCTTCGACAATGACAACAACCTGAAGCTCTTTGCCGCCGTCATTCAGAACGCGCGCCGGCGGGTGAGCGTGACCAGTCCCTACTTCGTCCCGGACGAGACCATCCAGATGGCGATGGTGACCGCGGGATCGCGAGGTCTCGACGTCGAGCTGTTCGTCTCCGAGATCAGCGACCAGTTCATGGTCTTCCACGCGCAGCGTTCCTACTACGAACAGCTTCTCCGGGCCGGCGTGAAGATCTACTTGTACCAAGCTCCGACCGTGCTGCACGCCAAGCACCTGAGCATCGACGACGACGTCGCCATCATCGGGTCGAGCAACATGGACATTCGCTCGCTCAGTCTGCACATGGAACTGATGGTCTTGGTGCACGGCACCGAATTCGTGGATGCTCTCCGTCGGGTGGAGGACGACTACCGGGCGCAGAGTCGACAGCTGAACCTGGAGGAGTGGCTGCAACGACCGCGGCGGGATCAGCTGTTCGACAACCTGATGCGGCTCACGTCCTCGCTGATGTGAGCCACGCCCCGAGCCTGGATGTCCGCTCGCTCAGCTCGGGTTATCGCTACTGTCGGCAGATGCGACTCGTCACGTTCAACATCTTGAACGGACGGTCGCCGGCGGACGGAGTGGTCGATCTCGATCGGTTCGGGGCGGCCATCCGCACCCTGGACCCCGACATCCTCGCCCTGCAGGAGGTCGATCACAATCAGCCGCGTTCCCATCGCGCCGACTTCACCGCGGTGGCGGCGGAGGCCATGGGCGCCGGTGATCACCGGTTCGTGGCTGCGCTCGACGGGACTCCCGGCGCACGGTGGGTGGCCGTGACCGACGAGGGGTCACCCGACCGATCTCTGTACGGGATAGCCCTGCTGTCGCGCTACCCGGTGCGGCGCTGGGAGGTAATCCGGCTGCCGAGCATCGGTCCGCACTTCTCGTTGCCGCTTCCACGGTCGCCCCGCCGACCATCCGGTGGGGTCCTGGTCGGTGAAGAGCCGCGGTCGGCCGTCGTGGCCCACGTCTCCTCCCCCGCCGGTCCGATGACCGTCGCCAACACCCATCTGTCGTTCCTGCCGGGGTGGAACGTCGCCCAGCTGCGGCGCATCGCACGACGGCTCCGGCGCAGTCCCGGTGCCGCAGTGATCATGGGCGATCTGAACCTGCCGGCGGCGGTGCCGGCCCGGGTCACCGGCTTCCGCTCGTTGGTGTCGGCGAAGACGTTCCCCGCGAATCGGCCGGCGCTCCAGCTCGACCACATCCTGCTGCACGGCGACCTCGGCGAGGTCGCGAAGGGCGAGGCGATTCACCTGCCCCTCTCCGACCATCGCGCCTTGCTGGTCGAGCTGGTCGTGGCGTAGCGGGTGATCGCTAGAATCCGCGGGTGAGCGCCCAGCAGGCGGCCAGCGCCTCGACCCGCGATCAACGGCTGATCCTGCTGTCGATCTGGGCCTCAGCCGGTTTCGCGGTGCTCTCGTCGGTCTGGGGCATCGTCATCGGCTCGAGCATGATCGTCTTCGACGGGCTGTACTCGTTCGTCAGCATCGGGCTCTCGGTTCTCGCCGTCCTGGCGTTGCGTTTCGTCGGGCGCGGCGCCGACGACCGCTTCCCCTGGGGCCGGGAGGTGGCCGAGCCGTTGGTCGTGGTGATCAAGGCCGCCACGCTCGGCGCGCTCTGCATCTACGCCGCGATCGGCGGGGTGATCGACATCGTCCACGGAGGGCGCGAGATCTCCGCGCTGTCGGCGGTGATCTACGCCGTGGTCGCGACCGCCGGCGGCCTGGCCGTCGGCCTCGTCCTGCGCCGGGCGGCCCGCGCCGACCGGTCCGAGGGGAAGGTCTCCGACCTGGTGCACGCCGAGGCCGCGGAGTGGCTGGGTGACACGCTGCTCTCGGCCGGCGTGCTGGTGGGCTTCCTCGTCGCGCTCGGCCTGGTGGCCGCCGGGCGGGCCGACGTGGCCGCGTACGTCGATCCCGGGATGGTCGTGTTGGTCTCGATCCTCTTCCTGCGCGTGCCGGCGAAGCTGATCATGGCCGGCCTGCGGGAGATCTTCTCGATGTCGGCCCCCCGGGACGTCCTCGAGCAACTGCAGGTCTGCGTCACCGAGGTCGAGAACCACTACGCCTTCGCGGAGTCGTTCCTGCGGGCGTCGAAGGTGGGTGGCCGGATGGACATCGAAGTCGACTTCGTCCTCGGGGAGAACACGCGGGTGCAGACGGTCGCCGAGTGCGATGAGGTCCGCACCGAGCTCCACGACGCGGTCGCCGAGCTCGGGTACGAGCGATCCATGGTCGTCTCCTTCACCACCGATCGGCGGTGGGCGCTGTGAGCGCCGCGGATGAGGATGTCGTCGTCCACCTGGGCCGTCCGGAGGAGCTGCTGAGCGTCGACCCGGCCGCACTTCTGCACGGCGAAGCCCGCAGTGTTCCCGGGGTCGTGGAGCTAGTCGACGAGCTGCTCGGGCGATCCCGGGTCGGTCGGCGAGCCAAGATCGTGCTCACGCTGCCGCCCGACCAGATCGGCGCGGGAACGGCCGGGCAACTCCAGACCGCCATCGAGCGGTACTGCCGGGGCCGGATCGCCACGGCCGAACGCGAGTCCCAGGTACTGTGGCGGCAGGGGCTCCGCTCGCTGCGGAGCGGGTCGATCCTGTTCGTCGTCGGACTGCTGCTCTCCGCCGGCTTTCTCGAGCCCGACGTGGACGTCTTCTGGCAGAACCTGCTCGGCAACGGGGTGTTCCTGGTGATCGGCTGGGTAGGACTCTGGTATCCCCTCGACCTGTTGTTCTTCGCCCGCCAGCCGGTGCGCCGCGAAATCCAGATCCTCGACGTGCTACGCGAGTCGCCGGTCGAGGTGCGGGCCAGGTCGGACTAGCTGACCAGGCCCGGCCGCAGCGTCATCGGGCGGGGGCGACGGTGTCGTGCGCCAGGCCACGTTCGATGATCCGCAACGGGTGGTCGAGACCACGAGGGCGCAGTCGAATCGAGAGCTGACCGAACCCTTCGTTCAGCAGCGCCTGTACGCGCTCGACGTCGACGATCGAGTAGGCCATCACGGGCAGGTTCCCCTCGGCGTCCACGAGGTCCTCCACCCGTGCCCCGGCGGGTCCTCGCGCCGCCGCGTAGACCACCACCTCCGGAACCGCGGCAGTGACCAGCACGTCGAAGCCGACGACGATCCAGTGCTCCCGATCGAGCCCGCTCAGTTCGTACAGACTGCGGCCGCCGACGAAGGCCGCCGGGTCGTCGGCCGCCACCGTGCCGACGTAGTCGTTCCATCGCGTCGAGGCAGGCTCCGCCGAGCCCAGAATGCTCACGCGGCTCATCGTGACACAACCGGTTGCCTCTGCGGGAGTCTCAGTTTTCCGTCTTCGCTCCGTCGCCGCGTTTGTGACTCAGCTCGCCGTTCACCTCGCGCCAGAGCTGCTCGAACGCGATCGCGGCGGGACTCCGCGGCGCGTACGCCGGCAACGGAGCCCGGCGGACCGCCATCTGCTCGACGGCGCTGGCCGAGGGAATGGCGACAGTGCTCATGTCTGACCGTTCGGTCGGGAGGGTGCGGAGAATCTCGCGATGCAGGGTGCGCCGGCGATCGAGCATCGAGAAGAAGCCCCTCAACACCGGCCGAGCCCCCTTGAGGTCGTTGACGAAACCAGCGAGCTGGTCGAACGTGCGTACCGACAAGCACGGTGGGGATGAGCGGCACGAGAACGAGGTCGGCGGCGCGGATCACGTTCTCCGACACCAGCGACAGGCTGGGCGGAGTGTCGAGGAAGACATGGTCGTACTCGCGTCGCAGGGGGCTGAGAAGCCGGCGCAGGGTTCGCTGCGGCTTGGGACGCCCGTTCAGGTCGATGTCCATGTGCCGGTAGGTGAAGTCGGCCGGCAACAGGTCGAGGTCCGCGAAGTCGGTCGCCTTGACCGCGTCGAGCATCGGCCGCGAACCGCGTACCAGCTTCGGGCTGCCGCCCTTGACGCGGGGTCGGACGCGGAACAGGAACGTCGCGGCGCCCTGCGGGTCGAGGTCCCAGATCAGGGTGCGATGACCCTGTGCCGCCGACGAGATACGCCAGGTTGACGGCGGCCGTCGTCTTCCCGACCCCTCCCTTGAGGTTGTAGCTGGCCACTACTCTCATCTGCCGTCCTTCATGTGCCCACTCTCATACGCTGCTCCCTGTCTTCTGGTCGGCAGGGATCAGTCGGTCGACGTGGGCAGCCACACGCTTGCCCAGATACTCGTCGTGATGGGCCGTGAGGGTGTTGCGGGCTGCGCGCTGCCGGGACTCGAACTGACCGGACAGCTCACCCATGGCCAGGATCGCGTTGGCCTGGGGAAACCGCCCGGTGATCATCTCCGTGGGCGAAGCGGTGCAGCGCCTCGGCCTGGACCTCTCCGTCCTGGAACTCACCCAAGATGTCCTGGAGCTGCTTGAAGTCCGAGACGACCAGCCGGTACGCCTTCGGGTCGCAGAGCGGCTTGAACACGTCGAGCAGATAACGCATCTCCTTGCACGCCTTGCGAAGAGCGTGGATCTCCTCCGACGGCGACTCGGCGTGGATGCGTCGGGCGCGCTTGGTCACCTTGCGGAACGTCCGGTGCAGGCGAAGGTCGGCCAGTTCTTGCGGCGGTCTGCCCCGAATGTTGCGGTGCGGCGATCGTCGCCGCGAGTTCGGCACGCCAGCTTCGGACCAGGTTGGCGAATCGGGCCGACCGCAGAGCTCGGACCAAGCCGCGTTGTGCCGCCGCCCGCCGTCGGCGGAGGTGATCGGCGAACGGTTGGAGGTCGTGCGGCCGACTCACGGACGCGGCGAGCTCGTCGAAGCTCGAGCAGATAGACGTCGAGGTCGCGCGTCGGTGTGGTGGCGTCTCCGAGCCAGCGGAACTCGACCGCCGTCTTCGCGGCCGTCCCCTCGGGCAGCACGTCGCCGAGCAGCTTCAGCACGGAGCGGGTCCGCCGGACGGACACTCGGAAGTCGTGGAGGAACTCGGTGTCGAGGTCGGCGATGATGCCGTCGACCGTGGCCTCCATGATGCTCAGGTGACCCAGCAGGGCGTCGGCGACGGCCAGGTCGGCGGCCTGATCGGCGTGCATGCCGAACCGTTGCGTCTTGGCCGGACCGATGCCCGGCACAGCACGAAACGCATCGAGCCAGGTCCCGGTGGCGCGAGACAGGGTCGACCCCGCGGTCAGCAGGTGTTCGATCTCGCCGGCCTCGTCCTCATAGCCGCGGAAGTGTTCCACCTCGACCCGAGCCGGCAGCCGGCGCTCGACCGGTGACTCCACCCGGACGTCCCACCAGCGCGCCCGGGCGACGGTCTTGTCGTCGGAGTTCAGAACCGCGAACCCGGTACTGCGCGCTCGACTGACCGCGAAGGGCAGCAGTGCGCGGATCGACACCGGGCGGGCCACCAGGTCGCGTACGGCTCCCTCCGGGATCTTGTCGATGAGTGCGGGCCAGCGCGCGGCCCCCAGCAACTGGACGGTCGTACGGTCGTCGGGCCCGAACGCGATCAGTTCGCGGGTCCCGACAGTCCAGATCAAATCGATCCCGGCGCCGCGGAGCCGCCAGTCGGCCGTGTCGAGGTGGGTGAGAGTTTCGGAGGTTTCCGGCGTCTCGGCGACGGTGTAGATCCCGGTCAGCAGGGTTGCGAGCCGACGGGTCGGGTCGTCGTCGGGGAAGGGCGAGGAGGCATTGGCCGGCGACGAGGAGACGACGAGATCAGCATGGCACGGCAGATTCGCGTTTGGCATGGCGCCTGGAAGCTACCAGCCGGACATGAACAGTTAACCTCGTGTTTCCTGGTGTCGCCTCTCCACTCGCGAAGCACGCATCGGGCTAGCTGTTGGGTTGGGCCAATATTCCGGGCCGAAAGCATGTACCGACCCAACAGGTGCTGGCGATCGGCAACCGTTGTCGCCTCAGATGAGCCAGACACCATCGCGCATGAGCAGTCGACCGGGGAGCTCGGGCAACTCCCGCCAGGCCTGAATCCGATCCGGCCGCAACACGAAGAAGGCGTAGGAGGGACCGGCCGTACGGGGGTCCCAGTCGTTCTGTTCGGCGTACGCCTCACCTATCTCGTCGGCCGCCTCCGCCGGTACGACGTCGGTGAGGACCGCATCGATCATGACCACGTCGCGGGTCTCACCGAGCGCGATCCGTGCCCGGTTCGTGGCGACGACGTGGCGAGCGGTCGGCGAGCGGGTGTCCGTCGCGAGCACGATCCGTTCGTGGAACCAGGCCAACGTCAGCGGCACCAGATGGACCTCGTCGCCAGTCGCGGTGGCCACCCATGCGTCGGCCACGGGCGTCGCCAATCGGGCAAGCACGTCCGCCTTCCTCTGAGCTTTGTCCCGCGGCCCTGCGTCATCCGTCGACATTCTGCGTTCCTTCCCGATTCGATGAGTGCCCTGGGGACTCTAGAGCCGAGCCTCCAGGTCGTGGTGAGGTGTCAGGTTGCCGTGGAGCACCACGGAGGCGGCGCCGAGGGCAGCCACCTCGGGTCCGGACTCCCAAGTTCGACGGTCAGGGGGTGGACACCGCGAGCCAGCGAGGCTCGCGCCAGCGCCGCAGTGATCTCCGACCGGACCGGACTCCCCGTCGTCATCGCCTACATTGCCGGCAACGGTTCTTCGAACGTGGCCTCGCCGCGGGCGCCCTCAAGTAAGCCCCAGTTCAACAGATCCGAACGTCACCCAGAAATTGGACATCCCGACATGCCCCACGCATCAGTGCCGCCAGCCTCCGCGGCATGGTCACCGGATCCGAGATGCCCGCCGACGACCTCTTCCAAGTCTTCCGCCTACACGAGCACGGCGAACTCGTCGACTCGCCCACCTTCCCCAACCAGCAACGGGACGACATCGTCTTCATCGAGGTGCTGGCCAGGAGGGCTACACCGACGACCAGAAGCAGACCACGCTGGCCGCGATCGTCGACGAGGTTTCGGCGCTGGGGGTCAAACGTGACAATCTTCTGCTCGTCGTCACGAGGTCCGTGGGGCCGCGTGGCATGCACCCGAACCCATCTGACGCCGACCTGACCTCCCCGCTCGCCGATACTCGACCGATACCCGACCGATACACGACCGGAGGAAACCGTGGACGTCCCTCTGCGAACTCTGAAGCCCGGACAACGGGCCGAGGTCTGGATCGGCGGGCCCGGCCTGGACCAGCCCGAACTCCTGTTCGAGACCGACGAGATCCTCATCGAGGCGCCGAACTGGTCCCTCGACGGTGCCTCGTCTGTTGGTCAACGGCGACGGCCAGCTCTGGAGTCTTGATCTCGCCTCACCGGAGACGGGTCTCGTGCGCGTCGATCTCGGCGCGCTGCCCGACCTGAACAACGATCACGTGCTCGACCCCGACGGCGAACACATCTACGTCTCCGCCAACGACAGCCACATCTACCGTGGCCCGCTCGCCGGCGGCGCCGCCGAGCAGGTGACGCCGAACGACGGCGTCTGGCACTTCCTCCACGGGGTCTCCCCCGACGGAAAGCGCCTGGCCTACGTCGAGATCTCGCGATTTCGCCAAGCCGGGCAAGCTGGTGGTGATGGAGCTCGGCGGCTATTCGGTTGTCTTGGACACCGGAGACGGGCACCTCGACGGACCCGAATGGTCCCCCGACGGTCACTGGATCTACTTCAACACCGAGAGCTTCACGATCGTGCCGGGGCACGCCCAACTGGCGCGGATTCCCGACGGTGGCGGGTCGGTGGAACGCCTGCTGAGCAGCGAGACCGTCGACTGGTTCCCGCACCTGTCGCCGAACGCCGAGCTCGCCTCCTACATCAGCTTCCCGACGGGAACGCTGGGACATCCGGAGAACCTCGACGTCGAGGTGCGGATGGTGGCCACGTCGGACTGGTCGTCGCCGCTGCTGCGCTATCCGCTCTTCGGCGGCCAGGGCACGATCAACGTGAACAGCTGGTCACCCGACAGCACCCGCTTCGCGTTCGTCGCGTACCCGATCTCCTGATGATGGACGGCGTCCACAGCCCCGAGTGGCTCCGCTCGCTGGGCTCCATCGGGTTGACCACCTCCGGGAGTCATCGCCATCTCGGGGTCGCCGGCGGCGACGTGGCGATCATGCGCCGTTTCTCGATCTCGGGGGCTTCGAGGTGCTGCTCGAGCAACAACCGGTGGACCCTTGTCGATCGCAGCGCCGCCGCGCTCATCGCGCGAGCTGCCGACGCCGGTCTAGGTGTCGTGAACGCCGCTGACCTCGGCGGCGGGTTGCTGGCCACCCCGAGCCGGACCCGGCTGTACGGCTACCGGCCGGCCGAGCAGGCGACCCTCAACGCTGCGGACGCGCTGGACCCGCTCTGCCAGGAGTGGGGGACCGATCTGGCGACGGCCGCACTGCAGTTCTCGCTTCGCGACCCGCGGATCCACATGTTGGTCCTTGGGATCAGCAAGAGCGAACGCCTGGCCGCGGTCCCCCGCCCCATCCTCAGAGTAGCTATCGGATCGTGAAGCCACCGTCGACCAGGATGTCGGCACCATTGATCATCCGCGCCGACTTCGAAGCCAGAAACGCAACGGCGGCCGCCACCTCGTGCGGCTCGGCGAAGCGACCGGTCGGGATCTGGCGTTTCAGCGCATCCCCCTTCGAGCCTTCCCAGGCCGAGCGACCGAGCGCCGTGAGGACAACGGTGGGGCTCACACAGTTGACGGTGATCCCTCGTCCACCCCATTCCGCGGCCAGGACCCGGGTCAGCCCGACGAGGCCGGCCTTGGACGCGCAGTAGGCGGCGTGGCCGTCGAGAGCTACCGTGGCCGCCTGCGAGGCGATGTTCACGATCGTGCCGTGCCCTTGCGCAAGCATGACCCGTCCGGCCGCCTGACACGTATGGAAGCAACCGGTCAGATTGATCGCCAGGGTCTGGTGCCAATCCCCCGGCTCCAGCTCCTCAGCCGGGGCGAGACGGGCCACGCCGGCGCTGTTCACGAGGATGTCGATCCGCTCGTAGCGGTTGGTGATCTTGCTGATCGCTCCGTTCACCTGATCGACATCGGTGATGTCGCACGGAATCAGGTCGACGTCACCGTCGAGTACCTCACGCGGCAGGTCGAGGATGACGACGCGGGCGCCCTGATCACGCATGCCGTGGACGACCGCCTCACCGATCCCGCCGGCGCCACCGACGACGACCGCCACCATGCCGTCGAGGCGGAAGTCGATCTTCGGGTCCGGGCCCTCGGTCATGGGCGGAGCCTCTCGGGAGAGAGGAGCGATTCCGGGCGACGCGCCACGCGATCCGAGCGAGCTGATCGGATTGGGGCGTCGTACGGAATCGCGACAAACGAGCGAGATACTGCGGAGCCCAGGACCGCGGAGCGCGGAGCACGACAGAGAGAACGGGTCATGGCGGAGCCTCTCGGCTGTGAGGTGTCGTTGGGCAGACACATCATGGCATCGCCTACGGTCTGGACTGGAGTTTCGCCCCGCTGATTCTGAGAGGCCGGCACCATGACCGCACCGAACTTCCGTCTGGACGGACGGACCGCTCTCGTCACCGGGGCCGCCAGTGGCATCGGCCGGGCGATCGCGGTGGGTCTCGCCGCATCGGGTGCCCGGGTCGGGTGCTTCGACCGACCGGGCCCTGGAGTCGGCGAGGTGTGCGCCGAGATCCAGTCCGTCGGCCAGAAGTCCCTACCCGTACCCGGAGACGTGACGGATCCGGAGGCTCTCCGTGACGCGGTTCGACAGACGCAGAGCGCCCTGGGCCCGCTCACGCTGGCCGTCAACAGCGCGGGCATCGCCAATGCCGCACCCGCCGAGGAGATGCCTGCCGATCAATGGCAGCGCGTGGTCGACGTGGACCTGACCGGTGTGTTCTTGTCCTGCCAGGCGGAGGGCCGGGCCATGCTGGAACACCGCCGGGGCTCGATCGTCAACATCGCCTCGATGTCGGGCACGATCGTCAACCGCGGCTTGATGCAAGCCCACTACAACGCCGCGAAGGCCGCCGTCATCCACCTCAGCAGGAGTCTGGCAATGGAGTGGTGCACCCGCGGGGTGCGGGTCAACGCGATCAGCCCCGGCTACACGGCGACGCCGATGAACCTCAGGCCGGAGGTCGCCGATCAAGTCCGGCAGTTCGAGTCAAATACGCCCATGGGCCGGATGGCGTCGGTCGACGAGCTCGTCGGTCCGGCCGTGTTCCTGCTGAGCGACGCCGCCAGCTTCTGCACCGGAGTCGACCTCCTCGTCGACGGCGGCTTCACCTGCTGGTGAGTTCTCCCTCACCTGCCCTGGTCGAGTGCGACGAAGTCGAGCTCCTGGAAGTCGCTGACCTCGGCGTCCCACCGGTCGCGGACGAACGCCACGTGGACGGGATGCTCGTTGTATCCCTGGTAGACGTCCTCGTCGGCGAAACGCATCGAGAAGAAGAAGGTGAAGTGACTCTTGGGGCTCACTTGCCGCAGCTGTTGGAACTCCTCCACGCCCGGGATGGTGGCCAACGCTCGGGCGGCCTCGAGGAACGCGGCCTCGTCCGAGGATCCGGCGGGGTGTCGGAGGCGAAACGCGACCGTGTGCTGGATCTGCGTGGAGTCGGATGTGGCCAACACCTTGCCTCTCTGGTTCAAGCACCGCAGCGCTTGTGTCGATGTGGTCTTCGAGAGCCAGTGTGACGCAGGCAGACTCACGGCGAACGGCGTCCTCACCAAAGGGAGAAAACCGGCCTGTCTGTTCACGGGTCAGCCGCAATGCGCAGCCGCGCCACGGCCGCCATGGTGAAGGGAACGGTCAATTCATCGAGGGAGTGCGTCATGGCTTTCATCAAGCGGCACCGGTCCAATACCGTTCCGGCCACCGATGATCTCGGCGGCGCGCCAGGGGCGTCAGGCCTCGCCCGTCACCCGCTGCTCGTGTTCGTCGTCTTGACTCTGGTCCTTTCCTGGCTTCCCGTCATTCCGTATGCGCTCGGGTTGTTTCCGGCGCCACTGCTGGCCTCCGGTCCCTTCTTGGCGGCCATCATCACTGCCGCCGTGGTCGGCGGGCGGAAGGGGTTGCGCGCCTACTTCCGCCGCTTGATCCGGTGGCGGGTTGGTGTGGGCTGGTACGTCGTGGCGCTGCTCGCTCCGGTGGCCGGTTGGGCGATCGCCGCATACGTGAATGTCCTGCTCGGCGCGGCACCACCGTCGACGGATCAGCTCGCGGGCTGGTCGCTGATCATCACCTCCACGCTGATCTTCCTGGTCAACCCTTTCGGGGGGGCCTTCGAGGAGCCTGGTTGGCGCGGGTATGCGCTGCCCCTGTTGCTGCGCCGCCACTCCGCGCTGGTGGCCAGCGCTGTGCTGGGCGTGATGTGGGCGCTCTGGCACCTTCCGCTGTTCCTGGTCGGCTTCATCCCGTGGCCGGACGCTGTCCTGATCTTCGCCCTGAGTTTTGTGTTCACGGCGATCTACCTCCGCACGTCGGGCAGCGTCTTGATCGCCTTCCTGCTCCACGCCTCACTCAATGGCGCGGGCGAGTTCTTCGTCGGGCTGTTCGCCGGCGACGATCGGGTGCGGATGTACTGGATCCTGACCGCCCTGTGTGCAGTCATCGTGGTCGTCGCTATCGCCATCAGCCGTGATCGGTGGCGCCGCACGCCGGCCGTTCGCGACCAGGACGATACGGCGGTCGCCGCTGGCGGAGGCCACCGAGACTGAGGGTGACCGATTGGTGGACGACGCGTCAACCGTTGGATCAGCCGATCGGCCGAGGGCCCGGAGCCCTTTCCGGCCTGAAGATTGAGTCATCCGGAACAAGTCCGGAGCTTGATCAACAGAAGGAAGATATCCATGAAGCGCAACATCCTGGCCATCGGTGCGGCGGCGAGCGTTGCCGCTGTCAGCTTCGTCGGCCTGGCGGCCACGCCGGCTTCCGCAGCGACCACCACCGCCATCACGCCCAACAGCTTCATCTCCGCCAACACGGGTCTGCACAACGCGCCGTCCACCCAGGCTCCCGCCGTCAAGACGGTCGCGGCCGGGACCCCGGTGTACGCCATGTGCTTCAACCCCAAGGGCGAGAAGATCGACGGCAACGAGAACTGGTTCCGGATCGCGGTCGACGAGCAGACACGCGGCTGGGTGCCGCGGGCCGCCATCGGCGGGGTGCCTGCTCTGCCCCAGTGCTGAAGGCAAACTGCTGAAAGCATCATCGACGAAGCCTGGACCGGAGACGATCGGGGGATCTCACTGACGTCCAGGACAACCGAACAGACCAACAGCGGCGCGCGAATCCGGGGGGAACGCGCGCCGCTGTTCTGCGCCGTCGGCGAGCGCGGTGCTGGGAACTCGTCGAGTGCGACGGCGGCGGGCAGTGTCGGCGGTGCCTTCGGGCGCTGTAGCTGCTGCACGTATGCCGCCGCGTCGGAACGGTGGCTGGGCATGTGGTTGCGTGCAGGCCTGGTCGCCAGCGCCGTCACCCAAATGTCACCCAGCGCACGAATCGGGCAGCTGTGTTCGAATTTGGCCGACCAGCCACACGGGCAGAAGCCCTCGCACGGATTCGTACGCCGGTCCACTGATCTTGGACCCTGGCCTTCGCCACAGAATCACTCGCTGAGAGCAGGAAGGTCGCGCTGTCGATTGGGGAGTCGTTCCCGAGTTGCCCGATTCCCGAGGTTGCCCGGCTCTGCCGCACGCTGACCGCGTGGCGGCAGCAGTTCTTGGCCTAGTTCATCACGGCCGCGCCAGCAACGCAGGTACAGAGGCGGTCAACCGCATCATCGGACTCCACCGCCGGATCGCCCGTGGCTTCCGCCACCCCGCCAACTACCGACTACGAATGATCTTGGCCGCCGGAAAGCTCACCCACCCACCCGGATCTCCGATAAGCCAGATTGGCTCCGGTCGGAGCTGCGCACAACGAGTCGAAGGCGAGGCGTCTGGATGTGCTGCCACGCCTGCGCTCGTTCGCCGTCGTCCTCAGGTGCTGTGGCCGAGTCTCTCCAGTTGGCTGCCGATGTGGCTGCCAGGCGCTGGTGCTGCGGGTCGCGACCCTTGTGCCACCTCTAATCGCCCTCGGCGACCATGTCAGTGATCTTGATGCGGTGTTCACTGAAAGGCATCGTGTTCATCACCTCGCGCCAATCTGCAGCCAGCTCCGGTTTGATGACCTCGTCCACCGCGTCGAGGGTGTCGAGGATCTCGAATACCCGCCGCACTGCGGCCTTGTATCCACTGACATCGAGCATCCCCCTCAGGTACGGCTCGTGAGGCACCGAGACGACGGGCGCCTTGATCGGCATCGCCCCGCCATATGCCCGGGGTCGGCTTGCGGGACGTTGCCGTAGGTGCATCGTCGGTGTCTCGATTCGCACGCCTGCTTTGGACCGGTTTGCGTGGGTTCATGCGAGGAGTTGAAGGCGCTGTTTGATCTCGTTGCGTCGGTCGGCGGGCACAGCGAGGGTGAGATCGTCGAGCACTTTCGACGAGGCGCACGGCAACGCTGGCTTTGCCCCGTCCGGCTTCGATGAGCTCGTCGACAGCAGCGGCGACGTAGTCCTCCCACGTCAGTGCGTGGAGCACGAGACGCGCATGGCTGTCGGGATCGGTGATGTCACCGATGGTGAGCTGCCGGTCGGCGAGGTAGCGCAGGAGACCGCTGACGGCATCGATGGTGTGGCGGCATGTGGCCGGGTCGTTGATGGCCGGCGACTGGGCGCGCAGCCCGATGTCGACGAGCAGCCGAAACGCCAGAAGTGGGTCCTGTTCCCACGTTCGGTCGGGGCCGATTTCGATGTGGCGGAGCAGGTCGTCGTCGACCACGTCGGCCGGGTCGATGTTGTGTCGGAAGACCACATCGCCGTGGCGTACGTACTGGCCGGGCCGTAGCGGCAGCTCGATCGTGCCCTGGTGCTGAACGGCGTGATCGAAGAGACGTTGCACGTCGACTTGGCGGATGTATCCGTCGTCGCCCAGCCACAGGACCTCGACTTCCGCCTCGGCGGGCTTCGACGGCGCGGCGGTTTCGGCGGTGCGTGGTTCGTACAGCTGGTCGATGACCGCTCGGCCGCGGTGAGTGATCTCTCGCACCGTGGGTCCTACCTGCACGGAGCTGAAGGCGCTCATCTGCAGATTTCGCGCCACGGCCATCGCGGCCAGGGCGAGCACGATCGTGGCGATGGGGATCACGACACTCATCTCCTCGCGTGTTGACGTCCGTAGGGCTGCTGTGGTTGCGAAGACGAACACACCGACGAACAGTCCGAAGGCGTGCCAGACCAAGGGTTCGTCGCGAAACAGGTTGAGGCGCGGGGAAAGTGTCGTCGATGCGAACTGGACCGTGAGAAACAGCAGGGAGAAGACCACGGCGACTAGTGAGATGATTCCGCCGCCGACGGCGAAGAGCAGATTCGACGTTCGGGCGGCGTTGACCTGCGGACCGGCCTGGATCTCCGCGGCCAGGACGGCGGCCCCAACTGCTCCGGCGACGTAGGCAAGCTGCACCAAGCCGGCCCGCAGGCGAGGGCGTCGGCGCAGGCTGCGCACGAGTCGCTGCCCGGGAGGGATCTCGCGACCGGCCACGAGGGGTGATGACGGGCTCATGTCGCCCTGTCCGAATTCGCCGTTCGTCGTTTGCCCACTGCTGGTGGCGCCTGACCCCATGGTCCAGCGACCCGGCCGGGATCATTGGCTCGCAGACGACGGCTAAAGCGGTTTTGGTAAGCATGCGGCCGGTGGGCAGGCCGACAAGCCGACCCGCCCGGAGCCTGTCGAACCGAAACGCGGGCGATCATCGGGCTCACCCCTTCACTTTCGCCGGGCCCACGAAATCAGGCTGACCCTAACGGCTGAGCGTTCGGCACTGAAGACGACGCCTGCTCACCCTCCGCGGGTGAGGCGGCTGGTAAGGATCGCGGTGACGATGTTGACGGTGGGCAGACCGCAAGCGCGCGCTGGGCAACGGCTGGGTCAACGACATCTGAAAGAGGGAGCGGCACGATGGGGCGAGAGTCGGCCAGGGAGTCTGACAATCAGGGTCCCTGCTACCCGGCTCGGCGATCACCTCGTGGACCAAACGCGGCGGGAACACCCGCCGCTCTCCGAGGTTGTCGGAGCTTCGGGCCCTGCCCCCGACTTCGGAGTGCCGGTCGGGCACAACCAGGCCGACATCGGAGGAATGCAATCCCACGGGGTCTGGGCTGTGCCGGCTCACCGATCGAGTATGCGACCCGGGGGAGGAATCGATGACGGCACCTGTGACAGGAACTCCCCGACCGGGGCTTAGCGCCGGTCCGACGAGTGAGTTCAGCCTGTTCTTCCGGGTGAAGCAGGGTGCGGGGGAGTCGCTGCGAGCTGCGCTACATGCCCTGCAGGAGACTCCCGGGTATCGGCCCGGGGACTACGGCATGGCCATCGCGACCATCCACGAGGCCAGGTTCGTCTTGTTCGACGACGACACCCGGCTCGCGTTCATCACCAGCTTCGACGGTCCGTGGGACTCCTACATGGAGGACTTCTTCACCTCCGGTCCGACGCTGGCCCTGTTCGACGCGATCTTCGGGCAGGTGGAGGGCTACGACGGTCTTCCGGACCTGGCCGCGGTGAAAGGGTTCGTCTACGGTGCCCAGCAGACGGCGGCGGCCTATGCACGCAACTACGGCGGCACGGTGAAGGAGATCCGGAAGGCCCAGCGTGTGAACACGGCGTTCCAACAGGTGCTGGACAACCCGGAGGCGGCGGAGGCCCTGCAGCATCCGGCGCTGAAGCCACTGCTGGACGAGGCCGCCGACTAGCCGGCCGAGTAGCCCAGCGGTTAGCAGCGAGGAACGCCGATGTCGGATCACATTTCCGGCCCCCGAGCCTTGGCCGACCCCATCGCGGACATCACCGACGTCTACGCGTTTCCCAGCCCAGAGCGGCCGGGACACCTGGTGCTCGTGGTGAACACGCTTCCGTTTGCGAAGCCCACCGACGCGTTCTCCGACGGCCTCATCTACCGATTCCGTCTGCGCCCGCTCACCGCGACTGCGTCGAGTGATCCCGTGCCGTTCGTTGCTGGCCGGCCAGAACTCGTCTTCGACTGCGTCTTCTCGGCTCCGGTGCGTGCGCACGGTGGTCAGCGGGTTGATCAGGAGGGCACCTGCAGCACCCCCACCGGTGAGAAGGTTTCGGTGCGTGTCAACGAGGAACAGAGTGGGTCGACGAGCGGGGTGCGGGTTTTCGCGGGCCCACGCTGGGATCCGTTCATCATGGACGCACCGGCGGCGTTGAAGACGATCGCCACGGGCAAGCTGGCGTTCACCGATCCCGGTTCGATCTTCCTGGACGGCAAGAATGTCCTCAGCCTGGTCGTCGAGGTCGACTCCGCACTCCTGGACGGGCGTCGAGCTGGTCGGCGTGGTCGCGGAGACCCTCACCCGCGGCACGTTCAACGTGCGGATCGAACGGGTCGGGCGGCCGGAGGTGAAGAACATGATGCTGGCCATGAAGCAGTTCGATCAGGTCAACCGGGATCTTGAGATCCGCGACCTGTACAACATGGAGGATGCCTTCCACCTCGGAGAGGCGTATCAGGGTGCCTATCGAGCGCGGCTGAACGCCAACCTTGCCTTCTGGGACGGGCTTGACGGCCAGACCGACTGGTTCCCCGACGTGAACGGCGACCATCCCTTGACGAGTCTCGTGCTCGCCGACTTCCTGGTCGTGGACCTCACCAAGCCGTACGCGGAGCGCGGCTCCTTCCTGGAGATCGAGATCGCGAAGCGCCGCGGCAAGCAACCTGAGACCTGCGGCGGTCGAGCGCTCAACGACGATGTGATGGACACGATATTCACCCAGTTGATCAACGCCGGCAACGGGCCGATCATCCGTGACGGTGTCGACCATGCGACCCGGCCCGCCTCGCGCACCTTCCCCTACCTGGCGTCGCCGAACCCGGACCCGCCCGAGCTCCCCGAGCACGTGTAGCCATGGAACCGTAGGTGAAGCCATGACCGGCGGGCACGACGTGGACCTGGATCTAGACGACATCCAGAGCGGGGCGCTGCACGAGCGGCCCTCTCCCTATGTCGGCAAGTACTTGCTGCTGCGCATCGATGACCGCGCGGCCGGGCGGGAACTGGTGAAGCGCCTGCTCACGGTTGTCGACCACGGACATCCCTCAGTCGGATCTCACGAACGACGCCTGGATCACCGTCGCCTTCACGTATCAGGGTCTGAAGGCGCTCGGCGTACCGCAGCAGTCCCTGGACAGCTTCGCGCCCGAGTTCCAGCAGGGGATGGCGGCGCGTGCCGCCGAGCTGGGCGACGTCGGCGACAGCAGCCCGGACAACTGGGAGTATCCGCTCGGTACCAAGGATGTCCACATCGCGCTGGCGGCCCTGTCCCCCGACGCCGCACGGCTCCAGGCGGTCGTGGACAGGGCGCGCCGCGCCCACCAGGAGCTTCCAGGCGTGGAGTTGATCTGGAGTCAGGATTGCTACCAGCTTCCGACCGGTCGGACCTCCTTCGGTTTCAAGGACGGGATCGGCCAGCCTGCGGTCGAAGGGAGCGGCCTGCCCCCGTCGAACCCGAATGAGAAGCCGCTCAAGGCCGGTGAGATCATCCTCGGCTACCCGGACGAGACGGGTGAGCTGCCGCCGATGCCTACTCCGGACGTGCTTGGTCGAAACGGCACCTACATCGTGTTCCGGAAGCTGCACACAAAGGTGGCTGCCTATCGGCAGTACCTGCGTGCGAAGGCGGCCAGCCGCGCCGACGAGGCCCTGCTCGGCGCCAAGATGGTCGGCCGCTGGCAGAGCGGCGCTCCGCTCGCACTGTCTCCCGACCGGGACGATCCCGACCTCGGCGCCGACTCGCGCCGCAACAACGACTTCCATCTTCGCCGACGACCTCGCGCGGCTTCAAGTGTCCGGCCGGCGCGCACGCGCGACGAGCGAACCCGAGGGACGCCCTCGACGCAGAGGGCAGTGTCAACGTCCGCCTCCACCGGATGATCCGGCGCGGGACGAGCTACGGCCCCGCACTGCCTGAGGGGGTTCTCGACGACGACGGCGCCGACCGGGGCATCATCTTCGTCTTCGCCGGGGCGCACCTCAAGCGGCAGTTCGAGTTCGTCAAGACTCAATGGCTGAATGACGGCATCTTCATCGGCGCCCCGACCGAGAAGGACCCGCTCGTCGGGCCGAATGACGGCTCCGGCAGCTTCACCATTCCCACCAGGCCGATCCGGCGGCGGTTGCAGCAGATGCCGCCGTTCGTCGTCACCCGCGGCGGCGAGTACTGCTTCGCCCCCGGCCGGCGCGCCCTGCGCTGGCTGGCGGAGCTCCAGACATGAGACGTGACGATTCCGACGCTGAAGGGCAGGACGACGTGGCGACGACCTCGACATCGACTGACCGCTGGAAGGCACTTGACTTCGCTCCGCCGCAGTCCGACACCGCGGAGCCCGACTCGCCAGTGCTCGTGGAGTACCTCTCCGGGGACCGGGTTGCGGTCATCACCCTCAACCGGCCGCACGCCGACAACGCGATCACGACCGACATGGGCGCCCGGCTGACCGAGATTGTGGAGACCATCGCGGTCCGCCCCGCCGTGCGTGTCGTCATCCTCACCGGAGCCGGGCAGAGAGCCTTCTCCGTCGGCAGCGACCTGCGTCAGCGCAAGAACATGACCAAGGAGGACTGGCTCCGGCAACGACAGGACTTCGATCGGACGCTCTACACGGTCCGGCAGCTGCGGAAGCCGATCTTCGCCGCCGTCAACGGCATCGCCTACGGCGGCGGCTCCGAACTGGCCCAGAGCACCGACTTCATCATCGCCTCCGACACCGCCACCTTCGGCCAGCCCGAGGCGATGATCGGTCTGGCTGCCGGCGGCGGCTCTCCGGCGCTGCTGCCACGCCTCCTCCCCCCGGGAAGAGCCCTGCAGATGCTCATGACCGGGGACCCGATCAGCGCCGACGAGGCGCACCGGCTGGGCATGGTCAACGAGATCCACCCCCAAGCCGAACTGATGGACGCGGCGCATCGGATCGCGGACAAGATCGCCAGCAACTCACCGACAGCGGTGCAAGCGGTCAAACAAGCCGTTCGACAGGGCCAAGGGCAGCCGATCGAGCAGGCCATCGCGATCATGATGGAGGCCCACTGGCGATCAGCCGTCCACCCCGACCGCGCCGAAGGCATCGGCGCCTTCAACGAGAACCGCGAACCGACCTTCCTGGATCCCGACTTCTGAATACCGGCAGCATCCAACGACTCACCGGCGAGGAGACCGAACATGGCAGTGGTAGACGACCTCGAACGAACACGCACCGCGCTGCAAATGATCAACCCGGCCCCGTTCAACGCCGAGGCGCCACCCCAGGCCCTCGCCGCAGACCTCACCCCCACCAACCTCCACTACGTCCGCAGCAACTTCGCCGTCCCGGCACACGACGGCACCCTCGACGTCGGCGGCGCCGTGCAGAACCCGACCACCCTGACCCTGCAAGACCTCCGCGCGCTGCCGGCGATCGAGCGCGCCGTCACCCTCGAATGCGCCGGGAACGGGCGTCTCGACATGAGACCGCTGCCGACCGGGGAACCATGGGGTGACTACGCCGTCTCCACCGCCCGCTGGACCGGCGCTCGCCTCTCCGACGTGCTCGAGCGGGCGCAGCCGGCAGCCGACGGCGTCGACGTTCGGTTCCAAGGCGCCGACCACGGCTCCTACCACCTCCAACCCGTCCTGCCCGACACCAACAAGGACGACTTGACCTTCGTCCGCGCCCTCCCCCTCGCCCACGCAGCCGACCCGGCGGCCGAGATCCTCATCGCCTACGAGATGAACGGCCAACCGCTCGGTGCCGACCACGGAGCCCCGTTCCGGCTCATCGCGCCCCACTGGTACGCCGTCGCGTCCGTGAAATGGCTGAAACGCATCGACGTCCTCACCGAGCCGTACACCGGTGAGTTCCAGACCGGCCACTACATCTACGAGTGGGCCGACAAACCACACGAACCCGTCACGTTCATGCGCGTCCGAGCCCGAATCACCGATCCCGCGCCCGGATCCACCATCACAGCCGGCACATACACACTGCGCGGCAAAGCCTGGTCGGGAACCGGACCAGTGACCCGCGTCGACATCAGCTTCACCGGCGCCGGCGACTGGCACCCGGCGCAACTCCAACCCCCCAAAGGCCCCTACCAATGGCAGGACTGGACCTTCGACTGGGCCGCGACCGACGTCGGACGACACACCATCCGCGTCCGGGCCACCGACGCCGCCGGCAACGTCCAACCCGAGGTCCCACCCTGGAACCGACTCGGCTACGGAAACAACGCCATCGAGGTCCCATACGTTGACGTGACGCCAAAATGATGATGCGCCGGGATTTTCAGGAAACGGTGCAACTGGCTGGTCTGATCCGAGAGGAGACAGACTATGACTGACACGCTGAACGACATGGCAGCGAACAAAGGGGGCTGACGACGAAGAGCTCGATCAGCAGCAGCTGGCGGAACACCTGTTGGCTCAGGCCAAGCCGCAGGGTGTGGAGCTGGTCGGCGCGGACGGGTTGTTGAACCAGCTGACGAAGCGGGTGTTGGAGACCGCGCTGAAGGAAGAGATGGCCGACCGTCTCGGTTACGACAAGCACGATCCGGTCGGCCGCAATCACGGCAACTCCCGCAACGGGGTGCGAGCTGAGTCGGTGCTGACCGAGATCGGGCCGGTCGAGATTGACCTGCCGCGGGACACGGACGCCAGCTTCGCCCCGCAGATCCAGTGTCGGGGACTGCTTCGACAACGCCATGGCCGACTCAGTGATCGGGCTCGACAAGACAGAAGGTGTCCGCCACGACGGCCCCATCACTCCGTTGATGATCTTGAATTGGCCACCCTCTCGTGGGTGCATTGGTTCAACACCAACCGACTGCACAGCTCGATCGGATACCTCACCTCGATCGAGCATGAGGAGGCGCACTACCGTCAGAACAACCCCGGGAGCAGCAGCTGCCGGGAGAACTCACTCTTCACTGAACCCGGGGCGGTTCACTAAGCAGAGGCTCAGGTCCTCGTCCGTGATGAGACACCTGGGAGTTCGTGAGAACGGCGTGAGGTTGGTCAGGTCGTCGACGACTGGCTTGGACACGGGCTCGAATCGCGGAGCGCCGAGACTGCGGCGAAGTATCGGCATCTGTGCGCCATGTCGGCGACGCGTGAAAACTGACCCTCTATCGGCGCTGCGTTCAAGCGATCATCGCAACGCTGGCGGCCCAGAAGGGTGGCGTCCTACCGTTCCTGTAAATGAGGGTGGCCTGCTCGATCATGTCGGGTGTTGAGGACCGACGATCGAAGGAGCAGGCCGATGAGAAGGGTATCCCCGTCCGTGATCGCTCGCGAGCAGCTGCACCGGCTGTTGGTCGGTGGCGCCGATCGTGAGACCAACATTGTCTCCGCGTTGGTGGAGACGGTGACCCGGCAGGTGGTGCAGGAGCTGCTGGAGGGCGAGCAGCAAGACTTCCTCGGCGGCCGCGGCCGCTACGACCGCCGCGGCGAGGACCAGGCCGGCTCCCGGAACGGCGATGAGCGGGGCCGGCTGCGGACCGCGGAAGGCTTCATCGACGTGGCGGTGCCGCAGGTCCGCGGCACCGGCGAGCCGTTTAGGTCCTCGCTGATGGGCTTTCTGGATGGCAACAGCGAGGTACTCGAAGCTCTGGTCAACAAGATGTATGCCCGCGGCCTGTCGACCCGGGACGTGGAGGACGCCTTCCGCGACGCCACCGGTGAGTTGTTGATCTCCAAGTCGGCGGTGTCGGAGATCACCGACCGACTCTGGGAGGACTACCAGGCCTTCATCTCCCGCGACTTGTCCGACCTCGAGATCGAGTACCTGTTCGTGGATGCGGTGTTTGAGTCGCTGCGCCGACACACGGGGCGAAGGAGGCGCTGCTGGTCGGCTGGGCGATCGCCGCCGACGGCGGGAAACACCTGCTGCATCTGGCGGTCGGCAACAAGGAGTCCGAGGCCTGTTGGACGGAGTTCTTCCGCTCCCTGCTGGGCCGCGGGCTGCGGCTGCCGACCACCATCACCTCCGACGGCGCACCCGGCCTGGTCAAAGCGATCAGGTGTGGTTCCCGGCCAGCATCCGGATCCGGTGTTGGTTTCACCGGCTCGCGAACATCCGCGCCAAGCTGCCTGATGAGGCGGCGGCGGAGGTGATGGCGCACGTCTACGCCGTCCGGGATGCCCCCACCCTGGACGCGGCCCGGGCCGCGGCGGACCGGCTGATCGCGGGTTACCAGCGCACCTTCCCGGCGGCCTCCGGCTCCGCGCGTGCGGTCTCGCCTCGGCGTCGTGGGCGGTGGCGAGCACCCCGTCAGGTGGGATGCATGTGCTCTACGCCGCCTCCGGTATCGGGAACCGGACCAGACCCAAACTCGGCCTCGACGTCAGCGGCGCCGGCGGCTACATCGTCGCGGCACCCTCGGTGATCGACGGCCGCCGGTATCGGTGGGAGCGAATTGAAACCGCCCGGTACGGCGACCCGTTGCCGTGGGAGCGGATATGTGCGCTGCTCGGTCCGCCGCGCGGCACTCGGCCGCACCGAGTAACCGAGCCCTCGGTCGACGGCCTCGTGGGCTGGCTGGCACGTCAGGAACCCGGCAACCGCAACGCGGCGCTGCACTGGGCCGCCTGCCGCGCCGTCGATGGCGGCCACTACCCCGAGCAGCTACGGCCGTCCGCGCTGGCCATCGGACTCACCGAGCGCGAAATCAACGCCACCCTCGCCTCGGCGCAGCGGAGCGCAGCATGACCACCGACCCGTACGACGCCGACCCGCAACCCGGCGATTCCGCCGAAACAACTGCTCTACTGATCGAGCACCGAGCGCGAGTCATCCGGATCGACCGAGCAGCCCGCCGCAAAGTTGACCGCGAGGAAACCCCGGCCGCGCCGCCGTTCGACATCGGCACCGTCCGCCAGATGCTCGCCCGCCCAACCGAACCACCGTTCCAGATCGACGACATGCTCCCGTTCCGCTCATCAATGCTCCTCGTTGCACAGCGAAAGGTCGGCAAGAGCACTCTCGTCGGCAACCTGGTCGACTCGCTGCTCACCGGGGCGCCGTTCCTCGGTCGGTTTGCAACCACCCCGACAGTCGGTCAAATCGCCGTCCTGAACTATGAGGTGAACGGCGCCCAGCTTGCCCGCTGGTACACCGAGATGGGTATCGACCCCGACCAGGTGACCTTGGTCAACCTTCGCGGCCGCCGTAATCCACTCAGTCACCCGGCCGACCGGCTAGAGCTGGCGACCGCTTTGCAGGGTCACACCGTCGTCTGCTGCGACCCGTTCGGCCGAGCGTTCACGGGCCGCAACCAGAACGACCCCGGCGAGGTTCAAGCGTGGCTGCTGGAGCTGGACGCGTTCAGCCGTGCCGAGGTCGGCGCAACCACGGTCGTGCTGTGCGCCCACGCCGGCTGGAACGGGGAACGTAGCCGCGGCGCCTCGAGCCTCGAGGACTGGGCCGACGTGGTGGTCACGATCACCCGCAACGACGACGGCGACCGCTACCTCCGGGCCATCGGCCGCGATGTCGACATCGAAGAGGATCGGCTCAGCTTCGACCCGCTACGCCGGCGACTCACCATGTCGGGGGATGGTTCGCGGAAGATGGCGGCCGCAACGGCTCGACTGCTCGAGCATGAGCGCCGGGTGGTGACTGTCCTACGCGAGCACGCCGACAGCAGCACCACCGACATTCTTCGACTCCTCAAGGAAGACGGCAAAGGACTCCGCCGGCCCGACTTGAACAGAGCACTCAACCGGCTGGTCGAGAAGGGTCTGGTCCTTCCGCCGGTTGTCAGAGCACGCGGAGCGAAGCACTACACCGCAGTAGTCAAGGCATGACCCCTTCCGCGACCCGTTCAGATGTCCCCACCTGTGGTGGGGACATCTGACTATGTCCCGGAACATCTGGGGACATCTGGGAACAGGTCGTCGACCCGGTGAACCCGCGCCGTGCTGCTCGGAATGTCGACAAAACCGCGCGCCTGGTGTGCGCTGACAGGAAAGGACCACCCGCGAGATGAGTCTGTCCAACCCAACCCGACAGGAAGGAACTGAATCATGACCGACAGCACGACGAGCACAACCGAGCCGGTCATCACCCCAGAGCTCGAGCGCCGGCGCAAACAACTCGAAGTCGACGACCCGGCCACCTACCCAACCGGCCGCCACTGGAATCGAGACTTCGCCAAACCGCGATACTCGCGGCTCGGCACAAGAACCCGTACTACATCGAGCCCGAGCTCCGGCCGTACATTGACCGCACACCCGAGGAAGATGCCCGCATCCTCGCCGAGCTGCCCAACGACCACGGCGGCCTCATCACCGACTGCGACCCGAACGGCCCGCCGATGCCGGTGTCGATGCGGGACCCGGAGTTCTTGTTGCATGCGATGTCGGTGCGGCATGCCCGCGCCCGCAAGAAGGACGGTCTACGGGCTGCGGTGGACGTCCGGCGCGGGTGTTCGAGACAGAGCCGCGTAGGGGTCGGACGTCCCCCGCGGTCGTGGGTCGGCGCGGTTGACTGGTTCGCTGCCGTAGCCGACGCCGACGCCGCTGGCGATGCGGTTGGCTGCCACGACCTGATGTGCTCACCAAAGTGCGCTGCAGTCCAGATCGTCGCAGGCGGTGAGGGTGCGCTGTAGGTAGGGCAGCCAGACGAACTGCAGATCGGTGTGCAGACCGCCGCGGCTGTATTCGACGGCGATATAGACGCCGATCGGAATCATCAGGCGATAGTCGTTGGACAGCTGGTCGAAGGAATAGCCGGCCACGCCGTGAGTCAGAAGTTGATCGTGGTAGCGCCGCAGCAGCGGCATCTCCAGCCGTCGCCGGTCCGCGACGGTCCAGTCAAGAACAGTCGCGTAGGCCAGGTCGTAGACACCGAGCCAGGTGGTCAGGCTCCACGGGAACGGCTGTCGGTCGATCAAATACAGCGGCCGCGACCCGATGCGAGGGACCAGGATGTTGGTACACCCGGGGTCGCCGTGGATGATTGTGAATCCGATCGCGCTGCGGCTGCGCTCGACCATAGCGGTCGGGTGCCGGGCAAAGACCTGACTGATCAGGTTGGGCCAGTGCTCGGCCAGCTCGTTCCTGCACTGCATGAGCACGTGCGGCACACCGGGTGCGGCGATGTCGACGAACCGTTGGATATGCGCTGCGTCGTGGATCGGCTGGTTCGCCGCAGCCAGCCCGTCGGCCCCCCACCAGCGGGCATGCATCGCCGCGAGCCCGTCGGCCAGCGCGAGGGCGTACTCCAGGGAGGGAGGACGGTGAGTCGCCTCGACCTGAGTGGCGGTGACGTCATCAAGGAGGAGGTGGTAGCAGTGGTCGGCGACCGAGTAGGCAGCATCATGGCAGCGGATCAGCGGGGCGTCCGGGACGTCGAGATAGTCGCGGGTGTAGTAGAGGACCTCCGAGTCGCCGAAGGCTTCCTCATCGTTGGGGTCGCTCCGAACAATCTTGAGGAACAACCTGCTCGGACGCTCACCCGTTGCCTCGGATGAGTAGCGTGGCCGCAACCAGGCGGTGGTCGACCAGTTGCCATGACCCGGATCGACATGGACCCCTCGTTACTGTGCCGGTCCCCAGAACACCGCTCCTTCGAAGCCGGCTGGTCAGCCATTGCGGCGTGGCCTGATCCACGCTGGTCATCACGGTTGCGGCCATGGGGCGATCCAGTTCGATGAGAGTGGGACGCGCCGAACCTCTCACATCCGAATCCTGAGAAGCCAGCCGTTGACGCCGACCACTGTAAGAGCCGCGCGTCACTTTCCTGGAAGCTGAAATGGCGCTGTCGGCTGCCTTCCCACCGTTCTCGATGACGAGTCCCGCTGAAGGCACCCTGAGCGTCGATCACCGGACAGGCAACCGCCACAGCCCCCGCCCGCATCCGGGTCCGCTTTCGGCGACAACCGGCGCCCGCTGGACGGACCGCTAGTGGGGATGTACCGGGTTGCTTGCGGCAGTCTGGTGCTTCGAACCGCCAGCGGGTGAGCACTGCGGTCCGCTGACCTTGTGAAGGTCTTCCGTAAGACCGTGCCCCCGCTGGTTGGTGAGGAGCTTAAGGGCTGGTGGGATGGCGTGCCTCGAGCACTGATCCATTAGCGCGCCTTCGTTCTCCTCACGGTTCACGCAGGTGGTGGTCGTCGAGGGAGAGGAAGTGGCGGTGCTGTTCATCGGGAACGATTGGGCTGAGGCCCATCACGACATTGAGATCCAAGACTCCGAGGGTCGGGTACTGGTCCGGCGCCGGTTGGTGGAGGGAGTCGATGGGCTGGCCGAGCTGCACGGCCTGGTCGCTGGCCACCTCGGCGAGGACGAGGAGCCCGACCGGGTGCTGGTTGGGATCGAGACCGATCGAGGGCCGTGGCCGCAGGCTTTGATCGCCGCCGGTTACACGGTGTATCCGATCAATCCGCGGCAGGTGGCTCGTTATCGGGAACGGCACAGCACCAGCGGCGGCAAGTCCGACCCGAAAGATGCACACGTGCTGGCCGAGATCGTCCGGCTGGACCGGGCGCATCACCGGCCTGCGGCCGGTGACTCCGATGTCGGCGAGGCGGTCAAGATCGCCGCCCGCGCACACCAGACGATGATCTGGGCCCGGCAGCGGACGGTCAACCAGCTGCGCTCCACGCTGCGGGAGTTCTACCCCGCCGCGCTGGCCACCTTCGACGACCTAGCCGACCAGGACGCGCTGACCGTGCTGGCCGTCGCACCGACCCCGGCGCAGGGAGCTGGGTTGACCCAGGCTCGGGTCGAGAAGGCGCTGCGCCGCGGCGGCCGGCGCCGCTATGTGGCGGCCCGGGCCGCGGAGATCGTGGCAGGGTTGCGGGCCGAGCAGCTTCCGGCCAGGGCCGGGTTGGTCACCGCCTACGCCGCCAGCGTGTCCGCGCTGGTCGCCGTGATCACCACCATGGTCGAGCAGACCCAGGCACTGCAGGAGCAGGTCGCCGCGGGTTTTGGCCGGCACCCCGACGCTGAGATCTACCTGAGCCAGCCCGGGCTCGGGCCGACCCTTGCGCCGCGGGTGCTTGCCGAGTTCGGAGACGACCCCCACCGCTACGCCGACGCCCGGGCCCGCAAGAACTACGCCGGCACCGCCCCATCACCAGGGCCTCCGGGAAGAAGACCGTGGTCGCCGCCCGCTACGTGCGCAACAAGCGCCTTGCCGACGCCCTGCATCAACAGGCTCTCTGCTCGCTGAGCAATTCACCTGGAGCCCGCGCCTACTACGACCGGCACCGCGACGCCGGAACCAGCCACCACAAAGCACTCCGAGCCCTCAGCAACCGCCTCGTCGGCATCCTCCACGGCTGCCTGAAACACCGCACCACCTATGACGAAGCCATCGCCTGGAGCGTCCCAACGCAGCTCGCCGCTTGACATTTAAAGCCTAGGGATGTCTAACGGCACGCCCTGCTTCGCAGCAGCGACGATGCTTGCGGGCAGCCTGTGAGGCACCTCTCATGCCCCTCTTCCCAACAAGGGCTGCGCGCGAATTCGGAGCAGTTGACACTTCTCGGGTGAGATGTCGGCGAGCGTGGTGGGGCCAGCTGTCGCTGCAGTTCGTCATCTCGCTGGTCGGGCTGTAGCCGTATCCCCGCATGACGGGTTAAAGGTCTTTCCAGCCGAGGGTGTTGGCTACGCGAGGATCGCCGGTGCGTGAGCCTCTGTGCCACATTCCCGAGTCGATCAGCCCGATGATCTGCTGCTTCAAGTCAACCAAGACGTGGTCGGAACTGACATCGCCGTGGCAGAGCGCGGAAGCCGGTGCGGGGCGGATCGGGTGATATCTCCAGCAGAGCCTCCGCGACAGGC
>CAWBKR010000007.1:0-500832 GCA_963789345.1 uncultured Actinomycetota bacterium | reverse complement strand
AACAAAGCCAGCCGCACCCTCGTTGAGCCACGTGACAGAGTTGAGTTGAAGCGACTCAACTCATTTGCCAGACTCGCCGTCCGCGGCGCAGGATGGCCCCTGATCTGAACATCTCAAGTGGAGGTAGCAACCAATGGCACGTGCGGTCGGCATCGACCTCGGGACGACCAACTCCGTCGTCTCCGTCCTCGAAGGTGGCGAACCCACCGTCATCGCGAACGCGGAAGGCGCCCGCACCACCCCGTCGGTCGTCGCCTTCGCCAAGTCCGGCGAGGTGCTGGTGGGCGAGGTCGCCAAGCGGCAGGCCGTCACCAACGTCGACCGGACCATCCGGTCGGTCAAGCGCCACATGGGCTCCGACTGGTCGGTCACGATCGACGACAAGACCTTCACCGCCCAGCAGATCAGCGCGTTCGTGCTGCAGAAGCTGAAGCGGGACGCCGAGGCCTACCTCGGCGAGCCGGTCACCGACGCGGTGATCACCACGCCGGCGTACTTCTCCGACGCGCAGCGCCAGGCGACCAAGGAAGCGGGCGAGATCGCCGGGCTGAACGTCCAGCGCATCGTCAACGAGCCGACCGCGGCCGCGCTGGCCTACGGGCTCGACAAGGGCGACGACCAGACGATCCTCGTCTTCGACCTCGGTGGTGGCACGTTCGACGTGTCCCTGCTCGAGATCGGCGAGGGCGTCGTCGAGGTCAAGGCGACCTCCGGCGACAACCACCTCGGCGGCGACGACTGGGACGCCCGCGTCGTGGAGTGGATGGTCAAGCGCTTCAAGGACAACAACGGTGTCGACCTCGGCGCCGACAAGATCGCCAAGCAGCGTCTCCAGGAAGCCGCGGAGAAGGCGAAGATCGAGCTCTCCAGCAGCAGCGAGACCACGATCCACCTGCCCTACATCACCCACGGCGAGTCCGGCCCGCTCCACTTCGAGGAGAAGCTGACCCGCGCCGAGTTCCAGAAGATGACCGCCGACCTGCTCGACCGGACCAAGGAGCCGTTCAAGTCGGTGCTCAAGGACGGCGGTGTGGCGGTCGCCAACATCGACCACGTGGTGCTGGTCGGCGGCTCCACCCGGATGCCCGCCGTCACCGACCTGGTCAAGGAGCTGCTCGGCGGCAAGGAGCCCAACAAGGGCGTCAACCCCGACGAGGTCGTGGCCATCGGCGCCGCGCTCCAGGCCGGGGTGCTCAAGGGCGAGGTCAAGGACGTCCTGCTGCTCGACGTGACCCCGCTGAGCCTGGGCATCGAGACCAAGGGCGGCGTGATGACCACCCTGATCGAGCGCAACACCACGATCCCCACCAAGCGCAGCGAGATCTTCACGACCGCCGACGACAACCAGCCGTCGGTGGAGATCAAGGTCGCCCAGGGCGAGCGCCAGATGTGGGCCCAGAACCAGCCGCTCGGCAACTTCGAGCTGACCGGGCTGCCGCCGGCGCCCCGGGGCATCCCGAAGATCGAGGTCACCTTCGACATCGACGCCAACGGCATCGTCCACGTCTCCGCCAAGGACCAGGCGTCCGGCCGCGAGCAGTCCATGACGATCTCCGGCGGTTCCGCCCTCGGCAAGGACGAGATCGACCGGATGGTCAAGGAGGCCGAGCAGTACGCCGAGGAGGACGCCAAGCGGCGCGAAGCGGTCGAGACCCGCAACCAGGCGGACCAGCTCGTCTACTCCACCGAGAAGTTCCTCGAGGAGAACGCCGAGAAGATCCCCGACGACGTCAAGACCGAGGTCCAGGCCGACGTCGACGCCCTCAAGGCCACCCTGGAGAACGCCGAGGCCTCGGCCGAGGAGATCCAGGCCGGGGTGACCAAGCTCGGTGAGTCCAGCCAGAAGATGGGCGCCGCGATGTACGCCGCTGCCGAGGCCGACCAGGCCGCGGCCGGTGGCGTCCGACGGCTCCACCGGTGCGGCCGACGAGGACGTCGTGGACGCCGAGATCGTCGACGACGAGCCGGGGGACACCGCGGCCGAGGGTGACAACAAGTGACCCAGGCCCATCCGACGCCGGAGGGCTCCGCGGGCGACCCGTCCGCGGAGATGCCCCACGAGGCCGAGGTCGAGGAAGAACCGGCCGCCCAGCCGGCGGTGGAAGCCGACGTGGACCCGGACGTGGGCCTGGACGAGGCCCCGCCCGGCGAGGAGGAGGTGGACGAGCTGACCGCGACGAAGGCCGCGCTCGACGAGCGGACCGCCGACCTCCAGCGGCTGCAGGCCGAGTTCCTCAACTACAAGCGCCGGGTCGACCGCGATCGGGAGCTGGTGCGGCAGAACGCGACGTACCTCGCGCTCGCGCCGATCACCGACGTCCTCGACACCGTCGACCGGGCCCGCGAGCACGGCGACCTCGACCCGGGCTTCCAGGCGGTCGCCGACCAGCTCGAACGCGTCGTCACCGGCCTGGGGCTGACCAAGTTCGGAGAGGTCGGCGACCCGTTCGACCCGCGGATCCACGAGGCCCTCTCCCACATAGGGGAGGACCCCGACGTCGAGGTGACCACCTGCAAGGTGGTGGCCAAGGCCGGCTACCGGATCGGCGACCGGGTGGTGCGGGCAGCCCAGGTGCTGGTCGTCGACCCCCCGACCGGACCCACCACGCCCGAGGTGGCGACCGACGAGCCCCCGGCCGAGGGACACGGCACCGACTGACGAAGGGAGGTGCGCGTGAGCACCAGCGAAGGCATGCGGGCCGACTGGGCCAGCAAGGACTTCTACGGCGTGCTCGGCGTCAAGAAGGACGCCTCGGCCGAGGAGATCAAGAAGGCCTACCGCAAGCTCGCGCGCGCCAACCACCCCGACTCCAACCCGGGTGACTCCGCGAAGCACGACCGGTTCAAGGCGGTGGCCGAGGCCTACGACGTCGTCGGCGACCCCGAGAAGCGCAAGAAGTACGACGAGATGCGAGAGGTTCTACGGCTCCGGCGGCTTCCGCGGCGGGTTCCCGGGTGGCTTCGGCGGCCAGGGTGGTGGCGGGGGGTTCGACATCAACGACCTGCTGCGCGACCGCGCCGGCGGCGGCTTCGGCGACATGTTCGGCGACCTCTTCGGAGGTGGCCGGGCCCGTCAGCAGCCGCGCCGCCCGCAGCGGGGGGCCGACGTCGAGACCACCGCGACGATCGGGTTCAACGACGCCATCGACGGCGTCACCATCCCCCTGCGGCTGACCTCCGACGCCCCTTGCCCCGACTGCCAGGGCACCGGGGGCAAGCCGGGCACGAAGCCCCACATCTGTCCCGAGTGCGAGGGTGCGGGCGTCATCGTCGCGTCGGTCGGCGGCGCCTTCACGATGAACGAGACCTGTCCGGCGTGTGGCGGCCGTCAGCTCGTCTACGACGAGCCCTGCCCCACCTGCCACGGCAGCGGCCGGGGCATGTCCGCGCGCACGATCCAGGCCCGGATCCCCGCCGGTGTCAAGGAAGGACAGAAGATCCGGCCTCCGGGGCAAGGGTGCTGCCGGCGAACGGCGGACCGGCCGGCGACCTCTTCGTCCACATCAAGGTCAGTCCCCACCGGCTCTTCGGCCGCAAGGGCGACAACCTCACCCTCGACGTCCCGGTGTCGTTCGACGAGGCCGCCCTCGGCGCGGAGATCAAGATCCCGACCCTGGGCGGGTCCCCGTCACCCTCAAGCTCCCGCCGGGCACGCCCAACGGCCGACCTTCCGGGTCCGCGGCAAGGGGGCCGAGCGGTCCGACGGCACCACCGGCGACCTGCTCGCCACCGTGCGGGTGCACGTGCCCGCGGTTCTCGACGGCGCGGCCCGTGAGGCGGTCGAGTCCTACCGCGCGGCCAACGCCGGCAAGCCGTTGCGCGCCAACCTGTTCGAGAGCCGTCCAGGTGAGCAACCCGTTCCAGCCCCCCGACCCGACGCTGCGGTCTATGTCATCAGCGTCGCCGCCGAGCTGTCCGGACTCCACCCGCAGACCCTGCGAGGCTACGAGCGGCTCGGCCTGATCACGCCCGGCCGGACGGTCGGGGGAGGTCGCGACTCCCACCGCGACATCGAGCTCCTGCGCACCATCGCCGAGCTCACCGCGGCCGGCATCGGCATCGAAGGCGTCGCCGGCTCCTCGATCTCGAACACCAGCCACCGCCCTGCGGGCCCGCAACGAGGAACTGGTCGCCGAGCTGGAGGCCACCCGGGAGGCCCTGCGCCAGGCCGCCAGCACACGTCGTACCGACGGCGGGTCTCAGCTGCTCCCGGCTCGCCAGCCGTCACCGATCAGTCCATGGTCGTCCTGCTGCTGGCGCCGCCGCCACCGTGGTCTGCCAGGTCGCGCAGCGACTGTTCGGCAGCTCGGCAGCCGAGCAGGCGACCCTGCGCTGCTCTGCCCACGTCGAGGAGTTTCGAGGCTCGGGCCTTGTCGTACTTCTCGCACCTCAGCCACCGGCAGGGCGTGTAGCTCGCGGGCCCGGGGTATGCCGGGCCGCCCATGCTCACCGTCGACCCCCAGGGCCTGACCGACGCGGCCGGCCAGGCTCGAGACGTCCGCGGGCGTCCTCGCCGGCCTCGACGTGGCCGGACCCTTCTCCACCGTCTCCGACGCGCTGGTCCGGCTCCCGGACGAGCCAGTCCTGCCTGTGGGTGTCCACCCGGCTGGGCGCCGCGGTTCAGGTCTGACTCCGAGGGATTGCAGGCGCTCGCCGGAGCAGCCCGCACCAGCGCCCGCGACTTCGCCGGCACCGACCACGGGTCGCCTCGGGATTCGGTCCGGTCGGCCCATGAACACCACCCCCCGAAATCGCTCCGCTGGCGCTCCACGATTCCGCAGGGACCCCGGATGACCGGCCTGACCATCGCCCAGGTGAGGTCGTGGCGTCCCGCTGAGCTGGACACCGCCGCCACCGCCGTCGGTGAGGCGTCGACCAAGGTGGACGAGCAGGCCCGGGCCCTGTCCCGGACCCTGGAGCAGGCGCTGACCGAGGCCCGGGGCTACTGGGCGATGGCGGCCAGCGAGCGGCGGCCGAAGAGGCGCGGACCGGCGCTCGGCTCGCCGATGCCCTCGATCTCGCCCGAGCCGCCCTCAGGACCGGGGCCACCGACATCGGCCACTGCCCGGACCCAGCTGTTCAACAACGATCGCCGGGGCCGAGGCCGAGGGCTTCACGGTCGGCGACGACGGGAGCGTCACGGCGCCCACGCTGCCGCCGGTGCTGACCTCGACCCGAGAACGCCGCTGCCGCGGCTGCCGACCAGGAACGCCGAGCAGGGTCCGGCTCAACGACCGTGCCGGCGCCCTCGCGGGCGACATCGGCGCCGCCCTGAACCGGGGTCGGGACCGCCGACGCGGCGACCGGCGAAGCGCTGGGCGGGATCTACATCCCGCAGACCCTGGAGTCCGCGGTCGAGGCCTACATCGAGCGGGCGATCACCAGCCGGGACCTGCTCGGCGCCGCTCGGCACCGCCGGCGGAGCGGTCACCCTCGGCCTGGTCCTGAAGAAGTCCGTGGGCCTCTTCGGTCGGTCGAGGTCCTTCCTCGACTTCCTCCGGGCGTCCTCGGCGCCGATCACCGACTACCAGACGTTCCTGCGCAACATGGGCGCCAGCGACGACGCACTCAGGGCCTTCATGAACGGCAAGGCCGACGGTGGCCTGGCGCGCTTCCTGATCGGCAGCCGCGCGGCCAGGATCGCCGGAAAGGCCTTCCTTCCCCTCACCGTCGCCACCGGCGCGTTCGACGCGGTCACCGGCGGCGGGTACGACTGGTGCGCGCGGCTGGGCGACCCGTGGCTTCGGGCTCGCCGGCGCCGCGGGGGGCGCTGCTGGCCAGCTGCCGGCCTGATCGCCCTCGGTCCCGTCGGCGTCGGCATCGCCGGTGCGGCCGTCCTCGGCTACGGCGCCTGGACCCTCGGCAACCTACGTCTACGACCACTGGGACGACATCACGGCGTTCGGCGACGCCGCCCTCGAGTGGACCGGCGACCGACTGGGCGACGCCGACGACGCCGCGAGCGCGGCGACCGACTGGGCCGGCGACCGGCTCGAGGACGCGGGGGAGACCCTGCAGGACGTGGGGTCCTCGGCCCTGGACACGGTCAGCTTCGGGTTGCTCTAGGTTCGTCCCCGTGCCCGCCGCCGAGTCCGACCCTGTCTTCGTCGACGTCCTGACCGACGAGGAGCTCTCCGTCGTCGCCCGACCCGGCGCGATGCCGGTGACTGCCGTTCCTGACGACCTGCCCGAGGCAGACCGGGAGACTGCCCGTCGCTCGGCGTACCGCTCCCGGCTGCGGCGTCGTCGAACCCCCGACCCCGGAGGCGATCGCGGCCGCGACCGCCCTCCGTGACGGCAGCGTGGAGCTGATGGTCCGACAGGACATCCGCTCCGTCATCGCCTTGCGCGAAGGCCGCCCAGGTCGTCGTCGCCGTGGCCCGACATACCGCGACCAACTTCACCTACTCCTGGGACTTCGGCGACGGAACTACGGGCTCGGGCATGACGGTCAGCCACGCCTACGACTCAGAGAGCGCCGTAGAGGTCACCCTGACTGTGCGGGACCAGTTGGGCGCCAGTGACACCGCCACGACCACCATCTATCCGGCGAATCACACGCCGAAGCTGACCCTGAATGCACCATCGGCTCGGACCTACGCGGTCGGCGACACGGTGTCGCTGTCGGCTACCGCCACGGACGCCGAGGACGGAAGTCTCGACGGTGAGCTGGGACACCGCCCTGCTACATTGCCCGTTCGCCGGCAGTTGTCATCTGCACCCAGACAGCACTGTCAGCGGTGACACGCTACAGCGAGCCCTTCACCGACCACGGTTCCGATACCACCATGCTGATCACGGCACGAGTCGAGGACTTCAACGGTGCGACGGCCACCGCCACCTACGAGGCCGAGCCCACGCTCCGCACCGTTGCTGTCAATAGCCCGGTGGCGGTCAATATCAACGGGGTCACGGCCGCCTCGGCCCAGGTCGTGGCCGGATCAGCTGTGGAACTCAACGCACCATTGACTTCGTCGTACTGGCGTTTCGACAGTTGGAGCGACGGTGGCGCCGCGACGCACTCCTTCACGATGCCCGACCGCGACCTGACCCTTGCCGCCCACTACTTGACGGCTATCGACCTGAAGTACGCCCAACTCGGCGGCGCCTCGTCGTTCCTAGGCCGACCGACCACGACCGAATACGACGTCCCCGGGGGCCGGGCGCGCAACTACCGGGTGGCCGGCTATACTGGAGCGCTCGACCACTGGAGCGCACGAGGTGCATGGGCGATCCTCACCAAGTACCTTGCCGGCGGCGGGCCGGGCCGGTTTGGTCTCCCCACCACCGATGAGATCGCTGTGACCGGCGGCCGGGCGTCCTACTTCACCAACGCCCGCATCTACTGGTCGCCCAGCGTTGGAGCGCACGAGGTACATGGGGCACTGCTCACCAAGTACCTTGCCGGCGGCGGACCGGGCCGGTTTCGGTCTCCCACCACCGATGAGATCGCTGTGACCAGCGGCCGGGCGTCCTACTTCACGCGAGGCCCGCATCTACTGGTCGCCCAGCGTTGGAGCGCACGAGGTACATGGGGCACTGCTCACCAAGTACCTTGCCGGCGGCGGACCGCGGCCTTTGGTCTCCCCACCACCGATGAGATCGCTGTGACCAGCGGCCGGGCGTCCTACTTCACCAAGGCCCGCATCTACTGGTCGCCCAGCACCGGACCACACTTCAGTCGAGGGGTGTTGCTAGCCAAGTACCTCGCCGCAGGTGGGCCCGAACGCCTATGGGCTGCCGGTGACTGACGACACCAGGACCTCCGGAGGCTGGTACGCCAACTTCAGCGGAGGCCGCAGCATCTATTGGTCCTCAACTGCTGACGCGCATCTGGTCTACGGCGCCATCCTCCGCAAGTACGCCTCAATGGGCTACCAATCCTCATGCCTGGGCTTTCCGACCACCGACGAATACAACATCACCGATGGCAGGCGAAACCGCTTCGTCGGCGGCAGCATCACTCACCTTTATGGAGTAGGCACCGCAGCCAGATGCTGAGCCAACTGCTCGCCCAACTGAGCTCACGCTACAAGCGCGGAGGTAACAAATCGGGCGCGACGTTTGTCCGGAGCCCTGGCACAGCGACGTCGGACCTGACTATTGCCGCGTTTGGCGAACCTGGTATTCACTCCGCAGGGTGTCTCAGTGCTCAGCTTGGCCACCGAAGGCATGGCCCACGACTACTTCTATGACATCGTGTGGCGCAAGTCCGAAGCTACCGCGGAGTCCAGGGCGGCGCCGTGCAACAGCCAACCCGCTTGTCCTCCGACTTCGTCATCAACCGTGGACAGGTCGAAGACGGACTTCTCTGGCTCCACCCGTGACCGCGCCCTGTGCGTCAGGCGGCTGCCGGGACCATAGAAGGCCACCCCGTGTGAGTGGTACGTTCTGGCTTCTGGCACGGCCCGAACTGCTTACACCGTCCTGCCAAGGAGTTTGCCTACATGCCCCGCCGGGAGCCGACCGTACTGTTTCACGTTGGCGCCGTGCCGACGGCATCGGGGCTGATACGACGCTGCCTGCTGCGCAACGCCGAGCTCTGGAGTCAGAGCCGCACCTACGCCCTGCCGGATGAGATCATGGCCGCGGATCTCGGCTCGGGCGAAACCCTGATGGCCGACCCGGACGCGTTCACGACGACCCTTCACGCTGCTTCGCCGACCGAGATGTCGATGTCGTCGTCGGTTCACGCGAGCTGCTGGGTCCCGCGTTCGCTGGGTCACCGGGGTCGGGGCTGCATCCCGAGGCCGACGCCGCAATTCTGGCCCTTGCTGAGGCAACGCGACCGTATCGTCGGGCAATCGTGTTGTCGGTGTGTCCACAGGCGCAACTACTCGAGATGCACTACGAGCGGGCGATCAACGCCGGGCACGCCGCCGACGGCGACGAATGGCTCGCCTCGGTTGATCTTGACAACTTGTCCTGGCTTCCGTTGCACCGCAAGCTCAGCGAGTCGTTCGGCGTTGACGCGGTCACCGTGCATGACTTCCGGCGCACCGTTCACGGTCACGCCTCCTTCTTACGCCATGTCTTCGCCGCAGCCGAGCTCCAAATGCCCGATGCGGTCGCGGACAGAGTGCCGCCGCCGAGGCTTCGGCTCTCCGACACCGGGGCGCGCCTCGCCACCGCTGCCGGCCCACATCTCGCGTCGAAGGCGGAGTGGAGGAACCTGCATGCCTTCGTGCGAAAGAACTTCTCCGAGCTCGACGGACCGCCCGCAGCCGTCCTCACAGCAGCGCAGAGCGTCGCTCTCCACGAACGCTATGACCGAGAGTTCGGACTTCTGCCGGGTGGCTACACCGGCGCCACGGACGGTGAACATTGATCACTGATCATGATCTGGTGCTGCATGTCGGCATGCCGCGGGCCTCAGCGATCGTCGTGCCCGCTCTGCAGAGGCTACGGCCGCAGCTGCGCGCGCACGGCGTTGCCTATGTGAACGCTGCACAACTCGAAGCCCTGCCGCACGCGGCAGGATGGAAGCGAGACGGATCAACCGACCGCGAACACAAAGCCGACTTCGCGCGCGAGGTCTCGGCGCTGGTCGGCCGCGAGCGGATGCGCGCGGGAAGCCTTTGGCGTCGTCGTCGAGTGCCGATCGTGGTAGCGGGTGATCAGCTCCTGGGTCGCGGCGATGTCGGGCGGCGCGACGCTGACCGGCTTCGGCCGTATGCGAGCTCCGCGGTGAGCCAGGTGATCAAGGCGGTGTCCGCGCGGGACGTCCAGATCATCGTTCACACCCATCGGCAGGACCGCCTCGTCGAGCTCGCATACCTACGCCGGCTGCGCTCTGGTCAGCACCAAACGATCGAGCAGTATTTTCCCCTCTTGTTCGAGCCTGTGCTCGAATACCAGGATCTTGTGAGGCGCTTGCGATCGGTGTCGCAGGTCTCCGATGTCGTCGTGCGTCCGGTCGAGTTGGCCGACGCCGGCGCTCACGCCTTCGTTGCCGACGTGCTCGGCGTGTTCGGACTCCGTGACGCCCTCGATCTGTACGATCTCGGCGCAGACCTCTCCGTGTATCCGCCTGTCTACTCGGCCCAAGGGGCGGCCCTCGCCCGGGCGATGAATCCCATCGTTCAGGGCGAAGAATTCGACCTGCTCCGCGAGTTCCTGAGCGAGAGCTACACCGCACCGGCCGAATACGGGCCACCCGACATCCTCGACCATGGGTCACGAGTCCGCATGCTCAGCCACTACGCCGAGGTGAACCGAAGGCTCTTCAGCGAGTACATGCCCGACCTACCGGCAGACAGCTACGCCGACGACGCCACGACCTTCGAGCTCGGAAACGTTCTGCATCAACCCGCACGACGTGACCCCACAGTCGCGAGCCGGCTCGAGGTCGCCGCCTCGGTGAGGACGAACTGGGTGTCCAGGGCACTGCTGCGGTCGAGCCGCCGTCTGCAGAGGCAGTTCCCGTCGCAGCGCAGGCGCCTCAAGCGGTTGAGCCGCCGGCTGGGACCGCTGCGATGACGAACAGTCGAAGTGTCCTGCCCAGGCGGCCCCTACGGCTGAAGGCGCCCCGAACCTGGCCGTTTGCGCGACCGCCGTGCGTAGTAGGCAAGTGGCGATGTCGCGTTGGGCGCCAATTGCACGCTACGGTTCGGCCTGCATTGCGCGATCGCGTCGCGCCACTCGGAGAGCGCCGAGCAGAAGCGGTCGTCGATCCCGTCCGGCGTGAAGAGCCAGTCGTTGCCGTCGTGCGATATCTGCTCGACGACGTTGCGCTGACTGCATTCGCGCCACCCGTCGACCCGCGCCCAGCGGTACATGTGGTAGCCGAGCGACGCGAATTCCGCGACCAACTGCTCGATCGCGTACCGGTCGGTGTCTCGTAGAATCTCACAGACGACCGACGGCCGGCCCTGCCTCAAGATCTGCGTCGCACCCTTCACGACGTGGGATTCGTACGACTCGACATCGATCTTGATGACTGAGGGAAGCACTCCGCGCCGAGCGCAGTAGGTGTCCAGCCTGACCGAGGGGACTTGCACGGTGTCCTGGGCCGGCCGGAATCCCGCCATGAGCGAGTTCGACGTTTCCCATGGAGAGATGAACAACGAGGCGATGCCGTCCTCGTCGGAGACGGCACAGCGCTCGATCCGGATTTCGAGGTTGTTGGTTCCCGCGAGCGCGCGACATACGGTGGCGGTTCTGGGTGTCGGCTCGAACGCCGTGACGAGCACCGAGTCCGTGGGATAGACCGACGCGATTATCAGCGAATGCATGCCGATGTGAGCCCCCACGTCGAAGAAGTGCACGGGCCTCGGCCTGGCGAGTTGGACGAGCGTGAGCAAGGTGGCTTGCGTCCCGGGCTCGAATCCATGCAGTCCGTCGGCATATTTGCGCTGGGTGCTCGTGGTTCCTTGGCCCAGGCTCAACGTCGCCGCATACGAACCGAATTCGTCCAGCACCGTTTCGTTGCGGGGAACCTTGATCAGCGTGGGCATCGCGGCTCCTTTTCTCTAACCGGGACCCCGACTCGCGGGGGGTCGGACGGCGATGCGTTCGCCGAGCATCACCACGTTGGCGTCGCCGGCGTACACCTCGGGCTGGGTGGACTCGCGGCAGCCGGGTGGTCTGCAGAATAGCGGCCTGACGCCGAATTCATCGACCGTCCGGCTCTGCAGGTAGGTGGCCTGATGAATGAAGACCGGCCACTTCCAGTCCTGTGCTGACCCGACGATGACCACACCGGCTCCGGGGTTCTCCACCAGCATCCGGCCGAGCTGGGACTGGACGGCGTCGTAGTCGGCCAACAGCGCCTGCTTGGTGGCCACCGAGTTGGCCCAGTACAGCGACCCCGAGACGGCCACCGCCACCGCCGCCGCGGCAGCCACGACCGTCAGGATCCGCCGCCCAGCCCCGAACAGGTACGAGATCGCCATCACAATGACCACCCAGACCCACATGCTCGACCGGAACGGGATGACATAACCGACGACCAGGGTGGTCGCCGACTCGAGCCCCGCCACCACCACGGTCGCGAGGACGAGCCCGACCGTGTGCTGGCGAAGCGACTGGACGGCGAGGCAGGCGGCCATGGCCGCGAGACCCAGCACCACCGGGACGGTCAGGGTCGTGAAGATCATTCCGAAGTGGGCGCCCGTGCGACCCAGGTTCGTCACGAGAGTGTCCAGGTCCTCCAGCCGGTTGGGCTGGCGCCAGAGTTGCGGCTTGACTCCGAAGATGCCGAAGGCCAACCAGTTGATGGAAAACGTGACGGCGATGGAGGAGCCTCCAGGCAAGCGCGAACGCCACGGCCAGCGCGGCGAGCTGCCGAAGGCTGCGGTGCCGCTCCTCGAACATCAACATCAAGAACAACAGCAGGGCCGCCGGCTGATAGCTGAGCATGGTCAGCAGGGTGAATACTCCCAGCCACGCCAGCAGCCAGCCCGTCTTGTGGTTGAGCAGCGGCAGCGTCCAGGCCGCGACGGCGAGCACCACCATCGACGGACCCAACACCGCCGGCCAGTATCCTGCCTCGCACACCATCGGCGACACGAAGAGCGCCGCCGCCACGACGAGCCCCCACCAACCAGGCACCAACCGCTGGGCGAAGCGCAACACGAACGCCGCGTACGCCCCGAAGTACACCAGCGTGGCGGTGAGCGGTGTCAGGATCCAGCCGCCCAGCCGCCACACAGCCCAGTTCAGCCACCGACCCTCGAGCGGCAGGCGACCGAACACGATTCGCTCTCGGTACTCATCAGGTGGCAGCAGGTTGTCCCAATCATCGAAGGAGATGAAGGGATGGGAGAGCTGGATGAAGAGGCGGCTGGCCACGATCGCCAACATGATCCCCAGAGCTGCAGGCAGATACTTCCGTGGCCCACGCTCGAGCAACGCCCGGGCGTCCCGACCGGGCAGCACCTCGGTGGCCGCGCTCACTTGACCTCCGCCGACATCGTCAGTCCTTGCCGCGACCTGCGGGCGGTCGGACGGCGATGCGCTTGCCGACCATCACGACGTGGCTATCGGCGGCGGCGTACGCCTCGGGCTTGGTCGCCACCCGGCAGCGGGGCGGCCTGCAGAGCCTCGGCTTGACGCCGAACTCATCGATCGTCCGGCTCCGCAGGTAGGTGGCCTGTTGGGTGAAGACCCACCACTTCCAGGCCCGCGCCGAGCCGACGATGAGCACGTCGGCTTCGGGGTTCTTCACCAGCAACCGGCCGAGCTGGGACTGGACGGCGTCGTAGTCGGCCAACAGCGCCTGTTTGGTGGCCACCGAGTTGGCCCAATACAGCGACCCCGAGACGGTCACCGACACCGCCGCCGCGACAGCCGTCATCGTGACGATCCGCGGCCCCGCCCCGATCAGGTAGGAGATCGCCATGACAATGACCGCCCAGACCCACATGCTCGACCGGAACGGGATGACGTAGCCCTGGACGATGGTGGCCAGCGACTCGAGCCCCGCCATTGCCAAGATCGCCAGGAGCAGCACCACGGCGTGCTTGCGGAGGGACCGGACGGCGAGACAGCCGGCGATGGCCATCAGGCCCAGCACGACCGGGACAGCCAGAGTCTTGAAGATCAATGCGAAGTGCCCGCCGGCGACCCCGAGGTTGGTGACCAGATCGCTCAGATCCTCCAGCCGATTGGGTCTGCGCCAAGCCTGCGGCTGCACCCCGAAGTGGCCGACGGCGAACCAGTTCAAAGTGAACGTGAAGACGATGGGACTACCCCAGGCCAGCGCGAACGCCACGGCCAGCGCGGCGAGCTGCCCGCAGGCTGCGCTGCCGCTCCTCGAACATCAACATCAAGAACAGCAACAGAGCCACCGGCTGATAGCTGAGCATGGCCAGCAGGGTGAATACTCCCAGCCACGCCAGCAGCCAGCCCGTCTTGTGATTGAGCAGCGGTAGCGTCCAGGCCGCGACGGCGAGCACCACCATGGACGGACCCAACACCGCCGGCCAGTAGCCCGCCTCGCACACCATCGGCGACACGAAGAGGGCCGCCGCCACGACGAGCCCCCACCAACCGGGCACCAATCGCTGGGCGAGGCGCAACACGAACGCCGTATACGCCGCGAAGTACACCAGCGTCGCCGTGACCGGTGTGAGAATCCAGCCGCCCAGCCGCCACAAGCCCCAGTTCAGCCACCGACCCTCCAAGAGCAGGCGGTTCCACATCAGCCGCTCCCGGAACTCGTCGGGCGGCAGGAGATTGTCCCAATCGTCGTGGGAGAGGAAGGGATGGCCGAGCTGGACGAAGAGCCGGCTGGCCAAGACGGCCACGATAATGCCGAGAACGGCGGGGAGATACATCCGTGGCCCGCGCTCGATCAATTCCTGGGCATCCCGACCGGGCAGCACTTCGGTGGCCGCGCTCATTCGACCGCCGCTCGGCTGGTCAGTCCGGACCCCGGCTCGCCGGGGGTCGGACGGCGATGCGCTTGCCGACCTTGAAGACGTTGCTCTCGCTGACATAGACCTCGGGCCGGGTGGAGACGCGGCAGCGGGGCGGCCGGCAGAACCGCAACCTGACGCCGAACTCATCGACCGTCCGGCTCCGCAGGTAGGTGGCCTGATGGATGAAGCCCCACCACTTCCAGTCCCGCGCCGAGCCGACGATGAGCACATCGGCTCCGGGGTTCTCCACCAGTAGCCGGCCGAGCTGGGACTGGACGGCGTCGTACTCCGCCAACAGCGCCTGCTTGGTGGCCACCGACTTGCCCCAGTACAGCGACCCCGAGACGGCCACCGCCACCGCCGCCGCGGCTGCCACGACCCTGATGATCCGGCGCCCCGCCCCGAACAGGTAGGAGATCGCCATCACGATGACCACCCAGACCCACATGCTCGACCGAAACGGGATGACATAACCGAGAATCAGAGTGGTCACCGACTCGAGCCCCGCCACCACCACGGTCGCGAGGACGAGCCCGACCGTGTTCTGGCGAAGGGACCGGACAGCCAGGCAGCCGGCCATAGCAACGAGACCCAAGAGGACCGGGACGGTCAGGATCACGAGGATTTGTGTGAAGTGGTTGCCGATCCGACCTAGATTCGTCGCAAGCGTGTTCAGGTCCTCCAGCCGGTTTGGCTGGCGCCAGAGCTGCGGTTTCAGTCCGAAAACGCCGAAGGCCAACCAGTTGAGGGTGAACGTGACGGCGATGGAGGAGCCCCAGGCAAGCACGAACGCCACGGCCAGCGCGGCGAGCTGCCGAAGACTGCGGTGCCGCTCCTCGAACACCACCATCACAAAGAGCAGCAGAGTCGCCGGTTGATAGCTGAGCATGGTCAGCAGGGTGAACACCCCCAGCCACCCCAGCAGCCACCCCGTCTTGTGGTTGAGCAGCGGCAGCGTCCAGGCCGCGACGGCGAGCACCACCATCGACGGACCCAACACCGCCGGCCAGTATCCTGCCTCGCACACCATCGGCGACACGAAGAGCGCCGCCGCCACGACGAGCCCCCACCAACCAGGCACCAACCGCTGGGCGAAGCGCAACACGAACGCCGCGTACGCCCCGAAGTACACCAGCGTGGCCGTGATGGGCGTCAGGATCCAGCCGCCCAGCCGCCACACAGCCCAGTTCAGCCACCGACCCTCGTACGCTAAGCGGCCGAACAGGAATCGCTCCCGGTACTCATCAATTGGCAGCAGGTTGTCCCAATCATCGAAGGAGATAAAGGGATGGCTCAGCTGGACGAACAGACGGCTCGCCAAGATCGCCACAATGATGCCGACTGCGGCGGGAAGGTACTTCTGCGGACCGCGCTCGAACAGGGTTTGGGCATCGCGGCGAGCCGCGACGTCGGTGGCCGTACTCATCCGTCGTCCGTTTCTCCCCGCCGACGAACCGGTGAGGCGAAGACCACGAATCTGTAGGCGAGCCAGCGCGAACAGGTGGCCAGGATCAAGCCGATCCCGTTGGCGGCCACGTTGTCGGCCAAGGCGGAGGTCAGCCCCAGCCCGTAACGGCTGATGGCTAGACAGATCGACGGGATCAGGAGGACAAGTCCGTTCGTGAGCAAGAAGGAGGTGATCTCTGATGCCCGGGACCGCGACCGCGATGTAGGGAAGACCCAGTGCCGATTGCCGAGGTAGTTGACCACCAGGCCCAGCAGCATCGCGAACACGTAGGCGCCGAGGGGCTGTCCGGCCAGCACGGGCCTCGGCCCGACGTGGACGAGCAAGTTGAAGACCCCGATCGTCACCACCGTCGAGGTGCCGCCGACGACCAAGAACCTGAGCACGCGCCGGCGCGCCGATGTCGACGGCGAGGGGCCGGGTGAGTCTGTGTCCGATGGTTGTCCGACGCTCGAGCCCGATCTCGAGCCTGACGTCATGCCCAGTCTCACCGGACTCTCGCGTTGAGCAGCAGCGAGACCCCGGGCCAGTTGCCGACGGGAACGTAGCGCTCGGCCCGGATGGCGACGGTGAGGGCCGCGTTGAGCGGCTTGGGGATGGCCGTCAGATCGTTGCCGGTACTCCACCGCCGACGAATCGCCACCACGGGACGCAGCAGCACGTTCCAGGACCGCACCGACTCGATCGTGAACGGTTCGCGGTCGAAGAGCTTCACCAGCTGGGGACGGGTGTAGCGACGCAGGTGACCCACGTCGCTGTCGTGGGCGCTCCACAGCTTCGGGTCGGCGGGCACGGCGATCAAGACGCGTCCACCGGGCTGGAGCACGCGAGCGATCTCGTCGACGACCTGATAATCCTCCTCGATGTGCTCCAGCACGTCGTAAGCGACGACGAGGCCGAAGTAGTCGTCCTCGAACGGGATCGCTCGGGCGTCGCCCTGAACGACATTCAGGCCGCGGGCCCGGGCCAGATCGACCCCGGCTGCCGAGAACTCCAGGGCGGTCGACGCCCAGCCCGCCGCCTCCAGCACCTGGGTGTTACCCCCGGCAGCCGCTCCGATGTCGAGGGCACGGGTCGGCACCATGCCTCGGATCTCCTTCTCGATCAGGTATCGGCGCTCCCGAAACCACCAATGGGTGTCTTCGAGTTGGGCCATGTTGTCGATCTGTCCCGCCCTCACCGGACGACCCTAACCGATTCGGAGAAGCTTTCCCGTGCGTCGGATCGCGGGTCGTCTACGTGGCTTGTATTGCCCGAGGAGGTGCGCCGACAAGCGGGGCGCGCTGCGGGTCACGTCACGGCGCGGCCCGACCGCAAGTCGCCGGAAGTCAGGAGTCGGGCGGCCCGCATCCGCGCCGACACATCGTCGACGGTGGCGGCCACACCGGTCGGCAGCGTGGTCCCAGCGCAGCGGCGGAGATCGGTCCAGGTGGTCGAGCGCAGCCGTAGGTCGCGCACCTGGAAACGCCGATTGGGCGAGTCGGCCAACACGACCGGGGGCCGGCGCTTGACCACTCGCCGGAACTCGGCCAGCAGGCTGGAGATCGTGCTCGGACGCTCGGAGGCCATCACCTTCACCACCGCTTCTTCGGTGGGTGGCGTTTGCCGGACCAGAGCCAGACTCTCCAAGATCATCTGGGCACAGTCGGTCACGTACAGATAGTCGCGAGTCGTGTCGAGGGACACGTAGAGCGAGATCGGGCGGCGAGTCAGACACGCTCGGGCGATCTGGGAGATCAGGCCCTGTTCCTTGGCCAGGTTCTGACCGGGCCCGTAGAGGTTGGCGATCCGGCCGAGGACGGTGAGCACGCCGGTACGGGAGCAGAACTGACCAGCCAACTCCTCCATCTGCAGTTTGTTCATCCCGTACGGGGCGAGCGCCCGGGGTACGGTCTGTTCGGTGAACGGCGGATCGGCCGACCCCGCGTACACGCCCCCGGCACTCGAGGCGACGAAGAGGGCGCCCCGTGCGGGATCTCGGACCCGGTGGCTCAATCCCTCCAGCAGGGCCGCGAACGCTGTGCGCTCCTGAGCCAGGTCGTCGGCTGAGGTCCCGACCACCCCGGCTCCCGCGACCCAGATCACGTTCCAGCCGGCGTGGCCAGGCCCGTCGCCGGCGATGCGGACCAGATCGTCGCAGCCGCGTCGAATGGCGTCGATCGCGCGAGTGGGATCGGCCCACGGTATGGGCGCATGCAGGAGGGTGTGGCCCCGGAGGGCCGCCCGCGACCGAACATGCTGGCCGAGCAGCCCCGACGCGCCTACGACCCAGCTCAGCATCAGGCCGAGCGATCGGCCCGGGCGGGGGCCCCTCGCCCCAGGGCTCCCTCCGCCGGATCGGACACGATCAGATACGGCGGGCGGCCCATCGCCATGCTGACCGCGACGCCGAGATACTCGGCCAGCACGCCGAGCGAGAAGAGGACGGCACCGGAGGTGATCAGCACCACGACGATGAGCGAGGTCCAACCGGCTTGGATGTCGGCGCCGCCCAACCGGGCGATGGACAGCACCACGGCCGCCAGCACTCCGAGCACGGCGAACGCCACGCCGAGCAGACTCACCAGCCGAAGCCCTCTGGTGCCGCTGGTCAGCACGAGGCGCCAGAAGTGGGAGGCCAAGGTCCGCGCGTTGTACCCGGACCGCCGGTTCCCCTCCTCACGGAGGGTCACCGGACACGTCGTCGCCCCGCTGGCAACCCAGCTGAGGGCGACATCGAGGTAGACACCGGAGCCTGCGTAGGCGGCGACGCTTCGGCCGATCTCACCCAGGATGAGCCGGTAGCTGTTGAACTTGGTGACGTCCGAGGCACCGGCCAGCCTTCGCGTGAACCACTTGGCCGCCCGGGAGGCACCGTTGCGCAGGAACCCGTGTGGTGGTCGGTTCCTCGGGGCGCCGTAGACGATGGCTGCCGATTCGTCGAGCGCGGTGTCCAGCATGGCCGGCAGGTCAGCCGGATCGTGCTGTCCGTCCTCGTCGATCGTCGCCACCCAGTCGCCGCCCGAGGAGGACATCCCCGCGAGCGTGGCGGCGTGCTGGCCGAAGTTGCGGCTCAACCAGACGGTGCGGACGAAGTCGTAGGTGTACGCCAGCTTCCGCATGACCGTCGACGAGTTGTCGGGACCGTGGTCGAACACCAAGATCACTTCGGCCACGCGGGCGAGGTTGCCGGCCGGCGTCTCGAAACCGTCGACGTACGAGGCCAGTTCGGCCAGCAACGGCTCCAGGTGCTGCTCGCCTTGGTACACGGGGATCACGACGGAGATCTGGTGCGCTTCGGGGCCCGTGGCTGTGAGGTCGACCACCCGGACAATCTACTCGGGCGGTCGGGAATCGACGCGGTGAGAGCGCGGCGAGTCCGGCGATGCGACGCGGGTCGGATCCGACGAGGCGATAGCCTGCACGGCCATGAGCGACTCCCGACTCCTCGTCGACGGCCTGGTCGAAAGGATCGTCGATCAGTTCCCCGTCCACCGGGGCTTCCTCGAGCAAGCGATCGCCGGCGCCACGCCGGACGAGGTCGAGCGACTCGCCGGCTACCTGCAATTCGGGCTGGGCAAGGGCCTGACCCTGGACTATCTCGCGGATAGCTACCTGACGATCCTCGGCGACACACTCGACGAGCAGTTGTACTTCCGGGAGCACGGCCACTACCGTCACTCGAGCTTTGCCGACGTGGCCGAGTCGGTGTACCACGACCGCGACTACATGGATCGCTACATGTACGGACTGGCCATCACCAACTTTCTCTGGCCCAATCACGTCGAGATGTCCCGGTTTCTGCGCAAGACGCTGCCCCGGAACCGGCCCGGCCTCTACCTGGAGGTGGGGCCGGGGCACGGATTCCTGCTGCTCGCCGCGATCGAGGTCGGCTCGTTCGACGACTTCCTCGGCGTCGATCTGTCCGCGGCGAGCGTCGAGCAGACCCAGACCATCGTCGACCACTTCTACCCCGACGCGCCGACCCGAGTGGAACTACGGGACTTCCTCGAAGCTGATGACCTGAGACCCTCCTCGTTCGACGCGATCGTCATGGGTGAGGTGCTGGAGCACGTCGAACAGCCGGAGATCTTTCTCCGTCGGATCGCCGAGCTCGCGAAGGACGACGGGTACATCTTCATCACGACGTGCATCAACGCCCCGGCCGTGGACCATATCTACCTGTGGCGCACCACCGACGAGCTCGAGGACATGATCATGGCCAGTGGGCTGTCGGTCGTCGAGCCGCTGCGGCTCCCCTACGAAGGCAAGTCGCTCGAGGAATCGCGTGCCGAGCAACTTCCGATCAACGTCGCGTACGTGCTCGCCAAGTCTGGCGTCTGAGGCCTCGCACCCGGCGTCTCGTTACCGCTTCGCGCCCATGAGCTCGACGACGAGCCCGCCCCGACGCCGCACGAAGGCGACGGTCGAGTCGAACGTCACCGCGTAGGTGGGTGGGACGAGCAGGACCGCGTCGCGGTTGAGCTCGGCGGCCAGCGACGCGTCGAGGTCGGCGACCCAGAAGCACAGGTGGTCCAGGCCACCACCACGACTCAGCCGGGCGGTGATCGGCGATTCGGCGTCGGACCCGGCCGCGTCGAGCGGCGCAACGAGCTCGATGTCGACCCCCTCCGGCAGTCGGATGAGCGCGCAGATCACACCGAGGTTCCGATCCTCCGTCGGACCGACCACCAGCTCGCCGTTGTTGTCCACGAAGCGCCGGACTGCACTCGTCATGTTCGCCACGACGTATCCGACGTGGTGCAGTCTCGGGCGGGTGTCGAGGCCCTGAGACGGGTCGGGCATGTTCAGTAGCCGCCGTAGACGAAGCGGATGGCGTTGCTCGAGGCCCAGCCGACGAGAACGAGGAGAGCGGCGATCCCGAGGCCGATGATCAACTCCACCAAGAGGTGCGGCACCAGCCGCCGCCGCGGCGAGTCGTCCTCGGTGCTGGCCTGCTTGTCGCTGCTGACCGTCATGACGCCTCACATCCTGGGTTCTTTCCTCGAGCGACGAGCAGGGCACAGAGATCGGCGGCCAGAACCTTCGACTCGGGCCTCCCGTCACGCACGTGCACGATGTCGCGGAACTTCGTCGGTGGTACCCGATCCTGAAGGCCCTGTGGGTCGAACCAGATGCGGTCGTTCGGCAGCCCCTGTGTCGCGGAGGCGAGCATCGCGCGCACGGCGGCCATGTACCTCTGGGCGTCCGGCTCGTCGTAAACCGTGGGATCGATCGGCGGCATGTAGAAGTAGGCGTCGACGCCGGCACGGCGCACCATCTCGAACATCTCCTGGACGATGGTTCGGTTGAACGACGACTTGGACTCCACCTCACGTTCGAGGATTCCCAGCTGCCGAGCGGACACGCTCGTGCCCTTGTTGGCGGGATCGAACTGGGAGAACCAGAAGTCGACCGGGCGCTTCCGCGCGAAGTCCTCGAGGCCCGTCGGCTTCTCGGGCGGGCCTGCATCGGCCGCATCGAGGAAGGTCAACTCGGCTGTTCGGCCGGCCAGATCCACGCCATAGCCGAAGCGGTCACCGATCGCCGAGGGACTCACACGCGACACGAGCCGCCACCCGGCGTCGCCTGGGCTCACCAGCGACGCCGCCACTGGCCACCGGGATGGCGGCCACACGCTGTGTCGAGCGATCTCACCGTCGAGATAGCCCCACTGCTGGACGGCCAGATCGTTCATCACCCAGACCGGATTGAGGCCGACCACGACCAGATCGGGCTCGGCGGCCAGCGCGGTCGAGAGCGCGGCGAGCTCGTCGGCGAGCCGGATGGCGTTCAGGTAGTAGATGTCGGTCGACACCCGCTTGCCGTCCACCGTCTTGATCCGCTCGCTCACCAGTCCCGGGATGAAGGCGCGCGTCTTGGGACCGACCGCCAACGTCTCCGAGCCGCCGATCCAGGCGACCCGGAAGTCGCGCGGTCGTGCCGTCGGCTGGAAGCCTCGGGTGTCACCCAGCGGCAGTGCGACGTTGCGTGCGTAGCGGGTTGCGAGGTCGGCGTTGTACGGCGACTTCGCGACGTCGCCCGGGCGCGCCGGGACCACCAGCGCGGCGATCACCAGCCCGGCGAGGACGAAGACCCCGATGCGCGCGATCGACCACTTCGTGGGAACGAAACCCAGCCGCTCCCGCAGGAGGGCCAGCAGACGGTCGGAGATCATCTAGCCCCTCACCGCAACAGGGGTCAGGACTCGGGACACTAGAACAACCTTCCGTAGAACTCCGGCAATGTCGTCAGGTCGAGCATCAGCAACGGCAAGCTGAGCAGGTAGTACGTGAAGAACAGAGCCCACGCCGCGACGCGCCGAAGCAACGCTGCGATCCTCGGGGACGGGGTGCCGAGCCACCCACCACCGGTGACCGATGAGGCCGGCGGTGTGATAGAGACCGAAGAGAACCAGCGGGATGCTGATGTTGTGCCAGAGGGCGATCACCATCATGGTCGCGGCAATGGCGATGTACTGGGTGCGCGCGCGCATCCCGCCCATGGGGACGAACACGTTGCGCTGCGCGAATCTGGTCAGGCTCATGTGCCAGCTGTTCCAGAAGTCTTGGGGGTTGGTTTTCAGGTACGGGTTGTTGAAGTTCGGCGCCAGGCGGAAGCCGAACACGCGCGCACATCCGATGGCCATGTCGGAGAACCCCGAGAAGTTGAAGTAGAAGTACCACGCGAACATAATCAGCTCGAGCCAATAATCAAGCGGTGAGCCGCTCCGGGTGTCGAGGGCGAAGACGGCCTGGCTTCCCCGCAGCAGATAGGCGCAGACGAAGACCTTGACCGCGCCGAGGGCGATGGTCAGCACCCCGCTCAGCGTGTCCTGCGGATCCCACCGCGTGCGGCGGTCGAGCCCGTCGGAGATCTCGGTGTACTCGATGACCGGTCCGATGATCAGCACCGTCGGGAAGAAGCCGTAGGCGAACTGGTGCAGGGGTGTGAGCGGCGGGATGATCTCGAGGCGCACCTTGACCAGCTGGTCCACGGCGCGGAAGGTCGCGAAGCTCAGGCCGATGGGAAGGATGAGGTTGCGCACCCGGTCGATCGCCCCGGTCCACGGACTGAGCCAGTCGACGAACCCGTTCATCTCCACGTTGAAGCCGATGACGGACCACTCGGGCGCCAGCTTCCAGACCACCATCGGCGAGAGGGCCAGGACGACCAGCGTTCCGGTCCACACCCAACTCGCCTGACGATCCCGCCACAACGTGGCGCCCAGCTGCAGCAAGTAGATCCCGAGCCAGAAGACCACGTAGAGAGCGAGCAGGCGCGGAGCGCACCAGGAACAGCAGATAGGCGCCGGTGAGGCCGAGGAGGAGCTGGCGTACCCACAACCACGGCAGCCAGGAAGTACAGCGGCACGACGACCGCCATGAGAACCAGCAGATCCGAGAAGTAGAGGAACGGGTCGCCGTCAAGCATCCCGGTGCACCGTGACGTGGTCGGCGACCAACGTCAGCGGTAGCGCCGCGTCGAATCGTCCCTCCTCGGTCTCGCGAAAGCCGCGGTCCGGATAGAAGGTCGCCACCTGACTGTTCTTCTGAGTCGGCACGTAGCGTCCGCGTAAGGTCGTGGCTCCCGCCGCGGCGGCGTCATCCGCGATGCACTGCAAGATCGCATCCTCCACGCCACGCCGCAGCACCCGGCAACTCATCAGGAACGTGTCCAGAACCCAGACGTCGGTGCCGCAGTCGACCACGGCCACGGCCACGAGACCGTACCCACCGAACCGGTCGGACACGTCCGCCGCGTAGACCCGGTGTTCGTCGGAGGACGACGAGCTTCAAGACCTCAGCCTCGTCGCGACGGACGGTCGTCAGGTTGAACTGGTTCGTCTTGTTGATCAGCTGGGCGACCCGACCGACGTGCGCCACGCCAGGCTCGAACACGTGCACCGTCAGGCCGAGCGACTGCAGGAACTCGGCATGGGACGGCGCGCCAGCCGCCGCAGCCTTGCGGTCCACCTCCACCTGCACCATCGCCGTGCGATCTCGGTCCTCCGCGGAGACCTTGGCGAACCTGAACCCGCTCAGCGACGCGGTCAGCTGTGCGATCTCGGCCGGTTCGTCGGTGACCTTGATGCACCTGGACTCCGGGCAGGCGCTGACGGACCTCGTCCAACTCGACGTCGTTGTCGTCGATGAACACGAAGCTGTCCAACCCGAGGTTCAGCTCGTCGGCGATGCTGCGAAGATTGTCGGCCTTGCTGTTCCAGTCGACCCGAAGAGCGGCGAGGTGGTTCGAGGTGAGCACCATGTCGCCGGCCCGCGTCGTCGAAGACCTCGTCCACGTCCGGTCCGTTGTTCTTGCTCAGCATGGCGACCAGAGCACCGTTGGCAGCCTGGTAGCACGAGACCCTGCTGGAGCGCGCGATAACCGTTGCCCGGGAAGCTGTCGCCGATCGTGATGCCGTCCGCGCCGTCCTCCCCGACGACGCCGCCCCACAGGGTGTTGTCGGCGTCGACGGCGAGCACCTTGGGCGCCGGTCGTCCCGATGGGCGCCGAGGCTTCACCGAGCAGAGTGCCGAAGACGCGAGAGAACTCGCCGGTGAACGGCTGGTGGTACATCAGGTCGTTCCGGATGTCATACGCGCGTGCCGCACCATGGGTGCGAATCAGCGCGGCGAGGTCGATCAACGTGATCGGCGCCCGACCGATACCGTCGACGAACGCCTCGACGAGTTGCCCGTGCAGCACCTGCATGCGCACACTGCTCCGGGCATCGAGAGGGTCAAGCCAGGCAAGCGCGGGCACCGGCGGCGTGCAGACCACCACCGGGATGCCGACGTCCGTGGCCGCCTTTCCGACCAGGGCGCCGAGCTGGCGTACGTCTTCGTCGCAGGCCCGATCGTGATCGCCGGCCTCGACGACCCACTCGATCAGGGCCGGTCCGAAGATATCCTCGATCCGCCACAGCACGACGAGCCGGTCGGGCGGGCACGCTCGAAGCTCGACCGTGACGTCCAGCAGAGTCTGATGCACCTGGTTGTAAGTCCGCCGCGACGACCTGGGCGCTCTCGCGACAACGCCGTGAGCATCGGTCGGATCAGGAGCTGCGGGGTGAAGCTGGCCGTGATGCCGATCACGGCGCTCTGCGGTGGACGTCGGTCATCAGGCCGATCAGATGTCCTCGACGCCCTTGCCACGCAACACCGTGCGGGCGAGACCGATGGACCGCATCTTCATGATCTCGGAGGTCTTGAGGCGTACGTCGAACGCGTCCTCGATCACCGTCGACCATCTCCATGGCCGCGAGCGAGTCCCAGGCGGGGGTGTTCGCCGGGCTGGTGTCGTCGCTGAGATCGTCGACAGGGAGCCGCAGTCCCTGGGCGAAGACCTCGAGCAGTCGGTCGGACATGGGTGGCTCCTGAACGCGGGCGGATCGGCCGACAACATATCACCGGCAGACCAGAGTTCAGCGGAACCCGCACGGCTGCGGCCCGCCGGGCGGAGACACCTGGAAGGCCAGGTGAATCCGCCTGTTCCGGTCAGCGGGCGAGTCGGCGCAGGACCGTCCGCGAGAAGCCGCCGACCCCCCGCCGCTCGAGGTCCATTCGCTCGACCTCGAGCTGCTCGATCTTCGCTGCTTGCCGGGCGATGCGCCGCCGCTGGCGATCGAACTCGACCTGCCAGCCTTGACCGACCTCGGTCTCACGCTGCTCGGCATGCTCCAGGATCTGCTCCAGCATCGCGCGCTCGGGATCGGCGAGCGTCCGGCCGAGATGGATGCGGTTCAGGCGGGCGAGGAAGTCGGCGTAGTAGTCCATCGCGTAGTGGACGAAGTACGGGCCCCACGGATGTTCGGAGAAGGTCGGATAATCCCGGGCCGTGAGATCGATGGTGGCGTAGCCTGGGGTCGCGCAGGCGTAGTCGTCGAGCGTCGACCAGAGTTCGTTGTACCGGGCGATGTCGATCTTGCCCAGGCGGCTGTTCTCCAGCAGCGGTACGGGTTTGGTCTCGCCGCTCAACACGATTCTCGACGCGTTGCGGCCGCGGTGCACGATCACCTGGGTGTCGGCCGCGACCCGTCTCACGTACCCCGCGAAGCGGTCGAAGGCGTCACGCCAGAGCGCCAGATAGGCTTCGGTGTCGCGCTGCAGCGTGAGCGTCCGCTGCTCCCCCGCTGCTTTGCGCTGAACGTAATACGGGGTCTTCCAGAGCTTCCAGCGGTTGTTCGGTCACCCAGTGGCCGGCGGAGATCTCGAGGACGCCGAAGTGCACGTCGCCGAAGAAGTCCAAGATCAGGTAGCGCGGCTGCACTCGCTCGAGCTCGGCGAGGAACTCCTTCGAGAAGTCGGTGGCGACGTTCCAACGGTCGTAGGCGGTCCCGGGACCGATCTCGGCTTCGCTGATCGGCACCGGCGGAGACATCAGACTGATCAGAGAGGACTGGTTCTGCATGAGAACGGTCTCGAACATCTTCTTGTAGCCGGGGTTGAATCGACTGTTGAAGTTGTCCCGGGTGACACAACTTCCCATGACAGCGATCCCGACCGGCTTGAGGAGTGACGGTTCCGGCATCACCGGTCACACCGCAACGGTCGCCGCAGCCTGTCCGTACGCCGAGCCGAGGGCCCCCGCGGCTCGGACCCGCAGGCGCTGAGCCAGCTCGACCTGGTCCGCGTCGTCCGGGGCAGCCGCCAGGATCTCCAACACCCCCGAGTCGAGAAAACGGTGCGGCTCTTGGACGAAGGTGCGCTCGAGAACCGCCGGTGGCACGAGTTGCGGATCGCGCTGCCGGAACTCCGAAACGATGTCGTGGTAGGAGTCAGCGAGCACCGTGCTCGTCGGGTCGAGGCCCATCAGCACCAAGAGTCCGGTGGGAATGGTGTCGAGCTGGATGGCCAGATCTCCGGGCGGTAGCGGGCCAGCACCTCGAGGATCGGAACACGTCCCCGGTCCACGCGCTGGTGATCCGGACGCGGGCCGACTCGTCGGCGTTCCGGGGCAGGACGTCGTCGAAGACGATCACACCACCGGGCCGGCTGAAGCGCTCGGCGTTGATGAAATCGCGCAGGGCGAACTCGAAGAGGTGCATCCCGTCGATGAAGGCGAGGTCGAACGGCTCCCCCTGCACCGGCGCCAAGGGGTCCGCGCGCGCGAAGTACTCGTCGCTCGTCGTCCGGAACAGGTGGACCTCGGTGTGCACCTCGGTGTTGATGTTGAACGCCGGATCGATGCCGATCGAGGGGCATCGGGCTGCCCCCAGGCTATGGCCCCACCGCACGCCGATCTCGAGATAGCGGCGAGGCCTCAACCCGAGTGCAGCCGACGGAGCAGCTCGAGATAATCCACGGGCAGATCGTAGTGCCGATCCGCTTCGCAGCGTGGTACCGACAAGCCTCGCAGGGAGACCGGGAGAGATCAGGGTGGAACCGTCCCGGCGAGCCGCGTCGGCGGGCGGAGACACGGGTGCCGCCCCTAGAGTTTGGCGGAGCCGTCGGTCGCCTGGTCGAGGAAGAGGTCCACGTCATGAGAGTCAGCATCATCGTCGCGCCCCCGGGTTCGTGGGAAGCGGCGCGACGCCTCATCTCCTCACTCGACCACCTGGCTCATGCCGGCGGCCGAGTTCGAGGTTGTCTTCCTGGTCACCTCGGACGCGGATGTACCGGAGCTGCTGTCGGCAGTGCTGCATCACCGGCCGAATCTGCGCATCGAATACGTCGACGATCCGGCCGACGTGGCCGCCTGGCGTGACCAGTTGGCCGGCGAGTCGCCCTGGGCCTCACCACCGGCGAGACGCTGTTCCCTCGTTCCCTCGACGAACTCGCCGGCTTCGCCGCCGCGCACCAACTCGACGCTGTCGCCGGTCGCGTGGTGGGTCGATGGGGGGAGATCCCGGCCGAAGCTGTCCCGCGACGAGCCCGAGAGTTCCCCGCGCATGGCAGATGGTCTTGTCTGGCTCGTGCGTACGGACCGGGCGAGCCGCACCGAGGTCGGTCGGCTGGTTCCTCCTGTCGATGCCCACTGCGGCAGCATCGGTGACTACCCGGTCGCTGTCCGGCACGACGGGAGCGCACCCGACCTCGAGACGTCGACCGACACGGCACTGTCCTGGGTCGACGGGCGGCTGCAGGTGTCCACCACCCTGGATCGAGCGGTCACCGCGGCCCGGTTCGTGCTCCAGCACTCGGGCACCCTGGAGTCGCGGGTGGTACTGGCCACCGTGCAGGCTGCCGACGACTCGACCCTCGCCACGATCTCCACTTCGATCGTGGGCGAGATCGCCCCGTGGACCGCTGCCGGGGGTGATCGCCTGGAGAGCGGGCCTTGGGTGGTGCGCCTCGAGGTGGCGGACGAGGAGGACACGTGGTCGGTGTTCGAGGTGGGACTCGCCGCGGTCAGACCAGCCCTGATCCGATCGGTGGGCGTCGTCGTCACTGCTGCCGATCGTCTGACCGTCGACGTCGGGCCGCTCGGCCGGCCGCTGCTGCCGCTGCCGGAGGCGACCGCCGCGCAGATCGTCGAGTCAGTTCGAGGAAGTGTGCTCAGCCTGCCGCTGCCCGGGCTGCACTGCTTCGAGACAGAGGGTCTGGACGGCCAACTGTTCCTGAACAAGATGGCCGTGCCTGCGCGGATCGAGCTCGACGACGGCGTCGCGGAGCTGCGCGCCTGGGTGAGCGGCGTCGCCGGCGATCAAGCCCTGGCCGTGCGGTTCGGGCGCAGCCCTTGGCAGGCTCTCAAGCTGACGCTCCGGATCGACGGGCTCGGTGCGATGAGCGTCATCCCGACCCCACCCCCTCCCGCGAAGCCGGCGGCCGCGCCGAAAAAGCCGACCACGAAGGCGCCGGCCAAGAAGACCTCCGCCGAGGAGACCATGGCCAAGAGGAAGCGCCGTCGATCGCGCCGCCGGCCGCAAGGACCTTTGGCGAAGCTGCGCCGCGCTGTTCCCGAGCCGATCGAGCCGTTCGTCAGGCGGCTCGCGAGGGTGCCGGCCCTGAAGAAGCTCTACCGCCGCGCCACGAGGGGTTGACGGGCGGCCGAGGCGGCTGGGTCGCCCGCGGCGTCCAGTGCCTCGAGGACACTAGGCCCGACTGAATCGTCGAACTGAGGCTTCGATTGCTTGGGTGACCCGCTCACAGCATCGGCCGTCGCGATTCGGAAAAGTCGCATGAATTCGCTCCTGGTAAACCGGCTCAGGCGACCGCCCGTTGCGAAGCGTCTTTGCGATCGCGTCCTGAGCCTCGCCGACGGTTCTCGTTAGCGGACCGAATCCGTCCGACTCATAGGAGAAGTACCCCTTCCGGCCGACATGTCCCCCCGCCAGGACACGGTCGGCGTCGAACTGGAAGTAGACGACGGGCCTGTCGATGTAGGCCGCGTTGAACGCTATCGATGAGTAGTCGGTGACCACGGCGGCGGCCCGGGCGAAGAGCTCCTGAACGTCAGTTCCCTCGTAGGTGAGCGGAAGCACGTGAGTCGGAAGATCGAAGTGCGGCAACGCGGACTGGAGGTTGGGATGAGGAAGGAACCCGATCTTCAGGCGCTGCGCGCGAAATACCTCCGCCAGCTCTTCGGATCGCAGCAATCTCAGCCACTCACGCGCGAACTCGGATTCGAACAGCTCTGTCGCCGTCGTGCGCCGTTGCGATCCCTTCTCCAGAGTGGGAACGAGCCAGTTGCGCCATGTCGGGGTGAACAAGACAAGGTCCCGCTCGTCTGGGTCACACCTCGATCCGGTCTGCCGCAATTGGCGAAGCGAGGCAAGCCAGTGAGCTGGACCTCCCGCCTGCCGTAGACGTAGGCGCTGTCGTCCCCGGCGATGGATTCGAACTCCCCCGGTGTGCTGACCACGAAGACGTCGATCGGCTTGGGATTGAGCCAGGTGGACAGGTCATCCTTGATGACCCCGTGCTGCAGGAAGGTGAACCTCCACTTCCGCTCGCCGAGGCGGGTCACCTCCGGCGGCGTGACGACCGCACCATCGGCGTGCGATGAGATCAGGTGCTCGGCGTTCAGCATGAGGATCTTCCAAGCCACCGATCCGTGGGCGATCACCCGTCGGTAACCCGCTGACTTGAGGCGACTCCAGTCGGCCGTCCCCCGCTCGACCACGAACCACGCGTTGATCTTCCGACGCCGCGTCCGCAGGTACCGGAAGAGGATCTCTGCGCTGTCGTCGGCGTCATGGATCCGGTCCATGAGCACCCAGGCGTTCTCGAAGAGGCGCTTGGCCGGAGCGGAGTCAGCGAGCCTGAGTATCGTACGATCGGCGACCGAGAGCCTTCGGCTCCTCTTCCACGAAGGCGTCTCCTGCTTCGCCGAGACTCCCGTGGAAAGCGCCCGCGGCTCCACCGTGTAGACGGGTGGAACCGGCTCTCGGAAAACTACCTCGACCGGTGAGTCGTTGAGGCGACATCGGAGTGAGGAGTTCGACTCGAACCAGAGGATGCGTTCCCGAAGGAGCACTCGGTCGTGATAGGAGACGGTACGAGTCTTGGCGTAGGCGGGGCTCACGGCGACGCCGTTTCCCTCGAACGCCTCGAGCGGCAACTGCCCCGTGAAGCGGTACCTCACCTGCACGAGGCGTTGCCGCGCGTCAACGCGGCTGACGACAAGGTAGGGCTGTATCCACGCGCTGTCGCGGTACGAGTGCAGCAGGATGTCGCGCCAGGTGGGCTTGAGTTTGCGCACGTTGAAGGATCGGATGATGTCAGCGTCGAGGAGACCGCAGATCTCCCCCAGGAGCGCGTGGTACTCCGTGGCGACAGCTCCTGACGCTGCCGAGATCGAGCCGGCGATGTGGTCTTGAGAGCTGAAGTAGTAGGAGAGCTCGTAGATGATGTGATTCTGCAACCACGGCGGGAGTTCGCCGCGAAGTTCCAGGGCCAGGCGGAGCACGCGCAGATACCCGTTGCGCAGCACGGTTGTGTAGCGGCCGGGATCGCTGAGACTTCTCTGCAGCGACGAAGACGCGTCGGCTCGCTTTCGATGGATGTAGCGCGCACTACCGACGAACCCGATGGCGGGCTCCGGTAGACGGAGTAGGTAGCAGCGGCAGAAGTAGCCGTCCTCGAAGTTGGGACGAATGTCCTCGGGAAACTGCAGATCGGACTCGACCAGCAGGTCTCTCCGGAAGAATGCGCACGGAGCGCTTCCGTAGAAGTGTGTGGGGCTCTTCCGCAGTGTCACCAGGCGGTCTCTGGCTCCGAAATGCTTCCGGAGCGGATGGTTGTCGGTGGTCTCCCCCGTGCGGTCATCGAGCAGCAACCGACTTGTCGCCATCATGGCGACGTCGGGATTCGCTTCGACGAACCGGTCGATCGACGACAGGAAGCGATCGTCGAGCATGTCGTCCGGATCAGTGAAGGTGACCCAGGTTCCTCGAGCCACCGACAGGCCGGCGTTGCGAGCGCTGGCCTGTCCGTCGTTCGGCTGGTGAAGAACGCGGACCAGGTCGGGTCGACGCTGCTGCCACTGCTCCAAGATCTTTCGTGATGCGTCGGTCGATCCGTCGTCGACCGCGACCACCTCGAGCCCGCACAGTCTTGGCGTTCGATCGAGGCGATGAAGTCGTGGAGGTAGCGCTCGACGTTGTATACCGCTGTGACGACGCTGTAGCGGGGCGTAGCCACGGGCTCGTCAGCGGGGTTCAGCGTCGTCACCTCTCACGTCGGCGGACGAGTCAACACTAGAGCGGTCGAGCCGCCACGTCACGAACCGACGTGGACGCTTGTCGGAGGATCCACCACTGCTCATCCGACGTGGTGTGTGAACCGGAATCATTCGCCTCGGACCGCTACAGTCAACCGGTGCCCGCATTGCGTAACGTCGCCGTGGTCTTGGCCGGCGGGACCGGGACGCGCGTCGGCCTCGAGCATCCCCAAGCAGCTGATCAAGGTGGCCGGCAAGCCGATCATCGAGCACACGATCGCGGCCTTCGAGCAGTCGGAGCTGATCGACGAGATCGTGGTCATGATGGCTCCGGGCTATCTCGACGAGGTACGCGCCATCGTTCGCAACGGCCGCGTACACCAAGGTGAGCATGATCATCGAAGGCGCCGGCACCCGCAACGACACCACGGCGGCCGCGCTCGAGGCCCTCGGCGACGAGGAGTGCAACGTCTTGCTGCACGACGCGGTCCGGCCGCTGGTGTCGCAGACGATCCTGGCGGCCAACGTCGCCGCGCTGGAGACCTACGAGGCCGTCGACACCGCCATCCCGTCCGCCGACACGGTGATCGAGGTCCGGCCCGAGCAGCGACGGCGACGGTGGAGGCGCGCCGGTGATGACCGGAGTCCTGCCCCGCCATCTCCTCCGCCGAGGCCAGACCCCGCAGTCGTTCCGGCTCTCGACGATCCGCGCGGCGTACGACCAAGGCGGCGCAGGATCCGAGCTTCACCGCCACCGACGACTGCACCGTCGTGCTGCGCTACCTGCCCGAGGTTCCGATCGCGGTCGTGCCCGGGCACGAGCGCAACATGAAGGTGACCGAACCGATCGACGTCTACATCGCCGACAAGTTGTTCCAGCTGACCTCGGCCGACCATCCTCAGGCGTTGTCGGCTCCTGACTACCGGGCCCGGCTGGCCGGCACGACGATGGTGCTCTTCGGCGGCTCGTACGGCATCGGGGGCGACATCGCCGAGCTGGCGAAGTCCTACGGGGCCGAGGTGCGCACCTTCTCCCGCACGGCCACCCAGACCCACGTCGAGCGACGCGCCGACATCGCCGCCGCCGCGGCGGAGGTGATGGCCGACACCGGTCGGGTCGACTTCGTGGTGAACACGGCCGGCACGCTGCCCGATGGGTGAACTGGCCGAGGCCACCGAGGAGACGATCTACGCCGCCACGGAGATCAACTACCTGGCGCCGATCTTCGTGGCCCAGGAGTTCTTCCCGCACCTCGCGGCCAGCCGGGGATCGTTGCTGCTGTTCACCTCGTCGTCCTACACCCGGGGCCGATCCGGCTACTCGCTGTACTCATCCGCCAAGGCCGCCGTGGTCAACCTCACCCAGGCGCTGGCCGACGAGTGGGCCGAGGCGGGCGTACGGGTCAACTGCATCAATCCGGAGCGGACGGCCACTCCGATGCGGACCAAGGCCTTCGGCGAGGAGCCGCCGGCCACCCTGCTCTCCTCGGAGGAGGTGGCCCGCCAGTCGCTCGACGTGCTCCTCTCCGGACAGACTGGGCACGTGATCGACATTCGGCGGGCGGAGGGACCTGCGGCCCTCGAGAATGGCTGAATACCTCGAGTCAGTGTGGTGGTCCCGGTCTACAACGCCGGTGAGTACCTGCAGCCGTGCGTCGATTCGCTGCTGGCCCAGACGCTGCCGGCGGACGAACTGGAGTTGATCTTCGTCGACGACGGTTCCACCGACGACAGCCTCGCTCGCCTGCACGCCCTCGCCGACGAGCACCGACACGTCCGGGTCATCACGATCCCGAGCTCGGGTTGGCCCGGGCAAGCCGCGTAACGTCGGGCACCGACGCGGCCCGCGGCGAGTACGTGATGTACGTCGACCAGGACGACGTCGTCGAGCCCGAGGCCCTGCAGCGGATGCACGACGCTCGGGTCGGCGAACGGCGCCGACGTGATCTTGGGCAAGGTGATCAGCGACTTCCGCGGCGTGCACCACTACCTCTACCGGGAGAACCGACCGCACTGCACCGTCTACGACGCCCGCCTGATGAACAGCCAGACCCCGCACAAGATGCTGCGTACCGCCTTCCTGCGGGCCAACAGGCATCCGCTTTCCCGAGGGTCGTCGGCGCCTGGAAGATCAACTCTTCATCACGCGCGCGTACTTCGCGGCCTCCTCCGTCAGCATCGTGGCCGACTACATCTGCTACCGCTACCTCCGTCGCGCCGACTTCCGCAACGCCGGGTCGCACCGGATCGATCCGGCCTGCCTACTACGACAACCTCCGCGAGGTCCTCGACGTGGTGGACGCGCACACTGAGCCCGGTGAGTTCCGCGACCGCTGCTATCGGCGTTCCTCAAGACCGAGATGCTCAGCCGGCTCGGCGGCCGAAAGCTGTTCAACGCACCTGCCGATCACCGGCTCGAGCTCCTGACCGAGCTCCGCCGGTTGATGGCAGAACGCTTCGATGACGCGGTGATCGCTGGTCTCCCGGCGGCGCTCCGGGCGCGAGCCGCACTGGTCAGGTCGGGCACCGTCGACGATGTGGTCGCCTACGCCGAGCGGATGGCCGACTGCGGCCCACACGACCCTGACCCGGATCACGCGGGGCGCCGGCGACGTGGAACTGGGTGTCGAGGTGGAGCTTCGCTACGCCGGCCAACCGCTCCGCCTCGAGCAATCCGGCCCGGACTGGCTCCTGCCTCGGGCTCTGGTCGGCGGCACGGTCGCCGACGCCGACCGGACCGTCGAACCGGTGGCACAGATGCTGGGCGACGTGGTGATCAGGCACCGCGAACAACTCGACGAATGGTTTCTGCCCGGCTGCCTGCACGCCGGAGATCGCCTCAGACGGTCGGGGACGGCGCGGGTGGTCGGCTGCGCTGGCGAGGCACGGCCGTCCTCGATCCCGACCTGGCCGCGGGCGGAGCGCCGTTGCGCCGCGGGGTACACGACCTGCTTGCTCGCGTCGACGCGTTGGGATCAACCGCACGGTTCGATTCGGTGCCGAGCGGGCCCCTGGCGCATCGACCGGCCCGCTGGCCATCCTCGGACGCGGGCGCTCGGTGCTCTACGTCAATCGAGGTGGGAATCTCAGTGTCCGGGCGGGGGCCTCCCGAGCAGCCGCGACACGGGTGATCACCGACGGCGCCCGGCTCCACGCGTCCGATGGCCGGTTGCGCGTCGATCTGCCGGCGGCCTGGGCGAAGCCTCCCAAGGTGCTCCGGATCCGGTTGACCCCGTCGAGCGCGGCAAGGCCAAGACGATCGACCTGCGTCGCTCCGACGCGGCCTGGCGCTCGGCGACCTCGGCGTTGCACGGGCTGGACGGGGAGTTCGCCGCCGAGGTGCAGCTGAGATCCCTCGGCCGGGTCCCCCTCGGCTCGCTCACGGTGGTCATGCCGCGCACTCAGAAGGTGCGGAAACTCCTCGACCGCGGCCTCCGCAGCGTCGGTCGCCGCCTACCCGAGCCGCTGGTCAGCCGCCTCGGGGCGAGCCGCGTCGTCCGGCGGCTCCGGAGTCGCCGGCCGGGCTGACGTCCGCGGTCCGCTTCCGGGCGGTGTTCGAGCGAGGAGTCAGAGCACCACCTCGGTCACGACCATGTTGTGATCCGAGGGCCGGGCCGCGTCCCGGACGGCCATCTTGTTCTCGAACCACTTGGCTCCGCGATTGTGCTGCACCATGACCACGTCGAGCCGGCTGCCGTACGTGCCGCTCGGCTTGACCACCAAGGCGAACCGGTTGATGGTCGAATAGCGGAGGTTGCTGGCCCGGGCCGCCCCGGCAGTATCGAAGAAGCCGCGCGAGACCAGGACGTCGTGGGGGGCGTGGCCGACCCGGTTCGCCTGCCAGGAGTTGAGGTCCGCACCGAAGAGCACCGGGAACCTGTTCGTGTTGATCCGGTTGACCGCGTTGACGATCGTGGTCGCCTGGTTGCGGCGCAGTCCGTTCAGCCTGGCCTCGGTGGTCCTGTTGCTGCTGTGCCGCTCGTCCAGGTGAGCCGAGACCGCGTAGAAGCGCATCTCGGTCGCGAGGGCCACGAACTGCGCGACCGCCGCCTTCCGGCGCTTGCCCTCGCTATCACCCGGGAGCAACGGGAGGGTGATCGCGCACGACTCGTTGTAGGCCGAATTGCCCGTGGTGTCTGGGCAGTTGCTCAACAACCGGTAGCGGCTCGAGTCGTAGAGGATCCGGGCGCCCTGGCTGCCGTGCAGCACACCCGGCCGGAAGTAGGACGTGCTGCGCACCAGCCGGTAGGAGCCGCCGCCGACCCGCTTCAGCGCCGTCAGCAGGCTCGTGGTCTGGCGCTGAGCAGTCCCGAGCGCGATGTTCTTCCCGTCCGCCCGTCCCGGACCCAGCTCCTGCAGCAGGGCGATACCCGGGCGCCGCGACATGATCTCGGCCGCCACGTCGGAGGCCCGTGCTGGCCACGGTCGTTTGTCGGTGACTGCGGTGGCCGTACGGACGTTGAACGACGCGGCCCGGATCGTCGTACCCCTGGCCTTCGCGCCCAGCCCGCGAGGCATGATCGCCCGCTCCTTGGGAAAGGGGCGCGTGCTGATCGCGGACCCGTCCTTGTTCACGGCGAAGAGGCGGATGTAGACGTGACGACCAGAGCCCACCGGCGCCCCGGCGGCGGCGGTGTTGAGGACGTACGCGCGCGCCTTGGCCGCGATCGTGAACGTGCGTGGATAGCGGCCGTGCCTCGGCAGGGATTTCTTGGTCGGGCTGAAGGCGCTCAGTCCGGTTTCGAGCACGAAGTAGTCGGTGTTCTTGCCGGCGGTGGACCAGCGGATGACGGCCTGCCCCGGCTTCGCACCGAGCGACACCGAGACGGCGGTGATCTTGCTGGGCCGGGCCGGTTTGGCCTCCGCCGGAGCAACCAGCACTCCGACGGTCAGGGCGATGCCGGTCAGAACGGCCAGCGGAAAGATGGCGACGCGACGAAGACCCATGACGCTCCTCGGACCGTGTCCGGACCGCCGTGGTCCGAACCATCCCCCCAAGGCGACCCGGGTGTGGCCGCGCGGACCGAGGCTATCGGCGAGGTCGGTCACCGACAAATCACCGACAAATCGCGCCGTCAGATCGTGCCGACAGATCGTGCCGACAGATCGTGCCGTCAGAGCACGATGTCGGCGGCCACCAGGTTGTGGTCGGAGGGCCGCTTGCTGTCGGGGTCCTTCAGCTTGTTCCAGTACAGGTGGGCCCCTTGGGCGCCTTGGACCATGACGACGTCGATCCGGGTGCCCATGCCGACCGTGCTCTGCGGCAGGTACGTCTTGTAGTGGTTGACCGTCGGGAACGCGAGGTTGATCCGCTTGGTCGCCGCGACCGTGTCGTAGTAGCCGTACTCGACCAGCGCATCGTGGGGAGCGTCACCGATGAAGTTGTTCTGGAACGAGTTGATGTCGCCCCCGAAGATCACCGCCCGGTTGCGGGAGTTGATCTGCTCGATCTTGGTCAGGACGGTCCGCATCTGGTTGTTGCGCAGTTGGTTGTAGCGCCGCTCGACGGTCGCGCTGGTGCTGTGTCGCTGGTCAAGGTGGGCGGAGACGAAGTAGAACCGCTTGCCGGTGCCCCGATCCTCGAACGCCGCGTAGGCCGCCTTCCGGCGCCGGGTCTCGCTGTCGTTGGACATGATCGGCATCTGGATCGTGCAGGACGCGTTGTAGTACTTCTTGCCCGTCTTCTCAGGGCAGTTGCTCAGCAGTTCGAAGCGCTTCGAGTTGTAGAGGATCCGGGCGCCCTGGCTGCCGTGCTTGGTCCCCGATTTCCGGTACGACGTCGTCCGCACCAGCTTGAAGTGGCCCAGGCCGATCTTCTTGAGCTCCGTCAGCAGGCTGGTCGTCTGCCGACCGACCTTGAGGGTCGAGCCGTTCCTGCCGTCCTGTCGACCCGGAGACATCTCCTGGATGGCCACGACGTCGGCCAGGCTGGCCTTGATCTCGGCGGCGACGGCGGCCTTGCGAACCACCCAGTGGCGCTTGTCGGTCGTGGCCCGGGCGGTCCGGACGTTGAACGTGGCGGCGCGCAGCGCGGTACCCGTCCGCTTCGCCGCGAGGCCCGGAGGCATCATCGCCCTCAGATACGGGAACGCGCGGGTCCGGAGACCGCTCGTGGTCTCGTTGACCGCCGACATCCGGAAGTAGAGGTGACGCCCGGTGGTGACCGCCGCTCCGGCTTGCGCGAAGTGGGTGTCGGTGAGTGCGAACTGGCGAACGCTGCCTCCGCCGGGGATCTTGAACGTGGTCGCGTTCCGGCCACGGCTGCCCTCACTGAAGGAGGTGTGGGCCGTCTGGAGCAGGAAGTAGTCGGTGTTGACGCCGCTGCTGGCCCACTTCAGAACCAGCTGACCGGAGCTGGCGTCCGTGGTCACCGACGTGATGGATCCGGGATCGTCGAACGCAGCCGCCGACGGGCTGGCCTGCAGACCGGTCACGGCCAGCACACCGGCAGCCGTCAGGGCGGCCGCACGCCAACCCCGGGCGATCGGCCTCACGAGTCACCTCGGCAGGAGCGGTGGAGAGCGGGAGGAGAGACGAAGCGCTCCCGTACGTTCATGAGGGCTCCTGGGGAAGTCGGACCCGTGGGTGAAGTTGTCGCCGGCCCCCCGACAGCAAGATTTTGGGCGACACTAACTCGAAATACCGGATTCGCACAATAGGTGTGCTTACTCTGGTTGGTTGTCCACGTGATCATGTGACGCGCCGCCGATCCGATACGGCGTATCGACCCCTTCGTACATCAGGTGGGCGACCATTCCTTCGGCGGCGTGCTGCAGGTTGTGGCAGTGATCCATCCAGATGCCGGGATTGTCTGCCAGAAAGGAGATCTCGAAGGTTTCCTTGTCGGGCACGTTGAGCGAGTCCACCCACCACGGGACTGCCGGTGGCCGCGACGCCGTTGCGGGACAGCACGACCGCGCGGTGCCCGTGCAGGTGCATCGGGTGCACCTCGCCGCTCCGGTTCTCGATGCGCATCCGGACGACCTCACCGCGCCGGACGACGTACATCGGCACGTCGGGATACAGGTGACCGTTGATCGACCACCACATACCGGGCCGGCCCTTGACGAAGCCGGGCACGCGGCCGACCACGTAGTCGAACCGTCGCACGGCCTTGGCCGGATCGAACCCGAGCGCCGCGCCGGTCGTCTCCGTACGCCAGGAGATCCAGGTCCTTGCGTCGGCTGCGGCGGTGGCGGTGCCTCCGCTCCGGCCCGGCCCAGGATCACGGCGGTCGCCTTGGACAGCTGGATGCGGACCGGCGATCCGTCGGCGGGCATGCTGCACCGCGAGATCGGCCCGGCCACCGGCGGTCAGGGTGACGGCCTCGCCCGTTACCGGCGGTCGGGCGCGTTCACGTCGGATCCGTCGATCGCCACCACCTCGATACGGAGCGCTCCGGCCCAGACCTCCATCGGCGCGTTGTCGGTGTTGATCACCCGGATCCGGGCCCGCTGGCCCGGGGCCGCCGGCACCGACAGGTCGCCGGGGGCGCCGTTGATCGTGCGGATGCCCGCTGTAGGTGTGCGCCACGGCGGTGACGTCCACGTCGGCGTCGCCATTCTCAGCGACTGGGGCAGTCACGACCAGCGGCCCGAACAGACCGCCGAGCACCTGAACGTTGGAGACCTGATGCGAGTGGTACCAGTACGTGCCGACCTGGTCGGCCACGAAGCGGTAGGTGAAGCTCTCCCCCACGGCGATGGCGTCCTGGGTGACGCCGGCGACGCCGTCCATCGCGTTCGGCACGTTGACCCCGTGCCAGTGCATGGACACGCCCGGCCGTCACCGACCGGTTGGTCACGCGGACCTCGACCAGTTGGCCCTGCCGGGCCGTGATGGTCGGTCCGGGCGTTGTGCCGTTGACGGTGAAGCCGGCGATCGACTGCCCGCCGATGCTGAGATTCGCCGCCTCGGCCACGAGCTCGGTCCGGACATCGGCGGGGCGCTTCGGGTCGGCGATCAGCTCGGGCACCATCACCGCCGGGCCGGCGCTGCCGTGCTGGTGCCCGCCCGCGTGGTTGACCGTGCTGCGCGTCCGCGGCGCCCGGCCCGCCGCCGTAGTCCAGGTAGCCCATGTCCATCACCGAGAACGCGGCCGGTACGCCGGCTGGCCTGCCACAGGTAGGCCAGCGGAGCCACGATGGCCAGCGTCGCGACCACCGGGATGGCGATCTTCAGCGCATCGCCGGACCGATCGCTTGCCGCGCATCCCGTTCGACGGTCGCCGGTTCGGACGGCGGCTGGCTACTGGACAACCGTGCATCGGTGCTGTCGGCGGCGCGCGCCGACACCGGGCGTGGTGTCACCCGACCGACCCGCATGGCCGCGCTGACGGCCAGCCCGAACAGCACGAGGGCGTTGAGTCCGTGGAGCAGGCCGAGGACGGGAGCCCCGAAGCCGAACAGGCCCAACGCCACCTGGAGCACGATCACCCCGAACACGATCAACGCCCACTTGATCCCGCCCGGGATCTTGGCGAAGAACGAGGAGATCACCAGCAGCAGACCGACGAACGGAACCACGATCTGGCCGCCGATGCCGTGCAGCATGAAGCCGATGTCGCCGGTGAAGCTGGCGGTTCCCTGTGCGGAACTGTCCATCACCCCGCCGGCGTCGACCCAGGCGAACAGCCCGAACATCGCGAAGGCGACGACCGCCGACTGGAACGCGACCAGCGCGGCGACGAGGTAGGCCAGCACGCGGTAGACACTCTTCATTTCCCCGAGATCCTTCTCTGCGATTGATCAATCCCTCGGCCACCATGATGGTGGAGAGCGAACCGGCTGCCCGCAGGGATTTTGGTTGATACGACGAGGCTTGTCAGGCGCCCTGCGGCCAGACTGCTGGAAGATGCGCGACGGCGCGAGCAGATACCAGATGACCCGGGGAGATTTCGGGGCTAGCGTACGGACGCACCCTGAGGTCGCAGGAGGTGACTGTCGTGGTGCCCTGGCCGAACCTTGCGGCCTTCGCCCTGGCGTCGGTGATCTTGATCGCGATACCCGGACCCACGATGCTCTTCGTGGTCGGTCGTTCCCTCGTCCTCGGGCGACGTGGCGGGTTGCTCAGTGTGCGTCGGCAACACCCTGGGTCTGCTCCCCCACCTGGTCGCCGTGGCGGTCGGTGTGGGCGCGCTGGTGACGGCGTCCGCCGGCGTGCTCGCGGTGATCAAGCTCGCCGGCGCGGCGTACCTGATCTTCCTCGGCGTCCAGGCCATCCGGCACCGCAGTGTCGTGACCGCCGGTCCGGTGATCGCCGAGCTGAACCGCAGCCACCTCCTCGGGCAGGGCTTCCTGGTCGGGGTCAGCAATCCCAAGGCCATCGTCTTCTTCGCGGCCGTCCTCCCCCAGTTCGTCGCCTACGACGCACGGGCGGTCGTGGCTGCAGATGCTCGTGCTCGGCGCGACCTGTCGCGGTGATCGCCCTGCTCGGCGACTCCGCCTGGGTGCTGCTGGCCGGCGCTGGTGCGGGACTGGTTCGCAACATCGCCGCGCCGTACGGCTCGGCTCCGCGGTCTGGGCCGGCGGAGCTGATGATCGCGCTCGGCGGCGGGCTCGCCGCCACCTCCGCCTCACACAACTCCGCGCCCTGAGCCTGTCGAACGAGCCCTGAGCCCGTCGAAAGAGCCATCCAGCCCGCGCCTGTCACCACTCACAAGCCGGCGGCGCCGAAGAGCAGACCCAGGACGTAGGTGACGCCGGCCGCTCCGTAGCCGATGCCGAGTTGCCGAAGCGCCCGCTTGAGCGGTGAGGCGCCGGAGAGGACGCCGACGATCGCGCCGGTGCAGAGCAGGGCGACGCCGACGAGCACGGTGGCGATGATCACCGCCAGCAGTCCGCTGGCCCCGAACAGATAGGGCAGCACCGGGATGAGCGCGCCCGAGGCGAAGAAGCAGAAACTCGAGATCGCCGCCCCCCAGGCCGAGCCGACCGCCTCGTGCTCGTCCACGCCGGCGGCCTCGGGCGAGTCGGAGTCCAGGTGCAGGGTGCTCAGCACCTCGTGGGCGTGCGCCTCGGCCTCGGCGGGGTCCATACCCCGGGCGCGATAGACCAGGGCCAGCTCGTTCTCGTCGACGTCGAGTTGCCGGCAGTGCGGTCTGCGACGCCGGATCCGGCTGGGTCGACTCGAGCAGTTCGCGCTGTGAACGGACCGACACGTACTCACCGGCCCCCATCGACAACGCCCCGGCCAGCAGTCCGGCGATGCCGGCGAAGAGCACGGTCCGTACGTCGACGCCGGTCGCGCCGATCCCCAGCACCAGGGCGAGGTTGCTGACCAGACCGTCGTTTGCGCCGAAGACCGCGGCCCGGAAGGTGCCCGACAACCGCTGCCGGCCGCGGGCCGACAGACCGCGCAAGACCTCGCCGTGGATCCGTTCGTCGGCAGCCATCGTGGAGGTGGCGTCGGCGTCGGCCTCATACGGCGAGCGCCCCTCGGCGCGCTGCATGAGCGCCAGCACGAAGACGTTCCCGAAGCGCCGGGAGCCGAAGATCAGCAGCCGGGTGCGCAGGCTGATCGGCCGCGGCGGCCCGACGCGGTCGCCCAGCAGATCCCGCCAATGCTGCTCGTGCCGACCTTCGGCGTCGGCCAGCGAGAGCAGGATCTCCCGCTCTTCGCCGGACTTGCGCTGTCCGAGCTCGCGGTAGACGGCCGCCTCGGCCCGCTCGTCGGCCAGATACTGCCGCCAGCGCCGGACGGTGGCGGCGTCGGGGTGCGTGCGCGGGGCGGCGCTGCTCACTCCAGACCCCTCATGGGTAGACCAACTTCCTCGGCGAGAGCGAGAAGTCTAGCCATGTGGCTCAGACGGTCGGAGCCTCTGCACCCGCGTGACGGGACCGCCAGAACCGGTCGACCTCGGCGGTGATCGCGGCGAACGCGTCGTCGCCCAGCCCGTAGGTCGACACGATCAGCATCTCCTTGCCGTGGCCGCCGGCCGCCACCAGCAGACCGGGTCCGAGGTCGTCGAGGACAACCCCGATCTGGTGCTCGGAGACGAACCATCCCTCACCGACCCGGGAATCGCCGCCCAGCCGGACGCCGTCGACGCGCGCGCCCGGGCTGACCTGCTCGAGGCCCAACGCTGCGGCGAGTGATGGGTCGGGGGTGCCCTCGGCCGAGACGAACACGGTCCGCCGTTCCCGTCCGGGTTGGCGCTCGAGGGCGAATCGCAGCTGGTGGGCGAAGGAGACCCAGCCCTCGGTGACGTCGTCGTAGTAGGCCGCCCACTCCGACTCGGCCGGCGGGCGGGGGCCGCGCACGATGCGGACCCGGGTCCCCGGGCCGGCTTCGGTCAACTCGAAACGGTCGCCGCTCTCGAAGTCGCCGGGACCCGAACCGGCCATCTCGAGCACATAGTCCTCGGTCTCGCTCTCCCGAGCGTGAGTGAGGTAGATGACGTCGACCTCCTCGTCGAGGCCGTCGAACACCCAGCCGTGCCAGCGGCGGATCTCCTCCGGACGACGTAGGGCCGACCACACCACCTCGATCGGGGCGGCCACCGTGACCTCGATGACGGGTGTGGTGCGCAGGCTGGACTCACTCATGGTCGGGTTCCCCTTCGGTACGGGCGGCCGGGAGGCCGCCGATGACGAGCCGATACGCTCGGCCGCCGGGATGGTCGTAACGCCGCACCAGCTCGGCGACCGCCTCGGAAAGCTCGTCGGTGAAGCGGTGGACATCGGCGGGCTGGTCGAAGTTGATCTCGGTCTGGACGGTGAAGGTAAGCAGGCGCTGCCGTTTGACGTCCGCTGCTGTGCGCATGCGGGTGACGTCACGGACCACCTGCCCCGCGGTGGCGGCGAGGTGGGCGGCGGCGAAACGATCGCGGGCCACCGCGGATGCAGTGGCCGGTGCGGCCGGAGGGCCGAGGACGTCCGGATCGACCACCAGGTCGGCGACCGTACGCAGCACTCGCTCGGTGAAGCCTCGCCGACGACGGAGCTCGACCAGTTCGACCAGACCGGCGCCCTCGAGGACGTTGAGGTGATAGTTGAGCCGCTGGCGAGTGAGCCCCATCCGCTGGGCCGCAGCACTGGCCGACATCGGCTCCCGCAACAGATCGAGCAACGCCCGGCGCACCGGAGAGAGCGCGATCCGCACCGCCCCCGGATCCTCTACGAGCTGCACCGCCGTACCCACCCGCCCATCCTCGCAATTGACAGTTTTCTTTGTCAATAAAGGCACGATCTGCCGTTTCCCGTCATGTGATGAACAGCGCAGCGGCCGAGCCCGATATCTGCTGCGTCTGCCGCCACGTGGCGAACAACGACATGACGACGCTGTCGTACACCTCGAGGACCGGCCGGCTGCACGATCTCCGCCGTGGTCGGAAAACGTCGCCTCACCCGCCCCTGGCAGCCGCAGAAGTCGGCCGTGGTCGAAAACGTCGCCTCACCCGCCCCTGGCAGCCGCAGAAGTCCGCCGTGGTCGGAAAACGTCGCCTCACCCGCCCCTGGCAGCCGCAGAAGTCGGCCGTGGTCGGAAAACGTCGCCTCACTCGAACCTGGCAGCGGCAGAAGTCCGCCGCAGTCGGAAATCGCGACGTGAAGTAGAGGTTTGCCGCGCGAGGTCGGCCGAGCAGAATGAGCGGATGCGGCTCGGGTTTGCGTGCTGGGTCAGCGAGGCTCCTAGCGGCGGCAATCTGTACGACCGCGAGCTGATCGCCGGTCTCCGGGCGTCCGGGGTGGATGTGGTTGAGCGCCGCCTCACCGGCTTCGGGCCGGTCGTCGCGCCCGATGACCTCGATGTACTCGCCGCAGCGCTGCGGTCCGAGCGAGTGTCGTTGGTGGACGGAATCGCCGCCGGTCGAGCTCCCGACGTCGTGGCGGCGGCGGTCGCGGCCGGGCGCTGCGTGATCGTGGTGGTCCACCACTTCGGCGCCGACGATCCCCACCTCGACGCCGCAAGCCGAACTCGCTTCGCGAAGTCAGAGGCGGCGGCGCTCCGGGCCGCCAGCGGTGTGCTCTGTACGAGCCGGTGGGCGGCAGCGGAACTGGACCGTCGCTACGGTCTGATCGACGTCGGGGTTGCACCACCGGGCGTTGAGCGCGCGGAACCCGCACCCGGCAGCCGGATGACGGGCTCCCCCCGCTTCCTCTCGCTCGGGTCGCTGACACCGACCAAAGACCCTCTCACCATGATCAAGGCCTTGTCCCGCATCGCGGAATTCGGCTGGAGTGCCCAGCTGGTCGGCAGCGACACCCTGGACCCGCCGTACGCCCTCCGCGTACGGGCCGAGATTCGCAGCGCCGGCCTCGAGGACCGGGTGTCCGCCGTCGGACCTCTGGTCGGCGCTCGACTGGCCGCCGAGTGGTCGGCCGCCGACCTCCTGGTTCATCCCTCGCGGTCGGAAACGTACGGAATCGTGGTGCTGGAGGCGCTGGCCCGCGGCATCCCGGCCGTGGTCTCGGCCGGCACTGGGGCGGTCGAGCCGCTGGTCACCGGCAGGACTCCGGAGCACGGCATGGCGGGCACGACTATCCCGACCGCCCAGCCCGCCGCCCTGGCCGCGGTGCTCCGGCGCTGGCTGACCGACCCCACCCTCGCCGAGGCCTGGCGTACGGCGGCGTTGGACCAGCGGAAGCGACTGCCGGACTGGTCCGCGACGGCCGCCGCCGCGCTCGCGTACGTGCAGCGAACGGCGACCCACCGCGGCTGACTGTTGGGTTGCGACATTGCTGAATCGATTCAGGAAGGTCGCAACCCAACAGTTGCTTCCATTGGGGGTCTTGACCTCAACCGGAGAAGCAGATCCGCCGAACTCAGATATCTCACGCTCGCCTGAGTCTCAGGAGTCACTTGAGCCTTCGGTAGCCTCAACGGCAACTCGAGGCTACAGTCTCCCCACATGACCTTCCGGCGGCTGCCGACACACAGGCCCGGACGCACAGGATCGAGGCGCGCGGTCCGGGGCACGGCGATCTCCCTCGTTCTCGCCGCCTCCTGCACGGCTCTCGTCGGGGTACCCGCCTCAGGCGCCACGACGACGACCCAGACGGCCACCTGTACCGACCGCGGCGGGCATGTGTGGAAGGGCCGCTCCATCTGGGGCGCCGTCTACACCGACGGCTCCGGTGTGCGCCGCATCCGCAACAACAGCGTCAGCTTCACCTCGGCGGCGCCGGACGCCACGACGGTCGACTACGCGGTGAAGACCTACAACCCCGACGGCCGATTGATCCAGATACGGGGCCAGCAGAATCGCCGGTACCGGTTCGCGGGCGGGTCTGCCTACCTCACCCGGAACCCGCGGAACCCGGCCTCTGGTCCCGGGCGGTCGAAGATCGTCGTCACCGTCGGCGACGGGAACGACGGCCGACGCGGTTGCACGATGACGTTCGTCCAGCCCGGCGGCGCGACCATCGGCCCGATCGTCACCCCGACGCCGCCCAGAGCGGTCCAGGCCTTCATCACCGGGTACACGTGGTGGGACAACAGTCCGCCGGGGTCGGCCGCCATCGCCCGACCGGTCCTGCACCGCACCGCCGCCGGCGTCGGTACGTACGCGGATCCGATCACCATGGCCGTGGGCTTCACCAGGCCCGCCGGCAAAGTCATCCTCGACATCCCTGCGGGCACCCGCTTCTACCTGCCGGAGATGCGGAAGTACTTCATCGTCGAGGACATCTGTGGTGCCTGCCACCGGCACAGCGCCGACGTGACGTATCGGCTCGACATCTGGCTCGACGGCCGGAGCCTGCCCAGATCCAGCGCCCGTTCGTGTGCGTACCGCATCACCGGTAACCAGCCCGTGGTCCGCAACCCACCGAGCGGCCTGGCCGTACGGGCCGGAGCCGTCTGCGCCTGAGGGCGCCGGAGGTCGTAGCCGGTCTCGGAGCGGCCTGGGTTACCGCACCGATTGTCCTACCGGACGACCGTTGGCGCCGGCGATCTGCTCCAGCACCCGCTGCGCACCGGCGACGTCACCGAGCCGCGAGACGTACGCCAAGGGCTGGCCGCTCAGCACGCTGCCCTCCTCGACGACGCCCCAGACCGGCCGCCCCGAGCCCTGGTAATCGGAGTACTTGGACGGCAGGTACGGGTTTCGGTCGTGGGAGTCGAGGGTCCGGGCGTCGTTGACCAGCAGCACGTCGAACTGGGTCGTGAGGTTCAAGAACTCCAGGAAACCGACATAGGGCCTGGTGACCACGACGTCGTCGAGCCCGGCCCCGGTGATCTCCTGGGCCAGATCCCCGGGCCGGCCGGTGAAGACGTGCAGCCGCACCCGGGCCCTGACCTGCGGATCGAGCGCGGTCAGGGCCGCCACCACCTCGGTGAGCCCTCGCGTGGCGTAGAAGGCCCCGAAGTAGCCGATGTGGACGGCACTCGGGTCCATCGGGTAGTCGCTGGGGACGGCGGCGTAGAAGGCCGGTGGCAACGTGGGCTGCGGGCTGACCACGCCGAGTGCCCGGGCGCGACCCGCCAGCGTCCGGTCCGCGAAGTGGTCGAGCATGTAGCCCAGTTGGTTGGTGTTCGTGAAGAGCAGACGGTCGGCCAGGGCGTAGGCGAGAGTCTCGATCCACACGTGCAGGTTGTCGGTGTCCGGGATGTCGACGTTTCGGTCGGCCAGCGCGGCACGGAACTCCCGCATCAGAAGCGGATCCGGCCGCCCGGTGCTCTGCCGCTCGTCGCCGTGCACGTTGTGCAAGATCGGATCGGAGAACTCGGCGGTCCAGGTGACCTCCGGTCGCCGGATCTTGTACCAGGCCGCGAGTACGTGGGAAGCCGGGTGCATCGTCCGGCTGTACACGCTGCGGTACGGTCCCTTGCTTTTCTCCCACGACCGGATCTGGGCCAGCCCCTTGTGACAGAACTCGGCGATCCCGGGCCACCAGATGTCGGCGGGACGGCTGTCGAGATAGACCTTTTGGTCGACGAACTCCTGCCAGATGAGCTCGGCGGACGGGTCGCTGCCCAGCTGCGAGCCCATGTCGCAGGAGACCACGTCGACGATCCGCTCGAAGGACCGGATCCTCCGGGCGGCGACGTTGGCCGAGGTGTCGACGAAGGGGACCGCCCGGTACAGGACCGCCAGGTCGCGGGCCACCCCACGGTTGAGCTGGGGCAGCCGTACATCGACGCCGAGCCGGCGACGGTCCATGATCACCTGGCGCTGCGCGGCCGGATACGTCCGCAGGTACCGGTTCAGGGCCGACGTCTCGTCCGCCACGAGGCCCCGGCGAATCGACTGCTGGATGGGCGTGTCCAGGGGTAGCGCGGCCACCCGTTCGATCCCGGCCAACAGGCCGGCGTCGCCGCGGTCCGGCAGCTGAGCGTTGCGGCCGGTCGTGCGGTAGTAGACGGCGTGGCACGTCACGGGCGCCACCGCCACGCGCAGCTCGGGGCGAAGGGCAACCCGCCCCCAGAACACCGCGTCTTCACCCGAGGGGAGATCCGCGTCGAAGCCGACCTCGGTCGCCACCGACCGACTCACCAGCTTGGCCGGGCCGTAGGTCAGGGCGGACGGCAACGTCGAGAGCGGCACCGTCCGGCCCGCCAGCGTGAGCTGCCGGCGCAACCTCGGCGTATCGAACGTGGGTGGGTGGTGCTGCGCCGGCACGTCCACCAGCAGGCCGAGGGCGATGACGTCCGCCGGTTTGGCTACCGCCGCCAATCCCGCCAGGAAACCGGCGGAGATCCGGTCCTCGTCGTGCACGATGACGACGTGCCGCCCCCGGCTCGCCCCGAGACCGACGTTCTTCGCGCCGGCGCGCGTCGCGACGTCCGGAACGGCCACCCGCCGTAGCCGCAGCTTCGGGTGGCCGCGCCGAATGCGGTCGACCAGCGCGCGCGTGCCGTCCTCGGGTCCGTACTGGACCAGCAGCACCTCGTAGCGCGCTGGGGCCAGGGTCTGCCCGGCCAGCGACCGCAGACAGCCCTCCAGCCAAGCACCGCCCAGCCGGGTCGGCACGATCACGCTGACGTCGACGCGCCCGGCCGGGTGCGACACGTCGGCGGATCCGGACGCCGGAGTGTCCACTGCTCTCCTCGATGCCGGGCGATGCGCGCTCGCGCCTGCCCTGGGGGGTGGGGCACTTACTCTAGGGTGCTGGCGTGACCGTTCAGCAGCAGCGACCCGGCGTCACGGTGATCGTGTCGGAGCACCCGGAACGCTCTGCGAGTCTCGCTGTCGATCTCGAGGACGCGCTGATCCTCCCGGTCGGAGAGCTCGGCGGAGTCGACGCCAACGAAACCACGGTCGTCGTGCTCCCGACCGAATCGCTGTCGCATCCCGTGGTCGACGCTGTGCTGGGCTGGGCACCCGAGGGAGCGCAGTTCCTGATCGAGCCCGGGCCGGTGGAGGCCGCCACCCTGAGTGGACTGCGCTACGAGCAGACGGTCACCGTCGGTGAGGCGTCCTTCTGGCAGCTCGGACGAGACGGCGATGCCGCCGCGCTCCCGACCCTGCCCGAAACCCTGCCCGAAACCCTGCCCGAACCGCTGTCCGATCCGCCGTCGTCCGATCCTCGCGTCCCGACGGCCGGGGTTCCGGATCGAGTCCCCGAGGAGACCCGCGAGGCGGCTCCCGCCCCCTCGCGGCGCGGGACTCCCGGCTCGACCGCCACCCGGGCGTCCAGGTCGTCAAGATCGCATGCTGCATCCCGGGGCGCCACCCTGCGCCGGTGGGCGCCTTTTGCGACCGCGGCGGCGGTCGCCGGACTCGGGGTCGCGATCCTGGCCGCTGTGATCACCGGCACCGGCTACCTCGGCGGGCTGCTGACCCTGCTCACCCTGCTGGCGTGCGCGAGCCTCGCGGGCTCGGCTCTCGTGCTCCGGCGACTGCAACGCGTCGGCCGGGCGGCGGCCCGCAGCGAACGACTCGCCGTCCGGCTTCGTCGCCACCTGCGGTCAGAACGTACGAAGCGCACCCGGCAGCTGACTCGGGTCCGGACGGCGGCTGACCGCGACTACCGGCGGTTGTCCAAGTCGGTCGGTGGCCTCACGCGGCGCATCGACGGCGTACACGGCGACCTCAACCTGCTACGGACCACAACGACGGAGATCGCCCGGCGGCAACCCCGGTCCCCCGAGCCGCGGTCCGGGCTGACCGACCCCGCCGTACTGGCCACCATGCGGCAGACGCAGGCCATGCTGAACCTGTTCGCCCTCGGCCCGGTCAAGGGGATCGTGCCGGCCATGGGCGGCTGGGCCGCCTCCCCCGACGTCGTGGCGGTGCTGGTCGAGGAGTTACTGGAGCGTCGCCCGCGGCTGATCGTCGAGTGCGGCAGCGGGGTGTCCACCCTGTGGTTGGCGCTGGTCATCGAGTGGTACTCCCTGCCCAGCCGGATCGTTTCCCTCGACCACGATCCCGGTTACGCGGAGCAGACCCGTCGCAGCCTCGCCCGCCACGACGTCGGACGACACGCCGAGGTGCGGGACGCGCCGCTCACCTCCGTCGGCCTGGCCGGGCACAGCACCGACTGGTACGACCCGGCGGCGCTCACCGACCTGACCGACATCGGGCTGCTGTTCGTCGACGGACCCCCGGAGACGACCGGTCCCCTGGTGCGCTGGCCCGCGGTGCCGCTGCTCGGCGAACGGCTGGCCCCGACGGCCACGGTCGTCCTGGACGACCTCGTCCGTGCCAGCGAGCAGGAGGTCGCGGCCCGCTGGGCGGTGGCCCTGCCCGACTTCACCGTGGAGCGACTACCGCTGCAGAAGGGCGCCGCCGTCTTCCGTCGCGGTGGAAGCGAGGGGCGCGACGGCTGAGCGGCCGAGTACCCGCGCGATCACCCGGGCGATCCGCACCCCGGCGTGGCCGTCCCACAGCGGCGGGGTCGGCCAGGTCACCGGACGGCCCGCCGCCAGCAGGGCCGCGACCCGCGCCGGGACGGCCTCGAGCCGGATCAACTCGTTCGTGCCATCGGTGATGGTCACCGGACGCTCGGTGTTGGCCCGCAGCGTGAGGCACGGGACACCGAGCAACGTCGTCTCCTCCTGGATGCCGCCGGAATCGGTGATCACGGCGGCCGACCGGTTCACCAGGCCGACGAAGTCCAGGTAGCCCATCGGCTCGACCACCCGGAGCCCCGGGTGGTTCAGCAGGCCGGCCCCGGTGAGGAGATCGCGTCCGCGGGGGTGCAGCGGCAACCAGACCGGGGCCAGGTCGGCCACTGCGTGCAGGGCGGCCACGACCCGTTCGGCGGCTGCGGGCGTGTCGACGTTGCTGGGCCGGTGCACGGTCGCCACGACATAGGCGTCCGGAAGCGACCAGCGCTCGGCCAGATCCGGTCGGTCCCAGCGTGGGCGGGTGGCCAGCAGCGTGTCGATCATGGGGTTGCCGACGAGATGGATCGAGGCCGGATGCGCGCCCTCGTTGCCGAGGTTGGCCACGGCGTCGGCGCTGGTGGCGAAGTGATGGTCGGCCAGCCGGTCGGTGACGACCCGGTTGACCTCCTCGGGCATGGTCTTGTCGAAGCTCCGCAGACCCGCCTCGACATGACCGAGGGTGATGCCGAGCTTGGCGGCCACGAGGGCCGCGGCGACCGTCGAGTTCACGTCCCCGTAGACCAGCACGAGCTGCGGCGGGTCGCGAAGGAACAGCTGTTCCAACTCGACCATCACGGCCGCCGTCTGGGTTGCGTGCGAGCCGGATCCGACGCCGAGGTTGACGTCGGGCTCGGGCAGCCCCAGCTCGCGGAAGAACACCTCCGACATCGCCTGGTCGTAGTGCTGTCCGGTGTGCACCAGCCGCTGCGCGATCCCGAGTTCCGCCAGCGCTCGCAGCACCGGGGCCGCCTTGGGGAAGTTGGGCCGGGCACCCGTGATGTGCAGTACCGGTACCGCCATGGGCCGATCCTCGCAAGGCGAGGCCGTGGCCGGGCCGAGACTCGCCGTACGCGCATCCGCCGACGCGGCCGGCGGCCGAGTAGCCTCGGCGCTGCCCGGACGGCGATCCGTTCGGCAACGGGAAGGGGCGCGCGGTGACGTACGAGCTGGTCGTGGTCGGGCTGGGCTACGTCGGGCTGCCGCTCGCCCTCGCCGCACAGCGGGCCGGGCTGCGGGTCGCCGGCTTCGACGTGCAAGCCGCCGTGGTGGACGGCCTGACCGACGGGCGGTCGCACGTCGACGACGTCACCGACGCCGAGATCGCCGAACTCATTGCCGGCGGATTCCGGGCTACGGCCGATCCCGCCGTCCTGAGCAACGCCGACACGATCGTCATCTGCGTGCCGACGCCGCTCGGCGCATCCGGTGGCCCCGATCTCGACGCCGTCCTCACGGCGGCGCGCACCATCGGTCAGCGGCTGCGCCCCGAGACGCTCGTCGTCCTCGAATCCACCACCTTCCCCGGCACCACCGAGGACGTCGTTCGTCCGCTGCTGGAGGACGGGTCCGGACTCGAGGTCGGCCGCGACGTACACCTCGCGTTCTCACCCGAACGCGTCGACCCCGGCAACCCGACGTTCGGCATCACCAACACCCCGAAGGTCGTCGGCGGGGTGACAGCGGGCTGCACCGCGCGGGCAGAACGGTTCTACGCACGCTTCGTCGACACGGTGGTGGTCGCGGCCGGTACGCGGGAGGCCGAGACCGCCAAGCTGCTCGAGAACACGTACCGGCACGTGAACATCGCGTTGGTCAACGAGATGGCGAGGCTCTGTCACGAGCTTCGGATCGATCTGTGGGACGTGATCAGGCTGGCGGCGACCAAGCCGTTCGGGTTCGAGGCGTTCTACCCCGGGCCCGGCGTCGGGGGCCACTGCATCCCCATCGACCCCAACTACCTGGCGCACACCGTCCGGACCACCCTCGGCTACCCCTTTCGCTTCGTCGAGCTGGCCCAGGAGATCAACGCGACCATGCCGGCGTACGTCACGCACCGGATCCAGAACACCCTCAACGCCGACGGCCTGGCCATCAACGGCGCGCGTGTGCTGTTGCTGGGCATCACGTACAAGGCGAACATCGCCGACCAGCGCGAGTCACCGGCCATCGCCGTGGCCACCCATCTACTGGAACTGCGGGCGAAAGTCTGCTATCACGATCCCCACGTGTCGTCCTGGCCGGCGGTGCCGAAGGCGGAACCCGTCGGCGACGACGCTCTCGAGACGGCGGTCGACGAGGCCGATCTCGTCGTCCTCCTCCAGAACCACCGCGCGTACGACCTCGAGCGCCTGGTGGCGCGCTCACGCCGGTTCTTCGACACACGCGGTGCGACTTCCGGGCCGGGGGCCGTCCGGCTTTGAGCGGATGGCCCTGTCGTACGCGGGCGAGGCTGGCGGCCGTTGCGTGGCAGCGTGTTGCTGGTTTCGGCAAGAAGTGCGACAACACGCTGCCGAGTAACCGGCGACTCCGCCCCATGGTCGGGCTGACAGGATTTGAACCTGCGACCCCGTGACCCCCAGTCACGTGCGCTACCAAACTGCGCCACAGCCCGCCAGGCTCCGACGCCCGAGGGCGTGAGCTCCGACCCGGAACTCTACTACGCAGCGCGCCGAGGCTCGGAATCCATGATCAGCGCTTGCCGCGCTTCTCCCGGGCCCGGACCTGGAGGTGGATCGGGCTTCCGACGAAGCCGAACTCCTCCCGCAGCCGGCGCTCGACGAAGCGCAGGTAGCCCGGCCTCGATCTGACCGGAGGTGAAGAGCACGAAGGTGGGCGGGCCGACCTGCGCCTGCGTGCCGAACAGGATGCGCGGCTGCTTGCCGCCCCGTACGGGATGCGGATGGGCGGCCACGATCCGGCCGAGGAACGCGTTCAGCTTGCCGGTGGAGATGCGGGTCTCCCACCCCTCCAGTGCCTCCTGGATGGCCGGCCCGAGCCGGTCGACGTGCCGCCCGGTGGTGGCGGAGATGTTCACCCGGGCGGCCCAGGCGAACTGCACGAGATCCCGCTCGATCTCCCGGGTGAGATAGCGGCGCCGCTCGTCGTCGGTCAGGTCCCACTTGTTGAAGGCGATCAGCAGCGCTCGGCCGGCCTCCTCGACCGAGGAGAGGATCCGCAGATCCTGCTCGGTCAGCGGCTCGCTGGCGTCGATGACCACGACGCACACCTCGGCCCGCTCGATCGCCCCGTGGGTGCGCAGGCTGGCGTAGTACTCGTGTCCGGTGGCCTCCTTGACCCGGCGGCGGATCCCGGCGGTGTCGACGAAGCGGTAGACCTCGCCGTCGACCTCGACCAGCTCGTCGACCGGGTCGACCGTCGTGCCGGCGACGTCGTCGACCACCGACCGCCGGGCGCCGGCGAGGCGGTTCAGCAGGCTGGACTTGCCGACGTTGGGCTTGCCGACGATCGCGACCCGCCGCGGTCCACCGCGGGCCGCGTCGGTCTCGGCGGGCGCCTCCGGCAGCACCGCCAGGATGGCGTCGAGCAGGTCACCGCTCCCCCGCCCGTGCAGCGCCGAGACCGGCGTACGGCTCGCCCAGCCCGAGATTCCACATGGCGGCCGCCTCGGCCTCGGTCCGCTGGTCGTCGACCTTGTTGGCGGCCAACACGACCGGCTTCTGGCTGCGGCGGAGGACGCGGACGACGGCCTCGTCGGCGTCCAGAGTGCCGACGGTCGCGTCGACCACGAACACGACGGCGTCGGCCGTGGCGATCGCCAGCTCGGCCTGCTCGGCGATCTGCGCCGCCATCCCGGTCGCGTCGGAGATCCAGCCGCCGGTGTCGACGACGACGAACTGCCGACCGTTCCAGATCGCGTCGTAGGACACCCGGTCGCGCGTGACGCCCGGAACGTCCTGCACGACGGCCTCGCGGCGGCCGATCATCCGGTTGACCAGGGTCGACTTGCCGACGTTGGGTCGGCCGACCACCGCGACGACCGGTGGGATCTCGACGACCTCGGGCGCGTCGTCGGCTCCGAGAGCCGAGCGCGCGCTCGGCCGATCTGCGCGCCATCGGCTCAGCTCACCTCGCGGGCCGCGTCGGGCACGAGCCGGCAGATCTCGTCGATCACCTCGTCCAGACTCAGGTGGGTCGAGTCGACGAGCACCACCCCGCGGCGCGGGCTCGTGGAACGAAGCGACCGTCGAGTCGTCGGCATCCCGCCGGATGACGTGGTCGGTGACGGTGTCGGCGTCGATCGCGTGGCCGAGTTCGGCGTGTCGGCGGTCGATCCTGGCCTGCGGATCGGCCATCAGCAGCACGCGTACGTCGGCGTCGGGCGCCACCACGGTCGTGATGTCGCGGCCCTCGGCGACCACCCCCGGCGAGGACGCCGGCGATCAGGTCACGCTGCCGGGCGATCAGATCCGCGCGGACGTCGAGGTTGGTGGCGATCTTGCTCACCTCCGCCGACACCGCCGGCTCGCGGATGGCGGTGGTCACGTCGTGGCCGTTGATCGCGATCCGGGGCCGAGCGGGATCGGTATCGATGTCGAGCCGCGCGGCTCGAACCAGGTCGGCGACCGCCGCCTGGTCGCCGGTGGGAACCTCCTCCGCCAGAGCCAGCCAGGTGGCGGCCCGGTACATCGCGCCGGTGTCCAGAAAGGCCAGACCGAGACGTTCGGCGACCCCGCGGGCGGTGCTCGACTTCCCCGATCCGCTGGGGCCGTCGATGGCCACCACCAGTCGGCGCGGACGCTCGGGGGGCTCAGAGCACGAGGGTCAGCGTACCGGGACTCCTCACGGCTGGACGTCCCAACCGAGGTCGACCATGCGGGTCACCAGGCCGTCGAGCTGGGCCGGAGCGACGGCCACCGACAGGTAGCCGACCTGCCGGATCTGGTCGTGCTCGATCGAGATGTCCTCGATGTTGACGCCGGCCTCGCCGATGTCGGCGAAGAGCCGGCCGAGCGCGCCCGGTGCGTCGGGGATCTCGACGACGACCTCGCCGTACTCCGTGCGCGGCGCCCCGTGCTTGCCCGGGATCCGGCGGCTGCCGTGCACACCCCGGTCCAGTTGGGCGCGGAGGTCGGCCGGAATCGGCGTCGAGGGCGGCGATCACGCGTGTCGAGCTGGTCGCGTACCGAACGCAACTCGGTGAGCACCGCGGCCGAGTTGGCCGCCACGATCTGCTCCCACAGCTCGGGATCACTGCCCGCGACCCGCGTGACGTCACGGAGTCCCTGCCCCGCCAGCCGCAGGTCACCCTCCGGCACCGTCGTGAGGTGGCCGGCCATCAACACCGACAGCAGATGCGGCAGGTGCGACACCCGGGCCACCGCCGCGTCGTGGTCGGCCACGTCCATCGTCACCCCGTACGCACCGCAGGCGAGGGCCAGCTCGCGTGACCGCGTCGATGGCCGCGGCGGTCGAGCGCCGGTGCGGCGTGATCACCCAGGTCCGGTCCCGGAACAGATCCGCGCGGGCCGCCACCGGACCGGAATGCTGAGAGCCCGCCATGGGGTGGGAGCCGACGTAGCGGCCGAGGTCGTCCGCGAGATCCGCCTGGGTCCAGAGGACGCCCAGCACCTCGGCCTTCACCGAGCCGACGTCGGTGACGGTCGCCGCCGGGATAGGTCCGGAGGGCCGTCGCGATCACGTCCGGCAACGCCCGCGGCGGCACCGCGACCACGACCACCGGTCGACGGCACCCGGGTCCGGAGGCGTCGTGCGTCCCGGCGCCGCGACTCTCGGCGACCCGGGCGTGGCTGGATTGGCGGTCCTGGAGGTGCACCGGCCAGTCCCGGCTGCGTCAGGGCGCACCCGATCGAGGCCCCGATCAGTCCGGTCCCGATGATCAGGACCCGACGCGGCGGGCCCGGTGACTGCGGAGCCGTCGGCGGTGCTCACTCCTCCGACGGGCCCGGAGCCGTCTCCGCCGGGGGCAGCTCGGTCTCGGGCACCGACTCGGGCGCGAGCGCGGGCGGCGCCTCCACCCCGGGATCCGGTGGGACCACCGCGTCGCCAGCAGCGCGCCCAGCCGGCTGCCGTTGATCCGGCGGAACTTGCGCGGCAGCGCGCGCGTGCGATCCAGGATCGCGACCTCGAGCGCGTCGACGCCGAGTTCGCGCGGCTCCGAGTTGGGTCCGCCGTCGGAGCTCAGCGCCCGGACGGCCAGCCGGACGGCGGCGGCCAGATCGAGATTCGGCTCGAACCCCCGGCCGATGGCCTCGCTGATGGCCTCCGCGGAGCCGCCCATGACGGCGAAGTTCTCCTCGTCGCCGACCGACCCGTCGTAGGTGAGCCGGTAGATCTGGTCCTGGTCCGGGGTCGCGCCGAGCTCGGCGACGACGATCTCCACCTCGTACGGCTTCTCGCCACCGGCCGAGAAGATGGTGCCGAGCAGCTGCGCGTACGCGTTGGCCAGACCACGGCCGGTGACGTCGGTGCGGTCGTAGCTGTAGCCGCGCAGGTCGGCGTAGCGGATGCCGGCCGTCCGCAGGTTCTCGAACTCGTTGTAGCGACCGACGGCGGCGAAGCCGATCCGGTCGTAGATCTCGCTGACCTTGTGGAGCGCCTGCGACCGGTTCTCGGCCACGAACAAGATGCCGTCGGCGTAGTGCAGGACCACCACCGACCGGCCGCGGGCGATGCCCTTCCGGGCGAAGTCGGCCCGGTCCTTCATCTGTTGCTCGGGCGCAACGTAGAACGGCATGCTCACAGCGAGCAGGTGCTCCCGGTCCGTCGGGTCGCGACCATCCGTGACTCCACGAGACGGTCGACCATCCCGGCGATCTGGTCGTCGGAGACCCGCTCCACGCCGTCGGCGGTCGCGGTCATCACCACCGGGAAAGATCCGCCGGGTCAGATCCGGGCCGCCGGTCGCGGAGTCGTCGTCGGAGGCGTCGTAGAGCGCCTGGACGACCGCCATGGCCGCCTCGGCGGCCTGCAGATCGGGGCGGTACAGCTTCTTCAGCGAGCCGCGGGCGAACACCGATCCGGAGCCCACCGAGAAGAACGCGTGCTCCTCGTAGCGGCCACCGGTGGCGTCGTAGGAGAAGATCCGCCCCTCCTCGGTCGCCACGTCCCAGCCGGCGAACAGCGGCACCACGACCAGGCCCTGCAGCGCGAGTCCGAGGTTCTGCCGGATCATCGTGGCCGAGCCGGTTGGCCTTGCCCACCAGGGAGAGCGGCGCACCCTCGATCTTCTCGTAGTGCTCCAGCTCGACCTGGAACAGCCCGACCATCTCGACCGCGATGCCCGGCCGCCCCGGCGATGCCGATGATCGAGAACTCGTCCGCCGGGAAGACCTTCTCGATGTCGCGCTGCGCGATCATGTTGCCCATCGTGGCCCGGCGGTCGCCGGCCACCACCACCCCGCCCGGGAAGGTGGCCGCCACGATCGTCGTGCCGTGCGGGGCCAGCTCACCGAGGCCCGGAGCGGCGATGCGCGAGCTGGGCAGGACGGTCGGACTCACCTGCGCGACGAACTCGGTGAACGAGGACGTGCCGGCGTTCAGAAAGGCAGGAGGCAGACCGGTCAGGCGATCGCTCACTGGCCGCCCTTCTGGACGAACGAGCGCACGAACTCCTCGGCGTTGGTCTCCAGCACGTCGTCGATCTCCTCCAGCAGCGAGTCGACGTCGGCGTCGAGCTCGGCCTTGTGGGCGCTGTCGGCCGGCGCCAGCTCCTCCACCGGCTCCTGCTCGGTGCGCCGGGTCCGGTTCCGGCTCTGCTCTGACTCAGCCATGACTGCTCCTGGGGACGTCTCGGTGGCGACTCGGCGTACGAGTCACCAGCCTATCCACCGCGACCGACACCGCCCGCCGACATTTCGCCCTGGCACCCCTCCCCCTTCCGCGACCCGTCACATCTTCGGCCGTTTCGGCGGCGTGTCGCAGCGGATGTGACGGGTCGGCGGAGGTTTTGGCGCGGTTCGGTGGATGCTGCAGGGCTTGGACGATTCCGGCGGAGCGCCGGGCTTGGCGGCACTCACCCGGCCAGTGGCGTCGCCGTCCACTGCCGCGGGCGGCTGCTCCCCCACCCGACCTTCATCCTCTCGATCTGCATGGTTTCCATGCAACTGCATGGGGTGTGCACCATGCAGATGCACGAAAGACAGGCAGGAGCAAGAAGGGCATGCAGTCAGTCGTCCGCATGCAACGTCCTATCGTCGCGTTGTTCTCCACCTGACCCCTAGACCTGAGCCAACTCGGAAGACCCACTGCGCAGTTGCGGCCCTTCCCCCAGCACCCGAGTGGGCCGCAACTGCGCTCTCGGCGCCCAGCTGCCAAAGGATCAGCCGGGGAGGGTGCGCGAGCCGTTGACCCACCTGGCGAGCGTCGTCAGCGGGGCGGCGCTCGACATCGGCCGACCCGTCAGCAGTCGCGGGCGGGAGGTTGGTGAGCGGCTGTTGACCGGCGGACGTCCCAGCCGCGGTCAGCGACGGTTGGCGCGTGGCGCGCGTCGGGGGCTTCGACCCGTCAGTTGTGCGGCGACACGCCGCCGAAACCGCCGAAGATGTGACGGGTCGCGGGAAGGGGGTCAGCGGCCGAGCGCGGCGAACAACTCGGTCACGTCGGCGCAGGAGTCGATCATGGCTCCGACCTGCTCCCGGGTGCCGCGGAGCGGGTCGAGCAGCGGGATTCGTTGCAGGGCGGGGCGGCCCGGCACGTCGAAGATCACCGAGTCCCATGAGGCGGCCACGACCGATGACCCGAACTTCTCGGTCACCCGGCCGCGGAAGTAGGCCCGGGTGTCCTCCGGCGGTTGGGTCCGGGCTCGCTCCACCTCGTCCTCGGTGAGGAGCCGCCGGATCTTGCCCTTGCGCACCAGCGCCCGGTACAGGCTCCGACGAGGATCGACGTCGCAGTACTGCAGGTCGATCAGGGCCAGCTTCGGCGAATCCCAGGCCAGGCCGTCCCGGCTGCGGTAGGACTCCATCAGCGAGAGCTTGGCCACCCAGTCGAGCTGATCGGCCAGCTCCATCGGATCCCGCCGGAGGGCGTCGAGACACTCCTGCCAGCGGGTGAAGATGTCCTTCGCCTCGATCCGGGCCGACTCGGTCAGATCCTCGGCGATCTGCTCGTAGCAGACCCGGCTGGCGTCGAGGTAGACCTCCTGCAGACCCGTGGCGGTGACGGTCCGCCCGTTCGCGAAGCTCAACACCGCCCGACAGGTGGGGTCGTGACTGACCGTACGCATGGCCGCGACCGGTGCGTCCAGGCGCAGGTCGGTCGGCAGCAGCCCGGCCTCGATGGTGCGCAGCACCCAGGCGGCACTCCCCACCTTGAGGTAGGTCGAGATCTCCGACAGGTTGGCGTCGCCGGTGATGATGTGCAGCCGCCGGTGCCGGCTCGGGTCGGCGTGCGGCTCGTCGCGGGTGTTGATGATGGGCCGGTTGAGCGTGGTCTCCAGCCCCACCTCCGCCTCGAAGTAGTCAGCCCGCTGGCTGATCTGGAAGCCGGCCTGCTGGCTGGACTGGCCGATCCCGACGCGCCCGGCGCCGGTGATCACCTGCCGGGACACCAGGAAGCCGGTGAACTGGGTGACGATGCGGTCGAACGGGGTGCTGCGGTCCAGCAGATAGTTCTCGTGCGTCCCGTACGAGGCGCCCTTGCCGTCGGTGTTGTTCTTGTACAGCCGCACCGACCGGCCCGAGGCTCTGGCTGGCCCGCTGCCCGGCCATGGCCATGACGGCGTCGCCCGCCTGGTCGTAGCGGACCGCATCCAGGGCCGAGGTGACCTCCGGGCCGGAGTACTCCGGATGGGCGTGATCCACGTACAGCCGTGCGCCATTGGTCAAGATCACGTTCGCCATGCCCAGATCGGTGTCGGTCAGCTGATCGGGATGGGCCTGCGAGCGGGAGATCTCGTAGCCACGGATGTCCCGCAGCGGGGTCTCGGTCTCGTAGTCCCAGCCGGCCGGCTGCCCGGGCGTCGACCAGCCGTACGCCTTGACGACGTGGTTCGAGAGCTGCATCGGGTGCAGGTCGTCCTCGGCCGGCCCGCCGAGCGCGCTGATGCCGTACTCGGTCTCGATGCCGAGCACGCGCGGCGGCGCCTTCGAGGCTGATTCCGGGGCGCGGCTGCTCGAGCCGGAGGACGACATGCCTCCAGCGTAATCTCGGCGCGGTGAGGATGTGGGCAGCCGCGGTGGCCGACCTGGCGGACGCGACCTGGCACATGAGCGCTTCGACGCGGCTCAGGGCGCGAGGTCGCGATGGGCGGCGCTTCGACAGGCTCGGCCGGGCGCGAGCAGCTCTATAGATACTGACCGGTGTTGGTGACGGTGTCGATGGAACGGCCGGGGGTGGTGCCCTTCTTGGAGGAGATCAGGGTGCGGATGAAGACGATCCGTTCGCCCTTCTTGCCGGAGATCTTGGCCCAGTCGTCGGGGTTCGTGGTGTTGGGCAGATCCTCGTTCTCGGCGAACTCGTCCAGGCAGGCCTGCAGCAGATGACCGATCCGGATGCCGCGCACGCCGGTGTCCAGCAGGTCCTTGATCGCCATCTTCTTGGCCCGGTCGACGATGTTCTGGATCATGGCGCCGGAGTTGAAGTCCTTGAAGTACAAGACCTCCTTGTCGCCACCGGCGTAGGTCACCTCGAGGAACTGGTTCTCCTCCGACTCCTCGTACATGCGGGCGACGGTGCGGTCGATCATGCCCTGCACGGTCGCCGCCGGATCACGATCGAATTCGGCCAGATCCTCGGCGTGCAAGGGCAAAGTCCTGGTCAGGTACTTGCTGAAGATCTCCCGCGCCGCCTCGAAGTCGGGACGCTCGATCTTGATCTTCACGTCGAGCCGGCCCGGTCGCAGGATGGCCGGATCGATCATGTCCTCGCGGTTGGAGGCGCCGATGATGATCACGTTGTCCAAGCCCTCGACACCGTCGATCTCGCTCAGCAGCTGCGGGACGATCGTGTTCTCCACGTCGGAGGACACACCGGATCCGCGGGTGCGGAACAGCGAGTCCATCTCGTCGAAGAAGACGATCACCGGCATGCCGTCGGATGCCTTTTCCCGTGCCCGTTGGAAAACGAGCCGGATGTGACGCTCGGTCTCCCCCACGTACTTGTTCAGCAGCTCGGGGCCCTTGATGTTGAGGAAGAAGCTCCGGCCCTCCTGACCGGTCCGCTCACTCACCTTCTTCGCCAGGGAATTGGCGACGGCCTTGGCGATCAAGGTCTTCCCGCAACCGGGCGGGCCGTAGAGCAGGATACCCTTCGGCGCCTTGAGTTCGTGCTCGGCGAACAGCTCGCGGTGCAGGAACGGCAGCTCGACGGCGTCCCGGATGGCCTCGATCTGGCTACCGAGTCCGCCGATCACCGTGTAGTCGATGTCCGGCACCTCTTCGAGCACCAGTTCCTCGACGTCCAGCTTCGGCACCCGCTCGTACGCGAAGTGGATCCGGCGGTCGATCAGCAGGGAGTCGCCCGAACGGATCGGCTGCGCCTTCAGCCGGTGGGCCAGCCGGACCACGCTCTCCTCGTCGCCGTGACCCGACGACCAGGGCGCGCCGGCCGTCCTCGAGGACCTCCTTGAGGAGAACCACCTCGCCGACGTCGTCGAAGTCGAAGACGCCGACCAGATTGAGGGCCTCGTTGACCATGACCTCGCGGCCCGGCTCCAACGCCTCCAGATCCACGTCGGGACTGACGCTGACCCGCATCTTGCGACCGGACGTGAAGATGTCGGCGGTCCCGTCATCGCCCGGACCGAGATAGACCCCGTAGCTGGCCGGCGGCTGGGCCAGCCGGTCCACTTCGGACTTCAGGGAGACGATCTGATCACGCGCCTCCCGCAGGGTCGCGGCCAGACGTTCGTTGTTCGCGGCGGTGTTGCGGCTCTCCTGCCGGGCGTCGGCCAGGCGCCGCTCGAGCATGGCGATGTCATGCGGGTGCGAGGCGACCCGTTCCCGCATCCGGTCGAGCTCGTCACGCAACTGATACAGGCTGAAGTCCCGATCTTCTCCGGGCCGGTCTGCAGTTGATCCCGTCATGGCACACCTCCTTGCTCCAAAACAGTACCTGGCGGTTCAGCGAGGTCCGACATAATCCTCGCCGTACGCGCCGGGGGCTGGGCGTCGTTTGCGTAACGGTGTGGAAACACCGGGCGCCAGCCGCCGCGCGAAGATCAAGAATCCGGTGTGCCCGATCATGGCGTGCTTCGGGCGGACGGCGAGCCCTTCGGCCTGCCAGTGCCGCAGCATCGTCTCTGAGGCCTCCGGTTCGGTGAATCCGGTGTGCACACGCACGGTCTCCACGGTTCGAGCCAATTGGGTGGTCGTGGCGACGTAGCAACAGAGCACCCCGCCGGGGACCAGCAGCTCGGCCACGGCGTCGACGCAATCCCAGGGCGCGAGCATGTCCAGGACGACCCGGTCGATCGACGCCGGCGTCGAGCGGATCGGCGTCCAGGGAGTCGACGAGATCACCGACCCGGAGGTCCCAGGCCGGATGGGAGCCGCCGAGGAACGTCTCGACGTTGCGCCGGGCGATCTCCGCGAAGTCCTCGCGCCGCTCGTACGAGATCAGCCGACCGGTCGGACCGACCGCGCGCAGCAGGCTGAGGGTCAACGCACCCGAGCCGACACCCGCCTCGAGCACCCGGGCACCCGGGAAGACGTCGGCACCGGTGAGGATCTGCGCGGCGTCCTTCGGGTACACCACGGCCGCCCCGCGCGGCATCTTGACCGTCACGTCGCGGAGCAGCGGCCGCAGGGCCAGATAGGTGACACCGCCCGAGGAGGTCACCACCACACCCTCCGGCCCGCCGATCAGGTCGTCGTGGGCGATGGCTCCCTTGGCGGTGTGGAACTGCTCCCCGTCGGCCAGGAGTACCGAGTGCTGGCGGCCCTTGGGGTCGGTCAGTGTGACCCGGTCGCCGGCGGCCAGCGGGCCGATGCGCACGCCGGAGAAGACCCCTGGATCAGTCTGCGGATCAGCCACCGCGCATCCCGAACAGGCCCAGTTGCCACCCGGGTCCGAACGAGTTCAGCGGGACGGTGACCCCTTCGCGAGCGACGACGTACTCATCGGACTGGGTCAGCGGGATCAAGCACCAGATCGATGGCCGCCTGGCGCTGCAACGCACCCAGCACGCGGAGTGCCTCGTCTTCGTTCGTGAGCGAGCGGTAGCGCAACTGCAAGGTGTTGACGATGGCGGCGGTCTCCGGCAGCGGATCGGCCAGGTAAGGCTGCAGCCAGGACAGCCCGGTGGCCGTGAAGGCCTTGCGGTCCACCATGGTGAGGTCCGCGTCGGGCTCGCCGGGGCGGAGCCGGACACCGAACCCGCCGGTGTCTTCCAGCCGGGTGCGGATCTGGTTGGCCTGATCGCGGCCGTCGGGGATCGTCGGGTCATAGCTCAGGGACAGCTGGATGCGGTTGGACCAGGTCACCCTGGGAACGGCCTTCCCGCCGAGCGGGAACGCGGCCACGTGGCCCGTCACGCCGCCCGGGACGACGGAGTCCAGGGTGCGATCCCCCTGCAGCGCGACGGCGATCGCCTGCCGGACCGGCCGGTTCAACCGTGCGACGGCCTGCGGCGAGACGCTGGAGCATGCGGATCCGTGTGCCGGTCAGGCCCTGCAGTATGTATCCGTCGTCGGTGCGGGCTCCCGGATTCGCGGCGATCTGCCGGCTGTACCGGGTGATCGCCGCGCCGTTGAGACCGCGCCACGCGACGTCGACGGTGCCCTTGGCGATGGCGTCCTCGATCGCCGCCGAGTCGGCCACGGTGCGATAGATCAGCTCCTCGGTCTGCGCGGGGCTGCGCCCGACGTACTCCTCGTAGCGCCGGAGGCTGAGCGATTCCGTCGGAGTAGCTGGACACGGCGAACGGACCCGAACCGATGATCGGCTGCCCAGGAGTTCGCGCGCTGTCGACGGCGTAGACCTCAGCGTCGACCAGGGACGCGGCCGGCGAGGCGAGGGCCCAGCCGATCTGGGTGTCCACCCGGCTGAGGACGAAGCGGACCGTCTTGCTCGTCAGGCGTCTCGATCCGGCGAATGGAGTCCAGCAGGTTCGCCGACGAGCCGGGGACGGCCAGCCGGGTGGCCCGATCGATGCTGAACTTCACGTCCCGGGAGGTGAGTTCGTGGCCGTTGTGGAAGAACAGCTCGTCGTTGAGGGTGCAGGTGTAGACCGTCGTGGCGGTGAAGAGGCAGTCACGCGCCGCATCGGGGCGAAGCAGCGACTCCCCCGGGTCGGCGCTCATCAGGCGCTGGAACACGTTGACCGGAACCAGCATGGACGACGCCTCGGTGACCGCGGCGGGATCGACCGTCGGAGATCCGGTCGGTGCTGAGCACGGTGAAGGTCCGCGCCCGCGTGGGCGACGGACTCGGCTCCGGCCGGGGCGCGGGGCCCTGCATCTCGCAGCCCGCGAACGCGAGGACGATGGTCGCGAGAGCGGCAATCAGCCGACGCGCGCGGTCAGCCGAACTCATCGGCTCGCTCCATCAACTCGACCACCGCGTTCGCATCCAGCTCCTCGAGTGAGTCGAGGTGGAGCCGACGGGGAGCCGACGGCACCGACACCAGATTCGGCACGGCGACAACGAGCGCTCCGGCGGCGTTCGCAGAACGGGCCCCGGTGGCCGAGTCTTCGAAGACGACACAGTTCCGCGCGTCGACCCGCAGCAGTCGGCAGGCCTTCTCGTACGGCTCCGGATGCGGCTTGCCCCAGACGACCTCGTCGCCGGCGACGGACACCCGGAACGAGTTCTCCGGCAGGCGCGTGAGCACAGCGTCGAGAAGGATCCGGTACGACGCCGAGACCAAAGCGCACGGGATGCCCGCCCGGCCCAGCCCGCTCAGCAGCTCCAACGCACCCGGCCGCCACGCCACCTCGCCCGACTCGAGGCCGGACAGTACCCGCGCGAGCATCTGATCGACGACCCAGGCGGGGCTGAGGTCGTGCCGCCCGATCACGTTGAGGATGTAGGCGCCCGAATCGAGGAGGGAGTTGCCGACCAGCTGCTCGGCGTGAGCCTGCGACCACTGCCCACCCAGGGAGTCGACCAGGTCGAACTCGGCAGCGACCCACAGCGGCTCGGTGTCGGCCAGCGTCCCGTCGAAGTCCCAGAGGGCCGCCTGCAGAGTGCTCATTGTCCGGTCATTCTTCCAGCGTGAGCACAGCGGGCGAAATCAACCGGAGCGTAACCACCTTTGAGGGGCGGGAGGGTCAGCCTTTCCGCCAGTCGTCGCTCTCCAGGTGCGATCCCGCGTGCGGCCCCATCTGGAGCATCCCGCCGTCGACCGCCCACGAGGCGCCGGTCACGTAGCCGGCCTCCGGAGAAGCCAGGAAAGCGATGACTGCGGCGATCTCCCAGGCGTCCCCCGGACGACCGAGCGGGACACCGGGTCGCGCGACCTTGCGAGGATCGACGTTGGTCTGACCGGTCATCGGAGTGGCGATCTCACCGGGAGCTACCGAGTTGGCCGTGATGCCGTGCTGCCCGAGCTCCAAGGCGATGGTCTTCATCAGACCGCCGAGTCCGTGCTTCGCGGCGTCGTACGCGCTGGATCCCACTCGCGGCTGGTGTTCGTGGACGCTCGTCACGGCGATCAGCCGGCCGCCACGCCCCCGCTCGACCATCGCCGCCGCCGCACGCTGCAGGCAGACGAAGGCGCCGTCGAGATCGACGGCCATTGTCGTGCGCCACTCGTCCAGCGTCGTGTCGAGGAACAGGCCCCCGACCCCGGTGCCGGCGTTGTTGACGAACACGTCGACGCTGCCGAGATCGGCGATCAACCGGTCGACGACGTCGCCCGCTCCCTGCAGATCGCTGGTGTCGAGCCGCGCGACGACCGCCTCGCGACCATGAGACCGGACCTCCTCGGCTGCTCCCTCGGCGCCCTTCTCGTCGGAGTGCCAGGTAACGGCGACGTTCATGCCGGCCTTCGCGAGCGCCACGGCGGTCGCCTTGCCGATGCCGGAGTCACCGGCGGTCACGATCGCGGTGCTCGGTGAGAATCTCTGATCAGTAGTCACCGGACCTGGCTACCCGCCGGCGGCGCACCTCAAACGGTCTGCGCGAGCGCCCGTTCGATCTGGCGGAGAACGATCTGGGGGTGATCGCGAACCATGCTCGCGGTGAAGCGCAGCACCCGCCACCCGGCCAGGACGATGTCGTTCTGCCGCCAGCGGTCGGACTCGAATGCCTCAGGAGTGTCATGGAACTCGCGGCCGTCGATCTCGATGGCCAGGTGGTGGTCCGGAAAGGCGATGTCCAGATAGTAGACGTGGGACAGCATCTCCAACGGATGATTCGCCTTCCAGCCCGTGATGCCGACCTCCCGCAGCAGGCGATGGGCGTCGCGCTCGGGCTCCGACCAGGGCTCGTCGCGCGAGTCGAGCAGCAGGATTCTCCGGTCACCGTTTCCTCGCCGTCCCGGCGTCAGGTCGATGGCCTCGTGCAGCTGCTGCCAGAGTGGCCGCACGCGCGCGAAGGACGGTGTCGATCGCGTTCCCGCCGATCGTGGTGGACAGGTCGAGCGCCGTCAGCGCCGGCGCCGTCATGCGGATTCCGAGGCGTTCGACGATCAGCTCGGCCGGAATGGAACGGCGGACGAGGCGTAGCCATGGTCGCTGGACGCGACGATCCGGCACCGCGACCTCGAGTGTCCTGACCTGCAGTGAAGGCCAGAAGCTCAATTGGGCGGCGGCCCTTCCGCACAACACCGCATCTGGTTCCCACAGGTGGATCGCCCGCGCTCGCGCCTCGCGCTCTTCGGCTCGCGCCGGAGTGGTGTAGACACCGGGCAGCAGCGCGACGAGGACGCCCCGCCGGAGTAGCCCGTCGAGGCTGGAAGCGAGCCGGGGGTGTCGGCGACGCTCGATCACCCCTCCGCCTTCGGCCAGCAGTTGTCCGATCTCGAGCGTGTTCGCATTCACGACCGGAGTCTGTGGACGAGGGGCGCGATGCGCCGGCCCTCGTGATCACCGGTGGATCAGCCGCGCCTCTCATCCACAACCCTGAAAACTCCCCGTTCGATTCGGCAGAACGTGCGACACGCCGTGATTCGGCCCCTGCTCAGGAACTGACTGGGGCCTTTTCAGTTCAGCGGGCGTTGAAGTACTTCGCCTCGGGGTGGTGAACGATCAGGGCGTCGGTCGATTGCTCGGGATGGAGCTGCAGTTCCTCGGAGAGTTCGACGCCGATGCGCTCGGGGCGGAGCAGGGCCACCAGCTTGGATCCGGTCCTCGAGGTCGGGGCAGGCGGGATACCCGAAGGAGTACCGCGAGCCGCGATAGGCCTGGTCGCGGATCATCTCGTCCATGGCGCCGTCGTCGGGCGCGAAACCGAGGTCGGAGCGGATCCGGGCGTGCCACATCTCGGCCAGGGCCTCGGTGAGCTGCACGCTGAGGCCGTGGAGCTCGAGGTAGTCCCGGTAGGCGTTCTGCTCGAAGAGCACGGCGGTCGCCTTCGCCACGGCGGCTCCCATGGTGACGAGGTGGAAGGCGATCACGTCCGGACCCTTGGCCAGCGCCAGCTCGCGATCGCGGAAGAAGTCGGCCAGGCAGAGGTAGCGCGGGCGGCGTTGCCGCGGGAAGGTGAACCGGAACTGCTCCGCATCGGGGTCAGCCACGTCGCCGCCGGGTCGGAGGACCACGATGTCGTCATCAGCGCTGTAGCAGGGCCAGTAGCCGTAGACGACCGCGAACTCCGCGATCCCCTCGGTCTGGATCCGCCCGAGCCAGTCGCGGAGCCGGGGACGGCCCTCGGTCTCCACGAGTTCCTCGTAGCTCGGCCCGCCGCGCGAACCCTTGAGGCCCCACTGCCCCATGAAGGTGGCGCGCTCGTCCAGGTAGGACGCCACGTCGGCCAGCGCGATGCCCTTCACGATCCGATCGCCCCAGAACGGCGGGTGTCGGCACGTCGATGTCGATCGCTACGTCGGAGCGAGCGGGAATCGACCCTTCGACACGCTCAGGGATCGAGCTCGATCGGGTACGGACCCGACGCTCGCGGGGTGCCGGCAGGGCCGCACCCTCCTCGCCCCGCTTCATCGCCATCAGGGCGTCCATCAGCCGCAGCCCCTCGAACGCGTCCCGGGCGTAACGCACCTCGCCGCCGAACATCGCGCCGAGGTCCTGCTCGACGTACGCCCGGGTCAGGGCGGCCCCGCCGAGGAACACCGGGTACTTCTCGGCGATCCCCCGGGTGTTCATCTCCTCGAGGTTCTCCTTCATCACCACCGTCGACTTGACCAGCAGCCCGGACATCCCGATGGCGTCGGCGGCGTGCTCCTCGGCCGCCTCCAGGATGGTCGTGATCGGCTGCTTGATGCCGAGGTTCACGACGGTGTAGCCGTTGTTGGTCAGGATGATGTCGACCAGGTTCTTGCCGATGTCGTGCACGTCGCCCTTGACGGTGGCGAGCACGATCGTGCCCTTGCCGGCCGAGTCGGTCTTCTCCAGATGCGGCTCGAGGTAGGCGACGGCGCTCTTCATCACCTCGGCGGACTGCAGCACGAACGGCAGCTGCATCTGCCCGGAGCCGAACAGCTCGCCGACCACCTTCATCCCGGCCAGCAGATCGGTGTTGATGATCTCCAGTGCCGGCTTGTCGTCCAGGGCCAGGTCGAGGTCGTCGGACAGCCCCTTGCCCTCGCCGTCGATGATCCGCCGCTGCAGCCGCTCGGCCACCGGCAGCGCCAGCAGCTCCGCGGCCCGTTCGGCCTTGGTGTCGGCGGTGGTGACGCCCTCGAACAGTTCGAGGAAACGCTGCAGCGGGTCGTACCCCTCGCGACGCCGGTCGTAGACCATGTCGAGGGCGACGTCGCGTTGCTCGTCCGGGATCCGCGCCATCGGCACGATCTTCGCGGCATGCACGATCGCGGAGTCCAGTCCGGCCTCGATGCACTCGTTCAGGAACACCGAGTTCAGCACCACGCGGGCTGCCGGGTTGAGCCCGAAGGAGATGTTGGACAGGCCGAGCGTGGTCTGGACATCGGGGTAGAGCCGCTTGACCTCGCGGATGGCCTCGATGGTCTCGATGCCGTCGCGGCGGGTCTCCTCCTGGCCGGTGGCGATCGGGAAGGTGAGCGCGTCGATGATGATGTCGCCGGTCCGCATGCCCCAGTTCTTGGTGAGGTCCTCGATCAGCCGGGTGGCCACCCGGACCTTCCAGTCCGCCGTACGGGCCTGGCCCTCCTCGTCGATGGTCAGCGCGATCACCGCCGCGCCGTGTTCGACGACCAGCGGCATGATGCGCGCGAACCTGCGAGTTCGGGCCGTCGCCGTCCTCGTAGTTGACGGAGTTGATCACGCTGCGCCCGGCCAGGCACTCCAGACCGGCGCGCAGCACGTCCGGCTCGGTCGAGTCGATCACGATCGGCAAGCGTGGAGGCGGTGGCCAGCCGGAAGGCCATCGTCGCGCATGTCGGCCGGGCCGTCCCGGCCGACGTAGTCGATGTTGAGGTCCAGCAGGTGGGCGCCGTCGCGGATCTGGGCCCGCGCGATGTCGACGCAGTCGTCCCAGCGCTCCTCCAGCAGCGCCTCCCGGAAGGCCTTGGAGCCGTTGGCGTTGGTCCGCTCCCCGATCGAGAGATAGCTGGTGTCCTGCCGGAACGGCACCTCGGCGTACAGCGAGGCCGAGGCCGCCGTCGTCGTCGGCGTACGGTCCTTGACCTCGGTGCCGTGCAGCCGCTCCACGACGCGCCGCAGATGCTCGGGCGAGGTGCCGCAGCAGCCCCCGACCAGTCCGAGCCCGAACTCGCCGACGAACTGCTCCAAGGCGTCGGCCAGCTCGACCGGCTTCAGCGGATAGTGCGCCCCGTCCGCGGTGAGCTGCGGCAGGCCGGCGTTCGGCATGCAGGCGAGCCCGACGCGCGCGTACCGGGACAGATGCCGCAGGTGCTCGCTCATCTCCGCCGGCCCGGTGGCGCAGTTGAGGCCGATCAGGTCGATGCCGAGCGGCTCCAACGTCGTCAGCGCGGCACCGATCTCGGAGCCGAGCAGCATCGTGCCGGTCGTCTCCACCGTCACGTTGACGATGAGCGGCGCGTCGACACCGGTGGCGGACAGCGCCCGCCGGGCGGCGATGGTGGCCGCCTTGGCCTGCAGCAGGTCCTGGGCGGTCTCGATCAGCACCGCGTCGACCCCGCCGGCCAGCATCGCCTCGATCTGGTTCTGGTACGCGTCGCGCAAGCTGGTCGAACCGCAGATGCCCGAGCGTCGGCAGTTTCGTGCCGGGTCCGACGCTGCCGAGCACGAACCGCGGCCGATCGGGGCGTGCTGTACGCGTCGGCCGAGTCGCGGGCGATGCGGGCGGCGGCGCCGGCCAACTCGGCGATCCGGTCGGCGATGTCGTACTCCCCCAGCGCCGAGAGATTGGCGCCGAACGTGTTGGTCTCGACCGCGTCGACGCCGGCCTCGAAGTAGGCGTCGTGGATGGCGCGGACCACGTCGGGCCGGGTGACGTTCAAGACCTCGTTGCAGCCCTCGAGCTGGTCGAAGTCGGCCAGCGTGAGGTCGTAGCTCTGCAGCATCGTCCCCATCGCCCCGTCCGCGATGACCACGCGTCGGGCGAGAGTGGAACGAAGGTCGGCAGCCACGGTCGCGAGGATAGTCCTGGAGCGAGCGCGCGAACCGGGCTTAATCACGATGTGGCGCCGGTGCGCTCATCGGCCGGCGCGGAGCGGCGGTGGTGATTAGAGTGGAAGTCATGGACGACGCGAGCAACCCCGGTCTGCGGGGCCTGGTCGACCCGCTGGTGGTCACGGCCTTCGCCGGCTGGAGTGACGCCGGCAACGCCGCCAGCTCGGCGATCGACCACCTGGCCGAGGCGTACGACGCCGAACTCGCGTACGCCATCGACCCCGACGAGTTCTACGACAACCAGGTCAACCGCCCGCAGGTCGGCTTCGACGGCAACGGTGAGCGGACCATCACCTGGCCGACCACCGAGATCAAGACCGCCCAGCTGCCCAACGGCCGCGACCTCGTGCTGGTCCGCGGCATCGAGCCGAACATGCGGTGGCGGCACTTCGGCACGCTGATCGCCTCGGCGCTCCGCTCGGCCGGGGCCCGGCAGGTCTTCTGCCTCGGCGCCCTCCTGGCCGACACGCCGCACACCCGACCGGTCCCGGTGTCGGTGACCAGTCGCGACCCGGAGCTGTCGGAGCGCCATGGCCTGCTCGAGTCCTCGTACGAGGGTCCGACCGGGATCGTCGGCGTGCTGGCCGACCTCCTTTCCCGCAGCGGCATGCCCTCGGTCTCCCTCTGGGCCGCCATCCCCCACTACGTCTCCCACCCGCCCTGCCCCAAGGCGACACTGGCGCTGCTCAACGCGCTCGAGAAGTTGATCGACGTGCCGCTGGATCTCGGTGAGCTGCCGGAGCTGTCTCGTGCGTGGGAACGAGGTGTCGACGAGCTCGCGTCGGACGACACCGAGGTCGCCGAGTACGTGAGCGCATTGGAAGAACAGCAAGATGCGACGGAACTGCCAGAGGCGAGTGGCGATGCGATCGCTGCTGAGTTCGAGAGGTATCTGCGGCGACGTCAGGGGCACTGAAGGGGTTTCCCGATCTGTTCAGGGTCTCGGGAGTGGTGTGAAGGCCGTGGCGGATCTGGCGGGAGCACCGGAGCCTGGGGAGGTGCGGATGGTAGGCCGAGCACCACTACCCAGAGCCCGACGAGTCCTCCAGCGCCAACGGCCCTCCGAAGGCGCTGGACCATCTCGTCCGGATCGTCGGCGTGGAACACTGCCGACCCAGCGACGAAGGAATCGGCCCCAGCAGCGGCGCAGCGTTCGATGGTCTCGGCGGAGATGCCGCCGTCGACCTGCAACCAGATGTCGGCCCCCGTGGCTGTCCACCAGCTTGCGGGCGCGTTCGATCTTGGGCAGGCAGACGTCGAGGAACTTCTGGCCGCCGAAGCCGGGCTCGACGGTCATGATCAACACGAGGTCGAGCTCGGGCAGCAGGTCGGCGTAGGGCTCGATGGGCGTGGCGGGCTTCAGCGCCATGCCGGCCCGGGCGCCGTGCTTGCGCAGCTCGCGGGCCAGCCGGATCGGGAGCGTGCGCCGCCTCGGCGTGGAACGTCACCGAATTGGCCCCGGCCTCGGCGTACGAGGGCGCCCAGCGGTCCGGATTGTCGATCATGAGATGGATGTCGAGGAACGCGCCGGTGATCTTGCGGATGGCGTGCACCACGGGCAGCCCGATGGTCAGGTTCGGGCACGAAGTGGTAGTCCATGACGTCGACGTGCAGGGCGTCGGCGCTGGGGATCGACTCGATGGAGTCGCTGCAGGTTCGCGAAGTCGGCCGACAACAGGCTGGGCATCACGCGCATGGCCACGACGGCACTGTAGTGCTACGGCGTCATCCGCAGGTACGCGGCGAACATGGCGTCGGTGCCGTGCCGGTGCGGCCACAGCTGCAGGAACGGGCCGCGTCGCGGCGTTCGGCACCTCCGGCAACAGGCTCGACGGCGTCCAGCACCTCCACGTCGCCGCGGTCCGGAGATCACCTCCTCGACCACGTCGATGGTCTCGCGACGGTGCGGCGAGCAGGTCACGTACGCGACGACCCCGCCCGGGCCGGCCGCGGTCAGCGCGCTGCGCAGCAGCTCGATCTGCAGCCCGTGCAACTGCTCGACCGCCTCGGCCGGACGCCGCCACCGCGCTTCGGGACGTCGCCGCAGCGCGCCCGAGTCCGGTGCACGGCACGTCGGCCAGCACCCGGCTGAAGGCGCCCGGACGCCAGGCCGGCCGGGTGGCGTCGGCCACGACGACGTCGGCCCGGCGCGGGTAGGCGCGCACCGCCGCCGCCACCAGCCGGGCCCGGTGCGGAGCCACGTCGGCGGCCAGCACCCGAGAGCCGGTCGCTCGCGGCGAGACCGGTCAGCAGCGCCGTCTTGCCGCCCGGGCCGGCGCAGAGGTCCAGCCACCAGCCGGCCGGCGCCGGTCGCCCGCGTCAGCCCCCAGGCCACCAGCTGCGACCCCTCGTCCTGGACGCCGACGCGGCCCTCCCGTACGGAGGCCAGGTCGGCCGGATTGCCGGACCAGCGGGCGGCGAACGGCGAGTACGGGGCTCGGCTCGGCGCCCGGCGGCCACCAGCTCGGACACGCTCGGCCAGGCCCGGCCGGATCGGCCAGGGTGACCGCGGCCGGCACGTTGTCGGCGAGCAGCGCCGGCTCGAGTTCGGTCGGCCGGGAGCACGTCGGCGAAGGCGTCGACGATCCAGCGCGGGTGGGCGGTGGCGATGGCCAGCGCGGTCGCGCCTCGTCAGCCCCGGCGGTCAGCTCGGCGACCCACTCGTCCCACGTCCGGGCGGCCACCCGGCGGAGCACCGCGTTCACCAGCCCGGTGACCCGCTCCCCCACCGTGGCCGCGCCAGGTCGACCGTCGCCGCCACGGCGGCATGGACGGGCGTAGCCATGGCCAGAGAGCGAGTGCGTGCCCAGCCGGAGCAGGTCGAGCACGGCCGGCTGCAGCGAGGCGAGGCGGACGGCCGGCGCGCAGCGGCGATGATCAGGTCGTAGGTGCCCTCTGCCCGACACGTGCCGGCGAGGAGTTCGGTGGCGAAGGCGGCGTCCCGGCCCGGTGATGCCGCGCTCGGTCAGCAGCTTGGGCAGCATCAGATTCGCGTACGCGTCCTCGGTGTGCACCAGGCGCAGCGCGTCGAAGGCCACCCGGCGCGCGGGATCGATGGCGCGCCGACGGGGCATCGGCGGCCCGTCAGCTCCCGAGCGACTCGTCGGCCGCGAAGCGTGATTCCGCGCGCCCAGTCGGCCGCCGGCATCGGCTTCTTGCCCTGCGGCCTGGACCTGGCCGAGCTCCAGGGCGCCGTCGCCGGTGCCGACGTGGACGGTCCGCTTCCCGACGCGCAGCCGGGCCGGCGGGAGCGGAGTCGCGTCGACCGGCGTCGACCGAGTTGATCTTGAACCGCTCGCCGCGAAAGGTCGTCCAGGCGCCGGGGTGCGGGGCACAGCCGCGCACCAGCCGGTCGATCCGAGTCGTCGTCGGCGGTCCAGTCGATCTCGGCGTCGGCGACGGTGATCTTGGGGGCGAGGCGTGACGCCGCTCGTCCGGTTGCGGCACCGCCGCCAGGGAGCCGTCGGCGATGCCGTCCAGCGGTCTGCACCAGCAGATCCGCGCCCCGCACCGCCAGCCGTGCCAGCAGATCACCGGAGGTGTCCCGCGGTCCGATCGGCTCGGTGATCATCGCGTACGTCGGGCCGGCGTCCAGCGCCTCGACGATGCGGAACGTGGTCGCCCCGGTGACCCGATCGCCGGCCAGCACCGCGTGCTGGACCGGCGCGGCTCCCCGCCAGGCCGGCAGCAGGGAGAAGTGCAGGTTCACCCAGCCGTGCCGCGGGATGTCCAGGACGGTGCCCGGCAGCAGCGCCCCGTACGCCACGACCGGACAGCAGTCCGGAGCCAGCTCGGTCAGCCGGGCCACGAACTCGGGATCGCGCGGTCGTCGCGGGCGGCAGCACCTCGAGCCCCAGCTCGGCCGCTCGGGCCGCCACCGGGCTGGGCTGAAGTCGCTTTCCCCGCCCGGCCGGCGCGTCGGGTCGGGTGAGCACGGCCGACCACCTCGTGCCCGGACGAGACGAGAGCCTCCAGCGACGGCACGGCGACCTCGGGCGTACCGGCGAACAACAAGCGCACCGCGCGAGTTTAGGCGCTGCGCATCCCCAGCACCTCGCGCAGCCGGGCCGCGAACTCGTCGGGTCGGCCGGTCTGGCCGTACTCGCCTCCGAGGAAGCCGGCGTGTCCGCTCGGGAAGACGGCGACCTCCTCGCCGAGCGCTGCCGCGACGCCGTAGGCTCCGCGGCAGGCGAACTCGCCGTCGTCGGCACCGCCGGACTCCTCACCGGCCGCGAGCACGATCCGGGTCGGTGCGGCCTGGAGGGCGGCACGTCGAGCCGGTAGAGGCAGCCGCCTCGCAGATTGTTCATCAGCGCGTCGTTGCGGGACCCGTCGTCATCAGCGGACATGCCGAACATCGCCGGGTCCGGGGCAGGCTGCGCCAGATACTCTGCGCGGACCTCGCCGCGGTACATCACGAAGGAGATGAATTTCGCCATGGCCGAGCCGGAGCCGCTGGGCCTGGTACGTCGCCCACATGTCCTCGATCACCGACGCCACGGCTTCACGGTCGGGGACGGCGTCGACCAGCGGCGGCTCGTGGGCTACGAGCAGGCCGACGTCCTCAGGGTGTCGCGCGACCAGTGCCAGGGCGTTGATCGCTCCGCCGGAGCTGGCGAACAGGTCGACCGGTCCGGTGCCCAGAGCCTGCAGTACGGCGTGCAGGTCGTCGGCGTGCTGTTCGGCGGTCACCTCGGTGGTGGGCTCGTCGTGCTCGCTGCGGCCCGTGTTGCGCGGGTCGTAGGTCACCACGACGCGGTCGGGGAAGTGCGAAGCCAACGTCTGGAAGCCGGACGCGTCCATCGGCGAGCCGATCAGGACCAGGGGCGTCACGTCGGCGGCCAGGTCGCCGCGTACGTCGTACGCGAGGGTCGCGCCGGGGACCTGGACGGTGCTGCGTCACCGGATCGGTGTGGGTGGTGGTCATGCCGGAGTAGACCACGACGGACGGCCTGACTCATCGGGGGGCGGCGCCGAACAGGTTTTCGGAGACGTACGACTCGGCTCGAGCGGTGTTTCGCGTTTCACCAGCCAGGACCGCCACGGTTCGCCAGAGTCAGTTCACCACCTCAGGATCGACCCGGATCCGTAGAGCGCCGTCGCTCTTCCGGGCGCTGCGCAGGGCGGTCACGTCCTTGACGCTCCGCACCAGGTCGCCGCCGACCGGTAGCGGTGCCCTCAACGTGAGCCGTTGGCGGACGACCTCGTCCCCCGGCGACGGTGGCAGGTCGACCGGGACCCAGGCGCTCGGTCGTGCTCGGGCGGTCCGGGACAGGTCTGCGAACTCGGCGACGGCCTCGGCCCCGCCCTCGACGGTGATCAGCTTGACGGCGGGCGGGAATCGAGCCTCGGCCCGCTCGGCCAGCTCCCGGTCGGCGAACCCGGCCGGATCGAGTCGGACGAGGGCCTGAAGAGCTGCGGTCCGAGCTCTCACCGACCGCGATCACCGATCCGCCGGCGTGGCCCGGCCGGACGAGCGCCGTCACGTTGAGCCAGCGCCGCAGGGCCTCCTCGCCGGCCCGCAGATCCGCGCGCAGCAGCAGCACATCGGTGTCCAGCAGCACGGCCCCAGCGTAACCACCGTCGGCCGGCGGTTCGGCGCCGGGCGTGGCGATGATCAGCGCGGGCGTGTCGGGCACCGTCTCGAGGGCGTGGCCGCCGCTCGACTGGCGCACCGCGACGTCTCGGGAAGGCCTTGCCGAGTTCTTCAGCGGTCCGCTGCGCGCCCGACCCGCGGGCGCCCGCAGCCGGCGGGAGCCACAGATCGGGCAGTTCCAGTCGGCGTTGGGTCGACCGCACCAGCCGCAGGTCAGGAGCCCGCCGTCGTCCTCCGCTCTGGCGCGCTGGGCCGCCGCAGAACGGGCAGCGCGCCGGTTCCCGACAGTCCTGACACACCAGCGCCACCAGATAGCCGGCCCGCGGCACCTGGACCAGCACCGGCCCCTGGGCCAGCGCGATCCTGATCGAGGCGAAGACCTGATGGGGCAACCGGGCGGCCCGCGCGTGCGGATCGCGCTCGAGGGCCTGATCGCGTGTCGGCGGTCACGCGTGATCGGCGGGGCCGTGTGGCGCAGGGTCGAGCGGTCGACGGCCAGCTCCCGCAACCACCCGCGGCGGATGAGCTGCGTGCACCTCCGCCGTCCGGGCGTAGCCGGCTGAAGAGCACCGCCGGCTCCCGGCGGCGGCCGCCCGCAGGGCCAGCACCGTGCGAGCGTGCGGATAGGGCGCGCGGGGCTCGGCGAGCAGGTCGTCGCCGTCGTCGAACAGCGCGACGAGCCCGAGATCGCGAACCGGCGCGAACGCGCTGGCCCGGTTCCCGATCACCACCCGCACCTCCCCGCGCAACGCCCGGAGGAAGGCGCGGTAGCGGGCCGCCGGACCCGAGCTCGGCGGTCAGGGTGACGAATCCGGCTCGGCCCGAGCGCGTGCTCGACAGGCCTCCGTCCAGCCGGTACAGATCGCGCTGGTCGGGCACCACGAGCACCGCGCCGCGGCCGCCGGCGGCGGTGGCGCGAGCCGCCGACGGCCAGGCCGGTGGCCCAGTCCCCGCTCGGGTCGTGGCTCGGGATGAGCTGCCAGTACGCCCGCGGGCTGTGCCCGGTCGGCCAGCGCCCGCAGGAACTCCGGCCCGTACGGGTAGGCGCCGAGGGGACCCGGCACCAGCCGCGCTCGACGTCGACCGGAGCGGCCGGCGGACCGGCCGCGGCCTTCTCGGTCGCCGCGTGTCGCGGCGGCACCGCCAGCCGCAGCACGTCGGCGAAGCAACTGGCGTAGTGGTCGGCGACCCGGCGGATCAGCGCGGCGATCTCCGGGGTGAGCACCGGTTCGGGCGACACCACCTTGTGCAGCGGGGTCAGGCTGCCCTCGTGCTCGCTGCCCGGGCAGCCGCTCGAGGACGTACCCGTCGCGCAGTCGCCCGGCGAACCGCACCCGGACCCGCGCCCCGGGAACGGCACTCTGCGTCCTGGTCGGCCGTGACCCGGTAGTCGAACGGCCGGTCCAGGTGCGCCAGCGAGATGTCCACCGCGACCCGCGCCACCGGCAGCATCGACGGTATCGGCGGACAGCGGCTCGGGCACACGCGATGATAGGCAGCCGCCGCTGACAGCGTCGTCCGCTCGCACTCTCCGTCGTCCCAGGCGCACCCTCTCGTCGCCAGATGCACCCGCACATGAGGGTGCAAGTAGCGACGCAAGGGTGCCGGCCGAGCTGAGCGGTGGCGAAGACGGCTGGCAGAGTGTGGCCGTGATCGAGGCCGAGCCGCGGGAGCAGGCGCGCCGGCTGTTGGCCGTGCTCGGCGCCGCCATGGTCGGCACCGGTCAGCCCGTGCAACGAGGTCGAGGAGGAGCTGCGCCTGGTCGCGCTCCGGCTCGGCTGGCCCGAGGCGCAGATCGGTGCGCAGCCGACCGGGCTGACCGTCGCGCTCGCCCCGGGCGAACCGGCCACCTTCCAGGACGTCTCCGACAGCCTGGGGCTGGACCAGGCCGACGAGGTACGGGTGCTGCTGCACCAGCTGCTCGGACCGGCCCAGCTCAGCCCCGACCGAGGCGCTGGAGCAACTCGACGAGCTCTGCGGCGCGTCCGCCCCGCTATCCGACCTGGCTGGTCGGGCTCGGCTGGGTGGGCTTCTCGGTCGGCATCGGACTGATCCTGCAGCCGGACCCGGTCAGTCTCGCCGTCAACGCCGTCTGTGCGCCGTGATCGTCTGGGCGCTGGTCCGGGTCTCGCAGCGGGTGGCGCTTCGTCCGCAAGGTCCTGCCCAACGCTGGCCGCCTTCGCCGTGGCCTGCGCTGGTGTTCACCGCCGACCACTACGGCCTGCTCGAGGCGCCGCTGCGGACCCTGCTGGCGCCGCTGGCCATCCTGCTGCCCGGCTCGGCGCTGGTCACCGGCATCAGCGAGCTGGCCGCGGGGGCGATGGTGGCCGGCGTCTCCCGGCTCGGCTACGGCGTCGTCCGGCTGCTGCTGTTCGCGCCGGGCATCGTGGCCGCGGTCGACACTGTTCCAGGTGCCGCCGGAGGACCTGAACAACGTCCGCGTCGACGACCTCGGCTGGTGGTCGGCGCCCGTCGGCCTGGTGCTGATCGGGGTCGGGGTGAGCCTGATGCAGGGCGCCCGGGAGCGGCTGATGCTGTGGATCACGCTCAACGTCGCCGTCTCGTTCGTCGCCCAGACCGTCGGTCAGCAGATCGGCGGGGCGCCCGCTGGGTGGGTTCCTCGGCGCGGGTGCCGCGACGCTGGGCGCGGCGCTGGTGGAGATGATCCGACCCAAGCTGCCCCGGATGGTGGTCTTCCTGCCCGGCGTTCTACCTGCTGGTGCCCGGCAGCCTCGGGCTGCTGTCGGTCACCCAGCTGGCCGTCGAAGCCGGCGGACCTGGCGGCGACCGGCTTCTCCATCGCTCGTCCTGATCGTCTCGATCGCCCTCGGCCTGCTCTTCGGCGCGGCCGCGGCCCAGTCCATCCGGGCCACCTGGCGGCGCGCCAGCTGCTCCTGACCGCGCACCCGACTCCGCCGCCCGTCACATCTACGGCGTTGCGGCGTGTCGCCGCAGAAGTGAGCTGCTCGCGCCCGGTCGCGCCCCGGGTGCTGCTGTCTGCCGACCCGTCGCACTGCTGCGACGCACCGCCGAAAGTGGCCGTAGATGTGACGGGTCCGGCGGATCAGCCCTTGACGGCGGCGGCGAGGGCGTCGGCGCGGTCGGTCTTCTCCCAGCTGATGCTCGTCCAGCTCGCGGCCGAAGTGGCCGTACGCCGCGACCTGGGCGTAGATCGGCCGCTTGAGGTCGAGGTCGCGGATGATCGCGGCCGGGCGGAGGTCGAAGGTGTGCAGCACCGCCTCCTGGATCTGCGTCACGGGCACCTCCTCGGTGCCGAAGGTCTCCACGTAGAAGCCCACCGGGTGGGCCTTGCCGATCGCGTACGCGACCTGGACCTCGCAGCGTCCGGCGAGTCCGGCGGCGACCACGTTCTTGGCCACCCAGCGCATCGCGTACGCCGCGGACCGGTCCACCTTGGAGGGGTCCTTGCCGGAGAAGGCGCCGCCGCCGTGCCGGGCCATCCCGCCGTAGGTGTCGACGATGATCTTGCGACCGGTCAGCCCGGCGTCGCCCATCGGGCCGCCGATCTCGAACCGGCCGGTCGGGTTGACCAGCAGCCGGTAGTCGGAGCTGTCGAGCTCGTAGCGCTCCAGCACCGGCTCGACCACGTGCTTGCGGACGTCGGGGGTGAGCAGGGCGTCGAGGTCGATGTCGGATGCGTGCTGGCTGGAGAGCACCACGGTGTCCAGCCGGACCGGCCGGTCGCCGTCGTACTCGATGGTGACCTGGGTCTTGCCGTCGGGCCGGAGGTACGGGATCGAGCCCTCCTTGCGGGCCGCCGACAGCTGCTCGGCCAGCCGGTGGGCCAGGTCGATCGGCAGCGGCATCTTGCTGGCCGTCTCGTTGCAGGCGTAGCCGAACATCAGCCCCTGGTCGCCGGCGCCCTGGGCGTCGAGGTAGTCCGCGGACTCCCCGGTGCGGCTCTCGACGGCGGTGTCCACGCCCTGGGCGATGTCGGGCGACTGCTGGCCGATGGCCACCTGCACGCCGCACGAGGCGCCGTCGAAGCCCTTGGTCGAGGAGTCGTAGCCGATGTCGAGGATCCGCTGCCGGACGATCCTGGGGATCTCGACGTACGCCTCGGTGGTCACCTCGCCGGCCACGACCACCAGACCGGTGGTGACCAGCGTCTCCACGGCCACCCGGCTCGCCGGGTCCTGGCGGAGCATCTCGTCCAGCACCGAGTCGCTGATCTGGTCGGCGATCTTGTCCGGGTGACCCTCGGTCACCGACTCGGACGTGAACAATCTTCCTGGCATGCGGCCTACCTTCTCTCTTGCGATCGACTCAGCGCGTCGAAACCTAGCGCCGGGACCGCAGCGCCAGGGCCGCGTCCCAGATTTCGTGAGCCAGGGAGTCCTTCGCCCCAGCGTACGGACCGGACGCGCCGTCGGCGGTCAGCAACACGATCTCGTTGTCGTCGCGGCCGAACGCCTTGCCCTGCGCCGACGTCGTTGAGCACCAGCAGATCGCAGCCCTTGCGGAGCAGCTTGGCCCGACCCAGGTCGAGCAGCGAGGTCTCCGCGGTCGGCGTCTCGGCGGCGAAGCCGACCAGGATCTGGCGGGCGTCGGTGCGGGCGGCGACCAGGCGCGGCCAGGACGTCGGTGGTCTGCACCAGGTCGAGCCGCGAGACCGGCTGTCCGGGCCCGACTTCTTGATCTTGGTCTGGCTCGCCTGCGGCGGGCGTGAAGTCGGCGGCCGCCGCGGCCATCACCACCAGGTCGGCGGTCTTCGCCGCCGTCGTCATGGCGGCGGCCAGGTCGCCGGTCGAGACCACCGTCTCGACCTCGGCGCCCGGCGGTGCGGGCAACGCGACGTTGGCCGCGACGAGGTGCACCTCGGCGCCGCGCAGCACCGCGGCCCGGGCCAGCGCCCAGCCCATCCGGCCCGACGAGCGGTTGCCGACGAAGCGGACCGGATCCAGATGCTCCCGGGTGCCACCGGCGCTGACCGCGACCAGGAGACCGGCCAGGTCGCGCTGCGCCGCCCGGACGGCGATGCCCGGGTCGGCGAGCACCGCGGTCGCCACCGCCGCCAGCTCGGCCGGGTCCGGCAGCCGCCCGGGTCCCGAATCGGCGCCGGTCAGCCGGCCGGAGTCGGGGTCGATGACCACGGCCCCGCGAGCGCGCAGGGTCGTCGACGTTGCGCCTGGGTGGCCGGGTGCAGCCACATCTCGGTGTGCATCGCCGGGGCGTACAGGATCGGGCAGCGCGCCGTGAGCAACACGTTGGTGAGCAGGTCGTCGGCCCGCCCGGTGGCGGCCCGGGCCAGCAGATCGGCGCGTGGCCGGCGCCACGAGCACCAGGTCGGCCTCCTGCCCGAGCCGCACGTGCGGCACCTCGTAGGCGTCGTCGAAGACCGAGGTGTGCACGGGATGGCCCGGACAAGCGCCGCCCAGGTCGTCGCGCCGACGAACTCCAGCGCGGCGGCGGTGGGGACGACCGTGACGTCGTGCCCGTCGGCGCGCAGCCGGCGCACGAGTTCACACGCCTTGTACGCCGCGATCCCGCCGGTGACCCCGAGCAGGATGCGGCTCATGGCTGACGAGTGCGGTCGACGGTGAGTGGCCGGGCCGGACGGCTCAGGCCAGGTGGCCGAAGGAGCCGTCGTCGCCGGTCTCCTCGGTCTCACCCTCGGGATCGGTGTCGGTGCAGGTCAAGACGCCGGCGTTGACCTCGCGCAGGGCGATGGAGAGCGGCTTCTCCTGGATGGTGGTCTCCACCAGCGGGCCGACGTGGTCGAGCAGACCCTCGCCCAGCTGGGAGTAGTAGGCGTTGATCTGCCGGGCCCGCTTCGCGGCGTAGAGCACGAGCTTGTACTTCGAGTCGGCCTGGGTGAGCAACTCGTCGATCGGCGGATTGGTGATGCCCTCGGCGGTGATGTGTGCGGACAAGGAGAACCTTCTTGGCGTTGGACGAGACGGGAACGGCGGATCACCGTTGGCAGGCCGAAAGCGGCCTGCACGGTCTACAGACGGAGCAAGCTCTACCAAGTCCGCCACCGCTTGTCCCACGTCGACGTTGACGACCACGTCGTCGAACTCGGCCTGGGCGGCCAGTTCGGCCTCGGCGGTCACGCAGCCGGCGGGCCCGCTGGGTCTCGCGATTCGGTGCCGCGCCCCGACAGCCGGCGGACGAGTTCGTCCCAGGACGGCGGGGCCAGGAAGACCAGCCGGGCCTCGGGCATGGACCGCCGGACCTGCCGGGCGCCCTGCAGGTCGATCTCCAGGATGGCGTCGCGGCCGGCGGCCAGGGCGGCCAGGACCGGGGCCTTCGGTGTGCCGTAGCGGTGCACGCCGTGCACGGTCGCCCACTCCAGCAGCGCGTCGGTGGCGATCAGTTCGTCGAACTCGGCGTCGGAGACGAAGTGGTAGTGCACCCCGTCGATCTCGCCCGGCCGCGGCGGACGGGTCGTGGCCGAGACGGAGACGAACAGCTCGGGATGCTCGCGCGCGCAGCCGCGCTGACCACCGTCCCCTTGCCGACCGCGGTCGGGCCGGAGACGACCGTCAGCCGAGGCGGCGCGCGGGACGTCGGCGGAGCTGTCGCGGATCCGCGCCGGCTCGGGCGGCGGTCACGAAGATCGGCGGGCCGAACTCTCCGGGCCGAGCTCTGCGTGGCGGACGCGAACTCCGACACCAGGGCCGCCACCTGGTGGCGTCCCAGGCCACGGAGCCGGCGATTGGGGGCGATGTCCAACCGCTCCATCACCCGGCTGGCCCGGACGGCTCCGACCCGTGGCAGGGCCTTCAGCACGTCGAGCACCTTGGCGTGCGCGACGACGTCGTCGGCTTCGGCCTGCTCCAAGACCTCGGCCAGAGTGCGCTCGCCGGTGCGCAGGCCCTGCTTGACCTCGGCACGGCGCCGACGGGCCTCCGTCGCCGCATGACGCGCCTGGGATCGTTGCTCATCACTCAGCGGGGGAATCGTCACGCTCACACCCATCTGCTTACCTCACTGCCCACCGGACCCGCATCCGGTGCGATGCGCGAGACGTTACCCCACCCGGGCCGCTGCTGCGATCCGCCCCAGGGTGCTGCGGGCCAGTGCGCGGATCGGGCCGGCATCGGGCCCGGCCGACATCAGTTCCCGGCTGGTCGCCGGCAGCACGGAGCCGACCGCCGACCCGAAGACGGTCTCCAGATCATCGACCGTGCCGCCCTGGGCACCGAAGCCGGGCGCCAGTATCGAGCCGCGCAGCGTGGCGAAGTCCAGGTCGGTGGGTCCGACGGTCGACGCCGACCACCAGGCCGACGTGGCCGTATTCCGCGTCGGCGTTCGCCTCGGCGGCGGCCTCCAGGATGGATCGGGCCACCGTTCGCCCGTCGGTCGCCTCGGCCCGCTGCACCTGCGCGCCCTTCGGGATTGCTGGTCAGGGCCAGGACGTAGACGCCGCGGCCCTGCTCCCGGGCCAGGTCGATCGCGCCGCGGAGCGACCCGAAGCCCAGGTACGGGCTGAGGGTGATGGCGTCGGCGGCCAGCGGGGAGCCGTCGCTGAGGTAGGCCGCCGCGTAGGCGTCCATGGTCGAGCCGATGTCCCCGCGCTTGACGTCGAGCAGCGCCAGCGCGCCCGTGACCCGTGATGTCGGCCAGAGTGCGCTCGAGGACGGCGATCCCGGCCGAGCCGTACGCCTCGAAGAAAGCCGACTGCGGTTTGAACACCGGCACCAGGTCACCGAGCGCCTCGACCATGGTGCGGGCGCAGCGCTCCAGACCGGCGACGTCGGCGATCAGCCCCCAGGCCCGCAGCATCGCGGGATGGGGGTCGATGCCGGCACAGAGCGCTCCCCGCTCGGCCGACGAGTCGTTGCAGCCGGAGTCCGTACGGCTCTGCTCTCCGCATCGATTCCGTGACCCGTCACTCTTCGCGTCCCGGCGTGTCGCCGCATACGTGCGGTGCCAGGTCGGTTGAGGGCGGCGATCAGCGGCGGCCCGCCGTAGACGAAGCCGGTGTAGACCTGCAGCAGGCTCGCGCCGGCGTCGAGCAGGGCGCGGCCGTCGTCGGCCGTCATCACCCCGCCGACCCCGATGATCGGCAGCTCGGTGCGATCGGCCAGGAATCTGACCACCTCGCGGGTCCGCGCGGTCAGCGGCGCCTCCGGAGAGCCCGCCCGCCTCGCTCCCACGCGGCAGGTCCGGCGACTGCAGACCCGGTCCGGGCGAGGCGTGGTGTTGGTGGCGATCAACCCCTTGGCTCCCGTCTCGACGCAGACCGCCAGTGCCTCCTCCAGAGCGTCGTCGGTGAGATCGGGTGCCAGCTTGACGAAGATCGGCACCTCGGTGCCGCTGACCATCGCCGCCAGCAGCGCACGCAGCGTCTCGGCGTCTTGCAGCGAACGCAGACCCGGCGTGTTCGGGCTCGAAACGTTGACGGCCAGGTAGTCGGCGTACGGGGCCGATGATCCCCAGCGAGCAGAGGTAGTCCGGCACGGCCTCGTCCAGGGGAACGATCTTGGTCTTCCCGATCGAGACGCCGAGCGGAATCCCGACCGCCCCGTTGCCGCGACGGACCCCGGCGGCCTCGAGGGTCGGATCGCCAGCGCCGCGGCGCCGGCGTTGTTGAAGCCCATCCGGTTGATGATCGCGCCGCTCGCGGGCAGGCGGAACAACCGCGGCTTCTCGTTCCCCGGTTGGGGTCGGGCGGTCACCGTGCCGATCTCGGCGTGTCCGAAACCGAGCGCACCCCAGGTCCGCACGCCGACCCCGTTCTTGTCCATGCCGGCGGCCAGGCCCACCCGTCCGGGGAAGCGGATGCCGGCCACGCGTGGTCGGGGTGCGGTGTCGCGCGCACAGCGCCGCGAGGGCCCGCAGCGCCCACGGGTGCCGGCCGACGCGGGAGATCGTCGCGAGAGTGGCCTCGTGGACCCGTTCGGCGTCTCCGCCGTACGCACGGAACAGCAGCGGCCGCAGCAGCCGCTCGTACGCCCCGCTCACACCGAACAGGGACGGGACAACTCGGCCGCCCAGGACTGCAGGGAGCGGACGCCGACGTTGCCGGCCCGGATGGCCTCGATGCCCTGCACGGCGGCGGCCAGACCCTGCACCGTGGTCACACACGGGACGTTGCGCAGCACCGCGGCGGTCCGGATCTCGTAGCCGTCGAACCGCGGGCGGCCGTCTGGGCTGAGACCGTGCGGGGTGTTGAAGATCAGATCGACCTCGCCGTCCAAGATCGCCTGCACCACGGTCTTCTCACCGGCCGGTCCCGGGCCCTGGCTGAACTTGCGGACCGGGGTCACCTTGACGCCGTGCCGCCGGAGCATCGAGGCCGTGCCGGCGGTGGCCAGGATCTCGAAGCCGAGGTCGGCCAGCCGCTTGACCGGGAAGATCACGAACCGCTTGTCCCGGTTGGCCACCGAGACGAAGACGGTGCCCTTGGTCGGCAGCGGACCGAAGCCGGCCACCTGGCTCTTGGCGAAGGCGGTGCCGAAACCGACGTCGAGACCCATCACCTCCCCGGTCGACTTCATCTCCGGGCCGAGGATGATGTCGACCGAGATCCCTTCCACGGTACGGAATCGGTTGAACGGCATCACCGCCTCTTTGACGGCGATGGGGGCGGCGCCGTTCTCGCTCGATCCGTCGCCCGACGGCCCGCAGTGTGCCGTCGCGGCGCAGCTCGGCGATCGAGGTGCCCATCATGACGCGGGCGGCCGCCTTGGCCAGCGGCGTGGCCGTCGCCTTGGAGACGAACGGCACCGTCCGAGATGCGCGAGGGTTGGCCTCGAGCACGAAGAGTTGATCACCGGCCAGGGCGAACTGGATGTTGATCAAGCCCCGGACCCCCACGCCCCGGGCGATCGCCTCGGTCGAGGTGCGGATGCGGTCGACGACCTCGGCGCCCAGCGTGATCGGCGGCAGCGCGCACGCCGAGTCGCCCGAGTGGATGCCGGCCTCCTCGATGTGCTCCATCACTCCGCCGAGATACAGATCCTCCCCGTCGTAGAGGGCGTCGACGTCGATCTCCACCGCGTCGTCCAGGAACTGGTCGACGAGCACGGGATGATCCGGGGTGACCTCGGTCGCCCGCTCGATGTAGGAGGCCAGCGTGCTCGCGTCGTAGACGATCTCCATGCCCCGGCCGCCGAGCACGTAGCTCGGGCGGACCAGCACCGGATAGCCGATGTCGTCGGCGATCCGCTCGGCCTCGGCGGGTGAGCGAGCGAGGCCGTGCCGGGGAGCGGGCAGGTTCTCCGTCGCCAGCACCTGGCCGAACGCGCCGCGCTCCTCGGCCAGGTGGATGGCCTCCGGACTGGTGCCGACGATCGGCACGCCCGCGTCCTTGAGCGCCTGGGCCAGCCGCAACGGGGTCTGGCCGCCGAGCTGGACGATCACGCCGGCCAGCGGACCGGCGGCGCGCTCGGCGTGCACGACCTCGAGCACGTCCTCGAGGGTGAGCGGTTCGAAGTAGAGCCGGTCGGCGGTGTCGTAGTCGGTGGAGACGGTCTCGGGATTGCAGTTGACCATGATCGTCTCGTAGCCGGCCGCCGACAGGCTCATCGCCGCGTGCACGCAGGAGTAGTCGAACTCGATGCCCTGCCCGATCCGGTTCGGACCACTGCCCAAGATCAACACCGCCGGCTTGTCGCGCGGCTGCACCTCGGTCTCCTCGTCGTAGGAGCTGTAGTGGTAGGGAGTTCGGGCCGCGAACTCCGCGGCGCAGGTGTCCACCGTCTTGAACACCGGCCGGATACCCAGCGCCCAGCGGACGCCGCGGACCACGTCCTCGCTCAGATGCCGGATGGCGGCGATCTGCGCGTCGGACAGGCCGTGTCGCTTGGCGAGTCGCAGCACGTCGGCGGTCAGCTCCGGCGCGTCGCGGACCTCGGCGGCCACCTCGAGCAGCAGCACGAGTTGATCAAGGAACCACGGGTCGATCTTGGTCGCCGCGAAGACCTGCTCCGGAGTCGCCCCGGCCCGCAGCGCCTGCAGCACCACGCCCGAGCCGGCCGTCGTGCGGTCGAGCCGCCTCGGCGAGCAGCTGCGCCACGTGCTCTTCTCCTGAGCCTGTCGAAGGGTCAGGGACGGCGCCGTGAAATCGAAGGGGGCGCGCGGGTCCTCCAGGCTGCGCAGGGCCTTGCCGAGCGCCTCGGTGAAGTTCCGGCCGATGGCCATGGCCTCACCGACACTCTTCATGTGGGTGGTCAGGGTCGAGTCGGCCGCCGGGAACTTCTCGAAGGCGAACCGCGGCACCTTGACGACCACGTAGTCCAGGGTCGGTTCGAAGCTGGCGGGGGTCTTCTCCGTTATGTCGTTGGGGATCTCGTCGAGGGTGTAGCCGATCGCGACCTTGGCGGCGATCTTCGCGATCGGGAAGCCGGTGGCCTTGGAGGCCAGCGCGCTGGACCGGGACACCCGCGGGTTCATCTCGATCACGATCATCCGGCCGGTGTCCGGCTCGATGGCGAACTGGATGTTGCAGCCGCCGGTGTCCACGCCGACGGCCCGGATGATCCCGATGGCGACGTCGCGCATCCGCTGGTACTCGCGGTCGGTGAGCGTCATCGCCGGGGCGACGGTGATCGAGTCGCCGGTGTGCACGCCCATCGGGTCGAGGTTCTCGATCGAGCAGACGATCACCACGTTGTCGGCGCGGTCCCGCATGACCTCGAGCTCGTACTCCTTCCAGCCGAGGATCGATTCCTCGATCAACACCTCGGTGGTCGGACTCGCGGCGAGCCCGGCACCGGCGATCCGGCGCAGATCGTTCTCGGAGTGGGCGAATCCGGAGCCCACCCCGCCCATGGTGAAGCTGGGCCGCACCACCAGCGGATAACCAAGATCATCGGCAGCGGCCAGGACGTCGTCGATGGTGTGGCAGATCCGGCTCCGGGCGACGCCGACCTCGCCGCCGAGCTGGGGATCGCTGATCCCCAGACTCTCGACGATGCCCTTGAACTGTTGGCGGTTCTCCCCGCGCTGGATGGCCTCGATGGAGGCGCCGATCAGCTCAACGCCGTAGCGCTCGAGGACCCCGTTCTCGTGCAGGGCGACGGCGGCGTTGAGCGCGGTCTGCCCGCCCAGGGTGGCGAGCAGGGCGTCCGGTCGCTCGATGGCGATGACCTGCTCCACGAAGTCCGGCGTGATCGGCTCCACGTACGTGGCGTCGGCGAACTCCGGGTCGGTCATGATCGTCGCCGGATTGGAGTTGACCAAGATCACCCGGAAGCCCTCGGCCTTGAGCACGCGGCACGCCTGTGTACCGGAGTAGTCGAACTCGCAGGCCTGCCCGATGACGATCGGCCCGGAGCCGATGACCAGGATGGATTCGATGTCGGTGCGGCTGGGCATCAGCGCTGCCCTGAGCTTGTCGACGGTGCCCTGAGCCTGTCGAAGGGCTCCATGACCTCGACGAACCGGTCGAAGAGGTAGCGGGCGTCGTGCGGTCCGGCGGCGGCCTCGGGGTGGTACTGGACGGAGAAGGCCCGCAGCCGCCCGTCGGCGTCGCGGAGCTCCAAGCCCTCGACCACCTGGTCGTTGAGCCCGAGGTGGCTGACGGTGGCGATGCCGTACGGGGTGGCGATCTGCTCGCCGGGTGCGGCGTCGACGGCGAAGCCGTGGTTGTGGGCGGTGACCTCCACCCGGCGCGTGGTCAGATCCATGACGGGCTGGTTGATGCCGCGGTGCCCGTACGGCAGCTTGTAGGTGCCGAAGCCCAGGGCCCGCCCGAAGAGCTGGTTGCCGAAGCAGATCCCGAAGAACGGGATCGCCGGCCTCGAGCACCTGCTGCAGCACCCGCACCGGACCGTCGGCGGCACCGGGATCACCGGGACCGTTGGAGAAGAACACGCCGTCCGGTTGCCGCTGTGCGAGCTCGTCGAACCCGATCGTCGACGGCACCACGTGCACCTCGATGCCGCGCTCGGCCATCCGGTACGGAGTCATGGACTTGATGCCGAGATCGACCGCGACCACGCGGAACCGAGGCTCGCCGTGGGCGCGGATCACGTACGGCTCGGCGGTGGTGACCTCGTCGGCCAGGTGGGCTCCGGTCATCGGCGCCGTGGCCCGCACCTTGGCCAGCAGGGTCGCCGGGTCGGTGTCCAGGCTGGAGACGCCGACCCGCATGGCTCCTCGTTCGCGGAGGTGCCGGGTGAGGGCGCGGGTGTCGACCTCGCACATCCCGACGATGCCCTGGGCCTTGAGCTCTTCGTCCAGCGTGCGCCGCGACCGCCAGTTCGAGGGCAGCCGGGCCGGATCGCGGATGACGTAACCGGCCACCCAGATCCGGCTGGACTCGTCGTCCTCGTCGTTCCAGCCGGTGTTGCCGATGTGCGGAGCGGTGGCCACCACGACCTGGCGGTGATAGCTCGGGTCGGTGAGCGTCTCCTGGTAGCCCGACATCGCGGTGGCGAACACCGCCTCGCCGAAGGTCTCCCCCACGGCTCCGAAGGCGCGGCCCCGGAACGTACGGCCGTCCTCCAGGACGAGGATCGCGGGCGGCTGGGCGGGGGCAGCCTGAGAAGGCCCGCCCGAGGGGGCAGCGAGCATGACCGTCCTTTCCTGCCTCACGGGACAGGTCTTAAAGGTTGGTGGATCGCGTCCGAGGGTATCAGCCGAGAAAGTCCGCCATCGCCATCCGGACACGCCGCCAGCCGTCGCCGAGCCAGAGCAGATGGCTCGGGCTGTCGATCTCGACCAGCCGGCCCCGGTGGACACCGCGAGCCAGCCGCTCCGGATGGTCGAAAGCTGACCGAGGCGTCGTTCCGCGTCGCCAGGACGAGCGTCGGCTGACCGACGTCGGCCGTCACGTCGACCGGCGGGCGCAGGTCGGTGACGAAGCCCGCGATCCGACCGGCAACTGGCCAGGAACCGCACCAGCTCGTCGAGGTCGCCGCCCATCCGCCGAAGCGCCTCGTGCGGCGGCAACCGTGGTCAGGCCGCGCACCGCGGTCGGCAGGATGACGTCGGGTCGGTTGCGCAGCAGGCCGTGCAGCAGGCCCCAGACCGCACCCTGGGTGACCGGATTGAACATGGCCCAGGCGATCCGGCGCGGGTCGCGGGTCGGGCCACGGGGCGAAGCTCACCGGGCTGATCAGCACCACCCGAGAGACCAGCTGCGGATGCTGGGCGGCGAGCGTGAGCGCCGAGCGGGCGCCCATCGAGATGCCGACCACGGTGATCGACCGCAGTTCGAGCCGCCGGCACAAGCGCGGCCAGCCGGATGCTGAACTCGGGGACCGACGGCCCGGCGGCGACCGGCGTGCGCCCGTAGCCGGGCCGGGACGGCACCAGCACCGGAGCGTCGGCCGGCAGCCACCTCGACTCGCCGAACGCGCAGTGAGCCGACATGTGCGCTCCGTGCAGCACGACGACGGCGTCGCCGCGTGCCCGGTCGGAGTCGGTACTCGATCGGCTGCCCGTCGACGAACGCTGTGGTGGTGCCGGTCGGAGTCATCATCCGGCGGCCGCCGAGGGCCTGGCGTCGCCGGCGTCTCGACGGAGCACCTCAAGGCGATACGGTCGAGCTGATCGCGCGAGACCCATGACGGATTGCTGCCTTGCGGCATGCGCTGCACCTCGAGGTCGTCGATGCCGGCGGCGCGCAGCTCGGCGTCGGTGGCCATCGGCTCGTCGCCGCAGCACGCAGTTCCAGCCCGATCCGGAGCCTCGATTCGGTCCATTCGGCCGCGGCCGTGACCGGGCCCCGACCCCAGATTCCGCGCGCGATAGTGGCGGTCCCGACCTGACACCCAGAGCAGGACCGTCGTCGCCCGGCTGCATGAGCCGGCTGCGGTAGTTGTCGGCGACGCACCAGCTGCGAGCCGGAGTCGAGAACCGGCTGGCCACGTCGGTGAGCGTCGGGTTGCAGCGCAGCAGCCAGGCTCCAAGCCGCTCGCGGGTCACGGCGACCGCCGCCACCTCATGCGACTCATCGCCTCATGCGACCTTGGACGACACCACGCTGCCCAGGACGCCGTTGACGAAGGCGGGTGACTCGTCGGTCGAGAGGTCGGCGACCAGCCGGCACCGCCTCGGAGACGGCGACGGCGTCGGCGGTCGGGGTGTGGTCGATCTCGAAGACGGCGATGCGGATGGCGTTGCGGTCCACCCGCGGCATGCCGCGGGAGGGTCCAGCCGGGGCTCAGTGCCGCGCTGATCCGCTCGTCGATCTCGGCGGCGTGAGCGGTCACGCCCTCGACCAGCGCGCGGGTGAAGTCGCGGACCGGTGGGGCGGCGTCCTCGGCCCGCTCCGCCAAGGTGGCGAGCGGGTCGGCGTCGCGCAGCTCGGCCTCGAACAAGATGTCCAGCGCGCGCTTGCGCGCCTTGCTGCGCGTCGAGGTTGTCCGCGTCGTCTGCCTTGGTCGTGTCGCCCTTGCTCGTCACGCTCAGCTGGCTACCCGGCCCAGATAGTCGCCCGTACGGGTGTCGACCTTGACCTTCTCGCCGCTGGTCAGGAACAGCGGCACCTGGATCTGCAGCCCGGTCTCGACGGTGGCCGGCTTCGTCCCGCCCGTGCTGCGATCACCCTGCAGTCCGGGCTCGGTGTAGGTGACCTCGAGCTCCACCGACGCCGGCAGATCGAGGTAGAGCGGATTGCCCTCGTGCAGCGCCACCGTCGCGTTCTGCCCCTCGAGCAGATAGTTCTTCGCGTCCCCGACGACCTCGTCGCCGATGGACAGCTGGTCGTAGGTGCCGGTGTCCATGAACACGAAACCCGTGCCGTCGTGGTACAGGTACTGCATCTCGCGGCGGTCGACGTTCGCCGTGTCGACCTTGGTGTCGGAGTTGAACGTCCGGTCGACGACCTTGCCGGACAGCACGTGCTTGAGCTTGGTCCGGACCACCGTGTTGCCCTTGCCCGGCTTGTGGTGCTGGAACCACACCACCGACCAGAGCTGGCCGTCCAGATCGAGGACCATGCCGTTCTTCAGATCATTCGTCGACGCCACCGCGTCCCACCTTTCTCCGCCTGCGCAGCGCTCCACTCTAGTGCAGCCGGGAAAGCTCTCAGACGACGGAAAAGCCCGACGGCAGTTCGCCGCGGCCGGTCAAGGCGCGCAGCACCTGCTCGGCCTTGCTCCTCGACGACGGCAGCCGAGCCCGCCAGCGTGACGACCTCGTCCAGGACCGCACGGGAGTACGCCGGGGCCGGAGACCGGAGAGCGCCGGCGATGTCGAGGCCGTGCACCACGAGTTCGAACGTGCGGGTCGGCAGATACTGCGCGAACCGCATTCCGCCGGCGAACGTACGGATCAGCGGATCCCCCGCCGCGGCCGCCAAGGGCAGCACGCGCTCGATCAGGGCGTCGACGTAGCCGGCCGGATCGTCGCCCATGGCCCGGCCGGCCTCGCGACCGCGCTCGGCGACAGCGGGACCGGCTCGCCGCGGCCGCTACCAGCGGCGTAGTACTGCGCCGGAGTCGCGACCTCCTCGGCATCGGCAGGCTGCGCGATATAGCTCTCGACGGTCACGAGCGACCGAGAGGTGTGCCCGACCAGCGCGCGCAGATCCCACTCCCCCAGCCCCGGCCCGTCCCACGCGTCCGCGGCGATGCTGTGGACCTGGTCGGCGAAGTGCCGCGCCGCCTCCGCGAAGTTGTCGTACGTCATCGGCCGTTCATTCCTTCCCCGGAAGCCCCACGTTAGCTCCGGCCTAGCTCTCGTGGTCGAGAGTTTCGCCGGAGTCAAGCGGTTGTCCACAGGCCGTGGCACGTTTTCGTCGGCGTCCTTAGAACATAGGCGTGTACGCGAGCGCTCCGTTGCCCGACTCGGCCCGGCTGTGGGCCGCCCGCCAGAGTGGCGTGCTCAGCCGTAGCCAGCTCGTCGGCTGCGGGCTCGGGGACGGCCAGATTGCCCGCTTCAACCGGCAGTCGGTGTTGACCAGGCTGGACCGCGGTCTGTACCTGCTCGGGGCAGGCGAGCCGGTGTTCGAGAGTTGGGTCTGGGGAGCCGTACTCCTCGGCGGTCCCGGGTCGCGAGTGCTGGGCCGCACGGCCGCGGCGCTCGAGGAACTGGTCCCGAAGCGGCTGCCGATCCATCTCGGTGTGCCCGCCGAGCGTGATCTGGATGCCCGCACCTGGCTCCGGGTCCGGCGCGAGCGGGAGACATCGCGTCCCGCTAGCCTCACCGGAGCCCCACCCCGCACGTTGATCGAGGACACTCTGCTCGACCTCGCGGTCGACTGCACTGAACAGGAACTGGTATGGGCTGTCACCACCGCCTGCGCCCGGCTGACCACCCCGGCACGGGTCGAGAGAGCGCTGGCCAAACGCGTCCGCATCCGGCACCGGCGCCTGCTCCACGACATGGTGGGTGTCGTGCACGACGGCGTCCGCAGCCCGTTGGAGCTCAGGTGGGTGCGCTGCGTCGAACGCCCGCACCGGCTGCCACGGCCCACCCGTCCATACGTCCTGCCCGATGGCACCGAGGCCGACGGCGCGTACGAAGAGTTCCGCGTGCTTCTCGAGTTGGACGGTCGCCGGTGGCACGATGGCGAGCGCCGGTTCCGCGATTGGCGGCGCGACAACGGCAATTCCGAGGCCGACTGGCTCACGCTTCGGTACGGCTGGCCGGACGTGGTGGGCGGCTCGTGCGGCACGGCCGGCAATCTGGCCCGCGTTCTGCAGCGACGTGGCTGGACCGGCGAGCTCCGGCGCTGCCCTGCCTGCCACTAGCTCCGGCCTTTCTCTCGTGGTCGAGAGTTACGCCGGAGCTAAGCCCGGGCGAGGGTCGCGTAGGCCGATCGGAGCAGGTCTGGCGAGGGGCCGGTGAGGATCGCGGGTTGGGCCAGGCCGGCCAGGATCGACGAAGCGGAGGGTCGAGCCGCGGGTCTTCTTGTCGACGGCCATGGTGGCCAGGAGCTCGTCGAAGGCGCCGGCGTCGATAGGTGACCGGCAGACCCAGGGCCCTGAGCACCTCGCGGTGGCGGTCGGCGGTGACGTCGTCCAGCTCACCGGCCAGCCGGGCCAGCTCGGCGGCGAACACCAGCCCGACGCTGACCGCCTCGCCGTGCCGCCAGCGGAACTCCTCACGGCGCTCGATGGCGTGGCCGAGGGTGTGCCCGTAGTTGAGCATCTCCCGACCCACCTTCCGCCCGGCCGAGGTCGCCTCGCGGAGGTCGGCCGCGACCACCGTCGCCTTCACGGCGATCGACCGCTCGATCAGCTCGCGCAGCGCGGCGGCGTCGGGCCGCAGGCAGGCGGCTCGGGTCGGCCTCGATCAGCTCCAGGATCGCCGGGATCGGCGATGAAGCCGCACTTGACCACCTCGGCCAACCCGGCCCGCAGGTCGTCGGTGCCCAGCGTGGCCAGCGCGTCCAGGTCGCACAGCACACCGGCCGGTTCGTGGAACGCGCCGACCAGGTTCTTGCCCTCCGGGGTGTTGATGCCCGTCTTGCCGCCGATGGCGGCGTCCACCATGCCCAGCACCGTGGTCGGCACCGTGACCAGGCGGACGCCGCGCAACCAGGTGGCGGCGACGAAGCCGGCCAGGTCGGTGGTCGCTCCGCCACCGAGCCCGACGACGGCGTCGGAGCGGGTGAAGCCGGCGGTGCCGAGCACCGACCAGCAGCGGGCCGCCACCGCCGGCCGTCTTGGCCGCCTCCGCCTCCGGCAGGTCGATCCGCACCGGTTCCAGCCCGGCGCGGGTCAGTTCCGCGACCAGCCGCTCGGCCGTCTCGATCAGCCGCGGTGGGTGCAGGACGGCCACCCGCTGCACGCCTGCCCCCAGCACGCCGGGCAGGCGATCGGCCAGATCGTGACCGACCACCACCTCGTACGGGCGCTCGCCGTCGACCGCGATGACGGTGGGTTCAGGCATCGAGTTCAGATCCAGACCGGGCCAGGATCGACTCCACCACCTGCGCGGGCGTCTGGCCGTCGGTGTCGACCACCTCGGTGGCGGCCGCGGCGTACAGACGGTGTGCGTTCCGCCAGCAGCTGCAGCAGCCGGCCCCGGACGTTGCCGAGCAGCAGCGGGCGCGCCTCGTTCGAGCCCGATACGACGCACCGCGTGCGGCACGCTCACCTGCAGCCAGACGACGCGATGCCCGTCGAGCGACGTCCGGGTGCGCTCGGACAGGACGGCGCCGCCGCCGAGCGCCAGCACCCCCGGTTCGGCGAGCAACTCGGCCGTGGTGGCCTCCTCGAACGCCCGGAACAGCCGCCTCCCCGTCGTCGGCGAAGATCTCGGCGACCGGCTTGCCGACCCGGTCCTGCGATCACCTCGTCGACGTCGGTGAAGGGCAGGCCGAGCCGTTCGGCCAGCAGCTCGCCCACGGTCGACTTCCCGGATCCGGGCGCGCCGATCAGGACCACGTCGCTCACGGGCTCGGGCGGTGTGCACCCGCAGACCGCGCTCGGCGACGTCGGCCAGATAGCTCTGCGCAGTTGCGGCGGGTCTCGCCCGACCGAGTCGCCGCCGAACTTCTCCAGCGCGGCGTTCGCGATCACCAGCGCCACCATGGCCTCGGCCACCACGCCGGCGGCGGGCACGGCACAGACGTCGGAGCGTTGGTGGTGGGCCACCGTCGCCTCACCGGTCGTCACGTCCACGGTGCGCAGCGCCCGCGGCACGGTGGCGATCGGCTTCATGGCGGCCCGGACCCGCAGCACCTCGCCGGTGCTCATCCCGCCCTCGGTGCCGCCCGAGCGGTGCGAGGCGCGGGCGATGCCGCCTCGTCACCCGGGCACGATCTCGTCGTGGGCGGCGCTCCCGCGGGAACGCGCCAAGCGCGAAGCCGTCCCCGACCTCGACCCCCTTGATCGCCTGGATGCCCATCAGCGCCGCGGCCAGCTGCGCGTCGAGCCGGCGGTCCCAGTGGACGTGCGAGCCCAGCCCCGGTGGCAGCCCGTGGACCACGACCTCGACCACGCCGCCGAGGGTGTCGCCGTCGGACTGGGCCGCCTCCACCTCGGCGATCATGGCGGCGCTGGTCTCGGCGTCGAAGCAGCGGACCGGGTCGGCGTCGATGGCGGGCAGGTCGTCGAGCGTGGGGATCGGACCCGCCGACACGAGGCGATCGTGCCCAGTTCGACGACGTGGCTGAGCACCGTGACTCCGTACGCCTGGTCGAGGAAGTTCATCGCCACCCGGCCCAGCGCGACCCGGGCCGCCGTCTCGCGGGCGCTGGCCCGCTCGAGGATCGGGCCGCGCCTCGTCGAAGTCGTACTTCTGCATGCCGACCAGGTCGGCGTGTCCCGGCCGTGGACGCGTCAGGGCGGCGTTGCGGGCCAGGCCCTCCAGCACCGCCGGATCGACCGGGTCGGCCGCCATCACCGTCTCCCACTTGGGCCACTCGGTGTTGCCGATCTCGATGGCCACCGGTCCGCCCTGGGTCTCGCCGTGCCGGATGCCGCCGAGCAGGGTGACCGCGTCGGCCTCGAACTTCATCCGCGCGCCCCGGCCGAAGCCGAGCCGGCGTCGGGCCAGCGCCGCGGCGATGTCGTCGCTGGTCACGCGGACGTGGGCCGGCAGCCCCTCGAGGACGGCCACCAGGGCCGGGCCGTGCGATTCCCCTGCAGTCAACCAGCGCAACACGGGCGTCAGTCTGTCACGCGAAGCTGCCGGCCCGACCGGCGCTGCCAGTACAGCACCTCGGGATCGACCTCGCGGCCCGGTCATCAGCTCGACCTGGCGCACGGCCTGCGCCACCAGCAGATCGAGCCCGTTGACCACGACGCCGCCCCGCCGCCTCGGCGGCCGCGGCCAGCTGCGTCGGCCACGGGTCGTAGACGATGTCGAAGACGATGTCGGCCTTCTCGGCCAGCGCCGGAGCGCAGGTCGTCGGCGGTGCGCCGGCCGTGACGGTGGAGACCAGCAGGTCGCGGCCGGCAGCGGACGTCGCCGACCACGGTCGCGGTCGCAGCCGCAGGCCCAGACGCCGCCGCCAGCGTCCGCAGCGGCGCGATCTTCTCCGGAGAGCGGGCGACCACCGTCACCTCCTGCGCCCCCGAGTTGCGACAGCGACACCAGGGCCGAACGCGCCGTGGCGCCGGTGCCGAGGATGATGGCCGAGCGTCGCCGTCCGGCTCGCCGATCCGCACGCAGCGCGTCGACCAGTCCGCCGACGTCGGTGTTGTAGACCCGTCCGGCCCGCCGGTCGAGAAGACCAGCGTGTTCGCGCCGCCGGCCAGCCGAGGCCACCGGATCGACGTCACCGAGCGCGAGGGCGGCCTCCTTGAGCGGCCTGGTCAGGCTGAGCCCGCGCCAGCTCCCGTCACGGCCCGCGACGAAGCTCCGCGAGCTCGTCCGCGCCCGACGTCGAAGCGGTCGTAGCTCCAGTCGTCGAGCCCCAGATCGGCGTACGCGGCCCGGTGCAGCGCCGGCGACAACGAGTGCGCGATCGGTCGGCCGAGCACCGCGCACTCTCACTGCGTCGTCATCAGGTAGCAGCGGCCCTTGTTGGCCTGACACCAGGCCTGGAACTGGCGCACGTTCTTCTCGTGCTCGGCGAAGGTCTCGGCGAACTTGGTCTCGCCGGTGTCCAGGTTCACCGCCACGAAGTAGAGCCACTTGCCGGACGCCGGCTCCAGGGCGGCCTCGAGCGCGGCGCGTCCGGGCGACGGAGATCGGGCCCGGCGGCAGGCCCTCGTACTTGTAGGTGTTGTACGGGCGAGTCGGAGTCCCGGTCCTTCGGGGTGGTGGTGACGGTGTTGAGGTTCTCGCGCGTAGGCGACCGTCGAGTCGAGCTCGAGCTTCTGGTCCTTGGCCGAGCCGGTTGTAGATGACCCGGGCGATCTTCGCGCGGTCCTCGGCCCGGCCGGCCTCGCGCTCGATGATGCTGGCCACGGTGACGACCTCGTACGGAGACTTCTTGATCGCCTTGGCCCCGGTCCCGAGCCCGATCTCCGCGCTGACGCTGTTGAACCGGCCGGTCAGCTGCCGCAGGGTCGAGGTGGCGGTGGCCTCGCGCCGTCAGCTCGTAGGTGTCGGGGAAGAGGAAGCCCTCGGGCGTTGTCCTCGGCCCAGGACGGCAGCCCGAGGCGTCTCCGGCTTCTTGAGCGCCGCCTGGAAGTTCTTCTTCGGAATCTTGGTGCCCTTGACGAGCTCGTTGATCTGGACGCTCAGCCGTTGACCGTCCCGCATCCGGAACTGCGCCCGGACCCGCGACTCGCCGGGATTGATCAGCAGCCGGAGGGCGTCGATGGCCTTCATCTCGGTGAACATCTTGTAGCGCCCGGGCTGCACCGAGGTGGCACGCTCCTCCGACCGGGCCGCCTGGTTCCACGCCTGCGTCGACTTGACCACCTTGCGTGTCGACCAGGACGTTGCCGATCTCGTTCAGCGACGCCCCGTTCGGGCACGGTGACCGTCACCGCGGTCTTGCCGGGACCCTCGTAGTCGGGGATCTCACCGAAGCGAATCCAGGAAGGTCGACGCCCGATCCCAGACGAAGTAGCCACCGAAGGCCAGGATGGAGGCAGCCAGCAGTACGGCCAGGCAGCCCTTGCCCTTGTGGACGATCTCCTTGGCCGGGCTCTGCTCGACCTCCGGGTCCAGCATCGATGTCACGCGTCAGTCTCCCTCGTGAGCTCCCTCGGTGCAGCTCCTCGTCAGGCGGCTGGAAAGGCGCGTCCGGAGGCGATACTAACTCCCCGGGCGGCGTATCCCCCGGCACGTTCAACGGCCAGGGCGTGCTCCAAGATCCCGACTGCGGCCGCGGAATCGATCACCGCGCGCTGCTGTTTGGCCCGCCGACCGGCCTCGCGCAGCTGCCGTGCGGCGCTGCACGGTGGTGAGACGCTCGTCCACCAGGCGGACCGGTACGGGCCTGTGCCGCGGCCACGGAGTCGACGACCAGCGCCGCCGCGGCAGAGCGGATCCGGGCCGCCGCCGGGCCCTCGCCGCCGGACAACGACCGCGGCAGGCCGACCACGAGCTCCATCGGCTCGTACTCCTCGACCAGCGCCAGCGAGCGCCTCGCTCGGCGGCCGGGCCGGCCGGCACCGTCGCCACCGGGAAGGCCAGGGTGCCCGCCGGGTCGCAGGCCGCGACGCCGATCCGCGCCTCGCCCCAGTCCAGCCCGAGCCGTACCCCCGGCCTCATCGCCGACCCGTCACATCTTCGGCGGTTTCGGCGGCGTGTCGCTGCACATGTGACGGGTCGGCAGACTCGAGGGCCGGTCGACCGTCGAGCCGGTCACGGCCGCTCGACGGCCTGCAGCGCCGCCGGGCTCGCTCGGCGTTGCTGCCGCCGCCCTGGGCGAGGTCGTCCTTGCCGCCACCGCGGCCGCCGAGCGCCTCACTGGCGACCCGGACCAGCTCGCCGGCGCGCAGACCGCGATGGCGGGCTCCTTCGGTGGTCGCCACCACGACGGCGGGCTTGTCGGCGGTGCCGCCGACCACCGTGATGACGGCCGGCCGGTCCGTCAGCCGACTCCGCAGCTCGAGGGCGAGACTGCGGAGGTCGCCGGCCCCGATGCCGTCGGCGCGGTGGCTGATCACCGACACCCCGGCGACGTCCTTGGCACCGCGCAGGATCGGCGTCGACGGAGCTGAGCAGGTTCTTCGCCTTGAGCGACGGCGATCTCCCGCTCGGCCTCCTTCAGCTGCGCCACGAGCCGGGACACGCGGGCGGTCAGCTGGTCGGGCTGCACCTTGAGGGTGTCGGCCAGCCCCATCACCAGCGAGCGTTCCTTGGCCAGCTGGGAGAACGCCTCCATCCCGACGAAAGCCTCGACCCGGCGGATGCCCGAACCGACCGAGGACTCCGCGTTCACCGCCATGCAGCCCGACCTGGGACGAGGACGCGACGTGGGTGCCCGCGCACAGCTCGCGCGACCAGCCGGCGCCGATGTCGACCACCCGGACCACGTCGCCGTACACCTCGCCGAACAGCGCGGTGGCGCCGGACGCCTTCGCCTCGGCCAGCGGCATGAGCTCGGCGGTGACGCCGAGGTCGGACCGGATCGCCTCGTTGGAGAGCTGCTCGATCTGGTCACGCTGGTCGTCGGAGACCGCGTGATTCCAGCGAGAAGTCGAGCCGCAGATAGCCGGGCCGGTTGAACGAGCCCGCCTGCAGCGCGCTCGGACCGAGGATCTGGTGCAGCGACTCGTGGATCAGGTGGGTCGCCGAGTGCGCCTGGCAGGCACCCATCCGCCAGCCCTTGTCGACCTGCGGCCTGCACGATCTGCTCCGGCCGGAGCTCGCCCTCGGCGACCTTCGCCTTGTGCACCACGAGCCCCTTGACCGGCCGCTGCACGTCGTAGACCTCCAGCCGGAGACCGTCCGCCGGCGGTGATCGTGCCGCGGTCGCCGGACTGCCCGCCGGACTCGGGGTAGAACGGGGTCTCGGTCAGCACCAGCTCGACGTCGTCGCCCGGGCCCGGCGACCTCGCGGGTCTCGCCGTCGATGACGATCGCCCGGACCGCGCTCTCCCCGGTCAGGGTCTCGAACCCGGTGAACGGGGTCTCCCCCTGGGCCCGCAGCCGGGCGTAGACGTCGGTGTGGACGCCGCTGCCCTTCTTGGCCCGGGCGTCGGCCTTGGCCCGGTCCCGCTGCTCGGCCATCAGGGCGCGGAAGCCGGCCTCGTCGACCGCCAGGTCCTGCTCGGCCGCCATCTCCAGGGTCAACTCGATCGGGAAGCCGTACGTGTCGTGCAGCTGGAAGGCCCGGTCACCCGGCAGCACGGACGTGTCGGCGCGGTCGCGGACGTCGGAGACGACCCGCTCGAAGAGATGGGTGCCGGCGGTGAGGGTGTGCCGGAACGCCTCCTCCTCCCCGTACGCGATGTCGCTGATCCGGTCGAAGTCGGCCGCCACCTCCGGGTAGGAGCCGGACATGGCGTCGCGGCTGACCGGGAACAGCTCGGCGAAGCTGGGCGCGTCGACCCCGAGCAGCCGCATCGAGCGCACCACCCGACGCAGCAGCCGGCGCAGCACGTAGCCGCGCGCCTCGTTGCCCGGGCTGACCCCGTCGGCGATCAGCATCAGGCCGGACCGGACGTGGTCGGCCACCACCCGCAGCCGGACGTCGTCGTCGTGGTCGTCGCCGTAGCGCTTGCCCGCCAGCTCGGCCGCCCGCGCGATCACCGGGTAGACCTCGTCGATCTCGTACAGGTTGTCGACGCCCTGCAGCAGGTAGGCGACCCGCTCCAGCCCCATCCCGGTGTCGATGTTCGGCCGCGGCAGCGGCCGCAGCACGTCGAAGTCGTCCTTGGCCCGGACTGCCGACAACTCCTCCTGCATGAAGACGAGGTTCCAGATCTCCAGGAAGCGGTCCTCGTCGACGACCGGGCCGCCGTCGGGACCGTAGGCCGCTCCGCGGTCGATGTAGATCTCGCTGCACGGACCGCCCGGGCCGGGGATGCCCATGTGCCAGTAGTTGTCCAGCAGGCCGCGCCGCTGGATGCGTTCCTCGGGCAGGTCGGCGATGTTGGCCCAGAGCGCGGCCGCCTCGTCGTCGTCGTGCAGCACGGTGACCCACACCGTGGTCGGGTCGAAGCCGTAGCCGCCCGCCTCCTGCGGACGTGGTGACCAGGTCCCAGGCGTACCGGATCGCCTCGGCCTTGAAGTAGTCGCCGAAGGAGAAGTTGCCGTTCATCTGGAAGAAGGTGCCGTGCCGGGTGGTCTTGCCGACCTCCTCGATGTCGAGGGTGCGGACGCACTTCTGCACGCTGGCGGCGCGGGCGTACGGCGCCGGCTCGTCACCGACGAAGTACGGCTTGAACGGCACCATGCCGGCGTTGACGAACAGCAAGGTGGGGTCGTTGTAGAGCAGCGGTGCCGACGGCACCACCGTGTGGCCGCGACTGGCGAAGAAGTCCAGGAAGCGGCGCCGGATCTCGGCGGTTTTCATGGCGTTTGTCCTCGGGTGTGACGGCTGCGAGAGCCGAACGATCGGGTTCGCTACTGCTGCTGGGGCAGGCCGAGGGAGGAGCGGATCTCCGCCTCGCTCTCGGCCGTGGCAGCTCGGACCCGGTCGACGAAGTCCTGCGCGGTCCGCACCCCGGCGTCACCGATTCGGCCACCCGGTTGCCGATGGCCTCCGGGTTGGCGTTGTCCAGGTAGGTGCGCACCTTGGACATCACGTAGATCGCGACCCCGGCGCCGACGGCGATCCAGAACAAGCGGCGCATCACGTCACTCCTCGACTTGGAACGGCGCGGACTGACCTGAGCACGGCGCCCGTTGACGACCTCGAGGTCGGTGCCGGTCTCGCGACGCAGGACCTTGCGCACCCCGGCGGTCAGGGCCGCGGTCTTGATCATCGGCCCGCCGAAGGTGATGGTGAACAGCGAGGACATCTGGGCGGCGTTCTTGGTCACCGAGGTGGCGTGCGAGCTGACGGTCGCCACGTCCTCGGTCACGACCGCGAGCTTGCCCAGCTCCTCGTTGGTCGCGCGGACGGTGCCCTGGAGCTCGGTGAGGATCGGGACCGTCTCCTGACCGACGTCGTGGACGGCGACCCGCATCTCCTCCAGCACCCGACCGAGCTTCAGCAGCGGTACGGCGATGAACGCCACCAGCGCGACGAACGCGACGGCGGCGATCAAACCGGCGATCTCCCCTACTGACATCTCACTCCTCGACTCCCGCGACATCGGACCGCACCGACCTTACCCGGTCGGCGTGCCCGGCCGCTCAGCCGTTCGGGTCGCCGAGGCGCGTCTCCCGCGCCGCCAGCAGCTCCTCGATCCGCCGCAGGCGAGTGCGCCACGGCGGCCTCGGCCCCGTGGTCGGTCGGTTGGTAGTAGCGGGCGTCGACCAGCTCGTCGGGCAGGTACTGCTGTGCGGCGATGGCGTGCGGTTCGTCGTGGGCGTAGCGGTAGCCCTGGCCGTGCCCGTACGTCTTCGCCCCGGCGTAGTGGGCGTCGCGCAGGTGCGGCCGGGACCAGACCGACCCGACCGGCCTCGACGTCGGCGAGTGCGGCGTCGATCCCGACGATGACGGCGTTGGACTTCGGCGCCAGGGCCAGCGCGATCACGGCCTGGGCGAGGTTGATCCGGCCCTCCGGCATGCCGATGAAGTTGACCGCGTGCGCGGCCGCGATCGCGGTCTGCAGCGCGGTCGGGATCGGCCAGGCCGATGTCCTCGCTGGCCAAGATCACCAATCGGCGGGCGATGAAGCGCGGATCCTCCCCGGCCGCCACCATCCGGGCCAGGTAGTGCAGGGCCGCCTGCACGTCGGATCCCCGGATCGACTTGATGAACGCGCTGATCACGTCGTAGTGCTGGTCGCCGTCCCGGTCGTAGCGGATGGCCGCCTTGTCCACGGCCCGCTCGACGATGTCGGTGCTGATCGTCGGTCTGCCGATCGAGCGGCCGCGCCCCGGCCGCCGCCTCCTCCAGGTAGGTGAGTGCGCGACGGGCGTCACCGCCGGCCAGCCGGAGGATGGTGGCCCGCGCCGGCGTCGTCCAGCGCGTACGCTCCGTCGAGCCCGCGCTCCTCGGCGAGCGCCCGGTCCAGCAGCCCGGAGATGTCGTCGTCGCCGAGCGGCTTGAGGGTGAGCAGCAGCGACCGGGACAGCAGCGGCGAGATCACCGAGAAGCTCGGGTTCTCCGTCGTGGCCGCGATCAGGGTGACCAGCCGGTTCTCGACGGCCGGCAGCAGCACGTCCTGCTGGGTCTTGGAGAACCGGTGCACCTCGTCCACGAAGAGCACCGTCTGCCGCCCCGTCCGCAGCTCGCGGCGGGCCTGGTCCAGGACGGCCCGGACCTCCTTGACGCCGGCGGTGACCGCGGAGATCTCCACGAACCGGCTGTCGGTCTGCCGGGAGACCACGGCGGCGATCGTGGTCTTGCCGGTGCCCGGCGGTCCCCAGAGGAAGACCGACATGGGCTCGCCGGCAGCCAGCCGCCGCAGCGGTGAACCCGGCGCGAGCAGGTGCTGCTGGCCGACGATCTCGTCGAGCGTGCGCGGTCGCATCCGTACGGCCAGCGGCAGACCCTGCCGGTCGCTGTCGGTGAGGCTGCCACCGGTGCCGGCCGGGGCCGAACCGCCTGCACCTCCGACCGTCGCCGCCGAACAGGTCCTCGCTCATGTCGTGCGCTGCTCGCGGACACGGATCTCCCCGGGCGACCCGATGTCGTTTCCCGCCATGTGACGGCTAGCGCAGCAGAAGTTCCGGTCGACCGCTGCGCCGTCCGCCACATGGCGGGAAACGACCGATGGCGTGGGCCTGGCCAGCCCATCGCGAGGGCATCGGCACATCAGCCGTTGGTAGCGACGTCGCGGGCCAGAGTGGCCGGCATGTAGTCGTAGCGGACGAAGGAGCGCGTGAAGGTGCCGGTGCCGTGGGAGACCGAGCGGAGATCGATCGGATAGCGGGACAGCTCGTGGGCCGGCACCTCGGCGTGGATGACGGCGTATCCGGCCAGTTCGGCGGTCTCGGTGCCGTGCACCTGGCCGCGCCGGCTGCGCAGGTCGGCCAGGACCGAACCGACCGAGTCGTCGGCCACCGTGATGTCGAGCGCGTCGATGGGCTCCAGGATCGCCACGGTGGACTCGTTCGCCGCCTCGCGCAACGCGATGCGCCGCGGCACTCTGGAAGGCCATGTCGGAGGAATCGACCGAATGCGCCTTGCCGTCCACCAACGTGATCTTGACGTCGACCACCGGGTAGCCGCTGAGCACGCCCTTGGCCAGCTGGTTGCGCGCACCCTTCTCGACCGACGGGATGAACTGGCGGGGCACGGCCCCGCCGACGACCTTGTCGGCGAACTCGATGCCGGCGCCGCGGTCCAACGGCTCGATCTCCAATTTGGCCACGGCGTACTGCCCGTGGCCGCCGGACTGCTTGACCAGCCGGCCCTGGACGGTGGTCGGTCGGATGAACGTCTCACGCAGCGAGGTCCGCAGCGGCTCGACCTCCACCGCTCACGTGCCAGGACTCCTGGAGCGCGCCGAGCAACTTGTCCACGTGGGCCGGGCCCATCGCCCACAGCACCACCTGGTGGGTTTCGGCGTTGTGCTCCAGCCGCATCGTCACGTCCTCGGCGACCAGCCGCTGCAGCGCCGACGCGAGCTTCTCCTCGTCGGCCCGCGAGACGGCGTGGATCGCGACCGGCAGCAGCGGCTCGGGCAGCAGCCACGGTTCGACCAGCGCCGGGCCGGGTCTTCGTCGACAACGTGTCGGATGTCTCGGCGGCCGCGAGCTTGGAGACCAGCACCAGGTCACCGGCGATCGCGTACGGCTTCGGGCGCGAGTCCTCCAGCGACGGGAGCCGACAGCGGTCCGACGCGCTCGTCGTCGCTGTCGTGGTCGGGGTGTCCCTCGACGGTGCGGCCGGCGAAGCGGGTCAGGTGGCCCGACACGTGCAGCGGCGTGTCGGCGCGCAGGGTGCCGGAGAACACCCGGACCAGGCAGAGCCGGCCGACGAACGGGGTGCTCGTGGTCCGCACGACTTCGGCGACCAGCGGGCCCTCCGGGTCACAGGCGCAGCGTCGCCGAACGGCTTGCCGTCGGCGGTGTAGACCGCCGGGAGGGCGGCGGCCGCCGGCGAGGGGAAGCCGCGCTCGAACAGGTCGTACAGGCCCTCCACGCCCAGCCCGGACGGCGCGTGGGTGCCGATGATCGGGAAGAAGCGGGCGGTGGCGATCGCCGCCCGGACGTCGTCGGTGACGCTCTCGGCGGTGATCTCCTCGCCGTTCAGATGCCGCTCGAGCAGGTCCTCGTCCTCGGACTCCTCGATGATCGACTCCATCAGCGGTCCGCGGAGATCCTCGATCAGCGCCTCCTCGTCGGCATCGGGTGCTCGCGAGCGTCGGTTCGGCGCCGGTGAAGTCCAAGACGCTGCGCCGCAGCAGGCTGATGCAGCCGGTGAGGTTGCCGTCGTCGCCCACCACCGGCACCTCGAGCGGCTGGGCGTCGCCGAACGTGCGGCGGCAGCGCGCGACCGTCTCGGCGAAGTCGGCCCGAGCCTGCTCCAGCTTGGTCACCGCGACGGCGCGCGGCTTGTCGCATCGCCGCGCACTCCCGCCACAACAGCCGGGTGGCGTCGTCGATCTCGTCGTTGGCCGGTACCACGAACAGCACCGCATCGGCGGCGCGCAGACCGGCCCGCACCTCGCCGACGAAGTCCGGGGTTGCCCGGTGTGTCGAGCAGATTGATCACGCACGCCCCGCTGGCGACCGAGGCGGCCGCCAGGGAGTGCGACGGGCTCGGCTCGCCGCGCGTGTGGCGACCCGGCGAGCGGGCCGCGATCAGCCGCTCGAACAGGGCCGACTTCCCGGCCCCCGCCGGTCCGACGAGCACGATGTTGCGGATCTGCTCCGGCGAGATCTTGGTTCGCCCGCTCCATTCGAGTCGCCGCTGGCCATGGGCTCACCTTTACAGTCCCCCGCCGCCCCAGCACAAGAGGGGGGTTCTGCGAGCGTCGGTAAGCGAAGCGTTGGCTCTGTCTGGACTGACGAGCGAGCGCGACCCCGGCGCAGCCAACCGCGACCTGACCGCGGACACGGGTCGTGCGAGCGAGGAGGGAAGACAGAGCCGAGAAGCGCGGAGCGAGCGCGAGCAAGACCATACGGGCGTGCATCGGATCAGTCCGCTCGACGGGAAGGACAGGCATGTCAGAGAGCACTGAGCGCGACATCTGGGAGCGCATCCGCTACGCCCGCGACCAGGCCCTGGAGGCGGAACGGACCGAGCGGCAGCGGATCAGCGACGCCGAGAACGAGGAGTTGCAGAGAGCCGCCTCCGTGCGACTCGCTACCCGTCAGGCCGTACGGGAGGCCCTCGACGACATCCTCGACGAGAAGTCCGACCCCGACGCGGAGTAACCCCTCAGCTCGGCGGAATCGCTAACAGCTGCCGATAAGGCTGAAGCGCTCAGGGTTGGCGTCGCCGGCTCCAACACCTGACTCGTCGCTGAAGCCGGCGGACCAGCGGTCGGCCACCCAGCGGCCGTCCGCGGTCTGTCCGCCGCTCTGCGAACCGGTGGCCGTCCTCACGTCCCACTGCCCGACACCGTCCGTGGCGAGGTGGGTGCTGGCGATCGTCCGGCGCACTCCGTCGGCGCCGACGCGCATCACGTTGAAGGTGGCCCGCAGGTGTTGCGTGGCCTGACCGGGCTGGTGGGCGAGCACCAATCGGACCTGCCACACCGGCCCGTACGGTCCGTGCTCGGTGTACTTGCAGGCCAGGAACACCGATCCCTGGGCCCAGCCGTAGATCGTCCTCCACGCCGCGTGGGCGCGCGTGACGGCACCGAACACCGTCATGGTGAACGCGAGAACCAGGACTGCCACGACTCGGCGCACCTCGACACCTCCGCTTTGCTGTGGGGCTTCGCCCGTAACCCTGGAGTGGGCCGTGCGCGCGGCCGGGTCAGTCCGGAACGGCGTCGACCCCGGCCTCCTTGCGCTGGGCCGCGGTGATCGGGGCGGGCGCGTCGGTCAGCGGGTCGACACCGCCGCCGGACTTCGGGAAGGCGATCACGTCGCGGATCGAGTCGGTGCCGGAGAGCAGGGCGCAGATCCGGTCCCAGCCGAAGGCGATCCCGCCGTGCGGCGGTGCGCCGAAGGCGAACGCGTCCAGCAGGAACCCGAACTTCTCCTGGGCCTCCTCCCGACCCAGCCCCATCACGGCGAACACCCGCTCCTGGATGTCGCGGCGGTGGATACGGATCGAGCCGCCGGCGATCTCGTTGCCGTTGCAGACGAGGTCGTACGCGTAGGCCAGCGCCGATCCGGGGTCGCGTGTCGAAGGTCTCCATCGACTCCGGCTTGGGCGAGGTGAAGGCGTGGTGCACCGCGGTCCAGGCGCCCGATGCCCGACCGCGACGTCGCCGGCGGCCTCCGCGTCGACCGTCGACTCGAACAGCGGGGCGTCGACCACCCAGAGGAACGACCAGGCGCTGGTCGTCGATCAAGCTCGAGCCGCCGGCCGATCTCCAGCCGGGTGGCGCCGAGCAGCGACTGGGCCGAGCGCCGGCCGCCGGCGGCGAAGAACACGCAGTCCCCCGGCTGCGGCACCGGCCGCCGCGGCCAGGCCAGCGCGCTCGGTCTCGGACAGGTTCTTGGCCACCGGCCCGCCGAGCTCGCCGTCCTCGCCGACCAGCACGTACGCGAGCCCGCGGTGGCCGCGCTGCTTGGCGAACTCCTGCCAGGCGTCGAGCTGCTTGCGCGGCTGCGCCGGCACCGCCGGGCATGACCACCGCGCCGACGTACGGCGGCCTGGAAGACCCGGAACGGGGTGTCGGCGAAGAAGCGCGGTGAGGTCGGTGAGCTCGAGCCCGAACCGCAGGTCGGGCTTGTCGGTGCCGTACCGCTCCATGGCGTCGGCGTACGTCATCCGGAGGAACGGCGTCTCGGGCTCGTAGCCGATGAGCCGCCAGATCTCGGGGATCAGCGCCTCGGTCAGTTCGATGATGTCGTCCTGGTCGACGAAGCTCATCTCGACGTCCAGCTGGGTGAACTCCGGCTGCCGGTCGGCCCGGAAGTCCTCGTCGCGGTAGCAGCGGGCGATCTGGAAGTAGCGCTCCAGCCCGGCCACCATCAGCAGCTGCTTGAACAGCTGCGGGCTCTGCGGCAGGGCGTACCAGGAACCGGGGCGCAGCCGGGCGGGCACCAGGAAGTCCCGCGCCCCCTCCGGCGTCGAGCGGGTCATGGTCGGGGTCTCGACCTCGACGAACCCGCGCTCGGCCAGCAGGTTGCGGGCGACGCGGTTGACCTCGCTGCGCAGCCGGATGGCCGCCGCCGGGCCGGGTCGACGGAGGTCGAGGTAGCGGTACTTGAGCCGGACCTCCTCGCCGACGCTGACCCGCTCGTCGATCTGGAACGGCAGCGGGGCCGCCGGGTTGAGCACCTCGATCGAGCTGGCGACCACCTCGACCTCGCCGGTCGGCAGGTCGGGGTTGGCGTTGCCCTCCGGCCGGGCCTCGACGGTGCCGGTGACCGCGACGCAGTACTCGTTGCGCAGGTCGTGCGCCCCGGACGCGGCCAGGATCTCGTCCCGGACGACCACCTGGACGACGCCGGACGCGTCCCGCAGATCCACGAACGCCACCCCGCCGTGGTCACGCCGGCGGGCTACCCAGCCGGCGAGGGTCACGGAGCTGTCCGGCGTCGGTGGCACGCAGGGTGCCGGCGCCGTGGGTGCGGATCATGAGTCGAGCCTTTCGTGGGAGAAGCGACGGGCGAACCCGACGATCCTACGGGCCGCGGTCCGGGCGGCCCAGCCAATTCAAACTGCCGGGAAGTCGTCGTGGAGGGGCCCCGCGTGCCCCCCAAAAATTCCGGAAACTGTTAACAGTTCGCACCGGAAGGGGGCCTGGAGGCCTCGAAATCGGGAATCTGTTAACAGTTTCCGAGTAGTGGGGAGGCCGGCGGCGGTCTCCTACGCCAGCACCGTTTTCTCCAAGCCCGCCGTCGGTGGGCCGTGGCAGGGTGAGCAGCATGTGGCGGCGACTACGGGCCCGGCCGGAGTGGCGGTTCTTCGCCGTCCTGCCGAAGGCGGATCTCCGGCTGACGGTGGCCTGGTGGGTGCTGCTCATCGCCGGCGGCGCCCTTCCCGCGGTGTTCGCCGTGGCGACCGGACTGACGGTCGGGCGCGGTCGAGCGGTCGACCTCGCTGGTCGGGCCCGCTGATCTTGACGGCGATCGCCTTCGTCGGGATGCAGGTCCTCACCCCGCTGCACACGGCGGTGAGCATGAACCTCGGCAACCAGGTCTCGGCGTACCTCAACGAGCGGCTCATCCTCGCCTGCGTCACCCCGCCCGGCGTCGGGCACCTCGAGGACCCGGACCTCGCCGAGGACCTGACGGTGGCCCGGGAGTTCGACCGCGGGCTGACCGGGCCCCCGATGTCGTACAACGTCGACTTCGTCGCCAACGGACTGCTCGGGCTGGTGATCGGGGCGTCGTCGGCGATCGTGCTGGCCGGTTTCGCCTGGTGGGCGCCCGTCGTCCTGTTGCTGGCGTGGGGCTCGACCCACTGGCTGCTGCGCGAGAGCGGGGTGTGGAAGGACCGCCAGACCCCGGAGGTCCGGGCGGCCCAGCGGCACGCCGACTACGCGTACGGGCTGGCGGTGGATCCGCAACCGGCCAAGGAGCTGCGGATGTTCGGGCTGGCCGGCTGGGTGATCGACCGTTTCCGCGAGCGGCGGCGCGAGCTGTTCGAGCTGCAGTACCGCGCGACCCGGCTTCGGGAACGCTCCGTCGGTCTCTGCCTGCTGATCGTCGGGCTCGCCAACCTGGCCGTCTTCGGGACCCTCGGCTGGGCCGCGATCTCGGGCGACCTCACCCTGGAGGGCCTGGTGATCTTCGTCCAGGTGGCGCTCGGGGTGAGCCAGGTCGCGTTCGGCGGTCTCAACTGGGCGCTGGACGGCGCCTCGGCCCCGGTCGCCGCGGTCGAGCGGCTGGAGCCGGCGATGGCCCCGCTCGGAGCGCTGCCCGCTGGGCTCCGCCGCGCCTCCGCGGCCGCGCCGCGAGCTGGTCCTCCGCGACGTGGGCTTCCGCTACCCCGGCAGCGAGCGGCCCATCTTCACCGGGCTCGACCTCACCGTGCCCGCCGGCACCTCGCTCGCCATCGTCGGCCAGAACGGCGCCGGCAAGACCACCCTGGCCAAGCTGCTCTGCCGGCTCTACGACCCCGACACCGGCGCCATCGAGGTCAAGGCCGGGAGAAGGCCTCGACCTGCGGGACCTCGACCTGCCGGCCTGGCGGCGGGAGCTCACCGCCGTCTTCCAGGACTTCGTCCGGTTCGAGCTCAGCCTCCGCGACAACGTCGACCCGGCCCGGCTGGCGACCGACGACGACGTACGGACGGCGCTCGCCGACGCCGGCGCCACCCGCCCACCGGCGTGGTGGCCGAGCTCGACACGGTCCTGGCCAAGGGCTACCCGGGCGGCACCGACCTGTCCGGCGGTCAGTGGCAGCGCGTCGCGCTGGCCCGGGCGCTGTGCGCGGTGCGGCGCGGTGCGCAGCTGGTGCTGCTCGACGAGCCGACGGCCCAGCTCGACGTACGGGGCGAGGCGGAGGTCTTCGACCGGCTGCTGCGGGCGACCGCCGACGTCACCACGATCCTCATCTCCCACCGGTTCTCGACGGTGCGGCACGCGGACCGGATCTGCGTCCTCGAGCACGGCCGGGTGATCGAGCTCGGCGCTCACGACGAGCTGATGGCCCTGGGTGGCCGTTACCGCACGATGTTCGACCTGCAGGCGCGGCGGTTCGCGGCCACGATGGACGAAGAGGGGGCGTTGTTCGATGTCCTCTCCTGAAGCGGCGACCAAGACGACGTCCGCGACCGAGCCACTCCCGCCCGCCTGGTCGTCGATGTGGCGGCTCTGCCGCCTCGGCTACACCCACGAGCCGCGCCTGGTCGTCGCCGTGGTGGCGCTGACTCTCCTCGCCGCGCTGCCGGACGCGTTCTTCGCCCTCTGGCTCGCCGTGCTCGGCGGAGCCCTCATCGCCGGCGACACGACGCTGGTGTGGGTGATGGTCGGCGCGATCGCCGTCTCGGGCACGCTGACCTGGTTGCTCACGGTCCTGAGCGACCGCCTCACCCGGCGGTTCCGCGACCGGGTGACGATCGCGCTGGAGACCCACATCGCGCGGCTCCAGGCGAGTGTCGTCGGGCTGGAGCACCACGAGCGCAGCGACTACCTCGACCGGCTCGCCGTCCTGCGCACCCAGGTGTTCGTGCTCGACCACATGTACATGTCGCTGCTCAGCACGATCGGCTGGATCGTGCGCGTCGGGGTCACCGTCGCGCTCCTGGCCAGCATCTCGCCGCTGCTGATCCTGCTCGTCGTGTTCGCGGTGCCACCCGTGCTGAGCTCGACCTGGCGGCCGGCGGTCGAGCGGGCCGTCGAGGAGCGGTACGCCCGGCACAGCCGGCTGGCCGAGCACCTCTTCGCCCTCGGCACCAGCGCGCCGCCCGGCAAGGAGGTCCGCGTCACCGGCATCGGCGCCGAGCTGCCGGCGCGTCGCCGTACGGAGTGGAGCCTCTGGTTCGCTCCGGTGGCCCGCGCCCGCTGGGTGACGGCGGCAACGCACGTGGTCGCCTGGGCGATCTTCGGACTCGGCTACGTGGCGGCCGTCGTGTACGTGGCCGTCGGCCTCGCGGCGGGCCCGGCCGCCGTTCTGCTGATCCTGGCCGCCGGTGCCCGGCTCTCGTCCTACGTCGGGCGCGACCATGGGCGAGATCGGCTTCCTGCGCGGCGTCTGGCTGGACGGTTCGCGCCGGCTCGTCTGGTTGGAGACCTACGCCGCCGCTCAGCAGGCCACCGCCGACGTCGCCGTCCCGGACCGGCTGGAGCGCGGGCTCCGGCTCGACCAGGTGTCGTTCGCCTACCCGGGCACCGACCGGCCGGCGCTCGCCGACGTCAGCCTCACCATCCCGCCCGGTACGGTCGTCGCCGTCGTCGGCGAGAACGGCGCCGGCAAGTCCACCCTGGTCAAGCTGCTGGCGAAGATGTACGAGCCGAGCGCCGGGGCGATCTACGCCGACGACGCGCCGCTCGCCCGGATGCCCGCCAACGACTGGCGGGAGCGGCTCACCGGAGCGTTCCAGGACTTCTTCCGCTTCGAGTTCGCCGCCCAACGCAGTGTCGGGCTCGGCGACCTCGAGCACCTCGACGACCGGGCCACCGTGCGCGAAGCCGTTCGGCGGGCCGGCGCCCGCGACGTCGTCGAACGTCTCCCCGAAGGCTTGGACACCCAGCTCGGCCCGACCTGGCCCGGCGGACAGGAGCTGAGCTTCGGGCAGTGGCAGAAGCTCGCCCTCGCCCGCGGCTACATGCGCACCGAGCCGCTGCTGATGATCTTGGACGAGCCGACCGCGGCGCTGGACGCCGAGACCGAGCACGAGCTGTTCGAGCGCTACGCCGAGGCCGCGCACAGCACGAAGGTCGGCGGCATCACGATCTTGGTCTGCCACCGCTTCAGCACGGTGCGCTCCGCCGATCTGATCGTGGTGCTGGACGGGTCCCGGCTGGTCGAGGTCGGGCAGTCACGACGACCTGCTCGGGGCGGGCGGCGCCTACGCCGAGCTGTACCGGATCCAGGCTGCGGCGTACCAGGCCTAGATTCCCCGAGCAGGATTGCCAGGTCAGGTAGAACTGGTACATGCGTCGGCTGTGCCTCGCTCTGCTCGCCCTCGGGCTGGTGGCGCTCTCGGTCGCGGTCAACCCGCAGCGGGCGGCGGCCTGCGACTGCACGGGTATCAGCACCGGGCGCGCGTACGAACAGGCGGACGCCGTCTTCGTCGGCACGGTGCTGCGGGTGGACGAGGTCGGTTCCCGGACCGACCGCCGTGCCGACATCCGCTTCTCCGTCGAGCGGGTCTTCAAGGGCACCGTGTACGCCGAGCAGGTGGTTGCGTCGGCGCCCGATCCCGCCGCGTGCGGGCTGACGCCCCAACCGGGCAGCAACTGGGTGATCTTCGCCGTCGACGCGGTCGAGGGCCGCGGCTCGGACGCGCTCTTCCGTCTCCGTACGACCGTGTGCAGCGGAAACCTGCCCACCTCCTCGGCGCCGCGGAGCCTCGGTGCCGGCACCGAGCCTCGGCCCGGCGCCTCGGACCGGGAGGAACGGGCCACCGGCACCGACGCCACCCTCACCCGCGGCCTGATCATCGCCGGTGTCGGCGGCCTCGGTCTTCTGGCCCTGATCGGCATCGGTCTGGTCTACCTCTGGCGCCCCGGGCGCCGCTCCTGATCCCGCCACCCGTCACATCTTCGGCGCTTTGGGCGGCGTGTCGCCGCAGAACTGACGGGTCGGCGGGTCTCGGGTCGCGCCATCCGGCACGCCTTCGGGTCCCGCGTACGGCGTCCACGCAGTAGTTCCCCGAGCTCGGAAAGGAACGACGCGCCACTTAACACGGGAAACGTGCGCCTTACATGGTGAATACCCCATGCGAAGTGCCGGATTCCCATGCATGCATGGGAATCTTCGGGGACTCAGGGGCGAAACGCGGAACCCACCTTGTCCAGCGCGCCTTCGAGGACGGGTAGGTCGCCACGACGGACGGCCTTGAGCAGGTGCTCGTGGTCGGCCTCGGTCTGGTCGGCGTAGGCGCGGGCGAACCGGCACATGGCGCGTTCCACCTTGTCCGAGCCGCCGACGTAGCCGGCGATCATGGACGCACCGCTGGTCCGGGCGTGGCCCTTGGCGAGCAGGTGGCCGACGATTCCCGCGTAGTCGGCGAGGGCGGCCGAGTCGATCGCGTCGAGCGGGATGGTGCCCTTCATGTTGCGGAACTGGCGGACGTAGTACTGCCGGTCGGCCACCGTGGTCCACCCCAGCAGCGGATCGCTGACCGTCTGCAGGGCCTGCTGGTACTCCACCACCCGCTGCCCCTGATGCGCGTGCCAGGCGGAGTCGCCGTGCACGTACTTGGCCAGCACCGAGCGCCGGGCCTCCTTCAACTGCAGGAACAACACATCGTCGGGACTGCTGCCCTCCAGCAGAGCCACGTACGCCCGCAGTCCCACACTGCCGACCCCCACCACCTTGTGGGCGATGTCCACCAGCGTGTATCCGCCAAGCACCCGCCGCCAGTGCGGCGCCAAGGTCGCCAGGTACTCGTCGAGCGCGGCCGCGATCAGCTCGCCGTCCTCGGCGGGGATGTGGGTGATCAACGGCGGCTCGTCCACGATCTGCCGCCGGCCCTCGTGCTCGCGGGTGAAGCGCGGCAGCGCGCGGTCGCTGGTACGGTTCCGGGCCCGCTTGGCCGAACGGGCGATCTCGGCGCGCAGCGTCTTCTCGGTCGCGGTCTCGTGCAGTCGCTCGACGTCCAGCCGGTTGTAGGAGCGCATCAGCAGCGGCTGCTCGGCCAGGAACCCGAGCTCGTCGGAGTAGGCGGCCACGCACGAGCTGACCGCCGCCGCGCACTGCTCCTCGCTCGCGGAGTTCTCGCGGCCGGCCACCCAGATGCTGGCCACCAGGCGGCGGAGATCCCACTCCCACGCCCCGGGGTGGGCCTCGTCGAAGTCGTTGAGATCGATGACCAGTTCGCGCCTCGGGCGAGGCGTAGAAGCCGAAGTTGCCCGAGGTGGGAGTCACCGCAGACGACGGGGGTGATCCCGGTCGCCGGGAGGCCGGCGACGTCGGCGGCCATCACGATCGCGGTGCCGCGGAGGAACCCGTACGGGGAGCTGATCATGCGGCTGACCCGGACCGGCACCAACTCGGCCAATCGACCCTCGTGCGACTCCTGGATGAGGGCGATCGGGATCGGGGCGATCGGCCGGCGCCTCCCACTGGCCCAGCGACTTGCGCGGCACCCGCTTCCGCAGCGCCTTGCCCATCGCGAACCGCTCGGCCCGGGAGCTCGGCCGCTTGCGCAGCGAGCCGAACGCCTCGCTCTCGGCGGTGGCCAGAACGGTGTGGTGCAGGGTGGGGGTCACGGTCCTATTCGACCCTATTCGACCAGTTCTCGGCCGAGAAAGTGTGCGAGATCCTCCGCCGCCTCCCGGGCGGCCTCGTGGTCGCTCGTCGAGCAACTCGTCGCCAGGTCGAGCTCGATCTGCACCCGCCGGCCGCGCACCGTCCGCTTCCACAACCCGGCGTTGCGATCGTCGATGATCACCGAGCCGCGGAACAGGTCTTCGCCCGGCGGATGCGGGTGACCCGCCGCCGGCGAGAAGTTGATCTTGGGATAGCTCAGGGTCAGCTCGTCGTACAGCGGCACCAGGAACGCGCGGCCGGCGCCGACCGCCGGCTCGGGAGCGTCCGCTGACCACCAGACGGTGAGCCCGTCCACCTCCGCCGAGGTCAACCGATCCCGGATCTCCTCCACCGCGGTCTGGGCATCGGCCAGGGTCACCGAGGACCAGCGCGTGAAGTCGGCCAGGGTCGCCGGCCCGTGCCCGGCCAGGAACCGGAACAACAACTCGGCGACCGGATCCTCGGGTTGGCGAACCCGCCGCCCCGCCAGCCGTTCGTCCAGCCGGACGTAGGTGTGCTGGGCCCCGCGCAGCGGTCCGCTGGCGATCAGCCCGTCCAGTTCGGCGGACATGATCACGTAGGCCAGCCGCATGCCGTCGGCCGGGATCCCGTGATCGCCGAAGCAGCGCCGCGATCTCGGCTCGGGTGAGGGTCGCCCGCCCCGCAGTCGCGTCCATCGATCAGCTCGGCGGCCCGGTCCCGGGTGGCCTGGTCCAGCCCCGTCTGTCGGTACATCCCGTCGTTGCGCTGGTGGACCCGCGCCGACGTCGCCGCCAGGATCCAGCCGATGTCCTCCGGCGTCACATAGTGCCAGGTGGGGCGGAGGATGTGGGTGCGCAGGAAGTCACCGGCGTCGAACTCCTGCTGTACGTCGGCGTAGCCGAGACGCTCGGCCGTCCGCAGCCCCAGCGACCAGAACCCGTGGGCCCACTCCTGGGACTGCACGCAACCCAGCAGAGCCACCACGTCGGCCGCGGTCGCCAGACCCGCGGTCGTCAGTCGCTGCGTCGCCAGCCGACGTCGCAGCACCTCCGAGGTCGACAACGACCTCGGAGATGCGGGTGGCGGCTCAGCGTAAACGGCCCACCAGCTTGCGCACGCGGGTCCGTACGGTGCTCACCTGCGGACGGACCGAGTGGGACCGGAGCGACTCCAGCTCCCGCTTCATCGCGTACAGCTCCGCGGGCGGCAGACCCATCAGCGTGCCGACGGGCGGTGGAAACTTCGTGGTGGCCAGCCGATCGGCGAACGCCTGCGGATCCTCACCGGGCAGGAAGACGTGCCGCAGATCGTGCCGGGCCAGGAACGCGGCGAAGCGCTCCCAGAGCTCCGGGTGCGTCTGCGTGCATCGAGTCCCATTCCGATTCGGCGTAGCAGCTCGATCGGATCGACTCGGCCGTCGAGCGATCGGCAGCTCCCGGTGCGGGATCTTGTGGTACGTCGCGAGTTCGAGCGTCCGTGAGTCGTGCGCGAGCACGACCGCCGGCGTCCCGGCGAGGACGGCCGCGATGTTGCCGTGGATCCGGGTGCCGAACGAGAACTCGTACGTGGCGAGGTGGTCGAACCAGGTCTTGGGATCGAGACAGAACCGGATTCGATCCGAGGCCACGAGGGGATGGTCGAGGTAGATCGGGACTCCGCTCTCCACCTTGGCTCGCGTCTCGCCCTCCGGATAAGTCCCCCGCACCATCAGGTTGAGGGTGCGTAGGTCCTGCGGGATGTAGTACAGGTTGGGGAAGCGTTCCGCCAGGTCGATCGACACCGGCCCCATGTCAGCCAGGTAGGGCGAGATGTTCAGGGCGATCCGGGAGTCGGTCCGCAGCGACTCGACCCGCCGGGTGGGTTCCAGGGACGGGCCGTTCATGAACATCGAGGGGCAGCCGATGATGTCGATCTGGTCGTCGGCGAAGCCGAGGTCGAGCAGGTACTCCTTGGTGAAGTCGCCACGCACGCCGATCGAGGGAGACCGCTCGAGGACGGCTCGGGCGAAGCGCTGCACCGCGGGCCCCAGCGCCTGCCCGCGCCGGCCCCGTCGCCCCTCGATGTTGGCCTGCGCACCGACCCCCACTACGGTCACCGGAATCTTGAGCTTCTCGAGGAGGTCGGAGAGGCCGTCGAGCGAGGCTTCGTAGTTGGGCCGGAAGGCATTCGCGAGCGGGATGACGACGTGGTCGAACTCCGCGTTGACGAGGGCAGCCGACTTGCCGATCATCCCGGAGGTCTTGATCGTGGTATCGGCGGTCGACAGCAACCGGATCGCGGCCTGCGCGAACACGAGATTGCCCACGTTGCTGCCGAAGGTGTTCCTGGCGATGACCTTCTTGGCTGAGGCCGCCTTGAACGGACTCTTGTGGGCGCGCACCAACAATCGGCTCACCTGCCCCATCCTTCCGTGCTCAGCGGTCCGTGTCCGGCAGGCTCGGGCGCGTGTCCGGGCGGGCCGCTCGAATCTGTGGTCGGAGATCCTCACTCGGCGGGCTCCACCGGCCGGCGTCGGCCGGCACCTGCTCCCCCGTACGGATGTCTTTGACCTCGCTGACGGGAGCCCGCCCGAACCACACGTACGGTATCCCGCGCCGATCGGCGTAGCGGATCTGGCGGCCATACCGGTCCGCGCGCGCTGATACCTCCGTCGCGATCCCGCGGGCGCGAAGCTTCTCGGCGACCGCGACCGCGTCCGGCCGGTGATCCTCACTTTCCACGGCCACGAGCACCGCGGTCGGGACCCGGCGCGAGGCGACCAGCAGCTCCCGGCTCAGCAGCGGGGCGAGCAACCGAGTCACACCGATCGAGAGTCCCACCCCGGGATACGTGGTGCGCCCGTCGCTGGCGAGCGAGTCGTAGCGTCCGCCGGAGGCGATCGCACCCCAGGACTCGAAGCCGACCAGTTCGGTTTCGTACACCGTTCCCGTGTAGTAGTCCAGCCCGCGGGCGATCCGCAGGTCGGCCACGATCCGGCCGGGCACGCTCCGGTTGGCGGTACGGACCAGCTCGGCCAACATTGCGACGCCCTCGTCGAGCTGCGGGTGACGCACGCCGAGCGCGGCGACCCGGTCGACGAAGGACTCGTCGGGTGCCGAGATCTGGGCCAGGGCCAGACAGGCGTCGGCCTGGGTGGCGGTCAGGCCGGCGTCCTCGGCCAGCAGCGTGCGGACCCGGTCCGGCCCGATCTTGTCCAGTTTGTCGACGTGCCGCAGCACGGGCAGCGGATCGTCGATGTCCAGTCCGGCGTAGAACCCCTGGGCCAGGATGCGGTTGCTGACCCGCATCAGCACCGGCGGCACGCCGAGGTCGACGTGCAGCCGTTCCAGGGCGGCCAGGGTGACCAGCGGAAGCTCGATGTCGTGGTGGGAGGCGAGGGTGTTCTCGTCCACGATGTCGATGTCAGCCTGGGTGAACTCCCGGAACCGGCCCTCCTGCGGGCGCTCCCCACGCCAGACCTTCTGGATCTGGTACCGGCGGAACGGAAAATGGAGCCGACCGGCGTGCTCGAGGACGTACCGGGCAAAGGGAACGGTCAGATCGAAATGGAGCCCGAGTTCCGCGGTCGCACCGGGACCGGCCTGCAGCCGCGTGACCGCGTAGACCTCCTTGTCGATCTCGCCCTGCTTGGCCAGCCGCTCCAGCGGCTCCACGGCCCGGGTTTCGATCGAGCTGAATCCGTACAGTTCGAAGCTCTCCCGCAGCCGGTCGATCACGTGCTGTTCGATGATCCGTTCTTCCGGGGTGTACTCCGGGAATCCGGACAGTGGGCGGGGACGACTCACGGGGCTCGATCTTAGGTGCCCGCGCGGCATGCCCGCCGCGAGCGGTCCAGGACCGGGCGGCTCTCGGACGGTGCCAGCAGGAGCTACGCGGGGTTCGAGCCGCCTGCAAACCCCCGGATCCTCCTGATCGTGAGACCGCCCCGCTTGCTGTCCCCTCCCCACATTCGCGACACTCGTGGCCACCCGGTCAGAGTCGAGCGGGACTCAACCAGATCGAGGCAAAGGAGTCGATGCCATGTTCAGCTCGGACGCCGGCGAGTTCATGTACCAGGCACTGTGGCTGTTCCTGATCTACAGCTTCTACGGCGTGATCGTCGAGATGATCTTCTGCTACGCGCGGGAGTACAAGGGCGTCATCGAGTCTCGGTGCGGTCTGCTCTATCTGCCGCTGAGCCCGATCTACGGCCTGGGTGGGATCGCGGTGAGCCTGTTCTTGGAGGAGTGGATATCCAACCCGATCCTGCTTTTCATCGTGAGTCTGGTCGTCTGCACGATTCTGGAGTACATCGGCAGCTACGCGATGGAGAAGCTCTTCGGGACGGTGTTCTGGGACTACAGCAAAAAGCCGTTCAACCTGCAGGGCCGGATCTGTCTGGAGTTCGCGATCTACTGGGGGGTCCTCGGCATGGTGCTCATCTACGTCCTCGATCCCGCGACCTTGTGGGCGGTATCGAGCCTGCCCCGTCCGGCGTTCGACTACATTCTCATCGGCTGCCTGATCCTCACCGGCCTCTCGGTGATCCTCACCCTGATGGCGTTCAAGCGGTTCGACCAGAAGGTCAACTATCTGAAGGCTCAGCGCGACGGCACCGCATTGCCACGGATCGACACCGCCTGGGGCCGGCTGATCGACCGACTCGTCCCGGACGTCGTCATGATCAACACCTTTCCCCGCATGAGTCACATCGTCGAGTACCAGCAGCTGAGCGGCAAGCAACGCAAGCTGGTCGTGCTCGACCTGCACCTGGGTACGCCCTCCGAACTGCATCACAAACTCAACGAACTGAAGGAGCTGGCTGAGAAGAATATGACCGCTCTCCTGGACGAGCGTAGAGAACGAACCGCAGACGAGCGCGCCTGAGCCCCTGATCGACCACAAGTCCGGCGACACCGTCGACTTCGGAAGGTTCCTGACCGCCGGGCAAAGTCTCATCGTGCAGACCGAGGGTCGCCCACTGGTCTCCCTGGCGAACGGATTCTGCACGGTGCGGATCTCGGCCGGCTGAGAAGAAGACGTTGGCGAACCGCAGCTACCCGAGCGCCGCCGGCCGCAGGTACGGGTTGTGCGTACGCTCCCTGGCCACCGTCGTCTGCGGACCGTGCCCGGGCAGCACCACCGCCGTGTCCGGGAGCGGCAGCACCTTCGTGCGCAGACTGGTCAGCATGTCGGCGTGATTTCCGCCGGGCAGATCGGTTCGGCCGATCGAGCCGGCGAACAAGACGTCGCCGGAGAACACCACGGAGTCGATCTCGTCCTCGGGATAGTCGGTCTGATACATCACCGACCCCGGCGTATGACCGGGTGCGTGCAGCACGTCGAGCACGAGTCCGGCCAGGTCCAGACGGGAACCGTCGACCATCTCGTGTACGTCGTCGGGCTCGACGAAGCTGGCCGTTCCGCCGGTTAGCTGCTCCACCATGGCCTTCGTGTCCGGTCCCATCGCCCGCCAGGGCTCGGTCAGCAAAGCTCGATCCGCGACCGTGGATCCAGCAGCTCGAGGCGTAGGACGCGCACACCGGCGTGACCGAGAAGAAGTGATCGAGATGACCGTGGGTCAAGACCACCGCAACCGGCCTGAGGTGATGCTCGGTCACGACGTCGGCGATGGCGGGTCCGGCCTCGAATCCGGGGTCGATGATCAGACACTCCTCCCGGTCCGCGGCCGCGACGACGTAACAATTGGTCTGCCACGGGCCGGCGGGAAACGAGGCCAGGAACACGATCGCGACATTATCGGGCAGGATTGAGCTCATGTCCGATGCAGGGTCCGAACCCGCCGGTCCCGCCGCATTCGGTCGCGTGGATCCCGACGGGACCGTCTGGGTCCGTACGGCGACCGGCGAGCGGAGCGTCGGTCAGGTCCCCGATGTGCCGGCCGAGGAGGCCCTGGCGTTCTTCACCCGTCGCTTCGAGGCACTCGAGCTCGAGGTCTCCCTTCTGGACACCAGGATCCGTTCCGGCGCCCTCTCCCCCGACGACGCGATGGCGTCGATCCGTACGGTCCGCGGCGCGATCACCGACGCCCACGCGGTCGGCGATCTCGACGGCCTGAACGCTCGGCTCGAGGCGCTTGATGCCGGTCGTGGCGGAGCAGCGCGCCGCGCGTAAGGCCGAACGGGCCCGGGTCGGCGAAGAGACCAAGGCCATCAAGATCAGATTCGTCGAGGAGGCCGAGCGGCTCGCCGTCGGCACCGACTGGCGGGGCGGCGTCAACCGGTTCCGGTCCCTGCTGGACGAGTGGAAGTCCCTGCCGCGGCTGGATCGAGCCACCGACGACGAGTTGTGGCACCGCTTCTCGGCGGCACGGACGACCTACACCCGGCGGCGCAAGTCCCAGTTCGCCAAGCAGGCGGGCGAGCGGGAGACCGCCCGGGCCGCCAAAGAGCAGTTGGTCACCGAGGCCGAGGCCCTGGCCTCCTCCACGGACTGGGGTCCGACCACCGGGGCGTACCGGGATCTGATGACCCGCTGGAAGGCGGCCGGGACCGGCGCCCCGCGCCGTCGACGACGATCTCTGGAAACGCTTCCGGGCGGCGCAGGACACCTTCTTCGGTGCCCGCCAGGCGGCGCAGAGCGAGCAGGACACCGAGTTCCGCGCCAACGCCGACGCCAAGGAGGCGCTGCTGGTCGAGGCGGAACGGCTGCTGCCGGTCCGTGACCCGGTGGCCGCCCGGATCGCGTTCCGCGACGTGCTGACCCGGTGGGCCGCCATCGGCAAGGTGCCGCGCGACCTGATCAAGCCTTTCGACACGCGGCTGCGAACGGTGGAAAGGGCCGTGAAGGAGGCCGAGGAGGACCGGTGGCGCCGCAACAACCCGGAGGCCCGTGCCCGCGCCGAGGACACCGCCGCCAAGCTCGAGGCTCAGATCGCCGCGCTGGAGGAGAAGGCCGCGAAGGCGGAGGCCCGCGGCGACGCAGCCGCAGCCCAGCAGGCCAGCCAGTCCGCCGCCACGTACCGTGAGTGGCTGGAGCAGGCTCGACGAGCCGCCAGCGATTTCGGCGGTTGAGGAGTGGACAGTGGCGAGCAAGGTGGGCAAGGGCAGCGCGACGGCGCGGAAGGCCAACGCGAAGGCGGCAAAGGAGGGCAAGTCGAATCCGCGGAAGTCCTCCGCAGCTCAATCCGAGCTGGGCAAGAAGGGCGCCAAGAAGAAGAAGAAGAAGAAGAAGAAGAAATCCTGAGCCTCCTCGGTAGCGCGAGCCGGCTATTTCGGTACCGACTACGGATCTGAGCCGGAGATGTCTTGCGGTCGACTGTGTACACCGCGCGACGAAAGCGCGGCGTGACCGTCACCGAGGAGATCCAGCATGACCACCCTGGACAGGTTCGACCTGGACGCACCGAGTGCCGCCGATCCCGGCACCGAGAGTCGCTACGCCGTAGCCTTCCGCCGCAGCACAGCCGAGGAACAACGCGTGCTCTCGGCGACCGAGGACGAGCTCCGTGCCGGCTACGCCGAGCTGTGGACGGCCGGCTGGCGACTTCGACACCTGCGCGGTGAGTCTCACGCGGACGGTCCGCGGTACACCGCGACGTGGAAGCGGTCACTGCGCTCCGAGATCAGCGTGTACGGAGTGCCGCTGGCAAGCTGACCGAGCGGTACGAGCGGCTCTGGGATCAGGGCTGGCGGCTCACGACGGTGAACTCCCATGCGGTCCGGCACGGTGCGGACACGTTCACCGGCTACACGGCCATGTGGGAACCGAGTCTCACGCCCGAGCGGCAGGTCTACGGCGTCTCGCTGGCCGAGTTCTCCTCTCGCCACCAGGAGCTCGCGACTCAGGGCTGGCGGCTGAAGTCATTGTCGGTCCACGAGGACGCGGTCGAAGCCGCACCCCGCTACACCGCTCTCTGGCAGCCGAGCGTCGCGCCCGAGATCGTCGCGCACGGTCTCAGCGAGGTGGTCTACCAGGCCCGCTACGAGCGGCTGTGGGTCGCAGGGCTGGCGCTTGAAGTTCCTGGCGCCGTACTCCTCCCGCGGTCGCCGCCGCATCACGGCCGTGTGGACCCGGTCATCCAGCGCCGAGATCCAGCTGCCGGCCGCGACGCCGCACGAGTTGGAGGCCCGCTACGCCACCCTGTGGAGTCAGGGCTGGCGGCTGAAGCTGATCGAGCCTTACGGCTTGTGAGCCGTTGGATCGCTAGCGCTCCGGTCCCAGGCAGAGGACCCGGTCCCACTTGCCGCCGATCGGCGTGCTGTCGACGTCGAGACCCCAGGCGTATGCGTAGCTCGTGCCGTCGGCGCCCTGGTCGAGGCATCTTTGGGAAAGCTCTTTGGGCATGATCGTCTTGGGCTGGTCCTTAGCACCAGAATCACCGGATAGGTCCCCTTCGCGCACGGGCTCTTCTGCGCGTTCTGGTCGGCGCCGGAGGCCAGCTTCACACACTCACCGACCGTGATCCCGTTGATCGAGGCCGCGAGATCGGCGTCCTTGTCCCCGATGCACAGGGTCTCGGTGCTCAGCTCGTACGTCTTGGTCACGCCGGGCACGTCGACGCACTGGTCGGAGGCGTCGTTGTAACCGATGATGCGGTAGACGCGGTAGTCCGCGTCGGTTGAGGCGCAGTCGGCCGGCGCGAACGACTCCTTCGCCTCCGCGAAGCTGACGCAGTCGCCTTCCTCGACGCTCTCGATCTGCGTCGGATAGACGAAGTAGGCGAAGGCGACGATCAGCCCGAACCCCAGCCCGACCGCCCCGAGGGTGATCAGACGATCAGCCAGGTCGGCCTGGGAGGCCGTGGTGGCGGCGGATGCCAGGGCGGTCCGGGTTGCGCGCCGGGTCGGTAGCTGCGCCCGGTGGGTACGGGCCTGGTGGGTACGGGCCTGGTGGGTACGGGCCGGTGGGTACGGGCCTGGTGGGTACGGGCCCGGCTGAACTGGCGGTATCGGTCCCGTCACTGGTTGACGCGGTACACGTCGAACACCGCCGGGACCTGCCGGACGGCCCGCAGGACGTGGTCCAAGTGGGTCGGGTCGGCGGTCTCGAAGGTGAACTTCACCTTGCAGATGCGGTCCTTCGTCGTGTTCAGCGCGGCCGAGAGGATGTTGACGTGCTGGTCGGAGAGCGACCGGGTGATGTCGGAGAGCAGCCGGTTGCGGTCCAGCGCCTCGACCTGGATGGCGACGAGGAAGGAACTCTTCGAGGTCGGCGCCCAGGTGACTTCGACCAACCGTTCGTGCTCGGTGCGTAGGTTGGCGGCGTTGACGCAGTCATTCCGGTGGACCGAGACCCCGGCCCCGCGGGTGACGAAGCCGAGAATGCCGTCACCGGGCACCGGCGTGCAGCACTTGGCCAGCTTCACCCACAGGTCGCTGGCACCGACGACCTCGATACCGGTGTCGGACGAGTCGGTCTTGCGGCGACGTCGACCGGTGACGACCTGGTCCTCGCTGGTCTCGTCCGCGGTGGCGTCCTCGCCCCCCTCGACGTTGATCAGCCGGTTGATGACGGCCTGGGCACCGACGTTGCCCTCGCCGACCGCGGCGTAGAGGGTGGAGACGTCGGGCAACTTGAAGTACCCGGCGACCGCCGTCAGGTGCTCCAGGGTGAGCAGCCGCTGCAGCGGCAGGCCGCCCTTGCGCATCTGCCGGGCCAGGGCATCCTTGCCGGCCTCGATGGACTCCTCGCGCCGCTCGCGGGTGAAGTGGTGCCGGATCTTGCTGCGCGCGCGCGGGCTGCGGACGAAGCCCAGCCAGTCCCGGCTCGGTCCGGCGCCTTCGGCCTTGGAGGTGAAGATCTCGACGACGTCGCCGTTGCTGAGCGCCGACTCCAGCGGCACCAGCCGACTGTTGACCCGGGCGCCGATGGTGGCGTTGCCGACCTCGGTGTGGATCGCGTACGCGAAGTCGACCGGGGTCGAGCCCTGCGGCAAGGAGATGATGTCGCCACGCGGGGTGAAGGCGTAGACCTCGGTCGAGTTGATCTCGAACCGCAGATCGTCCAGGAATTCGCTCGGATCGGCCGTCTCGCGCTGCCAGTCCCAGAGCTGGCGCACCCAGACGAGATCGCCGGCGTCGCCACCCTTGACGGGCACCGGGGGCGCCCTTGCCCTCCTTGTACTTCCAGTGCGCCGCCACGCCGAACTCGGCCCGGCGGTGCATCTCGTCGGTCCGGATCTGCAGCTCGACCGGGTGGCCTTCGGGACCGAGCACCGTGGTGTGCAGGGACTGGTACATGTTGAACTTCGGCATCGCGATGTAGTCCTTGAACCGCCCGGGCAGGGGGTTCCAGCGGACGTGCATGACGCCGAGGGCGGCGTAACAGTCCCGCGGCGACTCGACCAGGATCCGCAACCCGACCAGATCGAAGATCTCGGCGAAGTCCCGGCCGCGGACCACCATCTTCTGGTAGATCGAGTAGTAGTGCTTCGGCCGGCCGGTCACCGTGGCCTTGATCTTGGCCGACTTCAGGTCGCCCTGCACCTGTTCGATCACCGAGGACAAGAACTCGTCCCGCTCGGGGGCGGCGCCGGCCACCATGCGGACGATCTCGTCGTACACCTTGGGGTGCAACGTGGCGAAGGAGAGATCCTCCAGTTCCCACTTGATCGCGTTCATGCCCAGACGGTGGGCCAGCGGGGCGAAGATCTCCAGGGTCTCCTGCGCGATCCGAGACTGCTTGTCCGGCCGGAGGTAGTGCAGGGTCCGCATGTTGTGCAGCCGATCGGCCAGCTTGATCACCAGCACCCGGATGTCCCGGGCCATGGCGATGACCATCTTGCGGATGGTCTCGGACTTGGCCGAATCCCCGTACTTGACCTTGTCGAGCTTGGTGCAGCCGTCGACCAGCAGCGCGATCTCATCACCGAAGTCGCGGGTCAGCTGCTGGAGCGTGTACGACGGTGTCCTCGATCGTGTCGTGGAGGAGGGCGGCGCACAACGTGGACTCGGTCATGCCCAGTTCGGCGAGAATCGTGGTGACGGCCAGCGGGTGGGTGATGTAGGCGTCGCCGCTGCGCCGGGTCTGGCCGCGATGGTGCTTCTCGGCGGTCCGGTACGCCCGCTCGATCTGGGCGAGGTCGGCCTTCGGATGGTTGGCCCGGATGACGGTGAAGAGCGGGTCGAGGACCGGCGTCTGGGGCCGGGTGCTACCGAGCCGCGCGATCCGCTGGCGCATCCGAACCCGCGGCGGTTCCGACACCGGGGCCGTGCGGGCCGGGATGGACGGCGACGGCACGACCTGCTGGCCCACACTGGCGGCTCGGCTGGCGGCCGTGGCCCGTCGACCAGCCGTGGCGGGGGGAGTACCGGACGAAGCGGTCGGAGCCGTCGACGAAGCGGTGGACGAAGCGGTGGACGAAGCGGTGGTCGGCACCTCGGCCTCACCGGCTGAGTTCCGCATCGCAGTGTCCGGCTCGCTCAAACCAACTCCCGCCTTGTCACGCCACCCGATCGGCGAGTCTCCAGTCTAGCCGCGCAACCGTTTGCGTGTTTTCCGGCTCGCGCTCGTTCCGCAGGTGCCCGACGCGAGAGAGGCCGCGTTCCCCGACCAGGCCGAGTTTCGCAGGGCCAGGCGCCCGAGGCCGGTCCCTGACCTGCCGAGCCAGGCGCCAGGCGCGAGAGCGGCCACGTTCTCCGACCACGGCCGAGTTTCGCAGGCGCCAGGCGCGAGAGCGGCCACGCTCTCCGACCAGGGCGAGAGCCAGCCCGGCGCTCCGCTGACGTCGCTCGCCGGGCGCCGAGTCTTTCGACCGCCAATGGCGCGGTGCCCTGCTACTCCCCTTCGTGGGCGTGGCGGACCACGACCACCTGGTCACCGGTCTCCAGCTTGGCCACGGTCGGGTCGAAGAAGCGGCGGAGGGTCTTGTTGCGGACCACGGCGATCACCCGGTCGCCGCGGACCTCGTCGGGCGAGAGTCCCACCTCGTCCTTGCGCACCTGCCGCTCGCCCACCTCGAGCCCTTCCTTCGTCGACAGGAGATCTTCGATCACCGTGCCGAGGTTGGGACTGACCGCCGACAGGCCGAGGAGCCGGCCGACGGCTTCCGATGACGTGATCACGGCGTTCGCGCCGGACTGCCGGACCAGCGAAGCGTTGTCGTCCTCGCGTACGGCCACCACGACGTGCGCGCTGGGGTTGAGCTGGCGCACGGTGAGGGTGACCAAGATCGCGGAGTCGTCCCGGTCCAAGGTGATGATCACCTCCCGTGCCTTGATGATCTCCGCCCGGCGCAGCACCTCCCGCCGGGTCGCATCGCCCTCGATCGCGGCGAACCCACGGAGGTTGGCCTCACCGATCGACTGCGGACGCGAGTCGATGATCACGACCTGGGACGGGTTGGTGCCGTTGTTCTGCAGGGTGTCGACGGCGCTGCGGCCCTTGGTCCCGAAGCCGACCACCACGACGTGATTGCGCATGCGTCTCCTCCAGCGGGTGTCGCGGATGATGCGGCGTCCCTCGTTGGCCAGCACCTCCAGGGTCGTGCCGACGAGCAGGACCAGGAACAGGATCCGCAGCGGCGTGATGAGCACGGAGTTGATCACCCGGGAGTGCGGGGCGATCGGGGTGATGTCGCCGTAGCCGGTCGTGGTGATCGTCACCGTCGCGTAGTAAATCGCGTCGATGAGGGTGACGCTGCCGTCCCAGTTGTCGGTGTAGGCGTCCCGGTCGAAGTAGACGAGGCTCACGACGATGGCCAGCAGACCCATCGCGATCAGCGCCCGCTTGAGCAGCTCCCGGGCCGGCGTCGACGTCCGAGCGGGCAGGCTGACGAGAGCCTGCGAGGTCCAGTTGCTACGACCCCGGACCTGTCGGACCTGGATCGCTGTTCGGCTCACTCATGTCGCCTGCAGCGTCAGCACCGAGCGCAGGAGCTGGTCGACTCCGGCCTCGGCGAGGCGCTGGCGGCCGGACAGATAGTCCAACTCGATCAGCACGCTGACGCCGACCAGTTCCGCGCCGAGTCGTTCGACCAGTCCGGCGGTGGCGACCACGGTGCCGCCGGTGGCCAGCACGTCGTCGACGATGAGCACCCGGGCCCCCGCCGGCACCGCGTCGGCGTGGACGGCCAGCGTCTCGATTCCGTACTCCAGGTCGTAGGTGACCGACACCGTCTCCCGCGGCAGCTTCGCGGGCTTACGGACGGGTACGAGTCCCGCCCCCAGCGCCAGCGCCACCGGTGCCGCGAAGATGAAGCCGCGGGCCTCGATGCCCAGCACGGCGTCGACGTCCCTCGGCGAGATCTCCAGCAGCGCCTCGACGCCGGCCGCCAACCCCCCGGGACTGCCGATCAGCGGAGTGATGTCGCGGAACATGACGCCCGGCTCGGGGAAGTCCGGTACGTCCCGGATCAGCTCGGCGACGGGGTGCACGACCCTACTTCTTCCGCTGGCTGCGCGGTTTGTGTTGTGGTTGCGGCCGCTTCGCCGCACCGTCACCCAGCGGCCGCAGCGGCCCGATCGGTGCCGCCGAGGAGACCGTCACCCGCGTCTGCGCCACCTCGGCCAGCTCGGCCCCACTCGACTCCCGGCCGTCCTCGACCGGCTCCAGCTCCTCGGCCGGTACCGGGTCGGCAGCCGCCGCGGCGGATTCCTTGACGGATCGGCGCGGCTTGGGCTCCTCGCTCGTGTCGCGACCGAGCTCACGGGCGTTTTCTTTGGCGCCCTCTTTGGCTCGGCGGGCCGCCACCCGCTTGGCGAGTTTCTGCATGTCGGGCTCGCGCTCCTTGAGCTGCGCGAGCAACGGGGTTGCGATGAAGATCGAGGAGTAGGCACCCGCCATCATGCCGACGAACAGCGCGAGGGCCAGATCCTTGAGCGGGCCCTCACCGAGGATGAAGGCACCGGCGATCAGCAAGGCCAGCACCGGCAGGACGCCGATCACGGTCGTGTTGATGGAGCGGACCAGCACCTGGTTCAGCGCCAGGTTGGCCGCCTCGCTGTAGGTTCTGGTGTTGGACGAGGTCAGATCGCGTACGTTCTCGCGGACCTTGTCGAACACCACCACCGTGTCGTAGAGCGAGTAGCCGAGGATGGTGAGCACACCGATCACCGTCGCGGGAGTGACGGTGAAGCCCACCAGGGCGTAGATCCCGATCGTGAGTATCAGGTCGTGCAACAGGGCGACCAATGCGGCGATCGACATCTTCCAGTTCCGGAAGTACGCCCAGATGACCAACGTGACCAAGACGAGGAAGACGACGAGGGCGATCAGAGCCCGCTCGGTGATCTGAGCTCCCCAGGAGGCGCCGATCAGGCTGTAGGCCACCTGGTCACTGGGAATGCCGACTTCCTCGGCGATGGCCGCGCGGACCAGGGGCACCTCGGTGGTCGGATTCAGGGTGCGGGTCTGCACCCGCACCTCGTTGCCGCCGATGGTGTTGATCGTCGCCTCGTCGAGGTCCGGGACCCCGGACTCCTCGAGCGCGGTCCGCATGTCCGGCACCGTGGATTCGCTGACCGTGGTGGCGGCCCGGAAGTCGGCGCCCCCGGAGAACTCGATACCCCAGCTGATCCCGCGGCCGAAGATCGACAGCAGTGAGACGGCGATGAGGATCGCCGAGATGATGTACCAACGGCGGCGCCGGCCGACGAAGTCGTAGGAAACCTCACCGGTGTACAGCTGCTGGCCGAGACGTCCGAAGCGCGACATCAGACGCCCCCTTCTGCTTCAGCGGGCTGGGCGACCCGCGCGGGCACTGCGCCGGGGCTTACTCCCCCGCGGCGCGTGCGCCCGCCGGGCAGCGCCCGGACGCCGAGGTGAGCGGGATCCAGCCCCGAGAGCCGGTGTCCACCGCCGAAGAACTTGGTCCGGGCCAGGAGGGTCATGAGCGGCTTGGTGAACAAGAACACCACCAACACGTCGATGAGCGTGGTCAACCCGAGGGTGAACGCGAAGCCCTTGACCGCGCCGATGGCGAGGATGAACAAGATGATGGCCGACAACATCGACACGGCGTCGGCGATCAACACGGTCTGGCGAGCTCGGCGCCAGCCGGTCTCGACGGCGGTCCGCAGACTGCGCCCGTCCCGTACCTCGTCGCGTATTCGTTCGAAGTAGATGACGAAGCTGTCGGCGGTGATGCCGATCGCCACGATGGCGCCGGCGATGCCGGGCAGGTTCAGCGCGAACCCGACCGAGCTGCCGAGCAGCACCATCACCGCGTACGTGATCGCCGCGGCGACGAGTAGCGAAGAGACCACGACGATGCCGAGGCCGCGGTAGTAGAGGAAGCAGAAGCCGACGACCAGGATCAGGCCGATGATGCCCGCGATGATGCCGGCGCGGAGCTGATCTGCACCCAGAGTGGCGGAGACGTTGGAGACCTCGGAGACCTCGAACGCCAGCGGCAGGGCGCCGTACTTCAAGACGTTCGCCAGCTGGGTCGCCGACTCCTGGGTGAAGTTGCCGGAGATCTCCGCTCGGCCACCGGGAATCGCCTGGCTGACCGACGGGGCAGAGATGACTTCGCCGTCGAGCACGATGGCGAAGCGGTTCTGCGGCTCGGGACGCTGCGCGATGGTGCCGGTCGCCTCCTCGAAGGCGGCGGAGCCTGTCGCGTTGAACTCGAGGTTCACGACCCACTGCACCTGGTTCTGCGGAACGCCGGCGGCGGCCGTGGTCAGCTCGTCGCCCTCGATCAGGGTCGGGCCGAGCAGGTACTTCTCCGTCTTCTCCACGTTGCAAGCGAAGAGCGGCTGGTCGGAGACGTCGGGGAAGTCGGACCGGCTCGAGTCGCAGGTGTAGGTGGCGAAATCCGCCTGGTCCTTCTCGGTGGGCTGCCAGTCGATGGCCTTGTCGGGCGGTGTACCCTCACCGGGCGCGGTGGGCCTCGGGGCTTCCGGAGTCGGCGGGGCCGTCGGGAGCTGCGGCGCCGGACGCCGGTTGCCCGAGGGGCTGGCGCTCGGGCCTGGGTTGGCGCTGGGATTGGTGGTCGGCGGCGCCGAACTGGGCGCGGTCGTCGGGGAGGCACTGGGCTGCACGGGCGGCGTCACAGGCTCCACCGCGTAGACCGCCCGGAAGCGCAGCACCGCCGTCTGGCCCACCAGCGCAACCAACTCGTCCTGCTGCACGTTCGGGACGCTCACGATCAACTGGTTGTCGCCCGAGACAGCCACCTCGCTCTCCCCCACGCCGAGGGAGTCGACCCGGCTCTGGATGATGCTCTGCGCCAGCCGGAGGCTGTTCGGGTCGACCTGCCCGGTACCACTGGTGTTCTGGGCGGTCAGCGTGATGGTGGTGCCGCCCTGCAGGTCAAGACCGAGCCGGGGCGTCCAGTTGTTGGACAGCGCCATCAGGCCGAACAGGGTCGCGACGATCACGCCGAGCACAATCAATATGCGGCCGGGATGACCGCCTTGTGTTGCCAATTGAGGTCATTCCCTAGTTCGTGGCTGGTCCGCTCGACGCTGGTCCGCTCGGGGCCGGTCCGCTCGTGGGCTTGGTCTCGTCGATCTCGTTCCGGTGGGTCGCTGCCGTCGGTGACGGGTCTGGCCGGCAAGGTCGGCTCAGCTGAGCGGCGTCTCCGGCGTGCCCTCGACGGCCACCGGCTCGTCGTCGGGCTCGTCGACCATGTCGATCGGTTCGCTGTACTCATCACCGGGGGTGACCACACGGGCGATGGCCTGCTTGAGCACCGTCATCTCCACCCCGGGGGCGACCTCGAGGATGGCCTGCTTGCTCCCGACCCAGGTGATGGTGCCGAAGAGACCACTGCCCAGCAGCACTCGGGTGCCGGGCGTTCAGCTCGTTCATCGTCTTCTGCTGGGCCTGTTGCCGCTTCTTCTGGGGGCGGAGGATGAGGAAGTAGAACGCGACCACCATCAGCAGGATCAAGGCGATGGTGGTGAACGGCGAGTTGGTCATGGCTCCAGCATCCGGGTTGAGTTACGTCCGACCGTGTACGGACGCGGCGAATCATTCGGCAAGCGCCGACCGCCGTACTCTACCCAATCACCGAAGAAATCTCGTGTCAGCGAGGCTCGCGGCGGCCGCCGATCAGGGTTGCTCGACGCGGGTGAACCGCTGGACACGGATGGCCCGGCCAGGTCGTCAGGCGAAGAGAGTGGGGTCCTCCGGCGGTCGATCGCCGTTCGCGGCGGGCGGGAAGAGGCCGAGATGGCTCCACGCCGCGGCGGTCGCCACGCGGCCGCGCGGGGTACGCATCGAGGAACCCCTGCCGCACCAGGAAGGGCTCGGCGACGTCCTCGACCGTCTCGGTCTCCTCGGCCACCGAGATGGCCAGCGTCGACAACCCGACCGGGCCACCGCCGAACCGGCGGCAGACGGCGTCCAGCACCGCCCGGTCCAGGCGGTCCAGCCCGAGCTCGTCCACCTCGAACAGTTCCAGCGCGGCCTGCGCCAGCGGTACGGTGATCCGTCCGTCGGCGCGGACCTGGGCGTAGTCCCGGACCCGGCGCAGCAGACGGTTGGCGATGCGGGGGGTGCCGCGGGCGCGTCTGGCGATCTCGGACGCGCCGTCGCGCTCCAACTCCGCACCGAGGACGGCGGCGGAGCGCAGCACGATCTGTTCCAGCGCGTCGACGTCGTAGAAGTCGAGTTGGGCGGTGAAGCCGAAGCGATCCCGCAGCGGGCCGGGCAGCAGTCCCGAGCGGGTGGTCGCGCCGACCAGCGTGAAGGGTGGGATCTCCAGCGGGATCGCCGTCGCGCCCGGGCCCTTGCCGACGATCACGTCGACCCGGAAGTCCTCCATCGCGAGGTACAGCATCTCCTCGGCGGGCCGTGACATCCGATGGATCTCGTCGAGGAAGAAGACCTCGCCGTCGGTCAGCCCCGACAAGATGGCCGCCAAGTCCCCCGCGTGCTGAATCGCCGGGCCGCTCGAGATCCGGAGCGGCGCCGACATCTCGTTCGCGATGATCATGGCCAGCGTCGTCTTGCCGAGCCCCGGCGGTCCGGCCAGCAGGACATGGTCGGGCACAGCCCCGCGGTGTCGCGCCGCCTGCAGCAGCAGTCCGAGCTGGTCGCTGACCCGAGGCTGGCCCTCGAAGGCGGCGAGGGTGGCTGGGCGCAGCGCCGACTCGGCGGCTCGCTCGGCGGGGTCGGCGTCCGGCCGGACCAAGGCCACCGACTCGTCCACCGACCCGCTCACCGACTGGATCGGTTCGTCTCCCACCTCGGTCGGTCTGGTCACGGCGTCACCTCCGGGCCAGGGTCTGCAGAGCGGCACGCATGATCACCGAGACGGAGAGGCCCGGATCGGCGGCGACCATCGGCTCGACCTCGGTGCAGGCCGCCTCGGCGTCTCTGGCCGACCAGCCGAGCCCCTGGAGGCCCTGGGACACCTGCTCGCGCCAGGCCGCGGCGATCCCTGTGGTCGCGTGAGGCAGCGGGTCCTCGCTCAGCCGCGTCAGGTTGATCTTGTCCTTGAGCTCGATCACCAGCCGCTGCGCGCCCTTGCGGCCGACGCCGGGCACCTTCATCAACTGCATGAGGTTCTCCGTCGCGATCGCGCTCCGCAACTCGTCGGGTGTCAGCACGGCCAGCGCCGCCTGCGCCAGCTTCGGGCCGACTCCGGTGGCGGTCTGGAGCAGTTCGAAGAACTCCCGCTCGTCGTGGCCGGCGAATCCGTACAGCGTGAGGGAGTCCTCCCTCACCACCAGCGACGTGGCGAGTGTCGTGCGCTCCCCCACCCGCAGCGTGGCGGTGGTGTCCGGACTGCAGAGGGCGATCACACCGAATCCGCCCACCTCGATCACCGCCGAGGTCGGGCCGACCTGGAGTACGGTGCCGGTCAACTGGGCGATCACGGCACCACGCCTGCCCTGGTTCGCGCCGCCGCGGCGGCCGCCTGCAGCCGCGAGACGGCCGCACCTCGCCACACGTGACAGATGGCGAGGGCCAGCGCATCCGCGGCGTCCGCGGGTGTCGGTGTCTCGTCGAGCCGCAGGATCCGCGTCACCATCGTGCCCACCTGACCCTTGGCCGCCCGGCCCGATCCGGTGATGGCGGCCTTCACCTCGCTCGGCGTGTGCAGGGCCACCGGCAAGCCGCGGCGAGCCGCCACCAGCATCGCCACTCCAGCCGCCTGCGCCGTGCCCATCACCGTCTGCACGTTGTGCTGGGCGAAGACCCGCTCGACGGCGACGGCGTCCGGCCGGTAGCGGAGCAGCCATTCGTCGATGGCGCTCTCGATCTGCACCAGCCGCCGGGCGGTGTCCAGCCCGGCCGGCGTGCGTACGACGTCGACAGCGACCAGCTGTGGCTGGGTGCCCGGTCGACCGTCCACCACCCCGAGACCGCAACGGGTCAGACCTGGGTCGATGCCCAGCACGCGCATGCGGCCTCCGTCGGTCGGGATCGAACAGACGTTCGTACGGTATTCGACTGCTCCGACAGCCAGCGGCACCGACACGCGCCGATATCGGCTCGGCCAGTGCACTCCAGACGGAACTTCACCTGGCGCGCAGAGCCTGTGCCAATGTCCGACCGCGGCGGACTTCCGTGGATATCGGACCCAAGCTCAGGCGGCGTTTTCCGACCACGGCGGACTTCTGCGGCTGTCAGGTGCGAGCAAGGCGATGTTTCCGACCACGGCGGACATTGTGAAGCCGGGCTCTCCCTGAGGTGCACGAGGAGGACACGGCCAAGCCGCCCTCACCGCCGACCCAGCCCGCGTGCCGCCGCAGCTCCTGTCGCGTCATCTTGTCGTTGTCCGCCATGTGGCGGCCAACGCAGTCAAAATCGGCTTAGACCGCTGCGCCGTCCGTCACATGGCGGTAAACGGCAGCTCGTTGGCACCGGCGACACCTGGGCGCAGTGCGGCGAGCCGGATGGGCCCTTCGACAAGCTGTGCGCCGAGCTGGATGGACCCTTTGACAAGCTCAGGGCACGAGCAGGACTAGCCGACCGCGGCGAGGACGTCGTCGGAGGCGTCGAAGTTGGCGTAGACGTTCTGCACGTCGTCGGAGTCCTCCAGCGCCTCGATGATGCGGAAGAGCCGCTCGGCGGTCGGTGCGTCGATCTCCTGCGTGTACTCCGGCACGAACCCCACCTCGGCCGAGTCGTAGTCCAGTCCGGCGTCCTGCGCTGCGGTACGGACCCGGACCGTGTCACTGGGGTCGCTGACGATCTCGAAACTGTCGCCGAGATCGTGCACCTCCTCCGGATCGGCGTCCAGGGTGGCCTCGAGCACCTCGTCCTCGGTGAGCGTTCGCCCGCCCTGCTCCTTCGGCAGGGTCACCACGCCCTTACGGCTGAACATCCGCTGTACCGAGCCGGCGTCGGCCATGGTGCCGCCGTTCCGGGTGACGGCGACCCGGACGTCGGAGGCGGAGCGGTTCCGGTTGTCGGTGAGGCACTCGATGAGCAGGGCGACGCCGGCCGGACCGTAGGCCTCGTACATCAGCGTCTCGTAGTCGGCCCCCCCGCCCTCGGCGCCGGAACCGCGTTTGACCGCCCGGTCGATGTTGTCGTTGGGGACCGAGCTCTTCTTGGCCTTCTGGATCGCGTCGTAGAGCGTCGGATTGCCGGCCGGATCGCCACCGCCCATGCGCGCAGCGACCTCGACGTTCTTGATCAGCTTCGCGAACAGCTTGCCCCGCCGTGCGTCGACCACCGCCTTCTTGTGCTTGGTGGTCGCCCATTTGGAGTGTCCCGACATAGCCGCGATCTTAACCCTCCGGTCTACTCCCCTCCGCGTCGTCGAGCGCCGCGGACACTGCCTCCAGCGTCTCGGTGCGGGCGTACATGACGGTGGTGTTGGTGGCGACGAAGCCCATCTCGGCGTAGAGCCCGTAGGCACCAGTGGGGTTCTCCGTGTCGACGCCGAGGCCCGCCGCGTCCAGGCCCGCCCCGGCGTAGCTGCCGCATCGACGCCGCGAGGAGGGCCCGGGCCACGCCCCGACGGCGCCAGGCCGGCCGCACCCCGAGCCGGTCGGTCCAGCCGTCCTTGTACCCCTGCGCCGGCCAGTCCTGCTCGTAGGATCCGTTGGTCACGTAGCCCACCACCTCACCGGTCCCGGTCTCGACCGCGATCCAGGACCACCCCAGCCGCGAGGTCGACCGGTTCAGCTCCTCGATCCAGTGCGCGGCATCGATCGGCTGGCTGCCCCAGTGGTCGGCGAACGCCTCGTTGTGGGCCATCCGCACAGCCTCGAGGTGTTCGGTCCGCATGGGCAGGATCTCGATGCCGTCCGGGACCGGCGGATCGGGGAGCGAACCCGTGAAGCGGTGCGTGAGATCGGCGAACCAGCGAATCGGCTCCAGGCCGAGACTGGTGTACAAGCGGCGATGCCCCGCGAGCTTGTCCTCGGCGATGCAGATCATCCGCAGCGGACCCTGGCCGTCCACCCAACTCTTCTGGTACCACCGGCGGGCGGCGGCGAGCTGCCAACTCAGCAGCGAGACACCGATGCCTTGCCGTCGCCACCCAGGATGCACACCGCCGGACACGTAGACCCGTCGTGGATCGACGTCGAACGCGACCCGCCGCAACCACCCGTACGCCACGGGCAGGCCGCCGGCGTCACGGCCGAGGATCGTGTCGATCTCGGGATCGGAATCGATCTCGTCGAAGCGTTCGTACAGTTCTTCGACGCTGTGCCGCTCGATCGGCTCGTCGAGATGTTCGATGGCGGTCAGCAGGCCGCTCAGTTGGTCGAGGTCGGCGCGGGCGAGCGGCTGCCAAAGCAGCCGATGCTCCGCGCTCGGCACATGCGCCACGATCAGCCCTTCGCCGGTCCGAGGCCCCCCTCCCGACGCACCGGTCAGGAGCGCCAGATCTTGGACCTTCGAGCTCTGCCGCCCGCCGTCGACGCCTGAGTCTGTTCCCAGATTCTCCTCCAACTCGCGCTCGGAGGTACGGCCGCCGGGCTCTCGGCGTTTCGTTGCGTCGCCCACCACGTCGAAGCGTCCTCCTCGATCAGGCGGCGCACCTCGTCGTGCAACCGGCTCGCGAAGCCCGCCGCCGATTCGCCCGTCTCCGGACGCCGAGGAGTGCCCAGCCGTACGCTCACGCGGGGCCGACCGCTCACCGGCCACCGCGCCTCCTCCGGTACCGCCGCGTAGCTGCCGCGCAGCCCGACCGGAAGCACCAGCACGTCGCGATCGACCGCCACCCTCGCGATCTCCACCCGGAACGGGGCCAAGAACCCGTCCCGCGATCGCTCGCCCTCCGGGAAGCAGAGCACGTTGCGGCCTTGGTCCAGTAGACGAGCAACCGTCTCACCCGCCGTCTTGTGGAGTGTCGTCCGAAGGGTCTCCCGGAGCAGGACGGTGCGCCGGGGTGGGCGCCACCACCGAGGGGTGTCCTCCGGCAGGATCACCGACGTGTCGAGCCGCCAGCGGGTCGGCAGCGCGCTGAGCACCAGGGCCGGATCCGCGGGCGACGCGAAGTTGGCGACGATCATCGCCGGTTCGGTCCGGTCGGGCAGTTCGTCGGCGCCGTGGATGTCCAGGGTCAGCCGGCTGCGCAGCATGATCTCGAGCGGGGGCGGCGGAAGAACGGTGCGCAGCCAGAGCCGCGCGGGCCGCGGCGCTCCCGTCACGAAACGTCCACCAGGATCTGCGGAGGCGCATGCAGGTAGCCGATGGACGGCGAGCGCCCCACGCCGGAGGAGACGATCTCCAAGGCATCGGCCAAGGTCGAGGCGGCGCGAAACCCGAGCCGATCGATCACACCGCGATCGGCGCCGACGAAGACCACGTCGCCGTAGTTCTGTTTGGCGGCTTGGATCTCGTACCAGAGCAGCAACGGGTGGACGCCGTGAAACGCCTGGCTCGTCCGGTACAGATGGGAGTACCACGGGTCGCCCGCGAACTTCGGTTCGACGTCTGCGCGGATATCGCCCGGGTCGGCGGTGCGGGTCAACACGTCGGCGTAGAAGTCGACGTAGGACGGGTGATGCAGCGGCGAGAAATCGTTCGGCATGGGGTGGTAGATGATCACCGCTCCGCCGTCGCGGACGAGGCTGCGTCCGGTGTGTGCGCCGAGCAGGCCGACGAGCCCCTGCCAGGCCACCAGAATCGGGTTGACCGGAGCGTCCACGCTGTACGGGGTGTGCTGGCCGACGCCGAGCACGCCGACGTCGACCTGGTGCGGCACCGAGACCCGGAGGTCGTCGCTGATGCGCTCCCGGCTCGCCGCGGTGACGGCGCCGGGATCCCCGGCGAACACGGCCGTGGGCGAGAACATGGCCTGCGACCGGTTGATCACCTTCCGTCGGAGCCGGGCCGGGGCTACGGACAGTCCCCGGCGTATCCCGCGCCAGGCAACCTGCTCCCGGATGCTCCACTCCCACTCGCGCTTACTCAGGAACGCCAGGCCAGCCGGGAAAACATCGTTGTCGAGAACCACGTCGATCTGGAAGATCGGCATGGCCGAGGCGATCAACGACAGTAGGTCCGCCGCATCCACCGACTGAGTTCGCGCTGCGGTGATCGTCGACGCGGACCCTATCCCGGCCAGCACTTCCCGCCCGGTGGTGTGCCGAAGATCCGCCACCACGTGCACGAAGATCACCAGGTCGGACGCAGCGACCCTTGCGTTGATCGAGACCTCGCCCGATTCGGTCGTCCCGAGGGAGGCAAGATCATCGGCGTCCTCGGCGTCGTGGTTGCGCAGCAGGCCGTCGGCGAAGAAGGACCGGAAGACCCGCTCACCGAGCAGCCGCTGGAGTTCGGCGGGGGTCAGCCGCCGGTTGAGCCCGTTGGCGGTGATCAGCGCCACATCGTCGACGCCGGCCTGCGCGGCCCGGCTGAGCACGGTTTCGATCACCGTGGCCCGGACGTCGGGCCGGTGCATCTGCGGCACCGGCGTGGTGATGTCGTCGAACACGATCGTGAGCTTGGTTCCGGGCCGCAGCAGCTCGGCCAGCGGCACGCTGTTCAACGGGGCATCCAGTGCTACGCCCGTGACCTCCGACAGATCGGGCAGGGCGGACTGTGAATCCGCCGGATAGACCACCTCGGTGCCGAGCGGGAATCGCTCGAGCCGAAAGCCGTCGCCGGACGGCACGACCAGCGGCGGCGTCCGTTCATCGACGGTCAGGACGAACCCGGGCCGAGCCATCTAGTTCGATCCTCTCTGCGGGGTGAGCACGACCAAGATCACGCAAATCCTCATCGCGGTAGGGACCAGCGCGGCGTGATCGGCTTGATCTTCCACTCCACCGTCGACCACTGGCTGGCGTTGGCGGCTCTCATCAGGGCGATGTCGGGACTGACGGCGACCGCCTGCCCGACCGCCGACAGCATCGGCAGATCGGAGTGGGAGTCGGCGTATGCGAAACTCCGGTCGAGATCAACCCCGTGCCCGGCCGCGAAGTGTTGCAGCCAGGCGGCGCGGGACTCCCCAACCAGCGGTGGCCCGGTCAGGAACCCGGTGCACCGGCCGTCGGCGTCGGTGGCGAGGTCGGCGGCCACGATCACGTCGAACAGTGGAGCCAGCGGGCGGGTCAGCGGGCGCACCACCCCGGTGATCAAGATCGTCGTGTGTCCGGCGTTGCGGTGCTCACGAATCCGGCGGACCGCCTCGGGTGACATGCGGCTGAGGATCTGTGCCGCCAACGTGGTGTCGACGAACTCCTCGAGGGCCGCCAAGGTCCGCGCCGGCGTAGCGCCGGTACACGGCGCGCAGGAAGGTTCCCCGGTCCCGTCGTTCGGCCCGCAGGTACGACGGCAGCTTGCGCAGCACACGCCCGACCTCGGCCAGCTGTCGCACCGGGGAAAGCTCAGGCAGGCGGGCCCAGAGGTACTGCTCGATGACGTTCGTGGACATGATCGTGCCGTCGAGATCGAAGATCGCGAGCGCCTGCCGGCCGGCGGTGTCCTTGCTGAGGTCCTTCATCGTGCTCGGTCGAGCCCCACGTTTGCGACGCAGCGCATCCATCCGCCGGATGGGGGCGGTGATCGACGGGCAGTGCACCTCCTCGATGTAGGTCGTCCAGTCGAAGACGGCGGTATCGAAGGCGAAGATCGGCTGATCATCGGCGTGCAGGGCGTTGGTCAGGGCCAGCGTGTTGTCGTCCACGAAGTGCAGCTCGGACTGCGCGTACTCGTTGTAGAGCGAGAGGTAGCGGCGCAGGAAGTCCAGCCGGACCCGGGCGCGATCGAGATCCCGCGCGAACTTGCGCGTCGTGTTCGACCGCGGGGCGACGCCCAACACCCGTTCGGCGAGGCTGTGCGCTCGCTCCGACGTGGAGAGGAGCCGTTCCACCGAGGTCGCGCCGGGAAACTCCCACTGCGGCAGGCGGGTCACCCCGCGGACGCCGCCCTCGAACGGATGAGCCGTGAAGTAGGACCGCACGTGGCCGTAGATGTCACGGAACGTCAGCGGATTCCGAGCCCCCGAGTTCACGTGGTAGTAGCGCGGGGTGCCGACCTCGGGCTCCGTCGCGCAGACCGCCAGGATCGCGTTGACCACATGGTCACAGGGCACGATGTCGATGACCGCGTCCGGTGAGGCCGGGAACTCCGGCAGCTCACCCCGCCCGTACGCCAAGATCAACGGCTCCGCCATCTTGAAGCCTTCGATCCAGCCCGGGTAGGGATGTCGCCAGGACGACTCCACGATGGCCGGCCGGACCACCGAGACACTGGATGCCGCGCGCCGACGTCGGCGACCACCCGCTCCCCCAGCGCCTTGGTGAAGGTGTAGACGTCGGTCCAGCCCAGGGACCGCGCCCGTTCCGTTCCCGCCTTGACGAGCTCGGCCTGCACCCACTCCAGCCGGCGCCGCTCCGTGTCGGCCGCGGTGGTCAGGTAACCGGCCGCCCGATGGTGGCGTTCGGCCTGCTTGCGCAGGATGGTCAATCGCTCGGACGTGCGCGACTCGGCCTCGATCAGCTCGCGCATGGCCAAGCCCGCCGCCGTCTCGGCCTCGTAGTCGATCGAGTGCTCGTGCGCCGCCTCCGGGATCGCACCACGCCGCCGGCCCGCGGTGTAGGCGGTGGAGATGTGCACGTAGTGCGGGATCTTGGTCAACGTGCCGTCGTCGGCGGTGCAGGCCTCGATCATGCGGTCCATCAGGGCCTTCGTGCCGATCACGTTCGTCGTGAAGGCCTGGTCGATCGGCGGATCGAACGAGACGTCGCCGGCGCAGTGGACGACGATGTCGATGTCTCCCGGCAGCGGGGGAACGTTCGGCAGGTCGCCCTCGATCACGTCGATCTTGCCGTCCAGCAGCGCGTCGATTCCGCCGGCGGCGTCCCGGAGATCGGCGAAGATCTCCTTCTTGAGCACGCCCGACCATCCGATCGCGTGCTCCGGCGGACCGCTTCCGGCGAACCAGAACCGCTGGGCTGGTCTCGGGCAGATCGGTCAGGATCTTCCAGAGCAACTGCTCGCCGATGAAACCGGTGACGCCGGTCAGCAAGATCTTCTTGCCGGCCAGCAGGTCCTTGAGCCGCCCGCCCAACCGCCGACCCGTCACATCAACGGGGGTTTCGACGGCGTGTTGCTGCAGAACTGACGGCTCGGCGAGGTCGGTCACGGGCGGCCACGGCGAGGGCCTCGACGAGACTGAAGTTGCCGACGTACAACGCTGTTCCGATGATCGCTCCCTCGACGCCGACCTCGACGAGATCGGCCAGTTCCTCGATGTCGGAAAGTGAGGATATGCCGCCGCTGGCCACGACCGGTGCGTCGGTACGCTCGCACACCTGTCGCAGCAGTTCGACGTTCGGGCCCCGGAGCATGCCGTCGGAGTTGACGTCGGTGACCACGTAGCGCGCGCACCCGGCGGCGTCCAGCCGTTCGATGGCGGCGAAGAGATCGCCGCCGTCCCGCGTCCAACCGCGGGCCGCGAGTCGATGGCCGCGGGCGTCGAGACCGATGGCGATCTTGTCGCCGTACGCGGCGATGACCTCGGCGCACCAGTCCGGCTGCTCCAGGGCGGCCGTGCCGATGTTGACCCGTGCGCAGCCTGTGGCCAATGCGCGCTCCAGAGAGTCGTCGTCACGGATGCCGCCGGAGAGTTCGACCTGCAGGCGCATGGCCGCGGTCACCTCGGCGATGATCTCGGCGTTGTGCCCGCGCCCGAAGGCGGCGTCCAGGTCCACGAGGTGGATCCACTCGGCGCCAGCGCTCTGCCAGCGCTCCGCGGCCGCCCGGGGGTCGCCGAAGACCTTCTCGGATCCGGCGATGCCTTGGACGAGTTGCACGGCCTGGCCGCCGGACACGTCCACGGCCGGCAGCAGCACCAGCCCGGGAGTCTGCGACGTCACCCGACGACCTTATCGGGCTGATTTCAGGGGCGCTCCCGCCGCGGCAGCTTGGCGACGATCAGCTCGTACGACGTGTCGACCAATTCCGCGATCTCATCGTCGGGGATGCTGCCGTCGAGGGTGAAGACATTCCAGCCGTGTGCGCCGATGTAGGGCGACCTCGCCACCTTGCCGGGGTAGCGCTCGAGCCACAGGTCGGCCGCCTCCCGGTCGCCGCACTTGAGCCCGATGCTGGTCGGGTTCGGCCGAGCCCAGGAAGGCGAAGATCTTGCTGCCGACCTTCGCCACGATGTCGCCTTCCCACGGCTCGTCCCGCCACGCGCCCGGCTTGGCCAGGCAGTAGTCGAGCCAGTCCGTGCCCCTGGCCTTCGGCCCTCTCGCCATGCCGGCGATGCTAGACGCTCAGGCGCGGCGACCGTACTGGGTCGCGCTGCGGTGCAGGCGGTGGACGTAGAAGACTCCGGGGCGACCCTCCCGCGTCCGATAGGCCGCCGCACTCGGATTGCAGCCGCAATCCCCGGTCTCGTCCTCGAAGTGGTCTCCGTCCCGCATCGGAGTCAGATGCGCGAACCGGCCGCCCGCATAGGTCGCAAGTTGATACCAGGCCGCCGCCGTGGTGTCGGAGCGACAGGGGCGTCCCGCGCGTGGGCGCGATGACGCCCACGCGCCGACGCCGAGAAGAAGCCCGACCAGTAGGACGAAAGTGCTGACCACCCACTGAACGTACGTGAGTACTTCAACGGGACCGTTACAACCGATTGCGACCTAGTTGCAATCTGTGTCGGCACCGTCAACCCAGATGCCGACCCGTCACATTTTCGGCGCTTTCGGCGGCGTGTCGCAGCATGAGTGACGGGTCGACGTTGGCAGCGGTGCACCGCGAAGGCGTCGCGGCCGTGTCGGCGGCTGGGAGGGTGGCGGACATGGTTGGCGTAGCAGTGGTCACAGGCGGCGTCGGGGCTCCAAGTCGGGGCTCCAACGGAAGCACCCGCAGATCGGGCACGACCTCGGTCCTGTTTCCCGCGGGTCCTTCATGGTGCCTTGTCGGGCGCCGACTCGCGCCCTCATCCCGATTTCCCGTCCGACGATCTCTTGCTCGGCCTGCCACACCGCACTGTTGCTGCCCGACGAGCCGACGTCCAGATCACCAACGCCATCGGCATCCGCTGGAGCGCCCCGCTGACTTGCGTCGGCAGCTTTCGTACTCGCGGACTAGCGCGCTGTGGATCAGCGGCCGCCGAAGCGGATCACCGCACGGTCGAGCGGCAGTTCTTCGCTGCGTTGACCGGGTGACGGATCGGCCTGGAAGGGCAGCTTGCCGGTCGGCTCCAACCCGAGGTTGTCGTCCCACAGCCGAACCGGCACCCGGCCCAGGAGCTCGAACGAGTCCCAGACGTACGGCCTGCTGTCGGCGGGGAAGAAGGTGGGCGTGGTGAGCAGTTGGAAGTGCAGATGTGGTGTGGTCGAGTTGCCGCTGCTGCCGATGACACCGATTTGCTGGCCCTTCTCGACCCGGTCACCGGTCTTCACCTTCACCGAACCCGTGTCCATGTGGGCGTAGAGCGCGTAGGTGCCCGGCGTCATCTCGATGATCACGTGGTTCCCGACAGTCTGACTGATCGGTGGGATTGGTGGCGGCTCGGGGAGCGATGAGGTGTTCGGCAGGCCGTCCTCGGTTTCGACCACGGTGCCGGCAGCGGCCGCCACGATCTGCTTCCGGTAGCTCAGGTAGCTCGTCAGCTTCTTCGGGTCGCCGATCCATGTGCGATATTGCTCGTCGAGGAGGTAGAAGTCGATCGCGAACCGCTGAGCCACCATCAGTTGGCCGTTGATCGGCACCAGCCCCCGGCGGTGATGGGTGTCGTCACGACAGCAGCCCTCGCTCATGTACCAGATTCCGCTCTCGACGGGCGCGCTCAGCACCGTCGCCGGCTCGCTCCTGGTGTCGACACCGCCGAGCACCAGGTCCAGCGGGACCGCGCTGCCGTCCGGTCGCATGAGCTTGCCTCGGGCGCGGTGCTCGAGCCTGGCCGGAACCTCGCTCGCGACGGCGATGGGGACGTCGAGCCAGGCGACTACGGACATGTTCGGGGCCAGAGTCGGGGAGATCGCGGTGTCAGAACTCTCGCTCGTCGTCCTGCTCAGCGATGTGAGCCCGTTCGTGAGCGTCATCCCTGACATGGTGAGCAGTGAGCGGTTCGTTGCGGCGTCGAGGATCTCCAGTTGTTCGAGGCTGAACGGAAGGGTCGTTGGATTGGTCAAGATCAGCTCGTACGCCAGGTGGATCCGACCATCGCTGGCCTTCACGGGACCAGGCGTCGTCATCGTCGCGACAGACAGCGGCGTGAACTTCGTGGCGGGGTCGAAGCCGCCGGTGGTCGGCGAGCCAGCCGGACTCGACGGTGTCGCGCTTCCACTGTTCGCGGTACTGCTAGAGCTGGGCTCGGGGGTTTCGGCTGCGGGCATCGTACAACCCACCAAGATCAACAATCCGGCCACCGTCCCGGCGATCCGGACCGGTTGCCGCTGCTGGCTGGGGGCACGCCGGCCGGTCGCCCTCACGGACCCATCGTGAATGCCGACTTCCATCCGTGACCACCGCTCGACCGGATTTGATCTTCCGGGAGAAGTAAAGCACGGGCCAGGCAGACACTCGACTCCTCGAACGAGCTGATCAAGACCGGCGAGCCGTCATATCTGCGGCGACACGCCGCCCAAAGTGCCGAAGATGTGACGGGTCGGCAGATTACGGGCTGGGGACCTCCCCTACGCCCAGGGGGTGCTCGGCTCGCACCAGGGCGCGGCTCAAGGGTGCGTAGAGGTGCGGGAACGGCTGACCCGAACCGAGATCCTCCACGACGACGAGGCCCTCGAGGCCGGTGGGATCGAGTTCCAGGACCAGAAGCTCCTCATCCGACAGATCGGCGTAGTAGCCCGTGCGGATCCCTGCGAGCTGCCTCGCGAACGAGCAGTGCACGTAGCCCTCGGCGTCGTAGGTGATTCCCCGGGTCGACCAGGGGTACGGGTCGCCCGTCGACCAGTCGGCAGCCAGCGCCAGGTGATACACGGGCTCGGTCACGGCCTCCGGCGGCTCCAGCAAACCGAGGCCGACCAACTCGGCCCGCAAGGAGCCTGCCCCCTGGAAGTGGATCGCCGTGAGACCGGCCGTCGCCGCCGCCGCCACGTTCCGGGGCGACGTCGTCCACGAACACCGTCCGTTGAGGATCGAGCCCGAAACGTTCGCAAGCCAGCACGAAGATGGCGGGATCGGGCTTCGCGACGCCTTCCGTGCCGGAGACGATCATGCCCGAGAACCGGCGCAGGATGCCGAAACGCTCCTGGGCGTGCGGGAACGTCTCGGCCGACCAGTTCGTGAGCGCGACCAGGTCGACGTCGGCGCGGTTCAGCTCGGCGATCACGGCTCCGGTCCCCGGCACCTGACCGGTCAGAGTCCGGGCGAAGTGGGTTCGGTAGGCCCTGATCGCCTCCCCGTCGTCCGGGAAGCGCGCCAGCAGATCCGCCTCGCCCTCGTCGAACAATCGGCCCGCATCGTGTGTGGCGTTCCACGTGTGGAATTCGATCTTGGTCATGAAGGCCTCGATGTGCTCGGTTGCGAGCACCTCGGCGAAGGCCAAGGCCGGGTCCCAGCCCAACACCACCCCGCCGAGATCGAAGATCACCGCATCGAACGTGCGGCTCACAGCGCGGCTACCCAGTTCTTGATCAACTGTGCGCCGGCGTCACCGGACTTCTCGGGATGGAACTGCGTCGACCACACCGAGCCTGCTTCCACGGCAGCCACGAATCGATCGCCGCCGTGCTCGGCCCAGGTGAGCCGTCGGTCGTCTTCTTCGGTCATCAGGCGGACCGCGTAGGAATGTACGAAGTAGAACTGCTCGGCCTCGACACCGGCGAAAAGACTGGTCCCGGTGGGCGGCCGCACGGTGTTCCAGCCCATGTGCGGCAGTCGGTCGGCGGCCAGCCGCTCCACTACGCCCGGCCACACGGCACATCCCGGCGTACGGACGCCGTGTTCGACACCGGAGGAGAACAGCACCTGATGACCGACGCAGATCGCCAGGGTCGGGCGCTCCCCGGCGATGCGTTCGGCGATCACCTTCGGGCCGCCGACCTCGCTCAGCCCGGCCATGCAGGCGGCGAAGGCCCCGACCCCCGGCACGACCAGCCCGTCGGCGTCGATCGCCTCGTCGGCGTCGGCGGTGACCAGCACGGACGCACCCGCCCGGGCCATCGCCCGCTCAGCGGAGCGAAGGTTGCCTGAGCCGTAGTCCAGCACGACAACCCGCTTCGTGCTCATAGGGCGCCTTTGGTGCTGGGCACCCCCTCCACCCGCGGATCGAGCGCCACCGCGTCGCGCAGCGCTCGCGCCAACGCCTTGAACTGGGATTCCACGATGTGGTGCGGATCGCGGCCGGCGAGCACGGTCACGTGCACGCAGAGGTAAGCGTGGAAGGCCAGGGTCTCGAACACATGCCGGGTCAGCGAACCCGCGTACGGAACGGAGTCGGCCGTCCCTCCGCCGATGAGGACGTACTCCTGACCGGCCGGCTCCCCGGTGTGCACGCAGTACGGGCGGCCGGAGACGTCGACCACGGCCTGGGCCAACGCCTCGTCGAGCGGCACCAGAGCGTCTCCGAAACGCCGGATGCCGTGCTTGTCCCCCAGCGCCTGGCGGACGGCTTGGCCGAGCACGATCGCGGTGTCCTCCACCACGTGGTGCCCGTCGATGTGCACGTCGCCGACACTGGCCACCTCGAGATCGAACAGGGCGTGCTTGGCCAGCGCGATGAGCATGTGGTCGTAGAAGCCGACGCCGGTGCTGATCGTGGACCGACCGGCGCCGTCCAGATCCAGACTGACGGTGACCTTCGACTCCGAGGTGATGCGTTCGAGTCGGGCGGCGCGCTCCCTCATGACCTGTCCTCCTTCGCGAGAATGGTGGCTGAGCCCAGCACGTCGGTCAGGGCAGCGCGGAACGCCGCCATCTCCTCCGGAGTCCCGGCCGAGACCCGCAACCAGCCGTCCGGTCCGGTTTCCCGGATCAACACGCCCCGGTCCAACAGACCCTGCCAGACCCGGTGCCGATCAGGGAATCGTCCGAAGAGAACGAAGTTGGCGTCGGACTCGGCGACCTCGAGTCCGGCGTCGGCCAGCCACTGCGCCAGACCGTCCCGTTCGGCACGCAGCGCGTCGACCGCCGCCAGCATCTGAGGCGCATGCCGGAGCGCCACCTGGGCGACCGCCTGGGTGACGGCCGACAGGTGGTACGGCAACCGCACGATGCGCAGGACGTCGACCACGGCGGGACTGGCAGCCAGATAACCGAGGCGACCACCGGCGAACGCGAACGCCTTGGACATCGTCCGGCTGACCGCGAGGCGAGGGAAGTCGGGCAACAGCTCGAGGGCACTACGCGTACCGGCCCGGGCGAACTCGTGGTACGCCTCGTCGATCACGACGATCCCGGACGTCGCCTCGCAGATCGCCCGGATCGTCTCCAGGTCGATGGCGGTGCCCGTCGGATTGTTGGGGCTGGCGATGACGACCACGTCGGGTCGGAGCTCCCCGATCGCGACGCCGGCCAGGTCGACGTCGATCCGGAAGTCGGGTCGGCGGTCCTGCGTCACGTAGCGGGTGTGGGTGTTGCGCGCGTATTCGGGATACATCGAGTACGTCGGCGTGAAGGAGAGCAGGGTTCGTCCCGGGCCGCCGAAGGCCTGCAGCAGCTGGGTGATCACCTCGTTGCTGCCGTTGGCAGCCCACACCTGCTCGGCCGTCAATCCGTGCCCGAGATAGCGCGCGAGGTCCCCCCGTAACTTCCACGCCTCGCGATCGGGATAGCGATTCAGCTCGCGGGCGGCCTGAGCCACCGTGCTCGCGATCTCGGTGATCACCTGCTCACTCGGCGGATACGGGTTCTCGTTGACGTTCAGCCGAACCGGTACGTCGAGCTGCGGAGCACCGTACGGGTGTTCCCCGACGAGTTCCGGCCGCACCGGTAGCTCCGCGCCCTGAGCCGGTCGAAGGGCCTGGGCGCTCACGACCGCTCCGAGCCCGAGAGCCGGACGGCGATGGCCGCTCCGTGGGCCGGCAGATCTTCGGCCTCGGCGAAAACTTCGACGTGCTCCGCCACCTCCCGCAGCGCCGCCTCGGAGTAGTCGATCACGTGGACGGCCTTGAGGAAGCTCTTGGCGTTCAGTCCCGAGGAGTGGCAGGCGCAGCCGGCCGTCGGCAGCACGTGTGTGCTGCCGGCGGAGTAGTCGCCGAGCGACACCGGAGAGTACGGGCCGAGGAAGATCGCCCCGGCGTTACGGATCCGCGCGGCGACGGTCTTCGGCTCGGCCGTCTGGATCTCGAGGTGCTCGGCCGCGTAGGCGTTCGCCACCTCGATCCCCTGCTCGAGATCATCGACCAGGACCACCGCGGACTGGGTGCCGGTCAGTGCCTGCTCGATTCGCTCGCGGTGGCGCGCCATCGGCACGCGTGTCTTCAATTCGATCTGCGCGCGGTCGGCGAGATCCGTGTCGGCGGTGATCAACACGGCGGCTGAACTCGATCCGTGCTCCGCCTGGGAGATGAGATCGGCAGCGACGAAGGTCGCGTCGGCCGACGCGTCGGCCAGGATGGCGATCTCGGTCGGGCCGGCCTCGGAGTCGATGTTGACCCGACCCTTGAGCAACCGCTTGGCGGCGGTGACGTAGATGTTCCCGGGACCGGTGATCAGGTTCACCGGCTCGCAGAGGTCGGGCACCCCGTACGCGAACATGGCGATGGCCTGGGCCCCGCCGACCGCGTACACCTCCTCGACACCGAGCAGGGCACACAGCCCGAGAATCGAGGGGTGCGGCAACCCGCCGTACTCCGCCTGCGGGGGCGAACTCACGGCGACGGACCTCACCCCCGCCACCTGCGCCGGCACCACGTTCATGATCACGCTGGAGGCGAGCGGCGCCAGTCCGCCGGGGACGTACAGGCCGACCCGGTCGACCGCGATCATCCGCTGGCTGACCACGGCGCCGTCGCCCAGCTTGACCTCGGTCTCGGTCTCGCCCAGCTCGGCGCGACTGACGACCTGACGCCGGCGGATCGATTCCGCGAAGGCCGCCCGTACGTCGGGGGCGAGCTGGTCCGCCGCCCGGTGCAGCGCGTCCGTCGGAACCCGGAACGCGGCGGGCACGACATGATCGAAACTCTCAGACCACTTGCGCAGGGCGATCAGGCCGTCGCTGGCCACCTCCTCGCAGATCGGCCGGACCTGCTCGACGGCGGCGGCCACGTCGAAATCGGCCCGCGGCACGATCGCGGCATACTCCAGCGGCTCGCCGGCGGCCCGCCGGCCACGAAGATCTATCACCCGGAGCACGCAGCGATTCTACGGAGCGGTCCGCGGGAGACGAGTCGTTATCTCAGCCGCGCCGAGCGGGCGTGCGACAATCGTCGATCGTGTTTCCCGGCTTCGGCACCGTCGTCAACGTGCTCACCGTGGTAGCCGGATCCGCTCTCGGCCTGCTGCTGGGTCACCGCCTGCCGGTCCGGACGCGAGAGACCGTCACCGACGGGCTCGGGCTGGTGACCCTGCTCATCGGCGCGCTGGCGGCGATGGAGGTGACGTCGTCCGTCCTCTCCGCATCCGTGGGCCCTGCCGCCCCGGTGCTCATCGTGCTGGGCTCGCTGTTGCTGGGCGGGATCGCCGGATCCTTGGTCGACATCGAGGCCCGCCTCGAGGGGGTCGGGACTCGGCTGCGTCGGCTGCTGACCCGCCAGGCACCGGGAAGCGACGTCGCCGAGGCCGCGAGCCACGCTAGTCGTGAACGCTTCGTCGAGGGCTTCGTGACGGCATCGCTGGTCTTCTGCGTGGGGCCGCTGACCATCCTCGGTGCCCTGGCGGACGGGCTGGGACTGGGCGCCAACCAGCTGATCCTGAAGGCCACGCTGGACGGCTTCGCGGCCATCGCCTTCGCCGCCTCACTCGGGGTGGGGGTCATGGCGTCGGCGGTGACCGTCGCGGTGGTGCAGGGTTTGCTGACCCTGATCGGTTTTCTCGTCGGCGACTTCCTGCCGGCCGCTCATCTCGCGGCCATCACCGCGACGGGCGGGTTGCTTCTCGTCGGCGTGGGTCTGCGGCTGCTGCGGATCCGGATGGTCCCCGTCGGCAACCTGCTCCCGGCCCTGCTGGTGGCGCCCCTGCTGGTCCAAATCGTCGCGGCGCTGCGTTGACGTTCTTCCCGAGCGGGAAACTCGGCCGGCGACGTCGGTCGGTCTGTGTAGCTTGTCCGCCATAACCGACGACACCGCGCTGCCGCCACCGGCGCGGGCGGCGATCCTCCGCGCGGCGGTCGGCATCGGCGTCTACGCCGGGGCGCTCGGGACGTCCTTCGGCGCGGTCTCGATCGGCTCCGGCCTCTCGGTGGGCCAGACGATGCTGCTCAGCCTGGTCATGTTCTCCGGTGCGTCCCAGTTCGCCTTCGTCGGAGTGGCGGCGGCCGGCTCGCCGCTGGCGGCGATTCCGGCGGCGCTCCTGCTGGGCGTACGCAACGCCTTCTACGGTGTCACCCTGTCGGAGATCCTCAATCCGCGCGGCTGGCAGCGGCTGTGGACGGCGCACTTCGTCATCGACGAAACCACCGCCATGGCGGTCGCGCAGTCCGGCCGGGAGCGGCAGCGCTACGCGTTCTGGGTGACCGGCCTGATCCTGTGTGCCTGCTGGCAGATCGGCACTCTGGTCGGCGCGCTGGTCGGGACCGCCATCGATCCCGTCGCGCTCGGTCTGGACGCCGCCGCCCCCGCAGTCTTCCTGGCCCTCCTGTGGCCCGCCCTCAATCAGTCGGCGAATCGTTGGGTCGGCCTCATCGGAGCCACCCTGGCCCTGATCCTGCTGCCGATCGCACCGCCCGGGGTGCCCGTCATCGCCGCGGCAGGCGTGGCCCTCGTCGCGGGCCTGCTTCCCCGCCGCCAGCAGGCCCGCTCGTGACAGGGCTCTGTCTGATTGTCGCGCTCCGCGCTCCGCGGTCATGAGCGGAGCAGCGTCTCACTCGTTCGGTCGCGATTCCGAACGACGAGCGATCCGATCAGCTCACTCCGCTCGCGGGGCGTGTCGTTCGGAATCGCTCTCCACTCCCGCGAAGCTCCGCTCATGACGATTTGGATCGCGCTGATCATCGCCTGCCTGGGTGGGTACGCCCTCAAGCTCGCCGGCGTGTCCCTGCCCGAATCCGTGCTCAACCATCCGACGGTCCAGCGGGTGGCTGGCTTCTTGCCAGTGGCCATGCTCGCCGCCCTGGTCGCGGTGCAGCTGTTCGACGGCGGCGGGCGGTACGTCGTCGACTGGCGCATGCTGGCCGGGGTGGGGGCCGCCGTGGTCGCGCTGCTGCTGCGCGCCGGCTTCCTGGTCGTCTTCGTCGTGGCCATGGCGGTGACCGCACTGCTCCGGTTGCTGACATGAGAACTCCTGGCCACTGCCCCGCTCACCGGCGCACCCTTACGTCGACAGATGCACCCTCATGTGAGGGTGCATCTGGCGACGTAAGGGTGCGGGTTCAAGAAGCTGGTCGGCTCTCCCCGACCGGCGCCGATCGCTCCGACGCCGGTGCCCTCTGGTGCCGCCGGAACAGCGGTCGCGGTTCGTCGTCGTCGCGGCCGAGGGAGGCGCCGAGCAGCACAGGGACGACGGCCGCGAACGGCCACAGCACCAACGCGGCCGGGGCCCGCACCGTCAACTCGATCGGCACCAGATCGCCCGGCCTGGCCGCCGCGAGCCGCGGTACGAACGGTCCCGGACCCAAGGCGTCGCCGACCGCCCAGCAGGTCAGCCCCGCGATCAGGGCCAGGACCACGACGCCGACCGCCACCGGCCAGCCGACGGCGGAGAACATCCGCCAACCCACAATGCCGATCACGAGACCGACGACGAGCCCGAGCACGCAGAACCACGCATCTCCGGCGAAGAACTCCGTGAGCCCGCGCTCCGACGTGGAAGCCCCGCCGTTCGGCCCGACCGAGTAACTCGGCAGCTCGACGACCCGCCACCAGACCAGGCCGGCGGCGGCCCCCAGTCCGGTCGCCAGTGCGGCAAAAGCCAGCAGTTGCGGGATGCCAGCCCGTCTCCGCGCGGGGCCTTCTGAGGTCAAGACGCCAGACACGAGGGTCCGAGCAGCGCCTTGAGGTCAGCCATCAGCGGTGCCGAGGGGGTCACCCGCAGCCCCTCGTCGAGGCGCATCACCGTCGTCCGACCCGAAGACTGGAGGCGCAGCCGGACCTCGGTCAGACCGGGATGAGCCGCGAGCACGTCGTGCAGTTGCTGGACGACCGGCGGAGTGCAGCGAACCGACAACATGGTGATCACGACCGGCCCGCTGGGCGCATCGCTGACGTCGGGCAGGGTCAGTTCGGCGGCGTTGATGGAGACCGAGTCGTCCTCGGACTTGACCCGGCCCTTGACCCGGACCACGACGTCGGTCGCCAGCACCGTTGCGACCGCCTCGTACGCCTTGGGGAACAGCAGCACCTCGACCGAGGCCTCCAGGTCCTCGACGGTGATCACCGCCCAGATGTCCCCCCGCCTCGTCGTCTTGCGGGTGACGCTGGTGATCATGCCGGCGATGGTGACGTTGCCCTCCCGCGGACCGTCGTCGGCCAGAAGGGCACCGAGGCTGATGTCCCGCTCGGCCACGAGCACGTGCTCGAGGCCCTGCAGCGGATGATCGCTGACGTACAGGCCGAGCATGTCGCGCTCGAACGCCAGCTTGGTGCGCTTGTCCCAGTCCGGCAGGTCGGGCACCGAACCCATCAGCACCGGATCGGAGCTGCCGAGGTCACCGAACAGGTCGTCCTGGCCGTTCGCCTCGTTGCGCTTCAGGTCCAGGACCCCGTCGACCGCCGACTCGAAGACGCTCATCAGGCCGCGCCGGCTGTGCCCCATCGAGTCGAACGCCCCGGCCTTGATCAACGACTCGATCACCCGCTTGTTGCAGACCACCAGTGGCACGGCGTCCAAGAAGGCGTAGAAGTCGGCGGCCTTGCCCGTCTCCTCGCGGGCGGCCACGATGCCCTCGACCACGTGGGAGCCGACGTTGCGCACAGCGGTCAGGCCGAACCGGATGTCGGCCCCGACCGGGGTGAAGTTCACCGCCGACTCGTTGACGTCGGGCGGTAGCACCGAGATGCCCATCCGCCGGCACTCCCCGAGGTAGACCGCGATCTTGTCCTTGTCATCCTGGACCGAGGTGAGGAGGGCCGCCATGAACTCGCAGGGATAGTTCGCCTTCAGGTAGGCCGTCCAGTACGACACCATCCCGTACGCGGCGGTGTGGGCCCGGTTGAACGCGTAGTCCGAGAAGGGCACGAGGAGATCCCACAGCGTCTTGATCGCGCCCGCGCTGAAGCCGTTCTGGCGCATGCCGGCCTCGAAGCCGACCCACTCGGCGTCCAGCACCTCCTTCTTCTTCTTGCCCATGGCCTTGCGGAGCAGGTCGGCTTTGCCGAGGGAGTAGTCCGCGACCTTCTGGGCGATCTGCAGGACCTGTTCCTGGTAGACGATCAACCCGTAGGTCTCGTCCAGGATCTCCTTGAGGGGCTCGGTCAGCTCGGGGTGGATGGAGACGACCTCTTCACGCCCGGTTTTCCGGCGGGCGTACTTGTTGTGGGAGTCGGCGCCCATCGGGCCCGGCCGGTAGAGCGCCAGCACGGCCGAGATGTCGGCGAAGCTGTCCGGTCGCATGCTCCGCAGCAGTTGACGCATGGGCCCGCCGTCGAGCTGGAAGACCCCCAGGGTGTCGCCCCGGCTCAGCAGCGCGTACGTCGCGGGATCGTCGAGGGCCAGGTCCTCCAAGATCAGCTCGGTGCCGCGGTTCAGCGTGATGTTGGCCAGCGTGTCGTCGAGCACCGTGAGGTTGCGGAGGCCGAGGAAGTCCATCTTGATCAGGCCCAGCGACTCACAGGTCGGGTAGTCGAACTGGGTGATGATCGCGCCGTCCTGCTCGCGGCGCATGATCGGGATGATGTCGATCAGCGGCTCCGAGGACATGATCACGCCCGCGGCGTGCACCCCCCACTGCCGCTTGAGACCTTCCAGGCCGAGGGCGGTGTCGACGACCTTGGTCACCTCGGCGTCGGACTCGTAGAGGGCCCGGAACTCCCCGCCCTCGTTGTAGCGCTTGTCTCCGGTGTCGAACAACTGCTTGAGGCCCACGTCCTTGCCCATGACGGGCGGCGGCATGGCCTTGGTGATCCGCTCGCCCACCGCGAACGGGTACCCGAGCACCCGGGACGCGTCCTTGACGGCCTGCTTGGCCTTGATGGTGCCGTACGTGACGATCTGGGAGACCCGATCCTCGCCGTACCGCTCACTCACGTAGCGGATCACCTCACCGCGGCGACGCTCGTCGAAGTCGATGTCGAAGTCCGGCATCGACACCCGCTCGGGATTGAGGAACCGCTCGAACAACAGGCCGTGGACGAGCGGGTCGAGGTCGGTGATCCGCATCGCGTAGGCGGCGATCGATCCGGCGCCGGAGCCGCGACCGGGACCGACCCGGATGCCGTGCTCCTTGGCCCAGTTGATGAAGTCCGCCACGACGAGGAAGTAACCCGCGAAGCCCATCGACAAGATGACCTCGGTCTCGAACTTCGCGCGGTCGCGCGCCTCGTCCGGCACACCGCCGGGATAGCGCTGCTGCAGGCCGCGCTCCACCTCGTGGAGGAACCAGGACTCCTCGTCGTAGCCCGGCGGGCAGGGGAACCGCGGCATGTACGTGCCGTTCCCCTCGGTGAACGACACGTTGCAGCGCTCGGCGATGGCCAGCGTGTTGTCGCAGGCTTCGGGCAGCTCGGCGAAGAGGGTCCGCATCTCCGCCGGCGACTTGAGGTAATAGCCGTCGCCCTCGAACTTGAAGCGGTCTCCGTCGGCCATGGTGGCGCCGGTCTGGACGCAGAGCAGCACCTCGTGCGCCGCGGCGTGCTCCCGCTGCGCGTAGTGCAGGTCGTTGGTGGCCACCAGCGGGAGCGAGAGATCCTTGGCGATCTTCAGCAACTCGGCCCGGACGCGGCTCTCGATGGTCAGCCCGTGGTCCATCAGTTCGACGTAATAGTTGCCCGCCCCGAACAGGTCGCGGAACTCGGCCGCGCTGGCCCGTGCGTCGTCGAAACGGCCGAGTCGGAGGAGCGTCTGCACCTCACCACCCGGGCAGCCCGTGGTGGCGATCAGCCCGCCGGCGTACTCCGACAGCAATTCACGGTCGACCCGCGGCTTGTAGAAGTAGCCCTCCAGCGAGGCGCGCGACCCGAGGCGGAACAGGTTGTGCATCCCCGCGGTGTTCTCCGCCCACATCGTCATGTGGGTGAAGGCGCCGCCGCCGGAGACGTCGTCGCGGTTCAAGCTGCCACCTGCTCGGCCGTTCGAGCCCGGGCCGCCGTCCCCCCAGCGGACCCGCTTCCGCTCGGTGCGGTGGGTCTTGGGCGTGACGTAGGCCTCCATCCCGATGATGGGCTTCACTCCGGAGGTCTTGGATGCCTTGTAGAACTCGTACGCTCCGAACAGGTTGCCGTGGTCGGTCATGGCGACGGCGGGCATGCCCAGGTCGCGGCAGCCGTTGAACAAGTCGGCGACCCGTGCCGCCCCGTCCAGCATCGAGTACTCCGAGTGGACGTGCAGGTGAACGAACGAGTCCGCCCCGTTCCCTGAGGCGGTCGTTGGGTCCGAGCCTGTCGAAGGACTACCCGCCATGAACTCGCACTACCTCCGAAACCACTCACTCGAGCACCGAACCGGGCCCAGATTAGTCTGCTGACTCGCTGTCCATGTTCCGACGCGCCACCCACAGTTTCCTCTGGAGCTGCTCGGTGTCTCCGCAGCTTGCCGCGCCAACCACACTGGACTCATGGGTTGCCGGATCCTCGTCATTCAGCATGGCGCCGACGATCCCCCTGGTCGCGTCGGCGACTGGCTGCTCGAGGCCGGCTGCGATCTGGAGGTCGTCCGAGGGTACGCCGGCGACACCCTGCCGGCCGACCTCGGCACCTTCGGCGGGCTCGTCGTGCTCGGAGGAGAGATGAACGCCTACGACGACGAGCGGCTATCCATGGCTGACCGCGACCAAGACGCTGCTCCGCGAAGCCGTACGGGTCGAGCTGCCGACCTTGGGCATCTGCCTGGGCCACCAGTTGCTCGCCGTGGCCACGGGCGGCGCGGTGGAGCAGGCGGCCGGCGGCCAGCAGGGCGGGTCGCGCACGGTGGCAACCACTGCGGAGGCAGCCGCCGATCCTCTCTTCGCGGAGATGCGCTCGGGTAGCCCATCCATCCAGTGGAATTACGACGTCGTCACCGTGCAGCCCCCGGCGGTCGGTGGTGTTGGCCCGCACGGAGGCCGGGATCCAGATTCTCCGGGTAGGTGCCCGCGCTTGGGGGATCCAGAGCCATCCGGAGGTGGATCTCGACACCGTGCGGCGCTGGGCCACCGACGAGGTCCACCGGGGCCTGCTGTCCGCTGACGTCGCCGACCGGTGGCTGTCCGAGATCTCGGTCCTCGAACCGAACCTGATCGCGACCTGGCGACCGGTCACCGAGCGTTTCGCGCGGCTCGTGACCGGCAGCGCGCCGACGCCGTCCGAGCCTGCGGATTGATCGGTTTGGGCTTTTACCGGCCTGTTCGTCATTAGAGTGAGGCTCGCCGCACGTGTGCGACCTCGCGGCGGTTCGACGGCGGAGGATGTGGCCGGTGTACGTCGCTCAGGGTCTTAGGCGGGGTCCTTCGCTGCGCCCATCCTCGCTGCGCCGGGTGGCGGTCGGCAACGTCGTCGCGTTCGGGTTGGTGTCCATGTTCACCGACATCTCGTCGGAAATGGTCACGTCGATCCTTCCCGCGTTCCTGGTGCTGGGGCTCGGTCTCAGCGTGGTCCAGTTCGGAGTGCTGGACGGCCTCTACACCGGAGCCACCGCCCTGACCCGATTGTTGGGCGGCTACCTGGCGGATCGCTTCCGGCAGCGCAAGGTCGTCGCCGGCGTCGGGTACGGGCTCTCGGCGCTGGCCAAGCTCGGGCTGTTGCTCGTCGGCAGCGCTCCCGCCGCCCTGGGCGCGGTGCTCGCCGTCGACCGCACGGGCAAAGGGATCCGAACGGCCCCTCGTGACGCGCTGGTGGCGTCGGCGGTCGACCCCCGCGATCTCGGTCAGGCGTTCGGGCTGCACCGGGCCATGGACACCCTCGGCGCCTTTCTCGGTCCGCTGATCGCCGTCGGTCTCCTCCTTCTCGCGGGTTCGGCCGCCGGCGTACCGTACGACGCCGTATTCGTCGGGAGCCTGGCAGCGGCGCTGATCGGGCTGTTGGTCCTCGTGCTGTTCGTACGGAACCGGTCCGCGGCCGACGACATCGCCGTACCGGTCGTACGGGCGCGGGTCGTGCCGCGGCTCCTCGGCCGCTCGGCGTTCCGGCGGTTGTGCGTGGTCGCGACCCTGCTCGGGCTGGTGACCGTGGGCGACGGCTTCGTCTTCCTGGCGCTGCAGACCCGGGACGCCCTACCGGTCGTGGCCTTCCCGCTGCTTGCTCTCGGCACCAGCCTGACCTTCTTGCTGCTGGCGATCCCACTCGGCCGCCTGGCCGATCGCGTCGGCCGATGGCCGGTGGTGGTCTCCGGCTACGGCTGCCTGCTCGCGGTGTACCTGCTGCTGGCGGTGGGCTGGTCGCCGCTCCCGTTGATCATCGGGCTGTACGGCGTGTTCTACGCCGCGACCGACGGAGTCCTGGTCGCACTGGCGGCGCCGCTGATCCCCGCCGAGTTCCTGACCAGCGGTCTGGCCCTGCTGCAGACCGGGCAGGCGATCGCGTACTTCTGCTCATCCGTGATGTTCGGGATCGGCTGGTACTGGTTCGGTCCGGCCACCGCCTGCCTGCTCGCGGGCGGCGTGGCGGCCGTCCTGCTTCCCTGCTGCGCCCTGCTGTTGCGCCCGGCTCGGCGGGCGGCGGCGTGAGCTTCCGGGTCAAGGTCGTGCTGGTCGTGGTGGTGGCGGCCGCGCTCGTGGTCGGCACCGTGCTCTTCGCCGGCTCGCGGCAACCGGCGCCGGCGGTGCAGGTCGACCCATCGGTCAGCTTGGACACCCCGGGGGTTCTCGTTCGCGACATAGCGACCGGCCACCTGGCCGTGGTCGACCGCTCCGGAGGCCGGGCTCAGGCGGCCGTCGCCTGCCTCCGCAGTCACGCCGCGGCCGGGCGGGCGAGTTGCCTACGGAAGGACTCGGCGCTGCCGGGCAGCTACGAACTGTCCGTGTTGGACTCCCGTCTGGAGGAAGTCTGGACGACGCCGGTGGTCGGCATCCCGACCCGGACGCGGATGTCGGCCGACGGCCGGATGGTGGCGTGGACGGTGTTCGTGGCCGGCCACTCCTACACCGACGAGTCCTTCTCGACCGCCACCAGCATCGTCGACCTGCGGACCCAGAAGGTGGTGGCCAATCTGGAGAACCTCTCCCTCGACGGCGGCAAGCCGCCCGTGGACGCGAACTTCTGGGGCGTCAGCTTTGCGACCGACGACAACACGTTCTACGTGACCATGGCCACCGGTGACCACTTCTACCTGGTCCGCGGCGACTTCCGGCGTCGTACCCTGACGATCCTGGCCGACGGCGTCGAATGTCCCTCCCTCTCTCCGGACGGTACCCGGCTGGTCTACAAGAAGCGGCTCCCCGATCTGACCTGGCGGCTGCAGGTGTTCCACCTGGAGACCCAACGGCGCACCGAGCTGGCCGAGTCCGCCAACATCGACGATCAGGCGGTCTGGCTGGACGACCGCACCATCGGCTACGGCCGCGCCGACCTGAACGGCCGGATCAGCGTCTGGTCGGTGCCCGCCGACGGCACCGGCACCCCCACCCTGCTGGTCGACGGCGCCGAGTCTCCGGCTCCGTTGGCCTGATCTGCGGGGCTTCGACTCCTGGGGTTCGCTCAAGCTCGTTGCGCCGGGCCGGTCGCGTCACGGAGAAGTTGGACTGTCACCCGTCGCACGATGACGCCGCCCAGACCGAGCACGGCGCAGGCGGCCACCGGGACGGTGAGACCCGGCGCTGCTGGAGTAGTGGCAATCGAGACGCTGGTTGCGCTTCCTTCACGGCAGCTCAAGGAAGCGCTACCGCAGTCTGGGGTGCCGTCGGGCTGGCTCAGCCGACGGCTTCCAGGCTTCGACCCGTCCGTGGCTTCGGTGAGGTTGTGTTCCAGACCGGAGATCATCGGCCGCCTCTTCTCGAGCAGGTAGAAGACGAGGAAGCCGAGTCCGCAGCCGATGAACCAGCTGTAGGAACCGATCCAGGTGGTGTCGACCGTGGTCGCACCGACATCCAGCACGAGCTTGGGCACCACGACCGAGACGACGGCCGGCACGCCCGCGAAGACGGTGGCCCAGACGGCGTTCGGGTTGTAGCCGTTACGGAACCAGTACCGCCCCTCCGGGCTCATGATGAACATGTCGTCGACCCAGACGCGCTGCTTGCTGATCAGGTAGTACCCGGCGATCAGGATCCCGAACAGCGGTCCGATCAGGGCACCCAGCAGACCCAGCGTGTAGTGGATGGCGTTGGCGTTGCTGTACCAGTTCCACGGCGTGAGGACCACGGAACCGACGGCGGCGATCATGCCGCCCGTGCGCCAGCTGATCCGCTTGGGGTTGACGTTCGAAAAGTCGATCGCCGGCGAGATGAAGTTGGCGACGATGTTGATGCCGACCGTCGCGATCACGAAGGTGAGGCCGCCGAGCAGGATGGCGAAGACCGTGTCGATCCGCTCGACCGTGTGGATCGGGTCGGTGATCAACTCGCCGAAGACGGGCACGGTGGCCGAGGCCGTGATCACCGTCAGCAGCGAGAAGAACAAGAAGTTGATCGGCAGGCCCAAGAAGTTGCCGCGCTTGACCGCCTGGAAGCTCTTGCCGTAGCGGGAGAAGTCACCGAAGTTGAGCATCGGGCCGGCGAAGTAGGACACCACCAGCGCGATGGCGGAGATCATCACCGGGATGGAGGCGGCGAAGCTCAGGTTCTGCTCGGAGAGATTGAGGCTGATGTTCCCGATGCCGGCGCGGGAGACCAAGTAGACGCAGAGGATGATCATCACCACGTACACCGCCGGTCCGGCGAAGTCGATGAACTTCCGGATCGCCTCCATCCCGTTCCAGAACACCGCGGCCTGCGCGACCCACAAGATCGCGTAGCAGATGTAGCCCAGCGGCGGCAGCCCGAGAAAGTTGAGCGCCGGATCGTTCAGCGCCGCCGTACCCGGCCAGAACTTGAGAAAGATGATGATCAGCGCCTGGGAGGCCAGGTAGGTCTGCACGCCGTACCAGGCGATGGCGATGAGACCGCGGATGATGGCCGGGATGTTGGCCTCTCCTGACGTTGCCAAGAAAGTACGGTGCTCGAAGCGATGGGAGGTTTCGGTGAGGTAACCCCTCTGTCACGACCTCTGAGTAGGGCGAGCCGAGTGCGGCGCCAGTCGCTCCTTCGTTCGATTATCAGTGCCTGGGGTCTCACTCAGTGTCTGGAGCGGACCGCGGAGCAGGGTACGCAACGCCGTGCCTCGGGACGGGCCAACATCCGGCTGCTCGGGATTTCGTGCAGGCAGATCTCACAGATTCCGTACGTCCCCTCGGCCAGGCGTTGTTGAGCCGACGTGAGCTCGGCCACGGTTCGCTCGGCCTGAACCAGGAGGGCGGCCTCGCGGGCTTGGTCCAGCGACACGGTTGAGCCCTCGGGATCGTGCTCGTCATCGGTGAAGGTGAGGCTGCGGGACACCCGTATGTCTTCGATCGCCTGGGTCAGCGCGGCGCGCTGCGCTTCCGCATCGGCCAATCGTGCTTTGATCAGATCGGCGTAGGACCTTCCGGTGTCCGGCACTCTCTCACAACCCCTTCCCATCGGCGACTGATCTGGACCGACACTCGCCTTCAGCTCGACGCGCTCGGGTTCGCTCGAACATGATCCCAGTGACGGGCCGGGTGATCCCTTTGTCGCGCTTCATGCGCTGACTCGAACTCGCCGCGCCGACGGCCCCGGGACGCCCTGCCCGTCCCGACGCCGACCAGCCGCTTCCTTCAGTCCCGTGTTTCCTGCCGAGCCATGAGACCGAGGACCTTGGTCACCGTGCCGATATTGCGGGTGGTGGCACTGACCCGGATGATCGTGGCGAACTTCTCCGCCAGCTTGCTGCGCCCGAGTCCGTCCTGGTAGTGCACGTAGATCTCGCGGCCACGAACCGTGAATGGCTCGCGCTCAGTGGCCAGGTCGGACATGGCCTGCTCGGCGGTCGCGGGCAGGGCCTTCATCAGGAAGGCCACGTTGACCTGGTTCGATGCGCCGTCCGGATAGGGGTTGGCGGCGACGATCTGCTCGAGTTGGCTGCGGCTACGCACCGTGACATCGATGGTCTTGCCGAGTTCGGTCTTCAGTGCGGCGTGGAGCTCCCGCTCCAAGGTCGGCGGCTTCTTCGGCGAGCTGAAGATCAGATTCCCGCTGTTGATGTAGGTCGCGACGTCGGCCCAGCCGAGGCTCTCCGCGATCTCCCGCAGCTTCGGCATGGCGATCTTGTTGGTCGGGCCGAGATTGATCCCTCTCAGGAACGCGCCGTAGGAAGTCACCACCACATCGTGCCAAGCCCCTGGTGGTCCAGGAAAGGGCTGGTACCCGGCCCGATGCGAGCTTCGTCGGGATACGGCCTCGGGCGAGCTCTTCGCCCTCGTGACGCAAAAACACCGCGCACGCTCGGAAACCCGCCAATGAATCGCTTCATCCGTCGTGCGCGGTGCGTTTGCGACAAACCCCCGCTCGAAAGCAGCGGACTGGTCGGCCCTTGGACAGGCTCAGCCGCCGAGATCGAGTCGCCCTCGGCAACGATTCCACTTTGCTGGCTACACCCCTTCGAGCCGACCCGGCCGGTTGCGGATGAAGACGGCCCAGGTCACCGCAAAGCAGATCGCGTAGAAGACGATGAAGGCGATATAGGCGCCATCGCCGTTCTTCAGGGTGAGGAACGACTGCCGGAAGGCCAGGTTGACCATCACCCCGCCGAGGGCGCCGATGGCTCCGGCCAGACCGATCAGGGCGCCGGCCCGACGGATGGCGATCCGGTCCACCGTGACGATGTCCGCGCCAGCGCCCACCTCGAGTTGGGCCTTGGCGTGGAAGATCGCCGGGATCATCTTGTACGTCGACCCGTTGCCGATGCCGCTGAAGATGAACAGCAGCACGAAGCCGAGTGATGAACACCGGCAGCGAGCTCAGGATCGAGGCCGACAGAGCACGACCAGCGCGCCTACGGCCATGGCCACGAAGTTCACGAAGGTGACCCTGCGAGCCGCCGAACCTGTCGGCCAGCGCGCCGCCGACCGGGCGGATCAGCGAGCCGAGCAGCGGTCCGATCCAGGTCAGCGCCGCAGCCGCCACCGGGGTGCCGAACTGCTCGGGATACTGCACCTGCAGCACCTGCCCGAAGGCGAAGCTGAAGCCGATGAAGGAGCCGAAGGTGCCGATGTAGAGGAACGACATGATCCAGGTCTCGCGGTGCTCGGTCACCTCGCGGATGGCGCCCTTGGCGTTGCGGACCTGGCTCAGGTTGTTCATGGTGACGGCGGCGAGGACGGCGGTGACGATGATCAAGGGGATGTAGATCGCCACCATGATGCGCGGCTGCGACGCTCCGACGGTGGCCAGCACCACCAGACCGACCAACTGGGCCACCGGGACACCGATGTTGCCACCACCGGCGTTGATGCCCAGCGCCCAGCCCTTGAGGCGGCGCGGGAAGAATGCGTTGATGTTGGTCATCGAGGAGGCGAAGTTGCCGCCGCCGACTCCGGCGAACATGGCGATGATCAACAAGGTCGTTGAACGACACCCCGGGCTGCAGGAAGATCGCGATCAAGCGTCGTCGGTATGAGCAGCAGCAAGGCGCTGACGATGGTCCAGTTGCGGCCCCCGAACTTGGCCACGGCGAAGGTGTAGGGCAGGCGCAGCACCGCCCCGACCAGGGTCGGCAGGGCGGTGAGCAGGAACTTCTGGGCCGGGTCGAAGCCGTAGTCCGGACCGAGGAACAACACCAGCACCGACCACAGGCTCCAGACCGAGAAGCCGATGTGCTCGCTGAGCACGGAGAAGATCAGGTTGCGCTTGGCGATGCGCTTGCCCTGGGATTCCCAGAACTCGCCGTCCTCGGGACGCCAGTCGTCGATGGTGATGGGGCCGACGCGCGGGCTGAACGGGGCCCTGGTGGGGGTCAACGTAGATGTCATCGATGGATTCCTCGTGGTCTGGCGGGTGGTAGGGAGAGACAGGCCCTTCGACAGGCTCAGGGCGCTCTGACGGGCCCTTCGACATGCTCAGGGCGCGAGGGATCTGTGTCGTCGTTGACCACCACGGCAGTAGCTGCGAGCGTCGGGTGCGCCGGTGAGGCAGGCGCCCGTTGCTGAGGTCGAACGCGTGCTGATGGAGCGGGCAGATGACCACCCGGGCGTCGATCTGGCCGTCGGCCAGCGGCCCGCCTCTGGTGGGGACAGACCGCACCGAGGGCCCGTACGGTGCCGTCCTTGAGGCGGAAGACGACGATCTGCTCGCCGTCGACGGTGAAGGTGCGGCCCTCACCGGGCGGTATCTGGTCGAGCGCACCCAGCACGCGGGAGTCGGTGTCGAGAACGGTCACCACTTGCCTCCCAGCAGTTCCTCGGCCTTGCCGACCGGGACCCGGGGCAGGGGCTCCAGCGGCAGCGAGGTGCGGAACTGCCCCGGCGTGACCGGGTTACGGCCCCTGGGTCCACGGGTCGACGTACCGCTCGGCGTGCTCGGCCACGGCGGCGTCCAGCCGGTCCGCGATCCCCTCGGAGTCCTCGACCACCACGGAGCGGATGTGGTCCAGGCCGACCCGCGGCACGAACGCGTACGTCCGCTCCAGCCACTTGGCGTTCTCCCGGTAGTACTGGAGGAAGCGGGCGGTGAGCTGCTTGGCCGTCTCCGGGTCGTCGACGGTGCAGAGGAGGTCGCCCTTGCGGATGTGCGCCCCGGCCGCGCCGCCGATGTAGATCTCCCAGCGGCCACCCTCGATGGCCACGATGCCGACGTCCTTGACGTAGGACTCCGCGCAGTTGCGGGGGCAGCCCGAGACCGACAGCTTCATCTTGGCCGGGCTCTCCATGCCCTGCAGCAGGGTCTCGATCTCCACCCCCAGTGTGGTGGAGTCGCCGGTGCCGAACCGGCAGAAGTCCTGCCCGACGCAGGTCTTCACCGTGCGCATCGACTTCCCGTACGCGTAGCCCGACGGCATGTCGAGGTCCGCCCAGACGCCGGGCAGGTCCTCCTTCTTGATGCCGAGCAGGTCGATCCGCTGACCGCCGGTGAGCTTCACCATCGGCACCTGGTACTTGTCGGCGACGTCGGCGATCCGCCGCAGCTGCTCCGACGTGGTGATGCCGCCGCGCATCTGCGGGACCACCGAGAAGGTGCCGTCCTTCTGGATGTTGGCGTGTACCCGGTCGTTGATGAAGCGGGCGTCCTTCTCGTCGATCGCGTCCTCGCCCCACATCATCTTCAGCAGCGACGCGAGCCCCATCTTGGACTTGGCGTCCTCGGCCCCGTCCGGGGCCAGGGCGGCGAACACCGCGGACGGGGACTTCAGGTCCTGCTGCCGGATGGCCGCCATCAGGGCCGGCTTGTCCATCGGGATCCCCGGCACGTAGTAGTGCACCGACGGGTCCTCCTCGACGGCGCCGTCGGCGGCGACCTCGACGATCTGGCCCACGAGCAGCTTGCAGGAGCCGCAGCCCTTGCCGGCCCGGGTCTTGTCCATCACCGAGCCGACCGACTTGCAACCAGCCTTCACCGCCTCGACGATCGTGCCCTTGCTGACGCCGTTGCAGTTGCACACCTGGGCGTCGTCGGCCATCTCGGCCGCCCCGACCTCGGCCGGCGGCCCGCCGATGTCGAACAGCAATTCCACCCGTTCCTGCGGCAGGGGGAGCCCGCGGTCGAACGCCTGCTGGAGGAAGGCGACCTTCTTGCTGTCGCCCAGCAGCGTGGCGCCGATGATCTTCTCGTCGCGGATGATCACCGACTTGTAGACCCCGCGCTTGGGCTCGGAGAAGGTGATGTGCTCGTCGGTGTCGCGCTCGGGCTCGGTGATCCCCATGGACGCCACGTCCACTCCGGCCACCTTGAGCTTCGTCGCGGTCCGCGACCCCAGGTACTGCGCTCGCGGATCGGTGCCGGTGAGCTGGTCGGCCAGCACCGTCGCCTGCTCCCACAGCGGAGCGACCAGCCCGTAGACCTCGCCGCGGTGCTGGACGCACTCCCCGACCGCGAACACGTCGTCGTCCTCGACCGTACGCATGTGGTCGTCGACGACGATCGCCCGTTCGACGGTGAAGCCGCTGGTCAGGGCCACGTCGGTGTTGGGCCGGATGCCGGCGGCGACGACCACGAGGTCGCACTGCAGGTCGCCGACGTCCCGCAGCCGAACGCCGGTGACCTTGTCGGTGCCGATCACCCCGGTGGTGCGGGCCGCCGGTGAGCACCGTGATGCCGAGCTGTTCGACGCTGCGCTTGAGCATGTCGCCGCCGGGTGCGCTGAGCTGGGCGTTCATGAGGTGGCCGGGCGAGTGCACGACGGTGACGTCGAGACCGAAGCGCTGCAGGCCGCGGGCCGCCTCGAGCCCGAGCAGTCCGCCGCCGATCACGACCGCCTTGTGGTGGTGCTCGTGCTCCGCGTGCTCGATCATGGCCCGCGTGTCGTCGAGCGAGCGGAAACCGAACACGCCCGGCAGGAGACTTGTCCGAGCCGTCGAAGGATCCTCGCGGTACAGACCGTCCATCTTGGGCATGAACGAGCGGCTGCCCGTGGCGATGATGGCCACGTCGTACGGAGTGACCGACCCGTCCTCGGCGTAGATCAACTTCGCGAACCGGTCGATCCTCCGGACCCGGACCCCGGCGTGCAGGGTGATCTCGTTCTCCTCGTACCACTCCAGGGAGTTGAGGTAGATGCCGTCGTCGGTCTCCTCGCCGGAGAGCACGTGGCTCAACATGATCCGGTTGTAGTTGCCGTACGGCTCGTCGCCGAACATCGTGATCACGAACTGCTCGGCGCCGCCGCGGGCCAGGATCTCCTCCACGGCCCGCGCCCCGGCCATGCCGTTGCCGATCACCACCAGGTGTCGCCGGGCGTCGTCGATCTCGGCCGTGCCGCCTGGTCTCTCGAGAAGGTCGACCATGCTCAGTGCTCCACCATGCCGAGGTCGACCACGAGCGATCCGGAGACGCCGTGGTCGGCGAGCAGGTGCAGCTCGATGACCGAGCCACCCTCGATGTCCTCGACGACGCGGAGCGGCACGTGCGTGCCGTCCTTGGCCCCGATCGGGAAGTACCGCATCGGCACGCCGTCGCGCATCAGCACCACGGTGATCAACTCGTCGGTGAAGTTGCCGCCGCGGAAGTACAACGTCTGGTTGATCACGCCCTCGGGCACCAGATAACTCAGTTCGGGGCTGATCGGAGCGGGCTTGTCCAGGCCGGCGCCCTCGAAGGGATAGACACCTTGGAGGAACTTGTTCTTGGTGAGCATGGGGAGGTCCTTCCTGCGGGACGGCTGGAGCAGTTGGTTGAGCGTGGTTCGGGTATGGGCCGAATGGACGGTGTGGACCGGCGGCCGGGACAGCAGATGGGAGTCGTCGGGCGACCCGATCCGCTGCAGCCGGACGGCGCAGGCCTTGAAGGCGGGCATCTTGGAGTGGCGGTCCAGGACCGGGTTGGTCAGCGCGTTGGCCGCCGAGGTGCCGCCCCAGTGGAACGGCAGGAACACCGTGTCCGGGCGGATCTCGTCGGTGATCTTGGCCCGGAACGTTGCGCTGCCGCGGCGCGAGCTGAGTTCGACGATGTCGGCGGCTCCGATGTCCAGCCGCCGCGCGAGGTCGGGGTGCAGCTGGACCTCGGGCTGGACCTCGGTCTGGGCCAGGGCGCGGTGCCGCCGGGTCTGGGTGCCGCTCTGGTACTGCGCCATCAGCCGGCCGGTAGTCAGCACGTACGGGAAGTCGGCGTCAGGACCTTCGGCGGGGTCGCGGTGCTCCACCCGGATGAACACCGCGCGCCCGTCGGGCGTCGGGAAGGACTCGGCGAACAGCCGCGGCGTGCCGGGATGATCTTCGCTCGGGCACGGCCAGAAGACGCCCTTCTCGCGCTCGATCCGTTCCCAGGTGATGCCGGCGTAGTCGGCGATCCCCCCGGCGCTGGCCCGGCGTAGTTCGCTGAAGTTCTCGGCCGGATCGCCGCTGAAGAGGTGGCCGCGCTCCAGCCGGTCGGCCAGCTCCTTCATGACGCTCAGGTCGCCGAGCACGCCGGCCGGCGGCGGCAGGGCCTGGCGGCGCCGGATCACCCGGCCCTCCAGGTTGGTCATGGTGCCCTCCTCCTCGGCCCACTGGGCCGTCGGCAGCACCACGTCGGCCAGCTCGGCCGTCTCGGAGACGAAGATGTCGGAGACCACGAAGAAGTCGAGGTCGGCGATCCGGCTGCGCACCCGGTTCACGTCCGGTGCCGACACCACCAGGTTCGAGGCCAGCAGCCACAGGGCCCGCACCCCGCCGGGGGCGCCCATCCGGTCGAGCATCTCGTACGCCGACAGGCCCGGTTGGGGCAGCTCGTCGGGATCGACGCCCCAGACCGCGGCCACGTGGGCGCGATCGGCGGGACTGGCGAGCTTCCGGTAGCCGGGCAGCTGGTCGGCCTTCTGACCGTGCTCCCGCCCGCCCTGGCCGTTGCCCTGGCCGGTCATGGTGCCGTAGCCGGAGTACGGCTTGCCGGGCAGTCCGAGGGCGAGGGCGAGGTTGATGAAGGCCTGCGCCGTGTCGGTGCCGTTGCTGTGCTGCTCGGGCCCGCGGGCGGTGATGATCATGGCCGACTTCGCGGCGGCCAGGGTGTGCACGGTGTTGCGGAGGTCGGCCACCTCGATCCCGGTGATCCGCTCGACGCGATCGGGCCAGTAGCCCGCGACGGCGGTCTTGACGCCGGCGAATCCGCGGGTGCGCCGGGCGATGTAGTCGTCGTCGATCAGGCCGTCCTTGATCGCGATCTGCAGCAGCCCGTTGGCGAGCGCGAGATCGGTGCCGGGCAGCGGTTGGAGATGCACTGTCGATCCGGCCGCGGTGGCCGTCCGGCGCGGGTCGACGACGATGTGGGTGGCGCCGGCGGCCCGCCCGGCGTCGAAGAACTGCATGGCCGGCGGCATGGTGGCGGCGGGGTTGGAGCCGACCAGCAGGATCGCCTCGGATTCGGCCAGGTCGGCCAGCGGGAACGGCAACCCGCGGTCGATGCCGAACGCCTTGTTGCAGGCCGTCGCCGCCGACGACATGCAGAACCGGCCGTTGTAGTCGATCATGGCGGTGCGCAAGACACCCGGGCGAACTTGCCGAACGCGTACGCCTTCTCGTTGGTCAGTCCACCGCCGCCGAAGAGTCCCACCCCGTCGAGCTCCGTACGCGTCCTGCGCGCGGCGGAACTGCCCCGTGATCAGATCGAGCGCCTCGTCCCAGGACGCCGCACGGAAGTCGCTGGTCCGGTCGCCGGGGACGCTGCGGACCAACGGATGCAGCAGTCGCTGCGGATGATCGAGGATGGTGGCGGCGTTCCAGCCCTTCGAGCAGAGACCGCCACGGTTGGTGGGGAAGTCCTCCTGCGGTTGCAGCGTGGCCGGCCGATCCCCCGCGACCATGGCGATGCCGCACTGCAGCGAACAGTACGGGCAGTGCGTGAGGGTGGGGGTCGGCGCTCACACCTTCATGCTGCGGAACCGCTGTTACAGCATCTGGTGTCTACGGTTACGGGCCGTTCACCGATTGCTCACACGACCGAACGCGTCCGGGTGAGGTCACGAAAACTGTCGGTTACGTGAGGGAAACGTCGGGTAATGACCGGCGCCTAATGTCGGCAGCACAGGTGAGCGGCGTCGGGGCCCGAAATGTCGACACGATCTGTCATCGCCAGGGAGTCGATCATGCACTTGGATCTCGACGTCGCCGGTCGCCAGGTCGTGATCGTGGGGCGACTTCCGGCCATGCGGCGAGCCGTCCGGCGCTACGTGGCCGGCGGTGCCCGCGTCACCGCGCTCATCGACGGACCGCTTCCCCCGGTGGATGGCCGCCCCGAGACCGTACGCTTCGTCCCTCTGCCAGCCGCCGACGATCTGCCCGGCACTGCTGAAGCTGATCGGTCCGGCGTGGCTCGTCGTGACCATCGGCGGGGAGTCCGAGACGTCGGCCTCCGACACGATGCAGCGGATTCGCGGCCTGGCCCGGCATCTCCGTGTGCTGACGACCCGCGAACCGTCCGCCGGCGAGCGCGGCACCGTGACCCTCGTCGGAGGAGGCCCCGGCATCACCGCGTTGCTGACAGTGGCCGCCTGCGAGGCGCTGCGGGAGGCCGACGTGGTCTTCTGCGACCGACTCGCCCCGCATGACGATCTCGGCCGCCTGGCGCCGGGCGCCGAACTCGTCGACGTCGGCAAGACCCCCTACCACCACCAGATCAGTCAGGGGCGCATCGAGGACCTGATGATCGAGCGGGCCCGGCTCGGGCAATCGGTGGTTCGGCTCAAGGGCGGGGACTCGTTCGTCTTCGGTCGCGGCGGCGAGGAGCTCTTGGCGTGCGCGGCCGCCGGCATCCCGACGCAGGTGGTCCCGGGCGTGTCGAGCGCGATTGCCGTACCGGCCGCCGCCGGCATCCCCGTCACCCACCGCGGCGTCAGTCACGCGTTCAGCGTCATTTCTGGTCATGTTCCGCCGCCGGCGGAGGAGCTGTCCGCCCTGGTGCGCCTGCGCGGCACCATCGTGATCTTGATGGGCGTCGCGAACCTGACCCAGATCGTCACCGGCCTGCGCGACGCGGGGTGCGCGGACGACGTGCCTGCGGCAGTGGTCGAGCGCGGCTTCTCCGACTCCCAGCGGACCACCGTGACCACCGTCCAGCGCCTGGCGTTCGATGCACGCCGACTCGATGTCGCGTCCCCCGCCGTCGTCGTGATCGGAGAAGTGGCCCGTCTCGGCGGTCAGCTCGCCGAGTCCCTGCCCCTCGTCGAACTCAGCGCCGGGACCGCCGAGACCTACCCGTCGGCATCGTGATCAACGGATGACGGGGTCAATAGTGTGTCGACCGGCGGGCTGAAGGTCGATCAGCTCGCCGGCTTCCGCGTCGGCGTGACCTCGGATCGTCGGTCCGAAGACCTCATCTCCGCCTTGGAGCGGCGGGGTGCACAGGTGCTGCATGCGCCTGCGTTGCGGATCGCGCCCAACGACCAGGACGCGGCGCTCATCGTCGAGACCCGGGCCCTCATCACAGCCCGTCCCGAGGTCGTCATGATCACCACTGGCTACGGCATGCGGCGGTGGTTCGAAGTCGCCGACGCGGCCGGGCTGGGTGCGGAACTCACCGCCGCCCTGGACGAGGCCACCATCTTGGCCCGCGGGCCGAAGGCGGTCGGCGCCGTGCGAGCCGCCGGACTCGAGGACGCCCAGGCCAGCGAGCACGTGACCACCGCCTCCATGGTCGACGACCTGATCGACCACGGCCTGCTCGGTCGCCGGGTGGCGATCCAGGTGCACGGCTACACCGACGAGGTGCAGTTGAGCCGGCTCCGGGAGGTGAGCGCGTCGGTGCTGACCGTGACGCCCTACCGGTGGGTCCGCCCGGCCGCCGCCGATCGGCTCCCGCGACTCATCGATGCCGTCTGCTCCCGGCAGCTGGACGCGGTCACCTTCACGAGCGCTCCCGGCGCCGAGGCCACCCTGGCCGCCGCCGAGGAATCGGGACAACTGCCGGCGCTCGTGGACGCCCTGCAACGTGATGTCGTCGCGGCCGCCGTCGGCCCGCTGACCGCCGTCCCTCTGCTCGAAGCCGGGATCACTCCGCTGACGCCGGAGCGCTACCGTCTGGGCGCCCTGATCCGGCTGGTCTGCGACACCCTGAGCAGCCACCGCGTCCAGCGGCTGCGCTGCCGAGACGTGGAGATCGAAGTCCGTGGGCGAGCTGTCACGGTCGGTGATCGGCAGCTGGTCCTCGGACCGAACGCCCTCGCACTCTTCAAGACACTCGCCGCCAGCCCGACCGTCGTCCCGCGGGCGGAGTTGCTGCGCTGCCTGCCCGAACAGTCGGAGGAGCATGCCCTCGAGGTGGCGATGAGTCGCCTGCGCCGGACTCTCGACGTGCCGGGTCTGATAACGACGGTGGTCAAACGGGGCTATCGCCTCAACGTCGTCCGACTGCCGGCCCGAGCCACTCCTTGACAACCACCGCGGCTACTACGTGGCCCCGACGATCTTCCCGGGCACCAACAAGATGCGGGTCTTCCAGGAGGAGATCTTCGATCCGGTGGTGTCGGTGACCGGCTTCGAGGACGATGACGACGCGATCTCCATCGCCAACGACACCCTGTACGGCTGGGCGCCGGGATCTAGTCGCTGGACGTCAACCTCCGCTACCGCGCGGGTCGGGACACTCCAGGCCGGTCGGGTATGGACCAACCCGTACACACCTAACCGGCGCACGCGACCTGCCGCGGCCACAAGTCGTCCGGCGTCACCGGGAAACCACCAGATGATGTGGAGCACTACCAGCAGACCAAGAACATGCTGGTGTCCTACGATGCGAGCCGGGCGCGCTTCTTCTGATGGTTGGGCGGGTCGCGGTGACCGAGAAGGCGGCGGAGATGATCCGCCCCTCACCGACCAGCACGGCCCGTTGATGTTCCACCAGTCCGGCGGCGGCTGCGACGCCCTCGCCTATGTGCTTTGCCGAGGGCGACTTCCTCACCGGCGACTCCGATGTGCTGCTTGGACGCCGGGACGCCGGAGCCGGTGGGACATGTGGATGCGCGCCGAGCAGTTCGAGCTCTGGAAGCACACCCATCTGATTGTCGATCTGGTGCCGGGCCGCGGTGCCGGCTTCTGCGTCAGCCGATCGGCCGGTCCGGTCCGTTCGCCAGGGCCGTCAGTTGCCGGGCGGTGCCGTTGAACATGTCCTGGTCGATGGGTGTGTCGGTGTACTGCCAGAACGCCCAGGTCTTCCAGCCGCCGGGAAGGTTGCCCGGACGAGAAGACCAGCGGGCGATGAACAGCGGATTCGTTCTGGCGAACTTCGTGGTGTTGCCCGTGCACGCCGCCCACCAGCCGGCGGTGGTGTAGATCACCGCGTGCCGCCCGGTGCGCTTCTTGTACTGGTTGAGGAACGAGGTGATCCAGCGGACCATGCCGGCCTGGCTGCGGCCGTAGCAGATCGACTTCTTGCCGTACTCGATGTCGAGCATTCCGGGCAGGGTCTTGCTGTCGCGGGACCACGCGCCACCGTGGTCGACGAAGTAGTTGGCCTGCCGCCAGCCGGCCTTGCCCGCCGGATTGGCGTAGTGGTAGGCGCCGCGGACGTAGCCCGCGTAGTAGGACTGGGTGTACTGCCTGCTGAAGCTCGGGCTCCGGTAGGTCGTACCTTCGGTCGCCTTGATGTAGGCGAAGCGCTTGCCCTGCGCCCAGAGGCCGCGCCAGTTCACGTTCTGTCCCTGCCAGTTGGACACGTCGACGCCGAGAGGGCCGTAGTTCTGGGCCGGTGTCACCGCGCGTCGTGCCGTATTGGCGCCGAACCTCTCGGCTTGATCGGGTCCGCGCGGCGGCGTCGGGGCAGGCGCACTGACGGCGACGCCGGCGGGGCAGAGCAGGGCAAGGGTCAGGAGAGTTCCGAGGCCGACTCGGACATGGGGAAGCGGCATCTTCGTCCTTCGGTAGTGGGGAAGCCCCGAGCGGACTGCGCTCACCCTAAACGAGGCCGGCGCCTCTCGCCAAGATCAGTTGCCGAAGAAACTGGGTCTCCGGGCCGGTGCAAGAATGAGGGCGGCCCCGAACACCCGAGGAGAAACGATGTCAGAGCCGACCCGTGATCGCGATCCGAACGCCGTCGACAACGAGGATCTCGGTAGCCTGACGGTCGAGGACGATCCGGAGGGCACGACCGATCCCAGCGAACTGGCCGGCGGCGCCGACGAGTCCGACGCCGACACGGCCTTGCACCCCGACTACTCCGAAGAGGACCTCGAGGACTGACCCGTCACACCATGAGCTGACGGGCCGATGGCGGGATCGGGCGGGGCAGCTTGGTGGAGCCCGACAGATAGGCATCCACCCCGGCGGCACAGGCTCGACCTTCGGCGATGGCCCAGACGATCAGCGACTGCCCGCGGCCGGCGTCGCCGCACGCGTAGACCCCCGCGACGTCGGTCGCGTAGTCCTCGTCCCGGGCCACGTTCCCTCGCTCGTCCAGTGCGACCCCCAGTTGCGAGACGACCGTGTCGGTCTCCGGACCGGTGAAACCCATGGCCAGGAGCACCAACTGCGTCGACACCTCGCGCTCGGTGCCCTCGACCGGGACGATCTTGCCGTTCTCGAAGACCACCTCCGAGAGCCTCAGTGAGCTGACCGTCCCGCTCTCGTCGCCGATGAACTCACTCGTCGACACCGAGTACACCCGTTCCCCGGCCTCCTCGTGGGCCGAGGACACCCGGTAGATCATCGGGTACGTCGGCCAGGGCTGGGTCATCGGCCGCTCCTGCGGAGGAGTGGGCATGATCTCCAACTGGGTGATCGACCTGGCTCCCTGGCGGATCGCGGTTCCCAGGCAGTCGGCGCCGGTGTCACCGCCGCCGATGATCACGACGTCCTTGCCGGCGGCGGTGATCTGGTTCTCCACCGTGCCGCCCAGGGCGACCCGGTTGGACTGGGGCAGGTACTCCATCGCCTGGTGGATACCGCGCAGCTCGCGCCCGGGCACGGGCAGGTCCCGGCCCGACCGTCGAACCGGTCGCGATCACGACGGCCTCGTAGCGCGCCTTGATCTGCTCGCCGGTGATCGTCACCCCGACCTCGACGCCGCAGCGGAAGTTGGTGCCCTCGTTCTTCATCTGCTGGATCCGACGGTCGAGGACGGCCTTCTCCATCTTGAACTCGGGGATCCCGTACCGCATCAGCCCGCCCGGCTCGTCCGCCCGCTCGAACACCGCGACCGTGTGCCCGGCGCGGGTCAGCTGCTGCGCCGCCGCGAGCCCCGCCGGCCCCGAGCCGATCACGGCCACGGTCTTGCCGGTGTGCCACTCCGGCTGCTGCGGGCGCACCCGGTTGTCGTCCCACGCCTTGTCGATGATCGCGACCTCGACGTTCTTGATCGTCACCGGGTCACGGTTGATGCCGACCACACAGGCCGTCTCGCAGGGCGCCGGGCACAGCCGACCGGTGAACTCCGGAAAGTTGTTGGTCGCGTGCAGCCGCTCCAGCGCCTCGTCCCAGTCGCTCCGCCAGACCAGGTCGTTCCACTCCGGGATGAGATTGCCCAGCGGGCAACCCGTGTGGCAGAACGGGATCCCGCAGTCCATGCACCGCCCGGCCTGCTCGGAGATGATCGGCAGCAACGCCCGTCCCGGTGACCCCGGATACACCTCGTTCCAGTCATGGATCCGCTCCGTCACGGGCCGCCGCTCGGCCACCCGCCGCTCGTACTTCATGAACCCGCGGGGTCAGCCATGAGCCGCCTCCATCATCCGCGTGGTCGTCGTCGCCTCGTCGAGCCCTTCGCTCTCCGCCTGTTCGCGGGCCGCGAGCACCCGGGCGTAGTCGCGCGGCAGCACCTTGGTGAAGCGGCCGGCGACGTTGTCCCAGTCGGCGAGGAGGCGGGCGGCGACGCCGGAGTCGGTCTCCTCCTGGTGGCGGACGACCAGTTGCTTGACCATCTCCAGGTCCGCCTCGCTGGGCTCCAGGGCGTCGACCATCTCGGTGTTGAGCAGTGCGGGATCGAGGTCCAGGAAGTAGCCGATCCCGCCGGACATCCCGGCGGCGACGTTGCGACCCGTCGGACCGAGGACGACTGCGATGCCGCCGGTCATGTACTCACAACCATGATCACCAAGACCCTCGACGACGGCGGTGGCGCCGGAGTTGCGGACGCAGAACCGCTCCCCCACCTGTCCCCGGATGAAGATCTCCCCCGAGGTCGCGCCGTAGCCGATCACGTTGCCGGCGATGATGTTGTCCTCAGCCACGATGGTCGCGGACCGGTCGGGCCGAACGACCAGGCGCCCGCCCGAGAGTCCCTTGCCGAGGTAGTCGTTGCTGTCGCCCTCGAGCCGTAACGTGACGCCGGCCGGCAAGAAGGCTCCGAAGCTCTGGCCGGCCGACCCGATCAGGGTGATGTCGATCGTGCCGTCCGGGAAACCCTTGCCCTGGGTGGCCTTGGTCACCTCGTGTCCGAGGATGGTGCCCACCGTACGGTTCACGTTGCGGATCGGGATCGACGCCCGGATCGCCTCGCCGGTCTCCAGCGCGGGCTGGCAGATCTCGAGCAGCTGCTGGTCGAGGGCCAGCGCCAGGCCGTGATCTTGATCGGTGACCTCGGTGCAGCACCGCGTCCTCTTGCAGCTCGGGCCGGTGCAGGATCGGCGCCAGGTTCAGGCCGTGCGCCTTCCAGTGCGCCTCCGCGCTGGAGATGTCCAGCACCTCGACGTGTCCGATGGCGTCGTCCAGGGAGCGGAAACCCAACTGGGCCAGGTACTCCCGGACCTCCTCGGCGATGAACTCGAAGAAGTTGATCACGAACTCGGGCTTACCCGTGAACTTGGCGCGCAGCGCCTCGTTCTGGGTGGCCACGCCCGACCGGGCAGGTGTCGAGGTGACACACCCGCATCATGATGCAGCCACTGACCACCAGCGGTGCGGTGGCGAATCCGTACTCCTCCGCGCCGAGCAGCGCGCCGATGATCACGTCGCGCCCGGTCTTCAACTGACCGTCGACCTGGACCACGATCCGGTCCCGCAATCCGTTCACCAGCAGGGTTTGCTGGGTCTCGGCCAGGCCGAGCTCCCACGGCCCGCCCGCGTGCTTGAGCGAGGTCAACGGCGCGGCCCCGGTGCCGCCGTCGTGTCCGGAGATCAACACGACGTCGGCCTTGGCCTTGGACACCCCGGCCGCCACCGTGCCGACCCCGACCTCGGCCACCAGCTTGACGTGGATCCGCGCCGACGGGTTGGCGCACTTCAGGTCGTGGATGAGCTGCTTGAGATCCTCGATCGAGTAGATGTCGTGGTGCGGCGGCGGTGAGATCAGGCCGACGCCGGGCGTGGAGTGCCGGGTCTTGGCCACCCACGGATAGACCTTCTGCCCGGGCAGCTGGCCGCCCTCGCCCGGCTTGGCGCCCTGGGCCATCTTGATCTGGATGTCGCTGGCGTTGGTCAGGTAGTCCGACGTGACGCCGAAGCGACCGGACGCCACCTGCTTGACCGCGCTGCGGCGCTCCGGGTCGTAGAGCCGGTCGACGTCCTCCCCACCCTCGCCGGTGTTGGACTTGCCGCCGATCCGGTTCATGGCGATGGCGAGGGTCTGGTGCGCCTCGAGGCTGATCGACCCGTACGACATCGCGCCGGTCGAGAACCGCTTGACGATCTCGCTCACCGGCTCGACCTCCTCGATCGGCACCGGTGCGCGTCCCAGATCCTCGGCCGACTTGAAGTGCAGAAGACCCCGCAGGGTCATCAGGCGCTTGGCCTGGTCGTCGATGTGCTGCGCTGTACTTCTTGAAGATGTCGTAGCGACCCGACCGCGTCGAGTGCTGCAGCCGGAACACCGTCTCGGGATCGAAGAGGTGCGGCTCGCCTTCGCGTCGCCACTGGTACTCGCCCCCGACGGGGAGGGAGCGATGAGCCAGCGGGATCCCGTCCGCCGGGTAGGCCGCCAGGTGCCGCCGCTTGACCTCCTCGGCCAGCTCGAGCAGACCGATGCCGCCGAGCTTGGACGTGGTCCCGGTGAAGTAGCGGTCCACCAGCTCCTGGGACAGGCCGAGCGCCTCGAAGATCTGCGCCCCGGTGTAGGAGGCCACCGTCGAGACGCCCATCTTGCTCATCACCTTGAGCACGCCCTTGCCGAGGGCCTTGATCAGGTTGGTCGGCACCCTTGCCCGGCTCGACGTTGGTGTAGACGCCGTGCCGTGCCAGGTCCTCCACCGTCTCGATCGCGAGGTACGGGTTGACCGCCGCCGCGCCGTAGCCGATCAGCAACGCGACGTGGTGGACCTCCCGGACGTCACCGGCCTCGACGACCAGACCGACCTTGGTACGGGTCTTCTCCCGCACGAGGTGGTGGTGCACGGCCGAGGTGAGCAACAACGACGGGATCGGCGCCAACTCGGCGTTGGAGTGCCGGTCGGAGAGGATGATGATCCGCGCGCCGTCGGCGATCGCGGCCGAGACCTCGGCGCACACGTCGTCCAGCTTGGCGGCCAGCGCGTCCGCGCCGCCGGCCACCGGATACAGCCCGCGGGCCACGTAGCTCGCGTAACCGGGCAGATCGCCGTCCCGGTTGACGTTGAGGATCTTCGCCAACGAGTCGTTGTCGAGCACCGGGAACGGGCAGCACCAGTCGCCGACACGACGACGGACCCGGATCGAGCAGGTTCCACTCCGAGCCGATGGTGTTGTAGAGCGAGGTGACCAGTTCCTCGCGGATCGCGTCGAGGGGCGGATTGGTCACCTGGGCGAAGAGCTGGGAGAAGTAGTCGAACAGCGGCCGGGACTTCTCACTCAACGTGGCGACCGGGGTGTCGGTGCCCATCGACCCGATCGGCTCGGCGCCTCCGGTGGCCATCGGCGCCAAGATCAGCCGCAGCTCCTCCTCGGTGTAGCCGAAGACCTGCTGACGACGGGTCACCGAGGCGTGCGTGTGCACGACGTGCTCCCGCTCCGGCAGATCCGAGAGCAGGATGCGGCCCGCGACCAGCCACTCCCCGTACGGCGCGGCCGCGGCCAGGTTGCCCTTGACCTCCGCGTCGGAGATCAGCCGGTGCTCGCCGATGTCGGCGAGGAACATCTTGCCGGGCTGCAGCCGTCCCTTCTGCACGACCGTGGCCGGGTCGATGTCGAGCACGCCGGCCTCCGAGGCCAGCACGACCAGTCCGTCGTTCGTCACCCAGAACCGGCCGGGGCGCAGGCCGTTGCGGTCGAGCACGGCACCGATCTGCGTACCGTCGGTGAACACCACCCCGGCCGGTCCGTCCCACGGCTCCATCAGGCAGGAGTGGAAGGCGTAGAAGTCCCGCCGCTTCGGGTCCATGGCCGGGTTGTTCTCCCAGGCCTCCGGGATCATCATCAACATGGCGTGGGCGAGGGAGCGACCGCCGAGGTGCAGCAGCTCGACCACCTCGTCGAACGAGGCCGAGTCGGAGGCGTCGGGGGTGCAGATCGGGAAGAGTCGCTCGAGATCGCCGGGGATGACGTCGCTGGCCAGCAGCGTCTCCCGGGCCCGCATCCAGTTGCGGTTCCCCTTGACCGTGTTGATCTCGCCGTTGTGGGCGATCATCCGGAACGGGTGGGCCAGCTCCCAGGCCGGAAAGGTGTTGGTGGAGAAGCGCGAGTGGACGACGGCAAGCGCGCTCGCCATCCGCTCGTCGAGCAGTTCGGGATAGACCTGGGAGAGCTGCTCGGGCGTCAGCATGCCCTTGTAGTTGAGCGTCCGGCACGACAACGAGGCGAAGAAGACCCCGGTCTCGTGCTGGGCGCGACGGCGCAGGCAGTACGCCAGCCGCTCCAGGGCCAGGCCCATCACCGGGCTTCCGGATGCCGTGACGAAGAGCTGTTCGAAGTGCGGCATGTTCGACCGGGTGAGGTCGCTCAGCGAGCCGTCGTCGGTGGGGACGACGCGCCACCCCAGCACCGTGAGATGCTCCTCGGCGGCGATCTGCTCGATACCCGCCTTCGCCTTGGCGGCCAGGTCGGGATCGGTGGGCAGGAAGGCGTTGCCGACCGCGTAGGCCCCCTGGCGGGGCAGGGTGAACGGCACCTCGTCGCGCAGGAAAGCGTCCGGCACCTGCATCAAGATGCCGGCCCCGTCTCCCGTCTTGGGATCGGCGCCGGTGGCGCCGCGGTGATCCAGGTTGCGCAGCGCCTCCAGACCCTTGGCGACGATCGAGTGGTCCGGGCACACCGGTCAGGGTGGCCACGAAGGCGACGCCACAGGCATCGTGCTCGTACGCCGGGTCGTAGAGGCCCTGGGCGGCCGGATACCGGCTCGTACGCACAACCTGAGTCACGGCTTGAGTCACAGTGAACTCCCGTCGTCGAAGCCAGTGGCGGACAGTTCCGGCCACGGGGGCGGTGGTCATGCGGCGTGCGGCGGGTGGGCCGCCCGGATTGCGGTGCTCCGAGGGACGACCTTGGCCCAGAGGATGGCTTAGGTTAGCGCACGCCCGGTGGGGATCAGCGCTCGTTTCTGCTGCCGTCGCGGCCACGAGACGGACACACGTTTCGCTTCTGGCTGACGACCGTACGCGGATGCGTTCGTTCGCTCCGGACAGCTTACGCGAGCGGCAATGCCGGCTTGCTCAGTAGTGCATGGAGAGGCCGCCGTCGACGGCGATGACCTGGCCGGTGAGGTAGGAGGCCGCGTCGGAGGCCAGGAAGATCGACGACGCCGGCGATCTCCTCCGGCCGGCCGAAACGACCGCAGAGCCGAGCGGCGGGCGATCCACTCCTGGCACTCGGGCCGCGCGAAGTCCTCGGCGTTGACCTCGGTGGTGAAGGTCCCGGGCGCGACCGCGTTCACGCGGATGCCGTGCGGACCCAGGTCCGCGGCCAACGCCCGGGTCAGCCCCTCCAGCCCGGCCTTCGCCGCCTGGTAGGCGACGTCGTCGACGTTGCCCAGCGTGCCACCCGCGATGGAGGAGATGTTGATCACCGACCCGGGCAGTCCCGTCGGCGACCAGACGCGCGGCCACGACCCGGGTCAGTCCGTAGGCCGCCGTCAGATCGACGGCGACCAGCGCCGCGAAGTCGTCGGTGCTCATGGCGAGAGTGCCCCGACGGTCGCGGTGGCCGACGTTGTTGACCAGGATGTCGACCGGCTCGATCGCGCCGCAGCGCGCTCGTCGCGCGCGCCTCGTCGGTGATGTCGAAGACCAGCGGCTCGACGCTCAGGCCCTCCGCCCGGAGCTGCGCCACCGGATCGGCCAGGCGCTCGGCGACTCCGCCCGTTGACGAGCACCCGGGCACCCGCTTGGCCCAGCCCGCGCGCCATCTCCAAGCCCGAGACCCCGGCCGCCGCCCGTGACCAGGGCCAGCCGACCGGCCAGGTTCACTTCTCAGGGCGCGAGCTGGATGGCCCTTCGACCGGCTCAGGGAGCGATCTGGTCGGCTCGTCGCGGGTCTCAGAGCTTGTCGAAGGCCCTGCCCTTCGACAGGCTCCGGCTCTTCGACTGGCTCAGGGATCGGCTCGTCGCCCTCGACCACGGCCTCGCGGCCGGGCCGGTACTTGATCAACCAGAGCAACCAGATCAGCGCGGCGACGAAGACGATCAAGGAGGTGTAGTTGTTCAGCCGGAAGCCACCGATCTCGTTGACGGTGTCGATCCGGAGGGCCTCGATCCAGAAGCGGCCGGCGGTGTACAGCAGCACGTACAGGGCGAAGACCTTGCCGTGCCCGAGCCGGAACCTCCGGTCCGCCCAGATCAGCACGGCGGCGACGCCGAGGTTCCACAGCAACTCGTACAGGAACGTCGGGTGGAAGGTGGCGAACGCCTCGAAGCCGGCCGGGCGGTACTCGACGTCGATCTCCAGCCCCCACGGCAGCGTGGTCGGCCGTCCGAACAACTCCTGGTTGAACCAGTTGCCGAGGCGGCCGATGGCCTGGGCCACCACGATGCCCGGGGCCACGGCGTCCAGCAGAGCCGAGGAACCTGATCTTGCGACGGCGGGCGACCAGGTAGCCGCCGAGGACGCCGAGCGCCACCGCACCCCAGATGCCGAGTCCGCCGTTCCAGATCTTCAGGGCGTCCAGCGGATCCCGGCCGGGGCCGAAGTACAACTGCCAGTCGGTGATCACGTGGTAGAGACGGGCGCCGATGATGCCGAACGGCACCGCGACCACGACCACCATCTCCAGGCTCTCGCTGCTGCCGCCTCGGGCCCGCCAGCGCCGGGTGGCGATGATCATGCCCACCACGATCCCGGCGATGATGCACAGCGCGTACGCCCGGAGCGGGAAGCCGAAGACCGCTCCAGACGCCCGTCGGCGGACTGGGAATGGACAGCGGAAGGTCGATCACGAGGCGGCCGCGTTGATCATCTCGGTCAGCCGCTGCGGCGTCAGCGTCGCGATGTCGACGCGCGTGCCGTCCACGAACAACGTCGGCGTGCTCTGGACGCCGGCCTGGGTCGCGGCGGCGCTGATGGACTCCAGCCACGGCAGGTGCCGGCGTTCGGTGACGCAGGTCCGGAACGCATCCGAGGCCGGCGCGCCGCTGACCTGCTCCACCAGGGAGATGAGCTGCTCGTTGTTCCACTCCAGGCTGGTGTTGGCGAACAACCCGCGTGAAGTACGACTGGCCGAAGCCGGCCTCGGCCGCGCACGCGAAGCCGTTGCCGGCCGAGACCGAGCCGGGGTCGACAAAGGTCAGCGGGAAGAAGCGGATCGCCGCCCGCCCACTTTGCTGAGCCGAGGTCGAAGACGGCCGCGTACTGCTCCTCGAAGTCGGCGCAGTGCGGGCAGTGGAAGTCCTCGTAGAGGTCGATCTGCACCGGTGCGTCAGCGCGACCGAACACCACCGGCTGACCGTTGACCAGTTGCACCGGCGTGGCGCTGCTCGAGGCACTCGGCACCCCGCTCGGGCCGCTGGCTCGTGCGCCAGGCCTGGAAGCCGATGCCGCCGGCGATCAGGACGACGACGATGCCGACCGCGACCAGCGCGAGGATCCGGCGGTCCCGTCGCCGCTGCTTCGCCTGCTCTGGCCGCAGCGGCTCTCGCTTGCGCATTGGTCTTACTCACACCTGATCCTCTCGGGGCCGGCTGTCCAGCGCGAGTCGGCTCGCGGGTTGCCACACGAGCCAGGCGCACAGGGCCACGCAGGCCGAGGTCGCGGACGATCTCGGCGGCGTACCGCGTCTCACCCGGTGCCACCTCGCCGCCGCCTCCGAAACAGCCGCAGTCGATGCTCAGGCCCCGGGCGGCGGCGGACGCGACGGCCAGGATGAAGAGCACGAACAGCACGCCCGAGGCGAACGCGACCTGTCGGGTGAACAACCCGGCGACCAGCAACAGACCCAGAGCCAGCTCCAGGAACGGCAATCCCCACCCGACGGGGGTGACCAGCCAATCCGGCAACAACTGGTAGGCCCGGACGGCCGTCACCGACGTCGCCGGCTCGACCACCTTCAGTGCTCCGGCAGCGATCAGCACACCCGCCACCAGCAGCCGGGCGGCCGTCGAGATCCAGGGCTGCACCGGCTCGAAGCGGGACCGGGTCAGCACGCGGGTGCTCATCGGGATCGCTCCACCAACAACCCGTAGTCGTGCTTGAGGTCGGCGATCGTGTTGTTCGGCGTCCAGAGCACGACGCCGCGATGCTCGGCGTCGAACCCGATCACCTGAGCCGAGTGCCCGACGTCGTAGCCGCCGCTCGGCAGCTTCTTCACCCCTGAGATGTCCACCCCGACCCGGCCCGCAATCTTCTTGATCGTCGACAGGTCGCCCGTCAAGCCGACGAAGCTCGGGTCGAACCGGTCGAGGTAGGCGGCGATCTTGGTCGGCGTGTCCCGGGCCGGGTCGGTGGTCACGAAGACGACCTGGACATGGTCGCGGACACCGGCGTCGGCACGCTGCAGGGCGGTCGCGACCTCCGACAGGACGGCGCGGCACACGTCGGGGCAGTTGACGTAGCCGAAGAAGAGCAGCAGCACGGGCTTCGACGGCGAGGTGCGCAGGTTGTACGGGCGTCCGGTGCCGTCGGTCAGCGTCTGGTCGGGCAACTCGTACGGGTCGGGCAACGACGTCCCGGCCAGATAGCCGTGCGTGTCGGCCGGGTCCGGTCGCGGCGGGCCGGGTGGGGGCGGAGCAGCCGGTCACCATCACCAGCACGAGCAGCAGGATCATCGACGAACGCGATGGACATCCTGCCGTAGGCCGTTCTCGTCACGCCTCCACCAACCCGGCGGAGCGCTCGGAAGTTCCCCGCCCGTCGCGGCCGGACCGCACCCCGGCGGCCAGATCGGCGACCTTGCGCCCGCAGGCCCGTCAGGTCGGCCGGGTCGCCGCGATCCTCGGCCTCGAGCAGGGTTGCGACCAACGCCGAGCCGACGATCGCCGCGTCGGCGTAGGACGTGATCTCGGCCGCCTGAGCTCCGTCGGAGACACCGAGCCCGACGCCGATCCGGGCCGCCGGCTCGATGTCGCGCAACCGGCGGACCAGCTCCGGCGCGGCCGTCGAGCTCTGCGCCCGTGCACCCGTGACGCCCATGACCGACGTCGCGTACACCCAGCCGCGACAGGCGGCCACGGTGCTCGCCAGCCGCTCGTCGGTCGAGGAGGGCGAGACGAGGAAGATCCGGTCGAGTCCGTGCGTGTCGGAGACGGCCAGCCACTCGGCCGCCTCGTCGGGGGTGAGATCGGGGGTGATCGCACCGGCGCCGCCGGCCGCGGCCAGGTCGCGGGCGAAGGCGTCCGGTCCGTAGCGCTCGATCAGGTTCCAGTACGTCATGACGACCGCTGCCGTGCCGGTGCTCGGCGACCGCCTCGACGGCCGCGAAGGCGTCCCGGGTGCGCACCCCGCGCTGCAGTGCGCGGGTGCCGGCGCGTTGGATCGTGACGCCGTCCATCATCGGATCGCTGTACGGCATGCCGACCTCGACCAGGTCGACCCCGTCGGAGTCCCCCTCGCCGGTCAGCGCGCGCATTGCGGCCAGCGAGATCTCGACCGAGGGGTAGCCGACGTGCAGGAACCCGACCAGCGCGCCGCGCCCGGTGGCCGCGATGTCGCCGAACAGCCGACCGGTGTGGCCCTGCTCGATGCTCATGTCGCGGGACTCATACTTCGTGGCCGGCGCCGGTGCTGTGGCCGCCGATCTCGAGGTCGTCGGGTCCGGAGGTGCCCGGTCCCGGTTGCTCGGCGCCGACCTCGGCTCCGCTCTGCGAGCCGGTGCCCTGGGTGTCCAGGTCGAACCAGGCGATGGCGGTGTCGACGTCCTTGTCGCCCCGACCGGAGAGACTGACGAGGATGAGCGGCGGCTGCCCGTCGGTGGGCGCGAGCCGCCGACCGAGCTTCAGGGCGCCGGCCAGTGCGTGCGCGGATTCGATCGCGGGCACGATGCCCTCGGTACGGGACAGCAGCGCGAAGGCGTCCATCGCCTCGGTGTCGGTGATCGCCTCGTAGAGTTGCCCGACCACGTTCGGCCAGCCACGAGTGCTCCGGCCCCACCCCGGGGTAGTCCAGACCGGCGGAGATGGAGTGGGAGTCCTTGGTCTGCCCGTCGGCGTCCTGGAGCACGAACGTACGGGTGCCGTGCAGCACGCCGACCTCGCCGGCGGAGATGCTGGCGGCGTGCCGGCCGGTGGCCACGCCGTCGCCACCCGCCTCGAACCCGTACAGGGCGACCGAAACGTCCGGGATGAAGTCCGCGAAGATCCCCAGCGCGTTGGAGCCGCCGCCGACGCACGCGGCGACCGCGTCGGGCAGCCGGCCGTACCGCTCCAGCACCTGGGCTCGCGCCTCGGTGCTGATCACCCGCTGGAACTCCCGCACCAGCAGCGGGAACGGGTGCGGGCCGGCGACCGTACCGATCAGGTAGTGGGTGTTCTCGACGCTGGCGACCCAGTCGCGCATGGCGTCGTTCATGGCGTCCTTGAGCGTCTGGGTGCCGGACTCGACGGCGACGACCTCGGCACCCAGCAGCCGCATCCGCGCCACGTTCAGGGCCTGCCGCTCGGTGTCCACCTTGCCCATGTAGACCGTGCACTCCAGGCCGAACAAGGCGGCCGCCGTGGCCGTGGCGACGCCGTGCTGACCGGCGCCCGTTTCGGCGATGACCCGCGTCTTGCCCATCCGCCTGGTCAGCAGCGCCTGACCGAGGACGTTGTTGATCTTGTGCGAACCCGTGTGGTTGAGGTCTTCCCGCTTCAGCAGAGATCGGTGGCGCCGGCAGCGCGTGCTCAGCGAAGCGCTTGGCCTCGGTGATCGGGCTGGGCCGACCGGTGTAGTCGGCCAGCAGCCCGGACAGTTCGGCGGCGAAGCTCGGGTCGTTCTGCGCCGCCCGGAACTCACGCTCGAGTTGATCCAGCGCGGCGTACAGGGCTTCGGGGACGAACTTGCCGCCGAACCGCTCGAAGTGCCCTGACGCGTCGGGCAACTCCGGCGCGACCGCCTGCGGGTGACGGGACGGCGGGGCATCGATGGACACGGCGACTTCCTTTGCGACCAACTCGGACTCGGGTAGCTCAACCCGACGTTACCCGGCCGGGCGGCGGAGATCCGATCGGTTCGGTGTTGAGCGAATCAGCCCTTGTGGACGCGCCGGATGGGCGCCGGCGGCGACCAGGTCGGCCACTCCGCGACGGGCGTCCCGGCTGCGGACGAGCGCCTCCCCGACCAACACGACGTCGGCGCCCTCGCGGGCCAGATCGATGACGTCGTGCGGACCGCGGACGCCGGACTCGGCGATGCGCACGATGCGGTCGGGGATGAGCGGGGCGAGCCGGGCGAAGGTGGTCAGATCGACCTCGAGCGTCTGCAGGTTGCGGGCGTTGACGCCGATCACCTGGGCGCCGGCGTCGACGGCCCGACGAACCTCATCGGCCGTGTGCACCTCGACGAGCGGCGTGAGGCCGATCGACGATGGCGCGCTCGATCAGGCAGACCAGCTCGTCGTCGGTCAGCGCCGCGACGATCAGCAGGGCCATGTCGGCGCCGGCGGCGCGGGCCTCGAAGAGTTGGTACGCGCTGACGATGAAGTCCTTGCGGAGCACCGGGATGGACACCGCGACCCGGACCCGGATCAGGTCGTCGAGCGAGCCGTTGAAGCGGCGACCCTCGGTCAACACCGAGATGGCCGCCGCGCCACCGGCCTCGTACTCCACCGCCAGGGCGGCGGGATCGGCGATGTCGGCGAACTGACCCTTGCTGGGGCTGGACCGCTTGACCTCCGCGATGACCGAGACGCCGGGACCGCGGAAGATCGGCATCGGGTCCAGCGCCGAGTCGACGCGTTGGGCGTGCTGCTTCACCCGGTCCAGGTCGACCTCGGCCTGGCGGAGGGCCAAGTCTTCCCGCACCCCGCCGATGATGTCGTCCAACGCGCCCACGATTGCAGTCCTTAGTTCGCGCCGTAGCCCATTCTCTGCATCACCACCGTGACGATGAGAGCCACCACGAGCAGCGCGATGCCCACCCAGAACATCACCCAGTTGGGTCCGAGAACCAAGGCGACGGCTACCAGGAGGAACGCCACGAGGGCGATCGTCGTTCCCGCCCAGGCGGCCCCGGTGCGTCCGTGATGGATATGTTTCTCCGGCTTGCCGGTCTGGCTGCTCGACTGGGATGTCTCGGTCATTGCTCCTCGTTCCGCCGCCGCGATGCTGGTGCGCTAACCCCTCCGGAGCCGGTTCCGGGATCGAGATTCCGGCCCGCTCCGGACTTCTCCTCGTCAACCATTGTGTCTGGTTGTGGTGCCGGTCCGCACATCGGGGTCGTCGTTTCCGGGTGGCGTGTCGTCCGCCGCTCGTCGCTGTCGTCGGCCCTCTCGTCACGGTGCTGGTCGGGTCCAGCCCGGCGTCGAGGGCGCCCCAGGCCCGCGCCGGGTCGTCGCGGCCATCCGTAGGCGGCTCGTCGAGTCGGGGCGCGACGCTCGAACCGCTGCGCGTCGCTGCGGCCAACCGGGCGCAGCGACGAACAACAGAACCGCGCCCGACGACCACCGCGACGCCGGCGAGGGCGTAGACCCAGGACCAGGCGGTGCCCTCGAGTGCGAACTGCTCGACGAGGCTGAGCTGCCGGAACCGCGTACGGACCGCTGCGTCGCTCGGTGTGCTGACGCAGGGCACCGACCGCCGCGACGCCCAGGCCCGCCAACGCCAGCAGGACGGCCAGCACCCGGCGGCCCCGGATGGCCAGCACCAGAGCGAGCAGGACGCCCACCAGCACGACGATCGCCAGCGCCTGGCTGAGACCGCCGGTCGCGTCGGCCCCGGTGAAGGTGACGGTACCCCGGAGCCCGGCCGGCCCTCGATCGCCCACCGCGCGCCACCACGATTGCGCCGACGCGACCAGGGCCAGCAGGCCGGCGACCAGCAGCAGAGCCAGGACGCTGGCCCGACGCGTCATGATCACGCCGGCGCCGGCTCGATCGGGTCGAAGCCCTGATCTGATCAGACCGCTTCGACTGACTCAAACGACTGCGCGACCGCGATCGCCCGGACCACGGCCGCGGCCTTGTTCTGCGACTCCTGGTCCTCGGTCGGCGGATCGGAGTCGGCGACGATCCCGCCGCCCGCCTGGACGTAGGCCACGCCGCCCTGGAGGCAGGGCCGTCCGGATCGCGATGGCCGCGTCGGCGTCACCGGCGAAGTCGAGGTAGCCGACCACCCCGCCGTACAGTCCGCGCCGCGACACTTCCAGCTCGTCGATGATCTCCATCGCCCGCACCTTGGGAGCGCCGGACAGGGTGCCGGCCGGGAATGCGGCCAGGACCACGTCGAGGGCACTCTGCCCGGGCCGCACCTGGCCACGCACCGTGGACTCCAGATGCATGATGTGGCTGTAGCGGCGGACCTCCATGAACTCGATCACCTCGACCGTGCCGGGGACGCACACCCGGCCGAGATCGTTGCGGCCGAGGTCGACCAGCATCACGTGCTCCGCCCGCTCCTTGGGATCGTCGAGCAGCTCGGACTCCAGCGCGGCGTCCTCGGCCGGATCGGCCCCGCGCGGCTTGGAACCGGCGATCGGGATGCGTGACGGCCACGTTGTCGGTCACGGTCACCAGCGCCTCGGGTGAGGAGCCGACGATGTCGAAACCCTGCCCGCGTGAATCCTCCAGCCGGAGCAGGTACATGTACGGGCTGGGATTCGTCAGCCGCAGCACCCGGTAGATGTCGAGGGCGTCGGCGGTGGTGTCGACCTCGAAGCGCTGACTGACCACGATCTGGAAGGCCTCGCCGGCCTTGATCTCCTCCACGGCCGCGGCCACCGCCGCCTGGTACTCCGCCGACGTGCGCTGGCGGCGCACGGGCAGTTCGTGGTCGTGCCGGGCGGCGACCGCCGTGGACGGCGCCGGCTCGGCCAGCACGCCGGGTCATCTCCTCGACCCGGGCGGCGGCGTCGGCGTACGCCTCGTCCACCCGTTCGTCGGAGTCGTCGTAGTTGATGGCGTTGGCCACCAGCCAGACCTCGCTGCGGTGGTGATCCACGACGACCAGGTCCGACGCCAGCACGAAGGCCAGCTCCGGGATGTCGAGGTCCTTCGGGTTGCCGTCGGGTAGACGCTCCACCCGGCGCACCGCGTCGTAGCTCAGATAGCCGACCAGCCCCGAGGTGAAGGGCGGCAGATGCTCGTCGCGCGGGGTGTGCAGCAGCCGGAGCGTGTCCCGGACGGCCTGCAGCGGATCACCACCGGCCGGCAGGAACTCGGGGCGCCGTCCGGTCCACGAGGCCTCGCCGTCGACCTCGGTCAGCACCGCCGCGGCCCGGACGCCGATGAAGGAGTAGCGCGACCACACACCCTGCTCCGCCGACTCCAGCAGGTAGCTGCCGGGACGGTTGCGCGCCAGCTTCTGGTACAGCCCGATCGCGGTCTCGCCGTCGACGAGGAACCGCCGGTACAGCGGGATGACCCGACGCGCCGGTGCCGCCGCCCGGAACTCCTCCAGGGTCGGGGTGATCACCGGCGATCCCGATCGGTCGGGCTCGACGACGACGGCCGGGAGCACCGGAGGAGTCGTGCGGGGCCGTCGAAGCACGTGCGCGACCCGGTGTGGCAGGCCGGCCCCTCCTGGTCGACGGTCACCAGCACCGTGTCGCCGTCGCAGTCCAGCCGGACCCCACGCACCCACTGCCGGTGGCCGCTGGTCTCCCCCTTGACCCAGTACTCGTTCCGGCTGCGGGAGAAGAAGGTCGAGCGGCCGGTCGTCAGCGTCCGGTGCAGCGCCGTGTCGTCCATCCAGCCGACCATGAGCACCTCGCCGGTGCCCTTCCTGCTGGACGACGGCCGTCACCAGGCCGCGGCTGTCTCGTTTGAGGCGGGCAGCGATCTGGGGGTCGAGTTCGGCGGTCTCCACTCCCCCATTCTGACCGGGCCGGCGTCGTGCTGCTGACGTTTGTCCTGGAGATCGCCGCCGAACCTGGGCGGCTCGATACGCGCGTCCAGGGGTCTAGCATGGTCGCTCGTGACATTGGCCAAGTCCGAGCGTGCGGCGCTGTGCGATCTCCTCGACGAGGTCGGACCGGACGCGCCCGACCCTGTGCAAGGGCTGGCAGACGCACGATCTCGCCGCGCACCTGTGGATCCGGGAGACCGATCCGATCGGGGCGACCGGGATCGTCGCCAAGCCGCTGGCCGGCCTGCTGGAGCGCCGGATGGCCGAGGTCAAGCAGCGCTGGGAGTTCTCCGAGCTGGTCGATCGCGTGCGCAACGGTCCCGCCCGCTTCTCGGTCTTCGCCCTGCCCGGCGTGGACGAGCCGGCCAACAGCACCGAGTACTTCGTGCACCACGAGGACGTCCGCCGGGCGGGTGATCATCCGCAGACCTCGCGCGACCTGGGCGAGGAGACCGAGGACTTCATGTGGCGCCGGCTCAAGCTGCTCGGCCGGGCCATGTTCCGTCGCGCACCGGTCGGGGTCGTGCTCGAGCGACTCGGTACCGCCGACGCGTACGAGCCCGAGACCATCCGAGCGGTCAGCGGCTCCCCGATCGTGACCATCGTCGGTCAGCCGAGCGAGCTCCTGCTGTTCGCGCACGGCCGTACCAGCGTGGCCGAGGTGAAGCTGGTCGGCGAGCCCGACGCCATCGATCTGCTGCACGGCACCGAACTCGGCACCTGAGAGTTGGGACGACAGCGAAACTGTGGCGAGTGCGCAGAAGTCTCTCGCGCGTGGTGCCGGTCATCGCGGCGGTTCTCCTGCTGGCCGGTTGCGGTGCCGGACCGGCGTCCAGTCCGTCCATCGACACGCGTACGGCGGCTCCCCGCAGCTCCGCGGATGACGCGCGCCTGGACGAGGTCGTCGCCGGCCTGACCTCGCCGTGGGAGGCGTTGGCGCTCGAGGACGGCAGTCTGCTGGTGAGCGAACGCGACACCAGCAAGATCGTGCGGGTCGACGGCTCCCGCGCCTCCGACCTGCAGGACGCTCGCCGACGTCGATCCCGGGCGGAGAGGGCGGGCTGCTGGGCCTGGCTCTGGGCCCCGACGGCGGCACGGTCTTCGCCTACTTCACCGCCGTCGAGGACAACCGGATCGTCGCCATGTCCTGGGACGGATCGGCGCTCGGGGAGCCGCGCGTGATCCTGGACGGCATCCCCAAAGGTGGCCGGCACAACGGCGGCCGGATGATCATCGGGCCAGACGGGTTCCTCTACGTCGGCACGGGCGAGACCGGCGAGGTCGCGTTGGCCCAGGACCGGGCAGTCGCTCGGCGGGAAGATCCTCCGGCATCACCCTGGACGGCCGACCGGCGCCCGGTAACCCGTTCGGCAACGAGGTCTGGTGCTACGGTCACCGCAACGTCGAGGGCCTGGCGTTCGACGCCGACGGCCGACTGTGGGCGAGCGAGTTCGGCGAGCAGAGCTGGGACGAGTTGAACCTGATCGCCGGGGGCGCCAACTACGGCTGGCCCGAGCTCGAGGGTTCGGGGGCAGGCCGAGGGTATGACCAATCCGAAGGTGGTCTGGCGGACCGACGAGGCTTCCCCCGCCGGACTGGCCTACGCCGACGGATCGCTCTGGATGGCGGCTCTGCGCGGCGAGCGGCTGTGGCAGATCCCGGTCGCGGACGCCGAGACCGGTGAGCCGGTGTCGCACTTCGCCGGCGAGCACGGACGGATCCGTACGGTGACCCCGGCCGCCGACGGTCAGGACCTGCTCGTGGTGACCTCCAACACCGACGGCCGCGGCGACGTTCGCGATGGCGACGACCGCATCTACCGCTTCCGCCTGACCTGAGGCACGTCTGCCGCGCCCCGCGCTGCAGCCGCTGGAAGCTCTGACCGCGCAGCATCTTGCGACTGACCCCGAAACTCCTGACGCGGGACAGGGAGAAGGGTCGGTCGACGAGGGGTTGGGTGGGGCCAGCGGTCGGCGCATCCGCTCATCGTCGGGCCGCTCGAGGCTCAACCGAGGCCTCAAAAGGGGCTTACGCGGCAATCTGTGGACAACGGGTCACCGATTGCGCAGTTGCGGCCCATCGAGCCGACATCCGATGGGCCGCAAGTGCGCACTGGACCGATCAGATCTCGGGATGCTCCCAACGGTTGGCAGCGTACGGCGGTGAAAACGCTGTTCGAACCGCCCTCAGCTGCCAGCCGACGCATCCCCTGAGCTCGAGGGCTCACGAAGCGCCCGGGTCGCTCGCCTCGCGTGGGCGTACCGACCCGGGGTACACGGACATCCAGCCGTAACACGTCGCGGATAGATTGGGGCCGGATGACCGCCGAGCTCACGCTGGGTGCCGAGGAAGAGCTGCACCTGATCGACCTGGAGAGCTGGCAGCTGTCGGCGCGAGCTCCCCAGCTGCTGTCTCGGCTGCCGAGCGCCAACTACTCTGCCGAGATCCAGCGGACGACCGTGGAGACCAACACCGACGTCGTCGACAGCCTCGACGACCTGCGGTCCGAGCTCGTCCGGCTGCGCCGCGGACTCACCGAGGTCGCGGCCGCCGAGGGTCTGGGCGCCGCCGCGGTGGGCACGGCACCCCGTTCGGGGTTCGCCGACTTCGAGCTCACCAGCACCGGGCGCTACGGCCGGATGCAGGAGCAGTACCGGTTGCTGGTCGACGAGCAGTTGATCTGCGGTCTGCAGATCCACGTCGGGGTGTCCGACCGCGACCTGGCCGTGGACATCATGCAGCGGGTGGCCCGGGATCTGCCCGTCCTGCTGGCGCTGTCGGCCAGCTCGCCGTACTGGAACGGCCAGGACACCGGATACGCGAGCATCCGCACGATCATCTGGCAGCGCTGGCCGAGCGCCGGGGCGACGGGACCGTTGGCCTCGGCCGAGCAGTACGACTCCCTGATCCGGGACCTGATCAACACCGGGGTCATCGCCGACGCGAAGATGGCCTACTTCGACGTCCGGCCCTCGGCCCACGCGCCCACGCTGGAGCTGCGGGTCTGCGACGCCTGCCCGATCGTCGACGACGCGGTCCTGATCGCCGGGCTGTTCCGGGCCGCCGTGCGCCGCGCCGAGCACGACATCGCGAACGGCCGGCCGTACGTTCCGGTCGCGGTGCCCATCCACCGGGCCGCCGTGTGGCGGGCCGCGCGGGCCGGGCTGGCGAGTGAGATCCTCGACGACACCCGGCACCCGCAGCCGATCCCGGCCGAGCAGGCGGTCCGCGGCCTGCTGGCGCGGCTGCGTCCACAGCTGGAGGAGCTCGGCGACTGGGACCAGGTGAGCCACCTGACCGAGACCACGCTGGCCCGCGGCAACTCGGCCGACCGGCAGCGCGCGGCCCTGGCCGAGCGCGGCGAGCTGGACGACGTGGTCCAACTGGTCGTCGAGGAGACCCGGGGCCCGGCCGACGGACTGGCCCCGGCGGCCCCGGCGTTCCGGACCTATCGCTACCGCGCCGGGGACGAGGCGGTCGGGCTCGGTCACCGGCCGCGACCGGTCTACCACGACATCGTGGACTTCTTCCGCCAGGCCGGAGCCGAGGACCGTCACGGGCGCGAGAGCCAGCGCGACGAATGGATCGCGGCGGCCGGGATGACCTTCGGGGTGGAGTCCGAGCAGCGGCCGTTCTCCGTCGACCTGATGCCCAGGGTGGTGAACGAGCACGAGTGGAAGAACCTCTCCGATGGCCTCCTGCAGCGGGCCCGGGCGGTGGAGTTCTTCCTGCAGGACGTGTACGGAGAGCAGAAGGTGCTGGCCGACGGCGTCCTGCCGCCGCCGCTGGTACGAGGGGTCGCCGGGGTGGCGTGACGAGGCGACCCGACTGCCGGCCGGCACCGTGCGCGGGCCGGTGATGGGTTTCGACCTGGTGCGCAACGAGTTCGGCGGCTGGCGGGTGCTGGAGGACAACCTGCGCAACCCGAGTGGGGCGGCGTACGCGCTCGGGATCCGGGACCTGATGGACGCCGTGCTCCCCGACCTGCCGCGGCCGTCCGGGCTGCTGACGCCGGCCGATTCGCTGCCGGCACTGCGCGCCTGTCTGCTCGACGGCTTCGGCGCGGGTGAGAACGCGGCGCTGCTCTCGAGCGGCCCGCGAAGCTCGGCCTGGTTCGAGCACCGGCTGCTGGCCGAGCGGGCCGGCCTGGTGCTGGTCACCGCCGACGAGCTGGAGGTCCGCGACGGTCGGGTGATCGCGGCGGGGACACCGGTGCGGGCGCTCTACCTCCGGCTGGACGTCGAGCTGGTGGACCTCTGCACGCGGTGACGGTCGACCGGTCGGTGCCGAGGTGTTCGAGGTGGCCACCAGCGGCGAAGTGCGGTTGGCCAACGCGCCCGGCAACGGCGTGGCCGACGACAAGAGCATGTACTGCTACGTGCCGGACCTGATCGCCTACTACCTGTCCGAGCGGCCGTTGCTGGAGTCGGTGCCGACGTACCGGACCAGCGACGCCGCCGAACGCCGTACCGTGCTGGAGCGCGTCGGGGAGCTGGTGACCAAGCCGGTGGACGGGCACGGTGGCCAGGGGGTGCTGATCGGCCCGGACGCCTCCGCCTCGGCGGTCGCCGCACGGCGGGCGGAGATCGCCGCCCACCCGGACCGCTGGGTGGCGCAGGAGGTCGTCGCCCTGTCATCCCACCCGACCTTCGCCGGCGACCTCCTGCAGCCCCGGCACGTCGACCTCCGCGCCTTCGTCTACGTCTGGGGCACCGAGCCCGGCCAGTCCCGGCTGGCCGACCTGGCCCTGACCCGCGTCGCCCCCGAGGGCAGCCTGGTCGTCAACTCCTCCCGCGGCGGCGGAGCCAAGGACACCTGGATCATCGGCGGAGAGGATGCCCCATGAGAGCCGGCACGATCGACTTCAGCAGCCGACCGTGTTCCCAGACACGCTCTAGACCCCACCCGCTGCGGCGTTTCACATCCCCGGTCGAGTTTCGCCGCCGCGGACGGGCCTTCCCCTGCGTTTTTCGACCACGGTCGAGTTTCATCACCGCGGACGGGCCCTCCCCCTGCGTTTCCCGACCACGGTCGAGTTTCATCGCCGCGGACGGGCCTCCGCCTGCATTTTCCGACCACGGTCGAGTTTCATCGCCGCGGACGGGCCCTCCCCCTGCGTTTCCCGACCACGGTCGACTCTCGCGACTCCTTCGGTCGCGGCAACGACGAAGGTGGTATCTGATGGATCCGGCCAACTGCGAAGGGAGATGACACACCATGTGCGGGCTCGCGGGTGAGATCCGATTTGACGGGCGGACGGCCGACGTGGCTGCCTGCGAGAAGATGGGCGCCTGCCTGGCACCGCGCGGGCCCGACGGCTCCGGGATCTGGGCGCACGGACCGGTGGCGATGGCTCACCGAAGGCTGTCGATCATCGACCTCAGCGTGGCCGGCTCGCAGCCGATGGTCGATCCGGGGCTGGGCTACAGCGTCGTGTTCAACGGCTGCATCTACAACTACCAAGGGCTCCGGGCCGAACTCGAAGGCTTCGGCTACACGTTCTTCTCCACCTCCGACACCGAGGTGATCGCGAAGGCCTACGACCGTTGGGGCCACGACTGCGTGAGCCACTTCTTCGGCATGTTCGCGTTCGCCCTGTACGAGCACCGCACCGGGAAGTTGATCTTGGCCCGGGACCGGCTGGGGATCAAGCCGATCTACCTGGACCAGACGCGCGACCGGCTCCGGTTCGCCTCGACCCTCCCGGCCCTGCTGGAAGGCGGCGGGACCGACACCTCGATCGACTCGACCGCCCTCGCCTACTACATGAGCTTCCACTCGGTGGTTCCAGCCCCGCGGACGATCCTCAAGGGCATCCGCAAGCTTCCCCCGGCGACGGTCCGTACCGTCGAGCCCGACGGGCGGAGCAGCGACTGGCTCTACTGGGAGCCCGAGTTCAGTCGCGACCCGGCGCAGGCCGGCTGGACCGAGCAGGACTGGGAGGAGGCGCTGCTGGCGTCCCTCCGGACGGCGGTGGACCGCCGGATGGTCGCCGACGTCCCGGTCGGCGTCCTGCTGTCCGGCGGCATCGATTCCAGCCTGGTGGTCGCCCTCCTCGCCGAGGCCGGCCAGCACGGACTGCAGACCTTCAGCATCGGGTTCGAGTCCGCCGGCGGCGAGTCCGGGGACGAGTTCGAGTACTCCAGTCTGGTCGCCGAGCGCTTCGAGACCGACCACCACAAGATCCCGATCCCCAGTTCGCGGCTGCTGTCCGGGCATCGACGCCGCCATCGGCGCGATGAGCGAGCCGATGGTCAGTCACGACTGCGTCGCGTTCTACCTGCTCAGCCAGGAGGTGGCCAAGAGCGTCAAGGTGGTGCAGTCCGGGCAGGGCGCCGACGAGGTGCTCGGCGGCTACGACTGGTATCCCCCGCTGGCCGGCGTGGCCCGGGAGGACGCCGTCGAGGCGTACGCGAGTGTGTTCTTCGACCGTCGCTGGGGCGGGGTCGGTGAGTTGCTGATGCCGGAGTGGCTGGCCGACCACGACGCGCCGACCAGCTACATCACCGAGCGGTTCGGCCGGCCGGGAGCCCAGACGGCCGTGGACGCCGCGCTCCGCAACGACACCACGATCATGCTGGTCGACGATCCGGTGAAGCGGGTGGACAACATGACGATGGCGGCCGGGCTCGAGGCTCGCGTGCCCGTTCCTCGACCACGAGGTGGTGGAGCTGTGCGGCCGGATCCCGCCGGAGCTCAAACTGTCCGACGGCGGCAAGGGGGTTCTCAAGCGGGCGGCACGCGGGGTCGTCCCGGACGAGGTGATCGACCGGACCAAGGGCTACTTCCCCGTGCCGGCCATCCGGCAGCTGGAGGGGCCCTACCTGGAGCGGGTCCGGGACGCGCTCACCGATCCGGCGGCCAAGGAGCGCGGGCTGTTCCGACCGGAGCCGGTGGAGCGGATGCTGGCCGACCCGAACACGATCCGTACGGTCCTGGGCTCGAACGCGCTCTGGCAACTCGCCCTGCTGGAGATGTGGTTGCAGCACCATCGACATCGCCGTAGCGAGCTCTATGCTGCGGTTCATGACGAGGTCGGAGAGCGGGCGCGGGTACCGCGCCGTATGACGACGACCGCACCACAACGGCCAGGCTGAGCGCCGTCTCCGAGGCGGCCGCAGCTCGCGGAGGATCTGGTGGGCGCGTGGGGCAGCTGGGGCCCGACCCTGAGTCCGCACGCCGAGCAGATGGCTTTCATCAGCGACCGGACCGGCGTCCCCCAGGTGTGGGTCCAGGATCTCCGGCTGGACGGCACCTTCGACGAGCCGACCATGATCACGATCTCCGACGATCCGGTGGTGAGCGTCAGCTGGTCCGCGGACGGCGCCTGGCTGGCCTGTGCGGTGGCGACCGACGGTGGCGTCCGTACGCAGGTGTGGGTGGTCCGGCCCACCGGGGCCGACGCCCGTCGGATCGCCGGCTCGACGGACGAGCACGCCGAACTCGGGCCGTGGACCCGCAGCGGCCACCGGGTCACCGTGATCATCCCCGACACCCGGCCTGATCACCCGACCCGCTGCTACCTCGCCAATCCCGCGACCGGAGAACTGCATCCGCTCGCCGAGGGTGATCTGCTGAGCGTGCTCGACATGTCGGTGGACGAGCACCTGGTGATCGTGCGGGACGGTCAGCGCGGCAAGCAGTTCTGTGTGGTGGTCGACCGGGTCGCCGACGTTGATCATCCACTGCTGCCCTACCCCGCCACCGGTGCCACCGAGGTCGCGATCATCCGGCCGTCGCCGGCCGGGGACGACAGCCCGCTGATCGCGTACGTGTCGACCGATGCCGCCCTGCCTCGTCGGCAACTGGTCGCCGTGCCGCTCGGGCGCGAAGGGCCGGCGCCGGCCTCCGGGGTGCTGGCCGCCCGCGACGACGCCGAACTGGAAGGACTGGACGCCGACGATTCCGGTCGGCTGCTCCTGCTGGTCTGGAACGTCGCCGGCCGCAGCGAGCTGGAGCTGTTCGACACCGTCGAGCGGCGAGCGCCGCGCTCATGGCCGGGCTGCCCGGCGAGGTCGTCTCCGGCGTCGTCCTCAGCCGTGACGGGCGCCGGGTGATCATGAGCGTGGAGGGCCCGCACCGCCCGCGCGAGCTGTGGTGCCTGAGCACCCGGACGCTCCAGTGGGTGCGGGTCACCGGGGTGCCCCGCCTGCCCGAGCGGGAGCTGGTCGCGCCGGAGCTGATCACGCTCACCGCGAAGGACGGTCTGGAGCTGACCGGCTTCCTCTACCGACCGCCGGGCGCAGTCGGACCCGGCCCGGCGATGCTGAGTCTCCACGGCGGGCCGGAGGCACAGGAGCGGCCGACCTTCTCCCCGCAGCACCAGGCGATGGTGGCCGCCGGCCTCACCGTCTTCGCCCCGAACATCCGCGGCTCCTCCGGCTTCGGACGCGCCTTCGTGCACGCCGACGACGTGCACGGCCGCCGGGACGCCTTCGCCGACGTGATCTCCTGCGCGGAGCACCTGGTCCGCCACCGCGTCGCCGATCCTGAGCGCATCGCCATCACCGGGCGCTCGTACGGCGGCTACCTGACTCTCGTCGGACTTGCCTTCTACCCCGGCACCTTCGCGGCGGGTGTTGACATCTGTGGGATGTCGGATCTGCACACCTTCTACCGCGACACCGAACCGTGGATCGCAGCCGCCGCGGTGAGCAAGTACGGCGACCCGGAGCGGGACGCCGCCCTCCTCGCCGCGCTCTCCCCGCTGCACGCCGCCGAGAACATCGACGTACCGCTCCTGGTGGTGCACGGCGAACTCGACAGCAACGTGCCGATCGGCGAGGCCCATCAGATCGTCGCCGCGCTGCGCGCCCTCGACCGCCCGGTGGACTACCTCCAGCTGAACGGTGAGGGACACGAATACCGCCGGGCCGCCTCGCGACTGCTGCTCATCACCCGGATGCTCGACTTTCTCGCGGCGCATTTGGGGCCGCGGTTTCCCATGCAGGCATGGGAAACCGTCACCCCACACGGCAGATCCGCCGTGTGAAGCACAGGTTTCCCGTGTGAAGTGCCGGACGTCGACCGGCGCCAGACGCACGTGGTTCAGGTCCGGAGGCTGAGGAAGAATCTCCGGATGTCGTCGAGCAGGAGGTCCCCGGCCTCCATCGCCGGGAAGTGGCCGCCCTCGGCGTACTCGCTCCAGTGGGCGATCCGGCCCTCGGGGTCCATGACACGGCGGAGCACCGGTGACGAGTCGAAGACGGCCCAGCCGGTCGGGACCGACGACGCCGACACCCAGTCGAGGTCCGCATGGCTGGCCTCGTAGAGGAAGCGAGCCGCCGAGGCCCCGCTGCGGGTGAACCAGTAGAGGCTCACGAGGGTCAGGAGCTGGTCCCGATCGACCGCCTCGTCGGGCGTCGCCGCCGCGGGATTGGTCCAGGACTGGAACTTCTCCACGATCCAGGCCAGCTGGCCCACCGCCGAATCGGTCAACGCGGCCCCGATGGTGGCCGGCCGGTGCGACTGGAGGTCCAGATATCCCCGGTCCGCCGCCCAGCGCGTACGCGCCGCGTCGATGACCGCGCGCTCGTCGGACGTGAGGTGCTCGGGGATCGGGAACTGCTCACCGGCCAGACCCAGCGAGCCCTGGTCGCTGTTCAGGTGGGCGCCGATGACCCGCTCGGGCCGCGTCGCCGCGAGCCGGCCCGTGACCCCGGCGCCGATGTCCCCGCCCTGGGCGCCGAATCGCTCGTACCCCAGCCGGCTCATCAGTTCGGCCCACGCGTCGGTGGTCCGCCGTAGCTCCCAACCGGCGTCGCTGAGCGGGGTCGAGAAGCCGAATCCCGGCAACGACGGCACGACGACGTGGAAGGCGTCACGGGGATCGCCGCCGTGGGCCCGCGGATCGGCCAGCGGACCGATCAGCCGCTGGAACTCCACGACCGAACCCGGGTAGCCGTGGGTGATGATCAGCGGCAGGGCGTCCGCCTCCGGTGAGCGGACGTGGACGAAGTGGATCAGCTGCCCGTCGATCTCGGTGCGGAACTGAGGCCACTGGTTGAGTTCCGCCTCGTGGGTCCGCCAGTCGTACGAGGTCCGCCAGTAGTCGGCCAGCTCCCGCAGATAGTCGATCGGTACGCCTCGGCTCCAGTCCCCGCCCCGGTCGCCGGGCACCACGGACGGCCAGCGGGTGCTGCTCAGTCGGCGGTGGAGGTCGTCCACCTCGTCCTGAGGGACGGTGATCTGGAAGGGCTCTGCGCCAGTGGTGGTAGTCATGCCGTCACGCTAGAATCAATTGCGGAAGGTTTGCTTCCGCAATCTCTTCTAATCTAATCGAATGCTGGCCACGTCGGCGCGACTGCTGCAGCTGCTCGCGTTGTTGCCCCTGCGCCGCGACTGGACCGGACCCGAGCTGTCCGAGCGCCTCCACGTGTCGACCCGGACGCTGCGGAACGACATCGAGCGGCTGCGGAGTCTCGGCTACCCGATCTTCGGCACTCCCGGCGTCTTCGGCGGGTACCGACTGGGGCCGGGTACGTCGTTGCCGCCGTTGCTGCTGGACGACGAGGAGGCGGTCGCCGTCGCGGTCGGACTGCGTACGGCGGCGACGACCGCGGTCAGCGGGATCGAAGAAACCGCCCTCGGCGCCCTGGCCAAGCTCGAACAGACGCTCCCGAGTCGGTTGCGGGCGCGCGTGCGCGCGCTCGAGTCCGCGGTGGTGACCGTGCCGGGTACGGGTCCCGTCGTTGACGTCGATGCCCTGACCGCCATCGCCACCGCGATCCGCGCGAACGAGCGGCTCCGCTTCGACTACACGAGCCACCTGGGCGAGACCACCGTCCGGACCACGGAGCCCCACCGGCTCGTCAGCTGGATGCGCCGCTGGTATCTCCTGGCCTGGGACACTGCTCGTGACGACTGGAGGACCTTCCGCGTCGACCGCATCTCCCCGCGCATTCCGACCGGTCCGCGCTTCACGCCGCGAGAGATGGCTGATCGTGAGGTTGTCGAACGCGTGCAGCGCGGGGTCGCATCGGCCACCTGGCGATACCGGGCGACGGTGGTGGTGCGCCTGCCGGCGGCGCAGGTCGCCGCCAAGCTGCCCGTGGCCACCGCGATCGAGCCCGCCGGTCCGGACCGCTGCCGGGTCGATGTGGGGTCGGACACCCCGCACATGCTGACGCTCTACCTGGGTCTGCTGGACGCCGACTTCGAAGTGGTCGACGCGCCCGAGCTCGCCGAGCATCTCCACCTCATGGCGGCCCGCTTCACCCGCGCTGCACAACGTCAGCGGCCGGATCCGCCTGCTCCCGAACCGCCTTGACTTCCGACGGCGAGCCGGACTCGATTGCCACGCCGCGGGGCCGCGCGGTGTCTATGCTGCGGACGTGCTCATCATCGGTCTCATCCTGTTTGGCATGATCGTCGGCGCCGTCGCCCAGCTCATCCTCGGCCGGTCGGCGAAGGGCGTCGACTGGGGCCTGGCGTTCGTGGCCGGGCTGGTGGGCTCCTTCGTCGGCGGGTTGTTGATCAGCCTGATCTCCGGCGACGGCCTCGAACTCCGCGCGAGCGGAATCATCGGCTCGCTCGTCGGGGCGATCCTGGTCACTCTCGCCTGGCAGTGGTGGAAGCGCCGCTCCTCCTCCGCCTGACAGACCGCGCCCTGAGCCTGCACCCTCTCGCTCCGCGCTCGCACCCCTTCCTCGTGGGTCGCACCCTCTGCAGAGGGTGCGGGGCGCGAGCTAAGGGTGCGGCCATGAGTCCACCGCATCGGTCGCACCCCCTACTCGTGGGTTGCACCCTCTGCAGAGGGTGCGGGGCGCGAGCAGAGGGTGCGGCCGAAGGGCTTCAGCCCTCAGTCCGGCGGCTGACCCCGCTTGACCGAGTCCAGCAGCAGCTGGGCCACGTCGAGCACCTCGACCTCCTCGCGGGCCGCGCCGGCGTGCCTGCTCGGCGGTGAGCCCGTCGGAGAGCATCACCCGGCAGAACGGGCAGGCCACCGCGATCTGGTCGGCCCCCGTCGCCACCGCCTCCTTGGTGCGGTTGGCGTTGATGCGGCTGCCGAGGTTCTCCTCCATCCACATCCGGCCACCGCCCGCGCCGCAGCAGAAGGAGCGTTCGGAGTTGCGCGGCATCTCCGCGAAGGTGGCATCGGGGATCGCGCCCAGCAGCTCCCGCGGCGGCTCGTACACCTGGTTGTGCCGGCCGATGAAGCACGGGTCGTGATAGGTGATCGTCTGGCCGGCGTTCCGCCGTCGTGGGCGGCGACCGGCGTCAGCCGGCCGTCCCGGACCAGCCGGTTGAGCAGCTGCGTGTGGTGGACGACCTCGAGCTCGACACCGAACTGGCGGTACTCGTTCTTCAGCGTGTTGAAGCAGTGGGCGCAGGTGGCGACGACCTTGGTCGCCTTGGCCTCCTTGAGCGTCTCGGTGTTCTCCATCGCCAGTCCGGCGAAGACGAACTCGTTGCCGGACCGCCGGGCCGGATCACCCGTACAGGTCTCCCCCTTGCCCAGGACGGCGAAGTCGACGCCGGCCGTGTGCAGCAGCTCGGCCACCGCCTGGGTGGTCTTCTTGGCCCGGTCCTCGTACGCGCCGGCGCAGCCGACCCAGAACAGCCACTCGACCTCGGTCAGGTCCTCGACGTCGATCCCGACCTGCTTGACCGCGAACGGCAGGTCCTTGGCCCAGTCCATCCGGGCGTTGGGCGACATGTTCCACGGATTGCCCTTGTTCTCCAGGCCCTTGTAGAGCCCGTTGAGCTCCTTCGGGGAACTCCGACTCGACCATCACCTGGTGCCGGCGCATGTCCATGATGTGGTCGACGTGCTCGATGTCGACCGGGCACTGCTGCACGCAGGCGCCGCACGACATGCACGACCACAAGCACGTCCGGATCGATCACGCCGGCGACGGCTCGTCGCTGCCGACCAGCGGGCGCTCGGCCTCGGCGCGCACCAGTCTCCGGCAGCGACGACCCGTGCCTCCTCGGCCGCCTGCAGGTAGGGCGCCTTGGCGTACGCGTGGTCGCGCAGGTTCATGATCAACAACTTCGGCGACAGCGGCTTCTCGGTGTTCCAGGCCGGGCACTGCGACTGGCAGCGGCCGCACTCGGTGCAGCTGGTGAAGTCCAGCAAGCCCTTCCAGGTGAAGTCCTCGACCTTGCCGACGCCGAGCGCGGTGTCCTCGTCGAGGTCCTCGATGCTCGGCGAAGTCGAGCGGCTCGCCGTCGACCATGATCGGCTGCAGCTCGCCGAGCGCCTGCTTGCCCGGGTCGCGCTTGAACCAGATGTTCGACCAGGCGGTGAACCGGTGCCAGGCCACGCCCATGGTCAGATGCCGGGCGATCACGATCGCCCAGGTCATCGAGATGACGATCTTGACCATGGCCACGGAAGAAGATCAGGTTCTCGAGCGTCGGCTCGCCCAGCCCGGCGAACGGCACGCCCGACGAACCAGGTGAGCGGGAAGTCCCAGCGGGTGCCCTCCCCGAGGGCGTACTCCAGGCCGCGCAGCAGCAGACCGCAGATCACCACCCCGGCGATGACGGCCTCGACGAAGTACGCCTGCCAGAACGTGGATCCGAAGAACCGGCTCCACCGGCCCTTCGCGCGCGCGGATGGTGCCGCTGCCGGACGACGATCAGGTAGCCGATGCCGATCAGGGTCAGCCAGGAGAAGATGTCGGCCCACCACTCGAAGACGATCCAGTGCCCGATGATCGGCAGCGCGAAGTCGGGCCGCGAACAACTGCCCGTACGCGGTCGCGACCAGCGAGCTCAGGGTGAGGAAGCCGACGAAGACGAACCAGTGCATGACCCCGATCGCGCCCCACTGCAGCATCCGGGTGTGGCCGAACGTCTCCGCCAGCATGGTCCGCCAGCGGGCCCCCGGGTTCATCCGAGCGACCGACGGCCGGTCGCCCGACGCGGATCACCGCCAGCAGTTGCCGCACCGCCCGGACGACCAGGAACACCGCCACGCCGGTGATCGCCAGCGAGACGACGATCGCCACGATCTGCACGCTTTCCATCCCCTGTTCTCACACCCGATCCACCGTGATCGGCAGCGAACCGACGATAGCCGCTCGACGCCGGCGATCGAGCAGGGCGTTGCGCGCCACGCGGCGCGTTGTCCGTCGTACGACGGCTGACGGCTGACGGCCCTCAGGCGATGGTGCCGAGGACGTCGATGATGACGTGTATCGACGAACTGGCGTACACCCGGACCTGACGCGCGGCGGAGACCCCGACGACCAGCGCGTTCGCGATCGCCGGGCCGTTGCCGGCATAGTTGATCGACGACGTCGTCGGCTGGCTCTCAGCGGCCGAATAGATCCGCAGGTGGCCGTTTGCGACCGCGCTGACGGCCGTGAGATTCACGATCACGGCCGCGGTGCCCGACGGGGCGGCGAAACCCGGCAGCGTGATCAGCCGGTTCTCGCCGGCAGCGAACTTCCCCTTGTCGGGATCGCGGGAGTCGTAAGCCCGATACGGCACCTCCCGCATGCCGACCGTCCCGCCACCCCCGGCGAAGCCGACCCGGGCACCACCGATCTGCGTCGAGCCGCCGAGACTCTGGAAGCCGAGCGCTATCCGGCTGCCGGCTGGGTAGGGGTTGAAGTTCAGGGCGCTGGTGTAGACCCGCTTCAGGCGCAGACCTTCGGCCGCGCTCGTCAACGTGGTGTCGGCCACCACGGGACTGGCGACGCTCGACTGACCCGGCCGCCACACACGGCCGTAGAGGTTGACGGAGCTCCCTGAGCTGTTGGACGCGTACCACTCGATGTCCCGCACCCGGGTGCCGGCTGGGATGTCCATGAGGGCCCACATGGTGCTGCCGCCACCGGCGGTGTGCATGCCGTAGCCGCCCCAGTCACGGCCGACGTTGACCTCGGGATGGAAGTCGAACCCGGAGACGCTGCGATAGACGTCACCGCTGAGCAGAGCGCCGGGAGTGACGGCAGCCGCGGTCTGGCTCTCCGCCTCGGCGGGGCCGGCCTTGGGCTCCGCGGTCGGCTTGGCCGTGGCCAGGTCCGTCCCACGCAGACTCGCGGCGACGAACGCCGTCGCACCGGCCCCGAACAGCAGAGAGCGGCGTCCTACCGCTGCCTTCTCGCTCACCCGAGTCACGCTAATGATCCGCGGATCGTCCAGACCGGTTGCCGACTTGTCAGTTGCGACTGACAACTTGTCAACCAGCCTTTGGCTCCGAGGAAACTCCCGACCACGAGAGAACGGCCGGAGCGAGGCGGGCAGGTGCGCTCAGCTCAGCCTCTCCAGGATCAATTCCCGTACGCGCGCGGCGTCGGCCTGACCGCGCATCTGCTTCATCACCGCGCCGATCAGCGCCCCCGCCGCCTGCGACCTTCCCGGCCCGGATCTTGTCGGCCACGTCGGGCTGGGCGGCGATCGCAGCGTCGACCGCCTCACCGAGCGCCGAGTCGTCGGAGACCACCGCCAGTCCGCGGGCGGCCGACACCTCGAGCCGGCGTCCCCTCCCCCGCCAGCACGCCCTCGAAGACCTGACGCGCCAGCTTGTCGTTGACCGTGCCCTCGTCGACCAGCTGCTGGACGGCCGCCACCTGGGCGGGGGCGATGCCGAGATCGGCCAGCTCGACACCGCGGTCTCCGGCGTGGCGGGAGAGCTCGCCGAGCCACCACTTGCGCGCGGCGTGCGGCGAAGCGCCGGCGGCCACGGTCTCCTCGATCAGGTCGACGGCCCCCGCGCTGATCACGTCCCGCAGCTCGAGCTCGGCGAAACCCCAGAGCGCCGGTGATCCGGTTCAAGCCGCTCGGCCGGCGGCTCCGGCAGGGTGGCGCGCAGCTCCTCGACCCACTCCCGGGACGGGGCGATCGGGCACCAGATCCGGCTCGGGGAAGTAGCGGTAGTCCTCGGCGGTCTCCTTGCTCCGGCCGGACGTGGTGACGCCCGTGTCCTCGTGCCAGTGCCGGGTCTCCTGCACGACCCGGTGGCCGGCGTCGAGCACCGCCGCCTGGCGGGTGATCTCGTAGCGGATGGCCCGCTCGACGCTGCGCAGAGAGTTGACGTTCTTGGTCTCCGACCGGGTGCCGAACTCCGTCTGCCCGACGCGGGCGCAGCGACAGGTTGGCGTCGCAACGCAGCGAGCCCTGCTCCATCCGGACGTCCGACACGCCCAGCGCGCGGAGCAGGTCCCGCAGCATGGTCACGTACGCCCGGGCGACGACCGGAGCCTTCGCGCCCGCACCCTCGATCGGCTTGGTGACGATCTCGATCAGCGGCACGCCGGACCGGTTGTAGTCCAGCAGCGAGTGGTCGGCGCCGTGGATCCGACCCGTGGCGCCGCCGACGTGCAGCGACTTGCCGGTGTCCTCCTCCATGTGGGCGCGCTCGATGCCGATGACGTACGTCTCGCCCTCGACCTCCACCTCGACCTGACCGTCGTAGGCGATCGGCTCGTCGTACTGGGAGATCTGGTAGTTCTTCGGCATGTCCGGGTAGAAGTAGTTCTTCCGGGCGAACCGGCACCACTCCGCGATCGAGCAGTTCAGGGCCAGCCCGATCCGGATCGCCGACTCGACCGCCGTCGCGTTCACCACCGGCAACGATCCCGGGAGCCCGAGACAGACCGGACAGACCTGGGTGTTGGGCTCCGCGCCGAAGACGGTCGAGCAGCCGCAGAACATCTTCGACGCCGTGTTGAGCTCGACGTGCACCTCGAGCCCCATCACCGGGTCGTAGCGCTCCAGGGCCTCCTCGTACGGCACCACGGTGGCGGTCCTCGGGTCACCCAGTCGAGCCGAGTCTGTCGACCAGCTCCGGGATCCGGTCGAGCAGCGACCGTCCCACTGCGTCTCCAGCGCCGCTCGAGCGCCGCACCGACCCGGTAGAGCCGGTCGTCGGCGAGCGGCGGGGCGATCACCTGCAGACCGACCGGCAGGCCGTCCTCCGGCGCCAGTCCGACCGGGAAGGAGGCGCTGGCGTTGCCGGCCAGGTTGGAGGGGATGGTGCAGAGATCGTTCATGTACATGGCGAGCGGGTCGTCGACCTTCTCCCCGATGCCGAAGGCGGTCACCGGGGTCGACGGGGACACGAGGACGTCGGCCTGCTCGAAGGCCGCGGCGAAGTCCCGGCTGATGAGGGTGCGGACCTTCTGCGCCTGGCCGTAGTAGGCGTCGTAGTAGCCGCTCGACAGGGCGTAGGTGCCGAGGATGATGCGACGCTTCACCTCCGCCCCGAACCCGGCCTCGCGAGTCGTCGCCATCACCTGCTCGGCGCTCAGCGTCCCGTCGTCGCCCACCCGCAGGCCGAACCGCATCGCGTCGAACTTGGCCAGGTTGGAAGAGCACTCCGCCGGGAGGATGAGGTAGTACGCCGGTAGCGCGTAGACGAAGTGGGGGCAGGACACCTCGACCACGTCGGCCCCGAGCGAAGCCAGCAGCGACACCGCCTCGGTGAACCGCCGCTCGACCCCGGGCGCGTAACCCTCGCCGCCCAGCTCCTTGACGACGCCGATCCGCATGCCGGCCACGTCGCCCGAACGCGCCGCGGCCACGACGGGCGGCACCGGAGCGTCGATGGAGGTGGAGTCGACGTGGGTCGTGCCCGGCGATCACCTCGTGCAGCAGGGCAGCGTCCAGCACCGTACGGGCGCACGGTCCCGGCTGGTCGAGGCTGGACGCGAGAGCCACCAGTCCGTACCGGGACGTGCCGCCGTACGTCGGCTTGACCCCGACCGTGCCGGTCACGGCCGCCGGCTGACGGATCGAGCCACCGGTGTCGGTGCCGATGGCCAGCGGCGCCTCGAACGCGGCCACCGCAGCCGCCGAGCCGCCCCCGGAGCCACCCGGGATCCGGTCCAGGTCCCACGGGTTGTGCGTCGGCCCGTACGCGGAGTTCTCGGTCGAGGACCCCATGGCGAACTCGTCCATGTTCGTCTTGCCCAGGATCACGATGTCCGCCGCCAGGAGCCGCTCGGTGACGGTGGCCGAGTAGGGCGGCACCCAGCCTTCGAGGATCTTCGATCCGCAGGTCGTCGGCGCTCCGGCGTAGGTGAGGACGTCCTTGAGAGCCAGCGGCACGCCGGCCAGCGGGCCGACCGGCTCGCCGGCCGCGACCTTGGTGTCCACGCCGCGGCCGCCTGGGCCAAGGCGCGGTCGGTGTCGACGTACAAGAAGGCGTGCACGGCGTCGTCGACGTCGGCGATGCGGTCGAGATGAGCCTGGGTGACGTCGACGGAGCTCACCTCGCCGGACGCGATCCTGGCCGCCAGCTCGGCGGCCGTCGACCTGACGATCCCTGAGCCTGTCGAAGGGCTCACGCCTCCTCCCCGAGGATGCGGGGCACCCGGAACCGGTCCTCTTCGGCGGCCGGCGCCTGGTCGAGCACCGCCTCCCGCGGCAGTGACGGGGTCGCACCACGTCCGTCCGGAAGACGTTGGTCAGCGGCAGACGCGTGCGACGTCGGCGGGATGTCGTCGGCGGCGACGTCGGAGACGTGCGCCACCGACTCCAAGATCACGTCGAGCTGCGGGGCCAGGTGCGCCAGCTCGGCGTCGGTCAGCTCGATCCGGGCCAGCCGCGCGAGGTCGGCGACGTCGTCGGGGGTCAGCGGCACGGAGACCCTAGTGCACCGGGAGGGAGGTCTTTGGCCTCCCTCCGGCGCACTAGTCCAGCGGCCGGATGACCAGTCCGGTTTTCAGCTTGGGGGTGAAGAAGGTCGATTTCGGGGGCATCAGGAGGCCCTCGCGGGCGGTCCGTTCGATCTCGGCCACGCTCACCGGCCGCGTCAGGACCGCCGCCTCGGCTCCACCGTCGTCGACCGCCGCCAGGGTCTCGTCCAGACCGTGCTGGTAGCTCACCTCCACGTCGCCCAGGGCGTGCTCGAGCCAGGCGCCGTCGAGGGACCGGACATCGGCGAAGGCGCCCGGCTCGGGAATCAGCCGCCAGGTCCGGTCGCGGGTGTAGAGCACCATGAACCCGTCCTCGACCATCTCCGTGCAGAGTCTCGGCCGTGGGCCTCGAGGTCTCGTCGAGGGTGAAGGATTTGCTGAACTCGGGGTGCAGGGCCGGATACAGCCGGTTGATCGCCTCGACGCTGAGCTGGTCGGCGACCAGTTCGTTGACGAAGGTCAGGGTCAGTTCGGCCGGCGTCTCGGCTCGGACCGGTCGCCGCCCGCACCTCGTCGCGATAGGTCCGGCTGATCCCGTACCGATGGTGTCCGTCGGCGATCAGCACGTCGTCGCTGCCGACGATCTGCGGATCCGCTCGATCCGGTCGGGATCGACCACCCGCTCCAGCACGTGCTCGACCCCGTCGTCGACGACGCGGGCGAGCACCTCGCCCGCTCCTCGCAGCGGCGTCGGTGAGTCCGGACGGCCAGCGACAATCCCCACACCGGTGAGAGATTGGCCGCGGTGGCCCGGGTCAGGTCCAGGCGGTCGGTCGAGGCCTTCGGGGTGGTCCGCTCGTGGGGCAGAACGCCGCCGGCGCCCTCGTCGACGACTTCGAGTCCGCCGAGCACGCCGGAGATGTCGCGAGCCGTCCCGGTGGCGTCGGTGAAGCGCAGCCGGTAGATGGTGAACGACGGCTGGTCGTCCAGGCGAGAACGTCGTCGTCGCGCCACGACCGGTAGCAGCCTCGCCGCGTGGGAGTAGCGATCGCTCGCCGCCGCGCGGCACGTCGACGTAGGTGATGTTGTGCGGCGAGCGGGACTGCAGCTCATCGACCTGGGCGTCGGACAATACGTCGTACGGCGGAGCCACCAGCGAGTCCAGATCGGTGGCGGTGAAACGCAGGGCACGGAAGGGTTCGAAGCGCGGCACCAGTCCCAGGCTTCCATGCTCGACCCGTTCGATCCGCATCGTCCCGAAACACGTTGGTAACCGCCGTGGGTCAAGATGAACCCGTGTTCCTGATGCGGATCTCCCTGCCCGACCGCCCAGGGTCGCTCGGCGCGGTCGCGAGTGCCATGGGCAGCGTCGGGGGCGACATCAACGCGGTGGAAATCGTCGAGAAGGGCGACGGGATCGTGGTGGACGACTTCATCGTCGACCTGCCGCCGAACCACCTGCCCGAGGTCATCGTGACCGCCTGCCACCGTCTCGACGGCGTCCGGGTCGAGTGGATCTCCCGCTATCCCGAGGGAGGCGGGCTGCAGTCGGACCTGGAGGCCCTGGAGCGGATGACCGCCGATCCGGTCAACGCCGCCGAGACGCTCGTGTCGCTGTGTCCGGTCGTCTTCCGCTCGCACTGGGCGATCCTGCTCGATCTGTCGTCCCGTCCAGAGGTGGCCTACTCGACCACCCTGGCCCCCGATGTGGACTCCTCGGTGCTGGCCCGGCTGGAGCCGTTCGACGACACCCACCGGGTCGAGCTGAACTCGGGCTGGCTGCCCGGCTGGGGGGATTCCACCGTCGTGGTGACCCCGCTGACGCGCGAACGGGTGATCGTGATCGGTCGACTGGGCGGTCCGGCCTTCTTGGACTCCGAGATCGCCCGCCTGCATCACCTCGCCGCCCTGGTGAAGTAGCACACGGGACTCGCCGCACGGGTTAGGTTCGTCGCCGTGGCGACGTTGTTCTTGCATATCGGGACGTCGAAGGCCGGCAGCACCGCGCTGCAGGAGTTCCTGGCGCACAATCCGTCGACCGCTTTCCGAACACGGTTTCGTCTACGGCCCCGCGTTCGCAGGATCCAATCACCTCGAACTTGCGGCCGCCTTCTGTACCCGCGCCAGCCGGGTCACCCGGTGACCTCAGTTGCGGCCGACGCGGGTGAATTCGCCGACTGATGGCGTCGGCGTCTCGAGCGACGTGACGACAGCCCGTGGATCGTCTCTCCGAGCCCTCGGCACTTACTCAGCCGCTCGGAGGACATCAGTGCGCTCGCCCGGTTCCTGCGTCGCTTCTTCGACCGGATCGTCGTGGCCGTTGTCGTGCGCCGGGTCGGCTACTGGCTGCCCAGCGCCTACGTCGAGTCCATTCGCGGCGGATCGACCAAGCTGCTCGACCCCGACTACGTCCAGCAGCGCCGTCGCTTGCTCGATCACCGTCGGCTCATCCACCGCTGGCAGGAGCGGTTCGAGCCCGACCAGGTCGGCGCCCTGGCGTTCTTGGAATCGGACAAGGGAGACCCGAGCGCGCTCAGTTTCCGGGTCCTGTCCGCACTTGGCCTCACGCGCCCCGATCACGTGGCGTGGTCGGCGCCACCGCACCTCAGCAACGCGTCGATGAGTGCGTACGCCACCGAGGTGCTGCGACTGGCCAATCCGAGGTTGCGCATCAGCGCGCTGCGACCGGTGGCGGCTCGGCGGCGGGTGATCTCCTTCATCACCGCGACCTGGCCGGGCCCGGCGTTGAAATTGACCCCCGAGGCGGCGGGCGAGCTGCGGGTCCTCGAACTCGACGACGTGACACTCGCCGAATCCCGTTTCGCCATCGGCGGCAACTGGGAGGAATGGGCGGCCCAACCTGCCCCGCGCACCCGAGAACAGGTCGAGCTGAGCGACGCAGAACGAGCGGAGGCGTTCGCCATCCTGAGACGGGAGGGCCTCCTCGGCGCCGCGGACGCCTCGCCCGGCTCAGCGGCTCTCGCCCGGGCCGCCGCCTCGTTGCGTCTGGTCTGGCAACGGCTCGGCCGTCCTCTGCGGCGCCGGTGAGCGTAGCGCCCGCATGAACCTCGGCTGGGCGGAAGTCCTCGCGCTGCTGACCTCCATCGGGTACGGCATCGTCTCGGCGATCGTGCCGATCATCAACGCCGAGGCGTACGTCGTGGCCTCGCAGGTGACGGCGGTGGCGGGCGCCGTCCCCATCGCGGTCGGGATCGCCATCGGTCAGACCGGCGGCAAGGTGGCGATGTTCTACGCCGTGCGTGAGGGCCGGCGAGCTACCCTTCGTCAAGGCGCGCCGCGACGAGAGCCTGGCTCGACCGGTTAGTCCCAACCGGCTGCGCTGGCGGGCGTTCGTCGATCGACTCCTGCAGCTGGTCGGCGATCCCCGTTGGGGTCTGCCCATCACCTTTCTCGCGTCGTTCGTCGGCATCCCTCCGCTGTACGCCGTCGCGCTGATCGCCGGCGCCACCAAGATGAACGGCGGCTGGTTCACCCTCGTGGTGTTCGCCGGCCGGTTGATCCGGTTCGTGTTCCTGGCCCTCGGCATCGACTGGGCCGTCCGCCTGTGGGCCTGAGTCGTCAGGCGTGCTCGAAGAGGCGATTCAGTTCCGCGACGATCGGCCAGGCGCCGTACTCGGTGTTGGACAGGACCACGGCATCGACCTCGGTGGTGCCGTGGTGGATGAGGATCGCACTGACGCCGGCGTTGTGGCCCTCCTTGTAGTACGTCGGCCCGCGGAACTCCAGCCCGAATCCGTACTCGGTCTGCTCGTCGTGACGAACCTGCGGGGTGAAGAAGACCTCGGTGAGGTCCCGCGGCAGGAGACGATGGCCGCGGAGGGCGTCGAGGAAGGCGAGCAGATCGAACGCCGGTCGCGTGCGCACCCCCGTCCGGTGAGCCGATCGGCGGGTAGCTGAAGATGTTCGCCTTCCAACGTCCGTCGACGCGGTCCCATCCCTCTGCCACGCCCGGAACCGCGTCCCGGCGGTCGAAGAAGCCGGCGCCGGTCATTCCGGCGCGCTCGAAGACCTCGCGCTGGACGTACGCACGGTAGGTCTCTCCGGCGACCGTTTCCAGCGCGAGTCCGGCGAGGACGTAGCCGACGTTGCAGTAGCGGGCCGTGACGCCGGGATCGGTGCGCGGCGGCTTGTGCGCGAACTGGGGAAGGAAGTGCTTCGTCTCGGTGATGGCGTAACACGGCTTGTCGACGAACAGCGCGGCGTAGTCCTCCCCGGCCTCCTCGTCGGCGTCGTCGGCGATCCCGCTCGTGTGGGTGAGCAAGTGTCGGAGCGTCACCCGCGAGCGAGATCGTCGTGCCGTCGAGATCGACGTACTCGTGGATCGAGGCGTCCAGATCGAGGCGGTCGGCCGCCACCTGCTGCAGAACGGCCACGCTGGTGAACAGCTTCGTGATCGACGCCGTGTCGAAGCGCATGTCGGTCGTGTTCGGCACCTGCCAACGCGGAGTGGCGAAACCGTACGCCTGATCGAAGACGACCTCGCCTGCATGCCGCAGGAGAAGGACGCCGCTGAATTCCGCCGCGGCGAGGTGGCGACCGAGCTCGCCGACCCGGTCGCGGACCTTCACGTCAGCGGATGAACTGCTCGGCACCGATGCCGAAGCCCCAGCTGCCGGTCATCAGGTAGTAGACGTACCAGCCCAGCAGGAAGCAGGCCAGCATCGTGCCGAGCAGCGCCAGGCCGACCCAGATCCGCATCCGCTTCTTCGCCTTGGTGCTCGGCAGCTGTGCCCGGTCCCCAGGCCCCGATGTTCGGCTGCACCCGCGGCGGCGTGCTCGCGTTGAGGTTGAGGTTGCTGAACACCTTCGGCACGCGCCCACTGTAGTCGGGCGATTCGATTGGCTCAGGGCGCGGTTCGACCGGCTCAGGGCGCTGCGGTCGCCACCTCGGCGGCGGCCTCGGGACCGGAGTCGAGCAGCACCCGGAACGCCTCGGCACCGGAGAGGATGGGCACCTTGAGCTCGACGGCCTTGTCGGCCTTGGAGCCGGGCGATTCACCCACCACGACGAAGGAGGTCTTCTTCGACACCGAGCCGGCCACCTTGCCGCCGCGACTCGTGATGGCCTCCGCCGCCGTGTCTCGCGTGTAGCCGTCCAGCGAACCGGTGACCACCACGGACAGGCCCGCCAGGGTCTGGTCGAGCAGTTCCTTCGGTTCGTCGCGCATCGCGGCTCCGGCCGCCTGCCACTTGCGCACGATCTCGCGGTGCCAGTCGACGCTGAACCAGTCGAGGATCGCGGTGACCAGCGCCGGGCCCAGACCCTCGACCTCGGCCAGCTGCTCCGGCGTCGCCGACGCGAGCGCGTCGATGCTGCCGAAGGCGGCGGCCACATCCGGGGCGACGCCCTTGCCGATGTGGCGGATCGAGAGGGCGACCAGGAACTTGTCCAGCGGCCGGGTCTTGGCCTGCTCCAGATTGGCCAGCAGCTTGGCCCCGTTGGCCGACAGGTTTCCGTTCTTGGTGACGAAGAAGTCGCTCCGCGTGAGCTTCTCCTCGGTCAGGTCGAACAGGTCGCCCTCGTCGGTCATCAGGCCCGAGTCGAGCAGGGCCATGCCCGCCTGGTAGCCGAGCACCTCGATGTCGAGGGCCTGCCGGCTGGCCAGGTGGAACAGCCGCTCCCGGAGCTGGGCGCGACAGGACCGGGTGTTCGGGCAGCGGAGGTCGGCGTCGCCCTCCTTCTCGGGCCGCAGCTCGGTGCCGCACTCGGGACAGTGCGTGGGCATGACGAACTCACGCTCGTCCCCGTCGCGCAGGTCGACCAGCGGCCCGACGATCTCGGGGATGACGTCGCCGGCCTTGCGCAGCACGACGCTGTCGCCGATCAGGACGCCCTTGCGCTTCACCTCGCTGGCGTTGTGCAGGGTGGCCATGCCCACCGTGGAGCCGGACACCAGCACCGGTTCCATCACCCCGTACGGCGTGACGCGTCCGGTCCGGCCCACGTTGACCCGGATGTCCAACAGCTTGGTGGTGACCTCCTCGGGCGGGTACTTGAAGGCGATCGCCCACCGCGGCGCCCGCGAGGTCGAGCCGAGTTGATCTTGGACGGTGCGCTCGTCGAGCTTGATCACCACGCCGTCGATCTCGTGCTCGACCGAGTGCCGGTGCTCCCCGTAGTGCTCGATGTAGGCCCACACCTGGTCGAGGTCCGGACACAGTTTGCGCTGCGGGCTGACCGGCAGTCCCCACGTCTCCAGCGCCTCGTACGCCTCGGAGAGCCGGTCGAGCCGCACCCCCTCCAGGACGCCGATGCCGTGGGTGACGAACCCGAGCTTGCGCGACGCGGTCACCCGGGGATCCTTCTGGCGCAGGGATCCGGCGGCCGCGTTCCGCGGGTTGGCGAACGGCGCCTTGCCGTCGGCGACCAGCGACGCGTTCAGGGCCTCGAACTCCTCGACGGCGAAGAACACCTCACCGCGTACCTCCAGGACGTCCGGCACATCGGTCGCCGTCGAGGTGGGCCGGGATGCGCGAGATGGTCCGCACGTTGGCCGTGACGTCCTCACCGACGCGACCGTCGCCGCGAGTCGCCGCGCTCACGAAGCGCCCCTGCTCGTACACCAGATCCAGGGCCAACCCGTCGACCTTGAGCTCGCACAGGTAGCCGGACTGCTCGATCCGCGCCTGGCCCGAGCTCGCGGACTGCCCGGGCCGCCCACCGCTCCAGCTCGTCGCGGGCGAACACGTTGTCCAGGCTGAGCAACCGCAGCCGATGCTCGACCGGGGTGAACGTGGTCGACAGCGGCGGCCCCCCGACCTGCTGGGTCGGCGAGTCCGGGGTGCGCAGACCGGGAAACCGATCCTCGATGGCGTTGAGCTCCCGCATCATCGTGTCGAACTCGCCGTCGGAGATCGTCGGCGCGTCGAGCACGTGGTAGCGCCAGCGCGCGTCGTTCAGCTGCTCGGTCAGGAGGCGGCGCGCTCCCGCGATCCTCGGGTCGGGCTCGACGTGCGCGGCGGTCTCGTCGACGGGCAACTCGGTCTCCTCGCTCACAGCGGCACAGTAGCGTCGCGGGCCGACAGACGAGCCGGGTTCAGGCGGTCGCGGTGAACTCGGCCTTCGGCCGATGTCGCCACATGTAAGAGCAGAAGCTTGTCACCGCGCACAGGTAGAGCACCCCGAGGAAGATGTGCGGTCCGCCCAGGTTCGCGGTGCCGAGCATGATCTGCGGGACGGCGACCACCAGCAGCGCGCCGGCGAAGATCAGCGGCCAGGTCGGTCCGCCGGCGCGGCGGTACTGCACGGCCGCCACGACGCAGGCCACCACCATGCCGACCACGAAGAAGGCGTTGATGTAGTGGATCTGCTCCAACAGAGCGTTCTCCGCTCCGGCGAGCACGCTGCCCGCATAGCCGGATCCGAGCCCCGCCTGCCCGATCGCGAAACCGAGCAGGACGGTCGAGAGGGTGCGCAGGAGCCGAACGGGCATATCGGTCAGTTTACGGTCGGCCGGCGCACGCGACTCAGCTGGCGGCCGCCGCCGCCGCCTTGAGGTCGGCGACCAGTCCGGCGTACGCCTGGTCCCGCTCCTCGCCCTCGGTGGTCCGCAGCACGGCAGAGGGATGGATGGTGGCGAACACGCGGGTCGTCCCGCCGACCAACGGCGCCTCGATCACCCGCCCACGGTCCTTGGTGATGCGGAAGTCGGTGCCGAGCAACGCCTTGGCGGCCACCGCGCCGAGGCAGACCACCAGCTCGGGCTTGACGTCGGCGAGTTCGGCGTCGAGCCAGGGCCGGCAGGCCTTGATGTGGCGGATCTGCGGGGTCTGGTGGATTCGGCGCTTGCCGCGGGGCTCGAAGCGGAAGTGCTTGACGGCGTTGGTCACGTAGACGTCGCTGCGCGACGACCCCGGCCTCGTCCAGGGCCTGCTGCAGCAGCCGCCCCGCCGGTCCGACGAACGGGATGCCCTCCCGGTCCTCGACGTCGCCGGGTTGCTCGCCGACGAGCATCAGCCGGGCGCCGGGGTTCCCGGCCGAGAAGACGACCTGGGTGGCCGGCTCCCACAGCTCGCATCCTCGGCACTGGGCGGCCGCTGCCTTCAGGGTCGGAGATATCGGCCTCGTCGGGCACCCACTCTGCTGCGCTCACCGCGCGCATGGTCGCATCTTCGGCGACGCCTGCCCGGGTCGGGGTCAGCCGAACCGAGCTAGGGTCGGCTCGTGATCATCGTGGGCGCTGGCCCCGCTGGGCTGGCGACCGCGGCCCGTGCTTCGACAGCTGGGCCACCAGCCGACCGTCCTCGACCAGTCGAGCGACCTGGGCGGCTCGTGGCCGAAGCGCTGGGACGGCCTTCGGTTGCACACGATGCGGGCGCTGTCCGGGCTGCCGGACGCCCCGATCCCCCGGCGGTACGGCCGTTGGGTGTCGCGGGACGACTTCGTCGCGTACCTCACCGACTACGCCGAGCGCTTCCAGATCGAGCCGGAGCTCGGTGTCCGGGTCGACGCGGGTGGACCGCGCGGAGGACGGCAGCTGGCAGGTGGAGACCGACGTCAGCCGGAGCCGCACGGACAGCGGACGATACGGACGTCGGTCGTCATCGCCACCGGATACAGCCGGGTCCCTGCCATCCCCGACTGGCCGGGTCGGGACCGGTTCGGCAACCCCTTGACCCACTCCGCCGACTACCGGAACGCGACCGCCGTACGCCGGCCGGCAGGTACTGGTCGTCGGTGCCGGCAACTCGGCGTCGGAGATCGCCGCCGAACTGGTCGAGGGCGGCGCCTCCGTGCTGATGTCGGTGCGCACGCCACCCAACATCGTCCGGCGTTCCACGCTTGGCGTGCCGAGCCAACTCGTCGGTCTGTCGATGAAGCGAGCTCCGGAGTCGATCATGAACTCCACTGTCGTCCGCGTTGCGGCGCGTCAGTGTGCCCGATCTCAGCGAGCACGGACTGCCGGCTCCGCGGGATGGCTACACGCCAGTTCCTGCGCACCCGCACGATCCCGGTCCTCGATCACGGCTTCGTCGATCACGTACGGGCCGGCCGGATCACGATCGTCGCCGCGGTGGACTCACTGACCGAGGACGAGGTCGATCTTGAGCGACGGGCGGCGGCTGACGCCCGATGCCGTCATCTGCGGCACCGGCTTCAGTCCAGGTCTGCAGGGCCTCGTGGGTCATCTGGACGTACTCGATGATCATGGCCGCCCGTTCGGCCGAGGGCGGGCGAGACCGTTCCCGGAGCGCCCGGGCTCTACTTCGTCGGCATGTACGTCGGTGCTGTCTGGAGTGCTGTACGAGATCGGCTCCGAGGCGCGGGAGGTGGCCGACGGCCGTCGCGGCGCGGTCCACCGTGTCAGCGATCGTTCTCCCACTCCTCGCGGGTGATCGCGTACTCCACGTCGCCGTGCTCGTCGCCCGGGATGCGGTACGGCCAGTCGGCGAAGAACGTCCGGACGTAGCGCAGTCCGGCCTTCTCCATGACCCGCCGGGACGCGACGTTGACCGTCATCGTCTCTGCGCGGATCCGGGTGGCCCCCAGTTCCGCGAACGCCTTGTCCACCAGCGCTTTCGACCCTTCGGTGGCGAAGCCCTTGGTTCCACCCCGCCTTCCGCAGGCGGTAGCCGAGCTCGGGTTCGGTGGGACCGTCGTCCTCTCCCGGACGGAGGTGGAACCAGCCCAGAAACACCCCCGTCGACCTCTCGATCGGCCGCCCAGAGACCGTACGCGTCGCCCCTGTCGTACCAGGAGAAGAAGGCAGGCAGCACCTCGGTCTCGATCTCCTCACGCGTCGAGGTGATCCCGCCGGTGATCCAGAACATCACGTCGGGATCACCGTTGAGCTCGGTGAGCAGATCGACGTCGTCAGGCGTGAAGCGCCGCAAGATCAACCGCGGGGTCTCGAGATAGATCTCCGCCACCGATCAACTTCGCCAGAAGCCTCGATGGACGTCGCGGGCCGCCGCGAGATCGACGGGACCGATGACCTCGACCGGTCGTTGCCCCGCGGCGAGGACGTCACGGCAGGACAGACTCAGGGTCGGATTCTCCGGATCGTCGCCGGTGAAGCCGAGCAGTTCCTCCTCCGCGAGGGCGAACACGACCCGACCGATGCCCGACCAGTAGATCGCGCCGGCACACATGGCGCACGGCTCAGCGCTGCTGTACAGGGTCAGTGGGGCCAGCTCGAAGCGTCCGTACGTCCGCGAGGCCAGGCGCACCAGGTTGGTCTCCGCGTGGCCGGTGACGTCCGATTCGGTCACCACGTTGTTCCGCGCGGTCAACAGCACGCTGCCCTGTGCGTCGGCCAGCAGGGCGCCGAACGGGTGATTGCCCTCACTCTTGGCTTCGGCGGCCAGGGCGACCGCGCGACTCAGCAACTCCTCGTGATCCATGATCATCCCCTCCTCCTCTTCGGGCTTCATTCGACCAACTGATCGGTGACGATTTCGGCGGCGGTACGCAACGTCCGCAGAGCTTGCACCGCCCGGTCGACCTGCACTCCCGGCCAGGCCACACGCCGGGGTGATCACCGTCCGGGTCGTGATGTCGGGCGCCAGATCGAGCGCCCGGAGCGACCGCAAGACCCGGTCCGCCACCTGATCGGCGGTCGGCACGCCGACCGGTCGGCACCGCACCCAGTCCGAGGCACCAGGCCGGCTTCCAGCGCCGATCCGATGGCGTCCCAGTCCGCCGCGACGAGTTGGTCGAGATCGACCAGCACGGCCGCGACTCCGGCGCCGCGCAGAGATCGATCGGGGCGCCGGCGGCGCAGCAGTGCACCCAGGTCTCGACGTCGGAGGTCTTCAGACGCTCCGCGATCGCGCTCAGCGAGGCGCTCGCTTCGGGGATGTCGATGCTGCGGTGCCGGGCCAGGCCGCTCGCCGTCGGTACGGTGCCACCCAGGACCGCCGGCAGCGAGGGCTCGTCGAGCTGCATGATCACGGCGAGGTCGGGCAGTCGGCGCCGCGAGCTCGCCCGTCATGATCGCCAGGCCCTCCGCCAGCGACTGGCCCAGCTCACGCCGAGCGCCCGGATCGGCGATCACCTTGTCGCCTCGGGGATGCTCGAGCGAGGCCGCCAGGGTCCACGGTCCCGCTGCGGCGATCTTGACCGGCCCGACGTAGCCCTGCGCCACCTCCTCGAGCAGATCAAGATCAGATCGAAGCGTCGCCAGCGCGCGCCGATGATCGCGCCCGGAGTTGTCGGTCAGTCGCCAGCCGTTCGCGTGCAGCTCGACGCCGAGTCCGCTGAGAAAGGCGGTACCACGACCGATCAGCGCGGCGTGCGGACCGCGCTCGGGGAGCTCGGGCAGGAACGGGAGCTCCGGGCACTCGGCGAACGCGATCTTGATCGCGTCGAGCATCTCGGTGCCGGGCCAGGAGCCGATTCCGGTCGACCGGACCGCGGAACCAGTCACCGGGACGTGGCGGTGATCGTGGCGCTACCCAGCACGCGGCTGTCGTCGTAGATGACCACCGCCTGTCCGGCGGCCACGCCCAGAACCGGGTCCGCCAAGCTCACCTGCAGACGATGATCATCGCCGGTCACCTCGGCCGCGAGCGGATCGCCGTGGGCCCGGATCTGCGCTTGGCAAGCGCGCGCTGCCGGTCAGCGGCGGTCCGGTCCAGACCGGCGTCGAAGCGACGATTCGCCGCACCTCCAGCGATTCGCGTGGACCGACGGTGACTGTGTTGGCGACGGGTGAGATGTCGAGGACGAAGCGCGGGCGTCCGTCCTCGGCCGGCACCCCTAACCGGAGTCCCCGCCGCTGACCGACGGTGAAGCGATGGGAGCCACGGTGCTCACCGACGGTGCGACCCTGCTCGTCGACGATGTCTCCCCGGTTCGCGCCGAGGCGACGCTCGAGAAACCCGGCGGTGTCGCCGTCGGCGATGAAGCAGATGTCGTGGCTGTCCGGCTTGTCGGCCACGGCCAGGCCCCGGTCGGCGGCTTCGGCCCGGACCTCGGTCTTGGACGAGCCGCCGAGCGGCAAGTACGCGCGCTCCAATTGGGCGGCGGTCAGCACGCCGAGCACGTACGACTGGTCCTTGGCCCGGTCCATGGCGCGGTGCAACTCGACCCCGTGCTCGCCCGGCTGCAGCCGCGCGTAGTGACCGGTGCAGACCGCATCGAAACCGAGCGCCACCGCCCGATCCAGCACCGCGGCGAACTTGATCTTCTCGTTGCACCGTACGCACGGATTCGGGGTCTGCCCGGCGGCGTACGCGGCCACGAAGTCGTCGACCACGTCCGCGGCGAATCGGTCGGAGAGATCCCAGACGTAGAAGGGAATGCCGAGCATGTCGGCGGCCCGCCGGGCGTCGTGGGCATCCTCCTTGGAGCAGCAGCCGCGGGCTCCGCTCCGGTAGGACTGCGGGTTCTTGGACAGGGCGAGGTGGACCCCCGTCACCTCGTGCCCGGCGTCGACGGCGCGTGCGGCGGCGACGGCGGAGTCCACCCCGCCCGACATGGCCGCCAAGATCTTCATGGTCCCCTTCTCGATCCGACCCAACCAGGACCAACCAGTCTGTCACGCTTCATTGTGTTCGCTCGCGCTCGCTTCGCGCCCCATCGCTGCGGTCTTCCTTCCTCGCTCGCGAGGCACCGTCTCCATGTCTCTCACGTTTGGCCGGATGATGCCTCGCTCACTCGGTCGTCCAGACCACACCGGGCGCGTCGTCGACCCGACGCTCGCGAACGCGTCGGCTTGTCGAGTCAGCCGGCGGCCCGCGCTCGGTCAACCGCCTCGGGCAGCACACGGGCCAACCGCTCGATGTCGTCCGCCGTCGAGTTGTGGCCGAGGGAGAAGCGCAGGGCGGACCGGGCGTCGGTCTCGGTCACGCCCATCGCCAGCAGCACATGGCTGGGCCGGGAGACCCCGGCGGAACAGGCCGATCCGGTCGAGACGTCGATGCCCGCCGCGTCGAGCAGCATCAGCAACGCGTCGGCGGCGCAGCCCGGAAAGCCGACCGTGGCCAGACCGGGGAGTCGTTCGGCCGCGTCGATCCGGTCCGTACACCACGGCCTGTCCGGATGCGCGGCCTTGACCGCCTCCTTCAGCTCTGCCCGCAGCCGCGACAAGCGTACGGATTCCGCGGCCTGGCTCGCGACCGCGACCGACACCGCCGCCGCGAATCCCGCGACCGCGGCTACATCGACGGTTCCCGACCGGACGTCCCGCTCCTGTCCACCTCCGTGCAGGACCGGAGTCAACGCGACCTCTCGCCGGGCCAGCAGCGCCCCGATCCCGTGCGGCCCGCCCAACTTGTGCGCGGTGAGGGTCAGCAGATCCAGCCCACTGGCCGCGAAGTCGACGGGCAGGTGCCCGACCGCCTGCACCGCGTCGCTGTGCGCGAGAGCGCCGTGGTGGTGAGCGGCCTCGGCCGCCGCGGCCACCGGCTGAACCGTCCCGACCTCGTTGCCCGCCCAGATCACCGAGACGATCGACGTGTCCTGATCGACGGCGTCGGTGAGCTCGGCGAGATCAAGGCGGGCCTCGCGGTCGACCCCGACCACATCGTGCCGGGCGCCCGCCGTCTTGACGAGAAAGTCGACCGACTCCAGTACGGCGTGATGCTCCACCGCCGAGGTCACCACACCACGCCGGCCTTGGTCGGCCGATGCCCAGAAGGCCCCCTTGACGGCGGCGTTGTCGGACTCGGTGCCGCCGCCGGTGAAGATCACCTCGGCGGGTCGCGCTCCGACGTGGGAGGCGATGAGCTCGCGCGACTCCTCGACCACGCGGCGGGCGGCGCGGCCGGAGCCGTGCAGCGACGACGGATTGCCGGATCGGGCCAACTCGATGGTCAACGCCTCGATCGCCGCAGGCACCATCGGTGTGCTGGCGGCGTGGTCGAGGTAGACCCGGGACACGGCCCCAGTCTGCCCCGGCACCGATCGCCCGTCATGCCGAGCCGCGTTCGCGCACGAGCGCGAGCCGTCACATCCGCAGCGACACGCCGCCCAAGGTGCCGAAGATGTGACGGGTCAGCCTTTGCGCTGCTTGATCTCCTCGGTCACGGCCGGGAGCACGGTCTTGAGATCACCGACCACCCCGAGGTCGGCCAGGGCGAAGATGGGGGCCTCGGGATCCTTGTTGACGGCGACGATCGCCTTCGAGGTCTGCATGCCGGCCCGATGCTGGATGGCTCCGGAGATCCCGGCCGCGATGTAGAGCTGCGGCGACACGGTCTTGCCCGTCTGCCCGACCTGGTAGGCGTGCGGGTACCAGCCCGAATCGACCGCGGCACGGGAGGCGCCCACGGCTGCTCCGAGGGCGTCGGCCAGGTCCTCGACGGGAGTGAAGTCGCCACCCGTGCCGCGGCCGCCGGAGACCACGATGGCGGCCTCGCTCAGTTCCGGGCGCCCGCTGGCCGCCTTGGGCTCCGTCGCGACGATGCGCGCGGCCTTGGCCGCGTCCGAGATCGTCACCGCCACCTGCTCGACGGTCGCTTCGGTCGGCGCCTTCTCCGGGGCCAGCGCGTTCGGCTTGACGGTGATCACCGGAGCTCCGGTGGCCGCCTCGGTGGCGGCGGCCTTGACGGTCCAGTTCCCGGCGAAGACCGACTGCACCGTGGAGGCGTCGGCCGCGACGTCGGTGGCGTCGGTGATCAAGCCGGACTCGAGCCGTACGGCCAGCCGGCCTGCGATCTCCTTGCCCTCCGGCGTCGAGCTGATCAGCACGGCGGCCGGTCGCCGGGCCCGCGCGATCTGGTCCAGCGCCTCGGCCTTGGGCGCGACCAGGTAGTCGGCGATGGCCGGGTCGTCGACCACCAGGACCGTGCCGGCCCCGTACTCCGCCAACGCCGGTATCACATCAGGGGTCAGGTCGGCCTCCCCGAAGACGACGGCCACCGGCTCGCCGATCCGGCCGGCCAGGGTCAACAGTTCCAGGGTCGGCTTGCTCACCGCACCCTCAGCGTGGTCGACGACCACCAGAACGTCACTCATGCGCGGAGCCTCCTCAGATGTACTTGCCGGCGGACAGGAAGTCGACCAGGGCGCCGGTTCCGCCGTCGTCGTCGGCCACGACCCGACCGGCCTCCTTCGGCGGCCGCGGCGCGGTCTCCTGCACCCTGGTCCAGGCCGCGTCCAGCCCTACGGAACTCGGGTCCACGCCCAGATCGCGGAGATCCCAGTTCTCGACCGGCTTCTTCTTGGCCGCCAGAATGCCCTTCATCGACGGATAGCGGGCCTCGCCGGACTGGTCGGTGACACTCACCACCGCCGGTAGCGGCGCCTCGACGGTGAGACTGGCGACATCGGTGTCGCGGCGGATCCGCACCCGGCCGTCGCCGACCTCGAGGGTGGCGCCGAGGGTGGCCGCCGGCCAGCCGAGGCGCTCGGCGATCATGGCCGGGATCACGCCCATCGATCCGTCGGTCGAGGACATCCCGCAGATCACCAGGTCCGGTTCCGCCTTCGTGATGGCGGCGGCCAGCACGGTGCTGCGTGCCGAGCGCATCCGAGCCGTGGACGGCCTCGTCGTTCACGTGGATCCCGGCTGAGGCACCCATCTGCAACGCCCGCTTGATGGCGTCGGCGGCGTCGTCCGGGCCGAGCGTGAGGGCCACCACGTCGACGTCATCGGAATCGTCGGCGATCCGGAGAGCCTGCTCGATCGCGTACTCGTCCAGCTCCGACAGCAGGCCGTCGGCTGCGTCGCGATCGACCGTCCCGTCAGGTGCGAACCGTCGGTCGCCGGTCGCGTCCGGCACGTGTTTGACCAGCACCACGATCTTCATGTCCCTCACCATCTCACCGACGTCTAACTGACCGTGCTCGAGCCTATATTACTCACCAGTAACTTCACTCGACCCTTCCGTAAGCGTGCAGTTACGGTAACTTGTGCGTTACGGGAGGTGGGTTGTGTCCGAGGCGGAGCTCCGTGCGTCGGTGTTCGACGCGCTCGGCGATCCGCAGCGGCGTCAGATCCTCCAGCTCCTGGGCGAGGCGGAGTCGTCCGTGCAGGGTCTGGCCGAACGGCTGCCCATCAGCCGTCCCGCGGTCTCGCGCCACCTGCGGTTGCTCAAGTCGGCCGGTTTGGTGAGCGAGGAGCCGCGGGGAGCCCAGCGGATCTATCGCCTGCGTGAGGAAGGCATCGACGCGATCCGGGACTACCTCCAGGGCGTCTGGGGCGACGCCGCGGTGCGGTTTCGCTTCTTCGCCGAGAACACCGGACGAACGGACCAGCCATGATCGAGCCGCTGTGATCGAGCCGCTACGCCTGAGCTTCGACGTCGAGTGCTCACCCGAGCATGCCTTCGCCACCTGGACCGCCAAGATCGACCGGTGGTGGCCGATGGACCACACCGCGTCCGGCCTGGCCGACGCTGAGGTGGTGCTCGAGCCCGGCGTCGGTGGCCGGATCTACGAGCGCACCGCCGACGGCACCGAACACGACTGGGGCGAGGTGACGGTCTGGGATCCGCCGCGCAAACTCGGCTACCTGTGGCACCTGCGACGGAATCGCGCCGACGCCACCGACGTCGTGATCCGCTTCGCCCCGGAGGGCTCGGTGACCCGCGTCGACATCGAGCACACCGGTTGGGAGCGACTAGGCGCCGACGGTCCGGACTGGCGCAACCGCAACCGCAACGGCTGGGAGACCCTGCTGCCCCACTTCCGGGCAGCCATAACTGAGGAGACATCGTCATGACCGCAGGAACCAAGGAAGAGCCCTGGCAGCTGAGCACGGCACCGGGCACGTCGTCGTACACGATGTACGCCGACCGGGAGGCGGACCCGCCCATCCTGGTCTGCCAGGTGGGCTCGACCCGACTCACCTACCAGTTGCGCTGCATCGAGGACCTGCACGCCTGGCTGGCCGAACAGGGCGACTGGGTCGACCTCGGTGCCGCCGACGAGAAGAAGCCGGCGGCCGAGGGCACCGTGGAGGCCTGGGGTCGCGCGGAGGACAATCCGGTCGGCGGCTGGTACGGCCTGCGCAAGGGCTATCGCGGCCGGTTCGGCATGTACGTCCCGCCCCTGTTGGAGGAACTCGGCCTGGTCGAGTTGACCCACGACCCACGGAACAACAAGGTCCGCGCCAAGTCCTGAGCCGACTCGCGAAGATCGTGTAACCGTCCGCAGGTTAGACCATGCCGACGGTTACCCACTATCGTCAGCGCCCCTGGAACTCGGGGGCCTCGCGCCGGACGAAGGCTTCCATGCCGGCTACGCGGTCGTCGGTGGCGAAGAGTCCAGCGAATTCGGCGCTCTCGAGCCGCAACCCGGAGTCGATGTCGACCTCCAGGCCGCGATCGACGCAGGTCTTGGCGGCCCGCAGGGCCAGTACCGGTCCGCCGACGAACTGCCGGGCCCAGGCTCGTGCGGTGGCGTACACCTCCCCCGCCGGGACGACCTGATCGACCAGCCCGATCCGGAGGGCCTCCGCCGCCGGCACGAAGCGGCCGGTGAAGATCATCTCCTTGGCCCGGGCCGGCCCGACCAGTCGCGCCAGCCGCTGGGTTCCCCCGGCACCGGGAATCACCCCCAGCTTGATCTCCGGCTGCCCGAAGGTGGCGTCGTCCGCCGCGATCCGGACGTCGGCGCAGAGCGCGAGTTCGCAGCCGCCGCCCAGGGCGTAGCCGTTGACGGCCGCCACGACCGGCTTTCCGATCGCGGCCACCGCTCGGAAGGCGTCCTGCAGCCGGGCCGCGTGGGCCACCATCTCCGCGTAGCTCATCGCCGACATCTCCTTGATATCGGCCCCGGCCGCGAACACCTGATCGCCGCCGGTGAGTACCACGGCGGCGATCTCCGGCCGCGCGTCGGCCTCCCGGGCCAGCTCGCCGATCCGGGTCTGCATGGCGGCGTTCAACGCATTCAACTTGGGCCGGTCGATACGAAGCACGGCGATGCCGTCGCCGACCTCGAGCCGGACCGGCTCGGGCTCCGTGGTCTTCGGCTCCATGGTCTCGAGAGGACGCTCGGTTTCCGTCATGGCCGGAACATTACGGGCGCCGAACCCCCCTTGTGAGGACAAAGTTGCCCCTGACCCGCCGAAACAAGGCACAATGGTCGAGCCCTCAACCGGTTGCGGCTGAACGACCACCGCGCAACCGCACGGGGTCGAAGAGTTGAACGTTTGGCGAAGAGGGATTCGATGATCGACGCCGCTACCGGCACGCGCACCCCAGCCGAGGGCAGGCTGCTCGGCGCACATCCGCGCTCCGGTGGGACCTCCTTCGGGCTCTGGGCGCCGCGGGCCACGCGCGTCGAGCTGGCTCTGGTCGGAGAGGACCGCCGGCAGCAGAACCACGACCTGCTGCGGCAGGACGACGGATGCTGGACGACGTTCGTGCCCGGCGTCGGCCCGGAGCAGCGGTACGGGTACCGGGTGCACGGCGCCTGGGCCCCTCACGAGGGCGCCCGGTTCAACCCGGCCAAACTGCTCCTCGATCCGTACGCGCGTGCCATCACCTCAGGTGTCGACTACTCCGGGCCGATCCGCGACCACACCTCCGCCTCGGACTACGAGGCCGATCGCCGGGACTCCTCCGGCGCCGTCCCGCTGAGCGTGGTGGTGGCCGATTCGCCACCGCCGGCTCCGCTGAGCAGACCGGTCCCGCTCGCCGACACCGTGCTGTACGAGCTGCACGTCAAGGGCTACACCCAGTTGCACCCGGCCGTGCCCGGAGCACCTGCGCGGAACCTACGCCGGACTGGCCTATCCGGCGGTGATCGAGCACCTGCTCGCGCTCGGCGTCACCTCGGTCGAGCTCCTGCCGGTGCAGCACTTCGTGTCCGAGCCGTTCCTGATCGGCCGCGGGCTGTCCAACTTCTGGGGTTACAACACGCTCGGCTTCTTCGCCCCGCACGCCGCGTACTGCTCGGTCGGGACGCTTGGCCAGCAGGTCCGCGAGTTCAAGGAGATGGTCGGCGCGTTCCATGCCGCCGGGATCGAGGTCATCCTCGACGTGGTCTACAACCACACCGGCGAAGGCGGACACGAGGGACCGACCCTGGCGTTCCGCGGGATCGACCACGACGGCTACTACCGCTTGACCGACAACCAGCGCAACGACTACGACGTCACCGGCTGCGGCAACTCCGTGGACACCTCGGTGCCCGGCGTGCTGCGCATGGTGCTGGACTCGCTGCGGTACTGGGTCAGCGAGATGGGTGTCGACGGCTTCCGCTTCGACCTCGCCACCACGTTGTTCCGCGACGCCGAGCACCACGTCGACCTGCAGCACCACCCGATCAAGGAGGCGTTGCGGCGCGACCCGGTGTTGAGCCGGGCCAAGCTGATCGCCGAGCCCTGGGACCTCGGACCGTACGGCTACCAGGTCGGCGCCTTCGGCCACGAATGGAGCGAGTGGAACGACCGCTTCCGCAACTACGTGCGCGACTTCTGGCGGGGCAACACCCAAGGTGTCTCGGAGCTGGCCGTACGACTGGCCGGGTCGCCCGACATCTTCGATCGCGACCAGCGGGCGAGCACCTCGAGCGTCAACTTCATCACCGCCCATGACGGTTTCACGCTCCGCGACGTCGTGACCTACAACGTCAAGCACAACCGGGCCAACGGAGAATCCAACCGCGACGGGACCGACGACAACCGATCCTGGAACTGCGGCGTGGAAGGTGACACCGCCGATCCGGCGATCAACGCCCTGCGTCAGCGCCAGGCGCAGAACCTGATGGCCACCCTGGTCCTGGCGACCGGCCTGCCGATGATCACCGCCGGGGACGAACTCGGCCGCACCCAGAACGGCAACAACAACGCCTACTGCCAGGACTCCCCCATCTCCTGGGTCCACTGGGACACGTCGTCACGTTGGTCCGGGCTCACCGAACTGACCCAGAAGCTTCTCGAGTTGCGGGCCGAGCATCCGGTGTTCCGGCGTACGGAGTTCCGGCACGGCGAACAGATCCTCGACCGGCACGGGAATCCGACCGGAAGGAAGAACCTCGCCTGGTTCGGCGGCCGCCCGGACGAGATGAGCGCCGAGGAGTGGTCCGACGGCACGCGTCGCACCCTCGGGATGTACATCGCGTACGACGCCGCGGCCCGCGACCACGACGAGGCGTACCTGATCTGGATCCACGGTGGTGCCGACGCCGTCGAGGTCGAGCTGCCGGGCGGCCCCTGGGCCGACACCTACACCGTCGTCGCGCACTCCGGGCTCGAGGACGAGTTGCCGAACGAGAAGCTGCTGTCCGGCACTTCCCTCTTGCTCCCCGGCCGCACTGTGGCGGTCCTCCAAGTCGACTGACCGCGACCCGTCACAACAACGGCGATTTGGGCGGCGTGTCGCCGCAGAAGTGACGACTCGGCAAGGGATACAGGACCCGGCGGCTATGGAGTCGTCAGTCGACGCAACGCCCAGAAGGCCGCCGGTGCGTAAGCCAGCACGACCGGAGCAGGGCCGATCAGAACCAGCGTCGCGACGCTGCCGCCTGTCGGCCGGGCCAGCACCTCGTGCTCGAGCTCGGCCGCGATCGGTCCGCTGCGCACCGACCAGGCCCAGGAGCGGGTCGTGATGTCCACCGCCGTGACGACGAACGACACTCGCAGCCCTAGCGGCCCTCCGACGACGCCGGTCAGACCGGGCTCGAGAACCTCACCAGAGGCGTCCACCGAGGTGATGAACGGCGCCCAGCTCGGCCACTTCTTCACCCGTGCGTACCGAGTCCAGGTCGCGACCGGATCGGCCGCCCCCGCCACGGCCAGCTCGCGGCGCACGAGAAGCCTCAGACCGAGGGCACGTGCGCGGGCGCCGCGGGCAGCGTGGCCAGGCCCATCTCGGCGTCGTTGGCCAGCCGCGGATGGTACGGGACCACCCGGACCGTGTAGCCCATCTCGCCGGCCCGCCGGGTCTGCACCGAGCCCTCGTAGCGTCGCAGTCCGCCGTCGACGTCGATGCCGCTCGGGAAGGGGGTGACCCGCGGCTCGAACAGCTGGTCGTCGAGGTCGACCCGCCCGGTGATCAACTGGACCTGGATGTCGTCCGGGGTGAGCTCGCCGAGTCGGACCAAGGCGCTGACGTGGATCTTGGTGCCCAGTTCGACCTGATCGCCGCCGAGGCTCTCCACGTGGTCGACCGCGACGCCGCTCCAGGCCTCGCGCACGCGTTCCTTCCACTCGGCGAGTGCACCCACGCCGCCCGGTTCGCCCTCGATCGCCCGCGCGGAGGTCGTCGCCGGGGTGTAGAGGTTCGTCACGTAGTCGCGGACCATCCGCGAGGCGAGCACCTTCGGTCCGAGTCCGGCGACGGTGTCGCGGATCATCTGGATCCAGCGCTGCGGCAGCCCGTCGCCGTCGACGTCGTAGAACCGCGGGACGATCTCGTTCTCGATGATGTCGTAGAGGGCCTTGGCCTCCAGGTCGTCGCGGTGGTCGGAGTCGGCGACCGCCGTCGCGGAAGGGATCTCCCAGCCGTACGCGCGGTCGAACCACTCGTCCCACCAGCCGTCGCGGATCGACAGGTTGGCGGCCCCGTTGAGGGCCGCCTTCATCCCGGAGGTGCCGCAGGCCTCGTACGGGCGCAGCGGATTGTTCATCCACACGTCGCAGCCGGGGTACAGCGGCTTGGCCATCGAGATGTCGTAGTCCGGCAGGAAGACGATCCGCTCGCGGAGCTCCGGCTGATCGGCGAACTGCACCATCTGCTGGATCAGCATCTTGCCGCTCTCGTCGGCGGGGTGGGACTTGCCGGCGATGACGATCTGGATCGGGCGGGTCGGATGGGTGAGCAGGGCCTTGAGCCGGTCGGGGTTGCGCAGCATGAGCGTCAACCGCTTGTACGACGGCACGCGTCGGGCGAAGCCGAAGGTGATCACGTTCGGATCCAGCACGGAGCTGACCCAGTCGGACGGCAGGCCGCGGTTGTGACACGACTCGGTCAGGCGCGCACGGGCCATGCTGATCAGATCGAGCCGCATCCGTTGCTTGAGGGACCAGATGGTCCCGGCCTCCACCTCGTGCAGACCGGCCCAGTCGTAGCCGTCGATCACGGTGTCGCCGTGGCCGGAGCTCTCGAGGAGTTCCAGGAGCTCCGGGTGCACCCAGGTGGGGTGGTGCACACCGTTGGTGACGGAGCTGATGGGTACCTCGGAGGTATCGAAGGAGCTCCACAGACCCTGGAACATCTCGCGCGAGACCTCGCCGTGCAGCAGGGATACGCCGTTGGCGCGCTGCCCGAGCCGGAAACCCATCACCGCCATGTTGAACATGTCGCGGTCGCCACTCGGATAGTCCTCGGCTCCGAGCGCCAAGATCCGCTCCAGCGGAAGCGCGTCGAAGTCTCCGAACTGATCAACGATGAGGTGGCGCGGGAACCGGTCGATGCCGGCCGGCACCGGCGTATGGGTGGTGAAGACGGTCCCCGCCCGGTTCTTCTCCAGCGCCTCGTCGAAGCTCAGGCCGGTCGCGATCCACTCCCGCATCCGTTCCAGGCCGAGGAATCCCGCGTGTCCTTCGTTGGTGTGGAACACCTCGGGCGCCGGGGTGTCGGTGATCGCGCAGTAGGCCCGGATGGCCCGTACGCCGCCGATGCCGAGCAAGACCTCCTGGGCCAGGCGGTGGTCCGAACCGCCGCCGTAGAGCCGGTCGGTCGTCTCGCGCTCGGGACCGCTGTTCTGCTCGACGTCGGAATCCAGCAACAGCAGGGGAACCCGGCCGACCTGGGCCAACCAGATCTGGGCGTACAGCGTCCGGCCCGCCAGCGGCACCTCGATCCGGACCGGACCGTCCTCGTCGTGCAACAGGGTCAACGGGAGCGAGGCGGGATCCAGGAGGGGATAACGCTCTTGCTGCCAGCCGGCCCCGTTCAGCGACTGCCGGAAGTACCCCATGCGGTACAGCAGCCCGACGCCGATGATCGGCACCCCGAGATCACTGGCCGCCTTGAGATGATCACCGGCGAGGATGCCCAGACCGCCGGAGTACTGCGGCAGGACCTCGGTGATCCCGAACTCCGGAGAGAAGTAGCCGATCGCCTTGGGCGCGGTCTCGGTTTCGGCGGCGTAGGACTGGAACCAGTGATCACCGGTGAGGTAGTCGCCGAGGTCGGCCCGGACCAGCTCGAGGTTCTTGACGAACTTCTTGTCCGAGGACAGGGCGTCCAGACGCTCCGACGCCACTCCCGCCAGGAGCTTGATCGGATCCTGGCCAGAGGACTCCCACAGCTGCGGATCGACCGAGCGGAAGAGCGCCTGGGTCTCGGGATGCCACGACCAGCGGAGGTTCAGGGCCAGCTCGCCCAGCGGCTTCAGCTTGTCGGGAAGAACCGGCCGCACACTGAATCGACGAATTGCACGCACTCGCCCAACCCTAGCGGCAGGAGCGTGCAGGCACCGCCGCCCCGGCGAGCGTCGTTAGCGCAGCGCCGGCTCGGTCTGGACAACCGAGGGTGCAAACAACGCTTCTCCGTTTGCGAGCGAGGGAGGAAGACCGAGTCTGTAGGCGCGGAGCGTGCGCGAGCCGGAAAATACGGCACCGATAGGTTGGTCAACGTGACCGGTGACTCCGAAGATCTGTCTGCCGACCTGTCCGCACCGACCTCCAGCGCCGCGGTCGCCGAACCGGCCCCGGCGGTGGACCCGCCCTCCTCGGCGGCGGTCACGCTCCCCGAACCGGAACTCGGCGCCGCAATCCGACGAATCCCGGTATCGAAGGTCTCTCCGGTGATCGAGGGCGGTGCCTACCCGGCCAAGGCAGCGGTGAACGAGGCGTTCCCCGTCCGCGCCCAGGTGTTCCGGGAGGGCCACGACGCCGTCAACGCATCGGTGGTGGTGACCGATCCCGACGGCAACGAAACCATCGGGAGGATGCATCCGACCACCCCGGTCGGCTTCGACTGGTGGTCCGCCTGGGTGCGCATGGATCGCGAAGGTGCGTGGACCTTCCGCGTCGAGGGCTGGAGTGATCCCTGGGAGACCTGGGTCCACAACGCAGAAATCAAGATCGCGGCCGGAATCGACGTGCAGCTGGTCTGCACCGAAGGCAACGCACTCTTCCAGGCCTCAGCCGACCGCGCCGAGAAGGCCGGCGCCACCGCGGACGCCGCCCTGCTCCGGGCCGCCGGGCAGACCCTCTCCTCCGGCCAGCAGGTGGAGGACCGTCTCGAGGTCGTCCTGGCCGACGAGGTCCGGGCCGCGATGGAGCGCTTCGGCCCACGGGAGTTGGTTTCCCCCACCCCGGACTACCCGGTCTACGTCGATCGTCAACGTGCACTGTTCTCCTCCTGGTACGAGTTCTTCCCGCGCTCGCAGGGCGCTCGCTTCGACGAGGACGACCAGCGGTGGATCTCCGGCACGTTCGACTCCTCGCACGATCGGCTCGAGGCGGCGGCCGCCATGGGCTTCGACGTCATCTACCTGCCACCGATCCACCCCATCGGGGTGGCATTCCGCAAGGGTCCGAACAACACCCTCGATCCCGGACCGACCGATCCGGGATCTCCGTGGGCGATCGGCGGCAAGGAGGGTGGCCACGACACCATCCACCCCGATCTCGGTGACTTCGACTCCTTCGACCGGTTCGTGGCCAAGGCGCGCTCGCTGGGCATGGAGGTCGCCCTGGACTTCGCCCTGCAGGCCTCTCCGGACCATCCGTGGGTCACCGAACACCCCGAGTGGTTCTCGAAGCGCGCCGACGGCTCGATCGCGTACGCGGAGAACCCGCCCAAGAAGTACCAGGACATCTACCCGATCAACTTCGATCTCGATCGGGACGGGATCTACCTGGAGTCCTTGCGGATCCTGCGGCTGTGGATGGACCACGGCGTGCGTATCTTCCGGGTGGACAACCCGCACACGAAGCCGGTCAACTTCTGGGCTTGGCTGCTGGGCGAGATCCGCCGGACCGATCCGGACGTGATCTTCCTGGCCGAGGCGTTCACCAAGCCGGCGATGATGCACATGCTCGGCAAGGTGGGTTTCCAGCAGTCCTACACCTACTTCACCTGGCGCAACGAGAAGTGGGAGATCGAGGAGTACATGAAGGAGCTGACCACCGAGATGGACAGCTTCTACCGGCCCAACTTCTTCGTGAACACCCCCGACATCCTGCCGATGTTCCTGCAGTGGGGCGGCAAGACCGCCTTCACGATCCGCGCCGTTCTCGCGGCCACGCTGTCACCGACGTGGGGCGTGTACTCCGGCTTCGAGTTGTTCGAGAACGCCCCGCTCGCGCAGGGCCGGGAGGAGTACCTGGACTCGGAGAAGTTCCAGTACCGTCCGCGGGACTGGGTCGCCGCCGAGGCCAGCGGCGAGAACCTCAACATGCTGCTCGGGCGGCTGAACCAGATCCGTCGAGAACATCCGGCCCTGCAGCAGTTGCGGAACCTGACCTTCCACCGCGCTCCACACTCGCACGCCCTGGTGTTCTCCAAGCGCGAGGGCGACGACACGATCATCGTGGTCAGCAGTCTGGATCCCCTGAACGTGGTGGAGACCGAGCTCTTCTTGGACATGGAGGCGCTCGGCCTGACCACGCGGGACGTGTTCCTGGTCCACGACGAGATCACCGGCCAGACCTGGCGCTGGGGACAGCACGCCTTCGTCCGGCTCACCCACGACGATCCGTGTCACGTGCTCACGGTGATCAAGTACGGCCAGAGTCGTGCTGCCACGATCCAGGCACAGGGACAGGTGCAGGCATAGCGTGGCGTACGGATCCCCGAGTGCGGTCGGCTCGACCGGCACGCTACCCGGCAGCTCGGTCGACCTGGCCGCGGACCGAGCCGAGGCTCTGTTGACGTACCTGACCACGGCTCGCTGGTTCGCGGGCAAGGGGCGCGCCGCCGAGTTGGCCTCATTGGTCCCCCTGCCCTGGCTGACCGAGGTGAACGAGTGGCCGGCGGTGCGGACCGAGATCGCCGAGATCGTCTACCGCGCCGACGAGGATCCGGACCCCGACACCGAGGACGAAACGATCTGGCCGCACGAGCTCTACCAGCTGGCGGTCTCCTACCACAACGCCCCGCTGCCCGGCCTGGCGCACGCGGAGATCGGTCGGTTCACCATTCGTGATCTTGGTCCGGTGGTGGCCTACGACGCCGCCCAGGACCCCCAGGCCTGCCGGATCCTGCTGCGCAGCCTGCGCACGGAGCGCAGGTTTCGTGATCATGATCGAGCGGGCGGCGAGATCGAGGTGGACTTTCGGCTGACCGCGCCGGACGTCCTGACCGACGATCTGGAACCTCAGGTCTTTCGCGGTGAGCAGTCCAACACCTCGATCATGTTCGGCGATACGGGCATGATCAAGCTCTTCCGGCGACTGGAGCTCGGCAAGAACCTCGACATCGAAGTGCACGACGCGCTGCGCCGGGCGGGAGTGCACGACGTCGCGACGCTGTACGGCTGGGCCGAGGCCGCCTGGACCCACGCCGGGGAGCCGGTGCGAGCCGATCTCGCCATGGCGGTGGAGAAACTGGCCGACGCCGAGGACGGCTGGGGGCTGGCCCTCGACGCACTGCAGGAGGGGCGCTCCTTCGCCGAGGATGCTCGGCACCTGGGTCAGGCGCTCGCCGAGATCCACGCGGCCCTCCGGCGGGCGTTCCCGACCGCCGAGCAACCGGGCCGGTCCGTGGCGATGATCATGAAATCGCGACTGGCGGCCGCGGCCGACACCGCGCCCGCGCTCGAACCGTACGTCGAAGGTTTGACGTCGCTGTTCGACCGGCTCGGCGAGGGCCGGTTGCCCGTCCAACGCGTCCACGGCGACTTCCACCTGGGCCAGACCCTGCGTACACCCTCGGGCTGGAAGATCATCGACTTCGAAGGCGAGCCGGCCAAGACGCTGGCCGAGCGCATGGTCCCCGAAAGCGTCTGGCGGGACGTGGCGGGGATGCTGCGATCCTTCGACTACGCGGCCGCCAGCCTGCCCGGGCCGGACGCGGCGGGATGGTCGGCGGAGTGTCGCGCGGCCTTCCTCTCCGGGTACGCCGGCGGCCCGCTCCCGGAGGCCGACGCGGAGTTGCTGGCGCCCTACGAAGCCGACAAGGCTATCTACGAAGTGATCTACGAAGTGCGGAACCGACCGGACTGGGTGGCGATCCCGATGGACGCCGTGGCCGGTCTCGCCCGGGATGCCGAGGGACCGACCGCGGCAGTTGAGCACGTGACCAACTCGACGAAGGAGTGAGGATGGCTTTCGACCCCACGGGCGGATTGACCGGCTGGGATCTGACCGGGTTCCACGAGGGCCATGACACCGAGTGCTGGCGGCGGCTCGGCGCCCACGAGATGAAGATCACCGATGACGAGCGGGGCGAGATCTTCGGCACCCGCTTTGCGGTGTGGGCCCCCAACGCACAGGCGGTCCGGCTGGTGGGCGACTTCAACTACTGGAACGGCGATCAGACCTACATGCATCTGGTCCCGGGCGCCGGAGTGTGGGCGATCTTCCTGGAGGGCGTCGGCACCGGCGCGCTCTACAAGTACGAGGTCCTCGGGGGGGACGGGGTGTGGCGGCTGAAGGCTGACCCGTTCGCGCAGTTCTGCGAGGCCGCCCCCCACACCGCGTCGATCGTGTACGAGAGCCAGTTCGCCTGGAACGACGAACAGTGGCTGTACTACCGCGGCCTGAAGAAGCAGTACGAGGAGCCGGTCAGCATCTACGAACTGCACCTGGGGTCGTGGCGGCGCGGTCTGACCTACCTCGAACTCGCCGAACAACTGGTCGAGTACGTCAGCTGGCAGGGCTACACCCACGTCGAACTCATGCCGGTGGCCGAGCACCCGTACGAGGGTTCTTGGGGATATCACGTCACCGGCTACTTCGCGCCGATCTCCCGTTTCGGGTCGCCCGATGAGTTCAAGCACCTCGTCAACGCCCTGCACGAGGCCGGCATCGGCGTGATCGTCGACTGGGTCCCCGGGCACTTCGCCACCGACCCGTGGGCGCTGCAGCGCTTCGACGGCACGGCGCTGTACGAGCACGAGGACCCGCGACTCGGCTGGCACCCGGACTGGGGCTCCTACATCTTCAACTTCGGCCGCAACGAAGTGAAGAGCTTTCTGATCTCCAACGCCTACTTCTGGCTGGAGGAGTACCACATCGACGGACTCCGGGTCGACGGCGTCGCGTCGATGCTGTACCTCGATTACTCCCGCAACGAAGGCCAGTGGGTCCCCAACAAGTACGGCGGCAACGAGAACCTCGAGGCGGTCGAGCTCCTAAAGGCCGTCAATTCACACTCCTACCGGCGCAAGCCGGGGATCATGATGATTGCCGAGGAGTCGACGTCGTGGCCGGGGGTGACCCGCGACGTCGCCAACGGCGGTCTCGGTTTCGGCTTCAAGTGGAACATGGGCTGGATGAACGACTCGCTCCGATACCTGGGGCGGGAGCCGATCTACCGGCAGTACCACCACCACGAGATGACGTTCGCCATGGCGTACGCGTACTCGGAGAACTTCATCCTGCCGATCAGCCACGACGAGGTGGTGCACGGCAAGGGGTCGATGTTCGAACGAGTGCCGCAGGACGAGTGGCGCAAGTTCGGCACCCTGCGGGCGTTCTACGCCTTCATGTGGTCGCACCCGGGCAAGCAGTTGTTGTTCATGGGCACCGAGTTCGGCCAGCGCCGGGAGTTCTCCGAGCAGCGCAGCGTCGACTGGGACCAGAGCGCCCACTGGGGGCACCGCGGTGTGCAGCGCTTGGTCAAGGACATGAACGGGGTGTACCGGGAGCACCCGGCGCTTTACCGCCTGGACAGCGATCCGGGCGGCTTCTCCTGGATCGAGGCCGACGACGCCGGCGGCAACGTGTTCGCGTTCCTGCGCTACGACGGTGAGGGGCAGATGATCGCCTGCCTCACCAACTTCTCGTCCGAACCGCGACCGGATTACCGGATCGGGCTGCCCAAGGAGGGAGTCTGGACGGAGGTCCTCAACACCGACGCCGAGTACTACGACGGCACGGGGAAGATCGGCAACCTCGGGCAGGTCGTCGCGCACGGCGTACCCTCCCACGGGTACGGCGCCTCGGCCAGCGTCACCCTTCCCCCGTTGGGGGCCGTCTGGCTGCTGTTCGAGCCCGAGCCAACCGAAGAGACGGACGAGCCCGAGAAGGTCAAGGCCGGCGTCAAGGCCGCAGCGAAGCAGGCATCACCGGCTCGTTCACGGAAGGTGCCGGACGAGGAGCGCGCCACCGAAGCCCCGGCGGCTCCGGCGACTCCGGCGACTCCGGCGACTCCGGCGACTCCGCAGCGACTCCAGCGGCTCCAGCGGCTCCAGCTGGCTCGGCGGCAGCGACCGGGGTTGCCGGTCAGGCTGCCGGGGAGTCCGTCGTCCAAAGGGTCGCCGATTCGATCTCCCAGGTGGCCAAGAAGGTCGAGCAGACCGTGGAGGAGGTCGCCACGAAGGCGGCTGAGGAGGCCGAGGCCGCCAAGGAGGAGGCCATGAAGAAGGCGGGCAAGAAGACCGGCTCGAAGCCGAAGGGCTGACCCGGATCGAGGTGAGTGGGCCGCGGATTCGCGTCAACGTCGTCGACGGGATCGCCACGCTCTCGTGGGATGAGGTCGCGGATCCGGGCTCGCTGCAGACCGAGCTGACCTTGCTGGCGGAGTCGCTGTTCGCCTCGGGGGTGCGTCGGCTCGAGGTGGCGCGACCCGCGCTGGACACCGGGGGTCGGCGTGCGTCCCTCCGTTCGGGCTTCCGGGTCGAAGGGCTCCGGCGGGCCGTCGTCGACCTCGGCGGCGGCGCCTGGGGCGACCTGGTGCTCTACTCCCGGCTGGCGTCCGACGAGTTCGGCGGGCGCACCGGATTCTCCGCGGTCATGAACACGGCGCTGCCGCGGAAACGGTTGATCGCCCACGTCCTGATGAGGGACGCCCGGGGGCGGATCCTGCTGTGCGAGACGCAGTTCAAGCCCGACTGGGAGCTTCCCGGCGGTATCGTCGAGGCCGGCGAACCGCCACGCGTCGGGGCGGTCCGCGAAGTCCGGGAGGAGCTGGGCATCGACCTCGAGCTGGGCCGGTTGATGATCACCGACTGGATGCCGCCGTACCTCGGCTGGGAGGATGCCGTCGAACTGATCTACGACGGCGGCCCGATCGAGGAACCCGATCTCGCCGCGCTGGCCCTCCAGCCGGCCGAGATCCGCCGCGTCGCCCTCGTCACCCTGGACGAAGCCGCCGAACGGGTGACTCCGCTGTCCTGGCGTCGACTCAGCGTCGCCACGTCCTTGGCGGCCGGGGAGAGCGCGTACCTCGAGAACGGGTCTCCACCGGACGACGGAAGCCGCACCCGCGCTGTCGGATCGTGACCGAAACCCGGCCGACCCGCGCTCCGCGCCACGTCGGGCACCTGACCGCACAGCCTCCCCCATCGAGTCCCTCCGGACCCGACGTCGGTTCCGCCGGTCGGCTGAATCTGCTGCGTTTCGGCCCGGCAGCAGTGGTGGCCGTGGCCCTGATCCTGGCGGCCGCGGCCGGTGGCGTGTCCGGCATCGCCATCTTCCTGTACGCGCTCCGCCTCGCCGTCGCGGTCCTGCTGCCCGGTGTGGTGATCAGCCGGCTGGTGCGAACCGGCCCTCGTACGGGGGTAGAGGACCTGGTCGTCGGCTTCGCCGTGGGGACGGTGTTCCAGGTACCCGTGTGGTGGGTGTGCCTGCAGCTCGGCCTCTCGTACTGGTGGTGGCCCGCCCTGGTCCTCGTCGTCACCACGCTGGTGCCGGTCGCGCGCCGCCGGGTGCTCCGGCCCGGTCTGGCCCGGGTTCCGCTGGCGTGGTCGGCGTCGGTCGCCGCGCTGTGCCTGGTGACGCTGGGCTGGGTGTGGGGTGACTTCCTGCGCTGGTCGCCCATCGCGCCGCGAACCAGCCATTTCTACTACGGCGACCTGCAGTTCCACCTCAGCGTCGCCGCAGAGGCGCAGCGGGCCCTGCCGCCGACCCTTCCCCAGGTCGCCGGAGATCCGCTGTACTACCACTGGCTGTCCCACCTCGACCTCGGCCTCGCCGGACAGCTCACCGGCATCGAGCTGTCTGCCGTGCTGTTTCAGTTGTGGGTGCCGACCACGGTGGTCGCCGGCGTGGTCGCGCTGGCGGCCTGCGGGACCAGGTTGAGCGGACGGCTCTGGGCCGGGCCCCTCGCCGCGGCGCTGACGTACGCGGTCGGCGAGGTCGGGCTGGCGTCGGCGAACGTGAGCACATTCGCCCCGATGACCCAGTTCTACGCGTGGGCCAGCCCGTCCCAGGCGATCGCAGCTGTCTTGACGGTTCCGGCAGCAGCCGTCGTCGTTGACTTTCTCCGGGGCGACGGAAACAGCGGACGCCAGCTCTTGCTGCTCGGCCTGCCGTTGTTCGGTGGTCTGGCCCTGGCCAAGTCCGCCGTCCTGCCGGTCCTGATCGGCGGGGTCGCCGTGCTCGCCGTCCTGCTGGTTCTCCGTCGATCGTGGACGAACCTGGGCCGCGCGGTCACCGTCGGGGTGGCGCTGGCCGGCACGTTCGGACTGGCGCTGGTGACTGTGTACGGCGGACAGGGCGGTGGGCTGTCGCTGTCGGTGCTGGCGCCGCTGCGCCGGTACGCGGAGGCCTATCTCCTGGCCGGGACCGACCCAACGACGCCGGCAGTGATTCTGGCCGTCGTCGTGACCACCCTGGTCTGGTCGCTCACCGTGCTCGGCCGACTGTGGCCGGTGCTGCTCTGGGTCCCGCGCTGGAGCACCCTGGAGGTGGGTCAGATCTTCGTGGTCGGCGCCCTGCTGGCCGGAGGCGCGGCCTACCTGCTCCTGGACCACCCGGGCGGCAGCTCGGTCTACTTCTTGATCAGCGCGTTCCCGCTGGGGGCGATCGGTGCGGCATGGGCGGTCTGCACCGAGGTGCCGCGCCTGACTCGTCGCGCGGCGAGCATGACGGTGGCACTGGTCCTGTTGACCGGCGCGCTCGCCTGGCTCGTGATCCCGCTGATCGGTGCCACCCGGCCCACCGAAGGGTTCGCCGCACGACTCGGCTTCTTCACGCGGCCGGCGCTCTACGTCTGCGTCGCGGCCGCCGTTGCCCTGCTGGTGGTCGCCCTGCTCCGCCGGCCTGCGCCACTTCGGGCCCGGGCTGTGATCGTGATCACCGCGGTCGTGGCGGCCGCCGGGGTGCCGACGACCTTGGAGTACACGTTCGAGTTACGTCCGAACACCGGGGTGGCCCGGAGCCGGGCCGAACGATCCGACTCCCCGGTCGCCGTGACGGCCGCCGGAGTCGCGGCCGCACGGTGGCTGCGCGACGCGACCGACGCGGACACCGTCATTGTGACGAACCGGCACTGTCTGGACGGTGGCCGGTTCCCGGGTCCCGGCCCCGAGGCGACCCGCTGCGAGGTGTTGTCGTTCTGGGTGTCCGCCTGGACCGAGCGGCGGGTACTGGTCGAGGGCTGGGCCTTCGGACACCGAGCCGTCCAGCTCGAGGTGCAGAACGGCCGCACGTACAAGCGCCAACCGTTCTGGGACCAGGAGCTGCTCGCCGCCAACGACGGCTTCTTCGCCAGTCCCAGCCGGGCCGAGGCCGCCGTGCTCTGTGCTCGCGGCGCCCGGTACGCATTCCTGGACCGCCGGTTCCAGCCGTCCCTCCCCACGCTCGGGCCCGTCGCCGAGCAGATCTACGCGACCACCGACGCCGAGGTCTACCGACTTCCCTGCTGATCGGCCACCCCACGACCAGCGACACCACGGCTGCGCTTGCTTCAAGGGCGGCGAAGCCACCGCAACCGCAGTCTCACGTGAAGAGTCGGCGCCATTCCTCGGTGAAGACCGGTGCCGGACCGGAGTAGCCGCCTTTCCGGAGCGCCGCATCGACGCGCAGCACCAATGACCTGCGCTGCAGCCGCGCCGAAGTGACCCGGATGACGGTCCAGCCCTCGCCGCCGAATTCCTCGTAACGGCCGATATCGATGTTCCACTGCGCCTTGTCGGTGCGGTGCTGCTCGCCCTCGTACTCCAGGACCAGCTTTTACGCCTCGCACACGGGGTCGCCGTGACCGATCAACGCGTCGTCGGTACGGATCCCTTGATTGCACTCCGGCTGGGAAGACCGGCCAGGACCAGGACAAGCCGCAGCTTGGTCTCCTGCGGCGAGTCCACCTTCGCTCGGACCAGCGCGGCGGCCCGACGCGTGGGCCGACGCAGCGACGTACACCCCGCGGGCAACGCGACGCACCGACGGCCCCCGCAACACGTTGCGGCCGACGCCGGCGGCCTCGGCCTCCGCGGTGGTGAAGGGCCGAGTGAGCAGCCGAGTCGGCAGCTGGGTTCTCCGGGCAGGCACCCTGAGACTGTGGTTCGAGCGCTTCCACGCTCGCTAGACCTCTCCGCAAATCTGTGGATAACCCCGAAAGGACGGTACCGCTGCCTTCACGGTCCGCGAAACCAGCGGAACCGCGGTTTCGCTGATCAGCTGGCTCAGAACAGGGCGGTCATCAGCGCGCGGCGGGCCTTCAGGACTCGCTCGTCGGCGTTGCCGAGCGTCTCGAACAGCGCGAGCAGCCGAACCCGTACGCGATCTCGTTCGTCGCCGCTGCGCTTCTTGACCTGATCGATCAACCGGGTGAAGGCGGCCTCGGCGTCGCCAGTGGCCAACTCCACGTCGGCCGCGGCCAGATGGTCGTCGACGGTCGCGTCGGGAGCGGCCGCCGTGGCCAGAGCGGTCTGCGGGTCCAGCGCCGAGGCTCGAGCCAGCAGGCCGGCTTGGGCCTTGCCGGCCTGGGCTTCGGCGTCGCCGGGACTGGCGGCCAGCAACTTGTCGAACTCGGCCTCGGCGGCGGCGAAGTCGCCACGCTCGAGAGCCTCGTCGGCGGCGGCGAAGCGCGGATCGGCCACGGGCTCGGCGACCTCGTCCGACGGTCCGTCCGATGCACCGCCCACCGGGTCGGCGCGCCCCACGATCCCGTTGGCCACGGCGGCCTTGAGCAACTGGTCGATGGCGGTCGCCACCTGGTCCTTCGGCAGGACGCCCTGGAACAGGGGCGCCACCTGCCCGCCGATCAGCGCGATCACCGTCGGTACGGCCTGGAGCTGCAGCGCCTGCACGATGCCCGGTGCCGTGTCGACGTTCAACCGAGCCAGGAGGAACTTGCCGTCGTTCTCGGCGGCCAACTGCGTCAGCGCGTCGGAGAGCTGCTGTCCGGTCGCGACCCGCGGTGAGTACAGCTCGACGACCACCGGGTGCTTCATCGAGCGCCGAATCGTCTCGGCCTCGAACGTCTGCTCCGTCACCTCGACGACGTAGCTGCCGCTGCCGGGGGCGCCAGTCGGAGCGGCGCCGGGCTGGGTCTGCTTGGCGCGTTGCGCCAGGCCGGAGAGATCGACCGCACCCGGTCGGTTGAAGCTCGACGTGCTCATGGACCCATCCTGTCAAAGTCCGCCGAGCGCACGAGCCCGCACCAGCCTGCTGGACACATCAGAAACTGTGGGCAGACTGCGTTCGCCCGTCGCTGCCGGCCTTCATTTCGGGAAACTGTGCACAGTTTCCCGAAAAGGGAAGCGAGGGGTCGCCCACTGCCGCCACCCGCTCGGGTATGGGCAGAATGAGCCCCATGGCCCACCCCCGCGCCGGACAGCCGGCTCAGTCCGAAGACCTCATCGACGTCGACGCCGTCATCGGCGCCTACTACGACCTCGCGCCCGATCCGCAGAATCCGGACCAGCAGGTCGTCTTCGGTACGTCGGGACATCGGGGTTCGAGTCTGGACACGGCCTTCAACGATGCCCACATCGCCGCCACCACCCAGGCGATCGTGGAGTACCGGGCCGCGCAAGGGATCACCGGACCGCTGTACATCGGCAAGGACACCCACGCGCTCTCCGGGCCGGCGTGGCGTACGGCAATCGAGGTGCTCATCGCGCAGGGCGTCACCGTCTGCAGCGAGGGCGACGAGGACTACACGCCGACGCCGGCCGTGTCGCGGGCCATCGTGGTCCACAACGCCTCTGGCCCTTCGGCTCAGGCCGACGGCATCGTCGTCACGCCGTCCCACAATCCACCCCGCGACGGCGGCTTCAAGTACAACCCGCCGCACGGAGGTCCCGCCGACACCGACGCCACCTCCTGGATCGCCGGGCGCGCCAACGAGTTGCTGTCCGATCCGTCCGCGATCGTACGCAAGCCGTTCGACCAGGTGAGCAGCGAGCTCAATCGTTTCGACTACCTGGGTCGCTACTGCGAGGACCTCGTGAACGCGCTCGACCTGCACGCCGTACGCGACGCCGGCGTGCACATCGGCGCCGACCCGCTGGGCGGTGCGAGCGTGCAGTACTGGGGCTACATCTCCGAGCACCTGGGCATCGACCTGACGGTGATCAATCCGGAGGTGGACCCGCGCTGGTCGTTCATGACTCTCGACACCGACGGCAAGATCAGGATGGACTGCTCCTCGCCGAACGCGATGGCGAGCTTGATCAGCAACAAGGACGCGTACGAGATCTCCACCGGCAACGACGCCGACGCCGACCGGCACGGCATCGTGACCCCGGACTTCGGCCTGCTGAACCCGAACGCCTACCTGGCGGTCGCCATCCAGTACCTCTACTCCCACCGGACGGGGTGGAAGCCTGACGCCGGGGTCGGCAAGACCCTGGTCTCGAGTTCCATGATCGACCGAGTGGCGGCCGGGCTGGGCCGGACGCTGGTCGAGGTCCCCGTCGGGTTCAAGTGGTTCGTGCCCGGGCTGCGCAGCGGCGACATCGGCTTCGGCGGCGAGGAGTCGGCGGGGGCCTCGTTCCTGGCGCTGGACGGCAGCACCTGGACGACCGACAAGGACGGGATCCTGCTCGCGCTGCTGGCCAGCGAGATCCAGGCCATCACCGGGAAGTCACCGAGCCAGTTGTACGCCGAGCTCACCGCTGAGCACGGCGCGCCAGCGTACGCCCGCGTGGACGCGCCGGCCGACCGCGAACAGAAGGCCAAGCTGGGCAAGCTCGACCCTTCGGCCGTGACGGCCACCGAGCTGGCGGGCGAGCCGATCACGGGGAAGCTCACCACCGCACCGGGGAACGGCGCTGCGATCGGCGGTCTGAAGGTCACGACCGAGTCCGCCTGGTTCGCCGCCCGGCCGTCGGGCACCGAGGACGTCTACAAGATCTACGCTGAGTCGTTCCGCGGACCCGAGCACCTCGCCGAGGTCCAGGCCGCGGCCCGCGAGGTCGTTTCGTCGGCACTGGCCTGAGTGTGCCCATGCCTCCACTGACCCGTCACATCTGCGCCGACACGCCGCCGAAAGCGCCGTTGTTGTGACGGGTCGGCAGAGGGTGGGAGAGCTGGTCGAGTCGGCGCGCGAGTTGGCGGCTCGACCTGGCCGGACGTTCCTGGGGATCACCGGTGCGCCGGGCGCCGGCAAGTCGTTCGTGGCGGAGATCCTGGTCGATCAGTTGGGTAACGACGTCGCGCTGGTGTCGATGGACGGCTTCCATCTCGCCGATCCCGAGCTGCGCCGGCTCGGACGACTGGAGCGCAAGGGCGCCATCGACACCTTCGACCCGGGCGGCTTCGTGCACCTGCTGCGCAGGCTCCGAGCTCGCGACGAGGCCGTGGTCTACGCGCCGAGGTTCGACCGCGGGCTGGAGGAGTCGATCGGCTCGGCCGTGCCCATCCCGGCCGAGATCCCGATGATCATCGTGGAGGGCAACTACCTGCTCAGCGACGAGCCGGTCTGGCGGGACGTCCGGCCTCTGCTCGACGAATCCTGGTATCTGGAGCCGACCGAGGAGGTCCGGCTGGCCCGGCTGGTCGCCCGGCACCAGCAGTACGGCCGCGATCTCGAGGAAGCCACCTCCCGATCCTGGGGCAGTGATCAGCGCAACGCCGAACGGATCGCCGCCTCCCGCGCGCTCGCCACCCGGGTGATCATGGTCGTCGACGAGCGGTCCGTCGATCCGAACCAGGCAGCTCAGAACCAGGCAGCTCAGAACCAGGCAGCTCAGAACCAGGCCGGCTCGACGTAGACGCCCCACTCGTCCCGGAGGACGTTGCAGATCTCGCCGAGGGTGGCCTCGGCCCGCGCGGCGGCCAGCATGGGCCCGATGAGATTCGCCTCGGTCCGGCTGGCGGCGACGAGCTCGGCCAGGGTGCGGTCGACGAGTCCTTGATCCCGGCTCGCCCGTCGCGCCGCCAACGTGGAACGCTGGGCGGCCTCGACCTCCTGGCCGACCCGCAGGATCTCCAGCTCTCCCGTCACCGTCGCGGTGTGGCAGTTGACCCCCACCACCCGCTTGTCGCCCTTCTCCAATTGAGTCTGGTAGGTGAAGGCGGCGTCGGCGATCTGTCCGGTGAACCAGCCCTCCTCGATCCCCCGTAGTAGGCCGGTGGTCATCGCCCCGATCGCGTGAGGGACAGCTTCGCCGCCACCCAACTCGATGATCCGAGCGAAGACCGCCTCGGCCTCGGCCTCGATCTTGTCGGTCAGAGCCTCGACGTACCAGGATCCGCCGAGCGGATCGGCGACGTTCATCACGCCGGTCTCCTCCGCGAGCACCTGCTGGGTGCGAAGCGCGATCTCGGCCGACTCCTCGGTCGGGAGGGCCAAGGTCTCGTCGAGTGCGTTGGTGTGCAGGGAGTTGGTGCCGCCCAGCACCGCGGCGAGCGCCTCGACGGCGGTACGTACGACGTTGTTGTACGGCTGCTGGGCGGTGAGCGAGACGCCGGCGGTCTGGGTGTGGAACCGCAGCGACTGCGCCTTGGCCGTACGGGCCCCGTAGCGATCACGCAGCCAGCGGGCCCAGATCCGCCGGGCCGCCCGGAACTTGGCGATCTCCTCGAAGAAGTCGATGTGGGCGTCGAAGAAGAAGCTCAGCCCGGGGGCGAACTGCTCGATGTCGAGACCGCGGGACAGGCCGAGTTCGACGTAGCCGAAGCCGTCGGCCAGTGTGAAGGCGAGTTCCTGTCCGGCCGTGGCCCCGGCTTCGCGAATGTGGTAACCCGAGACGCTCAACGGCTTGTAGGCCGGGATGTTCGCGGTGGTGTACTCCATCAGGTCACCGATCAGCCGCAGGTGCGGACCGGGCGCGAACAGCCACTCCTTCTGCGCGATGTACTCCTTGAAGATGTCGGTCTGCAGCGTTCCGTTCAGGAGCGTGGGATCGACGCCGGCCCGCTCGGCCGCCACTACGTACATGCAGAAGATCGGCACCGCCGGGCCGGAGATCGTCATCGAGGTCGTGACGGAGCCGAGGTCGATGCCGGCGAAGAGGACCTCGAGGTCGGCGGCCGAGTCGATCGCCACCCCGCAGTGGCCGACCTCGCCCAGGCTGCGCGGGTCGTCGGAGTCCCGGCCCATGAGGGTCGGCATGTCGAACGCCACGCTCAGGCCCCCGCCGCCGGCGGCCAGGATCATCCGGTACCGCTCGTTGGTCTGCTCCGCTGTACCGAAGCCGGCGAACTGCCGGATCGTCCACGGTCGACCGCGGTAACCGCTCGGGTAGAGGCCGCGGGTGAACGGAAACTCCCCCGGCCAACCGATGCGCTCCATGCGCGGATCGTGCTCGTCCGGCGGCCCGTAGACCGGGTCCACCTCGACTCCCGACAGGGTGGTGAAGTCGGCGTCCCGTACGCGACCAGACGCCTGCGCCTCGGCGTAAGCCGTCGCCCATCGCCGGTATCCGGGACCGCCTCGCTGCGGATCGCCACTCATGAAGTACCTCCGTCTAAATACTAGGACGTCCTAGTAAATGGCTCAAGCGGCGTCTCTTCACAAAAGCCGTTCGTAATTTTCGACCACGGCCGACTTCCGCCCGTCCCAGAAGCGGGTGAGGCCGCGTTTTCCGACCACGGCCGACTTCCGCAGGCGCCGGAACCATCTGATGCCGCATTTCGGTCCGACCACGGCCGACTTCGTGCGGCCGGCTCGCCCCGAGGTGCACGACGAGGTCGGCGGCCTTCACCCGGCTCACCGCCGACCCTGCCCATTGCGCAGTTGCGGCCCATCCGTACGCAGGCGAATGGGCCGCAACTGCGCACTCGGCGAGCTCAGTCGGCGTGGCCAGGCTCAGAAGTCGCCGGCCGCCTGGCGAGCCGGCCGGAGCAGGCTACTCAGATCGTCGCACTCGGCCTCCGACATGGACGAGAGGGCGAAACGCGCGGCGACGATGGCGTCGGTGGCCTGCTGCATCACCTCGCGGCCCTTCGGCGTGATGGCGGCCAGCACAGCACGCCCGTCCTCGGGGTGCGGGGAACGTCTGATCAACTCGGCCTTCTCCAGCCGCTTGACCAGCGGCGTCACCGACGTGGCGTGCACCTGCAGCCGCTCGCCGATCTTCCCGAGCGGCAACGATCCGTGCCGCGAGAACGACAGCAGGACGAGAACCTCGTACCGGGCGAAGGTCAAGCCCAGCGGACGCAGCAGCTCGTCGAGTTCGGTCAACACCAGTTGATGCACACGCATCAGTGAGGTGACCGCCCGCATGCGCGGCGTCTCCTCCCAGCGGTTCGACCACTGACGTGCCGCTTCCTCTATCGGGTCGAAGGGCAGCCGGTGCCGCTCGGTCACTGTGTTCTCCGGCTCGCGCACGCTCCGCGCCTCGAGATTCGGTCGTTCTTCATGTCCCGTCGTCTTCGGTCGACGCTCGGGCTCGCGCGTGAGTGCCCAGGCCGGCTTCGTGGATCACCTTCTGGATCAGGCGCTCCCGTTCGTCGATGTCGGGCACCCAGCGAATGTCGCGCAGACCCTGATCCTGGGCGGCGGACTCGAAGACGAAGTGGCCGTAGCCGAAGATCCGCCCGATGACCGGGCGGTCGACCGTGATGTCCAGGATGCGCGTCAACGGCATGCTGGCCCGGATCTGGTTCACGTTTCCGTGTACGCGGTAGACCTTCTGGTTGGTGACCACGAAACGGTCGCGGTACTGGTCCGCCATCACCCAGAGGGCGTTCGCGATCAGCACCAGAGACGCGGCCAGCAGGATCCAGAAGATGAACGACGCGTACAGCCAGGCGGTCGAGAACAGCCAGATCCCGATCGCCAGCCGAACGGCGGGAAAGGCGCTGGCCATCCAGTGGCGCCGCACCTGATCGCGGATCTCCTCACCGTCCTCGGCGAGGATGTAACGCTCGACGCTCGGGTCGAGCCAATCCAGGGCGCCCCCCATGACTCAGCCCGCGAGGGCCGTGAAGAAGGTGACCAATGACTGCAACGCCGTGCCGAGGGCGCCGACGATCCCGCGGACCGAGTCAGCGGCCGCCGCGGGCTGGTTGACCAGGTAGAACAGCACGAAGCCGATCACCACCAGCCCCAAGATCCGCTTGGTCCACTTCCACACAATCTTCTCCTCGAGCTGCTCGCGCGGTCACGCGCTCTAGCCGCCGTCTTCCTCCTCGTTCGGAAACGCAGCATCTGATTGCTCGCTCCGCTCGCGGGGGCGTGTTTCCTCACTCGTCGTCCAGACGCCGGCGCGCGCTCTCACTGACGCTCGCAGCTGATGGTCACCGCTGTTGATCCTGTTCTACCCCATTGGTCACTGGCGTCACTTGAGGCACGCCGCTAGTCCGCGGCAGCAAGTAGGCGGTCGGCGGCGGTGAAGGGGTCGAGTTCGGCGTCGCGGACGGCGCGGGCCAGGTCGTCGAGTTCGGCGCGGTTGTCGAGGGTGAGGGTGGCGCGCAGCCGGGTCAGGGCGAGGGCGGCTACTTCGGCCCGGGCCCGGTCCAGGCGTCGCCGCTGCCAGGCGCCCGAGGCCTGCGTCCGCTCCGTGAAGCGGTCGATGGCCGAGGCCAGCTCCTCGATGCCGGAGTTCTCCACCGCGACCGTGGACACGATGGCCGGCGGCTTCTCCTCGGCGGCCCGCGGTGTCAGGGCCAGCATGCCGCGGAGCTCGCGTACGACGGCGTGGGCACCGTCGCGGTCGGCCTTGTTGACCACGAGGATGTCCCCCACCTCCAAGATCCCCGCCTTGGCCGCCTGGATGCCGTCCCCCATACCGGGCGCCAGTAGCACCAGCGTCACGTCGGCCTGCTTCGCGATCTCGACCTCGGACTGTCCGACTCCGACCGTCTCGACGATCACGGTGTCGAAGCCACCGCCGTCCAGCACGCGAAGCGCCTGAGGCGCGGCCACCGCCAGCCCGCCGAGGTGGCCACGGGTGGCCATGGATCGGATGAAGACGCCGGCGTCCGTCGCGTGCGTCTGCATGCGTACGCGATCGCCCAGCAGTGCGCCGCCCGAGAACGGCGAACTCGGGTCGACGGCCAGCACTGCAACCCGCTGGCCGGCCGCGCGCAGCACGGCGACCAGGCCCGTGACCGTGGTGGATTTACCGACGCCAGGTGCTCCGGTGACCCCCACCACCCGCGCGCGACCACGCTCCGGCAGGAGTTCGGTGAGGACCGTACGCACCTTCGGCGAGTCGTTCTCGACGAGGCTGATGAGGCGGCCCAGGGCCCGAGGGCTACCGGCCCGCGCCGCCTTCAGCAGCGCCTCAAGACTCGGATCGACCGCAACGTCCTTGGTCACCGCTCAGGAGCGCGGGCCCGCGGCGGACAGGATCAGCGCGTCGCCCTGTCCTCCACCGCCGCACAGCGCGGCTACCGCGAGCCCCTGACCCCGGCGACGGAGCTCCAGCGCGAGGTGCAGGACCAGGCGGGCACCCGACGCCCCGATCGGGTGACCGATCGCGATCGCGCCGCCGTGGACGTTCACCCGCTCCTCGATCTCGGTGTCACTCAGCCCGAGCGCGCGAGCGCTGGCCACACCCACGGCCGCGAACGCCTCGTTGATCTCGATCAGCGAAAGGTCCGAGACGCTGACACCCTGCTTCTTGACCGCCACCTCGATGGCCGCCGCGGGCTGGAGCTGCAGCGAGGAGTCCGGGCCGGCCACCTGGGCGTGCGCGCCGATCTCGGCGAGCACCGTCAGGCCGAGACGCTCGACCGCGGCCGGGCTGGCCACGACGACGGCGGCCGCCCCGTCGGAGATCTGGCTCGCGGACCCGGCGGTGATCGTGCCGTCCTTCGTGCCGCCGCCGGAGAACGCCGGCCGCAACCGGGACAGCCCTTCGGCATCCGTGTCGGCCCGCACGCCCTCGTCGACGGAGACCACCACGTCGTCGCCACGGCGCTGGGGGATGTGGACCGGCACGATCTCGTCGGCGAACACGCCGGACGTGGCCGCAGCGTGGGCCCGGATGTGCGAGCGAGCCGCGAAGGCGTCCTGATCCTCGCGGCTCACCTCCACGTCTCCGTCGTTGCAATCCTCGGTGAGGGCACCCATGGCCTGATCGGTGAAGACATCCCAGAGTCCGTCGAAGGCCATCGAATCGACCAACGCGGTGTTGCCGTACTTGAAGCCGGCTCGCGAGCCGGGGAGCAGGTGCGGGGCCTGAGTCATCGACTCCATCCCGCCGGCGACCACGAGTTCGCACTCGCCGGCCCGGATCAACTGGTCGGCGAGGGCGATCGCGTTCAGTCCCGACAGGCAGACCTTGTTCACGGTGAGCGCAGGGACCGTCATCGGGATCCCACCCTTGACGGCGGCCTGGCGGGCCGTGATCTGACCGGCTCCGGCCTGCAGGACCTGGCCCATGATGACGTAGTCGACCTGATCGCCGCGTACCCCGGCCCGCTCCAGCGCCGCGGCGATGGCGTGACCGCCCAGATCGGCGGCCGACAGACCCTTGAGCCCGCCCATCAGCTTCCCGACGGGCGTCCTCGCCCCGTTGACGATCAACGATCCCATGTGAAGTGCGCCCTTCCTTCTTCTCGGCCGCTCCCGCCCGCCGCTCCAGGCCAGTCTGGCACTCTGGCCGCATGCCCGCCGAGCCTCCCGCCGAGCCCGACCCCCAGCTTGAGAGCGACCCTGGCATCCGAGCGGTCGACCACGTCGGCCTGGCCGTCGTCGAGCTGACCGCCGCCGTGACCTTCCATACCGAGGTGCTCGGTCTGCGCGTCGTCCACCGGGAGGAGAACCACGAGCAGGGCGTCGTCGAAGTCATGCTCGCCGGGACCGACGAGACCGGTGACACCCAGATCCAACTCCTCGCCCCGCTGACCGGGACCAGCCCGCTGACCCGGTTCCTGCACCGGTCCGGACCCGGCGTACAGCACCTGGCGTATCGCGTGAAAGACATCGATCACGCCGCGGATGTTCTGCAAAGAAAGGGGCTTCGGCTGCTCTATGATTCAGCCAAGCCTGGTACGCGTGGCTCTCGGATCAACTTCGTCCATCCCAAGGACGCCGGCGGTGTTCTGATCGAATTGGTCGAGCCAGCCGCGATCGATCCGGGCTCGGGTGACCAACGACGGGGGGGCTCGTCGGCTCATTCGTACAGCTCGAAGACGAACAACAGGGAGCAAGCATGACCTCAGCGGACAACACCGGGCTCGGCCTGTTCGACGACGCCGCGAGCGCCGTCGGCAACTTTCCGTCAGCCTTGCGGGGGTACGACCGGAACGCCGTGGACGACTACGTCCGCAGCCTCGAGGGTGCGCTGGTCGGCGTACGACGCCGTACGGCCGAACTCGAACAGCAATTGGGCACCATGTCCGACCAGCTCGAGGAGGCCCGGCAGGCCGCCTCGGAGATCGACTACACCAATCTCGGCGGCCGCGCGTCCGACATCCTGCGGCTGGCCGAGGAGCAGGCCCGCGAGACGCTGGATCGGGCGAACATCGACGCCGAGCGGGTCCGCGAGGAGGCTCGTCGCGAGGCGGACGTGACGCGGCAGAACGCCACGCGCGAGGGTGACGATCTCAAGTCGGGCGGACTGGCCGAGATCGAAGAGGTCCGCACCCGGATGGAGGAAGACGGCCGGGCATACTCCGAACGGACGCAGGCCGAGTCGGAGGCGTTGATCGCGGCGGCGCGCCGGCAGGCGGAATCTCTCCGCCAAGAGGCGGAGCACGAGGCGCAAACGGTTCGTCAGGAGGCCTACCTGGCTACCGAGGAGCTGCGGCGTACGGCCGAGCGCGAGGCCGCCGACATGCGGCAGCAGGTAGCGGTCGAGCGCGAACAGGCCGTCGCCGAGCTGCGCCGGATTCAAGAGGAGGCCGCCGAGCGCACCTCCACCCTGCTGGCCGAGGCGACCAAGCACAACCAGGAGTCGGCCGAGCGGCTGGAGATCGACGTCAACGAGGCCACCCGGATCCGGACCGAAGCGCTGGCGGAGGCCGAGAAGTCCAAGCTCGCTGCCATCAAGGAGGCCGAGGAGCGGGTCCAGGCGGCCAAGGCGCAAGCGGCAGCCATCACCGAACGGACCCAGTCGGAGTTCGCCTGGCGGAAGCAGGAGCTGCGACGCGAGACCGACCTTCTCAGCCAGCGGAAGCAGGCGGTCCTCAACCAGCTCGCCAGCCTGTCCGCGTTGGCGCAGCAGACCGCCCAGTCCTTCCCGGAGATCGACGACCTGACCGACTTCAATGCCGAGGAGGGCGACCGCACCATCCTTCGCCCCGCCGATGCGGGACCTGCGCTTCCGGAGATCGACGACCAGCGCGAACGGACCAACGGTCATCCCAAGGAGCAGCACCCCGAGACCGCCGACATCTCCGACGACCAACTGACCGACGACTCCCCGACCGAGCGGCCGGGCGATGCGGCGCGCGGGTCGGACACGTTCGAAGAGCAGGAGGCGGAGGTGGACGGCGACGCCACCATCGTGATCCCGGTCGGCAGCATCCCGTCGGGCACCGCTCACCTGAAGAGCGAGTCCGGCGAGAACCAGTCCTAGGAATCGTCACGAGGAGTAGGACCACACGTGGGAGTCACGGACCCGTTGGGTGCCACGAGTTTCCCGGTTGTACGGCGCGGCTACGAGACAGCAGCGGTCGATGCTTTCGTCGCGCAGACGACTCACCGACTCAGCGAACTCGAAGCCGACCGCGAACGAACGCGCGTCGACCACGAGGACGCGATTGCTCGACTGGAGCCGAGACCGCTCACTGACCGGGTCGCCGAGGTGTTCCGGCTGGCCCATGAGCAGGCCGCCGAGATCACCCGCCAGGCGCGGCAGGACGCCGAGCGCAGGCTCGCGGCGGCGCAGAACGAGGCCGACCGGCTCCGCTCGCGCGCCGCAACGGACCTGACCTCGCTGACCGATGACCGCCGCGCGGATTTCGATGAGCTCCTCCGGCGGGGGCAGACCGATCTGGCGGACGGCTACGAACGAGCTCGCATCGAGCAGGAGCAGCTGCTGACCGCGGCCCGGATGCAGGCCGAGGCCATACGAGCCACCGCAACCCAGGAAGCCGTGGCCCTTCGGCACTCGGCCGAGTTGGAGGCCGAGCAGTTGCGCGCCACGGCCGAGCGCGAGTCGGCCGCAGTTGCCCACGAACTGGCCGATCGACGGGACCGGCAACTCAGCGAGCTGCGAGCTCGGCAGGAGGCGGCCGACACCACGATCCGTGAGCGGCTGGCCGACGCGGCGATGCAGCAGAGGACCGCGGCCGAACACCTCGAGCGCCAGACCGCCGAGGCGGCCGGCATCCGGGCGGCCGCCCTGGCTCAGGCAGAACACCTGGAGCGGGAAGCCCTGGAGCATGTGGACGCGCTGGTGCAGCGCGCTCAGCACCACGCCGCGATCATCGAGGAACGAGCACGGCAGGAGCTTGCTTGGCGGAAGCGGCAGGTGAGCCGGGAAGAAGACCTGGTCAACCGGCGGAAGGAAGCCGTACGCGAACACCTCGTCTCCCTCAGCGCGCTGGCCACCGAGACCGTCGAGAACCTGCCCGAGGTCCGCGAGTTCGAGCCCAGCGACCCGGCCGGAGACAAGGCGAGCTTGTCGAGCTGAATCCGGGCCCTCCGGCAGGTTCAGGGCGCGCGTCTAGAACAGGCGCTCTTCAGCGTTGTCCAGGCCACGCAGCCGGTCGTAGTCCACAGTGAGGCACGCAATCCCGCGATCGGAGGCCAGGACGCGAGCCTGCGGCTTGATGAGCTGCGCGGCGAACACCCCGTGCACCGGTCCCAGGAGTGAGTCGCGCCGCATCAGCTCGAGGTAGCGGGTGAGTTGCTCGACACCGTCGATCTCTCCCCGGCGCTTCACCTCCACCGCCACGTAGACACCGTCCGCGTCGCGGCACAGGAGGTCGACCGGGCCGATGGCGGTCGGATACTCCCGCTGCACCAGCGACCAGCCGGCGCCAAAAGTCTCGGGATGCTCAGCCAGGAGGGCCTGGAGATGGGCTTCCACCCCGTCCTTCTGTAGTCCAGGATCGGCGCCGAGGTCGTAGCTGGAGTCGAGCAGGATCTCGGCCAGGCGGATCAGCAGCGTGTCGCCGTCGCGCCCGCGTACCTCCCACTCAGCTACGAGGGGATCTACGAGGGGGGAACGAGGGGTGCCGCCAGCGGCTCGCTGCCGACTACGACCCCGTCCGGTGCGGGCGCCAGTCGCTCCACGAACGTGCACGGCGGGCTCATCCAGTTGAGCGGCTTGTAGGCCCGGTCGTCGGCGTGGATCGAGACGGACCCGTCCGCCTTGATCATGATGAGTCGGGTGGCCATCGGCAGATGAGCCGTCAGACGCCCCGCGTAGTCGACCTGACAGCGGGCAATCACCAACCGCACCGGGCCAACCCTAGTTGAGAGGCAGCCCTCGGCCCCGGCCCCGGTCAGCTGGTCTGCCAAACTCACTCTCGTGGCCCGCCGACCGAGCAAGCACACCCGTGCGCCGCGTCCGCTCAGCTCGGGCCACGCCACTTCGGCTGAGAAGCGCGACGGGCAGTGGATCGTCCGCAGCGTCAGTGGCGCAGCGGCCACGAAGTCCTACCGCTGCCCGGGCTGCTCGCAGCCCATCACCGCCGGAACACCGCACGTGGTCGCCTGGCCCGCGCTGCCGGCACTGCATTCAACCAGCGGGGTCGGGGAACGACGGCACTGGCACTCCGGCTGCTGGCAACGCCGCCCGTGACGTCGATTCCCTCGGCAGCATCACCGCCCGAGATCTTCACCACCGAGGTCGGCGGCGAGGGCCCGCCCGTGGTCTTTCTGCACGGCCTGTTCGGGCAGGGCAAGAACTGGGCGGGCGTGGCGAAGGCGCTGAGTGGCGACTTCCGGATCACCCTGGTCGACCTGCCCAACCACGGGCGCTCGGACTGGACCGATCAGTTCTCCTACGTGCAGACGGCCGACGCCCTCGTCGAGGTGTTGATTGCGTCGGCAGCCGAGCCGCTGCATCTGGTCGGGCACTCGATGGGCGGCAAGGTGGCGATGGTCATCGCTCTTCGCCACCCGGAGTTGATCCGCCGCCTCGTCGTGGTCGACGTCGCCCCCGTACGGTACGACCGCCTCGGCAGCTTCGGCCGCTACGTCGCCGGGATGCGGGGGCTGGACCTGGCCGCGACCCCGGACCGGACCGCCGCCGACGCCGCGCTGGCCTCTTCGGTATCCGACCCCGTCGTGCGCGGGTTCCTGCTGCAGAACCTGCGGCGACAACCCGAGGCGCCCGGCTGGCGGTGGCAGCTGAATCTCGACCTGCTCGGCGACCACCTCACCGAGATCGGGAACTGGCCGGATCTCGACGCGCAGCCCTACTCCGGACCGGTGCTCTGGATCGCCGGTGCCAACTCCGACTACGTCACGCCCGCGTACGCTCCCGATATGCGGCGCCTCTTCCCGCGCGTGCAACTGGTCACCGTCAAGAACAGCGGCCACTGGGTCCACTCCGAACAGCCGGAGACCTTCGTCGCGACGATCCGGGCCTTCCTGCGTCGTGCTTAGCCCCATCCTGCTGGGCTGCATCTCTACGGCGCCAGACGAAGAATCATTCATGGCTCATCCGGCCTGATCCTCTGATAGGAGAGCTGACGTGCGACCGCTGCCGCTCGACATCGCGCCCGCCCCGGGCGACTTCGACTTCCTCCCTCTGCTCTTGGTGGCCCTGCTCGCGATCATCGCCATGATGACGGTGCTGTTCCTGGTGCGCGGCCGGCGAAACAAGAGGAAGATGTGACCACCGTGCTTGTCGTTCTGGGTTTGCTCTTCGATCTGGGTGCGTGGCTGGCCCATGGCGCGCTGCCGCTCGAGGTCGTCCTCCAGACCCGCGAGCCGGTCTATCCGAGTCGAGGCAACGGTTTCGCCGCCGCGATCCTCGGTGCTCTGGTGGCGCTGGGGCTGCTGGTCTTGATGATGATGTTCATCAGCAGCAAGCCGCGGAACCGCCGGCGTTGACGATCACCAGCCACCCGACCAGGCCGGCCAGGTAGGAGCAGGCGTTCGCCAACAGTGCGGCCGCGCAGGCCCAGCGCCACGATCCGCGCAGCACCAGGGCGATCAAGCTGCCCTCGAGAACAACGACGGCGAGCTCGCCGATCGAGACGGCGGCCAGACCGTCGACGGATGAGGCCAGAAGCCACAGCGGCGGGTGGCTGACGAGGTTCACCGCCAGCACGAGCAGCAGCGCGCGACGGACGGTGAAGCGTCGGTCCGGATCCGGGCCGAACAACCCCAGCGCGGTGAACGCCGCAAGGTAGACAATCGTCTCGATGAGCCAGGTGAAGGCGAAGGCAGCCGCGTACGTGCCGCCGAATCGCCACCAGTCGCTGACCCACTCCTCGGTGATCTCTCCTCCTGTCCCGCCCGGAGCGAGCCCTGAGTCGCGGACCGCCCTGCTTGTGGCCCTCATGCTCGCCGCCGCCGCCGGGTCTCTGGTCCTGGCCACCCGGGCCCCGCTGGCGACGACGGTGCTGGGGTTGATCGCCTTCGGTGTCCTGCACAACGTACTGGAGATCCGGTACGTCGCCGGCCGCTTCGCAGGCCTGCTGACCGGTCGCTTTCTGGTCCTCTTGCTCGCGTTGATCTCCGGCATCGTGGTGTGCCGGGTCGCCGCCACCGTCTGGCCGGGGCCGGCGCGGACCAGTGAGGTGGTGCTGGGTTTCGTGATCTTGGCCGTCGGTTGCCAGCTGGGTCTTCGAGGCGGCTGGCTGCTGCTGGGCTGGTCGCTGCTGGCCGTGGGCGGGACGGTCGCCGTGCTCATGCCCGCGTACTACTTCGTGATCTTGACCCACCTGCACAACCTCGTGCCGCTGGTCTTTCTGTGGGAGTGGGCCAGCCGGCTGCCGAGGGCCGGCGATCGTTGGGCGTTCCGCACCACACAGGTGCTGTGGATCCTGGTCGTCCCGTTGTTGATCTTGTTCGGCGCCCTGGACGGCTGGCTGAGCGCGGGCCCCGGGGTGGCCGAGGCGTTCGTCGGCGACGGAAGTCGCGTGGTCGCGACCGCCGCGCCACCGGACGTCTTCGCCCAGCTGGGGTTGCGATTCCTCGTGGTCTTCGCCTTCATGCAGACGATGCACTACGTCGTCTGGGTGGCGTTCCTGCCGCGCTTCGCCCCCGAGGCGGTCGCCGCCTTCGACGCGCGCGTGCCCTGGCTGCGCGGGTGGCGGGCCTGGGTCCTCGGCCTCGCCGGTGGCGCCCTTCTGGCGACGCTGTTCCTATCCGACTACTTCGCGGGTCGAGCGCTTTACGCCGCGCTGGCCACCTACCACGCCTACCTGGAGTTCCCCGTCCTGCTGGCGCTGCTGCTGGGGAGCGCAGCGACCCGCGAGCGGAGCGAGCAGATCACACAGCCGAGTCGCGCCCGATGATCGGAGGAGCGATGAGCAAACACGCCTTTCGTTTGCGAAGAGGGACGACGACATCGGGCCAAACGCGACTCGGGGTCGCTTCCTCATCGACGGGGCAGACAAGTCGGTCAAGGAGAGAGGGTCACCGAGATGATTTCGGAGGGGTTGTTCGGCTTGCCGCCCTGCCGCCCCAGGCTGCCGTCCTGACCCTCCAGCGCCATGCGGGCCACCACGCGACGCGATGCGTCGTCCATCCGGCCGAAGATCGTATAGTTCGGGTCCATGCTCTCCGAGGGCTCGTACACGAAGAAGAACTGCGATCCGTTCGTGTTCGGGCCGCCGTTGGCCATGGCCACCACGCCACCGGTGTAGGACTCGGTGCCGTCGAGCTCGTCGGCGTAGGAGTAGCCCGGTCCGCCCTCGCCACTGCCGGTCGGATCCCCGCACTGCAGGATGAAGATCCCCGAGTCAAGCAACCGGTGACATCGGGTCTTGTCGTAGAACTTCTGACGCACCAGCGAGACGAACGAGTTGACCGTGCACGGCGCGGATACTCGGTCCAACACGACCCGCACGGCGCCCTCGGTGGTCGTCATCACCGCGGTCACTTCGCCGCTGGAGGGGACACCGGTGCTCGGCGGAGCGGTCACCGGTCGGGCCGCGGTGCCGCTCGAGACGTACTCACACTCCGTGCTGTTCGGTGCCTCGGAATCCGGCGCGGAATCGGGCGTGGATTCCGGCGAGGACGCGTCCGTGGAGCCGGAGGGAGCGACGCTGGCATAGGGTCCCGTGGTTGGCGTGGACGGAGTGGACGACGACGCCGGCGGAGTGGCGGTCTGGGGCACCTGACCGCAGGCGACGAGCACCAGCAGCAGGACCGGGGACAGCACCGTCGGCACGGCGCGTCGAGGCAGCACGACCACTCCCCAACCCTGCCATCCGGCTCCGCGCCGACCCGCCCCCGACGCGCCGGACGAGCCTTGATGCGTAGGGTTTGGCAGGTGGTCCATCTCACCCGCATCTACACCAAGACCGGTGACGGCGGGCAAACTCGGCTGGCCGACATGTCGCTGACGAGCAAGAACGATCCCCGCGTCGAGGCGTACGGGGACGTCGACGAGGCCAACTCGATCATCGGCGTCGCTCTGGCCACGGCGGAGCTGCCCGCCGACGTCTCCAGCCTGCTGCGCCTGATCCAGAACGAGTTGTTCGATCTGGGCGCCGACCTCGCCACACCCGTTGTCGCCGAGCCCAAGCGCGCACCGCTGCGCATCACCGCGGACTACGTGACCCGTCTGGAAGAGGCCTGTGACCGGTTCGGGGATCCGCTGCCGGATCTGACGTCCTTCATCCTTCCCGGCGGAACGCTGGCCGCCGCCCACCTGCACGTCGCGCGCACGGTGGTCCGGCGGGCCGAACGGGCCGGCTGGCAGGCGGTGGAGCGCTACGGTCTCGACGCCGGCGACGAGGAGCGGCCCAGTGATCAGATCGGTGGCGTCAACGCGCTCGCGCTCGTCTATCTCAACCGGCTCTCCGATTTGCTCTTCATCCTCACCCGGGTCCTCAACACACCCAGCGGCGACATCTTGTGGAAACCCGGCGGCGACCGGAGCGACCAGCCACATGCCAACTCAGACGACGATCCAGACGATGACCAGGAGGATCCGGCGTGACCAGCCACGTTGACGACGCGCAGCCCGCACCCGGCCTCAAGGAGGCCACCGGACGCAAGACGCCCGAGCAGGCGCGCCCGGTGACCCTGTTCACCGGGCAGTGGGCCGACCTCCCGTTCGAGGAGGTGTGCCGGCTGGCCGCCGGCTGGGGGTACGACGGTCTGGAGATCGCCTGTTGGGGTGACCACTTCGACGTCGCCCGGGCCGCCGAGGACGAGTCGTACGTCGAGGGCAAGCGGAACACGCTGGAGGAGCACGGTCTGGGTTGCTGGGCCATCTCCAATCACCTCAACGGCCAGGCGGTCTGCGAGGCGATCATCGACGACCGGTACAAGAACATGGTCAACCCGCGGGTCTGGGGTGACGGTCACCCGGAGGGCGTGCGCCAGCGGGCGGCCGAGGAGATGAAGACCACAGCGCGGGCGGCCGCCGCGTTCGGCGTCGAGACGGTGATCGGTTTCACCGGTTCGGCGATCTGGCACTACGTGGCGATGTTTCCGCCGGTGGGTGACGACGTGATCCAGGCCGGCTACCAAGACTTCGCCGATCGCTGGAACCCGATCGTCGACGTCTTCGACGAGGTCGGTGTCCGCTTCGCCCACGAGGTCCATCCGAGCGAGATCGCGTACGACTACTGGTCGACGGTGGCCACCCTCGACGCGATCGGGCATCGGGAGGGCTTCGGGCTCAACTTCGATCCGTCCCACATGGTCTGGCAGGGGCTGGACTACGTCGGGTTCCTCTGGGACTTCCGCGACCGCATCTACCACGTGGACTGCAAGGACACCAAGATGCGGATGGGCAACGGCCGGAACGGCCAGCTGTCCTCGCACCTCCCCTGGGCCGACCCGCGGCGGGGCTGGGACTTCATCTCCACCGGACACGGCGACACCCGGTGGGAGGACATCTTCCGGATGCTCAACCACATCGGCTATGACCGGCCCATCTCCATCGAGTGGGAAGACGCCGGCATGGACCGCCTCGACGGTGCTCCGGAGGCGCTGGACTTCATCCGTTCGATGAACGCCATCACGCCCCCGACGACGGCCTTCGACGCCGCCTTCGCCAGCTGAGAACCTCCACGGTGGCAGCTAGTGGCTGCCACAATGCGCCGCGGAGCAGCCGCAACCTGCCAACGTAGGTCAAGAAGCTCGGCGGCGCCGCCACCAGAGCGGTTGCTGCAATGTCCAGCGGTCGCGGCGATGATCGCGGGCAAGTCCCTGTGAGTATCGCGATTGCAGTCGATCTTTCAGGGCCAGCCGGCGGCGAAGGTCGAGGCTGTCGACCCGGCACACCGTCAGATTGGCTTCCTCGAGTCGCTCCTCGCGCAGATTGTCTTTGCGATGTTGCTGGCGCGCCCGGTGGTCCTGGCCGTCGAACTCGGTGACCAACCCGGCCTCGGGATCGAACAGGTCGGGGGTTCCGAGGAAGCGGCCCGTAGGGTCGAAGATCGGCCGATTGACCAACGGCCGGGTAAGTCCGGCCTCGAGCACGTAGAACATCCGGAGCCGGCTCTCCCACGCATTCGCGCTGGCCGGATCGGCCAACATGATGGCCGACTCGAGTTGCCGGGTCTTCGGGAACTTGCCCTGTGCGGCGCACCACGCGGCCAGGGTCGCGATGTCGATGTCCAGGGCGTGGGTGAGTTGATCCACGAACACGACGGCCTCGACCAGATTCGTTGCAAAGCGCGCGCCGTCGAAGGCAGTGCGAAACGGGGTGGTCACGGGTAGCCCGCGGAGCGTTTCGCGGTGATCAGGCGGTAGGCGATCACGCACGTAGCGGAAGTGCTCGCTGTCGAGGCGACCGAGGTCGGAGCCGAGGTTGATCGTGATCGGCATCGGTCGCATGGATTCTGGGTCGAGCCCATCCAGGAGATCGACGCCGAGCACGTACGCCGCGGCCCAGTCGGTGAAGGCGCCCGTCGCCGGGACCAAGGGCGCCAGGTCGACGATGCGTTGGGTGGTCGTCGGTGCCGTCGTCATCACCGGAACGAAATATCCGCGACTGGTCCGACGCCAGGCGTCCCCACGAGTCATCGAGCGCGTCACGCTCTGCATCGCCAGCTGCTTGGCCGATCGCGGCCACTGAGCAGACGGGAGCTCCCGCTCGAATGCCGATCCCATGTCCGTACTCTGGCCGAGGATCCCCGGCTGGAACCGGTCCAGGAGTGAATCTGTGGATAGCAGATGACCGTGGCAGGATGCGGCTGCCGCTCAGGCCGGCCGTACAGCCGTACCCTGCCACGGTGGCGCGACCCGTGGCCGCTTGACGAGCAGGCCCGCTAGGGCGTCACACGGTCGGGGAGCTTGATGATGCCGCTGTCGACCAGGTGGCGGAAGTTCCACTCGTCGGCGTGCTCGGTGCGGTAGCTCCAGAAGCACCAGCCGTACGCGCCGGCGTAGCCCTCCAGCTGAGCCTGGACGTAGGCGACGCGAGCATCGTCGCCGCGACCGTCGTAGGCCGTCGAGTAGAGCGCGGCGCTCCACTCGCCGACCAGAACCGGATGCGCCTTGCTCAGCCACCGGATCAGCCGGCTGCGACGCCGGGCTCGGACGAGTTGATCCTCGTAGGAGAGCCGAACGTCCCAGGGGAAGAAACACTGGTAGAGGTGGGTGTCCATGACGACCGGGCAGTCCGTACGGCCGCGCACCGTGCCACGGAACAGCCACGGCAGGTAGCCGTCGGAGAACACGAGATGGGTCCCAGGACGGACGAGCTCCGCCAATCGCTGGTAGGCGGTGCGGTGGAAGTGCCAGAGGTGCCAGACGCGCCAGTCGGTCGGCTCGTTCACCAGCTCGATGCCCCACAGGGCCGGATGATCACGGTAGCGACGCGCCAATTCCTCCAACGCGTGGAAGGTGTGATCACGGTGCTCCCGCTCGAGGTACCACTGCCGCGGGCCGACCTTGCCGCTGTGGTCGCGGCCGTTCTGGGAGCCGGACGCAGCGTGCAGATCGAGGAGCACCTTCAGTCCGTGCCGCTCCGCGGAGTCCATCGCGGCGTCGAGGATGTCGGCGCCCGCCGCGTACGGAGGATCGGGATGCAGCACCCAGTGCCCGACCGGAAGGCGTACGAGATCGAGCCCGTGCGCCGCCAGCCAGGCGAAGTCGTCGTCGGTGATGAACGTCTCGTGGTGCCTTCGGAGCTTGGCCGCCGCCCCGGGCGTGGTCATGAAGGTGTACTCGTCCTTGGCGTCGGTGCCGGCGAACAGCGACGGCGTCATCCACGGTTCGAGCACCAACCAACCGCCGAGATTCACACCCCGTAGCTGCTCTGGCACGGCATCAGTATGTCGTGTTCGGCCGGATCGGCTCAGCGATGGCCCACGCTCCGGCGCCCGCCGCGGCGCCTAAGCTCAGACCATGGACTCTCCGAGCGGGCCGCAGGCTCTGCCGGAGGCTGGATCCCTGGCTGAACCTGAGGTCCAGGCTGAGACCCTCGAGCTCGGCTCGCCCACCCGACGACCGCGACCGGTGGTCGTCGGTCGGGGTCGTGGCGTCGAGCCTGGCACTGCTGATCGGTGTGCTGGTCTGGAACTTCTGGCCCCGCCCGGTGGCGCCACTGACCCTGGCCGAGCTGCAGGGCGTGTACGCCGGGATGGTCCGATCCGACGGGACGAACGACGTTTCCCCGCTGCAGCGCCGGAACGCTTCTCCCCGCTCCATTGATGTCACCCCGGCCGAGTGCGTACCACTGTTCGACGCCACGGTCTTCAACCAGTTCCCCGCCGAGGCCGTGGACGGGGTGGGTACCTACTGGCTCGGAGGCCGGGACACCCTGTCGATGTTCACGATGCGCTTCGTCGATGCCCCCACGGCGGCGCGCGCCTACGTACGGGTGAACGACGCGCTGACCGCCTGCGACGGCCAGCAGATTCGCGTCGTCGACCGGCGGCCGGCCACGGTTCGCCTCGAACGGATCCCCGTGACCGACGACAGTGGCGTTCGCGCGCAGGCTGCGTACGCGTACAGCACCGAGCAGTCGTCGACATTCGCGGTCCATCTGCTGCAGTTCGAGAACATCCTGACCTGGCAGTTCCGGTACGACGCGACCGGCAACGAGTACTCGCCGTTGCCCGCTCAGCAGTTGATGGACGCTCTCATGCTGCAGACGCAGTCCGTCCTCGAACTGCGCGAGTAGGTCATCGCCCTGGCAGGCCAGAGCCCTAGGGCGCCTCGGCGCGTCGCCGGGACCGACCCGGCGGAGCGGACTCGAGCCAACTCAACAGCCCGGTCAGCGACTCCCCACCCATGGCCAGATCCGAGCGGACGACGCGATCCGCGCGGTGTTCCTCCAGGGTGACGATCCGCTGACCCGCGTAGAGCGCGACCGCCTCGACCGCGTCGGGATCGCGGGTCTCGACCACCAGCACCTCACCACGGCGGAACCGCTTCCGCGGCCGCGCCGCAGTAGGAGAAGAAGCGGAACCACTCCAGTTGATCACCGGTGTAGCGCGCGACTCCGAGCACCCAGCCCGCGCCGGGCGTCGTCGTCCGCAGCCGCACGCTGCACTCGAAGGTGCCGCCCTCGCGAGCCAGCCACCGTCGGCGGCCGGCCAGCAGGGCGAGCATTCCGGCGCAGAGGGCGACGCGATCGACGATGGCCAGAACGGCGAGCAACCAAGCGTCCATCGCCACCGTCCAGAACTGCCGGGAATGAGGGGCAGGTCAGGCCAGTTTTTCGGCGGCCCGCACCTGTGCGCTAGCTCGAGAGTAGGACTTTCGGGTCTCGTCGTCATCTTCACCGGCGTCGAGACGGGCCTGAGCGTCGGCGAGTTCCTTCTCGGCGTCGCGCAGACTCACCTCGGTCGCCATGCTGGCGTACTCGCTCAGGATGGAGACTCGCTCCCCGGCGACCGACATGAAACCGCCGTCCACGGCGACGATCTCGCGTTCGTTGCTCTCGGTGTAGATCTCGACCGCCCCGGGCACCAGGATCGCCAGGACGGGTGCGTGGTTCGGCAGGATGCCGATGTCTCCGTCCACCGTCTTGGCGATGATGTTGATGACCTTGCCCGACCAGACGACCCGGTCGGCCGAGACCACCTCGACCTGCATGGGGTCAGCCACAGACTCACCCCTTCTTTCTGGAGTTCGTCCCAGCGCTTCTCGACGTCCTCCATGTTGCCGACGTTGAAGAAGGCCTGCTCGGCGATGTGGTCGACATCGCCGTTGCAGATCATCTTGAACGACTCGATCGTCTCCGACAGCGGCACGGTGGAGCCGGGGATGTTGGTGAACTTGGTGGCCATGTAGGTGTTCTGGGACAAGAACTGCTGGATCCGGCGGGCCCGGTTGACCGCGATCTTGTCCTCCTCGGACAGTTCGTCGACACCGAGGATGGCGATGATGTCCTGCAGCTCCTTGTTCCGCTGCAGGATCTGCTTCACCCGCACGGCCGTGTCGTAGTGCTCCTGGCCGATGAACTGCGGATCCAGGATCCGCGCTGGTCGACGTCAACGGGTCCACCGCCGGGTACAGACCACGCGAGGCGATGTCGCGGGACAACTCGGTGGTGGCGTCCAGGTGCGCGAACGTGGTCGCCGGCGCCGGGTCGGTGTAGTCGTCGGCCGGCACGTAGATCGCCTGCATCGAGGTGATCGAGTGGCCCCGGGTCGAGGTGATCCGCTCCTGCAACTGGCCCATCTCGTCGGCCAGGTTCGGCTGGTAGCCCACCGCGGACGGCATCCGGCCGAGCAGCGTGGACACCTCCGAACCCGCCTGGGTGAACCGGAAGATGTTGTCGATGAACAACAACACGTCCTGGTTCTGGACGTCGCGGAAGTACTCCGCCATGGTCAACGCCGACAGCGCGACCCGGAGCCGGGTGCCCGGCGGCTCGTCCATCTGCCCGAACACCAGCGCGGTGTCGCCGAAGACCCCGGCCTCCTCCATCTCGTGGATCAGGTCGTTGCCCTCACGGGTCCGCTCCCCCACGCCCGCGAACACCGACGTGCCGCCGAAGTTGTGGGCGATCCGGTAGATCATCTCCTGGATCAAGACGGTCTTCCCGACGCCGGCGCCGCCGAACAGGCCGATCTTGCCGCCGGTCACGTACGGGGTCAGCAGGTCCAGCACCTTGATGCCGGTTTCCAACATCTCGGTCTTGGATTCCAACGCGTCGAACTTCGGCGCGGCCCGGTGGATCGGCCACCGCCCGTTGGGCGCGCCCTCGATCGCGGTGATCTCGATCGTCGAGGGATCGACGTCCAGCACGTCGCCGGTCGTGTTCCACACGTGGCCCTTGGTGATGTCACCCACCGGCACCGAGATCGGCGCCCCGGTGTCCCGCACCTCCGCGCCGCGCTGCATGCCGTCGGTCGGCTTCAGAGCGATCGCCCGCACCATGTTGTCCCCGATGTGCAGCGCGACCTCCATGGTCATGGGGCGGGTCTCGCCACCGACCGTGGTGTCCACCAGCAAGGCGTGGTAGATGTCCGGCATCTGGTCGACCGGGAACTCGACGTCGACCACCGGCCCGATCACGCGGGCCACGCGGCCCACGCCACCCGAAGGAGCCTCGGTGGTCTCTTCTTCAATGGTTGCGGTCATCGGTCCTCACTCGTCTTCGTGTCGGTCGTTCGGTTCATCATTCGGCTGCCGCCGTCGCATCGGCGAGGGCACTCGCGCCGCCGACGATCTCGCTGATCTCCTGGGTGATCTCGGCCTGGCGTGCCTGGTTGGCCTCCCGGGTCAGGCGTTCGATCAGCTGCTGGGCGTTGTCGGTGGCGGACTTCATGGCCTTCTGCCGGCTCGCCAGCTCGGAGGCCGCCGACTGCAGGAGGCAGTACTGGATCCGGCTCGCCACGTAGAGCGGCAACAACTCGTCGAGCACGACCTCGGCGTCCGGCTCGAACTCGTACAGGGGCAGCAGCTCGGTCGTCGCCGGGCGGCTTCGGTGCCCTCGACGACCTCCAGGGGCAGCATCCGGATGACCTCGGGCCGCTGCGTGAGCATCGAGACGAACCGGGTGTAGACGATGTGGATCTCGTCCACGCCGCCCTCGTCGGTCGGGGTGAGGAAGGCGTTGATCACCGCGTCGGAGATCTCGCGGGCGTGGGCGTAGGTCGGCGCGTCGGAGAAGCCCTCCCACTGCCCGGCGATCTCCAGCCGCCGGAACGTCGCGTACGCGATGGCCTTGCGGCCGACCAGGTACCGCTGGACCTCCAGCCCGTTGCCCTGCAGCAGTTCGCGTAGCGACTGCGCCTCCTTGATCACCGAGGACGAGTACGCGCCGGCCAGCCCGCGGTCGGAGGTGATCACCACCATCGCCGCACGGCGGGGATTCTCCTTCTCGGTGGTCAGGGGATGCTCGACGTTGGAGAAGGTGGCCACGGCCGACACGGCCCGCGTCAGTTCCCGGGAGAACGGGGCCGCCGCCCGTGCCCGCTGCTGGGCCTTGATGATCCGCGACGCGGCGATGAGCTCCATCGCCCGGGTGATCTTCTTGGTCGTCGACACCGTCTTCCGCCGCTGTCGAAGCTCCCTGAGGCTAGCCGGCATGCGTTACCCCTAACCCCGCTTCTGCTTGACGATCTGCTCCTGCGCGACGTCCTCCTCAGGCAGGGCCTCGTGCTCCTCCCGGCCCGCCAGCAACTTGCCGGAGCCGGTCTGGAAGCCCTTCTTGAACTCGGCGATCTGCTTCTTGAGGGCCTCGGCGCTGTCGTCGTCGAAGGACTTGGTCTCGCGGATGTTGTTGAGCACGTCGCCGTTGTGCCGGAGGTACTCCAGCAGTTCCTGCTCGAAGCGCAGGACGTCGTCGACGGGGACCTCGTCCAGCTGGCCGTTGATGCCGGCCCACACGCTGACCACCTGCTCTTCGACCGGGTACGGCGTGTACTGCGGCTGCCGCAGCAACTCCACGAGCCGGGCGCCGCGGTCCAACTGGCGCCGTGAGGTCGCGTCCAGATCGGAGGCGAACATGGCGAACGCCTGCATGTCGCGGTACTGGGCCAAGTTGATCTTGAGCGAGCCCGGAAACGTTCTTCATGGCCTTGATCTGCGCGGCGCCGCCGACCCGGGAGACCGAGACGCCGACGTCGATGGCCGGCCGCTGGTTGGCGTTGAAGAGATCGGACTGCAGGAAGATCTGCCCGTCGGTGATGGAGATGACGTTGGTCGGGATGTAGGCGGACACGTCGTTGGCCTTGGTCTCGATGATGGGCAGGCCCGTCATCGAACCCGGCGCCCAGCTCGTCGGAGAGCTTCGCGCAGCGCTCCAGCAGCCGGCTGTGCAGGTAGAACACGTCACCGGGGTAGGCCTCGCGACCCGGCGGGCGGCGCAGCAGCAACGACATGGCCCGGTAGGCCTCGGCCTGCTTGGTCAGGTCGTCGAACACGATCAGCACGTGCTTGCCCGCGTACATCCAGTGCTGGCCGATGGCCGAGCCGGTGTACGGAGCCACGTACTTGTAGCCGGCCGGGTCCGAGGCGGGGGCGTGCACGATCGTCGTGTACGCCAGGGCGCCGGCCTCTTCGAGCACGCCGCGCAGTGCGGCGACGGTCGAGCCCTTCTGACCGATCGCCACGTAGATGCAGCGCACCTGCTGCTCCGGATCGCCGCTCTCCCAGAACTGGCGCTGGTTGATGATGGTGTCCACCGCGATGGCGGACTTGCCGGTCTTGCGGTCGCCGATGATCAACTGCCGCTGACCGCGACCGATCGGGATCATCGCGTCGATGGCCTTGATGCCGGTCTGCAGCGGTTGACGCACCTCCTGGCGGTCCATCACGCCGGCGGCCTGGAGCTCCAGCGGTCGGCGCTCGTCGATGTCGGTGATGTCACCGAGCCCGTCGATGGGCCGACCCAGCGCATCGACGGTGCGACCGAGGTAGCCCTCACCCACCGGGCACCGACAAGATGTCACCGGTCCGTTTGACGACCTGGCCCTCCTCGATGCCCTCCGAGTCGCCCATCACGACGACACCGATCTCGCGGACGTCGAGGTTCAAGGCGATGCCGAGCGTGCCGTTCTCGAACTCGAGCAGCTCGTTGGCCATGGCCGACGGCAGCCCCTCGACCCGGGCGATACCGTCGCCCGACGTCACCACCGTGCCGACCTCCTCGCGAGTCGAGGTGTCGGGCTGGTAGTCCCGGACGAACTGGTCCAGGGCCTGCCGGATGTCTTCCGGTTGAATCGTCAGTTCCGCCACGATGTGCCTGCTCTCGTTATCTCGTTACTACTGGAAACGGAAGTGCGCTCACTCAGGAGAAGAGCCGTCGCGCGTCTTCCAGACGTGCGGCACACGGTGCCCTCGATCACCTCGTGGCCGAGTTCGACACTGACGCCACCGACCACGTGCTCGTCGACGATGCCTGGATGGCGACCTCGCGCCCGACCTGCCGGGTCAGCGCGGCTTTGAGGCGCTCAGCCTGCTCGTCCGTCAACGGCTGAGCGACCCGCACGGTGGCTACCACTCGATTCTTATGGGCGGCGGCCTGCGTGACGTAGCCCTCGATCGTGTGGGCGAAGGTGCGTTCCCGCGCTGCGACGGCCCGCTGAGCCAACCGAACGGTGGAGTCGGTGGCCTTTCCCGTCAGCAGGTTGGCGACGAGAAGCTGGCGTCCGGCTCGGTCGACTGCACGATCGGCCAAGGCATCGCGCAAGTCAGGGTTGGACTCGACGGTGCGGGCGAACCGGAAGAGTTCGTCTTCGGTCTCGTCCAAGTCACCGTTCTCATCGGCCTGCATGAGTTCGGCCCGGACCGCCTGGCGATCCAAGGCCGCGGCGAGAGTGCGGCCGCCCGCCCACCGCATCGCGGCCGCTTCGGCCACCACGTCGACGGCCAGCTCGCCGACGCGCCCGTCGAGCACCCCGTGCGCCAGCTGTCGCCGGCCACCCTCCGGCGTACTCGGGTCGGTCATCGCCCGGCGCAAAGCTGGGTTGGCCTCGAGAGCATCGACCACCGCGAAGAGATCACCCGCCAACCTTGAGAGGTCAGGGGTTGTGGGTGCCCCCGCCACGGCATCCACGATCGCACCCAGCAGTCCGCTACGACTTGACCGCTCGCTCAGAGCCGAATCGAGAACCGGATCGAGCACCTTCAGCCGGGCATCGTCGTCCTCGCTCATGACCGTCCTGCCGCCTGTGAGGTCTCGTCGGACTCCAGATCGGCCAGGAAGCGGTCGACCGTGCGCCGGGCCCGCTCGTCATCCTCGAGTGACTCCCCGACGATCCGGCTGGCCAAGGTGGTCGCCAGCCCGCCGATCTCGCTCCGCAGTTGGTTCATCACCTGATTGCGCTCGGCCTCGAGCTGGGACTCCGCCGACGCCTTGATCCGGGCCACCTCGGCCTGCGCCTGCTCCCGCATCTCCGCCAGGATCTGCGAGCCCTGGGTCTTGGCGTCCTCGCGGATCCGTGCCGCCTCACCCCGCGCCTCGGCCAGCTGGTCCTGGTACTGCTTCAGGGCCGCTTCGGCCTCCTCCTGCGCCTTCTCGGCCTTCTCCATCCCGCCCTGGATGGCCGCCGTCCGTTCGGCGTACGTCGCCTCGAAGCGAGGCACCACCATCTTGGCGATCACGATCGTCAACAAGATGACGAAGACGATCGACAGGATGATCTCGATGGGCGCCGGGAGCAGCGGATTCTCGGTCGCCAGCGGCAGGGCCAGGGGAATGGCCTGCGGAACAGCCACGATCAGGCTTGTCCGGTGAAGCCGAAGACGAAGGCCAGGGCGATACCGATGATCGCCAGCGCCTCGGTCACGGCGAAGCCGATCCAGGCGGTGCCCATCATGGCGCCGCGCGCCTCGGGTTGCCGGGCGGTGCCCTGGATGACGGAGGCGAAGATCAGGCCAACGCCGATACCGGGGCCGATGGCGGCCAGGCCGTAGCCGACGATGCCGAGCGATCCGACGAGCTCCATGTGGAGTCATCATTGTAATGCGTCCTTTCACGGGTTGCCGCAAGGGGTGCGGTGGTCGGGTCGGTCTGGTCGAATCAGTGTTCCTCGGCCAAGGCTGAGGACAGATACACCGCAGTCAGCACGGTGAAGATGAAGGCCTGCAGGGCCTGGACGAAGATCTCCAGCGCGAAGATCGCCATGCTGAAGATCCAGGCCACGATGCCGGCGGTCACGTTGACGATCGATCCGCCGTGGAACACCAGGAACTCGCCACCGAGGACGAAAACGAGCACCAGCAGGTGTCCGGCGAACATGTTCGCGAAGAGTCGCAAAGCGAGCGTGATCGGCCGGACGATGATGTTGGAGAAGAACTCCAGCGGGATGATCAACCACCACATGAACACCGGCACGCCCGCCGGGAGCACGGTGTTCTTGAGGTAGCCGAAGAAGCCGTGCTTGGCGATTCCGACGCCGTTGTAGAGCACCCAGACCATGATCGCCAAGCCGTACGGCCAGCCGGCGTGGGACGTGGTCGGCAGCAGGGTGAACGGGAAAATCCCCCACAGGTTGTTCACCAAGATGAAGGAGAACAAGGCGATCAGGAACGGCACGAACCTCTTGTAGTCATGACCCAGGGTGTCCCGGGCGATGCTGTTGCGGACGAAGAAGTAGGCCGTCTCGCCGATGAACTGGCCCTTGGTCGGCACCATCTTGTTCTTGTTGGCCATCACCAGCCAGAAGATCAGGATCAAGATCACGGCGACGATCGCTTGCAGCATGTACTTGTCGAACCACGGGATGCCTTCGAAGATCGGCGGAAGATCGAAGCTGCTGACGCCCGGTGGCTCGAACGTCTCGCTCTCTCCTGCCGGCGCCCGTCTCGGGCTCGGCCTCCATCGGCACGAGCGGGAGGAATCCGCTCATCGGGCGCTCCTCCGGCTCAGGGCGTACTCCTCACTCGGTCGTCGCAGGCGGCGGCGCGCCGGTGGCGGCGAAGCCGGTGCGTCGGGTACCCGTCCGAAGCGGCGGATGATCGTGTAGACACTGGCGGCGGCGCCCAGCACGATGCCGAGTGGGAGCAGGAATCCGGTACCCGAGCAGGTGATCACCGAGCCAGCCGAGCAGCCCGTACAGGCAAACCCCCGCGATCAGGTAGGACAGAACCCGCATCCCCTGGTCCGCGCCGGCCCAGTGTGCGCTCCTTTTGCGGCTGCTCCGCCGACGTCGAATCTCTCCCCTGCTCCATGGCGGAACACACGCTAGCAGCCGGTACCGGGCGGGTCACGGCTGGTCCGTCGTCGTTCGGTGGAGTCGTGTATTCGGTGTCGTAGATGCCGATTCGCAGGCGGGAGAAGACGAAGATCTCGACCGCCAACCACCCGATCACCACGGCGATCGTCGTGAAGAAGATGACCATCGGCTGCAGCGTCGGCCAGCGGTCGGAGTAGCGGCTGTAGAAGAGAAGGACCAGGCCGAGCACCACGACCCGGCCCGTGTACGACGTCATCGAGACCACCAGGAGCGTGCGGGCCCCGGCGTCGGCGAACATCACCATGACGAGTTGGCCGACGACGTAGAAGAACAACACCATGCCCGCGGCGAGAGCGGCGGAGATGAGGCCGTTGGTCCCGTACAGGAGCGTGAAGGCGACCAGGCTGAGCACCGAGGCGGCAACCCCGCCGACCAGTCCGCCGAAGAGCAGCTTGCGGGCCCGGACGACGTGGATGCTCGGGCCGGTCGCCCTTGGCGCGCGGATCCACGACACGGCTGCGGTTCTCGAGCGACATCGAAGCGAGACCATCCCCTTGTCGTGTGCGGCATCGTCGGTACTCCAGAACCGACCCTGACGGGTCGCGTCGTCCGCGAAACCTAGCATGGATCTCCGTTGCACTGCTCGCGCTCGCTGCGCGCCCGTCGATGGCATCTTCCTCATTCGTTCGCGAGGCGCCGACCTGCTCAAGGCCCACTTCCCTATTCGACGATCGACTCCTCGCGCGATCGCCACTCGTCGGCCCCGTACGGGGCGGCCGACGGTGATCAACAGCAGAACGAGGGCGAGCACGACCACGACGGCCACGACCTGCCACTGCCGGTCGTTGCTGACCAGCCCGAGCACGATCACGCCGAACGACACCAGCGCCGACCAGATGTACATCAGCACGACGGCCCGGCGCTGGCTGTGGCCGCGTTCCAGCAGCCGGTGGTGCAGGTGCTGCTTGTCGGCCACGAACCACCAGCGTCCGGCGTAGGTGCGGCGCACGAAGGCCAGCACCAGATCCAGGAAGGGCAACGCCAGGATCGCGATCGGCAGCACCAGCGGGAGCACGGTGGGGACCAGTCCGCCCGTGCCGTCGGCCAGTTGTGAGGTGTCGATCTGCCCGGTCAGGCTGATGGTCGAGGTGGCCAGGAGCAGACCCAGCAGCATGGCGCCGGAATCACCCATGAACATCCGGGCCGGGAAGAAGTTGTGCGGCAGGAAGCCCAGACACGCCCCGGCGATGGCGACGGTGATCAGACTCGACGTGGTGGCCCGGGTCAGATCCTGGTTCACCGTCAGGAAGTAGGAGTACGCGAAGAAGGCCACCGCCCCGATCCCCACCACACCGGTGGCCAGACCGTCCAAGCCGTCGACGAAGTTCACCGCGTTGGAGCAGAGCACGATGAAGAACACGGTGATCGCCACCGACGCGGCACCGTCCAGGGAGATGGTCTGACCCGGGCAGCGGGATCCACAACATGCGAACACCCAGCGCGACCACGATGCCTGCCGCCAGCACCTGCCCGGCGAACTTGGTCAGGGCGGGCAGGTCGAACAGGTCGTCGAGCACGCCGACCAGGCAGATGACCCCGGCGGCGATCAGCACGGCGCGCGAGTCCTGCTGCACCACCACCTGACGGCCGAGGAACGGCAGATGCCAGGCGAGCACGATCGCCCCGACCACGCCGGCGAGCATGGCGACCCCGCCGAAGTAGGGCATCGCGATGGTGTGCACGTCGCGGTCGCGGACCTCCGCCATCGCACCGGTGCGCAGCGCCAGCCGACGGCACAATCCACTGGCCAGGAACGTGATGGCCGCCGCGACCAGCATCACCAGCAGGTACTCGCGCACTCAGCCTCCCGATCGAGGCGGCTCGGCTCTGACTTCGTCCTCTGAGCCATCCCCTTCGTTCCCTGAGCCTGTCGAAGGGTCCTCCCCTCGTCCTCTGAGCCCGTCGAAGGGCCTCCACCTCGCCTCGACGTCGGGCTCCTCCTCCTCGACCAGGTCCTCCAGATCCGGACAGATCTCACGGAGCTACGGCCACGCTCAGCGCGCCGTGCCGCAGCACCTGACCCGTCGGGCTGCGGGTGAAATCGACGATCGTCGACGGTGCTCCCCCACCTCCACCGACCGGTCCGCCGTCGAGGTACACGGCTACCCGATCCTCGAGCTGGGCCACCGCCTCGTCGCAGGTGAGCGCCGCCGGCTGGCCACTGAGATTGGCGCTGCTGACCGCCATCGGCCCGGTCCCACGCAAGATGTCCCGCGCCAGATCGTGATCGGGCACTCGCAGCGCGACAGTGCCCTCGGAGTCGCCGAGGTCCATGCGCAGGCTCGGCTGACGCTTGCAGATGATGGTCAGCGGACCCGGCCAGTGGCGCTCGACCAGGTCCTTGGCCGCGCTCGGGCACGTCGGTGGCCAGCGCGCGGATCAACGAGGGCTCGGCGATCAGCACCGGCGGCGGCATGTCCCGCCCCCGCATCTTGGCGTCCAGCAGGCGCTGGACGGCGTCGGGATCGAACGCGTCGGCCCCGATCCCGTACACCGTGTCGGTGGGCAGGACGATGCATTCGCCGCGCTCCACCGCCTCGCGCGCCGCACGCTCGCCGCGGCCAGTGCAACCGGATCGTCGGCCGTGCAGTCGAATCGCCGATAGGCCGGCTCGGCGGTGAGGGATCGACCTCTTGCTCGGCATCCTCGTCGCTCGGTGCCGCCGGTGACGCGGCTGATGCCTCGTCGCCGGTCGCGTTCACCCGACCCATCCTGCCAGAGTGCCGGGCGGACCGAACGGGTCATCGCGACCGTTCCCGGGCGACCGCGAAACGGCAGTGGTGAAGCGAGGTCGGCCGGTCAGATCCGTGTGGTCTCGAACAGCAGGCGAAGAAGCCGGTGCCGGACCAGGATCTCGGGGACGGTCTCGGCCTTGGACCTCGGCGTGCTCGACGGCCAGCAGCCCACCCGGGCGGAGCAACCGGCCGGCCGTGAGCGCCACGCGGCGGATCGCGTTCAGGCCGTCGACGCCGGAGAACAGGGCGACGGTCGGATCGTGGTCTCGGGCCTCGGGCGCCACCGAGGCGAACGCCTCGAGCGGAATGTAGGGCGGGTTGGCGATCACCAGATCGACGCGTGCCGTCGAGTTCGGGGAGAGCGTGCGCGAGGTCCTCGGCGTGCAGCGCGACGGTGGTTCCGCCGAGGTTGCGCCGAGCCCAGGCCAGCGCATCGTCCGCGAGCTCGACGGCGTGGACCACGGCCTCGGGCACCTCGGTGGCCAGAGCTTTCGCGATCGCCCCGGACCCGGTGCCGAGATCGACCGCGATGGGTCGGCGGTCCGGCCCGTACGAGTTCTTCCAGCCGCACCACCGCCCAGCCGGTCATAACTTCCGTCTCAGGCCTCGGCACGAACACCCCGGGTCCGACGGCGAGCTCCAGGTAGCGGAAGTGGGCCCGACCGGTCAGGTGTTGCAGTGGGATCCGCTCGGCTCGTCGGTCGACGAGCCGCTGGAAGTCGCGCCGCGCGTGCCGGGTCGACACGCTTGCGTACCGAGGAGTTCCCGCGGCTCGCAGCCGCAGCTGTGCGCCAGCAACACCCGAGCGTCAGTCGCGGGGCTGTCGACGCCGGCCGCTTCCAGACGAGCCGTCGCCGCCCTGAGCAACCCGGCGACGGTCTCCTCGACGCTCAAGCCGCACCAATCACACGGGGCCGATCACACGGGTCCGGACGAAGCGGCCAGTCGATCGGCGGTGTCGGCCTCGAGCAGGGCCGCGATCAGGGCGTGGAGATCGCCGTTGAGGACCTGGTCCAGGTTGTAGGCCTTGAAGCCGATGCGGTGGTCGGCGATCCGGTTCTCCGCGAAGTTGTACGTACGGATCCGCTCCGACCGGTCGACGGTGCGGACCTGGCTCCGGCGCGCGGCGGAGGCGGCCGACGCTGCCTCCTCCTCGGCGGCCGCGATCAGTCGCGCGCGCAGCATCCGCATGGCCTGCTCGCGGTTCTGCAACTGGGAGCGTTCGTTCTGGCAGGAAACGACGATGCCCGTCGGCAGGTGCGTGATCCGGACGGCGGAGTCGGTGGTGTTGACGCCCTGACCACCGGGGCCCGACGACCGGTAGACGTCGATGCGCAGGTCGTTGTCGTCGATCTCCACCTCCGCCTCCGTCGACCTCGGGCATCACCAGCACGCCGGCCGCCGAGGTGTGCACCCGGCCCTGCGACTCGGTCACCGGTACCCGTTGGACGCGGTGCACTCCGCCCTCGAACTTCAACGTGCCGTACGGCATCTCGTCCGGTCCACGCGGCTGCCGGTGCCTTGACCGCCACGGTGACGGACTTGTAGCCGCCGAGGTCGGTCTCCTGTGCGTCCAGCACCTCGGTCTTCCAGCCCCGGGTCTCCGCGTAGCGCGTGTACATCTTCAGCAGGTCCCCGGCGAACAGCGCCGACTCCTCGCCACCCTCACCGGACTTGATCTCGATCAGGGCGTCGGAGGAGTCGTTGGGGTCGCGCGGCGCCAGCAGCCGGGTGAGCCGCTGCGGTCAGCGGCTCGATCTGGTCGCTCCAAGTCGGCTGCCTCGATCGCGAACGCCTCGTCCTCGGTGGCCAGTTCGCGTGCCGCCGCCAGGTCCGCGGTCAAGCCGGTCGTACTCGTCCAGAGCCGTAACGATCGGCGTGAGCTCGGCGTAGCGCCGCCCGACCTTGCGGGCACGGGCCAGGTCGGCATGTACGGCAGGGTCGGCCAGCGTCGCTTCCAGCTCCGCGAACTCATCGCGTAGATGCTGCGCAGCCTCGAACATCAGCGCTACCTCCTTTGCCGACTCGCGCTCCGGTGCTGCCCTTCGATGTCTCGGGCCCGTCGAAAGGCGAGCAAGCGAAACGCCGGGAAACGGCTGAAGCCTGCCTCCCGGCGCTGTGTCCTAGCTAGCGGCCGGACTTCTTGGCCGGTGCCTTCTGGGCGTACCGCTTCTCGAAGCGGGCCACCCGGCCACCGGTGTCGAGAATCTTCTGCTTGCCGGTGTAGAAGGGGTGGCACGCCGAGCAGACGTCGGCGTGCAGGACGCCGTTGGGTGCGGTGCTCTTGGTCGTGAAGGTGTTGCCACAGGTGCAGGTGACCTGGGTTTCCCCGTACGCGGGGTGGATGTCGGGCTTCATGGTTCTCCTCGTCTCTGCGGTGCCGGGTCGCCTCATCCGTGCGGGCGTGAACCGGAACCAACGAATCAGTGTGCCGCAGGCGGTCCTGCAGCACCAAATCTCTCAACGCCGCCGACGTCACGATTAGTCCGCCGCCGCGTCCCCACGCGGCGCACCCTTTCGTCGGTAGTTGCACCCTCATGTGAGGGTGCAACTGGCGACGTAAGGGTGCATCCAAGGGGCGGGGCGCTACAGGTCGTCGCCGCGCGACGGGTTGCCCGGGATGGTCTTGGTGATGGCCATCAGGAACTCCCCGTTGCTGGAGGTCTTGCGCAGCCGGTCGAGCAGCATCTCCAGACCCTGCAGGCTTTCCAGGCCGGACAGCACCCGACGCAGCTTCCAGACGATATTGAGCTCCTCGCGGCTCATCAGCAGTTCCTCGCGGCGCGTGCTCGAGGCGTCGACGTCGATTGCCGGGAAGATCCGCTTCTCGGCGAACTCGCGGCGCAACCGGATCTCGGAGTTGCCGGTTCCCTTGAACTCCTCGAAGATCACCTCGTCCATCTTCGACCCGGTCTCGATCAACGCGGTGGCCGATGATCGTGAACGAGCCACCACCTTCGATGTTGCGGGCGGCGCCCAGGAACTTCTTCGGCGGGTACAACGCGGCGGAGTCCACGCCACCGGACAGGATCCGTCCGGACGCGGGAGCTGCGAGGTTGTACGCCCGGCTCAACCGGGTGATGCCGTCGAGCAAGACCACCACGTCGTGGCCGAGCTCGACGAGCCGCTTGGCCCGTTCGATGGCCAACTCCGCCACCGTGGTGTGGTCTTCGGCCGGCCGGTCGAACGTCGAGGAGATGACTTCGCCCTTGACCGCACGTTCGAAGTCGGTGACCTCCTCGGGTCGCTCGTCGACGAACACCACCATCAACTTCACCTCGGGATTGTTGGTCGAGATGGCGTTGGCGATGGACTGCATCATCATGGTCTTGCCGGCCTTGGACGGCGAGACGAGCAACGCCCGCTGACCCTTGCCGATCGGGGCGATCAGATCGATGATCCGTCCCGTCAACTGCATCGGCGTCGTCTCGAGCTTGAACCGCTCCTGCGGATACAGCGGCGTGAGCTTGCCGAAGTCCGCCGCTGGTCTTGGCCTGCTCGGCGTCGGTGCCATTGATCGAGTCGATCCGGACCAGTGGGTTGAACTTCTCCTTCGCGCTCACCGTCGCGCGGCGAGCGGATCGCGCCGGTGACCGCGTCACCCTTGCGCAGGCCGAACTTCTTGACCATCGACAACGAGACGTACGCATCGTTGGAGCCGGGCAGGTAACCGCTCGTACGGACGAACGCGTAGTTGTCCAAGACGTCGAGGATGCCGGCCGCCGAAACCAGGACATCATCCTCGGCGACCGTCGGCTCGGCCTCGAAGCGGTCCATGCCGCTGCTGCTACCACCGCGGCTGCGCCGATTCTGGCGATCACGGCTGCGTCGGCGACGACCACGGCGCCCGCCACCGTCGTCGTCGTAGTCCCGGTTCTGATCGCGGTTCTGGTTCTGTTCGCGGTTCTGGTTGTCGCGGTTCTGCTCGCGGTTCTGGTTGTCGCGGTTGCCCTGCTCGCGGTTCTGGCCTGCTCGCGGTTGCCCTGCTCCCGGTTGCTCGGTTGCTCGCCGGTTGCCTTGCTCCCGGTTGCCTTGCTCCCGGTTCTGGTTGTCCCGTCTGGCGCCGCTCGCGGCGGTCACCGTCACGGCCGGTGCCGATTCGGTCTCCGTACGGCCGTTCGCTCACGCTGCGGCTCGACCACGCGGGGCGACTCGACCTGACGCGGCCCATCTGCGTCGTGTCGGCGATGGGTAGCGCAGGGGCCGCCGGTGGTGCCTCGACCGGGGCACGATCGACCGCCGGCGTTCCGTTCTCGGACTCGACCGGAGCGCTCAGGCGCCGACTCATGGCTCCGCTCGGCGGCCGGAGCGCTCGATCCGTTCTGAGCGCCACGGATGGCGTCGATCAGCTGTCCCTTGCGCATGCCGCCGGTACCGCGAAGTCCCAGCGAGCTGGCGAGTTGCTTCAGTTCCGGCAGGACCATCGAGTCGAGCCCGGACCCCTTTCGCTTTCGACGCGCCGGACTGATCATCCGTCGGCGGTGGTGGTGTTGACTTCGGCGATATCTGTCACGTGTTTCCTTCTCTGGGGCCACGTCGTGACCCGTCTGGATAAACCGCTGACGCCCGGCCAGATAATCAGGCAGATCAGGTCAAGCTCGTTCACATCTCACTCAGGCCAATATCGGCGTCCGGCGACCAGCCCGGGCTGGATCACTCAGACGTATGTGCTGCACAGCTTTGTCACCGCATCGCTTAGGTACGTGCACTGCTTGTTCAGGCTCAAGTTCTGCGTGGTGTAGGCCGGGAATGGATCGAAAGGCTTCATTCCTTGGGCGCCGGACCTGTGCGGCGCTGCCGAGTCGGGACAGATGGTCACGCCCTACCACTCACCGTTTCGGCGCTACCAGGCTAGCACCACATCCCAGCGACGTGTCACATCCGTCCAACCTGACACTCATCTGTCACGTTCGATCCTGCTCTCGGTTCCGATAGCGAGCGGCCGGCCGGCGAAGCCGCGTACGTTCCAGCCGGCGAGTTCGACCAGCTGCTCGGCGCGCCCGAGAACCAGCACCGACGGCCCGGCACCGCTGATCACCGCCGCACACCCCCGGCTCCGGAGATCCTTCAAGCAGCTCGTACGACCGGGGCATGGCCGAACTCCGGTACCCCTGGTGCAGCCAGTCCCGGGTGGCTTCGAGCAAGAGAGCCGGATCGTCGGACAGGGCGTGCACCAGCAACGCCGCGCGCGCCGAGTTGGCCACCGCATCGACGTGGGGCACCGACTCCGGCAAGCAGTCGGCGGGCCGCCGCCGTATCCATGGGCTGCATCGGCTACGAACACCCAGCCCGCGATCTCCGGCCGGACCGGGCTCCGGGCCACCGAGACGCCCGAACCGCCGTCGTACGCCAGCACGAATCCGCCGAAGATTGCGGCCGCGACGTTGTCGGGATGACCCTCGATCGCACTCGCGTGTCGCAGGACCCAGTCGCGGATCCGGCTCGATCCCGGCCAGACCGCACGCCGCCAACAGGCCGGCCACGATGGCGGCCGAGGACGACCCCAGGCCCCGCCCGTGGGGCAGGGTGTTGTGAGCGCGCAGCCGGAGCCCCGGCGTTCGGACACCGAGGTCGGCAAGCCCCGTCAGGGTGGCCGACAGCACCAGATGCGACTCGTCGCGGGGAATCGCCTCGGCACCTTCGCCGGTGACGTCGACCGCGTAGCCCGATTCGATGACTTCGAGGTCGACCTGCTCGCGCCAGTCGAGGGCCAACCCGAAGCAGTCGAAGCCCGGCCCGACGTTGGCGCTGGTGGCCGGGACACTGACGGTGATCGCCTGCCCCGGGATCGAGGTCGCGGGTGATGCTCACTCCTGCGTTGCGGCCGCTGCGCAGGGCGCCGCCGTCGGACCTGCCGCGACGGCTGTCTCAGAAGCCGCAGGCATCAGCCACCCGGTCGAGCTCGGCGGGCACGATCTCGGCCTGGATCGGCCCGCGCGAGGAGAGCGCCGTATCGACGTCCTTGAGACCGTGTCCGGTCACCGTGATCACGATCTGCTGGTCGCGCTCGACCGCTCCGCGCCGTCGGCGGGCCAGCAGACCCGCCACGCCGGCCGCTGAGGCCGGTTCGACGAACACACCCTCCCGAGCGGCCAGAAACGCTTGCGCCGCAAGGATTTCCTCGTCCGTCACCGCCTCGAACAGGCCACCGGATTCGCGCTGAGCGGCGACCGCCAGCTCGGTGGAGGCGGGGTTCCCGATCCGGATCGCCGTCGCGACCGTCTCCGGGGACGGCACCGGGTGACCCAGGACCAGTGGTGCAGCGCCGACGGCCTGAAAGGCCCACATGTGCGGCGTACGCGCGGCGAGACCCGCCGCCGCGTACTCGGTGTAACCACGCCAGTAGGCCGAGATATTCCCACCGTTGCCCACCGGCAGGACGTGCAGATCCGGCGCGTCGCCGAGCGCGTCGACGATCTCGAAGGCGGCCGTCTTCTGTCCTTCGATCCGTACGGGATTCACCGAATTCACGAGCGACACCGGGTAGTGCTCCGCCAGCCGGCGGGCCAACCGAAGACAGTCGTCGAAGTTTCCCTCGATCTGGACGACGTGTGCTCCGTGGACGATGGCCTGCGCCAGCTTGCCGGCGGCGATCTTGCCGGCGGGCAGCAACACCACGGGCGCAGACCAGCCCGCGCGGCGTAGGCCGCAGCCGACGCCGACGTGTTGCCGGTGGAGGCACACACCACCGCCTCCGCGCCTTCGCCGGCCGACACGCTGACCGCCACCGTCATCCCCCGGTCCTTGAACGAGCCCGTCGGATTGGCGCCCTCGACCTTGAGCCAGACCTCGCAGTCCAGCAGATCCGAGAGCACGCTCGCCGGTACGAGCGGCGTGTCGCCCTCGCCCAGGGTGACCACCGGGTCGGTCGGACGGATCGGGTAGCCAGGCGCGGTAGCGGGCGATCACGCCCCGCGTGGGCTCGGACCGTTTCGTCGCGGAGCGGGTCGACGTGCACGCTCACCTCAGTCCCCCTCCACTCGCATCACACTGCTGACCGCCCGTACGGCCGGCAGCCGCTCGAGATCGGCGACGGTCGCGCTGAGGTCGGCGTCGCGGCCTCGGTGGGTGACGATCACCAATTGAGCCTCGGCGCCGCGCCCCTGCTGACGTACGGTCTGGATCGAGACGTCGTGCTCGGCGAAGCACTGGGCGACAGTGGCCAGCACCCCGGCGACGTCGTCGACCTCGAGCGAGATGTGGTAGCGCGTCAGCACCCGGCCGATCGGCGACACGGGTCTGGCCGCGTAGCTGGACTCACCGGGCCCGGCCGCACCCCGGAGTCGGTTGCGGCCCACCGTCACCAGGTCGCCGAGCACCGCGCTCGCCGTCGGCGAACCCCCGGCACCGGGTCCGTAGAACATCAACCGCCCGGCCGAGCGGGACTCGACGAAGACGGCGTTGTACGCACCGCCCACCGAGGCCAGCGGGTGCGTCCGCGGAATCATCGTCGGGTGAACGCGCACCGAGACCGACGCCGGCTGGCCCGGACGGGAGTCCGGGACCAGTTCGCAGATCGCCAGCAGCTTGACGAGGCAGCCGATCTCGCGGGCGGCGGCGATGTCGGAAGCGGTCACCTCGGTGATGCCCTCACGGTAGACGTCGGCCGCCGTGACCCGGCTGTGGAACGCCAGACTCGACAAGATGGCCGCCTTGGCCGCGGAGTCGAAGCCCTCCACGTCGGCGGTCGGGTCGGCCTCGGCGTAGCCGAGCTCCTGCGCCTCGGCCAAGCACGTCGCCGAACCCCGCGCCCTGGGACTCCATCTTGTCCAGGATGTAGTTGGTGGTGCCGTTGACGATGCCGATCACCGACGTGATCTCGTCGCCGACCAGTGACTCGCGCAGCGGCCGGATGATCGGAATGGCCCCGGCGACGGCGGCCTCGAAGTAGAGGTCGACCTCGGCGGCCTCGGCGGCCGCGAACAGGGTGACCCCGTCCTCGGCGAGCAGCGCCTTGTTCGCCGTGACGACCGAGGCGCCGGCGGCCATCGCCCGAAGGATCAGGGACCGGGCCGGCTCGATCCCCCCGATGAGCTCGATCACGACGTCGATGCCACCGCCGTCGATGAGCTTGTCCGCGTCGGTCGTGATCAACCCGGGATCGATGTCGCCGCGCTCCCGCCCGGCCCGACGGACGGCGATGCCGACCAGTTCGAGCGGCCGGCCGACACGGGCCTGCAGGTCGGCCGCCTGGCCGGTGATCAACCGGGCCACGGCGCTGCCGACGGTGCCGCACCCCAGCAGGGCGACCCGCAGCGGGGCGTCATCCGCCGACGACACCGGCGCCATGACGGCGTCGGGCACGTCACGCTCAGCGCGTGGTCGTACGGTCGTCGTCACTGCTGACTCCATCTCACTTCAACTGCCGGTGAGGGCTCGCCGCGAACACGGCGTCGCACGGCAATGTTTTCGTGCTCGGCCTGCCCGGCAGAATCATTGTTCACCATGTGGCCGATTCGGTGAGAATCCGCGAGCCAGAATCAAGCCGGCTCAGCCCACGTCAAGGGCCAGGAGATCCTCGAGCGTCTCGCGTCGGATCAGCGGCGAGATCGCACCGTCGCGGACGGCCACCACCGGCGGCCGCGGCACGTGGTTGTAGTTGCTGGCCATCGACCGGCTGTACGCCCCCGAGGCCGGCACGGCCAGGAGATCGCCCGGACGGACGTCGGCCGGCAGGAACTCGTCGCGAACCAAGATGTCCCCGCCCTCGCAGTGTTTTCCCACCACCCGGGCCAACACGGCCGGCGCGCTGCTGGCCCGCGACGCCAACGTGGCCGAGTACTCGGCGGCGTAGAGCGCGGTCCGGATGTTGTCGCTCATCCCGCCATCGACCGACACGTAAAGACGAGAGGCGCCGTCACCCAAGGCCACCGGCTTCACCGTTCCCACCGCGTAGAGGGCGAAGGTGCTGGGACCGCTGATGGCCCGACCGGGCTCGATGGAGAGATGGGGAACGGCCACCCCCAGCGCTGAGCACTCGCTCGCGATGATCATCTTCAGCGCCTGCGCGAGTTCGTGCGGTGTCGACGGGGTGTCCGCACTGGTGTAGGCGATCCCGAATCCCCCACCGAGGTCGAGTTCACCCAACTCCACGCCGGTCTCCCGCGCGAACTCGGCGTGCAGCCGCAGAGTCCGGCGGGCGGCGACCTGGAAACCCTCGCCGTCGAAGATCTGGGAGCCGATGTGGGAGTGGATGCCGATCAGTTCGAGGTCGGGGGCGTCGAAGCAGGTCCGCAGCGCCAACGCGGCCTGTCCGGCCGCGATCGAGAAGCCGAACTTCTGATCTTCGTGAGCGGTCGCGATATAGGCGTGGGTGTGGGCCTCCACCCCGGTCGTGACCCGGATCAGCACTCGGGGCCGGACCCCGAGCTCGGCGGCGAGGCTCGACAGCCGGCCGATCTCGTCGAACGAGTCGACGATGATCCGGCCGATTCCCGCCTCCAACGCGGCGCGGATCTCGGCTGTGCTCTTGTTGTTGCCGTGCAACCCGATGCGCGCCGGTTCTACCCCGGCCCGGAGGGCAACCGCCAGTTCCCCGCCCGTGCAGACGTCGACCCCGAGGCCCTCCTCGGCCACCCAACGGGCGACCGCCGTACAGATGAAGGATTTGCCGGCGTAGTAGACGTCCCAGTCGGCGAAGGCGGTCGCGAAGTCGCGTGCCCGAGCACGAAGATCGTCCTCGTCGACCACGTAGACCGGAGTTCCGGTCTGCGCGGCGATCTCGTCGACGCGGAGTCCGGCGACGGTCAGCACGCCGTCGCCGTCCTTGGCGACGTTGCTGCTCCAGAGCCTGCTCAGCAGCGCGTTGACGTCGTCGGGACGACCGAGCCAGTGCGGAGCCCGAACCTCGGCGTCGGCGTGAATGGCGCCGGCCACGTGCGCGTGACTCATCGGCGCGTCTCCTCAGCCCGCCGCGTGGTGGTCATTCGGGCACTCTGCCAGATCAGTTCGCACCCGCTTGTGATGATCATGAACTGGACAGGGTCAGGTCGATGGTCTTGGCGGTCGCCAGGGGCAGTTTTCGCGGGTCGGTGTCCTCGGGCTGTCCGTCGACCCGTACGGCGAGCGTGCCGCACGTCGCACCGAGGCACGAGTCGGTCAGCCGCACGCCCCAGAGGGTGAAGAACTGCCCGAGGGTGAAGGCCTGCGACGTCCGTCCCTCGACCCAGATGGTGCCGCTGTCATCGTGGGTGTGCGCCGGTGCCTGGACGGCTCGCGCGCGGTCGATGCCCACCCACGCCGGCACGGTCACCGCGGCCCCGTCGATCGTGATGCGCAGCCGGACCAGGCGCGGATCCTCCGGCGTCGCGTACGGCTCCGGGTCGACACCGGCCGCCTCGATATAGGACACCGCGTCGGACGGAGCCGGCCAGGGCGGCGGACTGTCTCGGATGGTCGCCGGTCCCGGTGGCGCCGGTCGGACGCAGCCCGCCACGGCGATCGCGGCCGCGACGCAGAAGGACGATCAGGGCCGACCTGAGGTCGCGGCGTGCGGCCGGCCGAGGGGTGGTCGCCGCATCACGCATCGAGGATAGGACGGCCGTGCACTGGTACATTTCTCTTCGGCCCAGCGCCCGGCCCCCGTAGCTCAGGGGATAGAGCACCGCCCTCCGGAGGCGGGAGCGCAGGTTCGAATCCTGCCGGGGGCGCGCCATCTTCAGCGCACCGCGGACCGTTGCATCCCGATTCCCACCCGGGCGGGTCAATCGGTGACTGGCCCTTCAAGAGCTGACCGTACCAACTTCTATTTCGTCAGTTGGACGTTCCCGCCCTCGATGTAGCCGCCTCTGGTGTAGCCGGGGTAGGCGCCCCCGAAGAGTTCGATGGCGAACCCGTCCCCGGTGATCTCCCCGCGCCGGCGGCCCCGCTGACCCTGGTCGAACACCAGGACGCTGAACCGGCCGCTCAGCGCGGAGAGTGTCGTGACCTGAGAGCGGTAGGTGCCCCCGAACAGGGCCCCCAGAGGGGCATCTGCGCCCGCCTGGTCGCAGTTGGTAACACTCGTAACGAAGCTGCGATCCACGGTGCCTTGGAGCCGGATCTCCGGGAACTTGACTCCGTCGATCGTGCTCGGGCTGTCGCGGTAGGTGATCTGGCCCCTGATCATGGGCTTCTTGGTCTTGGTATCCATCTCGCAGGTGAAGTTGAAGGCGAGGTTGGCCTTGCCCTGGAAGACGCTGACTGGGCCTCCGGCCAGGGGTTCATCGATGAACCCCCCGCCAGCTGCCTTGCAGGCCCCCACCATCAGTAACGAGACCAAGGCCAGTCCGGCCGCTTCAACCCCGCTGGGTGAAACGCCGGTGGGGCGATTCGTTCACATCGGCTCCCCGCGCCTTTTATTCTGAGCCTGGACGAACTAATCCAGAGTACTTCAAAAGGCCGGCATGGGGAACGAGCCCAGGCACCCGGGTCTCCGGGGATCCGGACATGAGATCGGCACCGCCGCTGCCCCCGGGCTGACCCGGCCGGCCGCGACGGGAGCGGTCATCGAGACTGTCCGAGGGCGCCCTTCGAGCGGCGGGAAGATGCCAAAATCGGATTCCGCGGAGCGGTCAGTTTCGCCGAAGCCACGTCGAGGTGCTGGTTTTCGACGACACCTTAACCAGGGTCAAGCGCCCCGGCAGCTAGGGTCCCAACGGACGGCGGCGGCAGGGAGTATCGAGGGCGGCATGCCCGCGGACGCCGGTCGCTACTTCGAACCCCTCACCTGGAGGTTGCCGCCCTCGATGTAGCCGCCCCGCGTGTAGAGGGGGTAGGGGCCAAAGAAGAGATCGATGGAGAAGAGGTCCCCAGTGAACTCCCCGCCCGGGCGGGCCGGCTCCCCCTGGTCGCCCACCAGAACGGTGAACTCACCACCCTTGATATCGCTTAAGCGGCGCGTCCTGGGACCGGTAGGTGCCCTCGAACAGGGCCGCCGGAATGCCCTCGAACTCCGGTGGCGCATCGACCGGCAGAGCATCGGGGTCGAACAGCTTCTCCACCGCCGTCCCGCAATCGGTGACGCCCAGGAAGATGATGGGCTCCACGGTGCCGTGGAGCCTGATCTCCGGGTACGGCGGACTCCACCAACGGTGCTGGTGGCGCCGTCGTGGTAGGTGATCTGGCCCTTGATCACGGTCCTCTTCTTGGCCTTCTCCACCTCGCAGGTGAAGTTGAAGCCGAAGTTTGCATCGCCTGTGTAGACGGCAATGACGCCGAATCCAGAGGGATCACCGACGTACCCCCCGCCGGTCGCCTTGCAGGCTCCCAGCCCCAATACAGCGACCAGGGCCATCCCGGCTGCTGCGATCCGCCGGGCGATCCGCCGGCGGGGTGACACGTTCACGATCGACTCTTGACTCATAATGACTTCCCCCTTCGTTAGTCTTGCCACCTGGCTGTCAGGACCAGCCCTGGGCGTACGTGAGGAGATCGGCCATGGTGAACTGGCCGCGGGCCGGCGCCATGGGAGGCGCGGGCTTCCAGGTGGGCTGCAAGTACAGATACGAGTTCTTGTCCTGTTGCAGCAGGCCGACGAGGACCTCGGCGACGATGCGGCCGCCGACAGGTCCCATCACACGGCCCTGGCCGACGATCTCGGCCTCCTTCAAGATGTAGAACCAGAGTGGGGCCTCCCCGTTCCATCCCGGATTGTCGAGGACCTGCTTGAGGCTTTGGTTCTCCACGTCGAACTCGCGCAAGATCTCCACCACGTTCTTGAACTGGCCCTCGGTGGCGATGGGGATTTTCACTTCGATGCGGTGGTTCTGCCAGAGCTGTTCGTTGGTAAGCGGCGTCACGCCCATCAGCCGAGCCACCTGCTGGCCCGAGGGCAGGCCCATCTTCCTGCCCCGAAGGAGGTTCCGCACCGAGAGCCGGCTCGTGGGGTTGGAATCGGGCAGCGCCGTCGACGGCAGCTTGAACAGTGCATCAGACAGACTGGCGTCGAACTGGCGCACGGGCCGGGCGGTCGGGACACCCCGCCTTGTTGAAGAACTTGCTCCACTGCAGCTTCATCCGAGCCGGCAGCTCGCGGGACCCGTTCAACTTGTTGTCGACTGGGCTCGGTGTCACTGAACAGCGGCACGCTCGAGACGGCCACGGTGCCGCCGGCGCTGTTGATGAAGTCCTGGACGGTGTAGCGGGGTCGCGCGATGCTGTGGCCGAAGCGGTAGGCGGCAACCGAGAACTCGACCGGGATGAAGGGGCGTCCCAGCGGGTTCATCGGCTTGTAGTACTTGATGTTGATGATCGGCACCCCGGTCAGGACTTCCTTGTACACCGAGTCCATCATGGCCTTGCCCACGATGGCGGGCAGGAAGTCGTGGGTCACCATCCACTGGTAGTGCCACCGGGCCAGACGCCGGGCCGACTCGAACACCGCTGCCCGGGGCACCCGGATCGCGCGCATGTAGTCCACCAGCTTGTTGTGGAACATCTGCAGGGCCACGTGGATCTGGAGGACGATCAGCGTCTGGTCGTTGCGGGGGTCGGCGATGATGGCCTTGCCGGCGGCGTCCCGAGGCACGTCGTAGACCACGCCGGGCGTCTTGAGCTTGACGCCCCTGATGTCGCTATAGGGACGCTTGACGATCAGGAACTTGTCCCGGTCGGCGGGGTCGTAGAACTGTGGGTGTTTGCTGGGGCCGAGCCCGTAGATGGAGTCGAGGTCGTAGCGGGGGACGCGGAAGTTGGTGGTGGCGTACGGGTCGGACTGCTGCTGGTCGAGGGTCGTGGTGTCGAAGGTGATGTCGTGGTCGACGAACTGGCCGACGAAGGTGAACCCCGACGTCAGCAGCGGGTTGGGGTTCTCGCTGAGGGCGTCGTTGTGGTCCTTGTTGGCGATGACCTGGATGGGTGGCCGTCCGTGATCATGACGGGCTCGCCGGTGATCGGGTCGGTGAGAGGGTGCCGATGACCGGCTTCTCCTCCATGGCCTGACCCAGCGCGGTGAGCAGATCCTCCGAGGCCCCGTGCGGCGGCTGGTTCTTGAACATGAACCCGAACCGACCCTCGGTCGTCGGGCTCTGGGTCGCCAGGTCGAGGCCGCGCAACTCGGCGCCATGGGGTGGCATGGGAGCCGGCGGGTCGGCTGCCGCCGGTGCCACCCCGGCGGCAGCGGCTGCTGTCCCCAGTGACGCGGCGGCTGTCCCTTGCAGAAAGCGGCGACGGCTGAGGCCAGGAGCTCGCTCGTCCGACATTTGTCCCCCGGGTGTCGTCGGTCGGGTGGCGCCCCTTCTCGTGCTGGCGCAGTACCCGATACAGTGTAAACTGCCGCTTAGGACGGGGCGTTGTCAAGACTCAGTCTCTAGAGTCAAGCCAGAACAATCCCCCTCGAGAGCAGTGGCGCAACAACACGTTCAAGGCTTAATCTGTAAACCAGCCTAACCCGCGGGCTGAACTGCGAGTTGGTGCGATCTTGCGCTGGGTCGGGGGGTTGATCGTGGAGCATCCGCGAATCCCGGGTTTGAGCGACTGGAAGCCGCTCGCCCGTGGCGGCTTGGCCGTGGTTTGGCAAGCTCGCCAGTTGCCCCTGGATCGTCTGGTGGCGGTCAAGGTGTACCAGCGGGAGCTGGACCAAGGCGATCGACGCCGTTTCTTCCGTGAGGCCGCCGCGGTGGGCAGGCTCTCGAATCACCATGGCGTCGTGACAGCCCATGGCGCTGGGATTCTGCCGGACGACAGACCCTACCTCGTCATGGAGTTCTGCCCGGGCGGGTCTTTGACGCGGTGGCTCAAGCCGGGGAACCAGCCCGGTGAGGAACAGGTTCGTCAGGTCGGTGTCCGGATCGCGGACGCGCTGGCCGCCGTCCACGCCTGTGGTGTCCTGCACCGCGACGTCAAACCGGCAAACATCCTGATCGACAGGTACGGCAATCCTCGGTTGGCCGACTTCGGGCTCGCGACGGTGGTGGGCGCTGAGTCACCGGATGCACTGCGGCTGACTCCGGCGTACGCTCCGCCCGAGGCGTTCGGACGGCAGCCCGCGACCGAGTTCGGCGACGTGTTCTCTCTCGCGGCGACGATGTATGCCGGGTTGGCAGGCGTTCCTCCTCGCGACGTGGCTTCGGTACCCCTGAAATTGGATCAGCTGGTCAAGCTCGCCCAGAGGCCGATCCCACCGCTCGCCGGGGTCGACGGGAATCTGATGAGCGTGCTGTTGGTCGCCCTCAGCAACGACGTCGCAGCTCGGCCGACCGCAGAAGGCTTCCGCGAGCAGCTGGTGCGGGTGGCCGCTCCCCGAAAGGCCGTCAAGCCGCCTGTCGAGGCGGCCCAAACCCCGTCGTCGGCACATTCGAGCAGTCGGTCCCTGATACCGGTGATCTCGGCCGTCCAACCAGCCCGTGTGAGCCACCGTGTCCGTCACCGGGATTCCCCCGGGTCGGTGCCGGCGGCCTGGCCATCAAGCGCGGATCAGGTGGCGTCTGCCGCGGCACCAGGACGGCCAGCCGTGCGGCAAGGAGGCCACCGAAGAGGCCAGCGGGCCGGCCTGTTGGCGGTGGCCGCGGCTCTGGTCACGGTGGTGGCATCGGCGACGGCCTGGCTGATCAATGTGCCCGCCACCCGGATTGCGGTGCCCAGCGTGCCGTCCGCAAACGCCGAGCCTGCGCCAGCCCCTGACCCGGCGTCTCCGCCTCCTGTGACCCCGCCGCGGAACGCCGATGGCAATCCCGACTCGGGCTCGGCGGCGAAGGGGCGCGCCCGATCGGCGGTCGAGGGAACCATTCAACTGAGGAGTTCAGCCGACTCCGCGATGCCGTTCCAGACCATTCCCATCCAGGGTACGTATCGCGGCGGGGAAGACACGCTTCTTCGCGTTCAGCGGTGGGAGGCGGGAAAGTGGCTTGCCTTTCCTCTCCCCGCCAAGACCGACCAATCGGGCCGGTTCAACGCCTACGTCGAGCTGGGGGAGCCGAGCCGCTACCGTCTTCGTGTGCTGGATCCCGACTCGGGCCTCACCTCCGAGCCCTTCGTGCTGGAGATCAAGGGCTGAAGGCTCTGAGGCAATCAGTCTGCCGGATCACGCACCGCCACCAGCTTGGCGAAGACAACGACGTTGTCGGGGTACCTGTGCTCGGTTGCGTCATAGGTGCCGCCGCAGGTGATCAGGCGCAGTCCGGCATGATCGATGGCGCCGTAGACCAGCCGGTCCGGGAACTCGGCCTTCGAGAATCGGGCCACCCGCGTGACGGCGAAGACAACCGTTCTCCCGTCGTCCCGGGTGACTTTGACTCGATCGCCGGGCCGGATGGTGCCCAGGCGGTGGAAGACACCCGGGGCGCCATCCCACGTCACGTGCCCGGCGAGGACGGCCGGCCCGAGCGCACCTGGTGTAGGCGATCCGGTGAACCACCCGGCGACCGCCGGGTCGCGTGGCACCTCCATCGCCTCGTCCCGGTCAAGACCTAGATCGACCAATCTCGATCGCACACCGATCCTGGGTATGGACACGGCCACTGGGTCAGATTCGGGCAACACCAGTCCCCGGATCTGATCCCGGACGTCGACCCGATCCGTTTGCGCCGCGGGCCTGCGGAGCGGCGACACCGGTGCCGACAGGGACCGTACGCTGTCTTCGTTGGTCGCCTCGGCCACGGCTGCGACGGGAGCAGGTGGGTCGGCCACCGCGACGGACACCATGACGCCGCCGACCACGGCCAGTCCGACCGCGGTCCACGCCTTGGCCTGCCGGCCGGCAGGCCACGTTGACGAGTTGGACACCTTCGGCCTTATGCGGCTTCCACCGCCATCAGCCGCGCTGGCGGCGAGTGCGCGCGGCCGAAACAGCGAAACCGGCCGACAACAGCAGGAGAGCAGCACCGACCGCGAGCAATGGCGACGGCCCATCGGGCACGGGGGAACCGCCCATCTCGGGCCCGCCGCGCGCCGGATCCGCTGCGCCGGCCGCCTGGACAACGCCGCAGGCGGCCGGGTTGGTCACCTCCTCCGGGATTCCAGGCTTTCCTTGGTTCTTCGCAAAGGTCGATTCGCCCAGGGCGGCCATGTCGTACTTGCCGTTCTTGTTCGTGTCGATCCCGTGTTGTACGACGTGCAGTGAGGAGAGGTGCTCCAGGAGGCCGTCGGGCAACACGTCGGCGGGGAAGATGCGCTCGTATTCGAGGTTGCCCTTGGCGTCGGCGACGGGCATCCGGTCCGCCGCGAGGGCATCTTGCGGCGTCGCCCCGCCACTGGTCGTCAACGGGAAGAAGATCAGGCCATACTCACCCATTCCTTCCTCGTTGGTGAGGACGCCATCGCCGATCCGTGTCGTCCTCCAGGGTGGGGCACATGAAGTGCCCGCCGTGCCCTGTCCCGTGAAGGTGCTGCGCGTGGAACACTCCCGGCACCAGACCTTGAGAACGGATGACCACCTTGAGACCACCGTCGCTGAGCGCGGTAAGCGTGACCGTGCCGCTGGCGCCGCTGTTGTTCACCTCCATCAGCTTCGCCTTCACCGTCGTGTCGGCCGCCGCGATGGTCGGCAGGCAGAGCAAGGTCAAGGCCGCGAACAGGATGAGCGGCTTGCGCAACTTGGTCATGGATCCCCCGCTTAGCTTGAGCACCGCTTCGGGATGGCGATGCCGTATGCGATTTGGTTCAAACTTTTCGTTTCGGCAGCCGGTGGCCCCGAACACTAGCGTGCCGTCGTGCCAAGATCCCTGCCTGACTACATACCCTGGCGCACTCTGCTCAATCGCGGCAAGGAGCTACGCGGATCTGGTTGAGCCGAACTTCCACAGCCCGCGTTGAGGTGCACTCGAACTGCTCCTCCATTTCGGTTTCACTGCTTTCATACGCTAAGCGGCCAAAATCGGACAACCCGTGCTAGGAAGAGTGCACGGGCGAGCCGTCCGGGAACGTCAGGACCGACAGGCAGCCCGTGGGTTGAGTCCGCCGGGGCGCCCTATCCCCCGAAGAGGGGTGCGGTGCCTGGCGGCCTCCTCGGACACGCTTCTCCGCGACCAGAGCTCCATCGCCTTGTCCACTTTAGGACATGTCCTAAAGAGGTCAGCGTTTCCGGTTCATTCGCTGATCGCCAGCACTTACGGTGGACCCGTGTCGAAGTTGATGAACCCCCGAGCATCGTCTCCGACACCGCCCTCGCCGACGTCGGCAGGTACCTGCTGACGACGTGAGGTGAGCGGAGAGGGTGACCGAAGGAGGCCCCTCTCCGCTCGCAGGCGGTTCGACCGTGGAGTGAATTGCGCGGATCCCCCGATGGTTCCCGAATACCTCGGCGAGACCACCGGTCATCCATGGTAAGGGTCTCGTGAGGGCGCCGCTAGGGGGCTTCCCCTTCAACTGTCGACTGGCGTCAGGGCAAGAAACTCTGGACGTAGGCAGTCCGTTGCGGGTACGCCGCATGCGTGGAGTTGATTGTGAAGGTGTCCGGTGTCCTCCCGTCATCGGGCAGTTGCAGCAGGAGCGGCAGAACCAGCGAGCCAAAGACCTCGGGCCCGCACCGTTCGCCATCAAGTGACGGACAACGCACACAAATGACTGCCGGCGCCCTCGATCGCCGCCAGGTGACGGCTAACGACACCGAAGGCGCACGGCGCGCCCTATAGATTCGCCGGGTGGAGACCGCGGATCGCTGGCGCCGGCTGAGAGCCTGGTACGACCGGCACCGCGGGCCCGCCGCAGTCGTCGTCGGGTGGCTGCTCACCCGCCTGCTGATGATCGCGATCCTGGTCCGCTTCGAGAGTTTCGTGGTCGGCGACGTCTTCTACTACCACGGCAAGATCGCCGGGCTGTTCGAGGTGGGCTTGCCGGGCACGCTCACCGAGTACCCGACCCCGGTGGTCTGGATCCTCTGGCTCCCGTACGCGGTGACAGGGGGCTCGGCGATCGGCTATCTCGTCGCCTTCACGGTGTTCATGCTGCTCCTCGACGCCGTCTTCACCCTCGCGCTCTTCCGCACAGGCGGGCGGAACGGCCGGAGCCGTCACGACACGGCCGTCGACTTCTGGATCCTGTTCGTCTTCCTCATCGGCCCGCTCTCCTACCTCCGATTCGACATCCTCCCCGCGGTGCTGGCCGGCGGAGCCCTCCTGGCCGCCCGCCGGAGACCGTGGGTCACCGGTGCGCTCACCGGACTCGGTGCGGCGGTGAAGCTCTGGCCGGCCTTGCTCATCGCCGCGTTCTGCGCGTACAAGCCGGACCGCAAGAGCAGCCGGCTGGGCGTTCGTGGCGGTCGGGTTCGGGCTGGCCGGGATCAGCCTGCTCGCGGGCGGCTGGACCCGGCTGGTGTCCCCGCTGACGTGGCAGTCCGGGCGCGGTCTCCAGGTGGAGTCGATCTGGGCCACGCCGCTGATGCTGGCTCGTGCCTTCGCGCCAGGCTGGCGCGTCGACATGTCCCGCTTCCAGGCGTACGAGATCTTCGGGCCCGGTGTCGCGGTCTGGCTGCTGGTCAGCAACGTGGCCACGGTGCTCGGGCTGATCGCCCTCCTCCTGCTCTGGATCCGGGCCTACCGTTCGCCGCAGATCTCGCCGGTAGCAGTCGGGCTGCTCGTGCTGGCGACCGTCGCCATCATGACGGTGACCAACAAGACCCTGAGCCCGCAGTACCTGCTCTGGATGGGCGGGCCGATGGCGGCCCTGCTCCTGCTCCGCTCCTCGGCCAGTCAGCCCGAGCGGGCGGGCGTCAAACGCCTCGCCGTCCAGCTCCTGCTGCTGGCCCTCCTCACCCAGTTCGTCTACCCCCTCCTCTACGACGGCCTGCTGGGGTTCCGCGGCCAGGTCATGGTCGTCGTCGCCACCGTCGTCACGGCGGTGCGCAACCTGGCCCTGGTGCTCTTCACGGTCGAGGTATGCCGGCTGAGTTGGGTATATCTGTCGCCGACGGCCACGGCCTACCAGTCCCCAACTGGTACGAAATCTTCGCTAGCCTAGGAAGACGACGCGGCGGGGTCGTCCTGCCCAGACGTAGCTGAGAACGAAAGGGATGAGTGGCCATCGTGCCCGACCCATCGACCAATCCGACCGACACCCAGAACGAGGATCTGGCCAGCCAGTTCGGCGCCAACGACTGGCTTTTCGAGGAGATGTACGAGCAGTACGTCGCCGATCCAGATTCGGTCGATCCCCGATGGGCGGACTACTTCAAGACCCACGAGATGGCCGCCACGTCCGACGCAGCTCCGCGAGCAGCCCGCCGGCAACGGTGGCACCAGCAAGTCCGGTAACGGAGCGCGTCAGGCCGCCCCGGTGAAGGCGACTCCGGCGAAGTCCGAGCCCGCGAAGGCGGAGGCACCGAAAGCCGAGTCACCGACAGCGAAGGCCGGACCTGCGCCGGCGCCGGATCAGCAGACGAGCGCACGAACGGTCAGCCGATTCCGGCAACAGCGGCCGCACCGCGACCGTCGAGCGGCCGATGCAGACCAAAGAGGCCCGACCCAGTTCACCCGGCAACCGCGGCGCCGTGCCCGCGGATCCGCCCAATCCGTCGAGCCGGCCGAACGTCGACGTGGAGGAGCCGGTCAAGACGGTACTCCGCGGCGCGCCGGCTCGCACGGCGAAGAACATGGACGTCTCGCTGGCCGTCCCGACCGCAACCAGCGTCCGCTCGCTGCCCGTGAAACTGCTGATCGACCAGCGCGTGGTGATCAACAACCATCTGCGGCGGGCCCGCGGTGGCAAGGTGTCGTACACGCACCTGATCGGTTTCGCGATGGTGCAGGCGCTCAGGACCCATCCGGAGATGAACAACGGCTACGACGTCATCGACGGCAAGCCGACCATGGTGGTGCCCCGTCACGTCAACCTCGGCCTCGCCATCGACATGCCGAAGCCCGACGGCACCCGCCAGCTGCTCGTGCCGAGCATCAAGAGCTGCGAGAACCTCGACTTCGCCCAGTTCTGGGCGGCGTACGAGGAGCATGGTCAAGAAGGCGAGAGGCAACAACCTCACCGTCGAGGACTTCGCCGGCACCACGATCACCCTGACCAACCCGGGAACCATCGGCACCAACCACTCGGTGCCTCGCCTGATGCAGGGTCAGGGCGCGATCATCGGTGTCGGGTCGATGGAGTATCCGCCGGAGTTCCAGGGCTCCGACCCGGACAAGCTCTCCGACATGAGCGTCTCCAAGGTGATGACGCTGACCTCCACGTACGACCACCGGGTCATCCAGGGGGCACAATCCGGTCAGTACCTCGCCCGGTTGCACGCCCTGCTGCTCGGTGAGGACGGCTTCTACGACGACGTCTTCGGGGCGCTCCGCATCCCGTACGAGCCGATCCGCTGGGCGCAGGACATCAGCACCGACCACGAGGACCAGGTCCCCAAGCAGGCCCGGATCATGGAGATGATCAACGCCTACCGGGTCCGCGGGCACCTGATGGCCGACACCGACCCGCTCGAGTACCGGCAGCGGCGGCACCACGACCTCGACGTGCAGTCCCACGGATTGACCCTGTGGGACCTGGACCGCGAGTTCGCCACCGGTTCCTTCGGCGGCGGCCAGGGCCTGATGAAGATGCGGAAGATCCTCGGCATCCTGCGCGATTCCTACTGCCGCACGATCGGCCTGGAGTACATGCACATCCAGGAGCCGAGTCAGCGCAAGTGGATCCAGGACCGGGTCGAGCGGCCGCACGAGTCACTGCCTCGCGAAGAGCATCTGCGGATCCTCGACAAGCTCAACGAGGCGGAGATCTTCGAGACCTTCCTGCAGACCAAGTTCGTCGGGCAGAAGCGGTTCAGCCTGGAGGGTGGCGAGTCCGCCATCGCGCTGCTCGACGAGATCTGCGAGCAGGCCGCCGACCTCGGACTCGAGGAGGTCTGCGTCGGCATGCCGCACCGCGGCCGGCTGAACGTGCTCGCCAACGTGGTCGGCAAGTCGTACGCGCAGATCTTCCGCGAGTTCGAGGGCAACATCGACCCGCGGACCGTGCAGGGGTCCGGGGACGTGAAGTACCACCTCGGCGCCGACGGCCAGTTCACCTCGCTCGCGGGCAACACGGTCAAGACCTCCGTCGCCGCGAACCCTAGTCACCTCGAGGCCGTCAACCCCGTGCTGGAGGGCATCGCCCGGGCCAAGCAGGACATCCTCGATCGCGGCGAGGACTTCCCGGTGCTCCCGGTCCTCATCCACGGCGACGCCGCCTTCGCCGGGCAGGGCGTCGTGGCGGAGACGCTCAACCTGTCCCAGCTGCGCGGCTACCGTACGGGCGGCACCATCCACGTGATCGTCAACAACCAGGTCGGCTTCACGACCTCGCCGACCGAGTCGCGCTCCTCGATGTACTGCACCGACGTGGCGCGGATGATCCAGGCGCCGATCTTCCACGTGAACGGTGACGACCCGGAGGCCTGCATCCGGGTGGCCCGGCTGGCCTTCGCCTTCCGGCAGGAGTTCAACAAGGACGTCGTCATCGACATCGTCTGCTACCGCCGCCGCGGCCACAACGAGGGCGACGACCCGAGCTTCACCCAGCCGCTGATGTACGACCTGATCGAGAAGAAGCGGTCGGTCCGCAAGCTCTACACCGAGGCGCTCATCGGTCGCGGCGACATCGCGGTCGAGGACGCCGAAGAGGTCATGAAGCGCTTCCAGCAGCGACTGGAGAGCGTGTTCAAGGAGGTCCGCGACGCGAACGCACCGATCGCCGAGCAGGACCGCAAGTACCGGCCCGTGCCGGAGTACCCGGCCAAGTTCGGGGCGAAGCACGGCACGGCCATCTCGATCGAGACGCTGAAGAAGATCGCCGACTCCCACACCACCTTCCCGGACGGCTTCACCGTCCACCCCAAGGTGATGCCGCAGCTGCAGCGTCGGGCGGCCGCCATCACCCAGGGACCGATCGACTGGGCGACCGCGGAGATCCTGGCGTTCGGGTCGCTCCTGATCGAGGGCCGGACCGTCCGGCTCACCGGCCAGGACAGCCGCCGCGGGACGTTCGTCCAGCGTTTCGCGTCGGTGGTCGACCGGGTGACCGGCGAGTCCTGGGTGCCGCTCAAGCACCTCGACGACCACCAGGGCCGGTTCCACATCTTCGACTCCCTGCTCAGCGAGTTCGCGGCGATGGGCTTCGAGTACGGCTACTCGGTGGCCCGGCCGGAGGCGCTGGTGCTGTGGGAGGCCCAGTTCGGGGACTTCGCCAACGGCGCGCAGACCATCATCGACGAGTTCATCTCCTCCGGGTCAGGCGAAGTGGACGCAGAAATCCGGCGTCGTCCTGCTGCTTCCCCACGGTTACGAGGGTCAGGGCCCGGACCACTCCTCCGCGCGGCTCGAGCGCTGGCTGCAGCTGTCGGCCGAGAACTCGATCACCATCTGCCAGCCGTCGACACCGGCCAGCCACTTCCACATGCTCCGGCAACAGGCGCTCGGGGAGATCCATCGGCCCCTGGTCGTCATGACCCCGAAGTCCATGCTCCGGAACAAGTCGGCGGTCTCCGATCCGGTGGACTTCACCGAAGGAGGGTGGCGACCCGTGCTCACCGATCCGGCGGGTGACCCCGACAAGGTGACGACCGTCGTACTGTGCTCGGGCAAGGTGCGCTGGGACCTGCTGGCCGGCCGGGCCTCGGCGGGCCAGGAGGACACCCTGCCGATCTTCTCGATCGAGTCGCTCTATCCGCTGCCGAAGCGGACGCTCGTCGCGGAGCTCGCGAAGTATCCCAACGCCACCGAACTGCGCTGGGTGCAGGACGAGGCGGAGAACCAAGGGGCGTGGCCGCACATGGCGCTCAACCTCCTGCCGGCGCTCGCCGAGGTCGACGAGGATCGATCCTGGACGCTGACCAAGGTCACCCGGTCAGCCTCCTCGGCCCCGTCGGTTGGATCGGCCGGTGTCCATCAGTCCCAGCAGCGCGAGTTGATCAAGGCCGCGTTCGCGCAGGACTAGGCGCAGGTGTACTTCACTGATCGGGGGATCGAAGAGCTCGAGTCACGCAGGGGTGACGACGAGGTCACCCTTGCGTGGCTCGCTGACCAGCTGCGTACGTTCGTCGACCTGAATCCGGAGTTCGAGGTGCCCGGTGGAGCGGCTCGCCACCTGGCTGGCCCGCCTCGACGACGAGGGCTGAGCGCCTCCGGGCGCACTCACACCCCTTTGTCGGATCCACACCCTCTCGATCGGGTGTGGATCCGACAAAGGGGTGTGGATGTGCGCGGGGTCGGATCGGGGGTGGTCGCTGTCGGTCTGGCTGGGTCCAGACGGCCAAAGGGTCCAAACGCACTGATGAGGACCGGACGAGCTGATCACGGCTCGAAGACGATCTTGCCGAAGACGCGGCCGTCGATCATAACCGCGAATCCTGTACGGGCTTCGGCCAGCGGCAGGACGCGGTCGATGACCGGGCGCGCACCGGTGGCGACCAGCATGGCTGCGAGGGCGGCGAGGTCCTCTCGGCTGCCCATCGTCGAGCCGATCACCCGCAGCGGCTTGAAGAAGATCTTGGTCAACTCGGCCCTGGTCGGCTCGGCGCCGGAGGTGGCGCCGCTGATCACCAGGGTGCCGCCCGGCCGGAGCGCATTGATCGAGTGCGACCAGGTCGCCGCGCCGACCGTCTCCATCACGGCGTCCACCCGTTCCGGCAGTCGGGCACCCGACGCGAAGCCGGCGTGGGCGCCCAGCTCCACCGCCCGCTCGGCCCGGGCCGGATCGCGCGAGGTCACCCAGACCCGCAGGCCGGCCTGCCGGGCCAAGATCACCAACGCGGTGGCGACCCCTCCGCCGGCGCCCTGGACCAGCACCGTCTGCCCGGGCTTCAGCCCGGAGGCCCCGAACAACATCCGATACGCGGTCAACCAGGCGGTCGGCAGACAGGCGGCCTCGACGAAGGACAGCTCGGCCGGCTTGTCGACCAGGTTGCGTTCCGGCACCCGTACGGAGGTCGCCAACGCGCCCGGGTAGCGCTCGGACAACAACGACCGTTTCGGGTCGAGCGTCGGATCCGTCCCGGCGAACCGTGGATCGGTGATCACCGGATAGACCATCACCTCCCGGCCCTCCGCCGTCACGCCCGCCGCATCACAGCCCAAGATCATCGGCAAACCGGCGGCCGAGAGTCCGACACCGCGCAACGACCAGACGTCGTGATGGTTCAACGCGGCTGCTCGGACCTGGACCACGACCCAGTCCGCCGGAGTCTCCCCCGGCTGGATGTCGCCGACCTCGAGCGCGTCGAGCGGCGCCTGCGGTTCGACCCGCGCGGCGTAGGCGGCGAGCATGAAGGCACCCTAACGGCACCGCGCCGGTCATCACTCCGGTGGCGCGGCGCCGTCCAAGAACCGCGCGACCATCGGCACGAGCAGCTCGGCACGCTCACGGATCGTCACGTGCGACGCACCCGGCACGATGGCGAGCTGGGAGTCCGGCATCCCGGGTGGCATGTCGCCGAAGACGCCGCCCCCGCGCAGTCGGAACATCTCCACGGCGTGCTCGGGGCGCACCAGGTCGGAGTCGCCGATGATGACCAGCGTCGGCGCCGTCATCGCTTGGAGAGTCTCGGACGGGACGTCTTGGACGCCGCGGTCCAACTCGGTCTTCTTCGCGAACAGCGTGTTGAAGTCCTCGGGCCGCGGCGCGATCCGCAGATACTCCTCGTGCCACACCGAACCGTGCATCATGTCGGGGGTCATCTCCCCCAGCCCGTCCATCAGGCCGGGGTGGACACCGCTGAGGTTGTAGGTGGCCGACATGAACACGAGCTTGCGTACGAGCTCCGGGTAACGGAGAACCACCTGGAGGGCGACAAAGGCCCCCATGCTGTAGCCGTAGAGATCCGCCGGTCCGAGTCCCAGCTTCTCGATCGCGGCGGCGACGTCCGACGCCAGGTTCTCGTACGTCAGCGGCCGGTCGATGTCGGCCGTCCGCCCGTGCGCCTGGAGATCGACGGCGACAACCCGGCGACCCTCGGCGAGTCCGGGAATGAGATCGCCGAACGAGGAGTCGGTGGCCGAGAACGCACCGTGCAACAGCACGAGCGGGCGGCTGCCGCCCTTGTCCTCACCGTGGATCTCGTAGTACATCTCGAGGCCGTTCACCGCCACGTAGCCGGTCGTTGCGGGGGTCGAAGTCATCGTGATTCCTTTCCTATGAGGACCGTTGTACCGTGACGTCGAACGGCCAGCCTCAGTCTTCGACACGGATGGCTAAAGTGCACGTCGTGAGTTCCGACGCGGTGGACACTCTGGTTCGAGCCTTCACCGAGCAGACGGGCGGGACGCCCGATGGGGTCTGGGCGGCTCCCGGGCGGGTGAATCTCATCGGAGAGCACACCGACTACAACGACGGCTTCGTCATGCCGTTCGCGCTCGAGCAGCGGGTCGTGGTCGCCGCTGCCCCCCGCGACGACGGTCTCTGGCGGGTCACGTCGCTGAACGAGTCCAGCACCGAGACCTTCGCCTCGACCGATCTCCAACCGGGCATGAAGGGCTGGCAGGCTTACGTCGCCGGGGTGGTGTGGGCCCTGGACGCCGACGGCCACAGGATCGCGGGTGCGGACCTGGTGCTCAGCTCCGACGTGCCGATCGGGGCGGGCCTCTCGTCGTCCGCGGCGCTCGAGTGCGCGACGTTGGCCACGCTGGCCGACCTCAACGATCTGTCGATCGAGCCGCTCGACCGGGCCAAACTGGCCCGACGCTGCGAGAACGAGTTCGTCGGGGCACCGACGGGACTGATGGACCAGGCCGCCTCGACACTCTGCGTGGAAGGGCACGCGCTCTTCTTCGATTGCCGCAGCTTCGACTTCCGGCAGGTGCCGGTCGGTCTCGCACAGGCTGAGCTCGAGATCCTCGTCCTGGACACGAACACGCCGCACGCGCTGGTCGACAGCGAGTACGCCGACCGCCGGGCCACCTGCGAAGTGGCGGCCGCGCTGCTGGGCGTGTCCGCACTGCGTGACATCGACGACCTCGACGCCGCACTGGCGGCGCTGCCGGACGACGTGATGCGACGGCGAGTCCGCCACGTCGTCACCGAGAACGTCCGGGTGCAGCAGGCTGCCGAGCTCCTCATCGCTGGCCGGCTCGCCGACCTGGCTCCCCTGTTGGACGCCTCGCACGCCTCCATGCGCGACGACTTCGAGATCACCGTGCCGACCGTGGACCTGGCCGTCGAAACGGCACACGAGGCCGGGGCGATCGGGGCCCGGATGACCGGTGGCGGGTTCGGTGGTTGCGTGATCGCACTGGTGCCCGCGGGACAGGTCGAGCCCGTGGCAGACGAGATCTACCGGCGTTTTTCGCGTGCGGGCCACCGCGAGCCGAAACACTTCGCGGCCACCCCCTCCGGCGGGGCAAGGCGCATGCGCTGAGGCGACCCGACGTTGCAATCGTGTTCCGAAGGTCCGTCCGGACTCGGCTCTTTCGGCCATCGCGTGTCAGGATCCCCTGTAGCCCGGCGTCACCGAAACCGGGCCGCGAATCGTTTGGGAGGGAACGAAAATGAAGAAGCAGCACGCGGCCGCGGTGGCCGTCTCCGCGTTGAGTGCTCTGGTCCTGAGCGCGTGTGGTTCGAGCTCGCTGAGTGGTGATCCCGGCGCCGGCGGCTCCGCCCCGGCCCCGTCGGTCAGCCAGAACACCGAGCTGGCCAGCAAGTTGCCGGAGAGCATCAGGAGCGCCGGCGTGATCAAGATCGGTACGGACGCCACCTACGCCCCCAACGAGTTCCTGGCCGGCGACGGCAAGACGGTTCAGGGCATGGACGTGGACGTGTTCAACGCCGTGGCCGCGAAGTTCGGGGTCAAGACCGAGTGGCAGCCGGCCGACTTCTCCTCGATCATCACCGGCGTCAACGGCAAGAAGTACGACATCGGGATCTCCTCGTTCACCATCAACGACGAGCGCAAGAAGCAGGTCAACATGGTGAGCTACTTCTCGGCCGGCACCCAGTGGGGCACGGCCGCCGGCAATCCGAAGGGGGTCGACCCCGGCAACGCGTGCGGCAAGACCGTCGCGGTCCAGACCGGCACGGTGCAGCAGACCGACGACCTACCGGTCCGGCAGAAGAAGTGCGGCGGCGACGAGATCAACATCTTGTCGTTCAAGGATCAGAGTCAGGCCACCAACGCCGTGATCACCGGCAAGGCCGACGCCATGCTGGCCGATTCGCCGGTGGTTGCGTACGCGATCAAGCAGTCCGGGGGCAAGCTGGAGGCGCTCGGTGACATCTACGAAGCGGCGCCGTACGGATACGTGGTGCCGAAGGCCGAGACCGAGTTCGCCGATGCCATCGTCCAAGCGCTGAAGGAGGTCGACGCCGACGGTGCGTACAAGGCCGCGCTGGAGAAGTGGGGTGTGCAGCAGGGCGCTATCTCCGACTTCGCGGTCAATCCGTCGTGACCACGGCCGTGCGGGCCCCGGAGGTCAGCGGCGACCGGCCGGGCGTGATCCACGCCGTGCCGGTCCGGCACCCCGGTCGGTGGGTGGCCATCGCCGTGCTCGCGGTGCTGACCGCGATGTTGCTGCATCTGCTGATCTTCAATCCCGCGTTCAACTGGCCGCTGCGTCTTCGAGGCGATGAACCAGGCTCCGGTCATCGAGGGCTTCTGAAGGGCACGATCCTTGTCACCGTTTTGTCGATGGTCTTCGGCGTGCTGCTGGGCGTGATCCTCGCGGTGATGCGGTTGTCCGACAATCCCGTGCTCGAGGCCGTCTCCTGGGTGTACACCTGGTTCTTCCGGGCCATTCCGCGGTACGTGCTGCTGACGATCATGGGCGCCCTGGGCATCCTCTTCCAGCAGGGCATCGCCCTCGGGGTCCCGTTCGACTGGCTGATCATCGACTGGCTCGGACTTTCGGGCGACCTGGCGATTCGTGACCCTCGACGCCAACACCTTGTTCGTCGGGCTGGTCGGCGGGGTGATCGGGTTGGCCGCGTCGGAGGCCGCGTACATGGCCGAGATCGCGCGGGCCGGCATCCTCAGCGTCGACAAGGGTCAGATGGAGGCGGCCCAGGCGCTCGGCATGAGTCGTGGCAAGGCGATGCGGCGGATCGTGCTGCCCCAGGCGATGCGGGTCATCGTCCCGCCCACCGGGAACGAGACCATCGCCATGCTCAAGGACACCTCGCTGTTGCTGGCCATCCCGGTCGGCACCGAGCTGTTCTTCCAGCTGCCAGGCCATCGGCACCCGGACGTTCCAGGTATTCCCGGTGCTGGTGGCGGCGACGCTGTACTACCTGATCGCCTCGAGCGTCCTGATGGTCGGGCAGTCCTACCTGGAGACGCCGGTTCGGGCGGGGCTTCGGCGCCCGTACGGACTCCGCCAAGGCCGAGGTGGCCAAGGGTCTCGCGGCCGGAGGTGCACATTGAGCAGCACGGCCCGGACAGGCGACGAGCCCCTGGTCCGGGCCGTCAACGTGATCAAGTCCTTCGGCCGCAACGAGGTGCTGCAAGGGCGTCGACCTCGAGGTCGACCCGGGTGAGGTGGTCTGCCTGCTCGGTCCCAGCGGCTCGGGCAAGACCACCTTCCTGCGGCTGATCAACCAGATGGAGACTCTGACCGGCGGCCGGATCTGGGTCGGCGGCGAGCTGATCGGCATCGAGGAGCGCAACGGGAAGCTGCACGTCCGCAAGGACTCCGACATCGCCCGGCAGCGGTCCCGGATCGGGATGGTGTTCCAGCGGTTCAACCTGTTCCCGCACATGACGGCCCTGGAGAACGTCATCGAGGCGCCGACCAAGGTCAAGGGGATGCGCAAGGCGCGGCGCTCGCCAGGAGGCCGACGATCTGCTGGAGCTGGTCGGTCTGGTCGGACCGGGCGTCGTTCTACCCCTCACAGCTGTCCGGCGGTCAGCAGCAGCGGGTCGCGATCGCCCGCGCCCTGGCCATGAAGCCCGAACTGATGTTGTTCGACGAGCCCACCTCGGCCCTCGACCCCGAGCTGGTCGGCGAGGTGCTGAAGGTCATGAGCGAGCTGGCGCGTCGGAGGGCACCACGATGATCGTGGTCACCCACGAGATGGGCTTCGCCCGGGAGGTGTGCGACCGAGTGGTGTTCATGGACCCGGCGTCGTGGTCGAGGAGGGCCCGCCGGGAGAGGTGCTGGTCAAGCCGCAGGAGGAACGGACGAGGACTTTCCTGCCGCCGGGTCAAGCACGAGCAGGAGGCCGAACTGCGCCGCGAGGAGGAGTCGGTCCGCGCGGTCGACGTCTAGGTCGTCCTAGTCGGCGGTTTCCGGCCGGTCGGGCGCTGCCTGATCGGTTGCCTGATCGGTTGCCTGATCGGTTGTTCGATCGGTTGTTTGATCGGTTGTCTTCGATACCAAGGCGGCCGTCGAGGACGGGCAGCAGGAGACAGACCAGCACCGTGAGCGAGACGGCGGCCAGGGCCAGGCGACCCACCAGGTCTGCGCCGCCGGCGAAGCTCGACGCCACCGGCAGCTGGATCAAGGACATGGCGACCGCCGGTCCACGGCTCCAGCGACGCCCGCGCCAGACACCGCGGGCCATCGCGAACAGCAGCGCCCCGTAGCCCAGCAGCAGCAGCGCTGTCCCGATGCCGACCACCGGCCGGTTCGGGTTGGTGGCGGCGATCTGCATAGCCGCGAAAACGACCGCCGCCGCGCCGAGCAGACCCAACAAGGCTGCGGCTAGGCCTAACGCCGGCGTCGCCGGCCGAGATCGCGAGCCCGGGCACGGATTCGAGCTTACGTGTTTGGTTTCGGTGTGACAGGGTACGCGAGGCCGAACTGAGGTTGTCTCACGCAGCGTGAAAGTGTGAGCGAACCAACGCCGCAGAGTCTTGTGTTGGCCGCCGATACTTGAAAGGGTTGGTTCTCGAGGCCCGGGCGATCAGTGTAGAGGACCCGATTCTTCATGCATGGTTCGGGGTCCCCCCGGGACGCCCGAGTGCCGAGTTAAGGAGTGATGACGCCATGGATTGGCGCCACAAGGCCGCCTGCCTGGACGAAGATCCGGAGCTGTTCTTCCCCATCGGGAACACAGGTCCGGCTCTGCTCCAGATCGAGGAGGCCAAGCAGGTGTGCCGACGTTGCGACGTCCGCGACGCCTGCCTGCAATGGGCGCTCGAGGCCGGTCAGGACCACGGAGTCTGGGGCGGTCTGAGCGAGGACGAGCGCCGAGCGCTCAAGCGTCGCGCCGCTCGCGCGAGGATCCGTACGGCCTGAGCGTCTCGCCCGGATCGGGCAGCGACACTCAGCATTGACCTTCGAACGCCGGGCTTGGCCCGGCGTTCCGCGTTTCCTGTTTCCCTGCCGGCGGTGGAGGCGGTCGATCGATCGTCCGACGCTCAGCGGCGGCGATAGCCGTCCAGAGGAATCTCCAGGGTTGCCCGTGTTCCCGAGCCCTCCGGATTGGCGTCCAGCGCGAAATCGCCCTCCAACTCCGCGACGAGAGTGCTCACGATCGACAGACCCAGGCTGCGAGACGACCGCCAGTCGAAGTCGGCCGGCAGTCCCAACTCCGTCGTCGGTGATCTCGACCCGGAGCCAGCCGTCGATGACGGTCGGAACGACGCGGACCTCACCGCTGCGGTCGGCCAGTCCGTGCTCGACCGCGTTCTGGCACAGCTCGGTGACCACCATCGACAGGCTGGTCGCCAGATCGGCGGAGACCTCACCGAAACTGCCGACCCGTACGGCCGTGACCCCCGTCCCGGTCGCGGCCACGTCGGCCACCATCCGCAGCAGCCCGTCGGCCACCCGGTCGAAGTCCACCACCTCGTCGAAGGCCTGGGACAAGGTCTCGTGCACGATGGCGATCGCGGCGACGCGGGACATGGCGTCGTTCAGGGCGATCTGGGCCTCGGCCGAGTCGATCCGGCGGGCCTGCATCCGCAGCAGCGCGGCCACCGTCTGCAGGTTGTTCTTCACCCGGTGGTGGATCTCGCGGATCGTCGCGTCCTTGGTGACCAGCTCCCGTTCCTTGCTGCGCAGATCGGAGACGTCACGGCACAGCACGATGGCGCCGTGCCGCGCTCGTCCGCTGAGGCAGCGGTACCGAGCGCAGCAGCAGGTGGGCGCTGCCGGCGACCGCCTCGGCGCGTCGGGCGATGCGTCCGGACAGCACCGACTGAACCGAATCGTCCACCGGTCCGCTCGGTGGAGGCAGCAGTTTCGCGGTCAACGTGGCCAGGTGCTCGTCGACGAGATCGCCGATCAGACCGAGCCGGCGGTAGGCACTCAGCGCGTTCGGGCTGGCGTAGATCGACGTTGCCGTCGGCGTCCAGCCGGATGAACCCGTCCCCGACCCGAGGATTGATGCTCGGGTCGAACAGATCGCCGGCGATCGGGAACGCGGCCACCGACACCATCTCGGCCAGGTCGGCGGCCGCGTCCAGGTAGGCGCGCTCGAGGGAGCTGGGTTCGCGGATGCCCAGCAGGTTGGTGTGCTGTTCCACCACGGCGATCGACCCGGTCGCCGAACACGCACCGGGATGGCGTGGGTGTCGACCGGGCATGCCGGCCCCCAGCTTGCCGGCGCTGGTCTGGGTGATCTCGCTGGGACAGGAAGGCCTCGGAGACGAGATGCTCCGGGGAGTAGGCGATGAGGTCCCCGACCACGTCGTCCAGCAGCGCGGTCGGCCCGGTGGTGGGACGGATCTGCGCGGCCGCCCAGTAGACGTTCTCGTCGGTGTCCGGCACCCAGAGCACCAGATCGGAGAAGGAGAGATCGGCCAGCAACTGCCACTCCGAGACCAGCAACCGCAGCCACTGGTGCTCGCCCTCGGTCGAGCGCCGGTGTGCTCGACGATGACGTCGGACATCGAGGGCATCACCACACCCTATCCGGGCCCGAGCGACCATCCCGACCCGTCACATCGTTCGGCTGTTTCGACGGCGTGTCGCCGCAGATCTGACGGGTCGCGCAGTCTGGCAGAATGGACGGCCGTGCCCGCCGCCAGGCGGGCACCTGCACTGTTAGTCGAGGAGGACACCGATGGCCAAGACTGGACGCAAGCGTCGTGCCCGTCGCAAGAAGAGCGCCAATCACGGCAAGCGGCCCAACGCCTGACCGCCGAGCGGGTCCGCCGATAGCGCCCGCGCCCAGTGCGCATCGCTCGCCGACCCGTCACATCTGCTGCGACACGCCGCCGAAAGGGCCGAAGATGTGACGGGTCGCGGGTCAGAGAGCTTGGCGCCAGACGGTGGTCATCGAGACCATCACGCGGGTACGGAGTTGCGCCGGGGCGACGTCGCCGCCGCAGCTGCGGCGGATCAGGGACTTGACCATCTGCTCGAGGTCGTAGGTGTCCAGGCAGGGCTCGCAGGCGGCGAGGTGCTGCCGGATCGTCTCGGCGCTCGCGGTGTCCAGCTCGTGGTCCAAGAACTCGTAGACCCGCTCGAGCGTGTGCGCGCACTCTTCCTTGGTGGCGCTCGCGCTGCCGGCTCATGCTCGGCTCTCCTCCCGCCGCAACAGGCCACGCTCACGCGCGTAGTCGCTCAACAGATTGCGCATCTGCGTCCGGCCGCGGTTGAGCCGCGACATGACCGTCCCGATCGGCGTCCCCATGATCTCGGCGATCTCCTTGTACGAAAAGCCCTCCACGTCGGCCAGGAACACGGCCAGCCGGAAGTCCGGCGCCAACTGCTGCAGCGCCTCCTTGACGTCGCTGTCGGGCAGATGCTCCAGGGCGACGGTCTCGGCCGACTTCAAGCCGCCCGAGGTGTGCGACTCCGCCCGAGCCAGCTGCCAGTCCTCGACGTTCTCCCCGTCGGAGAGCTGCGGTTGCCGCTGCTTCTTGCGGTAGGAGTTGATGTAGGTGTTGGTCAGGATCCGGTACAGCCAGGCCTTCAGGTTCGTGCCGGGCGTGAACTGGTGGAACGACGCGTACGCCTTCGCGTAGGTCTCCTGCACCACGTCCTCGGCGTCGGCCGGGTTGCGGGTCATCCGCAGGGCCGCGGCGTAGAGCTGGTCGAGGTACGGCAGGGCCTCGGAGGTGAAGCGGGCGTCCCGCTCCTCGTCGGTCTCGTTCGACACGTCGACCGCCGACACGGTCGTCGCGTCGGACTCCACGGATTCGGGGGGCGTGGTCTGCAGATCGGCGTCGGATTCGGCCGGAGTCGTCGGGAGGATCATCACGTACGAGAGTACCGGCGGAAGCTCAGGCACAGATGCGGTGGCCTTGGGGGCCTCGACGACGGCTGCCTGCATACGAGCTACAACGTCGGCTCCGCGGCGCTATTCCCGCGTGACCGCAGCGATCAGCTGACCGACCGAGACGACGATCCGCTCCCGCAGCTGCGCGGGGGTGAAGCTCGAGCCTTTGGGCAGCCGAAAGCCGTGGTCGGCACCCGGCAGCTCGACGACGACCACCCCGGAGTCCCCGGCGGCAGGCTCGCCCGGATCTCGTCCGGCGCTGCCGAAGGTGTCCTTGGTCCCCTGCAGGACGAGCCGCGGCACGGTCGGCGTCAGCAGCTCCGGAGCCCGGGACTTGTCCGGGCGACCGGGCAGGTGCAGCGGGAAAGCGAGGCAGACGACGCCGGCGACGGCGAACTCGCCGGCGGTCCGGCAGGCCACCCGGGCGCCGGCACTCCGGCCGCCGAAGAGCAGCGGTCCCTCGACGCCTGGGGAGCACGACCTGGACGGCAGCGCGCCAGCCGACGTCGAGCCGAGGCGGCGGCACCGCGACGCGGCGACCGGCCGTCCGCCAGGGCTGCTCGAAGCGGATCACGGTCGTCCCGGAACCCGGCAGCCGACGGGCCAGCAGCTCCAGATCCGGCGCCGTCACGCCCCCGCCGGCGCCGTGACCGAGCAGCAGGGTCGCCGTCGGCGTCTCCGCCGCGTCGACGAAGAGCCGGCCGGGGCCCTCCGGCGTGGCTGATGTCGACGATCCGGGTGTCCATCGGTGGCTGGGTGCCGGCCTCAGAACAGCTGGTCGTCGTCGGTCTCGGCGAGCGGCTCCAGCAGCGACGGGTCGTTGTTGTCCACGCTGTTGACCGCGGTCGACACGGCGTAGGCCTCCAGGGCCGCAGCGTCGGTCACCGCGAGCAGTCGCATCGCCTCGTCGGTGTCGGTCAGCTGCGGATCGAGCCAGGCGTCGTAGGACTCCTTGCGGATGATCATCGGCATCCGGTCGTGGATGTGCCCGGCCGCGTCGGTCGCCTCGGTGGTGATCACCGTGCAGGTGCGCAGCCAGGCAGTGTCGTCCTCGCGGTCCTTGGTCGGGTCCCGCCAGATCTCGTACAGGCCGGCCATCACCAGCAACCCGCCGTCGGCGCGATGGATGAAGAACGGCTGCTTCTTCGCCTTCTTGCTCTCCGGCCGGCGTCCCGAGGGCGCTCGGCCGCCTCCGGGCTGTACCACTCGTAGAAGCCGTCGGCCGGCAGCAGGCACCGGCGCGCGCTGAAGGCCTTCCGGAAGGCCGGCTTCTCGGCCACCGACTCGACCCGGGCGTTGATCATCTTGGAGCCGATCTTGCGGTCCTTCGCCCACGACGGCACCAGACCCCAGGTGAGCGGACTGAGGCGCCGGCGGACGGTCTGGTCGGACTTGGACATCCGCTCCAGCACCGCCGGGACGGCGACGGTCGGCGCCACGTTGTAGTCCGGCTCCGGAAGGTTGCCGAGGATCTCGTCGATGTCGAATTCCTCCATGAGATCGTCCGCCGAAGCCGACGCTGCGTACCGCCCGCACATGCCCTCGACGCTATCCCAGGGCCAGTGACAACCGCGGGACAGACCAGTCGACCGAGCGGCGCCCCGTCGGCGCCGGTTCAGCATGCGGTAGGAATATCCCTATGACCTTGTTGCGCTTCGCTGCCCGGACCATGCTCGCCTCGTACTTCGTCGCCAGCGGTGTCAAGGCCCTCCGCGACCCCGAAGCTCTGGTGCCGGACGCCGAGCCGCTGGTCGATCGCGTCGTACCGACGGTGAAGCAGTACGCCCCGGAACAGGTCAGCAGCTCCATTCCCGAGGATCCGGTCACGCTGATCCGGATCAACGGGGTCCTGCAGCTGGTCGGCGGACTCGCCCTGGCGACCGGCAAGGGGCGTCGGCTCGGCGCCCTCGTCCTTGCCGTGACGCTGGTGCCGGCCACGCTGGCCAAGCACCCGTTCTGGACCCGGGAGACCGAGGAGGAGCGCGACCGCGACCGCTCCCACTTCCTCAAGAACGTGAGTCTGCTCGGCGGCGTCCTGCTCGCCTCCCGGGACACCGAGGGCCGGCCGTCGATCGGCTACCGCGCCACGAAGGGTGGGCAGTCGCTGGCCCGAGACACCAAGAAGGCCAGCAAGAAGATCGCGGACCAGAGCCAGGACCTGGTCGAGGGTGCGCTCGCCGGCGGAGCCGCGCTGGCCGGCGCCGTCGTCGCCACCAGCCGCAAGGCCAGGAAGCAGGCCGCGAAGCAACTCAAGGCCGCCCAGGTAACGGCCGCGAAGCAGCTGGAGGAGTCCAAGAAGGCCGCCGCCGCCGCGGCGAAGCAAGCTCAGAAGGACGCCGCCCAATGCCAAGAAGGACGCCGTCAAGCAGGCCGCCGCGGCCAAGAAGGCCGCGAGGAAGCGCGGCGACAAGGTCTCCAAGAACATCAACCTGGGCGAGAACTGAGCCGAGCAGGAGCAACGGTGGCAGCGTGCGGTCACTTTTCGAGCGGATTGACAGCCGTACGCTGCCACGCATCGGAGCCACGTGACGTAGCCCTTCGACAAGGTCTGGGCATCAACCAATCCCGTTAGACTCGCGGGCGTGTCGAGCACCTCTCCCCCCACTGGACCGTCGGGGCGTTGGCCGGCGCCCATCGCCAACGACCCGATCCGGGCCACCGTGCACGTGCCGGGATCGAAGTCGGAGACGAACCGGGCGCTGGTGCTGGCCGCCCTGGCGTCCGGGCCCTCGACCATCGTCAACGGTCTGGAGGCGCGCGACACCCAGCTGATGCGGGCGGCGCTGCGCGCGCTCGGCGTCGAGATCGACGAGGAAGCCGGCAGCTGGCGCGTGACGCCGCCGCCGGAGTTCGCGGCGGGCGGCACGATCGACTGCGGCCTGGCCGGCACCGTGATGCGGTTCGTGCCGCCGATCGCGGCCCTGGCCCCGGGTGCCGTCGCCTTCGACGGCGACGAGCAGGCGTACGCGCGGCCGATGGCTCCCCTGCTCGAGGCGCTGCGTGGCCTGGGCGCCGTGGTCGACGACGACGCGACCGGCCTGCCGTTCAGCCTCACGGGCCGGCCGGACCTGCCCGGTGGCGCGGTCGAGCGTGGACGCCGCCGCGTCCAGTCAGTTCGTCTCCGGCCTGCTGCTCGCCGGCGCCCGGTACGCCGGCGGCCTGGACCTTCGTCACGTCGGGGACGCCGTCCCGTCCGAGCCGTACCTACGGATGACCGTGGCGATGCTGCGCGAGCGCGGCGTCGACGTCGACGATTCCCGCCCGGGCCACTGGCGCGTCTCTCCCGGTCCGATCGCGCCCCGGGACGTCACGGTCACCCCCGACCTGGCCAACGCCGCACCGTTCCTGGCCGCGGCCGCGATCACCGGTGGCAGTGTCACCGTGCCGAACTGGCCGCGCGAGACCCACCAGGCCGGCGACGCCATCCGGGAGGTGCTGACGGAGTTCGGCGCGCAAGTGACGCGCGTGCACGACTCCCTGACCGTCGCGGGCACCGACGAGATCCACGGTGTCCGGCTGAACCTGAGCCACGCCAGCGAACTGGTACCCGTGGCGGCGGCGATGGCGGCGCTGGCCGACGGCACAACCCACATTCACGGCGTCGAGCACATCCGCGGTCACGAGACGGACCGGATCTCCGCGCTGGCCCGCGAACTGGAGGCGCTGGGCGCACGCGTGCACGAGAACCGGGACGGCCTGACCATTCACCCGAGGTTGCTCGGCGGGGCGACCTGGCACACCTACGCCGATCACCGGATGGCCCACGCCGGTGCGCTGCTCGGGCTCGTCGTGGACGACGTCGAGATCGACGACATCGGCTGCGTGGCCAAGACCATGCCGGAGTTCGTCGAGTTGTGGACGCGGATGCTGGGCGACGCCGACGCGGCCTCCGACACGGTCTCCGATGCTGGGTCCGGCAGGGCGTCGGCCGGGTCGTGACGTCGCGGGACCTGCGTACCGACGAACACGACGCGTTCGAGCGCCCGCGACGCCGGACCCGGCCCCGCACGAAGGATCGCCCCGACTACAGCGCCGCCGAGATCGCCACCGTGGTGACCGTCGACCGCGGTCGCTACCGCACGCTGCTGGACGACCGCGACGTGACGGCCACCAAGGCGCGGCAGCTCGGCCGGGCGTCGGTCATCGTCGGTGACTGGGTCCGGATCGTCGGCGACACCTCCGGTGAGCCCGGGACCCTGGCCCGGATCGTCGAGGTCGAGGAGCGCAGCACAGTGCTGCGGCGAACCGCGGACGACGACGACCCGTACGAGCGGCCGATCGTGGCCAACGCCGACCAACTGGTGATCGTCACCGCCCTGGCCGATCCGCCGCCGCGGACCGGCATGATCGACCGCATCCTGGTGGCCGGCTACGACGCCGGGCTGGTTCCGCTGCTCTGCCTGACCAAGGCCGATCTCGCCGCTCCCGATGTCTTGGTGGCCCAGTACGCCCCGCTCGGTGTCCGGATCTCCGTGACCCGGCCCGGCGCCGACCTGACCGACCTGCGATCGACGCTCGACGGTCGCCGCAGCGTTTTCGTCGGTCACTCCGGAGTCGGCAAGTCGACCCTGGTCAATGCCTTGATCCCGGGGGCGAAGCGGGCCATCGGAGCGGTCAACGCCGTCACCGGGCGCGGCCGGCAGACCTCCACGTCGGCCATCGCCCTGCGGCTGCCCGAACAGCACGGGCTGGGTGATCGACACCCCCGGGGTCCGCTCCTTCGGGCTCAGTCACGTGCGCCCGGACCGGATCGTGTCGGCCTTCGAGGACCTGGACGCCCTGGTCCGAGACTGCCCGCGCGGTTGCACGCACGCCGCCACCGAGCCCGAATGCGCGCTGGACGAGGCCGTCGCGCGCGGCGAACTGGCACCGGCTCGGCTGGAGTCGTTCCGGCGGATGCTGCGATTCGGGCCAGTAGCGTGACGAGCCATGCAAGGAAGCCGAGGGCTCGTCCCGAGCGAGTCAGATGCCGCCTACCGGAACCTGACCGACGACCTGCGGCTCGCGCATCTGCTGGCCGACGACGCCGACTCGATCACCATGAGCCGTTTCAAGGCGCTCGACCTGCACGTGACGCAGCAAGCCGGACCTCTCCCCGGTCAGCGACGCCGACACGGCGGTCGAGGAGGTCGCTGCGCAGGACCCTCGGGCGGGCCCGACCTCGGGACGCGGTGCACGGCGAGGAGATGGAGGACACCGGCTGGGGTCCGCGGCGCTGGGTCATCGACCCGATCGACGGCACCAAGAACTTCGTCCGCGGGGTCCCGGTCTGGGCCACCCTGATCGCGTTGATGATCAACGACGAGGCGGTCGTCGGCGTGGTCAGCGCGCCGGCGCTCGGGCGGCGGTGGTGGGCCAGTCGGGGCCACGGCGCCTACGTCGGCAAGTCGCTGATGAACGCCACCCAGTGCCACGTCTCCGACGTCGCCTCGATCGACGACGCCTTCCTCAGCTACTCCTCGCTGGACGGGCTGGGTCGACGCCGGGCAGGGCCAGGAGTTCGTCGACCTGCTGCGGGCGGTCTGGCGGACACGTGCGTACGGGGACTTCTGGTCCTACATGCTGCTCGCCGAGGGCGGGGTCGACATCGCCTGCGAACCCGAGCTGGAGCTGTACGACATGGCCGCCTGCGCCGTCGTGGTCAGCGAGGCCGGTGGTCAGTTCACCGACCTCGACGGTCGGCCGGGTCCGTTGGGCGCCGGTGCGTACGCCACCAACGGCCGGCTCCACGCCGAGGTCCTGGCCCGGCTCTCCGGGGCCGAGCGGGCCGACGACCAGCCGGACTGATCGGAGCCGTGCGCGGGCCAGGCCAGAATGAGCGCATGAACCTGACCCATCGCTTCTCCGTGCCGGCCAAGCTGGACGCCGCCTGGGCCGCCTTCAGCCGGCTCGACCAGATCGCGCCGTGCTTTCCCGGGAGCCACCATCACCGAGGTCGACGGCCGCGACTACGCCGGGTTCGTCAAGATCAAGTTCGGTCCGATTCCCCTGGTGTACAACGGAACCGCGACGATCACCGAGCTCAACCGGGCTGCGCGGCGCCTGGTCGTCCGGGCCCGCGGTCATGATCGCCGAGGCAACGGCACGGCCACCGCCACCGTGACCGCCGCCTTCACCGAGACCGGCAACATCACCGACATCCAGGTGCTGACGGACCTGTCGATCACCGGCCGCCCGGCCCAGTTCGGCGGCGGGGTGATCTCCGACGTCAGCGACCGGCTGCTCGACCTGTTCGTCAACTGCGTCTCGACCCGGTTCACCGACGGCGAGTTCGCCACCGATCTGCGCGAGGTCGACGGCGAGCCGACGATCGAGATTCCCGTCGTCGGACTGGAAGATCCGCCTCGACCTCGACGCAGCCCGGACCGCGAACGGCGCCCTACGTCTACTCACCGCCGAGTCGAGGTGACCCAGCCGCATCTGCAGATGATCGGCACGCTGGTCCCGGTGGTGCTGAAGCGGTACTGGCCGGTGCTGCTCGGTGCGGTGGTGGGCATCGCGATCAGCAGCCGGATCCTCCGACGCCGACGCCACCGGTGAGTCAGCCTCAGCCGGTTGTCGTCAACGTCTGTGTCGCCCTGCATCGAGACGGTCGCTGGCTGTTGACCGTACGGGGTCCGAAGGCCGCCCACGCACCCGACACCGTCGGACTGGTCGGAGGCCACCTCGAACCGGCCCCCGTGATCACCACTGCAGAGCCGGCACTGCTCGAGGCGGACGTCCTGGAGAACAACGCCCGGCGGGAGGTGCTCGAAGAGACCGGAGTTGATCTTGGCGGTGTGGCGCTGGTCTACCTGGGCAGCGAGGCCTTCCGGAGCGACGCCGGGCACTCGGTGGTGGTGGTCACCTTCGTGGCCGAGGTGCCCGCCGGCGTCGAGCCCAGGGTGACCGCCCCGGAGGAACTCAGCGCCGTTGGCTGGTGGACGCTGGCCGAGTTGGAGCGCGACCCCCGGTGCCCACCCTGGACCTTGCGGCTGTGCCGCCAGGCCCAGGGACTCAACCCATGACGCGGAGGCGCACGGTCTCGGGCAGCAGGCGGAGTCGCTCGGTCACCTGGCCCGAGAGGCGGCCGCCGACGTCGGTGATCACGTAACCGAGGTCGCCGCGGGTGGAGAGCACCTGACCCTCGATGTTCACGCCGGCGTCGCCGAGCACGCCGTTGACGGTGGCGAGCACGCCCGGCACGTTGTGGTGGATGTGCAGGATGCGGATGCGGTCGCCCGTCTCGGTCTGCACGGGTGGCAGGTTCACCGACATCGTGGTGGTGCCGCCGGTGGCGTAGTCGCGGAGCTTGCCCGCCACGAAGCGCCCGATGTCGATCTGTGCCTCCTCGGTGGAGCCGCCGATGTGCGGGGTCAAGATCACGTTCGGCAGGCCGCGGAGGCTGGAGACGAACGGGTCGCCGACGGTGTTGGGCTCGTCGGCGAAGACGTCCAGGGCGGCCCCGGCGATGTGTCCCGAGAGCAGATGCTCGCGGAGCGAGTCATGATCGACGACGAACCCGCGGCACAGGTTGAGGAACAGACTGCGCGACCGCATCTTCGCGAACTCCGCCTCGCCGAACAGCCCTGCGTTGCCGGCCCGCCCGTCCACGTGGAGAGAGACCGTCTCGGCCTCGGCCAGCAACTCGTCGAGGCTGTCGCAGCGGCGGGCGTTGCCGAGGGCCAGCTTGTCGGCCACGTCGTAGAACAGCACCCGCATGCCGATCGACTCGGCCACCACCGACAGCTGGCTCCCGATGTTGCCGTAGCCGACGATGCCCAGGGTCCGGCCGCGGACCTCGTGGGCGCCCTTGGCCGACTTGTCCCAGACCCCGGCGTGCATCGCCGCGTTCTTGTCGGTCAGCCGGCGCGCCAGCGAGATGATCTCGGCGATGACGAGCTCCACCACGCTGCGGGTGTTGGAGAACGGGGCGTTGAACACCGCGGTGCCCTGCTCCCCCGCCGCGGCGAGGTCGATCTGGTTGGTGCCGATGCAGAAGGCGCCGACGGCCAGCAGGTCGGGGGCGGTCTCGAGCACCTTGGCGGTCACGTTGGTCTTCGACCGGATACCGAGGAGATCGACGCCGGTCAGCGCGTCGGCGAGCTCGGCCTCGTCGAGCGCTCCCTTCTGCGTCGACACCTCGATGCCGCGTTCGCGCAGCAGTCGCTCGGCTTCGGGGTGGATGTTCTCCAGCAGCAGGGCTTTCACCTGCGCCAGTGTAGAAAACCCGGCCGCTGCCGTAAGCGGAAATCTCAGCCCCACTCCCGCGACCCGTCACATCTTCGGCTGTTTCGGCGGCGTGTCGTCGCAGATGTGACGGGTCGGCGGAGACGGGTCAGCGGCGCAGGCTCGGGGCCAGGTCGACGTAGGAGGGCCAGTCGCCTCGCCCGGTCGCCGCCAGCAACGCCACGAAGCACGCGTCGGCGAAGACGTCGGCCGCGGCGGTGAGGAGTTCGTTGAAGGCGGGGAGGGCGGCCAGCGGATCGGGCGGCGCCCCGATGCGCGCCGACGACAGGCAGAAGATCGTGTCTCCGTCGAGCATCGAGTGCACCGGGCGGATCGCCCTCGCCAGTCCGTCGTGGGCGACCGAGGCGACCTTGCCGGCCTGCGCCTTGGTCAGCGTGAGATCGGTGAGGACCACGCCCAGGGTGGTGTTCAGCGGCGGCGCCGCCGCCTGTGCGTACGCGGCGTTGAGGGTGTGGCGTTCCGCGTCGGTAGGGGCGCTCAGCGCGGCGAGCCGGTCGGCCCAGAGTCGGCCGGTGGCCGGATCGACCGCCGAGCCGGCGGCGTTGACGGCCACGGCGGCGGCGACCCGGCCCGGCCCGACACTCGACTCCGCGTAGCCGAAGCCGCCCTTGAGGCCGCCACAGGTGGCTCCGGTTCCGGCGCCGACGCACCCGGTGGCCGGGTCGTCGGTGCTGGCCGCCGCCAACGCCCGGGCCCCGAACTCCGCCGTCGGTCGATGGCCGAAGGAGCCGCCGCGGCCCAGATCGAACAGCACGGCAGCCGGCACGATGGGGACGACCTGGACCGGATCGGGTCCGACCGGAAAGCCGCGACCGGCCGCCTCCAGACCAGCGACCACACCATCCACCGAGGCCAACCCGTACGCGCTGCCGCCCGTCAGGACCACCGCGTCCACCTGGTCCACCAAGGCCTGCGGGGCGAGCAGATCGGTCTCCTGGGTTCCCGGGCCCCCGCCCCGGACGTCGACTCCACCCACCGCGCCGCGGGGAGCGGAGATCACGGTCGTCCCGGTCAGCCAGCCCTCGCCGTCAGCCGTGTGGTGCCCGATCTCGAACCCGGTGATCATGAATTCACCCTAGGCTCGGAACGGCGGCGCTCAGTCGAGGCGGATCTCCCGGCCGGCCTCGGCGGAGGCGTAGCAGGCGTCGACCACGATGGCGCGGACCAACGCCTCGGCGCCGTCGTGACCCTTGAACTCCCCCGACCTCACCTGGCTGATGAAGTCGGTGACGGCTTCGGCGTGCCCTCCGTCCGGCGGCACCGTGGGATGCAGCTGGGCGGCGACGCCCTCCTTCTCGGTCCAGATGCTCAGCCTCCGGTACGGCTCGACGGGCTCGCCGCCCCACTCGATGTTGGCGCCGCCGTCGGACCCGTAGACCGCGACGTAGCACTGGTCGTGCGGGATCCACTGCGCCCAACTGGATTCGATCAGGAGCGTGCCGCCCGTCGGCCAGCCGGAGGAACGCCGTGGACAGGTCCTCCACGTCGAACTCCGACTCCGCGACCCCGGTCTTGCCGGTGGAAGCGTACGGCGAGGCGCCCTTGCCCCGCGGCCCGAATTCGGCGTAGGTCGCCGCGGTGGCCGCTGTGACCGTCGGTTCGCCGAGCAGGTGCAAGGCCATGTCGAGCATGTGCACGCCGATGTCCATCAGCGGTCCACCCCCGGCGGTCGCCACCCGGGTGAACCAACTGCCGAGCCCGGGGATCCCCTCGCGTCGCAGCCAACCCGCCTTCGCGTAGTAGATGTGGCCGAGCAACCCGGCGTCGATGATCTTCTTCAGCGCCTGCACGTCGCCGCGGCGGCGGTGGTTGAACGAGACGTCGAGCACGCGGTCGTTGCGGCGGGCCGCCTCCACCATCGTTCGGCCGACCTCGCTGTTCTCGGCCATCGGCTTCTCCGAGAGGACGTGCAGGCCGGCGTCGAGCGCAGCAGATGGCGATCGGGGCGTGCAACGCCGTGGGCGTGGCGATGCTCACCACGTCCAGCTCGCCGTGCGCGACCAGATCCTGCCAGGCGGCGTAGCGGTGCTCCGGGGCGCACGCCGTACTCGTCGCCGAGTTGCTCGAGTGGGCCGGCCTCCATGCCGGCCAGGGCGGCGAGCTCGACACCGGCCTCCTTGTCGTACGCGGCCATGTGCTGGCGACCGGCCCAGCCCAGGCCGATGACCCCGGCCCTGATCGGCTGGACAGAACTCTCGGCGTTGCTCATCGCGCCACCCCCTCTCCGGTCAGCTGACCTTTGGTGAACGGCGCCGGCTGATTGACCACCTGCGGCGGTACGAAGTCTCGGGCGGCCGGGGCGCGGCCCACCGTACGGCGTTGGCCAGCACCCGCTTGATGTCGGGGTGGTGATAGACGGGATAGCCCTGGTCACCGGGTGAGAAGTAGAAGACCTTGCCGCGGCCGCGTCGCCAGGTCGCACCCGATCGGAACACGTCTCCGCCCGTGAAGGTCGAGAGGAAGATCAACTCCTCCGGCGGCGGGATGTCGAAGAACTCTCCGTACGTCTCCTGCTCCTCGATCACGATCGGGTGCGGCACCCCCTCGGCGATCGGGTGCTCCGGGTCGACCGTCCACACCAGTTCGGTCTCGGCGGCGTCGCGCCAGGCGAGCGAGCAGGTGGTGCCCATCAGCCGCTTGAAGATCTTGGAGAAGTGGGCGGAGTGGAGTACCAGGAGACCCATGCCGCCCAGCACCCGTTCGTGCACGCGATCGACGATCTCGTCGGCGACGTCGGCGTGGGTGGCGTGTCCCCACCAGGTCATCACGTCGGTGTCGTCGAGGATCTCGGCCGGCAATCCGTGCTCCGGCTCGTCCTGCGTGGCGGTCCGGACTTCGACGTCGGCGCCGAGCGACTCCCGAAGTCCGGCGGCGATGGCCCCGTGCATGCCGTCGGGATAGCGGTCGGCCATCTCCGCTCGGTCGCGCTCGGCGTTCTCGTGGAAGTTCTCGCCCCATACGGTGACGCGGATCGGTGCAGGCACGAACACCCAGTCTGCCCAAGCGGGCCGAGCGGTCGTGACGCGGGTTGGGGATCATGGGCGAAATGAGGTGAGAAGGCCGTCGACGCGCGATCGATCCTCCGGCGGTTCATGCTCCGGGCGCACATTCTCGCCGCGAGGTGCAGCAGCCAGTGCGAACGAGCTGCCGTTTCCCGCCAGGTGACGGACGGCGCAGCGACAGAGCCCGTCGTCTGCTGCGTCAGCCACCACGTGGCGGACAACGACATGACGTCGCCACAGGAGTTCCGAGCGGTGCCCGGGCAGGATCGACGGTGAGACGAAGCTGGGCGGTGGACCTCGTCGTACACCCAGCGCGAGCCGGCTGCACTCGACCCGCGGTCGGAAAACGTGGCCCTGCTCGCTCCCGGTAGCCCCGGAAGTCGGCCGTGGTCGGAAAACGAGGCCGCACTAGCGCCTTGCAGCTGCGGAAGTCGGCGCTGGTCGAGCTGATCCATGCTGGGATCTGTTGGCAGCGTACGGCGGTGATTTCGGCCCGCCGACCGCCCTGGGCTGCCACGTGTGGCGGTGAACCCTCGATCGATTTGGTTGCCGACGGGCCATTGGGTAGATTTGGAGACTGCCAACGCGGGGTGGAGCAGCTCGGTAGCTCGCTGGGCTCATAACCCAGAGGTCACAGGTTCAAATCCTGTCCCCGCTACTACGCCGGATCGCTCCTGACTAGGTCAAAGACCATCAGTCAGGAGCGTTCTTCGTTTCGGCGTGCAGGTAGCGTGCAGGATCGTGGAACCTCCTTAAGACAACCGGGAAGTACCCATGTCCACCACCGCCGCGATCGAGAACCAAACGTTCTGGGGTTGGGTCTCGTCGTTCTGGCTCGATGCTGAAACCGAGGGGGAGATGAGCACCCCCTACACAACGGACGACGCCGCCGCGTCCGGCGGGAAGAAAAGCACAAAGATCCCGCACCCGGAGAACATCCTCGGGACAGTCGACGTGTTCGTCTCACTAGACGAGGACCACCACGAGGTCACGTGGACGCGTACAACCGCCTCGGCGACCTGGGCGCGGTCAAGCGGGCGATCACAGAGCTGGAGTGCGTCAAAGCCCGGCTCGAGCAGTTCGAGACGCTGGCATGACCACGGACGAACTGGAGTGGCAGCAGACGCTCACCAGCAACCCCTGCCCGGCTTGGTGCAGCTCGCCAGCCAACCACGGGTACGACGAGGTAGTCGCTAAATCGAACCGGCTCAGCCGCACGCACATCTTGGACGTGGGCAGCCTGGCCACCGCCGATGGCGGCCACTTTTCGTCGACATCTGGGTCGACGAAGAGGTCGATCGTGATGAGGAATCCAACCTGACGACCGGCGAGCCGTACATGGTGATCCTCGCCGAGAAGCTGAGGGGCCAGGTCTCCCCGACCGCGGAGGAGGCACGCCGGATCGCCACGATGCTGAACGATGCCGCGTACCGGCTGGACTTCTTCGAAGATGAGTCGTAGTCGTCGTGCTGCCCGGCGTCTGTCGTAACGGGGTTCAGTAACCGAAGAAGCTGGGCGGGGTAGTCGAGTTGGGCGCCAGATTCTCAGCCAGCATCCATTTTTGCCGGACACAGACTTTCGCCGATGGCCCTGGTCCGGCTAGCGTGCGCCACCGGGTATCTAGCGGCGTCCCCCAGCGCCGCCCCGGTCGCCGAGGAGGCATCAATGACCAACGATGATCAAACGCGTCACGACCCAGCTGTGGCACGCCGACAGCTGTTGCGCGGCGGCGCGGTGCTCGCCGGCGCCGCCGGCATTACCGCCGTTAGTGCAGCGGTTGCGGCTCCGGCCGCTCATGCGGCAGACGGCGACCCGTTGGTGCTCGGGGAAGCCAATGAGGCGGAATCGTCGACCAGCTTGACTATCGGCGGCGCGGACGGTGATGCGGAGGCGGCGTTGGGATTGACCAACTCGGACGGTCCATCGCTGTACCTCAATCCCCTCCCGGACGACTGGGACGGGGAACTCGGCCCCGGGCAGATCGCCAACACCACGGCCGGCCCCCTGATCGGAGTGGTGCAAGGCGGGAACAACATCACCACGCAACTGCTTACTGAGCAGGACGTGTGGCTCCCGTTCATCCTCCGGACCCCGGTGCGGCTGCTCGACACCCGCACCGTCGCCGGACGGCAGCGGCTGCTGCCGGGCACCATCCTGGCCGCCGATGGCCGGCTACCGGCCGGCCGATCCCTGACGTTTTGGATCGCCCCGGTCAGTCCGGAGTTCGGCATCCCCGCGGTCCATTTGAACCTCACCGTGGTGGGCCCCACCGCCAACGGCCACGCCGTGGCCTATCCGGGACCGCGCCGGCCGCCCACCTCGACCATCAACTTCGTAAAGGGACAGACGGTGGCCAACGGCGCCTTCATCGGAACCTCGATCCAGACTGCGGTGATCCCGGAATTTGGGTCAGACCCGATCGAGGTCCAAGTGATGAGTGTCTACACGACCGCGGCGGCGTGGATCGTCGTTGATGGCACCGGCGCCTTCGCCACCGGTATGGTCCCTGATGAACCTCAAGCTGGACGTCGCGCCAGGGCGCGTCGAGACTCCCCGGCGACGAAGGCCCAGCGCGCATTCGGGAAGTTGTGAAAGGAGCGTGGGCCTGGTTGCAAAAGGGCGCCGTTTGGCGCCGCGGAATCCGTTCACCTTCTCGCTTGTGCTCATAGTCATCACCTGACGCTGAGCCAAGCCGATCCTGGGTCTGGATCCGCATCTCGTAGAACTCGAAGAAGTTCGGCGGGATCGGCCGTACGGGCGCCGGGTTCTCGGCCGGCATCCACTCCATCACCATCCTTCGACGCGAGTCGTACTGCCGACGCATGACTACGCCGGCTTCTTCCAGCGGCCTCAGCACCGTGCCCTTGGCCAGCCCATCTCGACGACGAGCTGCGTCGTCGGCACGCCGGTCTCGTAGGTCGCCACGAAGGCCGCCACTGCTCATCGCTGAGCCGGAAGTGCAGCGAGCGCACGACTGGAGCCTCCAGCCGCGTTGGTCCTGTTGTCAGCCGCAGCCGCAGAAGCTGTTCAAGCCGGCTCAACCGATGCGAATCTTTCGAGTGTGACGACAGGAGGGCTACAAAGGACCACCGTTGGGGCCATGTCGTGGAGATCACGACATGGCCCTGCTTGTTCTCAGGAGAACTCATCCCGACCGAGCTAGTTCTCGAGCGCTCGTCGAACGATGATCACGGTCTCGGTCGGGCTGAGCCCGAGGGCCCTCATGCGCGGAACGAAGTCCGATGCCGACCGTCGGGCGCCCGCGGGCACGTCGTCCAAGGGCGCCGCCACGACCGTGCCTCAAGGGCAACAAAGAACGAGCCAAGCGGATCGCCCGAGCGTTGGCCGTTGCCTTTCCTCAGGATCAGGATCGCCGCCCGAGTGCCTGATCAAAACCGGCTAGCTCTGACACGAATTGGCCCTTCGACAAGCTCAGGGCACGAGCTGGAATGACCCTTCGACAGGCTCAGGGCGTGATCACGCCCGCGGCGACGGCCGGTTCGGCGTAGCTGGCGGCCAGGGAGGCGATGGTCTCGTGGGCGTTGAGGCCGCTGGGATTGGGCACCACCCAGACCTCGGCACCGGCCAGTGACTCCGGCTGCCGTCCGGCGCGTGCCTTGGGTCGGGCGAAGGCCGTCCGGTAGGCGGTGATCCCCGCCACCGCGACCACGCGGGGCTGGTGCTGGAGCGACGAAGCCCGTCAACCGCTCGGAGCCCGCGCGCAGCTCGCCCCGGCTCAGTTCGTCGGCGCGGATGCTGGCCCGATTGACCAGGTTGGTGATCCCGATCCCGCGGCCCACCAGGTAGGCCCGGTCGTCGTCGGTCATGCCACCAGCGCGATCAAGATCACGATCGACGATGCCGGCCAACCGCAACGCCGGATAGAAGCGATTGCCCGGATGGGCGAAGTGGGTTTGCGTCGCCGCGGTCCAGAGGCCGGGATTGATGCCGACGAAGAGCAGCCGCAGGCCCGGACCGACCAGGTCGGGCACGCTCGTGTCCCGGAAGGACTCCAGCTCGGCCCGGGTGAAGCTCGTCACCGGGACTACGATCCTCCGTTGCCGCCACCGCCGGCGCTCACGGCCACCATCGCACGCCATCATGGCGTACACCTCGTCGATGGCCTGCTTGACGGCCGCGGCGGCCCAGTCGCCCTCGGTCAGTGCCTTGGCCCTCGCCTTGACGGCCTTCGGATTCTCCGTGGAGATCACCTTGGTGAGCTGACCGGTGATCTGCAGAAGGGCGATCAGCGCCACCGTGCGTTCGGTCGGAGTGTCGTCACCGACGAGGCTCGCCTGCAGCCGGGAGCGGATCTTCTCCTCCGCCGAGGAATCCTTGGTCGGCCAACGCCGCAAACCCAACACCTTGCTGCGTTCCTCATCCAGCACGCCGGCCGCCATCAGTCGCTCCACCAGCCGGTCGAGCAGGCCTTTGGTGATCCGCTTACCCGACATGTCGCTGATCAGATCCTTGACCTTGACGTCCTCGCGCTGCTCGACGGCCTGAAGCGCGGCGTCCAGTTCGGCGTCGTCGGTCGGCTTCGTGCTGGTGATGGTCACCCGTCCCCGACGTTGCCACCCGGCGTCGTGCGGCGTCACGCCGATGCGTTCCATCAGCGCCAGTTCGACCAGCAGCGCGGCCCCCAGCGCCGGCGGGAGTTTCTCGCTGGACAAGGTCTTCTTGCCCGACTCGTCGTCCAGGCACAACAGCAGGAACTCCTCCGCCAGCAGCATGTCCCGACGGTACCTGCTTCGCCGTTCGGCGCATGTGTTGAGATAGGCCAATGGTTTCCGGGGCTGCCTTTGTCGGTCGCGCTCCGCGCTCCGCGGTCCCGAGCGGAGCAGTGTCCCGCTCGTTCGATCGCGATTCCGAACGACTGATGTGCGCGATCAGCTCGAGCCGCAATCGCCCCAGTCGTCCGGGATCGCTCCTCACTCCCGGAAGGCTCCGCCCGTGACCGAGCCCGCTCCGCTCACCCTCTCGTACCCGATCTTCGAGCACACCCTGGACAACGGCCTGCGAGTGATCTCCAGCCCGGACCACAGCACTCCGTCCGTCGCGGTCAACCTCTGGTACGACGTCGGCTCGCGGCACGAGGAGCCTGGTCGTACGGGCTTCGCCCACCTATTCGAACACGTCATGTTCCAGGGCTCGGCGTCGGTGCCCTCCGGCCAGCACATCAACCTGATGCAGGCCGCCGGCGCCTCGGTCAACGCCACCACCTGGTTCGACCGGACCAACTACTTCGAAACCCTCCCGACCGGAGGCCTTGACCTCGCCCTCTGGCTCGAGGCGGACCGGATGGGCACCCTGCTCGACGCCCTCACCCAGGACAATCTCGACAACCAGCGCGAGGTGGTGAAGGAGGAGAAGCGCCAGCGCTACGACAACGTCCCGTACGGCGACGTGATGCCGCGGCTCATCGAGCTCACCTTCCCCGAAGATCATCCGTACGGCCACAGCACCATCGGGTCGATGGAGGACCTCGACGCCGCCACGCTGGAGGACGTGCGCAACTTCTTCGCCACCCACTACCTGCCCAACAACGCCGTCCTGACGCTGGCGGGCGACGTCGACACGGAAACGGCGTTCGCGAAGGCCGCCACCTACTTCGGCCATCTGGCGCCGGGTCCGGCGCCGTCCGATCCGGACGAGACCCCGATGCCGCCGATGGTCGAGCAACCCCGGCAGGAGACCGCGGCCGACGTGCCGGCGCACGCCGTCTACCTCACCTGGCGGCTTCCAGCCGTCGGGACGGCGGACTTCGACGCACTCGACCTCGCCTTCACCGTTCTCGGCAGCGGCCAGACCTCGCGGTTGCACCGGGGGCTGGTGCGCAAGTCCGAGGTGGCCGAGGCCGCCGCGGCCAGCACCATGGGACTGATCGGCGGCACATCGTTCGGCTACGCCTTCGCCCGCGCACGGGATCAGGTCACCCCCGAGCGGTTGGAGGAGGCCTTGATCACCGAGGTGGATCGGCTGGCGACCGAGGGACCGACCGCCATCGAGTTGCGGCGGGCCAAGGCCCAGTACGAACGCCACTGGCTGCACGAGCTGGCCAGGATCGACTCACGGGCCGACGCGTTGGGCGAGTACGCCACGCTGCACACCGATCCGCATCTCATCAACACCCGGACGGTCGACATCGCCTCCGTCACGGCCGAGCAGGTCGCGGCGGCGATGTCCGCCTGGTTCGGTAGCGATCGGCGCGCCACCCTGGTCTACCGGCGGCTCGTTCCGTGAGTGTCTCGCGGCCGGAGATCGCTCCCCCGCCGGAGTGGCAGTTCCCGACTCCGCAGCGCGCGCGGCTGAGCAACGGCATCGACGTGCTGGTCTTCGACCTGCCCGGTCAGCATGTGATCGCCGCCCATCTGATCTTCGACTGCCCGTTGAGCGCCGAGGATCGGGCTTTGGAGGGCGTGGCCACGATCTGCGCACGAACCCTGGACGAGGGCACGAAGACCCACGGCGGAGAGGAGTTCGCCGAACTACTCGAGACCGAGGGAGCCGGCTTCGGCATCGACGTCAGCCTGTCGGGTCTGCAGGCGGTGCTCGAGGTCCCCGCGAGCCGGCTCGAGTCGGCGTTCCCGCTCTTCGCCGAGGCGGTGCAGGAGCCCGCCTTGAGCGCCGACGACGTGAACCGGCACGTGCAGCTGCGGCTGGCCGAGATCGAGCAGGCCCAGGCCAACTCGGCGCAGACCGCCGCCATCGCGTTCCGGCGGGCGGTGTTCGCCGACGACCGGCGCGCCGCCCGGATGAGCGGCGGCGAGCCGGAGACTGTCGCGGCGGTCACCCCCGAGGCCGTGCAGGCTTTCCACGCCGACCACTTCGGCCCCGCCGGGACGACGCTGGTGCTGGCCGGGGAGTTCGCGTCCGACCCGCTGGCCCTGGCCGAGCGCTTCCTCGGCGGCTGGACGAACGAGAGCCAGGCGCCCGTCCGGCACGAGGCGGCCAAAGCCGCTCCCCGGACGGCGGTCCTCATCGATCGCCCCGGCGCCGTCCAGGCGGACTTGCGGCTGGGAGCCTTCGCGCCCGATCGCAAGGATCCGCGCTGGGCGGATCTCACCGTCGCCAGCTACGCGATGGGCGGGGCGTTCCTGTCCCGTCTGAACGCGGTGCTGCGCGAGGAGAAGGGCTACACCTACGGCGTGCGGCTCAACTTCGGTCCGCTGCGCAGCGGCGGTTCGTACGCGGTCCAGGGCTCGTTCCGCACCGAGGTCCTGGTGGACGCCGTACGCGAGGCGCGGCGTCTCCTCGACGTCGAAGCCACGCCATTCACCGCGGCCGAAGTCGAGGCTGCGGTCTCGTTCTTCACCGGAGTGTCGCCGCTGCGCTACGCCACGGCCGACGGGGTGGCCGACCAAGCCGCGACGCAGGCGCTGGCGGACCTGCCCGACGACTACGTCGACCGGAGCCTCGCCGACCTGCGGGCGGTTACGCCGGAGTCCGCCACGAGCGCGTACCGCTCGGTTGTCGATCTCGATGAACTCAGTCTGGTCGTGGTCGGACACGCCGAAGAGTTGACCGAGGGACTACGCGAGTCCGGTTTCGCCGACCTCGAGGTGCGCACGACCGAGGATCTCGTCGACTGATCGCTGAGGGCACCGACGACTAAGGTCGAAGCATGCAATGTCCTGTTGACCAGACCGTCTTGCAGATGTCGGAGCGCAGCGGCGTCGAGATCGACTACTGCCCCACCTGTCGCGGTGTGTGGCTCGACCGCGGCGAGCTCGACAAGATCCTCGACCGGGCGGCGGCCGAGGCGCCGGCATCGGCACCGGCGGCCGATCCCCGGACCGAGTCCGTCGGCTACCCGCAGCAGCAGGCCTACGACCCCGGCTACCAGCAGGGCTATCAGCAGGGCTACGACCCGCGCTATCAGCAGGGCTACAAGCAGGGGTACGACCCGCGCTACCAGCACAAGAAGAAGAAGCGCTCCTTCCTGGACGACATCTTCGACTGAAGCCCCTTGGCAGGCTTCAGCCCTTCGACGGGCTCAGGCAGCCAGGGTCGCCGGTATCGGTCAGGCGGCCAGCAGAGGCGAGACGAGGCTGCCGACCAGCGCGTCCGGCGACGGCATGCCGGCGATCTCGCGCCGGATGGCCTGCGCCGCCGCCGCGTAGCGCGGTTCGCTGAGCAGAGCCCCGACCGCCTCGGCGACGCTAGCCCGGTCGCAGGCGTCGGGCGTGATCATCAAACCCGCCCCGGCGGCCGCGACGGCCTCGCCGTTCGGTTTCTGATCAGCTCCGGTCGGCAGGATCAGCTGCGGCAGTCCCTGCCCGGCCGCGCCCAGCGTTGTCCCCGATCCACCGTGGTGCACGACCGCGTCCACCAGCGGCAGGATCCGCGCCTGATCGACGAACCGCTCGACATGCACGTTCTCGGGTACCGCTGGGATGTCGTGCGGGTCCACCGGTCCGAGAGCCGCCAAGACGTCGACCGCTGAATCCGCCAACGCCTCCATGACCAGCCGGAGCTTCGACGCCGAGCCGAAGATCGTGCCGAGCGTCAAGAACACGACCGGACGGCGGCATTCCGCCAACCAGCGCGGGGTAGCTCCTTCTCGCTGCCGCCACACAGCCGGCTGGATCGGAGTCGGGGTGATCAAGCTCATCGGCCCCGTGCGCAGTGAGCGAGGAAAGGGATCCAGGAAACGATCGGGTCGGATGTCGTCCAGGGAGGCCAGGCCGTACTCGGCCAGCAGGCTCGGATGTCCCGGGGATTGCGTCAGGTCGAACGTGTCGGTGGCGGCTCCCGCCACGATCCCGTGCGAGACGGTGCGGATCCCGGTCGCCGCGGCTGCGATCGCCGCGCCGACGGCGGTCTGCTCGTAGACGACCAGATCGGGCCGGACGGAATCGAACACCGGCCGCAGCGCGGCGGCGTTGCGCCGGGGCAGGACGTCGAGGAAGAGCTCGCCTTGAGCCTCCCGGTTCGGTGCACCGTCCGGAAGTCGCGGGACGGGTCCGGAGAAGATCTCCGCGGCCACCTCGAGGGGCCCGACACCGGCCGCCCGGGCCGCGAACCCCTGGGCCTCGATCACCGGCACGAACTCCTGCCCGGTGACGAACAACACCTCATGTCCGGCGGCCCGTGTGGCCGCGGCGAGCGGAAGCAGCGGGTACAGGTGTCCGTAGGCCGGGAGGCCGCAGAAAACCACCCGTTGCCGCGCCCAGGCGGCTCGTGACCCGTACCGGGCGTTGAAGCGGTGTGACGTGAAGAGCACCGACGTGGTGTGCAGCATGCATCGACGATCCCGTGGACGAAGCCCGAATCCATCCGTAGCGAGTACGCAACTCGGCGTCGTCGACTACCGAGGGATCACGTCTAGGCTGAGTCCGTGCCGCCGACCTTCGTCACCATTGCAGAGCGGCCGGATCTCGTCGAGGCGATGCGCTCGCCCCCGATCCGCCCCACCCGCAAGCACCTCGAACCGTTCACCCCGATCGCCGACTATCTGACGCGCCGACTGACTACTGCAGCCCGTACGATCCTTGGCTGCGGGTGCACCTCCGGTTGAGCGGTCGGCAGGTCAAAACCTGCCACGCCGCCATGACCATCCAACCTGATGAGTCCGACCGCGACTATGCGGTCGGACCTTCAGGTTGCGACGACGGCTCGGCTAGCGGCCCATCGCCTTGAGCGCACGCTGGACAGCGGCCTGCGGCCTCCTTCATCTTGTCCTGGTAGGTGCCGAGATCCTTCGCGGCGAGGGCCTTGTCGGCGTCGGTGAAGGCGCGTTGGGCCTGGGCCAAGGCCTGGCTGGCGGCGGCGTTCGGCTGCCCGTTCGGCGTCGTGGGTGTCGTCGGGGTGGTCGGTTCACCCGTCGGCTCGGTCGGCGCACCGGAGTTCCCCTGGAACACCTGATCCAACGCCTGCCGCAAGGTGTCGCCGATTCCGACCGACTGCCCGAAGCGGACCATCACGAACCGAAGCGCGGGATAGGACCCACTACTCCCCTGCCGCTGGGTGTAGACGGGCTGCACGTAGAGCAGTCCGCCGCCCACCGGCAGTGTCAGCAGGTTGCCGAACTGGGCACTGGCGGCTCCCTGGTTGAGGAACGGTCGTAATCGGTCGGCGACGGTCTCGTTGGTCACCATGGCGTTGGCCGTCTGCCCGGGGCCGTCGATCTGCGTCGCGTCCGACATCTTGAGCACGCGCATTCGCCCGTAGTCCGGACTGCCCGCGTCGGCGTTCACGGCCATGTACGCGGCGAGGTTCTGGCGGCCGCGCGGCACGTACACCGTCGTCAGGGAGAAGATCGCCTGCTGATCCTTCGGCCACTTGACCGAGAGGTAGTACGGGGTCTCCTTGGCCGTGCTGTTCGCGCCGCCGACCGGATCCTTCGGCACCTCCCACAGACCCGACTGCAGATACCAGTTGTAGGGGTCCGTCATGTGGTAGCGGGCCAGGATCTCGCGTTGCACCTTGAACATGTCCTGCGGGTAACGCAGGTGGTCCAGCAGGTCGGCGGAGATCTCGTCCTTGTTCAGCACGACTCCCGGGAACGCCTTGCGCCACGTCTGCAGAACCGGGTCCTTGTCGTCCCAGGCGTAGAGCTTGACGGTCCCGTCGAAGGCATCGACGACCGCCTTCACGGAGTTACGCATGTAGTTCACCGAGGCGTCGGGCTGCGCCACGACGTTGTTGCCCTGGGCCGTCGTCAGTGAGTCCGACGTGACGGCGTTGAGGTCCACCCGCTGGCTGTAGGGGTAGGTGTTGGACGTGGTGTAGCCGTCCACGATCCACACGATCCGGCCCTCGACCACCGCCGGGTAGGAATCGCCGTCGACGGTCAGCCACGGTGCGGCCTTGCGCACCCGTTCCCGCGGGGTCCGGTCGTAGATGATCTTGGACTCCGAGTTGACCCGATCGGACAGCAGCAGGTTCACGTCGGCGAACTTCGCCGCGTACAGGATCCGGTTGAAGAGATTGCCGATCGGCACTCCGCCCTTGCCGACGTAGCTGTAGGTCTTGGGGTTGCCACCCTCGCCACCACCGGGGGTGTCCAGTTCGATCGGCGTCCCCCCAGCGGGGGCGCCGACGATCGAGTAGTCGTTGTGCAGCTCACCGAAGTAGATGCGCGGCTCGTACTCGACGATCTTGCCGGTCGGCGGGATGTCCCGGGCGATCCAGTCCGGCTCGCCGCCGCTCTGCCGGCGGTTGCCATAGGCTGCCACCAGACCGTAGCCGTGAGTGTAGACGGTGCGGATGTTGTTCCAGTTCTTGCCCTCGACACCGTTGAGGTCCATCTCGCGAACCGCCACGACCGCGTCCCTCAGCAATCCGTCGATCGCATACCGGTCGACGTCGAGGGTCTTCGGGAAGCTGTAGTAGCCGCGGACCTGCTGGAGCTGTTCGTACGCCGGGCTGACCACGGCCGGGTCGATGAGCCGGATGCCGGGCAGCGCCTCGGCGTCGGCGGTCAACTGGCCGGCCGTCGCGGTCGTCTTCGCGGAGTAGTCGGTGATCTCGACCTTGTCGACTCCGTACGCGGCACGGGTGGCCGCGATGTTGCGCTCGATGTAGGGGCGCTCCTTGTCGGGCTCGTTGGGGCGGACGCTGAAGTACTGCACGGCACCCGGGTAGACCACGCCGAGCACGATCGCGGACAACAGCATCAAGGTCAGGCCGATCGTCGGCACCACCCAGCGCCGCAGGACCGCGTTCGCAAAGAAGAGCAGGGCGCAGATGATGGCGATGACGGCGAGGATCACCTTCGCGTTCACCGTGGCGGTGGCCGCGGTGAAGTTGATGCCGGTGAAGATCGGCGTACTGGCCACCTCGAGCCCGTACTGGTCGAACCAGTAGTCGACGCCCTTCACCAGCACCGCGAGACCGACCAGGATCGACAGGTGCCCCTGGGCGGCCGGACTGCCCCCGCGGCCGGGCCCGCTGAACCGCAGCGCGCCGGTCAGGTAGTGCACGATGGCGGCCACGATCGCGGAGAACCCGAGCGCCGCGAAGACGAAGGAGAAGACGAAACGCCACCACGGGTAGTCGAAGACGAAGAAGCCGATGTCGAGCCCGAACTGGGGATCGGTGATGCCGAACGGCGTCGCGTTGCGCCAGGCCAGATAGGTCTCGACCTGACCGGCGGCGGCCCCGCCGGCGAACAGCCCGACCAGTACACCGAGGCCGATCATGATCCAGACGGCTCGGGATTCGACGAGCTCACGGTAGCGGTCGAGCAGCTGACTGCCGCTGCCGGCCGGCCGCAGCCGGGGGCGCAGGCGGTAGGCGATCGCGGCGTTGGCGACCACGACGGTGGCCATGATCAAACCGAACGCCGCGAACAGCCCGATCCGGGTCAGCAGCATGGTGGTGAACACGGGCCCGTAGTCGACGGAGTTGAACCACAGCCGGTCGGTCCAGAAGTTGACGAAGACGGCGAAGGCGACCACCAGAACGGCGACGATGATCAAGGTGGGCAGGATCGCGCTGCGCCGTCCGCGGATCCGAAGGGTACTCACTCGGCTTTACTCCTGTCGTTCTTTCCTCGCAGAACCCGACCGCGCCGACATCGGTGTCGCTCGGCAGTCAAACCGGGTTGCTGTCAGTTCAGCGTATGCGCGACGACCGAAGTTCCCCGACTCGTCGGCGTCCCCGCGGGTCATGCCAGGTCGAGAGGCTGAGAAGTCCGGGTTCACGGGCAGGTAGGGGTCTGAGCGGACGGCCCCGACCGCGCCACTGCCCCCACGGCATCGATCGCGTCCCGCAGAGTCGCCACCTTCACCAGTTTCAGGTCGGTCGCGAGGCCGGCCAGGTCCCGGCAGTTCACCTCAGGGACCAGGAACACGGTGGCTCCGGCCTCGTCGGCCGACGCGATCTTCTGCTGCAGACCACCGATACCGCCGACCGTGCCGTCGGCTGCGATCTGACCCGTACCGGCGACGTGCTGGTCATCGAGGAGATCCCCGGGCGTGATCTTGTCGTAGATGGCCAGGGCGAAGACCAGGCCGGCGCTGGGACCGCCCAGCTGCTGTCCAAGGTCGAAACGGATCGTCGGCCCGTAGTCGTAGCCGCGGGCGACGGTGATCCCGACCACGGCGGTGGCGGCTTCGGTGCTGGAGGTGGCGGAGGTGACCGAGACGGACGTACGCACCTTGTTCCGCAGAACCTCGAACTCGACCACCTCGCCGGGACGGTGAGCGCGGATCTGTGCGCCCACCGAATCACTCGTCGGTGTGCTGACGCCGTCCACGCTCTGCACCAGATCCCCCGGCTGCAGCTTCTGGTGCGCCGGGCCGCTCACGGTGACCGACTCGACGACCGGCATCTCGGTCACCGGTTGACCGGCCGCGCGCAGAGCCGACACCGCCGCGTCGCTCTGCGAGGAGTCCATCATCTGGGTCTCGGCCCGCTCGACCTCGTCGGCCGACTGGCCCGGCGGATAGATCGAGTCCCGCGGGAGTGTGTCCCGATTCGGCAACCAGTACGCCGCCAGCGCCTCCAGGAGAGTCAGCCGGGAGTCGGCCGCCGTGCCGGACACGATGGTCAGATCGAGCTGGCCGGTCGTCGGGTAGGTGGTGATGCCCTCGATGGAGATGATCGGCTGACCCTTGACCGAACCCAGTGTGTTCTCGGTCCCGCCCGGACTCCACGCCACGAACGGCACCGGAAGCACCGCGAGCACGATCGCCATCGCCACGAACAAACCGGCCGAGACGAACGCTGTCCAGGTTTGTCTCGTCATATGAGGCCGACCCAGTTCGTCTGGCCGGAGACGAACTCCTGTTCCTTCCAGATCGGCACCTTGGCTTTGATGACGTCGATCAGCTCGGTGCAGGCCGCCAGCGCCTCGCCGCGATGGACCGCGCCGACCGCCACGACCACCGCCAGATCCCCCACCTCCAGATGGCCGGTCCGGTGCTGCACGGCGACCGCGAGCACGTCGTGCCGCTCGGCCACCTCTTCGGCACAGGCGAGAAGCGCCGCATCGGCGCTGGGATGAGCCGTGTAGTCGAGCGAGACCACCGACGAGCCCTCATCGACATCGCGAACGATCCCGACGAACAGCCCGACACCGCCCACCGCCCGATCGCTCACGAGACCCAGCAGCCGGTCAACGCTGAGCGCGTCGGTGGTGGTCCGGGCCAGCCGAATGACCGCGGCGGCGTCCCTGGGCATGTTCGAACCCTACCCAGTAGCGTGTCGCCCCTGTTCCTTGAAATTTGGCGGCGTCCAGGTGCGGGCATCGCAAGGCCGACGAGGAAGGGCTACCGCGTCGTCACGCGACCGAGGAGAACGCAGCGAGGTGCGTGCCTGGGCGTCGCGAAACTCAAGAGATAGGGGGCGACAGGCTACTTCGCGTGTGGTTGCGCTCACAGCGATCAGGCAGGCTCTGCACACCGCGCGCGGCCTCTGGCGCGTACGGTTGACGGTGACGTACACCAACAGGAGTGAGACCCATGGCCGACGACCGGCAACCGAACTCCGGCGACCCCGGCGACGGCACGCCCGACGACGGCACGCCCGATCCGCAGATGCCGGCCGATCCGTTCTCGGCTGAGGAAACGGCCGCCGCCGTGCCGCGGGAGGAGCCCACCCCGCCGGCTGACAAGCCGGCCGAGCAGCCGCCGGCAAATCCGTTCGAGGCCATGATGGGCCAACTCGCCGGTGGGGACATGAATGCGCTGATGGCTCAACTCCAGAACGCGTTCGCGATGCTGGGCGGCTCGGGGGGCCTTTTCGGGCAGTCCGCTCCCGAATCCGGCTCGGGCGTGAACTGGAATGTCACCAAGGACACCGCCCGCAAGACCGCGGCCAGTCTCGGGCCGGACCCGACCCCCACGGCTGCCCAGCAGCGCGCACTCGCCGAAGCCGCCTCCATCGCCGAGGTGTGGCTCGACCCCGCGACGTCGTTCCCGCGGGTGAGCAGCACCGTCGCGGCGTGGAGCCGCGCGGAGTGGATCGAGCAGACCCTGCCGGTGTGGCGGCGGCTGGTCGAGCCGGTGGCCAGTCACATCGCCGACGCCATGGAGGGCGCGCTGCGACTCGGCCCGGGAGGTGAGGCCGGCGAGGAGGCGGGTGTACCGGGCTTGGCGGGCATGGAGCAGATGCTGCGGCCCATGCTGCGCACGTCCGGGGCGAGCATGTTCGGGCTGCAACTGGGTCAGGGGCTGGGCCGGCTGTCGACCGAGGTGGTCGGAGCGACCGACATCGGGCTGCCGCTCAGCGAGGCCGGCCGGGTGGCGTTGTTGCCGACGAACGTCGCCGCCTTCGGCGAGGGTCTGGAGCAGTCGGACACCGACGTCACCCTGTACCTCGCCCTCCGCGAGTGCGCCCGGCAGCGGCTGTTCGCCTCCGCCGGCTGGCTCCGGGAGCAGATGCTGGCCCTGGTGGAGCAGTACGCCACCGGCATCACGATCGACACCTCGGCGTTGGAAGAGGCCGTCGGGCGGATCGACCCCCAGAACCTCGAGGAGCTGAGTTCGACGCTGGAGGGCGGGTTGTTCGAACCGCAGAAGACGCCTGAGCAGCAGGCCACGCTGGAACGGCTGGAGACCATGCTCGCCCTCGTCGAGGGCTGGGTCGACGACGTGGTCACGCAGGCGACGGCGCCCTGGATGCCCGCGGCGGCGGCGCTCGCCGAAACCGTACGGCGGACCCGAGCGACCGGCGGTCCGGCCGAGGCGACCTTCGCCACGCTGGTCGGCCTCGAGCTGCGGCCGCGCCGCATGCGGGACGCGGCCAACCTCTGGGCCGCCCTGCGGGAGGCGCGCGGTGTCGAGGGCCGGGACGCAGTCTGGTCCCATCCCGACCTGCTGCCGACCTCGGCGGATCTGGACGACCCGCTCGGCTTCGTCGCGGCTGCCGAGGAGAAGCCCGCGACCGACGCCGAGTTCGACGCCGCCCTCGCCGAGCTCTTGACCGAGGCGGAGCAGGATCGGCCTGAAGGCGAGCCGGGTCACGAGAAGGAGTGAGTGACCGGCTCACCTCCGCCTGCCGGCAAACCCTCGAGGCCTGGTCGCTTAGGGGCCGGGAGCAGCAGCGGCTGCGCCGGCTCTATCTCGACCATCTGGACCAGCATCCGTACGGGTGGTCGAGAGACTGCTTCGGTGCGCACCTCACGGCCAGTTCGCTGATCTGTGCATCCGACACCGGTGAGGTGCTCCTCACCCTGCATGCGTTGCTCGGTCGCTGGTTGCAGACCGGTGGCCACATCGAATCCGGTGATGCCAGCTTGGAGGCCGCCGCTCTGCGCGAGGCCCGCGAGGAGAGCGGGCTCGCCGAACTCGAACTGGATCCGGCCCCGCTCCTGCTGTCCCGGCACCAGGTGCCGTGCGGCCCGGTCGTGCCGTGCTTCCATCTCGACGTGCAGTACCTGATCCGTACGCCCTCGGCGTCGCCACCCGCCTTCGGCGCGGAATCGGTCGACGTGAAGTGGTTCGCCTTCGACGCCCTCCCCGACACCGATCACTCCGTACGTCAACTGGTGTCGGCGGCGGCCACCCGGCTGCAGTGGTCCGGGCCCTGATCCGCGAGTTCGCGCCCTGAGCCTGTCGAAGGGCCTGGCTCACGCACAAGCACGCTCGCAGATGCCGGTTCCCGCTATGTACGGCTAACGCAGCAGCCGAGGCCGATATCCGCCGCCTCAGCCGCCACGTGGCGCGAAACGACTCAGGGTGCGAACACCTGCACCGGAACACCGTGGTCGTGGGCGCTTCCCACCAGCCGGTGGATGACCGGTGAGCCGTCGCCGGCCCAGTACCAGGTGCGCAGCTCCGGCCGCTCGTAGGTCGGAACCCCGACCCGGAACTCCATCGCGACCCGCGCCACCGGTGCCGCCGAGCCGTGGTCCGCGAGCACCGTCGCCACCTCACGGATCTCTTCCGACGGCCAGTACTGCTGGGTGATCGAGTTCCACACGACCGGCAAGACCTCGGCCACGGTCGGCTCGGCGAGTCGGTCGGCCAGCCAGTCGGCGGCAGAGGCCCGATCCACGTGGACGGGGCCGACGCGGTCGACGACCGCCAGGGCCGCCGCCAGCCGTGCGTGGCGATGCACGTCGAAGGGCCAGACGAACGAGGTCAGGAGCAGTCGACCCTCCGGCGTACCCGGGTCGACCGGATGCAGATCGCAGCCGCCGCGACTCTCGATGCGTAACGGCACCATCGAGACTTCGCCCTGCACCGCCTCACGCAGCTGCACCGGGGAGTCCGCCGGCCCGTAGATCCAGTCGGGACCGTGGATCGCGTACTGGTCCAGGAGCAGGTTGAGCCCGCCGCTCGCCCCCAGTTCCAGCAACCGGACCCGCTCGTGCCCCGAACGCTGGAGTAAGTCGAGCAGCCCGACGAGCAACGCGGCTGACCGGCCGATCTCGTTGGTCTGCGGCGCGATCTTTAGTGCCTCACGTAGTTCCTCGAGATGTTCGGTGATGACCGAGCGCAGCACGGGCCAGGCCTCGGCGGGGTCAGCGGTCCCCCCGAGGCAGGGGTAGTACGGCAGGAGCTCGTCGGCTCGGCCGGTGAGCACCAGCCGGAAGACCCCGGCCAGCAGCCGCAGCTGAACCACGGCTCCGCTCGGTGCTTGCTCGTAGCCTCGGAAGACTTCACGGACCGGTCCGCCTGCGTCCCAATCGTGGGCCATCTCTTCGCTGGCGTACGCGTACAGGTTGGTGGATCGGTCCCCGGCCCAGCCTCGGAACCGGTCGGCCAGCGTGTCGCCGGCGTCGTAGGAGTAGGAGTAGGACGTCACTCGGGGAGGCTCCGGTCGAACGGTCGCCCCGCGAGCAGGGCGCGAGTCTCGTCCCAACCCTCCAGACCCGGATCGAGCCGGTCGGTGGCGCCTGGTGTGCTGAGTCGATGCCAGTCCGGTCCGCGTGTCAGCCAGCGACGTTCGGGCACCCGTCCCGAAAGCTCGGCGTAGATGTCCTGAGCAAACGTCAGATCCTCCGGCAACCACTCCGGCCACGGCAACCTGACGCCGATCGCGACCGAGCCGAGTCCGCCGCGCTCCGGAGCAACGCTCACCCGAGCGCGGATCAAGGACTTGAACACCTTCGCGATGACCAGTTGAGGTAGGTCGGGCACGTCGGCCGGCACGACGACGACGGTGGTGAACCGCCCGTACGCCCAGTCCACCACCCCCCGCACCGTCGACGCCGGGATCAGCACGGAGTCCGGCCACAGCAGTTCCTCGTACGCGGGCGCTCCCGCGATGCCCGCCACGATCTCCTCCAGGCCGGCCAGCACTTCGTAGGTGTCGGCGCGGCAGGCGTTCGCGAACTCTTCGGCGGGGATGCCCGGGGGCGGTACGGCCTCGACCTCGGCGAGCACGACCGCGAGACGGCTATCCCCCATCGACGCAGGCTTCGTCGGCGACCGACTCGGCGGGCTGGCTCTGACCGGCCAGATAACCCTCGAGGAAACCACGGGCTCGCTCGGCCTTCGGGTAGCGGCCCACCAGCTCCCAGAACCAGGGCGAGTGCGCCGGCTCGATCAGGTGGGCGAGTTCGTGCACCAAGACGTAGTCGACCACCCAATCCGGCATGGTCTGCAGGCGGTGGGAGAGGCGGATCGTTCCCGTGCTCGGCGTGCACGAAGCCCAGCGGAGACGCTGATTGCGCACCCAGGACACTGCTCGTGGCTGCGGTGCACCGTTCGGCAAGTGCGCGGCGACGAGTGCCAGGGCCCGAGCCAGCAGAGCGCTGTCACCCGGCGGCGCTGCGGTGCGCGCCTCCCTGGCCAACACGCGTTGCACCATGTCGTCCACGAACCGCTTCTCGTCCGTACGGGACATCCGCCCGGGAATCAGCACGACAATGGTGTCCCGCTCGCGGTAGGCGGTCACCGTCCGCCGCCGGCGCGTGCTGCGGCGGACCTCCACCGACGGCCCGTCGAGAAGGCGAGGGTCTGATGGTTCAGACGCCATGGCTCCTCATCTCTCCCGGCTTTACACCGAGGATCCGGTGACCGATGCCGACGAGCGTATCCACCGGATTGGACACTCTCGTCGGGCTCGCCGTCTCGCTCCTTGATCAGTCTGAAAGCGTCTGAGATAAGACCAGCACAACTAGAGGTTTCCACACGGTGAACAGCCGGTGACCTAGCGGTACTGCCGTTCCCGGCACGCCTGCTCCACAAGCCCGACCCGGCGGGTGCACAGCGTGTCCACACAGTTTTCCACATCGGTGGACAGCTCGATCGTGGACGGCGTTGACGGCAACCGGGCGCAGGGCATACCTTCGGCTCACGAAACCTCCAGATGGTCGGTCCGCTCGCAGGGGAAGGCAAGTGGCGCCGATGTTCCTGGAGGTTTCGTCTACCCACGCACGATCCGGCCCATCACGGCGCTCTCGGGCCCGGCGGGTCGAGCTTCGGGGTACGGGTTCTGCCGTAGAGTAACCGGCGACCAAGCGTGCGGGCGTGCGTGTCCCGGGCTCAGGATCTGAGGAGATCGAGATGGCAGAGACCTACAGTGGCGAGTTCTACTGCGTGAAGTGCAAGGAGAAGCGAGAAGCGTCCGGCGAGGTGCACGTCAACGACAAGGGCACCCGGATGGCGAAAGCCAAGTGCCCGGTGTGCGGGACCAATCTGAATCGGATCCTCGGCAAGGCCTGATTCCAGCTTCTTCATCCAGGGGTGCCGGCCCGGCCGGCACCCCTGCAGCATGTCTGCCGACGATTCGTCGACGCTCGCGAGAAACTTTCTCTCCGTTGGCGAAGAGGCTGTGGACAGAGGTTCGGCGGGTCGCCAGCCGCTCAGACTGAGGTCATGCGGCAAGGCGATACCCCCGAGCAACCTCGGATCGAGCCCCAGGCGCGACCTCGTCTCCGGCCGGAGGCGGTGCTGTTGAGTCGCGGTGACGACGAGTTCCAGGTCGGCGTGGACACCGCCGAGGCGCTGGTCGTACGCGATCGCGGGAAGCGGCTCCAAACCGTCCTGCGCGACGTGGACGGCAGCCGCACCTGGTCGGCGGTGCTCGCTCAGGCCGACGCGTACGACGTCGGACCGGTGGAATTGGAGCGGGTGCTGCACACGTTGGCAGCGGCCGGGCTCGCTGAACTCGACAAATCGGCCAACCGCAACGCCATCGACCGCCAGATCCGGCTGGTCGGCGCGGATGCGCTCGGTGCGGCGATCGGCGAACTGCTGCTCCGCAGTGGCACTCGGCTGTGCGTGGTCGACCAGGCGGAGGATCAGTCGGGGCTCACGCGCGCGGAGTCGTTCCGGCTTCGCTGCCGGGAACGTGGTCTCGGCGGGAGAGGCGACGTCGACCCGGTCCAGGTGAGCTCGCACTGGACCAAGCCAGAAGCAACCGAGGTTCAGCTCACCGTCATCGCCGGGATCGGGCTCGAGGTGGACCGGGTAGTGACCGCGGATCTGCTGCGGCGGGACGCACCTCATCTGGTTGTCCGGCCCGCGGTCAGCGGGGCCATCGCCGGGCCCCTGGTGATACCCGGTGAATCGTCCTGTCTGCACTGCGCCGACCTGACCCGCCGGGATGCCGATCCGGCGTGGCCCAGCGTGCTGGCGCAGCTCCGGCGACGCACCGCCTCGCTGTCGCCCACCGTGGTCGCCTGGGCTGCCGGCACGGTCGTCACCCAGGTGATGAGCTTTCTCGGCGGCGGTCGGCCCGAGACCCTCGGGGCAACGCTCGAGATCGCGGCGCCGACATACACGATGCGGTGGCGTCGATGGCCGCCGCATCCAGAGTGCGGCTGCTGCTGGAACAGTCCTGGACTGCTCGCCTAGCCGATCACGCGCATCAGCCTGGCCGAGTCCGAGACTGAGTAAGAATGGTGAAATGGCGGAGGACCGGGATTCCTTGGCCCGGTCGGCCTTCCGCCGCGGGGCCCGCTTGGCCTCCCTGCCTCTCGGTTTCGCGGGTCGCGCCACGCTCGGTCTCGGCAAGCGTCTCGGCGGCACATCGGCCGATGTCGTGACCGAAGAAATGCAGCAGCGCGCCGCCGAGCAGCTCTTCCGGGTGCTGGGTGAGCTCAAAGGCGGCGCGATGAAGTTCGGCCAGGCGATGAGCCTCTTCGAATCGGCTCTTCCCGAGGACATTGCCGCTCCGTACCGCGCGCATCTGGCCCGCTTGCAGGACTCGGCCCCCCCGATGCCGACATCCCGCGTCCACGCGGTGCTGGCTCGCGAACTCGGCCCCGAGTGGCGCGATTCGTTCGTCTCCTTCGAGCCGCTTCCCGCGGCGGCCGCCTCCATCGGGCAGGTGCACCGGGCCGTGTGGGCCGACGGGCGCAAGGTGGCGGTCAAGGTGCAGTATCCCGGCGCCGACGAGGCCCTGCGCAGCGACCTGAAACAAATCGGCCGCCTCTCCAAGGTCATGGCTCCGCTGGCCGGCGGGATGGACGTGAAGTCGCTGGTCGACGAGCTGACCGCCCGCGTGAGCGAGGAGCTGGACTACCGGTTGGAGGCCGAGTCCCAGCAGCAGGCTGCGGAAGGCTTCGCCGGTCACCCGGAATTCCGCATCCCGGCGGTCTTGGCCAACACGTCGCGCGTGCTGGTCAGCGAGTGGATCGAAGGCACGCCCATGTCGGTCGCCGCTGCGGCGGCCACCGAGGCGGAGCGGAACCGGATCGGGCTGAGTTACGTCCGCTTCCTCTTCGCCGGGCCCAGCCTTGTCGGGATCCTGCACGCCGATCCGCACCCCGGCAACTTCCGGGTGCTCGACGACGGCCGGCTCGGCGTCGTCGATTTCGGTCTCGTCGCGAAGCTGCCCGACGGATTGCCGGCGGCCATGGGCCGGATCCTGCGGATCGCACAGACCGGAGACGCCGAGAAGACGCTCGCCGGGTTGCGCCAAGAGGGTTTCGTCACCGAGGACATGGACGCCCAGGACCTACTCGACTACCTCGCTCCGTTCGTGGAACCGGCCTCAGTTCCGGAGTTCCAGTTCAACCGGGACTGGATGCGCGAACAGTTCGTCCGGGTCAAAGATCCGCGTACCTCCGGCGGTGCCGGCTGGCGGCTCAACCTGCCGCCGAGTTACCTGCTGATCCATCGCGTCTGGTCGGGTGGTTTGGCCGTGCTGTGCCAGATGAACGTGCGCGCCGCCTTCGGATCCGTCCTGGAGGAGTTCCTTCCGGGCTACGCTCTCGCGCGCTAACTTGTCTGCTCGCGCTCGCTCGTGCCCTTTCGGTTCTGTCTTCCTCGCTCGGCTCGCACGAGGCTGCTGAATTCGCCGACGGCTGGACTGTCGTGCCCACTCACTCGTCCAGACAGCACCCGGGCACTCGCTACCCGGCGCTCGCAGACGGGTCTGCTCGCGCTCGCTCGTGCCCTTTCGCCTCGGCCGGAAACTGTTGGCAAATGGCACCGACACGCCGGGACATCTGGCCCGGAAGCGGAATCTGTTAACAGTTTCCGCCAATAGGGAGGGTGAGGTTGGGTCGGCACCGGGGATGGCGGGGCCGCGCCTCTCAGGAGAGAGCGCGGCCCAACCACAGTCGGACGGCGTGGAAGACCCGCCCACCGATGCCTACTCGTTCGGCGCCGTAGGCGGTCACGCCGCCACCGGCTCGGGCAGCGGGTGCTTTCGCGGCCGGCCTCGGGGACGCTTGCGCGCCACGACGACACCGCCAACGAACAGCTCGCCGCCCCAGACACCCCAAGGCTCGCGCCGCTCCAGCGCGCCGGCCAGGCACAGGTCCCGCACCGGGCACTCCCGGCACAGCGCCTTCGCTGACTCGACGTCGGCCGGCGACTCGGCGAAGAAGAGATCCGGGTCCCCCAGCCGGCACGGTAGTCGTTCCCACCCGGTGGCAGAACCCAGAGCCGCCGGTGCGGTCACCAGGTCTTCTGCTCGGTTATTCATCTCAGCCAACTTGTCTCTTCGTGAGCCCACCTCGAGTGAACTCTGACTCTGGGCCGGGAATCACGAAGGCCGTGATTCCCGGTTGTCGGGGATCACGGCCCTGGAGGTTTCGGTGGGCTTCTCAGCTACACCGGTGGACTACAGGTAGGTGGTCCCTGACGGGTGGTGAACTTGTGGGTCGAAAACTGCGGGTCCTGCTGATCGAGCTCGGCGGGGATCGCGACCACGCAACCGCGATCGACTCCCTTGTTCTCAAGACGCCAGAACGCCGGAACGTGATACACGCCCACTCCGGAAATGGAGCGGGTGGACATTCCGCGGTCGATCAGCGCAGCAGGCACCCCAACGGTGCTCCGCATGGGCGAGGCGACCAGGGAGACCACAGGTGCGGTTGCGCCGACGCTGCTCAGCTGCATCTCCATCTGTCACCTCCTCCTGATCGTGGGGACGCCGAGACGAACTCGGTCCTGGGTCAGACTAGAACCCCCGCCCGGGGCCGCGCAATCCTATTTATCGAGCTCCCGAATCAGCTTGGCGCCGTGACGCGTCCTGACTCCTCCGCGAGGATGGCAAGGACCTCGTCGCCGTACCTCTCCGCCTTCACCGGACCGAGGCCCTGGACCTTGATCAGATCGACCGAGCTGCGCGGGCGCGCCTCGGCGATGGCGACCAGAGTCGCGTCGGTGAAGACGCAGAACGCCGGCACGTTGTCGTCCTTGGCCTGCTGGCGCCGCCACTCCTTGAGCATGATCATGGTCCGCTCGTCGTACGTCGCCGGGCAGCCGGCGTGCCGGCCGATCTTGCGCTCGGCCGCATCACCGAGCGGATGTCCGCAGGTTCGGCACCGCAGCGACAGCTGCGATCCGCGGCTCCGTGCCGGCTTGGGCGCCGACTGGGCTCGGCGCACGGATTCGGGCAGGAGAGGGTCGAGGAAGCGCGAGGCCTTCCGAACCGAGGACCCGCCGTTCCGCGTGCGCGCCCAGGAGATCCGCAGGTGTTCGCGGGCACGGGTGATTCCCACGTACAGGAGTCGGCGTTCCTCGGCGATCTGATCCGAGCTGGTGGCCAGCACGAACGGCAGGCTGCCCTCGTGGCAACCGAACAACGCCACGGCATCCCACTCCAGCCCTTTGGCCGAATGCAGTGTCGACACCGTGACGCCCTGGGCCACGGGGACGTGTTGGGCCTCGGCGCGTCGATCGAGCTCGGCCACGACCTCGGACAGACCGGCTGAGCCTTTTCTCCCGTCCGAGCCCACGAGATCCTCGGCGACGCTGACCAGCGCGGCCAGCGATTCCCAGCGCTCCCGCATCGCACCGGCCCCGTCGGGCGGCTTGGCCGTCCAGCCCAGCGACCCCAGCACGGCCTGCATCTCCTCGAGTCCGGCCGCACCGTCACCCTCACCGACACCGCCACCGTCACTCTCACCGGCGCGAACCTGCGTGCGAAGGGCGTGCAGGGCCTGCCTTACCTCGGGACGCTCGTAGAACCGCTCACCGCCGCGCACCAGGTAGGGAATCCTGCGCTCCGCGAGCGCCTGCTCGACCACCGGCGACTGCGCGTTGATCCGGAACAGCACGGCCATCTCGCGGTACGGCACGCCGTCGGTGGCCAGGCCCACGATCCAGTCGGCCACGGCCGCCGCCTCGCCGCCCTCGTCCGGGGCCTCGACCACGGTCGGATCCGGACCGGTCGGCCGCTGCGCATGCAGGGTGACCGCCGTCAGTCCGCCACCGGGTCCGGTCTTCATGACCGCGTTCGCACTGCGCACCACCTGCGGGGTGGACCGGTAGTCCCGGACCAGCCGGATCACACTCGCGTCCGGGTGCCGCCGGGCGAAGCCGGTCAGATAGCTCGCGCGGGCTCCGGCGAAGGAGTGGATCGTCTGGGCGGGGTCGCCGACCACACACAGGTCGCTGCGCTCGCCGGCCCACAGATCGAGCAGTGCCTGCTGGAGGGGGCTGACGTCCTGGTACTCGTCGACGACCAGATGCCGGTAGGTCCGCTGGACCTCGCCGCGGATCTCGGCATGCTCCGACAGCAGACCCGCCGCGCACAGCAGGATGTCCTCGAAGTCGATCCGGCCCCGATCACGTTTGGCAGCCTCGTAGCCCGCGAAGATGCGAGCGATTGTCTCGGAATCCATCGAGGCGATCTGGCGGTTGCTCGCCGCCGCGATCCGCGGGTAGTCCTCGGGCGAGGTGTTGCTGACCTTGGCCCAGGAGATCTCCGATGAGAGGTCGCGGAGTTTGGCGGTGTCGACCGAGATGCGTAGTCGGTGCGCCGATTCCGCCACCAGCGACATCCGGTTGTCCAGCACCGACGGAAGCTCGCCGCCGTGGACACTCGGCCAGAAGTACTGGGCCTGACGCAGAGCCGCGGAGTGGAAGGTGCGCGCCTGTACGCGTGGAACCCCCAGCTGCTGCAACCGTCCCCGCAACTCGCCCGCCGCCCGGGTCGTGAACGTCACGGCCAGGACCGCCGACGGGGTGAAGCGGCCGGTGGCGACTCCGTACGCGATCCGGTGCGTGATGGCGCGGGTCTTGCCGGTGCCGGCGCCGGCGATGACCGCCACGGGCCCGTCCAACGTCGTCGCCACCGCGCGCTGCTCGGGATCCAACCGCTCCAGCAGCGCCTCGGGACTCGACGGGCGGCCGTCCGCTTGCTGCATGGACGACACCCTAGCCAGCGCCGGCGACATCTCCTCGAGACTTCGCCGATACCACCGCGAGTGATCAGCTCATGACTCCCGGCCCGACATCGGTGCTTACCCGACGTTTTCCGCCATGTGGCGGAGGGCGCAGCGGCGAAGCCCGATTCCTGCTGCGTGAGCCGTCACATGGCGGAAAACGACCTTCGGACCCGGGCAAGCCCCGCTAGCGAAGCCGCAACTCCATCTCGGTCTCGGTGAGCTCCGGGGCGTGCGGCAACGGCATGGTCCTGCCGGTCGGCCGGAACCCGTGGCGCCGATAGCAGGATCGGGCCACGGTGTTGGTGTCCACCACGTGCAGCACGACCCGCTCGAACCCGCGCTCGCGGGCGTCGGCGACGACGGCGCCGAGCAGCCTGGCGCCGTGCCCTCGCCCCCGGGCCGCGGGCACCACGAACATCGCGACCAGCCATACCGCCGTCGGCTCCGCGGGATCCACGAACCCGGTGGCGGTGCCCACGACCGCCTCGCCGTCGAACGCCAGGAACTGGGCCGAATCGGCTATCCGACTACGCCAGACGTCCTCGCGGAAGTCCACCTCGCGGGCGTACGTCGACGCGAAGGCCAGCGGCGCATCCTGTAGCGCGTGCAGCCGGATGGCCCGGCTCGACCGCCAGTCGCTGTCGACAGCCCGACGTACGTTCATGTCTCATGGTGATCGCGGCGGGCACCGGAGGACCAGCGGATTTCACCACATGGTGACCGGCTGGGCGGTGGATTCCAGCACACTGAGCCACAGATCGCCGTCGGTGGCCACCTGGTTCCGCTCCGAGACGACGAGCTCGATCGGCACGTGGATGAACCGGTTGTGTCTCCGCCCGACGACCATGTCGGTGCGTCCGGCCATGCCGGCGTGCACCGCGGCCTGGGCCAGCCGCACGCAGTAGACCGCGTCGTGCGGATCGGCGGGCACCGATCGGATCACGTAGCCGGGGTCGATGTACTTGAGCGTGAGCGGCGACCCCTGTTCGGTGAAGGAACGCGTGATCTCCCCCCGAAGGTGGACGCCGATGTCGGCCAGCGTCGAGTTGCCGGACGCGTCGGTGCCTTTCCCGGTCTCCAGGACGTCCTGGCCCGCACCCTCGGCCACGACGACGACGGCGCTCCCCCGGTCCTGGACCCGGGCGTGCAGGGCGGTCAGGAACCCGTGGGGACCGTCCAGGCGAAAGGGCACTTCCGGGATGAGGACGAAGTCGGCGACGTGGTTGGCCAGCGCCGCGTAACAGGCGATGAAGCCGGAGTGCCGGCCCATGAGCTTCACCAGCCCCACGCCGCCGATGGCTGCGCTCGCCTCGACCTGGGCGGCGTTGATCGCCTTGGCGGCCGCACTGAAGGAGGTGACGAAACCGAAGCTCTGTCCGATGTAGGGGATGTCGTTGTCGATGGTCTTCGGGATGCCGATCACGCCGATCTGTAGGTCCCGCTCGCGCAGAGCCGCCGCGATCCCGGCGGCTCCGCGCATCGACCCGTCGCCGCCGACCACGAACAAGATGTCGATCCCGTGACTCACCAGGCAGTCGACCATCTCGTCGGAATCCTGGGCGCCCCGGGACGTACCGAGCATGGTGCCGCCCTGGGTGTTGATGTCGTGGACAACGTCCGGAGTGAGCCGGATCGGCTCCAGGCCCTGCCCTTGACGAGACCCGCGTACCCGTGTCGGAAGCCCAGCACCTCGTCGACGCCGTAGTGCTTCGACAGCTCCATCACGAGTCCGCGGATCACGTCGTTCAACCCCGGACAGAGTCCGCCGCAGGTCACGACACCGACCTTCGTCGCACCGGGCGGGAAGAACAGCCGACGTCGCGGCCCGCCCGGCTCGAAACTCGGAAGCTCCTCCGGTGGACGGCGGAGGTCGGACAGCTGGAAGACGGTGTCGTGGAAGACGACCCGGTCGTCCTCGTCGACGTAGTGCTCATTGGTGCGGCGGTCGGCCACGAACTCCGCCAGCGGCGACTCGAACCGTGCCTCGCCCAGACTGGCGACCAGCAGGTCGGAGAGTTCGGCCATGATCCAGGGTTTCAGCCCTGTCACTCAGCGCGATGTCAGCAGTGTGACGGTCGTGAAACGAGGGCCCGGGGAGAGAAAGGGGCGGTGTAACCGACATCACGGAATCATCGTCGAACTATGTATGTTGAATCAGATGTGAGCGACCTGACGATGTACACCACCACCTGGTGCGGATACTGCCGGCGACTCAAGAACCAGCTGAGCAGGTCCGGCATCAGCTACGCCGAGGTCAACATCGAAGATCATCCGGGCGCGGCCGACCTGGTCGAGACCATCAACGCCGGCAACCAGACCGTGCCCACCGTGGTGTTCGCCGACGGTTCCGCCCTGACCAATCCGAGCGTGAGCCAGATCAGCGACAAGCTGACCCGCGTGTAGCTGAGAGGCGCCGACGGAGGACCGCGCCGGCTGTCGGCGCCGCTCTCTAGGGTTGGTGCTCTCATGTCGCAGCACCTCCACCTTCACCGCGCCGAGCGAGCCGACCGCCTGGTCGAAGCTCTGGCGGAGGTGCTGGCCGAACCACTCGCCGACCCGTTCACCACCGAGGTCGTGTGCGTTCCCACCCGCGGAGTGGAGCGGTGGCTCGCCCAACGCCTGTCCCATCGCCTGGGCACCAGTACCGGCGGGCAGGACGGAATCTGCAGTGGCGTGTGGTTTCCGTCGCTCCGGCAGCTGATCTCGGCCGCCACGGAGCCCACTCGTACGGGCCACAACCCACTCGGGGCCCAGGACCCGTGGCAGCCCGACCGCGCGGTCTGGCCCTTACTGCGGGTGATCGACGAGAGCCGCAACGAGTCCTGGGCGGCCCTGCTGTGGTCGTACCTCGCCGGAAGCTCTAGAGGTCCCGAACACGGAGCCGATCCCGAGCAGCGCGACGCCCCGTCGGCCATCGCCGATCGGCCGGCCATCGGCAGTCGCCGGTGGCGTACCAGCCGGCAACTGGCCGAACTGTTCACGCGCTACGCCTCCAGCCGGCCCGCGATGATCGATCACTGGGCGGCCGGTCGTGACGTCGACGCCCAGGGCGACCCCCTGCCCACCGACCTGGCCTGGCAGGCCGAGCTCTGGCGTCGGCTGCGTGAGCGACTCGGCGCGCCGAGCCCGCCGGACCAGCTGCGAGCCGCCATCGCCCGACTGGGCGACGAGCCCAGCACGAGTGTCCTCCCGGCGCGGCTGTCCGTCTTCGGCGTGACCCGCCTCGGCCTTGATCACCAGCAGGTTCTGACCGCCCTCGCCGAGCATCGCGAAGTGCATCTGTGGCTGCCCCATCCGTCGCCCGCGTTGTGGGCGGCCGTCGCGGCGGATCCCACCCGGCGGCCCGGGTCGGCCGGTCGGCGTGTGGACGATCCGACGACAACTCTTGCGCGTCATCCGCTGCTCGGCTACCTGGGCCGGGACTCCCGCGAGCTCCAGCTCGGTCTGGACGCGACCGGCGCGATCACCTCCGATCGGCACCATCCCGCGGAGGTCGTCCGACGCGACACCGTCCTCAACCGTCTCCAGACCGACCTGGCCGCCAACGCCGAGCCGTCGCCCTCGACACCGCTCGACCCGAACGACCGCAGCGTCCAGATCCACGCCACGTACGGTCCGGATCGCCAGGTCGAGGTGCTGCGGGAGGTCCTCGTCGGGCTGCTCGCCGACGATCCCACGCTGGAGCCCCGCGACATCGTCGTCATGTGCCCGGACATCGAGCGGTTCGCACCGCTGGTCTCGGCCGCCTTCGGCCTGGACACCGCCGACGACCGGGCCGAACACCCAGGCCACCGTCTGCGGGTGCGACTGGCCGACCGGTCGCTGCGGCAGCTCAATCCGCTGCTCTCGGTGCTCAGCCAGGTGCTCGATCTCGCCGACTCCCGGATGACCGCCTCGAGCCTGCTCGACCTGGCCGCCTACCCGCCGGTCGCCCGCAAGTTCGGCTTCACCGAGGACGACACGAGCCGACTAGCCTCGCTCGTCACGCAGGCTGGGGTGCGGTGGGGTCTGGACGCTCCCCACCGGCGCCCGTACGGACTGGAGGGCTTCGGCCAGAACACCTGGGCCGCCGGTCTCGACCGCATGCTGCTCGGTGTCGCGATGGACGCCGACGGCGATCACTTCATCGGCACCGCCCTTCCCCTCGACGACGTCGACTCCTCCGACGTCGATCTGGTCGGACGGCTCACCGAACTCGTGGTCCGGATCCGGAGGTTCGTCGACGTCGCCGCCGAGCGGCGGTCGCTGTCGGAGTGGGCGGGCTACGGCCGGACCGTGATCGATGGCCTCACCGCAACCTCCCCCGCCGACAGCTGGCAGGTCAATCACGCGTACGCCCAGCTCTCCCGTCTGACCGACGCAGCCGGCGACACAGCCCGGGACGCGGTTGGGGACATCGACGAGACCTTGCTGGGATTGGCCGAGGTGCGCGCCCTGCTGGCGGACAGCTTCCGCGGCCGGGCCAGCCGGGCCAACTTCCGTACGGGCACGCTGACCATCGCGACGTTGCATCCCATGCGATCCATCCCCCATCGCGTGGTCTGCCTCTTGGGCGTCGACGACGGGCTGTTCCCCCGACGATCGCGTCCATTCGGAGACGACCTGCTCGCCCTCGACGAATGGGTCGGAGATCCCGATCCGCGGAGCGAGGATCGCCAGTTGCTGCTGGACGCGATCATGGCGGCCGAGGATCACCTCGTGATCATCTACGGCGGTGCCGATCCACGCAGCGGCGCCGAGCGTCCGCCCGCCGTGCCGATCGGTGAGCTGCTGGACGCCCTGGACCGGACGGTCAGCGCTCCCGATGATCGTCTGGTCCGTGAGCACCTGACGACACGACATCCGTTGCAGCCCTTCGAGGCCGGTAACTTCGCTCCACGCGCGGACGGGCGGCCGTTCAGTTTCGACCCCACGGCGCTGCGAGGCGCGCTGGCCGCCGGTCAGCCGCAGCAACCGGCGCCGGCCGCCTTCGGCACCGGACCGCTGCGACCGGCTGACATCGGCGACGTCATCGCGCTGCCGGATCTCGTCCGGTTCTTCGGCCACCCCGCCCGGACCCTGCTGCGGGTCCGCGCGAACCTGACGGTGTTCTCGGGCGACGACGGCACATCCGCAGACCAACTGGCGGTGTCATTGGACGGACTGGAACGCTGGGAGATCGGCGAGCGGCTGCTGCAACGGCATCTGCAGGGCGGCGATCTCGATCAGCTGGCCGCCGCCGAGTGGCGGCGCGGAAGTCTGCCGCCGCGCTCGTTCGGTGACGCCGCCCTATCCGACGTGCTGAGCGCCGTACGGGAGGTGGCCGACCGGTGCGGCCCGTACCGGGTCGGTGACCCCAGCGGCTACGACGTGGCGGTCGAGGTCGGCGGCTCCCGGCTCGTCGCCGGAACGGTACAACCGGCGTACGAGACAGCGCTGCTGCGGGTCGGCTACGGGAGGCTGACCGCCAGGCAGCGCCTCTCGTCGTGGCTGGAGCTGCTGGCTCTCAGCGCCGGCCGGCCGGACCGGCGGTGGCGCGCCATCACCGTCGGTCGCGGCGGCACGTCGGTCCTCGGCCCCCTCGATCCGGACTGGGCCCAGCGCGTGCTCGCCGATCTGGTCGAGCTCTACCTGACCGGTCTGCAGGAGCCACTGCCGTTCGTGCCGAAGACGTCGGCCGAGTACGCCCAGGTCCGTTATCGCGATCGATCGGTGGATCTCTATCGCCCGGTGATCGAGAAGGCCTGGAAGCAGGAGCGCGACCCGATCTGGGAGCGCTTCCTCGGCGGGAACGCAGACCTGGCCGAGCTGATGGAGCAGCCGACCCGGACGTCGGAGGAACGCGGCACCCTGGTCGAGCCGACCCGGTTCGGCACGCTGGCACGACGGGTCTTCAGCCCCATGTTCGATCACGAGGAGCTCTCGTGATCCCGACGATCGGTTCACAGTTGGCGGCACCGCCGCAGGCCTTCGACGTGTGTGGCGAGCTCCCCAGCCGAACCACCGTTCTGGAGGCCAGCGCCGGCACGGGCAAGACCTTCACGATCGCGGCCCTGGTGGCCCGCTACCTAGCGGAGGGTCACGCGACCCTCGGCGAGTTGTTGATCGTGACCTTCGGCCGGATGGCCACCGACGAACTCCGCGTCCGGGTGCGCGACCGACTGGTCGGACTGGAGCAGATCCTGGCGCGGTCGATCCGGGGCGAGGGCCTGCCCGCGGGTAGGGACGACGTCGATGCCCTGCTGGCCGGGGGGGACCCGGCCGAGGTCATCGAGCGTCATCGACGGGTCCGCCGGGCCCTCGCCGACTTCGACGCGGCCACCATCGCCACCACACACGAGTTCTGTGCTCGGATGCTCGACGGCCTGGGCGTACTCGGCAACCGCGAACCCGACGCGATCTTCTCCGAGTGGTTGGGCGATCTCACCGCCGAGGTGGCTCGCGACCTGTATCTCCGTCGCTACGCGGCGGCGGGCGATCCTCCGTTCGAGTTCGTGGAGGCGTCGAGGGTCGCCGACCGGGTCGTCAGTTCCCCGCACGCCCGGCTGGTGCCGCGCCCACCGGCCGACGACGGAGGACCAGACGGACCGGAGCCGGCTTGGCTGCGGCGGCTGGCGTACGCGAGCGCGATTCGTGCGGAGGTCGACGCGCGCAAGGTCCGCGCCCGACTGTTCGGCTACGACGACATGCTGACCCGGCTGCGGGACGCGCTCGCGGATCCGCGGACCGGCCCGTTGGCCGCCGCACGACTCCGTCAGCGCTACCGCATCGTCCTCGTCGACGAGTTCCAAGACACCGACGTCGTCCAGTGGGAGATCCTGCAGCGAGCCTTCGCCGGGTACGCGACCCTGATCATGATCGGGGATCCGAAACAGGCGATCTACGCCTTCCGAGGAGCCGACGTCTACAGCTATCTGGACGCCGTCCAACGGGCCGATCAGGTCGCCACTCTGGCCCGGAACTGGCGGAGCGACCGCGCCCTGACCGACGCCCTTGACACCCTGCTGGGCGGCGCCTCGCTCGGTCACGCCGACATCGTGGTCCGGCCGGTCCAGAGCTCTCACCCCGAGCGGCGGATCGTCCTGCCGTCCGCACCCGACCCTCGCCCGAGCGCTGATCAGATCGCGGGGGCGCCGTTCCGGCTCCGGGTCGTCTCGCCCTTGGCCGACGGCGCGCGCGCTCCGGTCGCCCGGCTGCGGACCCAGATCGAGGCCGACCTGGTGGCCGACGTCACCGAGCTGCTGGCTCTGCGTCCGCGCCTGCTGCTGCCCGCGCCGCGTCACCACCCTCCTCGGCGGGTCGAGGCCATCCGACCGGCTCAGAAAACGCACGGTCGGGAGCTGCGGCCGTCCGACATCGCGGTTCTCGTACGCAAGAACGACCGCGGCGAAGCTATCCGTGACGCGCTGATCGATGCCGGTGTGCCGGCGGTCATGCTCGGCTCCACCTCGGTCTTCTCCGCCGCGGTGGCCACGGAGTGGCTGACCCTTCTGACCGCCCTCGAACAGCCCCGGCAGGCGCTGGCCCGGACCGCAGCACTCACCTGCTTCCTCGGCTGGGGCTTTGCCGAGCTGGCGGACGCCGACGATCGCGCACTCACCGGGTTGGCGCAACAGATCCGGGAGTGGAGCAAGGTGCTGGCCACCCGAGGCGTCGCCGCTCTTCTCGAGGTCGCCACCGTCCAGACCGAACTGTCCGAACGACTGCTCCGGCAACCGAGTGGCGAGCGGACTCTGACCGACCTCCGCCACATCGGTCAGGAGTTGCACGCGGCCATGACCACCGGACGACTCGGAGTCAGCGCTCTGGTGGACTGGCTGAGGGAGCAGATGGCGCGCGCCCGACTCGAGATCCGCACCGAAAGCACCCGCCGGTTGGAGACCGACGCCGAGGCGGTCCAGATCTTGACCCTGCACCGCAGCAAGGGCCTGGAGTTTCCCGTCGTCTACCTGCCCGAGGCGTGGGACTCCTATTCGCCGGGAGCCGACGGGGGTGAGGTCCTGCGGTTGCACGAGGACGGTGGGTGCGTGCTCGACGTCGGCGGCAGCACCGGGCCCGGCCGTCCGGAACGGCTCGCGGCGGCGCGCCTCGAGGACGCCGGCGAAGAGCTGCGGCTGCTGTACGTAGGCCTGACCCGGGCCCAGTGCTCGGTGGTCACCTGGTGGGCCGCATCGGCGCAGAACACGATGGGCTCGGCACTGCACCGGTTGCTGTCACACACGACCGGCGAGGGCGAACCCGCGCGTTCGTACGAGATCCCGGCCGACCCGATCGGCGCGTTCTCCCGGCCCGGGTTGGTGGTGGAGCCGGTCGGGGACCGCAGTGCCCGACCGTGGCGGCCGCTCCCGACCGGGGCTGCCGACCTCGCCGTCCGCCGTTTCGACCGGACGCTCGACCTCGACTGGCGGCGTACGTCCTACTCCGCGCTCACCACCGCAGCTCACGGCCTGCCCAGTCCCACCGTCCAGGTCGGCAGTGAGGTCGAGGTTCGCTGGGAGGACGACGAGGCGCAGGTGACCGCCACCGGCCCGCCGTCGGGGGCGGTCTTCGAAGACGCCCTCGCCACGGCCGGCCTGGACCGGCCCTCACCGATGCAGGAGCTTCCCGGCGGCGTGCTGTTCGGCACGCTCGTGCATGAGGTGCTGGAGGCCGTTGACCCCGCTGCGGAGGATCTGACGGGCGACCTGCGCCGAGCTTGCGCCACCGCGCTGGCCCGCACGCAGACGGGTGAGCTGTCTCCCGACATCCTCGCCGACGCCCTCGTCTTGACCATGCGAACTCCGCTCGGTCCGCTCGCCGGAGGCCGGTGCCTCTGCGACATCCCGGCCACCGATCGACTCGCCGAGCTCGGGTTCGAGCTGCCGCTCGCCGGCGGTGAGCGCACGAGTGCGGACATCCGGTTGGGCCATCTCGTTCCGTTGCTCCGCCGCCACCTACCGACCGAGGGGCCCTTGGCGTCGTACCCCGACCTGCTCGACCATCCGGCCCTCGCCGAGCAGAGTCTGCGCGGCTATCTCACCGGCAGCATCGACGCCCTCCTGCGGGTACGCGAGCCCGACGCGCCACCGCGCTATCTGGTGGTCGACTACAAGACCAATTGGCTCGGGACCGTTGACGGACCGGACCTCCGGCTGTCGGACTACACGCCCGACCGGATGGGACAGGCGATGACGTCGGCCCACTATCCTCTGCAGGCGCTTCTCTATCTTGTTGCGGCGCACCGGATGCTCCGCTGGCGGCAACCGGACTACCGACCGGGGCTGCACCTCGGTGGCGCGCTCTATCTCTTCGTCCGCGGCATGGCGGGGGCGGATACGCCGCAGATCGACGGCTCGCCGTGCGGCGTGTTCGGCTGGCAGCCTCCGGTCGAACTGGTGGTGGAATGCTCCGACCTGTTGGACCGGGGCCGGCCGTGAGCGCCATTCGCTACGAGCGGGAGGCGCTGCGAACTGAACTGAACTCCGGCCCGCTGGCCGACTTCCAAGCGGCGGGCGTGCTGGGGTTGGCCGACGTGCACACCGCTCGGGCCCTCGGCCGGATCGGCGCCGAGTCCGACCCGAACGTGCTGCTCGCCGCCGCCCTGGCGGTCCGCGCGCTCCGGCTGGGCTCGGTGTGCGTCGATCTGACCAGGCTGAGCCGGGACGTCTTCGACGTCGGCGAGGAACAGGTCGACACCTCGGCCCTGACCTGGCCGGAGCCGGACGCGTGGCTCACCGCGTGTGAAGCAAGTTCGTTGGTCGCCGTCGGCGAAAATGCGCCGGGTGGCCGACCGCTGCGGCTGGTCGATCGACTGCTCTACCTCGAACGCTACTGGGGGCAGGAGGAGCAGGTACGCCGCCAGCTGAGTGATCGCCACGCCATGGCGCCGCCGTCGGTCGACCTGCCGCGGCTCGCCGGCGCGCTGGACCGCCTCTTCCCGCGGGACCAATTGCCGGTCGACGAACCCGATCTGCAGAAACTGGCCGCCGCGGTCTGCGCGCTCCGCCGGGTGACCGTGCTGGCCGGTGGACCGGGAACGGGCAAGACGACGACCGTCGCCCGGCTGCTGGCACTGCTCGCCGATCAGCCCGGTGGCCTGGGGCGGGTTGCGTTGGCCGCCCCGACCGGCAAGGCAGCCGCCCGCCTGGGGGCCGCGATCCGGGACGCCGGTGCTCGCCTCGCCCCCGCTGATGGGGCAGCCCTCGGCGATCTGACCACCTCGACCCTGCACCGGCTCCTCGGCTGGCGGCCCGACAGCCGCAGCCGGTTCCGCCACAACGCCGGTAACCGGCTTCCCCACGACGTCCTGGTCATCGACGAGATGTCGATGGTGTCACTGACCCTGATGGCCAGACTGCTGGAGGCGGTTCGACCAGACGCTCGCCTGATCCTGGTAGGCGATCCCGATCAGCTGTCCTCGGTCGAGGCCGGTGCCGTGCTGGCCGATATCGCCGAGGCTCCCATGGTGGGCGACTCCCGGGTGGCTGACCCGCTCGAGGAGTTGCCCGTACCCCGATCGCCGGGACTCGACGAGGGGGCGGCGTGCGGGATCGTGCGGTTGAGCCATACCTGGCGGTTCAGCGGGGCCATCGACGCGCTCGCCCGGGCGGTGCGGATCGCTGACGTCGATGCCGCGGTCGAGGTGCTGCGCTCCGGTTCGCCGAGCGTCAGGTTCGTCGAGACCGACCTCGAGGCGGCCGCCCCGACCGGTCTCGACGCCTTGATGAATGCGGCGATCGGTGCCGCGCGTTCGACCTGGACCGCCGCCGGTGTCGGGGACGCCACCGCGGCGCTGGCGGGCCTGGAGACGCATCGGCTGCTGTGCGCCCACCGGCGCGGACCCTACGGTGTGCTCCGCTGGGGCATCGAGATGGAGCGGTGGTTGGCCACCGCCTTGCCGGGCTACGGCGACGAGGGCGAGTGGTACCGCGGACGACCGCTGCTCATCACCGCCAACGACTACGACCTCGGGCTCTACAACGGCGATCTGGGCGTCGTGGTGGCCGGCGACGACGGTCCGCAGGCGGCCTTCGGATCGGCCCACCGACCGCAGTTGTTCGCGCCCGTCCGGCTGTCCGACCTGCAGACCGTGCACGCGATGACCGTGCACCGGGCGCAGGGCAGCCAGTTCGGCTGTGTGTCCTTCATCCTGCCGCCCGCTGAGTCGCCACTCCTGACCCGCGAACTGCTCTACACCGCCGTCACCCGAGCGACCACCGAAGTGCAGATCTTCGGCTCCGAAGAGGCCGTACGCCGAGCCATCGCCCGACCGGCCAACCGAGCCAGCGGGCTGCGCGACCGCCTCGGACCCACCGGCGAACGTCGTTAGCGCAGCGCCGGGCTCGGTCTGGACGAGCGAAGGAGCAGACACGCCCCGTGAGCAGAGCGAGCCATTGGGCGCCGCGTCTGCGAGTGAGAGAGGAAGACCGACTCATGAGGCGCGGAGCGTGCGCGAGCCGGACAACACAAGCTCGGGCCCTGCCTGTGGCAGGGCAAGGCAACCTCGCGCATACCACCAGATCTGTTCCCGCGCGCGAAACCGGCATTCGCGCGGGACTATTCGCGCGCGAACGCAGGTTTCGCGCGCGAGGAGCCCGGCGTGAGGGCGGTGCCGCGTCGGAGGTTCATTTCAGGCGTCGCGATTGCGGGAGGGCTCGATGTCGACGTCGGCGGCGGGCGAGCGGATGGCGTCGTGGGGTGCGTGGTCCACGCTGTCGGCCACGCCCCGCCGCTGGGCGGCTTCGCTGTTGAGCAACAGGTTCAGCAGGATCGCCACCATCGCTCCCGCGGAAATGCCGGAGTCGAAGATGATCTGGAACCCGACCGGGAACTGCTCGTACAGCCCCTCGGCGACGGTCGGCAACAAGCCGACCCCGACGGCCACCGCAACCACCAAGATGTTGATGTTGTTGAAGTGCACCCGGGTCAGCGTCCGGATCCCACTGGCCGCCACCATCCCGAACAGGGCGATGCCGGCGCCACCGAGCACCGGCAGCGGGATGCCCTCGACGATCGCCCCGAGTTTGGGCAGCAGGCCGAGGATGATCAGCACGCCGCCGGCGAAGGTGGCGACGTACCGGGACTTGACTCCTGTCATCGAGACCAGCCCGACGTTCTGGGCGAACGCGGTGTACGGAAACGTGTTGAACACACCACCCAGCACCGTGGACAGGCCGTCGGCGCGGAGCCCGTCGGCCAGTTGGCGCGGCTCGACGTGCTTGCCGACGATCTCCCCGACCGCCAGCATGTCGCCGGTGGTCTCGGTCATGATCACCAGCGCGACGACGCACATCGAGATGATGGCGCTGACCTCGAAGGTCGGGAAGCCGAAGTTGAACGGCGTGCTGATTCCGAACCAGTTCTGCTCGGCCACACGTGAGAAGTCGGTGAGGCCGAACGGAATCGCGACGATGGTGCCGATGATCAAGCCGGACAGGATCGACAGTCGCGCCATGGCCGCCGGTGCGAACCTCTCGATGAGCAAGATCAAGACCAGTGTGCCGAGGGCGAACGCCAGGTTGATCGGCGCCCCGAAGTCCTCCGAGGCCGCGCCGCCGCCGGCCCAGCCCGCCGCCACCGGCATCAGCGACAGGCCGATGATCAAGATGACCGTGCCGGTCACCAACGGTGGGAAGAACCGTAGGAGCTTGGCGAACACCGGCGCGAGCAACATCCATGTTGATGCCGCTCACGATCACCGAGCCGTAGATGGCCGTGATGCCGTACTGCGAGCCGATCGCGATCATGGGCGTGACCGCCGCGAACGTACAGCCCTGCATGAGCGGCAGGCGGACGCCGAACCGCCAGAAGCCGATCGACTGGATCACCGTCGCGATACCGGCGACGAACAGGTCGGCGCTGATCAGGTACGGCAGGTCGGACGGCAGCAGCTTGCCCTGCGAGACCAGCGCCCCGCCGACGATCAAGGGCACCGCGACCGCGCCCGCGTACATGGCGAGCACGTGCTGCAGGCCGAGCGGCGCGAGTCGCGCGAGCGGCGGGATCTGGTCGACCGGGTGCTTCGCGGTCTCCGCCGCCACAGCGGTGTCAGTCGTCATGGGAGGCGAAGTTACTGGCGGTGTGTTTCGCCGACCGGCCACAGGCGTTCCGCCGGCGTGAACCTCGGTTACATCAAGCTCTCAGAGCGGGGCGTTGCCGTCGAGCCAGGTGTGAATCAGTCGATAGGCGATGGAACTCTGGTTGGGCAGCCCGATGTCTCCGGCGTCCAAGCGCTTGCGCAGATCGTCGCGGGAGAACCAGTCGGCGTGTTCGAGCTCGTTGATATCGACGCAGATGTTCGTGGTCGCTGCGCGGGCGTAGAAGCCGACCATCAGCGATCGGGGGAACGGCCAGGGCTGGCTGCCGAAGTAGCAGGTGTCGCTCAGGGTGATGTCGGCCTCCTCCGCGATCTCGCGGTGGATGGCGTGCTCCAGGGACTCGCCGACCTCGACGAAGCCCGCCAGGACCGAGATCCGGTTGCCCCAGGTCGCCTGGCCGCCGAGCAGAATGCGGTCGGCGCTGTCGATCACACCGACGATCACGGCAGGGTCGGTGCGCGGGAAGTTCTCGTAGTCACAGGCGTCGCAGTGCCGCGCGAAGCCGCCGTTGATCACGCGCGTCTCGCTGCCGCAGTGCGGACAGCGTGGCTCTTTGCGGTGCCAGTGCGTCACGGCCGCCGCAGCGGCGGCGATGTCACGCTCGTTGTCGGTCAGCTGGAAACCGACCTCGCGGAGGTCATGTACCTCGCCGTCGGTCAGTGCCTCGACCGCGAAGATCGGCGCCCCTTGGAGCAGACCGAGCAGCCGGTGCCGTTGGTCGTCGAACTCCACGAACGGCTTGGTCATCCGCAGCTTGCTGCCGCCGTTGTTGGTGGTGAAGCGGGACTGGTCGTCGAGCTTCAGCAACTTGGCGTCGTCGGCCCGCCACATCTGGCTGACCCAGTCCACCGACCGGCGATGATGGTCGACACGGTCGAGGTCGCTAGCCCCGGACCAGTTGACCGCGTCGTAGTCCACGCGAAAAGCCTAGATCAGATCTCGCGACTTCACTGCTTGCGTTGGGTCGCGAATGCTTCGCCGATCACGTCCGCGACACCCTTGCTAAATCCGAGTGGCCGGATCTAGCCTACGGAAATCGCTTTCCTTCAATGACCTGCTCATCGCACATGGTTCCCGGAGGGGGCGCGAGCGCATCGCCGCACGAAAGGCGGGTTGGACATGGACCGACGTAGTTTCATCGCCACCGTGGGAGTGGCCTCGGCCGTGGCCGTGGCCGCCACCGCCCTGGAGCCGGACTGGGCCCACGCCGAACCGTCCCCCCGGCCCGGGTCGCCCCCGCCGACGCAGGTGGACAACCGTTTCCTCACTGTGCTGACCCGGGTGAACGAGCTTCAGATTCCCGCTGTGCTCTCCGGATATCGGCAGCAGATCGCCGATCTGGCCAGTCCCCGGGCGCTCGCGCAGAGCGCACTCCGTCTCGTCAGCGCGTACGTCAACACGCGCAGCACCCTCTACTACCACAGAGCCGCGCTGCTGGGACCCCTAGGCGAACTGCTGGACGCCCTGTCCGATCGACAGAACCCGAGCGGCCTCTACGACATCGGCAACCTCGACAGCCCGCCCGACACGTCGTTCGTGATCAGTGATCTCGGCCTGGGGTACGACCTCCTCGCCGCCGACAACCAACCGGCCACGGCCGCCGCCCGCACGGCGTACGCGACGATCATGCGCAGGTCGGGACGCGCGCTGGCCGAAGGCGGCGTACACACCCCGAACCACCGCTGGGAGATCTGCAAGGCGTTGGCCCACCTCTACCACCTCTGGCCGAGCCGACTCCTGCTGGCCCGGATCAACGACTGGCTGGGCGAGGGCATCGATCAGGACGCCGAGGGCGAGTACAGCGAGCGAAGCGCCATCTACGCCTCCGAGGTCACCAACCGCTCGCTGGTCGTCGTCGCGCGGTACACCGACAAGCCGCGCCTGCTGGAGAACGTGCGGCGGAATCTCGAGCTCACGCTCTACAAGATCCAGCCCAACGGGGATGTCGAGACGGTCCACTCGCGTCGGCAGGACCAAACCGGTATCCAAGACATCTGGAAGTACCTGACCCACTACCGGGAGTTGGCGATCCGCACGCGCGACGAGCGGTTCTCCGCCGTCGCCGAGCAGATCCTCGACCGGGTCGAGGCCAACCCGGAGTCCTTCGCCACGCCGGGCTACTCGGTCGGCGAGTTCCTGGCCGAGGCCCTTGCCTACCCCGACATCACGGCGGTGCTCCCGGGACCAGTGCAGCCCGTCACGCGCTACGCGCGGTTCTTCCGCGGCTCGCAGCTGATGCGGATCCGCCGGGACAACACCTCCGCGAGCATCTTCGGCGGCACCGACTGGCACAACCGCCGCCTGGATTCCGCCGGCCAGCCGACCACCATCCGGGAGATCGCCTCCGGACTCTCCACGAACCCGACCTTCTTCAATCTCCGCAAGGGGCAGGCTGTCCTCGATTCCGTGCGCATGTCGCCACGGTTCTTCAGCACGGGACACTTCCGCAGCGACGGGGTGAGCGCCGCCGGCGGCGTTTGGCGGCTCCGGGATCGGGTTGAGGTGCCGTATCACCTGCCGCTGCCGCAGCGCTATCGCCGCCGGGACGGCGACTACGCACTCGGTTCCGAGGGCCGCTTCTACTCCAAGATGGACTTCCCGCATCGGCCCAAGGCGTACAAGGTCCTGGACACGACGATCACGATCCGCCAGACCGGTGACGCGGCGTTCTCCCTGCAGTTCGTGGTGGACGGACCCCCCACCTCGCTGACCATCGAGCTGTGTTTCCGCACTGGCGGGTCGCTGACCGGGGTGGTCCCGGCCACGGGTGACGGCAACTTCCAGCTCGTCACCGGCGAGGGCGCGTACACCGTCGGCACCGACACGATCACCTTCGGTCCCGGCAACGGCAGCAGCATCCGCCAGCCGATTGCCATGGATCCTGGGGAGAAGTACACCTACCTGGGTGGCAGTCTCGTGCCGGCCGGGCAACGGGTCTACATCACCGGGCTGGTGCCCTTCCGGTACACCCTGTCTCTCCGCTGACACCCGTTCACTGGACTGGTGTACATCGACCAACTGTGGCCTTGAGCCATCGATGAATCGATTCAGGGATGTCGCAACCCGACAGTTGGTTTGAGAAGGGTTTGAGAACGAGGCTAGGCCGGGCCGAGGAGGTTCTCGATCTCGGCGCGATCGGGCAGGGCGGGGCGGAGGAGCCGATCAGCCCGTACGTCGTAGAAGACCGCCGCCACCTGATCGACGGAGACTCCGCGCAGGTCGGCCCAGGCCTGCCGGTACAGGGCCAGCTGCAGCGGGTCGGCCTGATCGGCCCGGCCCGTTTTCCAGTCCACCACCACGAAGGCGACCGGCGCCGTGAGCTCGGCGAAGGCGGCGACCTGGCCCTGTTGAGGTCGCGCACTCCGCTCGTACACGGCGTCGATGCGGCCGCGTACCAGCCGGCCACCGATCAACAACGTGAAGGGAGTCTCGACGGCACACGGGACCACCGCGCCGAAGCGGCCCGCAGCGAAGGCGTCGCACAGCTCCCGCAGCTCCGTCTCACCCGCGAGGTCGGCGTCGGTCCGCTCGTCCGCCTCGTCCAGGTCGTCGGTGTCGATCAGCGGCGGCTGGGGCAGCTCGCCGTGCGCGAGTCCGATCAGGTACCGCTCGACCCAACCGTGGAAACGGGTCCCGAAGCGCGCAGCCCGGGACGGCGGCCGCGGCATCGGGCGCGCCAGCTCGGCGGCGTAGGCCTCCGGGTCGGCACCGAGCCTCATCACGGCGGAGGCCGACAGGCTGGCCGGCAGCTCCACCGAAGCGGAGTGGGTCCGGTCCCGCTGCGCCTCGAGGAGCAGTCGCTCGATGTCGGCGTCCCAGCCGGCCACCGTCTCCTCGGCGTCCAACAACAACGGCTCCGACAATTCTGTCTCCGGCGTACCGGCCGACTCTGATCGCCGGAACCTGGCCACCTCGCCGGCCGCCCAAGCTCGGCGTTCGCGCGCCTCGGGATCCAGCGGCGCCGGCCAGGGTGTCGGCTCGACCGACGCCGTCAACGGATTGGCCGGGCCGGGCTCGGGTGCCACGCAGACCAGCTCGGTCTGGCGCTCGGCCTCGTCCATGATCACGCGCAGATAGGCCGACGCCGTCCGTGGATTGATGAGATCCGCCCGCCAGCAGTGACCACTGCCGACCAGCAGCCGTCGCGCCCGGGTGGCCGCCACATAGGCCAGCCGATCCTCCGCATGGGATTGTTCTTCACTGAGCGCGCGCTTGTACGTGGTCAACGCCGCGTTGTCGTGATCGGCCAGCTGAGGGATGGCGTCCGCATCACCCCGCAGGTCGGCCGGCAGCACGGCGGGATTGCTCACCCAGTTGTCGGTCACCCGGTCGCTGGGAAAGATCCCGGTCATCAGAGCGGGGAGGAAGACCACTTCCCACTCGAGTCCCTTGGCCTTGTGCACGGTCAGCAGCTTGACCGCTTCGCGATCGGAGGGAACGGCCTGCTCCAGCCCGCTACCGGTGTCGATCTCGGCCTGCAGATAGGCCAGCACGCCGGCCAGTGAGGCGTCGCCGTCCACGTCCACGTATTCGGCCACGGCGTCCAGGAAGGCGCCCAGTTGGTCGCGTCGGTTGGTACGGGCGAACTCCGGCGTGGCCATGAGCTCGACGTCGAGACCGGTCATGGTGATCACCCGACGAGCCAGGTCCAGCACCGGTTCGCCCGCGTGGTGCCGCAGTTCGCGCAACTCGGTCGCCAGCTGAGCGAAGCGCTCCCGAGCCGCGTGGGAGTAGGCCAGCTCCCCCGGACTCTCCAGTGCGTCCAACAGGCTGACCACCTCGGTGGGGTCGACGTCGGCCACCGCCTGCTCGAGATCGGTCAACAGCTCCGTGCCCTGAGCCGAAACCCCTTCGACCAGCTCAGGGGGCGAACCGACGGGCACAGGGCGCGAGGACTGGGACAACTCCCGAGCCCGCCGACCCAGGAGGGCCAGGTCCCGTGGCCCGATCCGCCAACGAGGACCGGTCAGCAGGCGGATCAGGTCGGGATTGGCGGTGACGTCGTCGACGACCCGAAGCGTGGCCGTCACGTCCATCACCTCCGGCAGGTGGAGCAGGCCGCCCAGTCCGACGATCTCCACCGGAACGTCCCTGGCGGTCAGTTCGCCGTAGATGGTGGCGATGTCGGCGTTGCGGCGGGTGAGGACCGCGATGTCGGCCCACGCCTTGGCTTTCCCGCTGTCGTAAGCGGACACCACCTGGTCGGCGATCCAGGACACCTCGTCGGGCCAGGTGGTGAAGGTAGCCGCGCGAACGACGCCGGCCGGCGTGCCCGGCGGCGGCTCGAGCAGCCCGAGTCCCTCGACCTCGCCTCCGCTGCCCTGTGAACCCGGCGGAAGGGCACGCAGTGGCAGGCTGAGCCGGTTCGCCACGTCGAGGATGGTGCCCCCGCTCCGCCGGTTGACGGTGAGCGCGAATCGGCCGGCGTGCTGCCCGTTCGCCGTCGGGAAGTCCCGGGCGAACTGCAGGATGTTGCTCGAGGCCGCGCCACGCCACCCGTAGATGGCCTGGAACGGGTCCCCGACCGCCGTGACCGGATGACCCATACCCTCGCTCGGGGTGTAACCGCTGAACAGCCCCCGAAGCATGATCGCCTGAGCCGCGGACGTGTCCTGGTACTCGTCGAGGAGCACCACCCGGTACGTGCTGCGCAGCGCTGCCGAGACCGCCGGGACCTCGACGGCGAGCCGGGCCGCGATGGCCATCTGATCGGCGAACTCGACGACTCCGAGTCGGGCCTTGAGGGCCTGGTAGTCCGCCACGAGGCTCGCGAGCTCCAACCGCTCCTGTGCGGCCACGATGGCGCGTTTGATGTCGGCGTACACGTTGCCGCGGTTGTTGGTGGGGGCCGATTGCAGCCCGATCAGATGCTCGCGCGCGTGGGCGTCCAGGGTGGCCGGTGACACGAGGTGCGTCTGCAGATCGGCGTCCAGCCGGAGCACCCGCTCGGTGATGGTGGCCGGTCGCAACCGGGAGATGAACTCGAACGGCCCGGCCGCCGCCGACACCACCCGCGACGCGAGCCGGTAGCGAGTGGCGCCGCTGATCAGCGTCGGGTCCGTCTCCACGCCGATGCGCAACCCGTGCTCGGCCACCAGCCGGGCCGCGAACGCGTCGTACGTCATGATCAACTGCTCACCGGACTCGTCGACCCCGCCGGCGGGGACGACGCCGGCCTCGAGAAGGGCGTTCCGCACGCGACCCGACAGTTCGGCCGCCGCCTTCCGGGTGAAGGTCAGCCCGAGGACCTCCTCCGGGCGGACGGCGCCCGTGCCCACCAGCCACACCACCCGGGCAGCCATCACCGTCGTCTTCCCCGAACCGGCGCCGGCGATGATCACACCGGGCTCGAGCGGGGCGGTGATGGCGGCCAACTGCTGGTCGGAGAACGGAACGCCGAGCGCCGCCGTCAGGTCCTCCGCCCGACGCAGGTGCCGGGTCCGGGCCGGCAGGACGTGGACGCTCATCAGGCAACCACCTGACGACCGACGGGCTGCGCGGGACAACTGCCGCGGAACGGGCAGTAGCGACAGGCGGGCCCGAGGCGGGCGTCGAACCGCTCCGCGCGGATCAACTCGGCCGCGGCCAGCAGGCGCCGGTGCACCCAGGTGGGCCGCTCGGCCGGCCCCGGCTCGGCCTCCTCCGGCGGAGCGTCCGCCACCGGGAACGGGACGTCGTCCAGCGAGGCCTGGGGAAACACCTTGGGCAGGACTCCCCCGGCGTCCGGCAACCGGAGGTAGACGAGCTCGGCCCCGCCGGGACGCGCGTCCGGTCCGGCGACGTCCGCGAACGCCCCGACCTGGACGGCCAGCTGGTACACGCCCAGTTGATCCTGGACCGCAACGTCGGCGGCACGCGGCTCGCTCTTGCCCGTCTTGAAGTCCACGATGCGCACGCGGCCGTCCGGATCGCGCTCGACCCGGTCGGCGGTGCCCGTCAGATGCACCCGCTCCCGGCCCAGGTCGATGTCGCAACTGAAGCCGACCTCGGTGCCCAACAGTTCCTGGTCGGCGCGGGCGTCCTGCCAGGCCAGGAAACGCTCGACCGCCGATTCGGCCTCCACCCGCTCCACCGCGGACAGCCACTTGGCGTCGAAGTTGAGTTGATCCCAGACCTCGTCGAGCCGGTCGGACAGTTCGCTGCCGTCCGTCTCGCTCGAGGCCCCGTGCTCGGCCAGCACGTGCACGACGGAGCCGAAGGTGGCCGCGGGGTTGCGGATCGACTCCCCGCGCGCCTGGCGGGCGAGGAACCACTGCCGCGGGCAGGCCAGCACGGCACCGAGTTGGCTGCCCGAGAGGTGTACGGGGGCCGCGGTGGCCACCACGGATTGCGACGTTTCGCTCAGCTCGGCCATCCCCCACCAGCGCCGAGGATCGGCGGCCGCCACCAACGCGGCCCCGGTGTCGTCGGTGACCTCCGCCAACCGGGCGAGCCGGGCGGCGGCCGCCTCGCGGAGCGCGGGCGGGGCCTCGGGTTCGACCGCGGTGCGGCGGAGTTCGGCGACCAGGGCGGCGAACGTCAGCGGTCGCCGTGGCCGACCCGGCACTGATCGCACCGGAACCCCCAACTCGGCCAGGAAGCGGGACGGCTCGTCGCCCTCACCCTCGGTCCCGGCAACGGCCGTGACGACGAGCCGCCGCCGCGCCCGGGTGCAGGCGACGTAGAACAGCCGGCGCTCCTCGGCAATGCGGGTGGCGGTCGGGGGTAGCTCGGACACACCGGCGGGGCTGAGCCGGTCGGGTTCCAGCAGGGATCCACGTCGCCGTACGTCGGGCCACGCGCCCTCCTGGACCCCGGCGACCACGACGAGGTCCCACTCGAGGCCCTTGGCCCGGTGGGCGGTGAGGACGCGTACGGCGGCGCCGCGCAACTCGGCCTCGCGCATGGTGTCGGCCGGGATCTGCTGGCCCTCCACCTCGGCGAGAAAACCGGCGATGCCCCGGCGGCCCGCCAGCTGGTCCGACCGCTCGGCGATGTCGAACAGAGCACACACGGCGTCGAGGTCGCGGTTGGCGCGACGCCCGGCCTCGCCGGACAGTGCCGCCTGCCGGCGCAGGCGGTCCGGCCACGAGGTGCCCGACCACAGGGTCCACAGGGCCTCCTGGGCGGTGGCGCCGGTCCGGATGTCGGCGGCGCACCGGGCCAGAAGCTGCGCGAACCGGGCGGCGGCCTCGACCTCGGGAGCGGGCTGCAGGTCGTCGAGCAGGTCGGGATGGCGGAGGGCGGCTGCCACCAGGTCACCGGAGAGCCGTGGCAGCCCGGCCCCGGCCAGCTCGGTCCGGTCGGCCTGCCGCAGGCTGCGACCGAGGCGGCGCAGGGCCATGCTGTCCAGGCCACCCAGCGACGAGCTGAGCAGCACCCGGGCCTCGTCGGTGTCGGGCCGGCAGTCGCGGAGCGCGATCTGGAGTCCGAGCAGCAGCGGCCGCACCGCCGGCTCGGACGCGAGGGGAATCTCGTCACCGGCGACCTCGACCGGGATCTCGGCCGCGGCGAGAGCACGGCTCAGACCGGGGATCATCCGCTTGCCCGAACGGACCAGCACGGCCATCTGCGACCACTCCACGCCATCGCGCAGATGTGCCTCGCGCAAGAGCTCGGCGATCTGTTCGGCCTCGGCACCCGCCGTCGTACAGGTCAAAGCCTCCACTTGGCCGCGGGGCACGGCTGGAGCCACCACCGGCTGCCGGAAGGCCTGGAACACCGCCGGCGGTAGCGCCCGCGGGAGACTCAACCGGTTGGCGAGGTTGCGGCTGGCCGCCAGCACGGCTGAGCCGAATCGGCGCGTGGTACTCAGGGCGACGATGGGGGCCGGCCGACCCGCGGCTGTCGGGAACAGATCGGGGAAGTCCAGCAAGCCTCGGGCCTCGGCCCCACGGAATGCGTACACCGACTGGTCCGGGTCGCCGACCACGACCACGTCGCGCCCGTCGCCGGCGACCGCCTGCAAGAGGCGCACCTGGGCGGGATCGGTGTCTTGGTACTCGTCGACGAAGACGGCAGCGATCTCGGCCCGCAACTGGGCGACGATCCTCGGATCGGCGAGGAGGATCCGGCTCCGGTGGACGAGCTCTGCGTAGTCGAGCACCTGCTCGGCGTCGAGCACGTCGAGGTACTCGTCGAAGAACGCGCCGACCGCCTGCCACTCGGGCCGCTCGGCGGCCTCGCCGGCCGCGGTCACGTCGTCGGGGTCCATGCCGAGCTGGCGCGCCTTGGCGAGCACCGCCCGCACCTCACCGGCGAACGCCCGGGTGCCGAACGCGGCCGCCAGACTCTCGGGCCACTCGACCCGCGTGGTCTCCCGGCTGCCCTCGAGCATCTCCCGCAAGCGGAACTCCTGCTCCGGCGCCGTCAGCAGTCGCATCGGCGTGCCACCCGAGGTGGATTCGCCGCCGAACTCGGTGAACCGGCGCACCAGGGCATAACAGAAGGCGTGGAACGTGAACACCATCGGCGTGACGACCGAACGCCCCAGCCGGCCGGCGATCCGTTGCCGCAGATCGGCGGCCGCCTTGCGGGAGAAGGTCAGGACGAGGATCTGATCAGCGCGCAGGCCGCGGCGTTCGACCCGGTCGACCACCGACTCGACGAGCGTCGTGGTCTTGCCCGTTCCCGGCCCCGCCAGCACGAGCAGCGGTCCGCCGGGGTGATCGACGACCGCCCGCTGGGAGGCGTCGAGATCCGGGGCGCATGCCCGCGCGGGTGGCGTGCGAATCAGCGTGTACATGGAATCCTGGGTCGTGATGGTCGATTCTGAGCCATTGGACCAGATCAGCCTGACAATCACTCATCCGCCAGGGCCTCATCCGACAGGGCCTCAATCGACAGGGCCTCATCCGACAGGGCCGCCGGTCAGCCCGAATTGACGTTTCGCGCCACATGACGACTGGCGCAGCACAGAAGCCCGGAAACTGCTGCGTGTCCCGCCATGTGACGGAAAACGCCCCTGCGGATCCCCACGCCGGCAAGCCCAGCAGGGCCTACTCGATGACCTGCTCCGTACGCACGGTGCGCAGCACGGCGGTGAAGGCGGCCGCCAGCAGCGCGGTGCCGAGCACGAGGTCCCCGAGTTCGGCGAAATCGTCCAGATCGGCGTAGTTGTCGGGGTCGCGCACCAGCGATCCGTACGCCAGCACGGTCACGGTGAGCAGGGTGTACGTCAACGCCAGCAGCACCCGGACCGGGGCGGGGGAAGCGCCGGCTCTCGCCGTTGGCCCAGGCCGACTCGGTCAGGAAATCCCAGGTCAGACCGAACAGCACCAGCGCCACCCCGGAGTAACCCAGCAGCGCCCCGACCGGGTCGGAGACGAAATCGCGATAGGAGAAGAGCGCCGACAAGATCAACGATGTGGCCAGGGCGATCGCGCGTGCCGGGTCAGCGAGCGCCGGGCCAGGTGCCATCCGATCAGTTCCACCGCTCCCGCGACCCGGTACACCCGTACGAGCTGCTGGCTCGAGGTCGGCGTACCGACCTCGGTGGTCGTGGTGCGCCAGAACGGCACACCGACCGGCGATTTGTCGTCGAGCGTGCCGAGCAGCTGCGAGCCGAAGGTGAAATCGAGAGCGGTGAAGATCGCGGGGCCGGTGAAGCGGGCCGACTCGGTGACCGTCGGCGCGGCCTCCGTGCTGCCCGCCGTTCGGATGTGGCGCCGGGTGTGGATCACCGTCCCGTCGACCGGAACGAACGCCTGGGCGCGGCGGCCGAAGCCCTGCTCACCGTAGTGATCCGCGACGTAGAAGCCGGTCGCCGGCAGGCAGGCCACGAGGGCGACGACGAGAAACGGCAGCCACGGGCGTCGGGGCGCGCGCGGCGGAGCCCGCGCCGGGTTCACCGACGCCGAGTCCGGTGGCCCAGCGTGCGGGTCGACGCGCTCGTCGCCGGGCATCGTTTGCCAATCCTGCACCGGGTACGGAGACAGGGAGGATTCGGCCCGGCCGGCCCATCCAGTGGCTCGGGGCGTGGACCTGGAGCGCTCCCGCCGGTCGACATGGCGCACATCTTGTCAACGCGATGGGGTGATCTGAGGAGATTCGACGAGTCCAGCTGCGAGCGTCGCTTGAGACGCGCGAGTAGCTCAGAGAATGGGTTCAGATGCGTCGGTTCGCGAGCACCGGGATCGTGCGGCGGATGGCGGCGACCTCCTCGGGCTCGATGTCGACCACGAGGCGTCCGGGCTCGGCCTCGAGGGAGGCCAGCACGGTGCCGTCGGGACCGACCAGCCCGCTGTAGCCGATCCCGGTCGGGGCCGAGCCGACCTCGCGGCCCACGGTGGTCGGATCCGCCTGGCCGGCCGCGGCGACATAGCACGTGGAGTCCAGCGCCCGCGCCCGCAGCAACACCTGCCACTGCTCGAGCTTGCCTGGTCCGGCACCCCAGGACGCAGGCAGGCAGATCAGTTGCGCTCCGCGTTCGGCCAGAGCGGTGAACAGGCTCGGGAAGCGGATGTCGTAACAGGTGGCGAAGCCGACTTCGACTCCGCCCAGGGTGAGCACGAGCAGCTCCATGCCCGGCGCCACGGTCTCGGACTCGGTGAAACCGAAGGCGTCGAAGAGGTGGATCTTGTCGTAATGGGCGTCCACGCCGGGGCCGACGACCCGCAAGGTGTTGGTGACCCGGCCGCCATCGGCCGGGGTGAACATGCCGGCCACGACGACCACCTTGTGCTGCATCGCGATCTTGGCCAGCCGGGTGGCCCAGGGCCCGTCGAGCGGTTCGGCGACGTCGACCAGGGATCGCCCGAAGCAGCGCATGGTGGCCTCGGGAAACATCACCAACTCCGCACCGTCGCGCGCGGCGGCGGCCGTCTGCTCTTCCACCTGATCGAGATTGGCCTGCGGGTCGACGTCACTGACGATCTGGGCCATGGCAATGCGCACCTGCACAGCCTGTCAGAGCCGGCGTGACGCAAATCCAGCATGCTGTCTTGACGCATACGTCTGCATGTCCGGTTCTCGTCCACAGGATGCCGGTTCTGCGTCAAGCGGTGGTTTCGATCGGCTCGCCTAGCGTGCGAAGGTCAACACCAGCAGCTCGCTGGCGGTACGGGCCTGGACGGTCGGCGCCGACCCACCGGTGAGCCGGAGCGCGTCCCCGGTTATGAGTTCGCCGACCGTTTCGACGTCGACGGCGCCTCGCGCGACGAACAGATGGACCAGGTCCGCCTCGGGCAAGGAGCGCCGTTCTCCCGGCTCCAGCGTCGTCACCCACAGCGTCGCCCCGGCGGTCCCGACGCTCACCAGGCGGTCCGGGTTGGATCCCGAGACCACCGGCACCCAGTCGGTGCCAAGGGCCGCCTCGGTAATCTCGGCCTGGGCGTAGCCGGGCGGCCCGCCGGAGACGTCCGGCCGCAGCCACATCTGGACGAAGTGCACCGGCTCGGCGGGAGTGGTGGGGTCGAGGCGGTAGCCGTCGTTGCGTTCCGCGTGGACGATGCCGGCGCCGGCGCTCATCCGCTGCGCCAACCGCGGGTAGACCAGGCCGCGGTTCCCGTACGAGTCGGAGTGCTGCAGGCTGCCCGACAGCACCCAGGTGATGATCTCGGAGTCGCGGTGGGGATGGTCGTCGTACCCGCGCGCCACCTCGAGCACGTCCTCGTTGCTGACCAGCAGTGGGCCGAACGACACGTTGGCCGGGTCGTAGTGCTCGCCGAAGGAGAAGCTGTGCCGGGACACCAGGCCGGTCCCGCTCGTGACGAAGCGATCGCCGGCTCGGTGCACCTCCATCGACGGCATGCCCTGAGCGTGTCGAGTCGGGCCAGCCACGCAAGCCAACCTAGTGAGTCGGCGAGCGTCGGGTGAGTGCGTTCCCCGACCCGGTCTGGACGACGAAGGCGACGAGGGGGTGACACTCCGAATGCAGTCGACCCGGACTTCCTCAGTCGTCGAGGCTTCGCAGCGAACCCTGACATGACAATGGGAAACGTACGCTGATCGGGTGCGCTCCCGTCCTACTCCCGCCACGACGCGACCCGGCCAGGAGTCGGTCTGGAGTTATCCGCGCCCGCCGGCTCTGCGACGGTGCACCAAACGTGTGCAGGTGAGTCTGGGCGGCGAGCTGATCTGTGACGCCGTCGAGTGCTGGCAGGTGCTCGAGACCTCGCACCCGCCGACCTACTACCTGCCGCGGTCGGCGTTCGCCGAGGGTGCTCTGCGACCCGCGGCCGGCGGCTCGTACTGCGAATGGAAGGGCGTGGCCGGATACCTCGACGTCGTCGGCGGCCGGGTAGCGCCGGCGGCGGCGTGGTACTACCCCGATCCCAGCCCGGGCTTCGAGGCGTTGGTCGACCACGTCGCGCTGTACGCCGGGCGCATGGACCGCTGCCTGGTTGGAGAGGAGACGGTCACACCGCAACCCGGACGCTTCTACGGTGGCTGGATCACCTCCGACGTCGCGGGACCCTTCAAGGGAGAGCCGGGCACCGGCCACTGGTGAGTCAGCCGCGACGACCTCAGCTCGTCCGGATCATGCACTCCGGCGGTGAGACGCCGTCCTTGGGGAAGGCCAGCGCGAGTGCGCGGGCCGCGCGCTTGCCGCGCTCCTTGTAGCCCTTGGTGGTGAAGTGGATGCCGTCGTCGATGTACCAGGAGTCCTTCACCTCACTGGCCCAGTCGTAAACCCGCATGGTGGGGTAGTGAGCGCAGGCGTCGCTGAGCGCCTTCGTCCACTTTTCGCTCTCCTCGTTGCGGTAGGGCCCGCTCTTGCGCTGGGTCTTGATCGTCAACCAGAGAACGGGACGGTTGCCGATCGGCTCCATCAGCAGGTCGATGCGCTTGCTCAGCGGGGTGTTGCCGCCCGCGAACTGGTTGGCCACCTCGTTGGTGCCCATGGCCATCACCCAGCAGCCGTCGTAGCCCTTGTCCAGCTTGGTCTCCACCGCGTCCTGCGCGTTGGGCTCGCCCTTGTACCGCTCGACGATCGAACGCGCACCCTTGATGTCGGTCGAGGCGTCGTCCACGCCGACCTTGCGGTACTGCGCGTCGACCCGATCCTTCTTCTTGGGCAGGTAGTTCTTGTCCATCAGCCCGACCGACGTCGAATCGCCCACGTGCACCACCTTCTGGCAGGACGTGCTCAACCGGCTTGAGGACTCCGGCTCCTCCTCGGCGTCGGTCCCGGACGGCTCCGGCGGAGGCACGGGGGGATTCTCGAGGTTCACTTCGGTCCTGGCGCCACCGGTGCTGGCCTGGGTGCCGATGCCTTCGGGGCGCAGGATCGCCGCGGCGCTGAGGCTCGCGGTCGCGATCAGCACCAGCGCAAGCGTCCCGCTGAGCAGCGCCGGCGCGCGGCGGCCGGGCGGCAGGTTCAGAACCGGGAGCAGTCGGCGACCATCGGCATCCCCGCGGCGGCGGCGAAGCGCACCCACCAGCCCGTACCGGCGGATCGGGTCCTCCACCAGGGACCAGCTGAGGGCCGAGATCGCGATGATGAGGGCCAGCTGCAGGGCCACCCGGAGGACGGGCTGCTCGGCCAGCACCTCGGCGGGGAGGAAGGCGATGACCGGGAGATGCCACAGGTAGATGCCGTACGACCGCTCGCCGAGCCAGCGCATCGGCAGGACGCCGAGCGCACTGCCGAACGACGCACCCGGATGGACCGCCACGGCGACCAGGAGGGCGGTCGCGATCGACAGCAGGAGGATCCCGCCGTGGTACAGCGACATCGAGTACTGGTTGGTGAGGGCGAACATTCCGACGATCACGACCAGCGCGACGATGCCGACACCGTTGACGATCAGCCGGCCGCTGGGCGGGATCTTCTTGGCCAGGTGGGCGGGTCGCCAGAGCATGGCCATCGCCGCGCCGATCAGGAGGCCGCCGGCTCGGGTGTCGGTCCCTTCGTACGCGCGGGTGTTGTCGAAGCCGGGCGCGGCGATCAACCACATCAGCGCGAACGAGACCGCCGCCAGCCCGAGGGTGACGACGGCGATCCGGCCCAGCCTGCCCTTGAACACCCTGAGGAGAAGCAGCAGGAGAAGGGGCCAGAGCAGATAAAACTGCTCCTCGACGGCCAGGGACCAGAGGTGGTCGAGCGGACCGGGACCGGCGAAGCGGTCGAAGTAGGACACACCGGCCGCGATGGTGGTCCAGTTGGCCACGTAGAACAGGGCAGCCAGAGCTTCGCCGGTCCGGGCGGCCATGGCGCCTCGATCGACGATGAAGGTGGCCACGAGAACGACGAAGAGCACCAGCACGACGGCCGGCAACAGGCGACGGGCCCGGCGGAGCCAGAAGTGCTTGAGGTCGAGATTTCCGGCTCGGTCCCAGGTCGACAGCAGGATGGTCGTGATCAGATAGCCGCTGAGCGTGAAGAACACGCCGACGCCGAGCAGGCCACCGGGCAGCCACGGCGCACCCAGGTGATAGACGACGACCGCGACCACCGCAATGGCGCGCACGCCGTCGAGTCCAGGCAGGTAGGTTGTCTCGTGGCCAACTGGGCGTGGCATCCAGGTCCTTGTCGTGGTCGTCGTACGGGTCGGTCAGACGGGGAAGTCCGCACTACGCTCGACGCGCAGCTGTCTTTTGCTTTTCGAGCTGGCGCGCCGTGCTCATGCTAGGGCCGGAGCGGCGTGATTCAGTGGATTCCGACGGCCTACACGCGCCGCGTCGCCCGACCCGATTCCAGCTGCCTCGACGGCGGCGATGATCATGCCGCCGCCAAGGTCTGATGCGGGCGACGTCGCCGACCTGCCCGACCAGGTCGAGGCCGTCCTGGCGGCCGTTGATCAGGTCCCGGCCGGCCACGTGGTCACCTACGGCGACATCGCGGAGTACGTCGGGACCGGCGGTCCGCGGCAGGTCGGTCACGTGATGGCGCTGCACGGCGGCTCGGTCACCTGGTGGCGGGTGGTCCGAGCCGACGGCCGCCCGGCGACCGGACTGGAAACCGAGGCGCTGGCCCGGTTGCGCGCCGAGGGAGCCCCGACGCGTGGGGAGCGGATAGATCTCGCCCGCGCGCGGTGGAGCTTCGACGACGCGGCACCGACGCCGTCGTGATCCCGCGCGAAAACGCCGCGCACAACTCCGAGCGTCGCAATAATCGGTTGGGTTCACATCGTGTGCTGAGATGTGACAGGCTAAGGCCGCTGTTGCAAGTCTGTGTCGTGGTACGTGCTACGCCCCCAGAACCTTGCGTGGGCGTTGTGGAATCACTCCCTGGCGCTCGGCAGCATTTCGGAGCCGTGAGGTGCGGCGACGATGAGCGCAAAGTAGGAGAGTTTCATGGCGCAGGGAACCGTCAAGTGGTTCAACGCCGAAAAGGGCTACGGCTTCATTGCCGTGGACGGCGGCGGTCCGGACGTTTTCGTCCATTACAGTGCGATCGAGTCGACGGGTTTCCGGACCCTCGACGAGGGCCAGCGGGTGGAGTTCCAGACCACCCAGGGCCCGAAAGGTCCGCAGGCCGACCAGGTCCACGCGATCTGAGGTAAGCCACCACACGAGGCCCCCGCACCGGAAGGTGCGGGGGCTTCGTGCTTGTGCGGATCCGCTGGTCACCGCGTCACCATTTCCCGGCAACTGTTAACAGATTCCCGAAAAGGGGATCGATCGGGAGCTCCCGAGTGCAATATGCCCGCAGTTACTGGCTTGGCGCCATCTACGTAGGAGCGAGACCGAAGACCCGTACGCCTACGGAGGCGCATCCCGCCCCTGACGACCCACTCTGGACCTCCAGCCGCCGGTCCGGCGGTGTGAACGCGTCAGGAGTGACCATGATCGTTTCTGTCCGCGGTGCCCGGCGCACCGCGATCGCCCTGCTCGGCGGAGCCACCCTGCTCGCCACGCTCAGCCCGGGGATTGCGAGGCCGGCCTACGCCGTCCCGGGACCGCTGATCCACGTCAGCGTCATCGACAAGGCCACCGAGATCCTCGGCACGGATGGGGTCGACCGGATGGTCCTCACGAGGGTCGGCGCCGTCGCGAACCCGCTGGTGCATATCGATGCCGCCACCCCGATCGACGTCGGTTTCGGCTGCCAGGGCGTCGCGGGAGACCGGACCCGAGCGACGTGCGCCTTGCCGCTCCCGCTCATGGTCTTCACCTTCAAGGGCGACGACTACATCGCCCACGGCAACTCGGCACCCCTCGAGAGCTTCAACATCGACGGCGGTCCGGGTCGGGACCTGATCATCGGCGGCTCGGACGGAGACGGCCTCAACGGCGGGGAGGGTGACGACACGCTCCGCGGTGGCGGCGGCGACGACCTCCTAAGGGGAGCAGAGGGTGCCGACCTCATCTTCGGCGAGGAGGGCAACAACGACGTGTTGGACGGTGGCCTGGGTCCTGATGTCGTCGACGGCGGCGAAGGAACGGCGGACATCATGTCGTACGCGTACCGCCAGGCCAGCGTCACCGTCGACCTGGCCAGCACCCTCGCCAACCAGGGCGAGATCGGCGAGGGCGATCGCATCGCGGGCGGGATCGAGGGCGCCCGGGGGGGCTACTCACACGACACCCTGTCCGGGAACGACGGCAACAACCACCTCGACGGTGACGGGGGCGACGACGCGATCAAGGGGCGCCGAGGCTTGGACGTCGTGCTGGGCGGCTTTGGCAAGGACGTCCTGAGTGGCAACGTCCTCGCGATGATGGGCGACGGCGCGCCCAACGCCGACCAGTTGAAGGACATCGTCGACGGCCAATGGGATGCCGACGTCTGCGTGCGGAGCGACTTCGACGCCGACCTGATCTCCAACTGCGAGACTGTCCTCGTCGACAACTAGGCGCTCGAGCGACGCAGCTTCCAAGATCAATACGCTGGTTGGCTCGGATCGATCTGCTTGACCCAGGCAGAGACTCCTCCGCCGACGTGTACGGCGTCGGCCAGTCCGGCGCCGTGGACCAGGGCCAGTACCTCCGCGGAGCGGATGCCGGTCTTGCAGTAGAGCACCACCTGTTTGTCCTGCGGCAGGTCGGCCAGCGCGGCTCCGCTCTGGAAGTCGCCCTTGGGGATCAACACCGAACCGGGAATGGCGTTGATGTCCCGCTCGACCGATTCGCGGACGTCCACCAGGAGGAAGTCCTTGCCGCCCGTCTCGCGGGCGGCGAGCCACTCCTCCAGCTGCCTGACGCCGACCGTGTGCCCGGCCGCGGCTTCGGCGGCCTCGTCGGTGATCGCGCCGCAGAAGTCGTCGTAGTCGATCAACTCGGTGATCGGCTCACCCGCCGGATCCCTGCGCAGGTTGAGCGTCTTGTAGCTCATCTCCAGCGCGTCGTAGACCATCAGCCGGCCGATCAGGGGCTCGCCGATGCCGGTGATCAACTTGATCGCCTCGGTGACCATGATCGAACCGATGGACGCGCACAGCACGCCCAGCACCCCGCCCTCGGCGCAGGACGGCACCATCCCGGGCGGCGGCGGCTCGGGGTAGAGATCGCGGTACTGCGGACCGTGCTCGGCCCAGAACACGCTGACCTGACCCTCGAAGCGGAAGATCGAGCCCCACACGTACGGGAGGTTCGACAGCACCGCGGCATCGTTGACCAGGTAGCGGGTCGCGAAGTTGTCGGTCCCGTCCAAGATCAGGTCGTACTCGGCGAAGATGTCCATCACGTTGTCGTTGTCCAGCCGGACTTCGTGGACGATCACGTTCACCAACGGATTGACCTCGGCGACGGACTCCTTCGCCGAGAGCGCCTTGGACTTCCCGATGTCGGATTGGCCGTGGATGATCTGGCGCTGCAGATTGGACTCGTCGACCGTGTCGAAGTCGACGATCCCCAGCGTGCCCACCCCGGCGGCGGCCAGATAGAGCAGCGCCGGGCTGCCCAGTCCACCGGCTCCGATGACCAGCACGCGGGCGTTCTTCAGACGCTTCTGTCCGACCATGCCGACATCGGGGATGATCAGGTGCCGACTGTAACGCTGCACCTCCTCGAGACTGAGCTCCTCGGCGGGTTCGACCAGCGGCGGTAAAGCCACAACTCCTCCAGATTCATGGACTTGCTTGGATTTTGCTACAACGAGCGCGACCAGTCGGCTATTCCAGAGTGCGGACAACCGTCTCGCGTACGCGTGCAGCGGCCTCCACCGCCAGTCGGTCGACCAGATCGTTCATCACGTCGCCGGAGTGACCCTTGACCCAGCGAAAGCGGATGTCGTCGCGTTTCCGGACGGCGGTCACCAACGGCTCCCACAGATCACGATTGGCCACCGGCTTCTTGGCCGAGGTGGTCCAGCCGCGGGCGAGCCAGCCGCGCCACCACTCGTCGCGGAAGCAGTTGACGACGTACGTGGAGTCGCTCACCACCACCACCGGCCCGTCGAGCGCGGTAACCGCCTCCAGGGCGGCCTGGATCTCCATCCGCTGGTTGGTGGTCGGCGCGGCGCCGCCGCTCGCCTGCCGACCGTCCCGGGTCGCCCACGCCCACCCACCTGGCCCGGGATTGCCGGAGCAGGCTCCGTCGGTCCACACCTCGGTCGCCGCCGGCGAGGGCGCAGCCGGCGACAGCGTGGTCAGGTCAGGCGCGCCTGCGTCGGGCGAACTCGGCTCGGCAGATCCGAACAGTGTCTCCGGCGCACAGCGCTCGTGGGCCCAGCGCGCAGTACCTGCCTTGGGCCCTCCGCTCGCCAGCGACTCGATCCGCTCCCCCGGCGCGATCGGCTCCGAACACACGCCGCAGGTGGTTGCGTACTTCGCCGTGATCGCCACGCCGCCAGCGTACGGACCGTCGGCCGAACCGACGCCCACGGTCGCGGCACCCTTTCGTCGCTAGTTGCGCCCTCATGTGAGGGTGCAACTAGCGACAAGAGGGTGCCGCTCACGGGTGGGCAACGGGTCAGCGCTGCACCGCCTTGGCAATGGTGGTCGATCGGGTGATCCAATCCCGATCCAGAGTGGCGCCCAGCAGCGAGTTCTCGTAGTCCCACAACACGTTGAGCACCTCCCGAATCAGCACCCAGCCCCGCACCCGGTCCTCGTCGAGGCCGGCGACGTCGATCACGGTGAACATCTTGTCCAGCAGCGCCTCTCGCAGGTTGCCGGTCGCGATGGCCTCCTCCCAGCGGTTCCAGAGCAGCGGTGCGACCTCGTACGCGGGGTCGCCGGCGAGTGGCTTGGGGTCGATGGCCAGCCATTCTCGGCTTGACGATTCGCGTTCGGCGGCCAGCACGTTGAAGAAGTGCAGGTCGGTGTGGATCAGGGTCGCGTCGACCGCGGGGTCACCACCCAGCTCGCGCAACGACGAGAGCGCCTGGGTGACCAGCCGCCGCGGGATCAGGCCCGATGCGGCCAGGTTCGGCAGCCGGCCGGACCAGTCCAGGCACAGCTCCGACAGCCGTTTCAACTGCGGGAGTGCGGGTCGATGCAGCCGCGGATAGAGCTCGGCGATCCGCTCGCAGGCCTCCAGTACGGAAACCGAACCCAGGTCACGACCGGGGTCGGCCCGCTCGAGCAACAGCGCGAATCGGCGCGGGTCGGCGCGGTAGAGGCGGATGGCGCCCGCCCCGTCCCAGGCGCGCAGCGCGAGGTGCTCATACTCGGCCTCCCAGTGCGGCCAGCCCACCTTCAGAGCCGCGACGCGTCCGTCGGCCGTCCGAACCGGCACCACAACGGCACAGAATCCGGAGAGGGTTGGCGCGTCGGGCGTCAGCTCCCATTCGCTGAGCAGGGTCTGCACCAAGGCAGGGAGCCCGGCGTACCAGTCGGCCCAGTGCGCCTGACTCTCGGCCCGCGCCCGGAAGGCGGCCGGGATCTCGACGATCGGCGAGGTGGGCATCGATCCACCGTAGTTTCTCGGAGTCACCGACCGCGAGAAGGAGCAGTTCCACCTCGGAACACACCTCGGGTGCGCTTCTGCTCCTTCTCGCGAGCTCAGACCAGGAGTTGGTGCTCGGCGAGCTCCCGGTAGAGCGGGCTCACGGCCAACAGCTCCCGGTGGGTGCCGATCGCCTGGATCTGTCCGTGCTCGAGCACCAGGATCTGGTCGGCATCCGCCACCGTCGCCAAGCGGTGCGCGACGATCACCAGGGTGCGATGCTCCGACCCCGGATTCGAGATGGCGTCGATCGCCTGGCGGAGCGCCAACTCGTTGCGGCTGTCGAGGCTGGCGGTCGGCTCGTCCAGCAGCAGCAGCCGCGGCGCCGCCAACAGGGCCCGCGCGATGGCCAGGCGCTGCCGCTCGCCGCCGGAGAGCAGGATGCCGTCCTCACCCACCTGGGCGTCCAGACCGAGCGGGTCTCGGCGCAGGATGCCGGTGAGGTTGACGTCGGCCAGCACTCGTTCGCAGGCGGCGTCGTCGGCGGCGGGGGCACCGAGGAGCAGGTTCTCCCGGATGGTGCCGGCGAGCACCGGCGCGTCCTGCTCGACGTAACCGAGACCGGCCCGGACCTCGGCCCGCGACAGCAGCCGGGTGTCCACGCCACCCAGCAGGATCCGGCCGTCGGTCGGATCGTAGAAGCGCTCGATCAGGGCCAAGACCGTCGACTTGCCGGCCCCGGAGGGGCCAACGATCGCGGTGCGGCTGCCGGCCGGCACCGTAAAACTCACCTCGTGCAGGACCGGCGTGTCGGTGTAGCCGAAGCTGACCCGGTTGAAGGCGAGCAGTGCGTCCGGCCCTGTCCTCGGGGTCGGGGCCGTGGGTAGGTCCGGTACGGCGTCGTCCTCCTCGGCCAACGCGGTGATCTCGCGGATCCGCAGGACCGCCCCGAGAGCGTTCTGGACCGCCGTGTACGCGTTGAAGATCTCCCCGAGGGGCATGATCATCATGAACAGGTACAGCAGGAACGCCACCAGATCCGCGACCGTCATCTGACCGCTGGCCACCCGGTAACCGCCGATGCCGAGGACTCCGATGAACGCGGCCTGGAACGCGATGCCCATGATCGGCGCGATCAGCGCCATGACCTTGGCCAGCCGGACTCCGGTCCCGTACGCGTTCGTGGCCTGCTCGTCCAGCGAGCGGATCTCGCGCTCGGTGGCGCCGGCGGCCCGGATGGTCCGGATGCCGGGAATGGCGCGGGCGACACCGGCGGCCAGGACACCGACCTGAGTCTGGGCCTGCAGGGTCAGCTTCTGGATCCGCCCGCCCAGGACGATCACCACCGTGGCCGCGACCACCACCACGACGAGCGTGACGCCGAGCAGCAACGGGTCGAGCAGGCCCATGGCGATGACCGAGCCGATGAAGATCACCAGGCCACCCACGGCGTCGACCAGGCCCGACGTGACGACGGTGCGCAGCAGGGTCGTGTCCGATCCGACCCGCGACACCAGATCGCCGACCCGGCGAGTGTCGTACTCGCGGATGGGCAGGCGGAGCAGCCGTGCCGTGAGGGTCCGCCGGGAGTCGAGCACCACCGCCTCCGCCGTACGTTGCAACAGGTACTGCTGAACCCCCGAGAGCAGCGCCCCGCCGAGCAGCAATCCCGCGAGCAGTAGCACCACCGAGCCCAGGGGCCGGTTCTCGGTGACGGAGGTGATGATCATCGACACCACCGCCGGCTGGGCCAGGAAGAGCGCCGCCCCGACCAGGGACACGACGAGCACCAGCAGCAGGATTCGCCAGTGCGGGCGCAGATAGGGCCAGAGCTCTCGCAGCGGAGCTCGCTTGTGCCCTGAGCCGCTCGGAGGCTCGCTCTCCGATGTCGAAGGGCCGAGACCCTCCCGCGAGTCCACCTCGCTCATCGTCCGTACCTCTTGTGCACGGCCTGCCGGCTCACTCCGAGCGCACCGGCCACCTGGGCCCACGAGCATCCCGCGTTGCGGGCCCGCCGAACCAGGACGGCGGCGATGCGGTCGGCCTCCTCGTGCAGCGCGGCGACGGCCTGCAGGGCCAGCAACGGATCCTCGTCCTGGAGCGCGGAGACGAGTGCCTGCGGGTTGCGGTTCTCGACCATGCCGTCAATCTAGGTTGACACTCCAAGTGTGTCAACCCAGATTGACACGAACCCCAGCCGGTGGTCGTGGCGAAGGTCGGAGCCTTGAGCCCGACCAGGCAGGCCGGGCGGTAGTCCTTCGTCGGGTCGTTGAGGAACCCGGTCACCGTGTCGGGTCCGCAGGTCGACTGGTCCAGCACGCCATGCCCGGAGTCGGGGAAGCTCAGCACGCCGGAGTTCGGCAGGGTCGGCGTCGCGAACTCCGCGTTCGCCGGTGCCGTGACGCCGTCCAGTTCACCCGCGAGAATCAGGCTCGGGATGTCGCTCCGAGCCGGCAGCTGGCTGCGCTCCGGAGCCTTGCCGGCGTTCCAGGCCCACAGTCGGCGATCAACCGAGCGGACTGCGGGGTGAACCGCAGGACCTCCTCCGGAAACGTGGGGTTGACCTCCTTCGCGGTGGCCAGCACGTCTTCCGGGGTGGTGTAGGCACGCTCTCCCGGCAGAAGACCCCGAGAGCGGGCCCGAATCCGACGATCAGGGCCGGCTGCGGTTGGCCCGCCGCGGCGATCGCGTTGGCGGCCGGTTGCACATCGCCCTTGGCCGCCGCGGCGATGATCGCCGGGATGTCGTTCAGCCCACCTTTGGACAGCGAGCGGGCGGTGACCAGGTTGGCGAACTTGTAGCCGTCGACAACTGCGGTGACACGCTGCCCACCTGCCAGCGGCCCGATTCTCCGGGACGGTCAGCCGGCCGCAGGTGAACTCCGGCCCCAGCACGAGATCGGCGAGGCCCTTCCACACCGGATTCGGACACGTGCTGTCGGCGTACGCGTCGGGCCGATCGGCACCGGGCCGTCGGCGGCGGGGGTGGACGGTGCCGTCGAGCCACCCGGCGGCGTGCTTGGCGGCATCACGCATCCGGCGGCGGCGAGCAGAGCCACAACGAGCACCGAACTCGCGGCCAGGAGGAGCGATCGCCGGGTACGGATCACGAACGTGGGAGGACGCAACATGGGGGATCTCCTTCTCGCCGAGCACCTCGGGACGGGGGGAGTGTGATCCGTCGGCGGACCCGATGCAGTCAGGTGGATGACGGCACGGCAACGACCAAGGGGGGTGACAGGATCGCGGCGTGGCAGACCAGCCGGGCGTCCGCACTCGGGTCGGCAATCGGGAGCTCACCTTGACCAATCTGGACAAGGTGCTCTATCCGCGCGCCGGGTACACCAAGGCCGAAGTGATCGCCTACTACTCCGCGATCGCCGACACCTTCATCCCGCACGTGGCCGACCGGGCTCTGACGCGGGTCCGGTTTCCCGACGGCGTCGACTCCGCCGGCTTCTACGAGAAGAACGCCCCGCTCGGCACCCCGCCCTGGGTGCGTACCGAGCGGGTGGACACCTCCGACGGCCTGATCACGTACGCGGTGTGCGACGACGCCGAAACCCTGGTGTGGCTGGCCAATCTGGCCGCACTCGAGCTCCACGTACCTCAATGGACCTTCGGCAGCGCCACGCCCGGACCCGACGGGGTGATCACCCTGTCGCACAGTGAGCCACGGGTCGGTGAGCCGCTGGCCGATCGGGTGGTGGTCGATCTCGATCCGGGTGAGGGCATGACGATCATCGAATGTGCCCGGGCGGCATTGCTGGTCGCCGGTGCGATGGCCCAGGACGGGCTGCTGCCGACGCCGCAAACCTCGGGCAGCAAGGGAATTCAGGTCTACGCCGCCGTCCAGCCGTGCCGAAGCCGCGACGTCTGGGCGTACGTCAAGCAGCTCGGCGCCACGTTGGCCCGACGCGAACCCCAGTTCTTCGTGGCCACGATGTCCATCGCGCAGCGCCGGGGACGGATCTACGTCGACTACAACCAGAACCTGGCGGCCCGCAACACCATCGCCCCCTACTCGATGCGGGGCCGCGAGTTCCCGGCCGTGGCCACCCCCGTGACCTGGGAGGAGATCGGCTCGGTCCGCGGTCCGGATGATCTCCGCTTCAGCCCAGAGGAAGTGCTGCTGCGGGTCGGCGAGCACGGGGATCTGGCGGCCGACCTGTTGATCGATGACCGGCCGCGCCTCCCTGATCTGTGATCGGGTTCACATCCCGACGCGTCGACCTCAGTAAGGTGAGCTGGTGAGCACTCCCGGGACCGGCGTGTCGGAAGCGACGCGCGTGGTTCGGTTACCCCGGGACCAGCGCCGGGCGCAGCTGCTCGAAGCCGCGAACGACGTGTTCACCACCAAGGGCTACCACGCCGCGGCCATGGACGACATCGCCGAGGCGGCGGGAGTGTCCAAGCCGGTGCTCTACCAGCACTTCCCGTCCAAGCTGGACCTCTATCTCGCCCTCCTCGACATCAGCTGCGACCGACTGGTCGACGTCGTCCGGGAGGCGCTGGACTCGACCGAGGACAACGCGGACCGCGTGGTCGCGACCATGGGCGCCTTCTACGAGTTCGTGTCCTCGGCCAGCGGCGAGTTCCGCTTCGTCTTCGAATCCGACCTGACCGGCGACGGCCAGGTGCAACAACGACTTTGGCGGGTCAACAACGAGATCGCCGACGCCATCGCCGAGGTGATCGTGGAGGACACCGGACTGCCCGCGGACCAGGCCAAGCTCCTGGCCATCTCACTGGTGGGCACCGCGCAGGTGAGTGCGCGCTACTGGGTCTCCAACGGTCGTCAGCACGTCGACCTCGCCGAGGCCAAGCAGTTGGTCAGCCGGCTGGCCTGGCGCGGCATCCGCGGTTTCCCGCTGCACGAGCACTGAGGAGCATCGAGGGGGGACCCGACACCTATCCTCGCGGTGTGACGCGGAAGACGGTTGTCGTGGCCGCGCTCATCGCTCTCGTGCCGGTGTCGCTCGCCGTCGGCCTCGTCATCGGTCCAGCTGCGCGGCAAGGCGGCCAGTCGGTGGCGATCTCGGGACCCGCGTACACGCTCGTCCAGATGAATCTATGCCTCTCGGGTCGGGCCGCGTGCTTTCCGCGCGTCGAATATCCCCGAGGAGTCGAGGCCGCCGCCGACCTGATCCGCGACGGTGGCGCTGACGTGGTGACGCTCAGTGAGGTCTGCCGGGCCGATGTCGAGGAGATGGCGGCCGAGCTCGCTTTCCAGGTCCGTTTCACCGCGGTGTCCTCCTATCGCCTACCCGATGACTGCATCGATCCGGGTGGCCGCGGCGTGTTCGGCATCGCCGTGCTGACCAAGGCGGCCATCACGGCTTCGGTCGAACGCCCGTACGCCACGCAGTCCGACCTGGAGCAACGCCGGTGGCTGTGCGTCACCACCCACGAGGCGACGGTCTGTACGACGCATCTCGAGATCAGGGGCCGGGGCCGGCTCGACGCGGTGAACGACGCGCAGTGTGTCGAGTTCGGTCAGGCCTTGCGGCGGCTGGGAACCGACCGGCCGGTGATCGCCGGCGGCGACCTGAACCGAGCCACTGACTGCGCCGCACCCGGGATGTGGGTCGGTACGGACAACGACGCCGTCCAGCTGCCCGGAAGTCAGCACGTGTACGCCACCACGGACTTCGTCGGTCCCCGGAGTCGAATCGTCGGGATGGAGTACACCGACCACGACGCTCTGGTTGTCACCGGCCACCTGGAGCAGTGAGCGACGAGGAGACGAATGTGTCAGGCGACCGGCCGCTCGAGCCACTCGACGTCGACGTACCGGCCGAACTTGAACCCGACCTCCCGCCAGACTCCGACCGAGTTGAAGCCCAACCGCCGGTGGAGCCGGATCGAGGCGTCGTTGGGCAGCGAGATCCCCGCGTAGAAACGGTGGACCGGCTCCTCGGCGAGTGCGGCGAAGAGTGCCTCGTACAACCTCCGTCCGTCGCCGCGGCCCACGCTGTCCGGGTCCAGATAGACCGACGTCTCGACCGAGCGCTCGTACGCGGCCTTGGGCCGGAGCGGCCCGCTGCTCGCGTAGCCGATCACGGACTCGCGTCGTTCACCCACGAGCAGGCGGTGCGGCCCCGTCGGGGCGTAGTGATCGAACCAGGCCGAACGCTCGGCTACGGTGAAGGGCTCGGTGTCGAACGTGATCAACGTCTGCTCGACGTAGTGGTTGTAGAGCGCCGTCAGGGCCGGCAGGTCGCGGCGCTCGGCGGGGCGGATCCGGAGCCCGGTCTCCGCCTCGTCATCCGTCATGGGTTGACTATAGGAAGGCAATGTCCGAGCCGGGCGGGCACGGGAACGAAGGAGGTTGGATGTCAGACGAGAGCGTCGACGAACTGGTCGAACGGACCACGACCGATCTGACTCGACTGTTGCGCGGAGTCGATCGGCTGGGTGTGGCGTTCTCGGGCGGTGTCGACTCCTCCGTCCTGCTAGCTCTGGCTGCGCGTGCGCTCGGCGTCGAGCAGGTCGTGGCGCTGCTCGGGGTCTCGCCCAGCCTGGCGGGTCGTGAGCGGAAGGCTGCTCACACCGTGGCGGAGGCGATCGGCGTCCGGGTGGTCGAAGTCATCACCCACGAAGGAGAGAATCCCGCCTACCAGGCCAACGGCGTCGATCGGTGCTTCCACTGCAAGGACGAGTTGTTCAGCCGGATCGACGACGAGATTCTCCGCTCGCACCGGTTGGACGCGGTGGCCTACGGCGAGAACGCCGACGACGCGCGCCGGATCGACCGGCCAGGCGCCCGGGCCGCCGTGCAGCATCGCGTTCTGCGTCCGCTGGCCGACCTGCAGCTGTGCAAGTCTGACGTGCGGACGCTTGCGCGCGCCTTGGAGCTTCCCTCTGCGGACAAGCCCGCGGCCCCCTGCCTCGCCTCCCGAATCCCCCACTTCGAGCCCGTGACGCCCGAGAAGCTCGCGCAGATCGATCGCGCCGAAGCCGCGCTCGGCGGGCTCGGACTCACCGACTTCCGGGTGCGCCACCACGGAGACCTGGCCCGGGTCGAGCTCTCGCCCGACGAGCTGACCTCGGCGCTCCGCGATCCGCTGCGCGGACAGGTGGAGGCCGCCGTACGGGCCGCCGGATTCGCCGAGGTGATCATCGACCCCGCCGGCTTGCAGTCGGGGCGATTCACCTTGACGGTGCTGGAGGACCAACGTGCCTGACGAGCCCGATTCCCTCTCCCGGTTCGCCGATCTGGACCTGGCGCGAACCGCCCGCCGCGGATACCCCGAAGCGGTGTACTGCGCGCACAAGACCACCGAGCAGGTGGCCGCCATCGCCGCGGCACTGCGCGAGCGGACCGACATCGTCAGCCTCTTCACCCGGGCCACTCCCGAGCAGGCCAAGGCGGTCCTGCTCGAGTTGCCGGAGGCCTTCCACGACGCCGAGGCAGGCCTGCTGGCCTGGCCGTCCGAGCCCCCGGAACCGACCGGTGGTCTGGTCGTCGTCCTGACCGCCGGCACGTCGGATCTCCCGGTGGCGCGGGAGGCCATGCTGACGGCGCGCTATCTCGGGCGGTCGACCGAACTGGTCGTCGACGTCGGCGTCGCGGGGCTGCACCGGGTCCTCGACCGACTGCCGCTGCTGCGCCGAGCTCGAGTGATCATCGTGGCGGCCGGGATGGACGGTGCCCTGCCCAGCGTCGTGGCCGGTCTGGTGTCGGCTCCGGTCGTGGCGCTACCGACGTCGGTCGGCTACGGAGCTGCGTTCGGCGGCCTCGCTCCGCTCCTCACCATGCTCAACTCGTGCGCCCCCGGCGTGGCCGTGGTGAACATCGACAACGGGTACGGAGCCGGGCATCTCGCCGCCCAGATCGCGGCGCCACCATCGTCGGACCCGTGAGCAGGGCCGAGCGCCACGCCTGGATCGACGCATCGGCCGGTGTGGCGGGGGACATGCTGCTCGGCGCCCTGTTGGACGCCGGAGCGTCGCTCCGGGGGGTCCAGGAGGCCGTGGACGCCGTCGTGCCGGGTGCCGTCTTCATCGGCACCGACGAGGTCACCCGGGCCGGCCTCCGCGCCACCCATGCCGTGGTGGACGTCCGGCGGTCCGACCAGCCCCACCGCGCCTGGCACGAGATCCGGGCCATGCTGTCCGACGCCCAGCTCGAGGATTCCGTACGCCGGCGGGCCACGGCCGTCTTCGCGAGACTGGCGGCCGCCGAAGCGGCGGTGCACGGCATCGCCGAGGACGCGGTGCACTTTCACGAGGTCGGCGCCCTGGACTCCATCGCCGACATCGTCGGCGTCTGCGCCGCGCTGGCGGATCTGGGCGTGACGTCGATCAGCGCCGGAGAGGTGGCCGTCGGTTCCGGCCGGGTCGCCATGGCGCACGGCGAGGTCGGTGTTCCCGTGCCCGCGGTGGTCGAGCTGAGCCGAGGCTGGCGGGTGCGGTCCGGTGGCCCCGGAGAACTGGCGACGCCGACCGGCCTGGCCCTCGTCGTCGCGTTGGCCGAAGCCTGCCTGGATCTGCCGTCGCTCGTCGTCCGGGCCACCGGCACCGGGGCCGGGAGTCGTGATCGTCCGGGCCGAGCCAATGTCACGCGGGTGATCATCGGTGACCGCCCGGCCACGGCTTCTTCAGGAGATCCTGATCTGGAGCCGGCCGTCGTGCTGGAGGCGAACGTCGACGACCTGGATCCGCGCCTGTGGCCGGGGGTGCTGAGCGCCCTCATGGAAGCCGGTGCGTCCGACGCCTGGCTCACCCCGATCGTCATGAAAAAGGGTCGTCCGGCGCACCTGCTCACCGTGCTCTCCCCGCCTGCTGAGGCCGGCCGGCTACGAGACCTGATCCTGCGGGAAACGTCGACCTTCGGGGTTCGCCAGCGTACGGTCGACAAGTACGCCCTGCCGCGCGGCTGGGTCGACGTCGAGGTCGACGGCGTACCGGTGTCGGTGAAAGTGGCCCACCGCAACGGGAGGATCATCCAGGTGACGCCCGAGTTCGAGTCCGTCGCCGCTGCCGCCCTCCGACTGGCCCGTACCCAGGGCGCCGTGATGGCCGCAGCGGCACGCGCTGCGACTGATGCCGATCTGGTCCCGGACGCCCCATTCCCCTAGCCTCCGGCGGCACCCTTTCGTCGCCAGTTGCACCCTCATGTGAGGGTGCAAGTAGCGACGTAAGGGTGCGGCGAGCTGGGCTCAGAAGTTCAAGGCGTGCCGTTCCACCAGCGGCATCGTCGCGTCGAAGTCGACCTCGGCTCCGTACTCGGCGGCGAGCGCGGGCAGGGTCGCCGGATCGTACTCACCTCCGGGCTCGGCCAACTTCCGGAACAGCTCCTCGATGCCGGCCGGCGTGATCAACTCCAAGACCCGCAGGGGCTCGTTCCCTGCGTTCCAGAACGTGTGCCACCGGCCCCGTGGCTTGAAGACGAGCTCGCCCGCTTCGGCGACGATCTCTTCCCCGTCCTGCCACACGCCGAGCCGGCCCTCGATCACGAAGCTGTACTCGTCCTCGCGACCGTGGCGGTGCACCGGTGCGGCCAGTACATGTGGGGCGAGCACATGCTGCACCACCGCAAGCAGCCCATCCGATTGGCGGCCCTCGACCAGATAGCGGTCCAGCGCAACCGCGGGATCGCCGGTGGAGTCGGTGTTTGCTGATGTCTTCACAGCGATGGCGGCCAGGTCGATGCCCTCGATGGTCATGTATCGACGCTAGGGCGCGGCCTGGACGTCGGGAATACCAGCAATCTGTCATCCCGCGAGCGGGCGAGCGCCCCGGCTTCCTAGGCTGGAGGTCGTGGACCGCCGCCGACGGATGCAGTTGGCCGAGGACAAGATCAACACCTTGTCCGGTCAGGGACTCGACATGGTGACGTTCTGGCGCGCGTGCACGCCCGTCCTGGCCGACAGCGTGCCGCACTACCTGGCCCCGTGTTGCTACACCCTTGATCCCGCGTCCAGGTTGGTGACCAGCCACTTCCAGGAGGGACTGCCGTACTTCCCGCCCGAGTGGTTGGCCGAGGAGTACGCCGGGGAGGACGTCCACCAACTCGTCGACGTCGCCCGCTCACGTACGGGGATCTCGACCCTCCACGACGCCACGGGCGGAGAGCCCGCCACCAGTCCGCGCTGGCACGCGAACATGAGCTACGGCGCCGACCAGGAACTCATACTCGCCATCCGCACTCGGGCCGGGGAGGTCTGGGGAGCTCTCGGCCTCTATCGAGAGCCCGACCGACCTCCGTTCAACGCTGACGAGCAGGCCTTTCTCCTGGCTGTCCGCCCGGCCCTGGCGAACGCCATCCGCCGCGGACTGCTCCTCGGCGAGGCGACCGATCCGGAGGGCTCCGAGGCACCCGGTTTGCTCGTCCTCACCGAGGACTGGGCACCGGCGTCGGTGTCGGAGGGTGCCGCCGAGTGGTTGGCCGCCCTGCCGGACGGGGACGCCCGCTCGGGCCGGCTTCCGCCCGCGGTGCTGGCCGTCGCCGGCCGTGCCGCCCGCGGCACCTCACCCGATCAGCCGGCGGAGGTTGCGGTCGCTCGGGTGCAGACCCGCTCAGGTCGGTGGGTGATCCTGCACGGCGTGCCCCTGTCGACCGCCGGTCCGTCCCGGATAGCCGTGATCGTGGAACCTGCACAGCCGGCGCGGATCACGCCGCTGCTGATGTCGGCGTACGGGCTGACCGAACGGGAACAGGAACTGACCCTCCTGGTGCTGCACGGAGACTCGACGACCGACATCGCCGAACGGCTGGTGATCTCACCCTTCACCGTCCAGCAGCATCTGAAGAGCGTCTTCGAGAAGACCGGAGTACGGAGTCGTCGCGATCTGGTCAGCAAGGTCTTCGGCCGGCACTACGAGCCGAGGTTCCGGGACAACGAGAATCGGGCCGCATCGGATCGCCCACTGCGCGGCGGCCCGGTGCCATTCGGTCACTCGGTCGGTGGCTGACGTCTGACGATGAGCAGCGCCCAGAAGAACCGCTGCGAGCGTCGCGAAGCTCGGCCGCCGGCTGATGTCTGACGACGAGGAGTCGACACGCTTTTCGTCGACGATCGAGGAGGAAGACGGCAGCCCGACAGCGGCCGAGCTGCGCGAGCAGCGCCTAAGAAAGAGAGAGGCAGTGGCGACCGCCTGATGCCCCGTCGGACGACGGGACCGGTCATAGTCGCCACTGCCTCAGCCTTCGTGGTGCCTCTGCTGACGTTCAGCGGCGGAGGCCCGAGGACGAGACCTACCCTCTGGCCAGGGTGGTGGCTCCGGTCATCACCGCGACCGCTTCGGTCGGGGTGTGGGACTTCGGGGTGATCACTCCGGCGCAACCGCCGAGGCGGGCGATGTGGATCCGGTTGGCCACCTCGAAGACGTTGGGCATGTTGTGGCTGATCAAGATCACCGGCAGGCCCTTGTCGCGGATCTGGTGGATCAGGTTCAGCACCTGCCCGGTCTCTTTGACCCCGAGTGCGGCGGTCGGCTCGTCCAACACCACGAACTTGGTGGCGAAGGTGGCCGCCCGGGCCACCGCCACCGCCTGGCGTTGGCCACCGGACAGGGTTTCCACCGCCTGGCTCATGTTCTGCACCGTGGCGATGCCCAGGTTGGCCATCGACTTGCCGGCGGCCTCCTTCATGCCCTTCTTGTCCAGCATCCGCAAGATCGACCCGAGCGGACCGGCTCGCAGCTGTTCGCGGCCCAGGAACATGTTGGCCGCGATGTCCAACGCCGGGGCCACCGCCAAGGTCTGGTAGACGGTTTCGATGCCAGCGGACCGGGCGTCTTGGGGGGACTTGAAGTGGACCTCGCGGCCGTCCAGGAACACCTGACCCGAATCGGGGATGATCGCCCCGGTCATGGCCTTGATCAACGTCGACTTGCCGGCCCCGTTGTCCCCGATCACCGCCAACACCTCACCGGGGAACAGGTCGACGTCGACACCGTCCAGGCCGACGACCTTGCCGAACGTTTTGATCAACTTCCGGGCCGACAACACCGTGTCCTTCGGATCGGCCAGCAGCGGCGGCGACCCCAGTCCCACGGTGCTCCCCGACGGCTCGTTGTGCACAGTCGATGTTTCGCTCATCTCAGGCCTTGACCTTTCTGATCCACTGATCGATGGAAACCGCGACGATGATCAACACCCCGATGGCGAAGATCCGCAACTGATCATCCACCCCGGCCAACGCCAGGCCGATGTTGAACGCATAGACGATCAACGCCCCCAAGATGGTGCCGATGATGCCGCCCCGGCCGCCGAACAAGCTGGTGCCGCCGATCACCACCGCGGTGATGGTTTCCAGGTTCGCCCCCACGATCGCATTCGGAGACGCCGTGCCGGCCCGGCCGATCAAAATCCAGGCCGTGAAGCCGTAGATCAACCCGGCCACCGTGTAGACACTGAGCAGCAAGCGGTCCACCCGGATACCGACCAGCCGGGCCGCCTCCGGATCATCACCCACCGCGTAGACGTGGCGGCCCCACGCCGTCTGACTCAACACGAACGCCACCACCAACGCCAACACGGCCACCACCACCACCCCCAAGGTGAGGTTGAACGGCCCGATCGAGAACCGGGTACCCATCACATTCAAAATGTCCGGCATCCGCGCCCGCGGCACACTCGCACCCCCGAATACAACAACCCGACCGCGGTGAAAATGCTCAACGTACCCAACGTCACAATGAACGGCGGCAGATTCAACCGCGTCACCAAGATGCCGTTCAAAAACCCGGCCGCCGTACCGAACGCGATACCGATCAACAACGCCAAGATCCCCGGCACCCCGTTCTCGGCGGCCAACTTCGCCATCACCAACATCGACAGAATCGAGATCGCCCCGACCGCCAAATCGATACCGGCGGTCAACACGATCAACGTCTGACCGATCGCCAAAGCCGCGATCACCGCCGTCTGCTGCAAAATCAGCGAGATCGTGCCCGGCTGAGCAAACCTCGGATTGATGATGGTGAACACAATGCACGCCACCACCAACACCATCAACGGACTGAGGGCCGGATGCGAATGCAACAAATGCTGCACCCGCTGCAACGGCGACTGCTGCCGCATCGCAAACTGCTCGGCCGCAGTGGCCGGCGCGTGAGTCTCAACGCTCATAAGGCTTCCTTGCCGTAGGGACGTACCTGGGATGCTGACCGAGAGCGTGGTCTCGGCCTATTCGGATCGGGGCCGCCGGCTCGCAGAAGGAAACTCGAGCGGGCCGGCGGCCTCGACTTAGATGATCATCAGCCCCAGCAGATCTTGCCTGCTGCAGTGGTGTCGATGCTCTCCAGACCGGAGACCGGCTTGTCGGTCACCAGAGCCACGCCGGTGTCGAAGAAGTCCAGCCCGGGAGTGACCTCCGGCTTCGTACCGTTCCGCTTGAAGTCGGCGATGGCCTTGACGCCCAACTCAGCCATCTTGACCGGGTACTGCTGGGACGTCGCGCCGATGGTGCCGTCCTTCACCGCCTCGATACCCGGGCTGCAGCCGCCGTCCACGGAGACGATGGTGGCCGTGACCCCGGCCGCCTTCAGGGCCTCCGAGGCACCGACGCCCGCCGGCTCGTTGATGGTGTAGACGAGGTTGATGTCCTTGGACTTGGCGAGACAGGTCTCCATCGCCGTACGACCCTGGTCCTGGGCGCCCTGGGTCGGCTCGTTGCAGACGATCTCGTAGTCGCCGCCGCTGTACTTGCCGGTCTTGGCCTCGTCGCCGTTCTTCATCTTGTCGGCGGTATCGATGCCCATGCCCGTCAGGAAGCCCTGGTCACGGTTGTAGTCGACCGAGGCGACCTTGTCGTTGAACAGGTCCAGCAGCGCGATGGTGGCCTTCTTGCCGCCCATCGAGCCTGCCGCCCACTTGCCGATCAACTCGCCGGCCTTGAAGTTGTCGGTGGCGAACGTGATGTCCACCGTGTCCGGTGGGTTCGGCGGGGTGTCGAGCGCGATCACGTACAGGCCGGCGGCCCGTGCCGCTTCGATGGCGGGGTTGACCCCGTCGGTGGCCGGGGTGATCAGGATGCCGGCGTCGCCACGGGCCGTCGCGGCCTCGATCGCCTGGATCTGAGTCGCCTCATCGCCGTCCGCCTTGCCGGCCGCGGTGGTGATGGTCACGTTGTTGGCCTTCCCGGCCTCCTCAGCGCCCTTCTGCATGGCGATGAAGAACGGGTTGGTGCTGGTCTTGGTGATGAGGGTGACCGCGATCGGTGCGTCACCGCCACCTCCGCCGCTGGCCTCGCCGGAAGGAGCGGCGCCGCCGCCGCCACACGCGGAGAGGGCCAAGACGGCCGCGCTCACCGCTGCGATCGAAGCGATCGCCCGGCGAGCGAGCTTGGTGCGTCGTTGCATTGAAGCCTCCGAGAATCGGACTACGTCGTCCGTTGCCTATGTGACAACGGTGTCATAAGAGAGTTCTAAGGCATTCTCAGGAATACGTCAAGTCCTTGCGCTCAAGCGTTGTCTAAGCGATATGCTCACCTCGGATCCAGAGGAGACATCGTTGTCAACTGCGCCAGCCCCCACCAGTCCCCGCCCCCGGGCGACCATTCGCGACGTCGCCGCCCTGGCCGGAGTGGGCATCAAGACGGTATCGCGAGTCATCAACGATGAGGCGAATGTCTCCACCCACACGCGCGAACGTGTCCTCCGGGCCATCCAAGCGCTGAACTTTCATCCTCACCAGGGCGCCGGCGCGCTCCGCCGCGGTGACAAGAAGACCCTGACCATCGGTCTGCTGCTCGATGCCGTGGACAACCCGTTCTCGGCCGCCATCAACCGTGCCGTCGAGATCGTGGCGTCGCAGCGCGACACCGCGGTCTTCGCGGCGAGCTTCGATGATGATCCCGAGCGTGAGCACCGGCTGGTCGAGGCCTTCACCCGGAGGCGGGTCGACGGTTTGATCCTGACCACGTACAGCCAGGATCAGGGCTACCTGCACTCCGAACGCGACCTGGGTACACCCATCGTCTTCGTGGACCGGTTGCCCCAGGGCATGGTCGCCGACGCGGTCGTCAGCGACAACTACGAGGCCTCGGCGGCGGCGACCCGGCATCTCATCTGGCGGGGACACCAACGCATTGCGCACCTGGGCGACGAGTTGACCATCTCCACCGCCCGCGATCGGCGACGCGGCTTCTCCGACGCGATGGACCGGGCCCACCTGGCGGACGGAGCACTGCACATCGACGACCTGCGCACGCAGCAGGCGGCCGGGGCGGCGGTCCGGACCCTGATGGCCACGGCAACCCCGCCCACCGCGCTGTTCACCAGCCAGAACATGATCACCCTCGGCGCCGTCCGCGCGCTGCATCAGCTCAAGCTTCAACACACCGTCGCGCTGGTCGGCTTCGACGACATCGCCCTCGCTGACGTGCTCGAGCCGGGCATCACCGTGATGGCCCAGGACCCGGCGCGCATCGGCACCATCGCCGCCGAACGCGTCTTCGCCCGGATTGACGGCGACACCTCCCCCGCCGCCACCACGACGGTGCCCACGATCCTCCAGGTACGCGGTTCGGGCGAGATCTCCCCGCCCACCTGAGCTGCTCGGGTGGCTTGGCTCTGCTCTATCTGCAGATCGAGCAAGGCCTACGAACCCGAGCAGCTGGCGTGGAGTGAGCGGGCCGCCGGGTAGATTTGCTCAAGCCTGTCTGGTGGGATACCTGAGGAGACGTCGATGAGCGAGGCCAACCCGACCGGAGCCGCCGCGGCGGCACCGAATCCGATGTCCGATCCAGTGGTCAGCCCCTTGGCCCCGCCCGAGGGCAACGCCCTGACCCTCACGGCCCCGCCGCCGCCCGCGCCCGTCGCGGCGACCCAGGCCCCCTCGATCGCCCCCCAGGTGGAGGCCTCTGTGGTGCCGGCGCTGGACGCCCGGGTCGACGGCTTCGTCCAGGCCCTGACCACGACCCAGACGCGATCCCCGGAGTTCGCCGCTCAGGCCAACAACGTTCGCACCATGGGCGACGCGGACATCCGCAAGGCCGCCGAGACGTCGAACCGGCTGCTGCAGACCCCGGTGCGGGCCCTGAAGGAGGGCGGCATCGCCGAAGGGTCGAAGGTCGGCAACACCTTGCTCGAGCTGCGCCGCACGGTGGAGGACCTGGATCCCAGCCAGGCCACCGGAGCACGCAAGCTGCTCGGGTTCCTGCCCTTCGGCGACAAGGTGACCGACTACTTCCGCAAGTACCAGAGCGCCCAGTCCCACCTCAACGGCATCCTGCACAGTCTCCGGAACGGTCAGGACGAGCTGACGAAGGACAACGTCGCCCTCACCATGGAGAAGCAGAACCTGTGGGCGGCCATGGGCCGGCTCAACCAGTACGTCTACGTCGCGGAGCGGCTCGACGCGAGGCTGTCCGCCATGATCGCCGAGTTGGAGCTGTCCGACCCCGACCGGGCGAAGGCGCTCAGCCAGGACGTGTTGTTCTACGTACGGCAGAAGCACCAGGATCTGCTGACCCAGCTGGCGGTGTCGATCCAGAGCTACCTCGCGATCGACATCATCATCAAGAACAACATCGAGTTGATCAAGGGCGTCGACCGCGCCTCGACCACCACCGTCTCGGCGTTGCGTACCGCGGTCATCGTCGCGCAGGCGCTCGGCAACCAGAAGCTCGTGCTCGATCAGATCACGGCGCTGAACACGACCACCTCCGACCTGATCCAGCGGACCTCGGAGATGATGCGGGACAACTCCGCGAAGATCCAGCAGCAGGCCGCCACGGCCACCATCGGACTGCCCCAGTTGCAGGCGGCGTTCCAGAACATCTACGCCACCATGGACTCCATCGACACCTTCAAGCTGCAAGCGCTCGACAACATGTCGGCCACAATCGGTGTGCTGGAGAACGAGGTGTCCAAGTCCCGCGAGTACCTGGACCGGGTCTCTCGAACCGATGAGCGCTTGGCGTCCGGCAGCCTGGACATCGAGGGCAGCACTCCCGGCGGACTGCGCTGACTCACACGCTCTCGCGGAGAAGCTCGATGGGGTTCAAGGACTGGGTGGCCAAGATCACCGGACGGCCGGAGCCCGAGCCGGCCGTCGAAGCCGCGCCGTCCGCCCCCACCGAGTCCGACATCCTGCTCGCGCTCGACCGGGCCGAGGCGATGGTGGCCGGCGGCGTCGTTCCGGCTCCGGTGCAGTCCCGCGTCAAGCGGGTTGCGCGAACCGTACGGGAGACCATGCCGCGGCTGCGGAACCTGGGGTTGGGCAGTCCCCAGGCGTACTCGGTCATGGCGACGGCGACCGACTACCTGCCGGAGGCCATCGGCGGCTACCTGCGCCTGCCTCGACAATGGGCCGATTCGCGACCGATCGAGGCGGGCAAGACGTCGCTGATGCTGCTGATCGATCAACTGGACCTGCTGTCGGCGACGATGGATCGGATCTTCGACGCCGTGGTCCGGGTCGACGCCGACGCGTTGATCGCCCACGGGCGGTTCCTGCAGGACAAGTTCGGTCACGCACCCGCCCAGCCCCTGCGTCCCGAACCGCCGCCGGATCCGACCGGTCCGCGCAGCAGCCTGGACCTCCCGTGAGCAACGCCGAGTGGGCCCGGAACGCGATGAAGGCCCTCGACGACGCTCTGAACAAGGTGACCCGCGACCGCGAGGCCGCCAACGGCATCAGCCGCGCCGACCCCCGCACGTCGGCGTTGCTCGACCTCAGCCACCTGGACCCCACCGCACCCGGACGGTTCCCCGGAATCGGCAACGACCAGGCGATCGCGGAGCCTGTCGAAGGGCACAGCGGCACCCCGATTGGCCCTTCGACAAGCCCAGAAACCGAGGCCACGGCCGCTGAGCCTGTCGACCCTTCGACCAGCTCAGGGCGCGAGGCACCGGAGCCCAAGTCGCTGGACGAGCTGCTGGCCGAGCTAGATGCGCTGACGGGCCTGAAGGAGGTGAAGGCGGAGATCCACCGCCAGGTGGCGGTCCTGCGGATCGAGGCGCTGCGGACCAAGGCCGGGTTGGCCTCCCCCACCATCACCCGGCATCTGGTGTTCGTCGGTAATCCCGGGACCGGCAAGACCACCGTGGCACGCTTGGTGGGTGGCATCTACCGCGCCCTCGGCCTGCTCAGCAAAGGCCAACTGATCGAGGTCGATCGGTCGGAGTTGGTGGCCGGCTACCTCGGGCAGACCGCGATGAAGACCGCCGAAGTCGTCGCCTCGGCGGCGGGTGGGGTGTTGTTCATCGACGAGGCGTACAGCCTGGCCGGCGACCAGTACGGGACCGAAGCCGTCGACACCCTGGTCAAGGAGATGGAGGACCGGCGCGACGACCTCGTGCTCATCGTGGCCGGCTACCCCGACCCGATGGCGATCTTCATCGCCCAGAATCCGGGCCTCTCGAGCAGGTTCCGCACCACGATCGAATTCGCCGACTACTCCGACGCGGAGCTGCTCGAGATCTTCGCCGGCCTGGCCACCGCCGCCGACTACGACGTGACCGAGGGCTGCCGGCGCCGGTTCGAGACCATCCTGGCCGTCACCCCTCGCGGTTCCACGTTCGGCAACGGACGTTTCGCCCGCAATCACCTGGAGGCTGCGATCGGCCGGCACGCCTGGCGTCTGCGTGACGTGGCCGAGCCCACCCTGGAACAGCTCCGTGAGCTGACGGCTTCCGATCTCGACGATCCGGCGCTCGAACCACCCGCGGAGCCGGAGCCGGCGCCGCCACCGCACGGTGATGCCACTGCAGCCGAGGAGAACGTGTCGTGAGCCAGGTCCAGACCTCACCGGCCGGCGACGCTGGAACCACGGCTGCCCTCGGCACCGCCCCGAGCCCGGACGGACCGGGGTCGGTCGCGGTGGCCGGCACGCCGCCCTCCCCGAGTGCGGTTGTTTCCACGCCGCGACGGCTGCGCCGCCTGGGCACCGCGCTCGTCGTGCTGGGCGTCGTCTTCGGGGTTCTGGCGGCGCTGACGTTCGTCCTCATGGTCACCGCGCTCGGCCGGGCCAGCGCCTCCACCGCCCAGCTCATCCGCGTACAACAGATCCAGACCAATCTGCTCGCCGCCGACGCGACGGCCACCAACGCCTTCCTCGTCGGCGGCCTGGAGCCGCCGGCGCAGCGCCAGGCGTACGACGACGCCATCAACGCCGCGACGACCGGGATCACCGAGGCGGCGGAGGCCGAACCCGCCGACGAGCAGGCCCTGTCCCGGCTCAACGAGGAACTGGTCGCCTACGTCGCGCTGATCGAGGACGCCCGGGCCAACAACCGGCAGGGCTTTCCGGTCGGCGCGCAGTACCAGCGGACCGCGAGCGCCACCCTCCGCGCCGACGCGTTGCCCCTGCTCGACAACCTGGTCACGGCCAACGCCCAGCGGGCCGAGAGCCAGATGGGCGTCTGGCCGATCGCGATCCTCGCGGTTGCCGGTCTCGGTGCGCTGGCGGCTCTCGTGCTGGCCCAGGTCTGGCTCGCCCGGCGGTTCCGCCGGCGGGTGAATCCGGGCGTGGTCGCCGCCACCGTCGTCGTGTTGGTGACCTGGGTCATCGGGCTCATCGCCGTAGGGGCCACCGGCGCCGCGGTGAACGGGATCAAGGACGGTTCGTTCGCCGATGTCAACGCCGTGGCGACCGCCCGCATCCAGGGCTTCAACGCCAAGTCGAACGAGAGTCTCACCCTGATCGCCCGCGGGTCCGGGGCCGCCTTCGAGAAGGCGTGGACCGAATCCGCCGCCCAGGTGACCACCAGCCTGGCGGACTCGTCACCGCCGCTCCGCACCCCGTGGGACGCCTACGCCGCGGTCCATCGACAGATCCGGACCCTCGACGACTCCGGGCAGTGGGATCAGGCGGTACGGCTGGCCACCGGCACCGGCGAGGGCTCCTCCAACGCCACCTTCGGCGCCTTCGACGAGCAGACCTCGGTCTTCCTGGATCAGGTCACCACCGCGACGGCCGAGCGGGCTCGGCGGTTCCCGGGTCGGGTTGATCATCGGCGCCGTGCTCAGCCTGCTGGCCGGACTGGCGGCCGCCGTGCTCGCCCGGCGCGGCGTCGAGGCCCGGCTGCGGGAGTACCGATGAGCCGCGCGAATCGTTCGCTGACCCTTCGACAAGCTCAGGGCCCGGTCATCCTGATCCTGCTGGTCGTGCTCAGCGGTTGTTCCCTGCTCCCGTACGCCGAGCACGCCGCTGCCCACTCCGCCGCCGGTCTCGACGCCGAGCGCGGCGCCGGCTCCGACCGGTCCCGCGTGTGACAACGCGACGGCCCTGCGGTCCTACGCCCCGGACGGTCCGCTACCCGAGGCGGGACAGATGCCGGCCGGGTCGACCATGGCTCGCGATCGCCCAGCGCGGCCGCTTGATCGCCGGAGTCTCGGCCGACACCTACCTGCTCGGTTCCCGCAACCCGTTCAACGGTCGGATCGAGGGCTTCGACATCGACCTGGTCAAGGCCATCGCCAAGGCGATCTTCGGCAACGAGAACGCCTACGAGTTGCGCGTGATCACCGCCGCCCAACGGATCCCGTCGCTGCAAGAGGGCTCGATCGACATCGTCGCCCGCAACATGACGATCAACTGCGACCGCTGGAAGCAGATCGCCTTCTCCAGCGAGTACTACCGCTCCGGGCAGAAGATCCTGGTCCGGCGCGGCTCCAAGGTCGACCACCATCGAGGGCCTGGCCGGGCAGCGGGTCTGCGCGCCGAACGGCACCTCGAGCATCGACAACCTCAAGAAGCGGTCGCCGAAGGCCATCGCCGTCGGCGCCGACAGCCACACCGGATGCCTGGTGCTGTTCCAGGAGGGCGGCGTGGACGCCATCACCGGCGACGACACGGTGCTGGCCGGGCTGGCCGCCCAGGATCCGTACGCCGTCGTGCCCGAGCAGGAGGCGTTCACCGCCGAGCCGTACGGGATCGGGGTGAACGCCGCGGCAGGTCGACCTCGTCCGCTTCGTCAACGCCCGGCTGGCGCAGATGCGGGAGAACGGCGAGTGGACCGCGATCTACGACCGGTGGCTGCGCTCGGTGCTCGGTCCGGCTCCGACACCGCCGCGAGCCGAGTACGGCCGGTGACCGGGCCGACGGTGACCGCACCACCGGCGCCGGGCCGGCTGGGCGCACCGGTCGATCCCGCGGCCTGTCTGGCGTATCTGTCGGCGCTCGGGGACTGGCGCGACGCCCGCAAGAGCGAGCTCGACCTGCTCGACCAAGCCGCGCTCGAGTCGCGGAAAGGGGCCGACGTCACCGACGACATCGCGTTGTCGATGGTGTTGTGGAAGGCGGCCTCCGACCGCTACGAGCAGCTCGCAGGTCGTGTGGGACTCGGGCCGGGTCGGTCCGACCGAGCGTGAGCGCCTGGCGACCTTGATCTGGGGCCGGCTGGACGCGACGAACCTGCACGCCTCCGGTCTTGCCATGTCGCTGCCGGAGGCGTGCCGGCTCTCCGACGCCCTGGCCTCCCAGCTCCGAGTCCGGCTCGGCCTGGAACTGTCCGGGGCGGAGGTCACCACCCGACTCCGGTCGCTGCGCGCCCAGTTGGAGCGGATCCGCGACCAGGTGGTCACCGAGCCCGCCGGGTCCCGACAGCAGCAGGCGTCGGAGCAGCAGTCGCGGCTGGCCCGCCGGCTGCGCGAGCTCACCGAGAAGGCCGACCGCGGCGGCGACGTCGGCGGTCTGCTGGAGCCGCTGGAGATCGAGGCCACGACGTTCGAGCGCGATCTGATCGTCGGGCGGCGCACGCCGCCGCGAGGCCGGCGTCAAGGTGGCTCAGGCGCGGCGACTCCGTGCCGAGCTGGAGCATCGGGAGGCCGACATCCGGGCGTTGGTCGAACGCTGTCTGGCCACGGTGGATCCCGCTCCGCACTACGCGGTGCCGGACGTCGGGGCGCTCGGTCCGGTGCCGAACACCCTGACCGCGCTGGAGGGTTACCTCGTGCGGCTGGATCGGGTCGGCCGGGCCATGACCATGGTCGAGCAGGCGTACTCCGATGCGCTCGCCCGGCACGCCGAACTGGTCAACCGGCTCGACGCCTACCGGGTCAAGGCCGAGGCCACCGGGGTGGCCGCGCAACCTGACGTGTCTCGGGCCTATCAGCTGGCCACGGAGACTCTGCAGCGACGGCCAACGCAGATGGCCATCGCCGAGCAGCTGGTCACGCTGTACCAGACCTACCTGCGAACCGTTTCCCCGACGTCGGAGGTGCGTTCATGAGGTGCACACAACCGGGCTGCACCGGCAGCATCGTCGACGGCTACTGCGACGTCTGCGGCAGCCCGGGCCCGGTCGAGGCCGCGCCAACGCCAACATCCGCGCCGACCTCCGCTCCGGCGGCCGGTGCGCCTCTCGCCACCCCTTCGACAGGCCCAGGGCACCCGACCAGATGCACCCAACCGGGCTGCACCGGCAGCATCGTCGACGGCTACTGCGACGTCTGCGGGACCCCCGGAGGAGTCGGCGCTTCGGGGGAGACCTCCGTACCGGCCGGCGCGGCGGGTGCCGACGCCCCGTTGTCAACGATCACCCGGGGATCGAGTCGGCTCGGGTCGACCGCCTTCGGCTCGCAGCGGCTGGGCGGCGGCTCGACCATCACCCAGCGGGTGAACTCCGGCTCCGTACGGCTCCGCACGGCCCGGCTGGGCGCCGGCCTCACCCGCGTGCCACCGGCTCCGGTCGTCGACGCCGAGAACGCGATCATGGTCGAACCCGAGGTGCCGGAGAACAAGCGCAACTGTCCCGTCTGCGGATCGCCGGTGGGCCGCTCCCGCGACGGACGTCCGGGTCGGCCCGAGGGCTTCTGCCCCAAGTGCGGCAACCGCTTCTCCTTCACGCCGAAGCTCAAGCCGGGTGACCTCGTCGCCAACCAGTACGAGGTGGCCGGCTGCCTGGCCCACGGTGGTCTGGGTTGGATCTACCTGGCGCGGGACAAGAACGTCTCCGACCGCTGGGTCGTGCTGAAGGGGCTGCTGAACACCGGCGACGCGGACGCGCTCGCGGTGGCCCTCGTCGAGCGCCAGTTCCTGGCCCAGGTCGAGCATCCGTTGATCGTGGAGATCTACAACTTCGTGAGCCACGACAGCGGTGACGGGGTACCGGCCGGCTACATCGTGATGGAGTACGTCGGCGGCACGTCGCTCAAGCAGATCCTCAAGAACCGGATGCGGGCCGCCGGCGGCGCCTACGATCCGCTCCCGGTCGACCAGGCACTCGCGTACATCCTGGAAGTGCTCCCGGCCTTCACGTACCTGCACGATCTCGGCCTGGTCTACTGCGACTTCAAGCCCGACAACCTCATCCAGATCGGCGACGGCGTGAAGTTGATCGACATGGGCGGGGTGCGCCGGCTCGACGACGACGAGTCCGCGATCTACGGCACCGTGGGCTACCAGGCCCCGGAGGTGGCGCAGGTCGGGACCAGCGTGGCCTCCGATATCTACACGATCGGGCGCACGCTTCTGGTCTGCATGATGGAGTTCCGCGGCTACCAGACCCGCTACGTGGCGAGCCTGCCCAGCGTGGACGAGACCCCGCTGTTCCAGCAGCACGATTCGCTCTACCGCTTGATCCTCAAGGCGTGTGCCGCCGACCCAGCCGATCGGTTCGCCTCCGTCGACGAGCTGCGCGTGCAGGTGCTCGGCGTCCTCCGGGAGGTGGTCGCCGAGCGCACGTCGGGCACTGCGCTGACCTCGGCCGCCTCGGTCTTGTTCGAGGCGCCGGCGATCAGCAGCGACGCGCTCACCTGGGACGAGTTGCCTGCGCTCCGCCCCGACACCAGCGACGCCCAGTACGCCTGGTTGAGCAACGTGTCGGCCGAGGACCCCCGGGAACGTCTCGAGGCGTTGGCCGCAGCGCCGGAGACGACCGCCGAGGTCGGTCTGGCGCGCGCCCTCACGGCTCTCGAGCTCAACGACGCCAGCACGGTCGACCAAGCCGTCAAGGACATGCTGGCCGCCGATCCGTGGGAGTGGCGGGCCGTCTGGGTGAGCGGACTCGCCGCCATGCAGGCCAAGAACCACCGGGCCGCGCAGCAGGCCTTCAACGCCGTGTATGGGCAGGTGCCGGGCGAACTCGCGCCCAAGCTGGCCCTCGGGCTCGCCTGCGAACTCGGGAGTGAGCCGGATCTGGCCATCCGTCTCTACCAGACGTGTGCCAGCACGGACGCCAACTACGTCGCGCCGGCCGCCTTCGGGATGGCACGGGTCCACGCCGCCCGGGGCGACGTACAGGCGGCTGTCGCGGCCCTCGACCTCGTGCCGGCGACTAGCCGTAGTTTCACCGAGGCCCGCAGGCTCCGCGCCCTTCATCTCTACGAGTCGGCCGACTCCCTGCCGGTGCTGTCCCAGGCGATGAGCAGTATCGACGGCGTACGACTCGACCAGGTGGATCGGGCCGAGCTCACGGGGCAGATCTTGCAGCGGGCCCTGGCGCTCGTGCAGAGCCAAGGACCCAACACCCAGGTCAAGATCGGCACCTTTCCCGCCGACGACGATTCGTTGCGGGACGGGTTGGAGCAGACCTACCGCACACTGGCGGGCGCGGCACCGAACGAGACCGAGCGGTACGCCATGGTCGACAAGGCCAACAGCGTGCGAAGGTGGACCCTGACATGAGCACCCCCCAACCGCCCACCGGGGCACCGGCGGCGCCGGCCGCCGTACGGTGTCCGAACTGCGGCGCCGAGGTGTCGCCGAGTGAGCGGTTCTGTGAGGCCTGCGGCGCCACCCTCACGCCCTCCGTGAGCGAGGGCGCCGCTGATTCGGGGCCTGCGCCGGAGGTCGAGGCGCCGATCACGTTGTCCCGTCCGGTGCGGATGACGGACAACGAGCCGACCCTTCCGATGCGGCGGCCCTGCCTGCACTGCGGCGGGGTGGTGGGGAACGACGGCTACTGCGAGACCTGCGGGACGAAGGCGCCGAGCGAACGCGACCACTACGTGGAGCAACCGGCCTCCTGGGTGGCCGCGTCCTGCGACCGGGGCATCCGGCACCACCGCAACGAGGACGCGACGGCGATCGCCGCCGACCGTGCGCCCGGGTCTCGGGCGGTGCTGATCGTCTGTGACGGCGTCTCCACGTCCGATGACTCCGACGTCGCCAGTCTGGCCGGCGCCCGGGCGGCGCGCGACCTCCTGGTGGCGTCGCAACCCAACGGGCTCGGGCTGCCCGACAGTCGTGCGGCCGCCCTCGCCGGCGCCTTCGAGCGGGCCGTCGACGCCGCCAACGCGGCGGTGATCGCCAACACGAAAGCCGACAGCCAGAACGCCGCGGCGGCGACCTTCTCCGGTGCCGTGCTGGACGGCAACCTCTGTGTCTTCGCCAACGTCGGCGACAGCCGGGTGTACTGGATCCCCGATCCGGGGGTCGACGAGCCGTTGCTGCTGTCGCTCGACGACTCGGTCGCGCAGCTGCGGATCGACTCGGGCGTGTCCCGCGAGGAGGCGGAGCGCGGGCCGCAGGCGCACGCCATCACCAAGTGGCTGGGCCGGGACTCCCCCGACCACAAGCCCCGAACGGGGTCGGTGACGCTGACCGGCCCGGGATGGCTGCTGGTCTGCTCGGACGGGCTGTGGAACTACGCCTCCGATCCGGCTCACCTGCAGGATCTGATCAGCCGCCTGACGGGTGCCGTCGGCGCCGGTCCCCTGACTCTCGCCGAGGCCCTGGTCCGCTGGTCCAACGAGCAGGGCGGCAAGGACAACATCTCGGTCGCCCTGGCCCGCCTCTGATTCTGCCGACCCGTCACAACAACGGCGTTTTCGACGGCGTGTCGGCGCACTTGTGACGGCTCGGCGAATCAGGAGGGCCGGTTGGATGGGGCCCTAGCGCGCGACCCCACGGGTGAGAGGATCGGTGACATGGCCGAGTTCACCGCCTCCGTTTACCAGAACGAGTTCCTGCCCGAGGGCGGTACCGACGTCAACGCGATCGTCACCGTGACCTGCCGCGGGGCCGGTGAGGCGGGGCGCGGCGGGTCCGGTGATGCCGGCGAGATCATCATCGTCGACACGTCGGGATCGATGGGCCGCACCAGGATCGAGGCCGCGAAGATGGCCGCCACCGCTGCCCTGGACCAGATTCTCGACGGCACCTGGTTTGCCGTGGTGGCCGGCACGCACACCGCCTACCTCGCCTATCCGCCCGCCCGAGCCGGGGCGGGGATGGTGAAGATGGACCGCCAGACCCGGTTCGAGGCGCAGCAGGCCGTACAGATGTTCCGGTCCGACGGCGGTACCGCGATGGGCACCTGGCTGATCTTGGCCGGGCGACTGTTCGATTCGGTGCCGATGCTGGCGCAGCGCCACGCGATCCTGCTCACCGACGGCGAGAACCACAACGAGTCACCCGATCAGTTGACGAGCGCGATCCGCTCGGTCACCGGCAAGTTCCAGTGCGATTGCCGCGGGGTCGGGGTCGACTGGCAGGTGGCCGAGGTTCGCCGGATCGCCCAGGCCCTGTTGGGCACCGTGGACATCATTCCCTCACCGGAGCGGATGGCCGACGTCTTCGACGAGTTGATGCAGCAGTCGATGAGCCGCGGGGTCGCCGACGCCGAGCTGCGGGTGTGGGCACCACAGGGGGCTCAGGTCACGTTCGTCCGCCAAGTCTCTCCAACCGTGGAAGATCTCACTCAGCGTCGGATCGACGTCAACCCGCTCACCGGCGGATACCCCACCGGGTCCTGGGCTGATGAGTCCCGGGACTACCACATCAGCGTCCGGCTGTCGGCCAAGGCCATCGGCCAGGAGCAACTGGCGGCGCGCGTCCAGCTCGCCGTCGGGGGCGCGGTGCAGGCCCAGGGCCTCGTCAAGGCGAAATGGTCCAGCGACGAGGGACTCACGACCCGCATCAATCCTGAGGTCGCGCACTACACGGGGCAGACCGAACTGGCGGAGGCCATCCAGGAGGGGCTTGCCGCCAAGGCCGCGGGCGACGACGCCGGCGCGACCACCAAGCTCGGCCGGGCCGTTCAGCTGGCGGCCCAAACCGGGAACGAAGAGGCGACGACCCGGCTTCGCAAGGTGGTCGACATCGAGAACGTGGAAACCGGCACCGTGCGCCTGAAGCGGGCTATCGACAAGGCGGACGAGATGGCCCTGGACACGGCGTCGACCAAGACCACTCGGGTACGCAACTCATGACGGCGGTCTGTCCGGCCGGTCACACCTCGGAGGCCGAGGACTACTGCGACGTGTGCGGGATGCCGATCGACACCACCTTGGCCGGACCCGCAGCCCCCCCGGCACCGACGGACCTGCCGGCCGAGTCGCCCGCGGCGACATCGACCGGCCAGCCCTGCCCGAACTGTGGGACCGAGAACGCCAGCGAGGCATTGTTCTGCGAGGTCTGCGGGTACGACTTCACGACCGGAAGCATGCCGAGGCAGCCGGAGAGCACCCAGTCTCTGGCCGCGCCAGCAGCGAGCGCGGACGAGGTGGAACACGCGGCGGCCGGAACCGCGGAGAGTCCGACTGCCAGTTCCACGAACGGCGGTGGCGCCGCGGCCGTCGACTGGGTCGCCGAGATCTGGATCGATCCCGCCTGGTACGAGGCGCAGGACAGTCCCGACCCGCTGCCCTCGCCCGGTCTGCCGGACGTCGTACCGCTCCGCAGCGCGTCGGTTCTCGTCGGGCGCAAGTCCGCCAGCCGCAACATCAATCCCGAGATCGACTGCGGCAACGACTCCGGGGTCAGCCGACGGCAGGCCCAGATGACGACGGACGGGCGACGGTGGTTCGTCGAGGACCTCGAGTCGGCCAACGGCACCTTCGTCGGTCCCGCCAGCGGGGCGCTGCCGACCGATCCGATCGCCGTCGGCACCAAGCACGAACTCGATGCCGACGACCGCGTGTACGTCGGCGCCTGGACCCGCTTGGTCATCCGCGAGGCCACCGAGGACGAGACGACGTCGCTGGGCTAGTCGCCTGCCTTTTCGTGGTTCTCGCGCGCGAAACCGGCATCCGCGCGCGAACCTTCGCGAGCGAACGCCGGAATCGCGCGCGGGAGCCGGTTCGCGACGGCGACGGCGACCGTGGCGTCCACCTCGGAGTCTCGCGAGATGCGCACCGAAAATCCCTGCTCGATGAGCAACTGAGCGGTCGCCGACGCCTGGGCCCGGCTGGTTTCCATGATCAGTACGCCTCCGGAACGCAGCCAGTCCGGCGCCTCCATGATCACGCGGCGCTGCAGGTCCAATCCGTCGGGACCCCCGTCGAGCGCATGACGCGGCTCGTGCAGCCGGGCCTCCCGCGGCATCAGGGCTACGGCGTCGGAAGGGACGTACGGCGCGTTGACGAGGATCATGTCGATGTCGCCTCGGAGCCGTAGCGGCAAGGCAGCATAGAGGTCGCCGAGGAAAACCCGATCGGCCGCCAGGTTCCGACGGGCGCAGGTTACGGCTCGCGGATCGACGTCGGCCGCGTAGAGATCGATCTTCGGCAACCGATGCCCCAGCGCCGCGCCGAGCGCCCCCGACCCGCAGCACAGGTCGACGACCCTTGACTCAGGACGGGCCAGCGCGACTGCCTCCATGATCACGAGTTCCGACCGCCGCCGGGGCACGAACACCCCCGCCTCGACGGCGATGCGGAGACCGTCGAACGCGGCCCACCCCAGGAGGTGCTCCAACGGAACACCGTGAACGCGGCGTTCGACGAGGTGGCGGAGCTCCCCCGACGTCGTCGCGGCGGACAGCAGCAGGCCTGCCTCCTCCTCGGCGAAGACGCACCCCGCCGTCCGGAGCTGCTCGATCACCGTGTCGGGCGTCTCCGCCCTGCGCGAACCGGATTCGGTTCGGTTGGGCTCGTATGGCACGGTTGGCGTGTGGACATCAAGGTCGGGATTCAGCACGTCAACCGCGAGATCATCGTGGACAGTTCCGAGTCGGCCGACGCCATCGAGAAGGCGCTCTCCAAGGCCATGTCCGACGGCGGCCTGCTGACGCTCATCGATCAGCGGGGGCGCAAGGTGTTGATCCCCGCCGAATCGATCGGCTACCTCGACATCGGGGAAGAGAACGCCCGGCACGTCGGCTTCGGCTCCGTCTAGCTTCACGCCTGTAACCCGAGGGAGGCCATCCGCTTGGTGTGATTGGCCACCAGTCGGGAGAACATCCGGCTGATGGCGGCGAGGTCCATTCCGGGGCGGTCGACGGTCCCGGTGAGCAGGCTGGTGAGGGAGTCCCGATCGGCAGCCACGCGCTGCGCCTGGGTCAAGGCCTCGCCGACCAACCTCCGGCCCCACAGCGCCAGCCGTCCGGCCGACTTCGGATCCGCCGCGGTGGCGGTTCGTACGCGTTCGATGACGTACGCCTCGTGACCCTCGTCGGCCAGCACCTCGTGTACGAGGTTGCGGGTGTCCGCATCGACGAACGCCGCCACCTCGCGATAGAAGTCGGCGGCGAAGCCGTCGCCGACGTACGCCTTGACCAGCCCTTCCAGCCAGTCCTTCGGCTTGGTGTGGTCGTGGAACGCGTCGAAGGGGGCGTGAAACGGCCGCATCGCCGTCATCACGTCGACGTCGAAGCGGGCGAGGAAGTCACGGACGCGTTCGAAGTGGTCCATCTGGCGTGCCGCCAGAGTCGACATCTGCACCCGGTCGGCCAGTGACGGCGCACCGCCGGCGTCCTCGGCCAGCCGCTCGAAGGCGGTGAGAGCTCCGTAGGCCAAGATCCCGAGCAGGTCCACCGCTCCCGCGCGGTAGTCGGTGTCCGGCTCGGTCATGCTCGTCAATCTAGTCTTGCTCGCGCACGCTCCGCGCTGTTCGGCTCTGTCTTCCCTCCTCGCTCGCACGACCCTCTTGCTCAGGCGGGCTGCGGTTGGTTGCGCCGGGGTCGCACTCGCTCCTCAGTCCAGACACAGCCGGCGGTTCGCTTACCGACGCTCGCAAGAGAGTCTTGTTCTCGCACGCACGAATCGGGGAACGCCAGGTTGCTCGGCTAGACTGCATAGGTCAACGAGGAAAAGGCAGCAGACCTGAGCAACGAACAAGCGGATACCGAATCGCCCCCCGTCCAGACCTTTCGCGACCTCGGAGTCCTACCCGACATCGTCGACGCCTTGTCCGACGTCGACATCGTGCACCCCTTCCCGATCCAGTCGATGGCCATCCCGATCGCCCTCATCGGCACGGACATGATCGGCCAGGCCCGCACGGGGACCGGCAAGACCTTGGCCTTCGGCATCACGCTGCTGCAGCGGATCGTGGTACCCGGCGAACGGGACTACGACCAGCTCGCCAAACCGGGCGCACCTCAGGGGCTGGTCGTCACCCCGACCCGGGAACTGGCCAGCCAGGTGAGCAAGGACCTCAGCACGGCGTCGCAACGCCGGCGGGCCCGCGTGCTCACGGTGTACGGCGGGGTCGGTTACGAGAATCAGCTCGACCAACTGCGCGCAGGCGTCGACGTGGTCGTCGGCACCCCGGGCCGACTGCTGGATCTGTCCGACCGCCGGGTTCTCGATCTCAGCCACATCAAGGTGCTCGTCCTCGACGAGGCCGACGAGATGCTCGACCTCGGATTCCTGCCCGACGTCGAGCGCATCCTGGCCCAGACCCCCGAGCTCCGCCAGACGATGCTGTTCTCGGCCACCATGCCGTCGGCCATCGTCAACCTGGCGCGCCGGCACCTCCGGCACCCGGTGAACATCCGTGCGGAGTCCGGTCACGAGACCACGACGGTCCCGGCCACGGCGCAGTTCGTGTACCAGGCGCATGATCTGGACAAGCCCGAGGTGATCGCCCGCATCCTGCAGGCCGAGAACCGCGAGCGGGTGATGATCTTCTGCCGGACCAAGCGGGCCGCCCAGCGGGTCGCCGACGACCTGGCCGAACGGGGTTTCTCGGCTACCGCGATCCACGGTGACCTGCCGCAGATCGCACGGGAGAAGGCGCTCCGGCGGTTCCGTGCCGGCACGATCGACGTATTGGTCGCCACTGATGTCGCGGCCCGCGGGATCGACGTCGAGGGCGTCACGCACGTGATCAACTACGAGTGCCCCGACGACGACAAGAACTACGTGCACCGGATCGGACGAACCGGCCGGGCGGGTGCATCCGGGATCGCGATCACCTTCGTGGACTGGGCCGACCGGACTCGTTGGAAGGTGATCAACAACACCCTGGGGCTGCCGTTCGAGGAGCCGCAGGAGACCTACTCCACTTCCGCGCACCTCTACCACGACCTCGGCATCGATCCCGCGGCCAAGGGCCGGATCGCCCCGCCCAAGCCCGAGCGCGACGAGGGTCGGCGACCAGAGCGCGAGCGCCCGCGACCGGAGAAGGCCCGGCGGTCCCGGACCCGACGTCGACTCCGGAACGGCGTGCCCGTCGAGGTCGCCGATGAGGTCCCGGCCGGCGCCGTGGCCACGGACCCGGGCGAGCCGGACGAGTCGCGGTCTCCGCGGCGCCGCCGTCGCTCTGCTGCTGCCGAATCGACGTCAGCGGAGTAGCGGCCGCCGGAGGAAGGTCACGAGCTCGTCGGCATGGGCGTACTCGGCCCACTGCAGAGGTGTGGTGTGGTGCACCGGGTCCCGCCGCTCCAGGTCGGCGCCGAGCTCGACCAGCAATCGGGCCATGGTCAGGTCCCCGGCGTAGGCGGCGTCGTGCAGCGGGGTGCTGCCGCCGGCGCCGTTGACGTCGAAGCCCGCGGCCACCAGCAGTCGCACGGCCGCCGGTCGGCGCAACGCCACCGCCTCGGCCACCGCCTCCGGCCGCCGCCTCCGCGCCCGTGCGAGAAGAGTCGGATCCGCCTGCTCGATCGCCTCGTGCTGGCCGGCCAATGCGGCGGCGATCAATTCGTCCGCCGGATCGAGGCGACGGTCCGGGTCTCGGGTACCGGCTTGGCGCAAGAGCTCGGCGATCTCCTGACTGCCCGTACGCTGCGCCCAGTCCAGCGCCCGACGACCACGGTGCGTCGGGTGGCCGCTGCCGAGCGCGTCCGGATCGACGCCATTCTCGAGGAGAAGCGCGACCCGCTGCCGACGCCCAGCCTGCGCCGCCCAGATCAGCTGATCGGCGAGCATTACCGTCGGCGTCTGCTGCCGGGCGCCCAGCCGCTGCCGCCAGGGCCCGCCGCTTCCCTGGCCGAGTCCGTACGCGAACAGCATCTCCAGATGATCATCGGAATCGGAGAACATCCGGTTGTACAAAGTCTGGCCGTCGTTCGGGTCGGCGCCCGCCTCGAGCAGGAGCCGGGCCAGCATCAGCGCGTGTGGGTGCGGCGGCTGGTTGGCGCGGTCCTCCCCACCCCCGAAGGCTCCGGTCAGACAGGTGAACGGCGGAGCCAAACCCTGCCAGAGGAAGCCGGCGTCGGGATCGGCGCCGGCCCGGATCAGCAGTTCGGCGCAGGCCAGGCTGGACCGGGCCGGAGGAATGTCGGGCAGCCGGCTGAAGCAGAGGTACAGCAGTGGGGTCCAGCGGTACGGACCACCCTCGGCCGAGGCCACCGTCGGATCGTCCTCGAGGAACCGTTCGAGTGCGGCGACGGATCCGGTGACGGCGGCCGCGTACGGGTTTGCGGAGCCTAGTCCCGGATCGGCCGCGAGGAGAGTCGCCGCACGGTCGGGACGGGTGAGGTCGTCCGCGCCGTAGGTGAGGCAGGCCAGCCGCACCAGTTCCTCCGCCGGGTCGCTCCGAGCGGCCACCCGGTGCGGGTTGCGGCGCCACGGCGCGACCACGCCGAGGTGCTCGCGCAGCGCCGCCCAACTCGCGAAGCGGTAGTACCGGGCGACGCACAGCTGAGCGTCCGCCAATCGCACAGTCTCGGGATGGGAAGCGAGCTCGGCACCTCGCGGATGGAGCCGCCGGAGGAGCGTGAGGGCCTCGGGATCACCGATCCGCGTTTTTTGGAGCCATTCTTTGGCCAGCCGCTTGAGCTGCCTCAGGTCGGTGCCCGGCAGCCCGGCGCCAGGGAAACCGGATCCGGTATCGGCGGTGACTATGGATGCCTCCCGTCCTCGATCCGCTCCCGCACGCAGACCAGGACGGCAGCAGCCGGTCCGACACGTTCCGTCGTCGATCTCAGGTGGGCTCGGCCCTTTCCGCGGGTGGTGGCGCCCTGATCGCCTCACCTCACTGTAGTGCCCTCGCGAGCGCGCCCAGCCGCCCGAGGCCTCAGCGCGCGGCGCCGACCGGCTTGGCGTAGATGACCAGGTTGCTGTCGTACCCACCGCGGTCGGCCCGGTAGTTGCCCGTGCAGGTGATCAGCACCAGTCGGTGCTTGCCGGTCTGCTCGAACGCCTGACCGTCCTCGGCAAGCACTTCCTTCGTGACGGTCTTCACTGACGTGATCTGGTAGACGGCCTGTTGCCCGTCACCTCGCAACGTGATCTTCTCGCCGACGTCGGCCCGGAGCAGCCGGGCGAAGAAGCCGAGGCCCTGGGTGCGGGAATCGACGTGACCGGCGATCACGGTCGAGCCGAACGGGTCGCCGGCGAAGGCACCCCCGTCCCACCAGCCGAGGTGGCGGACGTTCTGCGGCACCTGCAGTTCTCCGTCGACGGTTGCGGCCGGCTGAACCTCGGCCCGACCACCGGCGCTCAAGATCAGTTCCTCCGGCCGGAACCGGACGCGTGTGCTCGCCGCCGGGCGGCCCTCGCGGGCCCGGCTGATCACCGTGGGCGCCGCGTTGGACGATGGATCAGCGGACGGCTTCACGGCGGTAGGGCCAGAGGCCTGCGGTGCAGCAGGTATCGGTTCGGTAGCCGACGCTCCGCCCGTCGCACAGCCGGCCACTCCCGCCACCAGGGCGACCGGCACGAACGCCGCGGCCAGACGTGATCGAATCGAGCGAGAACGAGTCCTAGGTGACCGTCCGCGCCGGATGGGTGCCCGGATCACCGCACGAGATCGACCTGCAGGCCGCCGCCTGCGCCGACGGCCTGGCCGCCGGTGCCGGTGTTGACCTTCCTCGGCTTCTCCGTCCCGGCCGACTTCACCTTCAGGACGTGCACCGCGACGTTCATGGTCTTCTTGGTCGGATCACCCACCGCGTACACCCGGTTGAGAGCGCCACCCTGGGTGGTCAACTTGAGCGGCCCGAGGTAGACGGGAGTGCTCTTGCCCGTGGGCACGATGTCCACCCCGTACGTCGCGACCGGCACGACGAGGTTCAGCGATTCGCCGTTGGCGACGTCCTTGAACAACACCTCGCCGTTGACGCGGATGTCGGCGGGCGGGACGGACGCGGTGTGAGCAACGGTCAACGAGGACTTGTCAGACGGCACGGCCGAGAGGTCGTTGCGGTACGCAGTCATGGTGGGGCGGATGTCCGACGGCGCCGGAAGATGCGCGACGACGTCCCAGCTGCTGCCCGCGCCGACCTTCACCATGCCTTCGGTCAACGTCCGACCCGCGGAACTGACCGAGACCTTGTGGTCCCCGGCCTTGACCTTGTACGGACCGGCGATCCCGGTGGCCTTGAGGCCCTTGCTCACCTGCATCCCGTCGATCTTGACGTCCACCGTCACCGTCGGCAGACCCTGGACCAGATAGATCTCTGCCGCGTCGGCGGCCTGGCTGGGCATAGCGACCAGACCGGCCCCGACCAGCGCCGATGCGGACAAGGCAATGAGCACGCGCGCAGCGCGTCCTGACTTCACAATGAACCCCCGAGGTGCGTCGTCTGAGCGTCAAGCCCACAGTCAATATAGGCAACAACGGCCGGCCTCTGAGCCGTTTGCAGCAATTCGGAATGACCACCGCATCGGATTGGTGATCGCCGGTCCGGCACCCCCGGTCACGGCCGTTGAGCCAACAAGGTCTCCGCCACGTCCCGGTAGGCGGCTGCCCCTTTCGATCGGCGGGCGGTCGTCAACACCGAGCGGCCGAGGGCGGGAGCCTCGGCGAAACGCACGGACTTCGGTATCGGCGGATCCAGCACCGGTACGCCGTAGTCGGAGCCGATCCGCTCCAGAACCAGCTGACTGTGCGTGGTGCGGGCGTCGAACAACGTGGGCAAGACCCCGATCACCCTCAGCCTCCGATTGGTCATGCGCCTCACGTCGTACACGGTGTCGAGAAGTTGACCGACGCCACGGTGGCTCAGAGTTTCGCACTGCAGCGGAATGATCACGCCCTGCGCGGCCGTGAGCGCCAGGGTGGTCAAGATGCCGAGCGAGGGTGGGCAGTCGAGCAAGATCACGTCGTACCGCTTGAGCTCGCGCGCCAGTGCGCTCTTCAGCAACTGCTCACGGCCGGTACGCATCAGCAGGAGTTGTTCGGCGGTGGCCAACTCGATCGTCGCGGGCAGGAGATCCACGCCGTCATCCGCGGGGATGATCACGTCGGCCGCGGTAACCTCACCCAGCAACACCTGATGCACCGATCGGTCGATCGTCTCCGGATCGTGACCGAGGGAGAAGGTCAGACAAGCCTGCGGATCGAGGTCGACGAGCAGGACACGCAACCCGAGCTCGGCCCAGCCGGCGCCCAGCGAGCCGACCGTCGTGGTCTTGGCCACACCGCCCTTTTGGTTGGCGACCGCGATGACCCAGGCCTTCGACTGTGCGGCGGACGTCACGCGCGACCGTCCACCCGCCGGACCAGCTCTGCGAAGACGTCGTCGGCCGTGGTGTTGACCCCCAGGTCGTGGTCGATCTTCCCGGTGCCGTGGTAGTCGCTGGATCCGGTGACCAGCACGCCGAGATCGGCGGCCAGGGAACGCAGTCGAGCGCGGGCGTCGGCATCGTGATCTTGGTGGTCGACCTCGATCCCGTCCAGGGCGTGCTCCGTGACCAGCCGGCTCAGCACTGGGCCCGGTAACAGCCGCTCTCGGCCGCGGCCCCACGGATGGGCGACCACCGCCGCCCCACCCGCGGCGTGGACCAGATCGATGCCCCGGCCGACCTCGATCGCGTACCGCGGCACGTGCGCGGGCCCGCCGTCGGCGAGGTAGCGGTCGAAGGCCTCCGTACGGTCGGAGACGTGGCCGGCCGCGACCATGGCGTCGGCGATGTGCGGCCGGCCCACCGACGGGCTCTCACCGACCTGGGCCAGCACCTCGGCCTCGGTGACCCCTACTCCGAGCTCGGCCAGCTTGGCGAGGACCGGCAACAACCGAGCCGTCCGACCGCCCCGCACCCGCTGCATCTCGGCGGACAGACCGGGGTGGTCCGGATCGGCACCGTAGGCCAGCAGGTGCACGCTCTGACCCTGACGGGAGCAGGAAAGCTCCATGCCGCGGAACACGGACACGCCGGCCTCGACCCCTGCGGCCTCCGCCTCCTCCAACCCGTCGAACGCGTCGTGATCGGTCAGCGCCACCACGTCCAAGCCGGCCCGAGCGGCCGCACGAACCAACTCGGTGGGGCTGTCGGTGCCGTCGGACACCGTCGAGTGGGTGTGCAGATCGATCCGCATTCCGCCACCCTTTCATGCGACCCAAGGCAAGGCCTTGATCGGCCGGTGCATAGCCCGACTCAGCGAGCAACCGTCGGGTTGGGACAGGATTCGGTTCGGAATCCTGCCCCAACCCATCAGTTGTTGGAGGTGACGCGCCGGTACATGGGGTTGCCTCTGAAGGTTCCTCCGCTACCCACTTCGCGACAACAAGGCCCGGGCGAAGCGGAGACCCACCGAGACGCGGGCCAGATCGGGCTTCGCCTCACAGATCAGCCGGAGGGTGCGGATCGAGTCGGGCACGGCCGGGGTGGCCTTCTCCCACGCGGCCACCTGATCCATGGCCGTTCCCTCCCCACCGGCGGTGTGTAGGACTTCGGCTACAAGTTGGGAATGCACTGTGTGCAGGTCGTCGCGCAGAGCGGCGCGCGCCATGGTCTGCCACCGGTCGTCGCGTGGCAGTTCGACGATCCGCGAAAGCAGCCGGTCCAGTCCCAGACGATGGCCGAGCACGAAGTGAACGGCAGCGACCTCCTGTACGCCGAGGTGGTCGGCCCCCGCGGTCTGCACGATGGTGAGCGCAGCGTAGGCCGACGGCAGCGCTGCGGTGGCGCTGGCCAGATCCTCCGGCACGCCGGCGGCCAGGTAGGTCTTGAGGCGTTTGTCGTACTGCTCGCGGTCACGCCCGGTCATCAGCTCGGGGAGCGCCTCCTGCACGGAACGGACACCCTCGCGGAACTGATCGACAGCTGAGGTGATGTCCACCGGCCGGCGTCGGTTGTTGACCAGCCACCGGGTCGCGCGCTCGGTGAGCGTACGGATCTCGATCCGCAGCGCCGTCTGCATGGCGGCGTCGATCTTGTGGTCGAGCTCGACGATCCGGGCCTCGTGGTCGTGTGATCCGAAGATCTCCCGCGCCGCGATGTGCGCGCGAATGACGTCGGCGGCGCTGGCTCCGGTCTCCGTGGAGAGCCGGTGGAAGCAGGTGATCCCGGAGGCGTTGACGAACCGGTTGACCACGACGGTGGTGATGATCTCGCGGCTCAGCCGGTGCTCTTTGATCGCGTCGACGTAGCGCTCCCGGAGGGCCGTTGGGAAGTAGTTGATCAAGCGATTGGCCAGGTAGGGATCGTCGGGCAGCTCCGAGGCCAGCACCTCGGTCGCCAACACGATCTTGGTGTACGCCATCAGGACAGCCAACTCCGGAGCGGTGAGGCCGCGGCGGTCGCCCCGCCGAACCTCCATCTCCTCGGTGCTGGGAAGGAACTCGATGTCGCGGTCGAGGAGCTTGCGGTCCGACAGGCGTTCCATCCAGTCCTCGTGGACCCCTGCCATCGAGGCGGCCTGGAACACGCCGTTGGCCAGGGCGAGGTTTTGGTCGTAGTTGTGGGCGAGCACCAACTCGGCGACCTCGTCCGTCATGGAGGCCAGCAGCTCGTCCCGGTCCTCGCCCGGCAGTCGCCCGGCCGCTACCTCGCCGGAGAGCAAGATCTTGATGTTGACCTCGTAGTCGGAGGTGTCGACGCCCGCGGAGTTGTCGATGAAGTCGGTGTCGATACGACCGCCACCATTGGCGTACTCGATCCGGCCGAGCTGGGTCAGACCGAGGTTGCCGCCCTCTCCCACGCACTTGGCCCGCAGCTGGTTGCCGTTGATCCGCAGGCCGTCGTTCGCCTTGTCGCCGACCTGCGCGTTGCTTTCCGCGGTCGCCTTGACGTAGGTGCCGATCCCGCCGTTCCACAGCAGGTCCACCGGGGCCGACAAGCAAGCGGTGATCAACTCCGCGGGCGAGAGCGACTCGACCGACGCGGCGATCCCCAGCGTCGTACGCATCGCGGGCGTGATCTTGATCGACTTCAGCGTCCGGGGAAAGACCCCGCCGCCCTCGGAGATCAGACTCTCGTCGTAGTTGGCCCAGCTCGACCGGGGCAATGCGAACAGCCGCTTGCGCTCTTCCCAGGTCCGCGCCGGATCCGGGTCGGGGTCGATGAAGACATGCCGGTGATCGAAGGCCGCCACCAGCTTGATGTGCTCACTGAGCAACATGCCGTTGCCGAACACGTCACCGCTCATGTCGCCGATCCCGACGCAGGTGAAGTCGGCTGAGGAGGGGTTGATGCCCATCTCGCGGAAGTGGCGGATCACCGACTGCCACGCGCCGCGGGCGGTGATGCCCATCGCCTTGTGGTCGTAGCCGGCCGAGCCACCCGACGCGAACGCGTCCCCGAGCCAGAACCCCGCTCCCACCGAGATCTCGTTGGCGATGTCGGAGAACGTGGCGGTGCCCTTGTCGGCCGCGACCACGAGGTACGGATCGTCGCCGTCGTAGCGGAGTACGTCGGTCGGGGGTACGACCCGCCCGTTCACGATGTTGTCGGTGACGTCCAGGAGGCTGGTGATGAACAACCGGTAGCAGGCCACGCCCTCGGCGAGCCAGGCCTCGCGATCCGCGGACGGGTCGGGCAGCCGTTTGGCGAAGAAGCCACCCTTGGCCCCGACGGGGACGATCACCGTGTTCTTCACCATCTGTGCCTTGACGAGGCCCAGGATCTCGGTGCGGAAGTCCTCGGCACGATCCGACCAGCGCAGTCCGCCCCGGGCCACGGAGCCGAACCGGAGATGGACGCCCTCGACCCGCGGGGAGTAGACGAAGATCTCGTACGCGGGCCGTGGTTCGGGGAGCTCGGGGATCCGGCGCGGCAGCAACTTGAAGGCGGTCGTCTGCCGTCCCGACTGGTAGAAGTTGGTACGCACGGTGGCGTCCATCACGGTCAGATAGGAACGCAGGATCCGATCATGATCAAGACTGGCCACGTCGTCCAGGCCGATCTTGATCTTCTCCCGCTGCTCGTCGATCTCCTCCTTGCGCTCCTTGAGGTTGCCGGGCCGTTCCGGGTTGAACTTGGTGTCGAACAAGATCACCAGCTGCCGGGCGATGTCGACGTTCGCCGTCAGCGCGTGGGCGATGTAGGTCTGGGAGTAGGTGGCTCCGCCCTGGCGGAGATAGCGGCCGATGGCGCGCAGAATGGTCACCTGACGCCAATCGAGCTCGGCCGCCATGACCAACGCGTTGAAGCCGTCGGGTTCGCCGAGTCCTCGGTAGGACGCGGAGAACGCCTCGATGAACCGCTGGCGGGCCGCCGAGGGCCACCTGCTCTCCACCGCGGCTCCTCCGCCGGGCACGGTGATGCCGAAGTCGTAGATGAAGGCGCGGTGATCAGACCCCAGCTGCAGTTCGTACGGGCGTTCGTCCACGACGTCGACGCCGAGCAACGACAGGTGCGGCATGATCTTGGACAGCGAGAGCGGCTCGCTGCGCCGGAAGATCTTGAGCCGCAGATCGGCCTCGTCGTCGACCCGGTCCGGCCGGTACATGGCCATGGACATGTCCGACTCGTCCTGCAGCGCCACCAGGGCCTGCAGATCGAGCAGACCTTGTTTGGCGGTGTAGTCCTCCTTGTAGCCCTCCGGCAGCGCTCCCACCAGGGTGGCCAGCGTCTCTGGATTCTCTGTGGCGGAGAGGATCTCGGCGAACTCGTCGTTCCACGATCGGGTGGCCGTGGTCAGTTCACGCTCCAGCGCACGGACGTCGATGTCGCCCATCGACTCCCCGACCGGCATGCGGACGACGAAGTGCAGCCGGGCGAGCACCGACTCGCTGACCCGCGCGGTGTAGTCGATCGAGGCGCCGCCCAGCTGCCGCATCAAGATCTCCTGCATCCGATTGCGCACCGCTGTGGTGTAGCGGTCGCGGGGCAGGTAGACCAGACAGGAGAAGTACCGGCCGTACGGCTCGCGCCGGACGAACAGGCGGACCTGCCGGCGCTCCTTGAGGTGGGCCACCTTCTCCACCGTCCAGGCGAGGTCCTGCACGCGGGTCTGGAACAACTCGTCGCGGGGGAACGTGTCGAGGACGTCCATGATCGCCTTGCCGCCGTGGCTGCTGTCCTCGTAACCCGAGCGCCGCAGCACCTCGACGGCCTTGTCCCGCAACAAGGGGATCCGGCTGACTGCCTCCGAGTAGGCCGAGGAGGCGAACAGCCCGAGGAACCGACGCTCGCCGACGACCCGCCCGCGTGCGTCGAACTGGCGGAAACCGAGGTAGTCCAGGTACGCCGGACGGTGGATCCGCGCCTTGTAGTTGTCCTTCGTGATCACCATCAGGTCTTGACGAGTGCCCTCGATGGTCTGTTGCGGCAAAGCGTGGAAGGCACCGGGAGCGTCCTGGTCAGCCCGCAGCATGCCCAGCCCTGTTCCGGGCACCGGGACGAACGATTCCGACCCGTTGTCGTTGACCAGCTGGTACTCGCGGTAGCCGAGGAACGTGAAGTGGTGGTCGATGAGCCACTCCAGCAGCTGCCGGGCGCGGGCGGCCTCCTCGGTTCGTCCGGCCAGCAGACTCGGGTCGTTGAGCAACCCGATGGTCTCGTGCGCCCGCGTCCGCATCTTCGCCCAGTCCGAGACGGCCTCCTCGGCGAGCCGCAGCACCTCGACGAGACCGGCCTCCAGGTCCTCGGCGAGTTCTCGACCGGTCGGCCCTTCCGGCCGGACGGGGGGCAGCACCTCGACGTGCATCCACGACTCGGGGACGATTCCCGGGTCGGACTGTGCCTCATCGGCGGTGAGGATCGACTGCAGCATCCCGTCGAGGTCGCGGCGGACGAGATACTGCGGATGGAAGATCTCCCGGATGCTCCACCCCTGCCGCAGCGTCTCCATGGTGACCGAGTCGACCAGGAACGGTCGGTCGTCGGTGACGATCTGGATCACGCTGGCACCGCCGGCCGACCAACCGTCGGTGGCCGCGACCGGGGTGCGGATGTCGATGATCGCACGGGCGGCCGGACGTCGGAGCGCGAGCCGGTAGTGGCTCTCGACGAGACCGAGCAGATCCTCGATGCTGCGCTCGTCGACGTCGATGGCGTCGACGTGACGGAAGTAGTGCCGGAGAAAGGCCTGTACCTTCTCGGGCTCCTGGCCGAGCTCGGCGGCGATGGCGGCGCCGCGCTCGGCGACCTGGGCGATCTTCTCCGTCTTCTCTTGCTCGAGCTCGGTTTCGAACGTGGTCACGATGCAGCCCATCTGGTCGAATCGGGGCACCTCGTCGTACCCCGATATCTCCGACCTTAACCCTCCCCGCCTCCGTGGACGGCGTTGCGCGTCGACCCAATCGCGGCATGCCATGATGACCGCCATGGACATCTCTTCACGTGCCGAATTCGCGGCGCCGGTCGAGGACGTTTTCGCCATGATGACCGACCAGGCGTGGCTGGAGGAGGTGTGCAAAGCGAGCCGATCCATCAACTACGAGGCGACCGTGGCGGGCACGATGACCCGCACGTCGCGGAGGTTGGCCTCCCCCGAGGCGGCTGCGCGCTTCACCGGGCCAGAGTTGACCGTGGTCGAAGAGGTGGCGTGGGGTCCGGCGGCCGCCGACAGCTCCCGGACCGGGCAGCTGGAGCTGACCATTCCCGGGCAGCCGGTGACCATGCGGGGCCAGATCAGGCTGTACCCGGGTGGACCCGGGACGATCAGCGACATCACGGGTGAGCTCAAGGTCGCCATCCCCTTGCTGGGCCGGAAGCTGGAGCAGTCCTCGGCGCCCGCGGTGCTGGCCGGATTCCGTACCCAGCAACAGGTAGGCAACGACTGGCTGGCACGGACCCGATGACGAGGCGCTGACGTGGCCGAGCTGGGGATCCTCGGGACGGGGGCCGTCGGTCAGGCTCTCGCTCTGCGGGCCGCCGAGGTGGGCTACGACGTCATCGTCGGCGCCCGCTCCGCGGAGTCGGCGAGTCTGACGACCTTCGCCGGTCGGGACGGCATCAGCACCGGCTCGTTCGCCGATGCGGCCGCCGGTGCTCCCTTGGTCGTGAACGCCACCGACGGCAACGTGTCCCTCGCCGTACTGGAGTCGGCCGGAGCGGAGAACCTGCGCGGCAAGGTCCTGCTCGACGTCGCCAACCAGCTCGACCGGCAGGGCGGCGGGTTTCCCGTGTCCGTCGCCAGCGTCGAGAACTCGCTGGCCAAGCGGATCCAGCGGGCCTACCCCGACACCTCGGTGGTGAAGTCGCTCAACACCATGAACAACCAGGTGATGGTGCACCCGGAGCTCATCCCGGGTGATCATGTCGTGTTCCTGGCCGGCGATTCCGACGCCGCCAAGGAGCAGGTCCGCGAGTTGCTGCGCGCCTTCGGCTGGCGGGCTGGCCAGATGATCGACCTCGGTGGCATCGACGCCGCCGCCGCGAGCGAGATGATGATGGCCATCTGGCTTCGCGTCGGCATGGCCCGCGGCTGGGCCGCCGCTCCGCCCTTCAACTGGGCGATCATGAGCGCCGAACCCACCGACGAGTAGGTTGTCCCGGTTTTCTGTCGCTGAAAAGCGGGAAGATCTACTCGCCGCTGAGCGCCTGCAGGCCGTACCAGTGGTCGGGCTGGTCGAGGGTCCAGCCGTCTCGAGTCCGATCACGGCCGAGACCTTCGGCTCGAGCGGACCGGAGCCGCGTCCTCAGCCGACCGCGATATCGGGTCAGATCGCCCTTGTCGGCCCGGACCACGATCAGCCCGGCTCGCTCGAAGAGTTCTTCGCGCACATTGTCCTCGCGGTGCTGATCGGGGTCTCGATGTCCACCCGGCCTCCGCGCGTCGGACCACTTCCCGCCGTCGTATTCCATGACCAGTCCCGCCTCGGCGTCCAGGAGGTCAGGTGTGCCGAGGAAACTCTCGTTGTGGTCAAAGACCGCCCGGTTCACAAGGGGAGCCTCGAAGCCCAACTCCAGAACGTAGAGCATCCGCAGCCGAGACTCCCAGTTGCTGAGTACGCCCATTTGGGAAAGTTCGACGGCCTGCTGTGCCTGGCGACAACCTCGAAGACCCCTGATTCCGGAGCGCACTGTGCAGAAGGGCGATGGTGATCACCTTCGCGTCGAGCATCGCGTCGAGCGCTACCACCGCTTCGGTGACGTTCGGCGCCCAGCGAGCCAGGTCAAGGGCAGTCCGTCGGGGGTGGCTGAAGGGCATCCCGCCCATGCGCAGCATGTCGTCCGGCGCCAGCGTCTGCTGCAGATAGCGAATGCCCGCAGCCCCTCCGCGATGCAGCCCGTGACGAAGAAGTATCGGCACCGGTAACGGTCTCATGCTGTGGTCGTCCAACCCGTCCAATCGATCGACGCCAGACGCGTACGCCGCCGCCCACCCGCCGATCGCCGCTCCGGTCGGGATGGTGGTGGCTGCCTCGACTATGCGCTGGGTCGGCGTTGCCGCTGACGTCCGTGCCGGCACGTAGAAGCCCCGAGCCGTTCGACGCCAACGTGGTCCGTCGAGCACATGCTTGCTCACTCCGCGGTCGATCAACTGACCCGCGGGAAGCGGTCTCACGCAACTCTGGAGCTCCCGGCGAAATCTACTCATGGCGCATCACTCTGTGGTGATCCGACCCCGCTGAGCGCTCCATCCACAGGTCTATTTCGCCGACGAGTAGGTCTTCCCGCTCTGGCTTGAGCAGAATCCGGGAGAACCTACTCTCGAGGGTAGGCAGGCGGGGGCTCAGCCCATGTGAGGGTAGCCGTGGGTTCGGGGCGGAACCAGGGTCTCCTTGATCGAGCGGGGGCTGGTCCAGCGGATCAGGTTCCAGAGTGAGCCGGCCTTGTCGTTGGTGCCGGAGGCGCGGGAGCCGCCGAACGGCTGCTGCCCGACGACGGCACCCGTCGGCTTGTCGTTGAGGTAGAAGTTGCCGGCGGTGAAGCGCAGGGCCTCCGCCGCCTGAGCGAGGGCGGCGCGGTCCTCGGCCAAGACGGCGCCGGTGAGTCCGTACGGCGTCGCCTGGTCGACCTCGGTCAGGATGCCGGCGAAATCCCCGTCGTCGTAGACGTAGATGCCCAGGATCGGCCCGAAGTACTCGGTGGTGAGCACCTCGTTCCGGGGGTTGTCAGTGGTGATGATGGTCGGCCGGACGTACCAGCCGTCGGCGTCGTCGGTGGATCCGCCGGCGACGATATCGGTCTCGCTCGACTGCCGAGCCCGGTCGATCGCGTCGCGGTGCTTGGTGAACGCTCGCTGATCGATCACCGCGGACGTGAAGTTGCCCAGATCCCGTACGTCGCCCACGGCCAGCGCCTCGGTCTGCTCGATGAGGTCGGTGCTCAGCCGGTCCCAGAGACTGGCGGGGAGGTAGGCGCGGGAGGAGGCCGAGCACTTCTGGCCCGAGTACTCGAAGGAACCGCGGATCAGGGCGGTCCGCACGATCTCGGGATCGGCGCTGGGATGCGCCACCACGAAGTCCTTGCCTCCCGTCTCGCCGACCAGCCGGGGATAGGTGCGGTAGCTGGTCAGATTCGTTCCGACCGCCTGCCAGAGATGCTGGAACGTGGCGGTGGAGCCCGTGAAGTGGATCCCCGCCAGGTTCGGATGGGCCAGCACGACATCCGAGACCGCGACGCCGTCGCCCGGCAGCATGTTGATCACACCGCGCGGCAGACCGGCCGCCAGCAGCAGCTCGTACGTGAAGTGGGCCGCGAACTGCTGGGTCGGACTCGGCTTCCAGATCACCGTGTTGCCCAGCAGCGCCGGGGCGGTCGGCAGATTGCCGGCGATGGCGGTGAAGTTGAACGGCGTCACGGCGTAGACGAAGCCGTCCAGCGGCCGGTAGTCCGTGCGGTTCCACACACCCGGTGAAGAGATCGGCTGGTTCTCCAGAAGGTCCCGGGCGAAGGCGACGTTGAACCGCCAGAAGTCGATCAACTCGCACGCCGCGTCGATCTCCGCCTGCTGCACGGTCTTCCCCTGGCCCAGCATCGTGGCCGCGTTGAGCGTGTCCCGCCACGGTCCGGCGAGCAGGTCGGCCGCCCGCAGGAAGATCGCCGCCCGGTCGTCGAAGTCCATCCGTGCCCACGCGCTACGCGCCTCCAGGGCCGCCGCCACCGCCGCCTCCGCGTCCGCCGTGTTGGCACCCCCAGCACGACCGAGCACATGGTGATGATCCGAAGGCATGGTCACGTCGACGACATCGCCGCCCCCCATCCGACGCTCCCCGCCGATTCCAGCGGTCAGCTCCACCGGCTCCGCCCCCGCCAGCTCTTTCAGCCGACCCTCCAGGCTCGACCGCTCCGCGCTCCCCGGCGCGTAGGTCCTCACCGGTTCGTTGATGGGCTTCGGAACAGAAGTGATGGCGTCCACCGCCTCATTGTCCTCCCTCGGAAACTGTTGGGAAATCGCACCTGAACCGGCCTTGGCAACCCCATATTGCGGAAACTGTTAACAGTTTCGGCACAGATGACAGAGAGCCTGGGTTAGCCGCCCCAGATGTCCTCCACGTACCGCCGGTCGGAGCGCAGGCCGGCCAGCCAGGTCTCGCTGTCGGCCATCGAGCCGCCGACGTGCTGGTGGTGGATGGCGGTGAGCGCTGCGCGAACCGCAGGCGCAATGGTGCGAGCGTTGCCGCACACGAATACGTGCGCATCCTGCTCGAGCCGAGACCAAACGTCGTCGCCGTGATCTTGAATCGAATCCTGGACGTACTGCCTCGGCTGCCCCGGGACTCGCGAAAAGGCCGTCTCGACCCGGACGGTGCCTCGAGCCTGGAAGTCCGCCAGCTCTTGGGCGTAGAGGTAGTCGGCGCCCGGATCCCGGCAGCCGAAGAACAACAGGGACTCCGCGACGGCGACGCCGCGCTGCTTCAGGGCCGCTCGCTCCTGCAAGAAGCCCCGGTACGGGGCGAGCCCGGTGCCGGCGCCGACCATGATCATCGGGACTTGTGGGTTCTCTGGTGGCCGGAAGCCGATACCAGGGTCGCGTACGAAGACGAACGCGGTGCTGTTGCGTGGACTGGTCGCGAGGTGATTGGAGCAGATCCCGGCGAACTCTCCCTGGCCCGAGCGGGCTGGTCCGCGCAGTACGCCGGTGGTGATGCTGCAGACGCGTTCATCGACCAAGGGGGAGGACGAAATCGAGTAGTACCGCGGTCGCAGCGGAGGCAGCAGGTCCAGGTAGACCTCGAACGGGAGGGCACACGCCGGGTACTGCTCCAGCAGGTCGAGTAGCGACCGGTTGGGCAGGAAGACCTGCTCGCGATACCGAGCTGAGGCCTCCGGGTCGTCACCGATGAGCTCTTCCAACCCGGCCCGCTGATCAGGATCAGCCGTGTAGGACACCATGATTTCAATGTCGGACCGTTTGGCGACGTCCTGCAACTCGACACAGCTGCCGAGCACGCCCAGCAACGGGGTCGGCTCGTCGATCGGCAGGTGAGTGTGGGAGCCGGAGCGGGCGACGATCGTCAGGTACTGCCCGGCGTCGAGACCGAAGCGGAACATCGCCCGGCGCACGAGTTAGGCGTTGTTACGCGGCAGCACGCCCAGGTGATCACCGGTCTGATACGTCATGCCGTCCGGTAGGGCGACCTCGACGTGCCGAGTGGACCGCTCCGGCGGCCGGCCATCGCGGGCCGTGGCCAACTCCCGGTTCCGGCGCACCAGCCCCGGCGCGGCCTCGTACGACATGATCACGGGATTCGTCTTCTGCCGGTTGACGACGGTGATGCTGAGCCGGGGACCAGTGGCCGCCGGGTCGACGGCCCCGGCGGGCAGGTCGAAGGCGCTCGCCAGGTCGATCCACAAGGTGTCGTGCCACGTCCGGTAGGCAGCGTCGAAGTCCGACCGGACGTCACCCTCGCCGCGCGGATGGATGCGTCGGGCGCCGAGTTCGGCGAGCGTGTCGTCGATCAGGATCGGGACGGCCTGATACGTGGCCGCCCATTCGGTGTTGCCGCAGCCGAAGACGGTGTAGGGCGCGTCGTTGGGGCGTTTGTCGGCCGGAGGCTCCTTCAGCCAGGAGCAGAACTGCTTGGCGTTCGCCGGCGGCGCGCCGTTGTAGGACGAACTGACCAGGATGCTCGCGCCGTCCGTCGGCAGGTCGCCGACATGATCATCGAGGGCGCCCACCACCACCGAGTAGCCACGTTCGGTCCCCTCTTGGGCCAGCCGGGTCGCGATGCCCTCGGCCGTGCCGAGGTCGGAGCCGTAGAGCACCCGTAAGGGGGTGTTGTGCCGGTCGGCCGCGGCGAGGGTCGGCGCCACTTCCTCGGTCGTCGGCTCGGCGGCCGCTCGACTCGTCGCGGCGTCCAGGTGCCGATCGGGTCGCGGAACGACCTGGATCCGCATCTCGTCGGGTTGATGGTCAGGGTCGATTTGATCTTGAGTTCGTAGTCGAACGCGTCGACGAAGTCGAAGCGCTGCAGGAGCAGGGCGAGGACCAGGATCGCCTCCTGCATGGCGAACGATCGCCCGATGCATGCCCGTTGGCCGGTGCCGAATGGCTTGTAGGCGTTCGGGGGCAGCGCACTGATCTTGTCCGGAGCAACGTGGTCAGGGTTGTACTCCGCCGCGTCCGGCCCCCAGACGGACTGGTCCCGGTGCAGCGCCGCGGACATCACCATCACCGAGGTGCCCGTCGGCAGCCGGTATTTCTCGCCGATCACGGTGTCTTCGCGCGCGACGCGGTTGAACCCGGGAGCGGTGGGCCACAGTCGCAGCGCCTCGTTGAGGACCTGTGTCACGTAGGTCAGACGGTGGATCTGCTCATACGTCGGCGCTAGCGTCCCGCCGAGCACCTCATCGACCTCCGCCCGGGCGCGCCGGACCACGTCGGGGTTCTTCAGCAAGAAGTAGATGGCGAAGGACAGCAGGCCACTGGTCGTCTCGTGGCCGGCGACGAGGAAGGTGATGCACTGACTGCGGATGTTCTCGTCGTCCAGGCCAACGCCTGTGTGCGGATCTCGACCTTCCAACATCCGGCCCAAGAGGTCGGAGTTGTCCGCGGCGTCGCCCTGTTCTCGGCGTTCCCGGAGGAGCCCGTCGACCAGGCCCTCCATGTAGGCCTGGTCGTCATCGAGCTGCCGCTTCGCTCGCATCCTCAACCGAGTTTTGATCGGCATCTGACGGGCGCGCGCCTGGGACTCCAGCAAAGTACGGATCATGGCCGACACAAACGGGTGCGGCGTCTCCCGGTAGAACGAGTTGAACCGGTAACCGAAACCGCACAAGGCGATGGTGTCCAAGGTGAGGTTGGTCATGTCGGCGGGTAGATCGACGGTCTCGCCCGGATTGAGGCGATCCCACTTGCTGATCAGCTGATCCGCGATGTCCTGCATTCTCGGGACGTACTGCTCCATGGCCTGCATGCTGAACGGCGCCATCAAGATCGCGTGGGCGCGCTGCCACCGGGATCCTCGGTGCTGGTCGTGAAGAGGCCGTGGCCGGCCACACCCTTGGACAGCTCGACCAGCCCGCCCGCGATGTACTTGTCGAAGCGGGAATCGTCGCAAACCTCGTTTACGAGATCGCGACCGGAGACGATGACTCGGGTGGAGTTCAGTGTGCTCAACTTGAAGATCGGCCCGTAGTCGGCGGCCAACTTGATCACACTTTGAAGAGGGTTCTGCAGGTCGAGATCGAACAGATTCCCCAGCACGGGCACGCCCTTGGGCCCGGGCAACTCCTCCACGTCGATGATTTCCTTGTTGCTCGCCGAACCGGTCATACGGCCACCGCCATGTCGCCCCAGATGTCCTCGAGGTATCGGTCGCTAGTCCGCAGCCCCGCCAGCCACTCCTCCGCCGCCTCGTCCGAGCCGCCGGTCTTGGCCTTGAAGATCTCCATCAACGCCGCCCGAACGCCGGGGGCCATGGTGCTGGCGTTGCCACAGACGTAGATCACGGCACCGGCCGCCAGCAGGTCCCAAACGCGGTCCCGCTCGCGCTCGATCAAGTCCTGGACGTAGGTGCGCGGTTGATCGGGCTCGCGCGAGAACGCGACCTGCAGCTGGGTGACGCCGGACTCCTCGAACGCCTTGAGCTCATCGGCGTAGAGGTAGTCGGTCGCGGAGTCCCGGCAGCCGAAGAACAAGATCGAGTCCCCGATCGGCGCACCCTGCCGTTTGAGGTCGGCCCGCTCCTGCAGGAAGCCCCGGAACGGGGCCATTCCCGTGCCCGCCCCAACCATGATCATCGGGGCATGCGGGTTCTCCGGTGGCCGGAAGGGGATTGTCGGTTTGCGCACGAACGTGAACACCGTGCTGCCCTCCATACCGGCCTCCAGGTGACCGGAGGCGACGCCGCAGAACTCCCCCTCTCCGCTGCGCGCCGGACCACGCAACACTCCGACCGTCAGGGCGCAGGTGCTGGTCGCCGCCGGCGAGGAGGAGATCGAGTAGTAGCGCGGCCGAAGCGGTGGCAGCAGATCGAGGTACACCTCGAACGGCAGGTCGCAACTCGGGTACTGATCAAGCAGATCCAGCACCGTCCGCCGCGGGGCCGCAACCCGCTCGCGATAGGCCGCCTTGCCGGCCTCGTCGATGGCGGACATGGCCTCAAGCTCGGCCCGCTCGTCCGGATCGGTGGCGTAGCGGGCCAGTACGGCGAGATCGGAGCGACTGGCCATGTCCTGCAGCTCGACGCAACTGCCCAAGATGCCGAGCAGCGGTGACGGCTCGCCCAGCGGCAGGTGGGTGTAACTGCCGCTGCCGGTCGGGTTGATCGTGACGTACGTGCCCGCGTCGAGGCCGAACCGGGCGATGACCCGGCGGATCAGGTCGACGTTGTTTCGCGGCAGGACGCCGAGGTGGTCACCGGTCGCGTACTCCACGCCGGCAGGCAGCTGGAGCTCGACGTGGCGAGCCGAGCGCCCGTTCCCGCCGAGCAGCTCGCGGTTGACGACCAGGGTGCTGGGCCGGGCCCGGTACGAGACGACGACCGGATTCGTGGTCTGCCGGTTGACCATGCTCAAACTCAGCCGCGGCTCGGTGCTGGTCACCGTGTGCGCCTCGTCGGACAGGTTCAAGGTGTCCGCCAAGGTGGTCCACAGATCGGCGTACCACTCGGAGAATTGGCCGTCGAAATCAGCGCGGGCGTCACCCTCTCCGCGAGGCCGTACCCGCTGCCCGCCGTGGGCCTCCAGCTGAAGGTCGATCAAGGTCGGTACGGCCTGATACGTCGATGCCCAATCCATGTTGCCGCAGCCGAACACCGAGAAGGCGAGATCGGAGGCGCTATCCGATGCGGTGGCCGGGTCGGTGATCCAGCGGCAAAATCGCTCGGCGTTGTCCGGGGGCTTCCCGTTGTAGGAGGCGCAGACGACCACCAAAGCGCCCTCGTGCGGTAACTCGCCCGTGTGGTCGTCGAGTGCGCCGAGCGTGACCGCGTAGCCGCGGTCTGCTCCATCGGCGGAGATCCGGGTCGCGATGCCCTCGGCGGTGCCGAGATTGGACCCGAAGAGCACCATCAGCGGCGTGTTGTGCCCCTCGCCGGTGCGCTGTCGACTCGGCGCGCGTTGTTCGGCCGCGGCCTTGGTCGGGGGCGTCGCGACCGCGACCGGACTCGCTCCCGTGGTCCGGCCCGGACGCAGCCGGAGGGTGATCTTCAAGCCGTCCGGCTTGATGGTCAGGCTCTCCTTGATCTTGAGCTCGTAGTCGAAGGAGTCCACGAACTCGAATCGCTGCAACAGCATTGCGAGCACCAACACGGCTTCCTGCATGGCGAACTGCCGGCCGATGCAGGCCCGCTGACCCGAGCCGAACGGTTTGAACGCGTTGGCGGGCATCGCGGCACGAAGCTCGGGACGGAAGTGGTCGGGATTGAATTCCTCGGCGTCGTCCCCCCAGATCGTCTTGTCACGGTGGAGCATGATCGTCAGCGCGGTGATCGACGCGCCCTTGGGCAGCACGTACTCGCCCACCTTGGCGTCTTCGTACGGATAGCGGGTGAACGCGGCCGCGGTCGGCCACAGCCGGAGGGTTTCGTTGAGGATCTGGGTGACGTAGGTGAGCCCTTGGACCTGCTGGTAGCTGGGCAGGATCGAGGTGTCGGTGCCGAGCACCCGGTCGACCTCCTCCTGGGCGCGGGCCACCACCTCGGGATGCTTGAGCAGATAGCTGATTGCAAACGACAGCAGGCCGCTGGTGGTCTCGTGCCCGGCGATCAGAAAGGTCTGGCACTGGGCGATGATGTTGTCGTCGTCCAGCTTCTGGCCGGTGCGCTTGTCCACCCCGGTCAGCATGCAGCTGAGCAGATCCTTGTGCTCCTCGGCCGTGCCGCTCCGGCGGCGCTCGTCGAGGATCTTGCGGACCTCGCTTTCCATGTACCGGAAGTCCCCCGCCAGCTTCTTCGCCGCACCGCGCCGCAGCTTCGTCTGGATGGGCAGCTCACGGCTCCGGGTCTGACTCTCCAGCAGCACCCCCATCATGGCTTCGACGAAGGGGTGCTGAGTGTCGCGGTAGAAGGAGTTGAAGCGGTAGTCGAAGCCACACAGTGCGATCGTGTCCAGGGTGAGCCGGGTCATGTCTGCGGTCACGTCGACCGGATCGCCAGGGTTCAGCCGCTCCCACTTCTGCATCAACTGGGCGGCGATGTCGTTCATCATCGGCAGGTAGTCCCGCATGGCCTGCTGGCTGAAGTTGGGTAACAAGATGTTGTGCGCCTTCGACCAGTTCGGATCGTCGGTGTCGGAGGTGAACAATCCGGCGCTCCGGCCGAAGCTCCGAACCGCCTTCTGGCCGTCACCGACCAGCTTGTCGAACCGCTCGTCGTCGCACAGATCGTCGACCATGTCCAGGCCGGAGGCGAGGAACCGATCGCCGACCGGCGTCCGCAACCTGACAATCGGACCGAATTCGCGGGTGAGCTTCATCGCGGTCTGGATCGTGCGATCGGCCGGGACGTCGAACATGTTGCCGAGGACCGGTACGCCTTTCGGGCTCGGGATCTCGTCGATGCTGCGTCCGGTCGGAGCTGTGGTGGTAGTCATGGGGTCTTCTCCTGTGGTGCGTTGGGTTCGGCGAGGTTTCGGGTACGGATGAGGATCACGAGGCCGACCAGCACGGCCCAGGCGGGCAGGAGCAGCATCACGACGGGATTCATGGTTGTGCTGATCAACAGAAACGCGGCCAGCAGGTAACCCACGACGGCAAGCCATCTGGGCAAGATCTTGGCGTTCGCCAGCAGCGTGGTGGTGGTCAGCGCGTACATGCCGGCCCCGCGAACGGAATAGACGAACACCATGCTGTAGCCGACCGCGAGCAGCCCCCGGGCCACGTCCATGGACGGCAACGGACCTGCTCCCAGGTCTTTCAAGAGCGCCACACCCCCGGAGGCAGCCGTGCCGGCGAACAGCAACGCGATGAACAAGATCCCGGCCATCAACTGGAGTCCGTCCGGGATGGCCGAGGGCTCGGGCGTGCGGGTGCGGATCAGCAGCCGGACGGTATTCATGTGCCACAGAAAGGCGATGCCCGCGAACGGCACGAGGTAGAGCCCGACCGTGACCAGCACCGTGCTGTTGCCGGCGTAGAAGGCCGCGAAGTCCGCCTCGGACGCCCTCAGATTCGGAGCCGAGTGGACGAAGACCAGTGCCATCACGAACAGGGCAGCGAAGATGATTCCGGTGAGGCTGGACAATCTCGCGTACTTCACGGTGTCCGACATGCCGGGCCTGCCGCGTCGCCGCTGTCGGCCAGCGGGAACGTCGGCCAGTGGTTCAGCCATGGGCCTCCTCCTCGTCAGGATCGAATCCGAGCGCAGCGGCAGAGTCGGCCCGGGGACGGGAGAGATCCAGACCTTCGAGGACGCGCAGCAGGTCGAGAGTGCTGGAGAACGCGTCGGAACGACCGTCAGGAACCTCCACGCTGCCCGCCAACCGACCGTCGGGCTCCCGGAACACATCGACGATCACTCGCATCCCCCAACCCTGCCCAGAACTGGTGCGTCCTGTCCCTGACCGACCTTCCAGCAGATCTGACAGTGTTGATTTGCTCGCTCGCTGTACGGAGTCGCTGTCTTGACGACTACCACGACTTCGCTCGCGAACTCAGGAGAGCAACTGCGGCAGCCGGTCGGCCAACTCGCGGCGCGAGGAAATTCCCGCCTTCGCGTAGATGTTGGTCAGATGGAAGGCAACTGTCCGGCTCGTGATGAAGAGCTCCAAGCCGGCCTCGGAATTCGTCCGGCCCGCCGCCACCAGGCGCGCAACAGCGAGTTCTTGCCCGGTGAGATCAAGCGGGTCTCCTCGCGAGGGCGGCCGCAGGCCTGCAGAGTGCAGCAGCTCGTCGCAGATCGCGAGGAAGGGCTTGGCCCGCAGCCGCTCGAGTCGCTCGTGGGCGGCTCGCAGGACGTCTAGCGCTGTGCGCCGCTCGCCTCGAGCGAGAAGGAAGCGGCCGTACGCGGTTTCCAGCCTCGCCCGGCTCAGCTGAGCCTTGCTGTCCCGGGTCAGCGCCATGGCTCGCTGGTACGCGGTGCGCGCCTCCTCGGCGTCGTCACCCAGCTCCGTGAGCCAGGCGCGCAGCCGCGCCGCCTCCGACCTCGACCAACTGCCCGAGCCTGCCGAGACCCGCTTCTCCAGGTCGGCCAACGCTGTCGCCGCCTCGCCCAGCCGGCCGAGACCGACCAGCGACTCCGTCAGCAGACATCGCCAGCCGAGCGAGCCGAGCCCGTCGAGGAGGGCGACCAAACCTTCGTCCTGCATCGGACTCAACGCCGCGAACATGGCGGCGTGATCGCCGCGGGCCTGAGCCAACGTCGCCTGCGCGGACGCGGCGTAGGCGCGGCTGCCCCACCACGGCAGTCTCTGAGCGGCCTGAACGGCGACCCCCACGAGTGCATCGGCCGTCTCCCACGAACCTCGGCCGGCGGCCACGTAGCTGGCGACGGCGTGTGTGGTGCCCTCGCCGAGCACGATCCCGGCGTCCTGGGCGAGGGTGAGGGCATGGTCGGCCTGTGTAGTCGCGCCGTCCCAGTCGCCGAGGCGGTAGAGCGCCTCGGCCAAGCCGATCAACGGTTCGATCTGGCCCGCCAGCATGGTGCCGGGCGGAACCTCGCGCACCACGTCCCCCAGAATGGCCATCGCCCGCTCGTCGTGACCAGACCACAGCGCAAGCAGGCCGCGCAAGATCTGTGCCTGCAGCGCCGAAGCCGGTTCGGAGCCGTGGGCGGCGGCGAAGACGTCGAGAAGCTCGAGAGCTTCCTCCTGGCGTCCCAGGCTGGCCAGTCCGCCGACCAGCACGAATCCGGCGATCGGTGTGATGTTGCCGTCGAGATCCGCGCCGATCGCTTCGGTGGCCAACTCGACCGCTCGTTGGGTCTTGCCCTCGACGAAACACGCCAGTCCGAGGTACGCCGAGACCACGGCCCGCTGACCGGTGCCCTCACTCTCATCCGAGAGCTCCAAGGCCGCCGTGAGCTCTTCGCGACCTGCCGCGAACCGGCCGGTGAACACCGCGATCTGTCCTAGCACCAGGCTGCGGCCAGCGCTGGCCGCTACGGATCGCACGGCCGGCTCGATCCGCACCGCGCCGGCGATGTCACCACCGGCCAGCAACGCGGCGACAGCGGCGATCAGGCGTTCGCCGCGGTCCGCGGCCGTGGTGCTCAGGTCGGCGGCCGCCAACCAGTGAACCGCAGCAGACCGACAGTTCTGCAGGCGTTGCTCCCCGGCGGCCAGGGCGGCGAGCTCATCGGCCAGTTCACGGTCCGGACCGGCTGCTGCCGCGATGCGGTGGGCCAGCGCGGGAGTGCCGCCGAGTACGGAGGCCGCCCGACGGTGCAGCGCACGGCGGCGGGCGGGCGACAGGTCGGCGTAGACGGCGCCCCGGTACAGCAGGTGGGGGAAGGCGACGTCGCGCGGGTGCCCCGGCGGACCCTCCACCAGCAGACCGGCCCGCGCGGCCTCGTCGAGCGCGGCGATCGGATCAGCGACGTCGGCAACCAGCACCGCGTCGGACAGGCCACACCGGGAGCCGAGGACGGCGACAGCGAGGACCAGCGTCTGGGCTGCGGGTCCCACCTTGGCCAGCCGCACGAGGACCAACGAGGAAAGGGAATGCGGTGCCGGCAACACTCCCGTGGTCTCCAGCAACGCCTCCGGAGGAAGTTCCTGCAGCAAGGCCCGGGCGTAGAGCGGATGCCCGCCGGTGTGTTCGTGCAGCCGGTGGCTGGCGGCGGGCGAGAGCTGAACCCCCTCCAACGCCGGCGACAGCCTTCTCAGATCTTCGGCGCTCAGGCCGCCGAGGGACAGCCGTTGGGCGAGCTGGCTCTGGGCCAGAGCGCGATCCCAGGTTTCCGCGGCGCTCGGAGATTCCGAGCGCGCGCTGAGCAGGACCAGCACCTGGTCACTCCGCAAGCGACGCAGGACGAAGATCAACGCCTGCACCGAGCGGTCGTCGGCCCAGTGCGCGTCGTCGACCACGACCACGACCGGCCCGCTCGACTGGAGAGCCCCGAGCTCGGCCAGCAGAACCGCCCCCACGGCCAGCGGATCCGCGTCCGGGCGCAGGTGATCCGACCAGTCGAACCGGCCGGACGCGGCGGATGGCAGCCCGCCCACCAACTGGTGGAGCACTCCGTACGGAAGCCCTGACTCGTCCTCGTCGCCGCTGCTCCAGAGCAGACGCACGCCGGTCAAGCGGTCGACGAAACGATGCAGGAGCGACGTCTTGCCGATGCCGGCCTCGCCCGTGAGCCAGACCAGCCGCGGCTGGCCGGTTCGGACGCGAGCCAGCTCCTGGTCCAGGACCGCTAGTTCGCCGGACCGCCCGACGAACGCGTCCTTGCTGGGCATGTCCTCATTCTGGCGTCGCCCATGAGTCCGGCGATAGTCCCGCCCGACGCCCGGGATCGCCGTGCCCCTAGACCGCTTTGGCCTCGGCGTCGGCGCGCCGCTTCTTCGCAGCCTCGACGGAGGCCCGCAAGGCAGCGACGAGGTCGACCACCTCCGCCTCCTTGGGCGCCTCCGGCTCCTCGGCGAGCGGGATCCCCTCCGCCTTGGAGGTGACCAGCGTCTCCAGGGCCTCGCGGTAGGAGTCGGTGAAGTCCTCGGGATGGAAGTCGCCGGCCAGCGCCTCGATGAACGACTGGGCCATGGTGACCTCGGCGTCGGAGACCTTGACGTCGGCGGGCGGTGCCGCGAAGGAGCCGTCGCGCAGTTCGTCGGGCCACAGCATGGTGTGCATGCGGAGCACGCCGTCGACCGGCCGGATCAGGGCCAGGGCCTCGCGCGAGCGCAGTGCGACCTTGACCACCGCCGACTGCCCGCTCTTGATCAAGGCGTCGCGCAGCAGCACGTACGGCTTCACTCCCGGCCCGTCGGCCTGCAGGAAGTACGTCTTGGCGAAGTAGGTCGGATCGACGTCGTCCTCGGCCACGAACTGGACGACCTCGACCGCCTTGGTGGTGGCGAGCGGCAGCTGCTCGAAGTCCTCGGCCTCCAAGATCACCATCCGGCCGTCCGGAAGCTCGTACCCCTTCGCGATCTCGGCGTACGGGATCTCCTTACCGCACTTCTCGCACACCCGCTTGTACTTGATCCGGCCGCCGTCTTCGGGGTGGACCTGGCGGAAGCTGATGTCCTTCTCCTCCGTGGCGGAGAACAGCTTGACCGGGATGGTGACCAGGCCGAAGGAGATGGCGCCCTTCCAGATTGAGCGTGGCATGGCTCCTAGTCTGCCCGAAAGCGCCGACGCCCGTGCCGCTCAGGAAAGGCGGTCGAGCTCTGCGGGGGCGTACCAGAGCAGATCATGGCCCTCGAGCAGCGCCACCACCTCGGGCGCCGCCAGCGCCTCGGACACCGTCCGACCCCGCACCGCGGCCCGCGCCGCCCGCACGGCTTCGGCCGCCTCGTAGTCGTCGGTGAACATCGCGATCACCTGCTTCCAGCTGAGCTGGCCGACGGTCACCGTACCGGGCTCGGCCGCATCCAGGTCGACCAACTGGGCCTCGGGCACCTCCGCGGCGAGGATCAGGCGCCGCGGATCGGACGCAGAAGGATCGACCAGCCGGGCCACACCGGCGCAGTTCAGTGCCGCGTACTCGAGCTCCTCGGGGCCGGCGTCGCCGACCTGTGCCGCCAATCCTGCACTCGGCGTGAAGGCGAGCCACGGTCCCGCCGATCGTTCCTGCCGCAGCTCTCGAGCCAGCGCAGCCGCGCACGGGACGAAGACCAGGCGGCTCATCCGGCTCGATCGGTCTTCGCGCCCGGGGACTTCTTCGCTGCCGTCTTCTTGGCTGCCGCCTTCGTGGGCGTCGCCGACTGCTTGGCTGCCGTCTTCTTGGCCGTCGTCTTCTCCGCCGATGCCTTCCCTGTCGTTGTGTCCTCGGCGGTCCCGGACTTCGTCGAAGCCTTCTTCGGAGCCGGGGTCTTCTTGGCCGGAGGCAGCTGGGTGGCCTTCTGTGCGGCATCGCGTAGTTCGACGGCGCGGTTGGCCAGATTGCGGACCGCGGCGCGACGTTGCCCGGAGGCCCTGCGCACAGCTTCCTGCCGCGCTGCCGCCTTCTTGGCGGCCGCACGCTTGGCCGAAGCCGAAGCCTTGCGTGTCGGTTGCCGGAAGCCTCCCGCGCGTACGGTCGTGTCCCGCAGTTCGTCGACGGCATCCCGCAGGCAGCCCCCCAGCACGTCGAGATCACTGAAGGCATCGCGATCACCGGTCAGGCCGACGAAGACCTCGCCGTTGTACGACGTGACCCCGATGGCCAGCAGATGGCCGGGCTCGAGCGGAAGGACCGGGTAGCTCGCCACCAGCCGCTGCCCCGCCGCGAACAACGGCACCTGCGGACCCGGCACGTTGGTGATCACGATGTCGTGCTGCTTGCGCATCACGTCACTCGACACCCGGACGCCCAGCGCGTGCAGGGTGGTGGGGGCGAAGCCGGCGATGTCGGACAGGGTTCGCGCGCCGACCGATCGTCCGGTGTCCTTGTGGGCCTGGGTGCCGTAGGCCACCTGGTGCAGCCGCATCAGCGCGTTCGGTTCACCGATCGGAAGGGCCTGGAGGTGCGGGGCGACCTGACTGCCCAGCGAGGTCGGCACCCCGTCGTCCTCGGTCACGCTCATCGGGACCAGCGCGATGAGGCCACTTGCGGTGGTCACCGACTCGCCTCGGGTGAGAAGCCACGAACGTAGGCCACCCGAGATGACCGCCAAGATCACGTCGTTGATGGTGTGCCGGTGCTCGTCCCGGATGGCCCGCAGATCGGCCAGCGGAATCGCCAGCGTCGCCACCCGGCGCTGCTCGGAGACGACGCCACTGACCGGCGTCCGGGAACGCGGACGCCCCCCTCGGAGAGCGTCCTCGGCCAGCTCACCGAGTGCGCCGCCGACTCCGCCGACCACCTCCCCGACGGCAACGGCGACCCCGAGGGCACCGGTCACCAGGCCGCGGAAGTTCTCCACCGCCTGGGCGGGATCCTGCGCGCTCTCCCACAGGGCGCCGGCGATCAGCTCGACGGCGGTCGGTTCCGGCATGGGGTGCCACGCCCCGGTCGACGCCGGCGCATCGCCATCGTTCTGGGACTGCGTGTCGAACAGCACCTGTCCGAGGTCGACCGCGTCGATCCCGTCGACCAGGCTGAGATGGGATTTGGCCACCAGGGCGAACCGGTTGTGTTCCAGGCCCTCGACGACGTACATCTCCCACAACGGTCGCGACCGGTCGAGGCGACGCGCGAGAACCCGGCCGACGAACTCGCGCAGTTGTTCCATCGTCCCGGGACGCGGCAGCGCCGAGCGCCGCACGTGATACGTGAGATCGAAGTTCTCGTCGTCCACCCATACGGGCCCGGCGAGGCGAGCGGGCACGCCGCGCACCCGCTGGCGATAACGCGGGACGAAGCTGATGCGCTCGCGGATCAGGCCGAGCAGCCGCTCGTAGTCCCAGCCGTCCGGCCCCGCGTCGAGGATGTCGACGGTTCCGATGTGCGCCGGGGTGTGGGCCGTGTCCAGTACCAGCAACGACACCTCCAGCGGAGTGAGGCGCTGTGGCATCGTGTCCTCCCGACTCCGGTGCGGCGGCGCGTCTACCGTACTACCGAGCCACGATCTCTCCGGCGGGCGAGCGGGCCACGACGGGAACGCCGCGACCGGCCCGTTCGTGACCTGAAGTGGCAACCTGGAGCGCCAGTGTGCAGTGGACATTCGACGTGGAATCGGGAACCGGGCCGAACGTCCGGAAGGAAAGGATCTCTGTGGTGAGGACGTCTCCTCGATCGGCGATTCGTCGCTCGCGGCGCAGCCGCGTGGCTGCGGCGGTGACGTTGACGGGACTTCTGGTCGGGCTCGTGGTGGGGTGTTCGAGCCCGGGTGCCGCTCCCGGCGCCGACCCCACGAGTCCCGCCGCGAGCCCCAGTCCGACCGCGCCGAGTTCGATCAGCCCCAGCGCCACTCCCAGTTCCAGTCCCAGCGTCATCCCGACCACGCCGGCACCCAGCAAACCCGCCTCCTCGCCCAGCACCCAGGAGCCGACGACCAACCAGGTGATGATCGACATCACCATCGCCGACGGCAAGGTCGACCCCAACGGTCGCAAGGTCGACGTACCCCTGGACGCCACCGTCGTGCTCAACGTGACCAGTGACATCGACGACGAGATCCACGCCCACCTCGGCAACGACGACTTCACGCTGAACGTCCCGGCCGATCGTGCGAAGACCGGACGTTTCGTGGCCGACGCGCCCGGCAGCTTCGAGGTCGAGTCGCACGAACTCGGAAAGACCATTGTGATCTTGAACGTCCGCTGAGCCGATCATGGATCCGGCCGTGCGCCTGTTGGTGCCCATGCACGGCATCGCCTCGCGCGGTGACCTGCCGCTGCCCTTCTCGTTCGTCCTGGTCGGCGCGGCCCTGGCCCTGATCGTGTCGTTCGTGGTACTCCTGTTCGCCTGGAAGCAGCCTCGTTTCACCGACGTCCGGGGACGAGCGGTGCCCGCCCTGCAGCGCGTTGTTGATCATCGAGCCGTACGGCTGGTCGCCTCGCTGCTGGTCTTGGCGCTCTTCGCCTGGATCGGCCTGGCCCTCGTGGCCGGTCAGGATCGGCTGACGAATCCGGCGTTCGGCTTCGTCTTCGTCTGGATCTGGGTCGGAATCGTGCCGATTTCGCTGCTCTGCGGGCAGATCTGGCGGGCGACGAACCCGCTGCGCACCATCCACTCGGGGCTCACCGCCGTCGCCCGGGTCGACGCCGACGCCGGCCTGGCCGCGTTGCCCTACCGGATCGGGGTCTGGCCGGCCGCGGCCGGACTGTTCGCCTTTGCCTGGCTCGAACTGGTCCAACCCGACCGCACGACGCTACCGGTGCTGCGGTTCTGGGTGCTGGCCTGGTTGTTGATCTTGGTGATCGGAGCGGTGATCTTCGGCCGAGCGTGGTTCGCAGCGGCCGATCCGTTCGAGACCTACGCCTCGACGGTGGCCCAGTTGTCACCGTGGCACCGGATCTCGGGCCAGCTGCGACTGATGAACCCGCTGGCCGGATTGAGCGCGTGGTCGCCACCCGCCGGCACGAACGCCGTTGTCGCCGTCCTCCTCGGCAGTACGGCCTTCGACAGCTTCGCGAACACGAGTTGGTGGATCGGGACGGTGCAGGACTCCGACCTCAGCCCCGTGCTGTGGGAGACCGCCGGCCTCCTCCTCATGATCATGATCGTTTTCGGCACCTTCTGGGCCGCCGCGGCGTGGATGGGTCGGTACCCGACCCATGGCGCCGCCTCGACCTTCGACCTTCCGCGCGTGATGGCCGGATCCCTAGTGCCAATTGTCGTCGGGTACGCGATCGCCCACTACTTCACGTTGCTGATCGTGGAGGGCCAGCGGACCGGGCTGGCCCTGTCGGACCCGCTCGGTCTGGGCTGGAACGTCTTCGGGACCGCCGAGCTGGGAGTCGATGCGCGCATCTTCGAGTACCCGACCGCGGTAGCCCTGGTGCAGCTGCTGGCCATCGTGACCGGCCATGTCCTCGGCATCGTCGCCGCGCACGAGACGGCCGTGCGATTGCTGCCGCCGAACCGTGTCCTGGCCGGTCAATGGCCCATGCTCGTCGTGATGGTGTTCTACACCTGCTCCGGCCTCGTGCTGCTGTTTTCACCCTAGTGGGCGGCGACTGCGATGGGCCAGGCTGCGAGTGTCGGGTGTCTCGAATGCGGCCCGCTTCTGCACGACGAGGAGTTGACGCCGACGTGGCAACCAACGCGACACGATCGACGGGCGACGGCGTCGACGACGAGGAGGAAGAAGCGGGTCTCGAGCATTCGAGACGCACGAGCAGCCTTCAAGAAAGAGGCGGGTCCTCCATGCGGAAGCCGATCTTGAGGCCGACCTGGAAGTGGCCGATGGCGCCTTCCTCGAGATGTCCGCGGATTTCGGTCACCTCGAACCAGTCGAGGTCGCGGACGGTCGCCGCCGCACGGGCGACCCCGTTGCGAATCGCAGCGTCGAGACTCTCGGTCGACGTGCCGACGATCTCGGAGATTCCGTACACGTGGTTCATCGTCATCCTCCCTCGCGGTTGTGTGTTTCTCACTCTAGGCCGGTAGCGCATCGGGATTTGTACGCACAATAGGATGTTTGGCCTTATCATGGAGGCCATGACCGAGCCAGGCGCCGCGCGCGAGCTCGACATCACCCTGGAACGCAATTCTCCGGTGCCGCTGTATTACCAGTTGGCGCAGTCGATCGAGAACGCCATCAACGCCGGCGAGTTGGCGCCCGGAGATCGGTTGGAGAACGAGCTCTCCCTCACGACCCGGCTCGGACTCTCGCGTCCGACCGCGCGGCAGGCGATCCAGGAGTTGGTCAAGAAGGGACTTCTCGTACGGAAACGCGGCGTCGGCACCCAGGTCGTCCGGTCGCAGTTCAGCCGCGACGAGCGGCTGACGAGCCTCAACGAGGATCTCGTCAAGGCCGGGCGCAGGCCGACCACCCAACTGCTCGCCTACAGCATCGGCCCCCTCGACCCCGACGTCGCCGAGGCGCTCGACGCAGCGGACATCACCCAGTCGGACTTCATCAAGATCCGTCGGCTGCGGTTGGCGGACGACATTCCCTTGGCGGTGTTGACCAATCACCTGCCCGTTCGCTTCGCAGTGTCGGAGGACGACGTCCGGCAGAAGAGCCTGTACGGGTGCCTGCAGGCTCTCGGGGTGAATCTCAAGATCGCCCACCAGCGGATCTCCGCCCGGCTGATGACGGAGGACGAGGCGGCGTTGCTGGACGAGGAGACGCCTGCCGCCTGCCTGACCGTCGACCGGATCGCCTACGACGACACCGGCCAGTTCGTCGAGTTCGGCCGGCACCTGTACCGCGCCGCGCAGTACAGCATCCAGTCGAACCTGATGGTGTAACTGTTCGTGCGCTGAGCCTGTCGAATGCGCCCAACCACCTCGTGACCACCGACGCTCGCAGACGGGTCTGCGCGCTCGCGTCGGCCCGAAACTGTTGGCAAATGGCAGCGACACGCCGGGAAATCTGCCCCCGATCACGAAACTGTTAACAGTTTCCGCAAAAGGGGGGCCTAAGAGAGTGCCGGTCTCTCCGCCCTTCGACAAGCTCAGGGCGCGTCGCGTTGTCCACAGATTTGGCGAACCTCCTTACGACGGAACGCGGTCCGGCCGCACGGTGGTCGGGTGATTCGTACTCTCATCGACAGTCGCCCACCCGCGTTGAGCTGGGCGTCGGCCGCCCCGCCGCTCGGTATCGACGGAGCCCTCGGCTGGCAACCCAGCCTGCTCGACGACGAGGCGGCCCCAGCCGCCACGCCGCGCCCCGATGGCGGCCGCTACCTGCTGATGGACGGCTGCGGCACGGTGGCACCGGCGGCCGGCCTGCCCGATCCGGCCCAGTGGTCGGCGGTGCTCGCTCTCGCCATCACGCAGGTGTTGACCGGGATCCGCCCCGTGAGCCAACTCGATCGCTGGCTGGGCGATCACGTGCTGGCCGACGTGCGGTGCGCGGTTCGGCAGCGACAACGACAGCGAGCCGCACAGCAGGTCACGGCCGGAGGTCCGGTAGGGAAGGCACCCCGGATCAGCGTCGCGTCGGTACGTGCTCAGTGCCCGACCCCGACCGCGGTCGAGGCGGCTGCGCACGTCCGCATCGGCTCACGCTCCGCCGCGCTCGCCTTCCGGCTCGAAGCCTTCGGTGGGCGCTGGCTGACCACCGCGTTGGAGTTGGGAGCGCTGGGACCCCAGTGATCAAGCTGATCGGTGCTCAGCGAGCCCCGGACCGCCCGTGGCACATCTTGAACTTCTTGCCGGACCCACATGGGCAGGGGGCGTTCCGCCCGACGCCGGCGAACTCGTCGCTGTTCTCGCCGCTTCGGGTCGTGGTGGTGGCCGCACCGTCCTCGCCGGGCGCGGAGTAGGTCATCGCCCGCCGGGGCGATCCGCTCAGTCCCTTGGCTCTCACCGTCGGACGGTGGAAGGCCGTCTCCAAGTCGTCGACCTCCGACTCCGCTTCGGGCTCGTCGACGCGGGGATCGTCGACGACGTGCGCTTCGACGCCCGGGCCGTCGGGATCGGGTCCGGACTCGATGAGCCGGGACGCCCGCCGGCCCTCCCGTTTGCCGTTCTGCTGCTGCTCCGATCCGTCTCGCCCTTCGCCGTTGGTGCTCGCCGCGCCGACCGTGAGCGGCTGGCCCGCGCCGTCGGTGACCACGCCCACCGCCGGAGCCTGCTCGACCTCGACATCGAGGTGGAAGACGAAGCCGACGACCTCCTCCATGAAGGCCTCCATCATGGCGTTGAACATGTCGCCGCCCTCGCGCTGGTACTCCACCAGCGGGTCGCGCTGCGCCATCGCCCGAAGGCCGATGCCCTCGCGGAGGTAATCCATCTCGTACAGGTGCTCACGCCACTTGCGGTCCAGCACGGTGAGCAGCACGCGCCGTTCCAGCTCGCGCATGACGTCGGCGCCGAGCTGTTCCTCGCGCCGGTCGTACGCGGCCTCGGCGTCGGCCACGAACGCCTCGGTCAGCTCCCCGGCGTCCAGGTTCTCGCGGTCCTCGTAGTCGGCGCGGTCCAGACCCACCGGATAGAGCGTGTTCATGGTGGTCCAGAGCTGCTCGAGGTCCCAGTCCTCGGCGAAACCCTCGGTGGCTCCGGCGACGTACTGGCGGACCACGGTGTCGACGGTCTGCCGGAGCCGGGCCTCGACGTCGGCGCCCTCGAGCACCTTGCGACGGTCGCCGTAGACGGCGTGCCGCTGCCGGTTCATCACGTCGTCGTACTTGAGGATGTTCTTGCGGATCTCGAAGTTCTGCGCCTCGACCTGTGCCTGGGCGCTGGCGATGGAGGCCGACACGCGCTTGTTCTCGATCGGCTGGTCGTCGGGCACCTTCAGCGCCTGCAGCACCCACTCGACGATGTCGGACTTGAACAGCCGCATCAGGTCGTCGCCCAGGGAGAGGTAGAACCGGCTCTCCCCCGGGTCGCCCTGCCGGCCGGACCGACCACGTAGCTGGTTGTCGATCCGCCGGGACTCGTGGCGCTCGGAGCCGACCACGTACAGGCCGCCGAGCTTGACGACCTCCACGTGCTCGGTGGCCGTCGCCTCCTCGAACTCCCTGAGCACCTCGGGATAGAGCTCCTCGTACTCCTCGGAGTTCTCGAGCGCATCGATACCCTGGTCGTGCAGCTTCTTGTCGGCCAGGAACTCGGGGTTGCCGCCCAGGATGATGTCGGTGCCGCGACCGGCCATGTTGGTCGCCACCGTCACCGAGCCCTTGGCGCCGGCCATGGCGATGATGGCCGCCTCCCGCTCGTGCTGTTTGGCGTTCAGCACCTCGTGCCTGACCCCGGCCTGCTTGAGCATCTTGGACAAGATCTCGCTCTTGGCCACCGACGCGGTACCGATCAGCACCGGCTGGCCCTTTTCGAACCGCTCCGCCACGTCCTCCACGACGGCGGTGAACTTGGCTTCCTCGGTGCGGTAGATGAGGTCGCGCTGGTCCCCGCGGATCATGTCCTTGTTGGTCGGGATCGGCACGACGCCGAGCCCGTAGATCTTCTGGAACTCACTCGCCTCGGTCATCGCGGTGCCGGTCATTCCGGACAGCTTCTCGTACCCGCGGAAGTAGTTCTGGAGCGTGATGGTCGCCAGGGTCTGGTACTCCTCGCGGATCTGCACCTTCTCCTTGGCCTCGATGGCCTGGTGCAGACCTTCGTTGTAGCGGCGGCCGACCAACGTACGCCCGGTGTGCTCGTCGACGATGAGGATCTCGCCGTCGAGGTTGACGTAGTCCCGGTCCAGCTTGAAGAGCTCCTTGGCCTTGATGGCGTTGTTGAGATAGGAGATCAGCGGGGTGTTGGCCGACTCGTAGAGGTTGTCGATGCCCAGCCGATCCTCCACGACGTCGATGCCGTTCTCCAGGATGGCCACAGTCTTCTTCTTCTCGTCCACCTCGTAGTGCTCGTCCCGCTTGAGGCGGTCGACCAGCTTGGCGAAGGTGGGGTACCAGGCGTGGGAGTCCTCCGCCGGACCGGAGATGATCAGCGGCGTGCGGGCCTCGTCGATCAGGATCGAGTCGACCTCGTCCACGATGGCGAAGTGGTGCTCACGCTGGACGCAATCCTCCAGGCTGAGGGCCATGTTGTCGCGCAGGTAGTCGAAGCCGAACTCGTTGTTGGTGCCGTATGTGATGTCGGCGTTGTACGCCTTGCGGCGCTCGGCGGGATCCATCTGGGTCAAGATGGCGCCGACGTCGAGGCCGAGGAAGTGATGCACCCGGCCCATCCACTCCGAATCTCGCTTGGCCAGGTAGTCGTTCACCGTGACCACGTGCACGCCCCGCCCGGTGAGCGCGTTGAGGTAACACGGCAGCAGAGCCACCTGGGTCTTGCCCTCGCCGGTCTTCATCTCGGCGATGTTGCCCATGTGGAGCGCCGCGCCGCCCATGATCTGGACGTCGTAGTGCCGCTTGTCCAGGACCCGCTTGGTGGCCTCGCGGACGGTGGCGAAGGCCTCCGGCAGCAGCGACTCGAGGGTCTCCCCCTTCTCGAACCGCGCGCGGAAGTCGCCCGTCTGACCGCGGAGCTCGTCGTCGCTCATCGCGACGAAGTCCTCCTCGATCGAATTGACCTGCCTCGAGATGTGCTTCAACTGCTTGAGGATCTTGCCTTCGCCGAACCGCAGCAGCCTGTCCATCAAAGCCACGAGAACTGGCTCCCTTACCTAGTCGTCACCCCGCACGGGGCGCTGAGAAGCGGGCCGCACGCTGCGGCAACGCATCCTCCATCGTAGGCCAGTCTGCCGACCGCACGAGTTGCGATGGTTCCTACTGCGATATGACTGAGAAGGTGCTCGATCATCTCTCGCTCCAGGTCCTGGATCTGTCGGCCGCGCTGCGGTTCTACGACGCGGTGGTGCAGCCGCTGGGCTACCGCCGGGTGCTCGCCTTCGACGACCTGGTCGGCTACGGGGACCAATTCCCGAGCTTCTGGGTCGGCGTCGCGGATGACCGGGTCCCGAATCGGCCGGTCCACGTGGCCTTCACCGCACCCGATCGGGCCGCGGTCGACGCCTTCCACGCTGCTGCCGTCGATCTCGGGGCGACAAGTCTCCACGAGCCGCGGGTCTGGCCGGAGTATCACCCGGGCTACTACGGCGCGTTCGTCCGTGATCCCGACGGCAACAACGTCGAGGCCGTGCACCACACCTGGGCCTGAATCCTTCGGCTGACGTGCCTCAGCCGGCCTCGCTGAGCAGTGCGGAGGACAGCACCGGCGCCAGATCGCCTCGCGGCAGGATCTCGACCGCGGACAATCCGAGCCAGCCCGCCGTCGCCGCCAGCTCACCTCCGAGCTCCACGGCGGTCTCGTCGGCATCGGCCCCGGATTCGAGCCAGGCCGAGTTGACTCTCAGCACCCCGCGGCTGCGGTCGGCCTTGAGGTCGACGCGGGCGACGAATCGGTCCCCGAGCAGGAACGGATAGACGTAGTAGCCATGGATCCGCTTCGGCTCCGGCACGTAGATCTCGATGCGGTAGAAGAAGTCGAACAGCTTCTCGAGCCGGGCCCGCTCGAAGACGAGTGAGTCGAACGGGCTCAGCAGCGCCCGCGCCTGCACCGTGCGGGGGTGCTTGGCCGCGTGCCACAGGTAGGTGGACCTGCTCTCCCAGCCCTGCACGGTCACCGGCAGTAGCTCACCGGCCTCGACCAACTCGTTGATCGCCGTCCGCGTCATCTCCGGACGGGTCCGGAAGTAGTCCCGGAGGCAGAACTCGCTCGCGACACCGAGCGCTGTGGCGGCTCGCCGTACGAGGTTGCGGACCGATTCCTCGGGCGTCGGCGTCGGCCGGTCGAGGATCGCCTGGGGGAGAACTCGCTCAGGTAGGTCGTAGACCCGCTCGAACTGGGTGTTGCGGTACGCCGACGTCACCTCCCCGAGGTAGAACAACCACTCCAGGACGGTCTTGACCGACGACCAGTTCCAGCCCCAGTTGCTCCGGTCCCGCACCTCTTCGATCTCGAGCTGGCGGGCGCTGATCGGACCGCGGGCGGCAACCTCCTCCCGTACGAATGCGACGAGCTCGGGATTCTGCTGGGCCACCCGCTCGACGCCCGCCCAGACGTCGCGGAAGCCCTCCTGCGTCCGAAAGCGCAGCGACGGCTGCAGGTTGACGTCGATCAGGCTGGCCGCGTGACCCCAGTACTCGAACAGCCGCCGCGGCGGCCGGTGGGCCGCTCGGGCGAGGAGGCTGACGTCATACGGGCCGAGGCGGGAGAACAGCGGCATGAAGTGAGCCCGCGCGACGATGTTGATCGAATCGATCTGGAACTGACCGAGGCGATTGACGACCGACTGCAGGTCACGCATGGTCGGAGTCCGCCCGGACCGAGCTGCGCCGAAACCCTGGGCGGCGAGGGCAACACGTCGAGCCGCGGCCTGGCTGATCCGCTCCCGTCTCACAGGTTCACCGTAGCGGCGAGCACCGACAGTCTTTTCCCGCTCGCGCTCGGTCACCAAATGCACCCTTTCGTCGCCACCTGCACCCTCACATGGGGGTGCAACTAGCGAGGAAAGGGTGCATCGGGGGCAGGGCGGCTAGCCTCGAGCACATGGTGCAGCCGAACGGGGCGGCCCTGGAGGCGTACGCCGGTGAGTTCAGCGAGGCGACCGGGGTCGAGATCACCGGCGAGCCGTTCTGCTTCGGAGACTCTCCGGAGATGGCGGATCGGCTGGCGGCGCTCGTGCTCGATGGGCCCAAGCGGGCCACCGCGTCGGTGGTCGCCGAGTTCGAGGTCGAAGGCGCCGCGCTCCCGGAGGTCGGAGAGCATGCGGTCGTCTACGACGGATCGGGCCTGCCGGCCTGCGTGATACGGACCGACCAGGTGACCGTCGGTCCGCTCGTCGAGGTGCTCGATCCGGCCTTCGCCTGGGACGAGGGAGAGGGCGACCGCACGTACGAGGATTGGCTGGATGGCCACGAGGGTTACTGGCGGAGAACCCTGCCGGCCGCCGGCCTCGCCTACCGTCCCGAGCTGCCTGTGGTGCTGGAGCGCTTCTCGGTCGTGTGGCCGACTGCCGCCGAGGTCTCTGTGCTCGCGCGGCGGGATGGTGTGGTCGTCCGCGAGGTAGGCCTTCCGGACCGCAATTGGCTCGCGGAGACGCTCCGCGCCCGCTGGGGTGACGTCGTCGTCTCCCGGGGCGAGCTGTGCGAGCCGGGCCGGCTGCCGGGTCTGGTCGCCGCCGACGGCGAGGGGCGGCGGGTCGGCGCTTTGACGTTCCGGCCCCGGCCGGGCGACCGCGGAGCGGTGCACACCGAGGTGGTCACCGTCGACGCGGTGGAGCCGGGGGGCGGCGTCGGATCCTTGCTTCTGGAGGCGGTCGTCGGGCTGGCGCGGCGCGAGCAGTGGAGCCGGCTCTGGCTGGTCACGACCAACGACAACACGGCAGCGCTGAGGTTCTACCAGCGCGCGGGCTGGGATCTCGTCGCGCTCCACCAGAACGCGATTACGGTGGCCCGGCACCTCAAGCCGGCGATACCGGAGCGAGGCATCGACGGCGTTCCGATTCGCCACGAACTTGAACTCGAACATCCCCTGACATGAGCAGCCACGTCCGCCACCCCATCGGACGTCGCTCGATCTCGTCGGCGTCGCTCGCTCTGCAGATCGAGCTACGCCTACGAACCCGAGCGACGTGGCCGGGAGGAGGAAGGAAAGGGCTCAGGAGGCCAGCGCGGTGACGTTGGCCAGGCGGATCACACCGTAGTCGTACGCCTTGCGGCGATAGACCACGCTGGGTGCGTCGTGTTCGGCGTCGATGAACAGGTAGAAGTCGTGCCCGACGAGTTCCATCTCGTGGAGAGCTTGGTCCAGCGTCATCGGCGTGGCGGCGTGCGTTTTCTCGCGGACGACCAGAGGGCCGTCGCCGTCGACCTCGATGCCGGCCACGGTGTGCTTGCTGGCTCCGTTCAGTTCGGGCGCCGGCTCGCCCATCGGGGCTGCCTCGGCGGCCGCGGCCTGCAGGGACTTCGGGGTACGCGCCCCGCGGTGTACTCGCTTGCGGTCGGCGGCCTTGCGCAACTGGGCCATCAGCTTGTCCAGGGCCATGTCGAACGCGGCGGCCTTGTCCTCCGCGGCTGCTTCGGCGCGGACCACGGGACCCTTGCTGTGCAGGGTGATTTCGACTCGGCTGGCTTGGTCGTGTTGTCGCTTGTTCTTCTCCGCCGAGATCTCTACCTCGACCCGAATCGCCCGGTCGTCGAGTTTCTCGAGCCGGGTGATCTTCTCGTCGACATAGGAGCGGAACTGATCCGACACCGAGCAGTGCCGGGTCTTGACGACAACATCCATGTCTGCCTCCAGCGGGTAGGAAACGCAAAAAGCGCCCGCACCCCGAGTCAATCCCGGACGAGCCGGGCCAGATCATCGGGCGGGAGCGCCATACACAGACGCTAGTCCCCCGTGTTCGCGATTGCTACGCCGGTCTCGGATCCTCACCCAGTTCTCAGTCGGTCGATCTCGCTCGTCGCCGGGCGGGCTCGACTGGTGGGTGGGGGAGGGCCGTGACGCTCGAGGGTGCCCGGGTCACCAGGTGACGCGGGTGGGGCTGGGACAGGAAGCCTCTGCCGCGCACTGGCCAGGGCAGCAACCGGGCCGGAATACTGGCGACCACCCCCGAGGGCCGCCGTGGTCGTGCGCCGACCGGACGGTCCGGCGTCACGTAGGAGACTCATGCCCCGCTCCCCCCGGCTCTGCGTACTCGTGGTGACTTTGGCGCTCCTGGCCACCGCGGCGTGTACCGATCCCGCTCCACCACCTCCACCCGAGGAGGAGAGCTCACTGCCGGCTGCGGTGGCCCGGATCATCGACAAGCCGCAGTACGACCACGCGAGTTGGGGGCTGCTCGAGGTCGACCCCGAGACGAACCGAACGAGCGTGGCCCGTCGGGCCGATGAGATGTTCATTCCCGGCTCGACCGCGAAGTTGTTCAGCGTTTCCGGCACCTGGCAGACCTTGGGTCCCGACAGCCGCCTCCGTACTCCGGTCTACCAGCGCGGAAGCCGGACCGGCGGCCGGCTCGACGGCGACCTGATCCTGGTCGGCGCCGGGGACGTGACCTTCGGCGGTCGCACCCGCGCCGACGGAACTGTGGAGTACACCGACGTCGATCATGTCGACGCCAACACCATTCCCGGTGCGACCTTGACGCCGCAGAATCCGTTGGCCGGCATCCTTTCGCTGGCCCAACAGATCCGGGCGTCCGGTCTCCGCCGAGTCAGCGGCGATGTCGTCGTCGACGACCGGCTGTTCTCGTCGATCTTCGAGCCGGACCCCACACCGATCATGATCAACGACAACCTGATCGACGTCCTCGTGCGGCCGGGCGGGGCCGGCCAGGCGGCGACCCTGTCGGTCCGCCCGCTGGCGGCCTCGTACACCGTGGACTCCTCGGTGCGGACCGTTGCGGCCGGGCAGCCGACGGAGATCACCGTCTCCGGGTCGGCGCCCGGTCGGATCACCGTCACCGGCAGCATCGCCGCCGACGCCGAACCGCTCCTGCAGGTAGCACCCATCACCGACATCTCGGCCTTCGCGCGCACGACGTTGATCGAAGCGCTCGAGGCCGCCGGTGTGCGCGTCGACGCGGCGCCCACGGGTGCCAACCCGATCGATCTCCTGCCCAGGACTTCGCAGTACGCGAGCCAGTCCCGGGTGGCGGAGTTTGTGTCGCCGGTGTACGCCGAACAGGCCAAACTGATCTTGAAGGTGAGCCTCAATCTCGGTGCCAACCTGGCGATCTGCCAGTTGGCCGTGCGGGCCGGCAGCGCCGACTGCGAGGACGGGTTCGCGCCGCTGCATACGTTCCTCGCGAGCGCCGGTGTCGACGTGGAAAGTGTGGCTCTCGCCGACGGCCGAGGCGGGGACCCGGCGGACCGGGCCACACCCGTGGCGGTGAGCCAGATTCTGCGGTACTGGACGCGTCAAGCCGACTTCGACCGCTGGCGGACCTCCCTGCCGATCCTCGGTGTCGACGGCACGCTGGCCTCCAACGCGACCGAATCTCCGGCCCGGGGGAAGGTCTTTGCCAAGACGGGAACCGCCGCGGCCGGCGATGCCCTCAACGGGAAGATCCAGGTGCAGGCCAAGGCGCTGGCCGGATATCTCGAGGGTCCGGACCGGGCATGGCGCGTCTTCGACATCGTGGTCAACAACGCCGGTGGCAGTCCGGATCTCGGTGCGCTGGTGGCGGCCGGCGAGGACGTGGCCGAAGTGTCGGCCGCATTGTGGGAGGAGGCTCAGGAGCGCTGACCGCTCAGGAGGCTGGGTAGTGGCTACGTGGCTTCAGAGCGCGTGGTCGCCCGCCTGGACGGCGACGAGGGGAGCTTCGTCATCCAGCACGGCGGGCTTGCCGACGGAGACGTCGTCAGTGCCTTCGGCAGCATCGTGCCTCACTCCGGAGCCGGCGGCCTGTCCACGATCCGCGGTCGGGCCCGCGAGCCGGAGATGGGAGTTCTGAAGCTCACCGTCACTCTCTAGGTCGACGGCTGGGCGTACGGCGCTGGGTCGCTGCGACCGTGCAGGCACCGATCAGCGGTACGCCGGCCGTTCGCAGAACGCGGGCGGCCTCGGTGAGGCTCGCGCCGGTGGTCACCACGTCGTCGATCAAGATCACCGGGCCGAGGGGCAACGTTCGGCGGCGCAGGCGCACACTCCCGTGCAGATTTGCCTGGCGCTCCGCTGCCCCGAGTCCAGCCTGGTCCAGGGTGCCGCGTCGTTGGGCGAGGAGCTCGACCATCCTGATCTGCGCTTCGGTGCCCCGGAGGCTTCGCACCGCCCGTCGGCCCAGGGCGGCGGTCGGGTCGAAGCCGCGGCGGCGCAGCGCGGCCCGCGCGGAGGGCACGGCCACCAGGACCACCGGGTCCGAACGGTGCAGTCCGGCCACGTCGAGGAGATAATCGACACAGCCGGCCAGCAACTGCCCCAGCAGCCCCGTCAGCTGCAGCGCCTGCTCCTCCTTGTGCGCCGTGATGAGCCCGCGCAGCACGTCGTCGTACGGACCCGCGGTCACGGTCGCCGGGAAGCCGACGGGCGTGGGATCGGGACGAGTCGGGGTCGGAGTCCTGCCGGTCACCAATCGACGGCACGACGGGCAGCCACCCCACCAGGGCTCGCCGCAGCCCGCACACCGGGCGCCGAGCAAGAGGTCACCGGCCGCGGCTCCCGCGCGAACGAGCGCAGACGGAATCAGCCGCGCAATCGATGTCACCTCGAGATGATCGGCGTCGTGCTCGTGCCTCGGCTAGTCCCGGCGGCGGATCTGTGGATAGCGGGATCGGGTCAGCGCCATTCAGCCCTCGACGAGCTAGGGCGAACCGGTCAGCCTGGATAAGCGATGGCTCGGACGTCGTTGAGATAGGGGACCCACTGCGATCCGCCGTCCCGCCAGGTCTGTCCGTTGCGGCCGATCACGATGGAGGCCTGGGTCTGCAGCGAAACGGTGAACCCGACAGCATCCCAGTTGTTCGGCTCGCCCTCGGCGGTGACCTTGAACGCGTCCTGGCTCACCCGGTACGGCGCGAGCGGCACGTTGCCGGCGGCCCCCGCCAGCACGATGAGGTTGGTGGCGTCGGCCCAGGCCACGTCGACGAGCCGGCTCAGGTTCGGGGTGGTGCTGCGGTTGAGCTGCAGTGGACGCCAGCCGTCCACGCTGACGCGGTCGGAACGCACGATCCGGAGGAGTCCCAACTCGTCCCGGCCGTTCACCGTACGGATGAGGCCGATCCGCGATCCGTCCGGGCTCACCTTGAACGCCTTGACCCGCCCTTCGCGCAGCACGGCGGCATCCACCTCGGCCGGTCTGCCACCGCTGATCACCCACAGGCGCTGGCGACCGGCCCGTTCGCCGATCGCCCAGATCTCCCCGAACCGGCTGAACTGGGGCCGGAGCAGCTCACGCACCGCCACCCGGGGCAGCACCGAAGCCACCGCTCCGCCTGACGTCCGCCCCTGGACAAGACCGGAGCCGTTGTCGGTGACCGCGACGAGATCGGTGCCGCTCAGCGAGACACCCATGCTCTGCACGGCGAGCCTGCCCGTGCCGAAGGGCCCCGGCACCGGTCTGGCGTCCGGGATGTCCGAGGTCGCGTTGACCTGCTCGACGCCGCGGCTGCGCATCGCGTACAGCTGGTCCCCGATGACGTCCGGAACCGGATTCAGGTCGGCGAAGTTGGCGTCCCGCGAGACTTCGAAGGTGTCGGGGTTACCTCCCGGGATCGAGAACGGCTGCGCGTCCACGGTGAAGCGGACGGCACGGATACCGATCTGCGGCTGGCCGAGCGTGTAGACCACCTGGGCCGCCAGCAGACTGCGCTGGGAGTCGTTCAGCTGCTCCACGGCATTGCTCAACGGCACCGTGGCGATCCCGTCCGAGATGGTCACGGCATCACCGCTGAGGGCGGTGTCGGTCGGGATCGCCGTACTCACGGCTGGCTTGAGCCAGGCCGACGGTCCGCCGAGCAGGGCCCGCATCAACACCGACGCCAAGCCGGCCTGGTTGCCCAGCGTCGGCAGATAGATCGGATCGGGCACCAGACTGCGCCCGTTGCCGACGAAGTACAGATTGAAGGGCTGATAGAACGAGGTGAAGGCGAACTCGGCCACCAGAAGACCCTGCGGTGGGGTGTTGATCCTCCACTCGCCGTCCTCCTGGATCAGGCCGAAGTTGATCTCGAGTAGCTGGTTCCGCGGCGTGTAGCTCCGATCGCGACCGAGGACACCCACGAGGCGGCCGCTGAGCGTGACCTGCGCACCGCTGACCCGGGTGTTGCCGGCGTAGATCTGCACCCCGTTCTCCGGACTCCAGCGCTCGGCGGCCGCCCTGGTCAGGAACTGCCGGGCGACCGCGTACGCCGGCTGGAAATTGGAATTAGCCCTCAGGTATCCCTCGACGATCTGTTCCGGACCGGCTCCGAACGCCGGTGGCGCCACGTCGACGTTGATGCAGTTGGTGCACTCCGGTTGCTGGCCCTCGATCTTCTCCACCGGCCCCGACGTCGGCACCGAGACACAGGCCGAGAGCGTCACCAGAAGGGCGAGCAGCAGTCCCGACAGCACGCGGGCACGGGATCGAGTCCGAGTGATCATCGGGCGGCTCCGGCAGTGTCGGAGCCACTCGGGGCCAGGGAGGGAGCGGTGTCGACCGTCTCGGTCGGCAGCGGGGTGACGACAAGATCCCGAGGCACCATCGGGAGCGGTGAGGACTCCAGGATCTGGCCCGAGTGACGCGGCACGGTCAGCCGGAACTGGGCCCCCATCCCCGGTCGGCCCCACGCCGTCAGCCAGCCGTTGTGGAGATTGGCGTCCTCCATGGAGATGGCCAGACCGAGTCCCGTCCCGCCGACCGTGCGGGCTCGCGCCGGATCGGCCCGCCAGAACCGGTGGAACACCTGCCGGGCCTGGTTGGCCTCGAAACCCACCCCATGATCGCGCACGGCAACGGCGACGGCGGAATCGTTGCCCTCGACGTAGATGTCGACGGGACGTCCCTCACCGTGCTCGATGGCGTTGACCAGCAGGTTGCGCAGGATCCGCTCGATCCGTCGGGCGTCGACCTCGGCGTGGCAGGGCTCGGCGGCGTGCACGCGCACGAGTGTTCCGGTGGCCTGGGCGAACGATGCGTGTGCCTCGACGACCCGGTGGACGACATCACCGAGGTCGACTTCGCTGAGCGAGAGCACCGCCGCACCGGCGTCGAACCTCGAGATCTCCAGCAGGTCGGTGAGGAGGGCCTCGAAGCGGTCCAACTCGTTCTGCAGCAGCTCCGCCGAGCGGGCTGCGACCGGATCGAAGTCCTCCCTCGCCTCGTGCAGAACCTCCGCCGCCATCCGTACGGTGGTCAACGGCGTGCGCAACTCGTGCGACACGTCGGAAACGAAGCGCTGCTGCACCGCGGACAGATCTTCGAGTTGGTGGATCTGTTTCTGCAGCTCCGACGCCATGTAGTTCATCGACGCCGCCATGCGGGCGATGTCGTCCTGACCGCGCACCTGCATCCGGTCGTCGAGGTTGCCCGAGGCGAGACTCTCCGCCGCCCGTCGCGCGGCCCGTACGGGCGTCACCACCTGCCGGGCCACCATCGCGGCGATGAAAGTCAGCAAGATCACCAAGATAGAACCGGTGGTGATCACCGCCGTCCGCAGCACCGTCAGGGTCGCCACCTCTTGGGTCAAAGGGAAGATGAAGTAGATCTCGTAGCGACCCGCTCCCGGCAACGTCACCACCGAGCCGGCGGCCAGGCCGGCCACAGGAGTCTTGCCGTCGCGGTAGACGACCTTGGTCGGGGTCATCAGCAGTTCGTTCCGGCTGGCCACCTGATCTTGCAGGAGGACCGGAATGCTGTCCGCGTCCACGTCGCCGGCGGTGATCGTCTGGCCGCCGGAGATGATGATCACGTCGAACTGATCACTGCCGCCGGCGCCGTTGGCGAAGCGGAGGGCCAACTCGGTCAGCGTCTTGTCGGGATTCGGGTCGCCGGTGAGGTCGGCGGAGTCCAGCTGCTGTTGCGCCAGGTCCAACGCCTGCCGTGCCTCACTGCGGACCGAGGACTCCTTGCCGGCCATCACGCCGTTGGTCGCCTGCTGCATCAGCAAGAAGCCGCCCAGGACCAGGACCAACACCGAGGCGCCGAACACGGACGCGATGACGCGCAACGGCAGCGACCGCCACCACCAGTCGATGCCGAAGCGCCACCACTGCCGCTTCCCGACCGCGGCGGGTCCCGCGAGGGCCGACATTCAGACCCGCCTCACCCGGCTCGTGCACCGATGAGGATCAAACCGGAGCTCGAATCGATCATGGGCTGATCTCGCCTGCCTTGTACCCGATGCCGCGCACCGTCACGACGATCTCCGGACGCTCCGGGTCGCGTTCGATCTTGGACCGAAGACGTTGGACGTGCACGTTGACCAGCCGCGTATCGGCCGCATGACGGTAGCCCCACACCTCTTCCAGGAGAACCTCCCGGCTGAACACCTGCCACGGTCTCCGGGCCAGGGCGAGCAGCAGATCGAACTCCAGCGGGGTCAGTTGGATCGGCACTCCGTTTCGCTTCACCGAGTGCCCGTCGACGCTGATGGTGAGGTCGCCGATCCGCAGGGTTTCCAGATCGGTCTCCTCCGGCGAGCGGCGCAACCGGGTCCGGATCCGCGCCACCAGCTCCTTCGCCTTGAACGGCTTGGCCACGTAGTCGTCGGCACCGGCCTCCAGACCGGCCACCACGTCGATGGTGTCGGACTTGGCGGTGAGCATCACGATCGGGACGACCGACTCGGAGCGGATCTCCCGGCAGACGTCCACGCCGTTCTGTCCGGGCAGCATGACGTCGAGGAGCACCAGATCGGGACGGGAGTCGCGGAAGGCGCCCAGGGCCTTGTCGCCGTGGCCGCACCAGATTGCTTCGAAACCTTCGTTTCGCAGGACGAGCGACAACATCTCGGCCAGAGCGGCGTCGTCGTCGACCACCAGCACCTTGCCTCGCCCGGCCGAATTCCTGGAGGCCTCGGACACCCTCGATCCCTTCGCTCGGGCTCGCTCTGCAGACGCGCACCTTGCTCGTCATCCTATGCGGCCGGGCAATCTCCCCCCTGGTCATTGCCTCGTCATCGTGAGTGTCATCGTGAGTGTCATCCTGAGCTGACTCGCGCCTCGTCCCGCCCCGTCCATCCCGGATGGGCGCACTCGACGCGAAGGGCTGAGGTCGCCGAGACCTCTCCGGATGGCACACTGTCGCAATGGCCGTGCAGGGGACCCGGCGCCAGCCCCCCAGGCCCGGCTCGTTCCTCGGCCCGTCCGCGTCCGCCAATCTTCCTTCCCGGCCTTCGGTTCTGGACGCCAGCCGTACGGCCCTCATCCCGCTCCGGCCTCTCACCATCGGGGAGATCCTCGACGGTGCGTTCCTGATCGTTCGCCGCAACGCCCGCCTGATGATCGGTCTACCCCTGGTGATCGCGGGCGGATCGGCCGCCTACCTGCTCGCCCGGAGTGGGTCTGTGGATCGTCTTGGGCAACACCACCATCGAGGGCGTGCAGATCGTGCTGGTCGTGCTCATGGGCCTGTTCGGGCTCCTGCTGCTGGTCCAGTGCTTGGCGTGGATGACGGCCATCTTGTCCCGCGTCAGCCTACAAACCGTTCTGGGCGACGGATTCGCGCCGGCGGAGAGCTCGCTGCACCTGCGCTCGGCCGGGTCCTTGTTCTGGCCGATCTTCGGGTTGTCCCTGCTGCAGTACGTCGCCACGTCGGCGATCCAGACGGTGACCGGAGTGCTCTAATACGTGGTCCTCGGCGCCTTCGGTCAGACTGAAACGTATCATATTCAATTCTCGAAACGGGATCTCAGAGTTTCTCGACCCCGTGGCGTGGCTTTTAGGTAGCCGCGGATCGGACTTTCGGTAGCCGCTACCGATCTCCTGCACCCGGGCCGGCGGTCATGGTTGTCGGCGTCACCAGAACGACGTACTCCGAGAGGAACACCATGCCTGTCCATCCCGATACCCGACGCCGTTTCGCCCGGGCTGCCGCCTTCTTCACCGCCGCCTCGGCTCTCACCGGCGCCTGGGGCCTGGCCGCTGCCGCGACCACGCCGGCGACCGACACGCTGACCGCGCCCCAGCCGACGGCCACGGCCGCGCGGCCGGAGCCCACCGTCACGGCGGCGCGGCCCGAACCCACCGCGACGGCCGTCGCGCCCGAGCAGGCGCCGGGCACGCGGTTCGCCCGCACCGAGCTGTACTTCGGCACCGACCGCAAGACCGGCCCGGACGTCTCCGAAGCCCAGTTCGACCGCTTCGTCGATCGGATCGTCACGCTACGCTTCCCCGACGGGCTCACCCAGTTCGAGGCCGACGGCCAGTTCCGGTCCTCCGACGACGGCATCGTGGAGGAGAAGTCGTACGTGATCGTCCTGCTCTACCCGTTGGACGACACCAGCGCGAACCGGGAGATCGAGGAGATCCGGACGATCTACAAGAAGGCCTTCAACCAGGAGTCGGTGCTGCGCGCCGACAGCGTCGACCGGGTGTCGTTCTAGTGTCCCGAGTCCTGAGTTCCTTTGCCGTGAGCGTCGTTCGGGTGCGTGCATCGCAAGGCCGACGAGGAAGGGCTACCGGGTCGTATCGCGACCGAGGAGAACGCAGCGAGGTGCGCGCCGGGGCGGCGCTCACTGTAAAGAGACTTGGGACTCGGGGCACAAACCTTAGGAGACTATTCGGGCGTCAGTTGAGGTCGGGATCCTCCACCCACGTGGAGAACCAGGCCAGGGCGGTCGGCTGGCGGCGCAGAACCGTACGCCACAGGCCGGTCGGCCGGCGCCCGAACACGTCGTCGTAGTCGGCGGGCACCACGTGCCACATCCCCTCGGCCAGCTCGTCCTGCAACTGGCCCGACGCCCAGCCCGCGTAGCCGGCGAAAATGCGCAGATCCCGGTACGCGCCCGACACGATCTCGATCGGAGTGTCGAGGTGCAGCAGGCCGACCGTGTCGAAGAGCGGTCGCCAGCCCGGCGGTTCCTCGCCCGACGTCGCCACGCTGGCCAGACAGATCGCCCCGTTCGGGGACACCGGTCCACCGTGGAAGAGCAGGCGTGGCTCGGAAACAGTCCCGACCCAGTCGGGCAGGACGGCGTCCAGAGGCGTCTGGGACACCTCGTTCAAGATCACCCCTAGGGCGCCGTCCGCGTCGGCGTCCAGCACGAGGACGACGGTCTGGTTGAAGACCCCGTCGGCCAGCAAGACACTGGCCACCAGCAGATCGCCGGGGACCGGGTCGCGTTCTGGCCTCATCGGCGGGTGGCTGCCGGTGCCGGCAGTGCGTCTCCGGTCTTCGCGGACCCGGCCACGCCCACTCGGAGCGCGACGAAGATCAACACGCCCAGCCCGATCCCGAGCCCGTCGGCGAGCAGGTCCCACGGATCTCCGACCCGGCTGAGGTAGAGCCGATCCTGAATGACTTCGCTGACGGCGGCGTGCACGGCGAAGGCGCCGACGACCACCGCGATCGCGGAAGGCGTCAGCGTGGCGGCCCGGCGGGATGAGTACCACGTCAAGGTCAGCAGGATCAGGGCGACGGGGAGAGCGAAGACGACCACGTGCCCGACCTTGTCGGCCTGAGGGAACCAGGTCGGCTCGAGCGGTCCGATCGGCCGGTAGAGCCCGTAAAGCTGGAGGATCACCGCCACGCCACTGAGCACCATCAACACCGGTCCCCAGCTTTTCGTCTGGCCCGTCTGGGGAGGCGGCGGCGAAACCGACATCAACCTAAGCGAGCACTTCGGTGTCGGTCGGCAACTCGGCGGGACCACCGGCCGCGGTGCGTACGGCGGCCGCAACCCGGTTGTGCACGTCGGCATGGAACACGCTGGGCATGATGTAGGCCGCGTTGAGCTCGTCGTCGGAGACGACGCCGGCCAGCGCCTTGGCCGCGGCCAAGAGCATCGCCGGGGTGATCTCGGCCGAGTGCGCGTCGAGGAGGCCGCGGAAGACGCCGGGGAAGGCCAGGACGTTGTTGATCTGGTTCGGGAAGTCCGACCGGCCGGTCGCCACGACGGCGGCGTGGCGGATGGCATCCGCCGGGTCGATCTCCGGCTCGGGATTGGCCAGCGCGAAGACGATCGCCCGGTCCGCCATGCCGGCCACGTCCTCGGCGGTCAACACTCCCGGAGCCGAGACCCCGATGAACACGTCGGAACCGACCACGGCCTCCTTGAGCGTGCCGGTGATCCCGAGTTCGTTGGTGTGCTCGGCCAGCCAGAGCAGCTGACCCTCGATCCCCTGGCGTCCCCGGTGCACCACCCCGGCGATGTCGGCCACAACCACGTGCTTGGCGCCGGCCGCCAGGAGCAGCTGGATGATCGCCGTACCGGCGGCCCCCGCTCCCGACATGACGATCTTGACCTCGCCCAGTGACTTTTCGACCACGCGGAGCGCGTTGTACAGCGCGGCGAGTACGACGATCGCCGTGCCGTGCTGATCGTCGTGGAACACCGGGATGTCCAACAGCTCTCGCAGTCGGGCCTCCACCTCGAAGCACCGCGGAGCCGAGATGTCCTCGAGGTTGATCCCCGCGAATCCCGGTGCTACCGCGCGGACCACGGTGATGATCTCTTCGACGTCCTGGGTGTCCAGGCACAGCGGCCAGGCGTCGATCCCGGCGAACCGCTTGAACAGCGCCGCCTTGCCTTCCATCACGGGCAGCGCCGCCTTCGGACCGATGTTGCCCAGCCCCAGCACCGCCGAGCCGTCGGTGACGACCGCGATGCTGTTCCGCTTCACCGTGAGCCGGCGCGCGTCCTCCGGGTTCTTGGCGATCGCCAGGCACACCCGCGCCACCCCCGGGGTGTAGATCATCGAGAGGTCGTCGCGGTTGCGGATCGGGTGCTTGGTCTCCATCGCGATCTTGCCGCCCAGATGCATCAGGAACGTCCGGTCGGAGACCTTCCCGATCACGACTCCCGGCACTGACCGCATCGCCTCGACCAACTCGTCGGCATGCTCGGTGTCGCGCGCGGCACAGGTCACGTCGATGCGCAGCCGCTCGTGGCCCGACGCGGTCACGTCCAGGGCCGTGACGGCACCGCCGCCCTGCTCCACGGCGGTGGTCAGATGACTCACCGCCGCGCCGCCCCCCGGGACCTCGAGGCGGACAGTGATCGAATACGAAACCGACGGGACCGCGCTCACGGGTGTGATCCTCTCACGGTGCCGCCCGCTGGGGTGGCGTCAGAACGTGAAGCGGGTCGCGTCCTTGGGGAACGAGAACCAGGCCATCGCCCGCCGCGGGGTGATCACCCGCAGGCCGCCGCCCTCCTCACCCGCCCAGGCGTCCGGGCCGGGCGAGTATCCGGCGTCGTGATACTTCCCGAAGGCCTCGCTGAGGCGACGCCCGAGATCGTCCGGATCGGCCCGGGTCGCCGCACTCGTTCCCTCGACGATCACCGCCTCGACCCCGCTCTCCAGGGTCAGCGTCACCGCCGGGTTGGTGCGCAGGTTCAGCGCGTGGCGGGTGGTCGGAGCGCCGTCGTACCAGAAGCGGCCGTCGACCCAGACGCCCCAGCGCGGCACGGCGTGCGGGTGTTCCGTCCGGGCGTACGGTGCTCAGCCAGTAGTGGTGCGAGGCCACCAGACGTTCCTCGACCGTCGTCCACTCGAGGAGACCGCTGGTGCTGCTGGGCAGGCCGTAGCCGTCCGGCATCGCCGGCCGGGTGCGCGCGGGCGCCGATTGGGTGATAGCGCGGGTCTGAAGTCGTCATATCGCTCACGTTACAAACGGCGTCCGACACCCGACTCGCTCCCGCTCGCCTGCGCCGCCTGACCCGCTGCCCACGCGCCCACGTCGCCGCGACTCAACGCCACCGCGAGCAGATCCGGAAACGCGTCCGGTGTGCAGGCGAAGGCCGGAACGCCGAGGCCGGCCAGGGCTGCGGCGTGATCACGGTCGTACGCGGGGGCTCCCGAATCGGCCAGGGCGAGGAGCACGATGACCGTCACACCGCTGCGGACGAGCTCGGTCATCCGCCGGAGCAGTTCCTCCGCGATGCCACCCTCGTACAGATCCGAGATCAGGACGAACACCGTCTCCGTCGGTCGGGTCACCAGCCCGGCGCAGTAGGCGACCGCCTGGTTGATGTCGGTCCCGCCGCCGAGCTGGCAACCGAACAAGACGTCGACGGGGTCGGCGAGGAGCTCCGACAGGTCGACCACCGCGGTGTCGAAAGCCACCAGCGAGGTCCGGACCGAATTGATGGAGGCCAGCACCGCGGCGAAGACGGCGGCGTAGACCACGGACTCCGCCATCGAGCCCGACTGGTCGATGGCCACGATCACATCGGCGGCGAAGGCGCGGGCGCTGCGCCGATAGCCGACCAGACGCTCCGGCACGACGGTCTGGTACTCGGGCAGGTAGTGGTCCAGGTTGCGGCCGATGGTCGCCGCCCAGTCGATGTCGCTCCGCCGCGGGCGACGAGTCTTGGACGCGCGGTTGACCGCGCCGGTCACCGCCGACCGGGTCTGCTGCGCCACCCGGCGCTCGATCTCGCGCACGATCGCCTGGACGACGGCGCGCGCCGTGGCGCGGGTGGACTCCGGCATGACCCGGTTGAGTCCGACCAGGGTGCTGACCAGGTGGACGTCGGGCTGGATCGCGGCCAACAGCTCCGGTTCGAGGAGCATCGACGTCAGTTGGAGCCGATCGATCGCATCGCGCTGCATGACCTGGACGACGCTGGTCGGGAAGTAGGTCCGGATGTCACCGAGCCAGCGGGCGACCTGGGGGGCCGAGGAGCCCAATCCGGCCGACCGGGCGCCCGGCCGAAACCCCGGCTGGTCCGGCCGGACGTCGTAGAGCGCGGCCAGGGCCTCGTCCATGTCGGTCTCCGACTCGTCCAGCGAGGCCTCGAGCGGTTCGGCGGCCGGCTCGCCCAGGGCCAGTCGCCAGCGGCGGCGCCGAGCATCCTCGGCCGTTTCGACGGACTCATGGGACTCGTCGGCCTGGTCAGTCATCGGCGTTCCTCATCCCGAGACCGAGGATGGTGTCGACGGTCGCCAGAGCGGGTGCCGCCAAGTCGCGATCGAACAACCCGGTGTCGGCGGTCTCCCCCGGCTCGCTGACGGCCCGGTGACGACCCAGACGCTCGGCGATCAGCCGCCGCTCGGGAGCGCTGAACGTTCCGAAGGTGCGCCGGACCAGCGGCAGCACGTCGACGAACTCCTCCTCGCCCAAGTCGAGCGAGCCAACCGTCGACGAGTCCGCGCAACTCGGTGTCGTGGATCAAGAGCAAGGCTCCGTCGGCGAAGAACCCGTCGATCCAGGCCGCCTTGGCGGGCGCGGGAGAGCCGTACGAGAGCGCCCGGTGCAGGCGCGTTGTGACGTCGCCGAGACGCTCGGCGTCGAAGAGGATGCGCAGCACGCGGCCCGAGATCTCAGGGTGGGTGCCCTCGGCGCTCAAGACGTCGGTCAGCGTGTCCAGCCACCGCTCTCGTGGCGTGGGAAGCTCCGTCGGCGTATCGGAGACCAGACTGACGGCAGCGTGCACCCGATCGATTCGTTGCCGCATGGCACGCGCACTGTCGGCGTCCAGGCCGATCAGCGCCGGTTTCAGGGCGGCGCAGATCCGGATGACCAGGGTCTCGCTCACGCCCGCCAGGGCGGAGGTGTCGGTGTCGCGGACGTCTCCGTAGCGCTGAGCGCGGGCCAGCGGCGGCAGGGCCTCCATGAGATGGACCACGTCGGCGTCCAGCGCCGCCTGCCGGGACAACGCGGCCAGCAGCCGCCGCAGGGCATCCGGCAGTTCCGCCAGCAGGCAGCGTTCGACCGCCTCGGTCTGCGCGACCAGTCCGGCGTGCCCTGAGCCTGCCGAAGTTCTCGCCGGCGTCAAGGATCTTGGCGGTCGCGGCACCCGCCACCGTCGTCCCCCAGGTCGCGGCCTCCACCAGCGCCAGGGCGTATTCGGGTCGCCACTGTGACTGCCACGTCTCCCGGAACGTGCCGCGGCCCTGGACCTCGCTCTCCGCAGGCCGGATCCAGTCCAGGCCCAGCACGCGCAGCCGGTGGAACAGGACCGAGCGGGCCCGGTCGGTCGGCTTGCGCAGATCGAGGTCGAACAGGCGTGGGGCGGCGTCACGCCGCACCCGCAGCGTGCGGCACTGGCGGTTGAGATCCGCCTCGAGCGGTACGGTCGGCACCCCTGGGTCGACCGAGCCGAGCTGTTGGCCCACCACCAGCTCGGACGTGACGAATCCCAGCATCAACTCGCTGCCGTCGCACAGCACGCTCTGGGTCGCGTCCTGTACCTCACTCAGTCCGGCCAGTGGCCGCCCACGCAGCCGCGCCAGCGTCTCGGCCAACCGGACGGACTCGATCACGTGGGCGCTGGAGACGGCCAGATCCTTGGTGCGCAGGGCGGCCGCGACCCTGGTCAGCCAGCGGGTGATCGGCCGGTCGGGGGCGCTCCAGAGGTGGCTGTACCAGCCCGGTGACGCGATTCCCGCCCCGTAACCGCTGGCGTAGGCCAGCCGGGAGTGGGTCCACGGCACCCAGGTGGTCCGCACCTTGCGGCGGGGCAGGCCGCGGAGCAGGCGGGCGTCCGCAACGGCCGGCGGCAACGGCAAGGTGAGCGCCGGCGCGTGCCAGGCTCCGCAGACCACGGCCACGCGTCGGCGACCGGCCTTGAGCGCCACGCGGATGGTCTGCCGCATGAAGGCCTCCCGCCGGGCCTCGCGCCGCGCCTCCACCGGATGGACCTCCGGGCAGATCCCGGCGCAGCTCGGCCATCGCGTCGCGCAACGCCGGGAACGGGAGACGACCCGTCCCGCCGGGACTCGACGACGTCGTCCCACCAGCGCTCCGGGTCGTCGTAGCCGGCCGCCGCCGCCAACCGGGCCAGCGGATCGGTTCGTACGGCAGCGCGGGTGCGCTCGCGCGAAACCTCCGGGATGTCGGGCGTCTCCGGCTGGTCGGTCGGGCCGGGATCTTCCTCGGGCAACTCTTCGGGCCAGGGAGGTTGGCCACCCTCGCCGCCGATCAGACTGACCGCGGCGGGCAGGTCGCAGAACGCAGCCGCCGTGTCGTTCGTCGCCGCCCACTGGAGAGCCTGCCATTCCGGCGAGAACACCGCGAACGGCCAGAACGCGGCACGGCTGGGTTGGTCGGTCACGTACGCAAGCAAAGCCACCGGAGGCACGGTCAGCTCGGAGGACGCCCAGGGAATCAGCGGGTCGGCGTCGGCCGGACCCTCGATCAGCACCATGTCCGGCGCAAACGCGTCGAGAGCGGCGACCAGAGAACGCGCCGAACCAGGACCGTGGTGCCGGATGCCGAAGACCTCGACGACTGTTTCGGCGATCTGTTTCGGCGACGTTCACGTGACGTCCGTGCAGGCCTCGTAGAAGGCACCCCAGCCCGGACGGTCGCGAACCACGACCTCCAGGTACTCGTTCCAGGCGATCCGGTCGGCCAGCGGATCCTTGATCACCGCACCGACGATCCCGGCGGCGACGTCCGCCGGGCCGAGAGTGCCGTTGCCGAAGTGGGCGGACAGGGCCAGCCCGCTGGTGATCACGGAGATGGCCTCGGCGGCCGACAGTGTGCCGGACGGACTCTTGACCGCGGTGCGGCCGTCCGCGGTGACTCCGGATCGCAATTCGCGGAACACGGTGACGACGCGCTGAATCTCCTCGACCGCGGTCGGGATCGGAGGCAACTCGAGGGCATCGGCCAATTCGGCCACCCGGGTGGAGACGATCCGGACCTCGTCCTCCGGGTCGGCCGGCAGCGGTAGGACGACGGTGTTGAAACGGCGCCGGAGCGCCGAGGACAACTCGTTCACCCCCTTGTCGCGGTCGTTGGCCGTCGCGATCAGGTTGAAACCCTTGGCGGCCTGGACCTCATCGGCGAGCTCGGGGATGGGCAGAATCTTCTCCGACAAGACGGTGATCAAGGCGTCCTGCACGTCGCTGGGGATCCGCGTGAGCTCCTCGACCCGGACGATGCTGCCCTCCAGCATCGCGGTGAACACCGGGGAGGGGACCAGAGCGTTCTGCGTCGGTCCTTCGGCGAGGAGCCGGGCGTAGTTCCAGCCGTACCGGATGGCTTCTTCCGGTGTGCCTGAGGTGCCCTGCACGAGCAGCGTCGACCGGCCGGAGATCGCGGCGGCCAGGTGTTCCGACACCCAGGACTTGGCCGTTCCGGGGACTCCGAGGAGGAGGAGGGCGCGATCGGTGGCGAGGGTGGCCACCGCCACCTCCATCAACCGCCGCGATCCGATGTACTTGGGCCGGATCACCGTCTCGTCCGGGAGGGTCCCGCCCATGAGGTAGGTGACCACGGCCCACGGCGACAAGCGCCAGCGGGGCGGCCGCGGCTTGTCGTCGAGGCGACGGAGGGCCTCGAGTTCCGCGGCGCCGGCGACCTCGGCGTGGGGACGGAGCGGATCGCCGGCGGCCGCGACGATCGACTCGCGCCCGGTTGGATCAGACACTCGGAATCTCCACCCGCCGCAGGTTCACCGACGCATCGCCCGAAGCGCGGAAGGCGTGTTCGATCCGCGCACGGGTGTAGGCCGACTTCTCCATGATCACGAAACATTCTCGGATCGCCCTGCGCAGCGCAGGTCGAGCCTCGGGCGCCTGCAGGTAGTACTCCGCGGCCGCGCCCAGGTTCGCGTACACCTCGACGGGCAACCGTGCGCCCACACCCGCGGCGTAGTCGCGAGCGTGACGACCGAGCGTCCCGCTGCCGAGCACCGCGTACGCCGCCGCGACGACGTCGGTGGGCCACGGATCGGGGTGATCGAAGATCGACTTCGGTCGGGCCCGCACCATCTCGGCCGTCGGGCGCACAGTGGCGCCCTGAGCCTGTCCACTCACGCCCTGAGCCTGTCGACGGGCAGGGTCCGCGTCAGCGGCGAGCCGACGCCAGTCCGGGTTCTGGCGCAGGAACCAGCGCCCGCGTTCGCCCAACACCTGGCCCAGCAGCGGCCGATCGTAGGCGGTCGAATGGGCCGCCAGGCGGGCGAGGCGCGTCCAGTACGGAGCGGGAACTCCGCAGCCGGTGGCCTCGGCACAGCCGAACCAGAAGTTGATCAGTGCCGGCGTCGGTCGGACCACCAGCGAACCGAGCACGTCCGACGCGGCTGGCGGTGGCGACAGGCGATCCGACGGCGGAGCGGCCGGGGCCGCCGGACCGCATTCGGCGGGCGACTCCGCCGGTCGAGAGGCCACCCGACTGGCCGCGCGATGGCGTGCCGCCAGATCCAGCAACCGGACGGCCGGGTCGGCCTGTTCGGCTGGGATGCTGGTCGCCCAGATTTCCGAGATCCCGCTGGGCACGGGGCGGCGACCGGTCCCCAGCAGGGCGGTCGTCACGAGCTCCGGCCAGCCGGTCATCCGCAGATCTCCGTGCTCAGGATCCGACCCTGATCATCAGGGAGGACACCGAGCGGCCAGAGCCCGAACCCGTTCCATTCCCCGAAGATCGTCAAGGGCTCACCGCCCGACTGCGCCAGCAGCGGCCACGGTTGGCCCTCCAGTTCGCGCAGCAGGCAGCCGGCTCCGGTCGTATCCTGCAGCCACCATTTTCCCGCCTCCTGTACGGGTCGTCCGAACACCGCCGCCGGCATCCGGGTGGCCCAGGGGTCGGCCGCGACCAGTCGGGCAAACTGCCCCCGCACGTCTGCGACCGAGCTCCCGCGCACGTCGAGGTCGACGATCGGCTCGTCGGTCGTACGCCCGAACAGCGCCCGGTGCTGTCCCGCGCCCGGGTAGAAGTGCAGCTCACCGGCGACCGCCTGCCCGGGGAGAATCGAATCATCGAACGGCATACCGGTCGGAGCGAAGGTGAGCCACACCGCCCACCGATCGGTCTCCGCCCCCCGGAGCCACACGCGTCGCCGCCGAAGATGCAGATCCGCCACGTCCACCGCGCCGACGGCCCACCACGAGTCGAGGAGCCCGGGCCCGGCCAGCACGTCGGCCTTGGCGACCGGATAGCCGATCCGGCTGCGCACGGTCGCGGCAAGATCGTCGGGCAACGCCTCGAGCGAGGCGTGCGCGCGGCTCAGCAGATGGAGCCCGGCCAGCCCGTGCAGGATGCGGTCCGGCCAGTCCTCTTCGCCGAGTTCCTCGGGCAGGGCGCGCAGCGTGCCGGCGACACCCGGTGCCTGCGCGTCGACCATCCGGGCCGCGATGGCGTCGAAGTGGGCGTAGCCGAGCTTGGGCAGTGGCGCCAGGCCCGTGCGGATCTGATCGGCTAGCCATCGGTCCAGCTCCTGGAGACCCTGGTCGACCCGCGAAGCCCGGAGCTCGGCCCGAGACGGTGTTCCGGAGACGGCGACGGGCATGGCCGGTAGCGTAGTTGCCAGGTCTGACGACACTTCGATCTGTCCTCGAAGCGTCGTCAAACGGATGACTGTACGCGCCTGCTCCCGGAGTGGAACGCTATGGCTCATGACCACTGCGGCTCCCTCCCCCGCCACCTCCGAGGCCCGCCCCGAGAAGACCTTCCTAGGTCAACCGCGCCAGCTGGCCACCATCTTCTCGGTGGAGATGTGGGAGAGATTCTCCTTCTACGGCATGCAGGGCATCCTGCTCATCTACCTCTACTGGAGCGCGGCCGAAGGCGGCCTGGGCATCGACCTGGTGGCCGCCACGAGCATCGTCGGCGCGTACGGCGGTTTCGTCTACCTCTCGACGATCATCTTCGCCTGGCTGGCGGACCGGGTGCTGGGCGCCGAACGTACGTTGTTCATCTCGGCGATCTTGGTCATGTGTGGACACATCGCCCTGTCGGCCATCCCCGGCATTCTCGGGGTAGGTGTGGGCTTGATCCTGATCTCCCTGGGCAGCGGCGGGGTGAAGGCCAACGCGACCTGCATCGTCGGCACGCTCTACGCCCGCGATGATCCTCGCCGCGACGCCGGCTTCTCGATCTACTACCTCGGCATCAATCTGGGCGCGTTCTTCGGACCGATCTTCACGGGGTTGCTCCAGGTCAACTACGGTTTCCATTGGGGCTTCGCCCTAGCGGCGGTCGGGATGGCGCTCGGCCTGGTGATCTACGCCCTGGGTCGGAAGAACCTGCCGGCCGAGGCCAACGAGATCCCGAACCCGCTGCCGGCCGAGCAGCGGACGAAGATCATTCTCATCACCGCGGCCGTCGTCGCCGTGGTCGTCGTGCTGGCCCTGACCGGGATCCTCGACGCCGACCGGCTCGCCACCAGCGTCGTCGCGATCTCCATCCTTGCCAGTGTCGCGTACTTCATCGTGATCTTGGGCAGCAAGCGGATCACCAGCGACGAGCGGAGCCGCGTGGTCGCCTTCATCCCGATGTTCATCACCAGCGCGGTGTTCTGGTCGCTGTACCAGCAACAGTTCACCGTGCTCACCGTGTACTCCGCCGAGCAGTTGAACCGCAACCTGTTCGGCTGGACGATGCCGGTGTCGTGGGTGCAGTCGATCAACCCGGTGTTCATCATGATCTTGTCGCTGGTCTTCGCCGCGCTCTGGACCAAGTTGGGTGATCGGCAGCCGCCGACGCCGATCAAGTTCGCGCTCGGCGTCATCGTCATGGGGATCGCGTTCCTGCTCTTCATCCCCATGGCCAGCACGGTGCCGAACTCGGCTCCGCTGCTGGGCATCGTCGGCGTGATCTTCGTGTTCACCATCGCCGAGCTGCTGCTCTCCCCCGTCAGCCTGTCGCTGTCGACGAAGCTGGCCCCGCACGCCTTCCAGACCCAGATGGTGGCCTTGCTCTTCTTGTCGATCGCCTTGGGCACCGCGATGGCCGGTGTGCTCGCCGAGTTCTACTCGGTCGACGACCAGGTCCCGTACTTCGGCATCCTCGGCGGCATCGCCATCGCCGTCGGCATCGTCCTCATCCTCTTCACCCCGTGGGTGAACAAGATGATGAAGGGCGTGAGGTAGAAAGGTCCCTCACCAGCCGGCGCACCCTTTCGTCGCCAGTTGCACCCTCACGTGGGGGTGCATCTGGCGACGAGAGGGTGCCTCTCGGCGTCTCGGCCCGGCGGGCGAGGTTCTAACTCTCCCCGCCCGCGTTGCCGGTGGTGCCGGCGCGGACGTCGAGAAGCTGGTACTTCTCGGCGGCCTGCTTCGGGACTTCGGCGTCGACCTCGCCCTGGTCGGCGAGCAGCTGCAGGGCCCGTACGACCATCGAGTGTGCGTCGATGTGGAAGTACCGCCGCGCGGCGGCCCGCGTGTCGGAGAAGCCGTGGTCGTTGGCGCCCAGCGTCGCGAACGGATTCGGCAGGAACTGCCGGATCTGATCGGGCACGTCGGAGACGTAGTCGGTGGTGGCCACGATCGGTCCGCGCGCGTCGGCCAGCTTGGTCGTCACGTACGGGATCCGCTTGTCCTCGTCGGGATGCAGGAAGTTGTGCTCGAGCGCCGCCAGGCCGTCCCGCCGCAGTTCGGTCCACGAGGTCACCGACCAGACATCAGCACTGACCCCCCACTCCGAGCCCAAGATCATCGCGGCCTCTTGGGCCCACGGCACCGAGACGCCCGAACCGAGCAGTTGCACCCTTGGCCCGCTATCGCCCCCGGTGCTGATCCGATGCAGACCCCGGACGATCCCCTCGACGTCACTGCCTTCCGGCTCGGCCGGCTGCTGCATCGGCTCGTTGTAGACCGTGATGTAGAACATGACGTTCGGATCGGTGCTGTCCGGTCCGTACATCTGCTCGAGGCCGGCGCGCACGATGTGGGCGATCTCGTACCCGAACGCCGGGTCGTAGACCTTCATGGCCGGATTCATGGCGCCGAGGATCGGCGAATGCCCGTCGGCGTGCTGCAGGCCCTCCCCGGTGAGGGTGGTCCGCCCGGCGGTCGCACCGATGATGAAGCCCCGCGCCATCTGGTCCATGGCGGCCCACATCGAGTCGCCGGTGCGCTGGAAGCCGAACATCGAGTAGAAGACGTAGACCGGGATCATCGGCTCGCCGTGCGTCGAGTACGACGTCCCCGCCGCGGTGAAAGCCGCCATCGAGCCGGCCTCGTTGATGCCGGCGTGCAGGATCTGGCCGTGCTCGGATTCCTTGTAGGCCAAGAAGAGCTCGCGGTCGACGGAGGTGTACTTCTGTCCCTTGGGGTTGTAGATCTTGGCCGTCGGGAAGAAGGAGTCCATGCCGAAGGTCCGGGCCTCGTCGGGGATGATCGGCACGACCCGCTGGCCCATGCCTTTGTCGCGGATCAGGTCGCGCAGGATCCGTACGAAGGCCATGGTGGTGGCCGCCATCTGCTTGCCGGAGCCCTTCTTGGCACCGGCGTAGGCCGCGTCCCCCGGTAGCTCGAGTGCCTTCGGGGTGTTGCGCCGCTCGGGCGTGAAGCCACCGAGCTTGCGGCGCCGCTCGAGGATGTACTGGATCTCCGCGGAGTCCGCGCCCGGGTGGTAGTAGGGCACCTCGTACAGGCTCTTGTCGAGCTGCTCGTCGGTGATCGGGATGTCGAGGTGATCCCGGAACTGCTTGAGGTCGTCGATGGTCAGCTTCTTCATCTGGTGCGTGGCGTTGCGGGCCTCGAAGTTCGCCCCCAGCCCGTAGCCCTTGACCGTCTTGGCCAGCACGACCGTCGGTTGCCCGTCTCGCAGGTTCGCGGCGTGGTACGCGGCGTACACCTTGCGGTAGTCGTGCCCGCCGCGCTTCATCTGCCAGATCTGGTCGTCGGACATGTTCTTGACCAGCAACTTCGTGGCCGCGGTCTTGCCGAAGAAGTTGTCGCGCACGTAGCTGCCCGACTCGCCCTTGTACGTCTGGAAATCCCCGTCGGGCGTCTCGTTCATGATCCGCACCAGCTCGCCGCTGGTGTCGCGGGCGAACAGCGGATCCCACTCCCGGCCCCAGAGGACCTTGAGCACGTTCCAGCCGGCTCCGCGGAAGAACGCCTCCAGTTCCTGGACGATCTTGCCGTTGCCGCGCACCGGGCCGTCCAACCGCTGCAGGTTGCAGTTGATCACGAACGTCAGGTTGTCGAGGCCGTCGTTGGCCGCCAGCTGGAGCAGGCCGCGGGACTCCGGCTCGTCCATCTCGCCGTCCCCGAGGAACGCCCAGACGTGCTGGTCGGTGGTGTCCTTGATGCCGCGGTCGCGCAGGTAGCGGTTGAACTGGGCCTGGTAGATCGCGTTCATCGGGCCGATGCCCATCGACACCGTGGGGAACTGCCAGAAGTCGGGCATCAAGCGCGGGTGCGGATAGGACGACAGCCCGTGCGGAGCCTTGGACTTCTCCTGGCGGAAGCCGTTGAGGTCCTCCTCGCTCAGCCGGCCCTCCAGGTACGCGCGGGCGTACATGCCGGGTGAGGCGTGACCTTGGTAAAAGACCTGGTCGCCGCCGCCGGGGTGGTCGGGACCGCGGAAGAAGTGGTTCAGCCCCACTTCGTACAGGGTGGCCGCCCCGGCGTAGGTGGAGATGTGCCCGCCGACCCCGATGTCGGACCGCTGCGCCCGGTGCACGAGTACGGCGGCGTTCCAGCGGACCAGCCGGCGGAAGCGGCGCTCGATCTCCTCGTCACCGGCGAAGTCTGGCTCCTCGCTGACCGGGATGGTGTTCACGTAGTCGGTGACCAGCCGGGCCGGTGTGGCCACGCCCGCAGCGCCCGCCCGTGCTTGCAGCGTTCGGAGGATGTCGGCGGCCCGGTCCCGGCCGCGGCTCGCCACCAAGGCGTCGAAGGACTCGATCCACTCGTTGGTCTCCTCGGGATCGACCGAGGAGTCGGTAGCCCGGTTGTCCAGGGTGTCGGTCATGCGGACACGCCCTCCTTAGGTGTCTGGCTCGTCCAGCGGTCTCGGGGGTGACCGGGCCGCTGTTCCGAGCCTAGTGCCGTGCGGATCTGCCGGAACGACGCACTCTGCGCGCAACTGTCGGGTTGGGACACGTTTTCGGCGGGCGAGCCCGTCGCAACCCAGCGGTTGGTCGCCGCGGATGGCCCTTCGGCGATCAGCAGAAGCCGGCGACCCCGGCCCAGGCGTCGTCCGCCGTCGGGCTCCCCTTGCGCTGGATGGTCGCCTCGATCAGCCCGTACGGCCGGTCGGCGGCGTAGAAGACCTCTCCCGGGTTCTCCAGACCGAACGGCGACAGGTCGTGCAGGAAGTGGTGCTTGTTCGGGCAGGAGAACTTGATCTCGTCGATGACGTCGTGCTTGGAGATGACCGCCTCGGCCATCTTGTAGAGATCCTGCTGCAGGGCCTTGGAGTAACCCTCCGAGAAGCTGGTCAGGATCGTTTGCTTCACGCTCTCGTACGTCGCGTTGAAGTCCAGGTCGGTGGTGTTGTAGCGCCACTTGGTGGAGATGTCGGTGGCGAGGATCCGGTCGGTGGTCTCCTTCAGGGTCGTGTAGCGGTCCTTCGGATAGCCGACGAAGCCCGACTGGGTGGTCTTCATCACCGTGAGTCCGTAGAAGCCCGAGAGGAAGGTGTCGGTCTCGCCGTCCCGTACGAGCACGGTGGTCCGGACCTCCGGCGACCCGCGGTAGAAGGCGTGATCGTGGTCGTCGATCCGCGTCCAGCCGAACTGGTCGGCGGCCCAGCGGCCTCCACTCACCCAGTCGAAGCTCTCGGTGAAGTGGGCTGCCAGCCGGAGCAGGAACTCCTCGGGTGAGGAGATCCCGTCCTTGGCGAAGGCGAAGATCGTGTTCTTCTGGGTGTCGGTGGCGACCACGTGGGAGTTGTCGCCGTCGGTGTGCGCCGCCGCGAAGTCGCCGCGCAGCTGACTGGTGACGTTGAGGTCGGCGACCTCGTGCCGGTCGGTGTCGCGCGTGACGCGGACGACCCGGTTCTCGGCCTTGCCGTACTGGTTACTGGCCAGGATGACGTCAGTCATGAGTGGAGCCTCTCGGGAGTGAGGAGTGATGCCGGGCGACACGCGCCCCGACAGAAGGGAGTTGATCGGATTGATGGTCGTCCGGCATCGCGATCGAACGAGCGAGATGTTGCGGAACTCATGACTGCGGAGCGCGGAGCGCGACAGTGTCTGCAGTCATGAGTGGTCCTTGCGATCTTTCGTGGGGTGATTCTGGTGCTCGGTCAGGCGCTCTTCGTCCTCGTCGGCGATGGCCGCAGGCGCGGGAGCTTCGGAGAAGATCGGGCCCTCGTCCTCGGTCGGCCGGCCGACGATGTTGAAGACGATGTTCAGCGTGACGGCCATGACCGCCGCCGAGGTGATGCCGCTGTCGAAGATCACCTGGAACCACTCCGGGAACTTGTCCCAGAAGGTCGGCACGGCGATCGGGATCACGCCGACGGCGATGGACAACGCGACGATGACGATGTTGGAGTTGCCGTCGAACTTCACTGAGGACAGGGTCCGGATGCCGCTCGCGGCCACGGTGCCGAAGAGGGCCAGCCCGGCCCCGCCCAGCACCGGGAAGGGCACGAGGGCGACCAGCGCACCGAGGATCGGGAACAGGCCGAGGAAGACCAGGATGCCGCCGCCCACGGCGACCACGAAGCGGCTCTTGATGCCGGTGATCGCCACCAGGCCGACATTCTGGGCGAAGGCACTCACCGTGAACCCGTTGAACACCGCCGACACCGACGAGGACAACATGTCGGCCCGCAGACCGTTCGTCACCTGCTGCCGGGTGGCCGGCTGGTCGATGATCTTGCCGATGGCGAGGATGTCGGCGGTGGTTTCCACCATGGTGACCAGCATCACGACGAACATCGACACGATGGCGCCGACCGCGAACGTCGGCAACCCGAAGTGGAACGGCAGGGTGAGCTGGAAGATGCTCGCGTCGCCGATCCGGCTGAAGTTGGTCATGCCGAACGGAATGGCGATCACGGTGCCGAGGACCAGACCGAGCAGGATGGCCACCCGGCCGAAGCCGCCCGGGAGGAATCGGTAGATCAAGACGATGATCGCCACCGTGGCGAAGGCCAGGGCGATGTTCTGCGGTGACGCGAAACTCTCCGCGGCGGGGTTGCCGCCGCCGGCCCAGCGCATGGCCACGGGCAGCAGGGAGATGCCGATGATGGTGATCACCACGCCGGTGACGACCTCGGGGAAGAACCGCAACAGCATGGTGAAGAACGGTGCGATGAGGAAGGCGATGATGCCGGCCACGATGACCGCGCCGTAGACCTCACGCAGGGCCTCGGGGCCGCCGCCGGAGGTCGCGCCGATGGCCAAGATGGTGGACACCGCCGCAAAGGACGTGCCCTGGACGATGGGCTGGCGGGCCCCCAACTTCCAGAACCCGATTGTCTGGAGCACGGTGGCCAGGCCCGACATGAGCAGGCCGGCGGAGATGAGGAAGGTGATGTCGGCCGGCGGGAGGCCGAAGGCGCTGCCGACGATGAGCGGGACGGCCACGACGCCGGCGTACATGCTCATGACGTGTTGCAGGCCGTAGACGAACATCTGTCCGAAGGGAAGAACCTCGTCAACCGGATGTCCGGCCGCCTTGGCCGCCGCCCCAGTCGTCTTTGCCATACTCCAGACCTCCGTTGGTCAGTCATTCCGTTCGATGGAATGAAGTTTTCGTAGAGCGGAATCTAATCGAAAGCTGAGAAATCGTCAAACCCCCCGCCGCGTGGTCCGCGTCACACCTCCCTATAGCGTGCTGAGATCTGTCCGGGTCGGCAACAAGGAGCCCCGAATGAGCGCTCGTTGGTATCAGGAAGCGGTCATCTACTGCGTCGAGGTGGCGTCGTTCCAGGACTCCGACGGTGACGGGCGCGGTGATCTGCGCGGCCTGATCAGCCGGCTCGACTACCTGGCCCGCCTGGGCGTGAACTGCCTGTGGCTGAACCCGATCCATCCCAGTCCCCTGCGCGACAACGGCTACGACGTCAGCGACTTCTACGGCATCGACCCGCGGCTGGGCAGTCTCGGTGACTTCGCGGAACTCGCCCGGCGCGCCCGGGAGCGGGGCATCCGGATCGTCCTCGACCTCGTCGTCAACCACACCTCGGACGAGCATCCCTGGTTCGTCTCGGCGCGGAGCAGCCCTGACTCGCCGTACCGCGACTGGTACGTCTGGAGCGCCGAGGAGCCGCCGAACCGGCAGCAGGGCACGGTGTTCCCAGGCGAGCAGACCGAGACCTGGACCTTCGACGAGCAGGCCAGGCCTGGTACTTCCACCGCTTCTACGACTTCCAGCCGGACCTGAACTGGACCAATCCCGACGTACGCGCGGAGATCGCCAAGGTGATGGGCTTCTGGTTGCAGCTCGGGGTCGCCGGCTTCCGGATCGACGCCGCGCCGTTCGTGATCGAGGACGTGTCACCCGGGCGTCGATCCGGGCCCGAAGGACTTCTCGATCATGGACTCCTGGCGGCACGAGACCCAGTGGCAGGTCGGCGACTCGGTGCTGCTGTGCGAGGCGAATGTGCCGCCGAGCGACGTCGGCCGACGTTCGCCGGCAGCCGTCCGGACGGCCCGAGCGACCGGGCGCAGATGATGTTCGACTTCCTGCTCAACCCGCGGATCTGGCTGGCGCTGGCGCGGCAGGACGCCGAGCCGCTGATCGAGGGCCTCACCACCGCGGTCCGGCTGCCGGTGGGAGCTCAGTGGGTCAGCTTCCTGCGCAACCACGACGAGCTGGATCTCAGCCGGCTCACCGACGAGCAGCGGGGTGACGTCGTTCAAGGCCTTCGCGCCCAAGCCGGAGATGCGGCTGTACGGCCGGGGCATCCGCCGCCGGCTGGCCCCGATGCTGCAAGGGTGATCAGCGGCGGATCGAGCTGGCGTACGCGCTGCAGTTCTCGATGCCCGGGACGCCCGCGATCCGGTACGGCGAGGAAATCGGCATGGGCGAGAACCTCGCCCTGGACGGGCGGGAGGCGGTCCGCACCCCCATGCAGTGGGACGACGGGCCCAACGCGGGCTTCTCGGATGCGCCGCCCGAGCAGCTCGTCCGGCCGGTGGCGATCCGCGGCCCGTACGGCGCGAAGAAGGTCAACGTCCGCGCCCAGCAGCGCGATCCGAACTCCCTGCTGCGCTGGTTCGAGAACCTCACCCACACGCTGCGCAGCGCCCCCGAGATCGGCACCGGGACGGCCTCGATCGTCGATGTCCCGCTCCCGCGCTCCGTGCTGGCGCATCGGTTCGACGCCGCCTCGGGCGCCATCCTGCTGCTGCACAATCTCGCCGACACCGAGGTCACCGTCGACATCGGCCCGCAGAAGGGCATGGAGGGCGAGCCGTACGACCTGCTCGTCGACGGCCCGTACGACGCCCCGGGCCGCAAGCTGAACAAGCTGACCCTCCACGGGTACGGCTACCGGTGGATCCGGCTGTCGCGCAGCGACCAGACCTGAGCGTCTGCGCTGGCGCACGTCGAAGCGCCTTGACGCAAACTCAGCATCCTGAGCCAGTCAAGGCCCAAAATCGAGGGGCCCAGCTCAGCAAGAAGATGCTGAGTTTGCGTCGACACCTCGGCCGACCGGCTCAGAGGAAGGTGCGGCTCAGCTTCGCGTGGCGGTTGACGTCCTTGTAGAGCAGGTAGCGGAAGCGGTCCGGCCCGCCGGCGTAGCACGCCTGAGGGCAGAAGGCCCGCAACCACATGAAGTCGCCCTCTTGGACCTCGACCCAGTCCTGGTTCAGCCGGTAGACGGCCTTACCCTCCAACACGTACAGGCCGTGCTCCATCACGTGGGTCTCGGCGAACGGGATCACCGCACCTGGTTCGAAGGTGACGATGTTGACGTGCATGTCGTGGCGTAGATCGGCCGGATCGACGAATCGGGTGGTCACCCAGCGATCGTCGGTGCCCGGCATCGGGGTCGGCACGATGTCGGTCTCGTTCACCACGAAGGGTTCCGGCGCATCCAGGCCCTCGACCGCCTCGTACGCCTTGCGGATCCAGTGGAACCGGGCCGGCATGCTCGCGTGGTTGTGCAGCGTCCACGTCGAGCCGGCGGGGAGGAACGCGTAGCCACCGGGTTCGAGCTTGTGCTCCTCGTCGTCGATGGTGATCCGCAGATCGCCCTCCACGACGAAGATCACGCCTTCGGCGCCGGGGTCGAGCTCGGGCCGGTCGCTGCCGCCGTCCGGTCCGACTTCGACGATGTACTGGGAGAAGGTCTCGGCGAATCCCGACAGGGGCCGGGCGATCACCCAGAGCCGGGTCTCGGTCCAGAAGGGCAGCGAGCTGGTGACGATGTCCCGCATGGTGCCGCGAGGGATGACCGCGTACGCCTCGGTGAACATGGCGCGGTCGGTGAGCAGATCGCTCTGCGGGGGTAGCCCGCCGTGTGGTGCGTAGTAACTGGTGGTCACTGGTGTACTCCTTTGTCACTCCTTCGTGACGGTTCGATGATAAAGGGACGCCGCTCAGCTGGAAGGTCGAGCGGCGACGTTCTCGGTATCGGATTTCGGTCGGGCGAGGAGTTCGATCTGATCGGCGTCGAGCCCGGTCGCTCCCCTGAGCTCCGCAGAATCCACGGCGCCGCAGACGTACCCGCGGTACAGGTAGCGAGCCAACGCCCGGGCCGTCGCGGGTTCGTCCAGGATGCCGGTCGCATCGCGGTGCACGTACGCCGACAGCCGGCTGGCCGCCCGGCCGAATCCCTCGCGGTAGAAGGCGAAGTTGGCGATGAAGCGCGTCGGCAGGTGGCCCGGATGCATGTCCCAGCCCTGGTAGTAGGCCCGCTCGAGGCAGCGGCGGACCAGGTCGTGGTGCAGCCGCCAGGCCGCCTGGACCTGCTCGGGTGAGCCGACCGGCAGCACGTTCGTCGATCCGTCGGCCAGGTGCACGCCGGTGCCGGCGACGGCGACCTGCATCACCTCCTTGGCGAAGTCGGCGGCGGGGTGCGCCAGCGACTGGTACTCCGCGGACACTCCGAGCGAGGCGCTGTAGTCGTACGTGCCGTAGTGGAGCGCGGTGACCCGCCCCGCGCCCGCCGCGATGGCCGCCGCGACCGGCAGCCGTCCGTCGGAGCCGATGATGAGCTGCGGGGTCTCGACCTGGATCTCGAAGCGCAATCGGCCGGGTGGCAGTCCCGCGGCGGTCTCGTACGCCTCGCAAACCGCCACCATGGCCTCGACCTGGCTCACCGTGCTCACCTTCGGGAACGTGATCACCAGATTGTTCGGCAGGTCGCCGTGCTCCAGCAGCGTGGAGAGGAAGAGATCCAGGGTCCGTACGCCGCGACGGCGGGTGGGTTCCTCGAAGCACTTGAACCGCAGACCGGCGAAGGCGGGCGCCCGCCCGTCGTCGACGGCTCCGGCCAGTTCCCGGGCGGCCCGGACGGCCTCGGCGTCCTCGGCGTCGTCGCCGCGGTTCCCGTATCCGTCCTCGAAATCCAGACGAAGGTCTTCAATCGGTTCCGAAGCGAGCTTGGCCTCGACACGGGGAGCGATCTCGGCGCTGAGTTCCTCGGTGACGCCCAGCGAGCGGCAGAGCTCGGCGACGCCTCCGTTCGCGGCGACCAGGTTGAGGGCTTCGCGGCCCCAGCGCTCGGGCAGGTCGGCGGTGTAGGTGTCCGCCGGCACGTAGACGGTGTGCACGGGCTGGCGACGGCCGTCCTCGCCGGGATAGGTGGTGGCCAGGAAGGCATCGGTCGCGGCCAGCCGCTGATCGAGTTGCTCGAGGACGTCGCCGGACAGCCGGGCGCCGCGCGCGGTCTCGGTGATCATGTCGCGATCACCAGCTCATACGCGGGCAGGGTAAGGAAGTCGGTGAAGTCCTCGCTCAGGCACAGGTCGGCGATGAGTTCCTTCGCCGGAAGGTAGTACCGCTCGAACAGCTCCGGCTTGACCTCACCACGGAGTCGCTCGGTCTCCTCGTCCAGCAGGCGGGACACCAGGTCGCGACCGACGGTCTCGCCGGTGTCGGACAAGATCACGTCGTTGCGGATCTCCTGCCAGACCTGGGATCGCGAGATCTCCGCGGTGGCGGCGTCCTCCATCAGGTTGTGGATGCCGACCGCACCGTTGCCCGAGAGCCAGACGGCGGTGTACGCCACGGCGACGTACAGGTTGTTGCGCAGGCCCTCTTCGCTGTTGTCGCCCTGCGCGGACGAGACGTCCAGTAGTTCGGCGGCAGTGACCTCGACCTCGTCCCGGCGCCGGTCCAGCTGATTGGGCCGCTCCCCCAGCACCGCGTCGAACACCTCCCGGCAGACGGGCACCAGATCGGGGTGGGCCACCCAGGAGCCGTCGAAGCCGTCGCCGGCCTCGCGCGTCTTGTCGGCCGTCACCTTGGCGAACGCGACCCGGTTGATCTCCTCGTCTTTGCGACTGGGGATGAACGCCGCCATCCCGCCCATCGCGAAGGCGCCGCGCTTGTGGCAGGTCTTGACCAGCAGCTCGGTGTAGGCGCGCATGAACGGCGCGGTCATGGTGATGTCGGCCCGGTCGACCAGCACGAAGTCGGGCCCGGCGTCGCGGAAGTACTTGATGATGCTGAAGAGGTAGTCCCAGCGGCCCGCGTTCAGCCCGGAGGCGTGATCACGCAGTTCGTAGAGGATCTCCTCCATCTCGAACGCCGCCGGAATGGTCTCGATCAACACCGTGGCCCGGATCGTTCCGTACGGGATGCGCAGCCGCTCCTCGGCGTAGGTGAAGACGTCGTTCCACAGCCGCGCCTCGAGATGGCTCTCCATCTTGGGCAGGTAGTAGTACGGTCCGTGGCCGTTCTCGAGCAGCTGCTGAGCGAGATGGTAGAAGTGGAGGCCGAAGTCGACCAGGCCGCCGACGGCTCGCTCGCCGTCGATCAGGACGTGCGCCTCGGAGAGGTGCCAGCCACGGGGTCGCATGACGACGACCGCCAGTGGCTGATCGGTGCGGAGCCGGTACTCACGGCCGTCGTCCTGCGTGAAGGACAGCGTGCCCCGGGCGGCGTCGCGCAGGTTGAGGAGCGCGTCGATCACGTTGGACCAGGTCGGGCAACTGGCGTCCTCGAGGTCGGCCAGCCAGACCTTGGCTCCGGAGTTGAGCGCGTTGATCGCCATCTTCGCCGGCGTAGCCGGCCCGGTCATCTCCACGCGTCGGTCGCTCAGCGCCGGCGGGGCCGGCGCGACCGTCCAGTCGCCCTCCCGCACCTCGGCCGTGTCGGCCAGGAAGTCCAGCCCCACCACGCTTCCTGTGTCCGTCGAAGCAGCGGCGGCCCGCTCCCGGCGATCGACCCGAGCCGCGAGCAGCTCGTTTCGGCGCGCGGCGAAGCGAACGTGCAGGTCCTCGAGAAAGGCCAGCGCATCGTCGGTGAGGATCTCCTCGGCGCGCGCGGTTGGTTCGCGATCGGTGATCTCGACGGTCATGCTGAGGCTTCCCGCTCCACGGCGGCAGCCACGGCGGGCGCGACGCGAGCGTCGAAGACGCTCGGGACGATGTAGCTGGCGTTGAGCTCCTCCGCCGATACGCAGTTGGCGATCGCTTCCGCCGCCGCGACGAGCATCTCGTTGCTGATCTCTCGGGCCGCGGCGTCGAGCAGCCCGCGGAAGAGCCCCGGAAAGGCCAGGACGTTGTTGATCTGGTTGGGGAAGTCGCTGCGGCCTGTGGCCACGACGGCCGCGTGTTTGGCCGCTTCGGCGGGGTGGATCTCGGGATCCGGGTTGGCCAAGGCCAAGACGATCGCGTCGTCGGCCATCTTCGCCACGTCGTCGGCAGTGATCAGGTTGGGCGCGGACACGCCGATGAAGACGTCGGCACCGACGAGGGCTTCGACCAGGCTGCCCGAGAAGCGCTCGGGATTCGTGTGCTGTGCGATCCACTCGCGGTGCTCGTCGGCGTAGGTCTCGCCGGCGTGGATCGCTCCGTTGCGCGAGCAGGCGACGATCTGGCCGGCACCCTGAGCCTGCAGCAGCTGGATGATCGCGTGCCCGGCGGCGCCGACGCCGGAGATGACGATGCGGACGTCACTGATCTTCTTGTCCACCACGCGCAACGCGTTGATCAACGCGGCCAGCACGACGATCGCGGTGCCGTGTTGATCATCGTGGAACACGGGAATGTCGAGTTCGTCACGCAATCGTCGCTCGATCTCGAAGCACCGCGGCGCGGCGATGTCCTCGAGGTTCACGCCGCCGTAGACGGGAGCCAGCGCCTTGACGATCGCGATGATCTCCTCGGTGTCCTTGGTGTCCAGGCAGACCGGCCAGGCGTCGACGCCGGCGAACTGCTTGAAGAGGGCCGCCTTGCCCTCCATCACCGGGAGCGCGGCGGCGGGGCCGATGTCGCCGAGGCCGAGCACGGCGGTCCCGTCGGTGACCACCGCGACGGTGTTGCGCTTGATGGTGAGCCGGCGGGCGTCCTCGGGATTGGCGGCGATGGCGAGGCAGACCCGAGCCACCCCGGGCGTGTAGGCCCGGGACAGGTCGTCGCGGTTGCGGAGCTGGACCTTTGGCTCGACCGAGAGCTTGCCGCCGAGGTGGAGCAGGAAGGTGCGATCGCTCACCTTGCGCACGGTGACGCCGTCGCGCGCGTTCAGGGCGTCGGCGATCTCGGTGGCGTGCTTCTCACCGGTGGTGTTGCAGGTGACGTCGACGATGATCTTGTCGTGCCGCGACTCCACGATGTCGAGCGCAGTGACCGCCGCACCGGTGTCGGCGACGGCCGAGGCCAGTTCCGTGGTGGCGCTGTAGCTGGAGCTGACCTCCACCCGTAGCGTGATCGAGTATCCCGGGCTGGGACTGGCCATCAGAGCTCCTTCACGTCGGCGTGATCTGAGCGTATCTACCAGGACTGGGTTCCGTCAAGCGGATAGATAGTTTCACAATGCGGAAGTGAAGCGTATGCGAATATTAGTCGTCAACGTCAACACGACCGAGACCATGACCGCCTCGATCGGTGAACAGGCAGCGCGCGCCGCCGGACCCGGGACGGAGATCATGGCCCTGACACCGCGCTTCGGCGCCGAATCGGTCGAGGGCAACGTCGAGAGCTATCTGGCGGCGGTGGGGTGATGGACCGGGTCCTGGCCTACGAGGAGATCAAGGGGCGAGCCTACGACGCCGTCATCCAGGCCGGCTACGGCGAGCACGGGCGCGAGGGGCTCCAGGAGCTGCTCGACGTGCCGGTGGTTGACATCACCGAGGCCGCCGCCTCCACCGCGATGTACCTGGGTCGGAGCTACTCCGTGGTCACCACCCTGGACCGGGCCGTGCCCATGATCGAGGACCGCCTGCTGCTCGCCGGCCTCGATCGGCGGTGTGCCTCGGTGCGGTCGAGCGGCGTCGGCGTGCTCGAGTTGGAGGCCGATCCGGATCGCGCCGTCGACGCGATCGTGAGCAGGCCGAGCTGGCCGTACGAGAAGATCGCGCCGAGGTGATCTGCCTGGGCTGCGGAGGGATGGCCGAGCTGGAGGGTCGCGTCCGGGCGCGGACGGGCGTGCCGGTGATCGACGGTGTGGCCGCCGCCGTCACCGTCGCGGAATCCCTGGTCCGGCTCGGCCTGGCCACCTCGAAGGTGCGAACCTACGCTCCCCCGCGACCGAAACGGATCACCGGCTGGCCCCTCCGCTGACCCGTCACATCTTCGGCGCTTTGGGCGGCGTGTCGCCGCAGAAGTGACGACTCGGCGCAGCACGGGACGGGAGTGGATTACTCGTGCAGGGCGGCACCGATCGCAGCAGCGACGCTCTGCAGTACAGGCACGGCTCGCTCGCCGAATGCCTCGTCCACCCGGGACAGCGGCCCCGAGACCGAGAGCGCCATCGGCGACGGGGCCTGCGGCACGGTGACCGCATAGCAGCGCACGCCCGGCTCCTGCTCCTCGTCGTCGATCGCGTACCCGCGTTCGCGGATCTTGGCCACGTCCGCCAACAGGGATTCGGGAGTGCCGTGACTCTTCACCGTCGGGGTCGGCATCCCGACGCGGCCGACGATGCCGCGGATCTCGGCGTCGGACAGCGTGGCCAGGATCGCCTTGCCCACCCCGGTGTCGTGGAGGTTCGCGCGCCGGCCCACCTCGGTGAACATTCGCATGGCGTGCGGCGACGGCTGTTGCGCAACGTAGACCACCTGATCGCCCTCCAGCAGCGCCATGTTCGCGGTCTCGCCCAGCTGACGTACCAGCAGCTGCAGCTGCGGCTGCGCCACTCTCCCCAACTGCTGGCCGGCCAGTTCCCCGAGCGGGATCAGGCGGGCACCGAGGGCGTATCGACGCGACGGGAGCTGCCGCGCGTAGCCCAGCGTCACGCACGTCCGCAGCAGCCGGTGGATCGTCGGCATCGGCAGCTCGGACGCACTCGCGAGATCGCTGAGCGAGATCTCGCCGCCGGCGTCGGCGATCGCCTCCAGCAGTTCGAAGACGCGTTCAATCGACTGGACGGTGCCCGAGCGGGGCTCGCTGGCTACCTGAGTCATGGGCGACCCCTCTCGTCGGCGTGATGCCTCCCCGAGACTAGGCGGAATTCCACCATACAGAAGCCAAACTCCGCTGACCGTCCACAAATCGACGTGGGCTAGCTTGACCATGGTGAGGGAAATGGCTAGAGTTTCCACATCACAGCAATTAGTTTCCACATTACGGAAGTGAGCAACGGTCGATGACCCGCTACACAGTGAATGCCTCCATCCTGCTCACCGATCTCCCTCTCCTCGAGCGCCCGGCCGCCGCCCGACGAGGCAGGCTTCCCGGCGGTGGAGTTCTGGTGGCCGTTTCCGGCAGCCGTTCCCGCCGACCGCGACGTCGACGCCTTCGTTGCCGCGGTCCAGAACGCCGGCGTTCAGCTCACCGGTCTCAACTTCTTCGCGGGCGACATGGCCGGCGGTGATCGTGGGCTGGTGAGCTGGAAGAGCCGGACCAGCGAGTTCGTCGACAACCTCGACGTGGTCGCGGGCATCGGTGAGCGGCTCGGTTGCCGGGCCTTCAACGCGCTGTACGGGCTGCGCAACGACGAGTGCACCGCCGACGAGGCCGACGCTCTCGGCGCGGAGAACCTGGTGCGCGCCGCCCAGGCCGTTTCGGCGATCGGCGGAACCGTCCTGCTGGAGCCGGTGTCGGGGGCCGACGCCTACCCGCTGAAGACGGCGGCGGACGTCCTCTCCGTGATCGATCGCGTCAAGGCCGCGGGGGCGGACAACATCGCCCTGCTGGCGGACTTCTACCACCTGTCGGTCAACGGAGACGACGTCGACACCGTGATCCGCGATCACGCCCCGGAGTTCGGCCACGTCCAGATCGCCGACGCCCCGGGGCGCGGCCAACCCGGCAGCGGCGAGCTACCCATCCAGCAGTGGATCCGCGACGCCGAGGCGCGGTGGCTACACGGGATGGGTCGGCCTGGAGTACAAGACCGCCGATCCCGATCCGTTCGCGTGGCTCCCCCGCGACCAGCGCGCCACCTCCTGAACATCTGAGCGTACGCAGAGAAAGAGACCACACCTCATGACCAACGAAAAGCCCACCGTCGCCGTCATCGGCCTCGGCATCATGGGCGGCCACATGGCCGCGAACCTCGTCAAGGCCGGCTACGACGTGATCGGCTACAACCGCAGCCGCCCCAAGGTCGACGCTCTCGTCGACGCCGGTGGACGTGGAGCGGATTCGATCGCCGAGGCGGTACAGAGCGCCGACGTGATCATCACCATGGTGCCGGACTCCCCTGACGTCGAAGACGTCGCGCAGGGCGAGGACGGGATCTTCGCGCAGGCCAAGTCCGGAACGGTGTGGGTGGACTGCTCCACCATCCGGCCCGACGTGTCGGTTCGGCTGGCCGAGGCGGGGCGGGAGGCCGGGATCCGGGTGCTCGATGCTCCCGTCAGCGGCGGTGAGGCCGGGGCCAAGGAGGCCAAGCTGTCGATCATGGTCGGCGGCGAGGAGTCCGACTTCGAAGAGGTACGCCCGATCCTGGAGGCCATCGGCTCGACGATCGTCCTCGTCGGTCCCGCCGGCTCCGGACAGACGGTCAAGGCGGCCAACCAGCTGATCGTGGCCGGCAACTACCAGCTCGTGGCCGAGGCGATCGTCTTCCTCCGTGCGTACGGGGTGGACACCGAGGCGGCGCTCAGGGTGCTGGCCGGTGGACTCGCGGGCAGCACGGTGCTGAACCGCAAGGGGGCCAGCATGCTGGCCGGTGATTTCGCTCCCGGTTTCCGGATCGATCTGCACCACAAGGACATGGGCATCATCCTCGAGGCGGCCCGCGCGAAGGGCGTCACGATCCCTCTCGGGGCCGTCTCGGCCCAGCTGATTGCGGCGCTGCGCGCCCAGGGAGACGGTGGACTGGACCACTCGGCGCTACTGCGTGGGGTGGAGCGGCTTTCGGGCCAGAAAGTGAGCGGAGAATGAGCAAGATGCGTGCGGTCGATGCGGCCGTGAAGATCCTGGAGCTGGAGGGCGCCACCCAGACATTCGGCCTGCCTGGTGCGGCGATCAACCCGTTCTACGACGCGATGCGCAAGCACGGCGGGATCGGCCACATCCTCGCCCGGCACGTCGAAGGCGCCTCCCACATGGCGGAGGGCTACACCCGAGCCAAGGCGGGCAACATCGGAATCTGCATCGGGACGTCCGGCCCGGCCGGCACCGACATGATCACCGGACTGTACTCCGCGGCGGCCGACTCCATCCCGATCCTGTGCATCACCGGCCAGGCGCCGGTGGCGAAGCTGCACAAGGAGGACTTCCAGGCCGTCGACATCGCCTCGATCGCCAAGCCGCTGACCAAGTGGGCCGGAACGGTCCTCGAGCCGGCTCAGGTGCCCGGAGTGTTCCAGCAGGCCTTCCACCTGATGCGGTCGGGCCGGCCCGGGCCGGTGCTGATCGACCTCCCGTTCGACGTGCAGATGGCCGAGATCGACTTCGACCCCGACACCTACACTCCGCTGCCGGTCTACAAGCCGGCCGCCAGCCGACCCCAGATCGACCGCGCGCTCGACATGCTGGTCACCGCCGAACGGCCGCTGATCGTGGCCGGCGGCGGGATCATCAACGCCGACGCCGCCGACCTCCTGGTCGAGCTGGCCGAGACGCTGCAGATTCCGGTCATCCCCACGCTGATGGGCTGGGGCGCCATCCCCGACGATCACCCGCTGATGGCCGGCATGGTGGGCCTGCAGACGTCCCACCGCTACGGCAACGCCACCATGCTCGAGTCCGACTTCGTGCTCGGGATCGGCAACCGGTGGGCCAATCGGCACACCGGTGGCCTGGACGTCTACCGGCGCGGGCGGCGCTTCGTGCACGTCGACGTGGAACCCACGCAGATCGGCCGGGTCTTCGCTCCCGACTACGGCATCGTCTCCGACGCGAAGGCGGCGCTCGAACTGTTCGTCGCCGCGGCGAAGGAGCGGGCCGCCAATCACGACCTGCCCGACTACGGCGTCTGGGTCAAGGACTGCCAGCAGCGCAAGCAGACCATGCAGCGGCGCACCCACTTCGGTGACACCCCGATCAAACCGCAGCGGGTGTACGAGGAGATGAACCGCGCCTTCGGCCGGGACGTCCGCTACGTCTCCACCATCGGGCTCTCCCAGATCGCCGGCGGCCAGTTCCTGCACGTCTACCAGCCGCGGCACTGGATCAACGCCGGACAGGCGGGACCCCTGGGTTGGACACTGCCGGCCGCCCTCGGGGTCGCCGTGGCCGACCCGGAGGCCGAGGTGGTCGCCCTGTCCGGCGACTACGACTTCCAGTTCATGATCGAGGAGCTCGCCGTCGGTGCACAGTTCCAGATCCCGTACGTGCACGTGTTGGTCAACAACGCCTACCTCGGGCTGATCCGCCAGTCGCAGCGCGGATTCGAGATGGACTACCACGTCCAGTTGTCCTTCGACAACATCAACGCCAGCGAGGATCTGGTGCAGGGTGCGAAGGGATACGGCGTCGACCACGTGCAGGTCGCGGAAGGCCTGGGCTGCAAGGCGCTGCGGGTCTTCGATCCCGAGGAGTTGGGCAACGCCTTCGCCCAGGCCCGCAAACTGGCGAGCGAGTATCGCGTGCCGGTGGTCGTCGAGGTGATCTTGGAGCGGGTGACCAATGTGTCGATGGGGACCGAGCTCGACAACGTGACCGAGTTCGAGGAGTTGGCGCAGCGCGGCACCGACGCCCCGACCGCGATCTCGATGCTGGACTGACAGACTGGCCGTCGATGAGTACCACACCGGGATCGCAACCGTCGTCGGCCGGAGCCAGCACGGTGCTCATCGCGCCGGACAAGTTCAAGGGGTCCCTCGAGGCTGCCGACGTGGCCGCTCATCTAGCCGTCGGCCTGCTCTCGGTCCGCCCGGATCTGGTGGTCGACCGGGCGCCGGTCGCCGACGGCGGTGAAGGCACCGTGGCCGCGGCCGTGGACGCCGGGTACCGGCCGGTGACGGTCGGCGTCACCGGTCCTTTGGGTGGGCAGGTGCAAGCCACCATGGCCGTACGGGACGACGTAGCCGTGATCGAGATGGCGGCCGCCTCCGGGCTGGGTGTCCTCCCGCTCGGTGAGGACGGCCAACTGCGCATCGAGCCCTTGCGGGCGACGAGCATCGGCACCGGAGAACTGATCCGGGCCGCGCTGGACGCCGGTTGCCGAACCATCGTGCTCGGGGTCGGCGGAAGCGCCGGCACCGACGGCGGTGCGGGTCTGCTCACCGCCTTGGGCGCCCAACTGCTCACGGCGGACGGTAGCTCGGTGGAACCCGGCGGCGGCGGACTGCAGGAGCTGGATCGCGTCGTCCTCGACGGGCTCGACCCGCGCCTCGCCGACACCCAGGTCGTCCTGGCGGCCGACGTCACCAACCCGCTGCTCGGCGACAACGGTGCCGCCGCGGTCTTCGGTCCTCAGAAGGGCGCCAGCCCGGATCAGGTCGAGGTCCTGGACGCAGCCTTGAGCCGCTACGCCGGACGGCTCGCGGCGGCGTTGGGCGAGGAGCCGGAGCGGCACACCGAGGCCGAGGGCGCGGGTGCGGCCGGCGGTGTCGGCTACGCCGTCCTGGCGGTGCTCGGCGCCGAGAAGCGGCCGGGGATCGACGTCGTACTGGACCTGGTGGGTCTGGACGACCGGTTGGTGGGCGTCGATCTGGTGATCACCGGCGAAGGCAGCCTGGACGGCCAGAGCCTGGGCGGGAAGACACCCATCGGTGTCGCCCGTCGGGCCCGGGCACACCAGGTACCGACGGTGCTCGCCGTGTGCGGGCGCACACTGCTCAGCCTCGATCAGGTCGTCGGGGCCGGTTTCGACGGAGTCTTCGCCCTGTCCGAGCTCGAGCCGGATCCGGCCCGCAGCATGGCCGAGGCCGGCCGGCTCCTGGAGCAGGTCGGGGTCGAGATCGCCCGGACCCACCTGAACGCGACCTCCACGACCTCCGAAGTCTCCCGATGAACGCGGCCAGTTCCGGCGACCGCTTGGCGGCGGTCAACGAGCCGGAAGCCATCCTCGCCCAGATCTCCGAACTACGTAGGCAGCGGGGCGGCGAGACGCCCGAGGTGGACCACGCCACCGTGGCGGCACGTACAGACGGGTTCGAGCTCGTCGTTCGCGGCGCCAAGATCATGACCACCGCCGGTCTGGCCGAGCGCGAGCTCGGCATCACCGGCGGCAAGATCATGGGAATGGAGCCACTCGGCGCCGGCCTCGAGGCTCCGACGATCATCGAACTCACCGACGACGAGGTCTTGGTTCCCGGTCTCGTCGATGCCCACGTCCACGTCAACGAGCCCGGCCGCACCGACTGGGAGGGGTTCGCGACAGCCACCAAGGCGGCCGCGGCCGGCGGCGTCACCACGATTGTGGACATGCCGCTGAACTCGGTCCCGTCGACGGTCAACGGACCCGCCCTGGAGCTCAAACAGTTGATCGCCGCACCCCAGGCGTTCGTGGACGTCGGTTTCTGGGGCGGCGCCGTACCGGGCAACAAGCAGTACCTGCGAGAACTGCACGACGACGGGGTCTTCGGCTTCAAGTGCTTCCTGCTGCACTCCGGCGTCGAGGAGTTCCCGCACCTCGACGGCGACCAGTTGGAGGCGTACCTCGAGGTGCTCTCGTCCTACGACGCCTTGATGATCGTGCACGCGGAAGACTCCCGAGCCATCGACCGGGCGCCCCGGCCGGAGGGGGACGTCTACGGGCGGTTCCTGTCCTCCCGGCCACGCGGGGCGGAGAATCTGGCGATCGCCGAGGTCATCGAGCGCACCCGCTGGACCGGCGCCCGCACCCACATCCTGCACCTGTCGTCGTCGGACGCCCTACCCATGCTGCGCACGGCCAAGGCCGACGGTCTCGATCTCACCGTCGAGACCTGCCCGCACTACCTGACCCTGGTCGCCGACTCCATTCCGAACGGCGCCACGGCTTACAAGTGCTGTCCGCCCATCCGTGAGATCGGCAACCGCGAACAGCTCTGGGAAGGGCTGCTCGACGGAACCATCGACTACATCGCCTCCGACCACTCCCCCTGCACCCTCGACCTGAAGGATCTGGAGAACGGCGACTTCAGCGTCGCCTGGGGCGGGATCGCCTCGGTGCAGCTGGGGCTCTCCCTGGTCTGGACGGAGGCGCGGCGGCGGGGACTGGAGCTGGCGCAGGTGATCGACTGGATGGCCGCCCGTCCGGCCGACCGGCTCCGGCTGCGCTCGAAGGGACGGATCGCCCTCGGCTACGACGCCGACCTCGCGATCTTCGCCCCCGATCAGGCCTACGTCGTCGACGCCGGACGGCTGCACCACAAGAACCCGATCACTCCCTATCAGGGGGAGGTGGTCTCCGGCGTCGTACGGCGCACCTTCGTACGAGGCGCCGAGGTGGACTACGAAACGCCCCATGGCCGGCTGCTGCGCCGCGGCATCGACTGAGCGGCCGAAGCCGGCCAGACCCGCTGTCGTTTGCCGCCAGGTGGCGGCTGGGGCAGCAGAAATCGCCCTTCGCCGCTGCTCCGTCCGCCACATGGCGGGAAACGACATTCGAGGCCGAGTCGGCTCTGTTCGGTGCCAGCTACTCCGCGAGCCGTCGGTACGCCGCCCGTAGTCGGTCGACGAGAGCCTGCCCACCCAGGGTGGCGTCGGGTATCGGTAGCTGCCGGATCAAGACGTCGGGCTCGACGTCCAGCACCGCCGGCCGGGCCGGCAGCGGCGGCGGCGGAAGCCAGAAGTGCGCCGTACGGTCGCCGGGCTCGGTCAAGTCGGCCAGCGCGAGTGCCGTGCCGGCCGCGGACGGGGGCTCGCGCTCGCCCTCGGCCGCAGCTCCCTCACCACCGCGCAACTCTCGCAGGCGGTCCAGCAGGTCCGCCCGATCTCGTCCGCGCCAGCGCAAGATCAGGAACGGGTCGTCGTCGAACGCCTCGGCCAGCAGGTAGAAGGTCGCCGCCAGGTGCTTGCACGGCACCACGCCGTCCGGACAGGTGCAGTGCTGGTCGAGTTCACCGGCCGTACGCGGAAACAGCGGCGCGCCCGCAGCGGCGAAGATCTCCTCCAGCTCGGGCGGCACCTCACCGGCGAGCAGCTTGGCACTCGGCAGCGCCTCCTCCGACAGCGCGATCTCCGCCTTGGCCCAGACGTCGTCACCGAAGGCCGGCAGCCCGATCGAGACCCCGTACGGACGAGCCCGGGAACCCTGCACGGTCGCCCGCACCGCACCGGACATCACGTCGAGAGAGATCACCTGACCCCGCCGCGCGTAGTTCCGGCCGCGGTCCAGTCGCCCGCCGATGGCGAGCGACTCCAGCACCTCGAGGAACCGCCGCGACCACCACGTCGAGCCGATCGCCCCGCGGGCCGTCCGCGCCTTCAGCCCGCCCTCGACGCGTCGCGGCGGCCGCGAGGGCGGATACCAACCGCCGTCCCATCTGCTCATGCGACCCTCATTCCACCCATCATTCGACCCTCATTCCACAACCGCCCCCTGCTCGAGCCGGAACAGCTCGGCGAGCTGGCCGGTGGACAGCTCGGTCAGCCACTGCTCACCCGTGCCGACGATCTTGGCCGCCAGACTCCGTTTGTCGTTGATCATCGCGGCGACCTTCTCCTCGATCGTGCCGGCACAGACGAACTTGCGGACCTGCACGGCCCGGCGTTGGCCGATGCGGAAGGCGCGGTCGGTGGCCTGGTCCTCGACGGCCGGGTTCCACCAGCGATCCACGTGCACGACGTGGTTGGCGGCGGTCAAGGTCAGGCCGGTGCCGCCGGCCTTGAGCGAGAGGACGAAGAGGGGCGGCGCCGCGGGATCGTCGGCCTGGAAGCGGGCGACCATCTCGTCCCGCGCGGACTTGCCCACGCCACCGTGGAGGAACAGCACCTCGCGGCCGAAGCGCCCCGCGAGGTGGCCGCGGAGCAACGCGCCGAACTCGGCGTACTGGGTGAACAGCAACGCCTTCTCGTCGACGGCCAGCACCTCGGCGAGAATCTCGTCCAGCCGCATCAACTTGCCCGAGCGCCCGTCCAGCCGGCTTCCGTCGCGCAGGAAGTGCGCCGGGTGGTTGCACACCTGCTTGAGCTTGGTCATCGTGGCGAGGACCAGACCGCGGCGCTCGATGCCTTCCGACGTAGCGATCTTCTCCAGCATGTCGTCGACGACCGCTTGGTACAGGGCGGCCTGCTCTGCGGTCAGATTGCACAGCAGATCCATCTCCAGCTTCTCGGGCAGGTCGTCGATGATCGCGGTGTCGGTCTTGACCCGGCGGAGGACGAACGGCCCGGTGAACCGGCGCAGTCGCGCGGCAGCCTGGTCGTCGCCGTGCCGCTCGATCGGCTCCGCGTACCGCTTCTTGAACGCGGCGGCGGTTCCGAGCAGGCCCGGATTGGCGAACTCCAGGATCGACCACAGGTCGGCCAGCCGATTCTCCACCGGGGTGCCGGTGACCGCGATCCGCGACTCGGCCGGGATCGAGCGGATCGCGGTGGACTGCTTGGTGGCGGCGTTCTTGATCGCCTGCGCCTCGTCGACGACCACGCGTCCCCAGGTGATCTTGGCGAGATCGGTCGCGTCCCGAGCCGCGAGCGCGTACGTGGTGATCACGAGATCGCAGCCGTCGACGGCCGCACCGAACGCCTTGCCGCGGGCCCGCTCGGCCCCGTGGTGAACGTGCAGGCGGAGCCGTGGGGTGAAGCGCGCGGCCTCGCGCTGCCAGTTGCCCACCAAGGACATGGGGCAGATCAGCAGCGTCGGAGAGGTGCCGGGCCGTTCGGCCAACCAGGCGAGCAGCTGCACGGTCTTGCCCAGGCCCATGTCGTCGGCGAGCACGCCGCCGAGTCCCGCGCGGCCGAGGAAGTCCAGCCACGCCAGCCCGCGGGACTGGTAGGGACGGAGCTGACCGTCGAAGGAATCGGGTGTCGCCACCGGCGCGAGGCGGTGCTCCGCACGGGACGACAGCAGATCCCCGAGCCAACCGTCGGCCACGACGCCTTCCACGGGCGGTGCGTCCGGACCGATCAACTCCGCGAGGGAGTCGACGCCCAGGCCGATCCGCAGCAAGTCCCGGACACTCGCCTGGCCGGTGCGACCGACGACCTTCAGGCCGGCGGCCAGCCGGCGCGCGTCCAACTCGATCCACTGCCCGCGCAACCGGACCAGGGGGGCGTTACGTTCGGCGAGGTCGGCGAGTTCCTCCTCCGTCAGCACCTCGCCACCGACGGCCAGGTCGTAGCGAAACGTCCGCGATCGCCCCGGTCCCGACCGTCGTGGCACTGGCGGCCACCTGCCCCGGCTGGGCCGGCGTACTGGCGGACAAGCGCACCCCCAACCGAGCCGACCGTCTCGTCCACCACCCGGGCAGTTGGACGCCGAAACCGGCCGTGGACAGCGTCGGTGCGGCCGTGCTGAGGAACCGGTGCGCTCCGTCGGTGTCCAGAGCCAGACCGAGCGGTCGCGCGGTGCGCAAGGCGTCGTCCAGCTCGGGGTACAAACGTCCGGCCTTACCCAGCTCCGCGAGGAAGGTCTCCTGGGGGGCTTCGACGTGGCGGGCCAGCGCAGGCAGCTTGCCACGGGACCGCCACACCTTGTCGGCGTCGACGACCAGGCTCGGCTCGTCGGCGGCCTGCAGGCCGAACCGAACGTGCCAGTCCTCCTCACCGTCGGCCGGTTCGACCAGCCGGAAACAGGCGCGCACGGGTCCGGCCACGGCGTCGGCCTGCCACCGGGCGATCAGCTCGTCGAGGGTCGTCATCGCGGCGTTAGAGGCCTCGACGGTCCGCTCGGCGCCGGTCAGCGCACGCAGCCACGCTCGCGACACCGGATCGCCGGCCAGGCCGATGTCCAGCCGGAACGACCCCAGGGCGGCCCGGGCCGCCGCATCGACCAGGGTGTCGAGGGCGTCGGCCCACGCGCTCAGGCGTGTGTCCGGAGCGGCGGCCCCCACCGGTGCCGGCACCGCCGACGCGAGTACTCGCGCCCAGGCCGCATCGGGCCCGGCGAGCACCGGACGCCAGAGCGCCCGCGGCGGATCGGTGAGCGCCACCGGAAGCACGCGTCCGCGATCGACGAGGTCTGTCGCGAAGGCCGCGACCTCGGCCAGGTGAACGACGGACGCGCCCCAGACGATCTCCGGGTCGAGCTCACGCAGCAGGGCGAGCCCGAGGTCCGCATCGACCTCGAGGATCGGCACCCGCCAAGGCTGAAGTCGTACGTCGTCGGTGGCCGTCCTCGTCTCGTCACGAATCAGCTCGGGCGAGGAAACCGGTCCGCCTCCCGTGGTCGGCAGTGTCAGTGTCGCGGTCTGGTGGCCTGCGTCCGCCGGAACCAGCGGTAAGAGCGCGAGGAGGTCGGGCCAGACCGCCGCGTACGGGTGCGGCTGTGTCCGCGGACGACGACCCGGGCGCCGGACCGGGATCGTCGGCCGAGTGGAGTCTTCGCCCCAGATGCCCAACCGGGAACCGGCGGCATCCACCAGCCAGCAGGCGTGAACGACGAGCACTCAGATCCTCCGCCGGTGTGCGTTGTGATGGCGCATGGAAGCGGTCAGAGCCCAGCATGCCAGCCGCGTGCGACCGGGTCGGTCCAAGTCTTACCGGCCCAGACCTCCGAGACCAGCTCCTCCTTGAGGCACAGGAGTACTGGCACCGCTATCTGGCGCTGCGTCAGCGGGCGACGTTGTGGCGCAGGTAAATGGGGTCCCGTACGCCCAGGACGTTCTCGGTCATGGTTGCCGCCTGGACAGCTGCCGTGACGTCGTGCATCCGCAGGATTCGTGCACCTTGCAGGGCGCAGACTGTCGCGGCGGCGATGGAGGCGGCGCCCCGGTCCGCCTTGTCCAGGCCGGTGGCCTCCCCGACGAAATCCTTGTTCGAGACGGCCGCCAGCACGGGCAGCCCGAGGGAGGCGATCTCGTCCAGGCGCCGGGTGAGCTCGAGTGAGTGCAGAGTGTTCTTGTTGAGGTCGTGACCGGGGTCGATGACGATCCGCTCTTCGGGGACGCCGAATGACATGGCCACCTCGACCAGAGCCGCGAGACGCGTACGGACCTCGGCGACGACATCGCCGTACTGCGGCCGAGGCCAGTGCTCGCCCGGCGTCGCAAGGCTGTGGGTGATCACCAAGGTGGACGCGGAACCGGCCACGACCTCGGCGAGAGCAGGATCCTGCAGCCCACTGGTGTCGTTGATCATCGCGGCACCCGCGGCCAGGGCTGCCTGCGCGACCGCAGACCGGGTGGTGTCGACCGACACGACGACGTCGGACGCGGCCACGACCGCCTCGATCACCGGCACGAGCCGGTCGATCTCTTCGGCCGGAGACACAGCAGCGGCATCCGGTGAGAACGGCACCGCACCGATGTCCACGAAGCCGGCTCCCGCCACGGCCGCCCCCAACGCCGCAGCGATGGCCGTCTCCAGCGCGAAGGTGCTGCCCTGGTCGTAGAAAGAGTCCGCCGTGCGATTGACGATCCCCATCACCGCGATCTGGCGGGAGAAGTCGAAGGTGCGACGACCGATCTTCCGGACGGGAATCGCCAATGGGGGCACATGCACCGAATCAGTCTCGCCCTTGATCAGCGGACTGCTCGTGCGTCTCAAGCGCTCCGATCAGGTCAGCGACGACTCCTTCGCCGGCACCGGCTGAGCCGGAAGGACGTGATCCTTCAATTTGTCGGTGCTGAGGCACAGCGAGCAGACCACCGAGTCGTGGGTCTGGCAAGCCGTCATGTCGGGCCGCTCGTACTCCTGCCGGCAGACGTGGCAGGTCAGCACGTAGTCCGATGGGTTCCCGTGCTCGTCGTACATGGGTAGGTCGATGCCGTCGTCGGTGCGGCGCAGGTAGTACCTGCCCTTGGTGGCCAGGGCCAGGATGGGCGTGAGCACCAGGGCCAGCCCGATGGCCACCAGCGGTGAGAAGGGCTGGATGGCCGGCCCCAGCGCTCCGAAGAAGGCCAGGATCGAGATCCCGGCGGCGATCAGCATCGAGCCGAAGCCGACCGGGTTGATTGCGTAGAGCATGCCCCGGCGGAACTCCGGTTTGAGCGGTGAGATCTTCAGCAGGTACTTGTTGAACGTGATGTCGGAGGCCACCGTGACCACCCAGGCCATCCCGCAGTTGGCGTAGAAGCCGAGGATCGTGTTGAGGAAGTCGAACATGTTGGCCTCCATCAACACCAGCGCGATGAACAGGTTGACCGCGAGGAAGACGATTCGTCCCGGATAGCGCTTGGTGATGCGGGTGAAGGAGTTCGTCCAGGCCAGCGAACCCGAGTACGCGTTGGTGACGTTGATCTTGATCTGGCTGATCACGACCAAGATCACCGCCAGCGTCACCGCCAACCAGGCCGGCATCATGTCGCGATAGATCTCGAGGAACTGGTACACCGGCTGGTTCGCAGTCTCCGCGCCGTCGGCGAAGGCGGCGATGATGTAGACCGCGAGGAACAGGCCGATGACCTGCTTGGCGGCCCCGAAGATCACCCAGCCAGGTCCGGCCAAGATCATCGCCGCCCACCACCGGCGGCTGTTCTCCGGCGTCCGCGGCGGCATGAAGCGCAGGTAGTCGATCTGCTCGGCGATCTGCGCGATCAGGGACAGGCAGACACCCGCCGCGAGCATGACCGAACCGAGGCTCGGCTGACCAAGGCCGTCCTCGCCCTGGTAGGCGAAGAAGGTCTCGACCGACTCCGGATGGCTGATCAGCAGGTACGCGAACGGGATGACCATGAGCAACAGCCACAGCGGCGTCGTCCACAGTTGCAGCTTGGAGAGGACCTTCATTCCGTAGATCACCAACGGAAAGATGATGATGGTCGAGACGGCGTAGCCCGCCCACAACGGAATTCCGAGGCCGAGCAGCAGCCCCTGCGCCATGATCGAGCCTTCGAGTGCGAAGAAGATGAACGTGAAGGTGGCGAAGATGATGTTGGTCACCACCGATCCGTAGTACCCGAAGCCGCTGCCGCGCGTGATCAGGTCCAGGTCGATGTTGTAGCGCGCGGCGTAGTACGCGACCGGGAAGCCCGTCAGGAAGATCACGACCGCGAAGACGGCGATGCCCCACAAGGCGTTCGTGGTTCCGTACGCGATGCCGATGTTGGCGCCGATGGCGAAGTCGGCCAGATAGGCGATGCCGCCCAGGGCCGAGATGGCGACGACGCCCGGGGACCAGCGTCGGTAGTGGCGCGGGGCGAAGCGGAGGGTGTAGTCCTCGAGCGTCTCCTTGGTCGCATCACTGCCGACCAACGCGTGGTGCTCGTGAGCGGCTTCGGTCGAGATCTCTTGTGACATGGGCGAACTTCCTCGTGGACACGCGACGATCCCCCGACCGTGTCCTCACTCTCGCCCACGTTCACTACGGCTCGATTCCGCCGACGTTTCGGGTTGGTTTCCGGAACTTCACCTCGGTTCCGGCGTCGCCTGACTCAGCCGGTAGGCCGGAGGGCCTCGACCATCAGTTCGACGGTCCGCTCCCGGCCGGGCACCCGGTCGAGCGGCTCGTGCTCGTACGCACCGGCGACCGGGTTGATCATCACCTCGTCCACGCCGAAGGTGGCGGCCAGCGCACGGAGTTGGTCGGCAGCCTCGGCCGGTGTGCCGATCACCCAGCGACTCCTCATCTCCTCGGCCAGCCCTTGGTGGGCGGCCGGCAATTCGGTCCGCTCGGCCTGTTCGACCGTGGCGATCGGGCCGAACGCACCGCGGGTACGCAAGGCCAGCATGGCCAGCAGCTGGGGCCGCGCCAGGCGCTCGGCTTCGGACCGGGTGTCGGCCGCCGCCACGTTGACGGTCAAGAACGTCTTCGGCTCGGGCAGCTGCTCCGTGGCTCTGAAGGTCGACCGGTACAGATCGAGGGCCTCGGCGGTGCCGCGACCCGAGAAGTGGTGCGCGAAGACGTACGGGAGTCCACGCTCGGCCGCCAAGCGGGCCGAGAAGTCCGACGAGCCCAGGAGCCAGACGTCCGGAGTCCGCACCGCCTGCGGGGTGGCCCGCAACGGGTACACCTCGCCCTGCACGGACAGGGCGGCGCCCTCCGGGCTCAGCATCGCGAGCAGATTCGCGACGTGCTCGTCGAAGCGCTGGGGATCGGCCGTCTCGGGACCGCCGTGCCGCAGCGCCCAGTTGGTCACGGGGTCGCTCCCGGGCGCTCGACCGATGCCGAGGTCGATCCGGTCCGGATAGGCCGCCTCCAGCAGCGCGAACTGTTCGGCCACGACCAGCGGCGCGTGGTTGGGCAGCATGACGCCCCCCGAGCCGACCCTGATGCGTTGTGTGGCCCCGGCGATCAGCGCGATCAGCACCGGCGGGTTGGTCGCCGCCACGGCCGGCATGTTGTGGTGTTCGGCGACCCAGAACCGCTTGGCGCCGGCCCGGTCCGCTGCCTGGGCGAGCGCGACGCTGGCGCGCAGGGCGTGCGCCGTGGACTGATCGGTGCGTACGGGAATCAAATCGAGGACCGAGAGCGACAGCGGGTCGTGGACCGCCGCATCGGCCCTGGTCGCGGCAAGATCGGAGAGAGTCATCGTCACCACAACCGGTCCGCGGGCGCGAACATTCCGGCGATGATCGGCGGTGAACCACAAGGAGCCACCCTCGACGGGTGGCTCCTCGAGTGCACAATCGCACATTGAACTGAGTGGAGGTGGCGGGAATCGAACCCGCGTCCTCGAGCGACGATCCAGGACTTCTCCGGGCGCAGCTGGCTAGGCGTTCTCTCGGCCCCTGCGCTCGCACCAGCACGTCGCAGACAGGCCCAGCCTCAGTTCATGTTCCGATCAGGCCCTGAGACGTGTCCTGACCGGTGAGCCTCCTTGATGAGGCCAGGATCCGGGACGGAGGCACGCCCGGTCTGACCGTTCGATCACTGCTCAGGCAGCGAGAGCGAACTGAGTGCGCTTAGAATCGGCACTTGTTGGTTTCCAAGGAACATTAACGAGTTGACCTTGGCTTCTCGGCCCGCTTCTCCTGGGTCTACCGACCCGAGTCGAAACCGATCACCCCCTATGAAGTTGTGCAGCTTCCCACTCTACCGTTAGCGAACGCCCGCGCGGTCAGCTTTCTTCCGAGTCAGCGACGCTCGCGCTCCGACAGGGCCTCGAGCTTGATCACGTGCTTGATCGGGTTCTTCCAGTCCTCGCCCTGCAGGGCCTTCGCACCGCCGACGATGGTGAGCACCAACCAACCGACGAACATCAGCGGAAGGATCCACCCGAAGATCGAGAGTTCGGTGATGGCGGCCACGATGGTGGTGCCGATGAAGGCGACCGCGGAGATGAGCTGGAAGTTGAAGGCCTTCGCGGCCTCGCGGCGCGCGTAGGTGCCCGGCTGGGTCAGCGCGAACACCAGGACCGGACCGAGCAGCCATAACAGGAAGGGCGAGAAGTGCGCGATCGCCGCCACGCCGCGACCGGCTTGGAGGCGGGTTTCGGGTCGGACCAGCGGCTGGTAGGCGGGATGGACACCCAGCGCCTGAGACGGAACGGTCACCTGGACCAGGCCGAAGAACGCCTCGTTGAGCTCCCGGCGGGTTCCTGCCGAGATCACCTGCCCGATCCGACGGTCGAACTCGAACTCGCTGATCCGGCCGTCGGCGTACGCCTCCTGCAACCAGTTCTCGGCCCGGTCGCGCTGCTCGGGAGTGACGGGAAGGCGAAGGCTGGGATGCTCATACGTGGCGGTCATGGGCCTAGCATCGGCGTTCGGGCGCCCGACCACCATCGGGCACTTCCCCGGCGTCACCCCGAGCCGACCTCTAGGTAGGCCATGGCGACGGCTAGGTTGGGTCGCCATGACCGAGAAACCAGCCGAGAAACCGGAAGTCGATTTTCCCCTCTCGCCACCGCCTCGTGACCTCGAGGTGGTCGATCTCACCGTCGGGGAGGGTGCCGAGGCCACGGCGGGCGCACAGGTGAGCGTCCACTACGTCGGAGTGGCGCACAGCACCGGCGAGGAGTTCGACTCCTCGTACAACCGCGGGACACCGCTGGACTTCCCGCTCGGTGCGGGCCGGGTCATCCAGGGTTGGGACTCCGGTGTCGCCGGGATGAAGGTCGGTGGTCGTCGCCAGCTGACCATTCCGCCGCATCTCGCCTACGGTGACCGCGGGGCCGGCGGCGTCATCAAGCCCGGCGAAACGCTGATCTTCGTGGTCGATCTCGTCGGCGTTCGCTGATCGTCCGCTCGCTCCAGATCCTCAAGAGGACGCCCGCCGTCGCGGATCTTCCACTCGCTCGGCGCCCTCGCAAGCTCGGGCGGATTACCAGCTGCCGCCTCCACCTCCACCACCACCACCGCCGGAGAAGCCGCCGCCCCCGCCGAACGAGCTGCCGCCGCCGAAACCGGTACCGCTGCTGCCCGCGGAGGGCACCGGCGTGGCCGCGGTGGTGAGGCTGCTGGTGATGAATCCGGTGTTGAAGGCGGCCAGGTTGTAGTTGCCGACGTACCAGTACGGCACCTCGTTCGGTAGCCGCCCCATCGCCACCAGGTCGCCGCAGATCTTGGCCCATCGGTCGGCCAGCTCGAAGATGATCGCCCAGGGCAGGTACTTCGAGAAGATGTCCTCCCCCTCCTCGAAGCGCAGCTGATCGGCCTCGGCGGTGGCCAGGTAGGTGCGGAAACCCTCGATCTGGTCGGTCACCGCTCGCCCGTCGGCCGTCCGCTGCCCGCGCCGGAGCTTGAAGCGGATCACCAGCAGGGTGATGATCACCGGCAGCAGCGGGAGCACGATCCACAGCACCCAGACGCCGACGGCGAAGATCCCGAAGAAGATGAACGCGATCGCCCCGAACCCGATCCCGCCGGTCGCCGTGGCCGACGGCACCTTGCGGAACCAGCCGCGGCTCGCGACCTGATTGCGGACCGACGTCTCGAGGGCCTTGTGGGCGGTGGTCAGGCTGCCCTGGGCCGACAGATCGGCGACGGCACCCGGCGGCTGGCCGGAGAACAGGGCGTTCAGCAGGACCATCTCGTGCGGGGCGGCGGCCCGGTTCGGATCGACCAGGGTGACGCGGAAGTCGTCGTCACCGGTGCTCTGCACGGTCACCGCCCCGCGTACGGCGAGGTCGATGATGGTGGCCGCAGTCTCCCGGGTGTCGACCTGGCCGTCGACCAGGAGCCCGGCCTCCGCCACGGGGATGTGCGGCGGGGAGAAGGCCACCGGGATGACGATGTCGGGATCGTTGGTCACGACGTGAGCGGCCTGCCCGGCGAGGGGTGTCGTGCCCGGCGCGAGACCGGCGTAGCGCTGGTCGCGCCCGTTCTTTCGCCACCAGAGGAACCCGACGAGCGGATGACGCCGATGGTGAGCACCGCCGCTCCGACACCCAGCGCGATCAGGCCGGTCCGCTCGGCCGCGGTGAGTTGCGAACCGTCGGGCTCGAGGATGGGCTGATTGTTCGCCACGAGTCCGGACGTGATCTTGACGCCGATCGTCACCCCCTCACCGGGCGGGATGTTGCTCGCACTGAATTCCGCCGTCTTGTCGGAGTTGATCCGGTTGGAGCAGGTCTGCTTGCTGCCCACTGCGCCGACGTAGCAGGTCAACTGCTGGGCTCCGCCCGGCACCTCGGCGCTGATGTCGACCTGCTTGAAGGTGGCGTTCCACTCGAAGCCGGTGGCGTCCCAGTAGAACTCGTCGTAGCCGGAGAACGAGCGCACGGCCCCGCGGACGTCGTAGCTGATCAC
>CAWBKR010000006.1:0-29834 GCA_963789345.1 uncultured Actinomycetota bacterium | reverse complement strand
GACGAGATCGCCCATCATGCCGGCATGTTCCGCCCCGAGTCGCTAGCCGCACTGGACGGCCTGGACCGGGTCCTGGCGACGCTCGAGCGGCTGGCCGGTCACGCGGCCCGGCGCTACCACATCGTGGTGCTCTCTGATCACGGCCAGTCCCAGGGACAGACCTTCCACGACCGCTTCGGCGCCGACCTCGGTGACCTCTGCACCCAGCTGATGCATCAGGACGTCGACCTCTTGGCGGCTCCGGTGGAGACGTGGGGCCGGGTGGAGAGCCTGGCTGGAGGCCTCTCGGGCAGCGGACTCACCGGTCGCGCCGCTGGTCGTGCCGCCGCCGCCAGCAGTCGACACGTCAGTCAGGACGCCGAGTCCGAAGCCGACGTCTCGGTGCTGGGCTCGGGAAATCTTGGCCTGCTCTACGTGCATTCCGCTGCCCGGCTCACCCTGGAGGACCTGCAACAGCGCTGGCCGAACCTGATCCCCGGCCTGTGCGCACACGAAGGCATCGGCTTCATCGCCGGTCTGGACTCCGCAGGTCTGCCGTGGGCCATCGGTGCGGGCGGCCGCCACCGTCTCGACACCGGCGAGGTAACCGGTGTGGATCCCCTTCGGGTGTACGGAGACCATGCTGCCCGGGTGCTCCGGCGTGCGGTGGTGATGCCGGAGGCCCCGGATCTCTATCTCAACAGCCGGGTCGACGACGTCACCCTCGACGTCGCTGCCTTCGAGCCACTCGTCGGCGCCCACGGAGGCCTGGGCGGCTGGCAAGACCGTGCGGTACTGCTCGTTCCGCGGACTCTCGCTCACGTGCTACCCGACGAACAGATCGAAGGGGCCGATCGCGTTCACTCCGTGCTGGTGGAGATGCTGCGTGCGATAGGACAACGCACGACGGTTCCGGAACCGTCCGCTGCGCCCCGCCGCCAAGATCCCGACGTCAACGCGAGTTCCTAGACAGGATCAGTACAGCAGGGTAGCGACCCGTTCGGCGGTGCTGGCGAGGTGTTACGTGGACTGCTACGGAGTAGCCGAATGCATGGCTCCGCCCGGGAGAACCTGACACAATCATGGCGGCCGACCCCGCCGGCTGATCACAGAGTGAAGTTCCGACGACCAAACCGATCATGTCGTCGGGCGGGCCGAGACAGTCAGGAGAACGGGATGGCAATCGACACGTTCATCGTCCTCGTCGGCGTGTACGCCGATGTGGAGGCGGCGGAGGCCGACTACGAGCTGATCAAGGACTTGCATACCGAGGCCGATCTGATCGACGCCTACGACGCGGCGGTGATCCACCGGCGCGACAACAACAAGGTCAAGATCGTCCGCAAGCACGAGACACCGACGCGGGTCGGCGGTGTGCTCGGTGGCGGCGTTGGACTGGCCACTGGCCTGGTCGTGGCGCTGTTTCCCTTCGCGGCGATCGGCGGCGGACTGCTCGCGGCCACCACGGCGGGTGGGTCAGTGTTGGGTGCGGTGGCGGGACACGCCGCCGGCGGGTTGAGCCGTGCCGACCTCAAGGAGCTCGGGGAGTACCTGGACACCGGTCAGGCCGGGCTGGTCGTGGTCGGCGTGTCGGACATGGGCGCGAAGATCGAGCGGGAGATGCGCCGAGCCGAGAAGGTTCAGAAGAAGCAGCTGAAGGCAGACGTCGAGGAGATCGAGCAGGACGCGAAGGCCGGCGCCGCCTCGACAGGCGCGTAGCCGTTCTTGGTGACCTCGCTGCCATCCGAGGGCGCCCCGGAAGCCGCCGGATCGGCCGCCTGGTGCCCATTCGTCGGCTGGATTCGCTCCTACGACCGAACGCTGGTTGCGCGGCGATGTGATCGCTGGCGTGACGGTCGCGGCTTTGATCGTGCCGAAGAACCTCGGGTACGCCGGTATCGCCGGAGTTCCACTTCAGAACGGCCTGTACGCGGCCGCCGCGGGCGCCATCCTGTACGCGATCTTCGGGACCAGCCGGCAGCTCTCGGTGGGGCCCAGTTCGGGGCTCGCGGCCGTGGCTGCCGGTGCGGTCCTGGCGGCGGGTCTCACCAGCCAGCAGGATGTGGCGTCGTTCGTCGCCGGGATCACGCTGGCGTCCGGGGTGCTGTTCCTCCTGCTCGCAGTGCTGAGGATGGGCTGGATCGCCCAGTTCCTGTCGCGCGCGGTGGTGACCGGCTTCCTGTTCGGGGCGGCGATCGACGTGGTGATCGGTGAGCTGCCGAAGCTGACCGGCACCGAGGCGAGCGGATCCAACTCGTTCCAGGAGCTGTGGTCGTGGCTCGGGACCCTGGGTCAGATCCACCCGGCGACGGCATGGGTCGGCGCCGTAGCACTGGTCGTCGTCTTCGGTCTGCGGCGGATCGCCCCTGGCGTTCCGGGCGCCCTGGTGCTCGTCGTCGGTGGGCTGCTGGCATCGTGGCTGCTGGACCTCGGCGAGCGCGGCGTGGCGCTGGTCGGTGCCGTACCGCGAGGGCTGCCCTCGCTCGAGATCCCCGACCTCAGGCTGATGTGGGATCACGCAGGCACCGCGGCGGTGGCGGCGGTGGCCCTGGTGCTGATCGGTTTCTCCCAGACCGCCGGTGATGCGCGAGCGTTCGCGGCCAAGCACCGCTATCAGATCGACATCGACCAGGAGTCGGTGGCCCAAGGGATGGCCAACACCGGAGCCGGCCTGTTCCAGGGCATGCCGGTCTCGACGAGCCTTTCGGCAAGCTCGCTGAACGACCACTCCGGGGCGCGGACGGGCTTGGCCTCTCTGATCTCCGGCGTCACGGTGCTCCTGACCCTGCTCTTCCTGGCGCCGCTCTTCTCCGACCTGCCGAAGCCGGTGCTGGCGGCCTTGATCATCGAGGCGGTCGTGATGGGGATGATGAACGTACCCGAGATGCGCCGGCTGGCTCGGGTGCAGCGATTCGACTTCTGGATCGCGATCGCGGCGATCCTCGGCACGCTGCTGTTCGGCGTTCTCGCCGGGGTGGTGATCGGGATCGGCCTGTCGCTGCTCTGGCTGATCTCGGTAGCCACTCACCCCGAGATGCCGATCCTCGGGCGCGAACCCGGCACCCAAGTGTTCCGTGAGCTGGGCGAGCATCCCGACGACGAGCAGGTTCCGGAGGTGGTGGTGCTTCGACTCGACGGGGGCCTGTTCTTCGCCACCTCCGACGCCTTGGAGGACCGCGTTCGAGAGTTGATCCACTCGACCCCGGATCTTACCGGAATGGTGCTGGACTGTGAGGGCATCGACTACATCGACTCCCAGGGTTCGGCGAAACTTGGTGAGATCGTCGGTCTCACCAAGCAGTCAGGCATCACGCTGCGACTGGCCCGCGTGAAGCCCGCCGTGAGCACCACGCTGGGCAAGGACGGCATTCTCGACCTGATCGGGACCGACAAGATCCACGGGAATGTCCACCGAGCCGTCAGCGCCCAACTCGACGCCCAGTCGCCACCGACAGAGGAAACCTCGCGGGAATAGCTGCGCGGTTCGACAACGTGCTGGGTGAGCGAAGCGTGGCGCCGGTCGGGCACGCTCGAGCTTCCACGGAAGGCTCATTGGCGACGTCGCGTCACGGCGGTGGCAGCGGGCGCTCCGTCCTGATCGACCTGGCCGGATAGTGGGCGGCGCGGAAGGGGTGCGGAGCCCGCGGGTGGGGACGTCGTTGGCTCCGACGTCTCGACCCGCGATATGCCCGGAAATCCACCCCTTCGCGGGTGATGCGAGCTCCCTCCTAGGAGGAGCACTCTCGTCCTTGATCAGCCGTTTCGCGACCCGGTCACACCGGCAGGGTAGGCGAGCGGTGTCTTCGTCATCGAAGGAGGACACGAGTGTCGGCAGTCGACTCAGCGGCCGGGGGGCAGCGCCGGTCGGTCGCACGACCACGTCTGCCTGATCCGCGCCCCAACGAGAGTGTCGACCCGCGCGAGATCGCCGACATGGCTCTGGTGCAGGCCCTCTTCCTCCAGCGCTACGCCGAAGCCACCGCATCGTGACACCGCTCGATCGGCCAGGGCTCCGATGAGCACCACCCAGACCGCGGCGAAGACCGGAGGCGTGCTGGCCGCCACCTGCCTCTCCACCCTCGTCGTCAACGCGAACACGTCCGCGGTGAGCATCCTGCTGCCGGCGATCAGCCAGGACACCGGTATGTCGGTGGACACCTTGCAGTGGGCCGTCACCGGCTACTCACTCGTCGGTGCGGCCGTGATCATCACCTCCGGATCGCTGGGTGACGTCTTCGGCCGGAAGCGGATCTTCCAGCTGGGGCTGCTGTTGTTCGTAGCGTCCTGCGTGCTGATCGCGTTGTCGACGACCGGCGGCATGGTGATCGCCGGCCGGATGATCCAGGGCGCGGCCGGGGCGACCATCCTGGCCTGTGGCCTGAGCCTGCTGTCCGTCGCCAACAGCGGACAGGCTCAGCTGCGTGCCGTGTCGTTGTGGGGTGCCGCGGCGGCCGTCGGTGCGGCGGCCGGGCCGCTGCTGGGCGGCGTGCTCGTGGAGGTGACCGGCTGGCAGGGACTCTTCTGGGTGGATGCCGTGGTGGGCGTGGTGTGCATCGTGATCACCGCCGCCACGGTGGCGGAGTCGCGCGACCCGGACCGTCCCCGTTCCATCGACATCGCCGGCACCATCCTGGTCGCCCTCACCCTGGCCCCCGTGATCCTCGCGCTCAGCGAGGGCAGCGAGTGGGGCTGGACCTCGTTGGCGACGCTGGGCTGCCTGGCCGTGGGTATCGCCGCAGGAGTCGGCTTCGTCGCGGTGGAGAAACGGGTCAAGGTTCCGCTGCTCGATCTCGCGCTGCTCCGGAACCGGGTCCTGGTCGGCTCCACGGTGGCAATCCTGATCGGCGCAGGCACGATCAACGCGCTCATGTACCTGTTCAGCCTCTACCTCCAGGACCCCGCAACCCTCGCATTCAGCCCACTGCAAGCCGGTCTCGCCACGCTGCCGGCCACGGCCGGGCTGGTGGCGGTGGCACCTCTCGTCCCCAAGCTGGCGGCCAAGTTCGGTGGTCGGTCCGTGGTCGGCGCCGGGTTCGCGATCACCGCCGTCGGATTCGCGGTCGTCGGCATCAACCAGAGCTCGTGGGGGTACGCGGCCTTCGTCCTGCCGCTGATCGCCGTTGCCGTGGGCATGGGGCTGTCCAACGGTCCGGCATCGTCAGCCGCGACCGCCGCGGTCCCGGCCAACCAGGTCGGCGAGGCTTCGGGCGTGTCGAACATGGCCCGCTACGTCGGGGCCGCCGTGGCGACCGCCCTCGCCGCGTCCATCTACAGCTCGGTCATCGGCCGGCAGACTGCTGCCGGTGCTGAACCCGCGGAAGCCCTGTCCGCCGGACTCGGCACCGCCTCCTGGGTCATGGCCGTCTTCAGTGTGGCCGGGGTCCTGATGGCCGTGGTCATGGGCCGTCATCGCGCGGCCCAGGGCACCCTCCACGACGCCGCCGCGTCCGCCGCAGCGGTCAGCCACACGCTGCCCACCACCGCGACCGCGACCCCCGACCCCGCGGCCGCCGTCTCCGACCGCTAGCTGAGGACTGCCGATGACCGATCAGCTCAGCCGGACTGCGCCGGCCCCGTTCACCGCGGACGACTACGCCGCGCGGAGACAGCGCGCGGCACGGGCCGGCGAGGAGGCTGGTCTCGCCGGACTCCTGGTGACCCCCGGCCCCGACCTGATCTATCTCACGGGCTACGCGCCCGTCGCGATCACCGAGCGCATCACCATGCTCGTGATCCCGGTCGACGGCGAGCCGGCCATGATCGTTCCCAGGCTGGAACGTCCGGACGCGGAGAACGCCGCCGGTGCCTCGACCCTCGGTCTGGTGGACTGGACGGACGGTAGCGACCCGTACGAGGCGACGGCGAAGCTGCTGGCCGAGAGCGGCCGCTATGCCGTGTCGGACTCGGCCTGGGCGATGCACCTGCTCGGTCTGCAGCGCCAGTTGCCGCGGTCGTCTTACGTCTCGATGACGAGCGATCTCCCGATGCTCCGGGCGATCAAAGACGACTGCGGAGATCGAGCGGTTGGCGTCGGCGGCCGCGGCGGCCGACCAAGCGTACGAGGAGATCGTCAAGGCTCGGTTTGCCGGGCGCAGCGAGACCGAGGTGGGCGGCGACCTGGCCGAGCTGCTGCGGCGCTTCGGACACTCGCAGGTGGACTTCACCGTCGTAGGTTCCGGGCCGAACGGCGCCAACCCCCACCACGAGATCGGCGACCGGGTGATCGAGGACGGCGACATGGTGGTTCTCGACTTCGGTGGACTCAAGTACGGATACGGGTCGGACACGACACGGACGGTGCACGTCGGCGAGCCCAGTCAGGAGGAGCGGGACGTGCACGAGATCGTGCGACTCGCCCAGCAGGCGGGCTTCGAGGCCGTCAAGCCCGGAATCGAGTGCCAGGAGGTGGACCGGGTCCCGCGAGCCGTCATCGCCGAAGCCGGCTACGGAGAGTACTTCATCCACCGGACGGGACACGGGATCGGCATCACGACCCACGAGCCGCCGTACATGGTCGAAGGCGAGACACACCTCGTCCAACCCGGCATGTGCTTCTCGATCGAACCCGGCATCTATCTTCCGAACCGCTTCGGCGTCCGCATCGAGGACATCGTCACCGTCACCAGCGAGGGTGGACGTCGCCTCAACCAGACCCCACACGAGATGCGTATCGTCAGCTAGTGCGGCGGCCGCGACAGTTGCCTTTGTGAGTGAGACGCCGGGCGACTTGCCGTGTTGGGGGGACTCCGGGTTCAGCTCCGGTTCGGCGGTGACATCGCGTCGGGCGCGATGATGCTGCTGTCTGTTAAAGCATGGACTGGCGGCGATCGCGGAGCCCACTGAGCGGTCCTCCGCTGATCAGCGGTCCGCCGACGGGGACACGGGACCCATGAACAGGTCGGTGCCGTGGTCGAGCTTGTGGTCGAGGTTGAGAGCGGCATTGATCAGGGAGAGGTGGGTGAACGCCTGGGGGAAGTTTCCGAGCTGCTCACCGGTGAGCCCGATCTCCTCGGCATACAAGCCGAGGTGGTTGGCGTAGGTGAACATCTTCTCCAACGTCAGCCGCGCCTGTTCGAGACGGCCCGAACGGGCCAGGGCGTCCACGTACCAGAACGTGCAGATCGAGAACGTCCCCTCCTCGCCGAGCAGCCCGTCAGGGGAGGCGCTGGGGTTGTAGCGGTACACAAGGCTGTCGGACACGAGCTCGGCGTCCATGGCGTCCAGGGTCGACAGCCACATCGGGTCGTTGGGGCTTACGAACCCGGTCAGCGGCATCATCAGGAGCGAGGCATCCAGCACGTCGGTCTGGTCGTGCTGGGTGAAGGCGCGGCGTTGCGGGTTCCAGCCGTGGTCCATGATCTGGTGGTAGATCCGGTCACGTTCGCTGATCCAGCGGGCCAGGTCGGCGGGCCGGCCATGCTCGCGGGCCAGGCGGACCATACGATCCAGGGCGACCCAGCACATGAGACGGCCGTAGGTGAAGTTCTGACGGCCGCCGCGGGTCTCCCAGACGCCCTCGTCGGGCTGGTCCCAGTGCTCGCACAGCCAGTCGGCGATCTGGGAAAGTTTGGTCCAGCCGGGGTGGCCGACTCGGATCCCGTGCCGGTCGGCCAGCCAGATCGAGTCCAGCATTTCCCCGTAGATGTCGAGCTGGAGCTGGTCGGCGGCGCCGTTGCCGATCCGGACCGGCTTGGAGCCGGCGTAGCCCTCGAAGTCGTCGAGGGTCTGCTCGTCCAGGTCGGATGAGCCGTCGACTCGGTACATGATCTTCAACGGTCCCGAGTCGGAGCCCGCCTGCTCATCGACGCGGTCGTTCAGCCAGCCCATGAACGCCAAAGCCTCGTCGGTGAACCCCAGCCCGAGCAGCGCATGGATCGAGAAGGAGGCGTCCCGGATCCAGGTGAAGCGGTAGTCCCAGTTGCGTTCCCCCCCGACCTGCTCCGGCAGTCCAGCGGTGGGGGCGGCCACCAGCGCGCCGGTGGGGGCGTAGGTCATCAGCTTGAGCGTGATCGCCGAGCGGGCAACCATCTCCCGCCAGCGGCCACGGTAGGTGGAACGGGCCAACCAACCGCGCCAGAATCGTGCGGTGTCGGTGAACAGGGTCAGCAGTTCCTCGCCCGCCCAGCGCCGCGGGGAATCATGGGCGGCCGACTCCAACACCACCCCGTCCACCTGCCCTGCCTCCAGGGCTATGGTCGCCCGCACGTCACTGCCGTGGCGTTCGATGCCGGCCGGTCCATGCAGGGTGAGCTGAACGTCGGAGGTGCGAAAGACCGCGCCGTGGTCGGTCATGTCCAGGTCGTGGGTCTGTCGGCCATAGTCGAATCGTGGCGCGCAGTCCACCACGAAACGCATCTGACCGCGTACGCACCGCACGGCCCGAACCAAACGATGCCGGTCGGTGGCGCGTTGCGCGTCCTCGACGGGCATGAAGTCGATCACCTCCCCCACACCGTCGGGGGTAAGGAACCGGGTGATCAGGATGGCCGTATCGGGGAAGTAGAGCTGCCTGGTGACATAATCGCCGCCCTCCGGGGCGATCCGGAAGTATCCGCCGCGCTCGCGGTCGAGCAGCGACGCGAACACGCTGGGGGAGTCGAACCGAGGGCAGCAGAACCAGTCGACAGTACCGTCGGTGGACACCAGCGCGGCGGTCTGCAGGTCACCGATGAGCCCGTGCTCGGCGATCGGGGGATAGTGGTCCATCGTGCAACCTCCGACATGCCCGGTGACGGCCCGGGACCAATGCTGGGCGAAACCGTACTGATGCAAGGTCTTGAGCCGCATCACCCGAAACGGGTGAATCACTCGACAGCGGCCGGGCGAGCCGACGCCGGAAGGCTCGTGGACAGGCCCGCGGCGTCGGTAACGTCGAGCGCGAGCGCAGGCCGCGGCGTTGGCGCAATCGTCGTCTAGGGGGCCGCCACGAACAGGTCCAGGCCGAGCTGGCGCGAGAGAAAGGCTGCGGCGAGCTGGCCCTTCACACTGTTGCCGGCCGCGTCGAGCCGTGGTGCGAACGTACCCAGCCCGCCTTTGCCAGGTGACACCATGACGATCCCGCCACCGATGCCGCTCTTCCCCGGCAGCCCGATGGTGTAGAGCCACTCGCCGGACGTCTCGTACAGTCCGGCTGTCGCCATCACCACCAGGGCGCAACGGCAGCTCACCTGATCGACGACCTGTTCACCCGTGGACGGATTCACACCGCCGGACGCAAGGGTTGCCGCCATCACGGCCAGGTCGTGAGCGGTGACCTTCAGGCAGCTCTGCCTCGTGTACAGGTCGACCGTCACCTCGGAATCGGCTGCCAACCTGCCGTAGCTGCGCAGAAGGTCGCCGATGGCGTGATTGATGGCGTTCGTTGACGAGGCCGACGCGAAAGTCTCCTCGTCCAGCGACAGGTCACGACCGGCGAAGCGCGACAAGCCCTCCTGGAGGAAGCGCCACTTCTCTTCGGTGTTGCCGCCGGGAGCCATGCTGGCCGTGGCCATCGCTCCCGGATTGACCATCGGGTTGGTCCTACCGTCAGGACGGTCTTCGATCGCCGACACGGAGTTGAATCTCCGACCGGTCGCGTTGAGACCGACGAACTGGGCAACGGTGGTGGGCGTGTGGACGCCACACATCAGCGCGAAGACAAACGGCTTTGCCACACTCATGATCGTGAAGTCGACGTCCGCATCGCCCGCGTCGGCCGTAAGACCTCGGGTGTTCGCCACACAGATGCCGAACCTGTCGGGGTCTACCGCTGCCAGCGACGGATAGACGTGTGACAAGTCGCCCTCGGCGTTGGCCCGGAAGCGCTCATGCGCCTCGTTCACCAGGAGGCGCACCTGCTCGGTCGGCGGAAGATTCCCCGTGGAGACGTACGGTGCATGCACCGTTGGGTCGGTGGTCATGTGACTGAACCTCCTTCGCTGGCTCGCTCGTGGCTTCAGTGCCGCCACCCGGTTCCTAAGCCGGTGGACCGAAGCGGCGAGCTCGATCGTCACGATCGGGAGCCGCTCAACCTCAGCCCGCATGATCGAGGGCCATGAGCCCTCGATCATGCGGAGATTGCGGAGGTATCAGGACGCGCGTCGGCTCAAGCGTTGGCGGTCCTTGACTGCGCCCGAGCCGATGCCAACGCCCAGATGATGAGGAGATCGACTGCGATGAGGAGGATGGCCCAGAAGGGCTGGTAGGGCAACCAGGTGAAGTTGATCAGGGCCGATATGGAGGCAACGACGATCCCAGCGATCATGGCCCACCCCTGACCGAGGAGCAAGCAGATGCCGATCGCCACGAAGGCCAGTCCGATCAAGAGGTGGATCCACCCCCAGGCCGTCAAGTCGAAGGTGTAGATGTAATTCGGCGCCACCACGAAGTACTCGTCGCTCACGATGGCCGCCAGCCCCTCGATGGCCTGGAAACCACCGCCGACGATCAACAACACACCAGCGAAGAAACTAATGCCCTGAGCCCAGGAGGGCGACATCTGATGGTCAGTCGACGGATAGTCAGTTGTTGTCACTATTACTTCGATCCTTTCACAACACGGAATCTGTGGACATGTTTGATGAGCGGCTTGCCGGACCGGAACCGACGATTCCGGCCCAACCCGTGAACATGTCGGTCAAGGCTGCGCGTGCGGGTCCGCCTTGAGCGGACCGCTGATCAGCCTCGGGCGCCAGCACGGGCTCGGCGCTCCGACTCCCGATGTGATCAGACCTCCGGCCACTGGGCGCAACGGTCAGGACTGCTCCTCGACGAAGACCTCGCGCAGCTTGGCCTCCTGGTCAGCTGTCAGGTTGCTGGCGATCAGCTGGGGCGACGTGTCCTTGAAGGCGTCGCGGACGCGATCTTGGACGGCATCGGACGTCAGCACGAACAGTGCCGATGTTCCCGGCGTTACCCGCTGCTTGACCTGGTTGATGAACTTGTCGTCGATGCCGACATCGGCCAGCGAACCGGCCAGAGCACCGGTTGCCGCGCCGATCGCCGCGCCGAGCAGCGGGATGAGGAAGAGGAGGCCGAACAGCATCCCCCAGAAGGCGCCGCCGAGCGCTCCCGCTCCAGCCAGGTTGTTCAGCTGCCGCGTCTTGGGCTTCTTCTTGCCGACCTCCCACGTGACGATGGCCGCATCCTGGAGCTTGATGAGCTGCTGCTGCTGGAGGCTCTTGAGCGTTTCGATCGCCTTGTCGGCGCCGCCGACATCGTCGAACGCCCACACAGTCATGGTTGCCATGCTGTTCCTTTCAGTCGAGTGCCGTCCCACGTGTCTCCAGCCATGAGCGACCGCGGGTCCAGGGACGGGTGCTGGAGGCGGCGAGGTACGACTGGTAGGTCGACGATGACGTACTGGTGGGTGATCCGACACCACCCCGTACCGGGTGGTCTTCTCGTCGCCGGGTGACGCTCACCGGGTCAATGCCACGTTCTCGGCAGTCCGTCCAGCGGTACTCGGTCCGGTGTCCTGCTCAAGGCTGACGGCCGGGAACGGGTCGCCGGTGGGCTCGACACCAGCTGACCTCTGCCGCACGTCGAGGCGGCTGTCCTCGACGGGGACAGGCGTCCGGCATCACCCCACCTGGGGTGATGCTGGCCCACCCGACGATTCGGGACCATGGCGGGATGACGCGAGGACAGGCGCCGCCAGGATGAGTCCTCCGCGAGGAGTGGACCCGGGGAGCATCGACACATCGCTGGTCGAGTGCCTCGTCGTTGTCGTGCCCGAGATGACCTCGCTCAGGAGCGTCGCGGCCGCGCTTGCCGAGCTGGTCGAGACAGCAGCCATCAGGATTCTCGATCTCGTCGTCGTGACCAGGCGTCGCAGTGATCATGAGGTACAAGTTCTCGAGCCAGAAGCCTCCGAGTCGTTGCCAGACATGGTGATCGCCCGTGAGCTCGATGGGCTGCTGAGCGAGAACGACATCGCCCTGGCTGCCACCAGCCTCCTGCCGGGCGCAGTCGGCCTCGTCATGCTGATCGAGGACCGGTGGGCGACTCCACTCTCCTCGGCGGCGAAGCGGGCGGGAGGGCTGGTGCTGGGAGGCCAACGCATCCCGCGGGCCCGGATCGAGGCCGCACTGGTCGATCAGACCCGTCGAGCCAGGCACCTCGTCCACGGCCCCAGAGTCGTGACGGTCCACGTCGCCAGAGGTCCTGATGCTGCTACTGATCGTCGCGAGTCGAAGCCCTTTACCGCTGCCGCGGCCGATGCCGTGGCGGCACGGCTACTGGACGACCTTCGCACCAAGCTCGGGGGGCTCCACATCGAGCACGCTCGGCGCGTCGCCGAGCGTGTTCGGCCGACCGGCGACGACCGTACCGTTGCCGCCGCTCTCCTCCATGACGTGGTCGAGAAAGGGCAGTGCTCGCTGGCCGACCTGCTCGCGGTGGTCCGAGATGAGCGCGTGGTGCACCTCGTCGACATCCTGACCCGTCGGCGGGGCGAGTCGGACGAGGAGTACCTGAGCCGGTGCGCCGCCGATCCCGTGGCGCTCGCGATCAAACGAGCTGACCTGGCGGACAAGCACTTCCACGGCGATGCGCAGGTGGACCAGGAGACTGCACAGCGGCTCGGCCAGCAGGCACAGCGGCGCCTTGAGCTGCTCGATCTCCTGGCGCGAGCACGGGGAGGGGCCGATTCTTGCGCCTGGTCTGCATCAGTCAAGGACGTTCTACCCGGCCGGGGGTGGTGCGCACTCGATCCGGGAACCGGACGATGGCACCTGGAACACAGCCGAGCGATCGAATGGGTGAGCGGAGGCAGAAGTGAACTTCTGGGACTTCTTCTGGTTGTTGGTGTGGAGCTTCTTCTTCGTGATGTATCTGATGGTTCTGTTCCAGATCATCAGAGACCTGTTCCGCGACAGTGACCTGAGTGGCTGGTTGAAGGCCCTGTGGATGATTGCCCTGGTATTCGCGCCGTTCCTGAGCGCGATCATCTACCTGATTGCTCGGGGCCGAGGCATGGCCGAGCGCCAGACCCGCGACATGGCGGACGCTCGCGCCGCGACCGACGAGTACATTCGGTCGGTGTCGGGCCGAAGTGGATCGGCGGACCAGATTGCTTCTGCGAAGGAGCTTCTGGACTCGGGGGTCATCACTCAGGTCGAGTTCGACCGCCTGAAAGAGAAGGCGTTAGCCTGAACACGAGCCCGTCACCCTCGGGAGGGAGTGCCGCGACGATGAGCCGTAGGCCGAGGTCACGTGACCAGCGTCTGGACCTCCTGCGACCGCCGCAGTCAGCCAACAGTGTCGACACCTGGAGCACCGCTCTGACTGTCGACCCTGAGGCGCAGCTTCGGGAAGTGGCCGAGCTGGTGGAGCAGGGACTCGTGTCCGCGACCGAGTTCGACTCTCAGCGACGCAAGATCTCCGACTTCTGAGTCCAGCGCCGTGGCCGCGCGAGGCCTTGGCTGACAGCCGCCGCCTCAGCCCTTGAGCTGCAGCCGAGCTTCCGGTAGATCACCTTCAGGTGGAACTTGAGCGTGTTCATCGATATGAACAGCTCGTCGGCAATCTCGCTCAGAGTGAGCCGGCTGGGCAGCAGTCGGAGAACCTCGCGCTCCCGATCCGTCAAGGTCTCGACCAGGCCAAGTGACTCCAGGCGCGCAGCGCCCGCGGCCGACGCCGCGCGTCGAACCCGATCCAGCCACGCCGAGGGCACCCGCCACGCGGCCACCTCCATCAGCCTCACGCTCTCCGCCCCTTCGGACGCGACCGTCTGCACCAAGCCGCAGACCGAGGCCAACTCGGCGGCGGCGGCGGCCTGCGCGACCGACTCGTCATGGCTCTTGAGCGCTCGCGACCGCACGAGGCTCCGAATGACCTCGTGGCGTGCACACCGGGCCGCTGCCTCGTCGCTGCACGAAAGCGCGCCGGAACTGTTGCCCAGGGCCAGCTGGATGCGAGCACGGCCTATGGGGTTCCAGAACGGATCATCGACCGTGACCGACCAGCGGCGCGCTTGGTCGACATCACCAACGGCCAGCGCGACCACGGTGCCAACCCGACCGAGCCAGCTTCGGGCGCCAGAACCCCTGAAGTCAGACTCCACCAGCTCGACCGCGCGGGCGAAAGCGGCTTGCGCCTTTTCGATGTCCCCCTCATCAAGGTGCATCTGCGCAAGTTCCAGGTCGGCCAGCAGGCTGGCGTACCCGACCGGACCCGGGGAGAGCGCGCCCAGCGCGACGAGCTCCGACTGCGCGCGGGGGCGGTCCCCGAGCTCCCGATGCGCGATCGCCTCGGCCGCGGCCAGCTCGAGCCGAAGGATGCTCATGCTGGTCGCCTCGGCCGCCTCACCGACCCCGGCGACAATCCGAAGCGCGTCCACCGGATGCCCGGCGAGTGACTCACCCAGCGCACGGATTCCTTCGAAGGACAAACGGCGCTCGGGATCGCTGCTCACCTCATGTTGCAGTGTCCGAATCTCGTCCGATGCTTGCCAGCGCTCGGACAATGCGATGTCTCGGGCGACCATGTTCCAGCTGAAGCGGCCCAGCGGATCTGCCGGCCAGTCCGCCGCCTTGCCTGCTCAACGCTTGGCGCGCGAGGTCACCGCCGCGCGACCAGTCGCCTTGCACCACCGCAGCGATCGACTGGAGCATCGTCAACCGGCCGCGAACCGTCGAGCTGAGGTCAGGGACTTGTCGCGCCCAGGTGCTGGCCCGATCGACCGCCTGGAGGAAGACCGGCCGACTCACCAGCAGATTCGACCAGGCAAACTCCACCGCCGCGTCAAGGTCGCTGCCCGCGATTGTGGCGGGAAGTGCCGCGATCGTGCGCGTGATCGTGGCTTCGCGTCCCGAGTCGTAGAGCGCCGTGGCCTTGGCCGCGAGGAGTCGCAGAGCCTCGCGAGGTTCGTCCGCTGTGATCCACTGGTCCAGCGCGAGCGCGATCTCGCCGGCCTCCTCGAACCACCGAGCAGCGCGTACGTGCAGCTCGGCCACGTGGCTCGGCGAACGCCGGACGAGCTCAGCGCGGAGCCGTTCTCGTACCAGCGTGTGGATCTCGTACCAGTCGCTCGAGCCGAGCCGGGTCACGAACAGCCCCCGGGACTCGGCCTCCGAGAGGAGCGCTCGAGCATCGGATACACCGGACAGGCACATCGCGAGACTCGGGTTGACCCGCTCCACCACGGCAACGTCGAGGAGCGCGTCGATCAGGTCGGGGCTCTCCGCGGCGAACACCTCCCGCCACACGTAGTCGGAGACGAAGAGGTTCTCCCGGTCCGCTGGTCGCTCATCCAGCCTGCGACGGGTCGACCGAGCGGCCAGCGCGGCGAGCTGGATGCCGGCCGCCCAACCGTCCGCCCGGGCGATCACCTTCTGGATGCTGTCCTCATCGAGTGACGGGGCAAAGATGCGGAGCATCTCGCCGGCTTCGTCGTCGGGGAACCTGAGGTCGGCGTAGCGGAGCTCGCCGAGCTCGCCGCGCGCGCGCATCCGGGCAAGCGGTAGGAACGGCGTACGCCGCGCCAGGAGCACAACATGAAGCCAAAGGGGGAGGTGCTGGAGGAAGACGGCGAGCGATGACACGGTCTCGGTGTTGTCATCGATCAAGTGGGCGTTGTCAATCACCAGCGTCGACTGCGGTCCGTCGATCGCCTCGAGATCGTCCAGCAGACGTGCGACAGCCTCGTCGACGGACCGGCGATGCAGGAGCGTGAGTGCGTCCGGCAGCTCCTCACCGATCATTACTTCGAGGGCCGCGATCACACCGGTCCAGAAGTGGGCGGCGTCGTGATCGCTCTCGTCGAGCGACAGCCACGCCGTGGGCGACGTCGACGTGTCCGCCCAGGTTGCGGCCAGCGACGTCTTCCCCGTTCCAGCCGGGGCGACGACGACGGTGAGCGGCATCGACGTGCAGAGGTCCAGGTGATCGATCAGCGCGGCACGACGAAGCAACTGCTGCGTGCTTGGCGACCGCAGCTTCGATCGAAAGACGTGAGAACCGGATATCTCCCGCCAAGGGCCGCTGTCCGTGCCCGTCACACGCCCCCTATCTGCTTAAGAGGCAACGGCAACAGCCTAGCGACATTCGGCCGTGGGCGTCACGTCTGAAGGGTCTGACCCGCAGATGAACTCATCCGTCACTGCGGGCATTCGACACTCCGGGTGAATTCTCGACCCCTGGGTGGGCGGTACTTGGATCGTTTCATGACGCCTCTCCTCGTTGGGCCTGACGGCCCGGTCACCACCCGGCTGTGGGTGGTGCGGACCGCCCGACAGCGCACTAACGTCGTGACCTCGCCGGGAGATGCGTGTGAGGATCTCGCTGGAGGCTAGGCTGAGCAGGGCGCTTGTTCGACGAGTTGGGCGCCGTCTCGGGTCGACCCTGGCCCTGGCGCGCTCTGTTGACTGGAGGAACCGTGGCCGAAACCGCGTCGGAGTCAACTGCCGAGCACGCCCGCCTGGCGGACGCTTCAGGGAGGGCCGAGGACGACCTGTTCAACGCGAACCCCTGGTACGAGTGGGGTCCGTACCTGTCCGAGCGCGCATGGGGAACAGTGCGCGAGGACTACAGCGCCGACGGTGACGCCTGGAGCTACTTCCCCCATGATCACGCTCGGTCCCGTGCCTACCGGTGGAACGAGGACGGGATGGCCGGTCTGTCCGACATCCGTCACGAGCTCTGTCTCTCGGTTGCCCTGTGGAACGGAGCCGATCCCATCCTCAAGGAACGCATGTTCGGGCTCACCGGCCCGCAGGGCAACCACGGCGAGGACGTCAAGGACTACTGGTGGTATCTTGGACGGACTGCCGAGCCACGCGTGGCTGCGCTGGCGGTACCACTATCCCCAGGCGCCGTTTCCGTACCAGCGACTTCTCGACGAGAACGCACGGCGTTCCCGCGAGGACCCCGAGTTCGAGCTGCTGGACACCGGTGTCTTCGACCAGGACAAGTACTGGGTCGTGGAGGTCACGTACGCCAAGGCGTCGCCGACCGAAGTGCTCGCCACGATCACGGTCGAGAACAAGGCCTCACAGGCCGCAGATCTGTCGGTGCTCCCCACGGTCTGGTTCCGCAACAACTGGCGGTTCGCCGGCGGCGACGTCCCCGAGCTGCGTCAGGACGGAAACAGCATTCTGGTGGACCACGCCAGGCTCGCGGGCTATCGGCTCCTCGCCGGACCTGCACCGGACGGCACGCGGCCCGAAGCGTTGTTCTGTGACAACGAGACGAACACCGTTCGGCTGTTCGGGGCCGCGCCGATCACTGCCTACCCCAAGGACGGGATCAACGACCACGTCATCAGCGGCACCGACACGGTGAACCCGGCCCTGCGCGGTACGAAGGCGTCCTGGTGGTACCGACTGTCGGTGCCCGCCCACGGCAAGGCCGAACTGCGCCTTCGGCTGCACCGCGCTGACCCGGGCCAGGAGCCGGAGGGAGGCCGGCCGTTCGGTGCTTCCTTCGACGAGGTCATGGCCGCCCGGCGAAAGTGAGGCCGACGAGTTCTACACAGCGCTGGCCCGCGACCAGCTCGACCCCGACAGGATGCGCGTCGCTCCGGCAGTCCTGTGCCGGTCTGATCTGGAGCAAGCAGATCTACCCGTACGCGGTGGGCAGGTGGCTGGACGGCGACCCAGCGCAACCTCCACCACCGCCCGGGCACCGCACAGGTCGTAACGCCGGGCTGGCGCCACGTGGACTCCTTCGACGTGCTGGCCATGCCGGACCCGTGGGAGTACCCCTGGTTCGCTGCGTGGGACCTCGCCTTCCACACCATCCCGTGGGCCCACCTCGATCCGGCCTTCGCCAAGTACCAGCTCCTCGTGCTGCTGCGGGAGTGGTTCCAGCATCCCAACGGGGCGCTGCCCGCGTACGAGTGGAACTTCGACGACGTCAACCCACCGGTACACGCCCTCGCGGCGATCAGGGTCTTCCTGATCGACGGCGCCAGGCGACCTCGACTTCCTCGAACGGGTCTTCCAGAAGCTCCTGCTCAACTTCACCTGGTGGCTCAACCGCCAGGATCCCGACGGCAACAACCTCTTCGCCGGTGGGTTCCTCGGCCTCGACAACATCAGTCCGGTGGACCGATCCCACCTGCCGCCCGACGTGCGGCTCGAACAGGCCGACGGAACAGCGTGGATGGCCTACTACTCACTGGCCATGCTGACGTTGGCCGTGACGCTGGCCGAGCGGGACCGCGTCTACGACGACATGGTGGTCAAGTTCCTCGAGCAGTCCGTGCAGATCATGGAAGCGCTGGAAGCTTCCGGGCTGTTTCGACCCTGAGGACGGCTTCTTCTACGACCGACTCATCTACCCGTCGGGTGCCTCGGTCTCCATCAAGGTGCAGACCCTCGTCGGCGTGATACCGGCATTGCCCGCCATCTCCGTGCCCGCGCGAACCATCGAGCGGCTCGAGCGGCTGCGGAAGCGGTTCACCCGCAGGATGGAACAGGGGGGTCGCAGCCAGATCATGGACTGGCGCGTCCGCGGCACCGGGGATAGCCGCCGGCTGTTGCTGTCCATCGTGTCGCCGGACCGGCTCGCGCATGTGTTCGCCCGACTCTTCGACGAGGACGCGTTCTTGTCTCCCGTACGGCCTGCGGTCACTGTCGAGGCAGCACACCGAGCCGTACCACGTGCCCGATCTACCGACCGCAACCATCGACTACGAGCCCGCCGAGTCCCGGACAGCGATGTACGGGGGAAACTCCAACTGGCGTGGACCCGTGTGGTTCCCCGTGAACTACCTGGTCATTCGGGCCCTGCTCCAGTACGACCGGTTTCTCGGGTCGGACTTCACGATCGACTACCCGGTCGGGATCGGGACGGGAGGTCACGCTGCGCGAGGTCGCCGGCGACCTCGCCGACCGGCTGGTCAGCATCTGGCTTCCGGACTCGGACGGCCGTCGCCCCGTCTACGGCGGCGTGGAACGGATGCAGACCGACCCGGCGTGGAAGGACAACCTCCTGTTCTACGAGTACTTCCACGGGGACAACGGCGCGGGCCTGGGAGCCATGCATCAGACCGGTTGGACGGCGCTCGTGGTCGACCTGCTGCTCGATCCGCCCGGTCGTGCCGACAGGCTCGCCTTCTCAGAGACCGAGCAGAACCGGCGACCGGAACCGGTCCGCGCATTCGAAGGGGAACCGGATGCCGGTGACCCTGCCTGAGGCAGCGAACCCGGTCGTCTACGAGATCAACACCTGGGCCTGGCTGGCGGCTGTTGGCGCCCGCGAGGGCGTCGAGGTGGATCTCGGCAACGTCCCCGGATCGCTACTGGGACGAGATCGCTGACCGCCAACCGGACGCGGTCTGGCTGATGGGGGTCTGGCAGCGAAGCCCGGCCGGCGTTGCCGTCGCGTTGTCGAACGCCAACCTGGTGGAGAGCTTCCGTGCGGCTCTGCCGGACTGGCGTCCATCCGACGTCGTCGGGTCTCCCTACTGCGTCCGGAACTACGTCGTGGACGACCACCTCGGTGGTCCGAGGGGCCTGGCGACCGCGCGCCGGGCACTCGCTGCGCGGGGGATCGGTCTTCTCCTCGACTTCGTGCCCAACCACGTGGCGCCTGATCATCCGTGGACGGCAACCAGACCGGAGATCTTCGTCCTCGGCACCGATGATCAGCTGGACAACGATCCCGCCTCGTTCCTTCGCGTCGCCGGACATGTCCTGGCGCAGGGGTCGGGACCCGTACTTTCCGGCCTGGCCGGACGTCGTCCAGCTCAACGCGTTCGCGCCCCAGCTGCGATCGCTGATGACAGAGACCTTGATCGGGATCGCCGACCAGTGCGACGGCGTCCGGTGCGACATGGCCATGCTGGTCATGAACGACGTATTCGGTCGCACCTGGGGTGAGGCGGTCGGCCCCGAACCCGCCGCGGAGTACTGGCCGACCCTGATTGCGGAGGTACGGCAGAGGCGGCCGGGCTTCGTCTTTCTGGCCGAGGCCTACTGGGACCTGGAGTGGGAGCTGCAACAGCAGGGCTTCGACTACTGCTACGACAAGCGTCTCTACGACCGGCTGGTGCACGGCGCGGCGGCGGAGGTTCGCCGGCACCTTCAGGCGGACCTCGGCTATCAGCGCGGCCTGGTGCGGTTCGTCGAGAACCACGACGAGCCTCGGGCCGCGCTCGCGCTCGGCTCTTCGCGCTGGCAGGCGGCTGCCGTCACCGCCCTCACCCAACCCGGGATGCGCCTGATCCACCACGGCCAGGTCGAAGGATGGACGGTTCGACCTTCCGGTGTTCCTCGGCCGGTATCCGGACGAACCGACGAACCCGACGGTTGAGCGGTTCTACCGGACGCTCTTGACGGTGCTGGCCGAGCCGGGCTTCCGGCGCGGACAGTGGCAGCTGGTTGAGCTCTCCGGTTGGCCTGGAGACGCCAGGTACGACAACCTGGTCGCGTGGTGCTGGCAGGACGGCGTGCGGTGGCTGGTCGTGGTCAACCTGAGCGAGGGCGTGGCGACCGGGTTGGTACGAGTCCCGTGGTCCGACCTTCGTGGTCGTCTCTGGACCCTCGTGGACCCGACGCAACAGGTTCGGATCGTTCGGGACGGAGACGATCTGGTCAACGGTATGTACGTCGAACTGGACGGGTGGTGCTGGCATCTCTTCCGCATCGAGCCGTACGCCAACGCCCCGTCGTAGTCGGCGCAGTTACAGAATCCTCTACAGATCGAACCTACCTCGATGGAGGCTCTAGACCGTGACCCAGAGCTCTCAGACGTCGCAGCAGTCGAAAGCGCTCCGACAGGTGCTCGCGCCGTTGGCGCTGGCCCAGTTCATCTGCAGCTTCGCCGGCTCCAACATGAATGTCATGATCAACGACATCAGCGAGGACCTCGACACGACGGTGCAGGGTGTGCAGATCGCGATCACCATCTTCCTGCTCGTCATGGCCGCCTTGATGATCCCCGGTGGCAAGCTGACCGACCGCTACGGCCGCAAGCGCTGCTTCATCGTCGGGCTGGTGATCTACGGGGTAGGTGCTCTCTTGAGCGCCGCGGCGCCCAGCTTGGGCGTGCTCATCCTGGGCAACTCGATCTTGGAGGGAGTCGGCACCGCGCTGCTGATTCCTCCGGTCTACATCCTGACCACGCTGTTGTTCACCGATCTCACCTCCCGGGCCCGTGCGTTCGGCGTGATCAGCGCGGCGGGAGGGATCGGCGCAGCCGCCGGCCCACTCATCGGGGGGCTGATCAGCTCGGCGATCAGCTGGCGAGCTGCATTCGTCTTCCAGGCCCTCATCATTGCCGTGATCGTCCTGCTGAGCCGGAAGATTCATGATCCGCTGCCGCCGGAGCCCTCCCGCTCCTTCGACACGAGCGGCGCGGTCCTGTCCGCCGTCGGCCTCGTGCTGCTGGTCACGGGAATCCTGGCTGCCGACAACAACCTCTGGCTGATGCTCGCCTTGATGCTGGCCGGCGCGGCCGTCCTGGCACTCTTCTTCGTGCTGGTGCGCAGGAAGGAGCGAGCGGGCCAGGAACCACTCCTGTCCACGAGCCTGTTCCGCAGCCGCACGTCGAACCTGGGCCTGGTCACCCAGAATGCGCAGTGGCTCATCCTGATGGGCGTGTCCTTCGTGGTCCCGGCGTACCTGCAGGTCGTCCGTGGCAACAACGCCTTCGAGACCGGCATCATCTTCACTGCCGCCACCGTGGGTCTGCTGGTCTCGTCCCTCGCTGCCGAACGGCTCGCGAAACGCCGGCCCCAGCGGACGCTGATCCTGGTCGGGTTCATCACCACGACTGCCGGCATCGCTCTCCTGTTGGTCATGGTCAGTCGGTCGACGACGCCATGGGCGTTCGCACCGGGGCTGCTGCTGATCGGACTCGGGCTGGGCGCGATGCTGACTCCATCGGTGAACATCGTCCAGTCCAGCTTCCCGGACGCACAGCAAGGCGAGATCTCCGGACTGTCGCGGAGCGTCTCCAACCTCGGATCGAGCCTGGGTGCGGCGGTGGCCGGCACGATCCTGGTCGCCGGCATCACGACCACGCCAGAGCGCTCCTATGCGTTGGCCATGGCGGTGCTCGCCGCCGTCGGGTTGGTCGGGTTCCTCATGGCGCTGCTGTTGCCCCGCGTCAGCAGTCCGTCGGCTCCGACCTAGCCCAGGTCCGAAGGGCGACCTGCTCAGCCACCGAGGAACTGGTCAAGGTCGGCCGAAGGGACCGGATCGGGTAGTCGCGTCATGCGGAACGAGTTGAGCAGTCCGATCAGGCCGGCGAGCACCGGGACCAGCAACGCCACCTGAAGGGCCAGCGGCCTCGCCTCAGTGTTGATGCGGATGATCTCCTCGCTGATGTCCTCCGGCTGGGCGGCGAGCAGCTCCTCCAACTGGGTGTTGCTCATGACCTGCGCGTCTTCCTCCAACACCTGCGCCACCTGCTGTTTGGAGTCCGGAGGCAGCACGGTGCTGCTGTCGGCGAGCTGGGTGAACGACACCGACAGGGTAGCGAGCATGATGGCGCCGGCGAACGCCAACCCGAACGACAGTCCGAAGGACCCTGCCGCCGAGTTGACGCCGGCCGCCTCGCTGACCCGCTCCTCGGAGATGGGGCGAGCGTGTAGTTGTTGAGCTGGGACACCAGGAGTCCCAGACCGGCTCCGGCCACCATGAGCGCGGGCAGGAGGTACCAGCCGGACTCGGCCCTGGGCACGATCGGAATCAGCGCGCCGGCGCCGATGACGAGCAGCAGGAACCCGGTCCGGACGATGACACTGGGACGCCGCCGTCCGGCCCGTTTCCCGGCCAGCATCGCGATCGCGAACATGGTCAGCGAGAGCGGCGCCAGAGACAGGCCGGCGCCCAGCGCGTCGTACTCCAGCACCATCTGCAGGTAGATCGGCAGCGCGATCATCATGCCGCCGAGAGAGATCTGTTGCAGCATCTGTTGGGAGATCCCCAGCCGGAACGCCTTGGAGCTGAAGAGCCCGGGATCGATGAGCGTCGGCTGCCCGGCACGCTTGCGCCGACGCAACCAAAGCGCAAAACCGATCAGGCCGGCCAACCCGACCACCATCAGCGCCCCGACCGACTCGCCACCCTCCTGCCACACGAGGATGCTCAGGACGACGCCGCCCATACCGACGACGGAGAGGACGGCTCCAGGGCGTCGATCTCACGGGGACCGGTGTAGGGCACGTCACGGACCAGCTTGATACCGGATAGCACGACCGCGATGATCACCGCTTCGAGGGCGAACCCGACCCGCCAGGACAGGAAGGTGGTAATGAAGCCGCCGAGCAGGGGGCCCACGGCCGCTGCGATGGCCGCTGCCGCCCCGACCAGGGCGTAGACCCTCCTCTGGGCGTTGCCTTCGAAGTTTCCGTGGATCAGCGACTGCATGGCGGGCAGCAGAAGGGAGGCGCCGATGCCACCGATGATCGCCCAGAAGATGATGATCGCGGTGAGTCCTTGGGCCAGGGTCATCGCTACTGCCCCTACGGCATAACCGAGCAGACCGAGTACGTACGCACGCTTCCGACCGAACAGATCTCCGACCTTGCTGCCGATCAGGATGAAGGCGGCCGACACAAGGTGCCTCGAGCGCTATCGCGGACTGGACGCCGCTGACTGTGGTGCCGAGGTCGCGCACGACCGCGCGAGATGGAGACGTTCATCATCGACGTATCGACGACCAGGACGAACATGGCCATGGCCGAGCAAGATGGCCAGACGCCGGTTGAAAGGTGCTTCCCGGGCAGCGGCGCCGGACACGGCCTCATCAGTCATGTGGTCCATCACCTTTCCGGTATGCCAGTCGATGAGCGCACGTCCAGGTGTCCCAGGCAAGGAATCCCGCTTCAGTCGCGCAGACTCTTCCCTGCCGAAGGTGCCACGGTCGAGCAGCTTCTTGGCCGAGGCTATCGGCTCGGCCGCTTGGCGCCCATCCGCTCACGCGATCCAATCACGGAAGGTTGTGCCTTCGGATGGCTGGCTGACGAACCGCCGGACGGCCGGCTCCGGATGCCGCGACTCGTTGAGGTCTCCACGGCGGCTGGCGGCGTACCGACCGGCGAGAGGTCGTGCGCTGTATCCGTGGGCAAGGACGCTGAGGAGCACGGTGCCAGCGCTGCTGGGCCGGCGAACTGGTCGACCCATGACCTACCCCAGGCAGCGCGAATGCCAAGGTTCTGAGCCCGCCAAGAGGAGGATGAGGGCATGAGTGCAACGGACGGTCCGAGACCTGCCCGGCGTCGTATGGTCATCTTCGGGCTGTTGCGGGCGGTGGGCAGCGTTGCGGTTCTGATCGCGCTCTACTACGTCCTGCCACTGAGTCGGCTGAACCGAGGGTCGCTGGCGGTGGCCATGGTTCTCGGGCTTCTTCTGTTGGGCGCCATGACCGCGCATCAGGTGAGGGCGATTCTCCGGGCGGCTCATCCAGCGGTCCGCGCCTTCGAGGCGCTTGCCACCACCGTCCCGCTCTTCCTGCTCTTGTTCGCGGCGAGCTACTTCCTGATGTCGCACGCCAACTCCAGCAACTTCAACGTGCCCGCACTCAGCCGGACCGACGCTCTGTACTTCACGGTGACCGTCTTTGCCACCGTTGGCTTCGGGGACATCGCCCCGGCCAGCCACGCGGCTCGCCTCGTCGTTACGACCCAGATGATCCTCAACCTGATCGTGATCGGACTCGGTGTGCGGCTCATCGTCGGCGCCGCCCAGCGCGCACGATCCAGCAACTCAGACGGCGAAAGCCGAACCTAGCCGAGGTGCTCGTCAGTCGGGTGGGTCTGGACACTGGCCACCGTGATCGTGCGGACCATCGCCGTGTCTCCCCTCCCCAGCACTGGGCCGTAGCGATTCGAGAGCACCAGCGCCCAACCGACAACTCCTCTGATCACCCGATCTGGGTGATGCCCGGCTGAGGCGCCGGGGCCAGATGAGACTGGTCACGTCACCGTCACGTCCGACGAAACTCCTCGTCGCGCGGGCGCACACAAGAAAGCTGGTTTGCGATGTCGGAAGCCCCAGTACTCGACACCCTCCTCGGGATCACCGCAGTTTCGCTGGAGCAAGGCATGCTGGATGCCCATGGGCACATGCTGGCCCGCTTGGCTGCGCTGATCGCGGTCGATGCCCCCACGGCGTCGTACCTGTTGAACCTCGGCGCGGCTGCTGATGTCGGGCTGACCTTGGAGGACGTCCAAGGGGTGCTGGTCGCGGTAGCCCCGATCGTCGGAACGCCGAGGGTCGTGTCGGCCGCGGCGAACATCACCGAGGCGTTCGGCTTCGCGGTGGCCATTGCCGAAGCCGAGATCCTGGCCGAGGCTGAAGCCCGCTCCGAAGCTGAGGCTGACGCCGAGGCATAGGACGAAGGGGCCGCGCTCGCCGGCCTAGCCCGTCACCTCGCGATGCATCTTGGGAGAGACGCCGGAGCCTGCTTGCCCTTCGCCATCCTCCTCACCGGGTCTCACGCAATTCGGGTGATGTGGTCCGGCCGCACTGGGGGCATGCTCAGGTCAGGTTCTTTCGATGACCATTGACGGTCGGGAGATTGCCTGACAGTCCGAATCTAGCTGGAGGAGACGGTCAGTGGACGATGACAATGTTGAACTGGGCCCAGTCGACTGGATCGTGGTTGAGTTCCCCGGCAGCAGGTTCAACGGAGAGATGGCCCCCGCGCTGCGGGACCTGGTCGAGCGCGATTTGGTCCGGGTCCTCGACTTGCTCGTGCTGAAGAAGGACGCCGATGGCACGCTCGAAGCATTCGAGCTGTCCGATCTGGATCCCGCAGAGATCGGTGAGCTGCGGACGTATGAGGCGGAGCTCGCGACGCTCCTCAGCGAGGAGGACGTGACCGCCATCGCTGAAGCGATCGAGCCCGGCAACTCGGCCGCAGTGCTGGTGTGGGAGAACTCATGGGCGGCACCCGTTCGCCTCCGCTGTTCGCCGTTCCGGCGGTCAGCTGGTGGCCAGTGGCCGCATCCCGATCCAGGCCCTACTCGCAGCGATCGAGGCTGACGTAGACGAAGATCCCGATGAGAACGAAGCAGTCGCCGAGTCGGCGAGCAACCAGTCATAGCAGAAGGGATGTGAGATGCCTCTAGCCAGACGACGCATGCGGCGCGGTGGAGTGGTCGGACCCGCACCGGTGGCCCGGACCGCCGCGACCGTCGCAACAGTTGCCGTGGTAGCCCACGGCGTTAACCGGCGCAGCGACCGGCGCGAGGACCGGCGCGACGACCGCAGGGACCGTCGCGACTGACTTCCACGGCACCTGTGCCAGCTGACCGCGAGGAGTGGCCTCCGTGAAATCGCTGCTCCCAAGTTCTGACGAGCTCCCGTCCCGCTGCAGCAGAGCCGGTTTCACCGCTGCCCCCGGTGGTCGGCCGGGAGCGACACAGGCATTCGGTTGCTGTCGGCCGGTCGTCAGCGCAACGATGACCCCGTCAGATTGGAGCAACGTTGACCTCAGCTGAGCAGGCCGGCAGGCCATGGCCTGGGCCTGCTCAGCTGAGGTCAACGTTGCTCCAATCTGACGGGGTCATCGTTGCGCTGACGACCGGCCGACAGCAACCGAATGCCTGTGTCGCTCCCGGCCGACCACCAGGGGCAGCGGTGAAACCGGCTCTGCCGCTGCGGGACGGGAGCTCCTCAGAACTTGGGAGCAGCGATTTCACGGAGGCCACTCCTCCGCGGTCAGCAGGTACAGGTGCCGTGGAAGTCAGTCGCGACGGTCCCTGCGGTCGTCGCGCCGGTCCTCGCGCCGGTCGCTGCGCCGGTTAACACCATGGGCTACCACGGCAACTGTTGCGACGGTCGCGGCGGTCCGGGCCACCGGTGCGGGTCCGACCACTCCACCGCGCCGCATGCGTCGTCTGGCTAGAGGCATGTCACATCCCTTCTGCTATGACTGGTTGCTCGCCGACTCGGCGACTGCTTCGTTCTCATCGGGATCTTCGTCTACGTCAGCCTCGATCGCTGCGAGTAGGGCCTGGATCGGGATGCGGCCACTGGCCACCAGCTGACCGCCGGAACGGCGAACAGCGGAGGCGAACGGCGCCGCCCATGAGTTCTCCCACACCAGCACCGCGGCCGAGTTGCCGGGCTCGATCGCTTCGGCGATGGCGGTCACGTCCTCCTCGCTGAGCAGCGTCGCGACCCGCCTCATACGTCCGCAGCTCACCGATCTCTGCGGGATCCAGATCGGACAGCTCGAATGCTTCGAGCGTGCCATCGGCGTCCTTCTTCAGCACGAGCAAGTCGAGGACCCGGACCAAATCGCGCTCGACCAGGTCCCGCAGCGCGGGGGCCATCTCTCCGTTGAACCTGCTACCCGGGAACTCAACCACGATCCAGTCGACTGGGCCCAGTTCAACATTGTCATCGTCCACTGACCGTCTCCTCCAGCTAGATTCGACTGTCAGGCAATCTCCCGACCGTCAACGGTCATCGAAAGAACCTGAACTGAGCATGCCCCCAGTGCGGCCGGACCACATCACCCGAATTGCGTGAGACTCGGTGAGGAGGATGGCGAAGGGCAAGCAGGCTCCGGCGTCTCGCCCAAGATGCATCGCGAGGTGACTGGCTAGGCCGGCGAGCGCGGCCCCTTCGTCCTATGCCTCGGCGTCAGCCTCAGCTTCGGCGCGGGCTTCAGCCTCGGCCAGGATCTCGGCTTCGGCGATGGCCACCGCGAAGCCGAACGCCTCGGTGATGTTCGCTGCGGCCGACACGACCCTCGGCGTGCCGACAATCGGGGCTACAGCGATCAGCACACCTTGGACGTCTTCCAAGGTCACCTCCGCATCAGCGGCCGTGCCGAGGTTCAACAGGTACGACCCCGTCGGTGCATCGACCGCGATCAGCGCAGCCAGGCGGGCCAGCATGTGCTCATGGGCATCCAAGATGCCTTGCTCCACCGACACTGCGGTGATCCCGAGGAGGGTGTCGATCACTGGAGTGTCCTCCGACATCGCAAACCAGCTTTCCCGTGTGCGCCCGCGCGATCGAGGAGTTCGTCGCACTTGACGGTGACGTGACCAGCTTCACTCTGGCCCCGGCGCCTCGGCCGGGCATCACCCAGATCGGGTGATCAGAGGAGATGTCGGTTGGCCGCTGGTGCTCTCGATCGGCTACGGCCTCGTGCTGGGGGAGTTTGAGACACCGGCGATGGACCGCACCATCAGGTGGCCAGTGGCCGGACCCATCCGTCTGACGAGCCGACCTGGGCTAGTTTCGGCTTTCGCCGTCTGAGTTGCTGGATCGTGCGCGCTGGGCGGCGCCGACGATGAGCCGCACACCGAGTCCGAGCACGATCAGGTTGAGGATCATCTGGGTCGTAACGACAAGGCGAGCCGCGTGGCTGGCCGGGGCAATGTCCCCGAAGCCGACCGTGGCAAAGACGGTCACCGTGAAGTACAGAGCGTCGGTCCGGCTCAGTGCGGGCACGTTGAAGTTGCTGGAGTTGGCCTGCGACATCAGGAAGTAGCTCGCCGCGAACAAGAGCAGGAAGAGCGGGACGGTGGTGGCAAGCGCCTCGAAGGCGCGGACCGCTGGGTGAGCCGCCCGGAGAATCGCCCTCACCTGGTGCGCGGTCATGGCGCCCAACAGAAGAAGCCCGAGGATCATGGCCACCGCCAGCGACTCTCGGTCAGCCGATTCAGTGGCAGCGACGTAGTAGAGCGCGATCAGAACCGCAACGCTGCCCACCGCCCGCAACAGCCCGAAGATGACCATGCGACGCCGGGCAGGTCTCGGACCGTCCGTTGCACTCATGCCCTCATCCTCCTCTTGGCGGGCTCAGAACCTGGCATCCCGCTGCCTGGGGTAGGTCCGGTCGACCAATTCGTCGGCCCAATCACTCTCACCGTGCTCCTCAGCGTCCTTGCGCACGGACACAGCGCACGACCTCTCGCCGGTCGGTACACCGCCGACCACCGTGGAGACCTCAACGAGTCGCGGCATCCGGAGCCGGCCGTCCGGCGGTTCGTCAGCCAGCCATCCGAAGGCATAACCTTCCGTGATTGGATCGCGTGAGCGGATGGGCGCCATGCGGCCGAGCCGATAGCCTCGGCCAAGAAGCTGCTCGACCGTGGCACCTTCGGCAGGGAGACGTCCGCGCGACAGAAGCGGGATCCCGTGCCTGGGACACCTGGACGTGCGCTCATCGACTGGCCTACCAGAAAGGTGATGGACCACATGACAGATGAGGCCGTCTCCGGCGCCGCGGCCCGGGAAGCACCCTTCAACCGCGGCTGGCCGTGTCCTGCTGACCTGGCCGTGTTCGTCCTCGTCGTCGACACGTCGAATAATAAACATCTCCATCTCCGCGATGTGCAGGACCTCGGCACGACCGTAGCAGCGGTCGTCCCCGCGATCGCGCTCGAGGCCTTTGTGTCGGCCGCCTTCATCCTGATCGGCGGCAAGATGCGGGACCTGTTCGGTCGGAAGCGTGCGTACGTACTGGGTCTGCTCGTGCTGCCGTAGGCGCAGTAGCGATACCCTGGCCCAAGGACTCACCGCCACCATCATCTTCTCGGCGATCATCGACGGCATCGGCGCCTCCCTCCTGCTGCCCGCCATGCAGTCACTGATCCACGGAACTTCGAAGGCGCCGCCCAAAGGAGGGTCTACGCCCTGGTCGGGGCGGCAGCGGCCATCGCAGCGGCCGTCGGCCCCCTGCTCGGCGGCTTCATCACCACCTTCCTGTCCTGGCGGGTCGGCTTCGCCCTCGAAGCGGTGATCATCGTCGGTCGGGTGCTTTCCGGTATCAAGCTGGTCCGGGACGTGCCCTACACCGGTCCCCGCGAGATCAACGCCCTAGGAGCCGTCCTCTCCGTCGTCGGTATGGGCGGCGTCAGTCCTAGCATCCTCGTGTGGCAGGAGGGTGGCGAGTCGGTCGGGGCGCTGATGGTGATTGGTTGGCCGGCCTGATCGGTTTTGCGCTTTGGTTGCGTC
>CAWBKR010000005.1:0-109156 GCA_963789345.1 uncultured Actinomycetota bacterium | reverse complement strand
GGCCAACGGCCTGCTGTACCAGGGGGTGGGTCCCGCCACCCGGCGCCGGCTGGCCGTCGAGGCCCTGGAGCGCGTCGGGATGGGTCACCGCATCTCCCACCCGCCCGAGCACTTGTCCGGAGGAGAGCGACAGCGGGTGGCGATCGCCAGGGCCATCGTCGCCCGTCCCGCCATCGTCCTCGCCGACGAGCCGACCGGGAACCTCGACAGCCACTCCGGCGAGTCCGTGATGGGCCTGCTCACCGAGCTGAACGCCGAGGGGCGCACGATCGTCGTGATCACCCACGACCGCGACCTGGCCAGGACGCTGCCCGGTCACATCGCGATGCGGGACGGGCGGATCGAGTCCGACGACCGCGCCGGCGGTGCGGCCACGCCGTCCGGGCGCCGCTCCCGGTACGGCGCCGTGGCGGCATCGGGCGCCGCCGCGACCGGGACCGCCGTGTGGGCGGACGGGGCGGCACGATGACCGCGATCGCCGCAGCGACCGTCCCGGCGTCGCGCGCCTGCGCCCCGGCGACGTCCTCCGCGTCGGCTCGCTCGGGCTGCGCACCCGACGGCTCCGCAGCGGCCTCTCGGTGCTCGGCGTCGCCATCGGCATCGCCGCGATGGTCGGCGTGCTCGGTTTGTCGTCGTCGTCGCAGGCCGACCTGCAGGCCCGCATCAGGGCGCTCGGCACCAACCTCCTGCAGGTCCAGGCCGGTGAGGGGTTCGGTCGCGGCAACGCCGCCCTGCCGGACACGGCGATCGCCATGACGAGCCGGATCGGGCCCGTCGAGGACGTCGAGCTCGATCGCCTCCGTCGAGGCCACCGTGCGCCGGACCGACCTCGTCCGCGAGGACATCACCGGCGGCATCTCCGTGTTCGCCGTCGACACCGGCCTGCTCGACAGCCTGCGCATCGACCTGGTCGACGGGACGTGGTTCGACGACGCCACCGCCACCTACCCGGCGGTCGTGCTCGGCAGCACCGCCGCCGCCCAGCTCGGCATCTCCGACGTGGCGGACGGCCTCCGCATCGACATCGGCGGCCAGTGGTTCTCGGTCATCGGCATCATCGAGCCGGTCGGCGTCGCCACCGGCCTCGACCGGGCCGCGCTCGTCGGCGTCGAGGCCGCCGAGCAGCACCTCGTCGGCGACGAGGTCGTCCCCGAGACGATGTACGTGCGCACCACCGAGGGCGAGGTCGACGCCGTGCGGTCCGTCCTCCCCGCCACGATCGACCCCGAGAGCCCCGAGGAGGTCGAGGTGTCCCGCCCGTCGGACATCCTCGCCGCCGAGGACGCCGCCGACGACGCCTTCACGTCGCTGTTCCTCGGCCTGGGCGCCGTCGCTCTGCTCGTCGGCGGGATCGGCATCGCCAACGTGATGGTGATCTCGGTCATCGAGCGACGCAGCGAGATCGGGCTGCGCCGCGCCCTCGGTGCCACCCGGGCCCACATCCGCCGGCAGTTCCTGACCGAATCGGTCCTCCTCGCCGGCTCCGGTGGCGTCGTCGGCGTGTCCCTCGGGGCCGTGATCACCGCCGTCTACGCGCGGTCGCAGGGTTGGGACGTCGTCGTGCCGCCGGTCGCGGTCGCCGGTGGCGTCGTCGCCTCGCTGCTCATCGGTGCGATCGCCGGCCTCTACCCCGCCGTGCGGGCGGCCCGCCTCGCACCCACCGACGCACTGAGGAGCCACTGATGCCCGCACCGTCCCGGCGTGCGGCGACGGCGACGGTCGTCGTCGTGGTCGCCGTCGCCCTCGTCGCCGGCGCAGTCGTCGCGTACCGGGACCTCGGCCCCGACGAGGAGCAGACCGTCGCCGCGCCCGCCTTCGACGAGGCGTCCGTCGAGCTCGACGACCTCAGCACCAGCGAGCACCTGACCGGGGTGGTCGAGCTCGTCGAGACGATCACCGTGACCCACCGGACGGCCGCCAGCGAGACGTCCGACGCCGGCGGCGCGGCCGTCGCCGTCGGCTCGGTCGCCTCTGCGGTCACCGGCGCCGTGGCCGACCTGTCGTCGCTGATGGGCGGCCGGTCCGGCATCGCCACCGGCGCCGCCCTCGGCGCGTTCGGGTCGGGGCGCAGCCGTGCGGCCGGCGACCCCCGACGACGACGCCGGCACGGCGACGACGACCGACACCACCTCGTCCGGCACGACCACGTCCACCGCAGTGCCTGCCACGACGACGTCGGTGCCGTCCACGACGACGTCGGCGCCGGCCACGACCTCGACGACCGAGGCCACGACCACGACGACCGGGTGCGCCACGTCCCCGTCGACCTCCACGACGGTTCCGTCGACGTCCACGACCTCGCCGCCGTCCGATCCGGACTGCCCGTCGACGTCCACGACCGAGCCGTCAGGACCGTCGACGACGACCACCGCTCCCGACCCGACGTCACCGACATCACCGACGTCGGCGCCGCCGGGCCGGTCGCCGACCTCGCCACCCGACGGCGGCGGCACGTCGACCGGAGCACCCGACCGGGTCGCCGGCGGCCCGGCCGGCTCCTTCAGCGGCGGCGTGGTGGCCGGCCCGCAGGTCGGGACGTCCGGCGACACGGCGATCTCCGAGCCGGAGTCCTTCGTCGTGACGAGCATCGCCGCCACCGGGAGCGTCCTCGAGGCGGGTGACGTCCTCTACAGCGCCGACGGGGCGCCGGTCGTGGCCATGGACGGCGCCGTGCCGGCGTGGCGATGGCTGTGTCCTGCTGTTCGTTCGTTCATGCTACCGCCGAGTTCCGGCGGTTCGTCAAGGACACCGGCTATGTAACGGTGGCGGAGCAGGCCCCGGACCCGGCGGACTTCCCCGACGCCGACCCGAAGGATCTCGTTCCGGGCTCGCTGGTCTTCACGCCGACGGCTGGGCCAGTTCCGATGGACGACTGGCAGCGATGGTGGCGTTGGCAGCCGGGGGCGGACTGGCGGCACCCGGACGGACCCGAAAGCTCACTCAACGGTCGGGACCGGCATCCGGTGGTGCACGTCGCCCATGATGACGCAACGGCCTACGCGACCTGGGCCGACAAGCGTCTGCCCACTGAAGCTGAGTGGGAGTACGCCGCCCGCGGCGGGCTGGTCCGCGCCCGCTACCCATGGGGTGATGACTTCATGCCGCGTGGCCGGGTGATGGCCAATACGTGGCACGGCAACTTCCCGTGGCGCAACGACCTTCCGAAGAAGAACGGGATGACAACGCCCGTCGGCAGCTACCCGGCCAACGGCTATGGACTCTTCGACGTCTCCGGCAACGTGTGGGAGTGGACCGCATCGGCCTGGACCGCCTCACATGCCGGGACGGACATCGAGGCGCAGGCGGCCCCCTCCTGCTGTGCTCCCGCTGAGCGCACCGAGAGCACACGGTTCGTCACCAAGGGAGGGTCACACCTGTGCGCGCCCAGCTACTGCCACCGTTATCGGCCGGCCGCTCGGCAAGGCCACACCATCCGCAGCACCACTGGGCACCTGGGTTTCCGCTGCGCATCCGATCCGTGAGTCGGAGCAGCACGTTCACCTCGGCGGGCCACGTCAACGGGTCAGCTGCGCGGTCCACAGGTCCTCGACCGGCCATCTCCTGGCCCACTCGGCTGTGGCGATGTCGTAGTAATCGGGGGTCTTCGCGTCGTCGGGGGCGTACAGCTCGTGGAGGGCTTCGACCACGAAACCATTGTCGCGGAGGATACGAATCCAGTCGCCATGACTCGGATGGAACTCGATCCCGCCACCCGGCCACTGCACTCTGGACATCCCGTTCTGTGGCCGCAGCAGGCGATCCCCGGCGTGTCCGCCCTCTTCAGGCACGCACACCGTCACCTGGACGCTGTTGGTCAGGAACACGAGTCGTCCGCCGGGCCTGAGAAGTCGTGCCGCCTCCGGGATCCAGCGTTCCGGGTCGCACCAGACGGACGCCCCGTACTCGCTGACGGCCAGATCGAAGGAGCCGTCCGGGAGAGGGACGTCTTCGGCGTTGGCCTCGATCAGCGGGAAGGACAGACCGAAGTGCTCCTGGCAGCGGCGGGCGGTGTCCAACTGCGCGGCTGTCAGGTCCACGCCGACCGGCCGCGCACCGAGCCTGGCCAGCCACGCCGAGACGTACGCGGTACCGCAGCCGAGCTCGATGACGTCCAGGTCGGCGACGTCACCCAGAGCGCACAGCTCCCGCTCGGGGATGCCGAAAAGCCCCCAGGCGAAGTCCTCGACGGCCCAGGCCTCGTGGGCACGGGCATCGGTGAACTCCCCATTCACCACCGTCCAGAGAGCACGGTTGACCGCAAGGTCGTCGCGGGGATCAACCATCGGCTCAGGCTGATGCACTGATCTGGCCAAGCGCCCAAGCGGGTCGCGTGCTACTCACTGGACGGCGGAGGTGAGCCGCATGACGTTGTCGAGCCACCGTTTGGGCAACGGACGAGTGTTCCACTCCGCCAGCGTCATCTCCCGAGACACGGAGCGGTACATGTCCTCGACCTTGCGCATCGCGGCGACGAACGAGGGACTGTCGGTGCACATCATCGATATCTCGAAGTCCAGGTTGAAGGACCGGATGTCCATGTTGCTGGAGCCGATGACGGCCGTATGGTCGTCGACCGAGAAGTGCTTGGCGTGCAGGACGGCGGGGTAGGGGTACATGAAGATCCGGACGCCGGCCTCGAGCAGGAAGCGGTAGTAGGAGTTCTGGGCGTGGGACACCATGAACTGCTCACCCTGTTCGCTGACGAACAGCTCGACAGCCACCCCGCGTTGCGCGGCCGTGGTGATGGCGTAGAGGAGTGAGTCGTCGGGGACGAAGTAGGGGCTGGCGATGGACAGCCGCTCCCGCGCCCCGTAGATCAACGTGTTGAACAGGCGAAGGTTGTTCTCGTCCGGGAACCCCGGGCCACTCGGCACGATCTGGCAGGTGATGTCGCCGACATCGTCAGCGAACACCTCCGGTTGAATGTAGGGTCCGAGTCGCTCCTTGGTCTCGATGTACCAGTCGGCCGCGAACACGAGATTCATGGAGTGCACGACCGGGCCCTCAACCTTGGCGGTGAGCTCACGCCACGTGCGGCCGGCGGCCTCGAGCTTCTTCTTGTGGTAGCTGGAGCTGATCATGTTCTGCGACCCGACGAACCCCGACCGCCCGTCGACGATGACGATCTTGCGGTGGTTGCGCAGATCCGGCCGCCGCCAGTGGCCCTTCAGAGGCTGGATGGGCAGCATCGCCTGCCACTCGATACCTGCCTCGTCGAACGTGGCCAGCATCTCCTTGTAGCCCGGAAGAGAGAACGTGGAAACGTGGTCGAAGAGCACCCGCACCTTCACCCCACGAGCCGCGACCTCCAGCAAAGCCTGGAAGAACGGCTCCGCCGTGCTGTCCCGGCAGAGCATGAAGTACTCGACGTGGACATAGCGTTCAGCGGTGCGGACCAGGTCCGCCTTCGCCTGGATCGACTGGTCGTAGTCGTGGAAGAGCTCGGCCGAGTTGTTCTGCACGCTCGGCAGCCATCCCAGTCGCCGGTTGAGGACCATGGCCGAGTCGACCCAGCCGGGCCGGTCCTCAGACGCCGGCAGCGCGGGGATGCTGCTCAGGCTGCTCTGGATCACCGTCCCCGCGGCCAGCTGCTCCTCTCGCCGCTTCCGTGGCACGTGCGTGTTGCCGATCAACAAGAAGATCAGCAGACCGAGCACCGGCACCAAGAAGATCAGCAACAGCCAGGCCATGGCCGAGCCCGGCCGCCGCTGCTCCGGCACCAGCCCGAGCGCGATGATGTTGATCGTCAGGATCACCAGGACGACCACGAGCGTCCGCGATCATCGGACCGACCAGTGGTGACTATCTCCAGGCATCATGAGCCTTCGACCTTCTCTCGGCCGATGGCAACCGGCCGGGTGGTCACTAGGGAACCGTCCGCGGAGGCCGATCGGGCGGTGGGACTGGATGAAGATCGGCATCCTTCCTGGCGGCCGAGTCCGCTGTCGGCGGGCTCGGCGCCGGTGGGTCGGGCCGGCTCGGTCTCGGCGGAGCTGGACAGCAGCGGGGTCAGCCATCGACGTTCGGGGTCGACGTCGACGAACAGTGCCTTGACGAACAAGGTGGCGGGGACCGCGAGAAATGCGCCGACGCCGCCCAGGATCGTGCTCCAGACGAGCAGGGAGAGAAAGCTGAGGGTGCCTGACAGGCCGACCGTGGTGCCGACCACGCGGGGCTGGATGACGCTCTGGAGGATGATGTTGAGAACGCAGTAGATGACGACCACGGCGAGGGCGGTCTCGGGGTCATGATCGAGCAGGGCGACGATCGTCGGTGGGAGCAGTCCGATCAGGAAGCCGACGTTGGGGATGTAGTTGGTGATGAAGGCCAGCAGTCCCCACAGCCAGGCGTAGCGGATGTCGAGGATGGTCAAGGCGATCACGTCGAGGAGGGCGACGCCCGCGCCGAAGATCGTGGATACCGCGAGGTACTGCCGACTGCCGCGGGCGAACAGCTGGAAGGCCTCGGCGAGGCGCTGCCCGGCCGGGGACATCCGGGCCAGGTTGGCTGCGAACGTGGCCGCATCGGTCACGGTGAAGAACAGCAGCAGGACAAGGAACGCGATGCTGCCGAGGATCCCGGCCACACCGCCGAGGAGGGCGATGACGGCATCGATCAGCTTTCCCGGGTCGATGGCGGCCTTCGACGGCATCGAGCTGGCCCTGGCTGACGCCGACGGCTCTCCAGCGCAGCGCCGAGGCTCTGCAGGAAGGCCTCGAACTGCGGTGCGTAGTCATCCAGCAGTCCGGCCAGCTGCAGCGCCGGAGACCACCAAGATCACCACCAGACCGACCACCATCGCATACACCGCGACCAGGCTCAGCGCCGTGCCGAGCCAGGCCGGCAGGCCATGCCGGACCGGCAGCCGGCGCAGCGGTTGAACCGTGATGGACAGTACGAGCGCGAGGAACACGGGGGCCACCACCTCGGCGAACGCCTGAAGGCCGAGTGCGGCCACCAACACGGCCGCCACGCCGACCGCAATCATCAGACCGCGCGGCAGCGCGGGTCGTATCGGCGGGGCCTCGGCGTCGGGTGGGCCGCAAAGAATCCATGTCGATCTCAGACTCCTTCGATGGCGTCGATCCGGCCCGTCCGCGACGGCGTTGACGAAGGTTTCGTGGTCGCGGCTGTTCTGGTCGGCGTACCGGGCGGAGAACTCGGTGATCGCCTGGTCGAGCCGGTCGTCGGCGCCGAGGTACGCCGCGATGGCCACCGGGTCACCGGAGCGGGCGTGCGCGCGGGCGAGCGTCCATCCACACATCCGGGCGTAGAAGGTCATCCCGAACGGTGTCATGGCCTCGACCACCGCCGACGCCTTCATGTCGCGAAGCTGGCGCCAGTAGTAGAACCGGTCGTCCTGCACCCCCTTGGTCCAGCCGAGGAAGATGTCGGAGGCGGCCTGCATCAGCCGTTGCCCCTCCACCACCCGCTGACCCGGGGTGTGGAAACGGCTCTTCGGCAGATGGTCCTCGAGGACCGACCGGGTGGCTTCCTTCACCTGCAGGAACAACGGGTCGCCGCTGTCGCGGCCCTCCAGCAACACCATGAACGCGCGGGTGCCGACACTGCCCACGCCGACCACCTTGCGGGCCATGTCGACGATGCTGAACCTCTCCAACAACAGCCGCCGGTCCGCGCTGAGGCTGCGTCTGGTAGGCGCGGAACTGATCCTCCACCACGCCGCGGATCTGGTCGGCTGACAGCCCCCAGGCTCCGTCGAGCTCCCGCAGCGGCACCACCACCGGCGGCTGGCTGACGATCCGATACCGGCCGTCGACGACCTCGGCGTACCGGGTCAGCGCATGCAGGCTGTCGCGGGTGTGCGCCTTCCGGAGGGTCTTGTTCGCCGCCTTGATCGCTTCGGCGATCGCTGCGGCCTCCGCGTTGCCTGCCTTGCCCGCCTTGGTCGCCTTCCGCTTCTTCTTGCCGGTCTTGCCCTTCCCAGTCCCGACGCGGCGGCGGAGGCCTCCTCCTGGACGGCCCGCATCGCGTCCTGGATGTCGTGCTCGGACATGTGCGCGTACCAGACATCCAGCGTCCGCATGCCGGCGAACTCCGCCATCGCCGAGCCGGTACGCCTGCACCGACTCCAGCGTCACCGCCCGGGTGTCCTTCGGGGTGAAGCCGTTGTTGCGGGCGGCGATGGTGAAGCTGGCCGCCATCCGCTTCAGGTCGTACTCGAACGGACCCGGCAGCGTCTCGTCGAAGTCGTTCAGACCGAACAGCAGCTGCCGCTCCGGCGAGGCGAACCCGCCGAAGTTGGACAGATGCGCGTCCCCACACAGCTGCACCGTCAAGCCCGCCGTCGGTGTGCCGGCCAGGTCGGCCGCCATCACCTTCGCCGCCCCCCGGTAGAACGTGAACGGCGACACCATCATCCGGCCGTGCCGCACCGGCACCAGATCCGCCTCGCGGGTGGCGTCCTGCGCGACCAACAGCTCCACCGGATCAGGCCGGTCAGCCGCCGGCTCCCACTCCGCGTGCGACGACACCGGCGTCCGCTTCGCCGCCTCCTTCCCACGGGCCCGGCGATCATCAACGCTGACGTACGACGGTTGAGTCTGAGTGGTCATGAATACTCCATCCGCGTGAGCGTTTGTCCGTCTGGACAGTCGAGGCCGCGCTTGTCAAGGTCAGTCCGAGACCTCACTGGCGCGCCATGGCGACCTTCATGTCGGTGTCACTGTCGACGATGAGATCTCCGGAGAGGTCGATCGTCACCCGCTTGAGGGTGCCGGTGAAGGCGAAGTCGTCCTGGTAGTGCTCGGGGGCGACGCGGCTGCCGGCATCGTGACCGCAGGTGAGGCCCTCGGTGCTGAAGATGTTCGGCACCGTGTGCGGCATGTCGACGGCGCCGACCAGCTTCCCGTCGATGTAGAGCTGGCCGCTCGCCGGTACACCCTTCCCGGCGGCGAAGTCGGGCTGGCCGGTGGGTTCGAACTCGTAGCGGAGCGAGACGTCGCCCGCCGGCACCTTCGATGTCGGAGACGACGGTGAAGAAGTCCCGTCCGAGGAAGTTGTAGACGAAATGCAGCTGGCTGTCCTTGACGAAGAAGGAGTAGCCGCCGACGCGGCCGCCGTGGGCGATCAGCACGCCTTCGGCGCCGGCTTCGGGGATCTGCACGTCGGCGGTGATGCTGAAGGCCCGGTTGTAGACCTTGGGCGCCGCGGAGAACGGCACCGGTGAGCCACCGGGATAGTAGACGAACTTGTCCCGCGGGTCGGCGATCGTCGGACGCTCGACTCTCAACCGTTCGAGCATCGAGCCGTCGATCGGCATCACGCCGTACTTGCCGGCCTCGGCCCACCACCGACCGACCATTTCGATCACCTTGTCGCGGTGGTCGGCGGCCACGTTGTTGGTCTCCGCATAGTCGGTGGTGAGGTCGTACAGCTCCCAGTCGTTGGCCTCGATGTCGCCCAGCACCGCCCCATCGATCGGGCTGCCGTAGTGGCGACCCTTCTCGGCCGCCTCGGCGAAGGTCGGACCGGGCCATGGGCAGACGGCGCGCCATCCGTCGTGGTAGATCGCTCGGTGACCGAACATCTCGTAGTACTGGGTGTGGTGACGAGTCTCGACCTCGCCGTCGTCAAAGGTGTGGGCAAAGCTCACGCCCTCGATCGGTGCCTGCGTCACTCCCCGGATGGTGGCCGGTGGCCGGATGCCGAGGGCGTCCAGAACGGTCGGCACCAGGTCGATGGCGTGGCCGTACTGGGTCCGGATCTCACCTCGTGCGGTGATCTTGGCCGGCCAGGACACGATGCACGGGTCGGTGGTGCCGCCGCGGTAGGTCTCGCGCTTCCAGCGACGGAACGGCGTGTTCCCCGCGTTGGTCCAGCCCCAGGCGTAGTGGTTGAACACGTTGGGGCCGCCCAGCTCGTCGATTCGCTCGAGGTTCTCCTCGATCGACTCCGGGACACCGTTGAAGAACATCATCTCGTTGAGCGATCCGACCGGGCCGCCCTCAGAGCTCGCGCCGTTGTCGGAGATGAGCACGAACAAGGTGTTGTCGAGCTCGCCGATCTCCTCCAGGAAGTCTGACCACCCGTCCGAACTCGTGATCGGTGTAGCTGACGAACCCGGCGTACACCTCCATCATCCGCGCGTAGAGCCTTCCGAGCATCCTCCGACAACGACTCCCACTCGGGGACATCCGGGTCGTGGGCCGACAGCTCGGTACCGGCCGGGATGATGCCCATCTCGAGCTGGCGCTGGTGGACGACCTTGCGGTACTCGTCCCAGCCGCCGTCGAACTTGCCCTTGTACTTGTCGGCCCACTCCTTCGAGACATGGTGTGGCGCGTGGGCGGCGCCGGTGCAGTAGTGCAGGTAGAACGGCTTGTCCGGCGCGTTGACATGGGCGTCCTGGACGAACTCGATCGCCCGGTCGGCCAGGTCAGCGCTCAGGTGGTAGCCGTCCTCCGGCTGCGCGGGCTGCTCGATCGAGTGGTTGTCGTAGACGAGCTCGGGGTACCACTGGTTGGTGTCGCCGCCGAGGAAGCCGTAGAACCGCTCGAACCCTCGGGCGAGCGGCCAACGGTCGTACGGCCCGGCCCCCGTCTCGTGCTCCGGCGGGGCGAGATGCCACTTGCCGACCATGAACGTGTTGTAGCCGTGCGGCAGCAGCATCTCGCTCAGCATGCCCTTGTCGAACGGCAGGATGGCGTTGTAGCCCGGATAGCCGGTGGACGTCTCCGAGATCGTGGCCAGACCCAGCGAATGGTGGTTGCGCCCGGTCAGGATGGCCCCCCGCGACGGCGAACAGAGTGCGGTTGTGTGCATGTTGGTGTAGCGCAGGCCATTGTCGGCGAACCGGTCCAGGACAGGCGTCTCGACCAGACCACCGAAGCTCGACAACTGTCCGAACCCCACGTCATCGAGGACGAACATCACAACGTTGGGCGCCCCCTCGGGCGCCCGGGGCGGGGTCGGCCACGCTGGGGTCGACTCGTCGCTCGTCCGCCCGATCACACCCGAGAACGGCTCTCCGTCCGCATAGGTCAGTAGGTTGCTCATGTCGTATCCCTCTTCGAGACGATGGCCGCAGCGTGGAGACTCCCAGCACCACGATCTTCCGACCCCGAAGCTGCGGCTGTCGTCATGCAGAACGGGTGAAGATCGCTTCGATGCGTGCACCGTCGGCCGACCTGCTCGGCCGGGTCGAGCGGGCAGCGCACGGACCTCGGTCCTACCGAAGATTCAGGAAGGCGGTCTCGGGCCATCTCCACAGTGCCGCGAGGGCCGAGCTGCCAATCACCGACACGTAGACGCCGGGTGCCGTCTCGACGGCGGTCACGCTGACGAGAATCTGGGCAATCCACGGCGCGGTTCCACCGATCAACGCAGTCGCGATGCCAGCGGTCAAGGCCACGCCGGTGGACCGCACAGGTGTCGGGAAAGGCCTCACCGAGCATCGCGACCGAGAGAACGCCGGCCACGGCGATACCGATCAGGACCTGGGCCAGCGCCAGGCCGACGAGTGATCCGCGACTGGCAACGACGCTGGTCGGTATGGCCAGCACGACCAGGGCCGCACTGGATCCGATGGCCACTGGTCGTCGACCCACCCGATCGGACATCCTTCCGAGCGCCAGAGCGGCGAGTGCGGCGACGGCCAGCGTCGTCGCGGTCAGGAGCATGGTCGGGGTCAGGCCGGCTTGGTGGCGAGCGATCAGGTTGTTCGGCATGAAGATGAAAAACGATGTTGAAGGCAAGCGACCCGGTGGCCACCAGGCAGAATCCTCGAAGTACCGCACCTCGGTGACGCTTCCAGATGTCACGAGCCGGATGATCAAGAAGCCGCGACGTGGTCTGAAGGACGACGAACTGCTGGGTGTCGGCCACCCGGCGTCGAAGGTAGAGGCCGATCAGCCCGAGCGGCAGCGCGAGCAGGAACGCGATTCGCCACCAGCCAGACCACTGCCCGTCCTCGCCGAACAGATGGGAGAGGACACCAGCCATTCCCATGCCCGCCCCGATCCCGACCGCCATCGTCGCGGTCTGCCAGGACCCCGCCTGGCCCCGTCGCGAGCTCCGGGCATTCTCGAGGATGAACACGGCTGCGGCTCCGAGCTCGCCACCGGCCGCCAGTCCTTGTGCGGCGCGTAGGAGCACGAGCAGGATCGGCGCCAGCAGACCGATGGTGGCGTATCCCGGCAGCAACCCAACCCCTGCGGTCGCGACCGGTCATCAGAAGGATGACGGTGACCAACACGGTTCGACGCCCACGGGTATCTCCCAGCCGACCGAAGACAAGTGCGCCGAGCGGCCGGACGACCAGGGCAGTGCCATAGACGGCGAAGGCAGCGGACAACGCCGTGGCCAGATCCTCGGCGGGAAAGAAGACGAAGCCGACGACGGTCGCCAGGGCGCCGTAGATGGCGAAGTCGTACCACTCTGCGGCGTTGCCGATGCATGCTGCCGCGATGGCTTGCCTCGAGGTGCTGTGCGCATCGGTCGAGTCCTCGGTCCTCGCCAACGCCATGCTGCTGAGCGTAGCGTCCTCGCCTGGTGCTGCTCGGACTCAACCTTCGGCTGGGAAGGTCCAGATGAATTGTCAGTTCACGTGATCTGCGTGATGCCAGCGATGCCTGTGCTGTCGACAATGGGGTTTGCCCAGTTCCGCGCGAGCGCTTGAAAGGGTGGGACCGCCTTGGATTACACGGAAGTGCTGCGTCGGCTGGCCATCAACGACGAACACTTCGCCGAAGAGTCCGATTTCGGCGTCGAGTCCGCCGAGCTCGATCCGAAGACGCTGGCCCTGGTCCGGCTCGGCGCACTGGTCGCGGTCGGTGGCGCGGTTCCGTCCTACGGAGCCGAGGCCGATGCCGCGGTGAGTGCTGGTGCGACGGCCGCCGAGATCGTCGAGGTGCTGCTCGGCGTCGTGTCCGTCGTCGGACGTCCCTAGTGTTGTCGCGGCGGCGCCGAGTCTGGCGATGGCGCTTGGGTACGACGTCGACGATGCCTTGGAACAGCAGTCCGGTGTGTGATCTCCGCTACTCGCCGAGCAGGCCGACCGTCGTCGCCTGTTGCACCGCGTCGCTGCGTGAGGAGACGCCCAGTTTTCGATAGATCGAGCCGACTTCGGAGCTGACGGTGTTGCGGGACACGAACAGCCGCTCCCCGATCTCGCTTGAACGTGAGATGGGTCTGCAGGTAGGGGAGCAGTCGAAGCTCCGCTGGGGTGAGGGGCGGCCCGCCGGCCAGTTGCTGCGTGCGCGCTCGCGGTGAGGATCCCGCGAAATTCTGATACCTCGTCGACCAGGGCTCCAAGAGCCGGCCGGTGGAGCAGGATGTCGTCGATCTCCCGCAGCAGGTGACGTGCGGTCGCCTGGTCGGCGAGGGCCGCGTACACCTTGGCCAGTTGCAGGCGCACGCGCACGGCGAGCCACGGGAGGGACGAACGTGCAGGACGGTCGGGCTCGCATCGCCCGCGCGAGCTGGCGGTCCGCCTCTTTCCGGTCACCGCGGTGCACAGCGAGCCGGGCCGCGGCCGCAAAGGCCAGCACGCTCATGGACGTAGTCGTGCAGCCGGGACTCTCGACGGTGGCGAGGGCAAGCTCGCAGATGTTCGGCCGCCTCCGCCCATCGGCCGCGATCCATCGCCAACACCGCGAGCTCGGCCTTGCTGAGGACGACGGCGTTGACATTGCCCAGTGTTGCTGCCGACGGCGGAGGTCTCCACGAAGAGGGCGGCCGCCCGGTCACTGTCGCCGAGGAGCAGCTGCGCCTCGGCGGCACAAGCATGAGCGCCGTGGCCCGCCATGGGCTCCACGGCGGCTCCTCGGCGACCGCGAGGCTCGCGTCGGTCGCCATCTGCTCTGGACCGGCGGGACACATGGGGGCCCGCAACATGGCCCGCGCCGAGTCGAACGACGCGGTGCCGTCCACCGGCATCAGGTCGAACGAGGCGGTGTCGAGCGAATGCCGCCCACCGTTGCGCCTCGGCGGTCTGCCCGGTCAACACCGCGATCCATCCGGCCAGGACCGCGAGCGGGGGATACTCCTCGACAGCCGAGTCGGCCGAGGGTCGGCGAGCCACCGTTGCACGGTTGACAGCTGGCCGGCCTGGTAGGTCGGCAAGATCAACTCGGTCAGCCAGCTGGACGCACCGGTCTCGCTCGGTGGTGTTCAACAGATGTTCCAGGGCCAACGCCGGGGATCCGTTGGACTCATACCAGTCGGCGGCGCGCAGGTGCAGCTTGGCGATGACGTCGGGCTCGACGCGACGAAGCTCACCGAGCAGGAACTCCCGGAACAGCGCGTGGTAGCGATACCACCCGCGCCGGCGGTCCAGCGGCACCAGGAACAAGCTCGTCGCCTCCAGGTCGCGAAGCCGCGCCTGCGCACCTGACTCCTCGAGAATCGCGTCGCACAGCGGAGCAGACAGCTGATCGAGAACCGCCGTGCGCCGCAGGAACCGCTGAACACCCTCCGGCAGCTGCATCAGCGACTCCCGGTACAGGTAGTCGGCCACGTACCGATCGTCACCGGAGATCGTCAACACGTCGCCGTCGCTGTCGCTCGCGATCACCGCGGCGAGGTACAGGCCGACCGGCCATCCCTCGGTCCGCGCGGTCACCGCGGCCGCCTGCTCATCGCGTGATGTCCACGTGGGCCTCGGGAGAAGATCTGCTCCGCGCCCGCCGCGTCCAGGGCCAGGTCGCCGGCCACGAACTCCAGCGCGTCGCCCGAAGCCCGCAACCGCGGCAGGTGAGGCTGCTCGGAACGACTCGCCGCGACCAGCTGCGAGCCTCGCGGTATCCCCGAGATCACCACGCTCAGCACATCGTGACAGGCCGGCGACCGGAGCTCGTGCAGGTCGTCGAGCATCAGCACGAACGGAACCGGGCTCGTCCGGAACGCCGAGGCCAGGCGCGGCGCGGCCCGGCCCAACGCTGACACGCCAACACCGCGCACGTCAGCGATCAGATCGGTGTGGCCCGAGATCCGCGCGTACGCAGACGCCAACACCGACAGCAGCGCCGAGGGATCGTCGTCGAAGCGGTCCAGCGACACCCACCCGACCCGTCGATCCTCCGCCTCGGCCCACTCAGCCAGCAAGGTCGACTTGCCGTAACCCGCCGGCGCGGTGACACCGACCACCCGGCAGTCGCTGGCGCGGGCCGTCTCGATGAGACCGGCGCGACTCACCGAACCGGGGCGAAGGTCGCGGCACCGACAGCTTCGCGTCGAGCAGCAGCGCTTCCAGCTCGACGCTCGGCGATGCCCAGCCCCCACCCACGGTCACGGTCACGGTCCAGATTCTAGTGAAGCGCCGACGCCTCGGGATGATGTGTCGGGCCGATCGAGTTGAACCCGGCTCCGATGGGTAGCGATCTGTCCCTGTCGCTCGGTTCGGGCCACTACCTGACCACCTCGCCGAGGCCACCCAGGCCGGGCAAGGGACGAGGGGTGCGACCGCCGTGCCAGGCGCGCCATTCACCCATTTCGCATGATGCGACGGCCTCGCTGTTCAGGTTGGGTCGGACGTGGGAGCGCGAGATGTGCGCGCGTGAGACTCGGGTCTCCCGCGCCGGCAAGCGGACGTACAGATCCGTCCCGGACGGTATGCCTCGGACGCGAAAGGGAACGATGAGTTTCTGGGACTTCTTCTGGCTCCTGATCTGGAGCTACCTCTTCGTGGCCTACCTGGTGGTGCTGTTCCACATCGCGGCGGACATCTTCCGTGACGCTGAGCTGGGTGGGTTCGCCAAGGCGCTGTGGATCATCGGACTGATCGTGGCGCCCGTCCTCGTTGCGCTGATCTATCTGATCGCCCGGGGGCGGGGGATGGCCGAGCGTCAGGCGGGTAGAGTCCGGGACTCTCGAGCCGAGACGGATCGATATATTCAGTACGTGGCGAACAAGCCGAGCTCCACCGACCAGATCGCCTCAGCCAAGACCCTGCTCAAGGACGGCACCATCACCCAGGACGAGTTCGAACGCCTGAAGGTGAAGGCACTCGCCTGAAACGGACGCATCCCGGGGCGTAGGCTGGTCAGATCGAAGATCAACAACAACATCGAAGATCAACAACAACGAGAGGTACTGAGGTGAGCACAGAGTTGGACGAGACAGGCCCAATCGACTACCTGGTGGTCGAGTTCCCCGGCAGCGGAATGACTGGCGAAGGGCTCCCCTTGCTGGTCGACCTGGTGGACTCCGGCACTCATCCGGATCCTGGATCTCGTCTTCGTGCAGCGCCAGCTCGACGGCTCTGTCACCGCAGTGGAGATCGCCGACTTCGACAAGGACGGAACGCTGGACCTGGCCGTCTTCGAGGGCTCGTCCTCTGGTCTGCTCGGGGAGGACGATATCAACGAAGCGGCTTCAGCCATCGAACCGGGAAGCTCCGCCGGCATCCTCGTCTACGAGAATGTGTGGGCCGCGCCCTTCGCCGCGGCCCTTCGCCGCGGCGGTGCTCAGCTCGTGGCCAGCGGCCGTATTCCCGTCCAAGCCATCCTTGCCGCGCTTGATGCGGCTGAGGCTGCCGAGACCGACACGGCCGAGGCTGCCGACACCGACGCAGCACAGGTCGCCGGCCGACCGGCCTGAGCAGCTACCACTCCACCGATCACGAAAGGCTCATCCCATGCCAGGACTCATTCGCGGGGTCGCCCGCACCGCAGTTGTCGCGGGAACCGCTTCCGCCGTCGCCGGACGTGTCCACCACCGCCAGGAGGGGAGATGGGCTCCAGCAGGAACAACAGGCCACCTACGCCGAACAGGCCCCACCCCCCGCGCCCGAGCCTCAATACGCGCCACCACCCGCCGCCCCGAGCACGGACGACAAGTTGGCCCAGCTCCAGCAGCTGGGTCAGCTCAGGGACGCCGGCGTGCTCACCGACGCTGAGTTCGAGGGCCAGAAGGGCAAGATTCTCTACGGCTGACCCCGCCGCCCGACCTGAGCCGGCCCTGGCCCGCTGGCTCGGAGACTCACGCGGCCGCTCACAGGAAAGTGCACACAACGCTCGAGGCCGGTGTGGTCGCTGCGATGCGTCGGCGAAACACCTACGATTCGGGCATGGTTGAGCGACTCGATGACATGCCCGACGGCACGGTCGGTTTCCGGATCGATGGCGACGTGGAGCGCGAGGACTACACGGAGATCCTCGTGCCCGCACTCAAGGCGGCGGTGGACAGCGGCCGAGGGCTGCGGGCCCTCTATCTGATTGAAGACCTGGACGACATCGAGGGCGGCGCGCTGTGGGAGGACACCAAGCTCGGCTTTGATCTGGCGATCGAGCACCACAGCGATTGGCGGCGGTCCGCGATCGTGACCGATCATCGACTGGATGGCGCGTGCATCGAAGCTGTTCCTGTGGCTCTTCCCCGGGGAGGCGCGCCTCTTCCGCGTGGCCGATCTCGAGCGGGCGAAAGCGTGGGTCGCCGGCTGAATGACCTGAGGTAGTCCTCGGCAGCCTGCGCGAGAGCCGAGGTCCGGCGCGATCGGGCGCTGGCTCACATCCCCCTCGTCGCGGATACTGGGCTTGTGATCTCAATGCGACGCCGGCGGGGTACGCCTCGACGTGTCGACGCGGCCAGCGTCGGCGCTCGCGGAGCGATGGACAGACGGTCCGCGGCGTCGACGTCTTCTATCGTGAGTCGCCCGAGCCGCCGGATGCCCGGGTGATGATGCATCTCCACGGGTTCGGACTCTCCGGTCGCTACCTTCTGCCGACGGCCGAGCGACTGCGCAATGACTTCCACACGCTCGTCCCCGACCTGCCCGGGTTCGGACGTAGTGGCAGACCATCCGAACCGCTCGACGTACCGGAAATGGCGCATGCCGCGGCCGACTTCCTCGACGACCGCGGAGTTCAGTCGGTAACCCTGGTCGGCAACTCGATGGGCTGCCCCGTCATCTGCGAGTTCGCGTACCTTTATCCAGATCGTCTCGAGCGGGCGATCCTCGTCTCGCCTGCTGGTGGTGTGACCAACCAGCCTTTTCGACGGGCGTTCCGACAGATCGCCCACGATGGCATCCGAGAGCCGATGCGGATGGCGCGAGTGGCCGTACCGGACTATCTGAGGTTCGGCGTGTCCAGCACCGTGCGGATGTTCCGTGCGCTCACCCAGTATCCGTCGTTGGATCGGATGCTCGCCCTGAGAGTTCCGACCCTCGCCGTCATTGGCGACCGGGACCCGCTGATGCCCGCCCCCAGCCGAATCCAGGAGGTCGCCAGCCGCACCACGAACTCTGTCGTGGTCGCAATCATCGAGGGAGCCGCCCACGCGATCAACTTCAGCCACCCGGGTGAGCTCGCGAACGTGATCCGTCTGTTCATGGCTGACCAACCGATCGTGGACGACCCCGACTCTCCAGGCCACGCCGCAGCGTTCGAGATCCATCGCGGCGTACATCTTCCACTCGAGAGCCGAGGGATGAGCCCACGGCCAGCATGAGTGGTGACGGAGTATCAGGCCCCTCGGGTGGTGCCGAGCGTCCAGATGATCAGCATATTGACCGCGATGAAGACGACAGTTCAGACGGGAGCGATCGACAGCTACAGAAAGGTTGAGGAGACCGTTAGCCCAGCGAGGACGTCGGCCCGTCAGACAACGCCACCGTCTGAGTCATCCTCGGGCTCAGGCTTTCCCTCCGGGTCTAGGGACCACTTGAGCTGGAACTCGATCTCCTCCTCATCATCGTCGCGCTCATGCTCGATGGAGAACTGAGCCCGCTCAGGTACGCGGATGCGTATGCCACCGATCTGGATCCGGAATGACTTGTCCGCCTCCAGAGCGTCGGCGAGCCGTCGAAGCTTGGCCACGACCTCTGGCGTGGAATAGATGCGCTCAATGTCGCGAGGACCCCTGGCCATCGTCGATGTATCCCTTCCTCTGTAGCCGCTAACGCAACCGAGCAAGACGGTCATGTGCAGGTCCTGCCAGAGTGTCAGACCTCGACCCGATCGGCCAAGTTCGCACCGGTGAATCGCTCCGACTCTGGTGCCGGTACGAGGCCTACAGCTGGCTGATACCAGCGCCCAGGATCACGAAGCCAACCATGACCAGCACCACGACAGTGATGTGCGCGCTGTTGTGGCTGAGCCAGTCGCGGGCCAGAACGAGGCGAGGCTGCATCCGAGCCGGCGCGACGAGCGTCGCAACGATCGGAACGATGACCGTGGAGGACGCGAGACCCACGTAGATGGCCAGAACGATGACCGCCTCCGTCGTCCTGAGCGAGGAACCGGCAACCGACAGGCCGGCAGCGGCTCCGAGCAGCAAAGCCTTCGGTCGAAGGTTCAGAGCGAGGGCCAACCCTAGGGCGGCCACAGGTCCCATCCGTTCGACGCGATCGAGCCACCCGTTCCCTCTGGTCGGCTGGGGCTCGGGCCGCCCGTCGCCAGGCCATCACCGCAGCGACGAGTAAGGCAGTCCCGACGACGATCTGACCGATAGCGATCGCCTTCTGCTGCGCGCGAAACGGTCTGATCGGGAGGGCATTGGCCCCGACCGCCGCAATCGCCACGACGGCGGCCATGCCGACCACCCAGCCGATCAGGAACGGGATGGCCGACTGGTTCCGCTTCGGGGAGAGCAGGATGAGGATGGTCGCCATGATGGGAACCGTGCTCACCGCGACAGCAACGGCTATGGGCAGTAGAGGTCCGAGCGCCGACAGCATGCTCTGAGCCCTTCCCCCTTCGGCGCCGGTGACAGCAACATCACGAACGCAGGTACCGTGCCTGCTCAGCTGCTCCGATCCCTGGCGCAGCGGATGCTGGACCGGCAACCCAACCTACGGCTGGGTCGTGGCGTCGCCTCATGATCACGAGCCAAGTGTGGCATGCGCTAAGGACCCGCAAGGCCAAGGCAGGCGACATCCTCTCCGTGGGACTGCTGCTCCACTAGGCTGACGCCATCGTTCGGCGAGGAGATTGACAGATGACAGGACGACAGGGGTGACTCAATCAGCGGCTGCGAAACGTCCGGTGCGGTCGCGCGGCATCCTCGATCTCAGTCCGTCACAGCGACGAATAGCTGTGGCCCGAGCGCTGGCATCGATGATCATCACGTTCTTCGGAATCATCGGCATGTATTACATCCTTCCCCTGAACGGCGGGGAGTTCAGGGCTAGGTCCATCGTGGTGCTCATCGTGGCCGCGCTGGCCTTTCTAGCGGTGGTCGCGTGGCAGATACGAGAGATCCTCCGCGCCGAGATGCCTGGACTACGTGCTCTCCAGGCCGTTGCGGTGGCTGTTCCCTTGTTTCTCACGGGGTACGCAGCGCTCTACGTCATCCTCTCGCAAACGCAGGGCGGCTTCACCGAACAGATGACCCGAACGAGCGCGCTCTACTTCTCGGTCGTTGTCTTCAGCTCGGTGGGTTTCGGGGACATCGCACCCAAAAGCGACCTTAATCGCATCGTTGTCACGTCACAGATGCTGGCGGGTTTGGTCTTTATCGCCACCATCGTTCGAGTCTTCTTCGGAGCCTCGAAGATGAGCCTTCAAAGACGTCAATCCAATTCTGATGATTCGACAGCGCAGTAGTCGCGCCGAGCAGCCTGCTCAGGTCGGGTTTGGCAGCGGCACGCTGACGTCGCGCCCGCCCTCATGCGTGAACCGTTGCCGCCCCTGAACCGTGCTCGGCGCCGGCACGAATCCGCCGGCGAACAGCGCCTCGCCCTGGCGAAACAGCGGTGACTGGTCGAGCAGTGCCGATGGTGCGAAGCCGAAGATCGTTGCCAGCTCGTCGAGGTCCCGCTGCGAACTCATCCGCATGAGCGCGAGGTTGTCGCATTGAGAGATGATCCCCTGATGCACCCGAGACGGGCGCTGGGTCGAGAGGAGCAGCCAAAGGCCGTATTTCCTTCCTTCGGCGGCGATCTGGATAATGCGATCCAAGACCGCCCTCTCCAAGGCAGTCTCCACCTCGGGAGAACACAGATTATGAGCCTCGTCGATGACGAGAAGAAATGGGCGACGCTCGCTGCGCCGCGACCAGAGGTCATCCAACACCGACAGTGCGACCACCAGTGGCTCCTCCTTGAACGTGAACCCACCGAGGTCCAAGCACCGTGGCGGCGGGCCGAGTGTCGATGATCTCGGTTGCCGAGCGCTTGTGTCCCGCCCAGATCTCCCAGTTCAGCAGCCCCAAATTCTCAATCCTCAGGGCGAAGTCGATGAGGGCTGGATCATTGGATGCGCGTAGCTCCGGCAGGATGCTGTCCATCTCCCTCGTGCTGAGGACCTCCTCGAGATGAAGAAGCGTGTTGTACTCCACCCGGTCGATCAGCGGGTCCAAGCGGAACACAGCCGCTTTCGCGGTGAGCCCCAAGGCGGTAAATCGGACGCGCGGGTTCTCATCGGCCTGGTCACCTGGGCGCAGGATCCGTAGATCGCGGCGAGCCAGCGCTTCTGCGGCCGCCGGCGGGGCATCGTCACGAACCTCGTTCAGCCGCACGAAGTCTGCGTTCGGATCGAAGATGATCATAGGCAGCTCTGTGCGCAGGAGAAGCTCCTCGAGGAGGACTCCCAGAGCGTACGTCTTTCCAGAGCCGCTCTGGCCGCACCAGAAGGTGTGCCGATTGAAACGGTGCGGCATCAGCACTGCCTTGGCGCCGGGAACCGTGGTCAGCTGACCGACCTCGAGCACCGCGCCGGTGAGCCCCGTTCACGGTTTCAACCAATTCGGAGTCTGCACGTGCGACGGCGGCGGAGGTGAATGCTGTGGACCGATCGCTCAGGCGTCCTGCCTGATCGACGGTTGCGTGAATTCGTCCCGTCGCAGTCAGCACACCCTGCTGGTCGATCTCGAACTGCTCGATCTGGCCGAGCCGAATCTCCCCGCCGGAGTCCCCGAGCGAGACGAACTGGCCCGGCGGGTAGGCGTGGGCGTTGGCCACCTTGAAACGGAAGTGCCGACCGTCGGGTGATGTCGCCTCGTCCGTTCCCTGCAGTGCCTGGTCAGTGGTCATGCTTGATCCTAGAGTCCGCGACGTTCGCCGACCAGAAAGCAACTGCTTCCACGGGGATCCTTGCCTGGGGCACAGTCCTCAGTGCAGGTTGCCGAGGACAAACTTGAGAACGATCATGACTAGGCCTAGCCCGCCGGCGACCAACGTCATGACGGCCAGCGGGAAGCCACGCAAGCCCGCGGCCCGGCCAGCCCTCCATCCGTACACCACGAGCAGCACCACGATGACGATCAGCGCGATGAGAGCGGCAGTCGAGGGCGTCGCGCCAAGCAGTCGAGCGAGAAGGAGCGTGACCACGGGAATGTAGGAGGAGGCCACGATTGGCCACTTCGCTCTGAGCGCCGCCCGAGTCCGAGCCCAGCTAGGCAGATGACCGGTGCTGGCGTGCTCAACCAGCCCCGCATACTCCTCCGCGAGCCAATACACCACCAAGGTCACAAAGACAGCAAGGGCCAGCGCCCCTGTCGGCAAGTCGGATCCCACCGCCGCCAACACCGAGCCGGCCACGACCAGGCCGTAGATTCCGGAAGCTGGCGGGACCCGACGCCTGGAGGGATCCGGCTCCGGCGTACCTGGTCTGCCGACCTGCTCAGCTGAGGTCAACGTCGCTCCAATCTGACGGGCTCATCGTTGCGCTGCCGGCGACACACGGCAACCTCACGCCTGCGCCGCTCCCCCTGGCCACCTCCAGGAACGGCGTGCGAGACGGGCTGTGCTGCGCAGGACGGGGAACTCGTCAAGTCTTGAGATCAGTAGTCTCGCTGACCGTTCGGGAGAGTCAGGTGGTGCGGCGTCGACCCATGATCGCCGAGAGGCAGGTGAGGGCGCCGATGATGATGAGCGCGACTCCCGCGATCTGGGTGAGGAGTGCGAGGGAAGGGCCGGGGAAGATCGCGACGACGAGTCCGGCGACGATGGACACGACGCCAAGGACGATGAGGTAGGTCCTCTCACCCCCTGACCGCTGCCCGGTGAATCCCCGGGCCAGGTCCGCAATGCCGTCGGCTATCCAGCCGGCGGCCAGCAGGATGGCGAGGATGACGAGGGACGCCTGTGGTCGGGTGAAGCAGATCACTCCGGCGATGATGGTCAGGACGCCGAGAACAATGCTGAGGATCTTGAGCCCGCGAGGCAGGTCGGAAACGGACGCGGCCAACACGATGCGCACGACGCCGAGGATGACGAGTTGTATCCCGAACAGGACCGCGACGAAGAAAAGCGTGTCGACGGGACGCGCGACGACCAGGATGCCTACGACGATCGAGAGGATGCCGATCGCGATCCTGAGTCCAGTGTGTCGGGCCGTACCGTTGGGAGTGGTGTCGAAGTCGTTGCTCTGGTTGCGCACCGGTGAGCCGTCAGTCGTAGTCATCCAGTCTTCCTTCTAGGAAACGTAGGTCTGCGTGGGTCCGAGCATGGACTCGGACTCGGGACGCGTCAAGACGAGGTCAGGGGTGGTGAACTCTCCCGCCGCCGGCGTCACGGCGATCGACCAACGAGATGAAGCCTGGAATTCACTTGTTCTGGGTGATGCCGGCGGCCGCTGTTCTCGGTAGGTTACCGGCGAAGGCTGCGTCGGCGCGCTCAGGGAGGATCCGCCATGACCCGGCAGATGACGCAGCGACACCGGATCAGGGCGAGCCCGTGGCGAGCCGGAGTCTTGTGGGTGGCATCGCTGGTCTCGGATACGCGGTGGTGAGATGAGACGGCGGCTGTTGGCTATCGTCGCATTGCTGGTGGCAGCAGCCACGATCGCGCTTGCGGTTGCGGTCGCGGTCGGTGAGTTCCCGCGAGGGCTCCTCTTGCTGGGCTGTGTGCTGATTACCGGCGCGGCCGCCTGGTACGGCGTGCTGCGGCGCGGGCTGGCGCGGGTCGTCGGGCTGATCGTTGCCGGCCTCGGGCTCGCGGGCGCGCTGGTTCTGCTGGTGACCCGGGGGGCGCCGCTGGTCGATCTGCTGGTCGTCGGGGGGCTGCTGGTGTCGCTGGCTGCGGCGCGTGCCGCGTTCACCGTGCATGTGGATCTGCCGAGCGCGTCGGCGCCGCGGCAACCGGTGCTCGTCTACAACCCGAAGTCCGGTGGCGGCAAAGCGGAGCGCTTCGCGCTGGTCCAGGAGGCCGGCCGGCGTGGGATCGAGGCCGTCGAGCTCCAGCGCGGTGACGACCTCGAGGCGCTGGTCCGCGCCGCAGTCGCGCGGGGCGCGGACGGGTTGGCCATGGCCGGCGGGGACGGCTCGCAGGCCGTCGTCGCCGCGATCGCCGCGGAGCTCGGGCTGCCGTACGCCTGTATCCCGGCCGGGACGCGCAACCACTTCGCGCTCGATCTCGGCGTCGACCGCGACGATGTCGTCGGCGCCCTCGACGCGTTCGTCGACGGCGGTGAGCGGTGGGTCGACCTCGGCGAGGTCAACGGACGGGTGTTCGTCAACAACGTCTCGCTCGGGCTCTACGCCGAGGCAGTACAGCATGAGGGCTACCGCGACGCGAAGATCCGCACCGTGCTGGACACGGTGCCCGACGTCCTCGGCCCGACCGGCGACGAGCTCGATCTGCGCTGGCGTGGACCGGGCGGGCACGAACACCGCGGGGGGGCTGCCGTGCTCGTGTCCAACAACGCCTACCGGTTCGGCCACGCGCTCGGCTCGGGCACGCGCCCCCGGATTGACGACGGCCTGCTGGGGATCACCGTTGTCGGTGCGATCACGTGGCAGGACGAGGAAGGACGCACGTTACAGCGTCCGTGGCGGGCGTGGTCTTCACCCACCTTCGAGGTCAGTTCGGACAAGCCGATCGCCGCCGGCATCGACGGCGAGGCCCTGGTCCTCGATGCGCCGCTGGAGTTCCGCATCCGACCGAAGGTCCTGCGAGTGCACGTCGCCCGCCAGCATCCGGGCGCCTCGCCCTCGGCCATGACCCCCGAGGGAGTCGGCGAGAGCGTGGTCGAACTGGTGCGAATCGCCTTCGGTCGGTGACAGAAACCGTACGAAGAGATCAACACTGAGGAGGTCAGCATGGACCTGATGGAGATCAGAGAAGGAGCGGCTAGCCGTGAGGATGCCGCCGACCGCTCGCTGACGTGGTGACCGGCCTGCGCCACCCGAGTCTGAACGCTGGCCGCCGACGACGACCCGGTGCCGGTCGATGCCGGCCCACCCTCGGGCGAAGCCGGTGGAGGAACGGCTGGCGGACAAGCTCAGTACCGAACGGGCCGAGGCGTCGGCCGCGCGCACCGTGTCCGTCGCGGTGCTGCGTCGCCTTGGCCGCTATGACCGGGCCGTCTACCGTTCGGTGGCGCAGCTGTCGACCCCGCTGCTGGACGAGCCGCTGAGGCGGGTGTCTGGCTTCGCCAACCACTCCAAGCCATGGTTCGTCACCGCCGGCCTCCTGGCCCTGTTCGGCGGACCGGATGGGCGACGTGCCGCGCTCACCGGGCTTGCGGCGATCGGAGCGGCGTCCCTGGTGGTGAACCAGCCCATGAAACTGATCGGCGAACGCCACCGCCCCGACCGGGACGGCCTCGGCGTGCCACAGCAGCGATGGGTCAGCATGCCCTCGTCGACGTCGTTCCCGTCGGGTCACTCCGCGTCCGCCGCAGCGTTCGCGGTTGCGGTCGGAGACCTGCTGCCGACGCTCAGGCTTCCGTTGCGTGGCGCAGCGTCGGTCGTGGCGTTTTCCCGCGTGTACACCGGCGTGCACTACCCGAGCGACGTTCTCGTTGGCGCGATCGTGGGCGCCCTTCTCGGCCGCGCGGCCTCGACGGTGGCACGCCGCGGCCCGAAGGCAACGAGGTCTCTGCGGCCTAGGTCGGGCGTGGCCTGCTGACGCAGAGGTGATCCTCCGATGCCCGGCTGGCCGTCGGCATCGTCTCGAGGCAGACGCCGCCTCGTCGGCCCTGCGGCGCTACGCTTCGCTCAGGGCCGCGTCACCTGGAGCGTGAGGAGTGTGCGGCATGGCCGAGATCCTCCTGCGTTGGGAGTGGCGGACCTTCGCACAAGCCGTCCACAGCGCCGACGCCGTCTTCGATGCGATGACGCCGGCCTCCGTCGAGGAGAGCGACGAGCTGTACCTGCTGGTCCCCGGCGGGGACACCGTCAAGGTCCGGGACGGGCTGATGGATATCAAGGTGCTGCGGGAGACCGATGCGCACGCTCTCCAACGGTGGGAACCGATCCTCAAGGCTCAGTTCCCGCTCGACGCGGCTGCCGCCCGCACAGTCTTCGAGGGGCTCCGCACGCCGCTTCCCTCCATTCCTCCCGATGGGCTGACCCTCGACGCCGTCGTGGCGGCAGCGGATTCTGGCGCAGCGGGTGGTCTGCGCGCGGTCCCGGTCCACAAGCGGCGTATCCGCTATGCCGTCGGCGGCTGCCAGGCCGAGCGGTCCGTGATCGAGGCCGGGGGCCACCGCGCAACGTCGATCGCGGTCGAGTCGACTGACCCCGCGGCGGTCGTGGCCGCGGTCGATTCGATCGGCCTACAGGACTACTGCAACATGGACGTCCCGACGGGACTGCGCTTGCTCCTTGATCGAGTGCCGGAGCGCTACGCGGTCATCGACACCGGCACGAACTCGGTCAAGTTTCACGTAGCGGAGCTCGACACGGGCGGGCACGGACGATGGCGGACCGTCGTTGATCGGGCGGCCGTGACGCGCCTCGGCGAGGGTCTCGAGGCAACCGGAGAAATCGGGGCCGAGCCGCTCGAGCGGACCGTGCGGGCGATCACCGACATGGCTGAAGAGGCTCGTAGCGTCGACGTCAGGGCCATCGCCGCGGTCGGCACGGCGGGCTTGCGGCTTGCTCGCAATCGGGCCGAGGTCGTCGAAACGATCCGGGCACGCTGCTGGATCACGCTCGACGTCATCTCGGGTGAGGACGAGGGCCGGCTCGCCCATCTCGCAGTGGCGACCGGCATCGGACTTGGTGATGGCAGGGTCGCCGTCTTCGACACGGGCGGCGGTAGCTCGCAGTTCACCTTCAGCCACGGGCCGACCGTCGATGAGCGGTTCAGCGTCAACGTCGGCGCAGTCCGGTTCACCGAGCGGTTCGGGCTGGCGAAAGCTGTCTCAGCCGACGTCGTCACGGAGGCGATGGCGGCCATCACGGCTGACCTGTCTCGCCTCGACGGGTGGGCACGACCGGACGCGATTGTGGCGATGGGCGGCGCCGTGACGAACCTCGCTGCTGTGAAGCACGGCCTGGCCCGCTACGATCCGGATGTCATCCAGGGAACGGTCCTGGACCGGGCAGAGATCGATCGACAGATCGAGCGTCTACCGGAGCCTGGACGCGGCGGGGCGCCGGTCGATCGTCGGGTTGCAACCGGCGCGCGCCGAGGTCATCCTCGCCGGCGCGTGCATCGTCCGGACGATCCTCGGTCGGGCGGGGCCTGCTGACGCAGAGGCGATCCTCCGATGCCCGTTGGCTGTCGGCATGGTCCGAGGCAGACGCGCCTTGTCGGGCTTGCGGCACCACGCTTCGCTCGGGGCGCGTCATCTGGAGCGTGAGGAGTGTGCGGCATGGCCGAGATTCTCCTGCGTTGGAGTGGCGGACCTTCGCCCGAGCTGTCCGCAGCGCCGACGCCGTGTTTGCTGCGATGACGCCGGCCTCTGTCGAGGAGAGCGATCACAGGCACCTCGGCGGCTAACGGCCGCTGCCGTTCTGGGCGATAATCGTGACGATCGACGTCTTGGTGACTGGGCGCTCGTCTCGGCTCGCGAGCAGGCGAAGAGAGTCTGATCAAGCACTGCGTCGGATCTGGTAAGGGTCACCACTCCTGGCGGACCGCCGCATGTCCATCTCTTGAGAGGGGTTGGTTGGCATGACCGCCGGCGCACCTGTCAGTCTGACGGCCGCGAACGCGGAACCTGCGTACGCGCGCTCGCCTGAGGCGGTGGTTTCCGAACTCGGCTCCGACATCGAGCGGGGGCTGTCGGACGCCGAGGTGGCTCAGCGGCAGTCGACGTACGGCCTGAACGAAATCGCCGCGGAGAAGCCGCCGTCGGTGGTGGCGGTCGCGCTAGGACAGCTGCGCGATCCGATGAACATCATGCTGGTCGCCGTGACCCTGGTCAGCATCCTCATCGGTGAGGTTTCGACCGGTCTCATCGTCGCGCTGTTGATCGTGCTGAACATCGTCCTCGGTTCGCGGCAGGAGCTGAAGGCGCGAGCCAGCGTGGATGCGCTGGCCAAGCTGCAGGTTCCCCAAGCCCGGGTCGTGCGGGATGGTCAGGTCCAGGTCATTCCCGCGACCGACATCGTTCCCGGCGACGTGATCGACGTCGAGGCGGGTGACATCATCCCGGCGGACGGTCGCATCTTGCGTTCGGCGACCCTGGAGGCGCAGGAAGCCGCGTTGACCGGTGAGAGCGCGCCGATCCCCAAGGGCGCGAATGTCCTCGACTCGACCGACGTTGGTCTGGGAGATCAGACCAACATGCTGTTCCAGAACACCTCGGTCACCAGGGGCACGGGCTCGATGGTCGTGACCGCAACCGGCATGCAGACCCAGATGGGTCAGATCGCCACCATGCTGACCACGGTCTCACGGACCCGATCGCCCTTGCAGAAGGAGCTCGACTCACTCACCAAGGTGCTCGGCCTCATCGCCTGGGGTGCGGTGGCGGTAATCCTCGTCGTCGGACTGATCCGCGGCATCCCTGCCCAAGAACTGCTCCTGTTGGGCACGGCGATGGCGATCTCGGCCATCCCCACCGGGCTGCCGGCCTTCGTCTCGGGGCTTCTGTCGATGGGCGCGAAGCAGCTGACCGAAGCCAAGGCGGTCGTGAAGAACCTTACTGACGTCGAGACCCTTGGTGCCACCAGCGCGATCAACACAGACAAGACCGGAACGCTGACCCTCAACCAGATGATGGTGTCGACGCTCTACGCGAACGGATCCTGGTTCACGGTGGGCGGCGAGGGCTACGCCAAGACCGGCCCGATCACCTCGGTCGCCGGCACACCCGTGCCCGATTTCACCAGACTGGCGCTGGGACTGGCGCTCGACACCGACGCCGTCGTCGGCGAGGACGGTTCGGTGATCGGCGATCCGACCGAGGCCGCCCTGGTGGTCCTGGCGGCGAAGATCGGGGTCGACGTGGAAGAGACCCGCCATGCATACCCGCGGCTCGCCGAGGTGCCGTTCGACTCCGAGTACAAGTTCATGGCGACGTTCCACCGGATCGCCCTGGACGGCGCCGAGCACACCATCGAGCTGGTCAAGGGTGCGCCGGACGTCGTCCTTGCCCGCTGCACCATGTCGGGCGGCCCGCTGAGTGGCTCACAGGTTCCGATCATCGAGGCCGGGCCGGGCATCGCGGCGGCCAACGAAAGGATGGGCCAGAACGGATTGCGCGTGCTCGCTTTCGCCATCCGACTCATCGAGAGCGATGCGGACCGGGCGGCGATGGCAAGCGACCCGATGTCGCTGACCCACGATCTCGCCTTCGCAGGAATGGCCGGGATCATCGATCCGCTGCGTGCCGAGGCCAAGGGTGCGGTCACGGTCGCCCTCGCGGCCGGCATCGACGTCCGGATGATCACCGGTGACCACGCTGTCACCGCCCAGGCGATCGGGCAGTCCCTCGGCCTGGGTCCGGGTGCGATCAGTGGCGCCGATCTGCGGAAGCTGTCCGACGACGAGCTCCGCCGCCGGCTACCAGAGCTCCACGTGTTCGGCCGGGTGACCCCGGAGGACAAGCTCCGGCTGGCGAGGACGATGCAGGAGGACGGTCTGATCGTCGCCATGACCGGCGACGCGGTGAACGATGCGGCTGCGCTCAAGCAGGCCGATATCGGTGTGGCGATGGGAAGCGGGAGCGAGGTCACCAAGCAGGCCGCTCGGATGATCCTGACCGACGACAACTTCGGCACGCTCGTGCACGCGGTCGAGATCGGCCGTCGCGTCTACGACAAGATCGTCGCCTACGTGCGCTATCAGATGACCCAGCTGATGTCCCTGATCTTGTTGTTCCTCGCGGCCACCGCCTTCGACATCAACGGCGGGGTGGCGCTGACCCCGCAGATGGTGCTGTATCTGCTGTTCTTCGCGACTGCGGTGGGAGTCGCTATCATCGCCGTCGATCCGGGCGACCCGGACGTGATGCACCGGCCACCGCGGGATCCCAAGCTCGCCCTCACCAACCGTGCTGCGGTCACGCTATGGATCGGCTACGCCGCCGCGCTGTTCGTCGCGGCATTGCTTCCCCTGGTTGCCGGTCCGGACACGCCAAGCACCGATCGCGCCACCGTCTCGCTGACCATGACCTTCGTGGTGATGGGGCTCGGGACGGTGTTCAACGCGATCGCGAACCGGCGGGACCCGGCCAGTGGCTTCGGCCCGCCGATCCTGAAGGCACTGGTGATCGCGTTGATTCCGCTCGCGATGCTGTTCTTGGGAACTCAGCTGCCAACGCTGCAACAGGCCCTACTGACCACCACCCTCAGCCCGAGCCAATGGCTGATCTGCGCCGGCCTGGCCGCACTTCTGCCGGTCGTCATCGAGATCAGCAAGGCGATTCGACGACGTCGCGCGCCCAAGCCCGGCCGGGTCGACGCCCAACAAGCCGTCAGCCCCGAACGAGCGCACCGAACAGCATCACACACCGATGGGCATCAGCACTGACGACATCGAGCCATGACCGACGGGGCGCCTTGGCATGTGGAGTGGCTCGTTGGTCGACGCCGATGCGGAGAGATCACCTCGACGCCCGCCTTTCGCCACCGCACGGAGGCCGGGCAGCGACGGGGGCGCGGTCCGGACGACTGGGTCGTGGGCAATCCGGATACACTCCCGAGCATGCTTGAGCGACTCCACAACATGCCCGACGGAACAGTCGGCTTCCGGATCGACGGCGACGTGGAGGATGAGGACTACGCGGAGATCCTCGTCCCCGCGCTCAAGGCGGCAGTTGACAGCGGCCAGGGGCTGCGGGCGCTCTATCTGATCGAAGACCTGGACGATGTCGAGGGCAGCGGGCTCTGGGACGACACCAAACTCGGCTTCGACCTCTTGATTGATCACCACGGCGATTGGAAGCGGTCTGCGATCGTGACCGACCTCGACTGGATGGCTCGTGCATCGAAGTTGTTTCTGTGGCTCTTCCCCGGAGATGCGCGTCTCTTCCGTGTGGCCGATCTCGAGCAGGCCAAAGCCTGGGTCGCCGGTTAGTGGTTGTGTCACGTTCGTTCTGGTCGGCGTAGGCGGTCGAGAGTCGGCGATGGCTCGGCGAGCGCCGAGGAGGTCAACCGATCGTCCGCTAATCCGAACCTGCAGCTGGAGAAACCTGGCCGAACCTGCCGTCCTGGCCCTTACCAGAACGCGCGCTACTCGTGGTGGACGTGTCGTGTGTTCGCATCCAGCAACGCATTGTGGGTACCGGCGCCGATGACCTCAGTCGCCGGATACAGCAGCACGCCGGTGAGCCGTTTGCTCAGTGCCTCGGACTCCCAGACCTTGAGCACGGCAGGATCGAGACCAGTCAGGTACAACCGGCCATCGTTTCGCTGCAGCCGATCGGCGTAGTCGGAAACCACGCTGAGAAACGTCGAACCCAGCGTCGTCCGTCCCCTGAGCCGGAGAATCACGGAGACGTTGTGAGCGAGGCCCACTTGGGGAAGCAGGTCCTGCAGCGTCTTGGCTCCGGCGAAGAACATCGAGCCGTAGACATCGAGGACGACGACGGAGTCGTCTTCGAGATGATGTGGTGGTGGACGCTCGCCGAACAGATTCCCTGGTAAGGGGTAGAGCTCGACCACCCGTAGATCGACGGCTTCCTGGTTGAGCTGCAACATCAAGGAGATGCCGACTCCGACAGCGACCGCCGCAGCCACCGGGAGGAACAGAGTGGCGACGAGGGTGACGCCGAGAGCCACCAGCGAGTTGGTACCGGCGTGCGCGACGCTCCAGATCTCGCCGGGCTTGAAGGACTTGATGGCGGCATAGACCAGGAAAGCCGCCAGGGTCGGGAAGCAGAACGTAGCCAACGGCGGTAGAGAAGACCACCAGGACCAGGGCCACGCCGACACCAGACCAGACGGCCGCCCATCGGCTGCGTGCGCCGACGCTCGTGTTCAGTGCGGTCGCACCGACCGACCCGCCCACGGGCTGGCCGCCGAAAAGCCCTGCGGCAAGGTTGGCGACGCCTTGGGCTCTGAAGTCGCGGCCGGGATTCGACCGCGTGCCATCCGGATTCGGGGCGGCCTCGGCGACCCCGGCCCCCTGCACGACGATGATCGCCGCGACGGCCAGCGCACCGGAGATCACCGACGGAGTCAACGCAGCCAGACTGCTGGCAGGTGAAGGGATCGGCAGTCCTTGCGGGATCGCGCCGAGGTCGGAGACTCTCGCCACCCCCGGCACACCGGCAAGGATCACGACGACGGTCGGAACCAGAAGCGCGACCAGCGACGCGACCGACGCCACGCGCGTCCTGGACAGGACAGCGAGCAGCAGGACTGCGGCGAGGCCGGCGGCCACCGAGGGCAGGTGCATCCGGGTCGGATGGATGACAACGTTGAGCGCCTTCGTCAGGGCGAAGCTTCCCTGGCTGGGCGAGCCGGTCAACGCCGGCAGCTGTCCGAAGAGGATGTTGGCACTCAGTCCGGTGAGGAATCCCAGCATCACCGATTGGGAGACGAATCGGACATAGCGACTGAGACCCAACATCCCACCGACGAGCATCGTTGCGCCGGCGATCAAGGTCAGCCAGACCAGGGCATCCGAACGCTGGGCGTCCGGTATCGCTTCGATGGCCGAACCCGCAGCCAGGGCCGCCGCGCTCGTGGTGGTGATCACCATCATCTTGGTGCTGGCGGTCAGTCCTCCAGCCACCCGTCCGACCAGACTCGCGTAGAGGCCCTGGACCGGGCTCACACCGGCCAGTACGCCGTTGGCCATGCCGTCGGGAACAGCAGCGATCGCGCTCGGCACCCCAGCGAGCAGGTCCCGCTTGAGGTCCCGTCGACGCGGCCTGACCTCCGCCGCCCAGCTCCGGACGCTCGAGACCACGCGCTCCGGATCCGGCTCTGAGACCCAGATCCACGAAGCGGAGTCTGTCGTCGGTCATCCGGTTGCGTGGACGCCGAACGCTCGGCGCCGTCCCCTAACTCTCTTCCCGCGGGTTGGGGTAGGCCAACTCAGTCCCGGGTCAATGCGTCAACGCATACCGTGATCGCCAGGATCAATGCGTCGTCCTGCCCCGGTTCGATCTCGACCCCGTACGATTCGCGGACCCGGAACCACTTCTTCGACACCGACGCGACCTCGTCACCATCGGCCTCGATCTCGTACTCGTGATCGAGCAGGTTGCCGTGCGCAGTCATGTCGGGACCGCCGTCCACCTCGATCTTGAAACGGTCCCGGAGGCCGATCAGGGCCTTGTGAACGGTCGCGTTCCCGGCGGCACGCTCGATCTCCATCGTGTCGCGCACGCCGAAGTTTGCGTTCCTGGATCTTGGCGACCTCTTCACCCGCCGCATCCTCCAGCACGAACGTGTCCCGCACGCGCACTGCCTTGCCGTTGACCTTGAACGCGCGTTCCCCGGACTCGTTCTCGATCCAGTAGTCGTCCCCGATGCTCAACAACTGCTCACGCATCTGATATCGCTGCACGCCCGAACCTGCATCGCGGCGAACTCGATCTCGAAGACCCATGGTTGCTTCTCCTTCTTCTATGTGGCGCCCGGTAAATGATGTCCCACTCTGAAACTGGGCGTGCTTGGCCTTGATACCGCCGCGCGATCGTCGCGATCATCAGGTGTCCCCGCTGCGCGCGACGGCACGGGCGATGTCCCTGGCTCCGCTGGTCACCGCTCGCCGCCAGGGCGCGACGCCCTCGATCTCGATTTCGAGCGCAAAACTCAGAACCGTGCGAATGAGCACGATCAGTCCGAGAATGGCCACATTCTCCAGGGTCGGCGCAACGGCTACGGTCCTGACAAGGTCTGCGGCAACCAAGACTTCCAGGGCTAGCAGGATCGCACCACCGAATGACTGTCGGAGGACCAGATACGCCGCGCGGTGCGTCCCGTGATCGAAGTAGACAACGAATCGCCAGCCAAGCTGACAGCACGACTCCGCCGATGAGTATGAGCGCCCCGAGAGCTTCGAAGAACAGTGCCACCAACTCCATGGACTCGGTGAGGGTGGCGCTAGTCAATGTCATCTCCCGGATTTGCCGGTTGCGTGGTCCCGGCGGTGGCCGGGCCGACGGCCTTCTCGGGCACGCTCGGACGAGCCGGCGGCCGGGTGAACAGGATCACGAGACTGACCAGGAGCACCCAGGTGGGGAACAGGAGCTGGCTCCACTTGTGCTCTCCAGCGGCGAACAAGAGCACCAGCGCGACCGCGTACCCGACGAACGACACCCAGCGCGGTATGGCCGAGGTGCGGATCCCGAGGGTGCTCACCGAGAGCGTGAACACCGCCGCCATCCGCATCGCGTAGACGGAGATGAGGCCATGCGTCGAGCTGCGGTTGAACGCCCAGATGTCGGGGTTGACGTTCGGTCCGGCCAGCATCTCCATGAGGCTGGTCGAGGTCACTGCCCCCATGAACATCATGGCCAGGAACAGCAGTCCGCTGCCCAGGAACACGGTTGAGAACAGGCGGTCCTCAACCACCACGCCGATCTGCTCACGGACGACCCCGATGAACCACAAGAAGGCGATGCCGGCAAACGGGACGAGATTGAGGCTGAGCCGGATCAGCGTTCGCCGCGAAGCATCGCCTTGGAGCGATTGCAGACTCCCATCGCTCAGCGCAACCCGCAGCATCGACATTGCGGTGATGAGCAGAACGGCAAACACGATTCCGGCGATGGCCGCAGCACGTCGGGTTCGCCAAAAACGTGCGGTCAGCATGGGACTCTCCCAGGGGTGACACTCGATACGGAGGCGCCCTCCTCAGCGGTCAGCTGGTACAGGTGCCGTGGAAGTCAGTCGCGACGGTCCCTGCGGTCGTCACGCCGGTCTTCGCGCCGGTCTCCGCGGCGGTCAACACCACGGGCTACCACCGCGACCGTCGCCACGGTGGCGGCTGTCCGGGCCACCGGTGCGGGTCCGACCACTCCCGCGCGCCGCATACGTCGTCTGGCTAGAGGCATGTCAGATTCCTTCCGCTATGACTGGTTGCTCGCCGACTCGGCGACTGCTTCGACGTTCTCGTCGTCTTCTTCGTCAACGTCAGCCTCGACCGCTGCGAGTAGGGCCTGGATCGGGATACGGCCACTGGCCACGAGCTGACCGCCGGAACGGCGAACAGCGGAACCGAACGGTGCCGCCCACAGGTTCTCCCATACCAGCACCGCGGCCGAGCTGCCGGGCTCGATCGCTTCGGCGACCGCGGTCACGTCATCCTCGCTGAGCAGCATCGCGAGCTCCGCCTCATACGTCCGCAGCTCGCCGATCTCTGCCGGATCCAGATCGGACAGCTCGAACGCCTCGAGCGTCCCATCGGCGTCCTTCTTCAGCATGAGCAAGTCGAGCACCCGGACCAGATCCCGCTCGACCAGATCACGCAGCGCGGGGGCAATCTCTCCGTTGAACCTGCTACCGGGGAACTCGACCACGATCCAGTCGACTGGGCCCAGCTCATCGACATTGTCTTCGTCCATTGACGGTCTCCTCCAGAGTTGGCTGCGGACTGTCACTGATCTCCGGACCGGGGAAGGTCGTCGAGAGAACACTTGCACAGAGCATGCACCCTGTGCAGCGGGCTCGCATCACTCGAATCGTGTGAGGACCGCATGGTCTGTGCGTCGACGCCGGCCGAGTGCCCGTCCACCAAGATCCGCCGGCCCTGAGCTCTGTGCCCTCGCGCAGATCGCTCGGCGGCGGCGAGTCCAGGTGCGGGCAGCGTGACGGGGGAGATCTCACACCTTCCGTGTGATGCCCGCGGTGTCCGACCCGACGACACTAGGCAACTGTGGGTGACAGGAGGACGCTGGGGAGCGATCCCGTCGTTGACCCTTGAGGCGCGAAGAGGAGAAAGCAAGCGACCTGGATCGGAGAGGGTGGCGTGGAACTTGGTGCGTTGTGTCTGATCTTGGCCGCGATCTTCGTGTGGGGAACGTTCTCTGCACGGGCGGTGGCCATCTCCACACCGATCTTCTTCGTGGCTACTGGTGTGATCATGACGCAGGTCCTGAACCTGACTGGACTCGAGTCGGATCCGCACCTGATCAAGGTGGTGGCCGAAGTCACCCTGGTCTGGGTGTTGTTCGCTGACGCCAGCCGGGTGCGGATCGCCGATCTCCGAGCGGACCGCGGGCTCTACCTGCGGCTACTGGGCCTGGGACTTCCTCTGACCATGGCGTTAGGCGCTGTTGCCGCCGTTGTCGTGCTGGGAGTGAGTCCGTGGTACGCCCTTCTTGTGGGTGCCGCCCTGGCCCCGACTGACGCGGCCCTGGGCTCTGCGGTCATGTCGGACCGACGGGTGCCTCGTCGAGTCCGGCAGACCCTCAACGTCGAAAGTGGACTCAACGATGGGATTGCCACTCCCGTCGTCATTCTTGCTCTCGCCGGCATCGCGGCGGCGGCCGGTCTGGACCACGAAGGTCCGGGACACGTGCTTGTTGGTCTCCTGCTCGGGGTGGTCGTTGGTATCGTGGTCGGTGCTGGCGGCGGCGCCGTGCTCCGGGTTGCGCGGCGACGAGGCTGGAGCTCGGACGAGTTCGCCGGCCCAGCCGTGTTGGCCCTCGCCCTCATCGCGTATCTCGGTGCGGTCGTGATCGATGCCAACGGGTTTGTCGCCGCCTTCGTCGGAGGTGCCGCCTTTGGTGTCTTCGCCGGCCGCGGCGGGGAGAAGGAGGTCTACTACGTCGAGCAGACCTGTGGCCTTGCGTCGATGATCGCGTGGTTCGTCTTCGGTGCCGTCATCATCCCGGCCTTGGCGGCCGGCTGGACGTGGCGCATCGTGGTCTACGCGGTGCTCAGCCTGACTGTGGTCCGCCTTCTGCCGGTAGCGATATCGCTCCTCGGCTCTGGCATGGACAGGGCCACCGTGCTCTTCGTCGGCTGGTTCGGGCCTCGTGGACTGGCATCGATCGTCTTCGCGCTCATAGCGCTCGAGGACCTGCACGGCGTAGAGGGTCCGGTCGACGAGGTGATCGGCGCGATCGGTCTCACCGTGCTCCTCAGCGTGCTCGCCCACGGACTCAGCGCGCGACCCCTCGCCGGCCGGTACGCCGCCACCCGCAGTGCAGACCAAGACGAGTCACAACACCCGGAGCCGACCGTCCGGCGGTTCGTCAGCCAGCGGTCGGAAGGGCATGACCTTCCGTGATTGGATCGCCGTGAGCAGACGGGCCGAGCCACAGCAGCGTGCGCTCATCGACCCGCCGGCCGGAGAAGGTGATGGACCAGATGACTGATGAGGCCGTGTCCGGCGCCGCAGCACAGGAAGCACCATTCAACCGGCGGCTGGCCATCTTGCTCGCCATGGCCATGTTCGTCCTCGTCGTCGACACGTCCATGATGAACGTTTCCATCTCCGCGGTGGTGCGCGACCTCGGCACGACAGTCAGCGCCGTCCAGTCCGCGATCGCGCTCGAGGCCCTTGTGTCGGCCGCCTTCATTCTCATCGGCAGCAAGGTCGGAGATCTGTTCGGGCGGAAGCGTGCGTACGTGCTCGGTCTGCTCGGTTATGCCGTTGGGGCCGTAGCGATGACCCTGGCCCAAGGACTCACCGCGATCATCATCTTCTGGGCGATCATCGGCGGCATCGGCGCCTCCCTCCTGCTGCCCGCCATGCAGTCACTGATCCACGGAAACTTCGAAGGCAGCGCCCAAAGGAGGGTCTACGCCCTGGTCGGGGCGGCCGCGGCCATCGCAGCGGCTGTGGGCCCCCTGCTCGGCGGCTTCATCACCACATTCCTGTCCTGGCGGGTCGGCTTCGCCCTCGAAGCGGTGATCATCGCGGTAGTGCTCTCCGGTATCAGGCTGGTACATGACGTGCCCTACACCGGTCCCCGCGAGATCGACGCCGTGGGAGCCGTCCTCTCCGTCGTCGGGATGGGCGGCGTCGTTCTGAGCATCCTCGTCTGGCAGGAGGGTGGCGAAGCGGTTGGGGCCCTGTTGGTGATCGGGTTGGCGGGCCTGATCGGTTTTGCGCTCTGGTTGCGCCGCCGCAAGCGTGCCGGGCAGCCGACGCTCATCGATCCCGGCCTGTTCAGCTCCAAGGCGTTCCAGCTGGGGATCTCCCAGCAGATGCTGCAACAGATCTCTCTCGGCGGCATGATGATCGCGCTGCCGATCTACCTGCAGATGGTGCTGGAGTACGACGCGCTGGGGGCCGGGTTGTCTCTGGCGCCGCTCTCGCTGACCATGTTCGCGATCGCGATGCTGGCCGGGAAGCGGGCTGGACGGCGGCGACCCAGTGTCATCATCCGGACCGGGTTCCTTCTGGTCACCGTCGGCGCCGCCGCCCTGATTCCGATCGTGCCCAGGGCCGAGTCCGGCTGGTACCTGCTGCCCGCGCTCATGGTGGCCGGAGCCGGTCTGGGACTCCTGGTATCCCAGCTCAACAACTACACGCTCGCCCCCATCTCCGAGGAGCGGGTCAGCGAGGCGGCCGGCGTCAACTCGGCGGCAGGGTCCTTCGGACTGTCGTTCGGGTTGGCGTTCGCCGGCGCCATCATGCTCGCGACGCTGTCGGTGTCGTTCACCCAGCTCGCCGACAGCAGCACCGTGCTGCCTGCGGACGCCAAACAGCAGGTGGCGCAGGTGTTGGAGGAAGACGCCCAGGTCCTGAGCAACACTCAGCTCGAGGAACTGCTCGCCGCCCAGCCGGAGGACATCCGCGAGGAGATCATCCGCATCAACACCGAAGCGAGGCCGCTGTCGCTTCAGGTGGCGCTGCTGGTCCCGGTTCTCGCCGGCCTGGTCGGGCTGCTCAACTCGTTCCGCATGACGCGACTACCCGATCCGGTCCCGTCGGCCGATCTCGACCAGTTCCTCGGTGGCTGAGCGCGTCGCCGTTTTCGGACCGGGCTAGACCGGAGCCGACGGACTGCTGCTGCGGGGCAACAGCAGCGCCATGACGAACCCGACCAACCCAACGGCGGCCAGCACTGCCATGGCCAACGCATAGGAGCGCTCTGGCGTGGTCGTGATGCCGGCGACCAGGATCGTGCCGGCCACCGCCGCACCCAGGCTCGATCCGAGGTTGGAGACGCTCCGCGACAGTCCGGAGATCTCACCTTGCTGCGCGTCCGGGAAGCTGGACTGGACGATGTTCACCGATGGCGTCAGCATCGCGCCCAGCCCCAGTCCGATCAGCAGCAGCCCCGGAGCGAACGCCCACGGCGTCGTCGACCGACTGACCATGATCAACAGGAGAGCGACGCCGGCCGTCGTGGTAATGAAGCCGACCAGGATCAGCGTCCGCTGGGGCCGGCGTTTCGCGAGCCGTTCGGCAGCGAGGGACGAGACCAGCAGACCCACTGTGGCGGCAGTGAAGATGACGCCGGTCTCGAAGGCGTTGTTGCCACGGACGACTTGCAGGTACGCCGGGACCACGAAGGACACGCCCATCAGGATGAGCCACTGCGCATTCTGGGTGACCAGGCCCAGGTTCGAGGTGCGGCTGCGGAACAGGCTCGTCGACAGGAGTGGTTCCTGGCCCGCTCGCTCCTTCCTGCGCACCAGCACGAAGAAGAGCGCCAGGACGGCCGCGCCGGCCAGCATCAAGGCGAGCATCAGCCAGAGGTTGTTGTCCGCAGCCAGGATTCCCGTGACCAGCAGCACGAGGCCGACGGCGGACAGGATCGCGCCGCTCGTATCGAAGGAGCGGGAGGGCTCCGGCGGCAGCGGATCATGAATCTTCCGGCTCAGCAGGACGATCACGGCAATGATGAGGGCCTGGAAGACGAACGCTGCTCGCCAGCTGATCGCCGAGCTGATCAGTCCCCCGATGAGTGGGCCGGCGGCTGCGCCGATCCCTCCCGCCGCGCTGATCACGCCGAACGCACGGGCCCGGGACGTGAGATCGGTGAACAGCAGCGTGGTCAGGATGTAGACCGGAGGAATCAGCAGCGCGGTGCCGACTCCCTCCAAGATCGAGTTGCCCAGGATGAGCACGCCCAAGCTGGGCGCCGCTGCGCTCAAGAGAGCACCTACCCCGTAGATCACCAGCCCGACGATGAAGCAGCGCTTGCGGCCATAGCGGTCGGTCAGCTTGCCACCGGGGATCATCAGAGCGGCCATGACGAGCAGGAAGATGGTGATCGCGATCTGCACACCCTGCACCGTCGTGTCCAGGTCCTCGCTGATGTCGTTGATCATGACATTCATGTTGGAGCCGGCGAAGCTGCAGATGAACTGCGCCAGCGCCAACGGCGCGAGCACCTGTCGAAGCGCTTTCGATTGCGGCGACGTCTGGGAGGTCTCGGTCACGGTCTAGCCTCCATCGAAGTAGGGCGATCTTGAAGAGGATTCTGCAACGGCTCCGACGACGAGGGGACCCTGGTGTGCGGCTCGATGCGGAAGAGATGCCAGCCCCAGACGGGCAATTCGACGTACATGCCGTTGACCAGATCGTCTCCGTCGCGGTCGAACCTCACCTGCTGCATTGGGTCGACAAGGATCCAGCGACGAACGGGAGGGTCGGAGCACGGACTCGTACCAGCCCGGCCGCCACGCTTTTGCTCAGGTTGACCACGACCAGCCACCGCACGCCGCCCTGCCAGCACCATGCGACCAGGTTGTCGTACCTGGAGTCTCCAGGCCAACCGGAGAGCTCAGCCAGCTGCCACTGTCCGCGCCGCAGGCCCGGCTCGGCCAGCACCGGCAGGAGCGTCCGGTAGAACCGCTCGACCGTCGGGTTCGTCGCCTCCTCCGGATAGCGGCCGAGGAATACCGGAAGGTGAACCGTCCATCCTTCGAGCTGACCGTGATGGATCAGCCGCATCCCGGTTTGGGTGAGAGCGGTGACCGCGGCCGCCTGCCAACGCGATGAGCCGAACGCGAACGCGGCCCGAGGCTCGTCGTGGTTCTCGACGAACCGCACCAGGCCGCGCTGATAGCCGAGGTCCGCCTGAAGGTGCCGGCGAACCCCCGCCGCCGCGCCCTGCACCAGCCGGTCGTAGAGACGCTTGTCGTAGCAGTAGTCGAAGCCCTGCTGTTGCAGCTCCCACTCCAGGTCCCAGTAGGCCTCGGCCAGAAAGACGAAGCCCGGCCGCCTCTGCCGTACCTCAGCAATCACGGTCGGCCAGTACTCCGCGGCCGGTTCGGGTCCGACCGCCTCACCCCAGGTGCGAGCGAACACGTCGTTCATGACCAGCATGGCCATGTCGCACCGGACGCCGTCGCACTGGTCGGCGATCCCGATCAATGTCTCTACCATCAGCGATCGCAGCTGGGGCGCGAACGCGTTCAGCTGGACGACATCCGGCCAGGCGGAGAAGTACGGGTCCCGACCTCGCGCCAGGACCTGTCCGGCGACGCGAAGGAACGAGGCGGGATCGTTCTCCAGCTGCTCATCGGTGCCGGCGACGAAGATCTCCGGCCTGGTTGCCGTCCAGGGGTGATCAGGCGCCACGTGGTTGGGCACGAAGTCGAGGAGAAGACCGATCCCGCGCGCAGCGAGTGCCTGGCGCGCGGCCGCCAGGCCCGCCGGACCGCCGAGGTGGTCGTCCACGACGTAGTTCTGGATGCAGTAAGGAGACCCGACGACGTCGGATGGGCGCCAGTCCGGCAGCGCCGCCCGGAAGCTCTCGACCAGGTCAGCGTTCGACAACGCGACCGCAACGCCGGCCGGGCTTCGTTGCCAGACCCCCATCAGCCAGACCGCGTCCGGTTGGACGTCCGCGATCTCGTCCCAGTAGCGATCGGGAACGTTGCCGAGATCCACCCGAACGCCCTCGCGGGCGCCGACGGCCGCAAGCCAGGCCCAGGTGTTGATCTCGTAGACGACCGGGTTCGCTGCCTCAGCCAAGGTCACCGGCATCCGCGTCCCCTTCGAATGTGCGAACCGATCTCCGGTCGCTGGATCTGCTCGGTCTCCGAGAAGGCGAACCTGTCGCCGCGACCGGGCGGATCGAGCAGCAGGTCAGCCACGAGCGCCGTCCAACCGGTCTGATGCATGGCTCCCAGGCCCGCGCCGTTGTCCCCGTGGAAGTACTCGTAGAACAGGAGATTGTCCTTCCACGCCGAGTCGGTCTGCATCCGCTCCACGCCGCCGTAGACGGGGCGACGGCCGTCGGAGTCCGGAAGCCAGATGCTGACCAGCCGGTCGGCGAGGTCGTCGGCGACCTCGCGCAGCGTGACCTCTCGTCCAGATCCAACCGGGTAGTCGATCGTGAAGTCCGACCCGAGAAACCGGTCGTACTGGAGCAGGGCCCGGATCACCAGGTAGTTCACGGGGAACCAGACGGGTCCACGCCAGTTGGAGTTTCCCCCGTACATCGCTGTGCGGGACTCGGCGGGCTCGTAGTCGATGGTTGCGGTCGGTAGGCCGGGCACGCGGTACGGCGTCGGTGTGCTGCCTCGACAGTGACCGCAGGCCGTACGGAGACAGGAACGCGTCCTCGTCGAAGAGTCGGGCGAACACGTGCGCGAGTCGGTCCGGCGACACGATGGACAGCAACAGCCGGCGGCTCTCGCCCGTGCCGCGGACGCGCCAGTCCATGATCTGGCTGCGACCCCGCTGTTCCATCCTGCGGGTGAACCGCTTCCGCAGCCGTTCGAGCCGCTCGATGGTTCGCGCCGGCACGGACGATGGCGGGCAAGGCGGGGATCACGCCGACGAGGGTCTGCACCTTGATGGGGACCGAGGCACCGGACGCGTAGAGTGAGCCGGTCGTAGAAGAAGCCGTCCTCCGGGTCGTAACAGCCCGAGGCTTCCAGCGCTTCCATGATCTGTACCGACTGCTCGAGGAACTTGACCACCATGTCGTCGTAGACCCGGTCCCGCTCGGCCAGCGCAACGGCCAACGTCAGCATGGCCAGCGAGTAGTAGGCCATCCATGCCGTTCCGTCGGCCTGGTCGAGCCGGACGTCGGCCGGCAGGTGGGATCGGTCCACCGGACTGATGTTGTCGAGGCCGAGGAACCCACCGGCGAAGAGGTTGTTGCCGTCGGCATCCTGGCGGTTGAGCCACCAGGTGAAGTTGAGCAGGAGCTTCTGGAAGACCCGTTCGAGGAAGTCGAGATCGGTGGCGCCGTCGATCAGGAACACCCTGATCGCCGCGAGGGCGTGTACCGGTGGGTTGACGTCGTCGAAGTTCCATTCGTACGCGGGCAGCGCCCCGTTGGGATGCTGGAACCACTCCCGCAGCAGCACGAGGAGCTGGTACTTGGCGAAGGCCGGATCGAGGTGTGCCCACGGGATGGTGTGGAAGGCGAGGTCCCACGCAGCGAACCAGGGATACTCCCACGGGTCCGGCATGGCCAGCACGTCGAAGGAGTCCACGTGGCGCCAGCCCGCGTTACGGCCTGTGCGATGCCCGGGCGGCGGAGGAGGTTGGGCTGGGTCGCCGTCCAGCCACCTGCCCACCCCGTACGGGTAGATCTGCTTGCTCCAGATCAGACCGGCGCAGGACTGCCGTAGCACGCGCATCCTGTCGGGGTCGAGCTCGCCGCGGGCCAGCGCTGTGTAGAACTCGTCGGCCTCACTTTCCCGGGCGGCCATGACCTCGTCGAAGGAAGCACCGAACGGCCTGTCTCGCTCTGGCTCCTGGCCCGGGTCAGGGCGGTGGAGCCGAAGACGCAGTTCGGCCTTGCCGTGGGCGGGCACCGACAACCGGTACCACCAAGACGCCTTCGTACCGCGCAGGGCCGGGTTCACCGTGTCGGCGCCGCTGATGACGTGGTCGTTGATCCCGTCCTTGGGGTAGGCGGTGATCGGCGCGGCCCCGAACAGCCGAGCGGTGTTCGTCTCGTTGTCACAGAACAACGCTTCGGGCTGCGTGCCGTCCGGTGCAGGTCCGGCGAGGAGCCGATAGCCCGCGAGCCTGGCGTGGTCCACGAGGATGCTGTTTCCGTCCTGACGCAGCTCGGGGACGTCGCCGCCGGCGAACCGCCAATTGTTGCGGAACCAGACCGTGGGGAGCACCGACAGGTCTGCCTCTTGTGAGGCCCTGTTCTCGACCGTGATCCTGGCGAGCACTTCGGTCGGCGACGCCTTCGCGTACGTGACCTCCACAACCCAGTACTTGTCCTGGTCGAAGACACCGGTGTCCAGCAGCTCGAACTCGGGATCCTCGCGGGAACGCCGTGCGTTCTCGTCGATGAAGTCGCTGGTACGGAAATGATGCCTGGGGGTAGTGGTACCGCCAGCGCAGCCACGCGTGGCTCGGCAGTCCGTCCAGGTACCACCAGTAGTCCTTGACGTCCTCGCCGTGGTTGCCCTGCGGACCGGTGAGCCCGAACATGCGCTCCTTGAGGATGGGATCGGCTCCGTTCCAGAGGGCAACCGAGAGACAGAGCTCGTGACGGATGTCGGACAGACCGGCCATACCGTCTTCATTCCACCGGTAGGCACGGGACCGAGCGTGATCATGAGGGAAGTAGCTCCAGGCGTCACCGTTGTCGCTGTAGTCTTCGCGCACTGTTCCCCACGCGCGCTCGGACAGGTACGGACCCCACTCGTACCAGGGGTTCGCGTTGAACAGGTCGTCCTCGGCCCTCCCTGCGGCGTCCGCCAGGCGGGCGTGCTCCGCAGTTGACGTTGACGCGGTTTCGGCCACGGTTCCTCCAGTCAACAGAGCGCGCCCACGTCACGCTCGACCCGAGATGGCGCCCTTCTCGTCGAACAAGCGCCTACTTCACCTGCGTCCAGCGAGATCGTCACACGCACCTCCAGCGAGGTCACGACGCTAGTGTGCTGTCGGGCGGTCCGCACCACCCACAGCAGGGTGGTGAACCGGGTCCGTCAGGCCTCGACGGGGAGGCGTCATGAAGATCGTCCACGACGGCCAGCCCACCCGGATCGAGAAGTCACCCTGACCTGTCGAATCCCGCCGTAACGATGAGTTCATCGCAGGTCAGCTCGTCAGACGCGACACCATCGGCGAAATGGCCTAGGCTGCTGATGTTGCCCTTAAGCAGAAGGGGGCAGTGTGACGGGCACCGGCAGCGGGCCTTGGCGTGAGATCTCCGGTTCTCACGTCTTTCGATCGAAGTTGCGTTCGCCAAGCACGCGGCAGTTGCTTCGTCGTGCCGCGCTGATCGATCAACTGGAGCTCTGCACGTCCATGCCGCTCACCCTTGTCGTCGCCCCGGCGGGAACGGGGAAAACGTCGCTGGTGGCAACCTGGGCGGCCGCGTCGACGTCGCCCACGGCGTGGTTGTCGCTCGACGAAAGCGACCACGACGCCACCCACTTCTGGACCGGCGTGCTCGTGGCACTCGAAGCACTGATCAGCTGACGAGCTGCCGCACGCTCACACGCTCCTGCAACGCCCGGGGTCCGTCGACGAGGTCGTCGCAGGGTTGCTGGACGATCTTGAGGCCATCGATGGGCCACCGTCGACGTTGGTGATCGACAACGCCCACCTCATCGATGACAACTCCGAGGCCGTGTCATCGCTCGCCGTCTTCCTCCAACACCTCCCCCTCTGGCTTCACGTCGTGCTCCTGGCGCGGCGTACGCCGCTGCTACCGCTGGCCCGGATGCGCGCGCGGGGCGAGCTCGGCGAGCTCGGCTACGCCGACCTCAGGTTCCTCGACGACGAAGCCGGCGAGATGCTCCGCATCTTTGCCCCGTCACTCGATGAGGACAGCGTCCAGGAGGTGGTCGCCCGAGCGGACGGCTGGGCGGCAGGCATCCAGCTCGCCGCGCTCGCCGCTCGGTCGACCCGTCCCCGGCAGGATGAGCGACCCGAGGATCGGGAGAACCTCTTCGTCTCCGACTATCTGTGGGGAGAGGTGTTCGCCGCGGAGAGCTCCGAGCTGATCGACGCTCTCCTCGACATTGCGGTGGTGGAGCGGGTCAACCCGAACCTCGCGATGTGCCTGTCCGGTGTATCCGATGCTCGAGCGCTCCTCGCGGAGGCCGAGTCCCGCGGGCTGTTCGTGACCCGGCTCGGCTCGAGCGACTGGTACGAGATCCACACCCTGGTGCGAGAACGGCTCCGCGCTGAGCTTGTCCGGCGTTCGCCGGGTCGCGCGGCCGAGATGCACGTACGCGCTGCTCGATGGTTCGAGGAGGCTGGCGAGATCGCGCTGGCGCTGGACCAGTGGATCACCGCGGACAAACCTCGCGAGGCTCTGCGACTCCTCGCGGCCAAGGCCACGGCGCTCTACGACTCGGGACGCGAAGCCACGATCACGCGTACGATCGCGGCACTTCCGGCCACGATCGCGCGGCAGCGACCTTGACGCGGCGGTGGAGTTTGCCTGGTCGAATCTGCTGGTGAGTCGGCAGGTCTTCCTCCAGGCGGTCGATCGGGCGAGCACCTGGGCGCGACAAGTCCCTGACCTCAGCCCGACGGTTCGCGGCCGGTTGACGATGCTCCAGTCGATCGCTGCGATGGTGCAAGGCGACTGGTCGCGGGGCGGTGACCTCGCGCGCCGAGCGTTGAGCAAGCAAGGCGGCGACTGGCCGGCGGATCCGCTGGGCCGCTTCAGCTGGAACATGGTCGCCAGGGACATCGCACTGTCCGAGCGCTGGCAAGCATCGGACGAGATTCGGATGCTGCAACATGAGGTGAGCAGCGATCCCGAGCGCCGTTTGTCCTTCGAAGGAATCCGTGCGCTGGGTGAGTCGCTCGCCGGGCATCCGGTGGACGCGCTTCGGATCGTCGCCGGGGTCCGTGAGGCGGCCGAGGCGACCAGCATGAGCATCCTTCGGCTCGAGCTGGCCGCGGCCGAGGCGATCGCGCATCGGGAGCTCGGAGACCGCCCCCGCGCGCAGTCGGAGCTCGTCGCTCTGGGCGCGCTCTCCCCCGGGCCGGTCGGGTACGCCAGCCTGCTGGCCGACCTGGAACTTGCGCAGATGCACCTTGATGAGGGGGACATCGAGAGGGCGCAAGCCGCTTTCACCCGCGCGGTCGAGCTGGTGGAGTCTGACTTCGGTGGTTCTGGCGCCCGAAGCTGGCTCGGTCGGGTCGGTACCGTCGTCGCGCTGGCCATTGGTGATGTCGACCAAGCGCGTCGCTGGTCGGTCACGGTCGATGATTCGTTCTGGAACCCCATCGGTCGTGCTCGCATTCAGCTGGCCCTGGGCAACAGTTCCGGTGCGCTTCAGTGCAGCGACGAGGCAGCGGCCAGGTGTGCGCGCCACGAGGTCATTCGGAGCCTCGTGCGGTCGCGAGCGCTCAAGAGCCATGACGAGTCGGTCGCGCAGGCGGCCGCCGCCGCCGAGTTGGCCTCGGTCTGCGGCTTGGTGCAGACGGTCGCCTCCGAAGGGGCGGAGAGCGTGAGGCTGATGGAGCTGGCCGCGTGGCGGGTGCCCTCGGCGTGGCTGGATCGGGTTCGACGCGCGGCGTCGGCCGCGGGCGCTGCGCGCCTGGAGTCTCTTGGCCTGGTCGAGACACTGACGGATCGGGAGCGCGAAGTTCTCCGACTGCTGCCCAGCCGGCTCACTCTGAGCGAAATTGCCGACGAGCTGTTCATATCGATGAACACGCTCAAGTTCCACCTGAAGGTGATCTACCGGAAGCTCGGCTGCAGCTCAAGGGCCGAGGCGGCGGCCATCAGCCAAGGCATGGCGCGGCCGCGGCGCTGGAGTCAGAAGTCGGAGATCTTGCGTCGCTGAGAGTCGAACTCCGTCGCGGACACGAGTCCCTGCTCCACCAGCTCGGCCACCTCCCGAAGCTGCGCCTCAGGGTCGACAGTCAGCAGCAGTGCTCCACATGTCGACGCTGTTTGCTGACCGCGGCGGTCGCAAGAGGTCGAGACGCTGGTCACGTGACGTCGAAATCCGGCTCATGGCCGCGACACTCCCTTTCCGGAGGGTGAAGAGCTCGTGTTCAGGCCAAGGCCTTCTCTTTCAGGCGGTCGAACTCGGCCTGCGTGATGACCCCTGAGTCCAGGAGCTGGTGCGCCGACGCAATCTGTTCGGCCGGCGCGCTTCGGCCGGAGACCGACCGGATGTACTCGTCGGTTGCGGCACGAGTGTCCGCCATGTCGCGGGTCTGGCGCTCGGCCATGCCTCGGCCCCGAGCAATCAGGTAGATGATCGCGCTCAGGAACGGCGCGACGATCAGAGCGATGATCCACAGCGCCTTCGACCAGCCGCTCAGGGCACTGTCTCGGAACAGATCCCTGATGATCTGGAACAGAACCATCAAATACATCACGAAGAAGAAACTCCACACCAACAACCAGAAGAAGTCCCAGAAGTTCACTCGTGCCTCCGCTCAGCCATCGATCGCTCGATGTGTTCCATGTGTCATCCTCCGGTTCCCCGGGCGAGTGCGCATCACCCCCAGCCGGGTGGAACGTCCTGACCAAAGACCCAGCGCAGGAAAGTGGCCCTCTCCGTGCTCGCGCTAGGAGATCCAGCAGCTCAAGGCGCTCCTGGCCGAGGAGTGTCCAGAGACCTCCTGGCATCACCGACACCAGAATCGGCGAGACGTCATCAGGCGACTGGACCATCGCGATCCTGAGGGTCCGTGGAGGAGGTGCCTGGCTCGACGGGTCGATCGACCAGTGCCGCCTCGATCCGGGCCCGAGGGATGCGTTGGCCTCCCAGCACCAGCCCTCCGGCGCGCTTCGCCGCCGAGGAGAGTGGGCTGGCCCATCGGTCCTCGATCAGCATGACGAGGCCGACTGCGCCCGGCAGAAGGCTGGTGGCCGCCAGGGCGATGTCGTTCTCGCTCAGCAGCCCATCGAGCTCACGGGTGACCAACGTGTCTGGCAACGATTCGGAGGCTTCCGGCTCGAGAACGTGTACCTCATGATCACTGCGACGTCTGGTCACGACGACGAGGTCGAGAATCCTGATGGCTGCTGTCTCGACCAGCTCGGCAAGCGCGGCCGCGACGCTGCTGACCGAGGTCATCTCGGGCACGACAACCACGAGGCACTCGACCAGTGATGTGTCGATGCTCCCCGGGTCCACTCCTCGCGGAGGCCTCATCCTTGCGCGGCTTGTCCTCGCGTCACCCCGCGATGGTCCCGAATTGTCGGGTGGGCCAGCACCACCCCAGGTGGGGTGATCCCGGACGACTGCCCCGTCAAGGTCCCACCTGAGCCATCGGCCAGCCGACCGGCGACCGAGCGCCGACCCGCCGACATCTCGGCCTGACCATGAGCGCCACAGCGCAACGAGAAGACCACCCGGTACGGGGTGGTGCCGGATCACCCCAGGTACGCCATCGTCGACCTACCAGTCGTATCGCGCCGCCTCCCAGCACCCGTCCCTGGTCCAGCGGCCGCTCGTGGCTGGATACAGGTGGGACGGCACTCGAGTGAAGGGAACAGCATGGCTACGTTGACTGTGTGGGCGTTCGACGATGTCGGCGGCGCCGACAAGGCGATCGAAACGCTCAAGAACCTCCAGAAGCAGCAGCTCATCAACGTCCAGGATGCGGCCATCGTCACGTGGGAGGTCGGAAAGAAGAAGCCCAAGACGCGGCAGCTGAACAACCTGGCTGGAGCGGGAGCGCTCGGCGGCGCCTTCTGGGGGATGCTGTTCGGCCTCCTCTTCCTCATCCCGCTGCTCGGCGCGGCGATCGGCGCCGCAACCGGTGCGCTCGCCGGTTCGATGGCCGATGTCGGCATCGATGACAAGTTCATCGACCAGGTCAAGCGGCAGGTAACGCCGGGAACATCGGCGATGTTCCTGCTGACGTCCGACGCCGTCCAAGATCGCGTCCGCGACGCCTTCAAGGACACCCAGGCCGAGCTGATCGCCAGCAATCTGACCGCTGAGCAGGAGGCCAAGCTGCGCGAGGTCTTCGTCGAGGACCAGTCCTGACCGCCGCGCCCGGCGGCCGTCATGGGAAAGGATCGAAGTCATGGTGACCACTGACCATCAGATGTCAGCTACCTGGGCTCACGGCATTAGCTTCTTCGCCGGGGTGCTGTTGATCGTCGGCGGAGGGTTCCAAGTCATCGAGGCGCTGGCCGCCATCGTGAACGACGAGTACTTCGTGGTAGCGCCGAACTACGTCTTCACCTTCGACCTGACGGCCTGGGGTTGGATCCACCTCTTGATCGGACTGGCCTTCGTGGGGATCGGCATCTGCTTGCTCCTCGGTCAGGGGTGGGCCCTGATCGCTGGGATTGTCGTTGCCGCGATATCGGCCTTGATCAACTTCACCTGGTTGCCCTACTCGCCCTTCTGGGCCATCCTCCTGATCGCAGTCGATCTCATCGTCATCTGGGCCTTGGCATCGGCTCGCGCGCAAGGAAGGGTCGCTCACGCTTGACCGACCCGTCCTGACACCTCCGCAACGTCCGCATGATCGACGGCCCTAGCCCTCGATCATGCGGACGTTGAGCGAGGTGGCGTTGAGGCAGGAGTGCTTCGCCCGTTTCGGGCGATGCGGCTCAAGCCCTGGCCACGGATAACGTGTTCACCATTGGTCCCGGGCCAGCCACCGGACATTCGGAGTTGCAGGAGGACCGCTCATGGACCGCTATCCGCCGATCGCCGAGCACGGGCTGATCGGTGACCTGCAGACCGCCGCGCTGGTGACCACCGACGGCAGCGTCGACTGGTTCTGTTGCCCGCGGTTCGACTCACCGAGCGTGTTCGCGTCCCTGCTCGACCGCGAGCGCGGCGGGTACTTCCGGATCGCCCCCGAGGGCGACGACTCATGTCACCAGGCAGCTCTACTTTCCCGACACGGCCATCCTGATCACCCGGTTCATGACCCCCGGCGGCGTCGGCGAGGTGATCGACTTCATGCCGGTCGACGACCCCGAACAGGCAACCGATCGCCATCGGCTGGTCCGGGCGGTGCGCTGCGTGCGCGGTGAGATGCGTTTCGTCGTGGACTGCGCGCCACGATTCGACTACGGCCGACAGACCCACGACCTGGAGCTGACCGAGCAGGGCGCGGTCTTCCGCACCCCAGCACTCCAGCTCACCCTGCATGGACCGGCCGGCCTGGAACGTCACGGCGACGACGTGCGGGCCACCATCGCCCTGCAGGCAGGGCAGGTGGACGGGGTGGTGCTGGAGTCGGCCGCCCAGGATCCGCCGCGGCGCTGGTCGCGCGAGGAACTGCTGGCCATGTTCACCGACACCGCACGGTTCTGGCGCGGCTGGTTGGCCCGCTCGACCTACCGTGGCCGCTGGCGCGAGATGGTCGCCCGCTCGGCCATCACGCTCAAGCTGATGACCTACGCCCCCACCGGCGCCCTCGTGGCCGCGCCCACCGCCGGCCTGCCGGAGCAGGTCGGCGGCGAACGCAACTGGGACTACCGCTACACCTGGATCCGGGACGCCTCCTTCTCGGTCCATGCGCTGCTCGGACTCGGGTTCACCGACGAGGCCGCGGCGTTCATGGGCTGGCTGAGCGACCGCGTCGGGCGAGCAGGCCGGCGAGGGATCCGGACCCTTGAAGATCATGTACCGAGTCGACGGCTCCTCCGACCTGGACGAGCAGACCCTCGACCACTTCGAGGGCTACGCCGGCTCCAAGCCGGTCCGCATCGGCAACGGCGCCGCCGACCAGCTCCAGCTCGACATCTACGGGGAGATGCTGGACTCGATCTGGCTCGCCGACCAGCACGGGATCCGGGTCGGCCACGCCGGCTGGACGAAGCTCTCCAGCTCGCCGACTGGCTGTGCGAGCACTGGGACCAGCCCGACGAGGGCGTCTGGGAGACCCGCGGCGGCCGCCAGAACTTCACCTACGGCCGTCTCATGTGCTGGGTCGCCCTGGATCGCATGGTCCGCCTGGCCCGCGAGCATGGCCGGCCCGCCGACCTGGCCCGCTGGATCAGCGAACGCGACCGGATCTACCACCAGATCATGGACCACGGCTGGAACCCGCAACGCCGCGCCTTCACCCAGCACGACCAGACCGACGTGCTGGACGCCTCGCTGCTGATGATGCCGCTGACCGGCTTCGTCGTCCCCAACGACCCGATGTGGCTGTCCACCCTGGACGCCATGGACGGCGAGCTGGTGTCCGACAGCCTCGTCTACCGCTACAACCCCAGCGCCTCCCCCGACGGGCTGCGCGGCGAGGAGGGGACGTTCTCGATCTGCACGTTCTGGTACGTGGACGCCCTGGCCCGTTCGGGCCGTCTCGAGCAGGCGCGGCTGACGTTGGAGAAGATGTTCACCTACGCCAACCACCTCGGCCTGTACGCCGAGGAGATCGGGCTCACCGGTGAGCAGCTCGGCAACTTCCCCCAGGCGTTCACCCACCTCTCCCTGATCAACGCCGCCATCAACCTCGACCACCAGCTCGACCACGGCACCGACCTGCTGATGGTCCCCGTCTCCCCCTAGCTGACGACTCGCATCTCGTGGGGGGTCTGGTTGAGGCGACGTCCACCCTCGCCGGTGACGGTGACGATGTCCTCGATGCGGACGCCGAACCGGTTCGGGAGGTAGATGCCTGGTTCGATCGAGAAGCACATGCCGGGTTGGACGAGGTGGGTCTCGCCTTCCACCATGTACGGCGGCTCGTGGGTCGTGATGCCGATGCCGTGTCCGGTCCGGTGGATGAAGTACTCGCCGTAACCGGCTTCGGTGATGACGGCTCGCGGGACCCGGTCGACCTCCTGGCACTCGATCCCGGGTTTGACGGCCTCGAAACCCGCCTGCTGGGCGAGCCGCACGATCTCGTGTACCTCCCGCTCCTCCTGGGTGGGCTCGCCGACGTGCACCGTCCGGGTCGTGTCCGACCCGTATCCGTGCTTGAGCCCGCCGAAGTCGAGAACCACCATGTCACCGTCCTCGATCACCCGGTCGCCGATCTCGTGGTGGGGGTTGGCGCCGTTGGGCCCGGAGCCCACGACGGTGAAGTCCACCTGCGAGTGCCCGAACTGCCGCAGCAGGTCGGCCAGGTCGCCGCCCACCTCGGTCTCGCTGCGCCCGGCGAACCGAACCTTGACGATCTCCTCGTACGCCTGGTCGGCCGCCGCGGCCGCCGCCGCCAACCGCTCGATCTCGGCGTCGTCCTTGATCGCCCGGAGCATCGGGAGATCACTGGTCATCGAGACATAGGACGACTGCGGCAGCTGGCCCTGCAGACCGAGCAGGTGCATCGCCCAGGCCGAGTCCGACACGGCATAGCGGCCGGTCGTCGGCCAGCAGGTTCGCTGTGGCCTCGTACGGGTCGCTGCCGTCCGTCCAGTCCACCAGGCCGAGGGAAGCACCGGCGGCGTTCTCCGCGTCCGGGCGTTCCAGCTTGGGAACGATCATGGCCGGCTCCCCGTCGACCGGGATCACCAGCATGGTGATGCGTTCGGTGATCGCGACGGGCTGCGTAGCCCGTGAAGTAGATCAGGTCGGGCCCGGGGGTCACCAGGAGTCCCGCGAGACCGGCCTGCTCGCCGGCCTGGGCCGCGCGCTGTCTCCGCGCGGCGTAGTCGTCCGCGGTGAACGGGGCCGGCGCGGTCCGGCTGAGCTGATCGGTCATCGGCAGTCCTCCAACTAGCGGTCGGAAACCGCGGCCGCGGGGTCGGGGGTCGCGGTCGCGGTGGTAGGCAGGGTGTGGCTGACCGCCGCGGCGGACGCGGCCGCGTCGTGGAGGGTGCCCTGGGCCGGGCGATGCCGGCCCATGACCACGGCCATCAGCACACCGGCCGCACTGAAGACGGCCATCACCCAGGAGGCGGTGCCGAGTCCGGCGGACAGGGCTTCCGCGGGTGCCGCACCGGCAGCAGTCTGCCGGCCGATGACCGAGCTGTAGATGGACGCGGCGAGGGCGGTCGCCACGGCGGCCCCGACGTAGCGGGCCATGTTCGACACGCCCGAAGCCTCGCCGACCTGGTTGGCCGGGACCGCAGCGGTCGCGGCTGACGATGCCGGGCCGTTGGACAGCCCCATGCCCACGGCAACGGCGATCAGCGGCAGGACGAAGGCCGCGTACCCCCACGAGCTCTGGTTGATGCCGACGACCGCGAATCCGACGGCGGTGATCGCGAACCCGGCGCCGACCACGGACCGGCCACCGAACTTGGCCGCCAGCTTGGGTACGAGAGGTGCCACCGCCACCAGCCCGGCCGTGGCCGGCAGCGTGGCGAGACCGGCTTGCAGTGGGCTGAAAGCGAGGGTTGCGGGGTCCTGGAGGTAGAGGCTGAACAGGTACATCAGCGCGTTGATCGTGCCTGCGCCGATCAGGATCGCCACCGTGGAGCCGACCAGGACCCGGTTCCGGAGCAGCGCGAGATCGAGCAGCGGCACCTTGACCCGTTTCTCCACCGCGACGAAGCCGACTCCTGCGGCGATACCCACGGCCAGGCAGCCCAGCGTCGCCAACGAGGTCCAGCCCCATTCGCTGCCCTCGCTGAGCGCGAGGATCACGGGGGCCAGGGTGAGGGCGACCAGGATGGTGCCGGCGAAGTCGATCGAACGGGGGCGGTCCGGGTCGCGCGACTCCGCCACCGTGGCGGCCGTGATCACGATGCACACCACGCCCACCACGGCATCCACCCAGAAGAGTCCCTGCCAGCCGGTCACCTCCACCAGCACGCCGCCCAGCAGCGGCCCGGCCGCCGCACCGACGGCCGCCGCGGCACCCCACAGCGACACGGCGCGCAGCTGAGCCTGCCCGCTGTTGGCGACCGACAGCAGGCTCAGGCCGCAGGCCAGGATGGTCGCCCCGGCCGCACCCTGGATCATCCGGCCGGCGATCACCATGCCACCGGTGGTCGACAACGCGATCAGTACGCAGGACGCAACGAACAACAGCAGCCCCAGCTGGAAGATCCGCTTCCGACCGAAGACGTCACCCAACGACCCGGAGGTGATGATCACGGCCGCACCGACGAGTGAGTAGCCGGTGACGGCCCACTGCAGGGTGTCCACCGACATGCCGGTGTCCTGGCTGATCGCCGGCAGCAGAATGCTCACCGCGGACGTGTTGGCATTGACGACGAGCGTCGAGAGGCAGGTGGCGGCCAGCACCCCTCCGGTTCTGGCCGCAGTTTGGGCGGTGCTCATCGCCGTCCTGGCCGGACGATCGTTCTCACGACGCGGTGGCTGCCGCGTACCGCTGGAGGAACAGGGCCTCGACCAGCGCCATGTCGGCGATCTCCGTCGGGTCGACGCTTTCGTTCGGGGCGTGGATCAGGCATAGGGGCTCCTCGACGCCGATCAGCATGATCTCGGCCTCTGGGAATGTGTCGGCGAAGACGTTACACAGAGGGATCGAGCCACCCTGGCCCAGGAGGACGAGATCACGACCATACGCGTCCCGCATGGCCGTCCTCATCGCCTCGTACCCAGGGCCTTCCAACGCGCCGACGAACGGTTCGCCATCGGCTTCTCGCTCGAACTCGACCTGGACGTGCCACGGCGCCACCGACGTGAGGTGCTCGATCAGCGCGTCCTGCGCCTTCGTCGCGCTCATCCCCGGCGGAACGCGGAGGTTGATCCGGGCTCGGGCCTCGGGCTGGATGGCGGCCGAGGAGCCGATGACAGGTGGGCAGTCGATGCCGAGCACGGTCGCCGTCGGCCGCGCCCACACCATGTCGCCGACCGCGTCGCCGAGCAGGTCGACCCCGTCGAGGACGTTCGCGTCGATCCGGAACTGCTCGGCCGGGTACTCGATCCCGTGCCAGGTCTGCGTCGCGTCCAAACCGGTGATCGTGGTGTTGCCCTGCTCATCGCGGAGGGTGGCCAGCATGGCGATCAGCGCGGCGAGCGCGTCCGGTGCGGCACCGCCGAACATGCCCGAGTGCATCGGGCTGGACAGGGTGCGAACGGTCACCCAGATGTTGGCCAGACCGCGCAGGCTGGTGGTCAGGCTGGGCACGCCGACCGCGAAGTTCCCCGCGTCACAGACCAGGATCACGTCGGCAGCCAGCAGGTCGGCGTGTTCCGGGACGAACGCCTCCAGACCGCCGGTGCCCTGCTCCTCCGAACCTTCACCGACGATCTTGATGCCCACCGGCAGGTCGTCACCGAGGGCGCGCAAGGCGGTCAGGTGCATCGCGATGTTGCCCTTGCAGTCGGCGGCTCCGCGCCCGTACCAGCGACCGTTGCGTTCGGTCAGCTCCCAGACCGGGGTCTCCCAGGAAGCATCGTCCAGTGGGGGCTGGACGTCGTGATGGAAGTAGAGCAGAACCGTCTTGGATCCGGGCGGGCCGGGCCGGTTCCCGACGACGGCTTGGCTGCCGTCCGGAGTCTGGTAACCCTGGACATCCTGCAAGCCGAGCTCGGTGAAGGCCCCGACCAGAAAGTCGACCATCCGCTGGCATTCCGCCGGTGGGAACTGTTTGGCGTCGTGGACCGACTTGAGCGAGACCATCTGCGCCAGATCGGCCTTGGCCTGCGGCATCAGACCGCGGATCGTCGTTCGCAGTGCCTCGGTCGACATCAGCCGCGGACCACGTTGTCGAAGTTGACGCTGTCGAGGAACTCCTCGGCCGTCGGCACCTTCTCCGGGCAGTAGGTCTGCACGATGATCAGCAGGGCGGTGGCCAGCCGCTGGTCCGCGATCACCGCCCGGGTGTAGAAGGCCCCACCCACGGACAGGTTGAGCTTGGCGATACCGAGGCCGACTCCGTCCTCCACCGACGCGCAGACCGCACCACCGTCGTCACCGAGGACGCTCGGCGACCTCGGCCGGATCGTTCGGGGCGCGCAGCCCGGCCTCCTCCACGTCGGCGATGAGCTGCTCGGCCTTGGCCAGGGCCTCCTCGTTGTCCTTGTTGTAGTTGTAGGTGACCAGCATCACGACCAGCAGCAGCGGCCATCACCCCGCCGACGATCAAGTAGATGGCTCGATGGCTCATGACGCCACCTCCTCAGAACCGGCGGCCGTCGCTTCAGACGGCGCGGAACCTGCCAGCTCGGTTTGCGGAGCTTGACCAGCAGGAACGGGATCACGGCGCCGAGCAGGAGGATCCCGCCACCGACGATGAGGACGAAGACCGCTGGACTCCCGCCGCCGAACTGCGACGGCGGCACGAAGCTGATCAGGATCGCGGCCGCCGAGGAGGCGATGCCGAGCACGCACAGCAGGTTCAGGGCCGGGGCGCGGTAGCCGCGCGGGTGGTCGGGCTGTCGCTTGCGCAGGTTCATCGCGGCCCGGAACAGCCACAGGTACATCAGCAGGTACACCGAGGTCGTGATCGTCATGAACATCCAGTAGGCGTCCGAGACGGCCGGAACGAAGGCGAAGAGCAGCGCGAGGATCGTCGTGACCACGCCCTGGGCCGCGAGGATGTTGATCTGGACCCCGTTCGGGTTCGTCTTCTGGAAGAACGGCGGCAGATAGCCGCCCTCCTTGGAGACCAGCAGCAGGCTCCGGGAGGGGCCGGAGAGCCAGGTCATGAAGCCGGCGAGCGAGGCGGACACGATCGCCAGTCCGACGATGGGGGTCAGGAACTGGATGCCGAAGTGGGCGAAGACCGCGTCGAACGCCTGCATCACACCGGCGGTCAGGCTGAGCTGCTCGGCCGGGATGAACCAGCTGATCACCAGCGGCGGCAGGATCAGGACGAGGAGCACCAGGATCATGGCCACGAACATCGCCTTGGGGAACTCCTTGCTCGGGTCCTTGAGCTCGTTGACGTGGACCGCGTTCATCTCCATGCCCGAGTAGGCACCGAAGTTGCTGACGATCAACACGATGCTCGCGATCCCGGTCCAGGCCGGCAGCACGTTGTCGGCCGTCATCGGTGCGGCCGACGGGTTGCCCTGCGCGAGGTAGACGATGCCCAGGATCACCAGCAGGGCGCCCGGAATCAGGGTCCCGATCAGGACCCCGCTGGAGGCGAGCTTGGCGATCACACCGATGCCACCCCGCAGCGCCAGAAGCATCCCGAACCAGTAGACCGAGATGATCACGACGGCCGTCCAGACCCCGCTGGAGGCCCACTCGGGATAGATCACGTAGGCGAGCGTGCTGGCCACGAAGGACAGCAAGGTCGGATAGTAGAAGATCGTCATGGCGTACTGGTGCCAGGCGGCGACGAAACCCATGTTCGGCGAGATGCCCTCGGTGACCCAGCGGAACACGCCGCCCGACCAGCCGGACGCGAGCTCGGCCGAGACCAACGCCGTGGGGATCAGGAAGATGATCGCCGGCAGGACGTAGAGAAAGACGCAGGCCAGACCGTAGACGGCCATGGTCGGTGCCGGCCGCAGGCTGGCGACCGAGGACACCGTCATCAGTGCCAGCGCACTCCAGGCGATGTAGTTGGGTCTCGCGGCTGCAGGGCGGGCGGCAACCGGGGGTGCCCCCCCTGCCGCGGAGTCGACTGCCGACATTCTGGCTCCTTCGATGCACAGAGAAACCACTGGCCAACCCCGCCGGGTGACGGGACGGCAACCACGTACGGCACCAGCGTGCTCCGGCTGGGGATGGCCTCGCATCACCCGCGAAGGGGTGGGATGTCCGGCGCATGTCTACCGGCACGTCGGCTCCGCACGAGGTCGGTGGTGATGACGCCGGTCGCGATGGCGAGGGCGACCGTGGGGACCTGCAGCGCGAAGTCCATCAGGTCCTGCAGCCCGCTCACCACGTCCCCGCCGAGGAGCGCGGTGGCCCCACGGACGCCGACGCCCCCCACGGTCAGCACGAAGAAACCTCCGAGCACCAGGATGAGTCGCGGCGGCCGACCAGGAATGACGCTCATCACGTTGGCGTAGGCGCCCAGTGCGACGCCCGCCACGAGTGTTCCCACCACAGCTCCGGCGAGCATGGTCGCTCCCTGCTGGAGCAGGAACGTGCCCAGCACGCTGGGCACAAGCCAGACAAGCGCGGAGGGTTCGGCGTTGAACGCGAGTACCAGGCCCACGCAGAAGACCACCCAGCCGGCCAGCACTACGGCGTACGGCAGCTCGGGAGCCGGCATGGTCTCGACCAGCGCGTCACTGTGACCGGTCACGCCCGCCGCAGCGACAATCCCGATCACAATCAGGCCGAGGGTGAAGAACCCGAAGATCAGCCGGATCGCTCCCGCGGTCAGCCGGCCTCCGAGCAGCTCGGCGGCCGCCGCGGACAGAGTGTCGCCCGGCACAACGATGAAGAGAGCCGGCAGAGCCACCAGGGTCACCCCCATCTGGTCCGACAGGTCGGGCAACACCGTCACCGCGAGCACGGTGACCACGAAGGCGCCGAAGAACGGAACGAGTCCCTCCAGGAGTCGCCCACTGGTGGCGACGACCAGACCGCCCATGACGAGCCCCAGGAGGGCGGACGCTCCAACCGCGCCCCACGTCGCGACCACACTGGGTGCGAAGCCCGCGGCGAAGAGCGCGACCCCCGCTACGCGTACCCACGCCGGCCACCGGGGTGGCATCGCTTCGATCTCGTCGAGCATGCGGCAGGCCTCGGCCGCGTCCAGGGAAGGCCCCATCCGATCGAGCACCCGTTTGAGTGCGGCCAACCGATCGAGGCGGAAGATGCCCGGAGTCGCCCTCACCACGGCCACGTGAGCGACCTCGCCGGAGACCCGGTCGGTGAGGATGACCTGCTCGGGAAGCAGCACCAGCTCCACGCCGACTCCGTACGCCGAGGCCACCTGGGCCACACTGCGTTCCAAGGTCTCGACGCCTTCGCCGCTCGACTCCAGCGCAAGACGCACCACGCGCACCACAACGTCGAACCCCTGCACGACGGCCATCCTGTCGCATCGGACCGCGCAGCTATTCCCGCGAGGTTTCCTCGGCCGGTGGGGCGTCGAGTTGGGCGCTGACGGCTCGGTGAACGTTCCCGTGGATCTTGTCGGTTCCGATCAGGTCGAGAATGCCGTCCCTGCCCAGTGTGGTGCTCACGGCGGGCTTCAGGCGGGCTAGTCGCAGCGTGATACCTGACTGTTGGGTGAGACTGACGATCTCGCCGAGCTTCGCCGAACCCTGGGAGTCGATGTAGTCGATCCCCTCGCAATCCAGCACCATTCCGGTGATGTCGGGCGTCGAGTGGATCAACTCTCGAACGCGGTCCTCCAATGCGTCGGAGGTGGCAAAGAACAGGCCCCCGTCGAGTCGAAGCACCACCACCTCGGGAACCTGCTCATCGTCGGGATGCTCGTCCAGCTCACGGAACACCTGAGTGCCGGGCTCGCGCCCGAGGACCGGCATCTCGGGGTGAGTGGCTACCGAGACCAGCCACAGCAGCGACAGGCCGATCCCGATCACCACCCCGGCGAGAACCCCGAACAACAGAGTGCCGAGGATGGCCGCGATCGCGATCCAGAAGTCGAAGCGCTGCACCCGAGCCAGCCGGCGCATCTCGGGGACGTTCATCATCCCCATCACGACCGCCTCGATGATCAAGGCCGCCAGCACCGGTTTGGGCAGGTCGGAGAAAAGCGGCGCTAGGACGAGCAGGGTCAGGAGCACCATGACGCCGGAGATCAACGAGGCCAAGCCCGTCCGCGCCCCGGAATGGTCGTTCAGCGAGCTGGCCGAAAGGCTTGTCGAGACCGGCATGCCCTGGAACAAGCCGGCTCCGGTGTTGGCCACACCTTGGGCCAGCGACTCCTGGTCGATGTCGATCTGGTAGCGATGCTTGGCCGCGAAAGCTCGTGCATCACCGGCGGTCTGGGAGAACCCGATCAGCACCAGTGCGACCGCCGCCACTGCCGCGGTGCCCGCGTGATCCCACATCAGCTCGAGGCTGGGGACTTCGAGTGAGGGCAGCCCTCGCGGTACGGCACCGACCAGCGCCACGCCGCGCTCGCCGAGGTCCAGCAGCCACGATGCCAGCAGCCCACCGACGACGAGCACCAGGGCGCCCGGAACGCCAGGGGCGATCCGCCGCAGACCGAAGACGACGACCAGTGCAATGGCGCCGACCCATGCCGACCCTTGGTGGGTCTGACCCAGGGTCCCCAGCCACGACCAGAGCTCCTGAAACGAGTTTGATCCGCTCACGTCGGTGCCGGTCAGCTTCGGAAGCTCACCGATCACCACGTCGATCGCCGCCCCGAACAGAAAGCCGGTCACCACCGCCCGCGACAAGAACTGGGCGATCCAGCCCATCTTCAGGACCGCAAGCAGGAGGAACAGCACACCGGACGCCAGCGTGATCCCGGCGACGAACGACGCCACATCCTGCTGGCTGGTCAGGCCCGCCGCCAAGACCGCACCGGCAGCCACGGCCGCGAGCCCCGAGCTGGGCCCGACGGAAAGCTGCCGGCTGGTCCCGAAGATCGCGTACAGAATGGCGCCCGCCGCGGCGGCGTACAAGCCGTTCTGAAGGGGAACTCCGGCGATACCGGCGTACCCGAGGTTCTTCGGCACGATCAGAGCAGCGACCGTCAGGCCAGCGATCAGATCACCGCGCAACCAACCCCGGTCGTAGGAGCGGGCCCAGCCAACGATGGGCACCCGGCGGCCGCTCCGTGCGGCCTCCTGGGCGCCCTCGGACATTACAGCGAGCCCACCCGTGGACGGTTAGTCACCGGTCGATGTGGCGCCGGCCTTGGCGTCCTGCTCGATCTCCTCGACGTCGGCCTTCAGCTGCTTCTTCTGGATCTTCTCGGCTCGGCGCATCTCACGGTCGATCTTGGCTTCCATGTCCGAAACGCCGACCACGATCAGCCCGGCCTGACCGGTGTCCAGGTACTCCCCGAGGTCCTTGAGGTCGGCCCGGCTCATCCCGCCAGCGGCGTGCCCCGCCACCGCACCCAGCACTGACCCACCCGCCGTGGTAGCCGCCAGAAGCCCGCCACCGATCGCCGCGAAGGGAAACAGGGCCACGGCCAGACCAGTCGCCAGTCCAACGCCGCCACCCAGCACACCACCGACGCGGGTCGGTGTCTCGTGCTTGCGGACGATCTTCACCTTGTTGTCGTCGCGTCGGTGGATCACCGCCGCGTCGTAGGCGTCGATGAGACCAGCCTCGGTGTGCAAGTCCTTGATCAGCTCGTAGTCGGCCTCCGCGGTCTCCACATCGGCGTACACACCGACGAAGACCATGAACGTGTCGATTGCCATTCCGTTTTTCTCCTGATTGTCTCGGCCGCCCGACGACATGATCGGCCTGGTCGTCGGAGCATATCTATGATCAGCCGGCGGGGTCGGCCGGCACAGATTGTGCCAGGTTCTCCCCGGCGAGGCCATGCTGGGTCCGGCTGCAGCGGGGCCGGCGTGGGTCGCTCGACGACGGACACGATGACCAGGGCAAGAACGGCGATCGCCACAGTCCCGACGATGTCTGAGACGGAGAGGGGCCGGAGGAGAATGATCGCCGCCGAAGCCGCCAGAGCGATGATCACCTGGAGGACCCGGCGTTGCGCGTAGATCCACTCGCCGACCCGCCCGGTCGTCATTCCATGCTGCTCGGCGTTGCTCCGCAGGCCAGCCACGCCGTCGGTGTAGAAGCCGCGGAGCCTTCGGGGGGCCCGGAATGGCCCGGCGAACCAGGCGACGACGGCGATCGAGATCGCCAGCACCACGCCGATGACCGCGGTGTCGTGCATGGCGGCCGTTGCCGTGTCGTAGAACAGGGTCGTGACGGCGCCCGGAACCACCGCCGCCGGGACTGCGGTCAGGACGAGCCCCCGCCCGATGGTGAATCCAAGCACGAGCAGGAGCATCGACAGGCCTACCCCGAGCGCGGCGCAGACCAGGGCGACGCTGCGGCGGCGGGCGACCAGCACACCAGCGGTCAGAAAGACCAGCGCCACCCAGGGCAGCCAGCTGCCGACGGCAACGACGATCCGATAGGCCGCTTGCACAGTCGGAATTTGATCGGACTGCGCGATGGGGATGATGCGGTCGACCGGCGGTATCCGGGCGGCGATCGACAGGTCACGGGCGAGCAGAGCCGCCTTGATGTCCTCGACGATGGGTCCGAGCTGGATACCGATCGTCCCGTCGCTCTGGGCGACGACCAAGGCTTGCGGATCGTTGCTCAGCGTGGCGAGAAGCTGAGTGTGGCTGACCCGAAGGGCTCGCTCCCAGCTCTGGGCGAAGGCCTCCGACGCAACGAAGTCCTCGATGCGGGTGCGGATGACTGTTTGGATGCTCTGCGTCGCGGCTGCCGTCAAAGCATCGAGCGCGGCGCTCGCTCGCGGGCCGGCGCCGAGTTCCTTGATCCCGTCGACGGCATCGGCGATGTACTGGTCGATGTTGACGTTCTGGTCGATCGCCTCGGCCGCCTGATTGACCACGAAGGCTTGCACCTCGGGGTTGTTGGCCAGCGGTGCATAGGTGGCGACGAATGTGTCGGTGTCGGTAAGCGTGGACTTCGCCCAACCGCTGACCACGGCCAGCGGCGCCATCAGACAGCCGAGCACGATGAGCACAGCGGCGAGCACCGTCCATCCCCGCCCTCGCGAACGACGACTCGAGGGTTCGTCGTCCTGGGGTGCGGGGGGCTGCGCCTCCAGCTGAGTGCGCAACGTGCTGTTCTCGGTCTCCAGCCGTGCAAGGCGCTCGCGAAGATCGGCCTCCTGATCAGTGTCCATGATCTTGACTGCCCTCCTTCTTCGTGTCCGGACGGACCATGGGCCGGCGGGGCATGGTCCGCCGTGGCAGCCTGCGGCGCAGCTCGAGGGCGAAAGTCACCGGGGACCAGCTCCTTCGACGGTGCCCATAGCGTGGAGGCGCCACCACCACGATCCTCAGCCTGCGACCAGCGGTTGTCGTCATGCAGAACGCGTGAAGATGGACCGATGCTTGCACCGCCTCCAGCCGCTCGCCACGTGCGGTTTCGCCCATTCTGTGTGAACCCGTGATGGCAACGGGGTGATTCACTGACCTCATGTGCAGATGGATGGCTTACTCAGGAGACCCGATCCTCGCCGAAGACCTACTGTTCCGCCCGGTCCACTCGATCATCGACCAGAGCCTGCACTCCCGCATGGGCGCCACGACGACCAACGGCGACGGGTTCGGGATCGGTTGGTACGGCGAGGGCGCCGAGCCAGCGGTCTTCAAGAGCATCGACCCGGCCTGGAACGACCTGAACCTGCGGGAGATCGCCGGCCGGATCACGGACACCTTTGCTGTTCGCCCACATCCGGGCGTCGACCGGGACGCCGGTGCAGCGATCCAACTGCCATCCGTTCCGGCACGGACAGTGGCTGTGGATGCACAACGGCGCCATCCGCGGATTCCACGAGATCAAGCGGGACCTGCTGATGGCGGTCGATCCCTCCTTGTACCCAGACATCGAAGGTTCGACGGACTCGGAGACGCTGTTCTTCCTGGCCCTCACGTTCGGCCTGACCGAGGATCCCTTCGGCGCGGTCGCCCGCGCCGTCGGCCTGGTGGAGAAGGTCGGCCGCGAGCACGGAGTCGAGTACCCGATGCAGATGACGGTGGCGACGAGCGACGGCGAATCCGTCTGGGCCTTCCGCTACTCGAGCGAAGGGCAGAGTCGATCGCTGTTCTTCTCCACCGAACTTTCGACGTTGGTCCAGCTGCACCCCGATGTCGCGATGCTGCAAGGTCTGGGCGAGGAGACACGGTTGGTCGTGTCCGAACCGCTCGGCGACCTCGAGGGAGCCTGGAACGAGGTACCTGAGTCCTCCGCCGGCGTGGTCCGTCCCGGCCAGGACGAGATCCGGCAGTTCCAGCCAGTCGCACCGTAAGAGCTGGATCGATAGGGCTGGGTCTCAGCCGCAGCCTGGACCAATCCCCACTAGATGATCGGTAGGACGGCTATTCGGGATGCCGCTACCGCCACGGCTCCCGTAGCCGTGATCAGCAGGAGTATTCGGGCGAAGCGGGAGAGGAACGAGGAGGTGACTCCGGCGAAGAACAAGGCTACGGCGAGCAGGATCGTCGTACCGACGTAGGCCTCGGCGAGGTCGTCCGCTTCTCGACTTTCCCGGGCCGACTCTTCTGCCGCGACCACCGTCTTGTTGTAGTCGGCGAACTGTTCGGCGAGGTAGTCCTTGTCTTCGAACACTCCGACGTTCGGTTCACCGGCCTTCACTGCTGCTTCCCAACGGTCGAGGATGGGCAGGAACGGAGGGCGGACGACGGACTGGCGATAGAACTGCTGGAGCTTGACGTTGCCCTGCTGGCTGGCCTCGGCATATTTGGCGACCACCATGCTGTCGTAGGTGACCCGTTGGGTCGCCAGACCGAAGAGCCGCGAACCCTCGATGCGTTGCGCGGAAGCCACCCCGTTCAGGTCACCGCTCTGTCCGTTCCATCGGGCGGCCTGAAAGCCGCACCAGGCCGTGCCGATCGTGGTGATGCCCAGCAGGAGGACCGCGATGAGTTCCAGGAAACGATCGGTCAGCGGCACGTGCGTTTCTTTTTCGCTCACGGTTGGGCATTCGGGGCCGGCTCCGGCGGGCCGGCTCAGCCGCCCGGTCGCTGGTCGAGATCCCGACGACTCCAGGGCCGGCGGGTCGCACCGCGATCTGCAAGGCCTGCGTGCGCTGGACCAGCTCACCCCACAGATCGGTCTCGCGGTAACGCCAGGCGTCCTCGTTGGACAGGGTCAGGTTCTGCTGGAGGTCTGCGTCGTTGACTCGGCCCGGGCCAGCCGCGTCGGTGCTTCGGCTTGCTCGCGCTCGAGCTCGTGCCGGGCCCGGAGAGTGGCCTGGATGACTTCTCCGGTCCGCCCCAGCTCTGCCGGCACCGAGCAGGAAGGCGCAGAGCTCGATCCCACTGGCGTCGAGGGTCTCGGCCACCGCAGCGCCGACGGATTTCTGGCAGACCTCGAGCGGGGCACCGAACATGTCGTCGATTCCGATCGCGGGATCGCGAAGGGCGGCGCTGACCGCGGCGCTGCTCGCGTCCCGGACGATACCGAAGACGCCGGCCGGACCGAACCGCTCATGAACGTGGCGCAGCTTCTCCGGAATCAGCCTGAACCGAACCGTATAGAGAAACGGTTGCCCTGCGTCCGATCACCCAGGGTCACCTCCAGCGGCGGCCCCGATCTCTCCAGCACCTCGCCGTCAGTGGCCGCCGGACCGCCTGCCCGATAGCTCAACTCGACGGATGGATAGATCTCCACCATCTTCCGACGCAAGGCCGGGACGAAGTGCGGTCCCGGAAGCAACGCGGTGTCGGTGGCTCGCCCCTTCACCATCAGCAACCCGAGGCTGCCCGACGGAACCCTGACGAGCGATGCGGCGATGACCATCCACACCACAGAGCGATCATGGGGATCGCCACCACCAAGACGATGATCCAGGCTACGGTGCTCACTTCCGTCCCTACCTTTCCGCGCCCCGCGGCGCAATCTCTATGAGCATGCCTCCTGTGCGCAGGGCCCGCATCACACGATTCGTGTGAGCACCCTGACGCCCGGGCAGTTCACCGCAGCCCGCTCGAGATTGTTGATTCTGGGTTACATGGCCCGCCGTGGCAGGTAGGGCAGATCTAGGCGTTCGCTGGGCGCTGCGGCTCGAACAGGATCCGCCTGAAGAGTCCGGCCCGTGGAGGGTAGAGACCCGGTCAGGACCCCGTGATCGTGTCCCCGATCGATTCGTATCGGCGCCCGGGTCGTCGGGATCTCGTCCGATGAACCACATTTGTTGACCGCGACCTGTCGGGCTTGGGTCGTCTGGGGGAGAGGGAGCGGCAGCTCGATCCAGTTCAGCGGGACGACGTCACCGCCGACGTCCGCCGCCAGTAGATCGGTCATGGCAACGACATCAGCCGCGGCGACGATTCTCGGGCGAGGATCGAGCACGCGGTAGCCGTAGCCCGCCGCCGACCGAAAGGCGACGAAGTAGGTCACGTCGCCTTCTCCGCCCTCGGCTGTTGCCTCTGTGGGTGCGACCGTGAAGCGGTCGGCCCACCAGCCGTCGTGGATGTCTCCGCGTTCATCGACAAAGGAGAGGAGCTGGCCATGTGCCGCTACGTCCAGCCCCGTAACCGTGCAGATGCCGAGGCTCGTGTAGTCGCCTTCCAACTCCAGGTTGACCTCGGCCTCAGGGTCGTACACCACCCGAGATCCGACCTCGAACCGCGGCTCCTCTTCCTCGCTCTCGCTGATAGCGCCGGCTGGCGAGGGTTCACAGCTGCCCACGACCGTCATCTGGGCGGGGGAGGTCTCGCGGTACGGCGGCCGCCCACCGTCAGACGCCATGACGGTCGCTCGGTGGATGTGCTCTTCGGCGTGACCGAGCTTCCCTTCCAGCTCGTTCAGCCGGGCCGAGCTGTCATGGGGGATTGCGAAAAGTATCTCTTGGAGGTCCTGGTCGTACAGCGACGCAATCGCGCACTCAGCACGCTGGCAACCGTGGTCACGATGGCTGGCTCGAAGGCTATGCAGCGCCAGCCATACCTCATCGTCGACGATCCTGCCGACAGATGTTTGAGACTCAGAGATGTTACTCGTGCTCCGCTTCATCCCCGTCGTCGGTGGTGAACAGGCTCCTGAAAGGTGCGAGGTGAAGACGCAACCGCCCCTTGTCGTGGCGGCGGTTGTGGCTGGACCAGATGATGTTGCTGAGATTACAACTGAGAGCGATGCCGAGGGCGGTCATGACACGCCCCGAGCTTTCGCCACTCAGTCCGCAGGATCGAGCCCCTCTCCAGCCGTTGGCGTGGTGGCATGGACGATCCAGGCGTTGGGCTCGACGTAGACCGCGTAGTCGTTGTCGTTGGATACGTGAACGGGGCTGAGCGCGCCCTCGACCTCCACCAGCCCAGGGGTGTCGAAGGGTAGGCCGGTCCAGGCCCGCCACTCGGCCAGGCTTCCGGCGATGGTCATCGCCGAATGGCAGATTCGAGCCAGCCGGCCGCCGAGTCGCACGTGGCTGCGAAGCCAGGGGTCGAACGGCGTCCCGTCGGGTCGCGTACGCCGGATGTACTCGTCGATCGGCGTGTGCGGTTCGCGATGTTTGAGGGTGGGCCGGATCGGCGCAAGGAGGTGCCGAAACCCGAGCGCCGCCGCATTCTCCCGGGCCGCCAACAGCAGGTCGGCCCCAAGCCCGGCGCCGGCCAGGTCGGGATGGATCCTGGCCTCGATCAAGCAGACCGCAGTGGCCGCCTCGGGCATCTCGGGCCGAAACGCCATGCCGAGGGCGAAGTCCCAACCGTTCTCGGGAAGGTCCTCGTCCGCTCCGCTCCACGCGTACGGCACTGCCATGATGCGAGCCCGGACCTGATCCCCGTCAACGGCCAACAGCTGATACTCCGGGTAGCGCACCGGTAGCTGGTCGTAGCAGAAATCGGAGATGACGTCCTGGAGCATGAACGTCGGCCACGGGTTGGGGAGGGCCCACATCGCGCTGAGAAGGTCCGGTCGGTCACGTGCGGTGACAAAGGCCATGCCCACCCGCATGACCCTGCCACATCCCACCGAGGAGCTGCTCGACCCGTCCGTGCGGCCGGAGTCGGACCCCTCTGGGCCACGGCCGGCGGCAGCGACCCGGCTACCCGCGGGGAGACTACGCTTTATGCATGGCGTCCGTGGACGTACGCAGCCCGGAGGTGCTGGCGTTCGGCCCGCGGCCGATCGGGCGCCCGTCGCGGCGCCCGATCGTCATCGTGCTCGTCGTCGCACTGGTTCTCACGGCGGTACTGGCGGTGTGGTGGCTGCGCTCGAGACCGACGGACGACTTCACCTTCGCTGACCTGCAGGACGTGTACTCCGGAATGGTGCGGTCCGACGGCACCAACGACGCTGCTGTCCTGAGCCGGGACCAGCCCCGGCCGGCCCCGGTTGCCGTCTCGCCGGACTCCGGCATGCCGTTGGTCGAGACGACTCTGGCCGACCAGTTCCCCGCGAACGCGCTGGATGGCGTCTCGACCTACTGGCTGGGCGAGGGGTCGACAACATCGGCGGTTTCTCTGTTCACCCTGCGATACCGCGACAGTGTGACGGCAGTCCACGAGTACCAGGCGATCGCCGACGCGCTTCTCATCTGCGACGGCACCCAGGTCACCATCGGCCGGGATGCGGGTCTCGTCAACGCCACACCGGTTCCGAACGAGAACGGCGCCCACGCCCAGCTCGGCTACCTGGTCACGTTGGAGACCGGTGATCGGTACGCCATCTCGGTGCTGCAGTACGCGAACACGATCACCTGGCAGTTCCGGCTCGAGTTCGGCAACGAGCCGTATCAGCCCTACGTCGCGCAGCGGGTGATGGACTCCTTCATGGCCCAGGTGCTGTCCATCCAGGAGCTGCGCCGCTGAAAGGGTTACCTGTGGTCGGGTACCAGTTCAGGAGCCGGCGCGCCGGGTAACTGGGCGCTGGCGCCCTCGTGCAGCTTCGGTACGTCACTCAGCAGTCGCTGGGTGTACTCGTGCTGCGGGTTGAAGATCACGTCGTTGGTCTTGCCCTGCTCCACCATGACCCCGTGCTCCATCACCAGCACCCGGTCGGCGACATAACACGCCTGGCCGATGTCGTGGGTGATGAACAAGACCGTCAGGCCCATCTCGTCGCGGAGGTCGTGCAGCACGTTGAGGATGTTCACCCGCAAGGAGGCATCCAGCATCGAGGTCGCCTCGTCGGCCACCAACATCTTCGGGCGGAGCATCAGCGCGCGGGCGATCATGATCCGTTGCCGCTGGCCACCGGAGAGCTGGTGCGGGTGACGGTCCAGGACGTCGGCCGGACGTAGACCGACATGACCGAGCGACTCCTCCATCCGGTCGGCACCCACCTGCTCGTCCAGCAGCCGCAGCGAGCGGTTGAGCAGCCGCCGCACCGTGAAGAACTGGTTGAACGAGGAGAACGGGTCCTGGAAGACGGCCTGAACCTCGCGCCAGTACGCGGCCCGTTCCTTTCCTTTGATGTGCGTCACATCTCTGCCGCGGAAGGTCATGGTGCCTGAGGTGATCGGCAGCAGTCCCAGTACCATCCGGGCCACCGTCGACTTGCCCGAGCCGGACTCACCGACGATCGTGACGACCTCGTTCTCCTCGAGGCTGAACGAGACGTCTTTCACGGCCTCCACCACGTTCTTGCCGTGGCCGAAGGTCTTGGTGATGTTCTTGGCCTCCAGCACTGTCGTCACGCCGATACCTCCGCCGCTGTGGTGGTCGTCGCGTCCTCGGGCTCGTTCTCACCGTGCACGTAACCGTCGCCGGTGGGATCGCCGGCGTTGATGTCGTCGGAGGTGACCTTCTTGAGCGGCACGGCCTCGCCCGGATGTTTCTGCGCCCAGAAGCACTTCGAGAACCGCAGCTCATCGCCGACGTGGGGTGGTTCCTCGGTGTGGCACTCCGGATAGGACAAGCCGCATCGCGGGTGGAACCGGCAGCCGGCCGGAGGATTCGCGAGGTTGGGTGGTGAGCCGGGGATTCCGGCCACGCGAAGCTTGCGGTACCGCGGCTCCGGCGAGAGGACGGAGCCGAGCAGCGCCGCGGAGTACGGATGCCGCGGCCGCTCGGTGAGCTCGAGCGCCTCGCCGATCTCGGCGATCTTGCCGGCGTACATGACCGCGATGCGGTTGGACACCGTCCGCAGCACCGGGAGGTCGTGGGTGACGAAGACCACCCCACGCATGATCTGCTTCTCCAACATCTCCAGCAGCATGTCGCACAGCGCCTTCTGCGAGCTGACGTCCAACGCCGAGGTCGGTTCGTCGGCGATCAGCAGCCGAGGGTTGAGCAGCGTCGAGATGATCGTGACGGTGCGCTGCTTCATGCCGCCGGAGAGCTGGTGCGGATACGCGTCGATGACCCGGACGGGCAGACCCAGGCTCGACAGCCGGTCGCGGGCGCGATCCAGGGCCTCGTCCTTCGTGATCGACCGGTCGTGGGCCCGGACCACGTCATACGACCAGGTCACGGATCCGCATGGTCGGGCTGACGGCGTTCATCGCACCTTGCGGCAGAAAGGACACGACGGAACCACGCCAGGTCCGCTCGACCTTGCGGTTCCCGCCGAGGTCCTGCACCTTGCCGTCGATCTCCAGGTGCCGCTGTCGACGTACAGCGGTGGGCGGGCGGTGAGCGACAGGATCGAGCCGAGGGTGGTCTTTCCGCAGCCGGACTCGCCGGCGACCCCGAGCACCTCGCCTTCGTCGATGTAGACGCTGACGTCGTCGACGGCCGTCACCTCGCGACCATCGGGCGTGCGGTAGGACGCCCGCAGGTGCTCCGCGTTCAGCAACCGGGTCATTCTGGACCTCCGCTCACGGAGCCACTGCCGCTCCGGAGCCACTGCCGACCGGCGCTCGCCGGTGCCTCGAGTGCCGGAGCCTCCCCGCTTGCGGGCTGGCTGCGGCGAGCGGCGAGCCGGTGGGCTGCGCGGCCCGCACCTGCGCTTGCCCAGCTTGCCGCGCCGCAGCCGCGGGTTGAACACCTCGTCCAGGCTGGACTGCAACATCAGCAGCGAGAACGAGATGATGCTCAGCATGAGGGTCGGCGGCACGAACGCCCACCAGGCTCCGGTCCGGATCGCGCCCCAGGCGATCGCCCAGTAGAGCATGATGCCCAGGCTCACGCTGCCCGAGGGGCCCAGGCCGAGCAGGCTCAGCGTCGCCTCGAACAAGATGGCCGCTGAGACCTGCAGCACAAAGGCCATCACCACGTAGCTGAGCAGGTAGGGCAGCACGTCCCACACCAGGATGCTGGTCGACCGTGCACCGGACAGCCTCGCCACGTCGATGTGCTCCCGGGTCCGGACGCTGGACGACTGGGCGCGCACCGCGCGCGCCAGCCACGGCCAGGCCGTGAAGCCGATGACCAGCGCCACGATCGGTCGGACTCCGGCTCTGCAACGCGATCGCGACCAGGATGATCACGATCAAGGTCGGGATCGTCAGCACGATGTTGGTGAGGCCGCTCAGCAGGTCGTCGACCACGCCGCCGCGTAGCCCGAGATCAGGCCGATGACCACGCCGACGAGCGTCGCCACCGCACCGGCGACCAGCCCGACCCACAACGAGGTCCGGATGCCGTACATGAGGTTGGCCAGCACGTCTGGCCCTCGTTGTCGGTGCCGAGCCACCACTCGATCGACGGATCCGTTGGGCGGCTCGTAGAGACCACCGATGACGTGTTGGGGTCGGTGTCGGACGATCAAGGGTCCGATCAGGCCGAGCAACAGCGTGCCGAGACCAGTGCCGCACGCGACCCAGAAACGGGGAGTGAGGTGGAGAGTTTCATCAGCGTTCTCCGGTCTGAGCCGCGCGGATGCGCGGGTCGATGAAGCCGTACACGATGTCGACCACGAAGTTCGCGACCAACACCGCGATCGTGATGAGCAGCGCGATCGCCTGGATCACCGGATAGTCGTTCTGTCGGATCGCGCTGAACAACAAGCGTGCCGACGCCGGGGTAGGAGAACACCAGCTCGGTCACCAGCGCGCCACCGATCATGCGCGCCGATCGACAGCGCCAGTCCGGTGACCTGGGGCAGCATGGCGTTGCGGAAGACGTAGCGGATGATGGTGCCGTCCTTCAGGCCGAGTCCACGGCCGTAGTTGACGTAGTCGGAGCCCAGCTCGTAGATCGCCATCGACCGCATGCCGACGGCCTGGCCGCCGATGAAGACCAGCACCAGCGACAAGAACGGCAACCAGTAGTAGCTGATGGCGTCGCCGAAGAACGCCCACGAGAACTCCGGAGTGAGTCCGAAGGAGTAGGCCGCCGCCCACTGGGAACAACCCCAGCTGAACGGCGAAGACGTACAGCAACAGGATCGCCAGGCAGTAGTACGGGATGCTGGTCATGAACAGCGAGCCGAGGAAGGCTCCGCGGTCGAACCAGCCGCCCTTGAACGCCGCGATCGCGCCGAGGACGTTGCCGACGATCCAGCCGATGAGGATCGCCGGCACCTGCAGCACCAGACTCCACGGCAGGGCCGCCGCGATCAGCGAGTTCACCGACGCCGGGTACTGCCCGAACGAGGTCCCGAAGATCACCCTGGAACAGATTGCCGACGTAGATGAAGAACTGCTGCCACATCGGCTTGTCCAGGCCGAACTCGCGCATGTACGTCTCATAGGTCTCGCGCGCAGCCTCGCCGGTGGCTCCGCCCCCGCGCGTCAGGTTGGCGATGATGGCATCCACCGGGTTGCCGGGGATCAACCGCGGCAGAAAGGAAGTTGAGCAGGAGGGCGACGAACAGCACCACGAGGTACCACCGGCCCTCTTCCCGAGATAGCGGGCGAATGCCATGGCCGTCGTCCTCTCTGGCTAGTGCTCCTGACGTACCCACCTTCTTGATCTTGAACAGCCACGAGATGCCCGCGCCCTGCCACATCGGTGGCGCGTACGGGTTGGCCTCGCTGGGGAAGTTCGTCCAGTTGGACTCGCTGAACTCGAAGAACTCCAGCGGGCGGTACATGAGCGGGATGACCGGAATCTGCTCGCGGTAGATCTTGTCCAGCGCCTGGATCGCGGTCTTGCGGGTGGCATCGTCCGTGGCCGCGGCGGCCTGGTCCAACAGTGCGGGGACATCGGGGTGGGAGAACCGGTTGTAGTTGTAGTAGGCGGTCTTGCCGATGCCCGCCACTCCGCGATCGTCCAGCGCGTCCCGGAACCGCACCCAGGGGCTGGACGGGTTCACGCCGGTGTAGCTGTACATGACGAGGTCGAAGTCGCCGTTCTGCATCTTGCTGATCATCGTCGGCGCCTGCGGGAACTGGGTCTGGATGCCGATGCCGACCGCGGTGGCACTCTTGGCCACCACCTCACAGGCGGTGTTCCAGTCGGTCCAGCCGGTCGGGGTGATCAAGGTCCAGCCACCGAGCTTGGTGCCGTCGGGAAGCTCGTAGATGCCGTCGGAGCCCTTCTTCGCCTTGAGCTCCCCCTCGAGAATCGACACGGCCTTCTCCGGATCGTAGGTCCAACCCTCGGCGTCGACCGCAGCCTGGTCGAAGTACGTCGACTCGAAGCCGTCCGGCACGATGAGGCTGGCGTTGGCCGGATCGGAGTAGTCGCTCATCGCCGTCGTGGCGATGTTCGGGTAGTCGATCGCGTACGCGAGCGCCTGGCGGACCTTGACGTTGTCCAGGCCCGGCTTGCTGAGGTTGGGGATCAGCAACGGGAGGTTCCCGGGCAGGTGGTACGGCTTCTCCTTCTTCCAGGTGCTGACCGGGCGGCCCTTCTCCCACATCTTCCAGATCTGCGCCGTGAACTGCTGGCTCACGTCGATCTCGCCGGACTCCAGCTTGAGGTCACCGTCGTTGTTGCTCTTGAAGATCGGGTGGTTCATCACCTTGACCGGCGTCTCCCCGAAGACCGCCTTCCCCCAGTAGCTGTCGCTGCGCACCAGGTTGATCTGGGTCTGGTCCGCCTTGTCCACGGTGAACGGACCACTGCCGATCGGCTTCAGGTTCGTCTCCTTGACCAGGCTCGCGCTGTCGATCGAGCCCCAGACCGCCTTGGGCATGATCATCACGTTGGCGATGTAGTCCTTCACCAGGTTGGGGTTGTACGGCTTGGCCTTGAGCTTGAAGGTCACAGTGCGCGGATCGGTCGCCTCGATGGAGTCGACGTACTGCCAGACCGGGGAGAACCACAGTCCGCTGCTGGCCTTGGCGAGGCCGAAGGTGAACGCCACATCCTCCGCGGTCAGCTCGCTGCCATCGGACCACTTCGTGCCGTCCTGCAGCGGAACCACGATGGTCTGCTTGTCCGGCTCCTCCAAGCTCTTGCCGAGCCCCGGGGCGAGGGTGCCGTCCAGCATGTTGAACCGCACCAGAGTCTCGTAGAGGTACTGGGGATGGCGGACCGCCGTCGGCCAGGCCGGGGTAGGGGCCAGCGGGTTGAAGTTCGACGGCGGGCCCCACTGGAAGCCGGCGACGAACAACGTATCTCCGGCCGCTCCGGCCCGTCCCTGGGCCGAACTGCTGCCGCTACTCCTGCCGGTCTGGGCCGTGCCGCAGGCGGAGGTCCCGACGCCGATCACCGCGCCGCTGACGGCCATGGCCGCCAAGCCGAGGAACCGGCGCCGGGTGGTCCCGGCGCCTGCGATGAGGCTCGAGACCGACGGATCGTCGAAGTGGATCTGGCTGGTTGAGGGGTCGACCATCACATGCTCCTATGGATGTGGTTGACGAGGACGGCTGGCGATGAAAGCGCGCTGGGGATGATCTCGAGGTCAAAAAGCTCGGACGCGCCGCCGCTCAAGGTCACTCACCCCCTTGCCAAGTGCTCATGGACAACTCACCACTGAACCGTTCTAATGTCAATGGTCGACATCTCGACGAGACACATTCGAGAGAAAGCGGAAGAATGATGTCCTCGACCTCTTCGGCCGGCCTGCCGGCTGCCCCTGCCGCTCTCTCGCTGGACTCGGCTGCGGGTGTGTCCTGGACGGTCCAGCCCGCCGGCCCGGTGCCGGCGGAGTGGGCGTCCATCCCGGCGCAGCCCTGTCCGGCCACCGTGCCGGGCGAGGTGCACGTCGACCTGCTGACCGCCGGCTTGATCCCCGATCCCTTCGACGGCGACAACGAGCTGAGGCTGGCCTGGATCGGTCACACCGGCTGGATCTATCGGGCGACGTTCGAGTGGGCCGGTTCGGACCACGCCCGTACCGACCTGGTCGCGGATGGACTGGACACCGTCGCCACAGTCAGGCTGAACGGCCGGGAGGTGGGGTCGACGGCCAACCAGCACCGCAGCTACCGCTTCGCCGTCTCCGACGCGCTCGTCGTCGGAGCCAACGAGCTGGAAGTGACTTTCGCGGCCCCGGTTCTCGAGGCGCAGCGCCGGACGGCCGAGATCGGTGACCGCCCGCATGTGAATCCGCACCCGTTCAACGCCATCCGCAAGTCCGCTTCCAGCTATGGCTGGGACTGGGGGCCGGACCTCGCGGGCGTAGGCATCTGGAAGTCCCTCCGCCTGGAGTCCTGGTCCGGCGTCCGGCTCGGCACCGTGCGCCCGCTGGCGAGCCTGGACGGGACGAACGGGGTCCTGGAGGTGCACGCTGAACTCGAGTGGACGGGAACGCCGGATCGTTTCAATGCCGGCATCGCGGTGCAGGTGGCCGGCATCGAGGGATCAGCGGAGATCCAGCCAGGAGAGACGTCGGCTGTGGTATCCCTCGTCGTACCGGATGCGCGGGTGTGGTGGCCGAGGGGCTACGGTGAGCAACCGCGGTATGACGTTTCAATTGACCTGAGGGTTGACGACCATCGGCTGGCGACCTGGCGCGGTCGGGTCGGGTTCCGTACCGCGGCCTTGAGCACGCAGCCGGACTCCACCGGCAGCGAGTTCGTGATCCTCGTCAACGACACGCCGATCTTCGTTCGGGGCGCGAACTGGGTACCCGGCGATGCCTTCCTGACCCGCGTGGACCGATCGAGGTACCAACGAGGCATCACCGACGCCGTCGATGCGGGGATCAACCTGCTTCGGGTCTGGGGCGGCGGCATCTACGAGACCGAGGACTTCTACGACATCTGCGACGAGCTCGGCGTGCTGGTGTGGCAGGACTTCCTGCTGGCCTGCGCGGCGTACGCCGAGGAGCCGCCGCTCTGGGACGAGATAGAAGCGGAGGCCCGGCAGGCGGTGACTCGGCTCGCGAAGCATCCCAGCCTGGTGATCTGGAACGGGTGCAACGAGAACATCTGGGGTTACGTCGAGTGGGACTGGCGGGCGCCGCTGGCCGGCCGGACCTGGGGCGACGGCTACTACACCGAGCTGTTCCCGGCCATCGTGGCCGAGCTCGATCCGCGGACGCCGTACTCGCCGGGCAGCCCGTTCTCCTACGCGAAGTACCACCATCCGAATGATCATCGACACGGCACCATGCACGTCTGGGACGTCTGGAACAAGGTGGACTATCGGCACTACCGCGACTACCCGGCCCGCTTCGTCTCGGAGATGGGGTTCCAGGGTCCCCCCGCCTGGTCCACTCTTACGGCGGTGGTGCACGACGAGCCGATGGACCCGAGGGGCGCGCAGATGCTGCTGCACCAGAAGGCGATCGACGGCAACCTCAAGCTGGCTCAGGGGCTCGGTGACCACCTGCCGATGTGGCCGACCGAGCCGCAGGTCGACATCGACGACTGGCACTGGACCACGCAGCTGAACCAGGCGCGGGCCGTCAGCTACGGCATCGCGCACTTCCGCAGCCGCTATCCGCTCAACCGCGGCACCGTGGTGTGGCAGCTCAACGACAACTGGCCGGTGATCTCCTGGGCAGCGGTCGACAGCCACGGCATCCGCAAACCCCTGTGGTACGCCCTCCGCGACGTGTACGCGGAGCGGTTCCTGACCATCCAGCCCCGATCGGACGGGGGCGATGAACGGCCGACGCTGCTGCTGCACAACGACTCTGCCGCTCCGTGGCGCGGCCAGGTGATGATCAGCCGTCGGCGGACCGTCGGCGGTGCCGAGCCGCTGGCCCACCAGGAAGTCTCCTTCGCGCTGGAACCGCGAGCCGCCACGGCGATCAGGATCGACGACGACGTGTTCTCAACGTCCTCGCCGGCTGAGGAGTACCTGGTTGCCGACGAAGAGTCCGCCGGTCCCGCCTACTGGTACCCCGTCGAGGACCCACAGCTCCACCTGGCGACGCAGGCCGAGGCGCTCGACGTCGCTGCGGAGCGGAACGGTTCCGGCTACGCGGTGCGGGTCTCGGCGTCGTCATTGGTCAAGGACCTGACACTGTTCCCCGACCGCCTCGATCCCACGGCCGGCGTCGACACGGCCCTGGTGACCCTGCCGGCCGGCCGAAGCCACACCTTCCAGGTGACGTCCCAGCAAGCCGACCTGGACCTGGCGGCTCTCACGCGCAGGCCGGTTCTGCGCAGCGCCAATGATCTTGTCGCGGGCTGAGGGGCGGCGCACCTGGGCATTGCGCCACGCCGGCGGGTCAGCGCCGGTCCCTTGACGTCTGTCGGGCCGCTGTGGCGATGACCACCAGGGCCATGAAGATGAGGAGGGCGCAGGTGAGGAAGATGCCGCGGTTTCCCAAGGGGGTTGTCGAGCCGAGGGCGATGATCGGTCCGGAGACGATCGCGCCGACCCGCCGGGTGTTCATGTACAGGCCGGTGGACAGTCCGGGCCGCGGGATCATCTGCTGGAAGAGGGTGAGTCCGACGCCGGCCAGGGCGGCGAAGAACCACGCGTTGAGCGGTTGGAGGGCTAGGAGCATGACGGGCCCGGTGACATAGGCCATGGCGACGTAGTAGCCGATGCCGGCCAGGCATCCGGTCGCGATCAACGGGAGACTGGAGAAGCGGCGGCTGATCCTGCCGATCACGATCAGGGCGGGGACTTCGAGGCCGGCGGCGACGCCGAGCGCGATTCCGGCCCAGATGACATCGATGCGGAGCGTCTCGGTGACGAACAGGGTCATGATCGAGGTCACGGTGGCGTTCGCGGCCTGCAGCAGCACGAACGCGACCACGATGAGGACGACGGCACGTTTGCGCAGCGCCAGGTGATCGTCCTCGGCGGGCTTTGCCGACTCTCCATCGTCAGGTGCAGCGGCTCGGTGGGAGATCATGACGATGGTCGTGGCCATGGTGAGGACCGCGATCGCGGCGATGGCGAGAAGGATGGCGCGGTTGCCGAAAGCGCCGATGATCAGTGTGGCGAGCGGCGGCCCGGCGATCCAGGCGACCGAAACAATAGCGCGGGTGTTGACGATGTCGGCCGGCGTGGCGCCGGAGTGTCGGAGGTGGGCGTAGAGCATCGTGATGCCCACGCCGGCAGGACCGCCCACCACCATCAGGGCGATGACGGCGACCGGCAGCGAGGTCGTCCAGGCCAGCACCAGCGCGAGGACCAGCGTGAGTGCCCCGCACACCAGCATCGGGCGTAGGTAGTCCTTCCGACGGTCGGCGTAGGCAGGCACGAGCAGCGAGGCGATGAACCCACTGGCGTTGTAGACGGCGAGGATCCATCCGACCTCAGTGGTCGTGGCGCCGTACAGGGTGACCAAGATCAGAGCGAGGGCAGGGATGAGGAACGCGATCTGCAGGCCCCACAGCAACGCGGCCGAGGGTACGAGTAGACGCTGCACGTAAGCCTCCTGAGGAGATCCACGCTACGAGCGGGTCACCGGCCCGGGAAGGTACTGCCAGTACACGGATGAGCAGGCCCTACGCCGCCCGTCCTGGCCGGCGTGTACTGGTGTCGCAACGCTGGTAGCGTTCCCGGGCATGAAGGGTTTGCCCGGCGCGCCGGGCACGCCGCGCTGACATCTACAGCCGCGCGCGTGCCTGCTGCCGTCCATCGCTGAGGTCAGCGCACCCGTAGGCCGTCCGGTCAGCGCTCCCGTCGTCCTGTCCGCTGTCGACGCGAAGAGCCTTCTCGATGTTTCTCGTGACCTTGGCCTACCTTGCCTTCTTCAGCATCGCGCTGCCAGATTCCATGCTTGGCGTGGCCTGGCCGACGATGCGTCTCACCTTCGACCAGCCCACCAGTGCGGCCGGTCTCGTCCCGCCAGTCGGCGTAGCGGCGGGCCTGGTCTCGACCACCATGGCCCCGTACGTCGTGACGAGGCTCGGTGTGGGTCGTCTGCTCGCCGCCGGCACGTTCTTGTCCGCGGCTGCGCTCGCGGTCTCCGCGCTCAGCGCGACCTGGTGGCAGTTCCTGGTCAGTGTGGTGCTGCTCGGGCTTTCGGCCGGTGCCGTCGATGCGACGCTCAACGCCTACGCCGCTCGCCGGTTCGGCGCCCGGCGGATCAATCTGCTGCACGCCTCGTTCGGTGTCGGTGCAGCTGCCTCGCCGTTGGTGGTGACTGCGGTGATCGTGTCTGGAGCCAGCTGGCGATGGGCCTACCTCATCGTCGCGGCCGTGCAGCTGGTCGTTGCTGCGGTGTTCGCAGCCACTCAGCGGGCGTTGGCAGGACAGCACCGATCGGCCTGCGTTGCCGATTCGGCGGAGGTCGCGCGGCCAACCGAGGTCCGGGGTGTGGACCGTCGACTCGCTGCTCGGCCTGCTGGCCGTCACTGTCCAGACCGGGATCGAGACATCCGTCGCCCTCTGGGCCTACACCTTCCTGACGGAGGCCGTGGGCGTCGACCCACTCGTCGCCGGCGGGTTGGCGTCGGGTTACTGGCTGACGATGGTCGTCGGGCGAATCGGCTTCGGCTCGCTGGCGGAGCGGATCGGTGCCTGGCGGGTGATGACGATCGCGGTTGGCCTGCTGCTCGCGGCGGCGACGCTGGTCAATCTTCGCGGGTCGCTGCCGGCGATGCTGGCCATCGTGCTCTTCGGCCTGGCGACCGCGCCGATGTACCCACTGTTGATCCTGACCACGGCCGAGCGGACCTCGCCTGTTGTCGCGGACCGCGTCGTCGGCCTCCAGGCGGGCGCGTCATCGCTTGGGGCGGCGCTCCTGCCGCCGCTGGTCGGTCTCGCGATGAGTCGCACCGTTGGGGCGTTCGCTCCAGTTCTGGCGGCACTGTGCCTGCTGGCGGCCGGAGTGCACGTGCTCATCCGCCTCCGGCGGCCTCAGACTCCTCCGTGAGCTTGAACGAGAGGGTGGTGTCCCACTGAGCCATGTCAGGCTGGTCGTCCGGGTCGGTCAGGTAGTACTCCAGCCGCGCAGCCCACCGGTCTCCCGCAGGTGAATCGGTACTGTCGAACGTCAAGCCCTGCGCCTCAGCGTAGGCCAGCAGATCGGCGGTGGCCTGTTGTAAGCCGTCTGGATGCCCGTGGAAGGTGGTCTCGAGGTAGCGGCCCGCGGGTAGTTCGCCGACACTGACCTGATCGTCTGCGGTGGCCGCGGTTTCGGTGGCGACCCCGACTTCCAGTTCGAGCTGGCCCGCCATGTCGATCACGTTGTACTTCCAGAACGGCGGACCGGCCGGAGCTACGTCTCGTTGAGCCAGCCACTCGAACACCGTTTCATTCAGCGGAACCGCCGAGGCGAGTTGCTCCATCGGCAGGGCGATGGCGATAGCGGCATAGGGGACCGCGTTCCGCTGAACGACGTCGTACTTACTCATCACGTCCTCTCCTGAACGGTTCCTCGAACCGCGGTTCAGCCAAGCATGGAGGGTTCCCGTACGGCAACGTCAACCAACGAGGTCTCGTAGTTCGCCAGATGCCACGATGCCGCGAGACGACCGCGCCTCCAACCTGACGTTTCGATTCAGATGTCGTCGTCGCCGGCTCGCAACGCCGTTAGGGCGTCGAGTTGGGCTTGTTCCAGGATGACGTCGGCCGCTGTGGCGTTGGCGGTGATCTCTTCCACGGTTTCGGCGCCGACGATCACTGACGCGACCGCTGGGCGGGAGAGCAGCCAGGCCAGCGAAACCTGGTACGGCTGCAGGCTCCAGTCCTGGCTCAGCCGCTCGACGGCACGGCCGATCTCGAGCTCTGTTTCGGTGAACCCGGACCCGCCGAAACGCTTGTCGCCGGAGAACTCCCGTTCCTCGACCTGGGTGCCGGCCAGCAGTCCGCCGTGCAGCGGGCCGAACGGCACGATGGACAGTCCGAACTGCACACAGGCCGGGGCCAGCTCGTGCTCCGCGGCGCGGTCGATGAGGTTGTACTTCACCTGGACGCAGACCGGTGCGGCGGCAAGGCGGCGGTCGTCGGCGATCCACAACGCGTGGGTGACTTGCCAGGCCGGATGGTTGGACAGTGCGACGTAGCGCAGCTTCCCCTGCCGCACCAGGTCGTCGTAGACCGCAAGGGTCTGCTCCAGCGGGGTGTCGGGATCGGGGAAGTGCGCGTAGTAGAGGTCGATGTAGTCGGTGCCCAGCCGGCGCAGGCTGTGCTCGACCTGCTGGATGATGTATCGGCGCGACAGCCCGGCGGCCGGGTCGAAGCGACGTTCACCGGACTTGGTCGCGATCACCACGTCGTCGCGCCGGCCGGCGAGCGCGCGGCCGAGGATCTGCTCGGCGGGTTCGCGTTCGGCGGCTGGCGGCACGCCTGGCCGGTCGAAGGTCGGCGTACGCTCCGTACACGTTGGCGGTGTCGAAGAAGTTGATGCCGAGCATCGAGCGCCGCGTCGACCACACGCTCGGCTTCCTGCGCGTCCGGCGCAACGCCGAAGGTGGCCGTGCCCAGACAGATCTTCGACACCTTCACACCGGTCGGGCCGAGTAGGGAGTAGTCCATCGGTCACTCACCTTCCGCTAGTTCCCCTTGCCAGCCCAACAGCCGCCGGGATACGCGAACCCGAGCCGTCATCGAACAAGCCAACGGGCATCCTCTTCGTGGCGGATTACTGACGCAGGGCATAAGTGGTCACGCTGGTGTCACGTCGACGTACGGGACCTCGATGGCGTTGTTTCCGTAGCCGAGCCGGTTCCAGGGTGGGACCTCGGGTTGGACGTTACCGGCGGCGTCGGTTGCCCGAACGCGGATGGTGTGTCGTCCGACGTCGGTGGCCGCCCAGTCGAATGACCAGTCCTGCCATTGGTAGGGGCCGTTGGCGGGCTGGAGCTCCGCCGGGTGCCAGTCGCCGGCGCCGGTGAAACTGATGTCGACGCGCGTCACTGGTCCCGTTCCCGACCAGGCCTTGCCGCGCAGGGTGTATCGACCGGCGCTGATGGCGGACCCGGGCGCGGGATCGGTCATCCGGGCGCGGACGCGCATCAAAGTGACGGCTTCGTGCGGTTGGTCGGCCCACTCGTAGATGTAGTGGCCGGTCTGGAACTCGCCGGCGTACGGCTCGGTGAGGACGTCGATGCGTTTCAGCCACTTCACCGACGCGACCGCGTACCAATGGGGTGCGATGAGCCGGAACGGGGCTCCGTGGTCGGCCCCGAGCGGTTGGCCGTTCATCTCGTAGGCGATGAGGATCTCGGCCGCCGGGTCGGCCGCGTGGGCCAGGGGTAGAGCGCGGACGAAGGACAAGTCGTCCTTGTTCGTGTCGGGCAGGACGGGCTGGAGGTGGTACGAGCCGTGGTCAGCGCCTTCGAACCGAACGTCGACCCCGTCAGCGGCCGGCTGCGCCCGGTCGAGCACATCGGAGAGGCGGGCGCCCGTCCAGCGGGCGGTTGAGACGGCGTAGGCGCCCCATGGTTCCCCGGTCGGTAGCGGTCTCATCTCAAGACGCCCGTTCCCGGCGCATTCGAGGGTGACGGCCCGCTCGATCGCCGGCAGTGCGCGGAGGTCTTCGAGGGTCAGGGTGGTCGGGTGCTGCACGGCGCCGCCGACTTCGAGGGTGCCGTCGTGGTCCGGGACGGCGAAGTTGCTGCGGACGTAGTGGAGGTCGGTCGGGGTGAGATCTGTGGCGAGGGCCTCGGGTGGCGCCTCGGCGTTGTACGGGGCCGGGTTGATCATCTGAAGGGCGGAGCGCGCCCGTTCGAGGTCGTCTGCCACTGTCATGTTCAGTCTCCTCCGCCAGGTGGGTCGCTGTGTCGCGTGCTGGATTCAGTAGTCGGGATCCAGGAAGGTCGGGTCACGGTTCTCGTTGAAGGCGCCGATGCCTTCGGCGCGGTCGGGATGGACGGCTGATCGCCAGTGCTCCTCCATCATGATCGCGATCGCCTGCTCGATCGGCTGCCCCGCGCCCAATCGAACGGCTTGCTTGACCGCCTGCACCGCCGTCGGTGAGTTGCTGGCGATCTTGTCCGCGATCCGACGTGCCGCCTCCATCAGCTCGGCTTGAGGGTGGATCTCGTTGACCATGCCCAACCGATGCGCCTCGTCGGCGCTGATCGGGTCCCCGGTCATCAGCATCTGCAAGGCCTTACCCGGGGGGAGCAGGCGCGGCAGCAGCGCGGGGGAGCCGCCGCCGGCAGCCAGACCGATCATCGCCTCGGGCTGGCCGAAGGTGGCGTTGTCGGACGCGACGATGAAGTCGGTGCTCTGGGCGAGCTCGGAGCCGCCGCCATAGGCGATGCCGTTGACGGCGGCGAAGATCGGCTTCCGCAGCTGGCGGACCGTGTAGAGCGTGCGATCGAAGTCCTGCCGTTGCCGGAGCCAGTCCTCCTTGGTCATGTTCTTTCGCTGGCGCAGGTCGCTGCCGACGGAGAAGGCTCTCTCCCCGGCTCCGGTCAGGATGACGACACGTACGGCGGTCCGGACCGCGATGGTCTCGACGATCTCGGTCAGCCGGGTACCCATGTCGGTGGTGATCGCGTTGTCGGCGTGCGGCCGGTTGAGCGTGATGAGCGCGATCCGGTCCCCGGAGAGGTACTCCAGGAGCACGGGGGAGTCGGGCTCCGCGCTGTCGGACTGCGGCGGAGCGAAGTCGAGTGCCTTCCACCGGTCGGTGGTGGTCGAGGTTGTGGAGGTCGTCGCCACGTCGTCCTGCCCTTCAGCGATCGGAGATGATCATGGTCATGTCTGGAGTTCCGCCAGCCAGCGCATGGCGCGTAGGCCGGGGGCGAAGCAGTACTCGCCGCCGCGGGTGACGACGAACGGCGGCAGCTGCTGCAACCGCTGCCGGATCGGCTTGGTGGGAATGGTGAAGCTGCCTGAGCCGTCGTTCGGCCCGACGAGCGGGTCCTTCTCGGACGGGGCGCCGATGAAGATGCCGTCGTTCAGCCATTGGGTCTTGACGAACTCGAACTGCCGCTTGAGGTGCGCTCCGGCGAAGACGAAGATGATGCCCCGGTCGGCGCCGTCGTCTTCGAGAACTCCTTCGGGCAGCTCTGGGCCGTAGCTCGTCCCGCGACGGATCATCCGGTGCAGCCGGACGTTGACGCTGCCTTCCAGGTCGAGGGCGTCCCGCGGGTTCGCTCGTCGCGCGTGCGCGCCGGCCGGACACTTGAAGCCGCGGAGGTCGTCGGCGATAGAGGAAGTCGTTGTTGCGGCGCGGGTCGGCGCCGAGCTCGGGATCGTCCCGGTCGGGGGACAGTGCGAGCGGAGCGCCGCTCTGCCAGCGACCGACCATCTTGGCGCCGAGCAGGGCCTCCTCCGCACGGCTGGCGGCCTTCGCGCGGAGGTACTGCCGGTACGCCGCCACCTTGGTGTGCAGTTTTCGGAAGACGATGTAGGTGCCGTTTCGACCGAGAACGCTCCGGGGTTGGCATCGGCGGCAGCTCGCCCGTCTCGTCGGGGTAGCCGAGGATGATCTCACCGGCCTTGAGCGGCTTCTCCTTCGGGTTCGAGGGCGGCAGGCCGCTCCCTTCGACCGCAGGCTGACCGATCCCGTCCTTGAAACCGAACGACGTCCGCCCCGTCGGCAGCTGGTAGCAGTCCTGGCTCCAGATCAACTCCACACCCTGAAGCTCCTGGTGCGCGCGGCGTGCCCTCTCCACCACCGCCTGCGAGGCGTGCGGCGTCGGGGGACAGAGCCGCCAGCGCGACGTGGACATCCGGAGTACCGAGTGGGGTCTCCCAGTGGTCGGGGCCGCTGTCGCCCACGTCACCCAGCTCGGCGGCGCGCGCCGCCATCCCCTGCTGGAACTCCGGCGCGAAGCTGTCCAGGGAGTCCTGCGGCACCCCGAGCGCCTTCAGACCCTGGTACGTGAAGGCGACGGTGATCCACGCGTCGTGCGTGGGATCGGATGAGGGCCGTCCGTGGTCGACAACCGTGAGCAGGCGCCTGACCAGCTCCCGGCCGGCCGCGCGGTCATCGATGCGCAGCAGCAAGTACTTGCCGACGTAGGGAGAGGGCCGCTCGTGCAGCGCCCCGCTCTGGATGTCGTCCAGCTCCAGGTCCACGTCGTGCCCGCCAGTCACGGCCTCACCTACCGTTCCATCGCTACACATGCTCAGGGAGTTCGGGCGGGTCCGGATTCGGCGGCGCGAGGTAGGGGAAGGTGCGCGAGGCAGGCCGGGTCGCGTGGTCGACGCCGTCACGGATGATCGGCCCATTTCCGGCGTTGATCAGCTGGGTGAAGATCGTGTCCATCACATCGTCGTTGAGCGCCCGTCCGCCGCAGGTCTCATGCACCTGGCCGCGACGCTTGGCGATCTCGATCTCCAGGAAGGAGCCGTGCTCGACGTACGGCTTGGTGAGGTCGACGACGAGGAAGTCGGCGAGCACGAGGCTCGTCAAGGGGTGGTCGCCGTTCCCGTCAGGGAACCAGTCGGTCTTGCCGTCCAGCCCGTCCCAGAAGGCAAGATTGGCGTTCAGCCGCGCTCGATAGGCACCCCGATACGCCTCGCCGAGGTGGAACGCATCCTCCATGTTGTACAGGTCGCGGATCTCCGAGATCTCGGTTGACCTGGATCGAACTGCTTCATGGCCAGCATCATGTTCTTCACCTCGGGCCGACCGACCCGTTCGATCCGAACGTTGAACGTGCCGCGCGTGAGGGTCTCGGCGACCACGCCGACCAGCTCGACGCCGTCCAAGAGGGCGGAGTCGATCTCCACGACGAGGCTGAGGACATTCTTGCCGTCCAGGAAGATCGAACCGGGATCGGTGAACGCCAGCTTGCCCGTCGCGATCGTCTTCAACGCCGCAGGTGCGTCCATGATGAACGGATCCCAGCGCGGGCCTGCGAAAACCCGCACCCCCCTCGTCGACCCGTCCGGTTCCTCGTTGACACGCACGGACACGACCTCACCAGTTGGGGTGCGGCAGGAGCCTTCCTGATCGACGCGCTGACCGCCGTCAGCACGTACCGCAGCCGAGAACACGCAGTCGAAGACGAGTTCAGGCCCGCCAGCAACGAACGGCACCGGGTCGCTTGACGCAGTCGCGGTAAGCGGGCGCAACCGGAAGCGGTAGATCAGACCGTCGGAGAACGCATCCGTAGGTTGCGCGAAGGGGAGGGTGTTCATCACGAGCACCAGGTTTCCCGGCCGCTCTGGGCTGGGGAACGCGTAGACGTCGGTGATGTCCGCGATGGGGTCGGCCAAGGCTCGCGGGCCGGAGATGTGATCCGACATCGGCGTTCCTCGCTACCGCTTGGCTACTCGGCGCCGGCTAGTCGGCGGCCTCGTCGAGCAGTGGCTTCAGTGCAGGGTGCTGCAGTGCCTCCGCCGCCGCCGGGTTGTCCAGCACCTGCTGGAACGCAGCATTCACCCGCTGGGCCTTCCGGATCTCCTTCACCGTGCCGCCGTAGTTGCGTGCGTAGGCCGCCGCCGTCTGCTGCGCACCGTAGACGAACGCCTTCACCGCAGCCAGGTCCGGGAGACCGTCGTAGCCCTCGACATGCCCGAAAATCGCGTCGAACAGCGCCAGCGTCGGACCGGAGGTGAAGAAGTCCTCCATGTAGGAGTCCCAGGGACCGTCGAAGCTGGTGATGAAAGCGAGCCGGGTGTCGTCGTCGAACAAGACGAACCTGGCCTCGTGGATGGTGGCTGATCGCCATGCCGTAGTCCCCGGGCCGATACCCAGGAGTGTCCTGTAGGGCGCGCAGCGCAGCCCGCAGCGGTTCCGCCGATCCCGGCTTCACCCGGAAGAACAGGCTGAACTCACTCGTGGGGCCGGCGCTCAGCCCTGGTCGGGGAGTTTCGGTCTCAGGTGCCGTCATCCGTTCCTCTCAAGGCCGCAGCAGAATGGCGTCCCTGTTCCTCGGTGGGCCTGATCGTACCTGTCACGCGAGTACCCTCGCCAGCACAGCCAGCACAACCGGGTGGCCTCGTAATGGTTCCTCGTCATGACGTACCGCGACCTACCCCGGCCCGCTAGACGGCGCGACTCTTTCACCGTGCCTGGTCCACAGGACCTAGTGCTGCCTCGAGTCCGGCGGCAACCTCGTTCAGGGTTGAGGAGATGGCCGTCGGGTCCCCAGATTGGAGCAGTTCCTCTATGCGTTGACGTGACGCTCGTACCGCATCTCTCAGGGTGCGCGTCTCAGCTCGAGTCGCGTCGTCCGGGGCCGAACTTTCGAGTACGGTCAGCCGATCCTCGACAGCGGCTATCCGATTCGCGCCGACGGTCCAGCCGCCCTCGACCTGATCAAGAGAGCCTGACTGACCCAGCTCAGGGACGAGCACGCGCGCGAACCAGGCCACTTCCTGCTCGGCCGTTGCAAAATCAGTTCTCCAGACTTGTCGACGATGTGCCCGCACGAGAAGGGGCGTCGCTATCGCGGCTGCTAGCAACAAGCCGGCCAGCGCCCACCAGAACCAGGAAACTCCGCTTGTATCGGCAGGCTCGCCCGCCGCAGAAGCGGTCGGCGACGGACTTGCACTCGGCGCCGGGCTGACAGTCACCGACCGGGTGACTGTCGACGGGCTCGAGGCGGCAGTGACTGTCTGGGTCGTGGTCGCCTCCCCGCGGCTTGGTGACCGCGACGGATTCGTCCCCGATCGCGTCGCTGTCGGTTCTTGGGTGGCTGTCGGCTCCTCTGTTGGCGGGCTTGAGGAGAGTTCGGGACTCGGTTCTCTCGGTGTTGGACTGGGAATCTCCGGGCGCGTAGCCGACCTCGTGGCGGTCGGCAGGGACACCGTCGGCGTGGGCAGCTGGCTTGCTGAGCGTGATGGCGATGCCGGCCGCTCGATGGTCCCACCGCCAGCGCATGAGGTAAGCACGGCGACGGCCACAGCAGAGCCAGCCACTTTCATGACCAGCGATCTGAGTCTGCCGCCGGATCCAGCTCTCTTGTCCACCCCGACCCTCCCGGCACAGTCCACGTGGCAGTCCGGGTCCGTCATCGGCTCCTTCTCTCTACAAGCTCTGAGTCGGTCCATGGTCATCGCAGTGCAGTGATGTCGAGGCATTCCCGTCACTGGAGGGCGACGGCGATGCGGTAGCGCTCTTCGGGTGAGATGAGGTGGTCGGCGTCCTCGGCGTCGTCGCCGAGGTCGATCTGGACCCAGCGGACTCGGCCGTTGAAGGTGCTGGTGCTCGGGTCGTAGTCGTCGCTGACGGGGGTGGCGGAGTCGCTGCCGAGGTCGGTGGTCTCGTCGGCGGAGAAGATCATCGGCTGGGTGGCGTCCGACGTGTCCCTGCGCCGGCCGGTTTGCCGTCGATGTAGAGGGTGACCTTGCCTCCCTTGCCGAGGCCGCCGCCGTCGTAGGCGAACTCCATCCGCACCTGGTGATCGCCCGCCTCCAGGGCGGTGTCGGCGTAGATCTTGAACTGCTGTACGCCGAGCAGGTTGTAGCAGTACGCCGGTCTGCCGTCGTGGACGTAGAGGGCCCAGCCGCCGAAGCGGCCGCCTTGCGCGATGATCACACCGGCCGCCCCGCCGGCCGCGACGGTGAGGTCGGCGGTGACGGCGTGGGACTTGTTCTTGATGTTGATCACGCTGTTCTCCGACAGCCGGCCCATCCCGCCGAACAGCAGCTGGGTGTTGCCCTTGACCAGCTGCGGCCGGCCGGCCAGGTCGGAGTTGAACCGCTCGTAGCGGCGGTCGTCCAGCGGGAAGACGTTGTACTTGCCGGCCTCCAGCAGGAACAGCCGCTGCAGGTCCCGCAGCCGTTCGGGCTGCTCGGCGGCGACGTTGTGGGCCTGGGTCCAGTCGTCGGGGGTGTACAGCTCCCAGACGTCGTCGTCGAGCGCCGGCATCCCGTGCTGGGCACCCCAGGGGGTCGAGTGCCGGGTGACCGCGGTCCAGCCCTTGTGGTAGATGCCGCGGTTGACGAAGATCTCGAAGTACTGCGTCTCGTGCCGCTCGGCGGCGTCGGCCTCGTCGAAGGAGTACAGCATGCTGACCCCCTCGAGCGGTGCCTGCTGGATGCCGTGCACGAACGTCGGGTGCGGCAGGCCAGCGGCCTCCAGCACGGTCGGGGCGACGTCGATGACGTGGGCGAACTGGCTGCGCAGCTCCCCTTTGGCGTCGATGCCGGCCGGCCAGTGCACGATCAGCCCGTTCCGGGTGCCGCCCCAGTGGGAGGCGACCTGCTTGGTCCACTGGTACGGGGTGTCCATCGCGTGGGCCCAGCCGACGGCGTAGTGGTTGTTGGCGTTCGGCCCGCCGAAGTCGTCGATCCGGCTCGTCATGAACTCGACGGTCTCGATGTGGCTGGCGCCGTTGAGCGGGATCCCCTCGCTGAAGGTGCCGTTGAGCGTGCCCTCGCCCGAGGCGCCGTTGTCGCCGATGATCAGGTAGATCAGGGTGTCGTCGAGGATCTCCAGGCCGGCCAGGGAGTCGATCAGTCGGCCGATGTGGTGGTCGGTGTGCTCCAGGAATCCGGCGTAGATCTCCATCTGCCGGGCCAGCACGGGCTTCAGGTCATCGGGCATGTCGTCCCAGGCGGGCACCTCCGCCGGGCGGGCGGTCAACTCGGCGTCGGCCGGGATCACGCCGAGCTCGCGCTGACGCTGCACCGTCTCCTCCCGCAGCGCGTCCCAGCCGGCGTCGAACCGGCCGGCGTAGCGGTCCGCCCACTCCTTCGGCACGTGGTGCGGTGCGTGGGTTGCGCCGGGGGCGAAGTAGACGAAGAACGGCTTGTCCGGCATCAGCGACTTCTGCTGGCCGATCCACTCGATCGCCCGGTCGGTCATGTCCTCGGTGAAGTGGTAGCCCTCCTCCGGCGTCCGGTCCGGCTCGACCGGCACCGTGTCCCGGTAGATCGCCGGCGCCCACTGGTTGGTCTCCGCACCGATGAAGCCGTAGAAGTGCTCGAACCCGCCACCCCCGGTGGGCCAGGCGTCGAACGGTCCCATCGGGCTGGTCTGCCACACCGGCACCTCGTGACACTTGCCGAACTGGGCGGTCGAGTAGCCGTTCAGCTTCAACGTCTCCGCCAACGGTGCCTTGTCCTTCGGCCGGACCGAGCTGTACCCGGGCGCCGACGTGGCGATCTCGGTGATCCCGCCCATCCCGACCGAGTGATGGTTGCGGCCGGTCAACAACGCCTGCCGCGTCGGCGAGCACAGCGCCGTCGTGTGGAACCGGGTGTAGCGCAGCCCACCGTCCGCCAGCCGCTCGAAGTTCGGCGTGTTGACCGGGCCGCCGAACGCGGACGACGAGCCGAAACCCGCGTCATCGAGCAAGATCACCAACACGTTCGGCGCGCCCGCCGGCGGCCGCAGCGGGACGATCGGCGGAAACGAGGTGTCCGGGTCCTTCGCGTCATAGGTCGTCAGCCCGACGAGACGGCGGTCGGGAATGGGCAGCAACTGGCGCCCCACGCTCTGGTCAGTCATCGCACTCCTGTCGATCCTGCCTGTCCAGCGCATCACCCGGTCAGCGGATACGTGGCGGCCTGACGATTGTGTGCCGCATGGCTCACCCCGGCATCACTCGGATCGCGTGATACCGCTCCACCAACGGACCGCCGATGTGAGCCAACCCGCCCTGCGTCTGGCCACCTTCTCGTCGGCAGTCGGGCCAGGGTGATGTGGCCACACTGGTGAGCGGAGTTGAACCACCGCCTGGTGTCTCGCTACGTCGTCCCGTCCGCAACCAAGGTGGCCAGCACCTTGGTGGGCCAATCGCGTGCTACAGAGACGTGGAGAGGCGCGTGATCGATTGAAGCGAGCGGTTGATCGACCTTCCGGTGGGTGGGCTGATCCAGGCACGATGTACGGGTGAGTCTTCCCGTGATCGACCTATCCGGCTCGATGGCTTCGACGGCGACCGCGATCGAGCGGGCGTGCCGAGACAGCGGCTTCTTCTACGTCAGTGGGCACGGCGTGCCGGCGGCGCTGATCGCCCGCATGGACGCGGCGGCCCGCGAGTTCTTCGCCCTCCCCGAGGCGACCAAGCTGGAGATCGCGATGGAGCACGGCGGCCGGGCCTGGCGCGGATTCTTCCCCGTCGGTGCCGAGCTGACCTCCGGACGCCCTGACCGCAAGGAGGGGATCTACTTCGGAACAGAGGACTCGTCGTCGGATCGGCCGCTGCACGGCCGCAACCTGTTCCCGTCGCAGGTGCCGGCACTGCGCGACGACGGTTCTCGAATACCTCGACCGGTTGTCGGCGACCGCGCAGGACGTGCTGCGCGCGGTGGCGGTCAGCCTCGGCCTGGATCCGGAGTACTTCGCGGCCGGGTACACGCGCAACCCGACGGTGCTGTTCCGGATCTTCCACTACCCACCGACGCCACCCGACGCCGGCGCAGATGACTGGGGCGTCGGCGAGCACACCGACTACGGCCTGCTGACGCTGCTGGCCCAGGACGACAACGGCGGCCTCGCCGTGCGCACCGCGCGTGGGCTGGATCGAGGCGCCGCCGCTGCCGGGCACCTTCGTCTGCAACATCGGCGACATGCTCGACCGGCTGACCGGCGGCTACTACCGGTCGACGCCGCACCGGGTCCGCAACGTCAGCGGCCAGGAGCGGCTGTCGTTCCCGTTCTTCTTCGACCCCGACTTCGACGCCGAGGTGCCGCCGCTGCCCGAGGTCGCTCGGCGGGCCGGTGCCGGCGGGCCACCGCGCTGGGACGGCCAGGATCTGCGGGCGTTCACCGGCACCTACGGCGACTACCTGATCAGCAAGGTTGCCAAGGTCTTCCCGCAGTTGCAGAGCAACCTCTAACAGCCCCCCGGGAGGGCATGACAGAGTGGGTTGCGCAACCCCCCACCGGAGCCTTCTACGCCTGCCCCACCTCTCCGGGCGCAGTGCCTCGTCGCCCGGGTGTGATCAACCAGCCGGGCCACCCGCGGTGTCAGCGCGCGCTATCCCGGCCTACGCCCGAGTGGTGCCGGTGATCGCCAACGACTCGACCTCAAGAGCGACCACGGCCGTGACCCGCTAACGCGGCTCGAAACGCCTCGAGCTCAGATGCGACAGACTCACTGGCTACCCGAAACCCCCACCTACGCCGCACACTGTGGCTAGCACGAATGACAATGCGCCTTGGTCAGAGTCGGCGCTGATGGTTGCCGGACGAGTCGAACCACGCGCTTCTGGTGGCGAGTGTCATGTTCATGTCACGGGTTGCATGAGGTGACATCTGGAACTGCGGCTAAGAACTGCGACACGGCTCGCAGCGACGCGAGGATACGCGTCGCCGGCTGGGCGGAGCCCGTCGGATGATGTGCGGCAGTCGTCCCCAGCCTGCCCGGCTGGGAGGCGCACGGGCCTCGACGGCTGACCGTCATCACAGCGCCCCTGGCCGAGGTTGCCGACGCACGTGCCATTCGCCGAGACGCAGACTCTGACCCTTGCCCTGATGATTGACGAACGAGGACAATCGCCGCCATGGCCAGACCGTTGAGGTGCCGATTGCGACTCCACGCGTGGGAGTATCGCGAGAACCCCGAGACGCACGAGCACTACCAAGTCTGCCTACGCTGCAAGGCGTATCGAGACAAAGGGAGCTCAGCCTTTGACGGTAGAGGATCCTGGGGGCTCGGTGGCGGAGGTGGTTGAACCCATGACAAAGACTTCTCACATCGTGCGGTTGGCGGGCCGGAGGCGCGTCGTAGATTTCGGCATGACTGCGGCTGGCGGCGGCCCTGGCGGTCTTGTTTGTGGTCGGCGTCGCTGCTCGCGCGTCCCTTGATCAGCTGCGCTTCGCCAGGAAGAGGTAGCGGTTGAGGCTGAAGAAGTAGTCGGCGCCGAGGCTCTCTAGGTCGTCCGCCCATGCCGTCGCCTCGTCTGCGGTGACGCCGCCACGGCCGGCGACGTACGCGGCCACGACCCCGAGCATGCCGGCACTGTAGGTGTTGCGGTCGGCGCCGTGGTTCAGGATCGGGATGATCGCAGCGTCAGCCAGCTCGAGGCCGGCGGCGCGGATCAGCGTCGGGAGCCGGCGCGGCAGGTATGGATCGGCGAGGTGCTCGTTCCAGACCGCGAGCACGCGCTCCATCCGGTCACGGTCGGATGAGTGCCAGACGATCGAGTCCCAGTCGGTGTCCAGTACCAGCAGTCGGCCACCGGGGCGCAGCACGCGCCGCGCCTCGGCCAACGCTCCCGCGATGTCGTCGACGTACTCATAGACCTGGGTGGAGACCGCGACGTCGAACTGCTCGTCTCCGAACGGCAGCGCCAGCGCGTCGCCGCGGCTGTAGTCGACCGGCGTCTCGCGATGGCGGGCGATCGCGAGCATGCTCTCGCTCGGGTCGATCCCGTGCACGCGCCCGTCGGCGCCGACCTCCTCCGCCATCTCGGCCGCCAGGAAGCCAGGTCCGGAGCCGATGTCGAGCACGTGCTCGCCGGGCTGGAGCGCAAGGGCGGCGCGGATCGCCCGCCGCTGGTCGACCACGTCGGGCGTCATGTAGACAGCGACGAGACGACGGGTGTTCTCCTCGTCGAAGTCGAGCACAACAGCAATGCTCCCACCTCAGCAGAGGTTCGGGTCTGCCACCACGGTCACGGTCGCCGCGTGCCGACGGCGAGAGCGCTCGAAACGCCGATCGAGTGGCTGGCTGCGTCCCGGACGTCGAGGCGCCCGGCTCGCGTCCGACAACATGTGCGCGCCGGGAACAGTTTCCGCCGCGCGTGAACCCCGCCTTCTGGTGGCTTCTCACCGTGGTCTGGTGACCTGCGGCGTCGAGGGGAGAAAACCGGCTCTTCGTTCACGGGTCTGCCGGGGTGTGCTCCCGCGCCGCCGGCTCGACGATGGAAGAAGAAGTTATCCCAACGAAAGGCGCCTTCCCATGTCTTCCATCGCGACGCCGGCTACCGCCGTAGATCTCGAAGGCGGGCCAAGGGCCGCCGGTATCGCTCGCCACCCGCTGCTGTGCTTCTCTATCTTCACCCTGGCTCTGTCCTGGCTAGCCATCATCCCCTACGCGTTGGGTGCGTTTCCGGTGCCGCTGCTGCCGTGCGGCCCGTTCCTTGCGGCGATCATCACCGCCGCCGTTGTCGGTGGCCGGAAAGGACTGCGGATCTACTTCCGCCGCCTGATCCAGTGGCGGACTGGCGTGGGCTGGTACGCGGTCGCGCTGCTCGCCCCTGTGGCCGGGTGGGCGATCGTCGCGTACGCGAACGTCCTGCTCGGAGCAGCACCACCGGAGTCGGCCCAGCTCGCCGGTTGGTCGGCGATTGTCACGGCAACGCTGGTCTTCCTCATCAACCCTCTGACCGGCGCCTGGGAGGAGCCCGGATGGCGGGGCTATGCACTGCCGCTGCTGCTGCGGCGCCACTCCGCGCTGGTGGGCAGCGCCGTCCTGGGTGTGCTGTGGACTTTCTGGCACCTTCCGATGTTCGTTGCCGGCCTCATCCCCTGGTGGAATGCCGCGCTTGTCTTCGCCCTGACCTTCGTCTTCACGTCGATCTACCTCCGCACGGCGGGGAGTGTTCCGGTCGCCTTCCTCCTGCACGCTGCGGTCAACGGCGCAGGAGGATTCTTCATCGCGCTGTTCGCCGGAGATGATCGGGTGCGGATGTACTGGCTGGCGGCCGTGCTCTGCGCCGTGATTGCGCTCGTCGCCATGCTGGTCAGCCCTGCTCGGTGGCGTCGAGGGCCTGTTCTTCACGACCGCGAGATCACGCCGGTCGAAGCCCTTGCCGGAGGCGAAGAAAGGCGTGCGTGACCGTATGCCGGCGGCGAGGCGACGCTAGGGTCGCTGGGGCAGACGCCTTTCTCCGGCTATCACATCGAGATGCGTTGGAAATTACCGCTTCGGCCCCCAGTCTGGCGCCGCCTGTGACTGCAGGAACGAAAAGGTCACAACTAGATCGCCGTGATCGATCCAAAACTGGACTTAGTCACACCCGCAGTTAAAGGTAGCTCGCGGACGCGAGAAACTTATGGGTACTATAGGTCTCACGTCGGGACTAGCAACAGAAAGGCACAATGATGGCGAAACGGACAATCGTTCAGCTCGTGGATGACACTGACGGCTCCGAAGCCGTAGAGACGCTCACTGTGGGGCTGGAAGGCGTGAACTACGAGCTGGACCTCAGCGACAAGAACGCCAAGAAGCTCCGCGAGCAGCTCGCCCCCTGGCTGGCAGCGGCCCGTAGGACCGGCGGACGGCAAGCCAGCAAGAGCAAGACCACCAGCAACAACGTCGATCTGAAGGCTGTTCGCGCATGGGCTGCCGCCAACGGCGTCGAGGTCTCGAACCGCGGGCGAGTGCCCGCCTCGGTCATCGAGCGATACCAAGCCGCTGGGAACTAACGCACACGCTCGCACACGACGAAGCCGCCTCAACTGTTGGGGCGGCTTTCGTATGTGTCCCAGCAGGAGGTTCCTTTTGGGAACATCACGAAGCTGGCTCCGCGTCTGGGGCTGCCCATCCGCCAATGCCGCGAATGTTGATGTCATGAGCGTGCTGTAATCCGGCGCTCCCTCACACGGCGCCCTAACGGGACGGCGGAGCAAAGGTGTCAAGAGACGCTCGGTGGTCGGCCATCGAAGTTGACTCACGTAACCTACAAAAGCCACAAGGGCGCGAACCTCACCTGATGAGTTGGCGTGGAAGCCGCCACGGGGTAGAGCAGCCACGAAGACTGGTTGTATATCGGGTGATCTCGAGCGCTGGAATACCGAAAACGTCCTGATCCGATGCATGAAGGTGCAGATTCATGCGGAATCCTGGGCCGCATTCCCGCGCTGCCCGCAACACAGCGAAGACACACGCCGCATGGCCGCGCGTAGTCCAGCCCCTTTGATGCACTAAAGTGGACGCGGTGACCGTCACCACGCGTATCCGCATGCTCACTGCGAATTTCCGCGTGGCCCCCGAGTCCGCCGAGGATATCGCCGCCGGCCACGGCTGGGAAGACGGCCGCAAAGACCTCACGATCAACCTGCTCAAGACGTGGAAGCCGTCATTCATCTCCGGCCAAGAATGCAGCACAATCATCCGCGAAGACCTCGCCATTGCGCTCGGCAGCAACTGGCGGCGAAGTCGCAGCGGCAACGTCGTGGTGTGGTTCGACTCCAACCATCACACCTTGCTCGGCTTCGACAGGGTCAACCTGCCCAGCCCGCTCCCGGTTGAAGGCGCGACGTTCGACCCACGACGGCTGGTGCTGGTGCATCTGCGGATGAACGCGACCGGCGACGACTGGTGGGCCGCGTCGACCCACTTCACGCCAGGGCAGCCGGACTGGCAGACCCGTCAGATGCAGGCGGCGGTCAGGTTCATCGCCGACCATGGCAACCCGCGCGACACCATTTTCGGCGGCGACTTCAACGCCGGAGGCACGGACACCCCCGGCCCACGGCAGATCGCCCGGGCCGCCGGGTTGTTCGACCTGCGCGCGAAGCTGGCCGCACCGCGTATCAGGAACGTGACGTCGAACACGTTCAACGGGTGGCAGCCGCCGAAGCATGACGGCTTCTGGATCGACGACATCCTCACCGGCGACAACTTTCAGCCCTACTACGCACGGGTCATAGACACCAACGGCGCATCCGACCACCAGTGGATCATCGCGTCCAGCATCCAGCTGACATAGACCGCTACGCGTCGTCTGGGGGCACTCAGGGCACAATCGGGCCGACTGCGACAGCCCCGACGGCGTGGTGCTGACCCAGCGGCGGCCCACGCCGTCGCATCCCGTTGTCACCCACTTAGTCGCCCACGCGAGGTACGGCGGGGCGTCCGTGCTGAGCGCCGCCCAACCCCACCGGGCGCGGACACAGCAGGTTGCGCTGCTCGAGCGTTTACTATCCGTCGACGAGGAGCGGATTGCGATGAGCTTCGAGGAGTGGTTCGGGGTACAGCTGCGTCAGAAGCCCGTTTGACTGCTCACCGGTAACCCGCATGGAGAGAACGCTGCCGCCGCCCATGTCCAGGTCCTCCAGCGACTCGCCGGCCCTCAGGGCATAGCCACGACGGTGCAACGTCACGGCCGCATCCTATGGCGGCCAGTCAGCGGAGTGGAGTCGGCTGCGGACTCTTTGCCCGGTGCGCCGTTGCGGTATCTCAGTGAGAAGGGCGAAGATTCGCGAACCGTGGACCCCGTAGGCATCCCACCCTCTGACGCTTCTATGTTTGTCAAGCCGTCTCCAGAGGTGCCGAGGTCTGGTCGGTGAGAGTGGTGCTGGCGTTGAGGGCGCGGTAGAGCTCGCGGGCGATGTAGCGCTTGAGGCAGCGCTGGATCTCGCGGTTGGACTTGCCCTCGGCTGTGCGTCGGGCGACGTACTCCTTGGTCGTCGGGCAGCACCGCATGCGGGTGATGGCGATGGTGTGGATCGCGCGGTTCAGGGCTCGGTCGCCGCCGCGGTTGAGCCGGTGGCGGACGGTCTCGGCCGCTGCTGGCCGGCACGGGGCTGGTGCCCGACAGCGCGGCGAACGCGGCGTCGCTTCGGCACCGTCCGGGGTGGGAGAACGACACGATGGCTTGTGCGGCGGTGACCGCGCCGATGCCGCGGCGCTCGGTCAACCCAGGAGCCATCTGGTCCACGATGGTCTGCAACTGGGCCCGGTTGGCCGCCAGCGCGTGCCGTCCGGCGCCGCACGGCGAGAGCCAGGCGTCGGATCTCGCCGTGCCGCACCGCCTGCTCGCGGCTGGCCTGGCGTGGTTCCCGCCGCCGCGCCAGGGCGAGGAGCACCGAGTCGGTGAGCGTCGCCCGCGCCAGATCGCGATCGGTGTCCTCCCCGCCGAGCAGCAGCGCGCGGAGCCGGTTGGTCTGGGCGGTGGTGGCCACGGTGAGCTCGTGGCGAGCGCCGAGCAGGATCCGCAGCGCCTCACGGTCGCCGTCGGCACGAGGTAGCGGTAGCCGGTCGGCGTCCAGGCGCAGCGCGGCGAGCACCGCGAGATGGGCGTCGATCGGGTCGGACTTGCCCTTCCCGCGGCGGGCCTTGCGGTTGGGCTGCTCGCACTCGATGACGGTCAGGCCGGCGGCGGCGACCGCGCGGGCCAGCCCGACACCGAAGCTGCGGGTGCCCTCGATCGACACGACCACCCGCGGCCCCGGCGCATGGTCGCCGATCCAGGCCAGCAACTCGGCAAAGCCGGAGCTGTCATTGCTGATCTTCCGTGTCCCGATCGGCGTGCCGGTCGGGAGCGCGATCTCCACCTCGTGGGTGTCGCGGTGGGTGTCGACACCGACCACGGCGTCGACGAGTTCTGCCAGCATGGGCACCGGCCTGAGTCCTTCCTGTAGGGAGTGGGTCAACGTCGGCACCGGCCTGGGTAGAGGTCACCGAGTGGCACATCTGTGACGGGTCACGCCCTCGAGCGGACAGGCTTCTGATCAGGCCAACTGGTGGGCCAGGCCGGTGCCGGCAACCACGACGGACAGGTCAGATGAAAGGCACGCCGAAGCGGCCGGATCCGTAGAGAGTCACATCGGGTCACCGACACCGAGCCTGCTGGTCCTCCACCCAGGAGCACCGCAACGACACTCACAGATCCGTAGACCCGAGCCAACAGTCCTGAACAGTCCACGATTGTCTTTCGACGACGGGAGATGTACCGCTCGCCCCTCGGATGCGTCCGCCTGGGCGCTGCGGTGATGGTGTCGGTGAGGGCAGCGTGCGTGCGAAGCGGAGCCTCCCAAGCCAGGTCGGTCCAGCCCCGAACCCGCAGCAGCGTGCGTGCAGGGCGGGAACCCGCCTTGGTCACATGGTGGGCCGCGGCGCAAACTCCCGATAGGCACCGCAACGTTCGCAGGTCTTGTACTGCTCACCTTCGTCATTGGTCATCATGCGCCACCGGTGAAACTGCAGGAGACACAGAAGCGGCCTCTTCACAACTGGAGCGTATCCAGGATGAAGCGGCCAGGCTAGGCGCTGCAGGTGACCGCCTAGCAGCTACGCATTACGAGGGAGTCGTGTGGGTGACGGCTGGTAACGGCTTCCGGCAGGTGATGGCTTCGTCTGGCTCGATCGGGGTCGGCGGGGACACCTTGGGGACACGGCATCCTCAACTTGGAAAATGCCTCCGATATCGGTCTTCGCGCCGGATCAGCGCAGGTGAGTGACCGCCCGCAACCGATACTCGGGGCACGTTCTGGGCACGGCGTGCGTCGGTGTTCGATTCTGGAATCTAGGGCATCACGGGGTGCTGCAAGGCTATGAGGATGAGCAGGTTGAGTCTTGATGATCTGAGGCACCCGATTGTGCAGGCACCGATGGCGGGTGGGCCGTCCACGCCAGCCTTGGCGGCGGCGGTCTCCGAGGCAGGCGGGCTCGGCTTTCTGGCCGCCGGCTACAAGACTGTGGATCAGGTTGAGCGCGAACTGGCGAAGGTCCGTTCGCTACTGCCTGCCGCAGCGTCGTACGGCGTTAATCTGTTCGCTCCGCCCGGTCGCGGAACAGGTGCGGCCGAGATCAACTCCTATGGCGACCGGCTGCGGGACGAAGCCCAGGAGCACGGCGTGGCCTTGGGCTCTCCACGGTGGGACGACGACCGATACAGCGAGAAACTGGACCTGCTGGCTGAGCAGCCGGTCCCCGTCGTGTCGCTGACCTTCGGCTGTCCGACACCGTCTCAAGTGGACCGGCTACAGTCGTCAGGCTCCGCCGTCTGGGTCACCGTCACCACAGTCAGTGAGGCCCGTGCAGCACAGCAGACCGGCGCGGACGCCTTGATCGTGCAGGGTGTGGAAGCCGGCGGCCACCGAGGCAGCTTCGACGATGCACACCCCGGAGACATCGGACTCCTCGCTCTGCTGCAGTTGGTGCAAGCCGCCGTCAACGACCGCCTACCGCTGGTCGCGGCCGGCGGACTCATCACGGGCCGTAGCGTCGCCGCGGTCCTCGCCGGTGGCGCCGCGGCCGTCCAGCTCGGCACCGCGTTCATGCTCTGCCCCGAGGCTGGAACAGTCCCGGCTCATCGTGCCGCTATCAGCCGCGGCGAGGCACCGACCGCCTTGACCCGAGCGTTCACCGGCAGGACAGCCCGCGGGATCACCAACCGGTTTCTTCGAGACCACACCGACGCGCCCAGCGCCTACCCCGAGATTCACCACCTCACCGCCCCGCTGCGCACGGCGGCACGTACCCGCGGCGACGCTGACGGCTTCCATCTCTGGGCGGGCCAGACCTACGCTCTGGCCACCTCCCTTCCGGCCGCCGACCTCGTCGTCCGACTTGCGACTGAAGCCCGCGAAGCATTGGAACTCGCCACACGTAGAACCAGCCGCTAGCCGTCCGTAGCACCGGATCCCACCGAAGTCGGAGCAAGCTGACCGAGGACCCCGGCGGCCGGGCGACGGTCGGCCCGGGCAGCCAGGTGACCGTCACCCTGGCCTCAGGACAGCAGTAGTCCGTGGTGCCGACGGCCGCGCTGCCTGGGCGACCGTGCCGCGTGGCTGGTCGTCCAGGGCGGCTGACATGGCCTACGCAAGGGCTACCGCGGTCGCTTCGGCATGTACGTCCCGCCGCTGCTGGAGGCCTCGGCACTCGTCGCGGTTCGCCGGCGGCCGTCTCGGCTCCGAGGTGGCGAGCGGCAACGACGAAATCGTCCGTGTGCGTCCACCGCTGGCTGCTGAACTAGGTGGCCGTCGTTACTCAGTTGGCTACTCAGTCTGAACGCACTCGCCTTACCCGTTCACCTGTGAACACGCTACTGCCGCTGCTAGACGCCTCACCGTTCGCAACGCGGGGTTTGCACTCCTGCCCAGTTGGTCCGACCTACGGCGTGGTGATCCGGTCCGGGTCTTCGACGATCGCCTGGCGCAGGTGTACCGGCTCCTCCACGGTGTGGTTCCGCTTGTCCTGACGCGACTTGTAGGTCAGGTTGAGCGCCTCGACCACAATCGCGAAGGCGATCGGGCCGTAGATGAAGCCCTTCTCGATGTGGAAGTCGAAGCCCTCGGCGATCAAGGTGGCGCCGATCATGACCAGGAAGGCCAGGGCCAGCATCTTGACCGTCGGGTGCCGGTTGACGAAGTTGCTGATCCAACCAGCCGTGAACAGCATCAGCGTGACGGCCAGCACCACCGCGGCGACCATGATGTACAGCTCGTCGACCATGCCGACGGCGGTGATCACCGAGTCGATGGAGAAGACCATGTCCAGCAGCAGGATCTGGACGATGACGGAGCTGAAGGTGACGGCCTTGCCGCCGGCGGACTTCTGCCCCTCGTGGCCCTCCAGCTTCTCGTGGATCTCGGTCACCGCCTTATAGACCAGGAACAGCCCGCCCAAGATCAGGATCAGGTCGCGCCCGCTGAACTGCAGCGCCTCGGCCGAGCCGATGCCGAACAGAGGAGCGGTCAGGCCGACGATCCAGGAGGCCAGGAACAGCAGCCCGATTCTCAACAACATGGCCAGCGACAGCCCGACCAGCCGGGCCTTACGCTGCTGCTCCGGTGGCAGCTTCCCGGCCAGGATGGAGATGAACACGACGTTGTCGATCCCGAGCACCACCTCGAGAACGAGGAGGGTCAGGAAGGCGACCCACAGGTCAGGACTGGTGAAGAACTCCACACCATCCATGGTGCCGGTGGCGAACCGGCCGCACCAAACGCGCCGCTCCTAGTGACTCACTGGCCAGAAGGTGACCGGGAGGGTCCGGTTCAGCTCGTCCGGGTGGACCAGCTCGAACAAAGACCCCGCCACTGCGAGGTAGGGGCACGCCGACGACGAGGAACAGGTCGGTACCCTCACCGATTTCGTTGCGTGGCCGCGTTCCGGAGAGTGGCTCCAGCGGCCGCCACTGCGAGCCGGCGCAACAGGGGAAGTCATCTCCCTGCAGTGTGCCGGCGCGCCGGTCACGGACCGGGCGTGAATCAGGGCAGTAGCAGAGCGCAGCAGCTGTCCGCTAGCCACTCCTCGTACTCGGCGGCGGTCCATCGTCGCTCGCCGTGCAGCAGTAGCCAGACGTCGGGATGGTTGAGGGTCCACAGAATGTCGGCTGCCCGGTCTAGTGAGAGTCCCGGCCGCAGCTGCCGCGCCGCGGCCATCGACGCCAGGACGCCCTCCTGGTTGGCGCGGAAGTCGGACTGGATCAGCGCCCAGAGCACGGCCATGTCCTCATCAACCGGCGCCGCGCTACGGATCACCCGCAGGATGCCACCGATCCGCTGCTTGACGATCGCGGAGTTGCGCGCGTTGAGCCGCAGCCGTCGCTCCGCGTCCGGCTCGGCCAAGACCTCCTGGTAGGTCTGCCGGGCGGCCACCGGGGCATCATCGGTGTCACCCTTGAGCAGCAGGTCCCACACCGCTCGCAACAGGCCGCTCTTGGTCGAGTAGCTGAGGTACGCGGTCTTCACGCTGACGCCCGCCTCCTCGGCGATTGCCTCCATGGTCGTGGCGGGGTAGCCGTATGTCTCAAACAATCGTTGAGCGGCCGCCAGCACTGCTGCGCGGGTTGCCGTGGCTTGGGCCTGGCGCAGCGGCGAGTTGTAGGACCGGCGCTTGACAGGGGCGGACATTCTGTTACCGTAGCCGATAATTCAATACCTGTTACAAGTAGCGAAATGAGTTGGGACCGATGACCACCACCTCACCAGTTGCCGGAATGTGGGCCAAGGTGGCACCGCACTGGCGCACCTACGCCGCGTACGCCGATGCGCGGGCCGCCGCAATCACCTCGGAGCTGCTGGAGCGTGCCGAGGTGGGCACGGGTGACAATGTCCTGGAACTCGCCTGCGGGGCGGGCGGGACCGGCTTGGCGGCCGCCGAAGCGGTCGGCCCCACCGGGCGGGTCGTGCTCAGTGACCTGGTCCCAGAAATGGTCGAAATCGCGGCTGACCGCGCCGCGGAGCTTGGACTGAGCCAGGTCAGCGCCCGTGTGCTCGACCTACAGCGCATCGACGAACCCGACGGCTCGTTCGACGTGGTCCTCTGCCGGGAGGGACTCATGTTCGCGCCGAACCCCGAGGCGGCCCTCGACGAAATCCGGCGGGTGCTGCGACCTAGTGGTCGACTGGCCGTGTCCGTCTGGGGGCCGCGCTCACGCAACCCCTGGCTCGGCCTGGTCTTCGACGCCGTCACCGCCGAGACTGGTCAGCCGGTGCCACCGCCCGGCATCCCGGGGCCATTCGCTCTTGGTGACCGCGACCGGCTGACCAGGCTGCTTGCGACCGCCGGCTTCACCAATCTCACTCTCACCGAGCAGTCATGTCCGCTGGCCGACCGCTCGTTCGCGGACTGGTGGACCCGTACCTGCTCCCTGGCCGGCCCGCTGACCGCAAGGCTCTCGGCAATGAGCGACGAGCAACGCGCCGCGCTCCAGGAACGGGCCCGCACAGCCGTCCGACCCTACGAGACGGCGGCCGGCCTGGAGTTCCCAGGCGTCGCGCTACTCGCGTCCGCCCGCGCTGGATCGGTACTCGGCTTGGGCGGCCGGGGTCGATGGCGGAGCTAACTTCCTCGTCAGGAGCGAAGTGAGAGGTCCACCGGCGTCCACCGGCGTGGTTACTCGTTGGTTACTCAGTTGGTCACAGGGGTCAAATAACTAGTGAAGCATGAAACTAAAATATTGTTGACTAGGCAAAACACTGGTCGGGGTGACAGGATTTGAACCTGCGACCTATTCGTCCCGAAGAAGTTCTCGTACGCGTAGAGCAGGGCCGGTTGGGCGGCGAAGTCGTCCATGATCGTCCACCACTGATCGCTGAGCTAGGTAGCCGTCGTTACTCAGTTGGTTACTCAATTCTGCGAGGTCGCCCGCTGACTCCTCCTAGGCCGATGTGGCAGGTGTCCCAATTGGCGGTCCGAGAACTGTGAACCATAGTTGACACATGGTTGAGGTCGTCAAGAGTGCGACCTTCGACCGCTGGGTACGCAAGCTAAGGATCGGCGGGCCGCTGCTCGTGTGCTGGTGAGGATCGATCGCCTCGCCGCGGGCAACTCCGGCGATGTGAAGCCGGTCGGTGGTGGGATTTAGGAACTGCGGATCGACCATGGCCAGGGCTACCGGGTCTACTACCTGCAAGACGGACCGCGATTGATCTTGCTGCTCTGTGGCGGCGACAAGTCCAGTCAGGGCAGTGATCAAGCGCACCGGATCGCCGAGAAGTGGAGGAGCGATGAGCACGTCGACTAAGGCGTTCAGCCCCTATGACAGCGCCGACTACCTCGTCAGCGTGGAGGATGCTGCTGCGTATCTGGAGGCCGCGCTCGAGGAAGGCGGGGATGACCCAGCCTTTGTTGCGCAGGCGCTTGGAACCATCGCCCGTTCCGGCAATGTCAGCGAACTCGCCCGGCGCGTGGGCATGAGCCGCGAGGGGCTCTACAAGGCGCTCTCCGGCGATGGCAACCCGAGCTTCGCGACCATCATGAAGGTTGCCAAGGCGCTCGGCCTCAAACTTCACTTCGAGTCTGTCGCCTGACGCGCGGCTCTGGGCCTGGGTGGTGAGCGGCAGTGGCGACAGCCCGCTGAAGCGCTGACCGTCGCCGACATCCTCGCGAGAAGCGACTGCGCGAGGGCTCCGGTCCCTTGGGCCGCCATTGGACATCCTCAGCCAGCTACGGCTGATCGAAGCGCGCTACTCCTAGCAACACACGGTGCCGGTGGTCAAAGGGACGGGCTCGGCGGGGATCGATGGCGACCTGGCGGCGGCATGCTCCCCTGGGTACCACGCTCGCCCCCGACTACGCCCCGGACCAGATGGTGCCGCGACTGGCAAAGGGTGGCCTGAAATCGCAGCCCTGGACAGCGCTCACCCCCGCCGAGCGGCAAAAGGCGCTGTAATGTTCCGCTGATGTCCACTTGGTCGGAACCGCCTCCCTTTGGCCCGCATGGCGAACCGCCGCCGAGGCGGTCGGCGGCGACGACCGTGCCGGCCGAGTTCGCTCTGGTCAAGACCCATCGATCGGCCCGGCTCCGCGGCATCCGTGCGTGTCGATGGCTCCTCGAGCCCACGGTCAAGACGGACGGCACGCAGATGGAAGAGTTCGCGAGTTGGCTCCAGTCGCACCCCGACGAGCTCGACCGGCGCGAGCTGGAGTGCCGGAACCCGAGCGTCGACTACTTCCTGGTGAAGATCGCCCTCTCGGAGTTCTGGGAGCGGGAGGACCAGATCCGCCAGCTTCCACCGGGCGCGCGATCAACCTTCGCTCGGAAAGTGACCGTCGGAATGTCGCGGACCGACAGTGAGGAGCTCTCATCGACGATCGGGGTGGAAGGCAAAGAAGCCCTGCTCGCCGGCTTGACTGCAGAGTTCTCGGCTCGGTTCACCCAGTCCATCACCTTCTCGGATCAGCAGGAGTACTCCGAGGAGATCGAGCTGAACAACGACTCGGCCGGCCTGTATCGGGTCTTCGCGATCTGGAAGCGGGTTCAGGTCGCCGAGCTGGTGTTCCCCGATGTCGAACGGACCTTCTCTCGGGAAAACCTGTTCATTCGCCACGTCGGCCCGGTACGACTCAACTCCGACGGCGGCGTGACGGTCGTCGCGACCGAGAAGCCTATGTAGCATGTAGCTGAGTCAGGGACTCCCCGCCCAGGCGTGACGTGGCGTCCTCGGGTCGTCGGTGAGCTGATAGGTCAGTCTGCCGGTGACAACCGCATCGGGGCCCGGTACATCTGGGCCTTGGTTGGCGGCTCCGGCAGCGGCTCGGCTCACTCGGGCGGCGAACGTCTGCAGCAGGAACCTAACCACGGCCGCCCTTGCTGATCTCGCTGCGAGTGGCTGATCAGGCCAGCGGAGCGGGCCGTGCCGACCGGTTGGATCGGTCTCGAGTCTTGGAGGAGCGCCGAGAGCAGGTCAGCGATACTTCCACTGGTCATCGCTTCGCACGGAGTCGGTGACTATGGCGAGTGCGATCTTCGCGAAGTTGCGTTCCTCATCGAGGTCGCGCGGGCGGCCAAGATTAAGTGCGTCCCACAGCGCAAAGCGGTTCAAATGAACAAGGACAGCAACAGCAACCATGTAGTTCTCCGCGGCCACGCATGCTCCTCGGTAAGCAACGTACGCAAGCAGAAACGGAACAACCGCGATCACCGCGGCGAGACCTCGGGGCGCAAGGACGACGAGGTAGATGGTGGCGACCAGCAACAGGACCGAACAGAGCCTGAGCGCAAGATCCATCTGCTCACCTTCATCGCTGACGCGTGCGACGTCCTTCTGATCCGCCACCCGACTCAGGAACGGAGCCAGGCTGACTGCGTCAATCCCAATGCCATCTCCAATGACGTCCTCATGACGGCGAAGGATATTGCCCAAGCGGGTAGGCATGATCCTGCCGTGTTCCTGCGGATACCTGGTAAGAGCCTTTTCGCTCGCTTGTGCAGCGACGTAAACAGGAATCAAGAAGTCCATATTGGGAGATCCCAGACGCTCCAGGGCCAACTCTCGACGCAATATCCGAAATCTTGCGCCTGAATAGGCTCGTCGAACGTCCTTCGGGCGAGAGTGATGCGCCTTGCTTACCCACTCCAGGTCTGCCTTCGACGCAAGATCCTGCAGCGCGCCAGCGCGGCGACGGTGGCTCATGATCCGCCAGATTGCCGCGCTCAAGCGATACGCCTCGGGCGCGACCGAGCCTGATCGAGCGCCTGAACCTTGGGGCGGACTTGCACCGACGGCGACGGCGAGTCTGGACACCCCGCATGCCGCAGTTCGTCCGGTTTCGGCGACGGACTGGGCGGATGGCGGCCGGGATGGTGACCAGTCGACCCGGACAGCGGGCCTAATCCGGGATGGGGTGTTGATCTGGTCGACCTGTCCACCGGCGGTGTGTGCGCCGATATCCCCGTCAGCCCCGGCTACCACTGCTCGCTCATCCAACCGGGCAGGTCGATGCTTGGGGAGTGCGTCATTTGCGTACTCCTCGTCTGAGATCTTTGGCCGAGTTGACTTCTTCGCCAGGAGCGAAGTGAGAGTCCACCGGCGTCCACCGGCGCGGTTACTCATTGGTTACTCAGCGGGCAAAGGGTCAGCCATGTAGAGAAGCAAACTCGAACAAATATGCCTCTGACGCGAAGATTCCCCCTCGTGGCAGAGACCTTCTTTAGGCTGTTGCGGCGAGTGGGGTGAGGGTGACGTCGTAGCCGAGGCGTTGGAGCTGGCTCATCGCGTGGCGCTTGAGGCGTTCGGGGTCGCGGCGGGTGTAGTAGTCGGCTCCGGGGTCGTCGTAGAGGGCGCCGGTGTGGGCCATCGTCCAGATCGCGGTCAAGATGGCGTGCTCGACCGCGACCAGGGCCTTCTTCGGGCCGCGTCGGGCGGCGATGCGGCGGTACTTCGCCGACAGGTAGGTGCCGTGGGTGTTGGCGATCGACAACGCGGACGCGCCGAGCGCGGCCTTCAGGTAGGCGTTCCCGGGTCGGGTGGCGGTCGATTTCACCCGGCCGGCGGACTCGTTGCTGCCCGGACAGGTGCCCGCCCACGACGCCAGGTGCGCCGCGGTCGGGAAGACGCTCATGTCGGCTCCGGTCTCGGCCACGATCACCTCCGCGCAGCGTTGCCCGATCCCGGGGATGGTGCGGATCAGCGTCGCTGAAGGACTGAAACGGCTCCATCACCACCTCGATCCGCGTGTTCAGCTCCTCGATCTGGCGGGTGCGCTGGTCGATGACCTCCAGGTACATCCGCGCCAGGAACGCGTGGTGCTCGCTGAACCGTCCGGTGAGCGCCTCGGTCAGCTCCGGGATCTTGACCCGGAGCCGCCGCTTGGCCAGATCGGCGAGCGCGGCGGGGTCGCGCTGCCCGTCGATCAGGGCCTGCAGCATCAACCGTCCCGACACCCCGGTGATGTCGGTGGCGACGCTGGACAGCTTGATCCCGGCGTCTTCCAGCAGCTTCTCCAGCCGTTGGATCTCCCGGCCCCGTTCCCGGGTCATCAGCGTGCGGGTCCGGGTCAGGTCCCGCAGCTCGCGGATCGGCGCCGGCGGCACGAACGATCCCCGGACCAGCCCGTGGGCGCCGAGCTGGGCCAGCCAGACGGCGTCGGAGACGTCGCTCTTGCGCCCGGGCAGGTTCTTCACCTGCCGGGCGTTGACCAGCATCACCTCGAACCCGGCGTCCTCGAGCAGGTAGTAGAACGGCTTCCAGTAGTCCCCGGTCGCCTCCATCACCACCAAGCTGACCCGCTCGGCGACCAGATGCTCCCGCAGCCGCAGGACCGCGTTCGTCGTCGAGGCCCAGGTCGGCACCGTCTCCACCGTCTTGCGACGCCCCCGGCCGGCGACCCGGACGCACACCTTCGCGTCCCGCTTCGACACATCCATCCCCGCACAGCGTTCGTGGACGACCTCCATGATCAACTCCCTTCACCCGCCGCGAACCATCGACACGTTCGACGCGGGAAGGGCCAGAAGGAAGGTAAGTCTGACGCTCGTGCTCATGGCAACAATCCACGGTTCACCGTGGAGACCCTCCGCGCCATGCTGACTAACGGGCTCAAGGCACCACAGAGGCAACGGCGACCACCGCGCCGAACAACTCCGATTGTGGACCCGGACCGCTCGACCCCGCCACCCACCCAGGCGCACCCGACAGGCGAATCTTCCCGTCCCACCATCCGCCCGCGCAGCGGCAACCCGTTGCTGACTAGGAGAAACACTGGTCGGGGTGACAGGATTTGAACCTGCGACCTCTTCGTCCCGAAGGAGTTTCAGTACGCGTCGAGCAGGGCTGGTTGAGCGGCGAAGCCGTCCGTGTTCGTCCATCCCTGATTGCTGAGTAAGGTGGCCGTCGTTACTCAGTTAGTTACTCAGTCGTGCAGACTGGGCGCCTCCCTTCCTCGCCGCTGGCGCGTGCTGTCGCGAGACAGGGAGCGACGTCGACGGATCGCCTCGGTGACCGCTGGCCACGGTGCTCCGGGGCGAACCCGGTGCCGGAGGTGGGGCCGATCGAGGTGGTAGAGCGGACCGACAGACCGGCCGGGCCACCGCCCGACGTGTCGGCCAGGTGGATGCGAAGTGGGCCTGCGAGGTGGCGAACAATACGCCGACGAAGTAGGTCTAC
>CAWBKR010000004.1:0-146897 GCA_963789345.1 uncultured Actinomycetota bacterium | reverse complement strand
AGGCTCATTGGTCCGGGCGAGCACACCCAGCACCGCTCCGTGTGCGCTGGGGATCACTGATTGCATCGGGTGAGCAAGCTTCATGGTGATGACCAGCTACAACTTGTATGAGCACTATCTAACTCAATTGAGCTGAATCTGGCTCATTGCTAACAGCATCGTGACCAAAAAGATCTCTCCGTCATGTCAACTGAGGAGCCGCTTGCGGCGTGTTACTCAGTGATGGAGAGCCAAGCAGCAGCGACAGACAGCGGCGTCGACTATTCGGCGCGGCCGCGGCCCATGTTCGCCGCCGTCCAACCTCCGGTCGAGGTGTCGGGCGAATCGCTGTCGTTCGAGGACTTCTATCGTCGAGAGCACCGGCACGTGCTGGGATTGGCGTTCGTGCTGACCGGCAATCATGCGGTGGCCGAGGACACCGCGCAGGATGCGTTCACCGCGGCGTTCCGCAATTGGCCATCCATCGCTGCTTACGACTCACCGGCCGCGTGGGTTCGACGAGTCACGTGCAATCGAGCAGCATCGATACTGCGGCGACGGGTGCGCGAGGCGAAGGCGTTGATACAGCTGGCCGGACGGACGCAGACATCCGGCGAACTCGAAGAAGACGATGAGGCGTTCTGGCAAGCGGTTCGTCGCCTGCCACCGCGCCAAGCGCAAGCGGTCGCGCTCCACTACCTGGAGGACTACAGCGTGCGGAAGATCTCTGAGGTTCTCGATTGCAGCGAGAGCACCGTCAAGACCCACCTGAGCCGGGCGCGTGCTGCTGTCGCGCGTCACCTGCGGTTGGAGGATCCACAATGAGCGACTTCGAATCCCGGGCCAGGAAGGCCGCCGCGGCAGTCCGGCAGCAGATGACCGAGAACACCAGCGCTCATGAGACGGGAATCCGGCGGGCGCAGCGATCACGCAACCAATTCGCCATTCCGACCGCCGTCGCCGCGTCGGTGCTGATCGGTGCCGTTGTCGTCGCCTTCCCTCTGGGTGGAGGTAGCGAGACCGCATTGCGAGGGGGCGAGGCGGTCGCGATGGCCGGGGCTCTGCAACCGTTCAACACCTGCGACACCGTGCTCCAGTACTTCAAGGACCAGGCACCTGCGTATCTGATAGATCGCGAAGGCCACGGTCGCGACGAGTCCGCTCAAGCCGGGGCGGCAGATTCGGCGGGCGCGGCAGCCGCAACGAGGAACTCAGCGCCGGCGTACTCGAAAACCAACGTCCAAGAGGCAGGCATCGACGAGCCGGACATCGTCAAGACGGATGGAAAGCGCATCGTCGCGGTGGCGCAGTCCCGCGTGCACCTGGTCGACGCCACCGGCGACAAGATGAAACTGCGCAAGACCCTCCCGGACACCATGGCTCGCAACCTGTTCCTCTCCGGAGATCGGCTCCTGGTCTTCTCAGGCCCGCAATCGTGGAGCGACGAGCTCGACCGGCGCTCAGCAGATCAGCGGGCCGTGCTGGCGATGTACGACATCTCGAACCTCAGCGATCCAAAGCTCATCGCCAGGTTGACGATCGACGGCGAGGTGCTCGACGCACGCCTCGCAGGTACGCAGGTACGCGTGGTGACCGCTTCGTCGCCCGAGGTCGATGCTCCCTCGCCCGCGTACGAACAGAATGGCGACATCACCGAGAAGTCCAAGCTCCAGCTCCGGGAGGCGGTCGCGAACTCGGAGGTCGACGACTGGATTCCGGGATACACGCTGCGCGACGGTGCGGGTACGCAGATGAGCAAGGGTCGTCTGGTGGATTGCGCCCAGCTGGCTCGTCCCGACGTCTTTTCGGGGCTCGACACCCTGGCGGTGTTCTCGTTCGATATCGGGTCGGCACTGGAGTCTCGCAAAACCGTGGGCGTGATTGCGGGCGGACAGCAGATCTACGCGAGCAACACCTCGACGTACGTCTCGACCACGGCGTGGAGCAGCGATAGCTCATCCGCAACGACGAATCTGCACAAGTTCGTCACCGCGAAGTCGGGCGCAACCACCTACACCGGCTCGGGCGTAGTTCCGGGCACCCTGCTGAACCAGTACGCGATGTCGGAGTACGACGGGGTGTTGCGTGTCGCGAGCACGGTCTCCGAACGCCGGGGTTGGATCAGTTCTCGTCAGGTCAGCGAAGGTGTGGTGACCACACTGCACGAGCAGGACGGAGCGCTCCGCCGACTGGGACAGGTCGGCGGGCTCGGCAAACAGGACAACGAGTCGATCCAGGCGGTGCGCTTCATCGAGAATCGCGGGTACGTCGTGACGTTCCGCCAGACCGATCCCCTCTACGTTCTCGACCTCAGCGATGCGGCAGCTCCGAAGGTCCTGGGCGAGCTGAAGATCCCCGGCTATTCGGGCTACCTGCATCCGGTGGGCGAGAACCTCCTGCTCGGTGTCGGGCAGAGCGGTTCCGAACAGACTCGTGATGGCCAGACCGGCGTGCAGTTCTCGTTGTTCGACATCAGCGGCCCCTCAAAACCCCGTCGGATCGATACGCAGACCTACGGTGGCGGTACTGCGGCGGCCGAGTTCGACCCCAAGGCTTTCCTGCACTGGCAGCCGCGGAATCTGATCATCGCGCCGACGTACTTGCATGGCGACCATCAGGGCAGGGGAGCATTCAGCGGGGTCATCCTCTTGCGAGCGACTGAGAAGGGGCTCACTGAGCTCGGCCGCTTGGCGACCGCGGACGCTCACGGAAATGTCAACCGTTCCTTGGTCATCGGCGACACGGTCTACCTGCTCTCGGACGAGGCTCTTCAGGCCAACAGCCTCGAAACTCACCGTCCGATCGACAAGCTGAACCTCTAACCGTCGGTTGCCGTCTCCCCCAGTCAACGCAGCGGGTCCGGAGAGGCTGAGACGCGACCCGTGCGAGCCACCTGCCCACAGCGGCGCACCAACTCCACATCAGCGGCGCACACGGCCAGGAACCCTGGAAGATCGGGAGATCACCACCTGCGTGTTACGCGGTGGCGAGGATGGCCGCGGGAACGGCGGTGAGCAGCCAATCCATCACCTGGTCGGCGGTCCACCCGCGGTCGGTCGTGAGTTGGACCCAGACGGCGTCCCCGCACAAGGTGAGGAGAATGTCGGTGGCGGTATCGATCGTGAATCCGTGGCCTAGTGCACCGCGCGCCGCGGTGAGTTCCACGACGCGTCGGTAGGCGGCGCGTTGCAGCGAATCGTGCTGCTGGTGGATGGCGCGGACTTCGTCGTCGGTGGCGGCGGCGGCCCGGACCACCTCGGACACCGGCGCCGCCCGGTCCAGGAGCGGCGCCGCGCCCCGCACGAACCGCTCGAGTACGGCTGTCGCGGTGGGGGCGCGGGCCATGGCCTCCCACCACGCCGACGCCTCAGGGTCCTCCGGCGCGTCCGACCCGAGGACGCGGTCGTCGATGACTGCGCTCACCAAGTCGGGCTTGGTGTGGAAGACGAAGTAGACGGTTTGTGGAGCCACGCCTGCACGCGCCGCGATGGAGGCGATGGTCGCACCGTGGTAGCCGTGCTCGAGGAACTCCGCACACGACGCGTCGAGGATCGCCCGACGGGTGCGAGCCGCCCGTGCGCGCCGGGGGGATGCCTTGACGTTGCTCACGCTCGGAGAATAGTCTAAAACACTAGAGTGACACTTTAGTGTCTCTCATGATTCACGTGGAGGTGGCATGTTCGTGGTTGAGACGGTCGTCGACATCCACCGGCCGGTGCCTGAGGTGTTCGATTTCGTCGCCGACATGACCAATGCGCCCTTGTGGCAGGAGGGCCTGTCCCTCGTACGGCGCACTCCGCCGGGTCCGGTGAGGGTTGGCAGCGAGCACATCTTCGAGCGCCGCTTCGCCGGCCGCGCGCTGAAGTCGCGAAACCGGATCACCGCGTTCCAGCCGCCGTCTCGGATCGCCTTCGAGATCCCGGCCGGGTGGATCAGCGGCCGGGCGGCCTACGAGGTGACGCCGACCGGAGGCGGCAGTCGAGTCAGCTGCCGCATGGAGTTTCGGGCCTCGGGTCCCGGTCGTCTCGTGGAACCGCTACTGGCTCTCGTACTGAGCCACGACAGCCACCGCGACGATCAGCGGCTGAAGGCCGTGCTGGAGAGTCGCCCGACAACCGCGAACCCGCCTACGACGGACACCACGCACCACATCTCCGCCGCCGGGAAACCTGAGATACACGGCGTGCTGCGGATCCGACGGCCGGTCGCGGCGGGCAACCCCCGTGCAGCCGACCCCTGGGGCGACAGCGGGGCGAGATGGATCGTGCGGACGTTGCTGCCTTTGGTTCACGTTCTCGGTCGCCTGGGGTGGAGTCGTGGGCTCGCCGCCACGCTGAATCCCGCGCAGCGGTGCGACCGCGCGGACTGAACAGCCATCGGGGAGCTAGCTGGCTTCATGTGCGTGATGTTGCTCCACCTTCGCCGCATTGGCCAGCGCGTTCTCGACTTCGTTGACCCAACGCTCCTCGAGCAACACGACGATTCCCGAACTTCCGGGAGAGAGGGTGTGCTCGACGTCAGCCTTCACCTGGCGTTTTTCGAGCTGCTTGACGGCGGCACCTGCTCCCGCGCCGAGTCCCGCTCCGACTACAGCAGTAGCCAGCAACGCTGGGGGAAGGATGAGTCCGAGGAGAGCGCCGCCGACTGCTCCGATCGCCGACCCCGCGGCCACGCTGTGCGCATTATCCTTGATGTGGACCTTGCCGTCGTCTGTCCGGGTGACGAGCACCAGCGCTTCGACCGAGACCACCTTGTCCCTCACCAGCTGCTTGACCCGCTTCCAGTCTTGCTCGACGGCCCCTGAATCCTCGTATGCAGCGATGTACAGGTCTAGCGGTGCTTCGTCAACAGGCATCTGCCGTCTCCTCGTCATGAGATGGGCAACACTTTACTCGTGTTACTGCCGAGCTGCGTGAGTGTCGATCTGTCCCGTGACCCAGCAACCGCCACGCAAACCACCCTCGGCCGGCTCATACCGATCGACTGCGAGATTGAATCGCACGGGGTCCGGTGGAGGCTCTCATTTCAGGAAGGATGAGAGTCGTGGCAGCACCGACGAAGTACAGCGACGAATTGAGGGAGCGGGCGACCCGGAAGCTGTGCGTGGCCGACCTGACCTACATCCGCACCTACAGCGGCTGGTGGACGCCTGCCCGCCCACGAACCTCCCCCAGTGGACGTCGAAGACAACGGCGGCGTAGACCCTGGCTGGACGACGCCAACCACGAGCCAGTTCTGCTGGGACCAGTTCGACGTCCCCGAGGACTACCGGCCACCCCTCACCGCCCTCCAGGTGGCTCCAAATCAAGCCGTCACCCCGGGGCCATTGAACGTGGCACAAGCAGGCGCGCCTGGGCGGCAAACAAGCTCGCTCAGTCGAGAGAGTTCACCGGGGCGTCATGTCACGTTCAGCCCACGATCGGGGCAGGGCGTTCGCGACCTGGCTGGATGGAACTGGTGGCCAGGCTGGTTGGCCGGACGTTCATCTGGCGTTGGTAGTGGAGACCTCGACACGCGTTACCGATGAGGAGTTGGGTTGGTGCTGCGTCCCGGGGCCATTGGCCCCGGGGGCGTCCACGTGCCGAAGGCCGGGTCGCGGTCGGCCTCTCCCGTCACGGACGTGGGGCAGATGACGATGTGCGAGCAGGGTCGTACAGGCGCTCACGGTGAGGTGGTGCCACAGTCCCGACCTGGCCTGGTGATGACATCGAGCAACCCCCAAAGTGTGATACTCGAGGAGCGCGGTGGCCGTGATCATGTCTAGTTCTGGTTCTCTTGATTCGGGGCGGTCTTGACTGCCGAGCACCGCCGGCTGGCAGACGCGACCGCGCGGGCCGAGGATGACCTGGCCGGTGCGAACCCCTGGTATGAGTGGGGCCCCTATCTGTCGGAGCGCGCTTGGGGCACGGTCCGCGAGGATTACAGCGATAGTGGCGACGCCTGGAACTTTTTTCCTCACGACCACGCCCGGTCCCGCGCCTATCGGTGGAACGAGGACGGCATGGCCGGCATCTCCGACGTCGGCCATGACCTCTGCTTCGCGGTGGCTCTGTGGAATGGCGCCGACCCGATTGTCAAGGAGCGGATGTTCGGGCTGACCAGCCCGGAGGGGAACCACGGCGAGGACGTCAAGGAGTACTGGTGGTTTGTCGATGGGCTGCCCAGTCATGCCTGGCTGCGCTGGAGGTACCACTATCCGCAGTCAGCCTTCCCCTACCAGCGGCTGGTCGAGGAGAACACTCGGCGGTCCCGCGACGATCCCGAGTTCGAGCTCATGGACACGGGTGTGTTCGACGACGATCGCTACTGGGTGGTCGAGACCTCGTACGCCAAGGCGTCGCCGACCGAGGTGCTCGTCCGCATCACGGTGGAGAACAGGGGACCGGAGGAGGCGATCTTGACGGTCCTCCCGACTCTGTGGTTGCGGAATACCTGGCGGGTCTCGGGCGACGAGCCGCCTACGCTGCGGCTGGACATGGACAGCATCGTGGTCGACCACGCACGGTTGTCCGGCTATCGCCTCGAGGCCGCTGCTACCGGCGACGGCACACGTCCTGAGCCGCTGTTCTGCGACAACGAGACCAACACGGCACGGCTTTTCGGGATCGAACCGCTCACCGCGTACCCCAAGGACGGGATCAACGACCACGTCGTGGCGGGCGCGGCGACGGTGAATCCAGACCACCGGGGCACCAAGGCGTCCTGGCGCTACCAGCCGAAAGTCGCAGCCGGTGGGCGGGCCGAGATCCGGCTCCGCCTGCACCGGCCTGCCCGGACTGCGGTCGCCGACGACTGGTCCAGCCGGTACTTCGACGACCTGGTGGCAGAACGGGAGCGTGACGCCGACGAGTTCTATGCGGCCATCGCGCCGGACGACACCGATGCCGAGCGGATGCGAGTACTGCGTCAGGCATGTGCCGGCCTCGTCTGGAGCAAACAGATGTACCCCTATCAGGTAAGGCGGTGGCTCGACGGCGACCCGGGTCAGCTGCCTCCCCCGCCCGAGCACGCCACCGGCCGCAACGCCGGCTGGCGACACCTCGACGCCTTCGACGTGTTGGCGATGCCCGACCCGTGGGAGTATCCGTGGTTCGCGGCGTGGGACCTGGCCTTCCACACCATCACCTGGGCCCACCTCGATCCGGCGTTCGCCAAGTACCAACTGCTGGTGCTGCTACGGGAGTGGTTCCAACACCCGAACGGCGCCCTGCCGGCGTATGAGTGGAACTTTGATGATGTCAACCCACCCGTGCACGCCCTGGCCGCGATCCGGGTGTTCATGATCGACGGCGGTGACGATGTGGACTTCTTGGAGCGGGTGTTCCAAAAGCTGCTCCTCAATTTCACCTGGTGGCTCAATCGGGTGGACCCAGACGGCAACAACATGTTCGGCGGCGGGTTCCTCGGGTTGGACAACATCTCCCCGATCGACCGTTCGCACCTGCCGGAGGGGTATCGGCTGGATCAGGCGGACGGGACCGCGTGGATGGCGTACTACTCGCTGGCCATGCTGTCGCTGGCGGTGACCCTGTCCGAACGCGACCCGGTCTACGACGACATGGTGGTGAAATTCGCCGAGCAGTCGGTGATGATCATGGAGGCGCTGGAGCAGTCGGGATGCTACGACCCGGACGACGGCTTCTTCTACGACCGGCTGACCGACCCGCGAGGAGTCAGCGTCCCGATCCGGGTGCAAACCCTGGTCGGAGTGATTCCCGCGCTGCCCGCCATCGCTCTCCGGAAACCTCACATCGAAAAGCTGACGCACCTCCGCAAGCGTTTCGTCCGGGTGATGGAGCGCCGAGGCCGGACCACGGTGGCGGACTGGCGAGTCCGCGGCACCGGCGACGACCAGCGTCTCCTGTTGTCGGTCGTCACACCGGACTGGCTGTCCCGGATCTTCACGACCCTGTTCGACGAGCAGGCCTTCTTGTCCCCGTACGGGCTTCGGTCCTTGTCGAAGCGGCACACCACCCCGTACCGGATCCCCAGCCTGCCCGGCGCGAGCATCGGGTACGAGCCGGCGGAGTCACGGACCGCGATGTACGGCGGAAACTCCAATTGGCGCGGGCCAGTTTGGCTGCCGGTCAACTATCTGATCATTCGAGCCCTGCTCCAATACGAGCAGTTCATGGGTGCGGAGGCCAGCATCGAGTATCCGACCGGTTCGGGAAGGCACCTCGCACTGCGCGATGTCGCCGGCGATCTCGCGGACAGGTTGGTAAGCATCTGGCTTCCGGGACCCGATGGGCGCCGCCCCGTCTACGGCGGCGTGGAGAAGCTGCAGAACGACCCGGCGTGGCGGAACAACCTCCTGTTCTTCGAGTACTTCCACGGGGACAACGGCGCCGGACTCGGGGCCATGCACCAGACCGGCTGGACCGCCCTGGTGGCCGACCTGATCCTGGATCCTCCTGGGTGCAGCCACCGGCACTTGTTCCACGATCCACCCCTGGGTGACCAGCGGTGAGCCTCGGCGCGGCGACGTCCCGGGGCCTGGCGGATACCGCTCATCCCCTCCTGTACGAGATCAACACCTGGCCTTGGCTGCGGGATATCAGCACCCTCGCAGGTGCTCCGGTCGACCTCGGCTCGGTTCCCGATCGCTACTGGGACGAACTTGCCGGGCTCGGCTACGATGCGGTCTGGCTGATGGGGGTCTGGCAACGCAGCCCCGCAGGCGTCGCGATCGCCTTATCGAATGGGGAGCTGGTGGCCAGCTTCCGGGCCGCATTACCAGACTGGAAAGCGGCGGACGTGGTCGGCTCGCCGTATTGCGTGCGTGGATATGTCGTCGATGATCGTCTCGGCGGCCCGCTGGGCCTCTCGATCGCACGTAAGGCTCTGGCCGAGCGCGGCATGGGCCTGGTATTGGACTTCGTGCCGAATCATGTCGCGCCCGACCATCCATGGACGACAACCAGGCCCGAGCTGTTCGTCACCGGCACCGTCGAGCAGCTGGAACGCGACCCGTCGTCGTTCATGCGGGTTGCCGACCACGTCCTCGCCAACGGCCGGGACCCCTACTTCCCCGCCTGGCCCGACGTCGTTCAGCTCAATGCCTTCGCCCCCGAACTGCGGGCCGCGGTGGTCCAGACGCTGTGCGACATCGCCGAGCAGTGCGACGGTGTCCGCTGCGACATGGCGATGCTCGTCATGAACGACGTCTTCGCCCGGACGTGGTCGGACCTCGTCGGACCGGCACCCACGGCCGACTACTGGCCGACCGTGATCGACGCGGTCCGCCTGGCGCACCCGCGTTTCCTGTTCCTCGCCGAGGCGTACTGGGAGCTGGAGTGGGCGCTGCAGCAGCAGGGCTTCGACTACTGCTACGACAAGCGGCTGTACGACCGGCTACGGCACGGACCGGCCGAGGACGTGCACGGGCACCTCCAGGCCGATCTCGACTACCAGCAGGGACTCGTCCGGTTCGTGGAGAACCACGACGAGCCACGGGCCGCCACGACGTTCGGCGTGCAGAGATCGCAGGTCGTCGCTGTGGCCGCACTCACCCAGCCCGGCATGCGCCTGATGCACCACGGCCAGCTGAGCGGAGCGCAGGTGCACCTGCCGGTGTTCCTCGGCCGATACGCCGCCGAGCTCACCGATGCCGCGCTCGAGGGGTTCTACCGGGCCTTCCTGCCCGTCCTCACCGACCATGCCTTCCGCCAAGGCCGGTGGCACCTCTGCACGCGGACCGGCTGGTCAGGAGACGACGGGTACCGATCCCTGGTCAGCTGGTGCTGGACCGGCCAGAGCCGCTGGCTGATCGTGGTGAACCTCAGCGATTCCACCGCTGCCGGACTCATCCACACACCCTGGGAGGACATGCGCGGGCAGCAGTGGCAGCTCGTCGATCCGACCCAGCAGACAAGCTTCGTCCGATTCGGCGACGACCTAGTCGACGGGCTATTCGTCCAACTCCCGAGATGGGGATGGCACCTGCTCCGCATCGAGCCACTCTCAGAACCCAGCACAGCCCACCCAGGGTTGCTCAAGGCCTGAACAGACACCAGTCTCGAGGAGGAAACCGTGGCGCTCGACCCGAGAGCACAGGTCCCAGCACGGTCCGTGGGCGCAGTCCTGGCGCCACTGGCGCTGGCGCAGTTCATCTGCAGTTTCGCCGGCTCCAACATGAACGTGATGATCAACGACATCAGCGCGGACCTGGACACCACCGTCCAGGGTGTGCAGGTGGCCATCACCATCTTCCTTCTGGTGATGGCGGCGCTCATGATCCCGGGCGGCAAGCTCACCGACCGGTACGGCCGCAAGCGCTGCTTCATCGCCGGTCTGATCCTGTATGGAGTCGGTGCCGTGGTCAGCGCGCTGTCACCTGGGCTGGGTGTACTTATCCTCGGCAACTCGATCCTGGAGGGGGTCGGCACGGCGCTGCTGATCCCTCCGGTCTACATCCTCACCACTCTGTTCTTCACCGACCTGACGTCCCGAGCCCGCGCCTTCGGGCTGATCAGCGCCGCCGGCGGTGTCGGCGCCGCGGCCGGGCCTCTGATCGGCGGGCTGATCACCTCCGCGATCAGTTGGCGGGCGGCCTTCGGTTTCCAGGCTCTGGTCATCGCGGTGATCATCGTGCTGAGCTGGCGGATGAAGGACCCCCTGCCTGCCGACCCGAAGCGCTCGTTCGATACCGGTGGCGCGATCTTGTCCGCGGTCGGCCTCATCCTGATCGTGCTGGGCATTCTCGCGGCCGACAACAACGGCTGGGTGATGATCATCCTCATCGCCGCCGGCGCCGCGATCCTCGTCCTGTTCTTCCGCTCGGTCCGGGCCAAGGAGCGGTCGGGCAGGGAGCCGCTGCTGTCATCGAGCTTGTTCCGCAACCGCACCTCGAATCTCGGCATGGTCACGCAAAACACCCAGTGGCTGCTGCTCATGGGCATCTCGTTCGTGGTCTCCGCCTACCTGCAGGTCGTGCGCGGCTACGACGCGCTCGAGACCGGCGTGATCTTCACTGCCGAGACGGTCGGCCTGCTCGCCGCCTCGCTGGCCGCCGAGCGGTTCGCCAAACGGCGACCCCAGCGGACCCTGATCATGGCGGGCTTCGTGATACTGATCATCGGCGTGGCGGCGCTGCTCGCCATGGTCACCTACTCGCCGAGCGCGTGGGCCTTCGCCCCCGGATTGCTCCTGATCGGACTCGGTCTCGGCCTGATGCTCACCCCATCGGTGAACGTCGTCCAGTCGAGCTTTCCCGAGAAGCTCCAGGGGGAGATTTCCGGGCTGTCGCGGAGCGTGTCCAACTTGGGGTCCTCGCTCGGCGCTGCGATCGCCGGCACCATCTTGGTGGCCGGGATCACCGTGACCCCGGAGCGGTCCTACGGGCTCGCGATGATCGTCCTCGCCGCCTTCGCCGTCGTCGGGCTGGTCGCGGCGGCGTTCCTGCCCCGGCAGGTGGCGGCCGTAGGCTCCGCCTGCCCACCGCCGGCCCAGCCGCCGGTGGCCCAGCTCGACTAGGATCCGGAAGCGCCCGCCGCCTCGGCGATCGAAATGGCCCGCGCAGCGAGGATCAGGGTGAGGTGACTGAAGGCCTGCGGGAAGTTGCCGACCTGGCGCTGGCGACCGACATCGTATTCCTCGGCGAGCAGGCCCAGGTCATTGGCCAATCCGGTGAGCCGCTCGAACAGGGTCCGGGCCTCCTGAACCCGACCGTTCACGGCCAGGGCACTGACCAGCCAGAATGAGCAGGCCAAGAACTGACCCTCATCCCCGGAGAGTCCGTCGTCGGTCTGTGCTGTGGAGTACCGGGAGACGAAGCCGTCCCGACCGAGGTCGCGCAGCACCGCGTCGATCGTGCCGGTCACCCTCTCGTCGGCGCCCGGCAGGAACCCGACCAGCGGGATGTTGAGCACGCTCGCGTCGAGCTCGGTTGACCCGTAGTACTGGGTGAACGTCCGGCGTTCCCGGTCGTACCCCTGCTCGCAGACCTCGGCATGGATCTCGTCACGGATGTCGCGCCACCGATCGACAGGCGCCTCCAGCCCGAACTGCTCCGCCAATCGCACGCCTCGGTCAAACACAACCCACGCCATCACCTTGGAGTAGGTGTAGTGTCGCCGCGGCCCCCGGCTCTCCCAGATCCCGTCGTCGGGCTCTCGCCAGATGGTCTCGACGTACTCCACGACCGTCCGCCACCGCGGCCACAGCCGCTCCTCGACCCCACCCAGCACCTCGGTGGCGGCCCGGTAGGCGGTGGCCAGCACCTCGCCGTAGACATCGAGTTGGAACTGCTCCGACGCGGCGTTGCCGATCCGGACGGGACTGGAGCCCTCGTACCCCGGCAGCTCCGGGACCTCGAACTCGGTGAGCCGTCGCTCACCACCAATCCCGTACATGATCTGGATCTTCGACGGGTCACCCGTGCCGGCCCTGAGCAGGAACCCGCGAAAGGCCTGCGCCTCCTCGGCGTAGCCCGCCGCTAACAGAGCTTCCAACGCGAGCGCGGAGTCCCGCAGCCAGCAGTAGCGGTAGTCCCAGTTGCGCAGCCCCCCAATGTCCTCGGGCAGCGAGGTCGTCGGAGCCGCCACCAGCGCTCCAGTGGTCTCCAAGGTCATCGCCTTGAGCGCGATGAGAGACGTGAGCACCTGCTCGCGATACGCACCCTGATATCGACACCGGCCGGTCCACTCCAGCCACCACGACTCGGTTCGCGCTAGCGCGGAGTCGGCGTCTTCCACCAGCGGGGCATCCTGGTGGGAGCGGTGCCACATGAGATTCAGCCGCTCACGGGCGCCCTCGACGACCACGAACTCCGCCGTGGCCGAACCGTCTCCCACCGCCAGCGCGAGCGGCGTGCTGACCCGGAAGGAATCCGGTCCGGCGGTGACCAGCACGCCGTCCGACACCTCCTCCACCCACGGCACGATCGTCCCGTAGTCCGGCCGGACCACCAATTCCATCCGCATGGGCACCCGGCCGCGGAGACCCTCGACGATCCGCATCAATCGCGGCGGACCGTCGCCCCGCGGCGGCATGAAGTCGATCAGCCGGACCGCGCCGTCGGCGGTTTCGAACTCGGTCTCCAACACCAGCGTGCCAGCCCGATAACGCCGCCGCGTCGCCGACACCTCACCAGCCGGCGCAACGAGCCAGCGCCCGTGTCGGGTGTCACCCAGCAGCGAAGAGAAGCACGACGCCGAGTCGAACTGCGGCAAACACAGCCAGTCCACCGACCCGTCCCGGCCGACCAGCGCCGCCGTCTGAAGGTCACCGATCAACCCATAGTCCTCAATCAGCATCCGATGAAGTCCTCTCTCCCAGCTCGCACACAGATCCCTGCCATGGCGATGCACTCACCGCGCCCACCACGAAGGGAGACGCCAGCCGGATCAGTCTTTCCGACAGTGACATCATCTCGACCCCTTCGACCCGTAGCCAGTCCTCGAGACCACCGACCTGAGCTCAACGACTCATCGCACGACTGTGTCAGACCTGATCGGCCGACCGGATGCCCGGGTCGCTATGCCGCGGATCAATGCGTGAGCCAGACCCTCGCGAGAAAGCACGCTGGTCATCGCGAAGATCAGGATCGTGAGCAGGGCGAGCCCCCAACCACGCACGCGTTCCGGTACGCGCCGGGAAGTGCGACCACGACGAGCAGCCCGGCCGCAGTGATCACGCCGAGATTGGTGGCGCGTTGAGCGACGACAGGCGCTCCCGGTCAGCGGTGCGATCACCTCGCGCATCATCAATGTTCTCGACAACCCGTCCCGGCGAGCGTGGCGGATGTCGGCGCGTCGAACCCGAACAGGGATCGGACGTTGCCGACCACCGAATTCTCGCAGCCCTGAAACAGGTCGCCGCCGTCGAATTCACGCGGCGTCCCATCCGCCTTGTGCTGGCCACCGTTCCCCTGTGGACGTGCCGGGTTCGCCGAGATCTCCGAAGCACAGTTCGAGAACACGCCCAGCCGGCACCGTGCAGCTGTGGCGCACACTCACCGAGCTGTCACCGGGCAGCGACCAGCTGATCGCCGACGCCGCCCGTGCCATTGGGAACGACTCGCGCTCCCGACTCGGACGAGTACTGGCGGGCGGAAGTCTCACCGAACGCGGCTACCGGGAGTGGCTACAGTCCCAAGTGAGCGCGGTGATCAAAGTTGAGGCTTCAGGCACGAACAAGGAGTTCAGCGCTGTCGCGCTCCACACTTCCCATGCCTTCGGCGGCACGCAGCCCACGTTCGACTCGGCGTTGTGCAGCCGGTCGCCGGCGGGGTGGTCCGCGAGCATGTCACCTCTTAGGGTGGGTTCGGAATGTCGACCTGATGGCGGACTGAGCCAAGAGGGTCACCGGGGGGGGCGGTCGGTGGCTCAAGCGCCGATCTTGAGACGTTGCCGGCGATGACGCTGCGGCCCGTACGTTCAGTCCGCAAGTCCCTCAGCGTCGCTCTGAAACCACTGCGGGTCTTCCGCTCGTCGGTCCCGAACGGCGGGCGTAAGGTTCCGGTATGACCCAAATCGAAACCCGTTCATGGAGTCACAGTCCGATATTCCCGCTTTCGAATGCGCACTTTTGTGGTCAACTTCATGTGATGCCGGACGGGCACGCAGTGCTGTACGTGAATGACGAGGCCGGGGGACACGATGGCGGCTTCTGCGAGAACCCTGAGACCATGTCCCGTTACGCTGCCGACGTTCTCGCTCAGTTCAGTGCCCAGGGTGCCGATGATGGATGGGAACTCCTAACCGACGGGTCGTACATCACAGCGATCACCACGGCCGAGGAGGGGCCTGAGCAGGGTATCAAGGGCATGAAGGCCCCGCCTCAGGGATAGCCACGCATTCGCAAGCCTCGGCGCCTCATGAGCCCTCCGAATGGGGGTGGGAGACCTTCATCGCCGTGCTGTTGTAGCAGGACGGTGCAGTCGAGGGCAGCCCGTCCCCGGCGGTGCCGGGGAGGGTGAGAGCGGCCCTGACCAAGCCGGGGTCACCCGACAACTCCGAAGGGCCCGAAAGTTGGTTGCTCGAAGCGAGCAAAGGGCCAAGTATCTCCCTTGGCTAGAGCAGCGGAGGATGCGGGATTCGAACCCGCGAGGGCTTGCACCCAACCCGCTTTCCAAGCGAGCGCCATAGGCCACTAGGCGAATCCTCCGCGGAGGAGGCTACCTGCTGCCTGGGCGCCGGAGCGAACCCGTTCGCGGGCGGTGGGCCGCCCGCCGCGATCCCGTACACTCGTCGGTGGTCCCCCGTGCGGCGGTATCTCGCCCAACTCCCCCAGGGTCGGAAGGCAGCAAGGGTAAGCAAGCTCTGTCGGGTGCACGGGGGGCCGTCTAATCTCCCGAGCTCCCCGCGGCAGCGCTCGCCAGTCGCTCCAACACGGTGGGCCAGCCGCCGCCGAACTGCTGAGCTTCGGCCGCGCCCTCGGCTCCGAGTAACTCGAACCCGTCATGGGTCAGGTCGACCCTGGTGCCGTCGCCCGTCGCGGTGAACTCGACGCGGACCCGCGTCTCCGCTGACCACACCGGTGCCCGCCAGGTGAACGTGAATCGGTGCGGTCGTTCGCAGCTGATCATGGAGCCGACCTGCAGTTCGTCTCCGTCGACCAGCCGCTCGAAGAACCGACCGCCCACCCACGGTTCCAGATGAATCGATCGTGCGCGCTCGCCGCCGTACGCGAAGCCGGCGCGCAGCGGCCACCACCGATCAATTCCCTCGGTGAACAGCGCGAACGCCGCCTCGGCCGAGCCCGCGACCAACACCGACCGCCGGACTGCAAGGCTCACGCGTCTCGTTCCACGACGGTCGCCGGCATCACGTCGGCCAGGTCGGTGAACGCGGCGGCCCAGAGCTGCTCGGCGTACGCCTTGATGGCCTCTGCGCCGGCGGGGTCGATCTCGTAGATCCGCTGCGTGCCACGCCGCGTCGAGCGGACCAGCCGCGCCGATCCGAGCACCTTGAGGTGATGCGAGACGGCGGGCCGAGTGACGGGCAGGTCCGCCGACAGCTCGGCCACGGACATCGGACCGGTACGGAGCTGGTCCAGTACGGCTCGGCGCATCGGGTCGCCCAGGACGTCGAGCGGTGACAGTCGTTCCAATTCGGAACACCCTTCGGTAAACGGCCATTGACCAATTGGTCAGTGGGTGTTTACGGTTGATGTTAGTTGACCGATGACTGGAGGGACAGACCCGATGACTCAGGAAGCTTCGGTGAGTGAGCAGCCGACGTGGTACGCGACCGTAGTCCGGCCCGGGGAACCGCAAGCCACTGGCCGCGAACCGAACTCTGCGGACGCGGACATCGCAAACCGGCAGTTCGCCTGGGCCTCAGCCCTGCACGTCGACGGCAGGCTTGCCCTGTCGGGACGGGCCTTGTCGAGTGACGACCGGTTCGGCGTCGTCGTGTTCGCGGCGGACGACGACGCCGGGGCGTCGACCTCGGCCGCCCAGATGTCGGGCGTGGCCGCGGGACTGGTGGCGCCGGAGACGACGCCGTTCGACGTGATGCTGCGCGCCCCCATGACCCCGGTGCAGACCTTCGCCTACCGGCTCCTGCCGACCCGCGCCGACATTCTGCTCACCGGCCCAACCGAACGCGAAGCCGAACTGATGATGGCCCACTGGGGCTACTGCGAGCAGCTGTACGCCGAGGGACGACTGGTGTTCGCCGGTCGCAGCGGACGCCTGGACGACCCGTATGCCCTCATCGTGCTCGCCGGCGTCGACCAATCCGCCGCCGGGCAGATCCTGGCCGCCGAGCCGGGCGTCGTGGGCGGCCTGTTCAGCGCCACGCTCTTCTCGTTCGAAGTCGCGCTGGCCGCCTGACTGCTTCGGCCAGGGCGTCAGGGCGCGACGTCGATCCGAACGTCGAAAGGGCTGTCCGGGTCGAGGATCGAGTGCGACGTGACCTCCGCCCGATAAAGCCGGAGGCGAGCCGGTCCGGTGACCCGATCGAGCCCAAAGGCCGACAATCCCTGGCGGACCGATGCGGTCGAGAAGACCTCGATCCCCTGCTCCAGGTCGCCAGGGTCGGTGATTTGCTCCGCGGTCGCCGTCATGTACACCCCCTGGCCCGTCAGCGGCGAGGCCGTCGAGTCGAACACCACCATGGCGATCTGCGGACGAGCCGCGATGTTGTGCGAATGCCTCGCGGCGGGATCGGAGACCCAGAACAACCGGTGGTAGTTCTCGTGCGCGAACCAGACCGGCGATGCCCATGGCGTCCCGTCCGCGTCGGCGGTCGCGAGGACGACGTAACGGGCGTCATCGAGAATCGTGCGGGCGATGTCGTGGTTGGTCACGGACACATCCGACCAGCGTTTGTCGCAAAGCTGACGTGCTGCGGAAGTGACACACGTGTTAGGTGGCCGATTTCGGCCGTGCGTGGTGTGTTTGCGTCAAATCCTCCGGAGACCGCGGGCTCACGGCTCGAGGCCGAGCCGCTGAAGGAGACCCATGGCGTCGTACGGCGCCCGGACCTTCGCGTCGTTGTCGCAGTAGACGTAGACGTCCTGCCCAGCGTCGAGCCAACCGCGGATCCGGTCGGCCCACCGATCGAGGGCCTCGTCGGAGTAGCCGCTGGCGTACAGCTCGGTGTCGCCGTGCAGCCGGACGTACATGAAGTCGGTGGTGAGTTCCTCCAGGATCGGCCAGCGGCCTGGATTGTCGGCCAGGACCAGCCCGATGTCGGTGTTCGCGCAGGAGTCCGTAGAACTCGGCCGAGCGGAAGCGTCTCGTGCCGGACCTCGACCGTGTGCCGGAGCGGATGGTCGGGGTACGCGGTGGTCACCAGCTCGCGGTCGATGGTGATTCGCTGATCATGGTTCCGGGCGAGCGACGCCGCCTCACCGGCCGTCCGCGGCAGCTGCGCGAAGAAGTCCGCCATGCGTCCGCGATCGAAGCCCAGGCTGGGTGGCAGCTGCCACAGCATCGGCCCGAGCTTCGGCCCCAAGGCGAGCACCCCGGAGGCCAGGAAGTTGGCCAGGGGAGTGGCGGCATCGGTGAGCTTCTTCATGTGCGTGATGAACCGGCCGCCCTTGACCGCGAAGACGAAGTCCGCCGGGGTCTGCTCCGCCCACGCGGCGAAGCTGGCCGGGCGCTGCAGCGCGTAAAACGTGCCGTTGACCTCAACCGAGTTCATGCGTTCGGCCACGTACGCCAGCTCCCGGCGGTGCGGCAGCTTGTGCGGATAGAACGCGCCCCGCCACGGCTTGTACGTCCAGCCGGAGATCCCGATCCGCGCCTGCCCGCCCTTCGACAAGCCGAGGCCCTTCGACAAGCTCAGGAAGCGACCTTGCCGAAGTTCCGAGCGCCCTCGACCAGCCGGTCGAACACCGCGTCCAGTTCGGCATCGACCTGCTGCTCGCCCGGATTGGCGTCGTACCAGGCGATCTGCTCCACCGCGGCATCGGCGTAGGAGATGGTCGTGGCGAACTCCGGCACCAATGCGGAGACCTTCGCGCAGTCGAAGACCATCGAGTGCGCCTTGTCGCCGACCAAGCCGGGACCAAGATCAGGACTGACCCGGGCGATGGTCTCCGAGGCGACGTGGACCAGTTCCGGTTCGACGCCGGCCGCCCGCCCGAGCCAGGTGTAGATCTGGTTCCAGGTCGGGGCGTGGGTGCCGGTGATCGTGAACGCCTCGCCCAGGGTCAGCGGGTTCCCCAACAGCCCCACGAAGGCGACTGCGAAGTCGTCGCTGTGGGTCAGGGTCCACTGCGTCGTGCCGTCCCCGTGCACCACAACCGGCTTGCCAGCGCGCATCCGTGCCACGTCCGTCCAGCCACCGGTCGTCGGCAGCAGCGTCACATCGTACGTGTGCGACGGGCGCACGATCGTCGCCGGGAAGTCCTGCTCCCGGTACGCCGCCACCAGGCGTTCTTCGCAGGCGATCTTGTCGCGGGAGTACTGCCAGAACGGGTTGTGCAACGGCGTCGACTCGGTCACGGGGACCCGGGCGGGCGGCTTCTGGTACGCCGACGCCGAGCTGATGAACACGTACTGCCCGGTCCGGCCGGCGAACCGCTCGATGTCGGCACCGACGTGGTCCGGACTGAACGCTCTGAACTGCGCCACGGAGTCGAATTCGCGATCACCGAGGACCTCGTCCACCGAGGCCCCGTCACTCGCGTCCGCCTGCAGCGTCTCCACGTCGTCGGGTAGGGGGCGGGTCGAGGACTTGCCCCGGTTCAGCACGGTGACCTCGATGTCCGCGTTCGACGGCCAGCCGCACGCTGGCCGCGCTGATCACGCCGCTGCCGCCGATGAAGAGGATCCGCTTGGAGTTCATCCCGGCATCCTTGCACCCGGCCTCAGAGGGTCACGCGCAAGATCTGGTCGTCGTCGCGCCCGGGGTCCGTCCGCCCGTCGGTGTTGCTGGTCGTCAGCCACAGCGCACCGTCGGGGGCGACCACGACGTTGCGGATTCGGCCGTACTCGCCGGAGAAGTATTCGCTGGCGTCGCCGACCCGGGTCCCGCGCAGCGTCACCGCGAACATCGACTGTCCGCGCAACGCCCCGATGAACGCGGTGTTGCGGGTGATCGCCAGCCCAGCCGGAGAGCAGTCGCTGGTCGGGCTCCAGGTGTACTTCGGGGCCTCGAAGTCGTTGTTGTTCGAGTCGCCCTCCACGTCGGGCCAGCCGTAGTTTCCGCCCTTGACGATCAGGTTCAGCTCGTCGGACTTCTGGTCGCCGAACTCGGTCGCCCACAACCGCCCGCGGGCGTCGAAGGCCAGGCCCTCGATGTTGCGGTGCCCGTAGCTCCAGGTGCGGTTCCCGTACGGATTGCCGGGTGCCGCGTCACCGTCGGTGGTCAGCCGGAGGATCTTGCCGGTCAGCGCGTCCCGGTCCTGGGCCGACGCGGAGTCCTCGGCGTCCCCGGTGGCGAGGTAGAGCGTACGGTCCGGCGCGAACAGCAGCCGGCCGCCGTGGTGGTGCACGCTGGTCGGGATGTCGGTGAGCAGCGCGCGGGACCGCCCGACGCGACCGCCGGCCAGGCTGACCCGTACGAGACGGTCGTCGGAGCTGCTGGTGTGGTAGGCGTACAGGGTCTCCTCGTCGCCGGGCGCCAGCGCGATGCCCATCAGTCCGCCCTCGCCGATGCCACTGGGACCCTCGACGCCGTTGACCTCGCCGAGCGTGGTCTTCTTGCCGTTCGGATCGACGCGCACGATGCGCCCGGAGTTGCGCTCCGACACCAGGGCGGCCCCGGAGCCGAGGAAGGCGATGCCCCACGGGACGTTCATGTTCTCGGCGACGACTCCGGCGATCCGGGGCCGGACGCTCGTTGGTTCCGTCGTTGGCGTCGGCGTAGGCCGCGGCCTCGGCGAAGCGCTGCTCGGCGTCGAGGTCGGAGTGGGCGTAGGGGTCGAGGTAGCGGTCGGCGTGACGGTCGGCGACGGGGCCACGCTCGGACTCGTACCGGCCGGGGGTGGAGTCGTCGTGCCGGGCGTACAGCCGGTCACCGCACCGACCGCGGCGGCGGCGGACACCATCAAGAACCTGCGTCGAGACGTCATCAACGCCGATTCTGGCCAAGCGGACCAAACGACCGCGAGGGCGTCCGCGTGATACGTGCCGAAGAATGTGCAAGACTTGAGCCGCTGTTGCAGGTCTTGTGTGTCGTGGTCAGTGCTACGTTCCCGAAGTCTTTGCGTGGGCGTTGGTACTTCCAGCGTCCGACAGCGAATCGAGGGCCGTGAGGTACGGCCTCGAAATGCTAGGAGATGGAAATGGCACAGGGAACCGTCAAATGGTTCAACGGCGAGAAGGGCTTCGGCTTCATCGAGGTCGACGGCGGCGGCGCGGACGTGTTCGTGCACTACAGCGCGATCGAGTCCACCGGCTACCGCTCGCTCGATGAGGGTCAGCGCGTCGAGTTCGACACGACCCAGGGCCCCAAGGGTCCGCAGGCCGACAAGGTCCGCGCTATCTGAGGCAGGGTTCTACGAGTTTGGACCCTTTCGGCGCGTTTGGACCCCTTGCATTGGGTCCGAACAGATCGAAGGGGTCCAAGCTTTCGGCTTTCCGCCATCCGATCCGGGCTGTCCGAGACAGGGCATAGTCTGCTGGCGTGGGAGATCTGGACGTCGACCTGGACCGCCCGCCGGTCACCGACGAGCTCTTCGACGAGCCGGTGGAGCACACGCAGAGCGAAGAGTTGTTCGACGCGTCCGAGGCCCCCGCCGCGGCCCCCTTGGCGCTCTACCGGCGATATCGACCGGACGTCTTCTCCGACGTCATCGGCCAAGAGCACGTCACCGAGCCGCTGCAACGGGCGCTGACCAACAACCGGGTCAACCACGCGTACCTCTTCTCCGGCCCGCGCGGCTGCGGCAAGACCACGTCCGCGCGGATTCTCGCCCGGGCCCTGAACTGCGAGCAGGGGCCGATTGCCGTGCCCTGCGGTCGGTGCCAGTCCTGCCGGGATCTGGCCCGCGGCGGCTCGGGCAGCATCGACGTGATCGAGATCGACGCCGCCAGCCACGGTGGCGTAGACGATGCGCGTGATCTACGGGAGCGAGCGTTCTTCGCCCCGGTAGCGAGCCGCTACAAGATCTACATCGTCGACGAGGCCCACATGGTCTCGACCCAGGGCTTCAACGCGCTGCTCAAGCTCGTGGAGGAGCCACCGGCCCATGTGAAGTTCATTTTCGCGACCACCGAGCCGGACAAGGTGATCGGGACCATTCGTTCCCGGACGCACCACTATCCGTTCCGGCTCGTGCCACCCCGGGTGCTCGGGGACTATCTGGCCAAGCTGTGCGAGGCGGAAGGCATCCGGGTCGAGCCGGCCGTGCTGCCGTTGGTCGTACGGGCCGGCGCCGGGTCGGTCCGGGACTCGCTGTCGGTTCTTGATCAACTGCTCAGCGGTGCCGACGAGCACGGACTGGCCTACCGGCAGGCGGCCGCACTGCTGGGTTACACCCCCGATTCGCTCCTGGACGAGTTCGTCGACGCCTTCGCCGCCGGTGACGCAGGCGGAGTCTTTTCCTGCGTGGACAAGGTCATCGACGTCGGACAGGATCCGCGTCGCTTCGCCGAGGACCTGCTACGACGGCTCCGGGATCTGGTCATCGTCGCTGCTGTCCCGGACGCCTTGACGTCCGGACTGGTCGACGTGGCCGCCGATCAGGCCGAGCGGCTGGGCTCCCAGGCCGCCTCGTTGGGTGCCGGCGAACTGACGCGAGCCGCCGAGGTGATCGCCAAGGGATTGACCGACATGCGGGGTACGACCGCGCCGCGGCTGCACCTGGAACTCATGTGCGCGAGGGCCCTCCTGCCCGGAGCCGACGTGGACGACCGTGGACTCCACGCCCGGTTGGACCGGCTCGAGCGCCGGATCGGTGTGATGGGAGACCGTGCCGCCCCCGACCGTCCCCCGAGCTCTTCGGCGAGCTCAGACGAGCGCCCGTCAAAGGGCCAACCGCCCGAGCCGGCGACCAACCAGCCACCAGGTACCGAGCCGCCGGCAGCTCCGCTACCGACGCCAGCCGAGACCGAGTCGCCGAGCGTCGAACCTCCGGCGGCTCCCGTGCCGGACGACACGGATCGACCGGCACCGGGCCCGAGCGGCGAGCCGCGGGGCACCCTTACCGTGACTGATGTCCGGCGCCTGTGGCCGGAGGTGCTGGAAGAGGTCAAGGGCCGCCGCCGCTTCACTTGGATCCTCCTCAGCCAGAACGCGCACGTCGTCGAGATCCGGGACGGTGTCCTGATGCTGGCCATGGCCGGTGTCGGCGCCCGGGACAGCTTCGCCAAGGGTGGCAGCTCCGACGTACTGCGCGACGCGATCATCGAGGTGCTCGGGGCCGATCTGCGCATCGAGACGATGGTGGATGCCGGAGTCAGCGGCGCCCCCGCTCAACGGTCCGCGCCCGCAGACGACCCAGCGCCAGAGCCGTCCTCCGCCTACGTCGAGGGTCGCGAACAGGCTCGGCAGCAGGTGCGGCCGACCAAGCGAGGGGAGCGCCAGCAGGCCGGCGCCGTCGACGAGCGTGACGCCATGGCGCATCCCGACGACGCCGACGCCGAAGCCGTCGACGAGTCGCACACCGACCTGCTCGCGCGGCAGCTCGGCGCCCAGATCATCGCTGAGGAGGAAACGGCCTGAGTTCGTGGCTCGCCGGTCGCTGATCCTCCTCAGCGATGAGGCCGGGCGGCCAGGGCACGGCCGTGTCGGAGTCGCCGGAGTCCGGCGACGCATAGGCTGACCGGAACGTATCGAACTCCCACCCGAGGCAGGACACCAGCGATGATTCCCGAAGGCGACATGTCCGGCCTGCTCGCTCAAGCCCAGGCGATGCAGCAGCAACTGCTGAACGCCCAGCAGGAACTGAGCGAGATGACCGTTGAGGGAACGGCCGGCGGAGACCTCGTCACCGCGACGGTGACGGGCGCCAGCGAACTGGTGGGTCTCACGATCAAGCCTGAGGCCGTTGATCCCGAGGACACCGAGACGCTGGCCGACCTGGTCGTGGCCGCGATCCGGGACGCCAACACGAAGGCTCAGTCGTTGGCAGCCGCCAAGCTCGGTCCCCTCGCCGGCGGTCTTGGTGGCGGTCTCGGCGGCACCGGCCTGCCCTTCTGAGTTCCTCGAGGAGCAACACGTGTACGAGGGCCCCGTTCAGGACCTGATCGACGAACTCGGGCGGCTGCCCGGGATCGGTCCGAAGAGCGCCCAGCGGCTGGCCTTCCACATCCTCGCCGCCGACCACGACGACGTCTTCCGTCTGGCCGACACCCTCAAGCTGGTCAAGGACACGGTGAAGTTCTGCGAGACGTGCTTCAACGTCGCCGAGGACACGGAGTGCCGGATCTGCCGGGATCCGCGCCGCGACGTCAGCATCATCTGCGTGGTCGAGGAGTCCAAGGACGTTGTCGCCGTGGAACGGACCCGGGAGTTCCGCGGCCGGTACCACGTCCTGGGCGGGGCGATCAGCCCGATCGACGGCATCGGCCCCGGCGAGCTGAAGATCCGCGAACTGTGCCTCCGACTGGCCGACGGCACCGTGACCGAAGTGATCCTGGCCACCGACCCCAACCTCGAAGGTGAGGCGACGGCCACCTACCTCAGCCGGCTGTTGCTGCCGATGGGCGTCAAGGTGAGCCGGCTGGCCAGCGGACTTCCCGTGGGCGGCGACCTGGAGTACGCCGACGAGGTGACCCTCGGCCGTGCTTTCGAGGGCCGCCGCTATGTCGACGCCTGACTCGCACGCATCCCCAAGACTCCCGCGCGCGATTCCGGCGTTCGCGCGCGGAAATTCCCGCGCGAACACCGGTTTCGCGCGCGGGAATGGGCGGGCGCCCGAAATCTCAGCGGTGGAACGCAGCCAGGCGCTCGGCCTCGTGTTCGAGTTCGCGTCGTACGAAGGCCGGTAGCGGTGCGAACGGGCTGAGCTCGATCCGGTCCTCGACGTACTTCCACGTCCCGGCGACTGCCCCGTCGACCAGGAAGGTCGGGAACGACTGCGGCGCCTTGGTGTGGAAGATCTTCGGCCGATGCTCCTCGGGCAGGATGCCGGAGCGGCGGGCGTGGACCAGGAGCGCGGCGTCCCAGTTCGAGAGGAAGCGGACCGGCGCCGGCGTCTCCGGATCGGGGAGCGGGGCGTCCGGCAGGTCGACCAGCTCGACGCCGTCCTCGGTGCGGAAGGCCCGCAGGGTCATGCCGGCCAACGCCGGGGTCACCGTAGGCACCGGCAGCCCGGCCCAGTTGGCGATCTCTTTGGCGGTGGCCGGGCCGAAGCCGCCGAGATAGCGGCGGACGAGCAGATCGACACCGGCCTCCGCCGTGCCCTCCTCCGGGCCGACCCACTGTTCCGCCAGACCGTAGAGGTCGGCGCGGCGGCGGTGCCAGGTGCCCGCGGGCGGCACGCGAACGAGGTCGACCCAGAGTCCGGCGCCGCTGCGGAGGCCAGGACCCAGCAGGTGGTCGATCTCCTTCTGGCGGAGGGATCCGGCGTTCTCCAGGGCTGCCCGCAGCTTCAGGGCGGCGGCCTCGTACTCAGCGGCCGACGGCGTACCGCGCACGGCTCGCACCTGGGCCGTACGCCGCTCCGCACGGATGGCCAGGGCGCTCGGCCAGTAGTCCCCGCGGGCGACGACATGGATGGTGGAGCGCAGCAGCGTGCCCTGGATGATCGTCCGGTCCTCGAGCAGCGTGGTGATCGCGTCGCGCTCGACACCCTCGGCCCGCGACCACAGCCCGATGTAGATCGCGGGTGCGTACTGAGCCTGGAGGAAGGCCATCCGCTCCAGCGTCTCGGGGATGCTCAGCGGTGCCCGTTCGAGCAGGAGTTGACGGGCCAACAGCGCGCGGTTGAGCTCCCGGGCGCTGAGGGTGCGGGCGGCCACGCCGCGACCCTATCGAGGGTCCCGGCCGCAAGCCGGCTGCACTGTCTCCTGGGCACAACACAGGGCGCACCCCTTCGTCGCCAGTTGCACCCTCATGTGAGGGTGCAACTGGCGACGAAAGGGTGCGCCTGAGCGGACTGCCTGCGGACGGGCTCAGGGCGCCATGGCCGAGGGGTCTTCGGAGTGGAAGACCCCGAGCCGTTCGGCGGCGCCGTTCAGGATCCGCTGTACGGCGATGGTGTCGTCCAGCGGCATGACGGCACTCTCCGTTCGGCCGGCGCGAACCCCTTCGGTCACCTCGATCAGTTCGTGGGCGTACCCGTCGCCGATTGGCGGCCGCACGATCTCCTCCGGCTCATTCCCGGGTCGGCTCAGAACGATGCGTTTGGGGTGGTGGAAGCGCGGCGGCACGTCGATCCACCCCTTGGTGCCGTGGATCCGTGCTGCTCCCGGAGTGTGTCCCCGCAGCGATCCCAGGAGTGCGGCGGCCCGGCCGTCCTCGTAGCCCAGCAGCAGCCCGACCTCCCAGTCCACGCCGGTGGGGGCCAGCGAGCCGACCACCTCGACTCGATCGGGAACGCCGAGCAAGTACTGGGCGAAGGAGACGACGTACACGCCGAGGTCCAGGAGCGCCCCACCACCCTGGGCGGGATCGAACAACCGGTCCGTCTCGTCGTACGGCCGGTCGACGCCCAGATCGGCCTGCACCTGCCGGACCTCGCCGATGGCGCCCTCGTCGATGAGCCGCCGCGCCTCGACGATGGCCGGCTGGAAGCGGGTCCACATCGCCTCCATCGCGAAGACCCCGCGTGCTCGGGCCGCTGCTGCGATCTCCTCCGCACCGGCCACGGTCGCCGTGAACGTCTTCTCGACGAGAACCGCCTTGCCGGCCTCGATGGCGGCGAGAGCGATGGCGTGGTGTTGGGGATGGGGGGTCGCGATGTAGAGAATGTCGAGCTCCGGATCGGCGATGATCTCCGCGTACGAGCCGTAGGCCCGCGCCAGACCGTGCTCGTCGGCGAACGCCTGTGCTCGCTCACGCGAGCGGGAGGCCACCCCCACCGCCCGCGCCCCAGGTACGTGGACGAAGTCGGCCACCACCTTGTTTGCTATCCGGCCCGGCCCGACGATGCCCCACGCAATCTCGGTTTCGTGCGCGATGCTCACGAGCCTCACTGTAGGGCTGAGGAGATGACCGCTGTTTCGCATCCATCAGAGGCCGACTCCCGAATAGTTCCAGAACCTTGACCGAAGAATGTGTACGACGTGAGGCAGTATTCGTTTCGGAGGCCGACCAAGTCGTTGGCCGGAACGAGGAGACAAAGGATGACCTTGAATCGCCGTCAGATGTTGCAGGCCGGCCTGGGAGTTGCCGCCGCCGGGGCGCTGAGTTCGTGCGCCGGGCTGACCGGCCGTAGTTCCGGAGGGGAAGCCCCGTCCGGGAGTTCGGGCGGTGAGAAGGTGACGCTGACCTTCATCAACTGGTCCGGCGACACCGAGAAGAAGGCGTTCGACGACGTGATCGCGGCGTTTCAAAAGGAGAACCCGAACATCACGATCAAGACCGACACCGTCCCGTACGCGAGCGTGGCGACCAACATCGACTCCCGGTTCCAGTCCGGCAACCCGCCCGACCTGTTCCGGGTCTCCTACATCGACATCGGCCAGTACACCAGCCAGGATGCGCTGCTCGACGTCTCCGGCACGTTCGATCAGGCCAAGATCGACGCCTTCGTCCCGGGACTCTGGGAGAGCATCGTCTACGACGGCAAGCCGTACGGGGTGCCGCACCAGATCGACTGCACCGCCCTGCTCTACCGCAAGGACGCGTTCCAGGCGGCCGGCATCACCGACGTGCCGACCACCCTGGAGGACGCCTGGACCTGGGACGAGTTCGCCGCGGTCGCGGACAAGCTCAAGGGCGTGGTCAAGGCCCGGCAGTACCCCTTCATCTACGACTGGCAGGCGGCGGGCGCGTACCGCTGGCTGAGCTGGCTCTTCCAGGCCGGCGGCAACCTCCTGCAGCCGGACCTGAAGGCCCCGGCCGTCGACTCCGACGCCGGTCGCAAGGCCGTGGAGTTCACCCAGAGCTTCTTCACCAAAGGCTGGGTGGCCAAGAACACCTCCGTCAAGGCCACGACCTATCCCGACAACGAGTTCATCGCGGGCACCGTGGCGATCGCCTTCGCCGGCAGCTTCCTCGTCCCGGGAATCAACGGCGGGGTCGGCGACAAGTTCGAGTACGCCTCGGCCGTGATGCCGCGAGACGTGAACGCCGCGACCGACCTCGGCGGCAACGCGATCGTGGCCGCCAAGGACGGGAAGAACACCGAGGCGGCGGCGAAGTTCATGGAGTTCATCGTCCGCGAGGACCAGATGAAGACCTTCTGCGAGAAGACGAACGTGCTGCCCACACTCAAATCGCTGACCGAGACGAAGCTCGACTTCCAGATCAGGCCCGACCTGATGCAGCCGTTCGTCCTGCAGGGGTCGACCATCACCCCGGAGCAGGTCCGGCAGGTCACCGTGCCGCAGTTCGCCAAGCTCAACACCGCCCTGCAGAACGAGCTGGAGAAAGCATTCTTGGGTGGGAGGAACGCGGCCGACACCATCGCGGCACTGTCCGACGCCGTGCAGAAAGCCTCGGCGTGACCGCCACCCCGGCGGCTCCCTCGCTCGCTCCGCAGCGGACGAGGCGCTCCGACGGCGGAGGCCGCGGTCCGCGACGGGCCCGCTGGGACAAGTCGGCCATTTTGTTTGTCGCGCCGGCCGTGCTGCTCGCCCTGTCCTTCCTGATCGTGCCGCTGGTCGGGGCGTTCGTGTACTCGACGGCCCAGATCGCCACCCTGAGCGGGAGGGTGACCTGGGTCGGCTTCGAGAACTACGCGACGATGTTCGCCGACCCGACATTCTTCCGGTCGCTGCTCAACACCGCCCTGTTCATCGTGTTGACGGTGCCGCTGAGCATGGCGGTCGGCCTCGCCCTGGCGGTGCTGATGAACTCGGTCCTGCCCGGCCGGAAGGTCTTCCGAACGCTGATCTACCTGCCGCTGGTCATCTCGGGTGTGGCGGTGGGGATCATCGGCACGTTCTTCTTCAACGAGACCATCGGCGTGCTCAACTCGATGCTCGGTGGGACCGGCATCCCCTGGCAGTCCAACGGTGCGTTCGCCTTCGCCTCCGTGGTGCTCGTCACGCTGTGGATCCGCGTCGGCTTCACGATGATCATCTACCTGGCCGGTCTACAGGGCGTACCCGTCGAGTTGTACGAGGCGGCGCAGGTGGAGGGCGCCGGAGGCTGGCAACGCTTCCGTTACATCACCCTGCCGCTGCTGGGACCGGCGACGTTCTTCCTGCTGATCATGAACGTGATCTACTCGTTCCAGGTGTTCGACACCGTGTTCGTGCTGACCAACGGCGGGCCGGGAGTCTCGACCGAGGTGCTAGGCACTTACGCCTACAAGACCGCGTTCGGGGCGGCGCGCGACCAGGGATACGGCTCGGCCATCGGGGTAGTGATCTTCCTGCTGACGCTGGGTTTCACCATCATGCAGTGGCGATCCAACCGGACCCGGGACGAGGTGGCCTGATGGCAGCAGCAGCGGCACAGCCTCTCGTGCGACCGATTGCCATCGACAGCGCGGGCAAACCGGGACGACGACCCAAGCGTCGCGCCGGGTTGATCGTCCGGGTGATCTTGGCGGTCGTTGTCGGCCTGGTGATGGCGTTCCCGCTGTACATCATGTTGATCACGGCCTTCTCGGGCGAGCGGTCGCTGGTCGGCGGCTTCCGGCTGCTTCCACGGGCGATCTCGACGGACAACTTCGCGCGGGTGTTCGAGGCCTGGCCCGTCGGAGATTGGTTCGTCAACTCGATCACCATCACGACGATCACGACGTTCTTGACCGTGGTGGTGAGTGTGTTGGCCGGTTACGCCTTCGCCAAGCTCCGGTTCCCGGCGAAGACGCTGCTGTTCCTGCTGCTGCTCGCGACGATGATGATCCCGACGCAGGCGATCTTGGTCCCGCAGTTCCGGATCGTCAACACCCTCGGTCTGATCGGCACCTTCTGGGCGGTCATCATCCCTGGGGCCGCGGCGACCTTCGGAATCTTCCTGGCCCGCCAGTTCATGCTGGCGATCCCAGATTCGATCATCGAGGCGGCCAAGATCGACGGCGCGGGGCCGGTCCGGATCTTCTGGAGCATCGTGCTGCCCCTGTGCAAACCCTTGCTGGCGGTGCTCACGCTGCTCACGGTGATGTATCAGTGGAACGACTTCCTCTGGCCGTTGATCGCCCTGAAGGACCCCGCGCTCTACACGCTGCCGATCGGGCTGCAGTTCCTCCAGGGTCAGTACCAGACCGACTACGGCGCATTGATGGCCATGACCTTGCTGTCGGTGGCGCCGCTGGTGGTTCTCTTCCTGGCTTTCCAGCGCTTCTTCGTGCAGGGCCTGGCCACCACCGGCATCCGCTGATCGGTTTCTCACGGCGTCTGCGTAGTCGACGAGGCGCGGGATACATCCATGTCGAACGAAGGAGACAACCATGACCGATACCGACAGCACCACCAAAGTGGCAAAGCTCATGAAGGGCATCAAGATCGCCATGTTCACCACGCTGGACGAGGACGGCCACTTCGTCAGTCGCCCGATGGCGCAGCAGGAAGTCGAGTTCGACGGGGATCTGTGGTTCTTCGCCGAGCGTGACTCGCGAGCGATCCGGCACATCACGGCCAACCCGCGTGTCGGCGTGACGCTGGGCTCCGGCGACACCTGGGTCTCGCTCGACGGGACCGCCGAGATGGTCGTCGACCACGCCAAGGCCCGCGAGCTGTGGAATGCGGTGGTCGAGGCGTGGATGCCTCAGGGTGCCGAAGACCCGAACACCGTGCTGATCAAGTTCAACGCCGAATCCGCCGAGTACTGGGACACTCCCGGTGGTCGGGTCGCGTCGATCTTCAGCTTCGTCAAGGCCAAAGCCACCGGCGAGCCGTACTCCGGCGGAGAGAACGAGAGGGTCGATCTCTGAGCGCCCGGACCGATGACTGACGAAGCTGGGGTCGGGGTCGAGCTGCTCATCGTGGGTGGTGGCCCGGCCGGGCTGGGGGTGGCTCGCGGCTACCGCGAGGCGGGTGGCACGGGCAGTGTGCTGCTGGTCGGTGCGGACGAGCATCCGCCGTACGCGCGTCCGCCCCTGACCAAGGACTACCTGCGAGGCGAGAGCGAGGCTGATTCGCTGCCGCTGGTGGAGGACGGCTGGTACGCCGAGCACCAGGTCGACCTCCGGCTCGGCACACCCGCCACGGGCCTTGACGCGGCCCGACGCCAGGTCACGCTGTCCGACGGCACGGTCATCCACTACCAGCAGCTGGCTCTGGCGACCGGCTCCTCGCCGAGCCCGTTGCCCGTGCCGGGTGGCGACCTGCCGGGTCTGATCTACGTGCGCGACCGGAACAGCGGTGAGGCGCTGCGCGGAATCGCGGAGCGAGGGCGCAACGTCGTGGTGATCGGCTCGGGCTTCATCGGGTGCGAGGCGGCGGCCAGTCTGGCCCGGAGAGGCGCCGAGGTCGTCCTGGTCACCGACGAAGAACTGCCGCACGCCGATCGCCTCGGGGTCGAGGCTGGTGCCCGGATCCGCGACTGGCTGATGGAGGCCGACGTCGTGCTCGTACTGGGCGACGGTGTGGCGTCGCTGGCGCAGACCGACGACGGCGGTTGGCGGGTCGACCTGGTCAGTGGCCGGACCTTGGCCGCCGAGGCTGTGGTGAGTGGAAGCGGCGCCCGCCCCAACCTCGGACTCGCCGAGTCGGCCGGTCTCGAGATCGACAACGGCGGCGTGATCACCGACCACGGCCTGCGCACCTCCGACGTTCACATCTGGGCGGTCGGCGACATCGCGTACGCCCACAACCCGTCGGCCGGCCGGCCGCTGCGGGTCGAGCACTGGGGCGAGGCCGAGGCCATGGGCGAGATCGCCGGGGCCAACATCGCCGGGCAGGACCGCCGCTGGGAGCAGCCCCCGGGCTTCTGGTCGGAGATCGGTGATCACCAGCTGAAGTACTCGGCTTGGGGCGATGGGCACGACACAGCGCAGCTGGTCGACGGCCCGGGCGGCGGCTGGGCCGTCTGGTACGCGCAGGATTCCACGGTGGTCGGCGTCCTCACCTGCGACTGGGACGCGGAGTACGAGCGTGGCCAAACGCTGATCGAACGTGGAGCGGACATCTCCGAAGCGCTGCCCGGAGCGGGTGCACGGACGTGAGGACCGACGCTCCGATCCGGGTGACGCCTGACGGGCATGGGCTCAACGTCTGGGCGGCGCGCATCTCCGGAGCCGAAACGCTGACGTTGGCCACCTTGCTGGGGCGGCTCGGTCCACGGCTCGACTCGGCGACGTTGCTGGTACTCGCGGCCCATCCGGACGACGAAACCCTCGGCTGCGGTCGGCTGGCGCACACCTGGAGTCGTCGCCACGCGGTCCACGCCATGGTGGCCACCGCCGGCGAGGCCTGCGTCGACCATGTCACCGCCCGGCCGCCCGACCTCGCCGAGCGTCGGCTGCGGGAATGGCACGCGGCGCTGGACACCCTCGGCGTGCGGGGCCGGACGTGCCTCGGTCTGCCGGACGGCCAGGTAGGGGAGCACCACGACGACCTGGCGGAGCGGTTGCGAATCTGGCTCGACGAGCAACCGGACGGTCCGGTCGTCCTGGCCGCCCCGTGGCGGCACGACCCGCACCCCGACCACCGGGCGTGCGGGCGAGTCGCGGCTTCGGTGGCGGCCGAACGGGGTCTGCCCCTGCTGGAGTTCCCGGTCTGGATGTCGTACTGGGCAGATCCGGACTCGCCCGAGGCCGCCTCGATGTCGTTGGTCAAGATCAGCACCGACCTGGCCGCCGATCTCGCGCATCGTCGCGCCGCCGCCGCCTTCGTCACCCAATTGCGTCCGCTGGACGACGGACTCGGCCCGGTGGTGCCGCCGGGAATGCTCCGGCACCACAGCCAGCAGCTGTTGATCATCAACGGGTCCACATGATCAAGGTGCCCGATTTCGACGCGCTCTATCGGCGCGACGCCGATCCCTGGCGGGTCGCCTCGACGTTCTACGAGCAACGCAAGCTCGATCTGGTGCTGGGCGTGCTGGGCCGACCGACGTACGAACGAGCATGGGACCCGGCCTGCGGCACCGGACATCTGGCCGCCCGACTTTCCGTGCGTTGTGGGGAAGTGCTCGCCACCGATCTCTCGGCGATGTCGATCAAGATCACCGAAGAGACGTGTCGCGGTCTGGACAACGTCGTCGTACGGCAGAGGCGGGTCCCCGGCGACGGAGCGGCGGACGGCGACGCGTTCGATCTGGTCGTGATGAGTGAATTCTTGTACTACCTGGGCGATCGCGATCGATCCGGCGTGGTGGACCTCATCGATCAGGTGACTGGTCCGCGAGCCGAGGTGGTGGGCGTGCACTGGCGGCACCATCCACACGACGCATGGCTGAGTGGGGCATCGGTGCAGGCCGAGTTGCGGACTGGCCTCCTCGATCGGGGCTGGCAGGGCCGTGTGCGCCTCGAGGATCCGGACTTCGTCCTCGACACGCTGCGACGGGAGCGCGACGGTGACTGAGGTGCGCCTCGCTCCCTACCCTCGCCCGCTGAGCCTCGACGCCGGCTACGCGCGGCACGGGCCCACGCGCGAAGCCCTGCGCCGCGAACTGACCGACGTCGTCGCCGCCCGGGACTGGACCCGGGCGAGCTGGTCCGCGTTGATCACCGGGCTGCTTGCGTTGGGTCGGACCGACGTGCCGCTCTCCCGGCTGGCGGAGGGCCACATCGACGCGCTCCGCATCCTCGACCAGGCCGACCGCAAACCCGAGCCGGATGCGCTGTACGGCGTCTGGGCGTCGCGTTCCCAGCAGACCGGCGTCCAGGCCGCCTGGGTCGACGGCCGCCTGGTGCTGAACGGTACGGTCCGGTTCGCCTCCGGCGCCGGGGTGCTCGACCGGGCCCTGATCCCGGTGTGGCTGAACGCTCGCGAACACCTGCTGATGGACCTCGCGGTCGATCGGCTGCCGGTCGACGACCGGCACTGGGCCACCGCGGCGATGGAGGTCAGCCGATCCCACACCGTGGCGGTGCACGAGCTGCCCGTCGAGCCCGAGGCCCAGATCGGTCCGACGAGCTTCTATCTGTCCCGGCCGGGCTTCTTCCCCGGCGGGGTGGGCGTGGCCGCCTGCTGGGCGGGAGGGGCCGCCCGGATCGCCGACCTCACCCGCGGCCGGTTGCGGGATCCCGCGGAGTCCGTCCGCCGCCGCTTGGGACGGATGAGGATCCAGTTGTCCGCGGCGGGTAGCGCTCTTGCCACCGCCGCGCTGGCCCTGGACGAACTGCTGGCTTCACCCGACGTCGATCCGGCCCAGATCCAGGCGCTCAGTACCGAAACTCGCGCCGTGGTCGCCGGCGCCGTGCACGGGGTCTTGTCGGAGGCACAGCGCGTTGCCGGCCCGGCGGGGCTGGCCTTCGACGAGGACCTGACCCGCGCCGTTCACGATCTCCAGCTCTACGTCCTGCAGCAGAACGTCGACGCGGACGAGCTCTACCTCGGTGGACTCGACGGATGAGCGGTCCGGTCGACGTCCTCGTCGCAGTACCGGCCCGCGACGAAGCGGAACGTATCGAGGCCTGTCTACGTTCGGTCCTCACCGCAATCCGTCTCGCCCGGCTTCGCGGGGTGATTCGGGAAGCCTCGGTGGCGGTCGCCGCCCATCACTGCCGCGACGACACCGCCGCCCGGGCACGACAGCTGCTCGGTGATGCCGACGTCGCTTCCCGCGTGTGGGAGTGGGAGGACCCCGCCCCCGTCGGCGCCGTCCGGACCGGTCTGGTGAACCGCTCGCGCCCGGAGCCCCGCGCAGGGTCAATGGACAGCACCTGGCTCTTCAGCACCGACGCCGACACGATGGTGCCACCCTCGTGGATCGTGGAGGGGCTGCGGCTGGCGGACTCGGCGTCGGCCACCGTGGTCGCCGGTCTCGTCGACCTGCTCGATGTCGACCCGCCGCTCCGGGCTGCCCATGATCAACTCGTGCGCGCCGGCATCCGGGCCGACGGTACCCATGATCATGTCTACGCCGCCAATCTGGCCGTGCGGATGGACGTCTTCGACTCCGTCGGCGGCTTTCCGAGCGTTCCCAACGGCGAGGAACACGCCCTGGTGGCTTCGGCCGAGTCCTCGGGCCATCCCGTCCTACGTACGACGCACTGGCGGGTTCGGACCTCGGGTCGGACCCACGGTCGAGCGCGGGACGGCCTCGGTGACCTCCTCGGCCGACTGGCCCGGTCGACGGTCGAACCGTTGGGCCGCTCGGCCTAGTCGACGGTCTACTAGGCGATCAGGTCCCAGTCGACGTCAGTCAGATCGCCGCCGAGGCAGGAATCGCTCCCGCCGGTCCGCGGTCCAATCCACCGCTCGCCGTTCACGGTCGAGCTCCCCTTGATCGATGAGGCGACGCTGCCGCAGCCGCCCCCGCTCGGCCAAGGTGATCATCATCTGTACCCCGGCCTGCTGCGAATCCAGCACCGCGTCGACCAGTTGATCATCGACGGCGATCCCGTACGCCTCGGCGAAGACCGCCATCCGGTGCCGGCGGCGCGGCCGACGCTTCAGGCCGAGCACTCCGCGCCAGTAGCTACGGTCGCGGAAGGGCGCGAGGTAGTGGAGCGCGTACGCGATGTCGGTGCGGCGGGTGCCGATGGTGGCGTACTCCCAGTCGATGAGGCCGACGAGCCGACCGTCCCGCCACACGAGGTTCCACGGCCCGACGTCACCGTGGCAGACGATCTGGTCGCCCCGGCCGGTGCCGACCTGGCCGTCGTACCAGACCGGCTGCTCGCTCGGCCGCCAGTCGGCCACGATGTCGTGGTACCGGCGCAACATGAGAGCCACGGCGGCGACAGCCTCGTCGGAGGCGACCAGCCGGCAGGCGTCGTCGCCCGAGACGCCCTCGATGTAGGCGATCTCCTCGTGCTCGTCGCCAACCGCGACGGGTTCCGGGGCTTCGGTGAATCCTCGGTCGCGCAGATAGCGGAGGAGGGCGTGCACCGAGGCCGTCCAGTCCTCCCGCGGATGCCGTACGGTCTCGCCGACCCGCAGGACGACGCGGTCCTCGCGGTCCTGGAGCACCTCCGGCTCGGCCGAGGAGGTCAGCAACTCCACCGCCAGGTGGCCGGCCGCTGCCTCGCTGGAGATCAGTTCGACGGACGCCGCGTCGTGCCGGAGCGGGAGGGGGCCGTCGGGCACTACTGACCCGAGCGGAACTTGCCGGCCACCGCGGAGATGGTGATCGGGATCCAGATCAGCCACCACAGCTGCCAGCCGGTGGCGAACGAAGCCATCAACCAGGCCGGCCAGGCCACCGCGGCCGCGATCATCAGCGCGGTCGCCCAGTTGCTGCTCAGCGCGGGAGTCATCGGCTGCGGCCTCGGCACCGGGACGGTCCCCGGGGACGTCGCCGGCGGCGGGTTGTAGGCCGGCCACGGCGTACTCATCGGCTCGACGCCCTTGAGGGTGTTCGGCCGCGGGTCGGGGAGATCGGAGAACAGCGGTTCCAGGTCGGCCGCCGTCTTGGCCGAGAGCGCGGTGTTCAGCCGATCGTCGAACTCGTCCTGACTGAGCCGCCCTTGAGCCAGGTGCTCACGCAGGCACTCCGCCGCCTGATCACGGTCGGCGTCGCCGATGCGCTGGGAAACGGGCTCGCTCACGTCGGCCAGTATTTCACCGGTGCGCGGTCGGCGCCTTGCCTTCCGCCCACCTGCCCATCGGCCGAGCCACAGCTGGAACGGGAAGGGAGGTCACGAGAGGGGCACTAGAGTGGCTGCGGTGTCCGGAAGGTGAGGAGGATGCGGCGTGGGCCGCGTAGTGCAGAAGTACGGTGGCTCGTCGGTCGCAGACGCGGAGAGCATCAAGCGGGTGGCCAAGCGGATCGTGGCCACCAAACAACTCGGGCACGACGTGGTCGTGGTCATCTCCGCCATGGGCGACACCACCGACGAGTTGATGGAGCTGGCGCTACGGGTTTCGCCGTTGCCGCCGCCGCGTGAACTGGACATGCTGCTCACTGCGGGGGAGCGAATGAGTGCGGCCCTGCTCGCCATGGCCATCCACGACCAGGGGATGCACGCCCGCTCGCTGACCGGCTCTCAGGCCGGCATCATCACCACCGGAACCCACGGCAACGCCCGGATCATCGACATCACTCCGGGCCGCATCACCAGTGCTCTCGAGCAGGGCGACATCGTGATCGTCGCCGGCTTCCAGGGCGTGGCCCAGGACACGAAGGACGTCACCACCCTCGGCCGGGGGGCGTCGGACACCACCGCGGTGGCGCTGGCCGCGTCCCTCGGCGCTGACTACTGCGAGATCTACAGCGACGTGGACGGGGTGTTCACCGCCGATCCGCGGATCGTGGCCAGCGCCCGGCAGATCCCGGAGATCAGCTACGAAGAAATGCTGGAGATGGCGGCCTGCGGGGCCAAGATCCTCCACCTGCGGTGCGTGGAGTACGCCCGCCGTGAAGACGTACGCGTCCATGTCCGGTCCTCCTTCTCGGAACGGCCGGGCACCTGGATCCAAGATCAAGAAGAGGGAGCCCGGATGGAACAGGCGATCATCTCCGGCGTCGCGCACGACCGCAGCGAGGCCAAGATCACCATTGTCGGCGTGCCGGACCGGGTGGGCGTGGCGGCCCGGATCTTCGAGGCGATCGCCCGGACCGAGATCAACATCGACATGATCGTGCAGAACGTCTCGGCCGTGGAGACGGCCCGCACCGACATCTCGTTCACGCTGCCCAAGACCGACGGTCCCGCGGCGATCGCCACGCTGGAAGGGATCCGGCTGGAGGTGGGCTTCGCCGAGGTGCTCTACGACGACCAGATCGGCAAGGTGTCGGTGGTCGGCGTCGGCATGCGCTCCCATCCGGGTGTGACGGCCAAGTTCTTCTCCGCCCTCGCCCAGGCCGGCGTGAACATCGAGATGATCTCCACCTCGGAGATCCGGATCTCGGTGGTTCTCGATCAGAACGACGTGGACCGCGCCGTCGTCGCCGCCCACACCGCCTTCGGCCTGGACGCCGCCGAGGAGGCCGTCGTCTACGCCGGGACGGGCCGCTGAAGCGGACGTGAACTCCTTCCTCACCGCCGGGCTCGGGCTGCTCGGCAACCTCCTGCACGTGGCGATCCCGGTGGTCGGTCTCGTCGTGATCGCCCTGCGGGTCCGCGGACCGGCCCGGAATCTCGGCATCGCCGGCTGCGCCGTGCTGGCCGCGGTGGGTCTCCTGCAGACGCTCTGGATCGTGCTCGCTCCCAACCTGTACCGGGCGGTCGGCCCTTCGGGGCTCGGCCTGATCGGCCTCGTCTTTGCAGTGTCCAGCGCCGCCGGCCTCGGCCTGGTCATCGCCGCCGTGTGCGTCAAGCGCCCGGATCCGGCATCCACATGGTCGTACGGACCGTACGCACCGAGCCAGCCGCCGTCGGCCTGATCGGCGTGGAGGTCCTCGACCGGCGGCAACTCAACCGGGCGACCATCGAACGTCAACTGCTTCGCCGCCGGGATCCTCGGTCAGCCACCGAGGCCATCCGTCATCTGATCGCCGTTCAGGCCCAAGAGCCGTTCGAGCCGTACGTAGGACTGTGGTCGCGCCTCGAGGGGTTCGAGCCGAGACAACTGGCCGACCTGCTCGAGAACCGACGCGCCGTTCGTACGCTGCTGATGCGCCGAACCTTGCACCTGGTGACGAGCGAGGACTGCCTGGTCCTGCGCCCACATCATCAGTCGATGCTGGTCGCCCGCGCCCGGGGCACCTTGGGCCGGATGTTGCCCGGAGTGGACTTCGACGAGTTGGCCGCCGCGGGTGAGCCGTTGTTCGCCGAGACGCCGCGGACGCTGTCGGAGGTCGGCCGGGCGGTGAACCACCGATGGCCGGAGGCGGCGCCCCGTGCCCTCGGCGATGCTCTCAGCAGCCTGGTTGCCCTCGTGCAGATTCCTCCGCGCGGCATCTGGGGAACGAAGGCGCCTGCCCGCAACACCACGATCCGCGTGTGGCTGGGACGTGATCCGGTGATCCCCGACGACGAGTCCACCGATGACGTCCTCGACGAACTGGCCCTGCGTTACCTCGCGGCGTACGGTCCCGCGGCCAGCTCCGACGTCCGCTCCTGGTCGGGGCTGAGCGGGCTGCCCGCGGTGATCAAGCGTTTGCGGCCGCGCCTGCGGACCTACCGCGACGAGCGCGGTCGCGAATTGCTGGATCTGGCCGAGCTCGATGTCCCGGTCGGCGACGTTCCCGTGCCGGTGCGATTCCTGCCGGCGTTCGACAACGCGGTGCTGGGCTACGACGACCGGTCACGCATCATCGACGATCAGCATCGCGGTCTGAGCGTCGCGGGTGCGCGGTTCGTGCTCGTCGACGGCCGGGTGGCGGCCACCTGGCTCAGCGGCGGGGACGCCACGACCGGCGTCGAGGTGACGGTCGAGCCGCTCCGGCGTCTGACCGGAACCGAGCGCACCGAGACCGAGATCGAGGCCGAGGCGTTGGCGCGGTTCCTGGGTGACGGAGCGATCGGCCGGGTCCGGATCGGCTGAGCGACCTGGACCCGGTTCGCGGGACTGCTCACCCGACTTGCCGTGATTTTCCGATATCCGCTTTAATGATCGCTAGGGGCGGGCTGAGCAAGTCAGCGTAAGTGGTTCGGGGGATGATGGGCGGCCAGAAGATCGTTGCGGGGCGTTACCGCCTGGGCCGGCCGCTCGGCCGGGGTGGCATGGCTGTCGTGAGCCTTGGCCTGGATACGAAGCTCGGTCGTGGTGTCGCCGTGAAACAGCTGGACGGCGGATTCCTGAACGATCCGAGCGCCCGACGACTCTTCGCGACCGAGGCAACGTACGCTGCGGGACTCAACCATCCGGGGATTGTTCGCATCCTCGATCGCGGAACCGACATCGACCCGAGCACCAGTGCCGTGCGGCCGTTCATCGTGATGGAGCTGGTCCGGGGTCAGACGCTCAGTTCGCTGCTGAGACACGAGGGTGCCCTGTCGACACCTCGAGCGCTGGGCTTGACCCTTCGGGTCTTGGACGCACTGGCCTACTGCCACGACGCCGGGATCGTCCACGGCGATATCAAGCCGAGCAACGTGATGATCAGCGGAGCCAACCGCATCAAGGTGTTGGATTTCGGGCTCGCGCGGAGCCTCGCTGCCGAGACTCACGATGAAGCCAGCCGACGGTTCGGTACCGCGAAGTATCTGTCGCCGGAGCAGATCCATCACGGCCCCATCGACGAACGAAGCGACATCTACTCGGTCGGGTGTCTTCTCTATGAGCTCTTGATCGGCGCACCTCCCTTCGTCGGTGACACCTTCAGCGATGTGGCGTACCGGCACCTGTTCAATCCCCCCGTCAAGCCGAGCGAGCTGCGCTCGGACGTACCAGCCAGCATCGATGCGGTCATCCTGCGCGCACTGGAGAAGAGTCCGAGTCGGCGCTACCAATCGGCTCGAGAAATGGAGGTCGACCTCAAGTCACTGCTGTCTGGGGCCGATACTTCGGCGAGGCCGAATCCGCTGAGTGAGGCACCACCCCGGCCGGGGACGGCACTGGCCGCTGCTCCGGTGATGACGATGAGCGAGCGGAGGCATGGCCGCGACCGTACTGGTGCTCCTCGATCGCTCGCCCTGGTGGCGGCCGGTGCCGCCATCCTCGTGTCGCTCGCCTCGGTGAACGCCGAGCGGGCACTGGGTCCGACTGTCGCCGGCGGTCTGTCGGCTCCTCATTCCAAGACCGCCGCGATCACACGACCACGTGTCGACATGCTCACGCTGGACCCCGGCTCGCGTGACGACCGGGACGCAGCGGTCGCACCGGAGGCGACGTCGACTAGGCCGGCGGACACCGCAGGAGTCGCCGTCGCGCTCGTGACCCGATCGACGCAGACGGAACGGAGGGACTCAGCTCGACACTCGGTCGTCGCGACGGCCGAGTCGACGCGAACGGTGAGGCCCGCGGCGAGCGAGAGCTCGACCGGTACGGAGGTCCGGAAGCCCCGGAAATCTGACCGATCGGCAAGGCCGGAGAAACCGGCGCGGCCCGACAAACCGACAAAACCAGAGAAGCCAGAGAAGCCGGACAAGCCCAACGAGCCGGACGAGCCCGACAAGCCGGACGCGCCGGACAAGCCCGACAAGCCCGCGAAGCCGGACAAGCCCGCGAAGCCGGACAAGCCCGCGAAGCCCGACAAGCCGGACAAGCCGGACAAGCCGGACAAGCCGGACAAGCCCGACAAGCCGGACAAGCCGGACAAGCCGGGCAAGCCCGCGAAGCCCGACAAGCCGGACAAGCCGGACAAGCCGCCGAACGACCCGAAGGCGGACTAGGACATCCAGCAGATGTGGCTACCAGCGCAGATGCGGTCGTAGCCCAGGCGAGCAGCCGACCGACAACCGGAATAATCGGGGCGTGGCACAGACTCGCGGGCAGGAGCGACTGACCGAGCGCAGCGCCAGACTGAAGGCCAAAGCTGAGGCGCTCGGGGTGGAGCGCGTGCGGAGCCGCACCTCGGCCTACGTCTACGGCAACATCTTGGTCCTCACCGCCGTGGTCCAGAACACGGAAGCCACCATCTCGAGCGGCCGCGCCGTGATCATCGTGCTCGTCACGATGATCACCACCTACCTGGCGCACGTGCTGGCCCATGACGTCGCCGAGCACATCGGCCGCTCGAAGGTCGAGCACGAGAGTCATCTACGGGAGGAACTGCGTGACGCCGTTCCGATCGTTTCCTCGGGTCTGCCGCCCGCTCTCGTCCTGAGCGCGGGGGCGCTGGGCTGGCTGGACACCGAGCTCGCGCAGATCCTTGCCGCCGTCATCGTGGTCGTCCGTCTGGCCATCACCGGCTGGGTGATCGGCCGGATCAGCGCCGAGCACGCGCCGCGTCGGTCCGTCTGGAGTGGCGTGGTGCTCGCCGTCGCCGGCATGATCATCGCCATCCTCAAGGTCGAGTTCCTGCACTGACCTGTTCCTTGCACTGACCAGTTTCTGGGAAGGATCGCAGTGCGGGTCGTGTATTCGGTAGCGATGAGTCTGGATGGCTACGTCGCCGGACCGAAGGGGAGAGCGACTGGATGAGACCACGAGAATTGAGGGCGGCGGCCCGCCCCTGTTGCCCGACACCTCCGAGCGGGCCAGTCTTCGGCTGATTGACCAGCACATCTTCACGACCACCGGCACGGTGCTGCTCAGCTGCGCGCTTCGCGCAGTCTGGACAAGCCTATCTTCCTAGACTGCTGGCTTTCTTCCTAGTAAGGTGGAAAGGTGGCGTTGAACATCAAGGATCCAGAAACGGATCGGCTCGCTCGTGAGTTGGCCGCGGCCACCGGGGAAAGCATCACGGTCGCGGCTCGTCGAGCTCTCGAAGAGCGGTTGGCGCGGGTCCAGGCCAGGGCCGCTGTGGGTCCGGCAGAGGATCGGTTGCTCGAACTCATACGGCGCGGGCGCAACCGCAGCATCCGCGATGATCGCACGGCGGACGACATTCTGGGCTACGACGAGGACGGCCTGCCCCGGTGACTCTGGTGCTCGACACGTCGGCGATCGCTGCCGTTGTGTTCGGCGAGCCGGACGCCGAGGCTCTGCTCTCAGTCATGATCGCTCACGCAGGCGATCTGCAGATCAGCGCGGCCACCCTGGTGGAAGTCGGAATCATGGTGGAAGCAAAGCAGGGTCAGGACGCAGCAGCAGATCTCCGGACCCTGCTCGACACCATCGGCGTCGTCACGTCCGCCTTCGACGCCGACCAGGCTGAGGTGGCCGCGGTCGCGTGGCGACGGTTCGGCAAGGGCCGCCATCCCGCGGGGCTCAACCTAGGTGATTGCTACTCCTACGCCTTGGCCAAGGTGCTGGCCGCCCCGTTGTTGTTCAAGGGTCTCGATTTTGCGCAGACCGACGTCGCAAGTGCGCTGTGAGGAAATCTGTCCGAGGACGCGAATGCGCGGATCGAGCCCGCAAACGGGGGACTAGCCGATGAGAGGCGGCTCGGTGGCCTTCCGGATCTGTTCCTTGCTGACGTCGGGCGCGAGCTCGACGAGTTGCAGTCCGTCCGCGGTCACGTCGAGCACGCCGAGGTCGGTGATGATGCGTTGCACCACGGCGCGACCCGTGTAGGGCAGGGAGCACTCATGGACGATCTTGAACGAGCCGTCCTTGGCCATGTGCTCCATCAAGACGATCACCCGCTTGGCGCCGTGCACGAGATCCATGGCGCCGCCCATGCCCTTGATCATCTTGCCGGGGATCATCCAGTTGGCGATGTCGCCGTGCTCGGAGACCTGCATGGCGCCCAGGATCGCGGCGTCGATCTTGCCCCCGCGGATCATGCCGAACGACGTGGCCGAGTCGAACACCGAGGCACCGCGGCGCAGGGTCACCGTTTCTTTGCCGGCGTTGATGAGGTCGGCGTCCACCTCGTCCTCGTACGGGTACGGGCCGACGCCGAGTAATCCGTTCTCCGACTGCAGGACCAGCTCCACGCCGTCGGCCACGAAGTTCGGCACCAGCGTCGGCAGCCCGATGCCCAGGTTCACGTAGCTGCCGTCGACCAGCTCGCTCGCCGCCCGAGCCGCCATCTGCTCCCGCGTCCAGCTCATGAGGTGGGCCTTTCGACAGGCTCAGGGCGCGAGGTGACAGGCTCAGGGCGCGAGGTGACAGGCTCAGGGCGCGGTCGTACGGTGGCCCGTTCGATTCGCTTGTCGGAGGCCTGTTCAGAAGTGAGAGCGACCACGCGATGAACGTAGACGCCGGGGGTGTGGATGGCGTCAGGCGACAACGCGCCGGGCTCGACCAGCTCCTCCACTTCGGCAACGGTGATCTTGCCCGCCATCGCGGCCAACGGATTGAAGTTGCGCGCCGAGGTCCGGTAGACGAGGTTGCCGTGGCGATCACCGCGCCACGCGCGAACGAGGCCGAAGTCGGTGACGATCGCGTGCTCCAGCACGAACGGTTTCTCACCCTCGAGAGTCGAGAAGGTTCGCGTCTCCTTGACGGGTGAGGCCAGCGCCACACTGCCGTCGGCCGCGTAGCGCCAGGGCAGACCGCCGTCGGCCACCTGGGTGCCGACCCCGGTCGCGGTGTAGAACGCCGGGATGCCCGAGCCGCCGGCCCGCAGCCGTTCGGCGAGGGTGCCTTGCGGCGTCAGCTCCAGCTCCAGTTCGCCTTGGAGATACTGCCGGGCGAACTCCTTGTTCTCCCCGACGTAGGAGGAGACCATACGGCGGATCCGGCCCGCGTACAGGAGACGGCCGAGCCCCCAGTCGTCGACCCCGCAGTTGTTGGAGACCACCTCGAGGTCGTCGACACCCGCCTCCAGCAGCGCCGCGATCAACACGCTCGGCACGCCGCACAGACCGAATCCGCCGACCGCCAACGAGGCTCCGGACCGGATGTCGGCGACCGCAGCGGCAGCATCGGGGACGACCTTGTCCATCGCCAGCTCCTTCGCTCCCAGGGCAGACCGCCAGCGTAATCTCATCCGCACTGGTGGTGCGCGAAACCGTCGCGCCCCGCCGTCTTCGGGCGGGCCGCGCGGCGTCGGAGCCGGGTCAGGTAGCGATCAGCGGCGCTTGGTGACCTGCACGATCGACGGTCGGGGACCGGCCCACTCCCCACGGCGTGGTCGCTGCCCGACGGGAACGTAATCCGGGAAGCGCGACGTCTGTGCCGCCCAGGTGCCGTCCTCACCGGGATGCTGGACGGCGACGAACACCGATCCGTCCCGGTCCTGGATGACCGGACCGCAGGTCTCGGCTCCGCGCGGCACGGCGAGGAACTGCTCGACCTTGCCCCTGTTCGCGCCGGTCAGCGCGACTTTGAACAGGCCGTCGGCGTAGCCGATGGCGCTCGGCTGCCCGTCGGTGGCCACCCACAAGGAGGTGCCGGTCGAGTCGAAGGCGACGTTGTCCGGGCAGGAGATCGGCGTGATCGGGTTGGGGTAGCCGGCGAAGTACGTCTTGATCGTCGTGTCCGCGGGATCCCCGCACACCAGGAAGAGGTTCCAGCCGAACCGGAGGGCGTCGCCCCGGTTGCCCTGTTCGGTCAACTCGATGATGTGACCGTCCTTGTTCCGCGCCCGCGGATTGGCGCTGTCCACGACGCTCTCGTTGACGTGGACGGTGGCCGGAAGGTCCGCGGTGCCACGGTTGGAGTTGTTGGTGCACGCGACGTACACCTTGCCGGTCTTGAGGTTCGGCTCGACGTCCTCCGGGCGGTCCATGGGGGTCGCGTCGACGGCGTCGGCGGCGAGTCGCGTGAACACCAGCACCTCCTCGACCGTGAAGCCCAGGACGGCGGAGCGTCCGCCGCTGGTCAGGGGGATCCAGCGTCCCTCGCCGAGATTGTTCACGTTGGCCGGATCGACCGTGACGTCGAACTTGGCCACGTAGAGGTCGCCCTCCTCCAGCAGGCCGAGGTTGCGCCGCCGAGCCCGGGCCGAGTTGCCGGGGGTGAACTTGCGTCGGGCCACGAACTTGTAGAGATAGTCGAAGCGCTCGTCGTCACCCATGTAGGCCACCACGGTGCCGTTGGCGTCGACCCGGACGTTGGCCCCCTCGTGCTTGAACCGGCCCATGGCGGTGTGCTTGCGGGGTGTCGACGTCGGATCGGACGGATCGATCTCCACGATGTACCCGAAGCGGTTCGGTTCGTTCTCGTAGCCGGCCGTGGTGGCGTTGAACCGCGGCTCCACCAGCTCCCACTTGTCGGTGGTCGCGCCCGACGACGGGGTGCTGAGCCCGTACCGGCGACTTCCGCGCGCGTCAGGACTGGCGAGGAAGTAACCGTTGAAGTTCTCCTCGCCGGACAAGATCGTGCCCCACGGCGTCGTGCCACCCGAACAGTTGCCGAAGGTGCCGAACACCCGGGTGCCGGTCGGATCGACCGTCGTCTTGACGAGATTGCTGCCCGCCGCCGGCCCGGTCAGCCGGAACGGTGTGGTGGCGGTGATCCGGCGGTTCTTCCGGCCGCCGCGCACGTAGCGCCACGGCCGACCCGTACCGTTGCGTTCCAGCTCCACCACGCTGAAGCCGACGGCGGCGATGGTCGCCTTGATCGCCTCGAGCTCCTGGGCACCGGTGAAGGGCGGGAACATGATGCCGCGGTTGACGTACTCGTGGTTGCAGCAGAGCAGCGCCTGCCGGCCCTGACGATCTTGGACCAGGATGTCGAGGTAGTCGTTGTTGTAGCCGAACTGGAGCTCCTGGGCGTCGCCGTTGGGCAGCGCCGGGTCGAAGGCGGGGGAGTTCCAGAACAGCGGGTCGCCCCAGCGGATGATCGCCTTCCAGTCGTAGCCGGCCGGCACCGTCATCTCATCCAGCAGCTCGTTGTCCACCGGTTTGATCGGGGCGAAGGCGAGCGCCGACTGTCGTGCGGGAGCCGCCGCAGCCTGCTCGGGCAGCCAGGCGGGGATCGCAGATGCCGCCGCCAACGCGCCGCTGGCCACGAGGAGCTGCCGACGACTCAGTTGGCGGTTGGCGATCTCCCGGAAGGTCGGTGCGCTGCTCTGGTTCGGCACCTCCTTCGCGCAGGCACTGTCGCACTTCAGATGACAGGTGACGGGACTGCGATTGCCGCACGTGTGCCCGTACATGGGAAGCATCGTGAGATGGGAGGCTGCGGACGCCTGGTCCGTTCCGGCCGTGGAGGACATGTTTCTCCCGAGGAAAGAGTCGCGAAATGGTAGGGAAGGCAACGCCTCGGAGCCTGCTGTGAGCAGGTGACATCGAGGTGCCCGGCAGGTGGGCAGTCGGTGAACTTATCGGCTCAGGGTGCCGATCGCCTGATCAGGACCGGATCAGGACGCAGACTCGATCAGCGCGGCGGCATGATCAGGAACGTAGGTGTAGAGCTGCCGCGGTGGGCGCTCGTAGCCCTCACTGGCGGTCAGTCGCTTGGGCAGGTCCACCTTCGTCGGCGGCACATCGCCGTACGGGACGGTGGAGAGCAGGTGCGCCATCATGTTCAGCCGGGCGTGCTTCTTGATGTCGGACTCGACCACGTACCAGGGGCTGGTCGGGAGGTCGGTGTGGGCCATCATGTCGTCCTTGGCCCGGGAGTAGTCCTCCCAGCGGTTGATCGACTCGAGGTCCATGGGCGACAACTTCCACTGCCGGACCGGATCCTTCATCCGGGACCGGAAGCGCTTGAGCTGCTCGGCGTCGGAGACCGAGAACCAGTACTTGCGGAGCAGGATCCCGTCGTCGATGAGCATCTGCTCGAAGGTCGGGGTCTGGTGCATGAAGCGTGCGTACTCCTCGTCGCTGCAGAAGCCCATCACCCGCTCGACTCCGGCCCGGTTGTACCAGGACCGGTCGAACAGCACGATCTCGCCCTGGGCCGGTAGGTGGGCGATATAGCGCTGGTAGTACCACTGGCCGCGTTCGCGCTCCGTCGGCATCGGCAGGGCGGCGATTCGGGCGATCCGAGGACTCAGATACTCGGTGATCCGCTTGATCGTGCCGCCCTTCCCGGCCGCGTCCCGACCCTCGAAGATCACCACGATGCGGGCACCGGTGGCCCTGGTCCACTCCTGCAGCTTGACCAGTTCGGTCTGCAGCCGGAACACCTCCGCCTCGTACGCCTCGTCGGAGAGCTTGTTCGATTGCTTCTTCGCCATAGCCAGACGGTAGTCGACAGCACTGCAGAAGATCGCAGAAGATCTATAGCCGCAGGCCTGGTCTACCCTGCCCACCGCTGCACGCTGTTGACGACGGCAACGAGTCGGAGCGACCAGACCGTTCGGTCGCGATGATCGGTTGGCATGATGCGCAGATGGCGCGGGTGCTGATCGTTCCGGGCCTCGCGGTGCGCAGCTACGCGGAGGCGCCCGCGCGGGCCCTCGCGGAGCATGGCTACGAGGTCGAGCTCCTGGAGCCTCCGGCGTGGCGAGGCACTCCGACCGATCTGCGGGCGTACGGCGCCCGGCTGGCCGCGGCCGTCGACCGCCACGATCGTCCCGTGTCGATGCTGGTGGGGCTGTCGGTCGGGACCCAGGCTGCGGCCGTCGCGGCGGCGGCCACCGAACGGGTGGAGCGCCTGTTGCTTGTCAGTCCAACGGTGCCGCCGGAGTTGCGGAGCCGACCCAAGCTCCTCGCTCAGTTCTTCCTGGGCGGCAACGAGCATCCGGACTCGCCCAGCTTCGGCAGTCAGCTGCCGGATTGGCGCCATGCGGGCCTGTCGCGCATCCTGGCCGGCTTCAGCTCAGCCGTCGACCTGCATCTGGAGGACGTGCTGACCGATGTGCGCGCCGAGCTGACTCTCGTGCACGCCGACACCGATCAACTGACGTCGCACGCGTTCGCGGCTGCGCTGGCCGCCGATCACGGTGGGCGGCTGGTGCTGGCCCCCGACGCCCCACACTCCTGGCCGATCGGGGACCATGATCGCTTTCTCAACCTGGTCGACGAGCTGATGCAGTGAGCACGGTGGACCCGCCGCGGGCGGTCGCGGCCTTCGATTCCGCCTCGGCCATGCACGCCTCCGTCGCCGCGGCGCTCCGCGGTCAGTCGTTTCCCCATCTGGGACAGGGGAACCTGGCGGCTTGGGCGACGAGAATCGGTGGGCGGGCACCGTGGCCGGTGCTGCGTGGAATCTACGCCCGGTTCGGTGCGGCCGAGGGCCTGCGGCCACAGCAGCTTCAGACGGTGGATCTGGCGGCGGTGGCGGGCTGGCTCGGCGACCAGGTGCCGGCCCGGCGCTATCCGGCCGTGCTGCTCGGTTCCAGCAACGGTGCCCTTGCCCACCTGGCCGGGGCGATGCAGGTTCCGTGGCTGCCCGGCACGGTGCTCGTTCCGGTACGCCGGACCGGTGATCCGAGCGACGTCGAGGCCGCGATGCGGTTCGGCATCGACGTGGCGGCGCCGTTGCTCGACCGCAATCCCGACATCGTGCTCCACCACATGCACGACCAGGTTCAGGACGAGCTGATGGCCGCGAAGATGGCCTACCTCCGCGTCAAGTGGGCCAGTCTTCCGGAGGCGTACGCGCGGTTCCTCACCGACCGGCTTGCGCCGCATGCTCCGGTGATCTTGGTGGAGGACACCTCGACCTGGCCCGTCGTTCGGGTCGGGGATCGGCACGTCTTCCAACCGGGCGCGCAGGGTGGAGTCGACCCGGAGGAGTACCTCCGTCGCCCCCGCACACCCACCACGGACGAGACCGCTCCGGAGGCGGAGTGGGGCGCGGCGCCGGGATTCGGGGCGGGGATAGCCCGCTGGTGTGCCGAGCACGGGCATCCGCTGGTCACACTCCGCTATCGCGGCCCGCAGGCCCCGGCTCACGCGGTGGCCACCGTCGTGCGTGCGTGGTACCGCGGTCGGGGCGAAAATGATCAACGACTCCTGGTGCCCTCCTTCGTGCTGGGGGACCCCTGGCTGACGATCAACACTGCCTCGGTGCCGTTCTGGACCTTCTTCTCGGTTCAGCCGGCCCTTGCGGCCCTGCAAGATCATCTCGCGCGCTCGGAGCCGTACCGGGAGGCTTACGTCATGCTCTTCGAGCACGGGGCCGACTCGCTGGGTATCGCCCCGCCACAGGACTGGGAGCGGGTGCTCGCCGACGCGGGCGTGCGCCTGGACTTCCTCCGGTTGGACCGCTCGCGGTTCCCCCACGACATCTCCTTTCTGGCTCGGTACGGGCCGGCGTTGGACGGGCTCAGCCGTGCTCGGTTGCTCTGGTCGCCCCTGGCGGTCGGCGACGCCCTCGACGGCCTCGCATCCGCCGGCTTGACGGTGGCGCGATGAGCCGGGCGCGGGAGGCGGTCGTGATCGGCGCCGGACCCAACGGATTGGTGGCGGCGAACCTGCTGGCCGACGCCGGCTGGGACGTCCTGGTGCTGGAGGCGCAGCCGCGGTGCGGCGGCTCGGTCGCCAGTGACAGCGGAGTCGCCGAGGGTTTCGTGCACGACACGTTCAGCGCGTTCTACCCGCTGGCGTCGGTGTCACCGGTGATCACGAAGCTGCGGCTGGAGGAGCACGGGCTGGTGTGGTGCCGCGCCCCCGCGGTGCTCGGCCTGCCTCGCCCGGACGGCGGTTGGGCGCTGCTCTACTCCGACGTGGAACGCACCGCGGCCGGCCTCGAGGAGCGCCACCGCGGTGACGGTGAGGCATGGCTTCAGCTCTACCGCGACTGGCAGCGCATCGGTGCGGCGCTGATCGAGGCGTTGCTGAGCCCGTTCCCGCCGGTGCTCGGCGGGCTGAAGACGCTCGCCCGGCTGCCGTCGGTCGGCGGACTGGACTACGTGCGGACGTTGCTGGAGCCGGCGGCCACGCTCGCCTCGACGCGCTTCGGCTCGGACGAGGCCCGGCTGTTGCTGGCCGGCAACGCCTTGCACGCCGACATTCCGATGACCGCCGTCGGCTCGGGTGTCCTCGGTCTGCTGCTGACCATGATCGGCCAGAGCAACGGGTTCCCGGTGCCGCGCGGCGGTTCGAGCCGACTGACGCAGGCGATGGTGGATCGGCTGACCAGTCGCGGCGGGCGCATCCGTACGGGCACCCGGGTGCAGCGGATCGTGACGTCGTCTCGGCGGGTGACCGGAGTGATCACCGAGCAGGGCGAGCTGATCAAGGCCTCCGCGGTGATCGCGGACGTCGCGGCCACCGCGCTGTACGGAAATCTGGTGCCGTGGGACGAGTGGCCGAGCCGGGTGCGCCGCAGCATGGCGCGCTTCGAGCTCGACCCGGCCACGATCAAGGTGGACTGGGCCCTGTCTGGTCCCATCCCCTGGCAGAGTCCGCCGGAGCTCGCGCCCGGCACCGTCCACATCGCCGATTCACTCGACGAACTCAGCAACAGCCACAACGCGATCGACAATCACACCATCCCGGCGGATCCATTCCTGCTGGTGGGGCAGATGACGACCGCCGACCCGACACGGTCGCCCGCCGGCACCGAGTCGGTCTGGGCGTACACGCATCTGCCGCAGGTGGTCCACCGCGACGCGGGACCGGACGGCATCACCGGCAGCTGGGACGACGACGAGATCGAGCGGCTGGCCGACCGGATCCAGGCCCGGCTGGAGCGGTACGCGCCGGGCTTCGGATCGCTGGTGACCGCCCGACGAGTGCTCGGCCCGCGCCAGTTGGAGGCCCTCAACGAGAACCTGACCAACGGCGCCCTGGCCGGCGGCAGCGCCAATCTGCACCAACAGTTGATCTTCCGGCCGATCCCCGGTCTGGGTCGAGCGGAAACATCGATCGCCGGGCTCTTCCTCGGCTCGGCGTCCGCCCATCCCGGCGGAGCCGTCCACGGCGCCTGCGGTGCCAACGCCGCCCGGGCCCTCCTTGCCGCTGCCCGTCTCGGTCGGCTCTGAGCTCGCCTTCACGTGGGCCAGAAATCGTCGATCCAAAGGGTAGAGATTTCCCGTGCCACGGAGAAATATGAGGGGAGCCGTATCTGCGCTTTTCGAGAGGGTGGTCCCGTGATCAAGAAGATCCTCGCCGTCGTTGCCGTGATCATGGCCGCGGCGGTCGGCGTCACCTTGTTCCTGGCCAATCAGGCCACGGCCCACGACGCTGATTTCCGAGCGACGCTGCGCGACCCCGAAGGTCGGCTCGTGGGCACCGTGGAATTCCGCGTCCGCCGCGACGTGATGCACGTCGACGCCGAGCTGCGACCGAACGACTACGTGACACCTGATCAGTTCCACGGGTTCCACGTCCACGCCAACGACAATCCCGCCAACGGAGTGGGATGCGAGGCGAGGGCCGGAGCTGCCGCCTCCACCTGGTTCGTCTCCGCCGACGGTCACCTGTCGGAGACCGGGCAAGGTCACGGCAAGCACAACGGGGACTTCCCGAGTCCTCTCGTCATGGCGGACGGGACGGCCCGGCTGCGGTTCAGCACCGACCGCATCAAGCCTGAGGTTCTGCGCCGGACCGCCGTGATCTTGCACGATCTGCCCGACAACTTCGGCAACGTGCCGGTCGGGCCATCCCCCAATCAGTACAGCCCCAACGCCAGCCCGACCGCGCTCGATCTGACCAGGAACACGGGCAACGCCGGCAATCGGGTCGCCTGCGGGATCGTGCGCTACCGCTGATCCCCTCGCTGTGAGTTCACCGCGCCGACCTGGGCGCGGCGACCGAGGTCTGAGGGAGGCGGTCAGCGGGCGCCGACGAGTGAGTCGCCGGATTGCCCCCAGTGGCGCGACCAGCTCGAGCTCGACCCGTTGGGCCAGACGTACCAGGTGCCGTTGGAGTACCGCCAGACCGCGAAGTCGGTCTTGCGGTCTCCGTTGTAGTCGAGCGGTACCGGGATATCGCCGGGTTGGCCCCAACCGGCCCACCAGCTGGTGTTGGTCGAGCTGTTGATGATGTGCCAGACGCCGGTCGACGGTCGCCAGATCGCGAAGTCGGTCTTGCCGTCCTTGTCGTAGTCGCCCGGGACCGCCCGGTCGGTGCTGACTCCCCACTGGCGCGCGACCACAGCGCCGTCGGAGCTGCGGATCACGTGCCAGGTGCCGGTCGAGCGTCGCCAGACGGCCAGGTCCGTGCGCTTGTCCTTGTCGTAGTCGCCCGGGACGGGAACATCTCCGATGGCACCCCACTGCCGGTCCGGAAAGCCGGGGACGTGCCAGGTGCCCGTGAACCAGTCCCAGTGGGCGAGCTCATCGCGTCCGTCACCGTTGTAGTCACCGGGCACCGGCGACGCGTCGCGCTCCGCTGTCGGTCCCCAGTTCATGGCGCCGGTGGTGCTGGAGCGCCAGGCCATGGCACCGTCGAACGGCAAGTCGACGGTGTGCCGCACGAACAGCGCCTGATCGGCGCGGGCGTCGGCGTTGAAGTGGCCCGGCGCAACCGTGTCGCTGTCGCCGGTGAAGCCATGGGGAAACGCAACCGCAGGAAGCGGCGCCCCGGTCTTGCTGCCGACTGTGTACCAGGTGCGGTCGGAGCGCCGGTACACGGTGATGTCGGCGCGGCCGTCTCCGTCGAAATCGCCACTCGTGCGCGGGGCGACCGGGGTCGGCGGCGTTGGCGGCGTCGGCTCGGAGCCGCCGTTGCAGACGGGTGGCGGGTTCGGCACGTCGCAGTCCGGGACAGCGTGCGCCGAGCCGGGGAGGAGGAGACCCACTGCGAGGCTGACGGTCGAGAGCAGGACGAGGCTGATCCTGCGCGTGAGGGTAGGCACATTCGGCTCCTTACGATGCGGTCCGCGGCGCGGCGGCGTGGTGAGTTCTGTGCAGGCGGCGTGCGGCCGGCTGTTCCTCAGCGTCGTGGGTGACGCGGTGAGCGGGCATCCGCACCGAGTACGGAGATCCGCAGCTCACTACTGATTGGCCGGGGTGGGGAACGCGGTTCGATCCCTCTGGCACTGAGCGACGTCGAGCGGGATGCTGGCCAGGTGAGCGACATCTTTCGACCGCGCGAGGGCCAGCTGACCGACGTGCACGACATGATCGTCGTGCACCGCGGGTTCCGCCGTGAGCTCGGGCTGCTGCCTTCGCTCATTCAGGGTGTGCGGGACGGGGATGCCGCACGTGCGGCGGTCCTGAGCCGCCATCTCCGGCTGTACCTGCGCGGAGTACACGTGCACCACACCGGAGGAGAGCAACGAGACGTTCGCCCGCCTGCCGGTGCCGGCCCGGCTCTACCTCCGCGCTCTGGATGCATGGCAGTACCTCCGCTACGTCAAGGCCGTCCCCGCGAAGGCTGATGGGCTACGTGCGCAGGACCTTCTCGATCGGCCTTCCCTTGGCGAGCTCGTCGACCAGCTTGTCCAGGTAGCGGATCTGCTGCATGAGGGGATCCTCGATGGCTTCCACGCGCACTCCACACACCGACCCGGTGATCGATGAGGCCTTCGGGTTGAGTCGTGCTTCGGCGAAGAAGTCTTCGAACGTCGTGCCCGCCGCGAGGTGGTCACTCAATACGGACTCGTCGAAGCCGGTGAGCCATCCGATGACCTGATCCACGTCGGCCTTCGTTCGCCCCTTCTTCTCCACCTTGGTCACGTAGTGGGGATAGACCGAGGCGAAGCTGGTGGAGAAGATCCTGCTCACCTGCCAAAGCGTAGCGGCGGCTGCGTGACGACGGGAGCTTGCGCGCCCGCTAATCAGTGTTACTATCTACTAGTAGTCAGTAACGCTTAGTAGCTGGAGGAGGTGTTCCGTGGGCAAGCAGATGACGGAGATGCTCAAGGGCACACTGGAGGGCATCGTCCTCGCGATCCTGTCCGTCCGATCCGCGTACGGGTACGAGATCACGGCCTGGCTGCGGGAGCAGGGGTTCACCGACATCGCCGAAGGCACCGTCTACGCCCTGCTGGTCAGGATCGAACAGCGTGGCCTCGTCGACGTGGAGAAGGTGCCGTCGGAGAAGGGGCCTCCGCGCAAGGTGTATGCCCTCAACGCGCAGGGACAGGACTACCTCGACGAGTTCTGGAGGACGTGGGGCTTCCTCACAGAACGACTGGAACAGCTCCACGAAAGAGAGAAGTGATCATGGCCGCAAAGTGGATCGAGACCGTCACGGGATCGCTCGAGCAGAAGAAACAGTACCGGCAGGGCAAGGCCCGCCTCGAGGCCCTCCCGGAACCGTACGGCACCGCCGCGAAGGCGTTCCAGCGGTACTTCATGTACTACGGGGGCTTCACCGCAGGCGACACCATCGTCGCGATGATCGGCGACTTCGCCGACCTCTGGGAGCGCGCGGCCGCCGACGGAACCCCGGTGCGCGCGATCGTCGGGGACGACCCGGTCGAGTTCGCCGAGAGCTTCGCGCAGGCCTACTCCGGCAGGCAGTGGATCGACAAGGAGCGCGAGCGCCTGGCGAAGACGATCGACAGCCTCGTCGGCGACAACCGAACTGACGACGGAAAGGAAGCGGACTCATGACCGCCGCACAGGCAGCGGCGATCCACGTGCGGGGCGCGGAGAAGTCGTACAAGGACCTTCAGGTGCTACGCGGTGTGGACTTCGACGTGGCGAGGGGCAGCATCTTCGCCCTGCTCGGCTCGAACGGGGCGGGCAAGACCACGGTCGTGAAGATCCTGTCCACCCTGCTCGAGGCCGACGCGGGGACCGCCGAGGTCAACGGTTTCGACGTCGCCACGCAGGCGGCGGACGTGCGGGAGTCCATCAGCCTCACCGGGCAGTTCGCGGCCGTCGACGAGATCCTCACAGGGCGGGAGAATCTCGTCCTGGTCGCGCGGTTGCGGCACCTTTCGGAGCCGGGCAGGATCGCGGATGACCTGCTCCGAGCGCTTCGAGCTGACCGACGCGGCCGGGCGGAGAGTGTCGACGTACTCGGGTGGCATGCGCCGCCGCCTCGACATCGCGATGAGCCTCATCGGGAACCCGCCGGTCGATCTTTCTCGACGAGCCGACGACCGGGCTCGACCCCCAGGGGCGCCTCGAAGTGTGGCAGGCCGTCAAGGAACTCGCCGAGCACGGCACGACGGTGCTGCTGACGACGCAGTATCTGGACGAGGCCGAACAACTCGCCGACCGGATCGCCATCCTCCACGAGGGCCGGATCATCGTCAACGGCACCCTGAGCCGAGCTCAAGCAGCTGCTCCCGCCCACCAAGATCGAATACGTCGAGAAGCAGCCGACCCTCGAGGACGTGTTCTTCACCATCGTCGGGGCGACGACGCGGACGACGCGCCGCAATCACCGCAACGGCAGTAACGATGACCACGCACTTCTTCGCCGACACCGCCGTCCTGCAGGGACGATCTCTGCGCCACATCCTGCGCAGCCCGGACACCATCATCACGACCACGATCATGCCGATCGCCTTTCTGCTGCTGTTCGTCTTCGTGTTCGGCGGCGCGATCAACTCCGGGTCGGATTCGTACGTGAACTACCTGCTGCCCGGCATTCTGCTCATCACGATCGCTTCGGGCGTCTCCTACACCGCCTTCCGGCTCTTCCTGGACACGCAGAGCGGCATCTTCGAGCGATTCCAGTCCATGCCGATCGCACGGTCGTCGGTGCTGTGGGCGCACGTGGGGACCTCGCTGGTCGCCAATCTGGTCTCGGTCGTCGTCGTCGTGCTCGTCGCCCTCGTCATGGGGTTCCGCTCGGGGGCGGGAGTGCTGGCGTGGCTCGCGGTCGCCGGCATCTTGATCTTGTTCACCCTGGCGTTGACGTGGCTCGCCGTCATCCCCGGTCTCTCCGCGAAGTCCGCGGACGGCGCCGTCGCGTTCTCCTACCCGCTGATCTTCCTGCCGTTCATCAGCTCGGCCTTCGTGCCCACCGAGACCATGCCCGGCCCGGTGCGCGCCTTCGCCGAGTACCAGCCGGTGACGTCCATCGTCAACGCGATCCGCGACCTGTTCACCCAGCAGCCGGTCGGCACCGACATCTGGATCGCCCTGGCCTGGTGTGTCGGCATCCTCATCGTCGCGTACGTCTTCGCGATGGTCACGTACCGCCGCAGGATCTCCTAGGAAACGCTTGACGTCAACCCGTCCATGGATCACGGTCGTCCAGTGCGGGACGGGTGCGCAGAGCGATCGACTTCTAGCCGAGCAGACGCGCGCGTGGGTGCAGGCGCAGGTCGGCCGGCGCGTGACGGTGACAACCGTTCGTTCACTGCACGGCGGGGAGAGCCCGTGGTGGATCGATCTGCGCTCTGCCGACGGCTCCTCGTCGCCCGTGGTGCTGCGGACTCCGAGCACGCGGATCGCGCCCGATCAGATCGCGACGAACGCGGCGGCGCTCGCCGTCGCCGAGAAACACGGACTGCCGGCTCCCCGCCTGCTCGGAGCCGATCTCGGCGGTCACGAGGCCGGGGTCCCGGCCACGGTGGAGACGGTGGTCGCCGGCACGAGCAGGTGGCCGGCCCAAGGTTCGATCGGGCTGCTCCGGGCGGCCGGCGCCGCGATCGCTCAGGTCCACCGCATCGGCCTCGCTCCGCGACCGGAGCTGCCGTTTCGGCCGCGGCCGATCGCGGTCGACGACTTCGCCCAAGACCGTCGACGAGGACGCATGCCGACCACGGCACTACTCGACGTCGCGGACGAGCGGGTCCGAGCGAGCCCGCCGCCCGAGGGGCCGGTCGTCTTCGTCCACGGCGACGTCTGGCCGGGTAACACCATGATCGTCGGCGCCAGGGTGCGCTCCCTGATCGACTGGAAGACGGCCGGCGTCGGCCATCCTGGTGTTGATCTCGGCGAGCTGCGCAAGCAAGTGGCGATCATCTACGGTGGCGCTGCTCCGACGTACGCGTTGCAGGGCTGGGAGCGGGCCAGCGACGCGCGCGCCGATGATGTGCCCTACTGGGACGCGGTGGCCGCGTTGAACACGCCCACCGCGTCCTACAGTCCCTTTGCCGCAGGTATGCGGGACGAGTTCCTCCGCGCCGCGATCGCCCAGCTGTGATTCCTGGGATCGCTCAGACGGTCGGCCGGGTGGCGATGCGTGCCGCGGAGGCCAGGGTGGTGATGCGGTGCCAGTCGGCGGCGGCGATCGCGGAGGCCGGCGTGAGCCAGCTCCCGCCGACACACGGAACGTTGGGCAGGGCGAGGTAGTCGGTCAGATTGTCCACGCTCACACCGCCGGTCGGACAGAACCGTACGTCCGGCACGGGCGCGGCCATCGCCGCCAGGAAGGCGGGCCCTCCCGCGGCTCCGGCAGGGAAGAACTTCAGGTCGGTCAGTCCGTGCTCGACGGCCGTCAGCACCTCGCTGGCGGTCGCGACGCCCGGCAACACCGGTACGTCCAGGCCGGCCAGGTACTTCAGCAGCCGCGGACCGGCCCCGGGGCTGACCAGGAAGCGGGCGCCGTGCGCAAGGGCGAGGTCGGCCTGCTCGGGCGTGAGTACGGACCCGGCGCCGAGCTCGATGTCCGGCGCCTCCGCCGCGATCACGCTCAGCGCCTCGAGCGCCCGTTCGGTCCGCAGGGTCAGCTCGATGACGGCGATGCCGCCGGCGAGCAGTGCGTGGGCCACGGGCGCGGCATTGGCCGGATCGTCGATGGTGACGACCGGGATCACCGGGGAGAGGTCGAGCAGGCTCGTCATCCGACGGGCGCCGTGATCGCGGCCGCCAGGTGCTCCCGGGTCTCGTCGAGGGTGGGGATCACGCCGGTGCCGCCGCGGCCGCCGACGACCAGCGACGACGCTGCTGCGGCTTGGCGGGCGGCGTAGTCGATGTCGTCGCCGAGCACCAGCCGGGTGGTGAGGGTGCCCACGTACGCATCGCCGGCGCCGGTCTGGTCGACGACCACGGGCGCCGGAATCGCGGTGACCCAGGCACTTGCGTTCGGAGTGACCAGCTGGACCCCTTCGGCACCGCACGTGACAGCGACGTTCTGGGCACCGAGCTGACGCAGCCGATGGCCAGCCTCGACGGCGGTGTCGGCGCCGAGCAGGGCCGTGGTCTCGCCGGGGAAGGACGGCGTCACCAGCCAGCACCGCGGGGCCAACTCGGCGAGCGTGTCGGCGGCGGCGGCGGCCCCGGCCAGCCGTGGCCGGTGGTTGGGGTCGTAGACGAACCGCCGTGCGGTCCGGGCGGCGTCCAGCACGGCCGCCCGCGTCTGCTCGGAGATCGCGCATGCGACACCGCTGGCGACGACCGCGCCGGCTCGCTCGATCACGCGGAGCGGAAGATCATCCGGCCCGAGGCTGGACCCGACACTGCCCGTCCGCGCGTAGAACGCTTCTCTCTGTCCGTCGGGATCGCTGTGCACCAGGTAGACGCCTTGCTGACCCGGGGCGAAGCGCAGCAGCTCGGTCGAGACACCCAGTTCGGTCACCCGAGCCGCGATGGAGTGGCCGAGGTCGTCGTCGGTGAGCACGGCAATCAAGCCGGTCCGAGCACCCGCGGCGGCCGCCGCGGCCGCCACGTTCAGTGCATCGCCGGAGATTCCGAGCACGGCCGGGACATCGTGGCCGAACGGTTCCTGCGTCGCGACTTCGAGCAGCACCTCACCGAGGCAGACGACGTCGAAGTCCGATGGACTGGTCGTGGATTCGTTCACCAGTCGTGTACCGATCCGTCTCGGCGGCGGTTCACCGGCAGGTACTTCGGATCGTACGGGAACCGGGCTGCCGCGTCTTCGTCGAACGAGGCGCCGAGCCCCGGTTCATCTCCCGGATGCATGTAGCCGTCCCTGAACGTGTAGCTCGTGCCGAACACCTCGTGTGCCTCTTCGCGATGCCCCATGTATTCCTGAATTCCGAAGTTCGGGATCGACAGGTCGACGTGCAAGGCGGCGGCCGTGGCGATCGGGGAGAGGTCGCCGGGTCCGTGGGAGCCGGAGCGGACGCCGTACAGGTCAGCCAGAGCGAAGATCCGGCGCAGGTGAGTGATACCGCCGGCGTGGGACACCGACGTGCGGATGTAGTCGATCAGCCGCTCGGTGATCAACTGCTGGCAGTCCCAGATGCTGTTGAAGACCTCGCCGACGGCGAGGGGAGTGGTCGTGTGCTGTCGGATCAGCCGGAACGCGCTCTGATCCTCGGCCGGTGTCGGATCCTCGATCCAGAACATCCGGTACGGCTCGAGCTCGGCCCCGAGCCGGCCGGCCTCGATCGGCGTCAGCCGGTGGTGGACGTCGTGCAGCAGGTGCACCGCGTTCCCGAACTCGGAGCGGAGATGGGCCATCATCTGCGGCGCGAAGTCGAGGTAGTAGCTGGTCTCCCAGATGTCCTCCTGTGGCAGGTTGCCGCTGGCCGGCTCATAGATCTTGCCGTCGGCCGGGGCGATGCCGTACGTCTTCTCCAGGCCCGGGATGGCGGCCTGGGCGCGGATGGCCAGATACCCGAGGTCGAGATGATCTTGGACGTCCTGGCTGAGCTCGTCCAACGTGGACCCGCTGGCGTGACAGTAGACCAGGACCCCGTCCCGGGCCGCGCCGCCGAGCAATTGGTAGAGCGGCATACCGGCGACCTTCGCCTTGGTGTCCCACAGGGCGACGTCGACGGCAGCGATCGCGGTCATGGTCACCGGGCCGCGCCGCCAGTAGGCGCCCCGGTAGAGGTACTGCCAGGTGTCCTCGATCCGGTGGGCGTCCCGGCCGATCAGCAGGGGACAGACATGATCACGAAGGTAGGAGGCCACCGCGAGCTCGCGACCGTTGAGCGTGGCGTCGCCGATGCCGGTCACGCCACCCTCGGTCTCGATGATCAAGGTGACGTAGTTGCGGCCTGGCGAGGAGACGACCACCCTCGCGTCGATGATCTTCACGGGCTCTCCACCTTCGGATCCAGAGTCGACAGCGCGGGGCGAGCGGCCGCTCGGAGCCGCTTCCGCTCGGTGGGAGCGGGACCGATGGACTCGCGGGGAATGACGGTGTGCAAGGAGGTGGCATCGGGCAACGGCGGCTCGGTGCCGCGGATGAGAGCGATCAGCCGGCCCATGGCCTCATGTCCTTGGCGTTCGCGATCTATGGCGACCGTGGACAGCGAGGGTGTGCTGAAGCGACAGACTTCGTAGTCGTCCCAGCCGAACACACTGAGGTCGTCGGGCACCTTCCATCCGCGGCTCAGAGCGGCCCGGATCGCTCCGGTGGCCACGAGGTCGTTGGCGGCGACGACGGCGGTGATCGGCGTATCGACGGGAAGGGCCATCACCCGGTCGTATCCGGACTGCCCGCTCCAGTCGCCGTTCATCACGGTTCCGGACACCTCCAGCTTCGCGGTGCTGTCGACGAATGTCTTGCGCCGATTCCGGGCGGAGGCGTAGTCCTGCGCGCCGGCGAGATGGAGGAAGTGGGTGTGGCCGAGCTCGACCAGCATCTGCACGACCGCCTCGCAGGCCGCCCCGTCGGCCAGGGCACCGAGTCCGCGCAGTTCGTCGTCGTAGTCGGAGACGACCACGATCGAGGTGGTGGAGCCTGGCGACAGCCCGTCGCCAAGCGAAGCCAGCGCCAGGATCCCCTCGAACTCACCGGACTCGGCGAGCTCCTGGGCCCGAAGGATCCGGTCGCTCCCCGGTCCTTCGAGGCCGAGGATGTCGATCGCGTACCCGGCGGCGTGGGCGGCGCCCGCAGCCGCAGACATCAACCGCAGTGGCAGGCTGGTCGTCGCTGCGGGCAGCAGGATGGCGATCCGGCCGGTGCGGCGGGTCCGCATCGAGCGGGCGATCAGGTTGGGTCGGTAGTTCAATTCCTCGATCGCCGTCTGCACCTTCGTCACCGTGGCCGGCTTCAGCCCGCCGTTGTTGCGGAGGTAGCGCGAAACGGTCTGGTGGGACACGCCCGCCAGCGCCGCCACCTCATAGATGGTGGCCCGCTTCTGCGCCATGTAACTGCCTTTCGAAGAGAACCCGAAGAGTCGTTGACAACGATAGTGATCGATCACTACAGTAGCGCATAGGCAGATAATTATCGATCACTTTCAGAGTGAACACACTTCTCGCGAACAGAGGACTGAACAACGGTGACCACCGCACACCTCGGAGATCGGCCCATCCGGTTCGCCGTCGTCGGCCTGGACCACGCCCACGCCTTCGGGCAGATCGAAGGCCTCCTGGGCCAGGGCTGCGAGCTCGTGGGGTTCTCCTCCGACGACAAGGCCGCGGCGATCGCGCAAGCCTGTCGCGAGAGGTGGTCCGACGTGGAGTGGCGCGACGACCCGTCCGATCTCCTGAGCGACGCGTCGATCGACCTGATCGTCACCGCCGCCGTCCCCGACCGGCGCGCCGCGATCGCGCTCACCGCGTTGCGTAACGGCAAGGACGTGGTGGTCGACAAGCCCGGCTGCATCACCCTGGACGAGCTCGCCGACCTGGAGCAGGCGGTTGCGGAATCTGGACAGTTCTGGTCGGTCACCTTCTCCGAACGATTCGAGGTGCGCTGCGCGGTCAAGGCCGGCGAGCTCGTCCGCGCCGGCCGGATCGGCCGGGTCGTCCAGACTCTCGGACTCGGGCCGCACCGCGAGGGCGACCGCGCCCACCTCGCCGGTGGCGCCGGACGACCCGACTGGTTCTACGACCGGAACCGAACCGGCGGCATCATCACCGATATCGCCAGCCACCAGTTCGACCAGTTCCTCTTCTACACCGGTTCCGAGACGGCCGAGGTCGTCTCCAGCACGGTCGCCAACTACACCCACCCCGACTCCCCGCGCATGCAGGACTTCGGCGAGACGACTCTGCGGTCGGAGAACGCCCATGGCTACGTCCGGGTCGACTGGTACACCCCGCAGGGCCTGCCGACCTGGGGCGACGGCCGGCTGGTGATCCTCGGCACCGAGGGCTACCTCGAGCTCCGGAAGTACGTCGACATCGCCGGTCGGCCCGGCAAAGACCACCTCTTCGTGGTCGACGCCGCCGGCACCGAGTACGTCGACTGCTCCGACGTTCAGCTGCCCTACTACCCCGCCCTCGTGCACGACGTGGTAAACCGCACCGAAACCGCCTGCCCGCAGCGGCACACCTTCGAGGTCATGCGGCTCGCGATCACCGCCCAGCAGGGCGCGGTGAAACGGGGGTACGCGGAGTGAACGCCGCATCTCCCGACCCGAAGCTGCGGATCGGCATCGTGGGCTGCGGATCGATCGCCCGCTCCCACGTCCGCGCCTACCTCGCCCATCCGCGAGCCGAGCTGGTGGGCGTCTTCGACATCGACGCCGGCCGGGCTGCGACCTTCGCCGCCGAGCACGGCACGACCGCGTACCGCACACTGGGCGAGCTGGCCGACCAGGCACCCCACCTGGTTTCGGTCGCCACGCCGCCCGGCAGTCACACGGCGGTGACCGCGGACGTGCTGGAGGCGGGCTGCTCCGTGTTGTTGGAAAAGCCGCCGACGATCAACCTGGCCGAGATGGACGTGCTCGCCGCCGCCGAGGCGGCCAGCGCGGGGTCGGTCTACGTCGTCTTCCAGCACCGGCACGGCTCCGGCGCCCGGCGCGCCCATCGGTTGCTGGCTTCGGGTGCCCTCGGCGCCCCGCAGGTCGCGGTCTGCGAGACCCTCTGGTATCGCCCGGACAGCTACTTCCTGCCGGACTGGCGCGGCAACTGGGCCGGTGAGGGCGGAGGTCCGACGCTCGGGCACGCCATCCATCAGATCGACCTGCTGTTGCACCTGATGGGGGAGTGGGACAGCCTCGACGCGAAGGCGGCTCGGATCGCGCGGCCGATCGAGTTCGAGGACGTGTCGATGGCCGTCGTGACCTTCGCCAGTGGCGCCCTCGGCTCGGTCGTCACCAGCCTGCTCTCCCCACGAGAACTCAGCCGGATCCGGATCGACACCACGGGCGGCACCCTCGAGGTCAACCACCTGTACGGCTACCGCGACGCCGACTGGTCCTGGTCCCCCACCCCCGACGCCGCTGCCGCCGCCAACAACGGCCGTGATCCCGGTCTGGCCGGCAGCAACGGCCAAAGCCCGGCCGCCACTTCCGACGATGGTGACGACATCTGGAAAGCGTCGGCCGACGTCGATCTGCCCTCCAACCACGCAGCCCAGATCAACCGGCTGATCGACGACCTTCTCGCCGGCCGACCGCACGACACCACGTTGGCCAGCACCCGGCCCACGATGGAATTCGTCACCGCGCTGTACGCCTCCTCCATCGAACGCGAGACCATTCGCCGCCGTGACCTGACCCCCGATCGCAGCTTCTACCACCGTCTCGACGGCGGGCTCGCCGCCGACCTCGTCTCCGCGCGGCTGAGCATTCCGTAGCCGCCGTTCCCGATTTTCGCCACGACTCCCCGCCGGGCGCTCCCCCACCGAGAAAGGCCTCGTCCTCATGTCCATTCAGTCATCCCCCTGGCGCCGCGCCGTCACCGTCGTGATCGCGCTCGGCTGCCTGCTGATCGCCACGGCCTGCGCGCCCGGCAGCCAGAGCAGATCGACGTCGGAGGGCGGCACGACTCTGCGCATGTCGACCTGGGGCAACGATTCGCGGATGAAGCTCACCGAGGAAGCCGTCAACGCGTTCACGGCAGCGAACCCCGACATCAAAGTGAGCATCGAGAACAGCGAGTGGAGCTCGTACTGGGACAAGCTCGCCACCGCCACCGCGGGGAACAACGCCCCCGACGTGATCCAGATGGACGAGGCCTACATCGCGGCGTACGGGAGTCGAGGCGCGCTGCTCGGACTCGACACGGTGAAGGACCAGCTCGACGTCTCCGCGATGGATGCCAAGGTGCTCGACACCGGCAAGGTCGACGGCACGCTGGTCGGCGTCCCGGTCGGCACCGCCAACTTCTCGGTCGCCGTCAATCCCAAGGTCCTCCAAGAGGCCGGGCTGACCATGCCGGACGACAAGACCTGGACCTGGGACGACCTTGCCGATGTGTCGGCACAGGTCACCGCCAAGCTCGGCTCCAAGGGCGTGTACGGCTTCGACATGTTCGGTGTCGGCCCCGCCGAACTCGGTGCCTGGGCACGACAGCACGGCGAAGAAGTCTGGCCCACCGACGGCCAGACCCCGGTGAGCGCTGCCACCATCACGAGCTACTTCGACTACGCGAACAAGCTGATCGAGACCAAGGCCACGCCCAAGGCTGAGCTCCAGGTGGAGAACAGCACGGCAGCGCTCGACGCCTCGCTGTTCGCGACCAACAAGGCCGCCTTTCACCTGCTGTTCCACTCTCAGGTCTCGGCCTTCGGCACCGCCAGTGGGACCGAAATGAAGCTGCTTCGCCTTCCCGCGCAGAAGACCGGCGAGTCGCCGAACATGGTCAACAAGGCGTCGATGTACTGGTCGATCTCGGCCCGCGGCGAGCAGACCGAGGCGGCCGCCAAGCTGGTCGACTTCTTGATGACCGATCCGGCCGCGACCAAGGTCCTCAAAACCGAACGCGGCATTCCCGCGATCCCCGAGGTCCAGGAAACCGTCGCGCCACTACTCGACCCGCAGGGCAAGGTCGCGCTCGACTTCTCCCGGGCGATCACCCCCGAACTCGTCGCATCGCCTCAGGTCACGCCGGCCAACGCGTCTGGATTCTCCGTCGAGTTCATCACCGTCGGCACCGACGTGCTGTTCGGCCGCAGCAGCTCCGCCGACGCCGCTACGAAGACGCTGTCGATCATCCAGGGCATGCAGTAAGACCCGGCACCCCTTCTACCGGGCGCTCCTACCGTGAGGCGGCCACCAACCGGTCGAGCAGTTCCGCCCAGGACCGCACCCATGCATCGCTGCCGGCCTGAGCGAGATCACCGACAGCGTCGTCGGCTTTGACGCGATAACTGCACGCAAATCCAAAAGTCACCCGAGAAAGCGTTTACCGATATGTTGCGCGCAGCTATTGCGTCAAGAGCCTTCGGTATTCAGCCTCCGCGTCGGCGAGGGCGGTGTCCTGGGCGGTTCCCTCCACGACGTCTATGACCTGCCCAGGCGAACCTGCACTGGGTGCTGTGTCAATGCATGTAGAGCCCTCCGTCGACGTTGAGGGTCTGGCCGGTGACGAAACCGGCGTCCTCGCTGATCAGATAGCTCACGGCTGCCGCGATGTCGCGCGGATTGCCGATCCGCGGCAAGACGCCGTCCGCGGCCATCGCGCTCTTGCGTTCCTCGCTGAGCACGCCGCCCATGATGTCGGTGTCGATAGGACCGGGGGCGATGACATTCGCGGTGATGCCGTACGGGCCGAGTTCTCGGGCGACGGACCGCATGAGTCCGAGAACACCGGCTTTCGACGCTGAATATGGTGTCTTCGAGTAGGTTCCCCCTCCGCGCTGCGCGGACACCGAGGAGATGCCGACCAAGCGTCCGACGCCGTTGCGGACCAGCGATTCGGCGACCCGGCGGGTAGCCCAATGAACGCCGGCCAGGTTGATCGAGAGCACGCGCTCCCACTCCTGTGGGGTCAGGTCCAGGTACGGGACAGGGGAGGACACGCCTGCGAAGTTCACGAGGGCGACGAGTTGAGGCAGTTCGTCCTCGAGCTGGTCGACGGCAGCCCTTACCTCGCTGTTGATGGACACGTCAGCACCGACTCCGGAAGCGCTCACGCCGTGGTCGTGCGCAACCTCCGTCGCCGCTTCCTTCGCGGCGATCGGGTCGAGGTCGATGATTCCGATGTGCCATCCCCGCTCGGCCAGATAGTGGGCGGTGGCACGGCCGATGCCGCGCGGGCTGCCGGCGCCCGTCAACACTGCGGTGCGCTGCTCGGGAAAGGGAGTGGTCATGGGAGGAGTTCCTCTGTCTCTGGGCCGGCCTCAAGGGGAGGCGAGCGTTGGCGCAGGCCCGGGATCGTCCAGCAAGCGGCTCATCGCCACCTTGGCTCGGTCGCGGTGGTCGGAGAGCGGCTACTGCTGGTAGGCGTAGTCCTGGCCCGGCTTCCAATCGCGGAAGGCGTAGTCGTCCATCGACACCTTGGCACCGTCGGCGCTGGCAGCCTTGAACGCCTGCTCACGATCAGCTTCGTAGCCGTCGCTGAGCTTCTTCAGCGCCGCCCGCAGGTCGGTGATGTCGCCACCGAGGTATCCCTGGATGATCTGTCCGAGGTGGGGTGTGACGGGCTTGCGCAGGGCGTCTATTGCGGCGATCTCCGGATTCCGGACGATCGGTTGCGGCATCTGGAACACCTGCTCCTTGAACCGGTTGATCATCTGCTTGTACGGCTCGATGACGTCCGCAGTCGCGATGACGTCGACATCGATCGGCGGCTGGTCCATCGCCTCGGTCATACGTCGCAGGTACTCCGGCTCGGAGAACGACTCGACGAGGCGGGTCCCGTTCGCGGGATCCTTCGACGACCCGGAGACGAAGTACGTGGGCGCGGGAAGCCCGCGGTAGGTCGCCACCGTTGTTCCTGGTCTCTGCGGTGAGGATCGGGCCACCGCCGATCTTCGGCAGGAACGACGGCTGGAGGACTTTGGAGCCGCCGGGCAGCCACGGACCGTCGATGAAGAAGCACACCGCGCCGGAGGCGTATCGGGTGCGGGCGTTGACGACGCTGAGGTTGTTCGTGCCCGGGAGCATGAACCCCCCGTCGTACAACTCCTTCCAGAACTCGATGCCGTTCACGTACGCGTCGTCGTGGTATCGGTATTCACCGGTGGTGAAGACCACGCCCTGATAGCCGGGAAAACCGCCGGTCTGGGCCATGTCGTCCATCTCGTCCCGGACCCGCCCACCGTCGGCTCCGAGGGCCAACGTCATCGGGACAACGCCGGCGCCCTTCAACTGCTGACAAGCGGCGCGGAACTCGTCGTAGTTGGCCGGCGGCTTGTTCGGATCGAGGCCCGCCTTGGCAAAGTGGTCGATGTTGAACCAGGTGCAGGCCGTGTACTGCCGGAAGCTGAACAACGGGAACCCGTAGATCTTGCCGTCGAGGCTGGTGATCCCCTCGGCGAGGACACCCTTGGGGAGCCGGGCCTTGGCTTCAGCGGAGAGCTCCAGCTCGTGCACCCACTTGTCCTTGACGAGCAGGGCCAAGGGGACGCCGAGCACGTTCGAGTACACGTCGGGCAGCTGTTGCGCCTGATTGGCCACCTGCAGCGCCTCTGGTGCCTTCGAAGCCTCGTAGTAGGTGTGGGTCACCGGCTTGCCGATGGCGGTGGCTTGGGTCTTGGCCCAATCGTCGTTCAGCGGCTGGAAGGAGCTGAAGTGATCCCACCAGGACAGGGCGTTGCCGGCCCCCCCGGCTCCGCTGCCGGAGCCGGATGAACTGCAGCCGGCCGCTGTGGCCAGCGCGAGCGCGGCGGTGCCTTGGAGGAAGCGACGACGGGTGAGATTGCTCATTCGGGAGTTTCCTTTCGGTGAGAGAACGGGCCGTGTCGGACGGCCGATCAGGATTTGACTGCCCCGGCGATGCCTTCGACGAAGAAGCGCTGGAGGAAGAAGAACAAGACGACGACCGGAAGAATCGAGATGACGCCGGCAGCGGCCATGCCGGACCAGTCGACAGCGTTCTCGCCGACGAACGCCTGCATGCCCACGCTCACCGTTCGCAGCTCCGGTCGGCCGAAGGTGAACACGAGAGGGAGGAAGAATGCGTTCCACGTCCCGAGGAACGTGAGAAGAGCGACGGTCGCCGTGACCGGCATGGCGAGCGGGAACATGATCGAGAAGAAGACGCGCAGGAAGCCGGCGCCGTCGACGACGGCGGCTTCTTCGAGCTCTTTCGGCAGCTGCCGGAAATAGCCTGCGTAGATGAGGATGGCCGACACGTTGGCTGCGCCGCTCAAGGCGAGAATCATGCCGGTCAGTGAGTTCGATGACACCGAGCTGCAGTGAGACCTGCACGATCGGGATGATCGTGTATCCGGTCGGCACGAAGAGCGTGGCGACGAGGATCCCCATGATGAGCTTCGACCCGCGGAACCGGTAGCGGCCGAGCACGTAGCCGCAGGCTGCCGACCGCAACGTCACGATGACGACGGTCCAGAGGGTCACGATCACGGTGTTGATCAGGTAGCGCCCGAAGTTGGCGTCCTCCCACGCTCGGCTGTAGTTCTCCCAGACGAAGCTCGCTCGGGATCAGGCTCAAGCCGGCCGAGAACACCTCGATGTTGTCCTTCAGCGAAGCAGAGACCATCCAGAGGAACGGGAAACACCCAGAGGACGGCGACTCCGACCAAGAAAGGCCACGGCGAGCCACCAGGGGAGTCGTCGAAGCACGGCCGCCGCCGTCATCCGACGTCTTCCGCCCGCGGGCCCGGTCGTAGCGGTGGCGGCCATCACTGCTCCCTTCTCATCCGTCGCGCGGCGAACACGCCCCAGAGCTGGATCAGGCCCACGACGAACACGAAGGCACCGAACAACACGGCCGCAGCGGATGCGTGCCCGAGTTGGGGGATCGAAGCAGCGAAGGCCCAGCGGTAGATGTAGATCTCGATGATCTCGGTGCTGAAGAAGGGTCCGCCCGCGGTCATGGTCTGCATCAGGTCGAAGGCCCGGAAGGTGTCCTCGATCGTCAAGCAGGGAAATGATGATCACGAACGGTTTGAGCAGAGGCACCGTGATGTGGAAGAAGATCTGCACCGCGCCGGCGCCGTCGACTCGCGCCGCCTCGTAGATCTCCTGCGGGATGGTCTGAAGGGCGGCCAACCAGTAGACCAGGGTGATGCCGAAGAACTTCCAGACGTACACGACCGAGACGGTGATCAGCGCCGTGTTGGAGTCGCCGAGGAAGTTGACGCCCCCCGGGAACCCCAGAGCCTGGAGGATCGCGTTGACGGGTCCGCTGGCCGGGTCCAGGATGAACTGCATCACCACACCGACGATCGCTGTCGTGGTGACCACCGGCAGGAAGAAGACGGTGCGGAAGAACTTCGAGAGCGGCAGCTTCGGGGAGTTCAGCACGATCGCCAGCAGGAAGCTCAAGATGATCCTGGCCGGGGCCACCAGGAGCATGAAGAGCAGCGTGATCTTGAACGAGTTCCAGAACAGTGGGTCGGCGAATACCTGGCGGTAGTTGGCTGAACCCGACGAATTCCTGCTCGGCGCCGAAGCCGTTCCAGCGCACGAGCGAGTACCAGTAGCTCGCCACGATCGGGTAGATCGTGTACACGCCGTAGAGCAGGACGGTCGGCAGCAGGAAGAGCCAGATCCACAGGGCCTGATTGCGGCGGGCGCGCGCCTTCCCCGCCGGCGGCGGTTCGGCCAGCGCGGGGCCTCGAGGCGGCCCCTGCGGCTGCTCTTGGGTCGTAGTCGCCATCTGCAGAACCAGCTTTCGAACGGGTCGCGTAACGGTGGGGGTGTGGCTACGGCCGACCGGGCGGGCCGACGCTGAGTGCTACCGGATTTGACTGAGGGCGAACGTCTTGGGGTCGCTGCCGATCCGTTGTCCGGTGTCGATTGCGGTGATCGCGTTCATCTCCTGCGCCGTGAGGGTGAAGCCGTCGAGGTCACGGTTCGCGCGAAGGTGGTCCCCGGAGCTGGCCTTCGGGATCACGATGTGTCCGCGCTGGAGGTGCCAGCGCAGGATGACCTGGGCGGGAGTGGTGCCGTATCCCTCGGCGATCGACGACCACCGCAGGATCGGTCAAGTCCGCGCCTTGTCCGAGCGGGCTATAGGCCTCCACGGCGATCGACCGTGATCGGCACGCCTCGGCGAGGTAGGACTGCTGGAACGTCGGGTGCAGCTCGATCTGGTTGATGGCGGGCGTGACCTCGGTTTCGTCGGCCAACCGATCGAGGTGCTCGATCAAGAAGTTCGACACTCCGATCGCCCGGACGCCGCCGTCGGCGTAGAGCTGCTCCAGAGCGCGCCAGCTGGCGACGTAGGCGTCGGCCATGGGGTACGGCCAGTGGATGAGGTAGAGATCGACGTAGTCCATCCCCAGCCTGCGGCAGGAAGCCGACGTAGGCCTGCAGCGCCTGGTCGAATCCCTGATCGCCGTTGCGGAGTTTGGTGGTCACGAAGACCTCGTGCCGGTCGAGTCCGGATGCCTTGATGGCGGCGCCGACTCCGGCCTCGTTGTTGTACGCGGCAGCGGTGTCGATGTGCCGGTAGCCGGCGGCCAGCGCCTCCTCGACCACGTGTTGGGCAGCCTCGGGCGGTACCTGGAAGACTCCGAAGCCGACCTGCGGTATCTCCACGCCGTTGTTGAACGTGACCTGGGCGCCGCTGTGCGTCATGACGGCTGTCCAGCGCTCGGGCTGAAGATCAACAACGAGGCGGCGGGCAGCGACAGCCGGACGTCGACCTTGAGCTGTCCTTGTTCTTGTGCACTCTGGACGGTCCTGGCCGGTTCGACCTCCTCCAGGCCCTGGCGGCCTTGATCGTCGCCAGCTCCTCTTCGGTCGGGTCCTGCGGCGACTCCCAGCGACGTCCAGACGGTGTGGGAGTTGCTGTGGTCGCCGTCGATCCGGAAGTGCGTCAGCCGATACTCCCCGTCGGGCAGCCCGCTCAGCGTGATCTCCGACCGCGGTCTCGGCGCTCGTCGGTCTGGTACTGGTCGTCGGTGTGCCGCCAGACCAGCACGGCGACCGTGCCGTCGTCGGCGCGTGTGGCGAGCGCGTCGACCTCCTCCGGCATGCTCGATCCGTCCGTCTCGTCCAGTTCGCCGATCTCCCACGCCGCGTCGGACGTGGCGAGCCACCCGCCGTTGCGCCCAAGCGCGCCAACATCCGGTAGGCGTTCAGGAACGGTTTCTCGACGCCTCCGGCGGTCAGGAACGACCGTGTGCCCTCGAAGTAGCGCTCACCCTCGAAGTAGAAGCTCCACGACGTGGCCTGCTCGACCTGGACCGTCTCGGTCGCGTTGAGGTCCAGGATCTTCTTCATCAGCTTCACCTGGAAGACCGGGTAGTACTCCGTGTTCTGGAAGTCGTAGTTCGCGTTGTCGTAGCGACCGTAGTGCGCCGGTACGGCCGCATCGCACTCGTCGACGATCGCGGGCAGGTCGCGGTACTGCTCGTACTCGGCGATCGCGCGGTTGAAGCTGCGCAAGTCGAAGAGCATCTTGGTCGTCGACGGGTTCAGCTGCTCGGCGAGGCGGGGCCCCGATCGGACCGTACTCCCGGGTGGGGAACCGACTGCCCTTGGTGTGGAAGGAGACGAAGTCCAGCGGCTCCCCGCGTTCGGCGGTGTAGTCCAGGAAGCTGCCGCAGGAACTCGAGGCCGCCGCTGGTCACCGTGGGGCCTCCGACCTTGGCGTTCGGCAGCACGTTGCGGACGGCCCGGGCCGTCACGGTGTACAGCTCGTTGAACTGTTCCGGGCGTGCCGCGCCAGTAGAAGATGTCCGGCTCGTTCCACAGCTCCCACAGCCAGGCCGACGCCGCTTCCTCGCCGTAGCGTTCGAGGCAGTGCCGAGCCAGCGCCTCGACCAGACCGGCCCACTTGTCGTAGTCCCGCGGCGGGTAGCCCCAGGCGCCGGCCTCGTAGGAGGTGTACGTCGTGGGGCTGGTCACGAACCTTCAGCTCCTCGGCCTCGGGGGGCAGGAGATCGCGCGGGGTGAAGCCGAGCTCGACGAGAACGTGGTGCCCGGCATCGACGATCGCGTCGTAGGCCTGGATCGACGATCGTGAAGTCGTAGTAGGGCTCCCCCTGCTCGGTCCTCGTGGTAGACGTTGCCCGAACCCCAGTGCGGAATGCCGAAGCCGCTGCCGGAGCAGAAGACGTAGTGCGGGCGCACGAAGTAGCTGTTGCCCGAGATGCCCGAGAACGTCTGCAGCAGCCGGCGTGCCGGTCGGGGTGTAGGTCCAGTTGATCTCGTCGTAACCGATGCTCTCCCAAACGCGCGCGACCGGCCCCTGGTCGATCGAGGCGTCGACGGCGATGCTCGCCCGGCTCACATGCGGAGCGTTCGGGTCGCTGGGCGCGGCCGGCGGGAAGGGGCCCAATCTGGTTCGGCTGGTGTGGATCACCTCGGTGCTCACGTCAGTGCTCGCATTCCCTGGTTGATCGGATCTCCGGGCACCGGGGTCGATGCCCGGTTCCCCGGAGTTGGTAGCCCCGAGTCTTGGCGACGCCTTCACAGATTGTCAATAGTAAATCGTTAACAATCTACTGTTGACGATCACTCTTCTGACTGATTACTCTGTGCCTCCGGGGAGCGCTCGAACAAGGCGTCTCTATGTGAAAGGACCGCTGTGATCCGAGAAGGCCTCGTGCTCCCTCACCATCTGCAGCCGGCCCTGGGCGACCTGGTGACCAACATGCTGCGGGACATGATCACCAACGGCGAGCTGCAACCCGGGGAGCACCTGAGGGAGGCCGAACTGGCCGCCGCGCTGAAGGTGAGCCGCGGACCCATCCGGGAGGCGTTCGCTCAACTCGAGGCTGAGGGGCATGTCGAGCTCCGTCGTCACCGCGGAGCCTTCGTCAACACCCTTACCCGTGCCGACGTCGAGGAAGTCCACACATTGCGCAAGGCAATCGAGCAGCTCGCCGCCGAACGGGCGTGCACGCGTATGGGCGAGGAGGGGCTGCAGAAGATGGACGCCGTCCTCGACCAGATGCGGCACGTCGACACCACCGACGGACCGGATGACGCCGTACGGGCCGATCTGCAATTCCACGACCTGATCTACGCGTACTCCGGGCACAGCCGGGTGCAACGCGTGTGGGAGTCCATCCGTGGCCAAGTGACGGTGTTCCTGCGCGCCCGCAACGTCGCCTTCCCCGACTTCGGTGAGGTGGGCTTTTCCGAGCATCGCGAGCTTCGCGATGCGTTGTCGCTGGGCGATCCCGAGATCGCTCGCCAAGCGATCGACAAGCACATCAAGGGTGCCTATGAGCGGCTGAAGCTGCTCAACCTGCCAGGAGCTGATCCGTCCGTTTCGGAAGCCTGAGTCGCCGGCCCGTTCTTCGTCTGTCCAACACCAGGCCGGTCTGACCGCTACCGCGACGGTACCCAGATGCGCATCGCTCCGGCGCCCCGGTTGCCCCAGGTGTAGTACGGGACCGCCGTCAGCTGCACCTGCTCGGTCGGGTCGGTGGCGTCGACGTCTGCGGCGTGCGGGCGGTAAGGCCACCATTCTCCCGTCGGCCGGAAGCGAACCCGGCCGCCGAGGGTCAGGATCGTGACGCCGCCGAGGACGCCGTGGCCCGCGCTGACCTCGGGATCGACCGTGGGGTCGACGACGAGGTCGTCCAGCCGTCGTCCGGGGTGGTCGACGCCCTCCAGGCAATAGACCAGCGGACCGCGTTCGACGGCCACGGCTCCCCGTGTGGCGTCGACACGGGGGTCAGAATTGGTGAACCTCGCCGCCAGAGGCAGGGTGAGCACGACCACCGCACCGGGTCGCCAGGATCGCGTCACCCGCCACCAGCCACCCTCGGCGGGCTCCTCGACCGCCACGCCGTCCACGGTCAGGGTCGCTGCGCTCGCCCACTCGGGCACCCGCAGGGCCAGCTCCCAAGGCTTCTCCGGCGTGTGGGTCACCGTCACCCGCACCGTCTCGTCCCACGGATAGTCGGTGGCCACGTCGAGAGTGGCCTCGGCCCCACCCACTCGGGCTGTGAAGTTGCCCTCGACGTACTGGTGCAGCGCCAGACCCGCGTCGCCGACCAGCATCACGTAATGCTCGAGCGAGGCCACGAGCCGCATCACGTTCGGTGGGCAGCATGCACAGTGGAACCAGGGGATCCGGCGGTAGTCCTGGTCGCTCCCGGCCCCGAGGTGGTCGTCGCGGACCTGAAGCGGGTTGGCGTAGATGTAGCGCTGTCCGTCCAGCGACGTGCCGGCCAGAAATCCGTTGTACAGCGTGCGCTCCAGAAGATCGGCGTACTTTGCTTCTCCGGTGATCATCAGCATCCGCTGGGAAAACATGATCGACGCGATCGCCGCGCAGGTCTCGCAATAGCTGCGTTCGCTGGGCAGCTCGTACGGGTCGCCGAACGCCTCGTCGGTGTGGTGGGCGCCGACCCCGCCGGTCAGGTAGGTCTTCGTCGCCGCCATCTCCGCCCACAGCCGCTCGGCCGCCTCCCGCAGCGACTCGTCGCCGGTCTCGGCGTACACGTCCGCAACCCCGGCCAGCAGGTAGAGCTGCCGGACGGCGTGTCCCGCGACTCCGGTCGCCTTCCGCACCGGCGTGTGATCCTGCCAGTAGTGCCGACCGAAGCGGCCGTCACCGAGCAGCCCGTACCCGTGCCGGTCGATGAAGTAGGTAGCTGTCGCGAGGTAGCGCTCGTCACCGGTCTCGCGGTAGAGCTCGACCAGCGCCGTCTCGATCTCGGCGTGGCCGCAGATGCCGTCGATCTTCCCCGCTTCGCTCCCGAAGCTGTCCACCACCAGGTCGGCGAATCTCCGGGCCACCTGCAACAGACCACCGTCGCCCGTCGAGCGGTGCACTGCCACCGCCGCCTGGATCAGATGACCCGCACAGTAGAGCTCATGACCCCAGTCGAGCTGGACGAACCGCTGACTCGGAAAGCGGACCTGGAAGTTCGAGTCGAGGTAGCCGTCGGGCTCCTGCGCTGTCGCGCAACAGCTCCTCGGTCTCGGCAAGCTGCGCTCGCAGACGCTCGGTCAGCGACGCGGTCATCTCCGCGTCGGCGAACAGCCAGCCCACCGCCTCCAGCCACTTGTAGACGTCGCTGTCGAGAAACGGCAGGTCGTTGACGTAGGCGCCGTCGTCGAGACCCGCGGCCAGCCGAAGGTTGTGGAAGTTGCCCGCGTCGTGCAGCCGGTCCCAGGCGTCGGGGACGCTGACCTCGCGATTGATCCGCCGGCGCTCCGCCCAGAGACCGCCCTCGATGCGGCCGGCCTCGATCGGACGCAAGGCGTACCGACTACGCGGGGTGATACGGAACGGCCCGGCGCCGAGCCGAGAGATGACAGGCAAGAGTGGGTATCCCTTCGTGAGGTGGCGTGATCAGCCCTTGACGGCGCCCGACGCCAGGCCGGCGAAGTGATAGCGCTGCAGAGACAAGAAGAACACGACACACGCGACTATGGCGATCACGGCGCCGGCGGACAGGAAGCCGTCGTTCACTTCCCCGTACGCTACCTTTTCGACGGCCTCGGAAGGCGTTGAACGGCACCGGGCAGCTCCGGACCGAGACTCGGGTGAGGGTGCTGCGGGCTGCCGCCGACCTGGGGTTCAGCCCGCACGGTCTGGCGCGCGGCCTCTCCTCGGGCCGCAGCTTCACGGTCGGGCTCGACACGACGGACAGCTTCGGTCGATTCAGCCTCCCGGTGATGTTCGGAGTCGAGGACGCCTTGGGCGCCGAGGAGATGGCCGTACTGCTCTGTGACACCCGCGACGACCCGACGTCGGGCCGAATCTGCGGTGGCCACGTTCCGCGACGCTGGGGTCGAACCCGTCGGCGAACCGCTGTTCGGCGAGTGGAGTGAGCGATGGGGACGCTTGGCGGTCGCTTCCCTCCTGCGTCAGGACAGATCGTTCGACGCGATGATCTGCGGCAGCGACCAGATCACTCGACGCGATCATCTGCGGTAGCGACCAGATCACTCGAGGCGCTTATGACGGTGCGCGGGAGGCCGGCGTTCGAGTCCCCGACGACATCGCGATCATCGGATTCGACAACTGGGATGTGAGGCCCTGGCCTGCCGCCCTCCCCTGACCAGTGTCGATCTCGAGCTGCAACGCTAGGACGGCGGGCAGCCGCCGTGCTGCTCGATGCGATCGCCGGCCAGCACCAGCCGGGGCGGCATCGGGTGACTCCGCGCTTGGTGATCAGGCAGTCAACGGTCGGGATGTGATCGGTGGGTGCCACCGGGACGAATCCGGACGGCAGAACACGCCCTCGACCGGGGCCAGTTCCCGACGGGATCCCGGGACCTTTCCCCCGCATCCTTTCGTCAGCTACGAAGCGACTCCGCTCGCCGACTGTTCTTCAGGCGTGAGTATGGCTGCCGCCCGAAGGCCGCGACTCCGAGACCCAGGGCGATGGTCACCACGATGCGTACCCAGAAGAACTCGGGTTGGAGGAGATTCTCGGTGGCGTTGAACGATGAGTGCAGCAGGCCGACGACGAGCAGGCACCGCCCGCTCCACACGTCGACGCGAGCGATCAACAGCCGGACTCCGATGGCGACACCGAAGAGGTAGAGCACGTTGGTTGCGACGTCGCTCGGGCTGTGGGCGCCGGCGAGAGTGAGCGGGAGGTGGAGGCCGGCGAAGGCGACCGACGTGACCAAGCTTCCTCCGACCACTCCCCATCGGGAGGCGGCACGGCGCTGGAAGAATCCGGTCCAGGCCATCTCCTCCCAGATGTTGATGATGAGCGCTCCGATGATCAGGTCTGCGGTGAAGAACGCCACCATGCTCCAGGTCAGCGGCTGGGCACCGCCGAGAGCCGCGCCGATGGCCCAAGTCGCGGTCGGGAGACCGAAAGCGGCGAGTAGCAGCCACCACCATCGGCTGGGCAGTCGTACACAGTCGCGCAGCAGCGCGCGGACGCCGGCACGTCCTGCTTGCCGATGGGTGAGGACGAGTGCCGGGAGGGCCAGGCCCAGCAGCACGGCGGCGAAGATGAACGGGGCGTCCGGCTGGATGAGAATGGAGAGGGTCAGCAACGGCCAGCCGACACCCACCGCGATCGCGAGAAAGATCATCAGCTGTCGCGGGAACCGGGACCGGTCCGGATCCACCGCGGAGCCGGTGTCCGTCGAAGAACGGATCGTCAACATCTGGTTCATGGTCTGGTTCCTCGAGTGTGTGTGCCGGGGTCGTGTCATCGGAGCACCAGCGTGAGCAGCAGCGCGGTGAAGACGACCGTCTGCACGCTGTGGACGCAGATGCCGATCAGAGCACTCCGGTATCGGCTGGCGGGGAAGGAGATGAAGAACGTGTCGAGCAGGTTGGCGGGGATCGACCACGGCAGGTGCAGGTGATAGACGCCGAACAGGACACCGTTGACCAACCAGTCCCATCGCCCGAAGGCACCGCGCATGCGGGGCAGCAGCAGGCCGCGGAAGAGGAGCTCCTCACCGAGGACGGTGTTGAAGATCATCATCGTGACGATCAGGGCGAACCACAGCCAGTTCCCGGAGAAGAAGTCCTGGCCGGCGACCGACTGCAGGAACTGGCCCTGATCTCGGTGGACGGGCGCCGGAATCTTCGGCAGCTCTTCCTTGGCGGCCACCGCGAGAATGAGCGGGACGAGAATCCACCACAGCCGGCCGCCCCGGCGTCCGGTGCGCGGGCTGCGAGGTGCCCGGAGCCAGAGGGCGTCCTTGATCACCGACCAGCGGAGCGAGCCCTGCTCGCGGCGGATGGTCACGACGACGAAGACGAACTGCCAGATCATGCCGGCGGTCAGGCTAAGCAGGATGGCCCGCGGCCAGGCACTCGGACCCTCGAGGACCCCGGCGAGCCAGGGAGCGACGACCCACGCCAGCGCGGCCATCGGCAGCGCGGCTGCGGCCCAGGTGCTGAGGATCCGCCGCCGGGAGTACTGCGGGATCGGGAGCTCCTCGGCAACGGCGACGCTACCCGTCGTTGCGGTCGAGGAAGCCCTTCGACCAGAGGTGGTGCGTTGGTGCGTGTTGCTGATCGGTGTGTTCATGGACGTGACGCTAGAAGCGGCGGTAGGCCGCGCGCGTCGTCGAAAGGCCGCGATCGTGCTCCGACCACCGGGCGAGCGAGGGTCCTACCTTGTGAGGACGCGCACGAGTCTCGCTCTCGTTACGGTGGCCTCGTGAGCCGGTTGCGAGCCTTTCTGGCCGCCCGTGGCCTGGATGCTGTGATCGTGATCATCGCGCTCGCCGGAACCGTCGGCACGTTGGTCCGGCCCGACCGCGACCGGCCGGACAACGATCTCGTGGTCGGCCTCGAGGCGGCGGCCGTCGCGGTGATGATCCTCGGCCTCCTGCTGCGTCGCCGGGCGCCGTTCGCCGTGCCCGCGGGAACGTGGATGATCAGTGCCGGACTGTCCTTCCTGGACGGTCGCCTGATCGTAGGTCAGGCGCCGATCTCCATCGCGGGCATGATCGCCGCACTGCTGCTGGGCAACCTGCGCGAGGCGCGCAAGGCACGGGTCGGGTTGGTGATCGTCGTCGCGTGTGCGACGACCGTCATCTACAACGACCCGACCCATTCGGTCGGCAGTCTGTTCTTCGTGCCGGCGCTCTTCGGCGTCGGATGGCTCGTGGGGTTCGCGCTCCATGAACGAATCGAGCAGACCGAGGCGGCCGAGCAGCGTGCGGCGAGGGCCGAGCGCGAGCGGGAGAGCGCCACCCGGCTCGCCGTCGCCGAAGAGCGGGCTCGCATCGCCCGGGAGCTGCACGACGTGGTCGCCCATGCCGTCAGCGTGATGGTGCTCCAGGTCGGGGCGGTACGCCATCGGATGCCGCTGGGCGCGGTGGACCGCGAGGCGCTGCACAACGTCGAACTCGCCGGCCGGACCGCTCTCGCCGAGATGCGGAGACTACTGGGGGCCATGCGGCGCGACGACGACGAACTGGATCTGACCCCGCAACCCGGGTTGGACATGCTGCCTGGCCTCCTGGAGGACGTCCGCGCGGCCGGCCTCGACGTGCGGCTTGTCGTCGACGGCGAACCGCGGGCGCTGCCCCGAGGTCTGGACCTGTCGGCCTATCGCATCCTGCAGGAAGGCCTGACCAACGTGCTCAAGCACGCGCACGTGCAGGTCGCGGACGTACGAGTCCGCTATGACGTCACCCGGGTCGAGCTCGAGGTCCGCGACGACGGCCGCGGCCCGACATCGTCCGACGGTCTCGGACACGGACTGGTCGGGATCGGTGAGCGGGTCAAGATCTACGGCGGTGAGCTGACCGCCGGCGCGACCGACGCCGGCGGCTTTGCCCTGAACGTACGGCTGCCGCTGGATGGACGGTGAGCCGATGCCCATCAGGATCCTTGTCGTCGACGACCAGTCGATGGTGCGCGCCGGCCTGCACATGCTGCTCGCCGACGAACCCGACATCGACGTGGTCGCCGAGGCGAGCAACGGCCTCGACGCGATCGCGCAGGTCACTCGCCACCGGCCGGACGTCGTTCTCATGGACATCCGCATGCCCGTGCTCGACGGCCTCGAAGCGACCCGCCGCATTCTCGCCGGCAACGACACCGTCAAGGTGTTGATCTTGACCACGTTCGACCTCGATGACTACGTGTACGAAGCGCTGCGGGCCGGGGCGAGCGGGTTCGTGCTCAAAGACGATCCGCCCGAGCAACTCATCGCTGCCGTACGGACCATCGCCGACGGCGCTGCATTGCTGTCACCATCGGTGACCCGCAAGGTCATCGCGCACTTCGCGCGGCGACAGCGACGTCGGCCGCCGCCGGCCCTGGACAGTTTGACCGCCCGCGAGCTGGACGTCTTCCGACTCATCGCCTCAGGTCTCTCCAACGCCGAGATCGGGCGTGAGCTGTTCATCAGCGACACCACGGTCAAGACGCACGTCACGCGGCTGCTGCAGAAGCTCGACGTCCGCGACCGGGCGCAGGCCATCGTGTTGGCCTATCAGTCCGGCCTGTTCGACGCCTGACCGACAGCGGCGCCGCGTAGATCATGCGCGAGCCGAACGTCCTGGCCTCGACCAGCTCTAGCCGAACGTCTGTGGTGAAATCGTCACGGAGCTGAGAGGCTCTCGGTCACCGGGTGACGTCCGGGCACCCCGTTCTAGGGCCATCGATGGGAGGACGCCAGGTATGCGTATAGCGGTGCTGCATCCCGGAGCGATGGGCGCAGCGATCGGGGCTCAGCTGCTCCACGCGGGCCATGACGTGGTCTGGAGGCCAGTCGGTCGCGGCGAAGGAACCCGGCGCCGAGCCGGCGCGGCAGGCCTGCGACCCGCGGATGGTGTCGAAGTGTGCGACGTGGTGCTCTCGGTAGTGCCGCCCGCAGCAGCCGAGGACGTCGCCCGTACGGTGGCCGGCTTCACCGGGCTCTACGTCGACCTCAATGCCATCGCTCCCGACACGGCCGACTCGGTGCAACGGATCGTCGTGAAAGGCGGCGCGCACCCGGTCGACGGTGGCGTGGTCGGGCCGCCGCCGACGGAATCCGGCACGACGCGCGTGTTTCTCAGTGGCGATCGCGCACTGGACGTCGCGCAGCTGTTCGACGGCACGGTCGTCGAGCCGGTCGTCCTGGAGGCGGGTGATACGGCGGCGTCCGCGCTCAAGATGGCGTATGGCTCATGGACGAAAGGCAGCGCCGCCCTCCTGCTCGCGGCGCACGCTACCGCGGAGCACTTCGGAGTCGGTGGCGCACTCGACGAGGAGTGGGCCCGGTCTCAACCAGAACTTGCGCAGCGCCTGAAGACCGCGGAGTCGCAGGCGACCGCCAAGGGGTGGCGATGGACTGACGAGATGCGCGAGAACGCGCGCACCTTCGCCGCCGCCGGTCAGCCGCCGGGATTCGGTTTGGCGGCTGCTGAGATCTACGCAACGCGCCACCGCCCCGACGACCGCTGAGTCGCGTGGATCGGCATGGTTCACTCCACACCGGCCATCGGGTGTCAACAGAAAGCCGACGGTGTTCTGGCCTTTAGGACTTGCCCGGTGCCGGACGCGTGGGACCGGTTGGGGTGTCGATCAAGCCGTGGTCGTGCCGGTCGCGACCGCTCAGCGGGCGGTAGGCCACATCCAGACGAAGGTCTTAGCCATGATCGGCACCAGCGCAAGCAAGAAGCCGACCCAATCCATGCTCGAGCCCATCGCCAACGGGGATCCGGCACGCTCCGGAAGCGGACCGACCAACGGGCGACACATGCCCGCATGTCCCCGGGTCTCGCAGAACCCGGCGGCTGTTTGGATCCGATCGGTCAGGCTCGGCTGGGACCGTCCGGCACCAAAGCGTCGTCGAGGCGCTGAATCACCGTGTCAACGGTGTCGGCAGGAGTCTGCTGGGCCGTGTCCAGCCAGGCCCCGATCCGGGGAGTCGAGGTTCGCAACGCCTCCACGAGCGCGGCCGCATCCCATCCCTCGCCGTAGCCGATCTTGTCGCGTGCTGCCTCACGCGCTCGCACCGTCGCCTCATTCGGATCGAGAACGACTACGTACCGCGGCCGAGTTTGCAGCATGGCGGCAACCTCGGCGAGCACCGGTCCCACGATGACGTCCTGCAGTACGACAAAGAATCCCTCGCGGGCGTACGTGTCCGCGGCGGCGGCCGCCAATCGATATCGCAGCAGCAACTGCTCCCAGGCAGCCGCCGTCAGGGGAGCGTTGGGCTCTTGCCGTCCGCTCACGATGAAGCGGCGGAAGACGTCGCCCCGGACATGTACACCCCGCGGTGACCGCCGCGCGAGCTGCTCAGCGACTGTCGACTTGCCTGCAGCCATGACCCCCGTGATCAGAACGACGCCACGCAGCTCAACCTGATGCGTGACCACCGCTCAATTGTCCCGTCCATCGTCGAACGTGCGGCAACCGCCGGCGCCATAATCGGATCCACTGACGGCTTCACCTGGAGTGCGGCGTGGCCACTCGTCGAGGGTCAGGGCATATTCGACATCGCCCAATTCAGCACCTGGGATCGGATCAGATCTGTCGTAGAACCACGTGCGGCGGTGGCGCAGACCGGCCTTCTCCATCACTCTCCGGGAGGCCACGTTGGCGACCATCGTGGTGGCGACGACGCGACCGACTTCCGCCGACTCGAAAGCGTGCTCGACAAGCGCGGTCGCCGCCTCGGTGGTCAACCCTCGGCCCCAGAACTTCGGCCTCAGCCGATAACCGAGCTCGACCTCGACGGGTGAACGAGTCAGCGGCCGCAAGCCGAACCAACCGACGGTCATGGCGCTTGCCCGCTCGATCCCGATCCAATACCCCAAGCCTTCTCCGTAGTCGGCCAGCAGCCATCCCAGGTCGCGGCTCCGCATGACGTCGGCGGGAACGGGCTTGCCGTCGTCGATGAATCGCATGACGGCGGGATCGCCGTGCAGGTCGGCGATCGCCTCGCTGTCGGCGATGTCCGGTTGCCGCAACAGCAACCGTCTCGTGATCAGCTCGGGCACCATTCGAGGACCGTAGGACGCGGCTCAGCTGAAAGCGAGCAGGTATCTGGGTTCCGTTGCGCGCCCGTCTTGCGACACGGTCCACTGCTTGCCGCGGCGTACTGCAGCGATCTGTTGACACACTGGACTGGTGGCTGGTCGCGATGACGTCGTCAATCGATACCTCGACTACTTGGACGCCTGCAACCGGCGAGCGTGGGATGATCTCGGCCGCTTCCTCGCCGACACCGTGCTGGTGAACGGCCGCGCGCAAACACGACGTGAGTACGTCGAGAACGTGAAGGCCACCACCGCTGTCTTCCCGGACTATCGGTGGGAGTTGCGCCGCGCCGTCGTCGAGGGCGATTGGCTCGCTGTCCATCTGCACGACGAAGGAACTCGGGCCCCGCCCTTTCTCGGCTCACCAGGCGACGGAGCTGGCGTCGAAACTGACGAGTTCACCATCAACCGAGCTTGCGCGCGGCAACTGGTCTACCGGACTTCGATCTGGGCGCTGTGACCACTGGCGCGCGAGCCAGGCGCGCGTCGCGGGTCACCAACGGGCAGTTAAGTGCTTCGGCCAGGGCCACGTAGGCAGCGTCGTGCGCGGAGAGGTTGTGGCGCAGCTGGAACGCGCGCCGTCTGAGCGCGTTCTCGGCCGGCCATCGCTCGATCCGCAGATCGTCGAAGTCGGTCAGGAGGTCCTCGGCGCGCTCGGCGCTCAGATGACCGCCGAGCGTCAGCCCGCGTAGCCCGGCAACGACCTCGAAGTCAATAAGGGTCGGAGCGTGCAACTCATCGAGGGTGAGGTGGGCCCCGCAGCTCCTCGGAGCCATCGACCGCGGCCAGGACATCGACGAGGGCTGCGCTATCGACCACGATCATGCGCTGGGTCCGCGCCGAGTTCGGCATCACGATCCGACCGTGCTGCCTCAACCGCATCCCCAGAGGACGCCTTCGCGCGTTCGGCGCGACGAGCGGCCCGATCGAGGACTTCGGCCACGGTCGGTTTGGCCACCTCTCGGCTGATGACACCGAGTAAGAAAGTGTTGAGCGATTCACCGCGCGCCGCGGCACGGGCTTTCAGGGCTCGCCGTTGCTCCTCGGGCACGTTGCGGATCTGCAGTAAGACACTCACACAAAGAATATATGAGTTTTCATACACTCTGCACCGACTCCTAGCGCGAGAGCGTGGCTGAAGGCGGATCAACTTTGGTCGGCCGTTCTTCCGGCGCTCGTGAGCTCCGCTTCAGCTTCACTGCAACTCCCGGTTGAGCCATCCACAGCCCACCAGATCGTCGTTATCCTCGACGGAGCGACGTTGGGGAGACGGATGGACGGGGACGCGAGCCTACCCATACGCCTGCGCGTGCTCGGCGAGCTGGCGGCTACCCGGGATGGTGCCATCATCGATCTCGGCGGGCGTCGCCAGCGCGCCGTGCTGGCGGCGTTGGTGGTGATGCGCGGCCAGGTCGTTCCGGCCGAGCGGCTCGTCGACTGCGTCTGGGGAGCTCATTCTCCGACCAACGGCACGGCGGCGATCCAGTCCTACGTCAGCCACTTGCGCCGCCGCCTGCAGCCGGAAGCCGGGGCTCGGCACCGTGACCGGGTCATCTCGAGCACCGGCGCGGGCTACACGCTCCGGGTCGCGCCCGAAACGATCGACGCCTGCTGCTTCGAGCAGGCGGTCGACCGCGCCGCGAGGCTGGAGCCCGCCGACGCCGTACGCGCTCTCGACGACGCCCTCGCGCTATGGCGGGGCGCCCCGTACAGCGAGTATGCCGGTGAGCCTTGGGTCGAGGCCGAGGCCGTCCGGCTGACCGAGCTGCGCGCCGTGGCCCGGGAGCGCCGCCTCGAGGCGCGGCTGCAGCTGGGTGACGCTGCACTGCTCGTCGGCGACCTCGAGGTGCTGGTCGCCGAGGACCCGTTGCGCGAGGAGCGGTGGCGGCTGTTGGCGCTGGCGCTCTACCGCGCCCATCGGCAGGCCGATGCGTTGGCCGCCCTGCGTCGCGCCCGCACCACCCTGGCCGACGAGCTCGGCATCGACCCGGGCCCGGTGCTGCGGGCCCTGGAGGCCGACGTGCTCGCGCAGTCGCCCACCCTCGACGCGGCCACCCCGCCAACTGCGCCGGTGCCCCCCGAGGTCGCAGCCCCGGCTCCAAGAGTCGAGGCTGCCGATGGTGCGGTAGCGAGCGAGCGTACGCCGGCCACCGACCTCGTCGACCGCGCTCGGGAAACGGCCGCCTTGCGCCGCGCCGTGGACGAGGTGGCCGCCGGCACGTCCGGCTGCGTGCTCGTCGAGGGACCCGCAGGCATCGGCAAGACCCGGCTGCTACTCGAGGCCACCCGCCTCGCCACCGCCGGCGCGGCGTGGGTGCTGTCGGCGCGGGGAAGCCAGCTGGAGCAGTCCTTCGGCTTCGGGGCGGTGCGGCAGCTCTTCGAGCCGGCCATCGGCAACCCCGACGGCCGCGAGGCTCTACTCGGCGGAGCGGCCGGGCGCGCCGCTGCCGTCTTCGACGAGGTGGCTGACGACGCTCCCGCGCAGCAGGGCGGCTTCGCAATGCTGCACGGGCTCTACTGGCTGACGGTCAACCTCACCGCCGCCGGGCCGATAGCGCTCGTCGTCGACGACGTGCAGTGGTGCGACAGCGCGTCGCTGCGCTTCCTCGCATACCTGGTCAAGCGGCTCGAGGGGCTGCCCGTGCTCGTCGTACTCGGGGTGCGGACCGGCGAACCTCACGCCGACGAAGCCCTGCTCGCCGAGATCGCGCTCGATCCCTCGACGGTCGTGCTGCGGCCGTCCCCGCTGTCGGCGGAGGCGACGGGCGCGCTGGTCCGCGAGCGGCTCGGCGAGGGCGCGGCCTCCTTCGTCGACGCCTGCCACCGGATGACCTCGGGCAACCCGCTGCTGCTGCGCCAGCTGCTGCGGGCGCTGGAGGACGAGGGGATCACACCCGACGTGTCTCACGTCGACACCGTGCGCGCGGTGGGGTCGCGGGCGGTGTCGGCGCTGGTCACGCTGCGGCTGCGCCGGCTGCCCGCCGAGGTCGCGGCAGCGGCCCGGGCGGTCGCCGTGCTCGGCGACACCGCCGAGCTGCCGACGATCGCGGCCCTCGCGGAGCGGCCCGAGTCAGAGGTCGCCGCCGCGCTCGACGCCCTGAGTCGCCGCGAGATCCTCACCGACGAGGACCGTCTCGGCTTCGTCCACCCGGTGGTCCGCGAAGCCGTCTACGACGACCTGCCGGCGGGCGAGCGGGCGCTGTACCACGAGCGGGCCGCCCGCCTCCTGCAAGGCCAAGGGGTGCCGGCCGAACAGGTGGCCGCCCACCTGCTCCGCTCGCCCCGACGCGGCAGCCCGGCGACCGTCGAGGTGCTGCGCGCCGCCGCACGGACGGTGATCGCGCGCGGCGCCGCCGACGCCGCGGTGCTGATGCTCCGGCGCGCCCTGGAGGAGCCCGTGAGACCCGAGGAGCGCCCCATGCTGCTCGTCGAACTCGGCGTAGTCGAGGTCCTGGTCGACGGGCCCGCTGCCGTCGAGCACCTGACCGAGGTCTACGGCCTGCTGCCCGACGCCCGCGAGCGAGCCCGGATCGCTGCGGTCATCGCCCGCACCCACCTGTTCGTCTCCCCACCCGGCGTGGCCACGACGTTCGCCCGTGGCGCGGCGGATGCGCTGCCGGCCGACCTCGACGACGAGCGGCAGGGTCTGGTCGCGCTGCAGCGGATCACCGGCTTCATGCACGGCCTACCCGAGGCCGGCTACCGCTCGGGCCCGGTCCCGGAAGTGTCGGGGGAGGGCGACGGCGCCCGCATGCTCGCGGCCGCGCTCTGCTACGAGCTGCTGCGCTTCGGCGAGGACCGCGAGCGGGCGGTCGAGCTGGCTCGGTTCGCGCTGGCCGGCGATCGGCTGGTCGCCGTCGACACCGGGCTGCTGTGGATCGTCGCCGCCGACGTGCTGCTGCTCGCCGACGAGGACCTCGGTGACTTCTGGGACCGAATGCTCGCCCGGGCGTACGCGACGGGCGGGCTGTTCGCCATCTTGTCGGTGAACCTGTGGCGCGGCTTCAACCAGTGGCGGAACGGCCACCTCGACGACGCGCTGCAGTCGCTGACCGATGCGACCGAGCAGCAGCGGATGTGGGGCCTCTCCGATGTGACGGCGACGTACGCCGCCGCCTTCACCCTCGGCGCACTCGTCGACCGGGGGGACCTGGCGGCCGCGGAGGCCGCCTTGAGCGAGGCGCGGGACCTGCCGTGGGTCGGCGAGGGCGGTCGGCTGGTGCGGGAGAGCGCCGCCCGGGTGCTGCTCGCACTGGGGCGGGCCGAGGAGGCGCTGTTCGAGTTGACCGCCCCGGTTGACTACCAAGAGGTGCGCAACCCGGTCTGGTCACCGTGGCGGGGGCTGAAGGCGCAGGCGCTGGCGGCCACCGGCCGGATGGACGAGGCGCTTGCGCTCGCGGACGAGGAGGTGGCGCTGCTGCGGCGGTGGGGCGCGCCGACGGGGCTGGGCGTCTCCTTGCGGGTCCGCGGCGAGCTGCGCGGGCTCGCGGGTGTCGCCGACCTGCGCGAGGCCGTGGACCTGCTCACCGGTACCCGCGCGTCGTTGGAGGCAGCCCGCGCCAGGGTGGCGCTGGCCCGCGCATTGGGGGTCGCGGACCCCGCGGCGGTGCCGATGCTGGAGGCGGCGCTGCGTGCGGCTCGTGCCTGTGGCGCGCGCGGAGTCGCAGAGGATGCGGCCGAGGCGCTCGCGCAGCGAGGTCACGCGGAGGCCGACGCGGGCGCTGCCTACACCGGGTTGACCAGCCGGCAGCGGCGGGTAACCGAGCTCATCGCGGCCGGGCTGGATTCCCACGAGGTGGCGCAGCGGCTGTTCCTCACCCCGGGCACGGTCCGGGCCGTGCTCGAGTCGACGCCCGGTCGTGCGCGGTGAGCCGGACCTGGCCGCGTACGGCGGCCCGCGAGCTCGCGGCGGACCGGCTCAAGTCGGGCTCAAGTTGGCCGTGCCAGGCTCGGACGCCCCGACCCGGAGGACGTCGATGACCACCGACCGCGCCCCACTGCCGGCCGGAGCGACCGCAGCCGAGGCGCTCCGCGGCCTCTGCGGCGGCGCGGTGCACCTGCCCGGCGACGCCGCCTTCGACGAGGCTCGGCTGCCGTGGAACCTTGCGGTCGACACCCGTCCGGCGGCCGTCGCCTACCCGGCCTTCGCCTCCGAGGTCGCCGACGTGGTCCGCACCGCCGCCTCGGTCGGCCTGCGGGTCGCCCCTCAGGGCACGGGCCACGGGGCGCCGCCGCTGGCCGGCAGGCTCGAGGACGCCGTGCTGCTGCGCACCTCGGCGATGACCGAGCTGCGGGTGGACGCCGAGCGGCGTACGGCACGGGTGGGTGCCGGCGTGAGGTGGGGCGACGTCGTCGACAAGGCCGGGTCGGTGGGGCTCGCGGCCCGGCACACCTCCAGCCCTGGTGTCGGCGTCGTCGGCTCCTCGCTCGGTGGCGGGCTGAGCTGGTATGCCCGCGACGCCGGTCTGCAGTGCAGTGCGTTGACCGCCGTCGAGTTGGTGCTCGCCGACGGCACCTTCGTACGGGCCACCGACACCGACCACAACAACCTGATGTGGGCGTCCCGCGGGGGCGCTGGCGGCTTCGGGGTGGTCACCGCGCTCGAGTTCGACCTGCTGCCGATCGCGCGGGTCTACGCCGGGATGCTCGCTTGGGACTGGGCCCACGCCGAGCCCGTGCTGAGCGCGTGGAGCGCGTGGTGCGGCGAGGCGCCGGAGAGCGTCACCAGCATGGCAAGGCTGTTCCAGGCCCCCGACGCGCCGTGGCTGCCCGCCGACGTACGGGGTCGGCGCCTGGTCATCGTCGACGCCGTCGTGCTCGAGAACTCAGACCGTGCAGGTGCGCTGCTCGCGCCGCTGCGGGCGCTTCGGCCGGAGATCGACACCTTTGCCGACGTGCCTGCCGCCTCGATTGCCCGGCTGCAGCTCGACCCGGAGGCCCCAACCGCCGTCTACGCCCACAGCGTGCTGGTCTCCGAGCTGCCGCAGCGGGCAGTCGAGGCGCTGGTCGCCGCCGCCGGGCCGGGCTCGGGGTCGGAGCTGCTCTTCGTCGAGATCCGGCAGCTCGGCGGAGCCCTGTCGCGCGCGGGCGATCGAGCCGGTGCGCTCGACCGGATGGACGGCGCGTTCCTGGTGCTCGGCGTGGGGACGGACACCGGGGCCGGTTGGGCGGCGGTCCGGGAGGACGCGTACGGCGTAATGGGGTCGTTGGCGCCGTGGACGAGCCAGGCGGCGTACCTCCTCATGGCCGACGCGCAGGTCGATGCTCGCCGGGGCTGGCCGGAGGTGTCCTGGCAGCGCCTGGCGGCGGTGCGGCAGTCGGCCGACCCGCACGGGCTGTTCCTGTCACCGCACCGTGGGTCCCAGCCCGAAGTGAGCCGCTGACCGGCTCAAGTCTTCCGCAAGGTCCTCTCAAGAGGGCCGGGCCATCGTGAGGGCATCAGCCCACCTCACGAACCCGGAGGAATCATGACTCTCCTAGCCACACAGCCCGACACACTGCCGGACACGACCGCGACCGACGCCGCCTTCGTCGAACTGGACGCCTGCACCACAGGCACGGTCGCCCTGCCCGACGATGCGGCGTACGACGCCCTCGTCTCGCCCTGGAACCTGGCCATACCGGTGCGCCCGATCGCGGCGTTGGCCGCCAAGACCGCCCAGGACGTGGTCGAGGCGGTCCGCTTCGCCAACCGGCACGGCCTACGCGTCACGCCGCAGGCCACCGGCCACGGCCCGATGGCCGAGCTCACCCGCGACCTGCTCGTGGTCACGAAGGGCCTCGACGAGTGCGTCGTCCACCCTGAGGGCTGGGCCCGCGTCGGCGCCGGCGTGAAGTGGATCCGCGTCGTCGAGGCGGCCGCGCCCTACGGCCTGGCACCGCTGTCGGGGTCGATCACCGACGTCGGCGTCGTCGGCTACACCACCGGCGGCGGCCTGGGGCCGATGGCCCGCACGTACGGCCTGGCCATCGACATGGTGCGCGCCATCGAGGTCGTCACCGGCGACGGGATCCTGCGGCGCGCCACCCCGACCGAGTACCCGGACCTGTTCTACGGGCTGCGCGGCGGCAAGGGGATGCTGGGCGTCGTCACCGCGATCGAGTTCAATTTGGTGCACCAGCCCACGTTCTACGGCGGCTCGCTGTGGTTCGACGGCGACGACGCCGCGACCGTGATCGAGCGGTGGCTGCACTGGTCACAGGACCTGCCGGAGCTGGGCACGACCTCGATCGCGCTGTTCCAGCTGCCCGCGATGCCGGGCGTGCCGCCGGAGCTCGCCGACCGGCTGGCACTGTCGGTGCGTTACGTCTGGACCGGCGACCCCGAGGAAGGGGAGCGACGATTCGCCGCGATTCGCGGGTCCGCGCCGATCCTGCTCGACGACGTGGCGCTGAAGCCGTATACCGCCATCGACTCGGTGCACACCGACCCGCTCGACCCGACGCCGGCGTACGAGGCCGCGGCGGTGCTCACCGACTTCCCGACCGAGGCTCTCGACGCCTTCCTCGCGCACACCGGACCCGGCTCGGGTTCGCCGCAGGTGCTCGTCGAGCTTCGGCAGCTGGGCGGGGCGTTCACCCGCGGGGGCGAGCACGAGAGCGCCTTCTCCTCGCGCGACGCGGCGTGGTCGCTGCTCATCGTCGGCATTGCTGACGTGCCCGGGGTGGAGTCCCACGCCGAGGCGATCCTGGAGGCGATGGAGCCGTGGACGGGCGGGCACCGGCTGCCGAACTTCACCTTCACGCCGGAGGAGTACGTCGACGCTTACGACGAAGTGGCGCTGGCCCGGCTGCGCGCGGCGATCCGTGCCTACGACCCGTACGGCGTCATGGCGATCGGCCGCACGATCATGGACTGATACTGGCACCGCCCGACACCGCAGTACTCCGGTGCGACCTCGCGGAGCCGAGTGTTGGACACGTCGCAGACAAAACCGCGTGCCAGCATCTTGGTCCCGCAACCCCCCGGGACCAAGATCACGCCAACCGCGTTGACACCACTTTTGGATACGCAACTGTCGCTCGACCAAGATCCTGAAGTCCGGTGAACGTTAGCGACGTCAATAGATCTCTGACTAGGTGCCTTACTGGTCGGGGTGACAGGATTTGAACCTGCGACCTCTTCGTCCCGAACCCAGATCCGAGAGCCGGTTCGGCGGCCGTCCAGGCGCAGAGCCCGTCCAGGGACGTCCAAGTCTGTCGTGGTGTGAACCGGGTCGTTGACAGGCAGATTGACAGGCAGTGATCGAGTTCCCCCAGCCAGCGCATCGTCAACGCAGCGTCCTTCCCCTTCCAGCGACCTGTGGGTGACTGGCCGGACCGAGAATGTCTCCGCGGAATAGCACGTGAGCAGCATGAAGCACGCTTGTGTCCCTTTCCAGCGCGACGAGCAGCGACGCAGCGCTAGGCTCCTGCAATGGCCGCCGCTGATCGGCGTAACGGGCGCTTGCACGAGCGGGCCCGGTATCGTAGGGGACTGCTGGGATACCACGATCCGACAGCCGGGATAGGTGGTGCTGCTCCCGCCCGCAGCGCACTGACGCTTCGACTGTGGTTGGCCCTGTTCGGGCTGGTGAGTTGCACGGCGTTCGCAATCTGGCTTGCCGTGCTTCGGGCACCGCTCGCCCTCGTGGTTGTGCTGGCGCTGCTCGCGGTCGTGGCCCTGGTCGACATCGGCGTGATTGTGCGCCGTAAGCGGCGTGGAGAACCGGGCTAGGCCGATCAGGATCGATGTTGCCTGCGCAGGGATGCGCATCCCTGACCTTTTCGTTGCGAAGGCTCCTTTGCGGCCGATCGGCATGTCCGCCCAACGTTGGGGCCGTTGGGGGGCCAAGAGTGTGTTGACCGCGTCCATGCCACAAGACGGCCGGTGTGTGGACTCCCTGTGGCGCGACATTGGAGGGGTCTCGGCGGATTGGGGGTTCGAGCCCCAAAGAGCCCAGCACCCAACTAGTCTGATCGGCACGGGGACAGCCCGTCGACCGTCGACATCAGTCAAGACAAGGGAGTCGGACATGTACGGACGCGTGGTCATTTACACGTATGACGAGGACAAGAAAGCACTCGAGGACAAGGCGCGAGCGGCGGTCATTCCGATCGTCACCAACACGCCCGGGTACATCTCCTACGGGGTGCTCTTCCAGGACGACCGCGTGATCTCGACCAGCGCGTGGGAGTCTGAGGAGCACGCCAAAGCCGGTGACGCGGCCCTGCTGGACTGGGTAAAGGCCAACACCACGATGAAGGTGGAAAGTCGCTTCACCGGCGACTTCTCGTGGCTGGAGATCGCCTCACGCTGAGAACGTCAGCTCAAGCCGCAACCACTACGGGGGCGGGTGTTGCTCCAGGCTAGAACGCTGGCCCGCTATGGAGCGCCGATAGCGATCGCCGCGGGCGCGCTGATGATCATCACCCGACTCGTAATCCTCTTCACCACGCCGGCTGAGATCGGACCCTTCAAGGCGTACCTCCTCACCACCACCCACGCGGTCAACAGCGTCGTGTCGATCCTGGCCTTCGCCCTCCTCGTGATCGCCCTGGTGGCCCTATATGACCGCGAGGCACGCAGCGCCGGCGCGTTCGGAGCTCTCCCTTTCCGAGCGGCGGTGATCGGGACGATGTTCGTGACCGGGGACTGGTGGTGGGTGCTACTCCTGGGCCTGGTCGAGCTGGTACCCGATCTCGGGGACCACACTGATTCCGGTCACGATGATCGGCATGGTCGGCACCACCTGCTGATCCGCCGTAACGACGCGTCCGGCGAGCTGGCCTACCTACGCTGCCAACCGCCCCACTTCGCGGCACTTCGCAGTTGGGCGTGGTGAGTCGGTGACGCAAGGGCTCGTGGTCCTGCGCTGAGATGGGTGTTTACGCATCCATTCAGGAAGGACCACGAGCTGTGTTTGAGCCTACGGGCTCGCGGCGTGACGCTGCGAGCGTGATCTTCAACCTGCCCGGCTACCGGGTGATCGACGCCGTCGACCTGCCGTTGGGCGGGCGGCGGGTGACGGTGGGACCCGCCGAGCTGGAGGGCGGCTGCCCCGACTGCGGGGTGGTGTCGTGGCGAGTGCACGCCTGGACGCGGCAGCGGGTCCGCGACGTGCCGTTGGCCGGGCCCGTCGAGGTGGTGGTCCGCAAGCCGCGGCTGGTATGCGCCGAGCCGGCGTGTCGGCGGCGGACCTTCACCCACAGCACCAGCCAGCTGCCGTCGCGGAGCCGCTGCACGACCCGGTTGCGGACGGCGGCGTTGGCGTCGGTGATCGACTCCGGCCGGGCGGTCGCCGAGGTGGCCAGCGCTTTGGGGGTCGCGTGGTGGACGGTGCAAGCCACCGTCAACGCTGCCGCGGTGCTGCTGCCCGACGTCGACGAGTTGTGGGTGCGCCGGCTCGGCATCGATGAGCACCGCTACCGGCGGGTTCGCTGGTTCCGTGACGAGGCTGGTGGTTGGCGGCGGGTGGAGCCGTGGATGTCGACCCTCAGAATGGGATTCGTGAACGCCGACAGCGGCCAGGTCCTCGGCGTCGTCGACGGCCGCGACTCGGCTGCGGTGGGTGGCTGGCTGGCCGCCCGCAGCCCGGCCTGGCGAGCTCGGATCGCGGTGGTGGCGATGTGGAATCGGGCTCGACCCGTCCGCGGCGTTCCGGCGAGCCATCCGCGAGCAGCTGCCGGACGCGCTGATCAGTGTCGACCCGTTCCACCTGGTGCAGGTGGCCAACCTGATGGTGACCCGGGTGCGGCAGCGGCTGGTCCGCGAGCGCGAGCACCGCCGTGGCCGCAAGGTTGACCCGGCGTGGGCACATCGCACCCTGCTGCTGCGCGGCTACGACACGCTGTCGGCCCGCGGCCGGGCCCGGCTCCAGGCGGTATTCGACATCGACGACCCCACCGACGAGCTGTCGGGCGCCTGGGGCGTGAAGGAGCAACTCCGCCGGCTCTTGAAGACCACCACCGTGGAGCAGGCCCGGAACGAGAAGATGATCATCACTCGCTACGTGCTGGCCGCCGACATGGTCGAAACCTGGCGGCTGTGGGCGACCATCGAGGCCTGGTGGCCCGCCATCGAAGTTCTCATAGCCACCGGCGTCACCAACGCCCGCACCGAGGCCGCGAACACCGGCATCAAACAGATCAAACGGACCGGCCGCGGCTATCGGAATTCACGTCACTACCAAGCCCGTATCCTGCTTCGCAGCGCCGCCCGACGCGCGACGTGAACACCTTGACCAGCCAGGGCACCACGGTCATCTGCGAATAGCCGCTTTGGTGTAGACGGTGCGATCCCCACGTTGGGCGAGTCGGTAGTTCAGTCCCAGGCTAGGCGCAAGGATGCTTGCTTGCCGAACGAAAAGGGAACGACGGCGAGCACGACGCTAGGTCAATCGCCCAGTCCCTCTACCCAAACAAAGTCTTGCGCGAGAGTGGTCGCCTGGGGTCGTGTCGGCAGCCCGGCGCTCCCGGAGCATTCGTGCAAGTGTCTGTGCAATCTCATGGACCTGATCAGTTGCGGGCCGGTGATCCAGATCGGTGCGACGGTGATGGATCAACTTTTCGAGCCGAAGTCCGGCGCGGGAAAGACAAGCAATTAGACAAGCAGGACCTCCTGCGTCATTTCTGACGATTGCATCGCCCCTTGTCACAGCGGTCGGGGTGACAGGATTTGAACCTGCGACCTCTTCGTCCCGAACGAAGCGCGCTACCAAGCTGCGCCACACCCCGCGGCGTTTGAGCCTCCGAGAGTCTAGCGGACGGGCGTTGACCGCGTTCGCATCGATGACGAGGAGTGGTTTTTCCCGGTTCGCAACCGGTTGTGAACCGGCGAAACCTACTTCTCGCGAGCAGACTGCGGTTCCTCGACCAGCTCGTGGAGACGAAGCGCCGTCAGGACACCGCCGGGACGAGGGAGATCAGGGTTGCCTCCGGCCGGCAGGCGAAGCGGAACGGGGCGTACGGCGAGGTTCCCAGACCGGCCGAGACCTGCAGATACGACGTCTTTCCGCCCGCGCTGTGCAGCGACAGGCCCTTGACGCGTCGGGTGTCCAGATCGCAGTTGGTGACCAGCGCGCCGTAGAAGGGAATGCAAACCTGACCACCGTGGGTGTGGCCCGCGACGATCAGGTCCATGCCGTCTCCAGCCATCGCGTCGATGATCCGCCTGTACGGGGCGTGGGTGACGCCGATGGCAACGTCGATTTCGCTGCGATCGACCGAGCCGGCCACCAGGACGTACTGATCTCGTCGCAGGTGGCCGTCGTCGGTGCCGCGGAAGCCGAGCCGGATCCCGTTGATCTCCACCGTCGCTCGCTCGCCGGTGAGGTCGACCCAGCCGGCGTCGAGGAACGCCCGGCCAAGATCACGCCACGGAAGCTCGTTCGGACCCGGGCGCGGTTGGCGGTTCGGCTGGAGCAGGTAGTTGAGCGGGTTCTTGAGCTTCGGGGCGAAGTAGTCATTGGACCCCCAGACGAAGACCCCCGGTCGGTCGAGGAGCCGACCGAGCGCCTCCAGCACGAAGGGCACCGCATCCGGATGCGCGAGGTTGTCCCCGGTGTCGATCACAAGATCCGGTTCGAGACCGGCCAGCAGCGACACCCACTGCCGTCGGGCCCGATCCCTGGGGGTCAGGTGCAGATCGGAGATCTGCAGCAGGCGGATCGGCGGCGTGCCCTTCGGGAGGACCGGTACCGAAACGCGGCGCAGCGCGAACGCGTCGATCTCGTAGAGAGTTCCGTACGCGAAACAGCCAGCTCCGAGCGCGAGGGCTCCGGCGGCAACCTGCGCAACACGTCGACCGGCTCCAGACACGAGGAGAAGGGTACAAGCGCCGTTCGTGGGCCCATCCGATCGCCCGGAAGAAACGAGCTGTGACGCGATAACTCCATGCACGCGCCGGAGGCCCGCGGAATCGGCCGTGACACCGCGTGCATGGAGTTATCGCGTCAAGACCGAGCGGGAGGTGCTGTCAGACTGACGACCATGGCCGAAGACTCTGCGCTGAAGCAGCGCCTCCGCACCGATCTCACCGCCGCGATCAAGGACCGCGACAAGGTCCGTTCGGGAACCCTGCGCATGGTGTTGTCGGCAGTCACCGAGGCCGAGGTGGCCGGCGCCAAGGCCGTCGATCTCAGTGACGCCCAGGTTCTCGACGTCGTGATCCGGGAGGCCAAGAAGCGGCGGGAGGCCGAGGAGGCCTACGCCGCGGCCGGACGAGACGAGCTGGCGGCTCAGGAGCGCGCCGAGAACGCGGTGCTGGCCGACTACCTGCCCCAGCCGCTGACGCCCGAGGACATCAGCCGGATCGTCGAGGAGGCGATCGCCCAGACCGGCGCCGCCGAGCTGGGTCCCAGGGGCATCGGCAAGGTGATGGCGGTGGTCAGCCCGCAAACCAAGGGCAAAGCCGACGGAGGTGCGGTCGCTGCCGAGGTGCGCCGGCAGTTGGGCTGATCGCCCCTTCGACAGGCTCAGGGCGCGTACCCGACAGGCTCAGCGCTCGGGATGAGGCGTTAGCCGCCGCCTGCTTCCGCTGCGGCCTTCTTCTTCGCTGCGGCCTTCTTCTTCGCCGCGGCCTTCGTCTCGCCGCGGCCTTCCTGGCTCTCTCCTCGGCCCGTTCCTGCCGCCGCTCGGCACGCTCTTCGGCAACCTCGGCGGGATCGCGGCCCTTCGAGTACTGGGCGAAGATCGTGCTGTACTGCGGCGCCCGGGAGCCGGGACTCGGCGAGTACCCGAGGAACGTGCCCTCCGGCTGCCGGCTGAAGACGTAGCTGGGGACGACGTTGAAGCCCTCTTTCTCGAACTTCTTCGTCGCCGCGCGCATGCCGAGGCCGAAGACCCGGGGTACGTCGATGATCTTGCCGCGCTCGATCTTGGCCGGCGGGTTCTTGAAGCCGGTGCGCGGAATGCCGGTCAGGTACCGCTGCATGGCCGGCTTCCAGATGTCCTGCCCCGCATCGCCGCTGCCCGAGCCCTCGAGGTTGAAGTCGGTCGAGGGAACGGTGTATCCCTTGACGCCGCTTCGCCGGAACTGGCCCTTGCGCTTCGCCGCCTTGCTCTTGATGAACGGCTTCTTGGTGTTGTCGATGGAGATCATGGCCGCGCCGGCGATCTCCGGGGTGTACCCGACGTACCAGACCGCCTCGTTGCTGTTGATCGTGCCGGTCTTACCTGCCTGCGGTCGACCGTCGGCCGTCCGGGCCCGGGCGCCCGTGCCCTTCGTCACGACACTGGCCAGCAGCTTGTTCATGCCGTCGGCGACCTCCTCGCTCATCACCCGCTGGCAGTTGCCCTTGGCGATGTCGAGTTCCTTGCCGTTCCGGTCGGTGACCTTCTCGAGGATCATCGGGTCGCAGTGGATACCGCGGGCGGCGAAGGTCGCGTACGCCTCCGCCATCGACAGCGGGCTCACCTCGACCGAGCCGAGGGTGAACGCCGGCGTGTGCTGGTAGAAGTCGACGAGCTCGCGCCCACGCGTGCCGAGCTTGACGCCGAGCTTCTCCGCCATCTTGGTCGTCGAGCACATGCCCACGTCGAGCACCAGTTGGGCGAAGTAGGTGTTGATCGACTTCTGTGCCGCCTCGTACATCCCGACGACCTGGTCGCCGCGGGTGGTGGAGTTCGTGACCTTCCACTTACCGTAGATCTGCTCGCGACCCTCGCAGCTCTGGAACGATCTGCCACCGAGTTGCATCGAGTGCTTCGCGTTGTACTTCTTGGAGAGCGGGATGCCCTTCTCCAGCGCGGCGGCGGCGGTGAAGGCCTTGAACGTCGAACCCGCCTGGTACCCCTGGATGCCGCCCATCTCCGGCTCGACCGCCAGGTTCCAGAAGGTCTCGCCCTTCTTGCTGTTGTTGCCCATCTTCGGCCGGCTCTGCGCCATCGCGACGATCAGGCCCGTGCCCGGCTGGATCATGTTCATGGTGGCGATGACCGGGTCTTTCGGACCCACGACGCGCGCCACCGAGGCCTCGGCCTGTCGCTGGGTCTTGGGGTCGATGGCGGTCTGGATGGTGAGACCGCCCCGCTTGATCGTGGCCTCCCGGTCCTCCCGGGTCTGACCGAGGCTCGGCTCGTTCAGCAGGCTCCGGTACACGTAGTCGCACAGGAACGGGAACCGGGTACCGACACAGCCGTTACGGGTCCGCTTCACCTGGTCGGTGTCGAACCGCGACGCCTTTGCCTGCTTGGCCTGCGCCGCCGTGATCAACTTCAGCTCCGCCATCCGGTTCGCCACCACGTCGCGACGGTCCAGCGCCGCGGTCATGTTGGTCATCGGGTTGCTGGCGTGCGGGTTCTGCACCAGGCCGGCGAGCATCGTGGCCTCGTTCAGGGTCAGCTCCGAGGCCTTCTTGTTGTAGTAGTGCCGCGCCGCCGACTCGATGCCGTACGCACCGTCGCCGTAGTAGGCGATGTTCAGGTAGCGCTCGAGGATCTGGTTCTTGGTGAGCCGCTTCTCCAGGGCGATGGCGTAGCGCAGCTCGCGGATCTTGCGGGTCAGTGTCGGCGCCGTGGCGTCGTCCACGCAGCCCTTGTCGCCGCGGCAGGCCTCGACGAGGGTCATCTTCACGTACTGCTGCGTGATCGACGAACCGCCCTGGGTGTTGCCGTCGCCGGACGTGTTGCGGACCAGCGCACGCAGCGTGCCCTTGATGTCGAGGGCGCCGTGCTCGTAGAACCGGTGATCTTCAATCGCGACGATGGCCTGGCGCATGATCGGCGAGATCTTGTTCAGGTTCACGTAGATGCGGTTCTCGTCGTAGAAGTACGCGAGCAGCTTGCCGTCGGCCATGAGCACCCGCGAGCGGGTCGCCGGCACCGGCGTGGCCAGCGCGGCTTCGATCTTGTCCAGCTCCTCGGCCGCGGCCTTGCTGCTGGCGCCGGCAATGCCCGCCACCGGCACGAACAGGCCCGCGATCAACACACCGGACAGCACGCTCACGACGACGAACATCACCAGTGAGTAGGCGACGCTCCCCACGCGCTTAGGGCTGAACGGCATGAAGGCCAAGATACGGGACTGCGAAGCGCATACCGAATTTTGGCGTGCCCTCGGGGGCCGCCAATCCGACCGCCGTGCCGGTCCGAATCACGAACGTACAAATATTTCACGGCTCAACTAGCCACAGAGCCAAACCATTCGTACCATACGTTCCGTCGCTTCCGTACGGATCAGGGGAAGATCCGGCGGATCAGGGGAGATCTGGGGAGCGATGCGGATCACAAGGGGAGTAGTCAGGATGACGGTAGTACGTGGGGATGACTGGGCGGTGCGCGCCAAATGCCGGGGAACGGCCGACGCGTTGTTTCCGGAAGCAGCCGATCAGAAGCGGGCGCGCAGCGTCTGCATGGGCTGCCCGGTCCGGCTCGAATGTCTGGCCGAGGCGCTCGACAATCGGATCGAGTGGGGCGTCTGGGGCGGCATGACCGAGCGCGAACGGCGGCTGTTGCTCCGGCAGCGGAGCGACGTCCGCTCGTGGCGCTCAGCGCTGGTCGGCCAGCAGAGCGCCAACGCGTCGAAGTGATTCGAGGTCGGTGACGTCGCTTGGTAGCGACGGCACCACCGCACGCTGCACCCGTGGTCGTGAGCGAGCGAAGCGGTTGATCAACAACCGCTCGTTCTCGATCACCTGAGCCAGGGCCGCGTGCCGGCGCAACGCCTCGATCTCGATCGGGGCCTGTGCGGGATCGAGGTCCTCGGCGAGGGCCAGTGCGCGGGCGGCGGACACCTCGAGGTTGCTGGTGTGAAAGCGATTGATCACCAGCCCGGTCAGCGGCATGCCCTCTTCGGTCAGCCGGTCCACGAAGTAGGCGGCCTCACGCAGGGCGTCTCGTTGGGCGGTGGCGACGACCAGGAACGTGGTGGAGGTCGAGGCGAGCAGCTGGAAGGTCGCGTTGGCGCGGGTACGGAAGCCGCCGAAGATCGCCTCGCACGCCGCGACAAAGGTCTGCAGATCGTCGATGATCTGGGTCCCGAGGACCTTCTTCATCGCCGAGGCGACCAGGTTGAACCCGACGCTGACCAACCGGAACGGACCCTTGGCTCCGGCCAGCAGAAGTCGCAGAAACCGCCCGTCCAGCAGCGAACTCAGGTGCTCGGGTGCGTCCAGGAAGTCCAGGGCGGAGCGGGCTGGCGGAGTGTCGACCACGATCAGATCCCAGCGGCCGTCGGCCTGGGCCTGCGCGTGCAGCTGGCCGAGCTTCTCCATCGCCATGTATTCCTGCGTGCCCGAGAACGACGACGACAGCGCCACGTAGAACGGGTTCTCCAAGATCGCTTGGGCGCTTTCAGGCGACGAATGCGCGACGACGACCTCGTCGAACGTTCGCTTCATGTCCAGCATCATGGCGTCGAGTCGGCCGCCGGCCCGGGTGTCGATCTCCTGCACCGGTCGCGGCACGTTGTCGAGTTCACCGACGCCGAGGGACTGCGCGAGCCGGCGGGCCGGATCGATGGTGAGCACCACTACTTTGCGACCGGCTTCGGCGGCACGAACCGCCAGCGCCGCGGACGTCGTGGTCTTGCCGACCCCGCCGGAGCCGCAGCAGACGACGATGTTCGTGTTCTGGTCGCTGATGACCTTCTCGAGGTCCAGCACACTCATGAGATCTCCAGGCCGAGTTGGCCCTGCAGCTGCCCGGCGATCGTGAACAGCGCACTCTCGTCGATGCCCGCCGGGTCGAACGCGATCTCGGCCAGCGGCACCCCGAAGGTGGCCAGCGTGTCCCGGCGGCGGCGCTGCTCGAGGGTCTGCGCGGCCTCGATGGCGAACTCCTCGACCAGGGTCTTGTTCATGACGTCGGTGAAGCTGGGTACGGAAAGCGCGATCCGCCCGGCGGCCGCCTGACGCAACCGGGCATCGCTCAACGGGTTCGGCGTGACCATGTTGGCGATCACCGTGCCTACCCGGATGTGGGTCGGCTTCAGGTGCCGGATCGCCTCCTCGGTCTCGGTGACCGGCATGTCCTCCAGCAGCGTGACGAGGTGGACGACGGTGGTCGCGCTGCGCAGCATCCGCATGATCGACTCGGCCTGACCGCGGATCGGACCGACCTTGGCCAGTCCGGAGACCGCCTCGTGCACGTTGAGGAAGCTGGCGATCCGGCCGGTCGGCGGTGCGTCGAGGACTACGGCGTCGTACGCGTTCGGCCGGTTCTTCTCCTTGCGGCGTACGGCCTCGTACACCTTGCCGGTGAGCACGACGTCGCGCAGACCGGGGGCGATGGAGGTGACGAAGTCGATCGCCCCGAACCGGTCGAGAGCCTTCGCCGCGAAACCGAGGTGGTAGAAGGTGTCCAGATACTCCAGGAGGGAGTCCTCGGCGTCGATGGCCAGACCGTGGACGAATCCGCCGCTGGGTGTCTTGATGATTCGCGGCTCCGCGGCACCCTTGAACGGCGCCAAGCCGAGCAGGTCGGAGATGCCGTGCCGGCCCTCGACCTCGCAGACCAGGACGCGGCGGCCGGCCGTGGCGAGGGCGCAGGCCAGCGCCGCCGCCATGGTGGTCTTGCCGGTGCCGCCCTTGCCGCTCACGATGTGCAGGCTGTGCCGTGGACTGGGCGGCTCGGTCACCGATGTCGGCCCGGCCGCCCGGCGGGCGTTCACATCCGAACCGTTGGCAGGCGAACCGTCGACAGAGCGCTGACCGGCATGGCTTCGATGGTAGTTGGGCGCTTTCGCGCTCTACGACCTCCTGCGTGTCCGGGCGCGTATGTGCAACCGCTCGCCCTGCGGGCCGAACAGGACGAGCAACTCCGTGGGTCCCGGGCCGGCGCCGCCGAACCAGTGCGGAGTGTGGGTGTCGAACTCGGCCACCTCGCCGGGTTCGAGGACGAGATCGAGGTCGCCCAGGCGCAGCCGGAGCCGCCCGTCGAGCACGTAGATCCACTCGTAGCCCTCGTGGCTCTGTCGGGCCCCCTCGGCCTCGGCCGGCACGAGCATCTTGTACGCGCGCAGACCGCCCGGGCGCCGGGTGAGCGGTATCAGGGTCCGGCCCTGGAACTCCTGGGCCTTCAGCTGGATCCGCGGATCCCGGGTTTCGGGCGCCCCGACCAGTTCGTCGAGCGGGATCTGGTGCACGCGAGCCAGCGGAAGCAGCAACTCGAGGGTGGGGCGGCGCGCGCCCGATTCCAGCCGCGACAGCGTGCTCACCGAGATACCGGTTGCGGTGCTGAGTTGCGCGAGCGTCGACCCGCTCTGCCGACGGACGGCCCGCAGCCGGGCTCCGACCCCGGCCAGTACGTCGTCGTCGGCCATTCGTCGCCCCTCCGTCTCCTGGAACTTGCCACCTCAGCAAACATACTTGCTGATCTGCGCCGGCCGACGCAGAGTGGGACGCATGACGGAGACCTATGACGTGGTGGTGGTTGGTGGCGGCGCGGCCGGGCTCAGCGGAGCTCTGGGCCTTGCTCGCTCGCGACGGTCGGTCCTGGTGGTCGACGCCGGTGAACCGCGGAATGCGCCGGCGGCTCATGTCCACAACTTCCTGACCCGTGACGGCGAATCGCCGGCCGCGCTGTACGGCGCCGGTCGAGCTGAGGTTGTCGGGTACGGCGGTCGCGTCGAGTCCGGGAGGGTGACGGCGGTGGCGCGAACCGACGACGGTTTCCGTGTCGACCTGGAGAACCGGAGTGTTGGGGCGCGGCGCCTCCTGATCGCGACCGGGTCGCGTGACCGGCTGCCCGACGTGCCCGGACTGGCCGAGCGCTGGGGGATCGACGTGCTGCACTGCCCGTACTGCCACGGCTGGGAGGTCCGCGATCAGCGCATCGGCGTACTCGCGGGCAGCCCGGTGGCCGTGCACCAGGCACTGATGTTCCACCAGCTGAGCTCAGAGGTCAGCGTGCTGCCGCTGGGCGGATTCGCGCTGGCCCCGGAACAACGCGAGCAGCTCGAGGCGCTGGGGATCGCAGTGCTCGACGCGGCCGTGGCGACCGTCGAGTCCGATGCGGATGGATTGGCGGGGGTGCGGCTGGACGACGGCCGATTCGTCGAACTCGACGCCGCCGTCGTGGGTCCGCGCAGCGAGGCGCGCGCCGACTTCCTGGCGCCGCTGGGGCTGCTGCCGACCGAGGTCTGGATGGGCGAGCACGTGGTCGGCACGGTGATCGAAGCCGATCCGATCGGGGCCACCGCAGTGCCCGGTGTGTGGGTCGCCGGGAATGTGGCCAACGTCCAGGCGCAGGTGATCAGCTCCGCCGCCGCGGGACTCACGGCCGGCGCCGCCATCAACGGCGACCTCGTGATGGAGGAGGCCCGGACCGCCGTCGAGGCGCTGAAGGTCAGCGTCGCCTGATCCCGGCGCCTGAGCCTCACGGCGGTTCGCTTCACACGGGAAACTGGTGCTTCGCGTGGGATATACGCCATGGGAGGTGACGGTTTCCCATGCATGCATGGGAAACCGGAGGTTCCTGAGCCCACGCGCGAGGTCAGGGCCGGGCCGTCCGACGGGTGCGTCGCTACAGTGCAGACATGACCAAGTGGGAGTACGTCACCGTTCCGCTGCTGGTGCATGCCACCAAGCAGATCCTGGACAACTGGGGCGCCGACGGCTGGGAGCTCGTGCAGGTGGTGCCCGGGCTGAACCCGGAGAACCTGGTGGCGTACCTGAAGCGGCCGCTCCCCACCCAGGCATGAGCGCGCCGGTATGAGCTCTCCGGCGAAGCGCCTGAGGGAGCTGGGGCTGGAGCTTCCCGCCGTCCCCGCCCCGGTTGCGGCCTACCTTCCGGCGTTGCGGCACGGCGCCATGATCTACACCTCCGGTCAGCTCCCCACCCGGGGTGGCGAGCTCCTGGCCGTCGGCAAGGTCGGCGCCGAGGTGTCGACCGAGATCGCCGTCGAGTGCGCGAGGGCCGCGGTGCTCAATGCCGTCGCGGCGGTGGCGGCCGAGGCCGGCGGGATCGACCAGATCGTACGGATCGTGAAGGTGACGGTCTTCGTGGCGAGCGCACCGGAGTTCACGGGGCAGCCGCAGGTGGCCAACGGAGCCAGTGAACTGCTCGGGGAGATCTTCGGGCCCGCCGGCCGACACGCCCGAAGCGCTGTCGGCATGGCTGTCCTGCCGTTGGATGCGCCGATCGAGATCGAGCTGATCGCCGCCGCCACGCCCCGACCGACCGTGCAGCCCGTCTAGCGGCCGTTCGCGGATGATGCCCACCAACTCGGCTGACATCCTTCGGCGGATCGCGCGAGAGGTCCCGACTGCGCTGGCCGGTCGTGCCGAGGCCTGGGACTCGGGGTCGCCGGCGGCGAACGCCGCGCCCGCCGCCAGCGTCATCCTGCTGCGGGAATCGCGCGGCGCCCTCGAGACCTATCTCCTGCACCGGCACGCCCGGATGGCGTTCGCAGCCTCGATGGTGGTCTTTCCTGGTGGGCGGATGGACCCGGTCGACGAGGCCACGGCTGATCCCTGGCGCGCCTGCGCCGTACGGGAGACGCGCGAGGAGACCGGAGTCAGCCTGGACGTGGCGGGTCTGCACGACTGGGCGGAATGGACGACGCCGGCACTCGAGCCTCGCCGCTACCGGACCAAGTTCTACGTGGCAGCGCTGCCGGCTGATCAGGAGGCGGCCGACGTCTCGGGTGAGACCGACCGAGCCGACTGGTCCACGCCGGAGGCGGCGCTGCTGGCGGCGGAGCGAGGCACACTCGCGTTGATGCCGCCCACCCTGTCGATCCTGCTCGAACTCGCCGAGTCGGGCTCGTTGGCGTACGTGCTCTCGGCGGCCGAGGGGCGGATCGTGACCCCGGTCCTGCCGACCCTGGAGCATGGATCGGAAGGTTGGCGGTTCCGCTATCCGGTCGACGAGGCGAGGACGTGACTATCACGTACGTCGCAGCGGGCCGGCAATGCCTGCTGGCGCCCAATCCGGGTCCGATGACGCTCGAGGGCACCAACACCTGGGTGGTGGGTGAGCCGACGGCCGGCCCGGTCGTGGTGATAGATCCGGGACCCGCCGACGACGCTCACCTCGCCGCCGTGCTGGCCGCCAGCGGTCGGATCGCGGTCATCCTGTTGACCCACCGGCATCTGGATCATTCCGAGGGCGCAGCTCGACTGGCGGATCGCGCGGGCTGCTCCGTCCGGGCCGCCGACCCCGCCTTCCGGATCCGGGCGAGTGGCCTCGCCGACGGAGACCGCCTGGAGGTCGGGCAATGGGTGCTCGACGTGGTCGCGACGCCTGGCCACACCGACGACTCGGTGTCGCTCCTGCTGAGCGGCGGAGCCGACGCTCCGGATCTGCTGACGGGTGACACCGTCCTCGGCCGCGGGACGACCGTGATCGCCGAACCCGACGGAGATCTGGTGGCCTACCTGGCCTCATTGGAGCGGCTGCGGTCGATCGTGCGGACCCGAGCGGTGCAACGGCTGCTGCCGGGCCACGGACCGGTGATCGACCGTCCGCTGGAGGTGCTCGACGGCTATGTGGAGCACCGCCTCGAGCGTCTGGAGCAGGTGCGAGCAGCCGTACGTGACGGCGCCCGGACGCCCGAAGACGTGGTGGCGAGCGTCTACGCCGAGGTGGATCGGTCACTCTGGCCGGCGGCAGAGCAGTCGGTGCGCGCCCAGCTCCGCTACCTCGACACCCGCGGCTGAGAACGCGACAGGCTCCCAGGAACCTCACCAGCCACGCACAGGTTACGCACAGACTTCCGCGGCACCTTCGGTGTATGAGCCAACCGCACGACCCGTCCGGACTGAACACCCCGCCCTTCTACGGCTACGGCGCCGCGCACGAGCCGACCGTGCCGATCGAGCGCCTGCCGGGGTACGGGCCGCAGGACTTTCCGGCCCCGGCCGGCGTGCAGCCGCTGCCTGCGGCACCCACGGCAACGACCACCCGGACGTCGCGGCCTGGGCTCGCCGCCATGCTCGTGGCCGCCTCCATGTCGGCGGTGATCGGCGCCGGGGCGGGCATCGGCTCGTACGCCCTCGTGACCTCCGGGCGGCTGCCCGCCAGCGCCCCGATCAGCGTCACCGGCACCCCGGCGTCGACCACGCCCAAGCTCGACGGGACGGTGGCGGGCGCGGCCGCCAAGATCGACCCGTCGGTGGTGACCATCACCGTGCGTTCGGGACAGGCCAGCGGCCTCGGCACCGGTGTCGTGCTGGACGCCGACGGCCACATCCTGACCAACGACCACGTCGTCTCCGGTGCCGGTTCGTCGGGCCAGATCCGCGTGACGTTCGACGACGGGACCGTTGCCGAAGCCACCGTCGTGGGTACGGCGGCGACCACCGATCTCGCGGTCATCAAGGTGCCGGCGTCGGCCAGCCTGAAACCCGCCACGTTCGCCAAGTCGGAGGCGCTCACCGTCGGCCAGGCGGTCGTCGCGGTGGGTGCGCCGCTCGGACTCTCCGACACCGTGACCAGCGGGATCGTCTCCAACACGGCCCGGCCGGTGCGCTCGGGAAGCAACAACGACGCGGTCTATCTGGCGGTGCAGACCGACGCGGCCATCAATCCGGGCAACTCCGGTGGTCCGCTCGTCGACCTCAACGGCTCGGTGGTCGGCATCAACTCCTCGATCGCCAGCACCGGCTCCGAGGGCGGCCAGGCCGGCAACATCGGGATCGGCTTCGCCATCCCCGCCGACGTCGCGACCCGGGTGGCCGGGGATCTGATCAGCACGCAGAACTCGCCGCGGGCCACGCTCGGCGTCAACCTCTCCGGCGACGGGTCCCAGCCGAGCGACGACCGCGGGGTTGCCCTGCAGGAAGTCGTGTCCGGCGGCGCCGCCGACCAGGCCGGGCTGCAGACCGGAGACATCGTCACCAAGATCAACGACTTCGCGACCACCACGGCGGACGGGCTGATTGCCGCCACGCGCTACTACGCCCCGGGCACGAAGATCACGGTCACGTACCTCCGCGGGAACGACACCCGTACGGCGGACGTCACGCTCGGCCGCAGCTGACCCCCGGTCGCCTCCGATGTCGTTATCCGCCACGTGGCGGATGACGCAGCAGGATTCGGACCTCGCCGCTGCGCCGTACGCCACATGGCGGGAAACGACATTCGTCCGTACCCGCGCTGGACCCTTCGACAGGCTCAGGGAGCGAGCCGCTCAGCGCGCGCGGCGCTCCACCCGCTCGACGTCGAGGATGGTCACCGAGCGGGGTTCAAGGCGGATCCAGCCGCGGGCGGCGAAGTCCGCGAGCGCCTTGTTGACGGTCTCCCGGGAGGCGCCGACCAGCTGCGCCAGCTCCTCCTGGGTCAGATCGTGGTGTACGTGGATGCCGTCCTCACGGCGGTCGCCGAACCGGCGGGCCAGCTCGAGCAGCTGCTTCGCCACGCGTCCTGGCACATCGGAGAAGACCAGGTCGGCGACGACGTCGTTGGCCCTGCGCAGCCGGCCGGCCAGCTGAGCGAGCAGCCCACGGGCCACCTCGGGGCGGCCGGTCAGCCAGCTCATCAGTTCATCGTGTTCGAGAGTGCGCAGCTCGCAGGCGGTCACGGCCGTGGCGGTCGTGGACCGGGGCCCGGGATCGAACAGCGACAACTCGCCGAACATCTGCCCCGGACCCAGGATGGCCAGCAGGTTCTCCCGGCCGGCCGATCCGCTCCGGCCGAGTTTGATCTTGCCGCTGATGACCACGTACAAACGGTCTTCGGCGTCACCTTCGTGGAAGAGCACCTCGCCGCGGGTCAGCTTGATGGTCCCCATGGCGTCGCCTAGGGCCGTCGCCGCCTCGTCCTCGAGGCCGGCGAACAACGGCGCCTTCTTCAACACCTCCGGGTCCACGCAACCTCCAAGCTCCGAGCCGACAATCCTGCCAGGCTACCGCTCCACATACTCCGGCGGGAGATGATCGACACGCCTCACCGCCCGTACGACGTAGGCTGCCTGATATGGCCGCCCGTGCATCAGCCGCGCCAGCAGCCGCGGTCAACGCGCCGGCCCGCAAGACGGCTCGGAAGACGCCGACGAAGAGCTTCGTCGTGCCGACCGATCCACCCACCCCGTTCGACCGATCTCGGACCGCGCTCGTCCGCCGCGCGCGGAGCGTCAACCGCGGGCTGGCCGCCACGTACCCGGATGCCCGCTGCGAGCTGGATTTCACCACCCCGCTCGAACTGCTGGTGGCGACCATCCTCTCCGCCCAGACCACCGACAAGCGGGTCAACCTGATCACGCCGACGCTCTTCCGGCGGTATCCCGACGCCGCCGCCTACGCGTCGGCGGACCGAGCCGAACTCGAAGCGTTGATCACCCCGACCGGCTTCTTCCGGGCCAAGTCCGACACCTTGATCAAGCTCGGCGCGGCCCTCGCCGAGCAGTTCGACGGCCAGGTGCCGAACCGGCTACGGGATCTGGTGACGCTGCCCGGCGTGGGCCGCAAGACCGCCAATGTCGTGCTCGGCAACGCCTTCGGCATCCCCGGCATCACCGTGGACACCCACTTCAACCGCTTGGCTCGCCGTTTGGGCTGGACCGCAGCGGCGGAGCCCGACCAGATCGAGTTCGAGGTGGGCACCCTGTTCGAGAAGCGGGACTGGACGATGCTCAGTCACCACCTGATCTGGCACGGTCGGCGCCGCTGCCACGCCCGCAATCCCGCTTGCGGTGCCTGCCCGGTCGCGCAGTGGTGTCCCTCCTACGGCGAGGGCGAGACCGATCCCGCCAAGGCCGCGAAGTTGGTCCGCGAGCCGCGAGGATGAGCCGTACCGTTCTGGTCGGCGTACTGCTCGGCGTGCTCCTCGCTGGGTGCACCGGTGCCCCCGCGAATCCTTCGGCCAGCCCCAGACCGCCGACTCCGAGCACGTCGGCGCCGCAGCTCGCGGCGGCGAAGAAGGCGGCCGGGATCGCCGACTGCCCACCCTCAGACGCTACGGCGAGCCCGGTGGACGGCGGTCTGCCCGACGTCGTGTTGCCCTGCCTGGGCGGCGGTCGGGACGTGCGGTTGGCCGGACTGCGCGGCCGACCGATGATGATCAACATCTGGGCGCAGTGGTGTGAACCGTGCCGGGCGGAGGCGCGCTTCCTGTCCGAGGCGGCCCGGCGGCCGCTCGGCAACCTGATGATCATCGGGATCGACTATTCCGATCCTCGTCCCGACTGGGCCATCGAGTTCGCCGAACTCGCGAAGTGGAAGTATCCCCAGCTGGCCGACCAGGACCTGACGCTGCGGGCGCCCCTCCAGATCGCCGGGCCGCCGCAGACGATCTTCGTCGCCGCCGACGGTCGCATCGTCCACCGGCACTCCGGACCGTTCGCATCCACCGCAGAGATCACGACGTTGCTCGACCGCCACCTGGGGGTCCCGGGATGACGGCGCCCGACTGGGTCGCCCGGCTGACCGGGGCGCTCGCCGAGAGCGAACGCCAATCGCGGGTCGACGAGGTGCGCCCGGCGGTGGGGGCGCGACCGGCCGCCGTGTTGATCTTGATCGGCGCCGGCCCCGACGGCCCCGAGATCCTCTTTGTCGAGCGCGCGACCACTCTCCGCATGCACGCCGGTCAGATCGCCTTCCCCGGCGGCGCTCAGGACCCGACGGACATCGATCTGGCGGACACCGCCTTGCGGGAGGCGTACGAGGAAACCGGCGTCGACCGATCCGGCGTGCAGGTGCTCGGCTCGCTCCCCGCGGTTCACGTGGCCGTCAGCGGATTCGACGTGACGGCGGTCGTCGGGTGGTGGCACACCCGCGGCCCGGTGGGGGTGGCCGACCCGCGCGAGGTCGCCTCCGTCGAGATGGTGAGTGTGGCCGACCTCACCCGCGCCGAGAACCGGGCTCAGGTCCGGCACTTCTCGGGCTACATCGGACCGGCGTTCGAGGTGGCGGGTCACCTCATCTGGGGTCTGACCGCCCACCTCGTGGACGGTCTGCTCGACCTGGCCGGCTGGCAGCGAGCCTGGGACCGCACCCGGGTGCTAGCGATCCCGGAGCGCTACCTGACCGACCGCGCCAGCACCGGAGGACCCGATGCCCACTGACAAATCGACTGAGAAGCCGAATACCGACGAGCTCCTCGAGATCTGGGCGCTGTGCCTGCCGGACCAACGGGAACGCGGTCAGGCGATCATCGACCGCTACGCGGAGCCGCAGCGGCGCTACCACGACACTCGGCACCTCGCCTCGGTGCTGGGCTGGATCGATCGACTGGCGGGTGATCATGACCTGTTCCTGGTCCGCCTGGCCGCCTTCTTCCACGACGCGGTGTACGCCATCCCGCCGGGTCAGGTCACCAACGAGGAGGCGTCGGCCCGGCTGGCCCTGAAGGAACTGAGCCGGGCCGGGCTCGAACAGGAGGACCTCAACGAGGTGGCCCGCCTCGTCCGGCTGACGGCCACCCACGCACCGGGCCCTCGCGATCCCGAGGGCGAGTTGCTCTGCGACGCCGATCTGGCGGTGCTGGCCGGCACACCGGAGGAGTACGCCGGCTACGTCGCCGACGTCACCGAGGAGTACACCTTCCTGCCCCGCGAGGTGTTCGCCGCCGGCCGTTTCGAGGTGCTGACCCGGCTCAGCGCACGGGATCTGTTCCGTACGGCCAAGGGACGCGTCCTGAACGAACGGGCGCGCGCCAATGTCGAGGCCGAGCGGCAGTCGCTGGCCGACGAGCTGGGCATCCCTGTGGAAGGATCGGACGCATGATCAACTCCGACCTCGAGCAGACGTCGGCCCCTGCGCACCGCCCGCCCGGTTGGTGGCGGTCTGCTGTCGTGTACCAGATCTACCCGCGCTCGTTCGCCGACAGCAACGGCGACGGGACGGGCGACCTGCCGGGGATCATCAGCCGCCTGGACTACCTGTCCGAACTCGGGGTGGACGTGCTCTGGCTGTCCCCGGTCTACCGCTCGCCGATGGACGACAACGGCTACGACATCAGCGATTACCAAGACGTCGATCCCACCTTCGGCACGCTGGAGGAGCTGGAGGAGCTCATCGAGGCCGTCCACGAGCGCGGGATGAAGCTGGTCATGGACCTGGTCGTCAACCACACCTCCGACGAGCACGCCTGGTTCGTCGAGTCCCGAGATCCCACGTCGCCGAAGCGCGACTGGTATTGGTGGCGACCGGCGCGAGCCGGCCGGGAGCCGGGCACCGAGGGCGCCGAGCCGACCAACTGGGGCTCGGCGTTCTCCGGCTCGGCGTGGCAGTACGACGAACGCAGCGGCGAGTACTTCCTGCACATGTTCTCCCCGAAGCAGCCCGACCTGAACTGGGAGAATCCGGACGTCCGGCAGGCTGTCTACGCGATGATGCGGTGGTGGGTCGACCGCGGCGTCGACGGCTTCCGGATGGACGTCATCAACCTGATCTCCAAGCCGGTCGAGCTGACCGACGGCGATCCGCCGCCCGGCCAGCGCTACCACAGCGCGTTCGCGTCCATCGCCAACGGGCATCGCCTGGACGAGTTCCTCGCCGAGATGAACGCCGAGGTGGGTCTGGATCGGCTCAACTTGCTCACGGTGGGCGAGATGCCGGGCTCCACGCTCCAGACGGCGCGACAGGCCACCGATCCTGAGCGGCACGAGCTGAACATGGTGTTCACGTTCGAGCACGTCAGCCTGGACAGTGTCGCGGGTGGCAGCAAGTGGGACCTGGCCGAGCTTCCCCTGCCGGTGCTGAAGGCGAATCTCGCCGCCTGGCAAGAAGGTCTCGCCGACGTCGGCTGGAACTCGCTGTACTGGGACAACCATGATCAACCGCGCGCGGTGTCCCGGTTCGGGGACGACCGCCCGGAGCACCGGGTGGCGTCGGCCAAGACGTTGGCGACCGTGCTGCACCTGCACCGCGGCACCCCGTACGTCTACCAGGGCGAAGAGCTCGGGATGACCAACACCTACTTCTCCGCCATCAGTCAGTACCGCGACCTGGAGTCGCTCAACTATCACGCCGATGCGCTCAGTCTGGGCCTGGAGGCCGAGGCCGTGCTGCGGTCGCTGAGCGCGAAGAGCCGGGACAACGCGCGGACGCCGATGCACTGGGACGACACGACCCACGCCGGATTCAGCTCGGGCATCCCCTGGTTGCCGGTCAACCCGAACTACGTCACGATCAACGCCGCCGCAGCGGTCGCCGACCCTGGTTCGGTCTTCCACCACTTCCGGGCGTTGATCAAGCTCCGGCACGACGAGCCGATCGTGGTCGAGGGGACGTTCGATCTGCTGCTCCCGGACGATCAGCAGATCTGGGCCTTCACCCGGACGCTCGAGGGCCAGAGTCTGCTCGTGCTGGCCAACTTCTCCTCTGAGCCGGCGAGCGTGCCCGGCGCCGGCCTGCCCGATCTCAGCGACGCCGCGATCTTGCTGGCCAGCCACCGCGGTGCGGACACCGGGCGGCTCCAGCCGTGGGAGTCGCGCATATACCGTCTGGCCTGATCCGTGTGGGAGAACCCCGCTTCGGGCAATCGGTGGTTCGTCCTCGTCTCGATGACGGGGTCACTGGCGATGATCATGCTCGATCAGACCGTGGTGAGCGTCACGCTTCCGGCCATGACGGCGGATCTGTCGCTGAGTCCGACATCGCGCAGTGGGTCGTCAACGCGTACGTGCTGGCGATGGCGGCCCTGGTGGCCCTCGGCGGACGGCTTCGGCCTCGATCGTGATCGCGGCGTTCCCGGCCGAGGAGCGCGGCCGGGCGATGGCCGTCTACGCCGGTATCAGCCAGATCTTCCTGGCGATGGTCCCCTGCTCGCGGGCTGCTCACCCAGACGGTCAGCTGGCGTGCCGTGTTCTGGTTGAACGTGCCGGTGGGCTGAACCGGCGGCCGTTCCTGGCTGACAACGTGGTGATGGGTCTGGTGCAGTTCGGCCTGCTGCCCGTCTTGTTGTTCAACTCCCTCCACCCCCAGGACATCCTCGGCTTCTCGCCGATCATGACGGGGCTCGGCATCCTGCCGGTGATCTTGCCCGTGACGGTGGCGGCGCAGATCGGCGGCCGGGGTTCGACCGGTTCGGCGTACGGCGACCGATACTGATCGGGTTGACCATCTGCACTGCTGGCATGGTGGCGTGGACAGCGGCGCTGCCGTTGCTGAACCATCCGTGGCAGGTGCCTGGCATGATCTTGACCGGCTTCGGTCTCGGGCTGACCATCTCACCGACCTACACCGACGCGCTGAGCCGGGTATCGGCGGCCGAACGCGCCCAGGGCTCCGGGCTCATGCAGACCATCCGCCAGCTCGGCGGCACCGTCGGGGTGGCCGTGGTGCGTGCCGTCGTGCTGGGCATCGAGAGCGGCGGTACCCAGAGCCCCTCCGACCAGCGGGTCGCGGTCGTCATCGCCGTCGCTTCGGCATCGCGGCCCTCGCCTTCCTGATCGCGACCCTGGTCGGCTGGCGACTCCTCTCCCACGAGCGCATCCCCACCACCGGGGACAAGGTTCACGCCGTCCCCGGGCTGATTCCGCCCACCCGTCACAACTTCGGCACTTTGGGCGGCGTGTCGTCGCAGAAGTGACGGGTCGGCGAGAGGAAGCACGGGCGCGAGACGATGGTGTGGTGACGGACCGGCCGGAGGACACGTACACGCTCGGGCACCACGACAGCGTGTTGCGCTCACATCGGTGGCGAACGGCCCAGAACTCGGCGGGCTACCTGTTGCCACAGTTGCGACCGGGGCAACGGCTGCTCGACGTGGGTTGCGGACCGGGGACGATCACCGTGGATCTGGCTCGCCTGGTCGCTCCGGGTCAGGTGGTCGGTGTGGACCGAGTGGAAGACCCGCTCGCCGAAGGGCGTCGGGCGGCGGCCGAACGAAGTATCGGCAACGTGGCCTTCGAGGTCGGCGACATCTACGACCTCGGGTATCCGGACGGTGGCTTCGACGCCGTTCACGCCCACCAGGTGCTGCAGCATCTGAGCGACCCGGTCGCGGCCTTGATCGAGATGAGACGGGTGGGGCGACCCGGTGGTCTGGTGGCTGTGCGGGACGCGGATTACGCCGCTATGACCTGGTTCCCCGCAGATCGTCGGCTCGATCGTTGGCTCGAGCTCTACCACGCCGCCGCCCGCGCGAACGGTGCCGAGCCCGACGCCGGTCGGCGCCTCCTGGCGTGGATGCACGCCGCCGGTTTCGCCGACGTCACCACCTCGGGCTCGGTGTGGTGCTTCGCCACCGCCGAGGACCGCGAGTGGTGGGGCGACCTGTGGGCCGAGCGGACCCAGTCCTCGGCCATGGCCGATCAACTGCTGGCCGACGAGCTCACCACATCGACCGAACTGGCCGACGTGGCCGAGGGTTGGCGCGCGTGGGCGGCGCAGCCGGACGGTTGGTTCGCCGTGCTGCACGGCGAAGTGCTCGCAGTGATCCCGTGAGGGCTTCCTGGTGCGTCCACGGCCCCAGCGGGTGCCGGAAGGGGGATCTGGACGGCGGGCGGAGGGTGGCTAACACGGCACGACCCGTGGCCTGGGTCAGGGCAGCGCCTTGGTCTCGACCACGCGGCCCTCGATCTGGGGTGCCTGCGCAGCGGCGGTGGCCCGCTTGATGGCCCCGCTGATCTCGGCCACGGATTCCTGAGCCTGCGCGATGGTCTTCTCCGGTGCCTTGACCTTCTTGACACGGGTGTAGCCGATGAAGGCCAGCACCGCGGCCACCACCAGCAGCACCGCAGCCACGATCAGAAAGGCCAACCAGAGAGTCACCCCAAGGGCGAACAGACCTAGAGCGGCGGCAACGTAGAGCAGGCTCGCCGCGTTGATTCCGAAGTATCCCGCCGCGCTGAACATGCCGGCGCCGATTCCAGCGTTCTTCGCCGACGGAATGATCTCGGTCTTGGCCAGCTCCACGGTGTCGCTGACGAGCAGCTTGGCGTCGTCGGTGATGCCTTGAATGATCTCGCCGACCGGGCGGTCCGCCATCGTGGTCTCCTCTCGTCTCGGGTGAGCCTAATGGGTGAGAACCGTCGCAAACGTGGCAACCCACCCAGCGGAGGAGATCAACCAGCCTGGTCGGGGTTGCTGCCCCCTTCCATGACCGGCGCCGAGTCGCCGACCGGCCCGGTTGCGGTGTCGGCGGAAGCGGCGAGCTGTCGGGCCCGCCAGAGGAACGGCAGGGCCAGGGCCGAACCGGCCGCGGAGAACAGGTACGAGGCCGGATAGCCCCAGACGTCCGCGCTCCGGCTCAACGCCGGCTGGGCCACGATTCCGCCGGCACTGCTGAACAACGAGTCGAACGACAGGATGGTCGCGCGCTGGTCGGACGGGATCATGCCGTTCAGATAGGTCTGCCGGACGGGTTCGCTGGCGGCGCTGGCCACGGACCAGACGACGATCAGTACGAGCACCATCCAGAAGTTCGGCACGATCCCGATGCCCGCGAGGGCGGCGACACCGACCGCGCCCAGGATGATGAGGACCGAGGTCCGGCGACGGAACAGACGGCTCACCACCGGAGTCAGCAGGCCGCCGACGATCTGCGCCCCGGCCACGATGGCGGCAACCAAACCGGCGACTCCGTACGCGCGCGGATCCCCCCACAGATCCAGCAGGTACGGCTGCAGGGCGTAGAAGACGTAGATGCCGACCCCCCCGGCGAAGAACCCCGAGAGCATGGTCGCGCGGATGGCCGGCACCTTGAGGCCGTGCTGCACGGACTGGTCGACGATGTGCTTCAGTTCGTCGCGTACCCCCTGCCCTCGCTGCGGCGTGAAGCCGAGATCGTGCATGAAGAGAAACGCCAGGACGAAGACGATGATCAGCACGCCTGCCCGCGCCACGTACGTGATGCCGAGGTTGCTCAGCTGCGCGAGGTAGCCGCCGGCCACCGAACCGATCAGCATCATCACGCCGTTGACGACCTGCCCACGGGCGAAGATGTCGTCGAGTCGGCCCTCGAAGTTGGTGGCGGCCAGCGCATCCACGAGCCACGCCTCCACCGCACCCGAGAAGAACGTGAAACCCAACCCGAGCAGCGCGGACACGATCGCCCACCAGACGAAGCCGGCCCGGATCTGCCACAGCCAGACGTACAGCCCGGTTGTGATCGCCAACGTCACCGTGCCGAGCAGGAAGGAAACCCGCCGACCCCGCGAGTCGGCCACGATGCCCGTCGGGATCTCGAACAGGACCATGCCGGCGGTGAAGAACGCGTTGGCGGTGAAGGCCTCGAAGTTCGACAAGCCGGCGTCGAGCAGGAAGATCGTGTTGATGCCCCAGATCAACGACGCCGCGAACGTCGTCCCCGCCGTCAATCCGTAGTAGGTCCGGCGGACGGTCACCGGAGTCTGGATCACGTGCTGCACCATACGTCCGACCGCCGACACCACGAGAACTAATCGGCGGCGGCCTCGGAGCGGAGCCGGGCGGTGTTGCGGCGGCGCAGCGAGATGGACGCGATCACGGCGGCGATCAGCGAGGCCAGCAGGACCGCCGCCTTGGCCTGCTCCTGCAGTGCGGGGTTGCCGTCGAACGCCAGTTCGGCGATCAGGAGCGACACCGTGAAGCCGACCCCGCCCAGGATGGACACCGACGCTACCTCCCGCCAACGCAGACCGGCGGCCAGCTCGGCGTGGGTGAACCGGGCCGTCAAGAAGGCGCCGCCGAAGACGCCGACCGCCTTGCCGATGACCAGCCCGGCCCCGATGCCCAGCGCGACGGGGTCGGTCACCAGCCGGCCCAAGGTGGCGGGCGAGACCGAGATGCCGGCGGCGAGGAGCGCGAAGACCGGCACCGCGAAGCCGGCCGATACCGGCCGCCAGAGGTGTTCCCAGCGGTCGATCGGTGCGTCGCCCTCGAGGGCGGAGGACCGCGTCAGCAGGCCGAGAGCCACGCCGGCGACCGTGGCGTGGACGCCGCTCTGCAGGACGCACCACCAGCAGGCCACTCCGACCGGCACGTACAGGAACCAACCCGAGATCCGCCGCCACTGGAAGAGTCGCCAGAGCGCGGCGCAGCCCGCAGCGGCCAGGAGCCAGAGCCACCGGAGGTCATCGGTGAAGACGGTCGCGATGACCAAGATGGCGCCGAGGTCGTCGACGATGGCCAGGGTCAGCAGGAAGGCCCGCAGACTGGTCGGCAACTGGGAGCCGACGACGGCCAGGATCGCGAGCGCGAAGGCGATGTCGGTGGCCATCGGGATGGCCCAGCCTCGCAACTGCCCGTTGGGTGCGACGAGGTTGATCACCAGGTAGATCAGGGCCGGGACGATCATGCCGGAGACGGCGGCCACGATCGGGACCAGAGCTTCGCTGGGTCTGGACAAGGAGCCGACGGTGAGCTCGCGCTTGAGCTCGAGACCGGCGACGAAGAAGAAGATCGTGAGCAGTCCGTCCGCCGCCCAGTGTTCGAGGTCGAGCGGACCGAGGTAGAAGCCACGGACGGCCTCGTAGCTGTCGTGGCCGACGTTCGCCCACACCACCGCCGCCGCAGCGGCCACCAACATCAGCGCTCCGCCGACGGTCTCCTGGCGGAGAATGTCGGCGATGGCCCGGGCGTCAGCATTGCTGGCGAAGCGACCGAACAGGCGACCCGGAGCCTCGCCGGCTATGCGGGGCCCCGATCTCTCACCGTGGGCGTCCTCAGGTCACTCCTCGGCGGCCGCACGCGGCTTGCTCAGATTCTTCTTGATCAGGTCCATCACGGTCGAATCGGTCAGGGTGGTGACGTCTCCGAGTTCGCGGTTCTCGGCGATGTCACGCAGGAGCCGGCGCATGATCTTGCCGGACCGGGTCTTCGGCAACTCCTCGACGACCATGATCTGTCGTGGCCGGGCGATCGCGCCGATCTCCTTGGTCACGTGCGTGCGAAGTTCTTGGACCACATCCGGGCCGCCGTCGCCGGCGTCGGAGCGCAAGATCACGAACGCGACGATCGCCTGCCCCGTGGTGTCGTCTGTCGCGCCGACGACGGCCGCCTCGGCCACCTTCTCGTGCGAGACGAGCGCCGACTCGATCTCGGTGGTCGACATCCGGTGGCCCGAGACGTTCATCACGTCGTCGACCCGGCCCAGCAGCCAGAGATCGCCGTCCTCGTCCTTCTTCGCACCATCGCCCGCGAAGTAGAGACCCTCGAACCGGGACCAGTACGTGTCGATGAAGCGTTGATCATCGCCCCAGATGGTACGCAGCATCGCGGGCCACGGCTTGGTGATCACCAGGTAGCCACCGGAACCGTTCGGCACGGGCTCGGCATCGTTGTTGATCACGTCGACCTCGACCCCGGGGACTGCCTTCATCGCCGCCCCCGGCTTTCCTTCGGTGACCCCGGGCATGGGGGAGATCATGTGCATGCCGGTCTCGGTCTGCCACCACGTGTCGACCACCGGGGTGCGGTCGCCGCCGATGTGGTGGCGGTACCAGACGTACGCCTCGGGGTTGATCGGTTCCCCCACCGAACCGAGAATCCGCAGCGACGACAGGTCGAACTGTTGCGGTACCTCGGCACCCCACTTCATGAACGTGCGGATGGCGGTGGGGGCGCAGTAGAGGATGGTCACCTTGTACTTGTCGATGATCTCCCACCAGCGGCCCTTGTGCGGAGTGTCCGGGGTTCCCTCGTACATCACGCTGGTCGCGCCGTTGGCGAGCGGACCGTAAACCAGGTAGGAGTGACCCGTCACCCATCCGATGTCGGCGGCGGTCCAGAAGATGTCGGTCTCCGGCTTCAGGTCGAAGGTGGCCCAGTGCGTGTAGGCCGTGCCCACCAGGTAGCCGCCGGTCGTGTGGAGGATGCCCTTCGGCTTACCGGTGCTGCCGGAGGTGTACATGATGTAGAGCGGATGCTCGGCGGGGAAGGCCTCCGGCTCGTGCTCGGCGGCTTGGCGGTCGACGATCTCGTGCCACCAATGGTCCCGCCCGGGCTGCATCTCGACGTCCTGCTCGGTGCGCTGGACGACCAGGACCGCCCGGACGTCCGGGCACTTCTTCAGCGCCTCGTCGACGGCCGGCTTCAGTGCGGACGGGTTGCCCTTGCGGAAGCCACCGTCGGCGGTGATCACGACCTCGACGCCGCAGTCGAGGATGCGGGACGACAGCGCGTCCGCGGAGAAGCCGCCGAAGACCACCGTGTGCGGTGCGCCGATCCGGGCGCACGCCAGCATCGCGACCACCGCCTCGGGAATCATGGGCAGGTAGATGGCCACGCGGTCGCCCCGCTCGACGCCGAGCTCGGTGAGTGCGTTCGCGGCGCGCTTCACCTCGTCGGTCAGTTGCGCGTACGTCACCGATCGGGTGTCGCCCGGCTCGCCCTCGAAGAAGAAGGCGACCCGGTCCCCGTGGCCGGCCTCGACGTGCCGGTCGCAGCAGTTGTAGGCAGCGTTGAGGGTGCCGTCGGCGAACCAGGTGGCGAACGGTGGGTTGGACCAGTCCACGACCTCGGTCGGCTCCTGGACCCAGGAGATCCGCTCGGCCTGAGTCGCCCAGAACTTGTCGCGATCGGCCTCGGCCTGGGCGTAGGTCTCCTCGGTGACGTTGGCGGCCGCGGCGAGTGCCCCCGGGGGTGGGAAGCGGCGGTCCTCGTGCGACAGATTGGACAGAGCTTCTTCGCTACGGGCCTCTTCGCTCACGGGGTGCGGAACCTCCTCCTCGACGACCGGACTCCGCCACATTACCGACCATGATTCCCGACCAGAGGAGGCGAGGTCGGGTTGTCGAATTGGACCCGGGTCGCTCGTCATCGTGATGACGGGACGACTAGCGTTCCGCAGGAGAGGAGCATCATGACCACGTACGCGATCCTGTTGCCCGGTGACGAGGCGAGCTGGGCCGCCGCGGACGCCGGCGAGCGAGCGCGCGTCTACGGACTGCACGACCAGTTCTCCCAGACCTTGGAGCAGCGCGGTCACAAGATCGTCGGTGGCGCGGAGTTGGCGCACTCGTCGTCGGCCAAGACCGTACGGGGGACGGCGGAGGACGTTATGGTGACCGAAGGCCCCTACGCGGAGACGGTCGAGCAGTTGACCGGTTTCTACCTCGTGGAGTCGGAGAACCTGGACGATCTGGCGAAGATCTGCGGGATCATCTCCGAAGGGGAGCCCATCGAGATCCGCGCCTGCGTACCGCCGCCGAGCTCGTGAGGTACCTCGTGCTGCTGGCCGGTGACGAGAGTGCCTGGCCGAACCTGTCGGAAGCGGAGATTCGCGCCGAGATGGCCGCCCACGACGCCTTTTCCAAGGCGGTCGGAGAACACGGCACGATCGTGGCGGGGGAGGCGCTGGGCGGATCGGAGACCGCCACCACCCTCCGACACCAGGGCGGGAAGCCGGACGGTCGGCTCATGCTGACCGACGGTCCGTACGCCGAGGCGGCCGAGCAGATCGGCGGTTTCTACCTGATCGACATGCCCGATCTCGATCAGGTAACCGAGCTCTGCGCGTTGCTGCCGTCCTGGTACTCGGTGGAGATCCGACCGGTCGTCGCAACGCCGATGTCCTGACGCCCATCCGATGGCGGCCGATGCGCTCGAGCGGGCGTTCCGCGAGGACTGGGGACGCCTGCTCGCGTTGCTGGTCGCGCAGTTCCGCCGCCTGGACCTGGCCGAGGACGGTCTCGCCGAGGCGTTCGCGACCGCCGCCGAGCGCTGGCGCCGTCAGGGCCAGCCCACCAACACGGGTGCCTGGCTGCTCACCGCCGCTCGACGCAGGATCATCGACCGACTGCGCGCCGAGGCGGTCGCGGTACGTAAGGAACCACTGCTGATCGTCGACGCCGAGCTGCAGTCCGACGCCCAGCGGGTGATGTTCGATCCGGGAGACGAGGTGAACGACGAAAGACTCCGGCTGATCTTTCTCTGCAGTCACCCGTCGTTGGCTCCGGAGTCGGCCGCGGCGCTGACCCTGCGGTTGGTGCTCGGCGTCTCCACGGCCGACATCGCGCGGCTCTTTCTCGTGTCGGAGTCGACCATGGCGGCGCGGCTGACCCGGGCCAAGCGCAAGCTGGTGGTGGCGGGAGTCCGGTTCGCTCTCCCCGAGGAACGGGCGCTCGCCGACCGGTTCGACTCCGTGGCGGCGGTCATCTACCTGGCGTTCACCGCCGGGTACGCGCCGGGTTCCGGCTCCGACGCGATCCGGGTCGAACTCGCCGGCGAGGCGATCCGGCTGGCCCGGCTGCTGCGGACCTTGCTGTCGCGCCCCGAGCTCGACGCCCTGCTGGCCCTCATGCTGCTGCAGCATTCCCGGCGCGACGCACGGACCGATGCCTCGGGCCAGCTGGTGTTGTTGCCCGACCAGGACCGGTCGCGATGGCGGGATGACGAGATCGCCGAGGGCTTGTCGTTGCTCCGAGGTCTGGCGAGCAACGGAGACGACCAGTACCTGCTTCAGGCCAGGATCGCCGCGGAACACGCCACCGCGGCGGCGGCCGAGCAGACGCGGTGGGACCGGATTGCGGCGCACTACACCGAGCTCGAGCACCTGACCGGATCTCCCGTGGTGCGACTCAACCGGGCGGTGGCGGTCGCCGAGGCCGCCGGCCCGGCGGCCGGCCTGGTGCTCCTGGACGGTCTGGACGCCGACTTGCCCCAGAGCCATCGCCTCCCGGCGGTCCGAGCGCGGTTCCTGGCCGATCTCGGGCGGATCGACGAGGCGCGTGCGGCGTACGAGGTGGCGCTCAGCCGGTGCGGCAACGAGGCCGAGCGAATCCATCTGCGCCGGCGGCTGGAGGCCCTGTCCGCCTAGCGGACCCCCCACGAGTAGGTCTGCTTGCGCAGCTTGAGGTAGACGAAGGTGTCGGTGGACTCGACGCCGTCGAGGCTTCGGATCTTGCCGCTCAGCACCTCCAGCAGATGCTCGTCGCTCTCGCACACGGCCTCGACCAGGATGTCGTACTGGCCGGCGGTCACCACCACGTAGTCGATCTCGTCCAAGCCCGCCAACTGATCGGCGATCGGCTCGATCGGCCCGCGAACCCGGATCCCGATCATGGCCTGCCGCGCGAAACCCAGCTGCATCGGATCGGTGACCGCCACGATCTGCATGATGCCCGCCTCGATGAGGCGCTGCACCCGCTGCCGGACCGCCGCCTCGGACAGTCCGATGCTGCCCGCGATGGCGGCGTAGGACCGTCGCCCGTCGGCCTGCAACTGCGCGATGATCGCCTTGTTGACGTCGTCCAGCGGGACCCCGTTCACAGCAGCCGCTGTGCTTCAGTCAGCACCGAGCGCAGGGCGGCCTCCATCTCGTCGAAATGGGTCTGATCACAGATCAGGGGCGGAGCCAGCTGGATCACCGGATCGCCGCGGTCGTCGGCTCGGCAGTAGAGACCGGCGTCGAAGAGCGCCTTGGACAAGAAGCCGCGCAGCAGTCGTTCGGATTCGTCGGCGTCGAAGGTCTCCTTCGTCGCCGAGTCCTTGACCAGTTCGATGCCGTAGAAGTAGCCGTCGCCGCGGACATCGCCCACGATGGGCAGGTCCAGCAGCCGCTCCAACGTGGCGCGGAAGGCGCCTTCGTTGTTTCGTACGTGTTCGTTGACGTGCTCTCGTTCGAAGACGTCGAGATTGGCCATGGCCACGGCGGTTGAGACCGGATGACCGCCGAACGTGTACCCGTGCAGGAAGGCCTCGGTGCCGTGCAGGAACGGCTCCATCAGCCGGTCGCTGGTGATCATCGCCCCCAGCGGCGAATAGCCGGACGTGAGTCCCTTGGCGCAGGTGATCATGTCGGGCACGTACCCGTAGCGCTCCGCGCCGAACATGTGACCGAGCCGGCCGAAGGCGCAGATCACCTCGTCGCTGACCAGCAGGACGTCGTAGGAATCGCAGATCTCCCGTACGCGGGCGAAGTAGCCGGGTGGCGGTGGAAAGCAGCCGCCGGCGTTCTGAACCGGCTCGAGGAACACCGCCGCGACCGTGTCGGGGCCCTCCTGCTCGATGGCCACGGCGATCTGATCGGCGGCCCAGCGGCCGAAGGCCTCCAGGTCGTCCGCCGTCCCGGACTGGAATTGGCTGGGTGCGCGGTAGAAGTTGGTGTTCGGCACCCGGAAGGTCGACGGCACGAGCGGCTCGAAAACGGCCTTGAGTCCCGGCAGTCCGGTGATCGACAGCGCCCCATGGGTGGTGCCGTGGTAGGCGACGGCCCGGCTGATCACCTTGTGCTTCAGGGGTTTCCCGACCAGCTTGAAGTAGTTCTTGGCCAGCTTCCAGGCCGACTCGACCGCCTCGCCGCCGCCGCTGGTGAAGAAGATCCGGTTCAGGTCCCCCGGGGTCATCGTGGCCAGCCGTTCGGCGAGCTGGATGGCCGTCGGGTGGGCGTACGACCAGAGCGGGAAGAAGGCCAGCTCACCGGCCTGCTTGGCGCCGGCCTCGACGAGTTCGCGCCGGCCGTGACCCAGTTGGCTGACGAAGAGTCCCGCCAGCGCGTCGAGATAACGCCGCCCCCGGACATCCCAGACGTACGGACCCTCGCCCCGCACGATCACCGGCACGTCCGCGCTCGCGTAGCCCGACATCCGGGTGAAGTGCATCCACAGGTGGTCCCGGGCCGACTTCTGCAGCTTGGCGAACGCCTCGGGTTCCCAACTCTGACCAGCGGGGCTCTGACCGGCGGGCGCCGGGGCGACGTCGGGCTCTGGCATGGCGCTCATTCTCGTACGGCCTCCGACCGAAACACAAGTGAAACAGTGGAAATCCTGCGCCTTCTCTTGCGAATGCGTAGATTGAGCACGAGAATGCTACGAAATCCGTCGGGGAGGAACCCTCTATGGCCAGAAGCGAAGAAACCGTGGACGCGCCCGGCCCGGTCGGTGCGGCGCACGTGGACAAGGGTTTGAAGCCCAACGCCATCGGCTTCTGGGATGGATTGGCCATCGGACTGGACTCCACGGCCCCGGCCTATTCGCTCGCCGCCGTGCTCGGCTCGTTGGTGGTCGTCGCCGGCACGCAGGCGCCGGCCATCATGCTGGTGTCTTTCGTCCCGATCTTCTTGATCGCCGGCGCCTTCTTCTACATGAACCGCGCCGACCAGGACTGTGGCACGACGTTCTCGTGGGTCACCCGGGCCATGGGTCCCACCCTCGGCTGGATGGGCGGCTGGGCCGTGTTCACGACCGGCGTGCTGGTCATCGGCTCGCTCGCCGACGTGGCGGCCCTGTACACGTTCGAGCTCTTCGGGTTGACCACGCTGTCGGAGTCCCGCCCCGCGGTCGTGATCTTCGCCGTGGTGATCATCTTGGTGATGACCTGGCTCTGCGTGAGAGGTACCGAGCTCTCGGCCAAGGTGCAGCGGGTGCTGGTGCTCGCGCAGGTGGCGATCTTGTTGATCTTCGTCGTGGTGGCCCTGGTTCGGCTGGCCACCGGCTCCGCACCGGAGGGAGCCGTCACCCCGGAGCTGAGCTGGCTCTCGCCGGTCGGACTGGACAGCACGAGCCTGATATCGGGCGTCCTGCTCGCTGTCTTCATCTACTGGGGTTGGGAGAGCGCGGTCAACCTGACCGAGGAGTCCACCGACAGCGCCACCGCGCCAGGCAAGGCGGGACTCGTCAGCACCCTGGTGCTGCTGGTCACCTACGTCGGGGTCGCGGTCGCCATGATCGCGGTGGTCGGGCCGGAAGCCGTGACCGAGTACGACGACGACACCGCACTGTTCGGCGCCGTCGGCGAAGTCGTGCTCGGACCGTTGGCGTTTCTGTTGCTGCTGGCCATCATCACCTCCGGCGTGGCCTCGACCCAGACGACGATCCTGCCCGCGTCGCGGACCTCGCTCTCCATGGCCGTGGCGGGGGCTTTCCCGAAGCCGTTCGCCAAGGTGCATCCGAAGTTCGGTACTCCCGCGTTCGGCACCTGGGTGATCGGCATCGCGTCGATCGTCTGGTACGTGGCGGCCAGCCTCTATTCGGAGGACTTCCTCTTCGACTCGTTGTCGGCGCTGTCCCTGCTGATCGCGTTCTACTACGCGCTCACCGGTATCGCCTGCGCCATCTACTGGCGGCGCCGCCTGCTCCACTCCGTGAAGTCGTTCCTGTTCATCGGTCTCGGACCGGTCGTGGGAGCGATCATGCTCGGCTACCTGCTGGTCCAGTCGGTGATTCAGCTGGCCAACCCGGAGGAGTCCTACACGGGCAGCAACATCTTCGGCATCGGGCTGCCACTGGCCATCGCCCTGTTCTTCATCATCCTCGGCGTGATCCTCATGATCATCTGGCGGTTGGGGCCCGGCAAGGCCTTCTTCACCCGCAAGGGCGGTGAACACGTCTCCGAAGAGGTGGCGCTCGCCGCCCTCGGTCCCACCGCCCCCGGAAGCGGCACCCGAAAGGACTCCTGAGAGGTTCGGTCCATGACGACAACTCTGAAGAACTTCGTCGGCGGCGAGTCGCTCGATGCCGCCTCCGGCGAGACGTACGACGTGATCGATCCCACCACCGGGCAGCCGTACGCGACCGCTCCCGCCTCGAAGGCCGAGGATGTCGATCGCGCGTTCGCGGCGGCGACGAAGGCCTTCGAGAGTTGGGGACGGACCACTCCGTCGGATCGCCAGCAGGCGCTGCTGAAGATCGCCGGAGCGCTGGAGGACCGGGCGGAGGAGTTCGTCCGGGTGGAGAGCAAGAACACCGGCAAACCGCTCGCGCTGACCACCAGCGAGGAACTGCCACCGGCCATCGACCAGATCCGGTTCTTCGCCGGCGCTGCCCGGGTGCTGGAGGGCAAGTCGGCCGGGGAGTACCTGGCCGACCACACCTCCTTCGTCCGCCGCGAACCGATCGGGGTGGTGGCTCAGGTCACGCCGTGGAACTACCCGCTGATGATGATGGTCTGGAAGATCGCCCCAGCCCTGGCCGCGGGGAACACCATCGTGCTGAAGCCCAGCGACACGACGCCGGCGTCGTCAGTGCTGCTGGCCGAGCTGGCGAGCGAGTTCCTCCCGGACGGCGTCCTCAACGTGGTCACCGGTGATCGAGACACCGGTCGTCTGCTGGTGGAGCACCCGACGCCCCAGCTGGTCGCCATCACCGGTTCGGTGCGTGCGGGGCAGCAGGTCGCCGCGTCGGCGGCCGCCCAACTGAAGCGGGTGCATCTGGAGCTCGGCGGGAAGGCTCCGGTGATGGTCTTCGACGACGCCGACGTGGAGAAGGCGGCCGAGGGGATCGCCGCCGCGGGGTACTTCAACGCCGGCCAGGACTGCACCGCGGCCACCCGGGTGCTGGCCGGACCGCGGATCCACAACGACTTCGTGGCCGCACTCACCGAGCAGGCCCGCGGGACGAGCACCGGCCTGCCGGACGCCGAGGTCGACTACGGCCCGCTCAACAGCGCCTCCCAACTGGAGCGGGTGACCGGGATGGTCGATCGGTTGCCGGATCACGCGAAGGTCGAGGTCGGCGGCGCCCGGCAGGGTGACCGTGGCTACTTCTACTCCCCGACGGTCCTCTCGGGCCTGCAGCAGGACGACGAGCAGATCCAGGACGAGATCTTCGGTCCGGTGATCACCGTGCAGCGCTTCACCGACGAGGACGAGGCGGTTCGGTGGGCCAACGGCGTCGAATACGGGTTGTCCAGTTCGGTGTGGACCAAGGACCACGGTCGCGCGATGCGGATGGCGGCGCGGCTCGACTTCGGCTGCGTGTGGATCAACTGCCACATTCCCTTGGTGGCGGAGATGCCCCACGGCGGCTTCAAGCACTCCGGCTACGGCAAGGATCTGTCGATGTACGGGCTGGAGGACTACACGCGCGTGAAGCACGTGATGTCCTACGTCGGCACCTGACATGAGCGTCCTACTGCGGGAGCGCAGCGACCTCGGGCCACTGCGGCGAGCAGCGTGAGGATCCTGCTGATCGGGGCGGGCGGGGTGGGTGCCGCCTTCGCCTCGATCGCGGCGCGCCGAGACTTCTACGAGAAGATCATCATCACCGACTACGACCATGATCGATCTCGCCGCGTCGCCGAGGTGGACGACCGCTTCGAGGCTGCCGCGCGGCTGGACGCCGCGTCCGCGCAGTCCGTGACGCAACTCTGCCGTGAGTACAAGATCACCCACGTCATGAACGCGGTCGATCCCCGGTTCGTGATGCCGATCTTCGACGGGGCCTTCGCGGCCGGCGCCGACTACCTGGACATGGCGATGAGCCTGTCCACACCGCATCCGGAGCAGCCGTACGAACGCGTCGGGGTGAAGCTGGGCGACGAGCAGTTCGCCCGGGCCGAGGAATGGGAGAATGCGGGGCGGCTGGCCCTGGTGGGCATGGGGGTCGAGCCGGGCCTGTCCGACGTGTTCGCCCGTTACGCCGCGGACGAGCTGTTCTCGTCGGTCGACGAATTCGGCGTCCGGGACGGGGCCAACCTGGTCGTCACCGACGACGAGGGCCGGGAGGTCTTCGCCCCGTCGTTCTCGATCTGGACCACCATCGAGGAGTGCCTCAACCCGCCGGTGATCTTCGAGCGCGAACGGGCCGACGTCGACGGCGGCTGGTTCACCACGGAACCGTTCAGCGCGCCGGAGATCTTCGAGTTCCCGGATGGGATCGGGCCGGTGGAGTGCGTGAACGTCGAGCACGAGGAAGTGCTGCTCATGCCGCGCTTCCTGAACTGCGGCCGGGCCACCTTCAAGTACGGGCTCGGCGCGGAGTTCATCGGTGTGCTGAAGACGCTGCACATGCTCGGGCTGGACTCCACGACGCCGGTGCGGGTGCGTGGTGTCGAGGTCGCACCCCGTGACGTCGTGGCCGCCGCCCTGCCGGACCCGGCCACGCTGGGTCCCCGGATGACCGGCAAGACCTGCGCCGGGCTGTGGGTGACCGGGACGGGCCGCGACGGCCGTCCGCGCTCGACCTACCTCTACCACGTCGTGGACAACGAATGGTCGATGGGCGAGTACGGCCACCAGTGCGTGGTGTGGCAGACCGCGATCAATCCGGTGATCGCGCTGGAGCTCTTGGCTTCGGGGGTCTGGACGGGGACCGGCGTGCTCGGGCCCGAGACCTTTCCCGCCACGCCGTTCCTCGACCTGTTGACCGCGTACGGAAGCCCGTGGGGGATGCGCGATGACCCAGCTGGTTGAGGATCTCGAGCAGCGCCGGCACCTGGTCACCGAGATCCCCGGGCCGCGATCCCGGGAGCTCTTCGCTCGGCGGAGCCGTACGGTATCCGCCGGGGTGGGTACCGCGTTGCCCGTCTTCGTGACCCGGGCGGGCGGCGGCGTGCTGGTCGACGTCGACGGCAACTCGCTGATCGACCTGGGGTCCGGTATTGCTGTCGTCAGCGTCGGCAATGCGGCCCCGCGGGTGGTCGCAGCCGTGCAGGAGCAGGTGGCGGCGTTCACGCACACCTGCTTCATGGTGACGCCGTACGAGGGCTACGTGTCGGTGTGCGAGGAACTCGCCACGCTGACCCCGGGTGACCACCCCAAGCGGTCGGCGTTGTTCAACTCCGGGTCGGAGGCCGTCGAGAACGCGGTCAAGATCGCCCGCGTGGCGACCGGACGGACCGCGGTGGTGGTGTTCGACCACGCCTACCACGGCCGCACCAACCTGGCGATGGCCATGACGGCCAAGAACATGCCGTACAAACAGGGATTCGGGCCGTTCGCGGGCGAGATCCACCGGGCCCCGATGTCGTACCCATTCCGCGACGGCGGCCTGAGCGGGGAGGAGGCCGCCGCGCGCGCGGCGGAGATGATCACCGCCCAGGTCGGGGCGGACAACGTAGCGGCAGTGGTGATCGAGCCGGTCCAGGGCGAAGGCGGCTTCGTGGTCCCGGCCCCAGGGTTCCTGCCGGCGTTGCGATCGTGGTGCGCCGAGCACGGGGTGATCTTCGTCGCCGACGAGGTCCAGAGCGGCTTCTGCCGGACCGGCGCCTGGTTCGCCGCCGAGCACGAACAGGTCGTCCCGGACCTCGTGATCATGGCCAAGGGGATGGCCGGCGGGCTGCCCCTGGCGGCCGTGACCGGACGGGCCGACCTGATGGACGCGGTGCATCCCGGCGGGCTCGGCGGTACCTACGGCGGAAATCCGGTGGCGTGCGCCGCTTCGCTGGGAGCGATCGCCACCATGCGGGAACTGGATCTCAACGCCGCGGCTCGCCGGATCGAGTCGATCATGGTCGCCCGGCTGCGCGCGCTGCAGGATCGGCATCCCGCGGTCGGTGACGTTCGGGGACGTGGCGCCATGGTCGCCGTCGAGCTGGTGCGCCCGGGAACACTCGAGCCTGACCCCGATCTGACCGGTCGGATCGCGAAGGCCTGCCACGCCGAGGGTGTGGTCGTGCTGACGGCGGGGACCTTCGGCAACGTGCTGCGTTTCCTTCCGCCGTTGGTGATCGGGGAGAGCCTGCTGCAAGACGCCTTCGACGTGATCGAGGCAGCCGTCGATCGGTGCGCACCATGATCCGGCTCCTTTTCGAGGCGCACCCTTTCGTCGACAGATGCACCCCCACATGAGGGTGCAGGTGCCGACGAAAGGGTGCCTCTGCGGCGGAGGCGAAGGGCGTGCGGACATGAGGGACTTCGCATGAAGACAGACGTCGTCGTGGTCGGGGCCGGTGTGACCGGGCTGACGGCCGCCTACCGACTGGCGCAGGCCGGACGGCGGGTGACCGTGCTGGAGGCTCGCGACCGCGTCGGGGGTCGGCTCTGGACCGACGTCCGGGACGGGGTGCTGTTGGAGCTCGGCGGCCAGTGGGTCTCCCCGGACCAGACCGCCCTGCTGGCCTTGATCGACGAGCTGGGGCTCGCCCTGTTCTCGCGCTACCGGGACGGCGAGATGGTGTACGTCGACGCCGCGGGCGAGCGCCGGACGTTCTCCGGCGAGGACTTCCCCGTGCCGGCCTCGACGTCGGACGAGATCGCCCGGCTCACCGAGTTGCTCGACGAGATGTCACGGACCATGGATCCCGACGCGCCCTGGGCCATGCCCGGCGCCGAGGCACTCGACGCCCAGCCGCTCTCCGGCTGGCTCGGCGAGCACAGCGATGATCAGGAGGCATCCGAGCTGGTGGGTCTGTTTGTCGGGGCGGCCATGCTCGGCAAGCCCACGAACACGTTCTCGGTGCTGCAGGCGCTCTACATGGCTTCCAGCGCCGGCGGCTTCGCGCATCTCGCCGACGCCGACTTCATTCTCGACCGGCGGGTCGTCGGCGGACTGCAGAGCGTCCCGCTGCGGCTGGCGGAACGGGCCGTCGCTCTCGGGGTGGACCTGCGGCTCGGGTGCCCGGTGGAGCGGATCACCTGGGGCACCGAGACGGTCGTCCACGCGAGCGGAGCACGAGCTCGACGCCGACCACGTCGTGGTGGCCGTGCCGCCCCCGACGGTCCGCCGGATCGGCTTCGCGCCGGCCCTTCCGCCGGTGCACCAGCAGTGGCGGCAGCACCAGTCGTTCGGGCAGGTGATCAAGGTGCACGCCACGTATCCGACGCCGTTCTGGCGGGCGGCCGGCCTCTCGGGCACCGCGTTCAGCCCCTACCTGACGGTGCACGAGGCGTACGACAACACCAACCATCAGGCCGAGCAGGGGACCCTCGTCGGTTTCGTGAGCGATCGGCGGGCCGACGAGATCCTCGCGCTCGATCCGGCCGGGCGCCGCGAGCGGGTCCTGGCCTCGTTGTCCGCGTACTTCGGCGAACAAGCCCGGACGCCGGTCTCCTACGTCGAGAGCGACTGGTTCGGCGACGGGTGGACCGGGGGCGCGTACGCGAGCAGTTTCGACCTGGGCGGCATGGTCCGCTACGGACCGGTGGTCCGCCAGCGTGTGGGCCCGATGCTCTTCGGCAGCAGTGATGTGGCGGGCCACGGCTTCCAGCACGTCGACGGCGCCGTACGGATGGGGCAGCAGTTGGCCGACCACCTGCTGGCTTAGTGACCGTCGTGGCCAGCACCGTGTTCCGGAACGGTTCACTCTTCGACGGGCGGCGCTATCACGGCCGGGTCGGTGCGGTGGTGGTCGAGAACGGCCTGGTCACCGGTGTCCATGCCGACGAGGCGGGTCATCCTCCGGCGGGAGCGACCGAGGTGGATCTCGCCGGCGGTCTGCTGGCGCCGGGCTTCGTCGACGCTCACGTTCACGCTGTCCAGGGTGGGCTGGAGCGGATCCGCTGCGATCTGACGGGTCTGCACACGCGCGAGGACTATCTCGCCACGATCGCGGACTACGCCGCCCGTCATCCGGAGCTGCCGTGGATCATCGGTGGTGGATGGTCGCAGGCGGCGTTCCCGGGCGGCAACCCGCTGGCCGTCGACCTCGACGGCGTGGTTCCGGACCGGCCGGTGTTCCTGCCCAATCGTGATCATCACGGCGCCTGGGTCAACAGCCGGGCGCTGGCGCTGGCGGGGGTGGGGGACGACACGCCCGACCCGCCCTTCGGACGCTTCGAACGGGACAGTAGCGGTCGACCCTCCGGCACGCTGCACGAGGGCGCGATGCAGGTGATCGCGGCCGTGCTGCCGGCGACCACGGACGACGAGTACGACCGGGCTCTACTGGCCGGGCAGGCCCACCTGCATTCGGTCGGAGTCGTCGGTTGGCAGGACGCCATCATCGGGTCGTACGCCGGGATGGATGATCCGGGTCCGGCCTACGCGAGAGCGGCCCGGCGGGGCGAACTGACGGCCGAAGTGATCGGTGCCCTGTGGTGGGATCGGGACCAGGGTCTCGAGCAGGTGGATTTTCTGCTCGACCGGCGCTCGGCGCTGAGTCACGGGCGCTTCCGGGCGACGAGTGTCAAGATCATGCAGGACGGAGTGGCCGAGAACGGGACGGCGGCCCTCGGCGGACCGTACCTGGACGCCGACCGGCGGCCGACCACGAACGCGGGACGTTCGCTGATCGAGCCGACGGCCTTGCGGGCAGCGATCAAGCGGCTGGACGCGGAGGGCTTCCAGGTGCACGTGCACGCCATCGGGGACCGGGCCGTGCGTGAGACGTCTGGATGCCTTCGCCGGCGCTGTACCCGGTGGCGACCGTCGGCACCACATCGCCCATCTCCAGGTCATCCATCCCGATGACGTGCCCCGCTTCGCGTCCTTGGACGTGGCGGCCAACCTGCAGGCGCTGTGGGCCTGCCTGGATGATCAGATGGTGGATCTCACCCTGCCGTTCCTCGACGCCGAACGTGCGCGCTGGCAGTACCCGTTCGGCGATCTGCAGCGGGCCGGAGCCCGGCTGGTGCTGGGCAGCGACTGGCCGGTCAGCAGTCCCGATCCCCTGGCGGCGATCCATGTGGCCGTGAATCGCACCGTCTTCGGCGAGCACGGGCAGGGCCGGCGTCGGAGCCCTTCCTGCCCGAGCAACGTCTGAGTGTCGACGCTGCCTTTGCGGCGTACACCTCCGGCTCGGCATGGGTCAACCACCGCGACGAGGCCGGCCTCGTGGCGCCGGGCCGCATCGCGGATCTGGTCGTTCTCGACCGCGATCCCTTCGCCGGTCCGAGCGATGAGATCGGGGCCGCGCAACGGTGGTTTCGACTTGGATCGACGGAGAGCCGGTCTTCACGCGCTGAGGTGGAGCCTGGTTCCGTCTCCACGATGTCGTCGTCCATCACGTGGCGGACAACGCAGCATCCGCGGCGCCCAACTGCTGCGTCATCCGTCAGGTGGCGACAAACGCACCGTCGGCCGATGGGTTCGCAGCCGGTTCCCGTGCGTCAGGACGAGGCGGCGGGCAGCAGGCCTTCGAGCAGATCCCACCGCGCCATCTCGCACCCGTCGGTCCGCGAGAAGGAGGCGGTCACCGGCTCGCCGCGCCAGGTCCCCGAAACGGTCGCCTTCTGCGGCCCGCCGTAGATCTCGGTGCAGACCGCGTCCTGACGTACGGGTGGTAGCGCGAGTCGGGCGTGGGCCTGCAGGATCCGGCAGGCCGCCTCGGCGTCCGGATGATCACCGCCGCCTGGGTCACAGGTGAGCCGCCACGTGGTCTCCTGGCCGGCTCCGTCGTTGATCACGACGGTGAGACCGGTGCTCGGCGTCGAGGGCGCCGCGGCCGGCGGCGCACTCTCGACGCCACAGCCACCGGCCACCGCGACGAGCGCAGCCGCCAGCACGGCGTACCTCGCGAGCACCCGCATGTGCATCCCGTTTCTCGACGCAGCCCCAACGCCGCGGTTGCCTCGAGCTTACGTCGCCGCACCCAGCCGACCGGTGATCATGGTCGTCAGTGTGACGTCGCCTTCTCCGCCCCGGCGCCGGTGAGAGACCGTACGGACAACTCGTCGTAGCGGTCCTGACTGCTGGTGTCCTTGCTGAGCAGCGTGCCGAGGACGCCGCAGAGGAAACCGATCGGGATCGAGATCAGCCCGGGGTTCCGCAGCGGGAACCAGGCGAAGTTCATGCTCGGGATCAACGACGTCGCGGTGCCGGACACCACCGGGGAGAAGAAGACCAGAACTACGGCGGCGAGCAGTCCACCGAAGATGCTTGCCGTCGCACCCACGGTGTTGAACCGCTTCCAGAAGAGGTTGAACAGCAGGGCCGGCAGGTTCGCCGACGCGGCCACCGCGAACGCGAGCGCCACGAGGAAGGCGATGTTGAGACGTTGGGCCGGGATGGCCAGGGCGATGGCGACCGCACCGATCACGAGGGCGGCGATCCGGACGACGATCAGCTCGCTCTTCTCGCTGGCCTTGCCCTTCATCCACACGTTGGCGTACAGGTCGTGGGCCACCGAGGACGCCGAGGTCAGCGTCAGTCCGGCCACCACCGCCAGGATCGTGGCGAAGGCCACCGCCGAGATCAGCGCCAGCAGGACGGCCCCGCCGAGCGACCCTTCGCCGCCGCCGACCGCCTCCGCCAGCAGCGGTGAGGCCGCGTTACCGGCCGACGTGGCGATCGCGCTGCCCGCTCCGGTGTCGACCAACGCGGCGGCTCCGAAGCCGAGGACCAAGGTCATCAGGTAGAAGCTGCCGATCAGGCCGATGGCCCACAGCACCGACTTGCGCGCGGCGGCGGCGGTCGGGGTGGTGTAGAACCTGATCAAGATGTGCGGCAGCCCGGCGGTTCCGAGCACCAGCGCCAGGCCGAGGGACAAGAAGTCGAACTTGCCGATCAGGTCCTTGCCGTACAGCAGACCAGGCTCCAGGAATGCCTGCCCCTTGCCGGAGTTCTCAGCTGCGGCGCCGAGCAGCGCCGACAGGTTGAACCCGAACTGGAACAACACCAACACGGTGATCAACAAGCGTGCCGCTCATCAGCAGGACAGCCTTGACGATCTGCACCCAGGTGGTGCCCTTCATCCCACCCAGGGTCACGTAGATGATCATCAAGATGCCGACCGCGACGATCACGAGGTTCTTCAGCAGCGGGGAGTCGACCTGGAGCAGCAGGCCGACCAGGCTTCCGGCCCCGACCATCTGGGCGAGCAGGTAGAAGATCGACACCACGATGGTCGATGTGGCGGCGGCGGCTCGGACCGGCGTCTGGCGCATGCGGTACGCCAACTGGTCGGCCATCGTGTAGCGGCCCGAGTTGCGCAGCAGTTCCGCCACCAGCAGCAGGGCGACCAACCAGGCCACCAGGAAGCCGATCGAGTAGAGGAATCCGTCGTAGCCGAAGAGCGCGATCGAACCCGAGATGCCCAGGAAGGACGCCGCAGACATGTAGTCGCCGCCGATGGCCAGACCGTTCTGCAGACCGGAGAACGATCGTCCGCCCGCGTAGTAGTCGTTGGCGGTCTTGGTCTGCCGCGACGCCCAGAACGTGATGTAGAGGGTCAGGGCCACGACCGCGAGGAAGAGCCCGACGGTCAACCACTGGTTGCTCATCGCCCGGTCCTCTCGTCGAACTCCTCGCGCAGTTTGCCGGCCAACGGGTCGAGCGCCTTGTTCGCGTGCCGGGAGTAGAGGTAGGCGATGACGAAGGTCGAGACGAACTGCAGCAGGCCGAAGATCAGCGCGACGTTGATGTTGCCGACGACCTTGATGTTCATGAAGTCGCGGGCCCAGTTGCTGCAGATGACGTAGGTGATGTACCAGACCATGAAGGCGGCCGTGGCGGGGAACGCGAACGAGGTGTATCGGCGGCGCAGCTCGACGAAGTCGTCGCGACTGGGCGATCTCGGTGTAGATCGCCTGCTCACCGCTCGGGATCGGCGGCTCCCTGCTCCGAGGACGGTTGCCGTGTCTCGCTCACCTTCGACCTCCCGAAACGTTTGAGGATCCTGGCGTGAGGTTAACCGGTTTGGGGCTGCCTAAACCAGAGTGGCGTGCTGGCGCCCTTGGGACACCGAGGCTCACCCTGCGCTCTGGGACTGTGCCTAGAGCCTGATCTGTACGGCGTCCAAGTCCTCGTCGGCCAGCACCAGGCCGGAGTGATCGACCTGTGCGCGCCAGCACGCGGCGCGGTAGGGGAGCAGGAGCGGCTCCGGCGGACGGGCCGAGGAGTCGTACAGGGCGCCGACCTCGGTCAGCAGGTGCTCGCGGGCAGCAGGCTCGAGGCCAGCGGTCTCGGGTCGGCGCTCGACCATCGTGATCAATCCGGCCCGGCCGATCGGCACCCAGTTCCGGAAGTCGTGATGGCTGACCTCGCCGAAGTACGGGCTCGCGTTCACGTGTTCGAGCGACACGAGCCCGAAGTCACCGGACATGGCCGAGGGGTCGGCCTGGCGCAGGATCGCGGCCAGTCGCTTCACCCACGGAACGGTGTCGTCGCGGACGTTGTACGCCACGGCCAGCGCGCCACCCGGTTTCAGCACCCGGGCGATCTCCGACAGCGCCAGTCCCGGCGCGAAGCGATGCAGATTCGCCGAGGCCGTGACAACGTCGAAATGGCAGGAGAGGTACGGCAGCGACTCGACCTGACCGGCGACGTGCAGCCGGGTGCCGAGCCGATCCGAGCAGGGCGGCCACTGCCTCCACGTCGCGGTCGATGCAGAACACCTCGTGGCCGCGCTCTCGCAACAGCCGGGGGAAGGCCCCGGACCCGGAGCCCAGGTCGAGGATGCGTCGCGCCGGCCGATCGCCGACGAGCCAGTCCACCGCCGCCGGCGGATAGAGCATTCGCCGACCCGTCGCCATGGGTCAAACTCTAGTGGTGTCGGATCCGCTCGCCGATCTCGCGCGGCTGGACGGAGTGCCGTCCGCTCTGGCTGCAGCCCGAGACGCCGTCGATCTCCGGCTGCGCGACCGCGGTCTCCGCGTCCTCTCGGCCGATCAGCGCACCCGTCTCCTGATCACCGGGGCCGAGGCCAGCGCCGAGTTGACCGGCGAGCCGGAGCGCTGGCGGACCGGTGCCATCCGGTTGGCCGCCGAGACTGTCCTCCCTCAGTGGGCTGATCCGCGCGGCTCCGGGGCAGGCGCTGGCTCGAGCGCACGTCCTGGTCGCCTCCGGTGAACGTCGCCGACGATGCGCTGGGTCGACTGCGGGCGGGTCCAGAGGTGGCGGTGCGGACGCGAGGCTTGAGCGACCTGCTGACCACACCGACGGAGGCGCCGGCCCTCGTGCTCGCCGCGGTGGTCCACGCCGAGATCGTCACCATCGCGCCGTTCGGCAGCGGCGACGGTCTGATCGCCCGGGCCGTCGAGCGGATGGTGCTGACGTCCGCCGGCGTCGACCCGCAGGGTGTGCTGCCCGTCGAAGCCGGTCACCTTCGGCTCGCGCCCGGTTACGAGAGAGCCCTGCGCGGCTACGCGAGCGGCAGCGTCGCCGGCGTTCGTGGGTGGCTGCTGCACTGCGCGGCCGCGGTCCAGGAGGCGGCCGGGGTCTAATCCGGGCTCGACGACTTCCGCGGGTGCCGGGAGCGGGTGAGGCCGCGTTTTCCGACCATGGTCGACTTCCGCGGCGTCCGGTAGGGGGTGGGGCCGCGTTCTTCCGACCATGGTCGACTTCGCGGCGTCCGGTAGGGGGTGGGGCCGCGTTCCTCCGACCGCGGCCGACTTCCGCAGCGTCCGGTAGGGACGGGGGCCGCGTTTCCGACCATGGTCGACTTCCGCAGCGTCCGGTAGGGACTGAGGCCGCGTTTTCCGACCATGGTCGACTTCCGCGAATCCGGTAGGGGGTGGGCCGCGTTTTCCGACCATGGTCGACTTCCGCGAAGCCGGCAGCGAGTGGGGATCGAGGAGGTCGGCGCCGCCGCCCCGCCTCGCCGTCGGCCCTGTCCCGACACCGCCGTACCACGCGGCGTCGTCATGTCGTTGTCCGTCAGGTGGCGGCCGACGCAGCAGACGTCGCACTCCGCCGCTGCGCCCTCCGTCACATGGCGGGAAACGCCAGCTCGCTCGCACCCGCTGCGCTGCGGCCGCGATCCAGGAGGCGGCCGGGGTCTAAATCCGCGGGGTGACGACAACGTCGCTCGATCTCGTAGGCGTAGCTCCATCTGCAGATCGAGCTACGCCTACGAACCCGAGCGAGGTCGTGGTGAGAGGGGGCCGCAATCGCGTAGAGCAACGGGAGCCGGTGGAACCGGAAACGGCGCCCGCGAGAGCGGACGCCGCACCGGACACGGATATCGGAGCGACCATGCGTGCTTCTGATGTGTTGGCCCAGGCAAGCCTGGAACGCAACGGCCCGCTTCGGATGGGTGATCGCCGCGTGGGTACTTCGAATCCGTCCAAGATCATCGGGCTCGGAGCGCAACGACTACGCCGGAGTGTTCTCCGCGATGCGTACTCAACACGACCGAGTCTTCCGATCTCTGTGGTCATTTGTACTCCCCAGGATCGACGGATGGAAAGGGCTTCGACACAGTAGATCAGCGAGTACGTGCGCGGCACGCCGCGCAACCGGTTGATGATCAAAACCGACGTTCCGCGAGGCCGGAAGTTCTCCACAGATCCGCGCCGGAGCCCCGACGTTGTCCACAGCTCTGCCGCCTCGGTGACCGATTTCGCTGGTGATCCGCAGAGTTCAGGACATGGAGTCGGGGACCTGCGCCGTGGTGACCGCCGATCTGGAGCTCCTGGACCAGGTACTTGCCACCGCCGCCGCGGCCGCCGTCGAACCGACCGTGGTCTCCGACGCTGCCGCGCTGCGTCCGCTGTGGGCGAGTGCCGCCATCGTCGTGGTGGGGATCGATCAGGCGCCGCAGCTGGCGGGCATGGCCTTGAGCCGTCGCCCGGAGGTGTACGTCGTGGGCGGAACCGCCGATCGGGAGTCGCTCTGCGCCTGGTCGGGTCCGCTCGGCGCCGCCGTGGTCGTGCTCCCGACGGCCGCCGGATGGCTGACCTCCTCCATGTCGGACGCGACTCGTCACCGGCTCGGCGCCGGCCGGCTGATCGCCGTCCTGGGTGGATCGGGTGGCGTCGGTGCCTCGACCGTGTGCGGCCGGTCTGGCCGTAGTGGCGGCCCAGCTCGAGTTCCGGACGGCGCTGGTCGACACCGATCCGCTGGGCGGCGGGCTCGACCTCCTCCTCGGCGCCGAGCGCAGCGCTGGCTGGCGCTGGCCACGCCTGGTCGGGGCCCGCGGCCATCTCGGTGACCTGTCGGGGCAGCTGCCCTCCGTGGACGGTGTGGACCTCTTGTCGGTGGCTCGCGGACGGTGGACACCGAGTCCGGTCCGCCGGGCGCCGCCCAGTTGCAGGCGGTTCTGCGTTCCACCTCGCGCAGTCACGAGCTGACCGTGGTCGACCTGCCGCGGATTCCGGAGTGGATCACGGACGAGGTCAGCCGCCATGCCGACCTGTTCGTGCTGGTCGTCCGTGCCGACGTACGAGGAGTCAGTGCCGCCCGCGCCGTGCTCGACCAGCTCGCCGAGGGGCCACGGCCGCAGGTGCTGGTGCGGACCCGGCGGTCCGGGTCGCTGACCGCGGTGGCGGTCGCCGACGGCCTCGGCACCGCCTTGTTGGGCACCGTGCCCGACGACAACGCGATCCGTTCGGCGGCCGAGCGAGGCGACCCGCCCGCGCGATCGGCCCGATCCCCGCTGGCGCTCACCTGCCGGGCGATTCTCGCGCGGCTGGAGCCACACGGAGGGGGCCGCGTGACCAGCACCGTCAACAGCACGGCCACCGATCAGTACGACGGCCACGGTCGACGGTCACCGGCGAACTCGATCCGGTTCGCCGACGGCTGGCCGGTCTCGGTCGCGCCCACAACCCGGCGGACGTGGCCGACGCCATGCGGGCCGAGGGGCTGCTGGTGAGCGACGAGGCGCTGCTGGAGACGGTCGACCGCCTGCGCCGCGACAGCATCGGGGCGGGACCGTTGGAGGCACTGCTCCGCGATCCCACCGTCACCGACGTTCTGGTCAACGGCCCGGACCAGGTCTTCGTCGACCGGGGATCCGGCCTGCAGACCGGAGACCGTGACGTTCGCCGACGACGGCGAGGTGCGCCGTCTCGCGCAGCGGCTGGCCGCGGTGGTCGGGCGGCGGCTCGACGACTCGTCGCCGTTCGTCGACGCCCGACTGGCCGACGGCACCCGCGTGCACGCCGTGCTCGCCTCCGTGGCGGCGCCGGGAACCTGCCTGTCGCTGCGGGTGCCGGCCGCCCGTACGTTCTCGCTGGCGGACTGCGTGGCCGGCGGATCGGTCAGTCCGGCCGCGGCCGGGGTGCTCCGCCGGGTGGTCGAGCAACGGCTGGCGTTCCTGATCTCGGGCGGCACCGGGTCCGGCAAGACCACGCTGCTCGCGGCGCTGCTCGGACTGGTCGGCCCGCGGCAACGCATCGTGATCGTGGAGGACTCCCGCGAGCTCAACCCGGCGCATCCGCACGTCGTGCGGCTGGAGGGCCGTCCGGTCAACGCCGAGCAGCGCGGCGCGATCACCCTGACCGATCTGGTGCGCCAGGCGCTGCGGATGCGACCGGATCGCCTCGTGGTCGGCGAGGTGCGCGGCGCCGAGATCGCCGATCTGCTGACGGCGATGAACACGGGCCACGAAGGCGGCTGCGGCACCGTGCACGCCAACTCGGCTGCCGACGTCCCGGCCCGGCTGGAGGCGCTCGCCGCGCTGGGGCACCTGGGACGTCGAGGCCCTCCACGCTCAGCTGGCGGCGGCGCTGGATCTGGTCATCCACGTTCGGCGACATCGCGTCGGGCCAGCGTGAGCTGACCGAGCTGCACGTGTTGGTCTGCCGATCCGGTCACCGGGCTCGTGCGCACCGATCCGGCCCTGACCTTCTCCGGCCGTCGCACGCACCCGCGGCCCGGGAGCGGCGACCCTGGAACGGCTGTTGAGCCGATGATCGCCCTCTGTCTCGTCGCGACCGCGGTCTCGGTGCTGCTGCTGATCCCTCCGCCGCCGACCAAGAGCATCAAGGCGCGGCTGGCGGCGAGCGGCTCGGCTCCGCGACGGCGGCGATCGGTCGCCAGTCGGTCTGCTGGCCGTCGCCGCGGGCGTGCTGATCATCGTCGGTGGGTTGATCGTGGGCGGCGTCGCCGGCGCGGTGGTCGGTGCCGCAGCGGCCGTGGCGCTCGGTACCGCCTTCCGGTTGCTCGCGCTGCGGCGGTCCGGTCGGGCGGCCACGCAGAGGCGGACGGAGGTGGCTCGTGGCTGCGCGGCGATCGCGGCGCAGGTGCGCGTCGGCCGGGTGCCGGGCGAGGCGCTGGCTGCCGCGGCGGCCGACTGGCCGGTGCTGTCCCACGCCCATCAGGTGCGCCTTCTGGGCGGTGACGTCCCCGACGCCCTGCTGAGTCAGGCGGGACGTCCCGGCTGCGGCGGCTTGGCCGATCTGGCGCGGGCGTGGCGACTGGCCGTCGAGACCGGCGCGCCGATGGCCGGCGTGCTGGATCAGGTGGCCCTCGCGCTGCGGCGCGACGAGGCGACGCAGCGCACCGTGGCCGCCGAGCTGGCGGGTCCACGCGCGACGGGAAAGGTGATGGCCGTGCTCCCGTTCTGCGGGGTCGGCATGGGCTACCTGCTGGGCGGACGCCCGATCGAGTTCCTGCTCGGCGGGCCACTCGGCTGGAGCTGCCTGCTGGGCGGCGTGGTGCTGGCGTGTGCCGGAGTTCTCTGGGTCGCCCGGCTCGCTCGGGTGGCCGAGGAGTCCTGAGCCGATGAACTGTTGCGCAGTTGATCGCTGAGCCGATGGCTACCTGATCTCATGGACCTGAATCCGTACGTGGTGGCTGGCCGCGTTGTTCGCCGGACTGGCGACGGCGCTGGTGCTGCCGTCACCACCACACCTGATCGTCCGAGCCGGCCCGTCACCGCCGCCAGCGGTCGCGAGGTGGCGCGACAAGCTCACGTCCGGTCGGCACGTGGCCCTTCCGCTCGGGCCGCGGCTGGCGATTGCGGTGGTAGCCGGTCTCGCGACGCTGCTGCTGCTCCTCGACAGGATCGGTTGGCCGGCCTGGGTGGTGGCGACGGTCGTCGGCGCGGGGCTCACGGAGTTCCTGGCGCGTCTCGAGTCGGGGGAAACCACAGCGCCGACGCCGTGAGCTCGTGCTGCAGACACCGCAAGCCCTGGACCTGCTGGCCGCCGCGCTCGGCGCCGGGCTGCCGTTGCGGCTCGCGACGGTGGCCGTGGTCCGCGCCTGCCCGGGTGCGGTGGCCGACGCCTTGAGCGGTGTCCTGAAGCAGATCGAACTCGGCGTCGGTGACGTCGCCGCCTGGCGCGCGCTCGCCACCCACCCGCAGCTGGGCCCCGTCGCCGCGGATCTGGCCCGCTCGGTGGAGTCCGGCACGATGCTCGGCGCCGGGTTGGCGATGCACGCGGACGAGGCCCGGGCGCAGCGTGCGGCGGCGGTCGAGATCGCCGCGCGTCAGGTCGGCGTACGGAGCGTCCTGCCGTTGATGCTGTGCTTCATTCCCGCGTTCCTCCTGCTCGGCATCGTGCCAACCGTGGTGTCCGCCGTGCTGTCCGCCTTGACCCCCTGAGCTCGACCTCGACGGCACAGTTGTCCACAGCCGAGCCGGTCACGCTCTGACGCTGTTCACACCTCCGGCGGGCAGCGAACCGAATCGGCCTCGCGTCCACAGACTTCAGACGCATCCACCGCGGATGCCCGCCCGGATGGGTGGAAGCCAAGAAGTGAGGTCCAATGACAGATGACAGTGGTAGAGGCGGCGCCGGTGGGCGTTGTGGTGGAACGAGGCGGCCGGCGGCAAGCGCTCCGGCGCCGCAACGAGCGCGGCATGGTCAGCGCCGAATGGGCCGTGGGCATCCTCGCGGCCATCGCGATCGCGGGCGTTCTCCTGGCCGTGGTGACGGACGGAGCCGTCCAGGACGCGTTGCTCAAGTTCATCCTGTTCGTGATCAACAAGTTCTCGGGCATGGCGGCGGGCGAGTGAGCCGTCGGGATCGCTAGCCGGCCCACGTGAAACACATCCGGGTGCAGCGCAACAGCCGGGGCATGGTGACGGCCGAGTTGGCCGTCGCCACCCTGGCCGCCACCGCCATGATGATCATGCTCTGCTGGGGCATCTATCTCGTGGTCATGCAGGTGCGCTGCATCGACGTTGCCACCGAGGTGGCCCGGCAGGCCGCCCGAGGAGACGCCGCCGCCGTCCGGCGCGCCGAACGCGAGGCGCCGACGGGCTCGGTCGTCTCCATCGACCGGGGTCGCTCGATGACCGTCGTCGACGTGCGGCTGTCGGCCCGCCCGTTCGCCGCCTGGCTGGTGGCCGTACCGCTCCGGGCCACCGCCGAGGTGGTTCCGGAGCCCGGAGAATCGCCATGACCCGTGTCTGTCGGTCGCGCTCCGCGCTCCGCGGTCCTGTGCGGAGCGGAGTCTCGCTCGTTCGATCGCGATTGCGAACGACGAAAAGCGTGTCGCTCGTAATCGCTCCTCACTCCCGAGAAGCTCCGCCCAGGACCCGGGGCCTGTCGCCCCGTGACGAGCGCGGCAGCGGTTCGATGCTCATGATCGCGATGATCATCGTGGTGTTGGCCCTTGGCTGGGCCGCGACCGTCATCGCCGGCTATCTCGTGGCCGCCCATCGGGCGAAGTCGGTCGCGGACCTGGCGGCGGTCAGCGGAGCCTCGGCGGTGTTGGCCGGAGGTGAGGGCTGCGCGGCGGCCCATCGCATCGCCGAGCGGCAGCGGGCGACGGCGCAATGTCACCAGGTCGGCGACGCCATCGACTTCGTGGTGACGGTCACCGCCGTCGTGGCGGTGCCGACCACGTTTCCCGGTCTGCCGGACAAGATCAGCGCAACAGGTCACGCGGGTCCCGCCACGACCGTGCCCTCCGCGGCACCGTCGAGATGAGGATCTCGGTTTCGGCCGCTGTACGTCATCGAGTGGAAGCGTACGGCTGCGAAACGCGCTCGAGAGCAGCTCTCAGCTGCCACGCGATGACCGACGATGCTCGGCAAGCGCGGCGGCTAGGTCGCCGGGTCGTCGACGGCGTCGGCGGCTGGTCGATCGGTGCCACCGGGTGTCGCGGTTGCTGCTGAAGCTCGGGTCGGGACCGAGATCCTGGCCGTACCAGCCTCCAGATCGATGCCCAGCGGGGCGCCACCGCCGTACTTCGGATGCGCCACCATGTGCTTCTGCCGTTCGCGCTCCTCCCGAAGGTGCCGCAGGTCGGGAGCGAACATCTCCAGAAAGCTCATGGTGTTCCCAGTGTCGCTCCCCACGCCAAGGGCTGCAGCTGCTCGGGTTCCTCAGATCTGCTCGACTTCGACGCGCGTGCAACCCGAGCATTTGAGACGAACCCGAGCAGCTGCAAACGCGTGGGTGGGCTCAGCTGCTCAACAGGGCCAGCACGTCGCCGGCGGTGGCCTTGTCCAGGGGGCGGCTGCTGCCGCAGACCGCGAGGATGCAGGCTGGGCAGCCTAGTTCGCACGAACATGCGGCGACCCGCGTCCGAGCCGCACGCAACCACTCGTCGGCGATCTCGTACGCACGTTCGGCGAAACCCGTGCCGCCCGCCTGCTGGTCGTGGACGAAGACCGTGATCCTCTCGGTCTGCGGATGGCGGATGTCGGACACGGCGCCTATGTCCCACCGGTCACACGGGGCGAAGGCCGGCAACAGCCCAAGACAGACGTGCTCGGCGGCGTGGACCCCGGCGTCGAGGCGGGCCTCGGTCAACGCGTCGGAGACGGTGGCAGCGTCGAGTGTCCACCACACCGCGACGGTGCGGGTCAGCCGTTCCGGCAGCTCGAGCGGGGTTGCGTCCCAGACCTGGCCCGTCACCTCGTCGCGGCGCAGGTACTCCGCCACCCGCGAGGTCACCTCGACCTCACCGAGGTGAATGCGCCCGGAGCCGAGAGGTCGGCTACCCCGCTCGGCCACGATCGACAGCGACGTCTCGACCTGAGGCTGCGTCACGTAGCCCGGGCGCGCGCGCCGGACCATCGCCTCACCCAGCTCGCGGTCCAAGGTGTCGCAGAGATAGCTCTCGCCCAGGTGCAGATAGACCGCACCGGGATGGACGACCAGATCGGCCGACGCGCCGTCGACGTGTCCCAGCACGCGGCCGGTCTCCTGCTCGACGATGTCGATCGACGGCGAACCCGCCGAACGGAGGTCCACCCTGTCGACGGCGCGTTCGGGTCGCGTCCAGTACAGCCCGCCGGGCCGTGATCGCAGCACGCCGCGGTGTGCGAGCTGGGCCGCCAGCGCCAGGCCTGCGTCACCGAAGAACTCCCGGTCGCCGTCGGTGATCGGCAGCTCCTGCGCGGCCGCGGCCAGCTGGGGTCCGAGCACGTACGGATTGTCCGGGTGCAGGACGATCGCCTCGACCGGTGCGTCGAACAGGGTTTCGGGATGCTCCAAGAGGTACGCGTCCAGCGGTTGCCGACGGGCCACCAAGGTCACCTGTGCGTCCCGTCCGCGGCGACCCGCCCGTCCGGCCTGCTGCCACCAGGCCGCTCGGCTTCCGGGGTAACCACAGATCACCACCGCGTCCAGGCCCGCGATGTCCACGCCTAGCTCCAGCGCGTTGGTCGCGGCGATCCCCCGCAGCCGTCCGCTCTGCAGGTCGGCCTCCAGTCGCCGACGGTCGCTCGCGAGGTAGCCACCGCGGTAGGCCTCGATCACCCCAGCGTCCGACCCAGATCCCACCAGTTCCTCGCGCGCATGGCGGGCCACCAGCTCGCACAACCGCCGAGAGGGTACGAAGGCGATGGTCTGCCGTCCCTCGGCCACCAGGCGAGCCAACAGACCGGCGGTCTCGTCCTCGGCCGACCCCTCCGGTTGCCGTAGGCTCACCGCGATCGAGCCGCGGGCCGAACGATCGCGGTCGACGACGTCGACGTCGTCCGGCGCGACACCCAGAAGGGCGGCGGCGCTGGCGGCGGCCTCCGTCACCGTGGCACTGGCCAGGACGAACGTCGGACGCGCACCGTAGTGCGCGGCCAGCCGACGCAGCCGGCGGAGAACGGCGGCGACCTGGGCGCCGAACACCCCGCGGTAGCGGTGTGCCTCGTCGAGCACCACGTATCGCAGGGATTGCAGCAGACCGCGCCACCGGCCGTGGGCGGGGAGCATCGAGCGGTGGAGCAGATCCGGGTTGCTGAACACGAAGGTGGCGTAGTCCCGCGCCCAGTCCCGCTCTTCGGCCGGCGTGTCACCGTCCACGGCGGCGATGCGCCAGCGGTCGAGCGCCAGTTCCGTACAGGCTCGCAGCTGGTCGTGGGCCAGCGCCTTGGTCGGGGCGAGGTAGAGCGCCGTGTGCGGCCGCTGCCGCCAGCCGGGCCCGCCGTCGCCCGCGGCGACCCCGACGGGTGGAACTCCGGCGTAGGTCGCCGCCAGGATCGGCATCAGGTACCCGAGCGACTTGCCCGAGGCCGTGCCCGTGCTGACGACGACGTGGTGACCGGCGCGCGCCCGTTCCGCAGCCTCGACCTGATGACGCCAGGGACCGGAGATGCCCACGTGCTGGTACGCCGACCGGGCCTCGTCGTCGACCCAGTCCGGCCACGCCACCCGTTCCCCGGGCCGAGCGGCGAGCAACCGGTTGTGGCGAACTGGCGCTGCGCCGCCGGCCGCTTGCCTATCTCCCGCGGCGTCGCTCACCGACCCAGCGTGACACGCAGGGGACAGAACTGTGGGCCTCATCGGGTTCAGGCCGGAAGAGGGCAAAGCGGGCTTGTTCTGGTTAGACTTCGCGCGGTCACGCCAAAGATATTGCGGGGCGCATAGATGTCTCAGGAGGACGTTGCATGTCCGGACCTTCGGTCCTCACGCAAGTGTTACCACTGCAAATCACGCTCGACGCCTTGAATCTCACCTTCGTCGCGGTCGTCGGTCTGATTGCCGTGATCGCTCTGGTCATGGCCGTGGTTTTCCGCCGTGAGGTCCTCGCGGCGAGCGAGGGCACGGAGAGAATGCAAGAAATCGCGCTCGCCGTCCAGGAGGGCGCTTCGGCCTACCTCACACGGCAGTTCCGGACCCTGTCGGTCTTCGCCGTGGCGGCCTTCCTCCTGTTGCTCCTGCTTCCCGTGCACGGTGACGCGGGCTTCGCGGAGTGGACGCTCAAGATCTCCCGCTCCGTGGCTTTCCTGGTCGGGGCCCTCTTCTCCGGACTGATCGGCTTCCTCGGGATGTGGCTCGCGGTCCGCGCGAATGTTCGCGTGGCGGCGGCCGCCCGTACGGACGGTCGCAACCCGGCCATGCGGATCGCCTTCCGTACCGGCGCACACGTCGGCATGGCCACCGTCGGCCTGGGCCTGTTCGGGGCCGCCCTCGTGGTGTTGATCTACCGCAGCGACGCCCCGACGATCCTGGAGGGCTTCGGCTTCGGCGCTGCCATGCTCGCCATGTTCATGAGGGTCGGCGGCGGGATCTTCACCAAGGCGGCCGACGTCGGCGCGGACCTGGTGGGCAAGGTCGAGCAGAACATTCCCGAGGACGATCCCCGCAACGCCGCCACCATCGCCGACAACGTGGGCGACAACGTGGGCGACTGCGCCGGCATGGCGGCCGACCTCTTCGAGTCCTACGCCGTGACGCTGGTCGCCTCGTTGATCTTGGGCAAGGCCGCCTTCGGTGCGTACGGGCTGGTCTTCCCGCTGATCGTGCCGGCCATCGGTGTGATCACCGCCATCATCGGCATCTACCTGACCAAGCCCCGCACCGGTGAGAACGGACTGCGGACCATCAACCGCTCCTTCTACCTGTCGGCGGGCATCTCGGCGGTGTTGTGCGCGATCGCCGCATTCGCCTACCTGCCGGCCACCTTCGAAGGGTTGGGCGCGGAGAACCTCGTCTTCACCGGGCCGATCAACGACCCGCGGATCGTGGCCCTCGGCTCGGTCATCATCGGCATCGTCCTGGCCGCCATCATCTTGTCGCTCACCGGCTACTACACCGGCACCGAACACCGGCCGGTCCAAGACGTCGGCAAGACGTCGCTGACCGGGGCCGCCACGGTCGTGCTCGCCGGCATCTCGGTCGGGCTGGAGTCGGCTGTCTACACCGCCGTCGTGATCGCGGCCGCCGTGTTCGGCGCCTTCCTGCTGGGTGGCGCCGGCGTGGTCGGGCTGTTCGCGATCGCGCTGGCGGGCTGCGGTCTGCTGACCACGGTTGGCGTGATCGTGGCCATGGACACCTTCGGCCCGGTCTCCGACAACGCCCAGGGCATCGCGGAGATGTCCGGCGACGTCAGCGGCGAGGGCGCCCAGATCCTCACCGAACTGGACGCGGTCGGCAACACCACGAAGGCCATCACCAAGGGCATCGCGATCGCGACGGCGGTCTTGGCGGCGACCGCGCTGTTCGGCTCCTACACCGACTCCATCCGGATCGTGCTGGCCGAGAACTACGCCCGCTTCACCGACGCGTCTCTGGTCTTCGATCCGGGCGTACTGGTCGGGTTGATCCTCGGCGCCGCGGTGGTGTTCCTCTTCTCGGGGCTGGCCATCAGCGCCGTCGGCCGGGCCGCCGGTGCGGTCGTCTACGAGGTCCGGCGGCAGTTCCGTGAGATCCCCGGGATCATGGAGGGAACGGGCAAGCCGGAGTACGGCAAGGTCGTCGACATCTGCACCCGCGACTCGCTGCGCGAACTCGCCACCCCCGGGCTGCTGGCCCTCGCCGCCCCGATCGCGGTCGGCTTCGGCCTCGGCGCCCCGGCCCTCGCCGGCTATCTGGCCGGCGCGATCGCGTCCGGCACCTTGATGGCGGTCTTCCTGGCCAACTCGGGTGGTTCGTGGGACAACGCCAAGAAGCTCGTGGAGGACGGCAACCACGGCGGCAAGGGTTCACCGGCCCACGAAGCCACGGTGATCGGGGACACGGTGGGCGACCCGTTCAAGGACACCGCCGGCCCCGCCATCAACCCGTTGATCAAGGTGATGAACCTGGTTGCCGTGCTGATCGCCCCGGCCGTGGTCGCGTTGTCGCCGCTGAGCAACACGGCCTCGCCGATCCGGTACGCCATCGCGGGTGGCGCCTTCGCGGTGATCATCGTCGCGGTGGCCATCACGTCTCGGCGCAAGGTGGGCATCGCCGAGGACCCGCCGCCCTCGCGTCCGACCGAACCGGGTCAGGCGATCGAGGAGGCCAAGCCGGACGCGGCCGCGACGCACGCAGGAAGCAACACACAGGCTCAGGCTCAGCGCCAGGCCGTCGAACGGGAACCGGAGCCGACGAACTAGGGCCGCCCACCTCGCTCGAGTTCGTAGGGTTTGCACCCTCAGCAACTCGAGCGAGGCCTACGAACTCGAGCGAGGTC
>CAWBKR010000003.1:0-16951 GCA_963789345.1 uncultured Actinomycetota bacterium | reverse complement strand
CGATCTAAAGCAGCTCTTCGATTATGGTCGGCGGCCCTCTGCTGGCCCGGTTGCGACCGGAGCCGGGAGCCGAGATCTGCGGCGGCCGCTTGATAGCGGGGGTCCTGCAGTAGTCGGCGTACGGCAGCTGCGATGTCGGCTGGCGTGGTATCGCGCGGCAACATGAGGCCTGCTCCCTGCGCGGCTATGGATGCTCCGATCATCTGGTGGTCGAGCATCGGATGCATGGGCAGTACGAGCACCGGCACGCCGTGGCACAGGGCGCGCATGACGGTGGAGTGACCGCCGTGGCTGATGACCAAGGACACAGATGGCAGCACCTTGTCATGGGGCAGATACCGGTGCACTTCCGTGTTCGGTCCGGCTCGTAGGCTGAGCGGGTCGATCGAATCGCCGGTGGTCACCACGACATCGGCATCGATTGGCTTCGAGCCGTCTGGACCAGCTAACGCATCGAGCACGCGCTGCAGCGTTTCCGCTTGTCCGCCGTAGAAGATCGTGCTCAACGAGACCAGGATCCGCGGTGGCTCGGTTTTCGTGCCCGGTCGAATCGGGGCCTGGACAACCCCGACGTGGGTCAGGTTGGCCGGTAGTGGATCCGGTGCCGGGTCAAGATCACGAGACGTGGCCACCAGGACACGATCGGCTCGGGCCCAGAGCCGCTGCGGTGAGCGTCCACGGACGGTCGCAAGGAGACCGATCGGTCCCCGCGCCCAGCGGTTGAGGAAGAACCGGTAGTAGGTGTGCATCAACGCCACCACCGGGACCCCGAACCCGTATGCGGCTTTCAGGGCGCTGAGGCTCATCCCGTCGATCACGAGAAGGTCGGCCGGCTGTCGCTGGACAAGTTCGCGCAGGTCCATCCCAGGTCCGGCATCGGTGAACATGGCAAAAACCGCAGCGGCGCCCTTCGGCCCGGGCAAGGGTTCGATCGCCGACCACGGCCGCGCGTGGCGGTATGACTCGAACTCAAAGCCAGCGTCCGACACCGACGAGCGCTGTCGCTCGTGGCCCAGGAACCGCACGTGGTGACCGCGACCGGCCAGTTCCCCGCGCAATACCGAGAGCGGGCGGCACGTTACCGCCGCCGTCCCAGGTGACGAACACGAGCTCGGCCATCCAGGCGCTCCTCTTCGTGGTTGACGACCGGCGCGCGAAAACCTTGCGCGTCTTGGTCCGCCAAGCCGCTCTCCTCGAAGTGTGCCGTATTCACGTCCGCAACGGCACTTGCGGGGCGGCGGAACACCTTTCTCGGCTGTGTCGGCTGACTCGGGGGGCACGTGAGATCTTGAGTCATGCAGATCCCTGCTTCGCCGCCCGAAGTAACCGCTGACTGGCTGGCATCGATTCTGGACGCTCAGGGCCTGGGACCTAACAGCATCCGATCCTTCGCCGTAGAACTGCTGGGCGGCGAGCAGGGTATGACTGGACAGCTGGTCCGGCTTCGTCTCCGGTATCAAGATGAGCGACCCGGACGGCCGGAGACGCTCATTGCGAAGTTCTCCGCGGCGGAACCGGCTGCGCGAGCCGTCATCAGCGCACTCGGCCACTACGAGCGGGAGGTCCGGTTCTATGATTCGCTGTCGACCCGCACGCCAGTGCCAACGCCGCATTGTTACTACAGCCATCTCGATTCTGAGACGGGCTTCGCCCTCCTGGTGCTCGAAGACCTCGCCCGCGCCCGTAACGGCAACAGCATCGCGGGATGCTCAGTCGACGAGAGCGCCCGAGTGCTGCTCACACTCGCCAGGCTGCATGCGACCTGGTGGCAGGCTGTGGACCTGGCCAACGCGACGTGGCTGCGCCTGCGGTACCTGCTCGCACCCGATGCCATGGTTGGCGCGTTCAGCCAGGGCTGGCCCTCCTTCCTTGGAAAATTGAGCATCCCCGTGACCTCCCAGATCCGCGAGATGGGGGACTGGATCGGACAGAACCTCCAAGCCGCCGCGACCACGTTGTTCGACTCCGGCCCTCGAACGCTCATCCACAACGACATGCAGGCGGACAATCTGTTCTTCGGTGCGGCGGACGGGGAAGTGACCTTGATCGACTGGCAGATGACCACCTACGCCCGCTGCGTCATCGACGTCGCAGGCTGGATCCGCGGACAGCTTGAGCCAGAGATCCGCCGAACCGCCGACCCAACTTTTGCGGCTCTATCACGACGCACTCGTCGCGAATGGAGTCCGCGACTACACGTTCGAGCAATGCACGGTCGACTATCGTCTGGCCACCGTTCTCGCACCAGCTCGTCTCGCATGCGCCGTCGGCTTCTCGGAGGGACTCCAGCCACATCCCGGCGCATTCTGGGACACATTGATTCCTCGCTATCCCGACTGACTCCACGGAGATGCTCGATTCCAAACCCCTCGCCTGCGGCTCCAAAGCCCCAGACGAAAGATCGAACACCGCCGGGTGGCTGCCCCTAGAGTCGAACAATCAGCCCGCCGCCGGGCCACACGGCCACAAGCACCGGTCTCCTGGAGTTATCTGGTTATCTGCGGTCACTCCTGACCCTTGCTTCCGCACGGTGGCGGACGTTCATGGATGGTCCAGAGCTTACTTCCAAGCTGGTCATGCGAGTTCGATTCTCGTCACCCGCTCCACAGCCGGAAAGCCCACGAAACAAGGCGATCCTTCTCAGAGGCCTCCGGCCGGAATGGCGGTCGAGTCCTGAGCGTCCTGTAAATGAGGTGGCCTGTTGATCATGCGGCGACTCGTTTGAGTCTCGGTCTTCCGGCTGTCGGTGTCGGCTGGTGTCGGGTCGAGTCCCGAGCTCGGCCCTCAGCAGCCGGAGCTGCCCTTGGTCGACTTACAACACGACTGGGCGCCCGTAAGCCCGACGTGCTCTGGGCTTGGATGCAGTCGACGGGCCGTCAGTCGGTCGGCTGCCTGTTGGGCGCGTTGCCTGCGCAAGGCCTCATTTGCGATTCCTGACTTGTTTGAGTGCTTCCTCGTTGACCTGCAGTGCGGGAGTCTCGTCAGGCCTGTCCGGGTCGCACGAGCCGTGACTCGTAGGCGATGACGATGAGCTGGGCGCGGTCGCGGGCGCCGAGCTTGGTCAAGATGCGGGCGACGTGGGTTTTCACCGTGGCGGGACTCACGTACAGTTGGCTGCCGATCTCAGCGTTCGACAGGCCTTTGGCGACGAGTGCGAGCACGTCCCGTTCGCGATCGGTGAGCACGTCGATGGTGGACGACTGGGCTTCGACAGTCTCGGCGGGGCGTCGGATGAAGGTTTCGATCAGATGCTTGGTGACGCTCGGGGACAGCAGCGCCTCACCGGTCGGCCACGAGTCGGACGCCGGCGAGCAGCTCGGCGGGCGGCGTGTCCTTGAGCATGAACCCGCTGGCACCGGCGCGGAGCGCGGCGAAGACGTACTCGTCGAGGTCGAAGGTGGTCAAGATCAAGACGCGGACGCCGACGCAGCGGTCGTCGGCCAGGATTCGCCTGGTGGCTTCGAGACCGTCCATGACGGGCATCCGGATGTCCATCAGGACGACGTCGGGCTGGGTGTGGAGGACGAGGTCGATGGCTTCGGCTCCGTTGGCGGCACTGCCGACGATGTCGATATCGGTCGCCGACTCGAGGAGGACGCCGAATCCGGCGCGCAGCAGGGCTTGGTCGTCGACCACGGCGACTCGGATCATCGCGACTCGACCGCCTGTCCGATCGGCAGCTCGACCCAGAGACGGAATCCGCCGTGGGGCTCCGGCCCCGCTTGTGACGTTCCGCCGAACAGCGCGGCTCGCTCGCGGATCCCGGTGAGGCCGTGGCCGGAGCCGGGCGGACCCGAGGGCTGCGGACCCGCGCGGGCGTCCCTCGTCTCGGATCTCGATCTGCAGCGCGGCCTCGGATCGGCTGATGGTCAGCTGTGCGACGGGTCCGCCGTGGCGCAGCACGTTGGTCAGTCCCTCTTGGACGATGCGGTACGCCGAGATGTCCAGTGCCGCCGGGAGATCGCTGATCTCAGCGAGATGTTTCACCTCGAGCCGTAGGCCGGCGGCGCGGAACTGTTCGAGTAGGCGGTCGAGATCCCGCAAACCTTCCGCCGGCCGCGAACCTGTCCCATCGGCGTCACTCCTCTCCGAGCGCAGAACGCCCAGCAGGCGGCGCATCTCGACCAGGCCTTGGCGTGCGGTGACTTCGATGGTGCCGAGCGCCTGGCGGACCAGTTCCGGCCGCTCGTCGATGACATGGTTCGCCACGCCGGCCTGCACGGCGATCACGCTCATCGAGTGCGCGACCACATCGTGAAGGTCCCGGGCGATCCGGAGCCGCTCCTCACTAACCGCCCGGCGGCCCTCGTCCGCCCGCTGCTGGACGAGGCGCTGGGCCTCCTCGAGCTCGAGCTGACGCCGTGCGCGGAGCGAACGCAGATGCTCCCCGGCCAGCCAGGCCACCGTGACGGTGAGTACCGTGCTGATCCACGAGGAGGCGGTGGCCACGCCCGCCGGCTGCAGCGCGAGGGCGACGATCAATCCGACCACCCCCGCCAGATACACCACAACGGCCCGGACGCGACCCACATGCAGGCCGACCCCGAACACCAGAGCGAAGATGGCGTACCCGGGGAACGCGCTGAACCGCCCGATCGCATAGACGGCCAGCGCCAAGTCCGAGACGACGATCGCCGCCACCGGGAACCGTCGGTGGACCGCGAACGGGGCGCAGATCGCGCCGGCCAGCAGGTAGGCGACGACCGTCGACGCTGACTGGCCCGGTGCCAGGGGCCGCTCCGCTAGCTCAACGGCCATGACGCTCCACAGCAGGCCCGCCCCGACAGCGTCGAGAACCGGTCCGCGGAAACGGGCTGACCTAGGTCGCGCGGGCCCCTCACCGAGAGTCAGCCGCGGACTACGCATGGGGAAACGCTTCCATACCTGACCCGCTTGCGCATCCGCCCGAAGGGCTACGCCGCGCGGCGCATCCGGCGTTCGACGATTCGCCTTCACGGCCGATGACGAAGACATCGCGGCCGCGACGACATTGGAGCCCATGAGCACTCCACCTGCTGACACCGACGACAGCCGACCCGCCCACCGATCCGGTACCTCGCGGCTGGTTCCGGCGAACTGCCGTCGCCCATCCGATCATCCTGCTGCTCGGCGTGGCGATCCGCCTTCGTGTGGATCACCCAGATGGCCTCGGCGCTGGCCGGGGTCGATCTGATGCCCGCCAAGCTCGCCGAGCTTCTGCTCCTGGTTGGGCTCGTGATCGCCATCACCCGGGCCACCGACGGACGCCGGGGCGTCCGGCAGCTGTTCGCCGGTCTGCTGCGCTGGCGACTGGGCTGGCGCTACCTGGTCCTGGTCGTCGCCATGCCGCTGCTCACACTCGGCGTGGCCGCCGCGACCGGGACTCTGCACCAGCCTCCCGGGGGATGGGCCCTCCTGGGGTTGACCTACCTGTTCTTCCTGGCCGCCGGCGCGGTCAGCGCCAACATCTGGGAGGAGACCGTGTGGGGCGCCTTCGTTCAGGGACGTCTGATGGCGCGGCACGGTCTGCTCGTCGGATCCCTGCTCACCGCCGTGCCGGTCTTCCTGATCCACCTGCCGCTCGCGTTCGAGACCGACGGCTGGCACGGCACCACCTGGCGGGACGCCTTCATCACCTGGGGCGTGCTGCTCCTCGCGGCACCCTTCCAGCGGTACCTGATCGGCACCCTGTTGATCGACACCGGCGGGAGCACCCTCGCCGCCGGTCTGATGCACGCCTCGATCAACGCCGCCGGCGCCATGGCGATCATCCCGGGCGGGTGGCAGCACATCCCCGCCTTGATCGTCCTCACCCTCGCCGTTGTGGCCTTCCGGAGCTGGCGCGGACTGTCGCCGACCGACGGGTACGCGCCGGCCATCACCCCAGCGTCGGAGGCCGCTGAGCGCACCGTTCTCGGGGCCACGCCATGACCGCGACCACCGTGACCCGGACGCAGCGGGTCTCCCCAGCACATACGCCCGCGCAAACGGTCCTTCTCCACCTCCTCCCGGGTGCCGCCGCATTCGCCGCGTACGTCGGGCTGGTACCGCTCGCCCGCGAGCTCGGGCTCCCCTCGGTGGCCGTCCTGGCGACCGTCGGGCTGCTCGTCATCGCACCGGTCCAGCTCGGCCTCCTTCGGGCACACCGCCGCCGACGGCCGGACGAACCAGCCGTCATGCTCCGCGCCCGGTTGCCGCTGCCCCGACTGCTCGGATGGGCGGGGTTGGAGGTGGGGCTCGCCGGCATCGCGTTCCTCGCGACGGCGCCGCTGAAGCGACTGCTCCAAGACTCGGCCTTCGCCTGGTGGCCGGACGCCTGGACCGTCCGGCCCGGAACCGAGACCGGCTACTCCGACACTGCCCTCATCGTCACCGCGGCCCTGCTCCTGGTCGGGACCGTCCTCGTGGCGCCGGTCGTCGAAGAGCTCTACTTCCGCGGGTACCTGCTGCCGCGGATGCCTCAGCAGCTCGGCCGGTGGACGCTGCCGGCCCATGTCGCCCTGTTCGCCGCGTACCACCTGTCGACGCCGTGGCTGGTCCCGACCCGCATCATCGCGGTCCTGCCCCTGGCCTACATCGCGCTCCGGACCCGCGACGTCCGGGTCGGCATCGTCGCCCATGTGCTGCTCAACGCCGCCGACCTGATCGTGCTTCTCGGATACCTCGACACTCGCTGACCGGGGCGCAGGTGACCCCGTCGGCCACTCCGGGACGGCGCCATTTGGACGGCGTTGGAACCCTCGGTTGCCGCCTGAAGAGTGACCGCCATGAACCGATCGCAATCCCGCACGAGTCTTTTCCGGTTAGGCAGCAGCCTGGTCCGGCCCCCCGATCCCCCGATCTGCAAACCCTCCCCCAGACGGCAATCGTTGAATCGTAAAACATCCTCGACTTCTGATCTCGCACGCCTCCGGGGCACCCGACCAATGCACATAGATGCTGAACTTATTAAGGCGATCGTCCCCCGCTCGCCCTGAGGTGGTGGCCGCGGCTCCTCCGGGCTCCTCCCTCGCGTCCGATCCAACCGGCCGGCGCGCGCCCCTCGAACGTCAACTGCACCATGCCGATGACATCAACACCGGTCGCCCGACACGCCCCGATCGGCGTCGCTCCATGGCCCGCTTCCAGCCGCGTTTCCGCAGGCAGCTGGCCGGGTCGGGGCTGACCAACCAGTGTCCGAAGACACTTAGGCCGATCGAACTCTTGGTCCGTTCAGCTGAGTGACGAACTCGAGCGAGGAATGCGGGTGATCAACCGCCTGGAGCCGCCGAGTCTCCCGCCGCCACGGCTGCAGGCCCCAGCGCCGCCACACCTTGGACACGGTGTAGTTGCTGATCTTGAGATGGTCGGCCAGCAGCCGGGTCGACCAGTGGGTCACCCCCAGCTGCTCCGGCGGCGGCTCCAGCGTCGACTGCAGCACCGCCACCCCATCCACCGTCCGCGGCCGGCCTGGCTTCGGGTGTTGTCCAGCCCGGTGACGCCGTGCTCGGTGAACCGCTTCCGCCACGCCGTCACCGTCGGACGCGAGACCCCGACCCGCTCCACGGCCATCTGCTTCGTCCCCGATGGGGAAAGCTACAAGAACAACACGAATTGGTTCCGAATTGCGGTTGACGATCACACCCGCGGCTGGGTGCCGCGGGCCGCCATCGGCGGAATGCCCGCGCTGCCCCACTGCTGAGCCACCGCGAGGCACGGCGGGCGAATCGGATCGCACGCCGTGCCTCGGCTGGCTTCCGCGGCGGTCAGTCCAGTTCGTGGTCGAACCGGATCTCGCGCCGGCCGGTACCGTCGACAAGAGGGCCCTCCAACCTCGGATTGTGCTGCCAGATCACCGGTGCCGCTCCGCTGCACGATCATCGATCGAACGGCAATACGACAGGATCGCGGATCTCTTGGGCGCTGGTCTTGACCGCGTTGCGGTTGATGTCACCGTAGCGGGCCGGAACTGGCGCGAGATGGCCTTGCCGATCGGCGGCGGCAGGTTCGGCCCAGCAAGCACGACGCGGAATTCAACACTGTTCCCCGACCCTGCGTTGAACCTAACGAGTTGCCGGGAGTCACGCACCGGTGGCACAGGCAGGAGGACGGCTGGCACGGCGTGGTCACTAGCGCTACCCCCGTTCACAGGAAAGGGCCTGAGCCGGTCGCCCTCCATCGGGATCTTCGCCGCCGGACCGGCTTCATACCAAGGACAGCTCGAACGGAGCACCCATGAGCTGATCTTGGTCGACCTCAACCCGATGCTGAACGGAGAGCAATCGGTCCGTCCCGCGGCGCCTCGCGTTACGCTCAGCCCACCTGAGCGAAGGGAATGCCTGTGCGCGCAGCACCCGCAGTGGTCGGTGGTCTGCTGAATCTGTTCCGGTTGGCGTTGTCGGCGTGCCACATGCCGGCGCCGGCGGCGTCCGAAACGGGTGCCGGTCGCTCGTCGAGCACAGCGCCGAGCGGCGGATCGTCGTCGGCCGGTGGGCTGCTGCCCGCCCCCGTCCAACCGGTACCGCCGCAATGGGATCGAGCCAAGATCGATAACGCCGTTGGCCAGCTCGACGGGATCGCGGCCGAGGCGTTGAAGGACACCGGCGTCCCGGGCGTGGCCGTGGCCGTGGTCTACCAGGACGAGGTCATCTACGCGAAGGGCTTCGGGGTCCGCAAGCCCGGCTCGCGAGAGCTGGTCGACCCCGACACCGTCTTCCAAGTCGCGTCGGTCTCCAAGCCGGTGGCATCGACCGTCGTGGCCGGGGTGGTCGGACGCAAACAGGCTACCTGGACCGATCCGGTCCGCACGTACAACCCGGACTTCGCGCTCAAGGACCCCTACGTCACCGCCAACGCCGACCTCGCGGACCTGTTCTCCCACCGCGCCGGACTGCACACCGGGGCCGGCGACCTGCTCGAGGACCTCGGTTGGGACCAGGAATACATCCTCGGCAAGCTGAACCAGCAGCCGCTCAACCCGTTCCGCGAGAAGTACGAGTACAGCAACTTCGGCGTCACCGAGGGCGGTGTCGCTGCGGCCAAGGCGGCGGGAACGACCTGGGAGGACCTCGCCGACAAGACGCTGTTCGAGAAGATCGGCATGACCAGCTCGAGCTATCGGCACGCCGATTTCCGAGGCCCGCACCAACAAGGCGCTGATCAGCGTGCCCGTCGGTCCGGCCGCGGACAAGAAGTGGGAGGCGAAGAACGTCCGCGACGCCGACGCCGAGGCGCCCGCCGGTGGACTGAGCAGCTCGGTCAACGACATGGCGAAGTTTATGCGGCTGCACTTGGCCAACGGGACGTTCGAGGGCCAACAGATCATTGACCCGGCTGCCCTGCAGGTCACCCGGGTGCCGCACATGGACCTCAACCAGCCCACCAATCCGGCGGTCCGGACCACCTTCTACGGTCTGGGTTGGAACGTCAGCTCCGACGACCAGGGCCGGGTCCGGATGAACCACTCGGGTGGCTTCGACAGCGGCGCGAGCACCAATGTGGCACTGGTCCCCGGGGAGCAGGTGGGCATCGTCGCGTTGACCAACGGCCCACCGCAGGGCGTGCCGGAGGCGATCAACAACGCGTTCTTCGACGCCGTTCAGAACGGTCAGCCGACGGTGGCCTGGCTGCCGTTCTGGAAGGCCGTCTTCGCCGGCGTCGAGGAGCAAGACGCCCAGCCGTCACTGCCCTGGCGCACCCGGCCGGCCAACCCGGCCGCACCGAGAACGCTCGCGACCTACGCCGGCACCTACGACAACAGTTACTACGGGCCGCTGGTGGTGCGGGCCGGTGGCGGCAAGCTCACCATCAGCATGGGACCCGAGGCATCCCCGACCACGTTCGCGCTCACCGCCTTCGACGGTGACACCTTCACCTTCGAGACCATCGGCGAGAACGCCAACGGGCCGGCCGGGGCGACCTTCGAGGTCCGGGGCGGCCGCGCCACCGCCGTGACCTTGTCGTACTACGACACCACAGGGCTCGGCACCTTCACCCGCTAAACCGGCCGGGTCGGCGCCGCGGGCCGCCGGCCCGGCTAGAGACGGGCACATGGCGGAAGACCGCCATCCGATCGGTCAGGCGGATCCGCTATTGACGATGCCGCCGGTCAAGGCGATGGCGTCGCATGTCGACATCAATGATCGAACGGAGCTTCGATCAAGGGACGGCCTGTGAGACGCTTCCTCAGGTGGGGCGGCAGCTGCCTCTTGATCAGCCGCCCCGCCCGACCCGTGATTCCCGACCTGAACTCGGTGTCGTGTGCCGCTTGGGCCGAGGATGACACCGTTGGGTTGTTCCGCGAGTGGGCGCGGCATGGATTTGCGTCTACGACGTCCAGCAGGTGCAGGTGCGTAGCTTGCTCAGTGACAACGCCATGTGGGATGCGTTCGGGGGCCGTCCGCTGTCGACGATCGTGTACGGCGGTGCGGACCTTGGGGAGATCACGTCGACGATCGAGCGGATCGCCGATGGCTCCGCTGATGACTGGTACGACGAGTGGACGCGCACGGCCGGCCGACTGCACCAGATTGCGGATCGGGCCGCGGAACGCGGCCACCCAGTGAGCGCGCCCGATACCTTGAGCGAGCGTCCGAACACGCGGCATCGGTCAATCAGTGGGACTGGGATCTCGTCAACTACATCCCTTCGCTGTGCGCAGCAGCCGGGGGTGTGCCGCAGCAGGGGCTTGCGGAACGCCCTGGCTAGTGTCGGCCTTGCATAACCTCACCGGAAACGGTCGTTTCTGGGCGTTCAGTCGTCGTCGCCGATGAGGCGAATCGCTTTCCACCCATCACGCCCGAACTACTCGGCTGGCATGCCTTTGGCGAGGGTGGAGCATGTGCGCCTCCGTGCCGCCGATGCCCGCACTCACGAGCTCGGCGACGTGGCCGTCGCCGCGGTGCTCGCGCAGCCCCGTGCCAGAGCCGCGCCAGCGGCTCGGTTCGACCAGTTGGAAGAGGCGGCGGGCGGTGGCGTTCGACACCTGTGGGACGGGGCGACGTCACGCAGGGGCGCCGAGCGGCGGGTGCTCGAGCACGCGTGGCTTGTACTCGACCAGCTGGATGCGGCCGTCGAAGGTCCGGTGCTCGATCATCTCGAGGGCGACGTCCGGGTAGCCGTCGTAGATGCGTTCTGCGCCCGTAGCCCCGGTGATCACCGGGAACATCCCGACCCGGAAGCGGTCGACGAGTCCGGCCTTCAGCAGGGACCGGCACAGGCTGAGGCTGCCGATCGTGCTGAGGAGCCCCGAGCCGTTCTCCTTCATGGCGCGGACCGTCTCGACGGCGTCATCGCGGACGAGCGTGGAGTTGGCCCACGTCAGCGGCTTCTCGAGCGAGGAGGAGAACACCACCTTGGACGCTCGCGTGAGCTCGTCGACGGACGCCTCTTCTTCGGCCCTGAACTCGTCTTGGCCATTCGGGACCTCGCCGGCGGCGAAGCCCGACATCAGGCGGTAGGTGTTCGCTCCCATCAGGTAGGTGACCTCGGGCTGCTCGCCGAGCCAAGCGAGATACTCCGGGCCCTCGAGGCCCCAGAACCCGGGCCAGCCCTCTCCCGAAGCGTAGCCGTCCAGGGAGGTGATGAAGTCGACGAGAAGCTCTGACATGACGGAGTGACCTTTCCTTGCGTGTCACGAGCTTGGACCGGCCGCGGGCCACGAACTCATCGGGTCCGTTCGGTTGTTTCGATGAAAGGTCTGGACGTCATGCAGGTGACAACACCGCTGTCGACAGACGGTCGACTTGCGGGCGGCAGTTAGAGGACCTGCCGCCCGACGGGCACCCCTAGTGACCGATCTCCGACGGCGCGCACAGATCGCGGCATGAGCGGCGGCGCCATGGATGTGCACTCCATGGATCCGCCGTTGCCCTCGTTCGGATGTCGCTTGAGGCGGTCAGACGCGATCGTTGCCTAGAGCCCGTCGTGGCGCGACGATGACGGGGGATGAGTGGGGATGAGTGGCGATGAGTTCGGTGGCCGGCCCCGGTCACTATCCGCATGATGACCACCCACACCGTCGGCAGCGGCGACGACACTATCCACTACGACGTCTACGGCGACCTCGCCGCAGCGAGCCTCGACCGACCGGCCCTACTGGCATTCGCCAACCCGATGGAGGCCGCCGCGTTCGGCGCGCTGGCCGCGCAGCTCACCGACCGTCCGGTGGTGACGATCGACCCGCGCGGCGCAGGCCGGAATCCTCCGGCACTGCCGTCGATGTCCGCCGAGTTGCACGCCGAGGACCTCCACCGCGTGGTCGAGGACCTCGACGTCGGTCCGGTCGACGCGTTCGGCTCAAGCGGCGGCGCCGTTTGTCTGCTGGCGTTACTCGCGGCGCACCCGGGTGACGTACGCCGGGCGGTCGTGCACGAGCCGCCGTTCGTCGACGTGCTCAGCGACGGTGACGTCGTGCTCGCCGTCTGCCAGGACATCCACGATACCTACCAGCGGGAGGGCAACGGGCCGGCGATGGCGAAGTTCATCGCCCTGGTCATGGAGCCCAAGCCGCTGCCGGCCGACTACCTCGACCGGCCCGCACCCGATCCCGCGCAGTTCGGCATGAGCTCCGACGACGACGGCGATCGCACCAACCCGCTGATCCGCAACATGCCCGCCGTCAACGCCTACGTGCCGGACTACGACGCGCTTCTCGCCCTCGGCGACCGGGTACACGTCGCGGTTGGCGCCGGCTCCGGCCAAGAGGTCGCGGCGCGAGGCAGCCACGGCCTCGCGGAGCGGCTGGGTCGCGAGGTCGATGTCTTCCCGAGCCACCACGCCGGCTTCACCGCGGCCGAGGGTCCCTACCCGGGGGAGCCCGAGGCGTTCGCGGCGAGGCTCCGCGAGGTGTTGGCGTGATCGGGGCAGAGCAGGAGGCGTAGTGCGCCGTCGCTTCGTCCGCTCGTGCTGCTCGTCCTCGCCCGCTGCTCGAAGGTCGTTGTGAGGCCTGCGGTGCCGCGTTTGAGCCCGACGGGAACACGCGAGCGGCGGCAGCTTGAAGGCGCCGAAGTTCGACTGGCTGATCCAGTGGGCCTAGATGCCGTCCCCGATCAATCATCGTCCTGAGAGAGACGCAACCGCGCACGAAGCGGGATCGGGTTGGCGAACCATCGGGCCAGAGGAGGCGGGTCAGGGCTCAGCAGCCATCGGATCGTCGGAGTTGGCCGGTTGGCCTCTCGGGCGAGTCGCTGAACGAGTGTTCCCTCTTCGACTTGGCGGCGCGCTGATCTCAGGCGCTGGACGGTAGCTCCTTGCGACTCTCCGGTCAGCAATGGACCGGGGCATGCAGCAGGTGTCGTTAGACGATCCCTAGGACGCGCGGCAGAGGGGCCTGCCGCGCGTCGCGGGCCGATCGCGGAGGGGGTGGGGGTCACCCTTGCTTGGACACGATGTGGGCGAAGGGCCGTTCAGGGTCCGGCGGTGCCGGCCGTACCCGATGGACCGTCCGATAGATCGTCGATCTGCTGACTCTGAACAGTTCGGCGATCTCGGCTGTGCTGTAGTTCCCCGAGTCGGTCAGTTCCAGCAGGTGCCTGGCCTGCGCGGCCGAGAGTTTCGGCTGCTTGCCGCGCAGGTGCCCTTTCGCTCTTCGCCACCTTCATGCCCTCGCGGGTGCGCATGCTGATCAGATCCGCCTCAAACTCCGCCACCATCGCCAACACGTTGAACAGCAACCGACCCACCGGGTCGGTCGGATCATGAAGCGAGCCGCCCAGGCTCAACCGGACGTGGCGACGGGTCAGCTCGTCGAGGATGTCGCGGGCGTCGGGAAGCGACCGGGCCAACCGGTCCAGCTTGGTCACCACCAACGTGTCGCCGCTGTGGCAGGCCGCGAGAGCGAGCCTGAGACCAGGACGGTCTCGGTTGGTGCCGGTCAGGCCGTGGTCGACGTAGATCCGGTCATCGCCGACGCCGAGCGCGGCGAGGCTGTTGCGCTGCGCGGTCAGATCCTGATGTTCGGTGGACACCCGCGCGTAACCCACCAGTAGGTGATTCATCCCTCCGGCCTGACAGACCCGAACCAACGACGTCAACCGCGCCCGCCGCCGCACGCCGCTCGCCCGCGAGGTGTACCGCAGGAGGGACCCGCGGCGGCTGATCAGCGAGACGATCACCGCCGCGGAAGATGACGCCTCGATGGTCGGCTATGGCGCGACTATGTATTGCGGTAGGTAGCGAATGCGCGAGGACCCCGGTTAACCTCAAACTCGGTTGTCGATGCCAGTGGCCGACGTCTACCGTGCCTGAGATGGGTTTACGACTGCAGGCGGTGACCTTTGACGCCCGTGACCCAGCCCGCCTGGCACATTTCTGGGCCGACATGCTTGGCCGAAGATGCGTCGACGACACCGAAAACGTGCTGCTGCCCGGAGACCAGACTCAGGTTGGACTCCGATTCACCTCCGGCCTCATCGAAACTGTGGGACCGGACTACCTCCATCTCCACCTGACCAGCTCCAGCCCCACCGAGCAACAACATACGGTCGAAACAGCGCTGCGACTCGGTTCCCACCATCTCGACGTCGGCCAGCGCCCCGAAGAGGGCCACCTAGTCCTGGCCGATCCCGAAGGCAACCCGTTCTGCGTGATCGAACCAGGCAACTCCTACCTCGCCGGTTGCGGTCTTCTCGGCGAGCTCGCCTGCGACGGGACCCGCGACGTCGGGCTGTTCTGGAGTGCGGCCCTCGGCTGGCCGATGGTGTGGGACCAGGACCAAGAGACGGCGATCCAGTCACCTCACGGTGGCACCAAGATTGCCTGGGGAGGCTCGCAGGACACCCCGAAGCAGGGAAGGGAGCGGCAGCGCTTTGACCTCATCGCGCCCAGCAGTAACCAGGACACCGAGGTCGAACGGCTGATGTCCCTTGGGGCCGCCCGTCTCGGAATCAACCAAGCCCGCGTGGTCGCCATGACCGACCCGGACGGCAAGCAGTTCTCCGTGCGAGCCGGCTGACCCCTCCTGGGCGGCCAGGCGGCAAGGGGCGGCTGAGGCGATAGCGGGTGTTCCGAAGTCCAGGGCACTGGTGATCTGCTGGGCTTGGTGTTGTGGGTCATCACCTATCTCGCCAAACGCCGTCAGGACGCCGCACCAGTCGAGTGCAAACCGCCTGCCGGAAGACATCGCGTAGCTGGATACCGTCAACCAATGTCCACATCCGGCCCACCGAGAACGGCTTCTCACTCGTCGGTCGATGATCTTCGAGACGATTAGGCGCGACACCCGACTTGCCGCACATACGCCGAGGCCCTACCGACCACAGGTCTCTCGATCGCGAGATCTTCGCGTTGGCGCTGCCCACGTTCGCCACCCTGGTCACCGAACCGCTGCTCTTGATCGCCGACTCCGCCTTCATCGGGCACCTCGGCACCGACCAACTCGCTGGCTTCGGGATCGCCTCGAATCTGATCGGCATCCTCCTCGGGCTGTGCGTCTTCCTCGCCTACGGCACCACCAGTACCGTGGCTCGGCGGCTCGGGGCAGGTGATCGCTCGTCGGCGCTGGCCGGGGGTATCGACGGACTCGTCCTTGCCTTCTTGCTCGGAGTCGGGCTGTTGGTCCTCCTGCAGCTACTGCTGCCGACCGTGGTGGACGCCTACCAACCGCCGCCACCGGTCCGGGAGGCTGCGACCACATATCTCCAGATTGCGCTGTGCGGGCTGCCGTCGTTGCTGCTGTTGCTCGCCGGCACCGGCGTGCTGCGCGGTCTGCAGGACACCCGGACGCCGCTCACGGTCGCCGTCGTGACGAACCTGGTCAACATCGCCTTGAACTTCGCACTCGTCTACGGAGCCGGGCTGGGAATCCGCGGTTCAGCGATCGGCACCTTGATCGCCCAAACCGGAGCCGCCGCAGCGGTCACCGCGATCGTCGCCCGCGGTGCGCGGCGGGCTCATGTTCCCCTCACGTTCCACCCGGCGGGGGTCCTCGCCTCGGGTCGGGCCGGCGTCTGGCTCGTCCTGCGAACCGCCACCCTGCAGATCGCCATCACCATCACCATCGTGTTGGCCACCGCCGGCGGCGCTGTCACGCTCGCCGCCCACCAGGTGGTCTACTCCATCTGGGTTCTGCTGGCGTTCGCCCTGGACGCCATCGCCATCGCCGGTCAGGCGATCATCGGCCGCTTGGTGGGCGCCGGCGACGTGACGCGCGGACGGGCCATGGTGAGGCGGATGACCGGCTGGGGCGTCGCCTGCGGATTCGGCTTCGGGCTCCTCGTCGGCATCAGCGGGCAGTTCGCCGCCGCGATCTTCACCCCCGACGCTGAGGTGCAGCGCCTGGTCGGACGGGTGCTCCTCGTCGTCGCGCTCATCACACCCATAGCGGGCGTCGTCTACGTCCTCGACGGGGTCCTGATCGGAGCTGGCGACAGCCGCTACCTCGCATTGGCCGGCCTGATCGCGCTCGCCGCGTACGTACCACTGGCCATCAGCATCCGCTGGCTCGACGCCAATCTGGTGTGGCTCTGGGCCGGATACGGCGGATTCATCCTGGCCCGGATGCTGACCCTGGTCCTTCGAGTCCGCACCGACAGCTGGACCCGGCCAAAGCCAACCTGAGAGTGCGGCTACTCGCGCAGGCCGTGCCGGTCGCCGGTCCGCTCTCCGCCGGAGGACCGACGCCTTCCCAAGCGGCTGACGGCTCAGCGGCCGGCTCGGTCTCTGGTCGAGGCGGGTCGCGCGGCACATCGGCGACTGCAGCCTGATGAGTCGGAGGCGGACGCCGCTTTCGCCATCGGGGACGACGACATCGGTCCCGCCCTGTATGAACTCGTCCACGAGCTCGGGGAGCCGTGGTACGACTTCCCCGGTGTCGAGGTGCTGGGCGGGCACCGGAGCTATATCGACCGAGGGGGCGACGAGCCGATGACCGCACAGCCTGATAACGAGTTCCGGAAGGAGCTCCCCTCGTCATCCCCAATGGCGAGATCGTGTACAGCGAAGGCTGGCAGTGACACCGAAGATGGTCGCGTAGAACCCAAACCGCTGCGCGGAT
>CAWBKR010000002.1:0-159417 GCA_963789345.1 uncultured Actinomycetota bacterium | reverse complement strand
TCCGCCGCCGGTGTGTGAGTCGCAGCGGACGTAATGGTGGTTCACGCGACGCAGCGGGCAATCGCCGCTCGCAGTCGACCGGTCGGCGAAAGACGGGCCGCCCGGATCCGGTAGCGCGAAGGCGACCGATGGGCCGCCGGCCAAGAGCAGGGACAGCGCGGCAGCAGCCGTGCAGCGAACGATCACGGTGGACACGGGACTCCTCGACGAATCGGTGGTGGGTCTTCGTCGACTCTGTCGCCCGCGCGATGCACGAGCATCCGATCTATGCCCTCAGATTCGGCCGATTGGTCCTCAGATCCGCGCTCCCTGTTCCCCTCGACGGCCGATCGCTGGACCCTGGGGGTGAGAGGAGCCCCATGCTCGACGCTTCACCGTCTCCGCGCCTCGCCGGGAGGGACGACGAGATCGCCATCCTCGGCACTGCGCTCGACCGGGCCTTCGCCGGCGAAGCGAGAGCTGTGCTCATCTCCGGCGAGCCGGGCGTCGGCAAGACGGCTCTGTGCCACGCCGCGCTGGCCGCTGGGGTGGAGCCGGCGGTCCCGCGCCTGTTCATCGGTTGCCTGCCCCTGCAGTCTCTGGAGACTGGGCTGACTCCCCTCCGAGCCGCCCTGCGCCGATCATCGGCCTCGGCGGCGCTGACCCGTACATGCCTGGCGCGCCTGGACGAGGGGGCTGTCCTCCGCGCCGTCGACGACTGGGTCGAGGACGTGGCGGCGCAGACGCCCGTGGTGGTGGTCGTCGACGATGTCCAGTGGGCGGAGAGCAGCCTGCGGGATGTGCTGCTGTACCTCCTGGCTGGGCCAGTCGATCGGCGGCTGGCCCATGCTGATCACCGTCCGCACGGCCGGGCTGCCCGACGGCCATCCTCTGCACGGTTGGATCGCCGACGTCCTGCGACTTTCTCGGGTCGATCGGCTCACGCTCGAGCCCTTGACCCGGGCCGGCACGGAGGCGCAGCTCGTGGACCTGTTGGGCGCCCCTCCACACCAGAGCCTGGTCTACGACGTCTACGCGGCGAGCCGCGGCAATCCATACTTCACCGCGCTGCTCTCTCGTGGCGTACGGCCCGGTCAGCATCACCTGCCGGAGGCGTTCCCCGGTGATCTGGTCGCCGCCGTGACTGGTGTCTGGCACGACTGCTCGCCGGAGGCTCGGACTCTCACCTGTTTGCTCGCGGTGATGGGCGGACCCCAGCCGTCGGCGACCTTGGAGGACGTCGTCCGCGACCTCGACCTGTCGGTGGCGGTCAAGGAGGGTCTGGCGGAGGCACAGGCGAACGGCTTGCTGGAGGCCACGGCCGACTCGCGGTATTGGTTCCGCCATCCGCTCCAGGCCGAGGTCCTCGTGCAGACCACGACGGAGGAACAGCGTCGCGCTTGGTACGCGGCCCTGGCCCGGACCGGCGACGGTCCGACGGAGGACGCCGACCTGCCGAGTCTGGAGACTGCCCTACTCCAGTGTGTCCGGCACGACCGGGCCGGAGCCGCCTCGGCTGCTTATCGGTGGGCGATGCGGGCGTACGAGCTGGCCGCGAACGCTGCGTCGACGCCGGAGCTCCGGCGGGTGCTGCGGCGAGCGATCGCGCTGCGGTCCCAGGTGCCGGAGGCCGTCGAGGAACCGGCTCTGCTGTGGCAGCGGCTCCGCGCCCTGGCCTCGGACGCGGGTGCGTTCGCCGAGGAACTCGAGGCCGTCGAGGAACTCATCGCACTCACCGACCCCGTACGCGAGCCCGTACGTCTGAGTGAACTGCTCGTTCGCCGGATGCTGGTGCGCATGGTCCTGGCCACCGCCTTCTGTTCGGTCGAGGAGATGAGCCGCGCGGTCGAGCTGGCCGCGGCCGACCCGACGTCGTGGCAATTCGCCTTGGCGCAGGCCGAGCTCGCGCACGCGGCTGCCTGGTGGGACGATCCGCAAGCGGGCGCGGTGGCCGAGCGGGCGCTCACGGCGGCCCGTGCGGTCGGGCATCCGACCGCGCTCAGCTTCGCCCTCACCGCCTCGGCGATGGTGACCTTCGACGCGGGTGAGCCCGCGGCGGCGGGACGACTGGCTGCCGAGGCCGTCGACGTCGCCTGCACTGCGCGTGACTGGTGGGCCTACGTGCACGCGGTGTCGTGGGAGAGCAACGCCATGTCAGACCGACACGGCTGGCCGGAGGTCGACTACTTCGCCCGCCGCCGCGCCCAGCTTTCCGAACTCGGTGGGCCCGACCCGTACCTGTTGATACTCACCGCGGTCGAGGCCGGGACGCGCCTGGAGCTGGGCGACGGTCCGGGGTGCGAGAGCCTGCTCCGCGGGTCGCTGGTCAGCGATCCCCGGCCGATCGCGGATCTCCGTTCACGGCTCGCGCTCGCCACGCTGGCGGCCTACCGAGGCAGAGTGGCCGAGGCGATTGCCCACGTCGACCGCGCCCGGGAACTGTTCGCCGGGCGTCCGCACTTCCCCAACCTCAGCCTGGACGTGACGTGGGCGACCGTCCTCCTGGAGGCCGACCGGCCAGCCGAGGCGTACGACGTGGCGCTGGCCGCCGCGGCCGCCACGAGCGTTCCTGTTGACATGGCCGAACGACTGATGCCGTTGGCGGCCAGGGCCCTGGCCGACCTGCTCCAGCGAGCGCACGATCACCGGCGCAGTGATCGTGCGCTGCTCGCAGCACTGGACGACCTGCGCGGGCGCTTCCCCACCATCATCCTCGAGCCGGGTGAGGTCCTCGGCCGGCAGGCGCCGATCGGGACGCTGCGTGAGGTCCAGCTCACGGCGCTGCAGGCCTGGTACGACGCCGAGACCGCCCGAGCCCTCGGCAGCGTCGACGAGCCGGCCCAGTGGGACGAGCTGCGGTCACGATTCATCGAAGCGCAGCTGCCGTGGCTCGAGTCGTACGCGTGCTGGCGAGCGGCCGAGGCGTATCTCAGCCGCGGCCACACTGGGCGTGGTGAGGGAGTCCGGCTGCTCCGCGACGGGTACGACTTGGCCGTCCGGCTCGGCGCGCAGCGTGTCCGGGTCGAGCTCACGGACCTCGGGCGGCTCGTCCACGTGCGGCTCGCGGTACCTAGGGCGCGAGCCGTGCGCGACGATCCGCGATTGGCCGAGCTCACCCCACGCGAGCTGGAGATCCTCGACCTGCTGGCCGCCGGTCTCACCTACGCGCAGATCGCGGCAAATCTCGTGATCAGCGAGAAGACCGTCTCCTCCCACGTGTCGAGCGTGCTGCGCAAGACGGGCACCGCCAACCGGGTCGAACTCACCCGACTCGTGGGTCGGATGACACCCGCGGATCTGTAGTTCTACCTGAGGGTGATCGGTGAGGATCTGAGGGGTCTCTCCGGATGACGCCGACCCCGGTCGGCCGGGAGCGTGGGAATCGCTGCGATGTCCGCTCGAGTGAGGAGATTCCCATGCGTAGGCGCCTCGACTTCTTCAGCTCGTACTGCTGTGGGTGCGGTCCTGCTGATCGCCGGCCCGGCGGCCCCGACCGGTGCTGAGGTGAGCACGCCGAGGGTCCGCGAGCTCGTCACCTTCGCCGCTCCGGGATGTGCGGGCCAGTGCGGTTCGGGCAGCACGGTCGGGCCGGACGGAGCGCTCTACGTGACCGACGGCCCGGGAGGCCGGATGCTCCGGATCGACCGGCATACGGGCACGGTGCGCACGATCACCGCCGACCTACCGGCGATGATTCCTGCCGTCGGGGTCGGCGGCGCGATGGACGTGGCCTTCCACGGCCACACGGCCTACGTGCTCGTCACCCTGGTCGGACCGTCCGTCGGGCAGCCTGACGTGGTCGCCGGGATCTATCGGGTGGCTCGGGACGGCAGCACCTCCGTGCTGGCCGACGTCGGCCAGTGGTCCGCCGACCACCCGCCGGTCACGAACTTCGACGTGCCCAGCGGTGTCCAGTACGCCCTGCAGCCGTACCGGCACGGCTTCCTCGTGACCGATGGCCACCACAACCGGGTGCTCTACGTGACCCTGGCTGGCCGGATCACCGAATTCCGCGCGTTCGGCAACACCGCGCCGACCGGTCTCGCACTGCGCCACGGTCGCATCCTGATGGCCGAGGCCGGACCCGTACCCCATCGGCCGGAGACCGGCCGCGTCGTCACCTGGCGGCCTCGACTCGCGAGCACCACGGTGCTGGCCTCGGGCGCTCCGCTGGCCGTCGACGTCGAGGTCGAGAGGGACGGCGACGTGTGGGTGCTGTCGCAGGGCGCGTGGGATCATCCCAACGTTCCCGAGAACGCCGGCCTGCCGACCTCACCCGGCACCGGTGGATTGTTCCGAGTGGACCGCGGCGGGAGGCTCACGTGCGTGGTCGTCGGACTCGACCGACCGACCTCGTTGGAACTGATCGGAGACGACGCCTACGTCGTGACTCTGACGGGGAAGGTGCTGCGCCTGGCGGGTGTCCTACGCTCCCGGCGGTAGTCAGCGCCCGGCAATCTCTCGATCTCTGACCGCCGACGTCAGCGCTTGGTCGTAGGGTCCCTGGGATGAGCGATCTGGCGCTGGTGACCGGAGGAACGGGCAGGACCGGCCGACGCGTGGCCGCGCAGTTGCGCAGCCGATCAGCTCAGCCGCGTACGCCGACCTGCTGCGGTCCCGAGGGCTCGGCGACCACGATGTCGCGGTCGCCGTGGCGGCGATGAGCCCGATCGCCTCCGACCGAGAAGGCGTGTCGACCGGGGATGTGGCCCGGGTGCTCGGCCGAGAGCCACGCTCGTTCGAGGACTTCGTCCAGGGCGCGCAGAGCGCCTGGACCTGATCTCGCCGAACGACGGCGGACGTCAGCGTGGTTGCCGGCGGTGAGTGGGGCCGCGTTTTCCGACCACGGCCGGGTTCCGCGGCGGCCAGCAGCGAGTGGGGCCGCGTTTTCCGACCGCGGTCGACTTCCGCGATGCCGGCTCCCCTTCAGATGCGCCGCGAAGTAGAGCCGCCGACACTCCCCACCACGAGCTACGCGCCCGTCGAACAGCTGAGAGCGATCGCCGTCGAGCGCTGCGGCCCTCCGACCGGCAAACGTCGCCCAGGGGGTTCTCCACCAGATCCTCGACGGTCTCGCCATGATCACCGGAATGCCCTGACTTATCCCGCCTCCGGCTCACTGTCGAGTGCGCAGTTCCGGCCGGTGCCAGTACGAGCGGATGGGCCGCAAGTGCGCACTGGGCGGATCCTTCGAGCGCGGCCAGCAGCGCTTGTGCGACCCCGTACGGAATTTGGTCGTTTCCCGCCATGTGGCGGACGGCGCAGCGGCGATGTCGAATTCTTGTTGCGCCAGCCGTCACATGGCGCGAAACGACAGCGAGAGAGCCGCAGTAACCGAACTCGGACCGTGGTCAGGGGCGCAGACACTTCGGTGCCGCCGCAACGAGTGCGGCGAGGCGGGCGCCGTTGTCAGTCGGCTTGCTTAGCATGTTGCCGACCTCAAACGACGGGCCGGAGATGCATTACGACGAGATCGTCCAGCTGCAGGAGCAGCACGCGTCGTGGGCGCTGCTGCGCTCGCCGCACGCGGCGCTGATGTTGTCGTTCTTCGGCCGGGTCTTCGTCGAGTCCAACTCGGGTGGCCGCCCTGCCGCGGAGTTGGTCAGCCTGCTCGACGACGAGCTCTACGCGCTCAATCAGCGGTTGGGCCCGGACACGTTCCGGCGGAGTGCGCAGGCCTACCTCGACGATTGGGCTGCCCCCGAACGCGCCTGGCTGCGCAAGTACTATCCGCCGGGCACCGACGAGCCGCACTACGACCTCACGCCGCCGGTCGAGAAGGCGCTGCTGTGGGTGCAGGACCTCCGGGCCCGTGACGTCGTGGGCACCGAGTCGCGGCTCAGCACTCTCTTCGAATTGTTGCGGCAGATGGTCTTCGGCGCCGAGGACGACCCGCAGCGACGGCTGACCGAGCTACGGCGGCGCCGAGCCGAACTGGACGCCGAGATCGCCCGGGCCGAGCGTGGCGAGATCGACCTGCTCGATCCGCTCCAGCAGCGTGACCGGTACTACCAGTTCACGCGCAACGCCCGCGAACTACTGGCCGACTTCCGCCAGGTCGAGGACAACTTCCGAGCCCTGGATCGCAGCCTGCGGCAGCAGATCGCCGGCTGGACCGGTTCGAAGGGTGAGTTGCTCGACGACATCGTCACCAACCGCAGCTCGATCGGTGAGTCCGACCAGGGACGGAGCTTCCAGGCGCTCAACGACTTCCTGCTCTCCCGGCAGCGGCAGGCCGAGCTGAGCGACCTGCTGAACCGTCTGAGCCGCATCGAGGCCATCGGCGCCGACGACCAGCGGCTTGGCACCGTGCATTTCGACTGGATCGAGGCGGGCGAGCGGACCCAGCACACCGTGCGCCTCCTGTCGGAGCAGCTGCGCCGCTTCCTCGACGACCAGGTCTGGCTGGAAAACCGCCGAATCTTCGAGCTCCTGCACGACGTCGAGGGGCATGCCCTGGCGTTGCGGGACCGTACGGACGTGCGTGACCGCCCCGGCACGACCATCGACGGGACCTCGGTCACCGTGGGATTGCCGTTCGAGCGGCCGCTGTACAGTCCGCAACAGCAGACCATGATCAACTCAGCTGAAGTCGAGCATGGCGAGCCGACTTTCGACGCCTCGGTGCTCTACGAGCAGGTCCACGTCGACCTCGACGAACTGAGCCGCACCGTGCGCTCCGGTCTGCTCGATCACGATCAGGTCGCCCTCGCCGATCTGATCGAGCGCCAGCCGCTGGAGCAGGGACTGGCCGAACTGATCGGCTACCTGTCGCTCACCGACCCCTCGTACGGCGTGGTCTTCGACGAGTCTCGACGGGAACGCGTTGACTGGGAGGCCGACGAGACCCGACGCAGCGCCGACGTGCCGGCGGTCGGCTTCGTCCGCACCACGGAGGGAACCAGCCCATGACGAGCACTGGGACGCTCACCGAGCCCGCCGCGCTGTCGCCGGTCGTCGTCACTCTGCTCAAAGGGGTGGTGTACCGCGACACGGCCGAGGCGCTCTGGCCCCACCTGCTGGCCCTGCGGCCGCAGGTCAGCGACTACGTCAGTGTCCTCGGCCTCGTATTGGTGGTCGACGAGGCCGAGGGGTACGCCTTCCTCCGGAGCCGCGAGGACCTCGACGGCCCCGACCTGCCGCGCTTGATCGCACGCCGCTCGCTGTCGTTCCACGTCAGCTTGCTCCTGGCGTTGCTGCGCAAGAAACTGGCGGAGTTCGATGCGGTCAGCGCTGAGACCCGGCTGGTGCTCAGCCGGGACCAGATCATCGAAGTGCTGAGAGTCTTCCTGCCCGACACGAGCAACGAGGCGCGGCTGATCGCCAACATCGACAGCTACCTGACCAAGATCGTCGATCTTGGTTTCCTTCGCCGGTTGCGCGGAAGCGACGACCAGTTCGAGGTCCGTCGCATCATCAAGGCTTTCGTCGACGCACAGTGGCTGGCCGACTTCGAGATCCGCCTCCGGGAATACCGCGAGCAACTGGCCGAAGCCGAGGCCGGCTGATGGAGGGTCTGTTCTCCGAGGTGGAGTTGGCCGATCACGACGGCGACCGGCTCCCGGGTACGCGGCTGCAACGGATCGAGGTCTGGAACTGGGGCACCTTCACCGGCCGGGTCTGGACGTTGGATCTCGGCGGCCGCAACGCCTTGTTGACCGGTGACATCGGCTCCGGCAAGTCCACGCTGGTCGATGCCGTGACGACCCTGCTGCTCCCCGCCAACAAGATCGCCTACAACAAGGCCGCCGGGGCGGACACCCGGGAACGCGATCTCCGCTCGTACGTGCTCGGCTTCTACAAGTCGGAGCGCAACGAGACGACGGGAGCCACCAAGCCTGTCGCCCTCCGCGGCGGGCGAGACTACTCGGTCATCCTGGGCGTGTTCGCCAACACCGACTACGACACCACCGTGACCCTCGCCCAGGTGTTCTGGACCAAGGATGTCCAGCGCGGTCAGCCGATGCGGTTCTTCGCCGTCGCCGACGGAGCGTTGTCCATCGCGGAGCACTTCGCCGGCTTCGGCGGCGACATCGCCGATCTGCGCCGGCGGCTTCGAGCGAGCGGTGTGGACATCCACGACAGCTTCCCCGAGTACGGCCGCGGCTTCCGTCGCCGGCTGGGCATCGACTCCGAGCAGGCGATGGAACTGTTCGGCCAGACCGTGTCGATGAAGGCGGTCGACAACCTCAACGACTTCGTCCGTCAGCACATGCTCGAGCCCTTCGACGTGCGAACGAGGGTCGACGCACTCGTCAGCCACTTCGACGACCTCGCCAAGGCCCACGAAGCGGTGCTCCGAGCGCAGGCCCAGCTCGAGCAGCTCGACCCGCTGATCGCCGAGCTGGACACGCACGGTGACCTGGCCAGCGAGATCGGCCGGCTCGGCGCACAGCGGAATGCGCTGCCGTTCTTCCTTGCCGAGCGGCAACAAGGCCTGCTGCACCAGCAACTCGACGGCCTCGACCGACAAATCGGGCAGCTGAGCACGAGACGAGAGGCCCTCCAGGCCGAGAGTGACACCTGCTCGGCGGAGGAACGGACGCTCGGTCTGCAGATCGCCGGGCAGGGCGGTGATCGGATCGCCTCTCTGGAGGCCGACTTGGGACGACTGGGCCACCAGCGCGACGAGCGCCGCCGGCGGTACGACCGCTTCAACGAGCTGCTGGCCGCGGCCGGCTGCGACCGGATCAGCGACGTCGCGCAGTTCGATCACGCCCGGCAGGCGGCCACGGCGGCAGTTGATACCGCGACCGCGGCGCAGACGGACGAGCAGAACGCGCTGACCGAGCTGCGGTTCGACCTGCGCACCGTTCAGCACGAGAAGACCGAGGTCGAGCGGGAACTCCGCAGCCTGCGGGATCGGCGTACCAACATCCCGGACCACTCGCTTCAACTCCGCGCTCAGTTGTGCGCCGAGTTGCGTCGCACCCCGGAGGAGCTGCCGTACGCCGGCGAGCTGATCCAGGTCGCCGAGAACCGCCGCGAGTGGGAAGGCGCCGCCGAGCGGGTACTGCACGGCTTCGGTCTGTCGCTCCTGGTGCCCAACGATCTGTACGACGACGTCCGCCGTTGGGTCGACGACCACCATCTGGGCGGCAAGCTCGTCTACTTCCGGGTGCCGGAGCGGCTGGCTCCCCGCACGCCGGTCTCCCGCGGACCGGGACTGTTCCTCGTGGACTGCCTTGAGGTCCGCGATGACACCCGGTACGGCAGTTGGCTGAACGCTGAGCTGGAGCGGCGGGCCGCACATGCGTGCGTCGCCGATGTCGCCGACTTCCGGAGTGCCTTACGAGCCGTGACGCGCGCGGGGCAGATCAAGGATGCCGATCGCCACGAGAAGGACGACCGGCGCCGGGTCGACGACCGGAGGTTCTACGTCCTGGGGTGGTCGAATCAGGCGAAGATCGACGCGTTGCTGGAGGAGGAGAGTCTGCTCGCGCGGCGCGTCGGCGAGCTGACGAGCGGGATCGGTGATCGGCAGGGGCGGGTCCGGGACGCCGGCGTCCGCCTCGAGGCGCTCAGCGCCCTCGCTGAGTATCGACACCCGGTCGAACTCGACTGGAGTGCGGTGGCACGCCAGGTCGCCGAGCGAGCAGCCGAGCTCAAGGCGATCCGCGCCTCGTCCGACATCTTGGCGACCCTGACGGCTCAACGCGACGCCGTGCTCGCCGCCCTCCGGCAGGCCCAGACCCGGCTGGCGGAGGTGCAGCGCGACATCGGCGGGATCGAAGAGGCGCGCAAGCAGGCCACCGCCACGCTGACGGACGTGGAGAGCTTGCTCGGGGAAGAGTCGGGGCTCGAGACCGCCCGCCCGTGGTTCGCCGCCATCGCCGAGCGTTCTGCCGATGCCCTGGCCACGGTGACGAGCGCGGCTCAGGTCGACCGGCTCGCGGTGAGCCTGACCCAGGACTGGACGAAGCGCATCGAGCAGCAGGGCTCCCGCCAACACGCCTGTGAGCAGCGCGCGATTCGGAGGATGGCCGAATTCCGCGCCGGGTACCCGGCGGAAACGGCCGAGCTCGACGACTCGCTGGCCGCTGGGCCGGAGTATCGCGAGTTGTACGAACGAGTGCGGCGCGACGACCTGCCCAGGTTCGAGCAGCAGTTCAAGGACTACCTCAATCAGAACACCATCAACGACGTCGCCACTTTCGCCGCTCAGCTCAACAAACACAGGCAGCTGATCCAGGACCGGGTCGACAAGATCAACGAATCGTTGACCGCGATCGACTTCAACCGTGACCGGTTCATCCGGCTGCTGGCCGAGCGGAGTCCGAACGCCGAGGTCCGCGACTTCCAGACCGAGTTGCGGGCCTGCACCGACAATGTGGTCGGACTCGATACCGAGCAGTATTCGGAGCAGAAGTTCCTCCAAGTGAAGCGTCTGGTCGATCGGTTCCGCGGCCGGGAAGGCTTGACCGAGATCGACCGGGCGTGGACCAGACGTGTCACCGACGTACGCAACTGGTTCGTCTTCAGCGCTTCCGAGCGGTGGCGGGCCGACGACTCCGAGCACGAGAGCTACGCCGACTCCGGCGGGAAGTCGGGTGGTCAGAAGGAAAAGTTGGCGTACACGATCCTGGCGGCGTCGCTGGCCTATCAGTTCCGGCTGGACTGGGCCGCCCGGCAGTCACGATCGTTCCGCTTCGTCGTCATCGACGAGGCGTTCAGTCGCGGCTCCGAGGAGTCGACGCGATACGCCCTCCAGCTCTTCACCAAGCTCGGGCTGCAGCTGATGATCGTCACCCCGCTGCAGAAGATCCATGTCATCGAGCCGCACGTATCGGCGGTCGGCTTCATCGACAACCTGAGCGGCGCGCACTCTCGGCTCCAGGGCTTGACGATCACGGAGTTCCGCCGGACGCTCGCCGATCACGGGCGGCGCCGGCACGCCGGGTCGGCCGAGTGAGCGAGTGGACGACTGCCGCTGATCTCCGCACGATCTTGGAGCGCCGGTGGCGTTCGGGCTCGATCTTGAAGGCGTACGCGGCACGCGAGCCGTTCCGTCCCTTCTCTGTGCCGATCAGCCGGCCGCGCGACGTCGACCTCCTCGAGCGACGCGACGAGGTCAATGCCTGGCTCAACCGCTTGACGAACGACTGTGCGGGGACGGCGCGGCGGCCGGGATTCCGGATCGAGTCCACTGCGGTGCCGAGCCGGCGGGTGGGCCGCAACGAGCTACCCCGAAGAGTCTGGATCGACTCGTACGCGGCCGTGTTCGGATGGCTGGGAGTGACCGGGGAGGTGAAGCAGCTTGACCAGCTGATGGAGTCGACGCGGGCGGTCGCCCCCGACCTGGTCGACTGGGTCGTCACTCACCCGCGGGTCGTGCTCGACAACGCCGAACTGTGGCCGCGGTTGCTGGCCACCGTCACCTGGATCGCTGCCCATGATCAGCATCTGTACCTCCGTCAGGTCGATGTTCCGGCGGTGGACACCAAGTTCATCGAGCAGAACCGAATTCTGCTCAGCCGGCTGCTCGACGAGGTGCTACCGCCACGGCGGATCGACGAGCGCTTCTCGGCCGGCGATTTCGCGGCCCGGTACCGGTTCCGCAGGCGGCCGGACTACACCCGGATCCGGTCCTTGGGCGACCCGGATCTATTGCCGGGTGGGCTTTCCGAAGTGACCGTTCGCACGGCCGAGCTGACCCAGTTCGACCCACCGGTCGGCGAGGTGATCATCGTCGAGAACGATGTCAGCTACCTGGCTCTGCCCGATCGCGCCGACGCGGTCGCGATCTTCGGCGCGGGATTCGCCCTCGGATCGGTGGCTGGATTGTCGTGGTTGTCCGACAAGGTGATCATCTACTGGGGCGACATCGACACGTACGGGTTCGTGATCTTGAACCGACTGCGCGCCCGGTATTCGCGGGTCGAGTCGATCTTGATGGACACCGAGACGCTGCTGGCCCATCCCGAGCAGTGGGTGGTAGAGGAGCGACCGGCAGACGTCACCCTTCCGCATCTGACCGAAGCCGAGGCGGCGCTGTACCGCGACCTCATCGAGGACCGCTACGGCCACCATGTGCGCCTCGAGCAGGAGCGGATCAGCTACACCCGGGTGGTGGCCGCGCTGCGGAACACCTGACCGAACAGCACCCCTTGCGCGCCGGCAACGACAGGCACTACGAAGGACGTCAGTGACTCGTCGAGTTGGGGAGGTCCGCCATGCCGAAGGTGTACGGCCTGCACGAGATGAAGCTGGAGCCGGGGCAGGACCCTGACGAGTTCGAGCGCTTCTGGCGGGACGAGGTCGCACCGTTACCGGACTTTCCCGGCTGGAAGACCCAGCTGCTCAAGTCGGATCGGGGACCCCGCGCCGGTACGTACCTCGTGCTCTTCGAGATCGAGAGTGTCGAGGCGCGTGATCGGTTCTTCCCCGGGCCGAATGAGGAAACCTCGGAGGAGTTCGACAAGTTCTACGCCGAGCACCCCGATGCCGCTGCCGCTTGGAAGAAGCTGACCGGATTCGACGCCGGTGAGGCGGGGTCCGATTTCCTGGTCATCGGCTAGATCTCGTTCGGCCGTCAGCCCGCCCGCCTCGCGGGCTGAACGCTACGAGGTCGGAGCCCAGCGTTTACGCAACTCGGCGTCGGTGGGCGCCGGTCCAGGCAGGGCACCGTTGTCAGATCGGGCGCGTAACGCTTCCAAGAGCAGGGCCAGGTAACGCTGACGGAGCCGCCCGCTCCGCTTCTCGTCGCCCAGCCGGACGGCGGCGAGCTGCTCGAAGATGAGGCTCAGGTCGTTGACCTCGACGTCAGCACGGAGCACACCCGCGGACTTGGCCCGGTCGACCAGTTCGACGTTGAGTTTCCCCGCGCGAGCGGCCGCGGCGTAGAGCTCGGGCGTCGCGGTGAACGTGCCGGCGAGACGGCGGGTGAGTGATCCGGCCCCGACCTCGACGACCCGCCGCATGAACCCGGCGAAGGTCTCCCACGCGTCGCCGTCGGCCCGATCCAGGGCCGCCTCGGCCTCGGCGATGTAGGCGTCCAGGCCGTCGCCGCACAGGCGTTGGAGCAACACGTCCTTGCTCTCGTACCGTCGGTAGAGGGCTCCGATACCCACCCCGGCCCGCTCGGCGACTGCGGAGATCGGCGCGTGCGGATCGGCGACGAACACGTCGCGCGCCGCCTGCAGGATCAGCCCGTCGTTGCGGGCGGCTTCGGCCCGCCGGCCACTCATCGGGGCGACGGAAATGTCGGTCTCGGGCACCATGGCCTTCACCTTAGCAAACTCTTGACCGGAACGTTCTGTTCCGATAGATTTGGAACAGAACAGATCGTTCCGTTCAAGAGGAGGAAGAGATGGGCAAAGGTCAAGGAGTCGGTGTGATCATGGGGACGGTGTTCCTGGACGTCGCCGCCATGGGCATGCTGATCCCGGTGCTGCCGGACCTGCTCGAAGGCTTCGTCGGCGGCGACGCGGGGCGGGCGGCTCAGTTCGCCGGAATCGTCACGGCGGTGTCGGCCGCGCTCAGCTTCGTGTGCGCTCCCGTCCTCGGAGCCCTCAGTGATCGGTTCGGACGTAAGCCGATCTTGCTGCTCGGGATGGTCGGCCCGGCCCTCACGTACGCCGGATTGGCGAGCGCCACCAGCCTCAGCTGGTACGTCGTCGGCTTTTCCCTGAGCGGTGTGCTCGGCGCGATCCTCAACACGGCCTACGCCTATGTCGCCGACACCACCCCGTACGAGGACCGCGCCGCCCGCTTCGGCCAGTTGGGCGCGGCGTTCGGCATCGGCTTCATCGTCGGACCGCTGGCCGGCGGGTTCCTGGGCGGTATGGGCCTACAGTTTCCGTTCTACGTGGCGGCTGCTCTGGCCGTGATCAACATCGTCGTCTGCGTCGTCGGGGTCCCCGAGAGCCTGGCGACGGGCAAGCGGCGGCCGTTCCGGTGGAGCCGGGCGAACCCGATCGCCTCCCTCGGACTACTGCGGCGCACGCCGCTGTTGTTGGCCCTGGCCGGCTGCTACCTCCTCACCAACCTGGCCAATCAGAGCCTGTACAGCACGTTCGTCTTCTCCACCACGCTCCGCTTCGGTTGGGACACCGTGGCCACCGGCGTGGTTTTCACCCTCATGGGCGTCTGTGCGGCCCTCTCCCAAGGCCTGCTGGTCGGTCCGGTCGTCAAGCGGCTCGGCGAGCGACGCAGCATGATCCTCGGTCTGACAACCAGCGCGTTGGCCTTTGTCGCGTACGCGATCGCCCCGCAGGGCTGGATGATCGTCGCCATCATCGCGGTGTCGTGCCTCGCCGCCGTGGACGAACCGGCAGCGCAGGCCCTGGTGTCGTCGGCGGTCGGTGAGGACGAGCAGGGCGTGGTCCAGGGGGCTATGGCCAGCCTGTTGGGCATCACCGCGGTGGTCGGACCGTTGGTCGGGACGGCGGCGTTCGCCTACTTCGTCTCGCCGGCCGCGCCCGTCTACTTCCCCGGCGCCCCCTTCGCCGCCGGCGCCGTGTTGATCATCGGCTCGCTGCTCGTCGCCTGGAAGTTCGTCCGGCCCGGTCGCCGGGTCGCTCCCGTGATCCGGAGCGAAACGCTCGCTCTACAACCGGTCGGTTAGTCCGTTCCCAAGCTGCATCGGGCCGGTCGACGGTATCCCGTCGGCCGGTTCGGCCTTGTCAGGCGCGGCTGACCGGCGCAAGACTGACGTGTCGCACTTCGTCGGTCGAGAACCCGGGGGTCGTTCGTCGAGGCTTCTGCTGCAAAGGAGCAGTCATGGCCCTATCGGTTTCTCGCCGCGCGCTACTGGGCGGCACCGCCGCCGGAGTAGGACTCACCGTCGCCGGCAGTCTCGAAGCGTTCGCCCGGCCCCACCCCGGGGGACCGGTCGCGGGCCCGGTCGGGGGCTACGGTCCCCTGGTGGCGGATCCGGCGAACCTGCTCGCGCTGCCGGCGGGTTTCTCCTATCGGATTGTGGCGCAGTCCGGCACCACGTCGACAAGAACCGGGCTCTTTCCGATGGATCCCGACGGGATGGGCGTCTTTCGGCACGAGAGCGGTGGGTCGGTCCTGATCTGTAATCACGAGATCAGCAGCACGGAAAAGCCGACGGTGCAAGCAGCCGCGGACCTCACGTACGACGCGAACGCCGTCGGCGGTACGTCGACGATCATCGTTGATCGAGAGGGCCGTCAAGTCGAGGCGTACACGAGCCTGGCCGGCACCGACAACAACTGCGCCGGCGGCGTCACGCCCTGGGGCACCTGGCTGACGTGCGAGGAGACAGACCGCAGATTCAACGCCGTAGCTGTCCGGGTGCCCGCTCGGCCGGCTGTGCCGGCCATGCCGGGTCCGCCTCCGGTGCCAGCGGTGCCAGCGGTACCCGCAGTGACGGTGAGAATGTTGAAGGATCACGGTTACGTCTTCGAGGTCGACCCGACAAGTCAGGAGGCGAACGTGAACAAGTCGCCGATCCCCTTGACGTTCTTGGGCCGCTACTCGCACGAGGCCGTCGCGGTCGACCCTAATACGAATGAGATCTACCTCACCGAGGACAACGTCAATCCGAATGGGTTGTACTACCGCTGGCAACCGCCGCCGGGGTTCGTGGGCCGCGTTGGCGCCCTCGCCGAATTGGCTGAGTCCGAGGGCGCTGCCGCCGGTCGGCTTCAAGCCATGAGCTGCTACCGCGGCCGCCGGCACATCGTCGATCTGTCTGAAGCCACCGAGATCGGAACGCGCTATCGCGTCCGCTGGCTCGACGTGCCCGATCGCACCGCCAACGCGACCCTTACTGCGACCCCCACCCGGCTCCAGACCTACAGCGGTCCGATCACCCGGTCGCGCAAGCTCGAAGGTCAATGGTGGGGCAACGGCGGGGTTTACTTCGTCGCCAGCTACGCCCGCCCACTGGAGTTGGGTGACGGCAGTCTCAACCCGCACGACGGGCAGGTGTGGTTCTACGATCCGAGCCGCCAGACCGTCACGCTGAAGACCATGTTCGGCTATACACCTCCTGTCACGCCAGAACCAGACGCTCTCTGGAACGGACCGGACAACATCACCGTCTCACCGCACGGCGGGTTGATCGTGGCCGAGGATGGTGCCGGCAAGCAGCATCTCATCGGCATCACGGATCGGGGTCGGCCTTACGCCCTGGCTCGCAATGATCAGGCCGGGAACGGGGAATTCTGCGGGCCCGCCTTCAGCGCCGACGGGAACATTTTGTTCACCAATATTCAGTCAGCGAGCTACGGGGCTGTCTATGCCATCACCGGTCCTTGGCGCCGCCGTCCGCGCGGGTGACTCGACGAACCGACCGGGCGTCGCGGCTGATCGACGTGCCCCCGCCGGCGGCCGTTCTGCAACCGGTCGGCTAGTCCGCGATTCATCATCATCGAAACCGGTCGACGCGCCATCGTAGGCCGGTTCGCCTTGTCAGGGGTATCTTCACGGCGTGACACTGACGTGTTGCCCTCTTCCTCGGTCGAGAGCTCTGGGTTCATTCGACCCAGGTTTCTGCAAAGGAGCAGTCATGGACCTGTCGGTTTCTCGACGCACGTTTCTGGGCGGCACCGCCGCCGGGCTGGGGTTTGCCTTCGCCGGCGCCGGAAGTTTGGAGGCCTTCGCTCGACCTCACCCGGGAGGGCCGGGCCCGACCGGGTACGGGCCCCTGATGTCCGACCCGAAAGGGATCCTCGCCCTGCCGAGGGGCTTCTCGTACAAGGTGGTCGCCCACTCGGGCACCGAGGTGGGCCAAATCGCGGTCTATCCGAGCAACACCGACGGGATGGGCGTCTTCCGTCGCCGGCGCGGGGGCTCGATCCTCATCTCCAATCACGAGAACCGCGGCGAAGAGCCGTACCGGGTTCCGATTACTGACGGCCTCACCTACGACCCCGGCGTGCTCGGGGGCACCTCGACGATCGTCGTCGACGAAGACGGGAACCGGCTCGACGCCTACACCAGCCTCGCCGGCACCAGCACGAACTGCGCGGGTGGCGTCACCCCCTGGAAGACCTGGCTGACCTGCGAGGAGGTCGAGGTGCGAGCCGGCGGCGCTCGGACCCAGGACCACGGCTACGTCTTCGAGGTCGATCCGCGCAGCCAAGCGGCTAACCGAGGCAAGAGTCCGATCCCGCTCAAGTTCATGGGCCGGTACGCCCACGAGGCCGTGGCCGTCGACCCCGACCGACACGTCGTCTACCTCACCGAGGATGCCGTCACCCCGAATGGTCTCTACTTCCGCTGGCGGCCGCCCCGCGGCTTCGTCGGCGAGAGGGGAGCCCTGCACGAGCTGGCCCGCTCCCGGCGCGGCGCAACCGCCGGACAGCTGCAGGCGATGTCGTGCTCCTTGGGCAATCAGCACATTCCGGATCTGTCCGTCGCGACCGAGGTCGGCACGACCTACCGCGTCCGGTGGGTAGACGTGCCGGATCGGGATGCCGTCACAACGTCGGTACGGAAGCAGTTTGCGAACGACCAGGTCACCCGGTCGCGAAAATTGGAGGGCCAGTGGTGGGGGAACGACGGCGCCTACTTCGTGTCCAGCTTCGCCCGCAACGAGGCCGGCACCGTCACGCCGCACGACGGGCAGGTCTGGTTCTACGATCCCGAACGCCGAACCGTTACCCTGAAGACCCGCTTCGGCCTCAACCCACAACCGGACTCGACCGGCACGTTCGACGGCCCAGACAACATCACCGTCTCCCCACACGGGGGTTTGATCCTGGCCGAGGACGGTCTCGGCATCCAGCACCTGATCGGGGTCTCCGAGCACGGGCAGGCATATGCCATGGCCCGCAACGACATCAAAGAACCGGCGGGCGGCGAATTCGCCGGACCGGCGTTCAGCGCCGACGGCCGCACGCTGTTCGTCAACATCTTCGATCCCGGCTACACCCTGGCGATCACGGGTCCGTGGAGTCGCCGCCGCCAGCGGTGAATCGGCGAACCGACACCGCGTCCCGCCTTGTTCGGGCCGCACCCGGAGCGGCGTACCGATCGCTTCTCGACCCGGCCGCGTTGACCGAGTGGCTTCCTCCGGACGGCATGACGGGGCGGGTGCTCGAGTTCGACCCGCGGACGGGAGGGCGCTATCGCATCGAACTCACGTATGAGTCGCCCGGTGACGGCAAGACCTCGGCCGGCACGGACATCACCAGCGGCCGCTTTCTCGACCTCGAGCGCGACCGCCGGATCGTGCAGTCGGTCGAGTTCGAGTCGGACGATCCGTCGTTCGCCGGCGAGATGATCATGACGTGGACCTTCGACGAGACCTCTGACGGCGGCACCGAGGTGACTGTCACCGCGGAGAACGTCCCCACCGGGATCAGCAAAGCCGATCATGAGGTCGGCCTGGCGTCCTCGCTGGAGAACCTGGACCGCTATGTGAGCGCTCGTGGCACGTAATCGAGCGTCCTGATGATGCCGAGCTCGCGCAGGTGGGGACGCCTGATAGGGGCGGTCGTCGTGGCCTCGTCGATCTTCGGATGCACGCCAAGCAACCAGGACTTACGGCCGAGCGAGACACCGACGCCAGCGAACTCCCAGCCGCGCCCGTACGGGCTCATCGCGTTCGTTTCCGACCGCGAGGGAAGCGACGGAGTCTTCCTGATGCGACCCGACGGCTCGGAGGTCCGGCGGCTGACCCCACACGATCTGCCTCCCACGTCCCATCCGTCCTGGTCGCCCGACGGCCTGCGCATCGCGTTCAACGCCGGCACACCCTCGGCCAGCGACATCCACGTGATCAACCTCGACGGATCCTCGTTGACCAGGCTGACCGGGCAGGCCGGCGGGAACTTCTATCCCAGTTGGTCCCCGGACGGATCGCGGCTCGCGTTTAGCTCGAACCGGGACGGCGACTGGGACATCTACGTCATGCAGGAGGACGGTTCTCAGGTCCGGCAACTCGTCAACGCACCCGGACTCGACGACAAGCCCCAGTGGACACCGGACGGATCCCGCGTGGCGTTCGCCACCACCCGGAACGGTTATCCGGAGCTCTTTGCCGTCGATCCGGCGAACCGTAAGGAGGGTCCGCTGCTCGCGCACTCGATCCGCGGCATCAATCCCGCCTGGTCGCACGACGGAGAACGACTGGCCTTCAACGTCGTTACCTCGCAGGGTTTCGACATCGCCATCATGGCCGCCGATGGTGAAGGACGGCGCTCGGTCATCGCCGGTGAGGCCTCCGAGGAGCGCCCGAGGTGGTCCCCGGACGGCCGCCAGCTCGCTTACTACTCCGACGCCGCCGGCTCCTGGGACGTCTACACCGTCGACGTCGCCACCGGCGAGAGTCGGGCTCTGACGAACACCCCGGGCTTCGACGGCCAAGCGAGCTATCAGCCGCGGGCCGGTCGATAGCTCAGACCAGCTTGCCCTTCGGGACCTCCAGCAGGTTCAGCACCGCCTTCTCGATCTTGCCGTGCGTGGCGCCGTCGTACAGGTCCTGATCGAGCGAGGCCAGCTTGGGCGAGATGGTGGCCCCGTCGTTGAACAGGTCGACGATCCGCGGATCCACGTACGACTTGCGCGCCACCGAGGGGGTGTTGCCGAGGTACGTCGCCACCTCCTTCATGGCCTGGCTCACGGCACGTTTGCGCTTCGCGACCGTGGTGGCGGTTTCGTTGGCCTTGGCCAACGTCAAGGCGGCGATCACGGTGCCGTGCCAGGTGCGGAAGTCCTTGGCCGACACTTCGCCGCCCACCTTGCCCTTGATGTAGTCGTTGATCTCGGTGGAGGTGACGTCATGCCAACCGTCACCGTCCTCGTACGCCAAGAGCTCCGGGCCTTCGTTCTGCTGAGCCAGCAGGTGGCCGACCGCCGACCGCACCAGATCGTCGGCCAGGGCGATGTAGCGCTCCTGGCCGGACTTGGCCACGAAGTCGAAGACGACGGTCTTCCTCTCGATGCTCACGTGCTCTTTGCGGATCGTGGCCAGGCCGTAGCTGTTGTTCGCCTCGGCGTAGGCCTCGCCGCCGATGCGGAAGAAGCCGAGATCAAGGAGCCGGAACGCGGTGGCCAGCGCGCGCTCGTACGGCATGCCGGGGAGGCGCAGATCCACCGCCACCTTGCGCCGCGCTCGCGGCAACCTCGACGCGACCTGCAACACTCGATCGTGCTTGGACTTGTCGCGCTTCAGCCGCCAGTACTCGTGATAGATGTACTGCCGCCGGCCGGCGTCGTCGGTGCCCACCGCCTGGATGTGGCCGTTCGGTGCCGGGCAGATCCACACCTGCTCCCAGGCCGGTGGGATCACCAACATCTTGCAGCGTTCGATGTGTTCGCTCGGCAGGCGCGTGCCCCCGTCGTCCAGGTAGATGAAGCCCTTCCCGGCCCTTCGCCGGGTCCAACCCGGATCCTTCGGCGAGACGGTACGCAGGCGCGGCATACCTTATTGTGCATGCCCGCGGCCCGGTCTGTTTACAACGTCAACTGCGCCGCCGGGGCGTTGCGCGTCGAGCCCGTACGAGCACGCCATCTCGACGACCTCGATCAGTTGTTCGCGACGGGCGATCCGCGGTGGTGTCAGTGCGCGTTCATGCGGTCCACCAGTGCGAACTGGAACTCTTCCACCGCTGCAGAGAACCGGGAGATCCACCACGGGGCGGTCCGCCGTGCGGCTCGAGCGGGCCGGACCGCCGGGTTGATCGCCTACGACGACGACGGCGCGGTCGGCTGGATCAGCTTCGGACCGCGCACGGACTTCGAGCGTCTCGAGCGCTCGCGCTTGCTGGCACCCGTGGACGACGAGCCGGTCTGGTCGGTGGTCTGCTTCGTGGTGGCCGCGCGAGCCCGGCGCCGTGGCGTCGCGGGGGCTCTGCTCGAGGCGACGGTCGGCTGGGCCGCCGATCACGGTGTCGCGATTCTCGAGGGCTATCCGGTCGACACGTCCGGCGGCCGCAAGCCCGGCTCGGATCTGTGGCGAGGAACGCTCAGTCTGTTCGCGGGCGCCGGTTTCGAGGTCGTGGCGACGCGACGGCACAACAAAGCGTCGCCTCCGCGGCCGATCGTGCGGGCATATGTTCAGAACCGCGGATCTAGTGCACATATCTCAACGCTTGCACCACATCCTCCGGAGAACTGTCCGTGAACCTCTCGATCTCGGACCGTCGTACGGCCAACACGGCGTCCACCAAATCGGATCCGAGTCGGTCCCGAAGGAGGTCGTCAGCGTCGAGCGCTGCGGCGGACTCGGCCAATGAGCCTGGCAGGCGACGAATCCCGCGTTCGTCGAGGACCTCGGGCGGAAGAACCGCCGGATCGACATCAATCGGCTCGGGCAGTGCGGCTTCCTCCTCGACCCCGGCCGCCCCGGCGGCCAGCACCGCCGCGAGCACCAGGTACGGATTGGCGGTGAGGTCGAAGCACTTGATCTCCAGATTGGCCGCCCACGCGCTGCCGTCGTCTGAGCCCGTCACCATTCGCAGGGCTGCCTCGCGGTTCTCCAGCCCCCAGCAGGCGTAGACGCCGGCCCAGTGGGAGGGAATCAGACGCAGATACGACGCCACCGAAGGGGCCCCGATCGCCAGCAGGGCAGGCAACCGGTCGAGGATGCCGGCGGCGAAGGCCGCACCGGTCGGGGTGAGCCAGAGGGGCCCTTCTCCGCCCGCCATGAGGTTGTCGCCGTCGCGCCACAGACTGAGGTGGACGTGCCCGCCGTTGCCGACCCCCTCGACCTCCACCTTCGGCGAGAACGAGGTCCGGAATCCGTGCCGCTCACCGACTGCGCGGATGGTGCTCCGGACGAGCACGGACGTGTCCGCCGCCTCGACCGGCGTCGCGGCCGCCACCGACACCTCGAGTTGGCCCGTCGCGTATTCCGGGTGGAACTGGTCCACGGCCACGCCCTGCCGGGCCAGCGCCTCGAGCAGATCCCGAGCGTAGTCGGACGCTTGGATCAGCCGCGTCATCCCGTACCCGGGGCCGGTCACCCCGGGCGTGAACTCCTCGCCGCCCGTCGAGATCACCCACTCGATCTCGAAGGCGGCTAGCACCTGCAGGCCCTGGGCGGCCAGGCTGTCGCTCTGGCGGGCCAGCAACAAGCGGCTGCAGAGCGGGTGCGGCTGTCCGTCCTGCCGGTAGCGCTCACCCGCCGCCCAGGCCCAACCGGGCTGCGCCGCCAAGGGGACAACGCGCGCCAGATCCGGAATGACCCGAAGATCACCGACCGGCGCCCGACCGTCCGGTGGCGCGGCCAGCCAGTCGTCGAACCGGAAGAAGTCGAAGCTGGTCGAGGCACCGACGCCCCACGCCGCCAGGTGCGGCAGCCGATCCAACGGCACCGTCTTGACCCGCGTGATGCCCGAGTTGTCGACGAAGGTGGTGGCCACGGCCACGACGCCGGCTTCCGCGAGGCCGGGCACCAGGCTCGCCGCCATGGCCTGGCGGGACTCGCGCTCCTCGGCGTCCACGAGAGCAGAATAGGACCGATGGTCACCGAGCTCGGTTCCTTGATCGATCACCACTGCCATGGACTGGTGCTCGACGCGCTGGATCGGGATGCCTTCGAGTTGCTGATCAACGAGGCGGCCCGTCCCTCGCCGCTGGGTACGACGTTCTTTGATTCCCTGCTGGGGTTGGCGATCCGGCGCTGGTGCGCACCCGTCCTCGACCTGGAGCCGCACGCGTCGCCGGAGGACTACCTCGCCCGTCGGGCCGAGCTGGGGCCGGCGGCCAGTGGGCGGCTGGTCGCGGCCGCCGACATCGACACGTTCTTGGTCGACACCGGCGTGGGGGTCGGCTTGACGTCACCGACCGAGGTGGCCGCGGGCACGGCGTACGAGATCCTGCGGCTGGAGACGTTGGCCGAGGATCTGCTGGCGGCCGGTGCAACGGCGGGCGATTTCACCGCGCGGTTCGAGCAGGCTCTGACTCAGACCCCCGCGGTCGGACTGAAGAGCGTCGCCGCGTACCGCGTCGGTCTCGACCTTCCCGCAGAAGCACCCTCGACTGCCGAGGTCCGGCGCGCACTCGAGGAGATCGACGGCTCATTGACAAGCTCCGGGCGCGGTTCGACGGCGTTGCGGATCGCCCATCCGGTGGTCAACGGTTGGCTGGCCTGGGCGGCGATCGAGCGCGGACTGCCGCTGCAGTTCCACGTCGGGTTCGGCGACGCCGATCTCGACCTCCACCGATCCGATCCGCTGCTGCTGACGGCATTCCTGCGGGCCACCGAGGAGCGCGGAGTGCCGGTGCTGCTGCTCCACAACTACCCGTACCACCGTCACGCGGCCTATCTGGCACAGGTCTTCAGCCAGGTCTACGTCGACGTCGGCCTGGCCGTCCACAACTCCGGCGCGCTGAGTCGACAGGTGATCGCTGAGTTGCTCGAGATAGTGCCGTTCGGGAAACTGCTGTTCTCCACCGACGCGTACGGGCTCGCCGAGCTCTACTACCTCGGCGCCCTGCTCTTCCGCCGTGGCCTGTCGGGAGTGCTCACCGATCTCGTCGAGGCCGACGAGATGACGAACCCTGGCGCCGAACGGATCGGTGCCCTGGTGGCCCGCGACAACGCCCGCCGCGTCTATCGCCTCTGAGGCCGCGCGATCAGCGGTAGAGCCGGAAGTAGTCGAAGTCCGCCGTCGCTCCGGCCCCGCCGTGCGAGACCAGCCCGACGCGCAACGTGGCCTCTGCCGGAAGGGTCCACACCCCGCCCTTGACCCAGGTCCGGCCGTCCCGGCTGCTCCAGGCCCGCAGCTCGTGTTCACCGTTGCGGGGATCGAGCCGGTGGGTGAGTCGCAGCCACGTCGTCTCGGCGGGCGGCCCGACGATCGTGCCCCCGTAGGCCAGCCGACCTGCGTACGGCATCTCCTTACCGAACTCCGTCTGGCGGGTGTTCCAGATCGCCACGTGGCTGAGCCGGGTGAACAGGTCGTCGTTCACGTACGCGATCAGCCCCGCCTGCTGGAAGTTGCGGATCGAATCCGTGCCCAGGTCGATGGTGATCTTGGTCTCCGCCGTCCAGGCACCGTCTCCCGGAGAGCGCAGAAGCACGCCGGCGTTGTTGCCGGGCCCCGTGAGATCGGCGGCTTCGGTGGGCCAGCGCAGCACTCCGCCGGTCACGCTGGCGGCGCTGCTCTGGCGCACCCACGACCAGCCCGGCCCCAGCGCCGAACCGGCGAACTCGTCGCTACCTTCGACGACCAACCGGTCGGGCACCACCTCAGTGGCCAGCCGGCTGAGGGGTTTCGCCGCGGGGAGCACGCTCAGGTTGTCCACCCCGACGCCGGCGCCGCCGGCGAACGCCCCGGCCGACCGCACCTGCTCCCCACCGCGGACGGCGAGGCTGGCGGTGGCCAGCGGATCGCCGAGGCGAGCATGAGAGACCGTGGCCGTCGCGACGCCCTGACGTATCTGGAGGCTCACCGCGTGCCACTCCTCGGCCCGGAAGCCGGTCGGCAGCCGGGCGCTCGCCGAGCCGATCAGCCGCCCGCTCCGCCGCTGCTCGAGCCGAAGCGCGCTGCGGTCAGGGTCGATGAGCGCGCGGACGTCCGATCGACCGAGCCACGAAGTCAGGCCGTGCGAGGCACGCCCGCGGAGATCGGCCTCCACCCGGACACTGGATGAAACGGCGCCGCTGAGCAGGGCACCAGCGCGTCGCGCGTATGCGAAGCCGGTATCGGCGTTGCCACGCGCGGACCAGGAGCCAGACACGTTCCAGCGGGCGGGTATGCCGGAGTCGAAGTTCGTCACCCAGCGACCTCGGACCGCCGGCCCCGGCTGCCGACCCTCGCTGGGACCCCGGCCGGCGCGGACGGCGGGCCACCCGTCCACCCAGTCGAGCCGGTCCATCAGCATCGGCCGCTCGTTGATTCCGTCGGTGCCGTCGAGGTACGGATCGGCGCGATCGATGGCGTGGTAGACGATCCAGTCCTGGCCCGCGAGGTCGGTGGCGATCGCGTTGTGGCCGGCGCCGATCCAGGCGTTCCCGTTCTGGGTGAGAACCGGCGTCCCGCCGGCCCGTGAGGTGATCAACGAAACGCCCGCTGCGTCCACGTACGGACCGGTGATCGAGCGGGACCGGCCGACCTGGACCGAGTAGCCGGTGGTCGGTCCGGCGCAGCAGTTCGCCGTGGACAAGAAGAGGTACCAGTACGCGCCGCGACGTACCGGATACGCGCCCTCGAACTTGTTGTCGATGGCGACCATGGTCGGGTCCCCGACGCGTGCCCGCCCGTCGCCGGCGAGACGCTGGGCGAACACGCCGCCGTAGTAGGAGCCGTAGAACAGCCACTGGGCGCCGTCGTTCCCGGTCACCACGCTCGGGTCGAAGGTCCACCGGAAGTCATTTGCGTTGCCGCTGCCGCCCCGGCGCGGACCGACTACGGGCGCTCCGCTGTCGCTCCACGGGCCGAGCGGGGTGGGTGCGGTCGCCACACCGATGGCGTTGTCGTCCACTTCGCTGGTCAGGGTGGTCCGGGTGACGACGTAGTACAGCCGGTACTCACCGTCGACGTAGCGGATATCGGGGGCCCAGATCCCGGCGTCTGCTGCGGCCCAGCCCGGCAGCGTGGCGTCGGTGAAGGCGTCGGTCACGTAGGTCCAGCGCACCAGATCGCGGGAGCGGGCGATCGGAATGCGGTGCACGGTCCCTTCACCCTCGCGCAGGGGGTCGGAGGTTCCGTACGCGTACCACCAGCCATCCTTGCCCCGGATCAGGGCCGGATCGGCGAAGGTGTCGCCGATGCTCTCCGACACCGGGTTGCGGTACTCCGCCTCGGCCACCGTGGGGGTTGGCCCGGCTGCTGGAACCGGACGCGGAGCAGCAGGCGCGGGTGCACTCGTCGCGACCAGAGCCGCCGCAACAACCAGGACCGCCATCGTTCGTCGCATCATCGCTAGCCGCTCCTCGGTCTGCCGCCCCCAGGCATACAACCCCGAAAGGGGCAGGTTGTACAGGCCTGCTGGGCCCCGTCCGGGGCGACCTACGCCGTACTTTATCGTTATACGATCCGGATTTGGCGCGTCGTGGGAGGAGGCCCCGTGGTGGTGACGATGACGGACGTCGCAAAGGCCGCCGGTGTCTCCACGATGACGGTGTCGAACGTGATCAACGGCCGACCTCGGGTCGGGGTGGAGACTCGGGTACGCGTCCTGGAGGCGATCGCCGACCTCGGATACCAGGTCAACCTCGCGGCCCGGAACCTGCGCGCCGGTCGGACAGGCGTGGTCGGGTTGGCGGTGCCGAATTTGGAGAATCCGTACTTCTCCGAATTGGCCGAGCGACTGGCGGATCGGTTCGACAGGCACGGACTGCGAGTGGTGGTGGAGAGGACGAAGGCGAGCCGGTTGGGCGAGTTGGAGGCGGTCGGGTTCTCGCGGTTGCGCATGTACGACGGCCTGATCCTCAGCGTCGTCGACGTCGAGCCGGCCGAGTTGGAGAAGATCAATGTCAACGCGCCCCTCGTCCTGATCGGTGAACGGTTGGGCCCCAGTCGCTTCGATCACGTCGTCATGGACAACGTCGATGGTGCGAGGCTGGCGACGGCACACCTGCTGGCGGGCGGGGCTCGGCGGGTGGCCAGGCTCGGCGGCGTAGCTGGCCAGGGCGAGACGATGACGACCCTGCGGACCGCGGGATACCTGCGGGCGCACGCCGAGGCCGGGCTCGAGGTTGATTCCCGCCTGCTCGTCGACTCGACCTTCTCGCTCCGGGACGGGTACGCCGGGATCCGCAGCCTGCTCGATCGATCGGTGCCCTTCGACGCGGTGTTCGCGATGACCGACGTGGTGGCGATCGGGGCGATGCGGGCGCTGGCCGACGCTGGACTGCACGTGCCGGAGGATGTCGCCATCGTGGGTTTCGACGACATCGCTGAGGCTTCTTATCTGGTGCCGTCGCTGACGTCGATCAACCCCGGACACGACCGGATGGCCGATGCCATCTGCGAGCACCTCATGGAGCGGCTGAGTGTGCCGCAGGAGGCGCGTCCGGCCAAGGAACTGACGCTGCCCGCGACACTCGTGGAGCGGCGGTCCACCAAGCGGATAGCCCGGTGAGCGTGAGGCTCATGGGGGCGACTCCAGTACCGACGAGGAGCGAGCCCACGTGACGAGCGCCGCGCGAGCCATCATCAACCTCGACATCGAGGGCCCGACGATCAGTCGTCATGTCTACGGTCACTTCGCCGAGCATCTCGGCCACGGAATCTACGGCGGCTTCTACGTCGGAGAGGACAGTCCGATACCCAACGACCACGGCATCCGCCTCGATGTGGTCGAGGCGCTCAATGATGTCAACATTCCGAACGTGCGTTGGCCTGGCGGCTGCTTCGCCGACGAGTACCACTGGCGGGACGGGATCGGCCCCAAAGATCAACGGCCGGCCATGGTCAACACCCACTGGGGCGACGTCGAGGAGACCAACCACTTCGGCACTCATGAGTTCATGCAGCTATGCGAACTGCTCGAAGCCGAGCCGTACATCAGTGGCAACGTTGGATCCGGCACGGTGGAAGAGATGAGCCAGTGGGTCGAATACCTGACCCGCGATGGGGACAGCCCGATGGCCCGGCTACGCAGGCAGAACGGGCGGGATGAACCATGGCGAGTCCGATTCTGGGGAATCGGGAACGAGACCTGGGGCTGCGGCGGAAACATGCGGCCCGAGTACTACGCCGATCTTGCCCGGCGGTACGCCACGTACTGCCGCGACCACGGCGACAACACGCTGTATCGCATCGCCGCAGGCGCCCGCGTCGACGATTACGCCTGGACCGAAGCCCTGATGAGAACTCTCGGCGACCTGGGCTGCGGCTGCGATCCCCACAACTACTTCCAGGCCATCTCGCTGCACAACTACACCTTCGCCCGCGAGCCGGACTGGACCTTCACCAGCGTTCCCGGCGACAAGCGAAGCGCGACCGAATTCGGCGTCGACGAGTATTACCAGACCATGATGAACGCCCAGCGCACCGGCGAGTTGATCAAGCGCCATGGCCATGTGATGGACTGCTACGACCCCGAGGGGCGGATCGGGTTGGTGGTGGACGAGTGGGGGACCTGGTTCGACACCGAACCGGGCACCAACCCCGGGTTCTTGTACCAGCAGAACAGCCTCCGTGACGCCCTGGTGGCCAGCCTGCACTTCGACATCTTCCACCGCCACGCCGGGCGCGTGGTCATGGCCAACATCGCTCAGACGGTCAACGTGTTGCAGGCCATGATCCTGACCCACGGCGATCAGGTGATCCTGACGCCGACCTACCACGTCTTCGAGATGAACAAGGGACACCAGGACGCCGCCTCGCTGCCCGTCCACCTGTCCGCCCCTGGTGCGCGGCAGGACGTCGGCGGTCGATCGCTGGCCACGTTGAGCATGTCGGCCAGCATCAAGGGCGGCGGGGCACTGATTTCGCTGAGCAACGTGGAGGCCGCGGCCGCCCAGACTGTCGAGATCGAGCTGCGGGGTGGAGACTTCGACATCAGCCGGGCTCGCATCCTCACCGCGCCGCGGCTGCAGGAGCACAACACGATCGACCATCCGGCTGCCGTGTCGCCGCAAAGCTTCGACGGGGTGACCACCATCGGCCACACGCTGCGGGTGGAGCTTCCGGCCCATTCCTTCGTGACCGTCGAACTGGAGATCGCAACGCCTCGAGCCTGACACCGGCGGGCGCAACCCAGCTGGTGGCCTCGAAGGGATCAGTGATTCACCTCGGCGGGCGAGCACATGTGACGTCGATCACAATGGGAGGGGACCCGTTGCCGCATGGCCAGTCATGCCGTACCGTCCTGGTTTATCCTTATACCAACACGGTGTTGATCGAGTTTGCTTGGTCGACTTTGCTTGGTCGACCGAAAGTCCGGATACCAGCGTCACGAGGGCCCTCTGCCTCCGATCGGCTGGCACCGGGACTGCGGTGAACACCGCGATTTCAAGGGAGATGTGATTTCATGCCCGCAGCGAAGCTGGTACTCGACTCAGCGTTCACGCTAGCCCCGGTACCGCGGCGCCTGTTCGGATCCTTCGTCGAGCACATGGGCCGGTGTGTGTACACCGGTATCTACGAACCCGGTCATCCGACGGCCGACGAGCAGGGCCTACGTCGGGACGTCCTGGAACTCACCAAGGAGCTCGGCCCGACCGTGGTGCGGTACCCAGGCGGCAACTTCGTCTCGAACTACCGCTGGGAGGACGGCACCGGACCCAAGTCCGACCGCCCGACCCGTCTGGATCTCGCGTGGCACTCGATCGAGACCAACCAATTCGGCATCCACGAGTTCGACGACTGGGCCAAGAAGGTCGGCACCGAGGTCATGATGGCGGTGAACCTGGGCACCCGTGGCTTGCAGGAAGCCTGCGATCTTCTCGAGTACACGAATCACTCAGGCGGCACGTACTGGTCGGATCGACGAATCGCCAACGGGGCCAAGGAGCCGTTCGGCTACAAGCTGTGGTGCCTCGGTAACGAGATGGACGGTCCGTGGCAGGTGGGCCACAAGACCGCCGCGGAGTATGGTCGGCTGGCCAACGAGACCGGCAAGGCCATGCGCCTGATCGACTCCGAGATCGAGCTCGTCGCGTCGGGCTCGTCGAACGCGCGTATGCCTACCTTCGGGTCGTGGGAGTCCACTGTCCTGGAGCTCTGCTACGACACCGTGGACTACATCTCGATGCACGCCTACTACGAGGAGTTCGACGAGGATCCGAAGTCGTTCCTGGCCACCGCGGTCAACATGGACAACTTCATCGAGGACGTCATCTCCACCGCGGACGCCGTGCGGGCCCGTGACCGGCATGCGAAGCGGATCAACCTCTCCTTCGACGAGTGGAACGTCTGGTACACAAGACGTTTCAGCGGCGACGGCCCCAAGCCCAACACGGTCGAGTGGGTGGCCAACCCGCGTCTGATCGAGGACGAGTACACGATCACCGACGCCGTTGTCGTCGGGACTCTCATGAACTCCCTGCTTCGGCACGGCGATCGCGTGACGATCGCCAACCAGGCCCAGTTGGTCAACGTCATCGGCTTGCTGCGTTCGGAAGAGGGCGGCGCAGCTTGGAAGCAGACCATCGCCTACCCCTTCGAGCAGATGCGTCGTCTGGCTCAGGGGCAGATTCTCCAGGTGGTGGCCAGCAGCGACAAGTACGACTCCGCGACCTTCACCGACGTTCCGCTGGTCGACGCCAGCGCAACCTACGACGAGGAGACAGATCGGGCGGCACTCTTCGTCGCGAACCGCAGCCTCGAGGAGTCCGCGACGCTCGAGGTGGACCTGCGCGGACTCGGCGTCACCTCCGTGCTCGAGGCGAGCACGCTCCACGCGAACGACGGGCAGGACCGCCACACAACGAACCGGGAAACGCATGACGCCGTTACTCCACAGCCCTTCGACGACCATGTCGTGGACTCCGGCCACCTCAAGGCGAACCTGCCACCTCTGTCGTGGACGGTCTTCTCGTTCGGCGGCAGAACCAAGTGAGGTGATAGTTGACCAGCCACGGATGAATGTTGCGAAAGTGTCACCACTCGAGAACGTACTTCCGAAGAACGTGTGACATATCGTCACAAATCGAGGGAGAACATTCGATCGGCCGCAAGAAGCCGACAGCGCACTCGGGTTGAGTCGCTTCCACGGAAGCACCTGAGCGTCCTGGCGGAGAACCGGACCATGACCACCACAGCTAACGAAGGAGCACCATGACAAAGACGTTCAGCGCATCTAAACTAACGTCACTGGGTGATCAGCTTCTTCACGAATGCTCATCGATGCTCGGTTGGGTCTCTGGATCCAAAAGGCTACGAGGAACCTGGCGCGGCAGTCCCGGTTGGTGCCCGTCGGGGCCGTGGTCGACGTTTGATTCACCTCCAAAGATGTGGTGTGAGCCGACCGATGTCTGGGTATGTTCTCGCCCGTGTGTGGCACCAGTCCAGGCGGCGCTGCCGGGCGCAGCCCGCTTTCAAGCGCGGGCGAGGTACGCCGCACGCATATCTCCCGTTCCCGATGCGTCTGTTACCTCTACCGCGAAGTTTGCTCGCCGATGCAAGGAATCGCCACGCATCCCTTCTAGGAGGTGCTCATGAATGGTTCAATCGCCGGTGGGCGGCTGGTCTCGCGACGATCGATGCTCAAGGGAGCCCTGGGCGCCGCTGCGGGTATCGGACTCGCCGGCGGACTTTCCAGCTGCGGGACAGCGATTGGCGCCGGGCTCGTGGGATCGGAACTCTCGCCCGGCACGCTCACCTTCTGGAATCTGTTCGGCGGCGGTGACGGTGCCCGGCTGCAGACGATGCTGGACAACTACGCCGACCAGCGCGGCGGACCGGGCTCGCTACAGGCGGCGACATTCGCCTGGGGCAACCCGTACTACACCAAGGTCACCCTAGCCACGATCGGCGGCGCCCCGCCCGACGTCGCCGTGTCTCACCTGACCAGGGAGAAGAACCTGGCGCGGGCGGGCCTGCTGACCGAGATCACCGACGACATGCTGGCGCTGGTCGGGCTGAAGCCCGTCCGACTTCAACCAAAGGCCTGGGAGGCGCAGAAGGTCGACGGTAGGTCGTACGCGATCCCACTGGACACTCACCCCTTCGTCCTCTACTACAACGGCGAGGTCTGCGAGAAGGCCGGCCTGCTGAACTCCGACGGCTCGCTGAAGGAGATCAAGGGCACCGACGGCTGGGAAGAGGCGCTGGACGGCGGCAAGGAGGTGACCGGCGCGTACGGAGCATCGGTCGCCACGGTCAGCGAGCTCGCCACCCCGTGGCGCTGGTTCCAGACCCTCTACTCCCAGCGAGACGGCAACACCCCGTGGCTGGCCGAAGGCGGAGAGAAGCTCACCTACAACGCGCGAGCTGGTCCTGACACGCTGCACGTGGATGCAGAAACTCACCGACCAGCGGGCTGATGCCCACGGACGACCGACTACGCCGGGCTCGCAGACGCTGATGTTCACCGGGCAGTCGGGCTTCTACCTGCAGGGCGAGTGGGAGATCACCACTGCGCAGAGCATCGAGGGTCTGGACTTCGGCATGACCCCGGTGCCGACGATCTACGACCAGCCGGCCGCGCAGGCCGACTCGCACACCTTCATCCTGCCGGCGATGGACCGCGACGACGAGCAGGTGCTGCGGGCGATGGCGTTCATCAAGTCGATGCTCGACCAGGGCACTGATCTGGGCCGAGGGCGGCCACATCCCGACCTACCTGCCCACGTTCGACAGCGCGGAGGTACAGGCGCTGAGCCCGCAGTCGAACTACGCGTCGCGCGGCGGACACCGTCGTCTACGACGCCGAGGCCTGGTACTCCGGTTCCGGGTCGACTTCGAGATGCACCGTCGGCGGCCAGATCGGGCTCGTCCTGCAGGGCACTGGCCAGCCCCGCCGGACGCGATCTGGCCAGCAGCGCACGACCAGCTGACCACCTACGCCAACACCGAGAGTCCCACTGTGACCGCGAGCCATCGACCGTCAACCGGATCGACTACCTCGGCCACGAATCCCGTCCGCCCGACGAAGGAGCGTCCCGGTGAGCACCGCTCAAACGCCGAGCACCTGGCACCACCACCGGTGAGCCGGCCCAACAAGCCACGGCAGATCCACCCAGCGAAGCAAGGCCGGCGTGGCTGTTCATCGCCCCGTTCGGGATCTTCTTCGTGCTGTTCCTGATCTGGCCGGTGATCTACATGTTCATCACCAGCATGTTCGACACCACGCCTGGTGCAGCCCGGTCTCGGCAGCTTCATCGGGTTCGAGAACTACGCCGAGATGCTGACCGCAAGGACTTCTGGGAGTCGCATGTGGCACACCATCCAGTTCACGCTCTACACCATGCCGCCGCTGGTGATCCTGGCGTTCGTGTTCGCGGTGCTGGCCAACCGGGTGCATGCGCGGTCAGTGGTTCTTCCGGCTCGCCTTCTTCGTGCCGTTCATCCTGCCGTCCGCCGCGATCGCGCTGATCTGGAACTTCATCTTCACCCCGACCACCGGGCTGTGGAACTCCTTCCAGACCCTGCTCGGCGTCGAGGAGCCCGAACCCGGTGCTCGGCACGCCCGAGCCTGGCCATGATCGGCATCGCGATCACCACGATCTGGTGGACGATCGGGTTCAACTTCGTCCTCTACCTGGCGGGACTGCAGGACATCCCGCGTGAGCTGTACGAGGCGGCGGCCGTCGACGGCGCCACCCCGTGGCAGCAGATCCGCTTCATCACCATCCCGATGCTGAGCCGGACCACGACGCTGGTCGTCCTGCTGCAGATCATCGCCAGCCTGAAGATCTTCGACCAGGTGTACCTGATGACAGCAGGTGGCCCGGGCACCTCGACCCAGGTCGTGCTCGGACTGGTCACCAACACCGCCTTCACCGACTACCGGGTCGGCGCCGCCTCGGCCGCCTCGGTGCTGCTGTTCATCGTCATCTTGATGGTCACGGCAGTCCGCCAGCTTGATCGAACGCGCCCAGGAACGGAGGGCCGCCTGAATGTCGCAGCCGCCAGAATGCCGCCACGTCTCCTGCGCCGTCCACGCCGCGACCGCCGGCATCTCGACGCCGCACCCGCACGCAGCAGCGAACCCTAGTCAAGCGCGTCCGCGCGGGTCTTCACCATCATGTCGTGGGTGGTCCTGCTCGTCTTCTCGGTGCTCTGGCTCATCCCGAGTCTGTGGGCGATCAAGACCTCGCTCACCCCCAACGAGGTCGTCCGCGCTCGGTGCTGGACGCGATCCTGAAGGACTGGCAACCTCACGCTGGAGCCGTACGCGACGATCCTCAGCGGCGGCGACATCTGGAACTGGTACCTGGCCAGCGCCATCACCTCGGTCGTGACCGTGATCCTGACGGTGATGTTCGCGTCGATGGCGGCGTACGCGATCAGCCGGCTCCGGTTCCGCGGCCGGCGGCTGGTCTTCGCTGCTGATGATCGGCGGCATCATGATCCCGCCGCAGGTGCTGATCGTCCCGATCTTCCAGCAGCTGAACCTGGTCGGCCTGCTGAACACCTACTGGGCGGTGATCTTGCCGCAGGTGCCGTCGGTGATCGCGTTGTTCGTGTTCAAGCAGTTCTTCGACGGGCTGCCGCGCGACTTCGAGGAGGCGGCCCGGATCGACGGTGCCGGCTTCTGGACGCATCTACGCCCGGATCGTCCTGCCGCTGTCCAGACCGATCATCGCGGCGATGGCGATCGTCACGTTCGTCGGGCGTCTGGAACAACCTGATCCTGCCGCTGTTCGTGCTGTCGAACCCTGACCTGATGACGATTCCGGTCGGTCTGGCGACCGTGCAGGGATCGTTCGGTCAGCGGGCTCTCCGACATCCAGGCGTCCTCGATCCTGGGCGCCCTGCCGCTCGTGATCCTGTTCCTGATCTTCCAGCGCCAGATCGTGGAAGGCTTCGCCGGCAGCGGCCTCAAGGGCTGAACCCGCCTCGTGCGCTCCCGGGATGCGCTGGCCGGTGCTTCCCGGACATCAATCTCAGCCGTCCACGGACATCGAAACCGCCTGTCTCACATCCATCACCATCACGAAGGCAACTCCACAGGCAAACATCGACCCTCGTCTGGTAATCCCCTGTAACCGTAGAGACTCCTCTTAACGGGGTTTGATCTTGGTCGTTCGTCCTGGCCCTGTCTCGACTGCTGCAGATCTGTGACGCCGGACCTCGTCGAGCGGCCGTTCGTCTGGGAGACGGAGGGGAAGTTCGTGATGTTCTACTCGGCGAACGCGTTCGCGTCGGCCGACTACGCCGTCGGTGTCGCGACCGCCGACCGGCCGACAGGCCCCTTCAAGAAGCGGCCCACGCCGGTCCTGGTCTCCAACGACGCAGCCGCCGGACCCGGCCACTGCGCGTTGTTCGAGAAGGATGGCAAAGTCTGGATGGTGTACCACGCCTGGGCCCCGGACGCGATCGGCTCGGAGTTCCCGGGACGGACGATGTGGCTGAGCGAGGTGCGGTTCGGTGCCGGCGGCGTGTCGGTGACGCCGCCCACGGCCTCCTACCCCACACGTCCGTGAGGACGGACCGGTTCTTTACGCTGTAAAGCATGAGCGACGACGCAGTCCGATTCGGATACACCCTGATGACAGAGCAGAGCGGTCCGCGCGAACTCGTGGGCTACGCCGTCGACGCCGAGCGAATCGGTTTCGATTTCGAGGTCTCCAGCGACCACTACTCGCCTTGGCTCACCAGCCAGGGCCACGCCCCGTACGCCTGGACGGTGCTGGGGGCCGTGGCGCAGGCGACCTCCACCGTCGAGCTGGCGACCTACGTGACCTGCCCGATCCAGCGGTACCACCCGGCCGTCGTGGCGCAGAAGGCTGCCACCCTGCAACTGTTGTCGAGAGGCCGATTCATCCTCGGTCTCGGGTCCGGGGAGAATCTCAACGAGCACGTCACCGGCGAGGGGTGGCCGCCGATCGACCAGCGGCAGGACATGCTGGTCGAGGCGGCGACGATCATCCGCGAGCTGCACTCCGGTGAGCTGGTGACCTGGGAGGGTGACTACTTCCGCGTCGATTCAGCGCGGATCTGGGACGCGCCCGACGGCGGTGTGCCGATCGGCGTCGCGGTGTCCGGGGAGAAGTCGATCAAGCGCTTCGCCGACCTGGCGGAGCATCTGATCGCTGTCGAACCCGACGCCGAGCTGGTGGAGATGTGGGAGCAGAAGCACTCCGGAAGGAGTTCGAGAAAGATCGGCCAGATTCCGATCTGCTGGGATCCGGACCGCGACACCGCCGTCAAGAAGGCGCACGACCAGTTCCGCTGGTTCGCCGGCGGCTGGGCCGTCAACGCCGACCTGCCGACGCCGGCCGGCTTCGAGGGTGCGAGCCAGTTCGTGCGCCCGGACGACGTCGCCGGCACCATTCCGTGCGGCCCGGACCTCGATGGGATCGTCGCGGCCGTGAAGCCGTACTGGGAGGCGGGCTTCACCGACATCGCGGTGGTCCAGGTCGGCGACGAGGGTCAGCAACGGTTCCTCGACGAGGCAGCCGGTCCGCTGCTGGAGAAACTGCGCGCTGCGGCGGGCTGAGCCCTGCGCATTCCCTCCACGGACCGGCCCCCCTCGGCGCACCCTTACGTCGCCAGTTGCACCCCCATGTGAGGGTGCAACTTGCGACGTAGGGGTGCCGCTACCGGGTGAGAGGAATTGCGGGCGCGGACTGTCAGTGCCGAACTCGATAGTTCTGGACATGACAACTCTTCTTCAGGTCTCTACCGATCTCGGGCTCAGTCTGCGTGGGCCCTTCGACCTCGCCCAGGTGGCTCAGCTGGGCTTCGGCAACGGCGACGAGCCGGCCTTCGACGGCGTGCTACGCCTGCCTTTCTGTCTGGACGGCGACTACGAACGCCAGGTCGGCGTCGAGGTTCGCCAGGCCCGCCGATCGCTCGAACTCAGCCTGCACGTGCCGTCCGGGTCGCCGCCGCTCACCGAAGCCGACACCGAGCGAGCAGTGGCTCAGGTCGCCCGCATCCTCTCGGTCGAGCACAACGGCACGCCCTTCGCCCGGCTCTGCAGGGCCGATCCGGCGCTGGCCGCAGCCCATCGACTTGCACCCGGCTTTCGGCCGCTGCTGTTCTCCTCCCCGTACGAGGCGGCGGTGACCTCGATCATCAGTGCTCGCCGGAGCCGACGCCAGGGCCTCGCGATGGTCGCGCGGCTGGCTGAGGAGTCAGGCGTGAGCATCGACGTGGCCGGGAAGCCGACCAGGGTCCTGCCGACGCCGAGCCGGCTGCTCGCCGTCGAGTCGGCACCGGGGATCCCGGCGGATCGCATTCCACGCCTGCACGCGGTGGCCGAGGCCGCCCATCGGGGCGAGCTCGCCGCCGACCGGCTGCGCCTGCTGCCTCCAGAGGAGGCGATGGACGAGCTGCAACGGATTCCCGGTATCGGTCCGTTCTACAGCTCGCTGATCGTGGAGCGAGCCTGCGGCCACGCCGACGTGGCGCTCACCTTCAACGACCACGCCGGTCGAGCCGTCAGCCGGGCGTACGGACTGGCGAGCGTGGACGAGCAGGAGTTCGAGCGGCTCGCGGAGAGCTGGCGGCCGTTCCGGACCTGGGTGTTGGTGCTGCTGCGATCACTTCTCGATCGGTCGGAGATCCGATGATGCAGGCAAGACCGGTCGAGAAAGCAACGAGGCGACCACCCGGTCGACCTGATCGGAGACGAAGCTCGCATCCATCGGCTCCTGCCGGAACAAGAAGCGGTAGTAGAGCGGCGCCAAGAGGTCGTCGGCGATCCGCTCGGCGTCGTACGGCTCAGGCACGGGTTCTCCTCGCTCGCTGGCGCGCCGAAGCAGGACGTCGATGTCCCGGGGGTATCGGTCGATGAAGGTTCTCAGGACCCGCCGCTGCTCCGGATCCTCGAGGGCGGTCGTCGCCAACGTCACGGCCGCCCGCCCCCACGACCCGACCATGCCGTCGACCAAGGACTGCGCGTAGTGGCGTAACTCTTCGCGGAGGTCGTGGCCCGGGGTCGGCGTAGCCACGGCCACGTCGGAGAAGGCGTCACGCAGGATCTCCTCCTTGGTCCGCCAGTGGCGGTAGAGAGTGCTCCGCGACACCCCGGATCTGACGCTGATGTCCTCGATCGTCACATCGGCAAAACCGAGATCGAAGAGAGCGTCTCGGGCCGCCGTGAGTGCCTTGGCCCGCGTGCGCCCCAGTCGCGGGTCTTCTCGCACCATCGCCGGACGCTGCTCCACCACACGCTCCTCCGCACTCGTCTCCGCACTCGTTTCCTCCGTTGCTGAGCCTACCGCCGATTCTCGAACCAATGGGTTCTGGATGGTGAATCCGGCTGAGCGCGGCGACGCGGCGTCGGTTGGACTAAGGCACCTTAGGTACCTCAGAGATCGCCAGAGGCCTGAAGATCAGGCATCTGCACCATGTCCTCCGCTCGGCTTAGCACGAGTCTGGTGTTGTCGGAAAACCAGAAAACCGGAGGGCATCATGAACGAGTACCTCAACACCCTGCTGGGTGAAGAGCACCGCAACACCCTGCTGGCTGAGGCGCGAGACAACCGCCTCGCTCGCGATGCCGCGGCCGGCCGCCAGACCTGGTGGCACCGCGTGTCCGAGCGGACCGCGGCGTGGGCGAACGAGCACCGCCGATTGCGTCGGGGCCGGCTGCACACCGCCCACTGACGCCGATCGTGGATCGAACGGTGTCGGCGCCGGGTGGCACCATGAAGGCCATGGTGCGCAGTCTGCGAACGGCTCCGCCCAACGGCCAGATCGTCGGCCGGCGCAATCAGCTGGATCGGCTCGTGGGCCTTCTCGACGAGGCGGTCGGCCAGGGCAGTCGCTTCGTCCTCGTCGGGGGCGAAGCGGGCTCCGGCAAGACGACCGTCGTGCAGGCCTTCGCCGATCAGTTGGGACGCGCGCTCGCTGACCGCAAGGCGCAGCTGGTGGGCGGGCAATGCGTCCCGCTGGGCGGCGACGGACTTCCGTACGCGCCGGTCGCCGGCGCCCTCCGCGAACTGCTCGTTCTGCACGGGCCGGAGCAGGTGCTGGACTGGGCCGGAGCGGGGCGGGAGGCACTCGGGGTGCTGCTGCCAGACCTGGTCACGGCGCCGACCGCTGGCGACTCGCTTCGGCTCCAGTTGTTCGAGGCGGTCGCCCGACTCTGCGAGCGGGCCAGCGAGACCGGACCGCTGGTGCTGGTGATCGAGGACATCCACTGGGCCGACGAGTCGACCCGGCACCTCTTGCGGTTCCTGGTCCGGGCGCTCACCGACGCGCCGGTCCTTGTCATCGCGACCTACCGCACCGACGAGCTGACCCGCCGGCATCCGTTGCGGCCGTTCCTCGCGGAGGTTGGCCGGATCCCGGGTGTGGTCCGGATCGACGTGCCGAGCCTGGAACGAGCCGAGGTCGCCGAGCTCCTGACCAGACTTCTCGGGCGTCCGCCCAGCCCCGTGGTCGCCGATCTGGTGCACCGGCGCAGTGAGGGCATTCCCTACTTCGTCGCGGAACTGGCTCAGTCCGCGGCCCGCGGCTGCGTCGACATGCCGGACACCCTGCGCGACGCGCTGAGCGTACGGATCTCCGCCCTCTCCGACGACGCGCTCCAGACGCTGCAGTTGGCCGCCGTGGCCGGCAACCGGGTCGAACATCGGTTGCTCGAATCCGTCAGCTCACGGTCGCCGACCGAACTGGAGACCGATCTGCGTGAGGCGGTGGACGCGTCGGTGTTGGTGGCCGACGAAACCGGTTACGCGTTCCGGCACGCCCTGCTGCGCGAGGTCGTGCACGACGACATGCTCCCCGGCCAGCACGCCCGACTGCACGCGCACTACGCGCGCCAGCTGGAGGATCGACCGGAGCTGGCCGGCGCGACAGCAGCGCTGGAGATCGCCCACCACTGGTCCGCCGCCCATGATGCGCGGAAGGCGTTCAGCTGGTCGATCCGAGCCGCCGAGCCGCGGTCGGCTGCCCATGTCGAGACGCTCAAGCTGTACGAACGCGCACTGGAACTCTGGGATCAGGTGCCGGAGGCCGAGCAGATCGCCGGACTGCACGTCGAGGTGCTCGACCGCGCGATGGCGGCCGCGCGGGACGCGGGGGAGATCGAGCGGGCCCTCGTACTGGGCAACGCGGCCCTCGCGGAAACCGACGCCACCAACGACCCCGAGGGCCAGGCCCTGCGGCTGGCGGCCGTCGGCGAGCTGCGGTGCAGCCTGATGCGCCCCGGCTCGGTCGACGCCCTGACCGAGGCCGTCGCCGGCCTGCCCGTCGACGCGTCCCCGGAGCTGCGGGCCAAGGTGGCCGAGCAGCTGGCTCGCCTACGCATGCTGGCCGGACTGGATTCGATCGGTGCCGCCCGCGAGGCCGTCGAGGCCGCAGTCGCCTCGGGATCGGTGATCGTCGAAGCGAACGCACGGAATACCCTCGGGGTCGGGCTGGTGACCCAGGGCCACGAGGACGAGGGGCTCGCCGAGCTGCGCCGCGCCGGCGAGCGGGGTCGGGCGAACCCCCGGACGATGACCCGCTACTACGTCAACTACTCCGACGCGCTGAGCCACGCAGGACGCTACCGCGACGCCGTGCGCGAGGCGCTGGACGGGATCGAGGTGGCCAGGAGCCTCGGCTTGGAGCGCTCGACCGGCGCCATGCTGGCCGGCAACGCGGCCGAACCCCTGCTGGCTCTGGGTGAGTGGCAGCGGGCCGAGAAGATGATCGAACGCGCGCTGGAGCTGGATCCGCCCGCGCACCACCACGCCCACCTCCAGCTCCTGCTGGCCTGGCTGCGGTTGTGGCAAGGCGATCTCGAGCAGGCGGACGGGTTGCTCACCGAGTTCCGCGGCCTGTTCACCGACGACCAGGAGGCTCCGCAGTACGCGAGTTTCGTAGCGCGGATCGACGGCGAGCTGGCGCTGGCCGCCGGTGAGCCGGAGCGAGCCTGGCGCATCACCGAGGTCGCACTACGCCACCTCCACCGCTATGCGGTGTCCCTGAGGTACCCGTTGTTGCGGGTCGGAGCAGCCGCCGCGCACGCCCTCGATCAGGCCGACCCCGCCGACCGGGTGACGCGACTGCGCCAGGTTCTGGTGGCCGAGACCCACGGAGCGGCGGCGGCCTTCTGGCGGCCAGTCATCGATGCGGAGCTCGAGGACACCTTGAACGGCTGGCGAGCGGCGTGGGACCGGCTCGAGGACCTCGGTGCACCACGCCATTTGCGGCCGTACTCCGGGCTCCGGCTGGCCCAGCACCTGGTGGCCCAGCGCGAGCGAGCCGAGGCACGGCGGGTCCTGGTCGAGGCCGCCCGCGTTGCCGACGAGCTCGGGGCCGGCCTGCTGCGCGACCGCATCAGCGCCCTCGCGCAGCGGGCCGGCTTCAGTGTCTCGGAGCAACCAGGGGGAGCGTCCCCGTTCGCCTCCCTCACGCCGCGGGAGCTCGAGGTCTTGGAGTTGGTGGCCGCCGGTCGGTCGAACGGTGACATCGGGGCTGCGCTCTTCATCAGTACAAAGACGGCCAGCGTCCACGTCTCCAACATCTTGGCCAAGCTGGGCGTAGCCACCCGCGGCGAGGCCGCCGCGCTGGCTCATCGAGTCGGCCTGGACGGTGTGGAGCCTACGGCCGAGGTGATCCCGCTCCGCGGAGCGTGAACGGAATCAAACCTCGTCGACCGCTTTATGCCAACAGGCCGATCACCAGGACCGCGGGTAGTGAGACCACGGAGCCAATGCTGGTCACCATCGTCATGGACTTGAGGGCGCCCTGGGTCGTCAGCCCCATCAGCGAACGGAACATCCAGAAGAAGTTGCTGTTGACTTGCAGCGCGAACATGGCGCCGGACGCGATCGCCAGCCCGATGGCGATGGGCGCGACCCCGGTCGAAGCGACGACTGGTGCAATGATGCCGGCCGCGGTGATCGCGGCGACCGACACCGAGCCGATGGCCAGATGCAGGACGGCGGCGATGAACCAGGCGAGCAGGATGCTGGTCACCACGGCGGCTCCCTCAGCTGAGAACAGGCCGGCCAGCGTCTGGTCCATACCCGTGGCCTCGATGACCGCCCCGAGGGAACCGCCGATACCGGTGATCAACAAGATCTCACCAGTGGTGTGGAACCCCGTGGACAGCGCCTCCTGGGTGCGTTCGTGGCCGCTGGCTGCCCGGGCGATCACGTAGGCGCCGAGCAGTCCGACGAACAGGGCGATGTTGGCGTCGCCCAGGAAGGCGATCACGGGGTTGGAGAAGCCGAGCAGTTCGGCGAACGCGCCGAACGCGATCAACAGCAGCGGCACGATGATTGGAAGCAGCGACATCGCGAGCGGCACGTTGACGTCGGCCTTGCTGCCCTTCTCGCCCGGACCGGTTCCGACGACCCCGGCTCCCACGGCGTCGGCTTCGTCGGAGACGTCCAGTCCCTCGTCGGGGTCTTCGTCCTGGGCGGGATTCCAGTAGCGGGTGCGCACCATCAGTCCGAAGACGATCGTGGTGACGACGGCGGTCACCGGGCCCAGCAGAATGCCGTAGAGCAACCAGGTGCCGAGCGGGATGCTCAGCAGCCCGGCGATGGAGACCGCAGCCAGCCCCGGAATGACGAAGACGTATCCCGAGAAGATGCCGATGCCGATGGCGCCGGCCATGTGGGCGAGGCCGCGGGGACCGATGTGAGGCGCCGACGTCCGTGCGATCGGCGCAGCGAGCACAACCTGGACGTCAACGTAGATCGACGGGAAGACAGTCGAGAGCGCGGCCGTCATGGCGTACGGCAGGCGCTTTGCTCCCACCGCCCGCAGCAGCCCACCCACGAGCTTGCGGAAGGTACCCAGGGAGTGCAGCAAGGACCCAATCAGAACGCCGAAACCGATCAGCAACCCCACCTCGGTCATGATCGACCCGAAGCCGCCGGTGATCGCGACGAGAGTGTCGGCAGGACCCACGCCAGATGCGAGACCGAGGTAGAGGCAGGCGATGATCAACGAGATGACCGGGTCAACCTTGAACCGGATGATCAGCACGACCACCAAGACGATGGCGATGGCGGTGTGCACAACGACCATGTCGATCACCTCTCGGGCCCGGAGGCGCCTCAGCCTAGTGGCACACCCGACTCCGTGGCGGCGTCAGTTTCCCCAGTTCGAGTGACTGACCTCATCTCTGCAGCGACTGCGAGCTGCGTCCGCCCGGGGTACGCCCTGCCAGTTCACGATGTGGCGATCTCCCGGATGGTGTCGAGATCGCTACGTAGGGCCTCGACTCGTTCGGCGCCGAGAACCGCGGTGATCCGATCCTCGAGTTGCGGCACCAGATCCTGGGCGATGGCGACCACCTCCCGGCCGCGCTCGGTGGGCAGGACGAGCTTGGCGCGGCGGTCGTGCGGGTCCGGCTGGCGGGACACGTAGCCGTGGGCTTCGAGGTAGATCACCAGCTCGGCCATCGCCTGCTTGGTGATCTGCGCCCGCTCGGCGAGCACGCTGACCGTCGTCCCGGTCTCGTCGAGGTACTGGAACACCGCACCGTGTGCGGCACGGATGTCCCCGTGTCCGCGTTCGGCGAGCCGGACGAGGACGAGGTCGTTGAGCGCGGTGAATGCCTCCCGCATCGACACGGCCAGGTTGGTCGGCCGTGCACGGCCGGCGGTGATGGGGCGAGGTCTTGACATTCGACATGCTTCCTGTCTAATCTGTCGAACATGGACAAGCTACCTGTCGACTATGCCACATGCGAGTGCCTGCGCCTGGGTACCGAAGAGCTCACGGTGCTCATGACCAGCGTGCAGTCCGGCGGCGCCCTGTTCGCCATCGAGAATCGGATGCCGCCCGGCGGCGGCCCGCCGGTGATGCACCGCCACGAGCCCAGCGAGATCTACTACGTGCAGTCCGGCGAGTTCACCATCTACACCGGCGACCTGCTCCCCGACGGTGGCTGGACCGCCGTGCAGCGCGTCACCGCCGCCGCCGGCGACGTCGTCCCGCTCACCGGCGGCACCCCGCACACCATCCGCAACGAGTCGGACACCGTCGCGGTGGCCCACGTCGTGCACGCTCCGGGAACCGCGTTCGAGGGGTTCGTGAGAGCCGCGGCCGCCCTGACCGCCGAGGGCGAGCCGAGCATGGACCAGGTCCTCGACATCGCCGCCCGCAACGGCATCGAGCTGCTGGGGCCGATCCCGACCCCAGTGCCGGCCGGGCACGCCGCGCGGTGATCGCCGCGGCGCCCGGGTCGACATCGACCATCACTGGCGACATCACCAGCCCGGTCCGCTAGCCGTCGGGTGAACGGGCGGCCCTGCGCCCACCTGTGGTGCGCCTACACGCCCCCGGCCCTGCACTCGAACGCGAAGACCGTTGAACCTTCGGCCCGGCCCCATCGGGCGTTCGCGGCGATCATCGATCGAGGCGGCATCGCGGACTCCTTCGACGCGTTCGATTTGAGCGGCGAGGGGTATCGACTGCTGTTCGAGGCGCAGTGGATCCACCGGCCTGCTTCGTCCTCCGACGTTGGACGGGACACGAGGGCGGCTACCGTGCAGGAGCGGTACTGCATCACTGTTCGGGTGTTGGCCACATCTCCATCGTCTGGACGACCTCGGAGGGCTTGGACTGGACCGAACTCGTCTGCGCAGCGGCCGCTGTGTTTTCAGGACGAGCACTCGTCGGCTACGAGTCCGGGGAAAATCTCGGGTACGCAACAGCAGTCGGATTCCCAACCCTCGGACCACAGCGCGTTTGGATCCGTTGACACGGTTCAGCGCTCCGGTCAGGGTGAGGCCAGCCAGACCGCACGGCGCCCCGAATTCGGCTGGCAGATGATCGCGAGGACGGCACCATGATCGAGAACGCGACGCTGCTCGAGCCATCGGCAGAGAAGTTGACAATCGCCGTACTCGGCACCGGCACCATGGGCGCAGCGATGGCCCGCAACCTGTTGGCCGCTGGGTATCGCGTTCGAGTCTGGAATCGCAGCAGCGAGCGCGCAGCGCCACTCGCCGCTGACGGAGCATCGGTGTGCGCGACCGCGGCTCAGGCGGCCGATGGCGCGACCTTCTTGCTGACGACGCTGTGGGACTCCGCCTCCGTTGCCACGGCGGCCCGCGACGCCTTACCATCCCTCGCCGCCGGCGGGATCTGGCTCCAGGCCACCACGGTGGGTCTGGCGGGCGCACGGACGTTAGCCGTCCTGGCCGCAGAGCATGGGGTCGACTTCGTCGACATCCCGGTGGTTGGCACGAAGGGACCGGCCGAGCAGGGGACGCTGGTGGTTCTGGCCAGTGGCGAGGATGGCCTCCGCCCCCGCGTTGCGCCGGTGCTCGATGTCATCGGAGCTCGGACCATCTGGGTGGCTGGAGATCTGGCCGCAAGCAAGCTCAAGTTGGTCGTCAATTCCTGGGTGTTGGCGCTCATCGAGGGCATTGCCGAATCCGTACGGCTGGCTGAACATGCCGGCATAGATCCGCAGCTGTTTCTCGACGCAATCGCCGGCGGACCAACCGATTCGCAGTACGCCCAAATCAAGGGAAAGGCGATGATCGACCGCCACTTTCCACCGTCGTTCCGCCTCAGCGGAGCGCTCAAGGATGCTGATCTCATTCTCGATGCCGCGCGCGAGGTCGGCCTGCAGATGGTGGGGGCCTCGGTCGCTCGAGACCAGGTGCAGAAGGCCGTTTCCGCCGGTCACGGCGACGCCGACATGGCCGCCATCTACCACGCTGACGCCAGCTCGGCCGAGACGAGCTGAGCCAACCTAGGGGTTCGGGTCGAAGCATCGATCAACGGCCACCGTTCTGGATGCGGCCGCCCCTCCGCGCCACTCACGAGTTGATTGAACTCCACGACCGCTCCTGGACAGAAAAGTGGGCGTGCGTGACGGCCTGCCTGCAGGTTGGGGTGGTGGACTCAAGCCGATAGCACGCCGACCAGGGCATTGACGACGAGCGGAACTTCCGCCCGGGCAAGGCATTGCGGGTTGATTGCCAGCCGCCCGTTCTCGACCCCGACCGCGATCGCAGGCTGGTGCCGAAGCAGAGCCGATCGCAGCTCGACGGCTGGTCGGGTGCGATGGCTGAGGTAGGCGCGCGGGATAACGGCAGGCTGGGTGCCTGGCTCGGTGGGGTAGCCCCGCTCGGCCTTCACGTCGGGAAGTCTGGCCACACCCTCGACGACGGCATCGACGATCCGTTGCCACTCGCGGAAGATCGCATCGTAGTCGCGGGCGACCCACAGCTCTACTGCCTTGATCAATCCCGCCACAGTCTCCTTGTCGGTCTTCATCCCTCGGCTGACGCCGTAGTGCGGGAATGCATTCGCTCGGCAGAAGCCGATGAGCTCTGCCGAGCCGACGACGAAGCCCGACGACTGGGGTCCGCCGATCTCCTTGCCTCCGCTGAACACCACCAAGTCGGCGCCTTCGTCAAGGTATCGAGAGATATTGCTGGCCGGTGGCAACTCTGCGGCCGCATCGACCAGGACAGGGACCCCACGAGCGCGCGCGAGCGCGGCCAGGTCGCGCAACGGAAGCGAGCCCCGCAGACCCGCCGCCTCCGCGGAGAAGAACAGACCGGCGGTTCGCTCCGTGATCGCGCCGGCGACCTGCTCGATCCCGGTCCACGAAGTGACGCCCACCTCGACGAAGCGGGCGCCGGAGAGCCGGACTGCCTGGTCGTACCGGATGCGGTGAGACTTCAGCACAACGACCTGGTCGCGCAGACCGCCGGTGTGCGGCAGCGCGAGGATCGCGTCGAGTCGATCCCCGGCCATGAGTGCGGCCGCGGCGATGGTCAGGCCGGCGGCGGCACCCGCCGTCACACACGCCGCCTCGACGCCTAGGAGCTGGGCGATCCGATCGCCGGCTCGGCGGTGCAACTCCTCCAGATCGACGAATGCGATCGCGGCCTCGCACATCGCGGCCAACACGTCCGGGTGCATGAGGCTCCCGCCGAGCTCGGTCAGTGTGCCCTGCGCGTTGATGATCGGGTGTACACCGAGGTCCTCCAAAACGCCCATCAGGCAGTTCTCATTTCCGTGGTACGAGGTCCGAGGTAGCGGAAACTCTCGCCGTGCCGATCCTGATGCAGCCGGAGAGCGGCGCTTGTCGTCCAGTACTGACGTCACAACCACCCGGCAGTCGAGGGCCTGCAGGCCGGCGGCCTGGTCCTCGAACGCCACGTCGAGGTTACGTACATTGAACGAGCCCTCCTCGCTAGCGGATCAGAAGTCGACCGGGCCGACTGCGAGCCCCGTGAGCCCACGTGGGTCGTGGACGACTCGGCCTGCCCGAATCGTCAGGACGGGCTCCAAGGTGCTGGGGGCGATGAGTGTGGTCGAAGTGCCCTCGGCCGACCACGGCCGAGGCTCGTCGGCGAGGACGGCCACGTCGGCTGGGGACTCACCTGGCAGCAGACGTCCGACACCGTTCAGCCCGAGCACCCCCGCCGGTGCGTGAGTCGTCCTCACCAGGACTTCCGGCAGGCTGAGACCCAGAGCACGCATCGCGTTCATGGCGACCGGGAGTCCGCCGATACGCGTCGAGTACGCATGGACATCGCTACTGATGGTGTCGGGGGCGAAGCCGGTCGACAACAGTGTCCGCGCAACCTCTGGGTCGAAGCTGGACTGTCCGTAACCGAGGTCGAACACGATGCCCCGCTCGCGGGCATCGAGCACAGCGGGACGCGGCAGACCGTCGCGGCCGAGGAGATCGTTCTGCGGCCATCCGCTGAAGCAGTGGGTGAGAATGTCCCCGCCACGGAGTGTCGACAAGATCTCGTCGACGGCGGCTGGGGCCGGCCCAAGGTGCACCATGAGCGGTAGACCGAGATCGTCGGCGACGAGTCGTGCGAAGCGAAGCGCGTCGCTTGCTGCGGAGCCGCCGACGTTGCTCGATGCGCGCACCTTGACACCGACGATGACGTCGCGATGCCGTTCGACCGCGCGTTTCAGTGCAGCCGCATCAAGGTAGGCGGGGTCGGCGAGCTCGCCACGCAGCTGAAAGCTGGTGATGCCGATGGTGGCGACGTTGATCATCGCGCGTACGCGAGTCTCCGCGGTGTCGATCGTGGTGATCCGGAATGCGTCAAAGAGGTGCGCGCCGGCACTTCCCGCGTCGAGCATGGTCGTCACGCCCGTCTGCGCTCCGAGCAGATCCGGCTCTCGACCCGCATCTTGCCCGCGGAACACGTGGACATGCAGATCTACAAGGCCGGGAACCACGACGGCGCCTCGGACCGAGCTCAGATCGACAACGCGTGCCTTGGACGTCGCCTGGTCGGCAATGGCGCCATCGCGGATGACAACCCTGCCGGTCTCCACCGTGCCGTGCTCGGTCAACACGTCCGCTCCGACCAGCACCAGCTCGTCCAACACGGACGGCGTTGACGCGGATGGCTCCACAGGACGGCAACGTACCGGAACCTGCTGCACCGGCGCGTGGCCCTACCCGAGCGTGCGCGAGCCGGAAGTCACTGCCGCTCGACCCTGCCGGTGAAGCTGACCGGTTCGTGCTGGATGTCGCCCGGGTCGACGGTGAAGGTGACCTTCGCCAGACCCGTGACCGGGATGGCGAACCCCATCGGCGTTGTCGCCTCGCCACCAACCGGGATGGAGGCGGTGAAGCCGCGCTGCAGATCGCCCGTGGCGTCCAGCACGAGGGGTGCCGCGGTCCCACGGCCGTACGTGGCGAAGACGCGCACGGAGGTCGGGTCGTAGGCGTGCTCGGTGTTGTTGCCGACCCGGATCGAGGCGGAGACCATTTCACCACCGGTGCTCTCGGCTCCGCGATCAGTGGCGTCGGCCCGCACGGCGACCGCGCCCGCGACCTCGATCTCCAGTCCGTCGGGATACTCGGCGATGTCGTCGAAGGTGAAGCGCTGGTCGGCCGACACCGCGCCCGGAGTCCTGACCGCGCCCGGGCTGGCGCCGTCCGCGGACGTCGGGGCATTCTGGTCCGCCGTGCTCACCCCGGCGGTGCCGCAACCGACCACCACGCTGACCAGCACGCCGACCAGCAATGCGCAGAGCAGCGCCGTGGGGAACCGGCGGGCCGTCATGGCAGCAAGGTAACCGGAGCCACGGCTCTGCCCTAGGCGACGAGCCCGAGCACTAGGGTGGAACCATGAATTGGAAGGTCGTCCTCGCCGTCGGAGCGGTCGCCGGCGCCGTCATCTGGGCCGCTCGACGCAAGGTGCAGAAGGCGCAGAACGACGGTGCGCTCTGGGCCGAGGCCACCGACCCGGTCGTGCGCTTCGGGGAGAGCTGACGCTGAGCCGGCCCCGGTGTCCCGCGTGAACCGGCGAACGGCACAGGTCCGAAGGCGGTGTCAGTCGGGCGAGCTCTCGTCCTCGTGGCGCGCAGCGTGCTTCGACGGCAGCAATTGCCGGCCGATCATGACCTCGATCGCGTCCAGCAGCCGGGCGATGCCGCGATCCGCGTCGTAGCCGGCCTCGTCGTCGAAGCCGCCCGCCTCCCAGATCTGGGCCATGGTGGGAAACCGCTCGTAGTCGAAGTGCGTGGTCCAGAAGCTGACCCGCGAGGACCAGTAAGCCTCGGTCGAGGTACCGGTGTGGCGCTCCTCGGCGGTGTCGGTGATCTGCGCCCGGGCCGCTCCCACGAGCTGCCAGTTGATCAGGTTGGTGACCGCCACGACGTCGGTGCCGACGAGTCCGGTCGCGGCGACCGCGGCGTACACCGCCTCCTCGACGTCGAGGACGCGCGGACCCAGCGGCAGTCGGTTCATGTTGTAGTCGAGCAGCCAGGGGTGTCGGCCGAACAGCTGCCAGCGTGCCCGGGTGAGAGATTCGACGCGGTTCCGCCATGTTTCGGCGGGGTTGGGAAACTCGATTTCGCCGTAGACGGTGTCGATCATCAATTCGAGCAACTCGGAGCGGCCGGGAACGTGGGTGTAGAGCGACATCACCCCGACGCCGAGCCGGTTCGCGACGCGACGCATGGACAGTGAGGCGAGCCCCTCCTCGTCGGCGACCGCGATCCCGGCGCGGACGAGGTCTTCCAGGCTGAACTTCGGTTTGGGCCCGCGACTGGCCGGGGCGGCGCCGGTCCACAGCAGTTCGATGATGCGACGTCCCTCGGGTGTGCCTCCGCCGTCGTCGACGTCCTCGGAGATCGACGGCTCGACGGGTTGATCCGGCTCGGCGAGGGCCTCGAGAGCGCGATCGCTCATCGTCGTCTCCTCTCGCCGGCAGCTCGTAGAACGGACTGTCAGTGGGTCTCCGTACAGTGTATGGTAATCATAACCCATTACACCGTACGAAGAATTGGTGTCGACATGGAGAGGATGGCCGGATGATCCATACCGATCAGCTGACCAGGAATTTCGTCTCGAAGAAGGAGACGGTCGAGGCGGTACGCGGAGTCGACATCGACGTCGCCGCGGGGGAGTTGGTGGCGTTTCTGGGACCGAACGGAGCGGGCAAGTCCACCACCTTGCGGATGCTGACGACCTTGCTGCCGCCGACCTCGGGCCGAGCCCAGGTGGCCGGAGCCGACATCGTCAACGAGCCGGCGACCGTCCGGTCCCGGATCGGCTACATCGGTCAGGGCAGCGGCGGCGGGCACAGCTTCCGCGTGATCGACGAACTGGTAGGTCAGGGACGGTTCTACGGGCTGAACTCCGCCGAGGCACACGCCCGGGCGGCGGAGCTGATCGGGAGTCTGGATCTCGGCGGGATGGAGAAGCGGCAGATCGTGTCCCTTTCGGGTGGGCAGCGGCGTCGGCTCGACGTGGCCCTGGGTCTGATGAACTCGCCACGGCTGCTGTTCCTGGACGAGCCGTCGACCGGGATGGACCCGCACAACCGGGCCAATCTCTGGGAGCACATCCGCAAGCTGCGGGCCGAACTGGGCACCACGATCGTCCTCACCACCCACTACCTGGAGGAGGCCGACGCCGAGGCCGAACGGGTGATCGTCATCGACCACGGCCAGATCATCGCCGACGACACCGCCGCGCACCTCAAGGCCACCCTCGCCGGCGACCGGGTCACGGTGGTCGTGGATCCAGCCGATGCGGAGCGCGCGGCGGTCGTCCTGGGTGAACGCGGGTCCGACCTGGAGCGCATCGAACGCGGCAACGAGGTCTCGGTGAGCGCGCGGTTCGACCATGGGCGCTACGCCTTGCCGCCCGTGCTGCGGGCGCTGGAGGCCGAAGGCGTGTTGGCCCAGGCGGCCGACGTCAAGGTCCCGACCTTGGACGACGTCTTCTTGTCCCTGACCGGGCGAAGCCTGCGCGAGGAAAGCGAGGTGGCGGCGTGACCACCGTTACCGATGTGGCAACCCGTCCGATCAGCGACGTGCCGCGGAACTCACTTGTCGCCGACATCTGGGCCGTCTTCGTCCGGGAGATGTCGCTGGTCCTCCGTGACCCGTTCTCGGTGATCTTCTCGCTGGTGCAGCCGCTGGTCTTTCTCGGGCTGTTCGGGCCGCTGCTGGCCGGTTCGATCGACCCCGCCGTCCTCAACGGGCAGTCGCCGCTGCAGTGGTTCCTCCCGGGGGTGATCGTGATGATCTGCCTGTTCGGCACCGGGATCACCGGCTCCAATCTGCTGTTCGAGATCAGCCTCGGCTCGTACGAACGGGTGTTGGCCACACCCTTGCGCCGGTCCTCGATCCTGATCGGACGGGCGCTCAAGGAGTTGGCGCCCCTGGTGGTCCAGGCCGCGCTGATCACGGTGGTGGCCATCCCGTTCGGCTTCCGGCTCTACCCGCTCCACGTGATCGCGGGTCTGCTGCTGCTCGGGGTGTTCGGGGTCGGCGTGGGCGCGTTCTCGTACGCCTTGGCGATCGCCTCCCGCAAACGAGAGTGGATGTTCTGGGCCGTCCAGCAGTCGCTGCTGTTCCCGCTGCTCATCCTGTCCGGCATGATGCTGCCGCTCGAGGCGGGGCCGCGTTGGATCCAGGTGGTCGGCGCCTTCAATCCGCTGACCTACATCGTGAACGCCGAGCGAGCCCTGTTCGCCGGCTCCTTCACCGATCCGGCCATCCCGCTGGCCGTTCTGGCCGCTGTCCTCACCTGCGCCGCCGGCCTCTGGGTCGGCATCCGCCAGGTCCGCCGGAGCACGACGTAGGCCGCAGGTTTCCCATGCATGCATGGGAAACCGGCACTGCACATGGCATACAAACCGTGTGCAGTACCGGTTTCCCGTGTGGAGCGAAAGCGGTTGGGGTGGACCTCCGCTACAACCTCTCACGGAGCCAGGCGATGTCGGCGGCTTGTCCCTCGCGACCCCCGGGAGTCTCCACCACCACCGGTGCGCCGGCCTGGCGGACGACCTCGATCAGTTCGTCGGGATCGAGCTCACCCTCGCCCAGGTTGGCGTGCCGGTCGGCGCCGGAGTTGAAGCCGTCCCGCGAATCGTTGGCGTGGACGAGGTCGATCCGGCCGGTGATCGTCTTGACCCGCTCGACGAGACCGATCAGCTGTTCGCCGCCGGCGTGGGCGTGGCAGGTGTCCAGGCAGAAGCCGACCCGACCCTCGCTGACGTCGGCGATGGCCTCCCAGAGCTGAGCGACGCGGTCGAGCCGCCGCGCGATGGCCTGGTCCCCACCGGCGGTGTTCTCGATCAGCATCGGCACCTTCAGATCGCTGCGCTCGACGCACTTGCGCCAGTTGTCGAACCCGAGCGCCATGTCGTCGCCGGCCAGCACGTGCCCGCCGTGCACGATCACGCCGGCCGCCCCGACCTCCGCCGCCAGGTCGAGGGTCTGCTGGAGCAGCTTGCGGCTGGGGATTCGGATGCGGTTGTTGCTGGTCGCGACGTTCAAGACGTACGGCGCGTGTACGTACAGGCGGATCTCCGCGGACTCGGCCGCCGCCCGGAGCGCCTCCGCTCCGCCGGGATAGGCGACCTTGGGCCCCTTCCACCCCTGGGGATCGCCGAGAAAGAACTGCGCCAAGGTTGCCGATCGGGCCTCGGCCTCCGCCAGCGGATCGGCCTGGTCCCCGTGGGCGCCGATGAGCAGACTGTCCATCCGGCGACTCTAGTCACCGTCGGTGACGGCCGTCTGGGCTCCCGGGTCACGGCGGAGGAAGCGGCGCCGTCGTCGGGAAGAACAGGAACAGAACCGCGGCCATCAGGAAGAACGAGAGACCGACGATGATGCCGGCCAACGCCCACCGATTCTGGAAGCCGGCCTTCCGGGATCGGTTGAAGGCCACCAGGCTGATGATCGCCCCGGCCAGTCCGACCAGCCCGCAGAACACCCCCGAGACGGAGAAGATGAGCCCGATGATGCCCAGACTCCGGGCCGGATCCTGCGGCGGACCGGCATCCTCCTTCGGGAAGATCGTCATGAGCCACCTACCCGGCGAGCGTCGTTGGCGCAGCGCCGGCTCGGTCTGGAGGAGCGAAGGAGCAGACGCGTTTCTTGTCTGCGAGTGAGAGAGGAAGACCGAGCCATGGGGCGCGGAGCGTGCGCGAGCCCGGACAGCACAGCGTGCGTGAGCCGGACAACTCAGCCGCGGGCGCGCATCATCCCGGGCAGGATGGTGAAGTTGACGATCAGGCCGATGACGAAGAGGACCGCTCCGACGATGATGCCGGCCAAGGCGATGTTGTTCTTGTAGCCGGCGGTCTTCGAGCGGTTGTAGGCGATGATGCTGACGACGAGCCCGATCAGGTTGCAGAAGATCGCCAGGATCAATCCCACGATCCCCATCGTGCGCCCGGGATCCTCCCCGGTGGCGCCGGGCGGCGGGGCCTGATAGGTGGCCATGACGTGTCTCCTTCTGCGGTCGCTGATCGAGGAGCCTGCAGCCTATCGTCGGGAGGGTCCATGGCCTACGCCATCCTGTGCGTCCGGGCGACGTTTCGTCGACCCCGCGGGGATAGGCTCCGAAGCATGAACGTGATCTTCGTCGAGCCGGCTTTTCCGGCGAACCAGCGGCAGTTCGTACGCGGGCTGGTCTCGGTGGGCGCGACGGTGATCGGCATCGGAGAACGGCCTGGCGACTGGCTCGACGACGAGTTGCGCGGCTGGATGCAGCACTATCACCAGATCGGCTCGGTCACCGACACCGGTGCGCTCCGGCATGCGGTCGAGTGGATTCAGGACAAGGTCTGGGTCGATCGGCTGGAGGCGACCGTCGAGGCGCACATCCTGCCCACCGCGGAGGTGCGCGAGGCCTGCCACATCCCCGGCACCAGCCTGCGGACCGCCTGGCTGTGCCGCGACAAGCCTTCGATGAAAGAGGTGCTGCGGGCGGCGGGCGTCCCCACCGCTGCCTCGGCCGGCATCGATTCCGCCGACGAGGCCCGTGCCTTCGCCGCTGCGGTCGGATATCCGCTGATCCTGAAGCCGCGGTCGGGCGCGGGGGCGGCCGGCACCACTCGGGTCGACTCCGACACCGAGCTGGCGGCGGCCCTGGCGACCTTCGGCGCTACGGGTGCGACGTCGGTGGCCATCGAGGAGTTCGTGGAGGGACATGAGGGCTTCTACGACACCCTGTCGATCAACGGCGCGCCCGACTTCGAGTTCGTCTCGCACTACTACCCCGGTGTGCTGGAGGCCATGCGGACCCGCTGGATCTCACCACAGTTCGTCTCGACCAATCGGGTGGACAGCGCGGCGGATTACCACGAACTCAAGGAGCTGGGCCGGCGGGTGAACGAGGCGCTGGGCATCGGCACCTCGGCGACCCACATGGAATGGTTCTTCGGACCCAAGGGACTGCGGTTCTCCGAGATCGGCTGCCGTCCGTCCGGGGTCGGCGCCTGGGATCTCTACGCGGAGGGCAACGAGATCGACATCTACGCCGAGTGGGCGAACGCCGTCGCGCACGGATCGACGAGGTCGCGGCCGAGCCGTCGGTACGCGGCCGGCATGATCGCCCTCCGCCCGACGGCGGACGGGGCCATCCGGGGGTACGACGGCGTGGAGGAGGTGCAGGCCCGGTACGGCGAATATGTCTTCGACGCCCATCTGCCTGACCCGGGCACGCCGACCCAGCCGGTCGAGGCCGGCTACATGGCCAACGCGTACGTACGGATGAAGCATCCGGACTACGACGTCCTGCGGGGCATGCTCAACGACGTGGGCGAGTCGATCACCGTGCACGCCGGCTGACGCTGTCGATCCAGATTCCGAACCGATTCCATGAACGTGACCGTGCTGGGTCCGCAACGCCGGACGTCGGCGGCCCGGTCGGCCGTCCGCGAACTGCTACCCGACGGGCCGATCGCCACGATCAGCGCCGGTTGGCAGGAGCGCGAGTCTGAGACCGCCGAGCTCAACGATGTTCTCGGCGGCCGGATGCGCAATCTGGCCCTCCACGCGCGGTGGCAGGAGATGATCACTGCCGACCCGGAGTACGCCGCCGCCGAGCGCCGACTGTACGAGCTGCTGACGGAGCGCCAAGAGGTCTACGCGATGCGGCTGGGTCACGCCTTGGCCGCCGCAGAGGGGGTGACCCGGCGGAACAAGATGGCGGATGTACGTGCCGAAGCGGAGGTCGATGCCGTCCGTGTCATTCAGGATCTGGATCGCTGGCACCTGGTGAGAGTCGGCGAGGCCCGGGCAGCCTTCTACGCCGAGACCGGGATCGGCGACCGCAGCAGTGTCGCGGAGCAGCGGGCCGACCTGGCGGACCTGGTCGACGACTGTTCCGGCATGGTCGTCACCGGCGGACACGTCGGCGTCCTGCTGCACCTGCTGCACATCTTCGGCCTGGCGGCGATGATCAAGGAACCGGTGATCACCTGGTCGGCCGGGGCGATGGCGTTGTCCGAGCGGGTGGTGCTGTTCCATGATCAAGGGCCTTCCGGGCGCCAGCATCCGGAGGTCTACGCCGAAGGGCTGGGGGCGTTCACCGGTGTCCTCCCGTTTCCCCACCCACGCCGTCGGTTGCGGCTGAGCGAGCCGGCGCAGATGTCCCTGCTGTCTCGGCGGTTCGCGCCGCGCGTGTGCTTGTTGCTGCCCGACGGCGTACGCGTTGATCTTGATGACGGACAGCCGCTGCCGGCGGGTGCGCGGCGGATCGACGGAGACGGACACGTGATCGTCGAGGGCGCCGATGGCTAGATCGTCAGCTGGGTCAGCGGTGAAGGGTCGCAAACTGGCCATCAACCGGCTGCGGGAGAGTCCGACGCTCGACGACGAGACTCTGCACCGGTTCTTCGACCGACACGAGTTTCCGATCATGGAGGGTGAGCGCTGCACGTTCGTGGCCTGGACCCGCGCCGATGCGGTGTTCGTCCGGCACCGAGTGGTGGGTCTGGACAGCAACCTGGCGATGCGTCGGATCGAGGGCACCGACCTCTGGTACGTCGTGGTGGAGATCCCGCCGGACTCCCGCATCGAGTACCAGTTCGAGTTGCGCCGAACTGATCACGGAAATGATCACTGGGAGCGGTTCAACGACCCGCACAATCCCCGGATCGCGCGCAGCCCCGTCGGGGACTCGTCGGTGTGCTACGGGCCCGGTTACGCGGTGCCGGACTGGGCGTTGTTCGACCCCGACGCGCGGCAAGGGGACCTCGTCGAGCTGATGGTCCGCAGTCAGGCCCAGCGGCGGGACAACCGCGTGACGCTCTACCTGCCGGCGCGGTTCGGCACCGCCACCTCGTACCCGTTGCTCGTTGTGCACGACGGCGGCGACTTCCTCGAGTACGCGTCGATGAAGACCGTGCTGGACAACCTGGTCCACCGGATGGACATGGCGGCGACGGTGGTGGCCTTCACGTACCCGGGCGAGCGGCTGACCGAGTACCCGAACAGTGGTCCGCACGCACGGTGGATCACCAAGGAGCTGGTGCCGCAGCTCGAGGAGCAGTTCCCGCTCATCGCGCATCCGTCCGGGCGATGCCTGATGGGGTCGAGTTTCGGCGCGATCGCGTCGTTGAGCACCGCGGTCCGCTACCCGGAGACGTACGGATCGTTGCTGCTGCAGTCCGGCTCGTTCGTGTTCACCGACATCGGCGAGACCCACCCCGAGGCGCCGGACTTCGACCCGGTGGTGCGGTTCATGAACCGCTACCGGCGCAAGCCGAAGCGGGTGTGCGACCGGATGTTCTTGTCCTGCGGGGTCTACGAGCCGTTGATCGTCTACAACCGCTCCATGGTGCCGGTGTTCACCGAGGCGGGGATGCGGATCAACTACGCCGAGTCCCGCGACGGGCACAACTGGGAGTCATGGCGCGACCGCCTCCGCGACGGGCTCAGCTGGATCTTCCCCGGCGACCAGCTGTACGTCTACGAGTAGCCCCTGGCTCACCTTTCCACCTGCTCGGGTTCGTCGCTCCTGCTCTATCTGCAGATAGGGCAGATCCGACGAGCCCGAGCAGCTGTGGAGGTGGCTTGCGGTGTGGGTGCAGCACGCCGGCGGGAGAGCGGGTGTAGCGTCCGAAGAAGACGAGGACGTCGGCTCGAGGAGCGGTGTGCGCGTTACCCGGAGGACCCTGCTGGCTGGTGCGTTGAGCGCACCGGTGCTGGCGAGCTTGGGTTGCGCCGGCACGATCGCGACGCGCGGCGACCTCTCCCGGTTGCGGATCATGGCCCCGGCGAGCCCCGGCGGCGGCTGGGACACCACCGCGCGACTGATGCAGCGGGTCATCCAGCAGGCCGGGCTGTCGCGCAACGTGCAGGTCTTCAACGTCACAGGCGCCGGCGGCACGATCGGGCTGGGCCAGCTGAGCCGGGAGACCGACAACGCGCTGCTGATGATGATGGGTCTGGTCATGCTCGGCGCGGTCGAGACCAACGAATCGCCGGTTGCCGTCACCGCGGCCACCCCGATCGCCCGGCTGATCGGCGAGGCGGAGATCATCGTGGCGCCGAAGAACTCTCCGTACGGCAGCCTGAAGGAGTTCGTCGCCGCCTGGAAGGAGAATCCGCGCCGGCTGCCGGTCGCGGGTGGATCGGCCGGCGGTACGGACCAGATCCTGGCCGGGCTGCTGGCCCAGGCCGGCGACGTGGATCCTAAGCAGATCAACTACATCGCCTACTCCGGCGGCGGCGAGTCGCTGGCCGCCCTACTCGGGAACAAGGTGGCGGCCGGCATATCGGGCGTGGGTGAGTACGGCGAGCAGGTGGTCGCCGGTGACCTGAAGGGTTGGGCAGTATCCAGCGCCGAGCGGTCGCCGCAGGTCCCCGACGTGCCGACCATCAAAGAGGCGGGCTTCGAGGTCGAGGTGTCCAACTGGCGCGGCGTACTGGCGCACCCCGACATGGAGCCTGAGGCTCGCGACAAGTTGATCACTCTCGTCACCCAGATGCACGGCAGCCCGGAATGGCAGGAGGTCTTGGAGAAACAGGGTTGGGAGGACCAGTTCGAGCCCGGTGAGCAGTTCGCGACGTTCCTGGCCGAGGAGCAGACCCGCGTACAGGCCATCCTCAAAGAGATCGGACTGACATGACGGCCGAAGCGCAGACTGAGCAGGAGCCGGCCGGCAACGGTTCGCCGCCGGCACCGAAGCGCAACTGGGGCGAGCTCGCCCTGAGTGTCGTCCTTCTGCTGGTCGGGGTCTACCTGATCATCGACGCCGGGAACATCACCATCCCCGGCTCGTCCAACACGGTCGGGCCGCGCTTCTTCCCCTACCTGATCGGCGGCGCCACGGTGCTCGTCGGCGGCGCGTTGGCCGTCCGGATCCTGCTGGGCGATCGCGGTCCGGAGGAGGAGGGCGAGGACATCGACCCGTACGCGACGACCTCATGGCGGGCGGTCGGGATCATCGCCGTGGCCTTCCTGGGCCAGGCGTTGTTGATCAACGTGATCGGGTGGCCGCTGTCGGTCACGTTGATGTTCGGGGTGATCGCCTGGGCGTTGGGGGCCCGCGGCATCATCCGACCGCTCCTGATCGGGGCCGTCACCTCGGTGATCATCTGGTTGATCTTCGTCAAGGCGCTCGGGGTCCTGCTGCCGGGCGGGATCCTCCTCGAACTCGCGACGAATTGGCTCTGAGGCCATGGAAGCACTGAGTCAGCTTGCCGGCGGCTTCGCGGAGGCGATCACGCCGCTCAACCTGCTGTTCGCGCTGTTGGGCGTCCTGCTCGGCACCGCGGTCGGTGTGCTGCCCGGCATCGGGCCGGCGATGACGGTGGCGCTGCTGTTGCCGATCACGTACGTGCTGGATCCGACGGCCGCCTTCATCATGTTCGCCGGCATCTACTACGGCGGGATGTACGGCGGCTCGACCACGTCGATCCTCCTGAACACCCCGGGCGAGTCGAGTTCGATCATGACCGCGCTCGAGGGCAACAAGATGGCCAAGGCGGGCCGGGGCGCGGCCGCGCTCGGGACCGCGGCCATCGGCTCGTTCGTGGCCGGCACGATCGCGACGCTCCTGCTCGCCCTCGTGGCACCCACCGTCGTGCAACTGGCCATCCAGATCGGGCCGGCCGACTACTTCGCGCTCGCGTTGCTGGCCTTCCTCACGGTGGCCACCGTGCTGGGATCCTCACCACTGCGGGGGCTCGCCTCGCTGTGCGTCGGTCTGTTCCTCGGTCTGGTCGGAACCGATCTGCTGACCGGGCAGCAGCGCTTCACCTTCGGGATCCCGCAGCTGGCCGACGGAGTCGACGTCGTGATCGTGGCCGTGGCCCTCTTCGCGGTGGGCGAGTCGTTGCACGTGGCGTCCCGTCTGCGGCACGGGCCGGTGCAGGTGATGAGCAGCAAGGGCTCATTCCTGTCGCGCGATGATTTCAAGCGCTCGTGGAAGCCGTGGCTGCGGGGGACGGCGTACGGCTTCCCGTTCGGGGCGCTACCGGCCGGCGGGGCCGAGATCCCGACCTTTCTCTCGTACGCGACCGAAAAACGGCTGACCAAGCATCCCGAGGAGTTCGGGAAAGGCGCGATCGAAGGTGTGGCCGGGCCGGAGGCCGCGAACAACGCGGCCGCGGCCGGCGTACTGGTGCCGCTGCTGACCCTCGGTCTGCCGACCTCGGCGACCGCCGCGATCTTGCTGGCCGCCTTTCAGGGGTACGGGATCCAGCCGGGCCCGACCCTCTTGACCACCGAGTCCACGCTGGTCTGGACGCTGATCGCCTCGTTGTTCATCGGGAACCTGATGCTGCTCGTGCTGAACCTGCCGCTGGTCGGCATCTGGGTGAAGCTGCTGAAGATCCCACGGCCGTACCTCTACGCCGGGATCCTGCTGTTCGCCTCGCTCGGCGCGTACGCGGTGAACGCCGATCCGCTGGACCTGGTCTTGATGCTGGCTCTGGGTCTGGTCGGCTTCCTGATGCGCCGGTTCGGCTGGCCCATCGCGCCGGCCGTGATCGGTCTGATCCTCGGGCCGGTGGCCGAGACCAACCTGCGACGGGCCCTGGCGATCAGCGACGGCAACCTCGGGGTGCTGGTCGAGAGCTGGTTCAGCCGGATCGTCTATCTCGTGGCGCTGCTGGCCGTGCTCGGTCCGCCGTTGTGGCGGCTCATCCAACGACGCCGGGGGGTCAAGGAGATGGAGCGGGTATGAGCGCAGTCGTGGTGGCCTATGTGCCCGGACCGCAGGGGCGGGCGGCCCTGGAGCGGGGTCTCACGGAGGCCCGGGTCCGCGGCGTGAAGCTCGTGGTCGTCAACACGAGTCGAGGGGACTCGCTGGTGGACGACCGGTACGTCCAAGGCTCGGCCGCCGATGAGCTGCGGGCGGAGCTCGCCGACCTCGACGTACCCGCCGAGCTCCGGCAGACCGACTTCGGCGGTGATGTGGCCGAGCACCTCGACACCATCGCCGACGAGGAGGACGCCGCCCTCATCGTGATCGGCCTCCGCCGCCGCAGCCCTGTCGGCAAGCTCATCCTCGGCAGCGCCGCCAGCCGGATCCTGCTCACCGTTCGCCGGCCCGTACTCGCCGTCAAGGCCGCGGCCCCCTGAACCCGGGCGGGGCGGCCGGCCCCTAACCCGAAACTGGGGCCCCAAACCCGGAAAACCCGGAAACTGTTAACAGTTTTCTGATTCGAGGCCGGTGGGAGCGCTCCCGTTCGGAAACTGTTAACAGTTTCGGAGGGTGGGCCGCGACGATTCGCCAGCCGCTGTGGCGCCGGGTAGTCTTCTCCGTTGGCGTCGACCCGGCCCTGTCCGGCGGCGCCTTGGTGAAACAGCATTCGCCCTCCTGCCCCGGGGACGTCCCGTGGCCGCCGAGACCAGAGGAGGTGGAGTTCGCGCATGCGTCCTTATGAGGTCATGGTCATCTTCGACCCTGATACCGAGGAGCGGTCGGTTCAGCCGACGCTCGAGCAGTACCTGAAAGTCATCACCAAGGGTGGTGGCTCCGTCGACAACCTGGACATCTGGGGCCGACGCCGCCTGGCGTACGAGATCCAGAAGAAGGCCGAGGGCATCTACGCGGTCATCAATGTCACCGCGCAGCCGGCCGACGTCAAGGAACTCGATCGCCAGTTCAAGATCAACGAGTCGATCATGCGGGTGAAGGTCATCCGCCCGGATGCCCGCTGAGTTCAAGCACTGAGATCAGAGCTGACGTTATCCACAGATGTGCGCTCACCGGCTGCCGGATGTCGCCGCCGGCTGGCACGCTGAGCAGCATTCATCGGCACTCGCATAACACGGAGAGAACATGGCAGGCGAAACCGTCATCACCCTCATCGGCAATCTGACCGCCGACCCGGAGCTGCGCTTCACCCCGTCCGGGGCGGCGGTGGCCAACTTCACGGTCGCCTCGACGCCCCGCACGTTCGATCGGCAGAGCAACGAGTGGCGCGACGGCGACGCCATGTTCATCAACTGCGCGGTCTGGCGGCAGGCGGCGGAGAACGTCGCCGAGTCGCTCCAGAAGGGCATGCGGGTCATCGTCCAGGGTCGGCTGAAGTCCCGCAGCTACGAAACCCGCGAGGGTGAGCGTCGTACGGTCTTCGAGATCGACGTCGACGAGATCGGTCCTGCCCTGCGCTACGCCACGGCCCGGGTGACCCGAACCTCCGGAGGTGGAGGCGGGGGCGGCGGCGGTGGTCAGAGCGCCCCGCGGCCGGCGCCCAATCAGGGCGGCGGCGACGACCCCTGGGCCACCGGCGGATCGGGCGGATCGGGTGGGGGCCGGCCGCAGAGTTCCGATCCCTGGAGCACCCCGCAGAGCGACGAACCACCGTTCTGATCGATCTCCCGCCCTGCGCTTGTCGCAGGGTCGAATACTAGAGACAACCATCACGGCACATTCCGACGATCAACGTCGGGCTCGAGAAGGAGAGCACCACAATGGCCACCAACCCACCCGTCCAGCGCAAGGTGAAGAAGAAGTCCAACCCGCTGCGCGCCGGTCAGCACATCGACTACAAGGACACGGCGACGCTGCGGAAGTTCATCTCCGAGCGCGGCAAGATCCGGGCACGCCGGGTCACCGGCCTGTCCGTTCAGGAGCAGCGCAAGGTCGCCATCGCCATCAAGAACGCTCGCGAGGTGGCCCTGTTGCCGTACGCCTCCACGGCGCGCTGATCGGAGAAAGGTGAGATGAAGCTCATTTTGACCGCACCCGTCGACAACCTCGGTCTGGCCGGGGACATCGTCGAGGTCAAGGACGGCTACGGACGCAACTACCTGGTGCCGCGGGGTTACGCCATCCGCTGGACCAAGGGTGGCGAGAAGCAAATCGACGGCATCAAGCGGAGCCGCGACGCCCGCGAGATCCGCAACCTGGACCACGCCCAGGAGGTGCGGACTCAACTCGAGGGTCTCCAGGTCGCGCTCCCGGTCCGGGCCGGTGGCGCCGGCAAGCTGTTCGGCGCCGTGACCGCCGCCGACGTGGCCATGGCCATCAAGCGCTCCGGTGGCCCGGCCGTCGACAAGCGCGCGGTGGAGATCGGGAAGCCGATCAAGACGCTCGGTTCGCACACCGTCGGCATCAAGCTGCATGACGCGGTGACCGCGCACATCCAGCTTGCGGTGACCGCCGAGTCCTGATGCCGGCCCGAGTGTGGGTGACGATCGCGATCGGGGTGCTCGTCGTGTTGAGCGCGACCCTGCCGAACATCACCCTGCTCGGTGCGGACAACGGCCGTTGGCTGGTCCCGACCGCCAATTTCTTCCTCGGCGTCCAGGCGCCGTACGTTCCGGCGAACGACACGGGACTGGTGGACCTCGGCCTCAACATCACCTACTTGGGCCTCGCGCTCAACGAGGGCGGCGTGTTCCTGGCGGTGTTGACGCTGTGGACGCTGGCGACCAACGACATGAACAAGTGGCTCTTCCGCATCGTGATCATCCTCGGGTGGATGCTGGCCATCAGTGTGCCGCTCGTCCTCAACGGGTGGATCATGATGCTGATCGCCGGCGCCCCGGTCGTGCTCGGCTGGGCCTGGCCGGCCACCCTGGCCGCCGGACTCGCGGTGATCCTCTTCTGCCGGCGCTCCCGTGATCGGGTGGACGGTGACTGGTTCATGACCAAGCCCGAACTGATGTGATGGGTCTGCCCGCGAGATTCACAGGAAACACGCCTGGCCGCTCGCCGGGGAATGCCGGCCTCCAGCCGTCATGATGATGCGGGAGTCTCCTGTGCGTCCGGCCGAGTCGGACTCTTCCCTTTCCGCCGACCGATCGCGACGTCGGGAGACTCCTCAGTTATCCACAGCAGTTCTCCACAGTGTGGACTAATCACACAGCTGTGATTTCGGACGGCGAACTAATTCAACTGCTACTTCCAGAGCGTGGCGATTCCGAACGCCGCGGCCATCCCGCCCATCCCGATGAGGATGTTCCAGTTCCCGAGGTCGCTCATGAACGGGATGTACGTCCCGGCGACGTAGTAGGTGATCAGCCACGCGACACCCAGCAGGCCCACCGTGATGAAGGTCGGCGGCACCCAGCGGCGGCTGCCGGGCGCCTTGATCTTCTTCGGCTTCGCCTCGGCGGCGCTCCGCTTCCTCTTCTTGTCCTCGGCAGACTTGCGGACTCTCGATTCGGGCACACCTTCTCCTGACTGCTCGAGTAGGTAGCGTAGTCACAGTTTCCCAGAAGGTCCTACAAGCGACGGGGTGAGCCATTCCGATCGGTGCGAGGCTTCGGCGTGCGGCGGTGGCCCTGCGCCGCGCTGACCGGGCCGAACGGCGGAAGCGCTCGACCAGCGCCGGCGGCCGGGTTGCGACCGTCGGAGTCTGTCTGTGCGCCGGCCTGTTGATGGTCATCGGTGCCGCCAACGCGCGCGGAATCGATCTCCGCCCGGCCCGCAACACCGACCTGGTCAGCCTCGTGCAGGCGCAGGCCAAGCGGAACGCCGACCTGACCGCCCGCCTCACCGAGATCCGGACCGAGGTGGAGGACCTCAGCGTCGGCGCGGCCAACAACTCCGGCCTCGACGCGGCGGAGATCCGGGAGCGTCGAGTGGCCGGTCTGACCGCGGTCACCGGCCCCGCGGTTACGGTCACCTTGGACGACGCCCCCGATTCGGTTCGCGCCGAGGGAGTGGACGCCGACCTGCTCGTCGTGCACCAACAGGACATCCAGGCGGTGGTCAACGCGTTGTGGGCCGGCGGCGCGGAGGCGATGACGATCCAGGGGCAACGGGTGATCGCCACCACGGGGATCAAGTGCGTCGGCAACACCGTCGTGCTCCACGGCGTGCCGTACGCCCCGCCTTACGTCATCAGTGCCATCGGCGAACCGGCCGGTCTGCGCGCCGCTCTGGCCGCGTCCCCGGCGCTCCAAATCTATCGGCAGTACGTCGATGCGTACGCGCTGGTCTATCGCGAGACCACCAAGGACGCGGCGGAGTTCCCCGGTTATCGAGGCTCGCTGGACCTCCAGCACGCTCGGCCGCCGGACAACTCCTCGCCGAGTGGCACCCCGCGCTGACTGACGTGCTGGAGAGGCCACTAAGGTCCTGAGAGGATCCGCCCGGCTGAGGAGGTTCGGCACATGACCGTCGCGAACAGAGAAATCCCCGACACCATGCAGGCCGTGATCTGTCACGGCCCGAAGAAGTACGCCCTGGAGGAGGTTGCCGTGCCGCGACCCGGGCCCGGTGAGGCCCTCATCAAGGTCGACGCGGTGGGCATCTGCGCCAGCGATCTGAAGTGCTACCACGGTGCCGCCAAGTTCTGGGGTGACGCCAACCGGCCGGCCTGGGCCGAGACCGAGGTCATTCCTGGGCACGAATTCGTCGGCACAGTGGTGCAGCTGGACGACCAGGCGGCGACCCGGTGGGGCATCGACGTCGGCGACCGGGTGACCAGCGAGCAGATCGTGCCGTGCTGGAAGTGTCGCTACTGCCTGCGCGGGGAGTACCACATGTGCGCACCGCACGATCTGTACGGCTTCAAGCGCCGGACACCGGGAGCGATGGCGAGCTACATGATCTACTCCGCGGATGCGCTGGTGCACAAGATTTCGGCGGATCTGGCCCCGGCGCACGCGGCCTTCGTCGAACCGCTGTCCTGCGCTTTGCACGCCGTGGAACGCGCCCGGATGACCTTCGACGACACGGTCGTGATCGCCGGCTGCGGACCGATCGGTCTGGGTATGGTGGCCGGTTCCCGAGCCAAGAGCCCGGCGCGGGTCATCGCCCTCGACGTCTCCCCGGCCAAGCTCCAACTGGCCAAGGAATGCGGCGCCGACCTCACCGTCAACGTCGCCTCCGAGGACGCGATCGGCATCGTGAATGAGCTGACCGACGGGTATGGGGCGGACGTGTACCTGGAGGGAACCGGGCACCCGTCCGCGGTTCCCCAAGGCCTCAACATCCTGCGCAAGCTCGGCCGCTACGTCGAGTACAGCGTGTTCGGCAGTGACGTCAGCGTCGACTGGTCGATCATCAGCGACGACAAGGAGCTCGACGTCCTCGGAGCCCACCTCGGCCCCTACTGCTGGCCGGCGGCGGTCAAGATCCTCGAGTCGGGGGTCCTGCCGATGGACAAGATCGTCACCCACCAACTGCCGCTCGAGCAGTTCCAGGAGGGCCTCGATCTGGTGGCCGCGGGTGACAAGTCCGTGAAGGTCTCGCTGATCCCGACCTAAAAACCCGCGACCCGTCACATCTTCGGCGCTTTCGACGGCGTGTCGCCGCAGATCTGACGGATCGCTGCGGAGACGACAGTGATCGCAACCGGCTGAAATACTGTCCGCATGGCCCGGATCCTGGTCGTGGACAACTACGACTCGTTCGTCTACAACCTCGTGCAGTACCTCGCCCAGATCGGCGCCGAGGTCGAGGTCTGGCGCAACGACGACGAACGGTTCGCGGATGCGGCCTTCGTCGCGGACTTCGACGGGGTCCTCCTGTCACCCGGCCCCGGCACGCCCGAAGAAGCTGGAGTGTGCGTCGACCTGGTCAAGAACCACGGCGGCGAGCGGCCCATCTTCGGAGTCTGCCTCGGTCTGCAGGCCATCGGGGTGGCGTACGGGGGAGTGGTCGATCGGGCGCCGGAGCTCCTCCACGGCAAGACGTCGCTGATCGCCCACGAGGGCGCCGGGGTTCTCGCGGGGCTCCCCTCGCCGTTCACGGCGACCCGCTATCACTCCCTGGCGATCGAGCCGGCGACGTTGCCCGCGGAGCTGGAGGTGACCGCCACGACACCGAGCGGGGTGATCATGGCGGTCCGGCACCGCAGCCTCCCGGTCGAGGCGGTCCAATTCCATCCGGAATCGGTGCTGACCGAGGGCGGCTACCAGATGCTCGGGAACTGGCTGGCGATCTGCGGCGACGACGAGGCGCCGGCTCGTGCGGTCGGCCTCGCGCCCTTGATGTCGACCGGCTGAGAGTCGAGAACTCACAGTACTTGCACAGGAACGCGGGCGTGATTTGTGCTTATGGTTGAGCGGTCAATTAGGCACCCCACCGGCCGCGCCGGTGTCAGCGAAAGGGCAGCACTCAATGAAGAAGCGCTCGATTGCACGGCTGCTTGTGGTTCTCCTCCTCGGCCTGGCGTTGGCGGTCCCGACCGCCGCGGCGTCGGCCACGTCAAGATCCTTGGTCAACGATTTTCCGCTGCCGGACGGGTTCCTGCCCGAAGGGATCACCATCGGCCCCGGGCCGGTGGCGTACCTCGGTTCTCGCGCCGACGGGGACATCCTCGCCAAGAACCTGAAGACCGGCGAGCAGAAGATCATCAGTCAGGGTCCCGGGACACCGTCCATCGGGCTCAAGTCAGACCAGCGCGGGCTCCTCTACGTCGCCGGCGGCCCGGCTGGGACCGGCCGGGTGATCGACATCAGGAGTGGGCGGACCGTCCGGAACTACGCCTTCACGACCGGTCCGACCTTCGTGAACGACGTGGTGCTGTCGCGTTACGGCGCCTGGTTCACCGATTCTCAGCAGCCGCAGCTGTACGTCGTGCCGCGGGACCGCCGTGGCCGGCCCGCCGCTGGGTCGGACGTCAAGACGTTGCCGCTGACCGGTGACTGGGTGCAACCGGCAGGCTTCGGCGCCAACGGCATCGCCCTGACCCCGGACGGTCGAGCTCTCCTCGTGGTCCAGTCGCCGACCGGCTACCTGTTCCGGGTCAATCCAAGGACCGGGCATGCGACACGGGTTAATCTCGGTGGCGCGGTGCTGACCAACGGGGACGGGCTGTTGGTTCAGGGTCGCATCCTGTACGCGGTGCAGAATCGGGACAACAACGTCGCGGTTGTCAGGCTGAACAAGTCCGGAACCCGGGGGCGTCTGCTGGCCAACCTGACCGACAAGAAGTTCGACGTGCCCACCACCGTCGCGGCGTACAAGAAGTACCTGTACCTGCCCAATGCCCGCTTCACCAGCCCGCAGACGCCGACCACCGAGTTCGACGTCATCCGGATCAACGCCTACCGCAGGTGAGCCCCGTTTAGCTCCGGCAGAACTCTCGACCACGAGAGAAATGCCGGAGCTAACCCCGTGACCCAAGTGATCCGGTCTGGGGCTCCTTCGTCCGTCCCGCCGCCACCGGACCCGTCACTTCTGCGGCGACACGCCGTCGAAAGCGCCGAAGATGTGACGGGTCGCGGGATTCAGCCGGGTTGCCAGGGCGGCAACGTTCATCTTCAGGATCTCCACGGCGAGCGGGGGATGGATCTTGTCCATCGTGTCGTCGGCGGTGTGGATGTTGACGTTCGCGCTGTCGCCGCCCTCGATGGTGAGCAGCGCCGGCAGCCCGGCGTCGATGAAGGGCACGTGGTCGCTGGCGAACGGGTTGAGCGAGGTCTCGACGACGAGGTCGGTGTACGTGTCTGCGGCCGCGGCCAAGTCGTCCATCAGCTGCTGCGACACCGGTGCGCCCTCCAACAGGACGGCTGGCTGCGGAACGTTCAGGGTGGCGATCATGTCCATGTTGACGACCGCGTCGAGCCGGGCTCGGTCGGGCTCGTCGAGAGTGGCGACGTACTGCTTACTGCCGTGCAGGCCCTGCTCCTCGCCGCCGAACAAGATGAGCCGCAGGTCGTGCGGCGATATCGCCCCGCCGAGCACGCGGCCGATCTCCAGCACCCCCGCGGCTCCGCTGGCGTTGTCGTCGGCGCCCGGGGCCGGCGCGTCCGGCCCACCACGTTGATTGACCGAGTCGAGGTGTCCCGTCGCGACGACGAGCCGCGGGTTCGCCCCGGTGCCCGGCTTGTCGGCCACGACATTCAGACTCGTCCCGCCGCCCACCGAGACGTCGCTGAGCGACACCTGGAATCCGAACGATTCGAGCCGCCCCCGCGCCCACTCCGCCGCGGCGGTGAACTGGGTGGACAGGGAGTGGCGGCTGCCGAGGTCGGCCAGGCGGGTCATCGAGGCGACGAGTTCGTCCTCCGACACCGTGTCCGTCAGCGCCGCGATCTCGGGTGCCGGTTCTGCTCGTACGACGGGGGCGGCGGCTCGCGCCACGACCTGCGTGTCGACCGGTAGCGGCTGGACGCCGAAGCACGCTCCGCTCTCCCGTTCAACGTCGCGTAGCTCCGCCGCGGTCAGGACGACAGCGAGGTACCGACCCCGATTCAGCGCGATCCGAGCGTCCGGGAAGTGGTCCACAAAAGCGTTGCCGGCCTGGCCGACGAGGTAGAGGTCACCCTCGTCGGTCCGTCCCGAAGTGCGCGCCGACTCCAGTAGCGACGGAGACATCCGAGCCGAGTCGCCGGTCTGCCACCACACCACTTCGTCGCCGAAGCCGCACCAGGCCAGATCACTTCCCTCAGACGATCGCGCCGCTCCGGCTGAGGTGGCGATCGATCGAGGAGCGACGACGTAGTGGACCATGGAAGAAAACTCCCACGAATCGAGAGCCGGCGACAGGGATCCCCTACCGAACGCCCTGCGGGCGGAACTGGATGCTGATCCGGGGCCCGACGGCCTTGTTGGTCTTCGGTACGGCGTGCTCCCAGGTGCGCTGACAGGACCCGCCCATGACGATGAGATCGCCGTGCCCGAGTCGGTGCTTGATGATGGCGCCACCGCCACGGGGACGGAGCAGGAAGTAGCGCGGAGATCCGAGCGAGACGATGGCCACCATCGTGTCCTCGGCACGACCGCGGCCGATCGTGTCGCCGTGCCAGGCGACTGAGTCGCGCCCGCCTCGATAGAGGCAGAGTCCCGCCGTGGCGAACGACTCGCCGAGTTCGTCGGCGTAGTGCCGGGACAGCGCGTCCTTCGCCCGACCCAGCAGCGGATCCGGCCACCGATCCTCGGCGCCGTAGAAGCAGAGCAACCGCGGGACGTCGACGATCCGCTCGTACATCTGCCGACGCTCGGCCTGCCAGGGAACCTCGGTCAGCAGGCGGTCGAACAGCTGGTCGGCGCCGCCCAGCCAGCCCGGCAGCAGATCAACCCAGGCTCCGCGCGGCAGCTCGTGACGCACCATGCCCCGGAACTCATGTGACCCGGCCACCGGCTCGGGGCCAAGGGGGGCAGCGTCGAACTCGAAGAGCGAACTCTGCAGAACCGCGGATGTCATAACCGCAGCGTAGCACTCATTCGTACTCCTGTTCTATTAGCCGTCGCCACCTTCGCCGCTCTCGTCGCCCTCGTCGCCGCCTCCGCCCGGCCCGGAGTTGTCACCCTGACCGGCCCCGCCGCCCGGAGTGCTCACGCTCGGCGTGGGTGTCGGGCTGGGCGTCTTCGGCGGCGGGCTCACCGGCGGGGGCGTGGTCGGCGGGGGCGTGGTCGGCGGGGCAGTCGTCGGCGGTGGGCTCGGCTTGGCCTTTGCGACGACGATCGTGATGGAGTCGCCCCGGTCCAATTTCGTGCCCGCCGTCGGACTCTGTCGGATGACGATGCCCGCCGGCTGGTCGCTCACCTCGGTCTTGCTGTTCGTGTTGAACCCGAGCGCCTCGGCGTCCTCCTCGGCCTGACCCTCCGTACGGTTCACCAGGTTGGGCACCGGTGACTTCCCGGTCGCGTAGGTGATGGTGATCTGGTCGTCCAGCGCAACGGTGGCGCCCTCGGCCGGATTGAGGCGGAGCACCTCGTCCTTCTCGGAGTCGACGGGCTCCGACTCCGCCGGGGCCTCCTCGACGTTGGTGAACCCGGCCTCGCGGAGCTGATCACGCACCGCGTCCCGCTTGCGGCCGACCAGACCCTCGGGGACCGTTCCGGTCCGCGGCCCCTTGTTGACCGTGATGGTCACGGTGCTGTTGACCTCCACCTGGGTGCCGACGGCGGGGTTCTGCTTCGTGACCTGGTTCTTGGTGTTCACCGCGCCGTTCTCGGCGACGACCTTGGCGACCAGACCGGCCGTGGTGAGTTGCTCCTTGGCCTGGGCCTCGGTGTAAGTCACCACATTGGGTACGGCGACCATGGCCGGAAGCGGCGTCGGTGGTGGCTGCAGCACCCGATAGATGGCGTAGCCGCCGCCGGCCAGCAGCGCCACAATCAGAACGGCCAGGAGAACAGCCAGTCCGACTCTGCGCTTCGGCTCCTCCTCCTCCTCCGGCTCGGGCTCCGGCACGGCCGCCGGGACCGGGGCCACCACGCGGGTCGGAATGTTCTCCTCCGCGACGCGGGGCACCATCGCGGTGGTCTGCTCGCCGGCGAGGACGCGGCCGATGTCGGCCTTCATCTCGCGGGCGGACTGGTAGCGGTCGTCGGCGTCCTTGGCCAGCGCCTTGAGCACGATGGAATCGACCTCGGGGGTGATCATCGGGTCGAGCTGGCTCGGCGGCACCGGAGCCTCCCGTACGTGCTGGTACGCCACGCTCACCGGCGACTCGCCCACGAACGGGGGCCGACCGACCAGCAGCTCATAGAGCAAGCAGCCGGCCGAGTACACGTCGGAGCGCGCGTCGACCGTCTCGCCGCGTGCCTGCTCCGGGGAGAGGTACTGCGCGGTGCCGATCACGGCGGCCGTCTGCGTCATCGTCGCCGAGGTGTCCGCGACGGCGCGCGCGATGCCGAAGTCCATCACCTTGACCGAGCCGTTGCCGGTCAGCATCACGTTGGCCGGCTTGATGTCCCGGTGCACGATCCCGGCCTTGTGGCTGTAGCTCAGCGCGTCGAGCACCCCCTGGGTGAGTTCGAGGGCGCGCTCGGGCAGGATCTTCCGCCCGTCGCGCAGCACCTCGCGCAGGGTCTGGCCCTCGACGAGCTCCATCACGATGTACGGGATCGACACCCCGCTCACCGGGTCGGTCTCCTCACCGGTGTCGTAGACGGCGACGATGGTGGGGTGGTTGAGGCCGGCGGCGGACTGCGCCTCCCGGCGGAAGCGGGCCTGGAACGTCGAATCGGTGGCCAGATCGGTCCGCAGCTGCTTGACGGCGACCTGCCGGCCCAAACGGGTGTCGACGGCCCGACGAACCTCGGCCATGCCTCCCCGGCCGAGCATTTCACCTAGTTCGTACCGGCCTCCGACCACGGTCGGGTCGCTCGTCATTGGCTCAAGTCCCTTCTCCGCCCCGGGCCATTCTCGGCCATCGGGTGTCCGGGCGCGAAACGACGGCGTGGGAGCGTTCGGTCCGGATTCACAGGGCCGCCTCCATGACAGCCCGCGCGATGGGTGCCGCCAGCCGCCCGCCGGCGATGTCCTCACGCGGGATGTCGGCGTCTTCCACGATCACGGCAACCGCCACTTTCGGTTCGTTGTCCACCGATGCGAACGAGGTGAACCAGGCAAAAGGTTTCCGTTTCGGATCCGATTGGGCCGTGCCGGTTTTGCCGCCCACCTCGACGCCGGAGATCTGCGCGTTCTGGCCGGTGCCGTTCTCGACGACATCGACCATCATCTTCTGCAGCTGCTCCGCGTTGCCCGGGCTCATCGCCTGACCGACCTGCTTGGGCTGAGTCGTCTGCAGAGCGTTCAGGTCCGGGCTCTGCACCCGGCTGACCACGTACGGCTCCATGACCACCCCGTCGTTGGCGATCCCGGCGCTCACCATGGCGATCTGCAGCGGACTGGCCGCGACGTCGAACTGGCCGATCGAGCTCAGCGCCAATTGCGCGGGGTCGAGATTGTCGGGGAACTGGCTCGCCACGCCGTTCAGGTCGGCCAGGTGCCGGGCGTTGAAGCCGAACTTCTGCGCTTGGACCCGGAGCTTGTCCTGCCCGAGCTTCAAGCCGAGGTTGGCGAACGCGGTGTTGCAGGAGACGCGGAGCGCCTGGTTGATGGTGACCGAGGTGCCACCACAACTGCCCTGGTTCGGCAGGAAGACCGAGGTGCCCGGCAGCTTGAGGCGGTTCGGTGAGGCGACCTTGGTGTTCGCGTTCGAGCCGTTCTCGAGCGCGGCGGCGGCGGTGACGAGCTTGAACACCGAGCCCGGTGGGTAGATCTCGCGGGCGGCGCGGTTGGACAAGGGCCGTTGGGTGTCCTTCGCCAGCCGGTTGTACGCCTTGTTCGCCGCATCGATGTCGTGACTGGCGACCTCGTTCGGGTCGTACGTCGGACTGGTCACCATCGCCAGCACCGCCCCGGTCGTCGGTTCGAGCGCCACCACGGCACCCTTGCGTCGTCCGAGCGCCTCAATCGCGGCTCGCTGCATCCGGGGCTCGATGGTCGTCTGGACGGTGGCGCCCTGCGGTGCCCTATTGGTGATGAGGTCGACCAGTCGGCGGACGAACAGGGAATCGTCGGTTCCGGCGAGCTGGCTGTTGTACGTGCTCTCCAGACCGGTCCGGCCGTGATCGTAGGAGTAGAAGCCGGTCACCGCGGCGTAGAGCCTGTCCTCCGGGTAGACCCGCTGGAACTTGAAGCGATCCTTCGACGCCTGGGTGACCGCCATCGGCTCCTGTCCCGTCGCCAGGATCGCGCCGCGGTCTTGTGCGAACTCGGAGTCCCGGGTGCGGCGGTTCAAGCCGTTGGCGTCCAGCGACGCCTGCTGGAACAACACCACGTACGTCCCGTTGGCGAACAGCAGCGCAAACATGAGCATGGCGACAAAGGCAACGCGCCGGATGGGCCGGTTCACGGGCGTGCTCCGGCGGCCGGCGGGAACGAGCTGCCGTTTTCCGCCACGTGGCGGACGGCGCAGCGTCGGAGCCGGATTTCTGCTGCGTTAGCCGCCACATGACGGATAACGACATGCCCGCGGTCGGAAGGGCTCTCGTACGGTCTCGGGTGCCGCGGAAGTCGGCCCCGGTCGGATAACGGCGTCTCGTACGGTCTCGGGTGCCGCGAAACTCGGCCGTGGTCGGAAAACGTGGCGGCTTGGCGCGTGAAAGTCGGCGCCGTCACGGGGTCGCTCGCATCAGCTGGGTCGTCTCCGTGTCGGAATCGAGCTCGATGGCAGTCGCGACCGGCTTACGGGCGTGGTGGGAGATCACCATCAACAACGCGACAACAACCCAGTTGCAGACCAGAGAGGAACCGCCTTGGGACATGAACGGAGTGGTGAGACCGGTCAGCGGCAGCAACCGGGTGACGCCGCCGATGATCGTGAAGACCTGCAGGGCGAAGGCGAACGAGAGGCCGGCGGCCAGCAGTTTGCCAAAGGATTCCCGCGACTGCAGGGCGGCGCGCAGGCCGCGGGCCACGATCAGGGCGTAGATCAGAATGACGGCGAACAGACCGGTCATCCCCAGCTCCTCCCCGATCGCGGCGGCGATGAAGTCACTCCGCGCCAGCGGGGTCAGGCCGGGGCGCCCGAGACCGAGACCGGTCCCGAGCAAGCCGCCCCAGGCCAGACCGAACTGGGCGACGATCACCTGGTAGTAACGATCGAAGTCGGAGAAGGGATCCAGCCACGCCCACACCCGGATTTTCACGTGGTCGAACATGACGAACGCGAACCACGCCCCGGCGGCGAACAGCAGCGTGCCGAGGATCGCCCAGCCGGCCCGTTCGGTGGAGACGTACAGCATCATCACGAACATGCCGAAGAACAGCAGCGACGTCCCGAGATCGCGCTGGACGATGAGCACCAGCAGGCTGACCACCCAGACCACCAGGATCGGCCCGAGGTCCCGCGCCCGTGGCAGGTCGATGCCGAGCACCCGGAAACCGGCCAGCGCGAGCACGTCGCGCTTCTCCACCAGGTACGAGGCGAAGGCGATGGCCAGCAGCACCTTCGCCGCCTCGGCGGGTTGGAAGCTGTACGGACCGACCTGAATCCAGATCTGGGCCCCGAACTTGTCGGTACCCAGTCCGGGCACGAGCGGCAGCAGCAGGACGATCAGGCCGATCAGCCCGAACGTGTACGTGTACCCGTGCAGCGGCCGGTGATCGCGGAGCAGAACCGCGATCAGGATGAAGAAGATCACCCCGATCGCGGTCCAGATCAGTTGCTGACGGGCGCCGAGCGTCGGAGGGGTGTTGATCAGGTCGATGCGGTGGATCATGACCAGGCCGAGCCCGTTCAGGACGACCACGCAGGGGAGCAGGACGGGGTCCGCGTACGGAATGCGCCAGCGGACCGCGAGGTGGGCGAGCAGGGCGCCCAGTGCGACCCCGCCGGCCACGAAACCGAACAGCGGCGACAGCGCGCCGGTCGCGTTGAAGTCGACCTGGGCGTAGGCCGCCAGCGTCACCACCACCGCGAAGATCAGCAGCATCAGTTCGGCACCCCGCCGCTTGCGGGGAACGACCGTGACCGGAGACGAGTTGCTCACGTCAGCACTCCGGCCGGGGCGAGGCCGACGGGCTGGACGAGGGGCCGGGTATGGGGCTGATCGAGGATCGGGGTGGGACCGATGAGCTGGGCGAGCCGGAGGTGCTGGGCACGGTCGGGCCGATAACCGTGGGTCTCGGACTGGTCGGAGGTCTTGGTGTCGAGCTCGGGTTCACGGGAACGCTCGGGCGTGGCGTCGGGGTGGGCGTCGGGGTCGGCGTCGGGGTCGGCCTGGGTGCCGGGGTCGGCTGGGCGCAGCGCTTGGCGGTCTCGGTCAGCTCGGCCACCGTACGGCGGGCCGCGTCGAGACTGTCGACCTCGATCCCCCCGGTGATCATGTTCTGGTAGTAGGGCGGCAGGGTGTTCAACAGGAGCGGTTGCACCTCGTAGACCGTCGAGAGCTGGACGCCCGGCAGACTTCCCGGGAGACCCTGGTAGATCGCGACCCGATCGTTGGCGGCCCCGACGAAGAACTGGTTGCGGGTCCAGGCGTACCCCGCGCCCAGTCCGGCTCCGACGATGAGCACGAGGGCCAGCAACCCGACGAGCACGCGCGGTACGCGGCGTTTGTGCGGAGGTTGCGGGTTGTAGCGCGCCTCGTCCTCGGCCTCGTGTGCCGTTCCTGGGGACGCCGTGGCCGCCGGCGCGGCGGGGCGACCCCTGATCAGGGTGTCCTCGTCGGCGTTTGCGGCCGACCGGGCCTTCGCGCCGACCGGTGGGATCGTCCGCTCGGCGGCGGCGCCCAGTACGGCGGTCACGCCGCTCCCGTCGGCCTCGACGACGTCGGCGACGATGGCGGTGATGTTGTCGATGCCACCTTCGGCCAGCGCTTCTCCGACGAGCTGGTTCAGCGACTGCTCCAGGTCGGCGACGCGCAGGGCCGTCTCGATCTCGGGGTCGTCGACCAGCCCGCAGATGCCGTCGCTGCAGAACAGAACGCGGTCGCCGGCCTGCACCCGTACGGAGGTCAGGTCCGGGTCGTTGGCGGGTTGGCCGTTGAGAACCTTCAGGAGCAGCGACCGGTGAGGATGGACCGCCGCCTCGGCCGAGCTGATCTTCCCGTCGTCGACGAGGGACTGTACCCAGCTGTGGTCGTGGGTCAGCCGCTCCAGGCGGCCGTCGCGGAGGAGGTACGCGCGGCTGTCGCCGATGTGCGCGAGACTCAACTGCTCCCCGTCGAAGAGCGCCCCGGTCACCGTGGTCCCCATACCCTCGAGGCTGAAGTCGTCGGTGATCAGGTCGGCGATCCGCTCGTTGGCCCGGCGGATCGCCCCGGCCAGCCGCTGCAAGCCGTCGTTCCCTGCGCTTGTCTCCTCGCTCCCTGAGCTTGTCGAAGGGTCTGAGCTGGTCGAAGGGTCAGGCTTCGACTCCGTCGAAGGTTCGAGGTCCTTGATCGTGTCGACGGCGACGGCAGAGGCCAGATCACCGGCGGCCGCCCCACCCATCCCGTCGGCCACGACCAGCAGGTGCGGGCTCGCAAAACCGGAGTCCTGGTTGTTTTTGCGGACGGGGCCGATCTCGGAGTGGCTGACGAACCGGAGCTGCAAGCTCATCGGCTCAGGTCTCCAACTTCAGTACGGTTTTGCCGATCCGGAGGGTGTCCTGCATGGAAAAGGAGGTGGGCGCGGTGATGCGTTGCCCGTTCACGTACGTGCCGTTGGTGGAGCCCAGATCCTCGACGTACAGGCCCTGCTCGGCGGGAACCACCCGAGCGTGCCGGGTGGAGACGTAGTCGTCGTCCAAGATCAACTGGCAGTCCGAGCCGCGCCCGATCATGATCACCCCGGCGGCCAGATCCGCCGACTGACCGGCCTGCGGTCCCTGCGCGATGGCCAGCCGGTGGGGATGGCCGCGCGGGCGCCGCGACTTCCTGGGCGGTGGTGGCGGCTCCTCGAGGGGCTGTGGCTGATCGGCCGAGTCGGGCGCGGGGACCGTCCGGCCGAAGAGGTCGCTCCGGATCACCGAGACCACGGACAGGATGAACAGCCAGAGCAAGGCCAGATAGAGCACCTTGATGACGGTGACCGCGATCTCGGACATCGGCCTTCAGCGCCCAGCAGGCGTGTGCACCAGCATCCGCGTCGACCCGATCTCGATCCGGGTGCCCTCGCTGAGCGTGGCTCGCGGCACTCGGTGGCCGTTGACCAGGATGCCGTTGGTCGAGCCGAGGTCCACGATCTCTGCTGACACCTGGTCACCGGCACCGCGCACCTTGATCTCGGCGTGCAGCCGGGAGATGCCCGGATCGTTGATCCGCAGGTCGGCGTCCGTGCCGCGTCCGATGAGGAAACCGGGTGGTTTCAGGGCGTGGCGGAGGCCGTTGACCTCCAGCACCAGGGTGGTCCGGCCGGCGGCGACCAGGTCGTGCTGCGGCTGCTCGTTCAGACCGGCGACGGCCTCGGAGGTGACCGTCAGGCGCCCGGTCGGCAAGTCGCCGTCGCGTTCGAAATGGATGCGGATCGGCCCGTTGAACGCGTACCCCATGTCGCGGGCGTGCGTCTTCAGCTCGCCGGCGAGCTCGGCGATGAGAGTCTTGCTGTACGGGGTCAGCTTGTCGTAGTCGTGCTCGGACAGGCCGACAACGAACTCGTTGGGCACCAGCCGCTTGTCGCGGGACATGAGTTTCGCCTCGGTGTCGAGCTCCCGCTGGAGCCGGGCCGCGATCTCGACCGGCTGCACGTCGCCCTTGAAGGCGCGTGCGAAGACGCCGTTCACCGCGCCTTCCACCTTGCGCTCGAATCGCCCGAAGATACTCATGTCCACCTCCTCCGCCGGTCAGCCTAGATCGTAGCCGCCCTCGGCTGGCCTGATCGGACGTTGAACCGTGCCTGCAGGCCGAACCTGTTGCGCGACCGTGACGGTAGAGACGCATCCGGCGGCAGGCGGACGCTCCACCGTCACCCCGGCGTGATCACGAGGCTCGTGTCGCCCTGCGGTCCGCGTGCTAGCCTTTCTCGGCTGGTTCGCGGTCTCCGCGGGCCCGTACGCGCGAGTGGCGGAACGGCAGACGCGCTGGCTTCAGGTGCCAGTGTCCGCAAGGACGTGGGGGTTCAAATCCCCCCTCGCGCACCCTTACGGACCAGACGAGCGTGCGCGACGTCCTGAACAAAGCGGGCATGACCCGTGGCGCCGCCGAACCCTGCACTAGTGACCACTTCAGCTTTCTGTGACCGACGCCGTGTCGAAGCCGGTGTCGTCAGGGTTGTTGATCGCCTCGATGATGCTCATCGGGCCGGTCGTCTCGATGATCCTGTTCAGCCGGAGGTCTGCACTGTTCAGGAGCTTCTCGAGCTGTTCCGGTGAGCGTTCACGACCTCCGGTGGCGGCGAGCATCAACACATCCAGGGTCTGCACGCGGGGGTCGGGCCGCTGCTCATCGATCACTTCAGACCTGGACCGCCATGCGCTCGCCGGTCGCTGCGACCCACTCGGTGAAACCCGCCACGGCAGGGTGGAGGACCCTGGCGAGTGCGACGTCGCGGCGAATGTCGTAGCCGTTGTCTTCGGCAACGAATTGGAACATGTTCGCGGCGAGGTCGGCGCCGGGGAACGGAAGCTGTCGGAAGACCTCGGCCGGCACGTGCTGGTATCTCACGGGTTCGCCGAACACATTTGCGAGTCCCGCGGCCAGCTGATCTCCGGTCGTGTGTTCGGCGGCGATGCCGACCGTCGCGCCGGCGAACTGTGTCGGGTTCTGGAAGACCGAGTAGGCGCAGCGGCCGATGTCCTCCGCGGCGATACCCGGTAGGCGCGCCTTACCGAGCGGCATGGCGAGGGTGCGGACGCCGTCTGGCCCCGGTTGCGGAGCGCCGAGACCGAAGACGAACGCCTCCCAATGGAACGGCGTCAACAGGTAGGTGGTGGGGACGCCGGACGCGGCGAAGAACCGGTCGCCCTCGCCCTTGCCGTCCCAGTTCGGCACCCGGTATCCGCCGGGCAGCGTCGGCATCCGGTGGTCGTCGATCGGGTACCACCGGCGGGTGTCCTCGGCAGTCGACCAGATGGCGTGGCGCACCCCTCCCGCAGCCGCCGCCCGCGCCTGGTTGGCCGCCTGCTGCGTTTCCCGCTCGGCGGAGAAGGTCTCGAAGAAGTTGGTCATGCAGAACGCTCCGTACGCGCCGTCGAAGGCGTGCACCAGGCTGTCGTAGTCGTCCAGGTCAGCTTCGACCACGGTGGCGCCCTGATCGGAGAGCGCGCGTGCGGCCACCGACTCGGGGTTTCGGGTGATGGCTCGGCAGGCGTAGCTGCCGTCCGGATCGGACAAGATCGCCCGAGCGAGGCCCCCGGCGGTGGCTCCGGTAGCGCCGACAACAGCGATGGTCTTCGTGACGGACATGTCGCGACCCATTTCGATAGAGTTATACTTTAATCGTTAAAGTTATACTCTACGGATGTGCCGGAACTGTCAAGGGCTGGCTCGAACGGGACCCGGACCTACGTGTCCCCCAAGCGAACCGAACAGGCGAAGGCGACCCGCCGGGCCATCCTGGAGGCGGCACAACGGCTCTTCCTCAGCAACGGCTACGGCGCCACCAGCATCCGCGTGATCGCCGAGGAAGCCGGCGTCGCCGTCCAGACCTTCTACGCGGTGTTCGGAAACAAGCGCCAGCTCGTGATCGAGCTGCTCGAGAATGCGGTCACCGGGGACGATCAGCTGACCTCGGTGACCGAACACCCCGAAACGGAGGCGATCCGAGCCGAACCCAACCCACGCCGCCGGGCCCAGCTGGACGCGGCGCTCAGTCGCAAGATCATCGAACGTGTCCTCCCCGTCTTCAAGATCACCTCCGACGCTGCGGCGGTCGACCCCGACTTCGCCGAGCTCAACCAGGCGATGATCGCGCGACGTCGGGCGGAAATGGCAGCTGGCGCAATCCTGCTCGCCGGGGACCACGGGCTTCGAGTCAGCCGAGACGACGCAGCCGCCAGCCTGCTTGTGCTGTACAGCCCCCACGTCGCCCGACTCCTCACAGAGGACGTCGGGTGGTCCTTCGACCGCTACGAGAAGTGGCTCGCAGATGCCATCGAGCGACTCATCCTCAACGACTAGACGCCGACGAAGCGTCAGGTCCGAGTCGCCGATGCGCCTAGACCGCCCGGGGCGATCCCGCCCCTGACCCTCCCTGCTTCTCCGTTGCATCGCTCGACAGGGGTTCGTTCCGCAAGCCGACCGTTCAGAGAGAACGGGGCGGTTGCCTTGGCGGGGTGCAGATCCGAATCCTGAATGTGGTTCGGTTGACCGGGTTCAGCGACTCAGCCGAGGTTTTCCAAGAACCTTGGGTCGCTGCGACCGAGCACCGGAACTGTCCACAGCTGATCACCCCGGGCGGTCAAACCGCCGCTGCTGCCGTAGAGCACGCCAACCGCGCCGTAGTGATCATCGTCGACCCCATACAGGGAGTCGCCGACGGCGAGATCGTCGAAGCCGCCACGGCCGAAGTCCGCCGCCGTCAGCATGTCGGCGAATCCGTCGCCGTTGAGTCGCGTCGTGCGCCCCCGTACCCCTCGCGTTCCCCATCGCCAGCTCTGGCTGGGCCTGGCGGACAGCCCACCCGCTTGACCGTACAAGACCTCGACCACGCCGCGGTCCGCAGAAGCGCCGTCGCGGACGATGCCGTTGGTAGCGCCGATCGCTAGGTCGTCGTAGTCTCCCCGCCCCGGGTCGCTACCGAAGTTGCCCGCAGTCAAGGTGGTTCCGACGAAGATGTCGAGCTTGTGCCGGTCCTCGAGACCGCGAGTACGCCGGCTGAAAAGCTGGTCACCACGAGCCGTCAGGCCGCGCGCCGAGCCGTAGATGACGTTGACCGCGCCTCCGAACTCCCGCGCCGCTTCGTCCGATCTCACGCCGATCGCCAGATCGGCGGCTGCTCGGCCGGCGAAGTGTCCTGTGGTCAGACTGAAACCAAAGCGCTCTTCACGCACGGCGTTGCCCTTGATGCCCCTGCTCGCCTGACTCCACCATTGGGCGCCCCGTGCGCTCAAGCCCGAAGCCGAGCCGTACAAGATGTTCACCGCCCCCGGTCCGGCCTCGCCCCGCCGGGCCCGGTCCAACGGCACGCCGATGGCCAGGTCCGCGTAGCCGCCGCCGGTGAAGTTGGCGGCCGCCAGCGCGCTACCGAACTCCTCGTCGGCCGCCGCCCGACCCGGCACCCCCGGGCTGCTCTGCGACCACAGCTGACTCCCGGCCACGCTCAGACCGGCGGCCGAACCGTAGAGCACCGTGGCGGCACCCCGCCGATTGCGATAGGCCGGATCACCGATCGCGAGATCGTCTTGCGGGCCCCGCCCGAAGTTGCCGGCCACCAGGCTGGCGGCGAACTCGTCCTCCTCCATGGCCGAGCTCCCGGGTACGCCCGGGGTCTCTGGATTCCATACCTGGCTGCGCGCGGGCGTGAGACCCGATCTGGATCCGTAGATGACCCGCACCTCGCCTTGCCGGGGCTCGGGATCGTCCCCGCTGGGGCGGTTGGCGACGGCGAGGTCGGTGTAGCCGTCGCCGTCGAAGTCGCCCGGCGCCAATACGGCCGCGAACTCGTCGAGGTCGCGTCCGCCCAGGAAGTCCCTCGCCCGCCAATACTGGTTCCCGGCCCGGCGTAGACCGCTGGCTGACCCGTAGATCACTGTGAGAGTGCCCTGGTAGAGCTCTTCCCCCCTTGGCAGCGTGCTGCCGCCGATTGCGAGGTCGGCGAACCCATCGCCGTTGTAGTCGACTGCATTCGGGTTCGTCGTTGCCCTCGCCGGCACCGGTCCGGTGAACGGCGTTGGGGCTGCCTGCGCCGGAGCGGAAACGATGAGGGGCGCGGCGAGCAGGTACGCGGTGCAGGCCGTGAGCAGCTGCCACGTCATCGCATGCGCCTCTGTTGGTCGGAACGTGAGCCTCATTCTCGGGCGCGCACGCCCGCTTAGCCAGTACGAAGATCTACGTAGTCAAACGCCTGACGGCACAATCCCAATCGGTACCTTGAGCTCGACGGCGGCTTGCAATCCGTACCCCTGAGGCTTTCCGCCTCCAACGTTCGGCCTCCGAGCACCGCTACAGAGCGATCCGCAGTCCAAGATGAACGACATCGTGCCGTAGGACGACCCTCAAGCGGCGCGGGCAGGCCGACACAGATGGAGTACCGCAACGACCGGGCGGCCCGGAGGGAAGGGTGACGCCGGCTGGCGCATCGACGTGTACGCCGTTGCAAGCGGGCGGCACGTGGTTGCGCCCGAGCATCGCGCAGGATGAGGGGGTGCGCCAAGGAGCAGTGGGCCAGGTCCGTGTCGTGGAGCACCGCGGACAGCCTGTTGTGGACAAGCGCTTCCGACATCGGTTCCGTCTGCAGGTCGAGGTCTTGTCTCTGAGCAACCTGGCTCATCAAGATCTTCCGGTTCCAGAACTCATCGAGGTACGGACTGAGTCGATCGTCATGACCCTGATGCCGGGCGAACGCCTTGACAGCGGGAGCGCTGAGCTGCGACTTGCTCGGCTCCACGCCTCCGCGAGCTGGCTGCGGCGGCTGCACGAACTCCCACCTCCGCATGGGCTGCAGCCGGCCCCGGACGACGCCATGATCATCCGCCGATACCGAGAAGCCGGCGGGCCGCCTCTCCCGTTGGTCATCCCGCCAGCCGGTCCCGTGGCCTTCTGCCACGGCGACTGGACCGACGGCAACGTCCTCGCCGTGGGAACCGACATCACGGCGATCGTCGACTGGGAAGCGGCGCACATGGGCGATCCTCTGCGGGAGCTTTCCCGCGCCGTGTGGGGAGCATCCCTCAAAGACGTCCGGTCGATCGATGCTCTCGTCTCCGGCTACGGAGCCGATCCCGCACGCGTACGGGCCTGGTTCCCGATCCATGCCGCCGAACTTTGGCTGTGGTTTGCCGAAGCGGGACCACCCGAGTACCTCATCGAACTTACCGAGAAGCTCACTCGATGGTCCGACGTCTGACTCTTCCAAACGACGGCTGTCGTAGGACGACCGTCGACTGCGAATGAGTTGTGTGGGGCTGACATCGAAGCGCGCGGCTGGCGACTTGGACACGAGGTCACGGCCGGTCAGATCGTCGGTATGGTTCCCGGCGCCGGAGCTGCAGCGCTCTCGACCTTGGAGGGTCACCGCTGCGCCGGTCGGCGTCCTGCTCACCAGACTCTGGAGTGCATCCCTCGGCGATTACGTGTTCCCGACACTGGCGGACGTCTATCCACAGGACGAGCGGGTCGCCCGTGAAGACGCAGCGTTCGAGTATCGGCAAAGGGACGAGCCCAACCGCGGCGTGCCCGGACTGCACGGCTGCCAATAGCGGCGGTCGCCGCTGAGCACCTGATCGCCACCTGCACCGAACCGAAGTCAGCGCATCAACACTCAATGAGCTCCTGGCCGCAGAGCGTTTCGCCGATCACAGACCGTCCAGCGGGCCATTGACAGCACGAGACCACCGCACTGGCAACGGGCCAGTCAGGTGGTAGGCGACACGGCGATCGCGTCGATAGAAATCAGCAGACCCCTGGGCAACCGCACGTTGGCGGGCGCAGACCGCGCCGGAGCGGGGTCCGGCATTAACCGCGCGTAGACCTCGTTGAGGCGGCTGAAGAGATGAGGCATGGCAAACCGGACGGCGCCGCCTTTGTCGTTGCGGGTCGGCGATAGACCCAAGATCGTGCAGTCTGGTCGAGGTCCTCGTCGACACCGGCGGGCTTGGTGTCGCGGGCTCGGGTGGTGCTGCTGCCTCGACGGAACTGCCGCAAGGTTGATCAACGCCTGTTCGGTTTGCGCCTCGATGCCGTCCGGAGCAGCGCCGGTGGCCGGGTCTATTCCGGCCATCCCGGAGCAGAAGACCCAGCCATTTGCGACGATCGCTTGGCTGTAGGGGCCGAGGGCGGCCGGGGCTCGATTGGTGGAGATGGCTTGTCGGGTCATGGTGGTCGTCCCTTTCGCTGGCGAGGCCACGGTGACGCTCAAGGAGGACCGACGGCCCCCTCAGAGCATCGTGGTAGGGCCGAGGCGTCTACCACAAGGCTGACGTCGTGACACATCGCAAGCCGACCGTCAACCACCAGGACGCCTGCTCGTCCTTCCTGTCGCGCAGTCGGGCTGGAGCAGGGGGACGGGCCTTCGAGCGACCCCCTGGCCGCGCGACATCCATATCCATCCATATCGGGGTCGTGGCTGAACCTGGTCGAGGTTTGGTTCGGCATCATCGAACGCCAAGCCATCCGCCGCGGCACCTACCGCTCCGTCCGCGACCTCACGATCAAGATCCGAGCCTTCATCACCGGCTGGAACACCCGCAAACATCCGTTCATCTGGACCAAACCCGCCGACGAAGTACTCGAGAAGATAGACCGCAAACGTAATACTATTTCATCGACGCGCCCTAGCCGCTGCGGAGCGCGGGCCCTGAAGACCCAGCGGCGCGGCAAACGAACTTACGCGCGCCAGTCGTGTCGTAAGTCGACCCGCTTGCGGTTACGGCTTCTCGCGAGCCGTCTACCCGGTAATTGACGCTCAGCGTGCCCTAAACGGGACGATCGGACGGCGACGACCAGGCAGCCAACAAAGAGATCCGGCGACGGCCCGAGACAGCGTCAGCCCCGATCGATGAGGTGGGCGAGGGCGTCGCGGACACGACGGTCGGCGGCAATGTATTCGGGTTCTCCGGCTCTGGAGCGGGCAGCGCCGGAAACCTAGGGGCGGAGTGGGTGAGGGATGCCAGTCATGGTGCTTGCAGCGCGTGCCCTGCCCTCTCACCCCCCTAGGGCGATTGGTCTGCGGGCGTCCAGAGCCCCGCTCAGTGTTGCAGCGTCGGCTGTGGGTGGTGATTGACCTCAGCATCGGTGCCCCTGCCGGTGCGCGCGAATGGCTTCACCCGCGCTGGGTGAGGCCGCCAGGGCTGTGGTGGCTAGCGTTGCTGTCAGAGGGAGGCTGCATGACGACGAGAATCCGCCTGTGCCACCAGCGTTCACGAACGATGATTTTGCGGCGAGAATGCGTCGGGTGGTGAGCTCCTCTGCAGAGAACGGTCTTGCTGGAGTAATTGTTACGCCGGGCCCGGATCTGCTGTGGCTCACCGGGTACCGACCCACAGCAATCACTGAACGGCTCACGATGCTCGTGCTGTCTCCGGACACAGAGCCGACCCTCCTCGTCCCTATCCTCGAGCGGCCGGACGCTGAAGCTGCTGAGGGCGCGGGCAGCGTGTCACTGGTGGATTGGGAGGACGGCACCGACCCTTACGAGGTCGCTGGTCCACTACTCCGTCCAGACGGCGAGTTTGGCATCTCCGACTCTGCCTGGGCGATGCATCTGTTGGGCCTGCAACGGGTACTACCGAAGTCGAGCTACCGGGCGATCACGGAGAGTCTCCCGATGATGCGGGCGGTCAAGGACAACAACGAGCTGATGCGGCTCAGCGGCCGCCGGGTCAGCGGCCGACTCGGCCTATGGCGAGATCGTGCAGGGGCGTTTCGCTGGCCGGCTCGAAACCGAAGTCGCGGCTGAGCTTGCTGATCTGCTGCGAGAGTTCGGACACGAGCAGGTCGACTTCACCGTGGTCGGATCCGGTCCCAATGGGGCCAACCCACATCACGAGGCGGGGGATCGGGTGATCGAGACTGGTGATGCGGTTGTGCTGGACTTCGGAGGGCTCCGGTACGGCTACGGGTCGGACACCACCCGTACGGTCTGCGTTGGGGAACCGACCTCGGAGATCCGCGAGGTGCACGAGATCGTGCGTCTCGCACAGCAGGCGGGTGTCGACGCAGTGCGTCCCGGTGTCAGTTGTCAGGAGATCGACCGAGCCGCACGGAGGGTCATCCGGGACGCAGGCTACGGCGAGCAGTTCATTCATCGCACCGGCCACGGCATCGGAGTAACCACTCACGAGCCGCCGTACATGGTCGAAGGCGAGGAACAACCGCTGGTGCCCGGCATGTGCTTCTCGGTGGAACCGGGGATTTATCTCGCGGGCAGGTTCGGAGTCCGGATCGAGGACATCGTCACGGTGACCGCAGACGGCGGCCGGCGGCTGAACAACACCGACCATGGACTACGCGTCGTCGAGTAGTCGAGGCGGATTACCAACGGATTTCGTGTGATGTCACACTTCGGCGAAGATCACCCGATGTGGGTGACGCACGTACTCAACGCGGTCTACGATCTTGACGTCCGGGGTGAGCTCTTCAGTCGAGAGAGGCCGATGTGATGAGCGTGTCGATCGTGGCATGTTCCTGAGGACGATCCTCCCAAGGCTTGCGCGGTGACGTCGACCATGTACGTCTGTTGGTGGAGATGGGCGGCGTCATGACGGCCATGGATGTTCCCGCAGAAGGGGCTTCAGACCGGTCTGCTGAGAAGGCTGTGGCTCGTCGCCAGGCGATCAATTACATCTCCTGGGTGGCTCTGGCGTTGATGACGACCTCGTCGGTGGCGAGCCTGCGGCCGGCGCCGACGATGGCCGTCTACGGTCTGGCCTGCGTCTTCTTGTATCTCGTCCCGGCCATCATTTTCCTGCTGCCGACATCGTTGGTGTCCGCAGAGTTGGCTTCCGGCTATGAGGGCGGCGTATACAACTGGGTGGCTCGCGGGATCTCCAAGCCGATGGGGTTCTTGGCGGTCTGGTGCCAGTTCGCGATGACGATATTCTACTACCCGACGCTGCTTGGATTCGTGGCGAGCACCCTGGCCTACGTGATCAATCCTGAACTCGCCTCCAGTGGTGTGTGGACTGCGATCGTGATCGTGGTCGTGTACTGGACTGGGGTTTGGGTCTCCTCGCGGGGGACCAAGGGCGTCGCCGGCTTGGCCAGCGGTGGTTTGATCATTGGGACCCTCATCCCCGGTGCGGTGCTGGTCCTGCTTGGGGCTGTCTTCCTCGGGCAGGGCAACCCGTCGGCCGCGCCGATGACCGCAAGCAACCTGCTGCCGGCCTGGGCCGGGCTGGCAAGCTTGGTGCTCATCGTCAACAACTTCTTGTCCTACTCGGGCATGGAGATGAACGCGGTCCATGTCTCGTCGCTGCGCGAACCAGGTAAGGAGTTCCCCAAGTCGATCTTCTTCGCTTCGGGACTGGTGATGTTGATCTTCATTCTGCCGGCGCTGGCGATCAGCTGGATAGTGCCGGCCGAGCAGCTCTCGCTCACCGCCGGGATCATGCAGGCCTTCGAGGCGATCTTCGCGAACTTCGGTATCCAGTGGCTGACCCCGATCTTCGGCCTCATGATCGTGACCGCCTCGCTGGGCGGGATGTTGACCTGGCTGGCCGGCCCGTCAAAAGGCTTGCTGCTCATCTCGCGGCAGGAGGGATACCTGCCGCCGTTCCTGCAGAAGCTGAACAAGAACGGCGTCCAGCAGAACATCCTGGTTACGCAAGGGGTGATCACGACCCTGATCGGATTGGGCTACGCTTTGGTCCCGACCGTCTCGAGCGCGTACTGGATCTTTTCGGTGATCACCACCCAGGTCTATCTGATCATGTACCTGCTGATGTTCGTGGCGGCCGTACGGCTACGTCGCAAGGAGCCTGATCATCCGCGTGGGTACCGGGCCCCCATGCTCGGTGCTCTCTGCGGGGTCGGGTTCGCTGCATCGTTGGCGGCGCTGCTCATCGGCTTCATCCCACCCTCGCAGTTTGAGTCCGGTAACGGCGGCGTGTACTTGGCCATCGTGGGGGGCGGCGCCCTTGGGCTCGGACTCCTTGTGCCGTTCCTCTTCTACCGGTTACGCAAGCCGTCGTGGAAGCAGCCGGAGCCGACGGAGGTGAGCCCGTCATGAGCACCGTGCAGGAGACCTCGACTCCACGTGATCGCAGAATCGTCTATGCGGTGATCGCCGGCGCGCTGGTCCTACTCCTCGTCGTCTGCTTTGTCTTCTACCGCTCAGCACAGTCGAACCAAGAGGCTCAGGACAAGGCGAACCAGCTGATCGCGGCCCTGCAAAAGGCCGGTGTGCGCGCGGTGCCATCGCAAGAGCAGATCGTGGGCGTGCTCGGCGATGACGGCGGAGCGCTCTGCAAGGATCCGGCCAGCGCGCTGGGCAAGTCGATCTTGTTCAGCCAGCTCACCAACGGGGCGGCCGGACCTGGGATTCGTCCGATCATCGCCGACAGCAAAGTTTTCAAGGGACAGCTGCTCGCAATCCAGATCTACTGCCCCGACCAACTACCCAGATTCCAACAAATGGTCGAGAAGCTCAAGACGGCCCCGGTAGCAGGTGGCTAGGGAGATGGATCTGCGAGAGCGTGTTGGCGGCCTGATGCAGCAGGCCAGAGACGAGCTCGCGGAGCTCGTCGCGATCCGGTCGGTGGCTGACCCCCGCCAGTTCCCTCCTGAGGAGTGCGTCGCGGCGGCCGAGTGGGTTCTCGGAAAGTTCTCCGAGCTCGGCTTCTCCGACGTCCAACTAGCTAAGACTGCCGACGGAAGTCAAGCCGTCGTCGGATCCCGACCATGCTCCGACACCACAGCACCTACCGTGCTGCTGTATGCGCATTACGATGTCCAGCCGCCTCTGGATGAGTCCGCATGGAGAACCCCGCCGTTCCAGCTCACCGAGGTCGAGGGCCGTTGGTACGGTCGCGGTGCGGCCGATTGCAAAGGCAACATCGTGGCGCACCTCACTGCGCTACGCGCTCTGGGTGACGACATACCGGTCAATCTGAAGCTGGTCGTCGAGGGATCGGAGGAGCAGGGCACCGGTGGCCTGGAGGACTTCGTGCCCAAGAACGCCGACCTCCTGCGTGCGGATGCCATCCTGGTCTGCGACACCGGCAACGCGGCTGTTGGTCAGCCGGCCGCAACTGTGAGCCTGCGCGGCATGATCAACGTGGTCTTGACCGTTTCGGCGCTCAAGTCCGAAGTGCACTCCGGCATGTTCGGCGGCCCAGCACCTGATGCGCTCGCCGCGCTGGTCGCGATACTCGCAACACTTCGCGACGGCCAGGGCAACACCACCATCGCCGGGCTGGACAACACCCAGACCTGGACGGGTGAGCTTTATCCGCCTGATCAGTTCCGCAGCGACGCCGGCGTGCTCGACGGAGTGTCGCTCCTGACAGGCGGCAGTGTCAGCGACATGCTGTGGGCGCGTCCCGCGGTCACCATCCTCGGCATCGACTGCCCGCCGGTGCTCGGATCAACGGCAGCCATCGTACCGCGAGCGGCCGCCCGACTTAACCTACGCATTCCACCGGGCACCGAGCCTGGCCAGGCCCATCAGGCACTCGTTGATCATCTCCAGGCGGTCGCTCCGTGGGGAGTCCAAGTCGCAGTGGCTCTTGAAGCGGAGGGCGCACCGTTCAGAGCTTCGGTGGACGGTCCTGCGTACGAGGCAATCGCCAGCGCGATGAAGGATGCCTATGGGACACCGATGAGCACGCTGGGTCAGGGCGGATCGATCCCGCTGTGCAACGTGTTCGCCGAGACCTACCCGGATGCCGAGCTGATCATGATGGGCGTCGAGGAGCCGACCGCGCTCATCCATGCTCCGAACGAGAGTGTGGCTCCCAGCGAAATCGAGTCAATGGCCCTCGCCGAGGCGCTCTTCCTGCAGCGGTACGCCGCCGCGAGGGGTCTTCAGTCCCTGCCCTAGAGTCACGCACCATGGTCGCCGACCGCCGCGGCATCGTCGCCAAATTTCCGCCGGCGGGGTCAGACCATTTGGCGGCTGCGACACCCCTCAAGAGAAGGACATCCACATGACAGTGCCGGAGGGGATCGGCCAGCCCCAGCGGTGTCGTGCCGCCCTGCGGTACGCCCGGCCGACGGCAATAGAGTCCCCCCGCCAAGGCCGCATCGAATGAGCACCACCCAGACAACAAGCCGCACCGGTGGGGTCCTGGCCGCGACCTGCCTCTCCACCCTTGTCGTCAACGCCAACACGTCCGCGGTGAGCATCCTGTTGCCGGCGATCAGCGAAGACACCGGCATGTCCGTGACAGACCTGCAGTGGGCGGTGACCGGCTACTCGCTGGTGGGTGCGGCCGTGATCATCACGGCCGGTTCATTGGGTGATGTCTTCGGCCGCAAGCGAGTTTTCCAGCTTGGGTTGCTCCTGTTCGTGGCCTCGTGCGTGTTGATCGCGTTGTCGACGACCGGGGGCATGGTGATCGCCGGGCGCTTCATCCAGGGAGCGGCCGGGTCGACGATCTTGGCCTGTGGCCTGAGCCTGCTGTCGGTGGCGAACCGCGGTCAAGCTCAACTGCGGGCAGTCTCACTGTGGGGTGCCGCCGCCGCTGTGGGCGCGGCCGCCGGACCACTTCTCGGTGGTGTGCTGGTCGACTTGACCGGCTGGCAGGGCCTCTTCTGGGTGGATGCGGGGGTCGCCGTGGTGTGTATCGTGCTCACCGCCGCGACGGTCACCGAATCGCGTGACCCCGACCGACCTCGATCGATCGACTTCGCCGGTTCCATCCTCATCGCGCTGACTCTCGCGCCCCTCATCCTCGCGCTCAGCAAAGGCAGCGAGTGGGGCTGGACCTCGCTCCCCACGCTCGGCTGCCTGGTCGTGGCGGTGGCCGCCTGCGTGTCTTTCGTCGCCGTCGAAAAGCGGGTCAGCGTGCCTCTACTCGACCTTGGGTTGTTGCGCAACCGAGTTCTGGTCGGCTCGACAGTAGCCATCCTCATCGGTGCCGGCACAATCAACGCGCTGATGTACCTGCTGAGCCTCTACTTTCAGAATCCTCAAGCTCTCGACTTCACGCCCCTCCAGGCCGGCCTGGCCACCCTGCCGGCCACGGTCGGACTGGTTGTCGTCGCGCCGATCGTTCCGCGGCTTGCCGCAAAATTCGGCGGCCGGCTCGTCGTCGGCGCAGGCTTCGCAATCACGGCCGCCGGATTCGTCGCCATCGGGTTCGCCGAGCCCTCATGGAGATACGCGACCTTCGTGCTGCCGCTGATCGCAGTCGCCGTCGGTATGGGTTTGTCCAACGGGCCGGCATCATCTGCCGCTACGGCCGCCGTCCCGGCCAACCAGGTCGGCGAGGCGTCCGGTGTGTCGAACATGGCCCGTTACGTGGGCGCCGCGGTGGCGACCGCCTTGGCGGCGTCCATCAACGGCTCCGTCATCGCCTCCCAAACCGCCAACGGCCAGTCGGGCGCTGACGCCTTGGCGGCCGGGCTTGCCACCGCCTCCTGGGTGATGGCGATCTTCAGCGCCGCCGGCGTCCTGATGGCGGTGCTCATGGCTCGCCATCGGGCAGCGCAGGGCACACTCCACGATGCAGCCGCATCTGCGGCCGCCGTCAGCCACACACTTCCCACCTCTGCGACAGCGATCCACGACCCCACCGAAGCAGCCCGTTGACGCATGTCGTGAGCTCGGTCGACGTAGGAGACTTCGGCTGGCGCTGGTCGGTCGAGCTGTTCCAACACAATCACCAGATCGACCCGCCGACGGAATCAGGGCCAGAAATCCTCGTCGGCATGAACGCGCCGGAACCTGCTCGAACGGCCGAGAAAGATCAACTAGCGGTAGGATCGGAGGGTCTCCTGGGCCGCGAAGGCATCTGCCTTAATCAAGCGGACCAGCCGTGCGACCGCCTAACCACAGGCGTCGTCAGGGCGACCGCCAAGCCGCTCCGCCGACACCGCGACGCCGCCCCAGCAGCCCGAGCACCGAGGCGCCCGGACGCTACGACCTGGCTGTTGGTGTCTGGTAGCCGCGATTAGCAGTCGGCCCGGCCAATCCTCGTTGGGCCGAGACTGACGCCACGCCACCCCGGGGCCAAACTGCATGCCGAGGTGCAGGCAGCGTGACCGTGCCTGACGGTCAGTCCTCGGCGAAGATCTCACGCAGCCTGGTTTCTTGATCAGCGGAGAGGTTACTGGCGATCAGCTCTGCCTTAGTGCCGCCCAGCGCGTCCTTGACGCGGTCCTCGACGACGTCGGAGGTCAGCAGGAAGAGGGCCGACGTGCCGGGTGTGACCCGCTGCTTGACCCCCTCAATGAATGAGTCGTCAATGCCGACATCAGACAGCGACCCGGTCAGAGCCCCGATACCGGCGCCGATTGCCGCACCCAGCAGCGGAATGAAGAACAGCAGCCCGAACAGCATCCCCCAGAATGCGCCGCCGAGCGCCCCCGCCCCAGCCAGATTGTTCAACTGCCGGGTCTTCGGCTTCTTTTTGCCGACCTCCCAACTGACCACGGCCGCATCCTGGATGGTGATCAGCTGCTGTGACTGCAGCGCCTTGAGCTTGTCGACGGTGGCATCGGCATCACCGACACCGGGGAACGCCCATGCGGTCATGGTCGCCATTGGCTGGTCCTTCCATTGAGTGAACAGACAGCGTGCGCCGCTCCCGGCGCCCACGTCACCGAAGGCTACGGCCTCACCACCAGACGGTGCCAGGCAGGGTCTACCAAGCAGATCGCGAGAAGACGCTGGAGATCCTCGGGTCAGGAGGCTCCGAATCTGTGCTCGTTCAATGTCTGCCGGTCCAACCACAGTCACGCTTCCGGCCCGATCTGCGGTCGGGCGATTGGCCCAAATCGGTGGTGGCGAGGCGAGCTCGATGGGCTGTACTTCCGCCGGTAGGGTGACCTGACGGGAGCTAGGCGTCCTCGTCGGCCAGTTCGGCGTCTAGTTCGGCTTCGGCTATCTCGATCACGAAACCGAGCGCCGTCGTGATCCTTGCGGCCGCCGACACCACGCGGGGCGTGCCGACAATGGGAGCCACCGCGACCAGCACACCCTGCACATCCTCCAAGGTCACCCCCATCTCAACCGCGGTACCGAGGTTCAACAAGTACGACGTTGCGGGCGCGTCCACAGCAACGAGCGCGGCCAAGCGGGCAAGCATGTGCTCGCGCGCCTCCAGGCTGCCGCGAGCTACTGACACGGCGGTGATGTCGGCGAGCGTGTCGAGCACGGGAGTATCCGGCATAGCGGACCTGCCTTCGGGTAGAGACTCATGGGTGCCAGCCCGGATACTCGAGTGCATCTCGGCCTCGCCGCAGCAGTCTGACACTGACTCCCTGCCGAGCGCATCACCCGATCCGCTGACTGGGACCCTCCGGGCCCCTCGCCGGCCAGGCGTAGCGCGACAGCTTGTCGTCGGGCGCGTGGTCAACGGTGTGATCCGTGAGGCGTGAGGTCGAGGAATGGTTCACGCGGCCTGAAACGGTGTTGGTCACGGCGGTCGTGCTGCCCGGCCGCATGTTCGGCGTGGGAACGTCGCTCCTGCACGGACCCCGACGCTGCTGACACAGACGGGTGGTCGGTTCTCAGGGAAGAATGTCCGGATCTGTGTTGGGCGGCCAGCTGCACCTGCCTGCCGGCGGTCAGTTGAAACTGCCCCGGACCTGGCTATCTCGTCACGCAGCGTGCGGGTGCTGAGTAGGTCGACACCCCGCCCGCTCCGTCATCTACCGGCACCTCGGCGATGCAGGTTGCGCCGTTCTGTCGCTGGGACGGTCCGAACTCTCGCATCAGGCGGCGAGAACCGTAGCTTCCGCCGTGGGGCAGCGGCCAATGTGCCCGGACAGATCGCGTCAAGCTGCTACTCGCGTGGGCCGGTATCGCAGGGCGACCGCCCCCGACTCGAACTCATGGCGATCCACGAGCTCGAGCTGGATGCGCTCCCGCAGACCGGCGAGCAACGTCGGCCCGTGTCCGGCAAGGACCGGCTGCACAACAAACACGTACTCGTCGATCAGTCCCAGATCTGCCAACGCCAGGGGGAGCGTCACGCCACCCACGAACAGGCCCTCGCCTGGCTCCTGCTTGAGCCGCTGAACCGCTTGCCCCAAGTTGCCTCGCACCAGCTCGGCATTCCAATCGACCCCGCTCAGCGTGCTCGACACGACGTACTTCTTCGTCCGGTCGATGGTCTCGGCGAACGGGATCTCCCACTCACCCATCCAGTCAGGCCACGTGCCCGTGGCCGGCTGCCGCCATGCCGACTCCATCATCTCGTAGGTCACCCGGCCGAATAACAGGGCATCGGCTCGTTCCACCTCAGCGGTCCAGTAGCGCATCGACTCTTCGTCGGGGGGAAGCCCTGCCTCGTGATGGCAGCAGCCGTCGAGTGTGACGTTGATCGAATATCGAAGTGATCTCATATTGTTGCTCTCCCTTCATGCCCGTAGCGCCTTTCACCGGACCGTACTGAGACTCGCCACTCGGGTGGTGTTCTGCCATCCCATGAGAAACGTGTCGTCGGCGCTGACCCCAAAGCTCTCACCTTGAACCCTCTCGAAGACGTGTGTCGCAAGCCGTCGGTTGAGCGTCGCGTGTGAGATGCCAGTCCTCCGTTACGGACTGTGCGTAAGCCGGTCGACATACAAGTAGAGGCGATGCGGCGGCCGTCGGGGTGACCAGGCGGTGCCTAGCCCTGGGCCACGCCACCGCCACCATCCGGGCCAAATGGGCCGACGTGGGGGCCGAGGTTCCGCGGCTGGGAAGCGCTCCGAGAAGCCGGCCGGCAGCTGAAGACCCACACCATGGCGAACCTCGACACCTGCTTGCTGCAGTTTGCGTCCCGTTCTCGATCCCGGATAGGAAGACCCTGGGACCTGACGCGATCGACCGCTGCGCTCGGTGGTCGACGGCGGGCTCCCGGGAGGAGCGGCATGACCGACACGCAGTCGACCATCCTGATCACCGTCTTGATCATCGGCCTCGGCGGCTTCCTTTGGCTGCTGCTGGCCAACTCGTTGATCAGGGTGCCACCCGGCTACCGCGGGCTGGTTCTGATCAGGGGGCGTGCCTCCGAGGCCAGCCTGCCGCCGGGCGTGAACTTCGTCCCGGCCCTACGCCGGCGCACCATCGCGGTCTACCCCTCGGTCGATCTGGTCTACCGGGCCGGCGGGACCAGCGAGCACGACACCGACCTCGACCGGCACGGACCCACCCTGGGAGTCTTCCTCGGCGACCGCGCCGCAGGTGAGTTCCCCTTCACCGTCCGCTTCCGGCTGCAGCCGGACCGGTTACGCGATATCCACGAGCAGTTCGGATCGCTGGGTGTCTTCGCCGCAGTGCGGGATTACTGCAGCCTGGTGGTGCCGGAGGTCCTCGGCGATCCCGATGTGTCAGCGGAGTCCCTGTTCGGAGCCGACCGGACCAACGTGCAGAACGCGCTCCGCGCCGCCCTCGACGACACGCTGCGCCCGCTGGGGATCGAGGTCGCGGCGTTCATCCTCGGTGACCCGAAACTGGGTCGGCTCGGTGACGTCATCCAGGCGTCGGTAGCGGCTCGGCACAATTTGGAGCGGGAGGAGCGCGAAGCCGCGGTCCGGCTGGCGCAGGCGCGCAACGACGCGGCCCTGGAGGCTCAGGTGGGTCAGGTGGCCGGGGCGGCCTTCCGCTACCGCCAGTCGGACCTTTACCGCGACGTCGTCGAGAACGCCGACGGTGTCCAGGTCATGGTGCGCGAGCTGAGCGGTGGCAGGACGGGTGAGCAGTCCCTTGACTGGGGCACCGGCCCGGTGAGCGGTGTCGGTGTCTAGCCCGTTGGGCTCGGGTACCTGGGGCCAGGCGTTTGGCGCGACGAGCACGCCTGCCGTACCTGTCGCGGAAGCCGACGGCGACTCCCGACCTGGGACCGATCGGCTGATCGAGTTGATCGCCGTGCTGCTGCTGGGGGTCGCCACGGTGGCGACCGCCTGGTGCGGGTTCCAGTCAGCCCAGTGGTCGAACCGCAGCAACGATCTGGCTCAGGCGGGCTCCACTCAGCACATCGAAGCGGCTCGACTCTTCGGGGCGGCCCTCCAGCGGATCAGCTACGACAGCAGCGTCGTCACCGCGTACGCGGCAGCCCAGTCCGCCGGGGACACCAGGCTGGTCGACTTCTACCGCACGACGCTGGTTCGCGAGGACTTCCTGCCGGTGCTCCGACGCTGGGAGCAGCAAGTCGCGGCGGGTCAGGTGCCGGTCAAGCTGACCGAAGACCAGGTCTACCTCGACCAGCAGCTCGCCGACTACAGCAAGGCCCTCACGACCGCCAACCAATCGGACCAGGAGAGCCAGGTCGCCGCCCAGAACGCCGGTGAGTACCTCCGTCTGACCATCGTGCTGGCCATGGCCCTGTTCTTCGCCGGTGTCACCTCGTCCTTCCGGCACCGACTTCCGCGACTGCTGCTGGTCGTCGCCTCCGCCGTCACCCTGGTGCTGGCCTTCAGCCAGCTGATCGGCCTTCCCCTGGCCTGATTCCGGGGCGTCGGAGGCCCCGCGACCCACGGCGCAGGCAGGAACGTCGAGCCCGCTCAGTGCACGGTCAGCAGATCGTTCTGCCGCACGGCTGCCAGCGCCAGGGTCTTGTAGCCGACCTCCTTGAAGAGCACCGTCAGCCGATCCGGCTCGACCGACATGATTACACCGCGACCCCATTCCGCGTGGCTGACCTCGCCGTTCAGCGGATGTGGGCGAGCCGGGAGAACGCGTCGACGATGGAGTGCAGGTAGACGTAGCCGGCCTTGGCGCCGGTGGTCATGGCCCGGTCGACAGCCCTGCCTTGGGCGGAGTCGCGGCCGTGGACCCGCCAGCCGCCGCCGTCGGGGATCCGGTCGACCTTCTTCACATCCAGATTCGAGGAACCGGCGCCGTCCGATCCCAAGCCTGCTCAGGTGCCGGGTGACGGTGCGACGGTCGATCCGGTGGCTCTGGGCGGCGAGCTCGTGGGTGATCTGCGAGGCCGACTGGGACACTGGTTCGCACGTCGGCATGCACCCGCGGCTGCTGATCACCCTCGGGTGCTGGAGGTTGGACCCTCGTTTTGGGCCGATCGGCTCGACGTTGTCGTTGTCGAACTGTTCCCGAAACCGACCGAACACGGCAAACTCGGCACCCTCGGATCTGTGTCGAGGGCCAGCCGAAGGGACCGCGAGATGTCATTGATCAACAAGGCTCACCTCCTCATCATGTGGACGGTGGATTCCGACGACGAGGGCGAGTGGGACCGCATCTTTGCCAGTCACGGTCGATGGATGTTGGACCATCCTCGCGAGGGTGAGACGGCACTATTGTCGTACACCATTTCGAAGGGCCCCGAACTCTCCGACCCGCTCGACCCAAGCTCCGAAGCGACTGGGAAGACGATCTTTGTCCTGGACGAGTACTACGAGACTCCTGCCGGAATCACCCGGCATTGGCAGGAGGCCATGCAGACGTGGGCCGACGATCTCGGCGCTGTCATTCAGGCCGGCAGTCGGGCGAAAGTGTCGACCCTGCACGGCGGAGCGGTCATCCAGGCGCTCTGGTGACTCTCTGCTTGCTGCAACCCGAACTCGAGGGTTCTGGGAGACTGGACTTGCGCGGCTTCCGTCAAGCGGGTCGTGACGCTGGTCGCAGTCCCAACCGCCACCGGCGCATCGCGTAAGTCGCTGGTTGCAGCGCGCGAATGAGAGTCTCCGAGAGCGTTGATAGGCGCCGTGATCGTGAGTAACGGCAGCTCCCGCGGCGCGACGAATCGATCATTCGGATGGAGGGTGTGATGGCCACGTTTGTCTTGGTGCACGGCGCCTGGGGCGGCGGCTGGTTCTGGAAGAAGATCATCCCGTTGCTGCGGATGGCTGGCCACACTGTCCATGCCACAACCGCGACGGGCATGGGTGATCGCGTCCACCTCGCCGTCCCTGCGGTCGACCTCGACACCCACATCACCGATGTCGCCAACGTGCTCGAGTTCGAGGAGCTGACCGACGTCACGCTCGTCGGCTTTAGCTACGGCGGGATGATCATCACCGGGGTAGCGGAGCGGGTGCCGGAGCGCCTGGCAGGGTTGGTCTATTTTGACGCACTGGTTCCGGCCGACGGCGAGGACAGCTACGACGCCGAGCTCTCCTCCGAAGATGTTCGCGCCGCCGACCGGTCGGCGGCGGCCGCCGCCGGTATGCCTGGCTTCATCCTCGTCACGCCCTACGTGGACTGGCTCGGGTCGCTGATGCCTGACCCGGCAGACGGGGCGTGGTTGCTCGCGAAGCTCGTGCCCCAGCCGCTCGCGACCTACACGCAGCCGATCCGACTCGGGAACCCCGCGGCCGCGGCGGTCCCCCGGGCCTTCGTCTACTGCACCGAAGGCAAGGCTGCGGGGGACGTCTTCACGAGCACAGCGACGCGACTTCGATCGGCTCCGGGCTGGCGCTACCGAGAGTTGGCGGACAACCACTTGGCGCCGATCAACGCCCCGCAGGCGACGGCCGAGGTGCTCCTGTCCCTGGTCTAGGCCACCCCCGACCGCCGGTCACGGCATCACCGTTGTGGGAGCGCTCGGTCGACTGAGCGAGGTGTCCAGGTCCACTCTTGCAGAGACATGGTTTTGGAACCTGCGGATGGCCCGTGTACCGCCAGACAGCGAAGTCGGTCAAGCGCCACGCTGGTCACAAGCCGTCGGCTCTACGGCACTAGCTAGGCCCTCGGACGAGCTTCCCCGCCACGCTGCCGGCGTGTACAACACGAGCGACCCTGCGCCATGTCGCGCACCGCGCCGTCCAGCCTCTCGAAAACTCGAGCAGAAAGCGGCACAGGCCAATGACGTGGAGCATTCGAGCTTGAGAGTGATCAGGGAAGCCGTGGCGGACAGCTCGGCTAGGTGCTGAAGTGGGACCACCGGCGTTCGGATGGGCTGCCGGCCTACACACCCGTGGGTTCCGCGTTTCCCCCTCCCTTGCCCTATCTGGCGTCTCCCGCGGAGGTCCTCTGGGCCGGAATCCTGTTCCGAATCACTGCTAGCCTGCCGGTTCGAGGCGCAGGAAGGAACAACGCCGATGACCAGACCAGCCACGCGCACCCTCCTGGCGACGGCGACCGCGATCAGCGGCCTCGTAGCCGGCACGACAATCGACACGGCCATCGTCAAATTGCCGTCCTGGCGCCGCCTCGGTGCCGGGCCCTGGGCTGCATACACTCGGGCGGAGCTTCCGACCAGCCTCGTTTGGTACCCGGTGTTGGGGATCGGTGGCGTCTTGGCCAATCTCGCGACCGTTTTCGCCGTCCACCGCGACGGCGGGGGAATGCGCTCGGCGGTCCTACCCTCCCGAGCGCTGGCCCTCCTGGCCATCGGGCACCTGCTAACCACGGCCAAGGCCGCGCCCTACATGGTCAGGGTCAAGGAGACCGACGACCAGGACCTGTTGCGGGAGGCGCTTGAGGGATTCACACGGTGGAACGGAGCGAGGGCCGTGGTGGACACGTTGGCGTTCGCGGCGAACCTGTGGCTGCTCGCGTCGGTGGAGAAGTCGTAGCCGACGCGTTGCAAATGCGGACCGTCATCCGGGCACCTGGTAGGAGTTGACCGTCGTCTCATACGCTTCGCTCAACCACGGCTTGCGAACAGCGGCTGGTCGGATGGGCGTCTCACTTGCAACGCTGGTGTCGGCGGCGGTGGCTAGCGTCGGACCCATGGCAACCTTGCTGCCCGAGCTGCTCGTGACCGACCCGGCCGCGCTGCGGGCGTGGCTCGAAGAGCACCACGCGACGGCGCCCGGTGTGCGGCTGGTGCTGACCAAGAAGGGCGGCTCGGACACCACGATCACGTGGGCGAGCGCTGTGGAGGAGCTGCTCTGCTTCGGCTGGATCGACGGCCAGGCCGGTAAGGGCGACGAGGATAGCTACACCGTGCGCGTCACCCCGCGCCGGCCCAAGGGCAGTTGGTCCCAGCGCAACGTCGCGCTCGTGGCGACGCTCGAAGGGCGGGGCCGGATGACCGACGCCGGGCGCGCCGCGGTCGAGGCCGCGCGCGCCGACGGGCGGTGGAGCGTCGCGTACGCCGGTCCGGCGACCCGCCAGGCGCCCGACGATCTGGCTGCGGCGATCGCGGCCGAGCCGGAGGCGCAGGCGATGTTCGACGTGCTCACCAGCGCCAACCGATTCGCGCTGATCCATCGCGTCGAGAGCATGAAGCGAGCTGAGAGCCGCGCTCGGAAGATCACCGAGATGGTGGAGATGCTGACGCGCGGCGAGACGCTCTACCCGCAGAAGGCGTGTCACCCTCGGACGGGCAAGGCCCGGGCGCCGACGCGGGCGGCAGGGGCTCCCATGACCTAGTGGGCGTACCGGACTGGGCGGAGCGCGACGCACGCCGCGAAGCAGATGTCTCGACGCTTCGCGATGGAGGGGCCTTGAATTGTGCAGATCGCTCCGGTCATGAACCCAAGCTCGCCGAGTTCGGCATCGCAGCCGATCACGTGGTGTCTACCAGTCCGACGTGCGTGACGGCGACGACCGCCTATTCACCTACGGACAGCGACCGATGGAGGACCGGCTTACGGGCCTTCATGTGCCTGTTCCCGCGGCAGCCACCCGGTCTCGGGCGAAGATGATGGCTGCTCGGACCGCACCCAGCACTGCCGTCGCGCCCACAAGAAGCTCTGCCGCCGTCTCTGCCCGAAGCGGCGTCTCCGTAGTGGCACCTGTATCCCAGCCGTAGACCACGGGAAACCGCCTACGGGCCGCCAGTCGGAGTCCGTCCTGCAGAGTTGCGAGCTGGCCCAGCAACCTTGTTGAGCCGTGTGACCACTCACCCAAGTCGAAACCAGTCTTCGGCTCGATCCTTGTCATCTGCACTCCGGCCGACTCTGAATCAGTCGCTACGTGCAGGTCGTGAAACACTTCATGGAGATCCTCCAGCTCAGAGAGCATCTCCTGGATCCGGAGGTCGAGGAACTCCTCGAGAGACGCTTCCTTGAGCTGTCCAAGGGAGGTGAGCTGAACGTTGGTTCCTTGAGCTGCGTCTCGGGCACCCGACTGGAAGCCGTTCTCCGCTAGCAGGATGCCCTTGTCCGCGCCTACGTCCTCGATGAGCGCACGAAGGGTTAGAACTCGATCCTTTGACACGCGCCGGTTCCATCGCTTGCACTCAACAACCCACAGGAGCTCGAGGCCTGCCCGCTGCCCCCGAGCGACCACATCCACGTCGTGGCTACCCCGCACTCCTCGTAGCTTCTCGTCCACCGCGACGTCGAAGCCGAGGCTGGAAAGGAACTGAGCAGCCTCGCGCTGGTAGGTACGCCAATCCGCCACGAATCAAAGTCTGATACAACGTATGGCTTGCTCAGAGGACGCGTGAACGTGAGGAGGACCTCTGTGCCGCAGACCGACCGTTCTACGGGAACGCGGATTCGACGGCCACGTAAGCGTGCCGACTTTGTGGGACACGCGCACGCAAAAGTGGTCAGCAACGACTTCCGCTCATTGGGTCTGGACCTGGCCACGGAGTCTCCCGGTTTTCGGCGTCCAGGAGTGGACACCCATCCCGTGGAACACCGGATGGAGATCGAGGACCTCGACGGCTGGATCGGGCCCGCGGTGAATTCGGGCGTAGCGCGGGCAGTCGACGACGACTCGACGGCCAGCCGGGCGCGCTCCGAGCTGTTCACCACCCTTGATCGGCTGGACCACATGCTCACCGACCAGGGCTTCCCTGGTCGGTCGCGGTGTCACCGAGGCTGACATCCGGCTTGGGGTCTAGGTTCCTTCGTGGCTACCTTCAGTTCCACACCCGAGCGACTCCAACGCTTCCCTCCTCAAGCATGACCATCGACCAGAGGGTTGAGGCGTTGCAGTGGCGTCATCAGCATCGCGCCGTCGGGACTGGCTAGCGGCAGGTGTATCCGCCGTCTACGGGCAGCGTGACGCCGCTGATCATGGAGGCGTCATCGCTGAGCAGAAAGACGATGGGGGCGGCAATCTCGTCCTCGGTCGCCCAGCGGCCGAGCGGCATCATCGCCAGGAACGGATCTCGAATGTGCGGTTGTCCCCAGTACCCAGCCGACATCGGCGTCATGACCACGGCGGGGTTCACTGAGTTCACCCTGATGTTGTGCCGGCCCAGCTCGAGGGCGGACACCCGGGTGATGTTGTCCAGGGCGGCCTTCGAGGCGCCGTACGAGATGTGGCCGCCGAGGGCGACCAGGGCGGCCTGGCTGGACACGTTGACGATTGCCCCGCCGAGTCCTGCTCTGATCATGGAGGCGGCAGCGTACTTGGTCACCAGTAGGGCGCCTCGGGTGTTGATGGCCATCACCTGGTCGAAGACGTCGATGTCTGCTTCGATCGTGGGGGCGACAACGCCGCCCCACCCGGCGCAGTTGACTAGGCCCCAGACGTCGCGACCAGCCACCGCGGCGCGGATGCTGTCCTCGTTGGTGAGCTCGAATGGCAAAGTCTCGACGTCGCCGCGGCCGTCAAACTGGGCCAGGGATTCGGCCGTGCGGTCGCTAGCGATCACGTCCGCCCCCGCGAGCACAAGCTGGCGTACGGTGGCGCCGCCGATTCCGCCGGCGGCACCGGTGACGAGCACCGGCCGGCCGTTGAAGTCAGTCATTCAACATCCCTCGGTGTCGAGCGTGCTCAAGACACCAAAACGGAGTGAGGTGAGAACTTCGACAAGAACTCCGCGAGCTGCGCTCCCGGTGTGAGCAGGCCATTGACCCGGATGTGCTCGACGGCCGGCGGGCGCGTCACATCGGGGGTGAGGAACCGGTGCGCGCCCTTCGCTTTCTGCAGATCGCGCGCTGCGCCGCGATCCTGCATGCGTTGCACCACCTCGGTGGGCGGCGTGTCGAGCCAGGTCAGGTGCACGTGATGGTCGGGAAGCCCGAGCCGCTCCACCAGCCGGGCCCACGCCGCCGGGAAGGTTCGTTCGGAAGTGAACGGAGCCACCATGATCACATTGATCCCGAGGGCCAGGTTCTCGGTGGCCGTGTCAATCAGGCAGGTGTAGCGGATGTCGTTGACACTGGCCCGCTCCGTCGGATGCGCGCTGGGTACGTCGACGAGGAACTCGCCGCCGGCGTACTCGAACAACGGATTTGTCAATGTGTCCAAGTCGAGCAGCGGCCACCGCAGCTTCCGGGCCAGATCGCGGGCAAATGTCGTCTTGCCGCTGGCCGGCACTCCACATACGACGATCGCTTCGGCCCTATCCGAAGCCATCACAATGTCCTCCATCGCTGAGCGAGCCTCTTCAGTTCTACCGGGCTCAACCGGGCTCAGCGAGCCGCGACTGTCGTCCACGGGGTGGCCCGTTCCGAGGCGAAGGTGACCAGGCGGTCCAGCCGGGGCCGCGCCACGTCGGTCAGGAATTTCTCCCGGTCGGTACCGGTCAGCCCGATCGACTCCTTCCAGACCGAGCGGCCGGCGATGAAGCCGGACGCGCCGCCCTCGTCGAACGCGACCTGCAGTACCTCGGTGAAGTGTTCGAACGGCACGCCGGCGGAGAGGACCGCCCAGGGCCGGGTCAGGACCGAGGCGAGCCGCCGCGTGCCCTCGACCGAGCCCGGGTACTCCAGCTTCAGCAGGTCGACCCCGTCCACGTCGTTGAGGGCGCGGGCGGCCTCGATGATGGCGTCCTCTCGGCGCTGCGCGGTCAGCTCCTCACCGGGGACGGTGTAGATCAGGTTTTCGATGACCGCCGGGACGCCGCTGCGCTGGCAGTCCTCGACGACCTCCCGCGTGACCTGCAGGACGTCGGCGGTCAGGTCGGGTTCACCGGCCTTGGCGGCCGGTCGGTCAGCGCGCAGTTGCACGAAGAACTTGACCGCGTCCCCGCCCTGGTCGAGCACCCATTGCGCGTTCAGCTGCGGGTCGCGATGGGTGCGGGGCTCACCGTTGAAGGTGCCACGCTCAGCCGGCTCGGCAGCGACGAGCAGTCCGCACGTCGAGGCGAGCGCGCCGGCCTCGGTGGTGGCGGGGACGCCGTAGGTCGGGTCAAAAAGGATGCCGCTGGCATAGGGGGTGAGCGCGCGGGCGACCGCGACCTTGGAGTCCCGAAGCTCGCCGTCGGTGCCTTCCAGGCCGACCGCGGTGAACATCCGGCGCAGGGTGTTGCGCTGGTCCATGGCGATGATTGAGAAAACCCCGTCTGGGTTGGCGATGTCGGCGAGGGTCTTCACGGCGGATCTTTGGGTCGTGGTCGTCATTTTGCGGGCACTCCTGGTGCTGGATGTGGTTCGGTAGGTCTAGGCTATGTCATCGATGACATACTCACAAAACGTAAGTACCAGCTGGACCACCTCGCCACGGCTCTACGGTGTTCGTGGGCGTCGACCGCGCCGTGCAGATGAACTCGACAAGGAGGTTTGGCATGGTCACAATGCGTGACGTCGCCGATCGGGCCGGGGTCAGTTCGAAGACGGTTTCGCGCGTGTTCCGCAACGAGCAGTACGTCTCCGAAGCGGTGCGTCAGCGGGTGACCATGGCGATGCAGGACCTGAACTTCGTTCCCAACATGCTGGCCAGAACCTTTCGGGAGGGCAGGGCCTCTATTCTCGGGATCGCCGTGCCCAGCATCGCCGACCCCTTCTTCGCGGCCATCATCGAGGCGGCCGATGCGTTCGCCGCGACCCGCGACCACGCCATCGCAGTCACGAGTCTGGGCAGCGAACCCGGACGTGAACGACCTGTTGTGGAGGCGCTTCTGCGCCGCCAGATCAGCGGGCTGCTGATTGCTCCGATCGCGCGCGACCAGTCATATCTGAAGCCGTGGCTTGAGCAGGCACCGATCGTCTTCATCGACCGTGAGCCGACCGGCATCGACGGCGACGTCTTCCTGGAGGACGACCGGGGCGGCGCCGCGTTGGCGGTCCAACATCTGATCGCACTCGGCCACCGAAGGATCGCGTTCCTGGGGGCGAACGACGCGGTGGTGACGACGGAGCGCCGGCTGGAGGGCTACCGGCAGGCACACCGGGCCACCGGTATCCACGTCGATGACGAGCTCATCCTGTTCGCCGGCCCGCAGCAGGTGGGTCAGCTGTTCGCGCAGGCCGTCACGGCGTCGGACCCACCTACGGCGGTCTTCTCATCCAACTCGCGGACCTCGCTTGAGATCATCCCGACGTTGCAGCAGCTCGGGCGCACGGACCTGGCCTTGGTGAGCTTCGGGGATTTCCCGATGGCCGGTTCGCTCAACCCCTCGGTCACCGTCATCGACCAGAATCCGCTTCGGCTGGGCCAGGCTGCCGCCGAACGCGCTTTCCAGCGACTCGACCAGACGCAAAACACGCTTCCTCGCCGCACGGTCTTCGATGTGAGCCTCATCCCGCGGGCCTCGTCCAGCCCTGCACCTTGATCTTCAGCCGGCCTTGCGGTCGTGAACCGGGGACGGCCGCGAGGGCTGGGTGTCGGGATCGGTGACCCTGCAGGACTGACGTTCGATCAAGCTGACGGGAAGCACGGTGCGGCGGCGGTAGCGCCGGCCGGGGTGGGTGCCGCGGTCGAGGATCCGCTGTCCGGCGAGATGTCCAACGCGAATTGGGTCCTGGTCGATCACCGTGATGGCAGGACTGAGCACGTCCGCCATCGGAAAGTCGCCGAAGGCGGCGACGGCCAGGTTGCCCTGCGCCAGCGCGGGAACCAGCGCCATGGTGCAACGCGCGTTCGAGGAGAACAACGCCGTCGGCCGCCCTTGCACGACTTCGAGCCGAGCCAGCGCGGTGGCCGCACCGACGCGGTCCCTCGCCCCGAGCGCCACCAGCTCGGGATCGAAGGTGATGTGGTGGGCGGCGAGGGCGGCACGGTAACCGGCGTACCGGTTGCTGGTGGTCGGGATGTCGATGGTGTCACCCAAGAACGCGATGCGCTGGTGCCCGTGCCCGATGAGATGCTCGGTCGCAAGGTAAGCGCCGGCGTGGTCGTCCTCGACGAAGGAGTCGGCTTGCACCCGGTTAGGGGCTCGGTCGACGAAGACGACCGGCGTACGGCTGGTCCAGGCCGCAAGGTAGGACTGGTCGTGGCTGATCGGGGCGATGATGAGGCCGCTGAGCGACTGGCGCAGCAGCGACTCCACGATGACCCGCTCCCGTGCCTGGTCGTCACCAAGGTCCGTGACCACGATCGACATCCCGTTCTCCGTGGCCAGCCGGCCGACAGCTTTCGCGATCGAGCCGAAGAACGGGTCTACCAGATCGGGGACGGCGATACCGATGACCGGCGACCGGCCCGCGCGGAACGTCGTCGCCAACGAGTTGGGTACGTAGTTGAGCTCCCGCAGCGCGGCCTCCACCCGTTCCCGGGTCTCGGGTGCGACGTGGGAGTCGCCGTTGAACACGCGGGACACCGTCTTGGCGCTGACCTTGGCCAGCGCGGCGACATCACGCATGCCGGTCATAGAATTCCTTGGGGTGCTGGTCCGGATGCCATGCTCCTCGCCTCCAGCGGTTGAGGGCCCGCCCGACGTGGCGGGAGTCGGGTCTCGCCGCGGGTCATAGTCTGGTCCTCCGTCGGATCAGCGGATCGAGTAGCCGCCGTCGATGGCCAACGAGACCCCCGAGATCATCGAGGCACCGTCACTGAGCAGGAACACGATCGGTGCGGCGATCTCGGCCTCGGTGGCCCAGCGGCCGAGGGGCATCTGATCCAGGAACGGCCCCTGAATGTCGTCGCGGCCCCAATACCACGCCGACATCGGGGTCATCACCACCGTGGGGTTCACCCCGTTGACCCGGATGTTGTACCGACCGAGCTCAAGAGCGGACACGCGGGTGATGTTGTCCAACGCGGCCTTCGACGAGCCGTACGAGATGTGTCCGCTGAGCGCGACCAGGCTGGCCTGGCTGGAGACGTTCACAATGGCGCCGCCGCGGCCGAGCCGTATCATCGAGCGGGCGGTGTACTTGGTTACCAGGAGTGCACCGCGGGTGTTGATCATGATGACCTTGTCAAAGACCTCTATGTCGGTGTCCATCGGGCTGGCGATCTCGCCGCCGAAGCCGCCGGAGTTGACCACCCCGTAGACGTCGAGGCCGTCGAGGGCGTCGCGGACGCTCTTCTCGGAGGTCAGGTCGAAGGGCAGCACCTTGGCGCCGGTCTCAACCGCGAGCGCCTCGAGCGCGTCGGACGACCGGCCGCTGGCGATGACGTCTGCGCCGGCCGAGACAAGCTGACGGACGGTCTCGCCACCGATCCCGCCGCTGGCACCGGTGACCAGGATGGTGCGCCCGTTGAGGTCAGTCATAAAGATGATCACTCGCTTCCACACGTTGAAGGGTTCAGCCCTGAGAAGGCGCTGGGCGGTCGGGTCCGACGGATGGCTTGATCCTAGGGCACCGGTGCGGGTTTGTCACCGGTGACATGATCGTGCTCGCACCAGCCTCTTGACACCGGTGACATGAAGCCCGTAGAGTCCTCAAAAGGTCATCGATCCCCCGGAGCTTTGGGGATTCAGGTGGCCCCAAATCCCCAAGATCAGTGCTTCGTTGACGCAGCGGCTGTTGTCCCCGTTCCGCCTCGGTGAAGCTGAACCCGAGAGAACCAGCCGTGATCGAGAAGACCGTGACACCCGGGCGAGAAGCCGGATGAAGCCCAGATGCTGTCGTCTGACGCGACGCTCGACCTCGGTGCCCGGGCTCGCCGCCTCGTCGAGACCGGTCGCCGGCGCATGCAGTTCCTGTTGGACGATGGCGGCTGGGGCGAAGTGCCGGCCGACCCGACTGATCGGCTACCTCCCCCAGACCACTCGGGGCTCCGCCGAGCGGACCCGGACCCGACTTCGGCCCGGGTGAATAGCAACCGACCGGGCCGCAACGGCCCGGACCTACAAGAAAGTTTGGTGAGAACTCGTGACGGCTGTACTCAAGGCAGAGGGGCTGACGAGAGCATTCGGCCACGTGCAAGCACTCGACGGCGCAGACTTCGACATCGAACCCGGTGAGGTCGTCGCCCTGATCGGAGACAACGGCGCCGGCAAATCGACACTGGTCAAGGCCCTGTCGGGCAACCTGGCCCTGGACTCGGGCACCATCACCTTCGAAGGCGTCCCGGTGACACTGGACTCACCGAGCACCGCGAGCAAACTCGGGATCGAGGTCGTCTACCAAGACCTGGCCCTGGCCCCGCACCTCGACCCGGCCCAAAACATGTTCCTCGGCCGCGAAATCCCGGCCAAGGGACCACTCGGCTGGTTCGGCTTCCTGGACAACAAGGCCATGCGGGAGCGCGCCCGCCAGGGCTTCCTGGACCTGGGCGGCACCGTACGGGCGATGAACTCGCCGGTGGGAGCGATGTCCGGTGGCCAACGCCAGCAGATCGCCATCGCCCGGGCCATCGCCTGGGCCAACAAGATGGTCTTCCTCGACGAGCCGACCGCCGCGCTGGGCGTGGTGCAGACCCGCAACGTCCTAGATTCGATCAAACGGGTCCGGGACCGCGGAATCGCCATCGTGCTCATCTCGCACTCCATGCCGGAAGTGCTGGGCGTCGCCGACCGCATCCAGGTCTTGCGCCTCGGCCGTCGCGTCATCACCTACCAAGCCAGTCAGACCAACGTCGAGGAGCTGGTCGGCGCCATGACCGGCGCACTCGACTTCCACGACCAGGAGAGCGCAGCATGAGCACCACCACAGCCACCCCGACAACACAAGTCGCCGAGGAGGAAGCCCACGTCAGCCTCGGGAAGCGGCTCGCCGGAACCCAAGCAGTGTGGATCCTCGGGGTGCTCGTCGTCATCGTCGCGTTCTTCGCCATCAGCGGCGGCAGCCGCTTCCTCTCGGTCGGCAACTTCTCCCTGATGAGCCAGAACCTGGCCGTGCTCGCCGTGCTCGGAGTCGGCATGACCTTCGTCATCATCACCTCCGGCATCGACCTGTCGATCGGCTCGGTGCTGGTGTTCTCCTCGGTCGTCTCCGCGAAACTGATGGCGGCCATCGGCGGTGACGGACCAGGCGTCGTGCTGCTCGGGGTGCTGGCGGCCATGCTGACCGGCGTAGCCTGGGGCTTGCTGAACGGATTCCTGATCGCCAAGGCCAAAATTCCGGCGCTCATCGTCACCCTCGGCACCCTGTCGGCCGCCCTCGGCCTGGCCTACGTGATCAGCGCCGGAGTGAACACCTCCGTCAGTGCGACATCGCTGACCGATTTCGGGATCTACACCCGGATCGTCGGCCTACCAGCCTTGCCGGTCCTCACCCTCGTCATCGTCGTCATCGGTGGCATCGTGCTCCATCGCACCAAGTTCGGCCGCTACACCTACGCGATCGGATCCAACGAGGAAGCAGCCCGTCGCGTCGGCATCAAGGTCGACCGGCACCTGATCATCATCTACGCCCTGACCGGCCTCTTGGCCGGGCGTGGGTGCGGTGATGTACCTCGCCCAGTTCGGAACCACCACTATCGGCGGCCTCTCGCTGACCAACCTGAACGTGATCGCCGCCGTGGTGATCGGCGGCACGTCGATCTTCGGCGGGTACGGCTCGATGTTTGGCACCATGGTCGGACTGTTCATCCCGGCCGTCTTGCAATCTGGATTCGTGATCATCGGCGTCGACCCGTTCTGGCAAGGCGTCGCCATCGGCGTCGTCTTGGTGGCCGCCGTCTACATCGACCAGACCCGCCGCGCAGCCGCACTGCGCGGAGCCAAATCAGGCGGCATCTTCGCGAAGTTCCGCCGAACCAAGTAACGGAAAAGGATAAACAACATGAGGTACTCCACCGTCCTCCGCACCGTCTCGATCGCCGCCGCCGTCCCCCTCATCGCCTTGGCAGGGTGCAGCTCCACCAAGCCCACCGAGGCAACACCGGGTGGCTCCGTCAGCGTCGCCCCGTCCGCGTCGGCCACCCAAAGCATTCCGGCGCCCACCAAGGCGTCCAAGGACTACAAGGTGACGTTCATCCAAGGCGTCCAAGGCGACGCCTTCTACATCACCATGCAATGCGGCATCGACGCCGAAGCGGCCAAACTCGGAGTCACCGTCAACACCCAGGGCCCGCAAAAGTTCGACCCCACCCTGCAGAAACCCATCCTGGACTCAGCCGTCAACGGCAAACCCGACGCCATCCTGATCGCCCCCACCGACGTCCAAGCGATGCAAGCACCCCTGGCCGCAGCGGCCAGCGCCGGCGTAAAGGTCGTACTGGTCGACACCACCACCGTCGACCCCTCCTATGCGGTGTCGGTCGTCTCCTCCGACAACGAGGGCGGCGGAGCCGCGGCCTTCGATGCGATCAGCCAGCTCGCACCGGCGGGCGGCAAAGTGCTCGTCATCTCCACCGATCCCGGGATCTCCACCGTTGATGCCCGGATCAAAGGCTTCCAAGAGGCGGCCGCAAAGGACCCGAAGTACCCCTACCTCGGCGTCCAGTACTCCCATAACGACCCGGCCACCGCAGCTCAGATCGTGACTGCCGCCCTGCAAAAGGATCCCGACATCGTCGGGGTGTTCGCGACGAACATCTTCGCCGCCCAAGGCACCTCCACCGGCGTCCAGCAGGCCGGCAAAAGGGGACAGGTGCAGGTGGTCGGCTTCGACGCAGGACCCGACCAGGTCAAGCAGCTGAAAGACGGGACCGTGCAGGCTCTCATCGCCCAACAACCCGGCTACATCGGCCAGGTCGGCCTCGGCCAGGCGGTCGCCGCCCTCGACGGTGGACAGGTGACCAAGACCGTCCAGACCGGCTTCTCCATCATCACCAAAGAGAACGCGGACACCTCAGACGCCGTCTACAAGTCCAGCTGCTAGACAACAGCGAACCTCGAGCCGAAAGACAACAGCCTCACGGCGCCGGTTCACACCGGCGCCGTGAGCATGTCCACACATGAGGGCTTTCGCATGACGTCGTTCATGGTCTCGCCCAGCCCGACCCGAAATCGCCGTGCACCGGTCCGGAGGATCTGTGAGGCTTTCACCTTGTCCACGTCGTTCACGGCTCCTCCAGGTGCGCGGCACCCCTTTCGATGGCGTCGTCCACATACGTCGAGCTACCCCTGGTGCGACAGCGCAAACAGGTTCCGAAGGCCTATAGAAGGTCAAGAGCCGCGAAACCCTTGAGGGCATCGTCGGAGCGGTGATCGGGCCGCTCACCCTCCCCGAATCGATCATCGTCGGCGCTACACCAGCGACGGCCAACCAGTACCCGAGCGATGATCTCGCCGAGATCGACGGGCTGGCCGACCACGACTACCGCTATCGCCCGTCCGGCACCACTTCGGGATCATGAGCATCGGCGCCACGGCGTGGACTGCCAGCGAGGCCGGTGACCCCATCATCGCCGAGTACGACGCGGACTCTGCGCCCGCAGAACAGCTGTTCCTCGTCGTGAGCGGCGGCGCGATCTTCAACGTCGAAGGCGAGACGCTGACGGCTCGACCCGGCACGTTGGTCTTCACAGCGCCGGGCGTGAACCGTACGGGGGGGCCACAGAACCCGGCACGACCGTCCTCGCCATCGATGGTGCGCCATACGGCGTACGACGCGACCGGCTGGGAACTTTGGGCGCCACTGGTGCCGCTCAACGAGAGCGGCCAGCACACGGAGCTCGCGTCCCGGATGGTGGAGGTTATCGCCACGAACCCGCAATACCCGATGCTGGGGTACAACCTGGCCTGTTGCGAGAGTCTGAGCGGCCGGACGGACGAGGCCATCGAGCATCTGCGGCAGGCTGTGCAAGCCGCGGAGAAATTCCGCGCCGATGCGCGGGATGATGCCGACTTCGACCCGGTACGCAACGAGCCGGCTTTCCGGCGCTGACCGCCGGCCTCTGAGGCGACTTCCCTCCAGAAGCCGGTCCGCATCGGAGGAGATGACACCAGTCCGCCGGCGGCAGTTGAGAAGCTGTCCGGAAAAGGGGCACGCACCGGCGGCTGTAGGTTCTCGCCGAACTTGTCATCCGCAACGTGAGGCTGAGCAAGCCAGCCAGGTCGAGATGCGGGTACGGCCTCGCCGTGGTCGAACGTAGACGCGACTCGGTCACGACCAGGGCGTGACAGGCTTCGGCTGCCGGACGCCGTCAAGGAACACGTCCAGCCGTTCGTTGAACAGCGACACGCGTCCGGTGATGAGTCGTATGTCCGCCAGCGGGTCCGGATAGCTCCAGACCAGATCGGGCAGCACCTCGTCCCCGACGACAGCCGACCAATAGGACGCCTGTCCTTTGTACGCGCACACGCTCCACCCGTCGCTGGGTCGCAGGTCGATCGCGATGTCCTCCCGCGGCAGGTAGTAGCGCGGCGGTAGCAGCGCGCCTTCGAACAGCATCAGACTCCGGCTCGACTACCCGCCCTACGGAGGGGAGTTTGATGGGTCCACCCTTCACCTGACGATCGGTACCCAGGGCACACCTGAAGAACTACGGCGAGCCGAGCATAACCTTCGACCGCACCTCCCAATTCCAGTCACTGCGCGCGCTGTGACGCTGATGGTGGAGCGGCCCGACAACCGCTGGCAGCGGAGCGAGATCTTCCAGCTGACCGGCCGGAGTTGATGACACGGGGTCCCAGCCACCTCCCACTCGAAATCACCTTGCCAGGCTCCTCGAGGTCATCAGTCACGCCCATCCCAACGCGACCCGGAGACGGCACTGCAAGCCGCTGAGGTCGTGAACACCGGTGTCCGGAAGAGGTCCCGCATACGGCCGCGAACGGAGTCCGGCCGGCTGCCCGATGAACCAGGCTGAAGGTGCCCCTAACGGGACGGACTTGCGAGACAAGTCGTCGGCGTAGGAGGACCCGCTAGCGGCTACGTTCCGTGCACATTCGGCTGACCGATGAACCACTCTCGGAGTGCCCTGTGCGGGACCGTGGTCAGCGAGACGCGGGGTGTTTTGCAGCGAGTGGACCACTTGAGGCTGCGGGGGCGTGTCCGGCGATCACGTTGCCGACGAACATGGGGGTGCGGCGGACCCAACGCAGGGAGGCCGAGCGGCAAGCACCATATGCTTCCGGCATGACCAGCGCGTCCGACAGCGTCTGAACAGAGCATGCTCCCCTTCGTGCTAGATGCAGCCAGTAGGTAGTGACCGATGAACTGGCTCGAACGGCGGAGCCGGAGAGGGCTCGGCAACGACTCCGCCGAGCGCGTCAGTGTGGGTTGTTACGGAGCGATCGTGGCAGCCTCAACGCTGGCTGGCAGCGCCGAGCTACCGCCCCCGCAGCTGATACTGCTGGTCATCGCCACCAATCTGGTCTACTTCGGCACCCACGTGTTCGCGTACACCATCGGGGACCCCAACCTGGAAGGCAAGAATCTCCATCAGATCAGCGCACACCACGCGAGGGTGGGCGCGCCAATGATCAGCGCCGCATTCCTTCCCCTCCTGGTGGTCCTGGTGCTTGAAGGCCTCGGCGTCAACCACGAGCGGGCGACCAACATCGGCGTGATCACCGCGGCCGGGCTGTTGGTCGTTGCAGCGCTTCCCGGAGCCTATCTACACGGGCTGCGCGGTTGGAGCCTGGCGCTCATCACCTTCTTGATCGTGGCGATGACCACAGTGCTCGTCGTCGCGAAAGTCTGGCTAACTCACTGACCGATCCTCGCCACGATCAAGAGGGTGTTCAGCGCCGTACCCCAACCACCCGAGCCCGTACCCGCACCCGGATAGGCCTGATCAACATCAACACCAGCGAATCCAGCGAGTTCAACGTCGGCGCCAACGGCAGGGCGACGTAGCCATGATCGGCGGGTAAACGAACATGCCGGGCAATCGCCGGTCGAAGTAGACGCGGCCCGCATCGGTCGACCTCATACACATTCCGGCTGCCGCACGGCTTCTCCACCACGGCAGAAGTGTCACGACTTCTTGGCTGGGCTTGGGGCCACGGACAACACCAGCCCACAGAGTTGACAACCGGCTAGCACACTGGCCAGCCGATCGACAGGCACCGCCTCGGCTCGGTCAGCTGGAACCGCAGGTGAGGTCGTGACGGGTCTGGTGGAGGTGCGCGACGCATCTTCGGCCATCATCTGCTCGAAGAACGACGCGATGGTCCTTGCCGGCGTTTTGCGCGTCACGGACGTATTGGCCCTAACTCGCCGGCCTCGATCGTGACGGCGCCCTCGCAGCACGTGCAGCAGCTCGCGGGTTCCAGCGGCGTGGGCGTCGCTGGCGTGCCGCTCGCCTCGGCCCAGCGTCCAGTCCCACAGCTCGAAACGTCGCGCGGCACGGTACTCGCGACGAGGACAGCCCGTCCGCCCGCCTGGCCTGACCACAGCACAGGGCCCGTGCCGCTGCGGGTCAGCTTCATCCCGGTCGGCCCAGGTGATTCGACCAGCGCGGACAGCCCACCTCCGAGGGCGTTGCACAGCCTGAGCAGGATGGCGATGCTCGGATTCGCTGCGCCCTGCTCGATGTGGATCAGCATGCGCCGACTGACGCCGGACACCTCAACCAACTGGTCCAGCGTCCACTGTCGGACGCGACGCTCCTGACTGGCCCGCTCCCCCGATTGGGCGGGTTCGGGGGCTGCACTGCCAATGCGGTGTACCATAATGCAGCGATTCCAGGAGCTAGCGTCTCTTCGCTACGGGCCCGTTGTGGGCGGGTGGTGCACTCCGCGGTGGATCTCTTACGTTCGCGAGTGGCCTGGCGAGTTCGGGTCGTCCACGATCGGCTTGTCGGCCATGAACAGCCGAATGATGTGAGCCAGTTCGCCGGGGTGACTGAAGTTGATCGCGTGGGCCGCTCCCTCGATCACCACGACCAGCACGTGGTTGTCGGTTTGGCCGGCCACCTCCTGGATCCGGGCCGGGCTCGGCATCAGCGGATCCCGGTCGCCGATCACCACGAGCGTCGGCACCTTCAGGTCGAGCAAGCGCTCGAGCGAGGGGTACTGGGTGAGGGCCCGGAACATCTTGAACGTGCTGGGCACTCCGAACCGCAGGTAATCCGGAACCGCCACCGGCATCAGCCGGGTCGGCTCCCGAAGTCCGTCGCGGGCCAGCTGCCGGACGGCGCGGTGCAAGGGCTGGTTGTGCAGACCGCCGGCCGGCGATACGAGGACGGCTCGCTCGAGGCGTTCCGGATACGCGTGCGCGAACTCGCAGATGACGGGGCAGCCCATCGAGTTCCCGACCAGCGTCACTGACTCGATCTGACGGTCGTCGAGGAATCTGGCCGCTGCGTGCGCCAGGTCGTGCACATCGAGGGGGTCGACGGACCTCCCGCTGCGGCCGAACCCGGGCAGGTCCGGGACCAGGGTGTGGAACTCGCCGGCCAGCCGTTCTGCTGTTGGCATCAGGTAGCGGCCGGAAAGGCCGAATCCGTGCAGATGCATCATGGCGGCTGCCTGGGGCGGCTCAGGCGATTCGCGGTAGAAGACTTTGACGTCGTCCACCGTGGTCCAACGCTCAGCGAGACCCGACGTCGGGCGCGTCAGACGCCGTGGGAGGGCACGTCGTGACCGTTGCGAGGGCGACCGTTGTGAGGGCATGGAGCGACTTGAGTTCACCGGTCGGTCCGGCGGTTGGCGGCATGGGCCGCCACGGCTACGGTGCGAACCGGCGGCGCGGACCCGCTGATCGCGACGCGATGCATGAGTTGTCTGGCTGGCGTCATCTCAAACTCCGATGCGTTGACTGTTGGTGGCGACTCTCGCCGTCGGCCGACGTGAATGGCAGCGGCGGGCGCCCACGTCGGTCCATTTCAGCTGAGCCGCTCTGAGTCAGGTTTTGGGTTGGCAGTGGCCTGCCGTGACGGTCGGGGGACGGGCGCCTGCAGAGTCGATGCCAGCGCCCAGATCACGAGGACGTTGACCGCGATGGCCAGGATGGCCCACCCCGGTGAGTAGGGCAGCCACGTGAAGTTGATCACGGCCGCGAGGGCGGCCACGACCATGCCGGCGATTCTGGCCCAGTCCTTGCCGAGCAGCAAGAAGACACCGATCGCGGCGAGGACCAAGCCGACGATGAGGTGCATCGTTCCCCAGACCGTGAGATCGATGGAAAAGATGAATTGCGCAAGATGAGGATGTACTCGTCGTTGACGAGCGCAGCGATCGACTGGAGGACTTGGAAGGCTCCGCCGACGATCATCATGATGCCGGCGAAGATCCGGATCCCGTCGGCGAGTGACTCCTGCTGGACGTGACTGGCCATGGACATGCCTACCTTTGTGGTGGTGGGTTGTGGCAACGCGGCGCTTGGTGGCCTAGAGCTCCGGCTCGTGGGGTGGGAAGGCGAGTGGGTCGGCCTGCCAGATGGCGAAGATGTTGCCTTCGGGGTCTTCCACAACGGCATACCAGGCCACCTTTGGCACCGCCGCTTTCGCTCGCACCAGCTTCCCGCCTAAGCTCTGCACCCGCTCGACCGTCGCATCGACGGAGTCGACCGCGACGTAGTGCACCCAGCTGCGCGGCCCTGGTATTGGCCGATGCAGCAGGCCGCCGCGGATACCCCCGGCGTCGAGAGGCCCGGTTAGAATCTGGAAATAGTCGATCCCCGGAGCTTTGTTGATGCTCCAACCAAAGAGCTGCACGTAGAAGTCCGCGAGGTGCGGTGGATCCTCCGCATAGATTTCAAAATGTGTCACCGAGCCAGCCACAATAGGCTCCTCTCCGATTCCCTCTTAGCCCGTGCGTCAGTTGGAGTGCGGAGGCGGGTTGCCTGCGGCGTGAAGCTTGACGACGCCGCCGACGTCTCGTCACGACACTGCCGGCCGCGACTCGGCTCCGCCGCGAACGCTTACACGTCGGTGACCCGGTCCGCGGTGACCATGTCCGCGTCCGGCGGCGCCATGCAGTAGGCCATGGGGTGCGAGTCGGACATCGCCACCGCGACGCCCCTCTTTCCGTCGGTCTCCCAGACCATGAAGCCTTTGTCGTCGGCGCCGCGGTTGGGCGGCATCCCGAGGTGCTGGAGTGTCTCGTCCACACTGTCGTACCAGACGCCGATCTTCATCAGCTCGCGCGCCTCTGCAGCACTGGCGATCGGGCGGCCGAAGCGCTCGGACAGTCCCACGGCGGCCTCGATCTGCTCCAGCGTGGTCATGCGCTGGCGCTTGCTGTTCCAGATGTTGTCCTCGATGCCGACCCGTACGTGTTGGCCCATGATGATCGCGAGCGGCTGGACGACCGCGTTGATCCGCATCCCAGCCCAGAACGTGACGACCGCACCCTGTGGTTCGCGGCCGAGCCAGTGCATCCAATCGAACGGGTTGTGGCCGCAGCCACCACCGCCGTACATGGTGATGTTCGTGTTCAGCGGGCCCATGTAGGCGCCATGGCGGATGAGTCGCTCCACGATCTCCAGCTGATGGACGTGCGCCAGCGTGAAGTAGGGCTGGATACCGTTCGCTCGCAGGCGCTTGATGTGCTCCAGATAGAAGGCGGGACCCGCGTCGGTATACATGCCGGCGTAGGCCGCCATCACTCCCGCATCGTCCAGATGCGTCCCCCTCACATCATCCGGGGTCCACATCTGCGTGAGGTCGAACATGGAGGTTCCGACGGCCACCGTGACGCTCTCGGGGGTTGGCGTCAGTTCCGCGAGCATGTGCCGGGTGTCGTAGTCGAGCCACTTGGCCTTGTCGCCGTCTGTCTTGGGCGAGAAGGCGATCGAGCCGCCGACCTGGATGATCATCTTGGGCACGGCTTGTTTGATCAGTCCCAGCAGGTGGTTGTAGTGCTCGATGTCCGCGGAGAGGCGTCCGGTGGCGGGGTTGCGGACGTGGAGGTGCAGGACGGTGGCACCCGCGTTGTAGCAGTCCACTGCCGCCTGGACCTGCTCGTCCCAGGTGACGGCGATGTCGGAGGCGTCCCCCGGAACCCACATCGGCCCATAGGGCGCCGCCGTAATGATCAATGGCGCCATGTTCTCGGGGTACAGCGAATCGTCGGTGTAGCGCATGCCTTCTCCTTTGCTGATCGGTGCGGCCCGGCGACCTGCCGGCCGAGACCCTGATGCCCGTTTGTCACCGACGCCCCCGGCGTCCAACCACCGGTGCGTAGATCCAGCGTGCAGCCACGCACTCGCCGTGTCGTCACCTAGATCGCGTGATGCGTGTTGTCTTGGTTCCGACGAGCATGGTCGCCAGCAGAGCAACGAGAGCTGCCCTAGGAGAGTGGGTCCGCCTTGGATTACACGGAAGTGCTTCGCCGCCTGGCCATCAACGATGAGCATTTCACCGAAGAGTGCGCCACCGGCAGCGAACCCACGAAGCTTGATCAGAAGACGCTGTCCCTGGTCCGCATCGGTGCGCTGGTGGCCGTCGGTGGAGCGGTGCCGTCCTACGGTGCAGCGGCCGACGCCGCGGTCAGTGCGGGCGCTTCGGCCTCTGAGATCGTCGAGGTGCTGGTCGGGGTGGTCTCCGTCGTCGGACTTCCCAGTGTGGTCGCCGCGGCGCCGAGTTTGGCGATGGCGCTTGGGTACGATGTCGAGGTTGCCTTGGAACACCAGTCCGGTGGCTGACTTCGGCTAACCGCCGAGCAGACCAACCGAGGTCGCCTGTTGCACCGCGTCGTTGCGGGACGAAACCCCCAGCTTTCGATAGATCGAGCCCACCTGAGAGTTGACAGTGTTGCGCGACACAAACAGCCGCTCGCCGATCTCCTTGAACGTGAGATGGGTCTGCAGGTAGGGCAGCAGCCGGAGCTCCGCCGCGGTCAGCGGTGTTCCGCTCGCTGCCAGCTGCGTGCTCGATGTGACAATGCCGCGAACGACTGCGACGTCGTCGACGAGAGCCCCGAGAGCCGGCCGGTGGTCGAGGATGTCGTCGATCTCCCGCAGTAGGTGACGTGCGGTCACCTGGTCGGGGATGGCTGCGTACAGCTTGGCCAGCTGAACCCGCACCCGGACGGCGATGTAGGGGAGGGTGAATGTGCACACCGGCCGGGCCCGCATGGCCCGGGCGAGCTGACGATCTGCCTCTTTCCGGTCACCGTGGTGCACGGCGAGCCGAGCGGCGGCGGCAAACGCCAGGACGCTGAGGACGTAATCGTGCAGATGGCGATCCTCGACGGTCGAGAGGGCGACAGACAGATGGTCGGCCGCCTCCTCCCATCGGCCGCGGTCCATCGCCAGAACCGCGAGCTCGGACTGGCTGAGGACGACCGCATTGACGTTGCCCATAGTCGCCGCCACCGCGGAGGTTTCGACGAAGAGATCGGCCGCAGATTCCTTGTCCCCAACGAGCAGGTGGGCCTCAGCGGACAAGCACAGCGCGGTAGCGCGCCAGGCACTCCAGGGTGGCTCCGCCCCGGCCGCGAAGCTGGCGTCGGCCGCCATCTGCTCTGGACCGGCCGGACACATGGCAGCGCGGAGCATCGCCCGCGCGGAGTTGAACGAGGCTGTGCCGTCCACGGGCAACGACTCGAACGAGACGTCGTCGACCAGCGTCGCCCACCGGAGCGCATCGGCGATGTTGCCGGAGTACACCGCGATCCACCCGGCCAGCACAGCGAGTGGGGGGTGTCCCTCGATAGCGGACCGGCCCAGCGTCGCCAGCCACCGTTGCACAGTCGACAGATGACCAGCCTGATAGGTCGGCAGGATCAACTCAGTCGTCAGCTGGATGCATCTGTCTCGCTCGGTGGTGCTTAGTAGATGTTCGAGGGCCAACGCCGGTGACCCGTTGGACTCATACCAATCAGCGGCCCGCAGCTGAAGTTTCTCCGTGACGTCGGGTTCCACTCGGCGGAGTTCGCCGAGCAGAAACTCGCGGAACAGCGGGTGGTAGCGATACCACCCACGGCGACGATCCAGGGGGATCAAGAACAGGCTGGTCGCCTCCAGCTCGCGAAGCTGCGCATCAGCACCGGACCCTTCGAGAATGGCGTTACAGACCGGAGCGGACAACTGATCCAGCACCGCGGTGCGCCGCAGAAACCGCCGCACATCTGAGGGCAGGTGCATCAACGCTTCCTGATACAGGTAGTCGGAGACCAAGCGATCATCCCCAGAGATCGTCAACTCACCATCACTCTCGCTCGCGATCAAGGCGGCGAGATACAGGCCCGCAGGCCAACCTTCGGTTCGCGCCGTCACTGCGGCAGCGACGTCGGCAGAGATGTCGACATGCGCGTGCGCGAAGATCTGCTCCGCGCCCGCAGCGTCCAAGGCCAAGTCGCCGGCCACGAGCTCGAACGCGTCACCGGACATCCGTAAACGCGGGAGGTGCGGCTGTTCGGAACGGCTGGCCGCCACCAGTTGCGATCCTGCCGGTAACCCCGAGATCACCACGCTGAGCACATCGTGACAGCCCGGTGACCGGAGTTCATGCAGATCGTCCAGGATCAAGACGAAGGGGAACGGACTCGATCGGAACGCCGAAGCCACCCGTGGCGCGGCGCGACCCAAAGCGGACAGACCAAGCCCGTCCACCTCACCGACCAGTCCACTGTGGCCCGAGATCTCAGCGTACGCGGATGCCAGCAGCGCCAAGAGTGCAGAGGGGTCGTCGTCGAAGCGGTCCAAAGACACCCACCCGACGCGTCGATCCTCCGTGGCCGCCCATTCGGCCAGCATTGTCGACTTGCCATAGCCCGCTGGAGCCGTGACCCCGACGACACGGCACCCGGATGCACGCGCGGTTTGGATGAGATCAGTGCGACTCACCGAACCGGGACGGCTAAGCGGCACCGACAGTTTGGCTTCGAGCAGCACCGCTTCGAGCTCGGCAACGGTCGGCCCCGGACTACCCAAGGCATCATCCGTCACAGCCGCATCGTAGCCATGAAATGTGGCAGTGGGCGCCCTCGGCCGAAGGCGCCCAATCGGCTGGGCCGCCGCGCACACGGCCCACGACTGGCCGATTCACGCGATCTGAGTGATGCCATGGGCTGCGCGGTCCGGCTTGGATCAAGCGAGGAACCGCGGGAGCACTCAGTGAGGGCTCCAGCCTCCAGGTTCGGCTGGACGTTTTGTTCACGCCGGACGTGTCGCTCGGACGAGGAAAGGCAAGTGCATGGGTTTCTGGGACTTCATCTGGCTGTTGATCTGGAGCTACTTCTTCGTGATGTACCTGATGCTGCTGTTCCAGATCGTGGCGGATCTGTTCCGCGACCGTGAACTCGGCGGCGTGACGAAGGCGCTCTGGCTCATCGGTTTGATCGTGGTGCCGTTCCTGGTCGCGCTGATCTACCTGATCGTGCGCGGGCGTGGGATGGCCGAGCGTCAAACTGGAGCTGTCCGGCAGGCTCGAACCGAGACAGACCAGTACATCCAGTCGGTCGCCGGGCGGTCGAGCTCCGCGGACGAGATCGCCTCCGCGAAGAGCCTGCTCGACGACGGAGCCATCACCCAGGCGGAGTACGAACGGCTGAAAGCGGAAGCCCTCGCGTGACGACTCGACCCACCCAGAGGCCCCCGTTGCCCCGGCAGACGTGCACCTCATCAAAGGCACCGCGATGACCCCAGACCACAGCGAGACTGGCTCGATCGACTATCTGGTCGTCGGGTCTCGGCAACCGATGACCGGCGAAGGCTTCCGGCGGAGCTTCGCGGTTCGCTCCATCGAGGAGGGGCTCAGCTGGTGGCCAACGGCCGCATGCCGGTGCAAGCCATCTTGGCGCACTGGACCGTTCGCGAAGCTGCCGACGCCTTGGTCTGAACCCGCACATCCACAACACCGAAAGGCTGGATCGATGCCAGGTCGTGTTCGCGGAATTGCCCGCACCGCAGTGGTGGCGGGAACCGCCACCGCCGTCTCCGGGACGTGTGCAACGGCGTTAGCAGAGCCGGTGGGCGGCCCAAGAGTACGCGGCCGTGGCCTCCAACCCCAGCCGACATACCAGCCGCCGCCACCCGCGTACCAGATCGCGCCTGCTGACCAGGACATGGCCAGCAAGTTGGCCCAGCGCAAGCAACTCGGCGGCTTACGCGACGCGGGAGTCCTGAGCGACGCCGAGATCGAAAACGAGAGAGAGAAAGATTCTTGGCGGCTGACCGCGCTCGCCGACTTCGACTCGCACAACCGGGAGGGGTACTCATGGCGGCCCAGGCTGCACAACCGTACGTGAGCGTCGAGGATCGCCGAGCCCGCGGCGAACAAGCGACATCGCGGGCGTCGTTGTCGACACACGCGGATTGGGAACCGCCGTTGGATCGGCCGGACCCCGTTGACCTGCTCATCGAGCAGAACCGGGACCGGGAGGCTGATCTCCTGCCGATACGGCACGGCCGGATGATGGCGTCTCCCTTCACCTTCTTTCGGGGAGCGGCCAAGGTGATGGCCGCCGATCTGGCCGGCACCCCGGCGGCGGGACTGCAGGTCCAGCTCTGCGGTGATGCGCACCTATCCAACTTCGGTGGCTTCGCCTCACCGGAACGGCAGCTCATTTTCGGGGTGAGCGACTTCGACGAGACGTTGCCGGGCCCATTCGAATACGACCTGAAGCGGATGGCGGTCAGCTTCACCATCGCCGCACGCAACAACGGCTTCACAGCCGAGGACACGCGGGCGGTCACCCAGACATCCGTGCAGGCGTACCGGGAAGCCATGGCGGACTTCGCCGCGATGCGGACGCTTGACGTCTGGTATGCCCACATGTCCGAGCGACACGTCCAGGACGCCATGCGGGCGGCTAAGGGGGAGGCAGCCGGCGCTGCCGCTGCGAAGGCCCAGAAAGGCAAGGGCAAGTCGGGAAACGGCAAGGTCAAGGCGACAAGAAAGTCCAAGAGAGCGGACAGCGTGGTCGCGAATTCGATCAAGGCCGCGAACAAGTCGCTACGGAAGGCGCGGACCCGCGATAGCCTGCACGCCCTTGCGCGTTTCGCCGAGGTTGCCGACGGTGGCTACCGCATCGTCAGCCAGCCGCCGGTGGTGGTGCCGTTGCGGGATCTCGCGGGGGCGTGGGGTCGGTCGGCCGACCAGGTCCGCCATCTGGTCGACGCACAGTTCCGCGCCTACCAAGACAGCCTCAGCGCCGACCGGCGTCAGCTGCTGGAGCGGTTCACCGTCGTCGACATGGCCCGCAAGGTGGTCGGTGTCGGCAGCGTCGGCACGCGGGCGTTCATGGTGTTGTTGCAGGGCCGCGACACCGGCGACCCGTTGTTCCTCCAGGTCAAGGAAGCCACCCGTTCGGTGCTGGAGGAACACCTGCCGAACAGTCGCTTCCGAACCCCCGGCCAGCGCGTGGTCGAAGGACAGAAGCTGATGCAGAGCGCTTCTGACATCTTCCTCGGGTGGACGACCGGGATCGAGGACGACCGCTTCTACTACTGGCGGCAGCTGCGGGACATGAAAGCGTCCCCGGCGGTCGAGACCTGGAGTCCGTTCGCGATGACGGTCAACGCCCGGATGTGTGGGTGGACGCTCGCCCACGCCCACGCCCGATCGGGTGACCCGGTCGCCATCGCGGCCTATCTCGGCTCCGGAGACGACTTCGACCGGGCGATCGCGAAGTTCTCTGCGCGTTACGCCGAGCAGAACAGCCGCGACCACAAAGCCTTCCTCCGAGCCGCTGGGACCGGCCGGATCGACGCCGTCCAGGGAGTCTGAGTCCATCGTGGAGCCCGTGCCACGGTCCGATGTCGAGGTCTCTCTGTTCCGGATTCCTGACGACAGGCAAGCTCGATGAACACGGCCGGATGGATCATTGTGGCGGTGCTGGTGATACCGGTCATCGCAGTGTTGGCCTGGATAGTGATCGGCAGCTCAGTGGTCCGCGTCCCGTCGGGCAGTCTCGGATTCCTGATGGTCAAGGGCCGCGCCAGGAACACGGCACTGCCACCTGGGCCGCACTTCGTTCCCGCGCTGCGCAGGAAGATGCTCGAGATGTATCCAGCGGTCGAGATGATCTATCGCGCCGGAGCGCAATCCGCGGCGGACCCGTCGTGTCGCTGACCGTCCGAGACAAGGGGAAGTCCATGTCGGCTGAACGCCGATACGGCTCAAACCGATGATTGTCACACTGCTGGTCGCACTGTTGATCTTCGCCATCAACCTTGTTGCTCTCGGTCTGGTGCCGGAACGTCGCCGTCCGTCCTCCGCCATGGCCTGGCTGCTGCTGATCGTGTTCCTACCGGTGATCGGAATTCTGCTGTTCCTGTTGATCGGCAGTCCGTACGTGCCGCGGAAGCGTCGCGAGGAGCAGCAGGTGGCGGGCGAACTGATCCAGAGCGGCCTGACGCATGTGCCCGCGCTGCCTTCTTCATCGGATCGGCCGGGCTGGCTGGATTCCGTCATGGTTTTGAACCGGCACCTGGCGTGGCTCCCCGCCGAGCAGAACAACACCGCCGAGCTGTTCCCCAACTACGAGGAGTCGATCCAGGCGAAAGCGGACCTGGTCCGCACCGCCGAACGGTTCGTTCATGTCGAATACTTCATGATGTGCCGTGACAGCACTACCGAAGCGTTCTTTCAGGCGCTGCTGGAGGTCGCGGGGCGCGGGGTGAAGGTGCGAGTGCTCTACGATCATGTCTCCACTTTCGGTCTGCCCGGCTACAAGGAGATGTTGGCCACCTTCGACGAGGCGGGCATCGAATGGCGCCCCATGCTGCCCATCCAGCCGTTGAAGGGGCAGTTTCGTCGGCCGGATCTGCGCAACCACCGCAAGATCGTCGTGGTCGACGGGCGCACCGGGTTCGTCGGCTCGCAGAACATGATCGACTCCAGTTATCACAACAAGAAGCACGAAGCCGCGGGCCGCAAGTGGCGCGAGCTCACCACCAAGGTCCAAGGCCCCGTCGTGCAGTCCATGAACCTTGTGTTCGCCTCCGACTGGTACATCGAAACCAAGGAAATCCTGCGCGACTACGTCCAGCCGGAGCCGTTCCCCGACGGTCTCGGTGATCTCACCTGCCAGATCGTGCCGAGTGGTCCCGGCTTCCCGGACGAGAACAACCTTCGCCTCTTCAACACGCTGATCTACGGGGCGCAGGAGCGGCTGTCGATCACCAGCCCCTACTTCGTGCCCGACGACTCGCTCCTCTACGCGATCACCACCGCTGCGCAGCGCGGGGTGGCCGTCGAACTGTTTGTCAGCGAACAAGGCGAACAGTTCATGGTGTCTCATGCCCAGAACTCCTACTACCGGTTCCTGCTCGAGGCCGGCGTCCGGATCTTCCGGTACCCGTACCCGTACGTCCTGCACGCCAAGCACTTCTCCATCGACGACCACACCGCCGTCATCGGTTCTTCCAACATGGACATCAGATCGTTCAACCTCGACTTCGAGGTGTCGATGATGTGTACCGGGCCGTCCTTCATCGCCCGGATGCGCGAGGTCGAGGACATCTATCGCTCCGTGTCGCGCGAACTGACGCTCGAGGAGTGGAAGAAGCGACCGTTGACCAAACGGTGGCTCGACAATGTCATGCGACTGACCTCCGCAGTCCAGTGAGTCCCGAGATCGACCCATCCGACGACCCAGCGGGAGACCGTGCGCCGTTGTCGCGGCCACCTACCACCGGTCGACTGATCGTAGTGATCAACGTGGTATCCCGACCCGACAGGAGGTGAGAAGCGTGGGCCTCGCGATCGGCGCGATACTCCCTCTGGCGATTGGCATCGCGATCAGCCCGACCACGATCACCACTACAGTCCTGATGCTGTTGTCGGCGAAGGCGAACCCCAGGGCCGTGAGCCTCCTGGTGGGCTGTGCGGTCGGCGTCGGGGTCGCCGTCACACTCTTTGCCCTGCTCTCGATGCAGCTGCCGGCGCCGACGGCGACGAGCGGTCCGCGTCCCTGGAGTGGAGTGATCAAGCTCGTGGTCGGAATCGGCCTCGTGATCATCGCCGTAGTGCGATGGGGACGGCAGCTCGCCCCCGGAGAGCCGGCCGAGTTGCCGAGATGGATGACGCTCGCCGACTCCATGACGCCGGGCCGAGCCCTGGTCCTCGGGGTCGTCCTGGCGGCCCTTCTGCCGAAGAACCTGTTGCTCACCCTGTCGGCAGGGGTCGTTGTCGGCGACGCCGCGCTCAGCGTCGGCCAAGTAGCGATCACGATCTTGTTGTTCACCGTCATCGCCGTTTCGAGCGTAGGAGTTCCGGTTGTCGCCTACGTTGTCTCGCCAGACCGAATGCGTGGACCGTTGGAGCAGTTGCGCGTCTGGCTCATGGCGAACAACGCGGCAATCATGATCGTGGTCTTGCTGGTGATCGGTGTCGTCCTTATAGTCAACGGCGTTGCGGGTTGAGTGCCACTGTTCTGCTGATCCTGATGGCACGGGATCATCCAGACGGACGACGATTCCGTCGCAGCCACTCGGGCGCCTCGAACGCCGCGCGCGCCGGCCGGCCAGAACCCGCCCCTCCAGGCTATGGCGATGGACGTAGGCAGTGGGCTTGCCCTCCTAGCATGGAGGCATCGCCAACAAGGCAGGGACCGGGTCCGAGCAGATGCCGATTCACCTAATCCGCGTGATGCGAAGGCGTCGAGCCCCCGGGTTGGATGAAGGAACTGCGGGAGCAGGCCCACGTGGGCCATCTCTCCGGCGGTGAGCCGGCCGCTCTGGGTCAGCAGGACACTGATACCTCAACAACGAAAAGGCCAAGGACATGGGTTTCTGGGACTTCTTCTGGCTCCTGCTCTGGAGCTTCTTCTTCGTGACGTACCTGATGTTGCTGTTCCGCATTATCGTGGATCTGTTCCGCGACCCCGAGCTCGGCGGCGGAGCCAAGGCGCTGTGGATCATCGGGTTGATCCTGGTGCCGTTCCTCGTTGCGCTGATCTACGTGATCACGCGGGGTCAGGGCATGGCCGAGCGTCAGCTCGGCGCCGTGCAGCAGGCTCGAACCGACACCGATCAATACATCCAGTCCGTGGCAGGCGCGGCGAATCCTGCTGACCAGATCGCCTCCGCCAAGGCCCTCCTCGACCAGGGCGCCATCACTGCGGCCGAGTTCGACCGGCTGAAGGCGAAGGCGCTCGCCTGAACTTCTGCCGACATCACGTGCCATACGTCGGCCCCGTCGAAGCTCAACACACCAGCACCCCAAGCCTGGAGGGAACCGCGATGAGCACCAGTTCTGCCACGCCGACCGTCGATCAGATTCGGGAGCGCGGATCCTGGGGCCCGGCCCTGGACACGTTCACCGAATGGGATCCCGACTGGACGGAGCGGTGCGCACGGATGACAAACAATCCCTGGACCGCGGGCATCTTGCCCGTCAAGTGGATTGAGCTGATCTGCGTCGCCCTCAATGCAGCATGCACGCATCGCAACGAACCTGGTGTCCGTCGTCACGTCCGAGCCGCACTGGACGCGGGCGCGACCCGAGACGAGATCGTCGACACGTTGAAGGGTGTCAGCGTGCTCGGCATCCACTCGGTCGCCGTGGCCTTGCCGATTCTCCTCGAGGAAGCCGCAGAGGCCGGCGTGCAACCCACGCCTCGTCAGGTCGACCACATTCCCACTCCCGTCATCGACAACCTCAAGGCCGCTGGCCTCTTCAACCAGGCGTGGAACGCGATTGATCAACTCGATCCTCAGTGGCTCGAGGAATTCCTGGCCATGGGCGCTGACATGTACAGCGGTGTGCTGCCAGCAAAGCTGGTCGAGCTCATGGCCATCGGTGTCGATGCCTCCTGCACCCACCTGTACACCCCGGGCATCCGACGCCATATACAAGGCGCACTCGGCCAGGGCGCCAGCATCGAAGAGATCATGGAGGTTCTCAAACTTTGTGGAGCGCTCGGCGTCAACGCCTGCGAGCTAGGCGCGCCCATCCTGGTCGAAGAAGCTGGCCGGTAGATCATGCCTTGCGGCTGTTCGAGGCGTGGCGCTGTGACAGTCAAGATGACGCTGAGGTCGCCCCTGGAGGGAGGGCTTCACCAGGTCGAGACGCAGTTGAAGTCGGGCAAACCAGCCGCCGCGCAAGACGTCCAGTCAGTGGAACGCGCCGGCTGGAGCGCGGTACGGATGTGGCGACGGACATCAGGATCGTTGCGGTGGGTGCAGGCGGCGTTCATGGCGATGCGGATCAGTTCCATTCACCTGACGGGCATGATGCCCGTGGTCCGCGGATTGTTCGTCATCGGCGCACCCTTCGGTTCATACCGGATCTCAATCGGTGATGGTGTCCCAGGGGGGACCCCACGCCCCCCACACCCGCTGCCCGCGATGGTGGGGTGGGGTGGGAGTACTGCTGCGCGTGGGCGTGGTCCTTTCACCGGTCCCACCTCATCGTCGACCGAAACGGTCCGGGCGGCATCACCTAGATCACGTGGTGTTGCCGGCCCTGGGTTGATCGGCGCGGGTCGGCGCGGGCGCCGCGTCCCACCAGGCTGGGACCAGTCACGCGATCAGCGTGATGTGCGCCTTGCCCGACTCTGAGCATGATGAGTTGGCCCAGTTCCGTGCTGTAGGGAGAGTGTCGTGACCAGTATTCGAGCGTTGTGGCATGGCTAGCTGTCGGCGTTGGCTCGCGACGTCCTCGCGCTCTGCCGGCCGCGGGCTATCTGCCGCGTGTGGCGGCGGGACAGAACGGGTCACCAGAACCAGCCGTACGGCCGACCATTGGGCGGGGGATGGCGGTGAGTGAGGCAGGTGGCGAGGTCTCGCCGAAGGAGACTGCGGGCAATCCCCGGCTGGCCCTGTTGCTGGCGATGGCGATGTTCGTGTTGGTCGTCGACACGTCTTTGATGAACGTCTCGATCGCGTCGGTAGTTCGCGATCTTGACACCACGGTCAGCGGGGTGCAGTCAGCCATAGCCTTGGAGGCGTTGGTCTCGGCAGCGTTCATCTTGATCGGCAGCAAGATCGGTGACTTGTTCGGTCGCAAGCGGGCCTATGTGATCGGTCTGCTGGCCTACGCAACGGGTGCGCTAGCGATGGCGCTGGCGCAGAACCTGGCGACGGTCGTCATCTTCTGGGCGATCATCGGTGGCCTCGGCGCCTCCTTGCTGCTGCCCGCGATGCAGTCGCTGATCCACGGGAACTTCGAGGGGTCCGCTCAGACTAAGGCCTATGCGCTGGTAGGTGCGGCGGCGGCAATCGCCGCCGCCGTCGGCCCGCTCCTCGGCGGCTTCATCACCACCTACCTGTCGTGGCGGATCGCGTTCCTACTCGAGGTGGTGATCATCGCGATCGTGCTGTCCAGCATCAAGCTCATCCATGACGTGCCGTACACCGGCCCGCGGAGCATCGACCCGGTGGGTGCGGTGTTGTCGGTGGTGGGCATGGGCGGCATCGTGTTGAGCATTCTGGTGTGGCAGGAGGGTGGGGAGTACGTCGGCTTGATCATGGCGGTCGGGGCCGCCGCACTGGTCGGGTTGGTGTTCTGGCTGGTGCGCCGCAAGCGCGCGACCAAGCCGACGCTGCTGGATCCCGGCCTGTTCAGCTCGAAGGTTTTCCGCCTCGGGGTGTCTCAGCAGATGCTGCAGCAGATCGCGCTGGGCGGAACGATGATCGCTCTACCGATCTATCTGCAAATGGTGCTGGAGTACAACGCCATGCAGGCCGGCCTGTCCTTGGCACCCCTCTCGCTTACCATGTTCGCGACCGCCATCCTGGCCGGCCGGAGGGCGGGAACCCGGCGGCCCAGCAGCATCATCCGGGTCGGATTCGTGTTGCTGACCGCCGGCCTGGTGGGTCTGGTGCCGCTGGTTCCCCGAGCCGACTCAGGGTGGTGGCTGGTGCTGCCGCTGGTCGTCTCCGGTGTCGGCATGGGCTTTCTCGTGTCGCAGCTCAACAACTACACGCTCGCCCCGATCTCGGAGGAACGGGTCAGTGAGGCTGCCGGGGTGAACTCTGCGGCCGGCTCGTTCGGGCTCTCCTTCGGCCTCGCATTTGCTGGTGCGGTCATGCTCGCCACACTGTCGTTCACGTTCACCGCCATGGCCCACTCCAGCACGGTCCTTGATGAGGCGCAGCAGCAGCAGGTCGCTCAGGCTCTCGAGGAGGACGCCGAAGTGATGAGCAACACCGCCCTGGAACGCCTGCTCACCAGTCAGCCCTCGGACGTTCAGGCCGAGATGATCAGGATTAACACCGAGGCACGCCCGCGCGCACTGCAGGTGGCTCTGCTCATCCCGATCCTGGCCGGTCTGCTGGGTTTGCTGAACTCCTTCCGGATGGTCCGCATCCCCGACCCGCCACCATCGAGCACAGCCGAACATGCCGCCTTCGGCTAGGACAGGGCCGGCAGCCCCGCTGCACCGAGAGCACCAGGCAGCTCGCCGGGATGAGGTCGATTGAGTCTCAATGTCCCTGCCGACGGCCACGAGGTCCGTTGACATCCGAGTTGTCGCCCGTGGCCTCGACGCGCTCACTCGACTTCGGGTTCTCGGATCGACCGACGCGCCAGCTGGCGCGGATGCCGCGACCCGGGCTCGATCGATCTACTGGAGGCTCTCCTCGGCGATCCACTGGCATGCGATCGCCCGGTCGTTCGCGTCAGAGGCACTCAACCATCACGAGATCGGCTTCCACCGACCCGACCCCTGACAGGCAGTCCAGTGAGTTCGCGCCCGACGCGCGGTCGCCAAGAAGGCCGTTGGGTTTCTTGGACGCGGCTGCCGGCGATACCTGGCGAGCCACGGTGGTGCGCGACGTGGTCGGCATTGTTCCCAAGACGAGTCACGCAGGCCCACGGAGGTCGCGTCGGCGCCTAGGAGCTGCTGTCGCGCCGCCGTGATCATCGCCGCTGTGTCATGCCTCCTCGTCGCTGCCATCGTCCGACAAGTGGGGCCAGTTCGGGCCCTCAATTGTCGACATGCGGCGCCCGTCGCTGTCCACGTCGCGATCGGTCAGTAGGGGACCCGCCTGCGGTCAGACGCTGCGGCGGGCCGGCTGCCCGTGTTCGACGCTCAAGGTGCCTTCAACGGGACTCGATCGCAATCAGGGGCTGCTGCGGACTGGTTGCCCGATGACCGGCGCTCAAGCCGCCCTCAACGGGACCGCGCATTGACACACTTCTACTGCTCACCGAAGGGGCTTTCAAACGGCGCTGGTGTTCGCTGCGGAGCACTGGGCGGCCGGAAGCTGATGATGAACGGAGACTTGTTGCCGTCAGCGACGTGGAGCATCCGAGGGATCACCCAGCCAGCAACGGACTGGTGAAGGCTCTGGAGTGTGTCGAGCAGGTGACGACTGCCTTGAGCCGGAGAATCCAGGAGCTCGAGCTCGAATTCGAAGGAGACGTCGCGGTTGCACTCGGGGCCACGCACTTCGTCTTCGAGAGCAAGGAGGTCTGAGACGCCGTCGGCATAACCCGCCCCGACTGCGGCATGAGAGTGCGTTACTGCAGGTCGCACGTGCCCCGGCCCGTGGTCGCGGACCGGGGCACTGTCAGCGAGTCAGCTCGTCGCCTGGGAGGCGTCCCGGATCAGATCCGCGACGATCCGCGGGTGACTGATCATCGCGACGTGCGATGAGGTGGGTACCTCCACGACCTTGCGGGCCTTCGCACGGGCGTACATGAAGCGCTCGGACGCGGGTGGGATCGCCTTGTCCCGGCCGGCAACCAGCCCCCACGACGGGATCGTCCGCCACGCGGCAGCCTTCGTGGGGAAGATGAAGGAGTCGGCATCGAACGGCCGCTGAGTAGCCTGCAGCAGCCGGAAGGCCTCTTCGGATAGGTCGGCAGCGAACGCCGCCTGTCCGTCCTTGCTCAGGTACAGGTCGGTTCCGGTGGTGCCGTCGGCCTTTGTGTAAGGGACCGGCACGCTCACCGGCAGAACCTCACTGCCCGGGAACTTGTTGATGAGGTCTCCCTGCGTCTCGCCCACGTCGGGCACGAACGCAGCGATGTAGACCAACGCCTTGACGTTGGACTTCCCGGCGGCGGCGTTGGTGATGACGGTGCCACCCATGGAGTGCGCGACGAGCACCACCGGCCCGCTGATGGAGTCCAGCAGACTCCCGATGTAGGGGGCGTCAGTGGGGATACCCCGCAGCGGGTTCGACCCCGCGATCGTCGTGTAGCCCTCGTGCTGCAACCTGGGGATGACTCCGTTCCAGCAGGACGAGTCGGCGTAGCCGCCGTGGACCAGCACGATGGTCGGCTTGACCTTCTTCCCTCGGCTGGTGGATTCGGTTGTGGCAGCCGCGGCCGTGAAGGCGCCGAGCGGAGTGGCCGCCAACGCTGCTGACCCGGCCAGGGCCGCGCCGGCCGCCAGCACCTGGCGGCGTGAGACATCGTTACTCATGGAGTTCTCCTCTGTGCTTGATGCTCGGCGACATCAGGTCAGCCGAGAGATTGGACGGCGGTGTGGATGATGTCGGCGACGGCCTGCGGCTGAGAGACGTAGACCGAGTGGCTGCCGGGGACCTCACGGACCGAGGCTCCGGCGCGCTCAGCCATCTGACGCTGGGCCGGGGGCGGGATCATGTGGTCATCCGCCGCTACCAGGTACCAGCTCGGCTTACTCGCCCACGCAGCCTCGGTGACCTCACCGCCGAGGGCGCCGAGGCCCCAAGGAACCTGGGAGTCGGCCATGAACGCGGCCTCGTCTGCAGGCAGGTCACCCGCGAACGAGCTTGCGAACTTCTCGCGGTCGAGATACAGGTAGCCGTCGCGCGGCGGCAGGATCGGCGGGACCGGGGCGCCCGGTGGCGGGTCGGCGATGAGGGTGTTGACCGACTCGCCCTTGTCGGGGGCGAAGGCGGCGATGTAGACGAGCCCGGCAACACGGTGGTCATTACCCGCCTCTGTGGTGACGACGCCGCCATACGAGTGACCGACAAGGACGGCCTGACCCTCGATGTCGTCGAGGATCGCCTTGACTGCCTCGACGTCGCCGTCCAATGTGATGGTCGGGTTCTGGACGATTCGGACCTGGTGGCCCCCGGCGCGCAGCCGGTCGTAGACGCCGCGCCAGCCCGAGCCGTCGACGAAGCCGCCGTGGATGAGGACCACCGTGGGTTGGTTGGTGCTCATGGATTCCTCCTGGGGTTGTTGGTAGGTACGCAAGGACGTTATGAATGGGGGTGGTTCGAGGGCGTCGGGGAAAGCCCTCGATCGCAGTGCTGCGGACCCTTCGGGGGTCTCCCCGGTGTGCGAAGAGGGTGCGATCTTGAGCGGGCCGAGCGCCGAATCCTTCGGCCTTTTCGGGCGCGAAGACGCTTTCGCGACCCTGAAGGCGACGCTCGCTGAGGGCGGTCGCGTGGTCATGTCAGGAGAACCGGGCATGGGGAAGAGCAGCCTGGTGCGAGCCACGAGCCAGGTTGCGCAGCGCGCGGGCCGTCGAGTCCTGATGGTCTCCCCAACTCAGTTCGACCGCGGATTGCCGTTCGCAGGGCTCGCCGAGCTCATTTCCCAGTGCCCTGACGACGTCGAATCAGTGTTGCCGATACCGCAGCGCCGGGCTCTCGATGTCGCACTACAGCGGGTCGACCCCACAGATACAGGCACGGACGCGCTGGCTGTACCACTCGCGGTTCGAACTCTTCTCACGCACCTGTGTGAGGTGGGAACCGTCGCACTCATCCTCGACGACCTGCAATGGCTCGATCAGCCAACAACCGGCAGCCTGGCGTTCGCGCTTCGCCGTCTCAACCCCGCACCGGAAAGACTCAGCGTCGTTCTCGCCATGCGCCCCGAGGGCGTGGGGAGCGATGTTGTCACCGCGTTGGAGAGCGCGCAAGCGAGCCTGAGCCTGGAACCGCTCGACGAGCCGGCCATCGGGCAGGTATTGCGCCAGCTGTTGGGATCGAAGTGGACCCAGCCGGTTAGTTCCGCGGTTGCCCGCGCGAGCAGCGGCAACCCATTCCTGGCGTTGATGATTGCTCACTCAATGCAGTCGGATCTGTCGAAATGGAGTTGGAGCGCGCAGGACGGCCATGACCCGGTGTTCCCGGTGCCGCCGAGCCTGGTGGAGATACTCGGCGAGAAGGTCACGTTGCTGCCCAAGTCCGCACGCGACGTCCTCCTTCTCGTGTCTGCGGCTGGTCGCCTGACTCTTACTCAGTTGGAAACGCTCGTCGAGGCGGATGTTCTCACCGCAGCACTCGAGGCGGCCGCGGACTGGGAGGTTGCGACGGTCGGCTCGGACACCCGGGTTGTCTTCACCCACCCGATGCTCGCCTCAGCGATCTACGACGCAGCCTCCGCGGCAGAACGGCGACGAGCACACAAGGTCCTTGCCGCCTCGCTGGAGGACCCGGTTGAGCGTGCCCGACACCGAGCGAGGACCTTGATCGCGCCAGATGCCGCCATCGCCGAGGAACTGGAGCGAGCGGCTGCGATATCAGCGCGTCGTGGGGCCCAGGGGCTAGCGGGCGAGATCCTGGAGGCGGCGGCACAAGCGACTCCGCCTAGTGCCGACGACGGACTCAGGTTTAGACGCCAACTGCAGGCGGTGGACGCGTTCACTGTTGCCGGCGACGTGGAGGCCGCGGTGGAGGCGCTGGCCGGCGCAGAACCGCTCGTCATGACATCGCAATCGCAAGCCGAGGTCATCCTGCGACGAGTCATTTTGACACCCCAGGCCGCAGGCGCAGTTGCACTGACCGAACAAGGGCTCGCGCTCGCGCAGTCCGGCACAGCAGTGCACACGTCGTTGACTTCGCTTCTCGGCTCGCTTCACCGCCTTCAAGGTAATGGCGAACGTGCCCATGAGTTGATGAGCGCAGCGACCGCTGCCGCCAAGGCGACCGGAGAGCCGCTGGCGTATTTGCACGCTCTGTACGGTCAGCTCACCGTAGAACAGGGGTGGGGCCTCGGCGACGCGGACGCAACTCAGAAGGTTATCGACGGCCTCCTTGTCGCCGAGAAGGACCGGATTCCCACGTCACCGGTTGCTTGGGATTACGCGTTCAGCGCCGCTTGGCACGACCGAGCAGCGGCGGAGGTTGTTCGGACCGGCATCGCCGACATCCTTGAAGCGGGCCGCTACGGCGAGCTGGCTCAGATGTACATCGCGCTAATTCTGAATCTGATCCGAGCCTCACGCTTCGCAGAGGCGGCGGAGGCGCTTGACGAAGCAGACCGCCACGGTGCGTGGAGTGATTCCAACTTCCAAGAAGACCTGGCCCGCACCCTCGTGTACGGCGCGATGGGCGACCTGCACCGCGGACGCCGGATTGCGCAGGACGCGGCAGCCCGCGCAGCAGAGGTCGGATCCACGTACCTACGTGCAGGCTTCCTTGCGCAACTCGGATTCATCGAGACCTCGGCAGGCGAGTGGCACGCCGCCCTTGTCGCTCTCCGCGAAGTCGCAGACATTCTCCGCGCCACGAAACTGGTCGACTTCGCAACCGCGCTATGGGCAGTCGACTACGTCGACGCCGCACTCCAAGTCGGCGCGCTCGACGAGGTCGCAGCCGGGGTCAAGTTCCTTCGCCAAGGCTCGGGAGGGCGACCGGATGTCATCGCGGCCGCAGACCGATGCGCTGCACTGCTCACTGCCGCTAGCGGGGACACCGGTTGGGCCATGTCCCAGCTCACTGAAGTTGTCGCCCGCGAGGGCATCGAGAGCCCGTTCGAGGCCGCACGTTCACGTCTCGCGCTCGGCCAAGTTGCCCGCCGCGCTGGCTACAAAGGGATAGCCGCCGAGACACTCTCCGTGGCCGCGGAGATCTTCGACCAGGTCGGCGCCACCCTTTGGGCCGAACGAGCACGTGGCGACGCAGCGAGAACTGGACTCCAACCAACATCAACAACTCTGACCGGCACTGAGCGGCGGCTGGCCGAACTCGTTTCACAGGGACACTCGAATCACGAGGTCGCGGCCGAGATGTTCATCTCTGTGAAGACCGTTGAGGCGAACCTGACCCGTATCTACCGCAAGCTCTCAGTGCGGTCTCGCACTGAGTTGTCGGTCCGACTTGGACACGGCGGAGTCGAGCCGGACCGCTGACGAGGAGGGTTTGCCGCGGCCGAGTACGAGGGCACTGGAAGGGCGGTGTTCGGCATCGGCAGCTCCGGACTCGCCAGACGTCTGGCCGCAGTCGGCAGAGCCACGCACAGTCCGGCTTGTGAGAGAGGTCTGCGAGAGATCGATCCCAGGTCATCGCTCGCAGAACCACGTGGCGAAGCTCTGACCGTGTCCGGAGCGCTGCGCTCGGCGCGACCAGCTTGGTTTCTGGTTGCCGAGACTCCGCCAGCAGACTGGCTGACAACCCGCGCCACTCTGGGCGGAAGGATGCATGTCCGCTCATCGGCAGATCCGTGCGTTGGTCGCTGCTCAGGTGGTCAGCAGGGGTTAGGCCTGTCGCGCATCAGGTGACAGAGATTTGTCGCAGATCTGCTGTCGGATCACAGCACACCGTGCCAGCACACCGTGACAGGTTTCAGAAACGGATTACTGCTCTTGAGATGTCGATTGCACCAGGCGCGCTTCGCCGCATCGGGACCGTCGAGCGAGACGCGGCGAGTGCCGCAAGAAAGGACTGCAGAGAACAGCGTGTCTGGATGGCCCGGCCTGACGATCCGAGTCGACATCGCGTGGTTCGTCGACGGCAAGGTGTCGCCGTCAACATCCTGACACTCTGCACGCAGCCCGACCACGACCAGTGCCTCGCTGGACCTCACCCGGCGCCGTCGACGGGCTCCTGAAGGTCCCTTTTTGGGTGGAAAGGTCAGGTGCAGGACCATCCCGAGATGCCGCCTCCTCGGTGTGCGACGACGAGGACAGTTGAGTTGTCGGTGCCGGAGCTTGCTGCGGTCGCGGCCACCGGGCAGGAAACTTCTTGCTCGCTCCCTTTGAGCACGCCCCACACGACCAGTCCGTTGTCGTCGGCACTGATTACTCGCCCGTCGGGCAGCACCGCGACCGCGGTCACTCCGCTGTTGTGAGCACCGAGATCGGCGGGGACGCCGGGCTGGACCGGGTTCCACAGCCGCACCCGGCCGTCGCTACTGCCGCTGACCACCCGCCCGTCCGGCAGCACCGCCACCGCCTGCACCCAACCGTTATGGGTGCCGAGCTCGACCGGGGTGCCGGGCCGGGTCGGGTTCCACAGCCGCACCCGGCCGTCCCTGCCGCCGCTGACGATCTGCCCATCGGGCAGCACCGCGACCGCGGCCACCGCGTTGTCGTGGCCGCCGAGCCCAACGGGGACGCCGGGCCGGCCCGGGTTCCACAGCCGCACTCGGCCGTTGGTCGAGATCTGGTTCGGCATCATCGAACGCCAAGTCATCCACCGCGGGTCTTTCCCCTCGGTGCGTGACCTGATGATCAAGATCCGCGCGTTCATCACCGGCTGGAACGCCCGCAAACACCCCTTCATCTGGACCAAGACGCCAGAGCAGATCCTCGCCAAGATCAACCGAAAACGTAAACGTATTTCAGCTACACGCCACCAGTGAGGCTTCGCCTCTGACCGCCGAGCCCCGGCTTGCGGTCCTCAATCTGGCTGCGGTTCACGGGCGCGACAACATGGCCGCGCGATGCGCTGGCAACGTCACTTTCCTGCTGGGCGTCACCCAGCCATGTTGTCCAGGCCGCTCCCACTGCGCTGAGATCCCGACTCCGAGGAGTCGGGCCGGTCGCCCTACGCGACGTGGATGCCTTGTGCATCAGGGATTGGAGCAAGATCCGGCCCTACTGACAGGCTGCACCGACCGCGACGCAAACGTCAACCAAAACTCACGACAATCACCAGAGTTTCGGGAACCGAGGTTCGCTAGCGATCCTTTGGCGATCCTTTGGGGACGGGTCAGCCAAGATCATCTTTATGGAACTCGACTTCTGGGGCGTGGAAGTGTATTGCCTACTCATTTACGCGGCTGACGACGGCGAGGCCCCCAGGATATCCCGAGCGCACGGCCGGCGTGTCGGGTTTCGAGATGGGACGGTCCGCCGCCGTGAGGCGCTGCGAGTGCTGTTTCCCTTCGCGCTCAACCGGCCGACTCGCAACCGGACCGTTCCATAGAGAGTCGACGGTGATCGGAGTCTTTAGCATCGACCGGTGCTAGCGCCGCTCGAGATTCCCCAGCCCTGCCTGGTGGGCTCGGATGATGGCCTCGGCTCGATCGGCGACCTGCAGTTTGGTGAAGACGTTGGACACATGGTTGCGGATGGTCTTCGGGCTCAGGTGGAGGTGCCGCGCGATCTCGGGGTTGGTTTGGTGCTGGGCGACCAGCGCGAGAATCTCCTTCTCGCGCTCTGTGAGCTCGGGAAAGGCATCGGCCGGTACGCTCGACGGGGGAGCGGCGAAGTAGTTGATCAATCGCTTGGCGATGACCGGGCCGAAGATGGCTTGTCCGCTGGCGACGGCCCGGATTGCACGCAGGATCTCGGCCTTGAGTGCTCCCTTCAGCAGGTAGCCGCGGGCGCCCGCTTGCAACGCCGCGAAGATGGAGTCGTCGTCGTCGAACATGCTGAGGACGAGGATGCTGATGTGCGGGCTGCTGCTCAGGATGTGGCGGGTGGCGTCGATGCCGCTTACGCCGGGCATCTGTAGGTCCATCAAGATCACATCCGGTTGCAGTTCGGTTGCAAGGGAGATAGCCCGCTTCCCGTTCTGGGCCTCGCCCACGAGTTCCAGGTCGGCCGCGGAGAGCAGCAAGGCGCGCAGGCCCTCGCGGAACTGCGAGTGGTCGTCGGCGATGAGCAGGCGGATGGCTTCCATCATTGTTTCTCCGCCTGCCGAATGCCGTCGACGGGTGCGTAGGGCAGTACGGCGGTGACGCCCGTGCCGCCCGGCGTCCCTGCCGCGACAGTGAGGGTCCCGCCCAGCTCGGCTGCGCGCTCGCGCATCGAGGACAGCCCGACGCCGGTGCCTCGGTCGGTTCCGATGCCGCGCCCGTCGTCGGCGACCTCGAGGCGCACGGTGCCGGCCGCTTGGTCCAGCGCAAGCCTGAGGGTGCAGTTGGCGGCGTTGGCGTGGATCTCCGCATTGCTCAACGCTTCGGCAGCAATCCGGTAGAGGGCGACTTCGACGGCGGCGGGCAGCGACGGCAGCTCGTCGGGAGTCACGACGCTGACCTGCAGGCCCGGGTGTTGGGATGCGTGCATTCGTAGTGCGCCAAGCAGCCCAATGGCGTCCAACGCCGGGGGTCGCAGGGCGTAGACCAGGCGGCGGATGTCGGCGACCGCCTCCTGGGTCTGCTCGATTAGCCCATCGAGGAGTGCCTGCGCGCGGGCCGGGTCGTCGGCGATGGAGTCGCGGGCCGCTTCCGCCGTCATAGTGAGCGCGGCGAGCTGGGGTCCGAGCCCGTCGTGCAGGTCTCTACGGAGCCGACGACGCTCCTCCTCGCGCGCCGTGACCAGCTGCTCTCGGGAGTGTTGCAGGTCCGCCGAGAGCCGGATGGATTCCTCGCTCAGGCGCATGGTGTGGACCGCCACGCCGATCTGGCTCGACAGATCGCGAAGCAACCGCCGCTCGCCGGCGGTAAAGGTCTCCTCACCCGCGCGGGGACCGAGCACCAGCTGCCCGACAGTCTCGCCACCAGAGAGCAGAGGCAGCCGTACGGGATTGGCCACCGGTTCGCCGAGGGTCGCCACTGTCGCGGGGGCCTCACCCTCACCGAGCGCGATGGCGGCATAGGGCAGCTTCAGCGCCTCCTTCACCGTCCGGACGACGGCCGGCAACACGGCGTCGGGGGTGAGGGTGGATTCCAGACGCTCACCCAGCCGGGATACCACCGCGTAGGGCTCGTCGCGCTGCCCGTACATGAGATGGTTGACGGCTTGCTGCAGCCGGCTGCGCAGCGGAGCGAACACCAGGGCCACCAGACCCACGGCCAGCAGCGAGACCACGAAGTTCCCGCGGATCTGCACAACCATTCCCACGGCGCCGACGACGAGGACATAGAGACCGATGACGCAGGTGGTTAGGGTTGCGTAGACCAGGGTGCGCTTGATGACGAGGTCGACATCGAAGAGATGGTGGCGCAGCATCGCGATGCCGATGGTCAGCGGTATGAGCAGCATGATCAGGTACGCCGCGAAGGTGTAGCCGACGAGGTAGGCGAGCACGGAACCTGGCGTTTCAGGCGCCGGCGAAGCGCCCAACGAGTTCAGGACCAGTTCGAGCCCTAGAAATCCTGCGAACGCCAGCGAGATCCCGAACAGGACCCACTTGATCTGCCGCCGTTGCCCTGGGCTCGCCATATGCCGGTAGCGGTAAATCTGGGAGTAGATCAACGTGCCCAGCGCACCCAGCCAGACCACATTCTCGATGAGTCTCTGCCAGCCTGCCGGGTCGGTGGTCCAGGCCGGAAAGATGTGCTCGGCCAGCTGCCAGCCGATCCACACGACGGCGATGACGCCGGTCCAGCGGGGAACGAATTGTCCGTCTGGAAACACGTACAGGAACAAACCGAAGCAGGCCGCTCCGAGAAAGTGCAGCAGGGCAACCGGCGTCAGCAAGCCCGGATGGTCCGCCGCCAGGGCCGGCAGGGTGAATCCGAAGGTCGCCGTGCCGAAGATCAGCAGCGCCACGGAGGCGAATACGGCGACGCGGTCGTCCGACCTTCGCCAGAAGATGACGGCCGCGACGAATCCATAGCCGGCGGCGAAGAGGATGTCCATCGCTACCGTGGCGGCGGCGTAGAAACCCGGGCTCAGGCCGAGATCGGTCAGTGACTGCAGCCCCGCAGCGTGCAGCTGTCCCGTCGTGCAGATCGGTGTCGGGCAGGGCGTCTGTAGTTGCGCGAATTCCGACGGCACGCCAGCGGCGAGCAGTCCGACGCTCAGCGCGGCCACGGTCGCCCAGCCGAGCCGTACCGCGAGCAGGCCCCTACCCCGCAGCCGGGGGCCTCCCGTGCCTGTCACCCCTGGTGTGAGGCCGGGCCGGGCCGGCGCCAGAAAACGGCTCACGCGTGAGCTCTCCGTCCGCGTGCCTGACACTCGCCGGTCCAGACCGGCTGAGTTGTCTCGTCCCACTGCACTGGTGCCCCCCAACTGTATCCCGTGCCGCCCGGCCGACATCCTCAGCGATGCCGGTCTGGACTTGCGATCGGCGCCTACGGCACGACGAGCTTGAATGACCTGCTCACCACCGTCGAGGAGTCCTGTTCGATCGAGGCGGGGTCAGCGGAGATCGGCATCGTGTCCGGCGGGCGCTCCCGGTACGCCGTGCCGGGGATCGTCGGCAGGCCAGGCGTCGATGCGCGCGCGGTGACCCGTACGGCCGCGGTGCTCTTGACGTCCACGGTGAGGTCGAATCCCTGCGCCGGTGGGTTCCAGAAGTTCAGTGTCCAGGCCGAGACCTGGCCCCCGTTCGACAGCGGTCGATTCGCGACCGGTGCGCCGTCGATGGTCACCTTGGTGATTTCGAATTCCCCCTCGAGCACGATGAGGTTGCCCCGGGCCGGACCGGTCACCCGCATCCTGACGGTCCGGGCGCCAACGCGGTCCCGGGCATCGAGGAACCGTACGCTCGGGGCCGCCAGTGCGACCGGCGGCGCCGGGGCGTTGAGTCTCGGCTCGGAGTCGCCGAGATGGTCCGCCACCGAGCTCCGGCCTGGCTTGGCTCCAAGGAACTGCGCGGTCCAGGCGTCCGGCTTCTCATCGGGACTCACCCAGATCGCCTGCCCGGTGTCGGTGTTGAGCGCGTACAAGATGCCGTCCGGCCGGGGATGCCGGGCATCGAAGCCCGCGCTCAGGCTGGCGATGAGCAACAGAGCTATAGCCAGGGTGCCGGTTGCGGCGGCGAGAACCCAGCGGCCGGCCCGAGCGATGAGGTCGAGGTGCGGGATGAACAGGCCCAGCATCAATACGATGGCTGCCGCGAACAACGGCGCCACGTACGGCAGCAGCAGCTCGCGGGTCATCGTGATTCCGTACACCCCCGACGCGGCGAGGAAGGCGGCCGGAATACCGGTGATCATGAGCACCGTGAACCTCCGCCAGCCCGTCGTAGGCCCGCCCTGGCTGATGAACAGGATCCCCAGGCCCAGCAGGCTGAACACCAGCGGCCAGGTAAACACATAACTCGCCGGTGGAAAAGCCACACTCGTCGCTACCGCCGGCAGCAGCCACCACAGCAGGCCGCCGACTGCCAGGTCAAAGGCCGTGATCCGGTTCCGCACGGCCGCGTAAATGGTGACGGTGACGGCGACGGTCAGGCCGGCCAACCCGATCCAGATGATCGCCGGCCGGTACTCCAGAGCCCAGACGCCACCCGGGTGAAGGGCAACCATCAGGGTCCAGGTGAAGTGGGCGACCAGCGCCGCCGCAGCCACGGCCACCGGCAGGACGATGAAGCCCAGACCTAGGCCACCCAGCCGCAGGTGGCCCCGGCGGAGGCCGAGCGCGATCACCCCGCCCGCAAGCAGCAGGGCGAACACGGCCAACGGGATGGACCAGGCCTCCGGGTAGTGGATGAGGAACTGGAAAAGGTTGAAGTAGACCTGATCGGGGGCCCTGGTCTGCTCGAGGCTGACCGAGCCGAAATGCCGGGTCAGGGCAAGGGCGTAGGAGCCCAAGTGCTGCAGGCTCCGTTCGTCCAGCTCGGCGACGTTGTCCAGCGGGCCGTGGTAGTGCGAGATCCCTCCGGTGGTGGTGACCTGAAGGCCCGCCCAGCCGGCGTCCAGGAACACGCTCAGATCGGAGTTGCCGCCGGAACGCTTGAAGAAGGCGACGCTGTCCGAGGTCGTCATCGGATACGGCGTGGCCTTGGCGAACTCCTCGACCACCCAGCCGCCCTCGTCGTTGGTTGCCAACATCAATGCCGGACCGGTATTGCCGCGGGTGTCGAGGTTCAGCACCACGCCGACATCCCTGGCCCACGGATGCCCATCGACGAAGGCGCGCGCGCCGATCAGGCCGCGCTCCTCACCGTCGCTGAACAGGAAGATCACATCGTTGCGCAGCGGCGTCGCAGCCTTGAGCGCGCGCAGGGTCTCCAGCGCGGTCGCCACTCCGGATCCGTTGTCGGTGGCGCCGGGGCTGGTTGGTACGGAGTCGTAGTGGGCTGCGAGCAGAAAGGCCTTGCCACTCGGGTCGGTTCCCGGCAGCCGGGCCAGCACGTTCTCCGCGGTCCCCGCCTGGAGGAGGCCCGGGACGGGATAATAGGCTGCGGTCGCCCTTTGGACCTGAGGTGCCACGCCCAGTCCGCGGAGCTCGCTGACCAGGTAGTCGCGGACGGCAGCGTTGGCTAGTGAGCCCATCGGGTGCGGCTCGCTCGCGACGACCCGAATGTGCTCGAGTGCCCGCGCCGAGGAGAAGTCGGGGGCCGGGGCCGAGGCCGGCACCGGCTCCGGTACGGCGCCATAAAGTGTCCCGCCGGCGGCGACTCCAGCGACGGCAGCGGCGAGGGTGATGAGCAGCGTCAGCGCCGCCATCGTCACGGTGACCGCGGAGGAGACCTTTTCCTGCCTGCGGTTGAAGGGCGACTTCATCGCAGCCCCCTGCGGCTGGCCGTTGGGTGACGCCGGGCTCATCTTGGACCGACCGCCAACGTTGGGACCGCGGTCGCCGCCCGGACGCGACGGATCAGTACGCCGCCGGTGGCGATGATCCAAAGCGTGAAGATCATCATGGGCAGGCCCGCCCAGTCGAAGCCAAGGTCGGTGCTACCGGTTTTAGGCCGCCGACAGCCAACGCCACGGACAATGCCGCTGCGGCCCAACCCAGCCATCCGGGGAGGGTGGCCGAATGAATCGCTACCGGCGCAAAGGCGGCCAGCATCGCGGCCAATGGGAAGAAGGTCAGGGCGAAGGACGCATCGCTGATGTCTTGCAAGACGCCTGTGATGTTGGGGTCGAGCTCACCGGCGTTGGCGCGGGACGCGAGCACTGGGGCCGCGCTCGCCAGCTTGATCGTGATCGACATCACGCCAGCTCCGAAGGCGGTGGCGGAGAGCAACCCACCACCGCGCTCCGCCTGGCGCATCGCGCCCCACAGACTCCCCAAGAAGAACAGGAAGGAGACGAAGGCGAGCACCTCCAGGGAGAAGGCCAGCTGGGATCCGGGCCGCCGAGCCCGTTTCCAGTCATCCGCAACGCCACGTACAGGATTCCGCACGCCCCGCCGAGTGTCTGGGCGAACCCGATCGGTCATGACCCGTCCCCTTTCGTCAGGAGCATTGGGGAGCCCTCGGGGCTCGCGGTTCGCCCTCCTCGGAGTGGGGGTTGCCCCGGCCGCCCCAGGCCCGGCGAGTGGTAGGCCAAACGCCCGCGGGTGACAACGACGACGAGCACGGCGAACACCACAACCACGGCGCTGGGGATCCAGAATCCGGCCACCTCGGCGTTCCAAGCCGCACCCGGAATGGCGAACGTCCGGCCGAAGGCCGACGTCGTCGCGTCGAAGCTGGCGTGCCACAGTCCGACCAGCAAAACGCTGCTCCCGCTCACGTTGTACAGCCACATCATCACCACCCGGCCGAACAGCTGCAGCACCGCCAGCACGCCCAGAAAGGCGAGGGCCACGTGGAGCTGGGCCAGCCCCAGGCCGGACTCGACCATCAGGGTGGGGAGGTGGTAGACGGCAAACGGGATCGTGACCAGCAAGCTGGCCTTCAACGGGCCGAACCGGCTCTGCCACCTAGCCTGCAAGAACCCCATGAAGCCGACTTCCTCGGCCACGATGCAACAGATGACCAGCAGCACCAGCTGCGGCACGACGGCCGTGAACAGCGACGTCCACCGCTCCGCGAGCACGACGAGCAGCGGCCGCCCGAACACGGCGCCAGCGCACAGCAGCACTCCGGCGGGGACACTCAAGAACGCGAACGCGTACCAGCGGAGACCAACGCGCCAGCGCAAACAGCGCGACGCCAGTTCTCGCACGCCCTCCCGCCCGCCCGTGACCGCCACCACGACGAACGCCGGCAGCGCCACCCCCAAGATCGGGCCCAGTGAGTCGTAGAGAGCAAGATCGAAAGGCAGGATGTCGTGCCGGGTGAGCACCGGCACTTGCGCAACAGCCACGCTGACGGAGAAGACCAGCAGCAGGAACGTCGCCACCGGATGGCGCGCGACCAGACGCCGGAGAGCCTGGCCGTGCGGAGCGCGTTGCCGGACAGTGCCCGATGCGATCATGATGCTCCTCGGATTGTTCTGAGCTCAGCTCCACGACGCCGGGCTCAGATCACATGACACGTCATCGGCTGTCCCAATGTCATGAGACAGAGTCCCAACCGGAGCGGGCAGAATGTCCCGACCGCCGCGCCGGCCGGGGCGACGACCGGGGCGGGCGGCCATCGTCTGTCCGAGTCTGGCGAACGAGTCACCCCGCCTGGTCGGCCGCGGGGGGTCGCCCGACGGGTGGACCCTTCGACTGGTGCTCCAACCTCCACGAGAAGCAGATTGACCATGCAGACTCCCGCCCGCCGCGCAATCAGCGCCACTACATCCGCCACCATGGTGCTGGCCTCCTGGTCGCCGGTATCGCCATCGCTCCGGGCACCGCCCATGCCGGTTCGAACCCAGGCCGGCTCGTGGTTCGTCGGCCAGGCCTGTGTCGCTGGCCACTGCGCGCGGATCGGTCAGGCGTTCCTCTAGAACAACAGCTGGGGCTCGGCGGACAAGTACCTCCGTCGCGGAGGCGTGCTGCCGGTTTACGACCAGGCCCGGCAGCACCTGGGCGTAGTCTCCGTGTCCCCGCACACGACGATGCGGTGGCGTTTGTGTACGTGCGGCGCGGGAAGACGGCGCCACAGCGACCGGGCGCTGACGGGATAGTTGTGGCGACGGTGATGCCGCGTCCGGAAAGCGGTCGAATTTGAACCAGTTGTTTCCCGGTCGCGGGTAGATCACAAGGACGTCAATGCCGGACGCCTGCCACCACCGGCGCCACTCGTCATCGTCGTTGACGAGCTTGCTCCGTGGCTTTGCACCAGGACGACGAGCACATCACCGAGATCGACATGATCACCGGGCGAACTCGTCGACCAACTCGCGCGCTTCCTCGTCGCGGTATTGGATGGGCGGGCTCTTCATGAAGTACGCGGACGGGCCGAGCAACGGGCCGCCGATGCCGCGGTCTTGGGCGACCTTGCAGCAGCGGAGGGCGTCGATGATGACGCCGGCGGAGTTGGGGGAGTCCCACACCTCGAGTTTGAGTTCGACGTTGAGGGGCACGTCGCCGAAGTTGCGGCCCTCGACGCGGATGTAGGCCCATTTGCGGTCGTGGAGCCATGGCACGTGGTCGCTGGGGCCGATGTGGACGTTGTCGTCGGAGATGCCTTGGTCGATTTGGCTGGTGACCGATTGGGTCTTTGAGATTTTCTTGGACTTTAGGCGCTTCCGCTCGAGCATGTTCTTGAAATCCATGTTGCCGCCGACGTTCAGCTGGTAGGTGCGGTCGATTGCGACGCCGCGGTCCTCGAACAGGCGGGCGAGCATGCGGTGAGTGATGGTCGCGCCGACCTGACTCTTGATGTCGTCGCCGATGATCGGCACGCCGGCGTCCTCGAATTTCGCGGCCCACTGGGAGTCGCTGGCGATGAACACCGGGATGGCGTTGACGAACGCGGTCGTCGAGTCGAGGCAGGCCTGCGCGTAGTAGCGCTGCGCTTCCTCGGAGCCGACCGGGAGGTAGGAGACGAGGACGTCGGTGTGGGTGTCGCGCAGGACCTGTGCGACGTCGACGGGCGCCGTCGGTGACTCCTCGCAGGTCTCGCGGTAGAACTCGCCGAAGCCGTCGAGCGTCGGGCCTCGCATCACGGTCACCCCGAGTTCGGCGACGTCGGCGAACTTCACCGTGTTGTTCTTGCTGGCCCAGATGGCGTTGCTGAGGTCGAGTCCGACCTTCTCGGCATCGACGTCGAACGCGGCCACGACTTCGATGTCGCGGATGTGGTAGCCGCCGAGTACCACGTGCATCAGGCCGGGTACAGCGTCGGACGGGTCGGCGTCCCGGTAGTACTCGAGTCCTTGGACGAGCGAGCTGGCGCAGTTGCCGACGCCGGCGATCGCCAGGCGGATCCTGCTCATGGGTTGCCTCCTGGGGCGGTGAGACTGGGCGAGGGGCGGCCGGGGAGTCGCTCGTCGGGCTGTGTGCGAGTTCGTCGAGCCGGCAACGTCGGGGTCAGCGTAGTGATGTCGTACTGCTGGAGTCCGAATCGGGTTCAGGTGCTGTTCGCCTGTTGTCCATCTGATGTTCGCCTTCGGTATATTTTGGTATTCCGCTCATCCGGCGGTGGTCCTGCCTTCCTGCTTTACCCCTGCTTTACCGCTGTTGGCCGCCGCTTGTCCGGAAGGAGGGAAGCGGTGCGTGGGCTTGTGCTGGCCAGTGGCAAGGGATCTCGTCTGGGGACGCCGCGAGGGCGGGTGAAGCCACTTGTGCCGGTGGCCGGTGTCGCCCTGTTGGAGCGTGCCGTGCGGAACCTGGTCGACGTGGGAGTCGACGAGGTGGTAGTGGTGGTTGGGTATCGGACGGAGCAGATTGAGCGGTTTTGCGTTGGGCTGTCTGTGCGGCTTGGGGTGCCGCTGCGGTGTGTGCGTAACGGTCGGTTTGACGAGGGCAACGGGTTATCGGTGTTGGCTGCCGAGGAAGCGCTGAGGGGGGAGCCGTTCCTCCTGGTTATGGCCGATCATGTGCTCGATGGGTCGATTCTGTCGGCGTTGGTGGCTGCGGAGCTGCCGTCGGATGGTGCGGTGCTTGCGGTGGACTACTCGGTTGGTGCGTCAAGGGTTGTCGACATCGAGGATGTGACCCGGGTGCGTACCGATGATCGGCTCGTCTGTGACATCGGCAAGGGGATTCCCTCGTTCGACGCGTTCGATACGGGCGCGTTCTTGTGCTCCAGCGGGGTGTTCACCGCGTTGCGTGACGCAGTGGCGGCGGGTGAGACGTCGCTGTCGGCGGGGATGCAGCGCCTCGCGAGTCAGGGCCTGTTGGAGCGCTGTGATGTGACCGGTGCCCGGTGGGTGGACGTCGACACCCGCAGGGATCTGCGTGTTGCGTCCCGGGGGCTGCTCGCCGGTGGTGGCAAGGACCGGGACGGGGCGGTGGCCAAGGTCAACCGGATCCTGTCGGGCCGGGTGATCACACCGCTGTTGCTCTCGGTGGCGCCAGGCCTGCGTCCGGATACGGTCACCGTGCTTGCCGCCGTTGTCGGGTTGAGCGCCGTGCCGGCGATTCTGGCGGGCTGGATGCTGGTTGCTGCGCTGGCGGTGCAGCTCGCGAGCATCCTCGACGGCGCCGACGGTGAGATTGCCCGGGTGGCCCACCGCGGAAGCCGGTTCGGAGCGTTTCTCGACCCAATGCTCGATCGGATTGTGGACGGGCTGGTGTTCTCCGCGGCGGGTGTTTACCTGGCGGTGCAGGTCGGTGGTGGAGTGGCCGCCGGCATGCTCGGCGTCCTCGCAGCAGTCGGGCACCTGCTCGTCAGCTACTCCACGAGCCGTGCCGCCCTTGATCTGGGACACCGATATGACGGGCGACTCTTGGCGTCGGGGCGCGGTCGTGATCTTCGGTTGCTCATGCTCACGGCAGGGCTGGTCGGCTCCGTGGCGGCCGCTTGGGCGTTGCCGCTCACTCTTGGGCTCGTGGCCGCGTTGACGTGGTGGATCATCGCTGTGCGAATGGTGCGCTCGTGGCAGGCGAGCCGTCTCGAGTGGGCCGATGTCGAGGTGGTGATTGCGGACTTCGACGGCACGATCGCCGACTCGATGGGGCCACTGACGGAGCTCGCCGTGAAGGTTATCCATGAAGAGCTCGGGCTCGCCGTTGACGAGGCGCGGTCGCGGTATCTGGCATCAACGGGTTCGGACTTCGCGACGCAACTGCAGGAGATCGATCCCTCTAATGGCGCAGCCCGAACTCGCGCCGTGCAGCGGTTCGAGCTGTCCAAAGCCGAGCTGATGGATGGGGTGGACCCGTTCCCCGACCTGCGGGAGTTCCTGGACGCCCTTCACGCCGCCGGCGTGGACGTGTGCGTGTGCAGCTCGACGCGACGGGCGATGGTCTGTCAGTGGATCGACCGCCACCACCTCGCGGAGCAGTTCGGAATTGTGGACGGGTGGTCACCGGGGCGTGACAAGGCCGCCCAGGTGCACGCGGTGCTCGACGGGTCGGGGCTTCCGCCCGACCGCTGCCTCATCGTCGGTGACTCGCGCCGCGACGGTCAACTGGCGGCCTCGATGGGAATGCGGTTCGCAGGTGTGCTGCGGCAAGGAACATCGAACCTGGAGGGCTCGGGATTTTCGTATGCGCCTGACCTGCGGTCGATCAGCACGGCGGTCGCCACCCGCCGCCGACTGCGTGTCGTCACACTTCCCCACAGTGCTGCAGTGCCGCAACCGGGCGTCCACCAGCCGCACACCGCCGGGCCAGCTCGTGCTGCGATCGAACTCCGCGACCACGATCGGGTCTCCACCGGGATCGCGAATCACGCTGACGCAACGGTTCCGGCGGTTGGGCGCGCCGAGTGAAACCACAGCGCGTGACGGGGCCGGTCAGTGCGGCCGCGTTCGCTCCTTTGATGGGCGCCACCGATGAGGACCCGCTGGCCGGGTCCTCACGGGGAGCGCTTCAACCTGACGAGCGGGCCTGTATCGGGTCCGAGTTGGAGGGGAGCCTTCCCCCGGGTTCCCTCCACCGGCTTCGTCCTCTGCATCGACATTGCACCGCGGACTCGCGGAGAGTCGAACTCGGCAGACGGCTCGAGACGGGGCAAGGCGGTCAATAGAGGACCGCCGGGTTCGCGCGGTGATCGCAACACTTCTAGCGGGAGGTTGTTGTTGCGCTTTTCTTACAGGATGGTTCCTGAGGTCTATCAGGTGTTCTGGGCGGCGATGGCCGCCGGTGAGTTCATCACCGACGCCGCCCGCGTGGCCGGCACGTATCGCAAGCAGGGCGCTCGGTGGTTGTTCGCGACCGGTGGGGTGCGTCCCGGCCGCGGCCGGAACTTGAAGGGCCGATGTCTGACGTTGGCCGAGCGGGAGGAGATCGCGCTCGGCCGGGCCCGCGGGTGAGTCGATGCGCGACGATCGCCCGCACCCTCGGGCGAGCGCCGTCGACGATGTCGCGGGAGTTGCGCCGCAACGCCGACGGGTTGGGCCGGTACCGCGGCCACGTCGGCGCACGCCTTGGCGTATGAGCGGGCGTCGCGGCCGAAGCCGGCCAAGCTGGTCACCAATCTGCGGCTGCGTGGCGATGTGGAGGCCGACCTGGCCAAGAAGTACTCCCCGGAGCAGATCGCCGGCCGCTTGAAGCTCGACTTTCCCGATCAGCCGGAGATGCAGGTGTCCACCGAAACCATCTACCAATCGCTGTATGTGCAGTCCCGCGGCGCGTTGAAACGGGAGCTGACCAGGTGTTTGAGGACCGGTCGGGCGGTCCGCGGCCGTCGTCGGAAGGTCGGGCAGCGGAAGAACCGGATCCCGGACATGATCAACATCGCCGAACGGCCCGCCGAGGCCGACGACCGGGCCGTGCCCGGCCACTGGGAGGGCGATCTCATCATCGGCCGCAAGAACCTGTCCGCGATCGGCACCCTGGTCGAGCGGACCACCAACTACACGATGCTGCTGCACCTGCCCGACGGCTACACCCCCGAGCAGGTCCGCGACGCGCTGGTCGCCGAAGATCAAAACCCTGCCCGACGTGCTGCGGGCCTCGCTGACCTGGGACCAGGGCCCGGAGATGGGCAAGTGGAAACAGGTCAGCGTCGACGCCGACATCGACATCTACTTCTGCGACCCGCACGCACCCTGGCAGCGGGCCACGAACGAGAACACCAACGGCCTGCTGCGCCAGTACTTCCCGAAGAGCAGCGACCTGTCCGTGCACAGCGCCGCAGACCTCGACTGGGTCGCCGCCGAACTCAACGACCGACCACGCAAACGCCTAGGCTTCAGGAAACCGATCGAACAGATCGGCGCGTTGTTCTCCTGATCGACTGACCAACTCTTCCGACTGGCCCGGCTTGCCGAAGCCAGCATCAGGGCTTCCTCGCAGCTGCCCTCCTTCGCCGCGCCGCGCCGGAGGGCGTCAAGGTGCAGCCCCCGCAGCCGCGCAGCGGCGAGGAGGAACGACCTTGACCCCGACCAGCGGTCGGCGATCATCAACAGCGAGAAGCCCACAAGTCAACGGCCGAATGACGGTGAACTTGAAGGTCTCGTCGCTCAGCGCCTGGGCGCGCTGGCAGGCCAGCGGCAGGTCGAGCGTGCCGTCGTAGATCGCGCCGTCGACGACGCCGGTCGGGCGGGCGAAGCGCATTCCCGGCAGCGACCGGTAGGCCATCACCTCGTCGAAGGTCATCTCGTGGCGGATGCCCTGCATCGGCCGCACGAAGTACTCGATCATCCCGTTCGCTCTCGCGGGTGCGTCGACGTCGAAGCGGTACAACAGCTCGCCGCTCCGCAGACCACGTCGACGCCGGCGGCCTCCTGGGTCGCGTTGACGACCCGGGTCGCGTCCAGCCGAGCGCCCGCCGCCGACGGCGCGGCGACGAGCCACTCCGGCACCGGGTACGAGCCGACGACGGTGGTCCGGATCCTCGGTTCGACGATACGCTCGACCCTCCACTTCGGCATCTTGATCGAGCGGTCGAGGAGCTCGTTCGTGTAGGCGGTCTTGACGTCGAACGGCGCGTCGAGGCCGATGTAGGTCTTGACGATCTCGTAGTCGGCGGCCATGCGGGCGTCGTCGAGGATGCCGAGCGCGACGCCCTCGGAGTGCTTGTCGCGCATCAGCACGGTGCGTGACCAGCTTCCAGTTGGTCATCTCGTTGTCGAGCTGCAGCGCCCCGTTGCGGCGTCGATCAGCGCCTGCACGCACGGCGCCGGCGTGGCGGCGCAGGCGGCGAACGCCCTCTGCGTCACTTTCACGAACGCCGCGATGACGGGCTTGTTCTTCTTCAGGTAGTCGGCGTTGACGATGACGGTGTTGCCGTAGGTGTTCAGCCCCGCGTCCTTCCACGCGACGAAGCCCATGTCGTCGCCGAGCTCGCGCTGGAAGATGTGGTGGATGTTGTAGAACGAAGTCGTCGCGTCGATCGACTTCGCCTTCAGCGCGGCGAGCTTCGAGTTGGCGTCGATGTTGACCCACGTCACCGAGCTGGCGTCCATGCCGTTGGCCTTGGCCAGCGCCGGCCAGATCGTCCGCGCGCCGTCGCCGGCGGGATTGCCGATCTTCTTGCCGGCGAGGTCCTTCACCGACTTGATCCCCGAGCTCTTCAGCCAGTACAGGCCTTGCGGGGAGTTGGCGTAGACGTTGAAGACGCCGACCGTGTCGGCGCCCTTGCCGCGCAGCGTGAGCGCGTTCGGCATGTCGGCGAGGCCGATCGGGTTGGCGCCGGCGCCGACCTTCTGCACCGCCACCGCCGAGCCCTTGCCCGGCTCGAGGTTGAGGTCGATGCCGGCGTCCCGGTACCAGCCCATCTTCTTGGCGTAGTAGTAGGGCGCGTATCGCCGCCCGGCACCCAGTTGAGGATGAAATCGAGCTTCGTCTGGGCGAAGGCGGGCGCCGAAGCAAGGCTCGCGGCGGCGAGGCCGGCGGCGAGGGCGAGGCGTTGGAACAGCTGCATGGCTTCTCCTGGAAGGTCCCGGTGGCGGGTCGCAACGAGTCTAGCAATCGGCCCGTTTCCCGAGGAGAGCAATGACCCCGAGGCGCGGCCCTATCATCGGCGCGCCCGGAACAGCCACCCGATCCTGCCCCACGATGCCCACGCTCGACGACCGCTGGACGCGAACGCTCATGGCGGTGGTGTCGCACCTGGCGCTCCTGCTCGTCTGGTACTTGTTCGTGAAGTTCGGCGACGTGCCGAAGTTCGTGATGCCTTCGCCGGTCGACACGGCGGCGACGCTCGTCGGCCCGCGCGCCGGCGGCTACAACTGGTGGACCAACGCGGCGGTGACGGCGACCGAGATCTACGGCGGCTATGCCTTCGCGCTCGTCGTCGGCGTCCTGCTCGCCCTCGCCTTCACCTGGTCGAAGCCGCTCGAGGCGCTGATGATGCCGCTCCTCGTCAGCCTGAACATGATCCCCAAGGTCGCGCTCGGCCCGCTGATCATCGTCTGGTTCAAGTACGGCGTCGTGCCGAACATGATGATCGCGTTCTCGATCTGCGTCTTTCCGATCCTGCTGACGACGGTGCGCGGCCTGCGCGAGGTCGAGCCCGACCTGCTCGACCTGGTGCGAACGCTGCGCGGCTCGCGCTGGCAGGTGTTCGCCAAGATCCAGCTTCCCGGCGCGCTGCCGTACATCTTCTCGGGAATGAAGGTCGCGGCGATCCTCGCCGTCGCCGGTGCCATCGTCGGCGAGTTCCTCGGCTCCGACAAGGGCCTCGGCTACCTCATGCTGCAAGTGCAGGTGACGCTCGACACGGCGGCGATGTTCATGGCGGTGCTCCTGATCACCCTGATCGGCATGCTGCTCTACGGCCTCGTGCTCGCCCTCGAGCGCGCCTTCGTCGTTCCCGACGCAAGAGTGTCATGAGGCCCCCACGCTCACTTCGTTCGCTGCCCCCCGAGGGGGCGCGCAGGGCCCTTCGGGCGGCCGGGCGGGCCCTGCCTTCGCCTCCATGACCACAAAGCCGTTCATCCATCTCGCCGGCGTCGCCAAGACGTACGGCAAGGGCGCCAAGGCCCACCTCGCGATCTCCGACGCGACCTTCGACGTCATGCCGGGCGAGCTCGCCTGCCTGGTCGGCCCGTCTCGGCTGCGGCAAGAGCACCCTCCTCAAGATCCTCGCCGGGCTCCACCCGCACGATGCCGGCGTCGTCCGGGTCGGCTCGGACGAGGTGCCGTTCGATCCGGGTCGCGACATCGGCATGGTGTTCCAGCAGCCGCTGCTGCTGAAGTGGCGGACGATCATCGACAACGTCCTGCTGCCCGCCGAGATCCTCGGCCTGCCGATGAAGGAAAGTCGCGAACGGGCGCGCGACCTGCTCGCCCTCGTCGGCCTCAAGGGCGCCGAGGACAAGCGCCCCTACGAGCTCTCCGGCGGCATGCAGCAGCGGGCGGCGATCGCGCGCGCGCTCATCCACGACCCGAAGCTGGTGCTCATGGACGAGCCGTTCGGCGCGCTCGACGCGCTGACGCGCGAAAAGATGAATCTCGAGCTGCTGCGCATCTGGAAGGAAGCGGGCAAGACGATCCTCTTCGTCACCCATGGCATCTCCGAAGCGGTCTTCCTCGGCACCCGCGTCGTCGTCTTCACCGCCGGCCCGGCGCGAATGGCCGACGATTTCAGGATCGACCTGCCGCATCCGCGCACCCTCGACATGAAGACGCACGAGGACTTCGGCGTGTATACGCGGCGCATCTACAAGTTGCTCGGGATGGAGTGAGCCGTTCGGCTCACTCCATCCTTCGGATGGGCCGGGCTGCTCCCTCCCTGCTTCGCTCCCCTCCCTCCGAGAGGGAGGGGCCGGCCCCGTTGGGGCCGCTTAGGTGATGCGCAGCTTCAGCGAGTGGTCGTAGGGGAGCGCGGGCTGCTCGAAGACGTCGTCCGTTGACGAAGTGCAGCGCGCAGGCGCGGCGCCAGCGCGTGCTGGATTCGGGCCCGACTGGTGGAAGGTGTTGCCGTGGTGAAAGCTCACGCCGCCCGCGAACCGGCGCCGGCGCCATCGGCTGCTTGTCGAGCATCGCCGCCGGCAGCTGCAGGTTGAACGGCTCGCCGGGCGGCGCGACGTGCGCCTAGACCGGACCGTGGTTGGTGCCGTCGCCGAAATAGAGGCAGCCGTTCTCGAGGGTCGCGTCGTCGAGCGCGATCCAGGCCGTGACGATGCCTTCGATGTCGTTCGGGCCGAAGTAGAAGTTGTCCTGGTGCGCCGGCTTGGGGCCACCGCCTTCGGGCGGCTTGAAGAAGATCTGGCTGAAGTAGACCGAGACGCCGCGGCCGATGAACTGCTCGACCAGCGCACCAGGCGCGGCGAGAGGCCAGCCGCGCACCGCCTCCCGGTGGTGGTGCGGGTTGTCGAGCTTGCGCAGCACCGTGCGCGCCTTGACGCCGCCGTCGACGTACCAGGCGCGCTGCGCGGCCGGCAGGTCGGCGAGGAAGCTCTCGCCCCAGCGCTCGATGTCGGCGACCAGCGGGCGCATCGATCTCCGCCGGCGCGAACACGCCGTTGACCGTCAGGTGGCCTTGGTGGCGGTAGAAGGCGAGGTCGATGGCGTCCATCGCGAGACTTCGGAAGCGCGGCGCTCAGCGCCGCGGCGGCGGCCAATTCCGCCTTCGGCATCGGCGCGGTCGTCGACAGGTCGGGACGACCGCGCTGCCGAACCCCGGGCACTCGAGCGAGCCGAGGGCGATGCGACCGCCCTCGATGGTGAGGCGGACGCGCCGGTCGGCCTCGTGGTACAGGTCGGGGTGCGCTTGCAGGAACGACAGGCTCTCGGTCTGCGGCCGGCCGGCGAAGCCGTCGACGAAGTGATGGCCGTTGCGCTCGACGTCGGCCAGGCCGAGCAGCGACACCAGCGCGAGGTCCTGCTGCACGGCCAGGCCGGCCTGCGTCGTCAGGTCCTCGCCCGACAGGAAGAAGGCGCCGCCGCCGTCCTCGGCGTTCCACAGCCGGCAGCGCGCCAGGTTGACGATCGACTTGTAGAAGCCCTTGCAGTCCTTCGACGACACGCCGCCGTAGCCGAGCGCGCGCGCTGCACGAAGGCGTCGAGCTCGCCGTCGGACTCGTCGATGATCACCGGCCGAAGATCGCGCCAGCGGCGCGATGCTGCGCGAGAGCGCGACCGAGCGCTTGATCGGCTGCTCGATGAAGAGCGTCGCCGCGCACAGCTTCTGCAGCGCCGGCTCCGCTTCCATCGCGCTCCACAGCTCGACGACCGACTCGACGTCTCGTACTGCTCGTTGCCGTCGAGGGTGACGTGCGAGCGGGCCCGGCGCGCGTCGAGGACGCCGGCGATTCGCACGAGCCGGTCGAGGTCGGCCTTGCGATCGCCGCCGACCTTGAGCTTGAAGCAGCGCTGGCCGTAGGTCGCGACGACTTCGGCGAGCGTCTCCGGCAGGCCGTCGTCGACGCGCGTGCCGGCCGGCTGGTCGCGGCCGTGATCGGGTCGACCAGGCCCACCGTGTGGCGCGCCTCGATGCTCGGCGCCGGCTGCAGGCCGGCGAGGAAGGACGTGAAGTCGAACGCGCCGAGGTCGGGGATCGTCGGATGCGCCACCATGCCGGGCAGGTTGCTGCGCATCGCCGTCCAGAAGCTGACGCCGTGCAGGCGACAGACCGCGTCGAGGACGCCGCGGTCGACGAGCGCGTTGCCGAAGCCGGCGACGAGCGGCGGCAGGCCGAGCTCGCGGCCGGCACGCAACTGATAGCGGTAGTTGATCGGCGTAGAGGTCGAACGCGGTCGAGAGCGGCGCCTCGCGGTACGCCGCGGCGGCGAGCTCGATCGACTTGCGCAGCTGGTCCTGGTTCTGCGCGTCGCTCAGGTGCGGGTCCTTGTCGAACCACTTGGCAGCGAGCATCTCGGCGGCGTAGCCGAAGCCTTCGCGGCCATCGTCGAGGCGGACGTGGACGCGCAGGAAAGCCTGAATGCCTTCGGTGACCGTGATGACGCCGAAGCGAAACGGCAGGCGCAGACGAAAGGGCTGCTCGAACGCCTCGACGCCGAGCACCTTGAGCTTGGGAGCGAACGGCGGGGCGAGAGTCATCGGCCCGATTCTGGGGTCAGGCGAGCCAGCGCTGCGGTTGGCGGCGACGAAGGCGTCGTCGGAGAGGTCGGCGTGCTCGCGGCAGACGCGGTCGATCTCCTCGCGCTGGCCCGGGCTCAGCCCCTCGTTCGGGATCGAGGCACCAGATGCCTTCGAGCAGGCCCTGGCGGCGCAGCACCTCGTGGCAGCCGGCGATGCAGCCGTGGAAATCGTTGGCGACGTCGAAGAAGGCGGCGTTGCAGTCGGTGACGCGCGCAGTCGAGCGCCAGGATCTCCGCGCGGCACGCGCGCCGGCGCTCGCGGCGGCGCTGCATGCAGCGCTCGAGCAGGCGACGGCGCCCTGCGTCCACACCGACCAGTGGCCGAGCAGGCCGCCGCGGAAGCGCACGGTCACCGGCTCGCCGTCGCGCATCGACGGTGAACGGCGTGACGAGGTCGAGCACGATGTGGTCGTCGTTGCCGGTATAGAGCGCGACGCGGTCCTCGGCGCCGCGCCGCGACGACGCCGCGCACGACGTCGAGCGTGCGGTAGCGGTTGAACGGCGCGACCTTGATCGCCACGACGTTGTCGATCGCGCAGAAGCGCCGCCAGAATCGGCGTCGAGATGGATGCCGCCGACCGCCGGCTGCAGATAGAAGCCGACCAGCGGGATCTCGTCGGCGACCGCGCGCGCAATGGTCGAGGATCTCGTCCGTCGCTCGCGCCCTTGCAGCGCGGCGAGGCTGAGCAGGCCGGCGTGATAGCCGAGGCCGACGGCGGTGCGCGCCTCGCGCACGCGCCTGCTCGGTGCGGCCGCAGACGCCGGCGATCATCACGCAGCGGCCGGTCGGTCCAGCCCGTCGCCGCGTCCATCGGCGGCGATCGAGCACCGGCTCGAACAGCCCGACGTCGCGGATCTCGAACTGCGTCGTGTGCACGCCGACCGCGAGGCCGCCGGCGCCGGCGTCGACGTAGTAGCGCGTCAGCGCGCGCTGGCGGCGCCGGTCGAGCCGGCGCGCCGCGTCGAGCGCGAGCGGATGCGCCGGGATCGCGAGGCCCTCGAACAGGCGCTCGCGCAGGGTCGCGATCGGCGAGTCGATCGCTCGGGGTATTCATGTCGGTCAGCGGTCAGCCGAACTCCGGGCCGGCGACCGCGAAGACGCGGCCGCGCGCCGCCGGGCGCCGCGCGTCGCCGAGCGCCATGCGGACGAACGGGCGCTGGCGGACGAAGCCGCGCCGCGGCGAGCGCGCCGGCGACGCGTGCCAGTGGTTCGGCACGTCGATGAAGACGCGGCCGGCGCGCCGCGCGAGGGCGACGATCGAGCAACGCGAGCGCGCGTGCTGTCCGCGGCGACGACCGGACCGAGCTGCTGCGCGCGTCGGCCGGCGCGGACGCACGGCGAAGCCGCTCGCGTCGGCGGCGAGCCAGCGCGCGTCGACGGCCGCGCGAGGAAGCTCGCGCAGCAGCGGGCGCGCTCGACGCCGCAGGCCGACTGGTCGAGGGCGAGCAGCGCGGTTCGCGCTGCGACGCTCGTTGGCGACGCCGGACTCGTCGGTTGCACCCGGCTCGCGCGCGGTCGCGTCGCCCTGCCAGCGATCGAACCCGAATCCGGCGACGAACCCCGACTGTCGCGTAGACCGCGGCGCCGGCCGGCGTCGCGTCGAGCACCGGGATGCGGCCGCCCTCGCGCAACGACGCGACGCAGGCGTCGACGAGCTGGCTGGCGATGCCGCGATGGCGATGCGCCGCATCGACCAGCACCATCGAGATCCAGCCGATGTCGGCGTCGTAGGGCAGCGCCGCAGCCGTCGCGACCAGCGCCCGCGTCGTCGCGAACGCCGAGCGCCGTGCCGGCGGCGATGAAGAACGACCAGTCGTCGGCGCTCTGGTTCCAGCCGCGGCATCGGACAGCGCCAGCCCGCCGGCGACGTCGCCGGAGCGAGCCGCTCGATCGCGAGCACGTCAGAACTCGCCATCGCGAACCTCGAACTTGGTCGGCTTGCCGAAGCTGCCTGCCGCCCGCCTTCACCCAGTCGGCGACCCAGTCGAGCATGCGGCCGAGCGGCACGACCGGATAGCCGAACAGCGCGTCGCGCGCCGCTCGTGTCGGAGAGCCAGCGCCGTCGCCGCCTCCTGGCCGACGACCTTGGCCTCGTGCCGAGGCGCGCGCCGAGCTCATGCGCGAGCCAGCGGATCGAGATCGTCTCCGGGCCGGTGACGTTGATCGGCGTGGTCGGCGTCGTGCAATGGGCGAGACAACGCAGCACCTGCGCGTTCGCGTCGCCCTGCCAGATCACGTTGACGTGGCCCATCGTCACGTCGACCGGCTCGCCGCGCAGACCTTGCGAGCGACGTCGACGAGGACGCCGTAGCGCATGTCGATCGCGTAGTTCAGGCGGACGATGCGGCCGGGCGTGCCGTGCCGCGCGAGAAATGCTCGAACATGCGCTCGCGACCGAGGCACGACTGCGCGTACTCGCCGACCGGCGCGGGCGGCCGTCTTCGCTCGCGCCGGCGCCGCCGACCGGCACCAGGCCGTAGACGTTGCCGGTCGAGAAGGCGACGATGCGCGCTGCCGCGATAGCGCTCGGCGACGAGTGCCGGCACGTGGCGTGTTCATCGCCCACGTCAGCGCCGGCGCGCCGCTGGCGCCGACAGCCTCTTCACGTACCTGGGAGACGACTACGCCTTCAACGTGGAGGAGCCGATCACCGAGATCTGTCCCTCGAACCTCTGCGAGTCCGAGTCGCGCGCCCCCCCCGTGAGCGGCTGAGCGACCTCACGTCGGATCTGAGCATCGTCTCGCTCCACCGGCTCCTGCCGGACGACCTCGGTGGCGACCTGCCGGCAGTGGACCAGACGTTCAGCGGCTTCGGCAACGGCAGCGCCGCCACCACCGCGGCCGCCGACGACCTCTCGGGGAGGCCCGAGGCGTTCCAGCGCTTCCTGAGCCGGATCGGAGCTCACCCGGGCCGGCCGACACTCGATCTCATTCACACCGAGCTGCCGCACGTGCCGTGGAACTACCTGCCGAGCGGGCAGGAGTACGTGACCGACGACAAGGGGGTTCCGGGCACGACAAAGGACGCGTGGGGCAGCGACACGCGCCTGATCACGCAGGGCCAGCAGCGCTATCTGCTCCAGGTGGGCTACGCGGACACCCTCCTCGGCCGGCTGCTCGACCGGCTGCGCGCCACCGGGCGCTACGACCGCTCGCTGGTGATCGTGACCGCCGACCACGGAGTGGCGTTCCAACCGGAGGTCTCGCGCCGTGCGGTCAGCGCTTCGACGTTCGAGCAGATCGCGGATGTCCCGCTATTCATAAAGGCGCCCGAACAGCACCAAGGTGCGATCGACGAATCGGCCGCCCGCAACGTGGACATCGTGCCGACCATCGCCGACCATCTCGGCAGCCCGCTCGGGTGGCGCACCGACGGGCGGTCGCTCCGGGACCCGGCGACGGGGGGTGACGAGCCGCTGCCGTGTTCGCGAAGTACGGCCCCGCGCTCACGCTGCCGTTCGCCGAGTTCAAGCGGCGGCGCGACGCTCTGTTCGGCCGCGTGGCCGCGACCTTCGGCGCGGACGATCACGGGCGCGGCGTGTTCGCCCCCGGCGAGGACTTCGGTCTGGTCGGGCGAGCCGTCGACCGAATGCCCTCCGCACCCCCCATGCGCGCGCAAGCGGAGCTCGACGACCCGCGAGCGCTCGCCGCGGTGGACAGGAGGACGCCCAGGTTCTCCCGGTCTACCTCGCCGGCCGCATCAGCGGGCTGGGCGCGTCGCGCCGGCTCGCGATGGCGCTGAACGGGCGGATCGCGGCGGTGACCACGTCCTATTCGGACGGCGTGCGCCACGCGGTTCAACGCGATAGTCGATCCGAAGCGAATCCGGGACGGCGCGAACAGGGTCGCTCTATTCGAGCTGCGCGGGGACCCCGGGGCCCGGCGGCTCGCGGCGCTCGGACAGGTCCGAGACCTACAAGCTCGCCGGCGATCGGGCGGCGAGGAGCTCGTGGACTCATCGGGACGACGGTGCCGGTCGTGGCCGGGGCCCTCGACGGCTTCGTGGAGAAGGCGGAGGTCGAACACGGCATCCTCCGGATGTTCGGCTGGTCCGCGAGCAAGCGCCTCGGCGCGGCCAAGGAGGTCGTCGTCTTCGCCGGCGACCGCTTCCTCATCGCATCCCGGCCCTCCGCGCCGAGGGCCGACATCGCCCAGGACTGCAGGGACCCCGCTCCCTGCTCTCCGGCTTCGTCATCGTCAAGTCGCTCCAGCGCCCCGAGGAGGACGGAGCTCCGGGTCTTCGCGGTCGGGGGCGGGAAGGCCTCCGAG
>CAWBKR010000001.1:0-1371230 GCA_963789345.1 uncultured Actinomycetota bacterium | reverse complement strand
GACCCGCTCGGCTGCGGCTCGAGCGAGGACCGCGTCCACGAGTCTTTCTGCGGTCCCCGGGCGATGCTGGCCGGCTTCGAGGTGAAGTTGGGCGTGCAGAGCACGCGATTCCGGATCCGTTTGCACGTCGGCCGTCGCGACGACGCGGCCTCCGTCTTCCATTGTGATCTGATGGTGATTCTCCGACATAGCATTCCCCCGTCGTCATGGCGGGCTGGGGCGTGGGCGACCGCCCTCAGCCTGGTTGGCCTCGTTCGGCCCCCGCAGTGAAGACGCCACCAAGCGGCCCCCATGACGCGACGATCTCAGGCGAACGGCGAACCTGACCCGGCCACGGCGAGTCGATGCCCGGATGGCGGTTCACCGATCTCGGGTTCGTGGTCCGCAGGTCGATCCAGTGTTCGGCGGGATGGTCGCCGAACCCCAACCAGCACATCGATAGGAACCGGTAAATCAGGCTGGTCGGACAAGACCTGTCTGATAGGCCAGGATGACGGCGTGCCCCGGTCGCGCAGCGCGAGTTTGGCGAAGATGTGAGCCAGGTGGGTTTTCACGTGGTCTGGCTGAGGAAGAGTGTTTCAGCGATCTCGTTGTCGGACATTCCGCGGCCTACCAGGGTCAGCACCTCCAGCTCTCGTTCGGTGAGCTTGGCGAGCCGAGAGGGTGTGGGCCCGGTGCCGGGTGGTGATCGAAGGAATCGTTCGAGCAGGCGCTTGGTGATGGTCGGCGCGAGAAGCGCCTCACCGAGCGCCACAGACTCGGACGGCTGCGGACAAGTTCCTCAGGCTCGACGCTTTTGAGCAGGAAGCCGCTGGCGCCGGCGGTCATCGCTTCGTAGACGTACTCATCGAGGTCGAGGTGGTCAGCACCAGAATCCGGGGATGCGGCGGTGACCCGCTGAGCAGGCGGCGGGTGGCGTCCAGTCCGTCGAGCCGCGGCATCCGGATATTCATCAGCACGACGTCGCGCGTGAGTCGGCGAGCCGACTCCAACGCCTCGACACCGTCGGCGGCCTCACCGACCACCTGCAGATCGTCGCAGGACTCCACGATCATCCGGAATCCACCGCGGACGAGCCCTGGTCGTCGGCGATGAGGACGCGGGTCACGACGCCACATCCCCGGTCGGCAGGCACACGGAAACGGTGAACCCGGCGTCCTCGTGTGGCGTTGCGGTCATGACACCGCCGTACAAGGCGACGCGTTCGCGCATGCCGATCAGCCCTTGGCCTGCCCGTCGGTCTCGGGAGCGGACACCGTTCGCGCCGGACCGTGGTTGATGATCTCGACGCTGATGGCGTCGGGCAGCCACTGGAGATGCACGGCAGCATCGCCGGTGGGCGCATGTCTGCGCACGTTGGTCAAAGCCTCCTGCACCACCCGGTAGGCGGCGAGGTCCACCCCCGGCGGGAGGGGTCTGGGCTGACCCACGCTGGTGACCTGCACCGACAGTCCTGCCTCGCCGGCCTGGCTGACCAGCTCGTCGAGTCGGGCGAGGCCGGGTTGCGGGTCGAGCCTCATTCGTCACCGTCTTCGCCAGCACACCGAGCAGACGCCGCATCTCCGCGAGGGCCTCCTTGCCGACCGCCCGGATGGACCGCAGGGCGTCACGGGTGGCGGTCGGATCCGATCAACGACCTGTTCGGCCGCGCCGGCCTGGACGATGATCACCGTCACGCAGTGGGCGATGACATCGTGGAGCTCGCGTGCGATGCGCTGACGCTCGTGCGCCACGGCGAGCCGGGCCCGTTCCTCCCCTTCTTCCTGCTCCTGCTCGAGGTGCTCAGTCTGAGCCTGCAACGCGGACACCCTCCTCGCCGACGCGAACGACCCGCCCGATCAGCCAGGCCCCGCCGAAGTACACGACGCCGTAGACGAACTCGAACGCCGACGTCGCCGTCAGGTCTCGCACACCCTGGACAGCGACAGCCAGGCCCGCCGCGACCAGACCAGGGACCGCCACGCGACGCGGAGTGTGAGCGCCGACGGAGTAAGTCGCCCAGCATCACGGCCAGGAACTCACCGAATGCCGGCGACGGATCGGTCACCAATGACTGGGAAAGCACCGCGGCCGCGACGATGGCGATGGTGACCAGCGGGGACACCCGGCGACACGCCGGCGGCAACGTGACGGCGGCGAACAACAGAAACAGCGTCGACCATTGTCGAGACCGTCCGCCGCGATCTGCACCACGACAAGGAGCAGCAGGATCGCCCCCACCGATCGTCGACCACGACCTCGGCCACGGCGAGATCGTCGAAGCCACCCCGACCGCTCCCACGCCGCGCCGATCACCATGACTACGCTGCCCTCCCCTCACCGCCGGCGGTCGCTCGGGCTTGGGATGAGTTCCGCCGCGCCCCATCATTCCCGAGGACGACCTCGGTCACGCCGTCGACGGAGGCGGAACAGGCGTTCCGCAAGCAGACCCTTTCCGCGTCGCCCGTCGCCCACACACCTGGAGATCTTCATGGCCCTTGACCGCTTGTCGAAACTGCTCGCGCCAGCCGGTTTCGCCACAGCATTGCTCGCCCTGTCCGCGTTCGCCCTCTTCCAAGTGGTCGTGGATCGGCGACGGATCTTTCCGAGGCTGCGAGGTCGGTCAGCTTCTTCCTACCGACCACCTGTGCACTCGGGGCGATCATCGCCTTGCTTCTTGCGCTCATAGCCTTGTTCGTTCGGCAGTCCGGAGAGTCCGGCGTTCTCGGCGTCGTCGGTTTCGTGACCGCGGTGGTCGGGACCGTGCTCGGAGCCGGCGGGTACTGGACCTACGTCTTCGTGCTGCCCGAACTGGCGCACAACGGCCCCCGGAATGGCTGACCAATCAACCGGTTCGGTGTTGGCCGGGTTCTTCCTCTCCTTCCTCGTCATGGGTGCCGGCTGGCTGGTCTTCGCTGTGGCCACCTTGCGCAGCCGGGTCTTCCCCCGCTGGACGGCGATCCTCCTCATGGTTGGATCAGCCGCCACGGTGGTCCCCATGCCGTCGCGAACCCTGTTGCTGAGCCTGGCTCGTGGCCTGCCTCGGGTACTGCTCGCTCCGCCAATCCAGGCAATCCTTCCTGAGCATGAGCGACCGATGATTTCCTCGGAGGCGGCACGGCGCTGGACGGACCCCTTGCAGTATGGGCCTCCAGGGTCGGATCCTGGGTGGGTCGCCTGAACGAGCGCGGCAAGGAACAGCCCGTACGCCCGGACCGTGGTTCGAGAGAGGCCTCCGCAGATGCCGCGACGGATTCGCTACTCCGTAGCAATGAGCCTCGACGGATACATCGCGAGCCCGGAGGGCGACGCCGACTGGATCGTCATGGATCCCGAAATCGACTTCGAGGCGTTCTTCGCGCAGTTCGACACCTTCCTGTTGGGCCGGAAGTCTACCAGACGATGCCGGGCGGCGGCGGGGGATCGCCAGGCACGAAGACCTACGTGTTCTCACGGACGCTGCGCCAGAACGACTACCCCAAGATCACGATCGTCGGTGACAACGCGCGAGAAGTGCTCGAGGAGTTGAAAACTCGACCAGGCAGGGACATCTGGCTCTTCGGCGGTGGCGACCTCTTCGGCAGCCTGCTCGCCGAGGGCTTGGTGGACACGGTCGAGGTCGCGGTGATCCCGGTGCTGCTCGGCGGCGGCGTGCCCCTCCTCCAGACGCCTGCCGACCGGACGAAACTCACCCTCACGGGACACCGTGTGTACGGCTCGGGCACCATCGCACTTGAGTACGACATCGAACACTGAGCCGGAAGTCACGGGTCGACGTTCAAGCATGGGTCGGTGGGTCACTTTTCGACCGGTGGTACACTTTTCGGGTGCCGACTACGCGACCTCGTTATCAGATCACCGAAACTCCCGACGTCGCGCACGCTCTCGACCTGGCGGCTCGGCGATGGCCCACCGAACCACGTTCCAAATTGCTGCTTCGCCTGGTTCAGACGGGCAGCGCGGTGCTGGAGCAGGAGCGCAGCGAGACGACGCGCGACCGGCTGGCGGCGATCGAGGCCACGAGCGGCAAGTACGGCGACGTCTTCACCGACGACTACCTGGTCGAGCTTCGTCGGGACTGGCCTCAATGATCACCATTGATGCCAGCGTCGTGATCGCCCATCTCCAGCCGCGAGACCCCCATCACGAAGCAGCGACGGCCTACCTGCGCGAACACACCAACGAGGTACTACTCATGCATTCGCTGAATCTCGCTGAAGTGCTCGTCGGCGGTGTAAGAGCTGGCCGTGGCCAAGAGATGCTCGGCGACATCCAGGCAGTCGGTGTCCAGGTCGCCGACCTCACCGAGGGCGAACCGCTGCGGCTGGCGACGCTGCGGGCAGAATCCGGGCTGAAGCTGCCTGACTGTTGTGCCCTTGATACCGCCATGGTCTCCGCATCGGCGCTGGCCACCTTCGACGACGCCTTGGCCGAGGCCGCGCGCACGCGCCATCTCACCGTTGCCCCGGGTCCCGGGCCAGTAATGGCCAAATCCGACGCACTGAAGATCGGTAAGCGGCGATCCCACCGGTCGTGACGACTGACCCGTCCGCGTCTCACCACTGACGAAACGGTCGACACACCCAGTACTCTCAGTAGTTGGGGGTGACACTCCGTGGCGGGCGAGGTCGGGTCCGAGCGCCAGCGCCACCACCACAGCCGCCACTCCGTACACCAGCGCCAACAACCAGTACTGCATCGCCGGATCCATCCCGCCGAGGAAGAACCCCTGCGACAGATTGATGGCGCCGTGGAACAGCGTGGCGATCAAAACGCTGCCACGCGTGTGCAGGAACGCCCAGCCCAGCAGCACCGAGTACGACACCGTCATGACCAAGAACGCGCCGAACGGCCGCCCGTACTGCGGCATGGACGCGATGACGAACGTCGGCAGATGCCACACACCCCACAACACACCCAGGATCAGGCTGGCCGTGCGTGCCGAGAACTTCTCGGTCAGCTTGGGAAAGGCGTAGCCCCGCCAGCCCAGTTCCTCCCCCACCACCAGGACGAAGACGATCAGGTCGGTCGCGCGCGCGTTGCCTCGCGTCGTCGAGAACCGGTACCGCGTGCTCAGGCCGCCCATCGGCGAGGTAGCTGGTGCCGAGCACATGGCGAGCGAGGATGTAGCCCGACAGCGTCGGATCCGACTCCAGCCCTGCGCCGCGCTCGGCGAACGCGATGCTCTCCGGCCCCGGGGATGTCGCCAGCATTTGCACGGATCGCAGGGTCGACACGCAACCGCTGAGACTTCTCCATCCGTAGGGCGGATCGGGGTCATCGATCGACGGCTGCTCGGCGGCGTCGAGCCAGGATCCGATCCGGTGGAACTGACCGGCCAGGGCCGCGGCCCAGGCGAGGGACCCGCACAGGCTCGGGTCCGACCGTACGACATCGAGTGGCAGCCGCCCCGCCACGTACACAATGCTCGCGGCGCCGTGTTCGAGGAACCAGGGAGCAGCCGTCTTGATCAGCTCCATCGCCCCACGCGTATCACCGGCCTCGATCTTGAGCGAGATCGCGTCTTCCACGAGACCCTGCTCGACGAACCAGTCGGCGGCGCGGCCAAGGATGCTGGCCGCGGTTTCGCGATCGAGCTGCACGCGCAGCGCGTCACGGAACAGCCGATGGCAGCGGTACCACACCCGATGATGGTCCAGCGGTACAACGAACAGGTTCGCCCGATCGAGGTCGGCCAGGACTGCGGCCGTCCCCGAGCGATCCAACGCCGCATCGCACAGCGGACCCGACAGCCGCTCCAACACCGAGAATGTGCCGATCGTCCCCACGGATCTCCGCGACCGCCGCCGCCGGCTCGGAGCGACCCCGCAGGGCCAGCGCGGTCAGCTGCAGCCCGGCGGCCCAGCCCTCGGTGCGCTCCTGCAACAGGCTGGCAGTCGGCGCGTCGAGGCCCACGGCCGCGACGGAGGTGATGAGCGCACCGGCCTCTGCCGGTGAGAAGCCGAGCTCGCTCATCCGGATTTCGGTCAGCTCGCCGCGAGCCCGAAGCCGGGGCAACGGAAGCGCCGGATCGGCTCTCGCGGCCAAGACCAGATGCAGGGCCGGCGGTAGGTAGGTCAGCAAGAACTCGACATCTTCCTGCAGCGCAGGGTTGGAGAGCGCGTGGTAGTCGTCGAGTACGAGTACGTACCGACCAGTGCTCGACTGGAGCTCGTTCAGGAGCACTGGCAGCGCGACGTCCACCGGTTGCACACCCGGCGCGCCAAGCGCCTGCAGCGCGGCCGTACCAATGCCGTGCTGGCCCAGCGCCGCCAGTGCGTACGTCCAGAAGCGGGTCGGCTCGTCGTCGGAGGAGTCCAGCGACACCCACGCCACCCGACGGTGCTCGGCTGGATCATGCGCCCAATGCGACAGCAGCGTTGTCTTCCCCCAACCTGCCGGCGCGACGACGGTGGTCAGCCGGGTTTCCCCGTTGCGCAGCAACTGCTCGTGCAATCGTGATCGGGTCACGCCGCCCGGGCGAGACGGCGGAATGGCGTACTTGGCCGCCATCAGCGGGAGATCGGATCGCAGCGAGCTCGTGCCCGGCTCGGTCACGTGACACCTCCGACCCTGCGCATGGCTTGCCGCCCACCTTAGTGCCGTTGCGGACTTCACCCGGGTGGTTCGCCATCAGGGTGGTTCGACACCACCCTGGTTCCGCGCATCGTGACGAGCGTGATGTTGCGCTTCCGATTGCGGATCTCCGGGCCCTTGCCGCGGACGGCAGTCGCTCTGCTGTCCGACCGCTTCCAGATCGACGAGATCCGAGTCCTGCCCGTCGCGACGCACATCACCGGAGCGGTGGTCGACCAGCCCGAGCTTCGCGCACTGCTGAGTCTGCTGTGGGACACCGGCGGCCAGCTGACCTACCTGGACCTTGACGCGACGGCCAGGTCCTCAACCAACAAAGGAGCATTTCGATGACATCCACCCGATGGCCCCTCATCGTCCTCGGAGCAGCAACGGCCATGATCGGCGCGAGCCTCATCCTCGGCGGGACAGCCCTGCTGGGCAGCACAGGTGGTCCTCCGCGACGCCGCCGGCTTCTACACCTCGCCGACCTACCGGCTCGCCACGAACTCCTACGCCGTTGTCCTCGACGCCGACCTTGATCAATGGCCCACGAGCTCCATCCGATCGGCTCAGTTCGCTTCGATCCAGGTCACCACCCAGTCGACCGGCAATCAGGCGGTCTTCGCCGGTGTCGCGCGGCAGTCCGACATCGACGATTACCTTGCCGGGGTCGCCTTCGATCAGATCGCCGACATCGAGAACGACGCCGTGGTCACCGAGACCGTAGCCGGCGGAGCTGTCGCTGCACCGCCGTGGGAGCAGCCCTTCTGGGTCGCGTCCAGCGCGGGAACGGGACGACAGAGTCTTCGCTGGCCGGTCGAGGACGGGCAGTGGTCCTTGGTGGTCATGAATCTCGACGGCACTGCGTCGGTCGACGTCGCCGCCAGTGCCGGTGCGCGGATCGCGTACGTGACGCCGGCCGCGCTGACCCTGCTGGCCGTCGGGGTGCTCTGTCTCATCGGCGCCGTCGTGATCATCCGCCGACGCGATGAGCGCGGCCCTTCCACCATCGCTCGACCGAACCCACTCGCCGTCGAACCGGTCATCGAGAACCATCCGCTCACGCTGAGCGCGACTCTCGACGTGCTTCCGGGACGCTTGCTGTGGCTGGTGAAGTGGATCCTGTTGGTGCCACACATCCTGGTGCTGACCGTGTTGTGGGCCGGGTTCGTCGTCGCCGCCGTCGCGGCTGGCCTTTGCATCCTCATCACCCGGCGCTACCCGCGACCGCTGTTCGACTTCAACGTGGGGGTCTTGCGCTGGACGTGGCGCGTCGGGCATTACGGCTACCTCTCCCTGGGTACTGACCGGTACCCACCGTTCGCCCTCCAGGCCGTGCCCTACCCAGCCGCGCTCCAGGTCAGCTATCCGACGGATTGTCCCGATGGCTCGTCCTCGTCAAATGGGTGCTCGTGGTGCCACACCTGATCATCGTCGCCATCCTGGTCGGCAGCAGCTTCGGCCTGGCCACCAGCACCTCCTGGCCACTGATATCCGGCGGACTCATCGGCATCCTCGTGCTGGTCGCCGCCCTGCATCTCGCCTTCGCGCGGCGCTACCCGCACGGCGTGTTCGACCTGCTGATCGGCCTGAGCCGGTGGATGTTCCGTTTGCTCGTCTACACCGCTTTGATGACCGACGTCTATCCACCCTTCCGGCTCGATCTAGGCGGCACCGAACCGGATCGCTCCTCGAACATCGCGCCCGAGGCCGCGCCCAACATCGATGTCGAGCGCCGGCCGCTGGTCACCGCGGCGCTGTGACTTCACTTGCCACAAGAAGCAGGCGCCTCACCCACCTCTCCGGGAACCCCGAAGCGAACAAGGAGAATCTGATGACCCAGCAACCTGATCTTGATCAGAATGCGACCGCAGCCCGCGCTGTGGCGATCGGGCCGGGCACGAGCCCGTCCTCCGACGTCGCACCCGACTACTCGGTCGGGATCCGGCAGCGGATCATGATCATCGACGGCGTCTTCCTTGCCCTGGTGGGGGCGGCCCAGGTAACGCTGGAGGTGCTCGCGCGCTTCCTCGGGGTCGGACCGTACGCCTCGATCCTCGACCGGTCGCCGTACACGATCGGCTGGGTCGAGGCTCACGGGCTGGCGGCCATGATCGGCGTGCTCCTCCTCGTGATCGGCGCTCGCGACCGACGTCGGTTCTGGCACGCGTTCGCCCTCGCCGTCCACCTGCTCCTCGGTGCGGCGAACCTGGTGTTCTGGCCGAGCTTCGTCGATTTTGCGACGGTGCCGCTCGGCACGCTCGGCACTGCCGCCCATGTGCTGTTCGCCACGGCCCAGGCGTGGAGTCTGGTCGTGTCGCGCCCCTGGAATCCGTCATGACCGCCCCGACTCAGCTGTCCCCCGGGACGCTGAGTCTCGTCCTCGGCAGATCCTCGCTGAAATTCCTGACCACACCAGCGCTGCGGCCGCTACGGAGCGGTGAAACTCATTCGGCGCCAACCGCTCGCCGTCTTTCTGATCGGCAGCGTGCTCCTCGGCTCGGTCGCCACCTGGATGCTCGCGCGGATCCCGACGAACCCGGTGATCTTGCCGTTGGTTGCGCTCCCGATCAGCTACATCCCCGCAGCGCTATCTTCCGGTTCATGCGCTCAAGCCTGGCCCTGCTCCCGCTGTGCTGCGCGAGCCGTTCCGGCTCAGCCAAGGGCCTCGGTCTGCTGGTCTGGCATATCGGGCGGACTGGTGGCCGTGGGCTTATCGGACCGCTGACCGGACACACGATCGAGGCGACACCCGTCCATCCTCGCGTACCTGACCCACCGTCCATCGGAGTCAAGATCGAACGAACGAGACCCACCGACTCTCGCAGCATCGCGGGAGCCATCACGAGGAGGACCAGATGAAAGACACGACACCACAGACCGCCGATGGGAAGGTGCTCATGCAATTCTCGATGTCGCTGGACGGGTACGTGGCTGGACCCGGCCACACGATGGACTGACGGTGGAAGAGGCCACCAACCGACCGGGCCTTGTCGAGGAGTACATCGAGACGACCGGAGCCGTGCTCGGCGGTCGGGACGGCTGGGACACGACCCCGGTGCGGCGTACGGAGGCGCGTGGACCGGGCCGATCTTCGTCCTCACCCATCACCCGGGACGCCCAGCCGGCCGACGGGGTGACCTTCCTCAACTGCGACGTGGCCGAGGCTGTCCGGATCGGGCTGGAGGCCGCCGACGGCAAGAACCTCGAAAGATCCTCTCCCCCACGATCGGCCGGCAGCTCCTGCAGCGCGGACTCGTCGACGGGCTCGATCTGCACATCTCGCCGGGGCTCCTCGGAGACGGGATCCGACTCTTCGACAACCTCGGGGGTCGATCCTTCAGACTCGAGTTGTGCATCGGCGACGACTCCTCCGCCGAAGTCAACTTGCGCTACCGCCCGATTGCACAGACATAGCGATCCTGCGCGGCGCCTTCGGCAGCCCGCACCACCGTCCCGGAGAATCTCAGGAGAACCGAGATGAACCTCACCCACCTGAACCCGGCCGGTCTGCACACCAACCCCGCCTTCTCCCAGGGCGTCGGCATGAACGGCGGAACCCTTCTCGTCGTCGGCGGACAGAATGGCACCGATGCGACCGGCGACATCGTCTCCGACGACTTCGGCCAGCACACCAAGCAGGCCTTCCGCGACGTGCTCACCGTGCTCGCCGAAGCCGGTGCCGACTCACCCGGTCGTCCCGGAGGAAGCCGTACGCCAGCCAATGGCCAACCACAAGCGAAAGGAGCCCCATGCTGAAGCAGGTCGCAGAGGGCGTGCTGATCCACCAGAGCGACATACTCCAGAACAACACCGTTGCCGTGCAGGGCAGGGGCGGCGTGTTGCTGATCGACCCCGGCATCACAGGCCATGAAATGGCCTGCCTAGCGAACGACCTTCGCGAGATGGGCCAGCCCGTGGTGGCGGGGTTCTCGACGCATCCTGATTGGGATCACGTGCTCTGGCACGCCGAACTCGGCGACGCGCCCCGCTACGGAACCGCCCGCTGCGCCGCCAGTATGCGAGACCTGCGGTCGGACGCGAACTGGAAGGCGCGCGTCGCCGAGGGGTTACCGCCGGAGATCGCCGAGGAGATCCCGCTGGACCCGTTCGGCCTCATCACCGGTCTGCCTGCCGGAACGGCAGAGATTCCCTGGGATGGCCCTCGAGTCCGGATCATCGAGCACCCGGCGCATTCCCCGGGCCATGCAGCCCTGTTGATCGAGGAACGCGGGGTTCTCGTCGCCGGCGACATGCTCTCTGATGTCTTCATTCCGATGCTCGACGACTTCACCAGCACCAACGACCCGATCGAGGACTACATCGTTGGGCTGCGACTGCTCGCGGGCGTGGCGGACGACATCGATGTCCTCATCCCCGGTCACGGATCCGTCGGCAGAGCCGATCAGGTACGCGCACGGATCGACCAGGACCGCGCGTACGTGCACGCCCTGCGCGACGGCCATGATCCCGACGACCCGCGGATCGGCCCATCGGCCAAGCCCGGCTGGGAATGGGTAAGCGACATCCACGCAGGGCAAGCCCAGAGCGTCGCCCAAAGAAGCGAGCGCGACGAGACGCCCGGCTAGCAGATTCGCTTCCGCCACAGGATGACCCTCCCGAAATCTTGACTCTGAGGACCGGTCCGGCTGATGGTCAACCGGCAACACGTCAGCCCCGCACGTCACGTGGATCAAGATCATCCACGAAGAGGGGCTGATCCAGAATGAAGCGACGGCGTCGGATCCACCCGCTGTGCGAATCAATGCGGGGATCGGCCTCAGGTCCCATCCTTGTGTCAGGCATCTCATGATCATGTGATCTCCGGTTCTTGGGCAGCCCAAGGGCCCCAACGGTCCACGAGAAGGAGTAGATGGTCGCCGAGTGACGCTCAGAACGTCCACTTGCTCCTGCTCGCCGCGACTTACCTTTGCCTGTGACGCCCCGCTCAACTGACAGGTCGGATGTCACGAGTCAGGTGAAGCTCACACGGTTCTCTTGCGACCCCACTCCCCTGTCCTGCTGAGCCGACGGCTTTCGACACGACATCATTGCCCCCGCGGCAGTTGGCAGTTTTCGGTGCGAACTGCAGTCGCTACGTTGGCGATTGGGCCATTGCCGCGAGCCTCAGTCGGTTGGCGACCCCGTTGGCGTTGCGCCGAGTTCGCCATCGATGCCGTTTCGGCTTTGTTGACGCCGCGACCGGGACGGGTGTAGGGCGTAAGCAGCGGCGGGCTGCGGAAACTGCCGGCCCATGGCGGGAGAGCGAGCCAATGGCAGATGGCGGGGCGGCTGCGGCTGCACCTCCGCAGAACTACCTGATCACACAGCGATCCCCAACGGATCCGTGCACTGACGCCGGCTCGACCTTCGGCTGCTCACGCAAGCGATGGCGGAGTGGGAGGAACTGCGATGGACAACGACCTTTCGCCGGAGCATGTCCGGCCTACCGCCGCCCTGGCCACCGATGATCTCGGCGGCGCGCCAGGGGCGTCGGGCCTCGCTCGTCACCCGCTGCTGACCTTCACTGTCTTGACTCTGGTCCTCTCGTGGCTTCCCGTTATTCCGTATGCGCTGGGGGTGTTCCCGGCGCCGCTGCTGGCCTGCGGCCCCTTCCTGGCCGCCATCATCACCGCCGCCGTAGTCGGCGGGAAGAAGGGGTTGCGCGCCTATTTCCGCCGCTTGATCCGGTGGCGGGTCGGAGTGGGCTGGTACATCGTCGCGTTACTCGCTCCGGTGGCCGGATGGGCGATCGCCGGGTACGTGAACGTCCTGCTCGGTGCGGCACCACCGTCGCCGGACCAACTCGCCGGCTGGTCGCTGATCATCACCTCCACGCTGATCTTCCTGATCAATCCCTTCGGCGGGGCCTTCGAGGAACCGGGTTGGCGCGGGTACGCGCTGCCCCTGTTGCTGCGCCGCCACTCCGCCCTGGTGGCCACCGCCGTGCTGGGCGTGATCTGGACGCTCTGGCACCTTCCCTTGTTCGTGGTCGGCTCCATCCCGTGGCCCGACGCGGTGCTGGTCTTCGCCCTGACCTTCGTCTTCACCGCGATCTATCTCCAGACGGCGGGCAGCGTCTTGATCGCCTTCCTCCTCCACGCCTCACTCAATGGCGCGGGCGAGTTCTTCGTCGGGCTGTTCACCGGCGATGATCGGGTGCGGATGTACTGGATCCTGACCGCGCTGTCCGCGGTGATCGTGGCAGTAGCCATCGCGGTCAGCCGCGAGCGGTGGAGCCGCGTCCCAGCCGTTCGAGATCATGACGATCCGGCGAATCGGCGCCGCTGACAGCGGCAGCCACCGGAATCGAAAGGGATCGAACGGCCACAGCCTGCCTCAGCTGGGTCCTATTGTTCGGCTCGAGGACCGGGTCAGCGCCGGGGCCCGTCGGCGTCGAGAAAGGCGAGGACGGCCATGATCCGGCGATTCCCCTCCCGTTCCTCGGTGAGGCCGAGCTTGGAGAAGATCGAGCCGATGTGCTTCTCGACGGCGCGGTCACTCATGTAGAGGGTCTTGGCGATGGTGTGGTTGTTTCGCCCGGTGGCCATCTGCTGGAGGACCTCACGCTCATGGACGGACAGTCCGAGCAGCGCCGATGGCTTCTCCTGCGCCTTCCTGGCGAGCAGCGCTTCGATCACCTTGGGGTCCAACGCGGACCCGCCCCGGGAGACTTCCTGCAGCGCCCGGACCAGCTCGTTCCGGTCGGCGACGCGCTCCTTGAGCAGATACCCGAGGCCACTCACCCCGTTCTCGAGCAGCTCGAACGCATAGTCGTCGTCGGCGTACTGGGAGAGCACGACGACGCCGATGTCTGGGTGTTCGCGGCGGATGCGCTTCGCGACGTCAATGCCCTCGGTGGTATTTGTCGGTGGCATTCTGATGTCGGTCAGGACAGCATCTGGGCGATACTCGGCGACGGCTCGCATCAGCGCGTCCGCGTCCCCGACGGCGGTGACCAGCTCGATCTCCTCACCTTCGTTCAGCAGGGCAGAAACGCCCGTACGCACGAGGTAGTTGTCGTCGGCAAAGACCACCCTCAGGGTCATCCTCCGAACCTAGACCCGCACGCGGTCGCCGGGGTCGCCCGCACAACCTGGTGGTGCCAGCACCCTGCCCGGGAACACCCTCGACACCGATGATGGCTATCAGGAGGTGAGCGCCGGTGAACTCGGTACGTGTCCTCGTCGTCGACGACCAGGCCGTGTTCCGGCGCGTGATGAGCGCCGTCGTCGACGAGACCGAGGGCTTCGTCCTGGTGGGCTGCGCGGCGTCGGGCGAGGAATCAATCGCGACGGCCGGCGTCCTGCGCCCGGACCTGGTGCTGATGGATGTGAACCTTCCTGGCATCGACGGGATGGAGGCCACGCGCAGGCTACGCACGGGAACCACGACGGCCGCCGTCGTGTTGCTGTCGACCTACGACGAGGACGACTGGGGTGGTCAGGCGCAGCAGTGCGGAGCCATCGCCTACGTACGCAAGTCCACGTTCGGACCCGACAGGTTGACGGCGGTCTGGGCCGCGACCGGCGACTGAGGGAAGCTGATCCGCACGATCGCCGGCGTGCCCACGGTGTCGATGGTCACCCCACCATCCCAAGCCATCACACGGTCGACCACACCCTGCCCTCCGTCGACGAGCCGGCCACCGAGGTCGGTGGCGGTGACGGTCAGGGAGAGCTCGGAGCCGTCGACGTCCAACTCGACCAGGGCCGAGCCGCCCAGCTCGCGAACCGTCTCCACGGCGCAGAAATACGTGATCGACTCGAGGTGAGCCGGAAGACGCGCCGTCCGTACGTGCTCGGAAATGGCCAGGACGACGCGGCCGCGGCTCCGTGTGGCGTAGAGGCGCAGCGCCGCGGCCAAACCCTTACGGGCAAGCAACGGCGGAAAGACGCCCCGAGCGACGTCCCGCAGCGCGTCTAGGGCTCGGTTGGTCGTTTCCGTGGCGTCGTCGAGCAGCCGAGCTGTCACCGCCGGGTCACTCACCGCCGCTGCCTGCGCGAGCCCCATGCGCAGCCGAGCCAGATGGGGCAGTACCTCCGCGGTGACCGCCCGCAGTAGCCGTCGGCGCTGGGTTTCCTGCGCCGCCAGCAGTCGCAACCGGGAAGCCTCCAGCGCCTGCGTCTGCGCGTCGGCCTCGTGCACCCGAGCGCGCAATTGCGCCGTGAGCTGGGCGTTACGCATCCCCAGCCCGGCCTGGGTGGCGATGTCGGCGAGCAGCGTCTTGTCGGCCCGGGTCACGTTCCGCCCCGCCGGCATGCTCACGGTGATCTCACCGAGTCGTTCGGTGCCACTCCGCACCACCTCCGAATGCTCGCTGCCGGCCGCGCCGCCGGGCGCCGGAGTGGTCGGCCAATGAGCGACCACGTCATCGGCCCCGGCCACAGCCAGGCGGACGGTGGCGTGTTCGGCGCCGATGCTGCGCCCGGAGACTTCGGCCACCCCCGGCAGGACCTGCTCCAGCGAGACCGCCCGCGCGAGGCGGCGGCACAGGTCGGCCAGGGCCTGGTACGGCGCGGCCCGGCGTCCGTACACAGCCCGGTCGCCCAACCGCTGCACCCCACGTCGCAGCGGCTGGAACGCCAGCGCCACCAGCGCCGTCGCGACCACCGATGCCCAGTACTCACCGGATACCCGCTCACCCACCAGCGCCCCCAGCAAGACCACCGCGATGACGTACCCGACGGTCACAAAGATGACCACGGCGCCACCGACCACCGCACGGTTGATGACCAGATCGATGTCGTACAGGCGGTAACGCAGGATCGCCACACCGGCCGCGACGGGCAGCCACGCGTAGGCCACGAAGAGGGGAACAACCGCCCACACCCCGGTCTCCCCGCCCAACCCGGCGAAGCCGGCCACGTTCGCGAGCACGAAGCCAGCCAGCAGCGCGAACGCGGCGGTGGTGAGCCAGCGCAGTTGCTGACGCTGCTCCCCCCGGGCGCGGTGCAGCCGCTGCACCAGCGCGACCAGACTGAGCACGAACAGCAGAACGCTCACCGCGGCCGAGACAACGCCAACGGTCGACAGCACGGGGCTCAACTCATCGGCACGCGCGATCGAGTCGATCGGCACCACCGCAACAGTGCTGATGATGATGGCGATCTGAGGTAGCGGGAGCGCCCACAGCACGATGCGCCAGCGGCGCGATAGTAGCGACCCGTTCGGAAACAGCAGAAACACCGCCGCGAGGACCGACAGCGCCCAGCTGGCTCCCAACGCAGAGGCCACCACGGTGGCGAGTTGGCCGGCCAGGGCTGGGCCGAGGGCGCCGTCACGCAGGACCCGGAAGGCGTACGCCTGAGCGACCAGCCCGACTCCGGTGCCCAGTTGACCCACCAGGAGCAGCCAACCGATCGGATTGCGAGGCTGTCGCGTGGCGACCAGAGCGCCGATCAGAGCACCCAGCAAGCAGCCCAAGGTGATGATCGGGAACGAGTTGAGCCCCGCCTCCGGATCGACCAGCCCGACGGACCCGGAGACCACCAACACGCCGTGGGCCGTGGCGAGCACAGCGGTCGTGACGAACATCGACCACGCGAGGCGCCTCACGGTAGGCGCCCTCATCCCGCGAAACCCCAGGCGGCCACCGGAACCTCGGCCCGCACCGTCGTCCCGTCGCGGTGACCGGAGTTGATCGCCCCTGAGCCCATCGACCCGGAGCTGATCGAAACCGTGCCCCCTACTTCTTTGATCCGCTCGGCCATGTGTGCGAGGCCGCCGTCGCTCGAGGTCTGGACGTCGAAGCCTCGCCCGTCATCGCTGACACACGCGTTAACGCCCCGCTCATCACCGTGCAGCTCGATGACCACCGCATGCGCCGCAGCATGCTTGGCCACGTTCTGCAACGCCTCCAGGCAACAGAAGTACAGGGCGAGTTCTACGTCGGCCGGATATCGCCCCAGCCCGTTGTTCACGAGCTCGACCGGGAGCGGGCTGGCGTCGGCGGCCGCGCGTAAAGCTGTTGCCAACCCCGACTCCGCGAGCAGCCGGGGCCGACCGACCACCACCTCGAGCAGATCCGTCCCTGCCCGCTCGGCGGATCGATCAAGACTCTCCAGCAGCTTGGCCGCCCGATGCGGGCTGCGAGTCAGCAGACTCTGCACCAGCCGGATGTTCACCGCCAGGGCCACCAGCTGCTGTTGCGCGCCATCATGGATGTCCCGCTCGAGGAGTCGCCGCTCCACATCCTCCGACGCCACGACTTCGCGCCTCGAGGTACGCAGCAGATCAGCCCGGGCCGAGATCTCGAGCAGTTGCTCGTGCAGCTCTGTGGCCAGGCCCAGGTTGTGTAGCACGAGACCCGCCTGCGCGGCCAGGTCGTCCAACAACCCCGTCTCCACCGGCGTCAGTCGCTCGCCTGCGCGTTCCTCGACGACGAGAACCCCCAAGAGCTCGCCGTTGTGCCGGACGGGACGGACGTGCCTACCCGGTGTCGGCTCGGCGGTCGGGTCAGGTGGCGTCGGGGTGTCACCGTTCCCCCCGGGGAGATCGGCAGCGAGCCTGATACGACCACGGGTCACCAACCACACCTGGACCCGGCGAGCGCCCAGCCCCGCCGCGAGCGCCTTGGCCATCCAGGCCGGCGTCTCCTGTACGGACGCTCCGGTGTCGGGAGTGAACTGGGCGAGCACGGCGTACGGCAACGGGTGCGGGCGACCGACCAGACGATTCGCCCACCCCTCCAGCTTCCGCCGCGCAGGTTCGAACCCAACCGCGACGACGGCCGTCGCCGTGACCGACAGCAGCATGCTGGGCGCGTCCGGACCTCCCACGATCCGGCCGCCAACGATCACGACGACGACATAGACCGCGCCGACGAACGCGACCAGACCGGCCAGGACGAGAAGATGCTCCCTCGAGCGTCCCCGGATGGACGACCTCCACCGACCGCGCGGCGAGCCACCGCTCATCTCAGCAGTCTGCTCGTGGTTGCGACATTGGTACAGGTGTCTGGCCTCATCGACGAGTGGGGAGGACCGCACAGTTGGCCGCAGAATGCCGCGGGATTCTCCTCCCGCCATGAGCGGCCACCACGATCGACCCCGAGCGCGCCGACGGCTGTGATGGAACCAGTCGCCAGACCAGCGACTCATCAGAGGAGATCTCGATGGCGCTCTCGCCAATCACCCGTCGGGCCGGCGTGCTCAGCGTGACCGCTGCGATCTTGATTGTCGTGTCCCAGGTCATGCGCTTGGTGGTCGGTCGGCTACTCGGTCCAGGCAGCGCGGCGACGTCGGCACACACCGTGACCTACGTCCTCGCCTTGCTCGGGATGGGCACGCTGCTGCTCGCATTGACGGCCCTGTACACCCGCGAGTCCACCGCCCTGGGCAGGCTCGGCCTGATCGGCTACCTGACCGCGTTCCTCGGAACCCTGATGGTCGCCGGCGACTGGTGGTTCGAAGCCTTCGTGGTCCCCACGATCACGACCGCCGCGCCGGAAGTGCTCGCCTTGCCACCATCGGGGTCCGTGCTCGCCGGCGCGATCGCCACGGTTGGGGTCTTCACCGTCGGCTGGACTCTGTTCGGCCTCGCCGCCCTGCGCACCCGGGTCTTTCCACGCGCTGCCGCCGTGCTGGTGATCGGGGGCGGGCTCGCCGGACCGCTTGCCCTGTCGACCCCGTACCAGGTTCCGCTTGCGATCGCCATCGGTTGGATCGGCTACACCCTCCCGTCGAGTCGCGGCACCCGGCGAACCGCAGCCCCTGCGCCGCCAGGAAACCCTGCAGACCGATCCGTCTCCAGCCCCGCCCAATCTCATTCAGCCGAGCCCATCACCAGTTAAGGAGATCCCATGTCCACACCGACCACCCTCGCCCCGCCCACAGCCGGTACTTCCAGCATGGTGCGGCGGCACCCGCTGATCAGCTTCTTCGTCCTGACCTACATGGCCTCGTGGCTGCTGTGGGCCCCGTTGGTCATCGTCGGCGACCGCCTCCCCGGCCCCCTGGCTTTCATCCTGCTCCTGCTCGGGTCTCTCGTGCCGTCCACGGTCGGCATCCTCTTCGTCGCCCTCCTCAACGGTCGATCCGGCGTGCGCAGCCTGCTTCGCCGCCTGGTCCATGGCCGGATCGGGCTGCGCTGGTATGTGGCCGCGCTGGCCGTGGCCATGCTGGCCCCACTGGCGGTCGGCGTGAGCGTGCTGTTAGGTGGCAGCACGCCGGTATTGACCAACACCATCCTCGGCGTCGTCTTCCTGTTCGCGTTCATGATCTTCCCGGGCAGTGCTCTGGGTGAAGAACTCGGCTGGCGGGGTTTCGTCCTACCACGTATGCAGGCACGGCACAGTGCTCTGAAGGCCAGCCTTCTCCTGGGGATCCTGTGGGGATGCTGGCACCTGCCGGTGTGGCTGCGGGGAACCGAGTCCGCTCCGATCGGTCTCTACATTCCGTTCGTGGTCGCCGTCATCGCCTCATCCGTGGTCTACACGTGGCTGTACAACAGTACCGGCGGCAGTCTGCTGATCATCGTGCTCTTCCACGCCGCCAGCAACCTGCCGATCACCCTGCTCATCACTCCGCTCGGCAGCCAGATGACGCAGCCGTTCCTGATCTACGTCGCCTTCATGGTCGTTGCGGCGGTAGCCGTCGTGATCGCGACCGGCGCCGAGAATCTGTCCCGAACCTCCCACCGGCAGGTCGAGCAATCCTGAACGGGCCGCGAGGGCAGGAGCAACCCAACACCGATAGCCGGGTGGCGGCATGCGTAGGGAACGGATCAGCTCGATCCGGCTGACACATTCACTGAGCTGAGCGACGGACGCTTCTCCCCCGCTACTTCTGAAGGGCCGACTCGCGATTTCCCGCCTGGGTGGCATGGGAGAAACCCGCCCCGGCATCGAGGGGCGTGCCCGCTGGGGTGCGTTGCTTGGCTCCGCGATTCTGAGGTCAGGTCGCCTTCGGCCTAAGGATCGAAAGGCTCTCATGTCCGTCATCCGGCGACACCCCGTCCTCACCTTCTTCCTCCTCGCCTATGCCCTCTGCTGGGCCGCCATTCCCTGGCAGAGCTTTTTCGCCCCCGGTGTCTTGGTGGCGGCCCTGATCGTCGTGTGCTTGACCGAGGGCGTTGCGGGACTCAAGGCGATGGGGTCCCGGCTGATCCGCTGGCGGGTCAGCTGGATCTGGTACGCCCTCGCCCTCGCCGTACCGCTAGCCGTCAAGTTCGCCGCCATCGGTCTCAACAGCGCGCTGGGTGCACCGATACCCGACATCGCGGAGTTCACTGTCTGGTACAGCCTGCCGATGGCGATCGCGATCAACATCGTCAACCCCCTCAACGCGCAGTTGCCGGAGGAGTTGAGCTTCCGCGGCTGGGCCCAACCGAAGCTGCAGGTCACCCGGACCCCGCTCGCCGCGACCGTACTGATGGCCATCGGCGTCACCATCTGGCACATCCCGTTCTTCGTGATGCCCCAGTTCGGGTCCAGTCCGATTGAGGCCACAGCCACCGTCGCAGTCACCTTCTGGTACGCGTGGTTGTTCAACCACGCCTCGGGCAGCTCACTGATCACGTTGATCGCCCACGCCGCCGAGGGCACGATTGAAACCAGCACCCTGTGGCAGGCCGCAGGAGACACCACCCGGATGACGTGGCTGTGGTGCCTGGTCTGGTGTCTGGTCGCCTTGGGCCTGCTGGTCTTCGACCGCCGGTTCTGGACCAAGTCACCAGCAGCTGTCGAGCCGAACCACAAGGCCGCCGACAAGGCGCCAGTCAGAGCCAACTGACTCGACCGTTCGACCGCCGCGCATTTCCGCGGACAACACCCAGGAGGATGTCATGTCCGATTCACCACTCGCCGCCTACGCGGGACCGATCGCCGTGCTCGCCGGAAGCCTGTTCGCCGTCGTCTCCATCGCGTTGTTCTTGGTGACCGACCGCAGCGATCTGGTCGCCATGATGACGAGCCCGGTCTTCTTGGTGTTCAACGCCGCCTACGCCGTCACCTTTCCTCTGTTGTTGATCGCCTTGGTCGCCGTCTACGGGCGGCAAGCCAGCCAGGCAGGAATCTTCGGAGCGGTCGCCTTCTGCACCGCCGCCGTCGGCACCATGGGTCTGGCCGGCGACATGTGGTTCGAGGGCTTCGCCATGCCGTGGCTAACGCAGGTCTCCCCGGAGGTCATCGGCGTACCCTCCAGCGGCAGCCTGCTGAGGACGGCCTGGCTGGTCAGCGTGGTCCTGTTCTCTCTCGGCTGGATCCTGTTCGGGGTGGCGTCGTGGCGAGCGCGGGTGCTCCCTCGAGCCCTCTCGGTCGCCGTTGCGGTCGGCGGACTGCTCGGGTTCCAGGCGGCCATGCCTCCCTGGGGTGCGGCCCTCGGCCTGGCCGTGGCCGCCGCCGGGATCTGGTTGATCCGGCAGGACCGGATCTTGGGACGAGTCCAGACGCCTGCAAACGGCGCGCCGACCGCCGCGACGACGTCGAGCTCGACGAGGGCGCATCCCAGGCCTACGCCCAACGTGTTGCGAGGTTGAGGCCCGCCGGCCACCTGCTCGGGGGGTCAGGCACCCGACGGGATGGCCTGATCCTAGGCCGAACAAGACGCGGTTTGTTCGACATTTGTGGAGTCTGTTGCTCGCTTCGTGAGAGGTCGCTGTCAACGAGACATCAGCGCTCCGGCCCGGTTCCGGAAGTTCCCACAGGGGCTCCAGATCGAGATGATCGAAGGTACGGTGTTGGTGCTGCCTGACAGCCGGTCTGGGCAGAGCACCCCGCTCCAAGAACCACGGCACCGTGGATCGCAGCAGCTCCGCGGCCCCCGACCCATCGCCGGCGCCGAGGCGCAGCTCGACCGCCTCCCCGACATGATCGCGGGCCAAGAACCAATCCGCCGCCCGCAACGCACGCGTACCGTCTCCGCCTCGTCGGTCTGCTCCTGTCGCAGCGCATCCCGGAACAGCCGGTGACAGCGGTACCACTCGTGTCGCGAGTCGAGCGGAACAACGAAGAGGTCGGCCCGGTCGAGCTGCTCGAGAATCGTTGCGGAACCGTGCGTTCCAAGGACCTCATCGCAGAGCGGCCCGGACAACCGCTCGAGAACCGACGTCCGCACCAGCAGATGACGCTGATCCGGCGAGAGCCGGTCGAGCACCTCGGCGGACAGATAGTCGAGGATGTGCCGGTCATCACCGTGGATGGCCCTCGCCGCGGCCGACGGTCTGGCGGTACCGCGGAGACTCAGCGCCGCAAGCTGCAACCCCGCTGCCCAGCCCTCGGTGCGCTCCCACAACAAGAGGGTCGCCCGGTCGTCCAAGGGTGCGTTACCGACGCCCCGCAAGAGCGTGGCCGCCTCGTCGACACTGAAGCTCAGATCCACCGCTCGCAGCTCGGCCAGCTCACCCCGGGCCCGCATCCGCGCCAGTGGCAGAGGCGGATCTACCCGGGTCGACAGTATGATCCGCAAGGCCGGAGGCACGTAGGTAAGGAAGAACTCCATGTCCTCGTGGATGTCTGCTGCGTTCAGCAGGTGGTAATCGTCCAGCACCAAGACGTTGTCCCCTCGGAGCGTGCTCAGTTCGTTGAGCAGCATCGGCACGGCTCGATCCAGCGGGCTCAACCCAGGGGTCCGGAGCGCTCCGAGCGGGGCCGCGGTGATGATTTCGGAACCCTGTAAGGCCGCCAGGACATAGGACCAGAAGCGGATGACCTCATCATCGGTCTCGTCCAGCGAAACCCAGGCGATTCGTCGACCTTCTCCGGATTCGTGGGCCCACTGTGAGAGCAGCGTGGTCTTGCCCCAGCCCGCGGGAGCGACGACCACAGTCAATCGAGACCCCGGCCGATCAACCATCGAGGAGGAGAGCCGGGGGCGTGCGACGCCCGCCGGGCGCAGCGGCGGTACCGACAACTTCGCGGCGATCAACGGTGCCACACGGCGCTGGACATGTCCGCTCCCAAGAACTTCCGCCACGGTGACATCATGCGGGCCTCTGAGGCAAGCCAGCGCCGCAGCCAGCCGTCGTCGCATACTCGTCGACCCGCAGGCGTTACCGTTGGTCGCGGCACGACCGCGGACAGGTGGTGCCCCTGGGAATGGGGATGGCGTGGCGGGTCCGCTGATGGCAACCAAGCTGTACGTCCCGAAGGTGCGACGTGGCCTCGTGCCCCGGCCTAGGCTGATCGCGCATCTGCGTCGCGGAGCTGAGGCCAAGTTGACGCTGGTGTCCGCTCCTGCGGGCTTCGGCAAGACGACGCTCCTCGCCGATTGGCTTGGGGCGACTCCCGATGACAACCGGTCGGTGGCGTGGCTCTCGCTCGACCCGACGGACAACGAGCCTTCGTCGTTTTGGACCTACGTGGTGAGCGCCCTCCGAGGCGCCGTGCCCGGCGTTGGCTCGGGTGCACTGGAGCTGATCACCGCCTCCCCTGTGCCGATCAATCTTGTCCTCACGACGCTGCTCAACGAGTTGGCTGCGGCACCGGGTGAGGTGTGGCTGGTCCTCGACGACTACCACCTGGTGGACAACCACGAGGTCGGCCAGGGGATGATCTTCCTGCTCCAGCACATCCCAGCCCACGTTCACGTGGTGCTCAGCACCCGCGCCGACCCCGACCTGCAACTGGCTCGATGGCGGACGCGCCGCGAGTTGGTCGAGATTCGGGCCGCCGACCTGCGGTTCACGGCCGAGGAGGCCGCCTCGTACCTCCACGAAGCCACGGGATTGCGCCTCGCAGCAAGGGACGTCGAGGCTTTGGAGGAACGCACCGAGGGCTGGATCGCGGCGCTGCAGCTCGCCGCTCTCTCGCTCCGGGAGCGCGACGACGTGAGCGGCTTCATCGCCCGGTTCGCCGGGAACGATCGATACGTCGTCGACTATCTCGTCGAGGAGGTGCTGCAACACCAGCCTGAGCCAGCACGGGAGTTTCTGCTGCGCTCAGCGGTCCTCGACCGGCTCACCGGGCCGCTCTGTGACGCAATCACCGGCCGCGACGACGGAAGCCGCATGCTCATGATCTTGGAGCGGGCGAACCTCTTTCTCGTCGCCCTGGACGACCAGCGGGAGTGGTATCGCTACCACCACCTCTTCGCCGACGTGCTGCGGGCCCGCCTGCTCGCCGAGCAGCCCGGCCTGGTTGCGCTGCTGCACCAGCGCGCCAGCCGCTGGTACGAGGCGCACGACTTGGCCGAGGAGGCGGTGAGGCATGCGTTGGCCGCGCGGGACTTCGACCGGGCGGCCAACCTCATCGAGCAGGCGATGTCGGATATCCGACGTCACCGGCAAGATGCCATGTTGTTCGGCTGGCTGACGGCGCTGCCCGACGACAACGTGCGGCGCAGTCCGGTACTCAGTGTCTTCCGCGGATACATGCTCATGATCTCCGGCGACCTCGATGCTGTTGAGCCCCGACTCGACGACGCGGAACGCGCACTCGCTGCCGAACCGGAGGGATCGGCGCCGCCGTGGGCTGACACCGATGATCTCCGCACGCTGCCGGCGATCATCGCCGTCTACCGCGCCTCGCTCGCGCAAGCTCGCGGCGATGTGGCCAGCACGGCGGAACACGCCCGGCGCGCGCTGGACCTGGCCGGACCCAACGACCATCTCGCGCGCGGCAGTGCCGCCGCGTTCCTCGGCCTCGCCGCGTGGGCGAACGGTGACGTGGCGAGCGCGCTTGAGACGTTCGGGCAAGCGGTGGCCAGCCTGCACGCCGCCGGCAACCTCGTCGACGAGCTCAGCAGCACGGTGGTCCTCGCGGACCTGTGGCTCGCCGCCGGTCGACCCAGCAAGGCGCGCCAGCTCTACGAGCGGGCGTTGGAGGTGGCCGAGGCCCACGGCGCGCCCGTGGCGCGGGCGACGGCCGAGTTGCACGTGGGACTCAGCGAGATCGACCTCGAAGCCGGAGACCTCGGGGCCGCCAAGCGACACCTCGAGACCGCCGCAGCTCTCGGAGACCGCGCAGCGATGACCGAAAGCCGCTATCGCTGGTTCGTGGCAACGGCTCGGGTCGCCCAAGCCGGCGGCAGCCTTGACGCGGCCGTCGGCTTCCTGGACCGAGCCGAGGAGCTCTACCGTCCGGGCCTCTTCCTCAACGTACGGCCCATCGCGGCTATGAAGACCCGGATCACGATCGCGCGCGGCAACCTGGCGGACGCCGCCGACTGGGTTCGGGAACGAGGCGTGGCCACCACCGACGACGCCAGCTATCTCAAGGAGTTCGACCACCTCACCCTGGTGCGGCTGCTCCTCGCCCAAACCCGAGCGCAGCCAGACACCGCCGCCATCGACCAGGCGGTCGCCCTGTTGGGGCGCCTGCACGACGTTGCCACAACCTCCATGCGCGCCGGCAGTCTCCTCGAGATCCGGATCCTGCAAGCCCTCGCCCACGACGTACTGGGGGATCGGTCGCGGGCCCTGGAGTCGCTTGCCCACGCCGTGGCGCAGGCACCCGAACCCGAGGCATACGTCCGGCTCTTCCTCGACGAGGGCGCCCCCATGCTGGCGCTGCTGCACGACGCCGAACACCAGGGCATCGCTGATGGCCACCCGCGTCGCCTGCTCCGGATCGGCGCATCGGTCGAAGACGACGTCCCCGATTCCGAGCAAGCGCCGCCTCCGTCGTTGGCGTCTCCCTTGACCGAGCGGGAGCTCCACGTGCTGAGGTGGCTCGACAGCGAGTTGAGCGGCCCACAGATCGCCCGCGAGCTCTTCGTATCGCACAACACGGTGCGCACCCACACCAAGCACATCTTCACCAAGCTCGACGTCACCGACCGCCGGGCGGCGGTCCGTCGTGCTCACGAACGCGGCCTGATCTAGTTTGGGCGAGCGAAGCGAGCTCAGGGCCCTGCGGCGAGCAGTGTTGATCTAGTTTGCGCGAGCGAAGCGAGCTCAGGCCCTGCGGCGAGCAGTGTTGATCTAGTCCGGCGCATCCGGATCTCACCCAGTCCGTCACATCGTTGGGTGACGCCGGGTCACCCAACCGGTCCCTAGTTTCGAGTCATGCCGCGGCGCCCCGCCGCGGACACTCAGAACCTGGGAGCCGGACATGACCATCACCACGACCAAGCTGACCCGAGCGGCCGGCCTCGCCGCCGTTGCCGGGGGTCTGCTGTTCATCGGCGTCCAGGTCAATCACCCCCACCTGGACGCGACCTTCGCCACCACGACCGAGTACGCGGTCCGCGAAATCATCAAGATCGCGATGGCGGTCCTGTCGGTCATCGGAATCACCGGGATCTATCTGCGCCAGGTCAAGCAGACCGGAGTGCTCGGCCTGGCCGGGTACCTGCTGTTCGGCGCCGGCAACCTCGCCATTCTTAGCGTTCAGGTCGTCGGCTTGTTCGTCCTCCCCTCCTTGGCGACCACTCAGCCCGGCTACGTCAACGACGTCCTCGCGGTGGCCGCCGGCGGCACCGCAACCGGTGACATCGGCGCGTTGACCGCCTTTATCCGGATCGGCGGGTTCACCTTCCTGGCCGGCGGCCTTGTCTTCGGCATCGCCCTCTTCCGCGCGCACGTCCTGCCCCGGTGGGCTAGCGCACTCCTCGCCGTCGGCAGCGTCGCCATCGTCACGATCCCCCTGCTGCCGCAGATCAACCAACGGCTCTTCGCCATCCCTGTCGCCGTCGCCGTCGCATGCCTCGGTTACTTCCTGTGGCGCGAGCAGCGCACCCGGACCGCTAGCCCCGTGACCAGCTCCGTCAGCGCACAACTCGACCATGCCGACGCCAGATGACCATCCACGCGCCAGTCCGCTCTCCCCGGTCGACCCGTCCTACCCGGTCAGCTCGGTCGACCGGGCGCTGGGTGCCGTTCGCGCTCGTCGCCCTGGTTCTGGTCCCCGCCTTCTTCGGCTCTCTCCGTCTGGTAGAGCTGGCCGGCGGTCCGCATGTCATGCCGGCGAACCCCCGCCTCAACGCCTCCCCCGTACCCGTATTCGTGCACATCATCAGCGCGGTCGGGTACTCCATCCTCGGCGCCTTCCAGTTCTCCGCAGGGCTGCGGCGCCGGCGACCCGGCTGGCACCGGACGGCCGGACGGGTCCTGGTGGTGCTGGGCTTGGCGGTGGCGTTCTCGGCGCTGTGGTTGACCCTGTTGTACCCCCGCCAGCCAGGCACGGGCGAGCTGGCGTATGTGTTCCGGCTTGCGTTCGGGTCGGCCATGGCCGCCAGCATCGTCCTCGGCTTCGACGCCATCCGCCGCGGCGACGTCACCCGGCACCGGGCCTGGATGACCCGCGCCTACGCTCTGGCCCTGGGGGCCGGCACCCAGCTGTTCACCCTAAGCATCGGACCCGCGGTCTTCGGCCCCAGCGAGTTCACACACGACCTGAGCCTGGGCGCGGCCTGGGCCATCAACCTCGCCGTCGCCGAATACGTCATCCGTCGACACCGCAGCCGCCGAACCGTCAACCGCCGCATCATCGGGGCGACCGCGAAGGTTCGGATCTGATGACCCCGACTCCTGAACGTGCCATGCCTGCCGGTTACCAACTTCGGATCGACGGGCACCTGGACGACCACTGGTCGCCCTGGTTCGGTGGCCTCACCGTCACCCAGAACGACGACGGGACCACCAGCCTGACGGGTGCCGTCACCGACCAGGCCGAGCTGCACGGGCTCCTCACCAGGATCCGAGACCTCGGCGTCACCCTGCTTTCCGTGGCGGTCGTCGATCCGCCAGACCCATGATCACCATCGTCCGAAGTCTGTGAGTACCTGTTACACCAAGCCCCGCGGCCGCCGGCCGCGAGCTCATCGATCGAACCCACCGAAGGAATGCCATGTCTCATCCCGTTCCCGCGACGCTCTATCGCATCGCTGCAGCTGCTGGCTGCGGAAGCGCCGTCATCCTGCTGATCAACGCCGCCAAGCGCGCCGAGGTGATCCCGACCACGGCCTTCACCCAACTGATTGCCCCGCTCGCCCAAGTCCTGGCGCTGGCCCTCACCACCGCCCTCTATCTCGCCTTCGGTCGCCGCACCGGCACCTTCGGCCTCATCGCCTACCTGCTGAACGCGCTGGCCCTCTCCGCACTTGTCGGCGTCGAGTTCGTGATCAATCTCGTCTTCCGCGCCCTTCCGGCCGACACTGTTGCGGCACTCCGGGCCGGATCGCTGGGTATCGCGTTGACCGCCGCTTCATTCCTGTTCCTGCTGGGCACCCTTGCCTTCGTGATCGCCATGCTGCGCACCCGGGAAATACCCGCGGCGCCGCTCGTCCTGTACGCCGTCGGCGCCATCCCGATCGCGCTGCGCGCCCTCGTGCCCGAAGCGGTCCTGGACGCCGGTCTCGCCATCCTTGCCGTGGGAGTCGCCTGGCTCGGGATCTGGCTCTTCAGCCGCTCCGAACGCATCACCACCTGGACGATCGCCGCCCCCTCATCGCCAGATCGCGGGCGGGCCGCGCTGGCGCGATGAACACCGAATCCTCGAAAACTTGCGAGTGGACCGGCGTGTCGGCTTGCGTGTGATGCTGTTGTTACTCCTGGGCCTTGCGTGACACAAGTGAACAGCTTTAGGGTCAGCTGAGTCGGAGTGCGTAATATTCCGGCTTTGGTCAGCACTGAGGAGCACCATGCGGTCTTACCGTGGCGCCGCTGTCCGACTGTCTGCCGTCTGGGCTCTGATCGTTCTCGCCCCCCTATTCGGTGTCGGGGTGAGCGCTCGGCCCGCGGAGGCGACTCCCACGGTGCCCGCCGTACAGGCCACGATCGCCGGCTACCCCGTCTGGGCGCACTTCACCAACCCGCTGGCCCACGAGGGTCGTGACGACACTATCCACAACGAGGTCGTGAGACTGATCGACAGCTCTCCGGCCGCCTCGACCATCCGGGGCACGATCTACTCGCTGACGGTTCAACCGGTAGCCAAAGCCCTGATCGCCGCCCAAAATCGCGGAGTCACCGTGCTCGTGTTGATCGACGGCAAGAACCTGACCGTGACCGGCCAGGCCTTGTCGATCGCGCGGCAGCTGGGGAACCACCGCTACTGCGGCTACCCTGCCGCAGCGTACGAGAGCCCGGCCCGGGCCGGCGGTGGCTGCATCAGCACCAGCGATTCTGGCGACCTGCACACGAAGATGTTCACCTTCAGCTCCACCACCGACCCGACCGGGGCAAAGCGGTCGAACGTCGCCTGGTTCGGGTCAGCAAACATGACGTACGCCTCGGGCTCCGACCAGTTCAACAACGCCATCACGGTGTACGGTGACGCGGCCCTGACCGCGGGTCTGAACCGGAACTTCGCCGATCTGTGGAACCGCCGCCACTACGCCGGGAACGACTACTACGACGCCGCGTCCGGACGCGGATACTACAAGGCGGCGACCGCGACGGTGTACGCCTCACCGGAAGGACGGGGGCAGACCGACACGGTCGCGAGCCGGCTCAACGACGTGAAGCCGAACGCGAGCTGCCAGGTCCGGATCGGGATGAACTTCGTCACGTCGGCCCGACCGGCCCTGCTGCGGCTGGTCAAGGACCTGCGGACCAAGAAGTGTCAGGTCTCGATGGTGATCGGCACCTCCGGAGGCAAGATCGAGATGGATCGCAGCGTGTACGACGTCCTGACCAAAGCCGGGGTCGGCATCCGGCGTGCTCCCGCGGTGCACGACAAGTACTTCCTCGTATACGGGAAGTTCGGCTCCCGCTACGAGTACCGGGTCTACACCGGATCACAGAACTGGAGCGGCAGCGCGCTGACCACCAACGACGAGATCTTCGTCAAGATGGCACCGGAATCGACCTCCAGCCACCGGCTGTACGACGGCTTCCGCGCTCACTTCGACGACACCTGGCGAGCCGGCCGCTCCTGTGTCAAGGGCGGCTACCCCTGCCGTTGAGCAGGCTCAGGTAGATCGACCTCCGCGTCACCAGTCCTCCGGGATGCTCTGCGCTCAACTCAGCAGCTGGCGCGCCTGGTCGGCGTCGAGCCGGTCATTCTCGTCGAGGACGTGGGCGACGTGCGGCGCGAGGCTGTCGGCTTGGGTGAGCCGGGACCGGGCCGATCCTGAGTCGCCCTCTTTGGCGGCCAGCCTCGCGAGCGCATCAAGTGCGTAGACCTGGCTTTCGACGTTCTCGCTGACTCGGGCCTGTTCCAGAACTGCCTCCAGCTCCGCGGCGTCGTCATGTATGGCCGCCAGAATGCAGTGCGTGAGCAGGGCGAACTCGCCACCTCCGGCGGAGGCGTACCAGTGCTCGTTCTCCTCCAGCAGCGCTATCGCCTCCGAGTCGTCGACGGTACGTCGAAGCCGCGCAAGGTTGAGTCGCGCGGTGGCGGCGAGGCGGCCGTCCCCGCTGGCCACGGCCTCGCCGATCGCCTGCCGGTAGGACTCGGCGGCCTGCGGATCTCGCATCCGGTGCTGCACGCGGGCGAGCGTGGCCCGGTGCAGCGCCGCCTGGCCGAGGAAACCCATCGTGGCGGATTCCTCGGCGGCGCGCCGAAGTGCTCGGGCAGCATCGTCGAAGCGGTGCTCGGCCTGCGCGATGCCACCGAGCATGGCCTGGGCGTGCACCAGCCCCCAGGAGTCACCGATCGGGGTCAGGATGCCGACGGCCTCGGTGGCGTCGCGCGTGGCGCTGCCGGTGTCGCCGAGCATGAGCGAACCGAACGCACCGAGCAAGAGGCTGGCGGCGGTGCACCACCGCAGTTCGAGCGGCCGGTACGTCGCCAGGCTGGCCGCTGCGGTGCTGACCGCCCGCTCGGGTCGACCCTGTTGGAGGGACAGGAAAGCCTGGTGCCGGTCGACGTCCGCGATCAGCACATCGTCGGCCAGCTCGTCGGCAAGCGTCCGAGCCCGGTCGAGATCGGCCTGAGCCAGCCACCACGTCTCCGGCCGACGCCTCCAACCATCCGGCGAGCAGGAGGCCGGTGGCGCGCTCGCGAGCCGGGATCTGGTCTGACAACGTGGTTCGTACGCGCGCCGCTCCGGCTGTGCCATCTCCGAGGACCACCCAGGTCCAGCCGAACCCGTTGGCGATGCGCACGCCGAGCTGGGGATCGTTGGAAACACACCAGGCCAGCGCGACATCGACGTTGAGCCGCTCGGCTCGCGCAATCGCCAAGCAGGCCGGTTGCCGGTCACTGCGTACGTGCTCCTCGCACCAGGCAGCGGTTTCGGCGTACCAGGCAGCATGTGCGGCGGCCGCGACATCGCCCTGTCCCGACTCGCGCAGCCGCTCGGCGGCGTACGCCCGGATGCTGTCGAGCAGCCGGTAACGCACCTCACCGTCCTCCACATTGTCCACGCTGACCAGCGAGCGGTCGACGAGCCGGCTGATCGTGTCCAGCACAGACGCCGCCGGGACGCCCAGCGCCGTCAACACATGCGCCGTTGCGTCCAGCGAGGCACCACCGGCGAAACAGGAGAGCGCCCAAAGCCCGCGCTGATCGTCAGGGAAGAGCAGCTCGTAGCTCCACGCGATCGCCGCCTCCAAAGCGCGGCGCCGCTCCGGACGACGGCTGCTGGGGTCCTGGAGAAGAGTGAACCGGTCGTCCAGCCGACGGGCGATGTCGCGCACCGACAACGAGCGCAGCCGCGCTGCGGCAAGCTCGATCGCCAACGGCAGCCCGTCGAGGCGAGCGGCACACCTCCTCCACGACGGCGGTGGTTGCGGCGTCGAGCACGAACTGGCGACGCAGTTCCTGCGCCCGGCGGGCGAACAGGGCGACCGAGTTGTCCGGCGTCAGCGGCTCGAGCGTGATACCGATGCTCGTCCTCGAGACCAAGGGGTGCCTGGCTGGTGGCCAGCACCCGCAGCTGGGGCAGGTCGTCGAGCAGCGGCGCCACCAGTCGGGCCAGCGGAGTCGAGCACGTGTTCGCAGTTGTCCAGGAGCAGCACCGTCCCCGCAGCGGACAAGCGCTCGCTGTACCGCCTGGTCCCCACCGGAAACGTGGAGCGTCTCCGCCACCACCTGGGACAGCACCGCCTTGGCATCGACGGCGTCGAGGCGCACCAGCCACACCGGAGCCTCCTGCGTCAGCTGGTGGGCAACCTCGATGGCCAGTCGGGTCTTGCCGACGCCTGCGGGACCGACCACGGTCACCAGGCGGTGCGACGCCACCGCAGACGATCACCTCGGTGACGTTGACAGCCCGACCGATGATCGGCGTCGGCAACCGGCGGCACGTTCCCCGGTAACGCCATCGGGCGCACGCCGCCGGAACTCGAGGTGGCTGTCGTGCTGCAAGACCTGCTGCTGCAGCGACTGCAGCTCGCGTACTCGGCTCGACGCCGAGCGACTCGACCAGGTGTCGCCGCACCCTCGAGTAAGCCGCGAGTGCATCGGCCTGCCTGCCGGCCCGGTAGAGCGCCGTGATCAACGCGGCCCAGAGCCGCTCGCGCAGGGGGTGCGCCTCCAGCAGCGACTCCAGCTCACCGACGACCTCTCCACCGGCACCCAGTTCGACCCGCGCGGCCATGATGTCCTCGACCAGGCCGAGTCGCACCTCCTCCAGACGCGTACGGTGCGGCGTGGCCCAGTCACCGGCGTCGACGAGCACGTCGCCGCGGAACAGCGCCAGGCCCTCCAGGGCCCGCTCGAGCGAAGTCGCAGGGTCGTCGGCGGCCCGGGCCGCGACGCTCGCGCTGGCCAGCTCAACCACCCGCCAGGCGTCAACGGCTTCGCGGGGCACAGCGAGGATGTAGCTGTCGCCGGTCCTCACCACCAGGCGCGTGTCCCCCAGCGCACGACGCAGCTGGGAAACCTTCGAGTGCAGCGTGTTCGGCTCCGTCGGCTCGGCCCACAGAGTCCTCCAGGATGGCGTCGGCCCGCACCCGCGCACCTGCGTCGAGCGCCAGACGGGCCAGCAGCTGCGTGGTCTTGCCGGCCGGCAGGCCCAGCCGTACGCCGTCTCGGTGCGCCTCGACTGCCCCAAGCACGGCCACGGTGAGCACACGTCGAGCCTAGAACCGGATCGGCGCCGCGTCAGGGTGCCCAGCTCGGCGAGGGGTGTGCGGTGCGGCCGGGTTAGCCGTGGCTGGACTTGGAGCTCGGGCGGGTCGCGGAGCGGTAGGTGCCCAGGGTGTCGGCCAGGGCCTGCTCGATGGGTGTGGCTTCGACGCCGAGAGTGGTGGTGATCTTGCTGCTGTCCACGATGAAGGGTTCCTCGAACTGGTACTGCATCTCCAGCAGTTCACGCAAGGTGCGGTTGGTCAGTGCGGCCAGCCGGAGCAGCACCGGCGGCATCTGGCGCAGCCGGGTCCGGGGTTGCCCGGCCAGCTGGAAGACGACATCGACCAGTTGCCGGGTGGTGCGGGTGTCGGGGTCGTTGGGGAGATGCCAGACCTGACCCGGCGCATCCGGATGCTCGCCGAGGACCGCCAGCCCCTCGCCGATGTCGGGGATGTAGGTATAGGTGTGGGGCTGGTCGGGGTCGCCGAGAACGCTGGCGGTCTTCCCGTCCAGGGCGGCGGGGAAGAGCCGGTCGCCGAGGTTGGATTGCGCGCCACCACGCGGCCCGAAGTAGTCGGAGGCGCGTCCGATGGCGACCGAAACCCGTCCGGCCTGGTGGGCGGTCAGCAGCTCGAAGGCCATCCGACCGCGCAGCTGGCCCTTCTTGGTGTGCGCCGCGTAGTCGCGGGTCTCGGTCAGCGGCCGACCGGCCGGACGCCCGTACATGTACACGTTCTCCATGCTGACCAGCCGGGCCCCGTGAGCTTCCGCGGCGGCGAGCACCCCGGCCTGCAGGCCGGGAAACTGCTCCACCCACTGCGCGTACGGCGGGTTGAGCGTTTGGTAGACCACCTGGGCGCCACGGGTGGCATCGATCGTGAACCGGGGGTCAGTGGCGTCCCCGGCCACCACCTCGACGTCGTCCGGCACGCGGGCAACGCCGGAGCGGTTGACCATCCGCACGGTTTCGCCGCGGCGGAGCAGGGCGTCGAGGGTGGCGAGACCGATCGCGCCGGTGCCGAAGATGACGTGGTTGCGGCGTTCTGGTCATGCGTGGTCCTTCGATGCGGCGGCGGCGCACGGTCGGGTTGTTGACTGTCGCTTCGGGGGTCTCGCGGGCGGGAAGCAGCTGCTGTAGGAGAACCCCGGAGAGGGCGGAGAAGGTGACGGCCCCGCTGGCGCCGAAGATGGTGAACTGCTCCTCGACGGGGATCCCAGCCAGGGTGGTGACGATCCAGCCGAGTGCCCACAGTAGGGGCATGGCCACGGCCCACCACCAGCGTCGTCGGGTCTGCGCCGGTAGCGCCACGGTCTGGGCGACGCCGATGAGCACGCCGGTCAGTGCACCCATGACGGCGACGTCGGCGAGCGAGGTCCGGAAGCCGACGACGGTCGCGCCGAGCAGCAGGCCGGCACCCATGCCGAGCGCCGTGGCCAGGATCCACGCCGCGGGGCGGAGCCGGCCACGGCTGACCAGCCACTGTCCGGTGCCGATGACGGCACCCGTGATGAGGCCGGCCACCAAGGCGGCGATGGGGTTGTCGACGCGACCGGCGACCACACCGCCGACCACACCGGCGACGGGGAAGGCCAGGAATCCGGCGGTCCAGATCAGCCACGAGACGAGCGCGCGCCGGGTGGCGGTTGAGGGGTTCATGGAGATCATCACCTTGCGGAGTGGGAATGGGAGTGGGAGTGAGAGTCGGCGTGGGCACGCTCGGTTGCTGTTGTGCCGGTGCGGGGCCGGCCGAGGAGGAGCAGGACAGCGAAGATCACGAGCCAGACGCTCCACAGCACGTAGCCGATGAAGTTGGCGTCGTCCATCAGCGGCAGATTGAGGGGCGACAGCGCTCCGGCGACGATCAGCACCGCCGACACCGCCCCCAACAGGCTGAACCACAGACCGGCGAAGCCACGGCGCAGGGCGACCACCACCAGCAGCGTCCAGGCGGCGGTGAGGAGGTAGCCGAAGGTTTCCCCGATGAGATTGCCCAAGATCTGGTGGGCCAGAAGGAACGAGTCGCGGGCCGCGGCCGCGGCCGCCGGGTCGGCGCTGGCCGCATCGGCCGCGAATCCCGGCACCAGCAGCGGCCAGCGAGCCAGACCGATGACCTGAACGACCGCGGCGGCGATGCCGACCGGGACAGCGGCCCGCATCGCGGGATGGTTCGAGAGTCGCCCGACACCGACAGCGATCGGAGCCATCAGCGCCGCCGAGAGGGCCATCAGGGCGAACCACGCTGTCACCGTGGTTTGGTGGGCGCGGAACTTGGCCAGGATCTCCTCGACCGGCTCCTTGAGCACATCGGGGTAGTTGAACACCGTGCCCAACACGGTGAACGCGATGTTGGTCACGACGGCAGCGACTATCAGCAACACGGCGGTCAGCTTGCGGTTCATGATCTTCACTTTTCCTGTCTGGGGTCGGCTTCGGATGTGACGAATGCGTTGGGTCGTGGTGCGCGGCGTTGTGATGCGCCGGCGGCGATCCAGGCGACCAGGAGGCTGTCGGGATGGTCGACGAGGTGGTCGCGGGCGAGTGCGTCCACCAGGTCACGGTCGCCGGCCAGGTGCGCGGCGGCGATCGCGACGAGTTGGCGCTCTCGGGTTGTCTGAGCCAGCTCGGCTCCTCGGGCGAGCAGCTCGGGTACGCCCGGATCGATCAGCGCCGCCGCCACGACCACAACCGGGTCCTCGCTGGTCTGTGCCCGGCCCACGATGTCGACGGCCGCTGCGGTTTCACCGCCGATGAGTTGTCGGATCAGCTTGTCGGAGTCGTTCGCGTCATGAGGGAAGCTTCGAACCCGACGCTGTCGCTGCGCTGACGGCTGGCTGACGCCCCCAAGGGACAGGAATCAGCCACGGCCGCCAACTTCTGCCAGCGCCACCGGCACCGGCACCGGCATCGCTCGGTAACGGCCCGCCCAGGTCACCACCACTTCGAGCCCGTCCGACAATTGATCGCAACGATCGCGACCTTCACATCAGACACCCCGACGAGGAAGAAAGGAACCGGCGCCGATGGCCACCGATCCCGAGCTGCGCCGTCAACTCGCCAAGCAGGGCCGGCTGTGGCTTCTGTCGTTGATCTGCGCCACCGTCGGAGCGGTCACCGTATGGCGGACCGACAATCTGCTCACCGGCATCCTCGCGTTTCTGATCTGCCTTGTGGTCCTCGGCCTGATCCTGTTCGCGTACGAGAAACGCCGTAAGTAGCTTCAAGATCATCCAGCTGCTGACCGGGTCCTCCTGCACACGTCGCCGTCAACACCGCGGACACCACAACGGAGACCATCGTGACCTTCTTCGTGCCGAGGGGGCGCCAGCGCTGTCCATCCAGGCTGCAGCGCCGCGCTGCGCAAGCTGAGCCGTACGCTGGGCATGTGACTGCTGCCCGGCGCCCAAGCGGCTGGCCGGCCGCCCAGGCGACGGCAGCTCGAGCGCTTACTTGGGCCCGAGGCCCGCAACCGGGGGTACAGCTGATCAACGCGGTGCTCCGCGTCATCGCCCGGTTGGCGCCCTCCCACGATCCGGTGCCCGGGGTCGAGGAGCACCTCGACCTGCCCTACGGCTCGGCGCCGAGCGAACGGCTGGATCTCTACCGGCCGATGGGCGCCCAGCAGGCGCTGCCCGTCGTCGTTTGGGCCCATGGTGGGGCCTGGGTGGGCGGTGACAAGTCCGACATCGGCTTCTACCTACGCCTGCTGGCGGTCGAGGGCTACACGTGCGTGGCGATCAACTACGGTCTCGCGCCCGAGTCGAACTACCCCCAACCCGTCCGCCAGATGGGTCTGGCCCTGGCCTGGTTGGCCGGGCACGCGACCAACTACGGACTCGATCCGGACCGCGTCGTGCTGGCCGGCTCGTCGGCCGGTGCCCAGATCGCCGCTCAGTACGCGGCGATCGTGAGCGACCAGGCGTACGCCGCCGATGTCGGCATCGAGCCAGTGATCGACCCCAGCCAGCTCGTCGGCACCGTGCTGCACTGCGGTCCCTACGACCCGGCGACAACGCTGGACCACCGGGGATGGCGTGGCTGGTACGCGCGCACCGTGGGCTGGGCCTACCTGGGCAGCAAGGACTTCGGCGCGCCACAGGTGCAGCAGGCCTCCGTGGTCACGCACGTGACCGCGGCCTACCCAGCCACCTTGCTGACGGCTGGCGAGAAGGACTCGCTCAGCCCGCAGGCGCATGCCTTCGCCGCGCGGCTGGCCGAGCTCGGAGTGCCGCACGAGGCGCTGTGGTACCCGAAAGTCGATCATGAGTTCCAGCTCGACCTGTACCGGCCGGAAGCCCAGGAAGTGTTGGCCGTCACGCTGGGCTTCCTGCGCGAGCACACCGGTGCGAGCACGCCGTCCGCCTCCAGCTCGAGCCACACCCGGCGCCGGCGGGACGTCGGCTAGACACGCCAGCATCCTCGTGATCAACCGGGCTCGGGACTGCTTGCGCCGGTACTCAGCGACGCTGTCGCGGAATACACGACGCGCAGTTCTGGGTGCTGGGTGACGGGCCGGACGAGCCGATCGCGCGGAAGTCCGCCGTGGTCGGAAATGCGGGCGCTACCCGGTCCCGGCCCGCGCAGAAGTCCGCCGTGGTCGGATAACGCGGGCGCTGCCCGGTCCCGGCCCGCGCAGAAGTCCGCCGTGGTCGGATAACGCGGCGCCGGTCCCGGCCGCGCAGAGTCGCCGTGTCGGACACGCGGTCCTGCCGGGTCCCGGCCCGCGCAGAAGTCCGCCGTGGTCGGAAAACGCGCGGGCGCTGCCCGGTCACGGCGCGCAAGGCAGGTTCGCCCATCGTCGGGATCTGCAGCAGGTCAAGGAGTCTCATCCCCGCCCTGGACGCTGACGGGTTTGATGAGACCGGAGATCCCCGACCGCCGCCCTCAGCGGCGGCAGCGGGCGACCCCGAACCGCGGCCGGCTGCTGATCAACGGCTGCCCGGGAATCATCGCTGTCACCGGCCAGCAGCCTGATGGGTGCGAGGTTGGAGTGCTCCGGCTGCGGCGAAGCCGAGCGCGAGGAGGGCGATCACCAGCCAGAGCGCGTTGAGCAGACCAGTGGCTTGGGAGAGAAACCCGATTGCCGGCGGGCCGGCCAAGTTCGCGAGGTAGCCGATGGAGGCGACGACGCTGACGCGGGCGGCTGGGTTCGGCCCGCTGTCGGCGGCAGCGGACATGCCGAGCGGGAACCCCATCGAGACCCCGACCGCCCAGGGCAGGGTTCCGACAAGGATCAGCCACGCCGGTCCGGCGAAGATGAAGATCAGCATCCCGACCACGCCCAGCGCGGTCGTGACCCGCACCGCACGCACCCGGCCGATGCGGTCCACGACGGGGCCGCCCGCCACGCGGGCGATTGTCTCGCTGACCGCGAACGCGACGAAGAACAAGGCCGCGACGGCATCCGACTGGTCATGGCCGGCGCGGACCGCGAGGGTGAGCCAGTTGTTGGCTGTTCCTTCGCCCAGCTCCACCCCGAGCATGACGAGTCCGATGAGCAGCAGCCGCCCGTCGCGCCAGCCGCGGAGCCAGCTGCGGACCCGCCCGGCGCGCGGCGGCCGGGAGACGCCGACGTCGGTCTGCACCACGACAGGGATGAACCGGGTGGCGACAGTGGCTGCGGCGACGATCAGGACCGCTTCGCCGAGGAACTGCCACTCCGGGGCGATCCCGAGGGCCGCGCAGCCGGCACCGATCCCGGCGCCGATGATCCCGCCGAACGACCAGGCCGCGTGCATCAACGGCATCAGCGTCTTGCCGGCGGCGCGTTCCACCGCGGCACCTTCGACGTTGATCATCACGTCGACCGCGCCGATTCCGAAGCCCACCATCACGAACCCGGCGGTGGTGACCGCCACCGAGTGGGCCACGCCCGCCCCGACGCCGATCATGGCGATCGCGGCGCCGACCAACCACAGGGTGGCGCAAATCCCCCGGCGGGAACCCAGCCATGACACCAACGCCGACGACGCACCCAAACCAGCCACCGAACCGACCGTCACACCGGCAAGGACGAGACCGACCGCCGCGTTGCCCAGCCCCAGATCCGCGCGGAGCTGAGGCGGCCGCGGACCCCAGGTCGACACAGCGACCCCACCAAGCGCGAACGCCGTCATCACCGCGTTCCGCCACCGCCCGATCGACGAACGTCAGACGGCACCGTCGCCGAACCATGACCGTTCACGGCGGAAGCCTAGAAGTCGGCGACCGCCCCAAGATGAAGACCCGGCTCACCTTGATCGAGATCATCGGATCTGTCCGGTGATCAGCCACCGAGAAGGAGCAGATGGTCGCGACGCAACGCTCGGAACGGCCATTTGCTCCTGTTCGATGCCCTTGAGCGACGAGCCTGTGACTGTCACCCACCGTCACCCATGGCACGTCCGGTCTGTCGCCGTGAGCTGCATGAAGAGAGCGCGCAGTTGAGGAGCCAGGGTGGACGCGCCAGGTTCGTCTGACGGTTGGCACGAATCTTTTGCACCAAGGCATACCAGCCAATTGTGCCGCCTACCGAGCACGAGGAGGATGGTGAGTGATGGCGACGTCATCGGCTCGTGTCACGTTCCAGTCGACAAGCCCGAGCGGACATCGCCTCATCCTCACGCCACGTCCGGTCCAGACAGGAGACGCCATGAAGACAGAACCACGGCGGATAGCCGAGGCAGTCTTGAGGATGTTCGAGGTGCACAAAGGCGTTACTGAGCGTCGATTCCTGCGGAACCGTCCTTGGCTCGAGGACAGTCTCCACTGGTCACGAGACGGCCAGCTGCACGGCCACATCGCACCGGCACCAGCGAGCCGAATCAGCAGTGTCACCTCCGATGGCTGGTGTCCGGGTCTGGCTACGAAATCGAGGTTGCTCGATCTCTGACCGTGCCGGAATCCCCGATCCAGGTGTCGATGCGGTCGGCGACCCGGTGCCAGCCCTGGTCGAGCATCATGTCGTGGCCGATGCCGGCCACCATCTCGGCGTGGGTGCCGTAGGCGGCCGCGGTCCGGCGCAGTTCAGCAGCGGTGAAGAACCGGTCGTGCTCGGGCCCCATGATCAGCACGGGGACCTGGATCCTGCCGGGCTGGGCCCGCACCGTCAGCGTGTCCAGGAAGGCCAAGTACGACTCGTCCCGCAGCCGCCCCCACACATAATCGACCAGGGACTGCGGTGTCTCGGCGGTGAAAAACAGCTCGCGCACCATGGTTGGATCGGTGACGAACGGGCGCAGCCTCAAGGTCAGGTTCGCTCTGGCCATGACCAGGGGGTGCCTGCTCGTGAGGCGGATGATGGCGCCGAGCGAGCCATCCTGTGGGATCGGCGCGAGCAGGACCGCTGCCCGGGATCGGCCTCGCTCGAGATACTTCGCCACCACCAGTCCGCCCAGCGAGTGGCCGACCACGACCGGAGGCTCGGGGAATCGGCTCACCGCCTCGGTCACGTCCTGGACGTAGTCGCGCACCCGGTACCAGATCCGCCTCGGCGAGCCGTCGTGACCTCGCAGCCTGACCGTGCGGACGTCGTGGCCCGCATCCGCCAAGCGCTGCGCGAAGAGTTCCCAGCACCACGGGCCGTGCCAGGCTCCGTGGACGAGCAGGATTCCCGCCATCGCAACCTCTCCATGGCTTGGCCGCGTCTCAGGCGGCGGTCCATCCGCCGTCCACGGTCAGGATCTGGCCGGTGACGTAACTGGCCGCATCCGAGGCGAGGAACAGCAGCGGCCCGTCGATCTCCGCCAGGTTCGGGATCCGGCCGAGGATGGTTCGCTGCTCGATCTGGGCCGTTGCTGGATCGGCCAGGCCCCGGTCAGGTCGGTGGGGAAGAAGCCTTCTGCGAGCCCGTTCACCTGCACGCCGCGTCGGCCCCACTGTGCGGCCAGGTGCCGGGTGAGGTGGACCAGCGCGGCCCTTGGAGGCGTTGTAGCCGACCATCGGCGGCCGGGAGCCCACCAGCCTGAAGATCGAGGCGAGGTTGATCACCGAAGAACCCGGGTGGACGAAGAGCAGCGGTGCCGCCAGCCGACACAGGTCGATGGCGGCGATCAGGTTCAAGTCATCACGGCGGTGATGTCGGCCAGCGGCTGGTCCTGCAGCGGACCGCCGTCACAGACCCCTGCGTTGTCGACCACCACATCGAGTCGGCCGAACAGGCGGGCGACCTGGGCCATCACCGCCCAGCGGGCGCCCAGACCCGACGAGGCGCCGGTGACGAGCGCGACCCGCCCGTCCAGGCGGTCGGTCACGGACGAGCTGCGTAGACGAGGTTGAACGGCGTCTCGGCCACCCGTTCGAACGTGCCGAAGCCCGCCGACTCCACCACGGCGCGGATGGGTGCCTCGCCCGCCTGGTTGCCCAGCGGGTTGTCGGCGCCCTCGGAGAGGCCGTGCGGCACGCACAGGAAGGTGGAGAACGAGTAGTACAGCCGCCCGACCGGGTTCAGGTTCTCCGCGACCGACTCCCGCGCGTACGGTTCGACGATCAGCCAGACGCCATCCTCAGCCAGGGCCGACCGGATGTGTCTCGCGGCGCCCACGGGGTCCCCCATGTCGTGCAAGGCGTCGAACGTCGCCACCAGTCCGTAGCCCTGGCCGGGGAAGTCCTGAGCCCGGGCCACGTCGAACGCGCAGCGGTCGGCCAGACCCTCCTCGGCGGCCGACTTCCGGGCGAGCTCGATCGATCCCGGATGCGAATCGAATCCGGTCGCGGTGGAGGCGGGGAAGGTGCCGGCCAGGATGCGGGTCGAGGCTCCCAGGCCGCACCCGACGTCGGCCACCGAGATACCCGTCCGCAACCGCGCCTCCAGGCCGGTGACAGCGGGGATCCAGGAGCTCACCAGATTCGCGACGTATCCGGGACGAAAGAACCGCTCGGTGCCGGTATAGACGTCAGGGTGATGGTCGCCCCACGCCACGCCGCGACCGGTTCGGAACGCGTCCAAGATCTTCGGTTGGTCGACCAGGCAGGCCAACGCCAACTGAAACGCCCCGGACAGCTCCAGCCCGTGCGGGTCGGCGAACGCCAGGGCCTGCGCCTCGTTCAACGAGTACTGCCCGGTATCGGCCTGGTAGGTGACGTTTCCGCCAGCGGCCTGGCCGGCCAGCCACTCCCGCACGTAGCGCTCGGCGGTGCTCGTGTACGCGGCCAGCTCGGCGGCGGTCATCGGCCCCGCTTCCGCGAGCGCACCGTACAGCCCCAGACGATCGCCGATCACGACGTTGCCGGTGGACATCGTCGCGCCGAGGTCATTCACGAAACGCCCGAGCAGGGCATCGAGCTGGTCATTGAACTGGTCGGTGGTGGTTGTGGTCATGGAATCCTCCTGAAGGTTTGAGGTAGCTGCGTTTCCGGAGAGCATCCGCTGTTGACGTTGTGGGTTTGTTGGCAAAACCTTGGCGCCGGGGACCACCTCGGCGCCCTCCCCCACGAGCCGTCCGCTACGTCAGGAGGCGGCCGTACAGGTCTTGGACCGCCGCGCTCGGGTCGACGCCGAGGTCTTCGCCGAGCAACCGTCGCAGCTGCTCGTACGTCGTCAGCGCCTCAGCGACGTTGCCCCGCGCCGCGTGTGCTCGCATCAACAACAGATGTCCGGTTTCGCGCAACGGCACGGACGCGATCAGTTCCTGGGCCGCACGCTGGGCGCCGAAGAGCTCCGGACCACCGATCTCCAAGCACGCGGCGGCGTAGCACTCCAAGGCACGCGCGTGCACGTCGGCCAGCCGCCGCCGCCACGACTCCGCCCACGAAGCCTCGGCCTCCGGCACGAACTTCCGCCGAGCCACGAAGAGGGCGGTCAAGGCCGGTGACCAGGCACGCCGCCACTCGCCGACAGCGATCGCGGACTCGGCCGCGTGCAGCGCCGCGGTCGCGACTTCGATGTCGACGTACGCCGGATCCGGAAGGTCCACCGACAGCTCGGACCGGCCGCGGAGAACGTCCCGGCCAACCGCCGCCCGCAGCTTCGAGATCACCACGTTGAGCGCGGCGCCCGCATCAGTGGGCGGCGTATCGGCCCACAACGCGTCGATCAGCTGGTCGCGTGACACCGGATGGGGGCGAAGTGAGACCAGAAAGGCGAACAACAGCCGACCCTGCCGACCCGGAAACGCCGCCCCGACAGGTCGTCCGGACAGCTCGACGACGAACGCGCCGCACAGCTGAACGCGCGTCGCGCCGTTCCTGTCCGCCACTTTGCACACCTCCGCGGTCGGCGGTAAACCTGGACGATACGCCGGGAAGGAGCTCCGATGACTCGGCAGATTCGCTGTGAGTGCGGCTTCACCGCACGGGCCGACACCGACGATGAGGTGATCTCCCTGGTGTTGGCGCACGTGGCGGTCGATCACCCCGACCTGGCCGAGACCGAGACGGCGGAGGACCTCCGCGGCTGGATCGAGCTACTTCCTGATTGAACCTTTCACTTCCTTGACCGACGCCGAAACGGTCAACCTGGTTGACCACATGTCGTGAACTGTGCCACCATCAAGTAGTCAACTCAGTTTACTATTCATATGAGGTGAAAATGCCCGTTCTCTCAGCACCGTCAGCACCGACCCACGACCTCGGTGGCTCGACCTTCACCTCGCTGGCCACGCCCAGCCGGGGAAGCCAAGACACCTCGGTGTGGACTGTCACCATCACCCCCGGCACTCCAGCTGTTCCGCACACCCTGACGCGCGAGGAAGTCTTCGTCGTCCTGGCCGGTACGGCGCGCGTACGACTCGACGGAGAGCTGGGCACCGCCGCGACCGGGGACGCCATCGTGGTCCCCCCGGGCGTACCGTTCGAGCTCGCCAACGAGTCCGACGAGATGCTCCGACTGCTGTGCTGCATGCCGGTCGGCGGGGAGGCGCGGCTCGCCGACGGCACGGTGATGACACCGCCCTGGTCGCAGTGACGCCGAGCCAGCTCGGCCGCACGCCGCTCGCTCGCCTGTTCGCCGTGGCCTATCGGTCGTTGATCATGGACCTGCACGCCGAACTCCGGGTCCGAGGTTGGCGCGACGTACGCCCGGCGTACGGGTTCGTGCTCTTGGCCCTGCAGTCTGGGCCGACCACCTCTGGCGCGCTCAGCGACCTGCTCGGCATCACCAAGCAGGCCACATCGAAGCTGGTGAACGGCATGGCCGACGCCGGCTACCTATCGCGGACGATCGGCGCCCTGGACGCCCGAGAACGGCCCCTCGTGCTGACCGACCGCGGCCACGACCTGCTCGGAGTCGTGGAGCAGATCTACGTCGATCTCGAGGCGCGCTGGGCCGAGACGATCGGCGCTGACCAGGTGGAAAGCCTGCGCCAGGGTTTGACTGCCGCACTCACCGAAAACGGTCGACATGAGCTGCCGGCGATCCGACCGGCCTGGTGAGTACGGAGAAACGACACACCAATTGGCGTTCGCAGGTGCTACGAAGTGTGGTACATCGATACCTCGGCCGCGACGATGCTGCTCATCACCGAACCAGCGTCCGATGCGCTCGCCCACGAACTGGACGCAACGCGACCCGACCTGGCGGCCTGCTATCTGCTGGAGACCGAGGTTCGCCGAGTCGTCCACCGTGTGGAGACGCTGACCCAGGAGACCGTCACAAGCGTCTTCGACAGCATTGACTTGTACGAAGCTCCACCCTCTCTCTTCCGAGAAGCGGGAGGCGTGCCGGGCCCGAACCTGCGGTCACTGAACGTCAGGTTCGGTGCCGGTTCGGACTCGTGGGGTGGCCGCGCGACAGGGGTCTGCCGCTGGCGAGTCAGCGGATGCGGAGGTCGTCGGGGTTGTGCTGAACTCCGCGTTTGACGACCAGATCGATGGCGCGGGTGTTGCGGATGTCGATGAGAGGGTCCGCGCGCAGCAGGAGCAGGTCGGCTTCCTTGCCGACCTCGATGGTTCCCAACCGCGCCGCCGCCCCGACTTTCTCGGCGGCCACCGCCGTCGCCGCTCTCAACGCTTCGCTGGGAGTCAGTCCGGCTCGCACGAACAGCTCGAGCTCGCGGTGCACGGCTAGTCCGTGGAAGACCGCGGTCATGCCGGCATCGGTACCGACAGCCAGGCGGACTCCGGCGGCATGCGCCCGGCCGGCGTGGATGACCGTACGCTCCCACGGAAACGCGTAGGGCGAAGGTGGCGTCGTGGAGGATGCCCATTGCTCGACGCTTCGTAGCACCGTCGCACTCACGAATCCATCGGGTCGGTGCCCCCAGACGTAGGACAGGTCGCGGTCGTGCGCCATCCGGTCGAACAGCGACAGCGTCGGTGTCCACAGCACCCCACGCTCGGCCATGGTGGTGAAGGTGGCGTCGAGCAGTTGATCACCCTCCGCGACCATGTGCTCGAGGCCGTCGACCCCGGCTTCGACGGCCCCCGCCGCTTCTGCCTCCGTCGACACGTGAGCGATGACGGGACGGCCGCAGCGGTGGGCCTCCGACACAATGGCGTCGAGCACGTCCCGCCGCAGGCGAGGGCCGTCGCCGGGGATGGTGCTGAAGACGACCTTGACGAGGTCGAGGCCCTGCTGCTCGAGGGCCGTCCGAACATGTTCTGTGGCCCCGGCCGGGTCGTCGACTCCGACGGCCAGGTCGCCCATGTCGCTCACGTAGCCGTGCATCAGCGTGTTGATGGGGTGACCGCCAGGAGCGGTGAGAACGCTGCCGGCCGCGAAGATGCGCGGCCCGACGAGCTCGCCCGTGCGTTCGGCCGCGCGGGCGGCGATCATCCGCTGCGGGTCATCTCCCGTGCTGACCACGGAGGTGACTCCACTGCGCAGGTAACCGCGCCAGTTGAGCAGCAGCTGTTCGCCGGAGATCTCCTCCGCCGAGGTCATGCCGCCGGCGCTGAAGCCGTGGTGCATGTGGCTGTCCCACAACCCTGGCAGCAACCACCGACCCCGTCCCTGAACCACCGCCCCCCCGCCGGCAGTCCTCGCAGCCGGCTCGACCGCGACAACGACACCGTCCTCGATGACCACCCGGGTCTCAGGAACCGCCGGGCCGCCGGTGCCGTCGATCAGCACGACGTCGTTCAGCGTCCACGTTTTGCGTTCGTCGGCGCGAGTTGTGGTCATGGCGTTGTTCCTCGAGAGAGCAGACCGGGTAAGCGTGGAGCATTAAACCTCGACAACGGGCCACCGAGAAGGAGCAGATGGTCCCGATGCGACGCTCAGGACGGCCAATTGCTCCTGTTCGGCGATGAGCCGTCTTCCGGGACAGCCCGTCAGTCGTCCTGGACTGCCTCGGTCGTGCCTGTCTCGGCGAGCAGAGCCTTCACCCAGTGAAAGGGCTGCAGCTCACCCAATGTCCGCGCCTTCCAGCGGGTCGGATCTCCCTCGGCCGGTACGGCTACCTGAAGGTCGTAACCCCAGTGGAACAGTCGCTCCTGGCAGATCCCACACGGCGTGGCGATGACGATGGCACTGGTCGCCGTGAGCCGGGAGACGCAGGCGATTGCCGTGAGGACCTTGCGGTCGCGATGAGCCTCCAAGAGGGCACCCGTCTCGGCGCACAGTCCACCCCCGCCCCACTCCGGGTCGAAGACGACGCTGGTCAGGATGGTGCCGTCGGAGGCGTACGCGGCGGCAGCCAGGCCACCGGAGTCGGGAAACCGGGAGAGAAGCTTCGTTCTGGCCGTGCGGATGAGCGCGTCGTCGAGGTCTCCTGATCTCGATGCGACACCCTGGTCGCCTGGTGCTGCCTCGCCCGGTTGACGAAAAGTCATCCTTCGACTCCTTCCGCGACGAGGCAAACCTAATCCGGGCGTACGGTTGGCCAAGGAGCGTCCCCCGAATCTTGGTCTTCAGACATGGGCGACGTTGTGATCGCTGCTCTCGGTGCCCGTGCCCCTGATCAACCCTTCTGACTGTGACGGTGCTTCCGATCGGTCGACGAGTCCGACGCAATCGAACGATGATCAGCACTGCCGCGGGACCGTTGACCAGGGACGGGACGCCGGCCGCATATTCCCCGGCGAGGATCGCCCAGGCGGCCCAGACGGTGGCGTTGCCGAGCACCAGCCAGTAGGTAGCCGAAGAGATCCCGTCCAGCCGGTCGCTGCGCAGCGCGTGCAGCAGCTGCGGAAGGCTGAGCAGGCAGGAGAGAAGGGCACCCGACCAGGCGAGTATGCCGATGATCATGGTGTCCTCCTCTCTCGTCGTCGACGAAGTGGTGACGGTTAGCGGGCGGTGGTCTGGAGCTGTTGCGGGATCTGGGTCTCGACCTGCTGCCAGAAGTCGTCGACCCGGCGGTTGAAGGCATCCGGGCTTTCCTGGAACGGCTGGTGGGCCTCGCCGGCCAAGATCTCGAACTCGGCGCCGGGGATGCCGTCCGCGACCACCTGGCCGTGCCGGGGCGGGCAGATCAGATCGAGCTCACCGGTCAACACCAGCGTCGGAACGTCGATCTCGGCCAGCCGATCGACGTCCTCGTGAGCCAGATAGACATCCATCGTCCGCTGCATCGTCTCCATCGACGTGGGGTACGGAAACTCCATGACCTCGTCGATGATCTGGCGCACGGTGCCGTCCTCGTGGGCCCGCGGCGTGTAGATCCAGGTGTAGAAGGCCTCCAGGAACGCCCGCTCGCTCGGCGCGGTCTCGGCCTGCCAGCGCCACGAGTTCACGGCCGTGCGCCCGAAGGTGTCCCAGTGGGCGAACGTGCCGACCAGGACCAGGCTCTTGACCAGTTCGGGATGCCGGTAGGTCAGCTCGCGGGCGATGACGCTGCCGCCGGAGAAGCCGGCGACATGCGCCGAGGAGACCCCGAGGCCGCGCAGCACGGCCGCCGCGTCGTCGGCCATCGTGGCCACCGAGAACGGTCCCGGCGGGAAGCGGCGTGCGACCGACGCCGCGGTTGTCGTAGGCGATCGTGTGGTAACGGTCCGCGAGCCCGTCGAGCTGGAACTGCCAGGCCTCGATCGGATCTCCGAGACCCGCGATCAGCAGGACGTCCTGGCCGGTCGCCGGAGTGCTCGACGAAGACGTCGACGTCGCTGCTGTGGATGGTGGTGGTGCTGGACATGGTGATCGTCCCTTTCGGGTGGTGGGTGTGTTCTCACCTCCATCTGCGGAAGGTCGCGTCCTTCCATCGGGAGGTCCGACCTCCCGCGTCGAGGGGTGACAGCACATCCACCGACAAAGGACCACTCATGACCACCACCCCCCCACGCTCGAGCAGCGTGTCCTGGACGCGACCACCGGCGCCCTGGAACTGTTCGGGATCTACCTGGGCACCCGGCTCGGGCTGTACGCGGCGCTGCACGAGCGGCCCGGCTGCACGGTGGCCGAACTCGCCGACCACGTCGGCATCGCTCCGCGCTACGCCCAGGAATGGCTCGAGCAGCAAGCCGTCGCCGGCGTGCTCGACGTCGACGACGTGCGCGCCGACGCCCAGACGCGCCGGCTACGCGCTGCCGGACAGTCACGTCGGCGTCGTCTTGTGACCCGGTCGCCTTGGACCACCTCGCCCCGCTGGCTCGGATGGTCGTGGGCATCGCCTCGGTCCTCGACGAGGTGGCCGCGGCCTACCGGACGGGTGGCGGAGTTCCGTACGCCCGCTACGGGCCGGACTTCCGGGCCGGGCAGGGCGGCATCAACCGGCCGGCCTTCACCTCGGCGCTGGTCGAGGAGTGGCTGCCCGCCCTCGGGCTCCCGGCCGAACGGTTGGCCGGCGGGGGCCGTCTCGCCGATCTGGGCTGCGGGCAGGGCTGGTCGACCATCGCGGTCGCCCGGGCCTACCCCAACGCCGACGTCTGGGGCTTCGACCTCGACCCGTCCTCGATCGACGACGCCCGTGCCGCCGCCGACGAGCAGCACGTCGTCCTGCCGATTCGAGGTCGGCTGATGCTGGCGGTGTCGCCGGCAACGGCCCGTTCGACGTGATCTTGATGCTGGAGACGCTGCACGACCTGGCCCGGCCGGTCGAGGTCCTGACCGCGGTGCGCGCCGCGCTGTCCGCCGACGGGGCGCTGCTGGTCGCCGACGAGGCGGTGGCTCCGACCTTCACCGCGCCCGGTGATGATCTCGAGCGGATGATGTACGGCTGGAGCATCACCCACTGCCTACCGGCGGCCATGGCCGAACAGCCGTCGGACGCCGATCGGCACGGTCATCCGGGAGGACACCGTACGCAAGCTGGCCGCCGCCGCCGGCTTCGGATCCGTCGAGGTGCTCGACGTGGACGGCGGGTTCTTCCGCATCTACGCGCTGCGTCCCTGACGGACGGTCCACGGCACCGCGGTCTCGGGCCGGTACGCACACCACGTACCGGTCCGGACCGCGTTCTGCAGATGCCGGGCCAGCTCTGGATGCACCCGGCTCAGATTCCGGATCGCGGCCCGGATCCGCCAGCTCACCGCCGACCGAGCCCGCTCGGCCGCCGACCCGGTCGCGCGGGAGCGTCCGGTCAACCCGAAGGCCTCCGAGAGCTGCTGGACCAGCGCGTCGAGCTCGTTCCTCGGCGCGCTCGGCCCGCCCGGTGTCGGCCATCTCCTTGGCCTCGTCGATGTCGGACTGCAGGTCGCGGATCCGTTGCTCGTACGCCCGTCGGGCCTGCTCGTCCAGCGCCGGCCCGGGACTGGCGCCGACGTCGCTGCCCCCGACGAGCTCGAGGCAATGCACCTCCTGCTGCGGGCGGGACAGCAGGATCGCCAGGTCGCGCAGTCCCTTGCTGTCCCGGACCCGGCTGGTCTTTCCGCCCCAGGACACCGCCCAGGTCGCGCCCTCCCATTCCAGGGCCGCCTCCGGCCTCCTGCACAGACGCGGCCGGTGCCGTCGCTTCCGGCGACTTCCGTGTTCCGGCCAGCGGTGGCGGCTCGCCGATCAGCCCGACCCGTGCGTGGGCAGTTCGAGCCTGGGCCGCGTACTCCTCGGCCCTCGGTCCGCCCCAAGAAGACGGCGAGCAGGGCCAGGTACCAGGCGACCGATCCGGTGAACGCTGCCCCGATGCCTTCCACGCAGAACCGGTGCGCGTAGGGACGGAGGTCTGCGTACAGCCGCTCGGCCACCTCGTGGGCTCCGACCGCCACCGCGACCTGGGCGAGTTGGGCGGTCTCCGGCAGCCACTCCGAATCCCGAATCCGGTCGGGCAAACCAGAATGCAGCCACTCGACGAGCAGCGCGCGGGCTCGTCTCCTGGTCCCCGGTGAGGGCAGCGATCACCGCGCGCGGCCCGGCGGTGAACCGGGGTGCGGCCGAGTTCTCGCTCAGCAGATCGGCCATCGCGGAACCCGCCTCACGCTGGTGGCCCTCGTACCGCTGCCGCACCCACCACTGAGTGAACGTGAGAGCCACGGCGTTGCTGCTGGCGGCCTGCGTGCCCGTCACCTCGGCGTCGGCGCCGTACCTGCGCGGCTGCGGCCCATTCGCCGCGCATCAGGGCCCGCATCCCTCGCCACAGCGGCACGTACCAGCGGTAGAGCGGCTGTCGAAGCCGCTCGGCCACGAGGGCGAACCGCTCGAGGGCACGATCGACCGCTCCGATGTCACCGATCTCCAGCAGCGCCACCACCTGCAACCGCCACCCGAGCAGCTCGAGCTCGCGGTCGCCGGTCACCTCGGCCAGACCGCACGATCTCCGCCGCAGCGGTGACGCGGTCCTCGCACCCGTCGGGACCGGAGTTGGCGTCGCAGCGGGCGGCCAGCGCATAGCCGAGCGCTCGCTGATCGCCTACGGCGCGTGCCGCCGACACCGCCTCCTCACTGAGCGCCTGCCGCCGCTGCTCATCGGCCACCAGCGACAACGCAACCGAGAGTCGCGCGAGAACCCAGGCCCGCATCGCCGACGGATCTGGCCCCAATGCAGTCAGTGCCTCCTCGAGCAGGTCGATCTGGAGCGGATCGAGCAGCTGGATCTCGAAGCCCCCCAGCCCCGCGCCCAGGCCCAAAGCGGCCCGGGCCAACCCGTCCGCGTCACCGTCGCGCCGTGCCAGCGCCGCCGCCTGCTCGTACGCCTCGCGCGCTCCGGGCCAGTCGCCGGCCGCGACACGCGCCTCACCCAGGTGCAACAGCAGATCACTCTCGCGGGGATCACCGGGGGTCAGCGCCCCGAGTGCCCGCTGGTACCAGTGACCCGCCTCGTCGTAGGCGTGGACCTCCCAGCTCCGCTGGGCGGCGCGGACGCCGTAGTCGACGCAGCGTTCGTCCGGCTCGTCGAGGGCGGCCTCGAAGAGGTGGTGGGCGACCTCGGCCGGCCGAGCGTCCCCGTAGCGTTCCTCCAAGATCACGGCTGCGCGGGCATGCAGGACCGCGCGCCTCGCCACGTCCAACTCCGCGTAGAGAACCTCACGAACCAGATCATGAACGAAACCGAGACCACCACCGGTTCGGACGACGAGCCCCGCCGCCTCGGCTTCTGCCATTGCGGTCAGCAGTGCGTCAGAGCGGCGTTCGAGCAGCCCGCCCACGAGTCGGCAGATCGATCATCTCCGCCGAGCACAGACGCGGCGGCGAGTACGTCCCGAGTGGTTGTCCGAGAGCCGCCGCAGCCGTTGGGACACCACAGCCCTGACACCCGGTGGAGCAGGATCGACGCCAGCGCCGGAGTGCTCCAGCTGCAGCAGTTCCCCGAGGAAGAACGGGTTGCCACCGCTCTGCCGGTGCAGCCGCGTGACCGCACCCGAGGAGTCGACGCCCGCCGGTCTCCATCGACGTGACCAAAGTGGCGACGTCGCGCGGCCCCAACCCACCGAGGGTCAAGTGCAGCCCGTCGCGTACCAGGTCGGGCAGGGCAACCGCCAGCGCGTGCGCCCGATCGAGATCGGTGTTGCGGTACGTCCCGACGATCGCCAGCCGGCGTGGTCGAGTGTCCCGGGCCAGGAACTGCAGCAACCGGATCGTGCTCTCCTCGGCCCAATGCAGATCGTCGACAACGAGCATCAACGGTCGGTCGAGCGGAGGCCGCCGCCAGTCCGTCGGCGACCGCATCGAACAACCGGAAGCGGAGATCCGGTCCCGACTCGGTCGGGCCAAGCCCGTCGAGCCGGGCGATCGCGTCGGCCATCAGCCTGCTCGTTGTCCTCACCGACCGCACGAACCAGCTGCGGCCACGGCCAGTACGCCGGCGCCCCGTCACCCTCCCAGCAGGCGGCCCACACGCCTCTCGCCGAGACCTGCGAATCCAACTCGCGGATCAGGCGGGTCTTGCCGATCCCCGGCTCGCCGGCCACCAACACGAGCACCGGTTCGCCGAGCTCCGCCGCGGCGACGGCGGACTTCAAAACGCCGAGTTGAGTCTCCCGACCGACGAACGGCGGGCGCCCGGCGAGTGGGCTCGGCATGGGCCACATCGTCCCACTCAAGCGATCACTCCGGCCGAATGACGATGGCTCGGCGAGGACCGGAACAAATCGTTCCACCGGAGTGAACGCCTCTCGGGTGTGGGGAGTCCAACGGATAGAACCTCGGCGAGTACGCCGTGCGGGGTCAGCCACGTCGCCGTGGTGACGGGTGATCTGGACGCCTATCGCACGTTCTACGAGGACGTCATCGGCCTGGAGACGACGGTGGTCCTCGGCGCCGGCCCGGGGCACGGACGCCAGGCGGTGCTCGCCGCCGGCGAGGTCATGCTGCACGTCTTCGAGGTGCCCGGCTACGATCCCGCGGCCCACGGGAACAGCTCGACGATGTTCGAACGGGGACGCCTGGACCACCTCGGTTTCACCGTCCCGGACGAGGCGGCGCTGGCCAGCCTCCGGGACCGATTGGTCGCCGTCGACGCCTCGAGCGGTGCCATCCGCCGCCTGGGGCCGATGCTGTCGGTCCGGTTTCAGGATCCGGACCAGTTCGACGGTGAGGTCAACTGCCTCGATCCGACGTACGACCCGTCGACGCTGCGCGACGAGGACGACGTCGTCGATCCGCTGTGGTTCGCCCGCCTGGCGGCCGTACTGCACGCCGACCCCGCAACACCGCAGCCAGCTCGGGCGACCGTCGAAAGGGACACATGATGCACCGCACCACGAACTCCGACCGTCCACGAGACCAACTGGGTCGGGCCGCCGGCCGACGCACGGCAGTCGCGGCCACCGTAGCGGTCTTGGCACTGATCGGTCCGGCGTGCACCGCTCCTCCGGCCGGCACGCCCTCAGCAGGGACGAGCACGGCTGCATCAGCCGACCCCACGACCACACCGCCGGTGTCGGGTCTCAAGACGATCGACCAGGCGGCGTTGCAGGCCGTGGTCGATCAGACCGCCGAGGAGCTCCTCGTACCGGGCTACCTGGTGCTGTTGCGCGCCCCGCAAGGGGAGTTCGTGGCGGCGTCCGGCACCACGAAACTCGGAGAGAAGAGCCTGCCCACCGCCGACACCCACTTCCGGATCGCGTCCATCACCAAGACGATGACGTCGGCGGCGACCCTGCTGCTGGCTCAAGAGGGCAAGCTGAGCCTCGACGACCCGGTGACGAAATACATTCCGAGTGTCCCCAACGGTCAGAACATCTCGATCGCCCAGCTGCTGGAGATGCGCAGCGGGCTGTACAGCTTCACCGACTCACCCGCGATCACCACGAGTCTCGACGACGACCCGACCAAGGTCTGGAAGCCCCAGCAGCTGCTGGACATCGCGTTCGCCCAGCCGCCCAACTTCGCGCCCGGCGCCGAGTACGAGTACAGCAACACCAACTACGTGCTGCTCGGCCTCATCGCCGAGATGCTGTACGGGCAACCGATCGCCACGGTCTTCGAGGAGCGGTTCTTCAAACCACTGGGAATGAAGGACACGATGTTTCCCGCCGTCACGTCCGACGCCATCCCCGAACCGTTCAGCCACGGTTATCTGTACGGCGGCTCCTCCACCATGATGACCGGGACTCCGCCGTACACCCCCGCCATGGCAGCCGAAGCCCGGGCCGGAGCACTGCAGCCGAAGGACTACACCGACGTCAACCACTCCTTCGCCTTCACGGCCGGAGCAGTCATCTCCACCGCCGCGGACCTCGCGACCTGGATGAAGGCCCTGTCCGGCGGCAAGGTGTTCAACGCGGAGTACCAGCGCATCTGGCAGGACAGCCCCAAGATCATCGACCCCGCCAACTCCTACAACTGGTACGGGTACGGCATCGACCAGCTCCGCTGGGGCAAGCACGTCCTCGACCTCCACGGCGGCCAGACCCCCGGGTACAACTCCGAGGCTCTCCACGACCCGGCCACCGACATGACCCTGGTCATCTGGGGCAACCTCACCATGTCGCTCGACAACAAGTACACGGCCGCGTTCCTCATGCTGAAGGTGCTGGACCAGATCTACGTGGAGACACCGCTGCCCTCCAAACCGACCACCACCGCCACGCCGAGCGAGTCACCCAGATGACACCCTTCCGCGATGTTCATGGCGAACGCCTTCCCGTCAAGTGATGTGTAAGCGGCCGAACTGGAGCCCACGGCTGGATTGGGTGCTGACCGCCATCTCGTCGGTGGGCGACCGAACCGAAATGGGTAGCGGCACCGATTCGGATCGTCGCGGAAACCGCTCTGATTGGACTGTCGGGCACGTGAGTCCGACGTCCGATCTAGAGATGGAATCGCTATGCACCAGTTCGCGTTGTTCGCCGGCTCGGCGGCCGCCGCGATCTTCATGATCAGTCAGCTGCCGATGTTGATCAAGGCTCGCCGGACACGAGACCTCACCTCGTACAGCTTCACCAACATCGGTCTGGCCAATGTCGGCAACGTCTTGTACGCCGTGTACGTCTTCCAGGTGCCCGTTGGGCCGGTCTGGGCCACCCACGGCTTCAACCTGACGACGTCCGGGCTGATGCTTTTCTGGTACCTGCGCTACGGCTCGCGCTCACATGCGACGGCCCGCCGCGTCGCCATGAGCGAACTCGGGCAGTCGAGCGGTGAGGCTGTTCAGCCGACTGGGATGTGAGCCAGCAGCTTGGCGACGGCGGCTGTCCGCGCGGTCCTGCCCTGCAGCCCGAGCTTCGCGTACACGTTCTGTAGATGTCGCTCGACCGTACGGACCGACAGCACCAGTTCGGCGGCGATGGCGTCGTTGTCGCGCCCTTCGGCCGCCAAGCCCAGGATGTCGAGTTCGCGCGGCGACAGCACCGACGCCACCCGGTCGGTCGCTACGGGTCCCGCCGGCTTCCGGTCGGGAGCGATGAACTCGCTGACTTCGCGCAGCAGCACCGGCCAGGCCGGCTCGTCCGCTAACACGATGTGGTTGTTGCTCTCCAAGGCCACAAGCCGGGCTCCCTTGATCCGCGCGGCCAAACCCCGAGCGCTGGCGAACTCGTTCATTCGGTCGCCGCGGCTGTGCAGCACCAGAGTCGGCAGATCCAGCTCGGGCAGCCGCGCACTGGAGTCGGTGACCTGAAGTTGCGCCCGGGCCCGTACCGCAGTTTCGGCGTCCACCGCCATCCGCTGCAGATCGTCCAGCCAGCGCATCTGTTCCTCGGTCCCGCCGGGGATGAGCAGGCTGCTGAAAACTCGCCGGAACTCCGACGTGGGCCGGGCCCAACCCACCTTGATCAGGTTCTCGAATGCCGCGTAGAGCTCGATCTCCTGCGGTGTGGCGGGGGGCTTCATCCCGGCGAAGCTGCCGTAGAAGATGAGCCGCGTCACTCGATCCGGGTGCCGAGCCGCGTACTCGATAGCCACCGGCCCGCCTTGACCCATGCCCATCAAGGCGAACCGCTCCAGACCAGCGTCATCGGCGACCGCCTCCAGGTCGGCAACCCGGGCTTCCAGACCGTGGTCGATGACACCTCGGTCCGACAACCCGTGACCCCGCTCGTCGTAGCGGATCACGGTCGCGACCCGACCCAGGTCGATCAGGAAGTGCCGCCAGACCGGACTCTGCCAATCGAACTGCAGGTGACTCAGCCAGCAGGCATCGATCAGCAGTGGCGGGCCCGACCCATGAGTCGCGTAGGCAATCCCGACGCCGTCCGCCGACCGAGCGAACCGGACGTCCTGCACCGAATCCACCTTGCTCGTCGTCACTTGATGATCGTAAAGGCACCGAACGTCACCGCGGCCGTCTTCGGGACGCCCCGGCCAATGAGCGGGGTCGTGTGCCGTGGGCGATGATCGACTCATGGGTTTCCTTCACGGCTGTCGCCGGCCTTGAGCAGCCGCCGGGTGCTCGTCACCGGGGCTACTGGCTACATCGCGACACTGGTGCTGCCAGCGCTTCGTGAGCGTTACGCTCTCACGCTCGTCGACGTCACAGACGAGGACCGCGACGGTCACGTGGTCGACGACGTGGAGATCCTTGATCTGCTCGACGACCCAGACGACCGGCTCTCGGCGTTGTGCGCCGACGTGGACACGATCGTGCACTGTGGTTTCCGTCGTCCGGACGATCCCGCGACGTACGCGGCCGAGCGGGTCAATGTCGACATGACCGCTCGCATCTTCGAGGTGGCGGCCGCCACCGAGGTCCAGCGCGTCGTGTGCACCAGCACGAATCAGGCGAGCAAGTGGTACGAACGCCCGTACAAGCAAGGCTTGATCGACCGGGTCGATCCCTTCGACTACCCGCGACCGGATTCGTTCTACGGCTGGGCCAAGGTGGCTTACGAGTCACTCGGGTTTCTGTACGCGTGCGGCTCGATCAGCCGGCCGGTGCCGAACGTGCACATCCGGATCGTCTGCCCCCGAGAGATCAAGGCTGCCGACTTCGCAGACCGTCCGCTCGTCGACTATCTGCGCGACATCGCCGGCTACGTCAGCACTCGCGACCTGCAGCAGCTCTACGTCCGCTCAATCGACGCCGCGTCCATCGCCGACGACTTCGGTGTCCCGTTCCAGATCTTCTACGGTGTCAGCAACAACGCGCGAACATTCTGGAGCATCAACAATGCTCGGCGGATCGTCGGCTACCAGCCGCAGGACGACTCCGAGATCATCTTCGCCGCCGACCTCGCCATGATGCTCACGCGACACGAGAGTGTCGCGGCGCCACAGTGACGACCGTCTCGCCTAGAGTCGAACGCATGAGCGAAAACGCCGCGGTGGATGATCTCGACGAGCACCAACTCGCCGCGGTGGAGCACGGAGCCGGACCGCTGGTCATCGTTGCCGGCGCGGGCACGGGCAAGACGCAGACGCTGACCGCTCGGGTGGCGCGGCTCCTCGATGCGGGGGTCCCACCCGAGCGAATTCTCCTGCTGACCTTCACTCGGCGTGCGGCCGCCGCGATGACCACCCGAGCGGCGGCGCTGTGTGGTGATCCGGCGCTCGGCCGACGGATCTGCGGCGGCACGTTCCACGCGGTCGCCTACGGGCTGATCGCCGACCTTGCCCCGTGCGTGGGGCTGGCCGACGTGTCGGTGCTCGACGCCAGCGATGTGGTCGACTTGCTCGACCTGCTGCGAGAAGAGCACGGGCTCGCCGGCACGTCGGTGCGGCTGCCCAGCACCCGTGCGCTGGCCGACGTCTACTCGCGGGCGATCAACACCGGGCGCCCGACCCGAGAGGTGATGGCGGCGGAGTTCCCCTGGTGCAGCGACCACGCCGAGGCGATCAACGGTCTGCTCCGCGACTTCGTGGCCCGCAAGCGACAGCGCGGCCTGCTCGACTTCGATGACCTGCTGATCTACTGGCGGGCCCTGCTGGCCGACGCCGCCACAGGTGACCGCCTTCGGGCCCGATGGGACTGGGTGCTGGTCGATGAGTACCAGGACGTGAACCGGATCCAGGTCGACATCGTCCGACTGCTGCGGCCGGACGGTGAGAGTCTCACGGTTGTGGGCGACGACGCGCAGGCGATCTACGGCTTCCGCGGAGCCGACGCCGCTCATCTGCTCGACCTGCACACGGAGCTGCCGGGGTCGCAGCTGGTGCGGCTCGACCGCAACTACCGATCCACCCAGGAGATTCTCGACGTCGCCAATCTGGTGCGGCCGGGTGAGCTGAAGCTGACGCTGGTGGCGGACCGGGAAGACCGGGTCGGCCGGCCGGTGCTGGTGGACTGTGACAGCGCCGACGCCGAGGCCCGGCTGGTCGCGGACGCGGTACTGGCCGCCCACCGCGATGGTCACTCCCTGCGGGACCAGGCGGTGCTGATGCGGGCCGCCAGCCACAGCCATCAGCTCGAGATCGAGCTGAACGTGCGCAAGATCCCGTTCCACAAGTTCGGGGGCATCGCGTACACGAACACTGCGCACGTCCGTGACCTGCTCGCCGCGCTGCGACTCGCGCTCAACCCGGCCGACGAGCTCGCCTGGTACCGGCTGCTGACCCGACACCGGGCGGTCGGCAAGGCGACCGCCCGGGAGCTGACGACCGTCCTGATGAAAGATCCCGGTGAGGGTTACGCCGAGATGGTGGCTGCGGCTCCTCCCAAGGCCCGGTCCGCCTTGCAGGCCACGGTTGCGGGTCTGGCCCTGGCGCAGGCCGAAACGGCGCCCGTACGGGTGGCCGAGCACTGTTTGACGACGATGCGGCCGCTGATCAAGGCGGCGTATCCGGACTGGCCGCGTCGCCTGACCGACGTCGAGCGGCTGGCGGCGACCGCGGCGGCGCAGCACGACCTGCGGACCTTCGTCGCCGAGCTGACCATCGACCCGCCCTCCTCCAGCGCCGACTACGCCGACAGGCCGCACCTGGACGAGGACTACCTGACCCTGTCGACGATCCACTCGGCCAAGGGATTGGAGTGGAGCGTGGTGCATCTCCTGCACGCCGTCGACGGTGCGCTGCCTTCCGACATGGCACTGGCCTCCGACGACGGCCTGGAGGAGGAGCAGCGTCTCATGTACGTCGCCCTCACCCGCGCTCGGGACACGCTCCGGGTCTATACGCCAATGCGGATGCCGACCCACCCGACCAGCTTCGGCGCAAGGCACGTCCTCGCCAAGCCGAGCCGCTTCCTCACCTCCGCGGTACGGGCGGCGATGGACACCGAGGACCAGCAAGGGCCGGGTACAAGCGGGCAGACGCCCCATTCGGCACCCGTACGGGTCAAGATCCCCACACTGGAGGACCTGCTCGCCTGACCGCGCTCCGCGCCACTCAGCGGTGCGCGTGGACGTGTTGAGCATGGGCTCAGGTCTATGGCGCCAGTCTGAGACAGATCCATAGGTTCGAGGTGACCGCGCGATTGCGCGCCCAGTACGTTCTCAGGAGGCCCTCGTGCCGGAAGATCAGCTTGACCGCTACAACGCCCTCGTTGCCAAGGCGTGGGCCGACGAGGATTTCAAGTCCCGCCTTCTCTCCGACCCCGCCGACACACTGCGGTCGGAAGGCTGGGACGTCCCGGCCGACGCGACCGTCAATGTCGTCGAGGCGGCGGCGTCGCCTGAGCGCATGACCCCTCGTGCTCCCCGAGAAGCCGACCGAGCTGTCCGACGAGCAACTCGACGCCGTGGCCGGCGGTTTCAGCGGTATGACGCTGACCTGATCGGCACGTACACCTGCTTCAATCCAAACGGCTGAAAACTCGGCTTCCCCGGACGGGCGGGCCTGGCGTGCAGGACGCATCCGTAGCCACGAACGAGCCGCCACGGCCGGCTCCGGTTGGTCTGATCATCGATCCGCGGTTCGCGCGCAGGTGCTTCCGGGCGAAGGTGTCCTGGTTCTGTCGGAGACGTCGCGGACCCTGTTCCGCGGCGAGCTGTACGAGCGGCTGGTTCCCCTGCTCGACGGCCGGCACGGCCTGTCGGGGCTGGTGCGTGCCCTGGGATCGACCTTCGGAGCCGCGCACGTGCATTACGGCGTCGCGCGGCTCACGAAAGTGGGCGTCATGGGAGCCGTGACACACAAGGCTTTAACGCATCGAGGAGATCGCATGGACGACCACGCTGACCTGAACGACGCCGGCCCGCAGATCCACGACCGCATCCACGCCAGCTTCGCCCAGAAAGGATTGATGGGCCATCTCGGCGCCCGGCTCTCCCACGTCGGGCCCGGCCGAGTCCACATCGTGCTGCCCTATCGGCCCGAGGTCACTCAGCAGGACGGCTACATCCACGCCGGCGCCACCAGCGCCATCGCCGACAGTTACGCCGCCCTCACACGCCTTCCCGAGAGGAGCAGCGAACCCTGATCGCTGTCGGCCAGCAGACCGTCGTCATCTGCATACCCGACCGAACCAACCTCACAACCTGCCGTCCCGACCAGAAGGCCACCTTCGTCGTGACCAACACCGACCTCGATTCGGGTTTCCGTAGGAGCTGATCATCGCGTACGCAGTCGAGAGCATCGTGTCCAAACTCGAGCAGGCCCTGGCGGCTTGACCATCGGACTCAACCTGGAAGGGTCCTCCGAAGCTCTGCGGGCATCAGGCGGGCGGCCCGTACGAGACGGGCCGCTACGACCACAGTGATCGTCTGCGCGGCCAGCAGGCCAACGAGAACGAGAATTTGCGCGGCGCCGGCTTGAACGGGCGATCCGCCACCGAGAAGGACGCCGACGAACGCACCGGGAAGAGTGACCAGACCGACCGTGCGCGTCTGGTCCATACCCGGCACCAATGCCTCCGGAAGATGCCGGCCGATCACTTCGTCGATGGCATCGGGACGGTCCAGTCCGAGCGAGAGGCCGGCCTCGAGACTGCCTCGTTCGTCGCGCAGAGCCGCGAAGACACGGCGTCCGGTCAACGAGCAGGCCGTCATCGCCCCGCCGATGATGATGCCGGCCACCGGGACCAGTGCAGCGCCGGTCCACGGCACCGCACCAGAGATGAAGATCACGACAAGGGTCGGGAGCACACCCGCCGCGATCGCCACACCCACCCACGGCCAGGCGTTCGGCGCCTCGATCCGACGCGCCGACGTGATCGTCGCGACAGTGATCATGACGACGCCGAACAGCGCGGACCAGAGAACATGGGACACGACAGCGGTGATGATCAACGCAACGACCGCGAGCTGGACCGTCGCCCGCCCTGCCGCACTCGCAATCTGTCGTTCCCGGCGCAGGCCGCCGAACCAAGATGTCACGACGGCCAGCACGAGCAAGATCACGAGTGCCAGCACCAGTGCCGGTCCAGGGTGTGTCATCACCGGACCCGCACCATCACCGCCAGCCGCATGACTCCCCTCTCTTCAGCAGTCTCTCAGGGGGCCTCGCCGAGAAGGAGCAGATGGTCGCGACGCGAGGCCCGAAGCGGCCATTTGCTCCTGCTCGTCGCCACTCAGCGATGAATTTGTGACCCCAGGAGGGCGTGCGTGAGGACGTCGACCACGAAACGTTCCCACTGCTCGACGGTCCAGCCGCGGTCGGCGAGCACGAAGTACATCTCGAGGCCGGAGAGGGCGCAGAGGATGTCGGTCGCCTCGTCGACCGGCACCCGCAGCGAACCCGTTGCGTCGAGTTGCTCGGCGAGCACCCGGAAGGCCGCTGCGGTCTGGGATTCGTTGGTGGCCCACTGCTCGGCCATCTCGGGGTCGACGGTGGCGGCGTCGTGGACGACCCGCATGATCGGTCCGACTCGGGTCATGATGCCTCGGCCGTAGCCGACCCACAGTTCGATCACTCTCCGCGGGTCCGGCTCGGCCCTCGCCTCCTCCAGCCAGGGCCGGTCGAGCATGGCGACGGGCTCCTCGTCGCCGACGGCCGCTACGTCAACGGCCTCTTTGAGCACGCTGCGCTTGTTGCCGAAGTGGAAGTAGACCGTTTGCACGGCCACCCCGGCGCGGGCTGCGATCTGCTCCAACGTGGTGGCGTGGTAGCCCTCGGCGACGAAGAGCTCGGCCGCGGCGGTCACGATCTTGCGACGCGTGATCCTCGTTCGGGTCCCGCGAATTCGCTTGACGTCTCCGGCCATGTGTTGCATTCTAACTCTAGAGTTGAACTACAAGAAACGAGGGTTGGCGTGATCAGCGGCATCCACCACATCAAGCTGCCGGTCAGCGACGTTCCTCGCAGCCGAGCCTGGTACCACCGGGTCCTGGGCTTCGAGACCGTGATCGAGTTCGTCGAGGACGGTGTCGTCGAAGGAGTCGCCCTGCGACGCGACGATTGCCAGCCTCAAGTCGCTCTGCGGCGCGACCCGGTCCGAGCCCGGTCACTGTCGGGCTTCGACGCCGTCGCGCTCCTCGTGTCGAGTCGGGACGAGGTAGAGCAGTGGAGCACACGGCTCGACGACCTCGGCGAGCCGCACGGCGGACTCGTCCAGGGTCACGAGGGCGGAGCAGTGCTCGTGGGCCTGCACGATCCCGACGGAATCGAGATCCGCCTCTACGCCGACTGACACCAACGATCATCCACTCGCGAACCGACTATCACCCAACTATCGAAGGGACGATTCGTCATGCCCGAGACCTCCCGAGTTTCCGCTCCGCCAGCTGATCACCGCGTAGAGAGGCACCCGGTGGCTGCTGACGACGACACCGCCGTCGCCATCGCTTCCATGCACGCCATGAGATCCGGCACACTCGCCGACTTCCAAGCCTTGTACACCACCGACGCGGTCAACCGGGAGGCCAAGACCGAGCCACCGGACACTCGCGCTACAGGGCCGGCCGCGCTCTACGCCACCGCCCGCTGGTTGCGCACCGCCTTCAGTGACCTGACCTGGCAGGTTCATGATGTCGCCCACGACCACGACCTGGTCGTCGTCCACGCGACCATGTCCGGACGGCAGACCGGGCCCTTCGTCGCCTACCGACCCGACGCCGAGATCGCGGCGGTGTTCCCGCCGACCGGCCGGACCTTCGCGGTCACCCAGACCCACTGGTTCCGCATCAGCGACGGCAAAGTCGCTGAACATTGGGCCAACCGCGACGACCTGGCCATGGGCCAACAACTCGGCTGGAATCCACCCACACCCCTGTACCTGGTCCGCATGCTGCTGGCCAGCCGCCGCGCCCGCCGCCGGACCCGGCCATGATCACGTGAGAACCTGCTCGAGCGCGAGGCGCGAGCCGATCGGCGTGCTCATACGCGACTGAGCACCTCCGCGAGCGGGCGCGGCACCCGGTCGAGGTCCAACGCCTCGACCAGCAGTCGCGCGTAGCGACTCTTGTGACCCGACCGCGCACTGAGGAAGCGACGCAGCTGTCGGTGTTGAGTCCAGGCGCGCTGCGCCGGCTGACGTTGCAGCAGCCGGAACGACGCGAGCTCGCCCTGTTCGTCGATGACCTCGAGCATGCGGCGCTCGCCGACCGCCCGGATCAGTACGTCCTCGAGATCGACCACGCAGGCGAAGAAGCCCAGCTCTTCGAGACGACCGCGGTCCTCCACGGGGCCGAGGCCGGCTTGCTCGAGACCCCGGGCGAAGAAGCGCTCCTCCGCGTCGTCGTACAGCCCGGCGAGCCGCGGGCCGTCGCTGTCGCGCAGCGTCGCCACGAGGTACTTGGCGGCGTTGGTGGCTCCGCCGAGCTCAACCACCTCGATTCCTTCGGCACCGAGATCGCGCCCGAGCCGAGCCGCGAGGGTCTCGACCGCCACCCGGTCGCTGGCGCCCTCGACGAGGATCAGTGCGCGGGCCTTCATGGCGGTCACCGTAGCCATCACCTCCGTTGAGGACGGCACTCGGACGACGAACCCGCCACCCAAGGAACGCTCAGGACGACATTCCGTAGGAGGTGGCAATCGCGGCGGCGCGGTCGCGCAGGGCGGCGCGTAACGACTGCGGGGCAAGGGCTTCCGCGTCTGCGGTGAGCTGCCACAGCGCCCATTCGGCGTGTCGTGAGTCTTGGAAGGTCACCTCCAGTCGCAGCCAGCCATCGGCGTCGGGTTTCTCGGCGCGGGCGGTCAGCGCGGTGCTCACCAGTTCCTCGCGCCGCGCCGGGTTCACCCGTACCAGCACGGTGACCTGGTCGCCTCCGGTCCGAAACTGCGTGCTGCGTTCTCGCCAGACCCGGTCCAGATCGACCTGGTCTGGGCGCTGTGCCGGTTCCGCGAGTTCCTCGGCGGCCAACACCCGCGACAGCCGGTAGGTGCGGTCCTCGCCCGATCTTGTGGCCAGCAGGTAGCTCCGCTCGCGTACGGTTGCCAGACCGATCGGGTCCACCGTTCGCCACTGTGGTTTCTGGTCACTGGCCGCGTAGTGGATGCGCAACTTGTGTCCGGCGAGTACCGCGCGCCGGATCTCGACCATGGCCGTGCCGGGCACCTCTTCGGTGACCAGCCGGCGTGAGAGCAGGTCGCTCTCCGGGTCGATGAGAAATCGCTGAGCCCCGTCATTTGTGGTGGCCTGATGGCTTTCGGGCAGCGCGTCGACCACCTTGCGCACGGCCGAAGCGAGCGCCGAGCCGAGGCCGAACACCTGCTCGCCGCGCCCCGATCCGGCGGCCAGCAAGGCAAGGGCCTCGTCGTGGTTCAGTCCGGTGAGCTGGGTTCGGAAACCGGGTAACAACGCGAACCCGCCGTGCCGGCCGCGTTCGGCGTAGACCGGGACGCCGGCCGCGGACAGCGCCTCGATGTCGCGCAACACCGTACGGGTGGATACCTCCAGCTCGCGGGCCAGCGTGGCGGCAGTCAACTGACCGCGCTGGCGCAGCAGCAGCACCAGCGAGACCAACCGGTCGGCGCGCACACGAGAACCCTACGGAAATACACGACCAAGGGTGTCGTGTTTTGTTGCGACGCTAGTGGGCGTACGGACTCGCGCTGGATCGAATGGAGCTGATGTGGCAATGGAGCAGACGGTTGAACGAACGGCGGTCAACCCGGTGACCTGGTCGGTGAAGATGGGATTCAACCAGGGTGAGCTCGTCTCCGGGCACACCCGCACCCTGTACTGCTCCGGGCAGACCGCGATGAGCGGCGACGGCGAACCCCAGCATGCCGGTGATATGGCGGCACAGGTCGCGCTGAGCCTCGACAACCTGGAGTCCGTGCTCGCCGAGGCCGGCATGTCCCTGGCGAACCTCGTCCGGCTCAACGTCTACACCACCGACGTCGATCTGCTTTTCCAGCACTACGGCGTGCTGGCGTCGCGATTGGGCGCCGCCGGGGTGGCACCGACCACCACGATGCTGGGGGTGAGCAGGCTGGCGATCCCCGGCCAACTCGTCGAGCTCGAGGGGACCGCCGTCGCGTGACGCCGGCGCCGGCCCGGCCCACCACCTAGGCGCACCCTTACGTCGACACTTGCACCCTCATGTGGGGGTGCAAGTGTCGACGTAAGGGTGCGCGTGGGTCGGTGAGCCGGCACGATCATGAAACCCGTACGGACGCTACCGCCGAGCTGGCCGGCCCGGGAGCACGCCAGCGACGCTTCTACACTCACCCGCAGCCGGACGATCCTCGCAGGTCCAACAGCTTCGACGTGTTGTTCCGCGGGGTCGACCTCGTCACCGGTGGTCAACGGTTGCACCGGTACGGCGACTATCTGCGGGCCATCGAGACCCGCGGCGAGAACCCCGCCACCTACACGTCGTACCTGCAGGCGTTCCGGTACGGCATGCCGCCCCACGGTGGCTTCGCCATCGGGCTCGAGCGGTTCACGGCACGACTCCTGGGCCTGGAGAACGTCCGTACGGTGACTCTCTTTCCCAGAGACCTGCACCGCCTGACCCCCTGACCGATCGGCGACGGAGCCGGGCGGCCGCTGGATGGCGACCGCCCGACTGTGGCCTTGCCTGCCCGTGGGTTCCTGCCCGGTTACCGCGTGGCGCAGACCGCAGTGGCCTGCACCAGCCAGGGGGTCCCGGTGCCGTTGCCGGTCTCCTGCCCGGTCGCGGTCACGCTGGTCGTGTCAGCGAACAGGTCGTCGAGCAGGACCCGGCCGCCTCCGTTGTCGAGCCTCCCGGCGGCGGTGAGCACCTCGGTGCCCACCGGGCAGGTCGCGACGACGCTCTTGTTCGCCGCGGTGCTCAGGCTGCTCGCGGAGACGGTCGTGAGACCCGGCAGCGGGTCGGCGCAGCTTGCGTACGCGACCACGAACCACGGGATCGCCGTGCCGGCACCGATCTCGTTGCCGGTCACCGTCACGCTGGCCAGATCCGGCCGCACCTCCTCGAGCTCGACGTCGCCGTAGCTTCCGGCGAGCAGGGCTCCCGAGCCGATCGTGACGGTGTTGCCCGGGCAGTTGGCAGTCACGGACTTGTTCACCGCGTTCTGAGGGCTGGTGGCGTAGACGATCACGTGTCCGGAGGGCGGCTCGGCGCAGATCGCCTGCGCCGTGACCGACCACTGGTTGCCGGTGCCGTTGGCGTCCTCGTACGCGAGTGCGCTCACGCTGTCGGTCGACGGGACAACTGACTCGATGTTCACCTGGCCGAGCCCGCCCTGGATGGTCGCTGCCGAGCCGATCGCCACGGTGTCGTCGGGGCAGTCCGCCCGCGCGCTCTTGTGGTCGTTGGAGTCGGTAGCGCTGGTGACGGTCATGATCGTCAACCCTGGCACGGCCGCGGCCGCGGGCTCGGCGAGCACGCCCATCGTGCCGGCGGCGACCAGCGTGGTGAGCAGCGTCGCGACGGCGAGCCGGGAATGCAGTTTTCGAGTGGTGGTCATTTCGTGCCCTCTCTGATGTGGGTCACCTCGCGGTCCCCAGCCGGCGTTCTTCGCCGGCGCTGACCACGATCCGCACCGGTGTCAGGGTCGCGTCAGGGTCCGGTCACGGTTCTGCTGAAACGGTGAGATCCTCAAGGACTCACCGAGAAGGAGCAATTGGTCGCCACAGGACCCTCAGAACGGCCCTTTGCTCCTGCTCGCCACCACAAGATGGCTCGGGTGTACAGCACGTCGACCTCGAAGTGCGCGTGCCACCCCTCAGGCCGCCAGGACCACCGGACCCGTCGGACGCGAGGTGGTGATTCGACGGTAAGAAGGCTCGCGCAACGACTCGACCCGACGCGTCACGGCGAAGAGCAGATCGGACAAGGTGAGGTCGAGTGCGCCGGCTACCGCAGCGAGCACCTCCGACGAAGGCTCCTTGCGTCCGCGCTCGACCTCGGACAGGTACTGCACCGAGACACCGGCGCGGGCCGCCACCTTGGCGAGCGTCTGCCCGCGCACGTGCCGGGTGGCGCGCAGGGTCTGACCGGCCATCTCGCGCCAGAGCGGGTCTGCCGGGGCCGTTGGCGGCGCCGCCGCCGGCGACGCCGGACCAGGACCGCCCGCTCGATCGTCTCGGCCGCCCATCGGCGACCGGGTGGAGAACGGATGGTGCAGCGGCACGACGTCACCCATTTATCCAAGCTATCCCCGAGAACGAGACCAGGCGGCCCGGTTCTGCTCTGAGCGGATGGATCGACGACTTCGTGATCACCCGGCGGATTTGCGGCTGTTGATCACTTGGTCCACCAGCCCGTAGGCGATGGCCTCGTCGGCGGTGAAAACCTTGTCGCGGTCGGTGTCGCGATGGATGCCGTCGATCGGCTGACCCGTGTGCCGGGCGAGCACCTCCTCGAGTTGGGCCCGCGCCCGCAGGATCTCCTTGGCCTGGAGGACGAGATCAGGCAAGGCACCCTGTCCCTGCGTCGACGGCTGGTGCAGCAGCACGCGGCCGTGCGGAAGGATGGAGCGACGCCCAGGCGAGCCGGCCGCCAGCAGCACCGCCGCCGCGGACGCGGCCTGGCCGACACACGTCGTGGCGATCGGCGCCGCGGTGAACTGCATGCAGTCGTAGACCGCCAGCATCGCCGTCATCGAACCGCCGGGAGAGTTGAGGTAGAGGTCGATCTCCAACTCGCCGCTCTCCGAGTCGAGGTGCAGCAACTGCGCGACGATCACGTTGGCCACACCGTCGTCGATCTCCGTGCCCAAGTAGACGATCCGATCCGACAGCAACCGGCTGTAGATGTCGAGGGCCCGCTCGCCGCTCGGTCGTTTCTCGACGACATGGGGAATCGTGTAGCTGCTCACTGTGACCGCCCGCCCAGCCCTACGAGCGATCGGCCGCCGGGAGCCACGTCGTCGAGGGTGGTGATGACCTCGTCGATGAGGCCATACTCCCGCGCTTCGGATGCGGTGAACCAGCGGTCCCGCTCGGAGTCGGCCTCGATCCGGGCCAGCGGCTGCCCGGTGTGCTCGGCGATCAAGGCGAGCACGGTGTCGCGTACGTGTTCGAGATTTTGTGCCTGAATCTCGATGTCGACCGCGGTACCGCCGATGCCGGCCGAACCTTGGTGCATGAGGACGCGAGAATGCGGCAGCGCGAATCGCTTGCCCCTCGTCCCAGCAGACAGCAGGAACTGGCCCATGCTGGCCGCAAGTCCCATCGCGAGCGTGCTGATGTCGTTGGGGATCAGCCGCATCGTGTCCATGATCGCCAGACCGGCACTGACCGATCCTCCCGGCGAGTTGATGTAGAGGCTGATGTCGCGTCTGGGGTCCTCTGCCGACAACAACAACAGCTGGGCGCAGATGCGATTGGCGATCGGATCGTCGACCTCAGCACCTAACACCACGATGCGTTGGTGCAGCAGACGCGCCGCCAGCTGATCGTCGAATGTCCCGGCGGCGGGCAGGACGCCGTTCATGGTCATCATCACGGTTGTGCTCCTTGATCGGTTGACGTCCACCCTGGTCGCGAGGACCCAACATCAGAAGGGATTGCTGCTGGCAGCGGATCTGCCGAGAGCAGATCCGAGGGTCACCCATAGGAGGATCGATTGCTCGTCAGGCAGCGCGCCGCACGCGCCCGGGGGTCAGCCCGGTGATCCGCGAGAACGCCCGGCTGAAGGCGGCTTCCGAGCCGTATCCGGATGCGCCGGCGACGGCGGCCACCGTCGCGCCGTCGGCGAGCATCGCCCGGGCCGCGCGCATCCGCGTCGCTGCGACGTACGCCATCGGCGGCGTGCCGACCACGTCGGTGAAACGTGCGGCGAAGCCCGACCGCGACATCCGCGCGCGCCCGGCCAGCCCGCCGAGGGTCCAGGGGTACCCGGGAGTGCGGTGCACCGCCGCGATCGCCGGGCCGAGCTGAGGATCGCGGAGAGCCGCCAGCCATCCCGTGGCCTCGTCCTCCTGCTCGGCGAGCCAGGCGCGCACCGTCTCCACCACGAGCACGTCGGCGAGCCGCGTCGCGACGGCGTCGCCGCCGGGACGCGGCTCCCGCAGCTCGCCGGCCAGCAACGGCAGCAGCGCCGCCATCATCGGGTGAGCGGCCGAGTCGACGCGGATGATCGGCGGCAGCACCGCGAGCACACCGTGTACGGCGGACGAGTCGAACGCGACCACGCCGCAGAGCATGGCTAGCGGTGCCTCCTCGTCCGCCGGGCCGAACCGCAGGATCGAAAAGGACTCGCCGAGCATCGTCTGCGGCAGCAGATCGGCCCGCCCGAGCAAGCGGCGCGTGCGGCGCCGTGGACACGCGATGGCCGATCCCACGTGGCACGAGCGCGAGCTCGCCCGCCGGGAGCGCGACGGCATCCTGCCCGTCGACTTCGAGGTAGGCGGTTCCACGCGCGACGATGTGGAAGGTCAGCGTGTCGGGCAGCTGCGGCATCTCGACCGAGCCCGGGCCGGAGGCCTCGGTCCACGAGTAAAACGCCCCGCGCATGCGCACCTGGTACAGGGCCTCGGTGAGTGGATCCGCGTGTTCCCACGGCATGATCACGGTCATCTGAACTCCTGGACGATCGATCAATCTTTTTGTACGTCTGACGATAGATCATCCAGCGTCATCTTGCGAGAGTCGAACTGCGCTCGATCGGGCGTACCCCATCACATGATCGGAGCACTTCATGGACATCCTCGTGATCGGCGCGACCGGCGGCTCAGGCCGCGCTGTCTGCGACGCCCTGCTGGAGCGCGGCCACCGCGTGACCGCTCTCGCCCGGCACGCATCAGCGCTTTCACCCCGTCCGGGCCTCGACCCGATCGACGGCGACGCGACGGACGCCGACCTGCTCGATCGGGTCATGCCCGGTCACGGCGCCGTCGTCGTCACGCTGGGCATCTCGGAGTCCGCGTTGCGCGTACGCGTGCGCGGAACTCAGCACACCCCTGGAGACGTCCGTTCGCGCGGCACTGCCGCGGTCGTCGCGGCCGCTCGGCGCGCCGGCATCCGCCGCATCGTCGTGCAGTCCTCGTACGGCGTCGGCGAAACCCGGAAGCTGCTCGGCGTGACCGACCGGCTGCTGTTCGCCCTTCTCCTCGCCCCTCAGATCGGCGACACCGCTGTCCAGGAGGGCGTGCTGCGCGGTTCCGGGCTGGACTGGACCATCGTGCAGCCGGTGTACCTCAGCGACGACGACTCCGACGCCCACTTCGTGTCGACGGACGGGAGCACGCGCCGGCGCAAGGTCTCGCGCCGCGGCGTGGCGCGCGTCCACGCCGATCTCGTCGAGCAGGGCTCGATGATCGGTCGCACGGTGTCGGTGTCGGGCTGACGCATATTTGCATTCCATGGAATCTACTTGGGCGATAGGGTGCAGCTGTGGACGTCGACCTCGTTGTAGTTTTTCGCGACCTGGTGCGGCTCGAGACTGAGCTGTGGAATCGGGTGGAGGCGAGCGTGCAACGAGCGCATGGGGTGCCACTGGCCTGGGTGGAAGTCCTGCAGGTGGTGGATGCCACACGTGACTGCCGGGTGCTGGACATTTCGCGGACCTTGTCGATCACCGTCGGTGGGGCCAGCAAGGTTGTGGACAGGGTCGAGGCCGCCGGCCTGTGCCGACGCTATCCGAGCCCGACTGACGGTCGATCGAACGTGATTCGGCTGACCGGTCGCGGCGCAATTTGGTTGCGAGCCGCCGATGCCACGTTCGAGGCTGCCCTGGTCGCCCTCCTGGGCCCGGCGGCCCCGGAAGTCGACTTCGCCAGGTTCTCGGACGGCCTGCGTCGGCTACGCCAGAGCATGCAGACACCGGAGCCGGTGACGGCGGGGGCGGCCTGATGACCAGAAAGGCGGCGGCGGTATCGAAGGCTCCGGGACGCTGCAGGCCGTCGGGACATTCGAAGTTGCACCGATGACCGCTCGCGGCGACTCGCCGCAGCCCTCTCCGCAGCCCTCTCCGCCGCCCTCTCCGCCGCCCTCTCCCCCGCCATCCTCGGCTTCGAGGTCTCTTGCTCGGGAGGGAGCAGGTGCCGCGGCTGGTGCGGCGGTGTCGACCTCGTTGGTTTGACGCTGGCGTTGCAGAGTGCTGTACCGCCGTTCGCGACCGATATGTACACGCTGGCGTTTCCACGGGTGACGACCGACCTGGCCACATCGGCGTCGCTGGTGGGTCTGACCTTGACGACGTTCTTCCTGGGCATGGCGTTGGGACAGCTGCTCGGTGGACCGCTGTCGGACCAGCGTGGTCGGCGGTTGCCGATCATTGCCGGTGCCTTGATCTGCACCCTCGGCGCCGTCGGGTGTGCCTTGGCGCCGTCGATCGGTTGGCTGATCATCTTCCGGGTGGTGCAAGGGTTCGGGGGCGGTGTTGCTGCCGTTGTCGCACGCGCCGTGGTCGTCGACGTCGGGCACGGCGACGTGTTGGCCAAGGTGATGTCGATCATGATGGCGCTCGGCGGGCTGGCCCCGATGGTGGCCCCCATCCTCGGCGGAGCCGTGCTCACGCTGGGCGGCACGTGGCGGACCGTGTTCTGGGTTCTGGTCGGCTACGGGTTGTTGATGGTGATCACCGCCATCGTGTTCGTGCCCGAGTCGCTACCGCGGGAGCGACGGCACGGCGGCGGTGTGCGTCAGTTCACCTCAGGACTGAGGCAGGTGTTGCGGATCCGGCTGTTCGTCGGCTACACCCTGACCGCGTCGTTGTCGGGCTTCACGATGATGGCCTACATCGCGAACTCCTCCTACGTCTTGCAGGAGCAGAACGGCCTTCAACCGATGCCTTTTGCGCTCTTCTTCGCCGGCACCGCCCTGTCGCAGGTCCTGTTGTCGATCCTCAACGCCAAGATGTCGGTCGGTTCCGACCGCGGACCCTGATCGGATTCGGTCTCACGTTGTCCACCGTGGCCGTCGTGGTGTTGTCGGTCGGGGTGTTCGCCTCGACACTCCACTGCTGCTCACCTGTGTCGGATTCCTCGTCTTGATGGCCGTGCAGGCGTTCATCTTCGGTAACGCGAGCGCCCTGGCCGCCAGTCAGGCCCCGCAGGTCGCCGGTGCCGCCTCTGCCGTCCTGGGCGTGGTTCAGGCCGTTGCGATGGCCACCTCCGCGCCGCTCGCGAGCTCCGGTGGCAGCGCCACGGCTGCGCCGATGATCTGGGTCATGATCGCCGGTGTGGTCGGCTCGCTCGTCGCTTTCCTGGTGGTTGCCCGGTCATCGGCAGTCCCGCTGCGCCGGACCTTCGCGGATCGACTGCGGAGACGTGTTGTGGAGCAGTACCTCGTGGTCGCCAACCACACGCTCGGCGGGCCGGAGCTGCTGGACACGATCCGCGAGAGGATGTCGCGCGGTCCGGCCGAGTTCTGGGTGCTGGTGCCGGCCACGCCAACGACCCATCTGGTCAACGACTTCAACGCGCTCAGTTTCGCCTTCCCCGTCGACCCCGACGTCGTGCCCAGCGCGGCCGACGGCCACAGCCGTGAGCTAGGCATTGCCGAGGCGCAGGCCAATCTCGACACCGAGCTGCAACGGCTCCGCCAGATCGGCGCGGCGGCTGACGGCGCGGTGGGCGACGCTGATCCGATGAGGGCCGTCGAGATCACCCTGGCTGAACGGCGGTTCGACGAGATCCTCCTGTCGACGCTGCCGCCGGGCCTCTCACGTTGGCTCGCCTGGGACCTCCGCACCGCCTCAGGCGCAGAACCGACACTCCACTGACCGTCATCACCGCCACCCGAACAGCGAGCGATCTAGCCCGGAGCTCGGGCGACTCCGCGTCCTGACGCCCGATCCCCGCACGACCCGGTCCGATCACCGAAAGGCTGCTCGATGTCCCCACCCGATCCGTACCTCGATCCTGCGTTGTCTCCCGTCGGCGGCGAGTCCGCTTCGGCGACGGATCTCAGTGCCGGACCTGAGACCGTCGTCATCTGACACGATCAGGGCATGCGCACTCAAGACGTGCCGGGGACCGCGGAAGTCGCGGGCGCGCTCGTCGGCCGGGATCGCGAGGTGGCGCGCCTGCGGGCGTCGCTCGATGCCGCCCGATCGGGCAGGCCCGGTCTCACACTGGTCATCGGCGAGGCCGGCATCGGCAAGACCCGTCTGGTGGACGAAGGTGCGGCGATCGCGCGGGCCGAAGGCATGCGGGTGCTGCGGGGTGACGCCGACCGGACCTGGCGGGAGCCGATGGAGCTCTGGCTCGGAGTCCACCGCTCGCTCGGCATCGAGCCGTTCCGCGACCTCACAGTCCCGGCCGAGGGGCGTCGATGGGACCACCTCGAATCGCTGGCCGAGGCGCTTTCTGCGTGCGCGCCGGCGCTCGTCGTCCTCGAGGATCTGCACTGGGCCGACCCCACCGCCGTTTGGGTGCTCCAGCACCTGCCCCGGGCCGTGGACGGAGCACCGATTGCGTTCGTCGCCACCAGCCGGGACCGCGAGCCGGACATGCCCCAATTGGACGACTTGCGTCGTTCGTCACGAATGATCGCCCTCGATGGGCTCGACGTCGACGCGGTTCGCCAGCTCGCGGCGGCGGAGTCGCCAGACCTGATCGACAGCCCGATCGACAGCCCGATCGATGCCGTCGAGCTGCACGCCCGGACGGGCGGCAATCCGCTGTTCGTCCAAGAGCTCGTACGCTCCCCTGATGGCAGCGCGGTCGTCAGCGAGCTCCTCACCCGTTCGTTCGACCGGTTCGACGACGCGACGCGGCAGGTGCTGGCGACCGCCGCCGTCGCGGGGTCGGACACCCGGCTCGAACTGATCGCGGCCGCGGCCGACCGGTCAAGCGGAGCCCTCATCGAGCTCCTCGGGCCGGCCCTGCAGGAGGGCATGCTCGAGGCCGTGTCTCCGGGAGGTGTGCGCTTCCGCCATGCCCTTTTCGCCGAGGCCGCGGCGCGCCTCGGCGACTCCTACGAGCTGCACTCCCGGCTGGCGGCCGCCTGGGAGGCGGTGCACGGCCTCGACGCCCGGGCTTCGGCCGCCCGCCACCGACTGCGAGCCGTCGCCACGGCGACCGGGATCGCCGACGCCGTCGATTCGACCTGTGACGTCGCGGCGGAGCTGGTCGCCGCCGGCCAGCAGACCCGTGCCGCCGGCCTGCTGGCCGAGGCCAAACAGATGGCCGACGCGTTCGTGGAGCCACCGGACCTGCGAGCGAGGGTCGCGCTCGACCTGGCCGACGTCCTGAGCTGGCTCGGCGACCTCGACCGGGCGCTGCCCAGCTACCAGGAGGCTGCCGAGCTGGCCCGAACGTCGGCGGACCCCGTGCTCCGGGCCCGGGCCGAGATCGGCGCCAACCTGTTCGCCTCCGCGTTCGTGCCCGACCCGCCCAGGATGCGCCGGCTCGAGGACGCGCTCGACGCGCTCCCGGCCGACGAGCAGCACCTCCGCGCGACCCTGTTGAGCCGCCTCACGATCGTCGGTCGCGCCGATGTCGACGCGACCGACCGGGTGCGGGTGTGGGCGGACGATGCGGTCGCGGTCGCTCGGTCGACGGGCGATCCCGTCCTCGTCGCCCAGACTCTGCTCGACCAGTTGATGGCCCCACCGAACCCGGACGAGATGGACGCCACTCTCGTCGCGGCCGACGAGGTCGTCGGTCTCGCCGAGCGGGCCGGCCGGCCGGACCTGGCGGTATACGGGCACCAACGCCGTGCCGGCCATCACCTCAACCGCGGTGACCTCGGCCCCGCCCGCCACGCCCTCGGGCGCGCCGAGGTGCTCGCCGCCCTCCTCCCGTCACCATCGTGGCGTCACACCACGCTGGTCCAACGCACCACGCTGCTCGCTCTGAGCGGGAGCCGCGAGGCCGCCACCACGTCGATGGAGGAGGCAGTGCGCGTCGGCACCGGTCACATCGAGGCTGTGGTGGTGACCGGGTGCGAGGCGATCCACCGGGTCATGCTGGTCGACCTCTACGGCCATCCGGACGCTCGCGCCGAGGAACTCCACCGCATCACCTCGGAGATGATCGCGGACATGCCCTCGCCGGTCTTCCAGGTCCAGCGGGGGTTCGGCGCCGAACTGTTCGGCGACGAGGCCAGCGTGCACGACGTGCTGCACCGCTACGGACCCGAGCCCGACGTGCTCCTTCGGTCGATGACGGGCGACAACCTGCTGCGGGTCTTCGCCGACACGGTCGCCCGCGCGGGCGCCACCAGCTACGCCGCCGCCTGCTACCGGGCGCTGCTCCCGTACGCCGGACTGCTGAACGTCGGCGGCGGCCACAGCGCCGGGCTACCGGTCGACGACGTGCTCGGCCGCCTCGCTGCCCTCGACGGTGACCAGGCGTCTTCCGTACGGCATCTGCGCGAGGCGGTGGCTCTCGCCCGCTCGATGCCGTCGCCGCCGCTGCTGGTCCATTGCCTGGATCACCTGGCCGACGCCGTCGAACGCGCCGGCGAAAGCACCAGTGGACCCGATGCTGACGACCCTGAAGCCATGCGCGCCGAGGCACGGGCGATCGCGGCGACCTGCGGCGTACTCCGCCGGGAGCCCGAGGGCGCACATCCCCGGATCGCGCGCGAGTCGCCGGTCACGGCGTCGATGCGCTGCGACGGTCCGACCTGGGTGCTCCGCACTCCGCTCGGGGAGGCCCGTGTTCCGGACAACAATGGGCTCGGACAGCTCGCTCGACTGCTGGCCGCACCGGGCGTCGAGGTGACGGCCCTCGAGCTCGCCGGCCGGACCGACGCGCCGATCGCCGCCGATCTCGGCCCGGGCCTCGACGCCCGCGCGAAGCGTGAGTACCGCCGGCGTCTGGTCGACCTCCAGGCCGAGATCGACGAGGCCGAGGTGACAGGAGATCCCGTGCGCAGCGAACGCGCGCACGTCGAGATGGATGCGCTGCTGCGGGAGCTGAAGCGGGCCGTGGGACTGGGTGGTCGCGACCGCCCGACCGGGTCCGACGCCGAACGGGCCCGCATCAACGTGGCGCGGAGCCTCCGACGAGCCATCGCGGCGATCACCGTCCAGGCTCCGCTGCTCGGTACCCACCTCGAGGAGTCCGTCCGTACCGGCCGGCAGTGCCTCTACCTGCCGGAGCCGTCCGTTGCGCTGTCGTGGCGGGTGGACACCACCGACGGCCCGACATCCTGAGCTGACCGGCGAGAGCGAAAAGGAACAAATCGTTCCACTCGGGTGAACGCCTCTCGGGTGTGGGCAGCCGAATCGAGAGAACGTCGTCGAGTACGCCATCCGGGGTCAGGCATCTCCGGCGCCGACTGGTGACCGTGCTGCTCAGCGCGGCTGTCGTCGTGGCGCTCTTCGCCACGGCCTGCTCGGCCTCAGACTCGGCCTCGGACTCGGCGTCCAACTCCGCCTCCGGCATCGCCGAGATCGAGGTCGGTGGACGCACCCTGCACTTGGAGTGCAGCGGTACCCAGAGCCCGACGGTGGTCCTGCAGTCCGGGTTCGGCAATGCCGGAGACATCTGGAGCCTCACCGACACGGCGGCGCTTGCGGTTCGACCCGGGCTCGCCACGACGAATCGGGTCTGCGTCTACGACCGGCCCGGGTCGATGATCACCACAACCAGCGCGAGCGGCAAAGTCGTCCTCGCCGATGCCCCGCAGCGAGGACGCAGCGACTCGGCTCCCATGCCGCGCGATCCCGCCGAGGTGGTTACTGAGCTGCACGGCCTGCTGGCGGCCGCCAACGTGCCCGGGCCCTACGTACTGGTCGGGCACTCCCTCGGCGGCACCCTCAACGTGTTGTACGCCCGCACCTACCCGGAGGAGGTCAGTGCTCTGGTCATCGTGGACTCCCCGCTGCCCGCCAACCGGAACCTGGTCAGCGCCAAGCATTGGGAAACGCTGAGAGTCTTCCGCATCGACCCGACGGCCGTGCCCGGGTACCCGCTCGAGTCCTACGACATCGGCAGGCTCTTCGACGAGATCGAATCCGCCCCGCCCCTCCCCGACATCCCCGTGGTCCTCGTCCGTCGGGGTGAGGTCCGGATGAGTGACGACCCGCTGCCCGCGGGCCTCGACATCACCCAGGCAGAGCTCGACAGCATCAACGAGGCCCAGCGGAAGAGCCAGGCGCTGTTCGCCGCCAGCGTGAACGGTGCTGAGCTGATCACGGTCCCTGGCACCACCCACTACGTACAGAACCAACGTCCCGACGCCGTCCTCGACGCGGTCCGCGCCGCCATCACCCGAACCTGACGGGATACTGCCTGGATGGCTCCCGAGTACACCCACAGTGACCAGTTCCGTCGTGCTCGGATCCATCTGTGCGACCTTGCCGGCCTCGAGATCCGTGATTGCCAGGTCAGCGGTCTGAAGATCGTCGACTGCTATGGGAGCGACGTCTACCTCGGTGGGGACTTCGAGCGTGTCGTCGTCAACGACGTCGAGGTGACTGCCTACGTCGAGGCCGAGTTGGACCGGCAGGAGCCTGCGCGGGTGTTGGCGCGCGATGCTGCCTCCCCCGCCGACTACCGGCGTGCCTGGGATGCGATCGAGGCGCTGTGGGAGGCGACGCTCGACCGCGCCAGATTGTGGCCCGAGAGCAGGCTGCACCAGCGGGTCAACGGCGAATGGTCGCTGGTCGAGACCCAACGGCACTTGTTGTTCGCCAGCGATGCTTGGCTCGGCAACGCGGTACTCGAGGAGGAGGCGCCGTACCACCCGTTGGGCTTTCCGGCCGGCGGGACACCGCCCGACGAGATGGCGAAGCTCGGGCTCGCCTTCGACGCCACGCCGACGCTCGACGACGTACTCGTGCCGCGATTCGCTCGGATGGCCACGATGCGGCGGGTCGTCGACGGACTCACCGTCGCCGAGCTCGACCGGGTTTGCCGTCGCAAACCGGCCGACGCGTACCCCGATGAGACGTACGTCGTGCGACGCTGCCTCAAGGTCATCCTGAAGGAAGAAGCCGAGCATCACCGCTATGCGGTACGCGATCTCGCCGTGCTCGAGACCGGCGCCTGACTACGGGTTCAGGTCAGCTCGCCATTGCCGGCCGCGACCGAGCCGAGCCAGGCCAGGCTGGGCTTCGGTGTCCGCGCGAAGTCGCCGTCCCGGTCGACCTCGATCAGCCCGAACGTCGGTCCGTAGCTGCCCCACTCGTAGTTGTCGAGCAGCGACCAGTAGCAGTAGCCGAACACGTCGACGCCGTCGGCGACGGCGTCCTTCAGCCCGGAGAGGGCGCCGGACACGTACGCGATCCGCCGCTCGTCGTCGGCGGTGGCGATGCCGTTCTCGGTGACCAGCAACGGCAGGCCCTTGAGCTCCCAGACCCGGCGCAGGTTGATGGCCAGTGCGTCCGGACGGTACGCCCAGCCGGTCAGCGTGTTGTCGGGATGCGGCGGGTGCGGGACCGGACCGTTCGCGTCGACCGGCTGGCTGGTGTAGCTCTGGATGCCGATGAAGTCGTCACCGTCGGTGGCGTCGAAGAAGACGCCCTCCCAGGCGTCGAACACCTCCTGCCACTTCGCCTCGTTGCCCTCGGTGGGCATGAAGGCCTGGGTGGCGACGGCCCAGCCGACCTTGGCGTTCGTCTTCGCGCGGAGCACGTCGCGTGCGGCGTGGTGCTGGGCGGCCAGGATCGGGGCGAGGGCCGGATCCGGGCCGCCGGCCAGCGCCATCTGCAACGAGATCGGGTCCTCCCGGCCTCCTCGGTGCCGGCGGGTGTCTGGGTCGCGTGCATGTCCGCGAACAGGGCGGCGATGTTCGGCTCGTTGATCGTCACCACCCAGTCGACGTCGCCCAGGATCTGGCTGACGTAGTCGACGTACGCGGTGAACCGCTCGACCGCGTCCGGTCGCCGCAGCCCGCCGCCCTCGGCGAACCAGCGCGGGTTGGTGAAGTGGTGCAGCGTGACGATCGGCAGCACGCCGTGCGCGTGGCAGCACTCGATCATGGCGCGGTAGTGCAGCAGCTGTGCTCGGCTGAACTCGCCTTGGGCCGGCTCGATCCGGGCCCACTCGATGCTGAAGCGGTACGCCTTGAGGCCCGCCTCGGCCAGCAGCCGGATGTCGGTCGGGATAGCGGTGGTAGGAGTCGCAGGCATCGCCGCTCGGCTCGGCGAAGTGGCTGTGACCCGAGTGCTCCACCGCCCAGAAGTCGCTGTTGGTGTTACCGCCCTCGATCTGGTGCGCGGCCGTAGCGGCGCCCCAGATGAAGTCGTCGCGGAGCCCGGTCATGAGCGGAGCCTCTCGGGAGTGAGGAACGATTCCGGGCAACACGCTTCTTCGTTGTCGGGAATCGCGACGAACGAGCGAGATCCTGCTCCGGTCAGGACCGCGGAGCGCGGAGCGCGACAATCAAACCCGGTCATGAGCGGAGCCTCTCGTCCCTGAATGGTCGGCAGCACTCTAGTGCTCGAGCCCGCGAGGCTCCGGAGTCTCTCTCGCAGTCGAGAGTTTCGCCGGAGTCAAGCCACGCCCGTGATGCGTCGGGGCGTGGCGGTCGAGGCGCGGTCGGCTCGAGCGATGAATTCCGGCCGCGTGGCGAGTCAGTTCTGGTAGCCGTGGTAGGCCGTCGCACGACGCTGCCCGGCACGAGAGAGCATGGAGGACACCATGACAAGGACGCCGAACGACCCGACGAGCGCGCTGCGACGGCCGCCCGCCAATCGTTGACCTGGCCACCTGGCAGACCGCCCGCGACGAGCTGCTGATCCGCGAGAAGGCTCACACCCGCGAGGGTGACGCCCTCTCCGCAGCCCGCCGCCGGCTACCGATGGTGGAACTCGACGGGACGGTCGAGGTCGTCGGACCCGACGGCCCGGTCCGGTTCCTGGACGTCTTCCAGGGCCGCGACGAACTCGTGGTCTACCACTCCATGTGGCACGACGGCGCGCCCCACCAGGGGCAGTGCGAGGGCTGCACCTTCAATCTCTGGCATCTGAGGGACGCCGTCTACCTCAACGCCTGCGGCGTCTCGTTCGCCGTCTTGACCTCGGGCGCCTGGGGCGAGGTGGCTCCCTACCTCGAGTTCATGGGTTACCGACAGCCCTGGTACTCGGTGCGGGGCGTGGAGGCGTCACTCCTCGCAGAAGAGGGCCACCTCATCTGTTTTCTGCGCGACGGCGACCGCGTGTTCCGCACCTACGCCACGACGGGCCGTGGCAACGAGCCGGCCGACACGACATTGGGCCTGCTCGACATGACCCCCTACGGCCGCCGTGAGGTGTGGGAGGACAATCCCGAGGGCTGGCCGGAGGGGAGCCACGCGTGCTGGTACTGGCGCGCGGACGCAAACGGGAACGCCAACTGGGGCCCGACCAGCCGGCCGGTGCCGCAGTGGACCCGCCCCGGCGCGACTCCGGTGGAGACCCTCGGCCGGCGCAGTCACGACCACTGACGCGCCATCTCGGCACACGCGGCGAATCGGCCCCGCGAGTCAAACGCCCGCCCGGGTGAACGTCACGTGAGTGACGCCGCTGGGCGAGGCGGTGGCCTCGACCGTGTAGTCCGACTCGAGCCCCTCGATGCCGCTCCAGAGGGGAACTCCTCGGCCGAGCAGGATCGGCACGACCACCGTGTGCAGGTAGTCGACCAACCCGGCGGCGAGGAACTCGCGGATCACGGTGGGACCTCCGCCGAGGCGTACGTCCTGGCCGTCGGCGGCCTCGCGGGCTGCGTCGAGCGCATCGGCGGGCGAAGCGTCGAGGAAGTGGAACGTCGTGCCGCCCTCCATCTCGAGGGGCGGGCGCTGATGATGCGTGAGGACGAAGACCGGCGTATGGAACGGCGGGTTGGGCCCCCAGGCGCCTTTCCAGTCCGGATCCTCGCGCCATCCGGGGTGACCGAACTTCCCGGCACCCATGATCTCGGCACCGATCCCCGGATCATGCTGGCGGACGAAGACGTCGTCGACGCCGCCGCTACCGCCGGGCTGCCACCACCGAGTGGCAAACATCCATTGGTGCAGCCTGTCCCCAGCGTGGCCGAAATGGGCGTCCTTGGTCTGTCCCTCACCGGTGCCGAAGCCGTCGAGGGAAATGGAGAAGTTGTGAACGCGCACGAGAGACATGTGATCCTCCTTCGAACGGGATGTCCGCGATGACGCGAGTCATGCCAGGTCAGACCCGATCCGCCGCCCGAATTCATCGCTCATCTCCTGGTGCCACCTCGCACCGCTCCTTCAAACCGATCGGCAACCATGAATGCTGTGTTGAATACTGTGTTGAACCTCGAGTATTGGCACGTCGACGTCTTCAGCCGTCATGCCTTTCGCGGCAACGGCTTGGTGGTGGTGCTCGACACTGCTGATCTCTCGACCGCCGTCCAGCAGGAGCTGACCCGCGAGGTTCGCCAGTTCGAAACGGTGTTTGTGAGCGGCGTCGACCTGCCCGGTCGAACCGCACGACTGCGGGTGTTCACCGAAGACGAGGAACTCGGATTTGCCGGTCATCCCGTGCTGGGCGCCGCGTCGGTGCTGCACACTCTGCTACCCGTCACGTCGGTCGAGCAGGAATGGACGACGGAACTGGGTGGTCGCCGGCTCACCGCCCGTACGCACACCCAGAACGGGTGGGTCGATGCGTCGACGGATCAGGGACCGGCACAGTTCGGACAGGTCGTGACGGGTGAGCTGGCCGAGCACTATCGGGCCGCCCTCGGGCTTCCCCGTTCGGCCGCACACCCTGACCTGCCCATGCAGGTCGTCAGCACCGGACTGCCCTACCTGATCGTTCCGGTGCTCGCGGAGCACCTGGCGGCGGCAACGATCACCAGTCCTGGCTTCGAAGCGCTCCTCTCCGAGAGCGGAGCCAAGTTCGTCTACGTCCTCGATCCCACGGCGCCCGAGGGCCGCACCTGGGACAACGCCGGTCGCGTCGAGGACGTGGCCACCGGAAGCGCGGCCGGTCCGGCGGCCGGCTACCTCGTCGAGCACGGGGTGTTTCCGGGGGGTTCACCGCTAAGAATCGCCCAGGGCCGCTTCACCGGGCGGCCCAGCACCATCGAGGTCATCCGCGACCCCCAGAGTGGCCACTACTGGGTCGGTGGACCGGTAGCGCCGGTCGCCAACGGTCGCTTCGCCGCCCGCCTCACCGAGTAGCGGGGCCGCCTAGGCTGGTCGGGTGACCCAGCCGAGGATGCCGGAAGCGCGGATGCGCATCCGTTGGGGCTGGATCATCGGGTGCATCGTGCTCGGCTTCGTCGGGATCGCTGCGGGGTTCGTGCTGGTCGCGCCGACGGAGCGCAGGGCGTACGTCGCGAGCGTGCTCGCCGGGGTGGGCACGACGTTCCTCCTGGTCGGGTTCGTTGTCCTGCTCGAACGGCGCATCGTCGACTCAGCGGCCAAAGCGGTACGGCGAGCGGTCGACGCCGAGCGGAAGGCGAGCGATGCACGGATCGAACAGTTGGTCGGCGACCTCAACGATCGGCTGTCCGCCGAGTGGGCTCGAACCGATGCGGCGGATATTGCGGCCATGAAGCGGCGGACGTCTGAGCTCACCGACGAGACCGTCCGGCGGATCGTGGACGAAGCCCAGGACTGATCCGTCTGGAGCGAGGGTCGGTTGAGTGGCAGCGTGTTGCTGCTTTGGCTGCCGAAAGGCGACAACTGGCTGCCGAGTAACGCGGTGCGGATTCACTGCCTCAGGGCAGAGGCGTTGGCGATCGCTTGGGTGAGGTCGCCCTCCTGCCGCTCGAACCGGTAGCCAACGTGACGTCCGAGGGCGACCTTGTCGATGGTGATGATGTTGTCGCAGCTGACCAGGCACGGTTGATCCAAGCCGTTGGCCGGCCCGAGCGGGACCTCGGTGCTGAGGCCTTTCGCCGTCGAGGTGATCGGGCCACGGTCACTCGGCGCATCGCCGCACGGACCGGCTCGCGGGTAAGGACGAGGACCGGGCACCTCGCCGGCGAGATAGATCCCTGAAGCGGGCACTAGCTCCGGCGAAACTCCCGAGGACGGGAGAAACGTCGGAGCTAGACGGCCGTCCTGCCGGCCCCCGGTTCGCGCCGTTTGACCCGCCCCCGCCGCAGGGTGGACAGGATCTCGGTCACCTCACCGATCCGGAGCGCTCGCGCGAGTACGAGGAAGGCGCTGATCGCCAGCACCGCGGCAACCACGAGAGTCGCGGCACGGACCAGTTGGCCCGGTTGCCACGACTCGACCCACCAGACAAGCCCTCCGACGACCATCGCTCCCGGTAGAACAGCGACAGCCAGTCGCATGGACAGCTGCGCCAACGGTCGAAGGGCCAGGTCTCGGAGATCCCGCTGCAACCGACGCAGCGAGACGGCGACCCCGACCGCATAGGCGAGCGTGTAGCCACCGGCCAGGCAGGCCGCAACAAGAGCGTCGACGCCGACGACGGCAGCCAGAACAACGCCCAGCGCGACCTGCAGAGCGGTGATCAGCACCTGGAGGAAGAACGGCGTCCTCGTGTTCTCCATGGCGTAAAAGGCGCTCTGGCAGACGTATTGACACGTGAACGGCACGAGTCCGACGGCCAGCACCATCAGCGTCCAACCGGCGAAATCGGCGTCGCGCTGGCCCGCGCCGAATCCGAAGACGAGGCGGGCGATCGGGAGACCGAAGATCACCAGCCCGACCGACGCCGGAAGCAGAGCGGTCAGCGCGAGCCGAAGCGTCCGGGTCACCTCGGCCGCGGTGCCGGCCCGGTCCCCGGCGAGGCTCAGGCGGGATGCGCTGGTCAGCATCGCGGTCGTCAGCGACACGGTGATCAGCGAGTGCGGGACGATCCACAGCGCGTACGCGTAGGTGTAGGCCGCGACACCTCCGCCGGAGCCTTGGACGGTGGCGGCCGAGGCGACCTTGTTGATGATCACGAGCCCGATCTGATTGACCACGACAAAGCCGAGTGCCCACTTCGCGAGCCGGGCCGTCTGGCCGAGCCCGGTGCGTCGGAAGTCGAAGCGCGGCTGGAATCGGAACCCGACGGCGCGGAGGTACGGGACCAGCACGGCGGCCTGGACCGCGATGCCCAGCGTGGACCCGAGGCCGAGCACCAGCTCCTGGCCGGCCGTGAACGGCGCGCCGGCGTCCGTCTGGCCGAAAACGATCCAGAACAACAGCAGCACGGCGATCGACACCAGGTTGTTGGCGAGCGGCGCCCACATCATCGGCCCGAACCGATCACGGGCGTTCAGCACCTGGCCGACCAGCACGAACACGCCGTAGAAGAACACCTGCGGCATGCAGTAGTAGGCCAGCGCGGTCATCGATGCGTACTGCGCGGCGAGCTGCGGTTGGCGCCACCCGCCGGCGGTGTACAGGTCGATGATCAGCGGGACGGCCAGCGTCAGCGCAAGAGTGATCACGAAGAGGACGATGACTCCGCCGGTGAGGATCCGGTTGGTGTACGCCGCGCCGCCGTCACGATCGTTGCGGATGGCTCGCACGATCTGCGGGACGAGGACCGTGATCAGCACACCTCCGGCCAACAGGATGTACATGCTGGTGGGCACCGTGTTCGCCACCGCGAACATGTCGGCCTGACGGGTGCCGATCCCGAACAGGTACGCCAACAGCACGAACCGCCCGAAGCCGGCCACCCGCGAGACGAGCGTGCCGGCGGCCATGATCGCGCTCGCCGAGATCAGCCGGCGGGACGCCTCGCTCGCTGAGTCGGCCGGAGAATCCGCCGTCACGTCAGACACATTGCGTCAGTCGTCGTCCGGCAGCACGAAGGCCGCCGAGGGCATTCCACTTCAGCGCGCCGGCGAAATCTCGGGCGTGCTCGGCCGCGGTGTAGTCGCGCGGCGACTCGGCGGCGACCACGGCGCGCTGCAGGTCGTGGCGGCAGTCGGCCAGCACGTCGGAGAAGTTGCGTCGGATCGGTCCGGCCGCGCCGTAACCGAACGCGCGGTACATGCCGGCGAACAGCGGCCGGTACAGCCGGATACGTTCGTGCAGTCCGCTGGAGTGGGACATGGGATTCTTGTGGCGCTTGAGGATGTAGTCGGGTAGCACGTCGGAGAACGCGTCGCGCAGGATCGCCTTCTCGTAGCCGTCGCGGATCTTCATCGACACCGGGATGCGCATCGCCAACATGAGCATGTCGAGATCGAGGTAGGGCACCCGGGCCTCGACCCGGTTCCCCATGCTGGTGCGATCGACGCGCTGCAACTCGGTACGACTCAGGTGCCTGATCTTGTGCAGGAACAGGGCACGGGCCTGCCCAGGATCGATGTTGCGGTACATGTCGTAGCCGCCGAACAGCTCGTCCGAGCCATCGCCCGTCAAAACGATCTTGATGCCGCTGCGATGAACCTCGTGAAAGAGCCGCAGAGACACGACGGCGTTGATGATGTCGCCGTACTCGGTCGCCTCGCTGACGCGAATGGCCTCGCGAACGTCAGCCTTGCCGATGTCGCCGGGACGTAGGGTCACGACCTCGTGTCGTACGCCGAGATCGGCGGTCAGCCGCCGCGCAAAGGCGACGTCCTCGCTGTCCGCGGTCCCGATCGTGAACGCCACGCAGTCGGGATGCAACTCGGCCACGTGCAGCAGGGTCAACGAGCTGTCCAGCCCACCGGAAAGCACGACGCCGACGGGCAGATCGGTGTCGACCCGCATCCGGATCGCCTCGCGGTAAGTGCTCCGGACGAGCGCGCTGGCCTCCTCCGGGTCGTCGATCATCGCCTGATCCTCACCAAGCCGCAACAAATCGACGTAGGGATGCACCTGCGGTGCCGACCCCGGCTCGGCCCAGCCGCAGTGTCCGGGGGCGAGCTCGTGGACGGTCACGCCCGGCGGCACGCCCGGCTGAACGACAGAGCCGACCAAACCCTTGATCTCCGACGTGACGGCCAGCCGGCCGTCCGAAAGCGCCCAGTACAAGGGTTTCACCCCGGCAGGATCGCGGGCCACGAAGACGCGACCGACCCGCCGGTCGATCAGGGCGAAGGCGAACTCACCACGAAAACGCAGCAGCGCATCTTCGCCCCAGGCGAGGATGCCCTCCAGGACCACTTCGGTGTCGCTGAAGGAGCGCAGCCGCCGGCCCTCGGCGATCAGCTGCGATCGCAACTCGGCGAAGTTGAAGACCTCACCGTTGTACGTGAGCGCCCAACGGCCGTCCGCGGAAAGCCACGGTTGCACGGCTCGGTCACGGTCGACGATGCGGAGGCGGTGCGTACCGATCAGCACGTCGTCGGCGGCCAGGGTCTCCTCGACCTCGCCCCGCGGGGCCGCCGCCGCCATCATGGTGGCGAAGCTCGAGTAGTGGTCCCGGGCATCGGTACCGACGAGGAGCGCTATTCCACACATCGACGTCAGCCCCTGAGGGCCGTCGCCGAGGCGGCGTAGGCGGATACGTGCTCCGGATTCAGGCACAAGTGCCACGCCTGACCCTCGTCGATGACGTTCAGCACGCCGCGGTCGCGATACTCCAACAGAACGGCGTGCAGCGCATCGGTGGCCCCGAAGGCCTCGTACCAGTTCGACTCGACGTCGGCCGCGTAGCCCGAACAGTGAGAGCTGGGCAGCAAGGCGAAATAGCCGAGATCACCGAGATGTCGTTGATGCTCGACGCTGCGCACGATGCTGGTCACCCACAGCGGAGGGGTGCCGGCCGGCGCACGTTCGGCGAGCGCATCCGCGATCTCGTTGAGCACGGCCACGAGCTCGGCCCGGGCGACGAGGAATTTCATTCCCGCGACTCGCGGTCGCCGTCGTGGCCTCAGTCGTTTGAGCATGTAGTCGCGCCCTCTGCCCCACCAGCCGACGGGCTGGACGGTGAACCTGAAGCGCAAGGCCTCGGCCTTCTGCAGCTCCACCAGGTCGACGAGTTCGGGTGCGCTTTCGACGGCGTCGGAGTTCGCGTACGGACGGACGTGTTCCCACCAGGCGACATCGATCTGCTGCAGCAGCAGGATGCGCACCCGGCCGGCGTTGCTGAGGGGGTTCGAGGCCAGCCCCGCCGTCGGTTCCGTGAGTTGCTCGCGTACCGAATGCAGAAGGTCCGTGCGCGTACGAGGTGACCGGTCGATGATGTGCCGAGCGGCCGGCACGTCGAGCTCGGCATCGAGAACCGACAAGGCCGTCTCGACGTCGCTGTCCCACGTCAGCGCATCGCTCATGGCGGAGACGGCAAGATCCACCACGCGGTGAAAAGGGGCCAACGGCCCGGCACTCCCCCGCTCGTCGACCATGGTGGGCAAATCTATACAGGAAGAGCTCGTGCCGTCGGACGCCGAGCTGGACGTCGTCGACGGGGGTCGAATCGGGACCTCACCCCGACAGGAACGGCGCCGAGATGACGCGTGAGGGAGAGGCGTGAGGGAGACGTATGAGAGCAGTGACCTGGAGTCAATGCGGGCCCGTGTCGCAATAACTGCACGCACGGATCGCAAACGCCCGAAATCGAGGCTTTCCCGATGTTGCGTGCAGTTATCGCGACAGAGCCCTCCGAGCAGGCGCTTCACCGCGGCGGCCGGTCGGCTTTGGTCGCGAGCCTGCCCTCCAACTGGAGATGCGATTGCAGGCCTCGACGGGCTCGGGTGAAACCCCGTTTACTGCTCACGCCCGGAGGGCGCAAGCACCAGCCTCACAGGATGGGGCGGCCGCCGGTGACCGCGATACGCGCACCGGAGATGTAACTTCCGGACTCGGCGGCCAACAGTACGTACACCGGTGCCAGTTCAGCGGGCTGTCCGGCCCGGCCGAGCGGTGTGTCCCCCCCGAACTGCTCGACCTTCTCGTTGGGCATGGTGGCGGGGATGAGCGGTGTCCAGATCGGCCCCGGCGCGACGCTGTTCACCCGGATACCCCGTTCTCCGAGCAGTTGCGCCAGACTCGCGCAGAGGTTGGCGATGGCGGCCTTCGTGGCCGCGTAGGGCGCCAGCGCCGGCGACGGCATGTCGGAGTTCACCGACGAACTGCCGATGATCGATGCGCCAGGCTTCAGGTGCGGCAGCGCGGCTTTGGTGAGGTAGAAGAACGCCCCCACGTTGGTCTCGAACGTGTACGTCCACTCCTCGTCCGGAATCTCTTCCAACGTCTCGTGAGACATCTGGTAGGCGGCATTGTTGACGAGGATGTCGATGCGGCCCAACTCCCGGACCGCGGTGTCGATGATCGCGCGGCAATGCTCGGGACGCGAGACGTCGCCCCGGATCAGGACGGCGCGGCGACCGGCCTGTTCGACGTAGCCCTTGACCTCGTCGGCGTCGGAGTCCTCGCTCAGGTAGCTGACCACCACGTCGGCCCCCTCGCGGGCGTAGGCGATCGCGACCGCCCGGCCGATACCCGAGTCGGCTCCGGTGATCACGGCGACCTTGCCCTCGAGCTGACCGGATCCGCGATAGCTCTCTTCGCCGCAGTCCGGAACCGGGGTCATCTTCGACTGCAGACCGGGCGGATCCTGCTGCTGCGGCGGCTGGCTCATCGTGCTTCTCCTCTCGACCACCCGGGTGTGGTGGTTCCGTCGTCTCTCGCGAGCGTTGTCTGACTTGACGTACCCGCGCCGGCGCGGGGCAAACCGGAGAGCATCCGCCTCGCAGCGGTTCGTGGGTTCGAGGGTGCGCCTAATGTGGCGGCTGTGACCACCGCCCGCGTGCATGACGTCATCGTCGTCGGCGCCGGCAACGGTGGCCTGTCCGCCGCCGCCCTGCTGCGTCGACGAGGCTGCCCGGACGTGGCACTGGTCGAGCCCTCACCCGTGCACGTCTACAAACCGCTGCAGAACTATGTGGGGGTCGGGCTCGGCGACAGGGCAGAGCTGGTCCGCCCGCAGGCGGACCTGATCCCGGCTGGCGTGCGCTGGTATCAGACGAGCGCGGCCCGCGTCGAGCCGGCGACGGGCACTGTCCACTGCGCCGACGGGACCGCACTGACCGGCGGGGATGTGCTGCTGGCGCCCGGCGCGATGGTGGATTGGGACGCCGTGCCCGGCACGGTCGAGGGGTTGCGGCAAGGCCGGGTGTGCACGACTTTCGTCGACGATCAGCTGACCCGCACGGCGCAGATGATCGCGGGGATGCGGTCCGGCCGGGCGGTGTTCAGCATGCACGGCCAGCCCGCGTCGGGTCGGGAGACCGCTTTCAAGCCCCTGTTCCTCGCCTGCGACGCTTGGCGCCGCGACGGAGTGCTGGACGCCATCGACGTGGTTCTGGTGCACGACGAGCACGCCCTGCACCCGGTGCCGGCGATCGCGCGAGAGCTTGAACGTCACGTCGCTCGCTACGGAGTGTCACAACGGTCCGCGACCACGGTCGCTGCGGTGGAGGGCGGTGACACGCTCGTCCTCTCCGGGCCGTCGGGCATCGAGCGGCTGCGTGCGGACCTGATCCATCTGTTACCGCCGTACGCGGCCCCCGCTCTGGTCACCTCCTCCGGGCTGGACGCTCCAGGAACCGGCGGCTTCATCGCCGTCGATCCCGAGACGCTCCGGCACCGCCACCACCCCCGCATCTGGGCGGTGGGCGACGCCTGCGATCTCGGCGACGCCCGCACCGGGGGCGCGCTACGCCATCAGGTCAAGATCGTCGTCGACAACATCCAGCGCTCGCGCCGCGGTCGACCGCTGAGCCGCTACGACGGCTACACGGTGGCGCCGGTCGCCACGGCCCGAGGACGGCTCTCGTTCGGCGAATACGACCGGCGGCTCGAGGTCCGACGCTCGTTGCCCGTACCGGACGGGATCACCTCACGCCGCTTCTGGTGGTGGCTGGACCGCTACGTCCTCCCCCAAGTCTACTGGCACCGCATCCTCAAGGGCCGCGTGTGAGTGGGGAAGGGAGGGGCCGACGGTGACGTCAGATGCCCTGATCGGCGGCCGCTACCGGCTGGTCCGGGAGCTGGGATCGGGCGGCATGAGCGTGGTCTGGGAGGCCCGGGACGAACTTCTCGACCGCGATGTCGCGGTCAAGCAGCTACGCATCCAATCTGGACTGAGCGAACAGGAGGCACAGGTCGTCGGCCAGCGGGCCATGCGCGAGGCGCGAATCAACGCCCGGCTCCACCACCCTCACGTCGTCACGGTCTTCGATGTCGTCGAGTACGAGGGCCAGCCCTCCCTGGTCATGGAGCTGGTGTCGTCGGAGACTCTGGCCGAGGCCCTGCGCGAGCGGGGCAGGTTGGAGCCCTCGGAGGCGGCCCAGATCGGCTCGCAGGTTGCCTCCGCGCTCGCGGCCGCCCATGGTCTCGGCATCGTGCACCGGGACGTCAAGCCGAGCAACATCCTTCTGGGCGAGGACGGGCGTGCCCGGATCAGCGACTTCGGGATCTCCCGGGCGTTCGACGACACCACCTTGACGATGACCGGCATGATCAACGGCACACCGGCCTACCTGGCTCCCGAGGTCGCCCGCGGGCGGGAGGCGAGTCCGGCAGCGGATGTCTTCTCGCTCGGGTCGACCCTGTACGCGGCCCTGGAAGGCAGCCCGCCGTTCGGCACCGACGGCAGCTCGATCGCACTGCTCTACAAGGTGGCGGAGGGCGACATCCCGACGCCCAGGCGGGCGGGCAACCTCGCCCCTCTCTTGGGCCGCATGCTGGCTCGAGACCCGGAGACCCGGCCGCCGATGGACGAGGTGGCGACCACCTTGCTCGACCTGAGCGGTGAGGTCAGCCCGCTGACCGAGGACGACACCGGCACAGCGACAGTCGCGATTTCGCCGCCCACCGGTGCGCAGCCGGCGGTGGGCGCGATGGGGGCAGGGGCGGCGGCGGCCGTCGCAGGCGCCGCCGAGGCCGAGACTGTCTCGGCCGCGCGACCCGACCCACCGACGGCGGTGCTGGTTGCCGTCGAACCGGAGACGGCGACGACGCCCGAGCCCCCGTCCGCGACCGCCGTACCGCCCGCCCCAGTGTCACCCAGCCCAGCTCCGCCCGTCCCCGACGACAAGCCAGGCAGGCGACGACGCAGCTGGATCGCCGCGGCGGCCGTCGTCACGGTGCTCCTCGCCGCTGTCGCGGTCGCCGGGCTGCTCTGGCCGCGAGCGATCCCATCGACTCCGGACCCGAACGCAACTGCGGTGCCTTCCGAGTCCGGCCGGTCCGAGCAGCAGACCGAAGACTCTGCCGGCAACGAGACGGACGCCCGAGAAACCGAGCGCACCAATACCAACGAGACCACCGACGAACCGACCGACGAACCGAGCGAGGAGCCGACAGCGTCCAACGAGCAGACCGAGACGTCTGAGTCCGACGAAACGACCTCTGAACCCACCGAAACTCAGTCGAGCGAGGCCGACGGCGACAACTCCGGCGAAGGAGACGGGGACAGCAATGGCGAGGGCGAGGGCGACAATTCCGGCCAGGGTCGCGACGGCTGACCGTCCGAGAGCCTCGGTCGCCAACGTCACGGCGCCATCGGTCGCCGGTCGGGTCAAGACGAGGCGCCGGCGATAGGTTGGGTGACCGGCCCTGTCAGCCGAACGATTACGACGAGGAGATGTCTCTATGCCCACCGTGGTGGTGACCGGCGGTTCCGGAAAGCTGGGCAGCGCGTGCGTGGCGCACCTGGCCGAGAGTGGCTGGGAGGTGGTCGTCTTCGACCGTGTGGCACCCAGCGCGGCCGCGACCTACGTGCCGGTGGATCTCACCGACTACGGACAGGTGCTCGACGCGATGCTCGGCGTCGAGGAGCGCTACGCCCGGGTCGACGCCCTCGTCCATCTCGCCGCGGTACCGGCTCCGGGCATCGTGCCGGACCACAGCACCTTCAACCACAACATGAACGCCACCTGGAACACCGTGAGTGCGGCCCGGCGGGCCGGGGTCACCAATATCGTGTGGGCGTCGAGTGAGACAGTGCTCGGGTTGCCCTTCGACACCCCGCCGCCGTACGTGCCGGTCGATGAGGAGTATCCGCCGCGACCGGAGTCGACGTACTCGCTGGTCAAGACCATGGAGGAGACCATGGCGGCGCAGCTGTGCCGCCGGAATCCCGAGCTGAAGATGATCGGGCTGCGGTTCTCCAACGTCATGCTTCCGGAGGCCTACGCCGCCTTCCCCGGCTTCCAGCACGACGCCGCCCTGCGGAAGTGGAATCTGTGGGGTTACATCGATGCCCGCGATGGTGCGCAGGCGGTTCGGTTGGCCCTGGAGTCGGACCTGACCGGCTGCGAGATCTTCGTGATCGCCAACGCCGACACGGTGATGGAGCGGTCCAACGCGGACCTGCTCGCCGAGTGCTTTCCCGGTGTGGAGGTCCGTGGCGAGATCGGTGATCATGACACGTTGCTGTCGATCGCGAAGGCACGCCGCTTGCTCGGCTACGAGCCGCGATACAGCTGGCGGGACCAGCTGGGCTGACCTTCGGACGAAGCCTCGGGTGGTACTTTGATGTCGTTGGAGACACTGTCGATGATGACCACCTCAGAGCGGGTTGCGCAGCGACTGACGTCAGTAGCCGCAGCGCGTGAGGTGGTGCCCAGCGACCCGGAGCTGTCGGCTCGGTGGCACGTACACGGCGTTCCGAGCGCCTTCTCGCGGTGGAACTATCATCCGGAATACGAGATCCACCTCATCACCGAGGGCACAGGCTGGTTCGTGGTCGGCGACTGCATCGACATCTTCGGGGCCGGCCAGCTGGTGCTTGTCGGGTCGAATGTCCCGCATCACTGGATCAGCGACCTTCAACCCGGTGAACGCTTGCCCGAACGTGACGTGGTCTTCCAGTTCCATCCCGATTGGCTGCAGCGCTGCCGACAGCTGATGCCGGAGCTCGGTCGTCTTGACCCGCTGTTCCAACTGGCTCGACGCGGGATCGAGTTCAGCGGAGCGACGGCCGGTCGAGCCGCCGAGCACCTGAGAGCGATCGGCGTCACCGAGGGCGCCGCACGTCTGTCACGCATCTTCGCCTTGCTCGGGACCCTGTCTGGATCTCCAAGCGACGAAGCACGAACGTTGAGCGCGGACTGGCTCCCTCCCCTCGACACCCACGACGCGCATGCCGCAGACCGCATCGACGTCGCGTTCGCCTACATCTTCGACCACCTCGCTGACCCGGCCATCCGGCTCGCCGGCGCCGCTCGCGAAGTAGGGATGTCGGAGTCGGCATTCTCTCGCTACTTCACCAAGATCAGTGGCCAGAGCTTCAGCGACACCGTGCGGAAGCTGCGCCTCGCGCAGGCCGGCAAGCTGCTGCGCGAGACCTCCCTACCGGTCTCCGCGATCGCCCACCGCGTTGGCTACGCCAACCTGTCCAACTTCAACCGCCAGTTCCGAAGCCACCACGGCGCCACCCCCCGCGACATTCGCGTTCGAGCAACCCGGCGAACCGAAGCGATCTAGCCAGCGCCATTCGACCTCCGGTGCCGCGCCACCGGGTCATGAAAGTACTAGTAGCGGACGTTTGCGGCTCTAGTTCGGTGAGCCAGACAACCTTACGGTCGTTGTGACCGCCAGTCAGAGCACCGCCACTCGACCCGTAACCGCCGAAACGTCAGGAGGCCTCGTCGTGCAAACTCTGCCGAGGCCTTCCGTAGGAAGCTTGAGACCCGACATCAGTCTGCAGAACCTCTACACCGTTCGCGTCCAGCTGCCCCGACGCGTCGATGACCTCGACGAAGTCATTGCCACGGTCACCCACGTACTGACCCCGTTTCACCTGGTGACTCAACACGACCGTCTGGGTCGCACCACACTTGTGCTCGCGCTCGGATCTCGAGACTTGTGGCAGGCGATCCTCTTGACCATGAACGCCGTCACCAGCACGGGCTATGCGCCCCTCGCCCTGACCGCCGAACCGGCCGAGGAGTTCGAGATCACCAACAGCCCCGCTCACGAGCCGGCCGCCGAGAAGTGCTGGTAGTCCTTCGGACTGCTCCAGGCACCGCCCCACTCCCAGCCGGCCTCGCGGAAGGCACGCACCGGAAGCGAATCGGCCGTGATGAGCCCCTGCACGGTTGCTCGACGCTCACCGGGCCGCGCGTACGCGCTACCGGCCGGCGGCAAGACCCCGGAGTCGGTGACGTACGGATTCTGGATTGGATTCAGATCGAGTGCCGCGCCGAAGGAGTGCTGCGACCAGCGGTCGGTGCCGGCCACCGTGCGGCAGTTGAAGGCGGACGAGTTGTTCGCCGCCATCGACTTGTCGTCGTCTCCCCCGTAGTTGCTCACCAGTTCCACCCGTTGCAGCGGGAACTTCGCCGCGAAGAGTTTCCGGAAGACAATGAGCATCGCCTGCGCGTGCTTGGCGGCAATCACCAGCTCGCCCTGCCTCACCTGGCCGGCGAAATCCCAGTAGCTCAGGCGCAGATAGCGCAGGCTCTGGAGGGAAACCGGGCAGCCCGCCCGGTAGCTGCTCGCCATCCGCTGTCGGATCGCCGCCGAAATGGGACGGATGGAGGAGGTGAACGTGGGCGGTGCGGGTGCCCGTGCGGACGGCGACGCCGTCAAACCCGCCCCACGCTGAAGTCGTCGCCAGACCGCCGTCGCCCACACCGCGGACGGACCGGTCTGGAAACGCGGCAGGCCGCCTTCGCGCGGAATAACGGCCGGCCGCCATCCGTCCGCCACGACACGTCCGTCCCGTATCGAGAGGTCGAGCAGCCCGGTTTCGCCCTTGCTCCCGTGGTACCAGATGAAGTTGCTCAACCCGTACGCCACGTACGTGGGACCGAGCCACCCCGCGCCCTGCAGCCGGTGGGTGTGGGAACCCACCACGGCCGCCGCCCCGGCACCAGAGAGTGAAAGCGCCAGCGACTTCTGCCCTTCGGTGACGACGGCCGAATTCTCTTCGCCCCAGTGCAGGTAGACCACGACTGCGGCACCGCCGCCCGCTGCCCGTTCGACGGCGGCCAGCAGCGCGGAGCGGCCCGGTCCCCGAGCCGCGGCGAGGCCCGGCGAGGTCGCTCCCGCTTGCCACTGCGGCGCCGTGCTCTCCAGGAAAGAGGCATCGGCCGCGAAGAAGGCGAAGGGTTGTCCCTTGAGCGTCACCCGGTAGGGAGTGAAAGCCTCGCTTCGATTCCGGCCAACGCCGACGATGGGCAGCACGCCGCTGTTCTTGGCGCGCAGCGTGTCGGACAGTCCCTGGGTGCCGAAGTCGACTCCGTGATTGTTGGCGACCGAGACCGCGTCCACGCCGGCGGCCCGCAGCGCCGTGAGCGCGGTCGGGCTGGTCCGGAAGTAGTAGCGATTCTCTTCTTCCTCCAGCTCCTTCGGATCGCGGGTGCCCCGGGTCGTGAGCGCGGCTTCCAGGTTCACCATCGTGAAATCTGCGGCGGCCGTCGCCGCCGTGATCGGGGCCAGGCCGGTCTCAGGTTGTCCGAGAAGATCTCGCAGATCGCCCTCGAACATGACGTCTCCGCCGAAAGACAGCTTCACGGTGGGTTTCACAGTGGCGGAGGCGCGCGGGGGTCGCGAGGGTTGAGACCGTGACAGATCCGAGCGAGCGGGCGCCGGCGTCGGGGACGCCGTTGTTCCCGGAGGGACGTCGCGGCCGGTGGACGGCGACATCCCGAGATCGGACGATCCGCCGGTGTCGTTGCAGCCAACGAAGAGAACGAGTAGGCCGACCAGGCTCCCGGCGAGCAATTTCGTCCCGCCCCGAGGCCCGTCGGAGGTGCGGAAAGCCACGCACGCGACTCCGTTCATCCCCGGCAAGAAGTCGATCCTACCCACTGTCCACGCAGCCCTCGATTCGCCGTTTCGCACCCCGGCATTCGCGGCCGACGAGGCCAACAACCTCCCGCAGATCAGCCCTGCAGCAGCGACTGGGCGCCGTCGATCCACATCTCGGTGCCGCTGATGTGGCTGGCCTTGTCGGAGGCGAGGAAGGCGATCAATTCGCCCACCTGCTCGGCGGACCCGGGCTGTCCGCCGGTGAGCGGAATGTTGCCCTCGGGATACTCGACGGGGATCTTGACGTCCTCGTTCTCCGCCTTGGTGTTGTCGGAAATCTCGGTGCTGATCGCCCCCGGGCAGATCACGTTCACCCGGATCTTGTCCGGACCGAGTTCCACCGCCAGCATCTTCGCCAGCGCGACCTGCCCCGCCTTGCTGCTGGAGTAGGCCGACGCTCCGGAATTGGAGAAGATCCGGGTGCCGTTCACCGAGGACGTGACAATGATCGAGCCGCCGCGGCGTCGCAGATGCGGAACCGCGTACTTGATCGTGGTGAACGTTCCCACCAGATTGATCTCGAGGGTGGAACGGAAGTCCTCCACGCTGAGATCCTCGATGCCGGCCCAGGTTCCGTTTACTCCCGCGTTCGCCACGACCACATCGAGTCGGCCCCACGTGTCCACCGTGGTGGCAATCGCCGACCGTACCGAATCCTCGTCGCTCACGTCACAGGTCACCGTCATCGCGGTGCCACCCGCGCGGCCGATCGCCTCGGCCACCTCGATCAGATCATCCGGAGTACGGCCAGCCAGCGCGACCTTCACACCACGCCGAGCCAAGAGCTCCGCCGCCGCCTGGCCGATGCCCGATCCGCCACCACTGATGAACGCGACCTTGTCCTGCACATCTCGACCCTATGCCACTCGGGAGCGGCGGCAGACGGCTGCCGTCACGGCTGTTTCTTGAGGAAGTCAACCAGCACGGGCAGCAACGCCTTGGCGCCCACCAGGTGGTCCTGACCGGCAAGCTGTGTCACCGCCGCGCCGGGAGCGGCGTCTCCCAACTGCGTGGCGACGCTGTTCAGTCGGTCACCGCTCTTCTCGCCGACGACGATGCGGATCGGCACCGCGACGTTTCCGGCCCGCTCGATCGGCGGCAGCTCCTCGGTGAGCGCCATGTCGTAGGCCAGTGTCGGTGCCAGGCGCTTCATCGTCGTCCATCCGGGCATCACGGGCAGCAGCGCGACCATCACCTTGGGCATGCCGATGCCACCGAGGAAGCTGGTCATGGCTTTGGCGTTCTGGCCGTTCCGCAGCAAAGCGTTGATGCGGTTGACGAGATGCCGGTATTCGACTCGTTCCGTCTCGTCGTTCACGTACGACGCGTCGTAGAGGACGGCCTTCCTGACCTTGCCGGGACCGAGCCGGAGGGCGGCTTCGAGAGCGAGCACCGCTCCCGAGGAGTGGCCGTAGAGATTCGCGCGGCCACCGGCGGCGTCGATGATGGCCTCGATGTCATCGATCTCGCGTTCGATTGCCCACGGGAGCGTGTTGCCGCTGTCGCCGCGGCCGCGCCGGTCGTAGCTGTAGACGGTGAACTCCTTGGCGAACGCCTTGGCGTCGGCCGCGATCGGGAAGAACTTGCGAAAGCCGCTCGCCCCGGTGACGTAGATCAGCGCCGGCCCGCTTCCGTAGACGTCGTAGGCGAGCGTGGTGCCGTCGCTCGAGGTTGCGGTTCTCATGCTTCTCCTCACGGTTGACATTGCGGGCACGCACGACGCTAGCGGCCGAGCCTGATTCCCCGCTCGAACGAAGCGGCCATGCCTTCGGGTGCGCGATCAGGAGGATGCAGGGGTGCTCAGGCCGCTCAGACCCCGCGAACCTCCTGATCGCGGGCCCGCCCCGAGCGAGCGCGTCCCGGCGCCATGGTGCTCGATGTCCTCTTTATGACATGTCATCAAGTGGACACAAAATTGGCCACTTGCGCCTGCGCCGCGCCTTAGGATTGGTGCTGTCGCAGGAACTCATCCCCGTGTTCTGGTGACGTCGGCAGCCGTAGCGAACGGATAATCCCCCGTTTCCGTCGCTCGAGCTGACCGGGCCGATGACCTGACGCAGAGGCCCGTGAGTGATCCGAGTCGGGGGGACTCCCCATCCCCCCGACTGATCGCCCGAAGCTGCGTGTATCACTCAGCCTCCTTGGCTCTCTTCTTGCGCGTCGAGCACTTCTTGATCGACCAAAAGCCAAGGAATCGGGGGATTCTCATCATGTCCATCATCAACAAGCCGGTGGGGCGCGACGTTTCTGTCCGCGAGCCGGCCGACCACACGGTGACGTACATCGGCCATGCGCCTGCGCTGCGCGGGCTCGTGTCCACGCTGGGTCGACTCGAGGGCCGCGCGGTCGATCTGCTGAGGCTTGTCAGCCTCCCGCTCTTGCGAGTGTCCCTCGGCGTGGTCTTCGTCTGGTTCGGTGCCCTCAAGGTGGCCGGTGTCACGCCGGTCGCCGATCTGGTCGCCGGTACGGTGCCGTTCCTGGATCGAGCCTGGTTCGTGCCCGCGCTCGGGACCGCCGAGGTGTTGATGGGGATCGCGTTACTCATCGGTCGCTTCGTCACCGTCGTCGCTGCGGTACTCGCCGGTCACCTGGCCGGCACCTTCCTGGTCTTGATCATGCAGCCCGGATTGGCCTTCCAGCACGGGAATCCGCTGCTGCTGACCACCATCGGGGAGTTCGTGATCAAGAACGTGGTACTGATCTCGGCCGCGCTCGTACTGGCCTCGAAGCTCCGCGCCGGGCGGGCCCAGCGCGCCGGCTGATCAAGATCAGGTACGACGAAGATCACCCTCGAGCACCCGCAGCTCGAGGGTGATCTCGGGTCGGTTCAGACGTCGATGACGGCAGCACCGAACCACGTAGGCAGCTGGCGATGCAGATCCTGCTGATCTTCACCGACCCACGCCACGTGGCCGTCCGGGCGCAGCAACGCCGCGGGCACGTCCAGTTCCTCGCTGGCGCTGACGACGTGGTCGACGCGATCGGCCCAGCCCGCCACCGAGAGTCGGCCGGTTTGGTCGAGCAGGAGACCACGGCCGCCGCGCATCAGCTCGTAGAGCCGCCCCTCCTTCAACGCCACGTCCCGCAGCCGCCGGCCGAGCAGCTCATGGCCCTCGCCGAAGTCGTAGCGGATGCCGATCGCGGTGATCTTCTCGATCAGGTGCCGGTTCACGTCCTCGAAGTCCATCAGCTGCGACACCAGCCGCCGCAGCGCCTGGGGGCCCGGCTCGAGGGACATCAACTCGGTCTGGGCGCGGGTGTTGTCGAGAACGTCGGCAGCCACCGGGTGCCGTTCGGTGTGGTAGCTGTCCAGCAGATCCTCTGGTGCCCACCCATCGATCTCGGCGGCCAGTTTCCAGCCGAGGTTGAACGCGTCCTGGATACCGAGGTTGAGGCCCTGCCCGCCGAGCGGAGGGTGGATGTGCGCCGCGTCGCCCGCCAGCAGCACCCGGCCGGTCCGGTAACGCTCGACCAGCCGGGTGGCGTCACCGAAGCGCGAAATCCAGCGTGGTGAGTGCGCGCCGAAGTCGGTGCCGGCGAACACCCGCACCTGCTGTTTCAGTTCGTCCAGGGTCGTCGGCACCGTGCGGTCTCCAACCACCCGTGCGGCGGGCACGACGACCCGGTACACGCCGTCACCGATGGGCCCGGCGCCGAACCCCAGCTGGGTCTTGCGGACCTCGGCCACCACCGCGGCGACCGTCTCCGGCGCTGCCGCCAGCTCCACCTCGGCGAGCAGCCACTCGATCCTGGCGGGCTGGCCGGGGAAGCCGACGCCGAGCAGCTTGCGCACCGTGCTGCGGCCGCCGTCGCAGCCGACGAGGTAACGCGAGCGCAGCTGCGTGCCGTCGGCCAGCTCGACGGTCACGCCGTCGCCGTCCTGGCTCAGCCCGACCAGCTCGCAGCCGCGCCGGATCTCAACCCCGAGCTCTTGTGCGTACTCGAGCAACAGGCGCTCGGTGGTGGTCTGTGGTATGCCGAGCACGTACGGATGTGCGGTGTCCAACCGGTCCGGCGGCGGCTTGACGATGCCGGCGAAACCGCCGACCGGGTGCTGCTGGCCCAGCGCGAGAAACCGTTCCAGCAGGCCCCGCTGGTCCATCACCTCGATGGTGCGCACGTGCAGGCCGAGCGCGCCGGCACGCCTGGCCGGCTCCGACTCCTTCTCCAGCACGAGAGCGTGCACCCCGCGCAGCCGCAACTCGCTGGCCAGCATCACGCCGGTCGGTCCGCCGCCGGCGATGATCACGTCAATCACGAAACCCCCTATTCACCAAGAACCGGCCGTCGGCCGTTGGCTTCGGCCCGAGAGTCTGCAGCACGACCCGGGTCTTGCGGCAAGACCCCGGGTGCGCTATACGTTGAGAGTGGCAAGGAGTGAAACTCCTTGCCTTTGTCGTTGCCGTCTGCACACCACAGGGGCGCGGGTTCGGATCGCGTGAGGTCGCCGTAACACCCGCGTACCGACCGCGCATGCGCTCTATTGTCGGGCACATGTACGAAGGCGAGGCGATCTGGCGGGACGTCGACCAGTACTTCATCGATCGCCTCGTGTCCGAGGATGACGCGTTGCGGCAGGCCCGAGAGAGTTCGTTACAGACGGTTATGCCGCGGGCCGACGTCGCACCCAATCAGGGCGCCCTTCTCTCGGTGATCGCGCAGATTGCCGGAGCGCGGCGCGTCTTGGAGTTCGGCACCTTGGCCGGCTACTCGACGATCTGGCTGGCTCGCGCCGTCGGCCCGACCGGAAAGGTGGTCACCTTCGAAATCGACGAGAGGACCGCCGAGGTCGCCCGCGAGAACTTCGAGCGAGCCGGCGTCGCGGATCGGATCGAGTTGATCATCGGCCCGGCCACCGAGTCGGTGCGGCGACTCCTGGACGCAGAGGTCGAGTCCTTCGACCTGGTGTTCATCGACGCCGACAAACCCAACAACTCCGTGTATCTGGAAGCGGCCTTGAACCTGAGCAAGCCCGGCACGGTGATCATCGGTGACAACGTGGTCCGCAACGGCGCCGTTGCCGATCCGACCAGCGACGACCCCGCCGTTCTCGGCACGTGGTCGCTCGTGGAGATGCTCGGCCAGCACGAGCGGATCGACGCCACTGCTGTGCAGACCGTTGGTCTGAAGGGATGGGACGGTTTCGCCATCGGTGTGGTGAAGCAGCTCCCTTGAAGGACGCCTGAGCCGGCGTCGTCGGCCTGCTGCCGTTCGCGGGCTACCAGTCCTTCGGAGCGAGCTGGCTCACGGTGAAGGACGCCCCCTGGGGGTCGCGGACCAGCGCGTTCCGGGTCCAGTCGTCCTCGCCTCTGCGCACGACAGCGCCGCCGAGCCGCTCGACGGCAGCCACGGCTTCGTCGCGGTCGGACACCGTGAAGGTCACGTGCCAGTGCGGGTCCTCGCCCTCCTCAGCCGGGGCGATCGCGCCGATCACGTCCTCGAAGCCGTCGGGCGCCAGCTCCTGCCGGGCTCGGATGTCGGGGTCCACGGTCGAGGAGAGGTGGTCGCCGTACCCCGGAACCTGGATGACGGTCGCCCACCCTTGGTCCACGATCCGCCAGCCGAACGCCCGGCGGTAGAACTCCGCCGCGGCGGCCGGATCGGGTGTGTGCAGGTCGCTGAAGTTCCAGGCCCCCGGGCTGTTGGTCAACTGGGCGCCGAGACGGCGGCGGGCCTGCCACAACCGGACCTCGACACCCTGCGGGTCGCGGAGAATGGCTGCGCGTCCACCGGGTCCGGCGTCCTCGGGCGGCGACACCACGTCGGCGCCGAGGTCACGCATCGCCTGCGCAACGGCGTCGGCGTCCTCGACGGCGACGTACGTCGCCCACCGGGACGGGCCGCCAGCCGGACCGCTCAACGATGCGACGTCCAGCCCGTCGAGCGTCGCAACGACGTACCGTCCCGGCGCCTCCTTCGGCAGCACGTCCTCGAAATCCCAGCCGAACAATCCGCCGTAGAACGCCACGCCCGAGTCCACGTCCGGTTGTTCGACCTCGATCCACGACGTCACCCCGTGCGGATAGGTCCGTGCCAGCGGTTCCAGATCGCCCATCACGCCATCATGCCCGGAGGACGACCTCGGCAGGTCCAGCCCTCACAGGGAGCGCCGGATGGGCGGCAGCGTCTTGCTGGTTTGCGCGACGAAAGACGACAACTGGCTGCCACGCAACGAGATCGGCGCGATGCGGCGCTGGTGGTGCCAACCTCTATTCGCCCGCGCGCGTTGCGCGTGGATCGAAGCCGACGGGGAGCTCGAGCCGATGCGCCTTCATCGACGCGTCGTCGGTGAGCACGTCGAGGGTCGGTCCGTCGGCGACGACGACGCCGTCGGAGAGGACCACGCGACCGCTCGCACAGTTCCCAGCGCGTAGGGCAGGTCGTGGGTGACCATCAGCACGGTGACGTCGAGCGCGCGGATGATGTCGGCGAACTCGCGCCGGGACGCCGGGTCGAGGTTCGAGGACGGCTCGTCGAGAACCAGGATCTCGGGCTCCATCGCCAGCACCGTCGCGACGGCCACCCGGCGACGCTGGCCGAAGCTGAGATGGTGTGGCGGCCGATCGGCGTACTCCGCCATGCCCACCATCTCCAGCGCCATCATGACGCGATCGTCGAGCGCGTCGCCGCGCAGACCGAGGTTGGCCGGCCCGAACGCCACGTCCTCGCGGACCCGGGGCATGAACAACTGGTCGTCGGGGTCCTGGAAGACGATGCCGACGCGGCGGCGGATCTCCGGCCAGATTGGCCTTCTCGACCGGCAGGCCGGAGACCTCGACGGTGCCCGAGCCGGCGCGGAGGATCCCGTTGAGATGCAGCACCAACGTCGTCTTGCCGGCGCCGTTGGGGCCGAGGAGAGCGACGCGCTCACCGGCGTGCACGTGCAGGTCGACCCCGAACAGGGCCTGGTGACCGTCCGGGTACGCGTAGGCCAGACCGCGGACGTCGAGGACCGGCGTCGTCATGACGCCGGAGCGTGCGCGAGCCGGACTTTGCGGCATCCGGCCGGTGTAGCCGCGGGAGAGCATGGCGAGGTGGACGCGTTCGCCGCGCTCGTAGCGTGCGGATGAACAGCGCGCCGGCGGAGCGGGCGAGGACCGGCCAGTGCCGCGGGATCGCGGGCGGAGAACCCGCGCGAGGCCAGCGCGATCTGCTGCCGGCGCAGGTCGTCGCCGACCACCTCCAGGTAGCGGACCATGAAGCCCATGATCTGCACCAGGAGGTTCGGCAGCCGCAGCCGCTCGAGCCCGCGCACCATCTCGACGCGGCTCGGTCGTCGCGGCGAGCGTGAGTCCGGCGATGACGCCCAGGGTGGCCTTGGCCAGCAGAGTCCACGCGGCGAGCAGGCCGGGGGCGCTGACGGTCAGGCCGAGGAACTCCGTCCGCGGGCCGAGGGCCAGGAACGGCAGCAGCACCGCGAACACCGACGAACGGCACCTCGACGACCATCCGCGGGAGCAGATACGTCGGGGGAACTCGGGACAGGGCCACCACGACGCAGCAGGACACCCAGGTAGCCGGCGAACGCGGCGTACCACTCCCCCGGGGTCGCGACCACCACGATCATGAATCCCAGCAGCGCGATGATCTTGACGTGACCGGCCAGCCGGTGAACAGGTGAGTGCGCGGAGTAGTAGAGCGTGTGCCCGTGACCGTGCCGCCGCCCATTCCTCAGGCCTTGCGGGGCGTCGCCCGTTCGGCGCGACAGCAGCCAGGCGAGACCGCCGGCCAGCAACAGCGTCACGCAGCACGCCGATGATGCCCGCGAGCCCACCGGACAGGCGAGAGTCCTCGACGCCCGTCACGCCGTAGTCGGCCAGCGGGCTGCCGGCGGTGGCGGAGTCCTTCGGCCGTGTCGAGGAATCCGGTGAGCTCGGCGACGTACTCCAGGCCGTCGGGGTGCGCGGAGGCGTAGAAGCTCACCACCCCGGCGATGACCAGTGCGACCACAGCGAAGACGATGAAGAACGCGGCGATTGTCGGGGCTACCGGTCGCGGGCGTCGGCGTCGGTGTACTCATGGCGGCACTCCCTTCGGCCGGACCTCCAGTCGGGTGGCCGCGAGGATCGGGCGGGCGGCGTACACCAGATCGGGCCGGGTGGCCACGACCGCACTGACCACGAGTCCGGTGATGACCGCCTCGCCGATGCCGATCAGGCTGTGCCACCCGACCATCGCGGTCAGCACCGCGCCGACGGGAATGTCGGCCACGCCGCCGATGGCGAACAACGCAGTGAAGGCGATCGCGGCGGCGGGGACCGAGACGAACGCGCCGATGGCGGCCGCGATCGGGCACCGAGGCCAACCGCTTGGGCAACACGCGACGGACCGCCACGATGACCAGCCAGCCGACCCCGAGACCGACCAGGCCCATCAGCGTGATGTTGGTCCCGAGTGCGGTGAGCCCTCCGTCGGCGAAGAGCAGGGCCTGAACGAACGAGCACCACCGTGATCACCAGGACGCCGGTCCAGGGGCCGACCAGGGCGGCCGCGAGCGCTCCGCCGAGGAGATGCCCGCTCGTGCCCGCGCCGACCGGGAAGTTGATCATCTGGGTCGCGAACACGAAGGCCGCGACCAGGCCGGCGAGCGGGGCGGTCCGCTCGTCGAGCTCCTTGCGGGCGCCACGAAGGGCCAGGCCCACCCCGACCACGGCGATGACCCCGGTCGCGATCGAGGTTCCGGCGTCCAGAAATCCGTCAGGTACGTGCATGCCGCCTCCGCCCGAGCTGTTCGATCGCCAAGCTATTGCGAACTTCTTGCAACAAGTCAGACCCTAAGTCAACCAGACGCCCCTGCGCAGCGGTGACCGTGGTCGCGACGGCTCGATACCATCGGCAGTCGGGAGGTCGAGATGACGACTCCGGAACCACACCGGAGCTGGAAGACGGTGCTGCGGGAGCAGGGCAACCGGCTCACGCCGCAGCGCGAGGTGGTCCTGCAGGCGGTCGAGCAGTTGGGGCACGCGACGGCCGACGACATTCACCGAGTCGTCGCGGCGCACGCGCCGACCCTCAATCTCTCCACCGTCTACCGGACCTTGGCGCTGCTCGAGGAGCTCGGCGTGATCCAGCACGTCAACCTGGCCGACCGCAGCACGGTGTACCACTCCAAGGCGATTCCGGCGCACGTTCACCTGGTCTGCAGCCGCTGCGGAAACGTCACCGACGCTGAACCCGACGACTTCAGTGCCCTGGCCCTCACGCTCGTCCGCACGTACGGGTTCGACGCCGACCTGGACCGCCTGGTGGTCAGCGGCAGCTGTCGTGACTGCCGAGCCGATGAGCGGCCGATATGACTGATCCGACCCACCGCGTAGTGATCATCGGCGCCAGCTTCGCCGGGCTGTTCACGGCGGCCGCCATGGCCAAAGTCGGGGCCGAGGTCATGGTGCTGGAGCGCGACCGGCTGGCCGAGCGGGCCGAGCCGAGACCTGGCGTCCCCCAGGGCGCGCAGCCGCACATCCTGCTGTACCGCGGCCTGCTGGCGGCGGAGAACCTGTTACCCGGCTTCGAGCGGAACGTTCTCGACGCCGGCGGGCTTCGGCTCGACACCGGAAAGCTGCCCTGGTTGGGTCCGTACGGATGGTCGCCGACCCACCTACCGTCGTACGACATCCTCTCGGTCAGTCGGCCGGCGCTGGAGCTCCTCGTCCGGCGTCGCGTGCTCGAGCTTCCCGGCGTCAGCCTCCGGGACGGTTTCCGGGTCAGCGGACTCGGTCGGACCGCGAACGGCTGGGAGGTGCGTGGCCCCACCGGCGAGACGGTGGTCGGCGAGGTGGTGGTCGACGCCTCCGGCCGGGGCTCCCGTTCGCCGCACTGGCTGGCCGAGCTGGGGTACCCGGTCCCCGAGCCGGAAAGCGTCGAGGCCAAGCTGGGCTACGCCTCCCGCCGCTACCAGGGGTCGGACAACCCGCCGCTCGACACCGGACTCGTCATCGCCGCGACACCGGAGTCCCCCATCGGGTCAACGATCCTTCCGATCGAGAACCGGCAGTGGCTGGTGCTCGGGGCCGGCTACGGCGAACGGCGACCCTCCCGGGACACCGGTCGGTTCGCCGACTTTCTCTCCTCCCTACGAGACCGAGCCGCCGCCGACCTTGCGAGCTCCCTACAACCGATGAGCGACGTCGCCGTCTACCGGCAGACGGGGAACCGCCGTATTCCGTACGCCCGCGGAGCCCGCTGGCCGCGCGGCCTGCTGGTCGTCGGGGATGCCCTGTGCGCGTTCAACCCGATCTACGGGCAGGGCATCACGGTCGCCGCGATGCAGGCGGAGTTGATGGGGACGTCGATCGGTGCGGTGCGTGACGTCCGGAGCACCCGCCGGCTGCAACGTCGGCTGCTACGAGTCACCGACCTGCCTTGGTCCGTCGCCACCTCAGAGGACCTGCGTCATCCGACGAGCAACGGCAAGCCGACGGCGGCGCAGCGGCTGCTCTCCCGCTGGAGCGACCGGATGACTCAGCTGGCCGTCCGTGGCGACCCGGCCTGCAGCGCCGCGATCACGCAGGTGTACCACCTGGTGGGCGCACCCAGCCTCCTGTTCTCACCGCGCGTGGTGGCCGCCGTGCTGCGCTCCTACATATGCGGCCTGCCGCCGCCGCAGCCCCGACCCGCCGTGCTCGATCGGATCGCCGCGCAGACCCCTTGACTCCGGGCAAACTCCCGACGACGAGAGAAGAACCGGAGTTAGTGGACGGTTGCTCGCCGTTACCGAGCGTCGGCGAGCGAGGCCTGGCGCAGCAGGTACTGGCGTTCTGGGTTGCTCAGCGTCCGCCGGGCTGCGGCCCGATACTCCTCGGCCGCCTCCGCCGGCTGACCTGCGGCTTGGAGGAGGTGGGCGCGGACGGCGTGGACCCGGTGGTGGCCGGCCAGCCGGGAGTCGGTCGCGGCCGTTTCCAGCAGGCCGAGGCCGGCGGCCGGTCCCTCCACCTGGGCCAGTGCGACCGCGCGGTTCAGGGTGACCACGGGGTCGTCGGCCAGCCGGTCGAGCACTCCGTACAGGGCCAGGATCTGCGGCCAGTCCGTCTCGTCGTAGGACTCGGCCTCCGCGTGCAGGGCGTTGATCGCGGCCTGCAGTTGGTATGGCCCGGGTCGGTGCTGGGCCAGGGACGCGGTGACCAGCGCGATGCCTTCGGCGATCGCCGCCCGGTCCCAGCGGCGGCGGTCCTGCTCGGCGAGCGGGACGAGCTCCCCGTTCGGACCGGTGCGGGCGGCCCGCCGGGCGTCGGTGAGCAGCATCTGGGCGAGCAGCCCGCCGACCTCCGGCTCGTCGGGCAACAGTCGCCGGACGAGCCGGCCGAGTCGGATCGCCTCAGCGCACAGGTCGCCGCGGATCAGGACGTCCCCGGCGGTGGCGGTGTGGCCCTCGGTGAAGATCAGGTAGATGACGTGCAGCACCACGTCGAGCCGGCGCGGCGCGGTCGGCCGGCTCGGGCAGGGCGAACCGTCCGCCGGCGGCGAGGATGCTCTGCTTGGCCCGGGTGATCCGCCGCGTGATCGTCGCCTCCGGCAGCAGCAGGCCGCGGGCGATCTCGGCGGTGCTGAGCCCGCCGACCGCACGCAGGGTCAGCGCGACCTGGGCCGGCGGGGTGAGGGCCGGATGGCAGCAGAGGAACAAGCAGCACCAGTGAGTCGTCCTGCTCGGCGTCGTCGTGATCGGGGCGTCCCGACCGCTCCGGGGATCGGCATCAACGGCAGAGTGCGTACGGCCTCGGTGTGCTCACGCCGCCGGCGGGCCTGCTCGCTGCGCAGCAGGTCGGTCAGCCGGCGGGTCGCGACGGTGGTCAACCAGCCGGCCGGGTTGTCCGGCACCGGGGCGGCCGACCACGCCGTGGCGGCGGCCAGCAGCGCCTCCTGCACCGCGTCCTCGGCCAGGTCGAAGTGGCCGTACCGGCGGGTCAACGCAGCGAGGGTCTGCGGCGCGAGCTCGCGCAGCAGACCCTCGACGTGCGGTTCGAGATCCATGAGTCACCGCCGAGGCCTACAGGTCCGGACCCGCCGCCGATCCATCACCGGGCGCAGCTCGACCCGCGTCTGGACGAGCGCGGCGAACTGGCCCGCCAGCTCGACCGCCCGGTCGTGCGAGGCGACATCGACGATGCCGAAGCCGGCCAGCACCTCCTTGGCCTCGGCGTACGGTCCGTCCGAGGCCACCGGCCGGCCGTCCCGGATCTCGACGGTCACCGTGTGCGACGGATCGGCGAGTCCGAAACCGGTGACCATCTCCCCGGACGCGGCCAGGTCGGCGTAGAAGGCGCCCATGGCCCGGAAGTGCTCGGCCACCTCCTCCTCCGACCAGGTGGCCTGCGCGCCGCCCAACCCGAGGGTGTCCCAGGCCGACTCGTCCCCGAAGGTCATGATCATGTACTTCACGATGCGCCTCCTCGCCTGCCGTCCCGATGCGGGTCATGTTCGACTCGTACCCTCCTCCGGGCCACTGCCAGGCCCCGGTGTTGCGATTCCCGCTGGCGTCGAAGGTGCCGACGAACTTGGCCGGGGAGTCGGGGCCGCCGAACCAGATGGTCAAGGTATCGCCGGTCAGGTCGTAGGTGTACTCCAAGATCTCTCCCGAGCTGACCGAAGTAGTGGGACCGCAGGGTGTGCGATTCCGGATCCCAGCCGATGTACTCCACGCCCCGGGTGGGCTCGCCGTCGGCGATCAGGTCGACCGTCTGGACCAGGAAGGCGTCGCCCTCCATCCACGCGTAGCGGACGGTGCCCGTGCGTACCGGGGCACCGTCCACCGTCCAGGTGCCGACCAGCCGGTCCAGCGTGTGCAGGGCGCGCCGCGCCTCCGCCGTCGCGTCACTCGTGCTCATCGCCGGATCTCCTTCCGCGTACGGGTGGCCGCAACGACGGCGGCGAGGACACCGAAGACCAGCGGCGGGACCGGGCTGATCTGCAGGACGACGACGTTGGTCACCACGGCTCCGACCATCAACAGGAGCAGCCCGGTTGCCGCCAGCCGGTGTAGTCGCGGGCATCAACAGCCCGATCGCGCCGGCGACCTCGCAGACGCCGACCAGCAGCCGTAGCCCCTGGCCGGCCCCGATGTCATCGAACATCGCGACCATCGTCGGGTCGGCGGTCAGCTTGAGCACACCACCCACGACGAACTGGGCGGACAAGAGGACGCGAACGGCCCACCGGCCGATGCGGGCTACACGGGCCCGCCCGGACGGCCGGACCGACGTGTCGCCGGAGGCGACGCGGTGAAGGTGGTCATGACTCCTCCTAGAGCTGGGATGTGGTTGCCTTCACCCCTCTGTCGGAGCCGTCTCCCCGGACCGGACACAAGTGCTCGAGAAAACTTTCTGAGATCCTTTGTCCTCGGCTAACTGGTGGGTTGGGACACGTTTCCGAGCCGAGGACACGTCCCAACCCAGCAGTTGCTGAGGAGAGAGATCAGGGCCGCCGGGCCAGGTAACCGTTGAGGTGTTCGACCACCTCGCGGGCGTCATCGGTGATGCCGTGGATGAAGGTGGATCTGCGCCGCCTCAGGACCGGCAGTCCGAGGGCGTACATCCCCGGGCTGTCGACCGTGCCCCCGTCGTGGCGAAGCCGTCCCTTCGCGTCGACGACGGGCACGTCGAGCCAGCCGTAGTCGGGCCGCGAGCCGGTGGCCCACACGATCGTGCTGATCTCACCGCTCCGCAGGTCGAGCCGCCACCGGGCGGAGACCGGAACTCGGGTCGGCGCGTAGCGCTCGGGCGGGTCGAGGTCGGCGACCGAGCCGTTGTCGCGGGCCCAGTCGTCGAAGGAGTTCAAGAGCCGTTCGAGCTTGAGGTCGGCGAGGGAGAACACGTTGCGGAGCCCACCGGAGAACAGCGCCTCGCCGTCCCGCACTGCCGCCCACCGCCCGACCAGCTCGACGCCCAGATCGGCGAGCGCGTTCAGATCGAGCGTCGATCGTTCAGGTGTGCCGACCAGTTGGGGTGACGGCAGCCGTCGGGCTCGGGTCAGGTCGTCGACCTCGTCGTACCGCTCGTCCCACACCCCGGTCCGGTCCATCCACCACAACACGTCGCGTCCGCGATAGGTGCGCGGCAGACGGACATGCTCACCGACGGAGAGGGTCACGGGCCGGCCGGATCGCGCCAGTTCGGCGGCGAGCTGTACGCCCGTTGCGGAGGCTCCGACCACCAGGACTCCTCCGGCGGGCAGCTGGGCCGGGTTGCGGTAGTCGAAGGGTGTCACCTGAGTCACCGCCGGCGGCAGAGCCGCGCTGAACGGAGGCAGCGAAGGCCGATTGAACGCGCCACTCGCGACCACCACGGTGCGACAGTCGATCGGGCCTTCGCTGGTCGTCACCTCGTACCCGTGGGCGGCGTTGCGTACGGACGTCACCTCGGTATGGGTGCGGACCGGAGCCCTCGAGTCCCCGGCGAAGGCTTCGATGAAATCGATCACGTCGCCCGACGTCATGTAGCCGTCGGGGTCGGCGCCGTCGTAGCGATGACCCCCGGGCAGCCGAGCAAGCCAGTTCGGCGTCAGCAGCCGCAGGGAGTCCCACCGTTCCCGGCGCCAGGAGTTCGCGACCTCACCACGCTCGAGCACCACGTGGTCGATCGACCTCGCGCTGAGGTGGTAGCTGGCCGCGAGCCCCGCGTGTCCGGCGCCGACGACGACGGTGGTGACGCGCTCGATGGCTCGTCCCTCTAGGAGTTGACCTCGACCGTGACGTTCGTCGGGTTGGTCAGTGCGTCGAACACCGCCGAGCGCTTCTGCGATTGGGCTACCAGCGCTTCGATCTCCTCCTGCGAGGCGTCGGCGTCGATGTCGAAGGTCACCTTGACGTCGTTGAAGCCGTTGCGGACGTCCGGATCGGCACCAAGGATCCCACGGATGTCGTGGGCACCCTCGACGGTCGCCTCGACCGATCGGAGTTGGATGCCGCGGTTCTGCGCGACCGACGCGACGCCCGCGGTCAGGCAGCCCGCCAGGCCCACGAGCAGGTACTCGATCGGGGTGATCGCGCTGTCGTCGGCGGCGAACACCTCGGGGTGGTCGGCGTCGAACACCGACTCGGTCTTGTGCTGCTGCTCCTGGCCGAGACCGAAGAAGTTCTGGATGGTCGTGGTGCTGGCCACGCCACGCTTCCAGGTCGAGGAGGCCCGCCAGGTGAACTGCGCGGCCTCGGGTGCGCCCTTCAACACCTCACGTGCGTCGAGCAGAGCCTGAACGTTGACGCCGTTCTCCGCCGTCTTGTCGCCATCGACAACCGTCATGTCCGATGCTCCCCGTCTTGTCTCGTTTCCCGATCGGATTTCCAGACATTACACCCGCCGAGCGTGGGCTACGCTCCCGTTTCATGGCACGGTCGAGCGTCTCCGCCGGGTCGGTGGGGACCGTCGAAACGCAGTACCTCGATCTGCCGGAACCGGTGCGCCTGGACTGCGGACGGGAACTGCATCCGGTCCGGGTGGCGTACGAGACCTACGGCTTCCTGTCCCCGCAGCGGGAGAACGTGATCCTCGTCTGTCACGCGCTCAGCGGAGACGCCCATGCCGCCGGCCACGCGGCCACGCCGCCCGCCGAGAGCACCCGCGACGGCTTCGGCGCCGAGGCGCGGGACGGCTCGCGGGGCAGGGGGCTCGGCTGGTGGGACGGGATGATCGGGCCGGGAAAGGCCTTCGACACCGACCGGTTCTTCGTCGTGTCGACCAACCTGCTCGGCGGCTGTCGCGGCACGACCGGGCCGTCCTCGATCGACCCGGCGAGCGGGCGTCCGTACGGTTCGGACTTTCCGGTGATCACCGTCGCGGACATGGTGCGTACGCAACGCGCCTTCCTGGACGTCCTCGGCATCGAGCGGCTCGCGGCCGTGGCCGGCGGCTCGCTCGGCGGCATGCAGGCTCTGGAGTGGGCGATCCTGTTCCCCGATCAGGTCGACGCCATCGTCCCGATCGCCAGCACCCACGCCTTAGCGACCCAGGGCACGGCCTGGAACGCGATCGCCCGGGAATCGATCATGCGCGACCCCGGCTGGCAGCGTGGTCACTACTACGGCACCGGACGTGCGGCCGACGGCGGCATGGGCGTGGCCCGGATGGTCGGCCACGTCACCTATCTCTCCGCGCCGGCCCTGGCCGACAAGTTCGGCCGCCGCTTGCAGGTGGGCGACGACATCCGGTTCTCGATCACCGAGCCGGAATTCGAGGTCGAGAGCTATCTGCGGCACCAGGCCGATACGTTCGTCAAGCGATTCGACGCCAACACCTACCTGTACACCTCGCGCGCGCTGACCTACTTCGACCTCGCGCGACAGTACGGCGGCGGGTCGCTCGCCCGCGCGCTGGAGCCGATCAGGGCCCGTACGCTGCTCATCGCGTTCAGTTCCGACTGGCTGTATCCACCCTCGGCGTCCAAGGAGATCCACGATGGGTTGCTCGCTCTCGGCAAAGACGTCGAGCTCAGCGTGATCGAGGCGCCGTACGGCCACGACTGCTTCCTGCTCGAGGAGGCCCGGCAGACTCCGATCATTCGCCGCTTTCTTGCGAACGGGGACGAGGCTACGTGACCAGCGAGCACCACCGGATCGAGGAATCGCACGAGTTCGGATTCGACACGCGCCAACTCCACGCCGGGCAACGTCCGGACCCGAACACGGGTGCCCGTGCCGTGCCGATCTTCCAGACCACCAGCTACGTCTTCGAGGATCCGGAGTCGGCGGCGGCGTACTTCAATCTCCAGGAGTACGGGAACACCTACTCGCGAATCATGAACCCGACGGTCGCGGTGTTCGAGGAGCGGGTGGCGAACCTCGAGGGCGGCAGCGGCGCGGTGGCGTTCGCCAGCGGGATCGCGGCCCAGGCGGCCGCGCTGTTCACGCTGCTGCAGCCGGGCGACCACGTCGTCGCGTCCTCGGCGCTGTACGGGGGAACCGTCAACCAGTTCAAGCACCTGCTCCGGAAGATGACCGTCGACCTGACCTGGGTGCATCCTGACGACGTCGATGCGTGGCGCCGGGCGGTCCGGCCGACCACGAAGGCGTTCTTCGGCGAGACCATCGGCAACCCCGGCGGCAACGTCCTCGACATCGAGACCCTGGCGTCGATCGCGCACGAGCACGACCTTCCGCTGATCGTGGACAGCACCTTCGCGACCCCGTACCTCTGCCGGCCGATCGAGTGGGGGGCCGACATCGTGATCCACTCGGCGACCAAGTTCCTCGGCGGCCACGGAACGAGCATCGGCGGTGTCGTCGTCGAGGCCGGCACGTTCAACTGGTCCAACGGGCGGTTCCCCGTCGTCGCCGATCCCTCCCCGGCGTACCACGGCCTGCAGTTCCACGAGACCTTCGGGACGTACGGATACCTGATGAAGCTGCGGGCCGAGACGCTGCGCGATCTCGGCGCGGCCCTGTCGCCGTTCAACGCCTTTCTTTTCCTGCAGGGACTCGAGACGCTGTCGTTGCGGATGGAGCGCCACGTCGCGAACGCCCGTCTGGTTGCGGGCTACCTGGAGTCGCACGAGCTGGCCACGAACGTGACCTACCCGGGCCTGCCGACCAGCCGGTATCGGCCGCTGGTCGAGAAGTATCTGCCGGCCGGTGCCGGCGCCGTGTTCTCCTTCGACTGTGCCGGCGGACGTGAGGGCGGCCAGGACCTCATCCGCGGTGTGTCGCTCTGGTCCCATCTCGCGAACGTCGGCGACGCCAAGAGCTTGATCATCCACCCCGCCAGCACCACCCACCGGCAACTTTCCGACGACGAGCTGCGGGCCGCCGGCGTCGGTCCCGGGACGGTCCGTCTCTCCGTCGGCCTGGAGTCGGTCGACGACCTGATCTGGGATCTGGAGCAGGGCTTCGGCCTGGTGGCGGCGTCGTCGTCATCCGAGGTCTCGGCAGAGGTTTCGGCAGGGGTTTCGGCAGGGAAGGAGGCGACCCCATGATCGATCTCGCGATCTATCAGGACCCGTTGACGATCCAGCGGGTGCTGCACACGGCCCGCACGATCGCCATCGTGGGTCTGTCGAAGAACGAGTTGCGGGCCAGCTATTTCGTCGGCTACTACCTCCGCCGGCACGGCTATCGCGTGATCCCGGTGAACCCTCGCGAGACGGAGATCCTCGGCGAAACGAGCTATCGGAGTCTGACCGATGTCCCCGAGCCGGTGGACATCGTCAACGTCTTCCGCGCCCCGGACGCCCTCCCGGGGATCGCGCGGGAGGCGGTGTCGATCGGTGCCTCCGCGCTCTGGTGCCAGTTCGGCGTGATCAACATCGAGGGCGCGCAGATCGCGACCGAGGGGAGCGTCACGGTGATCATGGATCGCTGCCTCAAGGTCGAGCACGCCCGCTACGTCGGCCGCATGCACTGGCTCGGTTTCAACACCCAGCGCATCACCGCCGTGCGCGGCGGCATCCAGTAGCTACGCTCGAACACGGGCCGTGAGAACCAGTCCGCTGAAGAGAAGAATCAGGCCGCACACCACCGTGGGCGTTGTCGGCTCGCCGATGATCGTGAATCCGAGGACCGCCGCCATGAGAGGGTCCGCCAGCGTCAGGGTCGCCGACGTCGTCAACGGGACGGAACGCAGACCTCTGCCATACAACGCGTAGGCCACGGCTGTCGCCGCCACCGCCAGATATCCGGTGAGCGCCAGGCCGGTGGTCGTGACCATCCAACCGGCGTCCAGGATGAGGAGCACCGGCAGCAGAAGGAACCCCCCACCCGCGAACAGCACACCCATCACACCGGACGGCGCGAAGCCGACCTCGATGAGCTTGGCCGCCGCGCTGGAATAGGCCGTGAACGAGACGCCGGCCACCGCGGCCATTCCGATCCCGAAACCATCGAGCCGGCTGCCCGATCCGTTCACCGCAAGCAGCGCACACCCACCGACGGTGATCGCCGTCGAGAGGGCCCACCACGCGCTGAACCGCCTTGTGCGTCGAAGAAGGACAAGGAGTCCGGCGAAGATCGGCGGCGTACTCATCGACACGACGGTGCCGATGGCGACGCCGGCTCTGGTCAGCGCGGTGAAGAAGCTGAGCTGGTACGCCGCGACCGATGCCGCGCCGAGCGCGATCATCGCGACCACCAGCGGTGCCCCTCGACCGGCGGTGCTGGACGACCACTGACGAGCGTCGGCGACCGCGCTGCGGATCAACGGCTGCGCCTGTCCAAGGATGAGCGCCCATCCGAGGAGCAGCGCGCCGCCGACGGCCACGCGCACCGCCGACACGGCCAAGGGATCAGCGTTCGCGGGCCGGAAGGTGTTCGCCGCACCGATGGTGCCCCAGAGGAGAGCAGCGGCGGCAACGGCGATCACGCCCGATCGCCGACGCCGAGCGCCGAGGTGACGCAGCTTCTCCGGCTCGAGCAGGCGCACGTCCTGCTCTGCGGGCATGAGCGTCTCCTTGATGGGTACCGAACCGTGTCACTCGGTCCAGCCCGTGTCGGGCCGGTAGCCCCACGCTCCTCACGGGTGTCATGGCGTGATCACGGCGGCATCATGGTCCGCGCGATTGGCTTCGACAGCCGCGGCCCGCCTTCACGTCGTGTTCGTCCGTGCCTTCCGGTTGTACTCCAGAGCGACCCCGATCCAGAACGACAGCCGGTCGTCGCTCGTGATCGAGTCGGCCGAGACACGGATCCAGCCTGGACCCATGGTTCGGCCGGCTCCCATTTCGGCACGCGAGGCTCCGGTGATCTCGAGGAGTTCGGAGTCTCGTTCGACCGCGACCCTCACCAGCAGGTCTCCGTTTCTCAGTGCGCTGACGATCATCTTGTCGTTCACCATGAACGCCCGGCCGCCGAACATCGAGACTTCGCGGCTCGATGACTCATCGGCCACCAACGTCCGGACCCGTTCGACCAGCGCGGTCTGGTCCTGATTGGTCTGTGTCATGTGTGCGCCTTCCTGGCTGATCGTTGGGCTGATTATGGCTATTCACGTGAGTTTCCCTGCGCATCGGTGGGCGATTCGAGTATCGGTAGCGGTGCCGGAACAATCCGTACCCGCTACCGAGGTCGGTGGCGCGCGAGAACTGCGACGCTGACGCACATCAGCGCGAACAGGAGATTTCGAATGAGCATCTACGACTCGATCGGCGGGGCCCCGGCCGTCACAAAGGCGGTTGACGACTTCTACACCCGCGTGTTGGCCGATCCTCGGCTTGCGCCCTACTTCGTCGGCGTCGACCTCGCACGGCTCAAAGCCCACCAGCGGGCCTTCATCGCAGCAGCCGTCGGCGGGCCCGCCATCTACGCAGGCCGCGATATGGCCGCCGCTCACGCCCGGCTCGACATCGTCGACGCGGAGTTCGACGCGGTCGTCGGTCACCTCGTCGATACGCTGGTCGACCTCGGGGTGCCGGCCGACACCATCGCGGAGATCGGATCGTCACTTGCCCCGCTGCGCGCGAAGGTCGTCACGGTCGGCCGCTGACGAGCGCGGACTCGGCCAACGCCAGGAAGACGGCGGCGCCCAGCAGCCAGATCCCGATACACAACAGGGCGGGCCCCCGACCCAGCGGGTTACGCCACAGGGCGACCGCGACCATCACGGTGCCGGCGACGATCTCCACCGTCCAGTAGACCGGGCTGGTCGTGTCGACGATGTTGCGCAGAGCGTAGATTCCTTCGCCCACCAGGTCGACACCAACCCGTACGCCTCGACGAGCACCTCGAAAGCGATCACGCCGAGGACCGCCGCCAGCAGCGGTCGGGCCCGGCTCAGCCAGACCAGCAGGAACGCCGGCACGGCCCAGCCGCCCGCGGAGTTGCTGACAGAGTTCACCCACTCGGGCAGATACTGCTGAGCGAACGGCGTCATACCGCCCACCAGCGCGGCCCCGATCAGCACCATCGCGAGGCCGAAGGCGACCGACGCACGGTTTCCCGGTACCACCACGAACGGGCAGCCGGTACGGACACGGCGTAGACGCTATCCGGCCTTGCACGCCGACCCGCCTCGCCAGCTTGTCTTGACTGATTCCAGAAAACCCAGCAGACTCGCAGTGTGACCTCGGCCCCTGATCTCCCACAGATGTCTGCGGGACGCCGGTCTGCGGGTGACCCGGCCGCGCACGGCCGTGCTGGCCGCCGTGCACCGCCACCCGCACGCGGACACCGAGTCGCTCATCCGGGCCGCACGCGCTGAGCTGTCCGACGTCTCGCACCAGGCCGTCTACGACTCGCTGCACACCTTGACGGCGGCCGGACTGGTACGCCGGATCCAGCCGTCGGGCTCGGTCGCGCGGTACGAGTCGCGGGTCGGCGACAACCACCATCACGTCGTGTGCCGCTCCTGCGGCGCCATCGCCGACGTCGACTGCGCCGTCGGCGAGGCGCCGTGCCTGGAGGCGTCCAACGACAGTGGCTTCGAGATCGACGAGGCCGAGATCATCTACTGGGGCCGCTGCCCCGCCTGCATCGTCCGCGACCTGAACCAGATCCGAGAACGAGAGGAGAGCATGACTGACACCGAGCACCACCACGACGCCGTCGTCGGCGAGATGAACGAGGACGCCGGCCAGCCGGCCGAGAGCCAATGCCCGGTCGACCACACCGGCCGCGCCGCGCACCCGACCGAGGGCGGCGGCAACCGCGGCTGGTGGCCGAAGAGTCTCAACCTGAAGATCCTCGCCAAGAACCCCGCCGTGGCGAACCCGCTCGGCGACGACTTCGACTACGCCGCGGCGTTCACCAGCCTCGATCTCGCCGAGGTCAAGCGCGACATCGAGCAGGTGCTCACCACCTCGCAGGACTGGTGGCCGGCCGACTTCGGGCACTACGGCGGGTTGATGATCAGGATGGCGTGGCACAGCGCCGGCACGTACCGCATCCACGACGGTCGCGGCGGGGCCGGCGCCGGTCAGCAGCGCTTCGCTCCGCTCAACAGCTGGCCCGACAACGGCAACCTCGACAAGGCGCGCCGGCTGCTGTGGCCGGTGAAGAAGAAGTACGGCAAGAGCCTGTCCTGGGCCGACCTGATCGTGCTCACCGGCAACGTCGCCCTGGAGTCGATGGGCTTCCAGACCTTCGGCTTCGGCGGCGGCCGCGAGGACGTCTGGGAGCCGGACGAGGACGTCTACTGGGGTCCGGAGACCACCTGGCTCGGCGACGAGCGCTACACCGGTGATCGCGAGCTGGAGAGCCCGCTCGCCGCGGTCCAGATGGGCCTGATCTACGTCAACCCGGAGGGCCCCAACGGCAACCCCGACCCGATCGCCGCCGCGCGCGACATCCGCGAGACCTTCAGCCGGATGGCGATGAACGACGAGGAGACCGTCGCCCTGATCGCGGGCGGTCATACCTTCGGCAAGACCCACGGCGCGGCCGACCCGCGCCAGTTCGTCGGTGACGAACCGGAGGGGGCGGGCCTGGAGGAGCAGGGCCTCGGCTGGCGGGGCACGTTCAACTCCGGGGTCGGCGAGGACGCCATCACCAGCGGACTCGAGGTCACCTGGACCTCCACCCCGACGCAGTGGGGCAACGGCTACTTCGACAACCTGTTCGGCTACGAGTGGGAGCTGCAGAAGAGTCCGGCCGGCGCCTGGCAGTACGTGGCCAAGGACGGGGCGGGCGCGGGCACGATCCCCGGCCCGGCGGCCGACTCCGCCATGCGGCCCCCGACGATGCTGGTCACCGACATCTCGCTGCGCGTGGATCCGGTGTACGAGAAGATCTCGCGTCGCTTCCACGAGCACCCCGAGGAATTCGCCGACGCCTTCGCGCGGGCGTGGTTCAAGCTGACCCATCGCGACATGGGCCCGATCCAGCGCTACCTCGGTCCCGAGGTGCCGAGCGAGATCCTGATCTGGCAGGACCCGGTGCCGGCCGTCGACCACGAGCTCGTCGACGCCGCCGACGTCGCGGCGCTCAAGGAGCAGGTGCTCGCCTCCGGGCTCACCGTCGCCCAGCTGGTCTCGACGGCGTGGGCCTCCGCGGCGTCGTTCCGGGGCAGCGACAAGCGGGGCGGCGCCAACGGCGCCCGCATCCGGCTGGAGCCGCAGAAGGGCTGGGACGTCAACAATCCCGGCCAGCTGGCCACCGTGCTGAGCACGCTCGAGGGCATCCAGCAGTCGTTCAACGACGACTCAGACCGGCGGCAAGCGGATCTCGCTGGCCGACCTGATCGTGCTGGCCGGCTCGGCGGCCGTCGAGAAGGCGGCCAGGGACGGTGGGGTTGAGCCTCGCGGTCGCCTTCACGCCCGGCCGTACGGACGCCACCCAGGAGCAGACCGACGTGGAGTCGTTCGGCTACCTCGAGCCGGCCGCCGACGGCTTCCGCAACTACGTCGGCAAGAGCAGCATCCTTCCGGCGGAGTACCTGCTGCTCGACCGCGCCAACCTGCTCACGTTGAGCGCGCCCGAGATGACCGTGCTCGTCGGCGGTCTCCGGGTGCTCGGGGCCACCTACGACGGCTCGTCGCTCGGCGTCCTCACCGACCGCCCCGGCACGCTCAGCAACGACTTCTTCGTCAATCTGCTGACGTTCGGTACGACGTGGAAGGCGCTCGACGACGGCGACCACCCAGCGACGTACGAGGCCCGCGACGCCTCGGGCCAGGTGAGGTGGACCGGCAGCCGCGCCGACCTCGTCTTCGGCTCGAACTCCGAGCTGCGCGCCCTGGCCGAGGTCTACGCCAGCGACGACGCCGGCGAGTAGTTCGTCCGTGACTTCGTCGCCGCCTGGGTCAAGGTGATGAACCTCGACCGGTACGACCTGGCCTGACGCCTGGCGCCCCTGTCACGCGATGCCGGCCAGCCGATCGCACGCAGAGGCGATCGCATCCTGCAGCTTCTCGTTCTGGAGATGTCGCGGTACCGCGACCGGCTTCCGGTTCTTCCAGTACGCGGCGGATGCCAGATCGGCTTCGGTGCAGCAGTAGGCGAGGGTGTCCGCCGACGAGGTGACGTGCCCGGGAGCGCCGGCACTGGCCAGCTTGGTCTTGACCCAGCCCGGGTCGACCGCCGCCGACGCCACGTGGGGAAGCCGCCTTCCCCAGGCCAGCGCCAGGGCCACGTCACACGCCTTGCTTTCCGCGTACGCCGAGCTGGGTGCCTGTGGCCGACCCAACGAGGCGGCGTCGGGTCGGCCGGATCTCGCCATGCCCGAGCCGAGCCAGAGCAGGCGATCCCGCAGCTCCGCCGCCAACAGGTGGGTCAGCAGATGGGGCGCCAGCACGTTCACGGCGAAGGTCGACTCGAGCCCGTCGGGCGTCGCGCGCGGCGCGTTTCCGCGCACCCACACGCCGGCGTTGTGGACGAGCGCGTCGATCGGGCCGTTCGCGCGGATCTGCTCGGCAAGCCCTCGGACCTCGTCGAGTCGGGCCAGATCCCCCGTGACCAGCGCTGTCTCGCCGCCGAGCTGCTCGCGGACCGGAAGACCACGAGCGGCGCTGCGTGCGTGGATCAGCACCCGATGACCTTGGGCCACGAGCACGCGCGTAGTCGCGAGGCCGATGCCGTCGGACGATCCCGTGATGCAGATAACGGACATGGTCGTCATCCTTGCCCACGAGTTGCCCTGGTCAAGCCGGCTGGCAGATTTCGCACCAGAACAGGTTGCGAGCGACCATCACGGTGCGGCGCACGGGTGCGCCGCAGATGCGGCAGGGCAAGTCGTGGCGGCGGTAGACGTAGTGCGACGTTTCCCGCCGCACTCGCCCGGGTGGTCGATCGGCGGCGTCCGTGGTGACGATCCGGCCGCTCTTCACTCCGGCACGCATGAGAGTGACGAGATCGCGCCAGAGGGCTGACCACTCGTCGAAGGTCACCCCGGTTCCGGTGCGGAACGGGCTGATGCGGTGCCGGAACAAGATCTCCGCCCGGTACACGTTGCCGACGCCGGCCAGCCGGGTCTGATCCATCAGCTGCGCCCCGATCGCCATCTTCGATCGAGCAATGTGCTCGAAGGCGCGGAGACCGCCGTCGAAGTTGCGGCGCAGCGGGTCGGGGCCGAGTCGCGCGGTGGCGGCGCCTCGCCGGTGCCGGCGACGAACTTGCCGTACAAGCCGAGGTGTACGTGGGTCACCAACCGACCTTCGTAGTGCTGGAAGAGATGCTTCCCGTAGGCCGTCACCCGTAGCAGGCGACGGCCGTTGACCAGCGCCGCGCCGTCGGCGAAGCGACCTTGTGGGCTGGTCACCGCGACAACACGGTTGCGGAATGCGGCGTCCTGCTGGTTCGCCAGCCGGTGCAGCGTGTGGCCTTCTGGCACTCCGTGACGATAGCCGCTTCGCGAGATTCTCTTAGCCCACGGCGTACCGCATCAGCACCACCCCGGAGACGAACGGCTTGGCGTCCACAAGTCGCAGGTCGAACGGCTCGACCCCGTCGGGCATGAGCCGCCGGCCACCGCCCTGCACGGCCGGGTAGACGAACAACCGGTACTCGTCGACCAGCCCGGCCGCGATCAGCGTGTGGGTGAGCCGGATGCTCCCCGTGACGACGAGGTCTTTGCCCGACTGCTCCTTGAGGGCCCGGATCTCGCTCACGGGCTCCCCGGACAGCACGGTGGTGTTCTCCCACTCCGGGTCGGTCAGCGTGCTCGACACGACGTACTTCTGCTGGGCGTTCAAGGATGCGCTGACCCCGGTGGTGTCGTCCTCGAGATCACGCCAGTAACCGCGGAAATCGGTGAACGTCTGCCGGCCGAGCACGAGCGCGTCCGACTGCTCGTCCTGCCGGTGCATCTCGGCCTGGAGGTCGGACATGTCGCCCTTTCCCTGTGGATCGAACCAGTCGCCGAGCATCTCGATGGCTCCGTCGGCGGTGATGTTCTGGGTGACGACGAGGGTGCGCATGCAGTTCTCCTGTTCTCAGTCGGGTCTCGGTTGGGTCTCAGTCGGGTCTCAGTCGGGCCTCAGTGGGTTTCGGACAGCAGGGCGGCGAGTCGGTCCAGCTGGGTCGTCACTCCCCCTCCGCGGCTGCCTGCAGAGTCCAGCCCGTCCAGGAAGGCGCCCTGCTCGACGTAGGTCAGATGGGTTCCGGTGGCGATGCCCGCGAAGGTCACGGTGGCCACCGAGACCGAGACCCGCCGGCCGTCGAGGGTCATCTCGTACGTGGTCACGATCCGCTCGTCGGGGACGATGTCGCGATATTCAGCGTCGTAAGTCGCGTACGGGCTCGTCCCCGGCGGGCTGCTGAACGACTCCCGGCCGCCGATCCGGAACTCGCTGCGATAGGTCGACGCGGCGTTCTCGGAGAGGTCGAACCAGCGGACCTTGACCGCCGGGTCGGCCCAGGCGGCGAACACCGCGGCGGGCGGATGCGGATAGTCCCGGACCACGGTCCAGGACTCGTTGACCACCGTCATCGACGCTCCTCTTCGGCCAGCACCTGCCCGAGCCGGTCGAGCCGGAGCTCCCAGCCGGCCCGCTGACCCGCGAACCAGTGCTCGGCCGCACGCAGTGGTCCGTCTTCCAACCGGCAGGTACGCACCCGGCCGATCTTCTCGGAGACCACCAGCCCGGTGCGCTCCAGCAGCTGGACGTGCTGGACCACGGCGGCCAGGGTCATGGGCAGCGGTCCGGCGAGCTCGCTGACCGACGCCGGGCCCCGCCCCAGCCGGTCCAGCATCAGCCGCCGACTCGGGTCGGCCAGGGCGTGGAAGGTGCGGTCGAGGGAGTCCGTACGCTCAAGCATGCGCTTGACCATAGGCGGCGCACGACACCTCGGTCAAGTGATTGCTTAAGTGTTGCGCGTCCGGATCAGTCTCGTCGCCGGCGAGCCTGCTGGACCTCCCGGGTGAGCGCCCAGGCATCCGCCACCGGACCCACGTGTCCGAGCTTGTCGGGGTTGACCACCGAGCGGATCGTCTGGATCCGGCCGTCGAGCACATCGAGCGTCAACGTACCGGCGACCTTGCCGTCCCGATCGCGCAGGATCGCGCCCGGCTGGCCGTTCAATTCGCGCGGCTCGACCAACGCGCCGATCCGGATGAGCAACGGGAAGCTCGACGCGAGCACGCGGGCCACCTTGTCGGCACCGATCACCGTCCGAGCGAAAGCCGGCGCCTTGCCGCCGCCGTCCCCGACCAGCTGGACGTCGGCCGCGAGCAACTCCTGCACCGCGTCGACGCTGCCGTCCCGGAGGGCCGCGAAGAAGCGTGTCGCGAGCTCTTCCCGTTCCCGCCGGTCCGCTTCGAACCGCGGACGTCCGCTCTCCATGTGCCGGCGGGCCCGGACCGCGAGCTGGCGGCACGCCGCCTCCGAACGCCCGACGGCGGCGGCTACCTCCGGGAAGCCGAAGCCGAACACCTCCCGCAGCACGAAGACCGCCCGTTCGAGCGGAGTGAGCCGCTCGAGCAGCAGCAGGGCCGCCATGGACACCGAATCCGCCAGCTCGGCCGATCGCGCCGGGTCCTCGTACGGATCGGTGAGCAGCGGCTCCGGAAACCACTCCCCCACGTAGGTTTCGCGCCGCACGCGTGCCGAGCGCAACACGTCGATCGAGATCCTCGTGACCACGGCCGACAAAAAGGCCTTCGTCGAGGCCGGTCGGGTCGGGGACGAGTCGTAGCGCAGCCAGGTCTCCTGAACGGCGTCCTCGGCCTCGGCCACGCTGCCCAGGATCCGGTACGAGATCGCGAACAGGAGCGGTCGGAGATCCTCGAACTCCTCGGCCTTCTTCACCCGAGCTCGGCCCGGAAACCCTGCCGCCACGACGGAAAGCGCAGCTCCCACCCGAGTTCGCGCTTGGCCTTGGCGTTGGAGAAGCCCCGCCCTTCGGTCATCATGCCCACCGCCATCTCCCCGGCCAGCAGCCGCGCCAGCCACCGAGGGATTCGCCGCGGCGGTCTGGCCCCGGCGCACTCCGCGAGATACGGCAGCCATTCGCTGAGCGGGGCAGGCTCGTCGTCGACGATGTTGAATACGCCTGTCGCCTTCTGTTCCACCGCCAGCACGGTAGCGCTCGCGGCGTCGTCGACGTGCACCCACGAGACGTACCCGGTCCCCTTTCCGACGAGCGGAAAGAGGCCCTGTCGCACCAGCCGGATCTGATCGTCGTTGGCGCCGGGACCGTAGAATCCGCCGTAGCGCAGGACGGCGCCGTCCGCCCCGACCACCACGTCTTCGAGGTAGTTGACCGCCTTCGTGCCCTCCAGCACCTCCAGCGGATCCTCCTCGGTCTTGACCCATCCGCCGGTGCGGAGTCCGTTCATGCTGGCGTGGCCCTGCGCGATGACGTTGGTCACGCCGGTCGCCTCGGCCGCGGCCAGCAGGTGGTCGGTCCCCTCACTCCGGAGTCGATTGGTGGTGGCGAAGAAGCGGTCTGCCCGCCTCAGGTTCGGCTTGCCGCCGTGCGCCACGGAAAGGCCCGTCATCTGATGCACGATCGCATCCGGCTGGGCCGCGGCCACCGCCTCGCCGACCGCCGCCGCGTCGAGCCCGTCCATCAGGATCCCGTCGGCGCCCAGCTGCCTCAGCAGCCCCAGCTTGTCTGCGCTCGTCGTCGTCGCCGTCACCTCGTGGCCACGGGCCACCAACTGCGGCACCAGACGACGCCCGATCACCCCGGTTCCGCCGGCGACAAATACCCGCATCACTCACGCTCCTCATCCCGAATTGGCCCTCCGCCCCGAGACGAGACAGCCCGGCGGGCAGTGACACCAGTGAGTGAGATGCGACGCAGATCCGCGCCGAAGATTCCTTCGGTCTCGGTTGCTACCGGACCGGTGAGGCCCAGATCGGTGCACCGCTCGGACCAACCAGGAGCTGTAGATCGGGAGTGGGTCGCCGGCCGCCGGCGGTCAGCCTCGTTCGTGACGTGCCCCTCGTCTTGACCTTCATCCGGCGAGGCCGGGCGGTGCGACGAGTATCGGTCGGCGAAGTTCGATGGGGAGTTGTGGCCGGACTGTCAGCCTCTACGCGGGCGCGCCGGGGCAGGGTGATCGTGTCGGTAGTCATGTGGAGATGGACCTTTTCGGATACAACGGCGCTCGAGCCGTCAGGCGATGGTGATGGGAAGCGCGTCGTTGCGTACGTCTTCGTCAACGACATCCGGTCCGCGATCATTCCCACGCCGCGGAGCAGTCACCGGTTGGAAGCGGGGATGGGAGTGCAGGGAACGCGGCCGGCGGTGGCTCCGTTGAGACGGTCGGCGAGTGCCTTGGCCTCGGCCGGACGGGCCGACAGACCGGCGTTCTCGACCACCAGCAGGATGGACTGGGGCAGTCGGCAGCGGACCAGCGGACGCCACCGATCGGCACGGTGGTAGGGAAACTCGTCGCGGACCGTGTGCTGGTAGGCGGTGCGTTCCACGACGGCCACATAGCGGACGTCGCTGCCAGGTGTGCTCGTGGCCAGCAAGACGTCCGGATAGGTCGCCGCATTCACCAGTCGCACCGCCTGCGTGTGAGCGGTCACGATGGGGATGGTCAGGCCGTGAACGCTGCGCAGCAACGGGTCGAGGGCCTGATCGGTGTGATGTCCGTCGACCTGCCTGATCTCGACCTGCAGCGGGATCCCGATCAACGCGATGATCGCAACCAGGACCACCGAGACGAGCGGGGACAGGCGAGTCAGGTGCCGTAGTCCGAGCGCCACCAGCAAGGCCAGACCCGGCATCACGAACAGTAGGTAGCGCACCCGGGTCACCGGCAGGTCGACCGCCACCTTGCCGAGGACCAGGATCACCAGCGGCACCAGCACCCAGACCGACGCGAGGATCAGGGCGGGCCGTAGCCGCGCCCGACGGAGTCCGACCGCCAGACCCAACAGTGTGAGAACGCCCAGGGCGGCAGCGAGCGAGGTGGGCATCGCCGCACCGATCACGTTGGCCACCGAGCTGGACGACAACGGTGGATCGGTCGGCGAGCCGGTCGGGTGGGCGAGGTTGAGCCAGATGTGCGGCGAGATGATCAAGATCCCCACCACGGCCGGAATCATCGTACGGAGCAGCCGCCGTCGTCGTTCGAGGGTGGGCCCGGCCACCGCCGCGATCGCGAGCGCGGGCAGCACGCTGAGGGTGTAGAGGTGCGCCAGCCCCATCCCGGCCACCGCCGCAACGAAACCAACGGACCACCACCGCGATCTGAGCCGGCCCGACCGGTTCCGCTCGAGCGAGAGGTGCCAGACAGTGACCGACAGCACCGTGAAGAGCAAGGCGAAGGCGTACGGACGGTTCTCTTGCGCGTAGCGGGAGACGTTCGGCAAGACCAGCAGCACGGCCGCGGCGAGGGCAGCGGTCGTGGTGTCGGTCAACCGCCGGACGAGTACGGCAAGCACGACCACGGCCGCCGCCGCAGCCAGCACCGAGGGCAGCCGCATCCACCCAGGCGTCGTCGCCGCCGTCGACCACATCTTCATCATCACGTAGTAGGGGCCAGGTCCCGGGTCGGTGCTGGCGATCCGGGACAGCAGGTCCGGCCACGACTGGGCGATGGCGACCTGGGTGAGGTACTCGTCCACCCAGAACGCCGGTCGGTCGACTCCGGCGGCGAAAACGCCGACGGCCAGCACGAACACAGCGACGACCAGCCAGACGAACCTAGCGAGTCCGTTTGGTCCCTGCCCGGGCACCGGCGCCGGGGACGTATCGATCAACCGCAGTTGTGCCGTCGTCGTTGCCACGAGGCCCTTGGCCGTGCCCGTGGCCCTACCCCGCGAAACCCCGCTGACGCGGGACGTGGGGTGGGTCATTTCCGGAGCGTGGCACCGGCGCGGGGCGATGCCCACCCTTCTCAGCGCAAGCGACGCGCAATCGCAACGCTCGCGCCTGACCGCGGCCATGATCGATAACGGGTCGGCAGTCGCCCGTCATCGTCCTCGTGACCCAAGAGACGGCTGTTTCTCCTGTGACGACAGGTCACGAGCAGGTCACTGATCCTGACGCTGGAGTTGGGTAGGGTGCGGCCCCGAACCGAGACTGTCCCAATCTCGAACCACGGCGGACGTCCGCCTGGGGTGCCGATACCGAGTAGGACCGCGTTTCCGACCATGGTCGACTTCCGGGGGCCGCTGGTAGCGAGTTCCGGCCGCGTTTTCCGACCACGGCCGACTTCCGCAACGGCCGGTAGCAAGTGGGGCCGCGTTTTCCGACCACGGCCGACTTCCGCAACGGCCGGTAGCAAGTGGGGCCGCGTTTTCCGACCACGGTGGACCTCCGCGGCCGCCCTGAGATGCACAACGAGCGTCTACGCCGCCGTCCTTCTCACCGCCATCCTGCCGGGGCGCCGCCGGTACCCACGGCGTCGTCATCTCGTTGTCCGTCAGGTGGCGGCCGACGCAGCAGACATCACACTCCGGCGCTGCGCCGTCCGCCACATGGCGGGAAACGCCAGCTGCTGACACGAATGTGCCACCGAGCGACAACGGGTAAGCCCGAGCAACCATGGTTTGGCGCCCGACGTCACCCAGGGCCGGCTTCCCTGATGTCACAAACGCCTCCTCTTGCCCGTCCTAGCTGAGGGGAAGGGAGGGATCGTGCGCAGGATTCGGAGGACCGCCCCAGGCACCCCTGGGCGCACGCGGCTCACGACAGTGCTCGGACGCGAGGGAAGCTGGGGTGCACGGATCACCCGACTCGCCGCCGACCTTCGGCGCCGGGCCGCTCCCAACCACTGGTCGACTCTGTTCGGCGTGATCTCGCTGGCCTGTGTCGTCGTCCTCTTCGTCACCGGAGCGTTCTTGATGGTGTTCTACGACCCCTCGAGCGACACGGTGGTCTACCAGGGCAGCTATCCGCTGCTGCGTGGCGTCGAGATGTCGAAGGCGCTGGAATCGACGCTGTACATCTCCTTCGAGGTCCGGGGTGGCCTGCTGATGCGACAGGCCCACCACTGGGCGGCCCTGCTGTTGCCGGCCTCGCTGATCATGCAGGTGCTGAGCCGCTTCTTCACCGGGGCGTTCCGGAGACCGCGTCGCGCGGGTTGGGTCCTGTTGGTCGCGATCTTCCTCGTCACTCTGCTCGGTGGGTGGAGCGGGTACGCGCTGCCGGACGACATGTTGTCGGGCACCGGACTCCGGATCGCGCAGGGCGTCGCACTGGGCATTCCGGTCGTCGGGACCTGGTTGTCGGCGCTGCTGTTCGGCGGAGAGTTCCCGGGCGAGGTCTTCGCCCAGCTCTACCCGATGCACATCGTGATCGTGCCGCTCGCGCTCGTCGTGCTACTGGTGCTGCGCTGGCTGCTGGAGTCGGTATCGAAGCCTCCGCAGTTCCCCGGCCCTGGTCGAGCCGAGGACAACGTCGTCGGAATTCCGCTGTGGCCGGCCGCGACCGCCCGCGCGACGGGTCTGTTCTTCATCACCGTCGGCGTGCTGGTGTTGATGGGCGGGACCATGACGATCAGCCCCGTCTGGCGGTACGGTCCGTCATCGTCCGGCGCCGCCACCGCCGGTAGCCAGCCGGACTGGTACACCGCCTTCCTCGACGGCGCGCTGCGCCTGGTGCCGAAGGGATGGGAGTTCGTCTGGTCGGGCCAGACGTGGACGCTCGCCGTCCTCGTACCACTGGCCGCGGTTGCGCTCTTCTTTGCGGTGCTCGTGAGCTACCCCTTCATCGAGGAGTTGATCACCGGGGACCGCAGTGAGCACCACCTGCTGGACCGCCCCCGCCAGGCGCCCGCGCGCACCGGTCTCGGTGTGGCCGGCATCGTCTTCTACGGCGTGCTGTGGGCGGCCGGAAGCGCCGATCTCATCGCCACTCAGTTCGGCGTGAGCTTCGAGCTGGTCATCGGAGTCTTCCAGTGCCTCGTCCTGGTCGGCCCTCCGGTGGGCTTCCTGCTCGCGCGCCGGCTCTGCCTGGGACTGCAGGCGGCGGACCGACAGCTGCTCCGACACGGTGCGGAGAGCGGAGTGATCGTGCAGACCCCGAGCGGCGGCTTCGTCGAAACCCACCAGGCGCTGGGTCCCTCTCGACGCGCTCGCATCGCGCCGCGCGAACTGGAGCCGTCCTCCACGGGTGCCCAGACCGGGCCGTCGGACGGTGCGCGCTAGGGGGACGGGAGCTCATCGGCCCGGCAGCATCCGCTGCAGCAGCCGGTCCCGCCGCAAGAGCGTGTGGCGGAGCACCAGCGACACGTGCATCACCACGGCGATCCCGAGAAGGACCTGGGCCCCGATGTGCACCGGCACCAGGAAGTCGTCCTGCGTCAGCACCAGCGTCAGACCCGTGATCGGCACGAGGAACAACGACGCGAGCAACACCTTCTCGAGCCAACTCTCGAGCGTGCGCTCGCGTGCGGACAGAGCTTCGGCCCAAGGCGGCAGTCCACCGACCCGTCGCCACAGCACACGGACGATGCCGAGGATCAGGATGCTCACACCGAGCACGACGTGCACATCGAGCAGGTCGACGCCGTCGCCGGGGCCGAGGACGTACTCGGTGTCGCCCGCGCGGTCCGCCTGGGCGTCGGCCGCAGCTTCGGCACGCTCACCCGCCTCCTCGGCAGCCTCCTCCTCGGCCTCGGAGCCGGCCGCGTCCTCGGATGCATCGGCGGACTCCTCGGCGGCGTCCGCCCGAGCATCGGCCGCCTCCTCCGCGCGCTCGGCGGCGGCGTCCGCCTCCATCGTCAGGCCAACGGTGAACTGCGTGATCAAGGCCGCAACCGTGAGCCAGTGCAGCACCTTCGAGACGGCTCCATAGCCGTGTTCACCGTTTGCGGAGGGGCGCGCGTCGAGGCTACCGAGCGTCTGGTGGCCGCGCCGTGAGTTCTCGGTCATCCAGGGACGCGATCCGCTCGGTCAGGAACTGGCGCTCGGCTTCGTTCTCCGTCAGTGCCAGCGCTCGCCGGTAGGCCTCGGTGGCGTCGCCTGTGCGTCCGAGTTGCGCGAGCAGATCGCCTTTGACGGCCCAGAGGTAGTGGTAGTTCCCGAGTCGGCCGTCCGTCTCCAACGCCTCGACCTCGGCCAGCGCGTCGGCCGGACCGGCGACCTCGGACAGCGGGACGGCCCGATTCAGTGCCACCACGGGTGACGGCCAGATCTCGAGCAGTTTGTCGTACAGCGCCAGGACCTGCGGCCAGTCGGTCTCCTTGTACGTCGGAGCCTCGGCGTAGAGGGCGGCGATCGCCGCCTGGAGGACATAGCGCCCGGGCAGACCGCTACGGAGGGCACCCATGAGCAGCTGATCGGCCTCGGCGATGGCGGCCTGGTCCCACAACGACCGGTCCTGCTCCGCCAACCGCAGGAGCCGGCCAGCACGGGAGACCCGCGTGGCCCGCCGCGCATCGGTGACCAGCAACAGGGCGAGCAGCCCGGATACCTCGGGCTCGTCGGGCATCAGCTCCCGGAGCGTGCGCGTCAGCCGGAGCGCCTCGTCGACGACGTCGGCCCGGACCAACTCCGCTCCGGAGGGTGCGGTGTGCCCGGTCGTGAACAGCAGGTGGATCACCCCGAGCACGGCCCTCAGGCGGTCCGGCAGCTCGGCCGACCGCGGCATGCGGTACGGGATCCGCGATCCGGCGATCTTCTTCTTCGCCCGGGTGAGGCGTGCGGACATGGTCGGCTCGGAGACGAGCAAGAGCTCGAGCGATGTCCGGCGTAGCCACCCCGCACACCAATCGCAGGGTGAGGGCCACCTGCGCCTCCTGCGCCAGGGCCGGATGGCAGCAGAGGAAGATCAGCCGCAGCCGTTCATCCGGAACGACAGCTCTCTTGGCGTCCTCGCCCAGCAGCACCTCGTCCATGGCGGTCTCCTCGACCGATTCCTCGGGTTCGACCAACAGCGGAAGCTTGGAGCGGAACGTGTGGTCGCGCCGTACGGCGTCGATGCCGCGTCGCTTCGCGGCCGTCGTCAGCCAGGCGGCTGGATTCGCCGGGATGCCGTCGGCGCGCCAGCTCGGCAACGCCGCGGCGTACGCCTCCTGGACACATTCCTCGGCCAGGTCGAGGTCCCGCGCCACGCGCACCGTCGCGGCGACCACGAAGGCCCACTCGCGACGGTGCGCGTCGACGACGGCCGACTCGACGGCTGCGCGATCCGTCACGCGGTCGGGCGCTCCACCACTCCGCCGCTGTGCACCGGCCGCACCTCCACGCCGCCCCCTTCGCGGATCACGGGATTGGTGCCGGCGATGGCCAGCGCCGCGTCGAGATCCGGCGCCTCGATCACGTAGAAGCCGGCCACGATCTCCTTGGCCTCGATGAACGGCCCGTCGGTGATCGCGTCAGCCCGCACCGACGTCGCCATCTCCCGTGGCGTCAGCGCGTACGCGACGAGCATCGAGCCCGCGCCGGCCAACTCCTCGGCGTGCTCATCACAGGACTCCGTGTCGTCCTTCGTGGCCTCCGGGGCGTGCGCGGAGTCGTTTGCGTAGATCAGAACGGCGTACTGAGCCATGGCGGCTCTCCTCTCGTGGTGTGCACAATCTGCACTCGGTCGCTTACACCCCTACGTCGGACAGCCCACGTCAATTCGACACATCGAACCGGCGAGCGTTCAGATGTCGAGATCTTCGACCGCGGGCTCCAGAGCGGCGGCCTCGACCAGGGCGAAGAGCTCGGCCGGAACGATCGCGCGGAGCTGCTCCAGATCATCGACGACTTCGAGCGAGGCCGAGGCCGGGATCTTCCCCCACTGCTGGTCGCTGGCGAAGTGCTTCCGCCAGCCTTGGGCCTGACCGTCCGGTCCCGCGGTCCAGATCTCCTCGGCCGAGCGCTTGAGGTGGACGACGTACTTCCCGCTACGGCTCCGGTAGACCCGGTAATCCTCGGACTTGTCTTTGTCCGATCTGCCCCACTTCACCAGGAGGACGCCGAGGAAACGCTGCCGCCGAGTCAATCCAGGTCCGACTTTGACCGTGATCTCCTCGAACCCGTCGATTCGGGCCTCCTCGAGCTCGACCAGGCGCCGGAGCGCGCGGACGATCGTTCCCGACAGACTCTCGCCGGCGAGTTCCTGCGCGCGGTCGAAGATCGGCAGGTCAGCGTCGGACACGTAGATCGTCTTGGTTGCCATCGCGGCATCTCCAATCTCAATATACATATACGTGTACTGACACCCTACCGCATCTGGGCCGTTCGCCACCAGGACAGAACGCCGAAGACGGACGCTGCTCCGACCAGGAGTGGGAGCAGCAGCTGCGTGGTGGTCAACCGTTCGGCGAGCGCGGTCGGTTCGCTCCCCCGATGGAACTACGTTGAGAGGTCGGCGCGCTCCGGAAGCTCGTTCAGCTGTGCCAGGCTCATGGCGCCGTAGCGGAGCGATCCGTCGGCCGCGAAGACGATCAGCTCGCCGACCGAGCCGTAGCCGCCGCCGGCGACGATGCGAAATCGGTCCGGTTCGACGACCTCGAGCTCGTCGACATCCTCGGTCGGCTCCCAGCGTGTCGGATCGATGGCCAACAGCCGGTCGCCGACGACGCCGATGTCGACGACGGACCACAGGTTCTGCCAGCGACCCGTGTGGGCGAGCACGTCGGCGCTGAATCCCGGGCCGTCGGACGGATGCGACCGCGCGTCGTCGATCAGCCGCAACACGCCGCCGGCGAGCTGGCTGGCCGGACCGTCGATGGCGTTGGTCAGTGCCGTGACGACGAGGCCGTCGTCGGAGTCCAACAGGGTCCGGGTGATGTGGCCGGGAAAGCCGCCGCCGTGTCCAACCGTGCGATGTTTGTCGAAAGACTCGCTGGCCATGCCCAGGCCGTAGCCGGGACCGTCGGACCGCCGGGGATCGATGACGTTGGCGGTCCGCTGCATCAGGCGTTTGGAACGGTCGGTGATCAGTCGGGTGTCGCCCAGGGCGTGGGCGCCGAAGTACGCCACGAGGTCCTCAGCGGTGGAGGTGACCCCGGCGGCCGCGTCGAGCGCGCGCGTGTCCAGCGGGTCGATCGGGTGCCTATGCGGGCCAGTGGCCAGACCGCTGTAGCCGGGTGCGTAGTCCGCGGCCCGCGCCGGCACGTACGCGCCCGCGGTGTTGGCCAGGGCGAGTGGCTCGGTGATGTGCCGCCGGACCGCGTCGACGTACCGCTCGCCGGTGACGGATTCGATGACGGCGCCGAGCAATCCGTAGCCGAGATTGCTGTAGGCGAAGAGTTCGCCGGGCGGCCGTTTGGCTCCGGCCTGCACCATCGTGATCATCGCAGCGCGGTCGGGGAACGGCCCGGTGCCCTGCCAGAAGTCCCCGTCGGTTCCGTCGCGCAGCACACCGGCGGTGTGTTCGAGCAGCTCACGGATCCTCGTGTCGCCGATCTCGTCGTCGGCGAACTCGGGCAGCTGATCACCGAGCCGGTCGTCCAACCCCAACCGGTCTCGTTCGACCAGTTGCAGGATGAGGGTGGCCGTGAAGGTCTTGGAGTGTGAGGCGATCCGGAACAGGTGGTCGGTCCGCATCGGTTGCCGACGCTCGAGATCGGCGTATCCGTAGGCACGGGAGAAGATCAACTTTCCCGCGTGGCCGACGGCCACCTGGGCGCCAGGCACTCGGCTGTGCCAGACCCGGTAGGTCAGCCAGCGATCGATGGTGGCCAAGGTGGCCTCGTCGAGGATGCGTTCGTTATCGGTCATGACGCAATTGTGGATCGCGTTTCCGGGTAAGCGCTTACTGAATCGTTTCGTTCGTCACGCGCGCAGCTTTTGCGTCAAACCGGCTACGGAGCGATGAAGGGATCCGCTCTGCGTTCCGCCGAGCCGGCTCAGCGCCAGCCGAGCTCCGGCGCGACGTGTCGGACGACACTGTCGATGACGTGAGCGTTGTAGTCCACTCCGAGCTGGTTGGGCACGGTCAGCAGCAGTGTGTCGGCGGCCGCGATGGCCTCGTCCTCGGCCAGCTCGGCGATCAGTTTGTCCGGCTCGCCGGCGTAGGACTTGCCGAACCGCGCGTTGCTGCCGTCCAGCCAGCCGACCTGGTCGGTGCTTGCGGTCTCGCGCCAGAACAGCTGGCGATCGATCTCGCTCACGATCGGGAAGATGCTCCGGCTGACCGACACCCGCGGCTCGCGTTCGTGGCCGGCCGCGTTCCAAGCGTCGCGGAACAGCTGGATCTGTTCGGCCTGCAACTGGTGGAACGGCACACCGGTGTCCTCGGTGAGCAGGGTCGAGCTCATCAGGTTCACGCCCTGCGCGGCGGTCCACTCCGCGGTGGCGCGCGTGCCCGCACCCCACCAGATCCGGTCGCGCAGACCCGGCGAATGCGGCTCGAGGCGAAGCAGGCCCGGCGGGTTGGGGAACATCGGACGTGGATTCGGTTGTGCGAAGCCCTCCCCGGAGAGCAGGTCGAGGAACACCTTGGTGTGCTCGCGGGCCATGTCCGCGTCGGTGGTTCCCTCCGCCGGGACGTGCCCGAAATAGCGGTAGCCGTCGATCACCTGCTCAGGCGATCCACGGCTGATCCCGAGCTGTAGCCGGCCGCCGGAGATGAGGTCGGCGGCACCGGCGTCCTCGGCCATGTAGAGCGGGTTCTCGTACCGCATGTCGATCACCGCCGTGCCGATCTCGATCCGGCTCGTCCTGGCGCCGACGGCGGCCAGCAGCGGGAACGGCGACGCCAGCTGGCGGGCGAAGTGATGCACCCGGAAGTAGGCCCCATCGGCGCCGACCTCTTCGGCCGCAACGGCGAGATCGATCGACTGCAGCAGCGCGTCCGAGGCGCTCCGCACCAGTGAGTGCTCCGACGGCGTCCAATGCCCGAACGAGAGGAACCCGATCTTCTTCACATAGGGTCAACGCCGACCCACCCGGCCGGCATTCCGGTCAGCCCCGCCGACCGCCGATGGCGGCGAGGACCGCGTTGGCGTCGGTCGTCTTCATGGTCCTCGTCGACCGCGCCGTCGATGCGTACTCCACGGTGACGGCGGCACCCGCGTAGGTGTGGTTGTACCAGGCTGTCATCGTCCCGTGGCACACGCCGTTGCAGTTCAGGCGACGGAGTGGCATGCGCAGTCCGGCGGCCAGCCGCCGCGACAGCGCCATGTCCTTCACCTTGTCGATGTCGACTCCCAGGAGCGGCTGGTGCCACGACACGATGAAACGAGGCTTGATCCGCCCGAGGAAGGCCATGATCACGGCCGTCTCCCGCTCCGACACCGGTCGCGGGCCACTGTTGGCCCGCTTCACCCACGAGTACGGGAAGTTGCGGTTGAGATCGACGCCGCCGTTGACCCAGCGCCGGTCCTGCGCCAACCCGTCGGGATTCAGCACCGGAAGCACCCAGAGATCCACCCCCCTGATCGGGCGGCCCTCGAGGAGACCGCGCGCGGCGTACTGGCCGAAGTCCTCCTCGCCGTGCATGGTGGCCGCGACCATGACGACCGGCTTGCCCGGCTCTCCAGCCCGGTACGCCATGATCCGCCGACCGCTCTGCGACAGGCCGATGGATTCGGCGTGGAACCAGGTGCGAGGACCGGTCATCTTGGCTATGGCCTTCTTCAGTGCACCCTTCGTCTTGGTCGACATCCGTCCGGTCACCTTCAGCCGGTAGTCGCGCTGTACGGCCCGCACCGCAGACTTGGTTCGAGCGCCGTAGTACCCGGTGCGGTACTGGGCCCGCAGGTAATTGGCGTCGATCAGCTGTGCCTGCAGCGCTCGGACCTTGCTGCCGCGCTGCCCAGGCTTCGGCAGGGAGGCCGCGGTCGCCGTTTGGGGACTCAGCCAGGGGTTGCGGTCCGGTGGCGCGACGAGGGCGATCGCCCCGAGCAGCACGACGGCAGTGCCGGTCGCCACGAGACGCCCGAGACCGTGAACGACAGAGCGGGGAAGAATGCGGGCCACAAGGGACTCCTCAAGCTGGTCGCCGCCCCCCGATCAGCGATTGACGTGATCGCGAGTATGCCTGAGACCGACCCGGCCGTCGACCCAGCGAGGCAACTGGCTGCTGGGCTCCGCCTGGTTGCGCAACAATTGCGTTACGGCAACTGTCGGTGGGAGGTGCGGACGTGAACAGGTCGAAGAAGGCCGCCATGCCAGCCGAAGCGCTGAAGCTCGAGCGGGATCTGGACGCCATCATGCGAGCGTCGCGGGTCATCGCGGGTGTCGTGGCCGAGTCGATCGCTCAGGCCGGCGACGTGACAGCGCCGCAATTCCGGACCTTGGTCCTGGTGGCGACCCGATCCGGTGTCAACGCCAGCGCGGTGGCCGCGGCACTCGGGATCCACGCCTCCAACGCCACCCGAATGCTCGACCGACTCGTCCAGGCGGGACTGCTCGACCGTCGCGACTCCGCCGCCGACCGGCGAAACGTCGAGCTACGCCTGACCGCGGCGGGATCGCGGCTCGTGTCCTCGGTGATGCAGCACCGGCGACAGGCGTTCCTGCGGATCCTGCAGGAGATGAGCAGCAAGGATCGAGGACGCCTCACCGACGCCCTCGAGCCGTTCGCCGTCGCGGCAGGCGAGCCTGCGTAGACCGTCCTTTGCTGGTCGTTATCATATCGCAATGATTGCGTTAGCACAATCATTGCGGTCGTTCGCAGTGGTCCCCGGATTGGTCGGGGTCGGCATCGGCCTGGTCTGCATCGCGGTGGGCTCCGGAACCCTGAAGACGACGACCAGCTCGGTGCTGGGTGACACGTACGCACCGGGCGACCAACGGCGCGACGCCGGCTTCTCGATCTACTACATCGGAGTCAACCTCGGCGCGCTCTTCGGGCCGCTGCTCACCGGACTCGTCTGGGGCTGGCAGGGCTTCCACTGGGGCTTCGGCCTGGCCGCGATCGGGATGGCGATCGGGCCCGTCCAGTACCTGTTGCTGCGACGCTCGACGTTGGGCAACGCCGGTCGGCAGATCGCCAACCCGCTGGACCGCCCCGGCCGTATTCGGTACGCCGCGATCGCCGCGGCCGCTGTCGCCGCAGTGGCGGTCCCCTCGGTCACCGGAGTTCACCGCCGCCCGGCTGTCCGACATCGTCGTCGTGCTCACCCTGGTGGCCGCGGTGGCGCTCTTCGCGGTGATCTTGTCCAGCCCACGGATCGACACCACGGAACGGCGCCGGGTGCTCTCGTTTCATCCCATGTTCGCCGCGAGCGCGATCGTCTGGTCGCTGTGGCTGCTGCTCATCGCCGCCCGCAAGCAGATCAGCCGGCTGATGGAAGGCGTGCGGTGATGATCACCCTTCGCCGAGTGTCCGGATGGCTCGCCGGCCTGATCACCCTGTGCCTGGTCGGTGCCTCCTGCGGCTTCGGCGCCCAGACGTTGCAGCCGTACGCGCCGGCCGACGGGGTCAATCTCAACGCGGGGACGGTTCAGCAGGTCGAGATCCGGAATCTGTTGATCATCAGTGCCGAACGAGGCGAGGGCATCGTCTCCGCCACGATCTTCACCGAGCAAGCCGATCAACTCGTCGAGGTCTCCGGCACCGCCGATGGCCTCGACGGCAACGGCACGCCTCTCACGGGCACGCTCACCGCGCCGATCACCGTACGGCCACAGAGTTTCGTGAAGCTGACCGCCTTGCCTCCGATCGTCGTTCGCAGTGACGCCCTCGAGGCCGGGCACACGGCCCAGTTGACACTGCGGTTCCGCAACGCGGGCCGAGCCACGATCCGGGTCCCGGTGCTGGACGCCGACATCTCCTACTACAAGTCGATCGAACCCCTCGCCCCGTGTGAGTAGACGCCAGGTTCAGGAACGGACCAGGCGGGCGATGGCGTCGGTGGCTTCCTTGATCTTGGCCTGACCGGCGTCGCCGCTGCGCTGGGCCGCGTCGACCACGCAGTGGTTGAGGTGGTCCTCGAGAAGGGCCAGTCCGACCCCTTGGAGAGCCGACGTGAGGGCCGCGATCTGGGTGAGAATGTCGATGCAGTACTGCTCTTCGTCGACCATCCGCTGAAGACCGCGGGCCTGACCTTCGATCCGCTTGAGTCGGGCGAGGTACTTGTCTTTGGTCGTGATGTAGCCGTGCGGGGTGGCGGGCGCGCCGGCTGCGGTCGCGTTGTCGGTGGCCATCGTGAATCTCCTGTCGTGGGCGTCAGCCGAGCCGGGCGGGTTCTGGCTGACGGGTCGTGTCGGGTCCCTGTCGGAGGGCGGCTCGGACGCTGGTGTCGGGGCTGAGGTCAAGGCGGCGGAGGAGCTGAGCGTTGAGGGCGACGATCACGGTGGACAGCGACATCAAGATGGCTCCGAGCGACATCGGCATCACGAACCCGATCGGGGCGAGGACCCCGGCCGCCAGCGGCACGGAGATGAGGTTGTAGCCGGCGGCCCACCACAGATTCTGCTGCATCTTGCGGTAGCTGGCGCGCGATAACTCGATCACCGACAACACCGAGCGCGGGTCGTCGCTGGCCAGGATGACACCGGCCGACGCGATCGCGACGTCGGTGCCCGCGCCGATGGCGATCCCGACATCGGCCTGCGCGAGGGCGGGTGCGTCGTTGACGCCGTCACCGACCATGGCGACCTTGCGCTGCTCGGCTTGAAGTTGCTTGACCTTGTCGGACTTGTCCTCGGGCCGAACACCGGCGAAGTACCGGTCGATGCCGAGTTGGGCCGCCACTGACTTCGCAACGGCCTCCGCGTCGCCGGTGATCATCACCACCTGCACGTTCTGTGCGTGCAGGGCGTCGACCGCCAGCCGAGATTCCTCCCGGATCTCGTCGGCCATTCTGAGCGCTCCGATCACGATTCCGTCGGCGAGGACGTGCAGGATGATCGCGCCCTCGGTCCGCCACTGGTCGGCGACCGATAGTTCCTCAGCGTGCTCTGTTCGGAGCAGGTTCGGGCCGCCCACCTGGATCCGGCGGCCGCCGACGGTGGCCGACACCCCGACCGCCGGCGAGGATTCGAACCCGGCTGCGGTCGCGATGTCCAGGCCCTTGTCCCGTGCGGCGGACACGATGGCCCGGGCCAGCGGATGCTCGGAGTCGGTTTCGGCGGCGGCGGCCAGGGCAAGCACCTGATCGCTGTCGCGTTGGCCATCCGTGTGGATGGCGGTGATGGCCGGCTCACCCTTGGTGAGCGTGCCGGTCTTGTCGAACAGGACCGTGTCGACGATCCGCATGCTCTCCAGGGCGAGCCGATCCTTCACCAGCACGCCGCCGCGAGCAGCGCGTTCGGTCGCGATGGAGACGACCAGCGGGATGGCGAGACCGAGGGCGTGCGGACAAGCTATGACCAGCACGGTGATCGTACGAACGACAGCTTGATCGGGCAGACCCAGCACCGTCCAGACGATCGCCGTGATGACGCCGGCGCCGAGGGCGAACCAGAACAGCCAGGCGGCGGCCGTGTCGGCGATGCGCTGGGCCCGTGAGGTGGAGTTCTGCGCGTCGGCGACCAGGCGTCGGATGCCGGCCAGCGCCGTGTCCTCGCCGATGGCGGTGATCTCGACCCGCAGCCCGGAATCGGTGGCGACGGTGCCGGCGACCACGGTGTCGCCTTCGCCCCGCCGCACGGTGCGGGACTCTCCGGTGATCATGGATTCGTCCATGCTGGCCGATCCGGAAACGATCCTGCCGTCGGCGGGCACCCGGCCACCGGGGCGCACGACGACCACGTCCCCCAGCTGGAGTTCCGATGGCGTCACGGTGACGGTCTGATCGCCGTCGACCCGCTCGGCTTCGTCGGGAAGCAAGGCGGCCAGAGAGTCCAGCGCCGACGTGGTCTGGGCCAGGGACCGCATCTCGATCCAGTGGCCGAGGAGCATGATCACGATCAGCAGCGCCAGTTCCCACCAGAAGTCCAGTTGGTGGTCCAGCAGCCCCAGGCTCGCACCCAAAGAGGCGAGGAACGCGACGGTGATCGCCAGCCCGATCAGCAGCATCATGCCCGGCTTCCTGGACCGCAGCTCGCTGACCGCCCCGACCAGGAACGGCCGACCGCCCACCACGTACATGACCGTGCCCAGTGCCGGAGAGATCCACGACACCCAGCCGGCGGCGGGTAGCTCGTAGCCCACGATCATCGCGAACATCGGCGAGAACCCGACGACCGGGACGGCCAGCACCAACATCACCCAGAACAGGCGTCGGAACTGCCCGACATGGTCTCCATGCCCGCCGTGCCCGCTGTGGGTGTCGTGCGCGTCGTGTCCGCCGTGCGTGCCGTGCCCGCTGTGGGTGTCGTGCGTGTCGTGTCCGCCGTGCGTGTCGTGGGTGTGGGGCCGGTCCGTCATGCTCATCCGTTCTCCTCCCGCATACCCCTTAGGGGTATCTGGATTGATGGTGCCAATGTACCCCCGGAGGGTATGTCATACAACCTCGGTCGTGCTTGGCGGTGTGGGCCTGCGGTCCTCAGCCGTCGACGGGCAACGGTCTTGGCGGCACCGGTGTGGTCACGACGATGCTGGTGACGGTCTGACCGTGCACGAGGAACTGGTCGAGCACGGCCTCCAGCTCTTCCACCGCCGGGGCGTGGACCTTGATCAGGAAACAGTCTTCGCCGGTGATGCGGTGGCTTCGGTGATCTGAGGGATGGAGCGGGCCAGATCGGCCACCTTGGACAGCTGTCCAGCGGAGGGGCGGATGCGCGCGAAGGCGGTGACCGGCAGGCCGAGAGCGGCAGGGTCGACCTCCAGCCGGTAACCGGTGATCACTCCCGCTCGTTCGAGGCGCTGTACGCGCTCGGTCACTGCGGGTGCGCTCATCTTCACGCGGCGTGTACCCGCCGTAACCTGCTGACCCTGGTGCTGGCGATCGCGGGCGTGGCCGCCCTGACCGACATCCGCATCGTCGACGAACCACTCGGATTCGTCTTCGCGTTCGCCAACTGCGCGGGCTTCATGCTGTACGTGATCCTCGGCCACAAGGTCGCCAACACCAATCCTGACGACAGCGACAGTGACGGCGCCGGCGGCGCCCTGAGCGGCATCGACCAACTCGGCGCGGCGATGCTGGTCGCCGCGATCCTCGCCACCCCGTTCGGTATCAGTGGCGCGGTGCCGACGTTCACCCACCCGACCTGGCTGCTGTGGGGAATCGCCGTCGGGCTCTGCTCATCGGTCATTCCGTACGTCACCGACCAACTCGCCATGGCGCGGCTTCGACGGGCGACGTTCGCCCTCATGCTGGCGATCCTCCCGGCCACCGCCACCGCCATCGGCCTACTGGTCTTGGGTCAGGTACCGACCTGGCAGGACCTCGCCGGGATCGGCCTGGTCATCCTCGGCGTCGCCCTGCACCAGGAACGCCGAGCCAAGACCGGCACGCCCTAGATCGCTCGACGATTGGCGACGAGCGGGCAGAGGAAGGGGTCGCGGCCGCGGAGACCGACCGAGTTCAGGTAGCCGATGACGTTGCGGTAGGCCGCCCAGAGACTCGCCTGCGTGTAGGGGACGCCTTCGGCGGCACAGTAGGCCTCGACGAGCGGCTGGACCGTGCGCAGGTGGGGTCGGGCCATCGACGGAAACAGGTGGTGTTCGACCTGATAGTTCAGTCCGCCCATGAACGCCGACATGAATCTGCCGCCGCTGATGTTGCGGCTCATGAGCACCTGTCGGCTGAGAAAGTCCAGCCTCAGCTTCGGTGAGACCAAGGGCATGCCGATGTGGTTCGGCGCGAAGGTGAAGCCCATGTAGAACCCGAACAGGGCCACTTCGACAGCCAGGAAGACGATGGCCTTCTCCGGTGACAAGACGATGAAGGCGAGCGCGACCAGGCCGCCGAGCCGGACGGCCAAGAAGGCCATCTCGACCCAGCGGCGCTCCACCTTGCCGCGGCCGAGGACACGACCGACCCCGTTGACGTGCAGGGAAAGGCCCAAGAGCAACAAGGTGGGAAAGAAGTACCAGCCCTGATGGCCGACCAGCCAGCGCAGGAGACGGTTGCGGTGGCGGCCGGCATGTGCGGGGGTGAAAGCGATCGCCGAGGAGTCGATGTCGGGGTCGGAGCCGGCTTTGTTGGGGTTGGCGTGGTGGCGGGTGTGTTTGCTCCTCCACCAGCCGTAGCTGATGCCGACAAAGAGGTTCGCCAGCACCAGGCTGACCCAGTCGTTCCAACGGCCGGACTTGAAGATCTGGCGGTGCGCGGCGTCGTGTCCGAGAAAGGAGATCTGCGTCATCACGACGGCCAGGACACCGGCGGACACGAGTTGCCACCAGCTGTCGCCGATCCAGATGAAGGCGACCACCCAACCGGCGAGGGCGATCGCGGCCACGATCAGCTTGGTCCAGTAGTAGCCGTATCGGCGACGCATCAGACCGAGATCCTGAATAGCGTGCGTCAGCGCGGTGAAGCTGCTGCCTGGGCGTTCGGATGAGTCACCTGTATCGGATCGGCGGTTGAGAGCAGGTGAGAGCGAGGTCGCGGACAAGAGGGGTTACCAATCGAGCACCAGTCCCGGGCTTACCTGGGCGGCAGCGATGCTTTGCTTGGGAGACCGCGGCGTGACGCGGCGTTCTCCGATCCCAGACCGGCTGCCGAAGGCAACGACCCCAGTTTACGCCCCAAACGAGCCGGTCGGTACGGTCAGGTGTGACGCGGGTTCCGCGTACCTCAGCGCTTCAGCAGTCGTGCGGCGTAGGCAGGTGTCTCCAGCCCGGCCGCGGCGGCCCGGCGCCGGAGTTCGGCGTGGGCCCGATGCGGATGGTGGCCTTGATGCAGCAGGATCCCGACGGCCCGGTTGATCGCCGATGCGTCATCGAGTCCGGTGACTCCCGACACCAGAGTGGTGGGCGGGAGGTCGGCATCGAGCACGATGCGCCGTCCGTCCCGCCGGCCGTCTCCGAGCTGAGCCGTCGGTACGTCCAAGGCATGGCTGAGATCGGCGGCCAGATCTACGAAGGCACCTGGCGTAAGGGCGTAGAACACGATCCGGCTCTCCGTCGAGACGTCCACGCCAAGCGCGTCGAAGGGCAGGCAGAACGAGGTCGCGACGGCGTCACCGTCCAGAGACGGAAGGAAATAGCTCAGTCGTACGGCCGATCCGTTGTCGACCAGGCTGAGGCAGAGGCCGCGGTAGGACGGCACCGCGGTTTGCAGTGCGGCGACGAGATCGTGCAACGGCGAGGTGAGATCGTCGCCATCCAAGTCCAGCGTGTTGCCGAGGTGGACGAGGTCACGGAGCAGAACTGTGGGGAAATCCACAGGGACACTCCGAGGAAGCGGGTCCGCCCGCTGATCATTGCCGCAAGAGTCGGTTCAACAAAGCGCTGTTCCGATGACGCCCGCTGTCCGGACCGGGGTACTGAAGCCGCGTCGCCCCCACTCTACGCCCGATCATCTGAGGAGCCGCACCGACGACCGACGCGTCACTCACCCTGGTGACGCGCGCGGGCGCGGCGAACGGCCTCGTCAACGATTCCGTGGGCGACTACCGCCAGCTTCTCGTGCTCGTGTTGGCTCAGCGTCCGCAAGCGGGCCAGGGCCTCGACCTCGCTGGCCCCGCTGCGACTCATGAGAATTCCGACCGCCCGGTCGATGACGCCTCGCGTGGCCAGCGCCGCCTGCAGCTTCACCGCGAGCCGCTCGGCCCGGGCCAGCACCTGCGCATTCTGGACGGCGATTGCGGCCGGGACCGCGAAGAGCTCACCCAACTCGACCGCACGGTCGTCGAAGACCCGCCGACCGCGGGCGTACACGTTCATGGCGCCCACCACACCGTCAGGCGCCTTCAACGGCAAGGACAAGACACTGTGCACGCCGAGCCGGGCGACGGTGCCGCCGAACCTCCGCCAGCGCTGGTCACTGCCGAGCGAGCCTGAGATCACCGTTCGACCGTCCCGGGCCGCCGTGATGCACGGCCCTTCCCCGAGGCCGTACTGGATGGCGTCGACCTCGCGGACAAAGGCGGCGGTCGCGACGATCGTGTCGGTGCGATCCTCCTCCAGCAGAGTCAACCCGGCCCCGTCCGCACCGGGGATGGCCTTCACCGCGTAGCTGGCGACCCGGGTCAAGAGGTCCTCCAGGCCCAGCCGGTTCGTCAGTCGGGACAACCCGTCGAGACTCTCGCGGAGATCGTCTTCCCCCGCCGACCGCTGATGGTCCGACGGCGGGTTGTCCGTGAGGTCACCGGCCGAGCGTCCGACTCCGGTCCCGTCGAGGACATCCTCATCAAAACGACTGCCCTCAGGGCTCTCCTGTGAGTTCATGTCCCTCTTCACGCGCGATCTCGGCCCACCGGCCGCACCCAAGTGGCGAAAGAATACCGCGTTCGCAACAACGGGCAGCGGGTCGATCATCGCGATCCGATGGCTCACCGCCGAAGCATCCGTACGGGCAGTCTGGCCCGTAGGTTCAACCACTGGGTAACCTCGCCGATCGTTCAGTTGTCGAGGATCATCAACGTCGGATGAGCGCCTTGCCCATCGATCCAGCAAGCCCGTCGACGCGGCCGTTGCGTTCGAAAGCGCGGCCGCCCGGTAGCGTCTCGGGCGTGGCGGACGAACCGAGACTGCACGGTCGGACGGCGATTGTCTTCGGCGGAGGCCATGGTGGTGATGGACCGGATGGCGTGGTCGGCATCGGCTTTGCTTGCGCGTCCACCTTTGCAGCTCACGGTGCGAGTGTCGTGGTGGTCGACCGTGACCAGCGCGCCGCTCAACGCGGCGTGGACGCCATCGTGGCGTCCGGCGGCCGAGCTTTGCCGGTGGTTGCCGATCTGCTCGACGAGGCGCAGGTGACGGCCGCCGTGGCCACCGCGCTGGATGCGTTCGGCGGGATCGACGTGGTGCAGAACAACGTGGGCCTGGTTCGCCTGGGTGGTCCGGAGGAGCTGACGCTGGCGGACTGGCGCGCGACGGTTTCGGTCAACCTCGACAGCGCTTTCCTCGGCGCCAAGGCCACGTTGCCTCATCTGATCGAGACCCGCGGTTCCATGATCAACGTCTCGTCCACGGGCTCGATTCGCTGGACGGGCTATCCATATCCTGCGTACGCGGCGTCGAAGGCCGCCGTGAATCAGCTGACCCGCAGTCTGGCCATGCAGTACGCCGATCGCGGATTGCGGGTCAACGCGATCCTCGCGGGTCTCATCGACACCCCGTTCGTCTACCGAGAGTTGTCCGCGGGCCACGACCCGTCCACCGTGCGAGCCGAGCGCGCGGCGAAGAGCCCGACCGGCGCCATGGGTTCGGCCCAAGACGTCGCCAATGCGGCATTGTTCCTTGCCAGCAACGAGTCCGCGTACATCACTGGCACACTGCTCCCAGTGGATGGCGGTCTGCACGTGCGGGCCATCTGACCATCCCGGTCCGTCTGGTCGAGACGAAACGGGGGCGCATCAATGGCGACGTTCACCACCCACGACGGTGTCGTGCTGGCGTACGAGGACCGCGGAGGCGACGGGTTCCCGCTGGTCATGCTGCACGGCTGGGGGCAGACCCAGGCCATGTTCCGCCATCAGCTCGCTGATCTTGCTCCGAGTCGACGCGTCATCACGCTGGACCTGCGTGGTCACGGCCAGTCCAGCAAGCCACACTTCGGTTACCGCATCGCCCGCTTCTCCCGCGACGTGTACGAGTTGTTGGGGCACCTCGGCGTCGAACGCGCCGATGTCCTGGGTTGGTCGATGGGGGTCTCGGTCTGGTGGAGCTTCGTCGACCAGTACGGCACCGACCGGATCCGCACGTTCATCGCCGTCGACCAGCCGTCAGCGGTGGCGGCCGTGCCGTGGATGACGCCCGCAGAACAGGCCGAGAGCGGCGCGATCTTCGACGTGGCCGCGTTGCTCACGTTGGGTGAGGGGCTGCACGGACCCGGCGGGACCGAGATACGGGACGGCTTCGTCCGCGGCATGTTCAGCGGGGAGACCGATCCGGAGATCATGGCCTTTGTGCTGGCCGAGCTGGACACGGTCCCGGCTTACGTCGGAGTTCCGCTGTTGTTCGACCACTGTGCGCAGGACTGGCGGGACGTGCTGCCGCGCATCGACGTGCCGACGCTGGTCATCGGCTGCGACGGCAGTCACGTCGACCCGTCGTCACAGCGCTATATCGCCGAACAGATCCCCAATGCGACGCTGCACGTCTTCCCCACCGACGTGGCGAGCTCGCACTTTCCGTTCTTGGAGAATCCGCAGGCGTTCAACGCGATCGTCGAGGAGTTCCTCGATCGAAGCTAGTGTCGGGGCACGAGAGGCGACGCACAGCGGCCAGCCGATCGATCAGCTCGCCGCTCGCTGCCTCGACTCTCCCTGTTGACCGACGGCTCGCCCTCCCTGCATGACCCACGCGTACAGGGGCTCCAACGCGCGGACCAGCTCGAGCCCGCGCTGCGAGGGCGTGTAGGAGATCTGTACGGGGGTCGTCGGGACGACGGTCCGCTCCAGCAGCCCGTGTCGTTCCAGCTCGCGAAGGCGTTGGGCCAGAATCCGGTCGGAAATGCCGTCCGCGAATCGGCGGTACTCACCGAACCGCCGGGCGCCCTGATGGCCCGCGATCAACACCACAGCCACCCAGCGACGACCCACGAACTCGAACAACTCCTGCGCGTCGCGGCACATGCGACCGTCGTCATGAAGGGCGAGTAGGCTATTCCGTCCAGACACTTACTCAGAGTAAGCAACTTACCGAAAGCTGGCAAGAACCGAACCCTGCTGCAACGCTGACCGTGATCTGTTCACGGGACCAGCGGTGTGAAAGCAGGACGTGATGACAACGAGCCGGCAGGACCGACAACGAGAGCCCGGACCGGTATCGGCCGAGAACCGGCCCTTGAGCTTGGCCGACCATCTTCAGTGGGTACACGACATGCTCCGGCGTGACCTGGCCGCCGTCCAGTTGCTGGCCACTGCCGTGTCCGCCGGGGCGTCCACTGAGGACGTGCACAGCCAGCTGCGCGACCTGCAGAGCAGCGGTCCCCTCTTCCAGCTACGCGTGAACTGCCTGACCTTCTGCCAGACCCTGCACTCCCATCACCGCAACGAGGACGTCAGCCTGTTTCCGGCCGTCCGCCGCACAGCGCCGCACCTCAGCTCCACCATCGACCGGCTGGAGACCGACCACCGGGTCGTCGCGAGACTGCTGGAGGAGGTGGAGGCGCACGCCCAGGGTCTCGAGAGCCAATCGGTCCGTGAGGCACTCGTTGCCGCGCTGACCGCCCTCTCGACGCATCTGCTCCACCATCTCGAGCTCGAGGAGGCGACGCTCCAACCGATACTCGACGACTGGACCGAACGCCCGGAACACCTCCCGAAGGAGCTCTCCGACGCGATCAGCGCAAGGGCTGCGCACTGACCGCCGGGGGAGGCGACGAGGTCGTGGCCCAGCAGGACTGAGGCCGAGCCGCCCCAGAGCTGCTGGGACTACTCGATGGGCAGGGGCAATCGCAGGGCGGCGAGCCATGAGCGCCCGGTGCCGGGCGGCCCTACGGTAGTGCCATGATCTCCGTCCGGGGCCGGCGGAGCGTCCTGGTGTCCGCGTCTTTGATCGTCGCGATGGGTATCACCGGCTGTACGGGAGCTGGCTCCACCGCACCATCGGGCGACGCACGCCCGGAGAGCCCAGCCACGACGACGCCTCCCCCGTCGACGCCCTCCGCCGCACCTTCGTCGTCGAAGCCGTCGTCGAAGCCGTCGTCGAAGCCGTCGTCGAAGCCATCGTCGAAGCCATCGCCGACTCCCTCGTCGTCCCGCCCTGCGGAGGTCACGCAGCGGAACCCAGGATGGGCGCTGGACCGTGTCGACCAGCGTCGACGCCCTCTGGACCAGCGCTTCACCACGGCCGGCCAGGGCCGGGGAGTGACCGTGTACATCGTCGACGGTCTCTTCAACGTGCGGAACGCCGAGTTCGGCGGCCGTGCTTCGGTCGGCCTGGCCCGCGGTGAGGCGTGCAGCCTGGAGGACGGCGTCAATCACGGGCTCTTCGTGGCCGGGTTGGTGGCCGGCCGCCGCACCGGGGTCGCCAAGAGGGTGAAGGTGGTCGCGGTCGGTTCGAGCTACGGCTGCGAGGGCGGCAGCGAGGCGACCGAGGCCCAGATGACGGCGCGCGTGATCCGGGCGCTGGACTGGGTGGCCAAGAACGCAAGAAAGCCCGGCGTCGTGAATCTCTCGCTGAACGTCTACGCCCCGGCACCCAAGTTCACCGCCGCGGTTCAGCGGGTCGTCGACGCTGGGCTGACGGTCGTCGGTTCGGCCGGCAACAACGGCGAAGACGCGTGCCGGCACCCACCGGCCGGGCTGCCCTCGGTGATCACGGTGGGTGGTTCGACGAAGTCCGATCGGGACGCCGGGTTGAACCATGGACGCTGTATCGACCTCTTCGCCCCCGCGACCGACATCACCTCGGTCGTCGACCCGGTCCTCGCACCGGATCGCCTGGCGACCAGCGCCGGTCCCGCTACGTCCTGGGCAGCACCCCTGGTCAGCGGTGCCGCCGCCTTGTATCTGTCCGTGCATCCGACCGCATCGCCCGCTCGCGTACGCAACTGGCTGATCGCCAACGCGACCGAGGGAGTGCTGCGCGGGAATCTCCGGGGGTCACCCAACCGGCTGCTGTTCACGGGCGGACCGTCGTAGACGATGATCATCGAGTTCACGGCCGAACTGTGGCTGTGGGATGCGCGCTTGTCGGACAGTTGGACGTTCGTCTCGGTGCCCGTCGAGGACGCAGCCGTCATCCGCGACGTCATGGCGCCGCTGGTCAAACGGGGCTTCGGCTCGGTACGCGTACGAGTCAGCATCGGCCGGACCACCTGGTCGACGTCGATCTTCCCCGACGCCAGGACGGCGACGTACGCACTGCCGATCAAGAAGTCCGTTCGCATCGCCGAAGAAATCGAGTCCGGACAGACGGCTCACGTACGTCTCGAACTCGTCGACATCTGAGCGGTGCCGGCTGACACGGGGCATCGACGGTCAGTTCCAGTTGTCGATCTTGACGTCGCGTGGATCGGGTGCACCCTTACCGATCTCGACGAGGTCCTTCATGCTCATCAGGAAAACCGCCCACTTCGTGCTGCAGTGGTGCATGAATTCGACGGGCTCTCTCCACCCGAGGTGCCGAAACAGCACGATGGTGTAGTCGCCCTCCTGCTTCAGCTGCCAGTCGACGGTCGTACCGATCCACTCCTCGGGACCGTCGACGACCCTCCAGCGGACGTGGCTCACGGGCTCGAGTTCGACGACCTCCATGTCGAACCCGCCGGCGCCGAAGCGGAAGCTGATGACGCCGCCAACGTCGGTCGTACCGTACGTGTTCTCGGTCCACCAGCCCGCCAGACCCTCAGTGGTCGTGATGGCGTCGTAGACGTTCTCAGGTGTCGACGCGATACCGACCCGATGCAGGATGTCCACCATGGATGTGCCTTCCTTCTCCCTGTGTGTAGGGATTGTTGTGGTCATGTCGCGAGTGCGCGCGGCTAGTTCGTGCGATCGCGCTCGATGGTCTCGGCGATCCGCTTGATGCGCTTGAGACGCGCGTCCCAGGTCGCACCGACTGCGGACAACTGCGCGACGGCGCGGCCGAGCTGGGCGTCGTCGACCTTGTAGCGCCGCTCCCGGCCGGCCGCCGTGCCGTGGACCAGGCCGGCGCGGTCCAGGACTCCGAGATGCTTGGCGACGGCCTGGCGGGTGACCGGCAGCCCCTCGCTCAGGCTGGTCGCCGTACCGACGCCCTCGCTGAGCAGCAGATCCAACAGGCGACGCCGAGTCGGATCCCCCACCGCCGACCAGAGTTCGTCGTCGACCCTCTCGGCCACCGCGGTGCTCACGGCCGCACCTGCAGCGTCGCCGCGTACGGGGCGAGCCGCGGCAGATAGAACGCCCAGCCTTTGACGTGCTCGGCGTACTGCTCCTCGAGGACCGCGGCCTCCCAGCCCATCTCGCGGAAGCCGGTCTCGGTCATCTTGAGCAGCGTCCCGCCGCTCGACGGTGTCAACTCGAAGGTGACCAGCAGCGAATTCCCTTCCGCCGCGACCACGTCGGCTGGGTGCGTCCAGCGGAACGAGAACCTCCGCGGCGGTCGCGCATCGACGACGGTGAACGGCACCACTGCCCCGTCGGCGTCGCGGTCACCGAAGACGATCTCTCCCACCGAACCAGGCGTCACCTCGTACCGTGCGTCATCCGGCCACCACTGCTTCAGGTGGTCGGGACTGCTCACCACCTCGTAGACGACCTCGGGCGACGCCTCGACGTAGATCTCGCGCTCGATGGTTCCGAACTCCATGTCTGCCTCCTGCAACGTTTGGTTGCGCATGAGGCTATCGACCAAACGCCGTTTACGCAACCATCAGTTGCACTTTGAGGCAAGATCTCGAGTCGGACGAAGATCGGGTGACCATCGGCGCGGTAGACCCTGCCGATCGCTACACCATCTGCGACTCATGCCGGCCGTGGACTGACTACGCCTGGAGCGGAGCCTCGCTGTAGGCGGGATGGCGGCTACCCAACTTCCGACCCACCGCGAGGTGGGAGCCCAAGTAGCCGCCGACTCCCGAGACGGCTGCTCCGACCAGCGCGATTCTGGCGCCCGTACCGTGTCGGCCACGGCGGCGGGCAACCCACGACGCGGCGTAGATGCCGATGGCGACGGCGTTGGTTACGGCGTGAACCAGGCCGACCCTCTTGTCGCGCGGCCCAGCTGCCGACCACTCCGCCCATCCGGTCCAGGCTGTCGGACCGGCGGCCAGGAGGCCGGCTCCGATCAGCCGCTGAGCAGCCGCGGAGGATTCGGCGCCGCCGGCTAGGTCGAGCAGGCTGGCGGAGGTCCACGTGCCGAGGACGAAGTCGGTCAGCAGCGGATGAACCGCGTGACCGAGCCATTGACCACGCAACACCGCGGCTCGCGCTCCCGTGCCGAATACGCTGCTGATCGTGGGCTCGACGGCCTGCACGGCGGTGTCGAGCGCGGACGCATTCTCGAGGCGCAGCGTCCAGCCCACGACGGCCGGGGGTCGTTCGATCGAATCCACTCGGTCTCCTCGGCTAGGACGGAAGGGCGCCTTTTCGCCCGTTGGATCAACCTTGCCCCCGGGGCGATACCGAGGGCAACCTCGCGCCACGATTCCTACGGCTTCGGCGCGAGGGTCGCACTGGTCACGAGCCCCCGGGCCATCCGGCGATGAAGCGGAGCGATGAGCGCCCAGACCAATCGGGCGAGTACCGGGCGGCGGAACCGCAGCACCGTCGTGAGTCGTCGCCCGGTCGGCTCGATCCGTCGCCCGACCATGACGGTTTCCATGAGCCAGTCGGTGCTGGTGAGATGCAGGAGGTCTGGTGTCGACTCCTCGATCCGAAAGCTGCCCGTATTCTCCGCTGACCATGCGGCGGGTCCATCCATGCCGAGGGCGCCGGTGATCCAGTCGACCCATTTCGGTGCCTCGTTCATCGCGGCCCGCACCCAGTCCTCCGGCCGGGCAGATTCCGGTTCGGACAACTGCACCTCGAACGCGTCGCCGTAGTCGTACGGACGGCCCGAGAGGGCGATCGGGTCGGTGACAGCAACCTGCTGAGCCGGCTCGAGCTGTCGTTTCATCCTCTGAATCATACCATACTGTACTGTACGGTTGGGCAGTCGCCCAACTGAAGTCACCGAGTGCTGGCTGCACTGAGAAGGCGTTCCCAGAGTCGAATGATGTCGGGGGGTGCCAGGGGTGGCAACGTGTGAGCCGCTCCGATGCTCATCAAGTGAGAGATCTGGGCGAAGTCGGCCGCCGCCTGCTGGTCGAGTTCCATCGCCGCGAACTGGGTTTCGAGGTAATCGACGCGGCTTCGATCGATCCGATCGAGGTATTCGCGAGCGACCGGGTCACTCGAGGCCCACCCGCGGACTGCGTTCTCCAGGCGCGGTCGTCCGCCCTCGGCGGCCATGACGTCGGCCACGACCCACCGCATCCGCCGCTCTCCCGCCGGTTCCGGTGCGGCGTCGGCCCGCGTGATGAAGGCTCGGTTCTCCCGCTCTTCGAAGTAATCCAGCAGGGCCCGTCGATATCCCGGCATCCCGTCGAAGTGGTGGTAGAAGGATCCCTTGCTGAGCCCGAGTCGGCTCGAGAGCGACTCGATGGTGAGCCCGCCGATCCCCGACTCGGCCAAGATCTCCAGGCCTTCGTGCAACCATCGCTCGCGACTCTTCATGGCGACATCATCTCGGGGTCGCGTTGACGCCGTGGCACAGTGACCACATGCGTCTACCGCCGGCGGCTCGCGTCGCCGTCATCGGGGGTGGTCCCGGCGGACTCGTCGCCGCGAAGAACCTCCTGGAAGCGGGCTTCGACGTCGACGATCTTCGAGGCCAGCAACGGAGTCGGCGGCCAGTGGTACGACGCTGCCGATCACAGCGGCGTCTGGCCCGGCATGCGCACCAACACCAGCCGGGCCATGACGGCCTTCTCCGACCTGCCCTACGAACCCGACCTCGACCTGCATCCGGCCGCCGAGCAGATCCATGCCTACCTGCGGCGTACGCGTCCACGTTCGACCTCCACCGTCGGATCCGGCTCGGCACCCGCGTCCAACGGGTCGAGCCGGGCTGGCGTGTCGACGGCGAACCGTTCGACGCCGTCGTCGTCGCCTCGGGACGGTTCGGCCGGCCCGTGGTTCCGCCGGGCTTCGACCGGTTCAGCGGGCGGCTGCTCCACGCGTTCGACTACCCCGGCGCGGACGCCTGTGCCGAGGGCCGGACGCTCGTCTACGGCAACGGAGTCAGCGGCCACGAGATCGCCGCGGACGTCGCCGCCGAACATGGCAGCGACGGCTCCGGTCATCTCGGCCTACCGCAAACCGCGCTACGTGCTGCAGAAGAACGTGCACGGAGTCTCCTCGGACTGGCAGTGGTACACCCACTTCGGCGTTCTGCAACGCCGAGTCATGGCCCCGGAGGACTTCGGCCGCCTGCTCCGGGAGCGCGTCGTCCGCGTCGCCGGGAACCCCGTCGACTTCGGCGCGCCCCGCACCCGACGACGACATCCTCGTCGCCGGTCACTCGCTGTCGCAGGACTATCTGCGCTTGGTCCGCGACGGCCGGATCGTGTGCCGACCGGCGATCGCGGACGTCGACGGGCGCACGGTGACGTTCACCGACGGGACGATCGAGATCGTCGACACGATCATCTGCGCGACCGGCTACGAACTGGACGTGCCGTATCTGCCCGACGACGTCTGGCGCACGACCGGTCCGCAACTGGCCCTGCACCATCGGACCATCCACCCCGACCTGCCGGCCTTCGGCGTGATCGGGCAGTACGCCCTGCAGGGCCCGTACTTCCCGCTGCTCGAGTTGCAGGCGCGGTGGATCGCCGGGCTCTGGTCCGGCGCGATCAGCCCACCCGCCGACGCGGAGATGCGAGAAGCCGTTCGCCGCCCACCGCTGCCGATGTACGCCCACCATGTGCTGGCCGTTGACATCTCGGAGGCAGCCGGGGTCGCACCCGATCTCGGCCGTCGTCCCGAGCTGGTCGAGCCGCTGCTCTTCGGCCCGATGCTTCCCGCGCGCTACCGCCTGGACGGTCCCGGGATCAGTCCCCGACGCGGCCCAGACATTCCTGGAGCAGGTGGCCGCGTCGCCGCGCGCACCGGTCGAGTCGGACGACCTGGCCGCCGCTGGAACCCTGGGACTGGCCCGAGTTGTTCTCGCCGTCCCGGCTTAGAGCCTGACCGCGACCTGGGTCTGGTGTGACGCGATCGCGGCGTCGTAGATGGTGTGGGTGAGCGCGGCTTCCTCGGGTCGGACGGTGCCGAAGCGGTCGCCGAGCAGCCCCTCCCGTTCGGCCAAGAAGGCCGCCCACATCTGCAGGATCGAGTCGGAGAAGCCGGTCTCGAAGATTGGCACCGGTGACGGTCGGCCAGACGGACTGACTGCCCGCGTCGATCTGTTGCCAGACCTGCTCCCGGCCGATCCCCGCCACCTCCGGACACCGTGAACACCTCGACGCACTTGGGATTCTTGGTGCTGAATCGGACTCCGCCCTCGAGCCCAACGGCCTCGAACTCCCAGGTGTTCTTGTGCCCGGGATCGATGCGCTTGGTCTCGGTCGTCAGGGGAAACGGAGTCCCGTCGTGACGGCTCCAGCTGTGGATCACGGCGTTGTCCCAGGTGTCGCACGGCACGAGCGAACCGTCCGGGCCGGGCCGCTCGGTCACGATGTTCTGCAGCACCGCGTAGACGCTCTCGGGGGCCCAACCGAGACGGAGGGGCACGTGCCAGGTGTGCATGCCGAGGTCGTTGAGGACGCCGGCCTTGCCGCAGAACTGCGTTCTGGCGCTTCCAGTTGAGCGGCTTGTTCGGGTCGATGTCGCTGGAGTGCAGGAACGAGTTCCGCGCCTCGATGATCGTGCCGAGAGCGCCCGAGCGGACGTAGTCGATCGCCCACTGCGCACCGGGGAAGTACGGCATCTCACTCGAACAGCGCACGAAGCTCTCCGGGTGCTCGCGGATGGCGTTCATGATCGACTGGGCGGCTGCGGAGTCGATGCCGAACGGCTTCTCGGCGAGCAGGCTCTTGCCTGACCGGATGACGTCGCCGTAGATCTGCTCGTGCAGGTCGTGGCGAACCGCGACATAGACCACGTCGAGGGCGTCGTCGCTCAGCAGGTCGTGGATAGTCGGTGACCAAGCGCGCACGGTGTCGATCTCGTCGAACCACGCGAGAGCCGCGGGATTGATGTCGGCGACAGCCGTGAGCCGCGGCCGGACGGGGTGATCGATCAGGGCGGGCCAGCGCTGGATCGCGGCGGCGATCTCCCGCCCCATGAGCCCGCCGCCGACGATGCCGACGTTGACGATCTTGGTGCTCATGACGTGCTTCGGCTAGGCTCGGACAGTCGGACGAGGGCCTCCTCGACGCTCGCGTTCTCGTGCAGAACCGACATCAGCGCCGCCGTGATCCCGGCAGGCTTGGCATGTTGGATGACGTTGCGCCCGTACACGATGCCGTCGGGCACCCTGTTCCAGAACGGCTGCGGTGCGCTCGAGCAGAGTGCGATCGTCCACGCGCCCACCACCGCGGACGAGGACGGGGACATCCCCGGCGACCTCGATCACCTTGTGGTAGTCCTCGATCGACGTCCGTTGGGATCGGCCTTGATCAGGTCGGCACCGAGCTCGGCGGCCTGGCGCACCAGCGTCACCACCTTGGCGGTCGTGCCGTCGACCAGGTATCCCCCCGCCGCGTTGTCCCGCATGACGAGCGGCTCGATCATCAGTGGCATGCCGTACCGGGTTGCTTCCTTGCGCAGGGCCATGATCGACACGAATGCTGGCCTCCCGGATCTCCGGGTGATCTCGGCAGCTGCAGCAGGTTCACACAGACCGCGACCGCGTCGAGCCGCACCGCCTCCTCGATGGCGTGCGGGAAGTGGTGACTGAAGAGGTGGCTGTCCAGCGGGTTGCCGTACACGTTGGCGACGTCGGTACGCAGGACCAGCGCCGGCTTGTCCTTGCCCGGAATGCTCTGCAGGTGACGAGCCTGGCCGAGCGTGAGCTGGATGGCGTCGGGATTCGCGTGCACGAGCGTGTCCACCACCCCGCGCATGTCCTCGATCCCGGTGAGGAACGACGGCTCCCCGAAGAAGCCGTGATCGACCGCGACGTCGAGGGCGCGACCCGATCTCGGGTTGAACAGGCGGTTGAGTCGGTAGATCGCCACGGACCACTCCTCACGAATCGGGGCCACGAGGTGTTCCCGGTCGCGGTTCGGTGGAACAGTACAGCCCGTGAGACGACCGGGAAGGAGGCCGGGTGCATCGCATCGCCGTTGCCGGACACATCTGCGTTGACATTCGGCCGCAGCTGAGCGACACAGTGCAGTTCGACCCCGGCAAGCTCATCGAGGTCGGTCCGGTCGGGCTGGCGCTGGGCGGCTCGGTATGGAACACCGGTCGAGCCCTCACCGCCATGGGTACGCCGGTCACGGCTGTTCGCCTGTGTCGGTGACGACAAGCTCGGCCGGCTCGTTCAGGCGGAGCTGGCGACCGACGCCCTCCTGCGTGGCAACGCGAGGGTGGTCGAGGGAGCGTCCACGTCGTACAGCCTCATCTTGGAGCCCGCCGGCGTCGATCGGACCATCTGGCACCACGTCGGCGCCAACGCCGCCTTCACCGGTGCCGAGATCGATGTGGCCGGCGTGGACCTCTTGCACATCGGCTACCCGCCACTGCTACCCGGACTGCTCACCGAGGGCGGCGAGCCGCTGCATCGGGTGCTCGCGACCGCGCGGGGCGCGGGCCTCACGACGTCGGTCGATCTCGCCGTGCTCGACCCTGCCTCTGCAGTTGCCGATCTCGATTGGGAACAGATCCTGGCCCGCATGACTTCGCAGACCGACGTCGTCAGCCCGAGCCTGGACGATCTGACCTCGGTCCTCCGCACCACCGACGCGCCCACACCGGCGCTCGCAGAACTCCTATCCGACCAGCTCATCGAATGGGGAGCCGCCGTCGTGGCCCTGTCGGCCGGCGCCGGCGGCCTGCTCGTCAAGACCGCCGGCCGGAGCCGCCTCGAGTCCGCCGGCCGCGCGCTCGCTCCGTACGCCGATTCGTGGGCCGACCTGCATGATCCACGTACCGGCCATCTCGGTCGAAACCCCGGTGACGACGAACGGGGCTGGGGATGCCTCGACCGCCGGGCTGCTGTACGGGATCGCCACCGACGCCGGTGCGGAAGGCTCCGCACGGCTGGCCGCGGCGTTCGCCGCCGCCTGGGTCGGCGGGCAGCCCACGACTCCCGACGTGGTGGTGGCGATCTCGCCGGAACTCGCCCACCTCGTCACGACGGCGACCCCAAGCTCCTGAGCGGCACCCTTTCGTCGCTAGATGCACCCTCACATGAGGGTGCATCTGCCGACGAAAGGGTGCGCCCTGGGAGTGGGGCAGCTCAGGTGGCTAGACGTAGTCGTGACCGGAGCCCACCCAGTTGTGCATGATCCGGAACGCGTTGGCGAAGATCGTCAGCACCGGGTTCACCCCGCCGTTGGTCACGTGCAGCGAGCCGTCGATCACCCGCAGGTTCGGATGGCCCCAGACCCGGCCGTACGGGTCGGTGACCGAGGTCGCCGGGTCGGTACCCATCCGGCAGGTTCCGGCCTGGTGCTGGCCGCTGCTCGGCGCCACGTTCTCCCGGACGGGAGCCGTAGGCGATGGACCGTGGTGGCGCCGGCGGCCCGCAGCCAGTCGGCGGCGCGCTCCCCCAGCAGCTGCTGCACCGCGAGATCGTTGGGGTGCAGCCGGCCGCTGAGCCGGGCGACCGGGATGCCCAGGCTGTCGGTCACCGAGGGGTCGAGCCGGACGCGGGAGTCGGCCGAGGTCACCTCCTGCACGGGACCGACGACCCGCTGCATCCTCGGCAGCAGCTGCCGCAGCCCCTGCTTGGCCGCCAGCCCGTGCGGCCCGATCAGGCCGGCCTGCCGGAGATAGCCGAAGGTGCTGACCGGCGTGGGCACGAACTCGTTCGCGATCATGCCGCCGCCCACCAGACCGTCGTTGCCGTGCCGGAAGTCGTGCGTGGAGATCGACGGACCCGGTCCCACGAGGTCGTTGACCTGCGTCGTCGAAGATCCCGATCGCACCGCCGTACAGGTGGCCCTGCAGGTGGCGGCCGACCTGGTCGTGGCGTGTTGCCCAGGCCGTCGGGCTCCCGCTCGCTTCCGCTGGCCAGCAGGAGCCGCGCCGACTCCACGGCTCCGGCCGCCACGACCACGTCCTCCGGCGCCGACCGTGAGGCGCCAGCGCGAGCCGCCGACGTCTCCGACGAGGTCGACGCCGGTGACGCTGTCCGCCGAGCGTCGGTGACGATCCGCTCCGCGCGGGTCCCGAGCAGGACGCTGAGGTTCCCGGTCGCCGCCGCCCGGGCGAGCACGGTGTTGTGCGAACCGTTCTTGGCCTCGACCGGGCAGGCGAAGCCCGGCGCACTGCCGGCACGCGGCGCACGCCGCCCGCCCGTCGTACGGCGTGGAGTTGATCGCCAGCGGCACCGGCACGGTGGTCAGCCCGATCGCCTCGGCACCGGCCAGCAGCCGGCGGGCCGGCGCGGTCAGGGCCATCGGTGCCATCGGGTACGGCCGCGAACGTCGGGTCGACCCGGCGTGGGGTTCGGCGGAGCCGCAGACCCCGATCTCGTACTCGGCCTGGGTGTAGAACGGCTCCATCTCGTCGTAGCCGATCGGCCAGTCGGCCAGCGCGCTGCCGTCCGGCACCCCGTACGTGCTGGCCATGGCGAAGTCCTCCGGCATGAACCGCCACGCCTGCGCGCCGTACACCCGGGTGCCGCCGCCGAACGTGTCGGCGTTGCTGCCGTAGCGCGGATCCCAGGCCGGCAGGACGACCGGGTCCGGGCCGAGCAGCAGGGTGCGCGGGTTCTCCGCCGACGAGCGCAGCGTCCGGTGGTCCAGTCCGCTGTCGGTGCGGGCGTTGCGCAGGTGATCGCGAGCCAGATAAGTCCGTGTCCGGGTAGTCGCCCCGCTCGACCAGCAGGACCGACCGGCCGGATCGGCGCCAGCGCCCATGCCGCCACCCCGCCGCCGGCACCAGAACCCACCACCACGGCGTCGTAGTGCGCGGCCACCTCGTCGCGCCGGATGATCGGGCTCCGGTCCGGGGCCCAGACCTCCTCCGTCGGCCAGCCGCCGGCCGGCGCCGGACTCCAGCCCACCATCCGCCAGGAGACGGCGTCGTCATTGCCACCGTTGGCCGGGTCGGCGTAGAACCCGGCGTTGACCAGCTGAGCGAACCAGACGTAGTCGGGGTCGTCGACCAGACCGTCGAGGACGGCCACGCGGGCGCTCGACCTCCAGCTCGGCGAACCGCCCGCCGGACCGACGGTCGAGCAGGTCCAACACCGCGATCACCCGATCCGCCCACTCCGGGCGCTCGGTCCCGGTGAGCAGGCTCCAGAATCGCAGCCCGCCGGCCTCGGAGGCCGACGGGAACTCGTCGGCCGGCACGACGGCATCGATCGCGACCCGTAGCCGCTCAGCTTCCGGCTCCAGTGCCCTACCGTCGCGACGCACCTCAGGCGTGGCCGGCCGGCGGCCCATCCAGCTCGTTCGGACCCGAGTCGCCGGGCACGGCCGCCTCGCGATCCTCGTCCGCGATCGTCACGCCGGCAACCGGGTTGCCGTCCGCAGCGCCACCCGTCGTGTCCTCCGGCAGCTCACCCGCGGCCGGAGCGTCCCGCGGCGGCGGGCCTCCGTCGCTCGCCCGCGCCACCCCGCTCAGGGCATCGGCCGAAGCCGCCCGCGACTCGCGGTTGTTCCGCACATCGATCTGCTCGGACAGTTCGGTTGGGTCACTGCTCATGGCCTCGACCCTAGTCCGCGTCGAACGGCCGCTCGGGGAGCCGCCGGTACATCACGCGCAGTCCGACCAGGCCGTGAGTTCGTCAGCGGAAGTTCGGCATCACCTCGTCCGCGAGCAACCGCAACTGCTCGTCAACTCCTGCCACCCCCTCGAGAGTTTGCCCGGTGAACGCCTTCACCAACGACGCGTCGGTGATGGCAGCGATGACGTGGTTGACCCCGGTGCCGTCGATCTCGGCCTTGATCTTGCTCGTGACCTCCTCGGGGGTGCCGGAGATCGACAACTTCTCCGCCAGCTCCGGACTCGTGAGCTCGATCCCCTTGGCCAGGTCCCCCGCCCCGATGGCCTCGATGATCGGGGCGAGCGACGCGGGATCGACACCGTTCCGCTGGAGCTGCTCGTGCGGCATCGACGAGGCGTAGATACCGACCATGGAGCGCGCGGCCTGCTTCGCCGCCGCCGAGTCCCGCCCGACCGCGGTCACGACCCAGGCCGCGAAGTCGAGGTCGGCGGGGTCCTTACCCGCCCGCCGGGCCCCGGCGCTGAAGTGCTCGAACCCGTACTCGTAGGCCTGGCGGGTGTAGCTGAGCGCATGGTGGCATCCGTCGGAGAACTCGCCGGCGACCTCGAACGACTTGGGCCCCCGCATGGACCCGATCTTGACCGGCACCCGCTCCTGGACCGGCCGTGCGAACGTGAAGAGTCCCTTGTACGTGAAGAACTCGCCGTCGTAGGTGATGGCTCCGTCGTCGAGCAGCGTCCGGATGACGTGGACGCCCTCCTTCACCCGAGACAGCGGCTTGGTCCGGGCCCAGTCGACGTCGTATTGAGCCAGCAGGCCGAAGTTGCCGGAGCCGAGGACCACTTCGGCGCGACCGTCCGTGAGCTCGTCGAGGGTCGCCGTCGCCTGGGCGATGAGACTGGGCTCACGCAGGACCACCCCGGACAGGCTCGGCCCCAGGCGGATGTTCGTCGTGTCTCGCGCCGCGGCCGCGAAGAGCAGCCACATGTCCTTGTGCCAGGTCTCGTCGGCGGCGTAGCAGGCGTAGAAACCCAACTCGTCGGCCAGCTTGATGGCCCGCAGCGACTCCTCGAGTGGGTAGTCCGGCAGCATCACGTAACTGAACTTCATGTGCCCTCCCCGGTAGGACGATCACGTTGTCCGGCCGCGGGCGTCACGCGCCGTGGCGGAGATGTGCCTCCATCAGACCACCTCGGTCGCGGTCCGTCCACATCTTCTGCCGGTTGTACGTTTCCCGCGCGTTGTCGTCCTTGATCATCGGCACGGGCGGCGGAGGCTGCTCGGCTCATTGACGTCCGCAGGAGCCGAACATAGTGTGCAAAAACACGACCATGGTGGACCGCCACCATGCGCGCCCGCTGCCGACAAGGGGTTACGCAGTGACCTTCGATGACGCAACACGCCAGCCTTCAGCAGCCGGTGGAAACGGTCACCTCCAGCAGGAATTCGTCGAGACGTTTCGGCAGAACGGCTACAACTGCTTCTCCTCCGGGCACAAGTTCTGCCGCGAGGTCTGCCCGGTGATGCAGGTGACGCGGAACGAGAACCACACGCCGACCGCCTTCCACGCCAACATCATCGCGATGGACAAGGGGCTGTTGAACATCGAGGACGTGGCCGACGACTACGTCCACTGCACCCAGTGCGGGGCGTGTGAGATCCGGTGCCCGAACACCTTGTTCGTCGGAGACTTCTACCAGGCGCGTACGGAGACGGTGAAGGTCGTCCGGGCTGCGCGGGCACTCATGGTGGACCAGGGCCTGGACCGGGACGGCTGGAAGCTCTGGAACCGGCTGACCAACGAACTCAAGAACGAGCCCGTGCTGGGCACCGGAAACGGCCAGCCCAACGGCCAGGACCACGTCCGCGACTGGGCCGCGGGCCTGGACATCCCCATCGGCGGCGAAACGATCATGTTCGTGGACTGCGAGGCCGCGTTCTACCGCACGTCGAACACGCGAGCCACCGCCCAGGTGCTGCAGAAGGCGGGCTTCGCGTTCGGGTTGATGAACGAGCAGTGGTGCTGCGGCGGACCGGCGGCCGAGATGGGCTACGTCGAGCAGTCGCGCGCCTTCGCCGAGCACAACCTGGCGGACTGGCGCGACTCGGGAGTGAAGCGCATCATCGCCATCGAGCCGCACGACTACGTCCACTTCACCGAGGACTACCCGGCCTACTTCGGTGCGGACTTCGACATCGAGGTGGTGCAGATCGTCGAGCTCGTCGCCGAGTTGATCAAGGAGGGCCGGCTCACCCTCGAGAGGCCGATCAACAAGACGGTGACCTACCACGATCCCTGTCGGCTCAACAAGCGGAAGGGAATCCACGAGGCGCCCCGCTTCATCCTGAACTCGATCCCGGGCCTCACGTTGAAGGACGTCGATCACGTCACCCAGTGGTCGTATTGTTCCGGGGGAGGCGGCGGGCTCCCGATCGAGAAGCCCGAGATCACCGAGGCGATCAGCGACACGCGGGTGGCCCGGGCCAAGGAACTCGACGTCGACATGCTCGTCAGCGCGTGCGTCTGGTCGGAGCGTCCGCTGGCGACGGCCGGACACAAGGCCGGGATCGAGGTCGCCGACATCATCGAGCTGGTGGCCGAGTCCGCGGGCATCGACATCGGGGGACGCCGCGGGGCGTCCGACCTGGAGGAGACCCTGGAGACGGCCCGATGATCACTGCTCCGGTGATGACGGTCGACGACCTGGTCGTCGCCGAACTCGAATCGATCATGAACGAGCCCGGATCGGTCCTGACCGGAATGTCGAGTCGGGCCAACCGGGCCCGCGTGCCCGCACCCTTCCCGGTGCACCGGTGGGCGGAGCACCTGCCGGCGATCGTGGTGCTGCCGCGCACCGCGAAGCAGGTGTCGGAGATCGTCAAGCTGGCCAACCGCCTCGAGATTCCGGTCGTTCCTCGCGCCGGCGGGACCGGCCTCAGCGACGGCGCGGTACCACTCCGCGGCGGGATCCTGGTCGACGTCAAGCGGATGAACCAGATCCACGAGATCGACCTGGCCGACCGTACCGTCACCGTCGGGCCGGGCATCAACATGCTGAAGCTCAACGAGGAACTGCAGAAGTACGGGGTCTTCTACCCCGACACCCCGGCCTCGTACCCCTGCTCCCTGGTCGGCGGCCGGATCGCCTGCAGCGGCTGGTCGCTGCTCGGTTCCCGCTTCGGCCACACCCGCGACCTGGTGATCTCGTTCGAGATCGTTTTGCCCACCGGGGAGATCATCCGGGTCGGCGACGGCGGCGGGCCCAAGGTCCGCAAGTCCTCCACCGGCTATCACCTCAAGCAGCTGTTCATGGGCCACCAGGGCACACTGGGCATCGTCACCGAGGCGACGCTGGAGCTCGTACCCAGGCCCGAGGCGGAGTTCGCCGCCTTCTTCGCCTTCGACGACTTCCTCGCCGCCCACAAGACGGTGTACGGGATCGTCACCTCCGGCATCGCCACGCTGGCCGGCACGGTGCTCTTCGACGAGAAGAAGATCGAGTACCTGCGGCGCGACGACGAGGCGTTCATCCCCATGCCGGGCTGGGTGAACTCGATCGTGGCTACCGCGCTGTACGGGACGAAGGCGGAGGTGCGTGAGGCGTCGAAGCTGCTGATGGACCTGGGGCGGAAGGAGGGCGGGCGCTACACCGGCGACGAGATGGCGGTCGGCGACTGGGCCTCGCGACACGACCGCTACGCCAATCCTTTGCACGGACGGCTTCCCGATGGCACGGTCGCCCCGATGTCCTGGCACTGCGAGGATGCGTCACTGAACTGGAGCGTGATCCCCCAGGTGCGGGAGGAGTGGACGGCGATCGCCGATCGCTACATCAAGCGCTACGGCGTCTTCGACAACTGGGGCATCTACTGCTACACCAACGCGGCGTACAAGCCCTGGGGTGACTACCTCGCCGAGATCGACATCGGCATCTGGGAGGAGCGGCTCGACGACGAGTCGTGGGCCGGCTGGGTCGACTTCAAGTCCGAGATCGCGCAGGTGTCGCTGAAGTACGGCGGCTCGATCACCGCCTGCCACGGCAGCACCCGAGCCGGCGACGCAGAGCTCGTCCCGGAGGAGATGGGCGGCGGTTGGGACGTCATGCTGAAGATCAAGCGGGCGCTCGATCCCAACAACATCATGAATCCCGGCAAGCAGATGCTCGATCAGGCCTACGAAAACTGAGGAGCGGAGTTCAGGGTGGTGCGACGGTTCGTCTACAAGGAGCAGTACGTCCGCCCCGACGCGACCCGCGTGTCCGACGGTGTCGTCGTCCGGATGAAGCACGTGTACGAGGTGGACCCGGAGCTCATGGGTCAGCACTTCGACCAGCAGACCATGCCGGCGTGGGACACGCAGCGGATCGTCGAGGGTCGCAACGACCATCTGAACTGGATGCACGAACACTTCGCCGACGAGACGCTGGTGGCCGGTCTGGAGCCCGAGCTGGACCTCGGCCCGGGGCAGCCGAGCGGCGAGGCCTATCCGGTGCCGACGGATGCTCCGGCCCGCCACCCGAGGCCGATCCTCCCCTACTGACGGTGACTCCTGGTTTGACGTAGAAACACCACGCACGAGAAGTGAACCGATTCAGCAAACGCTTTCCCGAGCGTGCGTGGTGTTTTTGCGTCAACGGTCCGTCGACAGCGTGCTCGACGGGATATTGATTGTCGTCGACTCCTCCGTACCGCTTGGATGGCAGCATGCCGCTTCCGGAGGGACTATCGAGCCGTGCCCTGCTCATGTCGGATGCTCGGGCGGTCTACCAGCTGACCGCAGCTCAGGAACTCGTCGACACCGGCGAGGTTTCCGTCGACGAGGCCGACATCGTGGCCGACTGGCAACGCCCCTCCTTCGATGTCGGCGACAGCACGATGGGGGTGTTCGCCGCCGATCGGCTGGTCGGGTACGCCGAAGTCACCATGGCCGACCGCGGCGCCGCGGCCGTGCACCCGGAGTTCCGCGGCGTCGGGATCGGCAGCTGGCTGGCCCGCTGGATGCAGGAGAGGGCCCGCGATCGAGGGTCTGACGTGATCGGCATGCCCGTACCGCAAGGCTCGGCCGGTGACCGGCTACTGGAGTCCCTGGGGTACCGCGTCCGCTGGACGAGCTGGGTGCTCCGGCTGCCCGAGGGAGCGGAGATCCCGAGCCGGTCGTTGCCGGACGGCTACGACGTACGCGAGGCGGCCGAGGCGGACTACCGAAGCTGCTGGAATGTGCTGGAGGACGCGTTCCTGGAGTGGTCGGTGCGCGACCGCGAGCCGTTCGAGGACTTCCTGGCCGAGGTGCCGAAACGCCCGGGCTTCGAGCCGTGGAACCTGCGGATCGTCACCGACGCCGAACAGGTGATCGTGGCTGCTGCGGTCAACGTGATCAGCGGAGATGAGGGGCGGCGCGACTGCTTCGTCGAGCGCCTCGCCACCCGCGCCGATCAGCGCGGACGCGGGCTGGCCCAGGCCTTGCTGGTCGACTCTTTCGCCACGGCCCGGGCCCACGGCGTCGCCGGGGCTGCACTGTCGACCGATTCGCGAACGGGCGCGCTCGGGCTGTACGAGAAGGTGGGGATGCGGGTCGCCTCGACGTGGCTGAGCCGCGCGATCGACCTTTGAGCCCTCGCACCACAGCATGCTCTCGACGGCTGCTTTCGGGCGAAGAGCGCTCGCCGACTCGGCGTGGCGGCGACAACTCGCCGCCGCCCGTGGACGGGCAGCCTGCCGCTGGAATAGTTTGCGTTCCGTACCGATTTCCTAACCCCCGAGGTTCGTCCATGCTCTCGATCCGGAGGTTGTTCACCGCCGCGGCTGTCGCGGCGCTGACGCTGGCCGTTACCACACCGGCGTCAGGTCAGCCGACGCCTCCACCCGATGCGCCGCACGACCGAGGCTTCACCAAGGCACAGCTCAGGTCCGCCCACAAGGTGCTCGACCGGCGGTTCGGCAAGGTGACGCCGAACATCACATCGTGGGGCGTGGAATCCCGAAGCGGTCGGGTCGTCGTTTCCGTTGTCGCCTCGGACAAGCGCGCATTGGCGACGGCGAAAGCGGCCATCGCCGGCGTGGCTGCCGCCCGGATCGACTTGGTGTCGGAACGGGTCCGCCCGTACTGGTACATCGCCGGAGGACAGGCCATCACCAGGAGCGGCTCCCGCTGCTCATTGGGGTTCAGCGCCGGTAACGCTGCGGGCACCCGCTACGTGCTGACCGCTGGGCATTGCACCGAACTGGGTGGCACCTGGCGCGGCGTCGGCGGAACTCTCGGCCCCGTGGCCGGTACGTCGTTCCCCGTCAACGACTACGGACGAATCCAGATCACCTCGACTACGGCGATCCGCACCCGCTGGGTCGACCGCTACACCAGCGGCGGCGACGTCGCCGTCACCGGTGCCGGCGACGCCGCCGTCGGAGCTGCGGTATGCCGCTCAGGATCGACCACCGGGTGGCGCTGCGGGACGGTGCGGGCCACCAACCAGACTGTGAACTACGGCTTCGGCGACATCGTGTCCGGCCTCACTCGCACTACGGCATGTGCCCAGCCCGGCGATTCCGGTGGGCCCTTCGTCAGCAACCCGGGCTCGGGAACGAGAGTGACCGCGTTCGGCCTGCTCTCCGGCGGCTCGGGGAACTGCAGCACCGGAGGCACCACGTTCTACCAACCCGTCACCGAGGCGCTTCGCGCGTACGGCCTCTTCCTCGTCACCTGAGTCCATCCTCGGTGAGGGGTACCGCGCCCTCCACGACCCGTCCGGAGTGATCGACCTGAATGGGCGGATTTGCCCCTAGATCATGAACGCGGTGAGCCGGCGGCGGCGAGCGCGCGCTTGCGGGTGAACCGCCGCCAGATCCAGCTCGACGGGATGTGCCGGTCGTAGAGCACGTACTCGGCCGTGGCGTCGAGAAGCATCGTGATGCTCAGGGAACGGCGCGCCGAGGCGTCGCCGGCGAACAGGAGCTCATCGCCGTCTCCAGCACGAAGTCCTCGTCGGGAAGCAGCACCGCCTCGTCGCCGCGGATGACGAGCAGGCAGACGGCGAGCAGCTGCCGCTCGCGGTCGTCGGGATCCCGCAGCAAGTCGCTGATCTTGGCCTCGCCGGATGCCAGCCAGCCGGACAGCGCCGGTGCTTCGCTGTCCGACAGTCGCAGCCGCCACAGCGACTGGAGCTGGCGACCACACTGCCCCTCGAGCCGGGCGACGACGCCGGCCGCCCACGCGTCGCCCTTCGCGGGCATGTCCTGCACGAACCGCCACAGCAGCGGTGTGCTCAGTTGGGCGTACACCTCGTGGGCGACCACCTCGGCGGGGATCAGCAGCGCATCGACGTGCATGGCCTCGAACAGCGGCGCGTTGACCCGCGCGTTCTGCCGCGCGGCCAGGAACAGGTCGGGGTTGAGACGGCGGGCGGCGGCGAGCAGCGACAGATTGGTCGTGTCGTTGTCTGTCCCGGCGATGAAGGCCACCGCGTCCTCGATGCCGGCCCGGGTGAGGACTCCCGGGCTCGGATGCGTCACCGACGACCACCGTGACGCCCTCGAGCGCCGAACCGTCACTGCCGGCCGGCGACGCGTTTGGATCGACGACCGTGACGTGAAGCCCCTCCGCGCGCAGATCGGCGATCACCTCACGCCCGAAGCGCCCGTACCCGCACACGACCCACTGACCGTCCACGGGTGGGCGACCGCGTCCGGGCAAGCGGCGCTCCGGGCCCGCCTTCGAGCCACTCCAGCAACTGGTAGGAAGCCGGAGCGCGCAGGGCGATCCGCAGATGGTTGCCGAAGCGGTCGAACGGGTTGACCACCGTCGGTGTCCCGAACGCGCGCATCCGGTCGGCGATGACGCTGGACACGGTCCGCGCCACGACCGGCACGTCCGGCCTGAGCAGCGCTGCCGCCATGGTCACGGCGAGGTTGACCTCGTCGTTGTCGGTCATCGCCAGCACCCCCTCGCACAGCGGGTGGTTGAGACCGGCGGCCGCCAAGTGATGCGGGTTCTGGGCGTCGCCGGCGAGAGCGGGGATGTCGACCTTGTACGTGTCCATGCCCAGGGCCTCGATGCGCCCTTCGGCCGCATCGATGATCACCAGCTGCCGGCCCAGCCCGTCGAAGGAGCGAGCGAGCAACTCCCCCGTCATGCCGTACCCCGCCAGGAGCAGGAAGGGCTCGCTGACGCGGGAGACCGTACGGCTGAACTGTTGCAGGCGCAGGGCCTGACGGAACGCCTTGTCCTGCACCAAGGTGAGCAGCGAGCCCAGCGCGTACGCCCAGCCGATCACCGTCAGGTAGATCGTGAGCACGACCCACAGCCGCTGTCCGTACGTGAAGGGATGCGGAATCTCACCGAAGCCGATCGTGGTCGCGGTGTAACTCATGAAGTAGAAGGCGTCGAAGAAGCCCATCCGGTACGGCTGACCGTCGCCGGTCTCGCCGGGGATCAGCGTGAGACCGAAGACGCTGACCGTGTAGATGATGATCAACGTGATCAGCGGGACGCGCATCCGACGCAAGATCAGGAACAACGTCGCGCTGACCTGCACGGCCGGGTCGACGGCGACCCGCGTTCGCGGTTTCAGGCGCAACCGCGTCGCGAATCCCGGACAGGGCCCTTGTGGGCCGCCGCTTCGTCTCGGTCATCGTCATGTCGTGGCGCGTCTCGACACTGTCTAGCGCCGGTGGAACGAGACCGTCTCCACCACGAGGAGAACGACCGAGACGACGTTGGCGAAGAGGGCTCCGCCCGAGAGCGAGACCACGCTGGCGACCGCCTCACGGTCCAGCCCGGCGGCCGAGATCTGGGTGGCCCAGACCCACACGACGGCCGCGAAGATCAACTGCAGATCGGCGACGAGGCTCGTCGCGAGGTGCACGGCACCGATCTGCGTCCGGTCACCGAACTTGAGCACCGTCGCGATCAGGTTCACGACGACGGCGGCGAACAACTCGTACACGTTGTGCAACGCCGCATCGTCGATATCCCCGATGAAGAAGCCGAAGTTCAAGGTGGCGGCCAGGAGCACGAAGAAGCCGAAGATCACCTTCTCCAGGTTCATCCGGTCCCTCCCGGTGGCTCAAGCCAACTCCCCGAGGTGCACTCTACGGTCGCTCCTGGACCAAGGGGCACCGCCCCCAGGCCGCCGGTGACCGCGCGCCTCAACGGGTCGTTCGATGCCGATCGTCGATCGCCGCCTGGATCCGGCGGATCTCGAGTGACGCCTCGCGGTAGCGGGCCAACGCCTCGTCGGCGACCGCTTGATCGCCTGCGGCTCGGGCGCGGCGCTGGTCAGCGGCGGCCTGCCGACGCAGTTCGAACGCGAACTCCAGATCCTGGGCGTGCGTGGTCTGCTGTCCGGTGCGGTGCGGCAAGGAGTCGAGTTCGGTCTGCAGTTCCTGGGCTTGCTCCACCGCCGTGTCCTGGCGCGCCTTCGCGGCGAGCGCGCCTTCGGAATCCCCCTGACGCCGAGCCGCCACCTGCTCGGCGTAGGCGTCTCGTGCGGCTTGCCGCGCCGCATCGATCCGGGGGGCGATGAGCGCCTCCATCATCGCGGCCCGCATCGCCAGGCCGCGACGGAAGGCGTCGGTCTCCTGCGGCATCGCGACGTAGCGATTGAACGCCTGCTGGAACCGGCGATCGGCGCGAACGAATGCGCGCACCGCCTCCCGGTGCTCCTTCGACCCCTTCGGGATCTTGTCGAGAGCGGCCTCCGCCGTGTCACGCTCGGCCTGGCGGTCGCTGAGGTCGTGCTGGATTTGCGCCCGGTTCAACTCACCGCCGGCTTGGGCGGTGTCCCGCCCGAAGGTCTGCTGGTAGATCTCGAGCGCCTCACCCTTCGCCTCTTCGGAGGGCCAGCGGTGCTCGGCGGCACTGTTGGCGTTCGCGGCCCGGGCGGCCGCGACCGCGTCCTCGTTGGGTCTCACTCGCGAGTCCGGCCGGAAACCACCAGTGGGCTCCAGAGCGGCCCGCAGCCCGCGCCAGTGGTGCAGCGCGTGCCGGGCCTCGTGAGTAGCCGACTCGATCAGGTTGGCGAAGTCCGCGATGCTCAGCTCGGGTCTGGCCAGATGCTGGGAGTTGATCGTGATCACCCAGGTCTCCACGTTGAAGTCCGCGCGGTAGTGCGGCCCCAGATCGCCCGGCACGATGACCACCGGGTGCACACCGTCGGCCGCGAGGCTGCGTCGGATGATCTTTGCGATCGCCTCGCTCCGCGGCACGACGTCCCGCATGGTCTTGAAGCGCTCGAACAGGGGTGCGAACTCGGCGGCGAGGGCCAGCTGCCGAGCGGTCGGTGCGGTGCTGCTCGCGAGCGACTCCGCATCGCGGGGATGCTGCTCGCCGCGCGCTTGCTCCGCCGCCCGGCGGGCGGCACGCTCGGTCCCGGCCGTGCGTTCGGTCGGATCGACCGCGTCACCCGGCGTCTGTTCCGGGCCGTCGAGGTCCCTCGGCGGCTTCTGCGGGACCCTGGAGTGCTCACGGCCCGAGGGGCGCGCTTGTTCGCCCGCCTCTCCCCTTCCGCGCGGAGGTGGCTTGTCGAGCTCCGGCGGTAGAGCCATCGGCGTCCGCACCGGGGCGTCCTCTGGATCGGCGTCGACGTCGACCTCGGTCGCCGTCTTGGCGTCGCCGGCGTGTGCGCCCGGCGCTCCCGGTCGACCGGCTGCACCTGCCGTCCCGGGGATCGGCCGTCCAGGTCCATCCGGGTCGTACGGTGCGTGGGTGGGCCCCGGCCCGTACCCGACCTGCACCAGACCCGTGGCCGTGGCGCCGGTGATCTTCTCCCCCACCTTGCCGAGGAAGTGCTCCTTCGCGAACTCATCGAAGGCGACAACCCCCTGACCCTCGAGGACCGCGGTCGTCTGCATTCCCCCGTACGTCTTCACACCCTCGATGAACTCGCCGGTCATCTCCTTGCCGAGGCGGGACTGGAGCCGGCCCGCGATCGGGTCGACCAGCTTTCCGACGGCGGCGGATCCGATTGCGCCGCCGAGGCCGCCGCGAAGATCCGCGAGCAGCATGTCCCGCGTGTACTGGTTGCCGTAGACCGCCTTGTTGGCGGCGATCGTGCTCGACATGCTGACAACGGTGTTCTTGAGCCAGATCCCGTACCGGGTCGCCGCGGCGGCGGCGTGGATGCCCCGAAACAGGGCGGCAGCGGCCGGCGAGAGCACCGCCGTCAGCACCGCCTGCAGGACGAAGGAAGCGATCGCCTGGAACGTGGCGCGCAATTCCGCGGTCGCCTTCTCGTATCCGGCCCGGTCGCCGCGAATCGTTGCCCGCGCGAAATGCAGCTCCTGGATGAGCACCTTCGCCTCGCGGGACCGCATCGCCAAGCGGTCGGTGCCGTCCTTCGTCAGCGCGTAGTAGCGATCCCGTTTCTCCCGCACCTCCTTCAGCGTGGCGTCGAGCAACGAGCGGGCCTCGTTACCCCAGTGATCCCGCCACCACCCGGTCGCCCCGCGGTTGTCGATCGTGTACTTGTGCTCACGCTCCGCCCGGCGCACGATGTAGTCGACCTCCCACTTGCCGCCCTCCTCGTGCGGGCGGGTGAGGTAGTCCTCGAGCAGCAGCCGGTCGGTCCCCTGGGCCTTGCCTTCCGACGGGGCGTACCCGAGCAGGTCGGCGTCGAGGGACCCGCCCCACTTGTCGTCCGGGGTGGTGGTCTTGATCTTGTAGAGCCGCTTCAGCTCCATGATCTCCAGGTGGTTCTTGTTGCGCAGCACCCGCTTGACCGTCTCGAGGTCCTTGCGTTTGCCTCGCAGGGCGAGAACCAGCTCGTCGACGTCGGACAGCTTCCCGGACGCCATGTAGAGCGTCCGCTTGTAATCGACTTCGGTCTGGTCGCCCCGGTCGAGCATCTGGTCGAAGGTCCGGGCGTTGCCGACGACCAGGGAGTCCCACGTCGATCGCAGGTGGATGAACCACCGATCGGAGAGTTGTCGCGTGTGCTCCGCGAGCTGATCCGCGGTGTCGTCGGGGAACAACCGGGCCGCCTCGGCCTCGGCCTGTTGCCGGAGGCCACGGAGGGTCTGCCCGAGGACGTCGCTGGTGAGCTGGCCGCGTTCGTCGAGCTTCTTGAGTTCGGCCGCCGCCTGCTCGGAGGGATCGGCCCGGGCGATGGCGCCGATGAGCTTGCCTTGCGTACCGCCGACGGTCCGCACCGTCGCCTCGTCGCCGCCGAGCACCAGCGACACGCGGGACCGGATCGCCTCGTCGACCCCGAGGACGTCCAGTCCGCCCGCTTCGGCAACGTTTCGTGCCTCCTCGGCCGTGAGCTTGACCCGCTCCTCGATGGCGTCCGCGTGGACCTTGCGCTGAGACTTGAGTGCCGCGATCGACATCTTGTGCGCCATCAGCGCTCCGCTGCTGCCGCCGACTGCGCCGACGGTGAAGATCACGTCGGTGACGCTCACGCCCGGTGGGTCGAGCGCCGCCAATTTCTTGTCGATCTCGACGATCTGGAGCCGGTGAGCAGCGATGTGGTAGGCGTCGGCCGCGAGGGGCGAGCCGGCGAGGAGCATCATCGCCCGGATGCCCTGGACGTACCCCATCCGCAGGAGGTCGGCGCGCAGGTTCCAGTTGCCGTCGTAGAGCCGGGCCAGCTTCTCCCCCTCTTCCGGCGTCCGCCGAAGCAAGGTCATGACCCGCTCGATGTCGGCGCCCTTCGGGTTGCCCTTCAAGATGCCGCGCAGCTCGTAGACGTCCGCCTGCCGCTGGTTCTCCGAGGCGACCCCCGGATCCTCCCCGGCCTCGGTCCGCGTCCCGCCGAGCAGGGCCCGGAGACGCATGATCTGCTCGACGGTCAGGTTCGGCCGGACGCCGCTCTCGCCCCGCCCCAAGAGGTCCACGTAGAGCGACCGCTTCTTCTCGTGGTCGAAGTAGCGGGCCTCGACCTCCTTGACCTGACTGGCGGTCAGGCCGCTGAGTTGGGCGTGGACGACATTGAAGTCGATCTGACGAGCGAACGGGCTGACACCCTTGACGAAACCCGGGTCCCCCTCCTTCAGGTACTTGACCTGGGACTGGTCGATCGACTCGACGAGACGGTGCGCGATATCGAGGGCGTTGAACCCGAGATCGATGTCGGATGGTGCCTTTTGGACGGCGGGCCTGCGCCGCGGGCGGGTGACGCGGGCGGCCAGCAGCGAGGTGACGGCCCGATTGCCGGCGTGCCGCTGGAGCGCGAGCACGTCGGCGACGGTCGGCTCGGCGCCGTCCAACACCCCGGGCTGTGCGTTTCCGGGAGTGCGGGCACGGGCGACCACCGGTCCACGTCTCCGCCGGGGCGAAGCCCGCAAGGACCTCCGGCCCCCCGCCGCGACGGTTTGCTCGCGCACCATCAGACCGAACGCCCGCCAGCACGGTGGGTCACGGGACGAGCCTATCGACGCGAGCCTGCCCGATCGGGCAGGTTTCAGCGCCGGCCCGCAAGCGATCGCGGCAGCCCGAAGTGCGGAAGCACCGTGTTATCGAAGCGGGACATCGCGGGGATCCGGTCGCCGGCGAGGGTGAGGACGAAGAGGCCTACGCCGTGAGAGACACCGGCATGACTGCGGAGGTAGGCGGACTCGTACGCATTGGCGAATCTCGCCACGATCGCCTCCTCCGCCGCTGAGCCGGGGGCCGGAGTCAACTCGCGGTCGGCGGCAACCGGCGCTGCAGGCCGGCGCGCGCCCGCTTGAGGGCGCTGGTGACCGAACCGATGGTCGTGTCGAGCATGTCGGCCACCTCGAACGCACGAAAGCCAAGGACGTCGCGCAGCACCAGGACCGCTACCTGCCGCGGCGGGAGCACCTGCAGGGCGGTCACGAAGGCCAGCGAGATGGACTCGGTCTGCTCGTAGCGGACCTCCGGGCCGAGGGGTCCGTTGCTCGCACCGTCGAGCAGCGAGTCGGGTAAGGGCTCGAGGCCACATGACCTCGCCGAGCCGCGTGGGCTCGGGCGGTTCGACCCCAGCAACGTCCCACTCCTTGGCTGGGCGTCGGGCGGCCGAGCGACGCGCATTGAGGCAACGGTTAGTGGCGATCCGGTACAGCCAGGCACGGAGCGAGGCGCGATCCTCGAATGCCCCGAGGCCTTGCCAGGCGGCGAGCAACGTGTCCTGCAGGACATCTTCGGCGTCCTGCAGGGATCCCAGCATCCGGTAGCAGTGCACCAGGAGCTCTCGGCGGTATGGCTCGATTAGCTCTGCGAACGCTCCCGACCACCGGGACGGAAAGGAACGAAGATGATCTTGGGAGACAAGGTAGCGGTGATCTACGGCGCCGGAGGCGCCATCGGCGGGGCTGTCGGCCGCACCTTCGCCGCGGAGGGGGCGCACGTCTTTCTGACGGGGCGGCGGCGCGCACCGGTCGAGGTGATCGTTTCGGACATCGTCGCCGGCGGATCGGCCGAGGCGGCGGAGGTTGACGCATGCGACGAGCAATGCGTGGACGCACATCTGGAGTCCGTGGTCAACACCGCGGGCCGCGTCGACATCTCGTTCAACGCCATTGGCATCCCGGACACGGACATACTGGGCGTGCCGCTGGTCGACCTAGCTGTGGACCAGTTCTCCCTACCGCTCGCGACTTACGCAAGGTCGTACTTCCTGCCCGCGCGCCTGGCAGCCCGGCGCATGCTCCCGAACCGCTCGGGCGTGATCATGACCGTCAGCGCCGTCCGACAAGGCGAGCGGCATGACGGAACCATCGTCAACCTGACCATGGGCAGTCTGGACGACTAGCGCCCCGCTCGATCGCAATTCCTCTACGGTGAGCAGGTGGGTGCCTCGCCCGGTCCGCCCTTCGCGTTCGACTTCAGGATGCGGCCGGTGGGCGTCGCGCTGGACCGCGTGGTCGAGTCGATCTGGTACGCCCGCGGCACTGCGCCGTACACGCGCGAGAAGATCGCCCCCACCGGATCCACGGTGGCCGTGTTCGTCCTGGGCGACCCGATCGTGCAGGTGCCGAACGATGGCCGAGGCGTGCCGTTCCGGGCGGAGCGGGGCTTCCTGATCGGCCCGCACGACCGCCCGGTCGTCAATGAGCCGCTCGGGGAGACCTTCGCGATCGGCATCGTCACGACCCCGGCGGGTTGTGCCGCCGTCTTCGAGGTACTGCCGGTCCGGGTGCGCGGACGCACCGTCGATCTCGAGTCGGCTTGGGCGGCGGCCGTTCCGTTGCGGGCACAGCTGCTCCGAACCACCGACCCCGAGCGGATGCTCGACCTGGTCGAGCAGCACCTCGAGGCCGCCGCGGAGGTGGACGGAGCAAGCATTGCGCGGGCGGCGCACGCGGTGGCGCTCCTCGAGGCCGATCCGACCCGACTGGTCGCCGACATCGCCGACGACGTCGGCCTGTCGCATAGCCAGCTCGATCGGGAGTTCACCCGCGTGGTTGGGCTGACACCTCGCACGCTCGCCCGGTTGCTGCGGATGCGAAGGTTGCTGGCGGCCCTCGACGTCTCCGCGACTGTGTCCTGGACAGACCTGGCGCAGCAGTTCGGCTGGTTCGACCAGGCCCATCTGATCCGGGACTTCAAGCGGCACACGGGCGTGACACCGTCGCAGTACGTGGCCGCCCAACGCGCCCACCTGGCACCGACGGCGGCCGGTGAGGCGGCCGGCTTCGTGCCGGAAATCTGATCCGCGCAATCTGTCCAAGACCGGCGAGCGTGGTCGAGGCGAGGATCTCGTTCGTGAGAGACCCCCGGCGCGAGGCGGCCGCCCAGTTGCGCAACATCGAGCAGTCCCTGGACGTCCCGCTCGCCGACGTCATCGCGGCCGTGCGGACCGCCAACCTGGACAAGCACGGCCAGATCATGGCCTTCCTCAAGGCTCAGTACGGCTTGACGCACGGCAACGCCAACGCGCTCGCCCATGCCGTTCGGGAGCAGCTGGCCGGCGGTCCCGCCTCGGCCGACGACCTGCTGACCGCGCAATACGCCGGGGCCAAGGCGGAGCTCCGCCCGCTCTACGACCAGCTCGCGACGATCGCCGAAAGCTGTGGCGACGATGTCAATACCGTCGTGCAGAAGACGGGCGTGGCCTTCCGGCGCGGGAAGCAGTTCGCCCTGGTCCGGGCACCGTCGTCGACCCGCGTGCTGCTCGGCCTCAACCTCACCCAGACGCCCCACGACACCCGGGTGGTCGAAACCACCGGCATGTGCACCCATGAGGTCGCACTCCGTAGCTCCGCCGACGTCGACGACAGAGTTGTCGCCTGGATCAGTCAGGCCTACGCCTCGGCGAGCTGACCGCCTTCGAGCCCTGGGCCCCGTGGTGCTTCACTGAGACGCATGTGCAGATGGATGGCCTACTCAGGAGATCCGATCATCGCCGAAGACCTGCTCTTCCGCCCGAAGCACTCGATCATCGACCAGAGTCTGCACTCCCGGCTCGGTGCCACCACGACGAACGGCGACGGGTTCGGGATCGGCTGGTACAGCGACGACCCTCAGCCGGGCGTGTTCAAGAACATCGACCCGGCCTGGAACGACCCGAATCTGCGGGAGGTCGCGCGCCGCATCCGGACGCCCCTGCTGTTCGCCCACATCCGGGCCTCGACCGGCACGCCGGTGCAACGGAGCAACTGCCATCCCTTCCGGCACGACCGCTGGTTGTGGATGCACAACGGCGCGATCCGCGGTTTCCACGAGATCAAGCGGGATCTGCTGATGGCGGTGGATCCGCTGCTCTACCCCGACATCGAAGGCTCGACCGACTCCGAGGCGATGTTCTTCTTGGCCCTCACGTTCGGCCTGACCGACGACCCGTTCGGCGCGGTGGCGCGCACGGTCGGGCTCGTCGAGAAGGTCGGCCACGCGCACGGAGTGGAGTACCCGGTGCAGATGACCGTGGCCACCACCGACGGGGAGTCGGTCTGGGCCTTCCGCTACTCCAGCGAACGGCAGAGCCGCTCCTTGTACTACTCCACCGACGTCACCTCGCTGCGCCGGTTGCATCCGGAGGTCGCGAGACTGCAGACGGCGGGTGCGGAGACCCGGCTGGTCGTCTCCGAACCGCTCGGTGACCTGCCGGGCGCCTGGAACGAGGTCCCCGAGTCCGCCGCGGGTGTGGTCCGACCCGGAGCCGACGAGATCCGCTCGTTCGCGCCCCTCGCCCCCTGAGCCGCGGGAGGATCGTGCGCAGGATTCTGATCGTCGGCGGCGGGTACGCCGGCTTCTACACGGCGTGGCGGCTGGAGAAGAAGCTCCGCCCGGACGAGGCCGACGTGACGGTGGTCGATCCTCGCCCGTACATGACCTACCAGCCGTTCCTTCCCGAGGTCGCGGCCGGATCCATCGAGGCGCGGCACTCGGCGGTCTCGCTTCGGCGGCATCTGCGCCGCACCCGGCGTGATCGCCGGTCGGGTGACCGCGATCGACCACGCTCACCGCACCGTCTCCCTGCGGCCCGCCGCAGGCCCGCGACCGTGAGCTGGACTACGACATCATCGTGGTCACCGCGGGAGCCGTCACCCGTCAGTTCCCGATCCCGGGGGTGGCCGACCGCGCCATCGGCCTCAAGCACGTCGAGGAGGCGGTCGCGATCCGGGACCGCCTGCTGGTCGCGTTCGATCAGGCCGCGGGCCTGCCTCCGGGACCGGAACGGCAAGCGGCTCCTCACCGTCACGTTCGTGGGCGGCGGATTCACCGGTGTGGAGGGGTTCGGTGAGCTGCTGTCGCTGGCCACGTCACTGCTCGACCGCTACCCCGAGCTCAGCTTCGCCGACCTCGACTTCCATCTCGTCGAGGCGCAGGGCCGGATCCTGCCCGAGGTCTCCGACGATCCCGGAGCGTGGGTGGTATCGACCCTGGAGGAGCGCGGGGCACACGTCCACCTGAACACCCAGCTCGTCTCCGCCGAGGACGGACATGTCGTCCTGTCCTCCGGGGAGGAGTTCGACTCCGAGATCATCGTCTGGACCGCCGGCAACGCCGCCAACCCCGTGGTGGCCCACCACACCGATCTGCCGGTCGATCGCGCGAGGACTGCTCGTCGTGCGGCCCGACCTTCGCGTCGGTGCCGCAGAGACACCGGTGCCGGACGCCTGGGCCGCCGGCGACAACGCCGCCGTGCCCGACCTGACGTCGCCCGTCCCGGGCGCGCGGACGACTCCCAACGCGCAGCACGCCGTCCGGCAGGGAAAGCGGCTGGCGGCGAACCTGATCGCGACGCTGCGCGGCGGCGCCCCGAGGGACTACGTCCACCACAATCTCGGCGTCGTCGCCACTCTCGGCCTCGGTCGTGGTATCTTCGAGTCCGGACCCATCGTGATCAAGGGATTTCCGGCCTGGCTGATGCACCGCGGGTACCACGTGCTCGCCGTCCCGTCGTGGGAGCGCAAGATCCGGGTGCTCGTCGGCTGGGTGCCGGCCTTCCTCTTCGGCCGCGACATCGTGTCGTTGCAGGCGGTCCAACACCCGCGGGAAGCCTTCGCCTCCGAGAGTCTCGATTCGAGCACGGGCTGAGCGCCCGGTCAGCGTGACCGTCGGGGTCGGCTCGCCCAGCCGTAGTACGCGGCCAGCGCAGCGGCACCCGCGATCGTCACGCCGCGCAGCGGTGCCACGTACGCACGCCGCCGACCGTCCTGCTCCGCGGGCAGGCCGAGCACGCCGTGGACCAGGGCGGCCGTCACGCGCGCCGAAGACGACCCGCTTGCTCATCGCGTCGAGCCGGTCCAGCATCGGCGTCCAGCTCGGCCGTCCGCAGGTGCAGCTCCGGGCCACCGTCGTCGAGCACCTGCTGGACCCGGCGGAGCTGGCCCGGGAGCTGGCTGAGGATCTCCATGGCGTCCGACCCGGCACCGGCCAGCTGCTGGGCGATGTTCGCCGGCGAGTAGCGGTTCGCCAGCAGCCGCTGGGCGAACGGGCCGAGCGTCGCACCGAGGCTGAACTTCGGGTCGAGCGAGACGCCCATGCCCTCGGTCATGATGACCATCTTGAAGACCAGCGAGACCTCGTGCGGCAGCAGCAGGTGATGGCGGCGCAGGACGGCGAGCACGTTCTGGATGAGCTGGCCGACCCGGATGTCGCCGAGCTGCTGGCCGTCGTAGAGGGCGACGATCGGCCGCAGGTCCCGGCTGAGACGGCGCGCGGTCGACGTCGACCGGAACTGGTGCACATCTCGTCGAGCGCGCCGGCGATGCGGTCCGGGATCCTTGCGCACCAGGGCGACCAGCAGAAGGCTGAGCCGCTCCCGGAGCTCGGCGTCGATCACGCCGACCATGCCGAAGTCGATCAGGCCGATCCGACCGCCCGGCTCGATGAACAGGTTTCCCGGATGCGGGTCGGCGTGGAAGAAGCCGTCGTCGAAGATCATCTGCGCGACGGCCCGGGTGGCCCGCGCCGCCAGGGCCGGCCGATCGATCCCGGCCTCGTCCAGAGCCCGTCGAGGTCGCTGACCTTCAGCCCACGCAGTCGCTGCATCGTCAGCATCCGCGAGGTGCGTGCTGGACCAGAAAACCGTCGGGATCTCGATGTCGGGACTGTCGGCGAAGTTCTCGGCGAACTGCTTCCGCGTTGCGTGCCTCGGTCAGGTAGTTGAGCTCGGCCCGCAGCGTGCGGGCGAACTCGTCGGCGAGGCCGACCAGGTCGTAGTCGGCCGCCTCCTCCCAGTAGCGGTCGGCCCGGGCGGCCAGGTTGTGCAGGATCTCCAGATCGACCGTCGACCTGCTCGACCGCGCCCGGTCGCCGGACCTTGACGACCACTTCCGTGCCGTCCAGCAGCGTGGCGGCGTGCGCCTGTCCGATCGAGGCCGTGGCCAGCGGCGTGTCGTCGAACGTGCGCAAAGGTGTGCGCGATCGGTCCATTCGAGTTCCTGCTCGACCGCCGAGCGGATGACGTCGGCCGGGATGGGCGTGAGCGAGTCCTGGAGCCGGGCGAGCTCCGCGATGTACGCCGGCGGCAACAGCTCAGATCGCGTCGACAGCAGCTGACCGAGTTTGACGAAGGTGGGACCCAGTTCTTCGAGCGCGAGCCGGAGATGGGCGGCGCTGGAGAGGTGCGGATGGGCGTCGGGGCGGCTGGCGTCATGCCCGAAGGGGAGGTGCGGCTCGATTCCCGTTCGGGCCAGCAGCGCGCCGAGGCCGTGGCGGGCCAGTGTCTCGGCGATGACGCGATAGCGGTCCAGATGCACGCTGCTCACCTACCCGACGGTTGGGGCTGCAGAGTGATCACCGGCTCGCCACGCGACGTGAGACCCGTGCCGGTCCGGCTGCACGTACTGTCCACCCGCTTCTCGGCGGCGTAGAGCTGGCGGACGCACGACCGCGCCGCGAGCTGGCCCCAGTAGTCGGGATGCAGTGACTCCTGTTCGAAGTAAGGCCCGCTGTCCTCGGAGCGGATCTCGTTGGCCCATTCGCTCACGTCGACGGCGTTGGCGTCCGTCCACTTCTTGACGCCGCCCGTCTCCCCTACCTGCGCGACTCCCTTGGCGCACAGTTCGCGGGCGTCGAGGAGGTCGGACAGGTCCAGGAGGACGGCCGGGGAGACGCCCGACGCGTCCATGGCGGCCGCCGCTGCGCCGCGGACTGCGGTGACGAAGCTCTTACCTGCCCACGTTGCGTCCTGGTTGTAGACCCCGCACCCGTAGTCGTAATAGCGGGAGTATGTCTGGCCGTAGCGGAAGTCGTCACCGAGCGGCAGCGTGTCGGGGTTGAGATTCACCACGAGCGTCCAACTGCCGTCTTCTCGGCCTGCGTCGCGCATGGCTTTGCGGACGTTCTGGAGTGCGGTCGTGATGTTGTTCGTGATCGTCTTGACGTTGTCCGGGCTGATCCGATCGGTCACGGAAGAATCGTCGCTGCAGTAGTCCGCATCCTCGAGGTAGTCCTCCACGCAGTCGCTGATGACGTCGGCGAAGCCGAAGTCGTTGCCTCCGATCGAGACCAGGACGATCACCACATCCTGCTGGCGGGCCAGATCGCGGAGCATCGAGGCCTGCCCTTGTTGAGCCGTCCCGTCACCGACGAAGTCGAGTCCGGGCTTGAACGACCCCTCGCTGTTGGTGAACGTCTTGGTCTCGGCACCGGAGCAGGCGAGGTTGGTGCTGCCCACGAGGCTGCCGGTTCCACCCGGCGACCCGTTGTCACCGATGTGCACCATGGCCGACTTCGACCGGTGGCAGAGGGGGATGAGCTCGCTCTTCCCGTCCGGAGCGTCGAAGTACGCCGTCGGGCCCAGAGCGTCGATGAGCGACGAAGCACCGTAGCTGTTGCCCGCCCAGCGGCCGGCCTCACCGGAGATGAACGAGTCGCCGAGGCTCGCGATCCAAGGACCGCTCGTCGGCGTGGTGGTCGGCGACGCGGGGGCGCTCGTGGTCGACGGTTCCGTCTCGAAGTCTTCCAGCTCACCCGGCTGGCCGGTCTCGACCGGTGCGCCGGTGCTGCAGGCGCCGAGGAGCATGAGAGCTCCGAGGATGACCGTGACGCGAAGGAGGGCCGGGCGGAGCGAAACGCGGCGCAGAAGAGACAGGATGACCTACTGGGGCTCGGGCGGGAGCGACGCCTTACGGTAACGCGTCGGGAATGCGTTCCATCGACCAGTTCGACATCACGAACTCGACTCCGGCCTCGCGAAGGCGTCGGTTGGCCACCAGCGACGGATCGAACCGCGAGCCGAGGAGCCAGGCGGCGATCCGTGGCCGTCGACCCGTCGCCGCTTCCAGCTCCGCCATGCGGCCGATCCACCTCCGCGCGTACGTTGGCGGAACGTGATGGCCGGTGCGCTGCGGTGGGTGGCGGTGTGGAAGCCGACCTCGTGGGCGGTCGCGATCGAGGCGAGATCCTCCGCGGTCAGGGTTCCCCGGCCGGAGACCTGCGGCCGGGTGATCGGAAAGAAGAAGGCCCGGATACCGAGGTCCGCGCACGCCTCCGCCCCGAACAGAGACGTGTCGCGCCAGCCGTCGTACCACCCGATCACGATCCGCGGACCGTCGACCGGTTCGTCCACCCGGTCCAGCTCCAACGGTGGCGCCATGGCCGCGAGTTGTTTGAGTCGGCGACGGGCCTCGTCGCGGTAGTCCGGCGGCACCTCGTGGAAGTTCAGCGCCAGCAGGGGCCGGCTGCTGAGCGCGGTCTGCCGCGCCGGGGTCCAGCTCAGGTCTCGTATCACGGACCGACCGTCAGATTGTCCCGCCACGGTCTGCACGAGGTAGGACTCGGTGGAGAACAGGTCCAGGGTCCGCAGGTCGTAGCCCAGTTTCCCGGCCGCCTCCGCCACCACCGACCGGGCGTCCCCACCGTCGGAGGCCGCCAGCGTCTCGTCGGTGAAGAGCAACACCGGGATGCCGACAGGCTGTCGGCCCTGTGCCTCGACGATCCGCACCAGGTCGTGGTTGGTCATCTGCCTCCTCCACTCAGGTCGTTCGGGTCTGCTTAGGTTGATGATCATGAGCGCAGCCGACGTGATCGAAGACTACGAGACGGTCCTGAACGGATTCGGTGAGGTGGTCGACTTCGACATCTCGACCCTGGATCGCCTCGAGGTCCCGATCACCAGCTGCTCGATGATCGCGCGGTCGGGCGCCACCGGTCGGTTCACCGCCCAGGCCAACGGCTACGGCGCCTACGGTCGAGTCGGCTCGACTGAGCGGACTCGGAGAACTCGCCGAGGGCGTGCTGATGAGTCAGCACGCGCCCGACCTGCTGAAGGCGGGGATCCGGGGGTCGCGGTGGGAAATGATCAACGGTCGGGGCGAGGAGCAGGTTGTCGACCCACGCACGCTCGGCCTGCCGACCGGATCGCCCTACTCCGACGAGCGGCCATTGCTCTGGGTGCCCACGACGCGCGTGCGTACCGGTGAGACCGTCTACGTCCCGGCCGACTTCGTGGTCAGCGAGCCAGGCGAGCTGGACGCGCCTCAACCGCTGATCCCGCCCGTGACCAACGGCCTCGGGGCCGGCCTCGACGAAACCCGGGCGATCAGCCACGGCATCCTCGAGATCCTCCAACGCCACACCAACGGGCTGCGCTTCCGCGCGCTCGACCGCCGGTCTGCGGTGATCGACGAGGCCGGGCTGCCCGAGTCCGTACGCGAGCTGGCGATCCGGATGCGCGGCGTCGGCGTCGACCCGGTGTTCAAACACGCCACCACCGAACTCGGGGTCTGTTCGACGTACGTGATGGGCCTTGACGACGATCTCTCCGACCCGATTCGTCTCAGCGCCTGCGGCGAGGCGGCGCACCCGTCGGCCGAGGTGAGTCTCACGAAGGCCCTTCTCGAGTTCGCCAACTCCCGTGCGCGCAAGGCCTTCTTCTTCGGGCGGCAAGAGCGCGTACGCCGACTGGGTCCGCCCGCCTACTGGGCGGCGGTCCAGGCCGGCGCGACCAACCTCGGTGAACCGCGGGCACGGGAGGCGATGCAGACGTGGGCCGGCCTCGCGCCGACCGAGCTGGCCGCGTTGACCGCCCCTGCTCGCGAGCGCACCGTCGACTACCTCGACATCGAGGTGCCCGGCCGCCCGAACATCGCCGGCACAAGGGACCTGCTGGCCTATCTGCTCGACACCCTGGACTCCCACGTTCCGAGTCACGACGTCCTAGCGGTCACGACCGCCGTCGGGGGCGTCGTGGCGGCCAAGGTGTTGGTGACCAATCTCGAGGTGGAGATCTTGTCGTACGGCCGGATCGGCGAACTCGGTGCCCGCGGCTCCATCGCCGGCGACCTCGACCTCGTACGCATCCAGGACGGACCGACCGGGACCCACACCGCGCGGGTAGCGCTCACCGCGGCGGCCGAGCAGCGGCTCGGCGGCCGCGCCTACTACTCCTACGCCGTCGCGGATCAGATCGTCGGCGACCTCTACCCGCTCTACCGCGAACCGCCAAGGCACTCGATCACCGTATGACCGCGCGAGCGGTCAAACCCATATCGAAGTGCGCCCAGTGCGCAGTTGCGGCCCATCCGAGCGCCTTGAGATGGGCCGGTAGTGCGCGCTCGGAGGGCGGGGCACGATATAGACGACTACGCTGCGCAGGGTCGCGTTGTGCCGCCGACCCGAGGCGCTCGCGACGACAACCCGACGAGAGAGGGAGCTGAACGAGATGCAGACTCAGTCGACGTCGGCGAGGAAGGACCAGGCGAAGGCGCCGGCCACGCAGCCCTTCGGTGCAGAGGCGTTCGCCACTTCGGAGGGCACCGTGCTCCGCTGGTTGGGCATGGCGAGCTTCTTGATCAACAGCCGCGGCACGACGATCATGGTCGATCCGCTCCTGGGCGGCTTCGACATGCCGATCATGATCGACATGCCGATCACCGCCGACCACGTGCCCGGGCTGGACGCCGTCTTGGTGACCCACAGCGACAACGACCACTACAGCGTCCCCACCTGTCGTGAGCTCGCCGGAGTCACGCGTGCCTATCACTCCACGCAGTACGTCGGTGCCTTGATGAAGGAGGAAGGGCTTCCCGCGCACGGTCACGACATCGGTGAGATGTTCGGCGTCGGACCGGTCCGCGTCACCGTCACTCCCGCCGATCACGCGTGGCAGAACGCGTCGCCCGGAGCCAGCAGCCGCGTCTTCGAACCGGAGGACGCCTGCGGCTTCTGGCTCGAGACCTCGGACGGCACCATCTGGGCGCCCGGCGACTCACGGCTGATCCCCGACCATCACCTACGGATGCCGGCGCCCGATGCCCTCCTCTTCGATTTCTCCGACAGCGAATGGCACTTCGGCCTCGACGGTGCGGTGAGGATGGCGAACGCCTATCCCGAGACGCCCCTTCTCCTTCACCATTGGGGCTGCGTCGACGCTCCCGATTTCGCCCCCTTCAACGGCAACCCCGAGTCCTTGTACGGGCGGGTCGACAACCCGGACCGGATCCATGTCCTGGCCCCCGGAGAACCGTTCACCCTGAGGCCTCTCCCGCCCTCCCGGTGATCATGCGCAGTCCGCCAACCACTTGAACCAACAGTGGACTTGGGGCCACGTTGAATCGATCTACTGCTGCCCCAACCCAACAGTTCCTTCGTGCCAGCCCGTTGGTGCCGGATCTCCGTCTTCTTGATCACACCAGCGAGCGCTGCGCCGCCCGGACAGCGGCGAGCCGTGCGCCGACCAGCGGCGCCGAGTCGCCGATCGTCGCCTGCCGGACCTCGGTGGGAATGACCGCCAGGTCACGCACCCGTTCGGTCAGCCGCGCGCCGAAGTCGCCCACGCCGCTCCACGGACCACCCACGATCACGCCGGTCGGGTTCAGGACGGCGGTGATCGAGCAGATGGCTCCCGCCACGGCGTCGACCACCGCATCTCGCATCCGACGCGCTCCCGTGTCGGGAGTCTCGAGGATCGTCGTCAGCCGTGCGACGTCGATCGCCGACGAGCCCGGCTGCAGCAGGCCCCAGGCACCGAAGCACTCGATCAGCCGCATGGCTCGATCCCCCGGGCCCGCCGTCCGTACGTGCGCGAACTCGCCGGCCAGCCCGGCGCCGCCCCGGATCGGTTCCCCGTTCCGCACGACGGCTCCACCGATGCCGTGACCGAGGTGGACGTAGCAGAAGTCGGTCAGATCGGTGGCGCTGCCCTCGTGGTACTCCGCGACCGCGGCCCAGTTCACGTCGTTGTCGACGTGCAGGTTGGCACCCAGGAGCGAGCCGAGCAGTCCTTGCGGATCGAGTTCGTCGACGAGGAACGGCGAGTCGGGCAGCCGTACGAGCTTGCCGCTCTGGCGATCAACGGGCCCGGCTACGGTGAGCGCCGCGGCCAGAACGCGCCCGGACGCCTGCTCGATCGCCTCGGCGACGAGATCGAGCAGGCGCGGATTCAACTCGGCCGCCGTGACGGGGCTGGGCGTATCGCGTTCGAGACGTCCGATCAACTCACCGCGGACATCACGGATTTCCGCGACCAGACCGTCCGGACCGGCGCCCAGAGCCAGGGCGCGACCAAGATCGGAACGGAGTGTGTAGTACGTCCCGGCCCGTCCGCGCCGGCCCTGTTGCTGGCCGGCGGAGGCCACCAGCCCGTCTGCTTCCAGCCGTCGGATGCTCTCGGAGATGGTCGGCTTGGAGATGCCTGTCCGAGCGGCGATCTCGGCGCGGGTGAGCGCCGCCGAGGACAGCAGCTGATCCACGACGTGCCGATCCGTGATTTGACTCAGCAGGTCCAGCGAGGCCAGCGGTGTGTCAGGCCGGGGGTCGCTCATCGCGTTCCTTCCCTTAGCCGGAAACAATTTGTTAGGAGCCCTTGCATATTAGCCCATGCTGCCGTAAGGTCGGACCAGGCGTTGATAAAGATTCCTAACTAATACAGGAGGATGCATGTCGAGCACCAGCTCGCTCACCGGCTTGCCGCACTGGGAGACCATCCCGGCCGACATCCCGGCGGCCACCGAGGAGATCAAGGCCGCCATCCGCGCGCAGATCGCAGCTTCGGGTCGCACGGTCGAGGAGGTCGTCGCCGAGATCGAGGACTATCTCGAGGGCGAGATCGCCGACATCCAGGCGGCGAAGGACCGCGGCGAGGAGGTGTGGCCGGTCATCGACTACGCCGACATCGAAGCCGGCCGGATCAGTGAGGATTTTCTCCGCCAGCTCAAGCGGCGCGGGTGCGTCGGTCGTCCGCGGGCACTTCGACCCCGCCCAGGCCGAGCAGTGGGACCGCGACGTCGTCGACTACGTGGAGTCGAACAAGTTCTTCGAGAACTACGCCGGACCCGCCGACGACTTCTTCGGCACCCTCGGGGCCGAGATGAGCAAGCCCGAGATCTATCCGGTCTACTGGTCGAGCGCCCAGATGGAGGCGCGCCAGCATCCGCGGATGGCGAAGGTGCAGGCATTCCTGAACTCCCAGTGGACCTACGAGAGCGACGGACACCAGTGGTTCGATCCGGATCAGGACAGCCTCTATCCGGACCGGATCCGGCGTCGGCCGCCAGGTGCCGACTCCGGCGGACTGGGCACCCATCTGGATCCCGGCACGCTGGATCTGTGGATGACCGAGGGCTACCAGCAGCACTTCCGCCACCTGTTCTCCGGTGACTTCGCCGCCTACGATCCGTGGGACGCGGCCTTCCGGACCGAAGCGGCGCAGTACCCCGGCTCGACCATGTGCTCGGCGTTCCGGACCTTCCAGGGCTGGACCGCGCTCAGCGAGATGCGCAACGACCAGGGTGTTCTGCACACGGTCCCGATCACGAAGGCGATGGCGTACCTCATGCTGCGGCCGCTGCTCTCCGACGTGCCCGAGGACGACATGTGTGCCGTGCAGCTCAATCGGACGTTCCCGGTCAACGAGAAGTGGCACTCGATCCTGCTGCGAGCCGTCTCGGCCATCCCCAGCGTGCAGCCCGGCGATTCGGTGTGGTGGCACTGCGACATGATCCACTCCGTCGCTCCGGTCAGCGACCAGCAGGGTTGGGGGAACGTGATCTACATTCCCGCTGCTCCGCAGTGCGCAAAGAACGACGAGTACGCCGCGCTGGTCCGGGAAGCGTTCCTGACCGGGCAGGAGCCCGTACGACTTCCCCTCCGAGAACTACGAGGTCGACTGGCCCAACCGCTTCTCGGAGAGCGCCCTCAACGACATCGGTCGCCGCGGGCTCGGGCTCGAGCCGAGTCACGCGCCCTAGTAGCCGATGGGCTACTGCACAATGGCCCAACCGTGGGGAGCCACGCTCCCCACGGTGTCGGCCGGTTCGGCCTCCAGCACCTCACTGCCGTCGGTGAAGGCGAACGGCTCGTCGGACAGGTTGAGGGCCAGCGACAAGGACTCCTCACCGGCACGGGCACGAGACCGGACGACGAGGTGGGCGTTGGCCACCTGCTCCACCTCGATCGACGCGTCGGCCAGCCACGGGTGGCGGCGGCGCAAAGCGATCATCCGCCGGTAGGCCTGCTCCACCTCGGGATGGGTGTGCTTGAACGCCCATCGCTCACTCGGCATCTCCGGCCGCACGGCGTCGTCGCCCTGCGGCCGGTCCTCCTTGACCGCCTCCAGGCCGAACTCGTCGCCGTAGTAGACGCTCGGAACCCCGGGCAGGAAGCACAGCAGTGCGACGGCGTGTGACCAGTGCCGGGAATCGTCGATCTGGCTGGCCACCCGGGTGACGTCGTGGTTGCTGAGGAACGTGAGCGGCAGGAAGTGCTCCACGAACGTCGCGTGGCGCCCGAGGGTCCACTCCAGTTCGTGGAAGTTGACGCTGTCGATCGAGGACCAGATGGCGTGCCACAACTCGTACTGCGTCACTGCGTCCAGGCCTGAGGTCTGCACGTAGTCGACGTAGTCGCCGTGGATCATCTCGCCGACGAACCAGGCCTCGGGAAACTCCCGCCGCACCGCCGGCAGCACCGCAGCCCAGAAGCCGGCCGGCACGGCGTAGGCGGCGTCCAGTCGCCAGCCGTCGATGCCGCGACGCAGCCAGTGCAGCATCACGTCCCGTACGTGGTCCTGCACCCGCCGAGAGTCGTGGCCGAGCGTGACGAGGATGTCGTGGCCCTCGAAGTAGTCGGCGGTGATGACCCCGTCCGTCTCGTAGAGCTGCGCCACCCACTCCTCAGCCTCCGACCCGGGTCCCTCGGCGAGCGCCTCGGGCGACGGGCGGGAAGTCGCGTCCCGCATGGTTGAAGACGCCGTCGAGCAGGACCCGCACACCCCGGTCGTGACACGCCGCGACAAGTGCGTCGAAGTCGGCGTCGTCCCCCAGACGCGGATCGATCTGGAAGTAGTCGACCGTGTCGTACCCGTGGGTGGTCGACGTGAAGATCGGTCCGAGCAGCAGACCGTTGCCACCCCAGGAGATGAGGTGGTCGAGCCATCCCTCCAGCCGCGGCAGGCGGTGCGTCACGCCATTCGCCGCGCCCAGGTTCGGCTCCGCCCCGAGGAACCCGAGGGGAACGGCCTGCCACCAGACCACGTACGGAACCCACGACGGCGTCATCACAACCTCCTTGCGGACCGGAACTGATGAGATCACCGGCGGCCCGGACCCTACCCTCTCAGGCAGGATTCACCGGCTCCGACCCCACGCGAGGTGGGCCGCTCCGAGGCAGCCGGCACGATCGCCGAGCACGGCGCCTTCGATGCGGGGCGGTCGATGGAAGGTCAGCTGCTCGGCGACCGCAGTCCGCAGCGGCCGGAGCAGCGTCTCACCCGACTGGGCCAGACCGCCGCCGATCAGAACGAGTTCGACACCGGTCAGAGCAACCGCGCTGACCACGCCTCGGGCCAGCGCCTGGACGGCTTCGGTCCACACCTGGACGGCCACCGGGTCTCCACCGTCGACGAGAGCAGCCACTGCCCGCGCGTCGAGCCGAGAGCCGGTGCGACCGGCGTACGCCCGGGCCACGGCCGACGCAGACGACATCGCCTCCAGGCAGCCGGTGCCACCGCACGCACACGTCGGCCCCTGCGGGTCGACGACGACGTGCCCGAGTTCACCGGCCCACCCGTCCGCGGCAAGGACGCGACCGTCGACCATCACGGCGGCCGCGATGCCGGTGCCCAGAGCGACGAAGACCACGTTGCGTACGCCACGAGCCGCGCCGGCCTGCACCTCCGCGATGAGCGCCGCCCGGACGTCGTGGCCGAGCACGGTTTCCAGTCCGGTCGAGGCGCGCACCGCCTCGGTGACGTGGAGCTCGCTCCAGCCGAGGTTGACCGCCACGCGGGCCACCTGGGCGGCCTCGTCGACGATTCCCGGGACGACCACGCCGCAGCCGACGATCTCCACCGGGAGCGCCAGGGCGCTCGCTCGATCGCCCAGTTCACGGATGATCATCGCCACCACCCCGCCCACCGAGTCCGCGATGTCCATCGGTGTGGGTGTCGTGAGGTCGACCAAGGTCTCGTACTCGCGCGAGACCAGGGCGCTCTTGATCAGCGTGCCACCGACGTCGACGGCCGCAACGACCTTCACGGATTGGTGACGTCGGTGATCGGCTCGAGGATGACCGATCGGGTCAGGTGCCGCGGATGGTCCGGATCCAACCCGGCCCGGCGGGCCCTCAGGAGGCAGAGGCGGTGCACCCGAACCAGCTCGGCCAGCGGGTCGAGGTCGCGGTGCTCGAAGTGCGCTCCGGTCGCCGCGACCTGGTCGGCCAGTCCCGGCGGGACCTCGCCGATAGACCAGACGACCCGGTTGGTCGTCGCGATGCTGATCGGGCCGTGGCGGTACTCCATCGCCGGGTAGGACTCAGCCCAGAACTGCGCCGACTCACGCAGCTTCAGCGCTGCCTCCTCGGCCAGCCCGACGGTCCACCCGCGACCGATGAAGGTGACCTGCTCCGCGGCGGCGAGGTGTGCGAGCGCAACGGACTCGTCTTCGGCCAGCACGTCCCGGGCGTCGGCGATCGCGCGCGTCAGGTCCTCGCCGAGCGACGCCCGGAGCAGGGCCAGTGTCGACGTGGCAAAGCGCGTCTGGACGACCGAGCGTTCGTCGGCGTCGTCGAGGACGACCACCCGGTCGGCGAGCTCGGTGACCGTCGCACCGGGTGTCGCGACGATCGCGATCGTCGGAGTGCCGCGAGACCGCAGTTCGGACAGGACGTCGATGCATTCGCTGGTCGTGCCGGACCGGCTGAGCACCAGTACCTCGTCGTAGGTACGGCCGCTGCGGAACTCGCTCGCGGCAAACGCGTCGGCCTCGCCGTGGCCGGCCGCCTCGCGCCGAGCCGCGTACGCCTGAGCCATGAAGAAGGAGGTTCCGCACCCCACGACGGCCACCCGACGGCCGCGGGTCGGCAGGAGATCGGCGTACTGTCCGAGCCGCGACGAGACCCGCGCCCAGTCCTCGGGCTGGCCCGCCACCTCCACAGCCAGATGGCTTCTGCGTTCGTCGGTCATGGTTGTCGATTCTCTCGCGTACTCAATCCGCCCTGCTCGGCAGACGTATCAGAACATGGCAGGCAGGATCTGGGGTTGAGCAACCGCTACCGACCTGGGGGTGTCCGTGAGTGCACCGAGTCCGCTCTCTCCACCGATTCGCCGGCTCGATGTTTCACCGCTCACCCACCCGCTGGATCAGTCGGCGGTCACCGGTTTCATCGCGGACTCCAAGAGCACCGGCAAGCCGTGGCGGGAGATGACCACCGGGCTGCCACGCCCCGGCGTCGGCGACGTCATCGGCCAGCTGCTACCGGTCGTCATCCCGCTGATCGGGTTGTTCGCCCTGCTTTTCGCCGGCGGTCTCTCGCTCGTACGGGCGGTCTGGCGGTTCACCCTCGAAGCTCCGTTCCCGCTCAATCTGGCGGTGGTCGGCTTCCTGGCCGTGATCTTGCTCGGTGTGGTCGCCGCGGCCGCCAAGCTGGTGACGGCGATCCGCTCGATGATCGTTCCGCGCTGGTGGTGGGAGGCGGCGTACCGGATCACCCGTTTCGCCGCGACCAACGACCTGCGGTACGGACACGACGAGGCCGTCTCCTATCCGGGGATCATCTTCGGCACCGGGATCAAGCGGACCGCCGAACGACGCCTCACGACGACGGCCGGGCGCCGCGTCGAGATCGGCAACTACCGGTACACGATGCCCGCCGAGAACCGGGAGAACGCCCGAGTCCACGGCTGGGGTTACGTCGCCATCACCCTCGATCGGCGGCTGCCGCACCTGCTCCTCGACGCGAAAGCCAACGACAGCAGCGTTTTCGGCATCAAGACGTCGAACCTGCCGGTCGATCTGGTCCGCGATCAGCGGATCTCGTTGGGAGGCGAGTTCGACGACCGCTTCACGCTCTACGCTCCGAGCGACTACGGCCGCGATGCCTTCTACATCTTCGCCCCGGATCTCATGGCGCTGTTCATCGACCGGCTCGGCACGTTCGACGTCGAGATCATCGACGACACGATGTTCGTCTACGGCGCCCGGTTCGACCTGCTCGACCCGGGCACCTACGTCTGGCTGCAGGAGCTCGTCGACACCGTCGTCGCCCGGACCGTTCGCCGGACGCAGCGCTACCGCGACGATTTCGCCCTGCTGGAGACGGATCCGGCGGTCCCGCCGAGCCAGCCGCTGTCCGCGCCGCTGTTCGCGCTCGGCGGCGACGGGCCACCCCAGACGGCGACCGACAACGTCGGCGAGAAGGGTCGCCGGCTCCGCCGTCGACGCTGGGGTCTGTGGTCGATTGTCGGGTTGCTGGTGATCGGCTACGTCGTGTACAACGACTTCGTCGCCCCGATCTTCGGCCTACCGACCTTCAGCCGTTAGGCCGACCACACCGAGCCGTCCCGCCCGCGTTGGCCCGACCGACTCCTCACTTGGCCAGGTATCCACCGTCGACCGGGTAGTAGGCGCCGGTGACGAAGGAGGCGGCGTCGCTGGCGAGCCAGGCTACGAGCTCGGCCACCTCCTCCGGACGCCCCATCCGTTGCGGCGCGTGCTGCGAGGAGAGGAAGTCGATGGCCGGCTGTTCCAGGTTCTGTTCGAGCAGCGGTGTCATGATGAACCCTGGACCGACGGCGTTGACCCGGATGCCGTCGGTGGCGTGCTCCCAGGCGGCGGCCTTGGTCATCCCGACGACGCCGTGCTTGGCGGCGACATACGCGCTGGCGGTCGCGAACCCGACCTGGCCGAGCACGGAGGCCATGTTGATCACCGACCCGCCGCCGCGCTCCTTCATCGCCCGAATCGCAGCGCGCTGGGTGTAGAAGACCCCGTCGAGATTCACCCCGATCACCTTGTGCCAGCCGTCGTCGCTGTAGTCGCCCGACGTGGTCGCTTCGCCCCCGACTCCCGCGTTGGCCACCACGATGTCCACCCCACCGAGCCCGGCCACGACTTCGGCCATCGCCGCATCGACGCGCTCGGAATCAGCGACGTCGACGACGATCCCGCGGGTGGGACGGTCGTACTGCTCCAGCTCCGCCGCGGCAGCCTCGAGGGGCTCCGGGTTCAGGTCCCACAACGCCACCGCCGCCCCGGATCGAGCCAGGGCGTGGGCACAGGCCAATCCGATACCCGAAGCCCCGCCGGTCACCACCGCCACCTTGTCATCCAACTCGTAGTTGATCACGTGTACGCCTCCTCGGGGCACTAGTCTTCACCTCCCCCGAACCGAGCCCCGACTCCCCCACCCGGGGGACGCGGGCAGGGCTTTCCCGGCGGGACCGTGAGGTCATGCCTACCCGTACATCCCCTGCTCACCGCCGTCGACGGATTCTCCTCGGCGCCCTGCTCGTCGACGTCCTGACCGCGGCGCTGGCGCTGGCGTGGCTGACCGGCATCCTGGTCAATCCCCTGCGGGCCGCGGAGGACGCGCTGATCCTGTTGGCCATCTCGCCCGCCGCCCTCGCCTGGCTCGCGCTCGTGACCGCGGCGACCGGCGCGGTCGGCGCCCTGGCCGTCCTCGAACGAGACCGCGACGACCGGTCGGCGCTGCTGGTCGCCGTCGCCGTCCCCCAGATCGTGGTCTTCGGCTTCGCTCTCCAAGGGATGGGGACCATCGCTCTCGCCGGATACCTGGTGGCGTTCGCGGTCCCGGCGGCCGGCATCGTCCTGGCCGTTCAGGTCGTGCGCCGCTATCCGCGCCTGCGCGTGGTGGTGGCGGCCGCCTTGATCGCCGTGGCCGTCTGGGGCCTGCTCTTCGGCACACTCCGACGGACAACCGTCGGTCGACTTCTGGACAACCTCGCGACCGGCTTCGCCGGGGCCGCGTCCGAGCTCGTCGCGGTGTTCCTGTTCACCGCTTCGGCCGCCGGCTGGGTCCTGGTGTTGCTGGAGTCGGTGCGCCGGACCGGCACCGCGGACCGGCTGACCGACGTCGTGGTCCGGCACCGCCGCACGTTCACGGTGATCGCCGCCCTGGGTCCGCTGCCGTATGCGCTGGCCCGCGCCACCTGGCTCACGCCGTGGCCGATGTTCGGTGGTCCGATAGCCGAGCTGAGCCCCGAGACGAGGCTCTGGGGTGTCCTGCTCGGAGCGGCGGCTGTCTCCGGTTCAGTCCTGACGATCGGCCTGATCCGTCCGTGGGGTGAGGTCTTTCCTCGGTGGGTGCCGCGGCTCGCCGGCCGAGCCGTGCCGGTGGCGGCGGCCGCGGTGCCTGGCGGAGTCGTGGCCGCAATCGTGACCGCGGCGGCCGTGCCGGTGTTGGTCGGCATGAGCACCTCCGACCTGGGCGTCGTGGACAAGGTGTTGGCGATCCTGCTGTTCCCGTTCTGGGTCTGGGGCCCCATGCTCGCCCTGGCCGTCTGGGGCTACGTCGGCCACCGATCGCGGGTGCCGACCACGTCATCGTTGGCAAGATGAGGGTTGTGGTCGACGTCCGTACGCAGGGTCGGTGGCTGGTCCTGCGCACCGCCTGGCTCTTCCTGGGCGCCGCCATCGGGCTTGCGGCCGTTCTGCTGGCCCTCAGTGTGGCGGCGGTCCTCGACCCGCTGACCACTGCGCCGGCCTGGTTTCTGAACGCTGCGTGCCTGACCCCGCTCCTCCTCCTCGGCCTCCTGCCGGGAGTGCGGGAACTCGAGGTGACAGCCGCACGCAGCCTGCTCGGGGTGCGCCGCGAGCTGGTGGCGCCGGCGCGACCGACCGGGACTCACCGGGCCTTGACCGCCTCCTGGGCGGTGTTGCACCTGGCCGGTGGGCTGCTGACGGCGGTCGCTCTGGTCGGAGTGGTCCCCGGCGCCGTCGTCACCGCCGTCACGGCCGGCCGCGGCGAGAGCTTGACGGTCGGTACGGCCACCGTTCCCGGCGCCCGATCACTCGCCGGCGCCGTCGCGCTGGTGGCGGTGTGCCTGGCAATCGTCCTTGGCTGCGGCGCCGTCGCCTGGCTGCTGGGAGTACTGGCCGCCCGGGTGGCGCCGAGCTTCCTCGGCCCCACTCCGGCCGACCGACTGGAGATCGTCGAGGCCCGGTTGGCCGCTGAGGCCGAGCACGTCCGGCTGGCCCGCGACCTGCACGACGGCATCGGCCACGCGCTGACCATCATCGCGGTCCAGGCTGCGGCTGGACGACGGACCCTCGACGCCGATCCGGAGTCCACGAGCCGCGCGCTGGCCGCGGTGGAGGACACCTCGCGTCACGCCCTCGAGGACCTGGACAACGTGTTGTCGGTGCTGCGCGATCCTGCCGGGCCGCCGGTTCCCGAGCCCGGTGTCGACCGGCTGGAGGCTCTGGTCCGCACCCATCGCGACGCGGGCATGGCGGTGACCGTCGAGGTCTCGAAGCTGCCCGTGCTGCCGGCGATGGTGTCCAGCACGGTCTATCGCGTGGCGGCCGAGGGCCTGGCCAACGCCCACCGCTACGCGGGGACCGGCGACGTACTTCTGGTCGTGGCCTCGTTTCATGACTCCCTCGAGGTCACGATCGGCAGCCGCCGCCCGGGAGCGCTGACCCGGCCGCGGTCCGGCGGTGGTCGCGGCATCGCCGGACTCCGGGAACGGGTGATCGCCCTCGGCGGATCGGTCACGGCGGGCCCGATCGGCGATCAGTGGCGCCTTCGGGCGACCATCCCCGTCCCCACCGGCAGGGACGATCGATGATCCACCCGTCGAGGATCTCCGTGGTCGTGGTCGACGACGAGCCGCTGGTCCGTGAGGGACTCAAGATCATCATCTCCGGCGAGCCGGATCTCGACGTGGTCGGGGAGGCCGGCGACGGCGCCGAGGCGGTGAGCCTGGTCCGGCGTCTACGCCCGAACGTGGTGTGCATGGACGTCCGCATGCCCGACGTCGACGGCATCCGGGCCACCCAGCTGCTGCTGGCCCTCGCCGATCCGCCGAAGGTGCTGGTGATCACCACGTTCGCGTCGGACGACTACGTGTACGCCGCGTTGGAGGCTGGAGCCTCCGGATTCATCCTCAAGCGGTCGACGGCCGACCAGCTGGTGGCGGCCGTCCGCGCCGTCGCCTCCGGGGACAACCTGCTCTTCCCGGCCGCGGTCCGCGAGATGGCGATCAGGCACGCGCGCCGGCGTTCCTATCCAGGCGAGCCGCTGACGCCGCGCGAGTCCGATGTGCTCTCCGGTATCGCCGACGGCCTGACCAATCCGGAGATCGCGGACCAGTTGGGGATCGGCGTGGAGACGGTACGGACACACGTGGCGTCGGTGCTGCGCAAACTCGGCGCCCGCGACCGCACGCAGGCGGCCGTCACCGCGTACGGATTCGGGCTGTTGCGCGGGCCCTGAGGCCCGCGTGAGTCAGCTGCTGCGACTCAAATGGGCCGTGCTGGCGTGACCCACCGCCCACTCGAGCGCGTAGTCCGCCACCGCCTCCCAGCCGGGGGCCGCGCAGGTCCAGTGATCACGGCCCTCGAACTCGTGGTAGTCGGTCAGGGCCGGGGAGTCCTTGTAGTGCTTGGCGTTCGACCGGTTGACCGACGGCGGCATGATGTGATCCTTCTCGCCGGCGATGAAGAGGAGCGGGGCCCGGTCCTGGTCGTAGTCGACCCAGGTCTCCTGCCGACCCGGCTTGAAGTTGGCGATGAGCCCGTACGCCCACACCCAGTTCCCGGGTGCCGCGATCGCGTACCGGTCCCAGACCGCCTTCGAGTCCTCCTCGCTGAGCGTGTTGGTGAAGGCGTAGTGGAACTCCTCGGGCGTGAAGCCGACCGCCTTGTGCCGGTTGGCCGGATTCTTGAGGGCCGGGAACAGCGACTTGGCCTGGGACAAGGGAGTCACCCGAACTCCCTCGGTGGGTGCGGAGTCGATCACCACGCCGGCGGAACCGAGGCCGCGGGCCAGCAAGAGCTGGGTGAGCGTGCCCCCGAAGGAGTGGCCCATGATGATCGGCGGAACCTCCACGCTCTCGATGAATCCGGCCAGATGATCCACCGTCTCGGGCACGGCGAGATTCGCGACGATGTCGGGATTCTCGCGTAGCGCCTCGACCTCGATCTCGAAGCCCGGGTACGCAGGCGCGATCACCTTGTAGCCCTTGCCCTCGTAGTAACTGACCCAGTTCTCCCAGCTTCTCGGTGTCATCCACAGTCCGTGGACCAAGACGACCGTGTCGGGTGTGGTGTCCGGCTTGACGGCGTCATTCATGATCGCTTTTCCTTTCCCTCAGGCGTTGATGAATTCGACGAGATCGGCGTGCAGCCGGTCCCGATCGGTGTCGGGCAGTCCGTGGGCACCCCCTTCGTAGACCTTCAGCACGGCGCCGGTGATCATCTCCGCCGAGCGCCGGCCGCCGAGGGCGAAGGGGACGATCTGGTCGTCGTCGCCGTGGATGACGAGCGTCGGCACGTTGATCTTCGCCAGATCCCCGCGGAAGTCGGTGGCGGAGAAGGCGGCGATGCACTCGTACGCGCCGCGGTGTCCACACGCCATGCTCTGCAGCCAGAAGGCGTCGCGAATGCCCTGGGAGATGTCGTTGTTGCGATTGTGACCGAAGAACGGCCCGTCGGCGAGGTCACGGTAGAGCTGGGAACGGTCGGCCGCCTCCCCGGCCCGGATCTCGTCGAAGGTCTCGATCGGCAGCCCGTCGGGATTGTCGTCCGTGCGCAGCATCAAGGGTGGGACGGCTGAGACCAAGATCAGCTTGGCCACCCGCTCGGTCCCGTGCCGGCCCGCGTAGTGTGCGATCTCGCCTCCGCCGGTGGAGTGCCCGACCAGCGTCAGCTCACGCAGGTCGAGCGTGTTGATCAAGGTGGCGAGGTCGTCGGCATAGGTGTCCATCTCGTTGCCGTGCCAGGTCTGGCTCGACCGTCCGTGTCCGCGCCGGTCGTGGGCGATCACCCGGTGCCCGTGTTCGGCGAGGAAGAGCGCCGCCGCCTCCCAGGCGTCGGCGTTCAACGGCCAACCGTGGCTGAGGAGGACGGGCGTTCCGCTCGATCCCCAGTCCTTGTAGAAGATCTGGGCGCCGTCGTCGGTGGTGATGAAGGGCATGGTGTTGAGCCTGACGACGCAACCGTCCCACCGGACCACGTACGGCACGTAGTGGTGAGCGCTAGCCGGATGCCCCGAGACGATCGAAGAGTTGCCGGCGCGAGGAGATCCCGAGTTTCTGGAAGACCTTGCGTAGGTGATAGTCCACGGTGTTGACGCTGATGAAGAGGCTGGAGCCGATTTCGGTGTTCGTCCGGCCCTCGGCGGCGAGCCGGGCCACCGTGGCCTCCTGCGAGGTCAGGTCCATCGCGGTTCGCACGCGGGCGGCGACGCGCTCGCCGGTGGCCTCGAGTTCGCTCCGGGCGCGCTCGACGAAAGAGACCGCGCCGGCCTCCTCCATCAGGCCGGCCGCGCGCCGGAGGTGGGTCCGCGCGTCGCGACGTCGCTTCCGGCGCCGAAGCCACTCGCCGTAGAGCAGCTCGGCTCGAGCGAGATCAACGTCGACGCCGGCTCCGCTGAGGGTGTCGATCGCCTCGACGTACGACGCCTCCGGTTCAGCCACGACCAGAGCCCGGGACCGCGCCGCCACCCCCTGACACCACGCGGAGCCGTTGGCGTCCGCCATCGCGGACAGGGTCGGCACGAGCCGGGCAGCAGCGGCCGGCGCGCCCCCGCGGGCGGCGGCTTCGATGAAGTCGGCGTACTCCATCGGGGTGACTTGGAGGAAGGGATCGCCGATCAGCGGCTCGAGCCGCTGGTAGGCGTCGCGATAGCGGCCTTCGGCAAGATCCCGGGTCGCGAGCGCGGCGACCGCCGAGGAGTGGACGCCGCCGAAGCCGGAGAGTCGCATCGCCACGGCGAGCTCCTCGACCTGGGGTCGAGGCGCACCGGTCCAGGCCAGGTAAGCGGCGTTGATCACGTGCTCGGCTTCGTAGCCGATGGCCCGCCGGAGTTCGCGGACCTGGTCCATGTACGCGCCGGCCCGACGCGGGGTCCCACCGGTCAGCTCGGTGAGCGAGAGGATCCAGAGCACGGTGTCCAGCAACTGGAGAGATCCGGCGTTCCGGGCCGCCTCGGCGGCCCGATGCAGGCAGGTCGCACGTGCGTGGTGGTCCCAGAGTGCGGTGGTCAGCGCCACGCTCACTGCTCCGAGCCGCAGAAGCTCTCCGTCGTCCTCCAGACCCAGCATCGTCTCGACCGCTCTCCGCATGATCGGAACGGCGTCGGCGTACGGCAGCAGGACGTGTGCGGCCAGGCCGTCGAGCACGACGGAGGAGACGCCCTCGGCCACCCCGGCACCGGCGCGGAGGCGCAGTCCGAGCTCCCGAAGCGTGACGCCCTGCGTCAACCGCTCGGGCGGAAGGCAGTGCTCGAAGGCCCGGATGAGTGTCGTCTGCTCCAACTCGGGATCGACCCCGTGGACGATCGCCGCGGCGTCCAACAGCCGTGCCGTGCCCCAGACGAGCTCGCCGGGGTTGGGAGTGAAGAGCGCGAACGAGGCACGCACCGTCGCCACCCGGCATCGTTGGATCGCGTCCAACGTGTCGTCGTCGAGACGATCGACGAGATCGAGGCCGATGTGGGCGGCGCCGGCCGCGAGCGCGGCCTCGGCCGCGGCAATGAGACGCGCGTTCTTGACTCGACCCGAGGGGGTCAGGGCCGCCGCCTGGGCCAAGACGTTGGCACGCGACACAAAGCCGCCGCGCCGACCGGCGCGATCCGCGACGAGCTCCAGCTGGTCGGCGACCATCGGATTGAGGCCGATCTGCGCCTTGCCCGCGTGCCAGGCCTCGACATCGGGGCGGCCCGAGCCCATCGCTGCGCCGGCGAGTGCCCCGTGCGCCGCTCGGCGATCCGTACCGGAAGCGGAGTTGTAGATGGCTGACCGGACGAGGGGGTGCCGGAAACGGACGGTCTGGCCGACGTCGACCAGTCGAGCGTGCTCGGCCTCGTTGCCCGCACGATCATCCAGACCGAGCTCCTGGGCGGCTCGCAGGATCAACTCCAGGTTCCCGGTCGAGTCGGCCGCAGCGAGCAGCAGCCACTTCTGGACGGACGGTGGAAGTTGCCGTGCCTGCCGTAGGTAGTGCGTCTCGAGGTGATGGCCGACCGGGATGGGCTCGTCGGCCAGGCTCGACTCCATGAGCTGCTTGATCGACAACTCGTCGGCCAGATCGATCAGCGCAAGCGGGATTGCCACCGGTGGCCCGCGCGATCTGCGCGGCGGCCAGCGGATCGATCGCGTCGGTGAGCGAGGTCGTCAGCAACGCGACCGCTGCCGACGGCTCGAGTCCGGACAACCGCAGCGTCGGGATGCCGGCCACCCGGACGTCCAGCTCCGGATCGTCACGCATGGCGAAGAGGATGGCCAGCGATTCGGCCTGCAGTCGGCGCGCGACGAAGGCGAGAATCTCGAGGGACTCGGCGTCCAACCAGTGCGCCTCGTCGACGGTGCAGATCAGCGGCGTGTGCTGACCGGCTTCGGTGAGCAGCCCCAAGGTCCCCAAGGCGACGAGAAAGCGATCCGGCGGCGGCCCTTCGACGGATCCGGTTGCAATCAGCAACGCTTGCCGATGCCGGTCGGACAGGGCAGCGACGTGGTCGGTCAGTGACAGCACCAGCCGCTGCAGGCCGGAGAAGGCGAGGGCGGATTCGGCTTCGAACCCCAAGAGCTGAACGTGCTGGACCCCGCCGGCTCGACTCGCCACGTCCTGGAGCAGCGCGGTCTTGCCGATCCCGGGATCGCCACGGATCACGATCGATCCACCGATCCCGTTGCGAGCGTTGCTGATCAACCCCGCGAGAACTCGCTGCTCCCGCTCGCGCCCGACCAGCGGAGCCGACCTCAGCACCCCACTACCCGTCTTCGCGAAGCGCTTCGTCGACAGCCGCTTCGACGTGCAACCGGGTGGTGGGGAACACCGGTACCGAACTGTCGTCCTCGGTGATCAACAGCTCGATCTCCGTGCAACCCAGCACAATGCCCTCGGCACCGGCGGCGACCAATCCGGCCATGACCTGCCGGTAGCGCTCCCGAGAGCTGTCGCTCACCACACCCACACACAACTCGTCGTAGATGATGCGGTGCACGTCGGCCCGGTCCTCGGCCGGAGGCGTTAACACCGCGAGCCCGTGACCCGCCAGCCGATCGCGGTAGAACGGCTGCTCCATCGTGAATGCGGTCCCGAGCAGCCCCACCGTCGACACACCCGCTATGCGCACAGCTCGGGCCGTGGCATCGCCCAGGTGCAGGAGCGGGATCCCGACGGCGGCCTCGACCTGATCGGACACCTTGTGCATGGTGTTGGTGCACAGCAGCAGCAGATCGGCGCCGGCCGCCTCGACGCCGCGGGCGGTCGTGGCGAGGAGCTCACCTGCCTCGCGCCACCGACCCGAAACCTGCAGGACCTCGATGTCGGCGAAATCCACCGAGGCCAGGACGATCCGGGCGGAATGCAGCCCACCGAGACGCTCACGGATGAGCTCGTTGGCCAGTCGGTAGTAGACGGCGCTGGACTCCCAGCTCATCCCGCCGAGCATCCCGATCACGCGCGGGGGCGTCGACACCAGATCGATCACCCCCTCGAGACGCGCCTTCAGTCACACACCACGTGCGTTTCCTGGCCTAGTCGACCACACCACAGTCGCGTTGGGACCGACAAGCATCTGTGGCGGGCAGTGCCGTGACGGTGCTGACTGGGCTAGCGCAACCAGCAGCTCGCGGACCGCATACAACGGGAGAGGCGCTCGATCGATCGCGCTCAGATCGGTGACCTGTGGGCGTCGGAGAATCTTGTGGCTGGGTGAGGAGAGCTCTGTGGAGCACGGTGTCTGTGTTGTCATGACGAGACGACGAACGGCTGAGGCGGATCCCGACACCTCAAGGCGTGAAGGGTGCGTTTCCTACTTCTCGGTGCGCGGAGCCGAGAAGGGCCGCACTCCGGTCGAGCCGTCGTCGGTGTAGATCGCGAGCGCTCCGACAGCAACCCCGAGGCCGTCGCTGAGGGCAAGGAGTCGACCCGCGAATTCTCGGACGACGCCGTCTGCGCAGAGCACGGGAAGGTCGGCGGCCATGTCCTTGATCTCCGGTGTGTCCATGGCTCGCCGAAAGCCACGCCAGTGGGCGCTGCGCAGATGCTCCGGGACGATGAGATCGACGGGCTGCCCGATGGCCATCGCGGCCGGGTGACCGAACAGGCGTTCAGCCCCGTCGTCCCAGTAGCTGATCCGCCCGGCGGTGTCCGTCCTGATCATGGCGTGGACCATCGGCTGAGGTTACCGCCGGGCCGGCTCGACGGCTTGGACGATTCGGCGGTCTCAGAACGGCGGGCGACCGTCCGGGGTCATCCACTGCACGAGCTGGTAGACGATGCCGTTCGGGTCGGTGATCTGGAAGTACCGCTCCTGCCACGGTTCGGTCTCGATCGGCGTCGTGATGGCGACGCCGGCGTCGATCATCCTCTGATAGTGCGCGTCGATGTCGTCCACCGTGAAGGCGACGAGCAGTCCGGCCGCGTCGCGGGCCTGCGCCGCGGGCTTGAAGCTGGGCAGGCCGGTGGTCAGGTACGCGATGGAGAAGTCGGAGTTCGGCCGCTGGACCGAGACGGCGTCGTCGACCTGCATGAGCATGTCGAAGCCGAGGTGGCGGCAGACGAAGTCGGCCGAGGCGGCTACGTCCGCCACGTTGAGCGAGATGGTGTACGTCGAGACGTTCACGGGATCCTTCCGTTCGGGAACTGTTCTGCCATTAATACCTGACGGTGTCAGATAAATCAATGGATCGGTCTCCCACCTCCGGTAGATTCCTGTCTGTGGCCGACCCGGAGCGCACCCTGAGACTGCTCTGGCGCCGCCACCCCACGGGGGCTGCGTCGGTCCAGCCAACGGGCCGGCGTGGACCCAAGCCGTCCACCGATCTGGACCAGATCATCGCGGCAGGGGTAGCGGTCGCCGATGCGGACGGGCTGGCCGCCCTGTCCATGCGGCGGCTCGCCGAGGAGCTGTCGATGTCCCGGATGGCGCCGTACGGTCACGTCTCCAGTCGCGAGCAACTCGTCGAGTTGATGACCGACGACGTCATCAGCCAGGTGGAGCTGCCCGATCCTGATCTGGACTGGACCGAGGCCGTCCGCCGCATCGCCGACGCCAACCTGAGCCTGCTGCTGCGCCACCCCTGGCTGGTCGATCTGCCCCCCGAGCGGCCGGTCCTCGGGCCGGGCGTGACGATGAAGTACGACCGCGAGCTCGCCGCGCTGGCCGGGCTCGGTCTACCGGACCTGGAGCTCGATCTCGCCCTGGCCCACGTGCTGACTTTCGTCCGAGGGATCGCCCAGGACCGCGTCTCCCAGGCCCGACTAGCCGCCTCGGATCAGTCGACCGCCGAGTGGTGGGAGTCCTACGGTCGCCTGCTCGGGCAGTACGCCACCGCCGAGGAGTACCCGTGGGCGGCCCGGGTAGGGACCGCGGCCGGAACCGAGCAGGGGTCGGCCCACGATCCGGACCGGGCGTACACGTTCGGGCTCGACCTGCTCATCGCCGGGCTCGCCGCCCGGACGGCTTAGGTTGGTCACGCCATGGAAGTGATCATCCAGCCGTCAGCCGCCGAGGTCGGGTCGGCTCGCCGCCCGCAAGGTCGCGCAGACCATCAGCCGACGGACGGCCCCGGTGATCGGCCTGGCGACCGGATCGTCGCCGCTGGCCATCTACGCCGAGCTCGCCGAGCAGGTGCGTGACGGTTCCCTGGATCCGAGCCGGCATGCGCGGCTTCGCCCTCGACGAGTACGTCGGCATCCCCGAGGACCATCCGGAGTCGTACGCCTCCGTCCTGCGGCCGCGAGGTGGTGCAACCGCTGGGCCTCGATCCGTCCCAGGTCGTTGTGCCCGACGGACGGGCGAGCGACCTCGAGGCGGCGTGTGCGGCGTACGAGAAGGCGATCCGGGATGCGGGCGGAGTCGACCTGCAGATCCTCGGCATCGGCGCCAACGGCCACATCGGCTTCAACGAGCCGACGTCGTCGTTCGCGTCCCGAACCAGGCTCAAGACGCTGGCGCCCCGGACCCGGGAGGACAACGCCCGGTTCTTCGACCGCCCGGACGAGGTCCCCACCCACTGCGTCACGCAGGGTCTCGGCACGATCATGGAGGCGCGGGAGCTGCTGCTCGTTGCCCACGGCAGCGCCAAGGCGGCGGCGATCGCCGCGGCCGTCGAGGGACCCGTGTCGGCCGTCTGCCCCGGTTCGATCCTGCAGTTCCACCCGCACGCCACCGTCATCGTGGACGAGGAGGCCGCCGGCCGGACTCGTCCTCGGCGACTACTACCGGTACACCTACGCCCACAAGCCGAGCTGGCAACTGTTCTAGAGTCGGCGCAGGCCGCCCCGTGGCAGCGTACGGTCGCAAATCGCCGCCAAAGAGCCGTTACTGCCGTTCAGCGCATCAGGGGCCACCGCTTACGGGCCGATTCGACCTCTGCGCGGACGCGGGCGAACATCGCTTCGTCGACGGTGACCCCGGCGCTGCGCAACCCCAGCACGGCGGCGCCCACCACACCGTCGGACACGGTCGATCAACTCGGCGTCGCCGCCGATCGGAACGAGGGCGCGGCGCAGGGTCCGCCGGCGCGGCCAGCAACCCGCGGACCAGGACGCTGCCGCCGGCCACGATCGGACCGGCCACCCCTCGGGGACAGCGACGGCGGCGACCAGATCGGCCAGGGCCTGCGACGCGCCCACCAGGATCGTGCGCGCGGTCGGATCGTCGTGGACGGCGAAGGCGAGCGGGGCGAGTTCGGCCAGCTGGACCGGAGGCCGCGCATAGCACAGCGAGACGAGATCCCGCACGACGCGCGTCCGACCGGCCGCGGAGCTCAGCTCGGGCTCGACGCCGACGGCCCGCAGGACCAGTGGGGTGAGCGCGGTCGGCGGCTGCTGCCCGTCGAGCGCGGAGATCACCGCCCGAGCGACCTGCTGCCCGATCCAGAAGCCACTGCCCGCATCGCCGAGCAGCCAACCGCGGCCGCCCACCACCTGGTCGAGCTGGCCGTCGACGACCCGCGCGGCCACGCTCCCGGTTCCGGCGATCACCGCATATCCGTCGAGCTAGGTGAGTCCCCGATCCGAACACCCCGAGCAGGTCGTGTTGCAGGATGACCTGCCGCCAGCCCAGAGCGGCGAGCCGGTCGGTCACCTGCTCGGCGAACCGGACCGTCTTCTCCCCCGCCATCGCGATAGTCGCCGTGGTGTGGTGCTGCACGCTCCAGGCCGGCGGCCCCGGCCTGGACGGCGGCCACGCAGATCGCCGTCACCGCGGCCTCAATCCCGACGGCGGTGGGGTTTCCGCCGCTGGACCGTCCGTAGCCGTGGACACGACCGCCGATGTCGAGCACGAGCGCCCGCGTGCTGGTGCCGCCCGCGTCGACGGCGAGGAGCAGCGAGTCCGCTGACGAGGTCGCGGTTGGGGTTCGTGCTTGATCACGTGCTGGCATCGGTGTGTATCGGTCCTGTATCGGTCCGCGATTGGCACTTGCTGAGCTGGGGCGGTTACCTTATCGTAAGAGAAATTTTCAGCCGACGTAGCACCAGGAGATACGAATTCTTACCACGGAGCGGGCGGCCGTCACCCGCGAGCACGCACCAGCCGTTGCCGACCGCATCCGAGCTCTCCTGCCGGACATGCCGTCGGCGGTCGCGGCGCGTCGCTGACTTCCTGCTCCGCGAACCTCAAGCGCCGTTGACGCTGTCGATCAACGATCTGGCCGAGCGAGCCGAGACGTCCCCCGCGACAGTCACCCGGTTCTGCCGGATGATCGGCTACTCCGGCTACGTGGAACTGCGCGTCGGCCTCGCGACCGATTTCGGCCGCAGCGCGACGGTGGATCCGATGATGGACTCCTGGGCCACCGAGATCGGGCGCGAATTCGGTCCCGACGACACACCCGAAGAGCTCCTCCGCATGCTGATCAGCAGCCACATCCGCTCGCTCCGGCAGGCCACGTCGGCGATCGATCTGGCGGTGATGACCGAGGTTTCGCGCCGGATCGCGCGCAGCAACCACGTCGACATCTACGGTGTCGGCGGCAGCGCGATGCTCGCCGAAGAGCTCCAGGGCCGGCTCTACCGGATCGGGATCAAGGCGTACGCGTGGGCGGAGGTGCACACGGGGCTGACGAGCGCGGCGATCCAGGACGCCGGGACGGTGGCGATCGGCATCTCCACCACGGGACGTACCGAGGAGACGCTGCAGATGCTCGCGGAGGCCGGCCGCGCCGGTGCCTTGCACGGTGACCATCACCAACAACCCCGCCTCTCCGCTGGCCGAACTCGCCGACCTCGCCATCGTGACGTCGGTCTATGAGCAGTTCCTCCAGCCTGATGACTTGTCGGCCAAGCACGGTCAGCTGCTCGTCCTGGACCTGCTCTACCTGCTCGTGGCCCAGCAGAGCTTCGACCGCTCGAGCGACAAGCTGGCCGCGTCGGCGCACGCGGTGTCCTCGCATCGGCGCCCGAGTCGCCACGTCGCCAAGGAGTCTGTGTGAGCGGGACGAGCACGTTCGGTGGACTGGTGGGTGACTTTGCCCAGCAGGTACAAGTCCGAGTCGATCAGCTCGCCAAGACGGCGGCGGACGGGGGGCTCGACGAGGCCATCGAGTTGTTGACCCAGGCCGTGGTCTCAGGTGCCGTCGTCCACGCGTTCGGCACCGGGCATTCGGAATCGTTCGCCATGGAGATCGCCGGCCGGGCCGGTGGCCTCATCCCCACCAACAAGATCGCCCTCCGTGACCTCGTGCTCCGCGGGACTCTTTCGCTGGACGTGCTCGGCGGCTCCGGGCTGGAGCGAAATCCGGCGATCGTCACCGAGCTCTGGGACCTGTCGCCGGTCCATCCCGAAGACGTGTTCGTGATCGCGTCGAACTCAGGGGTCAACGGTTCCATCGTCGGCTTCGCCCTTCTGGCCAAGGAGAACGGCCACGGCGTGGTCGCGGTGACGTCGATGGAGCACACCATGCGGGTGACGCCCAAGCACTCGAGTGGTCAGCGACTGTGCGACGTTGCCGACGTCGTGATCGACAACCTGGCGCCGTACGGCGACGCCACACTCGCGCTGGCCGGCGGAGTGCCGGTGGGTTCGGTGTCGTCCATCACCAGTGCCTTCATCGCCCAACTGCTGACCATCGGCGTGGCCGAGCGGATCGAGGCCACCGGCGAAGTCCCTCCTCTCTACCTCTCCGCCAACATCCCCGGCGGCGACGAGCACAACGCTCAACTCGAACAGAAGTACGGCGACCGGATCAGGCGCGGCACCTGAGCCATCGCCTGATCCTCACACCTTCGTGATCCACTCGACCCACAACCGACCTGGAGGCAATCTCATGAACATCACCGATCGTCCATTGCAGCGGCGCGACTTTCTCCGCGGCTCCCTCGGGCTAGCGGCCCTGACCGTCACCGGGGGCTCCCTGGCCGCGTGCGCCACCTCGGGCACGGGACCGGTGCCGGGCGCGAGCGCATCCGGCGGATCCGGTCAGCGACACCAACCCGTTCGGCATGCCCGCCAACTCGACCGTCGACGCGGTCATCTTCAACGGCGGGTACGGCGTCGAGTACACCGAGTTCGCTGCGAAACAGGTCGAGAAGCTGCAGACGGGCTCGACCGTCAAGGTGACCCCAGCGACCAAGATCGCCCAGACCCTCCAGCCCCGGTTCGTCGCCGGCAACCCGCCGGACGTGATCGACAACTCCGGTGAGGGTCTGATCGCGCATCAACACCATTCGCGACCAGCTCGAGGACCTCACGTCGGTCATCGAGGCGAAGAACTACGAGGGCACGGTGATCAAGGACACCTTGTTCGCCGGCGTGACCGAGCCGGGCACCTTCGACGGCAAGTTCGTCCAGCTCAACTACGTGCTCACGGTGTACGCGCTGTGGTACTCGGCGTCGCTGTTCAAGGAGAACGGCTGGACGGTGCCGAAGACGTACGACGAGATGCTGGCGCTGGGCGCCGACGCCAAGGACAAGGGCAAGTTCCTGCTCGGCTGGGGCAAAGAGGCCGCGACCTACTACCAGACGATGGCCATCGCCTCGGCGATCAAGCAGGGCGGCGACGAGGTCCGGCTGGCGCTGGAGAACCTCAAGCCGGACTGCTGGTCGCTCGATCCGGTGCAGGCCGTCTTCACCGGGCTGAAGAAGATCATCGACGCCGGCTACGTCAAGCCGGGTGGCGCCGGCACCCAGTTCACCGCCGCCCAGTCCCAGTGGAGCAACGCGCAGGACTTCATCCTCTACCCCAGCGGCGGCTGGATCGAGAACGAGATGAAGACGCAGACCAAGTCCGGCTTCGAGATGACCGGGGCGCCGGAGCCGGTGGTGTCCAGCGATTCGTCGCTGCCCTGGGAGGCGATGCACTCCACCGCCGGCGAGGGCTTCATCGTCCCGACGCAGGGCAAGAACGTGGCCGGCGGCAAGGAGTTCATGCGGGCCATGCTCTCCAAGGAGGCGGCGACGAACTTCGCCAAGACCACCTTCTCCTCGACCATCGTCAAGGGCACCGTCCCCGACGACGGCTTCGGCTCGACCGCGCTGGTGTCACAGGTGAAACTGCTCGAGGGTGCCGGTGACAACGTGTTCACGCTGGAACTTCATCGATCTCTACGGCCTCAACACCGACATGCTGGTGCTCTGGAACACGTTCCTGCAGGGCGGCTCCGACGTCGCGACCCTCACCAAGGGGCTGCAGGGCATCACCGACAAGACGGCGAACGACGACTCCATCAAGAAGGTCGAGGTCAAGTGAAAGGTTCGAGTCCGTGACTGCGCTCGACACCGCCACCCCCCGGGCCTCCGGCGGGGTCAGGCTGCTGGCGTCGCGGCGATGGCGCCAGCGCAACCTGACCTTCGACCGGGTCACCTTCTTCCTGGTGTTCCTGATCGTGCCGGTGGTGGGCTACCTCGCGTTCGTCGTGTCGCCGTTCGTGCAGGCGGCGTACTTCTCGCTGACCAGCTGGACCGGGTTCAGCCCCGACATGAAGTTCGTCGGGCTGGAGAACTACGGGAAGCTGTTCGCCGACGACATCTTCATGAAGTCGCTGGGCAACAACATCATCCTCGCCATCGTGCTGCCGATCGTGACCATCGCGATCGCCCTGTTCTTCGCCACCTTGGTGACCGTGGGCGGGTCGGGTCGCGGCAACGTCCGTGGCCTGCGCAACTCCAGCTTCTATCGGGTGGTGTCCTTCTTCCCGTACGTCGTGCCGGCGATCGTGATCGGCCTCATCTGGTCGCAGATCTACGATCCCAACAGCGGCCTGCTGAACGGGGTGCTGACCGGGCTCGGCTTCGAACAGTTCACCTCATTCCCCTGGCTCGGCGACGTGCGTACCGCGCGGCCCGCGGTGATGTTCGCCGATCGTGTGGGGCCTCGTCGGCTTCTACATGGTGTTGTTCATCGCCGCGATCAAGGGCGTGCCGGCCGAGGTGTACGAGGCGGCCCGGATCGACGGTGCCGGCCGCTTCCGGACCGCGATCTCGATCACCATCCCGCTGATCCGGGAGAACGTCCAGACGGCCTTCATCTACATGGGCATCCTGGCTCTGGACGCGTTCGTCTACGTGGCCGCTCTCGCACCGGGTGGCGGACCGGAGAACTCGACTCTGGTCATGTCCCAGCAGTTGTTCACCACGGCGTTCACCAAGGGCCAGTTCGGCTACGCCTGCGCAATGGGCGTGACGCTCGCCTTGATCACGCTGGCGTACGCGGGCCTGGTGTTCGGGATCAACCGGCTCACCGGCGGTAAGAGCGAGGTGGCCGAATGAGTGACGTGAAAACCTCGGTACACGAACCGGGCACGGCGTCGACCGAGCCGCGCGACCCGCAACGGTCCGGGTCCTGCGCGAGGTCCCGGTGCGCACCAGCGACGTGGCGGTCGGCGTGTTCTCCCACGGCGTCCTGATCATCTGGTCGGCGCTGGTCATCGTGCCGCTGCTCTGGGTCATCATGTCCTCGTTCAAGACCAGCTCGGAGATCTTCGCGTCACCCTTCGGGTTGCCGGCGAACTGGAACTTCGACAACTATCGCAACGCGTGGACGACTGCCGGAATCGGCAGCTTCTTCTTCAACTCGGTCATCGTCGTCTTCTGCTCGCTGGCGCTGACCATGCTGTTCGGGTCGATGAGCGCGTACGTCCTGGCCCGGTTCTCGTTTCCGGGAAACAAGATCATCTACTACGCCATGCTGGCCGGACTCACCTTCCCGGTGTTCCTGGCCATCGTGCCGTTGTTCTTCGTGCTCCGTGGCATCGGGCTCTTGAACACCCTGCCTGGTCTGATCGTGACGTACGCCGCTTTCGCCTTCCCGTTCACGGTCTTCTTCCTGTACGCCTTCTTCCGGTCGCTGTCCAAGTCGATCGCCGAAGCCGCCGCGATGGACGGGGCCGGTGAGTGGCGCACCTTCTTCCAGATCATGTTGCCGATGGCCAGGCCGGGTCTGGCCACCGTGGCGATCTTGAACTTCGTCGGTCTGTGGAACCAGTTCCTGCTGCCCGTTGCGTTGAACAGCAATCCGGAGAACTACGTGCTGACGCAGGGCATGGCGGCCTTCGCCTCGCAGGCCGGTTACTCGGTCGACTTCGGTGCGCTGTTCGCCGCGGTGGTGATCACCGTCGTCCCGGTACTCATCGTCTATCTGATCTTCCAGCGTCAGCTGCAGGGCTCGGTGTCTCAGGGCACCAATAAGTAGCCTGACGGCGCTCAGCTGGCGAGGATGTACGCGTCGAGGAAGGCGCGCGCGATCTCGTCGGCACGACTGCCAGCCGAGTTCGCAGGGTGCGCGTCGGATCTGGGTGGTGCTTTGGCGGCGCGCCAGATCTGTTGGGCGTAGTTCGAGTCGCCGAGTTCGTGGGTGCCGGTGGCGTTGACCAGGAAGATCCGTTTCTCCGGTGATCGCCACACCCAGATTCCCGGTTCGGGTTGCCGCACCCGCCACCGACCGTGGGTGGTCACCCGGTGGTGGTAGCGGGCCAGCGGTCCGAGTTTCCCGACCCCGGTCTGCCCGGGCGGCCCGCCGTGATCAGGGTGTACGTAGCGGAGGGTGTGGTCCAGGTCGGTGCGCCGGCTGCCGCCGGCGGCGTAGGGGAACACGTCGACCGGCTGCCGCAGCCGCAGATGCTCTCGGATCACGTCGGGGATCTCGTAGGAGTCCACCGGCGCCGGCATATTGTTCAAATCGATCACCGGTTTCAGGATGATCTGGGATGCGGTTCCCGATCAGTAGGCCGAGTCGGGACACCAGCACCGGCCCGACGCCTTCCACCCGGGCGATCCCCCGACCCGGTCAACAGGGCCGCTTCGGAGAGATGGACGTACACGATCGCGCGGGGCCTGGCCTTCGCCGGGTCGAACGGCGGCGGCACCATCTGCAATCCAGGCCCTGAGCCTGTCGAAGGCCCGCTCCCGGGTGCCCTGAGCTTGTCGAAGGGTCGGCCGGTTCAGGTTCGTCGGGCTCGGGTTCGTCGTCGTCGTGTCGGTGGAGGCAGAGGAGGCGGAGGGCTTCGGCCGGTTGGGTGATCAGCAGCCCGAAGGCGGTCGAGCGGCGGACATCCACCGGTGTCGAGGTCGCCCTCCAGCCGGAGGATCTCGGCCAGCCGGGTGATCAACGCGTCTCCCCAGGCGGCATCGCCGGCGTTGATCCTGGCCATGATGAACCGCAGCCCATGCTCCGATGTGCGGCCGAGCCGGACGAACCGGTCGCGGGCCGCCGCCTCCGCCGCCGCATCGGCGCCGTCGGGGTCGGCGTCGTAGACGTAGGCCTCCAACAGGCTCTGCAGTCGGCCGAACGACACCCGTCCCAGCCGCGTTCCGATCCGGGCATCCACCTGCCCGGCCTGCTGCTGGGTCAATCCCCGGGTGGCGTAGGCGACCCGGCGGGCCTGATACACCGGCCCTTGCCCGGCCCGCACCGCCGCCCAGGTGACCGGCAACCGATGCCGCAGATCCAGCGCGTCCCCGATCAACCGGGCCGCCGACCCGGCCGTCGTCCTCAACGCCGCCCCGAGACTGGCCAGGCAGAAATCCGCGATCTCCGGGGTGCCGGCCCCGCCGACCCGAATCGGCCGCTCCCGACCCGGCAACCCCTCCGGATCCACCGCATCCCCGGGATACAGCTCGGCCCAATGCGCCGCAATCAACAACCGGTCCGTCTCCACCTGCACCGCGAGGCGTTCGTTGTCCTCCGCGGCGGCGATCGTCGCCTCCGCATCCCGCTCGGACAACCCAGATTCGAACACACATTCAGACTAAAACACGGGTCCGACAGTCCAAGCCGGTCGGGTCCAGCCACGCGATCGACACCAGGGGCAGCCGCTGACCGTCCGACCGATGACAATCACCACGTCACCTGGTCGATACCTTCGTACTGATCTCTCAGGAAAGGAGTTCTGTCATGCCCACAGCCACTGCCCTGCCCCCGGTGGTGGACGCCGAGACCTGGTGGCAGGAACTCGAAGAGCTCCGAGTCCGGGAGAAGGCGGCGACCCGCGAGCTCGACGCCATCGCGGCGCAGCGCCGCCGGCTGCCGATGGTCAAGCTGCCGGAATACACGCTGCAGGGTGCCGATGGGCCGGTCCGGCTGGTCGACGCGTTCGAGGGCAAGAACCAACTCATCACCTACCACCACATGTGGTCTTTGGGAGCCGAATGGCAGTGCGGCGGCTGCACCTCGTTCACCTCGCAGTTCACCCGCCTCGATTTCCTGGACCCGTACGACGCGCGCTTCGTCGTCGTGACCCAGGGGCCGATCGATGACGCGTTGGCGTACAAGAGACTGGTCGGCAACCAGATGGCCTGGTACTCCACCGCCGACAGCCCCTTCGGCGACGACATGGACGCCCCGCTCGACGGCGGCTTCGCGCTCAACGTGTTCCTGCGCGACGGAGGCGACGTCTACCGGACGTGGCACACCGCCGGGCGCGGAACCGAGCAGCTCAGCCACACCTTCCCGCTCATCGACCTGTTGCCCTGGGGTCGACAGGAGGACTGGCAGGACTCCCCCGAGGGCTGGCCCCAATCCGGCGCGTACGACGGCTGGCTGGACTCCCCCGACGTCGCGCGGCTCTATGGCGAGAGGTCGTAACCGGCTGATCAGGCCCCGTCGACAGGCTCAGGTTACGGACGTCCGGGCGCGGTGCTGCGCGGCCTTGACGCGGTTCTGGCAGGCAAGTGAGCAGAACCGTCGCGCTCCGTTGCGCGAGACGTCGACGAACACCCGGTCGCAGGCCGACGCTCCGCAGACCCCGAGCCGGTCGGCATAGGCGCTGCCCAGGACCGTGGCCAGCCCCACCGAGATCCCTCCGCCCCACTCGGTCGGGTCGTCGGTTCGGCGACCGCGAAAGTGCAGATGCCAGGGCTCGTTGTCGTGCTGCTCCAGGAACGGCACGGGCCGATAGCGCCGCAGCAGCCGGTTGACGACCTCAGCGGCATGGTCGCTGTCCCCCGCCTCGACGTGCACGAACACCGGCCGGATCTCGACCGCCAGCCGAACCAGGCTCTCGACCTCCGTCTGCGCCGGATCGGGCACCCCACGCCGGCCCCGCCGGAGGGCCTTGCCGATGCTCTGCGTGAGGTCGACAGCGATCTGGTCGCGCTGCGCCGCAGCCCAAGGCGTAACATACAGACGTGTTTGTATGTAAGATGCAACCATGTCCACCGTCGAACACGCATCGCGGCGAACCCAGGCGGATCGCCGCGCTCGGACCAGGAACGCCCTGCTCGAGGCCGCGGCGCGCGGATTCTCGACCTACGGGTACGCCCGGCTGTCCCTCGAGTGGGTGGCCAGCGAGGCCGGCTACACCCGCGGCGCCTTGTATCACCTCTTCGCCAACAAGGAAGAGCTCGCGCTGGCGGTGCTGACCTGGATCGAGGAGACCTGGACCGCGGAGGTGGGCCATCTCGCCGGCGACGCGTCCGATCCGGTCGCGGCGTTGATCAGCATCGCTCGCGCGCACGCCGTGTACTGCCGGCGCGACGTGGCCAGCGTCATGATCGCCCTCCGCGTCGAATTTGCCGGCCAGCACCATCGGGTCGGCGGAGCCATCTCCGACATCCTCGACCCGCTCGAGGCGACCTGCGCCCACTTGATCGACTCGGGACGCCGTACGGGGGCGATCCCCGCCGGCCCGCCGTCAAGGGACGTGGCGAACGCCTACCTCAGCACGCTGGAAGCGGTCGGCATCGCGCTGTCCGGGCGCGCGCCGTACGACGTGGAGCTGGCCGAACGAGCTGTCCGCGGGCTGCTGGGGCTGTCCCCAGGAAGCAACGCGGAGGGACGGACGAGCCGATGAAGCTGCTGCCGAATTCGACCCACTCCTCGCGACCGTGGCGCATCCACGAGCTGACTCCCGACTTCACGGTCGAGGACGTCTGGGCGCTCGAGACCCCGGGCGACCGCGCGGACTTCCCCCGGCTGCCGTCGGAGTTCTTCGCCGGAGACTTCCCTCGGGACGCTCCGGCCCCTGTCCGACTGCTCTGGGCGGCGCGGTTGAGGCTCGGGTCACTGCTCGGCTGGGACGAGCCCGATGACGGTCTGGGCTCCCGGGTTCCCACACTCCGAGACCGGTTGCCGGCCGCCCTGCGCGCCGCATCTTCCGAATCCGGCTACGACATCCGCCCGTTCACCCTCGTCTACGACCTGGCGGACGAGTGGGCTGCGGAACTCGCCAACCGAACCGTCCACGCCGTCCTGCATCTCGGCTGGGTTCCCGACGAAGCCGGCGGCTACCGCGGTCAGCTCGCCGTGCTGGTCAAACCGAACGGACTGCTCGGCGTCGCGTACATGGCCCTGATCAAGCCGCTGCGCTACCTGATCGTCTACCCGGCCCTGCTCCGTGGCCTCGAGCGTCGCTGGCGGGCCCGCGTCTGAGCCCTAGCGAGCGGCGCTCGCCGGTGTCCGCCCATTCACGTACGCCGCGAGGTGCTGACCCGTGAGCGTCGAGCGGCCGGCGACCAGCTCGGCCGGAGTGCCTTCGAAGACGATCCGGCCACCGTCGTGGCCGGCGCCCGGCCCGAGATCGATGATCCAGTCGGCGTGAGCCATCACGGCCTGGTGGTGCTCGATCACGATGACTGTCTTGCCGGCGTCCACCAACCGGTCCAACAGCCCGAGCAGTTGTTCCACGTCGGCGAGATGCAGCCCGGTGGTGGGTTCGTCCAGCACATAGGTCCCGCCCTCGGCGGCCATCTGAATGGCCAGCTTCAACCGCTGACGCTCTCCCCCGGACAAGGTGGTGAGCGGCTGACCGAGACCGAGATAACCGAGGCCGACGTCGCGCATGCGGGACAGGATCGCGTGGGCCGGACCCCTACCGAAGAAGTCGTGGGCCTCCTCGACCGACATCGCGAACACCTCGGCGATGTTCTTGCCTTGGAACGTGAGGCGCAGCACCGATTCTTGGAACCGAGCACCTCGGCACTCCTCGCAGACGGTGGCGACGCCCGCCATCATGGCCAGATCGGTGTAGATCACCCCCAGCCCGTTGCAGTTGGGGCAGGCCCCTTCGGAGTTGGCGCTGAAGAGCGCCGGCTTCACCTTGTTCGCCTTGGCGAAAGCGGTCCGGACGGGATCGAGCAGGCCGGTGTAGGTGGCCGGGTTGCTGCGGCGGGATCCCCGGATGGCTGACTGGTCCACCTCGATGACGCCGGCCCGCTTGGGCATCGAGGAATGGATCAGCGAGCTCTTGCCCGAACCCGCGACGCCGGTGACGACGGTGAGAACCCCCAGCGGGATGTCGACGTCGACGTTGCGCAGGTTGTGGGTGGTCGCCCCCCGAATTTCCAGGTGCCCCGCGCCGGTGCGTACCTGAGGTTTGAGGGCGGCCCGGTCGTCGAGGTGCCGGCCGGTCAGCGTCTGGCTGTGCCGGAGCCCGTGCACCGGCCCCGCGTACTGGACCCGTCCGCCGTCCGCCCCGGCCCGCGGACCAAGATCGACAACGTGGTCGGCGATCGCGATGGTCTCGGGCTTGTGCTCCACCACCAGCACGGTGTTTCCCTTGTCCCGTAGGCGAAGCAGCAACTCGTTCATCCGCTGGATGTCGTGCGGGTGCAGGCCGATGGTCGGCTCGTCGAAGACGTAGCTGACGTCGGTGAGGCTGGAACCGAGATGCCGGATCATCTTCGTCCGCTGCGCCTCCCCGCCGGAGAGCGTTCCCGACGGCCGATCGAGGCTGAGGTAGCCGAGGCCGATCTCGACGAACGAATCGAGGGTCTGCCGGAGGGTGGCGATCAGCGGCGCCACCGAGGGCTGATCGAGCGTACGCACCCATTCGGCGAGCTCGTTGATCTGCATCGCGGCCGCGTCGGCGATGTTGATCGCGCCGATGCGAGAGGCCAGCGCCGCCTGGTTGAGCCGCGCACCGCCGCACTCGGGGCAGGCCGTGAAGGTGACCGCGCGATCGACGAACGCCCTGATGTGCGGTTGCAGGCTTTCCTTGTCCTTCTGCAGAAACGCCTTCTGGACCCGCGGCACCAGGCCCTCGTACGTCAGGTTCATGGTCGCCACCTTGACCTTCACCGGCTCCGCGTACAGGAAGGTCTGCAACTCCTCGGCGCTGAACTCCCTGATCGGCTTGGCCGAATCGAAGAAGCCCGACTCGCTGAAGATGCGCACCTGCCAGCCGTCGACGGTGTAGCCGGGGATCGTGATCGCGCCTTCGGTCAGCGACTTGTCGCGATCGACGAGTTCGTCGAGGTCGATGTCGGTGACCGTGCCGCGGCCCTCGCACGTCGGACAGGCTCCCGCGGGCACGTTGAAGCTGTAGTGGAACGACGGGCCGGCCGACGGCTCACCCAACCGGCTGAACACGATCCGCAGCAGGGCATGGGCATCCGTAGCGGTCCCGACCGTCGAGCGAGAATTGGCGCCCATCCGCTCCTGGTCGACGATGATCGCCGCGCTCAGGCCGTCGAGGAGATCGATGTCGGGCCGGGCCAGGCTCGGCATGAATCCCTGGACGAACGCGCTGTAGGTCTCGTTGATCAGACGCTGCGACTCCGCCGCGATGGTGCCGAAGACCAACGAGCTCTTGCCCGACCCCGAGACGCCGGTGAAGACGGTCAGCCGCCGCTTCGGGATGTCGACGTCGACGTCCCGCAGATTGTTCACCCGAGCACCGCGGACCCGGATCAATCGGTGACTGTCGGCGGGATGGTGGGCGGTGGTGTCTTCTGCTGACGGCCCATCTGCTTCTGGCATTGCGCCACAGTAGGCTCCACCACCGACACCGTGCTGCCATTCGGCACGGCAGGATGTGAGCATGCGCTACGTCGAGCTGCGGCGACACACCGACAACGACGGCGACCAGCTCAGTGAGCAGGGCGTCTCCGACGCCGAGGCCATCGGCCGCGGTGGTCTGCACCCCCCGTACAACGCCTTCGTGTCCAGCGGCGCGAACCGCGCCACCGAGATGCTGACCATCCTCCGGCTGGCCGCCGGGCAGGAAGAGACGCCGATCGCCACCGAGACCGCCCTGCGATCCTCGGTCGAGGACCGCTGGCGAGAGGCCTCGAAGGCGGCCGGAAAGGGCGCCTCCGTTGAGGACATGCGAGCGGCCGATCCCGACCTCGTCGAGCACGAGTCGAGGCTGCTCGGTGCGGCGTTGCGGGGCGTGGTCGAGGCTCTGCCGGAGGGCGGCCGCGCGCTGGTGGTCGGCCACAGCCCGACCAACGAGGCGGCGGTGCTCGGGCTCGTCGGACAACCGATCTCGGCTCTGGGCAAGGGCGAGGGGGTTCTGGTCGTCGAGGACGGCGGGCGCTACGAGGTGCGGCCGCTCTGAATTGTCCGCCCCGCCGATCCGTTCCACGTCCCGGCCGGGCGTTTCGCGCCAGGTGGCGGCTGACGCAGCGTTCAAGGCTCCGTGACGCTGCGTTGTCCACCATGTGACGGATCAGATCGCAGCATCACCTTCGGCGCACCGCGGTGAGCAGGGTGACGAAGCGCTCACGCACGTAGGGATCCGTGGCGGCGACGTCGTGCGGCGTGAGCCGGCCGGCGACATCGATCACCGTGCGCCACTGGGCCAGGGCCGTTCGACAGCCCCGACAACTCTGCAGATGTCGGTCGATCCGCTGCTCGAGTTCCTGACCGAGGGTGTGATCCAGATAGGCGGTGAGCATCTCCACGACGTCGACGCACCGCTGGTCGTCGACCGGTTGTCGATCCTTGGTCACCGCGGCCTCCTCTCGAGGACGTGTTCCACGTGCTGCCGCACCATCGCACGGGCCTGGTGTAACAGGTCGGTCTCGCGTGCGGCATCGATGCGCAACGTGCGCTGGACGTCGTCGGGAGCTCGTCCCTCGACGTCACGCAGCACGATCACCTGACGGAGATCGGCGGGCAGCGAGCGGATCGCTGCCCCGGCGGCGGCCGATGCCCATGCGGCCGATGCCCATGCGGCGGCCGATGCCCATGCGGCGTTCTGCCGAACCGACTCGTCCCACTCGACCGGTGGGTGGGCCCAGTGCCCGAGCCACTCCGGATCATTCTCGTCGCGAAACCGCTCGGCCGGGAAGGTCGGCGCCGGCGCCTCGGCCGCCGTGACAGCCACGGAGAAGCCAGCGTGCGGGAGCACAGCGATGATCAGGATGCCGGCGAGGACGGCCAGCCCGATCAGCAGCCAGCCGGCGTTGGACACGCCGGCCCGATCGCTGACGAAGCCGATGATCAGCGCCGCGGGTACGCGTGCCGAGCTGGCGGCGGTCAACGTCGAACTCTCCACCGCCCAGACGCGATTGGCCGAGTCCAGCCGTAGCGCTGAACGACTGCGGATCGCCCGCGACATGCACGACGCCATCGGCCACGAGCTGACGGCGCTCGCCGTGAACCTCGAGGTCGCCGCGCACCTCACCACGGGCCAGGCGCACGAGCACGTCGAGCAGTCCCGGCTCCTCGCCAAGCAGGGGCTCGGCGAGCTCCGCAGCACGGTCGGCCAGATGCGCGAGAAACCCGACCTACGCCAGACCTTGACGTCGCTCTTCCGTACCATTCCCGGCCTGATCGTGCACATCTGTGTCGACGCCACCCTGCCGGTCGCCGATGCCGAACGCGACGAGGCGATCATCCGCATCTGCCAGGAGATCATCACCAACACGGTGCGGCGCGCGCCGACAACGTGTGGATCACCGTCACCCGGTCTGCTGATCAGGTCGTGGTGCTGGCCCGCGACGATGGCGACGGTGGTCGTCGCGTCGAGCTCGGCAACGGCCTGCTCGGATGCGCGAACGCTTCGAACAACTCGGTGGAAGTGTGCGCTTCACCCCAGAACCCGGACGGGGCTTCGGCGTCGAGGCGCGGCTGCCGACGTGACGATCCGGGTGGTGATCATCGAGGACCAGACCCTGGTGCGGTCGGGCATCCGGAGTCTGCTGGGTCTCTCCGAGGCGGTCGAGGTCGTCGGTGAAGCGGGCGACGGCGCGCAGGGTCTGCGACTCATCGCCGAGACCGATCCCGACGTGGCCCTGCTGGATCTGCGGATGCCGGTCCTGGACGGACTCGCGACCCTCCGGGCCCTGCCGGGTCCTCGTCCCGCAGTGCTGGTGCTGACCACCTTCGACGGCGAGGACGCCGTCGTGGATGCGCTACGCGCGGGTGCCCGTGGCTACCTGCTCAAGGACGTGACCCTGGATCAGCTGGTCGATGCGATCGTCGCGGTCGAGGCCGGCGGCACGGCCATCCAGCCCGGCATCACCGACACTCTCCTGCGCCTCAACGGTGATCAGCCGACGCGCTTCGAGAGTTTCTCCCGACCCGAACCTCTCACCCCGCGGGAAGTCGAGATCTCCGTCTGCTCACCGCGGGATTCGCGAACCGCGAGATCGCAGCCGCGCTTCACCTCAGCGAAGGCACGGTCAAGAACTACGTGTCCGCCATCTTCGAGAAGCTCGGGGTCCGGGACCGAACCCGCGCCGCGCTGCGCGGGCTCGAGTTGGGCCTCATCGCCGGCGAGCCGCACTGACCGCTCGCGCCTCGTCTGCGACCGGCCGTCGGCCGTCGGCGATGAGAAGATCGATCACCATGATCGATGCCCTCCCTGAATTCCACCGGTCGAGGGAGGGCTGGGCGTGGCGCTCCTGATCGCGGTGCTCTTTGGGGCCGCCTGCTGCGCGCCGCCGCTCGTCCACCGGCTCCGTGGGCGCGGATACTTCGTGCTGGCGGCCGCACCCGCGGTCGCATTCGTCTGGCTCCTCGCGCAGGCTCCGACCGTCGTGCCGGGCGGCGCCGTCATCGAGACCGCGGCCTGGATCCCGGCGCTGCAGGTCGATCTGTCGTTCCGGCTGGGCACCCTGCAGTGGGTGTTGGCTCTGCTGGTGACCGGCGTCGGGGCGCTGGTGCTGCTGTACTGCCGCTGGTACTTCGACGAGGACGCGCCGCCGGCCCGCACCGGTGGGCTGCTGGCCGCGTTCGCCGGCGCGATGCTGGGTCTGGTCACCACCGACGACCTCGTGCTGCTGTACGTGTTCTGGGAGTTGACCACTGTCTTCTCCTACCTGCTGGTGCCGGCGGACGTGAGCAGGCATGAACAACCTGCTGCCGCTGGCGGTGTTGCTGCCGCTGCTGGGGGCCGGCCTGACGCTCGCGCTCCGCGGTCGGCCGCGAGCCCAGCGGGTGGTGTCGACCGTCGTGCTGAGTGGCGTGGTGGTCGTGGCGGCTGGCCTGGTGGTGCTGGTCGACCGGTACGGGCCGATCGTGCTCTGGGTCGGCGACTGGCCGGAGCCGCTCGGCATCCGGTGGTCGGCCAACGGGATCCGGTTCCGGATCTTCTCGAAGTCCTGGGTGAAGGTGACGAAGCCGGGGTTGTCGTAGTGGTCGAGTCCGCCGTCCTCCAGCAGTTTGACCAGATGATCCACACCCAGGCTGAACTGTTCCAGGGCGAGGTCGACCGGTGACACCCCACCGACCACCCCGCCTTCGAAACTCATGAGTACTAGTCTAATAGAATAGAAGACGAATTCGAATGCAAGCCCTGACCCAAGCATTGACCCTTCGACCAGCTCAGGGCACGAACTGATCTGACCCTTCGATCTCTATACGGAAGAGTCGGGCGCCGGGCGCGACCCGTCGCTGCCGGACCCGGACTCGGTCTGCCACTGCCCGAGCGCATAGCGGGTGCCCTCGTTGTCCTCGAACAACGACCACCAACCGAAGTGCTCGCGACTCGGCGGTAGCGGAAACCTGACTCCGCGCTCCATCAACTCCTCGGCCGTCCGCTGGATGTCCGTACAGTCGAAGAACAGGTCCGAATGCGGGAGCCGGTCCGGCACCGAACGTCGGGGCTCATCGGGACTTCGAGGGCTGAGCACCAACACGAGGTCCTGACCGGGTGGCTTGATCTCCACCCAGCGCTCATCCCCGAACGTTTCGTCGCGCACCACGTCGAAGCCGACGGTGCCTGTCCAGAACGCCAGAGCGGCGCCCTGGTCCTCGACCGGCACGATGACCTTGGCCACGTTGTTGATCACGAAACTCCCCTTCCTCGTCGGTCGTGTTCCACGATGCCGGAGGAAGTGCCCATTGGCGACCATTAGGCTGCGCGCAAATCCTCAGCGTCAGTAGAGCTCGGGTCGCCGGTCGGTCAAGGCGTCGTTGTGATCGCCCAGTCGCTTGTCGGAGGTCGGCGGCGAGATCGACGTCGGCCCACAGCAGCGCCGGGCTCCTCCGCCGACGCCGGTCCGGCCAGCGGGTAGCCCTCCGGGCCGCAGATCAGGCTGGCGCCGATCCAGGCCGACGCCCCGCTCCGGCTCCGCAGCGGTCGGCGACGGCGATCGCGCACCCGATTCGTCGGCGGCGGCGGCCTGCGCCTTGATCACCTCGACCGGCCGCTCGCCGGCGGGCACGGGCATTCCCGCCGGCCAGTTCGACCGGCGCGGCAATCAGCTGGGCACCGCGGCAGCGCGACGCTCGCGGACGAGCTCGGGAAACTCGAGGTCGTAGCAGATCATCACTCCGATCGACCCGAGCCGGGTGATCGAGCACCGGCGGCGGCGCGTCGCCGGCGGTGAAGATCAACTTCTCCCGATCCCAGAGGTGGGTCTTGCGATAGCTCGCCGAGCAGCTCGCCGCGATCGACCACGGCCGCACTGTTGTACGGGCGATCGCGAGTCCGGACCGCTCGCACCAGCCGCCGATGATCATCATCCGTGCTCGGCCGACAGCTCGCGCGAACAGGCTCACCGTCGGTCCGGTCGACGGCTCGGCGCGGCTGCTGCGCCTCGGCCGCGTCGGCGAACACGTACCCGCTGGTCGACCAGCTCCGGCAGCACGACGAGATCGGCGCCGAGCTCGGCGGCCCGAGCCGACGACGTCGGCGACGGCCGCGCCGGTTGGCCGTCGGCGTCCTCGATCGAGATCCGGACCTGGCCGACCGCGACCGACGGTCGGTCCGGATGCTCGGTGGCGTCAGTCGTCCTCGGTCGCGGTGATCATGACGGCCACCGGGGCCAGGTAGCCGTTCGGGTCGAGCATCCAGCCGGCGTCGAAGGCGCGCCTCGACGACCTCGGGCGCCCACTCCAGCCGGACCCGTCCGTCGCCGCTGTTGACCACCAGCAGCTCGCCGGTGCCCGGCGGTGGCGGCGTCGTCGCCGGCCTCGACCAGCTGGATCTGCCGCCAGCTGCCGGCCGGGACCGACAGCGTGTCCTGCGGCCCGAGCTCGGTGGTCTGGGTCGCGTCGCCGTCGTTCAGGGTCACCTGCCAGCGACCGGACTTGACGATCAGCACCTGGGTCTCGTCGTGCCGGTGCCGCAGCACTCCCTCGCCCGGCGTGGCGCGCAGCCAGGCCAGGTTGAAGGCGTGCGGCTCGTGCACCCGCGGCACGGCCCGGCGGTCCTCGGTCATCCCGTAGCCGATGCCCAGACTGAGCTCGGCGTTGCCGCCGGGCAGGCCGGTGCACAGGAACGACCGCGGTGCTGTAGACGCCGATCGCCGGGCTGGATCACCCGCTGCCGCATCTCCTCCGGCGTGTACGTGGTCAGCTCGTCGATGTAGCGCTGCGGCATCGGCTTGATCAACGGCACGTCCGGCGGCACCTCGTCGCCGGCGACGGTGTCGATCAGCCGGTTGTCGGCGGTCAGGTGCAGCCCGTACGACTCGGCCTCCTTGAGCACCGACGGCCCCCAGATGATGCCGCCGGTGACGTCGTGGCCGAGCACGGTCAGCAGGATGCCGTCGTCGGGACCCTCGTTGGTGAAGCCGCGGAAGATCCAGGTCGGCACCGAGATCACGTCGCCGTCGTCGGAGACGTACTCGCCCTGCTTGCCGTCGACGCCCCAGCGCAGCCGGAAGGTGCCGCCGAAGTTGATGAACACCTCGGCGGTGAAGTGCAGGTGCAGGTTGTTGGTGATGCCGTTGGGCATCCCGGCCGCGCCGAGGTTGAAGCCGTGCGGCTCCTCCAGGTTGACGAACTGGTCGGCGTTCTGCGAGACGCCGGAGCCGATGAACGCGTAGTTGGACTTGCGGTCCGATCCCGGGCGTCCGGCAGTCGATGAAGGCGGAGTTGCAGGCGACCCAGTCCGCTGCGGCGGATGGTCCGGCGTTGCAGTTCCTGGCCGGACGGGCCGGTCGGAACGAGGATGTCGGTCATGATCGAGCTTCCTGGTCAGGTTGGTGATCAGTAGATGTTGGCGCTGGTGACGGGGACGTCGCCGCGGCGGCCGGCGATCTGGGTGCGCAGCGCGATCTCGTCGTAGACCCGCACCTCGCGGACGATCCGGCCCGGTCTGGACGAGGAACTGCGAGACGCCGAGGATCTCGACCGGAGTTGGTCAGCGGCCCGAAGTCGGCGGCGCCGTTGTAGTCGCCGGAGAACACCCAGGTCACGGCGATCCGCAGTCCGGCGTACCGCTCGGCGTAGTTGGTGGCGACGTCGCGGACCGCGAACTGGCCGGCCGGGAAGGGCCGCAGCATCCGCAGCAGCGCGCGGCGGTAGCCCTCGGGCCGGATCATCGTGCGGTAACCGATCGTGTGCAGCACCAGGTCGCGGATCATGAAGTTCTCGACCTTCTCCAGGTCGCGGTCGTTCCAGACCTGCTGGATGAACTCGAGCACCATCTCGACCTCGGGCCGGTGGTCGTCCGGTCGCGGTCCGCTGTCGCCCGACCGCGATCACGTCCGCCGGGGCCGGGCTGGGTCATGCTGCCGCTGTAGCCGTGGAACGCCTTGCGCCGGGCGAGCTCGTCGGGATCGACCCCGAGCTGCTGCGCGATGGCCAGCGCGTCCCGGACCACCCACTCCTCGACCATCCGGCCGCGGCGGTAGAGGCAGTTGGCGATCGTCCGGCTGACGAAGTCGTTGTTGGGATCGGCCGACAAGCACCAGGTGCGAGCTCAGGAAGGCGTCGTCGCCCGCGCGCCTCCCAGATGACGTCCTCGGCCTGGCCGATCCGGTCGGGGGTGTCGGCGATCCGCATCAGGCTGCCCTCGATCACCTCGTCGCGGCCGACGATCGTGCCGTACGAGCCGTGCACGATCGAGTCCGGCTCGTAGTTCTGCCGGATGTAGCCGATGGCCCGGTTGACCCAGATCAGGTCGGTCACCTCCCGGATGAAGTCGTCGGGGTCGGCGTACGGCTTGTAGGCGATCGGATCGAGCGGCATGACGCAGCAGCAGTGTATGCGTATGCATTGCACTGGCTCGCAAGCCGGTCAGGCCGGCTCGGCGGCCGGCGGCGAGGCGTGTCCCGGCGGACCAGCGTGGTCGGGAAGATCTCGTGCTCGCCACGGCAGCGCTCCGGGTCGCCTTCGATCCGGCGCACCAGCAGGCTGGCCGCCTTGCGGGCCATCGCGTCCAGATCGAAGTTGACCGTGGTCAGCCGGACCAGCGCCCAGGCGGCCGCCGGCAGGTCGTCGAAGCCGACCACCGACACCTGGCTCGGGCACGTCGACGCCCAGCTCGCGGGCGGCGTTCAGGGCGCCGAGGGCGACCACGTCGTTGCCGCAGACGATCACCGTCGGCGGGCTCGGCCAGTCCCAGCAGCGCTCGCGGTCCCGTCGTAGCCGGTGTCGAAGTCGAACGGGCCGCGGACGCGTGCGCTCGGTCGGGGATCGTCAGACCATGCGCGTCCAGAGCGCGGCGCGGAGCGCCCGCTCCCGCTGCTCGGCGGTGCTGGTGTTGCGGCGGTCCGAAGATCGCCCCGATCCGCCGGTGGCCGAGTCGCGACGATCTCGTCGGCCAGCTCGGTGATGCCCGGCTCCGGGTCGACCGTCGCGGAGTCCGCCTCGACGGCGTCGGTCGTGCGATTGAAGTAGACGAACGGCATCCGCCGGTCGCGCAGCCGCACCGGCAGCACCGAGTCGAGGTGGTGGTGGCCAGCAGCACCCCGTCGAGGCAGTTGGCGATCAGCCGCTCGGCCACCGCTGCCGGTGTCGGAGGACTCGGTCTGCAGCACCAGCTGGTAGCCGAGCGACTCCAGCTCGTGGTGCATCGGGGAGATCACGTGCGGGTAGAACTGGTTCTCCAGATCGGTGAGCAGCAGGCCGACCCGCCGCGTGCGGCCGCTGGACAGGGCCCGGCCGGTCTCGCTGGGCACGTAGCCCGAGGGCGTCGGCCGCCTGGCGGACCCGCTGCTTGGTCTCGGCGGAGACCTTCGGGCTGTCCCGAAGCGCCCGGGAGACCGTGGGCTGGGAGACGCCGGCGAGCCGGGCCACGTCGTGGCTGGTGACCACCATCGATCGCCATAGGTATGCCTCCTCGGGTCCGCGACCCCTGATCACGCTGCGCCGCAGCATAACGGAGCGCGACCGACTTGACGGTCGCGTCCGATTGGTCTTGACTGGTGAGCATACGTATGTTCACTCAGGAGGAGCTGTCCGCCATGCCGACCAGGCTGAAGTCCGCCCCGACCAAGTCGTTCGTCGACACCGCGCAAGACGACGTCGCGCGAGCGCGTCCGCGGCATCATCGACGACATCCGGCACGGCGGTGACGCGGCGGTCCGGAGTACTCGGAGACGTTCGACCGCTGGAGCCCGGACGAGCTTCCGGCTCAGCGACGAGCAGATCGCCGAGATCATCGCCACGCTGCCGCAGCAGGTGATCGACGACATCGCCTTCGTCCAGGACCAGGTGCGCCGCTTCGCCCAGGTGCAGCGCGACTCGATGACCGACGTCGAGGTCGAGACCCTGCCGGGCGTGTTCCTCGGTCACCGGCACCTCCCGGTGCAGGCGGCCGGGCTCCTACATCCCCGGCGGCAAGTACCCGCTGACCGCCTCGGCGCACATGACGATCATCACCGCGAAGGTCGCCGGGGTGCCGCGGGTCGTGGCCTGCACGCCGCCGATCCGCGGCGAGATCCCGGCGGCGACGGTGGCCGCGATGAGCATGGCCGGCGCCGACGAGATCTACATCCTGGGCGGTGTCCAGGCGGTCACCGCGATGGCGATCGGCACCGAGTCGATGGAGCGGGTCGACCTGATCGCCGGTCCGGGCAACGCCTACGTGGCCGAGGCCAAGCGGCAGCTCTACGGCGAGGTGGGCATCGACCTGTTCGCCGGACCGACCGAGATCCTGATCATCGCCGACGACGACGCCGACCCGTTCACCTGCGCGGTCGACCTGCTGTCCCAGGCCGAGCACGGTCCGGAGTCGCCGGCCATCCTGGTCACCACCTCGGAGGCGCTGGGCCGCGAGGTCATCGAGCTGATCGAGCGGATCCTGCCCGAGATGCCGACCCGCGACTACGCCGAGCCGGCCTGGCGGGACTTCGGTCAGGTGATCGTGGTCGACGACATCGACGAGGCCTACCGGGTGGCCGACGCCTTCGCCGCCGAGCACGTCCAGGTGCTGACCGACGAACCGCGCCAGGCGCTGGACGGCGATGCACAACTACGGCGCGCTGTTCCTCGGCGAGAACACCTGCGTCTCCTACGGCGACAAGGTGATCGGCACCAACCACGTGCTGCCCACCCTGGGCGCCGCGCGCTACACCGGCGGGCCTCTGGGTCGGAAAGTACCTCAAGACCGTCACCTACCAGGAGGTGCGTCAACGACGCCTCGCAGCGGCGAGCTCGGCCGGGTCTGCGGCCGGGCCGCGCGGGTCGAGCTCTTCGAGGGCCACGCCCGCTCCGGCGACATCCGGGCCCGCCGGCATCTCGGCGACCAGTTCGACTGGGTCGACGCGGCGCTGGCTGACCACGCGCTGGCGGGCGCCGAGCCGCAGCTATGAGTCTTGGCCGGGCGCGACGGCCCTGGTCACCGGCGGCGGCACGGGCTCGGCGCCGCCATCGGCCGGGCCCTGCACGCCGCCGGCGCCGAGGTGGTGCTGGCCGGGCGCCAGCACGAGCCGCTGGAGCGACGCTGCGCCGAGCTGGGCGAACGGGCGCGCTGGCGCCGGTCTGCGACGTGGCCGACCCGGGTCGGTGGCCGCGCTGGCCGACTCGCTGGCCGACGTCGAGATCTCGATCGTGATCAACAACGCCGGGCATCGCCGGGCCGGTCGCGCCGCTGACCGAGATCGCGTCGACGGAGTGGGACGAGGTCTTCGACGTCAACGTCCGCGGCGTCTTCCTGATCTGTCGGGCGTTCCTGCCGGCCATGGTCGCGCGCGGCCACGGTGACGTGATCAACCTCGCCTCGGTGTCGGGCAAGCGGCCGCTGATCCGGCGGACGCCGTACTGCGCCTCCAAGATGGCGGTGATCGGCCTGACCTCGACCCTGGCCTTCGAGGTCGGACCGGCCGGGGTGAACGTCAACAGCCTGTCCCCCGGTCCGGTCGACGGGCCCGCGGATGGACCGCAACTTCCGGCTCGAGGCCGAGCGGACCGGGCGTACGTACGAGGCAGGCCGATGGAGACCTTCGTCTCCCGGGCCGCCCTGGGCCGGATGGTGACCGAGGTCGAGGTCGGGTGCGGCCGTCGTGGCCATGCTGGCCATGCCCGGACTGTGCGGCGCCGACATCGACCTGTCGGCTGGGATGGTGGCCTGATGCGCTCGCTGAAGGCCCGGCTCGACTCGCGGCGAGCAGCTGCTCGGCGTGCTGCTCCGGATGCCGGCCGAGGAACTGGTCGAGATGGTGGCGGTGAGCGGCTTCGACTTCGTGCTGATCGACTGCGAGCACGGACCGGCCGACCTGATCGCGCTGCGGCAGCACATCGCCGTCGCGCCGCTGCACGGAGCCGCGGTGCTGGTGCGGGTCGGCTCCGCACGAGCCGGCGCTGGTCCTGCGGGTCCTCGACCAGGGAGCCACGGGGATCGTCGCCCCGCACATCGACACACGCGCGGACGCCGCGCGCCCTGGTCGCGTCCGTGCACTACCCGCCGCTGGGCCAGCGCGGCTTCGCCACCTACTCCCGAGCCGGGCGCTTCGGGCTGGTGCGAGGCCGGCGAGCACCGCCGGCGCCTGCTCGACGAAACCCTGGTGATCGGCATGATCGAATCTCCGGCCGGAGTGCGCCGCCGCCGCGCGAGATCCTCGCGGTGCCGGGGTTGGACGGAACCATGATCGGCACCGCCGACCTGCGGGCGTCGTCCTCCGACGACGGACGCGGATCCGGCCGAATCGGTCACCGCGGTGCACGCGGCTGGTGGCCGAGCTCGGCGCCGTTCGGATGGACATCGTGACCGGTGCCGACCATGCGACCGCGTTCCCTGGCCGACGGCGCTCAGCTGGTCGTCTACAACCTGGCCCACACGATCATGGAGCATCTGGCCGACCTGCACAGCGTGGGACAGCCGGGTGGCGAAGGAGTGCACGCACCGTGACCGCGATCAAGACCACTCACGTCGGCTCCCTGCCGCGCTCGGCCGAGGTGACCGAGTTGATCTTCGCGGCCGAGCGCGGCGAGCCGATCGACGCCGCCGCCTTCGACGACGTGGTCGAGCAGGCCGTCGACGACGCGGTGCGCCGTCAGATGGCCTCGGGCATCGACATCGTGTCCGACGGTGAGATGGCCAAGATCAGCTACGCGACCTACATCAAGGACCGGATCACCGGCTTCGACGGCGACTCACCCCGCCGGCCGCCCCGCGACCTCGAGGACTTCCCGGGCTTCCTCGAACGGCAGGCCAAGGGCGGCGGGACGCCGCCGTACCGACGTCCACGCTGCGTCGGCGAGGTGCAGCCCATGACCCTGGCCCCGCTCGAGGACGATCTGCGGCGGTTCGCGAAGGCCGCAGGCGACCTACGGTCAGCCGCCGGGCTTCATGAACGCCGCCTCGCCGGGAGTGATCGCCCTCTTCCAGCCGAACGACTTCTACCCCGACGACGACGCGTACCTGGAGGCCCTGGCCGAGGCCATGAGACCCGAGTACGAGGCCATCGTGGCGGCTGGATTGATCCTGCAGCTGGACAGTCCGGACCTGGGTCTCGGCCGGCACATGATGTACAAGGACCGAACCGACGAGGAGTACCTCGCCCGGATCGGGCGCCACGTCGAGGTGCTGAACCACGCGCTGCGCAACGTCCCGGCGGATCGGGTGCGGATGCACGTCTGCTGGGGCAACTACGAGGGACCGCACCACCACGACGTCGAGATGATCACGATCCTGCCCGTCCTGCTCGGGGCCAAGCCCGCCGGTCTGCTGTTCGAGACCGCGAACCCGCGGCACCAGCACGACCTCGAGGCCTTCGTTCAGCATCGCGGGCGCATCGGCGACGACAAGGTCCTCATCCCCGGCGTCATCGACTCCACCACCAACTTCATCGAGCATCCCCGCGTGGTCGCGAACCGGCTACGCGGCTTCGTCGATCTCGTCGGCGCGGAGCGGGTGATCGGCGGCACCGACTGCGGGTTCTCGACCTTCGCCGGCTTCGGCGCCGTCGACCCCGACATCGTGTACGCCAAGCTGGCGACCCTGGCCGAGGGTGCCGCCCTGGTGTCCTGAGCTTGTCGAAGGGCGCGACCCGCTGCTGACCCTGCGACAAGCTCAGGGCACCTACCCCTCGGCGAGGAAACGCTTCAGTGCAGTGGATACCTCGGCGGGTCGTTCCAGCGGGGCGAGGTGTCCGCAGTCGTCGAGAATGATCAACTTCGAGCCGGAAACGAGCTCGGACATCTCCAGGTGACGCTCGGGACTGCACAACGCATCCTCGCGGCCCGAGACGATGAGCACCGGACAACGAATCCGGGCCAACCCCGGGCGCTCGTCGATGCGGGTCGACTGCAGAGCCAGCTGGGCGTCCAGTCTGGCGCTGCCCACGTCGTCGGCCATCGCGAGCGCGACCTCGACCAGTTCCGGTCGGCTGGCCCGCGCCGCAGGAGACAGCAGGGCCGCCTTCAGCTCGCGTTGCAGGTCGCGGGCACTCGCGCCGGCGGCCAGGGCGGTTCGCTGGCGAGTCCACATCGCGTACTGGCGGCTGGTCGGAGGCCGCGACGTCGTCGACATCAGACACAACCGCGAGACGCGCTCCGGAGCGCGGCGGACGAGTGCCATGGCCACGATCCCGCCGAGGGACAGGCCGACGAGGGCGAACCGCTCGGGCAGTTCGTCGAGCAAGCGGTCGACCTGACCGTCGAGGCTCGGTTCGCTCAGCACGGGGATGGTCGCGGACCCGAGGTCGGTTCTCGACCAGAGTGCGGCCGAACAGTTGAGGCCCGGCAGCAGGACCAGTGCCTGGCTCAACCCTTGACGGCGCCGGAGGCGAGGCCGGCGACCAGGTACTTCTGGGCGATGAAGGCGATACCGATCACCGGCAGGGTCAGCAAGATGGCGGCCGCGCCGGCCTGCTGGAGCATCGGCAGCGTCTGCCCCAGCTGGGTGGTGATGAACACCGGCACCGTCTTGCTGGCGGTGTCGGTCAGGATCGCCGCGGTCAGGTACTCCTGGAAGGCGAACAGGAACAGGAAGATCCCGGCGGTCAGAATGCCCGGGCCCATCAGCGGGATCATCACCTTGCGCAGCATGCTGACCCGAGTGCAGCCGTCGATCATGGCCGCCTCGTCGAGGTCCTTGGGGATCTCGGCGAAGAAGTTCCGCAGCAGCCAGATGCTGAACGGTTGGTTGATGGCCACGAGTGCGATGGCCAGCGCGTACGTCGTGTCGTAGATCCCCAGCCGCTGACTGACCTCATACATCGGCAGTACGACGGCGAAGCGGGGCAGCGCCCGGAAGATCAGCGCCAAGACCAGCAGGACGGCCGAGATGTAGCCCGGCATCCGAGACAGCGCGTACGCGGCGGGAATCCCGATCACCAACCCGAGCACGGTGGTGATCATCGCGACGATCAACGTGTTCACCAGATACTGCGCGAAGTACGTCGTCTCCCACAGATCGACGAAGGCCTGCAGCGTCGGCTGGTAGAAGAACACCGGCGGGTTGCTGAAGGCCACGTCGGTCGGCTTGGTCACCGACATCGCCGTCCAGATGAACGGGCTCAGCATCATCAGGCAGGTGACGAACAGGAACAATCCGGCGACGATCCAGAAGCCACGACGCTTGCCGCGCCGGGAAGGAGACGGTCGGGTGGCCGCCAGGCCCTCGGAGACCGACGGAGTCGTCGATGCGGTGGTCGTCGTCATCGGGCGGCCCTCGATTCCTTGAACGTGTCACGGATGAACGGGGTGAGCATGATCAAGATCAGCAGGATGGTGAGCACGCTGATGGCGCTGCCCAAGCCGAGTAACTCGCTGCCTTCGCGGAACGCGATGTTGTAGATGTAGAGCATGATCGACTCGTTGCCGATCTCGACGGCCTGCGGGGCGAGGGGAATCAACTGGTCGAAGGTCCGCAGCACGTCCATGATCGAGATGAGGCTGACGAAGAACAGCACGCCTCGGATCGTCGGCACGATGACGAACAGGTGTGACTTCAACGCGGTCGCCCCGTCGATTCGGGCCGCCTCCAAGATCTCGTCGGGCACGCCCTGCAGTCCGGCCAGGATGATCAGCATGCTGAACGGCAGCAGGTGCCAGACGGTGTCCAGGATGATCAGGATCCGGTTCGGCCAGACGTCGGTGAACCAGAGGATCTCGGTGCCGGTGATGCTCGTGAGCAGGTAGTTGGCCACGCCGCCGAAGTTGGTGTCGAACAGCCACGAGAACGCGGCGGCCCCGACCACGTTGGGCAGCACGTACGACACCAACAGGATGCCGAGGACCACCGGGCGGAGCTTCCCGAGCTGGTTGACCAGGGTCGCGATGATGTAGCCGAGGACCACGAGGATGAGGGTCACGAGCACCGTGAGCACCACGGTGAAGGCCACGGCCCGCAAGAACCGGGCGTCGCTCAAGGCGGTCGCGTAGTTCTGGAGCCCGACGAAGACGCCCGGCTCGCCGTACTCGACCTCCTGGAAGCTCCACTGGATGGTGCGGAACATGGGCACCAGGAGCAGGCCGAACATCACGATCATGCTGGGAGCGACCAGCAGGGCGAACTCGCGTTTACGCATCAGACGATCTCCCGGCTCTCGAGGATTGAGGCCGACCAGAGGCCGGCGACGACGCGCGGCCCCTGATCGGTGCTGGTCAGTACTTCTCCATGACCTTCTCGGCGGCGGCCTGCATCTGCGTCATGCCCTGCTCGACGGTGAGCTTGCCGAGGATGGTCTGGGCCACCAGCGAGATGATCGCGTTCGACACGTCCGGGGTGTACGGCGCCGACGCCGGCGGCGTCGTCTTGGCGATCGAGTCGATGGCGGCCTGCGCGTACGGCGAGCTGTCCTTGGTGACCGCCCCGGTGCGGGCCGGGAACGCCGCGGGGATCGAGGCCTTGGACGCGTCCTCGCTCACCGAGGCCGCGATCATCTGGAAGAGCAGGTCGGGATCCAGGTCGGTGTTCTCGGGCAGTGACCAGCCGTCGATCGACAGCCGGCTGTACAGCGGGCCTCCCGCGGTGGCGGCCGGCGGGGCAGCAAAGGCGAACTGCTTGGCGTACTTGCTGTTGGTCTCCACCGTGAGGTCGTTCATCCGACCGGAGAACATGATGGCCATGGCCGCGGTCCCGTTGAACATCTGCTGCTGGACCTTGGGCTGGTCGAAGGTGGTGACCTGCGGATCCATGTAGGGCAGCAGCGACTTCATGAAGTCCAGGGCTTGCTTGGACTTCGGGGAGTCGAACTGCGGCTTCTTCGTGGCCGGGTCGACGAAGTCGGTGCCGAGCGCGTTGAGCGCCGCTTGGTACTGCGCGCTGATGTCGCCGGTGGCCAGCCAGGGCAGGGCGATCGGGTACTTCATCTCGCCGGAGTCCTGGATCTTCTTGGCGGCCGCGATCATCTCGTCGAACGTCTTGGGGGCGGTGAGGCCGTTCTTGTCGAAAACGTCCTTCCGGTAAGCCATGACGAACATCTGGGCCTGCATCGGGAGTCCGTACAGCTTGCCCTCGTAACTCATGCCTTCCCGCATCGACTTGTCGAGGGCGTCGAGCTTGTACTGCGCCGAGTACTTGGTGAACAGATCGTCCAGCGGCTGGAGCTTCTGGGCGGCGGCGTTGGTGCCGATGATGAAGCTGTAGGTCTCGATGATGTCGTACGTGCCCTTGTCGCCGGCCAGCGTCGCCGTGGTCTTCTGCACCTGGCCGGCGAAGTCGATCGGGTCGTGCTTCACGGTGACGTTCTCGCGCGTACAGCTCTTCACCATCGTGTTGGTGAACGGGTCGACGGCCGAGGAGTTGTAGGCCAACACGTTGACCGTGGTCGCCTGGGCGGGAGGCTCGAAGTCACAGGCGACCTGAGTCGCCGTCTCGGCTCCGGTGCGGGAGCCGGCGCCGCAGCCGGCCAGGGCCAGCGCGGTCAAGGCGGCCGTGGCCACGGTCATCACCTTGGCTCGGAAGGACAGGTTCATGGATACTCCTAGACGCTCGCTTCGGGAACACGGGCCTGAACGGAACTGCTCTTTGAGTTTATACGTATGTACTGTGAGTTAGGACAGGCTAACAAGGGGCCAGGAGGCCGATCGAGTCCAACTAGTTACCTGGCGAGGCGATCCGGTCCAGACGTAACTGGGCACTGTCGCGATGGCCCGGCATCGTCTCGAAATCGGCGATGGTGACGACGTGCTCCGCCTGCGCAGAGGTTGCCGCTCGGGTGGCGCGCTGATACGTCAGCTGCTTGAGGTAGCCCGTCACCGACAGGCCCCCGGTGTAGCGGGCCCCGCGACCCGTCGGCAGGACGTGGTTGGTACCCGACATGCCCTTGTCGGCGTACGCGACCGTCGACCACTCGCCGAGGAACAGCGAGCCGTAGTTACGCAGGTTGTCGAGGTAGAAGTCGTTGTCCGCGGTGAGGATCTCCAGGTGCTCGGGCGCGAGCAGGTCCATGATCTCGATCGCGGACTTGGCCGAATCGGCCACGTAGATCGAGCCCCAGTCACGCCAGGCCGCGCCGGCGATGTCCCGGGTCGCGAGGCCGGCGAGCTGGCGCTCGATCTCCGCCTCCACGGCAACGGCCAGCTCCTCCGACGTGGTCACCAGGCACGCCGGCGAGGTCGGACCGTGCTCAGCCTGGGCCAGCAGGTCGGCCGCCACCATGGCCGCGTCCGCCGTGTCGTCGGCGATCACGGCCACCTCGGAGGGGCCGGCGAGCACGTCGATCCCGACGCGGCCGTACAACTGACGCTTGGCTTCGGCGACGTAGGCGTTCCCGGCGCCGACGATCATGTCGGCCGGTGCGTTGTCGAGCAGACCGAACGCCATGGCGGCCAGGGCCTGCACTCCCCCTATCGCGTAGATCCGCTCGGCTCCCGACACCCGTGCCGCGTACAGGACCGCCGGGTGTGGCGCACCGTCGAGTGACGGCGGCGTGGTGCTGATCACGTGCGGGACACCGGCGGCCCGAGCCACTCCCACGGTCATGAACGCGCTCGCCAACAAGGGAAAGCGGCCCGCCGGGAGGTACGCGCCCACCGTGTCGACGGGGACGTACTTCTGACCGCAGACGACGCCGGGAATGACCTCGTCGGAGAAGTCGTGGAGGTGCGCGCGCTGCATCTCGGCGAACCGGCGGGTCCGTTCCGCCCCGACGTCGAGCGACGCGCGAAGGTCGGCGGGCAGGTCGGCGGTCAAGGATTCGATCCGGTCGGGCGGCACCTCGAAGTCGTCGCCACCGGTCCAGCCGTCCAGCCGCTCGGCGTACCGGCGTACGGCCGCGAGTCCGTCGCGCTCGATCTCGGTGAGCATGTCCGAGACCGTGGCGATCACCGCGGGGTCGGACTGCGCAGCGACGTCGGGGCGGTCCGGCTCACGGACGACCGTGAAGGAACCCGATATCCTGCGTTTGTCCGCCTCAGTCAAGTGCATACGTATAACCTACGGGCTCCCGTGGACCGAGCGCAAGCCGCGCAGAACCAGTTCAGATTTCTTCTCCCACCTGTGTCGAGATGACGACGGCCCGTTCGAGGAGAAGGCACAGGTCCGCACCGAGCGGATCCCAGTACGAGGAGTTTCCATGTCCCGCATCTCGACATCGACAAGTACGGCGACCGCCGACTCCCCAGCGGTCGGCAAGAGTTGCACGTCCCCGGATCGGGTGACCCGATCACTGCTCGGCTTCGGCGTGATCGCCGGTCCGTTCTACGTGACGGTGAGCCTTGTCCAGGCCGCCGTACGCGACGGCTTCGACCTCAGCCGGCACGCCTGGAGCCAGTTGGCCAACGGCCCGGGCGGCTGGGTGCAGATCGTCAACCTCATCGTCACCGGTCTGATGGTCATGGCGGCCGCCGTCGGCTACCGCCGGGCCTGGACGACCGGGGTCGGACGACGCTGGGCTCCGCGGCTCCTGGCGACCTTCGGGCTCGGCATGGTGGCCGCCGGAATCTTCCCCACCGACCCGATGGCCGGCTTCCCGATGGGCACACCGGACGGTCCACCGGTCGCGCCGACCCTCTCCGGCCTGTTGCACCTGGTCTGCGCGGGCGTGGGCTTCCTGGCGCTGATCGTCGCCACGTTGGTGGTGGCGCGTCGATTCCGGAGCCAGGGCCGGACCGGCCGCGCGGTCTGGTCGGTCGTCACCGGGATCGCGTTCCTGCTCGCCTTCGTCGGGCTCGCGTCCGGTGGGTCGTCGCCGGCCGTCATCCTGCCCTTCGTGGCGGCGATCCTGCTCACGTGGACCTGGCTGAGCGCTACGTCGTTCGACGTGTACACGAAGCTGTCCTGATCGACCTGATTCGGCTGCGACCCAACCACTACACACAGAGGAGAAATGATCATGCGTTACCTCGTCCTGCTGAGGGCCGTCACCACGCCCGGCACGCCGCCTCCACCGGAGCTGATGGCCGCCATCATGACCCTGGGTGAGGAGGCCACGAACGCCGGCGTCCTGCTCGACACCCAAGGCCTGCAGCCCAGCGCCGCCGGGCACCCGGGTCAGCCTCCACAACGGTGAGCTGACCGCCGTCGACGGTCCGTTCACCGAGTCCAAGGAGCTGATCAGCTACGCCCTGTACGACGTACGCGCCAAGGAGGACGCGCTCGAGTGGACCAACCGCTTCCTCAAGGTGCACCGCGACCTGTGGCCGGGCTGGGAGGGTGAGGCCGACGTCCTGAAGGTCTTCGGTCCCGAGGACTTCGCGCCACCCGACGGTGAGCCGAGCGGCCGCCTAGGTGGGGACCGCGACCTCCGCGGCGGTCGAGGCGGTCTGGCGCATCGAGTCAGGCCGCCTCGTCGCCGCCCTCGCCCGCATCACCGGCGACTTCCCGGCGGCCGAGGACCTGGCCCAGGACGCCCTCGAGATCGCTCTGCGCCAGTGGCCTCGCGACGGGATCCCCGACCATCCGGCGTCCTGGCTCATGGCCACCGCCAAGCACGTGGCGGTCGACCGGTACCGACGCCAGCAGAACCTCAACCGCAAGCTCGCCGGCATCGCCCGAGAAGCCCCGGCCGGGCTCCAGGAGGCGGACCCGATGGCTCACGTCGACGAGGTACTCGACTCGAGTGTGCCCGACGACCTGCTCCGGCTGGTCTTCACGGCCTGTCATCCGGTGCTCAGCACCGACTCCCAGGTGGCCCTCGCGCTGCGCACGCTCGGCGGCCTGCAGACGCGGGAGATCGCCCGCGCCTTCGGAGTCAGCGAGACCACCATGGGCCAGCGGATCTCGCGCGCGAAGAAGACCCTGACCGACCAGCACGTCCGGTTCGTCTCGCCGCTCGGCCACCGAACTGCCCGGGCGGCTCGGCGCCGTGCTCGGCGTCGTCTACCTGATCTTCAACGAGGGCTACGCCGCCACCGGCGGCGACCACTGGACCCGCCCGGCCCTCTGCCACGACGCCCTGCGCCTCGGCCGGATGCTGGTCGCCCTGCTGCCGAACGAGGCCGAGGTGCACGGCCTGGTGGCGCTGATGGAGCTGCAGGCCTCCCGTTTGACCGCACGGACCGGACCCGACGGTGAACCGCTCCTGCTGGCCGAGCAGGACCGTCGCCGCTGGGACGCACAGCTCATCCGCCGCGGTCTGGCCGCCCTGGACCGGGCCGAGGAGCTCGGCGTCGGTCCGTACACGCTCCAGGCCGCCGTCGCCGCCTGCCACGCCCGGGCCCGGTCCGTGGCCGAGACCGACTGGCGCCGCATCACCGCCCTGTACACGGTGCTGTTCCACCTGACCCCCTCGCCCGTCGTCGCCCTGAATCGAGCGGTCGCGCGGTGGGCATGGCCGACGGACCGGACGTCGGCCTGGAACTGATCGAAGAGCTGCGCGACAACCCCGCGCTGACGGAGTCTGCGGAACTCGCAGCCGCACGCGGCACCTTCTTGGACCAGCTGGGCCGGCGTACGGATGCACACGACGCGTTCGTGCGCGCCGCCGCCCTCACCGACAACGCAGATCAGCGGCGCCTCTACCTCCGACAGACGCCGTCCGCCTGATCGCCGTGCTGCGTTTTCCGACCACGGTCGACTTCCGCTCGCCGGCACGGCCTGCGGCGCTGCGCTTTCCGACCACGGCCGACTTCCGCTCCCGGGCACGGCCGTCTTGCTCCACTGACAGATAGGTCTCGCCTAATCATCCTGGAGGTTGATCATGCGCACTGCCCGGTGGATGCTCCTGCTCGTCGCCGTGACCGCCTTGGCAGTGGTGGGCTGCGCCAATCCGAACCCCGAAGGAACGACTCCGACCCCGGCCGCCAGCTCGGGGGCAGCTTCCCGGTCACCATCGCGACGAAGCTCGGCGACGTGACGGTCGAACGGCAGCCGACCAGGATCGTGGCTCTCGGCTGGGGCGACGCCGAAACCGCCCTCGCACTCGGCGTACAGCCCGTCGGCGCCTCGGACTGGTTGCAGTTCGGCAAGGAAGGCGTCGGGCCCTGGGCCGCCGGGCTCTACTCCACGCCACCCACCATCATCGCGACGTTGGAGCCCTCGTTCGAGGAGATCGCGCGCCTGCAACCCGATCTGATCCTCGACACCAAGAGATCCGGCGACCAGGCGCGCTACGACAAACTGTCGCAGATCGCGACCACGGTCGGCGTGCCGAAGAGCGGCGACAATTACCTGACCACCACGGAGCAGCAGACCACGATGGTCGCGCAGTCGCTCGGCAAGGCGGACGAGGGCAAGGCGCTCCTGACCAGGCTGAGCGCAGCGTTCGACGCCGCCCGCGAGGCCCATCCGGACTGGAGGGGTCGCACCATGACCGCCGCGACCAAGACCTCCGAGGGCTGGGGTGCCTACGTCGAGGGCAGTGAGCGGGTGAGCTTCCTGGAGAATCTCGGGTTCGTCCAGAACCCGAAGATCGCCGCGTTGAAGCCGAACGCGACCGGATTCTCGGTCTCCATCTCGTCGGAACAACTGGAACTGCTCGACGCCGACCTCATCGTCTGCTTCCCGATCTTCATCGAGAAGTCGGCCATCACCGGCGATCCGTTGTTCCGCCGCGTTCCTGCGGTGGCCGACGGTCGCGCCGTGATCATCGACGGCGACCTGTCGGCGGCGTACTCCCTGGGCGGGGGTCTCTCCACTGAGTACGCCATCAAGCAGATCGTGCCCCTGATCGAAGCTGCCAGCTCCTGAGCGGCTGACCCCCGGTCACTAGCACAACCAAGGGCAGGGTTAGGCGGACGCCGGGCCGATCAGTGGCGGCGCGGGTGTACGTAATCTCCGGCGTGCGTCTCTGGTCAGGGGACCGAAGGAGGGCCCCCCGACCATGATCAAGCCCGGATCCCGGCTCCTGATCTCCCACGCGCTGGCGGCAACGGCGATGGCGACGCCGTGGCCGTTGCTCTTGACGCAGGTCTGGACGGCCACACAGGACGAGCTGTTTCTCGGTCTCGCCGGCGCCGCCAGGATGCTGCCGTACGTCCTGCTGTCTCCCTTCGCGGGGATCCTCGCCGACCGGATGCGCCGCAGCACCGTCCTGCGGTGGTCGACGGCAACTCGGGCCGTCTCGCTGGCCGCGTGCGCGCTGGCCCTCCTGGCCGGGCGAGTCGACCTCGGGGTCTTCTTCGCGACGCTGACCGTCGCGCTCGGAGCGCCCGCCTACCCTGCGGCCGTCGCCGCCATGCCGCAGCTGGCCGGAGCTCGTACGGGACGCGTGACGTCGCTGCTGGTCACCGCCGAGGCCGCCGCCTTCGTCGTCGGCCCAGCGGTCGGCGGACTGCTTCTGAGTGCCGGCTGGGGCATGTCGGCTCTCGGGTTGAGCCTGGCAGCGACGGCCGCGGCCTGGCTCCTGCTGCGCCGTCTGCACACCCAGACGGCCGTGCAAACGTCGGTGACGCCGAGCGCCGGCCGGCTACGCACGGTGCTCGGGGCACCGGGGGTCGCCGCCGCCATCGCCGTGGTCGCGTGCATGAACTTTGTCGAAGCATTCGTCGCGGTGTCTTTGCTGGGCATGAGCTACGAGACGTGGCTGCAGGGAGACTCCGGCTACGGGATCGCCATCGCGGCACTGGGTTTCGGCTCGCTCGCCGCTCCCCTGCTGATCCTGCGGTTCGGCCTCCGGGGATCGCTCGTCTTGACCGCGACCGGGTTCGGGGCTGCGGGGATCGCCCCGACGGCCGCGATGGCCGCAGCTCCCCTGGCCGTCGCCGGAGGCGCCGGCACCGTGGTCGAGTGCGTGTGCACCGACGTGCTGCAGCAGGCGGTGCCCGACCGCATCCGGGCCTTCGCGCTCGGACTGGCGGACGGAGTCATGGTCCTCGCCGCGATGATCGGGACGCTGGTCGCACCCTTCGTAGTTTCGGTCGCCGGAGCGCCGATCACCTTCGCCGGAGCAGGTCTGCTCGTGCTCGCCACCGCCCTGGTCGTTGGCTATCGACGCCGGCCGGCGATGGCCGGCGTAGGGCCTAGAGCCAGTCGAACTTGAGCGGCGAGCGGGTCAGGTTGAGACGGCCTGCGCCGGTTCCGGTCACCCGTCCGGTGCAGGTCCCGCTCTGGCCGTTGACCCGGCAGTTACCGGACAGCCGCACCCGGAGCGGGATCGAGAGCGCGGCGCCGCCGCGGGCGCTGTCGTACACGATGCGGGCTTTCGCGAAGGGGTTGCTGCCCGTCTGCTGCCAGCGCACGGTGCCGTTGACGAAGCGATAGGTGGTGTTCGTCCACTTGAACGGGCAGTTGCTCGGCCGGGCCGCCCGTGAGCGCAGGCAGGCGCGGTAACTGCTCTGCGCCACCGACTTCACCTTGCTCCGCCCGCTCGAGGTCAGGCCGGCGCGCAGACCGTACACGTTGACCAGATCACTGGGCGAACGGACGAGCACCACGTTGCGGCTGCCGTAGCCGAGGTACCGGGAGCCGGTGGTGAACGCGTACGAGCCGGGCAGCACGCGCACCCGGTTGCCGCCGACGGTCACGCCGTTGACCTTCATGGGAACCGACTTCAGCCGTACGAATTCGACGTTGAGGTCGTTGACGACCTCGGTGAGCTTCCACGCCCCGTTGACCTTCACCACGTCGAAGACTCCGTTGACAGGCGTCCGGCCGAGCCAGTACGTGGCCCGCACGCTGGTCGCGTTCGGATCGGTCGCCGGAGCGACGGCGATCCGGCTCATCGGCGCCCGGCGCCTGGACTCGGCGAGTGCCGCGTTGCTGAGAGTCGCCTCGGGGGCCACCGGCCGGGCCGCGTAGCGCAGTGCGGCGCCCGCGTTGCCGGCCGCCACCGCACGCAGATAGCCGGTCACCGCGTCAGAGGCCAACCCTCCCGCGGGCGGCGCCGGCGGGGCGACCGTCGGAGTCGGTGCCGGCGCTGACGCCGCCGTCGACGGGTCACTCGGCGTCGGTTCGGTGGGCGCCGGTTCCGTCGGCGTCGGATCGACGGTCGTCGGCGGCGGAGGGTTCGGTGGCGGCGCGCTGGGGGACGCCACGGTCGGCGGTTGGTTCGCCGTTCCCGTGACGGCCCGTATCGCGAAGACGGCCGCCGTGGCGACGACGACCACGACCAGGGCCAAGACGCCGACGATGATCGGCCATGGGCGCCTCGGCCGCTCCGGCGGTCCCGACGGTCCGAACGGCCCCGACGGACCGGGTGGACCGGGCGGGCCACCGGGCGGTGGCTGGCCGGGCGCGAACGGTCCGAACGAGTAACCCGGGTTCCCGGAACCCGGCGGCGGGCCCTGGGGCGGGCCAGGCGGGTACTCCGCACTCATCTCAGCGGCTCCGGCGTGGATGCGACATGGTGCTCGGTACTTTAGTCAGCGCAGGGACCTTCCGCGGGCGATTCGAGCTGTTCAGGGGCGCCGGAGGAACGCGGCGACCGCCGGCGCCACGACCTCGGGTGCCGCCACGTGGTCCGCCCCCGGCAGCACCTGCTGCTCCGCGTCCGGAAGCAGCGCGGTCAGCCGCCGGGACACCGCCAGCATGAATCCCGGACTCTTCTCACCGACGAGCACAAGACCACGCCGGCCCGCGCGGCGGGCCAGCTGGGAGGGGATCGCCCCTCCGCTCTCCAGGTCGCCCATCACGGCCGAATCGTGCGCCAGGCTCGGCGCCCAGGCGACCAACTCCTCCCAGCGGGGTGTGCCGTGCAGCTCGTCGATCATCTCGACGGGCATTCCGATCCCGGCGAACCACCGGGTCACCGCCTCGGCGGGCCGGCCGCCCTCGAGCAACGACCGCACGTCGCCCGCGAGCACGCGGGCCTCGGCACGCGACTCCTTGTCGTCCGGGGAGTACGGCGGGTCGTGGAGCACGAACCGCCCGACCGGGAGACCTGCCGCGACCGCGCGGAGCACGAGCCCGGCACCGGAGGAATGCCCGTAGAGGTCGGCCGAGCCACCCGCGATCTCGATGAGGGCGGCCAGATCCTCGAGTTCCCGCTCGACCGCGTACGGAAGCGTGTCGCCGCTCGATCCCCGGCCCCTCCGGTCGTAGTTGACGACGGTGAAGTGCTGCCCGAACGCTTCCGCGGTCGACCGCATCAACGCCCGGTCGCAGAGCGCTCCGGCCACCGTGATGAGGGTGGGGCCTCGGCCGTGCGTCTCGTAGACGATCGTCGTCCCGTCGGCCGAGGTCGCTGATCGTGTAGGCACGCCGTCGGTTTTCCTGGTCATCACCGTCCCCTTTCTGTACTGTACCGTTCAGTTCACCACAGCGCAGGATTAATGTACCGACTAGTACACGCTCGACTGGAAGTCAGGAGGATCTCCATGCCCCGACCGACAGTCGCCGTATCGCCGCGGCCCAGCGCGAAGCCCCGAGCGGTCCTCGACGCCGCCCTCGAGGTCTTCCTCCAGCGGGGATACCTAGCCACGAGCATGGACGAAGTCGCGGCCGCGGCCGGCGCCTCCAAGGTGACGGTGTACAAGCACTTCTCCGACAAGCAGACGTTGTTCGTCGCGGTCGTGACCAGCGCCATTCAGGAGACCGAACGGGCCACCCGGGACCAGGTCGCCCGCCTCGGGACCAGTCAACAGATCGAGGAGGATCTGCGGGCGTTCGCCCGTCAGCACGTCGTCGACGTGATGCAGCCCCAGATCATCCGCCTGCGACGGATGATCATCGCCGAGGCGAGCCGCTTCCCGGAGCTCGCCCGTGCCTGGCACCGTGCCGGACCCCAGCAGGCCCACCGTGCGCTGGCCGAACAGATCACCACCCTCTGCGACCGCGGGCTGTTGACCGCTCCCGACGCACTGCTGGCGGCGCAGCACCTGAACTACCTGATCCTGTCCGTACCGCTCAACGAGGCGATGGTCACCGGTCGAGACCGGCCCTACAGTCGCCGCGAGCTGCTGCGGTTCGCCGACGAGGCGGTACGGGTGTTCCTCGCCGCCTACCGAAGGGACCATCATGGGCGGCGTGCCGATCCCTGACGCTGCCTCGGTCCCCTGCGTGGGCCGGGAGGATCGAGACGAGTCGGCTGACCGCGCTTCTCGGGATCCGACCGGCCCGCTTGCCGTCGGCCGGAACCTCGACGGTCGTGCTCGTCGACGGCGACGCCGGAGTCGGGAAGACACGGCTGCTGAGCGAGGTCGCCGACGGCGCGCGGAACGCCGGCTGGCAGGTCGTGGTCGGTCACTGTCTCGACTTCGGCGACGACGCCCTGCCGTACCTGCCGTTCACCGAGGTGATCGGCCGCCTCAGTGCCGACCTGCCCGCCGTCGTCTCCCGGGTGCTCGACGACCCGACCGGCGCTCGCCCGCCTCCAGCCCGGAGATCGATTGCTGTCGCGGCCGGGTGACGCCGCACGCGGCACCGCGCGCGAGTCTCGACCGCCGCGAGTTGTTCGAGGCCGTCCACGCCGTCCTGGAGGCGGCCGGCGAGCGGGCGCCCACCTTGTTGATCATCGAGGACGCGCACTGGGCCGACCAGTCCACCCGGGAGATCCTGAGCTTTCTGTTCTCGCGCACCTTTCTCCGGCCGGTGATCATCGCGGTCTCGTATCGCGCCGACGACCTGCACCGCCGACATCCCCTGCGCGCGCAGGTGGCGGAATGGTCCCGGCTCGCCGGCGTCGAGCGCCTGCACCTCGAGCCGCTGTCGTCAGGAGCCGTCCGCCAACTCCTGGCTCAGCTGCATCCGGCTGTCCCTGACCGAGGACCAGATCACCAAGATCATCGATCGCGCCGACGGAAACCCGTTCTTCGTCGAGGAGCTCGTCGGCGCCGCCGACACGGACAAGCGGCTGCCCGCCGACCTCGCCGATCTGTTGTTGGTCCGCCTCGACAAGCTCAGCGAGGGCGCCCGGCAGGTGGTGCGCGCCGCCAGTGTCGCCGGCCGCCGGGTCACCCATTCCCAACTGGTCGCCGTGTCTGGCCTCGACGAGACGAGCCTGGAGAGCGCCCTCCGGGAAGCGGTGGAGATCAACGTGTTGGTCTCCGCGGGAATCGGCCTACGCCTTCCGGCACGCTCTGCTCGCGGAGGCCGCGTACGACGACCTGCTGCCCGGTGAGCGGGTCCGGCTGCACGCGCGCTACGCCGATGCGTTGCGCAAGGGCCAGGCCAGCGGTACTGCGGCGGAGCTGGCGCGACACGCCCGACTGGCCCTGGACTACGACACCGCGCTCGACGCCAGCATCCGGGCGGGCCGGGAGGCCATGTCGGTGGGCGGACCCGACGACGCCGCCCGGCACTTCGAACAGGCCCTCCAACTGCTCGCCGACCCGCAGCGGCGGCCCGGCAACATCAGCGCTGACATCCATGGCGACATCAAGGCGGACGTCGATGTCGACCAGTTGGTCATCGACACCGCCGAAGCACTGATGGCCGGCGGGACACCCCCTCCGCGCCGACGCGCTGCTCGCGGACCAGCTGAAACGGCTGCCGGCCGACACCTCGCCGCGGTGCGCGCGCGCCTGCTCGCCGCCCGGGCCGACGCCATGATCATGATCGAACCGGAGGACGATCCGCTCGCCGTCTCCGCCGAAGCGGTGCGGCTGCTGTCCCCGAGGGCTCGAGTGTGCGTGCCGGGGTGCTGGCCTCGCACGCGCGGATCCTGTCGGCGTCGGTCGCTACGAGGAGGCGCAGACGGTCGGGCTGGAGGCGTTGGCGCTCGCCGAGCGGCTGGATCTTCGCGTGCTCGCCAGCGACGTGATCACCACGTTGAGCGGGTTGAAGAAGGCCGGGCCGCCGGACGCCCTGCGGACGGCGTTGCGGGAGGCCGTTCGCCGGGCCGAGGCGAGCGGTGCGCTCCAGGCCGAGCTGCGCGCGCGGTTCCTGCTCGGCCGCTCCCACGACGACCACGCCGAATGGGACGACGCGGAACGGTGGTACCGCAGCACCCTCGCCCGTGGGACCGACGCTCATCTGCCGTGGGCGCCGTCGGTCTTCGATGCACGCTGGGAGCTGGCGTGGCTCACGCACCTCCGCGGCCGCTGGGACGAGACGCTCGAACTCACCGATCTGACCGACCAGAATCCACCGCTGGTCGCTCGCCAACTCCTGGACCTCATGCGGCTCCAGGTGGAGTTCGCGCGCGGACAGGACCTGGTCGAGCTGCCGGCCATGCGAAGCTTCGTGGGCGGTCGACGGCCTCGTCGGTATCTACGCCTGCGGACTGACCATCGAGGTGGCGGGGCGCAACGGTGATCCCCAGGGCGCGGTGTCGACCTACGACGAGGGCGTCGCCGTCCTCAGCCGGATCTGGCATCCCGCCTTCGGCGCACGCATCCGGCTTGCGGCCACCGCGGTGGGGGCGGTCGCGGACAACCTGGCTGAGACGGCCAGCGATGACCGTCCGGCGTTCACCGATGCTGCGCGGCGACTGAACGCCGAAGGCCATGCCGTCCTGACCGAGAGCCAGGACCCGTCGGGCTTCTGGGGTCCGGAGGGACAGGCCTGGCTGCGCCGTCTCGACGCCGAGACGCTGCGCGTGCGCTGGCTCGCCGGGTCCGATCCGGCCGCGGTGGACGAACTGGTCGCCGCGTGGGAGGAGACGGTGCAGCGCTTCGACGCGCTGGGACAGCCCGTACCAGACCGCGATCACCCGCGCGGCGCTGGCCGACATCCTCACCGCCTCCGGCGACGGAGGAGGTGCGGAGCAGCAGCGGCGCCTGGCCCGTGAGGTGGCCGTCGGGCTCCGTGCCGCGCCGCTGATCACCGTCTCGACGCCCACCTGGCTTCCGGGGTCGGGAGTCACAGCGGCCTGACCCCGCGCGAGCTCGAGGTGCTCGAACTCGTCGCCCTGGGACGCTCCAACACCGAGATCGGCAAGCACCTCTTCATCACCGGCAAGACCGCGAGCGTGCACGTCTCCAACATCTTGGCCAAGCTCGGCGCCGCCGGCCGCACCGAGGCGGCGGCCATCGCCCGCCGACAGGGAATTCTCCCGTGAGCGTGTCCAGGCGTCCTTCACCGGCGATCCGCTCGTCGGACATCGGCTGCCGATGGTGCCCGTGGCCCGGGCCGGCTGAGGTAGACCGCGCACAGGCTCGCGATCGCTGCCGCGACCGCCCAGGCCAGCGCCGTCCCTGATCGGCCGCCGGAGTCCACGACACCGGCCAGGGTCACGAGAGCCGCGACCCCGAGCGCGGTTCCCAGCTGGCCTCCGGTGTTCAGCAGTCCGGTGGCACTGCTGGTGAGTGCGTCGCTGACGTCGGTGCCGATGCTGGTGGCGGCCACGGCCGCGATTCCGAGACCGACGCCGGCGACCGTGACGCCGGCGACGATTCCGGCGCCGGCGCCCTGGGTGAGCGCGAGGATGACGTTGCCGAGCGCGATGCCCCCGAGGCCGAGGCTTCCCATCCGATGAGTGGACAGGCGCCCGACGAGCGGTCGAGTCAGCAGCGAACCGGCGATGACACCGAAACTGAACGGCATGAGCGTCAGCCCGGCCTGCGTGGGGGTGGCGCCCAGCTCGTCCTGGAGCAGGAGGGTCGCCAGGACGCCGGCCGAACTGGTCGTGGCGGTGTTGACGAAGGACACGACGGTTCCGGCGCGCAGGTTGGGCGACGCGAACGCTCCGCGCGGGAGGAGCGGTGCGGCGGCTCGGCGTTGCTGAGCCACGAACCCGGCGGCGACGAGCATGCCGGTCAGCACCAGGAGTCCACCGACAGCTCGCAGCTCCGGGCGCGCCACGAGCGACGCGCCGACGATCACCGACATGACCGCGATGATCAGGAGGGCGGCTCCGAGTGCGTCCAGGCGTACGCCCCGCGGCGGCTTGGGGATCGGCGCAACCAGGACGGCTACTCCAACGAGCAGCACCAGCCCGATGGGAGCGTTGACCCAGAAGACGGATCGCCACCCCAGGGCTTGTGTCAGGACTCCCCCCACGAGATAGCCCAGCACGCCGGCCGCTGCACCGGCGGCACTCCAGCAGGCCAGTGCGGTGCGGCGAGCCTTCGGCTCCGGCGCAACCTCGAGGATGAGCCGCAGAGCGCAGGGCACGCTGATCGCCGCGGCGGCACCCTGGGCGGCGCGGGCCACCAGAAGCTGGACGATCTCGCCGGCCGCCGCTCCGAGCAGGGACGCCAGGATGAACCCGACGATGCCGATCAGCAGCACCCGGCGATGTCCGAACTTGTCTCCCAGTCGGGCGCCGAGCACAAGCAGCCCGCCGAAGAACATCGCGTACACGGTGGCCAGGATCCCGGTGGCCTCGGACGGGGCCGCGAGCCCGTCGAGAATCGTCGGGATGGCCGTCATCACGCTGGTGACACCCAAGACGTCGACGAACTGGACCAGGCAGAGCGTGGCCACCGCCCATCCCGACCGCATGGCGTTAGGCTACTTCAACGTTGAAGAACGAGGATGGTGCGGTGGCGAATTCCAAGCGCCTCACGTTGCACGACGTGGCGGCAGAGCTCGAGGTGTCGGCCAAGACGGTGTCGAACGCCTATCGCCACCCCGACCAGTTGTCCGAGAATCTGCGCCAGCGGATCCTGGCCGCGGCCGCGCGGTTGGGATACGCCGGGCCGGATCCGGTGGCCGCCGGGCTTCGCGGCGGCCGGATCGGCGCCCTCGGCGTGGCGTACGCGAACCGGCTGTCGTACGCGTTCGACGACCCGGTGACCCGCGCCCTGCTTGCCGGCCTCACCAGCACCGTCGAGTCGGCCGGCGTCGGGCTCCTGCTCATGCCGGGATCGTCCGATCCGCAGCTTCGCACCGCCTCGGTCAGCCGAGCGGTCGTCGACGGCATCATCGCCTCGTCGTTGGCCGACGACGACCCGCTGTTGTCGGTGATGATCGCGCGCCGGCTGCCGGTCATGGTGATCGATCAGCCCCGACCGGCTCGGCTCGCCGAGCTCGGTGCGACCGATGCGCCGTGGATCGGCATCGACGACCGCGCGGCGGCGGCCCGTGCCGCCGAACACCTGTTCGCGCTCGGCCATCGGCGGATCGGGGTGGTGTCGTTCGGCCTCAGCCGGGGTGCCAGCCGCGGTCTGGTCGGGACCGCCGTCCAGGAGGCCGCCACGTACGCCGTGACGCGCGACCGGCTGGCCGGCTATCGCGAGATGGCGGAGCGTTACGGAATCGACTGGTCACGGGTGCCCGTGACGCCGCGGCACCGACAGCACGCCGGCCGAGGGGGCGGCGGGTGCCGCGGCGGTGCTGGCCACCGAGCCTCGACCGACCGCGCTGCTCTGTCTCAGCGATCGGCTGGCCGAAGGGGCACTCCAGGTCGCCGCTTCGCTCGGTCTCCGGGTGCCCGAGGACCTCTCCGTCGTCGGCTTCGACGACGCGGCTCCGCAGGCCGCCGATCTCGGCCTGACCACCGTGCACCAACCCAGCCGGGCCAAGGGCGAACAGGCGGCCCGGATTCTCCTCGACCGGCTGGACGATGCCACTCCCCTGTCGCCGATCGTGCTGGACACCCACCTCGTCGTCCGCTCCTCGACGGCGCCACCAGCCTCCTGAGCTCGGTCGTTGGGCCGGCGTAGGAAGGATCAGCCCTCGGCGTCCCATTGCTCACCGACGTCTTCGACGACGTAGAACCGGTTGCCGTCGGGGTCGTCGACGGTGAACATCGCCGGCACACCGTCCCAGCGCATGACCTCACTGACCGTGACACCGGCGGCGATCATGGTCGCGTGCTCCGCGTCCGCGTCGGGAACGGTGAAACGGATGCCGGTGTCGGTTCCCGTCGCCGGGCTCGCCGGATCGCCGCCCTCGGTCGCGTTGAGGGCGATCGACGCGGCGGCGCCAGGCGGTGCGACCTCGATCCAGCGCATGGTGTCGCTGATGGGCGCGTCGAGCCGCTTCTCGAAGCCGAGCGTGTCGACGTAGAAGGCGACGGCGCGATCCTGGTCGCTCACCGTGATGCCGATCGTGCGGACGTCGGTGATCGTGGTCTGCGGCATGGCTACTCCTCCTTCAGTTGCTGTTCAGGTACGGGTTTCGGCCGGCGTCGGGTACATCAGCGAGCCGGGTGTGGTGAGGGTCTGGCCCGTTTCCAGCCAGGTCTTCAGGCCCGAGATGATCATGGGCCAGCCGCCGTACAGCTCGGGCGGCGCGTCGTCGCGCAGTTGGTCGTGGGTGACGGTCAGCCGGCAGGAATCGCCGACCGCCTCGATCTCCCAGGTCACCCGGGAGGTCGCCTCGCGCTCGGCCTCCTCACCCCATAGCGCGTGCATGGTCTGGACCAGCCGGGTCGGGGGTTCCACGACGAGGTTCTCGCCCTCGACGAGCGGTCCGTCGGCGGCCGGGTGGACGAGCGCGTACGTCGAGCCAGGCGTCCAACTCGACTCGACGCTCGACCCGAAGTGGTACTTCTTGCGGATGGCCGGAGCTGTGATCGCCGACCACAGCCGGTCCGGGGTGGTACGGATGTAGATCTCGAAGACCTTTTCCATGGACTCCTCCAGTTCGTCCTTCAGGCCGGTCAGGCCGGCGACCCAGTCCTCGGTGTACTTGCTGACCCAGCGATCGTGGATGAGCCGGATCGGCACGGCTGTTCAGGTAGTGCAGCTTCTCCCGGCCGTCGTCGCTTGGTGACGACGAGACCCGCCTCCTCGAGCAGACGCAGGTGCTTGGCCACCCCGACCCGGGTGAGATCGTGGCGAGCGGTCAAGGCCACCAACGTCTGGCCGTCCTGCTCGTACAGGGCGTCCAGCAGAGCTCGTCGCGTCGGATCCGCCAACGCTTGGAACACCGCCTCCACACCCATCACAATAGGAAACCAAATGGTTTCCTGTCAAGCGCAGCCCCACAGTCCTCGGCCCCGAGCTGCCCCGCACATGCGGTGAACTCGAAGGTGATCATGCCTTCAGCACGCGCTCGGCGACGCTGCTGTGGATGGCCTCGAGGCGCGCGATCTGGTCATCGGCGCGCACCTTCAGCGTTTCGATCTGGGCGGAATCGACGCGGTCCAGCGGCGCGGCCGCCGTGAGAGCGATCCACCCGGCGCGTTTCGCATTGACGGCGTCGAGGAGAGCCTCGACCTCGATCAGATCGCTGAGTGGAGATCGGGTGAGGATGCGGCCATTCGGCTTGAGGCGCCCGAGCCGCTCCCCGAGCCGCAGGGCGACCCCGAGGACGGGATTGGCTCGGAAGCCTGCCTCCCGCATCAGGGACCGCAGTTCCGCGAGATCGTCACGCACGTCGTCCGCCAACGCGGCCAACTCGTCGGCGTACGGTCTCGGGCGCTGATTGGCCGCGCTGCGACGGAACAGGTCGTGGCCGGCTCGCGCAGCGGCCTCGTGATTCTGTAGGTAGATCTCCACGGCGGACGCCATAATGTGACCGTAGACCTTGATGCTCAGCCCGCGGAAGATGCTGACGGGGACTCCGGCGGGAGCAGGTGCTCGCCCGTCGCCGGCGGGTCGGAGAACGCCAGCGCCGCCTGCTCGATCGCCTGATCGGTCGCGGTCAGGCGTCCCTCGTGCTGGCGCAGGTGTTCCTCCCACGAGGGCACCCGGAAGTTCTCCACGAAGCGCTCGGCCCGCTCGGCGTCGCGGTACAGCTCCCAGCGGCGTCGCTCCGCTGCGCAGCCGCGAGCGGCGGAGCTCTTGCATCGCGACGAGATAGTCGGCCTGGCGTTCGGGCGCCACCGTGTAGCTCACCGTGACCATGATGGGCCCGCTGTCGGGCTCGGGCTCGAAGGCGAGCTGAGGTTCACCCCAGTAGGCCACCGGTGCCTGATCGAGGTGCCCGGTGTCGGGGACCGACAAGAACGCACCGGCCACCACGCCGGCGCCGACCACGGCTGCGGCGATGAGGAAGGTCGTTTCGATCCCGACCACCTCGGTGACCTGCCCCCACAGCGCCGAGGCGAAGGCCAGGCATCCGGTGAAGGTGACCAGATAGACGGCCAACCCGCGCGCTCGCACCCAGGCCGGCAAGAACAGCTGCAACTCCGCGTTCAGGGTGGAGATCACCGACGTCCAGGCGAGACCGGCGAAGAGGAGCGTCACGAGTACGGCGACGAAGCTGGGCACCAGCACGACCACGGCGAGCGCCAGCGCGTACACGACGCCGGCCGCCGCGAGCAGCCGGTTCGTGCCGAGCTTGGCCCGTATCGGTCCGACGACGAGCGCCGTCGAGATCGCGCCGATGCCGAGTGCGGCGAAGAGAGCGCCGTAGCCACCGGCACCGAGCCCGAGACGCTCGCGGGCGACCAGGGGAAGCAGGGCCCAGAGCGCCGTCCCCGGGGCGATGAACAGAATGGCCCGCAGCAGGATCCGGCGTACGACCGGCTCGTGCCAGACGTAGCGGCCACCGGCGCGCAGCGCCGCGCACGAATCGCTCCCGCCGCACGGGCGATTCGGTGGGCGACCGCCGCCAGCGGAGCAGAGCGATCGGCGAAGAACACCACCGAGAGCGCGTTGGCGGCGAAGACCGCCGGCACTCCGGACACGGCGATCAGCAGCCCGGCGATCGCGGGTCCGGCCGCCCGGCCGACGTTGATCCCGACCATCTCCAGCCGGGTCGCCGCCCCGAGCTGACTGCGCGGTACGAGCTCGGGGATCACGGCCTGCCAGGTCGGGAGCTGCACCGCCCCACCGATACCCAGCAGGAAGGTGAAGATCAACATCAGGGCCGGGGTCACCAGTCCGGCCGCGGTCAGCGCGGCGAGGGTGCCGGCGACGACGAAGACGTACACCTGCACGGTGAAGCAGCAGCCAGCGTCGGTCGAACGCGTCGGCGATCACCCCCGCCGGCAGCGCCAGGAGCATCACCGGCAGCGTGGTCGCCGTCTGCACCAGCGCCACCGTCGCGCCGGCGTTCGGGGTGTTGACCAGCAGCCACTGGGCGCCGACGGTCTGCATCCAGAAGCCGAGATAGCTGATCAGCACGCCCGCCCACAGCCAGCGGAAGACCCGCTGACGCAAGAGGGGCCCACGGCGAGGCCTCGACGACCTCGGACTGGGTCATCGGGCTGTCGGCAGTCGAGTTTCAACGGGTGCCGACCGTGCCTCGGCGCTGATGACGCTGTTGAGGACGGCGCCCGCGTAGCGGCGGTACTTCTCTCGATAGACGGCGTCGAGCGCGTCGGCGAGGTCGGCGTCCGCCTCGACCACCGAGACATCCCGATCGACCGGCCCGGCGCGCGATGTGCCCCTCGCCGCGCGTCCGGCGCACCCGCGGAACCACGCCCCGCACGACCCTTCACGGATCGGACGTACAGATCGTCACCGTGACGGACCACCCAGATGGTCACCGGCTTGCGGAGCGTGCCGTCTCGTCGCCGGGAGGCGATCTCCAGCTTCTTCGGCGGCGCCCACGGTGTCGAGTTCGTCGTTGGTCCATGCGGTCATCGCTATCTGGATCTCCCGTTCGGTCACCCAAGCAAACCCCATCACCAGATCCCGCGTCCACGGGAGTGCCTGCCCATACAGGTAACGGCAGGCCCTCCCAGCCTCGCTCATCCGGGTCGTAGCGTCGAAGCATGCAGAACCGAGAAGAGGTCCGGGCGTTCCTGACCTCCCGGCGGGCCAAGATCACGCCCGACCAGGCCGGCCTGCCGGCGTACGGAGGGAACCGGCGGGTCCCGGGGCTGCGCCGCGAAGAGGTCGCGCTGCTCGCCGGGGTGAGCATCGACTACTACACCCGGCTCGAGCGCGGCAACCTGAGCGGAGTCTCGGAGAGCGTGCTGGACGCCCTGGCCCGGGCCCTGCAGCTGGACGAGCCCGAGCAGGCGCACCTGTTCGACCTGGCGCGGGCGGCGAGCGCCTCCGCCGCGTTCGCGGCGGCGGCCAGCTCAGCACGCGCGTCCGGCCCAGCGTCCAGCAGACCCTCGACGCCATGGCGGCGGTGCCGGCGTACGTCCGCAACGGCCGACGAGACATTCTCGCGGCGAACCGGCTCGGCTACGCGCTCTACTCCGAGGCCTACGTCGACCCCGACCCGACCGGTGAACCTGGCCCGGTTCGTGTTCCTCAGCCCGCGCGCCCGCACCTTCTTCCCCGACTGGCAGCGCGCCGCGGACGACATGGTCGCGATCCTGCGGAGCGAGGCCGGCCGGAATCCGTACGACCGGAATCTGTCGGATCTCATCGGCGAGCTGTCCACGCGCAGCGAGGAGTTCAGCACGCCGGTGGGCCGCCCACAACGTGCGCTTCCACCGCACCGGTTGCAAGAACCTCCATCACCCGGTCGTCGGTGATCTCCACCTCGCCTTCGAGGCCATGGAGCTGCCCGCCGACCCCGGTCTGTCCCTGGTCGTCTACAGCGCCGAACCCGGGTCGGCCGACGCCGACGAAGCTCAGCCTGCTGGCCAGCTGGGCCGCGACGCTCGACCAGAGCGAGACGCAGGCCGAGATCAGCCACGAGCCGGCCACTCCCACGCGAGACACATCCGGTCAGCGACCCCCGATAACCCCGACCCCGTAGAGAAAAGGTCCGCCATGAGTGATCCCACCCCGACGTCGAGCCCGACCCAGACCGCGGCCCAGAAGCTGGTCGGTGATTTTGCTCCCAAACTGGCTTCCCTCACCGACGAGGTGCTCTTCGGTGACGTGTGGGAGCGCGCCGAACTGTCCAAACGGGACCGCAGTCTGGTCACTGTCGCCGCCTTGATCACCAACGGCAGCACCACGCAGCTCAAGAGCCACCTCGCGCGGGCCAAGGACAACGGCCTCACCGAGGCCGAGCTGGCCGAGGTGATCATCCACCTCGCCTTCTACGCGGGCTGGCCCCGGGCGATGTCGGCCGTCCTGGTCGCGCGAGAAGTCTTCGGTGTCTGAACGGGACGTCTGCACGGGACGTCTGAACCGAACGTCTGAGCAGGAGGAATTCGCACGATGAGATACGCCAGGTTGGGTGAATCGGGATTGAAGGTCAGCCGGATCGCGCTCGGCTGCATGAGCTTCGGCGACACGTCCCGCGGCTTCAGCGAGTGGTCCCTGGGCGAGGAGGAGTCGCAGCCGTTCTTCGCCCAGGCGGTCGAGCTCGGCATCACGTTCTGGGACACCGCCAACGTCTACAGCTTCGGCAGCTCCGAGGAGATCGTCGGCCGGGCGATCAAGACGTACGCCCGCCGCGAGGACATCGTGCTGGCCACCAAGGTGCACTTCAAGATGCACGACGGACCGGGCGGATCGGGCCTGTCCCGCAAGGCGATCATGGAGCAGATCGACGCCTCGCTGACCCGGCTCGGCACCGACTACGTCGACCTCTACCAGATCCACCGCTTCGACCCGGACACCCCGGTCGAGGAGACGATGGAGGCCCTGCACGACGTCGTCAAGGCCGGCAAGGCCCGCTACCTCGGCGCCTCGTCGATGTGGGCCTGGCAGTTCGCCAAGATGCAGTACGTCGCCGACCGCGGCGGCTGGACCAGGTTCGTCTCCATGCAGGACCAGTACAACCTGATGATGCGCGAGGAGGAACGGGAGATGTTCGGCCTGCTGGCCGATCAGGGCGTCGGCAGCATCCCGTACAGCCCACTGGCCAAGGGCCGGCTCACCCGGCCGTGGGGTGAGCAGCACCGAGCGCTTCGACGTCGACCCCGTCGGGCGTCGCTTCGACATCGACGACGACGTACCGATCGTCGAGGCGGTGCAGAAGATCGCGGAGGACCGCGGCGTCCCGATGGCGCACGTCGGCGCTGGCGTGGGTGCTGAGGAACCCGGTGGTGACGGCTCCCATCGTCGGGGCCACCAAGCAGCACCACCTCGCCGATGCGGTCGCCGCCCTCGATCTCGAGCTCACCGACGACGAGGTCCGCCTGCTCGAGGAGCCGTACGCCCCGCACCTGCCGTCGGCCTTCTGAGGAGGGAGGCGGAGAACCAATCCGACTTCGCCCCGACCTGGCAGCTAGGGTGAGCAGCTGGATTGCTAACCTCCCGCGACATGTCGTTCGGCCGGGCGTTCACTCTTGTCGCAGTGATTCTCGGCGCGGTCGCCGTCGTGCTCGGGGTGATCTCCGTCGTGATCGCCGTCCGCACTCAGGCGTTCCTGGCCGACAGCAGTACCGCGTCGGGCCAGGTGATCGGTCTTGTCGCCCGCCAGAGCTGCGACGAGGACGATCGCGGCCGGGACTGCACGACGGTGTACGCGCCGCGGGTGCGGTTCACGACCGCGGATGGACGGCAGGTGGTCTTCGTGTCCGGCACGGCCAGCAACCCGCCGGAGCACGAGGCGGGAGACCGCGTCGACATCCGTTACCGCGCGAACGATCCGACGGATGCCCGGATCGACTCGGTCACCGATATCTGGCTCGGCGCGATCATCACCGCCGGACTCGCGGTCTTCTTCGCCGCGTTCTGCGCCGTTTGGGTCGTCCTCGCCGTCCGCTTCCGAAAGGCCTGAACGCGTTAGTCGCACCGCCACCAGGAGTTTCGCGGGGTCAGAGCGGGTTGCGAACCCCGCCATCCTCCTGATCGTCGCGTACACGGCGGAGGAAGGCCTCGACCTCGGCGGTGAACTGCTCCGGAGCATCGACGCAGCTGACGTGTCCCGCGCCGGGCAACACGACCAAGCTTGAGTTCGGGATCGCCTCATGGAGCGCCTCCGCGACGTCTCGCGGTGATCGGACGTCGTGGTCGGCGTGGAGCACCACCGTCGGCACGTCGACGTGGGGAAGCACCTCACGGAGGTCCGCCTCGGCCGAGGCGAAAGCCATGGTCCGGAATCCGACCGGACGGTATGACCTGAGGATGCCGGCGGCCAACTCCTCGACGCGCTCTGGCGGCGCTGCACTGGACAACATGCTGGGCAGCAGTGCCGCCACGAACTCCTCGGGCGGTAACCGCGAGGCCGTCAGGCTGGCGTCGAGGCGAGCCCCAACCACCGCCGGCGGAAGCGATCCGGCCCAACCGGCGTAGGCACCGGCGAGGAACAGTCCGCGCACCAGACCGCGATGGCGACGGAAGAACTCCAGGGCCAGTGCACCACCGAACGACAGGCCGACGACAACCATCTGCTTCAACCTCAACGCGGACACCAGGCCGGCAAGGCAGTCGGCGTAGTTCGGCAGCCGGAAGGACTCCGGCACATCCGCTGATCCACCCGATCCGGGTGCGTCCCAGGCCAGGACAGTGTGGTCATTCGACAAGGCGCCGATCTGGTGGCGCCACGTGGCCAAGCCGTCAGCGACAAATCCGCCGAGCAGCACCACCGGCGGCCCTTGGCCGGCGAGAGTGAAAGCGATCCGATGCCCGTCGACCAGGACTGCGTCCACCGTCCAACCATGGCACGCCGTCCGGTCCGCTGGTACCACAATCGTTCCCAGCTCCGTCACGACTGCGTCGTCGTCGGCGTCTCCCCGGTGTACACCACGATCAAGGAGACACATGGCGCGCATTCCCCTTACCCACCGCCGATCCCTGCCTCTCCGGCTCGCCGAGGCGTACAGCCGGCGGCGCTACGGAGCCGTCCTGGAACCCGGTCTGGCCATGCTGCACAACCGCAAGGTGCTGCTGGCCACGATCGCGAACGAGAACAAGGTGGCCCGTTGGGACACTTTGGATCCAACCGTGAAGGCGCTCGCGGTTCTGGCGTCGGCCAGCGAGATCGGGTGCAGCTGGTGCATCGACTTCGGCTTCTGGGAATCGGTCAACTCCGGCGTCGATCCCGCCAAGTTGCAGGCCGTGCCTGATTGGCCGACCGCCGCCGTCTACAGCGGGACGGAGCGGGCCGCGATGGCGTACGCCGTGGCGATGACCAAGACGCCGCCCGACGTGAGCGACGACATGGTCGAGGACCTGAGGATGCGATTCTCCGACGCCCAGCTCGTCGAGCTCACCGCGATGATCGCCCAGGAGAACCAGCGGTCCCGGATCAACGCTGCGCTGGGACTGTCCAGTCAGGGCTTCAAGGACTTCTGCGACCTTCCGGCGCCGGGGTCGGACGACCGCAGCCTCAGCGCCCGGACCGGACATTCGTCGGCGGCCCGCTGAGCCAGTCGCACCAACTCCGGTGTGAGCGGGGTCGGATCGAGGATCGGGTAGCCCCACTCGTCGACGCTCACGCGCTCGGGCAGCCAAGCGGCACAGGCCGTGGGCCGTGCAGGCGATCGGATCGACCTGGAGCCGCGTTCCGGGACTCATGCGACCCTCCTCGCCCATTCGCTCGACCCGTCGCATTGCCCGGACCAGTGTCCCTGGATGTGCGCGGCGAACACCCGCAGCGCGCTTGCTGTCTGCCGGACCGCACCGTCGGGGTGCCGGCACGCGCCACGGCCCTCGATCACCGGGAGCCGGCGGCGCAGCCGCTCCCACGCCGCCGGGCCGCGCCGTGGATCGCCCAGTTCGGACGTCGGCGGCGATCGCCGGCAGCCCGAACATGCACGGGCCGCATTGACCTGCCGATTCGGCCGCGAGGTAGCCGACGATCTCGGCGACGGAGGCCAGCGGCCAATCGGCACCGTGTACGTGGATCAGACCGGGTCCGAGGTCGGCGCCGGCCGCGGCCAGCGCGGCCGGCGCCAGGGCGAGATCGGCGGCAGCCGGCCACTCGACCCAGCTCCCTCCGTACCCGCCGAGCAGGACGGCTCGCGGCGGAGAGGTCACGCCCCCGGCCCGATGCACCAGCTCCGCGATGTTCACGTCCAGGCCGGTTTCGACCACGCCCGGCCGGCGAACGGCGCCGCTCATCGTGACCAACCGCGTCGACGGGGCGGAGACACCGGCGTCGAGCCAGAGCTGGGCGCAGCGGGCGGCGGTCTCCGCGTTCAGGACCAGGACGGGTATCCGTCCTCGTCCGGGACCTTCGGCGGTGAGCGGGGCGCCGCGGATCACCGGGCGGGCCTCTCCTCCGGCCGCGAGGGCGGCCAGCGCCGAGCTTTCACTGGAGACGTAGCGGGGCGGCGCGCTGAGCACCCGTACGCCGGGGAGTCGACCTTGCTCGGCCAGGAGAACCGACCGCAGCCGGGTCTCGGTCGCGGATCCGGCGTGAACGGCGAACAACACGTCCCGGGCCTGCACAGCGTGGGCGACCAGGGCCGCACCGTCGAGGACCAGTCCCGGCACCCGGGCGACCAGCTCGGCGTCCTTGGTGACCAGCGGCTCACCGTCGCACGCGTTGATGATCAAGCGCGGTGCACAGCCGATCGCTGAGCTGATCTTGGTCGCCGTCGGGAAAGCGGCGCCACCGTGGCCGCGCAGGTCGTGGTGACGCAGCAGGTCGAGCAGGCGGCGACCGTCGGCCCGGGTGAGATCGACCCGGCGGTGTTCGGTCAACAGGCTCATGATCAACTCACCGCCAGACCCGGGCGGTGGCCAACTGACGCTGGCGGGCGTCGGACACCGAGCGCGTGAATCGCCACGCCATCGCGCCGCCACCGGCCGCCGCGCAGACGCAGGTGATCACGATCATGGCGATTCCGTCGCTGGTCGAGGTGCCCAGACCGTGCAGCAGGGCGAGCGGCCACATCGCGTACGCCAGCAGGTGCACGTAGCGCCACGTCCGGATCGGAATCCGCCGTCGCAGCCACGAGGTGATCAGCACGGCGAGCAGCAGATCGACCGCCAGCGTGCCCAGTCCGACCCAGACCGGGTCGTACGCCGAGCTGAAGGGCACCACGACCGACACCCAACCGATGTCGACGTAGGTCTCGACCACGGCGGTGATCACGTGGACAGCGAGGCAGACCACCAAGATCAACGACAGCGTCCGGTGGAGGCTGGCACGGACCCACGTCGGAGCGCCGATCGGGGCCGCCCGGCCGGTGGTCAGCAGTCCGAGCACGAAGGTCGCCGTGAGCAGGATCACCGCAACCATCCCGGTAGCGCGGGAAAGAAACCACAGGAGTTCGTTCACGCTCCACGCCTGGTCGTGCTTTCCGGCGAGTCGGCCGGCCAGTCCCCGACGTACACCACGGCGCCGTCCCGGCTCACCAGGCGGGCGTGGAGGCCCCGATGGGCGAGCCAGGGCGCGGCGTCGGTGCCGAGGACGATCGCGGCGGTCGAGGCGTCGTTGGCCTGCTCGCAGGTGGCCGCAGTGACCGTCACCGCTCGCCACACCGGGTCCGCCACATCGCCGGTGCGGGGGTCCACGATGTGGTGGAGCGAGCGATCCCCGGCGGACCAGGTGCGGCGCGCGGTCGAGGAGGTGGCCAACCCGCCGGACCGGAGAGTGATCACCGGGCGGTCACCGGCGTCGCCGTCGCCGGATCGGTGTCCAGGGCGATCGGCCAGCCGCCCGGCCGCTCGGGCCCGCCGACAGCCAGGTCGCCACCGAGGTTGACGCAGAAGCTGCCCGGCAGGCGGGCCGCGAGCGTTGCGGCCGCCCGGTCGGCGGCGTAGGCCTTGGCGCTGGAGCCGAAGTCGAGCTCGACGCCGTGCGGAACCAGGACGCGGTGCCTCGCCTCGTCGTGCTGGATCCGCCAGTGGCCGGGCGCGGGCCTCGGCGCCGCTACGTGCCGATCGGCGCGCGCTCGACGCCGGACCCGATCGAAGTCGTCGTCGTAACCGAGCGCGCTGAGCGACCGGCCGACCGTCGGGTCGACCAGACCGCGGGTCCGCCGCGCCGTACGCAGGCCGGCGGCGAGGACGTGGTTGAGACTGGCGCTGACCGGGACCTCGGTCCCGGTGCGTAGTCGGCTGGTCTCCGAGTTCACCCGGAACCGCGAGCAGGTGAGATCGAGGTCCTCCAGCTGCTCGGCAACGACGGAGGCTGCCCGTCCGACCAACTCCTCCGCGGGTTCGTCACCCGGGAGCGCGGCGAACACCGAAAAGTCGTGCCGATCGCGGACCACGAACGTGAGGCCAGCACGTCAGGATCCCGACGTGGTCGACTCGGCCGAGCTCCCGGAGCTCGACTCGGGTGCCGTGGAGTCCCAGCGGTCGTCGCTGCTGCTGGAGCTGCTCGACTCGCTGCTGGAGCTGCTGGAGTCCGGACTGGAGCTGCTGACGCTTGTCGACTCCGCGGCGGTCGCGGCATTGGCCAGCGTGAAGTAGCCCACCAGTCCGGCCGTCGCCGCGGCGGCGGTCACGGCGGCGCCGGCGGTGAGTCGCCGGATCAGGCCGACACCGCGTCGTCGGGCGGCGATTCGGGAGGGAAGCGATGAGGGAGGCATGTCAGAGTCCGATCGGTTCAGGGGTTGTTCGGTTCAGGAGTTGTTCGGTTCAGGCGACAGCGCTGGCGTCGAGCGTGGCCGTGGCGGACTCGGTCGAGCCGTCGGCGGTGATCCAGGTGAGCTCGACCTGTGCGCCGGGCTCGAGCGCGGTGATTGCGGCGCGCAGTTCGGTGGCATCGCCGACCTCGGTCGAGCCGATCGCGGTGACGGTGTCCCCGGCAGTCAGGCCGGCTTCATCCGCCGCACCGCCCTCGGTGACGCCGGCGATGAGCGCCCCGTCCGGTCCGGAGAAGTCACGTCCGGTGGACGTGGCGAGCTGGACGCCGAGGAAGGCGGCGTCGCCGATCCGTACGGTGGCGGTCTCGGTGCCGGAACGGATCTGCTCGATCACGGCCAACGCGTCGTCGATGGCGACGGCGTACCCGTCGATCTCGCTGCCCACCGAGGCGGCGGTGGTGACCCCAGTGACCTCGCCCTCGCTGTCGAGGAGTGGTCCACCGGACTCACCCGGCTCGACGTCGGCGTCGGTCCCGATCAGGTCGGTCAATCGCGAGGCCTCACCGCTCGACGACACGGTGATCGAGGAATCGAGATCGGTCACGGATCCCTCGGCGGCGGTGAGGTCGCCGGTGCCGCCCGCGTTGCCGACGGCGGTCACCTCGTCTCCGAGCGCCAGGGTGTCGTCGTCGATGCGCGCGGTCGGCAGGTCACTGGCGTCGTCGAGTTGGAGCAACGCAACATCGGCCGACTCGCTGGATCCGACGACCTCGGCGTCGTACGTCTGTCCGGTCGTGGCCAAGGTCACCCGGATGTCGGCCGAGCTCTCGACGACGTGGTAGTTGGTGAGCACCTGGCCATCGGAGGTCAGGACGATGCCGGTGCCGGCGCCGGCCCCCAGGCGAGTCTCGCCGTCTCCGGAGCCGAGCACGGTCTCGACCAGTACGACGCCCACCGACTCCTCGTCCGTCGCCGGCGAGGTGTCGGCGGCGGCGGCCTGGGCCGTCATCGTGCCCCACTGCGATTCGCGCTGCCGGTCCGGTGGCGCGGTCTGGGTCTGCGCCGAGCTCTCGCCGGCCGCGGCGGACGTCGTGCCGTCGGCGGAGTCGGCGCGCGGAGCCACGCCGAACCGATCATGGTCGCCAGGAACCCGCCCGCGATGGCCAGCGCGATCGCTCGTCGTCGACGCCGTGCCGGTGGTCGTACCAGCATCGACTCGGGGTTAGTCTGCGGATGCTCTGAGGTCATGCCCACATCAGATCGGTCGTGACCGTACGCAGCCCATGAGTCGTTTGTGAATCGGCTATGTACTGGAGGACGATCTCTCCCGGCCCACCACCAGCCCCTCTCCAGCCGCACCCTTTCATCGCCAGATGCACCCTCACATGAGGGCGCATCTGGCGACAAAGGGGTGCCGGAACGAGAAGGTGGGCGCGTTTCAGCCGACGGCCGCGTACCGGCGGTTGCGCTCGAAGGCTTCGATCAGTTGGCGGTGGATAGGGCCGAACTGGTAGAGGTCCTCCCATATCCAGCGGACGATCTGCCACCCGAGAGCCCGCAGCATGTCCTCGCGGCGCTTCTCGCGTACGACGATGTCGGCGGCGGACTCCCCAGGCCGCAGTAGCTTCTCGTACTTGACCCGACCGTCGAACTCGCCGATGGTCTTGTGCTCCGGCCAGCCCAAGTCGCCGTACACGGTTGTGCCGTTCGGCAGTGCCACCGGCAACTGCAGTTGCGGAGCGGGTAGCCCGAAGTCGGCGCAGCGTACCCGGCTGACCGATTCGCCGGGACTCTCGGCACGGCCGTCGATGAAGGCCGCGCTCCGCCGGGCCTGGTTCAGACCCTTCCAGCGCCGCCTGCGCTCCAGCATCTCGACCAGGACGTCGAGCGCCATTCCCATGGCCAGCCCGCGATCACCCGCGGCCACGGCCCGCTCGAAGGGCAAGGTCCGTGCCAAGTCGAAGACCGTACGCTCCAACGATGTCGCCGGGATTCCCTCGATCACAGTCAGGTCCGCCGCGTCCAACGGCTGCGCGTGCAACCGGACGAGAGAGCGCCGCTTCCCGCCGCCGCCCGAGCGCGGACGGGTGATGTGCACCGCGCCCAAGTCGCCGGGCCATACCGGTAGTCCATGCAAGACGGCGGCCGACGTATAGCTGATCACACCATCGGCCTGCAGTTGAGGCACGGTTGCCTCGATCATGCGGCGGTGGAGATCCTCGGCATCGGCCACCTCCGCCGGTCCGAGCAGATAGGCGCCTCGCCGAACGGCAGTGAACTGCCCGGAGCGACATCGTCTGGCGATCTCGTCCCGGGTGAAGCCTTGCTCGATCAGTTGCCCAGTCAAGATCACGGGAGTCATGACGTCACCCCAACAGGGCTCGACATTCTGGCGTAACCCCCGGAAACCCAATCTGTGGATAACTCCTCGTCTGCCGATTCATGGTCTCGGCGCGAGCGATCACCCCAACCAGCAAAGGCGCACCCTTACGTCGCCAGTTGCACCCTCATGTGAGGGTGCAACTAGCGACGTAAGGGTGCGCGAATGGCGGGGCGGCGGGCGTCCGGGCCTCTCCCCGGCCAATTTCTGGCCCGGTGTTTCATTCAGACGCCGAGTAAGGCTAGCCTTACCTTATGGTCAGTCTTCGTACTGCCGTCGTGGCTTCACTGAATCCGGCGATCCGGGCCCGGACGGCGCTGGCCGCCTGCAGTTGGCTGTCGTGGTCCCCCGGCGATGAGGAGTCTCGGGCGCCCTACTTCGAGCAGAGTGGCTTTCCCGTTCTGCTCGTCGAGCGACACACGAGCGTGCGGTTGCTCGACGCGGGCTACGCGGCGGCGGAGTTGGTGGCGCTGCCCGAGATGGGCACCGTCCGGCTGAGCGGAGCCCTCTGGCCGGTGGCGGGGAACGACTACCTGGAGGCCGTGCGCCATTTCCGGCTCGAACACGCCGAGTGTGCCGACTGCTGCGGACCACGCCGCTCGCACCTGATCGGCATCCGCGTCGAGACCGTGGACGTCGCGGATCCGACGAGTGGCCAGACCGAGCCCGTCGACCTCGATGCGTACGCAGCGGCAGCTCCGGACCCGATCATCGCTCACAGCCTCAACGTGCGCGCGCACCTCAACGCCGGTCACCACGACGACCTGGTGCTGCTGGCCTCACGGATGCTGGGCACACCGGTCGAGCGTCTCGTGGCGGCCGCCGTGGAATGGATCGACGCCTGGGGGCTCGAACTGGCCGTGATCGACGACGAGGGTGCCACCACCCACCGTCTGCCGTTCCGGGTGCCGCTGACCACCATGGATGATCTTGGTGGCCAGCTGCACCAACTGCTGAATCGGAGCGGCTCCGATCCCTGCTAGACCGAGCGGCTAGTGCGAGCGCCGGTTGGCCGCCTCGGAGACCTTGCGCAGACCTTCCCTGATCTTGCGCTGGTTCTCCGGCTTGGACAGCTCGCGCTGAGCAACCTGAACCACCTTGGCGACGACGGCTCCCTTGACCAGTCCCTTGAGAAGACTCACGAGTGCTCCTTGTTCGAGATTTGCGAAACAACACCTGAACCTTCGACGGTACCCGGAGATCCGAGCGGACCCGGGGTCACTCAGGGTTGAACCAGGGGCGCCACGCACCATGGCGACGGGCTGCGTGACGTGATCTGATGAGCGCAGGGAGGCCTTCATGACGGTCGTGCTCGCGCTCAAATGCGCCGACGGACTCGTGCTTGCCGCCGACTCGCAGGTCACCGACAGTGCGCGCGGTCTCAGCTATCCGTCGCAGAAGCTGCACGCATTCGGAGACACCGCGGCCTGGGGTGGCAGCGGTGCCCGGGCGGTGCTGATGGAGTTGGAGGAACTGTTCGACGGTTGTGCCCCCGTGGTGCTGGCGTCGGACAACGTCGGGCGGGCTGTCCAGGAACGCGTGCTCCCGCTGTTGCGGCACCACTACGACAACTTCATTCCCGAAGTCCCCGGGGAGAAGCAGTCCGGGGCCACCCCGGCGACGTACGTGCTGACGGCCGGCTATGCGAACGGCAGCCCGTTCATCGTGGACATCGATCCGCACGGACTCATCGGCCGGTACGAGGAGGTGGGGTTCCACGCCGTCGGCAGCGGCGCGGCGATGGCGCAGCAGGCCGGCGCCCTCCTCGCCCACTTCCAGATGACCGAGCGTGACGTGGATCATGGTGTGCTCGCTGCCGTTCGGGTGCTGGACGCGCTGCGCGTCACCTCCCCCAGCATCGGCGGTCCGGTCGACGTCTACCGGATGACTCCGGACGGAGCCGAGGCCCTGTCGGAGTCCGACATCGATCGCGTACGGAAACGCGTCCTGCGCTGGACCGAGCTCGAGGGTGAGGCGCTCGACCGGCTCTCCAGCGACTAGCGCGGATCGGGTCACCGGTGGTCAAGCGCAATCGCCGAGCGCGGGTCGACGACGTCCACGCCCTCGCTCAGGGGATGCCGTACGTGACGGCCTACCGGGCGGACTCCGAGCACCCCGTCTACCAGGTCGGCAGCAAGAGTTTCGTCTTCTTCCGCACGCCTCGTCCCGACGCGATCGACCCGGTCACCGGTCAGCGCTACGACGACGTCATCGTGTTCTGGGTTCCCGATGAGTCGGACAAGCAGGCCCTGGTGCAGGACCCGGACAGCCCGTTCTTCACCACCGCCCACTTCGACGGGCATCCGTCGGTACTCCTGCGGGCCAGCCGGATCGGCGAGTTGAGCTACCGCGAGCTGGCCGAGGTCGTCGAGGACGCTTGGCTCGCCCAGGCTTCGGCCCGACGCCGCACGCACTGGCTGGAGGCACACCGACCCGGATTGGCGCCCTGAAGCTTGTCGAAGGGTCGAAGAGTCAGTGCCGCTCCTCCAGACCGACGGCCTCGCGCAGCCGCTTGACCGCTTCGTCGAGCTTCGGGTCATCCTGGGCGCGGGACTCCATCAGGTCCGAGAGCGCCTCGGCCAAGACGTTGAGCTTCTCCTGCGCCGCCTCCTCGGCGCGCCGGCCCGAGTTCTCGAGCAGCACCAGCAGCAACAGCGACAAAACGCTCGAGATCGTGTGGATCACCGCCATCCACGTCTTGAGGTCGGCGAACAGGGGCACGCTCACGGCCCAGACCACGATGATGAGAACGCAGACGAAGAAGAATGGCGCGCGACTCACCACTTGTTGGATGGCCTCCACGAACTTCTCGAAGGCATTCCGGCCGTCGTCGCTCTTGCGATCGTGAGCCGCGTCGCTGCGCTCCATGACCTGACCGTAGCCGGATGCTGCCTGCCCCGCAGATCATCGGCTCAACAAGGGCACGCCGGTGGCCGATCTGGCCGGCTGCAATCAGCCGGCGAGGACGAAATAGCGCAGCCAAAGGTACGGAGCCGCCAGCAGAATGGTGACGACCGTGACGACGGCACCCTTCTTGGTGAACTCCCAGAACGAGATCGGATAGCCGGACCGCCGGGCGATGCCGAGGACGACGACGTTGGCGCTGGCCCCGATCGCGGTGAGGTTGCCGCCGAAGTCGGCTCCGATCGCCAGGGACCACCACAGGGCCTCGGCCTGCCCCGGGTCGGCGATCCCCTCGCTCAGTTGCAGGACGATCGGGCTCATCGCCGCGACGTACGGGATGTTGTCGATGATTCCGCTGAGCAGAGCCGACACGAACAAGATCAGCATGGTGGCCGTGAGCGCGTCGCCTCCGGTCGCCCGGGCGGCCGCGTCGGCCAACTGGCCGATCACGCCGGTCTGGACGAGAGCACCGATCATGATGAACAGACCGGCGAAGAACAACAGCGTCTCCCACTCCACGCTCGGCATGTAGTCCCGGGGGCGGCTGCGGGACAGCAACACCAGCACCCCGGCTCCCAGGAGGGCGACCACCGACGGCTCGATGTGGAACGCCGTGTGCCCGATGAAGCCGGTGAACACCGCGGCCAGCACGACGCCGCAGATGATCAGCAGCCGGCGGTCCTTGATCGCCTCCCGTTCGTTCAGGGCCATGACGTCGGCCACGCGTTCCGGGTCGACTTGGAACGAGCCGCGGAACAGCACCGGGATCATGGCGACGAAGACGGCGAGGGCCAGGGCCGCCATCGGAGCCATGTTGATCAAGAAGTCGTTGAAGGACAGCCCGGAGCGGCTGGCGATGATGATGTTGGGCGGGTCGCCGATCAGCGTCGCCGCACCACCGAGGTTCGAGGCGAGCACCTCGGCGATGAGATACGGGACCGGTGAGATCCCGAGCCGGTCGCAGACCAGCAGAGTCACCGGGGCGATCAGCAGCACCGTGGTGACGTTGTCCAAGAAGGCCGAGGCGAAGGCGGTGATCAACACCAGCAAGATCATCACTCGAAGCGGCGAACCCTGTGCCCGCTTCGCCGCCCAGATGGCCACGAACTCGAACACCCCGGTGCGCCGCAGCACGCCGACGATGATCATCATCCCGAGCAGGAGGAAGATCACGTCCCAGTCGACACCGGTCTCCGGCGAGTAGAACGCGTCATCGGTGCTCGAGACGCCCAGCCCGAGGATGACGCCTGCCCCGGCCAGCGCCGTGACCGTCTTCGGCACTCGCTCGGTCGCGATCAGCAAGTACGCGACGACGAAGACCACGACCGCGATGATCGCGGTCACGACGGACCCGGTCCGCGAATCAGTGACCCAAGGCCAGTTCGAGCAGCCGGGAGGCGCTGATCACGCCGATCAATCGGTTGTCTCTCATCACCGCGGCCAGCGGGCACCGCAACCGGGCCATGATCGCGGCGACCTCGATGATCGTGTCGTCGTGGTTGACGGCGGCCAGTTCCCGCGGCTCTCTGGGCAACAGGTCGCGGACCCGCTTGTTGCCGAGCTTCTCCCCTGCTCGGTCCGCCATGGACTCGTTCATGACCCGGGCCAGCGTCGGGTCGTCCTGGACGTAGGTGGGCACCAGGAACCTGACCACCTGGGACGCTGGGAGGATCGAATGCGGCGAACCGTCGGTCTCGGTGACCACGAGGGCGGGGAGGCGCTGCTCCGCCAGCAACCGGGCCGCCTCGAGCGCATTCGTGTCCAGATCGACCACCGGCATGTCTTCGGCCATCTGATCGGCGTGCACCCATCCAACGTACGCCGCAAGAAGTCATCGAACAGCCTTTGCCGACCAGACTTCCCGGCGCTCCAGAGGTGATGAGAGGTCCAGAGCCTAGCGGATGGCGAGACAAGTCCCAGGTGCCGCCCGTTGACCGCATGCTGATCGCCTTGGACCGGCGCCGTCGGTGAAGAATGAGGGTCTCGTATTGCCCGGCCTCGTCGCCATGATGGCCTTCTCCGCCCTCTGCGTGGCCTTCGGCGACGCGACCGTGATCACCCGTCTCTTCCTCGGACTCGCTCCGGCGGTGATCGCCATCGTCCTGCAGGCGGTCCAGCGGCCGAGTCTGGTCATCACCGGAATCGCCTGCATGCTGATCTTCGCCCTCCGTTGGTCCGTGCTGCGGACCCTCGGCCTCTGCGCTGTCCTCGGCATCGGCACCCAGCTCGTGCTCTCCGCCCTCTGAATGCTGAGGGCTAATCCACCGGCGAGATCGACAGCCGCTGCAGCACGGCGGTCGCCGCGCGCCGTCCGGACACGAGTGCGCCCTGGATCGAGGCGGTGTCTCGATGATCACCGGCGACGTAGATGCCCTCCGGTGTCGCGATCGGTCGGCGGACGACCAACGGCGGTGCTTGCACCGGCAGCGCCTCGGGGATGACGTGGGTCGTCACCAGCTCCCAATCCCGGGCGTCGACCCCGTAGACGAGGGCAGCCTGTCGGCGGGCGGCTTGCTCGGCGGCAGGCGATCCGTCGGCCCCCAACGTGGTCGTGGCGACCAGACTTCGGCCCGCCGGCGCGTAGCTGGGAGCCACGGCGGTCATGACGGCGGTGTTGATGACCGGACCGCGGCGGTCGGCGTCCAGATGGAGGAACGGCTCGGTGGTGGGCGGTTCGGCGCTGGCGTGCCAGAAGGTGGTCAGTGCCTTCATCGGTGTCGGCGGACGGTCGGTCAGCCGGGCCGCCGCGCTCGGATCCGTCGCGACCACCACGGCACGCGCGGCGATCTCCTCGTCGGCGGTGTACACGGCACGCGGGGTGACCCGTTCAACCCGCGTGTTCAGCCGTACGGTTCCCGCCGGCACGGTCGCCGCGACGGCCTCGGGGAAGCGGCCGACGCCGAGTGACGGCACCGCCGGCGTACCGAGGACCAAGGAGCGGATCAGCAGCGCGACGAAGTTCGCCGACGTCGCACCATCCTGCTCGGCCAGCACACCCGCCAAGAACGGTTCCACGACCCCTCGGCGCAGGTCGCCCGTGATCCGATGGGCGTCGAGATCCTCGGCCAGGCTACGGTCGGTGCGGGCCAGCAGCGCGCGTACGGGCAAGAGGCTGCGCGCCGCCCAACCGGCGAAGCGCACTTTCTCGGACAGCGAGCCCAGCGGGGCACTCAGCGTCGCGCGCCAACGGGTGGGGACGCGGGTGGGATCGGCGAGGGTCGAGCGGTCACGGTCGTGAGCCACCACGACGCCGGCTCGGAACGGCCGCAGGTCCAACTGGGCGGGATCGACGACGCGCTTCAGCGCAGGGTAGGCCGGATTGAGCAGTTGAAATCCTCGATCGCACCGGAATCCGTCGATGACGTCGGTGCGCACCCGACCCCCGACGGCGTCGGCCGCCTCCAGGACCGAAACGTCGAGACCGGATCGGCAGAGTCGCTGCGCGCAAGCCAAGCCGGCCAGACCGGCCCCCACGACGACGACCGGTGCAGACGAATCGGTGGCCATATCGCCCTTCCAGGTCGGGGGACGCTCGGCGGTTCCCATGCCTCGATCCCAGATGCCTTTTGCCGTTCCGTGACTTAAAGTAGAGCTAGCCAACCGGTCAGACGTTGAGAACCTTCATCAAAGCGCAACGTCGGAGTAGTCCAGGAAACGGGTTGCCAGTGGCCGTCGAGTCCGGCACGCACGACGTCAACGGCATCACCATGTCGGAATCGTTCACTAGCCTGAAACCGCACTCAACCTCGACCGCCGAGGTTGCTCTGCTGGACCGCTCGGGCGTGATCGTGGCGGTCAACGACGCGTGGCGTGACTTCGCGGAGCGCAACGGCGGCGAGCCGTGCCGGACCGGGGTGGGCATGTCCTACCTGAACGCGTGTGCCGACAGCGAGGACGTACAGACCGACTACGTTGCTTCCGCGATCCGCGAGGCAATCGGCGGTGATCTGCCGGCCCCGGCGATGATCACAATCAGCTGTGACGCCCCGGACCAGCCGCGGAGCTTCGACGTGTTCGTGTCCTCGCGACTGGCCGACGACGGCACCTGCCTGGGAGCGACTATCACCTTGGCCGAACGGCCGGCGACCGAGGTTCGTACGCTCGAGTCGACGTGGGACAGCGCGGAGGAGAGGGTGGCCGGCCCGGAGCATCGGGTGGCCGACATCCTGGACATCTGCGGATCCATCGTCTCCGATCTCTCGCAGCGCGCGGTGCTGACCAACACCGTCGAGGCCGCCCGCAGGCTGACCCAAGCGCGCTACGCCGCGATCGGCCTGGCCGACGCCCGTGGGCAGGTCATCGACTTCGCACACGTGGACACCGACGGTGTGGTGCCCGACCAGAGCTGGGGACTGTCTCACGCGCAGGTGATGCTCGCCATGGTGTCCGAGAGCCCGCGACCCCTCAGATTGAGGCATCTGGTTGATCATCCGGTCAGCGACGGGATGGGCATGCCGACACCCAGCCTCGACAGCCTGTTGGCGGTCGGCCTGGGTAGAGCCGGCCGCCCCGACGGTGTCCTCTACCTGGCCAACAGCCACTGGGGTGAGTTCGACGCCGAGGACGAGGAAGCGATGAGTGCCCTCGCCGAATTCGCGGGTCGGGTGCTCGACGAGGCGCTGCGTCGTCAAGACCACGACCAGCGCGAACAGCAGGATCACTCTCCCGAGGTGACGGCCACCGAGCTGAAGCAGCGGGTGGTGGAGATCTTTGACGAGACCCGCCAAGCCGCCGGCCTGAGCGGCAACGTCTACTTCGCCGGCGTGGCCGACCGGATGGTCCCGGCAACCTTGGCCGCCGACGTCGAGCACGTCGTGCGCCAAGGGCTGGCCAACATGGCCGAACACGCCGACGTCGGTGTCATCGTCGTGGGTCTCTCGCTGACCGAGGCCCTCCTGACCGTCGACCTCATCGACGACGGCCGGGGCAACGAGGAGACCCATCCGATGAGCCTGGCGGCGATGCGCCGCCTCGCGAACTCCTATGGTGGCTCCCTCGACCTCTCCAACGGCGCGAGTCGTGGCACCTTCCTCCGCTGGTCAGCACGTCTCGACACTCCGTCGACATCCGACTGACGCTCACGTCCGCTGCAGCGCCACCCTGACGCCGAGGGCCACGAGGACGGCGCCCGCGCACGCGTCGAGAATCCGCCGCGTGCGGCTGGCCTGGAACCACCGGCCGGCCCGGTGCAGCAGCGCGGCGCACAGCGACAGCCAGCCGAAGGTCAGTAGGCAGAAGATCGAGCCCAGGGCGAGAAAGCCCACCAGGCTCGGAACGCCGGCGGGCAGGAACTGCGGGAGCAGGCTCAGGAAGAACGCGACCATCTTCGAATTGGCCAGGTTGCTGAGAAGTCCCTGGCGCAGAGCGGTCCGCAGGGTGAGTATCGGGCCCGAGCCCCCCGCGCGCTCGGCGGGGCGAGGACCGCGCACGGCCGACCACAGGGCCTGAGCGCCGAGGAAGATCAAGTACGCGGCCCCGACCAGACGAAGGACCTCGAACGCGAGTTGCGAAGCACGCAGGACCGTGGCCAGTCCCAGTCCCGCCGCCAGCGTCCAGATCAGCTGGCCGATGGCTACGCCGGCTGCGGTGCTCACCCCGGCGCGCCGGCCGCCGGCCAGCACGTTCCGTACGGTCAGGGCTGTGTCGGGCCCCGGAGTACAGATCACCACCGCGGCGACGGCCACGAAGGCGAGCAGCTCCGTCAGCACCGTCCCAGCGTCGCACAACTCGTTGATTATCGCTTGACGGCAATATTGCCGATCTAGAATACTAGGTGTCCGTGAGGACGAGCATGTTCGAGGTGGTCGCCGAGCCGAACCGCCGGCGGATCCTCGACCTGCTGCGTAGCGGCGATCGATCGGTCAACGACCTCGTCGGCGCACTCGCCATCGCCCAACCCACAGTGTCGAAACACCTCAAGGCGCTGCGCGAGGCGGGACTGGTCGTCGTGCGGCCCGAGGCGCAGCGCCGCTGGTACGGGCTCCGACCCGAGCCGCTGCGGGAACTGGACGCCTGGCTCGAGCCGTACCGACAAGCCTGGGCCAACCGATTCGATGCACTTGCGCATCATCTGGACGAGATGGAGGAAAGCGATGACCGGCACGACGAAGCCTGACGCGCCCATGGGTGAGGTGCTCCGCGACGGGATGAGGATCGGGCTGCGGTACGTCCGGCGATTCCCGCATCCCGTGTCCCGGGTCTGGTCGGCGATCACCGAGTCCGACCAGCTCCGCCACTGGATGCCCTGCGACATCGTCGGCGAGCGACGCACCGGCTCCGATATCACCTTGCCGTTCTGGTCGGCCCAGATCGAGAAGTACCGGCTGGAAGAGACCATGCTGACCGGCCGGATCGAGGTCTGGGACGCCCCCCACGTGTTCCAGTGGACCTGGGGTGGCGACGTGCTGCGCTTCGAGCTTCGGGCCGACGACGCCGGCACCACGATGACCTTCACCACCTGGCTGGAGTCGCCCGATCTCGAGGGCGCCGCGAGTGCCGCGGGCGGTTACCACGTATGCCTCGACGAGTTGGCCGTTCTCCTGGACACCGGCTCGGCCGCTCCGCTGACCGAGAGCGACGAGGCCGCTCGCCGCCTGCAAACCGAATACGCCAGGCGGCTCTAGCCGCGATAAGTAGCTACGCGGGGTCCCAGGGCGATCCGGACCCCTCGATCGTCCTGATCGCGATTTCGGTACTCCGCGTACAAAATCTCAGTAGCAGCTACGCAGGTCGGGCCAGCCCGAGGTCGGCTCCACTGGAACTCACGAAGTCCAGTACAGGAGACCGTCATGACCACCACCCTGCCGACCAATCAGCCCACCGACCAGCACACCGACGTCCCGCGGGCCCTGCAGCGCACCCTCGACCGCATCGCCGAGGCGCTGGACGCGATGGGCGCGGGAGATCCGGTCCCCTATGCGGCGCTGTGGGCCCACGATCCCGACGTCACGCTCTTCGGGGCGTGGGGTCCGATCGAGCATGGTCACGACGCGGTGACGACGACGTTCCGCTGGGTCGCCGGGCGGTTCTCCGACGGATCCCTCGTGCCCAGGTACGACGTCGTCCGCGTCAGCGGTGACCTTGCCTACACCGTGGGCTTCGAGCGCGGCGAGGTGCGAGTCGACGAGAGCGAACCGTTCGCCATGACCATCCGCGTCACCCACGTCCTCAGCTGCGCTGACGGCGACTGGCGGCTCGTCCACCGGCACGCCGACTTCCCGCCGGCCGATCGGCGCCGGCCCTGACACCCGACCCAATCCACCTCCCGATTCCACCCCATACATCCAGGAAACGAGTACGCCATGCCCACCCAATCTCCTGTCTCGCACCGACGGATCGCCTTCGCTGCGTTCGCGGGCACCACAATCGAGTTCTACGACTTCTTCATCTACGGCACGGCCGCTGCGCTGGTCTTCGGCACCGTCTTCTTCCCGGCGCTCGGACCCGCGGCCGGCACCGTAGCCGCCATCGCGACCTTCGCGGTCGCCTTTCTCGCCCGCCCCCTGGGCTCGGCGTTGTTCGGGCATCTCGGCGACCGCCTCGGACGCAAGGCCACCTTGATCGCCACCTTGCTGTTGATGGGCGGCTCGACCGTCGCCGTCGGACTGCTGCCGGGCGCCGCCACCATCGGCGTGGCCGCCCCGATAGTGCTGGTCATCCTGCGGTTCGCGCAGGGCCTGGCGGTCGGCGGGGAATGGGGCGGGGCGGCGCTGCTGGCCGCCGAGTACGCCCCGGCCGAACGGCGCGGCCGGTTCACGATGTACCCCCAACTGGGTCCCGGCGCGGCCTTCGCGCTCACCAGCGCCACATTCTTGATCATCGGTCTGGCGATGAAGCCGGCCGACCTGCTCGCCTGGGGCTGGCGGATCCCGTTCCTCCTCAGCGTCGTCCTGCTCGGCATCGGCCTGTACGTGCGGCTCCGGATCGAGGAGACCCCGGTGTTCCGCGAGCTCGTGGCCCGCGAGCAGAGGACCAGGACTCCTATCCGCGAGGCTCTGCGGAAGGAGCTGCGGCCGATTCTGCTGGGCGGCGGCGCGCTGTCCGCGGTATTCGCGTTCGGCTACATCGGCACGGTCTATCTGACCAGCTACGGGACCGCGGTGCTGGGCCTTCCCCGCCCGATCATGCTGCTGCTCGGCATCCTCGGCGGCGGCCTGCTCGCCGGCGCGGCCGCGGTGGCGGCTGCGTGGTCCGATCGCATCGGTCGCCGCCGCGTCGTGCTCATCGCCAACCTGGCGTCGATCGTCGTCGGCCCGATTGCGTTCCTGATCATCGGCCTCGGCTCTCCGGTCGCGGTCGGCGCAGGTCTGATCCTGATCCTGGCCGTGTCCGGAATCGGACTCGGCCCGGCCGCCGCGTGGCTACCCGAGATGTTCGCGGCCCGCTACCGCTACACCGCCGCCGGTCTCGCCTACAGCCTCGCCGCCATCCTCGGCGGCGCCGTGCCGCCGATCATCGCGACGCCGTTGCAGGCCTCGTACGGTGGGATCGCCATCGGGCTCCTGCTCGGCGGCTTCGGCGTACTCGGCGTGATCTGCGGACTGGCCCTGCCGGAGACCAGGCACCGCTCGCTCGACGTGGTGACCCGCACCACATCGCACTCCGATCGGGGAATAAAGGCCACCGTGGGAGGTTGACGCCGGTAGCTCGACAACAGCGACGTCGCGGGCTCCCTCTGATCGTCAACCGTGAGGATCTGCCCCGTGACCATCGCGCCCGCGCCGGCCGACACGGCCAACCGAACGCCTCTGGCGGAGCGGTTCGTCGGCCGGCGCTACGTCCAGCTCGTCCTGGTCCTCGGCGCTCTCAGCGCCATCGGCCCGCTGACCATCGACACCTACCTCCCGGCGCTGCCCCAACTGAGTGCCGAGCTCGGCGCGACGGATGTGCAGGCGCAGACCACCATCACGGGCCTACTCGTCGGGTTGGGTCTGGGCCAGCTCGTCATCGGACCCCTGTCGGATGCGTTCGGCCGCCGCCGGCCGCTGCTCCTCGGCTTGACCGCGCACGCGGCTGCGTCGATCCTCTGCGCGCTCGCGCCCTCCATCACCATGTTGGCGATCACCCGCACGATGCAGGGCCTGGCGGGTGCCGCCGTGGCCGTGGTGGCGATGGCGATGGTCCGCGACCTCTTCTCGGGGAATCAAGCGGCTCAACTGCTCTCCCGATTGATCCTGGTTCTCGGGGTGGCTCCGATCCTGGCGCCGTCCTTCGGCAGCGCGCTGCTGGGGTTCACCTCCTGGCGCGGCATCTTCGTCGTCCTGGCGCTCGTCGCGGCCGCGCTGATCGTCGTCGCGTACGTGGCGTTGCCCGAGACTCTTCCTCCTGCCCGGCGGATCCCAGCGTCCTTCCGCAGTTCGCTCCGCGCGTACAGGAATCTCTTCCGTGACGGGACGTTCCTGGTCCTGGTGGCGATCTCGGCCCTGCTGTTCGCGACCCTGTTCGCCTACATCGCCGGCTCTCCGTTCATCCTGCAGGGCGCCTTCGGCCTGACGCCGCAGCAGTTCGGCCTGGCCTTCAGTGCCAACGCCGTCGGACTCATCGCCGCGACCCAGCTCAACCCGGTGCTGCTCCGCCGCTATGCGCCGATGAGGATCTTGGCGGCGGCGATCGCGGTGGCCTTCCTCGGGAGTGTGGCGCTGCTCGTCACCACGGTGACGGGTCTGGGCGGCCTGGCCGGCTTCCTGATCCCGCTGGCGGTGCTGATCGCCGCCATCGGCTTCTCCTTCCCGAACGCTCCGGCGGTGGCCTTGAGCCGCCACGGTGCGACCGCCGGGACGGCCGCCGCGCTGCTGGGCTCGGCTCAGTTCACCGTCGGCGGCCTGCTCGCTCCGTTGGTCGGTGCCGTGGACAACGGGACCGCGGTGCCGCTGGCGCTCGTGATCTTGGGAACCACCGGCCTGGCGCTCACTCTGCTGGTCGTGACGCGTCGTCGGCTGATGTCGGCGTAGAACTCGTCGCGGACGAGTTCGTCGGACCACTCGTGGGACCGGAGCGCCGGCGGGCGCGCCGGGCGGTCAGGAACATCCGGTGCGCCGTGATCACCAGCGCGAGCCAGGCGAGTCCGAGAAGCCAGCCCACCATCACGTCGGTGAGCCAGTGATGCCCGAGGTAGACCCGGCTCAGACCCATGGTGATCGCCCAACCGGCGGCTGCGATGACCGTCAGCACGCGGACCAGCATCGAGGTGAGGCGGCGTAGCAGCAGGTAGGCAACCAGGCCGGCGATGACCGTGCTGTTCAGGGTGTGTCCGCTGGGGAACGAGGGACTCGACTCGAACGGCGGCACCGCGTCGGCGGTCGGTGGGCGCACCCGGCCGACCACCACCTTCCCGACTGCCGTCATGGCCAAGGCACCGGCCGCCGCGATGATCATCAACACCAGCGGCGACCTGGATCGCCAGGCCACCACCATGCTCGCGGTGATCAGCGCGGTGATGATCGACATGCCGAGCAGGCCGCCCAGGTTGGTGAACCACGTGATCGCTGTGTCGGCGCTCGGAGATCGCCATCCGATTGCCGTGTCGAGCACCGGACGATCGAGGCCCGCCACGCCGTTGCCCTCCTCGACGGCTTCGTACACTTCGGCCCCGGCGGCGGTGAGTCCGACGACCAGAACTCCCCCGATCGCCACGGTGATCCACAACACCGCGCGAGGTGACAGCCGACGACCGAGGGCGGCCGAGACCTCGGCCAGCGCCGAACCCACCCGGGTGGGCCATTGAGCCAGGTCGCGCCGGCCGATCCGCTCCTCACCGGCGGTGTCGTCCCTCAGTCGCATCCGGTCGAGCCTCTCCTCCCCTGGTCTCACATGATCTCCGATAGCCCAAGAGCCCGCACCGTGTACGGGTTGGGAGTCCGGGCTCGCCGGAGCCGGGCGTTGTCCGCCACGTGGCGGATAACGCAGCGGTGGCCGGCCAATTCTGCTGCGCCAGCCGCCACGATGCGGGAAACGACACGACCACGACACTCGCAGCCATGGCTCAGTTCTCGGCTCGGGCGCGTTCCACGATCAAGACGATGGTGCTGGTGACCAGATCGGGTTCGCGGATCTGGATGTAGTGATCACTGCCCTCGGCGATGACGTGGGGGCTGTTGGGCACCAGCTTCGCCAGCGCGTCCTGAGTCTTCAGCCAGGCCGAATCCAGGTCCCCAGACGTGAATCCTTTCGTGTTCGGCGGGATCGGGAAGGACTTGGTCTTGCTCAGCACGGCCATGGGGAGGTCCTGCGGCAGGGGCGGCGCAACTTCCGCCTGCCGCACACTGGCCAGGACGTCGTAGGTCTCCCAGGCCGGGTCCTTGGAGATCGCGGTGCCCAACGGGTCGTTCAGCACGAGCGCGTACGACGTCCAGGTGTCGCCCATGAATTCGGGCATCCGGGCGGAGAACGCGTCGACCAGCACCAGGCCCTCGACCGCGTCGGCACGGGTCTGGGTGTAGTACGTCTGCAGCCAGCCGCCGAAGGAGTGCCCGACCATCAGGAACGGACCTTCCAGGCCGGCCGCCTCGATCAGCGCGTCGAGATCGGTCGCCACCTGCTCGATGGTGCGCGGGTTGGCGACGGGGGTCGAGCGGTCGGTGAGGCTGGCCTGCTCACCGGGAATCAGCGTGCCAGGCCGGTCGTACCGACACACCTGCGTGTGTTCGGCGACGCCGCTGAAAACGTCCGGGCCGATCGCCGGCGGGTTCGGCTGGACGTTCACCCAGTAATCGGAGGAGTCGTGGATCCCGGACTCGAGGATGACGGTCGGACTGCCCTCCCCCTTGCACTCCAGGAACATCGTGCGGCCGTTCCCGATGTCGACCGAGCGACCGGCCGACTCGGCCCCGGATGCTTCGCCGGCTTCTCCGGGCGGAGGTGTGCCCTCGGTGGCATCACGCAGCCCGCGAACAAGAGCAGCAGTGTCGCGAGCACCAGCCACGGCCTCATCCGCGCAGCATGCCACGACCACCCTGCGGATGGCAGTCACCCAGACGACAGGGACTTGTCGCGCGCCACCCGGATCGCGTACAGGATCAGCATCGCGGCGCCGATGACGCCGAGCAGCAGTCCCCAGTTCAGCGCGTAGTCCTGCAGCACCTGGGTCTTGCTCGGTGGCTGAGTGCCACGGCGAAAGATCAACGGGACGGCGATCACGGTCACGATCGCGGCCATGATCAACCCGGCCTGCAGATACCGGCGGCCTCGGTCGGGCACGAACCTCCGCACCGCGGCACCGATCGTCAGCACCAGCGGGGAGAGTATGCCGTCGTGGATGATCACGGCCGCCACGAGCCAGACGGCCACCCAGACGAGCATGGTCAGCGGCACCTTGGTGAAGAGCCGGCTGGCCCCGAAGATCAGCAGGGCGATCCCGGCGATCGCCAGGAAGATCCGCCAGAAACGCATCCAGTCGACCCCATCAGACATGATCACTGCACCTCGATCCTGGTGAGCCACTTGGTGTTCAGCACACCGGCCCGGTTCGGGGCGATCAGACGCAGCGGATAGCCGTGGTCGACACTGAGGCGCTGGCCGTTGATGTGGGTGGCGAGCAGGGCCGCCGGGAGCTGCGGCCCGAACACCGATGAGGAACTGAAGCCACCCTGCTCGAGTGAGACCAGCCGAATCCGCGACTCGGCGTTACCCCCGGCGCGCTCGATCACCTCGAGCAGACTCAGACCCCGCCAGCTCGCGTTCGCGCTCCAGCCCTCCACGCAGCTGATCGGGAACTCCGCCTCGGAGCGAGCCAAGCCTTCGAGGTCGTCCAGGTCGAGCGTGTACGGCCGTTGGCCCGCAACCTCGAGCCGCCAGTCCGGACGCATCGCGGCGGCGATCACCCCGGCCTCCTCGGCGGTGCGGTTGACCGGTACGCCCTGCGGACCCTGCTGTGGCTGACGGGTGGCCAGCAGACCCACGGGTTGCAGCGGTTTCACCGTCTGACCGACCGTGGTGATCAAGACGACGCCGAGACCGGCACCGGTCGCGGCCAGCACGCCCCGCCGGGAGATCCCGGGGGTCACGGGTGCAGGCAGCGGGCCGGCGTTGCTGTGCGACTCCGGATTCTCGTTCCACGGGATCTCGGTCAAGCACGTCGCCCTCGGCCACGGGTTTGGTCTGGAGGCCGTAGCGGATGTCGGGCAGCTTGAGGCCGACGTGCAGCAGGATCGACCCGACCAGGACGGAGGCCAGGTAGAGGTGGACGGTCGCGAAGTCCCAGGGGAAGGGATACCAGTCGAGGGTGTTGAAGAAGCCGGTGAACACCTGGACCAGCGCCGAGGACACCAAGATCGCCACCGAGAGCCGCTCCAGGCCGTGCCTGACCGAGCGGACCGGCGGCCAGCGGAAGAGGTTCGGGTACACCGACCAGAGCTTCACCAGCAAGCAGCGGGAATGATCGCCATCCCGGTGGCCACGTGGACGCCCTGGGTGAGCCGGTAACCCCAGACCGGCACCGCCGGATTCGGCAACCACGACCACGGCAGGTACTGGTAGTAGCTCAGCAGGCCGGTCAGGAAACAGATGCCGATCGCGATCCCGAGCACCCGGCCCAGGCGGGCCGTCAGCGCCGTCGAGCGCAGAGTGCTGGTGAAGTGCGGCCACCATGCTGGTCGCGCGGCCGTCTGCCCTTGAGCCATGTGATCAGTCTGGTGGCAAACCCGGTCTTTGCGCCTTACGGAATGCGAACGGCGCCACCGTCGACCAGATCCTTCACGCCGTCGTCCAGGTCGATACCGGCTCGCCAACCCAGGACGCGTTCCGCCGTCCGGCAATCGGCGGTGATGTGTCGCACGTCGCCGAGCCGGTACCGGCCGGTGATCACCGGTTCCGAACCTCCGACCGTGGCGCTGAGCAGTGCCGCCATCTCGCCGATCGTGGTCACGCGGGGCGAGCCGATGTTGATCGGCGTGACCCCGGACGCGAGGTCAGCGCCCACGGCGGCGGTCACCGCTTCCGCCACGTCGTCCACGTGGACGAAGTTCCGCCGCTGCTGACCGTCCTCGAACACCTCGGGTGGTCGCCCGGCCGCCAGACGGGACACGAACAAAGCGGCGACTCCCGCGTACGGCGTGTCCCGCGGCAGACCGGCGCCGTAGACGTTGTGGAAACGCAGCGCCGCCACCGTACCCATGGTCTCCCGGGCCCAGGCGGCGGCCAGGTGCTCGCCGTGCACCTTGGTGGCGGCGTACACGTTGCGGGGATCCAGCGGCGCCGACTCCGGAACGAGGTCCGACTCGATGTGCCCACCACAGGCCGGGCACGGCGGATCGAAGCGGCCCGCATCCAGATCGGTCCGGCTGCGGGCCGGCGGGCGGACCGGGCCGTGGGCCGCGCAGCGATAGGTGCCCTCCCCGTACACCACCATGGAGGAGGCGTAGACCATCCGCGGGACCTCTGCCTCGGCGGCGGCCCGGAGCACGACGGCCGTGCCGACGTCGTTCTGCTGGGCGTAGCTGTCGAGGTCGGACAGGTCGACCCCGAGCCCGACCTTGGCCGCCAGATGCACCACGACATCGCAGCCCTCGGTCGCACGGCGTACGCGCTCCAGGTCGCACACGTCGTCACGGACGTCGGCCGCGAGGTCGAAGATCCGTACCTCGTGCTCGGTGGCCAACCGAGCCGCCGTGCGGCCGGCCGATGAAGCCTGCGCCACCGGTCAGCAACACCCTCACGACGGTCGGGTCGATCGGCAGGTCGCAGCTCGAAGCGACAGCCGCCGGAGACGTTGCTGACCGCGATCCGGCCGTCGTGCGACTCGACCACCCCGCGCGCGATGGCCAGTCCGAGACCGGCACCGCCGTCGTCACCGCTCCGGGACGGGGTGCCCGCGCCAGCCCGACGTCGAAGACCCGGCCCAGATTCTCCTCCGGGATGCCTCCGCAGCCGTCGATCACGGCGACCCGGACGCGCCCGTCCTCGGCGCGGTCCGGCGATCAGCCGGACGGTCTCCTCCGGTTGGGTGTGGCGCATCGGCGTTGGCGACCAGGTTGGCCGAACGCCCGGGCCAGATCGTCGGCCGAGCCGAACACCGACAGGCGGTCGCGCGGCGGCACGTCGGCATCGAGGTTCACCTGGCTGAGCGGCCGCCGCGGCCGTGGCCTCCGACGCGACGTCGGTGATCAACTCACTGACCGACACCAGCGTCGCGCACCTTCGGCTCGGCGGTCCCCTGCACCCGCGACAACTCGAAGAGATCGTCCACCAGATGCGACATCCGCGTCACCGTCGCGCGTGAGATGAGCCAGGGCCCGGGGTACGTCGGTGATCACTCCGTCCTGCGAGACCCTCGGAGAGCGCCCGCAGGCCGGCCAGCGGCGTCCGCAGGTCGTGGGACATGAAGCTCGACCAGTTCCCGCCGCGCGTCCTCGGCCGCACGCTCGCGCTCGCGTGCCTCGGTCAGGGTCCGCCGGGTCTCCTGGAGATCGTCGGATGACGGACGAGAGCTCCTCGGGAACCGGAGCAGTCGTGACGAGGTCGGCCGAACGCGGCGCAGTGGAGTTCGGCTGGGGGCCCGGGGCCGTCGTGTCCGCGACCAGCTGCTGCAGACCGGCGCCGAGCTGCGCCGAGCCGCTGGCGACCCGGCGCATCACGCAGCCAGGCCCCCACCAACGCGAGCACCACCGCGGTCCCCAGCGCGACCAGGACCACCGTCGAGTCATGAGCTCGACAAGAACATGAATCGTACGTTGATCAACACGGTGGCAGCGACCGCGACCACCGGCAGCAACGTCGCGATCAGCAACTGGTAGCGCAGGGATCGGCCCCGGACCAGATGGAGCAGGCCGGCGCCGAGCAGCACGATCGCTGCGCAGGTCGCCCACGGTCAGCCCGACGATGATCACGAAGTCGGTCACGAGTGGCGCTTCTCGCGAGTGAGGAGCGATTCCGGGCGACGCGCCCCGCGAGCGAAGCGAGCTGATCGGATCGGTCGTCGTCCGGAATCGGGATCGAACGAGCGAGACGTTGGGCCGCTCGGGACCCCGGAGCGCGGAGCGCGACAGACAATTGCGTCGGTCACGAGTGGGAACTTTCTTCTCCCGCGGCCATCCGGTATCCCTGCCGACCGACGGTCAGCACCACCTTGGGGTCGGACGGATCGTGTTCGAGCTTCTCCCGGAGTCGCCGAACGTGGACGGTGACCGTCGAGGTGTCGCCGAAGTCCCAGCCCCAGACCCGGCGGAGCAGTTCCTCCTTGCCGAAGGTCTCCCCCGGATGGGCCGCCAGGAAGGCGAGCAGGTCGAACTCGCGGGTGGTCAGGCTCAGGTCTCGGCCCTGGAAGCTCGCCTGACGGGCGGCGGAGTCCACGTGTCAGTTCGCCGACGTCCAGCACGGTGTTCAGCAGCTGGGCACCGGCGAGGCGGTCGGTCCGTCGCAGCAGCGCCTCGACGCGGAGCACCACCTCGCGCGGCGAGAACGGCTTGACGACGTAGTCGTCGGCCCCGGTCTCCAGGCCGACCAGTCGGTCCTCCTCCTCACCGCGAGCCGAGAGGACGATCACCGCGGCATGATCCCCGACCCGACGTCGGCGGCGCAGCAACTCCAGTCCGGACAGCCCGGGCAGCATGATGTCCAAGATCACGACGGCCGGAGCGTAGCGTTGCCACACGTGAGCGGCCTCGGTGCCGTCGGCGCGACCACTCGACCTCGTATCCCGCCCCGCCGAGGTAGGCGAGCAGGACCTCGGCCATGGTGCGATCGTCCTCGACGACCAGGATGCGGGCGGCCATGATCGACCAGACTAGGCATCAGCATTCGGTTCCGACGAGCCGCGGCGGGCCGCCAGGCGAGTTCGTAAGCGGTCCGAAAGCGTTCGGTGCTGTCGAACCGGAACCAGCCCGCTCTAGCGTCGAGTTGTGCCTGTCCCCTCCTCGGTCGACGTCGTCCTGCCGTGCCTGAACGAGGAGCAGGCGCTGCCGTGGGTGCTGAGCCGGATGCCCGGTGACTCGGGGTGATCGTCGTCGACAACGGTTCGACCGATCGCTCGGTCGAGATCGCTGTCGCACACGGGGCCACGGTGGTGCCGCGCAGCTCAGCGGGGCTACGGCGCCGCGTGTCATGCCGGCCTGCTCGCCGCCGAGGCCGCGATCGTGGCGGTGATGGACGCGGACGCGAGTCTCGATCCGCAGCAGCTGCCCCAGCGTCGTCGAGCCCCTGCTCGACGACGGCCAGTCGATCTGATGCTCGGGGCCCGCCGGCCCGTCGGCGCGACGGGCACAGTCGTGGCGGCTGCGCTGGGCGAATCGGGCGCTCGTCGACCGGATCCGGCGCCGGACCGGCGTGCGCCTGCACGATCTTGGTCCGATGCGGGCGGCCCGCCGGAGTGGTCTCCTCCGACTCCAGCTGCAGGATCGACGCTCGGGCTATCCGGCCGAGACCGTGGTGCGCGCGGCCGACGCCGGCTGGCGGATCGACGAGGTCTGCGGTCGACTACCGGCCGCGGCTCGGGCGGTCGAAGGTCACCGGGACGCCGCTCGGCGCCTGGCGGGCGGTCCGCGACATGAGGGCGGCGATCAACCGATGAGCGAGCCGCTGACTGCCGATCGGTCCGCACGCCGTGATCGTGCTGGCCAAGGAGCCGTTGGCCGGACGGGTCAAGACGCGCCTGCACACCGAGTTCACCCCGGCCGAGGCGGCGTCGCTGGCGGCGGCCTCCCTCGCCGACACCCTGGCGGCGGTCCGGGCCAGCGGCATTCCGCGGCGGATCCTGGCCTGGCAGGGCGATCCGTACGGCTGGGACGAGGGTTTCGAGGTCGTAGCGCAACCGGAAGGCACACTGAACGATCGGTCTGGCCCGGGCCTTCACCGACAGCGACGACGGCTCGCGTCGGCCGGTGCTGCTGATCGGCATGGACACGCCGCAGGTCACAGCGGAGCTGCTGGACAGCGACTGGGACTGCGCCGACGCCGTTCTCGGCCTGTGCGACGACGGCGGGTTCTGGGCGATCGGCCTCCGCGGCGTCGACCCGGAGACGGTGTTCTCCGGGATCCCGATGTCGACCGACCGGACCGGCGGCGCACAGTTGGCGCGGCTCGGAGCGCTGGGGTTGTCGATCCGGCTGCTGCCACCGCTGTCCGACGTCGACCGGCCCGCCGACGTCGAGAAGATCAGCTACCACTACCCGGCGCTGAGGATCTCCGAACGCTACGGGGAGATCATCTGCCGCCGGCGGCGGCAACCGGTGGACCGGGTCTTCGATCAGCTCTACCAAAGCGGCGACGGAGAGAGCCGCCCGGGACCGGGCGCCCATGACCGGACCGGCGCACGAGCGAACCCGCTGACCCTCGACACCACCCGATGGCGAAACGCGGCCAGCGCCTCCGACGAGATGATCGTCGCCCGCTGCGAGCCACCGGTGGTCGATCTGGGCTGCGGTCCCGGCCGGATGGTGCGAGCACTGCACCGTTCCGGGCCGGGCGGCCCTCGGCATCGACATCTCCTCGGCGGCCGTCGCCGAGAGCCGGCTGGGCGGCGGCCTGGCCCTCCGGCGCCGGATCCGATCAACGACTGCCCGGGGAGGGCCGCTGGGGCACGGCGCTGCTGCTCGACGGCAACATCGGGATCGGCGGCGACGTGCCACGCCTCCTCGGACGCAGTCGCGATCTGGTGGCGCCCGGTGGCCTGATCATCTGTGAGGTCGACCGCTCCCCGGACCGCGACGACGCACACGAGGTGGAACTGAGCACCGCGAACGCGCTCTCCGAACCGTTCGGGTGGGCCGCTGTCGGCGCGCGGACGGTGCAGCGGGTCGCCGCCACCTTGGACATGGTGGTCGCCGAGGAGTGGCGGGCCGACCACCGCGTCTTCGTCACCCTGCGGACGAGTCGCTGAGGTGCGCCTGCTGATCGGTGCCGCCGTCCTGGTTGCGACGGACGTGGCGATCGTCTACTCGATGGCCTGGCACGTCCAGTGGGGCTGGCACATCCTGGTCGCCTGCGCCGTGTTCGTCGCCCTCGCCTGGTGGGTCCGGCGAGATCTTCCACAGGCCTCGTTCCGGTTCATCGTGATCATCACTGTGGTCATCCAGGCGATCGGCCTGCTGGTCTTCCCCCTCACCAGCGACGACGTCTACCGCTACGTGTGGGACGGCCGTGTGCAGTTGGCCGGCATCAATCCCTACCGCTACCCCCCGCTGGACGAGGCCCTGGCTTTCTTGCGTGAGGAGACCCTTTTCCCGCCCGGCGACAAGATCTTGATCAACCGTCCCGGCGTGCCGACGATCTACCCGCCCGGAGCTCAGCTGTGGTTCGTCCTGATCGCCTCGGTTGTGCCCTGGAGCGTCGGCACGCTCGGCGTCCGGATGGGTGCCGGTGTCGCGGTCGTCGTCACCACGGCGTTGCTGGCCCGCTTCCTCGGGGACCGGCGGCGCTGGGCGCTGGTGTACGGGACGAGCCCGCTGGTCCTGCTGGAGGGCGCCAACGGTGGACACCTCGACGCACTGTGCGCGCTGGCCGTCTTCGGGCTCGGCTGGGCGGCGGTTCGGCGCCGGCACTGGCTCGCCGGGCTGTTCCTCGGACTGGCCGCCAGCCTCAAACTCGTCCCGCTGCTGCTGATCCCGGCTTTCCTGGCCGACCGCCGCTGGCGGACGAGTCTGACCGGGGCGGGGATCACGGCCGCCGGGTACGTTCCGCACGTCCTCGTGGTGGGCACCCTCGCCGCCGGCTTCCTGCCCGGCTACGTCGCCGAGGAGGGCTACGACGGAGCCCGCCGCTTCGCGCTGCTCATCTGGTTGCCGGAGCCCGCTCGCCTGCCGGTGGCTCTCGGGCTCGGCGTGGCGCTGGCCGGATTCGCCCTGTGGCGGTCGCGCAGCGAGCCCATCCTGGTGACCTGTTGCTGGCTGTACGGCGGGTGCATCCTGCTGGCGACGCCGGTGTATCCGTGGTACGCCCTGCCATTCGTCGTTCTGGTGATCATGGCCCAGCGAGTCGAGTGGCTGAGCCTGTGGGCCGCGATGTACGTGGCGTTCATCTTCGACGACTGGATCCTCGTGCAGGGAGCGGCCTACGCGGCGGCGCTGATCACCGTGCTGGTGGTCGGGTGGCGGCGGCGGCGAGAGCGGCCGTTGCCGGCCGCCGAGCCCCGCCCGTTGTCTCCGTCCATACTGGACCCATAGCGTGGGGGCGTGGCAGAAGATCTCGAACCGACCGTCTTCATCCTCTACGGCGCGACCGGCGACCTGGCCAAACGCATGGTCCTCCCGGCGTTCTACCAGCTGTTCAAACGCGGTTTGCTGCCGCAGCGGTGGAAGCTCGTCGGCAACGGCCGGGGCGACGTCGCCCACGAGGACTTCCGCGGCCACTTCCACGACTCTCTCACCGAATTCGCCCAGGCGCCGGAGCCGGACGCGTGGGCGACCTTCGCCGAGAACCTGCTCTTCGCGGGCGGCGGCTTCCGATCCCACGATCCCGGCAGCCTCCTCGACGTCATCGACGAGGCGAAGCAGGACCTCGGGTCGGATCCGAAGATCATCCACTATCTCGCCATCCCGCCGTCGACCTTTGCGCCGACCACGGAGGCGATCAAGACCCACAAGTTGAACGCGGGCGTCACGGCGGTGTACGAGAAGCCGTACGGGACCTCGTCCGAGAGCTTCGCCGAGCTCGACGCGCTCGTACGGGAGACCTTCGACGAGGAGCAGATCTACCGCATCGATCACTTCCTCGGCAAAGAGGCGACTCAGAACCTGCACCTGCTGAGGTTCGCCAACCGGCTCTTCGGTGGGGTCTGGAACTCCGAGTTCATCGCCGAGGTCCAGATCGACGTGCCCGAGACGCTCGACATCGCCGACCGCGCAGGGTTCTACGACGCGACCGGCGCGGCGCTGGACATGCTCGTGACGCATTTGTTCCAGGTGGCGGCCGAGGTGGCCATGGAGCCGCCGCTCTCCTTCGGAGCCGACGATCTGCAGAACGCTCGCGAGTCGGTCATCGCCGCCTTCCGGCCGCTCGAACCCGGACGAGGTCGTGCTCGGGCAGTTCGCGAGCTACCGGCAGACCGAGGGTGTCGCCGACGACTCGACGACCGACACCTTCGTGGCGGCGAAGCTCTGGGTCGACACCGACCGCTGGCGCGGGGTGCCGTTCCTGCTGCGAACGGGCAAGCGGCTGGCCGCCAGCGCACAGCGGGTCAGCCTGGTCTTCCGACCCCCGGAGGGACCGCTGCACTCGGCCGGTCGACACACCGGGGTGCTCGCCTTCGACCTCAAGAGCAAGGGGGCGATCGAGCTGACCATGACCGTCAAGCGGCCCGGCCCGGAGCTGCTCATCGACACGATCGACCAGGTACTGCAACTCGGTGAGCTCAACGACCAGGCCATGGAGCCCTACACCTCGCTGCTCTACGACGTGTTCCGCGGCGACCGTTCACTCTTCACCACCGGTGACGGACTGGCCCACGCCTTCGCGGCCTTCGCCCCGCTGCTCGTCGACCAGCGACCCCAGGTGATCACGTACCCCGACGACAGCTGGGGACCCGAGGAGGCCGACCGGTTGGCCGGGGAGCAGGGTTGGGTGCTGAACTCCGAACACGAGGTTGCTCCCACTTCCCAGTAGCCTGACGCCCCTGTCTCTTGAGTTTCGCGACGCCCAGACGCACCTCGCTGCGTTCTCCTCGGTCGCGTTACGACCCGGTAGCCCTTCCTCGTCGGCCTTGCGATGCACGCACCTGGACGCCGCCAAACCTCAAGGAACAGGGGCGACAGGCTACAGCCTGAAGGCGTGCTCGACGCCCTCTCGCCTCAGCGTCGGCGGCTCGTGGTGAGCTCGGCCGCGCTGGTCGGGTTCGTCGTCATGGCCCTCGTGGCGGCGTTGTTGCTGCGGTCGATGTCGGTGAGCACAACCCCGGTTCCGCAGGACCGACCGGGTCCCGTGCTGCTCGTGCCGGGCTACGGCGGCGACACCACCTCTCTCGCTCCCCTGGCGACCGCTTTGCGCGGTCTGGGCCGAACGGTGCGGGTGGTCGAGCCGGTCGACGGCGGGACCGGCGATCTGGGGGCGCAGGCGGCGCGACTCGGGGACATCGCCGACGACGTACGACAGGAGACCGGGGCGCCCTCGGTCGACGTCATCGGCTACTCGGCCGGCGGCGTGGTGGCCCGCGTCTGGGTGCGCGACCACGGCGGCGCCGCGGTCGCCCGCCGGGTACTGACCCTCGGCTCGCCGCACCACGGCTCGAGCCAGGCGGCCCTGGGCCGCGATCTGGCCGGTGGCTGCCCGCCCGCGTGTGAGCAACTGGCCCCGGACAGCGACCTGCTCCGCCGCCTCAACGCCGGCGACGAGACCCCCGACGGACCGCAGTGGGTGACGGTCCGGACCGACGACGACGAGGTCGTCACCCCAGTGGATTCGGCGACCCTCGCCGGTGCACTGAACCTGCTGGTCCAGGACGCCTGCCCGGGCTCGACCACCACCCACGGCGGGCTCCCCGCCGACCCCGTGGTCCTCGCGGCTTTGAGCTCAGTGCTCGGCCCGGAGCTGCCGCGATCACCCACCGAGGCCCGCTGCTGATGTCGCCGAGAAGTAGGTTTTCCCGGGTTTCCGGCACCCAGAAGCGGGAGAACCTACTTCTCGCGATCTGGTTGCTCAGGCTCAGTCGACGATGTCCTTGGTGGTGAAGTTGGCCCAGGCGGCGAGGCAGAAGACGACCAGGTAGCCGAGCTGGACCCCGAGTCCGCGGAGGACATTGGTCCACAGGATCGGGTCGCGGAAGAGATCGACGAAGGAGAGCCAGTAGCGGGTCGGCAGGTACGGGTGCAGCGCCTCGGCGGCGTCCAGCCCCAGCAGCACGGTGGAGGCGATCAACAACCCGATGGTGCCGAGCGCGGCGCCGAGGGACGACGTGGTCAGGGTCGAGAAGAACAAGGCGACGGCGGCGACGCCCAGCATCGAGACCACGACGTAGCCGATGGCGAGCGCCGTCCGCCACGACAGGTCCTCCGAGGTCAGCGTCGAGCCGCTGAGACTCACGGTCCCGGTGGCCGGCGCGTCCCCGAGAAGCAGCCGGCCCTCTACGTAGGAGACTCCTGCGACGACCAGAACGGCGATGAGGACGAACGCCACGACGCTGACGAGCTTGGCCGCCAGCAGCTGGGTGCGTCCGACGGGCCGGGCGAGCAGGTAGCGCAGGGTTCCGGTCTGGCTCTCGCCGGCGATGGCGTCGCCGCCGAGCACCGCCACGGCGATGGGCAGGAAGAGCGGCAGCACGACCCCGAGCGCGGCCAGCGGATAAAGCGTGCCGTCGTTGAGCACGGCCGAGAGGAACGGCGGCCCCGTGCCCGGTCGGGGGGCGAGATCGGTGACGGCGAGCAGGATCGCCACCAGGGTCGGCAGTGCGACCAGCATGCCGATGCTCACCCAGGTCCGCGGACGCCGCAGCATCTTGATCAGCTCGACCCCGATCACCCCGGTGATCGTCCCGCCGATCACCGGCCGTTCACCGCGTCGAGGACGATGTGCTCGAGGTCGCGGCGCTGCGGGCCGATCTCGCGTACGGGCACACCGGCGCTCACCAGATAGCGGTTGAGCCCGGTGGAGTCGGACGAACGGACGAGCAACCGGTCCTGCTCCACCGACAGCACGGCGTCGCCGAGCAGACCCGCGCAGCGGACGGCCTCCGGCGTCCGGACGGCCACGACTCCGTTCGGGGCCAGCAGCACGTCCAGCCGCTCCTGCAGCACCAGCCGCCCACGGTCGAGGACGCCGACCCGCGTGCACATCTGCTCGATCTCGGCGAGCAGGTGGCTGGACAGGAAGATCGTCGTGCCGGCGACGTTCAGCCGGAGCAGCAGACGGCGGATCTCCTGGATACCCTGCGGATCCAGGCCGTTGGTCGGCTCGTCGAGGATCAACAGCTTCGGCCGCCGCATCAGGGCCGCTGCCAGGCCCAGCCGCTGCCGCATGCCGAGGGAGTAGGTCTTGACCGGCCGTCGATCGCCGGGGTCCAGCCCCACCTCGTGCAACACCTCGTCGATCCGCATCCCCCGGGTGCGGCGCGGTGTGCGATCCGCGCCGGTCGCGTCCAGGAGGGCGAGATTGCCCCGGCCCGAGAGATGCGGGTAGGCACCGGGACCCTCGACGAGTGAGCCGATTCGGGGCAGCACTCGGATCCGGCCCGCGGGCATCGGTTCGCCGAGAACCTCGGCCTCGCCGGACGTCGGCAGTACGAGCCCGAGCAGCATCCGTACCGTGGTGGTCTTGCCGGAGCCGTTGGCGCCGAGGAAGCCGTAGACGTCGCCCTCGGCCACGGCCAGGTCGACGGCGTCGACGGCGCGGAGTTCGCCGTAGCGCTTGGTCAGCGCGCGGGTGCGGATCATCGCGACAGCAGCTCCGTCGCCGCCCGCTCCAGCGTCGCTTCGGTGACCGTGCCGGCCAGCAGGAAGCTGCCTTCCTGCGACCGCCGCGTGAGCAGCAGCCCGATGGGTCCGGCTGCGACCTGGATACCGAGGTCGGACTCCTGCGCGGCCGCGCTGTCCCGGAGCTGAGACCGCAGGGGTCGGGCCACCTCCCGCCGGAGCGGCACTGCGATCAGCGACGTCGGGCCGAGGCCGTAGACGCCGACGGCGCCCGGGTCCTCGCCTCCGCGCGCACCCAGACCGGCCAGACGGACCGGCAGATCGAATGGAGCGAAGGCGTTGGCGGCCGCGGCCACGTCGACGGCGTCCTCGTACGCGAGCTCGACGCTCGGCGCGGGATCGAACGCGGTGCTGCCGATCGAAGGTGCGCGAAAGTCCACCGCGGTCACCGTCGTGCTGAGGGCGGGACGGCGGTCGGCGATACCGTACGCCTCCACCGCCAGTGGTAGCCCGGTCTCCGGCTCGGCCCACAGATCGATCCGCGCGATCCGGCTCGCGCCGTCGCTCGGCTCGAGACGCAACCCGGTGGTGTCGACGCCGGCGATCCGTCGTGCCGGCAGTCTGGACAGATCCTCGGGTCGCGCTCCGTCGAGCAGCAGCCGGCCCAGCGTCGAGGGCAGCAAATCGGAGGCGTCCGGCAGTCGCACCTCCGACACCGGGGCGATCGTCGCTCGTTGCGCCTCGAAGACCCAGCGCACCAGCACGTGACCGTTGAAGAACAGGTCGGTCTCCCCCGTGCTTCGGATCCGGTCGATGCGCCAGTCCTCCGGTCCTCGCCACCAGACCCGGAGCTGGTTGGGCTCGCCGAGCACCTCCGCCAGATTCGCGAATCCGTCGCTGTCGGGGATCTGCAGACCCCCGGTGCTGGCGACCTGACCCGACCAGGTCACCGCCCCGGACGCCTGGATCCGCCGGGCCAGCTCCGGCGCCGCGAGCGACGAGCCGGCGGCGGGACGCGAGGCGACGACCAGCGGTACGGCGACGAGCGCCGCCGCCGTGATCAGCACGATCAGCCAGCGCTTCCTCACGTCAGTAAATGTAGGTCGCCGAGCTGAGACGCTCAGGTGAAACGAGAATCCGAGCCAGGTGGGTGATCGATCCTCGGCGACCGCCACGGCGGCGAATCCGATGCCGTTTCCCGCCACGTGGCGGCTCGCGCAGCAGAATTCGGGCTTTGCCGCTGCGCCGTACGCAGTGTGGCGGCACACGACACAGCGCGCTGGGGCACGCCGCGGATCCTTCGAGATTCTGCCAGTCTGCTGAGAGCTGACGCGAGCTTTGGGTCGACGTGTCAACCGCAGGTCATAGTCGAAGCGTTCTTCGGTTGTGAGCGAGGCGGGACCTCGAGGCGAGGTGATCGTGGTGAAGGAAGAGCTCGTGGTGCAGAACTCCGCAGCCCCATCTCGGACCGTCGCCGACTTCACGGCCTGGGTCGACGATCCGGGTCCGCTGTTGAACTTCGCGCAGCTGATCGCCGGTGATGCGCCGACCGAGGAGGATCTGCTGCAGACCGCGCTGGCGCGGACCTACCTGAAGTGGGCCAAGATCGGCGCCGACGGCCGACGTTCTGCCGAACCGTCGTTGAGGTCGGCGGTCGATCAGTCGAGGGATTCGAAGGCGGCCGACTGCCGCCGCATGATCTCGCGCATGGAGGTCCCGCGGGGGACGCCGTAGGCGGTGCCGGGGAAATCGAGCGGTTCTTGCACGGGCCAGAGATCCTCATGCTGATCGGGTGCGAACAGCTGGGCGGGACTACCGGCGGCGATCCAACCGATCGGCACGACGGTGTCCGGCTCGAGCACGGAGTTGACGTGCAGCACGCTGTTGATCCTGAGCTCGCATCGCGTCCCCGCCACGGATCCGGGAAACATCGACACCCCTGTGGCGATGAACACCTCATCCTCCACCGTGGTGCCATTGAGGTGGGTGTGCGGTCCGATCAGCACGGCGTCCCCGACCCGCAGCGGGTGGCTGGCGCGCGCCCGGAGCAGCGCGTGTTCCATGATCACCACGTCGGCCCCGACGACGACCGGCCCGAGACCGCCGTTGACGATCGCGCCGTGCAGGACGCGAGAACCCGGCCCGATGGTCACGTCGCCCGTCACGACGGCGGAGCTGGCGATGGTGGCCGCCGGGTGGATGTGGCCCATCTCAGGCGGCCGCTCGTCGCGGCTTCGCGGTCGCCGGCTCGGCGCCGCGGGCAACCATGGCCACCCCGCGGGTGGTCAGCTCGATGGCCACGGCGCAGACCCCGCCGATGATCACCGCGATCAGCACCCGCTGCGGGGTGGGCTCCATCAGGAAGATGCCGCCGGACAGGGCCGGAACCAAGATCACGACGACCACCAGCGCCACCATGGCCCCGACGAGCAGCAGCTTCCACCCGGCCAGCGGGCGGGCCATGATCGTCAGCACCCACAGCGAGGCGACGAGGATGACGAGCGTCACCACAGTACGGGAGGCGATGGCACCGGCGGCGGGTTCGACGCGGCGGACGACCTCGTAGCCCACGTAGCCGCCGACGGCGATGATCAAGCCGGCGGGCACCGAGAAACGCAGCACGCGACCCAGGAAGCCCGGCACGTAGCGGCGGGTGTTCGGTCCGAGAGCAAGGAAGAAGGCCGGGATCCCGATCGTGGTGACCGAGATGAAGGTCAGCTCGATCGGGGCGAGCGGGTAGGCCACGCCCCGCACGATGATGATCAAAGCCAGCACCAAGGAGTACACGTTCTTGACCAGGAAGAGATTGGCGGCACGCTCGATGTTGGCGATCACCCGCCGGCCCTCGGCCACGACGTCCGGGAGGTGTGAGAACTTGCCGTCCAGCAGGACCACCTGAGCCACCGCCCGGGTGGCGGCGGCGCCGTTGCCCATCGCGACACCCATGTCGGCGTCCTTGAGGGCCATGGCGTCGTTCACCCCGTCGCCGGTCATGGCGACGACGTGGCCACGCCTCTGCAGCGCCGCGACGACCGCACGTTTCTGTTGCGGAGTGACCCGTCCGAACACACTGTGGGTGTCCAGGACGTCCGCCAGCGCGTCGAGATTCTCCGGCAGCGTCCGTGCGTCGACGGCGTCCGAGGCGTCGGTGATGCCGGGCAGCTTGACCCGGGTCGCGATGGCGCCGACCGTACGGGGATTGTCCCCCGAGATCACCTTGAGCGCGACGCCTTGGTCGGCGAAGAAGCGCAAGGTCTCCTCCGCGTCGGTGCGGACCCGCTCCGACAACACCAGCAGTGCCTGCGGCCTGAGGCCGTCGGGTAGTGAGAGCGCCGCGGGCTCACCGATCAAGTCGGCGGGCGCGGCGGCGAGGACCAGAACGCGCTTGCCTTCCCGGGCGATCAGGTCGGCGGCCGCTCGCGCCGCCTGCCGTGCGCCGTCGGCGCCGGCGGCAACCTCGGTTTCGGGCAGCACCATCTCCGGCGCCCCCAAGACCCAGGTGCCGTGCCCCTCCGCTCCGACCGCGGACCACTTGCGGCCCGAGGAGAACGGGATGCCGCCGGTCCGAGTCCACGGTGCCGCCGGCAGGTTGTCGCCCGCGAACGGCACGGCGAGCGCGCTGGCCGTCGCGTTGGCGTCGTCGCTGGTCGAGCACAGGGCGAGCGCGCGGCGCACGTCATCCTCGCCGGCACCGTCGAGCAGCTGCATCCGCTCGAACGCGATGTCGCCGTAGGTCAAGGTGCCGGTCTTGTCCAGGCAGACCACGTCGACCCGGGCCAGCACCTCGACCGCCGGCAGCTCCTGGACCAGGGTCTGCTTCTTCGCCAGGGTGACGATCGCCAGCATGAAGGCCACGCTGGTCAACAGCACGAGACCCTCGGGGATCATGCCGATGATGGCCGCCACCGTCCCGGTGACGGCGTCCCGCCAATCGTCGGCGTCGCTGCGGAACTGGCTCCAGATCAGCAGCGGCCCGACGACGACCATCATGATCGAGATCCACTTCAGCAGGCGATTGGTGCCGCGCACCAGTTCCGAGGCGACCACCTGGAAGCGCCTGGCCTCGCTGGTGAGCTTGGTGGCGTAGGCCTCCGCCCCCACCGCCGTGGCCTGGAAGCGGCCGGTGCCGGCGACGACGATCGAGCCGGACAAGACGGTGGCTCCGGGGAGCTTCGCGATCGGATCGGACTCTCCGGTCAGCAGTGATTCGTCGATTTCGAGGCCCTCGGACGATCGGACGACGCCGTCGGCCACGACCTGGTCACCGATCCGCAGTTCGACCAGGTCGTCGGCCACGACGTCCCCGACGGCCAGCTCCGTCGTCCGGCCGTCCCGGACCACGGCCGCGTGCGGAGCGTTGAGAACGGCCAGGCGGTCGAGCGTCCGCTTGGCGCGCAACTCCTGGAAGACACCGATCCCGCTGTTGGCGATGATGACGAGGCCGAAGAGGGCGTTCTGCCAGCGGCCGGTGAACAACGTGATCACCGCCAGCAGGCCGAGCAGTCCATTGAACGGCGTCAGCACGTTGGCCCGCACGATCTGCCCGAGGGTGCGACTCGTCGGGGTATCGACGGCGTTGACCCGGCCGTTCGCAACCCGTTCGGACACCTCGGCCGCGGTCAGCCCGGTCTCCGGAGTCGCGAAGTTGATCTTCTGCGTCGACGACGCCGCCACGGAAGCGCCGGTCGGGGCAGTGGTCATGCCTGACTGTAAACCCCCTGCGGCGTCTAGTCAGTGGGCGAATCCAGGGCTGCGGACTCCGCTGCCGGCAGGCTCGGATAGAAGTCGCCGGACTTCACGTCCACCATGGGCCCGACGCCGGCCGGACCCGCGTCGAAGTGCCCGATGATCTGTTCATCGGGGACCAGCACGCCGTCGACGTACGGGTCGCGATGCGTCTCGTCCTCCCCCATGACGGAACTCTACCGCCGTGAGTTTACAATGTAAACATCCGGCTCAGACGAGCTTCCCCAGGCGTTGCCACGTGTCCACGACGGTGTCGGGGTTGAGGCTCATGGATTCGATGCCCTGCTTCAGGAGCCATTCGGCGAGGTCGGGGTGGTCGGAGGGTCCCTGCCCGCAGATGCCGACGTACTTGCCGCGCTTCTTGCAGGCGGTGATGGCCAACTCGAGCATGTGCAGCACGGCGGGGTCGCGTTCGTCGAAGCCGGCGGCCACCAGGGCGGAGTCACGGTCCAGGCCGAGGGTCAGCTGAGTCATGTCGTTGGAGCCGATGGAGAAACCGTCGAAGTGATCAAGGAACTGGTCGGCGATGACGGCGTTGGACGGCAGTTCGCACATCATCACCACCTGCAGGTCGTTCTCGCCGCGTCGTAGGCCGTGCTCGGCCAGGAGGTTGATCACGCCCTCGGCCTCGGCGAGGGTGCGGACGAACGGAATCATGATCTTCACGTTGGTCAGGCCCATCTCGTCGCGGACGTAGCGCAGGGCCTCGGCCTCCATGGCGAAGCAGTCGGCGAACTCCGGCGACAGGTACCGGGAGGCGCCCCGGTACCCGATCATCGGATTCTCCTCGTGCGGCTCGTACAGCTCGCCGCCGACCAGGTTGGCGTACTCGTTGGACTTGAAGTCGCTCATCCGTACGATCACCGGCTCGGGCGCGAACGCCGCGGCCAGCATCGAGACTCCTTCGGCGACCCGGGTGACGAAGTAGTCCCGCGGGGAGTCGTAGGCGGCGACCGACGCTTGGATGCTGGACTTCAGCGGTTCGGCCAGCGTGTCCAGCTCGAGCAGCGCCTTGGGATGGATGCCGATCTGCCGGTTGATGATGAATTCCAACCGGGCCAGCCCGATCCCGGCGTGCGGCAGCCGGGAGAACGCGAACGCCTGGTCGGGGGTGCCGACGTTCATCATGATCTTCACCGGAATGTCCGGCATCGCGCCCAGTTCGGTCGACTCGATCGTGTAGTCGAGCAGGCCGTCGTAGATGAATCCGGTGTCGCCCTCCGCGCACGAGACCGTCACTGCGCGGCCGTCGGCCAGTTCCCGGGTCGCCCCGCCCGTCCCGACCACCGCCGGGATGCCGAGCTCGCGGGCGATGATCGCCGCGTGACAGGTCCGGCCACCCCGGTTCGTCACGATCGCCGAGGCCCGTTTCATGATCGGCTCCCAGTCCGGATCCGTCATGTCGGCCACCAGCACCTCGCCGGGGACGAATTCGTGCATCTGCTCGACCGTGCGGAGCACCCGGACCGGCCCGGCACCGATACGCTGCCCAATGGCCCGCCCCTCGATCAAGACAGGCCCTTTCTCGCCCATCCGGTAGCGCTGTACCGATCCGGCACTCACCCGGGACTGCACGGTCTCGGGCCGGGCCTGGAGGATGTAGAGCTGCCCGTCCAAGCCGTCCTTGCCCCACTCGATGTCCATGGGCCGCCCGTAGTGCTGCTCGATGGTCACCGCCTGCCTCGCCAACTCGGTCACCTCGGCGTCGGTCAACGACAACAGCCCTCGCTCGGGCTCCGGCACGTCCACGAACTCCGTCGTCTTCCCCACGGTCCGGTCCGCGGTGTAGACCATCTTGGTCGCCTTGCCGCCGATCTGCCGCTTCAGGATCGCCGGCCGATCCGCATTCAGCGCCGGCTTGTAGACGTAGAACTCATCTGGATTCACCGCCCCCTGGACCACGGCTTCGCCCAGCCCGTACGAGGACGTGATGAAGACCGCGTCAGTGAAGCCCGATTCGGTGTCCATCGTGAACATCACCCCCGACGCCCCCAGGTCCGACCGCACCATCCGCTGCACCCCCGCGGAGAGTGCCACCTGCTCGTGGGCGAACCCGTGGTGCACCCGGTAGGCGATCGCCCGATCGTTGTACAACGACGCGAACACCTCGCGGATCGCCGTCAGGATCGCGTCGATCCCCCGCACGTTCAGAAACGTCTCCTGCTGCCCCGCGAACGACGCGTCGGGCAGGTCCTCCGCCGTCGCCGACGAGCGCACCGCGAACGACACCTCAGTCTCGACCTCGGCGTCCCCGCCCACGAGACTCTCGTACGCGGCGCGGATCTCGGCCTCCAGCTCCGGAGGGAACGACTGGGCCACCACCAACGCCCGAATCCGCTCCCCCGCCGCGCTCAGCGCCCGCACGTCGTCGGTGTCGAGTTCCGCCAGCTCGGCCGTGATCTGGTCGGCCAGACCGGTGTCCCCGATGAAGCTGCGGTAGGCGTCCGCCGTCGTCGCAAAACCATCGGGCACCCGCACACCCAGACCCGAGAGATTCGAGATCATCTCCCCGAGACTGGAGTTCTTACCGCCCACCTGCTCCAGATCGGCCAAGCCGAGCTCGGAGAACCACCGGACGTTGGGGGAATTCGTGTTGCCGGATGGAACGGTGGTGCTCATCGGGGGACCCTTTCTTGTCATCATCGGCGAATCATCATGACGGTGCGTACCAGTCATGAAGTGGTTCCAAAACTAGACCAATGCGCGATCTGGTATGACTCAGCACAATCACGGGAGGTCGGGCACGCGATGGCCAGGCCCCGCGTGGCCGGCGCCGAAGTGTGACGGGCGCCCGTGAGCGGGATCACGAAGGCGTGCTCACTGTGCGAGACGTCAGATGTCGACGACGTAACAGACCGGACCACTGTGCTCCGCGAGACCGCCTCAGCTCTGCTTGAGGAACTGCAGAATCACGGTCGACATCTCCTCCACCGATTTGGCGGAGGAGTTGATCACCGGGATGCGATGGTTCCGGTACAGGGCCTCCGCCTGACGCAGCTCGTAGCTGCACTGCTCCAGCGACGCGTACCGCGAGTTGGGTCTGCGCTCGTTCCGGACCTGCGTCAGCCGGGCCGGGGTCGTCGTGATGCCGTAGCAGCGGTTGCGCAGCTCCCGTACGGGACGCGGGAGGTCGTAGGAGTCGAGATCTTCAGGCACCAGCGGGTAGTTGGCGACGAAGATCCCGTGCTGCAGGGCCAGGTACATCGTGGTCGGCGTCTTTCCGCAGCGCGACGGCGCCAGCAAGATCACGTCCGCCTTGTCCAGTGCCCGCAGGCTCTGACCGTCGTCGTGCTCGATGGCGTACTCCACGGCGGCCATCCGGGTGTTGTAGCGCTGCACATCGCCGAGCCCGTGCAGCCGAGCGGCGATCCGCAGTCCGGACACCCCGAGGATCGACTCGACGCGGGACATGTGCAGGTCGAAGAAGTCGATCAGCGGGCACCGCGACTGGTGCAACTCGTCACGGATCTCGGTCACCGCGGTAGTGGAGAACGCCAGCGGCGTGGTCGGGCCGTCCATCGCCTCGTCCAGGATCGCCACCACCCGGTGCGCCTCCTCCACCGTGGTGATGAACGGAATCAACCGCCGCTCGAACCGCAGCTCCGGGAACTGGATGAGGAGCGCGTTGCCCATCGTCTCGGCGCTGATGCCCGTGCTGTCGGAGAGGAAGAAGACCGGAACGGTCCCGCCGCCAGCCGCATCACCGCCGATCGTCACCACCGCCCTCCTGCGACAACCCTATCGCCGCCCTAACGCCGCGGCCTCGGCGACAGCCTTCCGGCGAGCCTCCTGCGCTCCCGCCGGTCGCCGGGCCAACCTGGACCCGTGAGGCTCCGACGGTGAGCCCCCGCCGACTCGCCGAACTGACGGCGAGCGAACGACGGCGGGCGCTCACGGGTGCGGTCGTCCGGTTCCTCGCCACCTTCTTCGGGGTGATCGCGATCTACTACCTGCTCCCGCTGTCGCAGGATGTGGTCGGAGCGGCCGAGGTGATCCGGCTCCTCCTGGCCGCGCTGGTCTTCGTCGGCATCGTGGTCTGGCAGGTGTGGCAGATCCTCCGTGCCGACCTGCCAGCCCTCCGCGCCGTGCAGGCGGTGGCCTTCGTCATCCCTGTCTTCCTGTGCTCGTACGCCGTCGCCTACCTCCTGCTGTCGCAAGCGAGCGCCGGCAACTTCAGCGAGCCGCTCAGCCGGTCCGCCGCCCTCTACTTCGCGATCGTCGTATTCGGGACCGTGGGGTTCGGAGACATCTTCCCGACCACCGATCTGGCGCGCATCGTCGTCAGCTCCCAGATCCTGGGCAGTTTGATCTTCATCGCCGCCGTCGTCCGGGTCTTCGTGGCCGCCACCAAGTTCAGCCTCGAACACGAATCCCGCTCCGAAAACGGCCAGGACTAGATTCAAGTCTCATGGGTCAGCGCGTTCTCGTCCTGTCGGCCGGCATCGGCTCGGGACACAACAGCGCCGCGGCCGTGCTCGAGTCGTCGCTGCGAGCCGATCCCGAGGTCGCGCGGGTCCTCAGGCTGGATGTTCTGGAGACGGCGAGCGATCTCTACCGCAGCGTCTACGACGACGCGTACTTCGCCATGGTCGAAGCGGTTCCGTGGCTCGTCGGGTGGGGCTACGACGCGGGTGACGCGCCGTTCAAACTCGGCAACTCGATCTCGCTGTGGGACCGCTTCAACACTCACATCACGGTGAAGACGATCAAGGCCTATCGCCCGGATGTGGTGATCTGTACCCACTTCCTGCCCACCCGGCTGGTCTCGCTGCTCCTCAACCGGGGGCTGCTACGGGCGCCGCTGGCCGTCGTGACCACCGACTACGACTTCCAGGGGTTGTGGTTGAGCAGCCCGTTCACCCACTTCTTCGTCGCACGGGCGGAGACCAGGGCGCACATGATCGACATCGGCGTCCCGGCCGACCGGCTGACCGTCTCCGGCATACCGGTCAAGCCGGAACTCGGCGAGAGGATCGACGCCGATGCGGTCCTCCGAAGCTACCGGTTGCAGCCGGACGTGCCGACGCTGTTGATCTCCGCCGGGGCGGCCGGCGGGCCGTACACGACCGCGATCGTGCGGCAGAGCCTGCGGATGCGCAATCGCTTCCAGGCGATCGTCGTCTGTGGTCGCAACGACCAGTTGAAGGGTGAGATCGAGAACCTGGTGCGCGGCCGCGGTGATCAGTACCGCGTGTTGGGCTTCACCACCGACATGGCGAACCTGATGCGCGCCGCCACCTTGTTCGTCGGGAAACCCGGCGGGCTGTCCTCCTCGGAGTGCATGGCCGCCGGGCTGCCGATGATCTTGATCAAGCCCATTCCCGGCCAGGAGGTCCGCAACAGCGACTTCCTGCTCGAGGAGGGGGCCGCGGTGCGGTGCAACTACGACACCACGGTTGGCTACAAGATCGACAGCCTGTTGGACAATCCGGAGCGGATCCGGCAGATGGCGGCCGACGCCCGTCGGCTCGGCCGACCGAACGCGGGGCCACAGATCGCCGCGACAGCCATGGCCCCACCGCCACCGCCGCTGTGGATCAGCCACGACGCCCAACGCTCCATCCTCGCGGCCAGTCAGCAGGGCGCGGCCTCGGTCGATCTGGACGCCGCACGCCGCCTGCACACGTTGGTCGACGCCACGACCGGACTGTCGGCGGGAGTGATCACCGGCGAGCAGCTGGAGAAGTTCCTGCTGGCCACCGCGGCCAAGTCCCCCACCGACCCGACCCTGGTGCTGACGAGCCGGCTGCTCCGGTCTCTCCGCCGCCGCCTCATCGAGCCCGGCCTCCTCCTGACTCTGCGCAGGGTCCTGGGCAAGAACACCGAACGCCAGCTGAAGGTCGCCCACTGACCCTCGCCTCAACCAACTGCTGGGCCGGGACGTGCCCGCGCGCGGAAAACGTGTCCCAACCCAGCAGTTGCTTGGTCGATCGTTCACCGAATGCTCACAGACTCATGGGCTGCCGGACGGCTTGCCGTTTCGTTTCCTCCGGCACCGTGGCGGCGTGGCCTCTGATGAACGGAGCGGGCGATGACCCTGACCTCGGTGCTGCCGACCGCACGACGGACGGCGGTGAACGACTTCAGCTTCGTGTTGATCTCTGATCGCACGACCGGGGCCCGTCCGGGGGTGTTCGAACGCGGCCTCGCTACGACCGATCTGTTGGCGCCGCGGTTCGCCATCCAGCTCGGCGATCTGATCGAGGGCTACAGCAGCGATCTCGACGTCATCGAGCGGCAGTGGCGTGAGATCGACCAGATCTTCACCGGTACGCGCACCGACGTCGTCTGTGTGCCGGGCAACCACGACGTGTCGAATCGGCTGCAGCACAAAGTGTGGTTGCAGCGGTACGGGCGGACCTATACCCATTTCCGCCACGCCGACGTGTTGTTCTGCCTCCTCGACACGCAAGATCCGCCGCCCGATTACGACGAGCCGGCCCTCGAAGAGGCCGAGCCGCCGATGGCTTGGAGTCCCCGCCAGGCCCGGATCGAGCTCGAGCAGCTGCAGGACTGGAACGCCGTCCAGCCGGCGGCGGTGAGCGAGGAGCAATTGGACTACTGGGACTGGGTGCTGCGCGACCACGGCGACGTCCGCTGGACGTTCCTCTGCATGCACATGCCGCTGTGGCAGGGGCCGCATCCCGCGTGGACCCGGCTGCAACGAAGCCTCGGTGACCGTCCGTACACGACCTTCGCCGGTCACGTGCACAACTACCGGCACGACCTCCTCGAGGGGCGATCGCACATCCGGCTTGGCCCGACCGGGGGTCAGTGGGTCGTCCGCGGGCCGGAAGGCAACTTCGACCACGTCTCGCAGGTCACGGTGACCGACCAGGGACCCGTACTGGCGAACATCCTGCTGGAGGGCGTCCGCGACCTCGACGGCCAGCCGCTCCTTCCCGTCGCCACCCGCTCCGTCCCGATCTTCTGAGCCCCCGCGATACGGTGCGGAGAGTTCAGCATTCGTCAACTCGAATCGTCAGTGACGCCGAAGAGAACGGACTTTCCCGTGCCCCCTGCGACGACCTCACCCACCCAACCGATCACGGCTGATCCCGAACGCAACCTGGCCCTCGAACTGGTGCGAGCCACCGAGGCGGCCGCGATCAACTGTTCGCGGTACCTCGGGTTCGGCGACAAGAACCAGGTGGACGCCGCGGCGGTCGACGCGATGCGGCCGGTCCTCGGCTCGGTTCGGATGAACGGTGTCGTCGTCATCGGCGAGGGCGAGAAGGATGAGGCGCCGATGCTCTACAACGGCGAACGCGTCGGCGACGGCTCGGGGCCTGAATGGGACATCGCGGTCGATCCGGTGGACGGCACCACCCTGACGGCCAAGAGCCTGCCCGACGCCGTGAGTGTCCTCGGGGTCTCCCCCCGCGGCACCATGTTCAATCCGGGTCCCGCTGTCTACATGGAGAAGCTGGTCATCCCCGGCGCCGTGGCCGGTGTGGTCGATCTCGACGCCCCTATCGGCGACAACCTCGTCGCCATCGCCAAGGCCACCGACCGGGCCGTCTCCGAACTCACCGTCGCCGTGCTCGACCGGCCGCGCCACGAGGAGATCGTGGCCGCCATCCGAACCGCGGGTGCCCGCATCAGGTTCCTGCTCGATGGTGACGTGGCCGGGGCCATCATGGCGGTCAGCCCCGGCACCGGCGTCGATCTGCTCGTCGGCGTCGGCGGCACGCCGGAGGGGGTGCTCGCGGCCTGCGCCCTCCGCTGTCTCGACGGCGAGATGATCGGCCGGCTGATCGGCCGGGACGAGGCCGAGCGGCGGGCGGTACTGGACGCCGGATTCGACCTGGACCAGATCTTGACCACCCAGGACCTGGTCAGTGGCGACAACGTCTTCTTCGCCGCGACCGGCGTGACCGACGGCGCCCTGCTGCGCGGCGTACGCTTCGAGTCGCACCGGATCGTGACGCACTCGTTGTCGATGCGCTCCCGGTCCGGGACCATCCGGCTCATCGAGGGCCGCCACGACCCCGATCGGTCCTTCCTGGTCAACCACGAGCGGGCCTGAGGTCGCGATGAGCGCGCCCGAACCGATCTCCGAAGCCGTCCTCGCCGATCTCCGAAGCCGGCTCCGGTCCACGCGAGCAATCCCGCTCGTCGAGGGTGTCGGCTGGGAGCGCGGCACCGACCCGGACTACCTGTCCGATCTGGTCGCCTTCTGGGCCGAGCGGTACGACTGGTCCGCTCACGAGGCGCAGCTGCTCGCTCATCCCTGGGCCACCGCCGGCCACGGCGACGACGCGCTCCGCGTCATCCAGCAGGCCGCCGCGGACTCGGCGCCGGCCGTGGTGCTGCTGCACGGCTGGCCCGACTCGTTCCTCCGCTTCGAGCGCGTCCTGCCCCTCCTCGGGGAGGTGACGGTCGTCGTGCCCTGCCTGCCCGGCTTCCCGTACTCCTACCCGTCCACCAAACCCGGGATGTCGACGGCTCGGATGGCCGACCTGGTGGCGGCAGCCATGGCCGAGCTGGGCCACGAGCGCTACGTCGTCTCCGGTGGCGACATCGGGAGCTCGGTGGCGGAGCACCTCGCGGCCGCCCATCCCGACCGGGTGGCGGCGCTGCACCTCACCGACATCCCCTACACCCATCTGTTCACCGTCGACCGGAGCGAGCTGAGCTCGGAGGAGAACGACTATCTCGCGGCGGGTCAGCGGTGGCAGTTCGCGGAGGGCGCGTACGCCCTCGAGCAGTCGACCAAGCCGCACACGCTGGCCGCCGGGCTGGGTGATTCCCCGGCCGGTCTGGCCGCCTGGATCGTGGAGAAACTGCGAAGCTGGAGCGACTGTGACGGCGAGGTCGAGTCAGTGTTCCGGCGGGACGACCTGCTGACCTGGATCACCCTCTACTGGGTGACGGGCACGATCGGCACGTCCTTCGGCGCCTACGCCGAGGACGCACCCCCGGTGACCGGGAAGATAGAGCTCCCCACCGTCGTCGACATCTTCCCTCACGATCTGGTCCCGGCCCCGCGGGTCTTCGGAGAACGGTTCTTCGACGTCCGGAGTTGGCGCGAGCACTCCGAGGGCGGACACTTCGCCGCCTGGGAACGGCCCGAGGCCTTCGTGGCGGGTCTTCGCGAGGCGATCAAGCTCGCCTCATGACCCTTGCGCCCGCCGCCGATCATGTCCTGGCGGTGCTGGGTCTGCTGGCGCGGCACGCCGAGCCGGTGCCCGCGGGCCAGATCGCCGTGCAGCTCGGTCTGCCCCGCTCGACGGTCTACCGATTGCTCGGCGTCCTCCGCGACCAGGGGTTCGTCAGCCATCTGGCGGAGGAACATCGCTACTGTCTCGGTCTGGCGTCGTACGAGCTCGGCTCCGCGTACCAGCGCCAAGAACCGCTGCAGCGCCTGGCCCGGCCGCTCGTCCAGCGGCTGGTCGACACGACGACCCAGAACGCCCATCTGGCCGTGCTCCGGGGCCGGGACGTGTTTTACGTGCTGGAGGATCGGGCACCACACCGGCCGCTCTTGATCACCGACGTCGGCGTGCGGCTGCCCGCGGTGATGACGGCCAGCGGTCGCGCGATCCTGGCCCGGCTCCCCCCGCGCCAGATCCGGGCCCTGTTCCCCGACGCGACCGCGCTGGAACCCGCCCCCGAGGGTGTCACGAACGTTTCGGAGCTGCGCCGGCTGCTCGTCGACGTCCGTGCCCGCGGCTACGCCGTCGAGGACGGCAGCGTCACACCGGGGCTGTCCTCGGTCGCCGAGGCGGTCCTGGACCCGGGCGGCCACCCCGTGGCCGCGGTCGCGGTGACGTTCGCCACGGCGGACACCGGCGACGTCGATGTGGAGGTCCTGGTCGCCGCCGTGCAACGCACCGCCCAGCAGATCGGCCGGCGCCTACGGGGACTCGGCTGATTTCTCAGATCCGAGACAGATCACCCGCGTCGGGGGTCGGCAGGCACACCGTGAAGCGATGAGATGAATCCATGACGATGCTGTCGCATTCCCGACGGCCGACCGCACACGCGATCGTCGTCGGCTCGCGCCCCCTGACCATCGCCGAGATCGTCGCGGTGGCCCGGAACCGGGACGCGGTCACCCTGGCCGCGGACGCCCTCGACCGGATGAATCAGGCTCGGCTCGCGGTGGAGGCTCTCGCCGCGACCGATCGCGCCGTCTACGGGGTCTCGACCGGGTTCGGAGCCCTGGCCGCGACCAAGATCGACATCGGCGCCCGCAACCGGCTGCAGCATGCCCTCGTACGGTCCCACGCCGCCGGCTCCGGGCCAGAGGTCGAGGCCGAGGTCGTCCGGGCCCTGATGCTGCTCCGCCTGCAGACGCTGACCACGGGCCGAACCGGCGTGCGTCCTCTGGTGGCCCAGCGGTACGCCGACCTGCTGAACGCCGGAGTGACACCCGTCGTCCATGAACATGGGTCGCTCGGCTGCTCCGGCGACCTGGCCCCGCTGGCGCACTGCGCCCTCGCCGTGATCGGCGAGGGGCAGGTCCGCACTCCGGCCGGCGAGCAGGTCGCGACCAAAGAGGCGCTCACCCGGCTCGGGTTGGCGCCGTTGACCCTGACGGCCAAGGAGGGGCTGGCGTTGATCAACGGCACCGACGGCATGCTGGGCATGCTCGTCCTGGCCGTCCACGATCTGCGGGCTCTCGTCGTCAACGCCGATGTCGCGGCCGCCATGAGTGTGGAGGCCCTGCTCGGCACGGATCGGGTCTTCGCGCCGGAGATCCAGGCGGTCCGCCCGCATCCGGGCCAGCTCGCGTCGGCCGCGAACCTCTGGACGCTGTTGCAGGATTCCGCCATCGTGGCGAGCCATCGCGGCCCGGATTGCACGGTCGTCCAGGACGCCTATTCGCTACGGTGTGCACCTCAGGTCGCCGGAGCGGTGCGGGACACCCTCGACCACGCCATGGCGGTGGCGAGCGTCGAACTGGCCAGCGCGGTCGACAATCCGGTGGTACTCGACGACGGCCGCGTGGAGAGCAACGGCAACTTCCACGGCGCGCCGGTCGGCTACGTGCTCGACTTCCTGGCCATCGCCGCCGCCGACCTCGCCTCGATCAGCGAGCGCCGCACCGACCGGCTGCTCGACCCGAAGCGATCGAACGGCCTGCCGGCGTTCCTGGCCGCCGATCCGGGCCTCGATTCCGGCCTGATGATCGCCCAGTACACGCAGGCCGCCATCGTGAGCGAGCTCAAGCGGCTCGCTCAGCCGGCGAGCGTCGACTCCATCCCCTCCTCGGCCCTGCAGGAGGATCACGTCTCGATGGGCTGGTCCGCCGGGCGGAAACTGCGGCGGGCGCTCGACGGGCTCCGCACGGTCCTCGCCATCGAGATCATGGCCGCGGCCCGGGCGCTCGAGTTGCGCTGTCCCCTGACCCCTGCGCCGGCCACCGCGGCGGCGATCGACGCCGTACGCGAGGTGATCCCGGGCGTCGGGGCGGACCGCTGGCTGTCGCCGGAGATCGAGGCCGTCAACCGCCTGCTCGAGGACGGCGCCGTGATCACCGCCGTGCAAACCGTCACCGGACTGCTTCGCTAGCCAGGAAAAGGAGATCTCGATCATGGAAGGTGCACGACCCGTCCGGGCCAAACGCGGCCCCGGGCTGACGGCCAAGTCGTGGGCCGCCGAGGCGCCGCTGCGGATGCTGATGAACAACCTCGATGCGGAGAACGCGGAGCGTCCCGACGACCTCGTCGTCTACGGCGGCACCGGCCGAGCCGCCCGGGACTGGGCCTCGTTCGACGCGATGGTGCGGACCCTGACCACTCTGGAGGCCGACGAGACGATGCTGGTGCAATCCGGCCGGCCGGTCGGGGTGATGCGCACCCACGAATGGGCCCCGCGCGTCATCCTCGCGAACTCCAACCTGGTCGGTGACTGGGCCACGTGGCCGGAGTTCCGCAGACTCGAGAAGCTCGGCCTGACGATGTACGGGCAGATGACCGCCGGCTCCTGGATCTACATCGGCACTCAGGGCATCGTCCAGGGGACCTTCGAGACCTTCGCGGCCGTGGCCGACCAGCGCTTCGGCGGAACGCTGGCCGGGACCGTGACCCTCACCGGCGGCTGCGGGGGCATGGGCGGCGCGCAGCCACTGGCCGTCACCCTGAACGGTGGTGTGTGCCTGATCGTCGACGTCGACCGGCGACGCCTGGATCGCCGCGTGGAGCACGGTTACCTGGACGAAGTGGCGCACGATCTGGACGACGCGGTCACCAAGGTGGAGCAGGCCAAGAGGGAGCGCCGCGCCTGGTCGGTCGGCGTGGTCGGGAACGCCGCCGAGGTCTTTCCGGAACTGCTGCGCCGCGGCGCCGCCATCGACATCGTCACCGACCAGACGTCGGCCCACGATCCTCTGTCGTACTGCCCCGTCGGCGTTTCCGTCGAAGAGTGGGCGGAGTACGCGGAGCAGAAGCCGGAGGAATTCACGGACCGCGCCCGAGCGTCGATGGCCACGCAGGTGCGGGCCATGGTGGAGTTCGCCGACGCCGGCGCCGAGGTGTTCGACTACGGCAACTCGATTCGCGACGAGGCCCGTCAGGGCGGCTACGAGCGGTCGTTCGACTTCCCGGGCTTCGTACCGGCGTACATCCGGCCCCTGTTCTGTGAGGGTAAGGGCCCGTTCCGGTGGGTCGCTCTCTCGGGGGATCCGAAGGACATCTACACGACCGATCAGGCCGTTTCGGAACTGTTCCCGGACAACGACCGACTGCAGAAGTGGCTGCGCGGTGCCCGAGACAAGATCAACTTCCAGGGCCTGCCGGCCCGGATCTGCTGGTTGGGCCAGGGTGAACGGGACCGGGCCGGTCTGCTGCTGAATGATCTTGTCGCCGAAGGCCGGGTGAGCGCACCGATCGTCATCGGCCGGGACCACCTCGACTGCGGTTCGGTCGCCAGTCCCTACCGCGAGACCGAGGCGATGCTGGACGGGTCGGACGCCATCGCGGACTGGCCGCTGCTCAACGCGATGATCAACGTCGCCTCCGGCGCCAGCTGGGTCTCGATCCACCACGGTGGCGGGGTCGGCATCGGGCGGTCCCTGCACGCGGGGCAGGTCTGCGTCGCCGACGGTACCGACCTGGCCGCGCTCAAGCTGTCCCGGGTGCTGACCAACGATCCCGGGATGGGCATCATTCGCCACGTCGACGCCGGCTACCCCCGCGCCGAGGAGGTGGCCGAGGAACGCGGGGTCCGCATCCCGATGCGCGAATGAACACCTCGTTCGACGACCTGTGGGCCGCGCTGGAACCGATCGGCCGCGACCCGGACAGCGGGGGTTACCGGCGGTACGCGTGGACGGCCGAGGACCAGCAACTCCGCGAGTGGTTCGCCGGGGAGTGCGCCGCGCGGGGACTGGAGCTGGTCGAGGACCGGGCCGGCAACCAGTGGGGGTGGTGGGGAGACCCCGACGAGAGTCCCGGGACCGGCGTCGTCAGCGGATCGCACCTCGACTCGGTGCCCGACGGCGGCGCCTTCGACGGCCCGCTCGGTGTGGTGAGCGCCTTTGCGGCCATCGACGAGCTGCGGAGCCGGCGGGTCGCCCCGATGCGTCCGCTCGGCGTGGTCAACTTCGTCGACGAGGAGGGCGCCCGGTTCGGGGTCGCCTGCGCCGGTTCGCGGTTGATCACCGGCCGGCTCGACGCCGGACGCGCCCTCGGATTGCGCGGCGACGACGGCCGGTCGCTCGCCGAGGTGCTCCGGTCCGTCGGCCGCCGGCCCGAGTACGTCGGCGCCGACCCGGAGGCATTGCGCCGCGTCGGGTGCTTCGTCGAACTTCACGTGGAGCAGGGCCGGGCTCTGGCCGAGCGTCATCCGGTCGGGATCGGCACCGACATCTGGCCGCACGGGCGCTGGCGGGTCGACTTCGGCGGAGAGGCCAACCACGCCGGGACCACGCGTCTGGAGGACCGGCGGGACGCGATGCTCGGCCTCGCCGACTTGGTGCTCGCCGCCCGGGCCGCCGCCGCAGAGCAGGACTGCCTGGCCACGGTCGGGAAGGTGCGCGTCCACCCGGGCGGGGTGAACGCGATCGCCCGCCGGGTGACGGGCTGGCTCGACGCCCGCGGTCCCGACGAGGAGCGCGTCCAGAGCCTGATCCGCCATCTCACGGAGCGGGCCGGCGGTCGCGATGGGAAGGTGGTCGAGGAGTCCTGGAGCCCGCGAACCCTCTTCAGTCCCGATCTGGTGGACCGGATCCAGCGGATGCTGCCGGATGCGCCGCGGCTCGGCACCGGCGCCGGGCACGACGCGGGCATCCTCGCCGCTGCGGGTATCCCCGCGGCCATCTTGTTCGTCCGCAACCCGACCGGCGTCTCCCACTCCCCCGCCGAATGGGCCGAACCGGCCGACTGCCGGGCCGGGGTGGACGCGTTGACCACCGTGCTGAGTGATTTAGTGATGGGCGATCTGGTCGGATGACCCAGGCATATTGGGCCCCGCGGGCCTGGCTGCCGACCGGCATCACCGACCGGGTCCGGATCACGGTGGCGAACGGGCGGATCGGTACGGTCACCATCGACACGTCCCCCGAGGCTGGCGACGAGCGGCTTGCCGGACTTACCTTGCCGGGTCTGGCCAACGGTCACAGCCACGCCTTCCACCGAGCCCTGCGGGGTCGCACCCACGGAGCCGGCGGCACGTTCTGGACCTGGCGGAAGCAGATGTACCGCCTGGCGGCCACGCTCGACCCGGATTCCTACCGGCGGCTCGCCACCGCGGTCTACGCCGAGATGGCGCTCTCCGGGTACACCGTCGTGGGTGAATTCCACTACCTCCACCATGATCAGCAAGGCCGCCCGTACGCGGACCCCAACGCGATGGGTGCCGCCCTGATCGACGCCGCAGCGGAGTCCGGGATCAGGCTGACGCTGATCGACGTCTGTTACCTCTCGGGCGGTCTGGAGGCGCAGGGGCACCTGCCTCTGGATCAGGTGCAACAGCGGTTCGGGGACCGCGACGGACGCGCCTGGGCCGACCGTTGGAGCAGGCTGCGGGGAGACGCGACGACGCGTATCGGTGCCGGCATTCATTCCGTACGCGCGGTGCCCGCCGCCGAATCCGCCGTCGTGGCCGAAGCCGCCCGTGATCATCCGCTGCACGTCCACCTGAGCGAGCAGGAAGCCGAGAACGCCGCCACACAAGGGTTCTACGGCTGCACGCCCACCGCACTCCTCGATCGGGCCGGAGTTCTCGGGCCGCACACCACGGCGGTGCACGCCACGCATCTGACCGACGCCGACATCAAGCTTCTCGGCGCGAGCGGCACCACGTGCTGCATCTGCCCGACCACCGAGCGCGATCTCGCCGACGGCATCGGTCCCACCGCCGCCCTGTTCGACGCCGGGAGTGCGCTTAGCCTCGGGTCGGACCAGCATGCCGTCCTCGACCCGTTCGAGGAGCTGCGCGGTCTGGAGCTGCACGAGCGGCTCCGTACCGGACGCCGGGGTCACTTCACGCCGGACCAACTCCTGGCCGCCGCCAGCCAGGCCGGGCACGCCAGCCTCGGGTGGCCCGAGGGCGGCACCATCGCTCCGGGTGCGCTCGCCGACCTCGTCACCGTACGCACCGACACCGTACGCACCGTCGGGAGCCGTTCGGAGCAGATCCTCTACTCCGCCGCCGCGGCCGACGTCGACGACGTGATCGTCGGCGGCCGGCGGATCGTCGGTGCCGGGGTTCATCGGTCGGGCTCGGTGGCCGGTCTGCTGAGCGCGGCCCTGGACTGGGTGGGCGACGCGTGAGGACCACGCTGGTCACCGGCATCGGTGAGCTCGTCACCTGCGACGGGACGGGTCCGGACCGGATGGGAATCCGGCCTCGGACGGCGCTGGTCGCCGACCACGGGCTGATTGCCTGGATCGGCCCGGACTCCGCGGCGCCGGCGACCGACCGGCGGATCGACCTCGACGGCCGGGCCGTCATCCCCGGCTTCGTCGACTCCCACACCCATCTGGTCTTCGCCGGCGACCGCAGCGCCGAGTTCGCGGCCCGGATGAGCGGGCAGCCGTACGACGGCGGTGGCATCGGCACGACGGTCTCCGCCACCCGGGCGACCGCCGATGACCAGCTCGCGACCCTCGTCGAGCAGCGGATCGCCGAACTGCGACGGCAGGGCACGACCACCGTGGAGATCAAGAGCGGCTACGGGCTGACCGTGGCCGACGAGGTCCGGGCGCTTCGAGTGGCGGGCCGGTTCACCACTGAGACGACATTCCTCGGCGCCCACGTGGTGCCGCCGGAGTACGCCTACGCCCGAGCCGGCTATCTGGACCTGGTGACCGGACCGATGCTGGCGGCCGCCGCCCCGCACGCCCGCTGGATCGACGTGTTCTGCGAGCCGAACTCCCCGCACGCCTTCGACGAGGCCGAGGCCCGGCGAGTACTCGCCGCGGGGGCCGCGGCCGGACTCGGACTCCGCGTACACGGCAATCAACTGGGCCCAGGTCCGGGCGTCCAGCTGGCCGTCGAACTCGGCGCCGCCAGCGTCGACCACTGCACGCACCTGACGGCGGCCGACGTGGCTGCGCTGGTCGATGCGGCCGACACGACGGTGGCCACCCTGCTGCCGGGCGTGGAGTTCAGTACCCGGTCGCCCTATCCGGACGCCCGCCGACTCGCCGACTCCGGAGTCTCGCTGGCGCTGGCCACCGACTGCAACCCCGGCACCTGCTACTCGTCCTCGATGCCGTTCATGATCGCGCTGGCGGTCCGCGAGATGGGTCTCACCCCGGCCGAAGCGCTGTACGCCGCCACTGCCGGATCGGCCCGATCACTCCGCCGCACCGACGTCGGCCGGCTGGTCGTCGGCGCCCGCGCCGACCTGACCGTCCTCGACGCCCCCTCGCATCCCCATCTCGCCTACCGACCCGGCGTCCCGATCGCCTCAGCCCTGGACCTCTGACCCGCCCTCACCTCCCCGACCCTCCAGCCCCACTCCCCGCCCCCCGAACATCGGGAAACTGTTAACAGATTCCCGAAAAGGCTGCGGGAGGGGCCCCTTCGGCTGCGATTTCCCAACAGTTTCAGCCCCAGCGGCTTGGTGGCACTCAGAGGGCGACGTCAGCGTTCAGGGGGTTGTTGTCCGCGGTTTCGGCGGTTGTCTCGAGGAGCTGCGCGACCAGTTCGAGCGTCTGCGCGTCGTGGTCGGTGATGCGCCGCCCGAACGGGCCACGCGCGCGAGCCACTCCGTGTCCGACGCGGAGGATGGTCTCGCGGGTCTCACGGCTGACCTCCGGAGCCACGCGCTCGAGCAACGCTGCCACCTGACCGAGCCCGGACACGATGGACCGGTCGTCGAGGGAGAACTCGTCGAACAGCCATTCCCGGTTGCGGAGGATGTCCTGCATCAGCTGCCAGGCCAGCGCCGTTTCGCCGACCGGGGCCTGCTCGACGCTGTCGAAGAACGCCTCCTGCTCGAGTTCGTCGAATCGGCTGCGTCCGATCACGGCACTGATCACCCAGACCGGTCCCAGCCGAAGGGTGAGCCACTCCGACTCCGACCATCCGTACATGAAGGAACTATGCGCTGCCGGTGTGCTCAAGGCAACCCGCTGGGCACTATGGTCCAGACGTGGGTGTCCGGATGGTGCCGTTGCTGCCGTGTGCCTCGATCGACGAGATGGCCGACTTCGGGCAGCTGCTCGGGCTGCAGATCGCGTACCGGCAGGTGCGACCCAATCCCTATCTGGCTCTCGAGGACGACGACGGTCTGGTTGTGCACTACTTCGGGCTGGACGATTTCGCGCCCGAGGACTCCTACAGCTCGTGCGTGGTGGTCGTTGACGAAATCGGTCCCCTCTTCGACCGTTTCGCCGCCGGCCTGCGCTCCCGGTACGGAAAGCTGCCGATGACAGGCTACCCGCGGATCACCCGGCCTCGGCGGCGGAAGAACGCCGACAACCTCTCCGGCTTCAGCCTGATCGATCCCGCTGGGAATTGGATCCGGGTGATCGCTGCTCGCCCCTCGCCAGTAGACCCGGAGCCGGCGCACGACCCGCTCAGCCGGGCGCTCGACAACGCGGTCGTCCTCGCCGACTCGCACGGCGACGTCGCCCAGGCTCGCAAGATCCTGGCCGGGGCGCTGGCTCGGCACCGTGGACAGGACCTGGGGCCGCAGCGGACCGCCGCCGAGGAGTTCCTGGCCGAACTCGACGCCCGCTCGGCGAATCCGTCGAGCCCGCCGCGACAGAACGCTTGATCATGAGTGAAATGACAGAAGCAACGACCGTCGACGGCCAGAAGTCGTGGACACAACTCGGCCAGGACGTGTGGGCCTACCTGACAGGACGCGGCGCGGCCATCAACTACAGCTTCGTCGACATGGTGGTCGAGGTGCCGCGCGACACCGGACCCGACGCACCACGCGCCACCTGGAAGCTGAACGGGACACTTCGGGTGACCACCAGCGACGACGAGAACAAGGGCTCAGATCCGCTCCGGAGCTGAGGACGTGCTGCGCGTCGACGGCGAAGTGGATTTCTCGGTCACGCCGCCCGGCTCAGGGAAGTCCAAGCCCGGCGCCATCACCGGACGGGTGACCGCCGAAGGCGCTCAGGTTCGCGTGCATCTCGAACCAGGCCCGGCCTTCGGCGGCTTCGGGGACCTCCGCGCCGTCCGGATGCTGGCCGGTCGGCTCGCCGCGGAGGGCCTCAGCCTGTCGGTCGAGACACCGCACGGCGTCCTGGTCACGGTCGGGAAGGTACGCCGCAGCTTTGTCTCGCGACTGCTTCTCCGGTCCCGGCACGTGCGGCTCGGCCACGTACGGAACCTGGTGCGCACACTCCGACCTGGGCAGCGCCGTTACCGGATGGCCGATCTCCTGCCGTCCGCAGCGTCCCTTCCCCACTTTTGGCATTAGCTCCGGCATTCCTCCCGACCTCGAGAGTTCCGCCGGAGCCAAGCGGGGTGGCGTCTAACGTGGCAGCGTGCGCGCCCGGCTCCTGCTCATCCGCTTGGCGGTGCTGACGATGGTTGCGACCGGCTGCTCGCCGGCCGAGAGCACGGGCCGGCTGAACAACACAGCGCCTGCGACCACTGAGGCACCGACGCCCGCTCCCTCGCGGCCGTCGACGGGGAGTCCGTCAGCCAGTCCGACGGGCGCGCCATCCCCTCGGGCGACTCGACCGCCACTCTCGGCGGAGCGGACCGGACCCGACGACCCGCGCTGGCTGTTCTTCGTCCGGGACACAAATCGCTACCGCTCGCCGTGGTTCGACGGGGCGCAGCGCATCATGATCGGGTACGGGTGCACGCGCGCGCGGTTCTACGTCCCCGATCCACGGTGCCGGAACGACAACGGCTTCCACCACGGCATCGACGTGGCCTTGCCCTGCCGGACCGTCATCCGCGCCGCAGTCGCCGGCCGGGTGATCGATCCCGATCGACCAGGTCGGCCCGGACCGGCGTACGGCTCGACGGCGTTCCGCATCCGGGTGCGAGATCGAGGCGCCGGCTACGACGTGCTGATCGGCCACGCCACTCGTGTTCTGGTGCACCCGGGCGATCGGGTCCGGGCGGGTCAGCCGATCGCCCTGGCCGGCGCCCGCGGTTCGCCGGACGGCTGCCACCTGCACTTCGAGCAGCGCCGGCCGGACGGCGGCGTCAGCAGTGCCCGGAATCCGAGCCGGTTGCTGGCGCTGACCCCGGCATGATCAGCCTCACCCCGGTCGATCATCCCCGAGGACGACCCGGAACGTACCCGGAGTTGACAGGCCGTTGACAAGGTTTTCCGAGGTTCATCAGTAACTCTGGATTGGTGACCGCAGCGACCCTCGACCCGACTCCCGACGTGATCCTCGTCGGCGGGGTTCCCGGTGCGGGCAAGTCCACCGCCATCCGGCGAGCGACGGCCGGTCTGCCCGACGTCGTTGTCCTCGATCCGGAGAATCTCCAACTCACGCTCAGGGCGCAGCTGCCGGCCGGCGTGCCCTACCGCGCGTACCGCTGGATCATCCACATCACGCACACGGTTGTGGTTCTGGTGCGGCTGCTGTCGGGCCCGACGCCCGGCCGGCGACTCGTCGTGCACGATCCCGGCACCCGCCGGCGCCGGCGCCGGCTCTTCGTCGCGCTGGCCAAGGCCCGCGGATGGCGGGCGGCGTTGGTGTACATCGACGTGAAGCGCGTCACCGCACGCACCGGGCAGCACGTCCGCGGGCGTGTGCTCCGAGCCTCGGTGTTCGATCGGCACTGGGCGAAGTGGGAGGCAATGCGGGTCCGTCTGCTCAGTCTGGACGGCACCGACCCGGCCGACTGGCACCGGATCCTGCTGGTCGACCGTGACGAGGCGGCTCCGGTGCTGCGTCAGTTGTGCACCGGGACGGACGAGATCTCCGCCAAGAGCTGGGCCTTCCGGTCCGACGAGGCGAACGACGCGTTGATCGAGTTGCCCGCCAACCGCACCAGGTCCGCCCGGGTCAGCGAGCACGCCTCCGCGACGGCTGCGTAGTTCTCGGCCACGTAGCCGCCGAAGTAGGCCGGATCGTCGGAGTTGATCGTGGCCAACAAGCCGCGTTCCAACATCACCGGCAACGGATGGTCGGCCAGGTCAGGAACCACGCCGAGCCGGAGGTTGGACAGCGGGCAGACGGTCAACGGGACGTGGTCTGCGGACAACCGCTCCACGAGCGCCGGATCCTCGAGTGAGCGGACGCCGTGGTCGATGCGTTCGACTCCCAGCTCGTCGAGCGCCTCCCGTACGTACTCCGGCGGGCCCTCCTCTCCGGCGTGGGCGACGAGCCGCAGACCCGCCGTCCGCGCGGCGGCGAACACCCCGCGAAACAGCGACGGCGGATAGCCGGCCTCGGCCGAGTCGAGGCCGACTCCGAGCAGGTCTCCGAACCGAGGCTCGACCGACCGCAGTGTGGCCATGGCCTCGTCGACCGGTCGATCTCGCAGGAAGCACATCAGCAGACCGCCGCTCAGGTCGTGGTCGGCCTGTACGGCGGCGAATCCGTCCTGCAAGCCGTCGATGACGACGTCGATGTCCACCCCGCGCGTGGTGTGTGCCTGCGGATCGAAGAACAGCTCCACGTGCCGTACGCCCTGGCCGACGGCGCGCCGCAGGTAGGTCTCGGTCAGCTCGGCGAAGTCCCGTCGCGTGACCAGCACCGCCATGCCCTCGTAGTACAGGCGCAGGAAGGACGCGAGGTCACCGAAGGCGTAGCGCCGCCGCAGATCGTCCACCGAGCGGTCCGGCCACGTCAGTCCGTTCCGCTTCGCGAGGGCGAAGACCATCTCCGGCTCGAGGGAGCCCTCGACGTGGATGTGCAACTCGGCCTTCGGCAGCGCAGCGGCCAACTCGAACACGCGAACTCTCCCTCCAGGGCTAGGGGCAGTGCAGGAACTGCGCGTTGGGTGGTGGCACCGGGTAGCTGCACGCGGTCGGCACCAGGTACTGGACCGCAACGGCCCACACGACGCAGGTGAGGATGATCACCAGCGACATCGCCCACACGAGGCGTTGGGTCAATCGGCGACGCACAGCGGTTTCTCCTCACACCATTTCGTTCACACCATCGTGAAGCGTTCGGCGTGGACGTGGTGCTCGGGAATGTCGAGCTTGTCGAGCGCGTCCTCCGTCGCATCCATCATGGGGTCCGGTCCGCACAGGAAGTACTGCAACTGGTCCCGCTCCGGGGGCAGGATCTCATCGAGCAGCACGGTGTTGACATGCCCGGTGTAGCCGGCCCATTCCGGGTGGGGTGCACTGATCACGTGGGCCACGGTCAGATTCAGCCGCGACTCCAACGCCTCGATGTCGGCGCTTCCGATGACCTCGTGGTACTTCCGATTGCCGAGAATCAGCCAGCACGGTCGCTGATCCCCGCGGTCGGCCAGCGTGGTGAGCATGCTCAGCATCGGGGTCACACCGACCCCAGCGGCGAGGAACACGTACCCGGGTCCGTCGTGCCGGTCCAGGGAGAAGTCGCCCCAGGGCCCGTCGAGGTAGACGATCTGGCCGGGCTGCAGCTCGTGCACTCGGGCAGTGAAGCCGTGCTCGCTCTTGATCGTGAACTCGACCCGGTTGGTCGCTTCGGCACTGGAGGAGATGGAGAACGGGTGGTACTCGAGCGCGAACGGGGACCGACCGCTGTGGATCCAGGCGAATTGGCCGGCGGCGAACCGGAAACCATGAGGTCCGTACGCCCGCGGATCCACCACTTCGAGCGTGATCGTGTGGGAATGCTGGGGCTGATCCTGGACCGACACCACCCGCCACCGCCGCTGCCACCGACGGATCGGAGCGATCACGCGAACCCAGAGCCCGATCCAGATGAAGGCGACCGAATAGGCGATCCAGAGTGCCCTCTCCCACCACTCGCTGACGTAGTAACCGATCAGCAGGACGTGCGCCAGTCCGAAGACGACGATCAAGACGGCGAGGACCGCGTGCAGCGCCTGCCACACCTGGTAACGCAGGCGCAGCTTCCGACGCCACACCGACGTGGCGATCAAGATCAACAACAAGACGCAGGCCAGCACCGCGAGCTTGGCCCGCAGCGGCGACTCGATGAGGTTCAGCAACGCCAGGTAGCGAGAGTCCCAGAACATCAAGATGGTCGGGTGAGCGAAGATCAGCACGGCGATGACCACCGTCATCTGTCGGTGGTACTGGAGCAGCACGTCGGCCCCGAGCAGGCCGTGGATCCGCACCGTACGGGCCGCCAGCGCGAACTGCAGGCCCATCATCGACAGGCCGACGAAGCCGGCCCCGACGGACAGATTGACCCAGAAGCCCCGGCCCGGGTCGAGCTGGATCAGACTCAGGATCAGCGGGCCGATGGCGAGCAGGAAATACAGGACCAGCCGTAGCGCGGCTCGGACGGACCTGCTCACGCGTGTCCGCCTAACGCCGGCCGAGACGGCGCTCGCCGTTGGAGCCGGTTGTGTACTGCATGCCGTAGTGGGCGAAGACGGCCGGCTCCGCGTCGGCCTCGAGTTCACCGTCGACCTCGATGGAGGGCGCCGCGCGCGCCAGCTTCTTGTCGACCGCTACGCGGATGTGCTTCGGCGCCACGGTGGCACCGCTCAGCGGGACGAAGACGAGCTTCGCCGAGATGGGCAGACCCACCCGGACGGAGACGAAGGTCGGCTCCTGGCTGGCGGTGTCGAAGTAGACCGCCTCCATGGATCCGATCTTGGCGCCGTCCTGAGTGATGACAGCAAGCCCGCGCCAGTCCCGGAGATCCTCAATGGCGATCATGCCCAGAGATTATCGTCACCCGAGCCTGGCTGCGGGAGGCACCGGTCGCCGTGCTTACGATGCCGGCATGGCGTTGACCAAACACACCTCGGTCTCCTGGAACACCTCCCAGGGCGAGACCACCGGCAAGACCGTCGAGAAGAAGACCAGCGACTTCACGTTCGCCGGGCAGAGGTTCAAGCCGACCGACGACGACCCCTACTGGATCGTCGAGTCGGACAAGACGGGCAAGCAGGCCGCGCACAAGGAATCGAGCCTCACCGAGAGATAGCAGACATAAAGCTGGCTTGAACTCTAGCTACACTGGCGGAGTGCTGCATCGCGAGGATCTCCTCACCATCGGCCAGCTCTCCGAGCGCTCCGGTGTCGCCCCATCGGCCCTGCGCTACTACGAGGCCGAGGGCCTGATCACCGCGACCCGGACCTCGGGCAATCAGCGCCGCTACCAGCGCGCCATGCTGCGCCGGATCGCCTTCGTCCGCTCGGCCCAGCGCGTCGGACTGTCGTTGGACGAGATCTCCGAGGCGCTGGCCACCCTGCCCGGGGGACGCGCGCCGACCAAGGCGGACTGGACCCGACTCTCCCGAGCCTGGCGCCCCCGGATCGAGGCCCAGATCGAACGGCTCGAACGACTCCGCGACCGTCTCGACAGCTGCATCGGCTGCGGCTGCCTCAGCCTGGCCCGCTGCAGCCTGCAGAACCCGGACGACGTGCTCGCCGAACGAGGACCCGGGGCGGTGTACCTCGAGCCGACGCGACTCCAGCGCCGCTGATCGGTTGACGCCGGGTTGACGCCGGAACCGCCGATGACGTCCCCCTAGGATGAAATCATGGTCACCAAAGTCGCCCTGCTGACCGCGGGCGGTTTCGCGCCCTGCCTGTCCTCCGCCATCGGCGGGCTGATCCAGCGGTACACCGCCGTGGCGCCCGACGTGGAGATCATCGCCTACCGGTACGGCTATCAGGGCCTGCTGAGCGGCGATCGGCTGGAGGTCACGCCGGTGGTCCGGGAGAACGCCGGCCTGCTGCACGCGTACGGCGGCTCACCGATCGGCAACTCGCGGGTCAAGCTGACCAACGCGGCCGATCTCGTCAAGCGGGGCCTGGTGGACGAAGGCATGGATCCCCTGCGGGCTGCGGCCGACCGGCTCACCGCCGACGGCATCGACGTGTTGCACACCATCGGGGGCGACGACACCAACACGACCGCTGCCGATCTCGCGGCCTTTTTGGCCGAGCACGACTACGCCCTCACCGTCGTGGGACTGCCCAAGACCATCGACAACGACGTCATTCCGATCAAGCAGTCCCTGGGCGCGTGGACCGCGGCCGAGCAGGGTTCGCGGTTCGCCCAGAACATCGTCGCCGAGCACAATTCGGGCTCCCGGATGTTGATCGTCCACGAGGTGATGGGCAGGCACTGCGGCTGGCTGACGGCCGCGACCGCCGCCGAGTACCGATCGTGGCTCGACACCCGCGAGTGGCTGCCCGAGATCGGCCTGGGGCGTGCGGGCTGGGACGTCCACGGCGTTTACGTACCGGAGGCCGTCTTCGACCTCGACGCCGAAGCGTCGCGGCTGAAGACGATCATGGACGAGGTCGGTTCGGTCAACCTGTTCCTGTCCGAGGGAGCCGGGTTGCCGACGATCGTGGCCGAACTGGAGCAGTCCGGTGGCGAGGTCGCCCGCGACCCCTTCGGGCACGTGCGCATCGACAAGATCAACCCCGGCGAGTGGTTCGCGAGCAAGTTCGCCGACCGGTTGGGCGCCGGCAAGGTCATGGTGCAGAAGTCGGGCTACTTCTCGCGGTCGGCTCCGGCCAACCAGCGTGACCTGGACCTGATCAAGTCGATGACCGACCTCGCGGTGGATTGTGCGCTCAACGGCGAGCCGGGGGTAATCGGCCACGACGAGGAGAAGGGCGACGACCTCCGGGCGATCGAGTTCTCCCGCATCAAGGGCGGCAAGCCGTTCGACCTCACCCAGCCCTGGTACACCGATCTGCTGGCCGGCATCGGCCAACCGGCGACCGAGGCGGCAGCGTCACACTAGCGGCGTCGGCGACGACGCCCGAGCAGGGACGCGACGAAGGCGATCAGGGCACCGATCCCGACGCCGGTGGCCGCACCCGTGACGTATCCGGCACCGGTGCCGATGCGGAGCGACCGGACCGCCACCTCCTCGGGCACCATGACCGGTTCCTCGGACTCCTCGGGCGTCTCCGGCTCGGCCGGCGGCACGGCGAACCGGATCCTCTCGTCCTGCTCCTCGAAGGCCGGATTCTCGGCCGTCGCGATCCAGGCGGCGACGAACAAGATCAGCGTCGCGAAGAAGTTGAAGAACAACATCAAGACGATGATCGGACCGAAGAAGCGCGCGGCCAGGTTGCCGGCGAAGACGCCGATGAGGAAGCTCGCCAGGTACTGCAGCACCGCCAGCCCGATCGCGCCCATCAGGGCACCACGGCGCACGATCCGCCAGGGTTCGCGGCGCTCCGGCAGCACCAGGTAGATGTAGGAGAACGTCAACCACCCAGCGCCGATCGAGAAGATCACCGGAACGAGCGCGAACCCGGCCGACAGTAGCCGGCTGGGCGGCAGACCCAGCCAGCCGATCACCTGGTCGGCCAACGATGTCGAGATCGACGCCAGTCCGAACGTGACGGCGATGGCCACCAGCAACCCGATCAGGGCGAGCAGACTGGTCAAGGTCCGGACCACGGGATTAGGTGGCGGGCCCGCCTGGTCGAAGTCCGGCCGCCACTGGGCGTTGAGGGCGTCCCGGAGGTTGTTCATCCATCCGGCCCCGGCGTAGATCGCCGACAGGAACCCGACCAACCCGATCGCGGTGTAGTCGCTCAGGGTGTCGACGATGAACTCCTCGACCTGGCTCACCGTGGCTTGGTCGATGCCCCGGAGCTGCGCGGTCAACAGGTCGGCCGCCACGGGGATCAGGTCGGGTCGCAGCTGGACAAGGAAGAAGCCGGTGAACGAGAACGCCATCATCAAGATCGGCACCAGCGCCAGCACCGAGAAGTACGTGATGCCGGCGCTGAACTGAAACCCGAGCCGCCCGAGGAACCGTTCGCTCGCGCGCATGAGATGAGCCACGGCCGGTTTCTCTGCCAGCCGCTTGAACCAGTCGATCACGTGCCGACGCTACATCGCGGCCCCCTTGACAAGCGGGAGCGGCGCTCCCTTGGCTGAGGTCATGCCACGACTGCTGACCGACGACGAGATCACGACCCAGCTGCAGGACCTGAAGAACTGGGAGCGAGCCGAAAGCGACGGGGACTCCGCGATCCGCACCTCGTTCGAGGTGGCCGACTTCCGCGCTGCCCTGGATCTGGTGCAACGCGTCGGCGATGCCGCCGAACAGATGAACCACCACCCCGACATCGACATCCGCTGGAACGTCGTGACGCTGGTCCTCTCCACCCACTCCGAGGGCGGCCTCACCCAACTCGACGTCGAGGCCGCACACCGCTTCAACGACGAAGCCGGCCTGGACTAACTCGCCGACCCGTCACAACAACGGCTGTTTCGGCGGCGTGTCGCTGCAGGTGTGACGGGTCGACGAGGATCTGACCCGGGGTCTGTCTACTCGTCCGCGTACGCCTCGGCCGGCGGACAGGTGCAGACCAGGTTCCGATCGCCGAAGGCGCCGTCGATCCGGCCGACCGGCGGCCAGTACTTGTCGAAGCCTTGGGCCGAGATGGGGCCGGCGTGCAGGCCGGCCGGGAAGGCCGCCACGCGGCGTGAGTAGGGATGGTCCCATTCGTCGGCGATGACCCGCGCCTGGGTGTGGGGCGCCTGGCTGAGGGGGTTGTCGTCCTTCGGCCACTCCCCGGCCTCGATCTTGGCGATCTCGTCCCGGATGTTGATCATGGCGGTGCAGAAGCGGTCCAGCTCCTCCAGGTTCTCCGACTCGGTGGGCTCCACCATCAAGGTCCCGGCCACCGGGAAGCTCATGGTGGGGGCGTGGAAGCCGTAGTCGATCAGCCGCTTGGCCACGTCGTCCACGGTGACGCCGCTGGCCTTGGTGACCGGGCGCAGATCGAGAATGCACTCGTGCGCCACCCGGCCGTTCTGCCCCGCGTACAGCACCGGATAGTGCCCGCCGAGCCGCTCGGCGACGTAGTTGGCCGCCAGCAGGGCGTGTTCGGTGGCGGCCGTCAGGCCGTCCGGCCCCATCATCGCGATGTAGGCGTAGCTGATCGGCAGGATCCCGGCGGACCCGTACGGGGCCGCCGAGACGGGTCCGATGCCGGTGTCGGGGCCCGCCTCGTCGAGGAGCGGGTGGTTCGGCACGTACGGAGCGAGGTGGGCGGCCACGCCGACGGGACCGACGCCCGGCCCGCCGCCGCCGTGCGGGATGCAGAAGGTCTTGTGCAGGTTGAGGTGGCTGACGTCGGCACCGAACTCCCCCGGCTTGGCCAGGCCGAGCAGGGCATTGAGGTTCGCGCCGTCGACGTAGACCTGACCGCCCGCCTCGTGCACCAGCTCGCACAGCTCGGTGATGGTGTCCTCGAACACCCCGTGGGTCGACGGATAGGTGACCATGATCGCCGCGAGCTGGTCGCGGTGGGTGTCGATCTTGCCGCGGAGGTCGGCGAGGTCCACCGACCCGTCGGTCCTGGCCTTGACGACCACCACCTTCATCCCGGCCATGACCGCGGAGGCGGCGTTGGTCCCGTGCGCCGAGGACGGGATGAGGCAGATGCGCCGGTCCTGGTCGCCGTTCGCGTCGTGGTAGGCGCGGATGGCCAGCAGGCCGGCCAGTTCGCCCTGGCTGCCCGCGTTGGGCTGGATCGACACCCGCGCGTAGCCGGTCACCTCGGCCAGCCAGGCCTCGAGCGTACGGACGAGGGTCACGTAGCCCTGCGCGTCCTGGACCGGGGCGAAGGGATGCAGGTTGGCGAAGCCGGGCAGGGAGATCGGCTCCATCTCGGTGGTCGCGTTGAGCTTCATCGTGCACGAGCCGAGCGGGATCATCCCGCGGTCGAGCGCGAAGTCGCGGTCGGACAGGGCGCGCAGGTAGCGCAGCATCGCCGTCTCGCTGTGATGGGTGTTGAACACCGGGTGAGTCAGGTACGGGCTGGTGCGCTTCGAGCCGGTGAGATCACCCAGGCGCCGTTCGACAGGCTCAGGCCCTCCGACAGGCTCAGAGACCGAAAAGGCCGAGCGAACGGCACCGAGCGCAGCCTCGCTGACGTCCTCTCCGATCGAGATGCCGACGAGGTCGTCATCCACTCGCCGCAGGTGCACCCCGCCCTCCCTTGCGGCGGCCACGACCTGCGCGGCGCGACCGGGCACGCGGACCAGCAGGGTGTCGAAGAACCGCTCGTGGACGACCTCGATGCCACCGGCCGACAGTTCGCCGGCCAGGTCGGCGGCGGTGTCGTGGATCGACTCGGCGATCGCCCGTACGCCGCGTGGCCCGTGATAGACCGCGTACATGCCGGCGACCACGGCCAACAGGACCTGCGCGGTGCAGATGTTGGACGTGGCCTTCTCCCGGCGGATGTGCTGCTCGCGGGTTTGCAGGGCCAGCCGGTACGCCTGGGCCCCGTCGGCGTCCTTCGAGACACCGACCAGGCGGCCCGGCAAGGACCGCTCCAGGGACTGGCGTACGGAAATGAAGCCGGCGTGCGGCCCGCCGTAGAACAGCGGAACGCCCAGCCGCTGACTCGAGCCGACCGCGATGTCGGCGCCCCACTCGCCGGGTGGAGTCAGCAGCGCGCAGGCGAGGAGGTCACAGGCCGCGATCACTTCGCCGCCGGCCTCGTGCGCCGCGTCGGCGATGGCCCGCAGCTCGTCGGTGTCGAGCACGTGGCCGGAGGCACCCGGAGTCTGGACCACCACCGCGAACGGATCCGTCTCGGCGATCGCCTCGCGAAGTCCTCCGGTGGCCACCCGGACGTCCAACCCGAGGGCCCGCGCCCGCGTCTGCACGACCGCGATGGTCTGCGGCAGCGTGTCGGCATCGAGCAGCAGCACCGAGCCGGACTTGGTGGTGCGGCGGGCCAGCGTCATCGCCTCGGCCACCGCGGTGGCCTCGTCCAGCAGGCTGGCGCCGGCGATGGGGAGTCCCGTCAGGTCGGACACCATGGTCTGGAAGTTGAGCAGCGCCTCCAGCCGGCCCTGACTGATCTCGGGCTGGTAGGGGGTGTAGGCGGTGTACCAGGCGGGGCTCTCCAAGACGTTCCGGCGGATCACCGACGGAGTGATCGTCCCCGAGTAGCCGAGCCCGATCATCGCCGTCAGCGGTCGGTTCTGCTCGGCCAGCCCCCGCAGCTCGGCCAGCGCCTGCGCCTCCGTCAGGGCCGGTGGCAGGTCGAGGGGGCCGGTCAGCCGGATGGACTTCGGCATGGACTCGTCTACGAGCGCGTCAACGCTGGCCAGGCCCAGATCGGCCAACATCTTGTCCCGCTCATCGGGTTGCGGGCCGATGTGCCGCTCGGCGAAGGAGTGGGCGGCGGACGGGAGGCGGGTCGGTTCGCTGCTCATGAGGGCTGGTCCTCGCTTCGATCAGAGGTCAGGCGCACGCCCCCGAGCGGTGGTCGCGCGCTCCCCCTCTGTCACCCGCGGCTCCAGAGTTGCCATTGCGGTGCGGTTCGGGTTGCCTGAGAGGTTCCGGGGAGGTTGCCCCTTCGGCGCCAGCTGAACTCGTCGACGAGTCCGCTGGTCTCTCCCGCACAGCGTTTGCAGCGGTCCTCAGTGTATCCCGCCGCGACCATCCTTCCGCGACTGTCCCGCGGCTACCCTGCCGCGCGGGTTCTCCGGCGCATCGACAACTCGTCGCCGCTGGGGATCACTTCGGCCGTCGCCGCCACCGCTTCGGCCGGCAGGTTGGCCAGCGTGCCCTCGATGTCGCGCCACACGCCGCCGAGCGCGATGCCGAAAACACCCTGCCCGCCGCGGAGCAGGTCGATGACCTCGTCGTCGGATGTGCATTCGAAGACCGAAACCCCGTCGCTCATCAACGTGACCTCGGTGAGGTCCTCGACACCGCGCACCCGAAGATGATCGATGGCGGCCCGGATCTGCTGCAGCGAGATGCCGGCGTCGAGTAGCCGCTTGATCACCTTGAGGATCAAGATGTCCCGGAAGCTGTACAGCCGCTGGGTCCCTGACCCGGTGGCCGAGCGGATCTCCGGCACGACCAGCCCGGTGCGGGCCCAGTAGTCCAACTGGCGGTAGGTGATGCCCGCCGCGCTGCACGCGATCGGCCCGCGGAACCCGTGGTCCGCCGGGAGCGGGGAGAAGTCGCCGTCGAACAGCAGCCCTTGCGCCGCAGACTGAGGGGGCTCAGAGAGTGGGGCTTCGGTGCTGCTCACGGACACCTCCGGTTGGCGAAGCTCAGGTGAGAAACTACATCCGCGGGATTACGGCCCTCCCGACGCTACGACTCGGTTCCGCCGCTGGTCAACGACACGCCGACCGCCCGCAGCCCGATCGTCTAACCCTCAACTATCGCCTGACGGTCGAATCGGGCCGCTGACATTCTCGTAGGGTCCCATGAGGAAAGTCACCGGAAGGTACGGTGAGTCAATGAGTCTCGGTCTTGGGATCTTTCTCCTGGTCGTCGGCGGAATCTTGGCCTTCGGCGTGCGGGATCAGTGGAGCGCGTTCGACGTCACGGTCATCGGCTACGTGTGTATGGCCGGTGGCGCGCTCGCCATCATCTTGTCGCTGGTGCTGAGCCAGCAACGGCGTCGGACCGCGCACACGACCACGGTGGAACGCCGGGACATGGGTGGACCGACCCCGCCCGCTGTCTGACCCAACGACGGCGCTCAGGGCACGATAGTCAGGACTTGGGTTCTTCCCCGGTGACGAAGTCGTCGGGGTTGACCTGGTCGAGGAATTCGCGGAACTTCTCGACCTCGTCCTCCTCGGCCTCCGGCATCTCGATGCCGGCCTCGTCGAGGACGTCCTCGGCGCAGTAGATCTCCGAGCCGACCCGCAGGGCCAGGGCGATGGCGTCGGACGGGCGGGCGCTGACCTCGACGCCGTCGAGGAGGAGAACCGCGTAGAAGGTGCCACCGGTCAGTTCGGTGATGTGCACCTCGGTGAGCCGATGTCCGAGGGTGGTGAGGGCGTCGACCATCAGATCGTGGGTCATGGGGCGCGGCGGCACCACGCCCTCTTGCGCGTTGGCGATCGCCGAAGCCTCGCTGGCCCCGATCCAGATCGGGAGGAAGCGTGACCCGCCGACCTCGCGTAGCAGAACCATCGGAGTGTTGGAGGGCATCTCCACCCGCACACCGACGACGTCGACCTCACGCATGTGCCCACATTACTTCGGGTTCTTCAGCGCTCCATAGCGGTACGCACCAGCGCCGCGTGAAACGAGATCACCAACGAGATGACCTCGCCGGAGACGTCCTTACTGCCCGCCGCGCGGCGGACGTAGGGCGCGATGGCCTGCTCCACCAGACCGATCTCGCGGTCCGCCGACATCTTGAAGGCGCGCAGGTGCCGGCCGTCGATGCCGTAGTCGGCCAACCGCTTCGCCGCCACGGCCAAGGTGAGCGCCTCTCGGCCGTAGTGGGAGGTCCCGCGGCGCGGCAGCACGATCTGATTACGCTCGAGCTCGGTCAGCGCCGAGTCGGTCAGACCGCTCGCCTCGAGCAGATCCGCCCGGGTCAGCCGCAAGGGTGGCCGTGGGACGGTCGGGGACGTCTGGCCGCTCGGAGGAGGCTGTCCGTTGGGATTGACGGCGGTGAGCGCCGGACCGGCCGGCGTGCTCGACGCCGCGAATTCGCGGGTGGGCGGGGTCTGCCCGCGATCCATCATCTCCAGGTGCTCCCGGATCACCTTGAGCGGAAGGTAGTGGTCCCGCTGCACGGTGAGGACGTACCGCAGTCGCTCGACGTCGGCCGGTGAGTAGCGCCGGTAGCCCGATGGCGCCCGCTGCGGCGTGATCAAACCCTCGCTCTCCAAGAACCTGATCTTGCTGATCGAGATGTCGCCGAAGTCGCCCTTCAGGACGGCCAGCACCTGACCGATGCTGCGCGATCCCGGATTCACCACCATAGGGAAGTCCTACTGCGTGCCCGGGTCGACGCCGGAGTCCACGCCCTGGGGGCTGGCGAAGTAGACGAGCCGGAACTTGCCGATCTGCACCTCGTCACCGTGCTGCAGCAAGGTCTCGTCCACCAGTTCCCGGTTCACGTACGTCCCGTTGAGGCTGCCGGAATCCCGGACCAGCGTCCCCTCCGGCGTGCGCAGGAAGGAGGCGTGGCGCCGCGAGACGGAGATGTCGTCGAGAAAGATGTCGGATTTCTGGTGGCGTCCCGCGGTGACCAAATCGGTGTTGAGCAGGAACCGGCTGCCCGCGTTCGGCCCGCGCTGCACGATCAGCAGAGCCGACCCGCGCGGCAGCGCGTTGACCGCGGCCTCGTCCTCGGCGCTCAAGCCGTCGGACTCGGCCTCGGTGACCGGAGGAATGGTCTTGGTGGTGTCACCCGTCGGCTTGCGGTCGGCGCCCTCCGGCACCGCGTCCGCACCGGGGAGGACCGCACCGCAATTGCCACAGAAGTTGCTGCCCTCGGGATTGTCGTGGCCACAGTTGTTGCAGTACGGCATGCGCTGTCATCTCCTACTCGAGACCCCCGGTCTCCCCCCGAACCTATACGTTTGATGCAGAGTTTAGGTGTTGCCCACGACAAGGCGCCTCATCTGCGCCTGGTGTCAAGCACCCACGTTCTCGGCGTACGCGTCCGCATCGAGCAGGTCGTCCAGATCCGTGTCGCTGTCCACCTCCAATTCGAACAGCCAGCCGTCGCCGTACGGGTCGGAGTTGATGGTCTCCGGGTTGGCGTCCAGCGTGGCGTTGACGGCCGAGACGACACCCGTGACGGGGGTGAAGATGTCGGAGACGCTCTTGGTCGATTCGAGCTCACCGCAGGCGTCGCCGGCGGCCACGGACTCACCGACGGTCGGCAACGTCACGTAGACGATGTCGCCGAGCTGCTCCGCGGCGTAGTCGGTGATTCCGATGCGCACGGTCGAACCGTTGCCACCGCGGACCCACTCGTGCTCGCTGGTGTACTTCAGATCTTCGGGAAAGTCGGGCACTTCCGGCTCCTGGGCTCGGGATCCCGTTGTCCAACTGCGGACATGATCAACGGGGGGTGGGCGGCGGCGATGCTGGCCGAGCGTACTGATTCTCCTCCGCGGTGTGCAAGGAGTCGATCTGCAGCCGCGACACCTGTTCGATCTCGACCCGGCCACCGATCCGCGGCCCGGTGACCTCGCTGACCAGACCGCCCCGGAACGAGGCGGCCTCCTCGAGACCGTGCGGGTCCCCGATGACCTCCAACGTGATGGGTCGGCTGACCTCCCGGTCGTCGACGACCAGGGCCGCGTCCCGGCTGCTGAACCAGCTCGAGGCGACGACTCTGACGCTGTCGTTGATCTCGATGACCTCGGCGCCGGCGTCCCGCATCTCCTCGATCGCGTCGAGCAGGACCTCGCCGCTCACCTTTCCCTGCGGGTCGGTGATGGTGAGCCGGATGCCGGGCCCGGTCGCCGGCGCCGTCCCGGCGAGGATCGCGAGCTGCGCCAGCCGCCGCTCGGTCTCGAGACGAGCCACCTCCTGGCGGTCGGCTCCGGACTCCAGGTCTGTCCTGGTCTGCTCCAGCTCGGCGATCTCGGTCTCCAGCCGGCGGGATTCCGCGCCGAGGCCGTCGAGAATCTGGATCAGGTCCTCGCGGCGGGCGTTGGTGTAGGCGTTCTCGGCGTTGCTGATCCGAAGCTGCATCACCAGCCCCAGTCCGACGACGAACAAAATCACGGCGGCGATGACCTGCCCGCGACCGGGTCGGAACAGCACGCGGCTCAGCCGACTTGCCAACTTGTCAGGCACGGAACAACACCCGGCGGATGGCGGCCGCGTTGGTGAAGATGCGGATGCCGAGCACGACCACCACGGCCGTCGACAGCTGCGCACCGACCCCGATGAGGTCACCGACGTACACGATCGCCGCCGCGATCAACACGTTGGAGACGAACGAGATGGCGAAGACCTTGTCGGAGAAGTTCCCCTCCAGATAGGCACGGAAGCCGCCGAACAGGGCGTCCATGGCGGCCACGATGGCGATCGGCAGGTACGGCTGCAGAGCCGGTGGAAGCGACGGCTCCAGAATCAGGCCGATGATGATGCCCAGGAGCAGTCCGATCAGCGGCAGCATCAGCGCATCACCTTCGCGTAGCGCAGACCCAGCCCGTCGTCGGCCGGGAGCGTCAACTCCGCGGCGAGGGTGGTGTCGTAGCGCAGCTTCTGGTTCTGGGCCAGCTCGTTCCACCACGCTCCGCCGCCGGACTCGACGAAGCGGGCCTGCAACGTGCGGGCGTCGCCGATGGCCTCCACCCGGTACGGCCGGGTGAGCGAGCGGAAGTCGACGGTGATGGCCTCCCCAGCGCCCCGGATGGCGGTGAGGGCGGAGAGGCGGTGACCGTTGATCGCGACCGCCTCGGCGCCCGCCTGCCACAATCCGTTGGTCAGGATCTGCAGATCGAGGTCGTACACCCGATCGGGGCGGTCGCCGGTGCCCGAGGAGGCGTCGTCCACCACGATGACCAGCCCGGGCCCGGTCACCGCGATCGCTCCCACGACCGGCTCGAGGGCCTCGATGGCGGCCTGCTGGCTGCGGGCCGAGGCGTCCCCCCCACTGACCGCGGTGCGCGTCTTGTTGATCTCGCCGGTCAGCGCGGCCGCCTGTTGACGCACCTGGACCTGCTCCGTCTCCGCCGCCTGGATCCGGGCGATGAGGTCGGAACGTTCACTCGCCAGGGCCGGCGCCTGCCGGGTGGTCTGGACCGCGGCCAGCGCGAACAAGCCCCCGACCAGCACGGCCACCAGAGCCAACACCCAACGGCGTCCGAACCGTTGCTCGCCGCGAGCCGCGACCACGGCGTAGTCCGGGTCGTACGGGTTGCGCGCGATCTGGTTGAGCAGGTCCATGCTGGCGTCCAACGGACGGGGTGGGGCGCCGAGCATCCGTTCACAGTAGTTCGCGATGGGGGGAGAGCTCCAACGGCTCACCGCTGTGGACTTTCCCGGACACAACGGCACGGTAGACGTCGGTGATCGCCGCCCCGACGACGGACCAGTCGTAGCGTCGGACCGCGGCCGCCGCGGCGGGCTGAGCGGAGGGTGCCCGGCCGGTGATCCGGTCCACGACGGCTCGGGCCAGCGCGTCGGCGTCCCCGACCGGGACCAGGCGGCCCAGATTCTGTCCGTCTCGGCGGAGCAGATCGGTGAACGCCGGCAGATCCGACGCCACGACGTCGGCCCCACTCGCAAGGGCCTCGACCAGCACGACGCCGAAGCTCTCCCGCTCCCGGTGCGGAGCGACGAAGACGTCCGTGGACGTCAGCAGGGCACGCTTGTCGTGGTCGTCCACCGCCCCGAGGCTCCGCACGCCGGACGGTAGGGCTTGGCTGCCCCGGCCGGCCACGACGACGTCGACGTCGGGGAGGGCCGTACGAATGCCGGGCAGGGCAGCGAGCAGCACCTCGAGACCCTTGCGCCGCTCGTCGAGCCGGCCCAGGAACGTGACCCGCGGCCGGTCGCCGCCCCGCCAACTTCCGTGCCGGCTCGGCGCGGGTCGATGCTCGAAGTCGGCATGCCGTACGCCGTTGGGTACTACGAGGGCGTCGAGGCCGAGATGGTGGACGACGACCTGACGCGCCGACTCCGACACCGCCATCCCCGCGTCGATCTTGGCGATCCAGCCGCTGAGGGCGCTGCCGGCCAGCTCCATCGTGCGCGACCGTGGGGTGGCCGTGTGATAGGTAGCGACGATCGGTTCTGCTGCCAGCCACAGCGCCAGCAGCGCGACGCTGGGCGTGACCGGTTCGTGGATGTGGACCACGTCGAATTCCGAGCGGCGCAGCCAGCGGCGGACGCGCGCCGCCGTACGCGGTCCGATGTTCACCCGGGCGATCGATCCGTTGTAGGGAACGGGAACCGAAGCCCCCGCCGAGGTGAAGGTCAGGCCGTCGATGAGCACGGGGGTCGGCCAGCCCGGTGCCAGGATGTGGGGCTCGTGTCCGCAGTCGCGCAGGTAGCGGGCCAGGCCCAGCACGTGGTTCTGCACTCCCCCGTAGGTGTCGAAGGAGTACGGGCAGACGAGACCCACCCGCAGGAGGCCGCTCACGGTCTGCCCTCGACCACGGCGGTCGAACCGAAGAAGGGCTGCAGCATGTGCCAGTCCTCCGGCTGCCGCGCGATCTGCTCGGCAAAGAAGTCCGCCACCCGCTGGGTCATCGCGGCCAACCCCGACCGGCCCGGCTCGGCCTCGATCACCGGCCCCAACGTGATGTGCATCTCCGGACCAACGTAGCGACAGACCGCCGGAATCAGCGCCGCCCCACTCCGGCGCGCCACGAGCGCGGGACCGGCGGGCATGGTGATCGGGACGCCCCGCCAGCTGACCCCGACCCCCGCCTGACTCAGATCGCGGTCGGCGATCAGGCAGATCACCCGGCCCCGGCCGACGGCTTCGACCAGCCGGCGAAGCGAGTCGGTGTCGGTGTGGGACAGCACCTCCATGCCGAGGCGCTCGCGGAAGGCGACGAAGGCCTCGTACTCGGCATCACCGAGCCGCTCGGCCACCGTGGTCACCGGCAGCCCGGCTCCGCACGCCCAGGCGCCCGCGAGGTCCCAGTTGCCACTGTGCGGCAGCGCCACGACCACGCCCCGCCGGGTGTACTCCGCGCGCAGCCGGGCCTCGTCGTGGACGTGCACCTCGGCGGCGATGCGTTCGGTGGACAGATGAGGCAGGGCGAGGACCTCGTGGAAAGCCCGCAGATACGACCTGATCGCGGCCCGGGCGAGGTCGTCGTCCACCGGCTGACCGGTCGCGACGGCCAGGTTGTGCCGGAGCCGGCGAACCGGCCGCCGGTCCCGCCACACCACCCAGCGGGCCGCGGCGGCGAGGATCGGTCGGGCCACCGGGCGCGGTATCCGGCCCGCGCCGGCCCAGCCGACGCGATAGACGGCCCGCACGACCTGGTCGGCGCGGTCAGGCATCGCCGACCTTCGCCTGCCGGTAGACGTGGCCGATACGCTGGCCGACCGTGATGACTCCGGCCAGGGCCAGGAACGCCATCGCCAGTTCGAGCACGTACGGCACGCCGAACCCGGTCAGCAACGCACCGAGCAAGATCACCAACAATCGGTCGGCCCGAGCGGCCAGTCCCCCGTTCGCCGCGTAGCCGAGGCTCTCGGCCCGCGCGCGGACGTAGGAGGTCAGCTGACCGAAGATCAACGCCACCAGTGTCACCGCGACCCAGATCGGCTGCCCGGCGAAGTAGAGCAGGATCCCGCCGAACACCGCCGCGTCGCCGAGCCGGTCGAGGGTGGAGTCGAGAAAGGCTCCCCAGGCCGAGGCCGTGCCGTTCATCTTGGCCATCTGGCCGTCCAGCATGTCGGCGAGACAGAAGAAGGTGACCAGCAGCGCGCCCTGCCACAACCAGCCCTGGGGAAAGCAGATCAAGGCGGACAGCATCACGCCCAACGTGCCGAGCGCGGTGACGAGATCCGGAGAGACGCCCCATGCGTTCAGCAGCCGAGCCAGCGGGGCGATCATGCGGGCCGCGCCGACCCGGAACCGCTCCAGCATTACGTGTCGTGCCAGGTTCGGTTCAGGATCTCCCACGTCTGACCGAGAAGCTGCGGGAGGGCCTTGGTCTGACCGACGACCGGCAGGAAGTTCGCGTCACCGGACCAGCGGGGCACGACGTGCTGGTGGAGATGCGCGGCAATCCCGGCACCGGCGACTGCACCCTGGTTGATACCCAAGTTGAAGCCGTGGGGCGCGCTCGCCCGGCGGAGCACCGCCATCGCCTGCTGGGTGAGCCGTCCCAGCTCGGTCGTCTCAGCCTCGGTGAGATCCGGATAGTCGGCCACGTGCCGGTAAGGGCAGACCAGCAGATGGCCCGGGGAATAGGGATAGAGGTTCAGCACGACGTACGCGAGGTCGCTGCGGTGCACGATGAGGCCGTCGGCGTCCGGGCCCGAAACGATGGTGCAGAACGGGCATACCTGGGCCTCGCCGCTGGCCGGCTTGTTCTCGCCCTGGATGTAGACCATCCGGTGCGGGGTCCACAGTCGGTCGAAGGCGTCCGGCACGCCGGGATGGTTGATCGGATCAGTCACGTCAGACCCGTCACCTCAGACCTGAATGCGACGGTCGATGGCGTCGACGATCTCCTGGACGGCCTCGTCGACGGGCACGCCGTTCTTCTGTTGCCCGTCGCGGTAACGGAACGAGACGGCACCGGCAGCCGCGTCATCACCGCCGGCGATGAGCATGTAGGGCACCTTGGTCTGCGAGGCGTTCCTGATCTTCTTCTGCATGCGCTCGTCGGAGGTGTCGACCTCCACCCGTACGCCCGCGGCGGCCAGCCGGGACGCGATATCGCGCAGATAGTCGTTGAAATCGCCCGCCACCGGGATGCCGATCACCTGGACCGGAGCCAGCCAGGGCGGGAACGCACCCGCGTAGTGCTCGGTGAGGACGCCGATGAAGCGCTCGACCGAACCGAAGAGGGCGCGGTGGATCATGATCGGCCGCTGTCGACTGCCGTCGGGGGCGGTGATCTCCAGCCCGAAACGGTCGGGCAGCATCAGATCCACCTGGATCGTCGACAGCTGCCAGGTCCGGCCGATCGCGTCGCGGGCCTGCACCGAGATCTTCGGTGCGTAGAAGGCGGCTCCGCCAGGGTCGAGCACGAGCTCGAGGCCCGACGCGTCGGCCGCCTGCTGCAGCGCGGCCGTGGCCCGCTCCCACTCCTCGTCCGTGCCGATCGACTTCTCCGGATCCCGAGTGGAGAGCTCCAGGTAGAAGTCGGACAAGCCGTAGTCGGCGAGAAGCTCGAGGACGAAATCCAACAGGGAGATGATCTCGTCCTGCAGCTGCTCCGGGGTGCAGTAGATGTGCGCATCGTCCTGCGTCATCCCCCGGACTCGGGTGAGGCCGTGGATGACACCGGACAACTCGTACCGGTAGACGCCGCCGAACTCGAACAGTCGCAGCGGCAGCTCGCGGTAGGACCGGCCGCGGGCCCGGAAGATCAGGCAGTGCATCGGGCAGTTCATCGGCTTGAGGTAGTAGTCCTGCCCCTGCCGCTTAAGCTGCCCGTCGGGGTGCCGCTCCTCGTCGAGGTGCATCGGCGGGAACATGCCCTCGGCGTAGAAGTCGAGGTGCCCGGACGTTTCGAACAGGTCCGCCTTGGTGATGTGCGGGGTGTTCACGAACTCGTACCCCGCCTCGACGTGCCGCCGCCGGGCGTGGTCCTCCATCACCTTGCGCAGGACGCCGCCCCTGGGGTGGAACACCGCGAGGCCCGAACCCAACTCGTCGGGAAAGGAGAACAGGTCGAGCTCCCGGCCGAGCTTGCGGTGGTCACGCTTGGCGGCCTCGGCCTGCCGGAACTGATAGGCCTTCAGCTCGTCCCGGCTCGGCCAGGCGGTTCCGTAGATCCGCTGCAGCTGGGGATTGGCCTGGTCTCCACGCCAATAAGCCGCCGAGACGCGCGTCAGGGCGAACGCCGGGATGTAGCCGGTGTGCGGCACGTGGGGACCGCGGCACAGGTCCTTCCACGCCACCGAGTCGTCACGGCGCAGGTTGTCGTAGACGGTGAGCTCGCCCGCACCCACCTCCACGTCCGCACCATCGTCGCCGCCTGCGGAGCCCTTGTCGGCAATCAGCTCGAGCTTGTACGGCTCGGCTGCCAGTTCCGTACGTGCCTCTGCGTCGCTGACCACCCGGCGGCGAAAGCGCTGCCGCTCCTTGACGATCCTGGTCATCGCCTTCTCGAGGTTCTTCAGGTCCTCGGGCGTGAAGGGCTCGGGCACGTCGAAGTCGTAGTAGAAGCCGTCGGTGATCGGCGGTCCGATGCCGAGCTTTGCGTCGGCGTGCGCGGCTTGGACGGCCTGAGCGAGCACGTGCGCGGCCGAGTGCCGCAGGATCGCCAGACCCTCCTCCGACTCGATGCTCACCGGCTCGACGACGAGATCGTGTCCTGATCCTGTCGGAGGACCAATCTCCAGATGCAGGTCGCGGACCGCTCCGTCGACCCGTACGGCCACGACGGTCTTGTCATCGCCGTACAGGTCAAGGCCCGTGGACACGCCGGCTCCTCTCGGGTGGTGGTCTGCCGGTCATGTCGACCGGGCCCACCCAGCCTAGAGGGATTCCGGTGGCCGCCACCCCGGATCCCGGCCGATGAAGCCGAGCATCCGGCTCTGCACGTCGGCGTCGTCGGGGACCGGTACGGGTGGGCCGTACTGCCCGGAGTCACGCATGGCGCCCTCCACGGCCTGCATGCCCGACAACAGCTCGGCGCAGAAGTCCGGGTCCAGCCGGTCGTCCTGCCCGGTCGCCCGCGCCAGATCCCAGGTGTGCATGAAGACGTCGGCCGTGTAGATCCGGTCGATCAGATCGCCCAACGGCATCGATCCCATGTGGGGGTCGTCGACCGTTCGCCCGGCCTGATCCGGATCGTCGAGCACGGCCTGCACCGCGTCGGCCTGGTTCAGCCAGGCGCCGGCCGGATCTTCGGCGGGGCTGGGTCCGGGCGCGATGGCGATCCCGTGGCCTCCCGAGAGGAAGCCGGGGAACCAGCTCAGGTGCTCCACCACGTCGCGGGCCGTCCAGCCGGCCACCGGGGCCGGCGCGTCCCACCCGTCGGAGGTGACGCCCCGGACCCGGTCGCTGAAGGTGCCGGCGATCGCGCGGTGCCGCTCGGCCGGCTGGTCAGGAATTGCCATCGGCCCGGTCCTCGGCCAGCAGCCGGTCCAGCTTCGCGTACCCCTCGTTGACGCCGACCTCCATGCCGCTGGCCAGCCAGGCGTCCCGGCCGGCGAAGCTGTCCACCAGGGACTGCGCGTGGAGCCGGGTCCGGCCGTCGCCCAGATCCTCGAAGGTCAGCGTCTCCAGCGCGACGCCGTCGGGCTCGCCCTCCCAGGTGAAGGTCTGCACGATCTTGGTGTCGCTGACCTCGTGGAACGTGCCGCGGAAGGCGAACTCCTCGTCACCTTCCTCCCCCTCGCGCCCGGACACGTACCGCCAGCTGCCGCCCGTTCGGGCGTCCCAGTAGTCGATCCGGGTGGTGATCGAGTCCGGTCCCACCCAGCGCACGAACAGTTCGGGATCGGTGTGCGCGCGTAGCACCTGGGCGGGCGTGGCCCGGAAGTCACGGGTGAGGTGGATGATCGGCAGGCTGGCGTCGGCGTCGATCTGCGCTTCGGTGATGGTGGTGCTCATGACGGGGGTCCTTTCCCTCGGGTTAGGTGGTGGTTGCGGAGTCGTCGCGGAGTTCGGCGAGCACGACGTCCAGGCGGCGGTAGCGCTCCTCGGCCTGTCGCCGGTAGCGCTCGATCCAGGTGGTCATCACCTCGAAGACCTCCGCTCTCAGGTGGACGGGGCGGCGTTGGGCGTCTCGGCCGCGCGTGACCAAACCGGCGTCCTCGAGCACCTTGAGGTGCTTGGAGATCGCCTGCATGCTCACCGCGTACGGGGCCGCCAGCTCGCCCACCGTCGCGTCGCCACGGGTCAGGCGCGCCACGATGTCCCGTCGCGTCGGGTCGGCGAGAGCCGCAAACACCTGCGACAACTGCTGCTCCGTCATCCCGACTCCTCAACCATTTGGTTGATTACAACGCTAGACCGCTTCCGGCTCTTTGTCAACCGATTGGTTGAGCAAGGATCCGAGCGGTGCCGACGGTCGGTCGTGAGGGACGGGAACGCTCGAGGGGTGGGCGATACTGGGTTCGAACCAGTGACCTCTTCGGTGTGAACGAAGCGCGCTACCACTGCGCCAATCGCCCTCGGGAGCGACGACCACAATAGCTCATCGTGAGCAAGCGCCGAGAAGTAGGTTTTCCCGGTTTTCGGCGCCGTTCGAGCAGGAAAACCTACTCTTCGGCGTGTCCCTAGCGCTACGGGTCGATCTCGTCGGTCGCCCGCTCGGCGAAGATCTTGGCCAGGAGATGGGTCTGCGCACCGGGTGTATCCCGTACCACGCCGTCCCAGGAGCGGACCGCCTGGACGTCGCGCATCGAGGAGGTCAGGAACACCTCGTCGGCACGAGCCGCGTCCGCCTCGCTCACGTCGGCCTCGGTGACGTCGGTCCACTCGAGGAGTTGCTCGCGCGTGATGCCCGCCAGCGGCCCGGCGCTCAGCGGCGGGGTCACCGTCTCGGCGCCGAAGACGAGGAAGACGTTGCTTCCGGTGCCCTCGCAGAGACGGCCGGCGGTGTTGAAGAAGACCGCTTCACACGCGTCGTGCTCGTGGGCGTAGGCGAGAGCGCGGACGTTCTCCGCGTACGACGTCGACTTGACCCCGGCCAGCGCGCCGCGTTCGTTGCGGAGCCAGGGCGCGGTGACGACGTCCGCCGTCGGCGCGGGTAGCTCGGCCACGTCGGCGGCCACGACCAGGGTCGGCTCGCCGTACGGTGCCCCAGAGCCGAGAGGCCCGGGCCCTCCCGTGTAGGTGATCCGGATCTTGCCGAAGTCGTACGGGCGGCCCTCGATCACCGCGGCGATGCCCTCCCGGACCGCGTCGTGGTCGGGTTCGGGCAGGCCGAGAGCGCGGGCCGAACGGGTCATCCGCGCCAGATGCCGCTCGGTGGCGAACACGCCGGCGTCGGTGACCTTCAGCGACTCGAAGATGCCGTTGCCGACCACGAAGCCGTGGTCGGTGACGGGCAGGTTCGCCTCCGTCGGGTCGTCGAACCGACGGCCGTTGATCCAGATGCGGAGCGCGCTGTCAGCCACCGGACCACCGTAGCCGCGTGCCCTGCTGATGTGGTTGGATTCCCGGGCCCGGCTCCGCTATGGTTCTAGATCGCATCCCAGCCGGTTCGGGTGGTGATCATGCGGACGTGGCTCAGTTGGTAGAGCATCACCTTGCCAAGGTGAGGGTCGCGGGTTCGAATCCCGTCGTCCGCTCGGAAACACGGTGGAGTGGCCGAGAGGCGAGGCAACGGACTGCAAATCCGTGTACGCGGGTTCAAATCCCGTCTCCACCTCGGGCGATTGGCGCAGCGGTAGCGCGCTTCCCTGACACGGAAGAGGTCACTGGTTCGAACCCAGTATCGCCCACTAGCAAATGGCCTAGTCAGACGCCATTTTCGGTCATGATCATCTAGCCATTAACGCGACGCTACCGAATGGAGCTCGTTTCCAGGCCATGACGGCCAGGGAGACCGACGCTCAGGCAGGGCCGAGCTCAGTCCCTCCGACACCGCCTCCAGGTCGCTCAGGTGCTCCCACCGACGGGAGTTGGGCCGCGGCGGCTCAGCGCCGCGCAGCAGGGCCTCAGCGGCCCCCACACCCCAGCCGACCACCCCGCCCAGCTCGACCACCTCGGCCCCCGCCGACCGGCCAGATCGGGCCGCAGATGGTGGACCAGGGAGATCTCCAGCGCCGTGGGGCCGATGGCCCCGCATGCTGCACGTCGTCCGCACACGGTCGACAGAGATGACCGACGACGCGGTAGGGCGAGCCGGGACCGCCCAGGCTCTGCGCCGAGCAGCGCAGCTCCCGCCACAGATCGCGGGCGGCGTGCTGGCGACCTCCGGCCCGAGCCACGGCAGCGGCCGCCATCAGCTGATAACCCACCCCACACATCAGGCAGGCCTCAGGCACCACGAGCGTGGACCAGCTGCCCTCCCCCCGATCCGCCGACGGCGGCGGCCGTCCGGCGGCGCCGAGGCGGCCACCCGCTCCGCGAGCAGAGCCCCGTAGGCGGAGCGCAGCGCCAGCCGGGCACTCGGCTTAAGGTGAGCCCCCCTCCGGCGAGATGGGTAACTCGTTCCTGGTGTCAGCTGTGGAGCTTCTTGACGAACTTGCCGTTGCTGAACGCTAGCCACTCGGCCTCGGGAACCCACTCGCCATAGGACTTCTGCTTGCCGTCCCGGAACTTGTACAGGTACCAGCGGATGTTGGAGCCGCACGGGCAGCCCTCCACGCAGTGGCCGATGTACTTGCCCTGGCCGGCACGATCCGCGTGACTTTGGAGTACCTCGGGCCCTTGTGCAGCCGCGTGTACTCGGCCTTGCTGCCTTGGTCTTGGGCGCCCGCTCCACCTGGGAGGTGAGCGGGTGGTCCCAGCTCACGCGGACCGAGGCCTGGGCGGGCATGGTGGCGAAGATGCTGGCGGCGAGCGCGCCACCATGAGGATCGCCGCCTTCGCAGGATGAGCATGATCTGCTCGCTTGTGCCTAGTGAGGTTCCGTGTGGCGATGTTGCCGCGCAATGGCCGGGGGGTTCGAGGCCGATGCTGTCCAGCATCGTGAACCCTCCGAAAGTCGTTCTGGGAACCACTCGTGCACAAAGGTCTGGATGGGGCCGAACACAATCTCTGCTAAGAGTTGCCGGGCTGGTAGTGCGCTCAGCAGGGTGCCGGCGAGTTCTCGTCCGGCGTCCGCGAGATCGGCGGGCTCGATCACCCGGGCCGCCTGGCCGCCGTCGGCCAGGATCAGGCCGACTCGGTGCCGGACCGGCTGGATCAGCAGGGCCCGGAGCCGTGCTGAGGTTTCGTCTTCGGCGAGGACGTCGACGCGTTCGGCGTACTTCTCGACCGACCAGCGTGTCTCGTGCGGCACGACCAGCTCGACCGTGAACAGGGTCCGTTGCCGTGCCAGCAACCGGTCGAGGTGCGCGGGTGGCTCGAAGGTCTCCTCCAGCACCGTATACGACTGGATCCGGTCGAGCAGCAACGTGCGCAGTTCGCCGTCGGCGTCCACCGGGCCGGCGTCGATCTCCCAGCCGCGCCGGGTGTGGATCAGCCGGTACGGCTCGATCACCCGCTCTCTGTCGCCCGGGTGCCAGGCCCGGGCGTAGACGATCGCGACCCGCCGCCGCTGCCGCCGCGCCACCTCAAAGTCGGCCGGTGGAGGTTCCAGCGGACCGCGCACCGAGGGCGTGACGCCGGGCAGCAGACCGGCGCGCAGCTTGTTGACCGCCGACCGCAGCGTCTCGTTCTCGGGCTCCAGCTCCAGCCGGTCACGGCCGGCCCGGTACAGGCGGGCCAGCTCGGTCACCGACAGGTAGGCGACGCCGAGCTCGCGGCCCGGCTCCGGCGCCTGCAGCCGCACCATCGACGCCCGACCAAGATCGTCGTCCTCGCCGGCCCCGGTCACGAACTCGATCGCCGGTGGACGACCGACCAGGTCGGCATCGTAGAGCGCCAGATCGGTCGTGTAGTAGGTCAGCAGAGCCTCGCGCACCTGGGCGGGCGTCCGGCCCACCTCGACGGCGAGGTCGTCGATCCGCAGACCCTCCGGGTGGTACTGCAGGGCGTCCAGCAGCCGCGGCAGCTCCGCGACCCGGTCCACGAAGATCGCCATCAGCATGGTCTCCCTGCGCCACCCGCCGCAGAGCGGCCAGCACCATCTCGACGGCCTCCGGCGGCCCGACCACTCGGACCCGGAGCCCAAGCTCCAGCAGACGGCTCCGGAACGCCACCCGGTTGGTGACCACCACCGCAATCAGCACCTCGTCGTCGCGGCGACCGACGACCCTGCCGCCGGACATCACCCGACACACCTCCCGCTCGAAGCTCCGGCGAGGTCGCGAGGACGACCTCCAGCGGAGGGTCGACCTCCCAGGTCATCGGGTCGAAACTCAGCCGCGGCACCACGCCCGGTGGCTCCGACGAACCGGGCTGCCCGATCACCACGTCGTCGGCCATCCGGCGCGACCACGAACTCCTTGACCATGCCCGACTCGGCCTCGCGTCCCCGCAGCATCCACCCCGACGGCCCGTTGTGCAGGACGTGCGGATGCACGGTCCGCCGCCGATGTCGATAACCGAACCACGTCAGACAATGACGGTGGACCGCCCGTTCCAGATCTGCCAGATGGGCCGGCGGAGGCGGAACCTGGGCGTCCGCCTCGCGCAGCGCCTGCTGCAGCGCCGCCTGCTCACCCGGACTCAGCAACAGGGCCATCCGGTTGTCACGAGCGTGCAGAACATACCGTGCCCTCCAGGCCGTCGTCCCCTGCGCTCTCGATGTCCCAGCCAACCTGTCGAAGCCGACGAACGTCACGCCGCAGCGCCGCCAGACCCGACTCGGCGTCGCCCGGATAGCCGGCCACCCCGGCAAGCCTTCGAGCGGAGACGCCGTGGTCACCGCGGTCGGCGAGCGCGAGCAAGATCCGAATCAGGCGTTCCATCGCCGTGTGCCTGGTCTCGACCTGCTGCTCTGGCCACGACTCACCTCACCCGAGCTGCCGGCGCACCCCGACCCGGGCATTTCGCATCAATTCGACAACCGCATTCTTGCAACTGACTCCACCAGTACGCCACCCGAACGAACCCGGATCCGTTTCGGCATCCGTCAAACCCGCCAACGACACGGATCAGTCCGAGCCAGAGGACGAAACAGCGGCAGCGCTCACCGCCGGCCTCCACAATTGCTGTTTCCGGATGGTAGCTTGCCGGCGACTAAGAACCGTTGTCGGATTGCCGCAGCGGCGTCGACCCCAGCACAGGGCTGCTGCAGAGCGGATTCGCGGCTGGCATAGGGCGCCGCGCAGAATCAATCAGGTCTCGAAGACAGCGTTCGCGACGATGATGCGACTGGTCGGACGTTGGTTTGCCCACCCCTCTGCGCAGGTTCTCGCCTACCACTCTTCGAACCCTCCGGGGCATCGATCCTTCCGCACGCCTCTCGGGATCGACTGGTCAGACAGTGTCGATGCCCGTGTCGTAGGCCGACCCGCGACTCCGCACCTCAAGCAACAGGTGCGCTGATGCTCCGGCCTCGGGAATCAATTTGTGTTCGGGGTCATCGGCATCATCACAGCCAACGACCTTGCAAGTAGGTCGCTGACAGGTCGAAACGCCGCGAGGCGTATGCCGGTAGAGGGCCGGCACTGAGGAGACCGCCCTGAGAGAGAGAGGGCAAAGAAGGGCATCACCATGAACGACCCGTACAACCCGCAGGGCCCGGTACCCATGCGGCCGCCGGTGCCACCGAAAAAGAAGCCGACGGCACTGATCGTCATCGGCGTCGCGCTCGGCTTCATGGTGCTGCTGATCGGAGGCTGCGGCGCACTGGTCGCCGGAGTGGCGGCAGGCTCAGCCGACACCACCACCCAGGTCGAGCCGACACCGACGGAGACAACCGACTCCGACGTAGTGCTGGACCGAACCTCTCAGGATTACGAGGACGGGGAGAACCAGGGCTTCCGGGCTGCCGACGCTGGGCTGCCGCGTGGAGACGTGAGCGCTCTCGGTGTCTCGTACGCGGCCGGGTACAACGACGGCTGGACCACCAGGACCGAGGAGATCAAGAAGTCGCGGGCGGAGAACACTGTGCCCGTACCGCCGAAGCCGGCACCCAAGCCCGCACCCAAGCCGGTCCCGGCTCCCACGCCGGTGCCTGCACCCAAGCCGGTCGAGAAGCCCAAGCCAGTCGAGGCACCCAAGCCCAAGACTGAGCCCAAGCCCGACGTGGTCAAGGTCAGCGCGGGCAAGCTCATCAAGGACTTCGATGACAACGAGCTGAAGGCCGACGCCAAGTACAAGGGCAAGACCCTGCAGGTGACTGGCGTGGTCAAGGAAGTCGATACCGAGCTGTTCGAGGAGGACAAGTACATCCTCCGGATGGACGACGGCGCGCAGTTCAGCTTCCTCAGTGTCGACTTTCACGGCATGTCCATTGACGAGCTGTCCAGCCTGGACACCGGCGACAAGGTGACCGTGGTCGGTGAGTTCTCCGATGGCGGCGACCTGGGCGTCGACATCAACGACGCTCACCTGAAGGGCTGACCTGAGATGAGCGTGATGCCCACCCCGGCGGGGGTGGGGTGGGCATCGCACTGATGTCAGAGCGGCATCGAGAGAGAGAGGAAGAGAGATGGGTAAGGCCAAGACCACAACGGTCGCGAGACGCACCCGCGTTGTCGACGGGCACGAGTACACCGGGGATGTGCCGCATCCCTTCATCAAGGCGGAGACCTTTTATCACCGCAATCACGTTCCGCAGTTGCCCAACTCATCGTGTGTGTTGTGCGGGCAGATCGAGTCCAATCCGATCCACGAGCCCTTCACCGCTGAGGGAAAGCTGCGCAGGACGAACGAGGCGTTGCAGCAGATCCAGGCGATCCTCACCTCAGCGGGAATATCACCTGTTGAGGAGGCGGAGGTCTCATGATCATTTGCTCCGTCCAGTACGAGCCCGAGCCCGGGGAACCGCTCGTACGAGTCGGCAAGATCAAGAAGCCGGAGTTCACCTTCCGGTTCACGTCCGTGAAGGCCGGTGCCTGATGGCCCCGCCGTACACAGGGCCGGTGCTCCCGGCCCCCAAGCCGGTGGCGCTGATGGCGGTCAAGCGCAAGGCCCTGCGGGTGGCCCGGATCTTCGACGTGCTGGGGATTCTGACCCTAACCCTGGGCGGACTGGCCATCGCCGGGATGCTGCTGTCCTTCCTGGGCAGCGACTCCAACGGGATCGGGGTGGCTGTGATCGCCGCGGTGGCCGCCGGCACGGCGCTCACATGGGCATCGATCTCGGTGTTCACGATCGTGGCGGGCTACATCGCCCAGAAGGCGGAGTTTTGAGCCTTATCTGCACCAGGCGAGCCCACCAAGTGAATGCCAGTGAACAGTTGCAGCGCGTGGGCTCCAGGTATCAGCTGTCGTGGCGGATGCGTAGGAACCGTAATGGGTGGCGGCGGCGGCCAGCCTGCTCCGCTGGGTCCGCGCTGACCTCCGCGACGACCACGGGCTCGGCATGGGTGATGGTCACGGGCTCGCCGCCGAAGTGTCCAGCGCCCATCGTTTCTGGCCACGGGTGAGAGCCTCTTGGCGGGCGCAGGAGGCTGCCGATCTCGGCCGATTGCGTTGAGGTGAGAGCCGTGGTGCGTCCAAGCACCACCAGGTCGCCGGCCTCGGTTCGTCTGCCGATGATGAGGGCGTCTGGTCGGCTCAGCGGTCCGATGGTGGCGCCCGATGACGCCTTCGAGGGTTTCGCGGAACTTGCTCTTGGACCAGGCCCCGCGCGCACCGTAGCGGCTGGAAAGACGCTTCGACACGATGCCCTCGATCCCCATCGGGGCGAGAGACTCCATCCATTCCGTCGCGGTGGCGTTGTCGGTGGTGTACGGGGTGATCTGCAACGGCGGCTGCCAGATCGGCGGCCAGCGACTCCAGACGGTGACGCCGCTGCTCCCATGTCAGCGCACGGACATCTTCACCCTGGTCGAGCACCACGTCGAAGACCACCAGCGAGGCGGGTTGAGCGGCCGCGAGCCGCGCAGCCTTGCTTGGCCCGACCGGCCATACGGTGCTGGAGCGCGTCGAAGCTCAACCGACCGTCTTGCAGCACGACGACCTCGGCGTCGAGCAGTGTTCCGTCAGCGACATGCTCGGCCAACGCCGCCGCCAGGTCCGGGAAGATTTCGGTGAGGTCGGTGCCTCGTCGGGACATGATCTGGACTTCCCCGACGACGACTACGGCTGCCCGGTAGCCGTCCCATTTCGGCTCGTGAGCGAACCCGTCACCACCCTGCCAGTCGAGGATGAGCCGGCGGCCGTACGCCACGACCTCGACGACGTCGCCGGCGGGCGAGCCGCTCGTTGAACAGAGAGTGCCCCGGGTGGCGGGGAGGGATGTCTCGAACCCAGTATCGCCCACTCATCAGAGCGACCCATCGGTCGTCCCTCCCGGCCAGCCATCTGTTGACCTCTCCAGAACCGGCGCTTACGTTTGAACCTAAACCGGTTTAGAGCCACAGGAGGGCGATGCGGGAGCGACCGACGATCGTCGACGTCGCTCGGCACGCGGGTGTGAGCAAGGGTCTCGTCTCGTTCGCGCTCAACAACCGCCGAGGGGTGGCTCCGGAGACCCGGCAGAAGATCCTCGCGTCGGCCGACCACCTGGGCTGGACGCCGAGCCGGGCGGCCCGGCAGCTCTCCCTGCAGACCGCCTTCGCCCTTGGGCCTGGTCATCCGCCGCGAGCCGGCGATCCTCGCCGCCGATCCCGTTCTTCCCGCAGTTCATCGCCGGCGTCGAGTCGGTGCTCGCCGGTCGCGGGCCGCTCGCTGGTCCTCAGCGTCGTGCCGGACGACGCCGCCGAGCGCCGCGCCTACCGGCGACTGGCGGACGAGCGGCGGGTCGACGGCGTCTTCCTCACCGACCTGCGGGTCAGCGACCCGCGGATCGCGCTGCTCGAAGACCTCGGTGTCCCGGCCGTCGTCGTCGGACGACCGGTGCAGCCGACCCCGTGGCCGCATGGTGTCGCGTGGACGACCGGGCCGGCATCGCCGCGGCCGTCCGGCACCTCGCTGCGGCCGGGCACACCCGCATCGCCCACGTCACCGGCGACGTCGAGATGGTGCACGGCCGTTCGCGGCTGGAGGCGTTCGTCGCCACCATGACCGACCTCGGTCTCGACGCCAGCCCAGATCGAGACCACCGACTTCTCCACCGGATCCGGAGCCTCGGCCACCCAGGCGATGCTCGACCGGCGCGATCCGCCGACCGCCATCGTCTACGCCAACGACCCGATGGCCATCGCCGGCCTCGGCACGATCACCGCCGCCGGCCTGCCGGGTGCCCGACGACATCTCGATCGTCGGGCTTCGACGGCACCGAGATCGGCGCGTACCTCCACCCGCCCCTCAGCACCGTCACCACCGACCCGTACGGCTGGGGCGCCCGAGCGGCCGAGGTCCTGCTGGAGCAGATCGCCAGCGGCCGGGCCGCCGACGTCACCCTGCCGCCGGCGCAGCTTCTCGTCCGCTCCTCGAGCGGACCCCACCGACTTCCCGCTTTTCAGCCCGGAACCAGGAGATCTTCATGAAACATGACGCATCCTGGCCACTCTCGCCGGCGCCCTCACCCTCGGCCTCGTCCTCACCGCGTGCGGTGGCGGAGGTGGTGGCGGCGGGCGAGGGCGGCACCAGCGGCGCCCAGCAGGCCAAGGGCCCGATCACCATCTGGTACTCCAACAACGAGCAGGAGGTGGCCTGGGGCAAGAAGATGGTCGCCGCCTGGAACTCCGCCAACCCCGACCAGACGGTCACCGGCCAGGAGATCCCGGCCGGCAAGAGCAGCGAGGAGGTCATCGGCGCCGCGATCACGGCCGGGACCGCTCCCTGCCTGATCTTCAACACCGCGCCGTCGGCCGTCGGGCAGTTCCAGCGCCAGGGCGGACTGGTCGACCTGTCGACCTTCCCGGACGGCAACAGCTACATCGAGGCCCGCAGCGGTGAGGTGGCCGCCCAGTACAAGTCGCCCGAGGGCGGCTACTACCAGCTGCCCTGGAAGTCCAACCCGGTGATGATCTTCTACAACAAGGCGATCCTGGCCAAGGCCGGCATCACCGGCACCCCGAAGATCTCGACGTACGACGAGTTCCTGACCGCCGCCCGCCAGATCAAGTCGAGCAAGGCCGCCCAGTACGCCATCTGGCCGGCGCCGTCGAGTGAGTTCTTCCAGACCCAGTTCGACTTCATGCCGCTGTTCGCCGCCGAGACCAAGGGCCAGAGCCTGGTGGTCGACGGCAAGGCGACCTTCGCCGAGCAGCCGGGCCTCGACGTCGCGACCTTCTGGAAGACGCTGTACGCCGAGGGGCTGGCCGGCAAGGAGCGCTACAACGGCGACGCCTTCGCCGACAGCAAAGCCGCGATGGCCATCGTCGGCCCGTGGGCCGTGGCGGTCTACAAGGGCAAGGTGGACTGGGGCTCGGTGCCGGTGCCGACCAAGGCCGGCATCCCGGCGGCGGAGACCTGGACGTTCGGCGACGCCAAGAACGTCGGCCTCTACACCGCCTGCCAGAACCAAGGCACCGCCTGGGAGGTGTTGAAGTTCGCCACCAGCGAGGAGCAGGACTCCGCGCTGCTCACCACCACCGGGCAGATGCCGCTGCGCAAGGACGTGCAGACCGTCTACGCCGACTACTTCACCAAGAACCCGGCGTACAAGACATTCGGCGACCAGGCCGCGCGGGTGATCGAGGTGCCGGCCGGCCCCAACACGGTCGAGATGCTGCAGACCATCCGGGACGCCTACACCAAGGCCGTCATCTCCGGCGACGGTGACCTGGCGGCGCAGTGGAAGGCCGCGGCCGACAAGGTGACCGAACTGGCCAGCGGGTAGGCGCAAGATGACCTCCACGCTCAGCGGGTCCCGGTCAGGTCACCGGGACCCGGCGGCGGCCGGTGCGCCGCCGCGTCGCCGGCCGCTGACCGAGCGGGTGCTCGGCAAGAACCCGCTCGGATGGCTGTTCGGCGCGCCGTACCTGATCTTCGTGGTCGCGATCTTCGCCTACCCGTTGATCTTCGCCGGCTACATGTCCTTCTACGACTACTTCTTCGCCGCCCCTGGCGCCCGCGTCAACCGCCCGTTCGTCGGGTTCGAGAACTACACCGACGCCCTGACCGACCCGAAGGTCCTGCAGTCGTTCGTCAACGTCGGCGTGTTCTTGATCATCAATGTGCCGCTGACCGTGGTGCTGGCTCTGGTGCTCGCGACCCTGCTCAACCAGGTGACGCGCCTGCGCACGTTCCTGCGGTTCAGCTTCTACGTGCCGTACGTGACCGCGAGCGTCGCCATCGTCGGCGTCTGGCTGTTCCTGTTCTCCGGCAGCGGCCTCGTCAACCAGATCCTCGGCCCGCTGGCGCCGGACCCGACCTGGTTGATCAATCCGCAGTGGGCGATGCCGTCCATCGCGATCTTCGTCACCTGGAAGCAACTCGGCTTCTACATCCTGCTCTACCTGGCGGCGTTGCAGAACGTGCCGAAGGAGCTGTACGAGTCGGCCGCGACCGACGGCGCCGGTCGGCTATCCCAGTTCCGGCACGTCACCGTCCCGGGCGTGCGACCGGCGACGGTGCTGGTGTTGCTGCTGGCCACGGTGACCGGGGCGAACCTGTTCACCGAGCCTTACCTGCTGACCGGCGGCGGTGGACCGAACGGAGCGTCGACCTCGCCCGTATTCATCATGTACCAGCAGGGCATCCAACAGGGTAAGCCCGGCTACGCCGCGGCCATCGGCATCATCCTGGTGATCCTGGTCCTGATCCTCGCGGTGCTGCAGAACCGCTTCGTCGGGGAGCGGGACCGATGAGCCGCGGAGCGACCATCCTGCGAGGCGTGGTGCTGGGGGTCGGCGCGCTGGCCTTTCTGTTCCCCTTCTACTACATGTTCATCGGCTCGCTGCAGACCGAGCCCGACTCGAGTCCGGCCGGCGCCTTCCCCAACCCAGGCAACCTCACCTTGGCGAACTATGCGGCCATCGACTCCCGGATCAGCCTGCTCCGCGGGCTGGTCAACTCAGGCATCTTCACCGGTGGGGTGCTGCTGTGCACGACGGTGTTCGGCGTGCTGGCCGGCTACGCGCTCGCGATCTTGGAGTGGCGGGGTCGCTCGTTCACCTTCGGCCTGGCCCTGCTCGTGCAGGTCGTGCCGTTCCAGTTGCTGCTCGTGCCGCTCTACGTGCTGATCGCCCGCAACTACGGACTGGGCGACAACTACCTGGGCATGATCATCCCGTTCGCGATCAACTCCGCCGCGGTGCTGATCTTCCGGCAGTACTTCCTGCAGTTGCCACGAGAGCTGTTCGAGGCGGCCCGGATCGACGGGGCCAGTGAGCTGAAGATCCTCCGCTCGGTCGCGCTCCCGCTCGTGCGCCCGGCCCTGGTCACGGTGGTGCTGCTCACCTTCATCGGGCCGTGGAACGAGTTCCTGTGGCCGTTCCTGATCACCAAGCGAGCCGATCTGCAGCCGCTGGCGGTGTCGTTGGCCAACTACATCAGCAACGTGGCCGCCTCGGCGGCGAATCCGTTCGGGTCCATCATGGCCGGCGCGGTGGTGCTGGCCGTGCCGGTCGTAGTGCTCTTCTTGATCTTCCAGCGCTACTTCGTCAGCACCGATCTCGGCTCTGGGGTCAAGGGATGAGCTTCCCGTATTCACTCACGCGGTGCGGGGTGATCATGGAGCCGGAGCCGGGCAACGACCACGAGATCGAGGGCGTGCTCAACCCCGGCTCGGCCCGGTTCGGACGGGGACCTCTACCTGCTCCCCCGGCTGGTCGCCGAGGGCAACGTGTCCCGGGTCGGACTCGCTCGCGTGCTGATCACCGACGGGACCCCGACCGGGGTCGAGCGCCTCGGTGTCGTGCTGGCACCTGACCGCGAGTTCGAACGGGGAGCCGCCAACGCCGGGACCGAGGATCCTCGCGTCACCTGGATCGAGGCACTCGGGCGCTTCGTGATGACCTACGTCGCGTACGGCCCGCTGGGTCCCCGCACCGCGATCGCGACGTCGACCGACCTGCACAACTGGCGGCGGTGGGGACCTGTCCTCTACCGCTACGACGACGACCAGGACGTCGACCTGAACCTGTTCCACAACAAGGACACGTCGTTCTTCCCCGAGCCGGTCCTCGCGCCGGACGGGACGGAGAGTCTGGCCGTGCTGCACCGGCCGATGTGGAACCTGGACGAGATCCACCCGGGCCTCGGTCATCGTGCGCCCGGGTGGCTGTCGGAGCAACGGGGCAGCATCTGGATCTCCTTCGTGCCGCTGGCGGAGGCGGTGGCGGACGAGTCGGCGCTGGTGCAGTGGCGTGGGCACCGGTTCCTGGCCGGGCCGGAGTACCCGTACGAGCAGACCAAGATCGGCGGCGGTCCGCCGCCGAGGAGAGTGCCGGAGGGCTGGCTCGTCCTGCACCACGGGGTGACCGGACCGATCGAAAGGGCCTTCGCCCACCAGAAGCACGTTCACTACGCCGCCGGCGGGATGATCTTGGACTCCGAGCAGCCGTGGCGGGTGGTGAGCCGCAGCGCCGAGCCGCTGCTGCTGCCCGAGACGAGCCAGGAACAGGAGGGCATCGTGCCCAATGTCGTCTTCCCGACCGCCATCGAATCGATCGACGGCCGGCACTTCGTGTTCTACGGAATGGCCGATTCCCGCATCGGGGTCGCCCTGCTGGAAAGGAACTGATCAGTGGTGATCTTTCTCCGCCGCTTGACGGTGCTCTTGCTCGCGCTGGCGATGGCGGTGGGCCTGACCAGCCTGCCCAGGGCTGTGGCGGCGCCACCAGAAGCCGACGGTGCGTTGACCAACCTCGAGCACCTCGACTTTCTGCTCGACGAGGTCTCCCTCGGCCCCGTGCCCGGCCACACCACGTACCGGCTGGCCGCCGAGCCGAACCTGATCATGCCGTGGACCTACGCCGACGCCCGGGCCGGCGGCACCTTCGAGCGGGTCGGTGGCGGCCCGTTCGACCCGGCCACCGGCGACTGGGGCCAGGGTGCCTTCAACGCCGACGACACCACCCGGGCCGCGGTCGTCTACCTTCGGCACTGGCGCCAGACCGGCGATCGCTCGAGCCGGCACAAGCGCGTACGAGTTGCTGCGCTCGGTGGCCTACCACCAGACGATCTCGGGGCCGAACGCCGGCAACGTCGTGCTGTGGATGCAGCCCGACGGTGAGTTCAACCCCAGCCCGGAGCCGGTGGAGTTGCCGGACCCGTCAGACTCCGACGCGAGCTACTGGCTGGCCCGGACGATCTGGGCGCTCGGCGAGGGCTATGCGGCGTTCCGCCGGTCCGATCCCGCGTTCGCCCGCTTCCTGCAGGCCCGGATGCAGTCTGGCCGTCCGAGCGGTCGAGCGACAGGTGCTCGACACCTACGGCCAGCTACCGGACCGCCGACGGCCAGCGGGTGCCGTCCTGGCTGATCGTGGACGGCGCCGACGCCACGGCCGAGGCCGTGCTCGGTCTGGCCGCCTACGTCGAGGCGGCCCCCGGTGACCGCCCGGCGCGCCGGGCGCTCCGCCAGTTGAGCGAGGGCGTCGCGGCGATGAGCCGAGGCGATCGGGACTCCTGGCCGTACGAGGCGATCCTGCCGTGGGCCGAAGTCGCCGTCGATCTGGCACGCGTGGGCGTCGCAGACGTCGGCGGCCCTGGCCGAGGCGTCGACCGTCCTGAGGAACAGGTCGCTGCTGCGGCCGGCGATCCGGGAGGCGGCCAGCTTCGAGCCGACCTTGATCACGTCGACCGGGCCGGACAACGGCTGGTTGCCCGCGCCGATCGACCGGACGCAGATCGCGTACGGCGTCGACTCGCGCGTGCAGTCCCTCACGGCCGTGGCCGAGGCGACCGGATCGGCTCAGAGCGAGCGGCTGGCCGGGATCACGGCCGGCTGGTTCTTCGGCGCCAACACCGCCGGCGAGCCGACGTACGACCCCGACACCGGCGTGACCTTCGACGGGATCGCCGCCGACGGCGTGATCAACCGCAACAGCGGCGCCGAGAGCACGATCCACGGTCTGCTCTCGATGCTGGCGCTCGACGAGAACCCGCGGGTGCGCCGGATCGCCGAGAACACGACGAGCATCGTCCGCCGCGACGGCCTCCGCGTCGTCGAGGGCGAGAGTGCGACGGGCGGCGGAACCGTCGTCAGGCCGGCCGCGCCCTGGACGGGCGAGGCGCAGTTCAGCGGCAGCCAGTACCTGCGGCTGGCGCCCGGCCAGCGTGCGTCGATCAGCTTGCCGGACACGGGCCAGGCGTGGATCGCCGAGGCGGTCGTCTGGACGCCGGAGTTCGGTCGAACCGTCACCCGCTGGTCGGCCGGCGGCCGCGATCTCGGCACCGTGACGCACCGGGTCGGCGCGCAGGGCCTGTCCGAGAAGCCCGGGGCGCTGCTGCCGAGGAATCTGGGCCGGGTCGTCCCGGCGCGCACGACGCGGCTCGACGTTCTCGCCGTGTCCGGCGAGGTTTGGCTCGACGCCCTGCTCGTCCGGCCGGTCATGTCCCGGGCCGTGTTCGACGGTCCGGCGGGACAGACGACGGTGGTGCACCGGATCCGCTGAGCTGCAGGAGTCCCGCCGCGGTCGGGTCGAAGCCGCACGAACGATAGAAGTTGTCCAAGTGCGGCTCGTAGTCGACGTGCAGCCAGTCGCAGCCCGCAGCTGCTACCTCGGCGGTCAGCCTGCGGACCAGGGCGCGACCGATGCACCGGTGCTGGAAGGTTGGCTCGACCACCGTGTCGAGGAGGAAGGCGTGCCTTCCACCGTCCCAGCAGGCGTGGACGAAGCCGACGAGCTGATCGGCGTGGAACGCGCCGACCCAGCTGAGACTGTGGCGGGCCAGCCGGTCCGCCCACGGCTCGACCTGCGCAAAGTCACTCCCGAACGCCCGCGCGTGCAGCTCCGACAACTCGCGATCGTCGACGTCGCAGCGGACCTCGAGCTCGATCTCCGAATCCATGCGGTCCAGCATGGCGGCAGCTGGTTTGACGCAATAACTGCGCGCGTTCGTGTCGAAACGATTCAGCAAGCGCTTTCCCGAAAACGCGCGCAGCTTTTGCGTCAAAACACCTGGGCCCTAGACAAGCTCAGGGCGCGAAGGCCGGCTCAGGTAGGGGCCTGCAGCCAGGGGTCCTTCAGATCGAGGTACTCGGTCTCCCCCTCGAAGACGGAACCCATCTGCTGCATCGCTTCCTGGAGCTCGGCCGGCGGCTCCTTGGCTTCGCCCTCCCGAGCCTCGGCCTCGGACGTGAAGTAGATGACCGAGGTGTACCGGCCACCGTCGTGCACGGCCGTGAGCGTGCCGAGGATGTCGGGCCGGAAGTCCTGCCAGACGTCCGGATCCTGCCTCATCAGTTCCCGGGCCCGCTCCGGGTCGCTCATCCGCCCGCGCATGACCTGCACGAAGCCGGCCGTCCCGGGATCACCGGCCACGTCGACGTCAACGTCGACGCTGTTGTCGAACGTCGGTTCGCCGTCGAACAGTGCCGCCGTCTCGGCCCACCACTCTCCCTGTTCAGGGCGGTCGCTGTTGCGCATCGCGTCCTCTTCGGACTCGAAGCGGGCGACCAAGATCAATCTGCCGTCGTCGGTCACCCCGCCGGTACTCCCGACCCAGCCGCTCGCTCCCGGCGACATGTCGCTGACCCACCGGTCGAAGGCGGCCCGCGCCGCCGATCGGTCCTTGACCGCTCCCTGAATGACCTGAACGAACACGCCCGTCACCTCTCCCCAGAGGGGCAGCCTTCCCACCAGGCCGCCTACTCCGCGGACGCTACTCCCGCCGACGAGGCGGCGCCAGAGCCAGACTCGGCGGCCAGCCGCCGCACCAACTCCTCGAGCCGGTCGTAGCTGATGTTGAGTCCGTACTCCATGCCCGAGTCGACGTGACCGTCCCGCCACTCCTTCGACGGATAGACCAGATGGTTGTGCAGCGTCGTGACCCCGTCCTCCTCGGTCAGCGTGACCGTCACGTGGTAGGTGGCGCCAGGCATGTTGTCGTAGGACTCCGTGGACACGACGCGTCCGGGCGGATCGATCTCGAGGTACTCCCCCGAGAAGGAATGGTCCTCGCCCCCGGCCTCGCCACCGAGGACATAGTGCCAGCGACCGCCGACCCGGAAGTCGATGTCGCAGACTTTCAGCGAGTCCGGCACCATGCCGTACCACTGCCGGACGTGCTCCGGCCGGCTGATGGCGGCGAAGACCAGGTCGCGGGGGGCACGGAAGGTCCGCGTGATGACGAGCTCGTTGTCGGCCGGGTACTCGACGACCGCCTTGCCGGTGCCGTTCTCCGAGCTCTGAGTGGTGCTGCTCATGGCTGTTCCTCCTCTGGGTTGTGGCCAGCTGGTTGGGTTCGCTGAATGCGCTCGAGGTAGCCGTCGAGACTCTCGAGGTTCGCCTCCCAATGACGGCGGTACTCGTTGAGCCACGAGGTGGCGTTCCTCAACGGCGTGGCCGTGATGCGGCAGTTCCGGCGCTGCCCGTCACGACTCTTGGTGAGCAGGCCGGCCCGCTCGAGCACCGAGAGGTGCTTCGAGATGGCCGGCATGGTCAGGTCGAACGGGGCGGCCAGCTCCCCCACCGTGGCATCTCCCCGGGCGAGCCGCTCCAAGATGGCCCGCCGGGTGGGATCCGCCAGTGCGGCGAAGGTGACGCTGAGCGCATCGTCCGACACATTTAACCAATCAGTTAATTAACTAATATGGAAACTATGTCGCCCGCTGACCTGCTGTCAAGTACCTGGAGCAGATCGATCAGACCGCTGCGGGAACCCGCTCGGCGGGCTCGCGCAACGCGAGTCCACCCAAGATCATCAAGATGGCCGAACCGACGAAGAACACGATCGCCAGCGTCTGGAACGGCTCGTACGCTTCCGCGCACTCCAGGTACGGCAGTTGGCTCCAGTCGTGGAACAACGCCGGACCGCACGAGATCGCTTCCCCGTCGACCTCGCCGCCGGTGGGCACCGAGCCCGCGAGCACACCGAGGATGGCCGCCGTCCCAGCGGCGACCATCAACACCAGCCCCTTCATCCTGCCCCCCACGGCTATCCCCGCCGTTGCCTCGACGCTACGTGACCGAAGGCTCGATGTCAGGGATATCGCGGAAAAGTCTCGGGACTCGTACGAAATCCGCTCACTACGCTGTCGTCGTGTCCGAACCTCCCGACGGTGGTCCCTTCCGCCGGAGCTGGTACACCGCCCGCCGACTCGGCCGCGACACCGCCGCGGCTTGTCTGCGTTATCGCGTCACCGGGCTCGGCGCCGAGGCCGCCTTCTTCGGCGTCTTGTCCCTGCCGCCGCTGGTCTTCGGCCTGGCCGGAGCGATCGGCTTCGTGGCCGACAGCTTCGACGTGGCGGCCGTCCGCGGGTTCCGCGATCAGGTGCTGGCTCTGGCCAGCCAGGCCCTCACCGACGAAGCGGTCGGCTCGATCATCGAACCCACGCTAGACGAGGTGCTCTCGGGCGGCCGCTTCGAGATCATCTCCATCGGCTTCGTCATCGCACTGTGGTCTGGATCGCGTGCGCTCAACGTGCTGGTCGACGGGATCACGATCATGTACGGGCTGGCCGGCCGGCGTGGGATCGTCCGCACCCGAGCGCTGTCCTTCGGGCTGTACCTGCTGTTCCTGCTGGTCGGCGTGGTCGTCCTCCCGCTCGTGCTCGTCGGGCCGACGCTGCTCGACCGCCTCTTGCCGGGCGGCTGGCGCTACCTCGGATTGTTGTACTGGCCGATCGTGCTGGTCGGCACCATCGGCTTCCTGACCACCTTGTTCCACGTGTCCGTGCCCGTGCGCACCCGATGGCGGGCCGACCTGCCCGGCGCGGTGCTCACCCTGCTGATCTGGTTGGCCGGCAGCGGCCTGCTGCGGCTGATCCTGAGCGCGTCGGCCGGATCCCCCAGCATCTACGGGCCGCTCGCCGCGCCGATCGCGTTGCTGGTCTGGTTGTACCTGGTCTCGATGGCGATCCTCATCGGAGCCGCCTTCAACGTCGCCGCCGACGAGGTGTGGCCGGAACTGGCCGGCATCGGTCACGAGGGTGCGGTCGTTCCCCGCCAACTCCGCAACCTTCCGGCCCCGGGCTCAGCGTGAGTGTTCACGATGTGGACTTGATTCTCAGCTTATGAGAACCTATTTGCCTAGGCCGATGCGCCTGACGCAGGGTTGGGCTATGCATCGCGCACCCGTGCCGGCCGCCGGCTGGTCACGACCCCGGAGGTCGAACGGGCGCCGGCGCCTCGGGCTCACGGTGCGGCGGTTCCTCGATCTGGGCCGCACCGAGTCGATGATGTGTCAGCAGCCCACCTGCTGACCCCGCACACACGGCCGTCGCCGCCCCCGATTCCGCCGCCGGCCCGCGTGCTCCCCCACCGAGGACGTAGATGACCGCCCAACTCTCCACCGAGAACCGCCCCGCACCCAAGGTGCCGGCGCGCGCCCGCCGCAAGCGCGGCGAGGGACAGTGGGCCCTCGGTTACCGGGAACCACTCAATCCGAACGAGCAGTCCAAGAAGGACGACCACCCGCTACACGTACGAGCCCGGATCGAGAACATCTACGCGGCCCAGGGCTTCGCCAGCATCGACCCCGGAGATCTACGGGGACGGTTCCGGTGGTTCGGCCTCTACACGCAGCGCAAGCCCGGCATCGACGGCGGCAAGACGGCCACGCTCGAGCCGCACGAGTTGGACGACGAGTACTTCATGCTGCGGATCCGCATCGACGGCGGCGCCCTGACGACCGAGCAGTTGAGGGTCATCGGCCAGATCTCGGTCGAGTTCGCCCGCGACACCGCCGACGTCACCGACCGGCAGAACGTGCAGCTGCACTGGATCCGCATCGAAGACGTACCGGAGATCTGGCGGCGTCTGGAGGCCGTCGGGCTCTCGACGACGGAGGCGTGCGGGGACTGCCCGCGGGTGATTCTGGGCTCACCCGTCGCGGGGATCGCCGCCGACGAGATCATCGACCCGTCGCCCGGCGATCCGCGACATCGTGGACCGCTACATCGGTGATCCGGCGTACGCCAATCTCCCCCGCAAGTTCAAGACCGCGCTGACCGGTCACCCCAGTCAGGACGTCGTGCCCGAGGTCAACGACGTCGCCTTCGTCGGCGTGGTGCACCCCGAGCACGGGCCGGGCTTCGACGTCTGGGTCGGCGGCGGGCTGTCGACCAACCCGATGCTGGCCAGCCGGCTGGGCGCCTGGATTCCCCGCGACGAGGTCGCCGAGGTCTGGGCGGGCGTGGTTGCGGTCTTCCGGGACTACGGGTACCGCCGGCTCCGCTCCCGGGCTCGGATCAAGTTCCTGGTGGCCGACTGGGGTGTGGAGAGGTTCCGCGAGGTGCTCGAGACCGAGTACCTGAAGCGGGGGCTGATCGACGGTCCGGCTCCGGCGACCCCGACCAAACCCGGCGACCACGTCGGCGACAACGTGCAGAAGGACGGCCGGCATTTCGTCGGCTTCTCCGCAATCGCCGGCCGGATCAGCGGCAGCCAATCTGCTGAGGCTGGCCGAGATCGCCGAGCAGCACGGTTCGCGGCGCCTCCGCACCACCCCGCTGCAGAAGATCTTGGTCCTCGACGTACCCGAGGACCGGGTGCAGTCGCTGATCGAAGCGGCCGCCGCGATCGACCTGTCCGCCCGGCCGAACGCATGGCGCCGGTCGGTGATGGCCTGCACCGGGATCGAGTTCTGCAAGCTCGCGATCGTGGAGACCAAGGCGCAGGCTCGGCGGCTCGTCGACGAGCTCGAGACCCGTCTCGGCGAGCTCGACTCCCCCATCACCGTCAACCTCAACGGCTGCCCCAACTCGTGCGCCCGTATCCAGGTGGCGGACATCGGTCTCAAGGGACAACTGGTGCCCGGACCGAACGGCGAGCAGGTCGAAGGCTTCCAGGTTCACCTCGGCGGCGGGCTGGGCCTGGACGCCGGGTTCGGCCGGAAGCTGCGGGGCCACAAGGTCACCGCCGACGAACTGCCCGACTACGTGGAACGGGTCGCGAGGGCCTACCTGGCTGGTCGCGAGCGCGACGAGCGCTTCGCCCAGTGGGTCGCGCGGGCCGACGAGGCGGTGCTGGCGTGAGCGACCCTTCGACAGGCTCAGGGCACGGCTCCGGGCACGCGAACCGGCAGACGGTGCTGTATTGCCCGTACTGCGCCGAAGAGACGCTGTTCCCGATCGAGGGCGGCGGCTGGGAATGCCGCAGCTGCCAGCGGGCGTTCTCCGTGAAGTTCCTGGGTCTGCGGACCCTCACGTCCGGAGGTCGAGCATGAGCGCCGTCATCGATCGACACCAGGCCGATCTGAGCCAGGTGGCCGCGCAGGCCAACCGCGAGCTGGCCGACGCGAGTGCGACCGAGATCATGACCTGGGCGTACGAGGAGTTCGGCACCCGGCTCGTGCTCACCTCGTCGCTGGCCGACACGGTGATGGTGCATCTGGCCGAGCAGGTGGCGCCGGGCATCGACGTGATCTTCCTCGACACCGGCTACCACTTCGCCGAGACCATCGGCACCCGCGACGCGGTGGCCGCCGTCCACAACGTGAACCTGATCAACATCACGCCCAAGCAGACCGTTGCCGAACAGGACGCGACCTGGGGCAAGGATCTGTTCGCGCGGAATCCTGACCAGTGCTGCGCCCTGCGCAAGGTCGCACCCCTGGACGAGGCCCTGGACGGCTACGTGGCCTGGGCCAGCGGAGTCCGGCGCGCGGACTCACCAGCGCGGGCGAAGACGCCGATCGTCTCCTGGGACCTGCGCCGCAAGTTGATCAAGGTGGCTCCGATCGCCCGCTGGAGCGATGCCGATGTCGCGGACTACATCGAGCGGAACGGACTCATGATCAACCCACTGCTGGACGACGGCTACGCCTCGATCGGCTGCGAGCCGTGCACGATCAGATCGGACTCGCGGGCGGGTCGCTGGGCCGGTCTGGCCAAGACTGAGTGTGGAATTCTTCTGTGAGCGCTTCTGTGAGCACCGAACTGCTTGAGCGCGGCCGGCCGCGCCTTCCCGGCCGAGTCGCGCGCCCGGGGTCACGATCTGGCTGACCGGTCTCCCCTCGGCCGGCAAGTCCACGATCGCGCACGCGGTCGCCGATGCGCTGCGCGCCGAGGGAGCGCGCGTTCAGGTCCTCGACGGCGACGAGGTGCGTCCGCACCTGTCGGCCGGCCTCGGCTACAGCCGGGAGGCCCGGGACATCAACGTGACCCGGATCGGCTGGGTGGCCCGGTTGCTGGCCTCCCACGGCGTCGTCGTGCTCGTCCCGGTCATCGCGCCGTACGCCGAGGCGCGCGACACCGTCCGCGCCGACCACGAAGCGGCCGGCGTCCCGTACGCGGAGGTCTACGTGTCCACGTCGTTGCCGGTCGCCGAGAGCCGCGACGTCAAGGGCCTCTACGCCAAGGCGCGCCGCGGTGAGCTCAGCGGACTGACGGGTGTCGACGATCCGTACGAGCGACCCGCCGCTGCCGAACTGGACATCGACACCGGCGTGGTCGACCTGCCCGAGGCGGTCGGGGCGACCATCGCCTTGGTCGAGCAGCTGACCAGGAGGCCGGCGTGACCCAGACCGCCCTCTTCCGCCCGCTCACCGAGTTGCAGGCGCTGGAGTCGGAAGCCGATCCACATCCTGCGCGAGGTGGCGGCGACGTTCGCCTCGCCGGTGATGTTGTTCTCCGGCGGCAAGGACTCCGTCGTCATGCTGCACCTGGCCGCGAAGGCCTTCTGGCCGGCGCCGATCCCGTTCGGTCTGCTGCACGTCGACACCGGCCACAACTTCGACGAGGTGTTGGCCTTCCGCGACGACGCGGCCGAGTTCTACGGGGCCGAGCTGACCGTGACGAAGGTGCAGGACTACATCGACGACGGCCGGCTGCGCGAGCGTCCGGACGGCACCCGGAACCCGCTGCAGACCGTACCTCTGCTGGACGCCATCCAGAACGGCAAGCACGACGCTGTCTTCGGCGGCGGGCGCCGGGACGAGGAGCGGGCCCGGGCCAAGGAGCGCGTCTTCAGCATGCGGGACGAGTTCGGTCAGTGGGAGCCGCGGAACCAGCGCCCCGAACTCTGGTCGCTCTACAACGGGCGCCACCTGCCCGGCGAGCACGTACGCGTCTTTCCGCTGTCCAACTGGACCGAGCTGGACGTCTGGGACTACATCGAGGCCGAGAAGATCAACCTGCCGTCGATCTACTACGCCCACCAGCGCGAGGTCGCCGAGCGGGACGGGATGTGGATCGCCATCACCGAGGTGACGCCGCGGCGCGAGGGCGAGCCCGTCGAGCTGCGTTCGGTGCGCTACCGCACCGTCGGCGACATGTCGTGCACGGCGGCCGTGCTGTCCGACGCAACCACCGTGGCGGACGTGATCACCGAGGTCGGGCTCAGCCAGCTCACCGAGCGTGGGGCGACCCGGGCCGACGACCGGCTGACCGAGGCCGCCATGGAGGACCGCAAGCGGGAGGGCTACTTCTGATGATCAGAGCTGTTCCCACCACCGGCGGCCGGACGCTACTCCGGCTCGCCACGGCCGGGTCGGTGGACGACGGCAAGTCGACGCTGGTCGGCCGGCTCCTCTACGACACCGACTCCGTCCTCAGCGACACCCTTGATCACGTGGAGAAGGTGAGCAAGCGGCGTGGGCTGGAGCGGGCCGATCTCGCGTTGCTGACCGACGGCCTGCGGGCCGAACGGGAGCAGGGCATCACCATCGACGTCGCCTACCGCTACTTTGCCACTCCCGTACGAAAGTTCATCCTCGCCGACTGCCCGGGACACGTGCAGTACACCCGCAACACCGTCACCGGCTCCTCCACCGCCGACGTCATCGTGCTGCTGGTCGACGCGCGCAACGGTGTTGTCGAGCAGACCCGTCGGCACCTCGCCGTGGCCTCGTTGCTGCGCGTTCCGCACGTCGTGCTGGTCGTCAACAAGATCGATCTCGTCGACTTCTCCGAGGACGTGTTCGTGCGGGTGGCCACAGATTTCGCGCTGCTGGCCCGCAGCCTCGGCCTCCCGGACACCCACTGCATCCCGGTTTCGGCCACCGAGGGCGACAACGTCGTGACCCGATCGCACCGGACTCCTTGGTACGACGGTCCGACCGTGCTCGGCTACCTCGAGTCGGTCGACGACACCTACCTCGCCGCCAGTTCGGACTTTCGCTTTCCGGTGCAGCACGTGGTCCGGCCCCAGGCGGCCGTGCCCGCACCCTGGGCCGCGAGCGCACCGGCCGTGGACGGGGACTACCGCGGCTACGCCGGCAAGATCGAATCCGGGCGGATCCAGGTCGGCGACGAGGTGGTGGTGCTGCCGCGCGGCTCGCACACCAGCATCGCGGGCATCGACACGCCCGACGGTCCCCTCGAGCTCGCGGTGGCCGGGCAGTCGGTTGTCCTGCGGCTGACCGACGACCTGGACGTCTCCCGTGGCGATCTGCTGGCCGGCACCGACAGCCCACCCGCCCCGCGACGAGATCTGTCCGCGACCGTCTGCTGGTTGGCCGAACGCGACCTCTCCGTCGGCGCACGCGTCCTCGTCCAGCACGGCACGGCGGTCACCAAGGCGATCGTCCGAGGCATCACGCACAAGCTCGACCTGAACAGCGACGTCGACGTGCCGCGGTGGGTGGCCGGTGACACGCTGACCCTGAACGACATCGGCCGGGTCCAACTGGCCCTGGCCACCCCGCTGCCCTTCGACCCGTACCGCGAGCACCGGACCACCGGCGCCTTCATCCTCGTCGACGAGGCGGACGGCTGGACCCTCGGAGCCGGCATGGCGGGGCCGACCGCCTTCGCCGCCACCGCCGCCGAACACGCGTAGAGAAAGCGAACACCGATGACTGCTCCCGCCTTGATCTTGCTGAGCTCAGGCCGCAGCGACCGCGCCGTCGCCCGGGTCAGCCAGGAGATCCGCGAAGAACTCCTCGCCATCCGTCCCCAGCTCGACGTCCAGCTCGCCTTCGTCGCCGACCAGCCCAACGCCCTGCACGTCGCGACCCAGCTGGCCAAGCGCCGCGTCGAGGAGGTCGTCCTCGTCCCGCTGCTGCTGTCGGACGCCTTCTCGCCGCAGCGAGAGGTGCCGGCGCTGCTGGGCCAGATCCGCGCCGCGCACCCAGGCCTGAACGTGATCGCCTCCCGGCCGATCGGACCCGAGGCGCAGCTGCTGGCCGTCATCGACCGGCGGCTCCGCGACGCCCTGCGCGCCCGGCGCGTCAGCGAACTGGACGGTCTGGTGTTCTCCGCCGCCGGCAGCAACGACGTCCGCAGCAACGCGCTGGTCTCGCGGCGGGCCCGGCAGTGGGCGACCCACCACCGGCTTCCGTGCGTGACGGCGTTCGCCGGCGGATCGGGTCCCAGCACCGGTGAGGCGATCCGGACCCTCCGCGCTCAGGGTCGCCGCCACATCGCCGTCGGGAGCTGGTTCCTCGCTCCGGGCGAGATCTACCGCCGCCAGGCCTCCGCAGGCCAGCGAGGCCGGCGCGGTGGCCGTCTCCGCGCCGCTGGGTTCGGGTCCGGAGATCGCCGAGGCCGCACTCGCCCGTTACGTGGTCGCCGCCCTGGAACTGGTCGACCTCGGGTCTGTCGGCGAGCGACGAGGACGTTCCGCAGCGGCATCTCTCCGTCGTCAGCGCGTAGACAAACGGGTGCCCTGAGCTTGTCGAAGGGTCCCGTCGCCTCCCGTCAACTCAGCCGCGTCTTCTCGGCCTCCACGTCGAAGTCGGCGACCGGCCAGCTGAGGTTCATCGCCCGTAGGTGCTCCACCAGGAGCTGGGCCACGGCCCAGTTGCGGTACCACTTGCGGTCCGAGGGAATGACGTACCACGGGCGCCGCCTCGGTGTTGCAGAGCTCGAGGGCGGCGGCGTAGGCGTCCATGTAGGCCGGCCACTTCGCGCGCTCGTCGACGTCGTCCGGGTTGTACTTCCAGTGCTTGGTCGGATCGTCGAGCCGGGCCAGCAAGCGAGCCGTCTGCTCCTCCGGGGAGATGTGCAGGAAGCACTTGATGATCAAGGTGCCGGAGGCGGCCAGCTTGGCCTCCCAGTTGTTGATCGAGTTGTAGCGCCGGCTCCAGACCGCCTTCGACGCCAGCTCGTTGACCCGTACGACGAGGACGTCCTCGTACTGTGACCGGTCGAAGATGCCGATGATGCCCGGCGGTGGCAGCTCGCGGGTGATCCGCCACAGGAACTGGTGGCTCCGCTCCTCGGCGGTCGGCGCCTTGAACGCCTTGATCTTGACGCCCTGCGGATCGACCATGCCGATGGCGTGCCGGATGACGCCGCCCTTTCCGGAGGTGTCCATGCCCTGCAGGATGATCAAGATGTTGGCCACGTCGGCGCCACCGACCCGCCCGTGTGCGTAGAGCCGTTCCTGAAGATCACCGAGCTCGGGGGCCAGCGCCGCCGCGGCGGCCGGTGCGTCGTTCTTGTCCTTGCCGGGAAAGCCCGGGGTGGAGGCGGTGTCCAGGCTCGACAGGTCCACCGGGCCGCCGGGCAGACGCAGGAGCTGGGTCAGGGTCGGCTTCTCGCCGACGGCCGCCGACTTCCCCTTCGGGGTGGACTTCTGCTTCTGCTTCTTCTTGGCCATATGGGCATTGTGCCGTACGGAATCGCGACCCTGCGAGGATGTTCCGATGCGGCTGCTGTACGTACGCGACGAACCCGCGCGCAGGGGCGGCGAGCTCGACGACGAGTTGGACGACGGTGGCCTCGTCGATCTCTACCGGCACCCGGCCGGTGCCGGCGAGACGGCTTGGGTGCGGACCAACTTCGTGGCGACCCTCGACGGTTCCATCTCCGGACCCGACGGTCGGTCCGGCAGCATCAACACCCCCAGTGATCAACGGGTGTTCGCCCTGCACCGCGCGCTGGCGGACGTGATCTTGGTCGGCGCGCAGACCGTCCGGACCGAAGGCTACCGCGCGGTCGATCTCGCCGACTGGCAGCGCGAGGTGCGGATACGCGAGGGGTTGAGCGACTATCCGACGCTCGCCGTCGTGACGGGATCTCTTGATCTTGATCCCGCGCTGGCCACCCCGTCGCAGACGCACGGGCCGGTGGTGATCATCACCGCCGGACACGCCGAGGCGGATCTCGACCGCTTCACCGATGTGGGGATCAAGATCATCCAGACGGCGGATGTCGTCGACCTGGTCGTGGCGGTGCGGGCACTGGCGGCGGCCGGTCTGCCCCGGGTGCTCTGCGAAGGAGGGCCGAGGCTGCACCGGGACCTGCTGGCCGCGGATCTGGTCGACGAGCTGTCGCTGACCCTCTCCCCCACGGTCGTCGGCGGCGACGGGCAGCGTTCGACCAGCGGAGGGCCGCTCCCCGAGCAGCTCGGCTTCGCGTTGCACCATGCTCTCTGGGCCGATGACGAAACCCTGTTCCTCAGCTACCGAGGCGAACCCCGCCCACGCCGGCCAGCCCGATGAGCACGACCGCCACGACGATGGTCACGACCAGGCCGACGATGATCGGCACCGGCGCCAGCACCAGGGATCCCTCGTGTTGGTCAGGCGGCCGCTGAAGATGAACTGCATCGGCGCGAAGACACTGAACAGGGCCAGTCGGCGTTCCTCGCTCTGGTCCGCCGCGTAACGCATGATCTCGACGGCAAACCGCCACGCCAGCAGGAACACTGACCGCCGATCCCGATGACCAGGGTGGCGATGACGATCGGGTCGGGCGCTCCGAGCAGGGTCAGCACCCGGCCGATGTCGCCGAGAACGGCGAGACGACCGGCGTCAGGCTCACCGCGAGGCCGGCGACGGCGTGGGCGAGTTCGTGGACCACGGAGGTGATCATCGCCGCCAGCACGAAGACGACCGTGGCGTTGGCGGTCAGCGCCCGATCAGATCTTGGGTTCGCATCGGCGGCCACGGCAGCTCCTCGGTAGCGCGGACCAGAGATCTCAGTGTCCACTACCGATGTTCTCCGCCACGGGCGGCGGCGACCCTGATGCGATGATCCACTCTTCGAACTCGCCTTCCCACCCTCGCCACGTCGGCCGTCGTGCCGTGCTGGCCGCCGCCATCGCCGGGGCGGTCGGTGTCGCCGCCGGCCGGCCGATCACCGCCGCCGCCCGGCCGGTCGACCTGTCCACAAGTGGCCTGCGCGCCCTGCGCCGGAGCTTCGGCCGGGACTTCCCCTACCTCGACCGGGCCGGTTGGGAGGCCGAACGAGTCCTACCGCTTCGCGCCCGACGGCTCGGAGATCTTCCCGCCGGCCTACTTCGACGTACAGACCCTGACCGTCCACCACACCGTGACCGCCAACAACGACGCCGATCCGGCCGCCACCGTACGCGCGATCTACTTCGACATGGCGGTGACCCAGGACCTTCGGTGACATCGGCTACCACCTGCTGATCGACCAGCAGGGCGTCGTGTACGAGGGGCGCTACTCCGGCAACGACTCGGTGCCGGTCTTCGGTCCCCGGCGCGTCGGGCCGCGGCCCTCGATGGTCAACGCCGCCCACGTCGGAGGGTTCAACGCGGGCAACGTCGGCGTCGCCCTGCTCGGCGATCTCACCAACACCGGTCCGACCGCGGCGGCCCGCGAATCGCTGGTCAAGGTCCTTGCCGCGCTGGCGGCCGTGACCCACCTGGACCCGCTGGGCACGAAGAACTACGTGAATCCGATCAGTGGTGCCACGCGTACGGTGCCGACCATCGCCGGCCACCGGGACTGGGCCGCGACGCAGTGCCCGGGGAACACCTTCTATCCGGTGCTGGCGCAGGTCCGCGAAGACGTCGCAGCGCTGATGGCGTCCTGACCATCGGGAGAAACTCGGGAGGCTGCTGCGGATTCCGACCACGGCGGACTTCTGCGGGCGATGTCGTTGTTCGTCACGTGGCGGCTGACGCAGCAGAAATCCCGCTCCGCCGCTGCGCCGTCCATCACATGGCGGGAAACAGCTTCGGGGTGCGCCCGGATCTACTGGCCGACGCGGCCGTCGATCCGCTCGCGGAGGAGGTCCGCGTGGCCGTTGTGCCTCGCGTACTCCTCGATCATGTGCACGACCACGATGCGCAGTACGTCGCCTGAGGCGCCGACGAGCTCGAAATCGGGTGCGTCGGCGATGAAGCGGTCGGCGAACGCCGTCTCGGAACGCCACAGCTCCCACGCTTCCGCCACCACATCGGGGTCCGCCACGGCCCCACTGAAGTCTCCGTCCGGCTCGCCCTCGGTGACGTAGTGACGGGTGCCGGGCTCCCCGGCCAGCCGGAGCCGGAACCAGGTCTGCTCGACCTTGGCCATGTGGCGGACGAGACCGAGCAGCGACAGATCCGACGGCGGGACCGACCGACGGGCCAGCTGCTCGACGTCGAGACTCGAGCACTTCATCTCCAGCGTCAGCCGCTGATCGCGCAGGAACCCGACCAGGGTTTCCCGCTCACCTACCCATTCGCCGTCGTCCCGCGGATCGTCGGCCGGGGCGACGAACATGTCGGACCAGCCGAAGGCTCGCTCCGGCAGCTGCTCGCTCACGAGGCCGCGTCGTCGTGCGCGAAGTCCGGGTTGTCGGCTCGGGCCCGGCTCGGCTGCACCCGGGACGGTTCGCCGGGCATCTTCGGATAGTCCGGTGGATACGGCATCTCGGCTCCCCCGTACGAGCCCGTACCGAGATCACGGACATCACGTTCGTACATCTCCAGGGCTCCCTCCAGCCGGCCCGGAACGCTCTCGTAGAACGGCTTCCAGGCGTCGCCGCGTTCGCGAACCGGGCGCGCATCGAGGTCACCGTCAGGTCCGCGGGCTCGGCGTCGTCGAGCTCGTCCCAGTCGAGCGGCGCCGACACGCGGGCGTCCGGGGTCGGTCGGATCGAGTAGGCCGCGGCGATCGTCCGGTCCCGGGCCATCTGGTTGAAGTCGACGAAGATCCGTTGTCCCCGCTCCTCCTTCCACCAGTTGATCGTGACGTGGTCGGGCATGCGTCGGCACAGCTCGCGACCCAGGGCGATGACGGCGTGCCGGGCCTCAATGAACCCGTGGTCGGGCCGGATCGGGACGAAGACATGTACGCCGCGACCGCCGCTGGTCTTCGCATACCCGGTCAGCCCGGCGTCGTCGAGTACGCCGCGGAGCTCGTGCGCGGCCCGGACCGCGTCGGCGAAATCGGTGCCCGGCTGCGGGTCGAGGTCGATCCGGAGCTGATCGACCTTCTCGGTGTCGGCCATCTTCACCGGCCAGGGATGGAAGCGGAGGGTGCCGAGGTTGCCCATCCAGACCACCGTCGCCAGCTCCGTCGGGCACACCTCGTCGGCGGTGCGGCCCGACGGAAAGCTGATCCTCGCCGTCCGCACCCAGTCCGGCATGCCCTTGCTCGGGGCCCGCTTCTGGTAGAACGCCTCGCCGTGGGCATCGGAGCGGGTCGAGAGTTTCACGTCCGGCCGGTAGCCGCCGGGCCAGCGCTCCATGGTCGTCGGGCGCTCCTGCAGCGCGGCGAAGATCCCGTCACCGACGGTGATGTAGTAGGTGACGACGTCCAGCTTGGTCAGGCCGACGTCGGGAAAGTACACCTTGTCGGGGCTGGTCACCCTTACCGTTCGCTGACCAATCTCGAGTTCGACCGCGGGCACCGGCATGGCTCTCAACCTAATGGCTAGCCTGGAAGAGATAGAGAGGATCTCCATGACCCAGGCAGCACAACCCGGCCGCGCAGGTCGGGAAGGTGATCAAGTCCGAGGCCGAGTGGCGCAAGCAGCTGACCCGGCAGGAGTACCACGTGCTGCGGGAGGCCGGCACCGAACGGCCCTTCACCGGCGAGTACACCGACACCTTGACGACCGGTGTCTACCGCTGCAAAGCCTGCGGCGCCGAACTGTTCCGCAGTGACCAGAAGTTCGAGTCCCACTGCGGCTGGCCGTCGTTCTTCGCGCCGCTGGCCGAGGAGCGGGTGCGCTACATCGAGGACAGCACGATGTTCATGAAGCGGGTCGAGGTCCGCTGCGCGACCTGCGACTCCCACCTGGGGCACGTCTTCTCCGGCGAGGGGTACGACACCCCCACCGACCTGCGCTACTGCATCAACTCGGTCTCACTCACCCTGGAACCCGCCTGACCACTTCGCCGACCCGTCACATCTTCGGCGGTTTCGGCGGCGTGTCGCTGCAGAAATGACGGGTCACCACGACATGAGGATCTCTTTGAGCTCGCGGCGACGGCCCGTGTAGAAGGGCACCTCCTCGCGGGTGTGCCGGCGAGCGGTGGCGCCCCGGAGGGCGCGCATCAGGTCCACGATCCGGTGGAGGTCGTCGGCCTCGAAGGCCAACAACCACTCGAAGTCGCCGAGCGCGAACGAGGACACCGTGTTGGCCCGGACGTCCGGGTAGGGGCGGGCCAGCATGCCGTGTTCGACCAGCATGTCGCGCCGCTCTTCCTCGGGCAGGAGATACCACTCGTACGAGCGGACGAACGGGTAGACGCAGAGGTGCGCGCGCGGTTCCTCACCGGCCATGAACGCCGGCACGTGCCCCTTGTTGAACTCCGCGGGCCGGTGCAGGCCGAGCTGGGACCAGACCGGCTCGACGAATCGCCCGAGCGGGGACCGGCGCACCGCGTGGTACGCATCCTGGAGGGTCTCGGAGGTGGGTGCGTGCCACCAGACCATGAGGTCGGCGTCGGCCCGCAACCCGGACACGTCGTACCAGCCGCGGATGACCAGATCCTCGTCCCGCAGGGCCGGCAACGTGCGGGCCTCGATCTCCTCCGGCGGGTCGTCCAGCGCCCGGGTCTGCCGAAACACCGACCACATCGTGTAGCGGATGGTCTCGTTGATCTCGCGCGGCTTCACCTGTTCAGTCTGTCATCTCGCGGCCGCGCACCAAGATCGTCGAGCACCTTGGTGGCGGCCAGTTGAGCCGAGGCGATGCAGGCGGCAACGCCCACGCCGTCCAGCGCCGCGCCGCAGACCGCGAGTCCCGGGGTGGCAGCCAGGTCGGTCCGCAGCCGCGCGACCAGATCGCGGTGGCTCACCAGGTACTGCGGGAGCCCGCCACCCCACCGCGTGACCGTACCGGCGATCAGCTCGGCCCCCGCCCAGCCGCGCAGCGTACGGGCCTCGGCCAGCGTCCGGGCCAGCAGGACGTCGTCGTCGACCTGCAACAACGTCTCCTCGCCGCGCCGGCCCACACTGATCCGGACCAGCTCGGCCCCCGCACCCCAGCGCTGGACCACGCGTTCGGCTGTCCAATCCCACTTGCGCGACGAGTGGGTGATCGCCTTGATGGTCGGCAGTTCTCCGGGCGGCACCAGCACCCCCGAGCCGGCCAGCTCCACACCGCGGAGAGCCAGCGTCACGACCGCCGTCGAGGCGTACGGGATGGCGGCGTACTCCGCGGCGGTCGGCACCAGGTCGCGGAGCAGGCGTCCGGCGGGTGCGGCCGGACAGGCCAGGACCACCGCATCGGCGGTGATCACTTCTGGAGCCGGAACCGGTCCGAGCGGCAGACGGAAGCCACCGCCCGCGCGCTGGACGGAGCGCACCGTGGTGCCGGTCCGCACCGTCACCCCGCGCGACGCCAAGGCGGCCTCCAGGGTGACCGCCAACCGGCCGATTCCGCCGTCCAGTCCGGCGAACACCGGTCCGCTGCTCATTCCCGAAACCTGGGCCGCATGGCTCGACAGGCTGCCGCCGGCCCGAGCACGCTCGAACAGGACCGGTGCCACCGCAGCGAAGGACAACTCTCGGGACCGGCCCGCGTAGACACCGCCCAGCAGAGGTTCGACCAGCCGATCGGTCACCTCGGCGCCGAACCGGTCCGCCACGAGTTGCCCGATTCCGACATCGCCGCCGAGGGCCGGGGCCGGCAGCTCCGGTTCACGGCGGGCCCGAGCCAACCCCTCGGCCGTCAACAGGTCCCCCAAGGACTCGACATCCGTCGGCACCCCGGACACCGACGGCGGCAGCCGACGCGGCCGCCCGTCGACGAGGATCGCCGGCTGGGCACCGGTGGGGTGGACAAAGGCCGGTCCCAGCCCCAACTCGTGCATGAGCGCGACCGCCTCCGGACGGCGGGCCAGCACCGACTCGGCACCGCCGTCGGCGACCAGGCCGTCGACGTCGACCGTGGCGAGCTTGCCACCGCACCGGGGCGAGCTCTCGAGGAGCGTCACGTCCACCGCGTCGGCTAGTCGAAGGGCGGCCACCAAGCCGGAGACGCCTCCACCGACCACCGCGACGTGCGTCACTTCGGGCCGGCGCGCAGCTCCGCACCTTCGGCCTGGACCAGATCCACGATGCGCGCCAGGACGTCGGGATCGGCGTCCGGCGGCACGCCGTGCCCCAGGTTGAAGACATGGCCCGTCGCCTCGGCGCCCGACCGCAGCACCGCGCGCGTACGCTCCGCCACCACGGGCCACGGAGCACCGAGAAGCGCGGGATCCAGATTCCCCTGCAGGGCGTACCGACCGCCGAGCCGCCGGTTCGCCTCCGCCAAGGGGAGACGCCAGTCCACCCCGAGCACGTCGGCACCGGCCTGCCCCATCAACCCGAGCAGTTCCGAGGTCCCGACGCCGAAGTGGATCCGCGGGACGTCCAGCCGGCCGATGCGCTCCAGGACCGCCGCGGAGTGTGGCTGTACGTGCTCGCGATAGTCCGCCGCCGGCAGGCTGCCGGCCCAGGAGTCGAAGAGCTGCACTGCCGCCGCACCGGCGCCGACCTGCACCTCCAAGAAGGTGGCCGAGATCTCCGCCAGCCGGGTGCACAGCTCATGCCACAGACCCGGCGCGCCGAGCATGAGGGCCTTCGTGCGCGCGTAGTCGCGGCTCGGACCCCCCTCGACCAGGTAGCTCGCCAACGTGAAGGGTGCGCCGGCGAACCCGATCAGGGGTGTCGGCCCGAGCTCGGCGACCAGGAGCCGCACCGCCTCGCTCACGTACGGCAGATCCTCGGGAGCGGCGGGCCGCAGCTGATCAAGATCGGCCGCGGTGCGGACGGGCCGCGCGATGACCGGACCGGTACCGGGGACGATGTCGAGGTCCACCCCGATCGCCTTCAGCGGCAACATGATGTCCGAGTAGAAGATCGCGGCGTCGACCCCGTACCGGCGGACAGGCTGCAGAGTGATCTCCGCGACCAGGTCCGGTCGCATGCAGCTGTCGAGCATCGCGAGGCCTTGGCGAAGGGCGCGGTATTCAGGCAGGGAACGGCCTGCCTGCCGCATGAACCACACCGGCACCCGGTTGTCGAGATTCTGCCCACGACACGCGGCCAAAAAGGCCGATGTGGTCGGCCCGGCAGCAGGCACCCTGTCGCGCAACACGATCGCATCCTTTCACCGGCCCGCACCTCGGCGCGTCGAGCGGTCGCGGTATACCCCCCGCTCTAGGCTCGTCGGGTGGCAGTCAACCCGGACCTGGCACCGGCCCCGGTGGCCTTCCGTCGCGCCGTGCAGGATCTGAGCGAGGCGGCCTGGCGGCCCGAGTTGCTCGTCGAGGAGATGCCGGCTCCGCAGCGGATCGCCCCGTTCGCGACCGCCATCACCGCCGACGTCGTCGTGGCCGGAGAGGAGGTCGGCAGCGGCCGTCTCGTCCTGCTGCACGATCCCGCGGGGAACGCTGCGTGGCGCGGAACCTTCCGCTGTGTCACGTTCACGCGCGCGACGGTGGATCCCGAGATGGTCACCGATCCACTCCTGGCCCGGGTCGGCTGGTCCTGGCTCATCGATGCGCTCGACAACCACGGCGCCGAATACGTCGAACCGAGCGGAACCGTCACGTCGGTGTCGAGCGAGTCCTTCGGCGGGATGGCCGACGACTCCCCCGAGGCTGAGGTCGAGGTCCGGGCCTCCTGGACACCGGTCCTCAACGACGGAGTGGGTCTGAGCGCCCACCTGCAGGCGTGGGCTGAACTACTCTGTACGACGGCGGGGTTGCCCCCGCTGCCGGCCGGGGTGGTGTTGATGCCGTCCCGGCGCAATCCGCCGAGCCGAAACCCACGGAGACGTTGACCGAACCTGCCGCCGTCGAAACCGCACCCGCGGAAGCTCCAGCCGAAGCACTGGTCCTGACGCAGCCGGCGGACGGTCTCCCCGATCTCGTCACCGCCCCGCGACAGCTGCAGAGAAGCATCGAGCGACTCCGGGCCGGCACGGGTCCCGTGGCGGTGGACGCCGAACGGGCGCACGGCTTCCGGTACAGCCAGCGCGCCTACCTCATCCAGTTGCGCCGTCGAGGCGCCGGGACGCATCTGGTCGACCCGACCACGTTCGGCGAACCCGCCGATCTGCGCAACCTGGGAGAAGCGATCGCCGGCGCGGAGTGGGTGATCCACGCGGCCAGCCAGGATCTCCGGTGTCTGCACGAGGTCGGGCTGACTCCGGTCGCGATCTTCGACACCGAACTGGCCGCCCGGCTCCTCGGGTATCCGCGGGTCGCGCTCGGCACCATGATCGAAGAACTGCTCGGCGTTCGCCTCCTGAAGGAGCATTCCGCCTCGGACTGGTCGCGGCGACCCCTACCCCGGGAATGGCTGACGTACGCCGCCTTGGACGTCGAGTTGCTGCTCGAGCTTCGCGACCGGTTGGCCGACGAACTCGTCGCGACGGGCAAGGACGACTGGGCCCGCCAGGAGTTCTCCGCTCTGGTGGCCGGAATCGGGCTGCCGCCCGAACCGCGCCGCGACCCGTGGCGGCGCACCTCCGGTATTCACAAGGTGCGCACCCGGCGGGGCCTCGCGTACGTCGCCGAACTCTGGCACACCCGGGACGCCATCGCCGCCCGACTGGATCGTGCACCCGGCCGCATCCTCCCCGACAGCGGCATCACCGAGTTGGCCGCGCTCGCCACCGACGGACAACGCCCCGACCACACGGCGCTGCGCCGCGTACCCGGATTCGCCCGACGCCAGTCCCGGCCGTTCGACACGGACTGGTCAGCAGCAGTGGACCGCGCGGCCGCTCGGCGGGAAAGCGACCTCCCGGTGATGCATCTGCCCAGTGACGGTCCGCCGCAAGCCCGGCTCTGGCCGGCGAAGGATCCGGTGGCGGCAGCCCGGCTGGCCCGGGTGCGGCAGACGCTGGCCGACCTGTCCGAGCGGGTCAGCGTGCCGCTGGAGAACCTGCTGACGCCCGACTACGTACGCCGGCTGGCGTGGCGACCACCCGCCCCGATCACGGAGCCGACCGTCGACGCCGAGCTGGCGGCGCTCGGTGCCCGGGAGTGGCAGCGCGAACTCACGGTCCCTCCGCTGACGGCGGCTCTAAAACTCGCCGAGGAGTAGGGCTTCCCGGTTTCCGGGGCCGAAAAAGCCGGGAGAAGCTACTCCTCGGTGCGGTTGAACCGCATGACCCGTCCAGCTTGTTACTCGCGAGTAATATGTCCCGCATGCCTCGTACCTCCCGGGACGTCGTCTTCGTCGACGGCGTACGGACCCCGTTCGGGAAGGCGGGCTCGATGTACGCCGAGACCCGCGCCGACGATCTGGTCATCAACTGCCTGCGTGCGCTGCTACGGCGCCACCCCGAGCTGCCGCCGGAGCGCGTGGACGAGGTCGCGATCGCGGCGACGACCCAGATCGGCGACCAGGGATTGACGATCGGCCGGACCGCAGCCTTGCTGGCGGGACTCCCCCGGTCGGTGCCGGGCTACGCCATAGACCGGATGTGCGCCGGCGCGATGACGGCGGTGACCACCGTGGCCTCCGGCATCGCGTTCGGGGCGTACGACGTGGCCATCGCCGGTGGGGTCGAGCACATGGGACGGCATCCGATGGGCGAGGGCGTCGACCCGAATCCGCGCATCCTCGCCGAGCGGCTCGTCGACGAGTCGGCCCTCGTGATGGGCTCGACGGCGGAGAACCTGCATGATCACTTTCCCGAGCTCACCCGGAACCGGGCCGACGCCTTCGCCGTGTTGAGCCAGGAGCGCGTCGCCTCCGCGTACGCCGAGGGCATCATCCAAGAGTCGCTGGTGCCGGTGGCCACCCGGAGCCGTGAGGCCGGCTGGGGACTCGCCACCGTCGACGAACCACCACGACCGGGTACCACCGCCGCGACGCTCGCCGGTCTGAAGACCCCTTTCCGGCCCCACGGGCGGGTCACACCCGGCAACGCCGCCGGTCTGAACGACGGGGCGACCGCCTGCCTGGTGGCGGCCGAGGAGGTGGCCGACGAACTCGGGCTGGGATCCGCCCTGCGCCTGGTCTCCTTCTCCTACGCCGGCGTGGATCCGGAGCTGATGGGCATCGGTCCGATCCCGGCCACCGAGCGGGCCCTGCGCTCGGCCGGGCTGGAGATGGCCGACATCGGCGCCGTCGAGATCAACGAGGCGTTCGCCGTTCAGGTACTGGCCTTCTGTGATCACTTCGGGCTCGACGCCGAGGACCCCAAGATCAACCCGTACGGAGGCGCCATCGCCTTCGGCCACCCGCTGGCCAGCTCCGGCGTGCGGCTGATGATCCACCTGGCGCGCACGTTCCGCGAGCACCCGGAGGTCCGGTACGGTCTCACCACGATGTGTGTCGGGCTCGGGATGGGCGGCACAGTGGTCTGGGAGAACCCGCACCACGCCACTCGAGCGGGAGAGTCCGCATGAGTCCCGAGGAACTCCAGGCTCTGCTGGACCAGGCCGGCGCACTGGCCGGGGACGAGGTCGTCACCCGGGCACTGAGCCGTGACGTCGCGCTCCCGGGTGGAGCCGGTACGGCCGTGTTGATCACGCTCGACAACGGCCATGATCATTCCCGGCCGAACAGTCTGGGACCGCACGGGCTCGCCTCGCTGAACTCGGCGATCGATGCAGCGCTGGCCCGGGATGACATCGCCGCGATCGCAATCACCGGAAAGCCGTTCATCTTCGCCGCCGGCGCGGACCTGACCTTGATCGGCAAGATCACCGACCGCGAGCAGGCCGTCACGATCGCCCGGATCGGGCACGCGGTCTTTCACAAACTGCACACCTCCCGGGTGCCCACCTTCACCTTCCTCAACGGCCTGGCCCTCGGTGGTGGCCTGGAGATCGCGCTCCACTGCCACTACCGGACGGTGTCGGAGCACGCCGCCGGAATCGCCCTGCCCGAGTGCTTCCTCGGCATGCTCCCCGGCTGGGGCGGGGCCTATCTGCTGCCCAACCTCATCGGTGCCGACGCCGCGGTCACGGTGATCATCGAGAACGCCCTGAACCAGAACCGGATGCTCACGGGCCCGCAGGCCCATCAGTTGGGGATCGCCGACGCGAGCTTCTCCGGCGCCGATTTCCTGGAGCGTTCGCTGGAGTGGGCCGGGGCCGTGGTCGCCGGCACGGTCATCGTTGATCGGGCCGAGATGGATCGAGGCGACGGCTGGACCGCTGCGATCGCCCGCGGCCGCGAGATCGCCGACGAGAAGACCTCCGGTGCGGCGCCCGGACCCTACCGGGCGCTGGAGCTGATCGAGCAGGCGCGGACGGCCGAGCGGGTCGACGCCTTCGCCGCCGAGGACTCCGCACTCGCCGACCTGATCATGAGCGAGGAGCTCCGGGCCGGTTTGTACGCCTTCAATCTGGTGCAGAAGCGGGCCAAGAAACCCGCCGGCGCTCCGGACCGCTCGTTGGCACGGCCGGTGACCAAGGTCGGCATCGTCGGTGCCGGCCTGATGGCCACCCAACTGGCGCTGCTCTTCCTGCGCCGGTTCGAGGTGCCGGTGGTGATCTCCGACGTCGACCAGGAGCGGGTCGACCGCGGTGTTGCCGGCCTGCACGGCGAGATCGACCGGCTCGTCGGCAAACGGCGGGTCAGGGCCGATCAGGCCAACCGGATGCGGGGCGCCATCATCGGAACGACCGATCACGGCGACTACGCCGACTGCGACTTCGTCCTGGAGGCGGTCTTCGAGGAGATGTCGGTCAAGAAGGACGTCTTCGCCTCGCTGGAGAAGCACGTCTCCGACACCTGCATCCTGGCGACCAACACCTCCTCACTGTCGGTGGGCGAAATGGGTGCCGACCTCGCCCATCCCGAGCGGGTGATCGGGTTCCACTTCTTCAACCCGGTGGCGGTGCTGCCGCTCCTCGAGGTCGTACGGGGGTCCCTGACCGACGATGCGACCGTCGCGACGGCGCTGGGAGTGGCCAAGCAGCTCAAGAAGAACGCCGTGCTGGTGGCCGATGCCCCGGCGTTCGTGTTCAACCGGCTGCTCATCCGGATGATGAGCGTGATCACCGAGGCCGTGGATCAGGGCACACCGGCCACCGTCGCGGACGACGCCATGCGCCCGCTCGGCCTCCCCATGCCGCCCTTCGTGCTCCTGCACCTCGTCGGCCCGCCGATCGTGCTGCACGCTACCGAGTCGCTGCACGCGGCGTTTCCGGAGCGCTTTCCGGTTTCGGACAACCTGCGGGCGCTGGTGGCGGCCAAGAAGCCGGGACTGTACGACTGGGACGTCGACGGTCGCCCGTACGTCTCCGAGGAGACGGCGGCACTGCTCCGGTTCGGCGATCAGCCGCTGACCGCCGAGCAGGTCCGCACCCGGGCGTTGGAGGCCCTGGCCGAAGAGGCCGGACTGCTGCTCGCCGAGGGTGTGGTGGCCGCGCCGATGGACATCGACCTCTGCCTGATCCTGGGCGGCGGCTGGCCGTTCGCGCTCGGCGGGATCACGCCGTACCTCGATCGGGAGGGCATTTCGGAGCGCGTGCTCGGGCGCCGGTTCCTGCCGAAGGGCGTTGCGAGCGTTCCCTGAGCTTGTCGAAGGGCCTTGAGCCCAGAGCCGTCTCAGGTCTGCTCGACCGAGCTCTCGGTGAGCGCGGGCTCGTCGGCGACGATCGCCTCGACGGCGTACCGGGCGATGGCCTGAGGCGTGAGGCCGAGCTCCTCGAGCAGTTCGGCGCGGTTGCCGTGCGCCAGGAACTGCGGCGCGATGCCGAACTCGCGGATCGGCGTACGGACGTCGGCGAACCGCAGCTCCTGGGCCAACCGGGCCCCGCAGCCGCCGATCACGCTGTTGTCCTCGATGGTGATCACCAACTCGTGCTCGCGCGCGAGGTCGAACAGCGCCGGGTTGACCGGCAGCGCCCACACCGGGTCGACCACGGTGACACCGATGCCCTGGTCGGAGAGCCGGCGGCCTACCGCGACACCGGTGCCGGCCATCTCGCCGAAGGCGACGACGAGGACGCGCGGCTGCTCGGTGCGTACGAGGATGTCGAGGCCGCGGTCATGATCAACGGCGTCGAGGTCAGCGGGCACCTGCTGGTTGGAGTAGCGGATCACGGTCGGGGCGTCGTCGATCGTGACGGCGGCGGCGAGCGCCTCCCGTAGCCGGGTGCCGTCCCGGGGTGCGGTGAGCTGCAGACCGGGTACGACCTGGAGGATCGACATGTCCCACATGCCGTGGTGGCTGGCGCCGTCGGGGCCGGTCACGCCGGCGCGGTCCAAGACGAAGGTCACGCCGCAGCGGTGCAGCGCGACGTCCATGAGGACCTGGTCGAAGGCCCGGTTCAAGAACGTGGAGTAGATCGCGACAACCGGATGCAGACCGGCCATGGCCAGGCCCGCCGCCGAGGTGACGGCATGCTGTTCGGCGATCCCGACGTCGAGGCAGCGGTCGGGGAACGCCGCGGCGAACCGGTTGAGCCCGGTGGGGTGGATCATCGCCGCGCTGATCGCCACGATGCGCTCGTCGAGCACGCCGAGTTTGAGCAGTTCCTCGGAGAAGACGTCGGTCCACTTCACGGCCCCGGGACCACCCAGGGACGCTCCGGTGCGGGCGTCGATCTTGCCGACGGCGTGGAACCGGTCCTCGACGTGATCTTCCGCCGCCTTGAAGCCGTTGCCCTTCTTGGTCAGGCAGTGCACGAGCACCGGCCCGCCGAACTGCTTGGCCTGGCGGAGCGCCCGCTCGACCGCCTCCTCGTCGTGACCGTCGATCGGGCCGACGTACTTCAACCCCAGATCGGAGAACATGCTCTGCGGGGCGACCACGTCCTTGAGCCCGATCTTGAGCCCGTGCAGGAGGTCGTAGGCGGCCTCCCCCACCACGGGCGTGCGCGAGACACCGCGTCGTACGAGATCGAGCAGCTGCTCGTACCGCGGGTTGGTGCGCAGACCGGCCAGGTGCCGGGCCAAGCCTCCGACGGTCGGGGTGTAGGAGCGGCCGTTGTCGTTGACCAGGATGACCAACGGCAGGTCCTCGTCAGCGGCGATGTTGTTCAGCGCCTCCCAGGCCATGCCGCCCGTGAGGGAACCGTCACCGACGAACGCGACGACGGTGCCGGCCTTGCCCTGCTGCTGGAGGCCGCGGGCGAGCCCGGACGCGTACGACAGCGCGGTGGAGGCGTGGGAGTTCTCGACCCAGTCGTGCTCCGACTCCTCCGCACTGGGATAACCCGAGAGCCCCCCACGCTGCCGCAGGGTCGGAAAGCCGGTCTGGCGGCCGGTGATGATCTTGTGGACGTAGCTCTGGTGCCCGGTGTCGAAGACGATCGGATCGCGCGGGGAGTCGAAGACGCGGTGGATCGCGAGGGTCAGCTCGACGACACCGAGGTTCGGACCGAGATGCCCGCCGGTCTGGCTCACCTGCTCAATCAGGAACGCCCGGATCTCCGCGGCCAGCTCCTCCAGCTGATCGGCGGGCAGCGCCTGGAGATCGCGCGGACTCTGGATGGAGCTCAGCAGGGTGGACTCGGACGGCACAGCAGCGAGTGTACGTGTCACGATCCGCCTCCCAGCGGTTGTTGGTGCGCTCTCCGAATTGCGCAACTGTCCACAGTTTCCGCAATTGACGACGTCTGGATGCTCCGGCACTGTGACATGCCGACAGTTTGGTCGCCGGCCTGGGCGTACGACCGGTTGGCCCGACCGGGCACACTTGGCGCCGTGCCGGAGCTGCCCGAAGTGGAGAGTGCGCGTGCCGCCATCGAACGGGCCGCCCTCGGGCGCCGCATCGCGGAGGTGGACGATCACGACACCTGGGTCTGCCGTCCCCACCATCCGGGCGAGATCCGGGAGGCGCTGGTCGGCCGGAAGCTCACCGCAGCGAACCGGCGGGGCAAGTCGATGGCGTGTGAGACGTCCGGAGTCGGGCGCTCGCGCTCGTCCGGCCCGGAGCTTGGAATCCATCTGGGGATGAGCGGCCGCATCCTGATCATGGCCGCGGACGGCGACAGCACCGAGGGCGGCGATTACCTGGGCGGTCGCAACCAGCGCGCCGCGGACGCACCGAACCGCAAGCCGATCTGGGACCGCTTCACGATCACTTTCGAAGACGGCGGCAGCCTGCGCCTGTTCGACAAGCGACGCCTCGGGAGGATACGACTCGACCCCGACCTGGAGCGACTTGGGCCGGATGCGGAGCTGATCACCGCCCGCGATTTTGCGGAGCGGATCGGCCGCAGTTCAGCACCGGTGAAGGCCCGGCTGCTCGACCAGAGCGTCATCGCCGGAGTCGGTAACCTGCTGGCCGACGAGACGTTGTGGCAGGCGAGGATCTCGCCACGGCGCCCCGCGCAGTCGCTCTCCGGGGCCGAGTTGTCGAACCTTCGCCGGGCCCTGCGCAAGGCCACCAAGGCGGCGATCACAGAGGGCGGGGTGCACACCGGCACGATCATCGAGTACCGCAAGACCGGCCGGCACTGTCCCCGCTGTGGGGCGGAGATGACGCGCGCCACCGTCGGCGGCCGGACCACCTGGTGGTGCCCTCAGGAACAGCAGGATTAGCGCCTCGAAGCTCACAGCCTTCAAGCTCACGCCTTGACGCTCACAACTTGGCGATGAACACCCGCCCGCGGAGCGCCTCCTCGACCAGCAGCACCGCCCGCCGGGTGCGGACCAACATCGCCTCCTGCTCCAGCCACGCCTCGACGGCGGACTCGAGCACCTCGGCCGTGATGAACTCTCCTAGGCTCGTACGGACGCCGGCCAGTCCTTCCTGGGCGGCGTGGTATTGACCGTCGACGAACTGGGCGGCGAACCGGGCCAGCACCACCGGGTGCCGCCGCAGCACCGCATACCTCCGGAAGTCGGCCGGACAGCAGTCGAACAGGAACGCCGTAGCCGTCGCCTCCCAGTCCGGCGCCCCGGGCGGACGTACGAGCTCCGGCCAGCCCGGCGGAACGTAGACAGAGGACACTCGGCAAGTTTCGCATACATGTTCGAATGATGTCGACGGTCACAAGCTGAGTAAGTGTTGGACTGGGACATGTTCGTCGCCAGAACGGCCGTCCCAACCCACCGGTTAGCCCAAGGGAACGACGCGGCTATCATCGCGCGGTGTCCGATGTGTTCTGTTCGATCGTCGCCGGCGAGGTGGAGGCGGCCGTGGTCGCGCGGACCGACGAGGTGATCGCGTTCCTTGATCACCGGCCCGTCTTCAAGGGTCATGTGCTCATCGCGCCGACCACGCACGTCGACACCATCCTCGACCTGCCCGAGCAGCTCATGACGCCTCTGTTGATCATGGGCCGCCGCGCGGCGGGCGCGCTCGGAGATGCCCTCGGCTGCCAGGGCACATTCGTCGCGATCAACAACGTCGTCAGCCAGTCCGTCCACCACCTCCACATGCACGTCGTGCCGCGCACCAAGGGGGACGGGCTGCGCGGCTTCTTCTGGCCGCGCACCAAGTACGGCGAGGGTGAGCAGGAGGCGTACGCGCAGCTCATCCGCCAAGCGCTCACCACGACCTAGCCGACCCGTCACTTCTGCTGCGACACGCCGTCCAAACAGCCGAAGATGTGACGGGTCGGCTTATGGGAAGGTGTCCTCGAGGAGGCCGACCAGGGCGCGGAACTCCGGGTAGCGGCCGCGCATGCTGCAGTCGGGGCGGATCTCGCCGCCGTCGAAGCTGACCCGGTAGTACTCACGCGAGTCGCAGGGCGGCACGGGGCCGTCGTTCAGGAGCGGGGTCAGCAGTCGCAGGGTGTCCTGCTGCTCCACCGTCAGGGTGGCGGTGCGTGCGGCCTGTCCCGCCTCGGTGATCGAGCCGCGCCCCTCGTCGTCGGTGGTGATCACGTATGCGGGTCGGTTCTGCCCGGTCTGGCGCTCGAGCCGCACCGGTACGAGCTTCGGTTCGGGGTCACCGACCGGCGCAGCGAACACACCGTCCCGGGCCGGCGCCAGGATCGACAGGATCTCGCCGAAGGCGGGTGCCGGCGGCAGATCCTCGGCACCGCAGGGCCCCGACCGGCTCATCGACAGCGCACCCATCGTCACCTCGGTGATGATCTGGTCCGAGCAGGTCGGCGGCTCGGGGCTTCCGCATCCGCCTCCCGAGCCACCTCGCGCCGGAACTGCTCGGAGGTCAGCAACGTCGCGGAGCCGATTCAGATCGTCCTGGCTCAATCGCCCCGCTGCCGGCGAGCCGGAGATCAGCAACGCGACGCCGTCGGCGCGCACCCGCAGGATGTTCTGCCGGCCGTCCACTCCGCCGAACTCTCCCACCGCGAAGTCGCCGAACGGCTCCGGGTGTGCCGGCGGCGGATCGACGGTGCAGCCAGCTGGCCAGGATGAGAACTACGATCAGCGCCAGCGCGGCCCGACGTGGCTGTGAACCTCACAGCATCACCATGACCCAGGAACGGGTCAGTGAGCGCTTCAGTGCCCGCGGAAGGCCTCCGCCAGCCACCAGGATCCGCCGTCGCTGCTGATCTTGGCGTCGATCAGCAGCGGCCGGTCGCGCGGACCGGCCAGCCAGTCGGTCAGTGCGATCGAGGTCGTCCACCGCCCGTACGGTGATCCCGTCGCAGCCGTAGCCGCGCGCCACCGCGGCCAGATCGGTGTCGGGGAAGACCACGGTCTCGAGGTCGGCCCGATCGTGGAGACCAGGCCCGAAGTGATGCACCTCGGCGCCGTACGCGTGGTCGTTGTAGACGACGATCACCAGACCGAGCCCGAGCCGGACGGCGGTCTCGAGCTCGGCGATCGCCATCAGGAAGCCGCCGTCGCCGGTGGCCAGCACCGGCAGCCGGCCGGGGCTGCGCCAGCGCCGCGCCGATCGCGGTGGCCGAGCCCGAGTCCGATCGACTGGAAGCTCTGCGTGAAACAGAAGCCGGCCGGGTCGGGCACGGACAGGTACGCCGGCCGGGTAGCCCATGAAGTTGCCGGAGTCGACCGCCACCATGCGCTCGCGTGGCAGCCGCCGCTCCAGCTCCACGGCTCAGCACCCGCGGGTCGATGGTGTCGACGGTGGACAGGTCGTCGGCGACGGGCACGTTGATCCAGCGGCCCTCGGTCGGCGATCCGCCGCTGAACGTCCGGTCGCCGGTAGCGGGACTCGGGGTTCCGCGAGAGCCACGAGGTGCTGCAGCGCCTGGGCGGTCTCGCCCACGTCGCCGGTAACGCCAGAGGCGATGGTCCGGCTCGCCCCGAGTGCGGACTCGTCGTCGTCGACCTGCACGACCGTGGTCGTCGGGCCCGAGCAATGCCGCCGTGCCGGTCGTCCACGTCGTGAGGCTGCAGCCCCAGGCCACCAGCAGGTCCGCATCGGTGATCAACTCGGCGGCCAGCGGCGTGGCGAAGCCGCCGGAGATGCCCAGGTCGAACGGATCGCCGTCGAAGAGTCCCTTCGCCACCGCCGACGTGGCCAGCAGCGCGCCGCACCGCAGGGCCAGATCCCGCAGCACCTTGCGGTGACGCGATCGCTCCGCGCCCGGCGAGGAACACCGGCCGCTCGGCCGCGTTGAGCAGGTTCGCCAACTGCTTCGTGGCGTACTTCCCGGACCGGATCGGCACCGGTCGCGGGCAGCGGCTCGACCGCGCGCGGCTCGGCCGCCTGCGGCCTGCACGTCCAGGGGCACGTTGAGGACCACCGTGCGGCGGCCGTTGCGGGCGGTTCGCCACGCGCGTGACGACGTCGTCGACCGCCGTCTCGTGCCGAGTGCACCCGCTCCGGCACTGCGCCGGTGGCCCGCGACCAGGCCGTCGGAGTCGATTCGGAAGTTCGAGCGCACCGCGGCGGCAGCGACGTCGGCGGCCAGCACCAGCAGCGGGGTACGGCTCTTGGCCGCCTCCGTGATGCCCGTGACGGCGTTGGTCAGCCCCGGCCCCTGGTGCACCGACAGCACGGTGACCAGACCACTCGTCCGGGCGTAGCGCGTCGGCCATGCTGGCCGCGCCCGCCCTCGTGCCGCGCCGCCGACGAACGGCACCCCGGCGGCCCGCAGGGCGTTGGTCATCGCGAAGTTGCCACTGCCGACGACGCCGAACACGTGTCCGACGCCCAGCTGGGCCAGCGTCCGGCCGACGAGCTCGGCGACCCGCATCAGGCTGATCGAGTGCTCGACCAGCGCCACCACGCGGGCCGGACTGCCGGTGCCCCCGACGATCGGCAACGGCGTCACCACCAGCACGGCCCCGGTGATGGGCAGCCGGTCGAGGTTCTGCAGCTGGGTCAGGCCGTAGGTGTCCGCGCCCAGCAGGAAGTGGTGCGCCGGGAAACGGCGGATCCATCCCGCCGGCACTGCCGGCGTCGATGCCCACCGTCTCCACCCCGAAGCCGGTGATCGAGCACTCCTCGGCCAGCCAGCGGGCCGCCGCGACCGACGGGCCCGGGGTGTGCGGTCCGTTCTCGTCGGCGTTCAGGAACGCGCCCTCGTCCTGCGCACGTGCGCTCCACCCGGTCCGCAGCAGCAACCAGGAGCCGTCCGGCACCCGACCGTTGCGCTCCTCCCAGGCCAGCAGATGCTCCGGCTCCGAGCAGGAAGTCGCGGTTCGCACGCGACCTCGTCGGTCACGTCGACCACCACCGCCGGCCGCACCAGCCGGGTCAGGGCGATCTGATCGACCGTGGCCCCGTCGCGCCCGGTCGCCCAGTGCGCCGGCGCGTCCAGGTGGGTTCCGGTGTGCTCACCGGTGTGGATGTTGTTCCACTGCCACATCGGTCCCGGCCTCGTCGAACGCGCTGACCGGCTCCAGGCTGAGGTGGATGGTGTTGGCGAACGGCGGCGGCAGCTGCAGCACCGGGGTCTCCGGCGACAGCGGCGCCGTCAGGTCGATCAGCTCGACCGCCCCGGAGGCGATCCGCCGCCACCAACGGCGGCGAGCACCCTCTGCTCGCTTCTCGACTGCAGGAGGTTCACTTCTTGAGCAGGGAGCGGAGCACGTACTGCATGATCCCGCCGTTGCGGTAGTAGTCGGCCTCCCCGGGTGTGTCGATGCGGACCACGGCGTCGAAGGTCTAGTCTCAACGGCGCGGTCACCTGCACTGTCTTCGGGCGTCGCCCCTCGTTGAGCTCGGTGACCCCGGTGATCTCGAAGGTCTCCTCGCCGGTCAGCCCGAGCGACTCCGCGGTCTGGCCCTCGGGGAACTGCAGCGGGAGCACACCCATGCCGATCAGGTTGGAGCGGTGGATCCGCTCGTACGACTCCGCGATCACGGCCTTGACGCCGAGCAGCGCGGTGCCCTTGGCCGCCCAGTCCCGCGACGAGCCGGAGCCGTACTCCTTGCCGGACAAGATCACCAACGGCGTCCCGGCCGCCAGGTAGTTCTCCGACGCCTCGTACACCGTGGTGACCGGCGCCGTCGGCCCCCTCATCTGACGCGTGAAGTCGCGGGTGAAGCCACCCTCGGTGCCCGGCGCCAACTGGTTCCGCAGCCGGATGTTGGCGAAGGTGCCGCGGATCATGACCTCGTGGTTGCCGCGGCGGGACCCGTAGGAGTTGAACTCCTTACGGTCGACGCCGTGCTCGGTGAGGTACTGGCCGGCCGGCGAGTCGGCCTTGATCGACCCGGCCGGGCTGATGTGGTCGGTGGTGATCGAGTCGCCGAGCTTGAGCAGCACCCGGGCCCCGGAGATGTCGGTCACCGGCTCCGGATCGGCCGGCATCCCTTCGAAATAAGGAGGCTTGCGGACGTACGTCGAGTCCGGATCCCACTCGAAGACCTGACCCTCCGGCGTCGGCAGCGACTGCCACTGCTCGTCGCCGGCGAACACGTCGGCGTAGGAATCGGTGAACATCTCCGCGCCGATCGACGAGGCCACGATCTCGTCGATCTCCGCCTCGGTGGGCCACACGTCCTTGAGGTACACGTCGTTGCCCTGCTCGTCGGTGCCGAGCGAGTCGTTCATCAGATCGATGTCCATGGTGCCGGCCAGGGCGTAGGCCACCACCAGCGGCGGCGAGGCCAGGTAGTTCATCTTCACGTCCGGGTTGATCCGGCCCTCGAAGTTCCGGTTGCCCGACAGCACCGACACCACGGCCAGATCATTCTCCTGGACGGCGGCGCTGACCTCGGGGATCAGCGGTCCGGAGTTGCCGATGCAGGTGGTGCAGCCGTAGCCGACGAGGTTGAAGCCGAGCTTGTCCAGGTACGGCGTGAGACCGGAGCGGTCGTAGTAGTCGCTGACCACCTTCGAGCCCGGGCGCCAGCGTCGTCTTGACCCACGGCTTGCGGCTCAGACCCCGTCTCGACGGCCTTCTTGGCCACCAGGGCGGCGCCGATCATGACCGTGGGGTTCGAGGTGTTCGTGCAGGACGTGATCGCGGCGATGGTCACCGCACCATGATCGATCTCGAACGAGCTCCCGTCGTCCAGAGTGACCGGCACCTGCTTCGACGGCCGACCGATGTCGGCGGGCACGTCCTCGCCGTACTCGTGCGGCTCGCTGGAGCCGTTGCCGCTGGCGTGACTGGGCGCGTCGGAGGCCGGGAAGGACTCGGCGACCGACTCGTCGTAACCGTTGATGTCCTCGTGGTCGACGTAGTCCCGCAGCGCCTCGCGGAAGCCCTGCTTGGCGTGGGCCAGAGTGACCCGGTCCTGCGGGCGCTTCGGGCCGGCGATGCTGGGCACGACGGTGCCGAGGTCGAGCTCGAGGTACTCGGAGTACTTGGGCTCCCGGTCGTCGTCGTGCCAGAGACCCTGCTCCTTCGCGTACGTCTCCACCAGGGCGATCTGCTCCGCCGACCGGCCGGTCAGCTTCAGGTACTCGGTGGTCTTGTCGTCGATCGGGAACACGGCGATGGTCGAGCCGTACTCCGGACTCATGTTGCCGATGGTGGCCCGGTTGGCCAGCGGCACCTGCGACACGCCGGGTCCGTAGAACTCGACGAACTTGCCGACCACCTTGTGCTGCCGCAGCATCTCGGTGATCGTCAGCACCAGGTCGGTGGCCGTGGTTCCCTCGGTCAGGGCGCCGGACAGCTTGAAGCCGACCACCCGGGGGATCAGCATCGACACCGGCTGGCCGAGCATGGCCGCCTCGGCCTCGATCCCGCCGACGCCCCAGCCGACCACACCCAGCCCGTTGACCATGGTGGTGTGGGAATCGGTGCCCACGCAGGTGTCGGGGTAGGCGACTGACCGGCGCGCGTCGAAGATCACCCGCGCCAGGTGCTCGATGTTGACCTGGTGCACGATGCCGGTGCCGGGCGGCACGACCTTGAAGTCGTCGAAGGCGGTCTGTCCCCAGCGGAGGAACTGGTAGCGCTCCCGGTTCCGCCCGTACTCGATCTCCACGTTGCGCAGGAAGGAATCGGCGGTGCCGAACACGTCGGCGATCACCGAGTGGTCGATCACCAGCTCGGCCGGGGCCAGCGGATTGATCTTGGTCGCGTCGCCGCCCATCTCGGCCATCGCCTCCCGCATGGTGGCCAGGTCGACGACGCACGGCACACCGGTGAAGTCCTGCATGATCACCCGCGCCGGGGTGAACTGGATCTCCTTGCTGGGCTCGGCGGTCGGATCCCAGGAGGCCAGCGCGCGGATGTCGTCGGCGGTGATGTTGGCCCCGTCCTCGGTCCGCAGCAGGTTCTCCAGCAGGATCTTGAGGCTGTACGGGAGGGACTCTGCGCCCTCGACGGCGTCCAGCCGGAAGATCTCGTACGACTGCTCTCCCACGGACAAGGTGGCTTGGGCGCCGAAGCTGTTCACACTCATGACTTCTCCAAGGTTTCGGTCGAAGATATCTTGACGTCAAGATATCACGCACGCCTACTGGCACCTTAGCGCCGAGGGCTGCGGCCACGGAGGGCGCCCGAACCTTCAGGCACGGGTTGAAAGCGACCGAAAGTCCCGTCGACGAATCATTGCCAGTTGATCTTTCCTCGACCACAATTCCTCTCGGGGAAGGGTCCGGCGAACGGCGAGACGGAGGCACGGTGCGGACACCCCGGCACGCTCGCCCGAGGCGCATCGGCACGCGGCGATGTCCTCGGCTCTCGCTGACATCGCGACCGGGGGAGGGATAGCTGTGATCCGCCGGACGATCGCCATGCTGACCTCGGTCCTACTCGGTCTCGGGCTGATCCTCACCGTCGTGACGCCGGCGCACGCCGCTCCCAGAGGCTGGGCCGACTTCAGCTTCACCGGCAGTGCCAACAACCACGCGGGCACCATGAACCAGCAGCCGACCGGCTTCCCGGAAGCCGACTACGTCAGCGATTCTGCGAGTGGCTCCGCTGTCGGTCGGCAGTCCGGCGCCTCGACGTTCCTGCCCGCCTCGACCGAGGTTGGCCAGCGGTACGGCAGTAGTCAGGGTCGGCCGACCTGAACCTGCGGCCCTACACGCAGAACGGCTCCGGTTCGCCGGGCTACTCCACGACGACCTACACCTTCGAACGACCGACCCCGGCCATCGGCTGGACCTTCGTGCTGGGAGACATCGACGCCGACCAAGTGACGATCACCGCAACCGCTGCCGACGGACAAGCGGTGGAGCCGGCCGACCTTGGCTTCCCGTCGGTGTTCAACTACGCGAGTGCCGGCGGCGATGTCCCGACGTGGCTCCCAGCCACCGGGGTGCTGCGCGGCAACGCGGGCGCCGCCGACACCGACGGAGCCTCGGCCTGGTTCGAGCCGACCGTCGCGCTGACCAGCCTCAGCTTCCGGTTCGAGCGGCGCGCCGGCTTCCCCGTCTACCAGACGTGGTTCTCGGCGTTGGCCTACAACCTCAGCGGTACGGTCACCGCACCGGCCGGGCGACAGGAGGGCATCACGCTGCGGCTCTACGACCCCGAGGGCAATCCGGTAGCAGAAACCGAGACCGACGCCGACGGGAACTACACCTTCCCGAACCTGGCGACGTACGACGGCTACCGCGTTGCGCTCGTTCGTCCCGTCGGGCTCACCTCTGATGATCCCCTCAGCCGGCCGGTCGATCTGAGCACGTCCAACCAGGACGTGGATTCGCTCTCCGGGCCATCGAGCCGGTGGCCGCCGGAGGCGCCGTAGAAGATGACGGCGGCCAACCGGTTCCGGGAGTCACCGTCACTCTCACCGGTCCGGGCGGAGTAAACCGGCAGACCATTACCGACGCGGACGGCAACTACCTCTTCGACGACATACCGGTCGGCAACGGCTACTTGGTGACCGCAACGCCACCCGATGGGACCTCGGTTTCGGGCCCCCGCCCCTTCGACGTTCCACCCGACACGGAGGAGCCCGTTACCGGCCTCGACTTCGTGGTCACCGCCGATCCGACGGGATCGGCGGCCGGTCGGGTGATCGATGAGGACGGCAGTCCGCTTTCGGGCGTGGTGGTCGTCGTCACCGGCCCCGACGTCGAGTACCGGGTGAGCACCGACGCGGAAAGCAACTGGTTCCTGGACGGTCTCCCCCCCGGCGACTACACCGCAACCGTGATCGTGCCCGACGGGGCAGACGTGGTCGGTAGCGACGAGCGGGAGTTCACCATCCCCGCCGACGGTGGGTCGGAAACCGGATTGGACTTCGTGATCGACTTCCCTGAGCCGGAGACCTTCAGCGCTTCCGGCCGGGTCGTCGACGAGGGCGGCGATGCGGTTGCCGGCGTCGACGTCATCCTCGCCGATCCCAACACCGGTGACGAACTCGACCCTGTCGAAACGGACACGAACGGAATCTGGACGGTGGACGGTCTGGCCCCCGGCAGCGGTTGGACGGCCGCACTGGAGGAACCGGCTGGCTACCAGCCGGTCGATCCCCTCACCTTCGACATCGATGACGAGGACGCCACGGGGTTGAACTTCGTACTGACACCTACCGTGTCTACGCCTTCGCCGTCGCCCACGCCTACCTCGAGCCCGACCCCGACCCCGACCAGCGCACCGACCAGCGCACCGACGACATCAGCTCCGGCCCCGCCGGTGGCCGGCCCACCGCTAGCGTCGGAAAATCTGGCGGCAACCGGTGGTCTGGCCTGGTCCTGCTTGTCGGTGGTCTGCTGCTTCTCCTAGCCGGCACGGTGCTCACCGTCACGACCAACTTGTCGCCCGCCGCGCTAGCCGGACCTCGGCGCCGTGAACCGTCAAGGTGCGAAGCTACTCGGCCAGATCTCCTCGTTGGTTGGCAGCGTGTTGCCGCTATCGGGGCCGAGATACGACATCACGCTGCCGCGGAACTCATGAAGCTGTCCGCCGCCCGCGTTCTCGAGTTCTCTTCGCGAAGGTTGACCTCTCGGTAGGAGAATGACGGCATGGTGGTCACGGCACTGGAGCGCAGGCCGGCAACCTGGGCCGAGTACGAAGCCCTCGGGGAGGATGTCCGGGCCGAGTACATCGACGGCCACATCGTGATGACCCCGCTGCCGTCCAAGCGACACCAGCTATCCGTCCTGCGCCTCACCCGCGTCTTGGAGGCGGCACTGCCCCCGGGCTTCGAAGTCAACGCCTCCTGGGGCTGGATGCCCGGCAAGGATGAGTTCGGACCAGACGTGATGGTCTACCCGGTGACCGACGAGCAGGTCAGATTGACCGGCACTCCGGTCCTCTGCGTCGAGGTGCTCTCGAGCAACCGGGCCAACGACTACGTCACCAAGGGCGCCAAATATGCCGAGGCCGGCCTCGACCACTCCTGGATCCTCGATCCGGAGGCAGCAGTCCTCGACGTCCTCGTGCGCGACGGCGAGCACTACCGGCTGGACAGCCAGGTCGACCTGAACTCCGCAGAGGACGTCTCCTTCGGGATCGCCTCAGTGCGGATTGACCTCGCCTCGCTGCTCAGCTGAACGTCACGCCTGATCGGCGCCCGGTTCGAGGATGGCCACACATTCGACATGATGTGTCATCGGGAAGAGGTCGAAGGCCCGGATCGAGGACGGTCGGTAGCCTCGCGCGGCGGCGTACGCAACGTCGCGGGCCAGAGCCGCCGGGTCACAAGCGACGTAACAGACGGCACGCGGCCGCCGGGCGATGATGCCCTCCAAGACCGCCCGGCCTGCCCCGGTGCGCGGGGGATCCAGTACGACGAGGTCGGCCCGGCGGGGCAAACCTCTGGCCTTCGACAGGCTCAGGGAATGATCTACTCGGCCAGCGATGAAGCGGGCATCCGGCACATTCGCCCGGGCGTGCTCGACGGCAACCCGGTCGGCCTCGACTCCCCAGACCCGGCAGCCGCGGTCGCGCAGCGCCGCCGCGAACAGCCCGACACCGCAGTAGAGGTCAAGCGACCGCTCCCCCGATCGTGGCTCGAGACCTTTCAGCATCGCCGCCACCAGGGTGTCGGCCGCGGCGGGATGCACCTGCCAGAAGCCGTTCGCGGCCACCGCGAAGGTGTGGCCGCTGGCCCGCTCGCTGATCACCGGTGATCCGGACTCGAGCCGGCCGTTGATCAACAGCGCCTCGCCGTCGGTGCCCGCCACTGCATCCACTTCGCTGCCCGGCGGCAAGCGGACCCCGGTGATGTCCGGAGTGCGCGGCGAAGCGATCGGGCATCCGCTCTCGGGCACCGCGATCACCCGATGCGAGCGATGAGCCCGCAGCCCGGCAACACCCTCGACATCGACGTGATAGCGCATGCGGGTGCGCCAGTCGAGCCCGTCGACGGTGTCCGGGGTCGACACCTCCTCCACGTCGCCGGTCCACTCCCACCCGGCCAGCCGCCGCAGCTGCTCAGCGACCACGGTCGCCTTCAGCCGTCGCTGCTCGGACAGGCTGACGTGCTGGAAGTCGCAGCCACCGCAGCCGCCAGGTCCCGAGATCGGGCACCTGGAGGCGACCCGTTCGGGGTGGGCGTGCAGGACCTCGACGGCGTCACCCCGCCAGAAACGATCATGAGAATCGTCGGTGATCAGCACGCGCACCCGCTCGCCGGGCAGGGTGTGTCGGACGAAGATCACCCGTCCACCCTGATCGGTCGGGTGCCGGGCGACGCAGTGCCCGCCGTGAGCGATGGGACCGACCTCCAACGGACCGATCTCCGTCGTGGGAACCATCACCTCAGTAGCCGCGGAAGGAACGCCACTGCGAACTGGCGTCCGTACGCTCCGCACGCTCCGCGGCCCGGTCGGAACCCCTCAGGTGGTACGGAACCGAGGTGACCAGCACTCCCGGGGTGAACAGCAGCCGACCTTTGAGGCGCAGCGCGCTCTGATTGTGCAGGATCTGCTGCCACCACCTCCCCACCACGTACTCGGGGATGTAGACCGTGATCACGTCGCGCGGACTCTCGCCGCGGATGTTCTTGACGTAGTCGACGATCGGGTTGGTGACCTCCCGGTAGGGCGAGGCGATCACCTTCAGCGGAATGTCGAGATCGGCGGCGTTCCACGCTTCCACGAGCCGGTCCGTCTCGTCCTGGTCGACCGCGACCGTCAGCGCCTCCAGTTGACTGGGCCGCGACGCCTTCGCGTACGCGAGAGCCCGCAGCGTCGGCTTGTGCACCTTGCTGACCAGCACGATGGCCCTGACCCGGCTCGGTGCCGCCCGATCCGAGCCGCCCTCGACGGCTTCGGTCTCTTTCGCGACCGCGTTGTAGTGCCGGCGGATGCCCTTCATCATCGCGAACAGCACGCCCATGGCGATGATCGCGATGTAGGCGCCCTGCAGGAACTTCGACAGCAAGACGATCACCAGCACCAGCCCCGTCATGGTGAGCCCGACGGCGTTGATCACCCGGGACCGCTTCATCTTGGCGCGGACGAGAGGATTCGTCTCGGTCTTGAGGTGCCGGGTCCAGTGCCGCAGCATCCCGGTTTGGCTGACCGTGAAGGAGACGAAGACCCCGACGACGTAGAGCTGGATCAATGCCGTCACGTCGGCCTGGAAGGCCACGATCAACACGATCGCGGCCACGGCCAGGACGACGATGCCGTTGCTGTACGCCAGCCGGTCGCCGCGGGTGTAGAGCTGGCGCGGCAGGTAGCCGTCCCGGGCCAGGATCGAGCCGAGTACGGGAAAGCCGTTGAACGCCGTGTTGGCGGCCAGGAACAAGATGATGATCGTCGCCGCGATCACGAAGTAGAAACCCGGCGGGAAGCCGGCGAACACCGCGCGGGCCAACTGGCCGATGGCCGTCTCCTCCACCACGTCGACCCGCTCGCCGTTCAGGGTGTAGTGCGAGTGACCCTCGTCGATCAGCTTGAGCCCGGTCAGATTGGCCAGCGTGATCACGCCGATCAGCATCGTCACCGAGATGGTGCCGAGGAGGAGCAGCGTGGTGGCCGCGTTCCTGCTCTTCGGCTTCTGGAAGGCCGGCACGCCGTTCGAGATCGCCTCGACCCCGGTCAGCGCCGCGCAGCCCGAGGAGAACGCCCGGGCCAGCAGCGCGACCATGACGAAGCCGGTGAAGGCCGTATAGCTCTCGTCCCCCTCGATCCCGTACTGCGCGCTGTGCGCCTGGACCTCGTTTCCGAGCGCGAAGATCTGGAACAGGCCCCAGACCACCATGCCGATGATCCCGATCATGAAGCAGTAGGTGGGGATGGCGAAGACCGTGCCCGACTCGCGGACGCCGCGCAGATTCAGCGCCATCAAGACCAGCACGGCTCCTGCCCCGACCCAGGCCTCGTTGCCGTCGATGAACGGCAGGGCCGACTTGGCGTTCTGGACTCCGGAGGACACCGAGACCGCGACGGTCAGCACGTAATCGACGAGCAGCGCCGCCGCCACGGTGGTGCCTGCGTTCGATCCGAGGTTGACCGTCGCCACCTCGTAGTCGCCTCCGCCGGAGGGATAGGCGTGCACATTCTGGCGGTACGAGGTGACCACCACCAGCATCACGACACCGACGAGGATCGCGAGCGGGAGCGAGTACGCGTAGGCCACCAGCCCGGCCAGCGACAAGGTCAGCAGGATCTCGTCCGGCGCGTACGCGACCGACGACAGCGCGTCGGAGGCGAAGACCGGCAGCGCGATCCGCTTCGGGAGCAGCGTCTCCCCCAACTGGGTGCTGCGGAGGCGACGCCCGAGCAGGATGCGTTTGCCCATCTCGGACAGGTTCACCACGCTAGAAGAGTAAGACCTGGCGACGCCTGCCGATCGATCGACGCCGGATCGCGCGCCGACGGATGGAGGAGCGATGAGTGAACACGCTTCTTCGTTCACGAAACGCGACGACACCGTCGGGTTCGAGCGCGGTCCGCAGGCGAAGCGAAGCGAGCCTAAGATAAATACGTGCACCTGGTGATCATGGGTTGCGGACGGGTCGGGTCGTCGCTGGCCCGGAGCCTGGAGCGGCGTGGTCACACCGTCGCCGTCATCGACGTGAACCCCGACTCCTTCCGCCGGTTGGGTCCGGAGTTCGCCGGCAAGACGGTGAAGGGCGTGGGCTTCGACCAGGAGGTGCTGCTGGAGGCCGGCATCACCGACGCCGACGGGTTCGCGGCCGTGTCCAGCGGCGACAACTCCAACATCTTGTCGGCCCGGGTGGTCCGCGAGACCTTCGACGTCCACAACGTCGTGGCGCGCATCTACGACCCCGGCCGGGCCGAGGTGTACGAACGGCTCGGCATCCCCACCGTGGCCACGGTGCGCTGGACGGCGGACCAGGTCCTGCGCCGGTTGCTGCCCGCCGGTTCGGAGCCGCAGTGGCGCGACCCGTCCGGCTCGGTGCGGCTGATGGAGGTGCACGTGGACCGGAGCTGGGTCGGACGTTCGGTCGAACAGATCGAGGCGGCCACGGGAGCCCGGGTGCCGTTCGTCTTCCGACTCGGTTCGGGGATGATCCCCAAGCCGAACACCCTATTCCAAGACGGCGATCTGCTGTACGCCGCGGTGGACGACGCCCGGCTCAGCGATGTCGAGACCATCCTGGCCGCTCCGCCGAGAGGACTCTGACCCCGATGCGCGTAGCCATCGCCGGTGCCGGCAACGTCGGGCGTTCGATCGCCAGTGAGTTGCTCGACAACGGGCACCAGATCCTGCTGATCGACAAGGACCCGCACGCCATCAAGTCCGACTCGGTGCCCGAGGCGGAATGGCTGCTCGCCGATGCGTGCGAGCTCTCCTCGCTCGAGGAGGCCGGCATCGACAGCTGCGACGTCGCCATCGCCGCGACCGGCGACGACAAGGCGAATCTCGTGATGTCGTTGCTGGCCAAGACCGAGTTCGGCGTTCCCCGTACGGTGGCGCGGGTCAACCACCCCAAGAACGAATGGCTCTTCAACGACGTGTGGGGCGTCGACGTCGCCGTGTCCACGCCGCGCCTCATGTGTGCCCTGGTCGAGGAGGCCGTCAGCGTGGGCGACCTTGTGCGGTTGCTGACGTTCCACGAGGGCGAGGCGAACCTGGTCGAGATGACCCTGCCGTCGGGGAGTCCGCAGGTCGGCGTGCGCGTCGGCGACATGACGTTCCCGGGCGACGTGGTGTTGGTCGCGGTGATCCGCGACGGTCACGCCCGCCCCCCGGACGTCGACGGAACTCTCGAGGCCGCCGACGAACTGCTGTTCGTGACCGCTCAGTCGTATGAGAAGGAGCTGGCCGAGATGCTGGCCCCCCGGGGAGGCAACGTTGCGGTCTCGATGACCGCTACGCCCAGAGCAACATGATTCGGGGCAACCTGATCAGAATGACTTGACTGCGCTCGGATCCGGGTCGTCGGAACCCGACGTCTCGATCGGTGTGTGCCCGCGGGACAACAGCACGCCGATGACGAACAGGGCGGCGACCAGAAGCGGCCAGCCGAGCGCGACCTTCGCGATCGCCAGCGCCACGATGTTGCCGGCCAAGAACAGGGGCATCTGGACGGCGAAGCGCGCCACGTAGGGCACCGCCAGCACCAGGGTCAGCCTGCTCGTCATCCGTACGAGACCGCGGTCGCGCCGCCACCCCGTCGGATCGCCCGTCGCGGCGCCGTAGAGGAAACCGACCAACGGGGCACGTAGCGCCACACTGGCGACGGCGATCACAGCCAGCGCGCCGTTGTAGAGGATGCCGGGAAGGAAGACGTCCTCGGCCCGGCCGGTTCGGCTGGCGACCAGGGCGGCGATCGCTGTGGGAATCACGGCTTGGAGGACGAAGCGCAGCGACTGCCGCTGGGCAAGCCGGACCACGGCGAAGATCACTGCAACGCCCAGGGCGGCGAGCAGGGAGATCAAAAGAGATCGGGTGATCACCCAGACGACGGTGAAGCCGACGAACGGCGCAGCGCCCTCCAGCATCCCCCGGGGACCACCGAGGGATTTGGTGAGTTCGTGACGAACGATTTCTTCGACGTACTGGAACTGTGGCTCTTGTGGGCGTGCTTCGACAGGCTCAGCACGCGAACCTTCGACTGGCTCGGGGCGCAGACTCATGAACCGGCGGCGGCCTCGAGCAGTTCGTACTTCGGGTTGTAGATCAGGCGGCGTCCGTCGTGACAGCTGATCCGTCCCCAGACGTTGATCGACCGACCGGCGTCGATGCCGGGGATCTGACGGCGACCGAGCCAGACCAGGGTGACCCCGGCGCTGCCGTCCCGCAGTTCGACCTCCAACGCGGGATGGCCTCCGCGCGGGTGGATGGTGACCGAGGCGATCGTCCCGCTGAGGCGGACGAGTTGGCGGTCTTCGCACGAGCGGATGGGCACGGCCCCCTCACCGCGCGCGTTCTTCTGCATCTCCTCCGACTCCAGTTCCTCGTTCGAGGACGCCAGCCGCCGGAAGGCTCGCTGCAGCAAGTTGGGCTTACCCATAGGTCAAGCATTCCACCTTCGTCAACCGAGCGGTCACTGTTCCTGCTCGGCACTCTGCTCGGCGGTGAGATCTTTCGGCAGGTCAAGCGGCAGCAGGTCTCCGGGGGCCATCGCCTGGTCGTCGCGGCGGACGACCACCTGCCGGAAGGCGGTGATCAGCGGCTCGACGGGCCCGTCGACACCGTCCTCCAGGGCCGCCTGCCCGTACAGAATTCCGCGGAGCAGCCAGCGCGGCCCCTCGACGACCCACATCCGGGACGGCTGGTATCCCTGCTCGCCGTCGGGGGTGGTCACGGGCAGCAGGCGTCGCAACTCCACCCCGAACGGACCCTCGACGATCGCCGCCGAGCCGCCGGCTTCGGTGGCGGACTCGACCAATTCCTCACGGAGCTCGGGCCAGAAACCTCCGGTCCGGGGTGCCGCGTACGCACCGAGCTCGATGGCGGAATCGCCCTGGATGAGCATCACCGACACCACCTGCTGGCTCTCCTCCGACACCTGGAGCCGCAACTCGGCACCGGGGAACCCGGTCACCAGCATGCTGCCCAGGTCGATCCGCGGCTGCCCCTCGGCGGGCTCGACCTCGAGGTCCACCTCGGTCACGTCCCACGGGCCCTCGCCCCGCCAGTCGCCGGCGTCCAGCTCGTCGACGTCGAGCTCGGCCGCCTCCTTCTTCTCGGCGTCCTCGGCGGCTTCCGCCTCGGTCGCTTCTGCGTCGGATTCCGCGACTTCGGCTTCGGTCTCTTCCACCTCGGCCGGCGACTCGGCCGCCTGCTGCTTACGTCGCTTGAAGATCATTCACACCGCTCCGGTCGATCCGTACCCGCCCGCACCCCGGCTGGAGTCGGGTAATTCTGTCACGGGAACGAAGACGGCCTGGCTCACCGGCTGTACGACCAGTTGAGCGATCCGGTCACCGCGCGAAATCTGGACCGCGGCTGCGGTGTCGGTGTTGATGAGGCACACCCGGACCTCCCCACGGTAGCCGGCGTCGATGGTCCCGGGAGCGTTGACGATGCTCACGCCGTGATTCGCGGCCAACCCGGACCGGGGATGCACGAAGGCCGCGTAGCCGGCTGGAACCGCGACGGCGATCCCGGTGGACACCAGTCGGCGCTCACCCGGGTGGAGGACGAAGGTCTCTCGGGAGCGCAGGTCGGCTCCGGCGTCTCCGGGATGCGCGTAGCGGGGTGGGTCCAGCTCCGGGTCGAGCCGGTGCAGCAGCACCTCGACACCGGCCTCGGTCACCGGCTCAGCCTAGCGGCGCGGGCTGACTCCACCGCTGCGGCAAGCGAGTTGGGGCGCCGCGTGGAGACCAACCAGTACGGCACCGGGTCGGCGTCGTCGGACACCGTCAGCTCGACCGCGGTCTTCAGGTAGGGGCGCAGCACCAGGTAGGCGCGGGCGTCGGCGCCGGGCCCGCTCCGCTCGCTCGTCTCCGCCGGGTCGAGGGCCCGGCAGCCGCCGACGTAGTCGAGTTCGATCACGGCTCGGCCCACGTGGAGCCGCTGGTCGTCGACGACGATGAGGGTGGCCGCCGACCAGAAGACGGTCCCCGCGATGCCCAGGCCGGCGACAGCGACCCCGGTCCCCCAGCTCAGCCCCAGGTAGAAACCCACCGCCACGGCACCGCTGCCGGCCAGCAGCACCGCCAGCACCCACCAGATCAGGGGAACACTCAATCTTTCCCGGTAGTGCGGTGTCACCGGCGCAGAGGCCATGTCAGGCGGAGGTCAGCCGGCGCAATCGAAGCAGTACGCGTCGCCGTTGGACCGCTCCTCGGCGATCTGGCTGCGGTGCCGGACCAGGAAACAGCCGGCGCAGGTGAATTCGTCGGACTGGCGCGGTAGCACCCGGACGGTGAGTTCCTCGTGCGAGAGATCGGCACCCGGCAGCTCGAAGGCTTCGGCGGCCTCGGCTTCGTCTTCGTCGACCTTCCCCGAGTTCTTATCGTTGCGGCGAGTCTTCAGCTCTTCGATGCTGTCTTCGTTCAGCTCTTCTTCGGTCTTGCGTGGGGCGTCGTAATCGGTCGCCATCTCATCCCTCCCAGGCAGTTTGCCCAGAACTTCGTCTTCGCTGAGTTCGTGCGCATGCATATCACATGAATCCGCATCCCGTGGGCCGCGGGGCTTGCGCCTCTATAACGTCCTGCTGCGCCGGAAATTCCAGTCGGTTCCGATCAGCTCGTGATCAGATCCGAGGGGGCCAACTGGCAGAGGGCCGGACGGTCCGGTTCGCGGGGGTTCGGGCAGCAGAAGGGCAGGCAGAGGTACCGTCCGGTGCGCCCGCCGAGGATCACCGGAACCCCTGTCGGCTCGGTCCCCAGCCGGTCGGCGGCAACCTCGCTCCGCTCGACGATCAGGTCGACGAGACTACGAACGAAGGCCGGGTCGACGCCGGCGGTGGCCGCCCGGGCGAACGGCAGGTCGAGCTTCGCCGCCGTGGCCGCCGCCTCGGTGTCGAGGTCGTAGATGACCTCCATGTGGTCGGAGACGAAGCCGATCGGCACCAGCACCACGGCGGGCACCCCGTCCGCCTGGAGCGCCTCGAGATGATCGTTCACGTCGGGTCCGGTCCAGGGCTGGCTGGGCGGCCCCGACCGCGAGCAGTAGACCAGATCCCACCGTGGATCGACGTCACGCTGCGCCGCGACCTGGCGGGTGACCTCGGCGGCGACGGCTCGGTGCCAATCGACGTAGCCACCCTCGGCACTGCGCGGCGGTGGTCCCGAGGAGGTGGCCATGGCCGTCGGGACGGCGTGCGTCACGAAGACCAGCCGGGCGGGCCCGGCTCCCGCCAGCTCGTCCACGGCCGCCGTCGTGGCCGACACCGAGGCCGCGACGAACCCCGGATGGTGTGCGTAGTGCCGGATCTTGTCCACCTGCACGCTTGTGCCCTGGACGGCGTCGTACAGGTTCTCCCGGTACTGCCGGCAGGAGGAGTACGACGGGTACGCGCTGGTCGTGACGGCCACGACGCGGCGGTGGCCGTCGGCCTCGATCTGACGGAGCACGTCGTCCAGGTAGGGCGTCCAGTTGCGATTTCCCCAGTAGAGCGGCACCTCGAGGCCGCGCGAGTCCAACTCGGCTCGCAGGGCGGCGAGCAAGCTGCGACACTGATCGTTGATCGGGCTCCGGCCACCGAAGCCGAAGTAGTGCTCGCCCACCTCGGCCAGCCGGTCGGCAGGAATGCCTCGGCCACGGGTCACGTTCTCCAGGAACGGCAGCACGTCCTCCGGTTTTTCGGGGCCGCCGAACGACACCAGCAGGACGGCGTCGTACGGACCCACACCGGTCATGTTGCTCACCGCTCGGTTCTTCACTCCTCAGGAGGTGTCTCGTGGTTGCCGGACTCGGCGCCTACCGAAGGGTACTCGCCGACCCATCGGCGCGAGCGTTCAGTCTGGCGGGCTTCGTCGCCCGCCTGCCGCTCTCGATGACCGGCCTCGGCATCGTCTTGTTCGTCTCCATCGTCACCGGCTCGTTCGGCCGCGCCGGGCTGGTGACCGCGGTCGGCACCATCACCGGCGCGGTCGCGGCGCCGGTCTGGGGCCGGATGATCGACCGGATCGGACAGGCCCGGGTGCTGATCGTCGCCACCTTGATCAACAACGCCAGCCTCGCCGTGTTGATCGTGAGCGTGCTGCAGGACTGGCCGCTGGCGAGCACACTGGCGGCGGCTGTCGGGGTGGGACTGGGCTTCTCCTCGGCCGGTGCCTGCGTGCGTGCGCGGTGGTCGCACCGGCTTCGCGGGACGGCCCTGCTCAACACCGCCTTCGCCTGGGAGGCGGTGGTCGACGAGGTGGTCTTCATCGTCGGTCCGGTGCTGGCCACCTTCCTGGCCACCTCCATCCACCCCGCTCTGGGTCTGGCGACCGGAGCGTTCTTCGGGCTCATCGGATCCTTTGCGCTGGCCGCCCAGCGCCGCACCGAGCCCCCGCTGCAGCCGGGTGATCGTCAGCGGGCCGCCCGCCAGCGGCTGTCGGCGGCCCTGCTCGTGCCGATCATCGTCGCGTACGCCGCCCTCGGCGCGCTCTTCGGCGGCATGGAGGTCGTCATCGTCGCGTTCGCCGAGGAGGAGGGGATACTGCCGTTGGCCGGCTTTCTGGTGATGGCCTGGGCCAGTGGTTCGCTGGTCGCCGGGCTGATCACCGGAGCCATCACCTGGCGAGCCAGTCCGCTGCGGAGGTTCCGGATCGGAGCCGCCGTGTTGGCCGCGTCACTGTTACCGCTGCCGTTCGTCGACCAGCCGCTGATCACCGCGGCGCTGTTGATCATCAGCGGCTTGGGTATCGCGCCGACCTTGATCGCGTCCGTGGCGGTCACCTCGGCCGCCGTGCCGCCCAGTCGCCTCACGGAGGCGCTGGGCTGGACCGCGACCGGTCTGGCGTCCGGGCTGGCGCTCGGCTCAGCCGCGTTGGGCCAGGTGATCGACATCGCCGGTGCCCACGCCGGATTCTGGGCGGTCGTGGTCACCGGCGGCCTGCTGATCGCCGCCGCGTTCTGTGTCCGCAGCGGCCGGCTCAGTCCAGATTCGCCAGATACGTCGACAGAGACTGATCGACCGGAGCCGGCCGAAAACCCGTCGCGCTGATCTTGGTCAGATCCAGCAGACTGTGCCGCGGCCGCGGCGCCAGGCCCTTACCCGCCCCGTACTCGTCGGTGCTGATCGGCCGGACCGCCTCGCCCGGACGCCCACGGGCCTCGAACACGCGCCGGGCGATGTCAGCCCAGGTGCTCGGCGGGCCCTCCCCACTGACGTTGTAGGTCCCGTACGGGGCGTCGACGTCGAGCAGGTGCCGAATCGCCCGGGCGATCTCGTCGGTGAACGACAGGCGCCCGTGCTGATCGTCCACGACGCCGGGTTCGACACCGCGATCGGCCAAGGCGGCCATCGTGCGGACGAAGTTGTTGCCGTCTCCGATCACCCAACTGGTCCGGACGATGTAGTGCCGCGCCGCCGTAGCCACGAGCGCGTCCCCCGCGGCCTTGGTCTGGCCGTAGACCCCGAGCGGACTGAACGGCTCGTCTTCGACGTGCTGCTCCCGGATTCCGTCGAAGACGTAGTCCGAGGAGATGTGCACCAAGACGAAGCGATGCTCTCGTGCCGCGGTCACCAGCGCGGCAACCCCGTCGACGTTGGTGGCCCACGCGTCGCGCCGACCGGCCGGCGTCTCCGCCGCGTCGACGGCGGTGTAGGCGGCTGCGTTGATCACCTGGTCGTACGCGCCGAAGTCGAAACCGGCCACCGCCGCCCGATCGGTCAGGTCCAGATCGGCCGTCGTCGCCGTTACGGCGCCCGGCAGCACGTCGACCAGGGCGCGGCCGACCTGCCCACCCGCCCCGATGATCAAGATCTTCGGTCCGGGCATCGGCACCACGTCAGCGAACCGGGGATGGTTCCGGTCGGCCTCGGACAACTCAGCCTGATCGAGCGGTATGGGCCAGTCGATCCCGGTGGCTTCGTCGGCCAGGTTGAGAAAGGTGTAGGAGTCACGCGCCGACGCGCTCCAGTGATCATTGACAAGATAGGAGTAGGCCGTCTGGTCCACCTGCGTCTGGAACGCGTTGCCGACCCCACGGGGAACGTAGACGGCCTTGTCCGGCCCGAGCGTGTGGGTGAAGACCGTACCGAAGCTGTCCCCCGGCCGCAGGTCCACCCAGGCGCCGAAGATCTCGCCGGTGGCCACCGAGACGAGCTTGTCCCACGGCTCGGCGTGGATTCCTCGAGTCGCACCTCGTCGGGTGTTGAAGGACACGTTGTTCTGGACCGGCCCGAAGTCGGGTAGGCCGGCCTCGATCATCTTCTGACGCTGCCAGTTCTCCTTGAACCAGCCGCGGTTGTCGGCGCGCAGATCGAGGTCGATGATCAGCAGACCGGGGATGGTGGTCGTGCGAACATCAAGTCCGGTCACGTGCGGAGCCTCTCGGACGCGAGGAGCGATTCGGGGCGACACGCCTTTCCGTCGTCCCGAATCGTGACGAACGAGTGAGAATCCGCGGAGCGCGTGACCGCGGAGCGCGGAGCGCGACCAAAGTTGGTCCGGTCACGTGCGGAGCCTCTCGGGAGTGAGGAGCGATTCGGGGCGACACGCCTTTCCGTCGTCCCGAATCGTGACGAACGAGTGAGAATCCGCGGAGCGCGTGACCGCGGAGCGCGGAGCGCGGAGCGCGACCAAAGTTATTGCCCCTGGGCGGCGTACATCGCTTCGGTGCCGGCCTTCTGCGGGCGCCACCACGATTCGTGGTTGCGATACCAGTCGATGGTCTGGGCCAGCCCGGACGCGAAATCGGAGTACCGCGGACGCCAGCCCAGCTCGGTGCGGAGCTTGCTGGAATCGATGGCGTAGCGAAGATCATGACCGGCCCGGTCGGTGACGTGGTCGTAGTCGTCGCGGGATCGGCCCATCAGCTCCAGGATGGCCTCGACCACCTCGGTGTTGTTCTTCTCCCCGTCGGCGCCGATCAGGTAGGTCTCGCCGATCCGGCCCTGCTCGGTGATCAACCGCACGGCGGCGCTGTGGTCCTCGGCGTGAATCCAGTCCCGAACGTTCTGACCCGCTCCGTACAACTTCGGGCGGCCACCGTCCAAGACGTTGGTGATCTGCCGCGGGATGAACTTCTCCACGTGCTGGTACGGGCCGTAGTTGTTGGAGCAGTTGCTGATCGTGGCCTGCACGCCGAAGGAGCGCACCCACGCCCGTACCAACAGATCCGAGCCCGCCTTGGTCGAGGAGTAGGGACTCGACGGGTTGTACGGGGTCTGCTCGGTGAACCGGGTCGGTTCGTCCAGTTCCAGGTCCCCGTACACCTCGTCGGTGGAGATGTGGTGGTAGCGCGTGCCGTGCCGCCGAACCGCCTCCAGCAGCGTGTAGGTGCCGATCAGGTTGGTGGTGAGGAACGGCGACGGATCCCGGAGCGAGTTGTCGTTGTGGGATTCGGCCGCGAAGTGCACCACCACGTCGTGAGTGGCCGCGAGGTCGTTGACCAGGTCGGCGTCACAGATGTCCCCGTGCACGAAGGTGAACCGCCGCTCGGGCAGATCCTCGAGGGAGGCGCGGTGGCCCGCGTAGGTCAACTTGTCCAGCACGGTGACGGCGGAGTCGGTGTTCGCCATCAGGTGGTGGACGAAGTTGGAACCGATGAAGCCCGCTCCGCCGGTCACCAGGTAGTCATTCACGCCCGGAAGTATTTCAGACTTGTCGGGATCGCACCGGGCTTCAGCCTGCTGAGAGTCGGACAACTCTGCGAGAATCCTCCGCTATGCGCGGAATCATCCTGGCCGGTGGATCGGGGACGAGGCTTCATCCCGTCACTCTCGGAGTGAGCAAGCAGCTGGTGCCCGTCTACGACAAACCGATGGTCTACTACCCGCTGTCGACGCTGATCTTCGCCGGGATCTCCGACGTGCTGGTCATCACCACCCCGCACGAGGCGGCCGGTTTCGAGCGGCTGCTGGGCGACGGCAGCCAGTTCGGCATCGGCATCTCCTACGCACAACAACCCTCCCCCGACGGACTGGCCCAGGCCTTCGTCATCGGGGCCGACTTCATCGGCGACGAGAAGGTCGCCCTGGTGTTGGGCGACAACATCTTCTACGGTCCAGGACTCGGCTCGCAGCTGCAGCGGTTCGCCAACGTGGACGGCGGCGCGGTCTTCGCGTACTGGGTCGCCGAACCGCGGGCGTACGGAGTGGTCGAATTCGACGAGGCCGGCCGGGCGATCTCGTTGGAGGAGAAGCCCAGTGCCCCGCGCTCGAACTACGCGGTGCCCGGTCTGTACTTCTACGACAACGACGTCGTACGGATCGCCCGAGACCTGGAACCCTCGGCTCGAGGCGAGTACGAGATCACCGACGTCAATCGCCATTACCTCGAGGCGGGCCGACTTCAGGTCGGCGTACTCCCCCGCGGGACGGCCTGGCTGGACACCGGGACGTTCGAGTCGCTCAACGACGCCAACAACTTCGTCCGGACGTTGGAGTCTCGGCAAGGGTTGAAGGTCGGTGCCCCCGAGGAGGCGGCCTGGCGGCAGGGCTTCCTCACCGACGACCAGCTGCACGACCGCGCCAGCGCCCTGGCCAAGTCCGGGTACGGCACGTATCTGCTCGAGCTGCTCCGCCGGGGTCGCGAGTTCTGACCCGTCGGTTTGGCCGGTTCTTCTGCGAAGACGCGCCCGAAGTGTGAAGATCGGGTCGTCTCGGATGAGCCCGAGCACGCCGGAGGGTGGGGTGGCCGACCAGGTCAAGGTGTTCCTCAGCTACCGCCGAGCCGACACCCAGCATGTCGCCGGTCGCATCGCCGACCGCATCGGCGAGCGCTTCGAGTTGTTCATGGACATCGACACCATCCCACCCGGGGTCGATTTCACCGACTACGTGCGCCGCGCCGTGAGCGGCTGCGACGTGTTGCTGGCCTTCATCGGACCGCAATGGGCCACCCTGACGGATGCAACCGGTCGGCGCCGGCTGGACGATCCCCAGGACTGGGTGGTGGAGGAGATCGCCGTTGCTCTCACCCGTGGGGTCAGGGTCATCCCGGTCCTGGTGGACGAGGCGGTCCTGCCCACCGCCGACCAATTGCCCGCTTCGCTGCGAGCGTTGACGAATCGCCAGGCGCTGCCGCTCCGGCACAGCTCGTTCTCCGCCGATGCGGCCAGGTTGGTGGCCGCCGTCGAGAGTGCCGGACTCGAGCGGTCGGCGGCGAAGGCGGCGACCGCTGAGCCCGCCGAGCAGTTCGCCGAACACTGGGACCAACACTCCGCCCCGACGCCGGTCACCGTGGTCGTCGCCCAACCACGACCGAATCGACGACGCTGGCTGGCGCCCGGCGCGATCGTGGCGGCCATCCTCGTCGCGCTCGTGGCGACATTGATCTTCAGACCGTGGTCCGGAGCTGAAGCATCGTCCGCCGGGCCCGCGAGCCCACCGGCGGCCACCGCCCAGCCGAGTCCCACCGCGGCGTCGCCGACGCCGGCCTCTCGCCCGACGCAACCATCTCCCCGCGTGCCGGCTCCGGCGCGGACGATCGCCGATCTGCGTTTGCGCATACCGGCTGCGATTCGGGACGACTGTCGGCGGCTGGTTCCCGGACCGGAGGTGCTGCGGAGGTCCTTGTTGATCGCTGTGCAATGCCTTCCGGATTCAGCCGAACCCGGAACACCTGAGTACGTGTTCTACTTCTCCTACGCAGACCCGGACGCCGCGATGCGCGCATTCCGCGGTTACTACGCACCCGGCGATCTCGAATCCGCTGACTGCCGCCGCACCGCCGGAGAGCACTCCTACGATCGTCAGGGCGGCCGGCCCGCAGCTGGGACTGTGCGGTGCTATCGCGACGCTGACGACATGGCGGTCTTCGCGTGGACCAACGACGAATTGTCGATCTTGTCCTCGGCCGCCGACGCGAAGCTGGACTTTGCAACTCTTCAGTGGTGGTGGGAAAAGGCTGGGCCGCTACCGCCTCCCTGAGGCTGATTCAGCGAATCGGCTCCGCGGATCTCGCGGCTGGCTTACGCTTCGGCTAGCAGTAGTCGTACTGCGCGTTTTCGGGGGAGAACGTCACATGATCATCGGGCGCTACACACTTGTCCGCCAGTTGCCGGGCGGACGTCACGGGGCCGTCTGGAAGGCTCACGACCCGGACCTGGGGCACGACGTGGCCCTCAAGCAGCTCGCGTCGGTGGCGAGAGATGTCGTGCCGCGCCTGCGATCCGAGGTCGACCGCCTGGCGCAGCTGCGACACGAGAACCTGGCCAGGACCTACCCGCCGGTGATCGACGACGCCGATACGTGGCTCGCGGAGTCCTGGGTCGACGGCACCAGTCTGGCGACCGTTCTTCGCGGTACCAACGGACTGACCCGCCCGCAGACGCTCGGCGTGCTCCACGGCGCGTTGACCGGGCTGGCGGCGGCCCATCGATCGGGTGTGGTCCATGGCGACCTGGCGCCGCGCAGTCTCATGATCAGCACCGCCGGGCAGCCCGTCGTGGTGGGCTTCGGCGCCCACGTCGCCTCCGACGTCGTCGGCCTCGACGGTTTCGCGAGTCCCGAGGCTTCCGCCGGTCGCGAACTGACCCCGGCCGCCGACGTCTTCGCCGCCGGCGCGATGCTGCGGCACCTCCTCGCCGAGGAGGGAGTGCCGGCCGAGATCCAGCCCGTACTGGACCGGGCTCAGTCACCCGATCCGGCCTCGCGGCAACCCGACGCGCGTGCGTTCCTGCACGAATTGGAACCGGCCGCGGAACGCGCCTTCGGTGCGGGGTGGTGGACCACCGCCGGGTTGGGCGGGGTGGTCGCGACGACGATGGGCGCGGCGGCCGCCGGCGCCGGCGGAACGGCGACGGCCACTGGTGGCATGGGCGCGGTGGCGGGGACGATGTCCGCCGGCGAGGGCGCGCTGACCGGGGCGATGAGTCTGGGTGGCGCCGGCGGATCGGGAGCCGTCGGCGGGACAACGGCAGCGGGACGTGCCGGGCTCGGCGCGGTGGCCGGCCGGACGGCCCGAAGCGGCAAGCGGGCCGCTCTGATCATCGCCGGGGCGACCGCCGTCCTCGTCGTGGTGGTGGTCGGCGCACTCGCCGTGCTCCGGCCCGGGCAGACCATCACGGCGGCGCCCGGTTCGGGGGCCGCGGGCGCGCCGCCGGCGATCAGCCAAACCCCACCCTCGTCAGCGGCGAGGACGCCGGCGGCAACCCCGACGCCCAAGCCGGCGCCGCCACCGAATCCGCGCCTGGGCTTCACCGGCACCTATCGCTGGGAGTACGTGATCACCAAGTCCAACGATCCCCGGACGGCGGTCGGACGTCGCGACGTCGCCACCTGGACCGTGCGGACGAGCTGCACGGGAACCAAGTGCGCGTCCACCGTCAAGTCCTCCGCCGACGCCAAGCCGTTCACGATCGATGTGAGCGCCGCCAGCTGGAACGTCGACAGCAAGTTCACCACCGCCTGCTACAACTCGAAGACCGGCAAGCCGAGCGGACAGAAGGTGCAGGTTCGTTACACGCGGACGCTCACGCCCGGATCCGCGAGCGGCAGCCGCGGCGTCGCGTCGGTGACCGGCAACGATCGCTACCGGCAGCTCAAGAAATGCAAGAACCAGGGCATCCCGCAGCAGGATGTGCGCGGCAAGATCACCCTGACCAAGGTCCGCTGAACCGGTCCTCGTCCGGACGCGAGCATGATCACGACCTCTGGCGCGCCGCGTCACCTGCTGCGCTGGTCGATCGTCGCGGTGGCCTTGCTCGTCGGCTACCTCGCCGGACTCGTGCTGCTCGGCCTCGCCGCCCGGCCCGGACCAGAGCTCCCCGGCCGGTTGGCGGCGTACGAGGATCCGCGCGCCTGGTGGCCCATCGCGGTTCAGGTCGGTCTCGGGGCAGCCGCCTTCCTCGCCTACTGGTGGCCGCGCCGCCGGGAGAACCGGAGCTTCTCCTTCCTGGTCACGGGCAGCCTGGCCGTCACCACCATCGGCCTAGGACTCGTCTCCTATTGGGGTTGCGCCACGGATCAGAGTCCTTTCTGGACCCCGCTCACCTGGGCCCTCAATCTGATCGTCGGCGGAGTCAACGACAGCTGCGGCTACCCACTCGGTCTGCAGGTCGCCCGCCTGTTCGGTCCGCTGCTGCTGGTCATCACCGGGCTCGGTGTGCTGGCCACCCTGTTTCGCAACCAGCGCGACCGATTGAGCGTGCGACTCGCCCGTCGCGTACAGGTGGTGGTGGGGCTGAGCCCCGAGACCGTGGGGCTGCTACGCCGCCTGACCGAATCCGCCGGTCCTCGCACGTCAGTGGCGGTGCTGACCGGGAGCACGGACATCGCCATGATCAGATCAGCCCGTGATCACGGCGGCGCGGTGATCATGGTCGACCCCGATGACACACGCGGCCTGCAGGTCCTGTTGACCGCCGGGCGGCGGTTCAAGATGCAGGGTGCCTATCTGATGTCGCCGGATTCGGCCCTCAACCTGCGGTGGGCTCAGCAGCTCCGGCGGGTCGCGGACGGCTGCGCTGCGCCCACGTCCGTCGTACCGCCGCGGATCGTGGTGCGGATCGACGATCCCTGGCAGGCCGAGTACTGGCGCAGGAGCAACGGCTACCGAACACGTCACGACGACCGTCAGCGGGTGTGGATCGGCGACGCATTGAGCAGCTACGAGGTCACGGCCGCACTGCTGGTCGATCGCCTCCAACGCGCCGACCACGACCGGCTGGTCCTCGTCGGGAGTTCGCCGCTCGCCCTGGCGGTCTCGGCCGAGCTCGCTCAGCGTGACCGCGAGGACGACCTGTTGGGACAACGGCGTCGACCGTCCACCGCCGACCTCGTCGTGGTCGGGCCGGGCGCCGGCCGGCTGCGCGACCAGCACGCGTTGCGCCAGGCCCGCTTCGGCAACACGGTTGCCCCCCTGCGCGCCGTGGCCGAGCCGGCGGCTCTTCCGGTGCTCGAGCGGCTGCTCGATGGCTGTCGCCGACCCGCCGTGCTCGTCACCGAGGAGGGCACTGATGCGTCCTTCTTGGCCGCCCGCCACCCCGAATGGACGATCTTCGCCCTTGGCCCGGACAGTCGAGGGCTGGCCGAGGAGCCGATCATGGAGGCCCTCTACCCGTACGGTCTCACCACCGACCTGCCGATCGGTTGGCCCGTCGACAGCTGGGAGCGTGCCGCCCGGGTGGTGCACGAGAGATACCGCCGGCAGCGCGACCCGAAGTCGCCGCCCCGCGCATCGGATCGCGGCTGGGACGACCTCGATCCATTTCTCAGGGAGTCCAACATCCGCCTGGTGACCACGACCCTGGCCTCCGTCGAATCGCTCGGGCGCTCCTGGGGATCCATGTCCTGCTCCGCCGACTCCGACACCGAGGACCAGTCGATCTCCGAGGATCAGCGGATGATCCTGGCCCGGCTGGAGCACGACTCGTGGCGGAGGCACCTCCTGGAGAACGGCTGGCGTCCCGGGTCCGTCCGCGATGACGGACGCCGGACTCACCCCGCCCTGCTGCCCTGGGCCCAGCTGCCGGATGTCGATCGGCAACGGAGCCTCGCCAACGTGACCGACGCGATCGCCACGTTGCGCAGCCTCGGCTATCGGTCCTCGGTCGCCGCCGACGGGGAGGCCGGCTGGCGTGCGTACCGGCGCTCCGGCACCGTGCGCGCTCGACGCTCGACGAAACCGTGGACCTGGCGCTCCCGGCACGGTGACGTGATGCAGGCCGTCGCCGGCGACTGGTGGGTCAGCGACGGATTCGACGCCTGGTCGGTGACCGACGCGGTGTTCACCACGACCTACCAGCACCTCTCGGGGGACCGTTGGTGCCGAATCGGCGAGGTCGACGGCCGGCCGGCCCGGCCTGGTGAGATCGTCGCCACGTTGGAGGGCGACGAGACCGCCGGCGACGACGACTGGGTGCTGCGAGGCCGAGCCGGCGACCACTGGATCGTCTCCACGGCACACCTGCAGGAGAACTACCAGACGGTGGACTCACTGCTGGAATGACGGTGAGGTGGGTCAGCTGAGCCGGGCGGCCAGCGCCTCACCGAGCGCTCGGCCCGACAGGTAGGCACCCTCGACGCGCGGCTTCCCGTGCCAGCCGTCGCCGCAGAACCCGACGCCGCGCTCGGTCAGTCCATACGGCTGCTCGCGGGCCTCGGCGGGGCGGGCGAAGGACCACCGGTGCACGAAGGCACCGCGTGGGGCGGGCAGGTCGAGTAGCCGGCGCAACGCGTCGATCATGATGGGTTCCGCCCGGCTCGGGACCTCCAGATGCGACGCGGCGAGCTCGCTGGTCGAGTGGGCCACGAGCACCGGGGCGGCGTCCCCGCGCCGGGCACCGTCGTCGGCGATCCAGCCCAGGGTTGCGTCGTCGGAGACAAAGGCGCCGTCGAGGCTCCAGGTCCGGGTCTCGAAGGTGGCGGTCAAGGCCAGCACCGGCTCGTACTCCCGGACGAGCAGGTCCGCGGTCGGAGTCCAGATCACGAGCCAGCAGCCGCTTGGCCTGCGGATCGGGCATGGCGAGGACGACACCGGCCGCCGGGATTCCGTCCACCAGGAGTCCGTCGTCGTGCGAGACGTCCGTTGCGGTGACGCCTGACGTCACCTCGAGCCCGGTGGCGAGGTCCTCCACCAGAGACCGCAGGCCGCGCGGCGCGGCCCAGCGCATCGGTCCGGAAGTGGTCTCCCGATCGCCGTCACCGAGCACGGCGAAGGTGTCGGTCCAGGGCCGGGCCAGGTCGCGGAGTCGCCAGTCCTCCACCACCGCCTCGAACGCGGGATCGGACACGGTGAAGTACGAGGCGCCGATGTCGACCGGCCGACCGTCCACCGTTCGGCTGGCCACCCGCCCGCCGATGCGGCGGCCACGGTCCAGGACAGTCACCGGTAGTCCTGCCGTCGGTGAGCGCGCGGGCGCAGGCCACTCCGGCGATCCCGGCTCCGACGACGATGACCGGGCTGGTGACCGGGCTCACCGGCGGCCGCGGCGGGCCCGCAGGTAGTCGGCGACGACGTACTCCCCGAGCCGGCCGATGTCGGGGGTGAACACGCGGCCACCGCAGCGTCGGGCGATCGCGTCGACGAACCGGGCGAGACCGGGGTCGTCGCCGAGCATGAAGGTGTTGATCGTGGCGCCGTAGCGGCTGAGTTCGTCGACCTGAGCCACGGTGGCCCGGATGGTCGCCGGGGTGCTCGGCCAGGAGAAGAAGGCGTCACCGTCACCCATCAGGTGGGCGGTCGGCTCGCCGTCGGTGACCACCAGGACGACCGGCTCGGCGTCGGGATGACGCCGCAGATGCCGGGCCGCCAGCATCAGAGCGTGCTGCAGGTTGGTGCCCTGGATCCATTCCGGCTCCGCCTCGGCCAGCTGCACCGGCGACAGCCGACGGGCCAAACGGTTGAAGCCGATCACCTGGAGCGCATCCTGCCGAAACCGCGTCTCGATCAGATGCTGCAGCGCCAGGGCGGTCTGCTTCATCGGTCCCCAACGGCCGTCGGCCATCATCGAGTAGGAGAGGTCGACGCACAGCGCCACTGCCGCCGAGGTCCGCCGCTCGGTCTCGATCACCTCGAAGTCCTCGACGGCCAGCAGAACGCTCCCTGAGCCTGTCGAACGGCCGTGCCCTGCGCCTGTCGAAGGGCCGTGCCCTGAGCCTGTCGAAGGGCCGTGCCCTGAGCCCGTCGACGGGCGCATGCCCCGGCGAAGCGCGTTCGCGACCGTACGCGGGGCGTCGATCGGCAACTCGTCGCCGAACTCCCACGGCCGAGAGAGACCGGTGGGTTCGTCGGCGGCGCCGGTGCGATGGTCGTCGTGGTCACCGCTTCCCGAGGCTTCGAGCTGCGCGAACACCCGCTTCAGCGCAGTCTGGCCAAGTCGGCGCACCGCGCGCGGCGTGAGCCGGAGTCCGTCGTCGGTGCGGGTCAGGAAGCCCTGCTGTTCGAGTTCGCGCTCGAGATCCCGGAGCGCCTGCAGGTCGGCCACGGCGTCGGCACCGAGTCGCCGCTCGAGCATCTCGACGTCCACGTCGTCGAGTGTGGAGCCGGGTCGATTCTGGGACAGCTGATCCGACAACGACTCCAGGTCGGCCAGCTCGGCGACGGCCTCGACCGCCTCGCTGTAGCCGAGCGATTGCCCGCCGGGTCGCATCCCACTCGGTGACTCGCGGTCCAAACCGGGACGCAGGGCCCGCAGGTTGTCGGACAGCTGCGCCATCTCCGAGGCCAGGTCGGCGTCGCTGAGCGCCTGCTGCATGAGCTGGGCGAGCTGATCACGCTGCTCCGGGCTCAGGGAGGCCATCATCCGCTGGGCGGCGGCCTGGCGCCGGGCGAGCGCGTCGATCAGCTCCTCGACGTTCTCGGGCTGCTCGGGGAAGAACTCCCCGTGCTTGGCCATGAAGTCGTCGAACTGCTCGCTGGTGTCCTCGTTGCGCGCATGGGCGGCGAGCAGCGCGTTCAGGTCGGCGAGCATGTCCTTGATCCGCTGCATGGCCTCGGGATCGGGTGACTCCAGGACTTGCTTCATGCCGGCGAACTGCGCATCGAGCACCTCGCGCTGCAGCATCTGCTGGATCGACTCGTACGTGGCGCGGGCCTCGGGCGACCGCCACTGGTAGTCCGCCAGACCACGGACGGCCCCGGCCACGTCGTCGGGCAGGGTGTCGAGTTCCATCTCGGCCAGCCGGGCGCCGTCGTCGTCCGCCCCGGCCAGCGCTTCCCGCTCGGCGGCCAGGGCCTGGTCCAGCGCAGCGCGGATCTGGTCGAGCGTGCCGCCGAGATCTCCCCGGCGGCGGGCCGCGGCGCGCAACTTGCGGAGCCGTTCCGCCAGACGGTCCAGACCTCCGCGGCCGTCGAGGCCCCGCTGCCGCAGATCCTGGAGGGCGTCACGCAGGCTACCGGCGGACAGCACCTCCTGCCCGATCTGGTCCAGCGCAGCGCGGACGTCGAAGGGCGGCTTGAGCGGGTCGGGCCCGCCGTGCCATGGTCCGTACCGAACCCTCATGCGGCCACGGTAGTCGCCGAACCATAAGGAGGTTTTGGGGCTGATCGGCCGGCTCGAACCCCGAGAACCGCCTGCTCGTTCAGGCGGGCAACCCGAACCAGTCAGGTGGCGGCTCGATTGTCCACTGGTCCCGGCGGCGATCGCGACTCAGCCCGTCGGCTCGCCCTTCGGTGATCCGCCGGGCGAGGCTCGAGCGGAACCTCGTCAGGTCAGCCTTCTCCGCTCGAACAACGATCAGCCGTACCCGTTCCAGCCGCTCTTCGCGAGCGTTGTCCTCTCGGTGCTGCTCGCGCTCTCGATGCCCCCCGTCAGATTGCCGCGACCACCGGGCGCCGTCGTACTCCACGGCCAAGCCGGCTTCCTCGTCGAGCAAATCCGGTACGCCGAGAAGATTCCCCCGAGCATCGAAGACGGGCTGGTTGACCTGCGGCGATGGCAACCGCAGGTCGAGGACGTAGAACATCCGTAGATGCGACTCCCACGGGCTCTGGACTCCAGATCTGCTGAGCCTGACCGCCCGCCGGGCCTGACCGCTGCCTGGCAGGCCTTCCAGGGCAGTCACGCCGGCGGCCAGTCTCGGAAGGGAGAGCATGCGGAACGCCAGAAACGCATCTAGGGCCACCACGGCTTCGGTGAGGTCGGGCGCCCACCGAGCCAGGTCCAGCGCGGTCCGCCGCTCTGCCGTGAACGGGATGCCGTCGATGGTCACGACCCTGGCCGTGGCGCGGCTCTGCTGGACGTACCGCACGCCTGGCAGCTAGCGGCGCCGCAGGCCGGGCGGCAGCACGACGGTCACGGGGAGCGGCTTCAGCGTCAGGTGATCCAACCCATCCAGCCAGTCGACGCCGAGCGCGTAGGCCGCCGCCCAACCACCGATAGCGGCACCGTCGGGCAGCACGGCCGCCACGTCCTAGGATGCGCTGGGTCGGCGTTGCGTCAGCGGTCTCGGCCCGTCTGTAGAAGCCACGGGCGGTACGGGTCCAGCGGGGACCCCGAAGCATATCGGGAGTGACACCTACCCGGCGAAGCTCGGCCGCCGACGCGGGGCTAACCGCCTCACTGAGTTCCCGCAAGAACCTGGCCACTTCAGCAGCCTGGCAGGTCAGGAGGTGGCCGAGGTCTCTATCCACAGAAGCGGTTGGCCGCGATCAGGAGCTTCGCGGGGTCGTGAGGACACCCGGACCCCGGGAACCTCCTTATCGCCGATCAGGCCGCGCCGTAGATGGTGCGTCCGCCGACGGTGTCCTTGTCGATGCGCCGGGTGAGGTGCAGTCCCTCGAGCACGAACTCCGCGGCGGCGGCCACCTGGCCGGGGGTGGCGCCGTCGTGGTAGCCGAGCCGGTCCAGCGCCTTGGCCAGTCCCGGCACCGTGCCCAGCTGCGACGAGCACCTCGCGCGGCGGGCACCAGTTCGCCGGTCTCGACCACGCACCCTCGCCGAAGCGATTGGTGAAGCCGGACAGGTCGAGCCCGCCGACCCGGTCCCGGAAGGTGGCGGCGGTGGCCAGCCGGAGCAGGTGATCGAGCACGGCGCGTTCGCGGCCCTCCTCCCCCATCTCGAACTCGATCTTGCCCAGCAGCGTCGGCAGGATCGCCGGCAGATCGCCGACCCGGGCGACCGCCTCGTCGTCACCGGTGCGGGCGGCGCGCCGGAAGGCCGACCCGGCCACGGCCTCGGCGGCGGCGATGGTGAAGCGGGCCGACACGCCCGACCGCTGGTCGATCGACGACGACTCCCGCAGGCTGCGCGGTGAACCGGGCCAGCACCTCGAGCAGGTGGTCTCCCACCTCGGCGACCAGCTCGCGCCTCCTGGCGGAGCAGGGCCACCTCGTCGGGCAGCTCGGTCAGGTAGTGGGTCCGGATCTCGGCGCCGAAGCGGTCCTTGAGCGGCGTGATGATCCGGCCGCGATTGGTGTAGTCCTCCGGGTTGGCGGTCGCGATCAGGAACACGTCCAGCGGCAGCCGCAACGAATACCCGCGCACCTGGATGTCGCGCTCCTCCAGCACGTTGAACAACGCCACCTGGATGCGTTCGGCCAGGTCGGGCAACTCGTTCAGGGCGAACAGACCCGCGGTTGGCCCGCGGCACCAGGCCGTAGTGCACGGTCTCCGGATCGCCCAGCGTGCGCCCCTGCGCGACCTTGACCGGGTCGACGTCACCGATGAGGTCACCGACCGAGGTGTCCGGAGTGGCCAGCTTCTCGGTGTAGCGGTCGTCACGGTGTCGCCAGCTGATCGGCAGGTCGTCACCCAGTCTCGAGCGCGAGCGCCCGGCAGCGGACGCAGACCGGCTCGTACGGCTCGTCGTGGATCTCGCAGCCGAGTCACCTCCGGGATCCACTCGTCGAGGAGCGTCGATCAGCGTCCGCATCAACCGGGTCTTGCCCTGGCCGCGCTCGCCGAGCAGGACCAGGTCGTGACCGGCCAGCAGGGCGGACTCGAGTTCGGGCAGGACCGAGTCGTCGAAGCCGACGATGCCGGGAAAGGCATCGCTGCCCGTACGGAGCCGGTCGATGAGGTTGGCGCGGATCTCCTCGGCGACGCTGCGCGGTTGGTATCCGGTGTCCCGGAGCTGACCTCGGGTGGCCGCCGGGGGATGGTGCGGCGAATTCATGGACTGACACTACGACCGCCCCCAAACGAGCCTGTCGGGACGAAACCCGGCGAGCGTCGTCAGCGGAGCGCCGGCTCGGTCTGGACGAACGAAGGAGCAGACACGCCCGCGCGAAGCGAACTCATGGGACGGAGTCGTCTGCGAGTGAGAGAGGAAGACCGAGTCTGGAGGCGCGCAGCGTGCGCGAGCGGGGAGCACTGTGAGGATGGCGGGGTGCAACTTCCGGTTCGCCCGGCGCTTCCGGTCACGACCTCCCGGCTTGTTCTGCGCGAGTTCCGCGAGGACGACCTCGAGCCGCTGCTCGCATTCCACGGTGACGCCGACTCGCGGTGCGCTACGTCCCGTACCCTCCGCGGGACCGGACGACCGTGGCCGCGGTGCTGGCGGGACAAGATGCAGCCACACCGTCCTGCGTCGACAGCCGACGATCGGCTCGAACTCGCCGCGACCCTCCAGGGACGGCACGCTGATCGGCGATCTGCTGCTGGCCCTGCGTTCGGTGGAGCACGAGACGCTCGAGGTCGGCTACATCTTCTCGCCGCGCCCACGGTGGGCGCGGTTACGCCACCGAGGCCGTACGGGCCCTGCTCGACCTCGCCTTCGGGCCGCTGGGCGCCCGGCGCGTCATCGCCCGGGTCGACGCGCGGAACGCGGCGTCGCTGGCCCTGCTGGACCGGCTCGGCCTGCGACGGGAGGCCCACCTCGTCGAGAACGAATGGTTCAAGGGCGAACTGGGCGACGAGGTCGACTTACGCCGTCCTGGCCCGAGAGTGGCCGACCGTGGCGACCAGGCGCATGAGCCCGCACCGGACGACAAGATCTGCCGGTCGTGTGGACGGAGCATTCGGCTGGCGGAAGAAGTGGGCCCGCGATTGGGACACCGGGCGCTACTGCAGCGACGCCTGTCGACGCCGTGGAGTCAACGCCGTTGACCGGCAGCTGGAGCGCGCCATCACCGAGCTACTCGCCGAGCGGCGATCCGGAGCGACGATCTGCCCGTCCGACGCGGCCCGGCAGGTCTCCCCCGACGCTTGGCGGGACCTGATGGAGCCCGCCCGCCGGGCGGCCCGGCGGACTGGTGGCCGCGGGCACGGTCGTGATCACCCAGGGCGGCCGGGTTGTCGACCCGTCGACCGTCTCCGGGCCGATCCGCATCCGGCGAGGTCGGCCGACAGCTGACTCAGGCTGACCCGCCGGCCACCACGTAGGACCAGACCTCGCTGTGCCGGGCGACCGGCTTCGGTGTCTCGCCGCCGGCCGCTCCGCGGCGGACCGATGCCCGTGGGCGAACGACTCCGAACTCGAGCCAGGCCTGGAAGGACTCCTCGTCGGCCCAGCGCGTGATCACCAGCCACTGGTCGCGGTCGTCGGTCGGCTTGAGCAACTCGAAGCCCTGAAAGCCCTCGGCATCGTCGACCGCTCCGGCCCGGGCCGCGAAGCGATGGGCCAGTTCGTCACCGGAGTCGCGCGGAACGGTGATGGCGTTGATCTTGATGACGCTCATGCTCCGATCATGCCCCCGAGGCGATGCCCGGTGATTCCCGACTGCCGCCCGATGTCGCGGATTGAACCGTGCCGAGCGGCCAATAGGCTGCGGAGCGATGAACGGCGAGACGAGAACCGGCTGGCGGCGAGGCTTTCGGATCGGGGCCGGACTGTCACTGGCCACCGCGGCCCTGGGTGTGTCGTTCGGCGCGTACGCCACACTGCAGGGCTGGCCGCCGATTGCCAGCATCGTCATGTCGACCCTCGTCTTGTCGGGTTCGGCGCAGTTCGCGTTCATCACCGCCATGTCGGGTGGGGCAGGGCTGATCACGGGAATCGGAGCGGGAGCGTTGATGAACCTGCGCTTCGTCCCGATGGCCGCCGCGAGTGCACGCAGTCTGCACGGTGGCCGGCTGCAGCGGGCCTTCGAAGGCCAAGCAGTGGTCGACGGCTCGTGGGTCGCCGCACAACGACCCGACGGCACCACCGACCGCGAGGTCATGCTCGGCGCGACCTTCGTGCAGTGGCCCGCCTGGATCGCCGGTACGGCGGTCGGCGCGCTGGCCGTGCCCTCGGAGGACTTCCTCTACCGCTTCGGCCTCGACGTGATCTTCCCCGTGCTTCTTCCTGCTGCTGCTCCTCGAGGCGCTCAAGTCTCGGCCCGAGGATCGCATCGTGGCCCTGGCCGCTGCCGCGATCGCCGCCCTCGCGGTGATCATCCTGCCGGTCGGGGTCGCCCTCATTGCGGCCGCGGCCGCCGCACTCCTCACTCTCCTGCGGCGACGGAAGAACGGAGCGGCATCGTGAGCGAGATCATGATCGAAATCGTCGTTGGCATCGCCCTGTTGGCCATGATCAACTTTGCGTTCAAGGCGACCGGTCCCGCGCTGCTGATGGATCGTCAACCGTCGGCGGCGGTGCAGGATCTGATCGCCAGCATGTCGCCCGCGTTGCTGGCCGGACTGGTCGTCGTCCAGCTGGCAGGGCCCCGCTGGACCAACTTCGACTGGACCGCTTTGCCCGGACTGGCCGCAGCAGCGATCGCGTACACCAAGGGATTGCCAGATCTCGTATGCATCCTGCTCGCCGTCGCGGTGACGGTCCTCCTCCGACTGGCCGCGGGCGTGTGAGGGGCCCCTTCCGCTGCCGGTCGAACGTGTGAGATCCCTCACCGGCTGAGGCGGAGCGGCGGCCGAACGGGGCTCACGATTTGAGGTCCGCGGGTGGGTGCTGCCTAGCCTGGAGGCATGACGAAGTCCACCACCCGACTCATCGCGGGCGCCGCCGTAGCGATGCTATCGCTGGTCGCGGCGTGCGCTGCGCCTGGCCAGCAACCGGCGCCCGAGGTCCCGGCCGCACCGGTCAAGATCTCCGGATCGGTGGTCAGCACCGCCACCTCCAGCAACGAAGCGCAGATCGTGCTTCCGGCCCCGGTGACCGCCGCATGGACCTCCGTCGCCGCCAAAGGGGCCGGTGTCGAACTCGTGAGCGTGGCGGGTGACGCGTCGACGACCCGTACGCCGGTCGATCTCGCCACCGACCCCGACCAGGCCACCGCCGATCTGATTGAGGACCTGAACGGAAACGCCGCGGAGATCGACGGTCGCTCGGCGCTGGCGGGCCTCGACGCCGTGTCCTCCCCCGCGTCCACACCGGTGTGGGTCTTCTCCCCGCTGCTCGACACCACCGGGGCGTTGGACTTCGGCCAGTTGGCCTTCGATACCTCCCCGCCGACGGTGGTGAAGGCGCTGAAGAAGTCCGGCGACCTGCCCGATCTCGAAGGACGCGACGTGACCTTCGTCGTCACGCCCACGACCGGCGAGCAGAAGAAGTTGTCGAAGCTGCAGATCGGCTATCAGCGCGCCGTGTGGGAAGGCGTCGCCCGCGCGGCCGGGGCCAAGCGGGTCACCTTCTTCGAGGGCACCGGCACTACCGCCGGCACCGGCACCATCTCCCCGCTGCCGGTGCCGGATCCGAACGACAAGATCAACTCCGTCGGCGAGGGCCGTACGCGGACCTGCACCTTGCCGGCCCCCGCGCTCTTCGTGGCCGATCAGCCGACCTTGATCGACAAGGCGGCGACCCGGCGGCAACTGAAAGAATGTGTCGGGACGGTGGCCTCGGACACCAAGATCACGGTCGAGGGACACACGGCCGGCGTAGCGGGCGCGGACAACGAGTTCGCCAAGGACCTCTCGACCCAGCGAGCGACCGAGGTGGCCGCGCTGCTCAAGGATCTCGACGTTCCGGCACGCAACATCGCCGAGGTCGTCGGGTACGGCAGCGCCAAGCCACTGGTCGAGCCCTCGTCGGACCCCCGGAACCGCGCGGTCGTCGTCACCTTCACCACCGGCGCCTGACTCAGACGGCCGGGCGGAGTCCGATCTCGGACATCGCCGTTCGGTAGCGAGCCGCCGCGACACGGGCCTGGCCGTGACGGCCCGATCGGTTGAGCACGGCGAGCAACAAGCGGTGGGCATCCTCGTCGTAGTTGTCCTCGGCGAGCAGGCGGCGCAGATAGGCGGCGGCCCGGTCGGACTCGCCGGCCTGGCGGCACACCTTGGCGAGCAGCCGGAGCGCGGCCAGCAGCGCCCCCTTCGCCTCGTCGCGGAGCGCGGTCGTCGCGTCCTCGTACGGGGTGTCGGCGAACGGCTCGTCGGTGTAGCGGCGCACCGCCTCGGCGAGCAGCGTGCCCGCCTCGACCGCCGCCCCCCGCTCGTGCAGGGCGAGGCCGTCGGCCACGTCAGTGAGGAAGTGCTCGACGTCCACGTCGACTCGTGCGTGGTCGAGGGCGACGCAGGCCTGGTCGGCGACAAGGGCGTCGGCTCCGACGATCCCGCGGACGATCGAGAGCAGGACCGAGAGCCGGTGGGTGGTCCGCAGCGGATCGTCGTCCGGCCAGAGAACCTCGCAGATCTCCAGTCGGGGCATGGTGCGGCCGCGCCGGCACACCAGCAACCGCAGCAACTCCCGAGCCCGCCGTGACTGCCACTCCTCGGGGGGAACGACCACTCCGTCGACCAGCACCTCGAACCGCCCGAACGTGCTGATCTGCACCCGCGGCGATGACGACGCGGCGGCGGGCACGGTTTCGCTGAGTTCCGCGGATTCGAGGCGGGCGGCGGCGAGTCGCCCGGCGAGCCGGTCGGGCAACGAGGTCGGGCTGAGCCGGGCGAGGTGGACCAGCACCCGATCGGCGTCGTGGGCCGCTCCAGCCTCGCGCCAGATCTGGTGGGCCTCCCGGAGTGACGTCCGCGAGACGGCGTTGTCCACTGCCGCCCGCAGCTCCAGCGCTTCGGCCAGCCACGCGCGCTCGCGCCGCCTGCGCGCGTGTTCGACCGCTTGGCCGGCGTGCTCCCCGGCGGTATCGGCCTCGCCGCGCGCCAACGCCGTACGGCCGGCGGCGAGGAGAGCGGGCAGCCGAGCCGAACCGGTCGCCTCGGCCAGAGCCTCGTACGCGCATCGTGAGGCGGAAATGAGGTCCTCCGGCAGGTGGGCCAGAGCCAGACAGGCCAGGGCCGGCACTCGGACCTGACGGTCCGGATCGGTCGCATGGAGGCGGAGAGCCTGCTCCAACGCCGCGCGGGCCTGTTCGCGACATCCGCGTCGCAGGTGGATGCGAGCCAGGACGACGAGTGCACCCGCAGTACGCCGGGTCCCGATCTCCACAGCCAGGCTCAGAGCCCGCTCGCAGCGCTCGACCGCCTCGTCGTGGCGACCGAGCCGGACCAGTCCTTCCGCCTCGTTGCCGAGCGCGATGCCCAACAGGACGGTGGAACCGATCCGCTCGGCCGTGGCTCCCCCGGCGGCGGCGACCTCGACCGCCTCGGCGAAACGGGCGTCGGCCAGCAGATGGTGGCTGCGGTTGACGGCGATCCGGGTGCCCTGGACGAGGTCACCAGCCGCGGAGGCGTAACGGGCGGCGCGGGCGTACTCCTCGTCGACCGTGGCCGGGTCTCCATTCAGGCTGACCGTCAGCCCGAGCGCGATGTGCGCCGCGGCGAGCACCCGGAGGTCTCCGCTCGCGACCGCGAGATCTTGGGCGGCCCGAGCCTCGGTCAGGGCGTTCTCGTCGCCGAGTTGCCAGCGCGCCGTGGCAATGCCCGCCTGCAGCCACGCTCGGTCGACCGGATCGCCGACGGAGTGGCCCACGTCTGCGTAGACCTCGAGCGCCCGCCGCGGTTCGTACTGCTGCAGGTACACCTGGCCGACCCGCCAGGCCATCGCAGCGTCGGCCGGTCCGGCCTCGACGTGCGCGTACGCCGCCAGCGCCGCGTCGTTGTCACCAGCGGTCCGGTGGGCGTCGCCGATGAGGAGCCGTGCTCGGCGGTCCCGGTCGACATCCGGCAGTCCGAGAAGCAGATTCAGCGCCTTCGCCGCCTCGCCGCCGCAGATCAATGCCTCACAGCGGACGAGGATGTCCTCGTCGGACACGTTCATATGGACCTCCGGATGCTTCTGGCCGGAAAGAGCCGATTCGCGCGGCCTAGATACGTCCGACCGCGATTGCGTCAACTGCATGTTGACGATGGCTGTTCGTCAACCTAGGGTTGACGCATGACGACCACACCGACTCCGATCTCAGGTACCGTCCGACTCGACGACATGATCGACGCCATCGTCCTCCAACACAGCGAGGCCTTGGACCAGCTGTCAACGGCGGTCCTGGTCGGAGCTCATCTGGCCGAGGTGGCCGATCACCTCATCGGACACTTCGTCGACCTCGCCCGCCGATCGGGTGCCTCCTGGACCGAGATCGGCCGCAGTATGGGGGTCACCAAGCAGGCCGCGCAGAAGAGGTTCTCGACGAAACCGGAGCTCGAACCCAGCCAGGGCTTCAGTCGGTTCGACGACCGCGCCCGAAACGTCATCGTGGTCGCGCAGAACGAAGCGAAGGCGGCCCTGAACACCGAGATCACGATGGCCCATCTGGTGCTCGGCCTGCTGGCCGATCCCCAGTCGCTGGCGGCCCGGACGATCGCTGCTCAGGAGATCGACGCCGATCGAGTCCGCGAGCTGGCCCGAGCGACCTTCCCCGCCCGGTCCGACGCCCCGCAACCCCAGTTCGTCCCCTTCGACGGGCACGCCCGGACCGCGCTCGAGGCAGCGATGAACGAGGCCGTACGGATGGGACACGACCACGTCGGCACCGAACACATCCTCCTCGGCGTCTTGAGCACGGAGGACGGAACCGGCGTGCTGAGCGGCCTCGGCGTCGACCACGCCCGGGCGGAGGCGCAGATCCTCACCGTGCTCGAACCTCCAGCGGGCCGCTGATCAGGTGATCGCCCGGCGGAACTCGGCACGCCAGCGAGAAGACCCGTCCCCGTCGATCCGTTCGATGTTGACCGGCTCGAACCCGGGCTGCGCGAAGAGATCCAGGTCCCTTCTGGTCAGCGGCCACGGTGGTCCGACGACATGCTGCCCGACCTCGCCGACAGAGGCGATCACCAGCAGCATCCCGCCCGAACTCACCAGTCGGGTCACGGCTTCGGCGGCCGCGTCCCGAAGCGCAGGCGGCAACGCCTGAACGGTGTAGATCTCGACCACGAGGTCGAAAGCCCCGCGCCACTGCGGTGGCAGGTCGAATAGATCGGCGACCGCGTACTCCACCGCCGACTCCGGATGGCGGCTGCGGGCCTCCTCGACGGCGCTCGGGGCGACGTCGAAGCCCGTCGTTTCGTACCCGAAGCCGGACAGGTGCTCAGCGTCGCCCCCGAGACCGCAGCCGACCACGACGGCCCGAGCGCCCGCTCCCCGCGCTGGGCTCCGGTCCGTCCACTCGGCCAGCAGCGGATGCGGCCCGCGTCGATCCCACGGCATGTCGACTGATCCGGCACGGCCGGCCGCGTAGAGCTGATCGAACCAGCCCGTCGGATTCCCCTCAGCCAGCGATCGAGTCGCGAGCCGATCAGCCATGGTCTGCCAGTCGCGGTCCTTCGCCTCGTCCGTCACGGGCCCAGCCTTTCAGACCGGGCCGACCCGGGCGGGGTGCAACCGCGCAGCCGGAGCCGGTCGAGAAATCCTCATGCGGCAGGATCGCCTCGATGCCTACGCCGCCCCTCCTCCCCCGCGCTGCGGGTGTCGCGCGGTCGCTGATCACCTACTACGGCCCGGTGTGGCGGCGGCGCCGGATCACGGCGCTCTACCGACACTTCCTGCGCCCCGGAGACCTCGCCTTCGACATCGGCGCGCACGTCGGCAACCGGGTGCGCACGTTCCGCCGGATCGGGGCCCGCGTGATCGCCGTCGAACCGCAGCCGGACTTCGTCGCGATCCTTCGGCTCCTCTACGGCCGGGATCCGCAGGTGCGGATCGAGGAGTGCGGGGTCGCCGACCGCTCCGGTGCCGGCGACTTGCGTCTGAGTACCCGAACGCCAACGGTCTCCACCCTCGCCGATTCCTGGATCGACGACGTGGCGGCCGACCCGCGGTTTCGGCGAGTGCGGTGGGACAAGCGGGTTCGCGTGCCGCTGGTGACCCTCGACGAACTCGTGGCCCGGCACGGGGAGCCGCAGTTCTGCAAGATCGACGTGGAGGGTTACGAGAACGAGGCGCTGCGTGGCCTCACCCGACCGTTGCCGGCGCTGTCGTTCGAGTACATCCCGGTGGCGGTGGCTCGGGCCGTCGCCTGCGTCGAGCGTCTGAGCATCCTCGGGGACTACCGCTATCGCCACTCACAGGTGGAGACCCATCGCTGGGCCGGTGAGCGCTGGGTCGGACCCAGGGCGATGATCGAGATCTTGTCCGCCATGGCGCGCCACGACCGGTCCGGGGACATCTACGCAATTCGGCGTAGATAAGGGTCGACGCTCTGGCGCGGCGCCCTCGGATGTTCATACGCTCCTCACCGTCGTGACGACGGCCGCTCGCTCGGACGTCGTCCGAGGCCGATTGCATGACGCGAGTCACGGCCACCCCCGAGTCGTGACCGGGTGCGAGGAGAGCTGCTGCATGTCCGTGTACCGTTCCGCCCGCCGCCGTGGAGGCACCCGTTCCCGGTTCTCCGGTCGCCGATGGACGGCCGTCGCGGCCGCCGTGGCGCTCGTGGTCGGTGCCGCCATCACCGCGCCGACCACCACCGCCGTTGCCGCGCCGGGCGATCCGGAGCCGACCGCCACGCAGGTGACGGCTCCGCGCCTGCTGGCCCGGGCGACGCTGTCCGCCGACTACCTCGCGCCCGGGCCCCAGTCGGGCGCGCAGGCCACGCCGGCCAACGGGCGAACCGGACCCTTCAACGGGCAGGTGATCCCTGGCTTCTCCGCCGCCGTCGCCAACCCGAACGGGACCGTCTGGGCCATGCCGGACAACGGCTTCGGAACTCAGGAGAACTCCTCGGACTTCCTCCTGCGGATCTACCTCGTCCGCCCGCGGTGGGAACGCGCCAGCGGCGGCCCGGGCGCCATCCAGATCCTGCGTTACCTCACGCTGTCCGACCCGTACCGCAAGATCAGCTTCCCGATCGTCCGCGGCAACACCCCGGAGCGGATTCTGACCGGGGGCGACTTCGATATCGAGTCGCTCCAGCGCACCCCCGACGGCACCTTCTGGATCGGAGACGAATTCGGGCCCTTCCTGCTGCACGTCGACGCCCTGGGTCGGGTTCTGTCCCCGCCGGTGCCGTCCCCGCTCGGCGGGTCGCCACAGAGCCCGCTGCTCGGCGGCGCCGACGCCACCACGCAGCCGAGCGGCGGGTTCGAGGCGACCGCACTGTCCCGGAACGGGCGCTTCCTCCTTCCCATCCTGGAGAAGAGTCTGGCGACCGAGACCGACCCACGCCGCCGGGTGATCCGGCAGTTCGACACCCGGACCAACCGCTACACCGGGCGCTCCTGGTCCTACCGCGTCGACACCGATACCAATCTGGTCGCCGATGCCCAGTTCCTCGGGCGGAACACGCTGTTGGTGCTCGAGCGCGACGACTTCGACGGCGACGCTTCGGTCACCAAGCGGATCTACCGGGTCAATCTGAACCGCACGGATCGGTCGGGGATGTTGGCCAAGACCCTTGTCGTCGACCTGATGAAGCTCGATAATCCCGACGGCCTGGCTGCGGGCGACGGCTGGGGGACGGGAAATCCGTTCAGCTTCGGCTTCCAGTCGGTCGAAACCCTGGTGCCGTTGCCGAACGGCAACCTCATGATCGCCAACGACAACAACTATCCCGGCAACGCCGCCCGCAAGCCCGGATCGCCCGACGACATCGAGATGATCATCATCAATCCTCGCGCGACGGTGCCCGTGGTGGAGAACGAGGCCACGGTGATCGCTCACCGCGGGGCTAGCGGCTACCGACCTGAGCACACCCTGGCCGCGTACGCGCTGGCGATCCGGCAGTGCGCCGACGTGATCGAACCGGACGTCGTGCTCACCAAGGACGGGGTGCCGGTCGCCCGCCACGAGAACGAGATCGGCGAGACGACCGACGTGCAAGCCAAGTTCAAGACGCGGGCGGCGACCACGAAGACGGTCAACGGAGCCCGCGTCACCGGCTGGTTCACCGAGGACTTCACGCTCGCCGAGCTTCGGACGTTGCGGACGAAGGAGCGCATCCCGGAGATCCGTCCGGCGAACATGGTGTACGACGGCTTCTACCCGATTCCGACGCTGGCCGAGGTCCTGGACCTGGCCCGGCACTCCCGCACCTGCGCCGGCCGGCCGGTCGGGGTGGTGCCGGAGACCAAGAACCCCAGCTACTTCGCCGGCCTCGGGCTGCCGATGGAACCGGCGATCCTCGACGCCCTGACCGACGCCAACCTCAATCGGCGTCGGGCACCGGTGATCATCCAGAGCTTCGAGACCGGCAACCTGCGCCGCTTCGACGGGCTCACCAACGTCCGCCTCGCTCAGTTGATCAACTGCAGCGGACGGCCGTGGGACCTCCGGGTCGCGGGTGACCCGCGAACCTACGCCGATCTGGCCACCGCTGCGGGGTTGCAGGAGATCGCCGGCTACGCCGACGCCGTGGGGTTCTGCAAGGACGTCATGATCCCGCGGACCGCGGGGAACAGACTCGGCCCGCCGACGGCGGCGATCGCCGACGCCCACGCCGCCGGGCTGGAGGTCATCGGCTGGACGTTCCGCCGGGAGAACCGGTACCTGCCGGTCGAGTTCCGCCGGGGCACCGTTCTGAACGACCAGGGAGATCTGCCCGGAGAGATCAGGGTGTTCCTCGAGGCGGGCATGGACGGCTACTTCACCGACAATCCCGACATCGGCTCCTCGCTGGAGATCACCGAGGTCTAACCGAGATGCATAGGCGAACTCTGGGTTGATTCCTGCGCCGGTGTAGCCGGTCGGAGTCGACGGATGCCGGGCCCGCCCTCTCTCTCCCTCTCCCTCCCGCCCTCTCCCTCCCGCCCTCTCCTCCCGCCCGGGAAACTGTTAACAAATACGTGAAAAGTGGGTCGCCGGGTGCCTCCGAGCTGCACTTTTCCGACAGTTGCTGCGGTACCGAGACGAGCTTGCGGATCGTCGGCGCCCGTACGAGCCGATCTGCCTGAGGACCGCCTCAGGCGAAACTGTCGGGAAACCGCACTTGGACCGGCCCATTTCGGCCCCTTTCGCGGAAACTGTTAACAGTTTCCCGAATGGCTGGGCGGTGGGCGGTGGGCACGCGGCACGCGGCACGGGTTCAGGGCCCGGGATCTGAGCGTCAGCGTCAGCCGAACACTCGTCGGGCCGACCCGAGATCGAGGAATACGGTCTCGCCGGAGGCGTCCTCGACTCCGTCGTTGTCGGTCACCAGGTACACCCGACCGTCGCCACCGATGGTCAGGCCCTCGACCTTCTCCTGGACCCAGCCGTTGGTGGCGCGCAAGTCGGGCAACAGGTCGCGGACCCGCTGCTTGCCGAGCAGCGGGAAGCCGGCAGCCCTACCGTTGGTGGCGCCCAGATCCACTGTGTAGATCCGCTTGAGAGCCGCGGTCGGGCCCGGCAGGTTGTCCCGCTCCACCACCGCGAACCGATCGCCGCCCAGTGCGACCAACTCGGCCAGCCCGACGCTGGAGCCGGCTTCCAGCCGGTACGTGGTCGGCCACGGTGAGCGCATCCGACAGCTGGTCCTCGACGTAGGAGAATTCGTCCAGTCCGGCCTCGAGTCGCCGGACGACCGCGACGTACCGGGAGCCGGAGTGGTGGGCGACGAGGTTCGACACCAGCGGGGGCCACCCGACGCGGCGCAGGTAGAGACCGCGGTCCAAGGGATGGAAGCCGGTCTCTCGAAGCTGACGTGCGTATCCGATGTCATGCAGCCACGCAGCGGCCACGAGCAGTGGCGCCTCATGCGGCTCGACTGCGCCGGTGAGAAACTTCGCCTGCTCAGCGACGGCTTCGCTGTGCCGCAAACGCTCGGGAATCTCGCGCAGCAGGTAGCGGGCCACGTCCTCAGCGGCGTCGACAAGCTGTGGGGTCTGCAGGCGCTCGTCCACCATCGGACCGTCCATGTCGAGGGATTGTTGCGTGCACAGATGAATAGATTGATACAAGCGCGGGCCACGGGGCGGTCGTCGCTGGTGCGAATGAGGCGTCGAATGCAGGGCGAGATCAGGGTGACGCCCAGGGTCGGAGCTCGACACCGTACGGGACGTAGAGCGGGTGGCGCGGCTGACCACTCCGGGTGGTGCCGAGTGCACGACCGGTGATGCCGAGGTCGCGCATAGTCGCGGCAACGACCTCGACCCGTGCGGGACGAGCGTGGCGCCCCCAGGCGCACACGACCAGCCACCGTGCTGCTGCGGCTTCGCGCAATGCCTCTCCGACGTGACGGTCGTTGTCGCCGCCGACGGGGTCGGCCGCCCGCCAGAGATCACGCGGATGCTGAGCCCGGCGGGCGTACAGGTTCACCACGACCAGCTGCGACAAACCCCACCGCTGGGCGAATCCACGACAACGGCGGATGGTCGGGTCGTCGGTCACGTCGTCGGCGGTCGAGGGGTTGAGCATGACCCAGACGGCGCACCCGGTGCCGTTGCCTGGTAGATCTCGGTGCAGCCGGTATCGATACCCATCGATGCTCGTCGCGGAGTGTGCGACCAGACCCTGCACCGCTCCATCGTCCCGCTCTCGCCGGTTTCTGCATCCGCGAGGCGGGTAAGAGAGAACTCCAGAGGACATCAAAGAACAAGACATGGAGGTTGGTGTGAGCACGGTTGAAGAGTCCATCGACGTCGACGTTCCGGTGAGCGTTGCCTACAACCAATGGACCCAGTTCGAGACGTTTCCCGAGTTCATGCAGGGGGTCGAGTCGATCACTCAGGTCAGCGAAACCCGCAATCACTGGGTGACCAAGATCGGCGGTGCGACCCGAGAGTTCGACACCGAGATCAGCGAGCAGCATCCCGATGAGCGGATCGCCTGGCACAGCGTCGGCGGCGACACCAAGCACGCCGGAGTCGTCACCTTCCACCGGCTCGACGACACCCGCTCCCGAGTGATGATCCAGATCGACTGGGAGCCCGAGGGTTTGGTCGAGAAGGCCGGCGCCGCGATCGGCGTCGACGATTGGCAGGTCAAGGGCGATGCAAAGCGGTTCAAGGAGTTCATCGAAAAGCGGAGCGCGCCCACCGGTGAATGGCGAGGGGACGTCTAGACCGGCATCCGAAAGAGCCGATGGGGGACGAGATCGTGGCGATCTCGTCCCCCATATTCTTTTGGAGGTCGAGAAATTGGTCCTCTTGGGAAAAAGCGGGCGGCTCCTTGACAATCCCAAAATGCGGAGATGTACTCGCCTAGCCCTTATCCCCCGAAGGGACCTGACCATGAAAGCACTGCCCGTACGGCGTATGAGATCAGCCGGAATCGCCCTGCTGCTGGCTCCCCTCGTGATGCTGGTGCCGGCGATCGCCCCCGTCGAGCGCGCGACGCCCACACTGCACGCGGCGGAGGCCGCCACCCCGAGGCCGTACAAGGTCGGCGGGAGTTGGGCACTCAAATTCTGGGACGGGTTCAGCGGAACGCGGCTGAAGACCAGCAACTGGCGACCGAACTGGCTCGGTCCCAACGACAGCGCGGTCACCAAGCCGATCAACTCCGCCGAACTCTCCTGCTATCACCCGCGCAACGTCACGGTCGCCGGCAGCACCCTACGACTGAAAGCCGAGCGGCGCTCCTGCCGCGCGAACAACGGCCGCACCTATCGCTACACCTCCGGGATGGTGGAGTCACGCCACGATTTCCGTTTCTCCTACGGCTACGCCGAGGCCAAGATCTATCTGCCCCCCTCCAACGGATCGCAGGCTCCGAAAGGCTCGTGCGGCCCGAATTGGGCTGCCTTCTGGCTCAACGGTGACAATTGGCCGACCGACGGCGAGATCGACATCATGGAATGCCTGTCCGGCGACGACGTCGCCTGGCACTACCACTACGGAACGGGGCGGACCTATTCCAACGGCGGCTATCCGCGGGCGTGGCGGAAGAACATGCCCGGCACCAGCGGATGGCATCGCTTCGGGGTCGACTGGGCTCCCGGTCGGGCCACCTTCTACTACGACGGCGTCAAGGTGGGTACCCAGACCCGGGGCATCACCGGCCGGCCCCACTACCTGATCCTCAACCTGGGTGTCTCGGGGTCGCGGGTCGCAGCGCCGCAGACGATGTACGTGGACTACGTACGGGTCTGGCAACGCCGGTAGCGCCAGCCGAGTCGACTCGGCCGAGTTGCTTCCCGCCCCGGGCCCGGCGGCAGAGTAGGTTAACGCCCAAGCACCCGGGAGGAGGCGTCGGAATCCATGCGGGCCGCGCGACTTGTCGGACTGAGCCCGGATGGCCGGTCCGTCATCGTCGCCACCGATTCGGGTGAGGAATTGGCCATCGCGGCCGACGACCGGTTGCGCGCAGCGCTGCGAGGGGATCGGCCGCGGCTCGGACAGCTGGAGATCGAGATGGAAAGCGTACTGAGTCCGCGCGAGATCCAGACTCGGATCCGCGCGGGCGAGGACCTCGCCGACGTGGCCCGGGTGGCCGGGATCCCGCCGGACCGGGTCGAGCGTTTCGCGGCTCCGGTGCTGGCCGAGCGGGACCATATTGCCCGGCAGGCGATGGCCTCCTCGGTCCGGCGGCGCGGGGAGACGTCGGCGCACCGTAATCTTCGTACGGTCGTGAACGAGCGGCTGCAGAATCGAGGCGTCGACGTCGCCGGCGTGGACTGGGACTCATTCCGGATGTCCGACGGGCGCTGGGCCGTGACCGCCACCTACTCCTCCGGCGAGGCCCAACGCGAGGCGAGGTTCTTCTTCGATGCGCTGGGCCGCTTCTCCGTTGCCGGAAACGACGACGCCAGCTGGATCGTAGGCGATTCCTCACCGAGCAAGGGGCCGCAGCCGGGTCGCCGCCGCCCGGCTCCAGGTGAGCCGGACGAGGAGGATTCCGAGCCCACTTTGGACCTCAGTGACGAACTGGCGTTGGTACGGGCCGTTCAAGACGTCCCCGACGCCGCCGACGGCCCGACCGCGGAATCCGTGTCTCCGTCCGCCGACGAACCTCTGTCCGACAGCGGACCCAGTGACGCGTCGGCGGTTCCGGTGACTCCCCTGCGGGTGCTGGCGGGCGGGTGGGAGCCGGCCATCGTGGTCAACTATCCGGTCGAACCCGGCCCGGCGGAGGAGCCGACCGACGAGCCCGGACCGCCGGATGCACCCACCTCGATCGAGGATCGGCAGGACGAGGCGCACGAGTTCGAGGACGAGGCCGCCGAGCACGAGGTCGCCCTGCACGAGATTCCGGCGGAGGCCAAGACCGGCCCCAGCCCCGACCCCGAACCGCCGCCGGCCACCGCAAGGAAGGCGGTTCGCCGCAAGCGCGCCTCCGTGCCGAGCTGGGACGAGATCATGTTCGGTGGACCCAAGGACCAGTAGCCCTGCAGGATTCTCATGCCGGCATGGGAATCCTGTACTTCTCATGGCGTATCCACCATGCAGAGCACAGGTTTCCCGTGCGGAGTCAGCGGCCGGTCGCCACGGGTCGGGCCGGGTCGGTGATCCACTCGCTCCACGAGCCCGGGTAGATCACCCCGCTGCGCCCGGCCGACTCGAGAGCCAGCAGGGTGTGGGCGGCGGTGATCCCGGATCCGCAGTACAGCACCGGCTCGTCCAGGCCGGCAAACCGCGCACCGATCTCCGCGGCGCCTCGAAACCGCCCGCTGTCCTCCAGGTTGTCGGTGGACGGCCGATTGATCGCGCCGGGGATGTGACCGGCCACGGGGTCGATGACCTCGTTGTCCCCCGCGAAACGATCCGCCGCCCGGACGTCGACCACGGGACGGCCGGCAGCCACGCAGGCCGCGATCTCGTCGGCGCCGACCCGGCCACGTTCACCGGGCCGGATGACGGCGTCTCCACGGGGCACGGTGCGGGCCGGTCCGGTCTCGACCGGCAGACCGGCTCGCTGCCAGGCCGCAAATCCGCCGTTCAGGACCCGGGTGCGGGTGTGGCCGGCATCGGTCAGCAGCCACCAGAGCCGGCTCGCCGCCTGCGAGGTCGCCCCGTCGTAGGCCACGACGAGGGAATTGGTCCCTACCCCGATCCGGCGGAGCGACGCCTGCAGCACCTCCGCGCTCGGCAGGGGATGACGGCCGCCGGTCCCCGGAGATCGCGACAGCTCGGTCTCCAGATCGACGTACTGCGCGCCGGGCACATGCCCGGCTTCGAACTCGGGGCGGCCCGGCGGACCGTTGACGGTCCAGCGCACGTCGGCGAGCACGAGATCCGCGGTCCCGGCGTCGAGGGCAGCCGCCAGCTCGGTGGGCTCGATCAGGGGCCCGTTCACCGCTCCTGCCGTTCGAACGGCAGCGGCTCGGACCGAGCGGCCTGCGCCGCCGACCTCGTCATCCCCTGTCGGTGGTGGCGCCGGCAGACCACCTCGTACGCGGGGTCGTGCTCATCGCGAGGGTGGACGAACGCGGACGGGTCGGGCGGCAGCTCGTCGACGGCGGCCGTGTCTCCGACCACAACCTGATCACCCTCGGTGACCATCCGCCCGTCCACCGTCCGGGCGTTGTGCGTGGCGACGGCTCCGCACCAGCACAGGGGGCGCACCTGGAGGACCTCGACCCGATCGCAGAGCTCGACGAGGCGCTGCGAGCCGGGGAACAACCGGGTGCGAAAGTCGGTCAGGATCCCGACGGCGATGACGTCGACGCCGAGATCGTCGACGACCCGGGCCAGCTGATCGACTTGTTCGGTGTCGTAGAACTGGGCCTCGTCGCAGATCAGGTAGTCAACACGCTCGCCGGCGGTGAATTCGCCGACCACGTAGATCCAGAAGTCGAACTCAGCGGTGACTTCGATGGCGGGGCGGGCCAACCCCAGGCGGGAGGAGATGGTGGACTCCCCGGCCCGGTCCTGGCTGGTGAACAGGCGCCCGCGCCGCCCGCTGGCGGCCTGGGTGTAGTCGAACTGCAGCGCCAGGGTCGACTTGCCGCAGTCCATCGGCCCGGTGAAGAACAAGAACTCCGCCACGACGCGCCATTCTGTCGCAGACTTCTCAATCACTGGCTGCGAGTGTCGGGTGTCTCAAGCGCGGCTGGGGTTCGACGACGACGAGTCGACGCCGCCCCGGCGAGCGTCGTTAGCGGAGCGCCGGCTCGGTCTGGACGACCGAGCGAGCAGACACGCTTTTCTCTGTGAGCGAGGGAGGAAGACCGAGTCTTGAGGCGCGGAGCGGGCGCGAGCCGGAAGACGGAGTCTGAAGCGCTTGAGACGCACGAGCAGCCTTAATCCAAAAGGAGCGGCACCATCATCTCGGCCGGGGTCAGCGACCCGTGCATCCCGATCAGGTCCATCTCGCGCGGGTACTGGCGGGTCATCACCGCGTGGTCGGTCCGCATGGCGATCAGGACGTGACCGTACCGCTCGCGGATCTCGTCGTCGACCAGGCCGAACCACCCTTCGGCGATCGCCTCGTCGCGGGTGCGGATCCAGGCCACCTCCCCGAGCCGCTCCCGCCAACGATCGGCCACGCGCCGCGGACTGTCGACGTCGACGTACAGCTGCCGGAACCGCCCCTCCCCCGCGATGGCCGACACACCGGCCATCAGGAGCGGGTCGTCCTCGGCGATGATCTGGTGCTCCCGGGGGACGTCGATCATGCCGTGGTCACCGGTGATCACCAGCCGTACGTCGTCGGGTAGCGCATCCCGGAGCCGTTCGCAGAGCGCATCGATGCGGACCAGCTGCGCCAACCAGGCCGGTGAGGCACAGCCAGCAACGTGACCGGTGTGGTCCAGCTCCCGCTCGTAGGCGTACACGAGGGTGCGGTCGGCCCGGACCGCGGCGTCAACGGTCAGTGCTATCCGGACGTCGGTGTCGCTCTCGTCGGAGAATTCGACGAACTCGGGACCGCGCAGAACCGCCTCGGTCAAGCCGCTGTCCCGGAACCTCTCCAGCGCCACCGAGCTGACGGCTATCCCCCGGGCCGTGGCGCGTTCGAAGTACGTCGGCTTGGGCTGGTAGTCCCGCGGTCGCAGATCGGTCTCCCAGGTCAGGGCGTTCAGGATCTCGTTCGGTGCCGGGAATGCGGTTGGTGAAGCCGACCATGCCGTGCTGACCGGGCGGCAGTCCGGTCCCCAGGCTGCCGAGGCTGGTGACGGTTGTGCTGGGTACGCCGACGGTCAGCGGCCGGGCGTCGCCGAGCAGCGAGGACAGGTACGGCACCTCGCGTACGGCGCGGCGGAGCAGATGCCAGCCGAGTCCGTCGATCAGCACGACGACGTACCGCCGGCCGCTCGGCAGTCCGAGCGCGTCGTCGGTCGACCCGGGCACGCCGAGGTGGGCTCCGATGCTCGGCAGGAGATCGGTCAGGGTCCCGGAACCGTAGGACGGGATGACCAGTTCTGGCTGCCCGGTCTGCCCCTTCAGGGGACCCGGTGTCGCGAGGGCGTTCATTTCTGCTGGGCAGCCGCGGACGCAGTCACCGGGCCGCGCCGGACACGCGCTGCAGGGTGCTCCCGAACCTGACCAGGTGGGCCACTCGCTCGGCGCCCTCCCCCGCCGCACTCATCCGCACCGTCAAGTCGTCGCCCACCAACGATCCGGTGTAGCCGTGATCGGCCTCGCACTCCGGGTCGTCGCAGCTGGCCTGTTCGAGGTCGATCCGTCGCATCGTCCCCCAACCGACCGTCAACCAGGTCTTCGTCGAGTGCGTTCGGACCCGGACGCGTACGCCTCTGGTTCTGGCACGACCCGGGTGACCACGACGGTGTCGATCTTGCGCAGCGGGATCGACTCGGTGGAGGCGGCGGCCGAGGTGCCGGAATCAGGCGGATCACCGTGATGATCATCGGTGTGGCCCACCAGGAGTCGCGACGGAGTCAGGGCCAACACCGTGACGTGCCGGTGGATCTCGTCCCGGTTGAAGGTCGGCTCGTGGTGAACGACGAAGTCGACGAGCTCCTCGTCGGCCAGGGCCATGGTGATGGCGTCCTCGACGAGATCCGGGAAGTAGCCGCTCGCCTCGATCTCGAGTCGAAGACTCCGCCGGGTGTCCAACCGCATGCGCTTCATCCTGCCACGCTCCGCCGACGCCCACCGCCGCTCGGACGCAAGCCGTGCGAGTGTGATCAGCCCCGGTTTCAGTCGCACGGCCCGTCCCCGCGATGTCGTTTGCCGCCATGTGACGGATCACGCAGCAGAAACCGCCCGCCACCGCTGCGCCGTCCGCCACGTGACGGGAAACGACACCTACCCCGACCAGAGGCCGAAGTTACAGCGTGCGGGCCCTGGGGTCGCGGTGATCGGCGGTGGGAGCGACGTGGATCTCGGCGCCGAGCACCGAAAGGCCGGTCATGGAGGCGATGCAGGGATGCAGCGTCAGCGACGCGACCTGCGGCAGGTCGTCAGCGAGCTGCGCGACACGGTGGAGCAATTCCTGCACCGCCTCGACGTCGACACCAGGGCTGCCGTGCCGACCGAACAGGACCGGGGCCGCCTGCAGGTCACGGACCATGCCGGCCGCGTCGACGGTGGTCAGCGGCGGCACCCGGTAGACGACGTCGCCGAGCAACTCGCTGGCGATGCCGTCCAGCCCGAGGGAGACGATCGGCCCGAAGGCGGCGTCCTCGCGGCTCGACACGACCAGCGCGACCCCGGGCGGCGCCATCTTCTGGACGACGGGGACGGCCACCGAGAGATCCGGAGCGTTGGCGAAGCCCAGTCCGGACACCAGATCCGTGAGGTCGCTCCAGGCGAGCGCCATCTCCTCGGCGTCGTCGAGGTTGCGATGGACGCCGGCCTGATCGGGCCGCCCCCGCAACGCCTGAGCCGATGCCTTCAAGACGACGTTCCAGCCCAGCCGTTCCGCGACCTCGACGGCTTCGGCCAGGCTGTGCACGGGATACCTGGGCACGAGCTCGATCCCGTACGCGGCCAGCAGCTCCGCCGTCTCGGCCGCCGTCAGGACACCACCCTTGCGATTGCGGGACAGCACACGGTTGACCAGCCGGCGACCAGCCTCGTCGTCGGTGTCCAGCAACGGCACCGCGCCGGGATCACGTTCCAGCCAGTGGGCGTACGCCGTCACCGCCGCCACTGCGTAGATGGCGTCGTTCGCCGACTCGTACGTCGCCATCTCCCCCGGCCGGTCCGGTTCGCCGCGGGGCTCGTACTCGCTGTCGAAGTCGAGCAGCACGGTGAGCAGCGGTTTCGCAGCTCCGCCGGCCACCTTCTCCAGGACCGCGTGGGTCGCCGCGATGTCGAACTCGAAGACCCCGACCGTCGCCACGACTACCGAGTCCGCCTCGGTGCCGTCGATGGCCTCCTGAGCCGCGGCGGCGAAGTCCTCGGCCGGACAGCTGGGCGGCAGCACCTGCGGCGAGCCCGCGCTCAGCAGACCGACCGCCTCGACCGTGTGCGCGATCTGCGCAGCCAGGGTGAAGGAATTGGTGATGATCTTCACCCGCGGCCCCGCCGGAAGCGGCAGCCGGGCGCAGAACTTGGCGATGTCGAACATCGCTCCGCGCCGGTGCACCACCATCACGCCGGCCTGACGGAACAACGCGTCGACCGCGCTGTCGGGCGCGTGGCTGAGACCACCGCGGACCCCGAGGTGAGCCGAGCGGTTGGCCCGCCCGGGCGTGATCACCACCACCGGCTTCCGGCGGGTGAGCCGGCGGGTGATGCGGGAGAACTTCCGCGGGTTGCCGATCGAGTCCAAGGAGAGCAGGCAGACGCGGGTCGCCTCGTCGTCCTCCCAGTACTGCATGACGTCGTTGCCGGTCACGTCGGCCAGATCGCCCGTACTGATGAACGACGACAGACCCAGGTCGTTGCGGAGGGCGTGGTTGAGCAGCGAGACGCCGGCGGCCGCCGACTGGCAGAACAGGCCGACGCCACCGGGCCGCGGCATGGTGGCCGGCGTCGCGTTGAGGCCGATCTCCGGATCGGTGTTGATCAAGCCGAGCGCGTCCGGTCCCAGGGCCCGCACCCCGTACGCGCGGGCCAGGTCCAAGATCGTGGCGTTGTCGCGGGCGCCGGCGCCGGTGCCGGTCAGCACGACCAGGCCGTGCGCACCCTTGTGGGCGGCGTCGATGACCGCGCCGCCCAGATCCTTGGTCGGGATGGCCAGTAGGGCCAGGTCGATCTTGCCCTCGACCGCGGCGATGGAGTCGGCCGTGGGCACTCCGGCGACCGGAACGTCGTCGGTGCTGACCGCGATCACCTCGCCGCGATAGCCGCCGCGCAGCATGGAGCCGACCAGTTCCTGCACCGGCGAGCCAGGCCCGAGCACAACGAGGCGCTCCGGCGTCAGCAGGCGGGAGATGGAGGCCCGCTCGGCACGATGCTCGCGGCGCTCCATCACTCCGACCGACGTGTTCGTGGGCAGGATCGGGAACTCCACCATCAACACGCCGTCCTCGATGCCCTTGGACACCCGGTAGCCGGCGTCGGCGAAGACCTGCGCCATCGCCCGGTTCTGGGGCAGCACCTCGGCGGTGAACTTGGTGATCCCGCGTTCCCGGGCCGCCTCCGCCAGGTGTTCGAGCAGCAGTTGGGCGATGCCTCGACCCTGGTGGGCGTCCTCGACCAGGAACGCCACCTCGGCCTCGTCGTCCTCGATCCGGTCGTACCGACCGACTCCGATCATCTGCTCGCCGAGAGTGATGATCAACGCCACCCGATCGATGTAGTCGACCTGGGTGAAGCGGGCGACGTCGCGTGCCGAGAGCCGCGGGTACGGGGCGAAGAAGCGCAGGTACTTCGACTCCGGTGACACCCGGTCGTACATCTCGACCAGCAGCTGCGCATCGCTCGGCCTGATCGGCCGCAGCCGGGCCACGCCACCGTCGGTCAGGAGTACGTCGGCCTCCCACTCGACCGGATAGCCGGGCGGCTCCTCGGGGTGGTCGGGCACAACGTTCAGCCTAGAGGCTGGCCCAATCGGTGACCTGAGAGTCCAGGGTGGTTGGCTGAGCACATGGCCGACTTCGTGGCTGCCATCGACCAGGGCACGACCAGCACCCGCTGCATGGTGTTCGACCACTCCGGCGCCGAGGTCGGCAAGGCGCAGCTGGAGCACCGCCAGATCCTTCCGCAGGCCGGCTGGGTCGAACACGACCCGCTGGAGATCTGGCAGCGCACCCAGACCGTGGTCGACCAGGTCATGAGTGATCTGAGCCTGCGGCCAGCCGATCTCGCCGCCCTCGGCATCACGAACCAGCGCGAGACCACGGTCGTCTGGGACAAGAACACCGGCCAGCCGTACGCCAACGCCATCGTCTGGCAGGACACCCGGACGGCTGATCTCGTCGGAGCGCTGGCCGCCGACGAGCGCGGCGACCTGATCCGGGAACGCACCGGGCTGCCGCCCGCCACGTACTTCGCCGGCGGCAAGCTGGCCTGGATCCTGGCCAACGTCGACGGCGTCCGCGAGGCGGCCGAGCGTGGCGAGGCCCTGTTCGGCACCATCGACAGCTGGGTGCTGTGGAATCTCACCGGCGGGCCGGACGGCGGCGTCCACCTCACCGACGTGACCAACGCCGGCCGCACGATGTTGATGGATCTCCGGCGGCTCGAGTGGGACGACGACCTGCTCGAGATCTTCGGGGTCCCGCGGTCCATGCTGCCCGAGATCCGCCCGTCCTCAGATCCGAACCTGTTCGGACACAGCGCCGGGGGTGTCGAGGGCCTCGCCATCGGCGGAATCCTGGGCGATCAGCACGCGGCGATGGTCGGCCAGGTCTGCCTGTCGCCGGGCGATGCGAAGAACACGTACGGCACCGGCAACTTCCTGCTGGTCAACACCGGCACCGAGGTGGTCCGCTCCGAGCACGGTCTGCTGAGCACCGTCTGCTACCAGTTCGGCGCCGAGCCGGCGGTGTACGCATTGGAGGGCTCGATCGCCGTCACCGGGTCGGCGGTGCAGTGGCTCCGTGATCAACTCGGCATCATCAAGGCCGCCCAAGAGGTCGACGAGCTGGCGGCGAGCGTGGACGACGCCGGCGGGATCTACTTCGTCCCGGCCTTCTCCGGGCTCTTCGCCCCGTACTGGCGCTCCGACGCCCGCGGCGCCGTGGTCGGGCTGTCCCGCTTCAACACCTCGGCGCACCTGGCCCGGGCCACCCTCGAGGCGATCTGCTACCAGAGCTGCGACGTGGTCGCGGCGATGCAGAAGGACTGCGGCATCGAGTTGACCTCGCTGAAGGTCGACGGCGGCGTGACCGCCAGCGACCTGTGCATGCAGATCCAGGCCGACACTCTCGGCCTCGAGGTGATCAAGCCGAAGGTGGCCGAGACGACCGCCCTCGGCGCGGCGTACGCGGCCGGGCTGGCGGTCGGCTTCTGGTCCTCACCGGATGAGTTCGGCGCCAACTGGGCCGAGGACCGCCGCTGGTCACCCACCACCGACGACCAGCAGCGGGCCGCGGGCCTGGCCGGTTGGCACCGGGCCGTCGAGCGCACCTTCGACTGGGTGAAGTGAAATAGGCATCATGAGTTCCCTGAGCCCCGGCCAGCGGGCCGCCGACCTGGACCGCCTCGCGACCGAGGACCTCGACGTCCTGGTCATCGGGGCCGGAGTGACCGGTGCCGGCTGCGCCCTCGACGCGACGACCCGGGGCCTGCGGACCGGGCTCGTCGAGGCCCGGGATTTCGCGGCCGGCACGTCCAGTCGATCGACCAAGCTCTTCCACGGCGGGCTGCGCTACCTCGAGCAGCTCAACGCTGCGCTGGTCTTCGAAGCCCTGAAGGAACGCGCACTGGTGCTCGACAAACTGGCGCCGCACCTGGCCCAGCCGGTGCCGTTCCTCTACCCCATGCTGCGGACCGGCATCGACCGGGCGTACGCCGGTTTGGGCATCGGGGTCTACGACGTCATGGGGGCGGGGCGCGGTGTCCCGTCCCACCTGCGCCACCTCGGTCGCAAGAAGACGTTCGAGATGTTCCCGTCGCTCAACCGGGAGGCGGTGCGCGGGTCGATCCTGTTCTACGAGGGTCAGGTCGACGACGCCCGCCACACCATGATGCTGAGCCGGACGGCGGCGCACTACGGCGCGGCGGTGGCCAGCAGCACCCGCGTCGTCGGCTTCGTCCGCGACGAGGACCGGGTCACCGGCGTCCGCGTCCGTGACCTGGAGTCCGGTCGGGAGTTCGAGATCCGGGCCCGCCAGACGATCAACGCCACCGGTGTGTGGATCGACGAGATACAGGACATGCTCGGCGGTCGCGGACAATTCCGCGTCCGGGCGTCGAAGGGCATCCACCTCGTGGTGCCACGGAACCGCATCAACGCACGCGCCGGCCTGATCACTCGAACCGAGAAGAGCCTGCTGTTCATCATTCCCTGGCACAGCCACTGGCTCATCGGCACCACCGACACCGACTGGCGAGCTCGATCGCGCCCATCCTGCGGCCAGCCAGGCCGACATCGACTACCTGCTCGGCCATGCGAACGGGCTGCTCGCCGACCCCCTCACCCGCGACGACGTCGTCGGGGTGTACGCCGGCCTGCGCCCGCTGCTGTCCGGGGAATCCGACTCGACGTCGAAGCTGTCCCGGGAGCACGCCGTCGCCTCCCCGGTTCGGGGCCTGACCGTGATCGCCGGCGGCAAGTACACGACCTACCGCGTCATGGCCAAGGACGCGGTCGACGCCGTCGCCCGGGAGCTCAGCCTGGCCCGCGGCGTCACCTCGTCCGTTCCGGAGTGCTGCACGGAAGACATTCCGCTGCTCGGCGCGGAGGGCTTCCCGGCCCTGTGGAACTCCCGCGAGGCGCTGTCGGCCCGTACCGGATTGAGCGTGGCCAAGGTGGAGCACCTGCTGCACCGGTACGGCTCCTTGATCACCGGTGTGCTGGCCGCGGCCGAAGCTGATCACGCTCTGCTCGAACCGTTGGAGAGTGCTCCCGGCTATCTCAAGGTGGAGGCGGTCTACGCGGCCGCGGCGGAGGGAGCCCTGCACCTCGACGACATCCTGGCCCGTCGCACCCGCATCTCCATCGAGACCTGGGATCGCGGACTGGCCGCCGCCGACGAAGTGGCGGCGCTGGTGTCACCGGTGCTGGGCTGGGATGAGGCGGCCATCGAGCGGGAGGTGGAGCACTACCGCAGTCGCGTCCACGCCGAGCGGGAGTCGCAGTCCCAACCCGATGATCTTTCCGCCGACGCCGCCCGGCTCGGTGCCCCCGACGTCCGGATGGGCGGTCGGCACCTATCCTGAGCAGATGCCGCTGAACCGTCACGTACGGGCTGCGCGAGACTTCTTGTTGCAGCATCGCGGCGAGTACGAGTTGGCCCGGACGAGTTTCAGCTGGCCGGAGATGCCGGTCTACAACTTCGCCACCGAGTGGTTCGACGGGCTGGCCGAGGAGGATCCCGACGGCCTCGCGCTGTGGGTGATCGACCCCGACGACGAAACGAAGCTGACGTTCCGTGAGCTGGCCGATTCCTCGATCGCGGCCGCGCATTTTCTGACCGACCTCGGGCTACGCCGCGGTGACCGGATCCTGGTCGTGCTGGGCAACTGCGTTCCGCTGTGGGAGATCATGCTGGCCGCCATCCGGGTCGGCGCGGTGATCATCCCGGCCACTCCGCAGTTGTCGGCCAAGGACCTCGAAGACCGGGTCGAACGCGGTGACGCCAGGCTCCTGGTCGCCGGCTCCGGTGAGCTGGCGAAGTTCGAGGGCCTGCAGCCGCCTTTGGGGCGGATTCTGATCGGTGCGCATCCTGCGCCTGTCGAAGGATGGATTCCCTACGATCTCGAGGATTTCCGCGGCCGCGATCCGCACTTCCCGGGAGTGAGCAAGAGCAGTGATCCCCTGCTGCTCTACTTCACCTCCGGCACGACCGCGTTGCCCAAGCTGGTCGAGCACACCCACGTCTCGTACCCGATCGGCCACCTGTCGACGATGTACTGGATGGGTCTGCGCCCCGGCGACGTGCACCTCAACATCTCCTCCCCCGGCTGGGCCAAGCACGCCTGGAGCAACTTCTTCGCTCCCTGGCTGGCCGGCGCGGCCGTCGTGGTCTACAACTACGACCGTTTCGAGGCTCACGATCTTCTGGCCGTGATGGAGCGCACCGGCGTCACCACGTTCTGCGCTCCGCCCACGGTGTGGCGGATGCTGATCCAGGTCGACCTGTCGGCGGCGCGGATGTCGATCCGCGAGGCCCTGTCGGCGGGCGAGCCGCTGAATCCGGAGGTGATCGAGCGGGTCCGCGCCGCCTGGGGGATCACGATCCGCGACGGCTACGGCCAGACCGAGACCACCGCTCAGGTGGGGAATCCGCCCGAGCAGCCGCTGCGGCCAGGCTCAATGGGTCGTGCGCTGCCCGGCTACCAGGTGATCTTGATCGATCCGAGCACGGGGCAGCCCGACGACCACGACGGCGAGTTGTGCCTGCGGCTGGATCCGCGGCCGCTCCCGCTGATGACCGGATACCAGGAGCGCGCCGGCGTTTTCGATCATGACAAGAACACCGAGGCCTTCGCCGGGATCACCTACCACACCGGCGATGTGGTGCACCGTGACGACGACGACTACCTGACCTACGTCGGCCGGGCGGACGATGTGTTCAAGGCCAGTGACTACCGGATCAGTCCGTTCGAACTCGAGTCGGTGCTCATCGAGCACGCGGCCGTCGCCGAAGCCGCGGTGGTGCCGGCGCCGGACGAGATCCGGCTGTCCGTTCCGAAGGCGTACGTGGTGCTGGCGGAGGGTCACGCTCCGGATCGCGCCACCGCACAGTCGATCTTGATCCACGCCCGACAGCGGCTGGCTCCCTACCAGCGGATCCGCCGGCTGGAGTTCGCGGAGCTTCCCAAGACCGTCAGCGGCAAGATCAGGCGGGTCGAGCTGCGCCGTACCGAACAAGCTCGGGCCGAGCAGGAACGATCCGGCCGCGGCGACCACGAGTTTTTCGACAGCGACTTCGACTGGTAGGGGTTTTTGATGGCACCGAACACTTTGCGCGAGTTGGCACTGGAGTACCTCGCTGAGCAGTGCACTGTGATCATCGACGCCGAAGCAGGACTGCGGCAGCGGGAGAACATCATCCACCCGACCCGGGTCGGCGTGCGCCGGTTACGGAGCACCATCCGTACGCACGCGCCGCTGTTCGAGGCCGAACGCTCCGCCGCCCTGGAGGAGGAACTCGTGTGGTGGGCGGGCGTGCTCGGCACCGTACGAGACCTCGACATCCTCGGCAAGCGGCTGGCGGAGCAGCTGGCGGACCTGCCGCCCGAGCTCGTGGTCGGACCGGTCGCCCGACAGATCCAGGCCGAGATCGGCGTCCAGCACCAGGCCGGCTGGCAGGAGGTCCTGGCCGCCCTCGACTCTGAGCGTTACCGGTCGCTGGTGGCCGAGCTGCGACGGTGGCGCAGTGAAACTCCCTTCACCGACAAGGCTGATGTGCCGGCCGAGAAGGTGAAGAAGTACGTGGACAAGGCGAACATGAAGCTCGACAAGCGACTGGCCCGGGCGATGGCCGCCTACGACGAGCACGACGAGGAGGCCGATGAGTTCTTCCACAGCGCCCGCAAGGCCGGCAAGAGGGCCCGGTACGCCGTCGAGCTCGCGTTGCCGGAGTGGGGCAGCAAGGCCGAGAAGATCATCTCGGATCGTAAGGATCTGCAGGACGTGCTCGGCGAGCACCAGGACAGCATCGTCAGCGCCACCTTCCTGCGCGAGCAGGGCGTCCGGATGGGCATTCGCTCCGGGCACAACGGCTTCACCTACGGCCTGCTGTTCGCCCGCGAGCAGGCCCGCCGCGCGGCCGTGGGTGACGAGCTCAAGCCCTTCCTGTCCTGACCGGAGTTCGCGTCCATGCCGAACACGCCCAATCGCCAGGCAATCGTCTGGCTGGCCGCCGTCCGCCAGGCGCACGACCGGTTCGCGGCCTCACCGCGTCGCTGACGGACGAGCAGACCGCCGCCCCCTCGTACGCGACCGGATGGTCGAACGCTCAGGTCGCCTCCCACCTGGGGAGCCAGGCGGAGATCTTCGACCTCCGGCTCACCGCCGGACTGACCGGCACCGCTCCTCCGGAGGACCGCGATCTCGAACCGATCTGGAATCGCCGGAACGCGTTCAGCCCGGCCGAGCAGATCCGGCTGAGCAACGCCGCCAACGACGCGTTCATTGCCCGGATGGAGGCGTTGACGCCGAACGAGCGGGACTCGTTCACAGTCGAGCTCTTCGGCTCTCCGGCTGACTTGACTCGGCTGCTCGCCGCCCGGCTCACCGAGCAGGCGGTGCACTCCTGGGACGTCGCCGTCAGCCTGGACCCGGGCGCCACCCTCGCGCCGGACTCCGTGGCGCTCTTGATCGACGATCTTCCCCAGACGGTGGCCTGGGTTCGCCCCGTCCCGGGGTTCGCGCCGAACTCGCTCGTCACGACCGATCCCGAGCGGAGCTTCCTCCTCACCCTCGATCCGGCGGCCCGCCTCGAGGCCGGCGGCGTCGACGACAACACACTGCGGCTCCCGGCGGAGGCCCTCCCCAGGCTCGTCTTCGGCCGGCTCGATCCCGATCATGCGGCGTCCGTGCCCGATGACGATCGAATTGACCGCCTGCGGCAAGCGTGCCCTGGTTTCTGAGGACCCCGGCGCGCCACGCTGTCCATCGGTGAATCCAGACGCTGCGGATGGCACGAAGGTGTGGACGTGAGCGAGACCTATCGAGGCATCCAGGACGAGCGGGTCGTCGAGCTCAACGACCACGAGGTCGCCGACGGCCGCTACGTCGGCTACTGGATGCAACAGTCGCAGCGGGCCGAGTTCAACCCCGCCCTCGAGTACGCGGTGCACCGGGCCAACGAGCTGAAGCTGCCGTTGGTGGTGGCGTTCGGGCTGATGAACGACTACCCCGAGGCCAACCTCCGGCACTACCACTTCCTGCTGCAGGGCCTGGCCGACGTGGAGCGCAGCCTGGCCAAACGCAAGATCACCTTCGTGGTCCGCCGCGGCGCGCCCGACGATGTCGCCCTCGAGCTGGCCTCCGACGCCGCCCTGCTCGTCTGCGACCGTGGCTACCTCCGCCACCAGCGGCGCTGGCGGGAGAAGGTGGCTGAACAGGCACCGTGCCTCGTCGTGCAGGTCGAAGGTGACGTCGTCGTACCGGTCGAACTGGCGTCGGACAAGCTCGAATCGGCCGCCCGGACCATCCGGCCCAAGATCACCGGCCACCTCGAGCGCTTCCTCGTGGACCTGCCGGCCGCGAAGCTGCGTGACACCACCCGGCCGCACCTCGAGACGGGCGAGGACCTGTCCGACGTCGACCAGCTGACCGGCCGGCTGAAACTCGACCGCGACGTGCCGCCGGTGCCGCTGTTCACCGGCGGTACGACGGCCGGCAAGGAGACACTCCGGGCCTTCCTGGCGAACTCGTTCTCCGACTACGTCAAGAACCGCAACCAGCCGCAGACCGACGACGTCTCACACATGAGCAAGTACCTGCATTTCGGTCAGCTGTCGCCGGTGTGGATCGCACTGCAGATCAAGGGGCAGATCAAGGGGCAGATCAAGGGGCAGGTCGAGAAGAATCGGGGCGGGGACAACGCGGACGGCTTCCTCGAAGAGTTGATCATCCGGCGGGAGCTGCCGATGAACTACGTCTTCTACAACCCGGACTACGACAAGTTCTCCGGGCTCCCGGAATGGGCCCGAAGAACGCTGGCCGCGCACGCCTCGGACAAGCGCGCGCCGACGTACACGCGGGGACAGCTGGAGCAGGCCGACACCCGCGACCCGTACTGGAACGCCGCGATGCGGGAGATGATCCACACCGGGTACCTGCACAACCACATGCGGATGTACTGGGGCAAGAAGATCCTGGAGTGGTCCAGCTCGCCGGAGGAGGCGTACCGCACCACGCTCTACCTCAACAATCGCTACTTCCTCGACGGTCGGGACCCCAACTCGTTCGCCAATGTCGCCTGGATCTTCGGGCAGCACGATCGGGGTTGGACCGAGCGGGACGTGTTCGGGAAGGTCCGCTACATGAACGCCGAGGGCCTGGAACGCAAGGCCGACCCGAAGGCGTACGTGGAGAAGGTGGACGCGCTCGTCAAGAAGGTGATGGACGCGCCCTGAGCCTGTCGACGGGCAGCCAGGCCACACCGGACTGATCTTTCCGGGCTCCCGAAGCGGATGAATCACCGACCCGGACGTCTGGGCAGCAGAAGTCGACCGTGGTCGGATAACGCAGCATCGGACCGGGTCTGGCCCAGCAGCAGTCGACCGTGGTCGGAAAACGCAGCACCGGGGAGAATAGCCGGTCAAGCGCTGACCGGGTCGACGCCGCAATTCGCCGAGGCCGACCCCTGCGCCGGGGCCAACATCAACACCGTCCGGATCCGGATTTTCGACGACGAGATCGGCGATGACCGCGGCCACCCCGACGATCAGGACCGGCGCACGCGTGGGCCGATGATCACCCATCTTGCCGATCGCCTACAACATGCCCGCCGCCGACACGAGGTGGTACAGCGCGGCTGGATCTTCGAGTCGCACTAGCCTGAGACCGACATGGCACGCCGACCTCCACCCCCCACCGACGACGACTTCACCGAGCGGATCGTCGACATCGACGTCTCCTCCGAGATGCGGACGAGCTTCCTGGAGTATGCGTACTCCGTCATCTACTCCCGGGCGCTGCCCGACGCCCGGGACGGCCTGAAACCGGTGCAGCGGCGAATCCTGTACGCCATGCAGGAGATGGGGATCCGGCCCGACCGGGGCCACGTGAAGTGCGCCCGGGTGGTCGGGCAGGTCATGGGTCAGTACCACCCGCACAGCGACACCGCGATCTACGACGCCCTGGTCCGGATGGCGCAGCCCTGGACGATGCGGCTCCCGCTGATCGACGGGCACGGAAACTTCGGCTCCCTGGATTCAGGGCCGGCGGCCATGCGCTACACCGAATGCCGGATGGCCCCGGCGGCTCTGCTCATGACGACCGGTCTGGAGTCCGACACCGTCGACTTCAAACCCAACTACGACGGCAAGGACGACGAGCCGATCGTGCTGCCGGCCGCCTTCCCGAATCTTCTGGTCAACGGCGCCAGCGGGATCGCGGTGGGCATGGCCACCAACTGCCCGCCACACAATCTGGTCGAGGTCGTGGCCGCCCTACGGCATCTGATCAAGCACCCTGACGCCGGACTGGAGGAGCTGCAGCGCTTCATCCCGGGCCCGGATCTCCCCACCGGTGGCAAGATCATTGGCCTGGACGGTATCCGGGATGCGTACGAGACCGGGCGCGGCTCGTTCCGCATCCGCGCCACCGCGCGGATCGAGCAGGTGCACCCGCGCCGCAAGGGCATCGTGGTCACCGAGCTGCCCTATCTCGTCGGCCCGGAGCGGGTGATCGAGCAGATCAAGACGCTGGTCACGGCCCGCAAGCTGCAGGGCATCGCCGACGTCAAGGACCTCACCGACCTGGCCAACGGCACCCGCCTGGTCATCGAGGTCAAGAATGGCTTCAACCCCGACGCGCTGCTCGAGCAGCTGTACAAACTCACGAAGATGGAGGACTCGTTCGCCATCAACTCCGTGGCCCTGGTCGACGGTCAGCCGCGGACCCTCACGCTCCGCGACCTCTTGACGGTCTACCTGGAGCATCGCTACGAGGTGACTCGTCGCCGTACGGCGTTCGACCGGACCAAGGCGGCCGACCGGCTGCACCTGGTCGAGGGTCTGCTCATCGCCATGCTGGACATCGACGACGTCATCGCGATCATCCGCTCCAGCGACGACGTCGCCGAAGCCCGCCGGCGGCTGATGGCAGCCTTCGAGCTGACCGAGACGCAGACGAACTACATCCTCGACATGCCGTTGCGGCGGCTGACCAGGTTCAGCCGGATCGAGCTCGAGGCCGAACGTGACCAACTGACCGCGAGGATCGCGGAGTTGACGCAGATCCTGGACGATCCCGCACAGCTGCGGGCGGTCGTCGGACTGGAGCTGGCCGAGGTGGCACAGCAGCACGGCACGCCGCGCCGCACGATCCTGCTGGCCTCCAGCGGCGTGGCGGCCGTGGCGGCCGGCCCTCCCCTCGAGGTGGCCGACGATCCCTGCTGGGTGCTGATGTCGTCGGCCGGCCTCCTGGCTCGCACCGACCATGCCGACCCGCTGCCCAGCGGCGGCGAGCGCGCCAACCACGACGTGATCGTCTCGACGGTCGTGACCACCGCGCGCGCCGACCTCGGCCTGGTCACCACCGCCGGCCGGCTGATCAAGATCAACGCCCTGGATCTCCCGACCGTGCCCACCACCGCCATGGCGACCAACCTGCAGGGCGGCACCCACGTGAGCGAGCTCGTGACCCTGGAGTCGGACGAGCGACCGCTCTCGCTCACCACGCTCGATCTTTCGTCGCCCGGTCTGGCCCTGGGCACGGCTCAGGGAGTCGTGAAGCGGGTCAATCCGGAGGTGCTGGGCAAGGACTCCTGGGAGGTCATTCGGCTGGACGCCGGTGACCGGGTGGTGGGTGCCGTCGAACTGACCGGCGACGACGCCGAGCTGATCTTCATCAGCAACGACGCCCAGCTGCTGCGGTTCCCGGCCGCGGCGGTGCGGCCCCAGGGGCGCTCGGGTGGGGGGATGGCCGGCATCCGGTTGGGGGTCGGAGCCAGCGTGGTCTTCTTCGGCGCCGTCCGTACAAGTGCTGAGGCCGAGGCGGTGGTGGTCACCGTCTCGGGCACGTCGCGCGCCCTCCCCGGCACCGACTCCGGGTCGGTGAAGGTCACCTCCCTGGCGGAGTATCCCGGCAAGGGCCGGGCCACCGGCGGCGTACGCTGCCACCGCTTCCTCAAGGGCGAAGACGTCCTCATGCTGGCCTGGGCCGGCTCGGAGCCGGCCTGGGCGGCCGCGCCGAGCGGCGCACCGGTCGAGCTGCCGGCGCCCGATCGTCGTCGTGACGGCTCCGGCGTTCCGGCGCCGCAACCCATCGCGGCTATCTCCAGTCCCCGCCGCTAACCGCCCAGCTGCTCGGGTTCGTCGGATCTGCTCGATCTGCAGACAGAGCAAGGCCCAGGAACCCGAGCAGCTACGGTCCGAGCGGCTGCTGCAGCTCCTGGAAAGCGCTCAGGTGAGCTTGAGTTGGCGGATGTGGTTGTCGAGGTCGTAGTAGACGATCGCGGTGGCGCCGTCGCCGCGGACGTAGCCGTGAGGCTGGAGTCCGGGCTTGCTGTTGGTCAGGGCGGTCAGGTCCGCGTGAGACCAGCTGCTGCCGCCTTCGAAAGTCAGCTCGTGAATGTGGAAGTCGGGACCCTCATAGATCACCGTCGAGGTGCCGTCGGTCCGGTTGAAGGCGTGCACATGCCCCGTGGCCGGCGCCGCGCCGGTCATGGCGGTCAGATCGTTCAGCACATCGAACTCGCCGCCGGAGCCCTGGGTCAGCTCGTAGAGGTGCTCGTCCTCGCCGCGGTAGACGATGGCGTTCAGCCCGTCCATGCGGACGTAGCTGGCCAAGCCTTGGAGGGCGGCCCTGGGTTCGCCGCTGTCGCCGGTCAGGTTCTGGCTCGTCCAGGCCCCGTTCGTGGCCAAACGGAACTGGCGCACCCCGCCGTCGCCGCTGACGTAGACCACCGAGCTGACGTTGTCGGTGCGGGCGAGGCCCCGCAGTTCACCGTCGAAGGCACCCGGAGTGGGAGCGCCGGTGCGGGCGGTCAGGTCCGTGTGGGTCCAGGTGCCACCCGCGAGAGCCAACTCGTGAATGTGGTGTCCCAGACCGCGGTAGACGACGGCCGTCACCCCGTCACACCGGACGTAGGCCTCCAGCCCCCAATCGAGAGCGAACGGTGCGCCGGTCATCACCGACAGGTTGTGGTGTCGCCAACCGCCGGCGACCAGGGTGAGCTCGTGGATCTGGCCGCTCCTCGACAGGTACACGACCGCGGAGAGCCCGTCGGATCGCACGTACGGAACGGGAGTGTGACCCTCGGCGGCGGAACCGGAGGCGAGACTCAGCAGGTCGTTGTGCCGCCACCCATCTCGCTCCAGGGCCAGTTCGCGAATTCGGTCGTTGACGCGTGAGTACGACACGATGCAGCTCACGCCGTCATCACGGATGTACGGCCGCGGCAACAGGCTCGGTGGTGCCCCCGCCAACGACGTCACGTTCGATCGCGACCACCTGAGTGACGTCGTCTGCCGAGGTTTGAGCGTGGCCGTCTGGGATCCGTACGGGGACATAGCACAGGTGTACGCAAGGTCTGGGGGCCGCGGCATCCGCGTCGGGCACCCACATTGGCGGACCGGACTACCCAGATTGAGCGTCCAGCTCGCGGGCTCGTTCGACGGCCTGACCGCGGCTGGAGACGCGGAGCTTGCCGAGGATCTCGGCCACGTGCCGATCGACCGTGCGCGCCGAGAGCACCAGCCGGTTGGCGATCTCCGCGTTGGTCAGGCCGAGCGTGATCAGTGCGAGGACCTCCTGTTGCCGCGCGGTGAGCCCGGCGGGATGCTGCCGTGCGGTCGGCCGCGGCCCGCGCGGCACGTTGAGCACACCGAGGCGACGCAGGCGAGACCGTACCCTCCGGGCGAGCGGCGCGGCGCCCAGTCGGTCGAGAATGACCAGTGCCTGCAGGAGCGCTTTCGGCTCGTTGCTGTCGGCCAGGGCCGCGGCCTGGTGGTACGGAGCGCCGAGGCGTTCCCAGGCGGCCGCCGCGCCCAGCCAGTCGCCGCGGGCCTGGAGTGCGTACGGATGGTCGGTGTCCGGTACGTCGACGTCGCGGCCGGCCCGCCGCAACCAGTACGCCAGCTCCGCCTGCAGGACGGAGGTCCCGAGCCGGGCGGCTTCCGCGTGCACCGGCACGGCGTCGGCGACGATCGCGGCCCAGTCCTCGCGGAGCGCGGCTGCCTCGCACCGCGCGGCGGTGACGGGCCCGATCCGCTGCAATTCGTCCATCCGTCGGGCCAGCTGAGCCGCCTCCGCCAACGGCTCCGACGGGTCGGCCGACCCCGTCCGGATCCGAGCTGAGGCGAGTACGGTGAGCGCGACGCAGCGCGCCGTCGGTTGACCGGTCAGCGCCAACCCCGCGGCGTCCATCGCCTCGGCCCAGCGCGCCCGAGCCAGCAGGAGCCGCGCCCGAGTGCCTTGTACGTAGTAGAGAAAGCCCAGGAACTCGGCGCGTTCGGCCAACCGGACGACCTCGTCCAAGTACGTGGTCGCCTCGTCGAGCTGGAAGTCGTCGATCAGGCGCCACGTGATGTTGACGTACGCGCGGCACGCTTCCTCGACGTCGTCGATCGACAGGGCCACCCGCAAGGACTCGAGCAACGGGCCAAGGCCCTGGCGACGGCTGTCCGACCAGAGGGACACTCCGAGGTTGTTCAGGGCGTGCGACAAAGCGGCGCGGTCGCCGGCTTCCGTGGCCAAATCGATGGCGCGTCGCGCCAGCCGGGCGCCGTCGTCGCGGCGATGGGCGAGCGCGGCCAACTGAGCCTCATTGCTGAGCGCCCAGGCGAGCAGACCGGGATCGCCGGTCTCGGCCAGAACCGCACTGGTCTGCTCGGCCGCCTGCTCCGCGTCCGCCCGGCGACCCGCGAACCAGAGGAACCGAGACAGCCAGCGCAAGCTCATTCCGAGTGCTCGGGTGTCGGGATACTGGCGACGCAACTCGACCGCGGCGCTCTGGGAGATGACCGCGGCGTCTGCTGCGCCGGTGTTGTAGCACTCGATGGCGTGGGCCTCCAACAGCTCGAGCTGCTGCTCCGCCGGATAGCGCTCGAGGTGGTCCAGCGACCTTTCGAGCTGGGCAACGGCCTCTCGGTGCGCGCCGGCCGTCGTGGCCTCCCGGGCCGCCATCGGCGCGTACCGGACGACGGCGTCCACCTCGCCGGCCTCCGCGGCGTGATGCACCAGTTGGCCGGCACCCCCATCGAGCTGCTCCAGGGCCGTGAGCACGCGCCGGTTGAGCTCGACCCGCCGGGCGACCGGCATGGCGTCCACGATGGCCCGGCGGGTCAGCTCGTGCCGGAAGGTCACCTGATCCGGACGGATGGTCAGCAGACCGCGTTCCTCGGCGTCGGTGAGTGCCGGGCCCGGATCGGTCACCAGGGCACCGAGAAGCGGCCGGCCAACGGCGGTCGGGACGACCGCGAGCTGCTCCACCACGTACTGGTATGGGATCGGCAGCCTTCTGAGTCGGCCCAAGACTGCGTCGACCACGGTTGCCGGGACCCGGGAACCCTCGGCCGAGGCCACCAGCTCACTGACGAAATAGGGGTTGCCCGCCGTGAGGGAGAACAGTTCGGCGGGGTCCAGGGCACTGCCGCTGAGCATGGCGCGGACGCCGGGCTCGGTCAGCCGATGCATGGCCAGCCGGTGGACCTCGCCCGAGTGGGAGGCGTCTCCGAGCAGCTGGGTCAGCGGATGGTTGCGTCCCAGCTCGTCGTCGCGGTAGGTCAGCACGAGGACGGCTGGCAGGGGGCGGATCCGCCGGACCAGCAACCGGAGGGTGTCCAGCGTCGCCTCATCGGCCCAGTGCACGTCCTCGATCACGACGACCGACGGCTGCTCCCGGACCAGTTCGTCACGGAGGGTGTCGGCGACGGCGGTGCGGTCCCCGGCCGCGAGCGCGCCGGCCAGGGGATCGCCCACGATGCGAGCCAGGTCGCGGAACGGGCCCAGCGGCCGCGGCGTGCTAAGTGCGTCGCAGAAACCCACCAGCATCCGGGTCTCCGGCCGCAGCTGGGACCTCAGCGCGCCGACCAGGCTGGTCTTGCCGATTCCGGCCTCGCCGTGCACGAGGACGATCGACCCGTTGCCATCCGCCGCCTCGCTCGCCACGCGGGCGAGAGTCTCGAGTTCTGCGTCGCGCTCCAGTAGCCGCGCAGCCATACGCCGAGGCTAGACCTCCCGCCTCGAAAGCTGCGAGTGTCAGGGTCTCAGAAGCGCGGCCGAGGCCGGTCCGGAGCGCCTGAGACGCACGAGCAGCTTCGAAACAAGCTGCGAGTGTCGGGTGTCTCAGGCGCGGCCGGGCTCTGACGACGAGGAGTCGCCGCGCACGAATGGACGAGCCTCGCACGGGCACGAGGTCTGCGCGTCGACGATCGAGGAGGAAGAGGCCGGTCCCAGGCGCCTGAGACGCACGAGCAGCTTCGAAACAAGCTGCGAGTGTCGGGTGTCTCAGGCGCGGCCGGGCTCTGACGACGAGGAGTCGACGCGCACGAATGGACGAGCGGCGCACGGGCACGAGGTCTGCGCGTCGACGATCGAGGAGGAAGAGGCCGGTCCCAGGCGCCTGAGACGCACGAGCAGCTTCGAAAGGAGGTCGTAACAATCGGGTCCTACGCTGACCTGCGTGGCACACGAGTTCGACGACCTCCTGGAGGGCAACGCCGAGTACCGAGAGCGGTTCTCCCTCGGCGGCTTCGACGGCATCGCCCACGCCGGGGTGGCGATGGTGACCTGCATGGACTCCCGGATCGAGCCACTGGAGATGATCGGCCTCCGGGTGGGCGACGCCAAGATCATGCGCACTCCGGGCGGTCGGGTCACCCACGACGCCCTCGTCGGCTGCATCCTCGGCGTGCACCTGCTCGGCGTCGAACGGATCCTCGTGGTCCCGCACACCCGCTGCGCGATGGCCAGCGGCGAGGACGCCGACATCATCGCCCGCGTGGCGGCGGCCACCGGTGAGGACCTCGCCGACCTGGCCATCGGAGCCTCGCCGGACCAGGAGGCGCGCCTGCGCGAGGACGTCGAGCGGCTGGCCTACCACCGCCATCTGGCGGGACGCGTCACGATCGGCGGCTTTCTCTACGACGTGGACACCGGCGAGCTCTCCGAGGTCGTGTCGCTGGTCGTCTGAGCCGCCCTCAGGCGTCGATGGCCGCGGCGTCCAGGGCGTACGCGCCCTCGACGATGAACTCCTTGCGGGGCGCCACGTCGTTGCCCATGAGCATCTCGAAGATCTGCTCGGCCTCCCGGCCGTCGTCCACGGTCATCCGCCGCAGCGTGCGGTGCCGCGGGCTCATCGTGGTGTCGGCCAGCTGGTCGGCGTCCATCTCGCCCAGCCCCTTGTAGCGCTGCGGCTCCTTGAAGGTGATGCCCTTCTTGGTCAGCTCGGCGGCTTTGCGCTGGTACTCCGCGTCGGAGTAGGTGTAGATGTAGCGCTCCTGCCCCTTCTTGGGGTTGGTCAGCTCGAAGCGGTGCAGCGGCGGTACGGCGGTGAACACGCGACCGGCGTCGACCAGCTCCCGCATGTAGCGGAAGAACAGTGTGGCCAGCAGGCAGCGGATGTGGGCGCCGTCGGAGTCGGCGTCGGCCATGAAGATGACCTTGCCGTACCGGGCGGCCTCCAGATCGAAGGTGCGTCCCGACCCGGCCCCGACCACCTGGATGATGGCGGCGCACTCGGCGTTCTTGAGCATGTCGCCGATCGAGGCGCGCTGTACGTTGAGGATCTTGCCGCGGATCGGCAACAGCGCCTGGAACTCCGAGTCCCGGGCCAGCTTGGCCGTACCCATCGCGGAGTCCCCCTCGACGATGAACAACTCGGACCGCTCGGGATCGGCGCTGCGGCAGTCGGCGAGTTTGGGCGGGAGGGAGGAGGACTCCAAGGCGGTCTTGCGCCGCTGCGTCTCCCGGTGCTGGCGGGCGGCCACCCGGGCCCGGGAGGCGTTCACCACCTTCTCCAGTAGGGGCCGGCTCTGGGCCCGTACGGCGCCCTTCGTGGAGGTCAGGAAAGCCGTCAGCTCCCGTTCGGTGGTCTTGGTGACCAGCCGGGAGACCGCCGGGGTGCCGAGCACCTCCTTGGTCTGGCCCTCGAACTGCGGCTCGGCCAGCCGAACGGTGACCACCGCGGTCAGACCCTCGGTGATGTCGTCCTTGGTGATCTCCTCCCCCGCCTTCAGCAAGCGGGTGTTCTGGAGTCCGGCCACGAAGGCCCGGCTCATCCCCCGCTCGAAGCCGGCGACGTGCGTGCCGCCCTTCGGGGTGGCGATGATGTTGACGTAGGACTGGGTCCTGGTCTCGTAGCCGGTGCCCCAGCGCACGGCGATGTCGATGTCGAGTTGGCGTTCGACGTCGGTCGGCGTCATGTGCCCGTCGTCGTCGAGCATCGGTACGGTCTCGACGAACTGGTCGCTGCCCTGTAGCCGTACGACGTCGGTCAGCGCCTCGTCGGGCGCCAGGAACTCGCAGAACTCGGTGATGCCGCCGGCGTGCCGGAAGCGCTCGGTGGTGACCTCCGCAGTGCGGGCGTCCACCGCCTCCAGGGCCAGTCCGGGGACGAGGAAGCTGGTCTGCCGCGCCCGGTCGTACAGGTCGGTCAGCGACAGCTGAGCCTCCTTCAGGAAGATCTGCCGATCCGGCCAGTAGCGGACGCGGGTGCCACTGATCCCCCGCTTGACCCGTCCGATCTTGCGCAACGCGTTGTCGGGGGTGAACTTGGCCGTCGGTCCGGTGCCGTCGAAGGTGCCGGCCACCCCGCGCCGGAAGGACATCGCCCAGGTGGCGCCGTCGCGGTCGACCTCGACGTCGAGCCGGGAGGCGAGGGCGTTGACCACCGAGCAGCCGACGCCGTGCAGGCCGCCGGTGGCGTTGTAGGAGCCGGCACCGAACTTGCCGCCCGCGTGCAGCTTGGTGAACACGACCTCGACCCCGGAGAGGCCGGTGCGCGGCTCCTTGTCGACCGGGATGCCCCGGCCGTGGTCGGCGACCGAGATGCTGCCGTCGCCGTTCAGCGTGATCAAGATCTCACTACCGAATCCGCCCAGCGCCTCGTCGACGGAATTGTCGATGATCTCCCACAGGCAGTGCATGAGACCGCGTGTGTCGGTCGACCCGATGTACATCGCCGGGCGCTTGCGGACGGCCTCCAAACCCTCCAGGACTAGGAGATGTCTCGCCTCGTAGTCCCGGCTCTCGGCCACCGCCTTGTTGGTCGAATGGGCGCCGGCGGCAGGCGTGGTGACGGAGATGCTCGGCACTCGCCGAGGGTATCGCGGCGAGCCGACTCACCCCGGCACGTCGCACTTGTTACACAAGAGTCATGTATCCGGTACGCCGAAAAGGAACAATCGAGGCCTGCTTGGATGTTGACTAGATGCATCGGTCGAGGACTTGGACCGGGAATGCAGAATCAGCAGTGCACGACCAGACAGCCAACCTCTGCCGGAAGAGAGGGCCATCATGAGCACCACCGTCGTCGAGGGCGCGGCGTTGAACGCGTCCGACCGTTGCGATCGTTGCGGCGCGCAGGCTTACGTCCGGGTGACGATGGCCAGCGGCTTCGAGCTTCTCTTCTGCGCCCACCACGGCAAGGAGCACGCCGACAAGCTGAAGCAGGTCGCCCTCGAGATCCACGACGAGTCGGAGCGCATCAGCTGATCGATCACGCCGATGTCTGAGGCCCCGACCGGTTGGTCGGGGCCTTCGTGGTTTCGCGGCCGGCGCCGGCTGGTGATGGTGGTCGCGGCGGTGTTGGTTGCGATTGTCGTGGGCGCGTTGGCGATCCGTGCCTCGGGTGGATCGCGCGTGATCCGTCCCGACCTCGGCCCGGGTCCCGTACGCGGTGTGCGCCTCACCGAGTTCCGGCCCGGGGAAGGTGCGGAGACCTGTACGGGGGTTGGTGCCGAGCTTCCTGTCGTACGGCTGGTCGAGCAGGTCGACGTCGAGCGGATCGTCGTGTGCCTGGGGCCGGGGCGCTTCCCCGGCACGCTGCCGCTGGAGCCGTACGTCCTGGACGCCGCCAGCCCCGACGGCGAACGGCTGCTCGACGCGTGGGCCGCCGCCTGGTCGCTTCCCGACGAGCAACTGCCCTGGTGGCAGAACCCCGACGAGACGCCCTGCCCGGCGATCGGCATCATCGTTCCCGCCTCGGCCATCACCGTCGCCGGCGTCATCATGCGCCCGGTCCCCCCGTCGAGCTGGTGCCAACCCCTGCCCGCCGCCCTCGACGCCCTGGCCGACATCGCTCAAGCCGCCCGCCCAGCCCCCTGACCCCACACCGCCCCTGCCACCCCAACCACCCACCGGGCGCCCGACCCCAGACCCCACCCGCCAGGCTCCAGACCCAACGTCGCTCGGGTTCGTAGGCGTAGCTCGATCTGCAGATGGAGCTACGCCTACGAACCCGAGCGACGTTGCTGGAAGGGGGTTACGCGGCGCTGTGGACGGCGTTGGACGCTCATCCACAGATCACGCTGGGGGGCTTTCCCCGGGTGCACGAGGCTGATGGGCTCACCGCGTGGACAACGTCATCCTCACTCGCGACCTCGTCGGCCGCGGTTTCACCACTGATGAGGTCGCTCGGCTCGAACGGAGTGGCAATCTGCTCCGGCTCCGCCGTGGCGCGTACGCCGTTGCTGATCCAGCCGAGTCGACGGCCGCTGACGGTGAGGATGAGTACGACCGCCTCGCCGCTGATCACCGGCGACTCATCGACGGAACGGTTCCCCAGCTTCATCCCCGAGCCGCCATCAGTCACGGCTCGGCCGCCGTGATGCACGGGCTACCGGTCTTTCCCGCGGCCGTCCGGCAGGTTCACGTCACGCGCGATCGCCACGGCGGCGGTGTCCGGCGGTCGGCGGTACACGTTCACGGTGCGAGACTTGCTCCGGACGAGATCACCGTCGTGGACGACATCGTGGTGACCTCGCTGGCCCGCACGGTCAGCGATCTGGCTCGGACCATGCCCTTCGACCAGAGCGTTGCTGTTGGCGATCGAGCTCTCGTCCTTGGCCTCGACCCGATCGAACTCGCTGACGTCGTCGAGCGAGTGAGGCGCTGGCCGGGCGCTGCCCAAGCCCGACGGGTGATCGCCTTCCTCGATCCGCGCAGCGAGAGCGTCGGTGAGTCGTTCAGCCGCGTCCGCTGTCATGAGCTGGGGCTTCCTGCTCCCGAGCCGCAGTTCGACGTGTTCGACGATCTCGATCGGTTCGTCGCTCGTACGGACTTCGCGTGGCCAGAGTTCCGCACGCTCGGCGAGTTCGACGGCCGGGTGAAGTATCGGCGCCTCCTCCGCAAGGACGAAACCATCGAGGAGGCCGTGATCCGGGAGAAGCTCCGTGAGGACAAACTCCGCGATCTGGGCTGGCAGGTGGTCCGCTGGATCTGGACGGAGCTGTTCCGACCACAGATCATTCGCGACCGGCTGGACCGAGCATTCGCCCGAGGCCGCCGATGACCCGCCTCAATCCCACGTCGCTCGGGTTCGTAGGCGTAGCTCGATATGCAGATGGAGCTACGCCTACGAACCCGAGCGACGTTGAGAGTACGAGGGCGGGAGGCTCGTCGAGAGGCGGGTCAGTCGAGGTAGTCGCGGAGGACTTGCGAGCGGGAGGGGTGGCGCAGCTTGCTCATCGTCTTGGACTCGATCTGCCTTATGCGCTCTCGGGTCACCCCGTAGACCTTGCCGATCTCGTCGAGCGTCTTGGGCTGCCCGTCGGTGAGGCCGAAGCGCATCGAGACGACCCCGGCCTCGCGCTCGCTCAGGGTGTCCAGGACGTCGTGCAGTTGCTCCTGCAGCAGGGTGAAGCTGACCGCGTCGGCGGGCACGACCGCCTCGGAGTCCTCGATCAGGTCGCCGAACTCCGAATCGCCGTCCTCGCCCAGCGGGGTGTGCAGCGAGATGGGCTCCCGGCCGTACTTCTGGACCTCGACGACCTTCTCCGGGGTCATGTCCAGCTCGCGCGCCAACTCCTCCGGGGTGGGCTCGCGGCCCAGGTCCTGCAGCATCTGCCGCTGTACCCGAGCCAGCTTGTTGATGACCTCGACCATGTGCACCGGAATGCGGATCGTTCGGGCCTGGTCGGCCATGGCCCGGGTGATCGCCTGCCGGATCCACCACGTCGCGTACGTGGAGAACTTGTAGCCCTTCGTGTAGTCGAACTTCTCGACCGCGCGGATCAAACCGAGGTTGCCCTCCTGGATGAGGTCCAGGAACAACATGCCCCGACCGGTGTAGCGCTTCGCGAGGCTGACCACCAGGCGCAGGTTGGCCTCGAGCAGGTGGTTCTTGGCTCGCCGGCCGTCCTCGGCGATCCAGTCGAAGTCGTCGACCTCGACCGCCTTCACCTTCAGCGCGTCGTCGTTCAGCTTCTCGTCGGCGAAGAGGCCAGCTTCGATCCGCTTGGCGAGCTCGACCTCCTGCTCGGCGTTCAGCAGTGCGACTTTGCCGATCTGCTTGAGGTAGTCCTTCACCGGGTCGGCGGTCGCGCCGGCCGCCATCACCTGCTGCTCGGGCTCGTCGGCGTCGTCCGCCTCGGAGAGGGTGAAGCCCTCGTCCTCGACCAGCTCTTTCTCGAGCTTGGTCTCCTCGGCCGGTTCGAAGGTGGACTCGTCGACGTCGTCCAGGGTGCGCTTCTTGCCGCCGACGGTGAGCACGACCTCGTCGCCGTCGACCTCGACGAGCAGTTCGGCCGTCAGTTCAGGGGTCAGCTCGGCGGCCAACTCGCTGGTGAGTTCGGTCGCCAGCTCGGGGGTCAGCTCCGGGTCCGAGCCCTCCGGATCATCACCGGTGGCGTCGGGATCGACCGCGTCCGGCGTCTCCACGCCGTTCAGCACCGCGGGTCCGTCCGTCGCCTTCTTGGCCGGGCCCTTCGAGCCCGACTTCGCTGGGGCCGCCGTCGCCTTCTTGGTCGCTGCCTTGGGGGCTGCTTTGACCGGCGGCTCCTTGGCGGAGGACGTTCCCGGAGCCTCCACCTCCGCGCTGGCGTCGGCGCTCTCCACGGCCTTGAGAGCCGCCTTCTTGCTGGTCGTCTTGCCGGCCGCAGCCTTCCGGTCGGCCGGTGCCGTTATCTGACCTGCCCTGCCGGTCGCTGCGTCCAGGACGGGTGGCGACGTACGAACCTTGGGAGGGGGTGTCACAAAGTACCTCTCGGCTGCGTTCAACTTCAGGGCAGGCAGCGCCCATTGGATGTCAATAGGTGCTCCATCGTCATTGTGACACGGAACGCCAAACCAGATGCCAACACGCCACTGGACAAGTCGAGCGACTTTCGCGGGCAGGGACCCTTCGACAGGCTCGGAGCGTGCTTCGACGGGTTCAGGACGCGCTGCGACCGGCTCCGGGCGCCCGTTGCCGACGGCTCAGACGGACTCGGCCTTGACGGCGAGCACCGGGCAGGAGGCATCCAGCAGCACCCGCTGTGCGTTGCTGCCGAGCAACAACTTCCCGACGGGTGAGCGACGCCGCAGGCCGATCACGATGAACTCTGCGTCCGCGGAGTCAGCGGCATTGATCAGCTCCTCGGCCGGATCCAGTGCATCCGGCGCCTGCTTGACCTCGTACGGGACCCCGAGCCCCTCGAGCTCGCCGGTGAGTTCGTCGACCTCCGCGTCGGGCGAGGTGTGGACCACGATGAGACGGGAGTTGCGGAGCTGCGCCTCGGCCACGGCCCGCTGCAACGCGGCCTTGCCCTCGGGCTTCGCCGAGTACCCGACCACGATGACCGAAGTGCCGTCGCTGACCTGTTTCTCCGCGGTGGCCGTTTCCGTCATCTCTGCACTCCCATCGACTCGCGGGCCCGATCAGCTGGGCCACAGATGAACGGGCTCGTTGCTGTGCATCCGGTCCAGGTAGGCCAGCAGCATCCCGCGGATCGCCTCGTCACGGCTCTCACCCGCGGCTTGCCGCCGCGCCACGTCCGCAGTCTGCCACGTCGCCCCGTTGGCCGCACGCAGACAGCGGCGCTCGATGATCCCGAGCAGCCGCGACGACTCGGCCTCGTCGACGTCCCAGCTCTGCAGCCCCTGCGCCGCCATGGGCAACAGCTTGCGGACCACGAGTTCGGCGACCTTCACCTGGCCGATCCGTGGCCAGTACACCTCGGCGTTGATGCCGTGCCGGATGCCGGCGGCGAAGTTCTCGGTCGCGGCCTGGAAGGACATCTGCGACCAGATCGGGCGATCCTCATCGGCCAGGAAGCGCACCAGACCGGCGAAGAAGGCCGCGTTCGCCATCGTGTCCACGACCGTCGGCCCGGCAGGCAGGACACGATTCTCGACCCGCAGGTGCGGGGCGCCGCCGCTGACGTCGTACACCGGTCGGTTCCAGCGGTACACGGTGCCGTTGTGCAGCTTGAGCTCGTCAAGGCTCGGCACCCCGCCGGCGTCGAGGACCTCCACCGGATCCTCGTCGCTGCAGATCGGCAGGAGCGCCGGGTAGTAGCGCGCGTTCTCCTCGAACAGGTCGAAGATGGAGGTGATCCACCGCTCTCCGAACCAGACCCGCGGCCGGACGCCCTGGGCCTTGAGTTCCTCGCTGCGGGTCTCGGTGCTCTGCTCGAACAACGGGATGCGCGACTCCGACACCAGCTCACGACCGAACAGGTACGGGGAGTTGGCCCCGACCGCCACCTGGATGCCGGCGATGGCCTGCGCCGCGTTCCAGTAGCCGGCGAAATCTTCCGGACTGACCTGCAGATGCACCTGAGTCGAGGTGCATGCGGCCTCCGGCATGATCGTGTCGGAAACCATGTCGAGCCGCTCGACCCCGTCGATGATGATCTCGAGATCCTCACCACGGGCGGCGAAGATCTGCTGGTCCAGCAGCGAGTAGCGCGGGTTCTCGCTCACGCTGTCCAACGTCACGTGCTCGGGGCGGAGCGTCGGCAGGATGCCGACCATGGCCAGTTGAGCGCCGATCTCCTTGGCCCGGTCGTCCGCGGCGTTCAACGCGTCGCGTACGGACTTCTCGAACGAGGCGAACCCACCCTGACCGAGGCGTCGCGGAGACACGTTGATCTCGATGTTGAACCGGCCGAGCTCGGTCTGGAAGGCGGGGTCGGCAATGGCGGCCAGCACCTCGGCGTTGCGCATCGCCGGCTGACCGTCCCAGTCGACGAGGTTGAGCTCGATCTCCAGGCCCGTCATGGGACGTTCGAAGTCGAAACGGGACTCCGTCAGCATCCGGGCCAGCACGTCGAGGCACCGGCGGACCTTCTCCCGGTACCGGGTCCGGTCCTCGCGGGTGAACTGCCGCTCGTCAACCTCAGCTCCCATACCGACATCCTGGCCCATCGACGCCGATGCGCGCATGGGGCTCGAGGGTTCCTCGTGACCGGCGACGATCAGGAACTGCGGCCTCCGGCCTCGACGTCGCTCGATTTCGTAGGCGTCGCTCGATCTGCAGGTCGAGCTAGGCCTACGAACCCGAGCGATGTCGTCCGTCTGTGTTCGGCACTAAGCTCCCTCCCCGTGCCCGACCGCCCGCCGCCCGTCGCCGACCGCCGCCCGATCACCCGCGTCCACCACGGGGACCGTTTCGACGATCCGTACGAGTGGCTGCGGGCGAAGGACGATCCGCAGGTCATCGCCTACCTGGAGGCCGAGAACGCCTACACCGAGGACCAAACCGGTCATGTGAAGGACCTGAGCGAGGCGATCTTCGGCGAGATCAAGGCCCGTACGCAGGAGACCGACCTCACCGTTCCGGTGCGCTCGACCCATTCCGGCGGCGACGCCTTCTGGTACTACGTCCGCACCCTCGAAGGCTCGGAGTACCCGATCTACTGCCGCGCCCCCGCCGCGAGTACCGCCCCGCCCGACCCGGAGCAGTCGATCACCGGCGAGCAGGTGCTGCTGGACGCCAACGCCCTTGCGGCCGGATTCGAGTTCTTCTCCCTCGGGGCGTACGCGGTCTCCCCCGACGGCCGGCGGCTGGCCTACTCCGTCGACACCAGCGGCGACGAACGTTTCACCCTCAAGGTCAAAGATCTGGTCACCGGCGACCTGCTCGCCGACGAGATCCCCGACACCGCGTACGGGACCGCGTGGGCCGGCAACGAGCACCTCTTCTACACCCGTCCCGACGAGGCCTGGCGGCCGTACGTGGTATTCCGGCACCGGCTCGGCGTCGACCCGGCCGACGACATCAGCGTCTTCACCGAGGCCGACGAACGGTTCTGGGTCGGCGTGGACAGCAGCCGCGACGACCGGTGGGTCGTGATCAGCAGCGGCAGCCGGCTGACGTCGGAGGCCTGGCTACTGCCGGCGCACGAGCCGGAAGGAGAGCCGCGGTTGGTCGCTGCCCGGCGGCAGGGCGTCGAGTACGAGGTCGAGCCCGCAGGCGACCGGCTGTTGATCTTGCACAACGCTGGCGCCGAGGACTTCGAACTGGCGGAGGCGCCACTGCTCGCGTCGAGCCCGGACCAGTGGCGACCGGTCCTGCCTCACCGGCCCGGGGTCCGGCTGCTCGGCGCCGACGCGTACGCCTCGCACGTCGTCGTCTCGCTGCGGCGCAACGGTCTGACCGGACTGCACGTCATCCCCCGATCGGCCGACGGGGGGTTGGACACCGGCGCCGACATCGCCTTCGACGAGCCCCTGTTCACCGTCGACTCACCGGGCGGGCCCGACTACGACACGGCGGCGGTGCGGGTCAGCTACAGCTCCCTGCTGACCCCGGCCTCGATCTACGACTACCGCCTCGACGCAGACGAGTTGATCTTGCTGAAGCAGACTCCGGTGCTCGACGATCCGGTCCACGGGCCGTACCGGCCGGAACGCTACGTGCAGGAGCGGACGTGGGCGGAGCCGACGACGGCACCGAGGTCCCGATCTCGGTGGTCCGGCGTGCCGACGTGCCGCTGGACGGGTCGGCGCCGCTGCTGCTGTACGGATACGGGTCGTACGAGATCTCGATGGATCCCACCTTCAATATCTCCCGCCTGTCCCTGCTGGACCGGGGCATCGTCTACGCCATCGCCCACGTGCGCGGCGGCGGTGAGTTGGGGCGGCGCTGGTACGAGAACGGTAAGACCACCACCAAGAAGAACACCTTCACCGACTTCGTGGCCTGCGCTCGGCACCTGGTGGCCGCGAAGTACACCGCCACCGACCGGCTTGCCGCGCGCGGCGGCAGCGCCGGCGGTCTGCTGATGGGCGCGGTGGCCAACCTGGCTCCCGAGCAGTTCCGGGCCATCCACGCCTCCGTGCCGTTCGTCGACGCCCTGACCACCATCCTCGATCCCGAGCTGCCCCTCACGGTGATCGAGTGGGAGGAGTGGGGCGACCCGCTGCACGATCCGGACATCTACGCGTACATGAGGAGTTACAGCCCGTACGAGAACCTGCGAGCGACGAGCTACCCCGCCATCCTCGCCACCACGAGCCTCAACGACACCCGCGTGCTCTACGTCGAACCGGCCAAATGGGTGGCCGCGCTCCGGCAGGTCGCCACCAACGCCCCCGAACGGCCCATCCTGCTCAAGACGGAGATGTCGGCGGGGCACGGCGGAGTCAGCGGCCGCTACGCGAGCTGGCGGGAGACGGCATTCGAGTACGCCTGGATCGTCGACCAGATCACCCGCAGCCCGATCAAGCACGATCCGATCAAGCACAGCGAACGCTGAGCGCGGTGCCGACCAGCTCGCCTCGTTCGAGCAGTCGGCCGATCATCGCGGCCTGCCGACTGGCCGTGTGCCACGCCGGGTCATCCCCGTGCCGGCGCTCCAGTTCCGCATCGACGGCGTCCACCTGCTCACGCCAGAGGCTCGGGCCCGCCGCGAAGTCGGTGGTGGTCGCACTGTCCACGACGTCCAACCGGGCGCCGGCCAGTAGACCCTTCAGGCGCGCAAGAGTCGGGAAGTTGTTCCCGGCCGGCTGCTCCGACAAACTCTCCGACTCGGCAACGAAGACGAGCAGGCCGAGTCGGCCGGCCGGCTCCAGCAACCGCCGCAACTCGCGCAGCAGATGGGACTGGTCCGCCACGGTGCACACAACTCCGAGGCACCACACAACATCGAAGGCGGAGGATCGGAAGGGCAGCGCCGACGACGCCTGGACCACCGGCAAGCCGAAGAGCTCCCGCGCGGCTCGGCACGCTCCGTGCTCGGGATCGGTGAGCACGGGAGCGACGCCGGTCTCGGCCGCGGCAAAGGCCGCCGGGCCGCCGACTCCGGCGCCGCAGTCCAGCATCCGCGAGCCCGCCCGTACGTCCAGCCGCTCCAGGAACCAGCGCAGCATGGCCGGACTCCCGCTCCCCCGGCAGCCGGCCGGCAGGTAGTGGTCGGGTCCGAGATCAAGGGCCACCTCGGCCGTCCACGCGGCCACGGTGTTGAACTCGGCCGCCAAGGGATCAGAAGCAGGATCAGAAGCAGGGTCCGAAGCGGGATCGGAAGCAGGGTCCGAGTCGGGGTCGCTCACCGCAAGCCGTCCCGGACCCGATCACCGATCTCGGCCTGGACCGAGGCAGCGAAGGCGGTGCCGCGAGCGGAGGCCAGGCCCGACAGGTTCACGCCGGCCGCGCCGGCCGCCAGCAGCGCCCGGGCCTCCACGACGGCCGCGTCGATGCCGGCGGCCACCGGGTCGGCGGCGGACAGGACCGTACGCACGATGGCCGGCTCGATCTCGAGTCCGGGCAGCGCCGCCAACACCGCCGCCGAGCGGTCGTCGGTGAACACGGCCACCGATCCCACCACCGGGATGGTCAGGCCGGCGGCGCGCGTGGCCGCGATGAACTCACCGACCGACGCCGGCGTGCGGACGTGGTTGAGAACGGCTACCTGTGCCCCGGCGGACTGCTTCGTGACGAGCCGCGAGGCCCGGAGGTCCATCGGCGGGGCGGTCGGCGTCTCGGCCACCGCGACCGGCAAACCCATCGTGGCGGCCAAGGCGGCCAGCCGCGTGCCGTCCAGGTCGAAGACCTGGGTGATGTCGGGTCGTACGTCGTAAGCGCGCCCGTCGCCGGTCACGCAGAGCACCGTGGCCAGCCCGTCGTGGCGAAGTCCGGCCAGTTCGGTCTCCAGGACCGCTCGGTTCCGGTCCCGGCAGGCCAAGGTCACCCAGGGCCTCGCCCCGGCGTCGGCGATCATCCGCGCCAGCAGGACCGGAGGGAAGTCCCGGCGGTCCTGGTGATCCCCGACCAGAACGGCGTCGCAGGTCGGCGCCAGAACCCGCGCGGTGGTCGCAAGGGTGTCCGCGTCGGCCGGCGGCACGCTGAGGTCGGTGAGCACCAACGGCGCCGCGATCGGCGGACGCTGGGATGTAGGCCCGAGCCACGAAACGGCGGACGCCTCGTCGGCCAGGAACGCGCAGCGGAACGGCCCCATCTCGCACGCCAGATCGGGACGTACGCCACCGCACGGGCCGAAGACCATCTTCTTCGGGCAGTCGGTGTGCACCGCTCCACATTCCCACGAGCAGTCCGCGCATCCAGCGACCCGTACGGCTCCGAATCTCTAGCACAGTCCAGGGGTCAGGTCTCAGGGTTTCTTCAGGGCTCCGGCGGAATCCTGATGTGCCCCTGGCGCGTTAGGACTTCTGAGTGGCAACGAAAGGGGCCCGACGTGGTGGTAAGCACAACTCGTACGCGAGTTTCAGAAGGCATAGACGGCAAGGACGCGGTCGGCCTCTATCTAGAGGGTATCGCGAAGACTCCGCTGCTCACCGCGGAGGAAGAGGTCGAGCTCGCCAAGAGCATCGAGATCGGTCTGTACGCCGAACAGATCCTGTCCGGTGAGGTGACGCCGGGCATGCGCGGCAAGCGCGCCAAGCGTCCCACCACGGCCGAGTTGGAGTTCCTGGTCGACGAGGGCCAGCGGGCGATGCAGCGCTTCATCACCGCGAACCTGCGGCTGGTGGTCTCCGTGGCCCGCAAGTACGGCCGTTCGCAGATGCCGCTGCTCGACCTGGTCCAGGAGGGCAACACGGGCCTCATCCGGGCGGTGGAGAAGTTCGACTACACCAAGGGCTTCAAGTTCTCCACGTACGGCACCTGGTGGGTCCGGCAGTCGATCAGCCGCGGCATCGCCCAGCAGGGTCGAATCGTCCGGCTCCCGGTGCACGTGGCCGAGCAGGTCAACCAGGTCGGCGCCGTGCGCCGCACCCTGGAGCGCCGGCTCGGTCGGGATCCGGAGATCGCGGAGATCGCCGACGAAATGGGCCTCGACCCCGAGCGGGTGCTGGACCTGATGCGGTACGGCCGGGATCACGTCAGCCTGGACGCTCCCGTGGAGGAGGGTGGCGACACCGCCCTCGGCGACCTCATCGCCCGCGAGCCGATGCCGGGTCCGGACGAGGTGTACCTGGACGCCGAGGAGCACGCCCGGCTGGAGGCACTACTCGACCAGCTCGACGAGCGGTCCGCCGACGTGGTGCGCCGTCGCTACGGCCTGATCGACGGCCGGCAGGCCAAGCTGGCCGACATCGGCGCCGTCTGGGGCATCACCGCCGAACGGGTCCGCCAGATCGAGCGGCACGCCATCGCCAAGTTGCGCGGCAAGTCCGTCCTCGCTGCCTGACAGCAAGACCAACGCCACAAGGACCCGGACACGGTTGCCGGGTCCTTGTCGCGTGCAGGCACCTTCACCGGCGGGTGCGCAGCGGCCGAATCAGGCCTTCCTGGGCCACATTCGAGACCAGCTCGCCGTGCTGGAACAGCCGGGCGGTGGAGAGGCCGAGGGCGTTGGAGGCCGACGGCGACACCTGGTCGTAGAGGAGCCATTCGTCGGCCCGGAACGGCCGGTGGAACCACATCGCGTGGTCGATGGAGGCGGCCTGGACGTTGAGGCCGATCAGGACGCCGTGCGGGACCGTGGCGGCCGAGAGCAGGGTGAGATCGCTCGCGTACGCCAGCGCGGCCTGGTGAAAGCGCCGGTCCTCCGGCAGCGGACCGCCGATCTTGATCCAGACCCGGGCCCGAGCTGGATGGCGCGGGTCCTCCAGCGCTCCGCCCGCCCGTGAGTCACCGATGTAGCGCACATCGAGAGCGCCCCACTCCCGCTCCCACATCGTCGAGGGGCGGCCCGAGGTCTTCGCCATGACCTCCCCGAGGGTCGGGCACTCCTCCGGGCCCGGTACGTCCGTCGGGAGCGGATCAGCGTGGACGAAGCCCTCCTCCAGTTCGTGGAACGAGCTGGACAGGTAGAAGATGACCTCGCCGCCCTGCCGCGCGACGGCCCGCCGGGACGAGAACGAGCCACCGTCGCGCACCGACTCCACGTCGTACACGATCGGCAGGTCCGTGCGACCGGCGCGGAGGAAGTAGGCGTGGCAGGAATGCAGACTCCGCTCCACGCTCACCGTGTGAGAGGCGGCCATCAGGGCCTGAGCCAGCACCTGCCCGCCGAAGACCCGCTGCAGGGCAGTGTCGGGCTGGCGGGCCCGGAACAACCCGACCTCGATCTCCTCGAGTTCCAGCAGATCAAGCAGATCGGTCACCGATTGCGGCACGGCGCGAGCCTATTGGCTGGTGCCTCGAGCCTGGCGAAGGGCCGAGGCAAGCGCCTGCGGAGGGCGGCAGCAGCCGCTGCGGCTGCCGTTGCGAAAGTCGACCGTGGTCGGAAACGTCGCCCCACCCGCCCCCGACACCCGCGAAAGTCGACCGCGGTCGGAAAACGCCGCCCCACCCGCCCCCGACACAGGCGAAAGTCGACCGTGGTCGGAAAACGCCGCCCCACCTGCCCCCGACACAAGCGAAAGTCGACCGCGGTCGGAAAACGTCCCCGGGCCTACTCCTCGGTCTTCTCCCGCTCGGCGAGGAAGCGTTCGAACTCGGCGCCGATCTCGTCCGCGCTCGGCACGGAGCGTGACTCGTCGGCCTGGAGCGCGTCGTACTGGGCCTCGAGCGAGGCCACCAGCTCCTGGACCTCGCTGGAGGTCGACATCTCCTCGGCGATGTCCTTGAGGTTCGACACCGACGCCTGTTCCAGATCGGCCAGGGGCACGGCGATCCCGGTCGCCTGGCTCAACGTACGGGTCAGCGCCAGCGACGCCTCGGGGAACGTGGCCTGCGCCAGATAGTGCGGTACGTGTACGGCGAAGCCCATCGCCTTGCGGTCGAGCTGGCCGAGCCGGAACTCCAGCAGCCCGGTGAAGCTGGCCGGCACCTCCACCCGATCGATCCAACTCCGGTAGCCCTGCACGAGCTCGGGGTCGGTGGCGTGCGCGGTCAGCGTCATCGGCCGGGTGTGCGGGACCGCCATCGGAATGCCGTGCAGGCTGACGGTCAGCCGCACGTCCAACTCGTCGATGAGACCCACCACCGCCGCCGCGAGCCGCTCCCACTGCACGTCCGGCTCCGGCCCCGTCAGGAGCAGGAAGACCTCACCGTGCTCGTCGGTCATCCGGTAGAGCCGCAGCTGCACGTCGGCGTAGGACTTCCACTGGTTCGTGTCGAAGACCATAGCCGGACGGCGACTGCGATAGTCGTGCAGCTGATCATGGTCGAACTCCGCCAGCACCTCGTGGTCGAGCTGGGTCAGCAGATGGGAGGCGAACAGCCGGCCCGCCTGACCCGCGTCGACGAACCCATCCATCTGGTGCACGAGCACGGGGCGGTGCTCCTTGAGCTTGGCCAGCACCTCGTCGTTGACGGTGTAGAGCTGGCGCGGATCCATCACGCCTCAAATCTACCGCCGCTCTGCGCGGTCGGCGTCAGAGCGAACGGCGAGCCTCGGCGATTGCGGCCAGCACTCTCTTCTCCGAAACGGGAACCCTGGTGCGCAACGACTGCGCGAAGAGGCTCACGCGCAGCTCCTCGAGTTGCCAGCCGATGTCGTCCACCGACTCCGGCAGCGGTCCGGGCGGCAACAGATCGACCAGCGCGGCGTAGGCGTCCTCGCACCGGGAGATGACCTCGAAACCGGGGCGATCGCGGGCCGGCGCGCCGAGGAGCGTGTCGATCCGCAGACCGGCCGCCCGCAGATAGCGCGGCAGCTCGACCAGGTGCGGGAAGGCCGTGGCCGACAAGAACCCACGGAAGACCAGGTTGCCGAGTTGTTCGGTGAGGTCCTCCGCGGCGGCGGGATCACGTCGGGCGACCTCGCTCAGCCGCCCGCTGGCGGCACCGTGCCGCTCGATGACCTCCGCGGCCAGCGACACCGCGGTCCGCATCAGATCGGCGGTGTCCACGCGCACGGCGTCGCACAGCCGGCGGTACGTCGCCTCGTCACGGACCGAGCCGATCGGCGAGCGTCGGATCAGCTCACCGACCGTGGCCAGCCGAGCGTCGGCCAGGAGCGCAGGCACCGACGCGTACGGGCTCGCCGCGAGCGCCAGCTTCTCGGCGTTGGGCAGATGGGCGATCACCCAGCGGGTCGGATCGGGTGTGCCGAGCAACACCAGGCGGCGGAGTCCGAGGCGGTGCAGCCGCTGCTGCTTCTCGGGGGTGTCGACCACCGTGAGACCAACGCTGACCTGTTCGTCCACGAGCGCGGGGTACCCGACGACGACGTGCCCGTCCTGCCGCAGCTCGACGTGATCGGGAATCGTGCCGAACTGCCACGAGGTGGCCCCGGAGCGCGTGTGCTCGGCCGCGGCCGTCGACAACGTGGCCCGCACCGCGCCGGCCAGTTCGGTCTGGATCTCGGCCAGGTCCTTGCCCTCGGCGCCCGTGGATGTGATCGGCGATCCGCCCGGTTCGTCGACGATCAGGAACGTGATCCGGAGGTGCGGCGCGACCGCGTCAAGATTCCACGCCGTGTCCTCGACGGTCTCGCCCGTCAACGCCCGCAACGCCTGGCCCAGCGCCCGCGGGAACGTCTCGCGCTCGGATCCGGGATGGTCCGCCAGCCAACTCAACGCTCCGACCGCGAACTCGTGGGCCGGCACGAAGCGCCGGCGCACCGCCTTGGGCAGGGACCGGATGAGCTCCGTCGCCAGCTCGAGACGCAGCCCCGGCACCTGCCAACCGAACGGTGCCGGATCGAGCTGGTTGAGCACAGCCAGCGGGATCGACACGCAGACCCCGTCCCGCGGCGCACCGGGCTCGAAGCGGTACGTGAGCGGAAACGTGTGAGGTCCGAACCGCCACACATCGGGGAAGGCGTCGAGGTCGCCGAGGTCGTGCTCGGGTACGACCAGATCGTCGAGGGTCAAGGTGAGCAGGTCGGGCTGTTCGGGGCGCGTCCTCTTCCACCAGGCGTCGAAGTGCGCACCCGAGGTGACCTCAGTCGGGATGCGGGTGTCGTAGAAGTCGAAGATCGCCTGGTCGTCCACGACGAGATCGCGTCGCCGGGTCCGCTCCTGCAGGTCCTCGGCCTCGGCGCGGGTGGCGGCGTTGGCCGTGAAGAACGCATGCCGGGTACGCCAGAGCCCTTCGACGAGCGCCGAGCGGACGAAGATCTCCCGCGCCTCGCTCGGATTGATCTTGCCGTAGCCGACCCGTCGCCCGGAGACGATCGGCACGCCGAACAGGGTGACGGTCTCGTACGCCATCACGGCCGCCGACCGGGCCGACCAGTGTGGTTCGGAGTAGCTGCGTTTCACCAGATGCTGGCCGACGTGTTCGACTTGTTCAGCGCTGATGCCGGCCACCGTCCGCGCCCAGAGGCGCGTGGTCTCGACGATCTCGGCGGCCATCACCAGCGGTGGCGCCGTCCCCGCCGCACTCGAGCCGGGGTTGATGGCGAAGCGGGTGCCGCGAGCGCCGAGATACTCCCGCGGCGCCCGCCCGCGTCGACCGCGGCCTGTCGCGGTCCGTTCGACCATGTCGGCGAGACCCACGTTGGACAGCAGACCGCTGAGCACGGCGCGGTGCACCTGGTCGATGGGCGCGGCGGCTCGATTGCGAGCGAGCCCGAGGTCGCGCGTGATGTCGCGTAGTTGGGCGTGGAGATCCTGCCACTCCCGGATCCGCAGGAAGTGCAGGAACTCGTCACGGCACAGCCGCCGAAAGGCGTTCCCGGACAGATCCTTCTGCGCCGTCCGGACGTAGTCCCACAGCCGCAACAGGGCGGCGAAGTCACCCTCCGATGCGTGCCCTGAGCCTGTCGAAGGGTCGCTCCCCGAGCGTGTCGAAGGACCCGAGGCCGCAGGCCCTTCGACAGGCTCAGGGCGCGCGGATCCAGCGAGGACACCGTCTCCCCAGAAGCGGCGGTGCAGGGCGTCGGCCTTCTCCCGTTGCTCGGCGGGTCGCTCCCGCGGATCCTGGATCGACAGGCCCGAGGCGATGATCAACACTTCGCGCAGGCAGCCGTACGTCTCTCCGGCCAGCAGCATCCGGCCCAGCCGCGGATCGACCGGCAGCTGCGCCAGCCGGCGCCCGATCGCAGTCAGCCGCGGCGCGGTACGCCGCTCGGACCGGGCCGACAGCGCACCCAGTTCCTCGAGCAGCCGGCGCGCGTCAGCGATCGCACTACGGTCGGGCGCGTCCACGAACGGGAACGACTCGATCGGCCCCAGATCGGCCGCCACCATCTGCAGCAGGACCGCGGCCAGGTTGGTCCTCAGGATCTCGGGCTCGGTGAACTCCGGTCGGGAGACGAAGTCCTCTTCGTCGTACAGGCGGATGCAGACTCCCGGCGCCACCCGCCCGCAGCGACCGGCCCGCTGGTCGGCCGAGGCTCGGGAGATCGGCTCGATCGGGAGCCTCTGCACCTTCGTCCGGGCCGAGTACCGCGAGATCCGGGCCAGGCCGGTGTCGATCACGTACCGGATACCCGGCACCGTCAGGGACGTCTCGGCCACGTTCGTGGCCAGCACGATCCGCCGACCGGGATGGCCGCTGAAGACGCGGTGCTGTTCGGCCGCGGACAACCGGGCGTACAGCGGTAGGACCTCGGTGGAGCGGAGCTGCAGTCCCGTGATGGCCTGGGCCGCGTCGCGGATCTCCCGCTCCCCGGACAGGAAGACCAAGATGTCGCCCGAGCCGAGCTGGGACAGCTCGGTGACCGCGGCGGAGATGCCGGCGACCTGGTCCACCTGCCCGTCCACCAGCAACGGCCGGTAGCGGATCTCGACCGGGTAGCTCCGACCCGACACCTCGACGATCGGTGCGGGTCGTCCCGACGCGTCGGCGAAGTGGGCGGCGAACCGCTCGGTGTCGATGGTGGCGGACGTGATGATGATCTTCAGATCGGGTCGGCGGTTGCTCAGCTGCCTCAGGTAGCCGAGCAGGAAGTCGATGTTGAGGCTCCGCTCGTGCGCCTCGTCGACGATGATCGTGTCGTAGCGGCGAAGGTCGCGGTCCGCGCCGATCTCGGCCAGCAGCACCCCGTCGGTCATGACCTTCACCCGGGTGTCCCGGCTCGCCACCTTGGTGAAGCGGACCTGATAGCCGACCAGATCGCCGAGCGACACGGCCAGCTCGGCCGCCAGCCGCTCGGCCACGCTACGTGCCGCGATCCGGCGTGGCTGGGTGTGGCCGATCGCGCGCCGCCCGAGCTGCAGGCAGATCTTCGGCAGCTGGGTCGTCTTCCCCGATCCGGTCTCACCGGCCACGATCACGACGGGATGGGCCGCGACGGCGTCGGCGATCTCGTCCCGCCAGGCGGTGATCGGCAGCTCCGGATCGAACTCGATCCGGGGCTCGACGGTGATGGGTGCTTCGGCCATGGGCTGCGGCTCACTGCGGCTCACTGCGGCTCAGAGGTCCGCGACCGCCCCGCCTCCCTGCCCGTCGAAGGTGGTCCGCCCGTTCAGTTTCCTGGCCAGCTCGTCGTCCACGGAGTCGGCGGTCTCGGCCATGATCCGGACCGCCTGGTGCAGGTGGGCGGGCACGAACGGCAGCGCCTGGACGGAGGTGAGGACGAAGACCCGATCCCGTACGAGCTGGAACTTCACCCACCGCGCCTCGATGTTGAGATCGTTCAGTACCTCGGTGGCCCGGGATCGCCCGGCCACGTCGTGGACCACCGGCGCGAACAGGACGATCTCCTGCGCGTCCGGCGTGGTGCGCAGGAACAACATGGCCGAGCCGACACGGATGGCGACATCGTCCTCGTCGTCCCGGAGTGGGGCGTGGCCGAAGATCGCCGTCAGCTCGGCGTCGACGAGGGCGTTGAGGTGCGATCGGCCGGACGGTACGACGGCGGTGACGTCATCGGCGTCCAATGGCGGACCGGCCTCCTCCGTCGGCGGGGCCGTCTGCAGCACCTCGGCCAACTGGTCGGGCGCGAGGAAGACCGGATGCTGCACCCCGTACACGTCACGCAGGGCGGCCACGGCCAGCGCGGCCAGCTGCTCGGCGTCATCCTGCGGGCGCTCGATGGAGAAGTCGGCGCTGCCGCCGGCGTCGGCGCTCGGCGGCAGCCAGCCGAGCTCCTCCATCGCCGTGAGCTGTTCCGGCCGCAGCTGGAAGTCGGAGTTGAGCGTGGCGTTGCTCGCGGCCTCGGCGCGGATCGTGTGCGGCACCCGGCAGCTGAAGCGCACGAACGGCACCCCGTCAGGATTGACCGCCGCGGTTCCGATGGTGAGGTCGGCGGACTCGTCGATCATCGAGATGACCTCGGCCAAGCGGGTCTGAAACTCCGCCCAGGCCCGGGCGGTGCTGCGGTCGACGTCGAAGTCGTCGATGTCGGCCACGCTCGCCTCCTCCAGTTCGCTCGACGGCTCGAACCTAGCAGTGCCGGTTACGTGAGCAGGGCGGTGAGGGCGACGATGACGGGGACGGACAGGATCGTCGAATAGAAGACGGTGTCGCGGGCCAGGATGACGCCCGAGTGGTAGCGGACCGCGAGGGTGAACACGTTCTGGGCGGTGGGCAGAGCGGCGATCACGGTGACCGCGAAGACGGCCGGCCCCGGCAGGCCCAGAGCGTACTGGGCGATCAGGTAGGCGGCGAGCGGCTGCACCACCAGCTTGAGCGCGACGATGGTGGCGATCTGGACCGGCGGCTCCCCCGCCCCGGGCAGCGGACCGAGCCGGAGCGAGACACCGTAAGCGATCAGCATCGCCGGCACGGCCATCCCGGCGATCAGGGTCAGCGGCTCCAGGACCAGCGGGGGCAAGGTCAGCCCCGAGATCGACAACAGCAGGCCGAGGAGCGATCCGACGGTCAACGGATTCTGGACGATCCGGCCGAGGATGGTGAGAACCCGTCGTCGGCGCGAGGCGGAGTCCCCGACGCGCGACGTGGTCAGATCCAAGACGAGTAGACCGAGCGGCTGCAGCACCAAAAGCTGGGTCAGGAGCATCGGGGCGACGAGGGAGGCGTCCCCGAGGACGTACGCGGCAATGGGCAGGCCCAGATTGCCCGCGTTGACGTAGGCCGAGGCGAAGGTGCCGATCACTGTTTCGCTCGGACTCCGCCGCCAGACCAGGCGCGCGAGCAGGATGTAGCTGAGCGCCGCCACCACCACACTGGCCACCGAGGCGACCAAGTTGGCCGAGAACAGCTGGGACACGTCGGTGCGGCTGAGCACGGTGATCATCAGAGCCGGACTGGCCACGAAGAAGGCGATCCGGATCAGCATCCGTTGGGCCCGGGCGTCCAGCAGTTTGATGTGCGCCAACAGGAACCCGAGGGCGATCACCGCTCCGATGGTGACGAAACCGGTGGCAACCCCCTGCACGCTCGCCCTTCCGATCTCGAAACCGATGCGGCTGTGATCCTATGGGTCGTGCTTGATGTGCGGATCAGGAGTGGAGGTTGGCTGCCGAGATGGTGATGACGCGGCCGTTCGCCGCTCCGGCGTCCCTTCGCCCGCGGACGTCGGTGCTGGCCGTGGTCACCGGAGTCGTCCTCGGTCTGATCGGACTCGGCGTGGCCGTCCTCCTGGTGATCAACGCCAGTCCCGTGCCGGTGGTGATCTCCGCGCTCGCCGCCGCGGTCACGTTCCCGTTGCTGATCCTGCTCTGTTTCTGGCTCGACCGGTACGAGCCCGAGCCAGGGCGCTACCGGGTGGCCGCCCTGGCCTGGGGCGGCACCGCGGCAGTGCTGATCGGCGCCGGTCTGTCGTACCTGTTGGCCTATCTCGTGAACGACTCCGAGGTCGTCGCCGCCGTCGTGTGGGCGCCAGTCACCGAGGAGTTCGGGAAGGCCCTGTTCTTGATCCTACTGGTGGTGCTGCGGCCGCGGCAGGTGCACGGTCCGCTCGACGCGGCGATCTACGCAGCCCTGGTGGGCATCGGCTTCTCCTTCGTGGAGGACACGCTGTACTACTCGGTGGGGTACGTCGGCGGCGGCACCGAGAACCTCGCGGTGCTGGTCGTCCTCCGTGGGGTGCTGGGGGCCTTCTCCCACTCCCTCTACGCGGCGATGTTCGGGATCGGTCTCGGGATCGCCATCCAGACCCGGTCGTCGGTCGTCCGGGTCGTCGCGCCGTTGCTCGGCTTCGTGGCCGCCGTGGCGTTGCATGCGCTGTGGAACGCCAGCGTGACGTTCTACAACCAACTCGGGTACCTCGTGGCGTACGTCTTCGTGATGTTGCCGGCCCTCGGTGTGCTCATCGGCTTGGGCGTGTGGGCCCGGACGCGCGAAGGAGCCATGATCCGCGCCTCGCTATCCGAATGCGCCCAGTTCGGCTTCGTGCACCCGGCCGAGATCGAACTCGTCGCCAATCTGTCGAACCGCAGCGTGGCGCGCCGCCACGCCCGCCGTGTCGGCGGCACCCCGGCCGAGCAGGTGATGAAGGCGTTCCAGCAGACCCTGATCGAGATGGCGTTCCTGCACGCCCAGGTGCGACGTGGTCATGTCCCCCCGGACGCGGCCGCCCGGATGGCCGACCTGAACGGTCGGGCCGCATCGTTGCGGCCTTACGTCGTCCCGCCGCCGGTCCCGATCAGCGGTCGGTGAGTTCCCGGGGTACGGCGATGACGTCCACGAGCGCCCCGCTGCGCCAGACCGTGATCTCCACCCGCCGGCCGATGGCGTCCGCGATCATCCGCTTCTGCAGAGCGGTGCTCGAGGCCACCGATTCGCCGCCGACGGCCACCAGAATGTCCCCCGTACGCAATCCGGCCACCTCAGCCGGGCTGCCGGAGATGACTTGCGCGACGCGCAGCCCGTCACGACGGCCCAGCCGCCTGGCCAGAGGTGGCGGCAGCGGGGCCTGACTGCCCGCTATGCCGAGCCAGGCCCGGCGGACCCGACCGGCGGTCATGAGCGCGCTGACGATGCTCTGCGTGGTGGCGTTGATCGGAACCGCGAGGCCGACCCCGATACCGGCGACGGCGGTGTTCACGCCCACCATCCGGCCCGCGCTGTCGGCGAGCACGCCGCCGCTGTTCCCCGGGTTCAGGGCCGCGTCGGTCTGGATCACCTCGTCGACCACCCGGCCGCCGCGTGTCGGCAAGGACCGGCCGAGGGCGGAGACGATGCCGGCGGTCACGCTCCCGGCCAGTCCGAGCGGGTTGCCGAGAGCGACCACGAGTTGACCGACCCGGAGACGGCTGGCGTCGCCCAGCCGGACCGGCTCGGGAACCTGCCCCCGAGCCCGGAGCACGGCCAGATCGGACAGCGGATCCCGTCCTACGACGTCAGCGCTGATCTCGGTGCCGTCGGTGAAGGCCGCGTCTGCTTCCTGCACGCCCTCGACCACATGGGCGCTGGTCAGCAGGAAACCGTCCTCCGTCAGCACACTTGCGCTCCCCGCTCCCTCTCCGCGCCGGTGCCGCACGCGCAGGCTGGCCACACTGGGCAGGACGGCTTCGGCCACGCCGATCACGGCGTTGGAGTACGCGTCGAGGGCCGCACGCTCGAGTTCACTCATAAGCCAAGGATAATGTTGTAAGCCTGTAATCAGCACGTTTCCTCGACCGGATCTACTTGAGAACCGACTGTCGTGACGTTGCCCTAGGCTGCCGAAACGTGGTTGACGCCGACGACGTCCGCCGCCTCGCGCTGGGTCTGCCGGAGGTGGTGGAGATCGACAGTGACGGGTTCGACTTCCGGGTCTCGAACCGCGGCTTCGTCTGGTCCTACCCACAGCGCGTGCCCGGCAACGGCTGGGTGATCCGGACCGACATCGCGGTGCTCCACGTGGGCGACGAGGGCGAAAAGCAGGCGCTGCTGCTCGGTGAGCCGGAGATCTTCTTCATGGTCCCCGAGTGGGACCGTCACCCCGTGGTCCTGGTCCGGCTCGCCCGGATCGACGAGCCACGACTGGTCGAATTGGTCACCGACGCGTGGCGGATGCGAGCGCCGCGGGACTTGGCGGAGCAGCTGCCACCGCCGTGAGCAGTCAGGGGCGTGGCGGGTAGGGGCCGTACTCGGGTTGGCCGAAGTTCGTCGGCGGCTGTGGCGGTGGTGTTGGTCGGTGAGCTGACTCCCGAATCGCCCTGGCCACGTTGGACAACTGCCAGGCGATGATCGCGCCGACCGTCGTCGAGGCGACGACGCCGAGGATGCTGACGCCGACGAGCACCTGGAGATACAGCGGGATGCTGCGGATGATCTGCAGCCACTCCTCGAACTCGGTCATGACCGCCATTCTCCAAGGGACAGCGAGGAGGTTCACTTCCTGCCCACCAGCCCCGGCGCGGGAACGCACCAGGGGCTGGGTGACCTCATGTAGTTGTGGGCTCAGCTGCAGCCGCTGGTGCTGCCACAGCCTTCACAGACGTAGCAGCTGCCGCTGGGCCTCATCTTCGTGCCGCAGGTGAAGCAGAGCGGCGCGTCGATGCTGGTCCCGGTGATCGACTCGTACAACTCCGAGGTCGTGTGGGCCCCCTTGGGTGCCGGGGCTGCCGCCGCCGGAGTCTCGACCTCGGGGTCCGTCGACAGATCGTCGGTCAGTACGTCGTCGCCGGCGTCGTTCTTGAGCGACTCGGCCTCGCTGAGCTCCTCGTCCTCCGCGAGGTAGGACCCGGTCTCCACCTGCCGAGCGCGTTCGGTCGCGGTGTAGATGCCTAGTTCGGCGCGCTCGTCGAAGGACAGGTAGTCCAGCGCCAGCCGGCGGAAGATGTAGTCCATGATCGACTGCGACATCCGGATGTCCGGGTCGTCGGTCAGACCCGCCGGCTCGAACTTCATGTTGGTGAACTTCTGGACGTAGGTCTCCAGCGGCACGCCGTACTGCAGGCTGATGGAGATGGCCATCGAGAAGGCGTCCATCACCCCGGCCAGGGTCGAGCCCTGCTTGCCGAGCTTGAGGAACACCTCGCCGAGACCGTCGTCGGGGTACGAGCCCGCCGTCATGTAGCCCTCGGCGCCGCCCACGGAGAACGAGGTGGTCCGGCTCGGACGCGACTTCGGCAACCGCTTCCTGATCGGCCGGGCCGGCAGCTTCGGCTCGGGCTTGGCCTCCTCGGCTTTCGGCTCTTCCTTCTTCTTGCCGTCGCTGAGCGGCTGACCGACCTTGCAGTTGTCCCGGTAGACGGCCAGCGCCTTGAGGCCGAGCTTCCAGCCCTGCAGGTAGACGTCGGCGATCTCCTCGACGGTGGCCGTCTCCGGCAGGTTCACCGTCTTGGAGATGGCCCCAGACAGGAACGGCTGCGCCGCCGCCATCATCCGCACGTGGCCCATCGGCCTGATGGCCCGCTCCCCCATCGCCGTGTCGAAGACTTCGTAGTGCTCGGGCCGCAAACCGGGTGCGTCGATGACGTGACCGTGCTCGGCGATGTACTCCACGATCGCCTCGCTCGTCTCGATGGTGTAGCCCAGCTTGTTCAACGCCCGCGGAATCGTTTGGTTGACAATTTGCATTGAGCCTCCGCCGACCAATTTCTTGAACTTGACCAATGAGAAATCGGGCTCAATTCCGGTGGTGTCACAGTCCATCATGAATCCAATCGTTCCGGTCGGCGCCAGAACACTGGATTGTGCATTTCTATAACCATTTGCTTCGCCGAGCTTTATCACGCCATCCCAGGCTGCCGTGGCCCGCTTCTGCACGTCGGCGTCGAGCGAGCCCACCGTACGGAGCGAATCGTTGGCCGCCTGGTGCTTGCGCATGACGCGCTTGTGTGCGGCCTCGTTCCTGGCGTAACCCGCGTACGGTCCCACGATCCCCGCCAGTTCGGCGGAGCGGCGGTAGGAAACTCCGGTCATCAACGACGTGATCGCCGCGGCGAAGGCCCGGCCGCCGTCGGAGTCGTACCCGTGTCCGGTCGCCATCAGCAGAGCACCGAGGTTCGCGTATCCGATGCCGAGCTGGCGATAGTTCCTCGTGGTTTCCCCGATCGCCTCCGTCGGGAAGTCGGCGAAGCAGATCGAGATGTCCATCGCGGTGATGATCAACTCGACGGCCTTCTCGAACAGCAAGGAATCGAAGGTGTCGTCGTCCCGCAGGAACTTGAGCAGGTTGAGACTGGCCAGATTGCATGAGCTGTTGTCCAGGCTCATGTACTCACTGCAGGGATTGGACGCGGTGATCCGGCCGGTTTCGGGGTTGGTGTGCCAGTCGTTGATGGTGTCGTCGTACTGGATGCCCGGATCGGCGCACTCCCAGGCTGCCTTGGCCATCTTGCCGAACAGTTCGGCGGCATTCACCGTCTCCACCACGCGGCCGTCGGTGCGAGCCTTGAGTCCGAAGTCGGCGCGGTCCTCGACCGCCCGCATGAACTCGTCGCTCACCCGGACCGAGTTGTTGGCGTTCTGGTACTGCACGGAGGCGATGTCGCGGCCACCGAGATCCATGTCGAAGCCGGCGTCACGGAGGGCACGGATCTTGTCCTCCTCACGCGCCTTGGTCTCGATGAACTCCTCGATGTCGGGATGGTCGACGTCGAGCACCACCATCTTCGCCGCCCGCCGGGTGGCTCCACCCGACTTGATCGTGCCCGCGCTCGCGTCCGCTCCTCGCATGAACGACACCGGACCCGACGCCGTGCCCCCCGAGCTGAGCAGCTCTTTCGACGACCGGATCCGCGACAAGTTCAGGCCCGCCCCCGAGCCGCCCTTGAAGATGAAGCCTTCCTCGCGGTACCAGTTCAAGATCGAGTCCATCGAGTCGTCGACCGAGAGGATGAAGCACGCGCTCACCTGCTGCGGTGACTTCGTACCGACGTTGAACCACACCGGAGAGTTGAACGAGAAGTACTGGTGCAACAGCATCCAGGTCAGCTCGTGCTCGAAGATGTCCGCGGACTCGCCGTCGGCGAAGTAGTCGTGCTCCTCGCCGGCCCGGCGGTACGTCTTCACCACCCGGTCGATGAGCTGCTTCAGGCTGTGCTCACGGACCGGAGTGCCGAGGGCGCCCCGGAAGTACTTGGTGGTGACGATCGTGGAGGCGTTGACGCTCCAGGACGACGGGAACTCGGTGCCCTTCTGCTCGAACACGACCTCGCCGGTCTTCCAGTTGTTCTGGACGACGTCCCGCCGCTCCCACGTCACCTCGTCGTACGGGTGCACGCCGGGAGTGGTGAACACGCGCTCGACGGTGAGGGAGGCTGCACGGCCCCGGCTCTTCCTGCTTTCCGGGCGACCGTTCGCGGAACGGGTGGTTTCGGTCATCGATACCTCTTTCGATCAAGCCTGACTGGGGCGTCGGGGCGTCAGTTTGTGCGGGGTGAACTTGCTGAGGTGGGTGTCGTCGCGCCGATCCGGGATCAGCGGTTCGATGCCGGTGGGCTCGGACTCGACCCGGAGGAGGGCGATCTCGGTTTCGAAGTCGTCCACCGAGGCGAACTGGCGGTACACACTCGCGAATCGGAGGTACGCCACCTGATCGAGCTCGCGCAATGGTCCGAGGATGGCTACGCCGACCTCGTCGGCCGGGATCTCCGGCTGACCGGTGGCGCGCAGCGTGTCTTCCACGACCTGACCCAGCCGGGCGAGTTGGTCCTCGCCGACCGGTCGGCCTTTGCAGGCCTTGCGGACGCCGCTCACCACCTTGTCGCGGTTGAACGGCTCCACCACCCCGCTGCGCTTCACGACGACGACCTGCATCTGCTCCGTGGTCGTGAAGCGACGCTCGCAGGTCGGACACTGCCGACGCCGGCGGATGCTGCTGCCGTCGTCGGCCACCCGGGAATCCAGCACCTTGGAGTCGGTGTGACGGCAGTACGGGCAGTGCATCTCGACTCCTCTCCGCTAGGGATGTTTCGCGCGATCTGGGGACGGATCTGGGGAGAACCGTGGGGACAAGCTGTGGGTTGCGTTGTGGACTGCTGTGGGTGAGCAACCACAACCTGTGGATGAATGACACGCATGTAACTACTAGATCTAGGTACCGTACGACCAACATCCAGTATGCGCAAGGGGTCTGACAAAACGGCGCGTCACACGTCGAAGGCGCGCCGGATCAAGCCTGCGGGCGAACGCAACGGTCGTGCGAACCCAGCTCAGACGAGGTTGCGCACGAGGGTGTAGCCGAGAGCGAAGATGCCCGCGACCAGCAGCCAGGCGTTGGGACGGATGGCCTGGAGGCGGTCGGCAACCTTGGTCGGAAGGCGCAGCCGCGGCCCGCCTGCGACCTCGGCGAGCCACACCACACCGAGAACCGACAGGAGTACGAGCCCGACGAACACCACCGGGTTGAACCAGAAGGCGGCGACGACGTCTCCATGGAGTAGAGCGCTGCCGAGTCGGGTACCACCGCAGAACGGACACTCCCACCCCGTGAGCGCCCGGAACGGACAGCCCAGGCCGTATCCGGTGGTGGCGTACAGAGCGCTGATCCCGACGCCGAAGGCAGCGAAGCCGGCCAGCCACCGGAGGCCGTGACCCGCACGGAACGCCGATCGCCGCGCGGCGGTCGAGGTGGCGGCGGTCGGCATGGGGCCATTGTGCCCGCCGCCGGTGCCGAGGACCTCCTCCGGCGGCGCGCTGAACCCGGCGATGCCTCGGTTCTGCTCTACAGTGACCGCCTGAGCGTCGAGGAGGGCCGAGCATGACCGATCCGCAGAACCAGCCCGGGCGACCCCCGGAACAACCCGGCGGCGATCCGTCGACGCCGATCTACGGCGACGTACCGAGATATGGATACCAGCAGGCCAGTGACCCCAATGATCCCGCTCAGGGATACCCGGGTCCGCCACCTCCGGAGTCCTATCAACCGCCCTATCAGCAGCAGTCCTATCCGCCGCCCGGGCAGCCCTATCCAGGACAACAGCCTTATCCAGGACAACAGCCGTACCCGGGACCAGCAGCCGTACCCGGGACAGCAGCCCTACCCCGGACAGCAGCCCTATCCCGCGCAGGCCTACCAAGGGGGCGGCTACCCGGTGCCGGTGTATCCGTACGCACCGTGGCTTCGCCGGGTCGGTGCCTATCTCATCGATTTCCTGCCCGGGATCATCGCGACCATTCCGTTCTACATCGGCTACTTCATCTGGTTGACCACGTTGGCACAGCAGTCGAACCTCCCGCCGGGCGTAGCTCCGGACCTCAGCGCCGGCTTCGGCTGGATGGCGGTGGGCGGAGTCTTGCTACTGGCCGCACTCGGCTGGCAGATCTACAACCGGTGGATCGTGGCCGGTCGCACCGGGCAGTCGCTCGGCAAGCGGGTTCTCAAGATCAAGCTCGTCGCCGAGGCCACCGGGCAGCCGATCGGCGCCCTGAACGCCTTCCTGCGCGATCTCGTGCACATTCTCGACGGCATCGCCTACATCGGCTATCTGTGGCCGCTCTGGGACGACAAGCGCCAGACATTCGCGGACAAGTTGATGAAGACCGTCGTGCCCGATGTGCCGTCGTCGGCCCCGACGCCCAGCTCTGGGGCCTAGCAGCCGGAGAGGCGGTCAGCGCTGCAGCGAAATCTGACCGGACGGGGCAAAACCGTCGCCCGTGACCCTCATGGCCGTGAGACCCACCACGACCAGAGCGGCGGCCGCGATGGCCATTCCGGCGGCGATGATCAGCGCGATGCCGCGCTCGGTGAGCCGCCAGGTCTTCGGCTCCGCCGGCCGCGCGACTTCGCAGCCGTGCGCAATCGCCGGCGCGTCGAAGGCCAGATCCGGAGCGACGACGGGGCGAGGCGGCCGGGCCTGCGGGCGGGCGACGCGTCCACTTCCCCTACCGGCCCGCCGGGGCCGTTGGCGCGTGCCGGGGGCGGCGGCGGTCCGCAAGAACTCCGGTGCAGCGGTCTCCTCGCTCGTGATGACGCTCATGTCTTGCTCCTTCACGCTCGGGACGGTGATCGAACTGACGTTCGATAGAACGTGTGTTTGATTTATACCCCAGGTCACTGACATTGCCAAGACTCCTTCGCACAAATGTTCGACTCATCTGCAACACAGGTCATCACAGGCCACTGACAACCGCCTCGACCTGCGAGGGCAAATCCGCTCCGTGAGCCGGTCCGCGCAGCCGAGACGCCGTCCGTTCAGCTGAGACTGACTACCGCCCGGTCGCCGAGCGCCGGATCAGCCTCGACCCGGGCCCAGGCAACGGGCCCGTCAACCGCGCAACTGTTAACAGATTCCCGCTTGACGTGATGGGAGCGCTCCAGCAGTGCGATTCCCCTACAGTTTCCGGCGCGACGAGGACGCGTACGTCTGGCGGAATTGGGTGTGCGGGGTTCCGCTCCGGTGCGCGCATGACGGCCTCGACTCTCAAATATCGCGAAACTGTAGACAGTTTCCCGATATTCGGGTGGTGGGAGGGCTCCAGAGTGCAACTTCCCCACAGTTTCGTTCGATGCGCCCCGCCCGGGCGGCGGAACGTCCTGGCAAGATCCGAATGACCTGGGCGGTCCGCAGGCGAGCCGGCGTGGTCCGGCGTCACGCGTGTGCGAGCTTTCTGCGGGACTGACGTCAACCTTTCGCGACACGGTCGAACAGATGTTTGATTCTGTCTGAGGGTGGCTCTATTGTTCGGTCTATGGCAGACAGCACCGGCAAGAAGAGCCGTTCGACGCGCACCGCCAAGCGCGAGAAGACCTCGTCAGCGAGCACCAGCAAGCCGACTACCACGCCATCAGGCAACAAGCGAGGCCGTCCCACCCAGTCCGACGTGGTTCGGCAACTCGAGGCGACAGGATCGCTGAGCACGCTGCCCGACGGGCCGATCGACGCCGACGGCCTGACTCTTCGGCAGCGCAGGATCCTGCAGGTGATCAAGGAAACCGTCGACCGGCGAGGCTATCCACCCAGCATCCGCGAGATGGGTGATGCGGTCGGTTTGGCGTCGTCATCGAGCGTGGCTCATCAGCTCAAGGTCTTGGAGGCCAAGGGCCACCTGCGACGCGACCCCAACCGTCCTCGGGCGCTCGAGGTGCTTCTGCCCAGCGAGTCCCACGTGTCCTCGACCGCGATCGGTGCGCACGTGGACGAGACGGGCATCGGCGACAGCTACCCGGCTCCGGTCCACGTGCCCGTCCTCGGCCGGATCGCAGCGGGCGGACCCATCTTGGCCGAGGAGAGCATCGAGGACGTGTTCGCCTTGCCCCGACAACTGGTCGGCGAGGGCACGATGTTCCTGCTCGAGGTCCGCGGCGACTCGATGATCGAAGCGGCCATCTGCGACCGCGACTGGGTGGTGGTCCGCCAGCAGCCGACCGCCATCAACGGCGACATCGTGGCCGCGCTGCTCGACAACGAGGCGACCGTCAAGACCTTCAAACGGACCGACGACCAGCTCTGGCTGCTCCCGCACAACGCGGCGTACGACCCGATCGACGGCAATCACGCCACCATCCTCGGCAAAGTGGTCGCGGTCCTCCGCCGGGTCTGACTCCCGACTACAACATGCTGGGTTCGGAAATGATCATCTGATTGGTGAATCGGGCGACGGCGCGGAGCTTGTTGGCGACATCGAGAGCCGCGACCTTGTAGGCCTCGGACAGGGTCGGATAGTTCAAGACGGTGTCGACGAGATAGTCGACGGTTCCGCCGCAACCCATGATCGCCTGCCCGATGTGCACCAGCTCGGTGGCGTTGGTGCCGAAGACGTGGACGCCGAGGATCTCGCGCGTCTCCGAGTGCACGATCAACTTCAACATCCCGTACGAGTCACCGGTGATCTGCCCGCGCGCCAGCTCCCGGTAGCGCGAGATCCCCACCTCGAACGGGATCGACTCCGAGGTCAGCTCGGCTTCGACCTTTCCGCAGTAGGAGATCTCCGGAATGGTGTAGATCCCGATCGGCTGCAGGGCCTGGAGTTCCCGCGCGGGCTCGTTGAACGCGTGCGAGGCCGCCAGCCGGCCCTGATCCATCGACGTCGCGGCCAGCGCCGGGAAGCCGATGACGTCACCGACCGCGTAGATGTGCGGCACCGACGTGGCGTAGTTCTTGTCCACCACGAGCCGACCCCGCTTGTCGGGCGACAGCCCGGCGAGGTCGAGATTCAGCCTGTCGGTGTTGCCCTGCCGCCCGGCGCTGTACATCACGGCGCCGGCCGCGACCCTCTTGCCCGAGACCAGCGTTGTGATGGTGCCCTGGCCGGAGCTGACCACGCTGGCGACCTCCTCGCCGAACCGGAACGACATGGCGTGATCACGAAGGTGGAACTTGAGCGACTCCACGATCTCGGGGTCGCAGAAGTCGAGCATCTGCGGCCGCTTCTCCACCAGGGTGACCCGGGTGCCCAATGCGGCGAACATCGAGGCGTACTCGACGCCGATCACGCCCGCGCCGACGACGACGAGGGAGTCGGGCACCTTCTCCAGCTCCAGGATCTGGTCGGAGTCCAGCACCCGCTGACCGTCGAACTCGACGTTGCTCGGTCGGGCCGGAACGGTACCGGTGGCGATCACGATCTTGTGCGCGGTGAGGGTGCGGTGCACCTGCTGACCCTCGATGTCGATCGACAGGGTGTGCGGATCGATGAACGACGCCATGCCGGGAATCAGCTCGATGTGGTTGCGCAACAACTGGGAGCGGATGACCTCGGTCTCGCGGCCGACCACGTGCTGCAGGCGAGCCAGCAGATCGGAGATCGTGATCTCTTCCTTGACCCGGTAGCTCGCCCCGTAGAGGTCGCGCATCTGCATCCCGGTCAGGTACAGCACGGCCTCACGCAGCGTCTTCGAGGGGATGGTGCCCGTGTTGACGCAGACACCGCCAACCATGGCCTTGCTGTCCACCACGCACACCTTGTGGCCGAGCTTGGCGGCCATGATCGCCGCCTTCTGACCACCGGGGCCCGAGCCGATGACGGCGAGATCGAAATCGTACGTATGCTCCATGGCGCAACTCTCGCACGCGATTGTTACGCTCGCTACCGCTGGTTGGCGCCCGAGTACGCGCCTAACTCTGTCCGGAGAGCCGTCGCAGGGCGCCGATGACCACCTCCCGGTCCGTGGTCGGCCACATCTTCGGCATCGACGCCCGGAGGAAGCTGCCGTACCGGGCGGTCAGCAGACGTGGATCCAACACCGCCACCACCCCCCGATCACTGACCCGGCGGATCAGCCGGCCCGATCCCTGCGCCAGCAGCAGCGCGGCGTGGCTCGCCGCCACCGCCATGAAGCCGTTGCCTCCCGCCTCGGCGACCGCGCGTTGTCGCGCGAGGGTCAGTGGCTCGTCGGGTCGGGGGAACGGGATCCGGTCGATGATCACCAACGAACACGTCGCACCGGGGACGTCGACGCCCTGCCACAGCGACAGAGTCCCGAACAAACTGGCCGACTCGTCGGCCACGAACCGTCGAGTCAGCTCCGGGAGCTGGGCGTCGCCCTGGCACAACACGGTGAGCTTGGGCAACTGCTTGCGTACGAACACCGCGGCCGCCTCGGCCGCCCGCCGCGACGAGAACAGCCCCAGCGTGCGACCGCCCGCGGCCCAGACCAACTCCGCGATCTCGGCCAGCGCCTGCTCCGAGACTCCGTCCCGTCCGGGCGGGGCCAGCGCGCGCGCCGTGTAGAGGATCCCCTGCTTCGGATAGTCGAACGGCGAGCCGACGTCGAGCCCGCGCCAAGCGATCGCGTCGTGGTCGGCGGCGGCGTTCGCGTCGGTGTCAGCGTCGGTGTCTCTGTCGTGAGCTTCTCGGCGGGCCTCGGCCGGCTCGGTCACTCGTTCGTCGGCCCGCAACCCGAGCGACGCCGCCACCGGCTCGAAGTCACCGCCGAGCTTGAGCGTGGCGGAGGTCAGCACGACCGTCCGGTCGGCGAACACCCGATCCCGCAGCAATCCGGCGACCGAGAGCGGGGCCACACGCGCCTCGCGCCCGAAGCGGTCCCGATCGGCCACCCAGACGACATCGTGAGCCGACAGCGCCACCAACCGCTCGGCGATGTCGAAGAGCTCCTTGACGGCAGCGCCGGCCTGACGGCGCTCCGGATCGGCCTTCTCCTCCGGCCCGGCCAGTTCCGAGACCACCCGGCGCGTGACGGAGACGATCTCCCGGCAGGCAAGGATCAACGAACTTTCGGGATCCTCGACCCGCTCCAGCGCGGTATCGTCCAGCGCGGTCCGCAAGAGGTCGGCCGACTCCAAGAACTCCAAGGCGAGCTCGTCATCGAGATAGCTGAGCACCCGACGGCTCACGCGCTCGATCGCCTGTGGGCTCAGCTCGGCCGACGCCGCGCCCGTCACCCGGGCAACGAGTTCGTGCGCCTCGTCGATGATCACCGCGTCGTGCTCGGGCAGGGCAGTCCCGCCGTGCATGGCGTCGATGGCGAGCAGCGCGTGGTTGGTGACGATGAGGTCGGAGGCCCGAGCCACTTCCCGCGACTTCTCGACGAAACAGTTGCCACCCTGTGGGCAGCGTTGCACTCCGAGGCATTCGCGGACGGGGATCGACACCTGTTGCCAGCCCCGCTCGGTATGGCTGGGGGCCTCGTCCCGGTCGGCCAGGCCGTCTGCGTCGAGTTGCTGCTCGGCCCACTCGCGCAGGGCCAGGACCTCTGCACCCAGGGCGGACTCCGGCGATCCGGCCGGCGGAGCGGCCCCCGGCTCCCCCACCAATTCGGCGGCGGAGATGAGGGCGCCCTGGTCGGCCCCGACGCGGTCACGCACCTTCAACAGGCACGCGTAGTTGGTGCGTCCCTTCAAGACGGCCGTGACCGGTCGTTCGCCGGACACCTTCTCGACCGCCGCCAGGGCGGCGGGGATGTCGGCGTTGGCGAGCTGGGCCTGCAGCGCCAGGGTCGCGGTGGCGACCACGATCCGCTTTTCCGGCTGCGTCGCCACGGCGACCAGGGCCGGCGCCAGGTAACCCAGGGACTTCCCCGTGCCCGTGCCGGCCTGCACCAACAGGTGCTCACCCGAGGCGAGCGCCCCCTCGACGGCCGCAGCCATCTCGATCTGGCCGGGCCGGTCGTGGCCGCCGACCTGTTCGACCGCGGCGCTCAACACGGCCTCGACCGCGTCGGTGGGCGCATCGGCGGCCAAATCGGTGGGCACCGTCACCGCAGCACCTTAACGGCGCGGGCCGACAATCACCTGCGTCCGGCCAACTCGTACGGGGACAACTCCCCGGCCAACTCCGGATGCACACGGGCGACCACGAGCGTCCCGTCCTCGGTGTGCTCGCTGCTCACGAATTCCCCGGACTGGTGGATGCGGTTGATCAGATCGCCCCGCTCGTACGGGATGAGCGCGCGCAACTCCCGCTCGGGACGCGGAAGGCGGCCCTCGATCCGGGCCCGTAGGTCGTCGATGCCCTCACCGGTGCGAGCGGAGACGACCACCGCATCGGGATACTTGGTCCGCAACACGGTGCACATCTCAGCGGGCGCCCGGTCGGCTTTGTTGATCACGATCAGTTCAGGCACGTCCGCGGCACCGATATCGGACAGGACCGCATGGACCGCCGCGATCTGGCCCTGCGGATCCGCGTCGGAGCCGTCCACCACGTGCACCAGCAGGTCGGCGCGGGTGGACTCCTCCAACGTCGAGGCGAAGGCCTCGACGAGATCGTGCGGCAGGTGCCGGACGAAGCCGACGGTGTCGGTGAGCGTGTAAATGCGGCCGTCGGCCGTCTCCGCGCGTCGGGTCGTCGGATCCAAGGTGGCGAAGAGTGCATCCTCGACCAGCACGCCCGCGCCGGTGAGCCGGTTGAGCAGACTGGACTTGCCGGCGTTGGTGTAGCCGACGATGGCCACCGACGGAATCCGGTTCCGCCGCCGCTCCGCCCGCTTCGTCTCCCGGGTGCTGTCCATCTCCCGCAGGGAAGCGCGCAGCCGGGCGATCCGGCTGGAGATCCGCCGCCGGTCGGTCTCGAGCTTGGTCTCGCCCGGGCCGCGGCCACCGATGCCGGCGCCACCGCTCGCCCGACCACCGGCCTGCCGGGAGAGGTTGCCGCCCCAGCCGCGCAGTCGCTGTTTGAGGTACTGGAGCTGGGCCAGCTCGACCTGCGCCTTGCCCTCGGCGCTCCGCGCGTGCTGGGCGAAGATGTCCAAGATCAACGCTGTCCGGTCGATGACCTTGACCTTGACCCGGTCCTCCAGGTTCCGCAGCTGGGCCGGTCCGAGCTCGCCGTCGCAGATCACCGTGTCGGCGCCGGTGGACACCACGACCTCGCGGAGCTCCTCCACCTTGCCGCGCCCGATGTAGGTGGCCGGGTCGGGGCGGCTCCGCCGCTGCATAAGACCCTCCAACACCTGCGAGCCGGCCGTCTCGGCCAGCAGCTTGAGCTCGGCGATCGAGTTCCCGGCGTCCACCTCGCTGCCGGTGGTCCAAACACTGACCAGCACCACCCGTTCCAGCAGCAGTTGGCGGTATTCGACCTCGGTGATGTCGGTGAGCTCGGTCGACATCCCGGCTACGCGGCGGAGCGAGAGGCGCTCCTCGAGCTCGAGTTGCTGCTCCTCGCGCTCTTCGGGCTCACCCGGTTCGCTGGTATCGGTCGGATCGGACGTGAAGTCGTCCTCGGGCAAGGGCTGGAGCAAAGTCATCGTGACCCCAGAATCTCATGCTGGCCCAAAACGGTGCGAATACATTTCGCGGACACGCCAGCGGGGCGGGTGGTCACGATCGACTTTCGGCGCGACCGTTCCCGGGTCGCTCGATTCAGAGTAGGTTGCGGCTCACCGGCCGGTTCACTCGGGAGGAGCTGGGTCATCATGGGCGCGTCGATCACGAGAAGAAGCTTTGTCGGGATGGGTGTCGGTGGTCTGAGCCTCTTGGCGGTCGGGCCGTCGATGAGCGGCACGTCGGTGGCGGCGCCTGCTGCGACGCCGAGGCGAGGCAGCGGGCAACCATGGGTGGAGGCCGAGATCGCGACCCTCCAGCGGCTCATGAGCCGCGGCCGCCTGTCCAGCCAGGATCTCACCGCCGGTTACCTCGAGCGGATCGCCGATCTCAATCCGATCCTGCACGCGGTCATCGAGACCAACCCGGAGGCACGCCGTATCGCCCACCGGCGTGATCTCGAGCGTCGCAACGGTTACTGGCGCGGTCCCTTGCACGGCATTCCGATCCTGGTCAAGGACAACATCGCTACCGACGATCGGATGGAGACCACGGCCGGATCATTGGCTCTGGTCGGCAGCCGCGTGCCGGGCGATGCGCCACTGGTCGCCCAGCTCCGCAGGGCCGGCGCGGTCATTCTCGGCAAGGCGAATCTGTCGGAATGGGCGAACTTCCGCGGCGGGAGCCAGGAGTTCCCGCCGATCAACGGCTGGAGTGCCCGGGGCGGGTTCACGCGGAACCCGTACGTCCTGGATCTTGACCCGAGCGGATCCTCGTCGGGATCCGCCGCGGCGGCCGCCGCCAGCCTCAGCGCCGTCACGGTCGGCACCGAGACCGACGGCTCGATCCTGTCACCGTCCGCCGAGCAGGCCGTCGTCGGGATCAAGCCGACGGTCGGCCTGGTGCCGGGCGCGGGCATCATTCCCATCGCCCGCTCGCAGGACACGGCTGGACCGATGGCGCGCACCATGAAGGATGCGGCGCTCTTGCTCGACGCGCTGCGCACGCCTGGTCGTCGCGTGCTGGGCCGGCGGATGCCCGACACCTATCTCCGCTTCCTCGACCGCCACGCGCTCACGGGCGCCCGCCTCGCCTACGACCATCGCTACGCCGAGGGTGATTATGGACCGGGCGACGAGGAGGTGCTGGCCCTGGTCGAGGAGGCTCTCGACCGACTCCGTGGCGCCGGAGCCACGGTCACCGACGTCACCTCCGTGGATCCCGCTGTGCCCGATGAGAGCGGCCAGGTTCCGTTCGAGGCGGAGTTCACGGTTCTGCTCTTCGAGTTCAAAGTGCAGATCGCGCAGTACCTCGGCCGACTCCGTCGGACTCGGCTACGCACACTGGCCGACCTCATCGAATTCAACCGCGTGCACTGTGACGAAGAGCTGGTGTGGTTCGGACAGGAGATCTTCGAACTCGCGGAGTCGACGAGCGGCGATCTCCGCGATCCGGAGTACCTATCGGCGAAGGCGGCCAACCAGAATTTCGGCCGGCGGGTGATCGACGGCTATCGGCGACAAGGCTTCGCCGCGGTCGTGACGCCGTCCGGCAGCTTCGGCACCTCCGTCGCCGCCACCGCGGGCTACCCCAGCATGTCTGTCCCGATCGGATACACCGCGAGCGGACGCCCGGTCGCGCTGTGGTTGGCGAGCGGATTCCTGGAAGAGCCCACTCTGGTTCGGCTCGGATACGCGATCGAACACCTGCTCGGAGCCCGCGTGCCACCTCGGCTGCAGGGTTCGATCCCACCGAACCCGGCTCCGTATCCGGGCTGCGCAATCCCAGCCCCGAGTGCCGCGCGGGGTAAGCGGCAGTTGCCGACGGCGGCTCGCCGGCGGCGCGAACTCTGAGCCTTCAACTAGGCCTGCGCCCGGGAGCCGAGCGGCGCTCCGAGCTGGGTGAAGGCGCGACTAGATGGAACTACGCATCCCTCAGAAGAGCGTGTAGCCGCCGTCGATCACCAAGACCTCGCCGGTCACGAAGCCGGAGGCGGCCGAGGCCAGGTAGACCACGCTGGGCCCGAGCTCGGCGGGCATGGCGTAGCGCTGCATCGGCGCATCCTCGATCCACTGCCGGCGGAACTGGGGTTCGTCCACCGGCGCCATCTCGGTCTTGATGTAGCCGGGCGCCAGCGCGTTCACCCGCACGCCGTACGGAGCCCACTCGGCCGCCAAGGACTTCGTCAGCTGGTGGACGGCGGCCTTGGAGGCGTTGTAGCCGGGTTGCCACTGCGGGCGGTTGACGATCTGGCCGGAGATCGAGCCGATGTTGACGATCGCGCCGCTCTGCTGTGCCACCATCTGCCGACCGAAGGCCTGCGCGCAGTTCCACACCCCGTCGACGTTGACGTCCATCACGGTCCGCCATTCCTCCGGGGTCACTTCCAGCGCCGGACGGTGGATGCAGAAGCCAGCGTTGTTGACGAGCACGTCGATCCGGCCGTAGTCCTGCGCGATGGTCTGCACCGCCGCCTCGACCTCGTCCGGTCGCGTCACGTCGGCGACCACCGCCTCGGACCGTACGCCGAGTCCCGCGAGCTCCGCGGAGACCGGCGCGGCCGCCTCCGCGCTGCGGACGAGCAACACGACGTCGCTACCCGCCTCGGCCAGTGCCCCGGCGAGGGCTCGGCCGATACCCCGGTTGGCCCCGGTGACCACCGAGACCTTGCCCGCCAACGAGAACGCATCCAGTACACCCACCAGCACTCCTCAGGGACTCATCATCACGGAATGGTCATCACACCACGAGCGACGACCACCGCCGGCCCGGTCAGGTACGCCTGCTCGCCGAGCTCGACCTCGACGCTTCCGCCGGGGACGTCCACGCGGTACCGGACCGGCTCGGCGTTCGTGGGCGGCTCCGCCGGGGCAGGGACGCGAGAATGAGCGGCCGCCACGGCCGCCACCGTTCCGGTCCCGCACGAGCGTGTCTCGCCGGATCCTCGTTCATAGACCCGCATCGCCAGGTGCCGGTCGCTGAGGACCTGGACGAACTCGGCGTTGACCCCCTCGGGAAACGCGTCGTGGGGGTAGGCCGGCGCCGCCGACAGATCCACGGCGGCCAGCTGATCGGTGAAGCTCACGGCGTGCGGATTGCCGACGTCCACGGCGACGGCGTCGTGGGGCTGATCGTCGACGGTCACGATCCGTACGGGCTCGGGCGCGACGACCACCGGGCCCATGGCCACCCGGATCCGTCCGTCCGGCAGCAGTTCCGTCTCCCGCAGACCGGCCCTGGTCGCGATCGGGATGACCGGTCCGTACGCCAAGCCCTCGTCGACCAGGTGGCGGGCGAACAGCCGGACGCCGTTGCCGCACATCTCGGCGATCGACCCGTCGCGGTTGCGGTAGTCCATGAACCAGACGTCACCGTCGCCGTCCCACCCGTCGACGTGCTTGGCCAGCACCGCCCTGAGCAGGCCGTCGGCCCCGATTCCGGCGCGGCGGTCGCAGATGCTCCTCACCTGGGCCGGACTGACCGGCTGCATGTTCTCCCGGTCGACGACGAGCACGAAGTCGTTCTCCGTGCCGTGTCCCTTGGCGAACGACCATCCCCGCACGCCCGTCATCCTTCCACGAGCCCAGGGTTCGGCATCCCATTCCTCGCTGCGGCACCCTTTCGTCGCTAGTTGCACCCTCATGTGAGGGTGCAACTGGCGACGAAAGGGTGCATCTTTGAGACTGCCGCGGGCACGAGGTCGGGGCGGTCGAACCGGAGCCAGCCGATCCGGGGATCCTTCCGGAACCACGAATCCTGCCGGCGGGCGAATCGGCGCGTGGCCTGCACCGTACGGAGCCGGGCCTCGTCCTCGCTGATCTCCCCCGCCAGGAATTCGAGCACCTGCCGGTACCCGAGCGCTCGCGAGGCGGTGCGGCCGGAACGCAGACCCCGTTCGGCGAGCCACTCGACCTCCGCGACGAACCCTTGCCGCCACATCCGGGCCACCCGCTCCTCGATCCGGGCGTCGAGCGTGGGACGGTCGATGTCCAGGCCGACCTGGACCACGTCGGGCAGGGCGTAGACCGGCGCGGGCAGGTCCGCCGAGAACGGCCGGCCGGTCAGCTGGATGACCTCCAGAGCACGGATGATCCGGCGGCCGTTGTTCGGCAGGATCCGGGCCGCGGCGACGGGGTCGAGAGCGGCCAGCCGATCGTAGAGCGGTGCCGGGCCGAGGAGCTCCAGTTCGGCCTCCAGCTCGGCCCGCACCACGGGATCGGTGCCGGGGAAGTCGAAACGGTCGATGACGGCCCGTACGTACAGCGCGGACCCGCCGACCACGATCGGGACCGCACCCCGTGCCGAGATCTCGGCGATGCTCCGCCGGGCCAGCGATTGGAACTCCGCGACGCTGGCGGTCTGCTCGATGTCCAAGATGTCGAGCAGGTGATGCCGCACGGTGGCCCGCTCGGCCGCCGTCGGCTTCGCCGTACCGATGTCCATGCCGCGGTAGACGGCCATCGAGTCGGCGTTGACGATCTCGGCCCCTCGGCCGCTCGCCGCGAGCCGCTGCGCGAGCGCGACTGCGAGGGCCGACTTCCCGACCGCAGTCGGTCCGACCACGACGGCGATCACGGCGCCAAGCTACATACTGGATCGACGAGGAAGAGCGAGGTACATCCTGATGGGCATCTTCGACCGGGCGAGAGACCCGAAGGCAGTGAACGACCGAGCGCCGCGGAAGACGCCCACGAGAACCGCGGAGGCCCTTCGACAGGCTCAGGGCACGAGGTCGACTTCTCAGGGCATGAGCACAGCCGCTCCTGGTACGAGGGCAACCACCGAGGCCCTTCGACAGGCTCAGGACGCGAACGCTGGCGCCGGCGACCTGAGCTAGGCGCCGGCCACGGGCGGCGCGGAAGGGTCGTCGCCCTCGCCACCATGCTCGCGGAGGATGTAGTCCTCGATCGCCTCGACGTCGTTGCGGGCCCGGCGCACCACGGTGAGCAGGTCGCTCATGGTGGAGACCTCCTCGACCTGCTCCTTGATGAACCACTGCATGAACTGGTCGGAGGCGAAGTCGGCCTCCTCGCGCGCGATCTTGGTCAGCTCGTTGATCTGGGTGGTGACCCGCTTCTCCTGCTCGAGCGCGAGTTCGATCGGCGCGACGATGTCATCGAATTCGACCTTCGGCGCGGTGACGCCCGGCGTGATCACATGGGCATCGGAGTCGATGAGGTACTGGACCATCATCATGGCGTGGTCGCGTTCCTCCAGGGCCTGGGTGTAGAAGAAGCGAGCCATCTGGGGCATGGTCAGCGCGTCGTAGTACACCGCGCAGGCCACGTACTGCTGGTGGGCGGCGAACTCGTGCCCGATCTGGGTGTTGAGCTGGTCGACGAACCGCTCAGCTGGCATACCGATCCCTTCTCACGCGCTGGTCGAGCAAGCGGCTACCGGCATCAGCGGGGCCGGAGCCCCGATCGACGGCATGCCGAGACCGACGGTCGGTCGCGCCTCGACGGACCCCGGACGCGAGGTTCCAGCATGCCGGGCCGCCCAGGCGTCGCCGCCGCGGGTCCGGCGCAGGCTCAGCAAGCCGTGGTCGGCGTTGAGATGGTGCGGTGCGGCGTAGGTGATCGTCGTCTCGGCCAGGTCGCCCGGCCGCGGCCGTAGGCCCGGATCGTCCGGCACGGCCACGTGTACGAGGCGGTTGTCCCGCGCCCGGCCGGACATCCGGGCGGTCGCGGCGTCCTTGCGACCTTCACCGTCGGCGAAGAGCACCTCGACGGTCCGACCGACCTGTGCGAGGTTCTCCTTCCAGGCCACGTCCCCGACGAGCTCGACCAGGCGCTCGTACCGCTCCTGGACCACCGCCTTCGGCACCTGGTCCGGCATGGTCGCGGCCGGCGTCCCGGCCCGGACGGAGTACTGGAAGGTGAACGCGGCCGCGAACCGCGACGCGGCCACCACGTCGAGTGTCGCGGCGAAGTCCGCCTCGGTCTCCCCGGGGAAACCCACGATGATGTCGGTCGTGATCGCCGCGTCCGGCATCGCGCGCCGTACGTTGTCGATGATCTGCAGGTACCGGGCGCTGCGGTACGAGCGCCGCATCCGGCGAAGCACGGCGTCGGACCCCGACTGCAGCGGCATGTGCAGCTGGGGCATCACGTTGGGCGTCTCCGCCATCGCCGCGATCACGTCGTCGGTGAAGTCCCGAGGATGCGGAGAGGTGAAGCGGACCCGTTCCAGGCCCTCGATCTGCCCGCAGGCCCGCAGCAGCTTCGCGAAGGCCTGCCGATCGCCGAACTCCGATCCGTACGCGTTGACGTTCTGACCCAGCAGGGTGATCTCCTGCACCCCGTCGGCCACGAGCATCTCGATCTCGGCCAGGATCTCCCCCGGACGCCGATCGGTCTCCCGTCCGCGCAGCGACGGCACGATGCAGAACGTGCAGGTGTTGTTGCAGCCCACGCTGATCGACACCCAGGCGGCGTACGCGGAGGCCCGGCGGGTCGGCAGCGTCGAGGGGAACTGCTCCAGGGCCTCGGCGATCTCGACCTGCGCCTGCTCCTCGATCCTCGCCCGCTCCAGCAGCAGCGGAAGCTTGCCGATGTTGTGCGTCCCGAAGACCACGTCGACCCACGGAGCGCGGCGGACGATCTCGCCCCGGTCCTTCTGGGCCAGGCACCCGCCCACCGCGATCTGCATGCCGGGGTGCTGCTTCTTGGCCGGCAGCAGCTGCCCGAGGTTCCCGTAGAGCCGGTTGTCGGCGTTCTCGCGTACGGCGCAGGTGTTGAAGACGACCACGTCGGGCGCGTCGTCGCCGGCTCGGGAATAGCCGGCCTCCTCCAGCAGTCCGGCCAGCCGCTCGGAGTCGTGCACGTTCATCTGGCACCCGTGGGTCCGGATCTCGTACGTGCGCACGGGGAAAGGGTAAGTAGAGTCAGGCCTCGTGACCAATCTCGGGCGACAGCTCACCAACGCCGACCCGTCACATCAACGGCAGTTTGGGCGGCGTGTCGTCGCACATGTGACGACTCGGCGCGCCGTTGGTGGATGCGGAGCGTGCACGAGCCGGACACCGCTCCACACCGTCGACGGGCTCCGCTCGTGACCAATCCCACCGGCGAGCAGTACGAGATCTCTTCCGGCGAGCAGCGCGCCGTGGTGACCGAGGTGGGCGCGGCGCTGCGGGTCTACGCGGTCGGAGGCCGGGATGTGGTGCTGGGGTTCGGCGTCGACGAGGTCATCAACGGCGGTCGGGGTCAACAGCTGATTCCGTGGCCGAACCGGATCCGCGACGGCCGGTACGAGTTCGGCGGAGCCACCCAGCAGCTGGCGCTCACCGAGCCCGCCCGGCACAACGCGAGCCACGGCCTGGCCCGGCACGTGCCCTGGACACTGACCGAGCACACCAGCGACTCGGTCACCTTGACGGTCATCCTCTATCCCCAACCCGGCTGGCCCGGGACGCTACGGGCGAGCCTGCGCTACACGCTGGACGACGACGGCCTGAACATCGCGGTCGCGGCGACGAACATCGGATCGACCGACGTCCCGTTCGGCTACGGTGCGCACCCGTACTTGACGGTCGGTGAACAGAACGTGGACGAGGTGACCATCACGGTGCCCGCCGCCTCGTACCTGACGGTCGACGACCGGTTGCTCCCGCGGTCGGTGGAGCCGGTCGAGGGAACGACCTACGACCTCCGCGCGGCCGCCCCGATCGGCGAGCGGACGTTCGACACGGCGTTCACCGACGTGACGGTCGACGACGGCCGGTGGGTGGTGCGCCTCGAGCACGGCGACCGGTTCGCCGAGCTGTGGGCCGAGTCCGGGTTCGGTTGGCTCCAGCTCTACACCGGTGCGGACCAGCGCGACATCGGGGTGGCGGTCGAGCCCATGACCTGCGGACCGGATGCCTTCAACGCCGGCCCGACGCACGACGGGATGGTCACGCTCGGACCGGCCGCCGAGTTCTCCGGTCGCTGGGGAATCCGCGGTCACTAGGGGCTTTGGCCTTGGGCCGCGCGGCCCGTAACCGAATCTCAACACTCACTTCCCACCGATATCTCGCGCAGTCGTCTATGGTCAGGCCATGACCGACGGTCAGCACATCGACCTCACCGACCCCACCGCCGGCGAGTCGGTCGCGCCCGAAGCGGTGGGAGAACCGCTGGTCGTCCTCACCGACGTCGACAAATACTTCGGCGATCTGCACGTTCTGCAGAACATCAATCTCGCGGTGCGCAAGGGAGAGGTGGTCGTCGTCCTGGGTCCCTCGGGGTCGGGGAAGTCGACCCTCTGCCGAGCGATCAACCGGCTCGAGACCATCCAATCCGGTTCGATCAAGATCGACGGGGTGGAGCTGCCCGAGGAAGGCAAGGCGCTCGCGCATCTGCGTGCCGACGTCGGAATGGTCTTCCAGGCGTTCAACCTCTTCGCGCACAAAACGATCCTGGAGAACGTCACGTTGGGCCCCATGAAGGTCCGCAAGAAGTCGGCCACCGAGGCGAAGAAGCGCGGCATGGACCTGCTGACGCGGGTCGGGGTCGACTCACAGGCCGAGAAGTACCCCGCGCAGCTGTCGGGCGGCCAACAGCAACGGGTGGCGATCGCCCGGGCGCTGGCCATGGAGCCGAAGGTGATCTTGTTCGACGAGCCCACGTCGGCCCTGGACCCGGAGATGGTCAACGAGGTCCTGGACGTCATGGTCGCGCTGGCGAAGCAGGGCATGACGATGGTGGTGGTCACCCACGAGATGGGCTTCGCCCGGAAGGCAGCGAACCGGGTCGTGTTCATGTCCGAGGGGCAGATCGTGGAGGAGAACGACCCGGAGACGTTCTTCACCGCCCCCGAGAGCTCCCGCGCCAAGGATTTCCTGAGCAAGATCCTCACTCACTAACTCTCACTCACCAACAACGCTGTCCAACAATGCTGGAGGGAACATGAACATTCGTACGAGACTGCTGGCCGTGAGCGCCTGTGCTGCGCTGGCCGTATCGCTGGCCGCGTGCGGCGGAGGGGCGAGTAGCGCCGGAGGCGAAGCCGGCGGCGGCGGCAAGGTCGTGGTCGGGGTGAAGTTCGACCAGCCAGGTCTGGGCCTAAAGGAAGGCAGCGACAACACCGGCTTTGACGTCGAGGTCGCCCGGTACGTAGCCAAGGAGCTCGGTTACACCGAGGTGGAGTTCAAGGAGTCGCCGTCGGCTCAGCGGGAGACGCTGCTGCAGAGCGATCAGGTGAAGATGATCTTCGCGACGTACTCGATCACCGACGACCGGAAGAAGAAGGTCTCCTTCGGCGGCCCCTACTTCATCGCGGGTCAGGACCTTCTCGTCAAGGCCGACAACGCCGACATCACCGGACCGGACTCCCTGAACGGCAAGAAGCTTTGCTCGGTCACCGGCTCGACCTCGGCCAAGAAGGTCAAGGACCAGTTCGCCAACACGGTGCAGTTGCAGGAGTACGACACGTACTCCAAGTGCGTGGAGGCCCTGAACAGTGGTTCGATCGACGCCGTCACGACGGACAACGTGATCTTGGCCGGCTTTGCTGCGCAGGATCAGTACAAGGGCAAGCTCAAGGTGGTCGGCAAGCCGTTCTCGGAGGAGCGCTACGGCGTGGGGATCAAGATGGGTGACACCGATCTTTGCGGCAAGATCAACGCCGCCATCGAGAAGATGGTCTCCGATGGCTCCTGGCAGAAGGCCATCGACGCGACCGTCGGGCCGTCGGGCTTCAAGGTCGACACCTCCACCAACCCGCCCAAGCCGGACGCCTGCGCCTGAGCTAGTCCCGGGGTGCCGCGCTGCCCACTCGATGAGTCGCGCGGCACCTTAGGTCTGATCGTCTATCTCATCGGTCCGGTCGGCGGAAAGGACAGGCATGGAGGCGTTCCAAACCCTGCTGAGTGAGTACAACGTCTTCGCCGCCTTCTGGATGACGATCAAACTCACCTTCTTCTCGGCCATCGGCGCGTTGGTCATCGGAACCGTCGTCGCCGTCCTGCGCGTTTCCCCCGTCGGCGTGCTGCGGACCTTCGGCACCGGATACGTGACCATCGTTCGCAACACCCCGTTGACGCTCGTGTTGTTCTTCTGTGCCTTTGGCGTATCGAACACTCTGGGGGTGACGCTGGCAAATCAGGACTCACCCACGTTCATCGTTGACAACAACTTTCGCTTCGCGGTGGTCGCGCTGGCCGTCTATCACGCCGCGTTCGCCGCAGAGGCCCTCCGCAGCGGTATCAACACCGTCCCGCAGGGCCAAGCGGAGGCCGCGAGAGCGATCGGACTCAGCTTCCTGCCCACGATCACCACCATCGTGTTACCCCAGGCGTTCCGTGGGGCGATCGCGCCACTCGGGAACACGCTGATCGCCTTGACCAAGAACACGACGGTCGCGGCCACCATCGGAGTTGCCGAGGCGGCCTACACGATGCGCAGCATGCTGGAGTTCAACATCTCGCTGTTGTTCCCCATCTTCTTCTTGATGGCCGCCGGCTTCGTGATCTTGACTCTGCCGATGGGGTTGATCTTCACCAGCCTGTCGCGTCGGTTGGCGGTGCAGCGATGAAGACCGAGCCGACCGTCCTCTTCGACGCGCCGGGTCCGAAGGCGAGAGTCCTCTACCGGATGATCGCTGTGGTCGGCGCCGTCGTGTTGTTGGCCCTTATCGCCTTGGTGGTCAGAGGGCTGGCCAACCCGGACAACAGTCAGTTGACGCCCGAGAAGTGGGTGCCGTTCATCGAGCCGGAGTCGTGGACGGCCTATCTCATTCCAGGGCTCCTCGGAACTCTGCAGGCCGCAGCGATCGCGGTGGTGTTGGCCATCATCCTGGGCCTCATCCTGGGCATGGGCCGCTTGTCGGAACTGTCCGTGCTGCGCATCTCCTGTGGCGCCTTCGTCGAGTTCTTCCGGGCCGTGCCGGTGCTCGTGATGATGTTCTTCGCCTACTACTTCGGGCTGTACATCCTCAAGATCTCCGGTTCGCAGCTTCCGCTCTTCGGCGTCGTCGTCGGCCTCACCTTTTACAACGCCTCGGTCATCGCCGAACTGATCCGCTCCGGCGTCGGTTCGTTGCCCAAGGGTCAGCGGGAGGCCGGCTGGGCGATCGGCATGACGCCCACCCAGACGCTGACCAGCGTGCTGCTGCCCCAAGCGATCACCGCCATGCTCCCCTCGATCATCAGCCAGTTGGTGGTGATCCTGAAGGATTCGGCCCTTGGTTACGCCATCAACTATCTGGAGCTGCTGCGGGCCGGACAGAATCTGGCCACGTTCCGGGGCAACCTCATCCCGGCCCTGCTCGTGCTCGCCACGATCTACATCGTCATCAACTACGCGTTGACCAGGGTCGCCAGCGCCGTGGAGCAGCGGCTACGGACCGGCAAGCGCGGGACGAAGACCCTGGGCACCGGTGCGAACGCGGCCGCGGGTGGCATCGGAGCCGTCGCTGTGGGCGTCGGAGCGCCCGCCGACGGATCAGAGCAGACGCCGAAGGCTGAGTAGTAGTCGCTTCACGTCGGCCACCAGGACACCGTGGTGCGGGCCGAGGAACCTATACGGCGAGCAGACGAGGACGTCGATCAGCGCATGGGTGGCCAGGTGGACCTGTGCACCCTGGGTTCTGGGTGCCGCCGGATGCGTCGAAGTGGGCGACGCCACGGGTGACAGCCGGGAATCACGCTCGCACGCGCTCGGCGTCGACGGCGACGTGCTCAGGAGTTGAGGTCAGCGGGCTGTCTCCGTGGCCCGCGACTCTCGAACCACCGTCACCTTGATCTGGCCGGGATAGGTGAGCTCCTCCTCGATCTGCTTCGCGAGGTCGCGGGCCAGGACCTGCGCCTCGATGTCGTCGACCACGTCCGGGGCGACCATCACCCGGATCTCGCGGCCGGCCTGCATCGCGAAGACCTTGTCCACGCCCTCCCGGGCAGCGGCGATCTTCTCCAGGCTCTCCAGTCGCTGTACGTACGCCTCGATGCTCTCGCGCCGGGCTCCCGGGCGGCTGCCGCTGATGGCGTCTGCGGCCTGGGTGAGGACGGCCTCGACCGTCCGCACCTCAACCTCGTTGTGGTGGGCCTCGATGGCGTGGACGACGTCGGGGTGCTCCCCGTACTTGCGGGCCAGGTCGGCGCCGACGATGGCGTGGGAACCCTCGACCTCGTGGGTGAGCGCCTTCCCGATGTCGTGCAGAAACGCCGAACGCTTGCACTGGGCGACGTCGAGGCCCAGCTCGGCCGCCATCAGGGCGGCGATGTGAGCCGATTCGGTCAGGTGCTTGAGCACGTTCTGCCCGTACGAGGTGCGGTACCGCAAGGTGCCCAGGATGGGCAGGAGCGCGGGATGGAGGTCGGAGATGCCGACGTCGGCCAACGCGTCCTCGGCCGAGCGGAGGCACTGCTGCTCGATCTGGCTCTTACTGCGCTCGTGCACTTCCTCGATCCGAGCAGGGTGGATGCGCCCGTCGCGCACCAGCTCCGTCAGGGTCAGCCGGGCCGTCTCCCGTCGGACCGGGTCGAAACAGGAGAGCAGAACCGACTCCGGGGTGTCGTCGATCATCACGTTGACCCCGGTCACCTGCTCGAAGGCCCGGATGTTGCGTCCCTCGCGGCCGATGATGCGGCCCTTCATGTCATCGCCCGGCAGGTGCACGGCCGAGACCACGGATTCCGACGTCTGCTCCGACGCCAGCCGCTGGATGGCGCCGACCACGATCAGCTGGGCGCGGGATTCGGCCTCCCGCGTCGCCTGGCGCTCGATGTCGCGCGCCAACAGCACCGATTGCCGCTTGGCGTCGTGTTCCACGGCGGCCACCAACTCGGCCTTGGCCTGCTCACGGGTCAGTCCGGCCGCTCGCTCCAAGGCCTGATGCTGCTCCATCTCGGCTTCGGCCAGCGCTTTGCGCTGATTCTTGAGGTTGGCCTTCACCTCGTCGAGGTGCTGGGCCTTGTCCTCCAGCACCCGGGTGTCGGCGTCGAGTCGCTCTTCGCGGTCCGCGAGGCGCAGTTCGCGGCGCTCGATCTCGAGCCTCTGCTCGCGCAGCTCGGCCCGGCGCAGGCGCGTTTCCTCGTCCATCTCGCGTCGCGTCGCCTCGGCTGCATTGAGCAGTTCGTCAGCCTTGGTCTGCGCCTCGGCGCGGGCCGCTTCGGCCTCGGCGAGGGTGGCTGCAGCCGCTTGCTCCGCCGTACGGATCGCGGCCGTCTCGGCGGCGGTCCGGGTCGTTCGTTGCGGACTGCCCGTTGCGCCGGTCGTGACCGAAGGCGCGGGACGGGCGAGGTACCGGCGAACGATGAAGAAGCCAATGACCGCGACGACCAGAATCAGAAGGAGGAGGCCCGTGAGCACCAAGGTCTCGAACACGCCGATCACCATGCTGAGCTCCTGTCTGCGCGTCGAAACGCGCACTCAAGAGACCTCCCAGCAGTCAAGGACTAGCTCTATTTTCGTCGATCGATGAGCCCCATTGGAAGCGACGGGAATTTGTCGGGTCAGTGGAACTTGCCGGTCAATTAATCTTCAATTCATCTCAGGGGAGTCCTGAAATGATTTCATATCGGATGAGTTGCTGGAAGACCTCGTGATGGCAGGGTATGGCTGCGGGCACCGCGGGTCAAGCATGAACGCGGGCGTCGCGGCCGGGAGCTCAGCCGGACGGCAACTCGTCCAGGACGGCGCCGATGACCCCCGACCCGAACCCGCGGCGCGCCAGGGCACCGGCCAGCCGGCGGTACCGAACCTGGTGGTCCAGTCGCTCCATCGACCGCAGCTTCTTCTCCACCAGCTGCCTGGCCGCCGCCAACTCCTCGACCGAGGTAACCGGCTCCAAGGCTTCCTCGATTTCGTCACGATCCAGGCCCTTCGCCGACAGCTCTCGCCGTAGGGCGCTGCGGGACAAGTACCGCCGACCCTGCCGCGACTCGACCCAGTCGCGAGCGAACTGGGCATCGTCGATCAGGCCCAGCTCGACGAATCGATCCAGAACCTCTTCCGAGGTCTCGCCGGGCACTCGCTTGGCCTGGAGGGCCCGAGCCAGTTCCTGTCGGGTCCGGGCCTTGACGGCCAGCTTCCCGAGCACGATCTGCCGCGCGACGTCGCGTGGATCCGCCTCCGGATCGGGCTCAGGGCCTGCCGCTCTGGAATCGGCCACGACGTCAGCGCCGCGAAGTCGAGGTTCCTCGGCGGGGCACTAGAACTCCACCTCGCCCGTCACCGGATCGACTCCGGCAGGAACGTCCAGTTGAGGACCGATTCCCAACCGCTCCTTGATTTTCTTCTCCAACTCATTGGCCAGGTCCGGGTTGGCCCGCAAATAAGATCGGGCATTCTCCCGGCCCTGCCCGAGTTGATCGGCGTCGTAGGTGAACCAGGCCCCGGCCTTGCGGACGATGCCGGCATCGACACCGAGGTCGATCAGGCTGCCTTCTCGGCTGATGCCCTGGCCGTAAAGGATGTCGAATTCCGCCTGCTTGAACGGCGGCGCCACCTTGTTCTTGACCACCTTGACACGGGTCCGATTGCCCACCATTTCCTGGCCGTCCTTGAGCGTCTCGATCCGCCGGACGTCCAGCCGGATCGAGGAGTAGAACTTCAGCGCCCGGCCGCCGGTGGTGGTCTCGGGCGAGTTGTGCACCATGACCCCGTCGACGAAGTAGTTGTGGTTTCCCTCGACCTCGATGTCGAACTTCCGCATCGAGCGGGTCGCGGGCTTGCGATGCACGTCCAAGACCTCGGCCGGGACCAGCTGTTGAGCCGGCTCGGCGAACTCAGGCCTGACCACACACTGCCCCTGGAACCTCGGAAGCAGCTTGTAGGCCATCGACTCCGGGACGTACGGCGCGACGAGTTTCTGGAAGTTCGCACTCGCCTCGGTCGTGAAGGTCAGCACCGCCTTCTGCCGAGCTCCGGCTAGCCGCAGGCGCACGCTCAGACCCCAGACATCCCGGAGGTAGTCCCGCAGCCGAGTTCGCGATCCCTCGCTCATCGCTTCCACGCAGATCTCGATGCGGCCGCTGCCACCGAGGGTGTGGTCCTGTCGCCCCTTGGAGCGCACGGTGAAACCGCCGTCGTCGCAGTACCAGACCGCCAAAGCCAACGGAGTCAACGCTTTCAGGTAGTCCTCGGAGACGACCTTCTTTCCGCCGATGTACACCGATCGCCAGAGTTCGTGCAGCTCGGGCAGCGGCGTGAAGTCGACGAGCTTGGCCCCCTTGGCGTTGGTGTGCGCCGAATGGCCGATGTTGCCGAGCAGCCCCGCCTTCCAGTCCAGGTAGCCGTGCTGCCGGGCTCCATGACCCATCCGGAACCGCACGCCGGTCCGACCGCGGCGATTGGGGGACAGATTTCCGTCTCCGAGCAGCGAGCCCAGCACCACCTGGAACTGCTGATCGCTCAAGCGCTTCGGCTCGGTCGTCAGGACCCGGTCGCCCGGAAGGATCTCGCCGGCCTCGCACCAGCCACCCGGAGTCCGGATGAGGTGGTTGGGTGTGGCGGCGAACTGTGAGCGGCCGTTCTTGGCCGACCGAGCCACGGTGAACTGCAGGAAGTGATCGGCGTTTCCGTTGTCGAACCAGTTGACGATCGGCCGCGGGACCACGGCATCGGTCTCCGGGTCGTAGGACATCACCTCGACCGGCAGCTTCTGGTTGACGATCTTGCCGATCTTCTCGGTGCTGCCGTCGGCGAGTTGCACCCGGGTGCCGTAAGAGAAGCAGCCGAACATGACGCCGATCTTCTCCCGCAGTTGATTGATGAAGATCGCGGTGGTGCCGGCGCCGCTCAGGGCACCGGTCATCTTGCGCAGCGCCTGGCTCATCAGACGAGCCTGCAGGCCGACGTGGCTGTCCCCCATCTCGCCCTCGATCTCCGCGCGCGGGGTGAGGGCGGCCACCGAGTCGATCACGATCAACGCCAATGCCCCGGAACGGACCAGCATGTCCGCGATCTCCAGCGCCTGCTCACCGTTGTCGGGCTGGCTGACCAGCAGCGAGTCTGTGTCGACGCCGAGCTTCTCCGCATACTCCGGGTCGAGGGCGTGCTCGGCGTCGATGAAGGCGCAGATCCCTCCGCCCGCCTGCGCGTTGGCGATGGCATGCAGCGCGACGGTGGTCTTGCCGCTGGACTCCGGACCATAGATCTCCACGACCCGGCCGCGCGGCAAACCGCCGATGCCGAGCGCCAGGTCGAGGGCGATCGAGCCGGTGGGAATCACCTCGATCGGCGCACGGACCTCGTCGCCCAACCGCATGATGGAGCCCTTGCCGTACTGCTTGTCGATCTGAGCCAGCGCGGTCTCGAGCGCCTTCTCCCGATCCGAGGTCGTCATGGATTTCCTTCCCTCACCCGCTGGGTGTTGTCTGCTCTCAAGCTTGTTGTCGAGACTCTAAGGACGAGCTCTGACGGTGGTCGGTCGAGCGCTGTCGCTGTGGACAACAAACAGCTTCGGCGACGCTCAGTGGATAACTTAGGCGAACAGGTGTTCGAACGCCCAGTCGACACGCCCGCTCAGTTCTCCACTCGATCAACCGGGCCGCTCTCGCGTGCGAACGCACCGGGTGGCCGTCCCACGGCGGCCGCGAACGCGCGGGTCAGATGCGCCTGATCGGCGAAGCCCAACTCGGTCGCCACGGCGGACCAGTCCGGATCGGCTTCCTCCGCCCCGCGAGCGGCCGCACGCTGCAGCCTGCGCCGGTCGATCACCCACTTGGGCGAGGCGCCGACGTAGGAGCTGAACAGCCGTTGGAGCTGCCGAACGCTCAGATCGGCGAGTTCGGCCACCTGGGCGACCCTGAGGATGTCCGGTCGTCGCATGATCTCCTCGACAACCTGCGCCAGGCGGGCCGCCACCGGGTCCGGTGCGGGCATATCCACCTCGAGGAACTCGGCGAGCAGGCCGACGCGGTCCTCGACGTCGTCAGTGGCCGCCACCCGTTCGGCCAGTTGCGAAGTGTCGCGGCCCAGGATCTCGGTGATCGGCCGGTGCCCATCGGTCAGTGTGACGACCGGACGTCGGAGAAAGGGACGAAAGCACGCCGGCCGGAACCGCGCACCCACCGCGTAGCCGCGTCCCGTCAGCTGCCGGTCGTACCGGACGCTGACCAGCCCCGTCACGTCGGCCTCCGTGTTCGTGACCGACAAGTTCACACACGGCGAGGGAAGGACCTGCGCCACGTACGGCTCGGACAGGTCCCAGGTGACGGTCCAGAAGTTGGAGACGAAGGCTCCGAGCTGTCCGCGCACCCGATGGCTGCGGTAGTCGAAGAAACGGGCGGAATCGCCTGGCTTGAGAATGCCTGGCTCGAGGTCGGCGTCTCCCACGAGGACCGAGGCTAGCCAGTTCGGACTCTGCCCGCTGACCGCTGCCGTCATCCGCCAGGTGGCGGACGGCGCAGCGTCTGAGCCGAGATCTTGCTGCGTGAGCCGCCACCTGACGGGAAACGACATCGGGCCGCCAGGCACGGGTGCGAGCACTGGTCACCGACGGCGGAACCGGAGTGAACGTGTCGCGATTCTTCAAGACCGACGCCGCGCGAAGTCCGGACAATGGTGCGGTGACGATGAACGAGCAGACGACGAAACAGCACCTGAGCTCCGCCGCCGCGACCACGACGACCATGCTCGGTACGATCTCGAGCACCGACTGGTCCGCGGCCACTCCATGCCGCGACTGGGATCTCGGCACACTCGCCCAGCACGTCGTGGGCACGACCACCGGGATGATCACGATCGGGCGCCGGGAGCCGTTGGACCCGCAGAACCTGTGGAGCGGGCCCGAGGTCGACCCATCGAACTGGACCGGCGTCCTGGCGGGCAACATCGAGGAACTGGCCCGGGCCTGGGGCGACGAGACGGCCTGGAAGGGAACGGTGCAGGTCGGCGGCGAGACGCCGGCAGCGGTCATCGGCGACATGGCGTACGCGGAGATCTTGTTGCACGGCTGGGACATCGCCGGGGCCACCGGTACGACTCTCGAGGTCTCTCCCGAGGTCGGGACCGCCTTGCTCCGAACCGTGGCGGAGACGGCGGAACTCGGCCGGCAGATGGGCGCCTACGGTGATCCGGTGACGGTCGACGCGGATGCCAGCGATTTCGACCAAGCGCTCGGACTCGCCGGTCGCGACCCGTCCTGGCGGCGGTGACCTCTAGCGGTCCCGATCAGGCAACTCCAGCTCCCGCCAGACCGCCCGCCAGACCTGCTTGGCCGCAGTGCCGTCACGCAGAGCCTCACGCACCGTCTGACCGTCGAGGTCGGCCACATGGTGCTCTGCGGCCCACACCTGTGCGTAGCCGCGGCCGAGTTGTGCCTCCAACCGCTGCCAGAGCTCGGTCTCCTTCACGTCCGGCCGTCTCCGGACTCGCCGGAACACAGCGGCAGAGGTCGCTCGGGCACCGGTGACGACGCTGGCGGGGCGGACCGCCGCCGAGACAGCAGGCCCTGCGACACCGCCACGCCGAGCAGCACGACGACGGCGCCGACCGGCTGGAACCACTCCAGCCGTTCCTGCAGCACCGCGACGCCGAGCAGGGTCGCGAACACCGGCACCACGTACGTCACCATCGACGCCGTGCTGGCCCCGACCAGCCGGATGTTGCGCATGTTGATCACGAAGGCCAGACCGGTCCCGATCGCCCCGAGGGCGACCACCGAGCCGACCACCGGCCAGCTGAAGGCCGTCGCGCTCGGCAGCCCGCCGCTCAGGATCGGCGCGGCCACGACCAACACCACCGTGGCGACCAGCAGCTGACAGGCCGACATGACGGAGCCCGACTCCGGCCGTGGGGCGATGAACTTCTTGGTGTACGGGATGGCGACGCCGTAGCAGGCGGCCGCGGCCAGACACATCAGCTGACCACTGAGCGAGGCACCGCCGACCCCGCGCCAGATCCCGAGGATGATCAACGCCCCGGTCAGACCCAGCAACAGACCGACCACCCGCCGCGTGCTCAGCGTCTCCGTGCGGAACACCGCCACCGCCATCGGCAGCACGATCAGGGGCGTGGTGGCGTTCCAGATACCGGCCAGCACCGAGGAGATCTGAGTCTCCCCGTACGAGAACAGGGTGAAGGGGACGGCGATGCCGATCACGGCCACGACGGCGTTGTGCGCCCACAGCGTCCGGTCTCGCGGGAAGTGTTCCCGCATGATCGCCAGTACGACCAGGAGGACGAGCGCCCCGCTCAGGACCCGTCCCAGGGCCACGTAGGTGGGCGGCAACGCCGAGACGCCGACCTTGATGAACAGGAAGCTCGAACCCCAGATCACCCCCAGGCCGAGCAACCCGGGCAGCCACCGGGACACCGGCACGGCGTGCGCGGGGCTGGTGATCGGTGGGGCGGTCGTGGTCACCGGCGTCACGGTACTCCGGCAGTCCGACACCCCTGGCTGGATTTCCACGCCGAGCCGGACCCGCACCCGCTGCGGTGACGTTTCCCGTCATGTGGCGGAAGACGAGGCGTCGATACGCCCGGAGCGCTGCGCCAGCCATCATATGGCGGGAAACGACATCAGCGGGACCGAATCCGAGCCGGACCGTCAGTGACTGGTTGCTCAGGTATTCATCTGGTTGTTGCCCTCGACCAGCATCGTGGTCAGCGCAGACCAGCTCGCCAGGTTCATCTGACCGGTCTGCGCAAGGCCCGCCTCGCGCTGGAGATCGGTGATCGCCTGCTTCGTCTCGTGGTTGCGGTACCCGTCGATCGGGCCGTCGTAGTAGCTGAGCCGCGCCAGGGCCTCTTGCAGACTCTTCACTTCGTCTGACGGGTGCACCATGATCTTGCCGCCGGTGGGAAGCTCGCCGTCGGGCGCATTCATGTTCACTGGGCCGAAGACGAACACGAGGCCGGCGGCGATGCCGCCGACCGCGACGGCGCCGGCCACGATCGCGGCCACGATCCGTGCCACCGGCGTGCGTCGGGTGGTCGGCTCCGTGCTGGGCGCGGTGTCGTAATTGGTGGTCATGTTGATCTCCGCTCTGGATTGTCATTCTGGGTATCGATTCGGCTCTCTGGCCGACACCTCAACTCTGCGGCTCAACGAGCACCGGGGCTGTCGATCAATCGGAGGGTGCCGTAGGTGATCTCCGGGTCCACCAATCGGGGGACAAAAACGGGCGCGTGCGCTTTGGGCAAGCCTGGGCTCGGGAGTCTCAGGGCGGAGCGGTTGAATGTAGGCGTCGCCGCGAGCAGAACCAATTGTCAGCGGGGCCCGGCAGGATAGAGATGTGGTGACTGATCCGCTGGCGCAGTTCACGCCCGCGACGGCGACGTGGTTCCGGGAGGTCTTTGCCGAGCCCACGGCGGCTCAGGCGGGCGCCTGGAACGCCATCTCGGCTGGCCAGAACGCATTGGTCATCGCCCCGACCGGATCCGGCAAGACCCTGGCCGCCTTCTTGTGGGCCTTGGACGGGCTGACCCGGACCGAGCGGCCGCCGGTGAAGGAGCGCTGCCGGGTGCTTTACGTCTCCCCCCTGAAGGCCCTGGCGGTTGACGTCGAGCGCAACCTGCGGGCCCCGCTGGCGGGGATCACCCGGACGGCGCTGCGACTCGGTCAGACCCCACCCAGCGTGACGGTGGGCGTCCGCTCCGGAGACACCTCGCCGGCGGATCGCCGCAAGCTCGTCACACAGCCGCCCGACATCTTGATCACCACTCCCGAGTCGCTGTTCTTGATCTTGACCTCGGCGGCCCGGGACACGCTCCGCAACGTGGCCACGGTGATCGTGGACGAGGTGCACGCCATGGCCGGCACCAAGCGCGGCGCTCACCTCGCCATCACCCTGGAGCGGCTGGACGCCTTGATCGCCGAGACGGGTGGCGGACCGACCCAGCGCGTCGGTCTGTCCGCGACGGTCCGTCCGCCCGAACGCGTGGCCGCCTTCCTGGGCGGGCCCCATCCGGTCAGGGTGGTCGCCCCGCCGGCCGCCAAGTCGTGGGACCTCTCGATCGTCGTACCGGTCGAGGACATGAGCGATCTGGGCGCGACCGCCTCGGTGCCGCAGCCGGGTCTCGAGGAGGCTCTGGACGCCGACGGCCGCGAACCCAGGCGACCTTCGATCTGGCCGCACGTCGAGAACCGGATCCTCGATCTGATCTCCAGCCATCGCTCCACCATCGTCTTCGCCAACTCCCGGCGGCTGGCCGAGCGGCTGACGGCGCACCTCAACGAGCTGCAGGCCGAGCGGGACGGCGAGGCGGCTGAAGAGCACCCACCGCCCGCCGAGATCATGGCCCAGTCCGGAGCCAGCACCGGACGCGACGGCTCACCTCAGAACGGCATCCCCCAGCCCGTCGTCGCGCGTGCCCACCACGGCTCGGTGAGCAAGGAGCAGCGGGCGCAGATCGAGTCCGACCTCAAGTCCGGCCTGCTGCCCTGCGTGGTGGCGACCTCGTCGCTGGAGTTGGGCATCGACATGGGTGCGGTCGACGTGGTCGTCCAGGTGGAGGCACCGCCGTCGGTGGCCAGCGGCCTCCAGCGGGTCGGCCGGGCCGGGCACCAGGTGGGCGCGACGTCGCGGGGGGTGTTCTTTCCCAACCACCGTGGCGATCTGATCGAGTCGGCGGTCGTCGTGGAGCGCATGCGCGCCGGGGCGATCGAGGAGGTGGCCGAACTCCGCAACCCCCTCGACGTGCTGGCTCAGCAGATCGTGGCCATCGTCGCGGCCGAGGAGCAGAAGGCCGACGACGTGTACGCGCTCGTCCGCCGAGCGTACGGCTATCGCGAGCTCCCGCACAGCGCCTTCGAGGCCGTGCTCGACATGCTCAGCGGGCGCTATCCGTCGGAGGATTTCGCCGAGTTGCGGCCGCGACTCGTGTGGCAGCGTGACACCGGCGTGCTGACCGCCCGACCGGGGGCGCAGCGGCTGGCGGTCACCTCCGGCGGCACCATCCCCGACCGTGGTCTGTTCGGCGTGTTCCTGATCGGGGAGGGCAACGCCTCGGGACGGCACGCTCCCGGGCGGCGGGTCGGCGAACTCGACGAGGAGATGGTCTACGAGACCCGCGTCGGCGACGTGTTCACCCTCGGCACGACCAGCTGGCGGGTCGAGCAGATCACGCACGACCAGGTGCTGGTCTCCCCCGCTCCCGGGAGCCCGGGTCGGCTGCCGTTCTGGAAGGGCGATTCCCCGGCCCGCCCGGTGGAGCTGGGCGTCGCGCTCGGCGGCTTCGTCAAAGAGATCGGATCGCTAACGCCGGAGCAGGCGTACGAACGGCTGGGCGACAGCGGGTTGGACGAGTTCGCCCGCCGCAACCTGGTCAGCTACCTCGGCGAGCAGGAGCAGGCCACCGGGTCGCTGCCGACCGACACGACGGTGGTCTTCGAGCGGTTCCGCGACGAGCTCGGCGACTGGCGGGTCTGTGTGCACTGTCCGCTCGGATCAGGCGTACTCACCCCATGGGCGCTGGCCGTGGAGGCGGCGGCCCGAGAGAAGTACGGCTTGGAGGTGCAGGCCACCGCCACCAACGACGGGATGGTGCTGCGGGTCCCGGACACCACCGCCGAACCTCCGGGCGCCGATCTGATCGTGCTCGATCCCGAACAGTTGGAGGCCGTCGTCACCGACGAGGTCGGTGGATCGGCCCTGTTCGCCGCCCGCTTCCGCGAGTGCGCGGCCCGGGCGCTGCTGTTGCCCCGCCGCGATCCGAAGTCGCGATCCCCGTTGTGGCAGCAACGGATGCGCTCCGCGCAGCTCTTGACCGTCGCCGCCCAGTACCCGGAGTTCCCGATCGTGCTGGAAACGATGCGCGAGTGTCTGAACGACGTCTTCGACCTCGACGGTCTGCTGCGTGTCCAGCGCGCCCTGGCCTCCCGCTCCATGCGGCTGGTCGAGGTGGAGACCAAGGAGCCGTCGCCGTTCGCGAAGTCGCTGCTCTTCGGGTACGTCGGGGCGTTCGTCTACGAAGGTGACGTCCCGCTGGCCGAGAAGAAGGCCGCGGCGCTGTCCCTCGACGCCTCCCTACTGGCCGAGCTGCTGGGCAAGGACGGGCTGAAGCAGCTGCTCGACGCCGGGATCATCGCCAGCACCGAGGCCGATCTGCAGGGCCTCAGCACCGAGCGACAGGCGACCACCACCGAGCAGCTCTTCGACCTCCTGCGCACCGCCGGGCCGTTCACGCTCGAGGAGCTGCGCCGACGCAGCATCGGCCCGTCTCCTGAGCCTGTCGAAGGATCAGGACACGTCTTCGATCCAGACTCGGGTGTACGCGCCCTGCTGGCCGATCGCCGAGCCGTCGAAGTCCGGATCGCCGCCCAGGACATGATCGCGGTGGTCGAGGACGTGCCGCGGCTGCGGGACGGCCTCGGGATCCCGGTTCCGCCGGGGGTGGCGGCATCCTTCACCGAGACCGCGACTTCCCCCATCGCCGATCTCGTCCTGCGCTGGGCCCGGACCCACGGCCCGTTCACCGCCGTGACCATCGCGCGCCGCTACGGACTCGGGCTGGCGGTGGTGGAGCAGGCCGTGGAGAGTCTCGTCGGTCCCGGCACGCTGGTCTCCGGGTCCTTCGTCGACGGCGAGCCGGGTGCGAATGATCGCCAGTACTGCCACAGCCAGGTGCTGGCGCTGATCAAACGGCGCACACTGGCCCTGCTGCGCAAGGGGGTCGAACCGGTCGAGCAGGTGGCCTACGCCCGCTTCCTGGCCGACTGGCAGGGCATCGGGGCAGGAGCGCGAGGAACCGACGCGGTGCTCTCGACGCTCGAGCAACTGGCCGGCTATCCGATGCCCGCGAGTGCAGTCGAGTCGGTCATCCTGCCCGCCCGGATCGCCGACTACACCCCGGCCATGTTGGACGAGCTGACGTCAAGCGGCGAGGTCTTCTGGGTGGGCGACGGGCCGATCGGCGACAACGACGGCTGGGTCCGCTGGTTCACCGCCGACATGGATCCCAGTCCGGCTCGAGGCCAGGTCGAAGGCCACCGCGCTCGGGAGCTGCTCGGTGCTTTCTCCTCCGGTGGAGCCTTCTTCTTCGACGCCCTGCTCCCGGCGAGCGCTGGGCTGGGCGACCGCGACGACTACGTCGCGGCCCTCTGGCACCTGGTCTGGGCCGGCCTGGTCACCGGTGACACCTTCGCGGCCGTACGGAACCGGGCCGCGGGCGGAGCCCACCGGCGTCCGTCCCGGCCCGTCTCGCGTTCGTATCAGGTGAGTCATCGCTCCCGGCCGCGACTGCCCCGGCTCGGCCGCCCCGGACCGACTCGGCAGGCCAGTCCCGCAACCGTCGGACGCTGGTCCCTCGTCCCGCACGTCACGTCGCCGGCGTCGTCCCGGTTGGCCACCGAGCTGTTCGTCCAGCTCGACCGGTACGGGGTCCTGACCCGCGGCAGTGTGCTGACCGAGGACCTCGAGGGCGGCTTCGGCACCGCCTACCGCGCGCTGAGCAGCCTGGAGGAGTCCGGTCAGTGCCGCCGCGGCTACTTCGTCGAGGGTCTCGGCGCCGCTCAGTTCGCCCTGCCCGGAGCCGTGGATCGGCTGCGCGGCGAGCAGCGCGAGCCGGAGCAGGCCTCGGCGCTGATCCTGGCCGCGTGCGACCCGGCGAATCCGTACGGTGCCGCCCTGCCGTGGCCCGACCGCGAGGGGCATCGCCCCGGACGCAAGGCCGGCGCCCTGGTCGCGCTGGTGAACGGCCGCTTGGTGCTGTACGTCGAGCGCGGCGGGCGGACGCTGCTGTCCTTCAGTGACGAGACCGATCTGCTGCAGCCGGCCACCCAGGCGCTGGCCCGGGCCGTCCAGCGCGGGCAGCTCGGCCGTCTCACGGTCGAGCGGGCCGATGGCGAGCATGTCTTCGGCTCGGCGCAACTCAGTCAGGCCCTGCAGGAGGCCGGCTTCCGGATGACTCCGCAGGGTCTCAGGTTGCGGCCTTCCTAGCCGTCGCACCTCTCCGGCGCAGCGCCAGCGTCCACACGCACCCCGCGAATGCCACCGCGGCCGCCGCCCCGAAGGCGAACGGAATGCCGAGGGATCCGGCGACCAGGCCGAGGAGCACGGGACCGCCGCCGAGCCCGAGATCGAGAAAGGCGCTGACGGTCCCGGAGGCAGCGCCGCGCTCGGACGGCCCGGCCGTCGCGAAGGCCGCCGTGAAGAACGCCGGGGTGCTGAACGTCACGCCCACGGCGAGCAGGACAGTTCCGGCGATCAGGCCTGTCGGACTGCTCCACACCGCCGTCACCACGAGGCCGGCGGCGATGGCGGCCAGAGCCGCGGCGCCCAGGGGCAGCGCAGGCAGCCGGTCAGGGACCTTGGCGAACGCGACCCGACCGACGACGACCACCGCTCCGTAGACGAAGAGCGGCAGACTGGTGCTGGCCAGGCCGACCGCGGTGGCGTGCAACGACGCGAAGGTGAGGAAGCCGCCGAGCGCGGCGATCGAGGTGAAGAAGCCGATCGACACCGGCACCGCCTGCCAGTGGATCAACCGCGGCGGAGCGTCGAGGTCCGACCGCGGCGACCGGGTCTCGCCGATGCCGAGCACGATCAGCGCCGCGATCACGGCGAGCACACCGGCGCCGACCCAGGCCGCAGCGAAACCGGCGGTGTTGATGAGCACCTCGCCGAGCGGCGGCCCGAACGACAAGCCCAGATACAGTCCGAGCGAGTTGTAGCTCAGGGCCTCACCCATCCGACTCGGCGGCGCGAGATCGGCAAGGACGGCGAAGGACGCCACGAAGAATGCGGCCTCCGCCATCCCGATCAGCAAGCGCAGTATGACGATCATCGGCAACGAGTCCACCAGAGCGGTCAGGGACATGGCGACCGCGCAGAGCACGGCGCCGCCGAGCAGCAGCGGCCGGCGCCCCCAGGCGTCCGACAGCCGGCCGGCGAACGGGCGCAAGACCAGCGCCGAGACCGCGAACGCGCCGAACGCCAGCCCGGCGCCCGCCGGATTCGAACCCACTGGACCGGTGACGTAGAGCGGAAGCGCATAGATCGCCACGCCGCCGGCGGTGAAGTAGGCGAGGTCGGCGACCGCCAGCCGCACGAACGCCGCGGTGAAGAGTGGCTCCCGAGAACCCTCGCCCGACCGCCGAGCACCGCTGGAGGCGCTCGATGTAGTCATGCGATCCACCATGGCGCGCCGTCGCCCCCGCTGCATCCGTAGACCTACTCAGATTTCTCGAGCAGGCCGTGAGGCCGTGGCTCAGGCAGGGTCTGCGGCTGCGGTCGTCGTGACCATCGGATCGCGTGTCCGATCGTCGAGCCGAGGTGCCTTGACCGTCATGAACACGGTCAGCACAGCGCTCACGACGAGTGTGGCCGCGGTCAGCACGCCGGTTCCCGGAGGTACGTCCCAATTGGCGGTGCTCCAGGAACTCATGATGAGGAAATCCGCTGCTTGCTGGAGAGGACCGAACGCGGTCGAGCCCCAGAGAACCACCAGCACCCGCGCGAGGTGATAGCCGCGAACCTCCGGTTGCCAGCCGTAGACCGCCATCACGGCAAGCAGAGCGGCCAGGGCCAGGGACAACGAGAGCCACACAAGTACGGATTCGCTGCGAAGCGCGGTGCCGTCCGAACGCACCGCTGCGGCCGCGAACACGGCGGGTCCGGGGACGCTGACCAGGGCCGCAACCTTCTTCGTCTTCGCCGACCATCGAAGTCCGAGGACCAGCGCCAACCAGGCGATGCTGCACAGCACCAGCGCGGTCAGGCTCAGTTCGTCTACCCACGGGGCCTGCTCGGCTACGTCGTGGTCGAACGGAAGTCCGCCGTCCATCCGTCGCAGACAGGCGTCGGTGAAGTCCCGGCGGGGACCGAGCCACTCCGATCGTGCCGACCAACATGCTGCCTCGACACGGCAGCCAGTAGAGGTACGTCGCCAAACCCGCGGCCACCGCCGCTCCGATCATCAGGGTCGCCGCCACCAACCAGGGCCAACGCCGCTCAGCACACACCGACGGTACCGAGCCACGCCCGTTCTCGCGCGCGATTCCGGTTTCCGCGCGCGAACGTTCGCGCGCGGACACCGGAATCGCGCGCGGGAAGCTGGTGTGACCGCCGCGCCGAGTGGCCAGAAGGTGACGGCGACGGAGAACAATGGCCGCCATGGACGCCTGGGTGGTCGATCGACCCGGACCGGTCGACGACGATCCACTGCGACGCGTCGAGCGCGAGGTTCCCGACCCCGGGCTAGGCGAGCTCCGCGTCCGGGTCCGCTGCTGCGGCGTCTGCCGCACCGATCTCCATCTGGTCGAGGGTGACCTGCCGCCGCGCCGGGCCGGGTCACCCCCGGGCACGAGGTGGTCGGTGTGGTCGACTCGCTCGGCACCGGCGCCGACCGATTCGCGGTCGGCGACCGCGTCGGCGTCGCCTGGCTCGGCGGCACCGACGGCAGCTGCCGGTTCTGCCGCCGCGGACAGGAGAACCTCTGCCTGACGCGCCGACCTTCACCGGCTGGGACGTCGACGGTGGCTACGCCGACGCCTGTCTGGTCGACGAGGCGTACGCGTATCGGCTTCCGGACGGCATCGACGACGAGCGGGCCGCGCCGCTGCTCTGCGCCGGGATCATCGGCTATCGCGCGCTGGTCTGCGCGGACGTACCCGCCCGGCGGCCGTCTCGGTCATCTACGGCTTCGGCGGCAGCGCCCACCTGACCGCCCAGGTGGCCCTGGCGCAGGGGCTGCGGGTGCACGTGCTGACCCGAGGTGAGCACAACCAGGCCCTGGCTCGCGAGCTCGGCGCCGACTCGGTCGGCGCGGCCACGGACGCTCCGCCCGAGCCGCTCGACGGGGCGATCATGTTCGCCCCCGCCGGCGACCTGGTGCCCGTCGCGCTCCGCGCCCTGGACCGCGGCGGAACTCTGGCGATGGCCGGGATCTGGTCGAGCGACATTCCGGCCCTGAACTACGCACGAGACCCTGTTCGGCGAACGCCGGCTGCGGAGCGTCACGGCCAACACTCGGCAGGACGGCGAGACGTTCCTCGCCCTGGCCGAGCGACTCGGCGTACGCGCCACCACGGTCGCCTACCCGATGAGTCAAGCGCCCCGGGCCTTGTCAGACCTGAAGCACGGCCGATTCGGCGGGGCGGCCGTGCTGATGAACTGAACGCCCTTCGACAAGCTCAAGCTGCGGTTCGCCAAGCCCAGGGCACGTACTACGCAGCCGCGCGGGCGACGGGCCGGATCGTCGGCAGGGCGGTGACCTGGGCGTGCGCGATCTCGTGATCGGCCATCTTCTCGCTGACGACGTTGAGGATGATCGAGAGCGGCTGATCCAGTGCGGAGCAGATCGAGGCCAGCAGTTCGCTCGACGCCTCCTTCTGTCCCCGCTCGACCTCGGACAGATAGCCCAGACTGACTCGGGCAGCCTGGGAGATCTCTCGGAGGGTCTTACCCTGCGCGACACGCTCCTCGCGAAGCGACTCACCGATGAGCTCCCGCACCAGCACCTGCTTCACCGGTCCCTGTGGCATACCAGAAACTCTACTCACCCTGGGCGACAACTCTGAGCGTGACCGACTCATGAGCGGCCGGATTGCGCTCTCAAGTGATCCGCCAGGAGATCGAGGGCCAACCGAGCCGTGCCGTCGCGGATCTCGGCGCGACTTCCGGACAGGCGATGTTCTTCGACGATTGCGACGTCGCTTCTCCCGACCGCGAAGGCGACGAACACCTGGCCGACCGGATGACCGTCCTGGGGCTCCGGACCAGCCACACCGGTCACCGCCAGCCCGTACTGCGCGCCGCACCGCAGGGCGACACCGCGCGCCATCTCCTCGGCGGTCTCATACGCCACGGGGCCGTGCCGGGCCAGCGTCGCCGCCGCGACCCCGGCCAGGGAGGCCTTCAGGTCGGTGGCGTAGCTGATCACTCCCCCGCGGTACACCTGGGAGGCGCCGGGCACGGCCGTGAGCAACGCGCCGATAAGACCGCCGGTCAACGACTCCGCGGTGGCGAGGCTTTCTCGGCGCCGGATCAAGAGGCTGATCACCTCGACGGCCACGTCTTCCTTCATGACGGGCGGACGGCACCGGCCCCGCGTCGCAGCTGGATCGCCTCGCGTACGTAATCGAGTCCGGTGATCACGGTGACTCCGAAGGCGGCGGCCATGACGACGACGGCAACCGGCTCCGCCCAACCCGGCAGCGGCAGGAGGTACAAGATCACGGCAACCGACTGGAGCACCGTCTTGATCTTGCCGCCGCGGCCGGCGGCCATCACGCCGTAGCGCAGCATGACGAACCGCAGCAGTGTGATCCCCCACTCGCGGACCAAGATCACGATCGTGACCCACCACCACAGCTCGCCCAAGATCGAGAGCCCGATGAAGGCCATGCCGGTGAGGGCCTTGTCGGCGATCGGATCGGCAAGCTTGCCGAACTTCGTGACGATGTTGTGCTTGCGGGCCAGGTAACCGTCGAGGTAGTCGGTGCCGATGGCCAACGCGAACACGAGTGTGGTGGCCAGCCGCCACCCCGTCTCGTCCGGGTGGGCGAGCAGCATCCAGGCGAACACCGGGACCAGCACCAGGCGGAAGGCCGTCAGCGCGTTCGGCACGTTCCACGGGGAGGTCTCGACCGGCTCGCTCACCCGAACCCACCGCCGTCGGTCGGCTCGGCCACCAGGTCGGCGCCGACGGATGAGGTCACGCGGGCGCGTACCAGCTGACCCGCTGCGGGAGTCGACCGCCCACTCAGGACGGTGCTGCCGTCGACCTCCGGGCCCTGATGCTCCGCGCGGCCGACCGGACCCTCGCCGTCAGCCCCGCCGACCTCCTCGACCAGGATTTCGACGATGCTTCCGACCCGGGACTCCGCGCGTTGGGCGATCAGTTCGTCGGCCAGGTCGGCGAGGACCTGCCGGCGGCGTTCGATCTCCTCGGGCGAGAGTTGACCGTCGAGACCGGCGGCCTCGGTGCCGTCCTCGTCGGAGTAGCCGAAGACGCCGATCACGTCGAGTTCGGCCGCGACCAGGAAGTCCCGCAGCACCTCGAGGTCCTGCTCGGTCTCCCCCGGGAACCCACAGATGACGTTGCTGCGGATTCCGGCCTCCGGCACCAGCGCGCGGATGGAGCCGAGCAGGTTCAGGAACGCATCCGGATCTCCGAAACGACGCATCCTCCGTAGCACCGTGGGCGCCGCGTGCTGAAACGACAGGTCGAAGTAGGGCACGACATCCGGTGTTCCGGTCAGCACCTCGGTCAGACTCGGGCGCATCTCGGCCGGCTGGAGGTAGGAGACCCGAACCCGGTCGAGCCCCTCGACGGCCGCCAGCTCCGGCAGCAGGCGCTCGAGCAGCCGGAGATCACCAAGATCCTTCCCGTACGAGGAGGAGTTCTCGCTGACCAGCAGGACCTCCCGTACGCCCTGTTCCGCGAGCCAGCGGGCCTCGGCGACGACCTCGGAGGGCGGGCGGGACAGGTAGGCACCGCGGAAGGCGGGGATGGCACAGAAGCTGCAGCGCCGGTCGCAGCCCGAGGCGAGCTTGAGCGGCGCCCAAACGGCGCCGCTCAGTCGTCGGCGCAACGGCGGGCCACTGGCCGGAGCGACACCGGTCGGCAGATCGTTGATGACCCCTGAACCGTGCGCTGCGCCGTGGCCCGGAGTCGCCGGTGCGGACACCGGCCGGTCGACCGGCGTCAGGGGCAGCAGGGTGCGGCGATCCCGGGAGGCGTGCGACACGTGTCGCTCACCGGCCAGGATCGAGCGGAGCTTCGTCGACACGTCCGGATAGTCGTCGAAACCCAGCACGGCGTCGGCCTCGGGGAGGGCGTCGGCCAGCTCGGCGCCGTACCGCTCGGCCAGGCAGCCGACCGCCACGACCGCCCGCGCTCGCCCGTCGTGCTTGAGGTCCGCGGCCGCCAGGAGCGTGTCCACCGAATCCTTCTTGGCGGCCTCCACGAAACCGCAGGTGTTGACTACCACGGCGTCGGCCAGGTCAGGATCGGCGGTCAGCCGGAAACCTCCCCCCTCCAGGCGCGCGGCCAGCTCCTCGGAGTCGACGTCGTTGCGGGCACACCCCAACGAGATCAGGTGGACGGCAGGAACAGCGAGATCGCGCATGACGCGATCAGTATGACCGATCGGGCCCACTCCGCCGACCCGTCACATGTGCGGCGACACGCCGTCGAAACGGCCGAAGATGTGACGGGTCGCGGATTCAGGGGGCGCGCAGGTTGTCCATGACGGCCTCGAGTTCATCGGGCTTGACCAGGACGTCGCGAGGCTTGGAGCCTTCCGACGGCCCGACGACTCCGCGGGTCTCCAGGATGTCCATCAGGCGGCCGGCCTTGGCGAAGCCGACGCGCAGCTTCCGCTGCAGCATCGAGGTGGAGCCCAGCTGCAGGGTGACCACCAGTTCGACGGCCTGGAGCACCAGGTCCAGGTCGTCGCCGATGTCCTCGGCCACCTTGGCGGCGGACTCGGGCGCCACGGTGACGTCCTCGCGATAGGTCGGCGTGAGCTGCTCGGTGACATGCTTGACGACCGTGCGGACCTCAGCCTCGGTGACCCACGCGCCCTGGATGCGGATCGGCTTGCTCATGCCCATGGGCAGGAAGAGGCCGTCGCCCTGGCCCACCAACTTCTCGGCCCCGGGCTGGTCCAAGATCACCCGCGAGTCCGTCATCGAGGAGGTGGCGAAGGCGAGCCGGCTGGGCACGTTGGCCTTGATCAATCCGGTCACCACGTCGGTGCTGGGACGCTGGGTGGCCAGCACCAGATGGATGCCGGCGGCCCGGGCCAACTGGGTGATCCGCACCACCGAGTCCTCGACGTCCCGCGGCGCCACCATCATGAGGTCGGCGAGCTCGTCCACGATCACCAACAGGTACGGATAGGGCGCCAGCTCGCGCTCCGAGCCGGGCAGAGGCTTCACCGAACCCGCCCGGACCGCCTTGTTGTAGTCGTCGACGTGCCGGAACCCGAAGGCGGCTAGGTCGTCGTAGCGCAGGTCCATCTCGCGGACCACCCACTGCAGCGCCTCGGCGGCCTTCTTCGGCACGGTGATGATCGGGGTGACCAGGTGCGGGATGCCCTCGTACGCGGTCAGTTCGACCCGCTTCGGGTCGACCAGCAGCATGCGGACCTCGTCCGGTGTGGCCCGCATCATCACCGAGGTGATCATCGAGTTGATGAAGCTCGACTTGCCGGACCCGGTGGCGCCGGACACCAGCAGGTGGGGCATCTTCGCGAGGTTGGCGACCACGAAGCCACCCTCGACGTCCTTGCCCAGCCCGACCGTCATCGGGTGATGATCATCGCGAGCCTTCGCCGAGCGCAGAACGTCGCCGAGCGAGACGACCTCCTTGTCGGTGTTCGGGATCTCGATGCCGATGGCGGACTTGCCCGGAATGGGCGAGAGGATGCGCACGTCGGCGCTGGCCACCGCGTACGCGATGTTGCGGCTCAGTGCGGTGACCTTCTCGACCTTGACCGCCGGCCCCAGCTCGACCTCGTACCGGGTGACCGTCGGCCCGCGGCTGTAGCCGGTGACGGTCGCGTCGATCTCGAACTGCTCCAGCACGCCGGTGAGCCGGTGCACCACGGCGTCGGAGGCCTCCGTACGCGCCCGGTGCACGCTTCCCTGGCGCAGCGCCTCCGTGTCGGGCAGCAGGTACTGGACGTCCCCGGACAACTGCAGCTGCTCCACCCGCTGCGGCACGGGAGTGTGCGGCGGCGGCTCCAGATCCTCGCCCCGGACGACGACGCCGGGCGGTAGACCAGCGGTCACGTCGCGCCCTGAGCCTGTCGAAGGATCGTTTCCCGAGCCCGTCTCGTCGTGCCCCGAGCCCGTCTCGCCGTGCCCTGATCCCTTCGACAAGCTCAGGAGGGACCCTGTCGAAGGGTCATCCACCGCAGCGCGCTTGCGCGCCTTCTTCTCCCGCACCACCGGCGTCTCGTAGGCCTCGTCGGAGTCGAAGGTGACCTCGGGCGCAGCTCGCTCCCCCGCAGCCGGGTCGCGGCCGATCATGATCAGGAACTGCCGGAACCGGCCAGGCATCTCGTACAGCGGAATGCCGACCACGACCAGCGCCCCGAAGAGCATCAGCAGCGCCAGCAAGGGGATCGCGACGTAGATCGTCAGCAGGTCGGCCAGCAGACTCGACGACAGGTAGCCCACGATCCCGCCGGCCTCGCGCAGCTGCTCGGGTTGGTTGGTGCGCGGGAGGCCACGGGCGATGTTGATCAGACCCAGCAGCCCGAGCGCCACGGCGGTCCAGCCGATGGCCTGCCGGCCGCGGGGGCCGTTGTGGTCGGGGTGCCGAAGCGTCCGCCAGGCCATCACCACGAGCAGGATGGGCGCGGCGTAGGCGAGCGTGCCGATCACCGTCGCGACGCCGATCCGCAGATAGTCCCCGACCGTCCCGGGCAGAGCGAACCAGAACGCGGCGGCGACGATGATCGCGCAGCCGATCAGGAACAGTCCGACCCCGTCTCGGCGCAGCGCCGGATCCAGATCGCGGGCGCCGTAGCCGATCCGGCGGATGCCGGCCCCGACCAGGTGTCCCAGCCCGACCCAGACCGCGGCCACTCCGCGTCCCAGGCGACCCAGCAACGATCGGCCCTTCGGTGGGCGCCGCTTGCTCCCCCGCGACGGCGGCCGCCGGCCGGCGGGTATGCGGGCAGGGCTGGTTGCTGTCTTGCTTCCGGGCGACCGCGACTGCGAACCGGTACGGGAGGCCGGTGTTCGCGACCGCGGTGGGGAAGACGCGCGGGACGCCATAGGGGCGAGGTTACGTGATCGGCGGTTCCGCGCGCTCCGGCACACACCGTCCAAGCGACTCTTTCACCCGATCACGGGCCCACCAGAGGTGATCGGTCGGTCCGATGCCCGCGCCCAGCGGGAACCCGGCCTCGATGGCCCCGGTCACGTACGCTTTCGCCCGACCGATCGCGGCCGGGACGTCGTCGCCCAGCGCCAGCCGGCACGCGACGGCCGAGGCGAGAGTGCACCCGGTCCCGTGGGTGTGCCGATTGTCGGAGCGCTCGGCGCCCAACGAGGCGACGAACCCGTCCGGGCCGAAGAGGTGGTCGACCGGGTCTCCGGCCGCGTGCCCGCCCTTGATCACGACCCACTCGGCGCCCAGGTCGAGCAAAGCATCGGCGAACTCAACGGGCGCGCTCTCCTCGGGCCGTTCGGTCAGCAGTGCCGCCTCGGGCAGGTTCGGCGTGACCACCGTCGCCCGCGGCAACAGCCGTCGCAAGGCCGCGACGCCGTTCGGGTTGATCAACGGATCGCCGTGCTTGCTCGCACACACCGGATCGACCACCACCGGCACGGTCGCGGGCAGGCCGGCCAGGAGCTCACCCACCGCCGCGATCACCTCGACGGTGCCGAGCATGCCGGTCTTCACCGCGTCGACGCCGATGTCGTCCACGACACTACGGAATTGGGCCTCGACGGCCGGGGGCGGAATCGGCCAGACGCCCTGGACGCCGAGGGAGTTCTGGGCCGTCACCGCGGTGAGCACGCTCATCCCGTGCACGCCGTGCGCGAGCATCGTCTTGAGGTCGGCCTGGATGCCCGCCCCACCGCCGGAGTCCGAGCCGGCGATCGTCAGCACCCGAGCGGTCGGGAGTGCGGTGCTCAACGGGAACTCCGGAAGTGACTCCAGCCCGGTGAGCCGTCCCAGGGCTGCCCGTCGACGAGAACTCCGGGCTCGGAGTCGGCGTCGACCGTACGCGTCGTCCCGATGATCACCCAACCATCCGGGACGCCCTCGCGGTCGGGGAAACAGGCGGCCAGAGCGTGATCCTCACCGCCGGTCAAGATCAGCGTGTGGGGGTCCGTGCCGGTGGCGGCACTGACCGCCTGGAGGGGCTCGGGCACCGCGAACGCGGCCAGCTCGAGGTCGATGATCACTCCGGAGGCTCGCGCCACGTGCCCCAGGTCGGCGATGAGACCGTCGGAAACGTCGATCATGGCGGTTGCGCCGGCCGTCGCCGCGGCGGCGCCAGCACCGTAGGAAATCTGCGGGATCCGGTAGGCGTCGACCACCGCCCGCGGCGAGCGGAAGCCGCGCCCGAGGACGACCAGGCCCGCGGCCGCCCACCCCGTACGCCCCGCGAGAGCCACCACCTGGTCGGGACCCGCTCCGGATCGCAACACCGCGGATCGGCCATCCAGGACCCCGAGGACGCTCACGCACACCGTGATGTCGCGCGCGGCCGTGATGTCACCACCGACCAACCGGACCCCCGCGGCGGCACACTCGGCCCGCAGACCCGTGCTGAACTCACGGAGCCAGGCCGTCGGCAGGTCGCCGGGCGCCGAGAAACCCACCGTCACCGCGACGGCGCGACCGCCCATCGCCTCGATGTCGGCCACGTTGACCGCGATCGCCTTGTGGCCGACGTGTTCGGCGTCGGACCAGCTCCGGCGGAAATGCACGTTCTCGACCAGGACGTCGACGGACGCGAGTACGGGACCCACGACGTCGAGCAGTGCGGCGTCGTCGCCGGGGCCGACCAAGACGGCGGGGTCGGCCTCGAGATCAGCGGTGACCGTCTCGATCAGTGCGAACTCCCCCAGCTCGGCGAGGGTCGACGCCGTCCGATCACTCATGTCCTGCCTCGCTCGACTCCTGGATCTGACGACTCGGTCTGACTTCTCACCCATGGGTCGTGATCAAAGCTTGACCTGCCAGATGGGTGGCCGACACTGTAGCGTGACCGTGACATGGCGATATGGAGGATGTAACAGATGGTCGTTCAGGCATACATCTTGGTGCAGACCAACGTCGGCAAGGCCGCTGACGTCGCGCACGACATCGGCGCCATCCAGGGCGTGACGCTGGCCGAAGATGTGACGGGCCCGTACGACGTCATCGTCCGTGCCGAGGCCGCCAGCGTCGATGAACTCGGCCAGTTGGTCGTGGCTAAGGTCCAGACCGTGCCCGGCATCACCCGTACCGTCACCTGCCCGGTCGTCCACATCTGACGGAGCCCACATCTGACGGAGACCAGATCGACGCAGTCAGCGTCGGCTGGGACTGGTCCCGCTCCCATCTGGGGCTCGCGCTCGCGCCTCCCGCGATTCTCGTACTGCCGTCAAACCCCGCATTGGGTCTCGGCCTCGCCGTCGGGGTTCTGCCGGTGGCCGGGGTGGGTATCGCTGCCCGCCGCCGCGGCCGGGTGGCTGCTCTCGTCGTCGCCACGGTCTGCGGGCTGAGCCTGGTCCTCGGCTCGCTGCTGGCGGCTGGCGCCGTCCTGGCCATGGTCGGTATCTTCGGCCTCGGCCTGGGTGCGGCGGTCCTCGCCAGCCGGAGACGCGCCGGCCGACTCGGTGTCCAACTCGCCTTCCCGCTGGTCGGGATCGGGCTGAGTTTCGCCTTCCCCGCCAGCGTTCCCGTGGCCATCGTGATGATCTTGGGCGGAGCGTACGCGTGGGCCGTATCCCTGCTGTGGCCCGAACGCGCGCTGGAGGCGCGGGCAGCGGCCCCGCTCATGACGAGGCGAGAGGCGCTCGACTACGGCATCCGACTGGGGTGCGCCGGCGCGACCGCGGCCGGACTCGGGTTCTGGTTCGCTCTTGATCACAAGGGTTGGGTGTGCGCGGCGGCACTGATGGTGATGAGGCCGACGACCGACGCCCTCGTGTTGCGCGGTGTGGGCCGGGCTCTCTCCGTCTTCACCGGTGCCTTCGTCGGCGCGCTCTTCATGCTGGGACCACCGACGCCGATCGTGATGGCCGCCGCCCTGGGCCTGGCCCTCGCCGCCATGGCGGCGACCCAGGCGAGCCGGTGGTACGTGACGCCGGCGTTCACCACCTTCGTCGTCTTCGTCCTGCTGCTGTGGCACAACCCCACCGACGCCCCGTGGCGGTTCCTGCAGCGGAATCTGGAGACCCTCCTCGGAATCACCGTCGCGCTCATCTTCGGCGTCGCGGTGCCGCTCGTCCTGAAGCTGATCATGAAGAGGAGAGCTCGGGAACCGTCGTGATCCGGCTCTCGGCGTTTGGGAGGTTCTGTCGTTACCTGTATCAACCGGGCCTGATCGCCTTAGATGGACAGCGACGGCTCAGAGGCCTGAGATCCCGCGACGACAGGAGTCACCGATGAAGAAGCGCACACTCGGGTCAGCCGGCCCAGAAGTCTCGGCGATCGGACTCGGCTGCATGAGCATGACCGGTGGCTACAGCGACCAACCCGATCGGCAGGAGATGATCTCTTTCTCCGCACGGCGGTGGACCGCGGCGTCACCTTCTTCGACACGGCCGAGATCTACGGCCCGTACGCGAACGAGGAACTGGTCGGCGAGGCGCTCGCTCCGTTCGGTGACCAGGTGGTGATCGCCACCAAGTTCGGCTTCGACATCGATCCGGTCGAGCGCAAGCCACGGGGCCGCGTCACCAGCCGTCCGGATTCGATCAAGCACGTCGTCGAGGGCTCGCTGCAGCGCTTGGGCCTGGAGACCATCGACCTCTACTACCAGCACCGGGTCGACCCCGACGTGCCGATCGAGGACGTCGCGGGGGCGGTCAAGGACCTCATCCATGCCGGCAAGGTCAAACACTTCGGCATGTCCGAAGCGGCGGCCGGGACGATCCGACGCGCGCACGCGATCCAGCCGGTGACCGCGATCCAGAGCGAGTACTCGCTGTGGTGGCGGCGTCCCGAGGAGGAGGTCCTCGCCACCTGCGAGGAACTCGGGATCGGCTTCGTGCCCTACAGCCCGCTGGGCAAAGGATTCCTGACCGGCACGGTCAACGCCTCGACCAGCTTCGACGCCGGCAACGACATCCGCAGCACCATCCCCCGGTTCGAGGCGGAGGCCCTGCAGCACAATCAGGCCTTCGTCGACCTGCTCGGGACCATCGCCGAACGGAAGGGTGCCACGACCGGCCAGATCGCGCTGGCCTGGCTCCTGGCCCAGAAGCCGTGGATCGTGCCGATTCCCGGGACGCGCAAGCTGCATCGGCTCGAGGAGAACATGGGCGCCGCCGATGTCGAGCTCTCGCCCGACGAACTCGGCGAGATCGAGGCCGGCGCCGCGAAGATCGAGGTGCAGGGCGGTCGTTACACCGAGGCGGCCGAGCGGATGACGAACCTGTAGGAGGACCGCGCCAGCCGTACGTTTCACGACTTCAGCGGCCAAAAACGCCGAGATCTAGGCGATTCTCGGCGGATGATCCATCTCGCGATGGAAACGTACGCCGCCGGATTGCGTCCCGGCCCTCGCGGGTACACGACCGGTGTTCCGAATAGACAGGAGGTCAGTGTGAGCGAGTCCAGCTCGGAGACGAATCCAGCCGAAGCCCCGGACCAAGAGACCGAAGGAAGCGACGCCGACGGCGCCGAGGGCACTCTGAGCGAGGAGGAATACGCGCTCGGCCGCACCAGCGATCCGGACGGCGCCGAACGTGAGGAGCCCGCCGGCGAGGACTACGCCGGTAGCGGTTTCTGAACCAGGCTCCTGTGATCAGTCCAGCTGCTCGTTCCCCGTGCGTCTGCCTGATGTATGAAGCTCTTGCGACGTGCCCTTTCGTGACGTGGCAGCAGCCGGCTCCGCGATGTCCGCCGCGGTCGGAAAACGTCGCCCCACCCGCCCCTGGCCGCCGCGGAAGTCGGCCGCGGTCGGAAAACGTCGCCCCGCGCGGTTCCAAGACTGCGGACGTCCACCGCGATTGGATACTGCAACAGCCTCTGCAGCAAGACGAAACCCTGCAGGAACCGCGCGTGTGCTCAGCGCAGCCCGACCGGGCGCTGGAGCGCCAGCTGGAGCAGCCGGTCCACCAGTTCCGGATACTCGACTCCGCTGGCGGCCCACAGCCGCGGAAACATCGACGTGGCGGTGAATCCGGGCATGGTGTTGATCTCGTTGACCAGCACCTTTCGGTCCCGGGTCAGGAAGACGTCCACGCGCGCCAGCCCCTCGCAGCCGAGGGCTTCGAAGGTTCGCACCGCGAGTTGCTGCACGTGCTCGGCGATCTCGGCGTCCACGTCGGCGGGCACGTCCAGCTCGACCTGCTCGTCCGGCAGGTACTTGGCGTCGAAGTCGTAGAAGCCGGAATGCAGGCGGACCTCGCCGACCACACTCGCCGTCGCCGGGTCACCGTCGGTGCCGCCCAGCACTCCGCACTCGAACTCCCGGGCTTCGGTGATGCCCTCCTCGACGATCACCTTCGGGTCGTACTGCTGCGCGAGCTCCACGGCCGCCGCCAACTGATCGGCTCGGTCGACCCGGCTGATCCCGAGGCTCGAGCCGCCCCGGGCCGGCTTGACGAAGACGGGATAGTGCAGGGCCGCCACCGCCTCAAGGCAGGCGTCGCGGTCGCGCTGCCACTCGGCCGGCAGGATGGCCACGAACGGCCCGACGGGGAGCCCGGAAGCCGACAGCACCAGCTTCATGAAGACCTTGTCCATCCCGACCGCGCTGGCCAACACCCCGGCCCCGACGTAGCGGGTGCCCATCATCTCGAACATGCCCTGGATGGTCCCGTCCTCACCGAACGGTCCGTGCAACAACGCGAACGCGACGTCGACCGGTCCCAGCTCCGACAGCGCCGACGACTGCCGTACGGCCAGGTCCGTACCCGATGAGGAGCGGAGCAGGATCGCATCGGTGGCGTCCTCGGTCAGCTCCGGTAGCCGTCCGTCGACCAACCGGAGCTCGGACAGCGATGCGTCGTCGACCACGATCCAACGCCCGGAACGGGTGATCCCGAGGCCGATCACGTCGTAGCGCTCGCGATCGATGGCGGACAAGACACCGCCGGCGGTCAGACACGAGATCGCGTGCTCGCTGCTGGTCCCGCCGAAGATCACCGCCACCCGGGGTCTGCTCATCGCTGTCCGACCCTACCGGGGCACCAGGATCACCCCAGGCAACACACGCGAGACTGGGTGACGTGAATCCCTCCTTCCGCCGCCGCCCCGAGACGCTGGCCGTGACGGCCGGTCGGCCCGACCCGATCCCCGACGCCCCTCTGAACCAGCCGGTGGTCTTCGCCTCCACGTACGTCGCGAGCTCCCCGGTGGGTCAGGGTGAGATGGGGTACGGACGCTACGACAACCCGACCTGGCAGGCGCTGGAGGACGCGCTGGGTGCGCTCGAAGGGGGCCGGGCGATCTCGTTCGGCAGTGGGATGGCCGCCGCGCACGCGGTCCTCGAGCTGCTACCGAACGGGTTCTGCCTGGTGCTGCCCACGAACTGCTACCTCGGGGTCGCCTCGGCCGCAGACGAGCGCGCGATCCGCTACGGCGGCACGGTCCGGCGCGTCGACGTGGCCGACACGGCGGCGGTCCTGGCGGCCGCCGAGGGCGCCGACCTGGTCTGGCTGGAGACGCCCACCAATCCCATGATCGAGGTCGCGGACCTGGCCGCCGTGCGCGCCGGCCTGAACGGCGTCCCGCTGGTCGTCGACAACACCTTCGCCACTCCTCTGCTGCAGAGGCCCCTGGAGGTCGGTGCCGACCTTGTCGTCCACTCGGCCACCAAACTCCTGGCGGGCCACTCCGACGCCGTGCTCGGCGCGGTCGTCTTGGCCGAGGACGACGCCGTACGGTTCGACGCCCTGTCGGCGACCAGGAAGCTGCACGGAGCGATCCCGGGCACGATGGAGGCGTTCCTGGTGCTGCGGGGACTGCGGACGCTCCCGGTGCGGTTGGATCGGGCCCAGCAGAACGCCCAGGTGCTGGCCGAACGACTGGCCGAGCATCCCGCGGTGCAACGAGTTCGCTATCCGGGCCTCTCCAGCGATCCCGGCCACGCGGTAGCGGCAAGGACCATGAGCGGTTTCGGGTCGCTGATCTCGATCGATCTAGCTGACGCCGACGCCGCCGATGCCTTCGTCGCCACCCTCCGGTTGTGGGTCCACGCCACCAGTCTGGGCGGAGTCGACTCGACTCTGGAGCGGCGGCGCCGCTGGCCGACGGAACTGGCCAGCGTGCCGGAGGGCCTCGTTCGGTTGTCGGTGGGGATCGAGCACGTCGAAGACCTGTGGGCCGACCTGGAGGAGGCGCTGGCCGCGGTCGGGTGAGGCGCCATCGGCCCTTCGACAGGCTCAGGGCACGAGCTGCGAGCGTCGGGTAGGTCGCGCCCGCTGGTGTCTGGACGACGAAGGAGCAGACACGCTTTTCGTCTGCGAGTGAGGAGGAAGACAGCCAGCCTTCAGGCGCGACCGGGCGCGAGCAGCTCAAGAGAAGGAGAGCCTGGGTGCACCTCGAAGTGGCGCAGGCCGCGGATCAGACTGCCCGCCCGCCGGTCGGGCTCCCGGACGGCTCGAAGCTCGGGAAACCGCATGGCCAAAGCTTGGACCGCGATCGAGGCCTCGAGGCGGGCCAGCGCGGCGCCGATGCAGAAGTGGATCCCGCCGGAGAAGGCAAGATGATCATGGCGGTCACGGTCGAGGTCGAACCGGTCGGGATCGTCGAAGACCTGCGGGTCGCGGTTCGCGCCACCCACCAAGATCACCACGATGTCGCCCTTGGCCAGCTGCTTGCCCTCGATCGTGAGGTCAACGAGTGCGAAGCGCGCGGTTCGCTGCACCGGCGCGTCGTACCGCAAGGTCTCCTCCACAGCAGCCGTCGCCAGTTCCGGGTTCTCGGTCACCCGTCGCCAGGCGTCGGGATGCTCGAGCAGGGCCAGCATGGTGTTGCCGATCAGGTTGACGGTGGTCTCGAAGCCCGCGATGAGCAGCAGCACGCACAGTGGCACGTACTCGTCGGAGTGGACCTGTCCTCCGTCGGAGAGCACCAGTCGGCTGATCACGTCGTCGCCGGGGTCTCGGCGTTTCGCCTCGATCAACCGGGTGAACAGATCGTCCAACCGTGCCTGCGCTTTGAACAGCTCGCGGGCGTGGGACAGGGACTGCAGTCCGCCCAGGGCGCTGCCGAAGGTGGCACCGTACTCGGCGAACTCGTCGGCGTCGGCGTCGGGCACACCCAGCAGTTGGGTGATCACCGCGATCGGCAGGGGTGCGGCCAGCGTCGAGACCAGGTCGAAGGGCTCATCCGAACGAACTTCCTCCAGCAGGCGGTCCGCGGTGGTGGAGATGAAGGGGGTGAAGCCGGCAACGGCGCGAGGCGAGAAGGTGGGCAGCGCAAACCGGCGCAGCCGATCATGGTCGGGCGGGTTCATGGTCAGGAACGACAGGTCAGGCGTGCCCACCCGCGGCTCGTCCGGAACCACGCCGAGTCGCCGGTCCCGCAGCAGACGATGGCAGACGCCGTGGTCGGCGCTCACCCACGGCCCGACCGACGACTTGACCAGCGGGCCGCGCTCGCGGATCCGCCGACTAAGCGGATAAGGATCGATGCGGCCCGGCTCGAGGTTCAGCAGCGACAGCGGGTCACGCAGGAGGTGACCGTGCACGGCGATCGAGCCACGCTCGCGGACGAAGTCGCGGACGAACCCCAGCTGTTCGCGCCGTTTCCCCACCGCAGATCCCTCCAGGCTCGCCTCTCCGGAAAATTATGCCTCGTGGCCCCGCCGGTGGCTCCTCAATAACGCCCGGGTCAATACCGTTCGGGCTTGGCCGACCGGGACATCAGCGCCGTGATCATCTCCGCCGGAGTGATGTCGCCGGCGACCACGGCGGCCACGTGGTCCACGATCGGCATCTCCACGCCGACTCGGGCCCCCAGGTCCTGGATCGACGCGCAGGACTTGACCCCCTCGGCCACCTGCCGGGTGGAGGCCGTGATCTCGGCGACGGTACGTCCGCGCCCGAGTTCCTCGCCGAACGTCCGGTTCCGGGACAGGGGCGACGAGCAGGTCGCCACCAGATCACCGAGGCCCGCCAGCCCGGAGAACGTGTACGGATCGGCGCCGAGGGCGACGCCGAGGCGGGTGATCTCGGCCAGGCCGCGGGTGATCACCGACGCCGTCGCGTTGGCGCCCAGTCCGAGGCCGATCGCCATCCCGACCGCCAGCGCGATCACGTTCTTGGTCGCGCCTCCGAGTTCACATCCGATGACGTCGGCGTTGGTGTAGGCACGGAAGCGAGCGGTGTGACAGACGTTCTGCAGTGCGGTCGCCGTCTCGGACTCCGTGCTCGCCACCACGCTCGCCGAGGGCTGCCGCTCAGCGATCTCCCGCGCCAGGTTGGGACCGGTCACCACCGCCAGCCGTTCCGCGGTGATCCCGGTCGTCTCGGCGATGACCTCGCTCATCCGCAGACCGCTGCCGAGCTCGATGCCCTTGGCCAGACTCACCACGACGGCGGAACCGGGAATCGACCAGGTCGCCAGATTGGACCGCAGCGACTGGGACGGCACCGCCAGGACCACGAAATCGGCATCGGCCATCGCCTCGGCCGGATCCGCCACGGCGACCAGTGACCCCGGCAGATCGACGGACGGGAAGTAGTCGACGTTGCGGTGAGAAGAGTTGATCGCCTCGGCCAGCTCCGGGCGCCGAGCCCACAGGGTCACCGTCTGACCGGCATCGGACAGGACGAGAGCGAAGGCGGTGCCCCACGAGCCGGACCCCATGACCGCGACGCGCACGGTCATGAGCGGAGCTCTGCTGTCCGGCTCGCGCACGCTCCGCGCCCCAAGACTCGGTCTTCCTCTCTCACTCGCAGACGAAAAGCGTGTCTGCTCCTTCGCTCGTCCAGACCGAGCCGGCGCTGCGCTAACGACGCTCGCCGGTGAGCGCGACAGACCAGTATCGTCATTTCTCGGTTTCCTCGGTGCTGGCCGAGCGAGGGTCGAAGGGGCGAGCCGGCGGCGTCTCGCCCCGCAGCTCGGCGACCAACGCGGTGATGGCGGCCATGATCCGGTCCGTCGCGGCGTTCAGGGTCGCGGCCGTCACCGGCTGGGACCGAAGATCGTTCAGCGGTACGGGATCGCCGACCAGGACGCGCAGCTTCTTAGGCGGCAGCAGGTGGGGGAAGTGGATCCGCTTCCCGTACATGATCTCCTGCGCACCCCACTGGCCGACCGGGATGACCGGACAGTTCGCCTCGAGGGCGATCCGGGCCGCCCCCGTCTTACCCCGCATCGGCCACAGATTCCGATCCTGGGTGATCGTGCCCTCGGGGTAGACGATCACCGCCTGGCCCTCCCGGACCGCGGCCACCGCCGCAGTCAAGGCGTGACTGGCCTCGCGACTCTCCCGGAGCACCGGCAGTTGACCCGTGGCCCGCAGGAGCGAGCCGAAGGCCGGAACGTCGAAGAGACTCGACTTGGCCAGGAAATGGGGCCAGCGGCCCGAATAGGCCAGGAACTGGCCGATCGCCAAGGGGTCGGCGTTGGAGATGTGGTTCACCGCCAACACGAGACCGCCGACGCTCGGGAGCTTGTCGGTGGCCGACCAGTCCGGGCGGACGAAGGGTTTCATGATCGCGTTCAGCACCGCGACCGTCCAGTACAGGACGGGCGGGGCCGGCTCGGTGTTGGCCTTGGCCAAGGAGGTTCGACGCTGGAAATGGCTTCACCCTACGGGATCGTGACACCATGGAAAGATCATGGACACGCCCCGGGGCGACGACTTCACGGCCGCCGTCGTCGCGCTCAAGGCCCCTGATGAGGCGAAGTCACGACTGCGCTCGCTGCCGGATGACTTCCGTCGGGAGCTCGCCAACGCCATGGCGGTCGACACCCTCAATGCCTTGTCGGCTGCGGCTGATCATGTGCTGGTGGTCGGCAGGGTGCCGAGCCACCCATCGGGACTCGATCTGCACTTGGCCCTGGAGCAGGTGGAGGAAGTCGCCGAGCCGGCGACGCCCGGTCTGAACCCGGCCCTGGCCCACGCAGCCACGCTGCTGTGTGAGCGGGGGGTGACGGTGGTGCTGGCCTGCGTCGGCGATCTTCCCGCGCTGCGACCGGATTCGGTCCGGGCGGTCCTCGAAGCGGCCCGGCCCCATCCGCGAGCGTTCCTCTCCGACGCGAGCCGCATCGGCACCACGATGTTGATCGCCCGCCAGGTCGAGCTGGACCCGCACTTCGGCGGTCACTCGGCGAGGGCGCACGAAGCATCGGGCGCCGTCAGGTTGTCCCCGCCCCTCCTGCCGTCGCTGCCGGACGCACGCACGGACGTCGACACGGAGAATGATCTTGCTATGGCCGACCGGCTGGGTGTCGGGCAAGCGACCGCCGAGGTGTTGCGGCGGTACGGCCGCCCGTGGTCACGCAGATCTGCCTGACCACGGCCGGACCGGACTCAGCTCTTCTTGGCGGTCTTCTTCGCGGTAGCCGTCTTCTTGGCGGTGGTCTTCTTGGCGGCCGGAGCCTTGGCCACGGTCTTCTTGGCCGGTGTCGACTTCGTGGTGATCTTCTTGGCCGGTGCTGACCTCGTCGCGGTCTTCCTGGTCGGCGTGGTCTTCGCGGCCGTCGACTTCGTCGTGGTCTTCTTCGCCGGCGACGACTTGGCCGCGGACTTGGCGGTGGCCTTCCTCGCTGGCGCCTTGGTGGCCGTCGTCTTGGTGGCGGCCGTCTTTGCGGCGGGGGTGGCCGCCTTCTTCGCGGTCGCCTTCGGGACCTTCTTCGCGCCCGATACGTACGCCTTCAGATCAGAGCCCGCCCGGAACCGCGGCACCGCCGTCGCCTTGGCCCGCTTCCGTTCCCCGGTCCGGGGATTGCGCACCATGCGCGCTGCGCGCGGCACCTTCTCGAAGACACCGAAGCCGGTGATCGAAACTTTCTGGCCACCCGCGGTCTGGTAGGTGATGGTCTGCACCACGGCGTTCAGCGCACGGGATGCCTCTGCCTTGTTGCCGTCGTAGTGGGTAGACAACGCTTCAATCAATTCAGCCTTGTTCACGGCTTCCCTTCTTCTCCCAGGGTGTGAGCTCTCCTGAGCTCGCGCGCAACCGTACCGTACGCCTGCCAGGTACACGCTAGAGAAACCGCGGCACCCAGACAATCACCGGGCCCTCAATTTTCGAGTGTCGCAAGGAAAACCGAGGCGGAACTCAGCTCACGGGGGCCGAATCGACCTTCACCGGCAGGGTTTTCGGCAGGTGAGCGCGACGGCCCTGCTCGAAGGATTCGATGTGATCGACGTGTCGAAGCGTCAGGCCGATGTCGTCCAGCCCTTCCAGCAAACGCCATCTGGTGTACGGATCGATCTCGAACTCGGCCGCGAAACCGTCGGCGGTGATCGTCTGCTCCCTCAGGTCGACCGTCAACGGAGAGCCGGGATGCGCCTCGACGAACTCCCACAGCTCTTCGATGATCTTGTGATCCACCGCGGCGACCAACAAGCCGGCCTTGCCGGAATTGCTGCGGAAGATGTCCCCGAAGCGCGACCCGATCACGACGCGGAAACCGTAGTTCTGCAGCGCCCAGACGGCGTGCTCGCGGGAGGAGCCGGTGCCGAAGTCGGGCCCGGGGATCAAGATCGTGGCGCCGGCGTACTGCGGCTGGTTGAGCACGAATTCGGGATCGTTCCGCCAGGCCGCGAACAGCCCGTCCTCGAAGCCCGTCTTCGTCACCCGCTTCAGGTAGACGGCGGGGATGATCTGGTCGGTGTCGACGTTGCTGCGGCGCAGCGGCAGTGCGGTGCCGGTGTGGCTTTCGAACTTGTCCATCGTTGTCCCCCTACTGCGCTGCCACGAGGTCGGCCGGAGCGCAGAGATGGCCGGCTATCGCCGTGGCCGCCGCGACCGGAGGCGAGACGAGGTGGGTGCGACCGCCCTTGCCCTGACGTCCCTCGAAGTTCCGGTTGGAGGTCGACGCCGCTCGCTCGCCGGGAGCGAGTTGATCAGGATTCATGCCGAGGCACATCGAACAGCCGGCCGCCCGCCATTCCGCACCCGCCTCCTTGAACACGATGTCCAGGCCCTCGTCCTCGGCCTGCAGCCGGACTCGGGCCGAGCCGGGAACGACGAGCATCCGGACTCCGTCGGCAACCTGCTTACCCTTGATCACGTCGGCGGCGACGCGGAGGTCCTCGATACGTCCGTTGGTGCAGGAGCCCAGGAACACCGTGTCCACCGTGATGTCCCGCATGCTGGTGCCGGGCGTCAGAGCCATGTACTCCAGGGCTTTTCGCGCGGCGGTGCGCTCGTGCTCGGTGACGAACACCTCGGGATCGGGCACCGACGCCCCGAGCGGAACACCCTGCCCCGGATTGGTGCCCCACGTGACGAACGGAGTGAGCCGGCTCGCGTCCAGGTCCACCTCTTCGTCGAAGACGGCGTCCGGATCGGACGTCAGGGTGCGCCAATGGGCGACGGCCGCGTCCCACTCGAGCCCGGTCGGAGCGTGCGGGCGGCCTTGTACGTAAGCGAACGTGGTGTCGTCCGGAGCGATCAGACCGGCCTTGGCTCCCCACTCGATGCTCATGTTGCAGATCGTCATCCGGCCCTCCATCGAGAGAGCCTCGATGGTCGAGCCGCGGTACTCGACGATGAAGCCCTGGCCGCCACCGGTACCCACCTTGGCGATCAGGGCGAGCACGACGTCCTTGGCGGTCACGCCCGGCGGGAGTTCGCCGTTGACGTTGACGGCCATGGTCTTGGGGCGGGCCTGCGGCAGGGTCTGAGTGGCGAGCACGTGCTCGACCTCCGAGGTGCCGATGCCGAACGCGATGGCGCCGAAGGCTCCGTGGGTGGAGGTGTGGGAGTCGCCACAGACCACGGTCATGCCGGGCTGGGTCAGTCCCAGCTGCGGTCCGATGATGTGGACGATCCCCTGATCAAGATCGCCGAGGCTGTGGATGCGCACGCCGAACTCCTCGGCGTTGCGGCGCAGGGTCTCGACCTGAGTCCGCGAGACCGGATCGGCGATCGGGGCGTCGATGTCGAGGGTCGGGGTGTTGTGGTCCTCGGTCGCCATCGTGAGGTCCGGACGGCGCACCGGGCGACCGGCCTGGCGCAGTCCGTCGAAGGCCTGGGGACTCGTGACCTCGTGCACAAGGTGCAGGTCGATGTACAACAGATCGGGCTCGCCCGGGGCTGACCGGACGACGTGTGCGTCCCACACTTTCTCGCTGAGTGTCTGGCCCATGACCGCTATTCTCACCCTCCGCAGCTGACTTGCATTCCAACATCCGAGACGGCAGTATCAAGACATGGACAACTCTAGCGGTGTCGGCGTGCTGGACAAAGCCGCCCTCGTCCTGAGTGCGCTGGAGACCGGTCCCACCACACTGGCCGGCCTTGTGTCCGCAACCGGACTGGCCCGCCCGACCGCACACCGGCTGGCGGTGGCCCTGGAACACCATCGGCTCGTGAGTCGGGATCTGCAGGGCCGGTTCATCCTCGGACCCCGGTTGGGAGAGTTGGCGTCGGCCGCCGGCGAGGACCGCCTGCTGGCGACCGCCGGCCCCGTGCTCGCGCGGTTGCGCGACATCACCGGCGAGTCCGCGCAGATGTTCCGTCGGCAGGGCGACTACCGCGTCTGCGTCGCCACCGCGGAACGGATGTCGGGGCTGCGCGACACCGTCCCGGTCGGCACGCAGCTCACGATGACCGCCGGATCCGCGGCCCAGGTCCTGCTGGCCTGGGAGGAACCGGACCGCATGCAGCGTGGGCTGCGCGGCAGTCGGTATTCGGCCGTAGCCCTGGCCGCCGTACGCCGCCGCGGCTGGGCCCACTCGGTCGGCGAGCGCGAGCCCGGCGTGGCCTCGGTCTCGGCCCCCGTCCGCTCCCCCTCGGGCAAGGTGATCGCCGCCGTCAGCGTCTCCGGGCCGATCGAACGGCTCTCCCGGCAGCCGGGCCGCCTGCACGCACCAGCGGTCATCGCGGCAGCCGAACGCCTCAGCGAAGTCCTGCGCCGGAGCGGTGCCGAGTAGCGGCCGTCGGCGTCCTGAGACACTGCCGTACGTGGGAGCTGCTGATTCACCGCTGCACCGAGCGGCCAGGGTCGATATCGCCGTCATGCGTTGGCGCGCCCGAAGGGTGCGCTCGCTGGGTTACCGCCCGTCGGTGATCGGCTACACGGGCTACGGCTCGACCAGCTGGATCCGCCTCCTGGCGCGGGTGCTGCTGACCCGCGACAGCAAGCGGCCCAAGGGCGTCGAACCGAGCGGCAGCCGGGGGTGGCGGAGCTTCACCAGCGTTCCCGTCGAGAACGGCGCGGTGGACGTGGTGATCGATGATCAGCGGTTCTCCGTACGGGCCGACAGCAGCGGCATCGTCGACACGGTGATCGACGTCGACCTGTCACCCGGCTGGCACACCGCCGAGCTGAGCTCGGAGGGCTCGACGCCGACGATCTCGCACGTCAACGTGTTCGATCCGGACGTGCGGTTCGGCATCGTCTCCGACATCGACGACACCGTGATGGTCACGGCCCTCCCGCGACCGCTGCTGGCCGCCTGGCACACCTTCGTGGTGAACGAGCACGCCCGGACGAGCACGCCCGGGATGCCGGTGCTCTACGAACGGCTGGTCACCGTCAACGAGCGGACACCGGTGATCTATCTGTCCACGGGAGCCTGGAACGTCGCCCCGACGCTGACCCGGTTCCTGTCCCGCAACCTGTATCCGAAGGGCGCCCTGCTGTTGACCGACTGGGGACCCACCGCCGATCGCTGGTTCCGCAGCGGCCGGGAGCACAAGCACAACAGCCTCGAGCGGCTGGCGCGGGAGTTCCCGCAGATCCGGTGGCTGCTCATCGGCGACGACGGTCAGCACGACGAGTCGATCTACGCCGAGTTCGCGGCCTCCCATCCCGATCAGATCGCGGCCGTCTGCATCCGGCAACTGACCCCCGGCGAGGCCGTGCTGGCCGGCAGCACCAACCGCGAGTCCGACGCCGCCGCCATCTCCAAGGCCACCTGGCTGTACGGCAACGACGGCGCCGAGCTCTCCGGCCAGCTGGCCGAACTCGGGCTCATCAGCCACGAGCAGCAACCCGAGGTCACCGCCTGAGCGGGGCCGGGCTGCCGTACGCATGCCCCAGGGCTACCGGCACCGCGTTCGGGTGCCGGGCCACGGCGTCCGCGACCGCGGCGGCCGTGTCGTCTTCGGATGCCCCGGCCGAGGCTATCCAGACGACGGCCGCGGCCGGCCCCCGCGCGAGCAGGGCGTCGGTCTGGTCCGCCAACCGCTCGTCGGCGACGAGGAGCATCGCGTGGCCGGCGAGTGCGGCCGGCAACTGTCTGAGGCCGCCGGCGTACACGGTGGTCGGGCTGGACCACCTGTCGACGGCTGCCTGCACCTCGTCACGGTAGCGTCTCCGCTCGCTCAACCCGATCGCCGTGAGTCACGGCAGGCGAGTGAGGCCTGAACACGGCGTGGAGAAAGAGTCCGACGGCGGACACGACGCACAGCAGGGCGGGAACCAGGAAGACTCCGGGGACACCGAACCAGCGCACGCCGAGTCCGCCGGCGACGCCCCCGATCGCGGCGGAGAACCGGATGGCGGAGAAGTAGAGCGACGACGCCAGGCCAATCCCGTTCGGGTACAGGTCTTGGGCCACGGTGATGCCGATCCCACCCAGGGTCGCCCACATCGCCGCGTTGAGCAGGGTTGCCGCAATCAGCACGAACTCGTTGCCGGCGATCATGAAGCCGAGGTTCGCCGCGACACCCAGCAGCACGTTGACCACCACCAGCCGTTGCGCGCCGAACCGGTCGGCCAGGACGCCCATGATCGGGATGAACACGAGCATCCCGACCGATTGGGCCGAGATCACCACACCACGTAACCAGTCCGGAGTACCGAGCTGCAGTTCCATGTAGATCGGTAGGTAGGCGAACCTGATGGTGTCTCCACACATCGCCAGCACGCACAGCCCGAGGAAGGTCACCAGGGGCACGAGGCTCGGGGGCCGGGACGCGGCTCGGTCGGCGGCACCGTTCGGGGGAACGACGCGGTCGGGTACGGCGCGGGTGACCGTCTGCCCGAGCAGCGGCACCGCCTGAAGAAGGGTGCACACACCCGCAGCGAGCAACGTCACCCGAAGCCCGGCCACGCCACCGAGCACGCTTCCCACGAGCGGACCGGTCATGAAGCCGAGACTGAACCCGAGCCGGACCGTGGACATCACCCGGTTGTCCGCACCCGTGGGAACGTGGGTCAGTTGGTCCCGTACGGCGGCGAAGATCAGCGAGCCCGTCGCCCCGGCGAACCCGAGCACCGTGAGGTTGACCACGAACGCCATCCACACCTCGGTGGTGAACGCCATTGCGACCCAGCCGGCCAGTCCCACCACCGACCCGACCCTGACCAACGACAGCCGGTCGGTGAGCCGGTCCGACCACCTCCCGACCACGAACCCGAGCACCGGCGCGGCCAGGTTGGTGAGGAAGAACAAGCCCGCCACCGGCAGTGATGCATCCAGCTCCTGCACCAAGAACAGCGACAGCTGCGGCAGGGCGACCGAGATCCCCAGGCCGGCGAAGAACAGGCTGAGCATCGCCCGCCGGTACAGCCGCGACCGCACTACCAACCCGAACGCCGATCTCGACTTCGTCGTGACCGCGTGCTCGGGCATTCGCCAACCGTAGTCACGGGACGACGTCGACGTGGTTCGGCGCCCCCGGCTAAGACGGGTCGGCGGCGCCCGGCATCAGTCGGTCTCGGTGCCGCTGGCCAGGTACACGGTGTTCGTCGCCTGCCGTTGCTGCAGCGGATTGGGGAAGGCGACCACCTCGGCGGCAACCTCCGGGAACACCGCGCTCAGGACGTCGAGATACTCCTGGTCGGGCGGGTCGTTGGACCAGAGGCCGAAGACGCCACCCGGAGTCAGCCGCGCGGCCAGCCGACGGACACCGGCGACGGCGTAGAAGCCGGCGTTGCCGGCCCCGAGCTGATGGCGCGGGGAGTGGTCGATGTCCACCAGCACCGCGTCGAACCGCCGGTCGGGGGTGTCGGGATCGAAGCCGTCTTCCTGGACCATCGTGAAGAAGTCGCCGAGCTCCAATCGGCACCGCGGGTCGGTCGTCAGCGCCCGACCCAACGGGACCAGCTCGCGCCGGTGCCAGCTGATCACCGGTGCGAGCGCGTCCACCACGATCACCTGGCGGACCCGGTCGTCGGCCAGCACCGCGTCGGCCGTGTAGCCCAGACCGAGACCGCCGACCACGACATCCCACCCGGTCGTCGGTGTCCCGCGACGCCCCAGCCAGCCGAGCGCCAGGTTCGCCAGGGCGATCTCCGCGACCGTGAACAGGCTGGACATGAGGTACGCGTCGCCGAGCTTGACCTCGAAGATGTCGACGTCGGTGACCGGGTCCAGGCGGCGCCGCAGGCTCAGGTCACCGATCGACGTCCGCTCCCACGCGAGCTCCTCGAACCGTCTGCTCACCCGCCACCGACCCGTCTCCCGGATTTCTGGATCGTAGAGGATCGGCGCATCCCGACTGATGGCGTGGGACATGCTTTCGGGCGAAAAGGGGTGTCCCGAGCCAGCAGTTATGTCGTGGCGACGGCGGCCGGTCGTCCAAAGCCCGTCACAATCAGCCCATGACTGTCAGAGATTTCGCAGCGGCGCACGGCCGGACCGTCGGGCACGGCCACCTCGGCGGGCTCCCGGTTGCTTTCGAGCGATGAGGCCGGTCGTGCGTCGGGCGCTCACCCAGGTCGTGCCGGGGGTCGACCGCTTCGGAGTGGTGCTAGGGCTTCTCGTTCTGAGCTACCTCGTGCTGGCGCTCGGCGGCAGCTCGGCGCCGCGAATCCTGGAGGGATCGTCCGCGGTCGTCGCCCTGTGGTTGGCCCTCCATGCGTCCGCCGTGGGTCCACGGGTGCGGCTCGGGGCGGCGGTGATGCTCCTCGCGGCCTTCCTCGCCGTCGTCGTGATCACCCAATCTGTGGCCGACAGCACGGCCCGGGGGATGAGCGAGCTGTGGTTCGTTGTCGTCTACCTGCTGACCCTCTTCGCCGTGCTCCGCCGCGTTCTGATCCACCAGGAGGTCACCCTCGAGACGATCTTCGGCGCCCTCTCCGCGTATCTACTCCTCGGCATGATGTTCGCCGCCGTATACGGCGCCATGGCCGACCTCGGACACCAGCAACTGTTCGTTCAGGTCGCCGACCCCAGCATCCCGCTGCGGCAGTACTTCTCCTTCACCACCCTCACCACCCTGGGGTACGGCGACGTCACCGCGGCCACGGACCTCGGCCGGGCGGTCGCGACACTCGAGGCGATCTGTGGCCAGATCTTCCTCGTGACGCTGATCGCGCGCCTCGTCTCCAATTTCGCCGGTCGCCGGTCGACCAGTTAGCCGGAGCTAGTAGCGCTGAGGGATTGGCCCACACCAACTGATGGGTTAGGACACGCCGGCGGGCGAAAAGGATGTCCCAACCCAGCAGTTACTGCCAGTTTCCTGTAGCCCGGCCCCATCAGGTCTATCGCCGTTTCGAAGGAGATTGTCGTGCTCTTCGCACCCTCGCGCTCAGCGGCTGGCACACCAGGTCTTGGACGCACTTGCCGAGCACGGGGTGTGGCGTGCGACATCCTTCTGATCGCCACCCCGACGTGGCCAGTCGAAGGGTTCCGTCGAGGCGACGGTGCGGCTTTCGGCCAGGAGGTGCCGTGGTCGAACGGTCGGCATATGCCGCTCGTGGAGAGATGTGGTCGGCTGACGGGCTGGTGCACAGCTTGGCTGCCGACGGCGGCGTTCCTGCTGGTCGGCGCCGGCTGCGCGGCGCAGGATCAACCTGCCGTGGCGGGAACAGGAGCGGCGTTCCAACGCGCCCTCCGCAGTGACGATCTGGTGGGCGGCTGCCGACTGTTGTCCGACGAGGCCCGCAACAGCCTCGAATCGGCCAGCACCCGGTCCTGTCCCGTGGCGCTGGCTGCCCTCGAGCTACCGACCGGCGAGATCCGATCGATCGAGGTGTGGGGCGGCAACGGCCAGATCCAGCTCCAGAGCGGGACCGTGTTCTTGGCGCAGTTCGACACCGGCTGGCGGATCACCGCAGCCGGCTGTGAGCGGCGACCCGACCTGCCGTACGACTGCGACGTGAAAGGCTGACATGCGCGGCGTGTTCTTCGGACTACTCGGTTTCATCGCGGTCGGGCTCAGCTACATGATCATCATCGGCCTGCTGCACCGCTGAGACGAGCTCAACCATGAAACGCTTCCTTCGCGAGAACACTCTCACCCTGTTCTTCGTCACCATCTTGCTGCTCGCCTTGGTCGGACAGTCCTTGGCCGGCCGAGCCGAGTTCAACGACCAGCAGCTGGCCCACGGGCAGCACGCGGTGTCCTACCTCGACTACCTCACCACCTCCGACTTCGCCGTCGACGTCGCCGAGAACTGGCAATCGGAGTTTCTCCAGTTCTTCCTCTACATCTTGGCCACCGTGTGGCTTGTGCAGCGCGGGTCGAGTGAATCCAAGGAACCCGACAAGGTCGGCCGCCAATCCGATGAAGATCAGCAGTTGGGCGACCACGCCACGGCGGACTCGCCCTCGTGGGCCCGCGCCGGGGGCGTGCGACTCGCTCTCTACTCCCGCTCCCTCGGTCTGGTCATGGGACTCATCTTCCTGCTGTCGTGGACCGCCCAATCCATCGCCGGCCGAGCCGCCTACAACAGCCAGCAGCTCAGTCAGTACGAAGATCCCGTCACCTGGATCGGCTACGTGACCTCTGCCGACTTCTGGAGCCGCACCCTGCAGAACTGGCAATCAGAGTTCCTGGCTGTTGCGGCAATGGCTGTGTTCGCCATCTACCTCCGCGAACGCGGATCGCCCGAGTCCAAGCCCGTCGGCGCGCCCCATCACGCAACCGCCCAGACCAGCTGAACCTGAAGCCCATGACCCAGCCGTCGGCGACGCATAGCGTGCGCTCCCAGGTCGAGCTCACCGAACCGACGACGGCTGGTCTTGATATTCCCACCTCGGCTCAGGACTGCCGGGCCTCGCGGTAGCGGCGCATCTTCACGATCGCGCCACAGCCGCTCATCCGGCACCAGCGCCGGTTGTGTTGACGGCTGGTGTCGAGGAAGAGCCAGCGGCAGTGTTGACACCGCCCGAGCAGCTCCAGCGGGGCGGTCTGCAGAAGGTCGACCGCGGCGACCGCAATCGGCCACAGCGGGCGTTCGAGATCATCGGTGTCGTCTCGCCATGCCCAACGCAACCCCCCAGAACGGAAATCCGGGGTGGCGTGCCCGATCGCCGACAGGTAGGTGGCGTGCACGGCGGCTCCGTTCTCCGAACGCCGCGTCGGGTCGGGGTCGATGCGGTGCCGCAGGAGGCGGTCGAGACTCTCACGGAGGAGCCGGGCCTGTCCCAGCATCGTCTGTGCGGCCGTCAGGTAAGGGTCGGCCATGGTCAACAGGTGGGCCGCGCCGGCCGAAGACAGAAGTCCAACCAGTTGGGTCCAGTGCACCAGGTCGGCATAGCTGTGCAGGTACTCGTGGTCGGGCTCGTCGGGCCGCCCGCCGAGTGTGTTGACGAAGTCGAGGGCGACATGGCCGCCGATCTGGTGGAAGCGCCGGACGTCACCCACGTCGTTACTCCCTCGATCCTTGCTGAGCAGTAACCAACCGCTACGCTGCTGTTACCAGTATGACTCCTCCTGAGAAGTAACGAGGTGAGCTACGGTGAGCAGTCCTAACGCGACGGTCAAACAATCCGGGCGTCGTTCGTCAGCCGTCTTGGCGGTGCTGTGTGCCGCCGACTTCCTGGTCGTCGTCGACGGGCTGGTGGTCGCGGTGGCGCTGCCGGCGATGCAGGAGTCGTTGGCGATCCCGCCTGGCGCGTTGCAGTGGGTGGTGACCTCCTACCTGCTGTGCTTCGGCGGGTTTCTGCTCCTGGGGGGCCGGCTCGGTGACCTGTACGGACGCCGGCACCTTCTTCTCGTGGGTTTGGCGGTATTCGCCGCCGGGTCGCTGGTGTCCGGGCTGGCCTGGCATCCCTCGGCGTTGTTCGCCGGTCGGGCCGTTCAGGGGCTGGGGGCGGCCGCGATGGCACCAACGGCCCTGGCCCTGCTCACCACGGCCTTCCAGGACTCTGCGGCCCGCGACCGGGCCCTCGGTGTCTGGTCAGCGGTCAGTTCGGCGGGCATCCCGGCCGGTGCCCTGCTCGGCGGGCTGCTGACCGCCACCGTCGGCTGGCGGTGGGTGTTCCTGATCAACGTCCCCGCCGCCCTCGCCGCCGCCCTCGCCACCCGCGCCGTCGTGACCGACAGCAGGGCGGAAGAGACGCCGCAGCGGCTGGACTGGGCCGGGGCGGTGCTGGTCACCAGCAGTCTCACCCCTGGTGATCGCCGGCATCAGCCAGATCGAGCACGTCCGCAGCGTGCCGACGCTGCTGGTGCCCGTCGCCGCTCCGCTGGTCCTCGGGGTTGTCCTGTTCGCCGTGTTCGCGGTGGTCGAACGGCGAGCCACCGCGCCTCTCGTTCCCCGCGGGCAGTTCCGGGTGCCGGGGCAGCTGCCGGCCAATCTGGTCGGACTCGTGCTGCCCGTGGGGCTCGGCGCGGCCTTGTTCCTCGCGACCCTCTACCTGCAGCGGGTGCAGGGGCTGGGCCCGTTGGCCACCGGGGTGGCCTATCTCGCCCTCGCCGTCCCCTGCATCGCCGCCAGCCCCGTGGCCTCCCGTCTTGCCGCCCGCTTCGGACGCCGGATCACTGCGGTGGCGGGTCTGCTCCTGCAGGTCGCCGGGCTCCTCATCCTCACCCGTATCTCCCCCGAGGGCAGCCTGGTCGTGGTATCGACCGGGTTCGTGCTGATCGGCCTGGGCGCGCCGATCGCGTTCGTTCCGACTACCGCCACCGCCATGGGGAGGTCAGACATGGACCCCGGTCTAGCCTCTGGACTGTTCAACACCAGCCAGCAGCTCGGCAACGCCTTCGCCCTTGCTGGCATCGCGACCCTCGCCGCCGGCTGGATCGCAGGCATGGTCATCCGGAAGGCGATCCCGTCACACTGACGGAGGGTTACAGCGCGGGCTTCTGGCTCGCCGCCGCGATCGTCACCGTGGGCGTTCTTCCGGCATTGCGCCTGAACACGACCGCAAGAGACGACCGTTCCGATGTGACGGTCACCGGCTCCCGATGAGCTGTCCGTTGCGAGTTGTCCTGCGAGGATGAGGCCGTGCCAGTGAGCTTCTCTGCGCCGGTGTTCGAGGCCCTCCAGGCTCAGCTTTCTGCCCGAGCAGGCGTGCTGGCGGCGGGTGGCCGTCCGCTCCGGTAGAGACCGCCGCCTCGATCCCCGGCATACCCGCCGACGAGGGCGCCGACGGCTTGATCTTCGGATACCTGACCTCCGACACCGTGGATCCCGGCCGCACGCTCGTTTCGGCCTGGCCGAACCGTGGAGCTGTGCGCCGAAGTCGAGCTGACCGTGGCTATCGGCCAGAGGGTGAAGCCTGACGCCGGTCTCGGGGCGCCCGCGGAGGCGATCGCTGGGCTGGCCGTTGCGCTGGAGATCGTCGACGGCACGGTGCGCTCGTCGGCCGTAACATCAGCGATCGACATCCCGCTCGGTGAGGCCGTTCTCCAGATGGAGATCCACCCCGCGCTGGCCACACGGTGACCTTGCTGTGCGGTGTCCTCGGCCACCCAGATGTCGGCGATTCGATCGCTCGCCCCGGTCAAGCGAGGATCCTCTGGGTTCGCCGTGCTGCCTTGCGGATGGCTCCGCGTTCGTCGAGGACACCACCGGCGACTCCGATGACGGGCAGCTTGGCCAGCGTGCGCGCCATCGGATTTCCGCGAGGACGCTTGTCGAACAGGCCCTGCAGGTCGAGAAACGTTCGGGCGAGACGCCACACAGTCCGGACCACCCGCTGCGCGCCGACGGCCAGCACGGACATGCTGCTGGGCGGCTCGCTCTTGTCCCCGACGGCTTTTTCCAGCTGCTCATCGGACTGCTCGGCGCTGGGTACAGCGGCGGGGGGCGCGGCGCTCAGATCACGTTCGAAGAGGACTCGGGCCAGCAGCGGAACCCAGTCGGCCGGATCACTGCGGCCCCGTTCCCGGGCGACGACGCAGACGGCGAGGCCGGCCGCTGCGGCGCCGAGTGCGGCCTGGAGGGGGATGCGGTCGGCCAGCGCACCGACAAACCTCGGCGCTGCTGCGGCCAGTGCGCCGCCGATGGCGATCCGGCGCAGCCACCATCGCACCCGTTTGGCTTCCGGCTGCTGCGCCCACTCCGGCGAAGCGGGCGTCACGTCGCCGAGGGCGCGGTCACGCAGGGCGTCGAGGAGCCGGATCGGCAATCCCGCGGTCAGCGGCGGCTCTTCGTCGACCCCGAGCCAACGCTGCGGATCGTCGAGCACCCGGCTCACCAGGCCCGCGTACACACCAAGGCCCCGCGACAACGCCTCATCCGAGACCGGACTGTTCTTCGGCACAGCGCCAACTCCTCGATCACAACCGCTCGGCACATACGGCGTTGGGTTACCCATGAACGAACAGCTGTACCCGATACCGCTCGGGCCCGCCCGCCGGTTCCAGGTCCCTCTGCCCCGCCGCTCCGGCCTCAGCGCCAGCCTTTACGCTGTAAACCACCGTTGAAAACCTTTGAGGGAGAGTCATGAGCCGCGACCAGTACACGATGACCGATCCTGCCGCGCTTTACGCCGACGTCACCACCAAAGCGCAGACCCAGGACGGCCCGGGCCTCGACGCGGATCTGAAGGAGAAGGCCGATCACGGCGAGCAGAGCTACCGCGGCACCGGCCGGCTCGAGGGACGCAAGGCGCTGATCACCGGCGGCGACTCGGGTATCGGCGCGGCCGTGGCCATCGCGTACGCCCGGGAGGGTGCCGACGTGGCGATCTCTTACCTACCGGAGGAAGAAGAGGACGCTCAGCGGATCGTCGACCTCATCGAGGCTGCCGGCCGTCAGGCCCTCGCACTCCCGGGCGACCTGAAGGACCCGGCCTACTGCCGCGACATCGTCGAGAAGACGGTGACTGCCTTCGGCGGGCTCGACGTACTGGTCAACAACGGAGGCAAGCAGCAGTTTCACGAAGATCTCACCGAGATCAGCGACGAGCAGTTCGACGACACGCTGAAGACCAACGTCTACGCCCTGTTCTGGATCACCCGGGCTGCTCTGCCACACCTGAAGCCGGGCTCGACGATCATCAACACCTCATCCATACAGGCCTACTCCCCCTCGGAGATCCTGGTCGACTACGCCACCACCAAGGCTTCGATCAACACCTTCTCCAAGGCACTGTCGCAACAATTGGCACCCAAGGGCATCCGGGTCAACGTGGTAGCACCCGGCCCGATCTGGACCCCGCTGCAAACCGCCGGCGGTCAACCGAAGAAGAAGCTCCCGGACTTCGGCGAGCAGACCCCGTTGGGTCGTGCCGGACAGCCGGCCGAGTTGGCCCCGGCCTACGTCTTCCTCGCCTCCCCAGAATCCAGCTATGTGATCGGGGAGACCCTGCACGTCAACGGCGGCATGCCGACCCCCTGATGCACAGAAGATCGAACCACTATCGCCTGACGTCCATCTCGTCGAGTCGCGTCTGGACCGTGCGTCCGCCCTGCCACGTGTTTGCGCCCGCCACCACGTCGGGAACGGGGATGTCAGCTCGGCTCCGCCTCCTAGCAGCTGTGGAGTAACCGAGCCGGCGATCACGCTGATGAATCAGCGCCTCATCCGCCTGCCCATCGTCGGTGAAGGCCATCATCAGCTGCGGGATCCCGTAGGGGAAGTCATCACGGTCGTACTGCCAGGTGTGGAAGGTCTTGCCGTAGGTCGTCACGAGATCCTCGAAGTAGGCATGCTCGGCCATCTCGGGGATCCCCGGGGCCACCAGCACGCCTGACCTCACCTCGTAGTGATGGCTGTGCCACAACCGCTTTTCGTCGTCCGGCAAGCTGCGGAAGCGTTCCTCTGTCGTGATGTACTCGATCCCGATCAACCGGGCGTCCGGCGCGTTACGGTCGAAGATCACGCACTGATGCAGATCATGGCGAAGGTGAATGCAGAAGTGCGTCGCCTCGACCTGCCGGCCGAGGTCGTCGGCATACATGTGGAATCCGTTGAGGTACGTGCTCATTGCTTCCACCGGGTACTTCCGTTGCACGGCAGCCGATGCCAGGTCGAGCAGACGATGCTTGAGCGCATGCCCCTTGCCCATCCTGGCTGCCGTGACAGCCCTTCTTCCCATCATCGCAGCGCCCACGGCTGCCGCACCGGCAACGAAACCGACGCCGAGAGCCCTTACCGGCATTTGAGGCGAGCGTTGCGGGTCAGACACGTCGATCAGGCTCCATACGAAGTGTGGTACCCAGCCGCCTCCGGGGCGAATCAGGCTTGGATTCGCTTGTTTCGGTGCGGGATCGACCGGATAACCCGTTGAGTTGACGGGCGCGCAGACAGCGCGTCGCAACGATGCGGGGAGGAGCTCATTCCATGGCTACCGGAGAAACCGGGTTCGACGACGTGACGTTCGACCTGATTTCAGTGCAATACCATTCACTGAAGGCCGGGCACGACTACGGTCAGTACGTCCGCGACGCTAAGAACGCCGGGAAAGACGACATCGCCGCGTTCTTCGAGCAGGTGATGTCCGAAGACGCGTCCCGAGCCCAGAAGTGTCACAGTTTCCTCCGTGATCTTGGTGGAACGGACAACACCAGCCCACAGACCGACGGCTGATCGGGCAACACCGACCACGCCTCATTCAGCTGGGCCACGACAGCGAAGCCCTTCGATCGGTGGGCTTCGCTGTCATCTGGTGTGTCATCCGCTACGAGCGACACCGCACTTCGATCGTTACCGGTGAGATCCACGCTCGACTTGGGCGAAGCATCTGAACTAGACCGGCCGAGCTCAGCTCCTGGTGCGCTGAATCGATCACGGCTCCAAGAACGTCCGCTGGTGGCCGGCGTCTCTGTCCCGCTTGAGCGATACCCAAGACTCCGGGCTTGGCAGTGGAGTACACACCTGGGCGATATCTACGCCAAGCTCGGGGTGATCAGCCGCCAGGAGCTCCGTCGGCTCCGGGCTGCGTCCTGAAGGCTCGGCCCACACCAACTGATGGATTAGTACATGCTGGCGGGCGAAAGGGAATGTCCCAACCCAGCAGTTACTGCGGTTCCCTGTTGCCCCGACGGGAATGGAACCCGCGCTACCGCCTTGAGAGGGCATCTCCGCGTGCCTTGGACCCACTCGTGACGTTGATCATCGCTTGTTGAATCCCTGGCGTGACGAGCCCGGACCCGTGAGCCGCCGACCTACACCCCGTTTCGCAGATTGCCATCTCCTTCTGTTGTCCTGAGACACTGACGCGCCTCGGCGGTCCCGGCTGAATCGTGGTCCGGACGTCAGAGCAGAGCTCCGCGGCGGGATTCGATCGGGTCTCAGCCGGCCAGCGCGGCGGCCGCGTCCCGCATCCAAAGTCCGCCGTGGGCGCGAGTCATACGATCAGCGGTGCTAGACATGTGGAAGGAAGAGACGGATGTGGCAAATGAGCGAAGTCCTCGTCGCGCGCTTCGAGACTGGCAGTGACAGCGGCAGCCCCAACCCCACCGTGCCAGCCGCCAACAGGCCCGGCTAGGCGGTGAGCACCACGGCCCAGTCCGAGATAGACATTTCGGTTTTGCTGATCACATACAACCACGAGCGGTACGTAGGTGCTGCCATACAGAGTGTGCTCGCGCAACAGACCAGCCGTCATTGGGAATTGATCGTCAGCGAAGACGCCTCGACCGACTCGACGCTCGAGGTGGTTCGCGAAGCCGCGCGGGATGATCCGAGGGTCCGCTATCTGCTCTCCGACACGAATCTGCACTCAAACGAGTCGGTCGCTCGAGCGATCCGGGCGGCCCGTGGCCGCTACGTTTCCATGATCGACGGCGATGATTTCTGGATCGTCGACGACAAGCTCGAACGTCAGGCGACGCTGCTTGACGGCGAACCGGGGGCGTCGGCGTGCTTCCACAACGCCCTTGTCGTGGAGGGCGGATCGATGGATCCCGGCGAACGACGTTGGACGCCGCCCGGTCAGCCCCGAGCGACCGGCATCGAGGGGATCTGGCGTGGCAATCCCTTCGCCACCTGCGCCGGCATGCTCCGCAAGAATGCCCTCGTCGGACTCGGAGACTGGTACTCGAAGATGACAGCGATGATCACCGACTGGCCGCTCTATGTGCTCTGCGCCGAGCGAGGTGATCTGCTCTTCGTCGACGAGCCGGTCGGGGCCTACCGCTTGCATCCCCAGGGATTGTTCACGGGACTCTCGTCCCGTGACCAGCTTGCGGCCATAGCCAGTCTCTACCGGCAGCTCGACGCCGGCCTCGAGCGGCGCCACCATCGGGCCGCCATCTCGGGCGCCACCGTGTTCTTCACCGACCGCGGTGAAGAACACCTGCAGTTCGCGCAGCGCCAACTGGGGCGGCTCTGTCTCTGGTACGCCCTCCGGGCCGGAGGGGTCGGCCGAGCCGTCTCCTGGGGCCGGTGGCTGCGCCTGGCGAAGAGATCGGTGCCGTGAACGCCCGTGGCGCTCCACGGGCGACGATCAGCCCGCTGACGTCCAGCCCTGATCGCCCGCGGTGGTCGGTGATGATCCCGACCTACAACTCGGCGAGGTTCCTGGCCGAGACGTTGACCTCGGTCCTTGAACAGGATCTTGGTCCTGACACCATGCAGATCGAGGTCGTCGACGACGCGTCCGCCGACGACCCGGAGGCGGTCGTCACCGCCGTGGGCGCGGATCGAGTCGCCTTCGTCCGGCAGGATCGCAATCGGGGACAGATCCGCAATCTCACGACCTGCCTTCAGCGCGCTCGAGGCGACATCGTGCACCTCCTGCACGGCGACGACAAGGTCTTACCCGGCTTCTATCGGACCCTCGACCGCGGATTCGCGAGCGACTCGGCCATCGGCGCAGCCTTTTGCCGTTGGCAGGTGATCGACGAGCACGGAGGTACGATCACGACCGCGGAGCCCGAGCAGACCGTCGCCGGCATCCTGCCGGACGCGCTCCGGCGATTGGCGAGTGAGCAGCGGATCGTGACACCGTCGATCGCGGTCCGTCGGCGAGTCTGGGAGCATCTCGGGGCATTCGACGCCAGGCTGGCGTGCGCCGAGGACTGGGAGATGTGGGTCCGCATCGCGGCCCGCTACCCCATCTGGTACGAACCGGGATTGCTTGCGGCCTACCGGTCGCGGTCCGATTCCACGACCGCGAAGAACTTCAGGAACGCCGAGGAGCTCCGATACAGCGCGATGGCCATCGACATCTTCCAGCCGTACCTGCCGTCGGCCCAGGCGCGACCCATCACTCGTGCCGCCCGGCGGGCGTACGCGGAAACCGCACTCCGCAACGCCGAGAGATTCGCCGATGCGGGCGACTCCGAGGCGACGCGCGCACATTTGCGGGCCGCCCTGCGGTTGCGGCGCTCGCCCGGCTTGCTGCGACAGGCCGCCGGGCTCTTCCTCCGCTCCTTCGGACGACGCCAGTGATCAGCGTCGCCATCAGCGGATGCGGAGCCGCGACCCGCATCTACCATCAACCGGCTCTCAGTCGACTCCAAGCCGCCGGAGTGCTCAGGGTGTCGGCCGCCTACGATCCCGATCCCCAGGCGAACCGGACGTTCTGCCACGCCTTTCCGGGGGCCAGCGAGGCTTCGAGCTTCGCGGCCATGATCGACTCGGCGCCTGAGCTACTCATCGTCGCCTCGCCACCCCATCAGCATGCGCCGCAATCGATCGCCGCCCTGCGTGCGGGTGTCGACGTCCTCTGCGAGAAGCCGATGGCCACCTCGGTCGTGCAGGCTGAGGCGATGGCGGCGGAGGCTCACACGACCCAGCGCCTTCTGGCTGTCGGTATGGTCCGTCGACACCTGGGCGCCGCCCGGCTCGTCAAGGGCCTTCTGGACAGGGGGACCATCGGGGCTGTTCAGCGGATCGATGTCTTCGAGGGCGGTCCTTTCTCGTGGCCGATCAGTTCACCGGACTTCTTCCGACCGGAGTCGGGTGGGATCGGGGTGTTGGAGGACATCGGCAGCCACGTCCTGGACCTGTTCCGATGGTGGCTCGGTGAGCCGGAGATCATCAACTATGTCGACGACGCGATGGGTGGCATCGCCGCCAACTGTCGAATCGAGTTGCAGATCGGAGACCTTCCCGTCGCGATCCGCCTCAGCCGTGACTGGGCACGGCCGAATGGCTACCACTTTCTCGGACCCGAAGGGTGGATCCACTGGGCGGATCTGGATCCGGAGCAGCTCGAATTCGGGCTGGCCGCCGGAAGCGCCGGGGCGCGGGTGGCAGCTCATGATCTTGGTCCGGACGGGTCCGAGATCGCCGGTCCGGCAGGCGGCTTCCCCGAAGCCTTCGCGCGGCAGCTGCTCGCGATCATCGACGCCAGGAGCGGAGGACCGGCCGAGATCGTTCGTGCGGAAGACGCGGTCCGCACAGTGCGGCTGATCGAACGCTGCCACGCGATCCGCAAGGTCATGGACATGCCGTGGCTGAGGTGAGCCGGGTCGCCGTCCTCGGCGCCGCCGGCTTTCTCGGCAATCGTGCGGTCGAGATGTTGCGCTTCGGCGGCAACGACGTGGTGCCGATTGTGCGGAGCGCCCGCACCCTGGCTCTGGCCAGCCGCTTCCCGCTCGATCCGATCATCGCCGACGCCCTGGACCGCCAGGCCCTGACGCGCGCCTTCCGCGGCTGCGATCAGGTGGTGGTCGCCATCGCCAGTGACCCGGCCACCATCGTCGGCGCCGTCGAGCCGGTGTACCGAGCTGCCGACGACGCCGGAGTCCGCAGGATCGTGTACCTCAGCAGCGCCGCGGTGCACGGACAGTCGCCGGCGCCGGGCACGGACGAGTCCTCTCCCCTGCCCCGGTCACAGCCCTTCCCCTACAACCGCGCCAAGGCGGTTGCGGAGCGGCGACTGCTGGATCTCCGTTCCCACGGCCGCACGGAAGTGGTTCTGCTGAGGCCCGCGATCGTGCACGGGCCGAGGTCGCAGTGGACGGGAGGACTCGCCGACCAACTGCTCGCCGGCCACGCGTTCCTGGCCGACGGCGGCAACGGCATCTGCAATTCGGCGTACGTCGACAATGTGGTGCACGCCATCGTCTTGTCCGGCGCGGCCGACGCCGACCGCGTTGACGGCGAGGCCTTCCTGATCGGGGACGCCGAGACCGTGACCTGGCGACAGCTGGTCGCCCCCGTCGCCTCCGCGCTGGGCATCGACGTCGCCGACCTGCCCACGCCGCCCTCCGCCGCGCTGCTGAGTCGACGGAGCCGGCCCGCCACTTCGCGGCTGCTGCCTGCCCTGCGTCACGTGTTCGGCCTGCTCCCTCGGCGCCTGGCCGTACCGCTGCGTGCCGCCGTGGCGGCGGTGCGCGAGGAGCGAGCCGCCGCCGGCCCGGGCCTCCCGCCGGAGACGTCCCGAGAGCTGGCTCTGCTGCACAGCTGCCGGGTGCGGCTGCCGTACAGCAAGGCCGAGGCACTCCTCGGCTACCGACCACTGGTCGACTTCGAGGAGGCCTGCCGCCGGTCCATCGCCTGGCTCGACTTCGCAGGTTATCCGGTCCGATGACCGAGGCGGCCAGCACGCAGGCACCGGCCGCGGTGGTGATCACCACCTACAACCATGCCCGCTTCCTGGGCGACGCGATCGCCAGCGTGCTGGCGCAGACGGTGGGGCCCGCCCAGATCGTGGTCGTCGACGACGGATCATCCGACCACCCCGAGAAGGTCCTCGCCGACCATTCCGGCGTGGAGATGATCCGGCAGCAGAACCGCGGCCTGGCTTCGGCCCGCAACACGGGCTGGCGCGCCAGCCGGCTGCCGTTCGTCCTCTTCCTCGATGCCGACGACGAACTGCGCCCGCAGGCCATCGAGCTGAGCCTGCGGTGCCTGGCGGAGTCGCCGCAGGCCGCGTTCAGCTACGGGGCCTACGCCACCAAGATCATGCCCTCCGGGAAAGTCACGGAGGTCGCCTTTCGGCCCGTGCCGCCTGAGGCGTTCGCCGCCTTCCTGCGCGAGAACCCCGTGGGCATGCACGGCACCGTGGTGTACCGCCGGCAACGATTGGAGGAGGTCGGAGGCTTCCGGGAGACCCTTTGGGCCTGCGAGGACTACGAGCTCTACCTTCGGCTGGCCCTGCACCACCAGGTGGCGCACACTCCAGAGGTGCTCGCCGACTACCGGCAGCACGACTCCAACATGTCCGCCGACCCGGCCCTCATGCTGAAGGCCTACCTTCGAGTGTTGCGCCGCTATCGCCCGGCTGCCGCTGCCCGAGGGCTGCTGGCCGACTACCGCACCGGTCGGCGCGACGGCAAGCTGCATTACGTGACTCTCTGGGGGCAGCGACTGCGGCGCGACGGGCTGAACCTGCGGGCCTGCCGTCAGGGCATCACGCTCTTCCGGCTCGCGCCGTGGCAACTGCTCCAGAAGATCAGCTCGGCGGTCGCAGCACGGCTTCGGTGGCGAAGATGATCACGGCGCGGCCGCGGGTGAGCGCGATCATCATCGTTCTCAACGGAGAGCAGTTCATCGAAGAAGCCATCGACAGCGTCCTCGACCAAACGTGTCCGGACTGGGAGCTGATCGTGGTCGACGACGGATCCACCGACCGAACGCTGCCCCTGGTGCGCCGGTTCGTCGGGCAGCATCCCGAGAGGATCAGGCTGATCTGGCACGCCGACGGCGGCAATCACGGCATGAGCGCGTCCCGAAACCTGGGCCTGGGGCAAGCCAGGGGCGAGTACGTGGCGTTCCTGGACGCCGACGACGTCTGGCTGCCGACCAAGCTGGCCGAACAGGTCGCCGTCCTCGACGCGGAACCCTCCACGGGCATGGTGTACGGGCGCACGCTGATCTGGCACAGCTGGGAGCGCGGGTCCGCCCGCGCCGACTACTTCTACGACCTCGGCGTCCCGGCCGACGCCACGTACCGACCGCCCCTGCTGTGCCGGCAACTGCTCCGCAACCGGTACCAGACGCCGACAACCTGCAACGCCATGGTCCGGCGGGACGCGGCTGCTGTCGTGGGAGGCTTCGACCCGGCGTTCGCCGACATGTTCGAAGACCAGCTGTTCTTCGCCAAGGTGCTGTTGAGCTACCCCACCCACGTGAGCGGCCGATGCTGGGCGCGCTACCGCCAGCATCCCGGCGCTACCTCGACCGGATACCACAACCGGCTCCGGGTCGCCGAGGCGCAACTGCGGTATCTCCGCGCCCTTCGGGGGCACCTCCGCGCCGGTCGGCATCGCTCACCGACGGTACGGCTCCCCCTCGAGGCCAAGATCAGCATGCTCTCCGTCGGGACACGACTGCGGGCCGTTCGGCGACGCGCCCGTCGTCTTCTGGGGCGGAAGCATGGCTGAGCCGCCGTGACCGCGGATCCGACCGGTTAGGATCTGCCGGTGCCATCGCCCGCTGCCGCCCCGGAGTGGCGCGAGAATGCCGCGGGGCCAGGGCCCACGACCGCGGTCTGGGTTTCCTTGTGGCGGGCCAGAGACCTGATCGGCATCTTCGCGATGCGAGACATCCGGGTGCGCTACCGGCAGGCGGTGCTGGGCGTGCTCTGGGTGCTGCTGCAGCCGCTGGCCTCGGTGTTGATCTTCACCCTTGTCTTCAGCGGGCTGGCCAAGATCAGCAGCGAGGGCGTCCCGTACCCGCTCTTCGCTCTGGTCGGCATGATGGTCTGGATCTACTTCTCGACGGCGATCCTGCGAGGCAGTCAGGTCTTCGTGGGCAACCCGGAGCTGGTGACCAAGGTGGCCTTCCCGCGGATCACCGCACCGGCGGCCGCGATGCTGCCCCCGCTGGTGGACGTGGCGGTGACGATGCTGCTGGTGTTCTTGCTTCTGATTGTGTACGGCGTCCCGCTCAGTTGGCGAGTGCTGCTCACTCCGGTCTGGTTACTCCTGCTGACGCTGGCCGCCTTCGGGCTGACGCTGTGGCTCTCGGCGCTGAACGTGCGCTTCCGCGACGTCCAGAACGCCATTGGCACCGTCGTCCAGATCTGGCTCTTCGCCAGCCCGGTCGCCTATCCGAGCACGCTGTTGTCGGGCTGGCCGGAGTTGTTGTTCGCACTGAATCCGCTGACCGGAATTCTCGGCCTGGCGAGATGGTCGCTGTTGGCCACACCCTGGCCGGGGTGGCCGCTGGCGATCTCGAGCGCAACGGTCCTGGCGATCCTGGGCAGCGGACTGGTCTACTTTCGGCGGAACGAGCGGTATTTCGCGGATGTGATCTGATCATGCACCGGGTCGAGTTCGAGAACGTGAGCAAGCGGTACCGTCTCGGCCGCAGCTCGACCGCCCGAGAGGCGTTCGCGGCGGCCGGATCGCGTCTGGCCCGCCGGCCGCAGAGCCCAGCTCGCGACCAGGCGAAGGAGTTGTGGTCCCTGCGGGAGGTCAGCTTCGCGGTCGGCGACGGGGAAGCCCTGGGGATCGTCGGGAGGAACGGTGCGGGGAAGAGCACGATCCTCAAGATCCTGGCGGCGATCACGGCGCCGACGTCCGGGGTGTCCCGAACTCGCGGCCGAGTCGCGGCTCTGCTCGAGGTGGGCACCGGGTTCCATCCAGAGCTGACTGGTCGAGAGAACGTCTACCTCAACGGGGCGATCCTCGGCATGTCCCGAGCAGACATTCGTCGACGCTTTGACGAGATCGTCGACTTCTCCGGGGTGGAACGATTCCTGGACACTCCGATCAAGCGGTACTCCAGCGGCATGTACCTGCGGCTCGCCTTCGCCGTGGCCGCCCATCTCGATCCTGACGTGCTGGTCGTCGACGAGATCCTGGCCGTGGGTGACGCCGAGTTCCAGCGCAAGTGTCTTCGGCGCATGCAGGAGGCAGAAGAGGAGGGCCGCACGCTGCTCTTCGTCAGCCATGACCTCGAGGCGCTGAGCCGCATCTGCCGTCGGTCGCTCTGGCTCGACTCCGGGCGCGTCCGGGCGTCGGCGGCCACCGACACCGTAATCCGCGACTACCTGGCCGCCGGTGCGGCGATCGAGCAGCCGACGGGCGCCGCCATTGCGGCTGGACCGGTGACGGTGCGCGCGGTTCAGGTGCTGCCGGCCGAAAAGGACCACGCCGGAATCCTGCTCCGCACCGATCGCTTGCGGATCGAGGTGGACCTGGAGTTGAGCGAGGAGATCCCGGGCCTGGATCTGGCGGTGTGGATCACCACCAGCAGTGGCGTCCGGGTCTTGGACGAGGTACTCAGTGACCGTCTGCAGCTGCGCTTTCCAGGCGGCCGCCATCGCGCCGCGCTGGCGGTGCCGCCGGTGCTCAACGTCGGGAACTTCACCGTGGGGCTGTGGGTCGGCACCGCCCACGAGGAGTTCATCGCCGAGCCCGTGGTCACATCCTTCACCTTGCACGGCAGCGATCTGGGCCGACCACAGCGGACCGTCGTGCTGGAGCTGCCATTCGTCGTCGAGCGCTTGGGCCCATGACGGCGCGAAGAAACCGCTACCGGCGGACGGCGCGCACCGTAACCAGCAGCGGGTAGTTGCTGTCCCGCACGTCAAGCTCGGCGGGACGGAGTTCCTCGGCGGCCATGCCGTGCAAGAAGGCCACGCTGCTCAGCACGTTTCCGTACGCCGACACCTCGACCTGATCCGGTCCGAAGACATCGCTGAACAGCCGATCTGCGGCCAGCGGCGTGAGAGACCAGTACCAGGTGCGGGACCACTGGTCGGAGCTCGTCTGACTGATCCCGGGGACGGTGGCGAGCACGGTGCCGCCTTGGCGCAGGATGCGGTGCAGCGACCGCACCGCCCCCTGCAGGTCGTAGATCAGGTGCAGTGTCTGGGTTAGCACGACGCAGTCGAACGCCTCGGTAGGCAAGTCCGGAGCATCAGCGAGATCGGCCACGAACGTCGTCCCCGGTTCCCCGGCGGCGATGTTCAACACGTCCGCTTGACGAACCCGGCGTCCGCCGAACCGGTTGGTGTACTCGGCGTCGCCGACCTCGAGGACGCGGCCGTTGATGAGCTCGGCGTTGCTACGCAGGAAGTCCTCCACGTAGTACCGGTCGACCGGAAGGCCGCGGTCGTAGCCGAACTCCCGGCTGAGCGGTTCCGGTCGCCGCAGCGACCCCATCCGAACCCGTCCGGGCGGCGGGGGGCGGCGGATACGTCGGCGGAGCGCTCGCCAAACGGGTGCGGGAGTCACTGTGCGGGCGAGGTCGCCTGCGCGCTGGCGCCATCCGAGGCGGGCGTGGTCGTAGGGCCGCAACGCGGCCTCCAGGGCTGCCCGAAGATCGCCGTCGGCATCGGGAGCCTGTAGCTGAGGTTGCCGGGCGACCCAGCGAAGGAAGGCCTCGCGGCTCGGGCTCGGCCCTCCCGGCCGGTAGTCGCCTCGGCCTATCGCCGCGACCGTGCTCGAGCCCTCGTGCTGTCGGTACCAGGCGGTACGGGCGCCGCTGAGCACGATCCTCTGGGTGAGGTACATCCTGGCCAGCAGGACTTGATCTTCGAACATCGCCGTGAAGTCATCCTCGGAGCCACCGACCTCCAGCAGGGCGCTGCGCCGGACCAGCAGACTGCAGACCGGGGTGCTGTAGGCGCCGTTGCGCAGCACCGCCGTCAACATTCGTGGTGGCGTGACGACGGTGCCCGGCACCCAGGGCAGCGGTGACCAGTCCTCCAGAGCGGCGTTCCCTTCCGCGGCTTGCGCATCGCCCCAACTGCGCCAGTTCAGCGCCCTCCCGCACACCATCTCGGCGTCGGGATGACCTTGCAGCAGCCGCATCTGCTCGTCGAGGTGCTCGGGGAGCCAGACGTCGTCGGAATCCAGGAACGCCAACAGCTCGCCCCCGACCACCCGAATGCCCAGATTCCGCGAGGCACCGGTGCCGCGGTGGATGTGGGCCTCGTGCTCGGCGTAGCGGACCTTGGTGGGGTGCGCGGCCGCCCAGCCCTTGGCCAGGGCAGTGCTGGTGTCGCTGGACCCGTCATCGCAGAGCAGCAGCTCGATGTGGTCGTAGGTCTGACTGAGCACGCTGCGCACGGCCTCGTCCAGAAAGGCGGACGCGTTCCAGAAGATCATCACCACACTGATCAGCGGACGCTCGGAGGCTGCGGTCACGGCTGAACCGTCACGAAGCTGAGCCCGCGGCGCCGCACGGCGGAGACGATCGCCGGCAGGGCGGTGATGGTGGCGGTCCGGTCGAGCGCCTCGGGGGCGAACGGTTGTTCGACCCAGTCGTGGAACAGCACGACATCGCCGCTGTCAGCTCGGGAGGCGACGTCGATGACCTCGAACGCCCGGATTCCCGGCCGCCAGTCGGTGGGGTCGACGGACCAGAGCCAAGGGTCGAGATCCAGGCGCCGGATCATCCGGGCGCTGAACGGGGTCAGGTGCCCGTGCGGTGGCCGGAACAGTCGCACCGGGTGGCCCAGGACGTCCTCGACCGCCGCCCGGCCGTCGACGTACTCGCGGGCCAGAGCCCGCAGCGGAACTTCCCGGGGGTGCGGATGGGTGAGACTGTGCGAGCCGACGGCGTGCCCCTCGGCCTCGATCCGCGTCAGCAGTGCGGGATGCGCCCGGACGTTCTTGCCGACGCAGAAGAACGTCGCCACCACACCGAGATCGGCCAGGGTGTCGAGGACTCGGTCGGTCGAACCGGGCATGGGGCCGTCGTCGAAGGTCAGCGCCACGGCTCCGGCCGCCACCTGCAGCCGAGCGCCGGCCTGCTGTCGGATCGTCCAGGTGTATCGGCGGTGCAGCCGGTCGGCGGCGCTTCGCAGGCGCCGCTTCAGGCGCCCAAACGAGATCAAGGGGGTGCGATGACCCAGCGCCGAGATCGGTAGCCTCCGCTCGAGCCCGATCGCCCCCGTGCTGGCGATGGGTCGCGGCGGCGTCGGCGCGGACGTCACGTGGTCGCCGGTCGGAGGGCCCGGACAGTGACGAGCATCGGAAACTGCGGGTCCGGGATGTCGAGTTCGGTGCGGCGGAGCTCGTGGGTGGCCATGCCCTGCAGGAAGGCCACACTGGTCAAGACATTGCCGTGGTTGCTCACCTCGACGTTGTCGGTTCCGAAGACTTCGCTGAACAGCCGAGTAGCAGCAAGAGGGGTGAGGGCCCAGTACCAGGTCTCGGCCCACTGGTCGGCACTCAGCGGACTGATGCCCGGGAAGGTGGCCAGCAGCGTGCCACCGGGCTTCAGGATGCGGTGCAGGGTGTGGACGGCCGCCGGGAGGTCGTAGATGAGCTGCAGGGTCTGGGTGATCACCAGGCAGTCGAAGGTCCCGTCGGCGATCTGCTCAGCGTGCGCCAGGTCAGCCACGATAGTGGTGTCGGGATGCCCCGGATGGACGTTGAGCACGTCCGCCGCCGCCACCCGTTTCCCGCCGAAGCGGCGGATGTAGGTGGCGTCGCCGACCTCCAGCACCCGACCGGTGATGGCGTGGGCGTTCTCGATGAGGAACCGTTCGACGTAGTGGCGATCGATCGGCAGACCCCGGTCCGATCCGAATTGCCGGCTCAACGGCGTGGTGCGGTGCAGATAGCCGATCCGGGCGACTCCCAGACCGCGAACGTGGCGAACCGCCCGCTTTAGCAGCGGCCGCAAGCGCACCGGGACGGCGTTGCGGATGGCGGCTCGGGCTCGCCAGCCGGCTCTCGGCAGCGGGCGGTCGTATGGGGCCAGCGCCTGGTCGAGCAACGCGCGGATCTCCGCCGTCGCGGCGGTTCGACCAGGCCTCTGCAGTTGTGGCTGCTGACTCAGCCACCGGAGGAACCTCTCGCGACTGACGTTCGGCGCGGCGTGATGGCTGGCACCGCTGATCATGGCCTGGGCGGTGCTGGAGCCGGCGTGCTTGCGGTAGCGGGCGGTCCGGCTGCCGCTGATCACACACGAGTAGCTGAGGTGCAGCTTGGCCAGCAGCACCTGGTCCTCGTACAGGCCAGCAAAGGCCTCCTCGGCGCCGCCGATCGCCTGCAGGACCGTTCGGCGAACCAGCAGGCTGCAGGTGGGGGTGCGGAAGTCGCGGCGACGAAGCAGGGCCGTGAGCATCTGCGGCGGCGGCACCACCACCCCCGCGGGCCAGGGCACCGGGTATTGAATGTCCCGCGCCGCGGGATTCTCCCAACTCATCCACGAAAGCGCCTGCCCGCAGACGTAGTCGGCCTCCGGGTGGGCCGCGAGGAGCGCCACCTCGTGGCCCAGATGCTCCGGTTCCCAGACATCGTCGGCATCCAAGAAGGCGACCAGATCGCCGCGAGCGGCGGCGATGCCCAGATTGCGGGTGCTGCTCATCCCGCGGTGGGCATGACCCCGGTGCTGAAGGTAGCGGATCCGGTCGGGATGGGCCGTTACCCAGCGCTCGGCGATGGCCGTGCTCGTCGGTCCGGAGCCGTCGTCGCACAACAGCAACTCCACCGCCGGATGAGTCTGGATCAGGACGCTCTCAATGGCCTCGTCGAAGAACTCCTCCGCGTCCCAGAAGATCATCACTACCGACACCGTCAGCTGGTCCGCGGCACTACCCACGGCGACAGTCTGGCAGGCGTCATCGGCGCCAGACCCGGTCATGACGTCACTCGGCACGGCCCCGCGGCCCTTCGGCGAGCACCTCGTCGTAGAGATCCTCGAGCGCGGCGGTGCAGATGCCGATGTCGAACGATTTGCGGGCCCGCGCCGCTGCGCTCGCCTGCAGGGCATCGGCCAGTTCACGGTCGGTCAGCACCCGGGCCAGCGCATTTGACAGAGCGGCAACGTCGCCCGCATCCACCAGCAGACCGTCTTGACCAGACCGGACGAACTCGGGGATGCCGGCGTGCCGGGTCGAGACGATCGTCGCGCCGTGCTGTGCGGCCTCGATGAGCGTGACGGGCAGCCCTTCCTCATCCCCGTCCCGGGCGGTCTTCGACGGTGCGCAGAAGACGGCCGCGCCTTCGAGGGTGGCCGAGACCTGCTCCGGGGTGGCTCGTCCGCGGAAGTCGGCGTGCACGCCCAGCGAGCGCGCCAGCCGCCGCAGACCCTCGAGGCGGTGCCCGGAGCCGAGGATCTGCACGGGGGTCCCTCGGAGCTGGTCAGGAAGCCCGGCCACGGCCCGAAGCAGATCCTCCACTCCCTTCTTCTCGACCAGCCGACCCACGAAGACGATGCCGGCGCGCTCCCGGGTAGCCAGGGCGCGTCCGGGCCTCGCCGGCGGCGCACCGACGTAGCGGACGGTGATCTTGGCCTCTGCAGCGCCGAGCTCGATCAACCGGTCCTTGACGTGGTGGGACACCGCCACCAACCGTTCCGCCCTGGCGAAGACCCGCCGCAGGCGCCCGCGATACAGGTGGCCGCGCCCAGCCGGCTGCCGAGGCAGCCGGCTGACGTCGTATCCGTGGAAGGTGACGACGAAGGGCAGCCGGGTTGCCTCCGCGACCGGCAGCGCGTGCACTGCGCTCGGACCGAAATGGGCGTGCACGAGCAGCGCGTGGCGGGAGTCCAGCGCCTGCCTGTACCGGGCCAGATATCTCCGAACGCCGAGGACCCGCCTGGACAGCCGGGAGGACAGCGCACGCGTGAACGGGGCGAACTCCGGAACCGTCGGCAACCCACCTTCGAGCAGGCTCAACCCGATCGGCATCGGCGTCCAGCGCCGCAGAGCCGCCATCTGATTGGCGATGAAGGTCTCCGAGTGCGGCAACCAGTAGTCGACCCAGACCGCGACCACCGGCTTAGACGTTGGTTGTGCGGTTCGGCCCAGCATCCGCTCAATTCTCACCGGGCTTCAGTCGAGCTTGAGCAGGAGGGTCTGCACCACCCGGTCGGCGACCATGTCCCAAGTCTTGGTGGCCTCGACATCGGCGCGCCCGCGGCTGCTCAGCCTGGCCTGAAGCTCCGGGTCCCGCAGGAGGGTGATCAGTGCGTCGGCGAGGCCAGCAACGTCCTCGGCGTCGACGAGGAGTCCTAGCGTTCCGTCGGCGAGGATCTCAGGTATCGCGCCCACTCGTGTCGCGACGCAGGGGACGCCGTGGCCCATGGCCTCCACGAGCACCAGTCCGTAGGGCTCGAACCGGGCCGGCAAACAGAACACCGACGCGGCCGAATACAAGCGACTGAGCTGCCGTCGGTCGTCCACCTCACCCAGCGCAGTGACGCCAGGTTCGTTCTTGACCTGCAGGGTCTGCCGTCCGACCAGTCGCAGCTGCGCATGCGGGATCTCGGCCCGAACCTGCCGGAAGGCCTCGACCAGCACATCGCCGCCCTTACGCCGGAAGTCGTGACCGACGAACAGCACGGTCGGGGTCGACGGCGAAGTCTGCTCAGGCACCTCGGCGAGCGCGTAGTTGAGACCGCCGCCGACCGGGGACACGCGGTCTCGCGGAACGCCATAGTCCAAAACCACGTGCTCAGCCGCCAGGCGGCTCGCCGTGAAGACGTGGGCGGCGCCGCGCAATTGAGCCGAGTCGGCTTGGATCGCCCAGATGTGACCGCCTGAGCTCAATGCGAGCTCCGGCCACACGTCATGGGTCAGGACCGCCGTCGAGTCGATGAACAACACATAAGGGCAGTCGAGCGGCTTGTACAGTCCGCGGATCAGCAACACGACGTCGAACGCTGTGTCGTGGCGGCTGATTTGGCGCTGCACCAGCTTCGTGCGCATCCAAACCGCCAGCCGTCCCTGCGAATACTTCACTCGCCAACCCGCCGGCGGCAGCTTGAACGCGCCCAGCGCGACAGCCGCCTTCCAAAACCCGCGGAACCCCGCGTCAATGATCGTCACCTGATCTACCGAGGAATGAGTTCGCAGCGCCTGTAGCATCCCGTTGGCGACTCCGGAGTTGGTGTGGGGGTCTTCCGCTGGCCCGTTCGCCACCAGGGCGATCCGCAATCGTCTCGAGTTCCTCCGGTGTTGCATGCTGTGCCGCCTGCCATCTTCTCCCCGCACCGGCGCTGATTCTATGTCTGCTGGCAGGTCGTTGGAGTTGATCAGATCTCGAGGGTCAAGGTCGGCATCCATTCAGCTCAGCTCCCCCTGACTCTCTCGGCTCGGAAAGGACCACTGTCGTCGGCTGGTCCGGTTCTCGATTTCCGGCACCTTTCGGTTGGCTCTCCGGGTCGTTTTCCTGCGCCACGTTCCTTGACACTCTTCGACGCATCGCGGGCGGCGCGACGGCGAAGCCGTCCGCACCTTGGCGGTCGAAGTATTTCGCCAGTCGGGAAGTTTACAAGGTAAACGATCGAAAGGTCGCGCGCCCACTCCCCTCGCCAGGCTCAACCTCCATGCTCGACCTCCATGCTCAACCGCGCAGCATGCGGAACCGGCCGCACTCGGCACAGACCTTCGCGGAATCTCCAGCCACCCAACAACGCGCACCTCCGAGCGTCTCTCTTCAATCTGCTGACTACGAAGACACTTGTACGGGCACTAGATGATGGGCCGGGCGGCCGAACGGCTCACGGTTGTCACCGGTTGCGCCCGTGCTCTCGAGAGCCCGCGACCGGTGCGCCACAGTCCGGCATCGCCGATGAAGCCCTGGATCCGCGTGAGGCGGCCGGATCCACTCCTGCTGGCTGGCCCAGCTCGAGTTCACAACGACTGCCGCGAATGGTCGACGCACCGCCATGGCAGGCGTACGTTGTAAACGTGTACCGCCTCGGGGGGAGCGGACCCATCGCCGCTCTGGTTCTGACGTTCGTCCTGTTGGGCTCCGCGTGCGGGGCCAGCCAACCCATTCCGGCCGTGCCGGCGGCAGATCCGACTCCTACGGCTGCTGAGACCTTGGAGAGACCTCTCGATCCGGAAGCTCCGTCGACCTACCGGCCGGTGAGCAGGCACGGGAAGAAGCCGAACCCCACGATCAAGGCCGGAAGCGGCGGCCTGTCCCCTGCCTCAGCGGTCAGATACTCCGACGGTGTGTGGCTCCGGGTGGATCGGCTGCGGCGAGGAGTTGAGCAGAGTCGGGGCCCCGGCGCCTTCCCCGGACGGGACCACACCGCCGTCACCTTGTCCCTGCACAACCGGTCCGACACAACCATCGATCTGACGCAGGTGGTGGTGACGGCAACGTACGGGTCGCCGGCCCGCGTGGCATCACCGGTCTATGAGGACTCGGCAGCCCGTGACTTCGGCACTCCGGTCGGGCCGGACGGATCGGCCTCGGCGACGTACGTCTTCGCGATTCCGCCTGCACAGCTGGGCAAGGTCGGGATCACCGTTGACTTCGACGACAATCACATCGCGGCGCGATTCGTGGGGGCGGCCCGATGAGCCGGGCTAGGGGACAGACGTCCCGGTTAGGGACGTTCGCGATGTTCGGCGCGACGGCGGCCATCGCCTTGGTGACGCATGCGTCAGCGGACCCGGCTGTGGCCGACACCAGACCGCCAGCCGGGACACCGGCCACGGTCAGCGCGGAGGCGTTGCCGACCTGGCAGATCAACGGCGTGGTCTGGAGCCAAGCAGTGGTGAGAAACACTGTCTACGTCACCGGGAGCTTCACCAAGGCCCGTCCACCCGGTGTGGCCGTGGGTGGAGCCGGCGAGGTGACTGCGCTCAACCTTTTCGCCTACGACATCACCACCGGTAACCGGATCAGCACCTTCAACCATGCCCTCAACGCACAGGGTCGAGTGATCACCGCCGCGCCGGACGGCTCGCGGATCTACGTCGGAGGCGACTTCACCACCGTGGACGGGGCCGCGCGAGGACATGTGGCCGCCTTCAACACCGCCACCGGCGCGCTGGAGAACTTTGCCCCCAACGTGAACGGGCAGGTCCGAGCCCTGGCCGCCACGGGATCGGCACTCTTCATCGGTGGGAACTACCAAGCAGTCGGCGGTGTTGCCCGCAAGAGTCTGAGTGCGGTCTCGACGACGGGAACGCTGCTGCCCTGGAAACCCACCGTTGACAATGGCGACGTCTGGAGCATGGTGCTGTCCCCCGACAAGACCAGGATCGTGGTCGGCGGTTCCTTCACCACCCTGCACGGCCAGGCGGCCAGCGGGATGGGCGCCCTGAACGCCACCACCGGCGCAGGCATGACATGGGCAGCGAACCGAACCATCCGCAACGGCGGCTCGAAATCGGCCATCACCTCTCTGCGTACCGACGGACAGCGGATCTACGGCGCCGGATACGCGTTCGGGACCGGCAATTTCGAAGGAACCTTTGCCGCCGACCCGCTCACCGGCAACATCACCGTGGTCAACGACTGCCACGGTGACACCTACGACGTGCTCCCCGTGGGTTCCGTCCTCTACAGCGTCAGTCACGTCCACGACTGCAGCTGGATCGGGTCATTCCCCGACACCAGCCCCAGGGTGCGATGGCAATACGCCCTGGCCCAGTCCATCAGCCCGACAACGGTCAACAAGGGGCCGGACAACTACGGCTGGAGCTACGCCGGACTCCCCGCCTCCAGCGTTCTGCACTGGTTTCCACAGCTGTCGATGGGCTCCTACACCGGGCAGTACCAGGCCGCCTGGTCCCTCGCCGGCAACGGAAGCTACGTCGTCATGGGTGGCGAATTTCCCCGCGTCAACGGCGTGGCCCAACAAGGCCTGGCCCGCGTCGCGGTGACAACCCTGGCACCCAACCGCGCCGGCCCGACGTACAAGACCAAGCCGGATCGCCCCGTACCGGCCACGACGGCCATCGTCTCCGGGGCCGGCGCCCTGCGGGTCACCTTCGGCACCGCCTGGGACTACGACAACGCGACACTGACCTACGACCTGTTCCGCGACGGCGGCGGCACACCGATCTACTCAACCCAGATCAAAACCAACTTCTGGACTCTCCCAGCACGCAGCTACCTCGACACCGGCCTGCCTCGCGGCTCGGCCCACTCCTATCAAGTCCGGATCAACGACCCGTTCGGCAACACACTGTGGTCGCCGAAGAGCTCGAGCGTGACCGTCCAGTGAGTCGAGGAAGCGCCTCTCCCGGCGACCGCCTCGCCAGGCAACCTGCTGCGCCTGTACTGCGCTGTCGCGGGAGGCCGCCCGGCCCGGCGCCGACCCCGAATCTTGGTAGTGAGGTTCGCCGCCTCAGCGGAGCAGTGACGTGTAGACCGCGAGGTAGTCCTCAACCATCCGTTCGGCACTGAATCGACGTTCGGCAACGTGGCGGATGTCCGCTCGATCCAGGTCTGCGGTCGCCTCCACGGCAGCCGCGGCTCCGGCCGGGTCGGCGACGAGAAATCCGGTACGCCCATGGTCGATGAGTTCCCGCATCGAGCCCCGGGCGTACGCGACAACTGGTGTGCCTGCGGCCATCGCTTCGACTACCGACAGACCGAACGGCTCGTCAAATCCGATCGGGTGCAGCAGCGCGCTTGCCGAACCCAACAGCTCGGACCGTCGTTCGGGTCCCACCGATCCGAGGTAGCTGACCTGCTTGCCGTCGATGTGTGGGGCAACGAGCTCGTCGAAGTATCTTTCATCTTGGATCGGACCGGCGATGATCAGCGCTCGCCCGGCGAGCCGGGCGATCTCAATGGCGGCGGCGGTGCCCTTGTCGGGATGAACGCGCCCCAGGATCACCAAGTCGTTGCCGCCGACCGCAGAAAACGCGATCCCTCCCAGGTCGACCCCGTGATAGACGGTGGCGCGGTAGTCGAGCTCTGGTGCCCGGTCAGAGTCGGAGATCGAGACGTATGCGGAGGCGGCGCGTTGGTAAGCCGGCAGTATCTCCCGGCCGGAGAAGCCATGGATGGTCGTGAGCAAGGGCGCTCGGCAATGGGCTGAGAACGCCAGCGGTAGCCAGTCGAGATGGTTGTGTACCAGATCGAACTCTTCAGATCGGGCTAACGCGTGGGACACGTGCATGGCCTCCCAAACCCGACCGTCGAGGCCGGGCTTATCGGCATAGCCGGTGGGAGCGACCCCGTCGAGCACCGCCGTCGTCTGAGAGTCCAGACTGGCGAAGAGTGTCACGTCCACTCCGTGCCGCACGAGACCCTCAGCCAACAGGCTCGTCACCTGTTCCCACGGCCCGTAATGTCGAGGCGGAGTCCGCCAGGCGATCGGGCCGAGCAAGGCGACTCTCATGACGACAGGCTCTCACCGCGACCGTGCGGCGACATCGAGGTAGCACTGAACGGTGGAGCGAGCAGAGTCAGCGCACGTCGTCGATCAGCCCGGGCAACAGCGGGGAGCCGCCAAGATCCACAACGATCGGGAGGTTCGTGCCGCCACTCGGCAGGGGAATCAGCGGGTTGGGTCTGCCTTGTCGCGACGATCTACCGTGAGTCGTCCCTGACCGACGAATCGTCGCGCTGAGCGGTGTCCTCGCCGTCGCGGCGGAGAGCGGAATCGTCGTCAGGATCCCGGTGCTTCGGATCCAATTTCCCCGCCTTCTGCTCGAGCCGCTGAGCCTCCGCGCGCTGACGATCGGCCTCCGTCATGCTGACCTGCGCTTCACGCTGGGCTTCGCTGGCTCGAAGCTCCGCTTCGGCCCGCTCCCGGCGAGCTGCCGCAGCTTTCTCGTCCGCCGCGGCCTGGGCCGCTTCGGCCTGAGCAGCGAGCTGTTGAGCTTCTTCGCGATGATGACGGGCTTCCGCTTGGTTGCGTTCGTTCGCCTGACGCCGCATCCGCGGAATCACGATCAGGGCAGCGATGATCAGCACAACCACCACGACGATGATCACAATGATGACCGGATCCATGGCAACTCCTCCCGAGTCGAACGTTACCGCACGGGTCGCCCGCTGACCCCTCTTCAGACCAGGCCCCGGCAAGGCGGTAGCGCACTGTCTTCGTGATGGCACCTCTTGATGGCAAAGTGCCTAGTCAACGACACATATGAACCGAACGGATCGAATGGGCCTCGGCTGGGGCGCAGGAGGCCTCCGACTCGTGCTTCCTCCGGGAGGCCTTGACGCGACCTGGAGTGGCCAGAACTCACCGGTTGCGATGTGGTGAACACGCACTCCCCTAGTGAGAAGCATTGATAAGTAGCCCCGACGGGATTCGAACCCGCGCTACCGCCTTGAGAGGGCATTCAAACGTGACACTCAATGCCTATCAAGACCTGTCGGCGGCTCCTGAAAGCTGCATTGACGAGGACCGATACCAGATCGACCGCCTCTGATCGTCTCGCATCACCTGCCATCGCATCTTGTCTTTGTGAGGCCCCACGGAGGCCCTGATGAAGGTCAAGAACAAGACTTGTCCGCGCGCTGCATCATGCACTTCAAGTGTAGATCGGGCGACCTGACCGTCCCGCACTTTGTCCATCACGGCGTTGAGGAAGCTGACCGGGTGGACCGGTCGAGTGGCCTGGTGGACCCGCTAGGTCATTGCCTCGACCGCCCTGTCGGTGATCTTCGATGTCGTCTCCTAGCTCACCGACGCCCCCAAGGCCTCGGCAAAATGGGTCGAGGAGCCCCGGGTCGTCAATCCAGGGGCCGTGAAGGACAGCACGATTTCCTCGACTTCAGGTCCATTCACTGCTGTCTGGCCCGCGTCAGAAACTCCCGCTCGATGATGCCATTGACGGCTTCGGAGCCGCCGTTGCTGGCCCGCTCGGTGGTGAAGGAACAAGGACTGGTGCCGTCGCCCACCTGTCCACGGTGGCGCCGGCGCACGACTGCAGCCGCCGCGGCACAGGGATGGCACAACCGTGGCACGCCTCTTCTGATGAGGGCACTAGACGAAGGAGAGAGCATGTCCATCCACATCATCAAATCGGCACTGTTGGGTCTGCTGGTGACTTCGGTGACGCTCGGTTTGGCCCACCAACCAGCCTTCGGTGAAGTCGCGCAGAGCGGGCCAGTTCCGCCGGGACCCAGTGCACCTCCCGCCCCGGGAAGTAGCACCATCGGTGGTGGTGGTGGTGGACCTGGCGGTGCTGGCGGAGGTGGCGTCTTGGCGGCAGACCAAGCAGCGGTCGATGCCCAGGTGCTGCGGTCGTTTACCGCGAACCCCGTGTCGGTGCAGCCGGGACAGAGCACTCGCGTCGACTGGGTGGTGGAAGGACCCGCTGACGTCCTCCTCAAGGTGGACGGCTACGACGCGGCACGGTCCGGGCTGCGTTTCGTACCGGTCGCCGGCCGGGATCAGAAGGTGTCAATCGTCGCCTCCAAGGGCTCGGCTAGTCGAACGCTCGGCACGTTGAACGTCGGCGTCAATCCGTGTGTGGGAACCGGGCAGCACCCCTCGCAATGCCTTCGTGCGGGGCGGGTCGTCTTTGACTATCACCGGGCTCGCGAAGACTTCGCTTTCGAGGGCAAGAAGTTGACGACTCCGATCAGCAACGGTGCGTTGACTTTCGACGCATGCAGCACCGATCCAGGTCGGCATGGGCGCATCGAGCGTTACAGCTTGGTCTTGCGCCAGCTCGGGCATCTGCCGGAGCGGATCTCCCGCGACGTCTGCCGCTTTCCGGTGCGGCTGGGTGGGGGTGTCTGGGGCGGCGTTCTGCAGGCTCGCGCCGCAGACGGTGTGGTCCTGTCCGCCCCTGTCTCGGTGCGCGTTCACGACAGGTTCGTCGTATCGCTCGGCGATTCGATGGCCAGCGGTGAGGGGAACCCGGATGTGCGCGGCAACTACATCGGGTTCCCACGGGCGAAGGCGCATTGGCAGCACGGCGCATGTCACCGCTCGGCTGTCAGCGGTCACGTCCGAGCCGCCAAGGAACTGAGCAAGGATCCCCACACCGGCTTGGTGTTCCTGTCGCTGGCGTGCACCGGCGCGGAAATCGGGAATGTGTGGTACGCCCGCCAGGGAGCGCAACAACCGCAACTCGACGCGCTGAAGGCGGCTGTCTGTCGGTACCGGTGCAACCAGCCCATCGACGCGTTGTTCCTGACCGTCGGTGTGAACGATCTCAGGTTCGCCGACATCGTCAAGAACTGCTCGATTCTGCGTCGAGGGTCAAGTTGCGATCACAGCCTGCGGGTCGGCCGGCAGAAGGTGTGGGGAATTAACGATCAGCTTCGCCGGATCAAGATGGGTTTGGCAGGCCGCGGATTGGTGGTTCGCCGACTGGTGATCACCGAGTATCCGATCAACCTTTTCGACGGCGGCTGCGCTATCCGTCGGGGCAAGATCCAAGAACTCGGCGGACTGCTCAACGCAGAAATCCGCGCCGCTGTTTCGGAGAACCGGGCGTCCGGATGGGTGTACGCCGGCGGGGTCGTGTCAGCGTTCCGTGGGCACAGCTTCTGCAAGCACGGTAGTGCTAGCTGGTTCCGGTCCTTGAAGACCTCTCTCGATCATCAGGGTGACAAGCTGGGCACTGCTCATCCCACCGCGCCCGGACATCGCGCGATCGGCGCCCGGATCCTTGCCGCGTATCGAGCCTCACTCCCCTCCGAACCGGTGATTAAGGGCTAGCGCCAACCCGGACACCGGATTGCGGAGCCTCGGCCTGTCGGCCGAGGCTCCGCTGATTCGCGGGAAGCGGGTTGTCACGCGCGCAGGTGCGAGTCGAGACTGCTCCTGTGACCGGAGTGCGGACACCTCAGTCGTCCGAGGTGCTTAAGCGCGCCGACGTCGCCCTGCTAATCGAGGGTGATTTGCGTGCCGCCCGCAACTTGTACGAGACCGCAGCCCAGTTTGGGCTGGAACATGACGATCCGGAGACGCTGGCTCGCGCTGCGCTCGGATTGGGAGGTCTGTGGGTCCACGAACACCGGACCGCGGTGGAGGCGGCCCGGATAGCTACGTGGCAGCAGCGAGCCTTAACACGACTTGACCCGGAATCGCCGACCGCGGCTCGACTACGGATCCGGCTCACCGCCGAACGGGAGTACAGACGCGGCACGTCCGACGGCATCGCAGCCCTCTTGGAGGCGGCGCGACTAATTGACCAGCCGGTCGTGCTCGCCGACGCTTTGAACCTCACCCACCACTGTCTGCTCGGCCCAGGACACGCCCATCAGCGATTGGAGATTGCTGAGGAACTCCTTGCCGTCGCGGGTCTGACCGGGCGCGTCGTCGACGAGGCCCTCGGATTGCTGTGGCGTACCGTGGACCTTTTCCTCGACGGGGATCCGCACACAGGCCGCTCGCTGCACGAGCTCTCCGATTTGACGACGAAACACCACCTGGGCGCCATCGAGTTCGTAGTCGAGGCGATCCGCGTGATGCTACTCGTCCGAGCCGACGACCTCGACGCCGCCGAGAAAGCGGCAACAGCATGCTTGCAACGCGGTCAGAAAGTCGGAGACGCCGACGCGCTCGGCTGGTACGCAGCCCAGCTGGTGAACATTCGGTGGTTCCAGGGCCGGCTGCCAGAAGTAGTCCCGGTCCTGGCAGGTGTCGTCGACTCGCCGACCCTCGCCGGACCCAACGAGGCGCTACTCGCCGCCCAGGCGGTCGCCCACGCAAAGGTCGGCGACCCAGTTGCGGCCTCCATGGAACTCCGCCGCCTGCGCGGAGCCGGTCTGGCGTCTCTGCCCAACTCCAGCACCTGGCTCGTCACGCTGGCCGCCGTCATCGAAGCCGCTGTCGAACTCGGAGATACGGACCTGGCCGAGGAGGCGGCGGCACTACTCGCCCCCTACGCCAACCGACCGATCATGGCCAGCCTTGCTGTCGTCTGCTTCGGCTCGGTCCACTATGCCCTGGGTCGAGCCGCGCTCGCGGTCGGCGCGGAGGCGACCGCCGAACATCATCTCGGCGAAGCAGTCCGAGCCAACGAGCAGCTCGGCCACCGGCCCGCGCTGCGCATGGCCGAGACTTGGCTCCGCGAAGTCGTTCAGCTGCGTGAAACCGAGGCCCGATCACCAATCACAGTCCAACGCAGCGCGGAGGGTTGGCATGTCTGCTTCAACGATCGACACGCATACCTGCCCGACAGTGTTGGTGTGCAATACCTCGCTGCCCTCATAAACCGGCCAGGTCAAGACATCACCGCACTCGAGCTGAGCGGAGCCGGTCTCCGTTCTGCCACGCCCGCGGAACCTCTCATCGACGCCGAAGCCCGTCGCGCCTATGCTCGCCGGGCCCAACAACTTCAGACCGACCTCGACGCCGCGGTCGAGCGTGGTGATCAGCGCGTCGAAATGGAAGTCCGTAGCGAACTTGACTGGCTGCTCGACGAGGTTCAACATGCCACCGGCCTTCGAGGCCGACCGCGATCCTTCGCCGACGAGGCAGAACGCGCCCGCACATCGGTGCAAAAGGCGATCCGACGAACACTCGCTCACATCGGACAACAAGACGCGAAAGTTGCCGAGATATTGCGCTCACGCATCACGACGGGGTCACGCTGTAGCTACCGACCAGACAGTTTTTCATCAGGATGACGCGGGTTCTCGATCGTGACGGGCATGCCGGCAATGACGCCGGTCAGCGAGCGGTGGGAACTTCTAGGAGGGCGTCGACGGGACACCGACGGGAACGGCCTGCCACCGTTGTACTGGTTCTCCAGCCGCTCGACCTCGGCCACCACGACGCGCTGAATGAAGTCGTTGAGAGACCGATCCGACGTGTTGGCCAGGGTGTGACGGTAGGCCGCACGGAGCCGGGCGGTGTCTTCACGGTCTTGGTAGAACCACACCTTGGGCGGATACGCCTTCAGCGTCTCGGTCTGCTGCCCGGTGACCCTGCTGGTCCTGGTGCCCGGCGATACCACGGGGCTTGCCTCAGATGCGGTCCTTGCGGGCTCGGCCGATCCGGCAGCTGCCACCACCGATTCTGCGGGGGCAACCGGATTGGCGCCGCTCAGGCTGGACTTGCGAAGAGGGGTCAAGTTGCTCATGCCTGCACTCCTTCAGAGTCCTTTTCGAGGGCAGCGAGGTGGTCGGCGTAAAGGGTGGCCAGGCGGCAGAGTCTGTGGTGCCCATCTGGTCGAGGCCTTGGGCGACGTCGGTGGCGTCGGAGATGACGACTCGTTTGGGGATGGGTGGTGTCAGGACTCGGAGGGATCGTTGTTCGGCGGCCGCGGTCAGTTCGTCGAGCCAGTGCTACCGGCGAGGATGCGGCCTTCGTATTGGTTGACGATGACGCCGGCCACCCGCAGATTGGGGTTGCAGTACTGCGGACGCTGCCGATCGTGTCGAGCAGCTGCGCGAGGCCGATGGCACTCCACAGTTTCGGAGTGGTGACGACGATGACAGCAGCGGTCAGACCGTTGATGGTCAGCTGGTCCAGCGACGGTGCGCGGTCGATCAGGATCAGGTCATAGTCCTCGGTGCCCTCGGCCGCGGTTTCCCGCAGCCGCCCTCGCGGCCGACGCGCCCGCGATGACCACCTCGAGGCCCGAATCCACAGGCTTCAGCCGAACAGCTGTTATACCGACACACCTCTCGCAGATGATCATGACGGCGACAGACGAACACCAGATCGGCGAGCCGCAGAGGCACGGCGGGAGCGGATGTTGGGAGGAACGAATCTTCACGGAAGAGTGTCCAATGCCCGCTGGCTCGCGCTACCGCCCCACCAAGGCGGTAGCGACCCAGTACGTCGCGATGCGAAGCCCCTAGTCAGACGCACTTCGGACGCGTCTCGAGGGCATTCTTTGCCCAACAAGGCCTCATCTGGGCCTCATCGATCGGCGCAGATCTGGGGCCTCCACGAGGCCCTCGCAGCGTCGCTGATCGATGACAGGGTTGGTGACGCTAGCATCTTCCCTAGTGGGAGGCATTTTGATCTTGTAGCCCCGACGGGATTCGAACCCGCGCTACCGCCTTGAGAGGGCGGCGTGCTAGGCCGCTACACAACGGGGCCCTAGCCTTACTGTTTCAAGCCTTGCTTTCCCTGCGCTGGGGTACTAGGACTCGAACCTAGACTAACTGAACCAGAATCAGCCGGGCTGCCAATTACCCCATACCCCACCATGCCGGACGCGTGGTCCGCGTCGAGCACGAGGAGAGACTTTACACCTTCGGACCCAGCTCTTTCGAACCAAGTTGGACCCGGGTCGGGAGGCGCAGGCGGCGAGCGACGAGGTACGCCAGGACCGCGAACAGGGCGAACCCGCCGACGTCGAATGCGGCGTCCACCCAGCCGATCTCGGAGATGGCGCGGATCTCGGCGATCGAGGTGGTGAGCCCGGCCAGCACGTACGCGAACACGTTGTTGATGACGTGCGCGGCGATGCCGGCCTCCAGTCCCCCGGTCCGCCACACCAGCACGGCCGCCAGCAGGCCGAAGCCCAGCCGATCGAGGAACAGCGGCAGGTTCTGGGTGCCGTGAAGCAGGGCGAAGACCAGCGCCGAAACCACCACCCCGAACCACGGCTTCGCCACCAGGCTGCCCAGCGCCTGCATCAGATAGCCGCGGAAGAAGACCTCCTCGGCGGCGGCCTGCAGCGGCGAGGTGAGGATGATCACCACCAGGAAACCCCAGAAGCCGGGCTGCAGCGACCAGCGGGCCGGTGCCTCGACCAGCGTGGACAGCAGCACCACCCCGTTGAGCGCCACCGCGGCGATCCCCAGGCAGATCAGCAGGTAGCGCCAGCGCAGCCCGGCCTGCACCGACCACAGCCAGCGCGGACGGACCTGATGCATGATCGCCATCAGCACCCAGCAGATCGGGATCAGGGTCGTGATGCCGAGGTTCACCGCCAGCATGCCGACGGGGCGCTCGAACCGGAACGCCTGCGCGTAGTACTCCGGATAGGGCGCCGGTCCGCCGGTCAGCGACCAGGTGATGCCGATCACGGCCTGGCTGACCACCGTCGTCAGCAGCAGGAACAACGAGAGACCGAAGATCACGCCGAGTACCGAACGCCACCAGACGTAGTTCGGCCCGCGCAGGACCTGGGGGTAGGCCACCCCGTCCGGCGGCAGGAACCCCTGCTCGCCGGTCAGCTGACCGTGGTCGGCCGCCCGGACGACGGGCGGAGTAGGCGCCGCCCGGGCCGGCGCACTCGGACTGCCCGAGCGACTCGGCCGCCGGGAGCGCGCCGAGCGCTGCTTGCGGTTGGCCACCTCAGTCTGATCCCAGCCGCCGTCGGGCCGCCGCGATCCGGGTGAGCGCGGAGTCGCGACCAAGCAGCTCCAGCGACTCGAACAGCGGCGGGGAGATCCGGCGGCCGGTGATCGCGGCCCGCACCGGCCCGAACGCCAGCTTCGGTTTCAGACCCAGGTCGGTGATCAGGGCGCCGCGCAACGCCGACTCGATCGAGGCCGCGTCGAAGACCTCCACCGAACCCAGAGCCTCCTCGGCGGCCGCCAGCACGGGCTCGGCGCCGGCGACCAGTCCGGCCGAGTCCTCGATCACCAGTCGATCGTCGCCGACGAACAGGAAACCGAGCAGAGCCGACACCTCCGACAGGACGTTCATCCGCTCCTGGACCAGCGGGGTGGCCGCGTCCAGCTTGGCCCGTTCGTCAGGGAGCGGCGGATCGCTGACCAGTCCCTCGGCCACCAGGAACGGCACCAGCTGGTCGGCGAGTTCGCCGGTCGGCAGCAGCCGGATGTGGGCGGCGTTGATCGCCTCGCACTTCTTGGGGTCGAAGCGGGCCGGGTTGGCGTTGACCCGCCGGATGTCGAAGGCCTGCACCATCTCGTCGAGGGTGAAGACGTCGCGGTCGTCGGCGATGGCCCAGCCCAGCAACGCCAGGTAGTTGAGCAGGGCCTCGGGCAGGTAGCCCTGCTCGCGGTACTCGGCCAGCCCCGATCCCTTGTCCCGCTTGGACAGCCGCCGGTTGCCTTCGCCGAGCACCGTGGGCAGGTGCCCGAAGATCGGGAGTGCGTCCGCTGCCGACCCCGAGCTGCTCGAGGGCGCGGTAGAGCACGATCTGCCGTGGCGTGGAGGGCAGCAGGTCCTCGCCGCGCAGCACGTGGGTGATCCCCATCAGCGCGTCGTCGACGGGGTTGACCAGGGTGTACAGCGGTTCGCCGTTGCCCCGCACGATCACGTAGTCCGGCACGTGCTCGGCCTGGAACGTGACCGGGCCGCGCACCAGGTCGTCGAAGGTGATCTCCTCGTCGGGAACGAGCATCCGCACCACCGAGGGCGCACCGACGGCCTCGAGCTCGGCGATCCGCTCCTCGCTCAGGTGCCGGCAGAACCCGTCGTACCCCGACGGTGCCCCAGGCGGCCGGGCCGCCTCCCGGGCCTCGATCTCCTCGCGGGTGCAGTAGCAGCGGTACGCCAGTCCCGCCGCCAGCAGCTGGGTGACGACGCCCCGGTAGATGTCCCCGCGCTCGGACTGCACGTACGGGCCGTACGGGCCGCCCTTCTCGGGCCCCTCGTCCCACTGCAGACCCAACCAGGACAGGGAGTCGAGCAATCCGCGGTACGACTCCTCCAGGTTGCGGCCAGCGTCGGTGTCCTCGATCCGGAGCACGAACGTGCCGCCGAAGTGCCGGGCGAACACCCAGTTGAACAAGGCGCTCCGGACGTTGCCGACGTGCAGGTTGCCCGTCGGCGACGGCGGGAAACGGACCCGCACCTGCTCCGGGGCGAGCCCGAAGAGGACATCGTCAGGGGCCAGATCACTCATGCCCTGGTCACCGGGTTGGTCAGGGTGCCGATGCCCTCGATGTCGACGCTGCACTCCTGGCCGGGCAGCAGCGGTCCGACACCCTTCGGCGTGCCGGTCAGCACGACGTCGCCGGGCAGCAGCGTCGTGAAGGAGCTGATGAAGACGACCAGCTCGACCAGGCCACGCACCATCAGCTTGGTCGAGTCGTGCTGGCGCTCCTCGCCGTCCACGCTGGTGGGGATCAGCACGTCGGACATCTCGTCGACGCTCTGGTGGGTGGTGATCCACGGACCCAGCGGGCAGAACGTGTCGTAACCCTTCGCCCGGGCCCACTGACCGTCGGACTTCTGCAGGTCGCGAGCGGTGACGTCGTTGGCGGCGGTGTAGCCGAAGATCACCTCCGGCACCCGCTCGTCCGGGACGTCGCGGCAGATCCGCCCGATCACCAGCGCCAGCTCACCCTCGTACGAGAGCTCACTCGTGGTGGGCGGATACAGGATCGGCTCGCCGGGACCGATGACGGAGGTGTTCGGCTTGAAGAAGACCAGCGGGGACGCGGGCACCTCGTTGCCCAGCTCGGCGGCGTGCTCGGCGTAGTTGCGGCCGACCGCCACCACCTTGCTGCGCGGGATCACCGGAGCCAGCAGCCGGACGGCCTCGAGCTCGAAGCGTTCGCCGGTCAGCTGCACCGGCATGGCGATCGGATCGCCGGTGAGAGCCGACACCGTGTCGGGGTGCTTCCCGCCGTCGTCGGCCAGCTCGACGATCCCGAACTGGGGGTCACCACCGGCGGCGAACCGCGCAATACGCATTGGGTCACCCTATCCGTGCCATACTCGGCCCCATGACAAACGAGAGGACGGGCGAGCCGCACGACATCGTCGAGTTGATCATCGCCAAGCGGGACGGGCACGAGCTCGACGACGAGCAGATCGACTGGCTGATCCACGCGATCGCACGCGGCGCCATCTCGGACGAGCAGATGTCGGCACTGTCGATGGCGGTCTTCTTCCGCGGTCTGACCCCCGGCGAACTGGACCGCTGGACCGCGGCCATGATCGCCACGGGCGAACGGCTCGACTTCTCCGGGCTGTCGCGCCCGACCGCCGACAAGCACTCCACCGGTGGGGTCGGGGACAAGATCACCTTGCCGCTGGCACCGTTGGTGGCGGCCTGCGGTGTCGCCGTTCCCCAGCTCTCCGGTCGGGGACTCGGATACACGGGCGGCACCCTCGACAAGCTCGAGTCCATCCCGGGCTGGCGGGCCGAGCTCAGCAACGACGAGATGATGACCCAGCTCGAGGAGGTCGGGGCCGTCATCTGCGCCGCGCACGCCGGCCTGGTCCCGGCCGACAAGAAGCTGTACGCGCTGCGCGACGTCACCGGGACCGTCGAGGCCATCCCGCTGATCGCCTCGTCGATCATGAGCAAGAAGATCGCCGAGGGCACCGGCGCGCTGGTGCTCGACGTCAAGGTCGGGAACGGCGCCTTCATGCAAGACCGAAGGTCCGGCCCGCGAACTCGCCGAGACCATGGTCCGCATCGGCACCCAGGCCGGCGTGACCACCGTCGCTCTGCTGACCGACATGTCGACCCCGCTCGGCCTGACGGCCGGCAACGCGGTCGAGGTCGAAGAGGCGCTCGAGGTGCTCGCGGGCGGCGGCCCGCCCGACGTGGTCGAGCTGACCCTCGCCCTGGCTCGGGAGATGCTGGCCGCGGCCGGCCGGGGTGGTCAGGACCCGGCCGACGCCCTGGCCGACGGGCGGGCGATGGACGTCTGGAACGCCATGATCCGGGCGCAGGGAGGCGACCCGGTCGGCGACCCTGCCGGTGGCCGCGCGAGTCGGAGGTGATCACCGCCGAAGCGGACGGCGTGCTGACCCGGCTGGACGCCAAGGCGGTCGGCATCGCCGTCTGGCGACTCGGCGCCGGGCGCGCCCAGCAGAGCGACGTCGTTCAGGCCGGCGCCGGGGTCCGGCTGCACGCCAAGCCGGGAGATCGGGTACGGGCGGGCGACCGCTGCTCACCCTGTACACCGACACCCCGGAGCGGTTCGCCCGCGCGCAAGTCGGCCCTGGAGGGCGCCTGGGCGATCAGCGACGAGCCGGTCGAGCAGGTGTCCCTGGTCCTGGGGCGCTACGCCTGATCAGCAGCCGGCAGCCTCAACTCGCGTTGAAGAAGTCGTTCGCGCGCTGGTTCCACAGCAGGGCCAAGATGACGCCGGCGATGACGATGCCGATGATCGAGGAGGCCGCCTGCTGGCCGGTGTTGTTCGAGATCCAGGTGATCACGTTGGCCACGATGGTGATCACCTCGATGATCGTCAGCAGCATGCGCGAGCCGCGTCCGCCCCGTCCGAGTCGCGTCGCGACGAACGCCGTCACCGCGCCGATGATGAGGTAGACGATCGCGAGACCGACCGCGAGACCCGTACCGATGCCGCGGGTGGCCGCATCGGCCCCGGAGGCGCCGAACGCGACCGCGACGACCAGCAGGAGCACACCCAGTAAGAGATGCAGGACCGCGTTGATCCACGTCAGGACCACGACGATGGTGACCGAGCCGGGCCGGGTAACAGGATTGATGGACACGCGGACTCCTTGGGGAATAGGGCTGCGACGGGCACACGCTAGTGCCCTCCGTGCCCACGGCGTGTCACGTGGGAGACACAATCGTTCCGTGTCTCGTCACAACTCGATAACGACGGCCCTGAGCATCAGCCTCCAAGGCGGCGCAGAAGCCCCGCCGGGATGACCCGCATCACGACGCTGAGCGGGGCCCACGGCCAGGCGGGAACGTACGCCTTGGCTCGCTCGGACTCGACGACGCGAACGAGCTCGGCGGTGGCCGGACCGAGTGGGGCCAACCGTCGATCGCGGCGACCGCCCTGCGTCATCTCGGTCTCGACGTAGCCCGGAAAGAGCGTCGTCACCTCGATCGGCGTGTCCGACAACTCCGAACGCAGGCCCTCGCCGAGGCTCGCCACCGCCGCCTTCGTGGCGCCGTAGACGGTGAGTCGCCCGCGCAAGCCGCGGAGGGACGCCATCGAGGCGACGAACACCAGATGTCCCGCCCCGACTCGTCGGAACTCGGCGAGGGCCGCCTCGGCCTGGTTCAGCACCCCGACGAAGTTGGTTTCCGCTACCCGGTGGTTGGCCTCGCCCGTGCCCACGCCGATCGGTTGCCCAGCGCCGGTGCCGGCGTTGGCGACGACGCGGTCGAGTCCGCCGAGTTCCGCGCGGGCCTCGCCGAAGACGCGGAAGACCGCCTCCCGATCGGTCACGTCCAGCTGCTTGATCACGACGGTGCGCCCGGGATCGGCCTGCACCAATTCGGCGCGGAGCTGCTCCAGCTTCGGCAGCCGCCGGGCGCAGAGCGCCAGATCACGACCGTCGGCGGCCCAGACGCGCGCCATCTGCGCGCCCAGGCCTGAGGAGGCGCCGGTGATCAGAATGCGCTGACGGTGGGAGGGCCGGCGCGAACCTGATTCCGGTCGACTCAGACGACAACCGGTACCGCCGATTCGGCGGCGCTCGGATCGGGGGTGTTGGGGTTGGCCTCCAGACCGGGGCGCGCGTGCGCGCTGTGGATCAGTCCGTAGAGATAGGCGTCGCTCAACGCCTCCCACGAGGCCTCGATGACGTTGTGGCCGACGCCAACGGTCGTCCAGGCGTGCCGGCCGTCGGTGGTCTGGATCAGAACCCGTACGGTCGCGTCGGTGCCGTGGCCCTGCTCGAGGATGCGGACCCGGTAGTCGATCAGCTCGAAGCGATCGACCACCGGGTAGGCGGGCAGCAGTGCGTTGCGTACCGCGTGGTCGAGCGCGTTGACCGGACCGTTGCCCTCCCCCACCACTCGCTGCGACACGCCCTTGGCGGTCAGCCGGACCGTGCACTCGGTGTCGGCCTCCGCCCCGCCGTGGGACTGGGTGAACATCCGCCAGGAGTGCACCTCGAAGTATTCCGGCAGCTGGCCGAGCTCGCGGCGCAGCAACAACTCGAAGCTGGCGTCGGCCGCTTCGTAGGTGTAGCCCGCCGCCTCGGCCTCCTTCACCTTGTCGGTGATCTCGGCGGCCAGCTGCCGGTCGGAAAGGTCGAAACCCAGCTCCTCACCCTTGATCTGGATGTTGGCCCGACCGGCCATGTCGGAGACCAGCATCCGCATGTCGTTGCCGACGACTGCGGGATCGATGTGCTGGTAGAGGTTGGGATCGACCTTGATGGCGCTGGCGTGCAGACCCGCCTTGTGGGCGAAGGAGGACAAGCCAACGTAGGGCTGACGAGCGCTCGGTGGAACGTTCGTCACCTCGGCGATCGCATGGGATAGTCGCGTCGCCTCGGACAGGGAGCCGGCCGGGAGGAGCGGCCAGCCGTACTTCAGTTCCAGGTTCGCCACGACGGAGACGAGGTCGGCGTTGCCGGTCCGCTCGCCGTAGCCGTTGACGGTGCCCTGGACGTGCATCGCACCGGCGTCCACCGCGGCCAAGGTGTTGGCCACCGCGCAGCCCGTGTCGTTGTGGCAGTGGATGCCGAGCGGCACGCCGGTCGTCTGGCTGGTGGCGCCGACGATCTCGGAGATCCAGGGCGGGAGCATCCCGCCGTTGGTGTCGCACAGCACGACCACCTCGGCGCCGGCGGCGGCGGCCGTGCGGACGACTTCGGTGGCGTAGGTCGGGTTCTCCCGGTAGCCGTCGAAGAAGTGCTCACAGTCGACGAAGACGCGCTGGCCCTCGGACCGCAGGTGCGTGACCGTGTCGGTGATCATGGCCAGGTTCTCGTCCAGGGTGGTGCGCAGCGCCTGCTCCACGTGGCGGTCGTGGCTCTTCGCGACGATGCAGGCGACCGGCGCCCGCGAGTCCCGTACGGCTGCGGTCAACGGATCGTCGGCGGCCCGCATGCCGACGCGGCGGGTGAACCCGAACGCGACCAGCGTGGCCCGTTGGAGGGTCAGCGCGCCTCGCGTCATCTGTTCGAAGAACGTGGTGTCGCCCGGGTTGGCGCCCGGCCAGCCGCCCTCGATGTAGTGCACGCCCAACTCGTCGAGCAGACCCGCGATCGCCAACTTGTCGTTGACCGACAGGCTCAGGCCCTCCTGTTGCGATCCGTCGCGGAGCGTGGTGTCGAAGACGTGGAACTCGGTCGGCATCTTTCTCGACATCTGCTGGGGCTGGCTGGACATGGCTTCCTCACGTCGCGAACTGGTAGGGGGGCAAACAAAAAACCTCCCGCGGGGACGGAAGGTTTCGCGCGCTGAAGAGGTTTCAGCGCGCTATCTGATAATCACCACCGAGTACTGCATGTCGACATCATCACGCATCGGTGCCGAAAAGGCCAGCCGCGGCGCGCCGGACCAACACGCGGGGGCCCACCGGCTCGGCTCCCCAGCGGCTGTCCGACCCCCACTCCACACGGGAAACCTGCACCTCACATGGGGTATCTGCCATGCGAGGTGACGGATTCCCATGCATGCATGGGAATCCTGAGCCCAGAGTGACGTCAGGCCACCCGGCGCAGCCAGCCATGCCGGTCCTCGGCGCGGCCGTGCTGGATGTCCAGCAGAGTCTTCCGGAGGGCGGCGGTGGTCTCGCCGGTCTCGCCGGCGCCGACCGTGTACGCCTGCTCGTGGCTCTTCAACATCCCGATCGGGGTGATCACCGCGGCCGTACCGCAGGCGAACATCTCGGTGATCTCACCGGAGGCGATGCCCTCGAGCGTCTCGGCCAGGCTGACTCGACGCTCGACCGGGGTCAGGCCGAACTCGGTCGCCAACGTCAGGATCGAGTCGCGGGTGACGCCCTCCAGGATCGAGCCGGTGAGCTCGGGGGTGACCAGTTCGTTGTCGGTCGTGACCAGGTAGAGGTTCATGCCGCCGAGCTCTTCGAGCCAGGCCCGTTCGCCGGCGTCGGTGAACATGACCTGGTCACAGCCGTGGTCGGAGGCCTCCTGCTGGGCGATGAGGCTGGCGGCGTAGTTTCCCCCGCACTTGGCCGCTCCCGTCCCGCCCGGCGCCGCTCGGGTGTAGGTGGTCGTGATCCAGATCCGCACCGGGTGCATGCCGGACGCGAAGTACGGCCCGGCCGGACTGGCGATGCAGCAGTAGGTGACGCGCCGCGCCGGCCGGACCCCGAGGAACGCCTCGGACGCGAACATGAACGGTCGCAGGTACAGGCTCTTCTCACCGCCGCCGGGGACCCAGCCGAAGTCGGCGGCCACGAGCGCCTCCAAGCTGGCGATGAAGTCGTCCGCGCTCAGTTCGGGCAGGGCGAGGCGGCGCGCGGACCGGGCGAACCGCTCCGCGTTCTTCTCCGGCCGGAACAGCCAGACGGTGTCGTCGGCGTGCCGGTACCCCTTCAGTCCCTCGAACACCTCCTGCGCGTAGTGCAGCACCGCGGTGGCCGGATCCAGCGCGAAGGGTCCGTACGGCACGACCGCCGAGTCGTGCCACCCGTCGGTTGCGGTCCAGGTGGCCACCGCCATGTGGTCGGTGAAGTTCAGGCCGAAACCGGGGTCGTCGAGGATCGAGTCACGCTCGGACGTGGTGCGCTTTCCGGGGTGCGGTCGAGCTTCGAAGTCCAGCGCTCGCCGGGTGGGCGTCATGGTGGTCACGCTAACTCATCTCCTGACTGAGACATTGATCTTCGATCGACGGGCCCGCGGCTACGATGCGCCGGTGACCGAGACACCTCGAAGCATTCCCTCCGCCACCCCGTTCTCGACCCCATTTTCGCTGGCCGTCATCGGCGGCGACGGCATCGGGCCGGAAGTGGTGGCCGAAGGCTTGAAGGTCTTGGCTGCGGTCGTGGGCGACGGCGTCACGATCACCCGGTATGACCTCGGGATCGAGCACTGGCGGCGGACCGGAGAGGTCCTCGACGACGCCACCATGGCCGAGCTCGCGAAGGCCGACGCCATCCTGCTCGGGGCGGTCGGAGCGGCGGCGAACGCGACGGACGTGCCGAGCGGGCTGCTCGAGCGCGGGCTGCTGCTCAAACTGCGGTTCGCGTTCGACCACTACGTGAACCTGCGGCCCAGCCGATTGTTCCCCGGTGTCTCGACGCCGCTCGCGCCCGCGGTGGTCGACGGCAAGGACATCGACTTCGTGGTGGTCCGGGAGGGCACCGAAGGCCTGTACGCGGGCAACGGCGGAACCGTGCGGACGAACACCCCGCACGAGATCGCCACCGAGGTCAGCGTCAACACCTGCTACGGGGTGGAACGGGTGGTTCGGGACGCCTTCGTCCGGGCGACCCGGCGCCGCAACAAGCTCACCTTCGTGCACAAGCACAACGTCCTGGTGCACGCCGGCGGCCTGTGGCGTCGGACCTTCGAGCGCGTCGCGGTGGAGTTTCCCGGCGTTTTCACCGACTACCTCCACGTGGACGCAGCGACGATCTTCCTGGTCACCGATCCGGCCCGCTTCGACGTGATCGTGACGGACAACTTGTTCGGCGACATCCTCACCGATCTCGCGGCCGCCGTGACGGGCGGCATCGGGCTGGCGGCGAGCGGCAACATCAACCCGGACCGCACCTTTCCGTCGATGTTCGAGCCGGTGCACGGCAGCGCGCCCGACATCGCCGGTCAGGGCGTCGCCGACCCGACCGCGACGATCTTGTCGGTGTCCTTGCTGCTGGATCATCTAGGTCTTTCTGCGGAGGCCGCCCGCGTGGAGCAGGCGGTGCTGGCGGACGTGACGAGCCGTACGCCCGGGGGTCGTCGGACGACGTCGGAGATCGGGGACGCGATCGCGTCGACGGTTTAGTCGTGCTCCGTCGCGCGGGTCAGCGCGAGGGGGCGAGGGCCCGCGCGGAGCCCTCGGACGCGACGAGAACGGCCGGCATCACGGAGTGCTCCTTGCGTACCCGGCGGCGCGGCTTGTCACCGGGGCCGGTCTGCTGGCGCTGGCCGATGGCGATCGGCCAGGCTTCGGGATACATCTCGTACATGATCAGCTTCCACATCTCGGGTGCGGTCGTCGGCGTCGTGCGGTGCGGTAGGGAGATAGTAGGACGCACGAGTATTTGCGCCGACGTCTTTTCTCGTCACTTTCCACATCCTGGACGAGATTCGGCACGGCAGGTTGTCGGTCATAATTCGTGAGTGAGCGCACCTCCGGAACTTCCCGACCTGGTGGTCCGCGCGCTGCGGATGTCCTTGCACCGTGGCTATGTCCAGGCCTCCCGTACGGAAACGGGCCGGCTGCTGGCCACGCTGGCCGCCACCCGCGGCGGAACCATCGCCGAGTGCGGCACCGGGTGCGGGGTGGGTGCGGCCTGGCTACGCAGCGGAGCACCGAAGACCACCCGCGTGATCACGGCCGAACTCGATCCGGAGCTGGCCCACGGGGTGATGGAGATGTTCGCCCACGACGACATCGACGTGATGCACGCCGACTGGACCAGCCTGTCCGGACACGCACCCTTCTCGTTGATCTTCCTCGACGCCGGGAGCGCCAAGTCCGCGCCGCGGGAGGAGATCATCAATCTCGTCGAGGAGGGCGGCATGATCGTTCTCGACGACTTCACGCCGTGCCCGACGTGGCCTCCGCTGGCCGGCGGCCGGGTGGACACGCTGCGTCAGGAGTGGCTCTCCGACGAGCGGTTCGTCAGTGTCGACGTGATGGTCGCCGAAGACACCTCCGTGATCGTCGCCGTCCGCCGCTGAGGCCGCACAATCGCCGTCCGAACCGATCGTCGTAGCCCGATCGTGACCGCCCAGAGATCGTCGGCGTTGGAATACTCCGATCCCGTCAGGCATTCTGGCCCGGTGGCGGAGCAGGTACCGAAGGCGATGCGGATCATCGTCGGCCTGATGTTGATGGCCGCCTTCGTGTTGATCATCTTCGGGCTCGTCACCCGCTACGCCGGGGGCTGGGGCGTGCCCTTCTTCTCCTACACCTCCGAGCGCGGCTCGACCTGCACCAACACCATGACCGGCTACACCTGTGACCCGCTGACGCTGGGTGACATCGAGTTCTACAGCGACCTGGACCTTCCGAACGACACGCGGGTGATCAGCGGCAACTACACCGCCACCCACGACTACACCCTCAGCGCGTCGCTCCGGATGACCCCCAAGTCGCAGGCGGCCGGGCTCCAGGCGCTGCAGCGCGAGTTCGGCCCCTGCCGCAAGGACCGACCCTCGCCCATCAGCACCCGCGGCCTGACGAACTTCTGCGTGCTCGCCAACGACTCCGCCAGCTCCCGCTCCGCCGAACCTCCCAGCCGCCTCTACGTCGTCGGCACCGGCGTCGCCAAGAACGGCATCCGCGTGGTCAGCATCGCCATCCGCTCCCGCTGACCGCCCCTTTCAGCCCCCGTTTCTCGGGAAACTGTTAACAGTTTCCGCCGAAAGTGGTGCCCAGAGGCCCGGCGAATGCGATTTCCCTACAGTTTCTGCCTCATCCGGCGCGGGACAACGTGCTCCTTTGAGTGGGCCGCCGCAATCACCTGCGAGGTGAACGGGGCCGACGCCGAGCGTGCCGTTTCCCGCCATGTGATGGCTGGCGCAGCAGAATCAGCCGGTCACCGCTGCCTTTCGCACCAGGTGGCGGATAACGACATCCAGCCCTCCTGCAGCCGTACGAACGGCGGGCAACACCGCAGGCGCCCATTCCGGCTTTCCGACCGAGTCACGCGACGACGACCACTAGGAGACACGGCGGCGGCACGCCGGGGAGTCGGAGGGTCGCGTACCTGGATTCGAGGCGCTGAAAACGGGTGAAACCCAACCAAGACTCACTCAAGCGAGTCCGACGAAGGCAACCACGAGGCGCCTCGGATCCAGGTACACGACCCTCCGACGACCAGCCCAAAGAGCAGTCAGCGCGCCGCCGTACCCTCCACGTAGTCGTCGTCGTGGCTCTTCACCCACGACATGAGGTCGCGCAGCCGGTGCCCGACGTCTTCGATGGGGTGCTGCTCACCCTCCTTGCGGAGCTGCGCGAACTCGACCCCACCGGCGTCTTGATCATCGATGAAGCGCTGAGCGAAGGCGCCGCTCTGCACGTCGGCGAGCACGGCCTTCATGTTCTCCTTGACGTGGGCGTCGATCACCCGCGGCCCGGAGACGTAGTCGCCGTACTCGGCCGTGTCGGAGACGCTCCAGCGCTGCTTGGCGATCCCGCCCTCGTACATCAGGTCGACGATCAGCTTCAGCTCGTGCAGACACTCGAAGTAGGCGATCTCCGGCTGGTAGCCGGCCTCGATGAGAGTCTCGAAGCCGGCCATGATCAACTGGCTCGCGCCGCCGCAGAGCACCGCCTGCTCGCCGAAGAGGTCGGTCTCGGTCTCCTCGGTAAAGGTGGTCTTGATCCCCCCGGCCCGCAGGCCACCGATCGCCTTGGCGTACGAGAGGGCGAGCTCCCAGGCGGAACCGCTGGCGTCCTGCTCGACCGCCACCAGCACCGGCACGCCGCGTCCCTCGGCGTACTCCCGGCGGACCAGGTGACCGGGGCCCTTGGGCGCCACCAGGGCGACGTCGACGCCCTCGGGCGGCTTGATGTAGCCGTACCGGATGTTGAAGCCGTGGCTGAAGAACATCGCATCGCCGGGGACCAGATTCGGCTCGATCGCCTCGGCGTAGACCTTGCGCTGGGCCGGATCCGGCGTCAGCACCATGATCAGATCGGCCTCTTCGCAGGCCTCGTACGGCGCCAGGACTCGGAGGCCCTGCGCCTCGGCTTTCTCCCGGCTGCGGCTGCCCTCTTTCAGACCCACCCGTACGTCGACACCGGAATCCCGCAGCGAGAGGGCGTGCGCGTGACCCTGGCTGCCGAAACCGAGTACGGCAACGTTGCGGCCCTGGATCAACGACAGATCGGCGTCGGTGTCGTAGAACATCTCTGCTGGCACTTCTCAGTCTCCCTTGCTTGACGGACGTACGGGTTCAACCTAGCGGTGCTCGGCGGCCGGCTCAGACCGCCCGCATCTGCTTGGCGCGATCCGTACGACCCGCGCGGTCGGTGATGGAGCGACTGCCGCGACCCATGGCCACCAGCCCGGACTGCACGAGCTCACGAATGCCGAACGGTTCGAGCAGCGTGAGCATCGCGTCGAGCTTGATCGGGGTACCTACGGCCTCGATGGTGATCGTCTCTGGCGAGATGTCCACCGCCTTGGCGCCCTGGAACAACTGCAGGATCTCCAGCACCCGACCCCGCTGGTCAGCCTCGGCCCGGATCTTGATCAAGATCAGTTCGCGTCGGACCGAGCCGGGATCCAGCTCGACGATCTTGAGCACCTCGATCAGCTTGTTGAGCTGCTTGGTGATCTGCTCGAGCACGTCGTCGGCCACCGTGACCACCAGCGTGATCCGCGACATCTGTGGGTACTCGGTGGGTCCGACGGCGAGCGACTCGATGTTGAACCCGCGGCGGGAGATCAGCCCCGAGACCCGGGCCAGGACGCCGGGCTTGTTCTCCACCAGCACGCTGAGCGTGTGGGTGGACGTCTCCGGGATCAGCGGCGGCATCAGAGGGTCTCCGAATCCCAGACCGGGGCCATGTCGCGCGCGACCTTGATCTCGTCGTTGCTCGTGCCCGCGGCCACCATGGGCCAGACCATGGCGTCCTTGTGCACCACGAACTCCACGACCACCGGCACGTCGTTGATCGAGAGGGCCTTGTCGATCACCGCGTCGACGTCGTCGGGCTGCTCCGCCCGCAGACCCACGCAACCCATGGCCTCGGCCAGCTTCTGGAAGTCCGGGATGCGATTGGTCTTCAGGTCGGTGTTGGAGTAACGGCTCTGGTAGAACAACGTCTGCCACTGACGCACCATGCCGAGACTCTGGTTGTTGATCACCGCGATCTTGACCGGGATCCCTTCCAGGGCACAGGTGACGAGCTCCTGATTGGTCATCTGGAAACACCCGTCGCCGTCGATGCCCCAGACGATCTTGTCCGGCGCGCCGACCTTGGCGCCCATGGCCGCGGGCACGCAGTACCCCATGGTGCCGAGTCCGCCGGAGTTGAGCCACCGTCCGGGCAGTTCCCAGGGCAGGAAGTGCGCCGCCCACATCTGGTGCTGACCCACGCCGGCCGCGTAGTAGGCGTCCGGGCCGGTGAGCTCCCCGATCCGCTGGATCACGTGCTGCGGCGACAGGGTGCCGTCGTCGGGCTCGTCGTACCCGGTCGGGTATCGGCGCTTCAGATCCAGGAGGTAGCGCATCCAGTCGTCGTAGTCGGGCAGCGCGTCGATCTCTCGGAGCAGACCGGTCAGCTCGGTGATCACCTCTTTGGCGTCGCCGACGATGGGGACGTCGGCGGTCCGGTTCTTGGAGATCTCGGCCGGGTCGATGTCGGCGTGGATGACCTTGGCCCCTGGGGCGAACGACGCCAGCTGGCCCGTCACCCGGTCGTCGAAGCGTGCGCCGAGAGAGATCAACAGGTCGCTGCGCTGTAGCGCACCGACGGCGGCCACCGTGCCGTGCATCCCCGGCATGCCCATGTTCTGGTCGTGGCTGTCGGGGAACACCCCGCGGGCCATCAGCGTCGTCACCAGCGGGATCCGCGTCAGTTCCGCGAGGGTTCGCAACTCCTTCCAGGCGCCGGCCCGGACCACGCCGCCGCCGACGTACAGCACCGGGCGGCGGGCAGCCAAGATCAACTTCACCGCCTCCTTGACCTGCTTCCCGTGCGGCTTGGTCACCGGTCGGTAGCCGGGAAGGTCCAGTTGACGCGGCCAGACGAACGGAGCCCTGGCCTGCAGGGCGTCCTTGGCGATGTCGACCAGCACCGGACCCGGCCGACCGGTGCCCGCGATGTGGAACGCCGACGCGATGGCGCCGGCGATGTCCGCCGTCTTGGTGATCAGGAAGCTGTGCTTGGTGATCGGCATGGTGATGCCGCGGATGTCGGCCTCCTGGAAGGCGTCGGTCCCGATGGCCGGCCCCGGCACCTGCCCGGTGATCGCGACCATCGGTACCGAATCCATGTAGGCGTCGGCGATCGGGGTGACGAGGTTGGTCGCCCCGGGTCCCGAGGTGGCCATGCACACACCGACCTTCCCGGTGGCCATGGCGTACCCCTCGGCGGCGTGACCCGCGCCCTGCTCGTGGCGGACGAGGATGTGCCGGACCGATTGCGAGTCGTAGAGCGGGTCGTACGCGGGCAGGATCGCCCCACCCGGAATGCCGAAGACGGTCTCGGCACCGGCCAGCTCCAGCGATCTCACCAGCGACTGCGCACCGGTGAGATCGTCACCGGCCTGGTCGTTGTCAGACATCTGGATCTCCTTGCGCTTGTGCGGAATCTCCGCTGTTTCGTACGTAACGCCGATTGCCGGCCCCGGTCAAGAAAAAACCCCCGCCGCCGGGTGGCAGACGAGGGAGCGTGTCGTGGAGCGAGGGCTCAGGCGACACGCCTGCAGACTACGAGGAGGAAATTTGCGGTACGCACAACCTCACTGTGACCGATGACCTCGCCCCGGTCAATCTGGCCCCCTCTGTGTCTTGGCATCCGGAAGGATGCTCGGACACCTCACTAAATCGGCACCGGATTCTCTGCGCATAACCTCACTGAGTGAGGATTCGTCCGACCGCAGCCCTGGCGATCGCCGCGCTCGCCCTGACGGCCTGTACGCCGGGGAGCTCGAGTCCGTCGGCCTCGAGCAGCAGTCCGACCGGCAGTCCCGCCGCCAGTGGCCCGCCGAGCCTCGCCGTGAGCCCCAGCGCGACATCGCCGTCCACGGCAATTCCGACCCCAACACCCACCCCTGTCCCTGTCCCGAGAACCCGACCGGCCCCCACCCCGACGCCGAGGCCTGCGCCGGAATTCGACGCCGACCGGGTGCTGGCCGACATCCGCCGACTGGCGACCGACATCGGACCCCGGAACGCCACCTCGCGTAACTTCGCCGAGGCCGCGGACATGGTCGCTGACCGGTTCGCGAAGCTGGAGTACGAGGTGCGCCGGACCGCCGTCCAAGTGCCGGCCGGCAACTCGTGGGGGGTTCCGGTCGAGCGCGGCACGTCGGTGAACGTGATCGCCGAGCCGGCCGGCTTCGACTCGCGGAAGCCGCACATCGTCATCGGGGCCCACCTCGACACCGTGGCCGTCGCTCCCGGTGCCGAGGACAACGCGTCCGGGGTCTCGGTGATGCTCGAACTGGCCCGGATTGCTGAGGCGGAACGGCGGGCCGATCGAGCTGGGCTGCCGATCCAGTTCATCGCATTCGGCGCGGAGGAGCCGCGGGGACCGGCGGACGACGAGCACCACTTCGGTTCCCAGCAGCACGTCGCCGATCTGTCGCGGGCCGAACGGGAGGCCGTCGTGGCCATGGTCGCCCTGGACCGGGTGGGGGTCCGTGCGAGCTACGTGCCGGTGTGCCGCTCCCCCATCGGCGGCCGCAACCTCCGTGACGACCTGCGGGCCGCCGCTCGCCGGATCGACATCGCGACCCAGGCCTGCGAGTTGACGACCAGCGACCACTGGTCGTATGCGAAGGCCGGAATGCCGGCCGCGCGCCTCGGCAGCGTCGAGTACGACGAGTACCACACCCGCCGCGACACCTTCGACGTCGTGGACCGGCGGCAGCTGGACCGGGTCGGCAACGTGATGTGGGCCTGGCTGACGGAGGCAGGCTAACAGCGGGCTGGTCGCGCTGGTCGCGCCGAAGTCGTTATCCGTCATGTGGCGGACGGCGCAGCGTTCCGACGCGATTTCTGCTGCGTCAGCCGCCACATGGCGGAAAACGGCATGGCGGGGCGGGCGGCTCAGGGAACCCGCCACGGGCCGCGGCTGGTGCTCCAGACGTCGTCGAGGATGCCGTCGGCCCGTGAGCCGGTGACCAGGCGCGGCCGGAACTGATCGTCGATGACGTACGGAACCGGCTCGATGGCCTTGACCTCGCCGCCCCACAGCACGACCTCGAGGAAGACGCCCTCGCGGGTCTTGGTCTGAAAGTCCATGTCGAAGATGAAGTTGCCCAGCGAATGCACGACGACCGTCGACCCGAACTTCTCCCAACCCTGCACCCAGTGCGGATGGCCGCCGATGACCAGGTCGGCTCCGGCGGCGGCGAACGCCCGGGCCGCCACGCGCTGACTCTGCTCGGGCTGGTGGGTGTACTGGGTGCCCCAGTGGGTCAGCACGATCACCGTGTCGACGGACCGCTTCAACGCGGTGATCTCGCCGCTGATCCGGTCCAGCGCGGCCCGGTCCAGCGGTCCGGTGCGGGGGGGCATGTTCAACCGGTTGGTACCCCCGCGGTCGCTACCGGCGGCCGGTGTTTCCCCGATCGAGTCGGTGGCGATGAACCCGATCCGTACGCCGTCGCGCTCCACCACGGCCGGGCGGCGCGCCTCGGTTGCATTCCGCCCGGCCCCGACGGTGGCGATCTCGGCGTTCTCGAAGCGGTCGAAGGTCTGCCGCAGCGCGGCCTGGCCGTAATCCCCGAGATGGTTGTTCGCCAGCGAGACCAGGTCGAAGCCGGCCAGCTTCAGCGCCTGCGTGGCGGCGGCGTCGGCGCCGAAGGAGTCCGTGCCCTGGGTGGGTGAGCCGTCCCGGGACAGCGTCGACTCGAAGTTGCCGAGCGTGATCTCGGCGCCGGCGAGCCGCCGGGCCAGCGGTCGCATCGGGTAGGCGTAGTCGTCGACGGCCCGCATCCGCGCCCCCACCCGGCGAGCCAGCATGACGTCGCCGACCGCGGTGAGGGTCGTGACCTCGGGCACCGGACGGGTGCTGCGGACCACCAGCGGATAGTCCGCGTCCCGCAGGGGGTGCCCACCGGCGACGGTCAGGACCCGGACGGTCGGATCGACGGACTCGGCCGGCAGTACGGCGAGCGTGTCGGTGCGATCTCGCACCTGATCCAGAAGCGCGTCGGGAGAACCGTTACGGGTCGTCAGCACGCGCATCGCGCCGCCGCTCTGCCCGACGTCCGACCACCGGCTGCCACGCCCGGTGGCGGCCGCCCGCGCCGCCGCCAGAGGAACGTCGCCTGCCTCCCGGGTGGCGTGCACGACCAGCGCGAGCGGCATCCGGTAGGTCGCCGCGCTCGGTGTGGCTCTCGGTGAAGGCGTTGTGCTCGTCGGGGTCGGGGTCGCGGTCGGCGTTGGGGTCAGCGTCGGCGAGAGGACGGGCGGGCTCGGACTCGTAGTCGGTGACCCCGGAGGATTCACCTCCGGGGCGGTACAAGCTGCCAGTAACAGCGCGGCAGTAACCGCCACCCCCGCCCGCTTCCCGCCGATCACCGCCCCAGCGTAGGTGGCCGATGCCAAGTCGCCGAGAGGTGCGTTTCTGCTGCTTCGCGTGCCGGTGAAGCAGCACGAACGCACCTCTGGGCGGAACCTTCAGCTCAGTCCAGCAGTCGGGCCGCGGTGTCGAGGTACGGGCGGCCGACGCGCTCGGTGCCGAAGTGCATGACGTGGAGACCGGTGGAAACCCGCTCGACGAAGCCCCAGCGCCAGATCCGGTCGGCATCCACGCCGGAATGCGCGGCCAGCACCGCACAGTAGGCCGCCAGGGTTCCTCGCGGCTCAGGTCCGGCGAGCCGACCGCACCAGTCGCGCAGGGCGACGCCCAGGTCGTACGCCCGGTCGGCCGGGAACCCGTCCGGGTCGACGAAGCAGTAACCCGACGCGGCCCGCCCCGGATGGCCCGCACGGAGAGCGTTGCTCGGATGCGGATCACCGTGCACCACGACCAACTCGGCACGATCCGCGCCCACGAGCCCCTCCGCGTAGCGCAGCGCCTGGTCCACGACCGCGCGTGGACAGGGCTCGTCGAGCGCTGACCAGGCCGAGCCGATGAGGTTCTGCAGCGAGACAGCCTTGTCGTCGGCGCCCGCCGGTTCCGGGCCGTCGTAGCTCAGCCAGGCCTCCTGCAGCGTCTCGGCGAGGACGACCAGTTGCTCCTCCGGGGAGCGCCCGGACGCGGCCAGCGTCGGGCCCAAGGACTCGAGGAGAAGTGCACCGCTGCTGAGGTCGTGGTCCAGTAGTCGCGCGTAGCCACGTCCGTCGGCTCGCCGTAACACCGCCACCTCCCGGTCGATCTGAACGGTCAGCAACGAGATCTTGAGCACCGCCGGAGAGCCGTCGGCCCTTCGCACCCGGACAACGTAGGAGCTGCTACCACCCGGGAGCGGGCGTCCGAGCGTGATCGACCAGCGTTGCTGCAGATCCTCGATCACCCGCGGTAACTCGGCGATCCAGGCGGCGCCCGCTCCGCCCATCGACTCCACCCGGGAGCGGACCAGCGGCTGAAGCCTCGGCGGTTTCAGGGTCAGCGCATGGTGTGCGCGACGTGGGTGCGGTGCTTCACCGTGACCCGGAAGCCGAGATACTTACGCGCCATCAGCCGCAGCTGCGAGTCGATCGCCGGCGCGCAGAAGAAGATCGGCGCCACGATCGGGAGGGCCAGCCACTCCAGCGCCATCCTCGCCCAGAAGATCGGCGGACGATGACTCGGTCGTACGGGCAGCAACTTCAGCGCCACGAACGCGGAGATGCCGAGGCCGAGCGGGCTGAGCACACCGGAGGCGATGATCGCCACGGCCGCCAGATCCGCGACCATCCAGGACGAGTGCACGGCGATCGGCTCGACGGCACCCGCGATCGGGCGGAGTGTCATCAACAACAGCGGCACCACGGCCCACAGGTGGAACTGCGACAACTGACGGTAGGTCTGAGCGACGCGGAGGCCGAGCGGGATCTTCGGGCTGACGGCGTTCTGCTCCATGATGTAGGGGAAGTCGATGACCCCGTACGCCCAGCGCCGGATCTGCCGGTACTGCTCCTTCATGGTCTTCAGGAACCCGTCGGCGTGCACCCCGTCGAGGTAGACCGAGACGTGCAACGGAACGGTCTTGGCCTTGCCCTGCGTGCCGTAGAACATCCGCCAGAACTGGCGAGAGTCGTCCGGGATCACGTTGCGGGACCAGAAGTTGACCCCGACCAGTGCCTTCATGCCCATCGCGTGGGAGGAGAAGATCCGCAGTCGCTCCGGACGCGTCGAGTCCACCAGGGTCCACATGCTCGCGATGTAACCCACCAGGCGCGAGGCGGTGGTGACGTCCCAGACGTTGTTGTGGAACAAGAGCACCGGCTGGTAACTGTCGATGTCGCGGCCCGGGTTGGTCAGGTAGCTGTACGTCAGCACCTGGAAGTAGTTGTGGCTGGGCCGGGTGTCCGCGTCGAAGGCGGAGACGATGATCTGCTCGTCCCGCAGACCGCGGCGGTGCAGCTCCTGGCGGGCCAGTTGGGCGCCCCAGCTGATGTTGGCACCCTTCACCCGACCCTCACCGGGGAGCCCGTCGGGGTGCCGGGTGGTCATCACCATCGCGAACTTCGGGCCGTACGCCGCCTCGAGCCGGGCGATCTTCTCGGCGGTCCAGATCTTCGAGCGCTCCTCGAAGGTGATGCAGAGCATCACCCGGTCCATCCGGTAGTCGGTGGCCAGGATCTCGTCCAGCGACTGCTCGATGATCGAGTAGTGCTCGTTGGCCACCGGCATGACGATGAGGTGCCGCATCTCGTCCGGGGCCGGCACATCCGGTCCGGTGTGGACCCAGTGGTTGAGCGCGACCAGTTCCTCGGCCTCGCCCTCGCTCAGCCGCGACTGCTCGGCCAGCGCGTGCATCCTCGTGTACGGGTCGGTGAGGTGCCCGAGCCGCTCGTTCCAGTCCGTCAGCTTGTACCGCCGCATGATCCTGTACTCGCGCGCCTGGCGGATGGCCAGATGGATGGACTGGCACCCCCAGAAGAACAAGTAGCCGCCGAAGGCCACGTACGCCAGCACCGGCGAGATCAGCAAGAGGGTGAGCGGGACGACCACAGCCGAGGCGAGCAGCAGCGCCGGAACACACTCCATGAAGCGCTGGTAGCCATACGCTGCACGGGTCAACCGTGGCGTCTCCGCGCTCGTGTGGAAGCCCGGGGCCAGCACTGACTCGGTGATGGACGTTGCCCTTCTGCTGGAAGCGACATGACATGCGAGGGTCCGCGAGCGTGCCCTACCCTCAGACCGCCTCTCGGACCGCTCACAGCTTAACGGACCCGATGTGATATCAACGCATTCAAAACGCCCCGCCGTGCGGCCGGGTGAGCAAGCTCACCCCTCCCAGATCAACCAGACGGGCTGCTGATACCTCCCACCGCTTTTCCGGCAACTGTCCACAGTTTCCGCAAATAGGCGTGCATCGGGTCCCTCCGGCTGCAGTTTTCCGACAGTTACCGGTGATTCGGACCCCCAACGACCCTTCGACAGGCTCAGAGCACGAGCTCCGGTCAGCCGCAGATGGCGCCGACCTCGGCCGAGCGTACGAGCTTGGCGTATTTGGCCAGTACGCCGCGTCGTACCGGACGCGGCGCGGGGGTCCAGGTCGCCCGGCGACGCCGCAATTCCGGCTCCTCCACGTGCAGTTCCAGCAGGCCGTTGGCGACGTCGAGGGAGATCAGGTCCCCGTCCTGTACGAGGGCGATGGGACCGCCCTCGGTCGCTTCCGGCGCGATGTGCCCGACGCAGAGCCCGGTGGTGCCGCCGGAGAAGCGGCCATCGGTGATGAGCATGACGTCCTTGCCGAGCCCGGCGCCCTTGATGGCACCGGTGATGGCCAGCATTTCTCGCATCCCGGGACCTCCCTTCGGGCCCTCGTACCGGATCACGACCACGTCGCCGGACACCACCGCGCCGTTCTCCAATGCGTCCATGGCGGCGCGCTCGCCGTCGAAGACCCGCGCGGTGCCCTTCCAGACGTCGGTGTCGAAACCGGCACTCTTGACGACCGCGCCCTCCGGCGCGAGCGAGCCCCGCAGGATGGTGATCCCACCGGTGGGGTGCATCGGGTTGTCCAGCGCCCGGACGATCACGCCGTCCACGTCGGGCGGGGCGATGTCGGCCAGGTTCTCGGCCATCGTCTTGCCCGTGACCGTGAGGCAGTCACCGTGCAGCAGCCCGGCGTCGAGTAGGGCCTTCATCACCACCGGCACCCCGCCGACCCGGTCGACGTCGTTCATCACGTACCGGCCGAACGGCTTGAGGTCGCCCAGGTGCGGCACCCGCTTGCCGACCGCGACGAAGTCGTCGAGGGTCAACTCGACCTCGGCCTCGTTGGCGATAGCGAGCAGGTGCAGGACGGCGTTGGTGGAGCCGCCGAACGCCATCACGACGGCGATGGCGTTTTCGAAGGCCTCCTTGGTCAACACGTCGCGGGCCGTGATCCCGCGCCGGAGCATCTCCACCACCGCCATGCCGGACCGCCGCGCGTAGCCGTCGCGGCGCCGGTCCACCGCCGGTGGTGCCGCCGAGCCGGGGAGCGACATGCCCAGCGCCTCGGCGGCGCTGGCCATCGTGTTGGCCGTGTACATCCCGCCGCAGGCGCCCTCCCCCGGGCAGATGGCCTTCTCGATCTCGGTCACCTGCTCACGACTGATGAGGCCCCGTACGCAGGCTCCAACCGCCTCGAAGGCGTCGATGATCGTCACGTCCTTGTCGCCGACCCGGCCGGGCATGATCGAGCCGGCGTACAGGAACACCGAGGCCAGGTCGAGGCGCGCCGCCGCCATCAGCATTCCGGGGAGCGACTTGTCGCAGCCGGCCAGCAGGACCGAGCCGTCCATCCGCTCCGCGCTCATCACCGTCTCCACCGAGTCGGCGATGATCTCCCGGCTGACCAGCGAGTAGTGCATCCCCTCGTGGCCCATCGAGATTCCGTCGGAGACCGAGATCGTGCCGAACTCCAGCGGATAGCCGCCGGCCGCGTGCACCCCGTCCTTCACGGCCTTGGCCAGCCGATCCAGGGACAGGTTGCAGGGCGTGATCTCGTTCCAGCTGGAGGCGACGCCGATCTGCGGCTTGGCGAAGTCCTCGTCGCCCATCCCGACCGCCCGCAGCATGCCCCGGGAGGCCGTCGCCTCGAGGCCGTCGGTGACCACCCGGGAGCGCGGCTTCAGATCGATCTCCCCGGCAGCCGTCTGTGCCGTCGGATCGCCGGGCGGGGTGTCGAGCGTCATGCGGATCAATCTAGCCCGCGGACGCGGCCCGATGACCTCCGCTCGGTGGGCGTGCGGATCAGGAGGCGGTGAGGTCGGCGGACTGCACGGCGTTGATCTGTACCCGGTCGACCGGACACGTGCGGATCGGCAGCCGGGCGGTGTGGTCGGTGCAGATCAGGTAAACCACGAAGCTGTTCTGTTCCGAATTTCCCCGCCGGTAGATGGTCCGGTTCGTGAGCAGGAACTGGTTGCTGCCCGCGTCCGCCGGCACCACGTTTATCACCTCGACCTTGCTCACCACCCGCTGGTACCGCTTCAGGAACCGCTCCTTGGTTTTCATCCCGTACTTGCGGTACGTGTCGGTGTAGTTGTGCTCCCAGACCCGATGTATGGCGACCGGATCGAACACGTCCGCGTAATGACGGTGATAGAAGTCCAAGGCCGTCGAGTGATCGATGTCCGCATCGTTGGTGAGCGCACTCGTTGCCGACGTGGTGAGAACCGCGGTCACCACGGCGACGCCAATCGACACGGCAACTGGCCGCAAGCCGATCCACGATCGATTCAAGCCGCTCATGATGTTCCCCCTGCCCCTCGCCTCTACAAGATGCCGATCGCGGAACCACACGAGAGATACACCGCAAGCCGAAGGATTCCCGGCTGACCTACCGCACCGCGCCAACACGGCGATCCGGAGGCGGCCGACCGGCTCTGGGACGTCTCGACGGCACTCCTCGACGCCGAACGCCGCCGGTTGGGGCTGGTCCCGGGTCGAGCTCAGGAGCTGTAGGCGGTGATCCGAATATCGGTGGCGGTGCGGGCGGTGATCACCCGCAGGTCGACGGAGGTCGGCCCGGCCGTGAGGATCGCGCCGTTGAACACGGCGGGATGATCTGGGCAACCGATGAATCGCACAGTGCGCTCGCCGTCGCTCAATCGGTATGTGTTGGTGCTGGTGAAACGGGCGCGGTCGTAGAGCAGGGTCGCACCCGGGGTCATGCACTCCAGGCGCGTTTCGCCACCCGCCGCCACCCGGACCATTACCTTGAACGCCCTGACCGCACCAGACTCGGAGACGGCCGGGGACACCCGGAAGCTGACCAGCGAGACCACCCCGGCGGTGACCGTACGAGTCTCCAGGCCCGGGTCGAACTCCTCGGCGTAGTGACTTCCACAGCGGCGGACGATGCCAACGCCGGGCGCGGGCCGATCGGCGGTGCTCGGTACGGGTGACGGACTTCGCGGCGGGTCAGGGGAACCTTGACCGAGGCCGCAGGCGTGGACGATCAACGCCACGGCGAGGACTGCGGCGCACGCAAGTGGTCGGCGGGCCTCCACGCATCAAGTACACCGCAACGGTGGTGACCCGCAACCGCAGAACACCGGCGCGAGGCTAACCGCCGGCCGGTACCGGGACACGCGGTCGCGCCCGGGAAACCATCCGCACCGCGAGGCCGATGATCAACGCCAGCCCGAGCAGCGGTCCCAGGTTCGCCACCAGTTGCTGCAGGACGGTGAAGTCCCGCTCCCGGTCGAAGCCGTACGGCAACACGGCCAGCGGGAGGCACGCCGAGACCCACAGGACCCAGCACCCGCTGAGCACCCGGACCCAGCGCGGAAGTCCGCGACGGAGCAGCACCACCGCCCCCAGTGGCAGGATCCACACGTAGTGGTGGGTCCAGGACAACGGCGAGGCCAGACAGGTGCACAATCCGACCACGGTCACCGCGAAGGCCTTCTCCCCGTCGCCCCACCACTGCGCCGCCACCAACGTGCCGAGCAGCGCGACGACGGCGGCGAACGCCAGGCCGGTCAGGGTCGTCCACGACGACGTGTCGTCCCCCAACCGGTGGAAGACGCCGAGCAGCGACTGATTCCCCGTGTACAGGGGGGCGGCGGTGCGGGTCTGACCACCGGCGAGGCCGCGCCAGAACGCCAGCGTCTGGGACCACTGGAACACCGCACCGACGGCCGTGAAGGCGACGAAGCTGACGATGGCCGTCAGCGCCACCCGCCGTTTGCCGATGCCGAAGGCGAAGATCACGAAGAGCGCCGGCGTGAGCTTGATCGCCGAAGCGAGGCCGATCAGTGTGCCCTGCGGGATCCGCCGTCGCTCATCGGACCCTTCGACGGGCTCAGGGAGCAGGTCGGCGACGACCAGGGCCATCAGCAACGTGTTGACCTGTCCGTAGCCGATGGTGGTGCGGATCGGTTCGACGGCGAGCACGACCGCCGCCCCGATCAGACCGAGCTTCCAGCCGCGCGGGACTCCGCAGCGCTTGAGCACCGACTGCTGCGCCCAGATCAGCAGCGCGGTCCACACCAGTTGCCAGAACACGTACGGACCGACGACCAGCGGCACCATCAAGACGGCGGCGATCGGCGGGTAGATGAAGGCGAGGTTCCAGCCGGGCGTGGTGGTGGCGTAGATGTCGCCACCGGCCAGCATGTCGCGAACGGCGTAGACGTACACCTGGAGATCGATGGTGGACGGCTCCCACGGCCAGGCCCTGCCCTGGGCGATGATCCAGGGCAGCAAGATCACGGCCGCGACGAACGGAGGTCCGAGCTCGACCAGGCTGCGGAGAACCCGGCGTGACCAGCTCATCCGGTCAGGAGCCGGTGCAACTCGTCCAGGTCGGAGTCGTCGCCCCGTTCGGGCCCGACCAGGTTCGCGAGGCCCGGACGGTCCGCATAGCGCGGCACGAGGTGCACGTGGAGATGAAAGACCTCCTGGCCGGCCACCGGTCGCGCGGACGAGAGCAGGTTCAGCCCGTCGGCACCGAGGCGGGACACCAGCAGCCGGGCGGTGGCGTCGACTGCGGGGCCGATTCGGGCGAGCATCGGCGGATCGCTCAGCAGATCGGCGACGTGGTCGCGCGGAACCACCAACGAGTGGCCCCGTTGCCACGGCCCGACATCGAGGAAGGCCACCGCGTCGTCGTCGGCGTAGATCTGGCGGGACGCGATCTCGCCGGCGATGATCTTGCAGAAGATGCAGTCCGTCGGAACGGCGGATTCGGTCACGTGATCACGTTCTCGAGATCTTCACCCGCGGCGAACCGGCGCAACTGGGCGGCGACGAGCCGGTCGGCCCGCGGGAAGAAGGCGCTGCTCGCACCGCCGACGTGCGGGGCGATCAGGACGTTCGGTATCTGCCACAGCGGATGCTCCGGCGGCAGCGGCTCCGGATCGGTGACGTCGAGGGCCGCCCGCAGGCGCCCGCTCCCGGTCTCGGCGACCAGGGCGTCGGTGTCGACGAGCTTCCCCCGGGCCACGTTGACCAGCAGGGCGCCGTCGGGCAGCAGGGCCAGTTGTTCCGCGCCGATCATCCCCTCGGTCTCGGGCGTGGACGGGGCGATCACGATGACCACGTCGGCCTCGGGCAGCAGCTGGGGCAGCGCCTCGATGGCCTCCACCTTCGGCTCGCCCTCGCGGGCCCGGCGGGCGACCCTGGTGACGGAGGCGACCTCGAACCCGGCCAGCCGCCGTTCGATGGCGGGCCCGATGTGCCCGTAGCCGATGATCAACACCCGGCGATCGGCCAGCGACGTGCCGGCGCGCGGTTTCCAGCGGCCCTCGGGCTGGTTCCGGGCGAACTCGTCCAGGTGCCGGCCGCTGGCCAGGGCCAGGGCGATGGCCAGCTCGGCGGTGCTCGCGTCGTGCACACCGGCCGCGTTGCAGAGGGTGACGCCGTGCGGCACGTACGGCACGAAGTTCTCGACCCCGGCGGTGAGAGTCTGGATCACCTTGAGATTCGTCATCTCGCCGGCGCGCTCCAGCACCTCCTCGCCCTTCATGTACGGGAGGACGTACAGCTCTACGTCGCCGATCGAGTCGGGGTAGGGGCCGCCGTCGGCGCGGAAACAGTCGACGACGAGGCCGTCCGGAAGACCGTCGAGCCGTTCGGCCGCCTCCTCCGGATCGGCGTACGGCAGCCACACCACTCGCTCAGACATGCGCCAATCCTGGCACCGCGCGGATCGGGTAGCCGGCCGCCGCCAAGGTCGCCTTGACCTCGGCGATCCGGAGCGTACCGAAGTGGAACACCGTGGCGGCGAGCACGGCGTCGGCCCCAGCGGCCACGGCCGGCGGGAAGTCCTCGGCGCGCCCCGCGCCACCCGAAGCGATGAGGGGGACGTCGACCACCGCCCGGACGGCGGCGATCATCTCGAGGTCGAATCCGCCGGTGGTGCCGTCGGCGTCCATCGAGTTGAGCAGGATCTCTCCCACCCCGAGGTCCACCCCGCGGCGCGCCCACTCCACCGCGTCGAGGCCGGCGCTCGTCCGGCCGCCGTGGGTGGTCACCCCGAACCCGGAGGCGAAGCCGGACTCCCTCCGGGCGTCGACCGACAGCACCAGGACCTGGTTGCCGAACTGACGGGTGATGTCGGCGATCACCTCGGGGCGGCGGATCGCCCCCGTATTGATGGCCACCTTGTCGGCCCCGGCCCGGAGCAGCACGTCGACGTCGCGGACCGTGCCGACCCCGCCGCCGACCGTGAGCGGGATGAACACGGTCTCGGCGGTTCGCCGGACGACCTCGAGCGTGGTCTCCCGACCCTCCACCGAAGCCGAGATGTCGAGGAACGTGAGTTCGTCCGCCCCCTCCGCGTCGTAGACCGCCGCCCAGCTCGACCGGATCACCGGCGTCGCGCAGGTCGACGAAGTTGACGCCCTTGACGACCCGGCCGTCGTGGACGTCGAGACACGGGATGACCCGAACGGCGACACTCACGCCGGAAAGCCTAAGTGACGTCGCGAGACAAGCTTGCCGTCACCGCCGCCGCGTGACAGCGCAGGGCGTCGGTCGCATCTGCTCGCGACAGTCAGCCTAGCTCCGGCGAAACTCTCGACTACGAAGGAAAGCCGGAGCTAGCGACGGTGGACAAGGTGGCCTGGCTGAGTAGATTCACCGACATGATGCCGCTGCGGCGGTTGCTGTGCAGGTCCCTCGCCGTCTGGCCGGCCAGCGGCGAGCGGCGCCCACGGTCGCCACCGGCAACGTGTCCGTGCCGCGCCGGACCGGGCCGGTGTCCACAGTGGCGTACATGCACGGCACCGCCGCGTCCTACTACGACGCCCCCTCGAAGCCCCGACGTCGCGGGCGATCTCGCGCCCCGCGGCGAGAGCCCGGCTGGGACGATATCCTCACGGCGCTTCCGCCGACGTCGCGTGAGCTGCTGCGGCGGTCCTACGTCGACGCGCTGCGGAGCAACCCGGCCGACCCGATGCGCATCCGACTGCGTCAGAACGCCGTCGACCGCTGGTGTCCCGAGGCACCGATCCGGATGTACCACAGCCCCGACGACGAGGAGGTCCCGTACAAGGACGCCGTTGTCTCGATCAACCGGCTGCGGGACCGCGGCGCCGACGTCGCGCTCCGCACGGTGTCCGGCGACCACGTGAACAGCTGGGTTCAGGCTCTTCCGCGCGCCGCCGCCTACTTCGCGACCCTCGACTGAGACTCCGGGCTGGCGCTGTGGATCACGTGACGAGCGCCGACGTGATCATCGTGGGCGCCGGCCTGGCCGGCATCGGGGCGGCCTGCCGCCTGCGCCAGCGCCGGCCCGAACTGGACGTGGTGATCTTGGAGTCGCGCGGCGCGATCGGCGGCACCTGGGACCTGTTCCGCTACCCGGGCGTGCGTTCCGACTCCGACATGCACAGCTTCAGCTATCCCTTCCGACCCTGGACGCACCCTGACGTCTATGCCTCGGGCAAGGAGATCCGCGCCTACATAGCCTCCGCTGCGGCTGAGTGCGGAGTCACAGATCGCATTCGCTTCGGCTGCCACGTCACGACGGCCTCCTGGTCGAGCGAAGCCGCCACCTGGACGGTGGCCGCGCAGACCTCAGAGGGCGAGCGTCGCTACACCGGCAACTTCCTGTATCTGTGCACCGGATACTTCGACTACGACACGAGCTACCAGCCGGAGTTCGCCGGGCGGCGAGAGTTCCGGGGTGCGTTCGTGACGCCCCAGTTCTGGCCGCGGGGCCTGGACTGTGCCGGCCGTGAGGTCGTGGTGATCGGCAGCGGAGCCACCGCGGTCACGCTGGCGCCGGCGCTCGCCCGGGCCGGCGCGCGGGTGACCATGCTCCAGCGCTCCCCCAGCTACATCGTGTCCTTGCCGTCGGTCCCCAGGGCTACCTGGCGCGACCGTTGGCTGCCCCCGCAGGCGGCGTCTCGGCTACGCCGGATCTCCTCCATCCTCGAGCAGCAGATGTTCTGGGAGTACTGCCGGCGCAAACCGGAACGAGCGGCAGAACTGTTGCGGGGACGGATTGCCCGGCGGGTCGGCTGGCCGGTCGTGGAGCAGCACTTCACGCCGCGCTATCGGCCGTGGGACCAGCGGCTGTGCGTCGCCCCCGACGGTGATCTCTTCCGCGCCGTCGCCGCGGGAACCGTCACCATCGTGACCGATCAGATCGACCGCCTTCTTCCCGGCGGTGTCCGGCTCGTCTCGGGTCGGGATCTGCCGGCCGACGTGGTCGTCAGCGCGACGGGAATGGTCCTCCGACCCGTCGGGGGAATCGCCCTGGACGTCGACGGCCGCCAGATCCACACGGGGGACGTGTTGAGTTACCGCGGAATGATGCTCGACGGCGTCCCGAATCTCGTCTACACCCTCGGCTACGTGAATTCCTCCTGGACGCTGCGGTCCGACCTGATCGCCCGCTGGGTATGCCGCCTCCTCGGACACCTGCGACGGCGCGGACTGGCCAGCGCCACACCCTCGGCGACATCGGTCGACCCGGGCGACTCGGTGTTCCCGCTCAACTCCGGCTACTTCCGGCGCAGCCGTGGTCTGTTCCCGCGGCAAGGCAGGCGGGATCCATGGCGGGTCCGGCAGAACTATGTCGCGGAGTCGATCTTGTTCCGGCTGCCTCCTCTGGGTCGGGACCTGGTGTTCACGAGGCGAGAGGGACGGGCCGGCCAGGGAAACGCTTTGATTCATCCGAGCCGGTCCGCGCGCCCGCCGGACAGGCCGCGGCGCTGAATCGCCTGCTTCGCCGCGCCTACCACCGGCACCCCGCGGTCAGGTACGAGAATCTCGGCATGGGAGATCTGTGGCGCCGGAGCGCACGCGAGTTGGCCGCGCTGCTTCGGAACAAGGACGTGTCCAGCGTCGAGGTCGTGCAAGATCATCTCGATCGGATCGACGCGGTGAACGGCACCGCTGAACGCCATCACCGTCGTACTGGACGACGCGCTCGCTGAACGCGAAGAAGGCGGACAACCGGGCGCCGACGGGACCCCTCCACGGCGTGCCGTTCACGATCAAGGAGAACATCGACGTCGTCGGGTACCGCGACGACCTCCGGTGTCCCGGCGTTCGTGAACGCGCATCCGACCGCGGACGCACCGCTCGTCGAACGGATGAAGGCGGCCGGTGCTATCCCCCTCGCACGCACCAACATGCCAGAGCTGGGGCTGCGCATCGCCACCGACAATCCCGCTCCGGGGGCGCACCAACAACCCGTGGGACCCGGACGTGTGCGCCGGGGGCTCGAGCGGCGGCGAGGGTGCGGCGCTGGCGGTCGGCATGACGCCGTTGGGTCTCGGCAACGACATCGGTGGCTCGTTGCGCAATCCGGCGTTCTGCAACGGGGTCTGCGCGCTGAAGCCGACCAACGGACGCCTCCCGAGCGCGGTATCCCTCCCTCCCCTCGATCCGACGGTGGCGGTCCAGCTGCTCTCGACGAGCGGACCCATGGCCCGCCGGGTCACCGATCTTCGGCTTGCTCTGGAGATCTTGCACGGGCGGCACGTCCGCGATCCCCGGTCGGTCGACGTGGCGATCGACGGCCCACCCGTCCGGCGAACGGCGGCGCTGGTGACCGACCTCTCGATGCCGTCAGCGTTCCGGGAGGCGGTGCGCACGGCCGGCCGGGCGCTCGACGCTGCCGGCTACGAGGTCGTCGAGAAGACACCACCCGACATCGATCTGATCACCACCGTGTGGGAGGCGCTGATGCACCTCGGCCTCTCCGACGACCTGCCGATCCTTCGACAGCTCATGACCCCCGCCGCCGTCCGGCTGCTGGAGGAGATCATCTCCCGACCGGTGCTGCCGGTGGGTGCCGCCTTCGTCGAGCGCCGCCGGATCCAGCGGGAATGGTCAGCGTTCTTCGCCGATTATTCGGTGGTCGTCGGACCCACCTGGTGTGACGCACAGTTTCCGCACGACGCCGACATCGACCCGGAGACCGGAACCGACACCACTGTTCGCCGACTCCCCTTCGTCATCCCCGGCAACGTGCTGGGCATCCCGTCCACCGCGGTTCCCGCCGGCCTGGGCGACGCCGGACTTCCGCTCGGCGTCCAGGTCTATGCCGACCTCTGGCGCGACGACCTCACACTCGCCGCTGCCCAGGTCGTCGAGGACGCCCTCGGCTCGCTCACACCCATCGATCCGCGCGGAACAGGGATCAGCTGAGGTAAGGATCCGCCCAGGCGCTGACGATCCGGGCAGCGCGTCGGGCCTGGCGTCCGCCGGTCAGGAGGTGGTCGGCGCCCTCGAGAGACACGAAGCTGCGAGGGTGGCGCGCGGTCTGGAAAATCTTGCTCGCGTTGGCGATGCCCACGGTGTTGTCGGTCGGCGAGTGCATGACGAGCAGCGCCTTGCGCAGCGTACGGATCCGCTCCCGCAGATCGGCCGCGCGCACGTCCTCGATGAAGTGACGCCGCAGCGTGAGGGCCTTTCCTCCGATCAGGAACGGCGCTTCGCCCTTTTCGAGAGTGCGTACGACCAGCGCGTCGTAGTTGTGCTCGACGTGGGCCGGCTCGTAGGGCGCGCCGATACTCACGACGGCACGGACCTCGGGAGCCGCGTGTGCCGCGGCGATGACCGCCGCGCCGCCGAAGGAATGCCCGACGAGCAGCCGGATCTGCCGTCCGGATCTCTCCATGAACCGCACCGCCTGAGCGGTGTCTTCGACCTTGTGGGAAAAGGATCCGTCGCCCCAGTCGCCCTCGGAATCGCCGAGCCCGAGATTGTCGAAACGCAGCATGCCGATGCCCTCACGAGCGAGCTGCTTGCAGATGCGGCTCGCCGCCGGTGAATCCTTCCCGAGGGTGAATCCGTGGGCGAACACACCCCAACCCCGGACCTTGCCCTCGGGTTGGTCGATGAGACCGGCCAATCGTGGGCCGCTCGAGCTGTCGAACCGCACTTTTTCGGCCATCGGAGACATCCTGGCAGAAGTCGGCGCATGTCATCTGCCGGTCTCTCGCGACTACTTCGAACCCTGGTGGGTCCAGACCCAGCTCATCGGCGACGCGGTTGGTCAGCATGATCGAGCCGAGCAATGCTCAACGGCGTCCGCGAGCAGTTCACCGCGGCGGCCGAGGCACATCCGGAGTTCGCAGGGGAGAAGGCGATCTTCCTGCAGGGAGCGTTCTACGATGGCGCCGCGATCGCCTCGCAGGCCGCCCTGACGACGGACTTCCTCACCGACCTCGGGTTCGTCGTTCCCACGGAGATCAACGCCTACGTTCGCGAGGGAGAGCAGGCCTAGGTGCCGCTCGAACGACTGGACGTACTCGACGTCGCCGATGTCTTGGTCTGGGGAACCGACGACGCCGCCGGCGCCAAGCGAGCGGGACAAGAGTCCGCCTGTACCAGAAGCTGCACGCGCGTGCGTGAAGGTCGATCGATCAACACCGGCGACCGCTCCTGGCCGCAGCGATCTACTTCACGAGCGTCCTGTCGCTGCCGCTGGTCGTCGAGCAGTTGATGCCGACGTTCAGTCACGCGCTGGGCGGCTGAGCCGCCGACCTGGACTGACCCCTACGATGCGGTGAAATCAGCCGAATCTGAGTGATCAGGTGTTCATCGGCCGGAACGATGGTCCGCGCGATCAGGATCTTGGGGTCGGTCACCGCTTGTCTCAGCGTCACTCGTGACCACCGCCATCAGGTCCAGGTCGGGAACCACGTACACGAACTGACCGCCGAACCCGCGAGCGAAGAACACGCGGTGGCCGTCCTCGGTGGCCACCCACCAGTGCCACCCGTAGCCCGAGGAGAGGTTCGGCGAAGAGCCCGTCCGCCGACGTGGCAGTGGCGACGTAGTCGCCGGGCACCACCTGCTTGCCGTCCCATCGACCGCCGTTGAGGTACAGGTACCCCAACTTGGCGAGGTCCTGCGCCGGACAGCCGGAGCGATCGAGGCGCCGTAGTGGTAACCCTGCGGATCCCGAATCCAGGCGATGCCGGCCTTGTCGTAAGCCGCCAAGACCGCGGGTGGGATGGGCCCTACCCTCGGCTCTAGGGCACCCGCCGTCTGGATGCCGAGTGGACCGAACAGCGTTCGTACGAGCGAAGTCGAAGGTGGACTGGCGCGACGCATCCGCCACGATGGCCGACAGGAGGTGCGAACTGGCGTTGCTGTAGGCGAAGCGGTCGCCCGGCTCGTGCTCCAGACGTCGGCCGAGGATGTGACGGACCCAGTCCCGGCTCTCGATCATGGCCTTCTCCAACGCGGAGTCGGCGCCAGCCGCATCGTCGTCGCCTGCCAGGCCCGAGGTCATAGTCAGCAACTGCCCGACGGTGACGGTGGCGAAGCGGGGGTCGGCGCCCTCCGGTATGTGAGTGGCCAAGAGCTCACCGACCGTCTGGTCCAGGCTCGTTATCTTCCCCTCGGCGAGAGCGATCCCGACCAACGTGCCGATCACGCTCTTCGTGACCGAATGGGTGTCGTGGCCGGACGTCTTGTCGAACCCGTGCCAGTAGCGCTCGTATACGAGATAGCCGCCTCGCACGACGAGCACGCTGCGAATCTGCGGATATGCCGCCGCGACCTGGACCAGGAATTTGCGCCAGGGTGGCTGCGTCGACGCTTCGGTCCTTTGGCTGAGCAGTCCGCCAACCCGCCGTTGGCCAGTAGTCCCGGTCGACCGCGACCGCCGGCGAGGTGACCGCCGGGGAGCTGATCTCCAGCTTCGTCGATCGTCCGGCCCTGGTGGCGAGCAGGCAGTCGCAAGCGAGGAGGTCAGCAAGGGCGACCGCCACGCACGCACGCTGATACGACTTCCTCGAAGCCCTCACTAGCGTCCCGTCGCCGCTGACTCAGCCTTCTCCCGCTCAGCCCCTACGTCAACTGACGTCGGCGAGCAACGAGCGCGCGGAGGTTATCGCCGCGTGGAGCTGTTTCGGCTCGCTTCCCACACTGCCGAGAATTTCCTTTGCCCGTTGAGCGAAATCGCTCGGCGCCTCCGGCAGTCGTCCGGCGTTGTCGATCAAGCTCTTCTCGCTGATGACCCATCGACCTGCCCGGGCATGGATCGCATGGGCGCACAGCCCGACGACGCGGAACAGACATCCCGCGACGAAGGCGGTGTCACCGCGGTCGGCCGACTTCGGCACGAGATCCACGAGGAACTGCGCCTCACCGAGCCGAGCAACCAACGCCCGCGCGAGCTCCGGCGGGTAGGTCGTCATTCGCTCCTTGAGCCGCGTCAGTTCCCCGGTCAGATCGGCCAGCAACACACCCAGGGCGACCTCGCCCGCGTACGCGAAGTCCGGTACACCCAACGGATGACCGACCTGGAAGTGGAAGGTGACTGACCCGGCTTCCGCCGTCTCCCAGGAGCGGTGGACGCGATCCATGTCGCGGTAGATCCAGTCGACGGCCACATCGTCGATCGTGAGCCAGCCGCCGCCGTCGACCCAGGGACCCCACGCGCGCGGCTCGGTCAGCTCCGGCGTATCGATCCCCGTACGAGCGCTGGCGATTTCGGCAGCCAGCTCACGCAGCCCGGCGACGTCGAGCGGCGGGCGATAGTACAGACCGAGGTCGACGTCGGACCCGGGCAATTCCTCACCCCGGGCGCGGCTCCCGCCCAGCATCACCGCCGCGACACCGCCCACCTCGACCAGCCGGTTGGCCACTTCGCGGAGCCGAAAATCTGTCAGCACACGTCGGATGCTGCCGGATGGGCGCGACCGGTGCCGTCGCCCGTGTCCGATCCTCGACGGCAAGTATCGGCGCCATCCGGGACCGCGTCTGGACCTACCATGCGATCATGGCCGCCATCAGGGCTCGCGCCAGACGGCGGTGCCGCACGGCACTGGCCGCTGCCGCCGTCCTGCTGGTCGTCGTCGGCTGCACCTACGCCGAGCAGGAGCCCGGTCTGTTCGGCCGCGACACCGAGTGGCCCACCGCTCCTCCGGCGAGCGGCAGGAGCTTTCCGCCCCCGTCGCCGCTTCCCGTCGGCAATCCGGAGCTCCCGGTGGCCGGCGACTGGGTGTGGACTTCGGCCGACGGTCTGGAGGTCCAGGTCAGGTTCGCCGTACACGCCGTCCGTCGGGTCGAGGGAGGGACCGTCCTGGACTGGTCGGTGACGCCGATCCGCGGCTCCAACCTGCGACCCGGCGACGCTGTGCCCGCATCGTTCGACCTCGGTCTGTCGCGCCGGGGGGAGTCCGTCGCGAACGTCTTTCTGGTCGACGCCAGAAGCCGGACGGTCTACCGACCGCTCGGAGGCGCCCGAGACGCCGACTATTGCGTGTGCACGCCGATCTGGCTGGCGCAACGCAGCCTCCGCGTGGGCGTCACCACGTTGCTGCAGATTACCTTCCCGGAGCTACCGGCGGCTCTCCGTACGGTCGACGTGGACATCGCGACCGTGCCCCAGTTCTGGCGGGTCCCGGTCACGCCGGCGGGCCAGGTCCCGGTCGCCGACCGTCCGACGGACCTGACACGTACGGCCGAGGTCGACCCTGGGACGAAGTCTTCGGACATGTTCCGCTTCGGGCCGAGCGAGCAGGTCTTTCGGGTGCGGGTCGACCGGGTGATCGCCAGCAGCAGCTTCACCTCGATGGAATGGGCGATCGTCTCGGTCACCGGCGGCGACGGAGTGGAGGCGGCGTCAGCCCCGCCCTTCGTCAGCGCGGACGCCGCGACGGTGACCGACTACAACCCGGTGGCCGCGAGTGGACCGACACTCCGCGCCGGTGGCGACGGCACCGTTGTGCGCCCGCGGGTGATGAGCAGACGGGTCACCTCGCCCGAGAGCTACGAGTGCCTGTGCACCGACCTCCGCGACCGTGCGGCCGTGCTCAGGCGACCGGACAAGGTGGCGACGGTCGTGACCAACTACCCGGCGCTGCCCGTCGGTACGGGGCGTGTACAGGTGGTGTTCGACGGGCTCACACCGACGACAGTCACGCTCACGCCGGCCTCGGACGCCAGTGCCCAGCGCGTGGGACCTATCCCGACAAACCCCGGATTCTGGCGGTTCCAACGCGACAACCCACCGGCGGGCTGGGAGCCCGGCGAGTGGCCGACACCCGTACCCCGGAGAGCCCAGCTCGAGCGCTACCCCGCCACGGTGGACCAGCTCGTGCGTTGAGCCCGGCGACCAAGCCGAGCGCCGCGGAGACGTCGAGCCGCCGAGGATGACCCCGATTCGTTTTAGCGTGGACAGATGCATCGACTCACTCGGTTAGCGGCCGCCGCTGGCGTGACCGTCGCTCTGGCCGGCGGCAGCCTGGCCGTCTCGGCTCCGTCCGCGGACGCCGCTACTTGCCGCGTCAATCACTACGTCGTCAAGAAGAAGACGCCTCTCTTCGCGTACCCGAGTCGATACTTCGTCAAGTACAAGTACGTGGCCCAGAGGGTGACCGGGCCGAACAGCAACGTGATGGTGAACGTGTACTCCACCTACTACCGCATCGTGTATCGCGGGGACGGAAGCCTCGGGTTCATGCCCAAAGCGGATCTGCGCTACGTCAGCTGCCGCTGACGCGTTCAAGTTCAGCGGATCAGGATCCGGGCCGCTCAGGCCGGTCGGGATTGGAAGTGGCGGACACCGATCCGCCAGGCGGGCTCGGTCAAGTCGTCCGACGGGAGGCGGTCGTTGAGCTCGAGCATGGTCAGGCCGTGGATGAACGCCCAGGTCGCCCGCGCACGGACGGGATCGCCGACCGCGCGCAGCAGTGGAGCCGCCGTGCGTGCCTCCAGACCCGCGGGAAGTTGCTCGCGGGGCAGCGGCCGCTCCGTCATCAGCCGGTACACGTGCGGATGGGTCTTCGCGAATCGTCGGTACGTCGCCACGAACGCCTCCAACCGGTCAGCGGAATCATCTCCGGCCTCCCGCTCGGCGACCTCGAAAGCGACCGCTGCTTGCTCGAAACCGGCCGCGGTGATCGCCACCTCGAGCGCCCCCTTGTGCGGAAAGTGCTTGTACAGCGACGGAGCCCGGATACCGAGCCGATCCGCGAGCCGGCGCATGGTCAGCGCCTGCGGACCCTCGTGTTCCAACACGTCGCGGGCCACGTCGACGATCTCTCGCGCACGAGCCGAGAGCGTCTCAGGCACGCGCGGCGGTTGCTCGCTCCGCGCGATCCTTCAGGGCGGCGTTCATGGCGTGGAACGCCGGTAAGGTTCCGCGCTCCAGGGATCCCTTGAAGAACGGCACGAGCAGACCGCTGAACTGCTCCTGTTGAACGAGTCTGGACCTCGAGGTGCCGAGGGCCTCGATCGTGAACAGGTGGTCGGCATCGAACAGACCCCGCACCCCGAACCGGCCCTGCCAGCGAAGTCGGCGATCCTGTACGACCTCGACCACTGTGGGACGCATGGTGATGGCCGATCCGCCCACCGGTTGCATGCGCAGAGTGAGCTGACCGCCGACCTCGACGGTCCCCTCTGCCTCGACGATGAAGGGGTTCCACGCCGGGTAGACGCCGAGGTCGACCAACACCTCCCACACCGTCTGGGACGGCGCCTCGATGTCGACTGAACTGACGAGTTCCCTACTCATGTCGCCTCCTGGCTAACGCTGTTAGCCTTACACTAGGCTAACAGCGTTAGCCTGTCAACTGTCTACGAGCACGAGGCTTGGCCCAGCGCGGCGAGCGCCGACAGCACGTCGTCGGCTGCTGGTGAGGATCTCGGCCAGCAGCCGACGTAGATTGTTCCTCGGGGCGCAGCTCGAGGGGTGCTAATCATGTCGCGAGTGGATGATGAATTACTGAGTCGTCAGCGCGAGAAGTCAGGCGAGCTGATCAACGCAACTGCGCTTCCTGCACCGGGTAGCTGAGCATGACGGCGCCGCCCGTGGCGTAATTCGGGATGTCGGCGACCACCGCCTGACCCTCTGCTGACGCCATCGCTGCGCCCAGGGAATCTGCATCGTCGAATTCGGCTTCCGCAACGCCGAAGTACGGTGACTTTCCATCCGGTGTCGTCACGTCGAAGCTGTACCGCATCGTGCGCTGGCCAGGCATTTTCGCCGCCAGCGGAATGTGGGTTTTCTCGAAGTACTCGCGAAAGGCCGCGGGATCGGTTGGCGGGTAGTACAGAACCAAGACTCTGTGCACGGAATTGCTCCGTTCTCGTTCGGACTCGGAGGCCAGCGTGTTACGAACGTAGTGGTTGCTGGGTGCGGTTGCTACGGGTTACTTACCTCGACGTGCAATTCCGGCGCGCGTCGGCGACCCGAGCGGAACTGCCCCGAAGGATCGAAATGCTCAGCGGCTGACGATCAGTTCCGCAGCCGGAAGGTGCGGGCGGCGTGGGCTCCGGTGATCCGGTTGTTGATCATGGGCCGTTGGTGCCGGTCGACGATCTTCGGTGGGGTCCATGCGGGGAGTCCGTCGGCGTTGAGTCGGCAGGTCCAGCCGCGGGTGGCGAAGGTGTGGTGGTGGTAGCGGCACAACAAGGTGAGGTTGTCCAGGTTGGTGTCGCCGCCGTCGATCCAGGCCCGGATGTGGTGCCGTTCGCACCAGTCGGGGGGTGTGTCGCAGCCGGGGAAGGAGCAGCCGTGGTCGCGGGCGATCAACGCGATGGTTTGGCCGAGGGTGGCGATCCTGCGCATCCGGCCCAGATTCAACACCACGCCCTTGGCGGTGACCGCGGCGAAATAGATGTCGGCCTGAGCGGCCAACTTCAGGGCCGTCTCGGTGCGGATCAGGGTGCCGTCGGAGGCGACGGCGTAGCCGGTGGTGGCCAGCAGATCCTCGATGCGGAAGGTGATGATCACCGTGGCCGGGGTGCCGCCCGCATCCGGGATCGTGCCGCCCGGATCGTGCCGCCCGGCATCGTGGGGTCGGGGTTCGTGGGGTCGGGGTTGCGGCGGCCGCGGAGGAGTCGGTCGCAGACGTCTTCGAGGGCGTCGTGCATCCGCTGCCCATGGTTGCGGGCATCGGGGGCGACGGCCGGGTGGTCCTTCAGTTCGGGTTCGAGCCGGGGTGTGGCCAACGGCCCCAACAAAGCCTGCAGTTTGGTGCCGGCTTCGCCGGTGAGCCGGAACTCCCCGGCCCAACCACCGTCCTTGGTGGGGCGCAGGTGGACGTGCCGCCGGGCCGCGTTGAGTTCGTCTTGGCGGTCGGCTGCCGTCGGGGTCGATGTGGTCAACCACCTGATCGGCCAGGTTCTTCAAATCTTTGGGTCCGAACGTGCCGGCGAACCGGGTCAACAGCTGCTCCCCGTCGTCGAGGTCGGCGGGGTCGAAGCCGCGATGATCCACCGTCGCCAACGCCCGTTCGACGATCGCCACCTGCTCCGCGCTGATCTCCCCGGTCCGCTGCGCGGCGGCCAAATGCGGCCGGATCGGCGTCAACGGTTCCCCGAGCATGGACTGCCGGTCCCCGACGGCGGCGGCGGCCCGGACCCGCCGCGACGCCTCCCCCGGCGACAGCCGCAACGTCGACATCAACATGCGCACCATATTCGGTTGGGTGAGCACCTCGGGCAGGTTCCGCCGCTCCGCGTCCGCGACGATCCGGTGGTCGGCCAACGGGATCCGGTTCCGGATCCGTTCGAAGTCCTGGGTGAACGTCACGAACTCGCTGGTGTCCATGCCGTCCAGACCGCCGTCCTCGGCGATCTTGACGAGGTGATCGACGCTGAGGCTGAACTGTTCCAGAGCCAGGCGAGCCGGTGACACCTCACCAACCACTCCGCCTCCGAAACTCATGAGTACTAGCGTAATAGAAGAGTGATTCGAATGCAAGCCTGACCCAATCGCCATTGACCCTTCGACCAGCTCAGGGCACGAAGTGGAATGACCCTTCGGCAAGCTCAGGGCGCGAGCAATCGGCGGACGGCACCGGGGAACCGGCGGAAGCGGGAGACCAGCTTGGCCGTCGACCGGGCCAGCGATCGTGGTCGCGCCCGTACGGCCAAGCCGAAGTTGCTGCCCTGACGGAGACCGCCGGACAGCGCTCCGACCAGGGCCTGTGCGGCCACTTCGGTCGGCACCGACTCGGGCATCGTCCACCGCCCGGCGTTGGATCGCGGCGGCCGACCCAGTTCGTCGAGATCGCCGATCACCCGGACCCGCGTCTGCCGGATGACCGCGGCGTAACTTCTCCCCCGCCGGCCTGCCGCCTCCGCCGCCCAGGGCGGTAGCGACAGTTGGTTCGCCGACGCGGGCGGCGGGCACTCCTCGAGCAGACGCGCGGTGGCCCCCTTGCGGAGTACGCGAATGACGTCCTCCTCGGCAACCCGATACGGTTCGAGCAGACGATTCACCGCGAGCAGGAGCGACGCCTCATCGGCGGACAGCGATCGGTTCGCCGTGAAGCCCCCTTGCTCGGTGGCCAGCAACGCGCCGGCCGGCAGATCCAACATCAATTCGAACGAGGTCGAGATCCGAGCCGGGTCGCCCTTGTCCACCACGATGACGGAGACGTTCTCGGGACCGACGAGGTCCGCCCAGCGACGAACGACGCTGCCCTGGTCGTGGCGGTCGAAGTTCGGGGGCAGTTCGTCCGGATCCGGATGCTCGGCGAGGACGACCGACAAGAATTCCTCGAAGTCAGACCGGTAACCGGTCTTCACGTACTGCTGCCAGACCGAGGGCAACGACGACGCGAAGCTCCGGACGGTGAACACTACATGCGTACGCGGCCCAAGGTCCTCGAGAAACCGCCTGGCGATCGACTCCTCCCAGTCGGCGATGAACTCGTTGCTGATCAAGATCCGGCGGGAAGACTCCGCGTCGACCTCGGTCAACAACCGATCCCACTCGTCGGGCTTGGTCCGCCGCTGGGAGCCCCCGCGGCGCAGCAGGGCGAAGGCGGCCTGCCGGTGGTTGTAGCGGTGGCCGGGATACCGCACACCATGCCGCAAGAGCAGATGACGGCGGCTGCTGGCCGCCGACTGCAGCGCGGTCGTGCCGGTCTTCATCAGGCCGACGTGAAGCAGTCGCGTCCGTGGAGGCAGGGCGTCCACGCGTTGGGGCATGGCGCCAGCCGAACAGCTTCGGGTGAACAACAATCGACGGCGCCGCGACCGAGGATCGACGGAGAGACGACCAGCGCGTCGCCGAAGTTCACCCTTTTGTTCATTTGTAGTGCCAACATCCGGCCATGGATCTCCATCGCCGCCTCGATGCCGCCTCAACCACGTGGAACGACTACGTCGGAACCGCGGCCGCCGACGACGCCGACGCCTTCACCGGCAGTCGCAGCCTGTACGACCTGGCGGGCCTCGATCGCGACCGGTGGGTGGTCGTCGCGGTCGACCTGGCTGTCCGCGGGACCGAGCCCGAGGTCGTGGTGTACGCGCTCGACCGCGCCGGCGACGCGGACTCGCCGTTCGACATTGACGCAGTGATCGCCACCCACGGCTACGTGCCGGTCACGGCCGTTCGGCTCGCCCTGAACGCCCAGATCGAGTCCTTCCTGAACGATGCTTTCCGACGGATGGCTGTGCGCCTGATCGCCCGCGGATTCCGCGAGGAGACGCTCGTCGTCCAGCACGAGGTGACTCCGAATCCGGTGGCGTGATCCGCGTCATCGACTGCACACCCGCTGTTCACCGACTGGACGCCGACGGATCACCCCGCCGGACGCGTCGACGCCTACGGTCGCACGCGTGACGCAGCTCTCCGTGATCGTGCCCTGTTACAACATTCAAGATCACGTACGACAGACGCTGCACAGCCTGCGCCGCAACGCCGTCCCGGGCTTCGAGTTCCTCCTGGTGGACGACGGCTCCACCGACGCCACCGCCGATATCCTCGCCGATCATGCCGACTCGGTGCCGGGAGCCCGGGTGATCACCTGTCCCGTCAACGTCGGACTCGCCGCTGCGCGGAACGTCGGACTGCGGGCCGCGGCGGGCGAGTACATCACCTTTCTCGACGGCGACGACTTCTACGCTCCCGGGTACCTGACCGACTTGGTGGCGACCATCCAACGGCTGGGGTGCGAGATGGTGCGCACCGACCATGTCCGCGTGCACGGTCGGCGGCGTACGGTGCACCGGATCAGCCACGGACCGCGCGGGCTCGTCATGCGCCCGCGGGACGCCATCCTGCCGGTCCAGCGCCCGACCTCGGTGGACGCGCCGAACGCGTGGGCCGGGATCTACCACCGAAGCCTCGCCGAAGCGGGGCTCCTGGACTTCGCGGAGGACCTGCGTACGTGTGAGGACCGGCCCTGGAACTGGCGTCTCCACCTCCACGCCGAGAGCTTCGCCGTGGTCGGCCTGCTCGGTGTCTTCTACCGGCGCGGCGTGGCGACGTCGTTGACCCAGGTCACCGACGAGCGCCAGTTCCACTTCCTGGCGGCCCACGACCAGATCGTGGCCTTGGTGTCGGCCGATCCCGAGGCCGAACGGCTGTTGCCGAAGGCGGTGCGGGCCTACTGCGCGATCGTCTGCTACCACCTCCGCCAGTCGGCCCGGTTTCCCGCTCCGCTGGCGGAGCGGCTCCGTGAGCTGTCCGCGCAGTCCTTGCGTCGGCTGCCGGCGGATGTCGTCCGAGACGTCACGACGGGCATGGACATCGAGCGCCGGGGCATGCTCCACGACCTGCTGGACGCCGCGTGAGTACGCAGCTATTCGTTGCCTCGACCGGTTTCGGTCTGGCGACCATCGTCGCCGCCCTCGACGACGGCCTCTTCCCGGACGCCGGCCGGCGGGTACTGGTCACGAGCAACAACGCCACGGTGCCCGAGACGTCGCCCGAGATCAGCGATCTGGCCGGGATGACGGCGCTGTTCGAGCGCTTCGACGCCGTGCACTCCTACAACGAGCTGATCGCGCCCCAGCACCCGTCCCGCTGGCGACCGCGGGCCGAGGACCTACCGATCTGGCAGCGGCACCTTCAGGCCAGCTGGGGGATGGATGACGACCTGCGTCTGATCGTCGAGAGCATCCAGGCGCCACCCGCGCTGGCCTTGTGTTCGGCGTTGCCGAACGCGCGGATCGACGTGTACGGCGACGGTCTGATGAGCTACGGCCCGACCCGGATCTCCCTGCCGGTGACGGTGGCCTCCCGGATCGAGCGGCTGCTGCACCTGGACCTCCTGCCGGGAGTGCGATCCCTCCTCTTGAGCGAGTTCGACGTGCCCGCGACCGTGATCGACGGCGAGGCGTTCGGCAAGGTGGTCGACCGCCTGGAAGCCGCTCCGGAGCTCCCGGATGCGGGACCGCGCGGCACGGCAGTCCTCCTCGGGCAGTACCTCGGAGCCATCGGGCTGCTGACCCCGGCCGAGGAGCTGAACCTGCACCTCCAGATGGTGCAGGGCGCCGTCGCCGCGGGGTTCCGTTCGCTGGTGTTCAAACCCCATCCCTCGGCGTCGGAACTGACCACACGACCCCTTGTGCTCCGGGCCCGCCGGCTCGGGGCCGACCTCACCGTGTCGGCAACGCCGGCCCTGGTCGAACCGTGGTTTCGCTCCGATCGGGTCGGGCTGGTCATCGGCTGCTTCTCGACGGCGCTCATGACGGCCTCGTCGCTCTACGGCCTGCCGGTGGCCCGGATCGGCACGGAGATGGTGCTGCGGCGCCTCCGACCGTACGAGAACAGCAACCGGATCCCCCTGACCGCGGTCGACGCCGCCGTCCCGGATCTGGCCGACTGCGCACGGGACGCCGATGACCGTCTCGTTCCGACCAGCGGCCGGGATCTGCAGAACTTGCTGGACACGGTCGGCTACTGCATGCAGCCCAAGCTGTATCCGGAACTTCGCGGGCCGGCGGTCACCTTCCTGGCGGCCGGCTGGCGAGCCCATCGCCGCTATCTGAGTCGCCGCCGACTGGCCGACCTGTACCTGCCCGGCCGCTCGACGACACCCCGCCACCCGACGAAGCGAGCCCTGTTCAACCTCATCGGGCCGGTGTACTACCGGCGGCTCGGACGCGTCTGGCGCCGCGTGCGCGGAATCCGCTGACCACGTCGAAGATCGCGAAGCCACCGCCGGACCCTCGTGATGGTCGAGGAATCGTTCAGGAGGCCCGGGAGCCGATCGATCATGGCCGAGGAGACCTCGGCTGAGATCTTGCGCGCGAGTTCATCGTCGGAGCGGCCGACCCGGGCGGGTTGATCGCGGAGTCGCAGGCGGAACACCGGATGACCGGCGATCTCCTGCGTCTCGTACGTGATGCGCCGATCCTCATCCAGCCGGGCCTGCAGTGCGGCCCGATGGCCATCGGGTTGGGAGAAGACGCCGTAGAACTTGGTCGGGGTGACCGCCACCGGGATCAGACCGTCGGCGAACACCGCTTCCCAGACGGCCGCGGTCACACCCGGCGTGTGCTCGCTCCGCCAGTCGTCGAAGACGACGAGCCCGCCCGGCTGCATCATCGCCTTGGCGTTCCTCGCGTCGAGCCGCACGTGCGCGTAGAGGTGCGAGGCGTCGATGTGGACGAAGCGGACCGAGTGCGGCGCCACGTGTTCCAAGATCACCGAGCTCGGCCCCTCGACGATGACCGGCAGATCGGCATGGCGAGACCGGTAGTTGTCCTCGAAGGCCATTCGCGTCAGGCTCGCGTACGACTGCTCGACCTCACGGCGGTTCGGCTGGTGCTCGTCGGTCAACAGATCGGTACGTCCGAACAGGTCCAGCGCCACGAACCGTTCTCCCGGGCGCAGGTACTCACCGATGACCACGGCGCTCTTGCCGAGATAGGTGCCGAGTTCGACCAGGTCCCCGGGCCCACGATCACGCTGTGCCGCCAGAAAGGTTGCGAACAGCTGCCGGTCGAGCCAGAAGAACCAGCCGGGGATCTCCTGGTTCCCTCGGGCCGAGCCGTTCCCGGCTCCGGTGGCCGGGCCCTGCCGCACACTGGTCACCGGAGCACCCCGGTCTGGCTGCGCCAGCCGGCGCACCGGTCTGACCAGCACGGGCGGCAGGACCGCGTGGCTGAGGGACAGCCAGCTGACCTCGCCAGCCGGTCCGCGATCGGGCCGACACCCGCTGGACGCCTGACCATCCCATCGCGGCGGAGAACGCGGCCCGGCTGGCGTAGTAGGGCGCGCCGCGCACGGCGAGCGACGGCCGTTCGTCCGTGGCCAGCAGTTCCGCGGCGCGGTCGGTGATCATCGAGGCGGCACTGCCCGTCCGGGGGAAGAAATGGTCCGCCAGCCAGTCCGGATCGGGAACGCCGACGTCGTCGGCGGCGATCTGGTCGAAGGTTCGCAGCAACCCCGAGTTCAAGAACACGTGATTGCCGAGCTTCTCGTGGAGGCCCAGGTCCAGGACGAGCCCGACCCGGCAGCCGTGATCGATCGCTTCGAGGCAGGCCGTGGAGGAGACGGTGAGCACAAGATCGGTGGTCGGCAGCTGCGCCGCCACCGGGGCGTGGTCGATGGTGAAGTTGGCCGGCAGTTCACGGCCCGCCAGCAGGGCCTCGGGATGGTGCCGCATGCGGTGGAAGGTGTCCTCGCCGAGCCGGTGGCGTGGTTTCAGGACGATGTCGCGATCCGGGTGGGCTTCGGCGTACGCGAGCAGACGCTCGTACACGAAGAGCCGCTCCTGCGGCGTTCGCGGAACGGTGGGCTGGTCGGCGAACAGGACTCGCCGGATCGGGCCCGCACGCGGCGGTTGCGGCGTCGAGGACAAGATCGGCAAGCCGGTAAGCAGCAGGTTGTCCGTCGGCAGGCCGAGCTGGTCGGCGACCCGGGTGAAGTGCCGCAGATCGCTTCGGGAGTTGACGGTGATCACGTCGGAGGCGCACCGATTCAGGTAGCCGCCGGTGGCGTTCTCGATGATCACGCCCACCCAGCCCGTGACCACCACCGGGCCGGGCCTGCTCGTCGTCAGGCATCGGCCGAGATCGGCCAACAGCGCGTCGTTCGTCGGCCCGGACAGCGCCGAGACGACCACGTCGGCCTTCGCCGCCGCCTCCAGCGTCTCCGGCCAACTGACCCGCTCGACCCCGGAGAACCCCGCGGCGAGGATCTGCTCGGCCGACAACGACGACCGCACGTCGGGCACGAGCACCTGCCAGCCGAAGCCCCGGGCGGCGAACTCGTCGCGCAGGTGGGCACACCACTTGAGCTGGGAGTCGAAGGCGGCCAGGAACAGCACCGATCTCATGACAAGAGATCATGGTCGTCCAACGGCCGTGAACCGTGGCGACGCGAGGACGCCCACGTGAACGACCGATGAATCCGCGGCGAACGAAGATGATCATGGTTTGACCGAGTTGATGCGCTGTTTGCCGACCGTTCAGATGTCGCTGCCTTCGTCGCCATCTGCTCTGCCTAACGTCTCGATCATGAACAGCGTGTCAGCCGCCTGGACCTCCTTCCCCACTCCCACGCGCCGGCTCGGCAACCGCGTCGTCGGCAGCGGGCAGCCGGTGTACGTCACCGGCGAGATCGGCATCAACCACAACGGCGACCTGGCCAAAGCCCTCGACTTGATCGACCAAGCCGCCGACGCCGGGTGCGACGCCGTCAAGTTCCAGAAGCGCACTCCGCGGATCTGCACCCCGCGGGACCAGTGGGAGCTCGAGCGGGACACTCCGTGGGGCCGGATGACCTACATCGACTACCGCCACCGGGTCGAGTTCGGCGCGGCCGAGTACGCGGCTATCGACGACCACGCCCGTGAGCGCGGGATGGCCTGGTTCGCCTCACCGTGGGACACCGAATCGGTCGACTTCCTCGAGCAGTTCGACGTCCCGGCTCACAAGGTCGCCTCGGCGTGCCTAACCGACGACGAGCTGCTGCGTCGCCTCCGGGCGACCGGTCGCCCGGTCGTGCTCTCCACCGGGATGTCCACGATGCGCCAGATCAGGCACGCGGTCGAGGTCCTCGGCAGCGAGAACATCGTCCTCTGTCACGCCACCAGCACCTATCCGGCGGCCGCGAGCGAGCTGAACCTGCGGATGATCCACACCCTGCAGGGCGAGTTCCCGAACGTCCCGGTGGGCTACTCCGGGCACGAGACGGGTCTGCAGACCACGCTGGCGGCGGTGGCGCTCGGTGCGGTGTTCGTCGAGCGGCACATCACCCTGGACCGCGCGATGTGGGGCTCGGACCAGGCGGCCTCGATCGAGCCGCAGGGTCTGCAGCGGCTGGTCCGCGACATCCGCGTCATCTCCGAGGCGCTGGGTGACGGTGTGAAGAAGGTCTACGACGGCGAGCGGTCGGCGATGAAGAAGCTCCGCCGGTTCCACGGAGAGCTGGCCGAGACCGAATTGGCGGCCGTCTCGTGAGTGCGAGTGGGACCCGCCGGTTGGCGCTGGTCGAGAGCCCCGCGCAGCTGTTGAACGTGCTGGAGCTCGACCAGCGCGAGCCGCAGGCTGAACCGACCAAGATCGCCGTGCTGGCGCCGGCGAGCGAACCGACGCGGACGCAGCTGCGGGCGATGACCTCGCTGGCCCGACAGGACGGGCACGAGGTTGCCTGGTACGAGCCGCGGCTCGGGGGCGCATCGGTCGCCCGCAGCGTCCGGGCGATGGCTGCCGACATCCTCGGAATAGACCGACTGGTCGTCGGGGACCCGTTCTCCGGTGTGATCCAGGTGATCATCTCCATCACCCGTCCCTCCGAGGTGACGATCGTCGACGACGGGACGGCCACGTTGGAGTTCGCGCGGCAGTGGGCGGCCGGTGAACAGCTGACGCGGTGGCATTCGCGTGCCGAACCCGCCCCCCGCACCCAGATCGGCGGCCTCGTCCGCGGCCAGATGGCCGGTACCGTGCGGCGCCGGCTCTCCCCCGCGGTCGGGTGTTCCCTCCGGTTGTTCACGTCGATGCCCGTCGCCCTCCCCGGCGTGGAGGTGGTGGCCAACGAGTACACCTGGGTCCGGGCGCGCCACGAGCCGCCCGTGATCAAGACCGGCGCGGATCTGGTGGGAACCTCGTTGGTGGAATCAGGTGTGCTGGACGAGGAGGCCTACCTCGACACGGTGGCCGAACTCGCCCGCCGGCATCGGGTGGACCGCTACTTCGCCCACCGCAAGGAGGACGACCGCAAGCTCGAGCACATCGCCAAACTCGGCCTGCAGGTGATGCAGCCGCTGCTGCCACTGGAACTGATCGCCCGGCGCGGACCGATCGGCCGCCAGGTGCTGAGCTTCCCGTCCACGGTGGTGCACACCCTGCCGGTGGTGCTGGCCGGCTCGGCCAGCGAGGTGGTGGTGTGCACTCTCTCCCACGGCTGGTACGGACCGGAGGCTCCTCCCCGGGCCGACGCCTTTCTCACCGGAGTGACCACCTCGGCCCGGCAGCACCACGGTCTCGCCGCGGTGGCCTGCTGAGAGGGAACACCATGATCACCACAGCGGCCAGGACCGTCGCCGTGATTCCGGCGCGCGGTGGCTCCAAAGGTGTGCCGGGCAAGAACCTCATGCGGATCGGCGGCCGCAGCCTGGTCGCGCGGGCCGTCGAGGCCTGCCGGGCCGCCGCAGCGATCGACGCCGTCTACGTCAGCACCGACGACGCCGACATCGCCCGAGCGGCCCAGGAAGCGGGCGCCGGAGTGATCTCCCGGCCGGCGGCGCTGGCCGACGACGCGGCCACCTCCGAGGCTGCCCTCGAGCACGCCTTGCAGTACCTGGACTGGATCGGGGTCGACGCCGATGTTCTGGTCTTCGTGCAGTGCACCAGCCCGTTCATCGATCCGTCCGCACTGGACCGGGGTGTCGGCCTGGTGGCGCGGGGCGAGGCCGAGTCGGCGTTCGCCGCCGTCGAGACGTACGAGTTCTTGTGGCGCACCGCTCCCAGCGCCGGCTCCGCGGAGGTCTTGGGCCAGAACCACGACCGGGCGTTCCGGCCGCGACGGCAGGACCGGGCCCCGGACTATCGGGAGACGGGCGCGTTCTACGTCATGTCGGTCCCCGGCTTCGTCGCGAGCCGGCACCGCTTCTTCGGCCGGACCAGCGTGGTGCCGGTTTCGGCGTTGACGGCGATCGAGATCGACACGCTCGACGACGTCGCCATCGCCACCGCGTTGGCCCCGATGCTCGACCCGCGTCCGATGGTGGACGTGGACGCCGTGATCACCGACTTCGACGGCGTCCACACCGACGACACCGCACTGGTCAGCCAGGACGGCTGGGAATCCGTGCGGGTCAGCCGGTCGGACGGCATGGGGGTTGAACACCTGCGTCGGGCGGGCATCCCCTTGCTGATCGTGTCGAAGGAGACCAATGCGGTCGTCCGGGCCCGCGCCGCCAAGATCGGCGCCGAGGTCCTCGCCGGCATCGAGCACAAGACCGAGGTCGTACGGGACTGGCTGAAGTGTCGTGGCGTGCCGCCGGCGCGCGCGGCCTATCTCGGCAACGACGTCAACGATCTGGGACCGATGAGGCTCGTCGGCTGGCCGGTCGCCGTCGCCGACGCCCATCCCGACGTCCGCCGCGCCGCTCGGCTGGTGCTCAGTCGAGCCGGGGGGCAGGGCGCGGTACGTGAGCTGTGCGATCACGTGCTGCGGAGGCAACCGGACGGATTCGCCGCGTCGGCCAGCGCGCGGACAGCCGAGCCGCCGTACGACCTGCTGCCGGCAGCAGCAGCCGCAAACGGCGACGGACAGCCGGCCATCCCGAATGACCGGTCGGCGAACGGGTCGACAACTCCCCCGCCCACCGGCGCTTGATCAAGGACCGCAACTGGATCAGGTCGTCGTTGTCGGCCGGCGGGTGCAGGTAGTTGGCCGTCGACCAGTCCGAGTGCGGATGGGCGAACCGGCCGCTCCGGAGGTCGGCCAGCGTGCCGAGACAACCCGATCCCGTGAAGACGATGTTGATCATGGCCTCGTTGACCCCGAAGTCGGAGATGATCATGATCGGCACGTTCGCCGCCACCGCCTCCAGTGCCGCGGTCGACGACACCGTGACCAGCCCGACGGCGCCGTCCAGAGCCTCCGACATCGACCCGCTGCGGAAGGACACCGCGCCGGGCGCCAGCCGGCCCGTCTCCACCAGCGCAGCCAGCAACGCCGGGTAGGCCCAGGTCTCCCGGTGTGTCTGCAACTCGGCGTCTTCGGAGCGGAGCTTCACGACCGCGGCGGCCTGGCCGGTCGAGGCAAGGTCGGCCAGGGCCAGCAGGATCTGCTCGCGCTGCCGGCGGTGCGGCGGCACCTGAGCCTGGGCGGCGAACACGACGTGTCTTCCGCGGTCGGGCCGAGCCGCCTCGGCGACCGGCGACCGGAGGAAGGGCAGGGTCGCCAGGCCGAACTCGGGCGTCTCAAACCCAGTGCAAAACAGCTCGGCGGCGAGCCCGCGGTAGCCCGCGATCTCCCGGTGACTGTGGAGCAGGAAGAGGTCGCAGCCGGCTCGCAGCTCGACAGCGCGGCGGCTCGCCGGGATGCTGATGCCCGGCAGACCGGTCACCAGGACCGGGCGACCGGGCCCACGCAGGACGGGCGCGCCGATCAAGGCGGCGGCGACGGGTCCCGAGCAGGCCAGCAGCACCACATCTGGTTGCTCGACGCGGATTCGGCGCACCAAGGCGGCGCGACCCAGCACCGCGACGCCCGCTCCCCCCGCCGCGCCGATCTGCGTCGCCGACGGCCGGAGCGGATTGTCGATCACCATCTGGGTGGTTTGCCAGCTCATCGGCCAGCGCGCCAGGGTCGCCAGACTCCACTTCAGGTACGAGTCCGTGTCCGCGACGGCCAGGACCCGTACGGGGTCGTGCTGATGGGCAGGCATGTCGTTCCGCAAGTTAATCGCCAGCACCGACGCCGAGGTGAACGCCTCGTGAACGCTCGCAGAGAAAGAAGTGGGTTACGCGAGCGTTCGGCGAAAGAAGGCGACCGTCTCCGCGAAGGCGGCGTCGGTGATCTCGGGGTCGAAGCGGGGCCCGATGTCACGACCGAAGGCGTGCTCGGCGTCGAACTCGAGCCACGTGACGCGGTTGGCTCGGACGCCGCTTCGGACGATGTCGCGACCGGCCTGGGGAGTGTGCGGGTCCCGTGATCCGAAGATCATCAGCAGCTCGCCGGTGATCTCCTCGGCCCGGGCGAGCGAGCCGGCGTCGGGCTCGGCGGCGAGCTTGCCGTCGTGCAGGCCCGTCGGGTACCAGCAGGCGGTCGCCCGCACGCGCGGGTCGAACGCCGCCCGGAAGGCCAGGTGCCCGCCGGTGCAGTGCCCGCTGGCGCCGATCGGAGCACCGTCCGTACGCTCCGCCATCCAGTCCAGGAGCGCGGCGATGTCGGCGTCGAAGTCGGCGACCGGCGTCGCCTCGGCATCGTGCTGGCCGCGCGCCTTCCCGTCGTCGTCGAAGGCGAGCACGGTGCCGGCCGGCTCGATCCGGTGGTAGATCTCCGGTGCCGCCACCACGAACCCGTAGCCGGCCAGTCGTACGCACCAGCGCAGCGTCGGCTCGGTGAGCTGGAAGATGTCGGAGTAGAACACGATGCCGGGAGGCGCCGGATCGGTCTCGGGCAGAACCGGTGCGGCCACGAACGTCCGCATCGCCAGTTCACCGACGGGAACGTCGACGTACGCCTGGGTGACCTTGGCCATGTCGGACATCGTGGCACGGTGTTCGTGCCCGGCCGCGCTCTGCACCGCCGGGTCCGTCGGACGCTAACGTCTCGTCGTGCTCTCCGTCGCTCTGGCCGCGCTGTCCGGCCTCGTGTGGGGAGTCGGTGACTTCGCCGGCGGCAAGGCCTCCCAGCGGGCGCATCCCCTTCCGGTGACCCTGGTGTCGAAGATCAACTGTCTGCCGTTTCTGGCCGTCTACCTGATCGTGTTGCTCGTGCCCGTCGTACCGGCCAGCCTGCCGTGGGGTGCGGCCGGCGGACTGTGCGGCGCCTTCGGGCTGGTGCTGTTCTACGGCGCCATGTCCCAGGGCGCGATGACGGTGGTGGCGCCCGTGGCCGCGGTCACCTCCGCGGTGTTGCCGGTGATCACCGGGCTCGTCCTCGGCGAGCGGCCGAGCCTGGTGCGGCTCCTCGGTGTCACCTGCGCCCTGGTCGCCATCGCCCTGGTCAGCCTGGCGCCCAGCCCGCCCGGGACGCCACGACACGTGACCCCGCGGCTTCTCGGTCCGGCCGCGCTGGCCGGAGTCGGGTTCGGGCTGTTCTTCGTCTTCCTGAATCAGGCCGGAACGTACGGCGATCCCGGCCTGTGGCCGATCCTGGCGTCGCAGCTGACGGCCATCGCAGCGGTGGGCGTGCTGGTCGCGGTGCGGCGGCCCGGCGGACGACCCCGCGGACGGGCGCTGGCGTGGACCTTGGTGGCGGGACCGTTCGACATGACGGCGAACGCGTTGTACCTGGCGGCGACCCGGGCCGGTGACCTGTCCATCGTGGCACCGTTGGCCGCGCTGTACCCGGTCAGCACGGTGATCCTGGCCCTGGCGATCGATCGGGAACGGCTCCGGCCCGTGCAGTGGATCGGACTGGGCCTAGCCGTGATGGCCCTCGTCCTGGTCAGCCGGTAGCACCCCGCGATCCGACGCTCGCCGCTAGTCGATCTGCAGCTCGCCCATGGGACCCCAGCCCTCGCCGTCGACCTGCTTGCTGATGATCTTGGGCGTGCCGGCCAGTCCTGGCCGCATGCTTTCCAGGCCCTGCTTGAAGTGGTCGCTGTTCACATGCTGACCGGCTCCGTCGTCGGTGAAGCCCTCGACCAGTACGAACGTGTCCGCGTCGTCGACACTCCGCGACCACTCGAAGAACAGGTTGCCCGGCTCACCACGGGTGGCCTGAGTGAAGGGATCAACCACCTCGAGCCAGCGGTCCGTCCAGTCGGGCTTGACCGGGAATTTGACCACGATGAAGTACACGCCTGACCTCCCAAGTCGTCGATCTCGATGGCGACTTTATCGTGGCTGCCGCGGCGGACCCTGAGCCTGTCGAAGGGCCTAGTCCGGCAGAGCCGCGTAGAGGTCGACGCGGATGCCGTCCGGGTCGAGCACCGTGGCGTAACGCTGCCCCCAGAACGCGTCGAAGGGCGCGAGGTGGGAGCCGGCGCCGAGGGTGCTCAGTTCGGCGTGCATCCGGTCGACCTCGCCGGGAGTGGCGCACTGCGCCGCGAGAGCGACCCGGCCGCTGCCGGAGCCCTGCCACTCCGGGGTCGAAGGACCGCATCGTCTCCTCGGTGTCGATCATGAGCCGGAATCCGCCGAGATCGACGACCAGATGGGAATCGGCGTCCGGCTCGCCGAGCTCGCAGCCGAGCGCGCGGTAGAAGGCGACCGTCCGCGGCAGATCCGCCGCCACCAAGCCGATCGCGTCAAGTCGTGGAGAATTCATGCCCGGGATCCTGCTCCGGACCTCTGACATTCCAGCGTGTCCCGAGCCGGTCGAAGGTGCCGTGCCGTTTCCCACCACGTGGCGGACGACGCAGCAACGTAGCGCGATTCTTGCTGCGTGACCCGTCACATGGCGGGAAACGACTCAGGCCGAGGACGCGGCGCCCGCGGGAGCAGCCTTCGACACGCTCGGGGCGCGAGGTGATGGCCCTTCGCCGGACGCCGGGCGCGACCGTGGATACAGTCGCAGCCGTGAGTCCACATGCGACGAGGGAGATCGACGACACGTTCACGGCGTTGCCGTTGGCCGCTCTGGCCGATGCTGCGCTGGCCCGGGCCGCCGATCAGGGCTGCTCGCACGCCGACGTACGGGTCGAACGGATCCGCGAGTCGTACCGCAGCTACCGCGACGCAGATCTCTCGACCAGCCAGGACTCCGAGGTGCTCGGTCTGTCGGTCCGGGTGCTGCACGAGGGCGTCTGGGGCTTCGCCGCCGGCATCACGCTGACCACCGACTGGGCGGCGCGGCTGGCCGATCGGGCCGTGGCCACAGCCCTGGTCTCCCAGCCGCTGATGCCGGTCCGGATCGAGCTGGCCGGCGAGCCGGTCTACGCCGACGCGACCTGGGTCTCGGCGTACGAGCTGAACCCCTTCGACGTGCCCGAGGCGGACCGGCACGGCCGCATGCGGGAGCTGATCGACCGGCTGCTCGCCGCCGAAGCGGTCAGCCACACCACCGCCGACCTCGCGTTCGTGCAGGAGAACAAGTTCTTCGCCGACCTGGCCGGGAGCTCGATCACCCAGCAACGGGTCCGGATCCAACCCCACTTCAGCGCCATCAACGTCTCTGATGGCGGGTTCTCCACCATGCGAACTCTCGCCGCACCCGCCGGCCGGGGCTGGGAGTACCTGACCGGAACCGGCTGGGACTTCGACGCCGAGGTCGCCGAGTTGCCCGAACTCCTGGCCGAGCACGTCGCCGCGCCCAGCGTCGAGGCCGGCCGGTACGACCTCGTCGTCGATCCGACGAACCTGTGGTTGACGATCCACGAGTCCATCGCCCACGCCACCGAGTTGGACCGCGCCCTCGGGTACGAGGCGGCCTACGCCGGCACCTCGTTTGCGACCGTGGATCAGCTGGGCACGCTGCAGTACGGCAGCGAACCGATGTTCGTCACCGGCGACCGCACCACCGAGCACGGCCTGTCCACGATCGGGTGGGACGACGAGGGGGTGGCCCAGCAAGAGTTCGACATCATCGCCGGCGGGATCCTCGTCGGCTACCAACTGGACCGGCAGATGGCAGCTCTCCGCGGCCTGGACCGCTCGAACGGCTGCTCGTTCGCCGATTCCCCGGGGCACATTCCGCTTCAGCGGATGCCCAACGTCTCGTTACGGCCGGATCCGAGCGGGCCGGGCACCGAGGAGTTGATCTCGTCGGTGGAGCACGGCATCTACCTGCTCGGCGACAACTCGTGGTCCATCGACATGCAGCGCTACAACTTCCAGTTCACCGGACAGCGCTTCTTCGCCATCGAGAACGGCCGGTTGGCCGGCCAGCTGCGCGACGTCGCGTACCAGGCCACCACGACCGACTTCTGGCGCTCTCTGGAGGCGGTCGGCGGACCGCAGACGTACCACCTCGGGGGCGCCTTCAACTGCGGGAAGGGGCAGCCGGGACAGGTGGCGCCGGTCTCCCACGGCGCCCCCGCGGCCCTGTTCCGAGGCGTCAACATCCTCAACACCCTCGCCGAGGGAGTGAACTGATGTCGGGCCTGATGGCGGGGGCCAGAGTTCGCCGAGCGGGCGCTCAGGGCGGCCTCGTTGCCCTGCGTCGCCGTGGTGCAGGAGACCACGGAGACGAACTTGCGCTGGGCGGGGAACGCACTGACCACCAACGGTGAGATGAGCAGCCGTACGCTCACCGTCTTCGCGACGGCCGACGTCACCGGAGGCCAGGCCGTCGGCACCGTGAGCCGGGTGATCGCCGAGGCGGCGGACGTCGCGAGCGTGGTCGCAGCAGCCGAAACGGCCGCGCGGTCGGCTCCGCCCTCCCCCGACGCTGCTCCCCCGGTGAGCACGGACGGCGCTGACCCGGATTGGGAGGCCCCGCCCGAGGCGACCTCGATCGAGGTGCTCGGGGACGTGGCGAGTGGACTGGGTCGCGCCTTCGCGCGGGCCGGCCAGGACGACATTCGGCTGTACGGGTTCGCCGAGCACACCGTCACGACCACCTATCTGGCCAGTAGCAGCGGGTTACGGCGCCGCGCGGTGCAGCCGACGGGACGGCTGGAGCTGAACGCCAAGGACGGCTCCGCGAGCGGAAACGGCGGCTCGGCGTGGCTGGGGCGGGCGACTCGCGATTTCACCGACGTGGACGTCGATCCGTTGCTGGACGAGCTGAGCACCCGCCTGGGGTGGGGCGCGACAGCCCTGGAACTGCCGCCGGGACGTTACGAGACCCTGCTCCCGCCCGGGCCGGTCGCCGATCTGATGATCTACGCCTACTGGACGGCCAACGCCCAAGACGCGGAGGAGGGCCGCAACGTCTACGCGGCACCCGGAGGCGGGACCACGATCGGAACCCGCCTCAGTGAACTGCCGATCGATCTGCGCTCCGACCCGAGCTTTCCGGGGCTGGAGTGCGTGCCGTTCGTCGACTCGGCGGCCTCGGCCGACGGGACGAGCTGGGCATTCGACGTCGGGCTGCCGCTGACGCCGGTGCCCTGGTTGGCCGGCGGGGTCCACACCGAGCTCATCCGCAACCGGGCACGGGCCGCCCAGACAGGATCCGCCGTCACCGCACCGCCCGACAACCTGATCATGGAGGCGGGCGGTGACGCCACGTGTGAGGAGATGATCGCGCGCACCGAGCGAGGCCTGTTGTTGACCTGCCTGTGGTACATCCGGGAGGTCGATCCCGAGCGACTGCTGCTCACGGGACTGACCCGGGACGGCGTCTACCTGATCGAGAACGGTCAGGTCGTGGGCGCGGTGAACAACTTCCGCTTCAACGAGTCGCCCATCGAGCTGCTCGGCCGGATCACCGAGGTCGGCGCGACCGAGAAGGTCCTCTGCCGGGAGTGGAACGACTTCTTCAACCGCACCGCCATGCCGCCGATCCGGGTGCCGGACTTCAACATGTCGACGGTGAGTCCGGCGAGTTGAGTCTCCCGGGGCGCTAGACGCGGACGATCTTGGCGGTGAGCGCGACCAGCACGAGTGCGCCACCGACGAGAAACAGTCCGAATCCCCATTGACCGGCGCTGATGGCGGCCGCGACATCCGGCTGATCCGCAGGGCCGCTGAACTCGCCGATCAGTTCCACGGTGGTACTCACGCCGGCCGCTACGCCGCGCAGCATCAGACCCGCGAGGATGACGGCGACACCCACCATGGCGACCCACGTCGCGGTCTCGGAGCGGGTGCGCACCGGTGCTCGAACGGCTGATGGCATGCCCCAAAGAGACGCGCTGAACCGCTCCGATACATGGCTTCGCCAGAAATCCAGGATCTTTCTCCGACTGAGTTCGGCGCGGTCCGGTGCTGTGCAAAATGACAGTTGTCGTCGAAGGTCGCAGAAACTGTACGAGCAGGATCTGGGCGCGAGGCGGACAATGCACGAGTGGGGTCAGAGCTGGCGGACGCGGCGGCGGCACTGAGCGCCGGTCGGTGGTCGCAGGCGCGGGACACCTTCGCGGCCGCCCTTGCCGTGGAGGAGTCGGCGGCGGCTCAGCACGGTTTGGGCCAGGCGCTGTGGTGGTTGGGCGACACCGACCAGGCGGTCCAGCACATCACGGACGCCTACGCCGGGTTTCGGCGTTGCCGCGACCTCGCGGGCGCCGTCCAGTGCGCCGTCTGGCTGGCCATCGTCCACCAGGCGAACTTCGGTAACGCGGCGGTGGCGAACGGCTGGGCACGGCGGGCCGAGCGGTTGCTCGCCGGTGAGCCGCCAGGTGTGCTCCACGGATGGGCGCTCGTCGCCCGCGCGTACCGGAATCCTGATACGCCCCAGGCCGAAGCACTCACGACGAGGGCCCTCGACCTGGCCCGCGAAGCCGACAACGTCGACCTCGAACTGGTGGCCCTGGCGCAGCTCGGCCGCATCCTGGTCGGTCGTGGGGATCCTGCCGTTGGCTTCGCCCTGCTGGACGAGGCGGTGGCCGCGAGTCTGGGCGGCGAGCGCTCCAGCCTGGACACGGTGGCCTACACGTGCTGCGACATGCTCAGTGCCTGTGAGCAGGTCAGCGATCTCGACCGTGCGCGGCAGTGGTCGGCCGCCGCCGACGCCTTCGTCGAGCGCTTCGGCTGCCCGTTCCTGTACGCGGAGTGCCGGATCGCGTACGGCAGTGTCTTGGTCGACCGCGGCCGCTGGACCGAGGCCGAGCGTGAGCTGGCGGCCGGGCTGCACACCAGCGGAACCTCGGCCCCCGCCCTGCGGGTCCGCGCTCAGGCTCGCCTGGCCGAGCTGCGGATCCGGCAGGGCGAGTGGGAGTCGGCCGCCGAGCTGCTCGGCGAGCCGTCCGAGCAGCCCGAGCTGACGCTGGCCCGGGCCTCATTGGCGCTTGCCCGAGCAGAGCCCGGCACGGCGCGGAACCTCATCGAGCACCAGCGGCCGGCCATCGCGGATCCGCGACTCCTGGCCGCCTCGCTCGGTCTGTTGGTGGAAGCTTGTCTCGCCGTGGGCTTGGTGGCCGAGGCCACCGCTCACGTCGAGCAGCTGTGCTCCCTGGCCGCCGACCGCGAGCACGTCCTGATCACCGCCCAGGCGGCCATGGCCGAAGGTCGTTTGTGCCTGGCCGTCGGTAGCCGGCCCGACGCGCACCAGCGGCTTGTGGCGGCGGAATCCGCGTGGCGGGAGCTGGACCTCCCGTACGAGCTGGCTGGGTGTCGCTTCGAGCTCGCCCGATCGGTCTCGACGGAGCGCCCGGAGGAGGCTGTCCGCTATGCCCGAGCCGCTCATGGAGCCTTCACGACCTTGGGAGCGGCGTCGGCGGCCGACCGGACTGCCGAGCTGCTCCGCGGTCTCGGCGTTGCCACACCCGGTGGACCCAAGGGTCACGGCGGCCTGACGGTCCGGGAGCAGGAGGTGTTGACCCTGCTCGGCCGCGGACTCAGCAATCCCGAGATCGCCGCCCGGCTGCGCGTCAGCCGGAAGACCGCGGCGCACCACGTCAGCCGCGTCCTGACCAAGCTGGACCTGCGCAACCGGGCGTCGGCCGCGGCGTTCGCGGCCCGGAGTGCGCCATAGGTCAGTTGCCCGATGCTTCGGGACGCACGGCGCCGCATGCTGGCCGCATGAGAACCCCCGCCGCCTCGCAGACACCCGAGAGCTTCGCAATCCCACTGGAGACCGCCGAGCGGTACGAGGAGCTGTTCGTGCCGGCCTTCTTCGCCCAGTGGGTGCCGATGCTGTGCGACGCCGCACACCTCCGGAACGGCCAGCGCGTGCTCGACGTGGGCTGCGGCACCGGCGTGGTGACCCGAGCGGCAGCCTCCCGGGTCGAGCCCGGCGGCCGGGTGATCGGTCTCGATCTCAACGAAGCGATGCTCAGGGTGGCACGCCGGGTCTCGCCACGGCTGGACTTCCGGCACGGCGACGCGGCGTCGCTACCGTTCCCGGACCAAAGCTTCGACGTCGTTCTCTCGCAGATGGCCCTGATGTTCTTTCCGGATCCGGGGCGATCGCTCGCGGAGATCGGTCGGGTGCTCCGGCCGGGCGGGACCGCTGCCGTGCTGGTGCCCGGCCCACTGGAGCATCAGCCGGGATTCGCGCCGTTCGTGGCGTCGGCGGCCCGACACGTCGGACCGGACGCGCTGAATCTTCTGACCACGTACTTCACCTGTGGCGACGCCGAGCGGCTGACGGGGCGGCTGGCGGCGACCGGCCTGCGGGAGATCCAGGTCTCGGCCCGCTCCGGCTGGTACCGGGCGCCCTCCGCTGAGGCGATGGTCCGGACCGAGGTCGATAGCACCCCGCTCGGGCAACGGATCGACGAGGGGACCTACCGGCGGCTCCGATACGACGCGATCGAGGCCCTCACCGCGTTCATCCGGGCGGACGGCACCTTCGCCGCCCCGTTCGAGTGTCTGGTTGCGACCGGTCACAAGGAAGCGTAGCCCTGCCACGATGCAGAGGTGAAGCTTCTCTTCGCGTCGCTCGGGGCGTACGGGCATCTCTATCCGATGCTGCCGCTGGCCATCGCCGCCGCCGAGGCCGGGCACGACGTCATGGTGGCCACGGGCGACCCGTTCCTGGAGCACCTGCCGCTGCCCACCGTGCCCGCGCACACCGGTCTCGGCCTGAATGACGCCGTCGCGGAGACCCGTCGCCGCCACCCGGACGTCGCCGGGGAGGAACTGAGCGTCACGATGTTCGCCGACGTCACCGCCGGACACGTCGCGCCGATCATGATCGAAACCCTGCAACGGCACGAGCCCGAACTCCTTGTGTACGAGCCGCTGATCGCCGGAGCCGGGGTGGCGGCCAGCGTGCTCGGCGTACCGGCGGTGGCGTTCTCGATCGGGCTGCATCGGGGGTTCTACCCGGCCATTCACACCGCGACGATCGGCTACCACCGGTCGATCTGGGCTTCGTACGGGTCGGAGGCGCCGGAGACGTCGCTGCTGGCCGCCGCGCTGATCGATCCCGCACCGCCGAGCCTGCGATCGCTCGGTGGTCAGCTGGGCGTCGACACGATTCCCATCCGTCCGGTCGCCTACAGCGATGCGTCGGCCCCGATACCGGCCTGGCTCCGCGAGCCGGCCGCCCGACCGCGGGTCTTCCTCACGCTCGGGACGGTCTCGTTCGGCGCCGTCGAGGTGCTGGCCCGGGCGATCGCCGACCTCTCCGCACTCGACGTCGACGTGCTGGTGGCGGTCGGTCCCGACGGCGATCCGGGTCTTCTCGGGGAGTTGCCGGATCAGGTTCACGTCGAGCGCTTCGTCGCGCAGTCCCGGGTGCTGCCCCTGGTGGACGTGATGGTCCATCACGGCGGCACCGGCTCGGTCCTCGGCGCGCTCGAAGCCGGACTCCCGCAGGTGATTCTGCCCCAGGGCGCCGACCAGTTCGCCAACGCGGAGTTGCTGGCGGCGGTCGGGGCCGGGAGGGCCGTCCTCAACGACGAGCAGTCACCGGGTGCGATCGGAACAGCCGTACAGGCCGTGCTGGACGATTCGCCGGAACGAGCAGTGGCCCAAGGCATGCGGGACGAGATCGCCGCCATGCCGTCCCCCGCCGATGTGGTCGATCAGCTCGCCGCACGCTTCGGGGGCTAGCTCTCGGGTGGTTGCTGCTGGGGTCGGGGCTCAGCCGTGCAGGTCCAGGTCGTCGCCGAGTTCGTCCTCCGGGGCGTACGCCACCACGCCGCGACGCATCGAGCTGACCACCTCGCGGGCGACGTCACGTAGCGGACCCGGCCCCGCCGCGTCGGCCACCTGACCGGCGAAGTCCAGCACCTGGCGCACCCAGCGGACGAAGTCGCCGGCCGTCAGTTGACCCTCGGCCAGGACGTCGGCCAGCGGGCGACCCGCGGCCCACGCGAATGCGGCCGAGCTGAACCCGATGTCCGGCTCGGGTCCGCGCGGCAACCGGGCGTCGCGCTCGACCAGCGAGACCTCGCGGTGGATCCGACGGACCTGGGTCAGCACCTGCTCCGTCTCGGCGTCGGGCATTCGGGGTGCTCGGTTGCCCTCGTCGGAGCGTCGTGATTCGTAGACCAGCGCCGACAGCACCGCCGCCAGCTGCGGCGCGCTGAGGTCGGCGAAGATCCCGGCCCGGATGCACTCAGCCGCGACGAGGTCGAGCTCGGCGTAGATCCGGCCCAGCATGCGACCGGCGTCGGTCACTTTGTCGCCGTCAGCGTCGGCGTCCGCACCATCGAGGTAGCCGAGCGAGGCCAGCACCAGGCAGATCTTGTCGAAGTGGGTGGCGATCGTGTTGGTACGCGATGAGGCGCGCTCCTGGGCCCGGGCGTTCTCGCGCTCTCCGAAGAGCGCCTTCTCCGCACGCCGCGCGTGCTGTTCACGATCCGGGCAGGAATGGCAGGGATGCCCGGACAGGCGCTCCCGCAGGTCGGTGATCTCTCGGGCGACCTCGGCGTTCATCCGCGGTGGCCGGGAGCGTGCCGGATCGAGGTCGATCTCGGCCAGCCGGGAGCGCAGCGCGGCACCGAGGTTGCGCCGTGAAGCCGGTTCGCGCGCGTTGAAGTGCTTCGGGATGCGCATCCGGCCGCCGACCATCGGCGGAGTGGGGAAGTCGATCAGCGACAAGCGCCGTACGTGCCGCTCCTCGGTCAGCACCAGGGGACGGGGGTTGTCGCGGTCGCCCGAGCGGGTGTCGGGGTCGATGACCACGGCCCACCCGGAGTTCTTCCCGGCCGGTACCCGCACGATGTCGCCCGGCTTCAGCGCGAGGAGAGCCTGCAGGGCCTCGGCGCGCCGGTCGACGGTGCGCTCACGGGCCGCCTGCGCCTCCAACCCGGCGATCTCGGCCCGGAGCCGCGCGTAGGACTCGAAGTCGCCACGGTCGCAGGCCGCCGCCGCCCAGTTGTGGGCGATCGCCTCGGCGTTGCGGGCCAGCGTGCGGGCGACGCCGACCACCGAGCGATCCGACTGGAACTGGGCGAAGGACTGCTCCAGCAGGGTCCGCGCCCGCTGCTCGCCGACCCGGCCCACCAGGTTCACGGCCATGTTGTACGTCGGCACGAACGAGGAGCGCAGTGGGTAGGTTCGGCGCGACGCGAGCCCGGCCACCGCGCGCGGGTCGAGCCCCGGCTGCCAGAGCACCACGGCGTGGCCCTCCACGTCGATGCCCCGCCGCCCGGCCCGCCCGGTCAGCTGCGTGAACTCCCCGGGCGTGATGTCGGCGTGGGTCTCGCCGTTGTACTTGACCAGCTTCTCCAGGACGACGCTGCGGGCCGGCATGTTGATGCCCAGGGCCAGCGTCTCCGTCGCGAAGACGACCTTGGTCAGACCGCGGACGAACGTCTCCTCGACGCACTCCTTGAAGGCCGGCAGCATCCCGGCGTGGTGAGCGGCGACACCGCGGGTCAGCGCATCGAGGAACTGCGCGTAGTCGAGGGCGCGGAGGTCGCCGGCCGTCAACCCGGCGATGTGTCGCTCGGCGACTACGGTGATCTCCTCCTGCTCGGCCGGGCTGGTGAGCCGGATGGACGAGGACAGCACCTGACGCACAGCCGCGTCGCAGCCCACCCGGGAGAAGATGAACACGATCGCGGGCAGGAGCGCCTCGGCGTCGAGGGACTCGATCATGTCCGGGCGGGTGACGTTGCCGAGGGATCGGGGCCGGCCGCCGGCTCCGGACGGGCCCTCGTAACGGGAGCGGTGCGCGGCGCCGCCGTAGGCTCCGCTGCCGTACGCCGCACTCCGCTTGCCCTTTCCCGAGCGACCGCGGGGGCGCCGGGAATCGTCGCGAACCCAGCGCGTCTCCGACTTGCTCACCTGCAGCAGGGCGGGGTTGACCTCCGGTCGCGCCGACCCGGGCAGCGTGGACGCCGTCGGGGCGTCCCCCGCGAAGAGGTCGTAGAGCCGCCGCCCGACCAGGACGTGCTGGTACAGCGGCACGGGCCGCCGTTCGGAGACGACCACGGCCATCTCACCACGCACCTCAGACAGCCAGTCACCGAACTCCTCGGCGTTGCTCACCGTCGCCGACAGCGCCACCACCGAGATCGACTCGGCCAGCCCGATGATCACCTCTTCCCACACCGCGCCACGGAAGCGGTCCGCCAGGTAGTGCACCTCGTCCATCACGACGAAACCGAGGTTGTCCAGCGTGCGTGAGTTCGCGTAGATCATGTTGCGCAGCACCTCGGTGGTCATCACCACCACCGGCGCCTCGGAGTTGATGCTGGAATCCCCGGTCAGGAGGCCGACATTGCCGGCCCCGTGGCGACGGACCAGGTCGCCGTACTTCTGGTTGGACAGCGCCTTGATCGGCGTCGTGTAGAAGCACTTCTGTCCCCGCTGGAGGGCGAGGAACACCGCGAACTCGCCGACGATGGTCTTGCCGGCACCGGTTGGAGCGGCGACCAGCACCCCGGATCCCGCTTCGAGGTGGGCGCACGCCTCCCGCTGGTAGTCGTCGAAGCGAAATCCGTAGCCGTCGGAGAACGCCGCCAGTTCCGGGGTGGCCTGCCCGGAACGGAACCGGGCGTAGGCCTCGGCCGGCGGGCTCGGCTCCCCGGTCGATCGGCTGGTCGATCGGCTGGTCGATTGGGGGGTCGATCGGAGGGGCGGCTCGGAGGACGGCTGGGCCATGATGCCCCAAACGTACCCGCGACGTCCCGCACGACTGCGAGGTAGGGAGTGAGGTAGGGAGTAGCGACTGCCTCTCTACACACCCCAACGGGTCGGTAAATTCGGCGCCCGTACTGCGACCTGTTGCTAACTTCGGATCACACTGAAGAAATCACGTGACCCGTACGGAAGGCCACCGAGTGGAACGTCGCAATGCCGCGTACCAGTTCCTGGATCTCGTCGACCTCGACCAGGTCCACGAGGATCTTCGGTATCCGCAGCTCACGTCGGATCTTACGACCCAGTTCGTGCGTGAAATCGGTGATGGATCCGAATTCCGCCGTTTCGCTGCGAGCGCACTGTGCATTGCTCCGCTGAAGAGCCGTACGGCGTTGCTCTCCATGACCCAGGTCGAACTCGACTGCTGGCTCACCGACGCCCGACTGGTCGTCATCGACCGGCGGTGGGCCAATTCGGGGGTCCGGGTGGGTGGCGGCACCGGGTTCGTCGCGGCGACCGCGCGGGCCGCAACCGAGGACGGTTCGACGCGGCGGGAAGCCGAGCAGGCCGCCGCGATGCACGTCCGATTTCCCTGGCTCACCCACGTCGGGGCGCAGTGCCGGGTCCGCAGGCTCAGCGACGAGGTCGTCCGGGTCGTCGTCAAGGTGGACGGAGAGCACTACCGAGTCGACCTGACGGTCTCGGAACCGTCGTCGGCGGCCAGCATCGCCAACGACATCCTCCAGCGAACGGTCCGGCTCTGGACCACCTGGACCCTGCCGGACGGCGCCGCCTTGGGCTTCGAGGAGCGAGGGAAATTCGAAGCTCTCGGCCGGAGAACGCTCGTCCCCGTGCCGCGGGCGCCCCTGGAGATCGCCGCCTTTCCCTGCAATGCACCCGTCACGCAGTACGCCAGTCGCGCCTTCCTCGAAGCCGCCGCGGGTGAGCCGACTTTGTCGTGTCTTCGGGCCCCCAGAGCCCTATGAATGCGGTTGGAACGTAGCCGGAATCCGAGTCTCGAACCTGTCCTAATCCAATTTGACTCTGGCCGGGATTCGGGTCGGAATTCCGGCTGACTTCGCCCCCGTCAGCGCGTCATGCGGGCGTCGAGCCACGCCCGGGTCGGCAGTTGGTCGCCGTCGGTGTCGATGGCACCGGCCAGGAAAGCCAGCACCATGTCGGCAAACAGGCTGCCCGTCTGCCACGCCGATTCCTCGACCGCGCGCGGCTCCACGCGGGATCGCACCATGAGGCCGTCGAGCATGATCTGGACCGCCAGCGTGAGCCGCTCCGGCGGCCAGTCCGGCCGCAGGCAGATCCCCAGACGGGTCAACAACATCGGATACTGGGCGGTCCAGGTCTCGTGCGGCGTACGTGAGGACTCGAGCAGTTCCTCAGCCAGTTCAGGATGCCGCGGCAGCAGCGGAGCGATGTGGGCCAGCAGGAACGACCGTGGATGGCCGAGCAGCGTATCCGCGAGGTCGTCCACCACCAACGCCACGCCGTCGCTGAGACTCCGGGCGCTGACGATCCGATCCAGCCGGGGACCGTCGGATTGCGGGTCAGCGGCCGGGTTGTCCCGGTAGAGCATGGCGTGGATGACCGCGTCCCGGATGAACTCGTCCTTGGTCGGCCACCGGTTGGTCAGCGCCTTCTTGCTGGCGGTCGGGGACTGGGTCTGCCGCGTGAGACGCAGGACGTCCTCCAGCCGGATCCACTCCAGTGCCGCCGGATAGTGCAACGCCCGCACCCGCTGCGGGAGGTGCTGCGGATCGTCGGACAGCGCGGCGTCGATCAGCTGAGCCGCGGCGTTGAGGAACTGCATCGCTGCCACGTCGTGGCGGGCCGCTTCGGGACGCGGAGTCACCGGCAGAGTATGAAGGAGATGCCTGTAGACGACGTCCCTCCGTCTCGCCAGGCGTACGGATCGAGCCTTCCCGAGCTTCCTGCAATCAGCTCGGCGCGAACACCGTCAAGGCACCGGGACGGATTCGTACGTCCAGAGGTGCGGCGGAGATGAGCTCGCCGTCGCCGTAGCCGACCAGACCGGGTCCCTCGACACAGACCTCCCGGACCTGGACTCGTTCGACGCAGGGATCGCGGGCGAACCGGCCGGAGTACATCAGGGGCAGGAGCTTCACCAACCGGAGCCGACTGACCGGATGAATGATCGTCAGCTCCAGCCAGCCGTCGGCCGGGTCGGCGTCCGGGCAGATCTTCATCCCCCCGCCGTAGGAACGGGTGTTGCCGATCGCCACCAGCATCGCCCGCTGCTCGCGGACCTCACCGTCGATGGTCAGCCGGTAGCTCAGCGGGGTGAACACCCGCAACTCGGCCAGGGTCGCGAGGGGATAGCGCAGGCCACCCTTCGGCCACGGGAGGGCATTGGCCCGGGCGTTGACGAGAGCGTCGAAGCCCGTCGCCAGCACCCCACCGACGAAGTGCCCGTTCACCTCGGTGAGATCGATGGTGCGCCGCTCGCCGCGGGCGACGACCGCGGCGGCGGCCACGGGATCGAACGGATCGATGCCGAGTCCTCGACACAGGTCGTTGCCGGTGCCGGCCGGAATCAGTCCGAGGGGGGCTCGGCTGCCGTGCGCGGCCACGGTGTTGAGCCCGAGATGCATCATCCCGTCACCGCCCATCACCACCAGCGGGCCGCGTCCGGCGAGCACCGTATCCGTGGTGAGCCGCCGGGCCTCGGCGAAGTCGCGACTGAGCAGGATCTGAGTCTCGATCCCGGCGTCGCGCAGGGTGCCGGCCACTTGGGGCAGCAACGCCTGGGCTCGGCCCTTCCCGGCCGTGGGGTTGACGATCAGCGTGAGCAGGTCGCTCACTCGGCGAGCACGACCTCGTCCGATTCGGCCCGCCGTGCCTTGCGGCGGTCGAGGATGTGCGCGATGACCTCGGCGGCGATGAACAGCAGGCTCATCGGGGCGGCCAGGGCGAGCATGGAGAACGGGTCCGTCGAGGGGGTGGCCACAGCCCCGAAGACGAAGGTCCCGAAGATGACGTACACCCGGTATTTGGCCAGTTGCTTCGCCTTGACGACACCGACGATGTTGAGCATCAACACCAGCAACGGGATCAGGAACCCGATACCGAAGACGATCATCACCCGCAGCAGGAACGAGAGGTACAGGTTGATGTCCTGCAGGTTCGTGATGCCCGCCTGGGTGAAGCTGAGCAGCACCGTGATCCCTTTGGGCAGGACGATGTAGGCCACCGCGACCCCGGCGGCGAACATCGGGCTCGCCGTCCCGATGAAGATCAGCGCCCACTTCTTCTCCCTGGCCAACAGCCCGGGCACGATGAACGCCCACAACTGGTAGAGCCAGATCGGTCCGGTGATCACCAGCGCGGAGACGGCGCAGATCTTGAGGGCCAGCGTGAACGGTGAGGTGATGCCGTTGTTGACCAGTTCGGTGACCGCGTCCGGCCGGGTGGCCTTGAGATCGGCGATGGCGGCGAAGTAGGGGGTGGTGAGGAGGTTGAACAGCACCGGGTAGAAGAACGCGGAGACGATCATCCCCACCACGATGGCCAGACAGGCGACGATGAGCCGGTACCGCAGTTCCTTCAGATGCTCGAAGAGGGTCATCGAGCCGTCCGCCGGAATCGGCGGCGGCTTGAGCCAGGCGAGGCTGAAGCGGATCGGCCGCCCCCGGATGGTCAGGGCCACGTGAGGTGAGAAATCAGGTCAGGAGTCGGTCATGAGTCGGTCAGGAGTCCTTGCGGACCTCGCCGCTCGGGGCGTCCTGGACGTTTCCGGCCGGCGGCTGTTGCCAGGCCGTGTTGATGGGCGGCTCCGACGGCGGGTTGGCCTGCGGGTACGGCTGAGGGTACGCCTGGGGATAGGACTGGGGACCGGCGGGCGGAGCGGCCGGCGGCTGGGCGGGCGGTTGCTGGACGGTCTCCGGCCGGTAGGGCTCGGCGGGCCGCGTGTTGTCGGCCTCCTCAGCCTTGAGACTCTTGGTCTCCTCCTTGAACTCCCGCAGTGCCCGACCGGTGCTCTTGCCGAGTCCGGCGATCCGGGCGCCGCCGAAGAGCAGCAGGACCACGGCCAGGATGATCAACAACTCGGGGACTCCGAGTCCGAACATGTTGCCCTCTTTTCTCTACCGCTTCTCCGACCGGCGTGCGTGGTTACCTGGTCATCCTACGTCTGGTTCGCTGTCGAACGCCCGCCGCGAAGCTGAGAGTGCACTGTCAGGATCCCAGGGCTCGGCGCCGTCGGGGTTCGGCAGCTCCACCTGCTCCAGCAGGTCCAGCAGCCGCACGCCCTGCTCGGCGAGCACGGCCACCTCGCCGGCGAGCGCGCCGACCTTGCGGGTCAGCCGGACGCAGTACCAGACGAGCACACCCAGGCCGACCACCCCGACGGCGACGACCAGGACGATCCACAGCACCGCAGAAGCCTAGCGGCACCAGCCCTCCTGGGAGAGCCCCTCGCTCCTCGCTCCGGCACCCTTTCGTCGGTAGATGCACCCTCACGTGAGGGTGCAACTGGCGACGAAAGGGTGCGCCTTGGGAGGTGAGCCGGGGTGAGGCGGCGGGCCGTGCTAGTTCCGGGTGTCGACGGCGAAGAGCGCCGCGTACTGGTCGAGGGCCTCCTGCGCCGCCTCGGCGGCCGACTCTCCCGCGCCCGCGGGCGACAGCACCCGCGCGGCGCCGCCCAGCCGCAGCAGCAGCCCGCGCAGCCAGGCCGGGTCGGTGACCCGCATGGTGAGGACCGAACTGCCGTCGTCGGCGTAGCTGACGCTCTCGTTCGGGTAGTACTCCGCCACCCACGCAGCCTGCGGGCTCAGGGCCAGCGTGACCAACGGCGCGTCGCGCAGCGCCTCGAACCACCCACTGGACAGATCCCGCAGCGCCACGTCGTGGGAGCGCGACATCCGTCTCCGTCACCTCGACGGCGGCGATCCGGTCCAGCCGGAACGTACGGAGGGCCGTGCCGAGTAGCACCAGGCCTCCAGATAGCCGTACCCCTCGAGCACGAACACCCGGAGCGGGTCCACCTCGCGCCGCGTCGTCTCCGCCCGGGTGGCCACGTCGTAGGTGAGATCGAGGCGTTTGCCGCGCTGGAGCCCGTCGTTGACCCGGGCCTGGATCTCGTCCTGGGCCGCGGTCACGGCCACCGAGGCCTGATCGCTGTGCGCCGCGCGTCCCGGCCACCGCCTCGAGCTTGCGCAGGGCGGAGTCCACCGCGACCCGCTGGCCGGGACCGGCGATCTCCCGCAGGGTCCGCAGCGCCAGCACCAGCGCCAGCGCCTCGTCGGCGGACAGCCGCAGCGGCCGGGTCAGGTAGTCGGCGTTGCTGAGGTGGATGACCCCTTCGCCGTCGACGGCGTCCATGTCGATGTCGATCAGGTCGCCGGGGGTCAGCCCCGGCATGCCGCACATCCACAGCACGTTGAGGTCTTCGCGCAACGTCTTGACCGTGATGCCGAAGCCGGCCGCCACGTCGGTCAGCGACGCGCCGTCGTGCTCACGCAGATAGGGCACCAGACTCAGCAGGCGCCGCACCTGCGACTGGGCGGTCATCGCCATCTCCGCTTCAACACCGCCCACCCGATCGTGCGCGGTGACGACCCGGCGCAGCGCGGCCTGGACCGCATCGCGGCAGCTCCGGCGGCTCGAGCACGATGACGTCGGCGGCGTAGCGGGTGATCTCCTCGACCATCGTCCACAGGTCGCCGTAGCCGACGGGAAGACCTCGAAGCCGCCGGGCAGCGGCTGCGCGCCGGTACGCCGGCTCGCCGCGGCGCCGCAGAGTCGGACCCTTGCCCGGCCGGACGGCGACCAGCGCCTGCTGGGTCGGCTCCGGCCGGTGCCAGCGACCGGGCCAGGGCGCGCAGATCGAGGTCCGCCGGCACCTCGTACGCGCCGGGCGGGACACCCGCTTCGGCAGATCGGTGATCCGCGACAGCTTGAACATCCGCGTCGGCCTGCCGGTCGGTGTCCCACCCGATCACGTACCAGCGGCCCTTCGACGAGGTCATCCCCCACGGCTCCAGCGTCCGCCGGGCCGAGTCGCGGTAGACGAAGCTGACCCGGGCGCGGTCGAGGACGGCGGTCCACAGCGGCTCGAAGGCCGGCTCGGTGGCCTGCACCGACGGTTCGAGCGAGGCCAGCTGGGAGGCGTCCGGCTCGACCCCGGCGGCCCGCAGCTTGGCCAGCGCGCTCCGGGTCGACTCGGCCATGCTGGCGTGCTGCCACACCCGGGCCGCCACCCCGACGACCGACGCCTCGTCGGCGTCGAGCTCGATCGGCGGCAGTTCGAACTCCGCCGGCGAGATCCGGTAGCCCGGCTCGTCGTCGAACAGCGGGTCGAAGCTGCCCACCTCGATCGGCACGCCGAGGCTGCGCAACTCGTCCTTGTCCCGCTCGAACGTGCGCTCGAAGGCGGCGTCGCTGAGGTCGTGGTAGCCCTCCACCGCCTCCCGGATCCGGCTCTTGGGCAGGTAGCGGCCGGACGACCAGGAGGCAGATGGTCAGGTTGAGGATTCGCTCGGTCTTGCGGGTGGTCATGCTGGCTGCTCCTGTGGTGATCGACCCGGCGCGATCGAAGATGCACGTTACCAGCCGGAGCGTGCCCAGCCGGGAGAACGCCGGCGGCGGGCCAGGGATCGGCCTCGTCGCTGCTCCTCCCCCGTCCGCCGGCCTCCTCGCGCGCGATTCCGGCGTTCGCGCGCGAATGTTCGCGCGCGAACGCGGGAATCGCGCGCGGGAAGTGAAGCCGGGGTCTGACCCACGCGAAGGCTGCCGCACGCCGTCTCCCTAGACTCCCGATGTGCGGCAGGGAGCGGGCCGGTACGCGCCCAGCCCGACCGGAGATCTGCACCTGGGCAATCTGCGTACGGCGGTGCTGGCCTGGCTCTTCGCCCGCTCGTCGGGGCGGCGATTCCTGTTGCGGATCGAGGATCTGGATACGGGCCGGGTGCGTGCCGGCCTGGCCGAGCGGCAGATCGCGGACCTCACCGTCCTCGGACTCACGTTCGACGGGGATCCGGTCTGGCAGTCACAGCGGGACGACGCGTACGAGGCCGCGCTCGTCACGCTGGCCGGTCAGACGTACGAGTGCTTCTGCACCCGGCGGGAGATCGCCGAGGCGTCCTCGGCCCCGCACGGTGCGGTGCCTCGCTATCCCGGTACGTGCCGGAATCTCACCGCGAACCAGCGCGCCGAGCGCCGGCAGAGCAGACCGGCCGCTCTCCGAGTGCGGGCCGAGGAGACTCCGGCAGACGGTGCACGATCTGCTCCACGGCCCCGTGAGCGGGGTGGTCGACGACTTCGTGGTACGGCGCGGCGACGGCGGCTTCGCCTACAACCTGGCGGTGGTCGTCGACGACACCGCCATGGGCGTCGACCAGGTCGTCCGCGGCGACGACCTCCTGCCGTCTGCGATCAATCAGGCCTGGCTGGCCGAGCGGTTGGGAGCCGAACCGCCGACGTACGCGCACGTGCCGCTCGCTCGTCAACGCGGCGGGAGCGCGGCTGGCCAAGCGGGACGGGCCGGTCACCCTGGCCGACCTCGCCGCCCTCGGGCACAGCCCTGGCGAGGTGCTCGCCCGGCTCGCCACGTCGCTGGGTCTGGCCGAGCCGGGCGAGCCGGTGGAGCTGGCCGACCTGCTGGACCGGTTCGATCCGGCCCGGCTGCCGCGTGCGCCCTGGGTGGTGGGCCGCTTCGCTACTGCTGAGCCTGGGTGAACAAGATGTCGACCACGAAGACGAGCGTGGTGTTCTTCTCGATCTTCGGCGAGGCGTTGCCGTTCGGGTAGCCGTCCGCCGGCGGCACGATCAGCAGCACCCGGCTGCCTACGGTCTGGTTCACCAGTCCCTTGCGCAGCCCGGGGAGCAGCTTGGCGAGCTCTGCGGAGCCGGGCTCCGCCGCGTACGAGCTCTCGACGAGCTTGCCGTCCCAGGTGTACCAGGCGTAGTCGAAGGTGAGGAGATCGGCGGCGCCCACCTTCGGGCCGTCGCCCTTGATCACCGGTTGCACCACCAGAGTCTTCGGTGGCGCGGTCTTGGGGACCGTCACCTCGGGGACACCCTTGTTGTCAGCCTTGTTGTCGCTCACCTCGGCAACCCGGCCTTCGGCGCAACCGCGGTGCCCTCGGGGCCGCTGAGCGTCGTCGCCTCGATGTCGACCACGAAGATCAGCGTGTCGCCGACCTCGATGCCGGCCTGCGGGCTGCCGCCGGAGGCGTCGTACCCGTCGGCGCCGGGCATGGCGATCAGCACCCGGCTCCCCTGCTTCTGGCCGGTCAGACCCTTGGAGAATCCCGGCACGACCTGGGCCAGGCTGAAGGTGATCGGCCTGTCCGCGGCTGAACGACTCGTCGAACTTCTTGCCGGTGCGTCCGTTGACCCCGTAGTAGTTGACGGAGACGCTCTGACCGGCCTGGACCGTGGGCCCCTTGCCCGCCTGGAGCACCTCGGTGCGTGTCTTGTCGATGGCCCAGGGCGCCTTGAAGGTGATCTTCGGCGACCTTGCCGTAGTCCCCGTCGACCTTGATCGCGTCCAGGTTGGTGGACGCCGTCACCTTCGGCTTGGCCGGGGTCGGCGTCGGCGTCGGAGCCGCCGCCGACGGGGACGCCGTCGCGGCCGGGGACGTTGGTGGTGGTCGGCCGTGCCACCACCGCAGCCGGCGACAACGGCGAGGGCCGTCGTCAGACCAGCGACGACGGCCAACTTGCGGGCAGAGAAACGCACCGGAGAACCTTACCTGTCATTCGCGGAGGGGCCCGCGTCTCGACGGCGGCACCCGTTACTCCAACGTCGCACCCTCTGCAGATGGTGCCCGGCAGGAGAAAAGGGTGCGGCCCGGTTGGTGAGGTCGGCAGGGTCTGCAGGGGTCAGGTGGGCGCGGTCAGGCTCCCGGGCGGCGCATCGAGGCGATCAGCCGCTCCACCCGCTCGTCGACGGCGACGAACGGGTCCTTGCAGAGCACGGTGCGCTGGGCCTGGTCGTTGAGCTTCAGGTGCACCCAGTCGACGGTGTAGTCGTTCCGGCCCTCCTGGGCGGCGCGGATGAACTCGCCGCGCAGCTTGGCCCGGGTGGTCTGCGGCGGGATCGACTTGGCCCGGAAGATCGCCGGGTCGGTCGTGGCCCGGGCGGCGAGTCCACGTGCCTCCAGCAGCGAGAACAGCCCGCGACCGCGGCGGATGTCGTGGTAGGCCAGGTCGAGCTGGGCGATCCGCGGATCGGCCAGATTCAGCCGGTGCTTGTCGGCGTACCGCTCCAGCAGCTTCTTCTTGATCGCCCAGTCGATCTCGGTGTCGATCAGTTCGAGCTTGTCCTCGGCGACCGCGCGTACGGTGCGCTCCCACAACTCCAGCACGCGGTCAACGGTGGTGCCGCCGAGGCCCTCGCGGCGGACGAACTCGCTGACCTTCTCGTAGTACTCCGTCTGCAGCGACAGGGCCGACATCCGACGCCCGTTGGACAGCGCGACGGTGACCTGACCGGACGGATCCCGGCTGAGATCACGGATCGCGCGGATCGGGTTCTCCAGCGTGAAGTCGCGCATCGGCACGCCGGCCTCGATCAACCGGAGGACCAACTCGGCGCTGCCGACCTTCAGCAGCGTCGTCGTCTCGCTCATGTTGGAGTCGCCGACGATGACGTGCAGCCGCCGGTAACGCTCCGGGTCGGCGTGCGGCTCGTCCCGGGTGTTGATGATCGGCCGGCTCCGGGTGGTGGCCGACGACACCGACTCCCAGATGTGCTCGGCCCGCTGGCTGACACTGAACTCCGCGCCTCGGGCGGTGTGCAGCAGCTTGCCGGCACCGCAGATCAACTGCCGCGAGACCAGGAACGGCACGAGAACATCGGTGATCTTGGAGAAGTCGCCGATCCGGGAGATCAGGTAGTTCTCGTGGCAGCCGTAGGAGTTGCCGTGACTGTCGGTGTTGTTCTTGAACAAGTAGATGTCACCGCTGATGCCCTCACTGGCGAGCCGGTGCTCAGCGTCGATGATCAGGTCCTCGAGGATCCGCTCGCCGGCCCGGTCGTGGTTGATCAACTGGATCAGGTCGTCGCACTCCGCGGTGGCGTACTCGGGATGCGAACCGACGTCGAGGTAGATCCGGGATCCGTTGCGCAGGAACACGTTGGACGACCGGCCCCAGGTCACCACCCGGCGGAACAGGTAGCGGGCCACCTCGTCGGGGGTCAGCCGGCGGGCGCCGCCGGAGGTGCAGGCGACGCCGTACTCGGTCTCCAGACCGTAGATACGGCGATGCATGGGTCTCTCAGTCACCTTCGTTCAAGCTGCTCGGGTCGTCGTCGATGACGTTGGCCGCGGGAGCCGGGGGCTGGCTGATGAGATCCAGCAGCAGTCCCGAGCTCCTCGCGAGTCAGGTCCCGCGTCTTGCCCACCGCCAGATTGCCCAGCCGGATCGGCCCGATGCCGACCCGGGACAATCGTCGTCACGGGATGCCCGACCGCTTCCATCGTACGGCGGACGATCCGGTTCCGGCCCTCGTGCAACGTGATCCGCACCAGTGATTTGCCCGCCGACTTGTCGCCGCTCCTCTCGCCACCGGTGGAGACGACCTTCACGGCGTCCGGCCGGACGGGCCCGTCTTCGAGCCGTACGCCCTTGCGCAGGCGATTCAGCGCCGCCGGCGTCACGATTCCGGCGACCTCGGCCAGATAGGTCTTCGGCACCTCATAGGACGGATGGGCCACCCGCTGAGCGAACTCTCCGTCGTTGGTCAAGATCAGCAGACCGGTGGTCTCGGTGTCCAGCCGGCCCACGTGGAACAGCCGCTCTTTGCGGTCGGCCAGGAATTCACGCAGGTCGCGCCGGCCCTCCGGATCGTCCAACGTCGACACGACGCCGCGCGGCTTGTTGAGCACCAGGTAGACGTGGCGCCGCGCGGTGGGATCCGTGAACCGTCCACGCGCACGACGTCGGCGTCCGGATCGACCCGCATCCCCTGCTCGGTGACCAACCGGCCGTTGACCTCGACCCGCCCCTCCGCGATCAGCTGTTCGGCCGCCCGGCGCGACGCCACCCCGGCGGCGGCGAGCACCTTCTGCAGGCGTACGCCCTCAGCCATTTTCGTTGCCTGAGCCTGTCGAAGGCCCTTCGACCGGCTCAGGGATCGAGGAGGCCAGCGAGCTCAACTCCGCCTCGAGTTCGGAGGCCTCCGGCAGATGCGGGGCGAGCGGCGGCAGTTCGTCCAGGGTGTCCAGCCCCATTCGCTCCAGGAAGTGCCCGGTCGTCACGAACGTGACGGCGCCCGGAGTCGGCGTCATGTCCGGCCTCGGCGATCAGCCCGCGCGCGACCAGCGTGCGGACGACGCCGTCCACGTTGACCCCGCGGACGGCCGAAATGCGGCTCCGGGAGATCGGTTGTGAGTAGGCGACCACCGCCAGCGTCTCCAGCGCCGCCTGGGACAGCTTGGCCTGCGCGTCCTTGACCAGCGTCGCCGCAATGAGGTCGGCGTGCTCCTCGCGGGTGTAGTACCGCCAGCCGCCACCGAGTCGGCGCAACTCGAAGCCGCGCCCGGTCTCGTCGTAGAAGGCCACCAACTCGGCCAGGCAATCCTCGACCACTCCGGTCGGCACACCGAGCGCCTCGGCGAGATCCACCTCGTTCACCGGATCGTTCGCCAACAACAGCAACGCCTCGACCGGACCCGAGATGTCGGAGGCCGACACCGGTTCGGGGCGAGCGCCGGCCTGGTCAGTCATCGCGTCCTTCCGCGGCAGCCGGCTGCCCGGATTCGTGGTCGTCGTACTCATCGGTGATCTCCAGTTCCCCGGCTTCGGAGCCCGTCCAGCGTACGGTCAACTCGCCGAGCGGGGTCAGCTGCTCGAACGCCACCGCGCCCTCCCGGAACAACTCGAGCAGAGCGAGGAACCGCGCCACGGTGGTGACCCGGTCGGGCGAGTCGGCGGTGAGCGCCCGGAACGTGAGCGTACGGGTCCGACGCAGCCGGTCCACGACCACACCGGCCTGATCACGGACACTGACCGCCGGCGCATGGAGATGCGCGAGCGAGATCACATCCGCCGGGGCCGGGGTCAACGCCTTGGCCGCCAGCGCGGCGAACCGTTCCGGGGAGACGTCCAGGACGACCTCGGGCAACAGCCGGGTGAAGCGCGGCTCGAGGTCGACGTCGCGGACGAGCCGCCGTTCCTCCTCGGCCAGTGTCCGCCCGAGGAAGTCCGCCACCTGCTTGTAGGCGCGATACTGCAGCAGTCGGGCGAAGAGCAGGTCGCGGGCCTCGAGCAAGGAGAGGTCCTCAGCGTCCTCGATCTCGCCGGCCGGCAGGAGCCGGGCGGCCTTGAGATCGAGCAGGGTGGCGGCGACCACCAGGAACTGGCTGGTCTCGTCCAGGTCCCAGTCCCGCCCGCCGGCCTTGATGTAGGCGATGAACTCGTCGGTGACCCGGGAGAGCGCCACCTCCGTCACATCCAACTGATGGCGGGCGATCAGCTGCAGCAGCAGGTCGAACGGTCCCGAGAAGTTCTGGAGATGGACCTCGAACGGGCTGTCGGACACCGAGTCGACGTCGAGCTCACGCTCACGGCCGGGTCAGTCGTCGCACCAGTTCGGACTCCGAGCCACGGTCGGTCAGGTCGGCCAGGGTGGCGGCCAGTGCCTCGCGCACGATTCGGCCCCGGTCCACGGCCGTCCCGTGATGGGCTCGAAGGGTCAGCCGCGCCTGCTCCAGGGCCAACAGCTCGTCGCGGCTGACGTAAACCGTGATCTTCTCCTCGTGCCGGACTCGGCCCGAACCCCGCGGACCCTCCTGATCCGGGGTGGAATCGACGTCCGCGGCGGAGCTCATCCAGTCTGACAACGCAGGAGCACCTCTTTGGCGAGCGTCCGGTAGGAGGCCGCGCCGGCCGATGTCGAGGCGTAGCTGGTGATCGGCTCCCCCGCCACCGTGGTCTCCGGAAACTTGACCGTACGGCGGATCACGGAGTGGAAGACGGTGTCGCCGAAGGCCTGCACCACCCGCTCCAGCACCTCGCGGCCATGCAGCGTCCGGGGGTCGTACATGGTGCCGAGGATGCCGAGCACCTCGAGCTGGGGGTTGAGCCGGTCCTGGACCTTGGCGATCGTGTCGGTGAGGAGTGCGATGCCGCGAAGCGCGAAGAACTCACACTCCAGCGGCATGATGACCTTGTCGGCGGCGGTCAGGGCGTTCACCGTCAGCAAACCGAGCGAGGGTGCGCAGTCGATGAGGATCAGGTCGTAGCGGTCCCGTGCGGGGTCCAGCACCCGCCTCAGCGTCTGCTCCCGCGCGACCTCGGAGACCAGCTGGATCTCGGCCGCGGACAGGTCGATGTTGCTCGGCAGGAGGTCGAGTCCGTCGACACCGGTGGCCGAGATGACGTCGTCGAGGTCGGCGTCCCTGGCCAGCAGCAGGTTGTAGATGCTCTTGTCCAGCGTGTGGGGGTTCGCACCCAGCCCGACCGACAGCGAACCCTGCGGATCGAAGTCCACCAGCAGCACCTTGCGGCCGGTTTCGGCCAGCGCGGCACCGAGATTGATCGTGGTGGTGGTCTTCCCCACCCCGCCCTTCTGGTTGCACATGGCGATGACCACCGCTGGGCCGTGCTGGCTGACCGGCGGCGGGTCGGGCAGATCCGGCCAGGGACGCCCGGTCGGTCCCAGTTCGACGTCGGCCTCTCGGACGGTCTCGATCTCGGACGCGAATTCAGGCTCGATCTGCATGGTCGCGGTCGGCCCGACGGCTCCGTCGTGAGAATGCTCCATCGCGGCTTCCTCTCGACCAGCAGCCCAACCAAGTCCCTAGTATTCGCGGAAGCCTAGTACGCCCGAGGATGTGCGGTCAGGTACACCTCGCGCAAATGGTCAACCGTCACGAGGGTGTAGATCTGCGTCGTGGTCACCGAGGCGTGGCCGAGCAGCTCCTGGACGACGCGCACGTCGGCCCCGCCGTCGAGCAGGTGGGTGGCGTAGGAGTGTCGCAAGGTGTGGGGCGAGACGTCGGCGGTGATGCCGGCCCGCTCCGCCGCCGTGCGGAGGATCGTCCAGGCGCTCTGCCGCGACAGCCGACCGCCGCGCGCGTTGAGGAACAGGGCGGGTGTTCCGCGGCCTTTCGCGGCCAGCTCCGGTCGGGCGCGCACCAGGTAGGCGTCCAGGGTGCGCCGGGCGAAGGTGCCGAGCGGCACCACCCTCTCCTTGCTGCCCTTGCCGAACAGCCGGAGCCCGGGCGTGACCTCCGTGGGTGCGCTCACCGCGCGGACGACCTCGTCGACGTCCAGACCGACCGCCTCCGATATCCGCGCTCCGGTCCCGTACAGCAACTCGAGCAGGGCCGCATCGCGCAGCCCGAGCACGGTGTCGGTTGCCGGCGTCTCCAGCATGGCCTGCACCTCGGAGTGACCAAGCGCCTTGGGGAGCCGCCGCGGCGGTCGCGGCGGAGTGACGGCGTGCGCAGGATCATAGGCGGTCACGCCCTCCTCCACCGCGAACCGGTGCAGGCTGCGCACCGCGACGACGGTGCGGGCCACGCTCGCCGGGGCCAGCGGCGGTCGCCGCCAGCCCTCGCCGCCGGGGTCCGGTTCGCCCTCGCGCAAGGACATGGCGAATTCGCTCACCAGAGCGGACGTGATGTGATCCGGCTCGACGACACCGCGCTCGGCCAGAAAGTCGGCGTAGCGGACGAGATCGCGGCGGTAGGCCGCGGCAGTGTGTTGCGATACCCCACGCTCGACCCGGAGGTGGTCGAGATAGGAGCCGGCGAGCTCGGCAACGGCGGTCATGGGAGGCGCTGACCCTGAAAATGCCCCACTCGATCAGGGCCCGACCCGCGACACGCCGCGAACTGGGTGCCGCCACGGAGCGAGTGGGCGCTTTTCAGGGTCAGGCCAGCACCTCCGTGAGTTCCCGGTGGGGCATCCCGTGGGCCTGGGCGACCGGAGCGGAGACCAGTTCGCCCTCGTAGGTGTTGAGACCCAGGGCCAGGGCCGGGTCCGCACGTAGCGCGTCCTGCCAGCCCTTGTTGGCCAGGCTCACCGCGTAGGGCAGGGTCACGTTCGTCAGGGCGTACGTCGAGGTGTGCGGCACCGCGCCGGGCATGTTGGCCACGCAGTAGAACACGGAGTTGTGCACGGGGTACGTCGGCCGGTCGTGCGTGGTCGGCCGCGAATCCTCGAAGCATCCGCCCTGGTCGATGGCGATGTCGACCAGCACACTCCCGGGACGCATCCGCGACACCAACTCGTTGCTGATCAACATCGGTGCCTTGGCGCCGGGCACGAGTACGGCCCCGATGACGAGGTCGGCGTCGAGCACGGCCCGTTCCACCTCGAACGCGTTGGAGGCGACGGTCTGGAGGTGACCTTGGTAGATCCGGTCGACCTCGCGGAGCTTGTCGATGTTCTTGTCCAGCAACAAGACCTCGGCCTGCATGCCGAGCGCGATCGCGGCAGCGTTCATGCCCGAGACACCCGCCCCGATGACCACGACCTTCGCGGCGTAGACCCCCGAGACGCCACCCATCAGGGTCCCTCGACCGCCACCTTGGCGCATCAGGTGGTATGCGCCGACCTGCGGCGCGAGCCGACCGGCCACCTCACTCATCGGCGCCAGGAGTGGCAGCGCACCGTTCGGCAGTTGGACGGTCTCGTACGCGATCCCGATGACCTTCTGATCGAGCAGGGCATGGGTGCAGTCCCGGCCCGCCGCCAGATGGAGGTAGGTGAACAGCACCTGACCCGGCCGCATCCGGTCGTACTCGACGGCGATCGGCTCTTTGACCTTCAAGATCATGTCGGCCTCCGACCACACCTGGTCGTAGCCGGCGGCGATCGTGGCGCCGGCGCCCTCGAACTCCGCGTCGGTGATCGATGAGCCGATTCCGGCCCCGGCCTCGACCAGCACCGAGTGACCGTTCCGTACGAACTCGTTGACCCCGGCAGGGGTGATGGCGACCCGGTATTCGTGGTTCTTGACCTCGGTCGGCACGCCGATCTGCATCTGGCCCTCCTCCAGTTGTGCCTGCTGAGAACCCGCGGGCACCCAGGATGGCGCCCGCCCCGATCATCCCACGGGACGGTGCCCGGCGCCGGGGTACCGGCCTCTTCGCCGGCGCACGAGCAGCCAGCCGACCAGCGCCGCTGCGGCAACGCCGACGACGACCACCAGCACTCCGGACCGGCGCGTCCCGCCGTCCCCGACGACGCCGTCCGGCCCGTCCGTGTCGGCCTCCGCCGTGTCCAGCAGCCGCCCCCGGCCGCGGTCACCGTCGAGCCGGATACGCGCTCCGTCGGGGATCTTCCGGGTTGCGACGCCCGTGCCGAGGACGGCCGGGATGCCGTACTCGCGTGCGACGATCGAGCGGCCCAGCAGCGATCGCCGCAGGTCGTCCGACACCGTGCCGGACGTGAGCTGGTCACGGATCAGCTCGGGAGGCCGGACGACGTCGATGCCGTTCTCGGCGACGAACCGGCGGTACGCATCGGTCGTGAGCACGAAACCCGGCGGAACGTCGAGCCCGGCTCGGACCAACTCGCCGAGATTCGCCCCCTTGCCCCCCGCGATGGCGATGTCCGCGCGGCCGAGCTCGGCAAAATCCCGCAGCAGCTCCACATCCCCACTGTCCTGCGCCGGCGCCCCAGTCGGTCGAGGGGACCACAATCACGCAGAACGCAGGCCGGCGTAGTTCCGCTGCCGGGCCGCCCAGGTCGCCAGCACTCCGCTGATCATGGTGGGGTTGTGCAGGTCGCCGGCCAGGACCGCGTCGACCAGGTCCGGCAACGGCGCCCAGACGGTGTCCATGTGGGCCTCTTCACCGCTCCGGGTGAAGCCGTCCGGCGCGTCGACCTCCACGAGATCGCGGGCGAGATAGACGCGGAGCCGTTCGGCGAGAATGCCGGGTGTGGTGAACAGATCGACCAGCACGTGCCACGTCTCCGCGGCGAGGCCGACCTCCTCGGCCAGCTCACGCCGGGCCGCGAGCTGCGGGTCCTCTCCGTGCACGTCCAGGAGCCCGGCCGGCGGCTCGATCAGCCGGTGCCGTACGGGATGCCGGTACTGCCGGACGAGTGCCACCCGGTCGGAATCGTCGAGGGCGATGATGCCCACCGCCCCGGGATGGTGCAGGTACTCCCGCGCCATGCTCTCCCCGTCCGGGGTGGAGACCTGGTCCTCGACGAAGGTGCCGATCTTCCCCTCGGCCAGCACCCGCGTGCCGGTCACCGGCCAGGCGAGCGATTCGTCGACGAGCTGTTCGCGGGAGAGCAGGATCACCGCTGAAGATTATTGGTTGCGTTCACCGGTTGCTGTTTATTGGTGGCCATCGACCGGCAGTCGGGTGGCCAGCCGCCGGTCCAGGGCGGCCTCGACCAAGCCGACGAACAACGGGTGCGGCGCGGTCGGCCGAGATTTCAGCTCGGGGTGCGCCTGGGTGGCGACGAAGTAGGGGTGCACCTCCGTCGGCAGCTCGACGAATTCGACCAACTGGGAGTCGGGCGACATGCCGCTGATCACCAGCCCGGCCCCCTCGAGGGTCGCTCGGTAGGCGTTGTTCACCTCGTAGCGGTGGCGGTGACGTTCGGCGACCTCGGTCTGCCCGTACAGCTTCGCGACCAACGATCCCGGCTGCAGCTCGGCCGGGTATGACCCGAGCCGCATCGAGCCCCCGAGATCGCCGTCACCCGAGACGATGTGCAGCTGCTCGGCCATGGTTGCGATGACGTGATGGGGGGCGTCGGGGTTGAACTCGCTGGAGTCGGCACCGTCGAGTCCGCCCAGGTGCCGGGCCACCTCGATGGTCATGCACTGCAGACCGAGGCAGAGACCGAGGATCGGGATCTGGTTCTCCCGGGCGTAGCGGACGGCGCCGACCTTGCCCTCGACGCCGCGGATGCCGAACCCACCCGGGATGCAGACCCCGTCGACGTCGGCCAGCGCGCGGGCCGCACCCTCGGGCGTCTGGCAGGTGTCCGAGGCGACCCAGCGGACGACCACCTTGGCGCGGTTGGCGAAGCCGCCGGCCCGGAGTGCCTCGCAGACCGAGAGATAGGCGTCCGGCAAGTCGACGTACTTGCCGACCAACGCGATGACCACCTCCTCCTTGGGCTTGTGCACCCGGTCCAGCAGGTCGTTCCAGGCGGTCCAGTCGACATCCCGGAACCGCAGGTCCAGGCGCCGCACCACGTACGCGTCCAGTCCCTCGGAGTGGAGCACCTTCGGGATGTCGTAGATGCTCGGCGCGTCGATCGCGGCCACCACCGCGGACTCGTCGACGTCGCACATGAGCGAGATCTTCCGCTTCACCGACTCCGGGATCTCCCGATCGGCCCGGCAGACCAGCGCGTCGGGCTGGATGCCGACCTGCCGCAGAGCGGCCACCGAGTGCTGGGTCGGCTTGGTCTTCAGTTCGCCGCTGGGACCGATGTACGGCAGCAGCGAGACGTGCAGAAAGAACACGTTCTCGCGCCCCACGTCGTGGCGCACCTGCCGGGCGGCTTCGAGGAACGGTAGCGACTCGATGTCACCGACCGTGCCGCCGATCTCGTGGATGACGACGTCGATGTCGGGCCCGCCCATCCCGATCATCAGGTCTTTGATCTCGTTGGTGATGTGCGGGATGACCTGCACCGTGTCGCCCAGGTAGTCCCCGCGGCGCTCCTTGGCGATCACCGATGAATACACCTTGCCGGTGGTCACGTTGGCGTGCGCGGCGAGGTTCACGTTGAGGAAGCGCTCGTAGTGTCCGATGTCCAGATCGGTCTCCGCGCCGTCCTCGGTGACGAAGACTTCGCCGTGCTGAAACGGGTTCATCGTCCCGGGGTCCACGTTGAGGTACGGGTCCAGCTTCTGCATCGTGACCTTGAGGCCACGGGCGATCAGCAGATTGCCCAGACTGGAGGCTGTGAGCCCTTTGCCGAGCGAAGAGGCGACTCCGCCGGTGACGAACAGATGCTTGGTGATTCGCGCGCGGGCTCCCACGGGCCTCCAGCCTAGCAAGCGTCTCGCTACGCTCCGGTTACAGACGCGCCGAGGAGGTGATCGGAGTGGACCAGGACCGGCTGAGCTCTCACCTCCGCGAGGCGTACGGGCTGCTGGTGCGGCGGCTGGAACGCTCGCGCAAGGGCGCCGACTCGGCGGCGATGACCTTCCGGGCCGTCGGCGAGCAGGCGGGTGGTTCGCCAAGGTGCGGCAGGACGGCGCACCAGAAACCGGCGCCGCGGTGTGTGCGGGAGTCGCGCCCTTGAAACGCAGCGAGATCTTGGTGCCGGTGCTCTCGCTGGACCACGAGACGGTCACTCGGATGGACGGCTCCTCGGTCGTCGTGTGGCCGTTCGGGCCGGGCCACAACGGGTTCGAGGCGCCGCAGTTGTCGGGCGTGCTCGAAGCCGTGGAACAGGTTGTCCGTCTGCTCGATGGCGCTCCGATCCCCGCGGCCCTGAGGAGCCGTGTGCCGGACGAGCCGCTCGACGACCGCTGGCGGCGCGAAGCTCGGCAGGCGATCGGCGGCGTGCTGATCGAGCACCGGAGCCGGATCGAGCGCCTGGCGGCGGCGGCCGACCGACTCCTCGGGCGGATGAATACCGACCGGAGTCGCTGGGTGCTCTGTCATGCCGGCCTGTACGCGAGCAACGTCCTGGTCGGGCCGGACGCGACCGTCATGATCCTCGACTGGGACAGCGCCATGATCGCCCGCCGGAGCAGGTCCTCGTGTTCCCCGGCGCCGGGGTCGGGGGGACGTGGATCGCGACGAGTACGTCGAGTCGTTCCTCCGCGGCTGCAACGCCGAAGGCCCGGACTAGACAGCGGCTCAGGGCGCGAGCCTCTCGAGCGGTGCGTTTCTGCGCCTTCACGGCTGCCGAAGCAACCAGAACGCACCACTCGGGCACGCATCAGCCTCCCGCAACTCAGCCAGACGCTCGTTCCGCCAACTCCAGCAGCTCACCGGCGTGGGCCAGAGCGGACTGGGTCGTCTCCAGGCCCGCCATCATCCGGGCCAGCTCGGCGGCCCGCTCGCTGTCGGCGACGAGCCGTACGCCGCTGGTCGTCACCTGGCCGTCGTCGGACTTCACCACCACGAAGTGGCGGTCGGCGAACGCTGCCACCTGGGCCAGGTGGGTGACGACGACGACCTGGGTGTGCTGGGCCAGAGCAGCCAGCCGACGGCCGACCTCGACGGCGACCTTGCCGCCGACGCCGGCGTCCACTTCGTCGAAGACCAGCGTGCCGACCTCCCGGCTGTCGGCGAGCACCACCTCCAGGGCCAGCCGGACCCGGGACAGTTCGCCGCCGGAGGCCGCCCGGCCCAGGCCCCGCAGCTCGGCACCGGGGTTGGCGCTGAACAGGAGCTCGACCTGGTCGGCCCCGTCCGGTCCCGGCTCGGCCTCGGTGACGGCGAACCGCAACCGGGCCTGCGGCAACGCCAGGGCTGCGAGCTCGTCGCCGATGCGGTCCTCGATCCTCCTGGCCGCCTCCCGGCGAGCCGCCCGCAGCTCCTCCGCCGCGGCGGCCAGCTCGGCGTCGAGCTGCGGCGATCCGGGCCGACAAGGCGGCGATCCGCTCGTCGGCCGACTCGAGGCCGGCCAGCCGCTCGGCCGAGGCCGCGGCCCAGGCGAGAACCTCGTCACAGGTCGCGCCGTACTTCCGGGTCAGGCCGCTCAGGCGATAGCGCCGCTCGGCGATCTGCTCCAGCCGGCCGGGCTCGACCTCGAGGTCCTCGAGGTAACGCGCGACGTCACCGGTGACCTCGGTGAGCAGATAGCCGGCCTCGGCCACCCGTTCCGCCAGGGGCCTGGTGGCCGGATCGACGGCAGCGAGCCGCTCCGCCGAGGCGCGGGCCGCAGCGATCGCCGCCAGTGCTCCGCCGGCCTCGTCGTCGTCACCCGCCAGTGCCGCCGTGGTGTCGCGCGCGGCGGCCGCCAGATCGTCGGCCGACTGCAATCGCGCGGCCTCGGCGGCCAGGGCGACGTCCTCGCCGGGCTGCGGGAGCGACCCGCGCGATCTCCTCCAGGCCGAACGTGAGCAGGTCGATCTCCCGCATCCGTTCCCGCTCGTCGTTCTGCAGCTGCGCCCGCTCCGCGACGGCCGCGCGGTGTTCGGCGTACGCGCTGCCGGTAGGCCGCCAACCGCTCCGACTGCGCGGCACCGGCGAAACCGATCGAGCATCTCCCGCTGGCGATCCCGGTCGGCCAGCCGGAGCTGCTCGGACTGTCCGTGGATCGTGACCAGCCGGCTGACGAGCTCGGCGCAGATCCCGGCCGGCACCTGGGCGCCCGCCGACGTACGCGCGGGAGCGTCCGGTCGTCGTGACCTGACGGGCCACCAGGAGCTCATCGTCCTCGAGCACGCCGCCGAGCTCGAGAACCTGACCGCCGCTGACCGCGTCGCCGCCGATCTGGAACCGCCCCTCGACCCGCGCCCGCTCCGCGCCGGCGCGGACGGTCTTGGGGTCCGACCGACCGCCGAGCAGCAGCTCCAGACCGCTGACGATCATGGTCTTGCCGGCTCCGGTCTCTCCGGTGACCACCGTCAGGCCGGGGTCGAGCGCCAGCGCGGCGTCCGTCGATCACGCCCAGATCGGCGATCCGCAGCTCGACGATCGATCACCCGCCGGTGCCCGACGTCGGCTCCCGCGATGACGCCGCTCGGTCACGCAGAGAACCGGCGGGAGATCCAGCCGCCGTTCCCGTTCGGCGTGGCCGCGCCAGCCGTCGACCGGCAGCCGGAACTTGTTGACCAGGCGGTTGGTGAACGGCGACTCCGACAGCCGGGCCAGCCGGAGCCGGTGCCGCCCCTGCACGACCTCGATCTCCATCCCGCTCTGGAACTCGGTGGAGCGGTGCCCGTCGCACCAGACCACGCCGTGGGTCGGCGAGCCGTGGACGAGCTGCACGGTGACCGTCGATGTCGGTCCCACGACCAGCGGCCGGGCGAACAGCGCGTGCGCACTGAGCGGCATGATCAACAGCGCGTCGACCTCCGGCCAGATGACCGGACCGCCGGCCGAGAACGCGTACGCCGTCGACCCGGTCGGCGTGGAGAGCAGCAGGCCGTCGCAGGCCCAGCGGGACAGTGGACGCCGGTCGACCTCCACCAGCGAGCTCCAGCATCCGCTCCCGGGCCGCCTTGTCGATGGACACCTCGTTGATCGCGAACGAGGACCACAGGACATTGCCGTCCTCGCGTACGGTCACGTCGATGGTGAACCGCTCCTCGACCGTGTAGCTGCAGTCGACGACGTGGCGCACGATGCTGTCGATCTCCGACGACTCGGCCTCGGCGAGGAAGCCGACGTGACCCAGGTTCACGCCGAGCAGCGGGGTGTCGGAGGCGAGCACCCATTCCGCCCCGCGCAGGATCGTGCCGTCGCCGCCCAGGACGATCATGAGCTCGAAGTCCCGGTCTCGGCCACGTCGCTCGGCTGCATCGGTTCCACGTCGGCCGCCGAGACCCGCTTGGTGAGCACATCCAGATCGTCGGCGGGCACCGCGCACCGGATGCCCGAGACCGCCAGTCCCTCGATGAGCCGGACGGCCGTGTCGATCGCCTCCGGGCGCCCGAGGTGGGTCAGCACACCCACCCGGCGAAGGCCGGAGCCGGCGGGATCGGCGGGCGTCACCTGCCCCAGCATAGGGGCGCTAGTCCGCCGGCCCGAGGGCCCGTTCGAGGACTGCTGCCTCCTCGCGGAGCCGTAGCGCCGACTCCGCCGCTCCCCGACGTTCGTACTCGTCGGCGGCTGACCGCCGGTCGGCGATCTCGTTGCTCATCACCTCGTGTTGTTGTGCCACACTCAGCACCCGCCGCGCGGCCTCGGCGGCACCCAGACCGACGACACCGCCGGCCACGTGCTCCCCGGAGACCGGCGACCGATCGGCGCCCGTCGGCCTCGGTCACCTCGGTCAGCTCAATCGCCTCGGCGTTGTCCAGGGCGGAGATCGCCGACCTCAGGCCGTCACGGCGACGCGGTCCCGTGCGCTCATCGCCGCCCGGAGTCGCTTCCGGAGGCGCTCCCGTACGTCCGACTCAGTCATGCCCCGAGTTCGGCCACGGACTCGGTCGAACGCAGCAGCGCGAAGAACTCACGATTGCCGGCCGCGCCGGGCAGCCGGCTGGGGACGACCTGGGTCGCACACCAGCCGTGTTCCTGTGCGGCGTCCAGCACGCGGCGGATCGCGTCCCGTTGCAGGTCGGGCTCTCGGACGACGCCGCCGCGCCCGAGTCGGTCGCGACCCACCTCGAACTGCGGCTTGATCATCAACAGCATGACTCCGTCACGGCGCACCACCGAGCTGAACGGGCCGACCAGCATGCTCAACGAGATGAACGAGACGTCGGCCACGACGAGGTCGACGGCCTCTCCCCCGACCTGGTCCAGACTCAGCTCCCGGAGGTTGAACCGCTCGTGCACGACGACGCGCGGGTCGTCACGCACGCGATCATCCAGCTGACCGCTGCCCACATCGATCGCGATGACCTGCGAGCAGCCACGCTCCAGCAACACCTGGGTGAATCCGCCGGCGGCGGCCCCGGCGTCCAGGGCGCGTCCGGACACCGTCAACTGGAGATCCGACAGCGCTCCCAGCAGCTTGTACGCCGCCCGCGACACGTACGGCTCCGGCTCCGCGGTGAGCACGTCGCCGTCGCTCACCGGTTCGGCGGGCCGCCGGACGACAGTTCCGTTGCGCGAAACGACCCCGCTCGCGATCAGCGCCTGCGCCTGGGTGCGGGACCTGGCCAGTCCCCGCTGCACCAGGGACACGTCGAGTCGAGCCAACGGATTCGATCCGCCTCAGCCGGATCCGGGCGAACCTTCGGCCGAGTGATCACGATGCAGAGCCTGGTGGAGTTCGTCATGAGCACCGGACAGGACATCGTGGTGATCACTCAGCGGCAACTCCTCGAGCTGGCGCACCTGGTCCAGCGCCGCGTCGATCTGCGCGTCGCCGGTCTCCGGCGGCTCGGGCCCTCCGGATTGCGTCGACGGCTGGGTCATGCGCCCGTCACCGTCTTCGCCGGCGGAGCTCTTCTTCGCGACTGCCTTCTTGGCCGGTGCGGTCACCGCCGCCATCTTCGGATGGCGCCTTCTTCGCTGCGGTCTGCGTGGCTGCGGTCTTCGTGGCTGCGGTCTTCGTGGCGGGCGCCTTCTTCGCCACGGCCTTCTTCGCTATGGCCTTCTTCGCTACGGCCTTCTTCGCTACGGCCTTCTTCGCCGCGGCCTTCTTCGCGGCCGTCGGCGGGACGACCGGTTCGTCGATCGGCTCGATGGGCGGCGCGTCGACGGGTTCATCGAGCGGCGTGGTGCCGGCCCGCAGCGGGTCGTCCGTCAGCGGCGACTCCAGGAACGGATCGGCCTGCAGGGGGTCGGACACCATCGTCTCCGGCATCGGCGGGGTCGGTGGCCCGTCGGTGTGAGCCGCCGCGTGGGCCATGCTCATGCGAAGCTCGGCCAGCTCGCGGCGCAGGTCGTCCAGTTCCTCGGCGCGGACGAAGCCGAGCTTGGCGGCCGCCTTGTCGACCTCCGCCGCGATCAGCTTGCCCATCAGTTCCCGGTTCGCTCGGCTCGCCGCCATGATCTCCTCGGTCAGCTTGCCGACCCGGTCGGTCGCGTCGGCGGCCACCTCTTCCAGGCCGGCGGACGCCAGCAGGCTCTTCGCCGCAGCGGTGGCCTTGGCGCGGGTGGCCTTGGTCAACCCGGCCGCCATGTCGACGTAGTTCTGGATGCCCTCACCCACCATGTCTGCCCACCGTTTCTACCACCATTTCCCTGCCTCTGGCCTTCACGTGGAGCCCACGCTAGCCGACCGTCGCCTGCAGTTGAACGCGGTGGAGAACGGGGACGACGACGTCGAGCACCGGTCCCGGGTCGACCGGCCGTCCGCGGTCCTGCAGCTCGCCAGCCGAGCTGCGCCGCAGCCCACACGGCGTCCAGCGCGTTCTCGCGGTCGACGACGCCTGTGGTGATCGTGATCTGATCCGTCAGGACCCGGGCGGTCTGGTCCCGCGCAGGACAGCCTCGTCGCTCGGTCGCGATCGCCGTCGTACGAGCCGGGTCCAGGAGCGCCCGCAGGTCGTAGCCCAGGTGGGTCGGACGACTGCTCCGATCCGCCGCGAGAGGTCGACCGCGGAGTGCGCACCGGTCAAGCACCAGCATGCTGTCCAGGCCGGCGGCATGAGCACCGGCGATGTCGGTGTCCAGCCGGTCACCGACGAAGATCGGGTGCGTGGCGCCGAGCCGCTGCACCGTCTCGTCCAGCAGCGGCCGGTACGGCTTGCCGGCGACCTCCGGATCGGCGTTCACCGCCATCCGTACGGCCGCGACGGCCGCACCGTTGCCGGGCACGATGCCCCGGTCGGTCGGTCGGGTCGGATCGGTGTTGGTCGCCACCCAGTGGGCGCCGCGGTGGATGGCGATCGCCGCCTCGTTGAGGTCGTCCCAGGTGAGCTCGGCCCCCCAGCCCTGGATCACCGCGACCGGTTCGTCCTCTGCCGAGCGGACCCCGATCAGTCCCTGCTCCTCGAGCGCATCCCAGACACCCGCCCCACCGACGGCGAGCACCGGGGCGCCGGGACCGAAACGAGCTCACGAGCAGGTGGGCGGCGGCCTGAGCCGAGGTCACCACGTCGGACCGCGAGGCTTCGATGCCGAGCTCGGCGAGGTGCTCGGCGACCACCTGGGGAGGTCGATTGGCGTTGTTGGTGACGAAGCCGACCCGGACGTGCCGGTCGCGCAGCTCCGCGATCCCCTCGGCGGCTCCGGGCACCGCCACCGGCCCGAGATAGACCACGCCGTCGAGATCGAACAGCGCGGCGTCGTAGGCGTCGATGAGGGCTGCGGCCGTCACCGACGGGAATCCTCGGATCCGCAGCGGTCGGGATCGTCGGAGTCGTCGTCGAAGGCGGATTCGTCGAAGATCGATGATCATGCCGTCGAGTTCGTCGCGCCGGACCGCAGCGTCGGTCTCACCGTCGGCGTCCAGCTCGGCGGCCGAGGCGAACCATTGCCGTGCGGCAGCCTCGTTCCCGTTCCGGAGCAGGGCGTCGGCGTACGCGTACTCCAGCCGCGCCACCGCACTCGGGTATCGCGCTCGGCGCGGACCGGCGGCGTGCGTCGCCTGCTCGAGGATCCGCAGGGCCTCGGCCGACTGGCCGAGATCGGCCCGGGCGCCCGGCCTCCACGATGATCATCTCGACCTGCGAGCGCCGGATCCAGGTTCGCCTGCCGAGCTTCCTTGGCCAGCTTGATCGCCGCCTGGGGCCGGCCCAGCGCCCGCTCGCAGTCGGCCATCACCGGCAGATAGTCGGGCACGCCCGTCATCCGGCGCAGCGCCCGGAACTCGCTGAGCGCGACGTCGAAGTCGCCCGGCCGCGTAGGCGGTCTCGGCGGCGGCCTCCCGCACGATCGGAAGCCGGGCCGCCCGCCGCCGGGCCGCCTCGGCGTGTCGGTACGCCAGCTCGGGATCGGTGTCGATCAGCTCGCCGGCCAGGACGAGATGACCGGCCACGACGTCGGCGAGATCCTTCGGCAGCCCGCGCAGCTCCGCCCGGACCGAGCGGTGCAAGCGCGTCAGATCGACCTCGGGAGGCAGTCGAGGCTCCCCCTCCTTGCGCTCGAGTCCCGGTGGCACCGGCGGCCGCTCCGTACGGGCGGGCCGCCCGTTCCGACCGGCGATCTTGATCCCGACGGTCTTGATCACGGGGGCCGGCGCGCACGGGCCGGCGCTGATCATGACCGCTCGGCGGTCGCCGCTCCCGATCCCGTTTGCCGCCTCCGCGATCGACTGGCCGCCCGGTCCGCCGTGGTGGCCGTCCGCCGGCTCGATCCTCTGACACCGCCCCACTGTATTGTGCGCTCGCTCCGGATCCGCGCCTTGGACGCCGACCGTCCGACTCGCTCGAACTCAGGTGGTGACGACCTCCGGTCCGGCGGCGGCCAGCGCAGAGACCAGCTCGGGGTCGGCGTGTCGGTCGGTGATGATCAGATCGACCTCCGACACCGACGCGAAGGAGCAGAACGAGTTCCGGCCCAGCTTGCTCGAGATCACCGGCACGATCCGGCGCCGGGCGGCCAGCATCATCGCCCGCTTGGCCGCTGCCTCCTCGGGATTGGTGGTCGTGAGGCCCTGGGTGGTGGTGAGCCCGTTGACCCCGATGATGGCCAGGTCGGCGCTCAGCGTGCCCAGCCGTCGCTGGGTCCAGTTGTCCACCGCGGCCGACGTCAGCCCGCGGATCATGCCGGGCAGCGTCATGATCCGCAGATTCTCGTAGCCGGCCAGGAACTGAGCGGCGGGCAGGTTGTTGGTGACCAGCACCAACGGCCGATCCTTGGGCATCGCCTGGGCACAGACGAAGGTCAGCGACCCGGAGTCCAAGATCACGACCCCGTCCTCGGGCAGTTCGGCGGCCACCCGTGCGAGCGATGGTGATCTTGTCCTCGAACTGCAGCGCGTGCCGAGCAGCCAGCGCCGTCTCGAACGGAGTGGAGTTCATCAGCTCGGCCCCGCCGCGGACCCGGCGCAGAAGACCACGCCGTTCCAGCACGTCCAGATCGCGCCGCACCGTTTCGGTGGTGACGCCGAGCTGTTCGCTGATCGAGGACACGGTGGCGCGCTGGTCGTCCAGACCCAGGAGCATGTCCGTGATCGCCTTCTGTCGCTCGGGCGGATACATCGTCATGACCAGAGCATCTCCGCAACCGGTTGCGCCAGAGAAACGGGCACGAATTCGAAGAGAAAACCTCAGATGGAGTCTAGACCACACTCATGTGACGGGCTAGGTTTCTCACAACACTCAAACGGCTGCGATACGCAGAGAATCGGCCACGATCAGAAGGGCCTCGTGCATGACCGCAACCAAGCAGCGCCGCCTGGGTATCGTCGGACTCGGCATGAGCTTCGCGCTCGCCGTCTCCGGCTGCGCCGGGTTCGGCGAGCTCGGCAACCCCCCTGGCGTCACCACGATCACGCTCGCCAGCGTCAACAACCCGCAGATGCAGGACATGAACCGACTGCTGCCGGAGTTCAACAAACTGCACCCCGACATCAAGGTCAACATCATCTTCCTGGAGGAGGGCGACCTCCGGAACGCCATCACCCAGGACGTGGCCACCGGCGGCGGGCAGTACGACATCATGACCGTCGGCATGTACGAGGTGCCGATCTGGGGCGAGAACAAGTGGTTGGTCGATCTGACCGACAAGGCCAGCCAGGACACCTCGTACGATCTCGACGACTTGTTCAAGCCGGTCCGGGAAGGGATCTCGTTCGAGGACCGGGTCTACGCCCTGCCGTTCTACGGCGAGTCGTCGTTCCTCATGTACCGCAAGGACCTCTTCGAGGAAGCGGGCATCGAGATGCCGGCGCGGCCGACCTGGCAGCAGATCGCGGACTTCGCCAGGCAGATGAAGTCGGGCGACCGGGCCGGCATCTGCCTTCGCGGCAAGCCCGGCTGGGGCGACCTGTTCGCGTCCATGACCACCGTGATCAACACCTTCGGCGGCCAGTGGTACAACATGAACTGGGAGGCCCAACTGACGTCGCCGCAATGGAAGGCAGCGGTGTCGTTCTACCTCCAGACCCTGGCCGATTCCGGGCAGGCCGACCCGGCCGCCTTCAGCTTCACCGAGTGCCTCGATCTGTTCAGCACCGATCGGGCCGCCATGTGGTACGACGCAACGTCGGCCGCCGGCTCGGTGGAGAGCTCGCCGGTCAAGGGCAAGGTCGGTTACGTCCGGGCTCCGATCGAGAAGACGGCTGACTCCGGCTGGCTGTGGTCGTGGAACCTCGGTATCAACGCCGAGAGCGACAGCAAGGATGCCGCCTGGGAGTTCGTGAAGTGGGCGACCTCGAAGGAGTATCTCAAGCTGGTCGGATCGACCCTCGGCTGGGCGCGGACACCGCCCGGAACCCGGCTGTCGACGTACGAGATCCCGGAGTACAAGGCGGCGGGCGGTGAGTTCGCGCCACTGACCGCCGAGATCATGAACGAGGTCGACCCGAAGAAGCCGGGGGTGAACCCGCAGCCGTGGACCGGCATCCAGTACGTGTCCATCCCGGAGTTCCAAGACGTCGGCAACCAGGTCTCCCAGGAGATCGTCGACGCCATCGCCGGTCGACAATCGGTCGACCAGGCCCTCGAGGCCGGCCAACGAATAGCTGAACGAGCGGGCAAGCTCCAACAGAAGGAGGGTTGATGTCCACCACTATCGGGACCGACACCGATACGGTCGCTGCGCCCGGCTCGGTTCCCCACCCGCCTCAGGGCGAGCTCAAGGGTCAAGATCTCGCCGAGCGGAAGTTCGCCCGGAAACTGATCCTGCCCGGACTGATCGTGGCGATCCTGATCACCCAGGTGCCGTTCCTGGTGACGATCTACTACTCGTTCCAGAACTGGAACCTGGCCCGCCCGGAGGAGCGCTCGTTCGCCGGCTTCGACAACTACATCGCCGTGGTTACCGGCGGAGTCTTCCTGCCCTCGCTGTGGGCGACCATCTGGATCGTCGGACTGTCGATGATCCTCTCGATGGTGCTCGGGTTGTTCTTCGCCATGTTGTTGGACCGGAAGTTCCCCGGGCAGTCCATCGCCCGCACGCTGCTCATCACCCCCTTCCTGATCATGCCGGCCGCTGCCGCCCTGCTCTGGAAGTACTCCATCCTCGACACCGACAGCGGCATCGTCACGTTGGTGCTGTCCTGGTTCGGCCTGCCCGGGATCGCCTGGACGACCGATCACCCGGGACTCAGCATCGTCTTCACCCTGACCTGGCAGTACACGCCGTTCATGATGCTGATCCTGCTGGCCGGACTGCAGTCGCAGTCCGGAGACATCCTCGAGGCGGCCGACGTCGACGGCTCCAACGCCCTGCAGACGTTCCGCTACATGACGCTGCCGCACCTGCGGACCTACGCCGAGCTGGCCGCCCTGCTCGGCACCGTCTTGATGGTGCAGGTCTTCGACCCCGTCAACATCATGACCAAGGGTGCGGGCGGCACCAAGACACTGCCCTACCTGCTCTACGAACGCGCCTTCATCGGGCAACAGATCGGTGAGGCCGCCGCCTACGGCGTGATCACCGTGGTCGTGACCATCGCGCTCGCCACGGCGGCACTGAGAACTGTGTTCAAGGTCTTCACCGAGGAGGCAAAGGACTGATGGCCACCACTACTGCCAACCCGACGGCGACGTCGGCGGCTTCCGCGGGCCGGAGCGGCGGATCCAGCAAGTTCACCAAGCGCAAGATCGTCGGCTATCTGGTCACGGCGGTCACCTGGGTGCTGGTGTTCATCTTCTTCTTCCCGGTGCTGTGGATGCTGATCAACAGCTTCAAGACCGAGGCGGCGGCCGCGCAATTTCCCCCGCCGTTCTTCTTCGAACCGACCCTCAACAACTACGTCGACGTGTTCCGTCGCAACATGGGCCTCCACCTGCTGAACTCGTTGTTCGTCTCCGTGCTCTCCACGGTGGCGGTGATGGGCCTGGCCATCCCGGCGGCGTACGCGCTGTCGGTCCGGCCGATCGGCAAGTGGCAGGACGCCCTGTTCTTCTTCATCTCCACCAAGTTCATGCCGGTGGCGGCGTCGATCATCCCGGTGTTCCTGCTGCTGCGCACCCTGGGCATGCTGGACAACCTCTGGGCGCTGGGAGTGCTCTACATCGGCATCAACCTGCCGCTGGCGGTGTGGATGATGCGCTCCTTCTTCGCCGAGGTGCCCCGGGCCGTGGTGGAGGCCGCGCAGATCGACGGTGCGGGCTACAACCGCGAGTTGTGGCAGGTGTCGCTGCCGATCGTCGCCCCGGGGGCCGCTGCGGCCGCGCTGATCTGCTTCATCTTCGCCTGGAACGAGTACTTCCTGGCGAACCTGCTCACCGCCGTCGTCGCCCGCACGACGCCGCCGTTCCTGGGCAGCTTCGTCGACGGCCGCGGCCAGTTCCTCGCCGTCCTGTCGGCCGCCTGTACCGTCGCGGTGCTCCCGGTGATCGTCGCCGGCTGGCTGGCCCAGAAGCGGCTGGTCCGCGGTTTGGCCATGGGTGCGGTGAAGTAAGTGCGCGCGGTCGTCTTCGCCGAGCCCGGTCGGTGGAGTCTGGAGGACGTTCCCGAGCCGGACGTCGGTCCACGCGACGTGCTGGTCCGGGTCGAGGCGGTCGGGCTCTGCGGGACGGATCTGCACGTGCTCGACGGCGAGTTCGCGCCGACGGTCTTTCCGATCATCCCGGGCCACGAGACCTCCGGGGTGGTCGAGGCCGTCGGCGACCAGATCACCGAATTCGTGCCGGGCGACCGGGTGTCGGTGGACCCGACTCTGACCTGCGGCAGCTGTGCGTTCTGCGCTGTGGGTCGGGCGAATCTCTGCGAGAACTGGAACGGATCCGGGGTGGGGCGCACGAACGGCTCCACCGCGGAGCTGCAGGTGGCGCCGGTGCGCAACGTGCACCACCTCGCCGGCGGCGTCGATCTGGCGCTGTCCGCGCTGATCGAGCCGCTGTCCTGCGCCATCCGTGGTTTCGATCTGCTGCCGCGCCGCATGGGCGAGCACTACCTCATCTACGGGGCCGGCACGATGGGGCTGATGATGGCTCAGCTGGCCCCTCGAGCCGGCGCCGCCTCGGTAACCGTGATCGACCGGAACCCCGCCCGGCTCGACGTCGCCAAGGAGGTCGGCGTCAGCGAACTGGCGCTCTCGGCCGACGAGGTCAGCCGTCGCGGTGGCTGGGATGTCGTCATCGACTGCACCGGCGTGGTGGCCGCGATCGAGGACGGGCTCGGGCGGGTCCGGCGCGGCGGCACCTTCCAGCAGTTCGGCGTGGCGGCCGCCGACGCCCGAGCCAGCTTCTCCCCGTTCCGGGTCTACAACGACGAACTCACCATCACCGGCTCGATGGCGGTGCTCAACTCCTACGGTCGCGCCGTCGAGATGTTCACCGCCGGCGCGCTGAACGCCGAGGCCATGGTGAGTCATGCGTTCTGTCTGGACGACTACGGCGAGGCGCTGGAGATGTTCCGGTCCGGTTCCGGGCGGAAACTGCAGATCCGGCCCCAAGCACGCGAGTCGATGGAACTCTTGTAGCACTCAGCCAAGAGTGCCCGAGGTGACCATGCTCACGAGATCATGAAGGACTACCCCACCGCCGTCGCGGCGCGGCGCGCCCGGATCATGCACTGGCTGACCGAGGACGGTCGCCTCGACGTCCTGACGGTCGCGGGCCGGCTCGGCGTCGCCCAGGAGACGGTTCGCCGTGATCTGAAGGCGTTGGAGACCGACGGGCGTCTGCAACGGGTCCACGGCGGTGCGGTCCCGATCGAGGCGGATCCGTTTCCTGGCCTGGCGCCCCCGCCGATCACCGACGCCAACGACCTGGCCCTGGCCTCGCGGCTGTGGGCGACGTTGCCCCGGGCGGGCACCATCCTGCTCGGCACGGGACGGCTCACCTTGGCCTTGGCCTCGGTGATGATCGGATCACCGCCACCGGGTCCCGGTCTGACGGTGGTCACCAGCTCCCTGGACGCGGCGATCGCCATCGCGCGGATCCCGATGCTCTCGGTGTACAACATCGGTGGCTCGGTGTCGGCGACCACCCGCGCCCAGCAGGGCGACTGGGCGCTGCAGGAGCTGGAGCGGCTGCACGTCGACGTCAGCCTGATCTGTCCCGCGGGGATCAGCCCGGAGCGCGGAATGGGACAGCCCACGCCGGCGGCGGCGGCGATCTCGCGAGCCGAAGTCGCCTGCGGACAGACGGTGATTGCGCTGGCCGACGCATCCAGTGTGGGGCGTTCGGCCTTCGTCCAGTTCGCGTCCATCGCCCAGATCGACCAGGTGCTCGTCTCCGGGCGACCCGCGGCTGCGGCGTTGCGCCCCTTCCTCGAGCGCGGCCTCGACGTGGTCGTCGTCGACGAGGCGACCGAGGCCGGTAGCGTTGTCCGACAGCGCACACGGGACGGGAGCCCAGACGGCAGCCTCCGCACCCTCACCCCACGGAGGACCTGAGTTGAGCGAGTATCTCCCTTGAGCATCGTGGCCGGAGTCGATTCATCGACGCAGTCGGTGAAGGTCGCCGTCTGCGACGCCGAGACGGGGCAGATCCTGCGCATGTCGCGGGCGCCCCATCCTCCGGGCACCGAGGTGTCGGCCGAGCACTGGTGGACGGCTTACGAGACGGCAACGGCCGACGCGAGCCTGCTGAACAACGTGGAGGCACTGGCCGTCGGCGGGCAGCAGCACGGCATGGTCACACTGGACGAATCGGGCGACCTGGTGCGCGACGCCCTGCTGTGGAACGACAACCGGTCCGCGGGCGACGCGGAGGATCTGATCGACGAGCTCGGCGGGGGCCAGGCCTGGGCCGACGCGGTCGGTTCCGTACCCGTGGCGTCGATGACCGTGTCGAAGATCCGCTGGCTGGGTCGGGTCGAGCCGGATCAGGCGGCCCGTACGCACTCCGTCGTCCTCCCGCACGACTGGCTGACGTGGCAGATCGGCGGGCGGAGCTTCGCGGTGACCACCGACCGTGGCGACGCCTCCGGGACCTGCTACTTCGACGCGGACAGCAACGCCTATCGAGACGACCTGGTGAAGCGGGCCATCGGTCATGAACTGACGCTCCCTCGAGTGGCCTCGCCCAACGAGATCGTCGGGCACACACCCACCGGCATCGCCATCGCTCCCGGCACGGGGGACAACATGGCGGCGGGTCTGGGTTTGGGGCTGGTCGCCGGGGAGGCGGTGGTGTCGCTCGGCACCAGCGGCACGGCGTTCACGATGAGTGATCACCAGACCCACGAACCGACCGGCACGGTCGCCGGCTTCGCCGACGCCACCGGCAAGTTCCTGCCGTTGGTGTGCACCCTGAACGGGGCCCGCAACCTGGTCGCCGCCGCCGAGCTGTTGGGCGTGAGCCTGGCCGAACTGAGCCGGCTGGCGCTCGGTGCGGGCCCGGGAAGTGAGGGGCTCGTCTTCATGCCCTACCTGGAGGGCGAGCGAACGCCGCCGCTGCCGGACGCCAAGGGTCAACTGGTCGGTCTGACGCTGGCCAACTTCACGCCCGCCAACGTCGCCCGGGCCGCCATCGAGGGCGTCCTCTGGAGCCTCGCGTACGGATTGCAGGTGCTGCGGGAGCAGACGGGGACCATCAGCCGGGTCGTGCTCACCGGTGGAGCGTCGCAGTCGGAGGCGGTGCGGACCATCGCCTCGGCCGTTTTCGGGCTGCCCATCGTCGCCACGGAGGAGTTCGAGAGCGTCGCCGTCGGGGCGGCGCGGCAGGCCGCCTGGGCGTTGACCGGGGAGCTGCCGACCTGGCCCATTCCCGTGCTCAGCGACCGGGACCCGACGGCTCTGGACCTACAGGCCGCGGCCGAGATCGACGAGCGCTACCGAACGGTGCTGACGGCCCACTTCGGCCGCTGACGGCGCCCGAACCTCCCCCGCCCTCCGCCGACCCGTCACATCTTCGGCGCTCTCGCCGGCGTGTCGCCGCACATGTGACGGGTCGGCGGAGGAAGGCGCTTTCCTGGGGGTCGGCCAAGATACGACGGAAACCGGCAACTAGTGATCTTGAGTCGCAGTCGACTTCTTGCCTACCGCTCAGATCGGTCAACGGCGCACCTGATAGCGCAGGTGAAGCACCCGGTTGCCCTGAATCACCACGTCAGGATCCTCCAACAGGTGCTGCGCGTGGACCGACCCGAAGTAGCGCTTGCCGGACCCGAACACGACGGGTACGACGTCCATGCGCACCTCGTCGACCAGGCCCGCGGCAACCACCTGGCCACCGACGTCGCCGGCGGCGACCTCGACGATGCGGTCACCGGCAAGCTCCTGCGCCTTGGCCACGGCTGCCTCGACGCCGTCGACGAAGTGAAATGGCGCCTCGGGGTCCCAGCCCTCGGGCTTCGGCCGGTGCGTCACGACGACCACGCGGTCGATCCCGCTCGGCGGCTTCCCGTCCCAGCCGTCCGTCATGTCGAAGACGTGGCGGCCGGCGATTGTCACCCCGATCTGGTCCCAGTACGGCCGGGTGTAGTCGTAAGAGGTCTGCGACACCAACACCCCGCCGCTCTCGTCCAACGGGACGTCACCGCTGGACAACCAGTCGAACAGCGGTCCGGGCTGGTCGTTCTCGTCCGCGATGAAGCCGTCCACCGACACCGAGCTGTACATGACCACCTTGCCCACGGGGCTCTCCTCTGCTTTGGGTGCCCCAAAAGTAGCGTGTCGTGAGCTGGTGCTCTGGTGAGGAATAAGTCGGCCGGCAGCGGCCAGCTGTCCAGCACGCGGCCGGGATGTTCGCGCAGGAACCGCCGCCGGACTCCGAGCATCGGGTCGGCGTGCGCCCGGTGAACGCCCGGAACTGGGCCGAAGTTGGCCCGGTCCACGTAGGCGCGGCCAGCCGCTTCGGCGTGACGCCCGTGAGCTCCTTGAACCGCGGTGCCAGATGAGTGCTGCTGACACCGGCTGCCACCCTCAGGTCGCCGATCGCCCCCGCCCCGCTGGTCGCCGCGATGGCACTGCTCGTATGGCGGGCCCCCATGCCGTCGGTCTCGCACCCCCGTCGCATGAGCCCTACACCCTGCATTGCGAAGGGCCGTTCTGCGACCGCGGGCGACTTTTCGCTGAAACCGGCCCCTTCTCTCGCGCGCTTTTCCGACCACGCGCGACTTTTCGCGCCACCCGCCCCGGCTCTCGCCGCGCTTTCCGACCACGGGCGACCTCTGCAGCCGTTCCTGACACCGCGGATTGGGTCGGAAAGCACTTCAGGGCCGACCACGAATGGTCGACCCTGAAGTGTGTTGTCCGGCGACGTCCTAGTCTCCCACACGGTCCCCCGTGCAGTACCATCGGCGCTGAGAGGCTTAACTTCCGGGTTCGGAATGGAGCCGGGTGTTTCCCTCTCGCCATGATCACCGAAACTCTATGGAGATGTAGCGGGTGCTCGTGATCGAACACAGTCCCGACCGTATCTCGGGAACTTCACAGTGGACGCGTAGCATCTTTGTAGGAACAAGCCCTCGGCCTATTAGTATCGGTCAGCTCCGTGCATTGCTGCACTTCCACATCCGACCTATCACCCAGTGATCTGCTGGGGGCCTTACCAGGTTACCCTGTGGGAGCCATCATCTTGGAGCGTGCTTCCCGCTTAGATGCTTTCAGCGGTTATCACTTCCGAACGTAGCCAACCAGCCGTGCCCTTGGCAGGACAACTGGCACACCAGAGGTTCGTCCGTCCCGGTCCTCTCGTACTAAGGACAGCTCTCCTCAAGACTCCTACGCGCGCAGCGGATAGGGACCGAACTGTCTCACGACGTTCTAAACCCAGCTCGCGTGCCGCTTTAATGGGCGAACAGCCCAACCCTTGGGACCGACTCCAGCCCCAGGATGCGACGAGCCGACATCGAGGTGCCAAACCATGCCGTCGCTATGGACGCTCGGGCAAGATCAGCCTGTTATCCCCGGGGTACCTTTTATCCGTTGAGTGACGGCGCTTCCACATGCCACCGTCAGATCACTAGTCCCGACTTTCGTCCCTGCTCGAGATGTCTCTCTCACAGTCAAGCTCCCTTGTGCACTTACACTCGAAACCTGATTGCCAACCAGGCTGAGGGAACCTTTGGGCGCCTCCGTTACCTTTTAGGAGGCGACCGCCCCAGTCAAACTACCCATCAGGCACTGTCCCTGATCCGGATAACGGACCTAGGTTAGATATCCAGAACAACCAGAGTGGTATTTCAACGTTGACTCCACAACCACTGGCGTGGCTGCTTCACAGTCTCCCACCTATCCTACACAAGCTGTACCGAACACCAATACCAAACTATAGTAAAGGTCCCGGGGTCTTTCCGTCCTGCTGCGCGTAACGAGCATCTTTACTCGTAGTGCAATTTCGCCGAGTCCATGGTCGAGACAGCGCCCAAGTCGTTACGCCATTCGTGCAGGTCGGAACTTACCCGACAAGGAATTTCGCTACCTTAGGATGGTTATAGTTACCACCGCCGTTTACTGGCGCTTAAGTTCAGTGCTTCGCTTGCCGCTAACACTTCCCCTTAACGTTCCAGCACCGGGCAGGCGTCAGTCCGTATACATCGTCTTGCGACTTAGCACGGACCTGTGTTTTTAGTAAACAGTCGCTTGGGCCTGGTCTCTGCGGCCTCACCCGCCGTCCGGAGTAAATCCATAGACAGGCTCGGCCCCCCTTCTCCCGAAGTTACGGGGGCATTTTGCCGAGTTCCTTAACCACGGTTATCTCGATCACCTTGGTATTCTCTACCTGACCACCTGAGTCGGTTTAGGGTACGGGCGGCTCTAGCACTCGCTCACGAAGGTTTTCTAGGCAGCATAGGATCACCCACTCGATCGGACCGTAGATCCGAACCAGCCGTCATGTCTCAGGCACATGAGGTGCGGATTTGCCTACACCTCGCCCTACACATTTAGCCCGGGACAACCATCGCCCGGGATGGGCTACCTTCCTGCGTCACTCCGCAGCTTGCCTAATACAAGTTTGGGTCGCAGACTCATCGCGCTCGCACCCGAAGGTGCTCACGCGACTCGCGTGCTTAGCATCACTCGCCTCGGCAGGGTCGTTCTAGCGCCGGTACGGGAATATCAACCCGTTGTCCATCGACTACGCCTGTCGGCCTCGCCTTAGGTCCCGACTTACCCAGGGCAGATTAGCTTGACCCTGGAACCCTTGGTCTTTCGGTGGAGGAGTTTCTCACTCCTCATTCGCTACTCATGCCTGCATTCTCACTCGTGTGCTCTCCACGGCTAGGTCACCCTGCCGCTTCATCGCGCACACGACGCTCCCCTACCCATCCACACACCTGGATCGAAAGCTCAGGTACACGCGTGAATGACACAGCTTCGGCGGATTGCTTGAGCCCCGCTAAATTGTCGGCGCAGAATCACTTGACCAGTGAGCTATTACGCACTCTTTCAAGGGTGGCTGCTTCCAAGCCAACCTCCTGGTTGTCTCCGCAACTCCACATCCTTTTCCACTTAGCAATCGCTTAGGGGCCTTAGCTGGTGTTCTGGGCTGTTTCCCTCTCGACTACGAACCTTATCGCCCGCAGTCTCACTGCCGCGCTCTCACTTACCGGCATTCGGAGTTTGGCTAATTTCGGTAAGCTTGTGGGCCCCCTAGACTATCCAGTGCTCTACCTCCGGCAAGAAACACGCGACGCTGCACCTATATGCATTTCGGGGAGAACCAGCTATCACGGAGTTTGATTGGCCTTTCACCCCTATCCACAGCTCATCCCCCAGGTTTTCAACCCTGGTGGGTTCGGGCCTCCACGACGTCTTACCGTCGCTTCACCCTGGCCATGGATAGATCACTCCGCTTCGGGTCTAGAGCACGCGACTGAATCGCCCTGTTCGGACTCGCTTTCGCTACGGCTTCCCCACACGGGTTAACCTCGCCACGCACCACTAACTCGCAGGCTCATTCTTCAAAAGGCACGCCGTCACTTCGCCCGAAGGCTCAGCTCCGACGGATTGTAGGCAATCGGTTTCAGGTACTATTTCACTCCCCTCCCGGGGTACTTTTCACCTTTCCCTCACGGTACTTGTCCGCTATCGGTCACCAAGGAGTATTTAGGCTTAGCGGGTGGTCCCGCCAGATTCACACGCCAATTTCAGGGGTTGCGTGTTACTTGGGGTGACGCTCAACAGTGATCGACTTACGTCTACAGGGGTGTTACCTTCTGTGCCGTACCTTCCCAGAGTACTTCGACTTCATCGATCATTTCTTACTGTTTGACCGATTGACAGCTCGATCAGAGCGGCCCCACAACACCGCACATGCAACGCCTGTCAGCTATCACACATGTGTGGTTTGGCCTCTTCCGCGTTCGCTCGCCACTACTTACGGAATCACGGTTGTTTTCTTTTCCTGTGGGTACTGAGATGTTTCACTTCCCCACGTTCCCTCCTACTGCCCTATGTGTTCAGGCAGAGGTCGCCGGACATTACTCCGGTTTCTTTCGAGGTTTCCCTATTCGGAGATCCCCGGATCGAAGCTCGTTTACCAGCTCCCCGGGGCTTATCGCAGGTTACAACGTCCTTCATCGGCTCTTGGTGCCTAGGCATCCACCGATTGCCCTTAGTAGCTTGTTGTTACTACAAAGATGCTCGCGTCCACTGTGAAGTTCTCAACATACGGGCGGGTATCCCGAGCCGGCGACCCTTTCGGAGGGCCGGCATCGGTCCGCGTGAAACATCGGTTGCTCCCGAAGTGGTGCGACCGAAGCTTCAGGACCCAACAGCGTGCTCGGGCCACCCTCTTCGACGTCTCGAGGTTCCACTCCCTTGCGCAGGTTGTACTGACGAGACGCCGACGATCGACGGCTTAATGGTCAATGTTCCACATTCCAGAGCTGCTCGGCCTCAGACAGTATGCTGAGGAACCGAACGCATGGACGAGGGACGAGCCCTCGTCGCAATTGCTCCTTAGAAAGGAGGTGATCCAGCCGCACCTTCCGGTACGGCTACCTTGTTACGACTTAGTCCTAATCGCCAGTCCCACCTTCGACGGCTCCCTCCACAAGGGTTGGGCCACCGGCTTCGGGTGTTACCGACTTTCATGACTTGACGGGCGGTGTGTACAAGGCCCGGGAACGTATTCACCGCAGCGTTGCTGATCTGCGATTACTAGCGACTCCGACTTCATGGGGTCGAGTTGCAGACCCCAATCCGAACTGAGACTGGCTTTTTGGGATTCGCTCAACCTTGCGGTATTGCAGCCCTTTGTACCAGCCATTGTAGCATGCGTGAAGCCCTGGACTTAAGGGGCATGATGACTTGACGTCATCCCCACCTTCCTCCGAGTTGACCCCGGCAGTCTCCTATGAGTCCCCGGCATTATCCGCTGGCAACATAGGACGAGGGTTGCGCTCGTTGCGGGACTTAACCCAACATCTCACGACACGAGCTGACGACAGCCATGCACCACCTGTATACCGACCTTGCGGGGGCTACATCTCTGCAGCTTTCCGGCATATGTCAAACCCAGGTAAGGTTCTTCGCGTTGCATCGAATTAATCCGCATGCTCCGCCGCTTGTGCGGGCCCCCGTCAATTCCTTTGAGTTTTAGCCTTGCGGCCGTACTCCCCAGGCGGGGCACTTAATGCGTTAGCTTCGGCACGGAGAACGTGGAATGTCCCCCACACCTAGTGCCCACCGTTTACGGCGTGGACTACCAGGGTATCTAAGCCTGTTTGCTCCCCACGCTTTCGCTTCTCAGCGTCAGGAAATGCCCAGAGAACCGCCTTCGCCACCGGTGTTCCTCCTGATATCTGCGCATTCCACCGCTCCACCAGGAATTCCGTTCTCCCCTGCATCCCTCTAGTTTGCCCGTATCGGAAGCAGGCTCAGGGTTAAGCCCTGAGTTTTCACTTCCGACGCGACAAACCGCCTACAAGCCCTTTACGCCCAATAATTCCGGACAACGCTCGGACCCTACGTATCACCGCGGCTGCTGGCACGTAGTTGGCCGGTCCTTCTTCTGCTCCTACCGTCACTTGCGCTTCGTCGGAGCTGAAAGCGGTTTACAACCCGAAGGCCGTCATCCCGCACGCGGCGTTGCTGCATCAGGCTTGCGCCCATTGTGCAATATTCCCCACTGCTGCCTCCCGTAGGAGTCTGGGCCGTATCTCAGTCCCAGTGTGGCCGGTCGCCCTCTCAGGCCGGCTACCCGTCGAAGCCTTGGTGAGCCGTTACCTCACCAACTAGCTGATAGGCCGCGAGCCCATCCTTGACCGCCGGAGCTTTCCACCTCATCAGATGACTGGTGAGGTCGTATCCGGTATTAGCAGCTGTTTCCAGCTGTTATTCCAGAGTCAAGGGCAGGTTGCTCACGTGTTACTCACCCGTTCGCCACTCGTGTACCCCCGAAGGGGCCTTACCGTTCGACTTGCATGTGTTAAGCACGCCGCCAGCGTTCGTCCTGAGCCAGGATCAAACTCTCCGTTGAAATCTATCGACTCCACGCGCGAGCGTGGTTTGTCGTCTCAACTGTGTTCGATCGCTGACATGCAGACCCATTGCTGGATCAATCTGTCAATCAATCAAAGGAATCCGAACCCAGGCGACGACTCCGCCTCCCGGGTACGGGGTTTTTAGTGCATTATTTGGCATTGACTTTTAAGCACGCTGTTGAGTTCTCAAGTTTCGGGCGCACACCGCGTCGGTGACTTTCGTCAACGGCTCGGGGCAACCTGACCTACTTTAGTGAGCCGGGGATTCCGAGTCAAACTCGAGGTCCCCGCCTCCGCCATCTTTCTGACCGTCCCTCACCCTCGCGATGTTCGCATGCAGCGACCACCGAGTCGGGGTTGGTTGTGGTTTCGAAGGATGTCGGTCCGGATCGGCCGCTCCAGTCTCGACTGGTGCGTCCGGCGCTCCGGGCCCAGACGACTATACGCGGCTGTCAAGCGGCGGTCAACCGAACCGGACAGGTCGGTCTTCGGCCGACGATGGTTGGAACGTCTTCGGCCCGAGATCTGTTCCCGCGACCTCAGGCGAGTCCGGCCAGGTACCGGTGGACGAGCTGGATGGCGACGGCCCCCGAGCCCACCGAGGGGGCCACCCGCTTGCTGGAGTCATGCACGACATCGCCGACGGCGAAGATTCCGGGCTGACTGGTTTCGCTGAACAGCGGCGGCCGGTCCAGGCTCCAGCCGCCGGCCGCTACGACGTCGTTCCCGGTCAGGAGGTAACCCTTGGCGTCCCGGGCAACCTGGCCCCGTAGCCACTCGGTACGCGGTTCGCCACCGATCATCACGAAGAGGCCGTCGGCCGGCACCGTGGCGATCTCACCGTTGCGCCGATCGCGCAGCGTGACCCGGTCGAGGCGGTCCTCACCCGATCCGCCGATCACGTCGCTCTCGGCGAGGACGACGATGTTGCGCATCGCCTCGAGTTGGCGGATCAGATAGCTCGACATGGTCTCGCTGAGCCCGGCTCGTCGGATCACCACGCTCACCCGTCGGGCCCGCTTGGCGAGATGGATGGCCGCCTGCCCGGCCGAGTTGCCTCCCCCGATCACGTAGACCTCCCCGTCGGTGAGCGCATCCGCTTCCGACCCGGCCGCGCCGTAGAAGACGCCGGCACCGACGAGCGCCTCCAGCGTCGGCACCTCCAGCCGCCTCCAGCTCACGCCGCACGCCAGAACGACGCACCGGGCGGTGATGCGGTCTCCGTCGCCGGTGATCAGCGCAAACCCGTCGTCGATCTGACTCAGCTGGGCCACCTCCTCCGCCAGGAAGAACTCGGTGCCCATCAGCCACGCCTGCTCCACCGCCCGATTCGTGAGGTCGGTGCCACTCACACCGCGCGGAAAGCCCAGATAGTTCCGGATCATCGAGCTACTGCCCGCTTGACCGCCGGGAACGGAGGGATCGACGACGCACGCCCGCAGCCCCTCGCTGGAGGCGTACACCGCGGCCGACAGACCAGCCGGACCACCGCCGACGATCGCCACGTCGTATTCCTGGCCCGTCGGCGCTGGAAAACCGAGCAGTTCCGCCAGTCGTTGGTCGGACGGATTTCCGAGCTGCACGCCGCTGAAGTGGACGACCAGTGGCAGCTCGGAGATGCCGACGTCCCTGTCCTCCAGCAGTGCCCGACCGGCGGCTGAGTCCGAATCCACGAACGTGAAGGGAATCGCCCCCCGCGACAACATGTCCCGCAGCTGGTGCGATCGCGGATGCCACTGTTCGCCCACGATGGTGAAGGCGGTGCTCTCGGGCGGCTGCGAGTGACTCCAGTCGGCCAGAAACTCCGACATCGGCAGGTAGAGCCAAGGCTCCTTGGGTTCCCATGGCACGAAGAGGTAGGCGTCGACCTGGCCGAGCACCATGGCCTGCTGCACCGGATGCCCCTGCCAGTGGCCGCGCTCGACCAGGAGGATCCGCTTCGCCGCCGGGTGCTGCGACCGGACCTGGGCAAGCACCTGAATCCCGGAGCGGCTGCTGTACGGCAGCTCCGCGTCGGCGACCACGGCCGCCACAGCCCCACCGTCCGAGCCCAACGCGGCCAGAACCGCGACGGCGCCGACGGAGTCGACGCCCTGGATGTCGTAGTCCCGGTCGAAGCGGCGGGCCAGATCGGTGACCAGGGCATTGCGGCGCGCCGCCACGTCGACGATCACCATCAACGCCGGCCTCCGGACCATCGCTCAGCTCCGGGTCAGGGCGACCGCACCGACCGTCCGCTTGCCGCGCCGCGCGACGACGTAGCGACCGTCCAGGATGTCCTCTGGTCGAAGGACGGCGTCCGGGTCGGTCACCCGGGCGTTGTTCAGGTAGGCGCCACCCTCGGCGATTGCTCGTCGTGCCGCGGAGCGACTGGCCACCACGCCGCTCGTGGCCAGGACATCGACCGCACTGGGCAGCGAGCCGGGCTCACCGACGACGAGTTGCCGAGCGCCGATCTCCGCCATCACGTCCGCCAGCACGTCGGCGGGGAGCCGATCGAGATCGGATCGGCCGAACAGCGCCGCGGCGGCCTGCACCGCGGCGTCCCGGGCGGCGGGTGAGTGCACCAGGGCGGTGATGTCGTCCGCCAGCGCCCGCTGGGCGACCCGAGCCTGCGGCTCTCGGCGGACCTGCTCGGCCAACTCCTCGATCTCCTCCTGCGGCCGCTCGCTGAACACCTTGAGGTAATCGACCACCATGCTGTCCTCCGCCTGCAGGAAGAACTGGTGAAACGCGTACGGCGACGTCATGGTCGGCTCGAGCCACACCGTGCCGCTCTCGGTCTTGCCGAACTTCGTGCCGTCGGCCTTGGTCAGCAGCGGCGTGGCCAGGGCATGTACGCGGGCGCCCTCGACCCGCCGGATCAACTCGACCCCAGCGGTGATGTTTCCCCACTGGTCGCTGCCGCCGTACTGCAGCGTGCAGCCGTAGCTCCGGAACAGCTCGAGGTAGTCCAGCGACTGCAGCAGCACGTAGGAGAACTCGGTGTAGGAGATTCCCTCCTCCAGACGGGTGCGCACCACGTCGCGGGCCAGCATCCGATTGACCGGGAAATGCTTGCCGATGTCGCGGAGGAACTCCAGGACCGACATCGGCTGGGTCCAGTCGAGGTTGTTGACGATCCGGGCCGAGTTGTCGCCTTCGAAACTTACGAAGCGCGACACCTGGGCCCGAATCCGCTCCACCCAACCGGCGACCACGTCGGTGGGGTTCAGGACCCGCTCGCCGGTGTTCTTCGGATCACCGATCAGGCCCGTCGATCCGCCCACCAGGATCAGCGGGCGGTGTCCGGCGCGCTGCAACGCACGGGCCACCATCAGTTGCACCAGGTTTCCGATGTGGAGACTCGGAGCCGTCGGGTCGAAGCCGACGTAGAACGTCACCGGGCCCGGCGGCCAGGTGCTCGGCCAGAGCCGCTTCGTCGGTCGACTCGGCCAACAGGCCCCGCCACCGCAGCTCGCCCAGAACCGCGCTGGTTGTCGAATCCATTCGGTGAAACTCCTCGGCAGTCTTTGCGCGTCGTGGCGAGAGTACCGGTGATCAGGAGCCGCTCAGCGACCTTTCTCGGCCGGACTCGCGCGCCGAGGGCCGCGCGGTCGTCGATTCGACTTGGTTCCCGCCAGACTCAGCGCCGGAGCCAGCGTCGTTCCGGGAGGTTCCGGGCCCGCTGACGGGTCTTGCCACCACATGCGGTCGCCCGCACGGAGAACCTCGTGGCTGACTTCCGAGTCTTGGACACGAATGACGAACAGTTCGCGGTTGTCCCGCTGCTCACCGACGATGACCCCGTTCGTCTGGTGGTCGAAGGTGAAGTCGCGGAACTGCTGGTCGCCGCTGGATCGAGCCAGGCCGCCCGGTCGCAGGAAGTGGTCGATGAGATAGCGCATCCACTCTGGCCCGTCGTAGAACCGGCCCCAGCCGTTCCACGAGATGCAGCAGCCGATCCGGCACGGCACCCACTGGCAGACGGCGTTCGGCTGGGCGGCGAGGGCCTTGTCGAACACGTGGCGATTCCTTGCCTCCATGTCCTGCTCCGGGTCTTCCGGCACCACCGCGTACGGGCTGTCCGGTCGATAGCGGCGGATGCTGCGAGAAAACCGCCACAGGTACTCGCGCTCGACCTCGTTCAGTGACGGCACGACATCAACGTGCCCCAGGTAGTCCGTGTCGACTCCCACAGTCGCTCCTCTCGATGTTGGTTGTCACCGGAGCATGGCGCTTGCGGAGCTCCAAGCGCGGCTCGCGCGAGAATCTGTGGACGACGAGATCCAAGTTGCGGTGCCCTGTGGAAATCTGCCGTTCACGCATCGGGGATCAGACATCTGGGTAGTGGCGCGGGCCGCGCACCACATCGGAAAGTTTGGACCCATCTGTTTGGACCCTCCGCACGGGGTCCAACACGTCAAAGGGGTCCAAAGGACCGAGCGAATCAGGTGCCGCCCGACTCGACGGGCTGTCGCATCGCCCGCTCGAGCTCGGCGAGTTGCTCGCGCACGCGCACTTCGGCGGTACCGCCCCGGCCGTCGCGGGCAGCGATCGAGCCCTCCACGGTCAGCACCGTGAGGACATCGTCGGTGAGGTGCAGGGAGATCTCACGTAGCTGCGCGGCCGTGAGCTCGGAGAGCGCGAGGCCGCGGGTCTCGCAGTACCGAACGCAGGCGCCGGCCATCTCGTGCGCCTCCGCGAAGGGGACGCGCTGCCGGACCAGCCAGTCGGCGACATCGGTGGCCAAGCGCGAAGCCCTCCGGCGCCAGGGCGGCCAGCCGGTCGGTGTCGAAAGTCAGCGTCGCGACCATGCCCGCGACGGCCGGCAGCAAGATCAGCAACTGGTCGATCGAGTCGAAGATCGGCTCCTTGTCCTCCTGCAGATCTCGGTTGTAGGCCAGCGGCAGACCCTTGAGGGTCGCCAGTAACCCGGTCAGATTGCCGATCAGTCCGGCCCGCCTTGCCGCGGGCCAGTTCGGCGACGTCCGGATTCTTCTTCTGCGGCATGATGCTGGACCCGGTCGACCACTCGTCGGCCAGGCTGGCGAACCCGAATTCGTGGGTGACCCACAAGATCACGTCTTCGCTCAGCCGGGAGAGGTCGACGCCGATCTGCGCGCAGACGTACGCGGCCTCGGCCACCACATCGCGGGCCGCGGTGCCGTCGATCGAGTTGGGAACGCTGCTGGAGAAGCCGAGATCGGCCGCCACCGCCTCCGGATCGAGTCCGAGCGACGTGCCGGCGAGGGCCGCCGAGCCGTAGGGGCTGATCGCCAGTCGCCGGTCGAGATCCGGATCCGCTCGAGGTCGCGCAGCAGCGGCCAGGCGTGCGCGAGCAGATGGTGGGAGAGCAGCACCGGCTGGGCGTGCTGGAGGTGCGTCCGTCCCGGCATCGGCAGCACCGAGATGGGTCCGGGCCTGATCGTGCAGAGACGTGACCACGACCCGGACCCCCAGCGGCGACGGCGTCCGAGCGCGTCCCGCAGATACATCCGGATCAGGGTCGCGATCTGGTCGTTGCGCGACCGTCCGGCGCGCAAGCGGCCACCGAGCTGGGGCCCGACCCGCTCGACGAGCCCGCGCTCGAGGGCACCGTGCACGTCCTCGTCGGTGGGCCGACGGAGCGAACGTACCGGACGCCACGTCGGCCTCGAGCGCGTCCAGGCCGGTGATCATGCCGGCGAACTCGTCGTCGGTGAGCAGACCGGCCCGATGGAGGGCTCGGGCGTGGGCGCGCGAGCCGGCGAGGTCGTACGGCGCCAATCGCCAGTCGAAGTGGGTGGACCGGCTGAGCGCGAACATCGCGTCCGCCGGGTCCACCGCCGAACCGACCGCCCCACAGCCGCCCCGAGTGGCGACCCTCGCCCACCTCGCTCATCCGGTCCGGCCGGCGTCCCGTCGGGCGGCGATCGTGCTCGACAATCCGTACAACTCGATGAAACCGCGCGCCTGGGACTGGTCGAAGGTGTCGCCCTCGTCGTAGGTGGCCAGATTGAAGTCGTACAGACTCGCGGCGCTCTGCCGTCCGGTCACCGTGGCCCGGCCACCGTGCAGGACCATCCGGACGTCCCCCGTCACCGCCGCCTGCGCCTCGTCGATGAACCCTCCAGGGCCCGCTTCAGCGGTGAGAACCACTGCCCGTCGTAGACCAGCTCGCCCCAACGCTGATCGATGCCCCGCTTGAATCGAGCCAGTTCGCGTTCGACGGTCACGTTCTCCAGCTCCATGTGCGCGGTGATCAAGGCGATGGCGCCGGGGGCCTCGTAGACCTCGCGGCTCTTGATCCCGACCAGCCGATCCTCGACGAGATCCAGACGACCGACCCCGTGGGCCCCGGCTCGCTCGTTCAGTTGGGCGATCGCCTCCAGCATCGAGACCTTGACCCCGTCCAGCGCGATCGGCACGCCGGCCTCGAAGGTGATCACCACCTCGTCGGGCTCCCGGGCCACCGACGGATCGGCGGTGTAGGAGTAGACGTCCTCGATCGGGGCGTTCCAGATGTCCTCGAGGAAGCCGGTCTCCACGGCCCGGCCCCAGACGTTCTGGTCGATCGAGTACGGCGAGGACTTGCTTGTTCGCCTCGATCGGCAGGCCCTTGTCCTCGGCGTACGCAATCGCCTTCTCCCGCGTCCATGCGTAGTCGCGCACCGGGGCGATGACCTCGCAGGTGCGGCGCCAGGTTGGCGACCCCGACCTCGAACCGCACCTGGTCGTTGCCCTTGCCGGTGCAGCCGTGGCTGACGACGGTGGCGCCGTGCACTTGCGCGGCGTTGACCAGATGCCGCACGATCAACGGGCGGGACAGGGCGCTGACCAGCGGGTAGCGGTCCATGTACAGCGCGTTGGCGCGCAGGGCGGGCAGGCAGAAGTCCTCGGCGAACTCGTCGCGGGCGTCGATCACGACGGCCTCGACCGCCCCGCAGTCGAGCGCCCGCTGGCGGATCTGTTCGAGGTCCTCCCCGCCCTGCCCGACGTCGACCGCCACGGCGACCACTTCCTGGCCGGTCTGCTCGGTCAGCCAACCGATGCAGACGCGACGTGTCGAGGCCGCCGGAATAGGCCAGAACGATCCGATCACTCACGATGTCGTTCCTCTATCGTCTTGTCGTCGTGATCTCGGTGGGTCGGGTGCTGGGGGCTCCTGCTCATGATCAGGAAGCGATCGGCCACCTCGGCTCCGCCGTGCGCGTCGCGGGTGATCAGCAAGATCGTGTCGTCCCCGGCGATCGTGCCGAGGATGTCGGGCCAGGCGACCCGGTCGATGGCCGAGGCGAAGTACTGCGCGGCTCCGGGTGGGGTCCGCAGCACCACCAGATTGGCCGACGCCTCGGCCGACACCAGCACCTCGCTGCACAAGCCGGCTCAGCCGAGTCTCGAAGGTGGCGAACTCGCCGAGCGGAGTGCGGTCGCCGCCGTCCCCGGGCACCGCGTAGACCAGGTGTCCCGACGAGGTCCCGGACCCGCAGCGCGCCGACCTCGACGAGATCACGCGACAACGTGCCCTGGTTGACCTGGACGCCGTCGGCGGCCAGCAGTTCGGCCAGCTCGACCTGGGACCGAACGCGGTTCTGCTCCAGCAGCGCGACGATCTTGGCCTGCCGAGCGGTCTTGGTCAGCGGCGCCCGGGCCTGACTGGTCATGATGCGCGCCCTGAGCCTGTCGAAGGGTCGAGGAGGAAGATCAAGATCGCCTTCTGGACGTGCCTGCCGGTTCTCGGCCTCGTCCCAGACCACCGACTGCGGTCCGTCGATCACCGTCCGCGTCGATCTCCTTGCCGCGGTAGGCGGGCAGGCAGTGCAGGACCACGGCGCCGGCGGCGGCCTCGTGGAGTCGCTGCGTGCTCAGCCGGTAGGGGGCGAAGATCGATTCCCGGTCCAGGCCGTCGTTCTCTTGTCCCATGGAGATCCAGGTGTCGGTGGCCAGCACGTCGCTGCCCCGTGCCGCCTCGGCGGCGGAATCGGTGATCAGCACGCTGCCCCCGGACTCCGTTGGCCAGTCGCTCGGCGCGGTCCACGACATCCGGGTCGGGCTGGAAGCCCTCCGGTGCGGCGATCCGTACGTGCAGGCCGGCCAGCGCCCCGCCCAGCAGATAGGAGTGCGCCATGTTGTTGGCGCCGTCGCCGAGGTAGGCCAGCGTCACGCCGGCCAGCTCACCGAGGCGCTCCCGTACGGTCTGCAGGTCGGCCAGCACCTGGCAGGGATGGTAGGAGTCGGTCAGCGCGTTGATCACCGGCACGCCGGCGTGAACGGCCATGGTCTCGAGCTGGTCCTGCCCGAACGTGCGCCAGACGATGGCGGTCGCCTGCCGGCCGAGCACCCGGGCGACGTCGGCGACGGACTCCCGGGTTCCGATGCCCGGCGAGCCGGGCGTCGACGATCAGCGGGAACCCGCCCAGTTCGGCGATGCCGGCGGCGAACGAGATCTGGGTGCGCAACGTCGGTTTGTCGAACAGCACGGCCACGCTGCGCGGACCCGCGAGAACCTGCCGGGCGAACGGAGCCACCTTCAGCTCGTCGGCGAGGTCGCAACACCGCCGACTGCTCGGCGGAACTCAGGTCGTCGTCGGCCAGGAATGGCGTACCGGACTCACCCGTCTCCTGCGGCGCCGTCCAGCAGGCCGGGCAGCACGGCGACGAAACTGTCGAGCTGCGCGGCGGTGATGATCAACGGCGGGGCCAGTCGGAGCACGTCCGGGCGCGGGGCGTTGATCACGAAGCCGGCGTCCAGTGCCGCATCGGCCACGGCGGGCGCGATCGCCTGGTCCAAGGTGATGGCCTGGAGCAGCCCGCGTCCGCGGACACCTGTGACCAAGCGGTGCTCCAGATTCATCACGGTGTTCTGGAGATGCTCGCCCATCGCCGTCGCGTGGGCCAGCAACTGATCGCGCTCGATCACCGCCATGGCCGCCAGACCCGCGATCGCCGCCACCGGATTGCCACCGAAGGTGCTGCCGTGACTGCCGGGACCCAGCATCGTGGCGGCCCGGCCGAGCGCGATGCAGGCCCCGACGGGGAAGCCGTTGCCGAGCCCCTTGGCGACGGTGACGATGTCGGCCCGCACACCCTCGGCGACGTGGACGAGCCAGCAGCCGGTCCGCCCCATGCCGGTCTGGACCTCGTCGATCCAGAGCAGCGCGCCGTGCTCGTCACAGACCTCGCGCGCCCGGGCGAGGTAGTCCGGCGGTGGGACGACGACGCCGTTCTCGCCCTGGATCGGCTCCAGGACCACCGCCGCCACCGTCTCGTCGACCGCTGCTGCCAGGGCGTCGCTGTCGCCGTACGGGACGAACTCGACCTCTCCGGGCAGCGGCGCGAACGGCTCCCGGTACTTTGGGTTGTGGGTGATCGCCAACGCCCCGAACGACCGGCCGTGGAAGGCACCCTCGGTCGAGATGATCTTGGTACGACCGGTCATCCGGGTGATCTTGAGCGCCGCCTCGTTGGCCTCGGTGCCGGAGTTGGTGAAGAACACTCGGGTGGTCTCATGGCCGGAGGGATCGGCGACCGCGCCCAACCGCTGGGCGAGGGCGACCTGCGCCGGGGTGGCGAAGAAGTTGGAGACGTGACCGAGCGTGGCGATCTGCCCGGTGATCGCCGACAGCACGGTCGGATGGGCGTGGCCCAGGGCGTTGACGGCCAGGCCCGAGAGCAGATCGAGATAGCGCCGGCCGTCCGCGTCCCAGAGGTGAGCAACCCTCACCCCGTACGAAGACGCGCTTGGGCGGCCCGAATGTGTTCATCACCGCGTGCTCGTAACCGGCGAGCACGGCCGCCGATCCCTGCCCGGTCGGCAGTCCCGACAGCTCCCGGCTGAGGGTGGTTGCGTCGGTCATGAGCGGTGCCTCTCGGGAGTGAGACCCCCGAAGTCGCCGTTGGCGTACTCGTGGGGCGGGATACCCTGGTCGGCGGAGAAGACCCGACTGCCCAGCCGTACCAGGCCGTCCTGGGTGACCATGGTGCCGATACCGGTGTTGGTGAAGATCTCCAGCAACAGCGCGTGCGGAACGCGGCCGTCGGTCACCGTCGCCCGGGTCAATCCACCGCGCACGGCCCGCAGACAGGCCTCCATCTTGGGGACCATGCCGGACTCCAGGCTGGGCATGAGCTGCTCCAGCTCCGAGGCCGGCAGTTCCCCGATGATCTCAGTGCTGTTCGGCCAGTCTCGGTACAGGCCTTCGACGTCGGTGAGCACGACCAGTCGCTCCGCACCGAGCGCGATCGCCAGGGCGGCCGCCGCGGTGTCGGCGTTGACGTTGTGCACCACGCCATGCAGGTCGGGGGCGATGCTGGCCACCACCGGCACCCGGCCGGCGCCGATCAGCCCCTCGATGGCCTCGGTGTTGACCGCCACCACGTCGCCGACCAGGCCGATGTCGACCTCCTCGCCGTCGATGACGACCCCGCGTCGCTCGGCGACGAAGAGACCGCCGTCCTCACCCGACATGCCGACGGCCACCGTGCTGTGCCGATTGATCAGGTTCACCAGGTCGCGACCGACCTGCCCGGTCAGCACCATCCGCACGACGGCCATGGCCTCCGGACTGGTGACCCGCAACCCGCCGCGGAACTCCGACGCGATGCCCAGCCGGTTCAACATGTCCGAGATCTGCGGCCCGCCGCCGTGCACCACCACCGGATGCACGCCGCAGCGCTTCATGAACACGACGTCCTGGGCGAAGGCCCACTTGAGTTCGTCGTCGATCATGGCGTTGCCGCCGTACTTGATCACGACGGTCTTTCCCGCGTAGGTCTCCAACCAGGGCAGGGCTTCGGTGAGGATCGAGGCCTTCTCGACCAGGCTCACGTGTGTGCTCATGTCGAGTACTCGGCGTTCTCTTTGACGTAGTCGTAGGTGAGGTCGGTGGTCCACACGCTGGCCGACTCGGTTCCGGCGTGCAGGTCGATGTCGATGAATACGTCCCGTGGGCCGAGGTCCACGAGTTCGCGCGGCGCCCCGATGCCGCCGGCACGGCACACCTGCACCCCGTTGAACGCCACGTCCAGTTGATCGGGTTCGAACGTCGCCGAGGTCGTGCCGATGGCCGCGAGCACCCTGCCCCAGTTGGGATCGCGACCGAAGACTGCGCACTTGAACAGGTTGTTGCGGGCCACCGACTTGCCGACCTCCACGGCGTCCGCCTCGGTGACGGCTCCCGTCACGGAGATGGTGATGCTGTGCGCCGACCCCTCGGCGTCGGAGATCAACTGCTGCGCGAGATCGGTGCAGACGTCGGTCAAGGCCGCTTCGAGATCGGCCGGCTCGGGAGCGATCCCGGACGCTCCGCTGCTCATCACGATCACGGTGTCATTGGTGGACATGCAGCCGTCGCTGTCCACCCGTTCGAAGCTCGAGCGACACGCCTCGGCCAGCTGGCCCGCGAGAGCGGCAGGCGCGACGACGGCGTCGGTGGTGATCAACACCAACATGGTCGCCAGCCCGGGCGCGAGCATGGCCGCACCCTTGGCCATGCCGCCGACCGCCCAGCCGTCGTGCTGGACGACAACCTGCTTGGCCACGGTGTCGGTGGTCATGATCGCGTGGGCAGCCTCGGGCCCGCCGTCGGGCGACAGCGCCGCCACCAACGGACCGATGCCGGAGCTGATCTTGTCCATCGGCAACCGGACCCCGATCAGGCCGGTGGAGCAGACCGCGACGTCGATGGCGCCGATCTCCGCTCCCTGAGCCTGTCGAAGGGCTTCAGCCTGACCAAGCGCAGCCGCGACCTCCTCGGCCGTGCGGTGGGTGTCGGCGAACCCGTCCGGTCCGGTGCAGGCGTTGGCGCCGCCCGAGTTCAAGATCACCGCCCGCAACCGGCCGTCGGTCAGCACCTGCTCCGACCACAACACCGGGGCCGCCTTGATCCGATTGGTGGTGAAGACCCCTGCGGCAGCGAAGTCCGGCCCAGAGTTCAGGACCAGAGCCAGATCAGGCTTGCCGCTCTCCTTGAGGCCGGCGGTGATCCCGGCCGCCACGAAGCCTTGGGGTGCGGTCACGCTCACGCTGTCACACTCACGACGGGTCCTCCTCGACGTCGACCGCGTGACCAGCCGCACCCCAGACCTCGATGGCGTGGTCGGCCTGGTCGACCGGCACCAGGATCCAGTCGGTGTCGAACGTCGACTCCGCGAGGATGGAGATGCCCGCCTCGGCGAGTGGGCTCGACAACCCGGCCAGCACACCGACCAGCGAGTGATCGAGTGGTCCGTCGATGCTGAAGGCCGCGAACGGTCCCACGGCGGTGACGGTGCCGGGCAGGGCATCGTACGCACAGATGACGGAGAGTTCGTCGACCGTCCGGGTCACACTCCAGAACGGGGTTCCGTTCTGATCATCCAGAGCCCAGCGCGGTACGTCGTCGTGCGGGCCCAGCCGAGCGACGCCGACGGTCCCGGCGTGCCGGGTCAGCTCCCAGGCGATCACGGAGCGACTCCGATGGTGGTCAGGCCGGTCGTCTCGCCCAGACCGAGGGCGAGGTTCATGCACTGGACCGCCCCACCGGCGGTGCCCTTCGTCAGGTTGTCCAGGGCCGCAACCGCGATCAACCGGCGCGCGGCCCCGTCGACGGCCACCTGGACGTGCACCGCGTTGGAGCCCAGCACCGACTGAGTCTGCGGCCACTGACCGGGAGGCAGGACGTGTACGAAGGGCTCGTCGGCGTAGGCCGCTGCGTACGCCGCATAGGCGTCCTCGGTGCCGAGCCCGTCGCCGATCGGGGTGGTGCAGGTGGCGAGGATGCCCCGGGACATCGGGACCAGGACAGGGGTGAAGGAGACCCGCGGTGCCGTGGCGCCGCAGTGGGCGAGGTTCTGGACGAGCTCGGGGGTGTGCCGGTGGACCCCGCCCACCCCGTACGCGCTGGCCGACCCCATCAGCTCCGAGCCGAGCAGGTGCGGCTTGAGGGCACGGCCTGCACCGGACGGGCCGCTGGCGGCCACGATCACGACGTCGGATGCGTCGCTCAGGCCGGCGGCGACGGCGGGCAGCAACGCCAGGCTTCCCGTGGTCGGGTAGCACCCGGGAACCGCGATCCGCCGCGCCCCCGACAACTTCTCCCGCTGTCCCGGCAGCTCGGGCAATCCGTAGGGCCAGGTGCCCGAGTGCGGTGATCCGTAGAAGGCCTTCCACGCCTCAGGATCGGCGAGCCGGAAGTCCGCTCCGCAGTCGATCACCACCGTGTCGGGATCGAGCTCGGCGGCCACCTCCGCCGAGGCGCCGTGCGGCAGGGCCAAGAACACGACGTCATGTCCCGCCAACGTCTCGGCCGAGGTCTTCTCCACCGTTCGATCGGCGAGCGGCACCAGATGCGGCTGGTGTTCGCCGAGAAGGGTGCCGGCACTGGCGCCGGCCGTCACCGAGCCGATCTCGACGCGCGGATGTGCGGCCAGCAGGCGGAGCAACTCTCCGCCCGCATAGCCGGTAGCTCCCGCGACCGCGACCCGTACAGACACCTGCATGACTATGCTGGAAACCGCAAGACAATGCAAGCCGAGTCGTCACATCTTCGGCACTTTGGGCGGCGTGTCGCAGCAGAAGTGACGGGTCGGCGCTCGAGGGCGGGGCTGAGTGTGCGCTTGTATGCGAGTGACTAGATCGAAGACGCAGTGCGGAAACCTCGCTGCAGGCGAGTGATGGTGCGAACCGGAGAGCCGTAGACGGCGGCCTTGTCGAATACGTCGACGAGCACGCCGCGCTCAGCGATCCACTTCCGGCGCTCCCGATCGTGGCGTCGTTGCGCGGGGTCGGAATGGAACTCCTCGCCGTCGTACTCGGCGGCGTAGGGCACGATCGCAGATCCGACGTCCACCCGGTAGACCTTGTAGCCGTGCGCATCTTCGATCCAGAGTTGCGGCTCCGGCGTCGGCAACCCGGCGTCGATCCAGCGCAGCCGCAGCACTGACTCCGGCAGCGACTCCGCTCTGGGATCGGCGAGCGGGGCAAGTTCGCGCAGCTGCACAACACCGCGGTAGCCCCGAAACCTCGGAAGCTCGGCGAGTAGCTGTGCGTGGTTGAAGCGGCCGAGGCGCAACAACGCGTCGAGACAGCCGATCGCGTCGTCCCGCGAGGTCAGGCGTCCGAGATCCAGCGCCGTACGTAGGGGCGTGGTGACGCGAATCCCTCCAACGGTCTCGATGTCGGCGTCGATCAGCGTGCGTTCACCTCCGACGTTGCCGCGGGTTCGGACCCGGGTGTGGCCCGGCAACTGGAACAACGACACGGGAGTGACGCGCAGATGATCATTCGCTCCCAGTACGGAGACGCCGTGCAGCCACGCCGCCGTACGGTCGGTCACGACGGCCGACTCGGGCACGATGAGGCAGAGCGCGAACGCTCGCGACTCCAGGCTCTCGGGCACCGCCGCGTCGACGTAAACGCCCTTCAGCACCCGCCGGAGCGTTCCTTGACGCGTGAGTCGCGAAACAACATCGCGGCTCAACCCGCCGGCTTCCGCTTGCGCCCGGGTGAAGGGCCGATCGAGCGGCCAGCCAGCCGGCGAGGCCGGCGAGGCCGGCGAGGCCGGCGAGGCCGGCGAGGCCGGCGAGGCCGGCGAGGCCGGCGAGGACATTGTCCGAAGATTCGCAGTGGTCATGCCTGGGATATATGCAGGCGCCGCATTTCTCGTCGGCTTCGTCCACAGGCGCCCGGCACACTTGACCGTTCTCCACAGCCCGGCCCTCCGGCGAGTCGTCACTTCTGCGGCGACACGCCGTCCAAAGTGCCGAAGATGTGACGGGTCGCGCTATTCGGTGCGTTGGATGGCGCCGAAATCTTCGGACGCGGCGGTAACCGCAGCATCCCGGGCGGCGGCGGCCTCGGCCTCGGTGAGGGTCCGGTCCGGGGCACGGAACCGCAACGCGTAGGCCAGTGACTTCTTCCCGTCGCCGATCTGAGGTCCGGTGTAGATGTCGAAGAGCCGCAACGACTCCAGCAGGTCGCCGCCACCCCGCCTGAGGGCCTTCGCGACGTCCCCCGCGGGCGCAGCCTCGTCGACGATCAGGGCCACGTCCTCCTTGACCACCGGGTACGGAGACACCGCCGCGACACTGCCCATCTCCGGGGCGCTCGCGACGAGTGCGTCGAGATCGATCTCGACCGCTGCGGTCCGGGCCGGCAGCCCGAAGGCGCGGCACACCTCGGGATGAAGTTCGCCGGCATGGCCCAGCGCCGAGTTCCCGCCCGAGACGGAGACGCGTGCGCAGCGCCCGGGATGCCAGGGCGCGACGTCTGCGGCCGTGCGCTCCACGTCGGCCCCCACGGCCGCCGCCAGCGTCTCGACCAGGGCGATGGCCTGGCGCCACCCCGCTCGCTCCCCACCACCCGTCCATCCCGGTTCGCCCCAATAGCCCGTCAGCACGGCGGCGAGGTGCCGCGGCTGCTCGGGAAGGGCTCGCTCCATCGCGGCCAACTCGTCGTCGGTCGGCCGCTGAGCGATACCCGGACGTGGGGCCGGCACGGCCGGCTGAGGGGCGAAGAACACCGACCCGGTCTCGAACACCGCGAGGTCGTCGTTGCTGCGACTCGTGTTCCGGGCGACCGCAGCGAACAGGCCGGGCAGCAGCGTGCTGCGCAGGAACGGGGAGGTGTCGGCGAGCGGATTGGCGATCCGCACCAGATTCCGGCGGTGGTCATCGCCGGAGAGACCGAGCCGATCCAGGTCCTCGGCCGCCGAAAAGGGCAGCGACAAGACCTCGACGTAGCCGGCCGCCACGGCCGCCGTCGTCACAGCGCGGCGATCACGCTGCGCGCGGGTCAGACCCCGGCCGACCGGAGCTCGCGGCACGACGGCCGGAATCTCCTCGTAGCCGAAGAGCCGCCCGACCTCCTCGACGTAGTCGTACGGGTCACGCAGGTCTGGCCGCCAGCTCGGCGGCGTGACGACGAATGTGGAGCCGTTGGTCTCGACGTCGACTCCGACCGACCTCAGATATTCGGCCGCCTGCTCGGCCCCGACGGCGACACCCAGGACCCTGGCCGACAGATCACCGGCCATGGTGGTCGGGGGCAGCGCCGGCACGGACCCGACGACCGTCTCTCCGCTCGCCATCTCACCGCCCGCCAGCTCGACCAGAAGCTGGGCGACGCGATGAGCCGCCGCGTACGTGGCCGCCGGGTCGACTCCGCGCTCGAACCGGCGGGAGGCCTCCGAGGACAGCTTGTGCCGTCGCGAGGCCCGCGCGATGGTCATGGCGTCGAAGTGCGCTGCCTCTATCACCACCGTCGAGGTGGCCGAGGTGAGTTCGGTCGTCGCGCCGCCCATCACACCGGCCAGACCGATCGGACCCGATTCGTCGGTGATCAGCAGGTCGTCCGGCTCCAACGGACGCACGACGTCGTCCAGGGTGGTCACCTTCTCGCCGATCTCGGCGTGCCGGACCACGATCGGCCCGGTCAAGCGGTCGCCGTCGTACGCATGGATCGGCTGACCGGTCTCCAACATCACGTAATTGGTGATGTCGACGGCCAACGAGATCGGCCGCATCCCGGCCAGTTGGATCCGCCGAGCCATCCATGTCGGGCTGGGCCGGTCGGCCCGGACTTCGGTCACGGTGAGGGCCACGAACACCGGGCAGGCCGCAGCCTCCAGGCGGACCGGGTAACCGCCCTCGACCGGTTCGGGCACGGCACGGGACACCGGGTCGGCGAAGGCGACATCGAGGGCCTGCGCGGACTCCCGGGCCAGCCCACGGATCGACAGGCAGTAGCCGCGGTCCGGCGTTACCGCGATGTCCAGCACGTCGTCGCGCAGGTGCAGCACCGCCGCCGCGTCCTGCCCGGGGGCGAGGTCAGGCTCGCGGAGCACCAGAATGCCCAGGTGATCATCGCCGAGCCCGAGTTCCCGAGCGGAGCAGATCATGCCGTCGGAGACGTGCCCGTACGTCTTCCGGGCGGCGATGGCGAACCCTCCCGGCAGCACCGCGCCGGGCAGCGCCACCACGACGGCATCACCGACCTCGAAGTTGTGGGCGCCACAGACGATCCCCCGCGGTTCGGCCTCGCCGACGTCGACGGAACACCAGCGGATGGCCTTGCCGTTCGAGTGCTCTTCGACCTCGTACGTCAGGACGGTCCCGATCACCAGCGGCCCGGTGACGTCGGAGCCGGCCGCCTCGACGGTCTCCACCTCGAGCCCGGCCCGGACCAGGCCTTCGGCCAGCTGCCGGCCCGTCAGGTCCGAGGGCAGGGCGGCGTGCTCGCGTAGCCAGCCCGAGCGGGGCCCTCATCGGGCCGCGCCTCGGAGCGAGCGGCTGAACCGTACGTCGCCCTCGACCATGTCGCGCATGTCTTCGGCGTTGTTGCGGAACATCAGGGTGCGGTCGATGCCCATGCCGAAGGCGAATCCGGTGTAGACGTCCGGGTCGACGCCGCAGGCGCGCAGCACGCGTGGGTTGACCATGCCGCAGCCGCCCCATTCGATCCAGCCCTCGCTCTTGCAGGTCCGGCAGGGGTGCTCGGGGTCGCCGACCGAGCGTCCGTGGCAGACGAAGCACTGCAGGTCGACCTCGGCCGAGGGTTCGGTGAACGGGAAGAAGCTGGGGCGCATCCGGGTCCGGGTGTCGCCGAACATCGCGCGCGCGAAGTGGTCCAGGGTGCCGCGCAGGTGACCGAGGGTGATGCCCTGGTCGACGCAGAGCCCCTCGATCTGGTGGAAGACGGGCAGGTGGGTGGCGTCGTACTCGTCGGAGCGGTAGACCTTGCCCGGGCACACCACGTAGACGGGCAGCTCCCGCTCCAGCAGCGCTCGGATCTGCACCGGAGAGGTGTGGGTCCGCAGCACCAACCCGGCGTCCGGCGGATCGATGAACAAGGTGTCCTGCATCGTCCGGGCCGGGTGGTCGGGGATGAAGTTCAGGGCGTCGAAGTTCATCCACTCCGCCTCGAGCTCCGGCCCTTCGGCCACCTCCCAGCCCATCGCCACGAAGACGTCGGCCATCAGGTCGGTCAGCGCGGTGATCGGGTGGACGGCGCCGACCGGCGTGTGCCGGACCGGGAGCGTGACGTCGACCCGCTCCTCGTCGAGCTGCCGGGCGAGTTCGGCGGCCGAGATCTCAGCCTCGCGGGCCCTGAGCGCGTCGTTGATCTGTGCCCGGGCTCGCCCGACGCGCATCCCGGCGTCCTTGCGCGCCTGCGGCGGCAGCGCGCCGATCTCACGATTGGCCAGACCGATCGGCGAGCGATCTCCCGCGTGCGCGATCCGGGCCTGCTTGAGCTCCGCCACGGAGGTCGCCGCGGCAAAGGCCGCGAGAGCCTCGGCGACCATCGCCTCGACCTTCGGGGCGCTCAGCGTGGTGACCTCGACCGGGTCGTAGCTCTTGTTCGGCGCGGACATGACTTCCTGTCTGGCTGGGAATCGGGATCGACGGAAAGGCGCCAGTCAGTCTACGAACGTCACGACGCCGGGAGCGACTGGTTTCGCCGTAGGGTGCTGGGCGGTCGCCGACGCGTACAGGCAGACGGCGGCGGCGGCCGCCAGATTGAGACTCTCGCGCGGAGCCGTAGATGGGAACCCGGACCCGTTCGTCCGCCAGTGCCGAGACGTCTGCCGGCAGGCCCCAGGCCTCGTTGCCGAACAGCCACAGAGTGGGTTCGGCGAGCGCGCGCGTCGGCCTGGAGATCGGTGAGCTCGGCCTCGCCGGAGCCGTCGGCGGCCAGCACCTGGAGCCCGGCTGCTCGAGCCGCCGCGGCCACGGCGACCAGATCGACTCCGGTCGCCAGCGGCAGGTGGAAGAGGCTGCCGGCAGCTGGCCCGTACCGCCTTCGGGTTGTACGGATCCACCGAGCCGACCGAGAGCAGAACGCCGTCGGCGCCGAAGGCGTCGGCGCAGCGGATCACCGTGCCGGCGTTGCCCGGATCTCGTACGTCGGCGCAGCAGACCAGCAGCCGCGCTCGGTCGGTCAACAGGTCAGCGTCGGAGACGTCGAGGAAGCGGCAGACCGCCACGATGCCCTGCGGGGTGACGGTGTCGGCCAGGCGTTGCAGCTCGGCGGTGTCCACTGTCACGAGGTCGATCTCCGCCGCCAGAGCCGTCTCGAGCAGGTCGGCGTGCCGATCGCAGGGTCCGGTCGTCGACGAAGATCGCTTCCACCGCCTCGGCGGCGATGGCCTCCCGGACGGCCTGGGGTCCTTCGGCCAGGAACTGCCGGGCGCGCTCGCGGTCCTTGCGACGCAGCAAACGGCGAGCCGACCGGAGTCGACTCGCCGACGCGCGTTCCAGATCAGGCAGCTGGGGTGGCGGCCGGAGCGGGCGTGTGGGCTCGGGCGACCTCGACCAGAGCGGCGAACGTGGTCGGGTCGCTGACCGCCAGCTCGGCCAGGATCTTGCGGTCCACCTCGACACCGGAGCTCTTCAGGCCGGCGATGAACCGGTTGTAGGTCATGCCCTCGGCGCGGGCCGCGGCGTTGATCCGCTGGATCCAGAGCTTGCGGAAGTCACCCTTACGGTCGCGCCGGTCGCGGTAGGCGTAGACCAGTGAATGGGTGACCTGCTCCTTGGCCTTGCGGTACAGCCGCGACCGCTGGCCGCGGTAGCCGGAGGCCTGGTCGAGGACTTCACGTCGCTTCTTCTGCGCATTGACGGAGCGCTTGACGCGTGCCATGCGGGTACTCCTCGTTCTTTCGTCGGTTGATCAACAGGTCAGGGGATCACTGGCCGAGCAGCCGGCGGGCCTTGCGCGCGTCGCCCTTGGCGAGCACCTTGGTCCCGGCCAACCGGCGGGTCCGAGTGCTCGGCTTGTGCTCGTTGAGGTGCATCTTGCCCGCCTTGCGGTGCCGGACCTTGCCCGTACCGGTCGTGGAGAACCGCTTCTTGGCGCCCGAGTGCGTCTTCATCTTCGGCATGGCTGCCGCTCCGTTTCCTGCTCTTCTACTTCCCGTCCCGGCTCGTGCTCGGAACGGGTCGAAAGTCGATCTTGCCCAGGTCTAACTCAGTTGAGGTCGATGTCGGGGTCGAGGTTGTCGGCCGGACCGCGACGCCGTGGCGCAGTCGGCTCGGCCGCGGCTTGCGCACGACGAGTGGCCAGCTCGGCCTGCTCCGCGTCGGCGTCGGCCTGGCGAGCCGCCGCGCGTCGGTCGCGCTCGGCCCGGACCTCGGCTCTGGCCTCGGTCTTCTTCTTGTGCGGCCCGAGCACCATCAACATGTTGCGACCGTCCTGCTTCGGCGCCGACTCGACGTAGCCGAACTCGTCGACCTCCGAAGCCAGCTTGCGCAGCAGGTTGTAGCCCAGTTCGGGCCGAGACTGCTCTCGGCCTCGGAACATGATGGTGATCTTGACCTTGTCGCCGGCCTTCAGGAACCGGACCACGTGACCCTTCTTGGTCTCGTAGTCGTGGATGTCGATCTTCGGCCGGAGCTTCATCTCCTTGATCACGGTGTTGGTCTGATTGCGCCGGCTCTCGCGAGCCTTCTGGGCGTTCTCGTACTTGAACTTGCCGTAATCCATGAGCTTGGCCACCGGTGGCCGGGCCATGGGGGCGACCTCGACCAGATCCAGTTCGGACTCGCGCGCGAGTTGCAGAGCCATCTCGATCCGTACGATCCCTACCTGCTCCCCCGCCGGCCCGACCAAGCGGACCTCGGGGACGCGAATGCGATCATTGATTCGCGGTTCGGTGCTGATATGTCCTCCAGTTGGTTGTGGATGTCGATCGACGCGTTGCGAGAGATCTGCCGCGGCCCGAGAGCCCTGGGAAGCACGAAGGGTCCTCGCACACGCGAAGACCCTCACCGACGGGTTGTACGGTCCGTGAACCGCAGCAACCAGACCGACCCGGCGACAGTCCCTCGACGTCGTACGGGTGGGAGATCGGGTCTCCACTTGGCAGATCCAGCGCGCACGCCGAATCGGTCGGAGCCCAAGATACCACCGGCGCTGACCGAGGGCATCCTTCCGACAATGGCCACAACGCCGCGCGCGCAGCCCGAATTCCCCCACCGTGCGCCTGAACGACAAGAGCTCCACCGCGTTGACTCCGGCGAATCTCTCGTCGTCGACAGTTTGTCCGGAGCCAAGGAGTAACTCATGTGGCGGAGAGCCAGCCGAAGCCGCCGTCCTCGAGCTCGACGAGGCGCTGCCCGCCAGCGAAGGCATCGAGCAGGACCCGCTCGATGACCAAGGCGGCCGGCCCGGCCGCGTCGACGATGACCGCGTCCGCACGGTCGTCGATCGCCGCCTGCGCGAGCACATCCAAGGTCACCGGGACCGGTCGGGCCTCGGCGTGCCAGGCGGCCAGCGAATCCAAGCCTGTGAAGGCCATGCCGCACCGGCGCCCGTCGGAGGTCTCCCACAAGACCACCGACATGTCGGCTTCCTTGTCGACCCGGAGCCCACCGTCGGCCGTGGCGCTCCTGGTCACCTCGGCGACCACCGGAACCAGCAACCGGGCGGTACCGAGCGCCGCGACGGCCCGCAGATAGGAGTCCTGGGCGCCGTCGCTCGCCGCGTGCAGCCGTTCACGTACGGACGGCGAGGCCTGACCGTCGTCACCCGGGAACGGCGAGTCGGCCAACGTACGGTCGTGCGGCACCGATCCACCGTAGAACTCGCAGGCGCACCGTAGGGCTAGCTGGGTGTTTTCCCCCATCGCTCCACCGGAATCTGTGTGGCACTGTGGAGAGATGCCAGCCGCTGACGTGGTCCTGTTACCCCTCTGTGTCGGACTTGCCCTCCTCGGCGTCATCGCCACGGGGGTGGCCTGGCGGCGCGGCAACCGTGGGCGGGTGGTGCAGGGCATCGGCCTGGCCCTCGCGCCGGTGGCCTTGTACTTCAGCGGGCTGCTGAGCCTTCTGTGGAACGGCGTCGTCGCGCTCGGGACCTGGGCGTCGCGAATCCTCTTCACGCCGGCGGTCTGGTTCGGGCTCTCGCTCCTCGCGCTGTGCATCGTGCTCTGGGTGATCGGCGGCGTTCTCGCCCGCCGCAGCGCGGCCAAGACGCCGGCCGTCGAGGCCGGCCGCACGAAAGCCGTGGCGGCCCAGCCCGCCGGTCAACCGACGAAGGCCCGCGGTAAGACGGCTCAGCCGGCCGCACCCGTCGACGAGGACATGGCCGAGATCGAGGCCATCCTCAAGAGCCGCGGCATTCAGTAGCTCATTGACCGAAGCGTCGATGTAATCGCGTCAGGGTTGCGACCGCCTCGGTGGCCGCCTCGCCGTCACCGGCCTGGATCCCCATCAGCTGACGCTTCTCGGCGTCCAGGTCGACCTCGAACGGCCGGTCCTCCGGCTTGATCAGGACGATCGCCCAGGGGTCGCCCGGGCGCAGCAGGAACTTGTGGACCTGGGACCACTCGATGTGATGCCGGGCCAGACCGTTACGGATCCGCAGGCCCTCAGCGTCCACCCGGACGTTGCTCGAGGCGATGATCACCATGACGAAGACGAGCCCGACCAGGATCCCCGCCAGAGTGACGATCTGGGACAAGGTGAACTGGGCGCGAAGCGATTCCGGCAGTCCGAACCAGCCGAACGCGCACAGGCCGACCAACGAGAGCGAGCCCACCGAGCCCAAGATCATCAGGCGCCGCGGCCGAAAGACCAGCGAGACCGGTTCGGTCGCCATGGAAACCCCCGGGTCAGATCCGGCAGGCGGCGATGTCGGTGACGAGGATGGCTCGAGCGCCGACCGCCCAGAGGTCGTCCATGATCTGTTGGGCGTGCTCGCGGGGCACCATCGCGCGCACCGCGTGCCATCCCTCCTTGGCCAGCGGTGACACCGTCGGCGATTCGAGGCCAGGGGTGATCGAGCACGCCAGATCGACGAATTCGTCACTGACGTCGTAGTCCATCATCACGTAGTTGCGCGCGACCAGGACGCCGTTCAAGCGGCGTTCCAGCTGATCGAGCCCGGGCGGAGTCTCAGCGTTCGAGCGCCGGATCAGGATCGCCTCGGACTGCAGGATCGGGTCGCCGAACAGCTGCAGACCGGCCTGGCGCAGCGTCGTGCCGGTCTCGACCACGTCGGCGATCACGTCGGCCACCCCGAGCCGGATGGCCGTCTCGACCGCCCCGTCCAGCGCGATCACCTTCGTGGTGACGCCGTGCTTGGCCAGGTAAGCCGAGACGAGACCCGGGTACGAGGTCGCGAGCCGGACGCCTTCGAGGTTCTCGACGGTGAGGCCGGCGCCCTCCGGGGCGGCGAACCGGAACCGGCTCCGGCCGAACCCCAACGGGATCACCTCGCTGGCGTGGGCGCCGGAGTCCAGCAGCATGTCGCGGCCCGTGATGCCGACGTCCAGGGTGCCCTCCCCCACGTAAACGGCGATGTCTCGCGGTCGCAGGTAGAAGAACTCGACCCCGTTGGCCTCGTCGAAGAGGGCCAGTTCCTTCGGGTCGGTGCGCTGGGCGTACCCGGCTTCGCGCAGCATCTGGGCGGCCGCGTCCGACAGCGATCCCTTGTTGGGGACCGCGATCTTGATCGGCGGACGGCTCCCGTTCACGGGCCACATCCTAGGTGCTGGTAGACCGGACCCCATGACCGATTTCAGGCCAGACGACCAGCCGGAGGACCAGTCCGACAAGACTCCGTCGGAAGGAGGGTCCGGCTTCGGCGGCGCCGAAACCTCGGCCGGCGGCGCCGACGCCGTCCCCGAGACGCCGGACAACGTGCCCGCCGACGGCGCGGAATAGCGCGTTCACGAGGCTGCGTCTAGCGGAACAATGCGCCAAGTGCACGGACTGATCGCCCGAGATTCCGAGCTGGCCGAGCTGTTGTCGGCCGTGGACGCGGCCATCGACGCCCACGGTCGCGTGCTCGTCCTGCTCGGCGAGGCGGGCATCGGCAAGTCTGCGCTGGCCGAGTCGGTGCTGCGGACGGCACGTCGCCGGGGAGTGCCGACGGCGATCGGTCGAGCCTCCTCCGATCGCGACGCCCCGCCCTGGTGGCCGTGGCGCACCGTGCTGGGTCAACTCGGCCAGCGAGCGGGCCTGCCGTCGCTGGCGGGCCCGCGCGAGGACCAGAGATCGGCGCCAGACGTCTTCGCGGTCATCGAGAGGGTCGCCGGCACGATCGTGGCCGCGGCCGAGCCCGATGGTCTGCTGATCGTGCTGGAGGACATGCACTGGTCAGATGGGGCAAGTCTGCGGCTCCTGCAGCACCTGAGCATGAACGTGACCGCGGCTCGCCTCCTGATCGTGACCACAGCTCGCGAGGATTTCACCGGGCCGACCGGTGAGGAGCTCGCAAGCCTCTGCGCTGACCCGCGAGTCCACATCATCCGGCCGGCACCACTGCCCGTACGGGCGATCGAGGCGTGGATCTCCGACGTCACGCCAGGGTCAGTGGACCCCGCGTGGGGGGCACGGATTCGGGCGCTGAGTGGGGGCAACCCCCTGTACGTCGGTGAGCTCGCCCGTTCCCTCGCCGCCGACGGCCGGCTCTCCGGACCGCCCGGCGAGATAGAGGTCTCCGGTCAACTCCGCGGGCTGATACGCACCCGTACGGCACGGCTGAGCGAGGCCGGCCGGAACCTGCTGTCGGCGGCCGCCGTGGCTGGTGAGTGGGTTGATCTCCGGCTGCTGGCCGCGGTGGGCCTGACGCACGCGGTGCTGGCGGAACCGTTGGACGAGGTGGTTGCCGAGGGCCTGGTGGCCGAGGACGCGGAGCACACCGGTCGGCTGCGCTTCGCACACGACCTGGTCCGAGTCGCGGTCTACGAGGACATCCCCCGGTTGAGAAGGACCCAGTGGCACCGCGCATTTGCCGACGCCCTGGGCGCCATCCACGACCCGACTCGGCTCGGCGAGCTGGCCCGTCACCGGGTCCGCTCCGTCGACGACGACGAGTCCGCGGTGGCGGCGGCCGACGCGTGTGTCGCCGCGGCCCGCTCGGCTGCCGCGCAGTTCGGTCCAGTCGAAGCGGTCGGCTGGTACGACGATGCGCTGCAGCTGATCGGATACAACCCGGCGAGACGGGCGCGGTTGTTGATCGCCACGGCTCGGGTGGAGGCCGACGGCGGCCAGGTCGCCGACGCCGTCCGTCGCTGCCAGGAGGCTCTAGACCTGGCCGAGGGGCACGGCCTCTTGCCGGAGGCCGCCGAGGCCGCCGCGGTGGTGCGTGATGTCGCCGGACCGCTGGCTCCAGCGATACGGACCCTGTGCGAACGCGCCAGAGGCCTGCTCGGCGAGGAGGCGAGTGCTCGGCACGCCCGCGTACTTGCTCGTGAGGCGTTCGTGCTGGCCGACACACCCGAGCATCCCCGAGCCCGACAACTCAGCGAACGGGCCAGCGAGATGGCCGAAGCGAGCGGCGACCCATCGGCCCGGATCGAGGCCCTGCACGCGCACGTCGAGACCCACGACCACCCGAGCGACCTCCCGCGACTGAGCGAGCTCGGCACCCGGATGCGTGCGTTGGGTGAGGAAGCCGACCGGCTCGACGCACAACTGTGGTCCTACATCTGGCGGATCGAGTCTTGCTTCGCGTTCGGGGACCTGGCCACCCTGGACGCCGAGCTGCACGCTCTCGGCCGACTGGTCGACCGTACGCGATGGCCGTTGGCCCGCTGGCACCTGTTGAGCAGTCAAGCGGCTCGGGCTTCACTGCTCGGCGAGATGCCTCTGGCGTTCGAGCTGACGGGTGGTGCGCTCGAGATCGCGACCAGAACCCAGGACGCCAGCGCGGTCGCAGTCTCGAGGGGTCAGCATCTGGGGCTGATGATCAACACGGAGAGGGTCGACCACGGAAAGGCGTTGCATACCTTCGACGGTCCGGTGGCGCCGATCGGACTGGCCCTCATCGGTTACGCCGCCTCGAGTAGCGGGAACCTGGATGCCGCCCAGAGCTTCCTGGGCAGGCTCCGCCCGGTGCTCGACACCGTGCCGCACGACTCGAAGTGGATGGTCATGACGTGCTTGACCGGCGTCACGGCGGCTCGGTTGGCCGATCGAACCCTCGCGGACGCCTGCTACCGCACTTGCCTGCCGTACCTGGGGATGTACCTCAACGCCTCGACCGGCGACCTCGGTTCGGTGGATGTCCTGCTCGGCCAGAACCGGCTGGCGTGCGGAGAGCTGGACGCCGCGGCGACTCACTTGGCTGCGGGCCTGGAGATGGAGCAGCGGATCGAGGCTCTGCCGTCGCTGGTCAAGGCCCAACTCGCCTGCGCCGAGCTCAACGTGCGGCGTGGACCCGATGGTCACCGGACGGCGCTGGCGTTCGCCCGCGAGGCCGGCCTGGTCGCGACCCGACTCGGGCTGAAACCGCTCGCCGCAGCGGCCGCGGACCTGGTCGACCGGCTGGGCACCGCTCGTACGGCCCCGCTCACCGCTCGCGAGCGGGAGATCGCCCAGCTGATCGCCGACGGCCGATCCAACCGCCAGATCGCCGACCGGCTGGTGCTGTCGGAGCGCACGGTGGAGAGCCATGTCAGGAACACGCTGACCAAGCTCGACCTGAGCAACCGCACGGAGCTGGCGACCTGGCTGCTGCGCCACTGAACCGCGATCACACCGCAAATCTCCGTACCGCGGTTACGTACTTTCCCTGATGTCCTGAGCGGTCCTTGGGCCGACGCTGAAGCACACCGTCACCCACCGCCTTGGAGGTTCAGCATCATGACCGACCAGCAGCTCAGCACGTCCGCGACCATCACACCCGGCGCGTACGCCATCGATCCGACCGCCACCATCGTGTCGCTGGTGGGCTGGCACTTGTGGGGGGTCAAACCCGTGGCGGCCACCGTCACCGTCCTCGACGGCACCATCCGGGTCGGCACCGACCTGTCCGATTCAGCAGTGTCGGTCCGGCTCGATCCGGCCACCTTTCGTTCCGACGACCAGCGCCGGGACCGCGACGTGACCTCGAAGTTCCTCCACGCGGCGACCTACCCCGAGATCGTCTTCACCGCCGCCCGGGCAGCGTTGGCCGACGGTCGGTGGAGTCTGCCGGGGACGCTCACCGTCAAGGACGTGACCGCACCGGTGACCCTGGACCTCGAGATCGGCGAGCAGGCAGACGGTCGGCTGCAGATCCGGGCGACCGCTCGCCTTGACCGAATCGCGTACGGCGTGACGGCCGGGCGCGGGATCGTCAACCGCTGGGTCGACTTCGTCCTGGACGTCGTGGCTGTCGCCGCCCCACCTCGCTGAACGACGCAACAAGCCTCGAAGACTGGTGATGATCATGGACGTCGCAGTGGTCGCCGGTTCGGCGTCGACGGTGATCTTCGTGATCAGCACCCTGCCGATGTTGATCAAGGCCGGCCGGACGAAGAACCTGACGTCGTACAGCCTGGGCAACATCGGGTTGGCCAACGCCGGCAACCTGATCTACGCGGTGTACGTGCTCAGCCTGCCGCCCGGACCGATCTGGGCCCTGCACGGCTTTCACCTGGCCACCACCGGGCTGATGCTGTTCTGGTATCTGCGGCACGCGCGCCGGTCCGCCGGTCGATTCCCGTGGCCACGCGACGCCTCTGGCCGCCGGCTCACAGGTGGGCGTACACGTCCTCGAGGTCCAGACCGAGGGCGAGCATCAGTACCTGCAGGTGGTACAGCAGCTGGCTGATCTCCAGCGCCGCCCGGTCCTTCGACTCGTGTTCGGCCGCCATCCAGACCTCGGCGGCCTCCTCGATGACCTTCTTGCCGATCTCGTGCACGCCCGCATCCAACCGGGCCACCGTCGAGGAGCCGGCCTCCCGCCGAGCCGCTTTGTCGGTCAGCTCGGCGAAGAGGGATTCGAAGGACTTCGCTGCCGTCACGGCCGACAGCGTACGCGCGATCAGGCGACGGTCTCGTTCACCGGGTCGGCAACCCCGCCGGGGCGGGCATCACCGCGCTGGCGCCGCTCGATCCGCCACCAGGAGATGAAGCCGATCACGCAGAAGACGCCGTAGATGATGTACATGATCGCCGAGGGATAAAACCCGGCCGAGATCAGCGACTGCACACCGACGATGTCCACCGCGATCCAGATCAGCCAGAACTCGACCCAGCCGCGGGCCATGCCGTAGGTGGCCAGGATCGAGCCTGTGAGGATCCACGCTTCGGTCGCCGGACCCCAGGAGCCGATGACGCCGAGGATGTAGTAGCACGCCACCCAGAGCACCACGGCCAGCACCAGAAGCTGCAGCAGCCCGCGCTTCCCGGCCCAGCCAGGCCGGACGCCAACCCCCTTTTCCACGCCGGACTTGCGGAACTGCGACCAGCGGTACCAGCCGTACAGGCTCACGGCGAAGAAGAAGATCTGCCGTCCCGCCTGCCCCCACAGGTCCAACTGCTGCGGGGTGTTGAACACCCCGCCGAGGAACACCGTGAAGAGCAAGATGTTGCCCACGATGCCTACCGGCCACGCGGCGACCTTGCGCCGCATACCCAACAATGCGCTGGCCAGACCGAAGCCGTTGCCGATGATCTCCCGCCACAGAATGCCGGTACCGATCTCGAGCTTGGCGTTCAGCAACCGCGCAAGAAGATCTGAGAAGTCCATGTCGGATTCCCCTTTCCACCGCTTCGGTCGCACGAATGCCGGGGTGGAGAGCGTGCGACCGACGTCGAGACGCCGACGGACGCACCCGCGTGTACCTCCCATCCGGACTTTCACCGTCGGTCGTGGAGTTCCACCACATCAACCGTTGGCCGAGGCCACCGGGTCGCGGACTGTCACCGCCGGTTCGGAATTGCACCGACCCCGGAACACGCGCGAGTTGTCTACTCGTCGCGACGAATCGTACTCCGAGGCGGAGACGCGCGCGATCCGTCTCGACGACACGCGATCCAGCTCGAGTCCGGCCGCCCCCAACTTCACCCCCCACCCCGCCGAGCCGTCACATCTGCGACGACACGCCGCCCAAACCGCCGAAGATGTGACGGGTCAGGGGTTGAGGGGGACGCCGAGGAGGGCGTCGCAGATGTGGGCGACCAGGGCGGGCGCCTCGGTGTCGTCACCGTCGATGGCCATCGACGCCCCGGCCCAGGCGTCGACCGCGGCCAGCGCCGTCGGGGCATCCAGATCGTAGGCGAGTGCCGCGCGGACCTGCACCAGCACCTCGTCGGCGTTGAGTCCGGCGTCCAACCGGACCGCCTCGCGCCAGTTCTCCAGCCGCTCGGCGGCGTGGTCGAGTTCGTGGTCGGTCCACATCCAGTCCTCGCGATAGTGGTGCGACAACAAGGCGAGTCGGATCACCCGCGGGTCGACGCCGCGTTCGCGGAGCGTTGAGACGAAGACGAGGTTGCCCTTCGACTTCGACATCTTCTCCCCGTCGAGCCCGACCATGCCGGCGTGCACGTACGCCCGCGCGAACTCCTCGCCCGTGGCCACCCGGGCCTCGGCGGCGCACATCTCGTGGTGCGGGAAGATCAGATCGGAGCCGCCGCCCTGAACGTCGAACGCGGTGCCGAGCAACTCCAGGGCCAGAGCGGTGCACTCGATGTGCCAGCCGGGACGGCCGCGCCCGAACGGTGACTCCCAGCCGGGTTCGCCTTCTCGGTGCTGCCGCCAGACCAGACAGTCCAGCGGATCCTTCTTGCCCGGGCGGTCCGGGTCGCCGCCCCGCTCGGCAAACAACCGGACGGCCTCTTCCTCCGCCAGCTTCGACAGCGAGCCGAAGGCGGCGTCGCTGGACTGCGCGAAGTAGAGGTCGCCGAACTCAGGATCGTCGACCGGATAGACGGCACCCCGTTCCTGCAGGCGGCCGATGATGTCGATCACCAGGTCGATCGACTCGACCGCGCCCACGAAGTGCTCGGGCGGCAGCACGTTCAGGGCCGCCATGTCCTCGGTGTACAGCGCGATCTGCTCGCGGGCCAGATCCTGCCAGTCCACCCCGATCTGGGTGGCGCGTTCCAGCAGCGGATCGTCGACGTCGGTGATGTTCTGCACGTACTCCACGACGAGGCCGGCGTCCCGCCAGATCCGGTTCAACAGGTCGAAGGCGACGTAGGTGTTGGCGTGCCCGATGTGGGTGGCGTCGTACGGGGTGATGCCGCAGACGTACATCCGCGCCAGCCCCGAACCCTGCCCCACCGGAACCACCAGCCCCGAGGCCGTGTCGAACGCGTGGACCTGGAGGAGAGAGTCGGCGAGGGGGAGTCGGGAAACCACGGGCACGGACCAGGCCTGCATGGCGCAACCTTAAGGCCGCGAGTGTCGGGTGTCGGGCGTCTGAGACGCACGAGAGGCCCGAAGATCAAAACGGCGGCCACGGGATCGAGGGCCAGTGGCCGCGAGGACGGGGGAAGCGGCCGCGCTCCAACAGGGTCTCCGCGCGGCGGACCAGTGCCTCGACCTCGACCTCGGCCAGCAGGTCGCCAAGCTGGCCAGGCACGTCGTCATGGACCCGCTTGACCGCCACCAACTCGTCCTCGTTCAGTTCGGCGCCCGCCCAGCCCCAGAGCAGCGTCCGCAGTTTCGGGTCGGTGTGGAAGCTGATCCCGTGGTCCACCCCGAAGACCCGGCCCTCGCTCCCGAGGATGTGACCGCCCTTCCGGTCGGCGTTGTTGATCACCACGTCGAAGACGGCCAGCCGACGCAGCTGCTCGTCGTCGGCGTGGACGACCGACACGGACTGATCCAACCGGTCGAGGCCCTCGACCACGTCGAACCAGCCCGGGAGAGGCAGCCGGGTGGACTCGACCAGATCGACCAACCCGGACGTCTCGGTCTCGTCGGCCTCGACCCAGGCCTGCAGCGACCCGGGTCCGAGCGGTCCGTCGGACAGCACCGTGACCGGTACGACGTCGAAGCCGCCGATTCGGGACACCTCGTACGCGGCCACCTCCCGCAGGCCCAACGTGCCCGTCGGGAAATCCCACAGCGGCCGCTCACCGCGGGTCGGCTTGTACACGCATTCGGTCTGTTGATCGCCGCAGACCAGCGTCGCCAGGAAGGTCGCGTTGGAGGCCTGCATCAATCGCCCCGCGAGCTGCAGTTCACCGGATCGCAACGCCGCCGCGAGCGCCGGATGGGAACGCGGAGGCGGTTCGTTGCTCACCACGGCAGGCTCGATCGGTTCGGGTCGGTCAGCCGAGCAACGGACGTCGGTAGCCGTTGGCCCGCGGGCAGATGTGTCCGGCCGGATCGAGCGGCTGCAGGCAGAACGGGCACGGCGGGCGTCCGGCGGAGACCAGGGCCTGCGCGCGGGCCACGAAATCCCGGGCGTACGAGGCGGTGATCTTCACCACGAAGACCTCGTCGGCCTCGACCTCTTCGGTCTCCGCCGGCAGCTCCGCCGGCTCGCTCAGTGCAGTTTCGGGATCAACGGCCTCCTCGTCGCTGTCGACGTTGGAGAACAACTCGATCACGATCCGGTCGATGCTGGGGTCCCACGCGATCGTCATGGTGCCGACGCGGAACTCTTCGGTGATCGGTGCGTCCAGCGGGTCGATATCCGACGGCGACTTCTGCGCGGGCGGCACGTCGACACCGCCGCCGCTGCGGCGCAGCACCTCGTCCAGCACCCGGTCGAGATGTTCGGCCAGCACCGACACCTGCTGCTTCTCGCAGACGACCGACGTGATCCGGTTTCCCTCCCGCGCCTGCAGGAAGAACGTCCGCTCTCCGGGCTGCCCGACCGTACCGGCTACGAACCGGTCCGGCGAGTCATAGCGGTGGACGAGGATGGACATGCCCACAATCTAACCTCGCTCGCGTTCTGGTCCTCACTCGACGACCTCGGCAGCTCCCAGCCCACCGCCGACCGGGGCGTCGGATGCCGGCGTACGGCGGTGAGACCGGGGTTTCTTGGCCGGCGGCCGGAACAGTTGGGCGAGGTCGGTGGTGGCGGAGTTCATGGTGACCACGTACGGCCGGTGCGAGGTGTAGCGGACGATGGACACCGAAGCCGGATCCACCAGGATGCGCTGGAAGCCGTCCAGGTGTACGCCGAGCGCGTCGGCCAGGATCGCTTTGATCACGTCGCCGTGCGACACGGCGGCCCAGACGGCATCGGTGCCGAACTCGGCGCCTAGTTTGCGGTCCCAGGACCGGATGGCGTCGACGGACCGGGCGGCCATCTCGGTCATGGATTCCCCGCCGGGGAAGCGTACGGCGGAGGGCTGGGTCTGCACGGTGGCCCACAGCTTTTCCTTGCTCAGCTCCTTCAGGGTCCGGCCGGTCCACTCCCCGTAGCCGCACTCCACCAGGCCGCGCTCGGTGGCGATCCGGACGGGTTCGGTGCGGGCGGCGACCACGGCCTGGGCCGTCTGCCGGCAGCGGCGCAACGGTGAACTGACCAGCACCCGCAGCGGGACACCGGCGAGCCGGGCACCGAGATCGCGCACCTGTTGCTGCCCCGTCGGGTCCAGCTCCACACCCGGCGTACGCCCGGCGAGCACCCCGGCGGTGTTGGCCGGCGTGCGTCCGTGCCGGATCAGCAGCACCGTAGTCATGGGCTCGAGGTTAGGCGACCGTGATCACGCGGGGCTGGGGAGGCGCCCCCGCGCGAGCGTGATCGACACGGGAATCCGGTAGCCGTCGTCGCCGGCGTGGGCAGTCAGCGCGTCGGCCAGTTGCGCCCGCGCCCGCCGCTGGACCTCGAGGCTCTGTGCCCGCACCAGCGCCGACGTCCGCACCGACCCCTCGACGATCCCGTCCCAAAGGGCGTCGGCCGACGTGAGCGTATGGTCGAAGCCGATCCGGCGGATCGAGATATCGGTGAAGCCGGCCGCGCTGAGCAGGCTGGTGAAGCCGGCGTCGTCGGCGAACCGGAAGAAGGCCGGGCCGCTCGGAATGCTGGCCGGGGTGCTCGCCCCGCCGAAGGTGAGCGCCTCGAGCATCAGCCCCAGGAGGCGGCACCGCTCGGGCGAGTCCCAGGTCGTGAGGACGAGGCGACCACCGGGTCGGAGGACGCGCGCCGCCTCGGCGGCCGCGGCTTCGGGTCGGGCCAGGTGCAGAATCACCAGATTTCCGACGACGGCGTCGAACCGGGCCTCGGGAAACGGAAGCTCCTCCGCGCTTCCGCGCTGGACCGCCAGAGCTGGATAGTTCTCGCGGGCCCGCGCCAGCATCGCGTCGGCAACGTCCAGACCGACGGCGCGAGCTCCCGCGGCTGCGGCCTCACCGGCCAGATGGCCGGGCCCGCAGCCGATCTCCAACAGGTCGACACCCGGACCGACCTCGGCGGCGGCGAGGACGTCGGCGTTCAGGCGCCGCGTGACCGATCCGACCAACCGGTCGTAGCCGCCCGCGGCTCGCTCCCAGCCCTCCCGCTCGAAGGTGCTGAAGGCAGGACGGTCGAGATTCTTCATGGCTGCCCCTCGTCGGCGTCCCAGGAGAGCTCGAAGCGGCTACCCACCGCGTTGGGCCGGTAGGCATCCGGCATGGCCTCGAGAAGCGCGGAATGCGCGACCCAGCTGGTGCAGTGTGCAGGCACGACGAGTCGCGGTCGCTCCTCGCTCAGCGCCGCAACCGATGCGGCCACGACCGGCCCCTCCCGCAGATGCAACCCGCCCATGATCAGGTAGACGTCGTCGATCCCGGTCAGGTGCTTGGCGTGGCGGACGATGTTCACGATGCCCGCATGACCGCAGCCGGTGAGGATCACGAGCCCCTTGTCGCGTACATGGAGGACGGCGGCCTGATCCTCGTGGACCAAGGGATCGGGTCGCCACGCACCGTCGGAGAAGGACTGATGCCCGGGCGGCATGCCGGTCTCGAAGTCGGTCACCCGCGGGACCTCGCCCGTGATCAACAGCATGCCGTCGAGCAGGAACGACGGCTGCCGCTCCTCGATGATGTCGAAGCCGGCTCCCTCCAGCGCCGCCCGACTCGGCGTCGGCAGCTCGATCTCGCGGCCGGGAGAGGCCATCCTCCGTCTGGTCCAGAACTCCGGATGCAGCAGCACGGGCAGGTTGCGCGGGCGGATCCGCTTGATGAACCCGTGCATGCCCCCAACGTGGTCGAAGTGGCCGTGACTGAACACGATGGCTTCGAAGCTGTCGGGCGCGATGCCCAGCCGGTCCAGGTTCGAGATCAGTCCGTCGGGTGTGATGCCGGCGTCGTACAGCACGCGACGACGACGCCCGTCGTGGTGGAGTTCGATGAGGGCGGAGTAGCCGTGCTCCGCCCGCAGGAAGTCGAGGGTTGAGCCTCCCTCGGCCACATCGCTCGGAACGATCGGCAGCGGACCGGCCGAGCCGGACAGGCCCCAGCGGCGGACCACACCACGATCGGGCAGCAACATGTCGGCCGAGTTGTCGACCAGGGTGGTCAGATCCACTCGATCGACCGGAATGAGATCCACGAGAGCCACGGGCACCCCGCACACCAGTCTGGACCGCGCGCTTGACCGGCGGCAAGCATCCGGTTCGCGAGGGTCAGCCGTCAGCTTGAGCGATAGCGGCCGCGCAGGTAGGTCAGCGCGTCCTCGGCGTTCGCGCTGACGTCGACGTGCTCGATCTCGGCCCGGAGTAGGAGCGACCAGCCGGCCCGGTCGGCCGGCGCGCTCAACCGGGCGCCCACCCAACCCGTCGCATCACTGAGCACCGGTCCCCACGCCGTCTCGGTCCACGTCCCCAGCCGGAAGGGGCCTCCGGGAGCCGGGGTGACCCCGGCGAAGGCGTCCGCCAAGCCGCGGTGGTGGCCGCCGAGCAGGCTGACCGCGATCGGGCCACCGCCGGTGACCAGGTCGGCCAGGTCCGAGTCCTCGTCGAGCAGCCCCAGCACCTGCGCCGGGTCTCCGTCGGCGACCAGCATCGACGAGACGGTCCAGCCCGCGCGCCGTCCGGCGCGTTCGGCGGTCCACACGCTGACCGCCGACGGCATCCGGCCCCGGAAACGCCGCACCGGACGTCGCTCGTTCTCCGGCGGCAGAAACGGATGTTCGGAGTGGATGGTCACGCGTTCGATCTAACACGTCTACGGTGGTGCGGTTGCTCGCACGGTCGACGAGCGTAGGGAGAAGGTGACATGGACTGGTTGCAGGCCCTGATCTTGGGGTTGGTTCAAGGGCTGACCGAGTTCTTGCCCATCTCCTCCAGCGCCCACCTGTCGATCGTCGGGCAGTTCTACGGCGGCGTCGATCCCGGTTCGGCCTTCACCGCGATCAGTCAGCTCGGCACCGAGACCGCGGTGATCATCTACTTCCGCAAGGACATCTGGCTGATCATCAAGAGCTGGTGCCTGGCCCTGGTCGGCAGAATTCCACGCGACGACCCGGAAGCGCGGATGGGCTGGCTGGTGATCATCGGCTCCGTACCCATCGTGATCTTGGGGTTGCTGTTCCAGGACGAGATCGACTACGCACTCCGCAACCTCTGGATCACCACCGCGATGCTGGCCGGCTTCGGCGTGATCATCGGTGTGGTCGACCACTTCGCCCGCAACGTGCGACCACTCTCCCAGCTGACCTGGGGTCACGGCATCCTGTTCGGACTCGCTCAGTCGCTGGCGCTGATTCCCGGGGTCTCCCGGTCCGGCGCGACCATCACGGCCGGTTTGGCGCTCGGCTACAAGCGGGAGGCAGCGGCGAAGTACGCCTTCCTGCTCGCCATCCCGGCTGTCGTCGGCTCGGGTTTCTTCAAGCTGTTCGACGCCGCCGCCGAGCCGGTCGAGCCGGCCTGGGGACCGATCATCCTCGCGACGGTGGTCGCCTTCTTCGTCGGTCTGGGCGTCATCCACTGGCTGCTGCGCTACATCAGCACCCACAACTTCCTGCCGTTCGTGATCTACCGGATCGCGCTCGCCGTCGTCGTCGCCGCGCTGTTGCTCACCGGGGTGCTGGAGCCGCTGCCGACGGGCTAACTCGGGCCAACGGCCCCACAGCCCCCCACCCACCCCCGTTGAGGCGCACCCTTTTGTCGCCAGTTGCACCCTCACGTGAGGGTGCAACTGGCGACAAAAGGGTGCGCCTAGAGCTGGTTGTAGGCCTCGGTGACGACCTCGAGGGCGCGGAGCTTCTCCTCCACGGAGTCTCCGATCGGGGCGACGGCACAGGTGGTGACACCGGCCTGCGCCAACGCGGCGAGCTTCTCCGCGAGGCGCTCCCGCGGGCCGAGCAGCGACGTGGCGTCGATGAAGTCGTACGGCACGGCGGCCATCGCGTCCCGATACCGACGCCCCAAGTAGAGGTCCTGAACCGTGGCCGCGGCCTCGTCGAATCCCATCCGGACGGCGAGTGCGTTGTAGAAGTTGGCCTGCCGGCTGCCCATGCCGCCGAGGTACAACGCGGCGTAGGGCCGGACGGGGTCCGCGCAGCGACGCGGATCGGCACCCACGCTGAGCGGCACGCTTGCGACGACGTCGAAGTGCTCCCGCCGCTCCGGCGCCCGCTTCCTTCCCGTGCCGATCTCCGCGAGTTGCTCGGCGGCGAACTCCGGGGTGAAGAACACAGCCAGCCAGCCGTCGGCCACCTCCCCCGCCAGCTGCAGGTTCTTCGGTCCGACGGCGGCCAGGTAGATCGGGAGGTCACTGCGAAACGGCGCGACCGTCAGCTTCAGCGCCTTCCCCGGCCCGTTCGGCAGGGGCAGTTGGAAGTGCTCACCCTCGAACGCCACCGTCTGCCGCGCCAGCGCGGCCCGGACAATGGCGACGTACTCCCGCGTACGGGTCAGCGGAGCGGCGAAGGGCACGCCGTGCCAACCCTCGGACACCTGCGGACCGGAGACCCCGAGCCCCAGGTGGAACCGTCCGCCGCTCAGCAGATCCAACGTGGCCGCGGTCATGGCCGTCATCGCCGGCGTTCGCCCCGGGATCTGCATCACCGCCGAGCCGAGCCCGATCGTGGTGGTCTGCGCGGCCAGCCAGGCGAGCAGCGTGGGACTGTCGGAGCCGTACGCCTCCGCGGCCCACACCACGTCGAAGCCGAGTTCCTCGGCGTGCTGGGTCAGCCGCAGCTGACCGGCCACGTCGTCGGTGCCGACCAGGTAGGACAGGTTCAGGCCCAGACGCATGCGCCAACCGTAATCGGTGCGCCCGTTAACCTCGCCTGATGAAGACCCGGGCCGTGGGCAGCAGCGGGTTGCGCACGTCCAGGCTCGGACTGGGCACCATGACGTGGGGTCGCGACACGACGGCCGAGGAAGCCCGGGAACTGCTGGAGATGTTCCGCGCGGCGGGCGGGACCTTGATCGACACCGCCGCCGCGTACGGAGCCGGCGACGCCGAGCGCCTCATCGGGCGGCTGTTGTCCGAGAACGGCGACCGGGACGAGATGGTGATCGCCACCAAGGCCGGCTTCGTCATCCGCGACGGCGAACGGGTGGTCGACACGTCCAAGCGAGCCCTGCTCCGCGATCTCGCCGGATCGTTGCGGCGGCTCGAGACCGACTACGTGGACCTGTGGCAGCTGCACGCCTGGGGCGAGGCTCCGCTGGAGGAGTCGCTGAGTGCGGTCGACCAGGCGGTGCGGGCGGGCATGGTGCGCTACGCGGGGGTCTCGAACTTCGTCGGTTGGCAGACCGCTCAGGCCGCGACGTGGCAGCACGCCGTCGCCGGCCGGTCACCGATCGTCAGTGTGCAGGTCGAGTACTCCCTCCTGGCCCGGCGCGCGGAGGTGGAGGTGGTGCCCGCGGCCGAGGCGTTCGGACTCGGGGTTTTCCCGTGGTCTCCGCTGGGTCGAGGCGTGCTCACCGGCCAGTACCGGAACCGGGTGCCGAAGGGTTCCCGGGCCGCGACCGCCCATTTCGCCTGGTTCGTGGAGCCGTACCTTTCTGCGCGCAGCCGCGGCGTCGTCGAGGCGGTGGCCCGGGCGGCCGACGGGCTGGACCTGAGCCCGCTCCAGGTGGCGTTGTTGTGGGTCCGGGACGCCCCAGGGGTGACCGCGCCGCTCCTGGGGGCGCGGACGCCGGGTCAGTTGGCTCCCGCCCTGGCCGTCGAAGAGGCTGAACTCCCGGCGGAGATCGTCTCCGCGCTCGACGACGTCTCCGGCGGACCGCACCTCGGGCGACCGGTCAACGAGACCGCGACCGGGGTCACTACACCGTGAGTGGGACCCGGATGATCCGGCGGCGGATCCAGACGTCGCGCGTTCCGTCGCGGTAGCGCCGCAACCGGGTGAGTTCCCAGCCGCCGTATTCGGCGTGCTCGGCGAGGAACTGGCGAACGGCGCTGCGGGAAACCTGGTGGCCCAGGCGCACCCGTTCCACCTCGTACTCCACGGTTCGGCTGCTCATTGCCGACCAGAGTAACCCGATCAAGGCGCGCGGATCAGGCGAGGTCGAGGAACCGGTCGAGGACACGCGCACCGAACGCCAACGACTCCGTCGGCACCCGCTCGTCGCGGCCGTGGAACAGACTCACGAAGTCCAGATCGGGGGGCAGCCGCAGCGGCGCGAAACCGAAACACCGGATGCCCAGCCGGCTCCAGGCCTTCGCGTCCGTACCGCCGCTCATCAGGTACGGGACCGTGCGCGCCCCCGGATCCTCGGCGACCAGGCTGGTCTGCATGGCGTCCACCAGCGCCCCGGAGAACTCGGTTTCCACCGACGGGTGGTGGGCGAGGACTTCGTACCGCACCTTGTCGCCGACCAGCTCGGTGAGTGTCGCGAAGAACTCGTCCTCACCACCCGGCACGGTCCGGCCGTCGATCGCCGCGGTCGCGGAGGCGGGGATCACGTTGTGCTTGTAGCCGGCCTGCAGCATCGTCGGGTTGGCCGTGTTGGACATGGTCGCGCCGACCATCCGGGCGATGCTGCCCAACTTGCTGAGCGTCTCTTCCGCCCGGTCGGGATCGAACTCGATGTCCAGCGCCTCCGAGACCGCCTCGAGGAACGCGCGCTGCGCGTCGGTGATCCGGTGGGGCCACTCGTAGTTCCCGACCCGGGCGACGGCGGCCGCGAGTTCGGTGACCGCGTTGTCGGCGCTGCGGAAGGACCCGTGCCCGGCCTGGCCGTCGGCGATGAGCTTCAGCCAGGCGATCCCCTTCTCCGCGGTCTGGATCAGGTACAGCCGACGATCGTCGGCCACGGTCAGGGAGAAGCCCCCCACCTCGCCGATCGCCTCCCGGCACCCCTCCAGCAACTCGGGGTGCTCCCGCACCATCCAGAGAGCCCCCTTCTCCCCGCCCGCCTCCTCGTCGGCCGTGAACACCAGGCGGAGCGGCCGACGCGGGGCGACGCCGGCCCGGGCCCGGGCACGCACCACGCTGAGCAGCATGGCGTCGAAGTCCTTCATGTCGACCGCGCCCCGACCCCAGAGGCACCCGTCGACGATCTCGCCCGCGAAGGGCGGCTGGGACCAGTCCTCGGCGTTCGCCGGCACCACGTCCAGGTGCCCGTGGATCAACAGCGGACTCAGCGAGCGGTCCACGCCCTCCGGCTCCCAGTGCGCCACCAGCGACGTCCGGCCCGGCTCCGACTCGTACAGCTCGGACGCGATGCCGACGTCGTCGAGCCGGCCCGCCACGTATTCGGCGGCCTCCCGTTCACCGGGTCCGGGATCGGGGCCGTAGTTCGAGGTGTCGATCCGGATGAGGTCGCGGCACAGGTCGACCACCTCGGCGTCGGGGACGTACTCGGACCGGTCCGCAGGCATGCCGCCATCCTGACAGGTGCCTCTTGACCTCAAGCGGAGGTGAGCTTCTAGTGTCAGCCTGGAAGGCGTTTCGGTGAATCTCCCCGATGATTCACGGAGCCGGGCGAAGTCGAAAGATCATGAGCGAACGGAGCAACGCGGTGACCAAAGAGCGGTCCGGGAAGACCGGCGCCGTCGACATCCACCGAGCCCACGACCGGGTGTTCCTGCAGCTGCTCGTCAACACCCTGCTCGTATCGGTGATCAACTTCACCGTCTGGTTCGCCATCACCTTCTGGGTCTACCTGGAGACCCGCTCCGTCCTGGCCACCGGCATGGTGGCCGGGATCTTCCTGGTCGCCACGTCGCTGAGCGGAATCTGGTTCGGCAGCCTGGTCGACCACTACCGCAAGAAGACGGTCATGCAGGTCAGCGCGGCAACCTCGTTGGTGCTCTTCGGAGTCAGTTTCGCCGTCTACCTGCTGGCGCCCGAAGGAAGTTTCCGCGATCCGGCGAGCGTGATCCTGTGGGTCTTCATCGTGCTGGCGATGCTCGGCGTGATCGCCGGGAACATCCGGACCATCGCGTTGTCCACCCTGGTCACGGTCCTGATCCCCGAGGAACGCCGGGACAGAGCGAACGGTCTGGTCGGCACCACCGCAGGCGTGTCGTTCCTGGTCACGTCGGTGATCAGCGGCCTCCTCGTGGCGGCCGGCGGGATGTTCTGGGTCTTGATCCTGGCCGTTGTCGTCCTGGCGCTGGCCCTCCTGCAGCTCGCGCTGGTCCGCGTCCCGCACCGCGAGCCCGAGCCCGAAACCCCCGGTGCGCCCGTCAGTCATGCGGTCGACCTCCGCGGAACCTTCCGGTTGGTGCGAGGGGTGCCCGGACTTCTCGCCCTGATCGGCTTCACCTGCTTCAACAATCTGCTGGGCGGCGCCTTCATGGCCCTCATGGACGCGTACGGGTTGTCGCTCATGTCGGTGCAGGCGTGGGGCCTGCTGTGGGGTGCGCTCAGTGCCGGCTTCATCATCGGCGGCCTCGCCGTGGCCAGGACCGGGCTGAGCCGCAATCCCGTCCGGTTGCTGCTGCTGGTCAACCTGGTGTTCTGGACCGTGACCCTGATCTTCCCGCTGCGCTCCTCGATCGTGCTGCTCACCGTGTGCATGGCGATCTACATGCTGCTGGTCCCCTACGCCGAGGCGGCCGAGCAGACCATCCTGCAGCGCGTCGTTCCGTACGAGCGTCAGGGCCGGGTCTTCGGCTTCGCCCAGAGCGTCGAACTGGCCGCCTCTCCCCTGACCGCCTTCCTCATCGGTCCCCTCACCCAACTGGTCTTCATCCCGTTCATGACGACCGGCGCCGGCGTCGACCTGATCGGTCCCTGGTTCGGCACCGGCGCGGACCGCGGCATCGCCCTCGTCTTCGTTCTCTGCGGCGTGCTCGGCCTCATCGTGACCGGATTGGCCCTCGGGAGCAAGTACTACCGGCAGCTCAGCGCCGGCTATGCCGAGGCGCACTCGGAGACGCCGGCCACCGTCTGAGGGTTGCTATCATTCCGTGGGCGTTCGGCGAGCAGGTCGCGTGAGGACGCCCATCGGTCCGGGTGGCGGAATAGGTAGACGCGCTAGCTTGAGGTGCTAGTGCCCGGTAACGGGCATGGGGGTTCAAGTCCCCCCTCGGACACAAGACCGACAGCCACGCTTCTCAGATCCACACCCGGAGAGTCCGATCGGGCCGCGTGCCGATTGCACGCCGAGATCCAGAGGAGTCCGCCGCCACCCTGCTCGGGGGTTCAGGGTACCGGCGGCCTCACCCTGGCGGGCTCGACGTTCTGCCCCGCTTGCTGACCATTCGTAGCCTGGAAAAGCTAATGGTTTGGAACCGAAATATTTGTTGTCCTCACAACGCGGCGAGGGTGGCGGCTCTGCCGACGGCACAGGTGATCGCCCGAGCGAAGGCGGTGTCGACCGTCTGGTCGGCCGATCGGTGGTAGTTCGGATTGCCGTCCGGGGCCGGTTCGGTGGCCAGGTTGGCGAAGAAGTCCTCGCTGGCGAGCACGGCACCCCACCCCTGCTGCTGGAAGGCGGCGTGGTCGGACCGGTTGATGGCGCCGTCGTACACGGTACGATCCGGGGCACCGGTGTACCCGGTGCCGGTGTAGACCTGCGCGGGCAGCAGGGTCCCGTACGCGGCTGCGGCGTCGGCCACCTGGGTGGCGAGGGGCACGCTGAGGTCACGGATCGCCGGATCGAAGTAACCGGCATGCAGCTCGAAGATCCGGCTGCTGTCGGAGTTGTAGCCCATCATGTCCAGGCAGAAGACACCGCGCACCGGTGCGCGTTGCGCCTTGAGCTGGGCAGCGTACGCCTTCGACCCGACGAGTCCTGCCTCCTCGGCGTTGAAGAAGCAGAACCGGACGGTATGGGTCAGCTTGCCCGCGAACCGCCGGAAGTACTGAGCGAGGGTGAGGACCGCCGCCAGTCCGGAGCCGTTGTCGTCACGGCCCGGGGCCGGGTCCGACGACGGCACATAACCGGGGTCGAACCCGGCGGTCGAGTCGAGGTGGGCGCCGACGACGACGAGTCCCGCTCCGGGTCCGGCCATCGGACACTTCAGCTTCCACCACGGGTTCCAGGGCTCCAGGGCGACGATCCGCTCGAGTTCGCGCCGCAGCGCCGGCTCGGGCAGATCGTCGATCGCACCGTCGATCGCACCGTCCTCGACGTCGCCGAGGTCGCGGAGTTCAGCGAGCGCCGCCTCGCGGATGTCGTCGTCCCGCAGCAGAAGGCGCCGAATCCGTTCGAGAATCGCCGGCTTGATCCGGAACAGACCGGTCCCGGGCAGGTCGGCGATGACGTTGGAGAGTGTCACTCCGTTGTGGAGGAACTCGTGCCGCCAGGCGCAATACCCCATCGCCCGCAGGTCCACCAACAGCTGAGCCTCGGCCCGCCCGTTGTCGGGGTGGGCGATGTGGCGGGAGCTGATCGGACCGGCTGCGTCGAGTGCCGTGACGCCGGTGTAGCGGTCGAGGCGCTCGGCGTACTTGCGCGTGACCGTCGAACTCCGAGGGCGGGTGGCCTCGATCAACCGTCGCGCTTCGAGATCGACCACGACCTCCTCCAGGATCGGCGACGGTGCGTCGACGGCCGCGTCCGACATGTCGACGAAGGCCGCGGTCTGCGCCGGCTGCAGCAGGCCCGGATCGGCCAACAGCACCTCGGTGTGCCCGTGCGCTCCGTGGACTCCGACGGCCTCGCTGCTCTCGTCCGGGCCGAGCGCCACCAGCACCTGGCCCGGCTCGGCGAACAGGATTCGGTGGCTGATGAGCCCGGTGCGGGTCGCCTCGAGGTCGTCGTCGACCCGGACCCAGACCAGATCGTCGACGGCCGGGTCGCACGCCAGCGGCAGGACCGAGAGCCGCCTGGTTGCGGCGTCGGCGAGCGCCTGCGGTGTGGTCACGCCGATCAGCGCCCAACTCGCCGTGTTCTCGATCGGCTGGAAGTGCATCGGAACGACGCCCTGTGCGCCGGCGAACCGCTCGAGCGCGGCGCGGGGACCGGCGAAACGGGCCGCGACGAGTGTGTCGGTGGTGGCCAGCAGCGGCAGCATCGCGACGTGCGCCGCGGGCAGGAAGCCGGCCGCTCGAGCCTGGCCGCGCAGCGAGCGGTCGGCACACACCAGGGCGGCCGGACCGCCGCGCGCCGCAACCTCGGATGAGCCGAGCTCGGTCGTCACGGGCGTGATCCGGGCGACGCCGACCGACGCGGCCAGCTGCTGCACCGGTAGCGCCGTCTCAGCCGTCGCGCTGGTCGTGTCCTGCCTCGCGGCGGCGCCGGGGGGCATGGCGACCACCGTCTCCGTGCCGGCTTCCGTTGCCTGCGCGAGAGCCTGAGCCGCGTCGGGGAAGAGGTCGATTCCGACCACGTGATCGTCGTCGGTCCGCAGGGCGCCGCTGCCCTGGTCGAGCACCACGACGACGCGGGAGAAGGTGCGAGAGAAGTCCGGCATGGCGTTCCTTCGGGAGAGTTGGGCCCTTTCGGGAGAGTGGGTCGGGGTCAGTGGGCGCGGACGCCGTACCGCATCGTGAGCACGGTGGTCCCGCAGGAGCGCGGGGCCAGGACGAACATCCGGTCGAACTCGGTCTCAGCCAGCTCACCGACCCCGGCGGCGCCGAGCGCCGTCGCGATGTCGTCCACGGTGTTGGAGTGGGCGACGACGAGCACGGTGCCCGACGGGTGGCTGGTCGTGATGGTCGCGGCCAGCGCCGACGCGTCCGCGGCCTCGTACTCGGTCACGCGCACCCCGGCCGCCGCGGCCAAGGTCTCACCGGTCTGCCGCGACCTCGCGAATCCGGTCACGTACACACCCGACACCGACGATTCCTCGAACATCCGGGCGAGGAGCCGAGCGCGGGCGCGCCCGGCGGCCGACAACGTCGGATCGTCGCCGAGCGCCACCCGTTCGGCGTGCCGGATCAGCACCACGACGAGGTCGTCGGTCGCCGGCACCTCAGTCGTCGGTTTCGTGGCCGGCGCCACCGGTCGAACCATTCCTGCTCGGTTCGTCGAGATCGATCTCGATCCGAATCGTACGGATGTGCCGGCCGTCGAGCCCGGAGATCCGTTGGCTGAGCAGGTTGGGCAGATCGGCGACGGTCGTCCCGTTTTCGTCGCGCTTGCGCTCCGACGGAGTGAACGAGTGCTGGTTCGGGTCCTGGGCGTCGTAGGTGAGCAGGTACGTCATGCCGCCCGACAGCTCGCCGTCGAGGTACGTGCGCAACTCGATGCGGTTGTCGCCGCGGGCGATGGCCCGCTTGAACACGTCGTCGCCGACCTCGTCGCCGATCTCCAGCGACAGCGACACCTGACGATCACCACGCGGGCCCAGCTCGAAGCTGCGCATCGCGCCCTCGGCGACCAGCGCCCAGCCGGCGCGGCGCAGGAACTTCGGCATCTGCACCAGCACGCGCGCCTTCACGGTGTCCTTGTACGGGTTGCGGATCCAGATGTAGTGCTCCTTGAAGCGCCTGATCAGCGCCTTGAGACTCGGCAGCACCGGGCACACGTTGCGCTGCGCGATGTTGTTGTCGAACGGCACCAGCCGATGCTCGGGAATCGTGCCGGTGATCGTCGTGTCGTTCCCGGGATCGCCGTCGGCGTGGGCGATGGCCAGGAGACACTCGTGCCCGACCTGGGTCGGGACGAAGTCGAACGGTCCGACGATGGTCGATCCCCCGCTGGCCAGCGGGCCCGAGGCCGGCAAGGTCGGGAACGTCCATCGGCTGCCAGTCGTCGGGGAACAACAGGCCGGTTCCCGGGTTGCAGTGGTAGGCATCGACCCGTACGTTGTCCGCCGTTTGGGTGCCACGGTTCTTGACCCGCACGTACAGGTAGTTCGTCGTCCCGACGATCGGCTCTTCGTGGGTCAGGCCGCCGTCGGCGGTGCGCCGCACCCAGATGTCCTGGCAGGACCAGTGGTTGGCCTGGTACTCGTAGCCGCCGTTGCGGCCGTCGTCGATGTAAACGTCGACGGGCGGCGGGTCACCGACCCGGTTCACCGAGTTGCCCTGACCCGGCCGGGCCGCCGGCTGGAACAGTCCCTGCTGCTCGAAGGCCCACCGGACCACCTTGTGCAACGCCCCTCCGGCGATGCCCTTGAAGGCGGCTGTGGTGAGGTCGGCCGTCTGCAGGTGGCCCACGTACACCTCGGGGAACGGCGTCGTCGACGTCAGGAGGCCGATGCCCTTGAAGATCAGGTACCCGGTCGTCTCCGCCGCCCGGCGCCGGGTGTTGATGTTGGTCGAATCGCCCCCGATCGAGCGGTAGAACCGGAACAGCGTCGTCGACAGAACCTGCTCGCCGCCGTACTGGGTGTTCCAGTTCGGTCCGAACCACGCCCAGCCGGCCGCGATCGTCCGATCGTGGCGGCGGTCCAGACCGGGCAGACCGGCCTGCACCCACGGGAACGTCTGGAACCGGTCCACGGCCTGCGACGACGGATCGTTGAGGATCGCCGCCAGCCCGTCGCCCGCGCTGTGGGCGAAACCGAAGTTCGGGCTGTTGACGTGGTCCCACAGCAATCCGTGCCCGAACTCGTGCCAGGCGACGCGGTTGCTGGTGGCGATCCCCACCGGCTCGCCCGGCATCATCCGGCCGAAGATCAACTTCCCGAGGCCCGTGCCCGTCGCGTTGCCGGGAGCCTGCGCGTTGATCGCGTCCCCCAGCGCGCGGTGGTCGACCGGAACCGGGAAGGTGGTGCCGTTGAAGTACGTGGTGACGGTGAAGCCGAAGTCCTCCATGGTCCGGAAGAGCCGGTCGCAGTTGTGGTACGCGTTCAGCGCAGAGAACTCGTCGGTGCGGACGTCGAACACGAAGTTCGCCGCCGGGCTCGGACCGACCGGCGGCACGTGGACCGGAGGATCGGTATCCTGCACGGCGACGAACGCGCCGGACAGCGGCTGCGGCGTTGCCCCGGCTAGACCGGCGAGGGTATGCGACGTGCGGAACGGATTCAGCACCGCGTTGGTCGACGCCGCGGTCACCACCGCCCCGGTCTGGGTCTGCGGGTCGCGGTCGAACACGAGCCCCGTGGCACACGCGACGAGCGGGCGCAGATACAGCACGTCGCCACTGCTCGGCTCGACGAGCGCCCGCCAGTGGACCGACGGCTGCTCGGCCGTCAGCGCGGCGTCGAACAACACCTCGTCGACGATGTAGTGCTGACCCTTGCTCAGGCCCTCGATCGTGGTCGGCGGTAGCGGGGGCACCGAGGGCGACCCGGTGAAGCAGCCCTCGCCGGCGCGGGGCTCCTCCCGCTGGTCGGGCTCGTAACGGTAGACCACCTGGCGGGCGACGCGGCCGTCGGCGAGCTTGGGTAGGTCGATGCCGAGCAACTTGCGCAGCGCCGGCCTCGTCAGCGTCCGCTCGGCCTGGTCGGACCGTGCCGTCGGGTTCTCGATGGTGATCGACCCGTGCATCGAGGACTGCACCGCTTCCAGGCTCAACGTCGAGGGGTCGACCTGCATCCCCATGGTCGCCTCGAAGACGTCCAGTCCGACCACGGTCTGCTTGTACACGACGACCTTGGTGTCGGCCACGTCCTTCTCGGTGGCGAATTCGATCTGCGGGGTGGGCGATCCACCGGCCTCCTCGCGGAGCCCTGCGTCGCTCGGTGGTGCCGACTGCTGGAGACCCAGCGTGGCGAGGTTCGTGCGCAGGAACGAGTCGGCGACCTGCTGGGGCGTGGCCGCGGCCCCCCGTACGGCCTCTCGCTCGTCCGATCCCTCCGCCTCGTCGGGTCGCTGCAGATAGACGGTTTCGCCGTACTCGTTCTGGATCCCGGCGTCGGCCATGACGTGCCCCTCTCGGTCGCTGCAGGGACTGCGATATCCCCTACGCGATCAAGAGGGGTGTCACGGCCTCACTGATACACGCGATCAGAACGACGAGGACCGCGTCACCATGTCGATGAGCCGGCCGGACAGTCCCTCGTCGCTCTCGATGTCGGTCTGCGCGGTGACGCCGATGCCCGGCTGGTCGGTGATCAGCCCGTTCACGTCGTCCTGCATGTAGATGCGCATCCGTTCCTCCTCGTTCACCGTCCAGACGATGACCTTGTAGCCCTTGCCCCACGCCTCGGTGCGGAACTCGTCGGAGTAGGAGGCCTGTTCGGTGACGAGGAAGTCGGCGTTCACCTTCGGCACACCGCCGAAGTTGATCGGGATGATGAAGCCGACCACCAGCTGGGGCCGGAGCCTCTTCATGTCCTCGACGACCTCGCGGCTGATCGAGTGGTAGGTGAACCAGTCGGTCACCTTCTGGGCGTCCAGCAGGGCCAGCAGCCGGTTGAGCATGTCGGGACTCTCGCCGCCGTGCAGCTTGACCTCGAGCAGACCGGGCTGGTCGATCTTCACCGATTCCGCGATCCACTGCTCCAGCGACGGGATCTTGGCCTCGAAGTCACCCGAGCGCACGGTGATCTCCATGAGCTCGGCCTGGGTGAGGTCCTTCACCTGCGCGTCGATCCCGGCCAGCCGCTGCAGGTTGTTGTCGTGGATGACCACGAACTTCAGGTCCTTGGTCTGCAGGATGTCGAATTCGGTACGGTCCGCGCCCGCCTTGTCGCCGGCCACCAGCGCCGGGATGGTGTTCTCCACCCCACCGTCGACGAAGCCGCGGTGGGCGATGATCGAGGTCTCGTCGGCGGCCGCCAGCCGCGTCATGGTCCCGTAGTTGACGACCGAGGCTCCGCCGAAGGCCAGCACCATCACCGCGGCCGCCAGGATCCAGAGCTTGCGGCGCCGTGACGTCGTCACCGTCGAGTCCGCCGAGTACGTGATCTCGTGGACCGCGTTCTGGTGCTTCTCGGGCAGGCGGGCCAGCCAGTCCCGCATCATCGCCACCAGGCCCTGGACGATCGTGATCGTCGTCAGCGCCACGATGATGAACGCGCCGACCTGCCAGAGACTCAGCCCAAGGGTGGCCGCGGCCGGGGACCAGTACGGGTAGTTGAAGTCGGTGATCACGGTCGGCACGATCGTCAGCAGGAACAACACCACGAACGGCACCGCCGCCATCAGGCCGAGCAGGATCACCATGCCGAGGATCCGCAGGCTCCGCCAGCGGGTCATTCGCCAGCTGGTCACGAAGGACCGCCACACGCTCGCATCGGTGGTGGCGAGAATCGGCAGGGTCAAGATCAGCCGGAGATTGAGGTAGGTCAGGACCAGCAGGAAGCCCGTGTAGAGCAGGCTGCTCGTCGTGCTCTTCTGCAGCTCCTCGGAGACGAAGGGCGGCACGCCGATCTGCTTCGTGAGCGTCGAGGACAGGCCGAGGTGGCCCAGCGGCAACAGGAGGAGGAGGTAGAGCACGATCAGAAGACCCTGTGGGTGCAGCATCTTCCGGATGGTGCCCCAGACCTGCCGCAGCACGAGGCGGAACGACGTCGAGTCGCCCGCCTGATGATGGGCGGCGAGGATGAACAAGGTGGTGAACTCGCAGAGGACGACGAGCACGGCGAACGCCGCCAGCACCAAGAGCGTGATGTCGGCGAGCGGGTTCTTGAGGACGGTCGCGATCTTGTCGTACGCCACGCTGCCCAACCCGGTCTCGACCAGGACGAGGGAGTACAGCATCCGGATGAGCGGAATGGCGAGCAGCACCAAGACCAGCTGCAGCGTAGCCACGGTGAGGACGTAGAAGTGCGGCTGACGCCACGTCGTCCGGTTCGCGATGCCGATCGCCTTGAGGATGCCGACGGGCTTGTCGGGCTTGGGCGCCGGCGGGTCGGCGCCGGGGGCAGGCGCCAGCTGATCAGCCGCGGTCATGGTCGAACTGTAAGCCTTGCCTGCTTCTTCTGCCTGTCATCGGCTCGACAGCCGAAAGTCACTGGCGAGGGACGGCATCGGCCCGTCATCCTCAGACGATGAGGACGCTGGCGGAGCTGTGGCCGCCGTACGCCGTGTGCATCACCGAGGGTGATCTCGGGTTGACGGTGGTGACCGACCACGATGTGCCGGGACTGGTGGAGCTGGCGCTCGCCGGAATCCACGATCCGGCGAAGATGCCGTTCGCCGATCCCTGGACGCTCGAGGATCCGGAGACGCTGCCGGCGAGCATGATCCGCTTCTACTCCCGCAGCCGGGCCGAGTTCCGTCCGGAGAAGTTCGACCTGTTGTTCGCCGTACGCGTCGCCGGTGAGCTCGTCGGACTCCAGGCACTGCACACGGAGAACTTCACAGTCACCCGTACCGGCGAGACGGGATCGTGGTTGGGCCGGCCATATCAGGGCCGCGGCATCGGTACGCGGATGCGGCGCGCCGTCTGTGCCTTCGCCTTCGACCACCTGGGTGCGGCGGAGGTCACCTCGGGCGCCTTCCTCGACAACCCGGCGTCGCTGGCGGTCAGCATGAAGGTCGGCTATCGACCCAACGGAAAGACACGGAACAAGCGCCGGGACAACGAGATGGCGATCCACCAACGTCTGGTGCTGACGCCGGAACACTTCGTCCGCGGTGATCAGATCGAGGTGCACGGCGCCGACGCTTTACGGACGTTCCTCGGCCTGGCGCCCTGAGCGTCTCGAGTGCGGGCCCTGAGCCCGTCGAAGGGTGAGGACGCGGTCAGCGGAAGTCTCGGGACATGTGCCGGGCCGACAGGGCGCCGGCGGCTTGGGGCAACACCGAAGTCAACGGCGTGAGCTGATCAGCCACCAGGTTGGTCACCCCGTCGGCGTGCTCGATTTTCCCGCGGATGATCAGGCCCGACGCCTGCCGCCCGACCCGCCGATGATGCCGCCACATCGCCTCGCTGCAGACGATGTTGAGCATCCCGGTCTCGTCCTCCACGTTGAGGAAGGTCACCCCTCCCGCCGTACCGGGCCGCTGCCGGTGGGTGATCAGACCGGCGACCTTGACCCGCCGACCGTCGTGCGCCGGGCCCAGGTCGGCGATGGCCACCACGTCGCGCTCGGCGAGCAGGGGTCGCAGATGACCAACCGGATGATCCTCGGGAGAGATCTTGGTGGCCCAGAGGTCGGCCAGGGTGACCTCGACAGCGCTCATGCCCGGCAGTTCCGGTGGGGCGGCGTCGATCGCACTGCCCGGCAAGGTGCTGCGGGTGTCGGCGTACCCGGCGTTCCACAGCGCCTGCCGACGGCTGAGGCCGAAGCCGTCGAACGCCCCGGCGGTGGCCAACGCCTCGGTCTGTGCCACCGTGAGACCGGTGCGACGGATCACGTCGTTCATGTTCGTGAACGGGGCACTGTCGCGCTCCGCGACGATCCGCAGTGCCAGCTCACGCCCGATCCCCTGCACCGAGGTGAAGCCCAGTCGAACGGCGCACTCACCGTCGCGGCGATGCTCGGCCGTCCGGTCGGGGGCATGGCGTACGAAGGCCGGTACTGGCGGCTGTTCGCGGTCCTGGCACGCCGGCCTTCCGGTCGGCCGCGGGTGATCGGTGCCGACCGGCTCCAGGCCGGCTTCGGCTTCCGACGCCACGATGTCGGGACGGAGCACCGTCACACCGTGGCGCCGGGCATCGGCCACCAGCGACTGCGGGGAGTAGAACCCCATCGGCTGCGCCCTCAGGAGCCCGGCCAGGAAGGCACCGGGGAAGTGCAGCTTGAGCCACGAACTGGCGTAGACGAGCAGGGCGAAGCTGATGGCGTGGCTCTCGGCGAAGCCGAAGTTGGCGAACGCCTGGATCCGGGCGTAGATGTCGTCGGCCAGTGCGCCGGTGATGCCGTGCCCGGCCATGCCGGCGTACAGGGTGTCCTTGAGCCGTTCGATCTTCTCCACTCCGCGTTTGGAGCCCATGGCGCGGCGGAGCAGGTCGGCCTCGTCACCGGTGCATCCGCCGACGGCCATGGCGATCTGCATGAGCTGCTCCTGGAACAGCGGAACGCCCTTGGTCCGCTCCAACACCGGAATCAACGCGTCGTGAAGATAGGTCACCTCCTCACGCCCGGTGGCCCGGCGGATGTAGGGATGCACGGCGCCGCCCTGGATCGGACCCGGCCTGATCAGGGCAATTTCGATCACCAGGTCGTAGAAGCGACGCGGCAACAGCCGGGGCAGCGTTCCCACCTGAGCCCGGCTCTCCACCTGGAAGACCCCGATCGAATCCGCCCGGCACAACATGTCGTAGACGCCCGGTTCCTCCTTCGGCATCGACTGCAGGGTCCACCGCTCGCCCAAAGTGTCGGCCACCAGGTCGAAGGTGTACTGCAGGGCGGCCAGGATTCCCAGCCCGAGGAAGTCGAACTTGACCAGTCCCATCCAGGCGCAGCTGTCCTTGTCCCACTGGAGCACGGTGCGGTCGTCCATCCGTCCCCGTTCTATGGGGCACACCTCCCCCACCGGGCGTTCGGTGAGGACCATGCCGCCCGAGTGGATGCCGAGGTGTCGGGGTGCGCCCAGCAGTTGGTCGGCCAGTTCGACCACGGACTCCGGCAGATCGTGCTCGGTGCTGACCGGTATCGCCCCCCAGGAGTCGATCTGCTTCGACCAGGCGTCCTGCTGGCCGGTGGAGTAGCCGAGTGCCTTGGCGACGTCCCGGACCGCCGACTTGGGCCGGTAGCTGATCACGTTGGCGACCTGGGCCGCATTGCGACGCCCGTAGCGCCGGTAGACCTCTTGGATCACCTCCTCGCGGCGGTCGGAGTCGAAATCGACGTCGATGTCGGGCTCCTCGTCGCGGGTCGCGGACAGGAAGCGCTCGAACGGCAGGTCGAACTTGATGGGGTCCACGGCGGTGATCTTGAGCACGTAGCAGACCACGGAGTTGGCCGCTGAACCCCTGCCCTGGCAGAGAATCCCGCGATCCCGGGCGAAGGCCACCATGTCGGCCACGATCAGGAAGTAGCCGCTGAAGTCCTTGTCCTCGATGACCGCGAGCTCGCGCTGCAGCCGGGCTTCGGCCTCGTCCCGGTTGTCCGGGTAGAGCTCGTCCGCCCCGCGAGCGGACAGCTCACGGAGCCAGCTGATCGGAGTGTGCCCGTCGGGCACGTCCAGTTTGGGCAGCCGAGGCTTGGCCAGCCGCAGATTGAAGGCGCACTCGGCCGCCACCCGCACGGTCTCCTCGACCACCCCGGGGTAGCGCCGGAACCGGTGGCGCATCTCGGCCCCGGAGCGCAGGTGGGCCGCGGGTGGTGGCAGCCAGCCGTCCATCTCGGTCAGGCTCCGCCTCGCCCGCACCGCGGCCATGGCCGCCGCCAACCGGTTCTGGGCCGGGACCGCGTAGTGCGCATTGCTCGACGCCACGAGCGGGAGCTGGTGATCATGCGCCAACTGGGCCAGGTGATCGTTGGCGGTCGAGTCCGTGGGGAGCCCGTGGTCGATCAGCTCGACGATCACCCGATCATGACCGAAGAGGCGTGTCAGCTCGTCCAGCGCCTCGGCCGCGGCGGCCCGTCCGCCGGCGGCCAAGGCGGCTCGGACACTGCCCTTGCGGCAGCCGGTCATGATCGACCAATGCCCGGCCGCCTGCTCGGCCAACTCCTGAAGCCGGTAGAGCGGCCGTCCCTTTTCGTCGCCGCGCAATTGCCCCTCGGTGATCGCGGCCGCCAAGCGGTGGTATCCCTCGACGCCGCGGGCCAGCACCAGGAGATGCTGGCCCTCCGGATCGGCTGTTCCGTTCTGCGGCGTCGTCAGTCCCAGGGACAGCTCGGCGCCGTAGATCGTCGGCAGGTCGTACGCCAGCGCGGCCTCGGCGAAGCGGGATGCGGCGTACAGACCGTCGTGATCGGTGATGGCGAGACCGCCGAGGCCCAGGCGTACGGCCTCCTCGATCAGCTGTTCAGGATCGCTAGCCCCGTCCAGGAAGCTGAAGTTGCTGTGGCAGTGCAACTCGGCGTACGGGACGACGTCTCCGGAGGGCTTGGGCACCCGGGGCGATGATCCCTTCCGGATCCAGGGCGGAATCGGATCGCCGTTCCGGTCGAGCTCGGGACGCACCCGACCCGACATCCTGGCCTCCAGCTCCGACCAGGACATCGCCGGGTTGTGCCAGTTCACGCCACTCCATTTCCTGAGCCCTTCGACAAGCTCAGGAGAGCCATTGTCGAAGAGCCTGAAGAAGGGGACTCAGTCATAGCGGGCCTCGGTCCACCACTGGCCGTTCTCCACCATGAGCAACCAGGCGCTACCGTCGATACCGACGACCTGGAAGCGGGCCACCTGGCGGGCACCGGCCGGATCCCACCAGAGCTCGTCGATCGGCCACGGTCCGGCCCAGGCCTGGATGGCGATGAAGCCGCCGTCCGGATCCGGTTTCATGAGAGTCGGTTCGGCGGTCACCGAACCCCGTTGCGACACCCCGACCACCTGACGGTCGGGCCCCAGCACCGCGGCCGCGGCGGGACGGCTGAACACTCGAGTCGGCGCCGGCGGTGGGATGCTGCCTGGCCACGGCAGTCCCCGGCTGCGCTCCGCGCTCGAGCGCTCTCCCCACGGAACGCTCCGCTGGCGTTCCCGTGGACCACGCCCACCCTGCACCGCGGGTGCCTCGACGGCATCCGGACCGAGCATTCCCTGCAGCCGAGCCACGCCGCGCTCCACCCGATGATCCCGGGCGCTGCCCCACAGGCCGTCGCCGTGATCGGCCAGCGACTCCACCGACTCGGGCACCAACCGCACCTCACCTGCCGGCTCGGACAGCGGGTCGGCCTGGAGTTGCCAGTAGAGGCGGTCCACGATGTCGCTGGCCCCGAACCAGCGCGAATGTCCCCACGTCCGGATCGAGTGAGCGCCTGCCTCACCGAGCACTTCGATGCGGAGGGTGGTGCAGACCAAGCCGTGGCGAGAGAGCTCGGCGACGCATCGTTCGGCCGTCTGTCGGGAACTGAACACGATCGGCTCGATGGTGCCCAAGGGCGGTTCGAAGGTGACGGCTGCGATGAGATCCACCGGGGCCGGGCGACCCGCGGCCACCCGGAAATCGGCCCCCCGCGCCAGCCGATGCCACCAGGCCCCCTGTCGACCGAACCGCGTGGTCACGTCGCGGACGGACAAGGCGGCGAAATCGCCGAGCCGTCGCACCCCCAGCCGGCGTAGCAGACTGACCAGGTCGGCGTCGTCCAGGGCGCTGACCGGCAACTCGGCCAGGAACTCGGCCGACCGACCCTCCGGGACGATCTCCCAGCCTTGCGGTGTCGCGCGACGAGCCGCCTGCTCGGCGGCGAACATCCCTTCCGAGACCCCCAACCGACAGTCCCACACCCCGACCTCGACCAGGCGCTGGGCGACCACCCCGGCCGCCTCGGACTCGCCACCGTAGAAGCGGCGAGGTGCCGACAGGGCACACAGCCCAGGGCGGATCGGGGTGACCGATGCGCTCACGTCCTCCACCGCTCCCAGAACGGTCTCGAAGGCCCTGACGTCCCTGGTCTCGTTGGCCTCGACCAGCACCAGCTCTGGGCAGTGGGCCGAGGCGTCACGCCGACGCATGCCACGTCGCACTCCCTCGACCCTGGCGGCCGGGGAGCAGGACAACACCTGACCGGCCTGGACGACGGCGACCGGTGCCTGATCGGACAGACGCAGTTCGGTGCCGGCCGCCACCACCGGCCAGTCCGGGCACCAGACCACCATCACGCGGGCGGTGCGCTCCTCGACGAGACCGCCGTTGACGAGGCTGTTGGTGACGAGGCTGTTGACGTCGCTGTTGATGTCGCCCATGGCGTCGTTGACGACCTCGATCACGACTCAACCCGCCATCGCGACCGCTGACGACGAGGGCGTGTTCACCCGGTCGTGCGTCAGGTTGGCGACTCCGCCGTCTCCGGTCGGGAAACCCCAGCTGACCTCGTGCGTCGCGGCACCGCCGAGACGCACCTGCACCGTCACTTCACGGCTCAGGAGATGACCGAAGCCCCACCCGAGCCCGTCCCAGCGGTTGCTCAGCGTCGACAGACTCAACGTGGCACGCGGCCAGGCGCCGTCCACGACCAGCAGCGCCCCCCGCTGCCGCAGGCGCGCAGCGATCCTGCCCGCCTGCCCCTCGCTGACCCGGCCCGCTCGGCCGCACCAGGACCACCGAGGCGACATCGATCAGCCCGGCGGTGACGCTCAGCCAATGCTCGCCGGGATCGGGCACGGCGATGGTGCGACCGAGATCAAGGCCGAGACCTTGCGCCGCCTCCCATCCCAGGTCCGGCATGGACACGACCCCGACCCAGGCGCCGGCCTGCGACTGTCCAGCGGCCAAGGCCACCGCCAGACCGGGAGAGTCCACCGAACATGCCGTGCCCGCGCGCACGGTCAGGACCTCGCTCAGCGCGGGTAGCAGAGCAACGTTTTCCGATAGTCCGGTGCCTTCCATCCGACGTACTCTTTGCTGGAGTTCGCGGATGCTCTCGGCGGTGGATGGCGGCACCTCCCCATAATCGAACTTTTGTTCGAACACGTCAACCGGCAGGTTTCCGCACTGTGAACAGAGAATTGAGAGTTCCGCGCGTCATCGGCCTGCCTGCGTCTTGGGCGGTGTCGGATAGGAATAATCCGAGCAGGGAAGGGGTGATGGCGATGCACAACCGGATGGCTCCGGCCGCGTCCAACGTGATGTCCGGCGTGGTCGTGTTGAACACCGACAACACCGCCCTGCACACCGTTTCGGTCCAGCATGCGATCCGGATGCTGATCCGGGAGGTGGCGATCGTCGAGGAAGCACACGAGGACCGCACGTTCGGCCCCTTTCCCTGGCCGCGGGTGCTGCGACTGGTGCGCTACGTCAAGACGGCCTTCCAGTACGCACGGTCACCCGCTTGGTCCAAACGGGGCGTGCTGCGCCGAGACGGCCACCGCTGTGCCTACTGCCACGGCCGGGCGGAAACGGTTGATCACCTCCTGCCCCAATCACGGGGTGGACGGAACTCCTGGCTCAACACCGTCGCCGCCTGCACCCGGTGCAACCACCTCAAGGCCAACCGGACCCCGTCGGAGGCCGGCATGTTGCTCGCCCTCAAGCCCAGGATCCCGACCTGGCGGGAAGCGCGTGGCTGACGGATCGTCCGACCCACCAGCCGAGCAGGATCCACCGGCCGAGCGTGAGTGGTGGGACGATCCTCGGCTGCCGTGGAAGGGCAAGCCGGGGCGCAACGACATCTTGTGCTGGATCGGCTTCAGCCTGACCGGCATCTACGCTCTGGTACTGCTGCCGCTGCGACCGGTCCTCTTGGGCGCCAACCCCTACCTGCTGGCGGCCCTCGGCGGCTCGCGGGTCTCGGCGGTGACCATCGGGGCGCTCGCGGCCACCGGACAGGGCTGGTGGCCGCTGGGTCTGTTGCTCGGTGTCTTCGGTGCGATCAAGTTCGATCCGCTGTTCTGGTGGGCCGGCAAACTCTGGGGGCGCGGCCTGATCGAGATCGTGGCGGGCCGCTCGGCGTTTGCGGCCCGTACGGCCGACCGCGCCGAGAAACTGGCGATCCGCTTCGGTCCCTTGGCGATCTTCATCACGTACGTGATCCCTCTGCCGAGCGCTGTCATCTACGCGACGGTCGGTGCGACCGGCATGAGTCTGCGCCGGTTCCTGTTGTGGGACGGCGGCAGCGCCCTGGTCACCCGGGCCTTCTTCATCTGGCTGGGGTACCAGCTCGGACAACCGGCCGTCGACGTCGTCGAGATCATCGCCCGCTATTCCTGGTGGATCTCCATCGCCCTGCTGGTCGGCATCGTGATCAACCTGATTCGCCAGTCTCGCCGATCTCATCGAAGCCGCGGCGCCGCAAGGCCGGCACCACCATCGTCGTGAACACCGCCATCGCCGTCAGGCTGGCCACCAGGCACACCAGGCCCAGTGGAACCGCAGTCTGCTCTCCGGCGATGCCAACCAGCGGGGCCACGATGGCCCCCACCACGTACTGACCGAGGCCGAGGAGGGACGAGGCGCTGCCGGCTTGGTGCGGATAGTCCGAAAGGGCCAGCGTGGTGGCCGTCGGGAAGATCGTCCCGACCGCGCTCACCATCACGAACAACGACCCGATCAGCCACGGCAGCCCCAGACCGCTCAGCGTGGTGACCGCCACGCCGACGGCGCCCAGCAGGTTGAGCCCCAGACCGAGAGCGAGCACCGACAGCGGGGTCCACCGGGTGGCGAGGCGGCCACCCACCTGGCTCATCGCCATAATGCCCAGCGAGTTGACTCCGAAGACCAGCGAGAAACCCTGAGGAGACAAGCCGTAGATCTGTTGCAGCACGAACGTCGCCCCGGCGATGTAGGCGAACATCGACGCCCCCGCCAGACCCGAGGCCAGGGCCGAACCCACGAACAACCGGTCACGGAGCAGCTCGGCGAACCCACTGAGGGTGGTGCGCAGCCCACCGGTCCGCCGCCGCTCGAGCGGGAGGGACTCGGGCACGCCGAACAGTCCAGCCAACAGCAGGACGAGGCCGAAGGCTGCCAGCACGCCGAAGATTCCACGCCAGTCCGTGAAGCGGTTGAGCTGACCGCCGAGCACCGGGGCGATGACCGGGGCCAGGCCGGAAATCAAGATCAAGCGGGAGAAAAAGATCAACAGCTCCCGGCCGGAATAGAGGTCGCGGGCCACGGCCCGGGCGATGACCAGGCCGGCTGCTCCCGCCAAACCCTGGACAAGGCGCAAGCCGATCAAGATCTCGATGGACGGCGCGAACGCACAGGCCAGCGACGTCGCGGCGTAGACGATCAGCCCGATGATCAACGGCGGCCGCCGGCCGAAGCGGTCCGACAACGGCCCCGCGATGAGCTGGCCGGTCGCCAGGCCCAACAGGCAGGCGGTGATCGTCAGCTGGGCGCCGGACGGGCTCGCGCTCAGGTCCTCGGCCAGCTGCGGGAGAGCCGGCAGGTAGAGATCCAGCGAGATCGGGCCGAAGGTCGACAACATGCCCAGCACCACGATGGAGCGGCGGCGCGAGGAAGCGCGGTCGGAGGAGGGCACCGCCCCACTCTGTCAGTTGGCCTTCGTCGGCTGGGCTCTGATTGGCTGTCGGCATGACCGACTGGGAGCCGGCTCGCTACCTGCAGTACGCCGACGAGAGGTCGCGCCCCTTCGCCGACCTGGTGTCCCGCATCCGGGCGACGGAACCCGAGCAGGTGGTCGATCTGGGCTGCGGGCCGGGTCAACTCACGATGGGACTGGCCGACCGCTGGCCCGCCGCCAACGTCTTGGGACTCGACTCCTCACCGGCCATGATCGAGGAGGCACGCGCCCGGAACCATCCCCGAATCCGTTTCGAGCGGGCGGATCTGCGCGCGTGGGAACCGGCGGCGCCGGTCGACGTCCTGATCAGCAACGCCACGCTCCAATGGGTACCGGGGCACCGCGACCAGTTGCCGCGGTTCGTGTCGGCGCTGGCGCGAAAGGGTTGGTTGGCGTTCGGCGTGCCGGGCAACTTCGGCGCGCCCAGTCACGTCCTGCTGCGCGAACTCGCCGCCGAGGGGCCCTTCGCGCCGCACACCGCCGGAGTGGCCTGGCCCGAATCGGCGGAGCCGTACGACTACCTCGCGGACCTGGCCGGCCTGGGCTGCACGGTGGACGCGTGGGAGACGACGTACCTGCACGTGTTGCCCGGGGAGAACCCGGTGTTCGACTGGATCTCCAGCACGGGGGCCCGGCCGGTCCTCCAGGCGCTGCCCGGTCAGCTGCGCGAGGAGTTCGAGGCTGAGTTCAAGACTCGGCTACGGCGCGCCTACCCAAGGGCCGCGTACGGCACCGTGCTGCCGTTCCGGCGGATCTTCGTGGTGGCGCAGCGATGAACTCCGACACCCCCGAGTGGAGAATCGCCGAGCGGCTCACCGGCCCGACCCTGGAGTTGCGGAAGCTGGCGGTGGTCGACGCTCCGGATTTCCTGAACGCGCTCGGAAGTCCCGAGGAGGCGGCCGAGGTCACCGCTCACTTGCGCTACGGGCCGCCGGCCGACGCCGCCGACGCCGCCGCGGAGATCGCGGCGCTTCTGGCTGGGCCGGCGCAGTTCCCGTACGGGCAGTGGCTGCGCGGCACGGGCGAGTTCGTCGGCACGACCTCCTTCTACGAGATCGACCCGGCCTTGCGGGCGCTGGCCATCGGCCACACCTGGATCTCGCGGCGGCACTGGCGCAGCCGGATGAACACCGAGTCGAAGTTGATCATGCTCGGCCACGCCTTCGACGACCTCGCCGCCGAACGGGTGGTCTGGCACACCGACATCCTCAACTTGCGCTCGCAGGCCGCCATCGAACGGCTCGGCGCCACCCGCGAGGGCGTTCTGCGCCACCACCGGATCCGACGCGACGGAAGCTGGCGGGACACCGTGCAGTACTCCCTGCTGTCCGCCGAGTGGCCGGCGGTGCGATCGCGGCTGCAGGACCGGCTGGATCGGTCCGCCGGCGCCGAGCCGCCCCTTGACCGGAAGCAGCCCTGAGGCGACGTGCCGACACGGCGTTTTCCGACCACGGTCGACTCTTGCCCCCAACCTCACCTTCCGAGGCTGCGCTTTCCGACCACGGTCGACTTTGCCCCCAACCTCCCCTCCTGACGCCGCGGAATCCGACCACGGTCGACCTCTGCACGTAAATCCGCCTGCGGGGCTGCGTTTTCCGACCACGGTCGACTTTGCCCCCAGCCTCCCCACCTGACGCCGCGGAATCCGACCACGGTCGACATTCGCCACCCGAACCGGGCCCGACGTGTGGCCCCGAGGTGTCGCACATTCTCGGCCACGGTCGACGGACAACACCTTCGGCTGTGGATAACCGGCGATAGGTGGGTCGCCGAAACCTTGGAGCCGACACGCTGGCTGGATGTCTCTTGATTGCAGCAAACCCTTCACCCGTCGGGCCGCTCTCGCGTCGGGCATCAGCGTCAGCGCTCTCACGGGCACGAGGTACCAACGCGTGTTCCACGGACTGTACGTGGACGCTGGCGTCCGGGTAGCCGTGGAGCATCAGGCGCGCGCGGCCCTTTCCGTGGCTGCGCCAGGTTCCTACATCAGTCATCACACCGCCGCTCGGCTGTGGGGCGGTTGGGCACCGCTGGACCCCAACACACACATGAGCGTGCCGCCAGGAGCCTCGCGCTCCGAACGGAGGGGAATCGCTGCCCATCGTGGCCGAGATGGCGCCTCTGCTCGCCGCCGCGGGATTCCGCTGTCACGACCGGCCGAGGTCTTCCTGGAACTAGCTGCCGCGGGCGTCAATCTCGTCGATCTCGTCGCGGTCGGGGACTCCCTCGTCAAGGCTGAGGTCATCACTCCTGAAGAGCTGCGCGACCACGCCGCGACTCGCCAAGGAGCTGGCTGCCGCCGAGCCCGACGCGCAGCCGCGTACGTTCGAGCCGGCGTGGATTCGGTCATGGAGAGCAGATTGCGGATGCTGATCGTTCTGGCCGGGCTGCCCGAACCGATGGTCAACAAGATCACTCGAGACGAGATCGGGACCTGGATCTGGCGCTTCGATCTCTGCTACGAGACCTTGCGGCTGATCATCGAGTACGACGGGCGCGATCACAAGCTGCGATCACGACAGTGGAATGCCGACATCCTCCGGCGTGAGCAGCTGGTCCAGGAAGGCTGGCGGATCGTCGTGATCACCGCGGAGGCGTTCTTCGACTCACCGACTGAGACCTTGGGCAGGATCCGGGCCGCTCTCGCCGACGCCGGAGCGAAGATCACCCGCCGGCGGCCCTCACCCGAATGGCATCGTTGCTTCCCGGCCAACTCACCGGCATCGTGAGTCTGTCAAGATCATGCTTGGTGAACTCGACCGTGGTCGGAAAACGCAGGCCCAGGCGACCACTGAAGCCACCTAAGCCGGCCGTGGTCGGAAAACGCAGGCCCTAGGCGACCCCGAAACCGCCCAAGCCGGCCGTGGTCGGAAAACGCAGCCCGCCCGAAGACGGCCCACCCTCAGGTACTGACCCTCAGGCGGAGAGACGGACGGCTTCGTCGGTCTTCCAGAGGTCGATCAGCCCACGGAAGTGGCCGAGGAACCGCTCCTGCTCGTGTTCGGGATAGGTGGCGATGACCGTCTCGTGCAGGAGCCGGTCGAAGTCGTTCGACTTGACCCACTCGAGCACGATCTCGTCGATGTTCGGCAGGGCCGCTGCACAGAACTCGAGGTAGTGCTCCTTCTCGAAGTGCTCGTCGGCCAGCCGCTGGTAGTGCCGGAGTTTGGCGGCGTAGTCCAGACCGGGATCGTCGGCGATGGCAAACCATGGCGCCGGGTCGACGTGCAACCGGGCCGCGCGCCCCGTCGCGGCACAGAACGCGGTCCACTTGACGAGGGTCCGCATCGCCCAGGGGAAGTAGTAGTGCAACGAGGTCACCGCCACGTCCGGGCACGCGTTGGCGTAGTCGATCGGTAGCACCGTGTCGCCCTGGACCAACATCTCGCAGGAGTTGAATTCCCAGCGGAAGAAGGCGTTCACCGTCTGCGCGATCGTGATGGCCTCCTGCCCCGCGGACGGCGACAGGAAGTCATGATCAACGGCGTACCGGTCGTGCATGGGCTCGTCCGGCCGGAAGTGCATGACCATCGACTCGGGTCCGATGGTGAGGGCTCGGGCGAAGACGTCGAACGGTTCGACCGCCTTCTGCAGGTGCATCAACATCTCGCCCGAGTCGTCGTACGCCGAGGTCAGCGCCGACTCGTCCTTGATCCTCGATACGCCACGCCAGCCGCCGCCGTCGAACGGCTTCATGAACAGTGGGTAGCCCATTTCGGCGGCGATGGCAGGCAGGTCGAACGAGTCGTTGTAGTTGCTGGCGGTGTAGGCCCATCGGGAGTTCTCGACCGGATTCTTGTAGGGCACCAGAATCGTGTCGGGGATGTGCATGCCGAGCCGCATCATCGCGCAGTAGGCCGAGTGCTTCTCCATCGACTGGAAGGTGAACGGGGAGTTCAGCAGGTAGAGGTTGTTCATCAGGGCGGCCTTCTTCAGCCACTCCCGCGGATGGTAGTACCAGTAGGCCAACCGGTCGATCACGACCTGGTGGCGTACGGAGTCCCGGAGATTGAACGGCGAGATGTGCACCCGTTCGGTGTCCAGGGCGTGCTGCCGCCCGTCGTAGCTGAAGGCGCCGATCCGTTGCACGATCGCCTCGAACGCCTGCGGCCAGTCCTCCTCCGCGCCCAGCAACAGCCCGACCAGATGGCGTTCGTCCGACACCGGTGATCTCCTTTCGTAGGAACTCGAGCGTTCAGCAGAAGCGTGGCAGGTGGTGCGCGAGCTGACGTTGCCACCACACCCAGTCGTGGCTGACGTCGAAGCCCCAGAGATCGAGTTCGCAGCGGATTCCCCTGTCCTGGAGGAGTCCGGCGATCTTGATCGTGGACGGCAGTGAGCCGGTCGGATGCGTCTCCCACGCACCCTGACCGACCACGAGCAAGATCGACACCTGACGTTTCAGCCAGTCCAGATGATCACCGTGCAGGTTCGGCACGTAGTCGGTGGGGTTGGCGAAGTAGGTGGCGTCACCCCGGTCACCCCACGATCCCCACGTGGTCACGTCGTAGTTGCCCGACAGCCCGATGGCCAGCGGGGCCAGATCGGCCCGCTGCAGAGCGAAGTGCACGGCGTGGTAGGCACCCAGACTGCAACCGAGCGTGATCAACTCGGTGCCGGGTGCGGTGTCGGAGTGGATGAGCGGGATGACGTGATGGGTCAGCCAGCGCGTGTAGACCTCATGGCGGAGCGCACGCTCCTCGATCGGTGCGCCCTTGTCCGACCAGGTCTCACCGTCGAGGGAGTCGACGCAGTACAGCTTGACCCGCCCGCCGGAGACGAGATCGCCGACGGCGTCCACCATGCCGTTGTTCTCGAAGTCCCAGGCGCGACCGGCCTCGCTCGGAAACACGAGCACCGGCCGGCCGTAGTGTCCGTAGCTGATGACCGTCAGGCTGCGGTCGATGCCGCTGCCGAGCGGGAGCTCGACCTGGTGCCGCCTCACCGGTTCGCCCTCACACCGTCATCCTTGGGGCCCGGACCGGCCTCCCGCAAGACTTCGGGCGGCTTCAGTCCACTCCGGCGCAGTTCGACGGCAGCCAGGGCGTTGATCACGCTCCGGTCCCCCCGCCGCCACGCCGACACCGGATCGTCGCTGATCTTGGCGATCACGTGCATGGGTTGGACGACCATGGCGCGCAGGGCGAAGAGATCGAGATCGGCCTGAGCGTCCATGAACCGCTGAGCGGCACGAGCCCGTAGGAAGAACCGGATCCGGGCCGGCAACCAGATCACCAGCAGGACCAGCACCGGGATCAAGAACACCAGCCAACCCAGGAGAAGTCCGGTCCGCTCGATGCTGGCCACCTGCTCCTCCGCCGCCCGGATCACGCTCTGCAGCGAGCCCGCGGCGTCGTCGAGGGGCTTTCGGAGCTCGTCACCGAGGCCGGGCACGCGGCCCGCCTGCTCGGCGGCCGCCCCGACCTGCTCGGACAGCTGACGCGCGGCGTCGCCGGTGCTGCGGGCCGGCTCCGCGACGGCGTTGACCGTACGTTCGGTGGCGCGCCCGGCGAACCACCAGAGCACGACCCAGCCGATCATGAAGAAATCGGCCGTCACTTGACCGAGCAGCCGCCACGGCCGGCGTGCGTAGAAGCTCATGGTGGCTGACCCTACGAGGATCTCGGCCGCACAGCTGTTGGCCGGTCGGTACGTCGGCCGCGGGGTCCGCCGTGACAGGATGGGGCAGATGCTCCGAACAACGCCAATCGGTCGCTGGCGACGGGTCGCGGCGGCGGCGTGTTTCGGTGCGTTGCTGCTGGCCGGCTGCAGTTGGGACGGCACCTTGCCGACTCCGGACCCGACCGACGACCCCGATCGAGCCGCCACGGAGCTCGCCACCGGCCTGGCCAAGCGCGACCTCACCAACGTCGAGTTCTCGGGTGCGGCTGGTTCGGCCGTGAACGCTGAGTTCCAGCCGTTGGTCTCGGGCATGGCGCAACTCAAGCCGCGGGTCGGCGTGGCCGGTGTCGACGTGCAGGGCGATGCGGCCACCGTCACGCTCAACTTCTCCTGGACCTTCCCTGGGGTGTCCGCACCGTGGGCGTACCGCAGCACGGCGTCGTTGCGGCAGGAAGCAGGCCGGTGGCGCAGCAGCTGGGCGCCGAGCGTCGTCCATCCGCAGCTGGACGGCGGCAACCGGCTCAGCCAGCGCCGGCTGGCCGCGCCGCGCGGTGAACTGCTCGGCGACCGCGGTGAGGCGATCATGATCCCGCGACCCGTGGTCCGGATCGGAATCGACAAGTCGACTCTGAAGGCGGCCGAACTGGCCACATCGGCCACCCGACTGGCCAGGCTGGTCGAGATCGACGCGAAGCGCTACGCGAAGGAGGTCGCCGACGCCGGGCCGGAGGCGTTCGTGGAGGCGATCGTGCTGCGGGCCGAGGACGAGGACCGGCCTCCCAATTCGGCGGTCGAGGCGATACCCGGTGCCCTGCCGATCCAGGACGAACAGGTGCTGGCGCCGACGCGGGACTTCGCGAGGCCGATCGTCGGCACCGTCGGCGAGGCGTCGAAGGAGGTTGTGGACTCCTCCGGCGGTGCCGTGGTCTCGGGCGATCAGGTCGGCCTGTCGGGCCTCCAGCGCCGCTACGACCGACAGCTTCGGGGTGCCCCCGGGGTAGAGGTCCGCCTCCTGCCTCCCCGGCCCGCCTCGGGTCCGAGCGCGTCACCGAGCCCTAGCGCGAGCCCAACCCCCATCGCCAGCCCGGCCCCGAGCCCGAGCGCGTCGCCGCGCGCACCGGTCACGATCTTCGCGGCCAAGCCGGTGGCGGGCAAGGACCTGACGATCACGATCAGCGTCCCGCTGCAGAACCTGGCCGAGCGAACCTTGGCCGAGACGAAGCCGGCGGCGGCCCTCGTGGCGATCCGTCCGTCCACCGGGGCGGTGATCGCCGCCGCCAACAACGCCGGCACCGACGGCTACTCGGTGGCCACCGTCGGCCAGGCCCCACCGGGCTCGACCTTCAAGGTCGCGACGACGCTGGCTCTGCTCCGTGCGGGCCTCCGGCCGTCGTCGCCGGTGAGTTGCCCGGCCCGGTTGGTCGTCGACGGCAAGCAGTTCGTGAACTACAGCGACTACCCCAGCAGCGACCTCGGCTCGATCGATCTGGAGACCGCGGTCGCTCAGTCGTGCAACACCGCCTTCATCGGTCAACGCGACAGGATCGCGCCCGGTGCGTTGCTCGCGGCCGCCGGCTCCCTCGGCCTGGGGACCGACTACGACGTCGGCTTCTCGTCGTACTTCGGATCGGTGCCCACCAACGACACCGGACCCGCCGAGGCCGCGGCCCTGATCGGGCAGGGCGAGGTGCTGGCGTCGCCGCTCGCGATGGCCGGCGTGGTCGGCTCGGTCGCCGGTGGCCGTACCGTGCTCCCCTACCTGGTGGAAGGAACGAAGGCGACGTCGAAGGCGAAACCCCTCACGGCGGGCGAGGCGGCGAGCCTGCGATCGATGATGCGCGCGGTCGTCACCCAGGGAAGCGGTCAGGTGTTGGAGGATCTACCCGGCCCAGCCGTGATCGCCAAGACCGGAACGGCGGAGTACGGGAACGACGAACCTCGCAAGACTCACGCGTGGATGATTGCCGCCCAGGGCGATCTGGCGGTGGCGGTGTTCGTACAGGACGGCGAATCGGGGTCGCAGACGGCCGGCCCGCTGCTCCGCGCCTTCGTCGCCGCTGCTCGCTGACGCTACGATGCGGCGATCCCGGCGAGGACGAGGAGATCGTGGCAGACAACGCGGTGGTTCGTCGGCTTCGGGCTCTGGACCCTGAGCACTACGGCCTGCAACGCGGGGTGCGAACGGCGATCGCGGCCACCGTCATGCTGGTGTTCGGCCTGTGGGTCGGAAACTCGCAGATCGCCCTGATCGGCGTCTTCGGCGCGGTGGCCACCCTGTTGTTCGTCGAGTTCCCTGGCAATCGCCAAGCCCGGTGGGCCGGCTACGCCATGCTCGGGATCTTCGGCTTGGTCCTGATCTGCCTGGGCACCTTGGCCTCGGCGAACATCGTCTTGTCCGTCGTCGGCATGGCCGTGTTCGGTTTCGCCATTCTCTTCGCCGGCGTACTCAGCGCGGGTGCCGCCGCGGCCAGTCGCGCGGCGATTCTGCTCTTCCTGCTGCCGGTCATGGTCCCGGGTCCACCCTCCGACATCCTGCCGAGGCTCGTCGGCTGGATCGTTGGCTGGGCGGTGTCGGTCTCGCTGTCGATGTTCTTGTGGCCGCGCCGCGACTTCGACAACCTGCGAGCGGCCGTCAGCCGCGCGTGCCGCGCGACAGCTCAGGCCATCTCAGCACCGTCCGCCTCGGACGACCCAGCACGACTGGACGATGTCCAACAAGCGTCCCTGGACGCCATGACCGATCTGCGAGACGCCTTTCGCGCCAGCACGTCACGTCCCGTCGGCCTCTCGGCCGGGGGACGCCTGCTGGGTCGGACGATCCACGACCTGGAATCGCTGTTCATCGATCCGCGGGACATCGACGGCGCCCCTCGACAAGTCATGGGAGTCGCCCCGAGGGAAATCGCGGCGGTCGGCGGAGCCTCCGCCGAGGTGCTGGACGCCGCCGCCGAGGCCTTGGATAGACCGGTCGAGCCCAACCTCGGAAAACTCGAGGCCAGCATCGCCACCTTGGGCACCGTCCGGCAGCAGGCGCTGAGCGCCTGGCTCGGCGCGGTGCTCGAGGGGCAGGTGCAGGCCGGCGAAGCAACCGGGCGGCTTCATGGTCTGGCCTACTCGACGGATCAGGTGGCCCGTCACGTCGCCGCCTCTATCGACGCCGATGCCCGCCCTGCTCTGGACAAGTTGCTCGGTCGCGGAACCACCGTCGTGGCCGCCAGCCCGATATCGGCCATCGAACGGCTGACTCGTTATCACATGTCCTGGCGTTCGGTGTGGTTCCACAACAGCCTTCGGGGGGCCCTCGGCCTGGCTCTGGCGGTCCTGGTCGCCCAGCTTCTCGACGTCCAGCATGGATTCTGGGTGGGTCTCGGCACGTTGTCGGTGCTTCGGTCAACTGCTTCGAACACCGGTTACACCGCTCTGCGCGCCGTACTCGGCACCGCCCTCGGGGTCATCGTCTCGGCACCGATCTTGATCTTGCTGGGCAACGGTCCCGGGCTGTGGGTTGCACTTCCGATCGGCATGTTCTTGGCCGGCTTCGCGACCGCGGCGATGCCGTTGGCCGTGGGCCAAGGCGCCTTTTCGGCGGCCGTGTTGGTCTTGTTCGCGCTGCTGGACCCGGCCGGTCCGCCCGTCGGACTGATCCGGGTCGAGGATGTGGCGATCGGCGGCCTCGCCGGCGTCGTCGTCGGCTTGCTCCTGTGGCCGCGAGGGGCAGCGGCGGAGATCCGGCGGGCGACGGCCGAGGCCTACCGCGCCGGAGCGCGACTGCTCGACCACGCGGTAGTGCGGATCACGGCACCGACTGATGATCCAGAGGCGCGATCGGACCCAGTCGATCTGGCGGAGGTACGCGGCAGCGCGCTTCGGCTGGACGATGCCCTCCGCCAGTACTTGGCCGACCGGGGCGGCAAATCCGGCCGAGTCGACGATCTGGTCCTGGTCTGCGTCGGCGCCGATCGACTCCGGCTGAGTGGTGAGGCGATCGCTGAACTCGGGCACGCGCCGAGGCATAATACGGCGCCACCCGCCGAACTCAGCACTCTGATGCGCCGGCGCACCACCGAACTGACCCAGTGGCAGACCAGACTCGCTGACGCGCTCGAAGGCGGCTCGGGAGAACAGTCGGACGCAGTTCCCGACCCACCGCCGGCCGACCTGGAAACCCAGGTGCTGGCCTGGGTCAACCGACATCCGCACGAGGCGAGAGCCGCACTGACGGCCACCCCCGGGCCGCGGTCGGCCACGGCGACCACTGCCGATTCCGTGGACACGGCCGATACGCCGAGTTCACTGGTGTGGGCGACGATTCACCTCGACCACGTCGCCCGGATCCAGGTGCGGGTGCGGTCCCGGATCGAGGGGATACTCCCCCATCCGACGCAAGCGCCGCGAAGCACACAGGTGTCACCCGTCGCGGGCTAGGGCGCCCGACCTGACGCGCCAGCCTTCGGCACCTCCTTCGATCAGATCGGCCCGCTCGAGTTCGGCGAGCTGGGCCAGGCAGGTCGGCATCGACACGCCGGCGACCAGGGCGATCTCCCCCGCGCTGATGCATCGCCGAGCGGGGATCGCTTCGTACACGGCCAGGCGTACCGTGTCGAAGCTGTCCGTCGGCCGGGCGGCACCTGAGCGGGTCGGCGAGGTGTTCTGCCCAGCGGGCGAGATCATCTCGAGCACGTCATCGGCGCTGGTGACCAACATCGCCTGACCGTTGCGGATGAGCAGATGTGGGGCTTCGGAGAGCGCGGAGTGGATCGGGCCGGGCACGGCCATCACCGGACGGTGGCAACCCAGCGCCCAACTGGCGGTGTTGCGGGCGCCCGACCGCAACGCGGCCTCCACGACCACCGTTCCCAACGAGAGCGCGGCGATCAGTCGGTTCCGGGAGAGGAAGCGCATGCGGGACGGAGTGGTCCCTGGAGGCAGCTCCGACACCAGCAGTCCGTCCTCGGCCAGGCGGTCGAGGATGGCTGCGTTCCCGCGCGGATAGGTCACGTCGACGCCGTTGGCGAGGACGCAGATCGTCGGGCCACTTGCCGCGAGGGCACCACGATGGGCCGCCACGTCGATCCCGTACGCCCCACCGGACACGACGGCGACACCGGCCTCGGCGAGATCCGCGGCCATGTCGGTGGCCACGCCGCTTCCGTAGTCCGAGCAGGCACGGGAGCCGACGAGGGAGGCCGAGCGCTCGAGGAGTTTCCTCAAGTGACTCGGGCCGCGCAGCCACAGGCCGAACGGGACACCGCCTCGGCGCTGGACAGAGTCACAGAACCGCAGCGCGGTCAGGGACTCGGGCCATTCGTCGTCGCCGGGGATCACGAACCGCGCGCCACAAGCCTCGGCGCGGGCCAGAGTCTGCCCCAGGTCAGCCTCAGCCGCCCTCGCGGCGACCGGCGGACCGAACTCACCGGCGAGCACCCGATCCCAGGCGGTGCGTCCGCCCTCGAGCGTCGCGATCTCACTCACAGCCGGCTCGCCACCCTCCACGGCAAGGCTGAGGGCCAGCCGCGCACTGCGCTCGGACCAGCCGGTCACGAAACAACCCTGATCTGAGTGGTCGACGCCTCACCCCGGCGCATGGCGACGGCCGCCGACAGCTCGTCGACGCTCGGCCGCGAGCGGCCCGCCAGGTCCGCGAGCGACCACGCGAGCCGGAGGACCTTGTCGACGCCGCGAGGGCTGAGCCGGCCGCGTTGTACGGCGTCGTCCACGAGTTCCAGACCGTCGGGGAGTGGGAGCTTCTTGCGGAGGTACGGTCCGGGCACCTCGCCGTTGGTCTGCCACCCACTGTCCCGGAGCCGGAAGGCCTGTCGGGCTCGTGCCTCGGCGACCCGCGCCGCGACCACCGCCGAGGAGTCGGCCCGAGCCAGTGCCTTCTCGAGGAACGACTTCCGCAGCGGTCGCAGGGTCTGGGTGATGTCGATCCGGTCGCGGATCGGGCCCGAGATTCGATCCGTATAGCGCCGGATGGCCATCGGCGCACAGGTGCACTGCATGCCCTTGGTGGCCGCCAGGCCACACGGACAGGGGTTCGCGGCCAGGACCAGCTGGAACCGGGCCGGATAGCGCGCCTGGGCTTCGCTGCGGCCGATGCTGATGATGCCCGACTCCAACGGGGTACGAAGAGCCTCCAGCACCCTCGGCGGGAACTCGGGCGCCTCGTCCAGGAAGAGCACTCCGCGGTGGGCGCACGAGATCGCTCCCGGCCGCGCCAGGCGGGGTCCGCCGCCGACCACGCTGGCGATCGAGGCCGAATGATGCGGGTCGGCGTACGGCGGACGGGTGATGAGACCGGCGGACAGGTCGACGCCGGCCAGCGAGTGCACCGCCGAGACCTCCAGCGACTCCGTCACGTCAAGATCGGGCAACAAGGCTCGGAAGGCGCTCGGCGAGCATGGTCTTGCCCACGCCGGGTGGACCGCTGAACAACACGTGGTGCCGTCCGGCCGCCGCCACCTCGAGCGCCCACTTGGCTTCGACCTGGCCGACCACATCGGCGAGATCGAGTTGCCGATGGAGCTGATGACCGGCGCGTACGCCCGCGGGCAACAGCGGGTCCTCGGGTGGAGCGGCGGACTCTGCGTCTCGTCGTCGGGTATCGGAGCGTGACGCATGAACGCCACCAGGTGACGAAGGGAGCCGACGCCGATGATGTCGATGTCGGCGACCAGCTGGGCTTCGGCGGCTTGCCGCAGCGGCACGATGGCCCGCGAGAAGCCCGATTGGGCAGCGGTCAGCACCGCCGGCAGGATGCCGCGGACCGGCCGGACCCGTCCGTCCAGCCCGAGTTCGCCCAGCAGCACGGTGCGCGCCAACTCGACCTCGCCGAACACGTCAGCAGCCGCGAGCACGGCCGCGACGATCGCGAGGTCGTAGCTGCTGCCCGCCTTCGGGCAGTGTCGCCGGTGACAAGTTGATGGTCAGCAGCGTCGACGGCCAGCTCTCGCCGGAGTTCGCGACCGCCGCCTTGCACCGGTCTCGCGCCTCGTACAGCGATGCGTCGGGCAGCCCGACCAGGACGGTCCGCGGCAGGCCCGACCCGATGTGGGCCTCCACTTCGACGAGCCGGCCGTCGAGCCCGACGAGAGCCACCGACCAGCTCTTCGCCAAGTTCACCCGATCCCCCGCACGTGTGTCAGCCGGGGCGCTTGGCCGGTCAGCATGACCACGCCGATCGCGTCGATCCGGACCGCCGTCGGCGCTTGTCTTGGTCGACGCGGCCAGCCACTCGCCCGCGAGTTGGCGAAGCTTGCGGAGCTTCGCGTACGTGATGGCCTCGAGCGGATCGCCGAAGCCGAGGCCGGTCCGGCACTTCACCTCGCAGAAGACCACCGTTCGGCGACCCCGCTCGAGCTCCTCGGCGACGATGTCGATCTCGCCGACGGCGCACTGCCAGTTGCGCTCGAGCATCTCCATCCCCTGCCGCTCGCAGCTCGGCCACCGCCAGATCCTCGCCCCGCTCCCCGACCTGTCGCCTCGTGCGCAACTCACCCATCCGCTCACCTCCGTCGTAGTTCTGCGGATGAAGCCGGAAATGCGCCGCCGCCCTCGAGCACCTGTGGACACGCGGTTCGTACAGGCTTGTGGAAAAGCTCTCGGGCCCGTCCGGCCCATTCGAAAGCCCAGAGGCAAATGTCGAAAACTGTTGGGAAATCGCAGTTGCGGGGGCCCTGAATGCACCCTTTGTCCGGTATCTGTTAACAGTTCCGTAGATTTGGGGGCGGGCGCGGGGAAGCAGCGGGCCGCGGTCTATTCGACGGTCTTGGGGACCTCGAGGTCGCTGTGGGCGATCTCCTCGATGGAGACGTCGCGGAAGGTGAGCACCTTGGCGCTCTTCACGAAGCGGGCGGGGCGGTACATGTCCCACACCCAGGCGTCGGCCATCGAGACCTCGTAGTAGACGTCGCCGCCTTCGGTGCGCACCTTCAGGTCGACGGCGTTGCAGAGGTAGAAGCGCCGTTCGGTCTCCACGGCGTAGGTGAAGATGCCGACGACGTCCTTGTACTCCCGGTAGAGCTGGAGCTCCAGCTCGCTCTCGTACTGCTCGAGGTCTTCGGTGCTCATTCGCTCATGCCGTTCATCAGCGCCTCGACTTTAGTCGTTCGGCGTACGTTGACGAACCGCATCCGGTGCGTGGCCGACGGTCCGTAGCGGTCCAGCCGTTCCTGGTGCAGGTCGGTGCAGTAGCCCTTGTGGATCGCGAACGCGTACTCGGGGTAGCGCTGGTCCAGCTCGCACATGATCTTGTCCCGGGTCACCTTGGCGATGATCGACGCGGCGGCCACGCAGGCGGCGACCCGGTCGCCCTTCCAGATGGCCAGGCCGGGCACGCCCGAGGCCGTCGACCCCGAAGCCGTCGGTCAGCACGTACGTGGGCGGCACCTCCAGCCGGAGCAGGGCCCGCCGCAGCGCCAGCACGTTGGCCACGTGCATGCCGAGCCGGTCGCACTCCTCCGGCTCGATGACCACCACCGACCAGGCGAGGGCCTTCGCGGTGATCTCGGCGTACGCCCGCTCCCGCTGGAGGGCCGTGCAGCAGCTTGGAGTCGCGGAGCATGCGAGATCTGCCGCGACTTGGCGTCCGAGAGTACCGCCGCCGCCGCCACCAGCGGTCCGGCGCAGGCTCCGCGCCCGGCCTCGTCGGCTCCGGCCACCGGATCCAGCCCGACCCGCTTCAGCGCCCGCTCGTAGCCGTACAGGCCGCTGTTGCGCCGGACCTGGACGGCCCGCGACTCCTCCGCTGAACTCATCAGCAGGTCACGTCAGCCGGCTTGATCACCGCTTCGGCGGGCGCGGGTTCGCTCGGAGCGGGGACTCGGTCGAAGGTGGCCGGACGTTGCAGCAGGCCGGTCCGATTGAACGGCGCGGCAATCGCGAACGCCGGGCCCACGACCAGGTTCTCCGGCACGAAGGCGGGCGAACCGCGGTACTCCAGGGACTGGTCGGAGAGGTGGCAGCGTGAGTCGGCGCTCAGGTCGCGATGATCGCCCATCACGAAGATCCGGCCCGCCGGCACGACCACCTCGAAGCGGACCTCCGACGGCGCGACCTGCACCCCGTCGGGATCGGTGTAGAGGTAGCTGCGTCTCGTCCAGCGCCACGTCGTTGACCGTGATCCGTCCGTTGGCGTCGCAGCAGACCACCTTGTCCCCCGGCATCCCGATCACCCGCTTGATCAGATGCCCGGGGCTGCTCGCGGTGGGAAAGCCGATGAACTCGAGAGCCCTGTCCAGCGGACCGCGGCTGCGGCAGCGGTTCGCCGCCCAGCCAGTCACCCGGGTCACTGAAGACGACGACGTCGCCGCGCGAGAACCCGGTGATCTTCTGCACCACCACCCGGTCGCCGACGAGCAAGGTGTTCTCCATCGACTCCGACGGGATGATGAACATCTGCCCGACGAAGGCCCGCAGCAGGGACGACACGATGAGCGCGCCGACGACGACGAACACCAGTTCCTTCGCAGAATGAGGTGAAGCGTCGCCAGCCGGGAGCGGCCTTGACCTCCGGCGGGGTGTCGCTGCCGGGAATCACGCGGGTCAACAGCTTGCCTCCGGTCCGGCGTTGATCACCGGCGCGACCGGTGCGGTGTCGAGCCGGCCGGGACCCCGGCGAAGACCGGCGGCGTCGGGAGTTGGCCGACGTCCGCCAGCGGCCAGGCCACCGCGATGGCACGACCGACCACCAGATCGAGAGACACGAAGGCATTCTCACCCTTGATCGCACCCGCCTGCACATCATTGAGGTGGCACCGCGAGTCGCGGCTGGAGTTGCGGTTGTCCCCCAGGACGAAAACCCGGTCGGCGGGCACGGTCACGTCGAAGCGGATGTCGGACGGACGCGACCATCTCGCCGGTCGGACTGCGGTAGAGGTAGCCGGTCTCGTCCAGCGGCTGACCGTTGATCGTGATGCGAGCCGCGCTTGTCACAACAGACCACCCGATCACCGGGCATCCCGATGAGACGTTTGATCAGGTGCTCGGTTCCGGTGTCGGGCAGCACGCCGACGAACTCGAGTGCCTGGCCGAGGACCCCACGCTCCGGGGTCGCGGTACCGACCAGCCAACCGCCCGGGTCCTCGAACACCACGATCTGCCCACGTTGCACCGACGTCAGTTTCTCGACCACCACGCGGTCGGTCACCCTCAACGTGTTCTCCATCGACACCGACGGGATGAGAAACATCTGACCGACGAAAGCCCGCAGGAGCGAGGAGACGATGATCGCCCCGATGACCACCGCGGTCAGCTCCTTGGCGAAAGCCCAGGTGTGCTGACCGAGACTGGTCCGGGACCTGCGAGTCTGGGCGGGCCGAGTCTCGGTGGGGCGAGTCTCGGTGGGGTGGGTCTGGTTGGCACCTGCGGTGGTGGAACTGGCCTGGCCGGAGTCGTTGTCGGCGGGCCGGCGCTCTACCTCGGGCTGAACGTCGGAGTCCGCCATCGGCTGTGCGCGTGCGCTCAGTGAGCGTCGCGCTTCTCCTTGATCTTGGCGGCCTTGCCGCGCAGTCCGCGCAGGTAGTAGAGCTTGGCCCGGCGGACGTCACCGCGGCGATCGATCTCGATCTTGTCGATGATCGGGCTGTGCACCGGGAACGTGCGCTCGACCCCGACACCGAAACTGACCTTGCGGACGGTGAAGGCCTCGCGGAGACCGTCTCCGGAACGCGAGATGACGACGCCGGTGAAGACCTGGATACGGGAGCGGTTGCCCTCGACGACCTTGACGTGGACCTTGACGGTGTCTCCGGGTCGGAAGGCGGGTACGTCGGTCCGCAGCGATGCGGAATCCAGCTCGGTGATGAGCTTGTTCATGAGTGTCCCTCGTAGTGCCACAGGTCACCGATCTCGAATTGTCCCTCAGGTCTGAAGCCTGATGATCAACCGGCCCGGCGAGGCGACGACCCCCTGTGGCAGGCGTCGCGAAATCGTACGGGCAACAGCGACCAAGTCTGCCACAGCCGGGCGATCGACCCGAAATCCGAGCACCGAGCGGTCCTGGCCCCTGTATTTACACCCGGCGCCTTAATCGCGGTGACAGCAGTTACTCGACAGGTCTACTCTTACGGCCAACCGGCGGAAGTTCGTGTGCGATGGTGGCTGTCGTCTTTGCAGAAAAGATGCGCCGACCCGACCCCGGCGGCCTGCGGCGCCACCGCGTCGAGCAGCGGTTTGTCGGGCCCTCGGCACCACCGGTCGGACTGGTCCTCGGTCCCGCGGGCAGCGGCAAGACCACCCTGCTGAGTCGTGTGGCGGCGACGTCGCCGGCCCGGTCCGCGTGGTACCGCGCCGGAGCCGAGGATTCCGGCGAGGCGGCGCTGGTGCTCCACCTCGCCCACTCGCTCGGCACGGCTCTCGGGGACGACGCGGTCACCGCGTCCGGCCTCTCGGGAGCCGTCGACGTCCTCGTCCGGGAACTGGAACAGGGGCCGGCGCGCCCGGTCCAGCTCGTCGTCGACGACCTGCACGAGCTGACGGGGACGAGGGCCGAGGCCGCCCTGGAGCGATTCCTCACGTTGCGACCTCGCCGCGTGCAGGTCCTGCTCGGCAGCCGCCGGCCTCCCGATCTCAACACGTCCCGCCTCCTGGTCTCCGGCGAGCTCGGCCAACTCGACGCCGAGGATCTCCGGTTCCGATCCTGGGAGGTCGAGGAGCTCTTCCGGGTGATCTACGGCCAGGCACTCTCACCCGAGACAGCCGCGGCCCTCACCCGCCGCACCGGAGGATGGGCGGCCGGGTTGCAACTCTTCCACCTGGCCACCGCCGGGTTCACGCGGCTGGAGCGAGAGCGCGCCGTCGCGGAGCTGAGCGGTCGTTCCCGGCTCATCCGGTCCTATCTCGCCCGCAACGTCCTGGACGGGCTGGACCAGCGGCGGCGGGAGTTCCTGCTGCAGACCTGCACGCTCGGCGTGCTGCGGGCGTCGGTGTGCGACGAGCTGCTCGGCACGACCGGCAGCGCGGCCATGCTCGCGGAGCTCGAGCAGCAGCAGTTCTTCACCAGCACCAGCGACAACGGCGCCACCTATCGCTACCACCAGGTCCTCCAGACACACCTGGAGGTGCTGCTGGTCGACGACTGGGGTCCGGTCCGGGCCAGGCAGCTGTACTCCAGGGGTGCGGAGCTCCTGGAGCGGGCCGGACTGACGGCGTCGGCCCTGCGGGCCCACGCGCGCGCCGAGGATTGGGGCGCTGTCGCGCGTCTCCTGCAGCAGACGTCGTCGGCGCCGCCGACGGACGAGCCCGACTGGATGGGTGGTGTCCCGGGTCTGGCCCACGACGATCCCGGTCTGATCGTGGCCAACGCTCGCCGGATGCTCCGCTCCGGTCGGATCGACGCGGCCGTCGACGGTTTCCGGTCGGCCGCGTCCCTCCTGGACGATCTGGATTTCCGGGCTCGTTGCGCGCTCGAGAGGGCAACGGCGGCGGAGTGGCTGGCGGCCGCGCCCGCGCCGGACCTGCACCAGGTCGCTCCGCAGAGCCGGGGTCTGCGACTGTCCCGGGAGTTGCGCCAGATGACCCGTACGGTCGAGGATCCGAACCGGGCCACGACCAGTCTCGCGCGCGGCGTCGGGCTCGTGCTGGCCGGCGACCGTCAGGCCGCCCTGGTGGAGCTGGGGCGGGCGAGGTCCGAACCCGGCGCGCCCTGGGAGGTGCTCGCGACCCGGCTGACGGCCCTGTTGGCCGACATCGACGGGCCCCGAGACCTGTCCGGCGGCCAGCTGGAACAGATCGTGCTCGCCGCGGACGTCGAAGGACTGCCGTGGCTGTCCCGCGTGGCCCGCGGCCTGCAGGCCGCGCTGTTCCTGGCCGCGAGTCCCACGCCCGCTGATCTGCAGTGGCGTCTCGGACCCGCCGTCGACCTGGTCACCGAATGCGACCAGCAGGGAGACCGTTGGGGGGGTTGCCTGCTGGCGTTGGCGATGGGCGCCGGCTGCCTCCGCGCCGGCCAGTACGAGGACGCCGAGCGTCTCCTGCGACGAGCGGAGCGGCGCGCTGCAGAGCTCGGGGCTCCGGTTCTGGAGGTCTGGGCCCGTCACCTGACGGCGTCGAGCCGGCAGCGGAGCGGTACACCGACCCCGATCGGCGAACGGGAACAGTTGGCTGCGGTCGCGCAAGGACTTGGCGTCCGAGTCCCCGAACGGCGACCGGAGGACGGCCCGTCGAGAAGCACCCGACCGACTGTTCCCCCGGCCGGGTCGCCGGTTGGGTTCGCGACGATCCAGCTCAGCTGTTTCGGGCGCTTCGACCTGTCGGTCGACGGTCGGCCGGTGCCCTGGCGGCACCTGCGTCCGCGCGCCCAGGCACTGCTGATGCTGTTGGCGCTGCACCAGGGGCGGGGAGTACATCGGGAGAGCCTGATCGCCGACCTGTGGCCCGATGCCGCTCTGGTGTCGGGCCTGAGGAGCCTGCAGGTGGCGGTGTCCGCCGTACGACAGTGTCTGCTGGCGGCCGGCCTCGCCGAAGATTGCGTGCAGCGCCAAGGAGACGCGTACGCGTTGCGAGTCCCGGGCGCCGCACTCGACTTGGCGGAGTTCGAGCGCCTCGTCCGACACGGCGCCCGAGCCGAGACCGAAGGTGACCTGCCCCGGTCGCTGGCCCACCGGCTGGCCGCGCTCGACGTTTATGCCGGCGATCTGCTGCCGGAGACGGGACCGGCCGAATGGGTCGTGCCCGAACGCGACCGGCTGCGCACACTGGCCGCCGGGAACGGTGCCGAGGCCGCCGAAGTAGCGCTTCGCCTGGCGGACCTGCCGGCCGGCCTCCGCGCCGCCCGCCGCTCGCTGGAGCTGGACCCGTACCACGATCAGTCCTGGCGGCTGCTCGCGGCGCTCTTCGAGCGGGCCGGCGACCAGACCGCCGCAGCGGTGACCCGGCGTGATCACGAGCGAGTCTGCGCGGCCCTCGGCCTGTAGTCAGCCAAACCCTGCCGCTCGCGAGCCGGCGAGCGTCGTCAGCGCAGCGCCGGCTCGGTCTGGACGAACGAAGGAGCAGACACGCCCCGCGAGCGGAGCGAGCCGGACAGCACGTCTGCGAGCGAGGGAGCAAGACCGAGTCTCTTGGGCGCGGAGCGTGCGCGAGCCGGACAGACACCGTCAGCGTCGTACGAGCAGCCCGCCGATGTAGCCGATGATGCAGCCGGCGAGCACCAGCACCGCCCCCTGGCCGAGTCCGGCGTTCTGGTTCACCAGCGCGAACGCGATCAAGAGACCGGCCACGACGACGGCGGCCAGGATGGCCGCCAGCCGGGTGAGGCGGCCCTTGGGTCCGGTCAGGCCGAACATCATCAAGACGCCGAGGGCGATCAGCACCAGCCCGACCGTGACGAGGACCTCGAACCCGGCCAGGATCAAGCCGCCGCCGAACTCCTGAGCGACCTCGTTGATGTCGAAGTCGGTCGCGGCCTGGTCGAGACCCGCGCGGAACGGCAGCCAGGCCCCGAAGATGACGGCCAGCCCGCCCAGCAACGTCAGGAGCCCCCGGAACACGGGTCGCATGGACTTCCGCTCGGGAGCGGACTGGACCAAGGTGCCCTCGGCCTTGACCTCCGTTCGGCCGTCACTGGCCAGCACGCCGAAGGGCCGGGTCAGCTCCTGGCCCGCGGCGGCCCGCGGCGCCTCGACCGTCACCAGCGTCGTGGTCACCGAGCCCGGCGGAATCTCGAGCATGGCGGGGTTGAACGTGAACCGCACGATGTTCTGCGGATCGTCACCCCGCACGGACACCCGGACGGGCTGAACTCCGCGCCGGTTGTCCAGCACCGCCGTGACCTGCCCGCGGCGTCCGCTCGACAGATGCAGCACACTCGGGTCGAGCTGCATGCTCAACAGCTCGATCGCCGCCCGCGACGACGCCTGGACCAGCGACCCCGACGCTTCGACCACCTGCTCGCCGTCGCTGGCGACGACGGTGAACTGTCGCGTCGATTCCTCCCCGGGCGGCGGGCGCCATGCGTCGAGCTGGAGGGTCACCTGACGCGTCTGACCCGGGTTGAGGTCGACCACCGGGGGCGAGAACGTGAAGCGCACGGCGGCCTCGGGATCGCTGCCCTGCAGGAAGATCCGGACCGCCGACTGCCCCTTGCGGTTGTCGAGGAGGACGCTCAGCGTGGCAGAGTCGGCGTCCTGCGCGCGCACCACGGTGGGTTCGAGGCGCACCGCCAGCGTGGTCATCGGCGATGCGCTCGCGGCCTGGCTGAACGTCGCGGTGGCGGTCGCGGTGCGCTGCCCGTCGTGGGCGGCCACCGTCACGGTGCGCGTGGCCTCCGAGCCGGCCTCCGGCAACGGGGCCTCGAAACTGACCTCGGTCTGCGCGGTCCGGCCGGGTGGCACATGGAGTACCGGGGTCGCCCAGGTCACCTGGACGACCCGCTCGGGATCGCTCGCCTGCAACCGCAGGTGGGCCCACTCGGTCCCGCCCCGGTTGTCCGCCACCAGCTGGGCCGTGCCCGACGTGGTGTTGCGCACCCGGACCAGGCTGGGTACGACCTCGAGCTTGACCAACGGGTCCTCGACCCGGGCGCTGGTCGACTGCTGCATCGTCACGAGGGTCTCGACGCTCCGGTCGCCCTCGAGCGCGGTCAGAGTCAGGGCCCGCGAGATCTCCTGGCCCGGTTCCGGACCGGGCGACCGAGTGGAGAACGAGACCGAGCCGGTGGCGCCGGGTCCGACCTCCAGCACCGGCGGCTCGAACCGGAACTGGACGGCCAGCTCGGGATCGGAACCGGAGAACTGGAGCTGGACCTTCCGGTTGCTCCTCGTGTTGTCGATCAGCAGTCGGCCGTCGGCGGTGTCGCGGTCGCGTACGCGCAGCAGCCGCGGCTCGGCCCGCAGGAGCACCGGGGCGTCGACGACCGGAATGGTGATCCAGACCGGAACCTCGGATCGCGCAGGGGCCTGGCCCAAGGAACGGACCCGCAGCACGAGCTGATTTCGCTGGGCGGGTACGAGGGCCTCGGAGGTGATCCGCATCCGCACCGTCACGACGTCTTCGACGCCCGGCAGCAGATGCAGCTCGGTGGCTTCGACCGACAGCCAGCCGGGCGCCCCCGGTGCCTCGACCACGTAGCCGTCGACGATGGCGGAGGTGTTGGTGACCCGCAGGTTCAGGCTCGCGATCTCGCCGGTCGCCGGCACCGTGATCCCGTTCTGCTCGGCCACGATCCCGAACAGACCAAGGGTCGGATCGATCGGCGGCCCGGCGGGGGCGTCCTCCCGTACGGCCGCCGTCGGCGACTCCCGCTGAGGCGACCGGTCGCTGTCGGCCGGTAGATCCTCGATCCGCGGGATCATGCGGGTCTCGACGCTCTGTTCGGGCTGCCGAAGGGGTTCCGGTCGTCGCGGCACAGGTGGCGCAGCCGGCTGCTTCCGCGCCGGGGTCTGGTCGGTCTCGTCCCAGGCGAGGAAGGCGTGGCAGTACTGGCAGAACTCCGTGCCGGCCGGGTTGCGTTCACCGCACTCGGGGCAGACGTACGTCGTCATGGTCGCCTGGCCTCCTCGCCGTGAGACCTCAGCACTTCGCACTCCCTCCGCCGAAGTGCTTACTGGTGGGGATTCTGTCATGATCAGCCATTTCGTGAGCAGCGCCTAGCCCGCGACGACCATCCTCATGCCGATCGTCGCGTTGACTGAGGGAGTCACGAGAGGCCCGCCTGATACACCGCCTGACCGTGGGTGCGCCATCCGCCGACAGAACGCGAAGCATCAGGTCTCGGCGACCCGCACGCGGTAGCGCACGTGCGCCGGGAGGGTCGAGGCGATCACCGCGTCCAGTCGCTCGAGGTCCAGCTCGCGCCCGGGCTCGGATAGCGCGGTCACGACGACACGCGGCATCGCCTCGCCGGGCAGATTGCCGCCGGCCGACTCCGACCACGCCGCGGCACCCGTCTCCGAGACCGTCACCTCGATTCCGAGCGCGGTCCGAACGGCCAGAACCACGCCGGCGGCCGTGCCGCGGACGAGGTGCAGTTCGCGCGCCAGCGCCAGGAGTTCCCGCTGAGCCTCCGTCTCCTGGCGCGGATCCAGGGTCACGCCGAGCCACTGGCCGAGCCAGGGCAGCATGTCCTCCGGAGTGGTTCCGACGTCGAGGTAGGCCGCGAAGGAATCGAGGCTGAGCATGACCGGCGTCAACACCTCATCCAGGCCGGCGCAGAGCTGGCGGGCGAAGACGTCCTCGCGCAGCATCGCCGGCAGGATGTCCGCCAACGGCGCCGGCGTCGCGGTGCCCGCCAGCAAGCCTCTCATCGCCGACCTCTCATGGCAGACCTCTCACGGCAGCCTCCTCATCGGTTGACGCGGACCTGGTGCTCGTAGGAGTAGACGAGCCCGGTGTCGGGCAGATCGAGTCGCTGGACCGTCTCGCCGCGGCGACCGGTGTCGGCCTCCGCCGGGAACAGGGAGACCCGGACCTCCCGCGACATGTCGACTCCGGGGATCCGCGCCAGGGCGGCGTGCACCTCGTGGGACTGCACGGAACGGCCGAATGGCCAGCCGGTCCCGTCCGGCCCGCCGACCAACGGGTCGTAGAGCCGGTAGAGCGCCCGCAGGACCTCGGCCCGCACCCCGGCGCGGTCGAAGCTCGGCCGCGCGCTCAGGCTGACCACCGCGGTGAGCCAGGTGTAGTCCGGCGGCTGGACCAGCAACCGGGTGCCGACCAGTCGCCGGCTGTCGAGACTGGTGCTGATCCGCTCGAGGGTCTCCGGATGGGGATTGAGATCCTCGCGGTTGATGCGGCCGACGTCGTCTCCGGCAACGTGCGGGACGACGAGGACCCGGACGCCGGCCGACTGGTCGGCGTCCGCGACACAGCTGACCCTCGCCGCCTCTGGGGCTACGTCGTGCGCCAACTGCTCGAAGTCCTCCGCCGTCACAGCCCGCCCGCGCGAACGGAGCAGCAGCGGACCCCGTGCCTTGGCGTCGTCTAGGGTCTCGGCCTCGGCCCCGCCGACGGCCGGTGCCCGATTCTCCACCCGGGAGACGTACGGGATGGAGGTCTTGAGCACCCGGACCTGACCGCGCGCCACGTTGCCGCGGCGCCCGCCACCCGTCCGGTACGCATCGACGCGGAGGACCGCCCCCGCCGCCGGGATGGCCCCGAAGTTGGTCACGCCGCCGTCGGGCGAGCGGACCGCCGGACCGAACTGCACCTGCCCGGCGTAGGCGTCGATCCGGAAGTGCCGGTCCTCGGCGCGCGACTGGGCGAAGTGCCCGGCCGGCGCCTCGTGCCAGACCTCCTCCTCCTCGCCCGAGAGGACCTTGAGCGTGGTGGGGGCCATCGACGTCACCACCGGATGCCGCTGCAAGTCGAACCGCTGACCGGCCGTGCCGTCGGAGCGTCCGATCACCTCGCCCTCGATCACCTCGGCGTGCACGGCCGGCACCGTCCCACCGACGGTCATGGCCTCGATCGAGACCACGGTGGGCGGCGCTACGTAGGTCGGTTGATCGGGCTGGGCCTCGATCAGCCGGCAGCGCAGCCAGCCCGCGCGCTCCCGGGCAATGATCGAGGTCTGATGGCCTTCCGGTACGTGCAGGACGACGTCGCCCGGTTTGTTGAGTCCGCCGGTCTCGTCCGAGCCGACTTCACAGGCCTCCCAGCCCGAATCGGTCCAGGCCTCCCACACCACCGGCGGACGTCGCGGATCCACCCCGCGTCCCGACACCCGGCAGTCCATCCGGAGCAGCACCGCGCAGCTGGGCACGGCGCTGGACAATCCGACCAGCAACGCGTCCCCCGGAACCGGAGGCGAGGAGAAGCACCGGAAGCCGGCGGCACCGAGAGCCGCGGTGCTGTCGACCGGCGAGCCGCCCGACGGGTGGGACCCGGCGCGGTCGAAGGCGCACGGCACGATCTCGAGCTCGCGGGTCGTGCTGAAGACCACGGGGTCGCTCACGTCCGTACGTGGTGTCGCCGCCTGGGACTCGCTGCGGACCAGTACGGACTGCGGCTGGGGGGCGGACAGCCAGAAGGTGACCTCGCCCTTGGCCGCCGCCGGCGCCCGCAGCTCGACGCCGATCAGCTCCAGGAACTTGATGTAGTGCAGGTCCGGGACCCGGTTCAGCCGGAAGATGAGCTGGTCGACCATCTGCGCGAAGGCCTCGATCAACGTGACGCCCGGATCGGACACGTTGTGGTCGGTCCAGGTCGGGCAGCGCTGCTGGACCAGTCGCTTCGCGTCGTCCACGAGATCCTGGAACCGGCGATCGTCGAGATTGGGAGCGGGCAGCATGGCCTAACCTCCTGGGCCGGACGTCAAAGCCAGTTCGCCGGCGGCGACCTCGGGCTCGGCGGGGATGACGTAGAAGGGGAAGACCAGGTTGCGCGGGTCGTTGAGGGCCCGGATCTCGTAGCTGACGTCGACGTAGAGCAACCCCTGCTGGATCGCATCGAAATCGACCATCACCTCGGTCACGTCGATCCGAGGTTCCCAGCGCTCCAACGCTTCGCGTACGTCGTACGCAATCTGACCCTCGGTGGCCGAGTTGGCCGGCCCGAAGACGTGATCATGGATCCGGCAGCCGAAGTCCGGTCGCATCGGGCGCTCGCCGCACGCGGTGCCGAGGATCAGTCGCATCGCCTGCTCGATCTCCCGTTCCCGGGTGACCAGCGCGACCCCGCCGGTGGCGTCGGTGCCCAAGGGGTAGGACCAACCGGCACCGATGAAGTCCGCTCCGTTGTTGCGCTGTCCCGGCTGCCCAGGAGTCATCTCAGCCTCCGATCATCACGGTCGGACAGCCCATGACGATCGGCGCGCCGCAGGCTGACAGGTCACCCATCCGCGCGGCCGGCATCCCGCCGATGAGCACCGTCGGGCAACCGGGCGGAACGATCGCCGTCGGCGGATGGACAGCCGGCGGCGGGAACGAGCAGATGTGCGGCGTGCCGACGGTCGCGGCCGGCATGCCGCCGATCAGCACGGTCGGCACCCCAGGCGGTCCGATCACACCGGGATGACCCGTAGGGTCAGCCACCCGAGCGGCCATGGGCATGGTCGATCTCCTGATTCATCCGATTAGTTGATCTTGACCATTGCGGCGGAGACGGAGCACATCGCTCCGCCTTTGACTTCGGTGGTCCCGCTGCCCTCGAGCTTGGCGGTCACCCCGGAAAGACTGAGTTGGCTGCCGGACTTGACCGACACGGCGCCACCGCCCCCGTCCACCGTCACGCCCTGGGTCGCCTTGAGGGAGATCTGCCCGCCCTTGAGCTCCATCGCGGCACTGGCCGAGTCGATCGTGATGCCCTGCGATCCCTCGACCAGGATCTTCCCGTCGGCGTGCACCGTGATCATGGTTCCGACGTGGTCGAGCTTGAGGTACAGCTTGTCGTCCTTGGTGACCATCGATATGCCCTCGGTCTTGCCGTCCTGATCCAGGAGATCGATCCGGTGGCCGTTCCGGGAGACCATCGACCGTCGGCTGACCGCACCCGAGCCGCCATCGATCAGATCGGTCGGCCCGCTCGGCATCGTGTCGACGCCGTTGTACAGACCGCCGAGGACCGTCGGGCGGGCGAAGTCACCCTGCTCGAACGCCACCAGGACCTCGTCCCCCACCTCGGGCAGCACCGTCCAGCCGCGATCCTTCCCCGCGCCGAGTTGGACGGTCCGGGCCCAGTCGCTCACGTAGTCGTCGGAGAGCCACGGAAACGTGAGCTTGACCCGTCCGGCCTTCTCCGGATCTCCGGTGTCGCTCACCTGGGCGATGACGACGCCGGGTTGACGGCGGCCCGGCCGGGAACCACCGGAAGCCAGGCCCAGCAGGGTCCGGTCGTGCCGGCCGCTGACCGAAAACGAGGTGGTGTAGCCGGTGGTGGGCTCGATCCGGTGCCGCGACGTGGTCACCGTGTACTTCCCGTCGAACGGCTCGCCGAGTCCGTTGACCGTGACAGCGGCACCGGCGCGGATCTTCGGGTTGCCCCGGGCCACGCCCTCGAACTCCGCGAAGGCAGCCGCCAGTTCGTCGGCGAGGGACTTCGCCGCCTCGTCGACCTCGGCCTGGGTCCGGTACGGCACGTCGGTGGAGACGTGCACCGCATCGCCGAACGCCTTGGCCAGATCCTGCGGCTTCACGGTCGGCAGGTCGGCGCTGCGGGTCTGCGACGGAGCCGTCGAGGTCAGCGCCTGCTTCGTGGCGACGTCCCAGCCGCGGACCTCCACCTCGGTGGGCTGCTGTGCCGAGGTGAGGACCGAACGGAACCGCAGCAGATCCCTCCCGAGCTCGAGCACCAGCGGATCCTGCGGACCGGATCCACTGGAGGCGGCCGGAGCGTCCGAGGCCGTGGTCGGGGCGGCGAAGGAGAACTTCCCGTCCCGGACGGTGACCTCGTAGCCGTTGTCGCGGGTCAGAAGCTCCAGCAGCTCCCAGTGCGTCTGGCCCGCCTGGCTCACGTGCGGGAACACCGTCTTCGTCGAGGTCACCTCACCGACCGTCAGACCGGCGTTCTGCGCCACCTTGGTGGCGATGTCGGAGGCCGTCATCTGGACGAAGCTCTCGGTGTGCCGGCCGCGGAACAACCGGTGCGCCTGGTCGTAGCCGCGGATCACGGTGAACGTCCCGCCGCTGTCGAACTCCGCCTCCAGGGCCGTGATCTCGCCTTCGATCAGCGGCTCGGGCGCCTGGGCGCCCGCCACCTGGACCATGATCTTCGCCTTCGCGCCCACCTTCGCCCCGGATTTGGCCAGCACGATCCGCCCCGGGTCGCGAAACCGGAGGGCGAACATGTCGGGCAGCCGCTGACTGTCGTCGACGAAAGCCGAGATCAGCAGAGGCATCACGTCGGCGGGCAGATCCTTGCCGTCGATCTGCACGAGGCACATGCTGGACAAGGTCATCGGGCCAGCTCCTCGGGGCGCTCGGAGCGCGGAGCGCGACAGATAGTAGAGGTCATCGGGCCAGCTCCTCGGGGGTCGGCAGGAGCAGGATGATGCCCACCGGGAGGCGCATCGGATCGTCGATCCCGTTGAAGGCGGCGAGGGCCCGCCAGGTGGTGGGGTCGCCGTACTCGGCGAAGCTGATCGAGGCCAGCGAGTCGCCGGAGATGGTGCGGTGCGTCCGGCGGACGTCGTAGCCACCGGAGGTCGGGTTCTGCTTGAACGGCTCCCCCGGCATCTCCTCCAGCGCGACACTGCAGACCGCGCGAATGGGCATGCCGTCGGCACTGAACAGCGTGTACTTGGCGCTGACGGACGTGACGAAGGACGCGAAGCTGCGCACCTTGCCCCAGTGCAGGACGACGAGCGGCGGAGCCGGCTTCTTGGCGACCTGACTCTTCTCGGTGGGGACGGTACAGGCGAACAGCTGCTCCACCGCCGTCACGACCGCACCGTCCTGGGTCGAGGTCGCGTCGAAGAACATCTCCACCGTCAACTTGCACGGATCGGCACCGCTGAACTCCGGCGGTCCGGCGGTCTTGGATCCCTTGGCCGGTTTCCGCTCCCACTTCGCCGTCTTGGCGATCGTCACCTCCTTGGGGTTGAACTGGAACTCCAGGAAGCCGAGCTCGGTCCCGGTCTTGCTTCCGCCGGGTGCCGGCTCGGCGGCGTACAGCTTGAGGGTCGCCTTCTGCATGGTCACGCGGCCCGAGGCGGCGCGCTGGTGCGGCACCTCCCCGGGCTTCACCAACTTGCCGGTGGCCGGTGTCTGCAGGGCGATGGGCTTGATCACGAGCGGAGCCTCTCGGGAGTGAGGAGCACGTGTCTCTCGAGTACCGGCGAGCGCCCTCCCCCGGTGAGCGTGCGCGAGGCGGACAATGCAGTCACTGTTTTCCCCCTGGTCCGGCGACTCGTCCGGGCAGGAAACCGTGGTGGGCGAGCTCGATGGTCTCCATCGCCGCCTTGGAGGTGTCGGGGTTCAGGGTGGGACCGGTCCAGCGGACGGGCAGCACGCCGTCCAGGCTCCAGCTGACCACGATCTGCCCGTCCGCCCCACGGGCGTCGATCGTGGCCGTGTGCAGTTTCACTCCGCTGGCGAAGCCGGCGAGCCAGGCCGTCAGGCTTCCGCTGTCCTTGCAGATGGGCCGGGTCAACTTGACGTTGGTGTACTTGATCCTGGTCGGTAGCTGCCAGACGAAGCCGTTGTTGCCGCCCTCCTCGCGCTGCTCGAGCACTAGTTCGCAGCCGAGACCCTCACAGGTCGTGAAGGCGCCGAGCTCCTTGCCGTCGATGGCCACCGTGTAGCAGACACTGATCGCCGGCTCGCCCCGATCGGTCATGGATTCACCCCCGAGTCGGCACTTGGTTGGCAGCCAGCGGCGATGAATCGGGCCGGAACACAGCCGTTGGCTGCCAACCAACGAGCAGATCGGGCGCTAGGGACGGACATCGGTCACCAGTCCTGCCCGTTCGCGATCCAGCCAGAGCTCGGCCCGCAGCCGTGCCGACAACGGCTCGAAGAGTCGCCGAGCAAGTTCGTCCACGTCCGTGCCGGCGGGAGCGGCTCCCGCCGTCGCGGCCGCAGGAGCCGCCGCAGCGGTCGGTGCGGGAGCGGACTCGGGAGGCGTGGTCGTCTCGGCGGCGGAGTCGGCCCCGCCCTCCTGCCGCTGGATCACCGGATCCGGCGACGAGCCGGACTCCAGCTCGACGCTGGTGAAGCCGCTCTCCTGCCCTCCGTCAGGCACGGCAGCGAACATCGAAGCGAACGACACGCCGGCACTCGAGGTCGGCGGTCGCGCGACCGTCAGCCTCGCGGGCGGCGACTCGTGCGCCGGCCGGCGTTGCACGATCGGCAACGCCGGCAACGTCGTCCTGGACCGCTGGGCGATCGCCGGCTCCGGCTCAGCTGGGGACGCCTGTGGCAACGAAGGCCCGAGCGGTGTGGCCTCGCGTACGGGGTCGGGGAAGGTCGGAAGCTGGAGGACCTCAACCGCTTCCGGGCTGGTGTCGCCGAACGACCCGATCGCCTGAGTCGGGTCCGCGGTCTCCTCGGCGTTCGGTACCGGTGAGCCGGCGGTGGCCGTGACCGAGCGCGCGACGGTGACGGGCAATCCCGTGCTCGACGCGACACCCTCCGGCAACGCAGCTCGGTCGGGATCTCGGGCCAGTTGGGTATCCGTCGGCCGAGCGGACGGCGCAGCCGAGGTGGTCAGGGCGGCGGGGAACCTGACCCGCTGCACGACCGGCACGGTGATCTCGCCGGCCGACGTGGCTCGTACCATCGGCTCCAACTGAAGGTGCGGAGTTCGTGTGCCGAGCAGTCCGGTCGTCGTCGGTGCCGGGCCGGAGTCGGTCGGTGCCGCCGATCCGCTCGGCTGGACAGCTGGACGCATAGCCTCGAGCGGTCGAGAGCCAGGCTCCCGCCGCGCCGTGACCAACCGAGAATCGTCCGCACGCACCTCACGTGCGTCGGCGAATCCCGGGGGCACTGTGACGTCGCGTTGTACGGGCTGCGAGACAGGCTGCGACACGGAAAGGGGTACGGCCGGCGACTCCGGCACCGACTCCGGCACCGACTCCGGCAGCGACTCCGGCAGCGAGTCTTCGCGCGCGAAACCGGCATCCGCGCGCGAAATCTCGCGCGCGGATGCCGGTTTCGCGCGCGGGAATCCCAATGAACTGGGCCCGCCGGCCGATTCTCCACCGTCCCTCTGGAGTGTGGCGATCGCGGCGGCGAACCCGCTGAGGGGTGCCTCGTCCGGCTCGCTGTCGCGCGCTGGGGTTGATGGCTCGTCGGTGGTGACGCTACTCGCCCGGGGCCCCGCGACGTCCGGATCGCTCGGCTCACCGTGCCCCTCGCCGGCACCGAGAACAGGTCTCGGACTGACTACAATCTGCGCGGACGTCGCCGGCTTCTCGATCCGGGCCACCGTCAACTCACGCGTCGGCAGCTCGGGCCACCCCGGGCGCCGAGGCGAACGATCCGGTACGACTGGCCAAACCCGCGATGTGGGCGGCGGCACGAGCGGCGAGCGGGTCCGCTGGACCGGTGGTGCACCGACCGCCGCGGCCGGCGGCGACGGTTCGGCGGGCGATGGGCCGGCCGCCGCCACCGCGGGTTGCTCGGCGCTCGCGCCGCCTGTGGGCTCTGCGGCGGGAGAAACCAGCGGCGACGTCTGAGAGGTCAGGGGAGCCGTCGGCGCTTCATCTTCGGAGGATCCGGTCTCCGCGGGTGTTGCGGACTGGCCTTTCGACAAGCTCAGGGCGCGAGGTGATGGATCCACGGACTCCGGTGAGGTGGCGTGTCGCTGAGCGACGGGTAGCGCAGATTGGCCCTTCGACAAGCTCAGGGCGCGAGCCGATGCGGACTGGCCTTTCGACACGCTCAGGGCGCGAGATGGTGCGGATTGGCCCATCGACGAGGTGTCTCCTGAGCTTGTCGACGGGCTCCGCGAGTCAAGTGGTGAAGCGCTCAGGGCGTGGACCGGCGCGTCCGGGTCGCCGGTACCGGCCAGCATGATCGCGCCGTCCTCGGGGACCTCGGTGTAGGGCTCCAGCGCCACCTCGTCGACGAAGGAGGCCCAGCCCGCCGGCTGGCGCTGGACCAGCGGCTTCCGCACCGAGCGGTGTACGGCCAGCTCACCGGCCGCGCGGTAGCGGTGCGGGGCTCCCGGCGCGAGGTCGGCCAGGCCGTCCACCAGTCCGCCGGCCTCGCGTGCGGACACGGCATGGCTGAGAGGCGCGAGAAAGCTGGGATCCTGATGCGCCGCGAGCGAGTCGGCAAACGCGTCGAGCGGCGCGGTCGGCGTGATGGGCTCGGCCAGCACCCGCTGGACGCTGGGCAGGTGCGGCCAGACCGGCTCCGCTCGCGTCTCCTGACGCGACCCCTCGACCGCTGGGGGCGCAGGTCGACCCGCGAGCGGTCGGCTCAACGCCTCTCGGACCGAGGACCACCACGACATCTCGATCTCCTAGCCCTGGGAGATCCGCGTGTTCAGGGCGGCGGTCTCGGCGACGAACCGCTGCCGCTCGGCGTGCTCCAGGTCGAGAATGTCGTCGCGGCTCCAATGCAGGTAGTACGCGACGTACGCGATCTCGGCGTAGAGCCGCTCCGTCGCGTACGTCATGATTCCCCCAGGCGCCCACCCGACACGTCGACGGCGAACCGGTGATCACAGGACGGGCAGGTGACCGCGGCCCGGGTGTGCCCCTCGGTGTTCACCCGGCGGTAGAGGTCCTGCAGGAAAGCGAGATCGGCGGCGAACAGGTTCTCGATCACGCCGGCGTGCACGTCGTCGACGGTGCCGATACGGGTGATCACCCGGGCCAGCAGCACGACCGTGAGGTACGCCTGGTTCTCCCGTACCCGGTCGTCGCGAAGCGGGACCAGTTCGTCGCGCGCCGTGGCCAAGCGCATGACCCCGTCCCGGTGCACGGTCCCCGACCCGTCCACGTAGCCCCGAGGAAGGAGAAAGGCGAACTCGGTCCGGAGCTGCTCCTCCGGGCGGGACCCGGATTCGGACGGTGCGTGGTCGGTGGGGGCGTCAGGTAGCGTCAGCGACCCACGCCGCATTACTCGACCTCGATCATTTCGCAGGTCAGCGTCAGCTTCTCGGTCAGGACGCTGGTGTCGCCGGCCTTCATCGAGCCGATTTCGAGAATCTTCGGCCAGGCGTTGGTGAGCTTGTAGCGCTTGACCGCGGTGCCCTCGTAGTCGTAGACGATGATGGCGCCGCCCTTGCGGACGTCGGCCATCTTCCCGAACTGGCTGTCCTTCACCCACTTCTCGAAGCTCTGGTCCTCACTCAGACCGCGGGTGAGAGTGATGTCGGGGACCTTGGGGCGTCCCGGCAACTTACGTATGACGTACTTGCCGTCGGGACCGTTCTCCTTCAGTTCGACGACGTCCTGTTCGATCTTGAGCCCGCTGACCTCGTTGATGCTCTTGATCGTGATGCCGTCGAACTCCAGTCCGAACGAGTGCCCGACACCCTTGTCGCCGGTGGGAAATGCCATGATCAACTACCTCTCTGATGGGATGGGAACCGCTGCGAGCGGGTGTGGACTACTCGCTGACCAGGCTGGCGCCGCCGGAGAACTGGGCCAACCGGAAGATCACGAACTCGGCCGGCTTGACCGGGGCGACGCCGATCTCGCAGAGCACCTGGCCGGCGTCGATGGCCTCGGACGGGTTGGTCTCGGAGTCGCACTTGACGTAGAACGCATCGTCGGGCGTGGAGCCGAACAGGGCACCGGCTCGCCACTGCAACACCAGGAAGGCCGCGATGGTGCGCCTGATCTTGGCCCAGAGCGCCTCGTCGTTCGGCTCGAAGACGATCCAGCTGGTGCCGCTCAAGATCGACTCCTCCAAGAAGTTGAAGAGCCGCCGGACGTTGAGGTAGCGCCAGGCCGGATCCGACGACAGCGTGCGCGCCCCCCACACCCGGACGCCGCGTCCCGGGAAGGCCCGGATCACGTTGATGCCCTCCGGGTTCAGTAGGTCGTGTTCGTTCTTGGTGATGTTGACCTCGATGTCGATCGCCCCGCGGACGATCTCGTTGGCCGGTGCCTTGTGCACCCCGCGGGTGTCGTCGTTGCGGCCCCAGATCCCGGCCACGTGCCCGGACGGCGGCATGTACGACAGCAGGCCCGTGGCCGGATTCATGGTCTTGACCCACGGCCAGTACAACGCGGCGTACGCCGAGTCGTAGCGGGCCTTGTCGACGCGCCATTCCTTGATCTGCTGGGCGTTGAAGCCCGGCGGCGGATCCAGGACCGCGATCCGGTCACCCATCAACTCACAGTGCGCGATCATGGCGGTCTGCACCGCCTGCACGGTGTCCAGGTCGATCGACCCCTGCTGGTAGGCGCTCATCAGATCCGGGACGCAGAGCATCGTGATCTCGTCGACGGCCTCCAGACCGGCGAACCCGGTCCGGTCCGCGACGTCGCCGACGTAGTCGTCGGCGTTCAGCCGCGGTGAGGGCAGGGCGGCCGATGGGGCGGGCGCCACCAGCGCGGTCTCCCCGTCGGGCAGCCGCTCGACGGCACCGCTGCCGGTGTCCTCGACCGAGATGGTCTTGGAGGCGGCGTTGACCATCGTCACGACGTTCTGCTTGCCCCGGCCGAAGGAGGCCCGGTCGAACTCTTCCACCATCTCGCCGTTGCGCTTGATCACCAGGCGGAACATGTCGTCGGCCGGACTGTCGCCGCCGGCCGGCGTCACCTCGACGCTGACCTCGCCCGGTTGGATCGCCGGATCGAGAACGTTGATCTTGAGCCGGCCGATCTGGGCGGTCGGGGCCGCGGCCAGTTCCTTGGCCCGGGCGCCCCGGGGTGCCGGTCCCGAGTCCGAGCCGTTCTGCCCGATCCGTACGACGTAGCAGTTCCCGCCGCCGTTCATGAAGTAGCCGTACACCGACTGGGCGAGGTAGGAACCGGGCACGAAGCCGCCGAAGGTGGTCGTGAACTGGGTCCAGTTGCTCACCAGGATGGGCGCGTTGAACGGACCGTCTTCGGCCAAGCCGATGAAGGCGGCGACCGCGGTGCCGACTCCCTCCAGGGGTCGTGCTCCGGACGGGGCTTCCTCGACGAAGACACCGGGTGACTGGTAGGTCGGCATGCTGGCTCCTAGCTGTACGCGGGGTAGGCGTCGGCACCTCGACATGGTGCCTAGGAGAAGCGTGCTCTCGCCCGCCGCCCGCCGACAGGACCGCGCGGACGCACCGCAGGGCACCCCCTTCTGCCCGTACGGGCAGCCGACGGGGCAGGTTCGAGCGCAAACGCACAGCGAGACTGCGGTTGCGCTTCCTTCAGCGGCCCTGAAGCCAGCGCAACCGCAGTCTCGATTGTCGATCCGGGTGAGGTGTCCCCCGCTACTGCGGCAGCGGCTCTTCCTCTTCCTCTTCGCCCTCGCGTTGGACGAAGAGGCCTTGAACGGGCTCTTCCTCCTCCTCGAGTCCCGCCTCTTGGCGCTGGATCGCCGGGGCCCCCGGGCTCACGTCGGGTGCTGGCGACGGTCCGGCCGGGTTCGTGCTGATGGCGCGCTCGGCGTTGGTCGCGGCCTCGCGTTCGAAACGATCACCCGGATCGCTGACCTTGATGCCACCCGGGGCTGACGTCCCGTCGACCGGACCGCTGCGCTGCTGGATCACGTGGGTCAGTTCGTGGGCCAGGGTGGTGCGACCGGCTTGGGAGGCCGGATCGTAGCTGTCGCGCTGGAACACGATGTTGGAACCGACCGTGTACGCGTGGGCGTCCACCGCAGTGGCCGAGTGCGCTGCGGCGTCGTCGTCGTGAATCCGGACGTCCCCGAAGTCGGCTCCGAGCCGGCCTTCCATGTCGGTCCGCGTTTCCGGGTCGAGGGCACGGCCACCGGAGCTGATCACGTCGTGCACGGGCGAGGGTTGCTCGTCCTCCGCCGCGTCCTTCTCCAGCAACGACGTCACGCCGGCGTTGCCGGCGATCCGCTGCAGCCCGAGCAGGCCCTCGGCGCCCAGCACATCCGGGCGTCGCTCGGCGGCGGCTCGGCCCAGGTGATCGGGCAACTCCTCGTCGATCCGGTCACCCTTCGGGCGGAAGGGGTCCCGTCGGGAATCCAACTGGTGATCGTGCATGGCAACCTCCGCGTTCCTGCCCTGTCCACTCTGACACGTCGCACGGCGCGACGGCAGGGCCAACCGGGGCCATCCGTTGCCCGAAGGGGCAGACTTCACCGACCCGACGTCACCGAGCCGTCCACCGGTGAAGGCGTCACTGCACGAGGGCGTCGTAGTATCGACCGAACTCGCGCTCGAGCACCAGGCGACCGAGCTTGCGGTACTCCTGTTCGACGGCCGCGATGAGGTGCTCCATGGTCACCGGCGTGCCCGCGGCGGCCGCCAGATAGGCGGCGGTGGTCGACGCCGAACGGATGTTGCCGCCGGCCAGCTCGAAGGACTCGGCCAGGAAGTCCAGGTCGAGGTCCTCGGCGATCGGCAGCGGTGCGGTCAGGCAGTGGACCCACAACGACCGGCGGAGTTCCGGGGTCGGCGCGGGGAAGTCGATGATCGCGTCCAGCCGGCGGGTGAAAGCCTCGTCGATGTTCGCCCGGAGGTTCGTGGCGAGCACCGCCAGCCCGTCGAAGGTCTCCAGCCGCTGCAACAGGTAGGCGCTCTCGATGTTGGCGTACCGGTCGTGCGCATCCCGGACGTCGCTGCGCTTGCCGAAGATGGCGTCGGCCTCGTCGAAGAACAAGACGGCGTTCACCCCCGCCGCTTCGGCGAAGATCCGCTCGAGGTTCTTCTCGGTCTCCCCCACGTACTTGTCCACGACCGTCGCCAGGTTCACCGTGTAGAGGTCGAGCCGCAGATCGGTCGCGATGACCTCGGCCGACATGGTCTTGCCGGTCCCGGAATCGCCCGCGAACAGGGCGGTCACCCCGTGCCCGCGACCCCCGCCGCGGCGCATGCGCCAGTCGGTCAGCACGGTGTCCCGGTGACGGGCCCGGCCCGCCACCTCGCGCAGTCCGCGCAGCACGGCGGGAGCCAGCACGAGGTCGTCCCAGCCGACCTCGGGCTCGATCCGGCGGGCCAGCCGCTCCAGGCCGGCCGCGTTCTGGGCCCGCACCCCCCGGCGGAGGTCGTCGGCCGTCAGGGCGCCGCCGGCCAGCCGGGCCGAGGACTCGGCCGCCCGTACGGCCCGCTGGATCTGGGTCGGGCCCAGGGCCAGATGCCCGGCGACCTCGCCCGGGTCGAGCGATCCGTTGTGCCCGCCGATCTCGCGCTCCCACAACCGCACGCGTTCCCGACCACCGAGCGGAGGAGCCTCCAGCACCAGTGGCGCGGTCATCGACCACTGCGGATCCCAGGTCGCCGCGCCCACCAGCATGACCGGCACCGGGGCGGTGGCGAACAGCTGCACCGCCTCGACGGCTACATCGGCCAGTGACGTCACGGGCCCGGCGACGACGCCGCCGCCCGCCAGCAGGGCCTCGCGCACCGTCAAGGCGACCAGGGCAGCGGCATCGTGTCCGCCGGCCAGCCGGCGCAGGTCGACGGCGATCGCCGACCATCCGGCCTGAGCCAGAGCCGAGACGGCCACCGCACTGCCGGTTCCGGCGAGGCGTTCATGCAGGTAGACGAACGTGACGCCCGCACCCAGCGCCCGAGCCAGTTGGTCCGCCATCGGGTTCGACCAAGCGGCGACGGGCTCGATCAGCGGCGCGACCAGCGGGTCGGGTGCGTCGTCCCCGAGGAGGTGCGCAGCCACTCGGTCGGGCACCCGGAGGGCCCGGGTGAGCAGCGGGCGGTCGGTGTCCTCGACCAGCAGGAGCCCGGACGCCACCAGCGGCCGACTGGGCTCCAGCCGCCCCCGCGCGGTGGCCGAGATGGCGGACCGGCCGGCCAGCTGCAGGGCCAGCCCCACCGAGGCGCGGCGCCGCGTGACGTCGTCGTTGAGGTAGGCGTACAGGCGTTCGAAGCGATGGTCCAGATCGGGCAGCAAGGCGATGATCAACAACTCGACGTCGAGGTCGTCCAGCGCTGCGGCGCGGGCCAGCCGGCGGAGACGGAGTTCATCGTTTCCCTCGGCCTCCCGCCGGTCGGCGTCGGCCTCCACTGTGGTTCTGGCCGCTCGTGCTGCGTCGTCAGCCGGCGACGTGGCCCCGGGAGGGTCGGGCCTTCCGTCCAGCAGTCGGTCCACGGTCTCGTCGCTCAGGTAGAGGCCACGGAACGGGTCGTCGGGGGCCGGGTCGTCGGCCCGCCGCTCGGCGACCAGAGCGCGGACGCGGTCCTCGACCAGGCTGGCGCGATCCAAGAGGTGGGACAGGCTGGCGTCCGTCACGAGCCTTTCCTCGTACGGCGTTGTCGGCGCATCGCGACCTTCTGGTCGGGCTCGGCTCGGGTACGCGTTGCCGCGGCCCGACCTCCGCCGGCGCGCTCCGCCGCCGGCCAGCCGGTGTTGCCGCCCATCGACACCACCGGCGGGACCGCGACCGGCGGTCCGGTCTCGAAGCGCTGTCCGGTCTCCACCGGCGCGCTGACCACGAGGTCGATCGACGGTTTCAGCTCACCGCCGAGTGCGGACCAGACGTCGGCGAAGGCCCGGTCCTCGGGCGGTGGCAGAGCCACGGTCATCGGCACCGGTCGCTCGAGCTGGGCCAGAGGTCCGCTGATCAGTTCGGCCGGGAGCGCGTCGTAGCGGAGGAAGCAGCTGAGCAGCGACGACAGCAGGCGGTGCTCGTCCTCGGGACGCTGCGTCCAGGCGGTCACCAGGTACGAGAGCTTGAAGTGCCGTGGCGGCAGGTGCCGGGCGACCACCCGGATGTCGCTGTCGTACTCGTTGAGGAGTCCCCGTTCCCGGCGCCGCAGGTCCTCCCGAATGTCGTACAGGTACACGTCGATGGTCGGCGCGTTGCGCCGCCCTGCCCACTCGCGGGTCGGCGCGTCGAAGACGACTTCGACGTCACGGGTGCCGACGGCGTCGCGTTCGATCAGGGCGCGCAGGGCGGAATCCACCTCGTGGATCACTTAGATCAGACCCTCGCGGACGGCGTACGCCACGGCGTGCGTACGGTTCCGGAGCTGCAACCTCGTCGTCAGGTCGTGGAGGACGTTCTTCACGGTCCGCTCGCTGTAGCACATCCGGAGCGCGATCTCGGAGGTGTCGTGTCCGTCGGCGACCAGCCGCAGGACCTCGGTCTCGCGGGGCGTCAGACCCGAGAAGGTGAGTCCGCGAGGGGCCAGCACCTGGCGTTGCAGGCGCCCGACCTGCTCGAGCAGACGGCCGAGGAGATCGGGCGGAACCTCGCCCTCGCCCGAGGCGACCCGCCGGATCGTGCGTACGAGAGTCTCGGGGTTGGCGTCGCTGCGTCGGAGCAACCCGGCGACGCCCGCCTCGGCGGCCAGGACCAGAGCTGCGTCGTCCACCGCAGTGGCCACCAGCATGAGTTGCGGACGTCCGTCCTTGCGCAGGCTGCGCAGTTCACGAGCCGTGTTGGCGTCGACCTGATCGGCGATCACGACCGCCACGTCGGCCTGCTCGGCCTGGTCGACGACCCGGATCTCCGGTCGCGACTTGAGCTGGCTCACGACCCCGGCCTGGGAGATGGGATCGCGGCCGTGGATGAAGGTGGGTATGGGATTGCTCACAGTCCCCCAGGATGTCCAGAGCGCTCACACTCCGCTCAACATCGACTCAACGTCGGCTCAACAGTGTTGTCCAGCTCGCGCACGCTCCGCGCCAGATGACTCGGTCTTCCTCCCTCGCTCGCAAACGGAAAAGCACTGTCTGCTCCCTCGGTCGTCCAGACCGAGGCGGCGCTCCGCTGACGACGCTCGCCGGGGCCCGGGCGTGATAGCAAGGCACTCGTGTCTGCTCTCCGACGCTTCAGTGACGCCCACCGCCGGGCGCGGTTGGTGGCGCGCCACCATCTGCGCGGGGACGCCGCGACGCCGGAGGAGGCAGCGGCCTCCGTCGTCGTCCTGCACGCCACCGATCCCGCCACGGTCTTCTTGTCCGTGCTGGCCCGGTCGCAACGCTGCGATCTGGCGGACGTCTCGCGGGCGCTCTACGACGATCGATCACTCGTCCGGCTGATGGCGATGCGGCGGACGTTGTTCGTGGTTCCGCAGCCCCTGGTGCCGATCGTGCACCACGGCGCGGCACTGGAGATCGCCGCGTTCATCCGCAAACGCCTGCTCACCCAGCTCGCGACGTTGCCGACCGAGCCGCCCGTCCCGGCCGATCCGGGCGTCTGGCTCACCGAGCTCGAAGCCGGTACGGCTGCGGCCCTGGAGCGGCTCCAGGTCGCCACCGGCGCACAGCTCTCGGCCGCCGAGCCCCGCCTGCGTACGGCATTTCTGCCCACGACCGACAAGAGCTACGACGTCCGCCGTAACGTCACCACCCAGGTCCTGACCCTGATGGGAGCCGAGGGCCGGATGGTGCGTGGCCGGCCCCGCGGGGCCTGGACGTCGCGGCACCACACCTGGGAGCCGGCCTGGCTCTGGTGGCCGGCCGGCATCCCTCCGCTGTCCCCCGCCGAGGCGAGATCCCGGCTCGTCGAGGCCTATCTGGGCCGGTTCGGGCCGGCCACCGAGGCCGACCTGGCCTGGTGGACCGGCTGGTCGCTGCGCCAGACCCGGACCGCGCTCGGCGGGGTGTCGACCGTAGCCGTCGCGGTGGACGACGAGACCGGCTTCGTGCTCTCCGGCGACGAGGCAACGGAGACCTCGCCGGCTCCGGTCGCCACCCTGCTGCCCGCTCTCGACCCGACCCCGATGGGGTGGAAGCAGCGGGACTGGTTCCTCCCGGCCGACTACTCCTCGCTGTACGACCGCAACGGCAACGTCGGCCCGACGGTCTGGTGGGACGGTGAGGTCGTCGGCGGATGGGCGATCCGAAGCGACGGCTCGATCCGTACGCGGGTGCTCGTCGACCGCGGCGCCCAGGCCGCCGCCGCGATCGACCTGGCCGCCGCGAGACTCGAGCCGCGACTGGCGGGGGCAGCGGTCGTCCCGTCCTTCCCGACACCCCTGGAACGCGACTTGCGAACCGGCTAGAAGGCGTAGGAGGTCTGGTCGACCAGGTCGATGCGGTCCGTGTCGCAATAGCTGCACGCACGGATCGGAAACGCCGGAAATCGGGGCTTTCCCGATGTTGCGTGCAGTTATTGCGACAGATCCCCCTCGACGGGCTGGAGCGAAGCCCCCCTTTAAGCGAAATCAGGCAACCAAACCAGGCGCTCGGGCGTAGAAGTGACGTGAGACACGCGACGCTCGCGCCCGCGATGCTGGCTTCTGCCGCTTCGGGGGAGGCAGGATCGAGCCATCACGTCGATGTCCACCCGAATGATGCGGGGACCAACATGACCGCCGAAGAGTTCGACTCCTTCTACGCGGCTTCGTTCTCCCGTCTCGTCGGACAGATCTTTGCGATGTGTGGCAACCTCGCCGAGGCCAACGACTGCGTCCAAGAGGCCTTCGTCCGTGCCTGGGACCGCCGTCGCACCCTTGACGCCAGCCAGTCGCCGGAGGGATGGGTACGCAAGGTCGCCTATCGGCTGGCGGTCAGCCGCTGGCGGCGTTCCCGGCGGACCTCCCTGGAGGCGGACCCGCCGGAACGAGCTGACCGTGCTCCGGAGCCGCCGCTGGATCGCATCCTGATCGCTCGTGCCCTCCAGCAAATTCCGCCGGAGCAGCGGCGCGTCATCGTCCTGCACCATCTCTGCGATCTGCCGGTCGCGGACGTCGCCGCGGAGGTCGGCGCCCCCGTCGGCACGGTCAAAGCCCGGTTGTCACGCGGGCGGGCCACGCTCGCCGGACTCCTGCGTGACGAATCGGCGGGCGGTCCGAACCGCGGGCCCGCCGGCCCGACCAGCTCGACGAGGGAGACGTACCGTGGCTGAGCACAACGACCCCGATCTCGGTGGGCTGCCACAGATGGCGCGCCACGGTGAGACATCGGCCCGCCCGCTGCCGCCGGATCAGGTCCGGCAGCTCGGCGACCAGCGCCGTCGGCGCCGGTACGCGGGGCTCGCCGGAATCGTCGCCGCCGTGGTTCTGCTGACCGGCGGAGGCGTGGTCGCCGCCGCCGTCTGGCTCCGCGGCGGCAACCCGACAGCGACGCCGCCCGTGGCTGCGACCCCTTCCGCACCCACGACCGATGCCACGAGCGGTCCCTCGCGAGATCCCTCGACGGCCCCGACGTCCCAACCGGCAGCGCGCAGCGTCACCGCCAAGAACTTGATGAGCACCGACGACGTGCCGGTCGAGGATCGGGAGACCACCGTTCCCGTGATCGCGAAGGAGGGTGCCGGGCGGTGGATCAACGAGATGTCCGTCTGCTGGGCCACCGTCGGCCGCACCGACCTCGGGGTCGTCAACACGGTGCAGCGGAATTTCCGGTACGAGATCATCGATCCGCAGAACGCTCCCGATCCCGGCCCGCTGCGGAATCAGCCGGTGATCTACACCCAGGCGCTCCAGTTCGGTGACGCGGCGGCGGCCAAGAAGGCGCGCGACGTCTACGCCGGCTGGCTCGCGAAGTGCCCGGCCGAGCTCAAGACGAAGGGGTACGAGGTCGTCGCGGACCTGAGCTTCACCAACGAGAAGCTCTCGGTGGACGGCGGGGCGGCCCAGGTCAGCGAAGTGGTCTACCAGCGCCCCGGCGGGGCGGACGGCGACAACGCCTTCTGGGAGAGCGTCGGGCTCACCCTCGTCCAGGACCGCCTGATGGTGACCGTGTACCTGCACCACGGGGAGGACTTCAGCGTCTCCCTCGACCAGTCGGAGGGCGATCTGCAGCATCCGCAGCTGGCTCTGGTCGAATCCGCGGCGGAGCGCCTGAGGATGTAGGCGGTCGGTCACGGTGATCGGCTAGCTTGGCAGCTTCTTGCTGGTCTCCCTGCCGAGATACGACAACTGGCTGCCGAGCAACGGGATCGACGAGAGTCGCGGCACCAGGCCAGACCGATGACAGCGCGATGACAGCCGGATCGTCTGCAATGGGGTGCATGATCGGCCACCTGCACCCATCTGCTCTCGGCACCACGGTGTCGCTCTGGGCCCATCCCGACGACGAGACCTACCTCGCCGGCGGTGTGATGGCCGCACTGGCGTCGGCCGGCGCGCGGGTGGTGTGCCTGACCGCCACCCGGGGCGATGGCGGCAACGGACTGGACCGCACCGGAACGCCCGAGCAGCGCGTCGCCCTCGGGCAACTCCGCTCGACCGAGTTGGCGGCCGCTCTGGCCGAACTCGGCGTCTCCGACCACCGTTGGCTCGAGTACGCCGACGGCGAGCTGGCGGCCGCGGACTCCGACGTCGCCGTACGCAGGCTCAGCGCCATCTTCGACGAGGTGGCGGCCGACACCGTCCTCACCTTTGGTCCCGAGGGCTTCACCGGGCATCCCGATCATCGAACGGTTGCCGCGTGGGCGGCACACGCGGTCGCCCGCTCCGAGCGACCGATCCGCCTCCTGCAAGCCGTGGTGGCCGAGGGTGACGCGGCGACGCTCAAACCCATCGATGATCGATTCGATGTCTACTACCTCGGTGTCGGTCCGCCCATCGTGGCGGACCACGACGTCAGCCTGCGCCTGGTCCTGCGCGGCACCGACCTGCAGCGGAAGGTCGCGGCGTTGCGGCACCAGGCGAGCCAGACGGCCGAGGTCTTCGCCGAGCTCGGGCCCGAGGTGTTCGGGCAGTGGGTGGCCACGGAGTCCTTCCGCGAGGCGACCCCGCTGGCCGACTCGGTCGCCCTTGGTTGAGGATCGTCACCATGGTCGCGGCGCTGGGGTGGGGTGCGCTCGCGGCCTCGTCGTTGGTCCTCGGCGCCCTGCTGGGCATGCTGCACACCTGGCGGAACGTCGTCCTGGGTTGCGTGCTGGCCTTCGGTGCGGGCGCGCTGATCGCCAGCGTTGCGTTCGAGCTGGCGGAGAAGGGCGTACGGGTGGCCGGACCGGCGCCGGTCGCCCTCGGTCTTGCGATCGGCGCGGCGACGTTCTTCCTCGCCAACCGCCGGGTCAAGCGGCTCGCGACCACACCCGGCGGGGCCGCCGGACTGCCGTTGGCGCTGGGCGCTCTCCTGGACGGCATTCCCGAACAGGCGGTGCTCGGCATCGGGCTGACGCGCGGTGACGGGGTCAGCGTGGCGCTGCTGGCAGCGGTGTTCGTGTCGAACCTGCCGGAGGCCGTGGGCTCCGCCTCCGAGATGGCGGCGGCCGGCTGGACTCGCCGCAAGATCATGGGGCTCTGGTGCGTCGTGGCCGGGATCTGCACGCTGTCGACGGTGGGCGGTCACGCCCTCGCCCGAGTGACGGGTGGGCCGATGGAGGCGCTCATCGACGGATTCGCCGCCGGTGCCCTGTTGGTCATGCTGACCGACGCGATGATCCCGGAGGCCAGGAACAAGGCGAAGGACTGGGCCGGGCTCGCGACGGTCCTGGGCTTCGCGGTGGCCGCCGGATTGTCGACGTTGTCGGCGTGAGGTCAGGCGGGCGCCGGCTCGCGGGCTGGTGCCGGCGAGAGGAGCAGGGCCACCGAGATCACCGCGATCCAGAGCAGACTCGCCAGAGCCGCCAGCAGCGGTAGCCAGGTGTGGAGCAGGGTGAGAACGACCACCAGTGCCCCGATTCCGGCGAACCAGCGAGGCAACGCGCCCGTTCGCCAGATGATCAGCGAGGTGGCCGCCACCATCACCGCGGCCCCCACCTGGCAGTAGTGGTACAGCCAGGTGGCCATGGTCAGCGAGGCCAGCGCCAGCTGCGGGTCGAATTCGACCAGTGGGAACCGCTCGATCACCGCCGGGGCCAAGATCTCGGCGGTGAAACCGATCGAGCTCAAGGTGATGAACACCATGCCGCCGGCGAAGGCGGCCCAGGTCTCCGCGCCGGCTCCGGCTTGGCGCAGCCAGCCGGTGAGGGCGCCGAGGAAGATGAGGAAGAACAGCACGTGTACGAGCGGCACCATCCCGTTGGCCACGAGGAAATTGGCCGTTCCGGCGAAGTAGCCGGGAGCCCGCTCGGCGGCCCGGACCATGTCAGGCGTGCCGACCGCGTAGGCCGGGATCATGATCACGGCGCTCAGGATTCCCGCCACCCAGCCGAACCGGGTCGACCAGCCGTTCACCGTTGCTCCCTTCGAAGGCAACGTCAAACTACTGTCGTCGAAGGGAGATCCCGCGCGCCGCAATATCTTCGCGGCTCAGGAAATCTCAGTCGTGCGGGTGAGCCAGCGCGCCCAGCATGTCGCGGTTGAGCTGGTTGATCGTGTCCATGGGAATGCCCTTGGGGCACACGGCGACGCATTCGCCGATGTTGGTGCAGCCGCCGAAGCCCTCGGCGTCCTGCTGGGCGACCATGCCGCGCACGCGGGAGTGCCGCTCCGGCTGACCCTGAGGCAGTAGCGCGAGGTGGGTGACCTTCGCGGCGGTGAAGAGCATCGCCGAGCCGTTCGGGCAGGCCGCGACGCAGGCGCCGCAGCCGATGCAGGTCGCTGCGTCGAACGCGTGGTCGGCGTCCTTCTTCGGAATCGGTGTCGCGTGCGCGTCCGGAGCCGTGCCGGTCGGAGCGGAGATGAAACCGCCCGCCTGGATGATCCGGTCGAAGGCGCCACGGTTGACGACCAGGTCCTTGATCACCGGGAACGGCTCGGCGCGCCACGGCTCGATGTCGATCATCGCGCCGTCCTTGAACGAACGCATGTGCAGTTGACAGGTCGTGGTCTGCAGGGGGCCGTGCGGCACGCCGTCGATGACCAGTCCGCACTGCCCGCAGATGCCCTCTCGGCAGTCGCTGTCGAAGGCGATGGGCTCCTCGCCGCGCGACGTCAGCCGCTCGTTCAAGACGTCCAGCATCTCCAGGAACGACATGTGCTCGCTGATGTCCGGCACGTGGTACCCGACCATCCGGCCCGGGTCGTCGGGGCCACTCTGCCGCCACACCCGAACGGTTATATTCACGCTTGCTCGCTCCTTCGTGCTTCCCAAACCTGCCGAGCCGTCACATCTACGGGCCTTTGGACGGCGTGTCGCTGCAGAAGTGACGGGTCGGCGTTACTTGTAGGACCTCTGCTTCATCTCGACGTACTCGTACACCAAGGGCTCCTTGTGCAGAATCGGCTTCGTCCCGTTGCCGTTGAGGCTGTCGCCACCGAACTCCCAGGCCGACACGTAGGCGAATTCGTCGTCGTGGCGGAGTGCCTCACCGTCCTCGGTCTGCGATTCGGCGCGGAAGTGCCCACCACATGATTCCCGCCTGACCAGCGCATCGATGCACATGAGCTCACCGAGTTCGAAGAAATCGGCCACCCGGCCGGCCCGTTCGAGGGCCTGGTTGAGCTCGTCGCCGGTCCCGAGCACCTTGACGTCGGACCAGAACTCGGCCTTCAGCTCGCGGATGCGCGTGATGGCCTTGCGCAACCCCTCCTCGGTGCGCTCCATCCCGCAGTAGTCCCACATCAGGTGACCCAGCTCGCGGTGGAACGAGTCGACGGTCCGGTTTCCCTTGATCGACAGGAGCTTGTCGATCCGCTGCCGGACTTGCTGGACGGCCAGGGCGGCCTCGGGGTGGTACTCGTCGACCTTGGCGAACGGGCCCGCCGCGAGGTAGTCGTTGATCGTGTTCGGCAGGACGAAGTAGCCGTCAGCCAGGCCCTGCATCAGCGCGCTTGCGCCGAGCCGGTTGGCGCCGTGGTCGGAGAAGTTCGCCTCGCCGGTCACGAACAGGCCTGGGATGGTCGACTGCAGGTCGTAGTCGACCCAGAGCCCACCCATGGTGTAGTGCACCGCCGGATAGATCCGCATCGGCGTCTCGTACGGGTTCTCGCCGGTGATCTGTGCGTACATGTCGAAGAGGTTGCCGTACTTGGCCTCGACCGCCTTGCGACCCAACCGCTTGATCGCGTCGGCGAAGTCGAGGTAGACCCCCAGCCCGCCGGGACCGACTCCACGGCCCTCGTCGCAGACGTTCTTGGCCGCGCGCGAGGCGATGTCGCGGGGCACGAGGTTGCCGAAGGCGGGATAGATCCGCTCCAGGTAGTAGTCGCGTTCCTTCTCGGGGATCTCCCGGGGATCGCGCTTGTCCTCACCGGACTTCGGCACCCAGATCCGGCCGTCGTTGCGGAGCGACTCGCTCATCAAGGTGAGCTTGGACTGGTGATCACCGGAGACCGGGATGCAGGTGGGGTGGATCTGGGTGTAGCAGGGATTGGCGAAGTACGCACCCTTGCGGTGCGCCCGCCAGGTCGCGGTGACGTTGCAGCCCATCGCGTTGGTGGACAGGAAGAACACGTTGCCGTAGCCACCTGTGGCCAGCACCACGGCGTCGGCGAAGAAGGGCTTGATCTCCCCCGTGACCATGTCGCGGATCACGACGCCCCGGGCCTTCCCGTCGACCACGATCAACTCCAGCATCTCGTGCCGGGTGTGCATCTCGACGGTGCCGGCCGCGACCTGACGCTCGAGCGCCTGGTAGGCACCGATCAACAACTGCTGGCCGGTCTGACCGCGGGCGTAGAAGGTACGGGAGACCTGTACGCCACCGAACGAACGGTTGTCGAGCAGCCCGCCGTATTCACGGGCGAACGGGACGCCCTGCGCGACGCACTGGTCGATGATCTGCACGCTCACCTGCGCGAGCCGGTAGACGTTGGACTCCCGCGCCCGGAAGTCGCCGCCCTTCACCGTGTCGTAGAACAGGCGGTAGATCGAGTCACCGTCGTTGCGGTAGTTCTTGGCCGCGTTGATACCGCCCTGCGCCGCGATCGAATGGGCACGACGCGGCGAGTCCTGATAGCAAAAGCTCGTGACCTGGTAGCCGGCCTCACCCAGCGTCGCCGCCGCCGAGGCGCCGGCCAGACCGGTGCCGACGATGATCACGCTCAGCTTGCGGCGGTTGGCCGGGTTGACGAGCTTGGCGTTGAACTTGCGCTCGTCCCACCGGTTCTCGATGGGCCCTGGCGGCGCCTTGGTGTCGTTGACATCGGGGCCATCGGTGTAGATGGCGTCGGCGTCGATCGAGAGCGTGTCCTCGCTCTGCCAGGGAAGTCTCATCAACTCACCAATCCGAAGAAGATCGCCATGGGGGGTAGCAGGAAGCCAACCGTGATCACGGCCGCCACCAGGTAGGCGAGGAGGTTGAGCCGCATCCGCATCGGAACACTCGAGTTGAGCCCCAGTGTGGTCAACGCACTGTACGTCCCGTGCCGAAGGTGCAGACAGACCGCGATCATGGCGACGACGTAGGCGAGGGTCACCCACCAGATCTGGAAGCCGTTGACGAGTCGCTCGTACGGGCTCTCGGACGCGCCACCCGGGGCCACGACGTTCCAGGTCAGATGGAGCAGGTGGTAGACGACGAACAGGGCGATCGTGAGGCCGCCCCAGCGCAGCGTGAAGGAGGCGTAGCTGCGCTGCACCCCCGTCCGGGCCTTGCTGCTGTAGTAACGCTTGGTCCCGCCCCGCGCGATCCGCGCTCGCCGCCACAGCGTCACCGCGGCGTAGATGTGGGCCAGCACGCTGACCACCAGCACCACCCGGACCACCCACAACAGACCGGAGTACGGCAGCACGGGCTCGCCGATGATCCGGAGGTGGTGGGCGTAGTCGTCGAATTTTGCCTGACCCTCGAAGACCTTGAGGTTGCCGTACATGTGCAAGATCAGGTAGCCGAGCATGATCAGTCCGGAGACCGCCATGATCACCTTGAGCGCGACCGTCGAGCGCGCCGCACTGCGCGCCGGGGCCAGGGAAGTTACCGTCACGGCTCAAATCTAGAGCTTTTCGTCACGCTTTCCGAAGTAAGGCCACCCTGGTAACTGGTCTGATCTGCGTATTCACGCCGGAGGTGTGCTGGACTTCACACGCTCAGCGCTCCAACTCGCGCTGCGGACCCAGACAATCCAAGAGCGCGGCCAGGTCGAAACCCAGCTCCCTGAGCCGGGACCAGCCCTCGTCGCTGATCGCCCCACCGGCGCGGACGCACTCGATCAGCCGCTCCAGATCGCCCCGCCTCTCACCACCCGAGGAGGTGCTTCCGCCGCCTCGGAGAGCCACGGCGGTGAGCGTCTTCTCCCGCTCGAAGGGTTGACCGTTGCGGGTCTCGCCGCGAGCCCGGATGCGGGCACGGTACGTCCCGGGCAGAGGCAACTTCACCTCCCCCGAATAGCGGTCGCCGGTTTCCTGCTCGAGCACGACATGCCGTGTGGAGCCGCCCGGCCACGCGATCTCGGCCCACACGCGCGCCGTCGACGTCGACGGCGCCTCGTACTCGGTCACGGTGGCGCTCAGTTCGGCCACGGCGCCGGGCTCGAACGACGACTGCAGCACGGCGGCGTCGAAGGCGAGCGCCGAGTAGCTGTGGGCGAGGAACTCGTACGGCACGCCCAGCTTCGCCAGCGGGTCCTCCTCGTTGGAACGGCGCGGCATCCGCCCGAGTCGGAGAACCGCCTGCCACTGGCCGCCGTGGGTGCCGGCTGCTTCGGTGGGAATCACCGGGAGCGCGCAGCGGTAGTAGGCCACCGTCGAACCGACCACGTAACTGAGGTTGCCGCTCGTCGCCGGATCGATCACGGTCCCGTCCGGGCTCTCGAGCAGGAACCGGATCGCCTTCGGATAAGGACTGAGCACGATGAGATCCATGCCGAAATCCGCGTCGGTGATCCAGAACGGAATCCGGTGCTCGGCCCCACGGGTGAGAAATCCGGCCGGGTCGGTCACCACCTGGGCGTTGGTGACACCGGCGAGGATCTGCACGAAGTACTTGCTCAAGCGCATCGACTGACTCGGCGTGAGTTGCCCTGTCATGAGCAGGTAGCCGTCGTGGCCCTGGCACAGGGTGGCGAGCGCGTCGACGCTGATGTTGGTGGGGATCCCGAGACCGACGGCGAAGGTGCGGGCGGTGATGCTGCCCGTGACGCTCGGCAGGCTGGGCGGCCGGTTCCACAGACCGTCGGTGAGCACCACCATCGCCTGCACGTCGTACGGCGGGGTCGGGTTCGCGTCGGCCAGCATGGCGGAGCCGTCGAGCACGCCGTCGCCGATGGACGTCGAGCCGGCCGGGTCGAGCTGATGGCCCGAGATCAGCGAGCGGGCCGTTCCCGCTCCGGTCGCCACGTCCTCGACCTCCATCAGCCGGTCCGCGGCCTGGTTGAATCGGACGATGCCGACGCCGTCGCCGGCCCGCATGACGTCGACGAAGGCGGTGCCCGCCTCCCGCAGCTTCTCGATCTTGGTCCGGCCGTCGCCGGCGTCCTCGGTCATGCTGTAGGAGCGGTCGAAGACCAGAGCGACGGCGGTCTTGGGACGAGCGACCGTAGACGCCATGACCGGAATCACCCACGCCTGCCCGGTCTGGTCGCAACGGACGGTGACCGAGCCGCTCGCCACGTCGCCGGGGCTGGTCGAGGTATAGGACAACCACAGCCGCGCCGAAGACACGGGCAGCACCGTGTCCGGCCCGACGGTGACCGATGTTCCCAGCGGGACACCGAAGCCTCCGGTCGGTCCCGCCGTGATCCGGAAGGTCAACGGACGGCAGGACACGGTCTCCCAGACGACCGCCCGGTGGGTCGTCACCCCGACCCCGCCCAGTCCGGCGGGCACGTTGGCGAACGAGATGCTCGGGGTCGTCAGGGTGATCGTCTCGACCGGCAGGTACGGCGCCAGCGTCGCGCGGATCACGCCCGAGCAGACCGGGCAGAACGGGGCGTAGTCCCGCATGTAGCAGTTGGGCAGGGGCCGGTAGACGTTGCAGGAGGTGTACGCCCCACCCTCGTACGTACCGACCGCACCGGCAGGAGGTGCGGTGCCGGGTGGGACACAGGTCGAAGCGGTGCACGACCCGGCCGGACTGCACGACGAGGGCATCGGCGTGCTCGCCGCGATCAGCGCCCGCCACTTGTTGGTGGCCCGGTTGGTGTTGCGGGTCACGTTCGGCTCGACCGGCTCGGCGGGTGGCGTGCCGGCCCCGCCCTCGTACTCGTCCGCCAGTCCGAAGGCGCTGTGGCCGATCTCGTGGATCGCGATCTTGGCCGAGGCGGGATCCACCGAACAGGTCGCCACCGTCCCGCCGGAGCCGCCGTACTTCGTCGAGTTGACGACGCAGATCACCTGGTTGCGGCTGGGCACGGCGTTGGCCACCGTGAGAGCCAGCGCCTGATCGATCACCAACAGTCGGTCGTACTTGATTCCGCCTGGTCCCACGCCCGCGAAGGTGGCGTCGAAGTAGGTCTTGGCGGTGGTCGGTGTTCCGGTCGGGCTGTCGGGTGCGTCGAGCGGATCGTCGGCTCCGGAGTCGGTCGACACGACGTCGATGCGGTGCACGTTGATGCCGCAGAACAAGGTGTCGAACGGGGGCGTCGACCGGAGCTCGGTCACAATGGTGTCGACGTGGTCGCGGTAGGTGGTCAATTCGCTGGCCCGGTAGCCATCGCCGACGAACACCAGATCCCAACGCGAAGCGTTCGGTCCGTGATCGACGATCTTGGTCGTGCCGAGCACGTAGCCGTCGGCGCTGCTCATGAGTCGCCTCGTTCGGGCCGATCGAACGCAGTCAGGTCGAAGGTGGCCAGGCGCCGGGAATCCCCGGCCGCGCGCTGACCGATCCCCTCGATGTCCATCGGCTGTCCGATCAGGGTGGCCTGGGTGCCCTCGGGCACGTCCGGAAGCAGGACCTCGACGATCGCTTCGGGCACCGGCCCGACCACGTGGCGGATGGTGCCGTCCGGGAAGAAGATCTCCGCCGAACCGAAGGCTCGTGAGTCGATCGGCCGCGTGAACAGAACGGTGCCGTCGGCGTCCTCCAGTTCGACCCAGTGGCCGCTGTTCACGCCGAGTTCAGGCGGGACCGCCGGACCCGGCGGGCAGATCATCTCCACGTGCTGGACGTTGACGAGCTCTTGGCCCTGAGGCGTGATCCTCAGCGTCAGGCGGACCGTACGTCGCTGCCGGCGAAGATCATCGGGGGTGGTTTCGGTCACGGCAGGGTCCTCACGTGTCGCTGGTGAAGTTTTCTTAAGGCGGTGTTCTCAATCTCGCACCGAAGAAGAGCCGCGCCAAGGTCGAACTCATACCCAACGCTCCATCGGCGTGGGTGGTACTGAGCGATCTGATGGCGGTTTGTCGCAAAAGCACCGCTCACGTGGAGCGAAACGATTCAGTAAGGGCTTTCCCGAAAATGCGCGGCACTTTTGCGACAAAGCGGCTTCACAACCCGCAGCGGCTGGCAGCCTCGGCGACCGTGCGGGACCACCACGCCAATTCATCGGGGTCGCCGACGGCCTTCTCCCAGGCGAAGGTGGCCATGATGCCGATCAGGCAGAGGTCGAGTTGACGGTTCCACCATCCGGTGGTGTCCCAGCCCGCCGCCTCCAAGGCAGCCCGGTAGCGCGCGATCGCCGACTCCTTCGGCTCCGGCAGGCGGGCCCGGTTGAGGGCCAGGTACCAGGCCAGTTCCCAGCAAGGCGGGGCCGCGCCGGGGTAGGCCCAGTCGAGCAGGATGCTGACGCCGTCCGGCCGACTGCCGAGATTGCCGAGCTTCCAGTCCCCGGCGACGAAGGTCTGAGGTGTCTCCATGATCATCTCGGCCAGCCGGTCCGGATTCGCGTGGATGCTCGTGACCACGTCGTGCAGTGCTGGATCTACCGTCGGAAGCTGTGCCCAGCCGCGCTCGGCGACCTGCAGGGTTCCCGGAACGGGATCGCTAGCCAACTCGGGGGCGATGGTCGCCGGGGCGAAGAAGAGCAGCCGCTGCTGGATCGAGCACAGTCCGAGCTGATCGTGCCAGCCCCGGTGATGTGCGTGCATTTCGGCCATGTGGGCGAGGAACCGGGAGTGTTGGGCGGCGGTGATCAGGGCATCGCCGGGGGGCACGAGATGGGCCGAGCAGTCATGCATGAGCATTCCCAGTTGAAGCTGTCCGGAGTCCGCCTGGTCCAGGGCCATGCCGCTCATCGCCGGGTCGATCGTCGGGGGCACATCCGCGTACAGCCCGGCCCGCCACACGGTGAACTCCCAGTGGCTCGTGTTGCCGGTACACCGCATGATCCAATCCGACGCGGCGGAGACCACCTTCAGGAAGAACGACCGACCGTCGATCGTCAGGGTCTCGAACGTGGCACCCGACTTGGCGTCACTGCTGCGCACTTTACGGCGGTCGATCGCACCCCGGATCAGCTCGTCAATGGACTCGGCGACCAGCACGATCGCCACGATCCTCCGGCGGTCAGGGGTCAAGCAAGCGAGTGACCTGAGCCGCCGAGTCGTCACTTCCGCCGCGACACGCCGCCGAAAGTGCCGAAGATGTGACGGGTCGGCTCAATCGGTGGGTGGCGGAAGCAGATCGGGCCGCTGGCGCCGGGTTTTGGCGAGCGCCTGCTCACGGCGCCAGGCGGCGATCTGGGCGTGGTGGCCGGAGAGCAGGATCTCCGGGACGTCCAGCCCGCGCCAGGTCGGTGGCTTGGTGTAGAGCGGATACTCCAAGAGCCCGGACTGGCCGGGCGAGTGCGACTCCTCGGTCAGCGACTCCGGGTTGCCGATCACTCCGGGCAGCAGCCGTACGACGGCCTCGACGACGACCAGCGCGGCGGCCTCACCGCCGTTGAGGACGTAGTCGCCGATGCTCACCTCGTCGGTGCGCAAACGGGTGGTGGCGTTCGCCACGACGCGGGCGTCGATGCCTTCGTAGCGCCCGCAGGCCAGGACGAGATGATCCTCCTCGGCCAGCTCGGCAGCCAACGGCTGGGTGAACCGCCGTCCCGACGGGCTGAACACCAGCAGCCGGGTGTTGTCTGCGGCGACCGCGTCGAGCGCCTCGCCCCACGGTTCGGGCCGCATCACCATGCCCGGCCCGCCGCCGTACGGCGTGTCGTCGACCGTCCGGTGCCGGTCGTGCGTCCAGTTCCGCAGGTCATGGACGCCCAGCTCGACGAGGCCCGTCTCGATCGCCCGCCCGACGAGCGACAGGCGAAGGGGCGCCAGATAGTCGGGGAAGATGCTGATCACGTCGATGCGCATCACTCGTCCGGCGCTTCGGAGAGCAGGCCTGGCACGTCGGCCAACCGGAGCGTCCCGGCGTCCAGATCGATCTCCGGGACCAACGCGGCGACGAAGGGTACGAGCCGGTCGCCGTGGGCGGTGCGGATCTCCAGCAGGTCCTGAGCCGGAAGGTGCAGCACGGCGCCGACCTGGCCGACCTCAGTCCCGGCCGCGTCCAGCACCCGCAGCCCGACCAGCTGCCGATCGTAGAACTCCTCCGGCTCATCGGGACGCTCGCCCGGCCCGACGTCGGTCACCAGGGTGACGCCACGCAGCCCCTCGACCGCCCCGCGATCGGGAGCCTCGACGAAGCGAAGGAGCCACCGTCCGCTGTGCGCACGGCTGGAGGCGATGGTCAGGACGCGGGACTCACCCTCGCCGCGCAGCACGGCGCCGACGGCGAACCGCCGTTCGGGCTCATCGGTGCGAAGCGCGACACTCACCTCGCCACGTACGCCGTGGGGTCTTCCGACCACCCCGACCACGACCTCGACCGTGTCAGCGACGGCGGGGGCCGCCTGTGCGGGGGCGGTCCACGTCGACGAAGTCGACCCGAACCTGGTCGCGGCCTGCCAGCGCACCGACCACGGTCCGCAAGGCGGTGGCCGTGCGACCCGAGCGGCCGATGACCTTTCCGATGTCGTCCGGATTCACCCGCACCTCGAGCATGCGTCCGCGACGCAGATCCTTGTCGCGGACGCTCACGTCGTCAGGATGGGAGACGATGCCCCGGACCAGGTGCTCCAGCGCGTCGGCCAGCACGCTCAGGCCTCGGCGGCGGTGGTCTGAGCGGCGGGGGTCTCGGCGTCCGCGACTCCCGCGTCCGCGGCCTCCTGCGCCTCCTCCGGCGTGCCCTCGACCTTCGGCTCTGACCGGCTGGAACGCCGGCTGGTGGTCGCCGAACTCCTCGGCTCGCTGCCGGCCTCGGCCAGCGCGGCGTTGAAGGCGTCGGTCTTGCTCTTCTTCTCCTTCTGCGGCAGCACACCCGAGGGCGAGGTGTCGCCGGAGTACTTCTGCCAGTCGCCGGTCCGCTTCAGCAGGGCGATGACTGCTTCGGTGGGCTGGGCGCCGACGGACAGCCAGTACTGGGCGCGCTCGGAGTCGACCTCGATCAACGACGGGTCGTTCTTGGGGTGGTACTTGCCGATCTCCTCGATCGCGCGACCGTCACGCTTGGTGCGCGAGTCGGCGACGACGATGCGGTAGTGCGGCGAGCGGATCTTGCCCAGCCGCTTCAGACGAATCTTGACAGCCACGTGTGTGGTTACTCCTGTTGGATGTGCCGGGAACGGCCCGGTCGTACGAGTGAGAGTCGTCTCGTTGGTGGGGACACCCCGAGGTGAGTCTCGATGAGTCCGAACCGGACGGTGGTGAGAGGGCACCGTCGGCACAGACGCGCCCAATAGTGTGCCAGATGGGCCTCCGTTAGCGCGAACCTACGCCGGTCCCTGACGCCGACTCGCGCGCGCTGAGCCGTCAGATCTGCGGCAACACGCCGTCCAAAGTGCCGAAGATGTGACGGGTCGGCGAATCAGGTGGGTGGAACGGCGTGGCTGACCAAACCCAGGGTGTTGCCCTCGGAGTCCTTGATGAAGGCCATCCACTCCTGCGTGCCGACCGGGCCCAAAGCGTCATCGTGGTGGGTGAAGATCACGTGCGGCTCGGCCCGGACCTCGATGCCGTCGTCGCGGCAACGCTCGACCGTCTCGGCGACGTCCGGCACGCGGAGGTAGACCAGGGCGGTCGGGGCCTGGAGATCGAGCAGCAGCCGGATCCCGCTGATCTTGAAGAACAGCAGCCCGGGCGGGTCGAAGAACCCGGCCGGCTCCTCACCGAGCAGGCGTGAATAAAAGGTACGCGCCCGGTCGAGATCCTCGGCGTGCTGGGCGACCTGGAACAGATCCATACCGCTTAGCGTGGCCCTATGAACACCCGAAGTGAAGAGCGGGAGATCGACGGCCGTACGGTCGTGATCGCCCGCCCGGACGGAGACGGACCGTGGCCCGGGGTGGTGATGCTGCACGAGGCGTTCGGCATCGACGACGTCCTGCGTCGTCAGGCCGACCGGCTGGCTTCGGCCGGCTACCTGGTGGCCGCGCCGGATCTCTTCGGGGAGGGATTCCGGCTGGGTTGCATGATCAGCACGATCCGCGCGTACGCGGCCCGGCGCGGCCGGCCCTTCGAGGTGATCGATGCCGTCCGGCGCTGGCTGGCCAACGGCCGCGACTGCACCGGCCGCGTCGGCGTGATCGGGTTCTGCCTGGGTGGCGGGTTCGCCCTGCTGGTCGCGGGCCGCGGCTTCGACGCCGCCGCGGTCAACTACGGGCAGATCCCGGCCGACGTCGATGTCCTGCTGCGCGGCTCCTGCCCGATCGTGGGGAGCTACGGAGAGCGCGACGGGCTGGTCAACCAGGTGCCTCGGCTCGAGGCGGCGCTGATCACCAACGACATCCCGTACGACCTGCAGACCTACCCCACGGCCGGCCACAGCTTCCTCAACGACGCCCCGAACGGCCCCTGGCTCGCGCGGCGGGTGGCTCCGGTGTTCGGCGTCGGACCCGATCCGGTGGCGGCCGCCGACGCCTGGCAGCGGATCGAAGCCTTCTTCGCCGAACACCTGCAGCCGAACCGACCTGACAGCTAGGCCGCCCGGGTCGCCATCGTCTTACGCTGCGTCCAGCCGAAGATCACGCCGACCGGCAGCAGCACCACACCGGCCCACCACAGCGTCGACGCGGTCGCCGTGGCCAGGTCCGGGCCGAACACCTCGATGCCCACCGATCCGATGATCACGCCGAGCGCGCCCAGCGTGACGATCGTGGTCAGCACGACTCCCGATGCCTCGGCGGCCAGGTTGATGGGCAGCACGCTCTGGGTGGCGATGGTCGTGAACGAGTAGCCCATTCCGAAGCAGACGGCACTGATCACCAGTCCGATGACGTCCAGCCACAACGTGGTGGCGACGGCCTGGAGCAGCAGACCGAGCGCGCCGGCCACGATGCAGACGGCCATCACCAGACCGCCGGGAAACTTCGGGGCGAGCTTCCCGGAGATCGGTCCGCAGAGCGCGGTCGCGGCCGCCGGAGCCAGAAAGATCACACCGGCCACGGCCGAACTGAAGTCGCGTACCTGCTGCAACTGGATGGTCACCACGATGATCATCACGCAGTAGCCCACGTTGGCCAGCGAGCCGGCGAGCAGGAGCTCGACGAAGGATCGCCGGCCGATCAGATCCGCGCTGATCAGCGGCCACGGGTGCCGCCGCTCCTGGCGGGCGAAGGCGATGAGCAAGCCCAGGCCGATCACGAGTCCGCCCAGCGCCGACACGCTGAGCAGCCCGACCCCCGACACGCTGTCCAGCCCGAAGCTGAAGGCGGCCACGCCGACGGCGACCAGCACGATGCCGAGCCAGTCGAGGTCGCGCACGGTATGGGCGGAGGGCTCATGACTCTCCGTCAGGCTGCGCCGGCCCCAGAGCAACCCGGCGACGGCGAACGGGACGTTGGCCAGGAAGACCCAGCGCCAGCCGATTGTCGAGGCGAGCACCCCGCCGACGATGGGTCCGAGGGCGGTCCCGATGTTTCCCGCGCCGATGACGACGCCGAGGATCCTCGGGCGCGCCTCGGCGCTGGTGGCGTTGCTGATCAGGGCGAACGACACGGGCAGGATCATGGCGCCGCCGATGCCTTGCACGACCCGGGCCGCGATCAGGAACGGAGCCGACGGGGCCACCCCGCAGAGCAGCGACGCGAGTCCGAACATGGCGAGGCCGAGCAGCAGGATGCGCTTACGGCCGAACAGGTCGGCGAGCCGGGTCGCGGGGATCATCAGCGCGCCCAGCGCCAGCATGTACGCCGAGACCACCCACTGAAGATCGGTGGCGGTCGTCCCCAGATCGCCGGCGATCACCGGCAACGCCAACCCCAGGGCGAAGAAGTCGAGCTGAATGCAGAACAGGGCAAGAGCGACGGATCCGAACCTCAGCCAGGATTCCGCCGGAGGCGCAGTCCGATCGGCGGCGTGAGCCGACATAGCCACGACGGTAGAGGAGATCGCGTCGCCCGTGGCCATCGGGCAGGATCATTACCGTGCCTCAGCCTCGGCAGCCGTTCCTGCACGATCTCGTTTCCCTGGTCGCCGCACCCACCCAGGTCTGGTCGCAGCGCTCCGGGGACATCGACCCGCGTCAAGGCGGGCAGGGGTTGATTCACGCCGACGTACGGGTGGTGAGCGCTCTGGAGCTCCGGGTGGACGGCCGTCCGGTCGATCACATCGCGACCGACGTCGAGCCCGGCGCGCAGCGGTTCACCTACCTTCTACGCGGTCTGACGCAGGTCCCGTACCTGACCGCCGATCCCCCGCTGCGTCTCGATCGTCGCCGGCGCATCCGACCCGGCGCGGTCAGCGAGGAGCTCGTGGTGAGCTCGGTGCTGGACACAACCGTGGAGGTCGCCGTGACGCTGCGCCTCGAGGCCGACTTCGCGCCGATCGAGGTGATCAAGGTCGGCGACACCCGTCCGGCGCAGGGGCTGAGCAGCACGAGCGACGGCGGGACCTGGACCGACGGGACGGTCACCGCCACCCTCACCGCGGACGCCGACGAGGTGGTCGCGGGCGTCGACGACCTGACCCTGGCGTGGGCCGTGACCGTCCCGCCGCGGGGAACGGTGACTGTCGGCTGGCAGCTGAGCATCGGTGACCGCGGCCACACGGTGCTGGCTGCCCGGCCGGGACCACCGGTCAGCGAGCTCGTCGACCGGGCGCTGGCGCTGGCCGGCTCGGCGCCCGACGCTGATCGGCGCATCCGGCCCTGGGTCGAGCAGGCGTTGGCCGACCTGGCCGGTCTGCGGATGGCCACCGCCGAGGATCCCGACCGAGCGTTCTACGCCGCTGGGGCGCCCTGGTACTTCACGCTCTTCGGGCGGGACAGTCTCCTGGCCGCTCGGATGATGCTGGCGGTGGAGCCGGGGATGGCGGCGGGCACTCTGCAGACCCTGGCGCGGTTGCAGGGCACCAAGATCGATCCGGCGGCCGCCGAGCAGCCCGGGAAGATCATGCACGAACTGCGACGCAGCACCTTCAGCTTCGGCGACGTGACTCTGCCGCCGTTGTACTTCGGCACCATCGACGCCACGCCGCTGTGGATCTGCCTGCTCAACGACGCGTGGAAGTCCGGGGTGGACGACGAGATCGTCCGTAGCCTCCTGCCGAATCTCGAGCCTGCGCTCGGCTGGCTGGTCGAGTACGGGGACGCCGACGGCGACGGGTTCCTGGAGTACCTCGACCCCACCGGCCACGGACTCGCCAACCAGGGCTGGAAGGATTCGTCGGACTCGGTCCGGTTCGCCGACGGCCGGATCGCCGAGGGCCCGGTGGCGCTGTGCGAGGTCCAGGGCTACGCGTACGAGGCCGCCATCGCCGGGGCCGACCTGCTCGACGCCTGCGAGCGGCCCGGCGGTGACCGCTACCGGAACTGGGCTGCCGCCTTGGCCGAGCGGTTCCGGGAGCAGTTCTGGTGCGAGCGGGACGGCCGTCGGTTCCCGGCGCTGGCCCTCGACGGTGACAAGCGCCGGGTGGACTCGCTCACCAGCAACATCGGTCACCTGCTGGGCACCGGTCTGCTGGCGAAGGAGGAGGAGCGAGTCGTGGCCGAGCTGGTGAGCGGTCCCGAACTCGACTCCGGACGGGGCCTGCGCACCATGGCGGCCGGCGACGGTGGGTATGCGCCCCTCAGCTATCACTGCGGATCGGTGTGGCCGCACGACACGGCAATGGTGATCGCCGGTCTGGTACGCAGCGGCCTGACCTCGTACGCCCGCGGGCTCGTGGACGGTCTGATCGCGGCCTCCGTGGCCTTCGAGGGACGGCTACCGGAACTGTGGTCCGGCGAGGGCAAGCCGGTGCCGTATCCGATGGCCTGCCGGCCGCAGGCCTGGTCGGCCGCCGCAGTGGTGCCGGTGCTGGTGGCCTACGGCCAGCTCGCCGCCTGAGTTCTCCGAGAGCTGGGCCATTCAATCGGCGCCGGCGAGGGCGGTTTCGGGTCGGCGGCTGACGACCGTGCCCCGAATGGCGAGGGCGAGCACCGCACCGGCGAAGCCGGCCGTCAGCAACAGCCCGTTGGGAAACGGCACGAAGGCCCCGGCGAGGACCAGCGGGACGGCGGCGACCGGCCACGGCCAGATCGAGCGCAGCGTACGGGTGGTGCCGCCGATGATCATGGCGACGCCGGCCAAAAAGGTCGCCAATCCACCGGCGAGCACCCAGCCGGCCGCCGAGGGGGCAGCATCGCCTGGATGCACGACCAACTCCTCCAACCCGACACCGGCCAACACGACGCCCAACGCCACCGGCAGGTGGCCGTAGACGAACAAGTCGTGCCGCTGGTCGGTGGCGACGTCCTCGTCGTCCCCGGATTCCTCCTCGGCCTCCTCGAGTTCGCGCGCACCGCTGCTCGCGGTCACGTCGAAGTAGATCCACCACATACCGGCGGCCAGCACAAAGGCCACCGCTCCGGTGCCGGTCGACATGGGTGCCCAGGATGCATCGTGCACACCGCGCGCGGCGCCGCCCACAGCCTCACCCAGGACGAGGATGATCAGCAGGCCGAAGCGTTCGGGCAGATGGGCGATGTGCAGCGGCAGCCGGTCGTGGCGCAGGGTCGCCACCACCGGTCCGACCGCGTCGACGAGCACCGCCACCGCCCACAGCACGTACCGCGCACCGCCGGGGACGGCGAGTGACGCGGCCCAGATCCCCGCACTGACTCCGATGGTCACCAGGTAGACCTGGATGGTCGGCCGTCCCTCTTCGACGTGCCGCCAGGCCCGCAGGTAGAGCAGCAACAGGAGGAGCCGGCTGCCGAGGTAGCAGGCGGCGAAGGGTACCGCGAAGTCGCCCGCGACTCCGCTCGCGCTGGCCGCACACCCGGCGATGGCGCCGGTGGCCGCCAGCTTGGCGATGCGGAACACCACGTCGTCGGTATCGAAACGATTCGCGTACAAGGTGAAGGACACCCAGGAGAACCAGATCGCGACGAAGGTCCCGACCACGACCAGCAGCCCGTGCCAAGTCAGGTCCTCGTAGAAGGTCTTGGCCAACTCCATCACGACCAGCACGTAGGCGAGGTCGAAGAACAGCTCGAGCCGGCTGGCGCTGCCCTCGCGGCCGAGGTGCAGCCGAGGTGGCCGCACCAGGGGTGCGGGAGTCGGTGTACTCACTCTCCCGGAGTTCCCCCGCACGGCCGGGTCAAACAGGGTCAGCTCACTCCGGACGCCGGCCCGCGACGCTGACACCACCTGTCCACCCCGCCGACTCGTCACTTGTGCGGCGACACGCCGTCGAAAGCGCCGAAGATGTGACGGGTCGGCGATCAGCTGGTGATGTCCTTGCGGAGGAAGTGCCAGACGGCGGCGCCGATCAGGACGACGGCGTAGCCGATCGACCACAGCCCGCCGCTCACCATGTCGGAGTAGTCGATCACCGGTTGCAGCGCGTCGGACCAGGCGTAGGCGTAGTGGCCCGGGAGCACCTGGCGAAGGTCACCGAGGGCGGGGATGGTGTCCAGGATCGTCGCGATGATCATGATCAGCACGGCGCCGCCGACGGCGCCGAGCGGCGCATCGGTCCACACCCCGAACGCGAACGCGAAGCCGGCCACGGCCAGCAGGCTGACCAGCAGGTACGCCGTGATGATCGCCAGCCGCACGGCGAAGTCGGGCCAGCCGATCTGGTCGCCGGTGATGCCGACGAACGGCCCGAAGCCGTACGCGATCCCGCCGACGAAGGCCGACCAGGCCGGCAGGAAGATCAACGCCGCCGTGGAGAACAAGCCGGCGACGATCAACTTCTGCCGGACGAGCCGCTCTCGCGGCACCGGCGCCGCCAGCAGGTAGCGCAGACTCGACCAGCTCGCCTCGGAGGGCACCGTGTCGCCGGCGAACAGCGCCACGACGACGATGAGCAGGAATCCGGTGGAGGCGAACAGGGCGAAGACCGTGAGGTTGGCTCCGCTCTGCTGGGCCAGGTCGACGAACGAGCGCGGACCGGTCCCCGGCTCGCCGCTGCTGCCCAGCTCGAAGGCCACGATCAAGATCAACGGGAGCACCAGCAGGACGATGAAGATGCCGATGGTGCGCCGCCGCATCAGCTGGCGTTTGATCTCGGCGCGGAGAGGGAGGGCCCGCCTCGTGGGTCTGCTGGTCACCTGACCATGGATTTGGCTAGCCACGAACATCGACCACCTCGTGCCCGGACGAGCCGACCAGGCTCATGAACACGTCCTCGAGATGCCGGCGGCCGTCGACGGATTCGATCTCGTAACCCGCCGAGACCAGGGCGGAGACCAGCGCGGACCGCGACGCCACGCCGCCCACCCGGATCAGCTTCCCGTCGGGCTGAGCATCGGCGCCCCAGCGGCGGAGCAGGTCGATCGCGGCCGGCACGTCGGATCCCGGCGCCAACCCGATCAACGTGACGGCGTCGGATTTCGTCAGGTCCGAGATGGCGCCGGTCAGGATCACCTTGCCGCGGTGCATCACCACCACGTGGCTGCAGGTGAGCTCGATCTCGGCCAGCAGGTGGCTCGAGATGACCACCGTTCGCCCGGCCGCCGCGTAGTCGGCCAGGACCTGGCGCATGGCCCGGATCTGCGGCGGGTCGAGGCCGTTGGTCGGTTCGTCCAGCAGCAGCAGGGGTGGGAAGCCGAGCATCGCCTGGGCGATGCCGAGGCGTTGCCGCATGCCCTGGCTGTAGCCGCGGACCCGCCGGTTGACCGCCGCGCCGAGACCGGCGATCTCCAGTGCCTCCTCGAGCCGCGCCTCGGGCAGCGGCCGCCCGGTGGCCGCCCAGTAGGCCTTGAGGTTATCCATCCCGCTGAGGTGGGGCAGGAAACCCGGGCCCTCGATGAAGGCGCCCACCGAGCCCAGCACGTCGGCGCCGGCGTGCACCGGCTCCCCCACCACGTACACGGAGCCGGCGTCCGGCCGGATCAACCCGACCATCATGCGCATGGTGGTGGTCTTGCCCGCCCCGTTGGGCCCCAGCAGCCCAACCACCTGGCCGCGCTCGGCGCGGAAGGAGACGCCGTCCACCGCGCGGACGCCGTCGGCGTACGTCTTGACGAGGTCGTCCACCACCAGCGGGATGTCGCCGAGCTCCGGCCGGGCGTGACTGCGGCGGCGCTGACGCCAGAGCAGGATCAGCCCGACGATCCCGGCCAGCACGAGGGCCCCGACGACGGCGGCCAGGATGGGGTTGACCCGCAACGCCGACCCCTCGGCCGCCAGCGGCAGCCGGAGGATCGAGAGGTCGCGCGGCCCGTCGATGGCCACCGAGTAGATCGCGGCCGCGGCCGGGACGGCGTACGCCTGGTCGGTGCTCGAGACGACCACCCGCAGCCGGTGACCGACCGGCACCTGGTGGGCCACGGGGGGCAGGGCCACCTGCACGGTCGTCGGCGAACCGGGAGCGAGGCCGGTGAGGTGGACGGGCGCCACCGCGAGTTGCGGCAGCACCGCCGTCTGCGGCAGACCGGCCTGCTCGCCGGTGCCGTCCGGCCCCAGATCCCACACGGAGGCGAACAAGGTGGCCTCGCGCGTCGAGGAGGTCACGGACAGGGTGATCCGGCTGCTGCCCACCAGCGTCAGCGGCGCGGTCAGCGGCGCCGTGGTGAAGGTGGCCGCCTGCCCCGGCAGCACGGCGAGCCGGTAGCCGCCCACGCGGTTCAGCGAGCTCAGCGCCTCACCCGTACCCGGCAGGCTGGTGAGCGCCGTCGGGACAGCACCCGGCGGGTTCACCACCGTCTGCCGCTCGCCCTCGAGCGGGATGGTGGTGGGAATCAGCTGATCACCCAGCGGGTAGTCCGCACCGGTGAGGACCTGAGGCGGGCGGCTGCCCGCGTTCTGCCCGACCAGTCGGGTCTGCGGAATGCTCACGCTGAAGGCGGGCATCGCGGCGACCGGCTCGTTCCTCAGGTGGCGGCCGAACCAGTTCTGCATGGTCGGCAGGACGGCGTCGAGGTCGATCCCCGCATCGTGTCCACCCTCGACCCAGGCCATGGCCTTGGTGGTCGAGGCCGGCAGCCCACCGAAGTTGGCGTCGGCCTGGTCCAGCGGGAAGAGCGTGTCGTCCTCCCCGTGGACGATCAAGGTCGGCGCGTTGATCTTGGCCAGGACCTCGTCCAGGCCCGACTGGTCGAGCAGGGCGAGAAGCCCGGGGGTCGGCCGGCCGACCTGCGCGGTCTGCACGTAGGCGCGGCAGATCTCCGGGGCGAATCGACCGCAGAGGTTGCCGTTCTCGACGCCGCTGCGGCCCTGACCGGCGCCGAAGAACAGGGCTGCCCACCGTTCCTTGAAGGTGCCCGGAGTGCCGACGGGGCTTACGTAGGCGGCCGAACTCTGCGTGCCGCTGACCGCGTACTGCGGGACCAGGGCCTGGGTGAGGCTGTGCCACGTGAACGTCGGGACGATGGCGTCCACCCGGGCGTCCAAGCCGGCGGCCAGGATCGACGCGGCGCCGCCGTAGGAGGCACCGGCGAAGCCGATCACCGGGTCGTCGCCGGTCTTCGCCACCTCGGGCCGCTCGACGGCGAAGTTGATCAAGCTGCGCGTGTCTTCGCCCTCGTACGCGGGATCGTCGAGATGGATGCGTCCGCCGGACATCCCGAATCCGCGCGCGGTGTAGGTGATCACGGTGTACCCGTCGCGGGCGAGGGTGCGGCCGATGCCGGCGCTGTCGGCTTTGCTGCCGCCGAAGCCGTGGGCCAGCACGATGGTGGGTTGCGCCGCGCCCGGGTCCGTGGTCAGGACCGAGGTGTCCAGCGTCACCGGCTTGCCGTCCGGCTCCGCCTTGCTCGGCACCTTGAAGCTGGTCTCGATCACGGCCTCGTCCTCGGCGGCCGCGGGCGGCGTTCCCGGAAGCAGCAGCCCAAGCGCGAGGATCAGCGCGAGGGCCAGTGCCCCGCACCTTGGCAGCTTCACGCGACAAGCTTGCCGCGGAGCACAATCTGCCGCGGTGAGCGCAGCACGTTCAGGTCCTGACGCGGATCCGCGTCGAAGATCACCAGGTCGGCGGGGACGCCGTCGGTCAACGCGTCGGGTCGGCCCAGCCACCGCCGGGCCCGCCACGAGCCACCGCCGAGGGCGTAGTCGGCGGGGCACCACTGACCGAGCGCGGCGATCTCCTGGCGAATCAGACCGTGGGGTAGGTAGCCGCCGGCGTCGGTGCCGGCGTAGATCGGCACGCCGGCCTCGTAGGCCTGGGCGAAGACGACCTGCTGCCGTCGCGCGAGATGCCGGATGTGCTTGGCGTACGCGGGGTAGCGCTCCTCCCCCGCGGCCGCGTAGGCGTCGAAGTTCGCCAGCTGCAGCAACGTGGGGACGAGGGCGACCTGCCGTTCGGCCATCAGCGTGATGGTGTGGTCGGTCATCCCGGTCCCGTGCTCGATGCCGTCGATCCCGGCCTCGAGCAGCTCCTCCAGGGCCTGCTCGCCGAAGACGTGCGCAGTGACCCGCACGCCGAGCTCGTGGGCGCGTTCGATCGCCGCCGTGGCGGTGTCGGTGGGCCACAGCGGAGCAAGATCACCGACGTCGCGGTCGATCCAGTCCCCGACCAACTTGACCCAGCCGTCGCCGCGGGCCGCCTGCCGTTCGACCTCGGTGACCAGCGTGTTCGGCTCCACCTCTTCGGCGTAGTTGCGCAGGTAGCGCATCGGACGCGCGATGTGCCGACCCGCGCGGATGATCTCTGGCAGGTCCTCGCGGTCGTCCATCCACCGGGTGTCCGCCGGGCTGCCGGCGTCACGCAGCAGCAGCGCTCCCGCGTCCCGGTCGGCGACGGCGTGCTCCTCGGCCCGCTCGCGCGGCACCGCGCCGGTCGACTCCAGCCCGACGTGGCAGTGCGCGTCCACCAGACCCGGCACGATCCAGCCTCCGGTGGCGATGGTCTCCGCGTCCCGTACGGGTTCGGTGGAGATGACTCCATCGACCACCCACAGGTCCCGATGCTCCCCCTCCGGCAGCACCACCCCCCTCACGTGCAGCCGACCCGTCACATCTTCGGCTGTTTCGGCGGCGTGTCGCCGCACAAGTGACGACTCGGCCTCCGGGGGTGGGCTCAAGAGAAACGGCGTCTACTGCCCGAGGCGGCTGCGCAGGTTCGCGGGCAGCTCGAACTCGGCCATGGCCTTCTGCAGTGCGGCGGGATCGAGCTCGGGATTCCCACCGAACGCGGCCGCCGGATCGACCGCCGCCGGTTGATCGCGCGGGGCGTTGCGCTTGGCCGGGTTGCCCGAGACGCCGCGGCCGGCCTTCTTCTTGTTCTTGGCCGGTCGCCGCGGCCCGCCGGGGGCGCCGCCGGGCAGACCCGGCATTCCGGGCATCTTGCCGGAGGCCATCTGGGTCATCATCTTGCGGGCCTCGAAGAACCGGTTGACCAGACCGTTCACGTCGGACACCTCGGTGCCGGAGCCACGGGCGATCCGGGCGCGCCGAGACCCGTCGATGATCTTGGGGTTGTCCCGTTCGGCCGGCGTCATCGAGTGGATGATCGCCTCGATCCGGTCGACGTCCTTCTCGTCGATGCTGTTGAGCTGGTCCTTCATCTCGCCCATCCCCGGCAGCATCCCGAAGATCTTGGACAACGGACCCATCTTGCGGACCATCTGCATCTGCTGCAGGAAGTCGGCCAGCCCGAACTCTCCACCCTGGCCGGTGAGCTTGGCCGCGGCCTTGGCCGACTGCTCGGCGTCGAAGGTCTTCTCCGCCTGCTCGATCAAGGTGAGCATGTCGCCCATGCCGAGGATCCGGCTGGCCATCCGGTCGGGATGGAAGACGTCGAAGTCCTTGAGCTGCTCGCCGTTGGAGGCGAACATGATCGGCTTGCCGGTCACCCGGGCGATGGACAGCGCCGCACCACCGCGGGCGTCGCCGTCGAGCTTGGTCAGCACGACGCCGTCGAAGCCCGACGCCCTCGGCGAACGCGTTGGCCGTCTCCACCGCGGACTGGCCGATCATGGCGTCGACGACGAACAGGACCTCGTCGGGATTCACGGCGTCACGGATGTCGGCGGCCTGCTGCATCAGCTCGGCGTCGATGCCGAGCCGGCCGGCGGTGTCGACGATGACCACGTCGTACAGCCGGCGCTCGGCCTCGGTGATCGAGGCTCTGGGCCACCGCGATCGGATCCCCGACCCCGTTGCCGGGCTCCGGGGCGAAGACGTGCACCCCGGCCCGCTGCCCGACGACCTGCAGCTGATTGACCGCGTTCGGCCGCTGCAGGTCGGCGGCCACGAGCAGCGGCGAATGGCCCTCGCCCTTGAGCCAGAGGGCGAGCTTGCCGGCCAGCGTGGTCTTGCCGGAGCCCTGCAGGCCGGCCAGCATCACGATCGTCGGCGGACGCTTGGCGAACCGCAAGCGTACGGGTCTCACCGCCGAGGATGGCGACCAGCTCGTCGTTGACGATCTTGACGATCTGCTGGGCGGGGTTCAGGGCACCCGACAGCTCCAGACCGCGGGCGCGGTCCTTGACGTTGGCGACGAAGTCCTTGACCACCGCCAGGTTGACGTCGGCCTCGAGCAGGGCGCGGCGGATCTCCCGGGCCGTCTCGTCGATGTCGGCCTCGGTGATCCGGCCCTTGCCGCGCAGCCGCTTGAACGTCGCGGAGAGGCGGTCTTGCAGAGTGTCGAACACTTGGATTTCCTTCGGTCACGCTGCCGGGAGTGCTGGAACAGCCTACTCACTCAGAACGCTCAGCCCGGCGCGCTGCTTCCTCGGTAGCAGGCTCGGAACGTACGTAGTCGCTACCGATGCGGTCACCTCCGGGTGGGAACGAAGGTGAGCGCATGTCCCGATTCCTGTTCGCCACCGTTCCCGCCGACGGCCATACGCTGCCGGCGCTGCCCGTCGCCCGCGCCCTGATCGAGCGAGGGCACTCCGTGCGTTGGTACGCCGGGATCAAGTACGAGGAGCGGATCACCGGCATCGGCGCCGACGTTCATGCCCGATGAGCGACCACGACTTCAGCATCGTCGGCGTAGACGACCTGTTCCCGGAGCGGGTCGAACTGCCGCGGGCTCGCCAAGCTGAAGTACGACATGGCGGTCTGCTTCTCCGTGCCGACCCGGACCCACGTACGCGACCTGATGGCCGCTGCTCGAGTCGGAGCCGGCCGATCTGCTGGTGGGTGACACCGGGCTGATCGCCGGTCACATCGTGACCGAGCTCGGCGGGCCGCCGTTCGCCGCGCTGGGGATCACCGTCCTGGGCACGCCGAGTCGGGACGTGCCTCCGTTCGGCCTCGGTCTCGGGCCGTCCAGGAACCCGCTGAGCCGGCTTCGCAACGCCGTCCTCGACCGGTTCGCGCGCGAACGTGCTGTTCCGGCCCATGACCGAGACGATCAACGAGATCCGCGGCGAGCACGGTCTCCCGCCGACCCAGGACATCGTCTTCGACTACCCGATGCGCGGCGCGGCCTACCTCCAGCTGGGGGCCGAGGGCTTCGAGTACCCGCGCTCGGATCTGCCGGCCTCCGTCCGCTTCGTCGGCCCGACCCGGCCGCTGAGCGATCCGCACTGGCAGCCGCCCGAGTGGTGGCCCGAGCTGGAGTCGGGTCGTCCGGTCATCCTGGTCAACCAGGGCACGGTGGCCACGGAGCCGCACGAGCTGCTGCAGCCCGCGCTGACGGCATTGGCCGGCGAGGACGTCCTGGTCGTCGCGGTCACCGGCGGCCGCGATCCGGCCGAGCTGGGCTGGGTCCCGGAGAACGCCCGGGTGGAGCGGTTCATCCCGTTCGAGCGGCTGCTGCCGTACGTCTCCGTCCTGGTGACCAACGGCGGATTCGGCGCCGTCCAGTTGGCCCTCGCCGCCGGCGTCCCGATCGTGGCCGCCGGGCAGCACCGAGGACAAGATCGAGGTGAGCGCGCGGGTCGGCTGGTCCGGGGTCGGCGTCAACCTGCGCACCCAGACGCCGCGGCGGGACTTCATCACCGCCGCCGTCCGGCAGGTGCTGGAGGATCCGCGCTACCGCCGGCGGGCTCAGGAGCTGCAGGCCGAGATCGCGGCGGCGGGTCGCGAGGATCGTGCGGCCGACGTGCTCGAGCAGTTGGCGAACCGGACCGAGGGTTCACCTTCCGTTCGTTTCCGGAACTGAGACGTCCCGCTAGGGTCAGGAGATCACCTGGACCCGACGGAGCACCCATGCGAACGATCCTGCGCACACTCCTCGCCGGCCTGCTGTCGCTGACCGCGATAGTGCTCGTGCCGGGGCCCGCCGAGGCGGGTCGCGGCGACACCGTACGGTTCGCGACCTACAACGCGAGTCTCAACCGGGCCGCCGCCGGACAGCTGGTCAGCGACCTCAGCACCCCGAACAACACGCAGGCCCGCAACATCGCCGAAGTGCTGCAACGAACCCGGCCCGACGTCGTCCTGCTCAACGAGTTCGACTACGTGCCGGGCTATCGGGCAGTCGACCTGTTCCGCCGCAACTATCTCGAACGGTCGCAGCAGGGTGCGGCGCCGATCCGCTACCGGTACGCGTTCACGGCACCGTCGAACACCGGAATTCCCAGCGGCTTCGACCTGGACCGCAACGGGACGATCGGCGGCGGCAACGACGCGTACGGGTTCGGGGAGTTCCCCGGGCAGTACGGGATGGTGGTGCTGTCGCGCTACCCGATCGACCGGGATCGCATCCGGACCTTCCAGCGGTTCCGCTGGGCGGACCTGCCGGGCGCCCTGCTGCCGGACGATCCGGCCACCCCGCAGCCCGCCGACTGGTACAGCGACGCCGTGCTGGCGCGGTTCCGGCTGTCGAGCAAGTCGCACTGGGACGTCCCGGTGCGGGTCGGCCGGCGCACCGTCCACGTGCTCGCGTCGCACCCCACGCCGCCCACCTTCGACGGAGCCGAGGACCGCAACGGCACCCGCAACTTCGACGAAATTCGCTTCTGGGCGGAGTACGTGGAGCCGCAGGCCAACCGCTGGATCTACGACGACCACGGCCGCCGCGGTGGTCTGCGCTTCGGTGCCCGGTTCGTGATCATGGGTGACCAGAACAGCGATCCCCTGGACGGAGACTCCGTGGAGGGTGCCATCGATCAGCTGCTGGACTCGCCGTGGATCCGCGACCCACGGCCGTCGTCCGCTGGAGCCGCCGAGGCCTCCGTGCTGCAGGGCGGCGCGAATCTGACTCATGAGGGCGATCCCCGCCACGACACGGCCGACTTCAACGACAACCCCGCCCCCGGCAACCTCCGGGCCGACTACGTCCTGCCGTCGTGGCGGCTCCGCGTCCGGAACGCCGGGGTCTTCTGGCCAGTCCGGTCCGACCCGCTGTCTCGCCTCACGGGCGAGTTCCCCTTCCCGACCAGCGATCATCGCCTCGTGTGGGTGGACGTTCGGGTCCGCTGACTCGTCGGATGGCAGCGTACGGCTGCTTTTCGTGCGTTTTCACCGCCGTACGCTGCCAACGAACGAGGCCGACGCATTGACCCTGACGCTTCCGGCTGAAGGGTTCCTGAAGGTCCGGCCCGCTCAGTCCCCGTGGCCCGGAGGGCGGCACGAGACTGGCAGCACCAGCCAGCCGCCAGGGGGACCTCCATGACCATCAGCCTCATGAACAAGAGGGCCAAGATCCTCATCGCCAGTGCCGCATCGGTCGCCGTCCTCGGCGGTGTCGGCGCCACCCTCGCGTACGCCGATCCGTCGAGCCCGACCCCCACACCGGGCAGCTCCCCCAGCGCGAGTCCCGGCCAAGAGACCACGAAGGACAGGGGCGAGCGCCGTGGACTGCTGCGCCGAGCCCTTCACGGGGAGGTCACGCTCGGAGGCGAGAAGCAGCGCGTCGTGGTCTTCCAGCGCGGCGAGGTGACGCAGGTCAGCGCCACCGCCGTCGCGGTGCGCAGCGAAGACGGCTTCTCGGCCACCTACGTGCTGCACCCGGACGTCCGGGTGCGCCGCGACAAGGAGGATGCGGCGATCGCCGACGTCGAGGTCGGCTCGACGATCCGGGTGCTGGCCACCAAGCAGGATTCAACCCTGACCGCTCGACGCGTCCTCCTGCTGGGCTGAGATCCCCAGACGATCGGTCAGGAACAGGAACGCCTCGGCGAACGGCTGACCGGTCGCCTCGGCACGGAGCCGGGTCCAGTCCAGCTGCTCCCGGACGGCCCGCACCACCGGCAGCAGGGCCGCGAAGTCGCAGTAGTGCTCGGACAGCGAGGCGAGCTTGGCCGTCATGATGTCGGTGGCCGGCAGGACCGGGAACCGCATGCCGAGCACCTCGAACTCGTCGGCGCGATCAGTCAACGCGCGGGTGACGATCCGACCCTCGAGGCGGTGCAGGACGTCGACGAGGGCGTCGCCGTCGTAGGCCTTGAACAGCCAGTCCTCGGGTGGCCGTTCCACCCGCAGGCCGGCCGCGGCGAGCGAGTGGGCGGCCGCCTCGACGTCGTCCTCCGGAACGACGAAGTCCACGTCGTGCAACGGTTCGGGAGCGCCGTGCACCCAGAGTCCGTAGCCACCGCCGAGGGCGAAGGGAACGCTGTCGGCCTTGAGCGCGGAGGCCGCTCGCTTCAGCGCGGCCCGGAGGGCAGGCGATCCCGGTCCCGCGTCACCGGGCGCGTCGTCGACCGTCATGCTCGATACCTTCTCACCTATGCGGCTGGCCACCTTCAACCTGCTCCACGGCCGGACCCCGGCCGACGGAGTGGTGGATCTCAACCGGCTGATCGCCGCGGTCCGCACGCTGGACGCCGACATCCTCGCGCTGCAGGAAGTCGACCGGGACCAGCCGCGCTCGCACCTGGCCGATCTGACGGCGGTGGCCGCCGACGCCATGGGTGCACAGAGTCACCGGTTCGTGGCCGCGATCGCCGGCACGCCCGGAGCCACCTGGATCGCCGCCACCGGACGGGAGGCACCCGGCCAGGCTTCGTACGGGATCTCGTTGCTCTCCCGCTTCCCCGCCCGGAACTGGCAGGTACTCCGACTGCCGCGCATCCGGCCGCCGTTCCCGCTCTGGCTCTCCGGCCCGCGGAAGTGGATCGTGGTCCGCGAGGAGCCCCGGGCGGTGGTGGTGAGCGAGTTCGACACCCCCTCCGGCCCGCTGACCGTGGCCAACACCCACCTCTCCTTCGTGCCCGGTTGGCGCCGGCTCCAACTCCAGCGGCTACGACGTGACCTCGCTCCGTACGCCTCGCCCGTCGTGATCATGGGCGACCTCAACATGCCGCCGCCGCAGCCGGAGCGGATCAGCGGCTTCCGCTCGCTGGCCGCCCATCCGACGTTCCCGCAAAACAATGCGGAGATCCAGCTGGACCACATCCTGCTCCGCGGCGACCTCGGCGCGGTGACCGACAGCGCTGCGGTGGACCTGGGGCTTTCCGATCATCGGGCCCTCTTCGTGGACGTGGCACGTTAGCATCGGAACGCCATGGATTCGGAGATCATCGCGGCCTTCATCGGCCCGCTGTTCACCACGGTGCTGGCGGCGGTGGGGATTGCGCTCAAGAGCAACCAGGTGCGGCGCCGGGATCAGAGTTCCCGCGCCCGCGACATCCAGGTGGCGGCGCAGACGGTGACGTTCATCGACGCCTACCTGTCGGCCCACGAGAAGCTGGCCGCAGGCACCCCCGAACAGCGGCAGTTCATCCGCGAGCGGGCGCTGCACGACCTCGAAGCGGCGTACCAGACGATGATGATCACGGCCACCGCCGATCATGAGGCCTCGACGACCACCACCAGCGCCTGGCTCGCCGTGATCAAGCGTGCGCTGCTGATCCCGCTGCAGCGGACCGCGGCCAAGGTCGTCCGGGTGTTCTTCTACATCGCCGTCGCCTACGGATTCCTGTCTTACACCTTGTACGTCGCCTTCGCCTTCACCGATCAACAGCTGCTGGCCGACATCCCGGTGATGATCTTCACCATGGTCGTGCTGTTCATCTTCGCCTTCCTGCCTATGGTCCTGCTGTACCTGTGGGCACGCTGGCTCGACCGGGATCGTACGCCGAAGCCGGTGTCCGAACCGGCCCCGCCCGGCCCCTGGCCCCAACCGGGCGGTTACGGGATGTGGCAGCCGGTGCCGGGTCCGCCCACACAGCCGACCGCACCGGGGCGCTAGCGGACCTCGCCCAGCACCCGGCGGACGGCGGCGAGCGTGCGATCGACGTCGTCGTCGGTGGTGCGCCAGTTCGACACCGAGATCCGCAGGACGGCGCGTCCGTGCCAGGTCGACGGGGTCATCCAGGCCGTGCCCTCCCGCAGGAGCCGAGACGCCACCTCGCGAGTGACCGCGTCCTCCCCGAACGAGACGACCACCTGGGTGAAGACGACGTCGTTCACTACCTCGACGCCCTCCATCTGCGCCAGTCCGGTCGCAAACCGCTGAGCGCGGGCGCAGAAGGCCTCGACCATCTCGGCGACGCCGCGACGGCCCAGCGAGCGCAGCGCGGCCCAGACCGTGAACCCCCGCGCGCGACGGGAGAACTCCGGAACACTGGCGAAGGGATCGGGGCGCTCGTCCTGGATCAGGTACGCCGCATGCATCCCCATGGTCGCGTAGAGCGCGGCGCTGTCGGCCACGATGGCGATGCCGTTGTCGTACGGGACGTTGAGGGTCTTGTGCGCGTCGGTCGTCCAGGAGTCGGCCCGCTCCACCCCGGCTACGAGGTGCCGGTAGTCCGGCGAGGCCGCGGCCCACAGGCCGAACGCGCCGTCCACGTGGACCCACGCGCCGTGCTCGTGAGCGAGATCGATGGCCGCCGCCAACGGATCGAAGGCGCCGCTGTGCACGTTCCCGGCCTGCAGGCAGACGATGGTCGGTCCGGGCTCCAGCCCATCCAGAACCTCGGCCAGGGCGTCCAACCGGAGCCGGCCCTGCCCGTCGGCGGCGACCTCGACGCTCCGCGCTTCCCCCAGGCCCAGATAGCGGGCCGCGAGGTCGACGCTCTCGTGCCGCTCGGCACCGACGACGACGTCGACTCGGGGTGCGCCCTGGAGTCCGTCGCGGTTGGCATCCCAGCCCACCCGGCGCAGCACCTCGTACCGGGCGGCCGCGAGGCAGGTGAAGTTGGCCATCATCGCGCCGGTGACGTATCCGACGCCGGACTCCGGCGGGAGCCCGAGCAGATCGAGCAACCAGGCGCCGGCGACCCGCTCGACGCCGGCCGCCGCGGGCGAGGAAGCCAGCAGACCGGCGTTCTGGTCCCAGGTCGAGGTCAGCCAGTCCGCGGCCAGAGCGCCGGGCAGCGCACCGCCGATGACCCAGCCGAAGAACCGGCCGGACGGCATCGCGACCAGCCCCGGCTCGGCGCCGGCGATCAGTTCCTCCACGACGGCGAGGGCATCCGCGCCCTCCTCGGGCAACGGTCCACCGAGCGCCTCGACCACACCGTCGACATCCGTGCGGGCCGCCACGAACCGCTCGTCCAGTCCGTCGAGGTAGGTCGTCGTCTCGTCGAAAACCCGCCGCAGCACCTTGTGCTCGTCGTTCATCGTTCCCCCCGTTCGTCCTCCGTCAGAGCGAAAGCCGCCAGCCGAAATACCGGATCGCCGTCAGAACTCGAACCCCACGGACTGCGTCCGCTGAAGGTGGTCGTACCCACTCGCTTCAGGCCGTGAGCGGCCACCACCGCGGTGACGCGCTCGTCGCTGTCGTTGTCGCTGTCGACACCGTCGGTACGCGTCGGACTGTGGGCCAGCTCCTTGTCGACGGTGATCACGAGGTGACCCCCGACCCGGAGCACACGCGCTGCCTCGGCCAGCACCGCGTCGACCACCTCGGACGGCACGAGATTCAGCATCCAGATGACCGTGACCAGATCCACCGATCGATCGGCCACGGGGAGCCGGTTCCCGAGTCCTTGTGCCACGCGCCCCGGCAGGCGCCGGGCCGCGACGGCCAACATCCCCACCGACAGGTCGACCACCAGCACGGCGCGACCCTGAGCGGCGAGTTCGGCCGACACGATGCCCGTCCCGCCGGCGATGTCGACGCACCGGCCACCGGGGGGAACCAGGGTCGCGATGGCCACGGCGGCGGCCCGGCCGCGCTCGGCGCCCCCCCGGGATTCGTCGTAGTCGACCGCCGCCGCGTCGTAGTAGCGCTGGTCCATCACCGACTCGAACACGACCCGATCGTATGACTCCCGCGCCCTTAGACAGTCTCAGGGGACGTACTCGTCAGGTCCAATACAACAGCCGGGCCGCCGGCAGGCGACGCTCGAGCTCCACCGCGAACCAGGAGCGCATCTCGGTCATGGTCTCGCGCGGATAGACGTACTTGACGCCTCCGAACTTGGAGCGCTTCTTTGACCGCGAATCCTCGTCCATCTCCAGCTTGGTGCGCGGATACCAGCCGAGCAGCACGTCCTTGCTGCCCGGGGTGAACCGGTGCGTGATGATCTCGGCGGTGAGGTCGAGGTCCGGTACGCCGTCGAGGGCCGCGGCGACATCGGTGAGGAGCTGGCCGTACGCGCTCACCCAGTCCGGAATCGGCATCACGGGAGCGATGGTCAGGCCGACCGGATAGCCGGCCCGGGCCGTGGCCGCCAGAGCCGCCAGGCGGGACGGCATCGCGGCCGTACCGCCCTCGAACCGGGCCGCGACCTCCGCCGCGTTGACCGAGTAGCGAACCCGCGTCCGTCTCCGGTGATCGAGACCCACCAGCTCCGAAACGGTGTCGTACTTGGTGGTGAAGCGCAGCGAGACGTCGTCACCGAACTCGCCGGCGCCGACCCGGCTGATCGCGGCGGCCAGCGACCCGGTCAGGTGCTCGATCCCCAGCGGATCGGTGTAGCAGGACAACTCGAAGGTGGTGCCCTCGTGACCGCGGGCGACGGTCGGGCTGGTCACAGTACCCCGGCCGGCGTGGGTGCCGAACGGGGCGAGGACGTCGTCCAGGTTGGCGTAGACCCGGGTGACCGGAGGCCCGCTCAGCGAGCCGGCGAGGTAGCAGTACTGGCAGTGGGCCGGACACCCGCGGGCCAGGTCGATCCGCCAGTCGGCGCTGGGCGGGATGGGCTGCGGCTTCAGAGCACTCGGAGGAGCCACGACCACCGCCAGCGTGGACTTCGCCCGGGCGTACGTCTCGCGCTCGCTCGCACCGGTGAGACCGGTCAGCCGGTTGCTCGGCAGAGTCTCGATGTCGGTGACGCCGGACGTCTCGCAGCGGCGAAGGATCTCTGCCGTATGCGGCTGCTCGGCCGCCGGCGCGGTGATCAGGACCCGTTTCGGGAGCCAGCGGCGCGTGTCGAGTTCCTTCGTGAGTGCCATCACGAGTGACAACACCCTGGCGCGGCACCGCCTTCCCTGCTGGCAAGATCATCCCGTGCGCGTGGTGGTGATCTCCGACACGCACGCGCCGCGGTTCTGGAAGGTCTGCCCACGAGCCGTGGCCGACCACCTCGTCGGCGCCGACCTGATCCTGCACGCCGGCGACGTCTGCACGGCCGCTGTGCTGGACGAGCTCGCGCAGTTCGCGCCCGTCCGGGTGGTGCTCGGCAACAACGACGGTCCCGACGTCGCCGACTGGGGCGCCCCCGAGACGCTCGAGCTCGATCTCGCCGGCCTGACGGTGGGGATGATCCACGACAGCGGGCAACGCACCGGTCGCGTGGCCCGCATGCGCCGGCGATTTCCCGCCGCCGATCTCGTGATCTTCGGCCACTCCCACATCCCGATGGACGCAACCGAGGGTGACCTGCGGATCTTCAACCCCGGCTCGCCGACCGACAAGCGGCGCCAGCCGTACGGCACCCTGGGCGTCCTCCGGATCGAGGACGCGAAGTTGATCTCGGCCGAGATCATCGAGCTGCGCTAGTGCCCCGAGTCCGGTCCGGGGCCAGGTTGGCACCGGGGACACCACCAGGTCCGGCGGCGATCAGGATCGCCAGGCACTTCGGCCACGGCGGCGATCCGGGTCCCGCAGCGTCGGCACGGCTGACCCGCCCGTCCGCTCACCCAGTGCTCGGCGCCGCGGCGATTGTTCCCTGTGGTGACCTGCAGGGCGCCCGGAGTTCGGGCCGAATGGCGGAGGGCCCGCGCGGCCAGCGCCACCGTGGCCGGGACGTCGACCTCGCCGATGGGCGTCCACGGGCTGTAGCCGCGGAGGAACGCGATCTCGTTGGCCCAGAGATTGCCCAGTCCGGCGAGGTTGCGCTGGTCGAGCAGTGCCGCGGCCAGCGGTCGGCTCGGATCGGCACTGAGCCGGGCGATCGCGGCATCACGATCCCAGTCGTCGCGCAGCGGGTCCGGCCCGAGGTACCCGAGGACCTCGGGTTCGTCGGCGGTGCGAATCAACTCGACCACCGGCAACGACAGCCCGTACGCGGTCGGGCCGTTCTCGACGGCCAGCAGCACCCGTACGTCCGGCATGAGCTTCGACGGGAGGTGCTTGCCGGGACGCACGACGGTCCAGGACCCGTCCATTCGAAGATGGGTGTGCAGCGTCAGATCGGAGTCGAACCGGGTCAGCAGGTGCTTGCCGTGCGTGTCGTGCCCGAGGACGGTGCAACCGGCGAGATCGTCGACAGCGTGGGCGGGGACGCGAAGCTCGCCGCGGGTGACGCGCGCGCCCTTCAGCGACCGGTCGAGGCGCCGGGCGAGGAGGTAGACCGTATCGCCCTCAGGCATGCCGTTGCACCTCCTCGTAAGGTGTCGCTCGTGCCGGACCTGCTCGACCTGCGGATCGCGCGCTACGACGACCCCGACGCCGAGGCGTTGACCGAGCAGGCTCAGCGGTACTACGTGGAAATCTACGGCGGGCCCGACCGCGATCCCTTGACGGTCGAGCACTTCTCGGCGCCGGACGGAGGTTTCCTGATCGGCTACGTCGACGACGTGGCGGTGGCCATGGGCGGCTGGCACTTCACCGCGGACGATGCGGGACGCCGCGCCCAGATCCGCCGGATGTTCGTCGCACCAGCGCTCCGCGGCCATGGGTACGGCCGAACCCTGCTGCGCGCACTCGAAGAGGACGCGGCGGCGCACGGGGCAAAGATGATGATCTTGACGACGGGCCCGGTCCAGGTCGAGGCGGTCGGGTTGTACCGGGCGGCCGGCTACACCGACATCGCACCCTTCGGCTACTACGGCGCCCACAGCCAGGCGATCCATCTCGGCAAGCCGCTCTCGTGAACACGCGGTCGTCACCGGCGCCTCGCGCGGACTGGGTGCGGTCATCGCGCGCCGGCTGACCGGCGGAGGCTGGGCGGTGGCGGTCAACTACCGGAGCGATGTCGAGTCGGCCGAGCGGGTGGTTTCCGACATCCGTGCCGCCGGTGGTCGGGCGGAGGCCTACGCGGGCGACGCGACCGACGAAACCGACGTACGGCAGCTCGTGGCGCAGGCTGAGGCGGACCTCGGGCCCGTACTCGCCGTCGTGGCGAACGCCACCGGGCCGCAGCCGCCGACCCCGGTGGACGAGCTCACCTGGCAGCATCACCTCGACCAGCTGACGTACTTCGTCAAGAGCCCGACGCTGCTGGTCCAGGCCGCGCTGGCGAGGATGCGGGAGCACTCGTACGGGCGCGTGATCATGATCGGCTCCGACATGGTCGACCGGTCGAAGCCGCTCTGGTCGGCCTACACCGCGGCCAAGGCCGCTCAGGCCGGATTGACGAAGGTGTGGGCGCGCGAGCTCGGTCCGTACGGGATCACCGTCAACCTCGTGGCGCCGGGTTTCATCCCCGTCGAACGCCACGTCGGCGCCGACACCGAGGCGTACCGGGCGGACGTGCCACTGGGCCGGATGGGGACGCCGGAAGACATCGCCGGCGTGGTCGCCTATCTGGCCTCCGACGCCGCCGGATTCGTCACGGGGCAACGCATCTCGGTGAACGGCGGACACACCCTGGCCTGAGCTGTTTACGGCGTAAGCGATAGCTTGGGAGCATGGCGGAAACAAAGAAGATCGCATTCCTGGTCGCGGCCGAAGGCATCGAGCAGGCCGAACTCGTCGAGCCCTGGGCGGCCGTGACCGACGCCGGGCACACGCCGCAGCTGCTGAGCCCGGAGACGGGCAAAGTGCAGCTCTTCGAGCACCTGGACAAGGCGGACACCCAGGAGGTCGACCTGGCCGTCTCCGCAGCTGCCGTGGACGACTACGACGCGCTGGTGCTGCCGGGCGGCGTCGCCAATCCCGACGCGCTGCGGATGGACGCCGACGCCGTGAGCTTCGTCGAGGACTTCGTGAACTCCGGCAAGCCGGTGGCGGCGATCTGCCACGCGCCCTGGACGCTGATCGAGGCCGGTGTGCTCCGCGGCAAGCGGCTCACGTCCTGGCCGAGTCTGCAGACCGACATCCGCAACGCCGGCGGTGAGTGGGTCGACGAGCAGGTCGTCGTGGACGGCAACCTGATCACCAGTCGCAACCCCGGTGATCTTCCGGCCTTCATCAGCGCTCTGCTGGAGGCGGTCAACCACGGGGTCTCGAGCAGCAGCTCGACCGCCGGCTGATTGGTTGAGAGCTGCTCGCGCGAACCTCGACGCTCGCAGCTTCACCAGCGGCGGTGCTTCACCAGCGGCTGTGCACCGCTTCGCGGATCTCCCGGTCGTAAAGATCGCGGACCCGGTCGCGGAACTCCGGTCCCAGGTCCTCGACGTCCGCGGCGGCGGCGTTCGCCTGCACCTGTTCGACGGAGCGGGCGCCGGGGATGACCGAGGTGACGCCCTCGGTCTGGATGATCCAGGCCAGTGCCGCCTGGGCCGGGGTCACGTCCCCCTTGAACCGGTCCCAGACCAGTTCGGAGAACGCCTGCGCGGCCGCCACGCCCTGCTCGAAGTCCACCCCGGAGAACGTCTCGCCGACGTCGAAGGACTGTCCGCCCCGATTGAATGTGCGGTGGTCGTTGTCCGCGAAGGTCGTCGACGTGGTGTAGCGACCGCTGAGGAGGCCGCTGGCGAGCGGCACCCGCGCGATGATGCCGACGCCGGCCTGCTGGGCGGCGGGCAGGACGTACTCGAGCGGCTTGTGCCGGAATGCGTTCAGGATGATCTGGACGGTCGCCGTGCCGCGCCGGGAGATTGCGGTCAGGGCCTCGTCGGTGGTCTCGACGCTGACCCCGTATGCGGCGATCTTTCCGTCGTGGACCAGCTCGTCGAGGGCGTCGTAGACCGCATCGGCGGAGTAGACCGCGGTCGGCGGGCAGTGCAGTTGGACCAGGTCCAGTCGGTCGACACCGAGGTTGAACCGGGATCGGTCGACCCAGGCGCGGAAGTTGGCCAGCGTGTAGTTCTCTGGGACCTGGTCGACGCGGCGGCCCATCTTGGTCGCCACCGTCAGCACCAGGTCCGGGTTGTCGTTCATGAACCGGCCGATCAACTGCTCGCTGCGGCCGTCGCCGTAGACGTCGGCGGTGTCGAAGAAGGTGATACCGGCCTCGACAGCGCCCTCCAGCACGGCCAGGGCCTCCTCATCGGAGACCTCACCCCAGTTCCCTCCGAGCTGCCAGGTGCCGAGTCCCACGACGGAGACGGGTCGTTCGGTTCGACCGAGAATGCGTTCTTCCACCCGAGCACCCTACGTGGCGAAGCTTCCCTGCTGCGGCCCTATGTCGTTATCCGTGACATGGCGGATGACGCAGCCGAGGTGATGCTGTACCGCTGCGTCGTACGCCACCTGGCGGGAAACGACGGGCCGCATCGGCTACGGCGCAGCTCTAATCAAGCGGCTGGTTCCAGCAGGGCGTCGACGAAGGTCTCCGGGTCGAAGGGGGCGAGGTCGTCGACGCCCTCGCCGAGTCCGACCAGTTTGACCGGTACGCCGAGCTCCCGCTGCACCTGGATGACGATGCCACCCTTGGCGGAGCCGTCGAGCTTGGTCAACACGATGCCCGTCACGGCGACGACCTCGGCGAAGATCCGCGCCTGGGTGAGGCCGTTCTGGCCAGTGGTGGCGTCGAGCACCAGCAGCACCTCGCTCACCGGAGCCTGCCGCTCCACCACGCGCTTCACTTTGCCCAGTTCGTCCATCAGGCCGGTCTTGGTGTGCAGCCGGCCGGCGGTGTCGATCACCACCACGTCGACCTCCTGCTCGACTCCGGACTTCACCGCCTCGAACGCAACGCTGGCCGGGTCGGCACCCTCGGCTCCGCGTACGGTCGGCACCCCGACCCGGTCGCCCCAGGTCTCCAGCTGGTCGGCGGCGGCAGCGCGGAAAGTGTCGGCGGCCCCGAGGAGGACGTCCTTGTTCTCGGCGACCAGCACCCGCGCGAGCTTCCCCACCGTCGTGGTCTTTCCGGTGCCGTTCACCCCGACGACCATGACCACCGCCGGAAACTCGAATCGGGTGACGTTGAGGTTGCGATCCAGGGTGGGGTCGACGAGTTTCACGAGCTCCTCGCGCAGGATCGTGCGGGCCTTGCCGGGGTCGCCCACGCCCTCGACCCGGAGCCGCGCCCGCAGGATCTCGACCAGCTCGGTGGTCGGACCGAGACCGAGGTCGGAGGTGATCAGCGTGTCCTCGAAGTCCTCCCAGGTGTCCTCGTCGATCCGATCGCGGGTGATCAGCATCAACAGGCCGCGGCTGAGGAGGTTGTTCGATCCCGCCAGTCGCTGCCGGAGCCGGGCCAGCCGGCTCGCGGGCGGTTCGGGACGCTCGATCTCGGGCTCGACGACCAGCTCGGGGTACGGGTCCAGGTCCGGTGCCACCGGCGGAGTCGCGAACGGCCGCTCGGCGACGTCGACGGACGGCCCGGACTCGTCCCCGGCGTCGACGGCGGGCTGGCTCGGCCGCGATCCGGGGTCGGCCGGAAGCTCACGGATCCGCTCGCCTCGCCGAATCGACCGGCGGTTCACCGCCACGAGGCCGACCACCACGAAGGCGGCGAGCACGATGCCGCCCACGACGAACCAGATGGTCATTGCGTCCACGGGCGACATCCTAGGGGCGGCGCCCGGACCGCCATGTTCGCTGAACCAGCCCGCGTGCGGGCTACTCCGATCAGCGGCGCACGCGTACCCGCTGCGAAAGGTGTCCGTCGCCGTTCAGGTGGCGCGCCGCTCTGGCCATGGTGCCGGCCAACTTGGGGGCCCGCCGCTGACCACGGCCCTCCATGCCCATCACGACGAGGCCGGCGGTCACCCCGGCGACGGCCAGGATCACCACCATCGCCACGAGGACCGGGACCATGATCAAGCCTTTCTCATCAGTTCGTGGAGCTTTCGTACGATAGTGAAGCAAAGACCACCGATGGAAACAGGTCGATCTCGGCTAACTTCTGCTTTCGGTTTCGTTACGATCAGGCCACCGACTCCGACGGTTCCCGCATCCGCTGGGAAATGACCGCCGACACGCCGTCACCGCGCATCGTCACCCCGTACAGCGCGTCCGCGATCTCCATGGTGCGCTTCTGGTGGGTGATCACCAGCAGCTGGCTGTTGGCCCGCAGCTCCTCGTAGATCTCCAGCAGCCGACCGAGGTTGGTGTCGTCCAGGGCCGCCTCGACCTCGTCGAGGATGTAGAACGGGCTCGGCCGGGCGACGAACAGCGCCACCAGGAACGCCACGGCCACCAGTGACCGCTCCCCGCCCGACAGCAGCGACAGTCGCTTCACCTTCTTACCCGGGGGGCGCGCCTCGACGTCGATGCCGGTGTTGAGCCAGTCGCCGGGCTCGGTCAGGATGAGCCGGCCCTCCCCGCCCGGGAACAGTCGGGCGAAGACCCGCTCGAAGGCGCTGGCCACGTCCGCGTACGCCTCGGCGAAAACCTGCTGCACCCGCTCGTCGACCTCGGTGATGATGTCGGCCAGGTCGGCCCGGGTCCTCTTCAGGTCGTCGAACTGCTCCGACAGGAACCGGTGACGCTCCTCGAGCGCATCGAACTCCTCCAGGGCCAGCGGATTGATCCGACCGAGGACCGCGAGTTCCCGTTCCGCGATCCGCAGCCGCTTCTGCTGCTCCTCGCGTACGTACGGCACGACCGGCGGCTCGCCCGCATGGTCGTCGCCGGCCGTCGGCTCGGCATCGGCGGTCAGCACCGGCACCGGCAGGTCGGGCCCGAACTCACCGACCAGGGCCTCGGCGCTCAGGCCAAGCTCCTCCCGGGCCTTCTCGGTCAGCCCCTCCACCCGCAGCCGCTGCTCCGTCCTGGCCATCTCGTCGCGATGGGCCGTGTCGACCAGGGCCTCGAAGTCCAGCGCCAGACTGCGCACCCGGGCCCGCGCGGCGCTCAACGCCTCGTCGGCCTCGGTCCGGGCGACCTCCGCCTGCGTCCGCTCGATCGGCCGCGGCCGCGAGGGACGCCTCGACGCGATCCGCCAGCCACCTCCCGGCCGCCGCCACCGCAGCCGCCGTGGCGGCCTCGCGCCGCAGCCGTTCCCAGCGGGCGACGGCGCGGGCCCGAGCCTGCCGTTCCTGCTCCGCGGCTGCCGCGCAGCGTCTCGGTCCGACCGGCCAGGGAGCGGACCCGCTCCTCCATGGTGCGCAACGCAAGCCGGGCGTCCATCTCGGCCGCGCGGGCCGCACTGTGCCACATCGTCGAGCCGGTCGCGCTCTCCCGGATCCGGCTCGACCTCGTCGTCCCCGTCGTTGGCCAGCTCGAGCCGGTGTTCCAGCTCCGCCAGGCCGGACAGGTCGGCCGTCCCGCGCCTGCTCGGCCTGAGCGACCGCCGCCAAGCAGGCGCTCCGCCTCACCGTGCGCCGACCGCGCGGCGGCGCTCAACTGGGCCAGCTCCTCGGCGAGCGCCGCCATCCCCGCGTCCGACTCGTGCAGCCGGGCCAGGGTGACCTCGACGGTCTGCGAGGCGGCTCGCTGTCGGTCCTCGAGCTCGCTCTGGGCGAACCGGAGCCGTTCGCACGCGTGATTGGCCTCGGCCAGCCGGGACTCCGCGTCGTCGATCGCCGCCTGCACCTCGATCAGGCTGGGCTGCGCCGACGAGCCGCCGGAGGCGAAGTGGGTGCTCAGCACGTCACCGTCGCGGGTCACCGCCACCACTCCGGTACCGCCGCCACCAGCCGTGCGCGGCGTCCAGATCCTCGACCAGGGCGACCTTACGGCAGCACCCGGCGGACGGCGGCTCGGAGCTCGGGCGCGACGTCGACCACGTCGACGGCGTACCGCGCCGAGCGCGGGCAGCGCCGGCCAGCGTCTCGGGCCGTTCCTCGGATTCGTCGGTCTGCCCCTCGGACTCGCGGCCCCGAGCAGCATGCCGGCCCGCCCGAGATCCTCGGCCTTGAGGTGGTCGAAGGCCTGCCGGGCGGCGTCCAGTCCGGCCACCGCGACGGCGTCGGCCGCCGAACCGAAGGCGGTGGCAACCGCGGTCTCGTAGCCGGGCTCCACCGAGATCAGTGCGGCGACCGAGCCGAGCAGACCGCCGACCTGATCGGTGGCGGCCAGCAACGCCGCCGAGGCATCCTGGCGCTGCAGCCCGACGTGCAGCGCCTCGACCCGGGCCGCCAGCGCGGCGCGGGTCTGCGCCGCCGCCAGCTCCTCGCGCCGCAGACTCGGCGAGTTCGGCGTCCAGACCCGACAGCACCTCGACCGCCGCCTCGTGCTCGACGTCCAGGCCGAGCTCACCCGCATCGAGGCCCGGCCACCTTCGACTCGGTGCTGGTGAACGCGCGACTGGCCTGCTCGGCCCGCTCCGTCGCCTGCCGTGCGCCGTGGTCAGCCGCCCGATCTCGGCGTCGGCGGCCTCGGCGCGGCTGCGAAGCGAATTGACCTGCCCGGTCAGCCGGGCCAGCCCTCCCGGCGATCGGCCGCGGCCCGGAACACGGCGGCCAGCCGGTCCTCCTCGGCGCGGTGGGCCTCCTCGGCCGCGGTTCGGGCGGCGGTCGCCTGCTCCAGTTCGTCGGCCAGCTCGGCGACCCGGAGCGCCAACTGCCGCTCCTCGGCCTCGACGGTGTCCGCCTCGGCGTCCAGCTCGGCGGGATCACGACTCCAGCGCTGCTCACCGGGATCGTCGTCGGCGTTGCGCATCCGCTCCCGGGCGATGGACAGGGTCGAGTTCGACCCGCTCCCGCAGGGCGGCCAGCCCGTACCAGCTCTCCTGGGCGGCGTGCAGCCGCGGCACGCAGGCGCGAACGTCGCTCTCGGCCTGCGTCTCGAGCGCGCGGGCCTGATCGAGCGCCTGCTCCAGCTCGAGCCGCCGCCGCTTCGTCTCGGCCTCGCTGGCCAGGTCGGCTTCGAGCGCCGACGTGGCCTGGACCAGGTCGTCGGCGATCAGCCGGGCCTTGGCGTCCCGCAACGTCGCCTGGATCACCGCCGCCTTGCGCGCCACCTCGGCCTGCCGGCCCAGAGGTTTCAGCTGGCGCCGGATCTCGGCGATCAGATCGGACAGCCGGGTCAGGTTGCCCTCACAGGCCTCGAGCTTGCGGAGCGCCTTCTCCTTGCGTTTGCGGTGCTTCAGCACCCCCGCGGCCTCCTCGACGAAGCCGCGGCGGATCTCCGGGGTGGCCTGCAGGATCGAGTCGAGCTGACCCTGACCGACGATCACGTGCATCTCGCGACCGATGCCCGGAGTCGCTCAGGAGCTCCTGGATGTCGAGCAGTCGGACGGTCCGCCCGTTGATCGCGTACTCCGAACCACCGTTGCGGAACATGGTCCGGGCGATCGTCACCTCGCTGTAGTCGATCGGCAGTGCGCCGTCGGAGTTGTCGATCGTGAGCACGACCTCGGCCCGGCCGAGCGGGGCCCGCTGGGCGGTGCCGGCGAAGATGACGTCCTCCATCTTGCCGCCGCGCAGCGTCTTCGCCCCCTGCTCCCCCATCACCCAGCTGAGGGCGTCGACCACGTTCGACTTGCCGGAGCCGTTCGGGCCGACCACGCAGGTGATGCCCGGCTCGAAGTTCAGGTGCGTGGCCGAGGCAAAGGACTTGAAGCCGCGCAGGGCCAAGCTCTTGAGGTACACCCGGGCACCTTTCTCACGGGTTCGCCGGCGAGCACTGCCACCCTAGGTCGGCCGGGACTGACCCCGCCGGGGACGTCACCGGGTCGACGGCGGGCGTGTCCTCCCTGGCGTGCCACCGGACATCCCCCGTACGGCGGAGAACGTCCAGAGCTTGTTCAGCACGAACGACAGCGGGGTCACCACGGCGATGGTGATCAGCTGGGCCCAGTAGAGCTTGGTGCGAAAGCCGGTGGTGTTGTCGAAGACCGATGACGGCAACGAGAGGATCACGAGCCGGGGTGCATCAGCAGCGTCAGGATGCCGAGACCGACGATCTGCCCGAGCAGCCCGACCGCCAGGAACGGCAGGTACTCCTTGAGCCAGCCGGCGTGCGCGGCGCTGCGGAACGTCCACAGCCGGTTGAGCTGGAAGTTCCACAGGTTCGCCACCAGGAAGGCGATCGTGGAGAACGACGTGGTACCAGCGGATGTTGAAGTCGGTGAACGGCAGGTCGACCGCCACGCCGTACGCGTTCGGGCCGATCTTGTTGCAGAGAATGACCGTGAGCAGATTGACGAGAACGCCGGTACCTGCCGACCAGCCCGAACCGGAACAGCAGGATCCAGTTGTGGCTGTGCCGGACGAAGAGGTAATGACGGAGACGTTCCACGATTGAGCGAGTCGCACGAGTTACAAGGCAGCCGGTGCCGACCCGTCGCGCCACGGTGGGACGGGTAGGCACCCAGTAGCGGCGCTTGATCCCGATCACGTTGTCGAACCGGCCGCCGCCGCGCTCGATGATCCGACGGGACCCTTCGTTGTCGGAGTCGCAGGTCACCAGCGCGGGGTCGATGCCGAGGTCGTACGCGTACGGCAGGCAGGCCGACGAAGGCCGCGGGTGCCGACGCCTCGCCGGCGAGCCGACGGGCGGACCCAGTAGCCGATGTGTCCGCCGAGCGTCTTCAGGGTGCCGACCAGCTCGTGCCGGATGGTCACCCGGGCCAGGAACTCCGCCATCCTCGACCCACCACAAGGTCGTGCAGGGCACCCAGCCGGGCGGCCGCGGGAAGGCCGGGGATCGGCGTCGGCCCGGAGCCGGCGGACGAACTCGGCGAAGTCCAGCATCGACCTCGAGGCGCAGGCCGTCGGCCACCCAGGCCTGCGGGAGAGCCGGATCCTCGTCGCGGGCGGCCAGATAGGACGTCCGATACGTGACCGCGGGCTCGACGAGCACGCTGGACCCTACTCGCGAGGGACGCGGAGGCGAGCAGGCAGATCAGGCAAGGTCGAAGACGAAGTAGGCGCCCTGGTCGTCGTGCTCGATCCGGGCCGTTCCCGACCAACCGGCGAACTCGCCGTCACCGGACTGCGGCACGATCTGGCCGAACCAGCGCTCCGGAGCCGACTCGAGTCCGCCGTGCTGGACCGTCACGCTCCCCGACGCCCCATCCTCGGTTCGACCGGTGATCCGCTCCGTGGCGAAGTAGCAGCGCTGGCCCTCGACCTCTCCGGCCGAGACGAAGAGGGCGACACTCTCGCCCTCGAGACCGCTGGAGAACGTCTTGCGCATGCGCACGGCGTCGACCCAGCCGCCGTCGAGTCCGTCCAGGGGGAGCTCGTCCCAACCGGTGACCGAGAACCGTGCGATCAGCTGAGCCATACTCGGACGCTATCCATAGGCTCCGACATCGTTCTGACAGGCTGTGGCGCATGGCGGAGGCGGCGGCGGCGGACGACCGCTGCGCCGGATCCGCTGGACGACCATCGCCCGCCGGTGGCCGCGGTGGCGCTGGTCCTCACCTGGGGCCGCAGCGTGGGCACGGTCGTGGTGGTGCTGGTGGCGCTGGCGCTGGCCGCCGCGGTGCTGGAGTGCGGTCCACCACGCCGAGGTGGTCGCCCACCGGGTCGGCGAACCGTTCGGCTCGCTGCTGTTGGCGGTCGCGGTGACCGTGATCGAGGTCGGTCTGATCGTCACCCTGATGAGCTCCGGCAAGCCGGAGTACGCGTCCCTGGCCCGCGACACCGTCTTCGCCGCCGTCATGATCACCTGCAACGGGATCGTCGGCCTCTGCCTGCTGCTCGGTGCCATCCGGAAGGACCTGACCTTCTTCAACGCCGAGGGCAGCGGAGCCGCGCTGGCCACCGTCGCGACCCTGGCGACCCTCAGCCTGGTGCTGCCGACCTTCACCACAACGCGACCGGGCCCGGAGTTCTCGCCCAGCCAGCTGGCTTTCGCGGCACTGGCCTCCCTCGTCCTGTACGCCGCCTGCGTGCTGACCCAGACCGTGCGGCATCGCGACTTCTTCCTCCCGGTCGCGCCGACGGCGAGATCATGGACGAGCAACACGCCGGCCCGCCGAGCAACCGGACCGCGCTGATCAGTCTGGGGCTGCTGCTGGTGGCCCTCGTCGCCGTGGTCGGGCTGGCCAAGGTCGAGCAGCCGACGATCGAGGGCGGCGGTGGCCGGGTTGGGTCTGCCGCCGTCGTTCGTCGGTGTGGTGATCGCCCTGCTGGTGCTGGCCCCGGAGACGCTGGCCGCCGCCAACGCCGCCCGGCGGGACCGGATCCAGGTCAGCCTCAACCTCGCCTTCGGCTCGGCGATCGCCAGCATCGGCCTGACCATCCCCGTCGATCGCGCTGGCCTCCATCTGGCTGCCCGGGCCGCTGCTGCTCGGGCTCGGTGCCACCCAGATGGTGCTGCTGGCGGTGACCATCGTCGTCGGCGTGCTGACCGTCGTGCCCGGCCGGGCGACCCGTCTGCAGGGCGTCGTGCACCTGGTCCTGCTGGCCGCCTTCCTGTTCCTGGCCGCTCGGCCCTGACCGCAGGAAATGCTACGAAAGCTAGAACCGGGCGTGCCGCGGCGCGCGCTGGCAGCGCGGGCAGCGGTAGGAGGAGCGGTTCATGAACGGCTCCCGGCGGATGGCGGAGCCGCAGCGGGGGCAGGGCTCGCCCTCGCGGCCGTACACGGCCAGGGAGCGCTCGAAGTAGCCGCTGGAGCCGTTGACGTTGACGTACAGAGAGTCGAAGGACGTACCGCCCTCGCCGAGCGCGGCCTGCATCACCTCGGCGGCGCTGCGCAGCACCGCGACGACCGCCGCCCGGGTCATGGTGTCGGTGGCGCGGGCGTAGTGGGTACGGGACCGCCACAGGGCCTCGTCGGCGTAGATGTTGCCGATCCCCGAGACCACCGTCTGGTCGAGCAGCGCCCGCTTGATGCCGGTCCGCTTCCGCCGGATTCGGGCCGCGACCCGGTCGACGTCGAAGTGGGGGTCGAACGGGTCCAACCCGATGTGGGCCACCTCGACCGGCAGGTCGGCGCCGCCGGGCGACAGGGACAACCCGCCGAACATCCGCTGGTCGACGAAGCGCAGCTCCGGGTCACCGTCGGCGAACCGGAACCGGATCCGGGTGTTGACGGCGTCCGGTGCGTCCGCGTCGGATCGAGCCGGAACTGGCCGCTCATGCCCAGGTGCGCGAGCAGCGCGTCGCCGTCGGTCAGCGGCAGCCACAGATACTTGCCCCGTCGCCGCGGCTCGGCGAAGGTGCGACCGACCAGAACGGTGGCGAAGTCCTCGGCGCCGGCGAGGTGTCGGCGTACCGGCCGCGGATGCAGGACCTCGACGGCGGCGATGGTCCGGTCGGTGATGCCGGCGGCCAGACCGCGCCGGACCACCTCGACCTCAGGGAGCTCCGGCATCCGCTAGTTCGTCGTCGACGCGTCCGCGACCGGGTTCGGGATCGCGTCCGACACCTCATCGGACACGGCGTTCTTGAGGGCCGCGAACGCGACCGCCGCGGCGTTCTGCTCGGCTTCCTTCTTGTTCCGGCCGGCGCCGGGGCCGTACGTGGACTCACCGATGACGACCATCGCCCGGAAGCTCTTCGCGTGGTCGGGACCGGACTCCACGATCTGGTACAGCGGCACACCGAGTCCGGCGATGGAGGAGATCTCCTGCAGACTCGTCTTCCAGTCCAGACCGGCGCCGCGGGTGGCGACGTCGGCCATCAGGTCGTCGAAGAGGTAGTGCACGAAGATGCGGGCGGCGTCGATGCCGTGCTCGAGGAACACCGCCCCGATCACGGCCTCCATCGTGTCGGCCAGGATCGAGGACTTGTCACGCCCCCCGGTGGTCTCCTCGCCGCGGCCGAGGCGGACCAGTGATCCCAGGTTCAGGTCTCGAGCGACGTCGGCGAGTGCGCGGGAGTTCACCACCGCGGCACGGAGCTTCGCCAGCTGCCCTTCGGAGTGCTCCGGATAGGTGCGAAACAGATGCTCGGTGACCACCAGACCGAGCACGGAGTCGCCAAGGAACTCCAGCCGCTCGTTCGTCGGGAGACCGCCTTGCTCGTACGCGTACGAGCGGTGCGTGAGCGCGTGATCAAGCAGCTCGGCGCGGACGCTCATCCCGAGCTGGGCGAGCAACGCCTCCGCCGGGAGTCTGACGTCCGAGGTCCGCTCACCGACTTGATCAGGACTCGAGGACCTGGCGACGGCCGTTGCGGGGACCGTACTGACCGCAGGACGGGCAGGCGGTGTGCGGCAGATGCTTCTGGCGGCAGGCCGGGTTGGTGCAGACCACCAAAGCCGGCACGGTCGCCTTCCACGCCGACCGGCGGTGCCGGGTGTTGCTCCGGGACATCCGCCTCTTGGGAACGGCCACGATCTTCTCTCTTCCTCAGTTACGGCTGGTGCCGTCGATCTTCGCTTCGTCGTCCCCCTCGATGCGCACGCTCGGCGAGCACCGACCAGCGTGGGTCGATGCCGTCGCGGTGCGTGTGGCCGGGATGATCGTTGAGGTTCGTGCCGCACTCGACACACAGACCCGCACAATCATCCGAACACACCGGTTGGAACGGCAACTCGAGCACCACCTGGTCGCGGAGGACCGGCTCCAGGTCGATCAGTTCGCCGTGCAGCCGCGACGCTTCGTCGGTGTCCGCTTCGCTTTCGGAGTAGGTGAACAGCTCCTGGACATCGACCTCCAACTCATCGGAGATCCCGACCAGGCAGCGCACGCACTCCCCGCTCAGCTGGACGACCGCCGTGCCGGTGACCAGCACCCCCTCCACCACCGACTCGAGCCGAAGATCGAGGTCGATGGGGGAACCAGGTGGTACCCCGATCACGGCGATCCCGAGATCCGTCGGTGCCTCGGCGGTGGTGCGGACAGTCCTCATGCTGCCCGCGCGGCGAGCGAGATCGTGGGTGTCCAGGACCAGCCCTGATCGCGTATCGAGCGGGCGATGCGGCGAGCCCATCGCTATCCCTCCAAGCACAGACGGCCGCGGCATCGCCGTGACCGACGCAACAGCTTACCGGGGCGCACTACGCCTCACAAACCGGTCTTGCTCGCGCACGCTCCGCGTGTCGAGAGGTGCCGCCGCGGGCCGCGGCCAGTCGAAGATGGTGCGGGCGCCGAAAGGATTACCGCCCATGGATTCCGCGCGAACGAGATTCTGGTTGCCGCGCAGTCTCCGCCGGCCCCCGGTTGCCGAGCAGTGTGACGCAATTGTGGATCGCGTTTGCTCCGACGGGCCTTTAGAGCCCTTGTTCCCGGAACGCGATCCACAATTGCGTCAGGCGGCCCGAGAACGAAGGCCAGCTCGCCGGTCTCGATCCCACTAGGGACTCGGCCCGGCGGAGTCGGAACTCTGAGTCAAGTTCGGTCTGTTGGCCGTACCGCAACCGGCGTGGGAGGCCTGGTCGACCCGGTCAATGCAGGCCCTGACGCAATAACTGCACGCACGGACCGGAACGCCCGAAATCGGGCATGCCCGATGCTGCGTGCAGTTATTGCGACAGATCCCCACGAAGCCGACCGCCGCGGTGGAGCGCCTGCTCCGCCGGTGTCCGGTCGCGACTACGCCCTGCTCTCGGCGGCATCGGCGCCGCGGCCGTCGAGTTGGCTGCGCTGCGCCAGCCGCTGGCGCGCGGTCGTGACCTGGCTGGTGGTCTTGTGCAGGACGGATTCGAAGCTGGCCATCCGGGAATCGATGAAGATGTCGGTCTCCCGGCGGAGGGCGGCGGCCTCCTCCTCCGCGTCGGCTTTGATCTTGGCGGCCTCGGCCTCGGCCACCCGGATCACCTCGGTGTGCTTGGCCAGACCGGTGGCTTGTTCCCGCGCGCGGGCAAGAATCTGAGCGGCTTGATCCTCGCCCGCGGCGACCTTGGCCGAGGAGGCGTCGATCACGTCCTGCGCCTCCGCGATCTCGTCCGGGAGGTTGTCGATCACGTCGTCGATGGCGGCCAGGACGTCGTTGCGGTTGATCACGCAGGATGCCGACATCGGCATGGATCGGGCGGAAATGATCATCTCCCGCAGAGCAGCCAGCTTTTCCTCTGCGGTCGTACGGTCGGCCATGCTCTCCTTCTCACCTTCGGTCCCCACTCGCGTTCAGCGTATCCGTTGCCGGAGGCGCCGTACGGTCTCTTCCGCTACGCCCTCAGGAAGGTAGGCGGAGACGTCTCCCCCAAGCGCGGCGACCTCCCGGACGAGGCTGCTGGACACGAACGACCACTGGGAAGCGGTCGGAACGTAGACGGTGTCGACGCCGGTCAGCGACCGGTTCATCTGCGCCATCGGCAACTCGTAGTCGAAATCGGCGGCGAAGCGCAGGCCCTTGACGATCGCCTGGACGTCGTGTTCGGCGCAGAAGTCGACCAGGAGCCCGTCGAACACCGCCACGCGCACGCCGGACAGTGCGACACAGGCGTCGCTGAGCATCGCGACCCGCTCGGCTGGTGTGAACAGGGCGTTCTTCGCCACGTTGGCCCCGACCGCGATGATCAGCTCGTCGAACAGCGCTGCGGCCCGGCCGATGACGTCTAGATGCCCGCGGGTGACCGGATCGAACGAACCTGGGCAGACAGCCCTGGTCATCCGGGCTGGATCTCTTCCCGCTTGATCTCTTGGACCGACCAGCCGTTGCCGTCCGGGTCGGCGAAGAACGCGAACCGGGACCCGGGTGCCCCGACCGGTCCCAACTGCTGCACGTCGGTGATCGCGAGTCCGCGCGCCACCAGTTCCTCGCGGGCCGTGTCGATGTCGGACACGACGAGCTGAGCGCCTTTGGTGCTTCCCGGCTCACCCAGCGGGAGGCCCTCACCGATGACGATGGAGCACGCCGAGCCCGGCGGGGTCAACTGCACCACCCGCATGCCCGGGACCTGCGAGACGTCGTGGTCGACCACAAAGCCGACCACGTCGCTGTAGAACGTCTTGGCGATGTCGACATCCGACACCGGGATCCCGATGACCTCGAGCTTGTAGTCCATTCGACGCTCCACCTTTCGCGTCCTGCTGCGGTCTGTTGGTGCCCGACGCTATCGCTCCGCCCATCTTGACTCCGCGAGATACAGGACGGTCTCGCCGTACGAGCGCGGGCGACGCGGCGTCAACCCGGCCGGCCAGGTGAGCGGGGTCGTTCGGCTGGAGCGCTCGACGACCACGAGGCCCGACTCCGCGAGCCAACCGCTCGCGAGGACGCCGCTCACCAGGTCCTCGACGTTGCCGGTCGGGACCTCGTACGGGGGGTCGGCGAAGATCACGTCGTAGGAGTGGGTGGCCGTCTGACGCGCCCACACCTCGACCGCTGCGGTGACCACCGTGGCGTCCAGCTCCAGCTCCCGCGCGTTGCGGGTGGCGAGGGCGGCGGTTCGCCGGGAGCGCTCGATCAGCACTACCGGTGCCGCGCCGCGACTGGCTGCCTCCAGGCCGACGGCACCCGAGCCCGCGAACAGGTCGGCGAAGGAGAGCCCGGCCAGAGCCCCATCGACGCCCGCCGCCGACCGACCGGCCCAGGCCGTGATCGTCGAGAACAACGCCTCGCGGACCCGGTCGGTGGTGGGACGCGTGCTGCTCCCGGCCGGCACGGCCAGCCGCCGCCCGCCGCTGGCCCCGGCGATGATCCGGGTCATGAGCGGAGTTCTCGGGAGTGAGGAGCGATCCTGAGCGACACGCTTCTCGTCGCCCGGGAGCGCGACCGAACGAGCGAGACTCTGCGGAGCTCATGTCCGCGGAGCGCGGAGCGCGACAGACAAGAACGCGTCATGAGCGCTCGAGCCATTCGCCGGCGGCGCGCAGTTCGACCGCGGTCACCGCGTCGGCCAGACCCGGATCGTCGAGGTCGGGATCGTCTGCGATACAGCGATCGGCGATGACTCGGGCCTGACCGATCACATCGGCGTCGCTGAGCACGCGGAGCAGGCGGAGGCTACTGCGGACCCCGGACTGGCTGGCGCCGAGGACGTCGCCCTCGCGGCGTTGTTCGAGGTCGATCTCGGCCAACTCGAAACCGTCGCGGGTGGCGGCTACCGCGTCGAGTCGCTCCCGGGCCAGGCTGTCGGGATCCGCCGAGCTGAGCAGCAGGCACACGCCGGGATGTCCGCCGCGCCCGATGCGCCCGCGGAGCTGGTGCAGCTGGGAGATACCGAATCGATCCGCGTCGCAGATCACCATCATCGAGGCGTTCGGCACGTCGACTCCGACCTCGATGACGGTCGTCGCCACCAGGACGTCGGTCTCCCCCGCCGCGAACCGGCCCATCACGGCCTCTTTCTCCTCCGTGCCGAGCCGGCCGTGGAGCATCTCCACCGCCACGTCGGCCAGTGGTCCGGCACTGAGCTCGGCGAACAACTGCTCGACGGCGGTGGCCACGGAGCCGGGGTCGCCGTCGGTCGGCGGCTCCAGGTCCTCCCCTTCGCTGGTGGAGGTCGTCTCGCTGGAGATGCGGGGAGCGACGACGTAGGCCTGCCGCCCCTGGGCCACCTCCTCGAGGATCCGACTCCAGGCGCGTGCCACCCACCCCGGATGCTGACTCGTGTTGACGACGACGGTGCTCACCTCGGCGCGGCCGGCGGGCAATTCCCGCAGCGTTGAGGTCTCCAGGTCACCGAAGACCGTCATGGCGACAGAACGGGGGATGGGTGTGGCGGTCATGACCAGCACGTGCGGCCGGCTGGCGGCCTTGGCGCTGAGGGCAGCACGCTGCTCCACCCCGAAGCGGTGCTGCTCATCCACCACCACCAGTCCGAGCTCGGCGAAGTCCATGCCCGAGCTGAGCAGGGCATGGGTGCCGATGACGATGCCAGCCTCGCCGGAGGCGGCGCGGGCCGTCGCCGATCGGCGGGACGCGGCCGGCATCGAGCCCGTGATCAACACGACATCCGTGCTCTGCTCGCCGGCCAGGATTCCGCTGCCGGCCAGGTCGCCGAGCATCGTGGTGATCGTGCGGAAGTGCTGGCCGGCCAGCACCTCGGTCGGCGCGAGGAGAGCCGCCTGGCCGCCCGCGTCGATCACCGCCAACATGGCCCGCAGCGCCACCACCGTCTTGCCGGAGCCGACCTCCCCCTGCAGCAGGCGCTGCATCGGGTGGGGCTCGGCGAGCTCGGCCATGATCTCGGCGCTGACGGCGCGCTGCCCGGCCGTGAGCTCGAACGGAAGGCGCGCGTCGAAGGCATCCAACAGTCCGTCGCCAACCGGCGGCCGGGGCACCGCACCGTGGCGTGCCGCATCCGCCCGCCGATGAGCCATGGTCAGTTGCAGGCCGAAGGCCTCGTCGAACCGCAGACGTTGCCGGCCGGCGTCGATCTCGGCCCGTGTCTGGGGCTGGTGCACCGATCGCCAGGCCTCGTGCAGGTCGAGCACGCCGGCCTCGCGCCGTACCGACTCTGGGAGTGGGTCCGGCACGCCGGCCAGGCTCTCCAGAGCCAGCCTGATGCAGGCGGCGATCGTCCAGGTCCGCAGCTTCCCGGACGCCGGATACAAACCGATCAACGGTGCCTGGGAGACCTCGGCCAACTGCTGGTTGCGATCGGCGCCGCCGACGATCCGGCCGTCGGCGTCCAACATCACGAAGTCGGGATGGGCCAGTTGCAGGGCACCGTTGAACTCGGTCACCTTTCCGGCGAAGATCCCGCGAGATCCCTGGCTCAGTTGCCTCTGCCAATAAGTCACCAGCGGCAAGGAGCCGAAGAACGCCAGGGTGAGCTCGCCCCGATGGTCGGTGATGGTGGCCTGCAGCCGGGACGCGGGTCCGCCTCGTCCGCCGCCTCGGCCGCGCCCCATCATCGGGTACGTACGGACGTCGACGACCTCCGCCATCACCGCGACCTCCTCGCCGACGCGAAGAGCCGACAGGTCGCTCAGCTCGGTTCCCGAGAAGTAACGACGAGGCAGGTGGAGGAGCAGATCCCCCACTGTCGCAATCTTGAGGGGCTCGAACGCCTTCGCCACCTTGGGCCCCTGGGCTCGATCGAGCCGCTCGAACAGCCGGGCGTACATGTCGGTGCGCCACCGGGCCGAGACCGGCGTCACGGAACGCGTCGCGGCGGTCACTCGTACGCCCACTCGTACGCCGTCACTACTCGATGCCGATCAGCAACGGGTAGCGGCGCTGGCCGCCGTCGACGACCTCGATGTCCAGCACCGGCTTTCGGCGCCGTCGCCGCAGGTGCTCGACGAGCCCGGGCTCGGCGTCGGCACCGACGATCAGGGTCAGGAGCTCTCCCCCGCCGGCGGCGAGGCGGGCGATGATGCGCTCGGCCACCTCCGGAACCGAGGAGCCGATCTCGACGAAGTCGCCGTCGAGCAGCCCGAGCACGTCACCGACCTCGCAGCGGCCGGCCATGGTCATCGCCGTCGTTTCCGCGATGGTCACCGCTCCGTGCCGCGCGTGTCCCGCGGTGGCGCTCATGGCGACCACGGCCGTGTCGAAGTCGGCGCTGGGTTCGTGCACGGCCAGGGCGGCCAGCCCCTGCACCTGAGCCGTCGTGGGGATCACCGCGATCCGGCGACCGGGACTGCGCCGCGCCGTCGCGAGGTGGTTGGCGAACTCAAGACTCTCCATGTCGTTCGGCAGGATCACCACATCGCCGCATTCGCCGTCGAGGACGCCGGCGAGCTCATCCAGCCCGACGTGGCGGCCGGCGGGAAGGACCGGCACGCCGCCGAGAGCCGTCACGGCGGCGGCCAGTCCCGCCCCGGCCACGACCGCGATCACGGTCCGACCGGCTGTCGCCGGTGTGGGCGGCAGCACGGCGATGCGCACCTGGCTGAGCGCTCCGCGGGCCATCCCGGCCTCCACGGCGAAACCGGCGTCGGTCAGGTGTACGTGCACCTGGGCCACGGTCTCATCGCCCACGACCACAACGCTGGCACCGCGCGCCGACAACTCGTCGCGCAAGCCGGTGAGCGTATCCGGGTCGGCACCGCGGACGGCGTACATCACCTCGTACATGTCCTCGTCCACCGCACCGGCCCGCGCCGATCGGTCGGGCGGAACAGACGGCACGACGTCGCCCAACGGCTCCGCCGGATGGCCGCCCAGCAGTTCGGACACCACGTCGAGCAGGAGCACGTACGCCTGCGCGCCGGCGTCGACCACCCCGGCCTCGTTGAGCACGTCGAGGAGTTCCGGCGTACGGGCCAGGCTCTGAGCCGCGGCCCGCTGCGCCGCCTCGATCACGAACACGACATCGTCGGGGTTCGTCCCGGCCGCGCCCTGGGCGGCCCGCGCGGCGTCGTCCGCCACGGTCAAGATGGTGCCGGCCACCGGCCGCGCCACCGCCCGCGTGGCGGCGCCCGCGGCGATCCCGAGGAGATGCGCCAGCACCGATCCTGCCGCCCGGTGAGACGCCGTCACCGGTCGGTACGCCTCCCGGCCGACACTGATCAGCATCTCGGCCACGATCGCGCCCGAGTTCCCGTGAGCAGACAAGACGGCGGCGCGAACAAGATCGTCGGCGGTGACCGGACCGGAACCCGGGAGCGCATCGCGGATGCCGGCCAGGGTCAGCTCGACGTTGGTGCCGGTGTCGGCGTCCGACACCGGGAACACATTCAGGCGGTTCAGCACCTGGGCCGAAGCGGACACCACCTCGTGCGCGCGTCCCAGCCACTCGCCGAGGTACGGCCACCACAGATCCGGAGTCACGCTCGTGGGTACTTCTCTTGGCGCCCCGGCCGAGACCGCGCCCGACATGGGCCCCACCCTAGTTCCCGGTAGGCACCAGAGGGCCACAATTCGCGTGGTGCGAGGGCGGTCGGGTAAGCTGTCCCGGTTGCCCGCAAGGGCTCATTGATCTGTCGTCATCGTTCGTGGGAGTGAACTCCAGTGGCTGCCGTATGTGATGTCTGCGCCAAGGGACCTGGTTTCGGCCACAACGTCCCCTGGTCCAAGAAGAGGACCAAGCGCCGCTGGAATCCCAACATCCAGCGGGTCCGCGCCATGGTGGGCGGCACGCCCAAACGCCTCAACGTCTGCACGTCCTGCCTGAAGGCCGGAAAGGTGAGCCGCTGAGCGGCCTGCCCAGCAGGAAGGAAAGGACCCGTGAGATACGGGTCCTTTTGCCTTTCTAGGTTGCCTTTCTAGGGATCGCGCCTAGCCGTCTCTCACTCGGCACTCTCGTGCCGACTCACCTGCTAGCTCGGGCTGGCCGAGGGCTCCGGGACGGTCGGGACAGAGGAACACGGCGCTGCCGTCGGGTCGCCGGCGACTTGGGTGTCGACCCGGCACTCGTGGAGATCCCGGGCAAGTCGCGGTTCGATCGGCTGGAGGCGCCGGACGATGTCGTCGAGACGCTGTAGGTCGACATCGGCCGCCGCGTCGTCGATTCCGCTGATGATCCGGTACACGTCCTGAGCCTGATTGATGACCCGGAGGCACGCGGCGTTCACCCGAGCCTCGGCCACCACCGGTACCGACGCGCGGTTCGACGGCGTCGCCCCGGGACCCGGGCCGGCCGGGTTCTAGGCGGCGCCGAAATCCGGGGTGGTCGAGAAGAGCACGGCGACGATCAGCACCCCGACGATCAGCCCGGCCGCGAAGATGGCCACCGCCAGCCACCACCGCGGGCGGGCCTCGGGCGGGCGGGCGGCGGCGCGGGAGGCGGGGCAGTAGGCGAGACGTCCGGAGTCGAGTCCGCGTCGGGGCCACTGGTCATCGGTACCTCCTTCGCTGCGTGAGGCTACCCGGGCTGATAGGTCGACAGGCGTTACTGCCGCGCGATTCAGCAACGGGGCTGCGATGGGAGGGGCGACCGCGTGCGCATCCTCATGATCATCCGTCGTGCTGGAGCCGGCTTCGGCCGGCTGTACCGCAGTGTCGTCACCACGGGGCGCTGGGCGGTGGTCGCTGCCTGGGTGGCGATCGTGGCGGCACTCGTCACGTTCGCGCCGGCGCACAGCGGCGGAGGGGGATTCGGGGAGTTCCTACCGCCCGACCATCCCATCCTGCAGACGCAGCGCCGGGTGCTCGAGCAGTTCCGGGTCCCCGTCCTGTCCGGGACCACGGTCGTCGTGTACCAACCCGGCGGTCTCAGCCTGCTCACCAGGGCCGATTCTTACCTGTGGGCCTTGGCGACGACGCAGGACAACCTGGAAGGTCGCACGCCGCCCGGGCCGGATCAGATCATTGCCGCGGTTCCGGTACCGACCGGACGGGCAGACGTCACCGTCACCTATCTGTACGGCTCGGAGGGCACCGGCACGCTCGGCATGGTCCGCTTGGGCGACCAGTACGCGGCCCATTTCCAGAACCAGCCCGCGGTTCAAACCTTCGTGACCGGATTCGTGCCGGCACAGATCGCGCAGGGGGACTATCTCAACGCCCGGTTGGGGCTCTTCGAGCTGGCCAGCCTGATCTTGATCTCGGTCGTCGTGGCCCTCGCCTTCCGATCGCTGTTGGCTCCCCTGGTGGTGGTGGGAATCGCCGCCGTCGGCTACCTGGTGTACCTGCCCGTCCTCACCCTCGTCGCCTCGGCCGCGGGTTTCCAGGTCCCCGGGCAGCTCGAACCGGTCCTGCTCGCGCTGCTCCTCGGCGTGGTGACCGACTACTGCGTGCTGTTCTTCCACACCTTCCGCGACGAACTCGACACCGGTCAAGCGAACCGGTCAGCCGCCCGGAACGCCGTCCGGCGCAACGCCTCGGTGATCGCCGTGGCGGGCCTGACCGTGGCGGGCGGCACCATCGCCCTGCTCGCCGCGCCGTTCGGGCTCTTCCAGGCTCTCGGCCCGGCGCTGGCCCTCACGGTGTTGGTCGGCGTCGCGCTGTCCCTCACCCTCACCCCTGCGGCGATGACCATTCTGGGGTGGCGGCTCTTCACCATCGTGCCGGTCCGGGGTTCACACCGGGCTCGGCCGTCTGAGGCCGAGGACTCGGTCCCCGCCAAACTCGAGCGCCGGGAGGGCCGGCTGGTGCGCCAGCTGGTCAAGCGTGGACCGGCCCTCGTCGCCACGACCCTGGTGGTAATGGTGCTCGGGCTGGCGACCCTGCCCTTGTCGCAGGCCAGATTCGACCTCTCCTTCACCGCCGGACTGCCCGATCAAGACTCCGTCGCCGAGGGCGCACAGCTGCTCCAGGAGGTGGGACTGGGAGGGATCTCCGCTCCCACCGAGGTCATGGTCGAGCAACCGGACATCACCCAGAAGCGCATCGAACTGATTCGCATGGAGCAGGCGCTCAGCCGACAGCCGGGCGTCGCCCGCGTTCTCGGTCCGGACGACTCGCCGTTCACCGACCCGGAGGGGATCGTCCTGGCCGAGAACGGGGACGCGGCCCGCTTCGTGGTCATCTTCGACAGCGACCCGCTGGCCGCGCGGGCCATCGACCACGTGCGCGAGTTGCAGGGCAGCGTCCCGGGGCTGGCCCGGTCGGCCGGACTGCCCGACGCCGAGGTGACGATCACGGGTCAGACCATCATCGCCGCCGAGGTCGCGACGCTGACCCGATTGAGCCTGGAGATCGTCTTGGTGGTGGCCCTGGTGATCGAACTGATCATCCTCGTCTTGTACCTGCGGTCCCTGGTGGCGCCGGTGATCCTGCTGGCCTGCAGCGCGCTCAGCGTGGCCGCCGCGCTCGGGCTGACCACCTTGCTCTTCCGGGAATTCTCGGCGAACAGGGCTTGACGTTCTACGCTCCCTTCGCGGCGGCGGTGTTGCTGATCGCCCTCGGGTCGGACTACAACGTCTTCGCCGTGGGCCCGATCTGGCACGAGGCCAAGCGCCGGCCCCTGGCCGAGGCCCTGTCGATCGCCGTGCCGCGGTCCTCGCAGGCGATCACGATCGCCGGTCTGATCTTGGCGGCGACCTTCGCACTGGTGGCGATCATCCCGCTCTCGACGTTTCGCCAAATCGCCTTCGCGATGACCGTCGGACTGCTGCTGGACACGCTGGTCGTCCGGCCGATCCTGACCCCGGCCGTGCTGACGCTCCTCGGACGGTACGCGGGCTGGCCGGGCAAGCGCATCCGCACCGAGCCGGTTGTTTCCGACGCCGCGCCGGCCGCAGCGGAAGGCGTCCGATGAGCGCGCTCGCCGACTCCGGTGGCCGCCGCCGGTGGCGTGTCGCCGTGGAGGCGCTGCTGGTCACCGCTGCCCTCGCCTTGCTGCTCTGGGGCGCCGACGCACTGTCACGGATCGGGGCGGAGACCCTGCTGGAGCGCAACATCCAAGAAGTCACCGGTGTGGTCGACCGCCCGCGCGTGGAGGTCGAGGGCGGGGTTCTGCTCACGCAAGCGCTGCGCGGCGCCTACCAGGAGGTGGACGTCAGTGTGGTCGGCATCCGCAGCGGACCGTTGCGGATCCACCGGGTGGAGGCGCGGCTCTACGACGTCCGGGTGCCGTTCCGAGATGTTGTCCTCCGAGACATCCGCCGGGTCGGCATCGGCCGCTCCGACGACGTGATCAGCCTCCGGTTCCAAGATCTCAACAGCTACTTCGAGATCACCGGGCGCGAGGTGCGGGTCGCCCGTACCGACGACGGCCAGGTGCAGATGCGTGGGTTCTTCGCCGTCCTCGGCCAGACGCTGCAGGCCACCGCCGACGTGGAACTGTCGGTGGACGGCAGTCAGGTGCGGATCAGCCCGGGCAGTATCGACACGGCGGGTGCCTCGCTCAGCCCTGTCCGTCGGCTCCTGCTCGAGCAGCGGCTGACCATCACCGTGCCGTTGGACACGTTGCCGTTCGGACAGAACCTGACCGGCTTGACGGTGGTCGAGGACGGTCTGCGCCTCACCGCCGAAGGACGAACGATCATCCTCCGGCCGTGAGCTCGGAGAACGGAGACGAGCCTGTGCCGATCAGGTCGAGATCACCACGGGGATGATCATCGGCCGCCGGCGGTGCGTGTCGTTGACCCAGCGGCCCATGCGGCGGCGGATCACCTGCTGCAGCCGGTGGGTGTCGTCCACCCCGTCCGCCAGCGCCTCCTCCAGCGCCGTGACGATCAGTGGCCGGACGGCGTCGAACGCCGAATCCGCCTCCATGAAGCCACGGGCGTGGATGTCCGGTCCGCTGACGATCTTGGCGGCATGGGTGTTGATCACCACGATGACGGAGATGAAACCCTCTTCGCCGAGAATCCGACGATCAGTGAGCGAGGCCTCGGACACGTCACCCACGGACGCCCCGTCGACGAAGATGTAGCCGCAGTCGATCTTGCCGACGACCTTGATCCCGTTGCGGTCGAGATCGATCACGGTGCCGTCCTCGACGACGAGCGCCTGCTGGCGCGGCACCCCGGTCGCCACGGCCAACTCCGCGTTGGCACGGAGGTGGCGGACCTCGCCGTGCACGGGCACCACGCTGCGCGGCTTCACGATGTTGTACGCGTAGAGCAGTTCGCCGGCGCTGGCGTGGCCGGAGACGTGGACCAGCGCGTTGCCCCGGTGCACGACATGCGCTCCGAGGCGGCTCAGCCCGTTGATCACCCGGTACACCGCACTCTCGTTGCCGGGAATCAGCGAGCTGGCCAGCACGACGGTGTCGCCGGCCTCCAGCGAGATCACCTGGTGCTCCCGATCCGCCATCCGCGCGAGCGCGGACAGGGGTTCACCTTGCGACCCGGTGCTGATGATCACCACGTCCTGCGGCCGGTAGTCCCCGATGTCGCGCAATTCGATCAGGGTGTTCGCCGGCACCCGCAGGTAACCCAGTTCCCGGGCCACACCCATGTTCCGGAGCATCGAGCGGCCTACGTAGACCACCTTGCGGCCGTGTGCGACGGCCGCATCCAGCACCTGTTGGACCCGGTGGACGTGCGAGGCGAAGCAGGCGACGATGATGCGCTGCCGGCTGCGAGCGAACACCCGGTCGAGCGCCGGCGAGATGTCCCGCTCCGGGGTGGTGAACCCAGGCACCTCCGCGTTGGTCGAGTCGACGAGGAAGACGTCGACGCCGGCCTCGCCCAGCCTGGCGAAGGCGCGCAGGTCGGTCAGCCGACCGTCCAGTGGCAACTGGTCCATCTTGAAGTCGCCGGTGTGCAGCAGCGTCCCCGCAGGTGTCCGGACCGCGACCGCCAGGGCGTCGGGGATGGAATGGTTCACCGCGACGAACTCGAGCTCGAACGACCCGACCGTGGTGCGCTGACCGTCCTGCACCACTTCGCTGCGAGTGCCGCGGATGCGGTGCTCCCGGATCTTCCCCTCGAGCAGCGCCAGGGTGAGTTTCGACCCGAGCATGGGGAGGTCGGACCGCTGACGCAGCAAATATGGAACCGCACCGATGTGGTCCTCGTGTCCGTGGGTCAACACCAAGCCGACCACATCGTTCAGCCGGTCGGCGATCGCGTCGAAGCCCGGCAGGATGAGGTCGACACCCGGATGGTTGTCCTCGGGGAACAACACGCCGCAATCGATCAGCAACAACTGGCCGTCGTACTCCAGGACCGTCATGTTGCGCCCGATGTCACCCAGTCCCCCCAACGGGATGATGCGCATCCGACCCGGCGACAACGGAGGTGGTGTTCGAAGAGCACTGGCAGCCACGCAGACACATTACTTAGCCATATGTTTCTGAGACCGAGGGCGTCTGTCCTGGCTCTCGCATCGTCGATAGGGAGGAGTTGGTCGCCGGACAGCCTCTGCAGCGACCAACTTCTCCTTCTCGCGGCAGCGGGGCAGGACCAGGCAGTAGGGACGCTCCACGGCGAGCGTCGTTAGCGCAGCGCCCGGCTCGGTCTGGACGAGCGAAGGAGCAGACGCGCACCGCGAGCGGACCGAGCTGATGGGGCGCAGCGTCTGCGAGCGAGAGAGGAAGACCGAGTCCTTTTGGGCGCGGAGCGTGCGCGAGCCAGGAAAACATAGCGAAGCCCGAGAGATGCCTGCTCGGGGGTTCAGGTAAATCTCGGGCTTCGTGAACATTTTGACGGATCGGGACACAAAGGGGAAATCCCAGGCATGTGATCTGCATCACAAGCTGGCCCGACGTAGCATCCTGCCTCGTGACCACGAGCCCGCGGACGAACGATCATGTTCGGTTGGCGCTGCCGGGCGAGGCGCGAGCCATCGCCGAGGTCCAGCGTCGGGTCTGGGCAGCGGACACGGCGCCCCCGGACGTGGACGCCCTTCTCGGCCGTCTGGATGCCGCGACCATGGTCGACGCGTGGACCAAGGCGGTGATCGCACCGCCCGCAGCTCGCTACCGGGTCCTCGTCGCGCTGGCCGATACCCGGGTCGTCGGCTTCGCGATCACCGGTCCCTCCGCCGACCCGGATGCCGACGCCGTCGCCGACGGCGCGATCGAGGAGCTCGCAATCGACCCGGTCGCCCGACGTTGCGGGCACGGATCCCGGCTGCTCAACGCCTGCGCCGACACGCTGGTCGCCGACGGCTTCACGCGCGCCTCGATCTGGGTGGCGACCAGAAGCGATGTGCTGCGCAGCTTCCTCGCCGCGGCAGGCTGGGCGGCAGACGGGGCGTCACGTGAGATCGGCACCGACGACGACACCGTACGGCTGAAGCAGGTCCGCCTGCACGTGTCGCTCGAGGAGCCGGCCGTGGATGATCTCAACCCCGTAAGGGCAGATCCCGGCCCGCCGCCGTGACCTGCACGCCGTCCTCGCGGACGGTCAGCGCGGTGAGTCGGAGCTCGTACGGAAGTCCGCGGAGCGGCAAGGAACGGAGAAGCAGGCGGCCCGCTGCCTCGACGGCCGCCTCGTCACCCTCCGTCGACCCCACCGCTACTTCGGCGTCGGCGATCTCCAAGGTCTGGTTCTCGACGTTGAGCACGGGCCGTCCGGTGGCCGTCCCGCTGACGGTCTCCTCACCGAGTGGCAGCTCGAAGCTGACCTGCACGCGATCCGTTCCGGCGTAGGACAATTCGAGGCCGGTGAGCGCGCTGAGACTCGGGTAGGACAGCAGCCCGGTCGCTTCCCCGCTGCCCGCCACGATTCGCGAGAACTGATCGCTGATGGTGATGTCGGCGAACGTCGCGTCGACCCCGGTCGCCGTGGCTCCGTTGCTGTCCGGCAGCTCCACCTCGCTCAGGTGTACCTGCGCCGAGGCGACCCGGCCCGTGGCGATCTCGTGGAGGAACGGGAAGGGGCCGAGGTCCACGGCCGGCTTTTCGGCGGTGCCCAGATCGGTCTGCAGCTGGGTCGCGATCTGGTTCTCCGCCACGGCTTGGACCCCGCGGTCCGCGATGACCACCAATCCGGCCACCGCGAGAACCGCGACCAGGACGACGATCCAGCCGCGCCGCCGCCGACGGTCACTCACCGGTGCCGATCCCCAGCAGGGATTCGATCCCGACGGTGAGCCCGGGCCGATCCGCCACCGCTCGCGCGGCCGCCACGACCCCAGGCATGAACGACACCCGGTCGAAGGAGTCATGGCGGATGGTCAGGGTCTCCCCCTCCGCACCGAAGAGCACCTCCTGATGGGCCACCAGCCCGCGGAGCCGGACCCCGTGCACGCGAATGCCGGCGACGGTGGCCCCCCGGGCCCCGGGCAGCTCGTGCACCGTGGCATCCGGCGGTGGCCGGAGATCGGCGGCCGCCCGGGCCGCGGCGATCCGCCGGGCCGTGGTCACGGCGGTACCCGACGGGGCGTCGGCCTTGCCGGGATGGTGCAACTCGATGATCTCGACGCTCTCGTAGAACCGAGCGGCCTGATCGGCGAAATGCATCATCAGCACCGCGCCGATCGAGAAGTTCGCCGCGACGATCACGCCGACGCCGTGCCGACCGGCGAGCCAGTCGCGGATCTGGTCGAGCTTGGCGTCGTCGAAGCCGGTGGTTCCGACCACTACGTGAACGCCGTGCTCGATGCACCACCGCACGTTGCCCATAACCGCATCCGGGTGCGTGAAGTCGATCGCCACCTCGGCGCGCTCGACGGGCGACCGGTCGTCGCCCACGTCCACGGCGGCCACCAGCTCCAGCCCGTCGGCGGCCTCGACCGCGCGGCAGACCTCGGCGCCCATCCGCCCACGAGATCCCAAGACAGCGACCTTCACGATGACCCCCTCACGATGGCCACTCTTCCAACAACCGTCGCAGCTCGCGGGTCGCCACCCGCGGGCCGACCAGGGCCATCACCGGTGCCACCGAGAACAACTCGGACGCGACCCGCTGCACCTCGTCGGTGGTCACGGCGTCGTAGCACTCCAGCAGGTCGGGGAGCGAGCGCTCGTCGCCGATCAGCGCGTTCCCGCCCAACCTCGTCATCCGGCTGACCGGCCCTTCGTACGCCAGCATCGTCTGCCCGCGCATCTGACCCTTGGTCCGGGCCAGCTCGTCGGGACGGACGCCGTGTTCGGCCACGTCCAGCAGAACCGCCCGGACGATGTCGACGATCTCGCCCAGCCGGTCGGGCGCGCACTGCCAGTCGACGGTCCACAGACCGGCGTCGGTGTAGGTGGTTTCGCCGGCGTCGATCGCGTACGTGAGTCCGCGCCGCTCGCGGACCTCGACGAAGAGGCGCGACGCCATGCCGCCGCCGACGATCAAGGACAGCAGCTCGACGGCATACCGCCGGGGATCGAAGATCCCGGGACTGCGGAAGCCCAGGACCGCCGTGACCTGCTCCAGGGCCCGGCGAGCCACCAACAGTCGGCCCTGCTCGGCCGTGTCGGTGGGTCGGATCGTCCGGAGCGACGAACCCTCGTGGGAGGCGGCCATGTGGCCCAGCTGCTCGATCAGCCGCTCATGGTCGACGTTTCCGGTGGCGGCCACCACGAGGGCGTCGGGACGGTAGTGCCGGGCCCAGTGCCGGGCGACCTGCGACCTCGTCATCGCCGTGACCGACGCGTGCGTACCGATCACGGGAGCACCCAGACCCCGGTCGCCGAAGAGTGCCGCGCTGATCAACTCGTGCGCGACCTCGGCGGGATCGTCGGCGTGCATGGCGATCTCGTCGACGATCACCGCGCGCTCACTCGCCACGTCGGCTGTCCTGAGCAACGAGGACGTCATCATGTCGGACAGAACGTCGATGGCGAGGTCGGCGTCGGAGTCGAGCACCCGGGCGTAGAAGCAGGTGTGCTCCTTGGCCGTGTAGGCGTTGAGATCGCCGCCGACCGACTCGACGGTCGCCGAGATCTCCTCGGCCGTGCGCCGGCGGGTGCCCTTGAACAGCAGGTGTTCCAGGAAGTGCGAGGCGCCGGCGAGGCGGGCGGACTCGTGGCGGGAGCCCACGGGAACGAAGAACCCGACGCTGAAGGTACGGCTGCCGGGCACCTGCTCCGTGACCAGCCGCAGACCGCCGGGCAACGTGTCGCGCCGGACCTCACCGGCCACCAGCGGTGGCCGGGAGATCCGGCGTGATCGAGTCGTCATGTCGACCCTTTCGCTCCCTGAGTCGGTCGAAGGGGGCCCTTCGACGGGCTCAGCCCCTTCGACAGGCTCGGGGACAAGGAGGTCAGACGGGGACCTCTTCGGTCACCACCGGGATCAAGGACAGCTTGCCCCGGTCGTCGACCTCGTTGATCTCGACCTGGATCTTCTGCCCGACGCTGACCACGTCCTCCACGTTCTCGACTCGCTGGCCGCCGGCGAGCGGACGAAGCTTCGAGATGTGCAGGAGTCCGTCCTTGCCCGGCAGCAAGGAGATGAACGCACCGAACGCGGTGATCTTGACCACCGTGCCGAGATAGCGCTCGCCCTTCTCCGGCATGGTCGGGTTGGCGATGGCGTTGATCATGGTCCGCGCCGCCTCGGCCTTGTCGCCGCTGTCCGCGCCGACGTAGATCGTGCCGTCGTCCTCGATGCTGATCTGGGCACCGGTGTCGTCCTGGATCTGGTTGATCACCTTGCCCTTGGGGCCGATCACCTCGCCGATCTTGTCGACCGGAATGCTGATGGTGATGATCCGCGGGGCGTACAGGCTCATCTCGTCCGGGCCGTCGATGGCTTCGCCCATCACCTCGAGCAGGGTGGTCCGGGCGTCCTTGGCCTGGTCCAGCGCCGACGCGAGAACCGAGGCCGGAATCCCGTCCAACTTGGTGTCCAACTGCAGCGCCGTGATGAACTGGCTGGTGCCGGCGACCTTGAAGTCCATGTCGCCGTACGCGTCCTCCGCGCCCAGGATGTCGGTCAGCGCAACGTATTCGGTCTTGCCGTCCACGGTGTCGGAGACCAGGCCCATGGCGATGCCGGCCACCGGCGCGCGCAGCGGCACCCCGGCGTTCAGCAGGGAAAGCGTGGATGCGCAGACCGAGCCCATCGACGTCGAGCCGTTGGAGCCCAACGCCTCCGAAACCTGCCGGATCGCGTACGGGAACTCCTCGCGCGTCGGCAGCACCGGGATCAGCGCGCGCTCGGCGAGCGCTCCGTGGCCGATCTCACGCCGCTTGGGCGACCCGACCCGACCGGTCTCCCCGGTCGAGTAGGGCGGGAAGTTGTAGTTGTGCATGTAGCGCTTCGAGGTCTCCGGCGCCAGCGTGTCGAGCTTCTGCTCCATGCCCAGCATGTTCAACGTGGAGACGCCCAGGATCTGGGTCTCCCCGCGCTGGAACAAGGCCGAGCCGTGCACCCTCGGGATCACGGCGACCTCGGCGGACAGCGTACGGATGTCGGTCAGCCCCCGGCCGTCGATCCGGACCTTCTCGGTCAGGATCTTCTGCCGGACCAGCTTCTTGGTGAGTGCCCGGTAGGCCCCGGAGATCTCCTTCTCCCGGCCCTCGAACTGGCCGGCCAGCTGCTCCTTGACCTTGTCCTTGAGAGCCTCGGTCGCCTCCTCGCGCTCCTGCTTGTCCGCGATCGACATGACCTGGGACAGGTCGCCGGTCGCGGCGTCGGACACGGCCGCGTACACATCGTCTTGGTAGTCCAGGAAGATCGGGAACTCCGCCGTCGTCTTCGGGAACTTGGCCGCCAGCTCGGCCTGCGCGTCGCACAGTGCCTTGATGAACGGCTTCGCTGCGTCCAGGCCGGCGGCGACGATGGGCTCCGTGGGAGCCGTCTTGCCGGCGCGCACCAGGTCCCAGGTCTGTTCGGTGGACTCCGCCTCGACCATCATGATCGCGACATCGCCGTCGGGCAGCACCCGCCCGGCCACGACCATGTCGAAGGTCGCCTCCTCGAGCTGGTCGACGTCCGGGAAACCGACCCACTGGTCGCCGATCAGGGCGACGCGGACGCCGCCGATCGGGCCGGTGAACGGCAGACCAGCCAGCTGGGTGGAGAGCGAGGCTGCGTTGATGGCCACCACGTCGTAGGACTTGTTGGGGTTGAGCGCCATCACGGTCACGACGACCTGGACCTCGTTGCGCAGGCCCTTCACGAAACAGGGACGCAGCGGCCGGTCGATCAGCCGGCAGGTGAGGATCGCGCCCTCCGACGGGCGGCCCTCGCGGCGGAAGAACGAGCCGGGAATCCGGCCCACCGAATACATCCGCTCCTCCACGTCGACGGTGAGCGGGAAGAAGTCGAGCGCCTCGCGCGGCTTGTTCTGGGCGGTCGTGGCGGACAACAACATGGTGTCGTCGTCCAGGAAGACGGTCGCCGAACCGGCGGCCTGCCGGGCCAGCAGCCCGGTCTCGAAGCGCACGACGTGCTTGCCGAGCCCTCCGTTGTCGATGACAGCTTCAGCGAACTGAAGGTCGGGTCCCTCCATAGGGGTACTCCTGTTCTGACGCGGCCCCTCATGAGCAACGTCGATACGGATCGCACCCGCGCACCTCGAACTCGGTGCCGTCGTGGAAGGAGGTCGGTCTTCGATCGAGGTCCTCGGTGCGCCATTTGTTGGCGGGCGTTCCGAAGACCACTACCGGAGACCGAACCAGACCCAATCGAGGCTTACGGGCTGGAACGTGCGTGGGATGCAATCGCTTGGTGGTCGTTATGTAGTTGTGGCGAACGCCGAAGAGCGGCTCTCACCTCCGGACGGAGGACTTAGAACCGCTCTGGCACCGTGGTCAGCGCCGCAGACCCAGGCGCTCGATCAGGGATCGGTAGCGCTCGATGTCGGTTTTCGCGACGTAGTTGAGTAGCCGCCGCCGCTGACCGACGAGAAGCATCAGGCCCCGACGACTGTGGTGGTCGTGCTTGTGCTCCTTCAGGTGTTCGGTCAGGTGGGCGATGCGCTTGGTGAGGATCGCGACCTGGACCTCGGGGGAACCCGTGTCACCCTCGTTGGTCGCGTACTCGGCGATGATCTTGCTCTTCTCGGCAGCGTCGATCGACACTGTTCTCCTCTCGATGTCCGATGCGCGGCGCCCCCGTCTGTCCTCGATCGAGGTCCCACACGTCGGTGGAAGGGAGCCCTTACGGATCCGCGGCCGTTCGAACGGCGGTCCCAGGCTACCAGCGACGCCCCGTACGCCCCAATCTCATCGGCGAGCAGCCGCACTTCGCGGTTCCCGCGCGCGAAACCGGCATCCGCGCGGGACTCTTCGCGGGCGAAGGCCGGAATTGCGCGCGAGAAGCTCGGCGGATGCCCTGACCACCCGAACTCACCGGTGAATCTCCACGAGGAGGACCCAAGCGCTGCTGACCGCGACCAGGAACCCGAGGACCAGCGACGGCACCAGCCAGTAGAGCCCACCACCCGCCTCCAGCAGCAGACTGAGCCCGGCCACGGCGACCGGCGCCAGGCTGACCACGACCGCCACCGCCGGGAACACGCGACGCTCCTGCGGGCTCTCCTTCGGCAGGCTCCGGGTGGCGATCCACGCCCTCAGCCGGATCCCGCACGCCAGCAGGCCGGTGATCAGCAACTCCAGACCGAGCACCATCGTGCTCTGACCCGGCGTGAGGACCAAGATCGAGACGATGAGCACGCTCACCATGATCCCGAGAGAGTCGACCGCGCGGAGCGGCAGGTTCTTGGACTTGAGGATGTCGGCCAGATTGATCGAGATCGCGATGAACAGGAGGCCCGCCAGAGCGGCCGTCGCTCCCGCCGTGGCCACGAAGAGCTCATGCCACTCGGCCGGGTCGTACGCGATCATCTCCGCCCCTCTCCGCTTCGGCAGCGTAACCAAGCCGGCGATCAGCGAACAGACCATCTCCAGGCGTCCGGCCGATATCGCGACGGAGGGAGTATTGCCCGGCATTGACCGCCGGCTTCCGGCGGCTTAGCGTCGAGTCGTCGCCGAAGGGAAGGGAGTCAACGATGACTGGGCTTTCCCGGCGCCAGTTACTGGCCGGCAGCCTCGGTGCGGCCGCGCTGGGTAGCCTCGGCGGCGCCCTTCCGGCGACCGCCGCCCCGGCCGCTCGGGAACGCATCTCGCGCCAGGTCATCCACAGCTGGGCCGCCGACACCTGGGCCAGCCTCGTGGCCATGACCGACGAGAAGACCGGACTCACCGCGGACAACATCGGCGCGTCAGTCCGCAGGCCGGTCCGCAGCGGCTACACCTCGCCGACCAACATCGGCGGCTACCTCTGGAGCGCGGTCGTGGCCCGCGACCTCGGGCTCATCTCGCGGCGAGAGTGCAGTGCTCGGATCGCGCAGACGCTCGCCACGCTCCCGGGCTTGGAGCGTCACCAACCCAGCGGCATGTTCTACAACTGGTACGACGAGGCGACCAAGGTGAAGCTGACCACCTGGCCGGTCGACGGAAGCACGGTGCTGCCCTTCCTCTCCAGCGTCGACAACGGGTGGCTGGCGGCGGCGCTCATCGTGGTCGCCAACGCCGACCGGCCCAACGCGAGGATGGCGTCCCAGATCCTGCGCACGATGAACTTCCGGGCCTTCTTCAACAAGGACGGCAATCCCCGTCTCGGTCTGGGCCTCCTGCGCGGCGGGTTCTGGGACGGCGAGCACGCCGCCGATGCGATCGAGGGCAACTACCTGGGCCAGGGCGAGAACGTCTGGTACACCAACTTCCACTACGACACGACCGTCTCTGAGACCCGGATCGCCTACTACATCGCCATCGCCCGCGGTCAGATCCCGGCGACCACCTACTTCAGCACCTGGCGGACGCTGTCCCTCGATCCGAGATACACGTGGCAGGAGCAGAAACCGGTCGGTGGCACCCGGAAGTATCTCGGGATCGAGGTCTTCGAAGGCACGTACGAATACCGCGGCATTCCTCTCGTGCCGGGGTGGGGCGGTTCGATGTTCGAGGCCTTGATGCCGAACATGTTCGTACCCGAGGAGCACTGGGCACCCCGCTCATGGGGCATCAACCATCGATTGACCGTGCGCGCCCATCGCGAGCACGGTCTGGAGGACGCCCGGTACGGATACTGGGGCTTCTCTCCCTCGAGCGACCCGACCAAGGTCAACGGCTATCGCGAGTACGGTGTCGACGCCATTGGCATGAAGTCGGACGGCTACTGCTCCGACGTCGAGAGCACCGACTACGACATCGGGTATCCGGGTGCCCGATTCGGAACCAACCCGAACCCGACCTACGGTGACGGCGTCGTGACTCCGCACGCCTTGTTCCTGGCCATGCACCACGAGCCGCAGCAGGCCTATGACAACCTGCGCAAGCTGCAACGCCGGCACTGGGCCTACGGCCAGGGTGGCTTCTACGACGCCATCGCAGTCGAAAGTGGCAAGGTCGCGCAGCGCTACCTGTCGCTGGACCAGGCGATGGTGCTGGGCTCCATCGGGAACGTCTTCGGCGGCGGCATCGTGCGGCGGGCGTTCTCGGCCGGCCAGATCCGCCGCACCATCCGGCCGTTGATCGCCCAGGAGGCGTTCGGCTTCGATTTCCGCTGAACGCCGGCCGACACGGATCGTGCGAGCTGGTGCCTCGGTGCGCTCGAATCGCCCGTTCGGGTCCGGCGAAGGGGCGCTTCGGGCGCACTCCCGCCCCTGACGAACCCGTGGTTGCGACCACTAGGTTCTGCCTGTGATCACCGTGGCCGCCCTCGCGCCCTCGCTCGACCTCACTTACGTCGTCGACCGGCTCGAGCTCGGCCGGATCCACCGCCCGATCGAGGTCGTCCGGTGTGCCGGCGGCAAGCCGCTCAACATGGCGCGCGCCGCCGCCACCCTGGGCGCCGACGTCGAGGTCGTCGCGCTCCTCGGGGGCGCAACGGGGCAGATCCTCCACGACGCCCTGACCGACGCCGGCATCGTGACCGAGCCTGTGTCGACGAGCGCCGAGACGCGCACCTGCGTCTCCATCGCGGATCGGGACACCGGCTCGCTGACCGAGGTCTACGAGTACGCGGCGCCGATCCCGCCGGACGTCTGGATCCGGCTGGTCGACACGGTCGAGCTCGTCGTGAGGAAGCGACCCGGCTGGTTGTCGATCTCCGGTGGACCACCGAAGGATCTGCCGGTCGAGGCGATCGCCGAGCTGGTGCGGATCGGACGTCAGGCCGGGCTGAACGTCGCGGTCGACACCCACGGGCCGGCGCTGCCGGCGGCGGTCGATGCCGGTCCTGACCTGGTGAAGATCAACCGGTACGAGGCCGCCGAGCTGCTGGACGTCCCAGCTGCGACCGATCTCCGCGACCTGGTCGAGGCGGTCCGCGCCCGCAGCGGAGGGTTGGTCGTGCTCACCGACGCCCATCTGGGAGCCACGGCCGTCGACGGCGACGTCGCCTACCAGGCGAAGCCCCCGGAGGTGCACGGACAGTTCGGCGTCGGCAGCGGGGACTCCTTCCTGGGCGGCCTCGTCACCGAACTCGACCGCGGTGCGCCGCTGGTCGACGGTCTGTTGACCGCGACGGCCGCCGGAGCTGCGAACGCCCTCGTGCCCGGACCGGGCCGCTTCGAGCGCTCGTCGGTCGGCGACCTGCGGCGACGCGTCCAGATCGCTCACATGTGATGCAGCAGATGGCGCACGTGCTCGACGTCGGCGTGCATCTGCTTGATCAAGGCCTCCATGCCGGTGTACTTCACCTGGCCGCGGAGGCGGGCGTAGAAGTCGATGGCGATCTCCACTCCGTAGAGCTCCAGGTCGTCGCGATCCAACACGTACGCCTCGACGCGCCGTTCATGACCGTCGAACGTGGGATTGGTGCCGACCGAGATCGCGGCCGGCCATCGCGGTGAGGGCACGTCCAAGCGGGTCACCCAGCCGGCGTAGACCCCATCGGCCGGCACAGCCATGCCGGGTCCGACCGGAACGTTCGCCGTCGGAAAGCCCATTTCCCGGCCACGCTGGTCCCCCACCACGACGACCCCGGTGAAGCGGAACACCTGATCGCTCAGTTCGCGCACGCGGCCGAAGTCACCCTCGGCCACGGCATGCCGGATCAGGGTCGAGGAACTCGCCTGGGTGCCGTCGGTCAGCAACGGGACCGCCTCGACCGCGAAGTCTCCGCCGGCCAGCTCGGCCAGGGTCTCGACCGTACCGGCCGCCCGGAAGCCGAAGCGGAAGTTCTCCCCGACCACGATCCGCGACGGATGCAGCGGCCGGAGCACGCGGTCTACGAACTCCGCCGGACTCCATTGCGCCACGTCGGACGTGAAGTCGACGACGACGACCTCGTCGACACCGGACTCCTTCAGCAGCTCGATCCGGCGGTCGAGGTTGGTGAGCAGCGCCGGGGCCTGATCCGGTCGGACGACCGACATGGGGTGCGGCCAGAAGGTGACCGCGACCAACGGGTTGTCGGGCTCGGCCGCTCGGGCCCTCCGCAGCAACTCGGTGTGTCCTCGGTGCACCCCGTCGAAGTTGCCGATCACGACGACCGGTCCCCTACTCATTCGAGAAGTTAACCACCGGGGACTGCGGCTACCGCTCGCCCCGTTCGCGCGCCCGGCGAATCAGCTCGGCTTCGCGGCGCCGGAGCTCCCGCAGCCGCCGTTCGGCGTCGCGGCGATCCCGCGTGACCCGTTTCAGCTCGGCGTCGCGTGGATAGTCCGCCGGCTCGCTCGTCGCGGGCTCGGCGTCGCCACCGGCGCGGCCGTCCCGTTGCAGTCGCTGGACGTAGAGCTCCACCCCGTCCAGGGCCCGTTCGGTCGCGAAGGCGAACGGGTCCAGGCCTTCCGGTCCGAACGCACCGTCGGCCACCGCGGCCGCCACTTCCGGTAGCGCGTCGGCGTCGACGAGCTCTTTCAGCATCCGTTCGTCGTAGTCGGGCGGCCGGTCGCTCTGCGTCAACGCCCGCACCAGCCCGGACTGCCAGCGGGTCAGGCCGCTGAGCATCAAGATCACCGACATGCCCTCGTCGCGGTCCAGGGATGTGGGCGCCAGTATCCGCAGGCCCCAGTCGAGCCAGGCGAGGTTGTTCGGCCCCAGCGGCACGCCGTCGATGGGAATGTCCAGCAGCCACGGATGCCTCCCGTACGCAGCGCTGATCCCGGCGGTCCAGCGACGCAGGCCGGCGCGCCAGTCGGTGTCGATCGGATCGTGATCGGGCGGCAGGCCGATACCCTCCTCGGTCATCAGGACCAGCAGGTCGTCCTTGGCGCTCAGATATCGGTACAGCGACATCGTGGTGTACCCGAGTCGAGCGGCCACGCTGCTCATCGACACCGCACCGATCCCGTCGGCGTCGGCTAGCTCCACCGCCGCCTCGACGATCCGCTCGATACTCATCTCCCGTTTGGGCCCGCGCATCGGCTCCGCCGCGACGCCCCAGGCCAAGGCGATCGCGCGCGACAACTCGAGATCAGACATGTCACCCACTTCCGGCGTCATCCTAACCGGCTTATTGCGTACCACATACACGGTGTGTATGGTCTAAACAGTTTGCTTCATACACAGAGAGGGGGAGGCATGAACGCCATCGACATCACCGACCTGGACAAGTCGTTCGGCACGCTGACGGTCCTGGACGGGGTGGACCTGCAGATCGCCGCCGGGACGGTATTCGCGTTGCTCGGACCCAACGGCGCGGGCAAGACGACGTTGATCAACATCGCGACGACGCTGCTGGCTCCGGATGGTGGCCGGGTGCGCGTGGGCGGTTACGACGTCGTCTCCGAACCCGAGGCGGTCCGTCAGCTCATCAGCGTGACCGGCCAGCAGGCCGCGGTCGACGAGGTGCTCACCGCTTCCGAGAACCTCGTCCTGATGGGCCGGCTGCAGGGTTTGTCCGCGAGCGCAGCGCGCCGCCGGGCGGCTGACCTCGCCGAGCAACTGGCGTTCACCGAGTCCGCGGACCGCCGGGTTCGTACGCTGTCCGGCGGCACGCGACGTCGTCTCGACCTCGCCCTGTGCCTCGTCCGGCCTTCGTCGGTGATCTTCCTGGACGAACCCACGACCGGTCTCGACACCCGCAGCCGCCAGGCCTTGTGGGCGATCATCGACGAACTGACCGGATCCGGGGTGACGATTTTCCTGACCACCCAGTACCTCGAGGAGGCCGACCGCCTGGCCTCGAGGGTCGCGGTGCTCAACGCGGGCCGGGTCGTAGCCGTCGGCGATCCCCGCGAGCTCAAGGCTCGCATCGGCTCTGAGGTGCTCGAGGTTCGCGATGCCGACCGACTGCTGCTCGCGGAGCGGCCGGTCGACGGGACGCTGGCCTCCGTTCGCGCCGCCCTGGTCGACCTGGAGCGGACGCTGGATCCGGGGACCGCGGTCTCGCTTCGCCGACCGACCCTCGACGACGTCTTCCTCAGCGTGACCGCCGGAGGTGCCCGGTGACGTCGATCATGACCCCGAAGGCGACCAGCGGACGGCCGTTCGACGTCGGCGTTCGGGGGACGAGCCTGATCTTCGTCGGCCGGAGCCTGCGCCACACCGTCCGCAACGTCGACGCCCTGATCATGGCGATCGCACTGCCGGTGATCTTGATGTTGTTGTTCGTGTTCGTCTTCGGCGGGGCGATCGAGCCGAGCGGTGGCTACGTCGACTACGTGGTGCCCGGCATCATCCTGCTCTGCGCCGGCTTCGGCGCGGCCGGTACCGCGGTCGGAGTGGCCGAGGACATGACCAGCGGGATCATCGACCGGTTCCGGACCATGCCCATCGCGAGCGCGGGCGTGATCACCGGACACGTGGTGGCCAGCCTGCTCCGCAATCTCGTGGCCACCGCCGTGGTCATCGTGGTCGCCCTGGTGGTCGGGTTCCGGCCGTCGGCCGGCCCGCTGCAGTGGCTCGCCGCCCTCGGCCTGGTGGCACTGTGGATCCTCACCATCACCTGGCTGTTCGCGGCTCTCGGTCTGGTGGCCCGTAGCACCGAGGCTGCCGGCAACTACGGCTTCGCCCTGCTCTTCCTGCCGTATCTGTCCAGTGCGTTCGTCCCGCTCGCGACGCTGCCGGCCGGGCTGCGCTGGTTCGCCGAGCACCAGCCCTTGACACCGGTGATCGAATCGATCCGCGGGCTGCTGCTGGGCGCCGAGGTCGGCAGCGCGCCCCTGTGGGCGATCGGGTGGTGCCTGATGATCATGATCGCGGCCCGTACGTGGGCCGGCTGGCTCTTCCGGCGCCGAGCTGGGACGCGCTGACCGCGGATCAGCCGACGAAGACCGCGTCCGCGACGGCGTCGGGGCCGGCCTGGCGATAGAGGGCCAGGAAGGCACCGTCTGGAGCCAACAAGGCCGCCGCGGGTGCGGGCAGGGTCAGGTCGGTCAGCCGTCGGCCGAACCGGACATCCGTCGCCTGCTCCGCGCTGAGCTCGACGGTGGTGAAGCAGCGCCGTGCGACGTCGGCCATCCCGATCAGCCGCAGCTCCGAGGCGGTCTCGTCCACGTTCTGGGCCTCGGCCAGCGTGAAGGGGCCGACGGCCGTCCGCCGGAGTGCGGTCAGGTGCCCACCCGTGCCCAACGCCTGCCCCAGGTCCCGGGCCAGCGCTCGGACGTAGGTTCCGCTGGTGCACTCCACCACGACCGCGAGGTCGACGAAGTCGCCGGCGTCGCGGCGTTCTCGGACCTCCAGCCGATGGACGTGTACCGGGCGCGCGGGCAGGGTCACCGCCTCGCCACCGCGGACCCGGGCGTAGGACCGAACTCCGGCGACCTTGATCGCTGAGACCGCCGACGGAATCTGAGCTATCGGCCCACGGAGGAGCAGCAGTTCGCTTTCGATGGCAGCATCGGTCAGACCGGCCGCAGAGGACCGGCTCACCACGTCGCCCTCGGCGTCATCGGTGGTGGTGGCGCTGCCCAGCCGAATTGTCGCCTCGTACGCCTTGTCCGTCAGGCTGAGGTGCCCGAGCAGTCGAGTGGCGCGGTTGACGCCCACGACCAGCACGCCGGTGGCCATCGGATCGAGTGTGCCGGCATGTCCGACCTTTCGGGTGCCCAGTCGCCGTCGGGCCCGGCCGACCACCTGGTGCGAGGTCCAGCCGGCCGGTTTGTCGATTACCAGCAGGCCGGAGCTCGGCTCAGTCGTCGGAGTCGTTTTCAGTCTCGTCCTCGGGCCGCTTGTACGGATCCGCGTCACCCGCGTACGAGGCCGACGCCGCCTGCTCGGCCACCTTGGCGTCGCCGGTCCGCGCCTGGGCCAGCAACTCGTCGATCTGGCGAGCGTTCTCCGGCACGGCGTCCGGGATGAAGGCCACTGTGGGCGCGTGTCGTAGACCCAACTGCTTGGCCACCTGCGACCGGATCAGGCCGTTCGCGGAATCGAGGGCCGCCGCGGTGCCGGCCTGCTCCTCCGCCGAGCCGAAGACGGTGTAGAAGACGGTCGCGTTCTGGGTATCCCCGGTCAACCGCACGTCGGTGATCGTCACGAAGCCCAGCCGGGGATCCTTGATTCGCCGCTCCAGCATCTCCGCCACGATGACCTTGATCTGGTCGGCCAACTTCAACACCCTCGGCGACGCCATGGGGGCCTCCTTCGCGAGACGTTGCGGAACCAACGATTCTGCCCGACGGCTCCCCACCATCTTCACAGGCCTAACGTTGGGCCATGCCCACCAATTTCTACGTGGACGGGCCGAACCTCTACTACGCGGCCCTGAAGGACAAGACGATCCGCTGGCTGGATCTGGTCACCTGGTGCGAACGGCTGTTCCCGGAGGAGGACGTGAAACGGGTCCGGTACTTCACGGCGTGGCCGCAGCCTGTCCGGAACCGCGAGCAGGCCAATCGTCTGTTGGTCTACACCCGTGCCCTTCGGACGTCTCCGAAGGTGTCCCTCCACTTCGGGCGCTTCGTCAAGCAGCGGCAGCGGCTTCGCGTCGCTGAATCCCCGCAGACCACCGAGCACGAGGTGATCACCGAGCGCATCAAGGGGGTCGATGTCGCCCTGGCCAGTCAACTCCTGCTGGACGCGGCCCGCGGGGATTGCGACACGGTCGTGCTGGTCTCGAACGACTCCGACTTCCGGCCGACCCTGAACGCCGCCCGCCGGGGTCTCCGGGTGAGGGTCGGCCTGGTCAACCCGCGCCGTCGGGTCGGGCGCGACATGGGGAAGCTGGTCGACTTCTATGTCGAGGCGCCGAGCGCCAGCTACGTGGCCGCGCAGTTCCCGCGCAAGATGCGTGACGACCGGGGTCCGTTCCACGCACCGATCGACTGGTTCCGCACGTAAGAAAGACCCGCCACGAGGGCGGGTCTTTCGCGGATCCCCTAGGGTCACCGGATGTAGGCCAGATCGTACCGGACACTCGCTCGCGAGAGTCGGGCAGCTCCGAGGCGACTGGATCGGTCGGCCGGGTCGTTTCACGCCACACGGCGGATGACGCAGCAGCAATCCAGCTCCGCCGCTGCGCCGTCCGCCGTATGACGGATTGCGCCACCGTCCTGTGCGCGCGACCACCCGAACAGCGAGCACTCGACCGCGGTCCAGCGCACGCTCCGCGACCCGTCACATCTGCAGCGACACGCCGACGAGACGGCCGAAGATGTGACGGGTCGGCAGATCTAGCTGCGGGCCTTCTCGCGCATCTCGTAGGTCTCGATGACGTCGCCGATCCGGATGTCGGAGTAGTTGGCGAGTGTCATGCCGCACTCGAACCCCTCGCGCACCTCGGTCGCGTCGTCCTTCTCGCGCCGCAGCGACGCGATACTGGAGTCGGCGATGACGACACCCTCCCGAAGCAGCCGGGCCTTGGCGTTCCGGCGGATCACACCGTCGATCACCATGCAACCCGCGATGATGCCGGCCCGCGAGGACCGGAAGATCTCGCGGATCTCCGCCTGCCCGAGGGTGGCCTCCTCGTAGATCGGCTTCAGCAGACCCTTCAGCGCGGCCTCGATCTCGTCGATCGCGGCGTAGATCACCGAGTAGTACCGGATGTCGACACCCTCGCGGTCGGCCAGCTCCGTCGCCTTGCCCTGCGGGCGGACGTTGAAGCCGACGATGACCGCGTTGGACGCGGCGGCGAGGCTGACGTTGGTCTCGGTGATGGCACCGACCCCGCGGTCGATCACGCGCAACGAGACCTCGTCGCCGACGTCGATCTTGGACAACGCGTCCTCGAGCGCCTCGACCGAGCCGGCACCGTCGCCCTTGAGGATCAAGCGCAACTCGGAGTCCTCGCCCTTCTCCAGCTGGTCGAAGAGCTGGTCGAGCGTCTTGCGCCGGGTGCCGGCCGCCTGGGCCGCCATCCGGAGCCGGGCTCCTCGCCGTTCCGCGATCTGCCGAGCCATCCGGTCGTCGTCCACGACGATGAAGCTGTCGCCCGCGCCCGGAACCGCCGTCAGACCCAGGACCTGGACCGGGAACGACGGTGGCGCCTCGTCGACACTTGCGCCGTGATCGTCGAGGAGGGCGCGGACCCGTCCGTACCCCGTGCCGGCCACGATCGAGTCGCCGACGTGGAGCGTGCCGCGCTGAACCAGCACGGTGGCCACCGGACCGCGGCCCTTGTCGAGGTGCGCCTCGATGGCCACGCCTTGACCGTCCATGTCCGGGTTGGCCCGGAGATCCAGGGCCGCGTCGGCGGTGAGGATGACCGCCTCCAGCAACTCGTCCAGGCCGACCCCGGTGACCGCGGAGACGTCGACGAACATCGTGTCGCCGCCGTACTCCTCGGGCACCAGCCCGTACTCGGTGAGCTGACCGCGCACCTTGGTCGGGTCGGCACCCTCACGGTCGATCTTGTTGACCGCCACCACGACCGGCACATCCGCCGCCAAGGCGTGGTTGAGCGCCTCGATCGTCTGCGGCATCACACCGTCGTCGGCTGCCACCACGAGTACGGCGATGTCGGTCGACTTCGCCCCACGGGCGCGCATGGCGGTGAACGCCTCGTGACCCGGGGTGTCGATGAAGGTGATCTTGCGCTCCTCACCGTCGACCTCGGTCGCCACCTGGTAGGCGCCGATGGCCTGCGTGATGCCGCCGGCCTCCCCCGCCACGACGTTGGTCTTGCGGATCGCATCCAGGAGCTTCGTCTTGCCGTGGTCGACGTGACCCATGACCGTGACGACCGGCGGACGGGCCGCGAGATCCTCCTCGCCGCCCTCGTTCTCGCCGAACTCGATGTCGAAGCTCTCCAGCAGCTCGCGGTCCTCGTCCTCGGGCGAGACGACCTCGATCTTGTAGTTGAGCTCACCGGCCAGGACCTGAAGCGTGTCCTCGGCGACCGTCTGGGTGGCCGTCACCATCTCGCCCAGGTTGAACAGGACCTGGACCAGCGACGACACGTCGACGTTGATCTTCTCCGCCAGGTCGGTCAGCGACGCGCCGCGGGCCAGCCGGATGGTCTGCCCATCACCTTGGCGTACGCGAACGCCGCCGATCTCCGGCGCCTGCATCTGGTCGAACTCTTGACGGCGCTGACGCTTGGACTTGCGGCCGCGACGAACGGGACCGCCGGCGCGACCGAAGGCACCCTGCGTGCCTCCGCGACCACCGCGACCTCCACGGCCGCTCGGAGGCGGACCACCGGGACCGCCGCCGGGACCACCACGACCGGGTGGGCCGCCGCGACCGCGGGTGCCCGCCGGTCCGCCGCGACCGCGGGCGCCCGCCGGGCCGCCAGGCGCGCCGAGCTGGCCGGAGCTCTGTCTGGGCATCATCGCCGGGTTGGGTCGGGGCATGCCGGGCACACCGCCCGGACGGCCCGCTCCCCCGCCCGCACGGTCCCCCATCGGCGGCCGGGGGCCACCGGGTCGGTTGGGGTCGACCGGGCGGGACGGCCGGGACGTGCCCATGCCTTGCGAGGGAGCAAACGGGTTGTTGCCGGGGCGGGGCGTACCGCTGCGACGCTGCTGGCCGGCACCCGGCAGGCCTCCGGTCGATCCCGGACGGGGCCGGGGTCCGGTCGATCCCGGCTGACCGGGGGCGGCAGGTCGACTTGGCTGGTCGGGGCGAGCCTCGAAGCGCGACGGCTGCTCCTCACGGGCGCCCGGTGGCTGCTGTCCCGGGGCTCGCGGCACACCCCCGGGCCGTGGCGCGGCCGGACGCGGCGGAGCCGCCGGCGCCGTCGCCGACTGGCCGTTCGGCCGACCATCGGACTGGCCATTGGGTTGGGCCACGGGTTGGGCCACGGTTGCGTGCTCGGTTGGGTGTCCGCGGCGGGTGCCGCCGGGGTCGACTCTGGCCGGCTCACCTCGGCGGGTGCCGGACTCGTCCGCTCCGCAGGCGCCGTGGTCGGTGCGGTCGGTGCGGCTGTTGCGGCCGGCACCGCGGCCTCGCTCGGGGCGGGCGCGGCAGCAGCCTTCTTCGCGGTCTTCTTGACCGGCGGCGGCTCGCTGGCCAGCTTCTCCTTCAGGCGCCGCACCACCGGGGCCTCCAGGGTGGAGGAGGCCGAACGTACGAATTCCCCCATGTCCTTGGCCATGCCCAGGACGGTCTTGCTCTCGACTCCGAGCTCTTTCGCAAGCTCGTAGACTCGGACCTTTGCCACTGCTCTCCTTGTAGCGGTCCGAGCGGTTCACGCTACGGACCAGTTAGTTGTTGTGCATGCTCATTGAGAAGTTCTCATCGAGAGGTCATGAGCGGGAGCCCACCTTCTGGTTCGGCCCCGGCACATCAGCCGGAGCTTGTTACGACCCGTCCCGTAGCGGAACAGACCCGACGAACAACTCTATGCCCACCATCGCCAAATTGCCTAAGCGCGCGGCGGAGCGTGTGCCGACCAGACCGCCTCAGCCGCTGCCGGATCCAGGTGCGGTGCGACCGCCTCCGCCAACGCGGCTTGGTCGACGCCGTTCACCCGTAACGCCCGACCGAGCGCTCGACGGCGGATCGCGGCGTCCAGGCAGCTGCCTCGAGGATGCAGATACGCACCCCGTCCCGGCTGTCGCTGCTGGAGGTCCGCCACCACGGTCACCCGCACGACCAGACGGAGCAGATCGGACTTGTCCGCCTTCTGTCGGCATCCGATACAGGTGCGTACCGGACGCCTCACCTCACCGAGTCTAGCGATCGGAGCCAATCGCTCGGCTCCTCGATTCCTCAGTCGATCAGGCTGCTCAGAATGTCGCGGACGTAGGCGCGGTTCTTGCCGATCACCGTGATCGCATCGCTGCCGTAGTGCTCGCACAGGAAGGCGCCGCGAAAGCCGACGGTCGAGCGCCTGCTCGATCGCGGCCCGGTAGTTGATCAAGCCGAAATCCATCGGCACCGGGAAGGTCATCACCTGGCCGGTCTCGGGATCCTCGTCCCGCAGCGTAGTTCTTCACGTGCCAGTAGTTGGCGTGCGGCAGCACCTTGTCGAACATCTCCTGCACCGGCTCCAGCGGGCGGTGCAGCCGGACGAAGTTGCCGAGGTCGGGATTGAGGCCGCACGCCGTCGTGGTCGACCTCCTTCAAGAAGGCGACGGCACCGTCGGCGGTGCCGACGTAGGTGTCCTCGTACATCTCCAGGGTGATCTGCTGGCCGTTGCTCTGCGGCGTGCTCGGCCAGTTCGCGGATCAGCGACGCGGCCCGGGCGCGGGCCTCCGGCCGATTCGTCGTCGTGCCACCCGTCGACCAGCCAGAACCACAGCGCCTGCTTCTGCTCGGCGGTCAGTGTCCTGGAAGAAGCCGAAGCTGACCATCGGGCACGTCCAGCTCGGCGGCCTTGTCGAGCAGCCGGTGGCTGTAGGCCAGGTACTCCTCGCCGTGCTGGGGATCCATCACGCTGCGGCGCGAGGTGGAGATCGCCGGAATGGTGAGTCCGACATCGCTCAGCACGCTCTTGAAGTCCGCCAGACGCTCCGGGCTGAGGTCGCCGACCCGGACCCAGGTGTCGGTCGGGTCGACCTCGGTGAAGCCGTCTGCCGGCTGACCAGGCGCAGGTGCTTGGCCCACTCCTCCGGGTCGGCGTCGTGGATCGGACCGCCGTGGGAGTCCACGCTGCCGAGCGGCAGCATGGCGGCGGCGATCGGCCAGGTCTCGGCGGTGTAGGCGGCAGTGGTCATCGGTCGGCTCGCTCTCGGTCGGGATCGAGTCGGCGACGGGTCGGCTGGTCAGACGGGCGCCGGTCCGAGCTCGCGCAGGAGCTGGCCGAGCCGGGCGTAGACGGTGTTGCGGTAGGCGATCAGCGGGGCCTGGTCGCCGGCGGGGATGACGAACCCACCACCCTGCTTGACCCCGTACTGGCCGGCCTCGACGAGCTCGGTGAGCATCTTCGGCGCGGCCAGCCGCTCCCCGTAGTGCTGCTCGAGGGTGCGGAAGCCGTCGGCGTAGACGTCGAGTCCGGCCATGTCGGCGATCGCGAACGGGCCGAAGAACGGCAGCCGGTAGCCGAACGTCGTGCGGACGATGATGTCCACGTCCTCGGCCGTGGCCACGCCCTCCTCGACGAGCGTGATCGCCTCCTTGAGCAGCACGTACTGCAGTCGGTTGAGTACGAAGCCGGCTTTGTCGTTGACCCGGGCGGTCAGCTTGCCGGTACGGGCCACCAGCGCCTCGACGGCCTGCGACCACCGCCTCGTCGGTGCCCGCGTGCGCGATCAGCTCGACTCCGGGGATGAACGGTGCCGGGTTGGAGAAGTGCACGCCGAGGAAGCGCTCCGGATGGTTCGAGGTTGGCGACCAGGTCGCCGATCGGCAGTGGTCGAGGTGTTGGTGCCGATCACCGCGTCCGGGCGGGCGGCGTGCTCGATGCTGCGCAGCACGGGCCCTTCGATCTCCGGGCTGTTCCAGCACGGCCTCCTCGATCAGGTCGGCGTCGGCGACGGCCTCGGCCAGGCTGTCGGCGGTCCGCAGGTTGGCGCCGGACCAGCTCGGCCGAGCCGGCGTCGAACAGACCCTGCTGCTCGAACTCCTCGGCCTCGCGGCAGCAGCCGGTCGAGATGCGCTGGGTGATGCGCAGGATCGGCATCGACGATCACCACATCCAGCCCGGCCATGGCGAAGACCTGGGCGATTCCGCCGCCCATGTAGCCGGCGCCGACGACGGCGATCCGCTCGATGCTGCTCATCATTCCGACGCCGTATCGGAGCGGATGTCGATCCGCCAGCCGGTGAGCCGGGCGGCGAGACGAGCGTTCTGGCCCTCCCGGCCGATGGCCAGGGACAGCTGGTAGTCAGGGACGACCACGCGCGCGGCCCGGAGGGTCTCGTCGACCACCGTCACCGACGTCACCTTGGCCGGTGAGAGCGCCTGACCGACGAAGGTGGCCGGGTCCGGGGAATAGTCGATGATGTCGATCTTCTCCTCGTTGAGTTCGTGCATCACGGCGCGGACGCGTTGACCCATCGGTCCGATGCACGCGCCCTTCGCGCTGACGTCGGAGTTGTGGCTGACCACGGCGATCTTGCTGCGGTGGCCGGCCTCCCGGGCCACCGCCTTGATCTCGACGGTGCCGTCCTCGATCTCGGGCACCTCGAGCTTGAACAGCTTCTCCACCAGACCGGGGTGGGTCCGGGAGACGATCACCTGCGGCCCGCGCAGTTCCTTGCGCACCGCGACCACGTACACCTTGACGCGGGTGCCGTGGGAGTAGCGCTCGCCGGGCACCTGTTCGGCCAGCGGCATGATCGCCTCGATCTTGCCCAGATCGACCAGCACCGTCCGGGCGTCGTGCCCCTGCTGCACGACGCCGGACACGATGTCGCCCTCGGTCCCCGAGAAGTGACCGTATTTCTGTTCGTCCTCGGCGTCCCGTAGGCGCTGCATGATCACCTGCCGCGCGGTCGAGGCGGCCACCCGGCCGAAACCCTCCGGGGTCACGTCGTGCTCGCCGAGCTGATTTCCTTCGGCGTCGCGCTCCGGCACCAGCACCAGCACGTGCCCCGACTTGCGATTCAGGACCACGCGGGCGCCGTCGACGGCTCCGTCGGTCTTCTCGTAGGCGGTGAGCAGCGCCTCCTCGATGGCCTTGGCCAACAACTCGAAGGGCAGATCCTTCTCGCGCTCCATCAAGCGGAGCACCGAGATGTCGATGTCCATCTAGTCCTCCTTCTCTTCCTCACCCGTTTCGGCGCGGTTGAATTCCACCTGCACGAGCGCCTTGCCGATCTCGGCGATCGGCAGCCGTCGCTCGGCGCCGTCGACGTCGAGAACCACCGTCTCGTCCTCGGCGTCGGACACGCGCCCCGTCAGCTGTTCCCCTCCGACGAGTGTCACCGCGACCAGCCGCCCACGATTGCGTCGCCAGTGCTGCGGTCGCTCCAGTGGCCGGCCGAGACCACGCGAGGACACTTCGAGCGTGTACGGCGCGCTGCCCGCCGCCGCTGATTCGTCGAGGACGGTGGAGATCGCCTTGCTCGCGTCGGCGATGTCGTCGAGCAGCGGCCCGCGACCCGCCGGTCCGTCGCCGTCCACGACGACCCGGAGCAGCCGGCGCTTCCCGGCCGGAACCACCTCCACGGTCTCCAACTCCAGCCCGAACCGGCTGAGGACGGGCGTCAGCAACGAGGCGATCTCGCTGTCTCGCATGTCCCTGCCTCGATTCAATTGGGTACCGCGATTGTCGTCAGACACACACTCGTTGCGCAGGCCGGTTGCACCGGCCGCGTGCCGTTATTCTTCCACGCTGGTGAGGTACGTTCGGCGCGTGGCTCAGCACACCCCGACGAGCGCGCCGTGACCTCGGGTCCGAGCCGGCGCAGATTCCTCTGGCTGGGTCTCTCGGCGAGCCTCGCCGCCGCCGGGCTGGGTGCCGGGTGCAGTGTGGACGACCCCCGCATCGAGGCACCCCGTAGCTCGGCCGAACCAGAGGCCGCGCCGAACGGATCCCCGCCGGCCCGTAGCGCCCCCTCCCCCACACCGACCTTCGCCGGCGCCGCCGCGGGAGCCGAGGCCGAGCAGGAGCTGGCCGGACTCGCGGCGGCCGTCCTCAGTGGTCCGTGGCGGAATCGACTCGGCGCCCGCAGGCCGCTGATCGCCGGGATCCAGGCGGCGCACCTGGAGCATGCCGCCGCCCTCTTCGGACCCCAGCCGACCACACGGGCCACCGACACCGCGGCCAAGCCGATCGCACCCGCCGCGCCGTCGAAGTCGCTGGAGTCGGCGATGAAGAAGCTGGCGAAGGCCGAGGGCACCCAAGCCGCCCGGCACCGCACGGCCGCGCTGGCCACCACCGGCTACAGCGCCCTGCTGTGGGGCTCGATGTCGGTGGCCGCCAGCAGCTACGCCGCCGCGGTGACGAGCACGCGGCCGGTCCCCGCACGGAAACCGGTAGCCCATCGGCCGATGCCGCAGCTCTCCGACGTGGAGTCCATGCAGCTGCTCGTCCGACAACTGCACGCGATCATCTACGGATACCAGCTGGCCATCGGGCAGCTGTCGGACGGAGGCCGCCGGGACAGCGCCTTCGGAAGGCTGCGAGAGCACCGCATCCTGCTCGACTGGTTGACCACCGCTCTGGTAGCCCGCTCGGCGCAGGTCCCTGCCGCGGAGCCCGCCTACGTGCCGTCGGTGAGTCCCCGGAGCGACGCGACGGCGGCACAGTTGATCTTGTCCATGGAGATCGCGCTCGCACCGTTCTGCGGGCTCTGGCTCGCCGCCGCGAACAACCCGGAACGCACCCGCGCCTTCTCCACGCTCTCGGGCACCGTCACCACCGCCCGTCGTCTGGGAGCCCCGATCAGCGCGTGGCCCGGCTGGAGTCCGTGAGAGGGTGCGCCCTCCATGGGTCACTCTTGGCCGCACCCTTACCTCGTGGGTTGCACCGTCTGCAGAGGGTGCGGAGCACGAGTAAAGGGTGCGCCCTCCATAGTCACCAGTCAGTTGGACAGCCACCCGCGGATGACGTCGTACGAGAGCCTGATCACCAGGGCGGCCAGGACGATGAGGAAGACCCGACGGATGAAGGCGTTGCCGCGGCTGATGGCGGCGCGGGCGCCGAGGAAACCGCCGACCAGATTGGCCGCGCCCATCGCCAACCCGAGGGCCCACAAGATCGCGCCGGCTTGCGCGAAGACGACGATGGCGGCCAGATTGGTGAACAGGTTGGCGATCTTGGCCTTGGCGCTGGCCTCCAGGAATCCGTACCCCAGCACGGAGACGAGCAAGATCACGAAGAACGAGCCCGTGCCCGGTCCCAGGATGCCGTCGTAGGCGCCGACCCCGAGGCCGATCAGCACGGTCAACCCGTAGTGCTTGCGATCATCGTATTTCCGTTCGTTGATCAGCCCGAGCTCGGGCCGGCGCCAGGTGTAGATCCCCACCCCGATCAGGGCCACCAGGACGATCGGCGTGAAGTACTCGCGGGGCAGGAGCTTGGCCGCCTGAGCGCCCAAGGCGGCACCGACGGCCGACGCGATCACCAGCGGCAGCACCGTCCGCCAGTCGGGTTTGATCTTGATCGCGTACGTGATCGAACTGGTCGCGGTGCCCCAGACGGAGGAGACCTTGTTGGTGCCGAGGATGGCGGCCGGCGGGGTGTCGGGCGGGAGTCCGATCAGCAGGGCCGGCAGCTGGATCGAGCCCACCGCCGCCCACGACGGCGTCGATCCAGCCGGCCGCGAAGGCGGCCAGGACCAGCAGCGCGACGACCCAGGGAGCGAGGTCGAGACCGTCCACCCGCCGTCAGTCGAAGTTCGGCCGGCCGTGCACGACGGCCACGATCCGACCCGCCGCCTCGGCGACGTCGACGTCGTTGCGCTCCCCGCTCCGCCGGTCCCGGACCTCGAGCTTTCCGTCGGCCAGTCCTCGTCCGACCACCACGATGGTCGGCATGCCGAGTATCTCGGCGTCCGCGAACTTGACTCCGGGCGAGGCCGAGCGGTCGTCGAGCAGGACCGACACCCCCGCCTCGTCCAGTTCGCTGGCCAGATCCGTGGCGGCCATTCCGATCGCCTCGCCCTTGCCGGCAGCCACCAGGTGCACGTCGAACGGCGCGATCTCCCGCGGCCAGCACAGGCCCTTCTCGTCGGAGGTGTTCTCCGCGACCGCGGCGACGGCTCGCGAGACCCCGACCCCGTACGAGCCCATGGTGACGGTGACGAGCTTGCCTCCCGCGTCCAGCACCTTCAGCCCGAGCGCCTCGGCGTACTTCCGGCCGAGCTGGAAGATGTGGCCCATCTCGATGCCCCGCGCGAGGTGCAACGGTCCGGAACCGTCCGGTGCCGGATCGCCTTCCCGGACGTTCGCCACGTCGAGCACGCCGTCGGGAGTGAAGTCGCGCCCGCAGACGAGGTCGTAGACGTGCTGGCCGTTCACGTTGGCCCCGGTGATCCAGCGGGTGCCCTCGACCACCCGCGGGTCGACCAGGAACCGGATCCCGCTGCCCGAGTCCGCCCCGAGCGCCGTCGGGCCGATGTAGCCCTTGACCAGCATCGGGTAGCGGTCGAAGTCGTCGAAGACGGCCACCTCGGCCGGCTCCAGGTGCGCGGCCGCGCGCTTGAGGTCCACATCCCGATCACCGGGTACGCCGACGACGAGCGGCGCCTGGGTGCCGTCCGGCTCGGTGACCATGAGCACCACGTTCTTGAGCGTGTCCGCCGCCGTCCAGGGCCGGTCGACGCGCGGGAAGCGCTGGTTGGACACCGCGACCAGGCTCTCGATGGTGGGCGTGTCCGGGGTGTCCTCCACGTGCGCCGGTGGGGCGTCGTCGTACGGCAGCGGCTCCGGCACCGCGACGTGAACCGCCTCCACGTTGGCCGCGTAGCCGCCCGGCGAGGCGACGAAGGTGTCCTCACCGTTGTCGGCCACCGCCAGGAACTCCTCGCTGGCCGAGCCGCCCATGGCCCCGGACATGGCGTGCACGATGACGTACTCCAAGCCGAGCCGGTTGAAGATCTTGACGTAGGCGTCCCGGTGCAGGTCGTAGGACTTCTGCAGGCCGGCGTCGTCGACGTCGAAGGAGTAGGAGTCCTTCATCACGAACTCCCGCCCGCGCAGGATCCCGGCCCGGGGCCGCGCCTCGTCGCGGTACTTGGTCTGGATCTGGTACAGCGACAGCGGCAGGTCCTTGTAGGAGGAGTAGAGGTCCTTCACCAGGAGCGCGAACATCTCCTCGTGCGTCGGACCGAGCAGGTAGTCGGCACCCTTGCGGTCCTTCAGGCGGAAGATGTTCGGCCCGTACTCGGTCCAGCGACCGCTGGCCTCGTACGGCTCCTTGGGCAGGAGCGCCGGGAAGTGCACCTCCTGCGACCCGATCGCGTCCATCTCCTCCCGCACGATCCGCTCCACGTTACGGAGCACGCGCCAGCCGAGGGGCAGCCAGCTGTAGATTCCCGGGGCCGCCCGGCGGATGTAGCCGGCGCGGATCAGCCACCGGTGGGACGGCACCTCCGCATCCGCCGGGTCGTCGCGCAGGGTGCGAACGAACAGTTCCGACATGCGGGTGATCACGATCAGAAACCATATCCGCTACGGGGCGGACGCCACTCCCGCTCGGTGGGCCAGCACGACGGCCTGCACCCGGTCCCGGACGCCCAGCTTCGCCAGCACCCGCGCGACGTGCGTCTTGACCGTGGTCTCGGCCAGATAGAGCTCACGGGCGATTTCGGCGTTCGATTGCCCCCGGGCCATGGAGCGGAATACGTCGAGCTCACGTTCGGTGAGCTTCGCGAGACCAGGCACGGTCGTGGGGGCGGGACGACTCACGTAGCTGTCGACCAAGCGGGAGACCACACTCGGCCCGAGGGTGGTGACTCCGGCGGCACACTCCTTCACTCCCTGGATCAGCGCATGCGGGTTGGTGGTCTTGATCAAGAATCCCGACGCGCCCGCGCGCAGCGCCTCCACCACGTAGTCGTCGAGATCGAACATCGTCAGTATCACCACCCGGATCTGCGGCAGAAACTCCGTGATCCTTCGGGTCGCGGTGATGCCGTCGCCGCCCGGCATCTCCACGTCCATCAAGACGACGTCGGGTTGGAGCTCTCTGGCCCGGCGGACAGCACTCGGGCCGTCGGCGGCCTCCCCGGCAACCTCGATGTCGGGATCGCTGCGCAGCACGGTCACGAGGCCGGCGCGCAACAGTTCGTTGTCGTCGGCGACCAGCACCCGCACTGTCACGCGCTCACACCGACCGTACGAGGCACGGTGGCTTCGACCCGAAAGCCCAGACCCTCCGGGTCGGGCCCGACCTCGAGCGCGCCGCCGACGAAGGAGACCCGTTCGGCGAGGCCGACCAGGCCGTAGCCTCGTTGCGTCGCTTGCCACCTGACGTCGCGGCCGTCGTCGACCACCCGAACCGTGGTCAGATCGGTGTCGCCGGTGATCACCACCTGGGCGGCGGCTCCGGGTGCATGCCGCACCACGTTGGTCAGCGATTCCTGCACGATCCGGTAGACCACGGGCGACAGTGGCGTGCTCGGCTCAGCCGCCAGCTGCGGGTCGACAGTCAAATGGACCGGCGTCCCGGCCGCCCGGATGCGGTCGAGTAGAGCGAGCAGATCGGAAACCGTGTGGCTGATGGGCTGGCCGCTGGGCGGGAGCTGCCCCAGCTCAGCCAACGTCGTGCTCGCCGTGCTCTCGATGATGTCGAGCGAGCGCCGGACCGCAGCCGGGTCGTGGGGCCACGACATCTCGGCTGCCGCGGCCTGTACGGCCACGAGCCCGACCGCGTGCGAGACGACATCGTGGAGGTCCCGGGCGAACACGGCGCGCTCGGCCGTCACCGCGGAACGGGTCGCCGAACGGAGTTCCGATTCCCGCTCCACTGCTCGGCCGCGCGCGACGCCGGCCCGCCGTCGGGCCACCCCGACCACAACGCCGGCCACGGCGGCCACGACCATGATCGCCAGCGAGACGGCGGCGTTGCCGGGATCACCGATCCAGGTGCTGACGGTCACCGCCGTCACCAAGAAGATGCCCGCCGCCAGGTCCCCGGCACTGATCCGAGTCGCGGCGGCGATCGCCCACAGAAGGCTGCCAAGCACGAACAGGTACCAGAATCCGCCCACGATCGGTGCGCCGAAGACCAGCCCGGTGAGGAACAAGACGCCGCACGCCACCGCTGCGAGGCGTCGCTGGGTCGTCCGGCCGACCACGGTGCCGGCAGCCAGCATGGTCAGGAGGATGGAAAGCCAGGGCAGGTCCAGACGCTCGACCCGCGGGTAGACGACCGCTTCGACGGTGGCCAACACCAGCGCCGAACCCCCGATCACGAGGTCGCGCCGTCGCGGCCACGACGTCGATCCGGTGGCTTGCGGCGTCCCGCCGGGCAAACTGTCGGGCTGGCGCAACAGCCCCAGCTGACGGCGCAACTCGCTGGTCGCCTGCTGGGCGTGCCCCTGGATCCGGCGTAAGGCCGGGACCGGGTCGACGGCGGTGCGCACAGCGTGTGCTTCGAGACGAACGGCGCCGAGGGTGTCACGGAGGCAGACGACGATGTCGTCCGACAGCCGACGCCGCTCTTCCCGTACGGCGTCCAGAGCCACCAGATAGGGAACCGTCCTCGCGAGCTCCTTCGCGTGACGCGCCTCGCCGGCCGCCGATCGCCAGGACCGAAGAGCCAGCCGAACAACCTGACCGAGACAGGCGAGGACGACGGTCCCGAACAGCCACTCCGGCCAACCGGCGCGGTCGTGGAGCACCGCCGCCCCGGCCACGGACGCGGCGGCGATCACGAGGACGACGTCGCCGAGCCGTGGTCGGAGCATGTCCTCAGGATAGAAAGCCTCCAGCCGGTCGGCATCCTCCGTCAGGACGACCCCGAATTCCTCCCCTCGGCAGCGCGGTCCCTCCGCGGCGGCCGACGCGAACCAGAGGTCTCGATCCTTAGCGTCGTTGGAATCGCGCTGTCCATACCGGGCGGCCGGCGAAGGAGGAAACCATGAAGCTCTCTCGGTATCGCGCGCTCGCACTAATCGGCGCGGCCGGAGTCTCGGCGATCGCCCTGAGCGACGCCGTCACGCACGGACTGACGGGTCGCAACGGCCCGTTCGCCGACGACTCGGGGCAAACAGCGCTCATCCTGGGCGGCTGCCTGGTGCACGGGCTCGCGTACGCCGCGTTGGTGTGGGTGCTGTGGCGCGAGGGAGCGAGATTTGATCGGGCCAACCGGCTGGCTCGCTTCGTTCGGTGGGTGCTGCTCGTCAGTCTCGCGGTGCTCTCCGTGGGCTTCAGCCTCATCACACCCGCGCTGATCCTGCTCTTTGGTGCCGCCGTCCCCGAACCTTGGTCCACCGCCTGGGGGCTCGTCGCGACCATCGCCTTCTTCGGGATGATCTTCTCGAGCATGCTGCTCGGCGTGGCTGTCCTCCGACGCAATCCGCTCGGCATCGGTGGGCGGGTGCTCGCCGTGTTGATCGTGGTCACACCCCTCACGTTCGTGCTCGGCTTTGCGGCCCCGGCCTGGGCGCACCCGGCGTACGTCGAGGCCACGATCGCCTTCGGGATCGCGCTCATCGGCGTCGGGGCGGCGGCAGCCCCCCGGTCGACCACTCACACCGCGGTCGAGGCCTCTGCGTCGGTCGTCTGACGGCGGGAATATTCGCTCGCCTCTCGGTGTCGGTGTCTAGTGGGATGGTGCCGAGATGACGAGCGAGACGACGACCGAGCAGAGACTGCCACGAGCGCTGCGACCGTTCGGCGTCGGTCAGTTCCGGATTCTGGCGATCGCCGTGACGATGTCGTTGCTCGGTGCCGGCGTGTGGCTGGTCGCGGTCGTCTGGCAGGTCATCGAACTCGGCGGCGGGCCGGCCGATCTGTCGGTGGTGGCCACCGGCGCCAGCCTCGGTCTGGTCGCCGCCGTGCTCTTCGGTGGCGTAGCGGCCGACCGGATCCCGCAGAAGCGGATCCTGGCCGCCACCGAGGCGGCGAAGGCCATCGCGGTCGGCGTCGCGGCGATCCTCGCCCTCACCGGCTCCGTCCAGATCTGGCACCTTGCGCTCGTCTCGCTGGTGCTGGGCATCGCCGACGGCTTCTTCTACCCTGCGTACTCCGCGTTGTTGCCGTCGGTGCTCCCGCCGGAGCAGCTGTTGGCCGCCAACGGCATCGAGGGGATGCTGCGGCCCACCGTGATGAACGCGGCCGGTCCGGCCGTCGCCGGTGCGGTGATCGCCGTCGCTTCCCCTGGCCTCGCCATGACGATCGTCGCGGGTGCGCAGGCGCTGGCGGTGCTCGGTCTGCTCTGGCTGCGCACGACTCCGATCCGGCGCGAACTAAAGAGCTCCGGCCATCCCGTACGCGCCGCGCTCACCGACCTGGCCGACGGCTTCCGCTACCTGAGTCGCACGCCGTGGCTGCTCGGAACCCTGCTGTTCGCGACCGTCCTGGTCCTCCTCATCATGGGTCCGATCGAGGTGCTTCTGCCGTTCGCCGTCCGCGACCAGACCGGTGGTGGGGCCGGTGCGTTCGCGCTGGCCATCGGCGCGTTCGGCGTGGGCGGAGCGATCGGTTCACTCATCGTCGCGTCGTTCCGGCTGCCCCGCCGCTACCTCACCGTGATGGTGCTGTGCTGGGGCGCCGGCGCTCTCCCGCTGGCCGTGGTCGGGTTGACCGGATCCCTCTGGGTGATGGTCGCCGTCCTGTTCGTGGTCGGCTTCGCCTTCTCCAGCGGACAGGTGCTGTGGGGAACGCTCCTGCAGCGGCGGGTGCCGACCGCCATGCTGGGCCGAGTCTCCAGCCTGGACTTCTTCGTGTCGCTGGCGCTGATGCCGGTGTCGATGGCGCTGGCCGGACCGGTGGCCGAGACCATCGGGCTGGCTCCGGCCTTTCTCGTGGCCGGGCTGATCCCGGTCGTCCTGGCCCTGATCGCGATTCTCGCCGCCCGGATGCCGGCCGACGAGATCGCCCACCCGCTCGATTCGGCCGATGTGGTCGACGGTTCGGCGCAGGAGACGCCGCACGAAACGACGCGAGCGTGAGCTGATCCTCAGCCTCCGCTGCGCGGGCCGCCCATCCTGCCGCCCGTGCCACCGGCGGCGGCTTCGCCGGCGGTGACGGTCGCGACCGACTCACCGGCGACGACCACCTGGTACTCCTCGCCGTCGGTGATCGCGGCGGCGGAGTACACCAGGTGCTGGGTGTCCTTGGTGGTCACGTACGTCGCGACCAGCGTGCCGTCGGCGTCGACGATCCGCAGCTCGGTGCCGGCGTCGACCGCGGCGCTCAGCGTCGCCGACATCCAGCCCTGGGTGGACTCCGCACTCGGGGAGACCGCCATACCGGCGCTGCCCGTGGCCGTCAACGTGCCCCCGCTGACCTCGAACGTTCCGTTCACGTCGAGGGCACCGTTGCCCGGCGCCGACGGCCCGCTGACGACCACCGTGCCGCCGCTGATGCTGGCGGTGCCGTTCGAGTCCAACCCGTCGCCTTCGGCGTCGATCACCAGCGTGCCGCCGGTGACCGAGACCACGTAGTCACCGACCGACTCCCCGCCGCCGGCGCCGCTCGTCCCACCCGCGGCGTTGACGCCGTCGTCGCTCGACACCACCCTCACGTCGCCATCGTTGAGAACGATGGTGGCGGCGGGCTCCTGGAAACAATGTCGTTTGGGGACAACGACATTCAGCCCGACCCGGCTGTACGTGCCCTGTGATCGCCCTGTGCCAGAGGAATGACCTATAGCGAAGCTATGAAGACTGCCGCCACGGGCCGAACTGGATTCAGCCCTTCGACAGGCTCAGGGTGCGAGGTCATCAGACTCGGCGGGCGGCGAAGCGCGTCAGGAAATCCACCATCGCGATCACCGTCCGCCGGATCTCGTCGATCACCACGCGTTCGTTGGGCGCATGCAGGTTGCACTGCATGTCCTCGGCGCCGAACAGGAGAACCTCCGCGTCCGGCACGGCCCGGTGCAGGCCGCTGACCAACGGGATGGCTCCGCCGCTGCCGATCTCGATGACCTCGGCGCCCCAGGCGGCGCTCAGCGCAGCCCGCGCCGCCTCGTACGCCGGACCGGCCGTGGTGGCCTCGAACCCGGTGCCGACGTCGCCGCGCTCGACGGTGAGCCGGAGTCCGAACGGTCGCAGAGCCTCCAGGTGCCGCACGAGCGCATCCTGCGCCTCGCGCGCGTCCTGCAGCGGATGCACGCGCAGATTGATCTTGGCCCGGACGTGCGGGACGACGGCGTTCACCGCACCCTCGACGGCGGGCACGTCCATCCCGACGACGGTCAGCGCCGGCCCGGACCACAGGCGATCGGCGATGGATCCACTGCCGAACAACGGCGTGCCGGGCTCGATGCCGGTGATCTTCCGGAACTCATCCTCGTCGATCGGATCGGCACCCGGCCACGACTCGTCGCGCAGGCCCGCGACGGCCAGGTCACCCCGGTCGTCGTGGAGCGTGGCGAGCGCGCGCATCATCGCGATCAGGGCATCCGGTGCGGGTCCGCCGTACTCGCCGCTGTGCTTGGGTTCGACGAGGGTGCGGAGCGAGACGTAGACGTCGGCGGTGCCGCGCAGTGCGGTCGTGAACGTCGGGACGCCGGGCTCGATGTTGCCCATGTCCGCGATGATCATCGCGTCGCAGGCGAACAGCTCCGGATGCTCGGCCGGGTAGGCGTCGAACGGGCTGCCCCACTCCTCCTGACCCTCGAAAACGATCTTCAGTGTCACCGGCGAGGTCCCACCCCCGTTGATCTGGAGGGCCCGGAGCGCCCCGATGTGGGAGATGAGGTTCGACTTGTCGTCGGCGACGCCCCGGCCGTAGATCACGCCGTCGATCTCGGTCGGCTCGAACGGCGGCGTCCGCCACAACGACTCGTCCCCGGCCGGCTGCACGTCGTAGTGCGAGTAGAGCAGGACGGTCGGGCTTCCGGGCGGTCCGGGCACCGTGGCCACGATGATCGGCGAGGTGTCGGGCAGATCCAGCCGGTCGATCTGGCTCACTCCGGCGTCCATCAACAAACTCACGATGAGGTCGTGCGCCTCGATGATCCGACTCTTGTCGAAGCCGTCGAAGGCGATGGACGGAATGGCGGTCAGTCGCTTGAGATCCTCGGTCAGCCGCGGCATCAGTTCGTCGACGACCTGCTCGAGTTGCGTCATTTCCCGTCCTGGTCGAGTTCAGTAGTGGATGGTGGCGAACTCTCCCACGTCGACGAAACCGACGCGTCGGTAGGTGGCCACCGCAGGCCGGTTGAAATCGTTCACGTACAAGGAGACGGTCGGCGCCGTCTGGCGGGCCAACTCGACCACGGCGGCCATGGCCGAAGCCGCACGGCCCTGCCCGCGGAGTGCGGGATCGAGCCACACGCCCTGCACCTGGCAGACCGACCCGGCGACCGAGCCGATGTCGGCCTTGAACAGGACGCGGCCTCGCTCGATGAGTCCGAAGGCCCGGCCCGAGGTGATCAGCTGCCGTACGTAGAACCGGTAGCCGGCCGGCTTGCCCTGCTCGGGTGAGACTCCGACCTCCTCGGTGTACATCTTCACCGCGGCCTCGTGGTAGGCGTCCCAGTGCTCCAGGGTCACCCGGCGCACCCCCGGGTGCGGGGCCAGAGGCGGATCATGGTCGACGGCCATCACGGGCTGGCGGGGGCGTACGTCGCGAACCGTCGACCACGGGGTTCCCCACCGGTCCGACAGGCGCTGCCAGAGTGCCATGGCCGCGTGGGAGGGCCCGACGATCGAGAAGCACATCCGCTCCGGACCGGCGAACTCCGCCCAGGCCCCGATGGCGTCGGCGTCCGCGTTGACCGGAACCATGTTCGCGCCCGCGTGACACAGCGAGCGCAGCACTCCGTCCCGCTCGTAGCCCCAGACCGGGCAACCGAGACTGCCCGCGTCCAGGCCGGCGCTGTGGATGCGGGAGCTGACGAAGACGTTCTCCACCGGACTGAGGGCGAGCACGCGCATGGCGGCCGGCAGGTCACCGCGGTCCAGGATTCTCACCCCGGCGGGCGGGCGGCGGGCCAGTGCCCCGGTCCGGTGACTCTGAGTCATGCGAGCGGCGTCCTGTCAGCGGGGGTCATCTCAACCGACGCGGACTTCGGGTACGCCCTCGGCGGCCGGCATCTCATCGGCGAGGCGCATGGCCTCTTCGATGAGCGTCTCCACGATCTCGCTCTCCTTGACGGTCTTGATGACCTCGCCGCGGACGAAGATCTGACCTTTGCCGTTGCCCGAGGCGACACCCAGATCGGCCTCCCGCGCCTCGCCCGGTCCGTTGACCACACAACCCATGACGGCCACCCGGAGCGGCACCTCGAGTCCGTCGAGTCCGGCGGTCACCTCGTCGGCCAGCTTGTAGACGTCGACCTGCGCCCGGCCACACGACGGGCAGGAGACGATCTCCAGTTTGCGCGGCCGCAGGTTGAGGGACTCCAGGATCTTGATACCGACCTTGACCTCTTCGACCGGCGGTGCCGACAGCGACACTCGGATGGTGTCGCCGATCCCTCTGCTCAGCAGGGCGCCGAAGGCGACGGCCGACTTGATCGTGCCCTGGAAGGCGGGCCCGGCCTCCGTCACACCGAGGTGCAGTGGATAGTCGCAGGCCTCACTGAGCAGTTCGTACGCCCGGACCATGATCACCGGATCGTTGTGCTTCACCGAGATCTTGAAGTCTCGGAAACCGTGCTCCTCGAAGAGGCTGGCTTCCCACAGGGCCGACTCGACGAGCGCCTCCGGGGTCGCCTTGCCGTACTTCGCCAGCAACCGCCTGTCCAGCGATCCCGCGTTGACGCCGATCCGGATCGAGGTACCCGCGTCGGCGGCGGCGCGGGCGATCTCGCCGACCCGGTCGTCGAAGGCCTTGATGTTCCCAGGGTTGACCCGGACCGCCGCGCAACCGGCGTCGATGGCCGCGAACACGTACTTCGGTTGGAAGTGAATGTCGGCAATGACCGGGATCTGACTCTTGCGAGCGATGGCCGGCAGCGCGTCCGCGTCGTCCTGACTCGGCACGGCCACCCGGACGATGTCGCAGCCGGTCGCGGTGAGCTCCGCGATCTGCTGCAGGGTGGCGTTGACGTCCGAGGTCAGCGTGGTGGTCATCGACTGCACGCTCACCGGCGCGTCGCCACCGACCTCGACCTTGCCCACCTTGATCTTCCGCGTCGGTCGGCGCGCGGCGAGCGTGGGCGGCGGCATCATCGGGATGCCGAGATCGATACTCATCAGGGCCATTCTGTTGGACGGGCGGAGGGCGGCTCAAGCGAGCCGCCGACGGTCCAGCGTAGCCCGAGTGCTGAGAGCGGGTGACTACTTCTTCTCCTCCAGCCGCAGCGCAACCCCGAGGGAAAACAGGGTGGGCGCCCAGTGGCCGATGAAGATGCCCCAGCGGTCGGACTGTGCCTTGTCGTCGCCCTTCTTGGCCCGGCTGGCGAAGTAGCTTGCGTAGGAGAGCACAATCGACGCGAAGCCCGCGATGTAGGCGTATTCGCTCTTCACTCCCAGCTCGGACAGCTGCTTGATCATGGGCGTTTCCTTCCGACAGGTGGGTGGGGGTTCAGCAGTCATTCGCGGGCCAGCCCGCTCCTGGTTGCAGATTGATCTTTATATCCGACCAGTACCCCACGGGCCGGCCGACCACCCAGGTCACGCCTCCCGGGTTTTCGGCGAGCTCTCGTACGTCTTCCCCGGGTCACGCTCGACGACGGGGTCCACGATCTCGTCGATCCTCGCCAGCAGGCCGGGATCGAGAGTGACCCCGGCGGCTGCGGCGTTGTCCTGGACCTGCTCCGGCTTGGAGGCGCCGATGATGGCGGTGGCGACGTTGTCGTTCTGCAGGGTCCACGCCACGGCGAGCGCGGCCATCGAGAGTCCTGCCTCGTCGGCCAGCGGCTTGAGCTCCTGCACGCGCGCCAGCACGTCGTCGCTCATCCACCGTTTGATCATGTTCGCGCCGCCCTTGTCGTCGGTGGCGCGCGATCCTTCCGGTGGCTGCTCGCCGGGCCGGTACTTCCCGGTCAACACTCCCTGGGCGATCGGGGACCACACGACCTGGGAGATGCCCAGCTCCTGGGAGACGGGCACGACCTCGCCCTCGATCACCCGCCACAGGATCGAGTACTGCGGCTGGTTGGAGATCAGCTGGAAGCCGAGTTCGGTCGCGAGCTTGTGGCCCTCCCGCAGTTGGTCCGCGGTCCACTCGCTGACCCCGACGTAGAGCACCTTGCCCATCCGGACGAGGTCGGCGAAGGCCTGCATGGTCTCTTCGAGGGGCGTCTCCACGTCGTAGCGGTGCGCCTGATACAGGTCGATGTAGTCGGTCTGGAGCCGCCTCAGCGAACCGTTGGCCGCCTCCATGATGTGCTTGCGCGACAGGCCGACGTCGTTGTGTCCCTTCGGCCCGATGGCACCGAAGACCTTGGTGAAGATCTCCAGCGACTCCCGGCGCTCGCCCTTGAGCGCCTCACCCAGGACCGTCTCGGCTTTGGTGTTGGCGTAGACGTCAGCCGTGTCGAAGGTGCTGATGCCGCACTCGAGAGCGGCGCGCACGCAGGCGCTGGCCTGCTCGTTCTCGACCTGCGAGCCGTGCGTCAGCCAGTTGCCGTAGGTGATTTCGGAGATTTTGAGGCCGGAGTGGCCGAGGTAGCGGAAATCCATGCGACCAACCTACGCATCGGGACCCGGACCATTCGGTGGCACTCGACCGGTCGCCCGGAGCAGAGCAGTCACGAGGGTCCGGCACAACGCGGCCTGGTCGCATTCGTGCGCCGGTCGATCGTCATGGCGCCAGGCGATGTGGCCGTCGGGTCGGACGAGTACGGCGCCGAGACCCGTGACGGCGTACGCCCGAACGAAATCCGGTTGCGCGAGGCGGTGGGTGCGAAGCGGCACCTGTGTCATCGAGGCCGCCCGGAGAGCGGCCGACTCCCAGCACTCCCCGCCCGGCCCGATCAGGAGCACGAACCCCTGTCCGAACTGGTCGAGAATCGAGTCGCCACGCTCACGCCCGAGGCGCACGTGGGGAGCTCGGTCGCCCGGGAACGCCGACGGCCGGTATCGGTCGGAGTCGACATCCGGGGCCTCGGGGTCGGTCGCGATCGCGTCCGACACGTAGCGATACCCCATGTCCAGCAGCCGCATGTCCCGTGGCTTGGCGTACCGGTCGCCGGTCGACCACTCCGCCCACATCTCGTACGCGGCCTGAGTAGTCGCGAGGGCCACAGACCGGCGCTCGGCCTCGTAGGTGCCCAGCAGCTGGTCGCCACCCCAGCCCGCCAGGACCGCCGCCAGCTTCCAGGCGAGGTTGTGCGCGTCGGCCATCGCCGAGCTGATTCCGGTGGCACCCATGGGCGGGACGCGGTGGGCGGCGTCCCCCGCCAGGAAGACCCGGTCCCGACCGAACGCCCGCGCCGTCTGGGCCGCGGCGATCCATTCACCGTCCGTGAGCACGTCGGGTGCGAGATCCGGGAGGCCGAGGGCGGCCAGCATCGCCGGCACCGGGTCGTCCTTTCCGAACGGCAGTCCGGGTCCGCTGAACGCCCACCGATGGTCCGCATGGGTCGGCAGCAGCACCGAACCCGCGGCGGCGAACATGGTCAGCCCGGGCGGCGGATCCCCGAGCCACGCTCGCAGGTCCGCGCGGAAGGTCAAGCCCCGCATCGTCTGCAGATCGTCCGGACCGTCGACCCCGATACCGAGGTGGGTCCGTACCCGGCTGCGCCAACCGTCGGCGCCGATCAGGTAGCGCGAGCGGATCGTCTTGGGCACGCCGGAGCTCCGGTCCCGCAGCTGCGCCGTGACGTGGCCGTCGGCGTTCGTGAAGGACTCCAGCTCGACCCCGCGGCTCAGCGCCGTCGGGTCCGCCTTGGCGAGCTGCGCGATGAGTACCGTCTCGAAGTCGTCCTGCGAGATGGCGATGCCGTCGCACGGGCTCACCTCGTCCTGCTCGCCGCTCACCTCGACGGAACTCAGCGGCGGCTGGAGGAGATCCGAACGCACCTCGAGCACCGGCCGTGTGCGCAGCCGCCGCGCCAGCATGGCCTGCTCCGCACCGCTCTGACGGAGGATCTCCGCGGCTCGGGCGTGAATCCCTCTCGCCCGGGCGTACGGGGAGACCGAGACGTGCTTGTCCACGCAGAGCACGTCGACACCTGAGCGGGCCAGCAACAGGGCCGCGGTCAGCCCGGCCGGTCCGGCTCCCACCACCAGCACGTCGGTCTCGTGACGCATACCGTCCTCCTTCGAGTTAATTGACTATACCACTGACTTACTCAATACGTCAGGAGTCAACTCGAATAGGCTCGGGGCGTGGCTGATGTCGCGGAATCCCGGCCGTACGCGTCTGCTCTGCGGGCCGATCAGGCGAGGCGCACCCGACGACAGATCGTCGAGGCGGCGATGAGGCTGTTCGCCGAGCGCGGTTACGCCCAGACGACCATCGGTGCGATTGCCCAGGCCGCGGACGTGAGCCGGAAGACGATCTTCGATTCCGTCGGTGGCAAGGTGCAGCTGATCAAACTCGGCTACGACTTCGCGATCACCGGAGACGACGAGCCGGTCGCGTTGGTCGATCGCGAGGTCATCGCGGAGTTGGCCGCCGAACCGGACCCGCTCCGGATGCTCGACGGCTTCGCCCGATTGGTCACCGAGATCAACGGCCGGATCGCGACCGTCTATCGGGTGTTACGCGGGGCTGCGGAGTGCGATCCCGAGGCGCGGCAGCTCTACGAGACTTTGCAGCAACAGCGGCGGTACTCCATGGAGTACCCCATCCCGGCGCTGACAAGTCTCGATGCCCTGAGGCCCGGGCTCAGCGCCACACGAGCGGCCGACCTGTTGTGGCTGTACACCGATCCCACCTTGTTCGACCACCTGGTCGCAGGGTGCGGTTGGACGAGCTCGGAGTTCCAAGCCTGGCTGTCGCTCACCTTCGGCGAGCAGTTGCTCGGTCCGACGACTAGAACAGCCTGATCGGATCGATCAGGTCGGCCAAGATCAAGATCACGCCGGAGATCAGGATGACACCACCGACGGCGTACGCGACCGGCAGCATCTTCGCGGTGTCGACGTAGCCCGGATCGGGCTTCCCGCGGACCCTCGCGAACCAGCGCTTGAGCCCTTCGTAGAGCGCGCCCGCGATGTGCCCGCCGTCCAGCGGGAGCAGCGGCACGAAGTTGAAGAGGGCGACGAAGAGGTTGACCGAGCCGAGCAGCGTGATGCCGACGGCGATCTTGTTCGAGTTCTCGATCTGGTCGGTCGAGGCGACCTCGCCGGCCGCCCGGGACGCGCCGACGATGCTCATCGGCCCGTAGATGTCGCGGGGCTGGCCCGTGATCAGGTTGTACGCCGTGTTGGCGACCTTGACCGGGAACGCGATCAGCGCCCGTACGGTCTGCTGCGTCATCTCCCACATGTCCTGCAGGACGACGACCGGACCGCCCGTTTGCCGCTCGACCACCGGCTCCACCCCGAAGAAACCGGCCGCCACCCGCTTGCCGGGATCCCAGCGATCGGGCACGCCGTTGATCACGGTGTTGACCGGTTTCAACTGCACGGTCTCCCCGGCACGGTCCACGGTGATCTGGGCCGGACCGTCGAGATTGCCCCGGATGGCCTCGGACATCTCCTGCCAGGAGCTGACCGGTGCTCCGTTGAAGGCGACGATGGTGTCGCCCGGCTGGATGCCGGACAGATAGGCCGGTGTCTTCGGCTTGCCGGCACAGCTGCGATCCGTCGCGTCGGCGGCGACGATGCACTCCTGGACGCGGTTGACGGTCAGCTGGGACCGGTAGACCCCGTAGATCGACGTCACCCCGAAGAGCAGTACGAAGGCGAGTAGCAGGTTCATCGTCGGACCGCCGGCCATGATGATCACCTTCTGCCAGGTCTTCTTCTGGTAGAACAGCCGGCCGTCGTCCTCGGGGCGGATGGTCTCCCATTCCTGCGCCCGGGCGTTGTCGGCGAGAGACTGGAAGATACCGGTCCGAGCCGCCCGGACCTGGCCGGGATGGTCGGCGGCCGGTGGGTACATCCCGACGAAGCGGACGTAGCCGCCGAGCGGGATGGCCTTGAACCCGTACTCGATCTCGCCCCTCTTTCGCGACCACAAGGTCTTGCCGAAGCCGACGAAGTACTGGGTGGTCTTGACGTCGAACAGCTTGCCGGGGACCAGGTGACCGATCTCATGCAGGGCGATGGAGGCCATCACCAGGGCGAAGAACAGCACCGCCCCGAACAGGTAGACGAGAATGTCCACGACTGCGCCCTATCCCCTTACCGCCAGACCTTTTACCGCCAGATTCTGCGCCAGGCTGCGTGCTCGGCCCCGAGCCCAGCGGTCGGCCGCCAGCAGCCGGTCGAGATCCAGATCCTCCGTCCGGATCAGACGAGAGCCTACGTGCCGGTCCGAAACAGCCTCGCTCGCTGAGCTCGTGTGCTCGGCCAGCACCGCCGCCACGATGTCGGTGATGTCGCCGAACCCGATCTCCCGGTCGTGAAAGGCGTCGACACCGACCTCGTTGGCGGCGTTGAAGACCGCCGGGCCGCTGCCGCCGGCGCGGCCGGCACTCCGGGCGAGTTCCACCGCCGGAAAGGCATCGTTGTCCAGCGGCTCGAAGGTCCAGGTCGCCGAAGCGCTCCAGTTGCAGGGACGCGAGACCTCGGCGAGCCGGTCGGGCCAGCTCAAGGCCAGCGCGATGGGCAGCTTCATGTCGGGCGGGGAGCACTGCGCCAGCGTCGCGCCGTCGACGAACTGCACCATCGAATGCACGATGGACTGCGGGTGGACGACCACGTCGATCCGGTCCAGGTCGACGCCGTACAGCAGGTGCGCCTCCAGGAGCTCGAGGCCCTTGTTGACCAGCGTCGCCGAGTTGGTCGTGATGACACGACCCATCGCCCAGGTCGGGTGCGCGAGCGCCTGCTCCGGGGTGACGTCGAGCATCTGCTCTCGGGACCAGCCGCGGAACGGACCCCCGCTGGCGGTGAGGATGAGCCGGTCGACCTCCGCCGAACTGCCACCGCGCAGGCACTGGGCGATCGCCGAGTGCTCGGAGTCGACCGCCAGAAGCTGACCCTCCTTGGCCGCGTCGATCACCATTCGGCCGCCGATGACCAGCGATTCCTTGTTGGCGAGCGCCAAGGTGCTGCCGGCGGCCAGCGTGGCCAGCGTGGCGGCCAGTCCCGCCGAGCCGGTGATCGCGTTGAGCACCACGTCGCACGGCAGCCCGGCCAGCTCCGCGGCGGCCTCCGGGCCCGCCACGATCCGCGGCAGCTTGGTGCGGCCGTGCGCCCACCCTCGGCGCTGGGCCTCCGCGTACAGGGCGAGCTGGAGATCCTGAACGGCGGTCGCCCTGGTCACCCCGACGACCGCCGTCTGTGTGTCCAGCACCTGCTGCGCCAGCAGCCCGATCTGCCCCCCGCCGGCCGCCAGCCCGACGACCCGGAACTCCTCCGGCCGCGCCGCGATGACCTCCAGAGCCTGGGTTCCGATCGACCCCGTACTGCCGAGGATCACGACGTCGCGCACCCGCCCAGTGTGTCACCAACAGGCATCCACACCCTTTTGTCGGATTCACACCCAGTCGATTGGGTGTGACTCCGACAAAAGGGTGTGGATTCAGAGTTGTGGATCAGCGCCGGACCTTTCCACACATCGGCCGGCGGGTCTGGTGCGCAGGTCGGCCGGCTGGTGGGCTGGCGACATGACGCGCATCCGGCTCAGCCGTGAGTTCACGGCGGACGGCTATCAGCGCGACGAGCTGGCCCGATTGACCCGGGAGCATGAACTCATACACGTCCGGCGTGGGGCATACGCCGACCCGCCGGCCGAAGGGCTCACGCCGCGCCAGGCGCACCTGCAGCTGCTCGAGGCGACCGTGCGACAGTCCTCTCCCGAGGCGGTGGCGAGCCATACCTCGGCGGCGATTGTGCACGATCTGCCGACGTGGAACGACTCGCTGTCGCGGGTACACCTCAGTCGCGATCGGGCTGGAGGTGCTCGACAGCGCCGTTACTCGGAGATCCATTCCGCAGCGATACCCGAAGGAGACGTGGTAGTCGTCGATGGGATCAGGGTCACGAGCCTTGCCCGTACGATCGTCGATCTCGGCTGCTCCTTGCCGATGGAACGCGCCGTGGCCGCCGGGGACGCGGCTCTGCGCCGCGGCACCGACCCGGCCGAACTTGCCGATCTGCTCGCACGAGGCACGGGTCGACGCGGCATCGCCCAGGCCCGTCGAACGATCGCATTCCTGGATGCTCGGAGCGAAAGTGCGGGAGAGTCCGTGAGCCGGGTTAAATTCCACCACGTCGATCTGCCGAAGCCGGAGCTGCAGTACGACGTCTGCAACGAGGTTGGCGATTGGATCGGGCGCACGGATTTCTGGTGGCCCGAATTCGACACCGTCGGTGAGTTTGACGGAAGGATCAAGTACGGGCGGTCCCTCCAGCCGGAGCAGCCCATCGAGTCCGTGCTCTTCGACGAGAAGCTTCGTGAGGACGCGATCCGGGATCAAGGCAAGCAGATGGCGCGCTGGATCTGGGGTGATCTCTACCCCCCGCTGGATCTGAAGGCGAGACTCGAACGCGCCTTCGCCCGCGGTCGGCAGAAGGGCAGAAGGCGGTCGCTAGGCTCGCGGAGGTGACCGCAACCCTCCCCCGCAGTACGCCCAGTGCGCAGGGCATCGACCCCATCGGGATCGCCGCGTTCCTGGACGCCATGGACGCGGCGTCCGACATCGAGTTGCACAGTCTCATGGTTCTGCGACACGGGCACGTCGTCGCCGAGGGCTGGTGGGCGCCGTACGCGCCGGATCGGGTGCATCTGCTCTACTCGCTGAGCAAGAGCTTCACCTCGACCGCGGCCGGGTTCGCGGTGGCGGAGGGGCTCCTGGATCTCGACGCGCCCGTTGTCTCGTACTTCCCTGAGCTCGATGCCGAGATCACCGATCCCGGCAGCCGGTCGATCCGGGTCCGGCACATCGCGGCGATGGCCAGCGGTCACGTGGCCGAGACGCTCGACCGCGCCGTCGCCCTCGACCCGCTCGAGCCGGTGCGCGGGTTCCTGTTGATCCCGCCGGAAGCCGAGCCAGGCACGGTCTTCGCCTACAACCAGCCGTGCACGTACACCCTCGCCGCCATCATCCAGCGGCTCAGCGGCCAGAGTCTCACCTCCTACCTCGGCCCGCGGCTGTTCGAGCCGCTCGGCATCGAGGAGTACGGCTGGCTGCAGCATCCACCGGGACGCGACATCGGCTTCTCGGGCTTCCACGCCACGACCGACGCCATCGCCAAACTGGGTCTGCTGTACCTGCAGCGCGGGGCGTGGGACGGCCGGCAACTGCTCAGCGAGGAGTGGGTGGCCGAAGCGACCCGGCGCCACGTCGACAACCCGGACCAGCCGGAACCGGACTGGCGCCAGGGCTACGGATTCCAGTTCTGGATGGCTCGGCACGGCTACCGGGGCGACGGAGCGTACGGCCAGTTCTGCGTGATCCTGCCCGAACACGACACGGTCATCGCCACCACCGCAGACACCCTGGACATGCAGGCCATCCTGGACGCCCTCTGGACCCACGTTCTACCGGCCGTCGGCGAGCCGGCTCCGGCGAGCGCCGCCGACGAGCGGCTGGCGAACCGGCTGGCCGCCGCTGAACTGCCTGCCCTCGCGGCGGAGCCGGCGCCGCCCGATCCCGACCGCTGGACCCGACGCTTCACCCCGACCGGAGGTCGCGCCGCGCAGCAGCCGACCCTGGAAGCGGTGGAGCTGACCCGGTCCGCGGGCACCTGGAGCGTCGAGCTGCTCGACGCCGGTGGCACCATCAGCTGTCCGCTCGGGTCGGGAGCCTGGGAGATCAGCTCCGGCGAGGTCCCGGTGGCGGCCAGCGGTGGGTGGATCCAACCCGATCGGTTCCGGGCGGAGTTGATCTTCCTCGAGACTCCCCACCGGTTGATCATCGAGTGCGCGGGCGAGACCTTCAGCGCGACGTGGCGGACGGACCCGCTGCACACCGGACCGCTCCGACAGATGCGGCTGCCGGTGCCCGGAGTCGCAGTTGCCGTCTGAGGGCTACTTCTTCTTGCTCTTGCTCGACTTCCGGGACTTGGCCGACTCCCGGTTGTTGGCCTTCTGCAGCGCCGCCACGAGCTGGCTCTTCGACATGGAGGACCGACCGGGAATCTCCAATCGCTTCGCCAGATCGTAGAGGTGCTGTTTGGATGCGTTGGCGTCGACGCCACCCGCCGTCGGGCGGTTGGTATCCCGGCCGCCCGCCGCCTGGGCGTCGGACGGCCCCTTCTTGCCCTTGCTCTTCTTCTCCCAGTGGTCGCCGACCTTCTCGTGCGTGTGCTTCAACGCCGAGAAGCCGACCTGGTGGGCCCGCTGCTCGTCTTTGTACTGATCGAGAGCGGCATCGTGCGCCTTCGCGAACGTGCGCTGCGCCTTCTTCCCCGACTTCTGCAGGGTGCTCGGCAGCTCACTCTTCTTCGGCTTGCCGGACTTGGTGGTCTTGGGCATCTGGTTCCTCTCACGCGATCTTGGTCGTCTTGATGTCGAAGCCCTGACGACGCAGCCTCCCGGCTGATACTTCCCCCACCGCCGACGTCGGCGTCCGCCCCCATGCTCCCCCGGTCGCTGTCGACGCGGACGCCCGACCCCGGTTCCGGCGCGTTACTACGCTCGAGGCATGGAGCTACTGCCGCTCACGTTCGCCAGCGGCTGGACGAGCGGCATCAACGCCTATCTGACCGTGCTCATCCTGGGTCTCGTGGGGCGATTCGGCGGCTTCGAGGACGTTCCGGCCGGCCTGCAGCGCACGGACGTCCTGATCGTGGCCGGGGTGTTGGCGGCCGTCGAATTCGTCGCGGACAAGATTCCGTACGTCGACTCGGTCTGGGACGCGATCTCGACCGTGATCCGGCCCGTAGCCGGTGCGGTGATCGGAGCCCTGATCGGCGGCGCCAATGGCGATCTGCTCACCCTCACGCTGGCCGCGGTCGGCGGCACCACGGCGCTGGTCAGTCATCTGGTGAAGAGCAGTCTGCGGCTGGCCATCAACACCTCACCAGAACCGGTGACCAACATCGGGGCGTCCCTGGCCGGCGACGTCTCGGTCGCGGGTGTGGCGTCCCTCGCCGTGCTGTTCCCGATCGCAGCGGCGATCATCGCGGCGATCCTGCTGATCGTCGGCATCGTGGTGGCCTGGTTCGCGTTGTCCCGGATCCGCCGCGGATGGCGCGCCTTTCGTGGGTGGATGGTGCGCACCGAGGCTCGGGATCCCGCGCGGCACTAGAAGACTCGGTCCGGCGGAGCCGGAACTCTGAGTCAGGTTCGAGTCGGTTGGCGTTACGGCAACCGGCGTCGCATGTCTGGTCGACCAGGTCAACGCGGGCCCGTGACGCGATAACTGCACGCACGGATCGGGAACGCCCGAAATCGGGCGTTCCCGATGTTGCGTGCAGCTATTGCGACAGATCCTGCTGAGCAGGCGATTGCATGCCTCGACGGGCCGGGGTGAAATCCCAGTTAGGTCTCAGCGCGGCTCACCGCGGTAGCTTCCGAACGACCAGAGGTTGCCTTCTGGGTCCTGCACCGAGAATTCCCGGCTGCCGTAGTCGGTCGTGTTCAGCTCGCGGGTGATGACGGCTCCCGCGGTCGTCACCTTCTCATAGAGCTCGTCGACGCGGTCGGTCACCACGTACGCGCCGCAGGTGCCCGGCTGTCGGGTCCACACGTGGTCGGGAGCGTAGGAACCGAGCATGATGCCGCCCCCCTCGGGCCAGTCGAGCTGCGCGTGGGCGACCTTGTCACCGTCGGCGTACACCGCTGTCCGCCGGAATCCGAAGGTGGACACGTAGAAGTCGATCAAGGCCAGGGCGTCGTGGGCTTGCAGGGTCGGCCAGACGGTCGGCGCGGGGGTTGTCGGATCGGTCATGCCAGAGCCTTCGACAGGCTCAGGGCACGAATCGACGGGCACCGGGCTCGATCGGTTTCGGTCATGCCGTCACTCTGCAGAGCCGCGGTGGCCTCCGGCTTGGATGTTTCGGCGCTCCTCGGCGAGCCAGCCGGTCGGGCTGGTGCCGGTCAGCGCGGCGAAGTCACGATCGAGGTGGGCGTGGTCGTAGAAGCCGGTCCGCAACGCGATCGCGGTCAGGTCGAGTGCGCCGCCTGCATCGACCGCGTCGATGATCGCCTGCTTCGCACGGTCGAAGCGCATCAGCCGGCTGACTTGCTTCGGGCCGATGCCCACCTCCTGCGCAAACAGGGATCGCAGCTGCCGCCCGCTCAGGTGCACGTGCCGGGCCAGGCCGTCCATCGACCCGGCGCCGCGGAATCGCGCCATCCAGGTCCACGCCTCGACCACTTCGCTCCGGGGCGAACCGAAGCTCGAGTTCTCCGCCCGTTCGCGCAGATAGCGCCGCACCAGCCCGAAGCGGTCCGCCCAGTTCCCCGACGAGCGCAACTGTTCACCGATTCGCTCCGCCTCGCGCCCGAGCACGTCCCGACCGTCGGCCGCGAGCACACCGAGCTCCCGAGCCGGCATGCCGAACAGCGCTCGCGCCGCCAACGGGTGGACGGCCAGCTGTACGCCGGCCTGGGTCGCCGGCTGCACGACGTATGCGGGACGGGTGACCAGTCCGCCGACCAGCACGTCGTGGCGCAGGGCGTCCGGTCCGTAGGCCTGCGCGGGAGTCTCGCCGATTACGACCGGTCCGTCGAGGGAGAAGATCACCGTCAGGTACGGCGACGGCAGTCCGCGGTGGATCCTCCTCTCCAGGCCGGTCGCGGCGTAGCCGACCGTTCCCGGCACGAGTCTCCCGAGCAGGTTGGGCGCCCAGCGGTACTCCTGCACCTCGCCCACCGACACCTCCTGACCCAGTTCAGTATGGCGCCGCCCACACTCATTCTCAGTCACTCTCAGGTTCCTGCCAGCTTCTTGCCAGCGGGATTGCAGCCCAGGCCGCCAGTCTTCTTCTCAGTTTGATCGCCCACACAGACCGCCGAGATCGGCGGGAAGGAGAAGGAAGTGCCCCTCAACAAGTTGGCCACCGGCGTCGCCGTCGCCGCCGGCGTGCTCGCCCTCGGTGCCGGAGTCGGCGTGGCGAGCCTGGCGCAGGCCGAGCCGACGCCCGCCCCCGGCTCACCATCAAGCTCCGCGTCCAGCTCAGCGTCGCCGAGCGCCGATCCCAACCAGCCGGGAGGCGGCAAGGACGGGCGCGACGGGCGTGGCGGACGCGGCGGCTTCTTCGGAGCCCAGTTCGCCGAACAGCTGGCCGAGAAGCTCGGGGTGACCGAGGCGAAGGTGACCGAGGCGCTCCGCGCGATCCACGAGGAGCGCCGGGCGAGTCGGCCGAGTTCGAGTCCGAGCGCCGATCCCAGCACCGCACCGAGTCAGCGTCCTGACCCCGCCGCTCGGGACGCCGAGTTGGCCAAGGCACTCGCCGAGAAGCTGGGGGTGGCGGAGGACAAGGTCACCACGGCGTTGGCCGAGATCCGCAGCGAGCGCCAAGCCGAACGCGCGGCGGCGCTGAAGGAGCGGCTGGACGCCGCGGTCCAGGCCGGCACGCTCACCCAGGCCGAGGCCGACGCCGTCACCAAGGCGGTGGAGAAGGGCGTCATCGGCGGAGCCCGCTGATCTTTGGTGTCCTCAGCCTGACCGGATGGCTGCCCGAAAAGGCAATGCCCTGCGGTAGCGGACTCTTAGCCTGGAACGGTGCCTGAGCAGGCGCACGATCACGCCGACCAAACGAACTCCGGTCGTACGGCATCGCCGACCGGAGCGAAGCCGGCCAGTTCGCCGCCGGCTGCACAGTTGACGGGAACGGGCCATGTTCTCGCCCTGCAGCGTGCGGCGGGCAACGCCGCGGTGAGCTCGCTGCTCAGGCACCGCCGGGGGGTCCCAGCCGCCCCTCAACTCGTCCAGCGCGAGACGATCGTGCAGCGCGACGACGACGAGAAGACCGGGATCGAGCGGATCAAGGAGATCCACGAGAACTGGTGGGTCGGCCCGCTGGACGAGGGGGAGCTGGCGGACGAGTGGTCCAAGCTCGGCCCGGACGGAGCAACGGCTCACCCCACCGAGTTCAAGGAGTCGATCAAGTACGGCATGGAGCCGGACGACCTGGACGGCGCCGACAAGATTCTGGCCTCCTTCCGTGACGGCGTGACCGAGCTCGCCCTGGGCTACCTCACCGGCAACCTCGCCGATATCGACAAGGAGTCGAAGGCCCTCGGTCTCGAAGCGGAGCAGCCCACCGCCGAGCAGCAGGCGAGCATTTCCGAAGTCGTCGTGCTCGCCGAGAAGGCCAAGGAGCTCGACGACCTGGCGAAGGCCTACGGGCAGATCCAGGTCGGGTACGACCACGAACTCGTCCGCGACGAGATGGATCCCGAGCGCAAGGGTCGAGTGCTGGCCGAGGTGCCCGCCGCCTTCAGTCCCGCGGGGCCCCCCAAGACGGGACTCAAGGGCAACGAAGGACGCGGGGCGAAGCCGTACGACGAGGTGGCCGCCAGCTACGGACAGACCATGGGTGGTCTGATGGCGATCGCCAACAAGCATCCGGTGATCTACGCCGCGCTGAAGTCCGGCGGCATCGACACCATCACCGGCAACGGCGAGGAAACGGCCGAGGATCCGGCCGCGGCCATGAAGATGATCTTGGACAACGCCCGGGCCGCCATCGCCGAGACGCAGGCCAACGTCAGCAGCGGCTCGATCGGCTGGGACGAGCTGAAGCCGATCCACGGTCAGCTGCTGCGCGGGGAGAAGTCCGCCGGCGGGCAGGACTGGACGTCGACGTGGAACCAGGCGATCGTCAAGGAGGAGATTGGCGAGGTCGAACTGACCAACACGATGATCGACGTCGGCATCGGCCTCGCGGCCGCCCTGGCCTTCATCTTCTCCGAGATCGCCACCGGTGGCACTGCCACCGTGCTCTGGGCCAGCGCCGGGCTCGCGCTCGGCGCCGGCAACGCGGCCCGCAAGTGGAACAACTACGGAGAGCTGAAGGCCGCCGCCGCGGCGGGCACATCCCAGGCCACCGAGTTGATCAGCACCGACCAGGTCACCGCCGCGGCGATCGACGCGATCATCGAGACCGCGTTCTTCTTCCTCGACGCGGCCGGGGCCGCGGTCAAGGGCGTCAAGGGCGCCGCGGCGCTGGGCGTGAAGCGGGCCGGAGAGGCGGCGGCCAAGGACGCCGCCGACCTCGTCGCCCTGCAGGGCTTGAGGTCGGCGGCCGGCGAGGACGCGGCCAGGATCGCCGGACAGGGTATCGATCAGCTCGGCGTCACCCAGGCGGCCCAGACGGCGGGCATGAGCGTCGACGAACTGCTGGCCAAGGTGCCGGCCGACTCGGCGGCGGCGAGCAAGATCAAGGCGTTTCTGGCGGTGGCGGAGAAGGGTGTCGAGCCGGCCCAGCTCGCGGCGGCGCTGCGGGAGACGATCGCCGGAAAGGCCGTCGTCGGTCGCGGCGGCGCGGCGCTGACCACCGAGGACGTCGTCAAGCAGGCCGTCGACACGCTCGGCATCCAGGGCACCCTCAGGGAGGCGGGCGAGTGGGGAAGCCTCGGAGCTGCCCTCGGCTCGGCGTCGGAAGTGGGCAAGCGCCTGAAGGCCTGGCGCGACGCCGCCGGTACCGATCTCAAGAAGTTCATCGAGTCACTGCGTACCAGTGCGGACGGCGAGGCACCACTGATCAAGGAGACGGGCACGCTCGACAACATCACCAACGACCTCGACATCTCCCTCCTCGGACCGAACGCGGCACAGAACAAGGTCAAGGCGGCTCAGTACCTCGGCGGACGGACCGGTCTCGGCGCCGATCCGGGTGTGCTCGCGAAACTGCTCGACATCGGCTTGTTCACCGATCCGCGGCGGATGCACCTGTTCGATCAGTTCCCCGACCTGCAGGCCAAGCTCGCGCAGCGCACCATGAAATTCGAGGAGGAGCTGATCTGGAACGACGAGTACGCCAAGTCCCTCCTCGCGGCCGGCAAGGGCGGTGCCGAGGGCGAGGCCGCACAGCGGCTGGCCACACAGATCGGTCAGGAGATGGACGCTCTCGGAGTCAAGAAGGTCCCCGGCTTCCGGCCGCTCAGCGAGCGCGCCACCGACCTGTTGGCCAAGGACACGGACCGACTCTTCTCCGCGGCCGAGGCGGCCGCCCAGGCCGGCGATACCGCCGGGCTCGAGACCCTGGTCGAGGAACTGGCCAACGTGCAGGCCCAGCTCGAGGTCAAATCGGGCCTCGGCTACTTCTCCGCCGGCGGCGTACGCAAGTTCGTGACCGAGAAGGCCGGCCTGTCCGGGGCGAAGCAGGCCGTGACCGCTGCCCACGATCTCGGTGCGGCACTCGACCAGGTCAACAAGCTCCGCAAGGCGATCACCGCGTTCGAAGCCGAGGCCTTGAAGCTGCCCGTCAGCCGGGACCAGGCCGAGCTGGCCAAGCAGATCAAGGCCCTGGCCAAGTACGGCGATCGCTTCAGCGCCGCCAGCGAGGTGCTCGACACCTTGATGCCCAACCCCGGCGCCTTCGCCGAGATGGCCGACCAGTTCTCCGCTCTCATCCTGCAGGCCCGAGGGGCGACGCTGCACACGACCCAGGAGCTGCTGGCCAAGAACATGGAGGGCGTGATCGCCAACACCCGCGCCGCGATCGCCGGATTCGACGCCCTTCACGTCGAGGTTCTGATGGCCCTCCGATCGCGCTCGGGCATCGAGGGCATCGGGGACCTCGCGCCCGAGATCCTGCGTGCGACCCAGGCCCGGTACGCGCTCCTGGCCTTCCAGTCCGCCTTGGTCACCCAGATGGGCACCGCCGCCCGCGCTGTCGGCATCCCCATCCAGCACGCCGTACGCGACGACGCCGAGACCGAGTCCGCGGATCAGCCGGGCGTAGGCGACTTCCCGACGCCGGACAAGGAGACTGTGCCCGCTTGAGATCCGCTCAGGGACCCAACGACGGCGCTCAGGGCGCGAGGACCTGCAGGAGGGCGGCGGCCCGCCGGCTGGCGAAGACATCCTCCAAGAAGACGGGGCTGCCGTCCGAGCCGGAGAGCGGCACCCGCCAGTTGGGGTACTCGTCGATCGTCCCGGGTTGGTTCTGGATGCGCCGGTCACCGACGGCGTCGGTCAGGGCCACCCCCAGCAGCCGGCACGGCGTCCAGGCCAGGTACCGGTACAACGCCTGCACCGTCTCCTCCTCGTCGGCGTCGGTGGCGAGCGCCGAGCGCCGGCGGAGATTGTCCAGCCAGGCCTGCCGTTCCGCCTCGTCGGCCGCCAGCTCTTCGTCGACGGGTCGGGTGAGGACCCCGAGTTCGTCGCGGAGGCGTACGTGGTCGCCGGCCAGGTAGCCGGCGGTCGGCGGCAGATCGTGGGTCGTGACCGAGGCCAGGCAGTATTCCCGCCACCGCTCCGGGGCCAGTGGAGCTGCGTCACCGCGCCGGTCGGTTTCGTAGTCGAACTCGAACCAGAGGATCGACGTGCCGAGAATGCCGCGCTCCGCGAGGTAGGTCCGCACCCACGGCTCGACGGTGCCGAGGTCCTCGCCGACCACCACGGCCTCGGCCCGGTGCGCCTCGAGGGCGAGGATGCCGATCAGCGCCTCGTGGTCGTAGCGGACGTAAGTGCCTTCGGTGGGCAAGGCAGCGTCCGGGATCCACCACAGCCGGAACAGCCCGATCACGTGGTCGACGCGGATGCCGCCGGAGTGCCGGAGGATCGTGGACACCATGCGCCGGAAGGGCTCGTACGCGGTCTCGGCCAGCCGGTCGGGCCGCCACGGAGGCTGGTTCCAGTTCTGGCCGTTCTGGTTGTACGGATCGGGCGGCGCGCCCACGGTGATCCCTTGGGCGAAGCTGTCCTGCAGCGACCACGCATCGGCGCCGAAGCGGTTCACCCCGACGGCCAGGTCCGCCATCACCCCCAGACCCATGCCCGCCCGCAGGGCGGCCTGATGCGCACTCGCCAGTTGCTCGTCCAATGCCCACTGCAGCCAGCACTGGAAGTCGATCTCCCGCTCGTGGGCGGCCCGGAACGATGCGATGCCCTGACCGTCCGGGTGCCGGACGTCATCCGGCCAGGAGGACACGTCGGCGCCGTACACCTCCCACAGCGCGGCCCAGGTCGCGAAGTCGACGAGACCCTCGCCCTCGCGGCGGCGAAAGGCCTCGAGCGACCGTTCCCGCCCGACGGTCCGCGGCACGGCGAAGATCAGTTCCAGCGCGGCCCGTTTCGCGGCCCAGCCGGCGTTCCGGTCGATCCGCTCGACCAGGTCTTCGCGATCGTCCAGCTGATCCCGGCGGCTCTGCACCTCGGCGCGCTGCGCCTCGGTCGCGGTGGCGTACTCGGCGATGCGCTCCGGTCGCAGGTAGAGCGGGTTGGCGAAGCGGCGGCTCGTCGGCAGGTACGGCGACGGCTCCATCGGAGTTCCGGGCTCGGCCGCGTGCAACGGATTCACCAACAGGTAGTCCGCTGCGTGCTCGGCCGCCGACCAGACCGCCAGGTCCTCGAGATCGACAAGGTCGCCGACGGCCCAGGACTGCCGGGAGCGGACGCTGTAGAGCTGCGCCGCGAAGCCCCAGCCCCGGCGTTGCCCCATCCGTTCCGGTAGGCCGAGCCAGGCCGGGGTGATGATCAACGGCATGCCGGCGGCCTGGTCACCGCTGCGTGCGTGCAGGGTGTGGTACCCCAGCGGCAGGTCGGCGGGGATCTCGAAGGAGGCCTCGCCCACCCAGCGGCCCTCGACGTCCCGCGGGGCAGCCCAGTTCTCCAACTGGCGCAGGCCGCCGCGCACGTCGCCGGTCTCCAGCTCGATCCAGGTCTCCACCGGGTCGCCGTGGGTGACGTGCACCCACACCGAGGCCGTGCGGTGCTCCCGCAGGGCCAGGCAGGGCGGCAACATGCGCGTCCACGGCCGATGAGCGTGATCGGCGAGCGCCCGCCCGGCCGCCTCCGGGGTGCCGGCGTCGACGTCGAGACCGGCGAGCACCCGAATGATCGTTTCCGCCGGGACCGCGACGTGCCGGCCCTGCCAGTCCCAGTACTCGGTCGCGATGTCGAACGCCGCCGCGAGTTCGGCGAGGGCCGGATCCAGCTCGGGGTGTGGCTCGGTCACGGGCACATCCTGCCGGACCGATGAGATCGCGCCGCGCGGGTGGTGGCGACCCGTTATCGTCCGACCCATGATCAGACTCGCGGAGGGCGCCGAGGTCCGCGAGGCGTACGACAACATCTTGGCGCCGAGCTTCCCCTTCGACGAATTGGAGCCGTTCGAGCGGTTCTCCGCCCAGTTGGAGGAGGGCCGCAGCGAACTGCGGATCGCGATCGAGGGGGCGGAGATCGTCGCCGCGGCCGTGACCCGGAACCTTCCGCCATCGGAAGCGGTGCTGCTGCGACAGCTGGCCACCCGCGAAGAACGACGCCGTTCGGGCCACGGCAGCGAGCTCTACCGGGCACTGTTGACGACGATCGTCGACGACCTGCAGCCGAGCCTCGTACTCGGCGAGATGGAGCATCCCGACTACCACGAACCTCATCCCCGCCACGGTGACCCGCTCGCCCGGTTGCGCTTCGTCGGTCGGTTCGACGCCCGGATCATCGACGTGCCGTACTTCCAGGCGTCCCTGGGTCCAGGGTTGCAGCCCGTGTACGGCCTCCTGCTGCTCGCCCTCTACGTCCGACCGGATCTGATCAACCCGGCGCGGACCCAGCTGGACAACCCCGAGCACCTGCTGGCGGCGATCCGCACCCTGCTGGAGTGGGAGGGTGAGCCGGACGACGCTTCGGCGGCCCGGTTGTTGACGGTCGCCTCACAGGGCCGCGTACGGCTGGTTCCGGTGGAGGAGTACCGGCAGATCGTGCCGGGCCTCAAACACTGATCGGTAGTCCTGGTGGCTGGCAGTTCTGCTGCGGCTACTCGCTCGCGGCGAGCTGACCGCAGGCGCCGTCGATCTCCCGTCCGCGGGTGTCCCGTACGGTCACCGGCACCCCCTTGACCTGGAGCCGGCGGACGAACTCGTCCTCGTCCCTGCGGCGGGACGCCGTCCAGCGGGAGCCCGGGGTGGGGTTCAGCGGGATGAGGTTGACGTGCACCCAACCCCAGTTGCCGCGTCGCCGCAGCACGCGGGCCAACAGGTCGGCGCGGAAGGCCTGGTCGTTGACGTCGCGGATCAAGATGTATTCGATGGAGACCCGTCGCCGCGTCCGTTTGGCGTACTCCCAGGCGGCGTCGACCACCTCGGCCACGTTCCAGCGCGTGTTGATCGGCACGAGTTCGTCGCGGAGCTCGTCGTCGGGAGCGTGCAGGGACAGGGCGAGCGTCACCGGGATGCCCTCGGTCGCCAACTGCTGCATCCGCGGGACCAGGCCGACGGTGGACACCGTGATGCCGCGGGCGCTCAGTCCGAGCCCGTCCGGCGTGGGCGTGGTGAGCTGCCGTACGGATCCCATGACCGCCTTGTAGTTGGCCAGGGGCTCGCCCATGCCCATGAACACCACGTTGCCGATCCGGCCGGGCCCGCCCGGCACGCCGCCCCGGGCCATGCGGCGGGCGCCGTCGACGACCTGCTCCACGATCTCGGCCGTACTGAGGTTGCGCTGCAGACCGCCCTGACCGGTCGCGCAGAACGGGCATGCCATCCCGCAGCCCGCCTGGCTCGAGACGCACATCGTCGTCCGGTCCGGATAGCGCATCAGCACGCTCTCCACCGTGGCCCCGTCGAACAGCCGCCAGAGCGTCTTGATCGTGGTCCCGCCGTCACAGGTCTGTTCCCGTACGGGACGCAACAGCTCGGGCAGGAACTTGGCGGCCAGCACCTCTCGGACCGACGCGGGCAGATCCGTCCACTCCGCCGGGTCGGCGCGCAGGCCCTCGAAGTAGTGGGCCGACAGTTGCCGGGCGCGGAACGCACGCTGACCGGCCGCCTCGACGAACTCCCGTCGCTGCGCCGGCGTCAGGTCAGCCCAGTGTCTCGGCGGCACCCCGCGCCGGGGGGCGTCGAACACCAGGGGCAACGATGTGGTCACTCAGCCGCCGGGGACTAGCAGGTACATGATCAGCCAGGCTACCGGGGCGGCCAGCAGGAGCGAGTCGAGCCGGTCCATCACTCCCCCGTGGCCGGGCAGGAACGAACTCATGTCCTTGATGCCGAGGTCGCGCTTGATCATCGACTCGACCAGGTCCCCGGCCGTTCCGACGGTCACCAGGCAGACACCCAGGATGAGGCCGATCCAGAAGGGCCGGCCCAACACGAACACGGTCATCAGCACCGCGGCCGTGGTCGCGAAGAGCACCGATCCGCCCAAACCCTCCCACGACTTCTTCGGTGAGATGGTCGGCGCCATCGGGTGGCGGCCCCACAGGACCCCGAGCACGTACCCGCCGGTGTCGCTCATCACCACGACGACCAAGAAGGTCACCATCCGGGCCGAGCCGTTCTCCCCGGCCAGCATCAGCGCTCCGAACGATCCGAGCAGGGGCACGTACCCGATGATCATCAGGCTGGCGGCAACATCGGTGACGTAGCCGTTCGCACCGCGAGGGATGCGCCACACCAGGGCCGCCAGTACCGTCAGCGCGAGGGAGGCGAGCAGGACGCTGGTGGTGGAGAAGACCACCGGAGTCTGCTGCCCGGCGAGATAGGACCCCGCCGTGATCGGCACGATCCCGATGACGATCGGGACGATGGCGGCGGTCATCCCGTGCCGCTTCAGTGCGGTCCAGAGCTCGATCGAACCGAGCGCAAGGGCCACCGCGACCAGGACGACGAAGCCGGGCTTGAAGAACAGCAGGCTCAACACGACGTACGCGCCCAGTCCGACACCGACGCCGATGGCCGACGCGAGATTGCGGCCGGCCCGGCCGTGCTTGGGCTCGGGAGCAGGCGTCGCCGCCGGGTTCGCGACCACTGGCGGGCCGGGGTCGGATCCCGACACCTCGCTCATCTGGCTCATACCTCGAGGAGTTCGGCCTCTTTGTGCTTGAGCACGTCGTCGATGACGTCGGTGTGCCGTTTGGTGGCGGCGTCGAGCTGCTTCTCGGCGCGGACGACGTCGTCTTCGCCGACCTCCTTGTTCTTGACCATCGCCTCGAGCGCCTCCTTGGCGACCCGGCGGTGTCCGCGGATGGAGATCCGGGCGTCCTCGGCCTTGTGCCGGGCCAGCTTGATGTATTCCTTGCGCCGCTCCTGGGTCAGCTCCGGCAGCGTGACCCGGATCAGGTTCCCGTCGTTCGACGGGTTGACGCCCAGGTCGGAATCGCGGATCGACTTCTCGATGGCGGTCATCGCGGTGCGATCGAACGGGGTGATGAGGATCATCCGCGCTTCGGGCACCTGGAAGCTGGCCAGCTGCTGCAGCGGCGTCTGCGCCCCGTAGTAGTCAGCGGTCAGCTTGGCGAACATAGCCGGGTGGGCGCGTCCGGTCCGGATGGCGGCGAACTCGTCCTTCGCGTACTCGATCGCCAGTTCCATGTTGTCCTCGGCGTCACTCAGGATGTCGGAGATCACTTCGCGCTCGCTCCTTGCCTCGACTGCTTGCCTCAACCGTGGACTGTCGTTCCGATCTTCTCACCCGCCACCACGGCCACGATGGTGCCTTCGGTGTCCAGACTGAAGAAGATCATGGGCAGCTTGTAGTCCCGGGCCATGCTGATCGCGGTCGCGTCGGCGATGCGCAGATCCCGCGCCAGGTACTCGTCGTAAGACAGGTGGTCGAACTTGATCGCGTCCGGATGCGAATGTGGATCCGCGTCGTAGACGCCGTCGACGCCCTGCTTGCCCATCAACAACACCTCGGCGCTGATCTCCAGGGCCCGTTGGGCCGCGACGGTGTCGGTGGAGAAGTACGGCATCCCGGAGCCGGCACCGAAGATGACCACGCGGCCCTTCTCGAGGTGGCGCTCGGCCCGCCGCGGCACGTAGGGTTCGGCGACCTGTCCCATCGTGATGGCCGTCTGCACCCGGGTCTGGACGCCCTCCTTCTCCAGGAAGTCCTGCAGGGCCAGGCAGTTCATGACGGTCCCCAGCATGCCCATGTAGTCGGCGCGGTCCCGCTGCATCCCGCGCTGCTGCAGCTCGGCGCCGCGGAAGAAGTTGCCGCCACCGACGACGATGGCCATCTGCACGCCGGTGGCGTTGACGTCGGCGATCTGTGAGGCCAACGCCGACACGACGTCGGGGTCGACTCCCACCTTGCCGCCCCCGAACACCTCGCCGGACAGTTTCAGCAGGACCCTCTTGTACGGACTCGTCACCCTGTCTCCCGTCTCAATTCCGCCGACCCGTCACATCTTCGGCCATTTGGGCGGCGTGTCGCGGCAGAAGTGACGGCTGGATCTCAGGATCCAGCCGCCTCGAAGCGCACGAAACGCTTGACGGTGATGCCGGCCGCGTCGAGCACCTTGCTGACCGGGGTCTTGTTGTCGGTCACGGACAGCTGATCGAGCAGCGTCACGTCCTTGAAGTACGCGTTCACGCGCCCCTCGATGATCTTCGGCCAGGCCTGCTCCGGCTTGTTCTGCTCCTTGGCGGTGGCCTCGGCGATCCGGCGCTCGTTCTCGATGGTCTCCGCCGGCACGTCGTCCCGGCTGAGGAACTGCGGCCTCATGGCGGCGATGTGCATGGCCGCCGTACGGGCGGCGGTCTCGTCGCCACCCTCGTACTCCACCAGCACACCGACCTGAGGCGGGAGATCCGAGGCGCGCTTGTGCAGGTAGACCACGGTCTGGCCGTCGAAGAACGCCGCGTTGCTGACCTCGAGCTTCTCGCCGATCTTCACGGCCAGCTGCTCGACGGCCTCGCCGACGGTCTGGCCGGACGGCAGCGGCGCCGCGTTGGCGGCGTCGACCGTTTCGGCCTTGCTGGCGGCCGCGGCCCTGACCGCGTCGGCCGCCAACACCTGGAACTCCGCGTTCTTGGCGACGAAGTCGGTTTCGGCCCCAAGTTGCAGGAGGGCGCCGTCGGTCGAGGCCACCAGACCGTTGGTCGCGGAGCGTTCCGCGCCCCGCTTGGCGGCCTTGGCCTGACCACTGACCCGGAGGACCTCGACGGCTTGGTCGAAGTCTCCGTCGGCCTGCACCAGGGCGTTCTTGCAGTCCATCATGCCGGCGCCGGTGGCGTCCCGGAGTTTCTTGACTTCAGCAGCGGTGAAGCTGGCCATTCGTGTGCACTACCTCGTTCTCGTGGTCGGTATCGATGGGGTCGGTATCGATGGGTGTGGGTCAGTTCTCGTCGTCGGGGCGGTCTTCGTCCTGCGCCCGGGCGTGCTCGGAGGCGAGCGTCGGCAGCGCCTCGTCGTCGGCCTCGGCAGCCACGACCGCCGGCACCTCGTCGGCCGGGACCGGAGCCGCGTCGGCGGCGGTGACCGCCTCGACCTCCTCGGCGACGGTCTGCAGGCCGGCCGGCTCACCGGTGGCGGCTTCCTGCGCGTCCTCTTGGGCACCCAGCAGTTCGCGCTCCCAGTCAGGCATCGGCTCGACCTCGGTCTCCTCACCGGTCTGGGCGCCACCGGAGCGGGACATCAGCCCGTCGGCGACGGCGTCGGCCAGTACGCGGGTCAGCAACGACACCGAGCGGATCGCGTCGTCGTTGCCCGGGATCGCGAAGTCGACCTCGTCGGGATCGCAGTTCGTGTCCAGGATGCCGATCACCGGAATCTTGAGCTTGCGCGCCTCGTCGACGGCCAGGTGCTCCTTCTTGGTGTCGACGATCCACACCGCCTGCGGGGTCCGGGTCATGTCCCGGATGCCGCCGAGGGTCTTTTCCAGCTTGTCCTTCTCCCGCCGCAGGCCGAGCAGCTCCTTCTTGGTCAGGCCGGACGCAGCCACGTCCTCGAAGTCCATGCCCTCGAGTTCCTTGAGCCGCTGGATGCGCTTGATCACGGTGTGGAAGTTGGTCAGCATGCCGCCCAGCCAGCGCTGGTTCACGTACGGCATGCCCACCCGGGTCGCCTGCTCGGCGATGGCCTCCTGGGCCTGCTTCTTGGTGCCGACGAAGAGGATCTGTCCGCCGCGGGCCACGGTGTCCTTGACGAAGGCGTACGCGCGGTCGATGTAGGTCAGCGACTGCTGCAGATCGATGATGTAGATGCCGTTGCGCTCGGTGAAGATGAATCTCTTCATCTTGGGATTCCACCGGCGGGTCTGGTGTCCGAAGTGAACGCCGCTCTCGAGGAGCTGGCGGGTCGTGACGACGGCCATGGCCGCATTCCTTCCTTACCGGACGTGACGCCCGGCGTACGGTTTTCCGGTGCCGAGCCTTTCGGCACCCCTGTCGTCCGCGCGGCACCCCACCTGAATCAGGACCGAGGAATGTCGCCCCGGACTCGCCGGGCTGCGGACATGCGAAGTCAGTCCCCTGGAGGACTGCGCCGCTGAGTCTACCCGACGTCGGTGAGGCCTGGGGACAGACAAACTCGCCGTCCACAGCCACCTTGCCGCCGCGAACGGAATCGGCGGGCGTCCGCAACGTCAGGGCGTGAAGGCAGTTCTTCCGGCTCGGCGCCGTGGTGGTTGTGGGGCTGGTGCTGGCGTTCGGATGGCTGCCGAGCGCACGCGCCGACCAGCCGGTGGCGGGGGTTTGGCCACTGGCGGGCACGCCGCAGGTGCTGCGTGCGTTCGACCCGCCCGCCAAGCGCTGGGGTCGGGGTCATCGGGGGGTCGATCTGGCGGCGGCGGTCGGTGCACGAGTGCTGGCTGCCGCCGCCGGTCGGGTGACCTACGCCGCTCCGCTGGCGGGGCGGGGGGTGGTCGTCGTCGACCACGGCGACGTGCGGACGACGTACGAGCCGGTGCGCGCGGCGGTCACCGTGGGCACGGTGGTCTCCGCCGGCACGACGATCGGTCGGCTGGAGAGCGGGTCCCACTGTGGCGGTCGCTCCTGTCTCCACTGGGGTCTGATCGAGGGCGACACCTACCGTGATCCGCTGGCCATCGTGGCCGGCGACGGCTCCGTGCGGCTGCTCCCGGCGGCGTCCCGCGCCGTCGCCGTACGTCGCGCGGCGGAACGGGAGGCGGCGGCCCGGCGCGCGGCCGCGGCCGGTGGGATCGGAGCCGCGGCGCCGTACGACGGAACCGTCGGCCGCCACGGGTTGCTGCGACCGGTGCGGGGGCCGGTCACGTCACCGTTCGGGCGCCGGTTCCATCCGATCCGGCACGTGTGGAAACTCCACGACGGAACCGACTTCGGCGCCTCGTGCGGCACCCCGATCCGGGCCGCGGCCGACGGGCGGGTCATCAACCGCTACTACAACCGCGGCTACGGCCACCGGCTGATGATCGATCACGGCACCCTGTCCGGTCGAGGTTTGGTGACGGGCTACAACCACGCCACTCGCTACACCGTCCGGGTCGGTCAGACCGTCCGTCGCGGCCAGGTGATCGGCTACGTCGGGAGCACCGGCTACTCCACCGGCTGCCACCTGCACCTGATGGTCTGGGTGAACGGCGGAGTGGCGAATCCGATGCGCTGGTTCTGATTCGGAGTCGCTCGGGGCGTCGTGTGGCGCCGAGGAGTAGCTTTTCCCGGTTTTCTGCGTCTCGAGAGCGGGAGTACCTACTCCTCGACGGACCGACGGTCGTGCGCATCCGGCGCAGTCCGTACGAGCCAGTCGCGACGGGTCAGTCGGTACTGACGGAACTGGGCGCCTCCGTACGAAACCTCACCGTCGGGCCGGAAGCCGAAGCGGGCCACCGCGCGGTCCGAGCTGCGTGTGAACGGCAAGGCGATGATCACCTCGTCCAGGCCCAACTCTGCGAACCCACGATCCAGAGCGGCACGGGTGATGTCGGCCCCGTAGCCCCGGAACGCGGGCACCAGCACCAGGCCGAAATCCGCTCCGTTCTCCTCACGTTGGAAGCCGCCCCAGCCGGCGAACTCACCGTTCACCAGCACGGCCCAAGGCCCATAGCCGTTCTGCTCCCACTGAGCGTCCTTGGCGCTCACCCACTCCGCGGCCGACTGCTCGCTGAACGTCCCCGAGAGCGGCATGTGCCTGGTGTTCCGCGGCTCGTTGAGCAACTCGACGACCGCGGCGACAGGAACCTCGGTCAGGCGGACGAACTCGACACCGGCGTCAGCCATCAGACCTACTCCTCGACTCACCCGTGGCCCGTTGGGTCGACTCGGCGCGAGCGGACGCAGCGGCGCGTTCGACGGTGAGGAGGCTCGCCGTCTCGTGTTCCGCGCGGTAGGCAGCGTCGCCGCCTCGCAGTCCGAAGAGTCGCTTGCTCCACAGCAACCAGATGACAGCGGCGATGTTGATCACGAGGGCGATCAGCTTGAGGGCGCTCACCCGTTCCACGAGTTCGTAGATCTCGAGAGGGAGGAACAGGCTGGTCACCACCACGGCGAAGTACTCGCCCCAGCGTTCGACGCGCCACAGCCCGACCGCTTCGATGCCTTCCAGCACCGCGTACGCCACGAGTCCGACCGCCATCCAGAACAGGACGGTGTCCGACAAGGAGAAGACGTCGTGGACGAAGCGGACGACCGCCGAGTTCTCGATGTCCCAGCCGAGCTGATTCTCCAGCGGCTGCAGCAACGGTAGGTCGGTGTCGAAGGCGGTGCGCAAGTTGTCGCGGACGGCGGAGAACCGCACGACCAGGACGGCGAGTGTGAGCAGAACGACGGCCCGAACGGCCCGGTCGACGGCGAGCAGGCGCATGATCAGGCGGTCGCGCAGCAACCGACCGCGAGGCACCTCGGGTGCCGAGTCCGCCGGACCCGACATCCTGGGCGGCCCCACCACGTACGCCTCACAGCGCAGACACCGCCACGCTTCTCCAGCCGGGGTGTCGACGTGCAGCCGTACGCGAAGTTCCGGCTCGTCCGGTGCGAACGTGGCGTGCCCCTGCCGGCCGCAGACCAGCAGGTTCCAGTTCACTTACGCGAGCGTACGGGCTGTAACCAGCGCCCCCCTACCCCGCAAACTGTTAACAGTTTCCGCGGAACCGCCGCAATTCGCCCATGAGGAACGCAGTTTCCCGACAGTTTCCACGATGAGGGAACATCCGCGAACGGCTTCGACGACTCATCGGTCAGTGGAGAGCAGCGCCAGCCAGCGGAGATCCTGCCGATCGACATCGCGCGGTTCGTAGCCAGAGTGGAATCGACGCTGCTGTTCCAGCGACAAACACGGCAGCCGTACGCCCTCGATCATGCTTTCGGTGAAGGCGTCCGGCGGATAGTCGAAGAATCCGCCGTCAGTGTCGGCCTGACGCCCACGGCCGTCGAGGTCGAACTCTACCGGGTGCACGTCGACCCAACCGCGGCCGTGCGCCACGAACTCAACGCGAACCGGACGCCAATCCGTCTCCACGTCGTACCCGAGTGATGCAAGAACGGAGAACGCGGCGGCCTCGTGTCTCGCGTCGACGGCAAGATCAAGATCACGATGGACACGCGTCTGTCGTCCGACCAGCGCGTCGACTCCCCAGCCGCCGCCGACCCAGACCTGGACGTCGACGCACGTCAGCTCCGCCACGACGCGACGGACCTCAGCGAACTCCATGGCGATCTAGTCCTCGGCCAGAAACTCGGTGAGGCAGGTGGCCAGCTCCTCCGCCGCCGCCTCGGCCATGTGGTGCGTTGAGACGATCCCCCGGCCGCTGACCCGATCGGCCCAGTCCCGCCAGATCAGCAGCGGATCGCCGTAGAGCTCCTCGAGATCGTCGAGGGTCGACCACAAGATCAACAACGGATTCTGCACCCGCCGGCCCGCCGCGCGGTCCGCCAGCTCGTCGCGGTAGTCGACGGTGAGTCCCGCCCGGTAGTCCTCCAGCATCCCGCGGACGACCTCCGGATCGCGGGTCGCTGCCCGGAACTCGTCGTAGTTCTCCCGGCCCATGACGTCGGGATCTCCGCGGTACCAGGCGTCGGGATCGGCGGTGATCACCCGCTCGGGAAGGTCCGGCTGGGCGAAGAAGAACCAGTGCCACCACGCCGTGGCGAATGTCGCGTCGGCACGGTCGAGATGTTCACTGACCGGCAGGCAATCGAGCAGGGCGACGCGACCTACGGCCTCCGGATGATCAAGAACCAGTCGCAGCGCGACAAGGCTGCCGCGGTCATGACCCACGAGGTCGAACCTGTCGTGACCGAGCCTCCTCATCGCCGTCACGAGATGCCGAGCGGCAGCGCGCTTGGAGTGGGGTGCATGATCATCGGCCGGCGCGGGTTTGCCCGAACGACCGTACCCGGGCAGATCGGCGCACACGACCGTGTGACCACCGGCCACCAGCAGCGGGGCCACCCGGTGCCACGTGGCTGAGGTCCGAGGATGCCCGTGCAGCAGCAGGACGGTAGGACCGCTCCCACCCCGACGCACGAAGATGTCGATCCCCTCGGTCTCGACCAGCGATTCGACGAACCCTTCGAACACGAGTCGAGACGCTATCCGCCGGACGTAGCCGGGTGCCACCCGCGTACGACCGCCGTGGTGCGCCGGACGGGACCCCGGAGCGCCGCGTCGAGCCGAGCGAGATCGTCCTCCGACAGGTCGATCTCGGCCGCCGCCCGATTCTGACTCACGTGGTCGGCCTGGTTCGTGCCCGGAAGCGGCACCACCACCAGTCCGTACGCCTGCGATCGAGAGTGCACCCACGCCAGCGCGAGTTGACCGCTGGTCACGCCGAGTTCTCCCGCCATGTCCCGCACGCACGTGCTCGGCGCGGGTCGGCGGATGGAGTCGGCGGCACGGTCCAGCAGCGCCAGGCGACCGAACCCCTGCGGAGTGTAGGCCACGACGGCCAACCCGAGTTCGGCGTACAACGCGGCCATCCGTTCGACCTCGCCGTTCTCCAGCGACCACTCCTCCTGGACCCCGCTGATCGGATGAACGACCTGTGCGCGCCGGACGTCGTCGGCGGTGACGTTGGACAAGCCCAGACGCCGGACCTTGCCGGCCGACACGAGTGCGGACATGGCGCCAACGGTCTCCTCGATCGGCACCTCGTCGCTGCGGTGGTGGAGGTAGTAGAGGTCGATCACCTCGACGTCGAGGCGCTTCGGGCTCTGCGCGCAGGCCTGGGCCACGTACGGTGCGTCGGCCGAACCGACCAGTTGTCTCCCGCTCCCGGAATGACGCCGAAATACCTCGCCAAGATCACCTCGGCCCGTCGGCCACGGATCGCGTGGCCCACCAGGCGCTCATGATCGCGACCGTAGGAGTTGAAGTGGACTCGAGGTCAAGTGTCACCCGGTGTCGTGCAGACGGGTCACCCCGCGCGGAGCCAGGCCTGAGTCCGCGGCGCGGTCTCGGCGACGGCGTGACTACGCGTCGAGGCGGCGCCGCGGTCAGATTGTGCACCGGCTACGCCACTCGCCGGACGGTGACGGTGGATCGGTAGTGGGCACCGTTCGCGCGGTGATCCATGGTGTAGCCCCGCTCCGCGCCGACGGTCGGGAGGTCGACGAACAGGCCGCCCGCGCTGAAGTTCAGCTTGTTGTTGCCCAAGAACAGGTCGTAGCGGTTGTACCGACCGTGAACGGTGTCCCGGAACTCCGCACAGTTCTCCAGCGGGCTGATGCAGGAGGTGGTCTCGAAGAGATTCCCGTCGACCGTGAACGGCGCACTCAGTCCGGTCGAGGTGACGTTCAGCGTCTGGCAGAGCCAGCGGTCACCGGCGCGGGCGTCGAGAAACGAGCGGCCGCTCTTGAACGCCAGGATCTCCCCGGCCGGGGCGCAGCGCTTGTCGTTGGCGAGCCGTTTCGTCTCGCCGCTGTCGAAGTCATTCAGCAGCTCGGACCGGAACGAACCCAGCTGGGTGCTGCTCCCGGTCCTGGTGACCGCGAACCCGCCGTAGACGTCGGAGCTGAGCACCCCGAGGTCCCGGCCCTCGTCGATGGCCTTGATCGAGGACACGCTGGCCACGTACCTCGGCGTACCGGTCGCCTGTGCAGACGCGATCAGGACAGCCCCGGCTACCCCGGCGGTTACCGCGGCGAGGGCACCGAGGATGGTCAGCCGACGTATGGTCCGGCTGATCTTGGTGATGAACATGGAGTTGGACATGCTGGTAGTGCTCCCTTCTGAGGATGGCCGAGCCGTTCCCGGCCGATCGGCACGCTGGCGCTAAGGCACGCCACGTCGAATCCGGCAGGCGCCCTATTTCCTGAGCTCGGCGGGTGGCGATGGGAGACTAAGGCGGTGATGAGTGCGGCCCGGTCGACACCGCTCCGCGGGCGCACCGAGCTGATCGGTCGCGAGAACGAGATGGCACTTCTTGCCGGCCTGGTCGAGGATCTGCCGCAGACCGGATGCCGCTTCCTTCTGCTCGGCGGGGATGCGGGCATGGGCAAGACGTCCGTGGTCGATGCGGCCGCCTCGGCTGCGGCGGGAATGCTGGCGGTGCGCGGCCACTGCATTCCGTTGGGCGGCGAAGGGCTCCCGTACGCACCGGTGGCCGGTGCGCTTCACGACCTCGACGCCGCAATCGGGACCGAGCGACTGCTGGAGTGGGCCGGCGGAGGCCGGCAAGCCCTTGGCGCGGTGGTGCCCGACCTGATCGCGCCTGACCCGGGCAGCGACGACCAATTGCGGCTGTTCGAGGCCATCGCCCGCCTACTGACCCAGGTCGCCGCCACCCAGCCGCTGATGATCATCGTCGAAGACCTGCACTGGGCCGACGAGTCCACCCGGCAACTGCTGTTGTTCCTGCCCGGGGCCCTGCGCGACGCACCGGTGCTGATCATCGGCACCTACCGGCCCGACGAGATCGGTCGTCGGCACCCGTTACGGAGCCTCCTCGGCGAGGCGGGACGGCTGCCGCAGACCTCCCGCCTCGACCTGGCGCCGCTCGAGCAGGCGGCGACCACCGCGCTGGTGAGTGCCGTCCTGGGCCGCGCACCGTCCACGGCGGTGGTCGCCGCCGTCCATCAGCGGAGTGGCGGCATTCCCTTCTACATCGAGGAACTCGCGTCGTGGACCGGGGCCGGGTCATCCATGCCGTCCACCGTGCGCGACGCGGTTCTGGTCCGCTTGGCACAGCTGTCCGAGAGTTCGCACGACGTCGTACGGATCGCCGCCGTCCTCGGTGACCGAGTGCCACACGAGGCCTTGGTGGCGATCGCCGCGGACACCGAGGAGGACCTGGAGACCCATCTGCGTGAAGCCGTCGACGTCGGGGTGCTGCTCGTCGACGGCGACGCGTACGCCTTCCGGCATGCCCTGCTGCGCGAGGCGGTCGAAGAGGAGTTGCTGCCCGGCGAACGGTCGCGACTGCACCGGCAGGCCGCGGCGACGCTGGAGGCGCAACCCGAACTCCTGGGTCAAGACGTGGCTCCGTACGCGATCGCTCTCCACTGGGCGGCGGGTCGGGACCACGAGAAGGCGTTCGCCTGGTCGGTGCGGGCCGCTCGCTCTCGCACGGCCGCCCACTTCGAGAGCCTGCGCATGTACGAGCGGGTGCTCGAGCTGTGGAGTCTTGTCGTCGACCCGACCGCGACGGCGGGTCCGTACGCCGCCCTCCTCGAAGACGCTGCCCGAACCGCCAAGGATGCCGGCGACTACGAGCGGGCCCTCGGGTTGGCCACCGAGGCTCTGGCGGAGACCGGGGCCGATGAGGTGGAAGGTCGCTTCACCCGGCTCATGCTCCGGCTCCACCTCTTGATCGATCTCATCCGACCCGGCGCCGAGCAGGACGCCGCGGAGGCGGCGACGCTCTTGGATCGTCTTGCCGACGGCCGTGCTCGCGCCCATGCCCTGGAGCAGTTGGCCGCCTTCTACCTGAACTCCGGCGGCGACGGCTCAGCCGTGGCCCGCAGTGCCGTGGCTGCGGCCGTCGCTACCGGCGATCACCTGCTGGAGGCGACGGCTCGCAACACTCACGGAATCCTCCTGATGGGAGTCGGCGAGGAGGCCGAGGGCCTCCGCGAACTGGCCCGCGCCGGCGACCTGTTGGGCGCCACCGAGGACCGGGTGACCGACAAACAGGATTCGGTCGAGCAACGAGCCGTGGTGCGCTACCACGTGAACTTCTCCGACGCTCTGCAGTCCAACGGCCAGTACGAGGACGCCCTGACGCAGGCCGCCGCGGGGATCCGCACAGCGCGCGCCTACGGCATCGAACGCGATTTCGGCAGCCTCGTGGCCGGCAACGCCGCCGAGGCGATGATGAGCGTCGGCCGTTTCGACGAGGCAGTCGAGCTCATCCAGGAAGCGCTCCGACTCGACCCGCCGAGAATGAGCGTCATCCATCTGGAGCTGAGCTCAGCGTGGATCGCGCTCTGGCGGGGCGACCTGGCCGCGGCCGAATCGGCGCTGGCGCCCTTGCGGACCTTGATCACCGACGTGCAGCCGATGCCCCAGACGGTCGCCCAGACCGTTCGGATCGACGCCGAGCTGGCCATGTTCACCGGCCGACCGGAGCGTGCGTGGTCACACGTGTTGTTCTTCCTGGATCACCGCCGGCTCTACGATCCCGTGCGTAGCGCCGCGATCCTGGCCGTAGGAGCCGCAGCCGCCGCGGAGCTGGAGCGGCGTGCACCGGCCGGGCGCGGGTCGACGATCCGTCATGCTGTCGCCGACCTCCGGCCCACCCGAATGCTCTCGGTCTGGCGGCCCGTGCTCGAAGCCGAGCTCGCCGACGACGCCGACGGCTGGGCTCGCGCGGCGGACAGCCTCGAGGCCAACCAGGCCGCTCCGGCGCACCTGCGACCGTACGCCCAGCTGCGATGGGCTCGCCATCTCGCCGACGCACGGGAACGGACGCAGGCGCGCGCCGTGATTGCCGACGCCTTCGCACGGGCCGACGACCTCGGGCTCGGGTTGCTGACCGCGAGGCTCGCCCCGCTCGCGACTCAGGTCGGCGGCAGCGTGTCGGCGGCGCGCGGTGCCGGCCGGCTGGCCGGGCTGACCAGCCGTGAGATCGAGGTGCTGAGGCTCGTGGCCTCCGGTCGGTCCAACGCCGAGATCGGGCGGGCCCTGTTCATCAGTGCCAAGACGGCCAGCGTGCACGTCTCGAACATCCTGGCCAAGCTCTCGGTCGGAGGTCGGGTGGAGGCCGCCGCCATCGCCCATCGCGAAGGTCTATAGAGCACACGCCGCTCGCGCGCGTCGAAGGGCAAGCCGAGTCCTTGTCGCAAGAACACCGCGCACGGCCGGGAAAGCCCTTACTGGATCGTTCCATCTCGCGTGCGTGCTGTTATTGCGTCAAACCACACGAAGAGCGGAACGAACCCGCTCGAAAAATCGGCGGCACCCCGCGGTCAGTCAGGCGATCATGGCCGCGTGACGACTGTGACCCGCCGGACTGGTCGCGTTCTGCCGGTGCACGAGGGCCGGGTACTGCTACTCCGCGGCGGAGACCCCCAGCGTCACGAGGGAGGCCAGTGGTGGTTCACCGTCGGCGGCGAATGTGAGCGAGGAGAACTCTCGGCCGCGACGGCCCGACGCGAGGCCCGCGAAGAGACGGGGATCTTCCTCCCCGATGACCTCGGTCCTGTCGTGCTGCACCGCGAAACCGCGATCGAGTTCGAAGGCGAACGACTCGAGCAGACGGAGGACTACTACCTCTGCCGCGTGTCGTCGGCCACGGTGAACACGGCCGGCTGGACCGAACTCGAGCGTCGAACGATCACGGCCTACCGCTGGTGGTCACCCGCCGAGCTCCAACAGACGGCCGAGGTCGTCCACCCACGCGGCCTCGGCGACCTGCTGACCGAGCTGCTCGGCACTTCCCTCACGCCCGCGGATGGGCCTGGTTGAAGGCGGATCGAAGCCGGTCGTTGCTCACGTGGGTGTAGATCTGCGTGGTGGCCAGCGACGCGTGACCCAACATCTCCTGCACGCTGCGCAGGTCGGCGCCGCCTTCGAGCAGATGGGTGGCCATGGCGTGGCGCAGACCGTGCGGTCCGAGATCAGGAGCGCCCTCCACGGCAGCCAGCGCCCGGTGCACGATCCGGCGGACCACCCGCGGATCGATCCGCCCACCGCGCTCACCGAGGAAGAGCGCGTCCCGCGACTCGACCGTGGCCAGCCGCCCACGACCACATCGCAGCCAGTCCGCTACAGCGGCCAGCGCCGGAGCCCCGACCGGGACCACCCGCTCCTTGCTGCCCTTGCCGAAGACTCGTACGGTGCGCCGCGCCACGTCGACGTCTACGCAGTCGAGGCCGCACAGCTCGGCGACCCGCAGTCCGGAGGCGTACAGCAGCTCGAGCATGGCCAGATCCCGCCGCTGGAGAGGTTGCGGGTCGCCCGTGGCCGGCCGCTGCTGCTCGAGCATCGCGATCGCGTCGTCCCGCTCCAACGTGGGCGGCAAGGACCGGCGCTGTTGCGGCGACCGCAACGTACTGGCCGGGTTGGACGCGATCCGGCCCGATTCCACCGCCCACGCGCACAGCGTGCGGGCCGCCGCCGCGCGTCGCTGCAGTGTGCTCCGCGAGCGACCCAGCGACTGCTGCCGGGCGAGCCAGCTGCGGAACGAGCGGATTCCGGCCTGATCCAGACCGTCGATCCCGAGCCGCTGCAGATGGACGAACAGCCCGTTCAGGTCGGATCGGTAGGCCCGGATCGTGTGGTCGGACAGCCCCCGACGCGCGGTGAGGTGGCGCAGATAGTCCTCCAACAGCTGGCGGTACGCCGGCGACAGCTCTTCTGCCTCCGCACGCACCGTCGGCATCGCTCACACACCCCACCTTCGATTCGACAGCACGCGTACGCAAGGCGGCACACCGTTGCCGATCGGGTCGTGATATCCAAGACGGCGTGTCTGCATCACCAGCGCCCAACGTCCGCAACGTCCTGATCGGCGGCTTCACCCCCGAGGGCGGCGGCACAGCGACCGGCATCCGCTCACTCCTGAACACCGAGGGTGGTACCGGAACCGTGAAGCTGGCCGAAAGGCCCACGCTGACGATGGCCTCGCCCTCCTACCTCATCGGCCACCCGGACGGGCCCTGGGCCTTCGCGGTGTCCGAGGGCCGTGCCAGCACGCTGAGCAGCGTCGAGATCGACTGGGACGGCAAGCTGACGGTGCTGTCCACGGTCGAGACGGGCGGCCAGGGCGCCTGCCACGTCGCGTTGAGCACCGACCGCCGTTTCGTGTTCGTCGCGCACTACACCTCGGGCTCGATCGCCAGCTTCGCCGTCCGCGAGGACGGGACCCTCACCGAACGCATCGACCTCCTGCAGTTCGAAGGTTCCGGTCCGAACGCCGAGCGTCAGGAGTCGGCCCACGCCCACCAGATCGTGGTCGAGGGTGAGCACCTGTTCGTCTGTGACCTCGGCTCGGACGTCATCCACCGGGTCCGGCTCGAGCCGGCCGAGGGCACCCTCAGCGAGGAGGCAGATCCGATCGAACTGCCCGCCGGCTCCGGGCCACGGCACTTGGTCCTCGTCGACGACTTCGTCGTGGTCGCCTGCGAGCTGAGCGCCGAACTCTGGTTCGCCCGACGCAATCGCGCCGACGGCGACGAAACGAGCGACGACTGGGAGCACATCCGGACCGTCGCCACCTCCGCGAGCGGGGCGGAACTCGTCCAACCCTCCGGGATCGTCGCCGTCGACAACCGGGTGTTCGTCGCCAACCGCGGGGCCGACACCATCGCCGTCTTCGACGTCGAGGCGGCCCGGGGATGGTTGACCCGCGTCACCGAGTTCGACTGCGGCGGGGTCTGGCCGCGCGACCTGACCGTCCGCACCGGACTGCTCTGGGTGAGCAACGAGCGCAACGGCCAGATCAGCGCCTTCGGTATCAGTCCGCTGCCGCCGACCGCCCCGGTGTTCGAGATCAACTCCCCCAGCCCGTCGTGTGTCTTGTTGCTGCCGGTCGAAGAAGTCTCGTGACGGTGATCGAGAACCTGCAGAAGGGCGGCACCGTCCGTCCGATCACGCGCTGGGGGACGCCGGTGCTGCACCGCCCGACCCGGCCGGTGACCGAGTTCGACGAGGAGCTGCTGGATCTGGTCCGGGACATGTTCGCCACCATGTCCGCGGCCGAGGGGGTCGGGTTGGCGGCGAACCAGATCGGAGTAGATCTGGCGGTCTTCGTCTACGACTGTCCCGACGATGACCACGTGCGACACTCCGGGGTTTTCTGCAACCCGACCGTCACCCTCCCCGAGGGGAAAGACCGCGTCCTGGACGCCGCAGACGAGGGCTGCCTGTCCCTGCCGGGCGCCTACCAGGAGCTGTCCCGCCCCGACCACGCGGTCTGCCGCGGTCAGGACGAGACCGGAGCGGACGTCGAGGTATCCGGGACCGGTCTCCTGGCCCGGTGCCTGCAGCACGAGACCGATCATGTCAACGGCACGGTCTTCGGCGACCGCCTCCCCGGCCGGGCGCGCAAGAAGCTGTACTCGCTGCACGAGGACCTCGCCGACAAGTACCCGGACGACTGGCCCGTGTCACCGAGACACGACGACTGAACGTTCGCGTCAGCGGGTTCCGCTGACCACGAGCAGTTCACACGGCCCGGCGAATCCGCCGGAGTCCTCGAAACGGGTCAGTGCGTGCGTGATGTCGTCCCAGACCGCTGCCCGCTCCTCCTCGGGCACCCCGCTGAGCATCTGGTGCAGCGCGCCGAAGGATTCCCGCTCGAACCGTACGCATTCCTCCGCCGACGCCAACAGCAGTGGCGTCGGCACCGTCTCCACCCGCACCTCACTCAGTCCGCCCTCCTCGAGCAGCCCCGCCAATCGCTCGGGATCACCGAGGCTGAACGGGCCCGGCTGCCCCGGTTGCGGCGCCGGCAGCTGCGCACGATCACGGATGATCGAGACGGGGATGGAGAAGAACTCGTTGCGATCGGCCGTGGCGTAGACCACCGCGGCGAACCGACCGCCGTCGCGCAGGACGCGGCGGATACCGCGAACAGCGGCGAGCTGGTCGGGTAGATAGATCAGACCCAGCCGCGAGATGACGGCGTCGAACGAGCGGTCCGGGAACCGGTCCAGCCGCTCGCCGTCCGCCTCCACGGTCGTGATGGTCGTCTGCCCGGCATCCCGGGCCGCCGCCACGGCGAACTCGAGGATCCGGGGCGAGATGTCGGTGGCGACGACGGACCCGGTCCGTCCGGCCCGCCGCGCCGCCGCGATCGACTGGCCGCCGGCCCCGGCGGCGACGTCGAGCACCCGGCTCCCCGGAGCGACCCGAGCCGCCTCGAGCATCCCCTCGGTCGCCGGGCCCAGCCAACGCTCGAGGACCGGTGCCCACCGATGCCACGCCGGCGCGGCATCCTCCCACTGTTGCCGAGTCGTTTCCTTGTACGCGAGCGCGTTGAACGCCATGACGACCTCCTGGTTGGTGGCTCTTCACCCGACAGGCGCCAGATCCGACCTCCGCACGGGAAGTTCTGGTCTGGCGAATCGCCAGGGCCTGCATCGAGCACCTGATGTGACAATCGAGCTGTGAGCATCGAGCCGCTCACGACTGAGCTCATCGGTCGCGACGCACTGCTGGGGCGGCTGACCAACCTGACCCAGCGGGCTGTGCACGGCGATCGCACGGCGACCCTGCTGGCCGGGCCGGCCGGCATCGGCAAGACCTCCCTTCTCCGAGCTGTCGCCTCCGACGCCGCCCGACAGGGAATGATCGTCGGCTGGGGAACCTGCGTGGCCTCGGGTGCGCCCGGCTTCTGGCCCTGCTCGCAAGCACTGAACGAGGTGATCACCGAGCTCGGCGTCGACCCGGCTCGCGCGTTGGCGGGTGACGAGGAAAGCCTCATCGCCTCCGTGGCGACCACCCTTGCGGCCACGCGCCGCGAGCCGGATCGGGACACGGGAGACGCCCGATCGGCCCGGCTCCAGCTCATGGATGCGGTCAGCCGCTGGCTCGGCGCGCTCGCCGAGGAGCGGCCCGTGATGATCATCATGGACGATCTGCAGTGGGCCGACGGGTCCACCGTCGAGCTGCTCGACTTCGTCGCGGCGGCCCCGGGACGAGCCGCCGTTGCCTTGCTCGGCGCCTACCGCGACGACGAGTTGACGAGCGAGGGACGCAAGCGATTGAGCACGCTGGTGGCGCATTCCGAGCATCTTCGGGTGCCCGGCCTCGACCCGACGTCGATCGAAGCCCTCGTCGAGCGCACCGCCGGCGACTCCGTGCCGGCCGAGGTCAGCCTGGCGATCTCCCGCCGCAGTGCCGGCCATCCCTTGTTCGCCCGGGAGCTGGCCACCTCCTGGCTCAGCACGGCCGACACGTCCGCGGTCCCGCTCGCCGTCCGCGGGCTGATCGAACGCCGGTTGCACGGGCTGCGCGAGGCCACCGCCGACGTCTTGGCCGTGGCCGCGGTCGCCGGGCGGGACGTCGCCTCCGAGCTCGTGGCGTCCGCGACGGACCGTACGGCGGTCGACGTGGAGTTGGCGGCGCGTGAGGCCGCCGACGTCGGAATCCTGACGCCGGACGGCAGCGGGCAACTCCGATTCGCCCATGATCTCTACCGCGAGACCGTCGTCGAGGCCCTCTTGCCATTCCGGCGACAGGCCATCCACAGCGCGCTGGGTAGGGTCCTGGAGCAGCGCTCCGCGGCACAGGAACCCGCCGAGATCGCGCGCCATTTCGTGGCGTCGATGCCGGTGGACGGGACGGAGAGGGCCGTTCGGTGGAGCCTCGTCGCGGCGTCGGCGGACATCGACGCCCTCGCGTTCACGGAGGCGGCGGACCGGCTGCACCGGGTGCGGAGCGCGGCCGCGGATCTGGGCCTGGCCGTTCCACCCGATCAACTCGTGCGCCTCATCCTGACCGAGGCCGATGCGTTGGCTCGGGCGGGCCGTGCACCCGAAGCCAGACCTCTCTTGCGGTTGGCCAGGGCGTCTGTCACCACCAGCGGTGACGCCGTACGCCTCGCCGAGGTCGCCCTCGCGGCGAGTCAGCTGGGATCGCAGTTCTCCGCGCGCCGGGATGAGGTCGTCGACGATCTGGAGTCCTCGCTCGGCCGGCCGGATGTCCTCCCGCCGGCCATCCGAGCTCGGCTGATGGCCACCCTGGCCCGGGAGCTGCAGCATTCGGTATCGGCGGATCGTGAGCGGGCGGCGGCGTTGAGCGAGCGCGCCCTCGAGATCGGGCGCGAGTCCGGCGACCCCTCGGCGATGCTGAGCTGCTTGCTCGCCCGCCATGACGTGCTGTGGACGCCCGGCAAGGCCGGTGAGCGCGCGGATCTGGCTCGCGAGATCGGCACCGTGGCGCATCGTGCCCGAGACGCCGAGTCGCAGGCCACCGGCCTGTTGTTGCTCGCGAACGCCGAACTCGAGCGCGGTTCGGGCGCTTACCTCACCGCGCTCGAGTCCTGCCTGCAGTTGCTGGAGCGGCTCGGTCAACCGCGCCACCACTACACGGCCGTCACCCGGCGGGCCGCGCTCGCGCTGTTGCGCGGAGACCTCGACGAGGCTGCCCGTGGAATCACCGCCGGCGAGCAGCTCGGCAGCAGGATCCACGAGCCGGACACCGGCAACGTGGCGATGTCACAGCGTCTCGAGCTGGTACGGGCGCGCCGGATTCCGGCCCAGCTGCAGGACTTCGCCACGGAGGCCCTGCGGCACTGGGTCGGCGCACCCGTCCACGCCAACGCGGTGGCCGCCGGCTTCTACGCCCGATCCGGCGACCTCGAGCGAGCCGCCCAGCACACCAGCACCGTGCTCGATCTCGGCAGCTGGCAGGCCGACCGTTCCTACCTCTGGTCGGTCTTGGTCCGAGAGCTCAGTCGGGCCGCGATCGCGCTCGGCGACCTGGATCTCTGCCGGCGACTGCTGAGCGATCTCGAGCCGCTGGCCGGGCAGTGCGGAGTCAACGGCGCAGTCGTCGCCTTCGCCGGAAGTCACGCGCATACGGCTGGGCTGCTGGCACGGACCCTCGGAGACCTCGAGGCCACGGAGAGGCATCTCGATCAGGCCCGGCTGACCTATCGCCGACTCGGCGCCCGGAGTTGGCTGGCCGATCTGGAGCGCGATGCGGGCGCGTCACAACGCCCGAACCAGACGGACGGGCGGCTCCGCCGCGTGGGATCGCTCTGGGACATCGGCTTCGCCGGCCGAGAGGCCATGGTGGCCGGTACAAAGGGGCTGGAGGACATCGCTCGTCTGGTCGCTCGCCCGGGCGTCGACATCCACGCGCTGGAGCTGATGACCGGCACGGACACCCACCGCTCGGCGTCATCGGCGATGATCCTGGATCGGGCGGCCCTCCGCTCGTACCGCGGGCGACTGGCTGAGCTCGACGCGGAGCTCGACGATGCCGAGCAGGCTCACGACGCGGCCACCGTCGCCCGACTGGGTGGCGAGCGCGAAGCGCTGGTCGACGAGCTGCGCGCAGCCACGACCGAGCGTGGACGGCCGCGGGTCTTCGCCAACTACCCGTCCGAACGGGCGCGGAAGGCGGTGTCGGGACGAGTCAGGGCGGCGATTGCCGGCCTGAGGCCGGGACTCCCCGAGCTGGCGGAACATCTGGACAGCTCGATCATCACCGGTACCTACTGTCGCTACCGCCCCACCGACGTCACCTGGCACGTGTCCCGGGACTGAGCCCACATCCATGTCTTCGATCAGGTGCGCAGCAGGTAGCAGGCGATCGCGGAGGCCGCTGCGACGTTGAGCGAGTCGATCTCCCGGTGCATCGTGATGGCGGCCACGACGTCGGCACCCTGGGACCACCGCGCCGACAGGCCGGCGCCCTCCGTGCCGAGCAAGACCGCCACCCTCCGCCGGTCCCGTACGAGCTGATCGCGCACCGCCTCGATGGGGACCGCGCCGCGGCCGAGCCCCAGCGCTACGGTGAAGAAGCCGGCCTCGCGCAGCCGGTCCGGGGACGACGCCCAGTCGTCCATTCGCGCCCACGGCAACGAGAACACGGCGCCCATGCTGACCTTGATCGAGCGCCGGTAAAGCGGGTCGGCGGCTCGCGGAGCCAGCAGCGCCCCGTCCCAGCCGAGGGCGGCGGCGTTGCGCAGGATCGCGCCGACGTTGGTGTGGTCCACGACGTCCTCGATCACGACGAGGTGATCGCGTTGGAGCAGATCGTCCGGGGTGTGCCGGTGCTCGCGGTGCAGGGAGGCGAGGGCGCCGCGGTGGACGTGGAATCCGGTGACCTCCTCCGCGACGTCCTCGGTGACCACGAACACCGGAACCGCCGACCAGGCGTCCAGGAGATCGCTGAGCTCGGGCAACCAGCGTTCCGCGAGCAGGAAGGACCGGGGGCGATAACCGGTCAGCACGGCCCGGCGGATCACCTTGGCGCCCTCGGCGATGAACAGGCCCCGCTCCGCCTCCAGGTGTCGTCGCAGAGAGGCGTCACGCAGCTTGACGTAGTCGGCCAGCCGCTCGTCGTCGGATCGTTCGACGAACACGCGCATCCGGGTCAGCCGAGTCCCTCGTCGAGAATCCACTGCGCCATGCCGGGGCGGGACAGCGCGACGGTTCCCCGCTGCGGACTGCGCAAGGCACCGCGGTCCTTCAGCATCTTGAGGGTCATGGTGAGCTCACTCGGGCGCCGGCTCATGGCCCCGGCCACGTCAGCGGTTTTGGCCTCCCCGCCCAGACCGGACAGCGCCTGCAGGTAGTCGCGGCCCGCCGGTGTCACCGAGCGCCAGACCGATCGGTACTGCCGGGCGACGTTGAGGCGCGCCTGCCGGACGCCGGCGCGTGCGGTGTCGATTTCGATCAGCGTCGCCGTGCCGAGTGATTCCCAGACGGCGTAGCCGTACTCCTGGACGAAACTCGGGTAGCCCTCGGTGAGCTCGGCCACGTAGACCAGGGCCTCGTCGGTCCAGCGCACGCCCTCGGCCGTGGCCGGCTCCAGCAGCGCCTCGCGGGTGGCGTCGGCGTCCAGGTTGCCGAGCTCGCGGTACTCGAAGAGCCGGTCCGAATGGGTGATCGCCTCGTCGATGGCGTCCTCCAGCTCGGGCAGGCCGGCGAGGACGAGCTGGAACGCGGGCTTGCGCAGCTGATGGGAGATCCGGCAGAGACTGACCAGACTGGGCAGATCGCAGTCCTGCGCCTCGTCGACGAGGACGATCAGCCCGGTGCGCCGCTCGCCGAACGTTTTCGCGGTCCTCGCCACCAACCGCAGGAAGGCGGCCTCGACGGGTCCGAGCGGCTGCTCGTCCGGCAGGTCACGAGCAGCAGCCAACTCGACCGGTCCGGCCTTGATGCCCACCTCGGTGATCCGGCCGTGCTTGTCGGTGAAGCTCGGCTGCTCCCTCGCCACCCTGGGTAGCGCATCGGAGAGGTAGTCGCGGACGGGATCGGCTCCCCCGGCCTGCACGGACACGACGCCGAAGCCTCGCTCGGCGGCCTCCCGTTCGAAGTAGCGCAGCAGGGCGGTCTTGCCGACGCCGCGGACCCCGGTGAACACTCGACCCCGGAGCGGTGTGTGACCCAGTCCCTCGAGATCGGTGAGACACCGCCGCCACCAGACCTGGGCTTCGGCCCGACCGGGCAGACGGTACGGCTCGGTTCCCGCCCCGGGGGCGTACGGATTGTTCACGCCGTAAGCTTATTGGTTCTTATACTTCGCGGGTTCTATAACTCGAGCGATGCGCCGAAACGGCGGCGGTCAGCATCTCCGCTACGTCGTAGCGGTGGTAGATCCGCTCGTCGGGCTCGATCTGCTTCACGAAGTCGGCGTACATGACCGCCGCGATCAGGGGCACCATCGGGCGCAGGAGCGCGGCCGCCCGGTCCGGCTCGCAGCCGGGCACCAACCGGTGCCAGGCGGAACTGAACCAGGCCGCGGCTCGCTTCCGGTCCTCCGCGCCCAGTCGCCGGGTGAAGGCCAGTTCGTCGGTCATCGGGTGGGAGACGCACGAGTCTCCCCAGTCGATGACGACATAGCTGCCGACTTGTCCCTGCACGTTGCCGGGATGGAAGTCCCCGTGCGTGAGGCTCTCGGGTACGCCGCAGTCGGCGATGGCCCGGATCCGTCCGTCCATACTCTCGACGATCCCGAGGAGATCGCCGCGATCCCTGGGCGCGAGGTCGGCGACGTGGTCGGCGGCCACCTGCTCGATCCGTGGCCGCATCGCCACCAGCCGACGGTCGGGCAGTCCCAGCGCGAGAAGCTCATCCTCGCGACCTATCCAGCCGACCTGAACATCCGTGAGGATCTCCACCATCGGCGCCAGGCCGGGCCCGGTGGTCTCGTGGTTGTCGCCCGTGACCTCGGACATGAGGATCCGACCAGGCTCGGCCGCGTACAGCACTGGGGTGACCGGCGGTCCGATTCGGGACATGATCGCGCCCTCGTGCGCAAAGAAGTGCGGCGCGACCTTGAGCCACACGTTCCCGCGCTCGGTGGGCAGTCGCCACAGCGTCGACAGGTTCCAGGTCTTGACCTGTTCCGGCGCGCCGGTCCGGGCCACGCCGGCGTCGGCGAGACGATCCATGGCCCAGGTCACATGCTGCCGCGGACCGCCGGGGCGGGCCCAGGACTGACGGAGCGGATGGTCGGCCAGGGGATCGCCCGGCCACGCGGTGAGCGGAGTCTCCGGGCGCTGACTCACTTCGGCCAGATAGGTCACGATCCCGCCGGGCATCCGCGGGATGGACGCCTCCAGCAGCCGGAGCACCGTGACGTCGAGGTCGTAGGTCTGTTTCGCCGCCGCCACGACGTCCCAGGCCTCCGGCCACCACGGAGCCGCCACCGGCAACGGCGGCAGCGCACCCCACACCTCGTGGCCGGTGCAGAGCACCAGGACCGCCTCTCGGCCGGGAGCGTCCACGACCAAGGAGTCTGCCGTATGTCATCTGGTGGCTCGCCGAAGGAGTACGCAAACGTGCGTATTCCGCACCCCGGGACCCGAGCTGCAGAATCGGGGGCACCTCCGACCTAGAAGGTCAGATGCTGAGACCCCATGCTCGCCTCACCACTGCTGTTGTCGCCGTAGCTCTCGCGGTACTGCTCATCGGCACGAGCAGCATCGCCACGGCCGACGGGACACCCCCCGACTGCCTCGGCGCCGCGGCCACCATGGTCGGCACGAGCGGCAACGACGTGCTCACGGGCACGCCCGGGGCCGACGTGATCATCGGGCTGGCGGGGAACGACCGGATCACCGCAGCCGCCGGCAACGACCGGATCTGCGGCGGCGCGGGGGATGACAAGGTCAACGGAGCTGAGGGCAACGACCGCATCGACGGCGAGGCGGGCATCGACACGTTGGAGGGCGGCCCAGGAGCCGACACTCTCAGCCTTGGACCGAACATCCTCAAAGAGGTCTACAAGGAGGACGAGACGTTCCGCTTCTACGACGAGGCCAGGGGCGGCCCGGGTGACGACGTGATCAGCGGGGGCGACGGACCCGATCAGATCGATGGCGGCGAGGGGAACGATCGGCTCGACGGGGGCTTAGACGACGACGACATCACCGGCGGGCTGGGTAGCGATATCGCGTACGGCCGGTCGGGTGAAGACACCTGGGACTCCGGGCCGACGGCGGACGCCGATGTCGACCAGTTCTATGGAGGTGCCGGCATCGACAGCGGCTACGGGGGCGGACGAGGCCGCCAGATTGTGCACGGAGAGAGCGGGGACGACGAACTGGGCGGAGGGAAAGGCGATGACCTCCTGGTCGGCGGGTCCGGCGCTGATCGGTTGTATCCCGGCGAAGGCGACGACGACGTCCGCGGCGGCACCGGCCTGGACACCGTGGACTACGCGGAGAACGGCATCTCCAGCGGCGAGCCCAAGACCACCGCATACCCGAAGCTGCGTGTCGACCTCCAACTGGGCCAGGCCACCGGGTTGGGAAGCGATCGATTGAGCAGCATTGAAGGCGTCGTCGGCGGAACCAACGCCGACGTTCTGCTCGGCAGTCGTGGCGCGGACACGTTCTATCTGAGCGACGGTCCCTGGGATGTGCCCGAAAGCTGGATCGTCGAGGACATCATCGACGGCCGTGGCGGACACGACACGATCGGACCGTCCTACTTCGGATGCTGCGGCGTTGTGGTCGACCTCGCGAAGCGGACCGCGCGCATGGAGGGCGAGAATGATCCGGCCCGGCTCACCTCCATCGAGGGAGCGATCGGCACCTACGCCGAGGACGACCTCCGCGGCGATGACGGGCCGAACACGTTCCGCGGCCGGGAGGGAGCGGACGTCATCCACGGACGCGGCGGTGCAGACCGCATCTGGGGGGACAAAGGAGGCGAAGAGGTCAACAGCGCGGCCGACAAGCTCCACGGCGGACCCGGCGCCGACACGATCTACGGCGGACTGGGTCGCGATCGGGTGTACGGCGGAGCAGGTCGTGACCGCCTCTACGGCGGGACAGGTCGAGACCGCCTCTACGGCGGAACAGGTAGAGATCGGCTCGACGGCGACTCGGGGCGCGACCGCGCTGACGGCGGGTCGGGCCGAGACCGGTGCCTCAGCCCATCGAGCGGCGCTCGAGCCCGCTCGTGCGAGCTTCCTTGACTCTGGCTGAGCCTCTAGGGTCGCCTTCGTGGCTGGACATCCCGAGCTCGGCACCCTGACCTGGGTCCCGGCGACCGATCGCACCGATCTCATGGCGGCTCCGGTGGTCGAAGCCCTGCGGGCCGAGCCCGTGACGGCTTACGTCGCCGCCATCGACCCGGAGCTGGCCGACACCGCGGCATTCTGCGCCACGTACGAGGTGCCGCCGGCAGCTTCGGCGAACTGTGTCGTGGTGGCCGGCCGGCGCGGCGAACTCGCAGTAACGGCCGCCTGCCTCGTCCTGGCCACCGACCGGGCCGACATCAACCGAACCGTCCGCAAGCATCTCGGCGTCCGCAAGATCTCGTTCGCGCCGATGGCCGAGGCGGTGGCGCAGACCTCGATGGAGTACGGCGGGATCACCCCGATCGGCCTGCCGCCCGGCTGGCCGATCTTGGTCGACGAAGCGGTCGCGGCGGCGGACTGGGTCGTGATCGGCAGCGGGATCCGGGGCAGCAAGATCGCGATCCCGGGCCCGGAGGTGGCGGAACTGGCGGGGACAGAGGTTCTTTCGTTGGCGTTGTGATCACGTCGAGCGCCCGGCACGCCATGTATTGTGCTCTCACCCGAACGATCTTGGAGCTCGGAGACGTCCATGGCCGATGCGCTCGCCCGAGCCGCCGACTGGATGAGCGACGTGCTCGAGTGGCTCCGCGATCCGATCACCGCCATGCCGACGGACCTGATCCTCCAGCGACTGCCATCAATCTTCGACATCAACCTATGCAGCTGGAACTGGCGCGAAGATCGAACGACTTTCGGGATGATCACGACCTCGCCCGAGATCTTCCTGGAGGAGCTGCAGACTCTCGAGGTGTGGAAGACCGGCGACTTCTTCGACTGCCATGCGTTGATCACCTGGTTCGAACTGACAAGGAACACCGCGCCCCAGACCATGGCCCGGGTACCGAGCCACGTCGTACCGCGTAAGCGTCGAATCCTTCTCGAGCGCCCGTTGTCCCGGATGGGCCTCGCCCACCAGCTTTCGGTCATGTACCGAGGAAACGGATTCACCTACCAAACCTTCGTCATGGCGCGCAGCGACCGGGACTTCAGCGACGACGACCTGCTGGTCGCGGGCTACGTCCAACGGTCGCTCGTGACGTTGGACCGACAAGCACGAGTTCTCCAGCACGATCGGGGGCGACGGCCCTCAGCCGTAGTCGATCTCGATCTGACCGGACGGGAACTGGCAGTGTTGATCTTGATCGCGGACGGGCACAGCACGCGGACAGCCGCTCGGCAGCTCCGGTGCTCTCCGCGAACCGTCGAGAAACATCTCGAGCACAGCTTCCGCAAACTCGGCGTTCGTGATCGACTCAACGCCATCCGGGTCGCTCGCCTAGCCGGGGTCGTCGACGACGCGAGGTCCGTAGATGTATCGAAGCACCCACTGGTGCGCAGGTCTACGAATCTCACCCCCGAACCGACACACTGACCCATGGCCGATGCGCTCGCGCGAGCCGTTGACTGGATGAGCGACGTGCTCGAGTGGCTCCGCGATCCGATCACGGCGATGCCGACGGACCTGATCCTCCAGAGACTGCCGACTCTCTTCGACCACAACGTCTGCGGCTGGCACTGGCGCCAGGACCGAACGACCTTCGGGGCGATCGTGAATCCGCCGGACATCCTGCTCAAGGAGATGCAGGCACTCGAGGTGTGGGAGACCGGTGCCTTCTTCGACTGCCATGCGTTGATCACCTGGTTCGAACAGACGAAGAGCACCGCTCCCCAGACCATGGCCCGGGTGCCGAACCAGGTCGTACCGCGCGAGCGTCGCCTCCTGCTCGAGCGGCCCCTGGCTCGACTCGGTATCGAGCATCAGCTCTCGATGCTGTACCGAAGCGACGTATTCAAATACCGAACCTTCGTGCTGGCGCGGGGCGGCCGGGACTTCAGCGACGACGACCTGGTCCTCGCGGGTTACGTGCAGCGCTCCCTCGTCACTCTGGACCGACAGGCAACAGTTCTACACAAGGTGAGGTGCCAGCCCTCAGCCGTGGTCGATCTTGACCTGACCGGCCGCGAGGTCGCGGTCCTGACGCTGATCGCGGACGGGCACAGCACGCGGACAGCGGCTCGGCAACTCAGATGCTCGCCGCGGACCGTCGAGAAACACCTCGAGCACAGCTTCCGCAAGCTCGGCGTACGTGATCGACTCAACGCCATCCGGGTCGCTCGGCTCGCCGGGGTCGTCGACGACGCGCGGCCCTCAGCACGCGCGGCCGCGCGGTCCGGCTGACGGACTCGTGCACCGGTCGGTGCCGTCGCCACCGTGGTTGCTGTCCCTACCCGGCCCTCCGTCGAGCCGATCCTGGCCCGGACCGCCGCGCAGGACGTCTCGTCCCGATCCGCCGGCGATCTGATCGTCCCCGGCACCTCCGGAGATCCGGTCGTTGCCACCGCGGCCGGTGATCACGTCGTAGCCCTCCATCCCGCGGAGGGCGTTCGCTCGGCGGTTCCCGCGAAGCACGTCAGCCTGATCCGTGCCGACGACGACCTCGATGGAGAAGACCCGCGCGTACCCGCGGCCAGCCTCCATCCGCGCCCGTCGGCGCGCGAGGTCGACGATCATCGCGTGCTCCGGCGCGTAGTAGGTATTCGTCTTCGGGGCCAGGGTGTCGAGGCCACCCCGACCCCGGATGATGTCCCGCCCTTGCCGGCTCGAGGTTCGCTGATCAAGGTAGAACGTGTCCGCTCCGCTGCCGCCGAGGAGGACGTCGTCTCGGCGGGTGCCCATGACGCCTTCAATTCCGGCCAGCGTGTCACGCCCGAATCCCCGGGCTCGACCACTCTGAAGGTTGACACGTACGGCGTGCACGCTGTCGACCTCGTTCTCACCGTCGTCATTGTGCGACACCGAGAAGTCGACGATGTCGTGGCCAAGGCCACCCCCCAGGTGGTCGTCGCCGTCGTGTCCTCGGAGGATGTCGTCGCCTGAGCCGCCGAAGATCAGATCACCGAGGTTGCTGCCGCCCAGCAGGTCGTCGCCGGACTGCCCATAGATGATCTGCCGCCCGTAGTCACCACCGGAGGAGACATCGTCCCCTGGTCCGCCGTAGAACCGGTCGACATCGCCCGTCGCACCCTCGTCGCCGCGCCATTCGTCGGCTCCCGCTCCCCCGAAGCCTCTATCGTCTCCAGGCCCGCCGAGCAACAGATCGGCGTCCTCCTCGCCCATCAGCAGGTCGTCACCGCCGACGCCGTAGAGCGAGTCTTCGCCCGGACCCCCGAAGAGCTGGTCGCTCCCCGAAGCGCCGTAGAGCTCATCCGGACCGGCGCCGCCATGCAGGGCGTCGCTCCCCGATCCTCCGAGGGCGTGCTCCACCCATCGGCACCCGTCCTCGTCGCAGTTGCTGTCGAGCACGTTGGTCCCGAGGTGCAGCCGGTCGTCGCCGGGGCCACCGTCGATCTCGTCGAACCCGGGACCGCCCGAGATCAAATCGTCTCCCGCACCGCCGCGCAAGGTCTCGAACTCCGCCGGTTCGTCGGAGGACTCGGGAGGCGGGTCGAACGGATTCGTGCCGCCACAGATGCGGTCGTCTCCGCCCCGGCCGGAAATGTGGTCCAGACCGGCCAGCCCGACGATCACGTCAGGTCCGGCGGTACCGACGAGACGGTCATCGCCGCTGGTGCCGACGATCGTCGCGGCCTGTCCGTAGCACAGCGGAACCGCGGCCGCGACCGGGACGCCTGGCGTCAGACCAACGGCCAGTCCGGCCGCCGCGGCCACGGCCACGGCCACGATGCCGGTACGGAACCTGTGCATCTTGTCGCCATCTCCTCCGCACGAGTACCAGCGGGCGTCAGGGCTGATCATTTTCGCACCTGCCCGAACGCATCTCGGCGAGCCGGAAAAGATCGCGTAGGCGGCCGCCATCGGGAACATCGCGGGTCGACCGGTGACCGGCTCCCGATGTCGGACTCAACGGGCGCTGCCGAACCCATCCTGGCGTTCCCCGCGCCCGGGTATCCCCGGCCTGTCTTGGTGCCAGAGTTGGTCGCCACGGGTAGTGACGCCGCCGGTCGACCCGTAGAGCACGCTGACTGTACCCCGCTTGCTGCGATCCCTTGGGCTGTGCACAAGCAGATCGGCAGTCCGGCCGTTGCCGCAGTCGAGGATCTGCAGGCCGCCGCTGCCGAAGCCTTCGCCGTCTTTCCCGATGCCCTTGACGCCCGGTGAACGCTGCGACCACACCTGATGGCCGCTCGCGGACAGCCCCTGTTTGGTGCTGTACAGCACGTAGACCCGGCCGGTCCCGGCGTCTCCGTCAACGTGCCCAAGCTGGCCGGTCTGGCCGTAACGGTCGAACTGCGCCGCGATGGCCAGGTCGGGCCGGCCGTCACGATTCAGGTCACCCGCCGCCAGCCCGCCGCCGAAGAAGTTGCTCGGTGCGTAGTCGCCGTACCAGACATCGTCGGCGGGCTGCTGCGACAGAGCGAACTGCCGGCGGCCGCGCGTGGTGGGCCCGTTCGCGGTACCGGGCAGGACAAAGACAGCGCCCGCGCAGGTCACGGTGTCGCAGGCCGACCCGTCGTTGGTGCCGGCCGGATCACCGACGGCCACGTCGCCGAAGCCGTCGCGATCGAAATCGGCCACCGCCAGGGCGTAGCCGAATGCCTCGCTGACCACGGCGCGCTTCGGCCGGAGCCCGCGGGCGCGCTGACTGACGAAACGGCGCTTTGCTGGTTGCAGGCCGGCCCGTGAGCCGGGGACGAAGTAGAAGCCTCCGACCCCGTACTGCATATCCCAATCGGCGGGTGTCCCCACCACGAGGTCGTCCAGTCCGTCGCCGTTGAGGTCGCCGGCGGCCAAGCCGCCGCCGCCGAAGTCGTACTCATCGGGATCGCGGCCGGGGGCCTTCTTGCCGAAGGTCAGCGGAGCCGGCTTGAGACCCGCACCGGATCCGCGGAGCACCAGGACCATGTGGGGATTGGCCGACGTCACGGCCAGATCGCTGAACCGGTCACCGTCGAAGTCCCCGACCGCGGCCGTCTCGAGGGCCGCATCCTTCCCGACCTCCTTTATCCATGGGACGCTCGCATCGACGAGCTGACTCCGTCCGCTAAGCCCTTGAGCGCTGCCGTACAGCACAGCGATCCGGCGCTGCATCAGGACGGCCAGATCAGCGAAGCCGTCCCGATCGAGATCCCCCGACGAGACCGCTTCCCCGAACCGCTCGTTCGCCACGGGGGACCCGGCCACGCCCGGACTGGCTAGCGACCACGCTTGTGCCCCCGTGGACCGCAAGCCGGAGCTGGAACCGTAGACGACCTGCACCAGGCCGGCTTGGCTGATCGACCCGATCGACTCACCCGGCACTCCCGTGGCCAGGTCTGCGTACCCGTCACCGTTGAAGTCGTACGGCTTCGCTGGCTGCGGCGCCGCCCCCGCCGGCGGCGCCACCACGCCGGACATGATCAAGACGAGCGGCAGGAACCAACGCAGCCGCGACATGATCATGTACCTCCAGCGTCCCCCCTTTCGGGTAATGAACAGTCTGAGACGGTGAGGCGGCTCTGCACAGGCATGGCGGCTGATCTTCGCAATTTTGCGTACGCCCGCTACCCCGTCGTCCCCTGGCGGCTCGATGAGGCGAGCACCCAACCGAGGCCCTCGCCGTGGCCGTGATCTTGGACCGTTCCTCCCAGGCGATCCTCCGTGCACACCTGCACCCCGTTGGCGCGAAGTCCGTCCGCCGTGCCGTAGAGGACGTGGACCATCCCGGCCTCGTCGATGCCGCGGACGTATTCCTGCTTCGAGGCGACGGCGAGATCGGCGTAGCGCCGGCCGGCGACGGGGCTCCCGAAATCCGCCGCCGCCAGGCTTCCTCCGAACCGGTCTGGTGACTCCCGGACGCCGGGGATCCCGCGGTTGAACTGATCCCACCGCTGGTCTCCCACCGACGTCAGCCCACGGCGCGAGCCGAAGAGGACGTGCACAGCGCCGCTGCTCGATTTGTTCTCCGGCGAACCGACGGCGAGGTCGTCGTAGACCCCGTCGTCTCGATCCTTCCCGAAATTGGCGGCCGCGAGGGTGGCGCCGAAATAGTCGTAGCCGACTCGACCCTTGATCCGCCGGCCGTTCTGCGACCACAGTTGATTGCCGGCAACGGTGAGCCCATCCGGCGATCCGTAGATCACGTTCACGGTGCCGGTACTGGCACTTCCGATGGCCAGATCCGCGTACTTTCCTCCGGCGAAGTGGCCGGCCGCCAGTGAGTCCCCGAGAGAGTTCGTGCCGGAGCGCGGGACGCGGAGTCCGGGTGTCTGTTGACTCCAGAGCTGATTCCCGTCCGCCGTCAGCCCGCTCGCCGAGCCGTAAAGCACCTGGACCGCGCCGGGTGAGCCCTCGTCGTCCGTGCCCTCGGTGGGATTGCCGATCGCCAGATCGTCGTAGCGATGCCCCCCGAAGTTGTCGGCCACCAACGAGGATCCGAAGTAGTCGCCGTTCTCGGCCGCGCCGAGCACGCCCGGGGAGTCCTGCGTCCACGTCTGCAGATCTGGACCGGTCAGGCCCGCCGTTCCTCCGTAGAGGACGTGGACCGCACCCGTGTAGTCGCCGTCGATTCGAAAGTCCCAGTCTCCGATGGCCAGATCCGCGTGGGCGCCTCGCCCGAAGTTGCCGCTGGCCAAGGGTGGACTCGTGTCGCGCCGCGGGAACGCTCGATAGCTGTGCCGGGTGACGTCCAGGCCGCCGGGCGATCCGTACAGCACGTGCAGGCCGTGAGCAGTCTTGCCGTCGTCGTCGATCCAGACGGCAAGGTCGGTGTAGGTGTCGCTGTCGAAATCGCCCGACGCGGTCGAGGTGCCGAACGTGGCCTCGGAACCGACGGGTCGCCGACCGGCCACCGCCTGCAGGCTCAAGATCTCGCGCCGGTCGGCGCTCAGGCCGACCGGCGAACCGCTGAGGACGTAGAGACCGACAGGGGTGCCGATCACCAGATCGCCGTACGAATCGCCGTTGAAGTCCTTGTCGACTTGCGTTCTGTCCGTCGGTACGGCCTCCCTGGCGACCGACGGCGCGCCGGTGCCGCGCCCAGGCTGGACGTCGGCGACCAGCGGTGGCGCAGACAGGACCGGTCCGAGCAGCACGACGGCACCGATCAGCGACGTCAGGCGCGGCACGGCGGCGCGAGGCCAGGAAGGTCTCATGACGGTCAGAGTGTGCGACGTCAGGCGGCCGGCGTACAGAGCCGGCGGTCGATCTTCGTAGGTTTGCGTACGTCAGCGCAGCAACAGGTTGATGATCGCAACCACGCCGACGATCACGATCACCACGCGGTACAAGATCGGGGGGAGCCGCCGCCCCACGTGCGCGCCGATCTGGGCGCCGATGATCGACCCGACGGCGATGGCGCCCGCCGCCCACCAGTTCACCTGCGAGATCACGATGAACAGCACACCGGCGACGCCGTTGGCGATGCCGGCCAGGACGTTCTTCAGAGCGTTGAGGCGAGGGAGCGGGTCGGTAAGTCCGATACCGAGAATGGCGATCAGCAACACCCCCTGGGCAGCCCCGAAATAGCCGCCGTAGACGCCGGTGGCCAAGATCGCGAACCATAGCCAGGGGTGCCCGTGGTCGGGCACCTCAGCTGTGCCGAGCCGCTCACGCCGGTCGGCGAGCCAGCCCGAGAGTCTGGGGCCGATGATCACCAGCACGCAGCCCAAGCCGATCAGGATGGGCACGATGGCGTCGAAGGCCGCGGCCGGCAGGCGGAGCAGTAGCAGGGCGCCGATCACAGCGCCGATGAGCGAGCCGACTCCGAGACGGAGAACGCGCGATCGCTGCCCCACCAGCTCTGGACGGCCGGCCCACGCCCCCGAGAACGAACCAGGGGTCAGTCCGACCGTGTTGGAGACGTTGGCCAACACAGGCGGGAGGCCGAGCGCCAACAAGGTCGGAAACGTGATCAAGGTCCCCGAGCCGACCACGGTGTTGATCAAACCGGCGCCGACGCCCGCCAGGGCGATGAGGAGTAGCTCGGGCCAGCTCACTCCGCAGGACGGGGTTCCCGTGCCAGGTCATGCTCAGCATCAGAGCGCTCGGCCGGAGCGGTTGCCGCGGCGCCGGTGCCCGAGCCGATCTGGGCCGGCTGACCGGGCAGGCGGAGCGAGGTGGGCCGAGACCCCCGGTTCGCTCCAGTTCCTGAGCGGCGGCGATGGCTTCCTGCACCGTGCGGTCCGCGGCCGCAGCCTCTTTGGCGTTCAATTCCGCGATCTCGGCCTGGACGTCGATCTTCTCCGGCGCACTGAACTCCCCCTTGGACTGGTTCGGAACGGCAGCGCTGAATGAACCAACGGCGCTGCCCAGCCCCTCGAGGGCTTTGGTGATCTCGCTCGGCACCACCCACACCTTGTTCGCGTCACCTTGGGCAATGGCCGGCAACATCTGCATGTACTGGTAGGCCAACAACGCCTGGTCCGGCTGCCCAGCGTGGATGGCGCTGAACACGGTGGAGATGGCCTGTGCCTCGCCTTCGGCGCGAAGCATCTGCGCCTGACGGTCGGCCTGAGCCCGCAGCACGGCGGCCTCCCGATCCCCCTGCGCCCGGAGGATGGCCGACTCCTTGTCGCCGCCGGCGTTGAGGATCGACGACTGCCGCTGACCCTCGGCGGTCAGGATCGCCGCTCGCTTGTCGCGCTCCGCCCGAGCTCCCTTCTCCATGGCGTCTCGGATGGTGGCCGGTGGGTCGATCGCCCGCAGCTCGACCCGGTTGACCTTGATCCCCCACTTGCCGGTGGCCTCGTCGAGGACCACACGGAGCTTCTGGTTGATCTCCTCACGGCTGGTCAGGGTCTGCTCCAGGTCCAGTCCGCCGATGATGTTGCGCAGCGTCGTCTGGGTGAGCTGCTCGATCGCCTTGATGTAGTCCTGCGCCTCGTACGCAGCCCGCTCCGGATCGAGGATCTGGAAGTAGATCACCGAATCGATGCTCACCATCAGGTTGTCCTCGGTGATCACGCCCTGCGGTGGGAACGGCACGACCGCCTCGCGCATGTCCAGCTTGTAGCGGACCCGATCCACGATCGGCACCACTAGGTGCGGACCCGGGCCCAGGGTCCGATTGAACTTGCCCAGCCGCTCGACCACTCCGACCTGCCGCTGGCGGATCACCTTGACCGCGCTGGCCAGGAAGAAGGCGACTACGAAGAAGATCACGAGGCCGACGATCAGGCCGATGGGATCCACGATTGCTCCTTACGCTCAACGGTCAGGGAAGGGCGCCGTGCTTCGGGTACACCACGGCGATGGCGCCGTCGACCTCGTACACCTCGATCTCGGTGCCCTCCTCGATCACCTGATCAGGCTCGTACGGTCGCGCGGACCAACTCTGACCGTCGACCTTGATCTCCCCGCCCGCGCGGGTGATCGCCGACACCGCCACGCCCGTGCTGCCGACCATCTTGTCGGCGGACGATCGGTAGCCCGGAAGGCTGCGGACCTTGGCCAACAGCGTAGGCCGGAGCAGGGCCAGCGTGGCCACCGAGACACCGGTCGCCACGAGAATCTGCAACCACCACAAATCGGGCGCCACGAGCGCCACCCCGGTGCCGGCCAGCGCCCCGACCGCCAACATGATCAACACCAGGTCGAGCGACAGCACCTCGGCGACCGCGAGCAGAATCGTCAGCGTCAACCAGATCGCCCAGGGGTTGTCACCCAGCCAGTCGGTGAGGTTCATGGTCTATCCAGTTTGCCAGGCTCCGAGTACTCCTCAGGTAGCCCTCGCGGCGAAGCGACCGTCGGTCTCGGTGAGTGCGAGCGGCAGGTCGAAGGTGGCCGACAGGTTCTCGGCGGTGAGGGTCTCGGTGAGCGGTCCTTCGGCCACGACCTTGCCGCCGCGCAGCAGGAGGGCGTGGGTGATGCCGGCCGGGATCTCCTCGACGTGGTGGGTGACCAGTACCGAGGCCGGAGCGTACGGGTCCTCGGCCAGCTCGCCCAGCGTCCGGACGAGCGATTCGCGGCCGGCGAGGTCGAGACCGGCGGCCGGCTCGTCCAGGAGGAGAAGTTCGGGGTCGGTCATCAGCGCCCGGGCGATCTGCACCCGCTTGCGTTCGCCCTCGCTCAGCGTGCCGAAGGTGCGGTCGGCCAGCCGGTCGATCTGCAGCTGGCCGAGGAGCTCGGCGGCCCGCTCGTGGTCCAGGTCGTCGTAGCTCTCGCGCCAGCGCCCGACCACCGCGTAGGAGGCCGAGACGACCACGTCGTGCACGCGCTCGGACCGGGGAATCCGCTCCGCAAGCGCTGCGGAGGTGAGACCGATCCGCGGTCGCAGCTCGAACACGTCGACGGTACCGAGCACCTCCCCCAGCAGGCCGGCCACTCCGGCGCTGGGATGGATCTGGGCGGCCAGGACCTGGAGCAGGGTCGTCTTTCCGGCGCCGTTCGGGCCGATCACCACCCAACGGTCGGACTCGTCGATCCGCAGGGTGATGTCGGAGATCAGGGTCGCGCCGCCTCGCACGATGGTCACGTCAGCGAGGTCCACGACTGCCGCCATGGGGTCAACCTACAGGCCACGTACGCTTCGCTTTGTGACGCTGTTCGCGAGCGTACGGCTGGTTCGACAGCTCAACGCGATGATCAACGACGCGGTCGAACCCGGCCGCGCGGCGACCGCCGTCCAAGGCGCGGACGTCGCCCATCACCTGCTCGATCCTGACGGGGTCAGCGGTCTCGACGAGACCCGGTCCACCACGCTCGTCGACGCCCTGCCCAGGCTCGTCGCGCTCGAATCCCAGGGCTGGGCGCTCGCCCTGCCGGTGCCCGGACGGCTCGGGATCCTGCGCGGTCCCGCTGCGCTGAACCGGGCCGCGCTCGACGCCGGGTCGGCGGTGGTCGGGCTGACCGGCGGAGCCGCTCTGGTCCCGGTCCCGGTCGGCCCGGCCGTCCAGTGGCGGCTTCACCCCGCCGAGCGGGCCGCGCCGCCGCCGACCGCGTACGAGGCCGAGCGGGCCCTGAGCGAGGCGGTCATCCACGCCGGGTCGGCGCTCGCCCGGCTGGACGCGGCGTCGGGTCCGCGGCCCGTTGACCTCGTCGACCTCGGACCGGCACCCGGCTCTCCGCCGCGGCAGCGGGCCGCCGCGGACCGTGCCGCCCGCCTGCTGGCGGCCTGCGAACAGGCGCTGGACCACGATGGCGCCACCCTCAGCTCGTACGAGGTCGCGACGCGCCGACGCGAGCTGGAGGTGGTCCGCGAGGCCGCCCGCGAGGCTCTGGTCGCCGCGGTCAGCTGGCAGCCTTCGAGGTCCCGCGTTCCCTGAGCCTGTCGCCGGGCCGACACCGTCGACCGAAGCGGGACTGTTAATCTCCTCGCGGCCGCGGCGGGTGGGCCGCGACCCCGGCTGGAAGGCGTGCGTTGATCGAGGACACGCGGCTCGCGGATCTGCAGGCCACCTTGCGGCCGATGGGCGCGCCGGGCAGCAGCACCGAGCTGCGCACGATGGTGCTGCTTCCCTCGATCGACATCGCCGCCTCGCTGCTGGCCGACCTCGAGCCCGCGCTCCCCGCGTACGAGGAGCGCACCCTGTACCTGCTGCTGGCCCTGCAGCGCCCCGAGTTGCGGATCGTGCTGGTCACGTCCCAGCCGGTTGAGCCGGAGACGATCGACTACTACCTGGGGCTCCTCCCCGATCCGGCGGGCGCGCACGAACGGCTGTCCACCGTCGTGGTCGACGACCGGGCTCCTCGTCCCCTGGCGGCCAAGCTCCTCGACCGACCCGAAGTAGTGCGGCAGCTGCGGGAGGCGATCGGCGACCCCCACGCGGCGTTCCTGGCACCGTTCAACGTCGGGCCGCCGGAGCGCGATCTCGCCGTGGAGCTGGGCGTGCCGCTGTACGCACCGGACGTCCGGTTCTACACCTACGGCACGAAATCGGGCGGGCGGCGGCTCTTCGCCGAGGAGCAGGTGGCTCACCCGGCCGGCGCCGAGAACATGGCGTCCCTCGACGATCTCGTGGCGGCACTCGTCGGGATGCGCGACGCCAACCCTGCGCTCGCCTCGGTGGTGGTCAAACTCGGCGACAGCGTGTACGGCATCGGCAACGTCGTGGTCCCGTTGGACGACCTGCCGGCGGCCGACACCGACGACGAGGCGGCAGCCGTTCGCGGCCGGCTCCGCGAGTATCTCGACGCCGACTACCTCGAGCGACTCGCGGCCGATCCGGGCATCGTCGAGGAGATGGTGCTCGGGGAGGAGGTCCAGAGCCCGAGCGTGCAGATGCGCATCCTGGCCGGCGGCGCCGACGGGCTGGTCTGCACCCACGACCAGCTGATGGGCGGAGACAACGGACAGGCGTTCGTCGGCTGCCGGTTCCCGGCCGGCGAGGAGTACGCGGCTCTGGTCGTCGCCGAGGCCGACAAGGTCCGCCATCGGCTGGCCGCCGAGGGGGTTGTCGGCCGCTTCGGGATCGACTTCGTCGTTGCTCGTCGCGGCGAGGTCTGGCGTCCGTACGCGGTCGAGATCAACCTGCGGGAGGGCGGCACGAGCCACCCGTTCGGCACCCTCTTCCTGCTGACCGGCGGAGGGTGCGACCCGACCGGGGCGCGCTACCGCACCGCGCGGGGCGAACCACGCTGCTACATGGCCACCGATGACCTGGAGGCCCCGGGCGCACGCGGCGCCTCCATCGCCTCCCTGCTGGCCGCGGCCGACGCCGCCGGCCTGGTCTGGGATCCCGACGCGCAGACCGGGGTGGTCTGGCACATGCTGGCCGCGCTCGGCCCACTAGGCCGGGTCGGCGTCACCGCCATCGGTGCCGACCGGGCTCAGGCCCAGGACCTGTTCGACCGGTGCGGCGCGCTGCTGCGTGAGCTCGGCTGAGCGAGAGGAGCTCGACGTGAGGAGGAATGGTGCCCAGTGACGACGCCGTCCTGACCGCCGAGGCGGTCGGCCGCTGGCACCGCCTGGCCCGCCGGCTCGAGCCCGACGACCAGGGCATGCAGCAGCTGCGGGAGCTGAGCTACGGCGGTCGGCGGGTCTGCTCGGTCGCCCGCCCGTTCCTGGTCACCCGGCCCCGGCTGGAATCCGAGCGCCTCGCCGTGTCGCTGATCGGCTCGGCGCTGGCCAAGACCTTGGCCGCGGTGCACAGCAACCCGGAACTGCTCGACGAGATCGGGCTCTCCCCCGCCGAGCGCGATCTCGTCTCCATCGAGCCCGGTTTCGCCAACGTCGACGTCAACGATCGCTACGACGCCTTCTTCTCCAAGCGGTTGGGGTTCGTCGAGGTGCAGGGCGCCTCACCCGGTGGCATGGGGTTCCACGACGCGGCCGCTCGGGCCTTCACCCAGACGGCGGTGTTCGCCACGCTCGCCGAGGAGTTCGAGCTCGAGCCCCTGTGGGTGCTCCCCGCGCTGCGCGCAGCGATGCTCGCCGCCTGGCAGGACTGGGGCGGCACCGGCGACCCGGTGATCGCGATCGTGGACTGGGCCGACGTTCCCCTGATGCCGGAGTTCGAGATCATTCGGGACGACCTGATCGCCGCGGGCCTGCAGACCGTGATCGCCGACCCGCAGGAGTTGACGTTCTCGGGGGGTCGTCTGCGCTACGGCGAAACGGCGATCGACCTGGTCTACCGGCGCTTGATCATCCAGGACATCCTGGCCCGTCCGGCGGAGACCCGGCCGCTGGTCGACGCGGCCCGCGCGAACGCGGTCTGTCTGGTCAACCCGTTCGCCTCCGACGTGCTGGGTCACAAGTCCGTGTTCGACGTGCTGACCGCTCACGCCCGGGAGATGGGGCTCACCGCCGCCGAGCGCTCGGCGGTGATCAACCACGTGCCGTGGACCCGGGTGCTGGTCGGCGACGGCCGGCCGCCCACCGCCAACACGATCTCGCGCGAATGGGCGATGGCCCACCGCGAACGGGTCGTGCTCAAACCGGCCCACGACTACGGCGGGCACGGTGTCCACGTCGGTCACGAGTGCGACGAGGCCACCTGGGCCGCGGCCGTGGACGAGGCTCTTGCGCTGGCCGTCGATCACGTGGTGCAGCGCCGGATCGTCAGCCACTCCGAGTGGTTCGCTCTGGACGAGCCCGGGCACCCCTTGCAGACGTTCGTCGTCGACAACGATCCGTACACCTTCCGCGGCCGGCTCGGCGGACTCCTGGTCCGGCTGGGCGCCGCCGGCGTCACCAACGTGTCGGCCGGCGGGACCTTCACTCCGGCGTTCCTGCTGGGCCCGAAGTGAGCGCCGCGGTCGATGCCGGCGAGACCGTACGGGCCCTGCTGCAGGCCTGGGACGACAACGACGTGACGGCCGCCGCCGCGCTGGTGGCGGACGACTTCTCCGCGACGGCGCACGTGGACGGCAGCGCCATCGACCGCGATCGCTACCTCCACGCTCATCTCGGCCTGAATTCCTCCTTCCCGGATCTCCGGCACCACATCGTCGAGCTCACCGACCTCGGAGGGGGACGGGTGCGGGCCGTCGTCTACATCACGGCCACCAACGACCGGCCGGTTCGCCTGCCGGAGATCGACGTCGACCTCCCGCACCCGACCGGGCGGGTCCTGCGGACCGTGCCCCACACCGACGAGTTCGTGGTCCGCGACGCCCAGGTCGCCTCCTACACCACCGAGCAGCCGCCCGGGGCGGGCCTGCGCGGGCTGCTCGACCAGATCCGGAAGGCAACCGATGACGGAACTGACTGAGCTCGATGGATTCGCCGAGTTCGAGGACTTCGAGGCCAACGCCGCCGCGACGCTGGCGCCGGCGATCTTCGACCACCTGAACGCCGGCGCCGGCCGCAACTGGACCCGCGACGAGAACCGGCGCGCGTACGACCGCTGGTTGGTTCGCAAGCGGCTCATGCGGGACGTGTCGCATGTCGACACCTCGGTCACTGTCGCCGGTCAGCGGCTCGAGGTGCCGATCGTGCTCGCCCCGTCCGCGTTCCACAAAGTGGTCCATCCCGACGGCGAGGTCGGCTCGGCCGGTGCGGCCAAGTCGGTGGGCGGCGGGATGGTGTTGTCGACCCTGTCCAGCACCCCGCTGGAGGAGGTGGCCGCCGTCGGGCTGCCGTGCTGGATGCAGCTGCAGATCCACAAGGATCGGGGCCTCACCACCAGCCTGCAGGAGCGCGCGGCAGCGGCGGGCTTCCAGGGTCTGGTCCTCACCGTTGACGCGCCCAACTACGGCATCCGCCCGGCCGACAAGCGGAGCCACATCCACCTGCCGCGCGAAGTGAAGATCGCGAACCTCGAAGACCGTGTCGACCTGCCCAGTAAGGCCTCCGGCGAGACCCTGATGGCCTACATGTGGAAGGAGATGGCCCAGGACGTCACCTGGGACGATGCCGCCTGGTTGGTCGGACAGACGTCGCTGCCGGTGATCGCCAAGGGCCTGATGACCGCGACGGAGGCCCGTAACGCCGTCAAGGCCGGCTGCGTCGCGGTGGTCGTGTCGAATCAGGGCGGGCGGCAGATCGACGGCGAACCGGCCACCCTCGACGTGCTCCGCGAGATCGTCGACGAGGTGGGCGACGAGGTCGACGTCCTGGTCGACGGCGGGATTCGGCAGGGCACGCACGTGCTCAAGGCCCTCGCGTTGGGGGCACGTTGCGTGCTGATCGGCCGGCCGATCTACTGGGGCCTGGCGGCGGGCGGCGGGGACGGCGTCCGGAAGATGCTCGAACTGATGGTCGAGGAACTGCGCAACACGATGCAGTTGTCCGGTGTGAGCTCTGCCTCAGACGTGCCGCGGGATCTGGTCGTGGCCGCGAGCGACCTGATCGCCCACTGAGGCCGCCGCGGGCCGGGCCAGGCCGAAGGCGGCCCCAGCTCCCACCGCCGCGACCCCGGCCGTGACGAACATGGTCACCGCGAACGCCTGGTCCAGGCTGCGACTGACGGCCAGACCGAGCAGCAGCGAGTTCGTGACGCCGACGCCCACCGAGGCGCCGACGTTGCGTGCGGTGTTGTAGATGCCCGACACCATCCCGCGGTCGAGCGCCCCGGCCGCCGCCATCAGCGCCGTGGTCAGGGCGGTGAGGACTACCGCGAAACCACAACCGAACAGGATTAGTCCGGGCACTACGGCCGGATAGGTCCCGCTCAGTGCGCCGGCACCGATTCCCGCGGTGCCGACGGCTACCGTGACCGTCCCCGCGATCACCAGGCGGCGCGCACCCAGACGTGGAACGAACCGACCGGCCAGCGGCGAGGCCACGGTGAGCGGCAGGGTCATCGGGAGTAGGGCGAGACCCGCGAGCAGCGCCGAGGCGCCGAGACCCTCCTGCAGCCAGATCGCCACCAGCACGGTGACCGCGGTGGAGACGAACTGCATGCAGAAGCCGACGACGTTGGCCGCCGTCAGGTTGGGTTGGCGCACGACCACCGGATCCACGAGCGGGTCGCGGACCCGGGACTCAACGGCCCAGAACGCCGCGAGACCCGCCAACCCGACGAGCAGGAGGGCGAGCGTGGACGGGGCCGTCCAGCCGTTCGGGCCGGCCTGAAGCAACCCGACGTCCACGGCGGTCAGTCCGACGGCGAGCAGGACCAGACCGGCCACGTCGATCCGCGGTCCTCCACTGGGCCGGCCCGCCCGGACGGCGCGGAGCACGGCTACCGCGGTGAAGATCGCCACCGGCAGGTTGAGGAAGAAGATGAACCGCCAGCTGGCCACGTCGACGAGCAGACCGCCGAGCAGCGGTCCGAGCGAGAGCCCGACCGCGGCGGTACCGGTGAGGGTGCCCATGGCGCGGCCGAGATTCCGTCCGGCGAAGCCGTCGGTGATCATCGCGTACACGCCGGGGGTCATGATCGCCGCCCCGGCGCCCTGGACGATGCGGGCCGCTACGAGGAAGCCGCCGCTGGGGGCCAGTCCGGCCAGGGCCGAGCAGACGGTGAAGATCGCCAGCCCGGCCAGGAACACCCGGCGCCGCCCGAACAGGTCGCCGGCCCGCCCGCCGGCGATCACCAGCACGCCGAGGGAGAGCAGGTAACCGTTGATCACCCAGGCCTGCTCGACGTCGGTCGCGCCGAGCTCCACCTGGATGGCCGGAAGGGCGACCCGCACCGCCGTGACGTCGATCGTGAGCATCCCCAGGGCCGCGACCATGGCGGTCAGCAGCGCGCGATCCCGCACGGGCGGAGTCTAAACGTACGTATCCTGTCCGCATGCCAGAGCCAGCCGAGCAGTCCCCTGGCGCGATCTTCGCGATCGGCGGGGCCGAGGCCAAGCTGCGTCGCCGCAGTGTGCTGCGGGCCTTCGTCGCGGCGGCCGGCGGGACATCGGCGCGGATTGCGGTGATCCCCAGCGCCTCGTCCTTGGGTACCGAGGTGGTCGATGTGTACCGGGCCGTGTTCACCTCCCTCGGCGCGAAGGAGGTCGTCGAGGTCCGGCCGGAGAACCGTGCGCAGGCCCGGAACGGCCACCTGGCTGAAGCCCTCGGCGACGTGACGGCGATCTTCATGACCGGTGGCAACCAGCTGAAGCTCAGCGGCTTCATCACCGGGACGGCGTTCGGTGCGGCGATCCACGCCGCCCACCGCCGCGGAGTCGCGATCGGGGGGACCTCGGCCGGGGCCAGCATCCTCGCCGACTACATGATCGCCTTCGGGAGCGGCGGCTCCACCCCGAAGCAGCGGATGAGTCAGCTGTCGGTCGGGCTCGGTCTCGTCACAGGCGTGGTGATCGACCAGCACTTCGAGCAGCGCAATCGCTACGGGCGGCTGCTGTCCCTGGTCGCCCAGTCACCGTCCCTGCTCGGGATCGGCATCGACGAGGACACGGCGGCCGTGATCACCGGCCCCCGGCTGGAGGTGATCGGACGCGGCTCGGTCACCCTCGTCGACGGCCAGCAGGTGGTGAGCAACGCCTACCAGGCGCAGCGGACGGCTCCGTTGCTGGTCTCCGGTGCGACGCTGCACGTCCTCCCGGCGGGTAGCCGATTCGATCTGACCCGGCGCGTGCTGCTGACCCACGACGAGCAACTCCCAGACGCCGAGGTCGCCGAGTCCCGAGCCGCCGAGAACGATCTTCGCCTGCTGGCTCGGGAGATCGCCGCCGAGGGCGTCTCGCCCACCTCGTACGCCCGCCGGCTGCGCCGAACACCCCGGCCCTGACCCCGCAACCCCGCCCCCCACATGCCCGACACCCCCAAAACCCGCGGCTGACCTTCGTCCCGGAAACTGTTAACAGATTCCGAATTTGGGGGCGGTTTCGGCCCCAGAACTGCGATTTCCCGACAGTTTCCGAGTGGCCGGGGCCTCAGCCGTACGCCTCGACAGTGACCGGCGGCAGGGTTCCGTCGGTCTCCAACACGGTCTTGAGGCTGTCGAGCACCCACACCCAGCCGTCCTTGACGCCCTCGGCGGTGAGCGGACTGTCCTCCAGGCCGGAGTGCACCAGGCGGACGAGCGTCAAGCCGTCGCCGGCCCGCTGGACGGTCCACTCCACCTGGCCGCCCGGCTCGGCGCTCTGCTCCGGGTCGTACAGCACGTGCCACCCGTGGACGAACCGCCCCGGCCGATCTCCCTCCGGGGGCCGCATCTCCGCCACGAGTCCGTCGATCGCGGCCTGTCCGTCCGCGGTGAGCGTGCGGAAGGTCTTGCCGACCTCGGGCGGCTCGACGTAGGACGTGCCGTGCAGCCAGCGGCGCGTCCACTCCGATTCGGTGATGGCGGTCCAGACGTCCTCGGGGGTGGCGGCGATGTAGATCTGGTAGACGTGCGCCGCCTCGGGCTGGTTGCTGCTCATGGTGGTGGTCCTTCCTGACGGGCGGGGCTGGGTGAGTTGTTGTTCGAGGGCGACCAGCGCAGACGTGAAGCGAGCGGCGTAGCGGCTGATCCATCGGTTGGCGACCTGCTCGATCGGCACAGGGTTGAGGAAGTGCCGTTTCGTCCGCCCCTCGCGCGCGCCGACGACCAGGTCGGCATCGGACAGCACGGCGAGGTGCTTCATCACGCCGAACCGTGTCATCTCGGGAAAATGTCCGCAGAGCGTCCCGACGGACTGTCCGTCGACCTCGAACAGGGCGTCCAGTACGGCGCGTCTCGTCGGGTCGGCGAGGGCCTTGAAGACGAGATCCTGGTCGGCGACCACCCTCCGGAGATTATGTGACCTTTTGGTCACATGTCAAGGAGGTGGACGAGAGCGTACGTCGAAGTGCAAGGATCGGGACCACCCGCCGATCGAGGAGGTTTCGCGTGACCGAATCAGCCGATGCGACGCCCCGACCCGAGCTCCAGATCCTGTCCAGCCGGGTGTACCGCGGCCCCAACGTGTGGCACTACGAGCCGGCCATCCAGCTGGTGGTTGATCTTGGTGTGCTGGAGGACTTCCCCACCAATCTGATTCCGGGGTTCGCCGACGCGCTGGTCGAGCGGCTGCCCGGACTGCAGAATCACAGCTGCAGTCGAGGTCGGCGCGGGGGATTCGTGGAGCGTTTGCACGAGGGCACATGGCTCGGTCACGTAGCCGAGCACGTGGCCCTGCAGCTCCAGCAGTCGGTCGGTCACGACATGCGGCGGGGCAAGACGCGGCAGGTGAAGGGGCAGCGCGGCCGGTACAACGTGATCTATGCGTACTCCGACGAGGGCGTGGGACTGGCCGCCGGCGAGCTGGCGGTCAAGCTGGTCAACGACCTGGTCGAGCACGATCCCGAATTCGATTTCGACGCCGAGCTCGAGCGCTTCATCGTCCGGGGCGAGCGGACCGCCTTCGGCCCGTCGACTCAGGCCATCGTCGACGAGGCGGTCAGCCGCGACATTCCCTTCATCCGGCTGAACACCTCGTCGCTGGTGCAGCTCGGTCAGGGTGTGCACCAGAAGCGCATTCGGGCCACCATGACGTCCAACACCTCCTCGGTGGCGGTCGACATCGCCAGCAACAAGGAACTCACCCTCAACCTGCTGTCGGCGGCCGGACTCCCCGTACCGAAGTCGGAGGCGGTGAGGAGCGCTGACGCCGCCGTACGGCTGGCCAACCGGATCGGCTATCCCGTGGTGGTCAAGCCGCTGGACGGCAACCACGGCCGCGGCGTGATCTTGAACCTGAACTCCGAGGAGGAGGTTCGCACCGGCTTCGAGATCGCCGAGGGTGAATCACGTAACGGCTGGGTCATCGTCGAGACCTACATCACCGGTGTCGACTATCGCTGCCTGGTGATCGACGGCAGGATCGCCGCCATCGCCGAGCGGATGCCGGCCCACGTCGTCGGTGACGGCTCCTCGACCGTCGCCGAACTGGTGGAACGGACCAACGCCGATCCGCGTCGCGGCGTCGGGCACGAGAAGGTGCTGACGCGGATCAAGGTCGATCAGGCGGCCGTCGATCTGGTGCACGCCCAGGGTTACGCGATGGACGCGGCGCCCCCGGCGGACACCATGATCAAACTCACCCTCACCGGGAACATGTCCACCGGCGGGATCTCCATCGACCGGACGTTCGAGGCCCACCCGGAGAACATCGAGATCGCCGAGGAGGCGGCCCGGGTGGTCGGTCTGGACATCGCCGGGATCGACTTCATCGCTCCGGACATCACCCAGCCCGTACGGGAGACCGGTGGGGCCATCTGCGAGGTCAACGCCGCCCCGGGCTTCCGGATGCACACCCACCCGACGATCGGCGACCCGCAGTACATCGCCAAGCCGGTGGTCGACATGCTCTTCCCGCCCGGCACTCCGAGTCGCATTCCGATCATCGCCATCACCGGCACCAACGGGAAGACCACGACCTCGCGGATGATCGCCCACATCTTCAAGGGCATCGGCCGCAAGGTCGGGATGACGTCCACCGACGGGGTGGTGATCGACGAGCGCCTCGTGATCAGGGCCGATGCTTCCGGTCCCCGCTCGGCCAAGATGGTGCTGCAGAACCCGCGGGTGGACATGGCCGTCTTCGAGGTGGCCCGGGGCGGCATCCTGCGCGAGGGACTCGGCTACGAGCGCAACGACATCGGCGTGGTGCTGAACGTCCAGCCCGATCACCTCGGGCTGCGTGGCATCGACACGCTGGAACAGCTCGCGGACGTCAAGGGCGTCATCGTGGAAGCCGTTCCCCGTAACGGATACGCGGTGCTCAACGCCGACGACCCCCTGGTCCGCGGCCTGCGCCGACGCTGCTCCGGCCGGATCGTCTGGTTCACCATGGCCCAGCCCGGCAGCGAGATCCGCGAGTCGGTCGATGATCACTGCCGGCGCGGTGGCCGGGCGGTGGTGCTGGAACACAGCGACCTCGGCGACATGATCATCGTGAAGGAGGGCCGCCGGGCCATGCAGCTGGCCTGGACGCATCTGCTGCCCTCCACCTTCCGCGGCCGCGCCACGATGAACGTGCAGAACGCGATGGCCGCCGCGGCCGCCGCGTTCGCCGCCGGGGCGTCCTTGCACGACATCCGCGGCGGGCTGCGCAGCTTCTCCACCAACTACTACCTGGCCCCCGGGCGGCTGAACGAGGTCGAGGTCGAGGGCCGTACGGTCATCGTCGACTACGCCCACAACCCGCCGTCGATGCGGATGCTCGGCGACTTCGTGGACAAGACCGGCGACGCCCTGGACGCCACCACCGAGATCGGCAAGATCTCCCGGATCGGCGTCGTGGCCACCGCCGGCGACCGCCGCGACGACGACATGCGCGAGATCGGCGAGGTGGCCGCGGCCCACTTCGACGTGGTGATCATCCGGGAGGACAACTCCCTGCGCGGCCGCCAGCGCGGCGAGGTGGCCGGACTGATCGCCGAGGGGGTGCACCCGCCATGGGCGAGGGGGTGCGCTGCAAGCAGGTCGAGATCGTGCTCGACGAGCTCGAGGCGACCCGCCACGCCATCGCCCGCTCCAACCCCGGCGATCTGATCGTCATCTGTGTCGACCAGCACGCCGCGGTGATGTCCCAGCTCGAGTCGTACGGCCGGCAGGCGCAGCCGGGCGCTCAGCGAGACGAGCACGAGCGCACCCGCGGCATCGCCGACCCGGACTACCACACGAACGGCCAGCAGCCCCAGCACGAGCCGCTCCCCCAGATCTGACCCGAGATCCCCACTCCACAACTTCGCCGACCCGTCACATCTTCGGCGCTTTGGGCGGCGTGTCGCCGCACAAGTGACGACTCGAGAAGGCAGGGCGCGGTTCGAGGTTGGATCCGCGCGTCGGTCATCGCCAGGGAAGCAGTTGTTGCATTGGCAGCCAACGGCTGTCTTCGAACACGAGAAGCAGCCGCATGCTGCCACGAAACGGACGAGGACACTCCTTTGGCAGGATGAGGCACCCTGCGAGATGCCCCACGCACTCTCGGACCAGACCAAGCACATGCTGTGTGGCGGCCGCGAGGCCCTGTGGGTCCCGATGTGCCGACCCGTCACTTCTGCGCCGACACGCCGCCCAAAGCGCCGAAGATGTGACGGGTCGGCGAGTTCAGGGGGTCACCTTGGCGCGCAGGTCGGCGGCGGAGTCGCGGGTGGCGCCGGAGTCGAGCAGCCAGCGGTCGATGTCGGCGCGGTCCTGGTGGGCCATGATCGCCACGACGTCGCCGTCGCGGGCCTGACCGACGAGCGACTGCAGGGCGCTCAGCTCGTCGGGGTGCTCGGCGGCGATCTCGGTGCCGGCGTGCGCAGCCCCTTCCCGGATCAGGTCGCCGAGCTCGGTCATCGGCCGGCCCCTGAGGTATTCGCTCTTGTGGGCGATCTCGACGACGTCGGCGCCGAGTCCGGCCAGCTCACCCAGCCGTACGAAGACGTCGTCGCTCCGGTCGCCCGCGGTTCCGACGCCGAGCAGCAGCCGTCCGCCCGGCGGCCGGATCCCGTTCATGATCTCCAGCAGGGCCTCGAGACCGGCCTCGTTGTGGGCCAGGTCGACGACCACACTGGCGGTCCGTCCGGCACCGTCACCGTCCAGATGTTCATCCGACCCGGGTTGTTGGTCGCCGGCTGGAAGCCGACCAGCCCGGCGGCCACCTGCTCGGCGGTGAACCCGAGAGCCAGGGCCGCCGACGTGACGGCCAGCACGTTCTCCACGTTGACCCGGCTGAGCCCGGCCAGCGTCATCGGCACCTCCGCCACCGGCACCACGGGCAGCGCGTCCGTCCCGGCCTGCAGCACGGCGACCCAGCCGTCGAGCACCGTGGTCACCCGGCCGCCGGCGTCGAGCACGATGCGCGCGCTCGGGGAATCCGGGTCGCGCGTGAAGACCCAGATCTGGGCCTTGGTCCCGAGCCGCATGGCGAAGGTGCGGGGGTCGTCGGCGTTCAGCACGCACCAGCCGTCCGGCTTGGTGATCTTGGTGATCACCGCCTTGACCTCGGCCAGCTGATCGAGGGTGTCGATCCCGCCCAGGCCCAGATGATCGGCCGAGATGTTCGTCACCACGGACACGTCGTTCCAGGCCACGCCGACACCGCGACGGAGGATCCCACCGCGCGCGGTCTCGGTCACGGCCAGCTGCACGCCGGGTTGCCGCAGCACGCGCCCCGCCCCGCTCGGCCCCGAGTAGTCGCCGGCCTCCACCAGTTCGCCGTTGAGGTAGATCCCGTCCGTGCTGGACCAGCCCACCGACCAGCCGGCCGCCTGGGCGACGAAGCCGAGCATCCGCGAGGTCGTGGTCTTGCCGTTGGTGCCGGTCACCGCGACCACCGGGACGGTGGGCCGGATCAGCTCCGGCGCCATGCCCGGCTCGGTCTCGGCCAGTCGGGCCGCGGCCCGCTCCAGGGTGTCCGGGAGCCGATCCGTGCCCACCGCCTCCAACGCCCGAGCCACGCCTTCGGCCAGGACCTGGGCCCGGCTGGAGTTGCGCCACGGGTAGGCGATGACCAGCTGGTCCACCTCCAGGCCGGGTCGGGACCGTACGGCCAGGCGCTTGACCCCGCCGGCCAGGGCGAGCTGACGAACCAGTCGGGTGACGGTCCGGGCGGCGAACCGCTGCCGGAACGACGAGCCGGGCTCGCCGGGCCGCACGTCTCGCAGACCCAGCTCCGCCGCGAAATCCCGGGCCGGCTCGATCGGGATGCCCAGCAGACCGGAGATGCGGAGCGTGACCTTGGCGGCCGGACGCGGGAAGTACAGGTTGGGTCCGTCCAGCAGCCGGACCTCGATCAGCGCGGGCGGGCCGTGATCGAATTCGGTGCCCGACGAAGGCTCGGTCACGAGCGGAGCTCCTCGGGAGTGAGGAGCGATCCGAGGCGACACGTTTTTCCGTCGTCCCGAATCGAAATCGAACGAGCGAGACGCTGCTCCGCTCGGGACCGCGGAGCGCGGAGCGCGGCAGACGAACACGGCTCACTCATCGAGACGGCTCAGGCGCCCATGGCGTGCACGCCGCCGTCCACGTGCACCATCTCGCCGGTGGTCCGGGGGAACCAGTCGCTCAGCAACGCCACCACGGCCCGCGCCGTCGGTTCGATATCCTTCGGATCCCAGCCGAGCGGCGCCCGAGTGGCCCAGACGTCGTTGAACTCGTCCGCCCCACCGATCGCCTTCTTGGCCAGCGTTTCCAACGGCCCGGCCGCTACCAGGTTGACGCGGATGCCGTCCGGTCCCAGATAGCGCGCGAGGTAGCGGCTGGTGCTCTCCAGCGCCGACTTGGCCACCCCCATCCAGTCGTACACCGGCCAGGCGACGGTGGCGTCGAAGGTCAGCCCCACCACCGAGGCCGGATTGGCGAACAACGGCCGGCAGGCCATCGTCAACGAGGCCAGCGAGTACGCCGAGACGTGTACGGCGGTGCCGACGTCGCTCCACGGCGTCGAGAGGAACTTGCCGCCCAGCGCCGTCTCGGGATTGGCGAAGGCCAGCGAGTGCACGAGGCCGTCCAGCCGCTCCACGTGCGCGCCCACGGCGTCCGCGAGCCCGGTCAGGTGCTCGTCGTTCGTGACGTCGACCTCCAGCAGCGGCGGCACCGGATCGAGCTTCTTGATCACCCGCCGCGTCAGGCTCATCGCCCGACCGAAGTTCGAGACGAGCACCGTGGCACCCTCGGCCTGCGCGATCCGGGCGACGTGGAAGGCGATCGAGGTGTCCAGCGTGACGCCGGCAACCAAGACGCTCTTGCCCTCGAGAATCCCCACCGGAACTCCTTCTCTTCTCATCCTCTGAACTCATCCGCTGATCAGCGAACCTGCATCCGTCGACGGGACGTACTCAGAACTTGATCAGTGACCCATTCCCAGGCCGCCGTCCACCGGAACCAACGCACCGGTGATGTAGCCGGCCGCGTCACCGGCCAGGAACTCGACCACCGCGGCCACGTCGGTCACGACGCCCATTCGGCCCAGCGGGATCTGGGCGGCGTACTGGCTCACCAGGTCTTCGCCCAACTCGGCGGTCATGTCGGTCTCGATGAAGCCCGGGGCGATGACGTTCGCGGTGATGCCGCGCGAACCCAGCTCCCGGGCCAGGGATCGAGCCAGACCGACCAGCCCCGCCTTGGAGGCCGCGTAGTTCACCTGACCCGCCGACCCGAGCTGACCGACGACCGAGGACAAGAAGATCAGCCGGCCGAACCTGGCCCGGATCATCGGCCGCGCCGCCCGCTTGGCGAGCCGGAACGAACCGGTGAGGTTGGTGGCGAGTACCGAGTCCCAGTCGTCGTCGCTCATGCGCATCAGCAGCGTGTCCCGGGTGATGCCGGCGTTCGCGACCAGAACCTCGACCGGTCCCAGGGCGTTCTCCACCTCCTTGAAGGCGTCGTCGACCTCGACAGTGTCGGTGATCTCGCACCGTACGCCGAGCACGCCGTCGGGTACCGCTCCGCTTCGATAGGTCGCCGCCACCCGATGTCCGGCGGCCTGCAGCCGCTCGGCGATGCCCCAGCCGATGCCCCTGCTGCCGCCGGAAACCAGAACCGTACGGGGCGTCTGGGGGACCGACGTTGAGGCAGGAGCCGAAGCAGGAGTTGACGCGGGGCTGTCCGTCACGGAGGTCACGCTACCGAGTGGGTGAGCAGCGTCCGCAGAGGCGTACGCTGAGGAAGTGGCAGGCACGATGACCAATCCGGCCAAGGGGGGCAACAGCCGGCCCGCCGGCTACACCCGCCAGAACTTCTCGGTCATCACGGACGCGCGGACGCCGACGAGCGAAGAGCACGCCGGGCGCGTCAAGCGCTACGCGATCACGATGGCGTTCCGGACCGCCTGCTTCATCGCCATGATCTTCGTGCCCGGAATGTGGCGCTGGGTCCTCTTCGCCTGCGCGGTGTTCCTCCCGTACGTCGCCGTGCTTTTCGCCAACCAGGCGCACCAGCGCGGGATGACCGACCCGGTCGAGAACCCGGCCCCGGAGGGCACCAGACAACTCACGGCGGCACCGGAGGAGCCCGGGATCATTTCGGGTGACCTGACCGACGACGAGGCACCGGGTGGTCAGCAGGAGCGGCGGGAGACGCAGACCGATGTCCGCTTCTCCTAGCGGGACGGACCCCCTCCCCGACGCGACGACCCCGCTCATCTGCTCGGCGAAGGGTTGTCGCCGTCCCGCCGAATTCGATCTGCAGTGGAACAACCCGAAGATCCACACCGAGGATCGGCGCAAGCACTGGGTGGCCTGCCCCGAGCATCGCGAGTCACTCGGCTCGTTCCTGTCCGCGCGCGGCTTCCTCCGCGACGTCGTCGAGTTGACGACCAGCCGCTAGGCCCTGACGCCTGGTGCTCTCGGCCGTCAGTTCGTCAGGGGTCAAGAGCGATCAACTGTGAGGTTGGGACAGCTTCCGAGCGGAAATCCTGTCCCAACTCAACAGTCGCTGACTGTCTAGGTCGTGTCCGTGCCCGACATGTCGGGCATCGGATCCGATGTGCCCTGCGCGTCATCGTCATCACCGAGGGCGTCGAGGGGACTTCCGCTCGAGGTATCCGTCCCCGCGGGATCGTCCGGATCGTCGGCGCTCTCGCCCAGTCCCTGCAGGCCGGGGAGATCCCCTTCGTCGGGGGTCCCACCCGCTGCCCCGGCCGGCGTGGTCGCCGACCCGGCGCCTTCGGCAGTGAAGTCCGTCACGGCTCACATCCCTTCGTCGACAATCTCGGTATCTTCCGGGAACCAGGTACCCAGTGCCAGCCTCCTGCACACCCGCTGAGCCTCATGGATAGGTTTCCAGCATGCCGGGTTCAATCGGGTCGCTGGTGCTGCTCGGGGCGAGCGGAGATCTCGCCGGCCGGCTGCTGCTGCCGGCCCTGGGAGAGCTGCTCGAAGAGGAGAGCGGCCGCCGCGACATCGTCCTGCACGGCGCGGGCGCGGAGGACTGGGATCAAGAGACCTGGCGGGAGCGGCTCCGCACCGCCTTCGCCGTCACAGAGGTCTCGGAGGAGACGCTGAAGTCGGTTCTCGCCAACACGCGGTACACCCGGGCCGACGTCACCAGTGCCGACGACCTCCGCCGGCTGATCGACGACGCTCCACCGGCGCCCGCCCTGTACTTCGCGCTGCCGCCGGCGGTCACCGTCATAGCGTGCACCGAACTGAAGAAGGTCGCCCTGCCGACCGGGACGACGTTGGTGCTGGAGAAGCCGTTCGGCACCAACGCCGAGAGTGCGGCCACGCTGAACGACTTGCTCGCCGAGCTCGTGCCGGAGGAGCAGATCCATCGGGTGGACCACTTCCTTGGTCGCTCCAGCGTGCTGAATCTGCTCGGTGTCCGGTTCGCCAACCGACTGTTCGAGCCGCTGTGGAGCAACGAGCACATCGAACGGATCGACATCACCTACGACGAGGTCCTGGCTCTGGAGAACCGCGCGCGCTACTACGACCAGGCCGGGGCCCTCACGGACATGATCCAGAGCCACCTGCTGCAGATCCTCGCCCTCATCGCCATGGATCCACCGGCCAAGGTGAACGCTGTTGACCTCCGGGACGCCAAGGCCACCGCCCTCCGCGCGTGCCGGGTCTGGCACGACGATCCCGTCACGGCGGGAAAGCGGGCCCGCTACACCGCCGGGGTGGCCCACGGCGTCGAGGTGCCGGACTACGCGAACGAACCGGGGGTCGATCCGGTCCGCAACACCGAGACCTTGGCCGAGCTCACGGTCCAGATCGACAACTGGCGGTGGGCCGGTGTGCCGTTCCGGTTGCGCTCCGGCAAGGCGCTGAGCGCCCTCCGCAAGGAGGTGCTGGTCACGTTCAAGCCCCTGCCCCACCTGCCGACCGGCCTCATCGGCGACGACACACCCGACCAACTGAGACTCACCCTGTCGCCGGACCGGATGGCTGTGGAGATGAACGTGAACAGCCCCGAGGACCCCTTCACGTTGGAGCGCGCGGCGCTCACCCACGACCTCAACCCGGGCCGACTTCCACCCTACGGTGAGGTCCTCGCCGGGGTGCTCGACGCCGATCCGCTGCTGTCGGTACGCGGGGACACCGCCGTCGAGTGCTGGCGGATCGTCGATCCGGTGCTGCAGGCGTGGCGCGAGCAGAAGACCCCGCTGGACACCTACGCGGCGGGCTCGTCCGGTCCGGACTCCTGGTCCGACCCGTCCGTTCCCGTCCCGCGGCGGTAGCGCAGTCCGTGGCCGAACCGGAACAACGGCTCGGCGGTGTCGAACGGAACGTCGGGGCGGCTGGCCTCCACCGCCGCCATGCTCGACGGCAGGTCGAACGGCAACCGGCCTCGGGGCGCGGAGGCGCCGAACAGCACGTCCAGCAGGGCGCGCGGATTCGCTCCGAAGTTCGCGACCACGGCAGACGCCAGCGGACGGATCGAGGTCAGGATGGCCGGGCGATCCAGGAAGACGTCGACGACCAAGGGCGTGTGCGCGGCGAGCTCGCCGAGATGAGTGACCACCGAAGGATCGAAGTCGAGCGAGCCGGCGTGGAAGAAGCTCTCGAACTTCGTCGGCCGCTCCTCGTACGGGGCCTTCAGTCGGACGATGGCCACGTCGGCCTCAGCCGGATCCTCGACGACCTCGCCGTACTCCGCCGCGATCACAGGGTCGATGCCCTCCACGTAGAGGCGGGGGCCGCGGCGCAGCGGCAACGTCGGACCCGATGCCTGATCTCCGTTAGTCAGCAGCGTGATCGCCGCCCGCTGCGCGGCCTCTCCGGCCTCCCGGAACGCCGGCGCACCCACGACGTTCGCGGCCTGCTCGGCGTCCACGTACGGCTGATCGAAGAGCCCGAGCCGGAACTTCTCCCGCAGGAGCCGGCGGGCCGAGACGTCGAGCCGCTCCTCACTGATCGCCCCGGATTCGACCAGCTCGATGAGCAACTCCGGCACCGCCTCGCCGCCGAACTGGTCGACGCCGGCGTCCAGCGCCTTGACGATCCGCTCCCCCGGAGTCAGGTGCTCCACACCCCATGCCCGCGCCGGGAAGTCGTCGCCCATGATCGTGTGGTCGGTGATCAGACCCCAGTCGGTGCAGACGATGCCGTCGAACCCGTACCGCTCCCGTAGCAGACCGGTGATCACGTCGCGGTTGAAGCCGAAGCCGACCTCCTCGTACTCCGTACCGATCGGCATCCCGTAGTACGGCATCATCTGGCTCGGTCCCGCGGCGAAAACCGCCTCGAACGGCGACAGGTGCAGCTCGAACTTCCCGCCCGGATACACCTGCTCGCGCCCGTACGCGAAGTGCGGATCCTCACCGTCCAACTGCGGCCCACCGCCCGGGAAGTGCTTGACCATCGTGGCCACCGACTCCGGCCCGAGCTCGGTTCCCTGGAAGCCGCGAACGTAGGCCGCGCCGAGCCGGCCGGACAGCTCGGCGTCCTCGCCGAACGTGTTCACCTGGCGGGCCCAGCGGGGTTCGGTGGCCAGGTCGATCTGCGGGTGCAGGGCCACCCGAAGTCCGACCGCGAGGTACTCCTGACGCGCGATGTCAGCGAACGTCTCGACGAGAGCCTCGTCGCCGATCGCCGCAAGCCCCAGCGATTCGGGCCACTCCGAGAAGGCGCCCGCGTTGAAGGCCGCCCCCGGGTTGTCGGTGAAGGAATGGCGCGGGTCGGTGGAGACCGAAACGGGGATCCCGAGCCGGGTCGAGGCCGCCAGTTCCTGCAACTTGTTGTGCCAGCCGGCCACCTGCGCCGGATCGGACAGCTCCCCGAACAGGTTGAAGTGCGTGAGGTGGGCACCGACCACGAGGTCCTCGGTGGACGGCGAACCGAACGTCGGATCGGCGTCGGCCAGCTCCCCGTCCCGACCCATGCCGATCATCCGGTGGAAGAACAGGCCCGCCTTCTCGGACAGGGTCAGCTGCCGGAGCAGCGCCTCGACGCGCTCATCGATCGGCCGGCTGGGATCACGGTAGGTGTCGTCGACAGCTTCGAGCGAACTCACCCGGTCAACGTAGCGAAGCCCGCTCAGCCCCCGATGGCCGACATCGGTCGGTCGGGCTGCAGGAAGCTGGGGTCGTCGATGCCGTGCCCTGGGCGCTTGCCCGCCACGGCCCGGATCCAGCGGGCCGCCAGATCGTCGTCTTCTACGCCGCTGCGCAGCGGCCCGCGCAGGTCGGACTCGGTGCGGGAGAACAGGCAGTTCCGGAGCTGACCATCGGCGGTCAGCCGGACCCGGTCGCAGGTGCCGCAGAACGGCTTGGAGACGGCAGCGATGATGCCGACGCGGTGCGCGGTGCCGACCACCCGGAACAACTCGGCCGGGGCGCTGCCGCGGCGACGGGCGTCGTCGGGATCCTCGGCCAGCACGACCTCGCGCTCGAGACGTGCGCGGATCTCGTCGGCCGTGACCATCTCCGAGCGCCGCCAGGCGTGCTGCGCGTCCAGTGGCATCTGCTCGATGAAGCGGAGCTGCACCCCTTCACCCATGGCCCAGCGCAGCAGATCCGCGGCCTCGTGGTCGTTGACCCCCCGCATCAGGACCGTGTTGAGTTTGACCGGTTCCAGTCCCGCCGCTTTGGCGGCACGGATGCCCGCCAGCACGTCGGACAGCCGATCCCGGCGACTGAGCCGGCGGAAGGTGTCGGCGTCGAGCGTGTCCAGCGACACGTTGATGCGGCGGAGTCCGGCCCGGGCCAGCGGGGCCGCGCGCCGCGCCAGGCCGATGCCGTTCGTGGTCAGCGCCACCTGGGGACTGGGCTCCAGCGCGACGATCCGCGCGACGAGGTCCTCCAGCCGTGGACGCAGCAAGGGCTCGCCTCCGGTGAGACGCACCGTGGTGATCCCGAGGCGGGTCACTCCGATCCGGATCAACCGGACGATCTCGTCGTCGGTGAGCAGCTCGTCCTTCGGGAGCCACTCGAGGCCCTCCGCCGGCATGCAGTAGGTGCAGCGCAGGTTGCACTTGTCGATCAGCGAGACGCGCAGATCGGTGGCGACCCGGCCGTACGCGTCGCGCAGGGCCCCGGACGTGGCGACCGCCGAGTCCGGCCCGACCACCGGCTCCTCAGCGCGTACGCGCGGAATCGGCAGCAGGACGGTCATCCAGTCAGTCTAGGACTCCGAGGTTACGGGCGCCGGCTGCCGCCGACGGGCGTAGCGGAGGTACCAGAACAGCATCAACGCGGTGGCCACGACGTAGAAGGCATGGATCGCCCAGATCGGCCCGACCGGCAGTTGGTAGACGTAGATGGCGTACAAGACGTTGCCGAGGTTGGCCAGGGCGATGTTGCCGAAGCTGTAGGACCGCAGGTTCTTGGTGCGGCCTGCCTTGATCAGCATCGGCAGCTGGCTGGCCATGAAGATCGCGGCCGCCGCGGTGCCGGCGAACAGCGCGAACTCTTGCATGTCGGTTCATCCCCCGTTGACGAGTGCCGGGCCGTGTGCCCGTGCCCCTATCAGATCGCGCGGGATCGGATCAGTACTCGGTAGTCGCTACCGATCTTCGGCGCGTGCCTACGCAGAGCCGACAATCCGCTCGGGGTGGGTGTAGACGTTCATCTGATCGCCCCGCGCGAAGCCGATGAGCGTGAGCCCGGCCTCGTCGGCGAGCTCGACGGCCAACGAGCTCGGGGCGGACACGGCGGCCAGGACGGGAATGCCCGCCAGCACCGCCTTCTGAGTCAATTCGAAGGACGCCCTCCCCGAGACGCACAGAACGGTGTCGGACAGAGGCAGCCGGTCGGTCTGCAGCGCCCAGCCGATCACCTTGTCCACCGCGTTGTGCCGGCCGACGTCTTCGCGGACGCACACGAGGTCGCGTTCCCTCCTCAGCAGTCCCGCCGCGTGCAGGCCCCCGGTCTGGGCGAAGACGCGCTGCTGCGCCCGCAGCTGCTCCTGGCCGGTGGTGATGGCCACAGCCGGGATCCGGAACCCCGGATCGAGCAGGAAGCGAGCGTCACGGGTGACCGCGTCGATCGAGGTCGCACCGCAGATCCCGCAGGCGCTCGTCGTGAGCACGTTCCGCTGCAGACCGGCCTCCGGCACCGTCACGCCGGCCGTCAGCGTGACGTCGAGAACGTTGTACGTGTTGAGCCCGTCCGGCCCGGCACCCGCGCAGTAGCGGGCCAGCGCGACATCGGCCGCCGAGCGGATGACCTGCTCGCTGTGCAGCAGCCCGTGCACCAGTTCGACGTCGTGGCCGGGTGTGCGCATCGTCACGGTGAACGCCGTACCCTCGAGCCGGATCTCCAGCGGCTCCTCGACCGCCAAGAGGTCGGTGCGCCTGGTCACGCGGTCCGGAGCGACCGTGACCACCGCATGCCGGCGCGTCAGTCGGCCCATGCCATCATCCTGTCAGGTGCGGCCAAGACCGTACGCGAACGGAGGTCGACAGGCGTGGAACTCGACGACTGGTTGCGGGCCGTGGCTGCCGAGCTCGACCTCGAGGAGGTCGACCTCTCCAACGACACCGTGCACACCCTGCTCGATCTGGCCCGGGACTCCGCCCACGAGATCGAGCGGATCGCCGCCCCCCTCACCACCTATCTGGTGGGTGTCGCCGTCGGCCGGGGCGCCACTCTGGGATCGGCGGCCGCGCAGATCACCGAGCTGGCTCTCCACCGGCCTCCCGGCTCGACCGGCAACTAACCTGGGGGCGTGCGCCGGCTCTGGGTGCGATGGGCCCTCCTCATCGTCTTCGTAGCGGCGCTCGGCGTGGCGTTCGTCAATCTCGGTGACTGGCAACTGGATCGGCTGGACCAGCGGCGGGCGCGCAACGCGACGACCGTCACCAACGAGCAGGCACCGGTGCAGGCGGCGGGTGAGGTCTTCGTTCGGCCGATCGGCGAGTCCGACCAGTGGAGGAAGGCGACGGCGACCGGCACCTTCGACGCTCAGCACCAGTTCGTGATCCGGTACCGCAACAACGGCGGTGAGGAGGGTTACCAGGTCGTCACACCGTTGCGTACGGACTTCGGCGCGCTGCTCGTGGACCGCGGGTTCGTGGCGCGCACACGGGGTGCGCCCATCCCCACCGGCGCGCCGGCCCCGCCGGCCGGGACCGTAACGGTCGAGGGCTACGTTCGGCGCAACGAGCAGGGCAACCCCGGCGCCGTTCAGCCGGAGAACGGACAGGTCCGGCTGATCAACTCCGATGCGCTTCAGACTGCCCTTCCCTACGCCGTGGCCAACGGCTACCTCAGCGTCCTCACCGTCGATCCGCCGCAGTCCGGGGAGTTCGAGCCGATCCTGCCGCCGGAGCTCAACGACGGGCCGCATTTCTGGTACGCGATCCAGTGGTTCATGTTCGCCGGGATCGGGATATTGGGCATCGTGGTGTTCATCCGAGCCGACCTTCGCGACCGCCGGCTCGCCAAGGCCGAGACCCAACCCGAGCAGCAGAAGGAGACACACGATGGCGGAGTCGGACGTCGATGACGACCTGTGGCAGGAGTTCCACCGCGTCGTGAACATGACCTCCCGCGAGTTGCAGGAGTGGCTGATGACGCGAGAGTCCGGACCGGACGCCGAGGAGTTCCCCGACCAGGCCGGCACCGAGACCGGTCGACACGTGCTGGCCATTTTGCGGAAGCGCCGCACCGACTTGACCCCCGACGACGCGCGAGTCATGCGCAACGTCGTCGACCGGATCACCTCCGAACGCGGCGTGGACCTCGAGCCGACCGCCGGGCAGGCCCACTGGCGCTACAAGCTGATGACCATCGGCCACGATCCACTGAAACCCGCCCCCTGATCCAGTCCCCGTATTCCAATCACCGCTGATTGGGTTCCTCGGATCTGCTCCATCTGCAGATCGAGCAGATCCGAGGAACCCGAGCAGCATGGTGGCGAGGGCCGCTGTCAGGATCACATCCATGGATTTGGGACTCAGTGATCGCGTGTTCGTCGTCACTGCGGCGAGCGGTGGTCTGGGTCGGGCGACGGCGGAGGCCCTGGTGGCCGAGGGCGCGCGGGTGGTGCTGGTGGCCCGACGCGCAGCCGAGCTCGATGCGGTCGTCGCGGCGCTGGGTGAGGACAACGCGACAGCGTTCGTCGGCGATCTGAGCGATCCAGCGACTGCCGAAGGTGCGATCGTGCTGGCGCTACAGACGTGGTCGCGGCTGGACGGGGCGCTGATCAGCGTGGGTGGCCCACCCGCCGGATCGGTGGCGGACACCGGCGAGGACCAGTGGCGGGCGGCGTTCGAGTCAGTCTTTCTCGCCGGTCTCCGGGTCAACGACGCTGTGGTCCGCCACGGCACGGCACCCGATCTGGCCATCGCCTGGGTGCTGTCCACGTCGTCGAAGTCGCCGATCCCGGGACTCGCCACGTCGAACGGCCTGCGTCCGGGTCTGGCGATGCTGGTCAAGCAGCTGGCCGACGAACTCGGCCCGCGCGGCGTACGCGTACTCGGGCTGATGCCGGGCCGGATCGAGACCGAGCGCGTTCAGCATCTCGACTCCCTCGCCGACGATCCGGCGGCGGCTCGGACCGCGGCGGAGGCGGCCATTCCGTTGCGGCGGTACGGAGCGCCGGACGAGTTCGCCCGGGTAGCGGCCTTCCTGCTCTCCCCCGCCGCCTCGTACGTCAGCGGCTCGATCATCCCGGTCGAGGGTGGCGCCCTCCGTACGCTTTAGGCCCGCAATGTCCCTCGACCTCGGGTTGGATCTGTTGGTCTGCCCGCTGTGCCGACAGCCGCTGGAACGCCACGGCGGATCGATTCGCTGCCGGAGCGGTCACGCCTTCGACGTGGCGCGCCAGGGGTACCTGAACCTCAGTGGCGAACCGCCCCCGGCCAACGCCGACACCTCGGAGATGGTGTCGGCGCGAGCGGCCTTTCTGGGGACCGGACACTACGCCTTCGTCGCCGACCACGTGGTCAACGCCTGCCCGCTGGGTGCACGGACGATCTTGGACTGCGGGTCGGGAACTGGCTACTACTCAACGAAGGTGCTCGACGCTTCCGCTGATCGTCGGGCGCTGGCCCTGGACGTCTCCGTCGCGGCGATCCGGCGAGCCGCCCGCGCGCACGACCGGATGGCCGCCGTCGTCGCCGACGCGTGGCGACCGCTGCCCGTCGCCGACGCCGTGATCGACGTCATCATCAGCATCTTCGCGCCGCGGAATCCAGCCGAGTTTCACCGGGTGCTCGCGCCAGGTGGTGGCCTGATCACTGTCGTCCCGGCACCCGAGCACTTGATCGAGCTGCGCGAGCCCCTCGGTCTGCTCGAAGTCCAGTCGGCGAAGACCGACCGTCTGGCCGAAGCTCTGGGCGAACATTTCCGTGCTGACCCGGTCCTCCAGCTCAACGTGCGCCAATCGTGGTCGGCCGGCACCGCACGGGCCGCCGTCCTGATGGGGCCCAACGCCTTCCACGTCACTCCCGCGGAGTTGGATCGGCGCCTCGTACGGCTCAGTTGGCCGCTGGAGGTGACGGTCTCCTGCCTGGTGGGCGCCTGGACCGCCAGACTGCTGTGATGCGAATCCTGATCTTGGGCGGTACGGCCTGGCTGGGCCGGACGGTCGCGGCCTTCGGGGTGGCTGAGGGGCACGAGGTGGTGTGCCTGGCGCGCGGCGAGGCCGGAACTGTGCCGACCGGCGCCACTCTCGTCGTCGGGAATCGAGACCGTCCGAACGCTTACGAGACAGTCGCCGGATCCCAGTTCGACGCAGTGATCGACGTCTCGCGGCAGCCGGCGCACGTCGCCGGCGCCCTCGAGACGTTGTCCGCCACGGCCGGGCACTGGGTGTTCGTCTCGACCGGCAACGTGTACGCCGACGCCTCCCGCCTGGACGGCGACGAGTCCGACCCACTGCTCGAACCGCTGCCGCCCGATCAAGGCGCGACCCCAGAGACCTACGGCGCCGGCAAGGTGGCGTGTGAGCTGAGCGTGCTCGAGCATCGCGGGACCGAGGGCGCTCTGATCGCCCGGGCCGGCCTGATCGGAGGTCCCGACGAACCGTTCGACCGTTGCGGCTACTGGCCCTGGCGCTTCGCGCGACCGGCCGCACCCGACGGAGCCGTTCTCGTCCCGCACGTGCCCGAGTTGATCACCTCGGTGATCGACGTCCGCGACCTCGCGCGGTTCCTGCTCGAGGCGGCGACGACGAGGATCAGCGGCGTCTTCGACACCGTCGGTGAGCGGCTACCGTTCGAGCTCCATCTGGCCACCGCCCAGCTGGTGGCGGGCCATCGCGGCCCGCTGGTGCCTGCCTCCCCGGCGTGGCTGAGCGAGCACGGCGTTCAGCCGTGGATGGGGGAACGCTCGCTCCCGTTGTGGCTGCCGCCCGACTCGGTCGGAATGACGGCTCGCCAGGGGGCTCGCGCCCACGCAGCCGGGCTCGTCAACCGTCCGCTTGCCGACACCCTCACCGACACACTGGCCTGGGAGCTGGCCCGCGAGCAGCCTCGACCCCGGCGTGCCGGTCTCACCGACGACGACGAACGACGCCTACTGTCCGAGCTCCGGCTCTGACCGGTCGGCCTCCCGTTCGAAGTCGGCGAGCAGGGCGTTGGCCGTCCCGAAGTCGGTGAGCAGGACGTTCACCCAGCCGCCCACCAGGGCGGCACGGATGGCCTCGTGCTTGCTCGCTCCGCCGGCCAGCCCGATCCGGCGAGGGACGGCGCGGAGCGTTTCGGGGTCGATGCCGACGACCCGGCTGTCGAGCTCGCTCGAGACAAGTGTCCCGTCCACGCCGAAGAAGCGATGACAGACGTCACCGACCGCCCCGGCGGCCAGCAGGTGGGCCTGTACGGCGGGGTCAACGGCGTTGCCGCTCTCGACGAGCAGCTGGGAGGGCGGCAGGCTCCCGATGCCGAGCAGAGCCATCGTGAGATCGCCCCAGGCCCGACCGACCGACTCCATCGCCGGGTCCCGCAGAAGGCTGTCGCGGACGCTCTGGTCTCCGACCAGGCCGGGCGCCGGCACGTAGGTGGCCGTGGCGCGCAGCAACTGGGCCAACTCGCCGATCAGGCGATTGGCCTCCGCCTGAGCCGACGGTGCCCCGATGCCGCCGATGAGCTGGACCACGCTCTCGGCGGCCGTCGTACGGAACGGGCGCATCCGATCCACGGCCGACAACAGGGTCTGGCTCCAGGTGGAGATGCCGATCCGATCGCCGCCGGTGAGGGTCGCCTCCAGGTAGCCGGCGCCGGCCGACCCGAGTCCGGCGATCACGTCGCGCTCCGTGCCGTCAACGTCGACGACGACGGCCTCGGCGAGACCAAACCGGTTCTCGAGCGCCTCCTCGATGTCGGTGTGGATGCCCTGCTCCACCACCACGACCGTCCGCACGATGCCCATTTCGGCAGCGCGCTTCAGCAGGCGAGAGACTCGTGCCTGCGAGAGATGCAGATTCTCGGCAATGTCCACCTGACGGACGCCACGCTCGTGGTACATCCGCGCGACCTTGGTGATCAGCCGGAGCTGACCATCGGTGGCGGCGCGAGTGAAGCTGCGAGGTGATGCCACGTCAGGATCCCTCTGTCGATGGGAAACGGGCTCGGGCGACCTCTGCCGCCCAGTGCCGCCGGCGCCGAATCCGCGTTTCGGGATCAAGCCTGCTCGTGACGACTCTCGCCCTGCTCTCCCTCGGCCACCGAGACCCTTCTCCGAGGACACCCCATGCGAGTTTCGCGGCACCCAGCGCGGAGAGTTCGGCCACCTCGCTGACCTCGACATCATGGCCCAACAGGTCGGCCTGGGTTTGCACAACGAGGTCCGAGGCCGTGGCGCCGCCGTCGGCGCGGAACACCTTCAGAGGACCCGCGACCTGCTCGATGACGTCGACGATGTCGCAGATCTGGTGGGCGATGGACTGGACCGCAGCGAGGGCGACGTGTCCCCGGCGAGTAGTCGTGGTGAGCCCCGAGATGAGGGCCTGCGCACCCCGGTCCCAATGGGGCGCTCCAAGTCCGGAGAAGGCGGGCACCAGGGTCACGCCGGCGTTGTCGCCGACGCTCTCGGCTTCGGCGAGGAGATCGGCTACCCGTCCGCCGCCCAGGAGATCGGCCGCCCAGGTCAAGGTCGCGCCCGAGGACAGGATGTTGCCCTCGAGTGCGTACGTCGGGGTGTCGCCACGGACCCACGCCAACGTGGGCGGGACGGCCGAGCTTCCCTGAGGCACCGTCGGCACGGGGGTCATCACCGATGATCCCGTGCCGTAGGTGGCCTTCGCCTGCCCTGCGTCGGTACACCCGTGCCCGTAGAGGGCGGCGTGTGAATCGGCCAGTACGGACAGGATCGGGGTGCCGTCCGGGACCCCCGGCACACCAGATGTCAGGCCGAAGCCGTGATCGGAGGCGACGGGCTTGGGTAGCACCGATGGCGGAACTCCGAAGATGGCCAGGAGATCGTCACTCCACGACAGTTCCGAGATGTCGTACAGCAGGGTTCGCGAGGCGTTGCCGGCCTCCGTAAGGTGCTCTCGACCTGCTGTCAGCCGCCAGACCAGCCAGGAGTCGACGGTCCCCAAACGGACGTCCTCCACCGGTACTCCGATGGGCAGGTGATTGAGAACCCAAGTCATCTTGGGCGCCGAGAACATCGGATCCACCCGCAACGCGGTCCGTTCCTGGACCAGGCGACGAGCATCAACGTCCAGCGCCTCGGCGCACCAGTCGGCACTGCGGCGATCCTGCCAGCCGATCACGGGTCCGAGTGGCTCGCCGGTGCTGGACCGCCAGCTGACGACGGTCTCTCGCTGGGTGGACAACGCGATTCCGACGATCCGGACGTCCTCACCGGACAGGCAGGCACCGACGGCCTCGATCACGCTGGTCCAGATCCTGTCGGCGTCCTGCTCGACCCAACCCGGATGCGGAGAGGTCACGCCGACCGGCGCGGAGCCGGCGGCGACGACGCCACCATCGGCAGTCACCAGGATTGCCTTGGTGTTGGTGGTTCCCTGGTCGATCGACAAGATCACCGGCCTCTGTGCGGAGCGGATTTGACGAGCGGTCATGGGTGATAGAATATTCACTAGTGAATGGATTGCACAACGATGGCTGAAGCACCTATGCCGACCGGTTCTCGGCGTCGAGTCGTGGTGAACACCGACGCCAAGAACGAGGCCGATGATCAATTTGCGATCGTCCATGCCCTGTTGTCCCCGTCCTTGGATGTCCGGGGCCTGATTGCGGCCCACTTCGGTACGGCGCGAACCCGATCCAGCCTGGAGGAGTCGCGGAAGGAGATAGACCTGCTCCTCGAACTGATGGATCGCAACGACGTGGTCGTCGTCAACGGCGCACCAACCGGAATCCCTGACGAGAACACTCCCCTGAGCAGTCGCGGCGCGGAGTTGATCATCGAGGAGAGCCTCCTCGCCTCCCCGAACGATCCGCTGCACGTGGCCTTCCTCGGCCCGCTGACCGACATGGCCTCGGCGATCTTGCTCGACCCCGAGCTCGTCTCCCGCGACGTGATCGTCATCTGGATCGGTGGAGTCGGCTACGGGGGTCGGGAGACCTATCCCGGCATCGAGTTCAACCTGCGCAACGACATCGCGGCCGCCAACGTCGTCTTCGACTCGGGAATCACGGTGTGGCAGGTGCCGAGCAACGTCTATTCGATGGTTTCGGTCGGGTACGCGGAACTCGAGGAGAAGATCGGCGGCACCAGCCGGCTGGCCGACTACCTGATCCGGCAACTGGTCGACTGGAACGCGACGTATCACCCACAACCCATCGAGTCGCGGTCCCTCGGTGACTCGCCGGCCATCTCGCTCATGCTGTATCCGTTTGGCGGCGACTTCCGCATCGTGCCGGCTCCCCGCTTCGGGCAGGAAGGCCACTACGTGCCCGGCTCCGGGCATCCCATCCGGGTGGTCGAGGCCGTCGACGTGCGGTTCCTCCTCGAAGACATGTTCGCCAAGATCCGCAAGTTCGGTCGCGCGCGCGCCGAGAGCCCGACCCGCGACCCCATCACCCGATCCGACTGGAGCCTGCGCCCATGACTGATCTGCCCACCTTCGGTGCCGGCATCTGGCACTTCGCCACCTACAAGGACCGCTACGCCACCGAGGGCTACGGGCCCGAGGTCGGTCTGCTCGAGCAGATCGACCGGGCCGGGGCCGTCGGCGACCTGTCGGTGGTCGACCTCAACTGGCCGTTCGCCGGCTTCGACGGAACTCTCGACGACGTCAAGGAGGCGCTGAACCGCAACGGGTTGCGGGCCGTGGCCATCACCCCGGAGATCTACAACCGGGACTACGTGAAGGGCTCGATCACCAACCCCGATCCGGCCGTGCGCGCCCAGGCCCTCACACTGCTCAACGAGGCTGCCGACCTGGCCAAGGAGCTGGATTGCGACTACGTCAAGCTCTGGTTCGGTCAGGACGGCTGGGACTACCCGTTCCAGGTGAACTACCACGACGTCTGGAAACTCGCCGTCGACGGACTCCGAGAGCTCGTCGGCGGCCACCCCGAGATCAAGTTCGTGATCGAGTACAAGCCGCGCGAGCCGCGCAACAAGATCATCTTCCCCAATGCGGCGCGCACCCTGCTGGCGATCCACCAGGTCGGTCTGGAGAACCTCGGGATCCTGCTGGACTTCGGCCATTCCCTCTACGGACTGGAAACCCCGGCCGACGCCGCTCAGCTCTGCATCGACGCCGGCAAGTTGTTCGCCATCGACGTGAACGACAACCTCCGGGGTTGGGACGACGACATGGTGGTCGGTTCGGTGCACCTGGTGGAGACGTTCGAGTTCTTTCACACCCTCCGCCGGAACAACTGGGAGGGTGTCTGGCAACTGGACCAGTTCCCGTTCCGCGAGGACTCCGTTCAGGCCGCTAAACAGGCGATCACCTTTCTCAAGGCCATGCACCGTGCGCTCGACGCCCTCGACGAGGATGCTCTAGCCGAGGCCCAGGCGAATCACGACGCCCTCGCTGCGCAGCGGCTCGTCCAGCAGGTGCTGCTCACCTCGATGGCCGAGGACTCATCCGACCGAGAGGGCGTGCAGGCATGACGGCGCTTGCTGCTGAACACGCGACCATGCCGGTTTTCGGCCGGCTCTCGCCGCACGCCGGCCGGGGCGAGCAGATTGCCCACATCGCGGAGGCGGCGCGCCAGATCCGCATCCAGGACCTCAAGCTGGTGCACTACGCCGGCGCCGGTCACATCGGCGGCGACTTCTCCGCCATCGACGTGCTGGCCACGCTCTACGGCGCCGTGCTCGACGTCACGCCCGAGACCGCCGAGGACCCGGAACGAGATCGGTTCATCCTCAGCAAAGGCCACGTGGCCGGCGCCTTGTACACGACGTTGGCGGCATTCGGATTCCTGCCCGTCGCCGAGCTCGCCACCTTCCTCAAACCTCTGTCCGCGCTCAACGGACACCCGAACCGCAACAAGGTCCGCGGGATCGAGGCCAACACGGGCCCGCTCGGGCACGGACTCCCGATCGCGGTCGGCCACGCGCTCTCGGCGAAGCTCGACGTCTCCCGGCGACGCACGTACGTCCTGGTCGGTGACGGCGAACTCCAGGAGGGCAGCAACTGGGAGGCGATGATGGCTGCCTCGCAGTACGAGCTGGACCGGCTGACCGTCATCGTCGACCGCAACCGGCTCCAACAGGGCGCCACCACGCGGGAGACCAACGACCTCGACCCGCTGGATGAGAAGGCGAGCGCCTTCGGCTTCGCGGTGGTCGAGGTCAACGGCCACGACCACGGCGAGCTCCTCGACGTGCTCTCGTCGGTTCCGTTCCGGCCCGGCAGACCCACCTTCGTGATCGCCCACACCCACAAGGGTCACCCGATCTCGTACATGAGCAACAACGTGGCCTGGCACCACAAGGTCCCCTCAGCCGTCCAGTTGCAACAGGCCATCGACGAGCTCGAGGCCCCCACAGGAGTTGGAGGAGGAAGACAGTGACCGACATGATCTCGGCACCCGAGAAGTCGCCCCCGATTTCCATCGCCGACCAGCCGCGGTTCGACTGCCGCAACGCCTACGTCGAGACGCTGGCCGACCTCGCCCAGAGCGATCACCGGATCGTCGGCGTCGTCAACGACTCGGTCGGTTCCAGCAAGCTCGACGCATTCAAGAAGGCCTTCCCCGACCGGCTGATCAACGTCGGTATCGCCGAGCAGGACATGGTCGGGGTCGCGGCGGGCCTCGCCAACGGCGGCCGGATCGCCTTCGTGTCCGCCGCCTCCTGCTTTCTCACCGCCCGGGCGCTGGAGCAGATCAAGGCCGACGTCGCCTACTCCAACCGCAACGTCAAGCTGTGCGGCATGAGCCCCGGCATGGCGTACGGGGAGCTGGGACCGACGCACCACTCGATCGAGGACGTCGCTTGGCTCAGGGCCATCGACAACATGACGGTCATCGTGCCTGCCGACCCGATCGAGACCGCGGCGGCGATGCGGTGGGCGGCGGCCACGGAAGGTCCGGCGTTCATCCGGGTCAGCCGGATGAGCGTCCCCGAGATCTACTCCCCCGACTACACGTTCGTCCCCGGGAAAGCCATCACCGTCCGCGACGGGGACGACGTCACCATCATCAGCCACGGCACCGTGCTGTGGCGGGCCCTGGCCGCGGCCGAGCAACTCGCCGCCGACGGGATCAGCGCCCGCGTCATCTCGATGCCGACGGTGAAGCCGCTCGACGTCGACGCCGTCGTCGCCGCCGCGCGGGAGACCGCCGGCATCGTCACCGCCGAGGAGGGAACCACCGCCGGCGGGTTGGGGGGAGCCGTCGCCGAGACTGTCGTCCAGCACCACCCGACCCGCGTCACCATTCTCGGCGTACCCGAGTTCGCACCCACCGGATCGGCCGGCTTCCTGCTCGACCGCTACGGCATGTCACCCGACGGCATCGCCGATGCCGCTCGGCGCCTGGCGAGGTAGCCCGGACGCTCACGCCAGTTGGGAGGTCCGGCTCATCACCAGCAACTGGTGGGTCGGTACATGGTCTGGGCTCGAAATCCTGGTCCCGACCCAGCAGTTAGCCATGGTGCACCTGGCGGCGCGGCTGGCTCGAGCACTAGGCCGGTTGCGGGGCGAACTGGGTGGCGTAGAGCTCGGCGTAGAGCCCGCCGTCGGCGAGCAGCTCGTCGTGGCGGCCCCGCTGCACGATCCGTCCGTCGTCCACCACCAGGATGAGATCGGCGTTCCGCACCGTGGAGAGCCGGTGGGCGATCACGACGCTCGTGCGGCCCGTCATGGCCAGGTCGAGAGCCCGCTGTACCGCGGCCTCGGACTCCGAATCCAGGTGGGCCGTGGCCTCGTCGAGCACCACGATCGGCGGGGCCTTCAGCAGCAAGCGAGCGATGGCCAGCCGCTGGCGCTCGCCGCCCGAGAGTCGGTAGCCGCGCTCACCGACCAGCGTGTCCAGTCCGTCCGGCAGCCGCTCGACGAGATCGCCGATCTGCGCCGCGCGGAGCACCGCCTGCATCTCCGCGTCGTCGGCGTCCGGGTTGGCGTAGAGCAGATTGGCCCTGATGGTGTCGTGGAACATGTGCGCGTCCTGCGTGACGTAGCCGACTGCGTGGCGGAGCGTGGCCAGACTCAGCTCGCGCACATCGATCCCGCCGACCGTGACCGCACCAGCGCTGACGTCGTACAGCCGCGCGATCAGATGGGTGATCGTCGTCTTGCCCGCGCCGGAACGCCCGACCAGCGCGACGGTCTGGCCGGCGGTCACCGCGAACGAGATGTCGTACAGCACCGGGTCGTCCGGATGGGCGTCGAGGGCCGCCACCGATTCGAGACTGGCCAGCGACACCTCGGCTGCGCCCGGATACGTGAAGCCGACCTGCTCGAAGCGGATCGAGCCGTCCTTGATCTTGGTGACCGGGGACTCGCCGTCGGCGATCGACGGCACGAGGTCCAGGACCTCGAAGACCCGGTCGAAGCTCACCAACGCGTTCATCACGTCGATCCGCAGGTTCGTGAGCTGGGTCAGCGGCCCGTACAGCTGGGCCAGCAGACCCGCCAGCGCCGTCAGCGTGCCGACGGTCAGCAGACCATCCACCGCCAGCACGCCGCCCACGCCGTACACGAGCGCGGCGGCCAGCGAGGCGACCAGCGCGAGCGAGGTGAGGAAGAACCGCCCGTTCATGGCGATCCGCACCGAGATGTCGCGGACCGCTCCGGCCCGTTCGGCGAAGGTGCGGTGCTCGTCCTCCAGCCGCCCGAACAACTTGACCAGCAAGGCACCACTGACGTTGAACCGCTCGGTCATGGTGGCGGACATCTCGCCGTTGAGTTGCATCTGCTCACGGGTGAGTCCGGCCAGCTTGCGGCCCACGACCTTCGCCGGGATGAGGAAGATCGGCAACATGATCAGCGCGGCCAGCGTCAGCTGCCAGCTGAGCACCAGCATGGCGATCAGCACCAGGACCAGGCTGATGAGGTTCGAGAGCACGGTGGACAGCGTCGAGGTGAACGCCTGCTGGGCCCCGATCACGTCCGAGTTCAGGCGGGACACGAGCTTGCCGGTCTGCGTACGGGTGAAGAACGCCACCGGCATCTGGAGAACGTGGTCGAACACGCGGGTGCGCATGTCGAAGATCAGTCCCTCGCCGATCTTCGACGAGCACCAGCGCTGGACCAGTCCGAGCACGGCCTGCACCACCGCGAGGGCCGCCACGATCAGGGCGACCTGGATGACGACCCCGCGGTTACCCGCCAGCACACCGTTGTCGATCAACACCTTGAACAACAGCGGCGGAGCCACCGCCAACGCCGCCGCGACGACCACCAGGCCGACGAAGAGCGCGATCAGGCCGCGGTAGGGCCCGGCGAAGCGAAGGATCCGGCGGAGGACGCCCTTGGACAGGGCGTGCGACTCCACGTCCGGGTCCTGACCCATCCGGCGCATCAACTGTGCGGAACCCCGGGTCATGGACATGTCGATCTCGTCCTCATCGGTCTACCTCTCGTCCCCGTCGTACGGCGACGACCGTACTCGCCGTCAGCAACCCGACCGGAGACGGCAGAGCCCGGACGAATGCTCGCCCGGGCTCGTCGGTTGTCGCTGGAATTCAGCTCTTCTTGGCGGCTGCTTTCCTGGACGACTTCTTGGCGGCGGTTTTCGCGGCGGGCGCCTTCTTGGCCGAGGATTTCTTGGCCGGTGATCTCTTGGCGGGTGCGTCGATCTTCGCCACTTCGCTGGCCGCCTTGGTGGCCTTCTTGACCGCTGTCTTCGCGGCCTTGGTCGCGTCGTCGGCCGCCTTCTTGACCGCCTTGGTGACCGGAGACTTCTTGGCCGGCGCGGACCTCTTGGCCGGCGCGGCCTTCTTGCCGGTGGTCTTCTTGGCCGCCGCCGACTTCGTGGTCGTCTTCGCGGCCGCGGTCCTGCCGGTCGACTTCTTGGCCGGGGCAGCCGTGGACGACTTCTTCGCCGCGGCCGTGGACTTGGCGGCCGACTTCTTCGTGGTGGTACCGGCTCGAGCGCCACGCGTCGCACCGCCACGACCGCGCAGTGCCACCCGCGATTCCTTCAGAACGCCGTGTACGAAGCCGAATGATCGCCCACCGTCTTCGGCGATCTTGCGAATGCTGTCGCCCGCCGCGTACCGCTTGGCGTACTGGCTGGCGAGCGCGTCGCGCTGCGCCCCAGTGATGCGAGAACCCTTTGCCAATGCCTTGGCCACTGCACCTCCTCGAGGGATCGAACCCCGGGCCCGCGGCTCGGGACGGCTGATCTGATCATGATCTCCGTGCGCCAGCGACCTTGATCAATCTCTTTGTAGCACTTTTCGCTCAGGATTTCTGCCCTTCGCGATTGATCATTGGTGAAAGCGAGCACCGCCATTCCCGGTGTCAACCGGCCCTGATCTTGCTCGTCAGTGGCTCGCCTCAGGCGAGCGCCACGAGATCGGAGTAGTCGGGAGTCCAGTGATCCTCGACACCGTCGGGCAGGATGAGTACGCGATCGGGTTCGAGCGCGGCCACAGCACCCTCGTCGTGGGTGACCAGCACGATCGCCCCGGCATAGCGACGGATCGCCCCCAGGACTTCGGCGCGGGAGGCCGGGTCGAGGTTGTTGGTCGGTTCGTCGAGCAGCAGCACGTTGGCACTGGACACGACGAGCATCGCCAGCGTCAACCGGGTCTTCTCCCCACCCGAGAGGACGCCGGCCGACTTGTCCACATCGTCGCCCGAGAAGAGGAAGGAACCCAGTACCTTGCGTACGTCGGTGTCACCCAGGTTCGGGGCGGCACTGCGCATGTTGGCCAAGACCGTCCGTGACGTGTCCAGCGTCTCGTGCTCCTGGGCGTAGTAACCCAGCCGGAGGCCGTGCCCGGAGATCACCTCGCCGGTATCGGGATCCTCGAGTCCGGCCAGGATCCGCAGCAGGGTCGTCTTACCGGCGCCGTTCAGGCCGAGGACGACCACCTGACTGCCCCGGTCGATGGCCAGGTCGACGTCGGTGAACACCTCGAGCGATCCGTAGCACTTGCTCAGGTCGCTCGCACTGAGCGGAGTCTTCCCGCACGGCGCCGGCTCCGGCAACCTGATCTTGGCCACCCGGTCCTTCGACCGCTCGGCCTCGGTCGCCGCCAGCAGCCGCTCGGCCCGGCGGGCCATGTTCTGGGCTGCGGTGGCTTTGGTGGCCTTGGCCCGCATCTTGTCCGCCTGGGTGAACAGCCGGTCGGCCTTGCGTTCGGCGTTCTGCCGCTCGCGGCGGCGCCGCTTCTCGTCGGTCTCGCGCTGTTCGAGGTAGCGCCGCCAGTTCATGGCGTAGACGTCGAGCTCCGCTCGTTGGGCGTCCAGGTGGAACACTTTCGTGACGGTGTGCTCCAGCAACCCGCCGTCGTGACTGATCACCACCAGACCTCCCGCGTGGGCCTGGAGAAAGCTCCTCAGCCACACGATCGAGTCGGCGTCCAGGTGGTTGGTCGGCTCGTCCAGCAGGAGTGTTTCGGCACCCGAGAAGAGGATGCGGGCCAGCTCGACCCGCCGCCGCTGACCACCCGACAGTGTTCGCAGCGGCTGGTGCAACACTCGCTCCGGCAGTCCGAGGTTGCTGGCGATCCGCGCGGCCTCGGCTTCCGCCGCGTAGCCCCCGGCGGCCGCCAGCTCCGTCTCCGCGCGCGCGTAGGCCGACATCGCCGCGTCCCGCTGGTCCGCCGAGTCCGAGCCCATCGCGAGCTCGGCCTTGCGTAGCCGAGCCACCACCGCGTCCAGTCCGCGTGCGGCCAGGATCCGGTTCTTCGCCAGCACGTCCAGATCTCCGGTCCGCGGGTCCTGCGGCAGGTACCCCACGGGTCCGCCCCTGCTCACCTGTCCCGCCGCCGGCTGCGCCTCCCCCGCCAAGATCTTGGTCAGCGTCGTCTTGCCGGCTCCGTTGCGGCCCACCAGCCCGATCTTGTCCCCCGGCGCCACCTGGAACGAGGCATGCTGCAGCAGCAACCGGGCCCCCGCCCGTACTTCGAGTTCCTTCGCCACCAGCACAGTTGGTATCTAACGCGATCGACTCAAGGGTTACTCCCGAATTTCGCGACCTAACTGTCGGGGTGCGACACGATTTCGGCGGCGGAGCATGTCGCAGCACAGCGGTTAGTTCCTCGACAGCGCTCGCGCCCATTTTCGTCCGACCCGGGCGCGGCCGACCGGACCGAACAGGGATTCGGCCACCAGCTGGTTCCAGCGCTGGAGGCGGGTCGGATTCCAGGGGCGATCCAACAAACGATCGACCGAGGCGATGATCGAACCGCCGTGACGGAGCACGGTCCGCGCGGTGAAGCCACAGCGCTGCCAGTCGTTCTCGACCAGGCGACGGTCCCGGTCGAGATCGGAGAGGTGTACGTCGCCCTCGCGATGCCCGCCACCGTCGTACTCGTGAACCCGACGAGTCCCCTTGATCCAGAGGTCAGCCCGCGCGATGAAGTGGTTCCACCGATCGAAGATCTCGTGCTGCGGCTCGATGTCGATGTCAGCCGCCTGGTGCAGGATTCGCATCACCGACTCCCACGCCGATTCACTGCGCGGATCCAGCAGCGGGATGACCGTACGCAGCATCCGCACACCGCGGCGCCGCTGCCGAGCCGTTGCCCAGAGATCGTCGACAGTGCAGTGCTCCAGCCGCAGGGCGCTGTCACCCATGATCACCAGTCGAGCGGTCGAAGGTCACGGGCCGCCGCCAGCAGGTTTTCCGCCGGGGTCGTGAGCCGGAGGCCGCCGACCATGCTGATCGGCACCGGTCGCGGGTGCCGACTGATCAAGAGATCCTGTCGCACGGGGATCGTCACACCCTCGCGCGCTGCCACGAAGGTCGGTTGCGGCACCTGCTCGGGCAGCCACCAGCCGTACTGTCGAGCCGCCGTGAGGTGGGTGAAGGCCGCGTCCGCCGGCAGGAGCAGACTCCAGGCCGCGAGATCCCCAGTGGCCGAACGGGTCGCCGTGGGCACGTGCAGCCCCGAGACAGTCGGGTCCAGCCCGCCAGGCGCTGCTGACCCAGCACAGGTGTCGTCATACCTGAAGTCCGTGCACGACGGCGGGAATGCGCCGCCCGGATCGGCTTCCTGTGGATGGGCCCCCGGAGGAATCCACCGCCCCACCAACTGTCGGCTTGCGAAAGATCTCTGCCCAGGAGACGTGCCGCAACCCAACAGTTGTTCAAAGGTCCGGCGCGGCCCAACCGCGGCCGCTACACGTTGAAGCCGAGCGCCCGCAGCTGTTCGCGTCCGTCGTCGGTGATCATCTCCAGGCCCCACGGCGGCATCCACACCCAGTTGATGGCGAAGGAGGGGACCAGCCCCTGGAGAGCGGTGTTGGTCTGGTCCTCGATCACGTCGGTGAGAGGGCAGGCCGCCGAGGTCAGCGTCATGTCGATGGTCACCGAGCGGTCCGGTTCGAGGTGCAGGTCGTAGATCAGGCCGAGGTCGACGACGTTGATGCCGAGCTCGGGGTCGACCACGTCCTTGAGGGCCTCGTAGAGATCGTCCTCAGTGGGCGCTGCCGTCACCGGGTCGAGGTCGACATCGGGCAGGTCGTCCTGCACCAGGTCCGACGGGCGCGCCGTCTGGTTCACGTCGGTATCGGTCATGTTCTCAATTCTCCGTCTCTAGTTCTGCGACTTGGCGACCAGCGCGGCGTCCTTGAACGCCGACCAGCCGAGCAGAGCACACTTCACCCGGGCCGGGAACTTGGCGACGCCGGCGAAGGCGATGCCGTCCTCGAGCCGGTCCTCGTCCGGCTCGACCTTTCCCTGGCCCTGCATCATGGTCAGGAACTCCTCGTAGAGCTCCAGTCCGTGCTCGACCTCGTGTCCGATCACCAGGTCGGTCATCACCGACGTCGAGGCCTGGGAGATCGAGCACCCGACACCCTCGTACGACACGTCGACCACCTGCCCGTGGTCGAGGTGCACCCGGAGCGTCACCTCGTCCCCACAACTGGGGTTGACATGATGCACCTCGGACCTCGTACGGCTCCCGCAGACCGCTGTGGTGCTTGGCGCGGTAGTGATCCAGGATGATCTCCTGGTACAGCTCCTCCACCTTCATCGCCGGCCCCCGAAGAAGCTCTGGACGTAGCCCAGTCCGTCGACCAGAGCGTCGATCTCCGCCGTCGTCGTGTACAGGTAGAACGAGGCCCGGGTCGAGGACTGGACGCCGAAGCGTTCGTGCAGCGGACGGGCGCAGTGGTGACCACCGCGCACCGCGATCCCCCGCGAATCCAGCAGTTGGCTCACGTCGTGCGGATGGAGATCGGGCAGCGTGAACGAGACGGCGCCGCCGCGGTCCACGGGCTCGGTCGGGTCCCAGGATCCGCAGTCCCGGGACGGTGGCCAGACCCTGCAGCGCGTAGGCGGTGATTTCGTGCTCGTGGGCGGCGACGGTCGGCATGCCGATGGCGCTGAGGTACTGGGCGGCGGCCGCCAGCCCGACGGCCTGCGCGATCGGCGGGGTGCCGGCCTCGAACCGATGCGGCGGCGGCGCGTACGTCGAGCCGGTCATCTTGACGACCTCGATCATCTCGCCGCCGCCGAGGAAGGGCGGCAGCGAGGCCAGCAGGTCGTAGCGGCCCCAGAGCACCCCGATGCCGGTCGGGCCGACCATCTTGTGCCCGGTGAACGCCACCAGGTCGGCGCCGAGCGTGGAGACGTCGACCGGGATCTGCGGCACGGCCTGGGACGCGTCGACGACCAGCACGGCGCCGACCGCGTGAGCGAGCGTCCGCGATCTCCGGGATCGGGTTCACCGTGCCGAGCACGTTGGACACGTACGCGACCGAGACGATCTTGGTGCGTTCGTTGATCAAGCCGGTCGCCGCGGCGGCCCCGAGGTCGAGCCGACCCTCGTCGGTGACGTCGAACCAGCGCAGGGTGGCGCCGGTCCGCTCGGCCAGCAGCTGCCACGGCACGATGTTGGAGTGGTGCTCCATCACCGAGATGACGATCTCGTCGCCGGGACGCAGCGCGGCGCCGAGAGTGTGGGCACACAGGTTCAGCGCCTCGGAGGCGTTCTTGGTGAAGACGATCTCCTCCGAGCGCGCGGCGCCGACGAAGTTCGCCAGCGTGGCACGCGCGCCCTCGAACGCCTCGGTGGCCTCGGCGCCCAGCAGGTGCATGGCCCGGGCGACGTTGGCGTTGTGGTTGAGGTAATGATCCTCGATCGCCTCCACCACGCACCGCGGCTTCTGCGAGGAGTTCGCGCTGTCCAGGTAGACCAGCGGCCAGCCGCCCGCGGTCCGCTCCAGGATCGGGAAGTCGGCGCGGATGTGCTCGACGTCGAACGGGATCGCGTCGTCACCTGCCGCTTCGAGGTCGGGGACATCCTCGACCGCGACGGGCAGCGGGTACTCCGGTAGCCGCGGCGCTCGCCTCCACCTCAGTGGTCACGACTGATCACCCCGCCCCAGCGGCGGCGGCCGCCTTGACGTAGCGGTCGTAACCCTCGGCTTCCAGTCGCTCGGCCAGTTCCGCACCGCCCTCCTCGGCCACCCGGCCGGCCACGAACACGTGCACGAAGTCGGGCTTGATGTAGCGCAGGATCCGGGTGTAGTGCGTGATCAGCAGCACGCCGCGGTCGCCCTGGGCGCTGAACCGGTTGACGCCTTCGGCGACCACCCGCAGGGCGTCGATGTCGAGGCCGGAGTCGGTCTCGTCCAGGATCGCGAAGCGCGGGTTGAGCAGGTCCAACTGGACGATCTCGTGCCGCTTCTTCTCCCCGCCGGAGAAGCCCTCGTTGACGTTGCGCTGAGCGAACTCGGTGCTCATCCCGACCCGGTCCATCGCGCCGTTGACGTCCTTGACCCAGGTACGCAGCTTCGGAGCCTCACCGTCGATGCGCCGTCTTGGCCGTACGGAGGAAGTTGGCGACGGACACCCCGGGCACCTCCACCGGGTACTGCATGGCCAGGAACAGCCCGGCCCGAGCGCGCTGGTCGACGGTCAGCCCGAGCAGGTCCTCGCCGTCCAGCGTCACGCGTGCCGGAGGTGATGCGTGTACTTCGGATGGCCCGCGATCGAGTAGGCCAGCGTCGACTTGCCGGATCCGTTGGGGCCCATGATCGCGTGCGTCTCGCCGCTGCGGATGGTCAGGTCGACGCCCTTGAGGATCTTGCTTCTCACCCGCCTCGGTGTGCGACCGAGACGTGCAGATCGCGGATTTCGAGAGTGGACATCGTGGTTCAGGACTCCTGATCGGGTTTGATCGGGGTGGTCGACGTCGACGAGAACGGTGTCGTCGTCGACCCGGCAGGGATAGACGGCGACGGGCTCCGTGGCCGGCAGTCCGAGCGGCTTCCCGGTGCGCAGGTCGAACCGCGAACCGTGGAAGTAGCACTCGATCTCGCCGTCGCCGACGTCGCCTTCGGACAGCGGAATGGCCGCGTGTGAGCACTCGTCGGCGATGGCGTAGAACGTGCCGCCGGAGTTCACGATGGCCAGGTCAGTGCCGTCGACCTCGACCGCCAAGGCGGTGTCGGTTGCCACCTCGTCGACGGTGCAGGCCAGGAGGAAACTCACGATCGGTTCCCTGAGCCCTTCGACAGGCTCAGGGCGCGAACTGGTGGGCGTGCCGATGGTCACGGCCAGCTCGGCCTCGACCGCCGCGAGCAGCTTGTCCTCGATCTCGGGGATGCCGATCTTGCGGATGATGGCGGCGAAGAAGCCGTGCACCACCAGCCGGCGGGCCTCGACCTCGTCGATGCCGCGGCTGCGCAGGTAGAACAGCTGCTCGTCGTCGAACCGGCCGGTGGTCGAGGCGTGCCCGGCGCCGGCGATCTCGCCGGTCTCGATCTCCAGGTTCGGGACCGAGTCGGCCCGGCAGCCGTCGGTCAGCACCAGGTTCTTGTTCGACTCGTACGTCTCGATGCCCTCGGCGACCTTGCGGATCAAGACATCGCCGATCCACACGGCGTGGGCTCCCTTGCCCTGCAGGGCACCGCGGTAGTCCACGTTGGACCGGGTGTGCGGAGCGTTGTGGTCGACGAACAGCCGGTGCTCGATGTGCTGGCCGGCGTCGACGAAGTACAGGCCCAGTTGCTCGACGCTGCCGCCCGGACCGTCGTACTCCGCGGTCTCGTTGATGCGCACGAGGTCGCCACCCAGAGAAACCGAGACGGTCCGCACCTGGGCGTCCCGGCCGATCTTGAGGCCGACGTGACCGGCGTGCACCGCGTCGTCGTCCCAGAGCTGCATGCCGACCAGGTCCAGTTGGGCGCCGTCGCCGACCAGCACCTGGACGGAACTGGTGTAGCGGGCCGAGCCGCGATGCTCCAGCACCACACTGGCCTTGGCGTGCGCGCCGACGGTGATCACGACGTGGCCGAAGACCGCCGGCTCCAGACCCGCTCCGGTGAGCCGGATGATCACCGGTGCATCCAGCTCGGCCTCGGTCGGGATGTCGATCCGCACGGCGCCGCCGCCGTTGGCGACCGCCAGCGCGGCGAGCCGGTCCACCGGCGCCGGGCCGCCCAGGGCGACCGCGTCGACCGTGCTGATCGAGCTCGTCGTCACCTCGTCGGGCGCACTCACCGCCCAGTCCAGGTGCCCGGACTCCGCGAGGGGGGCGTTGAGCAGCGACGCGCAGCCGCTTCAGCGGGGTGAACCGCCAGACCTCCTCGAGTCCCGGTCGGCACGGGGTGATCGGCCAGGTCGTACGACGGCGACCGGGTGCAGATGCGACGCCGGCCGCTCGATCGCGGCGGCCACGTTGGGTTCGACCACGACAGCGCTCGGCTGGATGTCGACAGACACGGTTCTCTTTCTTGGTTGCGGTGGTTGACCCTTCGACAAGCTCAGGGAGCGAACTAACCGACCGCCCCTTCCATCTGCAGTTCGATCAGCCGGTTGAGCTCCAGCGCGTACTCCATCGGCAGCTCGCGGGCGATCGGCTCGACGAAGCCGCGGACGATCATGGCCATCGCCTCGTCCTCGCCCATCCCGCGACTCATCAGGTAGAAGAGCTGGTCGTCGCTCACCTTCGAGACCGTCGCCTCGTGGGCCATCGAGACGTCGTCCTCGCGGATGTCGTTGTACGGATAGGTGTCGGAGCGGCTGATCTGGTCGACCAGCAGCGCGTCGCACTTCACGATCGACGCCGAGTGGTGCGCACCCTCCTGCACCTGGACCAGCCCGCGGTACGAGGTCCGGCCGCCGCCACGGGCCACCGACTTGGAGATGATCGAGCTCGACGTGTGCGGCGCGCAGTGCACCATCTTGGAGCCGGCGTCTTGGTGCTGGCCCTCGCCGGCGAAGGCGATGGACAGTGTCTCGCCGCGGGAGTGCTCGCCCATCAGGTAGACCGCCGGGTACTTCATGGTCACCTTGGAGCCGATGTTGCCGTCGATCCACTCCATGGTCGCGCCCTCTTCGCAGGTGGCTCGCTTGGTCACCAGGTTGTAGACGTTGTTCGACCAGTTCTGGATGGTGGTGTAGCGGCAGCGGGCGTTCTTCTTGACGATGATCTCCACCACCGCGGAGTGCAACGAGTCGCTGCTGTAGATGGGCGCCGTGCAGCCCTCGACGTAGTGCACGTACGCGCCCTCGTCGACGATGATCAAGGTCCGCTCGAACTGGCCCATGTTCTCGGTGTTGATCCGGAAGTAGGCCTGCAGCGGGATCTCCACGTGCACGCCCTTCGGCACGTAGATGAACGAGCCACCGGACCACACCGCCGTGTTCAGCGCGGCGAACTTGTTGTCCCCGACCGGGATGACCGTGCCGAAGTACTCCTGGAACAGCTCCGGGTGCTCCTTGAGACCCGGTATCGGTGTCGAGGAAGATCACGCCCTGCTTCTCGAGCTCCTCGTTGATCTTGTGGTAAACCACTTCGCTCTCGTACTGGGCGGCCACGCCGGAGACCAGCCGAGCCTTCTCCGCCTCCGGGATGCCGAGCTTGTCGTAGGTGTTCTTGATGTCGGCGGGCAGGTCGTCCCAGCTGGTGGCCTGCTTCTCGGTGGAGCGGACGAAGTACTTGATGTTGTCGAAGTCGATGTCGTTCGAGCTCCGCGCCCCAGGTCGGCATCGGCTTGCGGCCGAACAGCTTGTGCCCCTTCAGTCGGAGGTCGAGCATCCACTGCGGCTCGTCCTTCAGCCGCGAGATGTTGGCGACGACCTCCGGAGTGAGACCGCGCTGAGCGATCGAGCCGGCGACGTCGGAGTCCGACCAGCCGAACTTGTAGCGGCCCAGAGCGTCGAGATGCTGCTCCTGGGTCTGTCCGGTGCCGACCATGCGGGCGCTGGGCTCTTGGATCTGGGTCATATCGACTTACCTTTCGAGGTGGTCGTCGGGGTGGTGCTCTCGTTACTCATTCGGGGAATGTGGGTCGTGCAGACGCCGTCACCGTGGGCAATCGTCGCGAGCCGTTGGACGTGTACGCCGAGCAGGCGGGAGAACACTTCGGTCTCGGCCTCACACAGCTGCGGAAACCGCTCGGCGACGTGGGCCACCGGACAGTGGTGCTGGCAGAGTTGTGCGCCGGCGGCGGAGGGCAGCACCGACGCGGCGTAGCCCTCGGCGGACAGCGCGCCGGCCAGGGCCTGCGGCCGGAGTCGCCGCCGAGTCCACATCGGACAGCGTCTCCCGCGCGCGCGCCTCCAGAGCGTCGATCCGCGCAGCAGCGAACCGACCCACGGCATCGGGACCACCTTCGGCGGCCAGGAACTCGATGGCGCGTACGGCCAGCTCGTCGTACGCCGAGTAGAAGGCACTGCGTCCTGCATCGGTCAGAGCGAACACCTTGGCCGGACGGCCCCGGCCGCGAGAGCCGTAGACCCGCTGCTCGCGGGCGGTCAGCCGGCCCTGATCGAGAAGGACGTCGAGGTGCCGCCGGATCCCGGCGGCGGTGAGCCCGAGCCGCTCCGCGAGTTCGGCCGCGGTCGACGGGCCGTGCTCGAGAATGGAGCGGGCGACCCGCTGGCGGGTGGAGGCGTCGGAATCGCCACTCAGCGGCGCGCCAGGCGCGCCGACATCCGCTCGTTCGGGGGTTTTCACAACACCAGTGTGCTCTTATTCGACCTTCCCAATCAAATAAGGTCTGCCTTACCCGACGTTGCGGAGGTCGGATGATGTCCTCACGCGAATTTCCCGTTCGTCATGGTGGTGAGAGCGGTCACGAGGACCCTCCGAGCAAACCGAAGGAGCATCCGCCATGCCACAGTACGCAGCACTGATCTACGCCGCCGACGTCGACTGGTCCGCGCCCGAGTACGCCGACGTGATGACCGAGTACGGCCACTTCGGCGACAAGCACGCCGACGCCATTCGTGGTGGAGCCGCCCTCTACCCGACCAGCACAGCCACGGTGGTCCGCGTCAAGGGCGCCCGTGGTGGCGAGGTCGTCACCTCGGACGGTCCGTACGCCGAGACCAAGGAGGCCTTCACCGGCTTCTATCTGCTCGAGGCGGCCGATCTGGACCAGGCCATCGCGATGGCCGCCGACATCCCCGGCTCGTGGGACGGTGCGGTCGAGGTGCGACCGGTCATCCCGACGATGGGGTGAGGTGGCCGCGCCGGACGATCGCCTGGCCGAGGTGGTTCGGACCGAGGGGGCACGCATTCTCGCCACCCTGGTCCGGACCACCGGAAGCTGGAGTGTGGCCGAGGACGCCGTCCAGGAGGCCGCCATCGCCGCCCTCCGGCACTGGCCGCGCACCGGGATACCGGACGATCCGCGCGCCTGGCTGGTCGTGGCGGCCCGGCGCAAGGCCATCGATCTGCTGCGCCGGGAGAACCAGCGTCGCGGCAAGGAACGGGAAGGAGCAGACCGAATGGACCTGCTCACGCCCGACCCGCCGCCGGACAGTGTGATCCGCGACGATCAACTGCGCCTCATCTTCACCTGTTGCCACCCCTCGCTCTCGCTTGGACGCCCAGGTGGCTCTCGCCCTGCGCACCCTGTGCCAGCTGTCGCTGGAACAGGTCGCCGCCGTGTTGTTGACCAGCACCGCGGCGATGGCCAAGCGGCTGACCCGGACCCGGCAGAAGATCGCCACCGCCCACATCCCGTACCGGATCCCGACCGACGCCGAGCTTCCCAACCGGCTCGCGGGCGTGTGCGGCGTGGTGCACAGCCTCTACACCGCCGGTCATGCCCCACTCGGCGGGAGCGATGTGCTCGACGTCGACGTCTGCGCTGAGGCGATCAGGCTGGGGCGGCTGATCCACGAGCTGATGCCCGACGAGGCGATGCCGACCGCAGTGCTGGCTCTGCTGCTGCTCACCGAAGCACGACGCGCCGGCCGTACCGACGCGACGGGCGAGGTCGTCGTGCTGCCGGAGCAGGACCGGACCCGCTGGGACTCCGATGCGGCCGCCGAGGGCATCGACCTGCTCAACGAGTCGCTCCGGCGGACCTCCGGACTGGCCGATGCCTACCAGCTGCAGGCCGCCATCGCCGCCGAACACGCCCGCGCCCCGGACTACGTCGCCACCGACTGGATCGAGATCGTCCGGCTGTACGACCTGTTGCTGAGCGTCGCTCCCACGCCCGCGGCCTCGCTGGCCCGGGCCGTGGCCCTCGGTGAACGCGATGGCGCCGACCGCGGGCTCCAGGCGTTGGAACAGATCCCGGCGAGCCCCCGCTGGCACGCGGTTCGAGCGGACTTCCTGGCCCGTGCGGGACGGGCCGCCGAAGCGGTGGCCGCGGTCGACCGGTCGTTGACCGAGGAGTTGACCGGGCCGGAGCGTCGGCACCGGGAGCGTCGAAGGCGCGAATGGGCGGAACTCGCCGGTGAGGCTCAGAGCCCAGGGGCGCCTGAGTTCCGGCCTGCGTCCTGCGAGCGTCCACGGTTTCGCCCAGCAGGGCCAGCGCTGCCTCCTGGTCCTCATCAGGCAATCGGCGGAAGAAGGAGGTGGCGTTGAACACCGCCTGCGTCTTCTTGGCCCACCAGGCGCCCAGGAGGGCGACACCCGTGAGCAGCGCGGTGGTCAACAGCGCGCCTGAGATCCAGACCGCTCGGCTGTACACCGGGAGCGAGGTCTCCAGACTCAGCATCAGGACGCGGACCACGAGGTAGATCGCCATGCCGAACGCGATCCAGCGCTTCCGCTGCTCACCCAAACGATGCCCGGCCGCCAGGCCCAACAACACGGTTGCTGCCACCACGAGCGGTGTCACGACGACGACCGTCGAGGGCGTGCCGCGGCCGTGACCCACTTGGCCGGATCGCCGTCGGCCAGCCGGATGGCCCATTGGGTGGCCTTGACGATGGCGTAGCCGATCCCGCTGTCGACCAGCAGAACGGCGAAGCCGAACAACGAGGCGACCAGGATCTTCGGTCGCACCTGGCGGCCTCGGCTCAGCTCTACGAGATCCGTGCGGCGGACGCGATCCCGCCGTTGCCGGATGCCGTCCAGGATCAGCGGCGCGGCGCCGGACGCCGCTCCGGCGGTCTGGGATGCGAGCTCCCCGCCGAAGCCGACCACACCGAAGACGGCGCTGACCGTGACCGCCAGCCCGATCCCGAGCACCAGTGCGACGACCGATGAGAGGTAGTTGGTCCGCTTCTCGGCTGGTGCAGGAGCGCCGGGCGACTGGGTCGCGACAGGCTCCATCTCGGTCATGGCACGCAAGTCTAGGAATCACCAGGCCCACTCGAGAACTTCTGCCTGGAACGCTCAAGTCGGTGAGAATGAGCAGCATGCAGCTGCCCGTCATGCCGCCGGTCTCTCCCATGCTCGCCAAGTCGGTGCCCGAGATCCCGTCCGGCGCGTTGTCGTACGAGCCGAAGTGGGACGGTTTCCGCTCGATCATCTTCCGGGACGGTGACGAAGTCGAGATCGGTTCCCGCAACGAGCGTCCGATGACGCGGTACTTTCCGGAAGTGGTCGAGGCCGTCAAGGCGAACCTCCCCGAGAAGTGCGTGGTCGACGGGGAGATCGTCGTCGTGGTCGGTGACCGCCTGGAATTCGAGGTCCTCCAGCAACGCATTCATCCCGCCGCGAGCCGGGTCAAGCTGCTCTCCGTCGAGACACCGGCCAGCTTCATCGCCTTCGACCTGCTCGCGCTCGGCGACGTCGACTACACCAGACAGTCCTTCGAGGAACGGCGCGCCGCGCTCGAGGACGCGCTCAGCGACGCTCGGGCTCCCATCCACCTCACACCGATCACCCGCGACCACGGGACTGCTCAAGAGTGGTTCTCGCAGTTCGAGGGCGCCGGGTTGGACGGGGTCGTGGCCAAGCCCTTGGCCGGCACCTATCAGCCCGACAAGCGCACCATGTTCAAGATCAAGCACCAGCGCACAGCCGACTGCGTCGTCGCCGGCTACCGGGTCCACAAGAGTGGCCCGGACAGCATCGGGTCGCTGCTGCTCGGCCTCTACAACGACGCCGGCGAACTGGCCAGCGTCGGCGTGATCGGCGCCTTTCCGGCCGCGCGGCGCAAGGAGCTGTTCGCCGAGCTGCAGCCGCTCGTCACCACCTTCGATGATCATCCTTGGGCGTGGGCCAAGCAGGAGGAGGGCGCCCGGACCCCGCGGAACTCCGAGACGAGCCGCTGGAACGCCGGCAAGGATCTCTCCTTTGTTCCCCTCCGCCCCGAGCTGGTGGTCGAGGTTCGCTACGAGCACATGGAGGGGGTCAGGTTCCGTCACACCGCACAGTTCAACCGCTGGCGCCCCGACCGGGATCCGACGTCGTGCACGTACGAGCAGCTCGAGGAACCGGTCAAGTACGACCTGGCCGACATCCTCTCCTCATGATCGGCCCAGCCGGTCAACCGCTCACGTCCGCCGAGGTCGGAGCGACGCGGGGCGAGCTGCCGGCTCGCTGCCGCACGGTGCAGGTATCGCGGCGGATCGGCACCGGTCGATCCTGGTTCCAGGTCGCGGTCGAACGGTTGATGACCTGGGACATGCACCGCCGCGCGGGCGTGCACGTCGACGCCGACGACCGCGTCACCCTGGACGGTGTCGCGCTGCTCGAGGTCCGCTTCGGACCGTGGTGATCAAGGCGCCGGTCCGAGTCGTCGACGTGGTCGCAGGAGCCCGACGCCGCCGGATTCGCCTACGGAACTCTCCCGGGACACCCGGAGTCCGGCGAAGAGAGGTTCCTCGTCCGGCTTGATCCCGACGGCGCCGTACGAGCCGAGATCCGCGCCTTCTCCCGACCTGGGCGGTAATTCACCCGCGTCGCCGGCCCGGTCGCGCGCAGGATCCAGGACGCGACCACCGAGCGTTACCTTCGTGCCCTCATGGACCGGACGGATTCGCCGGCTGATCCGTCGAGATCAGACATCTAGACTGCTGCGGTGACCACGCCCGAGCATCGTTCACTCGAGGTTGCCCTCGAGGTGGACGGGGTCACGGCGCGGCTCGGCGGCCGTCTGGTGTTGGACGGGCTTCGACTGCGAGCCGCCCGCGGTCGGTTGACCGCGATCCTGGGGCCGAACGGCGCCGGAAAGACGACTCTGCTGCGCTGCTGTACGGGCCTGATCAAGCCGGACGCCGGCATCATCCGGGTGCTCGGGGACCGGCCCGGTGCGGCCGCCACCGCCGCGCGCGTCGGGCTGATGCCGCAGAGCACCGGAGCCTGGTCCGGCATCAAGGCCGCGGAACTGCTGCGCTACCTCGCCTCCTTGTACGAGCATCCGCACGACGTCGCCATGTTGATGGAGCGTTGCGACATCACCGACGTGGCCCAGCGGCCGTTCCGCCGACTGTCGGGTGGCCAGCAGCAGGCGGTGAATCTCGCGGGTGCCCTCATCGGACGACCCGAACTGGTGTTCCTCGACGAGCCCACGGCCGGCATGGATCCGCACGCCCGCCGTTCCACCTGGCGCCTCCTCGAAGAGCTGCGGGTTGCTGGAGTCAGCATCGTGTTGACCACGCACGCCATGGACGAAGCGCAGTTGCTGGCCGATCAGGTCTACATCCTCGATCAGGGTCAGGTGACTGTGGCCGGCACGGTCGCCGAGTTGACCCGTGGCGGCCGCAGCCTCGAGGACGTCTTTTTGGCCCACACGCGGCTGGGAGTGGCGTCATGAGGAAGCTCCAGTCATGACCGTCCTCGACTTCCGTCCCGCCGCACAGAGCGCTGCGGCGCCACGTCGGGTGCTCTCGCACGCCCGTACGGAGGCCGTTCTGCTGCTCCGCAACGGCGAACAGCTGCTCTTGGCGCTGGTCATCCCGGCGGGGATCTTGATCGTCGGCCGGGTCGGCGGCTGGCTGGGAGGCTTCGCGGAGTTGGCGCCGTCGGTGCTGGCCCTCGCCGTGTGGTCGTCGTCGTTCACCTCGCTGGCCATCGCCACCGGATTCGAACGGCGCTACGGCGTGCTCGAGCGGCTCGCCTGCACGCCGCTCGGTCGGTCCGGTCTGCTGACGGGCAAGGCGCTGGCGACCACCGCGATCGTGCTGAGCCAGTTGGTGATCTTGAGCGCTCTCGCCCTCGCCCTCGGCTGGCGCCCGCAACCGACCGTGCTCAGTGGGCTGGTCGCGACGGCCGACGTCGTACTCGCAGGCGTCGTGTTCGCCGGATTGGCCCTGACTCTGGCCGGCCGGCTGCGCGCCGAGCTGACGCTGGCGCTCGCAAATCTGATCTACGTGGTCCTGCTCGCCGGCGGTGGCCTCGTCGTGCCGCTGGACCGCTATCCCGACGTCCTGCAGCCCGTGATCATGGTCTTGCCCACCGCCGCACTCGGCGAGGGTCTGCGTGCGGCGGCGTCCGGCGTCGCGCTGGGCTGGCCGCTGCTCGTGCTGGTGATCTGGGGCGGCGTCGCGGCGGTACTGGCGTGGCGAGGGTTCCGATGGCTGTCCTGACCGCACCGGAGCGGACGGCGGTCCGAGGTGACCGGTTCCTCCGCTTCTGGGCCGTGGCGTCGCTGGTGGCCAACATCGGCATCGTGGTCACCGGCGGGGTGGTGCGTCTGACGAGCTCGGGAATGGGCTGCCCGACGTGGCCCCGGTGCACGGAGGACTCATACGTCAGCCATCCCGAGCTAGGGATCCACGGCGCCATCGAGTTCGGGAACCGGCTGCTCACCTTCGTGTTGATCGCCGTCGCGCTGCTCACCTTCGTCGCCGCCGTGCGCTACCGCGACGAGCACGGGGCACGGCGCGATCTTCGCTGGCTCGCCGCAGGCATGGCGCTCGGCATTCCGGCGCAGGCGATCATCGGCGGTATCAGCGTCTGGACCCATCTGAACCCGTTCGTGGTCGCCTTCCACTTCCTCGTCTCGATGATCTTGATCGCGCTGGCGGTCTGGCTGATCCGCAAGGTGTGGCTGGTCCCGCGGCAACCCGCCGCCCGGTCGGCCCGGGTCCTGACGCGCGTCACCTTCGTCGCCATGTGGGTGGCGGTGTGGCTGGGGACGGTCGTGACGGGCAGCGGCCCCCACGCCGGTGATCAGTACGCCATCCGCACCGGCCTCGATCCCGCTCTCGCCTCCCACGTCCACGCCGCCGCCGTGTACGTGACCATCGGCGCAACGCTTGGTTGTGTCTGGCAGCTGCGCAGCCGGGCCGCGGTGCTGTTGCTCGTCGTCGAACTGGCGCAGGCGGCACTCGGGCTGACCCAGTACCACCTGGGACTGCCCATCCCGCTGGTGGCGCTCCATCTCCTCGGGGCTGCCCTCGCGGTCGCCGCCGCCACCAACCTGATGCTCTCCGTTCGCACGTCGCCGGCGCCCACGCGGACGCCGAGCGAGCTCGTCGGGGTCGACTGATCGGCTGGGGATGGTCGAGGCCACGCCCGACCATCCCCAGCGAACGACGATCAGACCAGCGCGGCCCAGGTCTTCGACCCGACGATGCCGTCGGCGACCAACCCCCGGCGACGCTGGAACGCGATGATCGCACTACGCGTGCCCGCGCCGGCGATGCCGTCCACGACGAGTCGGGCCCCATGGGCGTTCAGCGCCGTCTGTGCCGCTCGGACGGCGTAACCTCGCGAACCCTGCCGGACGCCGACGATCAGCTTGGCCCACGTGTTGGGGCCGATGATGCCGTCGGCGGTCAGCCGGCGACTCCGCTGGAAGGCGACGACCGCGTTCTTCGTCCCGGCCCCGAAGATGCCGTCCGCGGCGATCCGGTAGCCGGCGTGCACCAGCAGCAACTGTGCCGTCTTCACCGCGAAACCGCGGGAGCCGGTGCGCAGCCTCGGCCAGCCACTCGCGGGCGGCGGTGGGGGCGGTGGGGGCGGCGGTGCGCTTCCACCGAGCTTGGCGGCCAGGCGGCGCACCGCCGGATCGCCCGGACGCTTGTTGATCTCGAAGTGCATCTCGTCCTTGCGGCCGCTGTAGTTGCCGCCCCAACGCACGACGCCGTCGCAGGCGGCCAGGATCGCCCGGATCTTGCGTACCTGCGCGGCCGAGAACGTGCCGGCGACGCCGAGCGGATGCTCGGGGGCGTTGACGTCGATGGCGGTGCCGCTGGCGTGGTTCGAGTACTGGGAACCGTTCCGGATCCTGCGGTAGGCCCAGCCCCAGCACCAGCCGCTGCGCAGGTTCTCGACCTCGCGATCGAAGCGGTTGGCCACGTAGCGCAGGATCGTGGAGACGTCTCCGCGACGCACGCCGCCAGGGAAGGTGACGCCGCCGCCGACGAAGCCGCGATCGAGAGCCGCGCTGCCGGCGGTGGTGATGACCGGCCACCCGTTCTGTGATGTCGATGCGGCCGATGCCGGCAGGGTGCCGATCGCGCCGGCGCCGGCGACTCCGACGGCGGAAGCCGCCAGGCCGAGCAGCAGGGTTCGTCGCTCGACGGACCGTTCACCGAGCGGCGCAACGTCGGTCTGCGGTTCGCCATCGAGGGTCGGAAAATGATCATGCATGGTGTGCTCCTCAGGTGTTACGGGGGGATATGGCGGACGAGGAGCTGCAGACTGGTCCGTACCGATCGTCATCGGGAAGCCACTGATTCAGATGACCTCGGGAATATCCTCACCCCTCGGAGGGTCATGCCTCGGGCGGTTCGGTGGACGTACGAGGGTCAGAGCAGCCACGACCGCTTAGCCGCGCCGTCCCAGCGTCGGCAGCTGGTGACCACCGCGCTCGTCGTCCGGCTCCCCCAGGACCTCCAGCGCGGCACCTACGCGATCACTGGGCACGCGCCGGGCGAGCGTGACGTGCGGACTCCACCGACCGGGGCCGAACTGACCTTCCGCGTCGGCGCTACAGATCTCGGCGACCCGGGTCTGCAACCCGAGCAGGTCCCCACTGGGCACCACGGAACGGACGAGAACGCTCCGCCCGCGCCGCGGCCCGAAGATCAAGATCGAGCCGACCACGAGCTGGAGGTGGAGTCCGGCCACGGCCTCCGCGAGTTCCGTCTCGACCGCCGGATCGATCCGGTCGGCGGCGTACAGGGTGACGTGCGGGCGGTGATGGAGATCGGCGGCCGAGCGACGCTCACTCGGCAGACCGGCTTCGGCGAGGGCGTCCCACTGCGCCCGGACGGCCGCGTCGGCCCGGGCATCCAGCAGCAACTCGACCGACTGAGCCATGCCTCCGCCAGATCTCAGCGCAGCAGCGGATCCACGGCGGCCGCGACGAACACGAGCGCCAGGTAGGAGTTCGACCAGTGGAAGAGCCGCATCGGACGCAATGCCGCGTCGACGAGTCCGCGGCGAGCCCGGCTGCGAAGAGCCCAAGCCTCCCCGATCAAGGCGGCACCGGCCACGGCCGCGACCGCCGGATACAACCAGCCGGTCCCGGCGACGGGCCAGAGCGCCAGCGAGACCACGACGGTGATCACCGAGTAGAGCAGGATCCGGCTGGCCACCGTGGGCGCAGATCGCACCACCGGCAGCATCGGCACGCCGGCCTGGGCGTAGTCCTCCCGGTAGCGGAGGGCGAGGGCCCAGGTGTGCGGTGGAGTCCAGCAGAACACGATGGCGAACAGGACGATCGGCGCCCAGGCCACCGACCCCGTCACGGCAGTCCAGCCGATCAGGGGCGGAAAGCAGCCGGCGATCCCACCCCAGACGATGTTCTGCGACGTCCGCCGCTTGAGCCACAACGTGTAGACGAAGACGTAGAACGCGTTCGCCGCCAGCGCCAGGCCGGCGGACAACCAGTTCACGAAGAAGCCCAGCCACAAGGTGGCAGCCACGCCCAGCACCAGGCCGAAGACGGTGGCCGACCGCGCCCCGATGGCGTGTCGAGGCAGGGGCCGGCGCCGGGTCCGGCGCATCTGCTCGTCGATGTCGCGGTCCAGCACGCAATTGATCGCGTTGGCACTGGCCGCGGCCAGGCAGCCGCCGATCATGGTGAGCGCCACCAACCGGAGGCTCGGGATTCCGCCGGCCGCCAGGAACATGGCCGGCACGGTCGTCACCAGCAGGAGCTCGATGATCCGCGGTTTGGTGAGGCCGACGTACGCCGAAACGACATCGCGGATGCGGACCGGAGCGTGTCCGAGATCCAGAGCACCGAGACCAGAATCGAGACCGGTGGTGGCGTCGGTCGACACCCGACCCGTCACGTCGATGCTGGTCACCCGCGGAAGTCTATGGCCCGCTTCCCCGATTCACATCTCGGTCCGGCAACACGCCGGTCATGAGTCTCCTTACGGGCGTGCCGCCCTGGTCCGGGCCCGGTTCCGGAGCAGGGAACCCACCGGTAGGGTTCGAACTGTCCTGGACTGCACGGCGATCCACGAAGGATCGACTCGGAAGGATTGAGACGACGTGACCGACACCCAAACCGACGCTCCCGTCCTGCCCGAGGGCTGGACGGATCTGGACGCCCGGGCGATCGACACCGTACGAGTGCTGGCGGCCGACGCCGTGCAGAAGGTCGGGAACGGCCATCCCGGCACGGCCATGAGCCTGGCGCCCGTGGCGTACCTCCTCTTCCAGAAGGTGATGCGGCACAACCCGGCCGACCCGCACTGGCCCGGGCGTGATCGTTTCGTGCTGTCCTGCGGACATTCCAGCCTGACGCTCTACATCCAGCTCTACCTCGGCGGCTGGGGCCTCGAGCTCGACGACATCAAATCCCTGCGTGTGTGGGGATCCAAGACGCCTGGACACCCCGAGTACGGACACACGAAGGGCGTGGAGATCACCACCGGGCCACTCGGCCAGGGCGTCGCCAACGCGGTCGGGATGGCCATGGCGGCCCGCCGCGAGCGTGGCCTGCTCGATCCCGATGCACCCGAGGGCGAGTCGGTCTTCGATCATCAGATCTACGCGCTGGCCTCCGACGGCGACATCGAGGAGGGCATCAGTTCCGAGGCGTCCTCCCTCGCCGGGACCCAGCGGCTCGGCAACCTGACGTTGATCTACGACCACAACCACATCTCCATCGAGGACGACACCAACATCGCCCTCTCCGAGGACACGGCGGCCCGCTACGAGGCCTACGGCTGGCACGTGCAGTCCATCGACTGGACCAACGACGGCACCCGCTACGTGGAGGACGTCACGGCGCTGTCCGAGGCCCTCGACGCCGCGCGGGCGGTCACCGACCGGCCGAGCTTCATCAGCCTGCGCACCATCATCGGCTGGCCGGCACCCAATCTGCAGAACACCGGCAAGGCCCACGGTGCTGCCCTCGGCGCGGACGAGGTCGCGGCGACCAAGAAGGTCCTCGGCTTCGATCCGGAGCAGACCTTCGAGGTCTCCGACGCGGTCATCGGCCACACGCGTTCGCTGCTGGAGCGGGGTCAGCAGGCGCAGGCGAACTGGCAGACGGCGTTCGATGCCTGGGCGAAAGCCAACCCGAAGGCCAAGTCGCTCTACGAGCGCATGGTGTCCGACGAGCTGACCCCCGGCTGGGAGGACGCCCTGCCGAGTTGGGACGCCGACCCCAAGGGCATCGCGACCCGCGCTGCGTCAGGAAAGATCCTCAGCGACCTGGCTCCGAAGCTGCCCGAGTTGTGGGGCGGCTCGGCCGACCTGGCCGAGTCCAACAACACCACGCCGAAGGGCGAGCCGAGCTTCCTGCCGACCGACCGGCAGACGAAGATGTTTCAGGGCGGCCCGTACGGACGCGTGCTGCACTTCGGCATCCGCGAACACGCCATGGGCGCGATCATGAACGGCATCAAGGTGCACGGCGGCACCCGCCCGTACGGCGGCACGTTTCTCACCTTCAGCGATTACATGCGGGCCGCCGTGCGGCTTTCGGCGTTGATGCGCGTGCCCGTCACCTACGTCTGGACCCACGACTCGATCGGCCTGGGCGAGGACGGCCCCACCCACCAGCCGATCGAGCATCTGGCCGCGCTGCGGACGATTCCCGGGTTGGATGTCGTACGGCCGATGGACGCCAACGAGACGGCAGCCTGCTGGGCGACGATCTTGAAGAACACCGACCGGCCGGCCGGTTTGATCTTGAGCCGGCAGAACCTGCCGATCGTGCCGCGCGGTGCCGACGGCTTCGCCGACACCGGTGAGGTCGGCAAGGGCGCCTACGTCCTCAAGGATTCCGACGGCGATCCGGACGTGATCTTGATCGGCACCGGCTCGGAGGTCCAGTGGGCCGTCGAGGGCGCCGCAGCCTTGGCGGCGGAGGACATCAAGGCCAGGGTCGTCTCCATGCCCTGCCGGGAATGGTTCGACGAGCAGGACGACGCCTACCGCGAATCGGTCATCCCGGCGAACATCAAGGCACGGGTCAGTATCGAGGCCGGTGTCGGCACCGGCTGGCGGGACCTCGTCGGTGACGCCGGCCGGATCATCAGCATCAACCACTACGGGGCCAGTGCCTCGGGCGCCCTGCTCTTCGCCGAGTTCGGCTTCAGCGGCGCTACCGTCGTCGCCGCGGCCAAGGAGAGCCTGCACGCCGCCTCTCTCGAAGGCGCACCCCTCCATCCGGCGGCGAGTGGACCGAAGTCCACCGCCGATCTGGAGGAGCATCCGGGCGTCACCATCAGCTGAAACCGTCTGTCCGCAACACAGGCCACAACGAAGGACTGATCATGAGTGATCGACTGAAGGAACTCTCCGACGCCGGCGTCTCCATCTGGCTGGACGACCTCTCCCGCGAACGGCTGAACTCCGGCAACCTCGCCCAGCTCGTCGCCGAGAAGTCGGTGACCGGCGTCACGACCAACCCGACGATCTTCGCTACCGCGTTGGCCAAGGGTGAGGCCTACGACGCCCAGATGAACGAGCTCGCCTCCTCCGGCGCCGATGTCGACGACGCCATCCGCGCGTTGACCACCGACGACGTCCGCAACGCCTGCGACGTCATGAGCGAGACCTACCGTGCGACGAACGGAGTCGACGGCCGGGTGTCGATCGAGGTAAGCCCGCTGCTCGCGATGCAGACCGAGGAGACGATCGCCGAGGCCGTCGATCTGTGGAAGACGGTGGACCGGCCCAACACCTTGATCAAGATCCCGGCCACCGAGCCCGGCCTGCCGGCGATCACCAAGACGATCTCCGAGGGGATCAGCGTCAACGTCACGTTGATCTTCGCCCTGGAGCGGTACCAAGGAGTCATCGACGCCTACCTGGCGGGACTGGAGCAGGCTGCGGCCAACGGCCACGACCTCAGCACCATCCACAGTGTGGCCTCGTTCTTCGTCTCCCGGGTCGACAGCGAGGTGGACAAGCGGCTGGACGCCGTCGGCACCGACGATGCGAAAGCGCTGAAGGGCAAGGCGGCGATCGCCAACGCCCGGCTGGCGTACGCCCTCTACGAGCGGGCCTTCGCCACCGACCGCTGGGCGGAGCTCGAGGCCAAGGGCGCCAACAAGCAGCGGCCACTCTGGGCCTCGACCGGCGTCAAGGATCCGGCTCTGCCCGACACCTTGTACGTGACGGAGCTGGTCGTCGCCAACACCGTCAACACCATGCCGGAGAAGACGATGGACGCCTTCTCCGATCACGGCGAGGTGGAGGGCGACAAGGTCAGCGGCACCGAGGCCGAGGCCCAGGAGGTGCTCGACGCCATCGCCGAACAGGGCATCGCGTACGACGACGTGGTCAACGTCCTGGAGACCGAGGGCGTGGACAAGTTCGAGAAGTCCTGGCACGAGCTGGTCGAGACCGTGCGGGCCGCTCTCGAGGGCGAGGACAAGGAAGCGGCACAGCAGCAGGCCTCGCACAAGGGCTGATGTTGTCCGGTTCGCGCAGGCTCCGCGCCTCGAGACTCCGCTGGTGACCGTTCTGGCGCGTCCCAACCCGCTTCGCGACCCCGAAGACCGACGACTGCCCCGGATCGCCGGTCCGTGCGTTCTCGTGATCTTCGGGGTGACGGGCGACCTGTCGACCAAGAAGCTGATGCCCGCGGTCTACGACCTGGCCAATCGCGGGCTCCTGCCCCCCGGTTTCGCCCTCGTCGGGTTCGCTCGCCGGGACTGGGCGCACCAGGACTTCGCCAAGATCGTGCACGACGCCGTCAGGCAGCACGCCCGCACTCCGTTCCGGGAGGAGGTCTGGCGGCAGCTGTCCGAGGGGATCCGCTTCGTGCCCGGCCAGATCGGTGATCATGACTCGTTCGTACGGCTGAGCGAGACGATCTCCGAGCTGGACGAGGCCCGGGGTACCGGTGGCAACCACGCCTTCTACCTGTCCATCCCGCCCGGGCTGTTCCAGACCGTGGTCGACCAGCTCCGCGAACAGGGCCTCGCCGACGAGCAGACCGGCCGCTGGAGCCGAGTGGTGATCGAGAAGCCCTTCGGTCACGATCTGACCAGTGCCCAAGAGCTGAACCGGATCGTCTCGAGCGTGTTCCCGGCCCCGTCGGTGTTCCGCATCGATCACTATCTGGGCAAGGAAACCGTGCAGAACATGATGGCGCTGCGGTTCGCCAACCAGCTGTTCGAGCCGGTGTGGAACAACAACTACGTCGATCATGTGCAGATCACCATGGCCGAAGACATCGGCATCGGTGGCCGGGCCGGCTACTACGACGGCATCGGGGCCGCGCGGGACGTCATCCAGAATCACCTGCTCCAGTTGCTGGCGCTGACCGCCATGGAGGAGCCCACCTCCTTCGAGGCGGCCCAGCTGCGGGCCGAGAAGCAGAAGGTGCTCGCCGCCGCCCGGCCCCCCGTGCGGATGGACCTGCACACGGCGCGCGGTCAGTATCACGGCGGCTGGGCCGGCGGGGAGAAGGTTCTCGGCTACCTGGAGGAGAAGGCGATTCCGGCCGACTCCAAGACCGAGACGTACGCCGCGTTCCGGGTCGACATCGACAACCGACGCTGGGCGGGGGTGCCGTTCTACCTCCGCGCCGGGAAGCGGCTGGCCCGCCGGGTCACCGAGATCGCCCTGGGCTTCAAGCGCGCGCCGCACCTTCCGTTCACGGCGACCGACACCGAGGAACTCGGCTACAACGCCTTGGTGCTGCGGATCCAGCCCGACGAGGGCGTCACGCTGCGCTTCGGGGCGAAGGTGCCGGGGACGCAGATGGAGATCCGTGAGGTCAACATGGACTTCGCGTACGGCGGCTCGTTCACCGAGTCCTCGCCCGAGGCGTACGAGCGGTTGATCCTGGACGTCCTGCTCGGCGATCCGCCCCTGTTCCCGCAGCATGAGGAGGTCGAACTGTCCTGGGAGCTCCTCGACCCGATCCTGGACTACTGGGCCGGCTTGAAGACGATGCCCGAACCGTACGAACCCGGGTCGTGGGGGCCCGCCGGCGCCGAGGAGATGCTGGCCCGGGACGGCTTCACCTGGCGGCGGCCTTGAGCAGACCCGTATGACCATCGTGCTCACCGACACCACGTCGGCCCAGATCTCCGCGGCCCTGCTGAAGGCTCGGCGCAACGCGGGCAGCCCCTCGATGGGCATGGTGTTGACGCTGATCGTCGTCTGTGACGAGAAGGACTACGCGGAGGCCCTGGAGGCGAGCACGCTGGCCGGGCGGGAGCATCCGGCCCGCATCCTGCTGGTCGTCATCGCCGGTGGCCGCCTGTCGTCGCTCGACGCCGAGGTCCGGATGGGTGAGGGCACACCGGGGGAGGTGGTGGTGATCCGGATGCGCGGCCCGGTGGGCGCGCACCCGGCCTCGGTCATCCGGCCGCTGCTCCTGCCGGACTCGCCGGTGGTGGTCTGGTGGCCCGGGCCCTGTCCCGCCAGCCCGGCCAACGAGGAACTCTCCGGGTTGGCCGTACGGCGACTGACGGACGCCGCCGCCGTCGTCCGTTCCCGGGCGGCGCTGCTGGAGCGGGCCAAGAGCTACCGGCCCGGCGACACCGACCTCGCTTGGACCCGGTTGACCCGGTGGCGGGGACTGCTGGCCGCTGCCCTGGATCAGTACCCGGCCCGGATCAAGGCCGTGACGGTCGAGGCGGTGCGAGGAAATCCGTCGGCCGAATTGTTGGCGACCTGGTTGCAGACGCGGCTGAAGCTGCCGGTACGGGCTCAGGCCAGCGACGGTCCGGGCATCACCGCCGTCCGGATGACCACGGCCGCCGGCGACATCGCCATCACCCGCCCCGACGGCCTGCTCGCCTCCTACGCCGTGCCCGGACAACCGGAGCGTCTGGTGGCCCTGAAGCGGCGGGAGATCACGGATCTGATCAGTGAGGAACTCCGCCGACTCGACGACGACCCGGTCTACGAAGGCGCCGTCAAGGCACTCCTGAAGTCCGATCGGATGAAGTCCGATCGGACGAGCGCGCCGGCCAAGAAGGCAGCCGCCCGGCCGGCGAAGAGGGCGGTGGCGAGCACGACGACGAAGGCGACGCGGCGGACCCGGCAGCAGGTCAGCTGATGGCGAACGGCGGAACCGAGGTCCTCGTGCATGGCGGCGCCGACGAGGTCGCGGAGGCGCTGTCCGCCCGTCTGCTGGCCCGGATCACCGAGCTCCAGCGGGACTTCCAGGTGCCTCAGATCGCGTTGACCGGTGGGCGAATCGCCAGTCAGGCCTACGACCGGTTGGCCGCGGAGGGCCGCCACTCGGCGGTCGACTGGACCCGCGTCGAGCTGTGGTGGGGTGACGAGCGCTTTGTCCCCGCGAACGACGACGACCGCAATGCCAAGCAGGCCATGGATGTGCTGACTCCGGCCCTGCCGTTGGAGGGCAGCCGCATCCACCCGATGCCGGCCAGCGACGGCGGTCTCGATCTGGACGAGGCCGCCGAGGCGTACGCCGGTGAGCTGGGCGACACCACGTTCGACATCTGCCTGCTCGGTATGGGGCCGGACGGCCACGTCGCCTCGATCTTCCCGGAGCACCCGTCGTCGTACGAGCGGGGCCGCGTGATCGGCGTACGTTCCTCGCCCAAACCGCCGCCCGAGCGCATCAGCCTCACCCTCGAGGTGATCAACGCCTCCGCCGAGGTGTGGTTCCTGGTCAGCGGCGAGGACAAGGCGGGCGCGGCGAAGATGGCCCTGCTCGGCACCGGGCCGGTCCAGGTGCCCGCTGCCGGAGTGGCCGGCGCCCAGCGCACTCTCTGGCTGATCGATCGAGCCGCCGCGGGCCAGCTGCCGCCAGACCTGCTGCAACGCGGCCTGATCTAGCCGACCCGTCACATCTTCGGCCTTTTCGGCGGCGTGTCGCCGCAGAAGTGACGGCTCGGGCTGGTTCGCGGCCGCACTGAACCGACTACCGCCGAGGGGTCCACCTTGCGCGATCAGGAGGTCAGCGGGCTCAAGACGACATCAGGAGCCCGCTAGCCTCCTGATCAACGGCCTGGAACGCGCGACGAGATCGCTCCGAGCGGCGATAACTGGCGGATCAGTAGATGACTTCGCCGCGGTTACGGCGGTCGCGCAGGTGCTGCAGGGCTTCGCTCAGGATGTCGGCCGCTTCGGCGTCGGTGCGGCGTTCCTTCACGTAGGCCAGATGGGTCTTGTACGGCTCGATCTTGGGCGGCGGGGGCGGATTGGTCGAATCCAGGTTCGACGGCAATCCGCAGCGGGGACAGTCCCACGTCTCCGGGATCTGTGCGTCGGCAGCAAAGGCGGGCCGGGTCTCGTGTCCATGGGCGCAGAAGTAGGAGACGTACAGCCGGGGGGCCGCGTCGCCGCGCTCCGCCTCGCCCATCGGGCCGGCACCGACCCGACTCCCCCGAATGGCACTTCCACCGGTCACGCTGATCTCCTCGTGTTACGCAGTTTCCGACAAACAGCCGCTGGGCTAGGCGCCCAGCTTGTAGAGCAAACCGAGGGCCACTATGCAGGCCAACCAGACCACGGCGACGATGATCGTCAGCCGGTCGAGATTCCGCTCAGCCACCGACGTGCCACCCATCGACGTGGAGATCCCACCACCGAAGAGATCCGAGAGCCCACCGCCGCGACCCTTGTGCATCAAGACAAAAAGCGCCAAGGCAACGCTGGTGATGGACAACACGATCGAGAAAACCAGGATCGGTGTCGTCATCAGCGGTACGAGGGCCAAAACCACCCGAGAAGCCTAACTCACCGCTCGGCAATGTCCGCCATCACGATTGAAACTGGAATCGCCGCCCGAGCCGACAGCTAGAGGAGGGGCATATCGTAGAACCGCGCGATGGCGGCGAACTGCTCGACGTCGAGGCTGGCGTTGCCCACCAGGCAGCCGTCGATGTCCTCCTCGGCCATCAGGGCGGCGACGTTGCTGGCGTTGACCGACCCGCCGTAGAGGATGCGGATCTCCTCGGCCACGTCCGGCCCGTGCTGTTCACGGATCCAGCCGCGGATGGCCGAGCACACCTCCTGCGCGTCTTCGGGGGTGGCTACTCGCCCGGTACCGATGGCCCACACCGGCTCGTAGGCGATCACGAGCGCGCCGACCTGCGCGGCGGTCAGACCGGTCAGGGCGCCCTCGACGTGGCTGAGGGTGTACGGAACCTGGCGGAGCTCCTGCCGTACGGCCAAACCCTCACCGACGCAGACGATGGGCGTCATGCCGGCCGACGTCGCCTTGATCGTCTTGGCGTTCACGATGTTGTCGTCCTCGCCGTGGAAACGCCGGCGCTCCGAGTGCCCGACGACGACGTACCGGCAGCCGAGTTTGACGAGCATCTCCGCCGAGATATCGCCGGTGTAGGCCCCGTTGTCGAACGGCGATAGATCCTGTGCGCCGTAGCCGAGGTTGAGCCGATCCCCCTCCACGAGAGTCTGCACGGTGCGCAGGTCGGTGAACGGCGGGATCACCACGACCTCAGACTTGGCCGGATCGTGCCGCTTGTCCTCCAGCGTCCAGGTCAGCTTCTGCACCAGACCCACGGCTTCGACGTGGTTCAGGTTCATCTTCCAGTTGCCGGCCATCAAGGGCTTACGCGGCACGCTCATCCACCGTTCTCATCGAGCACAGCCAATCCGGGCAAGGTCTTGCCCTCCAGGTACTCCAGGCTCGCCCCACCCCCGGTCGAGATGTGGCCGAAGTCGTCGTCGGCAAAACCAAGATCACGTACGGCCGCCGCGGAGTCACCACCGCCGACCACCGACAGGCCGTCGACCTCGGTCAGCGCCTGGGCCACCGCCTTCGTGCCACCGGCGAAGCTCTCCCACTCGGCCACGCCCATCGGGCCGTTCCAGAACACGGTCTTGGCGTTGGCGGCGACCGCCGCGAAAACGCGAGACGACTCGGGACCGATGTCCAGGCCGAGTTGATCATCCGGAATCGCGTTGGCGGCCACCACGCTCGGTGGGGAATCCTCTTTGAACTCCGGCGCGACGACGATGTCGGACGGCAACACGATCTGGGTGCCACCGGCCGCGGCGTCGTTGAGGTAGCCCTTGACGGCATCGATCTGGTCCGCCTCCAGCAGGCTCTTTCCCACCCCGAAGCCCTGCGCCGCCAGGAAGGTGAAGACCATCCCACCGCCGACGACCAAGGTGTCAGCGGCCTTGATCAGGTTCGCGATGACGGCGAGCTTGTCGGAGACCTTGGCCCCGCCGAGCACCACCACGTACGGCCGCTGGGGCTTCTCGGTCAGTTGCCTCAGCACCTCGACCTCGGCCTGCACCAGCGATCCGGCCGCGCTCGGCAACCGTGTGGCCAGATCGTAGACGGAGGCCTGCTTCCGGTGCACCACGCCGAAGCCATCGGACACGAAGACGTCGCCCAACGCGGCGTAGGCGTCGGCCAGCCGGCCGCGTTCGGCCTCGTCCTTGGACTCCTCGCCCGGCTCGTACCGGACGTTCTCCAGCATGGCCACCTCGCCGTCGGCGAGACCGCCGGTGACCTCCAAAGCCCCGTCCCCCACGACATCGGAGGCCAATTTCACTTCCGCCCCCAGCAACTCACTCAGTCGCTTCGCCGCCGGAGCCAACGAGTACTTGGGATTCGGCTCACCCTTGGGGCGACCGAGGTGAGCAAGCACGACCACCTTGGCGCCAGCCTCCCGCAGCTCGTTCAGCGTCGGCAGCGACGCGCGGATCCGCCCGTCGTCGGTGATCTGGTCACCGTCCAGCGGGACGTTCAGGTCGCAACGGATCAAGACCCGTTTGCCGCGCAGATCACCGAGATCCGGTATCGACTTCATGCTCGCGCCTCTCGCCGAGTCGTCACTTCCGCCGCGACACGCCGCCGAAACGGCCGAAGATGTGACGGGTCGCGGAAAGGGGTGGGGTCAGAGGGACTTGGCGACCAGACCGACCAGGTCGACGAGGCGGTTGGAGTAGCCCCATTCGTTGTCGTACCAGCCGACCACCTTCACTTGGTTGCCGATCACCTTGGTCAGTCCGGAGTCGAAGATGCAGGAGCTGGGATCCGTCACGATGTCGCTGGAGACGATCGGGTCCTCGGTGTACTTGAGGTAGCCCTTGAGCTGCCCCTCGGCCGCCGCCTTCACCGCGGCGTTGACCTCCTCGACCGAGGTCTCCCGACCGGCCTCGAAGGTCAAGTCGGTGGCCGAGCCGGTGGCGACCGGCACCCGAAGCGCGAAGCCGTCGAGCTTGCCCTTCAGCTCCGGCAACACGAGGCCGATGGCCTTGGCGGCACCGGTGGAGGTGGGCACGATGTTGAGCGCGGCGGCCCGGGCCCGGCGGAGGTCCTTGTGCGGGCCGTCCTGCAGGTTCTGATCCTGGGTGTAGGCGTGGATGGTGGTCATCAGACCCTTGACGATGGTGAATTCGTCGTTCAGGGCCTTGGCCATCGGCGCCAGGCAGTTCGTGGTGCACGAGGCGTTGGAGATGATGTGGTGCGACGCGGGATCGTACGCGTCGTCGTTGACCCCGAGGACGACGGTCAGATCCTCGTTCTTGGCCGGCGCGGAGATGATCACCTTCTTGGCGCCGCCGTCGATGTGCGCCTTGGCCTTGGTGGCGTCGGTGAAGATCCCGGTGGATTCCACGACGATATCGGCGCCGACCTCGCTCCACGGCAGAGCGGCCGGGTCGCGTTCCTCGAAGACCCTGATCGACTTGCCGTCGACGGTGATGTCGTCGGCCGTGGCGACCACATCGCCCTCCAACCGTCCGAGGATCGAGTCGTACTTCAGCAGGTGGCCGAGGCTCGCGTTGTCGGTCAGGTCGTTGACCGCGACCACCTCGATGTCTGCGCCCGCGGCGAGCGCGGCGCGGTAGAAGTTCCGGCCGATGCGGCCGAACCCGTTGATGCCAACTCGTACGGTCATGCTGCGATCTCCTCTTGCTCAGACTCTGATCAGGGGGCGGGGGCCGGGGGCCACGTCACACCCTAACGAACTCAGACCGAGGCTCCACGCGCTGTTCTGCCCGCGGAACACCCAACGACTGCGCTCAGGGCAGGCAGCGAGCAGCTCAGGGCACCGTCAGTCGGGTTCGTCGAGGAGTTCCGCGGTGAGACTGGCTTCGGTGTTGGCAACCCCGAGCTCGCCGGCCCGTTTGTCGGCCGTGGCCAGCAGGCGCCGGATCCGGCCGGCCACCGCGTCCTTGGTCAGTTGGGGATTGTGGAGCTGACCCAGCTCCTCGAGGCTGGCCTGCTTGTTCTCGATCCGGAGCAGACCGGCGGCCTTCAGATGCTCGGGCACGTCGTCGCCGAGAATCTCCAGGGCCCGCTCGACCCGGGCCCCCGCCGCCACGGCCGCCCGCGCGGAGCGGCGCAGGTTGGCGTCGTCGAAGTTGGCGAGCCGGTTCGCCGAGGCCCGCACCTCGCGGCGCATCCGCCGCTCCTCCCAGGCGAGTACGGACTCGTGGGCCCCGAGCCGGGTCAGCAACGCACCGATCGCGTCACCGTCCCGGATGACGACCCGATCCACGTTGCGCACCTCGCGCGCCTTGGCGCTGATGCCCAACCGCCGCGCCGCACCGACCAGCGCCAGCGCGGCCTCCGGTCCAGGGCAGGTCACTTCGAGGGCCATCGACCGGCCGGGCTCGGTCAGCGATCCGTGGGCCAGGAACGCGCCACGCCAAGCGGCGACGCAGTCACACAGCCCGCCGCTCACCACCTGAGCCGGCAGCCCCCGCGCGGGACGGCCGCGCGAGTCGATCAGCCCCGTCTGCCGGGCCAACGCCTCACCGTCCTTGATGACCCGGACCACGTAACGGGTGCCGCGACGGATCCCCGAACCGTTGACGATGACCATCTCGCTGGGGTGCCCGAAGACCTCGCTGATCTCGGTGCGCAGCCGGCGCGCCGCGGCCCCGGTATCGAGCTCGGCCTCGATGACGATGCGGCCGCTGACGATGTGCAGACCGCCGGCGAAGCGAAGAGTGGCCGCCACTTCGGCTTTACGGTCACACGGTTTCGTGGTCTTGATGGTCGCCAGTTCCGCTTTGACCTGAGCCGTCATCGCCATCTGGGCATCTTGCCACGAGGGACCGCACCCTCAGGCGGACGCCCGATCGCCGAGAGGGCCGTGAGTCTCGTTGTGGCGGCGGTCCACGACCGGAGCGTCCTCAGGAGCAGTGACCCGGGTCCGCCGGTTGCCGCGGGCGGCCAGGTCCGACTGGTCGAACAAGCGCGTCACGGGCCGCAGCGCGGGCGTCGGCTGCTCCGCCGGTTCACTGGCCACTACGCGCGGCTCGACCGGCCGACGGATGACCCGGACGATGCGGAAACCGAGCATCCGCTGGTAGTGACGCAGCCCGCTGTTGATGCCCATCGGGCTGGCGTTGTCGGCCAGATAGCGAACTCCGCGCTCGATGAGATGCTCGGCGAGCACCTTGGTCAGCAGGTAGCGCGCCGCACTCGCCTCTGGCGTGTCCTCCAGGGTGCGGAAGTACTGCAGGATCGCCCAGCGGCCGTCCGTCGGCGTGATCGACACCAGGATCGGCCGGCCGTCGTCGGCGTAGGCCGCGAGCATGAGCGGATGGACCAGCAGAGCCCGGTTGGCCCGGCCGCTGGTCCGGTACTCGTCGCGCGGATGCGTGACGTCCCGGTCGTCGGCCAGATCCGCCAACCGCTCCCGCTCGGCGACCTCGGTCACCGCAGCCCAGCGGACGCCACGCTTCTCGGCCTCACGGCACTTGCGCCGCAGCGTCTGCATCGGCCGGCCGAACGAGTACTCCTCCGGGGTGTCGGGGAGGGCGAGCACCGTGACCGCGGAGTGGACCGGCGTGCGTACGAGCGGTCGCTCACGCTCCAAGCCGGCCGAGATGGCCCGGCCGCCGACGGAGTCCGACAACTCGGCGGTCAGCCGCGGAAGCCGCATCAGATGGTTGAACGCGCGCCCGCTGCTCACCGGGTGACGAAGGGCGTACCGCCACCGCCGCATCCCACTTTCCACGTAGCTCTGGAAGTACTCCGTGACCAGAGCCTCGCGATCCTCCACCGACAGCGAATGGTTCCCGCCCTCGGACCTACCTCCCTCGGCGAACTCGACGAGTCGCTTGAACACACCACTTTTCATTGCTGATCGGCCCCTTTGCCTTGTCGAACGTGCCTCTCGCAGTCTCAGACCCGCGCCAGCTGGCGAACGGGCAGCTCGGACGCCTGGGTTGCCCGCAACTGGTCGACGAGGCGACCGGCCGGCAGGTCGACGTCTTCGTAGGTGAGCACGTCGTCCTTCGCCACGTCGCGACGGAGCGTGCAGCCCTCCGCCACACCCATCGGTAGGAGGTTGTCGGTCGCGGTCACGTCGGCACGCTCCGCCACGCCGTACGTGTCGTAGCCACCGAGCCCGTCGAGCACCTGACCAGCTTTCAGATCGCGCTTGGCGGAGGTGACGACCTCGACCGTCGGAGCGCCGAGCGGACTGATCGTCGCGTCGCCGAACAACACCGCTCGGGCCACCGTCTGCGGCACCTCGAAGTGACACAGGTGATAAGGCGTGTAGAAGCTGTAGAGCGGACCCTCACCGAGCTTGTAGAGGTTGAGGTAGTGACGCTGCTTCGGATCCTCGTGGGTGGCCAGCACGAACACGCCCGGCCCCGGCTGGCTGCCCACGACGTAGTCCACGACGCCGCCCAGCTCCGCCAGTTCGGCCGCGTCGTAGGTGCCGGTCAGCTCGTCGACGTGGCCGGCGTGTTCCGAGCCGCGCATGCCGCGCTGCGCCACGGTCATCCCGGTGGCATTGGCGACCAGCGCCTGCTCGAAGCTGATCTTGGTGCCGTCGGCGAAGCTGGTCACCATGTAGGGATCCTGACCCCAGCGCTCGGCGAACGACTTCTGGGTGGTCGGCGTGCGGTACTCGTCCTGCAGGCCCTTGATGTTGCCGCAGACCAAGGGCCGGAGGCCGATCCCGCGGACGAAGCGCACCAGGTTCATCTGGACCCCGGGCTGGTCCCCGTCGCATCCGGTCAGCACCACGCCCGCCGCTTTGGCGCGCAGGTTGAGAATCGGGCCCACGGTGCCGTCGACCTCCGCGTTCATCAGGACCAGATGCTTGCCGTGGTCGATCGCGCACAGCGCCAGGTGGCAGCCGTGCTCCACCGCACCGGTCGCGTCCACGACCGCGTCGATCTGCACCGCGGGCACGACGGCCGCGAAGTCGTCGCTGATCACCGGAACGCCGGCGGCGAGGGCGGCCTCGGCCTCGGCCACGGTGCTCACCTGCCGAGCACCGGTCACACCGGCCTCGGCGTAGGCGCGTCCGGCCTTGGACACCGTACGGTTGACGATGGCGGCCACGGTCATGCCGGGCGTCGAGTGCACGATCTGGTTGACCAGACCGCGCCCCATGAACCCGGCGCCGACCAGAGCCACCCGGATCGGGCGTCCTTCGGCCTCGCGGCGCTGCAGTGCGGTGTCGACCAAGATCACGAGCGGGCTCCGACCGTCTCGGGCTGCCAGCCGTAGTCACGCACGTCGCGGTCGGCGATCAGTGGCCACGAGGCGTCCTTGGCGCTGATCACCGAAACCGGCAGCGGCCACTCCAGGCCCAGGGTCGGGTCGTCGTGGCGCAGCCCCCGCTCGGCCGTCGGTTCGTAGGAGCCGCTGACCTGATACATGACCTCGGTGTCGTCGACGAGCGTCTGGTACCCGTGGGCGAAGTACGGCGGCACGTAGAGAGCCCGGCGGTTGTCCGCGGTGAGCTCGACCGCGACGTGCTGCAGCCGGGTCGGCGACTCCGGGCGCATGTCGACGATGATGTCGACGATCGCACCCCGGATGCAGCGGACCAGCTTCGCCTCCGGATGGGGGGCGATCTGGAAATGCATGCCCCGGAGCGTCCCCGCCCGGTGGTTGAACGACTGGTTGCACTGCTCGACGACGGTCTTCAGTCCGGCGGCGCCGAACTCGGAGACGCAGAAGGTCCGGGCGAAGAAGCCGCGGTCGTCGGAGCGGAGCTCGAGGTCGATGACGGCGACGTCCTCGATGGGCGTGCGGTTGATGATCATGGCTGGCTCCAGAAGAGATCGGCGTCGACCTGACCGGTGCTGATCAGGTGCTGCAGCTGCAGCAGGCGGGTGTGGCCGCGACCGGTGAAGGTGGCCTCGTCCAGGTCGATGGTGCGGAACACCTTGTGCAGTTGGGCTGCGCCCTTGACCGCGTCCCACTGGCACGCGAAACCCGGCAGCTTGTTGGCGATCTTCTCGAAGGACACGCGGTAGCTGCGGTTGTCGTCACCGCCGGACTCGCCGAAGGTGACCTCGCAGCCGGGGAACTCGTCGCCCACGATCTCGGCGATCTCGCGCACCCGGTAGTTCTGCTCGCTGGACCCCACGTTGAAGATCTCGTTGTGCACGAGGTCGCGCGGGGCGTCGAGCACACACCGGATCGCCTGCGCGATGTCCAGGCCGTGCACCAGCGGGCGCCACGGACTGCCGTCGCTGATCATGGCGATCTTCTTGGTGGTCCAGGCCAGACCCGACAGGTTGTTCAGGACGATGTCGAAACGCTGACGAGGTGAGGCGCCGAACGCGGTCGCGTTGCGCATGAACGTCGGCGAGAAGTCGTCGTCGGCCATCGCCTGCAGGTCACGCTCGACGAGCGTCTTGCACTCGGCGTACGCGGTCTGCGGGTTGATCGGCGACGTCTCGTCGACCTCCCCGTCGGCGACGCCGTACACGCTGCAGGACGACATGTAGACGAAGCGGGAGATCCCCACCTGCTTGGCCAACCGGGCCAGCCGGACCGAGCCCTGATGGTTGATCTCGTAGGTGATGGTCGGCGACAACTGACCCAGCGGGTCGTTGGACAACTCGGCCATGTGCACGATCGCGTCGACCCCGTCGAGGTCGTCGGCCGTGATGTGGCGGAGATCCTTGACCAGCGTCAACGGCGTCGTGTCGACGCCGTTGTACAGCCAGCCGGCCTTGTAGAAGCCGGTGTCCAGACCCACCACCTCGTGGCCGTCGCGGATGAGTTCGGGGGCGAGCAGGCAGCCGAGGTAGCCGTCGGTGCCGGTAACGAGAACCTTCATGATTGCTTTCTTTGTGTGTCGGGTTGTGCTGATCGGGTTCTAACGAGTGTCAGTCCTGCCAGACCTTCCAGGGCGGGTTGCCGCCGTCCCACAGCCCGTTCAGCTCGGTCCAGTCGCGGAAGGTGTCCATGCCCATCCAGAAGCCCTCGTGCTGGAAGACACCGAGCTCGCCGTCGGCGGCCAGTGTCTGCAGCGGCCGCTTCTCCAGCAGGAGCTCAGGGTCGTCGTCGAGGTACTTGTCGATCATGAGCCGGTTGAACGCGAAGAACCCACCGCTCACCCAGCCGGTGGCCAGCGTCGGCTTCTCGTTGAACTCGGTCACGCGCTGCCCGTCGACGTGCATCTCGCCATAGCGGCTCGCCGGATGGACACCGGTCACGGTGCCCAGCAGGCCGGACGCCAGGTGCTGGCGCAGGAGACCGTCGATGTCGACCTCACCGATTCCGTCGCCGTAGGTGAGCAGGAAGTGGTCGGTGTCGATGTGGTCGGCCACCCGGCGCACGCGACCGCCGGTGCCGGTCAGCAGACCGGTCTCGACGAAGGTGACCTCCCAGTCCTCGACCTGGCTCCGCTTGTGGAAGCGCGGCGGCGCGTCCGCACCGAGCTCGAGGGTGAAGTCGTTGAGGTGCTCGCGGTAGTCCAGGAAGTACCGGCGGATCTGATCACCCTTGTAGCCAAGGCAGAGCACGAAGCGGCGGAAACCGAAGTGACCGTACGTCTTCATGATGTGCCACAGGATCGGCTTGCCGCCGACGTCGACCAAGGGCTTGGGAAGCTTCTCGCTCGCCTCCCGCAGACGCGTGCCCATGCCTCCGCACAGGATGACGACGGGGATGTCGGCTGGGTTGTACTCGGTCTGCTGAACCGGGTCGTGCATGGTTGTTCCTTCCAAGTGAATGTGGCTGGTTCGAGTTCGCTGGTGCTACGAACCCGGTTGAGTGAAGACGGACACCCCTGTCCGCAAAAGGATCTTGATGTCGAGCCAGAGGCTCCAGTTCTCGATGTAGAAGTTGTCGAACCGGGCGCGCTGATCGATCGGGGTGTCGCCGCGGAGTCCGTGGACCTGCGCCCAACCCGTCAGGCCGGAGGGCACCCGGTGCCGGTCGGCGTACCCGGTGTAGAGCTCGCCGAACTGGGCGACGAAGTGCGGGCGTTCAGGTCGCGGACCGACCAGGCTCATGTCGCCGCGCAGGATGTTGAACAACTGGGGCAACTCGTCGAGCGACGTCTTGCGCAGGAAGCGTCCGACCGCTCCCAGCCGATTGTCGTGGGAGATGTTCCAGTTGGTCTGCGACTCGGTGTTGTCGATCGGCTTCAGGGACCGGAACTTCATCAACTCGAAGGGCACGCCGTCGCAGCCGACGCGTTCCTGGCGGAAGATGACGCCCCTTCCGGTCTCCCACCGCACGGCCAGCGCGATCAGGGCGAGCAGCGGGGCCAGCAGTACGATGGCGCCGGCCGAGAACGCGACGTCGATCAGCCGCTTGACGCGCCACGAAACGCTGCGGTACGCCGAGCGTCGTAGCCGGATCAACGGCAGATCGCCCATCGCGTCCATGTCGTCCGCGACGTGAGTGACTTCGTGCAGCCTCGGGAGGACGAAGACCTCGCACCGCTGACGCTGACACTTGCGCACCAGGTTGACCAGGTCGGCATCATCCAGCTCACCGTTGGCGACGATCAATGCCCGCGCGTCGGCGTTGACGAGCACGTCGGTGAGCTCACGGGGGCCGCCGAGCAGCGGAACGGGCAGCTCTTGTGGGTCCAGCGGACGGGAGTCGACGAAACCGATAGCCCGCAGTCCGGCTTCCGGGTGCCGCTCGAGCGCGTCGACCACCGTTCGGCCCAAGGCGCCGGCGCCGACGACCACCGTCGCGTGCGTCACCCATCCTCGGCTGCGGGCAGCGCGCACGATGGCGTACGCCGTCGCGCGCGTCAGGATGATCGCCGGCAGCGTGCTGAGGAGCAGCTTCAGCTGGACGTGACCGATCGCCAGCTGCGACACCACGAGAAGGAAACCGGCCCCGACCAGCCACATCCGGATGATCTGGGGCAGGTCATCGAGCACCGAGAGCGACAGCCGCGCGCGGTTCAGCCCACCCAGCGCCATCAGACTCGCCATGACGAACGCGGTACCGAGCGTGCTCTGCCCGCCGGCCGAAATGATCAGGGCGGCGACAAGGCACGCGGCGAAGTCGCCCACCAGGAGGAAGGGCCCCAGGCGCTCCCCCAACCACGGGGCCAGTCTGGGGCGCGCGTACCTGACCGCCCGTCGTCCGTTGGTGATCTTGGTCTGGCTCGACACCGGCGTGAAGGCGTGCCGAGAGGCTCTCGTGATGCTCATGCTGCGGTCTCCCCGATCCCCAGCTCACTTGACCCGGGTCAGCGCTTCGACCCGCCCGGTGGTCCCGCTTCGCAAGGCGAAGGCCGCGTCGACCTCGTCGGCGAGTCGGTTCGCGATCGCCAAAGATGCGGTCGCCGCCGGGCTGGGGGCGTTGAGAACGTGGACGCTCGTGTCCGACACGGCCAGCTTGAAGTCGTCGACGAGCGAGCCGTCGGCGCCCACGGCCTGAGCCCGGACTCCGGACGGCCCGAACACCAGCTGATCCGAGCGCACCTCGGGCACATAGCGCTGGAGATCTCGGAGGAAGGCGGCCTTCACCACGTCGCGCCAGACCTCCTTGGCCCCGGTCCGCCAGTGCGTGCGCGCGAGCTTGCCGAAGCCCCGGTAGCGGACCGTCTCCAGCAGGTCACCGACGTCGAGGTCGCGCCGGCGGTAGCCTTCCCGCGCCGTGGCCAGGACGGCGTTGGGACCGGCCCAGACCGCACCGTCAATCCGCTTCGTGAAGTGCACACCGAGAAACGGGAGCGACGGATCAGGAACCGGGTAGATGAGGCCGCGACAGAGGTGAGCGGCCTCCGGCTTCAGGGTGTAGTAGTCCCCGCGGAAGGGGATGATCGCGACGTCGGGCTGCGAATCCAGCCGCGCCACCCGGTCGGAGTGCAGGCCCGCGCAGCTGACGATGCGCTTGGCCACGACCTCACCGCTCGCGCTCTGCAGCGCGGTCAGCGTGCCCGACCTCTGCAGGCCGGTCACCTGGTGACCGAAGAAGAAGTCCACACCGGCGCCCCGCAGCTGCTCGACCAGCACCTCCACCACGCGGCCGAAGTCGATGATGCCGGTGCCCGGCGAGTGCAATGCGCGGATACCGGTCGCGTGGGGCTCGATCTCGCGCATCTCCTGCGGACCGACGACCCGCAGGCCGGGCACACCGTTGGCGCGCCCGCGCTGCTCCAGGTCGGCGAGCCGGCCCAGTTCGGATTCGTCGAGGGCGACGATCAGCTTGCCGCAGGTCTCGACCGGGATGCCGTGCTCGGCGGCGAAGCGCTCCATCGCGACCTTGCCCTGCACGCACAGCCGCGCCTTCAGCGATCCCGGCTTGTAGTAGACACCGGCGTGGAGCACGCCGCTGTTGTGCCCGCTCTGGTGGCGGCCCGCCGACGCCTCCTTGTCGAGCACTGCTACGGTCAGGTCCGGATGCCGTCGGAGCAGCTCTCGGGCGGTGGCCAGGCCAACGATGCCCGCGCCAATCACGGCAACGTCGTAGGTCTTAAACACGATTCCCCCGAATCGAACGGGCGGCCAGAGGCGCGCACCGCAATGTCAATCTTTCCCCGTCAAGCGACGAGAACATAGTAAACATCATCACAGGGGTCATTGGCCATTCGAGAGGTTTTGACGACCTCCGAGACAATTCAGACCTTGAGACTCAGGCCCACATCTCTTGCCGACAAGGGATCTCTCGGGTAGGTCGGCGGTCGGTACAGTGCCCTGTGACGTTCATCACTCATGCGTGGAGCGAATAATCCAAGGGGTGGACAGGCCAGCAGGAAGAAACTCCTACGCTTATTTGTCATCCCGAATTTACACGACCGTAATAGGGCGTCTACGTCGATCTAGGGTTGCACAGAGGACGCGTCCGGATTTCTGACAAATTCATGTGCGACGATCGTCCGTCGGCGAGACGAAGGCTCGGCGTCAGCCGATGGTGCCGCTGCGCACGCACCGCCGCGGACGTTCACCGGGCGAGTGCGACTTCGCGGGCTCGCGCCTGCGCGACCTCGGTGCCGCCCACGAACGCCTTGCGGGATACCGCGCCACGGATGATGGCTCGGGTGGCGGCCGCTCGCTCGCGGCTCCCGGCGACGGTCAAGATCACCACGCGGCAACTCGCGCCGAGAACGTAGAGCGCCCTGATCACGGCACCTCGCAGCGCCGGCCTGCTGTACCGGCTCGTGTACGTGCTGAACGATGCCCCCTGCAGGCGGCGCATTTCCGACGACGGTGCGCCGGAGCTGCCGGTGCCGTGCGGAACAAGTACGTCGTCGCGGAGTCGAATGCGCCATCCCGCCTGCCGCGCGCGGTGCCCGAAGGCGACATCCTCGCAGTACACGAAGAACGCCTCGTCGAAGCCGCCGAGCTCACAAAAGGCTTGCCGGCGGACCGCCATGCAGGTTCCGGTGACCCAGTCGACGTCCAGATGCTCGCCGACGCCGGGATGCCCGAAGAGGCCGGCGCGCGGCACGAGCTTGTGCAGGCCGGAGGCGTGCACGAGAGCCCTGCCGATCGACGGTTCCCATCCGCCCACCCCGATCTCGATCACGCCTTCCGGGCTGATGGGAGTGGCGGCGTGGGTGATGGCTCCCTCGTCGCCGGCCAGGCCTTCGACCAGGGCGACGAGTTGCTCGGAGCTGGGCCGACAGTCGGGATTCACGAACACGACATACGGCTTCTCGCTGGTGAACGCGCCGAGATTCGCCGCACGCGCGAAGCCCTGACCGCCCCCCGAGAGGTAGCGGACGTTCGGGAAGCGGTCGGCGAGCTCGGCGACACCGTCGACGTCGCCGGAGTTGTCGACGACGGCAACCGACAGGTCCTTCGGCCAGCCGTTGACCAGCGTCTCCACGTGGTGCCGACTGCGGTAGGAGACCAAGACGACTTCGAGATCATTCAACTTTTCGTGGTCCTTCTCAATTCGGCGTGTGATCCTTCGGGAAAGTCCCGGCCCAGTCCCAGATGGGGACCTCGCCGGCCGGCGCCTGGCCGGTCACGCGCCCACCATTCCCGGCGCCGGGTGCACCGGCCACCTTCTTCGAAGGCTGGAGCGGTACTCGATTGGCCTCGATCAGCGCCAACAACAGGGCCAGCAGGACTCCGGCCACCAAGCCGGCGAGAGCCGACACGCCGACCAGCATGCGCCCGTGGAGCTGATCGGGCACGGTCGCGGCCTGCGGACTGGAGAGCTGCGCCGGCAGGATCTTCGGTCCGCCGGTCTGGACGTTCAGCGACGAGACCTGGGTGCGCAGGCGCGAACTGACGGCCTGCGTCAGCTCGACCGCCTGCTCGGGCGTGTCACCGGACACGCTCACCTCCAACACGACGGTCTCCGGCACGATGGCGACGACCACCTGCTCACGGAGCGCCTCGGGGCTGATATCGGCAGCGCTCGCGACCGGAGTGATCACCTCGTCGGCGGTCACCAGCTCGGCGTAGGTCGCCATCCGGTCCTTGAGGTACAGGTTCGCGGTCTGCGGGTCCATGGTCGACCCCTTGAGGTCCAGTCCCATCAAGATCTCGGCGTCCGAGGTGTAGGTCTTCGGCAGGGCGGAGCCCAGCGCGAAACCGGCGCTCGCAACAACGAGAACGGTGATCAGGATCAGGACGATGCGACGTCGCAGCGCCCGGATCGCAAATCCGAAGGTCACCGTTGTTCCTCCCTAGTCAGCTCGCGGCCGGACTCGGCGCGAGGGTGGCGGGCAGCCCGGGCGATGACAACGCCCAGGATCACACTCATGAACAGCTGGGTCCCGCAGACCGCGACGGCGACACCTTGGGCCCCCCAGATCCAGGCAGCGAAGGCCGCCGTGACCAGGTGCCAGGCAGCCCCGATCGCCGTGACGACCGAGCAGACCTTGGATCGGCCGGCGGACACGAGATCCAGCGTGAAGGTCCTGGTGACGCCGGAGATGACGGTAGCCACACCCATCAACTGGACCACCGGAACCGCATCGGCGAATCCCTCGCCCAGATACCACGGGATGACGATCGGGGCGGTGAGGGCGAGCATCGCTCCGGAGGCGCCGTAACTGCCGATCAGCGCGCCGAGAATGAGCCTCCGCTGATTGGGCTCGTACGGGCGCTCGTGCGCCGCCGAGACCCGGGGCAGCATGGCCTGCTCGACCGCGACGAGCACGCCATGGATGGCACTCGACAACCGGTCGGCCGGACCGAACAACCCGACCTGCCGGTAGTTCGCGAAGTAGCCCAGCAGGATGATCGAGCTGTTGACGATGACCTGCCCGCTGATCAGGTTGACGAAGAGCGGCAGGCTGTCGGTGAGCGCCGCCTTCGCCTCCGCCGGTCGACTCAACCGCAGCGAAACGTCCTTCTGCCTGGTCATCACGGCCCAGCACACGACCGCGCACAACAGGAACGGCAGGAACTGCCAGAACACGGCCAGACCGATCTGGTCGCTCGACCGGACGGTCAAAACCAGCCCGACGAGCGCCACCAGTCGGGATCCGGCCGTGAGGAAGGCGAAGAGCTTCAACCGCCCGGTGCCCTGCAGGTACCACATGGGGTAGAGAGCCGCGCCGACGGACAAGAGCAAGCCGACGAGGTACAAGCCGAGGTGCTCCCGCAGCGACGGAACGCTGAGCACGACCACCAGCAGGACGATCGATCCAAACGCCCAGAGCGCGAGCTTGGCGGTGATCGTCGACGAGGCCACTTCCTGGCGTTGCGCCGGAGTGTCGGCGACCGACGTGCGGCGCAGCGCACTGAAGCCGAACCCGAAGTCCGTCCACACGAGCAGGAGCTGGATGAGCGCGAGCGTGAGGATGAAGACGCCCAGACCGTCGATGCCCAGGACCCGGCTGAGCAGCGGGATCGAGACGATCGGGTAGGCGTAGGAGATGAGCTGTCCGAGAGTCACCAGTCCGGCGTCACCGCTCAGGCGCCGAAGGTCGCCGAGTACGCGCTTGCGCGTCACGTCGGCGCCACCTCGGGTCGGCGGGCGAGTGCGGGAACCAGCGACCGGTAGCAACTCAACGACCGGTCAGCCGTGGTCGACTGATCGAATCGCTCGGCGGACGCTGCCGTACGCACACTGAGATCGGTGGCGAGAGACGGATCGGTCAGGACTCTGGTCAACGCGTCGGCCAGCTCGTCGACCGACTCGCCGAGGAGTCCGTTCTCGCCATCGTCGATGAGGTCCACCACCCCGGTGACGCGGGAGGCGACGATCGGCAGTCCCATCGCCTGTGCTTCGAGCACCGCCATCGGCATGCCCTCGCCCCGACTGGTGAACAGCAGCGCAGTCGCCGAGGCCAACTGGCCGTGCAGCTCGGCGGGCTCCAGCCAGCCCGACACCTCGATGTCCGGACGCGGCGTCGCCGAACAGTTCCCGGTCCCCGTCACCGAGCCAGCGGCCGTGGGCGCCCGGCACCCGCTCGGCGACCACCTCGGCCACCTCGGCGAAGACGTCGGGGGCCTTCGCCGGAGCGATCCGCCCGACGTGAGCGAACCACGGTGAGTCCGCGTCCGGTGAGCGCTCGATCTGTCGGAGCCGAGTGACGTCGACGGCGTTGACGAGGACCGCGGTCCGGGCCCAGGGAAAGGCCCTTCGGGCCACACCCTGCTCCGACGCGGAGTTCAGCACCAGGCGGCGCCCGGCCACCATGCCGACGAGCTCGAGTCCCCAGAGCACCAGCCGCTTGGGCCGCGACCAGTGGGTGTACGCGAACGCGAAGGCGTGCGGGCTGTAGATCGCCCGACCGCGATGCCGCGTCAACAAGCTCACCCAGCGGCCCAGCACCCCCGTGCGCGAGGAGTGCAGGTGGACGACGTCGAAGGTCTCGCGGCGCAGCCGGGTGAACAGCGTGCGGACCAAGGCGACCAACCGCCCGACCGACAGCCGGTTCGACCACTTCTCGACCTCGACGCCGGGACCGGTCAGTGCCCGGATCTCCTGCTCCGACGGGGAGTCGGGCCGCAGAACGTACGCGAAGACCACCCGGGAGAACGTCGGGTCCTCGCTCTGCTGTCGCGCGATGGTGGTCACCGCGGTCAACACCCCGGACGAGCTCGCGTCCGTCACGTGCAGGACCTTGATCCCGTCCGTCATGACAGGTCTCCCGTCGAGCGCGGCTTCAGCGGCAGAAGGGCGAGGAACAGCGGGAGCATGGGCACGATGTGCTTGACGTAGGAGCCGTAGTCGGGTTCGAAGATCGCCTGGACGACGACCAGCGCGAGCAGCAGCGCCACGGCGCGTTCCGGCCGCGGCGTTCGCTCGCGCAACGGTGCCAGCGAAACCGAGGGCGGGGGTCGGCGCCCGCTGCCGGCGGCACGCTCGCGCTGGAGCTGCAGGATGCTCCAGGCGAGCAGTCCCCACAGGAAGCACAGCACGGCGGCCATCACCAGATACGTCGACGAACCGCCCAGCATCAGCGGCCACGGAGCCAACAGGCTGAGGAAGACGAGAAACGCGTTGAGCCACTGCAGCGCCACCTGGTCGGGAAGAAAGTCGACGATCAGTGAGCCGACCGAGATGTTGATCTCTGCTCTCAGGTCGTTGACGGCCGTGCGCGAGAAGGAGAGTGCCTCCCCCAGGAAGGTGTTGAACACGACCTGCAGAAGCCCGTACGTGGCCATCACACCCAACAGCACCGGGGCCAGTCCTCGTACGCGCGGGAGCAGGATGCGGCCGAGGACGTACAGGCCCACGACGATCCCCCAGTAGGGGCGGATGGTGATCGCGTAGCCGATCATGACCGCGACCAGCGCGATCTCCGCCCACGGTCCGCGAGGTAGCAGCAGGACCACCGCCACGAGGAGCAGGCTGGCGAACTCCTTGCTGTACTGGGCGAGGTAGATCAGGGCGAGGACGTAGCAGACGGTGATCACTCCGAGGCCGACGGGAGTGAGGCGGGTCAGCTCGCTCCACCGGACCGCGGCGAAGACCGCGACGCCGAACACGGCGATGGCGACCATGGCGGCGACGTCCGGAGCGTCGGACAGGCCCAGGACGCGATAGAGCAGTGCGATGTTGCGGAACGGGTCGTCGGTGTCCAGGCTGGCGTCGGGGATGCGCAACGTGGCCTCGATGTAGACGGCGTCGAGCCGGAACTTCTCCTCGAGGGTGTCGCGGAACCGGCTGGCGATCACCACGGCCATCCCGGCCAGGAGCAGTACGTAGAGCTGAGAGAACGCGCCCCAGCCGACGACCCGCGAGGGCCGGTCGGCGGTCGGAGCGGACATGGCTGATGAGAGCAAGATCTTCGTCACATCATCGGGGGGCGAGAGCACCCATGACGTCGGCGAAACCGCTCTTGCGCGTGCCGTCGATGGTCAGAATGCCGAAACCGTCCGCAGGTGCTTTCTGGTCCCTCAGTTCGTACAGACAGATGCCCCACAGCTCGACGGTTCTCAACTTCTTGATCGCCGCGGTGACGTAGCGCTGCTGATCGGTCTCGGTCCACGAGTCGGGCGTGGTCTGCAGTCCGATCTCGGCCACGAAGATCTCTTTGCCGTAGCGCCGGCGGACACGTTCCATCCGGCCCACGAGGCGATCGATCTCCTGCTGGCTGTCCGCCGGGTACAGATCGATGCCGATGACGTCCAGCGAGTCGCCGATCGCGTCGAGGATCCGGTACCAGTCCTGCTCGATCTCGTTGCTCAGCGGCCAGCCGGTCAGGTTGGTCGTCACCGGCACGCCGTCCCGGCCCAGCGTCTCTCGGGCCACGGCGAGCAGCTGAGCGAGCTCTCCCAGGTACTTCGCGTTTCGGGTGGCCTTCGTGAAGCGTTGGTAGTGCGCATGATCGGCCTCGTTGAAGGCCTGCCAAATCGCGGTCTGGTCGCCGAAGGACTCTCGCATCTGCGCCCAGAACCACGTACAGGCAGCGACGTACTCGTCGAAGCCGTAGGACTGCGCCCAATCCGGAGCACCGGGCACCACCAGGTTGATCTCGAGACCGCGCTGCCGCGCGTAATCGAGCTCCTGTCGGTAGAACGTGCTCTGCTCTCCGTCCCAGCGTTCGGCCTCGGGTGCCACCTTCCAGCTGTAGATCGCGGTGCGGATCAAGGTCTGGCCGTGCTCCGCCAGGGTGTCGACGTCGGCCCGCCAGCGGCTGACGTCGGACGCGTCGACGGGTGCCCCGACCTGGGCCCCCAGCCGCTCGGGCTGCGCGGTCGGCGAAGGGGTCGGCGTCGGAGTCGGCGTTGGCGCCGGCGGGGTGCACGCCGCAGTCCCAGCGCCGATGCCGAGGGCCGCGAACGCCGAGCCCACGAGCAGACCGCGCCGGCTCAGGCGTCCTCCCGTCATCTTCGCCTCGGTAACTGCTCGTAGGCCTCGACGTACGCGTCGGCGACGTGGTCCCAGTTCAGCTCCGGATGCACCAGATTCCGCGCCTCGGCTCGCTTCGCCTCGAGCAGGGCCGGGTCGTTCAGCACGCCGGTCACGGCGGAGGCGATGTCGCGGGGATCGGTGGACCTCGCCACGAACCGCTCACCCAAGCCCGCGACGACCTCGGTGTTGGCGCCGACCGGCGTGACCACCACTGGGGTCCCGCACGACATGGCCTCGGCGGTGGACAGTCCGAACCCCTCGAGCTCCAAGGTCGGAGTGACGACGAGATCGGCGGTGCGGTACCAGGCCAGGAGGTCGTCGTCCGAGACCCGCCCGAGCAGGTGGACGGAATGGGCGATGCCGAGATCCGCGAGCTGTTTCTCGATGGCCTCGCGGCGGGGTCCGTCGCCGGTGATGACGAGTTGAGCTGCGGGGTGGGCCTGCAGGATGTCGGGCATCGCGGCGACGAGGAGCTCGACGCCGGTACGCGCGACCAGACGTCGCGCCGTGACGATCAGCGGACCACCCACCGGTACGGGCAGCGGCATCGGTGGCTGCGCTTCCGCCAGCGGTGTGAAGTAGTCGGTCTTCAGGCCGCCCGGAATCTTCTTCCAGGAGGTCGATCCCGGGCGGGTGATGGCGCGCATCTCCCCGCCGACGAAGTCGCTGAGCGTCACGACGGTCGTCGCGCGCTCGAGCACCCGCCGTTCGATGCTCTTCATGACCCTCACCGTGGCGCCGGAAACCGGACCGGGAGCCCGGTACTCGCCCTGCCGCTCCCCGACCACCTCCTTGTAGACGGGCGCATGGAACGTATAGAGGTAAGGGATCCGCGTGGTGAGGACCGGCAGCATCGAAATCGGGTAGTGACCGTGCAGGACGTCGTAGTCGGCCCCCATCACCGTGCGCCGGACCGCTCTGGCTACGCTGACCGGGTACTTCGCCACGAAGAACGGATCGGACTTGGGTGGCGTCGCGAACCTCAGCAGCCGAACACCGTCGTCACCGGTCTGCGCGCTCGGCTGATCGGGATCCGTACGCTTCGACAAGGTCGTGACGTCGTGCCCCTTGCGCACCAGCGCCGCCGCGAGCTCGCGCACGTAACGCTCGAGGCCGCCGAGCTTGTCGGGCGCGACCGCGTTCGTCACCATCAAGACCTTCATCGATGCCCTTCCCCGAGGAGCGTCCCGACCGGTGATCGCCATCACCAAGAACCGCAGTCGTACGTTGACCGCGGGACCGAAGTCGCTCAGGACTCCGAACAGCATAATTGATCGTTGGACACCGATCCGCGCCTTCGACCAATCCCGCCCTCCGCCGACCCGTCACATCTACGGCGCTTTCGGCGGCGTGTCGCCGCAGAAGTGACGGCTCGCTGCACCCTCCGCGAGCGATCACTGTGACGAGTCTCACGTCCGCCGTCCGCACTCGACCCGTCACTCCTGCTGCGACACGCCGCCCAAACGGCCGAAGATGTGACGGGTCGCGGGGTTTAGATGCCCATGATCTCGGCGTAGGCCGAGGCGAGGCGCAGAGGGTCGTGGCGGGGTGATCCGTCGCGGGCGGCGAGGTCGGCCACGACGAGATCGGCGCCGAGGGCGGCGGCCCAGTCGGCCAGGTGGAGGTCGTCGGCGGCGAAGCGCTGATCGGCCAGGACGGCGTCGAGCCGGATGTCGGGTGCATGCTCGGCGAGGAGCTCGACGTGCCGGGCGGCGCTGAAGCCCTCCGTCTCGTACGCGGGTTCGAGGTTCAGGGTGAGCACCCGCCGCGCCGACGTGGAGTGGATGGCGTGCGCCAGTTTCGGGACCAGCAGGTGTGGGATCACCGAGGTGAACCAGGAGCCGGGACCGAGCACGATCCAGTCGGCCTCCAGGACCACCTCGATCGACTCTGCGCAGGCCGGCGGGTCGTTCGGGACGAGGTTGACGGCGCGGACCTCGGCGGTCGTCTTGGCCACCTCGGCCTGTCCCCGGATCGTGGAGACCTCGTCGGGGTTCAGTGGATCCAGACCGATCACCTCGGCCTCGATCTCCAACGGCACGGCCGCCATGGGCAGCACCCGGCCCTCCGCTCCGAGGAGCCGGGCCACCATGTCGAGTCCGGCCACGGGATCGCCGAGTCTCTCCCAGAGGCCGACGATCAACAGGTTGCCGATGGCGTGATCGGCGAGCGGCCCCGCTCCCGGGAAGCGGTACTGGAGTACGTCGGCCCAGGTCCGGCCGGATTCGTCGTCGCCGCAGAGCGCGGCCAGCGCCATCCGCAGGTCTCCGGGTGGAAGGCAGTTGAGTTCGGCGCGGAGCCGGCCCGAGGAGCCGCCGTCGTCGGCCACGGTGACGATGGCGGTGAGCCGGTCGGTGATCCGGCGCAGGGCGCTCAGCGAGGCGGCGAGTCCGTGCCCGCCGCCGAAGGCCACCACGCCCGGCAGCCGCGGCCGGCGCTCGCCACCGATCGTGCTCGGGTTCGTCTTCGGGCTGATCACGGCGTCATTCCCGGCCCACATCGCGGTGGAGCACCTTGGTCGGCATGCCCAGGTCCCGCAGCCGCCGCCCGAACTCCTCGGCGATCGCCGTGCTGCGGTGTTTGCCCCCCGTACAGCCGATGGCGATGGTGACGAAGCGCTTGCCTTCGTGGATGTAGCCGGCGGCCATCACGGTCAGCAGATCCTGCAGTCGCTGGAGGAACTCCTCGGCACCCTCTTGGGCCAACACGTACTCCCGCACGGGCTTGCTCAGCCCGGTCTGCGGCCGCAGTTCCGGGATCCAGTGCGGATTGGGTAGGAACCGCACGTCCACCACCAGATCGGCGTCGACGGGGATGCCGTTCTTGAAGCCGAAGGTGACGAGGGTCACCCGGAGTTGATCATTGGTCGGACCGCCGTACGCGTGGGACACCCGCGAGCTGAGCTGGTGGATGTTGATCGAGGACGTGTCGATCACCAGGTCCGCCGCGGCGCGCAACGTGGCCAGGGTGGCCCGTTCGGCGGTGATCCCGTCCAGCAGGCGACCGTCGCCCTGCAGCGGGTGGGGCCGCCGCACGGACTCCTGGCGGCGGACGATCACGTCGTCACTCGCCTCGAGGAACAAGATCTCCGGCATGGTGCCCGAAGCGGTCAGGTCGGTGAACATGGTCGGCAGCTGCTCGAAGAAGGATCGCGTGCGTACGTCGAGCACGACCGCCAGCCGGGTGATGCCGGAGTGGCGAGCCTGCCGGCAGACCTCGGGCAGCACCGTGGGCGGCAGGTTGTCGACGACGTACCAACCGAGATCCTCCAAGGTGTTCGCCGCGGTCGATCGCCCGGCGCCCGACATCCCCGTCACCACCACGAGCCGCAGTGGAGCCTGCTCGGCCTCGGGCGCGGTCGACAAGATCGCGGTCTCGCTACTCACACTGTGTATTGTCCTCGCAACGCTCAGACATGTTCAGGCGAGTATCTCGCCCGTTGCGGTGTTGATCGCCTCGGCTGCGGGCTTGCGGTCCAGCTGCTCCTTGATCGCGGTGGCGGTGACGCGGCCGAATCCGGGCACCGCGGCGATCTCGTCGACGGTGGCGGCCCGCAGTTTCCGGAGCGAACCGAAGTACCGGATCAACGCCTTGCGCCGCACCTCGCCCAGTCCGGGCACGTCGTCGAGCAGCGACTCCACCATGGACTTGCTGCGGCGACTGCGGTGGTGGGTGATCGCGAAGCGGTGTGCCTCGTCCCGCACCCGCTGCAGCAGGTACAGACCCTCGCTCGTCCGGGGCAAGATCACCGGGGTGTCGGCGTCCGGCAGCCAGACCTCCTCCAGCCGCTTCGCCAGCCCGCACAAGGCGACATCCTCGATGCCGAGTTCGTCCAGCGCCCGGGCGGCGGCGGCGACCTGCGGCGGTCCGCCGTCGACCACGACCAGCGACGGGGCGTATGCGAACTTCCGCGGGGCACCCGTCGTCGGGTCGATCAGCAGCGGTCCGTCGGTTTCCCCGCTCTGCTGTCCTGAGCCCGTCGAAGGGTGGCCGCTCCCGTTCGGATTGCCGTTCACCGGCGGGCGATCGTCGATGAGCCGCCGGAACCGCCGGGTGATCACCTCATGCATGGCGGCCACGTCGTTCTGGCCGTCGACACCGCGGATGACGAACCGGCGGTACTCGCTCTTGCGGGGCAGGCCGTCCTCGAAGACGACCATGGACGCGACCACCTCGGTGCCTTGGAGGTTGGAGACGTCGAAGCATTCGATCCGCAGCGGGGCGGTGGGCAGTTCGAGTGCGTCCTGCAGCTCCTCGAGCGCGCGGTTGCGGGTGGAGAGGTCGCCGGCTCGCGTCGTCTTGTGCCGGACGAGCGTCTCTCCCGCGTTGCGCGCGACGGTTTCCATCAGGGTTCGCTTGTCACCGCGCTGGGGCACGTGGATCCGCACCCCCGAACCACGCAGCTCCGAGAGCAGAGCCTCGAGTGCCCCCGTTTCGGGCGGGTCGATCGGAACCAACACCTCGCGCGGCACGGTTCCCGAGGCCGGATCGGCCGGGTCGACGTCCGCGTAGAGCTGGAGGAGGAACTGTTCGATCAGTTCGTCGGTGCCGGCCTCGTCGACCCGGTCCGCCACCCACCCGCGTTCGCCGCGAACTCGACCCCCGCGCACATGGAAGATCTGAACGGCGACCTCCAGCGGGTCCTCGGCGAGGGCGATGACGTCGACGTCGGTGCCCTCGGGCAGCACGACAGCGTTCTTGGCCATCGCCTGCTGCAGCGCACCAAGATCATCGCGAAGCCGGGCCGCCTTCTCGAACTCCAGCACGGCGCTGGCCTGTTTCATCTCCGACTCCAGCCGCCTGATCAGCGGGGCGGCGTGCCCGGACATGAACTGGACGAAGTCCTCGACGATGTGCCGGTGTTCTTCGGCATCAACCCGACCGACGCACGGAGCGGAACACTTGCCGATGTACCCCAGCAGGCACGGCCGGCCGATCTGCTTGTGGTTCTTGAACACTCCGGGCCGGCAGGAGCGCATCGGAAACACGCGCAGCACCAGGTCAACGGTCTCCCGAATCGCCCAGGCGTGGGAGTACGGGCCGAAGTAGCGGTTGCCTTTGCGCTTGGGGCCACGGCCGACCATCACTCGCGGGTACTCCTCCGACAGCGTCACGCAGAGCCAGGGGTAGGACTTGTCGTCGCGGTACTTGACGTTGAACCGCGGGTCGAACTCCTTGATCCAGGAGTACTCCAGCTGCAGGGCCTCGATCTCGTTCTGGACGACCGTCCAGTCCACCTTGGCCGCGGTCTCCACCATCGACCGCGTACGGCTGTGGAGGGACAGCGGATCCGCGAAGTACGAGTTCAGGCGCGAGCGCAGGCTTTTCGCCTTACCGACGTAAATGACGCGGCCCTGCGCGTCGGAGAACCGGTATACCCCCGGCTCGTCCGGAATCGACCCGGAGGCCGGACGATAGGCGAGGGCGGAGCGCACGATTCCAGACTAGGCGGCAGACCGGACATCCGCCCGGACAGCTGACCCGGCGTCAGACCTCGATGACGACGTTCGCGCCGCTGACCGTGACCGGGAACTCCTCGAGCGGATCCTGCGCCGGCGGGTTGACCACCGATCCGTCCTCGATCGAGAACTCGCTCTGGTGGCATTCGCAGAAGATCGTGTTCGTACGTACCTCGGTCACCCGGCACTGCTGATGCGTGCAGATCGCCGTGAACGCCTTGTAATTGCCCTTGGTCGGCTGGGTCACGACGTAGTCGTTGGGCTCGTCCAAGATCACGCCCGAGCCGACCGGCACGTCGGCGGCCGCCACGCTGGGTCCGCTCGGGGCGGGTGCCGAACTGGTCGCGGACTGCGAGGGAGCGGCCGAGGACGGCGCGGCCGAACTCGGCGCCGCGGAACTCGGAGCTGCGGAGCTCGGAGCCGCCGAACTCGGAGCCGCCGACGTCGGAGTGGCGGCGGGGGCCACGGTCCCGCTCGCACAGGCGGCCAGACCGACAGCCGCGCTGCCGCCCAGGACGACGAGGCCGGCCGCCTTCAAGACCGTTCGGCGATCCGCGGTCGGGGACGGCGTCGGCGGTTGCGTTGACAGCGTTGCATCAGGGGTGGCTTTGAAGTTCGACACGGGCGGGCTCCAAGGTGAATACGTCGGGGCGAGAACGGATGACGATTCAACCATCGGTTTCTGTGCTGGACCTGTGAATTCTGGGACCGGACCCTATTCGCCGTGCAGACCTCCCAGGAAGCCCTGATCGTGCCACCCTGAGCGCTGCGTTTCCCGACCACGGTCGAGTTCCGCACCCGGAACAAGCCACAGGTGCTGCGTTTCCCGACCACGGTCGAGTTCTGCTGTCCAAGGTGCGCCCCCGGGCTGCGTTTCCCGACCACGGTCGAGTTCCGCCATGCAGAGGAACGCCCAGGGAATGCCCAGCTGTCCGCGTCAGCTCGCGCGAGCGGCTAGTTCGCGTCGGTGCTTGGGCGTGGCACTCGCCGTCTTTGCGGCCTTGACCGCTTTGCGGGTGGTCTTCTTCGCGGGCTGCTTGCCGCGTTTGCCGTTGCTGACCGAATCGGGTACGAGAGTCGGCTGGGCATCGCCGACCGGCACCTCCCGGCCCGCCAGCAACGGTCGGAGGAATTCTCCGGTGTAAGAGCTGCGATGAACGGCGATCTGCTCCGGCGTGCCCTCGGCGATGATCATGCCGCCCCGCGAGCCACCCTCGGGTCCCATGTCGATCAACCAGTCCGCGGTCTTGATGACGTCCAGGTTGTGCTCGATGACCACCACGGTGTTGCCGTTGTCGACCAGGGCACCGAGGACGCCGAGCAGCTTGCGGATGTCCTCGAAGTGCAGACCGGTCGTCGGCTCGTCCAAGACGTACAAGGTCCGGCCGGTCGACCGCTTCTGCAGCTCACTGGCCAGCTTGACCCGCTGTGCCTCGCCGCCGGACAGCGTGGGCGCCGGCTGGCCGAGCCGGACGTAGCCGAGGCCGACTTCGTTCAACGTCTTCAGGTGCCGGGCGATGGCCGGGATGGGGGCGAAGAAGGTGGCCGCCTCCTCGATCGCCATGTTCAAGATGTCGGCGATGGTCTTGCCCTTGTAGTGCACCTCGAGGGTCTCCCGGTTGTACCGGGCGCCGTGACAGACCTCGCACGGCACGTACACGTCGGGCAGGAAGTTCATCTCGATCTTGATCGTGCCGTCGCCCGTGCAGTTCTCGCACCGGCCACCCTTCACGTTGAACGAGAACCGCCCCGGCTGATAACCGCGGACCTTCGCCTCGGGCGTCTCCGCGAACAGCTTGCGTACGTGGTCGTACACGCCGGTGTACGTGGCGGGGTTGGACCGCGGCGTACGGCCGATCGGCGACTGGTCCACGTGGATGACCTTGTCGATCTCGTCGGCGCCGGTGATCGACTTGTGCCGGCCCGGAACGTCGCGTGCGTTGTAGATCCGTTTGGCCAGCGCGGTGTACAGGATGCTGTTCACCAGCGTCGACTTCCCCGAGCCGGAGACGCCGGTGACGGCGATCAGCTGGCCCAACGGGAAAGTGACCGTGACGTCGCGCAGGTTGTGCTCGACGGCCCGGTGGACGGTGACCTCGCGGCCCTTGGTCCGTGGACGGCGATGGCGCGGCAGTGGGATCGACCGGCGTCCCGACAGGTAGGCACCGGTCAACGAGTCGGGATGCGCCAACAACTCCGGCACGGTGCCGGAGTGGACGACGTAGCCGCCGTGCTCACCGGCACCCGGACCGATGTCGACGGCCCAGTCGGCGGTCTTGATGGTGTCCTCGTCGTGCTCGACGACGATCAGGGTGTTGCCCAGGTTCCGCAGCCGGATCAGGGTCTCGATCAGCCGGCGGTTGTCCCGCTGGTGCAGGCCGATACTCGGCTCGTCCAGCACGTACAGGACGCCGACCAGCCCGGAGCCGATCTGTGTGGCGAGCCGGATCCGCTGCGCCTCACCGCCGGACAGGCTCGCCGTCGGCCGGCTGAGGGACAGGTAGTCGAGGCCGACGTCGAGGAGGAACCTCAGTCGCTCGTTGATCTCCTTGAGCACCCGCTCGGCGATCTGCCGCTCGCGGTCGGTGAGCTCGAGGCGGCCCAGGAACTCGGCGGCACCGTCGATGGACAGGCTCGAGACTTCGGCGATGTTCTTGCCGCCGATCGTCACCGCCAGCGAGGTCGGCTTGAGGCGGGCGCCGTGACACGCGGTGCACGGCACCTCGCGCATGTACCCGGCGAAGCGTTCCCGGGAGGTGTCGGTCTCGGCCTCGCCGTGTCGGCGCTCGATGTAGGAGACGACCCCCTCGTACTTCGCGTTGTAGCTGCGCTCCCGTCCGTACCGGTTCCGGTAGCGGACATGCACCTGCCCCGGCACCCCGTACAGCAACAGCTTCTTCGCCGCGGCCGGTAGTGAGTGCCAGGGCACGTCCGTACGGAAGCCGGAGCTCTCCGCGAGCGAGGCGATCAGCCGGTAGAAGTAGTCGGCCACCTGGGCCGAGGCCCACGGCGCGATGGCCCCCTGGGCCAGGGTCTTCTCGTCGTCGGGCACCACGAGCTCCGGGTCGACCTCCATCCGCGTGCCCAGCCCCGAGCACACCGGGCAGGCACCCCACGGCCCGTTGAACGAGAACTGCCGCGGCTCGAGCTCCTCGATGGCGATGTCGTGACCGTTGGGACAGGCCAGCCTTTCGGAGTAGCTCCGCTCGCGCAGCGGGTCCTTCGCGTCGAGGTCGACGAAGTCGATGGTGATCACACCCTGCGCGAGTCCCAGGGCCGTCTCGACCGAGTCGGTCAGGCGCTGCTTCACAGACGGCTTGACGGCCAGCCGGTCCACCACGACGTCGATCGAGTGCTTGTACTTCTTGTCCAGGGTCGGGGGCTCGGTGAGGGAAATGATCTCGCCGTCGACCCGGGCCCGGCTGAAGCCGCCGCCCGCGAGCTGCCGGAAGACGTCGACGTACTCCCCTTTGCGGCCGCGAACCACCGGGGCCAGGATCTGGAAGCGGGTGCCGGGCTCCAGCGCCAGGAGCCGGTCCACGATCTGCTGCGGCGACTGCCGGCTGATCGGCTCGCCACAGATCGGACAGTGCGGCCGACCGGCCCGCGCGTACAGCAGGCGGAGGTAGTCGTACACCTCCGTGATGGTGCCGACCGTTGACCGCGGGTTGCGGCTCGTGGACTTCTGGTCGATGGAGACCGCCGGCGACAGACCCTCGATGAAATCGACGTCCGGCTTGTCCATCTGACCCAAGAACTGGCGAGCGTACGCCGACAGGGATTCGACGTAACGCCGCTGACCTTCGGCGAAGATGGTGTCGAAGGCGAGGCTGGATTTGCCCGGACCCGGAGAGGCCGGTGAACACGATCAGCGCGTCTCGGGGGAGCTCGAGGGAGATGTTGCGAAGGTTGTGCTCCCGGGCACCACGAATCACGAGACGGTCAGTCACGTCGGCCATGCTATGTCTGGCGACTGACAGCACCGAAAGCCGCGGCACTGCAAGGTCGTGGACCATGAGCGAGCCGGACGCGGAGGCCCCTGCAGAGCGAGTGCCGCCGGCGCACCCCAGTACTGATCGGGGTGGCGGCTCAGCTGGCGGAGGGTTCTCGGCCTCGTACGAACCGCCACCACACGCCTGCTCGGGGACACGATCACCGTCGTCGATGCGGACTGGCGGGCACCCAGCCGACTGCCCGGCTGGACGCGCGGCCACGTCGCCACGCACATCGCGCGCCACGCCGAGGCGATGATGCGGCTCGTCCGGTGGGCCGAAACCGGCGAGCGTTCCGAGATGTACGCCTCGCCGCAGCAGCGCGATTCCGAGATCGAGGCCGGGTGCTCCCGGCCGGGGTTGGAGCTCCAGATCGACCTCGACACGAGCTCCGGGGAGCTGGAGCACGCGTTCTCGACTCTCGAAGAGGCCGACGCCTGGGACGCCGGCGTTGAGCTGCGCGGCGGACTGAAGGTCCCCGCTCGGCTCCTGCCGCTCGCCCGGCTCACCGAGGTGGTCATCCACCACGTCGATCTCGACGTCGGCTTCGAGGTCGACGACATCGACGAGACCATCGCGGCGTGGCTGTTGGAGTGGTCGGCGTTCCGGCTGCGGAACCGTGACGAGTTCCCGCGACTCGACCTGACCTCCACCACCGGTCTGACGATCGCGATCGGCAGCTCGGGAACGCCCTTCGACGTCAGGGGTACCAACGCTCGGCTGCTGGGCTGGCTGACGAGCCGCTCGAGCGCGTCGACCGTGAGCGGTGCCGCCGACCTGACGCTGCCGTCGTTCTAGAGGGAGAGGAGCACGACCATGCCTGGATTGGGCCACGTCGATCCCGGCGGTCCGGAGTTGACCGAGAAGCTGTCGTCGGAGATCACGGTGAGCAAAATCTCGGTCGGCGGCATGGACAACAACGCCTATCTGATCGACACCGGCTCCGGGGCGCTACTGATCGACGCCGCCGACGACGCCGAGCGGATCCTCGACCTCGTCGGTGACCGGCACGGTCGGCACGATCGTCACCACCCATCGCCACGGTGATCACTGGCAGGCGCTGCCGACGGTCGCCGAGGCCACCGGTGCCCAGCTCATCTGTGGCCGGCCCGATCTCGACGCCATCGCCAGCGGCGCCTGGGTCGAGAACCTGGTGGGGGTGTGGGACGGCGACTCGATCGCCCTCGGCGACGTGAATCTCGAGGTCATCGGCCTGGTCGGTCACACCCCCGGATCGATCACTCTCGTCTACGCGCCCGACGACGGACCCACCCACCTCTTCACGGGTGACAGTCTGTTCCCCGGTGGACCGGGCAAGACCTGGGCTCCCGAGGACTTCGCGTCGCTGATGGACGACCTCGAAGCCAAGATCTTCGCCCGCTTCGACGACCAGACCGTTGTCCACCCGGGACACGGCGACGACACCACGCTCGGTGCTGAGCGACCCAGCCTGTCGGAATGGCGTGCCCGCGGCTGGTGAGCCCGGAGCCCCGTTCCCTCGCGGCACCCTTTCGTCGCCGGTTGCACCCCCATGTGAGGGTGCAACTGGCGACGAAGGGGTGCGCGAAGATCTGGAGCGAGCGCTGCGGCCGATGAGTTAGAGAGTGGTCACCAGTCTCATAGCGCATGAGGAGCGACGAAGCAGACATCCGACGGCTCATCGAACGTTGGGCGGCGGCCGTCCACGACGGCGACCTGGACACCGTGCTCGAGGATCACGCGTCCGACATCGTCATGTTCGACGTTCCGCCACCGTACGAGGGCGTCCGCGGCATCGACGCCTACCGAGACACCTGGCCGCCGTTCTTCACCTGGCAGCGACAGGGGGCAGTCTTCGAGATCGAGTCGCTGCGAGGTCGTGGCCGGAGGAGACGTGGCGTTCGCGTACGCGCTGCTGCGCTGCGGGACACCCGACGAATTGACGGCAGAACCCGGAGAACCGGCTGCGGCTGACCGATCGGACTCCGCCGCGAGAACGACCGGTGGGTCGTGAGCCACGAGCATCACTCGTTCCCCGACCCGAGCTGAGCCGAAGAGGCACGGCCATCAGGTCAGTTGATCGGGATACAACTCCTTGATGATCGCGACGGCGACGGTGAGGGTCGGAGTGGTGAAGTTGGTCGACTCGTTGGCGACGAACGCGATCTGGGTGTCGGTCTCCGGCCGGGTGAGCACCACGGAGCTGTAGCCGAAGATCGCGCCGTCGTGGCCGAGGAACTGACTGAGGTTGGTGATGCCGAGACCGTACCCGAAGTTGATCTTCTGGCCCTCGAAGCGCCGCGTACGCAGCCGCCGGGCCTGGAGCGACGCCGGTCAGCAGCGAACCCGTGACGAGTTCGGTCCCCCACTTCTGCAGGTCCTCCAGGGTGGAGATCATCGCCCCGGCGGTCGAGGGGACGGCGGGATTGAGCTTCGTTGACCACGCGGGGCGGCTGGGCGGCGTTGTCGAACGGCGTGCTCGGATCGGACACGGGCGGCACGTAGCTGGTCGGATGCGGGTCCGGGATGCTCACCTGGCTGGGATACGACGTGGTCGTGAGTCCGAGCGGTTCGATGATCTTGCTCGTGATCACCTCACCGGCGGGGCTACCCGTGACCTCGGCGATGATCATCCCCAACAGGGCGTAGTTGGAGTCGCAGTAGACCACCTTCTCCCCCGGCGCGAAGTCGGGACGCTTGGCCTCGGCGATGACCGCGAGCGTGTCGGCGTCCGACCAGCGCATCGTGGGGTCGGCCGTGAACCGGCGGAGAAATCCCTCGTTGGCGGTGAAGTCCGGGAATCCCGGAGGTCATCCCGAGGAGGTCGCCGATCGTCGCGACCGTGCCGTTGATCACGCCGGGCACGTACGTCTCGAGCTTGTCCTCCAGCGCCACCTTCTCCTCGCCGACGAGCTGGAGGACGGCCGTCGCCGTGTAGGTCTTGGAGATGCTGGCGATCCGCACGAAGTCCCCGGCCCGGAAGGGTTCCTTCGTCGCGAGGTCCGAGACACCCGCCGATCCGCGCCAGATGCCGTCGCCGATCCGCACGACTCCCGCCAGTCCGGCCAGACCCGTGGCCTTCAGCTGCTCGGCGACGATCCGATCGATCGTCGCCTTGGTCTGCTCGTCCATGACCGGCCCGGACTTCGTGGCCCGTTGCCGGCTCGCTGGCGGGAGGCGTCGCACAGCCGCGCGAACACGGCCGCGAGCGAGAAACCCGCACTCCCCGCCAGGAAGCTCCGCCGATCGATCGTCATGTTCGCTCCGTCTGTCGAGTAGCCGACCTCCGCAGCCTGTCAGCCCACGATCCCGGCCGCAGTCGGCTCGGCGGACAGGTGAGGGTGTCATGGCGCCGACGTAGGCTCAGATGATGTCGCTCGCCCTTCTCGACGGCCCGCGGGCCCGAATGGCGGCGTCGATCCGGCAGCGCATCGCCGGTTCGGACTTCGACAGCGCGCATCAGCGGATCTGGCACTCCCCCGGTCCGCGGTGGTTCACCGAGGACGACGCGATCTGGCGGGTGCACAACGACGTCTCCATGTTCGTCGGCGGGATCCGGGCGCTGCTCCTGCAGTCGCTGCACCCGGTGGCGATGGCGGCGGTCAGTGCCCACTCCGGCTTCCGGGGCGATCCGTGGGGTCGCCTGCACCGGACCAGTCACTTCCTGGCCACCACGACGTACGGAACGATCGCCGACGCCGAACGCAGCATCGCCATCGTCAACGCCATCCACGGCCGGGTCCGCGGTCGCACGCCGGAACGGCGTCGCGTACCGGGCCGAACGATCCGGAGCTGCTGGCCTGGATCCATCTGGCCGAGGTCGACAGCTTCCTGGGCGCCTCATCAGGCGCTGGGCGGCGCAGCCCTTGAACGCCGCACGACGCCGATGCCTACGTGGCGCAGTCCGGCCTGGTCGTCGGCCAAGCTCGGAGTGCATCGACCCGCCCGGCAGCGTCGCGGATCTCCAAGATCAACTCGCCGCCTACCGGCCCGGGCTGCGCTCGACGGAGGCGGCGCGCGAGACTGCCGACCTGCTGTCTCCACGATCCCCCGATCGCCGGGCTTGGAGCGCGTCGGCTACGCCGTACTGGCCGCCGGCGCGGTTTCCCTGCTCCCGCCGTGGGTGCGTGTCCGAACTCCGGCTGCCGACGTTCCCGATCACCGACCGGCTGCTGACCCGCACGGTCACCCGAACGGCGCTGCGCACCATCCGCTGGGCGCTGGCCGGCGCACCGGTCGACCGACCCTCAGCCTCATGACGACTATCGGCGCTCAGGGCTTCAGCCCGTGCCCCCACCAGCCGTCGCGCCGACGTCCCGTCGGCATCGTCGTGGTCGGGACGCCGAGCAATCCCCACGCGCGATCGTCGCGCGCGTCCCGTCCGTCCATCCCGCGAAACCATCGGCCGGCACCGACAACGCGAGATGATCGAATCCGAGGCTGAATTCGAGGCTGCGATGCGTCGAAATGACCCCAGCTCCGTTCGACGTACGGGCGAAGAACCATCAGCAGACGGCCGATGGCACGACCGCAGAGGAGACGTTCATGAAGGTCATGGTCATGATCAAGGGCAGCGGCGCCGATGAGGACAAGCTCGAGCCGACCGAGGAGATGTTGCGCGAGATGGGTTCCTACAACGAGCGCCTCGTCCAGGCCGGCATCATGCTCGACGGGCAGGGTCTGCACCCCAGCAGCAAGGGCGCACAGGTGGTCTTCGAGGGCGGTTCGACATCGGTGCTCGACGGCCCCTTCACCGAAGCCAAGGAGATCATCGCCGGCTACTGGGTCTGGGAGGTCAGCAGCCTGGAGGAGGCGCTCGAATGGGCCAAGGCCTGCCCGACCGATCCTCAGTTCGGTGGCCGTCAGGTGCTGGAGGTGCGCCCGGTCCTGACCGCCGAAGACTTCGGCGAGGCGTACACGCCCGAGGTGCGCGAGCAGGAGGAACGGCTCAGCGAGCAGATCCGCCAGCAGCGCAGTGAGTCGAGCTAGCGCCGGAAGGTCCCGAATTCGATCATGGTCGACCCGCACCGCACGATCGAGGCCGTCTGGCGGATGGAGTCGCCACGGCTCATCGCCACGCTGGCCCGACTGGTGGGCAGCGTCGGTCTGGCCGAGGAGTTGGCCCAGGACGCCTTCGTGGCCGCACTCGAGCAGTGGCCGGCGCACGGGGTGCCCGACAACCCCGGCGGCTGGCTGACCGCCACGGCCAAGCACAAGGCGGTTGACCTCATCCGCCGCGAACGGAACCGGGACGCCAAGTACGCACTGATGGCGGGACCGGACTCGGATGTGACCTCCAGGCCCGGTCCCGACCACATCGTCGATGATCCGATCGGGGACGACCTGCTGACGCTGGTGTTCGTGGCCTGCCACCCCGTGCTGCCGCGAGACGCGCGGGTGGCTCTCACCCTCCGGCTGATCGGCGGTCTCACGACCGACGAGATCGCGCGGGCGTACCTGGTGCCCTCAGCCACCGTCGGGCAGCGGATCTCGCGCGCCAAACGCACCTTGAGCGAGGCGAGGGTCCCGTTCGCGGTTCCGCAGCCCGACGAGCTACCGGGCCGGGTCTCCGGGGTCTTGGAGGTCGTGTACGTGATCTTCAACGAGGGCTATCTCGCCAGCACCGGCGAGTCGGCGATCCGCCGCGACCTGGCCGCCGAGGCGATGCGCCTCGGCCGGGTGCTGGCCGGGCTGCTGCCACGCGAGCCCGAGGTGCACGGGTTAGTCGCGCTGATGGAACTGCAAGCGTCGCGCTTCGACACCAGGATGGCGCCCGACGGCTCGGTCATCCTGCTGCCGGATCAAGATCGACGCCGCTGGGATCGGTTGTTGATCAACCACGGGCTTCGCGCCCTCGACCGCGCTATCACGCTGGGCCGACCGCTCGGCCCCTATACCTTGCAGGCGGCGATCGCCGCCCGCCACGCCCGAGCCACGTCCTGGGACGCGACCGACTGGCAGGCGATCGTGGCGTTGTACGACGCCTTGGCCTCGATCGCGCCGTCCCCGGTGGTGGAGGTGAATCGCGCCGTGGCCGTCTTGATGGCCGACGGACCCGAGGCTGCCCTGTCCGTACTCGACTCCGTCCGCGACGACCCGCGACTGCGGTCCTACCATCTGCTCGGGGCCGTCCGCGGCGACGTCCTGCTCCGGCTTGATCGGCCGGCGGAAGCGGCTTCCGAACTCGAGCACGCGGCGTCCCTGGCGCCCACGAGCCGGGATCGGATCCTCCTGAAGGAGCGCGCCGCGGCCGCCGCGGCGCAGCGAACTCCCTCGGCCTAGCCCTGCTCCGCCTGCGCTTGATCAGACGTCGAGCCGCGCCGGGCCTCGGTCAAGGCATCCTCAGCTCGGGCGAGCCGGGCCATGAGCGTCCGGGCGACGATCTGTTGTCTGGTCGTCGTTCGCTGCGATCGCCCGCGGAACAGGAAACTGACCGCCCAATGGACCATGGTGGTGAAGCGGTTCTTGAACCCCACCAGGTACATGACGTGGACGGCCAGCCACATCAGCCAGGCGAGGAACCCCGCCATCCTGATCTTGCTGCCGACACTGGCCACCGCGTGAAACCGTGAGATCGTGGCCATGCTGCCCTTGTCGAAGTACTTGAAGGGCTGGCCCGACTCCTCCCCGTTCAGCCGGCGGACGATCTGGCCGGCCACATGCTTGCCGCCCTGCATCGCCACCTGAGCGACCCCGGGGAGGTTGTTCAACGCGATCATGTCGCCGATCACGAACACCTCCGGCCGGCCCGGCAGGCTGAGATCCTCCTTCACCATCACCCGACCAGCGCGGTCGACCTCGGCCTCGCTCTGGTCGGCGAGCTGCCGGCCGAGGGGCGACGCGCTGACCCCCGCCGCCCAGACCTTGCACCGCGACATGATGCGCCGCTCCGTTCCGTCGGGATCGATCACGTCGACACCGGTGTTGTCGACGCCGACGACCTTCACGTTGAGCTGGACGTCGACGCCGATCTTGTCCAGTTGCTCGCGTGCCGCGGCGGAGAGCTTGTCACCGAACGCACCGAGCACCGCCGGCGCCGCGTCGAGCAAGATCACCTTCGTCTTCGTGGTGTCGATCCGCCGGAAGTCCCGTCGCAGCGTTCGGTGCGCCAACTCGGCGATCTGGCCGGCCATCTCCACGCCCGTGGGTCCGGCCCCGACCACGACGAACGTCAACCACTCCTCCGCCTCAACCGGATCGGTGCACAACTCGGCGAGTTCGAAGGAGCCGAAGATACGGCCGCGCAGCTCGAGAGCGTCGTCGATGCTCTTCATGCCGGGAGCGAACTCGGCGAAATGATCATTGCCGAAGTAGGACTGCCCGGCTCCGGCCGCGACGATCAAGCTGTCGTACGGAGTGACCGTCGTGCCGAGCGGGCTGAGCGAGGTCACCGTACGGGCGTCGAGATCGATGTCGGTCACCCGCCCCAGCAGCACGGTGGCGTTGTCCTGATCCTTCAGTACCTCCCGGGTCGCCGGGGCCACCTCGCCTTCGGACAGGACTCCGGTCGCGACCTGGTAGAGCAACGGTTGGAAGAGGTGATGCGACGTCCCGCTGATCATGGTGATGTCCACCGGTGCCTTCGCGAGCGCCTCGGTGGTCCACAGGCCGCCGAATCCGGATCCGATCACCACGACACGGTGGCGGTCCGGCGCTTCTGGTGTCAGGGGTGACGAGCGGGGCATGGAAACGGTCATCGTTCGCTCCTCGCGTGAACGCCGGCGTGGTATCTGCCGATACCTTGACACGTCCCGGCTCGGTAGGCCACCTGCGCCGCAGATCTCCGTGACCAGGCACCTCGGCTCCTAGGTTGAGTAGCGTCGGAGCGTGCCTGCCGCATTTCCGTCGCCGACCCAGTTCCTGCCGTCACGATCGGCGGTGTTCCTCACGTATCTCGAGTACTTCCGGGCCGTGGTGGTCGAGAAGTTGACAGGCCTCTCCGACGAAGAGCTGCACGCCAGCCGGCTGCCCTCGGGCTGGGCTCCGCTAGGTCTGCTCAAGCATCTGATCTACGTCGAACGCCGCTGGCTCCTCTGGGGCTTCGAGGGTCACCCGATGCCCGACGTCTGGGGCGACAGCCGGGACGATCGCTGGTACGTCGCACCAGAGGAGACCCTGTCGAGCCTTTCCGACGAGCTCGGCGAGCAGGCGGAACGCACCCGCGCCGTTGTCGAGGCCCACGCCCTCTCCGACATCGGCCAGCCCGGCGAACGCTGGGACGGCGCCGACCCCGCGACCCTGGAGCGCGTCTTGTTCCACGTCCTCCAGGAGTACGCCAGGCACGCCGGACACCTCGACATCGTGCGCGAGCTGTTGGACGGAACCACCGGCGAATAGTTCGAAGGGCTTCCGGGTCCATATCGCTGCGTCACGCGGGCGCCTCTGAAGCCACCCCGCCCCCAACGTCGCTCGGGTTCGTAGGCGTAGCTCGATCTGCAGATGGAGCCACGCCTACTAACCCGAGCGACGTGGTGTGGAGACCGAGGGCTAGTCGAGGACGGCGGTGGCGTCGACCTCGACCAGCAGGTCCGGCTCGCCGAGGGCGTGCACGCTGATCAGGGTCACGGGTTTGGTCGGGTCGACGCCGAGTTGCTGCGCCGCCCGAGCGACCCCCTCGCCGAGCTGCGGGAGCTTCTCGACGCTCCAGTCGACGACGTACAGCGTGATCTTGGCGACGTCGTCGAAGCTTCCGCCGACCGACGCCAGCGCCGTGCCGACGTTGAGGTAGGCCTGTTCGACTTGGGCGGCGAGGTCACCGGCGCCCACCGGTGCTCCGTCGGCATTGCGCGCGACCTGACCGGCGAGGAACACCGTGCGCGAGCCGCTCGCAACCGCGACCTGGCGGTAGAACTCGGGCTGCGGGAGGCCCTTGGGGTTGTGCAATTCGACAGCCATTGAGAACTCCTTGGATGGAATGGGTTTGCGCTGTGCTCTATTCATAACAGCGTTATGTTATGCTCGTCAAGTGCCAAGGGTTGCCTCTGCCGATGTCCGTGTCGCCCTCGTCGAGCACGCGGCGGAGATGCTCGCGTCGCGGGAGCCCGTTACCGTCCGCGCACTCGCCCAGCGCACCGGTACGTCGACGATGGCCGTGTACACCCACTTCGGCGGATTGACCGGTCTGTGGCGCGCCGTTCGCCAAGAAGGCTTCCAGCGACTGGCCGAAGGACTGGCCGACGTTGGACGCACCGCTGACCCGGTCCGGGACCTCGCGGCGCTCAGCGCGGCCTATCTCGACAACGGCCTGAGCAACCCGTCGCTGTACCGGGCCATGTTCGACGCCGTCGTCGACCTGGAGGATCCCGCCGTCGCCGACCGCAGCTTTCTGGCGTTGGTCGAGTGTGCGACCCGGGCCCGGGAGGTTGGCCGCTTCGCCGACGGGACCGATCCGCTGGCGGTAGCCACGCAGTTCTGGGCCTCGGGCCACGGACTCCTCATGCTGAACCTGACCGGCGTGCTGAACCGCCAGACCCTCGATGCGCAGGCACAGGCCATCGCGATCGCCCTCTGCATTGCGGCGGGCGACTCCGAAGCCGCCTGCCAGCGATCCGTGGCCGCAGGCTGGCGACCTAGGCGATGATCATTCGAGGGAGCTCACGTCTTCGGGTACGTCAACCGCATGCTGTTGCAGAGCAGCCAATTCGATCACGTCGAGCGCTCGCGCGTTCGTGGCGGCGAGCACCACCGGCGCGGCGGCCCCGTCCTCGTACGCCTGCCGCCACCGCTGGGCCACGACACACCACCGGTCACCGGGCAACAGACCAGAGAAGCCATACTCCGGTCGCGGCGTGACCAGGTCGTTGCCGACACTCAGCTGATGCGCAAGGAACTCGGTCGTCACCACGGCGCAGACCAGGTGGACGGCCGCCTGCGGACCGCAGGTGCACGAACCATCACGGTAGAAACCGGTGATCGGATCGTTTCCGCAGGGCGCCAGCGCTTCGCCGAGCACGTTGAGCTCCTCCATCACAACAGTCTGGCGGAGACGACCGGCGCCCGCGACCGAACGCTCGCTAGACGGCCGGCGCGGCGGCGCTCCCGGTTGGGAGCGCCGCCGCCCTTGTTCAACTCAGCTACGCCGACGCCGCAACAGCAACGTCGAGCCGAGCAGCGCCATCAGCGCGGCTGCCAGTGGCAGCACGAGCCCTACAGCGGCACCGGTGTGCGCGAGCTTCCCGTGGTCCCCGCCGATGACTCCCATCGACTTCATGGCCCCGATCATCGACGCCTGGAGTCCGCCCACGAGCCAGATCCCGGCGGTGCCCGACCCGAGTATCAGACCGCCGTCTCCGCCGATCAGGTTCCCGACCGCTCGACCGTCACCGAACGGATCCCCGCCGGTCGGGTCCGAGCTCTCGGTCCCGCCGGAGACGCCCGCATCGGTCGGATCGGTCGGATCGGTCGGATCGGTCGGATCGGTCGGATCGGTCGGATCGGTCGGATCGGTCGGATCGGTCGGATCTGTTCCGCCTCGGGTTGCGCAGGCACCGCCGTTGATCCGGACACACACCGCCCCGTCGACGACCTCCGCGATCCTGGTGGTGACGTCGGTGCCCGCGGTGGGCAGCGACGGATTCGAGTCACCGGCCGGACCGCCCGTGCCTGATCCGCCGCGGCAACCGGTCGCGTTGATCAGCACGCAGACATCGACCGGGACCGCAAGCACCTCAGCCTCGACCAGCCCGACGATGGATGGAACCAGGCCGCCGAGACCATCGTCGTCGCCCGAGCCGATCGACCCGGAACGGGATCCACACTGCCCCGTGTTGATCCGCGCGCAGGCATCGATCAGGACATCCAGCACAGCAGCTCGAGCATCTCCGATCACCGGCGGAGCGAGGCGCGTGAACGAATCACGACCATCGCTGCCGTTCGAACCATCCGAATTCGGTGTCCGGCCGCAATCGCCTGTGTTGACCCGCACGCAGACATCGGCCGGCGTGGTCACGACCTCGGCCTTCGCCACGATCTTCGCCTTGGCGGCCGGCCTGGAGTCCTCGGAGTCGTTCGAGCCGCCGCGCCGCTTCTGGCCGAGGTCACGGTCACTCTCGATTTTGAGCTTGGCGGCTTCTCGAGATTCCGAGCGGCGATTCGCGGAGCGATCTACGTCCCTCGAGGCCCTGACGTGTCGATCGGCACGCCGCTGCTCGCGGCGTTCGGACCGGTCGTGCCCGATGCGGACCTCGACCCGGCCATCGTTGCGGGCGAGTTTCGCCCGGACATTGATCTTCTTCGAGGTACGTTGGCTCGCTTCGCCGTCGTGCCGCGAACTCGAGCGGACCCGATCGCTTCGCGACTCTCGCGAGGGAGAACCCACCTTCACCCTGATCTTGCCTTCCGTACGGCGGTTGCTCCGTTGCCGGTCGGAACCCTTGTCGGACTTGTCGACCGCCACCTTGACGGTGGCCTTGACATCCAGCGGACCGCGATCGCGATCATCAGCCTGGGCCACGCCCACGCTGAGGGCCAGGGCGCCGAGTGTGCAGCCCGCTCCCCCAGCAGTCTCTTCATCCATGCGTTCATGAGTTGTTGTCTCTCTCTCGTTGATCTTCTGTACGCCGAACTGGCAGAGAGTCCGGCGGCTCCACGCGCGGCGCGCATGGGCCTCGTCACCGACGACGGGCGACGATGCGGAACGAGAGAGACTTCAGTCCGGTGCGAAACCAGGTCGGCGTGGACGGAGCCAGGCCGACTGACGCAAGGCCCTACCAGGACCTCTCGACACAGCACAGGGAGCGAGAGCGAGCCAGCTCTCGACCAAACCGAGGAAGGACGAGCCGAGCCCGCTCGCGCCGAGCGCTCCGGCCGCAGCCACGCCAAAAGCGATCGCCCCGACCAGCCCGCCTGCCGATCCCAGCAGCGACGACGTCAGGGAGGGCACCCAGCGATTGGAGGCGAACGCGAGATCCCGAGTGAGATCAGCGGTCAACGCCTCATCGCGCTCACTCAAGTCAATCGCCACGGCATGACCCACGAACGGTTCGGCCGACGGAGCCGAGGATGCCGCAGTACGCGCCGCCTGGGCGCCGGCGGGTCCCGCGGGTGGCTCCGCCGGGACGAATCTGAATGGTCCGACCGAGGCGATCGGAACGGTCGGCACGTCGGCTGACGGCAGGCCTGGGACCGGATCGGTCATGGGAGGCGTCGGCACGGAAGGTAGCCCCGGAACGGTCGGCAGGCCAGGGACCCTCGGTAGGTCAGGGAGCGTGGGAAGGCCCGGCAGCGCCGGTAGCGCGTCGGCAGCACGGTCCACTGCCTCGAGCACGGCCGGGACCGCCGCGACCACGGGCTTCGCCGGCTTCACGGCCGGCTTCACGGCCGGCTTCACGGCCGGCTTCACGACCGATTTCACGACCGATTTCACGACCGGCTTCGATACCGGCTCTGCGGTCTGCGCGATCACCGCATGGGATTTCTTCAGTGTGCGCTCGGTCCGCTTGCCGAGGGCCTTGGCCTCGGATCGAATCGCGCCTTCTGACCGCACGGCGCGGCGATCGTTCCTGGACTCCGAGCGAATCGAGTTGCTGATCTTGCGCTCGGCCTGAAAACTCCGCTCTGGTTGTGATTTCGCGGATTGCGCGGCCTCACGAATCGAGCGCCCAGGGCGATCGTGGGAGGCGCCCGCCGAGCGGCTGGTGCTCCTCTCGACCCGCTTCTCGGCGCTCTCGACCCGCTTCTCGACCCTCTTCTCGACCCTCTTCTCGACATTCTTATTGACACTCTTCTTGGCCGATTGACCGATCTTGCCGACCTGCTTGCCGACCTGATCGGGAATCAGTCCCTTGTCAGCCGCCGCCGTCGGGGCACTCAGCGACAGACCGATCAGAATTCCGACCGCCGCCAACACGCCGCGGAGGAGCCAGGAGGACAGCACAGCCGAGGCGGCTTGAGGAGCTTTCTCCTGCTGCCGCCACCCACGGTCCCCGAGACGAGGAGTGCCGATATTGGGATCGTACGACCGTCAGCAGATTCATGTGTGAAGTTCGAGAAGTTTCCGGAACGGATATTCGGACCCGTCCCTGAGAGCTCGGCTATTGGGCCGGAAACGGAAGCTGCTGCCAGCTCGACCGGGTGCTGATCTCGACCGACGCCACCCACTTCACCCACCAGAAGCCACGCCGACCCGGCGCGACCAGACGGACCGGAGCTCCCGTTCCCGGCGACAGCGGTCGTCCCTGACAACTGACGGCCAGCCACAGTGATTCGGCGTCGGTCGCCGGGAACGTCCGGCTGTAGCCGGTGACGCTCCGCACGGTGATGCTCGCCGCCGCGGTCAGGGTCGCGCGCGGAATCAGCTCCGCCAGGCGAATTCCGTTCCACTCGGCGTCGGCGTACCAGCCGCTGGTGCAGTCCAGCCGCGCTCGCACCGGACCACTACGGGCCGCCAGATCCGCCACCGCGACCGTCGAGCCGGCCACAGCGACGCGCTGAGCTCCGACGAGCACGGGTACGCGGTCGAACAGCCAGATGGTGGCGGGGATCGCGTTGGGGTCGACGGGCCGGGATCCGGTCGCGGCTCGCGGTCGTCCCGGACTCGTCCACTGTGCCGCACCAGCCAGCAGCACGTAGCCCGCTCCAACGCCGAGCGCCATCACCGAGCCGCGCAGCAGCGTCCGCCGCGACAGATCTCGGCGGCGGATCCGCTGCCGCCGATGTCGCCGCAGGTGCCACACCAGTAAGGGAACGGCGATCACAGCGGCGCCAACGTGCACCTGGATCGGACTGACACCGGCAACCGTCGCGTATCCCACGAACAACTCGACGAATCCGGCGAGCAGGCAACCGATGATCAAGATCAACAGTGCCAGGCTGGCCAGTCGGAGGACCGGCGCTCGCCGGATGATCATGTTCTTCCACGGGAGCAGGACGACGACGGCGATCCCGAACAGGCCGTGCACGGCCGTCGTGACCGACGCCGTGGTCGGCCGGCCGCTGGCGAAGGCCACCCATCCACTCACGAACGCACCGATCAGCAAGATCAACAGCGCGACGTTGGTCCGGCGGCCGGCTCGACGGAACCATCCCAGTGGCGCCCTGCGCCCGTCGAAGGGTTCTAACGCGCTGGCCGGCACTCCTCCATTGTGTGGCGGTCAGCGAGACTGAACCAACCAGCGCCGTCCGAAGGGGTCGACCATCGCCCCGGTTCGGCCGTACGGTTCGTCTCGGGGCGGCCGCGTGACGTCGGCCCCGCGTTGCGCCGCCAGCGCCAGGGTCGCGTCGACGTCGGGAACGACCACGACCAGGTTGTCGGCCGACAGTCCGGTGCGGATGGCCCGGCCGGTCTCGCCGGCCACGTACTCCTCCGCCACGCTGGCCTCGGCGAGCATCACGATGCTGTCGCCGATCACCAGACCGGCGTGGGTGATCTGGCCCCCGTCCTCGTACGGGGGTCCAGCCAGTCTCGCGCCGAACACCACCGCGTACCATCCGAGGGCCCGTCGGGCGTCGGGAATCGCGAGGTACGCCGACACCGTCGGGTGCGGCAATTCCGATTCAGGCACGAACTCGGGCCAGGTCTCGACCTGGTCGGACACATCGGTCATGCTGATCGCTCCTCGGGAACGGGTGAGCACGTCGGTCACGCGCTCGCGGAGCCGGTCGGCGAAGGACGGATCCACCGCCGCCGGCCGGTCGGTGTGCCGGAGGATCGCGAACGGGTCAGCCATCGTGACCCTCCTCCCGCTGGTAGGCATGGCGAAAGCTGCGGCGCGCCCGAACCAGCAACGCCTCGGCGCCCTGCTCGGTCCGGTCGAGGTGGCGAGCGACCTCGCGGACGGGTAGGTCGTCGACGTAGCGCAGCGTCAGCACCGCGCGGTGCAGGCTCGGGAGCGCGGCCAGGGTCTGCTCGGCGCGCAAGGCGTCCAGCGTCGCGTCCCACGGATCCTCGAGATCGTCGGTCACGACCGCCATGGTGTCCAGCAGCCGCTCCTCCGGTGATCGGGTCCGCCAGTGGTCGATCAGCTTGTGCCGGGCGACGCCGATCAGCCAGGCCACGCCCACCTCCGCCTCGGGACGGGCGACGACGGCCGCCGCGGCAGCCAGGAACGTCTCCGACGTCAGCTCTTCGGCCACGACGCTCGAGCGACAGCGGTACAGGAGGTAGCCGTAGACGGCGCGAAGCCCTTCCTCGTACAGATCCAGCAACGCAGCCGCACCCGGGCGCGACTCCGGAGATGGCTCCATACCCCTACTGTCGCTCAGGAGGCCAGGTTTCCTGCACCCGCCCGCAAACCTCAGGAGTCGGCGTGACCGGTGATCATCTCCGATAGCGTCGCCGGGGCCGCCAACGTGGTGGCCTCCGCGAACGCGGCCCGAGTGCTCCAGGGGCTGCGCAACGTGCCGATGGATCCCGTCGTGCGGCGGGTCTACGACGGCCTGGTGCTGGCGCACGCCGAGTCCTCCAATTCACCTTCTTCGTCTCAGCCGGTCTCGCCCTGCTCGGAGCGCTGGCGAGTTTCAGCCTGGTGCGCCGCAGTCCGCGCACCCTGACCGGGCCGGTCTTCGGCCGGCGTTGTCGCTGGCTGCCGGCGGTGGCCGGCCGCTACTCCAGGAGTCACTCGTCAGCCACCTGCCGGCCGCACGGAGTGAAGCGCGGTCAGGCGGCCGGGATGTGTTCCGGTAGGGCGGCCTTCCAGACGGCATGTGCATACGCGGTCCGGCCGAGCGCCAAGGTGCCCTGGTTGGTGACCAGGTAGATCCAGCCGTGCGGGGATCGCCACACGTACACGCCGGGGCTGGGTTGGTGTTTTCGCCATTCGCCGTGAGTGGCGGCCCGGTGCGGGGTGCGGGTCAGCGGGCCGAGGGTGTCGACGCCGGTTTGGCCCGGTGGCCCGCCGTCGTCGGGGGCGAGGTAACCCTCGGTGTGGTCCAGATCCATCGTCGCGGCCGTGCAACTGCCCCACGGGAAGGTGTCGGCGATCTCCCGCAACCGCACCGCGGCCCGCACCCGGGTCGGGATCTCGTAGCCGTCCACCGGTTCGGTGTCGGCCGGCACCACCACCGGCCGCACCTGCAGCAGGCACCCGGTTTGGGCCAACCACTCCTGCAGCTGGGTGAGGGTGAGCGGGTCGCCGCCCTCCAGGCGGACCACGCCGTGTCCGTCGCGGACCGCCGCCTCGGACAGGTGGAAGTACAACACCACCCGCGGCCGGGCCGCCCGCAGATCCTGCAGGGTCAAGCCGGCGAACGGTGAATCCAGCCCCAGACTCGTGTGGGCCTGCTCCGCTACCGTCTGCGGATCCGGCACCGGGGCCGTCTCGTCCTCGAACGGCGGCTCGACGGGCTCGTATGAGTGATGGTCATCCTGGGCGGGTGCCTCCGGGGCCTCGTCGCGAGGCGCGGGCTCGGATGCCTCCGGCGAGTCGTCGACCGGATTCCGTGGGGCATCGGGCGCCGGCTCGGCCTCCGCCGGTTCACCAGACGGCGCGGGTTCGGGATCGTTCCGGTGCGCGGCCAGCAGCGCGGCCGCCTCGGCCGGGCGGGCCAGCAGGCCGACCGCCTTGGCCCGCCGCGGCCCGACCGGATCGGAATCGCCGTCAGCCTGCAGAATGGCGGCAATCCGGTTCACCGCGGCCAAGAACCAGATGCCGTCACCGGCGTCCAGCCGGGCGATCAACGTCTTCAGGCCATCCTCACTGCCCGACAACCACACCTCCCGCGCCGTCCGGGCCTTCTCCGCCCGCTCCGCCGCCAACTCCGGATCGGCCTCCAACACCGCCGCGGTCAAGATCTGGCCGAACCGTGACCACGACACCGACTCCACCAACCCGGCGATCGCCGCATCGACCTCCGCGGCCGCCTCGGCGCTGAGTTCCCGGGTCGCCTGGGCGACCTTCTGCGCCTTCCAAGCCCGCACCTCCCCGGCCACCGTCTGCCGCCACAACAACGGCAGCCGGTGACGCAGATCCAACGCGTCGGCGATCATCGCCCGCCCCTGGTGATACGGCAACCGCTGCAAAGCGGCGAACTCGCCGGCGCAGAACTCCGCCACCATCGGGGTCCCCTTCCCGCCGTAGAAGCAGGACCGCTCCACCTGCGGGCCGAACGGACCCTCACACACCCGGTCATGAGCGTCCGCCCACGCCGCCGCCAACACCAGACCCTGCGCCTCCTCCCGGCGCACGTTCACCCCGTTCTGCTCCACCCGCCCGCCCAGCTCGTGGATCGGCAACCCAGCCAGATCCACGACCTCGACAGCCGCCACGGTGGTTTCGAACATAAAACCGATTCTAGAATGAGGCACTGACAGCGATGTCCCGAGACATCAATCTGTCAGCGAAGTCCTGAGACCCGACAAGGCACTGACAGCGATACGAACCCGCCATGGACCCTTCGACAGGCTCAGGGCGGAACGGGATGGACCCTTCGACGGCGAGCGTCGCCCTGCTCATCACGGCTTCGTCGTCGACGCCACGGTCCGCAGGAATCGCCACTGCCAGGGGACTTCGACGGCATGGGGATGGTAGTGCCGCCGCACCCAGGTGACGGCCGCGTGTGGGTCCATACCGTCCAGCGCCGCAAGCGCCGCAAGCGCGGCCAGCCCGGTCCCGGTGCGACCCACGCCGCCACCGCAGGCGATCTCGACGCGATCTGTGCCTGTCCGTTCGTAGGCGTTACGCAGCATGGCGCACGCCTCCACGGGGTCCGCGGGGACCCAGAAGTCCCTCCACTGGATCCATTGCCGCTCCCAGGGCGGCTGAGGTGGTTGCCGTCGGGTCAGCTGAACGGCCAGCGTCGGCAGTGGCCCCGACGGGACCGGCCCGCGCAGGCTCCGCCCGCGAACTCGACGTCCCGACGGGAGCACGATGACGCCCGGGGCCGCGAGGGGCCACGGCTCGATCAACCCGCGGTTCACGATTCGTCGGCCACTTTGTTCCCGTACAGGCTGAAGATCAACATGTCCGCCAGCCAGCGTTCGTAGTCCTCCTGGCTCCAGCCGCACCGACGCACCAGCCGATCGGCCAATTCGAAGGACGTAGCCGACCAGAGCAGGTCGACGGCCTGCTCCCTCGGCAACCGCGCCGACCAGCCGAATCTGTCCTCGATGTTTTGGAGGACTGCCGCGTTCCCGCTTCGGCGCTCGCCCTCGATGGTGGCCACGAAGTCCCGAAGTTCGGCGTCGGCTCCGGGTCCGTCGGCCAGCAGCACGCCCAGCAACGCACCGGCGCGGGCGTAGAGGACCTGGCCGAACGCAAGATAGGCACGCAGCGTGGCCGGGCCGTCGGGTTGTTGCAAGATCGCCGCGAACTCGGGCCGTTGCCCGATCGGCACCGGTTCGTCGTCACCGGCCAGGAGAACGTCGTACAGGGCCTTGATCACCGCAGCCTTGCTGCCGATGGCGTTGTAGATGGTCTGCGGGCTCACCCCCGCCCGGCGGGCGAGCGCGCCGATCGTCATGGCGTGATACCCGACCTCGCCCAGCTCCTGTTGCGCCGCAGCAAGGATCCGCCTTCGGGTCTCGCGAGCGCTGCTCGTCCGGCGCTCACTGACGTACCGCCTGGTTGACATGGCTTCCTTTGGGTGGAATGCTATTCCACTGTAATACGGTTCCACTCATTATACGCGGGAGTCACCATGACCAGCACCAACGCCGCACTGCCAGCCCTGCAGCGCCTGTTCGAGGCCATCGGATCGGGAGACTTGAGCGTCATCCCGGACGTGGTGACCGACGACTTCGTCGACCACGGATCGCCGGTTCCGCTCCCTCCGGGCCCGGGGGGTTACGCCCAGATCCTCGGCTTCGTCAGTCGAGTTCTCGACATCCGGTACGAGGTGCTGGATCTGTTCTCCACCGAGGACCGGATCGTCGTCCGTGCGGTGGCGCACGGCCGGGCCGTGGCCGCGGTCCACGGTGAAGCTGTCGCCGGCCGCTCGTACAGGATGGACACGCTGCACGTCTACCGCACCGAGGGGGACCGGCTCGCCGAGCACTGGGGCGTTCGCGACGAGTTCGGCGTGCTGGTGCAGCTCGGCGTCATCCCGGCGCCCCGCATTGCGATCCACGACGCCGCCTGACCTGCCGACTCCGCCGAGTAGTGGGCGGTCACGGCAGATCCGCAATCGTCAAGACACCGTCGACTGGTGCGAAAGTGTCGTTTCGACTGCCTGCGAAACAACGGATTCGCACCTCCCGGCGGCGAGCCGCGGGTGCCTTACCTGCCGGTCGCGCCTTCGGTCACGGGAGCGTCGGAACGCGCGGCCGTACGACGCCGGGCAGCGCCGAGCAGCACGGTCACCACGACCGCGGCGATGGGGAGCAACAAGGTCCAGGCCAACCCGGCGTACCCGAGCAGAGCGAGCAACGGACCCGAGACGGCGCCGCCTGCGGCACCGGCGAGGTTCATGGCCAGATCGCTTCGACCCTGCAGGCTCACCCGCCGGTCGAGCGGTGCCGCGTCGCTCAGCAGGGCCGCGCCGGCGACCGTCGAGGCACTCCAGCCCAGCCCCAGCAGCGTGAGACCGAGCATCACCACCGTGGTGTCGTGAGCCCCGATGGCGGTGATCACCGCAGACGCCAACAGCATGGCCTGCCCCAGCATGATCGTCGGGAACGGTCCGAGGCGATCGGCCAGCACGCCGAAGACGGGCGACAGGGCGAACATCCCGGCGATGTGCAGGCTGATGGTGAAGCCGACCACGGAGAGGGTGGCGCCTCCGTGTACGAGGTGGACCGGGGTCATCGACATCAGCGCGACCATGGTGCCGTGGCTGAGGGCCAGGGTCGCGATGGCTACCCCTACCAGTGTCATGCTCCCGCTTGGCGAGGGTGAAGAGATGTCCCCCGTCCGACCCGGGGTGAGTGCCGGCAGTCGGCGGCTGGCGAGCAGCGGGTCAGGGCGCATCCCGACCAGGTACGCAGCGGCGGCGACCAGCTGTGCGACCAGCGGGAAGAGGAACACCCCCGAGAGCGGCGGAAGCCCGACGGCGGCACCCAGGGCACTGCCGGGTTCGGCGAGATTGGGCCCGGTCACGGCCCCGATCGTCGTCGACCAGACCACGAGCGAGAGATCACGGCCGCGGGTCCCGGGCGAGGCCAGATCGGTGGCGGCGAAGCGCGACTGGAGGGCGCCGGCGGTGGCGGCGCCGATGAGTCCCAGACCCACAAACAGCAGCACTACGCTGGCTACCGCCAACCCCAGCACGCTGACCGCCGATCCGGCGGCCGCGATCAGTGCGGCGGTGCTCAACGACACCCGCCGGCCCCTGCGGTCGGCCAGCCGCGCCAACGGGAGGGCGAGCAGCGCCGCGCCCAGGGTGTTGACGGTCGCCGCGATCCCCGACCACGCTTCGCCGGCGAGGTCACTCGCGGCCAGCGCGCCGACCGAGAGGGAGGCACCCAATCCGAGGCCGCCGAGGACCTGACCCACGATGAGGAGCGTCAGCGTGCGTCGCCGAATGCGCACCAGCTCGTCGCCGCGCAGGATCGAAGGCTCGTCGGTGATCATCGGTGTCGATCCGCGCGTTGATCCACACTCGCATCCTAAGGATGGCACCACTTGTCAGGGTTGGTTCTTACCGTAGTGGTCATGACCGACATTGAAACCAGAACCGCACGCTTCTTCGACCAGTATTCGGAGGCGCTGCTCGCCCGCGACGAGAGGGCAGTCGGCGGGCTTTACGCCGTGCCGGCACTGATCTTGTTCCCGGGGCAGTCGATCGCCGTGACGGATCGGGCTCAGACCGAGAAGTTCTTCGGTGGCTCCTGGGGCCAGTACGAGGGAGTGGACGAGATCCGTAAGGAGATCACGATCATGGCCGAGGCACCGGGCACCGTTTGGGCCGATGTTCTCTGGTCGTACGGCGGCCGGCCGCAGGAGCGCTTCTGCTACCAGCTCGTCGAGGGCGCCGACGGCTATCAGATTGCGGTCCTGACACCCCTGGCCTGACCCTTGCCTCACAGCACGCCTGGCTGCGGCTATGACGGTTGGTCGAGCACTGCGCGATCATGACGACATGACCAAGCTCACCGGGCAGGAGATCGCCGACGAGGGTCTGCAGGGATGGGTGAACCTGGGTGGCTTCCTCCAGACTCGCATCCGCACCGCGGACTTCGCGACCGGTCTCGCCGTCGTGAACCTCATCGCGGCCGCTGCTGACGATCTGGACCAGCACCCGCAGCTCGACCTGCGGTACAACCACGTCGACGTTCGACTCACCGACTCCGACGGGTTCGGCGTGACGGAACGTCACGTCCGCCTGGCCAAGGTCATCACCGCCATCGCCAGGGACGCCGGCGTCGAGACAGAGTCGGATCAGGTCTCCAGGCTCGAGATCGCGCTCGACACCCCGCATCATGCGGACGTCTTGCCGTTCTGGAAGGCGGTGTTGTCGATGAAAGACTTGGCCGCGATCGGGGTGGACGACGAGATCCGGGACCCTCGCGGGGTGCTCCCGCCGATCTGGTTCCAGTCATCGGGCGGGGATGAGCCACGGCAACGGTGGCACTTCGACGTCTTCGTGGATCCGGCCGCAGTTCGACCACTCATCGACGCCGCCCTCGCGTCCGGCGGCACCCTGGTGAGCGAAGTGGAAGCGCCGTCGTTCTGGGTCCTCGCCGACCCCGACGGCAATCAGGTGTGTCTCTGCACCTGGCAGGGCCGCGATTGAGCGCTGCCAGAGCTCGACGAGTCAGGCGGCGAGAACGCCGTCCATCTGGTCCATCGCCTGACGGAGGCCCTCTTCCATGCCCATTCCGATCAACTGCTCCATCGCCTCCTGGCTCGGGAAGGTCGAGGTCGTGATCACCTTCGTGACGCCACTCGTCTCGGACAAGTCCGTACGCACGGTCAGCGAGGGCAGGTCTGGGTTGGGCGTGCCGGAGTCGTCGGCGAAGCCGTCCAGCACCTCCAGCGCATGGGGCGCGTCGACGCTGAGCACTCGCCACCAGCCGTGGGACTTGTCCCCCTCAGGCCCGGTCATGTAGTAGCTGACGGACCCGCCGGGAACGAGGTCATGATCGACGACGGTGGCGGGATAGGTGGGCGGGCCCCACCAGCGCTCCAGCTGGCGAGGATCGGACCACAGCTGCCATACGCGCTCGATGGGGGCCTGGAACTCGGCGGTCACCACCAGGGTCAGGGTGGTCGGGTCCTTCTGCACGCTCGTGATCGTCATCGCTTTCTCCTTGCTGGTAGAGATGGCTACTGGTTGCGAGGCGGCGTGTTGATCTTGGCCGCCTCCGGTTCGCTCGAGAGCAGCGCACCCATGCGATCGACACGGCCGCGCCAGATCGCCTCGTACTGATCGAGCAGTCGGCTGATGACCTGGAGGGCGTCGATGTCCCCCCGGACCAGTTGTTCCCGGCCGTGGCGGCGTTTGCGGACCAACTCGGCACGCTCCAAGATCGCGACGTGTTTCTGGACGGCGGCGAAGCTCATCGGATACCGCGCCGCGAGCGCCGAGACCGAGTGCTCGGTGGTGAGGACCACGCGCACGATGTCCCGGCGCGTGGGATCGGCCAGCGCGTGAAGCAGCCGGTCGACCCGATCAGCAGTATGTACAACCATTTGGTTGTACGTTATCGCGCGGCTCGTCCACGCGCAAGTCCCGACGCCCGAATAGGGTCGAACCCGTGTCCGTGCGACGACTCGGCCGGGACGAGGCGCGCCAGCTGGCCGTGCGAGCGCAACGACTGGACGCGGACCGGCCGACCGATCTGGTGGGGCTCGTTGATCACCTGACGTTGCTGCAGATCGATCCGACGGCCGCGATCGCTCCGAACGCCGATCTCGTCGCCTGGTCACGACTGGGCGACGCCTACCGACCGGTCGACCTGACCCGCGCACTCGAGGTGGACCGCACCCTCTTCGAGCTGCGGGCCTTCGTGCGACCCATGACGGCCGTCGCCCTGCACGTCCCGGAAGAGACGGCGTACACCGCTCAGACGTCGGTCACGGCGTGGGTGGAGGCCAACGATCGCTTCCGCCGCGATCTGATGTCCCGCCTCCGTGAGGCCGGACCGCTGCTCTCGCGCGATCTGCCGGACACCAGCCAGGTGCCGTGGGGCTCGACCGGCTGGACCAACAACCGCAACGTGACGCAGATGCTCGAGATCCTTTCCGCCCGCGGCGAGGTCGCGATCGCCGGACGGGCGGGGCGCCAACGACGCTGGGACGTGGCTGACCGGGTCTATCCGGACTTCGAGCCGTTGACGGTCGAGGAGGCCGCGCGGCGACGCAACGAGCGACGACTCCGGGCGCTCGGAATCGCCCGACCGGGACACCGCAGGTCCCGGGTGAGCCGATCAGCGTGGACGACGCAGGCGTACCCGTCACCGTCGAGGGAACCGACGGTGAATGGCGGGTCGATCCGGCGCGCTGGACCAGCCGTTCGCTGGGCGCACGGCCCTGCTGTCCCCGTTCGACCGCCTGGTTCACGATCGCGAGCGCGCCCTGGCCCTGTTCGACTTCTCCTACATCCTCGAGATGTACAAGCCCGCCGCGCAACGCCACTGGGGGTACTTCGCCCTCCCGGTGCTGCACCACGATCGCCTGGTCGGCAAGCTGGACGCCAAGGCGGACCGCAAGGCCGGCACCTTGATCATCCGTGCCGTGCACGAAGACGTACGGTTCACGTCGGCGATGCTGACCGACGTCGAGGGTGAGCTCGAGGCACTGGCCGGATGGTTGGGCCTGCGACCGGTCCGCGCATGATCATCTCTTCCGCCCTGACCGAGTTCGTCATCGATCAGGTGGGCGTGGCTTCGGGTGTCGACGCGGCGACCGTCCGGGTGGAGGCCGCGCGCCGCGGAGCCGCTGGCTGGGTCGATCTTCCTCCGGATCGCCGACGACCAGCGGATCGTCGTCAAAGTGGCGGAGTCCGCCACCGACGCTGCCCACTTCGAGCGCACATCTGCCGTTGTCGCGGCGGCACGACGGGTCGGGGTGCCGATCCCCCGCGTGCTGGCGGCCGACGACTCCGGGCGGGCAGGCCCATGGGCCTTCCTCGCGCTCGAGTACGTCGACGGCGAGTCCTGGCGAAATGTGCGGCCTCGACTCGGGCCGGAAGAGGTCCGCAGGATGCCCACCGGCAGATCGGCGCCGCGCTCGCCGCGCTGCACACCGTGAGTTTCACGTCCTTCGGCGAATTGGACTCCGGGCTGCGGCCGAGCGGGGAGACCCTGCTCGCGTCTCTCCGGTCCCGAGCTCGACTCCGTATCACCGATGACGACGCGCGGATCATCTTCGAGCGGGCGCTGGACCGGCACGAGCGGCTCTTCGGACCGGATGTCCGCCGCGCGCTGTGCCACGACGACCTGCACCACGACAACGTCGTGTTCCGACCCGGTCCTGCCGGCTGGCAGCTGGCCGCCATTCTCGACTGGGACAAGGCGTGGGCCGGGCCGGCCGAGTCGGACTGCGCCCGCGTCGCGTTCTGGGACGACATGACCGGGCCGGGATTCTGGGAGGCCTATCCCGATGCCCGGCCGCGCACGCCGAACAGCGGCTCCGCGCCGAGATCTTCCAGTTGCTCTGGTGTCTGGAGTTCGACGACCCGTCGCCTCGGCATGCGGCGGACACGGCCACGCTCCGCCGCCGGCTCGGCGTGTGATGCAGGCCGGTCTCAGGCTGGACCGTAGTCCACATGGACCACGCCGTTGTCGTAGACCTCGCTCTCCTTCAACCGGAGTCTCGTCGCGTCGACGTCGTCAGACCAGAGGCGTTGACCCTGCCCGAGGGCGATCGGATAGACGAACAGGTGCAAGTCGTCGACGAGCCCGTCTCGCAGGAGTCCGCGCACCAGGGTCCCGCTGCCGGAGACGTAGATGATGCCGTCGGTCTCGGCCTTGAGCCGGCGGATTCCCTCCGCGTCGTAGGCGAGGCGGGTCGACGGACCCCACTCCACCTCCGGCTCCCGGGAGGCGACGACATACTTGTGCGTCTCGTTGAAGAACGGAGCACCCGGGTCGTCCTCGACGGTGCGCGACGACCAGGCCGGTGCGAACATCTCATACGTCGTACGCCCCAGCAGGATCGCCGTGGCCGCACCCGTGATCTTGGCGAGCGTCTCCGCCATCGACGGGTCGAAGCCGTAGTCGGCGGTCCACGAGGGCGCCTCGAACACTCCGTCGAGTGCGATGAATTCGTGCACGGCGATCGTGCCCACGATCTGATCCCCTTCTCAGTTGCCGACTTCTGACAAGAATCAGGGTGCCACTGAGGCCTGAGCCACCCGAAGCCAGCCGACCATCCAGCACTTTGCTGGGCTGATGCGGCGCGGGTCGCGGCTTGCGCTGAGTCCGAGGCTAGTTCTCAGGGGCCGGACGCGCCTCGGCGCGGAAGCGGGTGATCCAGTCGGCGTTGAGGTCATCGGCCTGTCGACGATGGCGAGCCACGATGGCCCGGCCGGCGGGAAGATCCAAGCCAAGAAAGCCCAGAACGGCGCGCGCCGCGCTCACCGGATGCGCGGCCAGATCTTCGTACGTGAGCTCGTACGGGGCAATGCCTTGCCCGGCGAACCACCCCCTCCACCAGGCCTCGAGGGAGTCGATCCTGCCGACCAGCTCACCGATGAGGTCGCGGTCGAACTGCGGGCTCCGACCTCCCGGGATCACCTCCTCCCCGGGATGCCAGAAGTGAGTCTGCTCCGCTCGCGCCCACGACACCGCTTGAGCGACCACGTCCCGGCGCCGCAGGTGGACGAACCGGGTCCGGCCGAAGGTCGCCGTCAACAGCTCCACGTCTGGCCGCGCCTCGCCAGATCTGCCCGACGCCAACGCCACGGTCAGTTCGGGCATCGTCTCCCCCATGACCCGCACGCCGAAAACCCCGTTCGGAGTGCTTCCGGCCGCCACCGCCGCCTCGATGAAGGCGTCATCGATCGTCGGGCCAGCGGTCCCCGGGACTCCTCCGGAGTCGGGGGAAACATCGCGATAATCGCGGCGGAAGTAGGACGCCGGGCGTCCGGCGATTCCGGTCGACTCCAGGAGCCCGCACAGCAAGGTGCTGCCCGTACGTGGCGTTGCGCAGATCACGTACGCATCGATCGGCGGTCGCTGGGACACGACGAGAAGGTTAATCGAGCCGACCTCTGCCGGTCGGCGATACTCGTGGCTGATGACCCTGCACGAGAACGAGATTCCGGTCGACGAGCATGTCGTCCGTGGCCTGCTACGCGCTCAGCGGCCTGATCTTGCCGACCTGGCGGTCACCCACGTGGGCGGCGGTACGGACAACACCATGTATCGGATCGGGGCGGGTCACCTCGCGCGCTTTCCCCGTACGCGCGAGAAGGTCACGCCGCTCGAGAAGGAACTGACGTGGCTTCCGCGGCTCCGGTCCCACCTGTCGCACCCGATCCCGGTGCCGTTGCAGGCCGGCCGACCAGGGCCGGATTACCCGCTCCTGTGGGCGATCTACACCTGGATCGACGGTGCGGAGACGTCCGCGCGAACGGTCACGAACTGGGAGCTGTACGGCCAGCAGTTGGCCGGCTTCGTCGCGACCCTCCATGCGACGGACCTGATGGGGGCGGCTCGGTCCGGCGCTCTCGATTGGTACCGGGGTGGCGGTCTGCAACCGCACGAGGCGTGGATCGCCTCGTGCTTCGCCGACGCCCGCACCTACGGTGCCGGCCTCGACCTTGATCAACTGGAGGGACTCTGGCGGGCAGCCCTTCGGCTGCCCGAGCCCACCGCACCGCACGTCTGGCTGCACGGGGACCTCAAGCCCACCAACGTGCTGGTGCGCGACGGACTTCTGCACGCCGTGATCGACTTCGGCGCACTCTCGGTCGGGTTTCCCGACGCCGAGCACGCCGTGACGTGGGACCTGCCGAAGGTGGCGCGCGAGGCGTACCGCGCAAGCCTGGACGTCGACGACCTGACCTGGGCGCGAGCGCGAGGCTGGGCGATCGCCGTCGGCATCAGCGGGGTGTCCTACTACTGGAACCGCTTCCCGTCGTTCCTGGCCGAATGCCTGCAGCGACTCCGATCCATCGCGGACGACCCTTGGGGCCCTTAGGTCACCACCCGGCGCAGCCTACGAAGCGCATCCGAGCTGTGGTAGACGCGTTCGTCAGGTTCGATCTGGGCGCAGAAATTCGCGTACATGACGGCGGCAAGCAACGGGACGACGGGTTCGAGCAGGTCGGCCGCCCGGGAGGGGTCGGAGCCGGGCACGAGGCGTTCCCAATCGGCGAGGACCCACCCGCGTGCCGCGAGCTGGGACGGGGGCGGCAGCCGTTCGACGAAGGCCAGCTCATCGAGCAGCGGATGGCCGATGAACGAGTCACCCCAGTCCAAGATCACGTAGTCGCCTACCCGCCCAGCCACGTTCCCCGGATGGAAATCACCGTGCACCAAGGTGTCCGGCACACCGCACTCGCCGACGCCCCTGAACCGGGCGGGTAGCCCCGAGATCAATTGGTCCAAGGACCGGCGCTGCTCGAGCTCGAGGGCGGTCCCCCACTGCTGACGACGGCGGCGATCCGCGGGATCTGCCGAGGCAGGCGCCGGTCGAGAACTCCGAGGGTCGTCAGTTCGTCCACACTCTCCAGCGCACGGCGCTGGAGATCGGTCAGCAACGAGACCATGGAGCGCAGCGCCTGCTCCTCGCGGACGTCGTGGTTGGGGTCGCCCGCGACATCGGCGAGCAGTGTCCGACCGGGAGCGAAATCGATCAACCGGGGCGCCACCGGTGAACCGATCCAGTCGGTGGAAGCATGCCCACAACCTCGCCGCGGTGCACGAGAACGACGGTCGCTCGCCGACCGGTGACCTTCACAAGCGCGAGGGTAGCCTGCGTCGCCTCTCGGGTTTGCCTGTCCTGAGGCGACCGCTCGCTCTACGATCGTGGGGTGGCGACGGGCGGCGCAGACGCGGTGCAGGACATCCGGTTCGCCCGGTCGGCCGACGGGGTCGGGATCGCCTACGCGGTGCACGGTTCCGGCCCGCCGCTGTTGATCGATGCGTGCTGGCTGAGCCATCTGCAGTTCGACTGGCAGAGTCCGGTCTGGCGACACTACCTGGTCGAGCTGGGCAAGATCGCCACCGTGATCAGGTACGACGAACGGGGTCACGGCCTGTCCGATCGCGGGGTGACCGACCACAGCCTCGAAGCGAGGGTCGCCGACCTCGAAGCCGTCGCCGACGACGCCGGGTTCGAGTGCTTCGCGCTGATGGCCATGGCGCAAGGCGGGCCGGTGGCGATCGAATACGCCGCCCGGCACCCGGAACGGCTCACCCGGCTGATCTTCTACGGCAGCTTCGCCGGGGACCAGCTGCCCACGACGCCGGAGGAGATCGAGTTGTATGCGGCGTTCGAATCGTTGATCCGGGTGGGCTGGGCCCGGCCGACGTCGGAGTTCCGCCGGGTGTTCTCCCAGCTGATGATCCCGGGCGGGACCGAGGAGCAGATGCGTTGGCTCGACGACCTGCAGAAGATGGCGGCCGATGCGGAGACGGCGCTGCTGGCCCGATCGCATCGCCGGACAGCCGACTCGACCGCCCGGATGGCCGAGCTCGATCTACCGACCTTGGTGCTCCACAGCCTCGGCGACCAGATGCAGGAGTTCCACCACAGCCGGAAACTGGCGGCGAGCATTCGGGGCGCCCGACTGGTGGCGTTGCCGAGCAACAACCACATCGTGCTGGCCGCCGAACCGGCCTGGCCGGTGTTCCTGCGGGAGGTCACGGCGTTCATCGCCCCGGACCGGGCGAACCCGCCGGCAGCCGCGACCGACAACGACGTCACCTCCTTGTTGTCACCGCGTGAACTCGACATCCTCAGGCTGGCGGCCGAGGGACTCGACAACGACGCGATCGCCGCCGACTTGGTGCTGTCGGTCCGCACGGTCGAGCGGCATCTGCAGAACGCGTACGCGAAGCTCGGGCTGCAAGGGCGAACCGCACGTACGGCGGCAGTCGCCCGACTGCTCTCCCGCGCCTGATCTATCGCGCCTGATCCCTCGCGCCTGGGCCAGCGCCTGATCGAACGCGTGGGCGACTACGCGTCAGCCGCCACCACTCGCGACGGCGACAGCCGAGGTTGCGCGTCGGCGCCGATGTCGGAGGGGGTCCTTCGTTCGTACGGTTTCCGACATCAACCAACCACCATGGAGGAAACCATGACCACCACCACCACCGGCTCCTCGATCACGGACACCCCCGAGGACCGGACGCTCAAGGCCAAGCACGCCGCGATGTGGGCGAGCGGGAGCTACCCCACCGTCGTCAACGAGGTCGTCAGTTCGCTCGGCGGCATCCTCGTCGACACCGTCGACGTCCAGCACGGACAACGTGTGCTCGACGTCGCGGCCGGCACCGGAACCTCGGCCTTGCCGGCCGCGCGCCGCGGCGCGATCGTGACGGCCACCGATCTCACGCCCGAGTTGCTCGATGTCGGCCGATCCGACGCGGCAGCCGAGAATCTGGAGATCACCTGGGAGACGGCCGACGCCGAAGCGTTGCCGTATCCCGACGCCGAGTTCGACGTCGTGTTGTCGGCCATCGGCGTCATGTTCGCGCCGCACCACCAGCAGGCGGCCGACGAGCTGGTCCGCGTGTCGCGTCCGGGCGGCACCATCGGCGTCCTGAGCTGGACACCGGAGGGCTTCATCGGCCAGGTGTTCGCCGTCATGAAGCCGTACGCGCCGCCTCTTCCCCCGGGAGCCTCACCGGCCCCACTGTGGGGGCGGGCCGATCACGTCCGCGATCTGTTCGGCGACCGGGTCACCGACCTGGTGGCCCATCAGCAGACGCTGCGGGTCGACCGCTTCGCCGATGGGGGCGAGTTCCGCGACTTCATGAAGCGCAACTACGGCCCGACGATCGCGGTGTACCGCTTCATCGCCGACGATCCCGCGAAGGTCGACGCGTTGGACGCCGACCTGGCTGCCCTGGGCGATCGATTCCTCGCTGACAGCGTGATGGGTTGGGAGTACCTGCTCGTCACCGCTCGACGGGTCTGAATCGTCCGTCCCCTGATGGAGTCCGGCCCTCAGCACGAGGGCCGGACTCCGATGAACACCCTTCGAACCACCTTCTGACAAAGGACATCACCATGCACGCGCTCCACTTCACCGACGCCCGAATCGACCCGCAGGAACTCAGCCGGCACGCGGCCGAGCGCCACGCTGTGCTGACCGCGCTCGCAGACAGGCGAACACGGGGTCCTCGCGCTTCGCGTCCCGACCGTTCCGTCACGGCGGTGCCTGCACCGCTGGCCATCGACAGCTGGTTCCGGAGAAAGAGATGGTCATGACGGTTTCGAGCCGCCACGCAGGCGGTCGTTCCAGCGGCGTCGTGCTGACCAGTCTCCTGCTCGGTACCTTCATCGCCGGCTCAGCGGAACTCCTTCCGGTCGGCCTGCTGCCGATGATCTCCGCTGGTCTCGGTGTCTCGGTGGCGGCCGCCGGCGGACTCGTGGGCTCCTACGCTCTGGGTCTCGCGATCGGTGGCCCGCTACTGACCGCCATGACCATGCGGCTGGACCGGCGACACGTTCTCGTGGGCTCACTGGCCATCTTCGTGATCTTCGTCGTCAGCCCCGCCGCCATCCCGAACTACGAGTGGTTCGTCGTCACCCGGTTGGGCGCTGGGGCGATGCAGGGACTGTTCATGACGGTGGCCTTCATGACTGCGACCTCGGTCGTCCCGGCGGACCGCGCCGGACGGGCGCTGTCGGTCGTCATCGCCGGCTTCGCGATCTCGACCGTCGTCGGTCTCCCGTTGGGGGTGGTCGCTGGATCCGTACTGGGATGGCGCGGCGCGCTGCTCGCGGTTGCTGGAATTGCCCTTGCGGTCGCAATTCTCCTGTACGCGACGGTCCCGGCTCTGCCCGGCAGTCGGCCGGTCGGAGCGGGCGAGCTGCGGCATGCTTTCTCCACTCCGGTCCTGGTCATGCTCGGCCTGAGCCTTGTGCTGTTCGCGGCGCCCGCTGCGGTGATGACCTACGTGATGCCGCTCCTGGAGCAGGTGCTCGGAGTGTCCGGACCGTCGGCAACGGCGGTCCTTCTGGGGTACGGGATGGCGTGTGTCGCGGGCTCCTTCCTGGGCGGGCGCCTCGCCGACACGAACGCGGCTCGCGCACTGGTGCTCGCCGCGCTCGGTGTCACCACGTCGTTGGTGATCTTGTACGCAGCGCGCAGTCAGCCAATGTTCGCCGTGGTCGCGATCTTCGGCTGGGCCCTGTTCTCCTCCATCGCTCCCCCGTCCGTCCAACAGCGCACCGTGAGCCTCGCCGGCCCCGGCGCCGCCCTGGCCGCGTCGCTGCCCGCCTCCGCGGCGAGCGCGGGAATCGCGCTCGGGTCAACCGCGAGCGGATTCGCCTACACCGCCAGCGGCCCGTCCGCCGTGATCGTCGCGGGGATCGTCATCGCGCTCGGCTCTCTCGCGCTCGCGCTCGCGATCGCGACTCGACGGCTACGACCCCGACCGGCAACCACGTGGTCAACGCCCGCGGTCGGCCTGGCCTGCGGCCAGGCAGCCGACCGCCAAAGCGAGGAGCACCGAGCCGACGACGTCGCTGGGCCGGTGCCACTGGAGGACGACGGTGGCCAAGCCGGTCAGACCGACCGCGGGCCCCACCACCAGGAGAGCTACCACCGAGCGGCCGACCCTCGGCACCGCGATCACCAGCGCGACGCCCAGACCCGCCACGGCGGCGACATGCCCGCTCGGGAAGGAATTCTCCATCGCCTCGGCCAGGAACGCAGGCCGCTCGAGCACCAGCTTGAGCACCTGGGCGAGCATCACCACCGTGCCCGCCGCGATCGCGCCGACCACAGCCGGTCGGCGACCGCGGAGCGCTGCCGTGGCGGCGATCACGAGTCCGGTGACGAGCAGCATGCTGCCGGCCGACACGCCGTGCAGGAGCAGGCCGGCCCACCGGTTCGACCCGACAACGGCGGAGATCTGCTCCATGGCCGCCTGGTCGATCTGCTGTCCGGCCGACGTTCCGATCAGGGCCAGGTAGACCCCCACCAAGGCAGCCACTGACCCCCCGGCCAGCCAGCTGCTCGACGACCACTGACCCGTACGAGCGGAACGGTCGTCGCCGACGGACCGGACCCGTGTCCGGACGCTCGGCGCCGACACGGTCGCTGGAGGTGATCCCACGAATCGATTCTGGCCGGCCGACCTCTCCGCAGACTGAGACTCCCCTGTCATGTTGCTGTGCGATCGCTGAGGCGAAGGCAAGCCGCCCGGAGGATGACCCCATCTCTTGCCGGGGCGGGCCCGTGACTGCACCCGTGTGCCCACCACCCGACGCCACCCGGCCCCAAGACTCAGGTGCGTAGGGCGGTCGCAATCTAGGTAGCCGCTACGGACGCCAACGCAAGCCGGCCGAGCCGAGAATTCCAGTAGTCACCGGCCGATCAGTTGTGCCGGCAACCACAAGGGATGGCGAAACAATGAACGTACGACGTCGCCGCACGATGCGGCGCGCAATCACTTCTGTCACCACCGGAACCGCCCTCACCGTTGGCGGCCTCTTCCTGGCCGCACCACCCGCTGCCGCGGCGACCACCGCAGCCTTCATACCGAGCATCGGCGTGCTCAAGGTCATCGGAGACAACCAGGACAACACGCTGACGATCAGCAGCGACGCCGGAGGAGCGATCCTCGTGAACGGTGGCGCGATCCCGATCTCGGGCGGAAACCCGACGGTCTCGAACACCCGGCTCATCCAGGTCTTCGGGCTGGGCGGCAGCGACGCGATCACGCTCTCCGAGGTCAACGGCGCACTTCCCCGGGCCAACCTCTTCGGCGGCTCGGATGCCGATGTCCTCACCGCCGGATCGGGTGATGATCAGCTCTTCGGGCAGGCCGGCAACGACACGCTCAACGGCGCAGGCGGTTTCGACCAGCTCTTCGGCGGCAGCGAGAACGACACGCTCACCGGCGGGGACGCCGACGACCAGGCGTTCGGCGAGGCCGGCAACGACCGGATGATCTGGAATCCGGGCGAGGACACCGACCTCAACGAGGGCGGTGCGGGTACCGACACGGTCGAGGTCAACGGTGGCGGCACCGAGAACTTCCGGGCGACGGCCAACGGAGCGCGGGTGCGGTTCGACCGGATCAGTCCGGCGCCGTTCAGCGTCGACATCGGCACCAGCGAGAACCTCGTTCTGAACGCGGGCGGAGGCGACGACCAGTTCGACACGGTCGGCAGCCTGGCGCCGTTGATCAAGGTGACCGTGGACGGGGGCGTCGGCGAGGACGTGGTCCGCGGCAGCGACGGGAACGACGTCCTGCTCGGCGGAGACGGCGACGACTTCATCGACGGCGAGAACGGCGACGACGTCGCCTTCCTCGGCGCCGGTGACGACACCTTCCAGTGGGATCCGGGCGACGACAACGACGTCGTCGAGGGCCAGGGCGAGACCGACCGGATGGTGTTCAACGGCAGCAACGCGAACGAGAAGATCGACATCTCCGCCAACGGCGGCCGGGTCCGGTTCTTCCGCGACGTCGCGGCCGTGACGATGGATGTGAACGACCTCGAGGGCATCACCTTCAACGCGTTGAACGGTGCCGACGACGTGACCGTCAACGACGTGTCCGGCACGGACCTGACCGACGTGGTCACGGACCTGGCTGCGGCCGGCACCAGCGCGCCTGACGGGAGCGCGGATGTCGTTCGCGTCAGTGGAACCAACGGCGAGGACATCGCCCAGGTGAGCGGCGACAGCGCCGAGCAGCAGGTCACCGGGCTGGCCGCTCAGGTCACCGTCCTGCGCGCCGACGCGCCGCCGATCGATCGGATCGACATCGAGACGGCCGACGGCAGCGACGTCGTCGATGCGACGGCGTTGACGGCCCCGGCCGCCCTCTCGGCGGCGGGCGGTGCCGGTGACGACGTACTGCTCGGCGGCACCGGGGACGACTCCCTGGCCGGCGACGACGGCGACGACGTGCTCATCGGTGGCGACGGCTTCGACACCCTCGACGGCGGTGCGGGTGACGACATCCTGCTCGGCGGCGAGGTCGTCACCGACGGACTGGTCGCCACGAAGGCCTGGCTCGCCAAGCACGCCCGCACCGTGCGCGGGGACACCGTGCTCGACCTCGGGCACAAGCAGCTCACCGTGCCGGGCATCTCGCTCGGCTCGCTGAGCTAGAACGCAATCGGAGCCGGGAAGCGTCGCGTGGCGGCGCTTCCTTGCTCTCTCGCCGATATGGCACAGTCGCAGACGTGATTTCTGATCTGGAAGGGTTTCTGCTTCGTCATGTCGACGCCGGCACGGTACCGGGTGCCGTAGCCGTTCTCGGTGGTCGCGACCCCGAGGTGGTCGCCGCCGGCGTTGCCTCGGCCGACGGTCGCCCCATGCGCGACGACGCGATCATGCGTATCCAGTCGATGACGAAGGCGATCACCGCGGTCGCCGCGCTCCGTCTGGTGGAGGCGGGCCGTCTCGGGCTGGATCAGAGCCTGGAGGACTGGCTGCCGGAGCTCGCGGATCGACGGGTGCTCACGGCCCCTACCGCTCCCCTGGACGACACCGTGCCGGCTCGCCGCGCGATCACGCTGCGCGACCTGCTGACCATGGGCTCGGGCTACGGGATGATGATCGGCGATTCACCGCTGCAGAAGGCGATGGCCGACAACGAGACGGAGGCCGGCCCCGATCCCGTCACGCTGGGCGCCGACGAATGGCTCGCCCGGCTGGCCGATCTCCCTCTCGCCTTCCAACCCGGCGAAGGCTGGCGCTACCACCACTCGTTCGGCGTGCTCGGCATCCTCATCGCCCGGTTGACGGGTCGGCCACTCGGGGACCATCTGGCCGAGGACCTGTTCGACCCGCTGGGGATGACGGACACCGCCCTCCGGGTCCCGGACGAGAAGCTCGACCGCCTACCCGCCGCGTACCGACCCGCCGACGCCGGTCTGGTGGAGAGCGAGGCGGCCGGCGCCGGCTTCTACGCGGGGCCGCCGCCCTTCGACCTGAGTCACGGCGAGCTGGTCTCCACCGCGCGTGACTACTACAGGTTTCTGCGGCTGCTGGTGGACGGCGGACGGATCGCCGGACAGCCGGTGATCTCGCGCGACCACGTGGAGCAGATGACGAGTGACCAGGTGCCCGCGCAGAACAAGGCCGCGGACAGCTTCTTCCCCGGGTTCTGGGACGGTGGGGGGTGGGGCTTCGGCGTCGGCATCCAGACCGAGGGGCCGCGGCGCGGACGCTACGGCTGGGCCGGCGGCCAAGGCACCGACTTCTTCGTCGACCCGGACGGAACCGTCGGCATCCTGCTCACGCAGGTCGAGCTCGGCGAGCACATGTCCGGCATGGTCGACGAGTTCGAGGCCTTGCGTCCATCGTCCTGAAACCGCGTGAGCACCGCCCCGCCCGACTCCGGGTCGTTTCCCGCCATGTGGCGGCTGGCGCAGCGCTAGCGCGGCCAAATCGCTGCGTCGTCCGCCATATGGGGGAAGACGACAGCAAGCCGGCGCGGGAGCGACCTGCCTCAATCCGGCCGGCGCCGGGCTTCACGTCAGAGTCGGTCCGGATCCCGAACCGCACCAACGCCGAGATCGTCAAACCCGCGGGAGACGCGGAGGGAGGGCAACTGGCTCGGCACTGGCCATGGCGCGAGCCACCTCTGAAGCCGCCGGGGCCGGCTCATCTCGAAGCCCGTTCAGCACGCCCTCGCGGTCACGACGCGAACGGTTCTGGCTGAGCTTCGCCTTGCCCTCGACCTGCTCGATGATCACTTCGACGCCGACGATGGCCCGCAGGCTGCCGCGGACGTACTTCGCGGGGGCATCGGTCACCGCCCACGGCTCCTCGCGTCCCAGCTCGTGGCGATGGGTGAGTCGCGTGACGATGTCCAGGACCCACTCCGGATCGTCATGCACGGACACTTCGCCGCGCACCTGCACTTCGGAGTAGTTCCACGTCGGCACGACCCGGCCATGCTCCTGCTTGGACGCGTACCAGCTGGGCGACACGTACGCGTCCGCACCGGGGACGATGACCAGCGCCGGCGATCCGTCGACGATCCGGGTCCACTGCTGGTTGGCTCGGGCCAGGTGTCCGAGCACCCGCCCATCGCCGACCAAGATCGGGAGGAATGTCGCGTCCGGCCGACCGTCAGGTCCGATGGTGACGAGATGTCCTCTCGGCTGCGCCTCCAGGAACCGTTGCACATCGGGGTCGGTCATCACGTTCGCGCGCGGCAGGTACACGTGCCGAGCTTTGCACCACCAACGCATCAACCCAAGCAAGTTCCGAACACCGGTGACCCGGCTGGCCGAGCGGTAGGCCTTGTGGCGCGAGCTTCCGCCCGCCCTGGCCCGCGTGACGCAAATACACCACGCACGGTGTGGACATACGTATGAACCAGACATTTCGCGGCGTGCGTGGAGCTATTGCGTCACGACCGGATCCGAGCTGCGTCGATCTGGCGCAACTAGGAGGTGCTCGCGTGGGCGGCAAGAGGGTGACGCGGCTGGTAGACGCCCAAGGGTCCGCCACCAGGGAGACGGAGGGTGGCGAGCAGACCCCAACCTTCGTCGCTGACGCCGCCCTCGAACGTGACGCCGCGTGCCGTGAGCTCGGTCACGGTGTTCTCGATGTCGTCGCACATCAGATACAACTCGTGCTTCGGAGCATCCTCCGCCGGATGTACGGCGACCTCGGCCGGCGGAAGCGCCATGATCAGCCACCCGCCGCCGGCGTCGACTGACGGGGTACCGAGCAACTCATGCAGAAACCTTCGATCGGCCTCCGCATCGGTGCTGTACACAATGGCGTGAGCTCCGGTGATCATGCTTCCCTCCTTGGTTGAGCAACTGTTGGGTTGGGGCGCTATTGAATCGATTCACACCTGCTCCAAGGCCACAGTGATGGCCCGAAATTCGAGCCCGGCGGCCCCGAGCACGGTCGGTTACCCACCGCGCAGGGCCCAGCGGGCGAAGTCGTCGGTGGTGACGTTGCTGCCGCAGAGGATCGTGCCCACTCGCCGCCCGGCGAACCGCTCACGGTTCTCCAGCACGGCAGCGATCCCGAGCGCTGCGGAGGGCTCGACGACCACGCCGGCGTGCTGCAGCACCAGCCGCATGCCGGTCTTGATCGACTCTTCCCCGACGAGCGCGACATCGTCCACGACGGCGAGAAGATCATCCAGGACCTCCGGAATCGGGCACCGACCGGCGACGCCGTCGGCGATCGTGTCGATGGTCTCGGTTTCCACGACCGTTCCGCGGCGCCAGGACAGCGCCATTGCCGGCGCGCCGGCCGGCTGCACGGCGATCACCTCCACCTGCGGCGCGAGGGACTTGGCCACGAATCCCAACGCCGCTGGCCAGCGCGCCGCCCCGAGGGCGATCACCACCGTGTCCAGCGGTGTACCGGGTGCGAGCAGTTCGAGTCCGATGGTTGCGGCCCCCTCGCAGGTGCCCAGGTCCAGGCTGCCCTCGATCAGGTGGACGCCCTCGTCCGCGGCGATGCGGCTGGCGAGCAGCCGCGCGTCCTCGATGTCGTCACCCTCGAGCCGGACGGTCGCCTCGAGCGCCTGAACCGGTCGATCTTGAACGGGTTCCAGCCGGGCCGTCACCCCTCGTTCACCGGGTCACGCATCGGGAGCCGCCGGGTCAGCACCTGGCCCACGGTAGCGGTGCTGCGCGTGCCACCCTCGATCGCGTCACCGCGAGGTAGCCCGAGTCCGGGAATGGCCCGTCCGGTCGGTCTGCGCCCCTTGAAACGCCGAACCGGACTTCGCAACGTCTCGCACCTTGAGTGTGATCGAAGCAGCCCAGCCCCTGAGCCGAGCGGTTCGCACTCGTACTGCGGAGAGTCGCAGAAACACCGGATCGATCGACGCCCGCGCACCACGAACGCGGTCGAGTCCGGCCGTACCATCACACCTCGTTCGTCGGGTCGGACGCATCGCGTCGAACGGGTCGATCCACCACGACCCTACGGAAGCGGTACCGCCGGGTGCCACCCTCGGTCGCGTAGCGCGAGGTAGCCCGAGGCCGGTTGACGGACCCTAGGAGCCGGCCAGCCAAGCCAGCATGCGGCCCTGGGACCAGCAGCGGCCGACCGCCTCAGCGTGCAGAGCCGACCGGTCGAACACCGCCAGGCCGATGATGCTGTGACCGGAGGCGCGGCGATCGCCCAGGGTCGGTATCGTCGGTGCGACTCCGACCCCCTCCACTGAGACCCAGGCCACCGCCCGGCCGGCCGCCGCTTCGTCGAGGCGGTGCAGGAAGCGCATCCGGCCCTCGAGCGGGAAGTGCGACAGGGTCCAGGTCGTGGTGACCACCGGCAACGCGTCCGCGGGTACACGGGCGAAGGCCTCGGGCAGCACCTCGACGGCGTCACCTCGCAGCAGCAACGGAGGCGCCGACGCCGCCAAGGCCATCTCCGCTTCGAGCCTCACGGCACGTTCCGACTGATCCGGCCCCAGGCAGGCGCGCAACCACCGGGCGTCATCCACGTTGGTCACGTCGACCGGATCGAGGTCGACGCCAACCCGTACGACGACCTCGGGCATCGTCAAGGTCGGGATGGGCCGGTCCCCCACGATCGAAGCCGACATCCGCACGGGAGATGACGGGTCGCCGAGTCTTTGCCCGTTGCTGTACGTGATGCCAACGCGATCGACGTTGAGGTTGAGCCCAGCCGAGCAGCCCACGTCGATAAGACCGAGCGCGTTCGCGCCAACCCGGCGCGCCGCCTCGGCGACAGCTGGAAACAGCACGGAGCAGCGTCCGGTCTCGTTGCTCCGTGTTTTCCGGCGCACGGCGATGGCCACGACCGATTCGGTCATGCGCAGCAGCGTGTCGATCGCCGCCGCAGCGGCAGCATCGCCGTCCGCGGAAGCGTAGGCCGCGGCCAGCGCCGGGGCGCGTCCGGCGAGGGCGAGGTCATGCAGTGCGGCGAGGATCAACGCGGGGTGCCGCCTGCGCGGCGGTGCCGCCTCGATGACGTGCAGCGCCTCGTCGGAATCACTCAAGGCGACGGCGACGCGCTCGTACAGCGGCGATGTCTCGGCGGCCTCGACCTCACCGAAGTGCCGATATACCTGGGCGAGTGTGCGAGCCCTCCCGACGGCCGCGGCGCCTCCTGCGGTCGGCCCTGGCATCCGAACAATTCTAGCGATCCGACGACCGCAACCCTCGAGCTGGCACCAGTGACGGCGAGCGTAGCGATGACCTGCGCCACGACCGCGGATCGCTGTGTGAGACGTTTACGCGACAGGAGGAATCAACGCCATGAGCAAGATCGTCGTCAGCAGCATGATCAGCCTCGACGGGTACACCGAAGGCCGTCACGGGGACGTCATGGCGATGCCGCTGGATGCCGCGTTCGCGGAGCACAATGCCGACCGGGTACGTGCCGCTGGCCACCTGTTGTTCGGCGGCACGACCTACCGCGGCATGGCCGGCTACTGGCCGGCCCAGGTCGACAATCCGGACGCGACGCCGGACGATCGCTACATCGCGTCACGCTACGCCGGCGGCATTCCGATCACCGTGATATCGGACAGCATCACTCGCGACGACATCCGCGTTTGGGGCGAGCAGACCACCATCGTGCCGCGCGACGGTGCCCACGACGCTGTCGCGCGACTCCGGGAACAAGACGACGAACATGACGTACTCATCTTCGGCAGCCGCACCGTGTGGACCGACCTACTGGCCCACGGCCTCGTCGACGAGCTGCACGTCATGATCGGCCCGAAGCTCGTCGTGGGTGACCATCGCGCATTCACCGGCGTACCCGAGATCTCTCTCCGACTGCTCGACGTGCGCACGTGGAAAGACTCGAGCAGTGTCGTGCTGCACTACGCCGTGGATCACCACGTGAGCGCGAGATAGTCCTGCTGCCGCTCTCGTACCAACGTCAGCGTGGGGCCATCGGTCTGGCCCTCCTGGCGTAGGGCCAGCTCCCAGCGGGCGTTGAAGGCCAGGATCCAGGCAGCAGCGCCAGCCGCCGCTCGTTGCTCATCAGCGGTGAGAGGTGCACCGCGTACGACGTCGTAGTCATGGAGGAACGCGGCCACCTCTTCCGGACTCGACAGTCCGGCGCCACTGGTCGAGCTCGCGGCGTAGCACGCGGCGGTGAAGCCGGCGATGACCGCCTCGGCGTCGGCGACGAGTTCCCAGTCGAAGGTGGCGACCAGTCGGCCTGCAGCCACCGCGGTGTTGCCGGCGTACCAGTCCGCGTGACCAACGACCATCTTGTCGGCGCACCGGTGGGTCCGGATCTGATCAGCCGCCTGCTGCGCGTACGCATCGAGCCAGGCGTAGCCGTCCGGGGTGGAGCGGAAGTCCACGATCGGATCATGAGGCACGGGCCAGGGCCCCGCCTGGTAGTGACACCACGACGGCCCGCCGCCGGACCGCTGGAGCAGATCGGGGCGAGCACGTAAGACATCGATGTGCCAGGCGAGGCCGGCGGCCAGAAGTCGGCGGTTGACCGGATCGCGACCGTCGGGAACCTCACCGTCGCCCTGCAGGGTCTCGGCGATGAGGACCTGGCCGTCGATCTCGTCGGGGCCCGACACCGGTTCCGGACAAGGAAAGTCCGACGCCCGCAGCAGTCGCTTCGCCTCGGTCGCGGCGGCGATGGCCTCGAGATCCGCGGGCCGCCGGTGGCTCTTGATCACCAGCGTCGCGTCCGTCGTCCAGGTCGACCCCCCAGACGGCGTCGATGCGGCCCGCTCGGAAGCGGATCGTTGCGATTGGAGAACCAAGCCGATGCTGGGTGTAGGCGCTGAGGAAGGACCGCACATCCGCCACCGACACCAGCTGGAAGATCGCGCGTTCGGTGCCGGTGGTCTGACGGTCGGCGTCGGGGTCGGGGTCGGGGTCGGGGTGATGATCACCTGCGGACACCGGCACGGGAGATCCCATCACCGAAGCATTCCATCCGGTGAAAGGGCTGCGATCACGTCGTTGCCGCTCGCGGGACATCGGCCGTTCTACCCGAGGGCGGTCGATCCGGAATAGCATCGCCACCAAGCGGTGAAGGGGCAGGCGACGATGGTTGCAGTTAGACGTCCACGCTGGGTCGTCGGTGCCCTCGTTCTCGCGGTGGCCGGGCTGGTTGTGGCCGTCTCACCGATCACCGGCGCCACGGCGCTGACCCGACCTGCGACCGCCCCCGCTGCCCGTGACGGTGACGCCTCCCGCGGCGACTTCGCGCGTTTGGTGGAGATCGAGGGTGGTCGCCGCATGTACCTGGAGTGTCGGGGCCGGGGCGCGCCGACGGTGGTGTTGGAGTCCGGTGGCGGCGACGGCGCAGACATCTGGAGCTTCCGCCCGCCGGGCTTCGAGGGAACACCAGTCCTGCCCGCAGTCGCCCGCTACACCCGGGTGTGCGCCTATGACCGACCCGGCACGACTCTGGCGACGGGCCGGCCCAGCCGCAGCGATCTCGTGACGCTGCCGCGCTCCGCCTCCCGGATCGTCCGCGACCTGCGCGCTCTGTTGCGTGCCGCTGACGTCCACGGTCCGTACGTGCTGGTCGGCCACTCGATGGGCGGCCTGATGAGCCGGCTCTACGCCGGCACCTATCCGCGTCAGGTGGCCGGCTTCGTCTCGATCGACGCCGCTCACGAGATCTTCTACGAGGAGTTCGAAGCGCGGCTCACGCCCGAGCAGTACGAGACGCCCGGCCTCGAGATCGACATCGTCGCCACCGCGGCCGCCATGCGCCGAGCCCGAGTCCAGCGGCCGCTGCGCCCGATGCCGATGATCGTTCTCGAGCATTCCCGGAACCGGGAGCGCTTCCCGAACCCGTTCGGGTTTCCGGCGACGTACCCGCTGGCGGCGTTGGAGCGTGCCTTCCAGGCTTCTCAGGACGACCTGGCGGAACTGGTGCCGGGTGCGCGGCACATCATCGCCAAGCGCAGCGCGCACTACATCCACCTCGACCAGCCAGCACTGGTGGAACGCGCGATCCGGGAAGTGGTCACAACAGTTCGCCGGGACGCGTACGGGTGCAGCGCGCGCTAGTGGTCGCACCCGCTGGTTCGCCAGGGGTGTGAGCGCCCTCGAAGCGCCCCTTCGCCGGACCCGAAGGGGCCATTCGAGCGCGCCGAGGCAACAGCTGATTCCTTGAGCAGTGCGTACATGCTGCGGCCGTCGGCTCACCCGGTCTGTTGGACCGCGGACAGCCGACGCAATTCGACATGCAGCGGCGACGGTGTTCCCAGATGGAGATCGAGGGTGACGAGTTTCCGCGGCTTCCCGGTGAGCGTCATGTATTCCAAGATCTGACTCATCCGCGGGAAGGTGTTGATCAGTACGACATCCGGCACGATCCGGTCGAGTAGGCGACCCCACGAGGTGTCGATGTCGGGCACCGGCTTTCCGTCGCGTTGGGCACGGAGAGCCGCGAGCTTCTGGTCGAGCCGCCGGAACGCCATCAGGGTCAAGGCCACCGAGGCCAGGGTGATGGCCACGAGGACGGTCAGCAAGACCTCGGCTGCGGGTCGGGCCCAGCTGTCGACCACGACGTACGTGGTGGTGTCGAGGATGTAGATCAAGAAGACGCCGAGAATGCCCCAATAGAGAGCGAACTCCAGGCAGACCCGACCGTGGATGTTCAGCGGTTTGTTGCTGTAGTCCCAGAACACCGACTTGAACGCCTTCTCCATCACGAAGCTCGCCAAGTATTCGAGAGCGGTGCACAAGACCATGCTGAGCACGAAGATCAGCAGTGGATTCGCCAGATGGGGCAGCAGGACCAGACTCACGACGACTCCGCCGAGGCCGTAGATCGGACTGAGCGGCAGGTAGAGGAGTCCACACCGCGACTCGATCACACCCTTGTACTCCCGGGCGTAACAGAAGATCATCTCCACGATCACGCCGTAGACGCCGTAGATCAGGAAGAACCAGAGGCAGAAGTAGACGTACTGCCCGAACCATCCTGAATACATCTCGAGGTCCCCCTTCGCGGTCGCGTGGTCTCAGCCTGCGAGGGCTCGACGGGCGACGCCAGACGGGAAACGGGTAGGCGCAGGGCCGGGTTTCTGGTGTATGCGGTATTACTCGGTGAGGGCGTGCGGCGAGGATGCGGTCGCCATCGGCGTCAGCGGACCAGCCGGACGGTCCGGATCTCGAACGGCCTCAGGTCGAGAATCGCGCCCATCGCTCCACGGTCGAGCGATCGTTCGAGCAGGTCGGTCGCCACCGCGCCGGTGTGCTCGAAGCCTGCGAGCAGTTCACCGGAGGCCCGGCCGCCCAGCGACTCGTACAGCCGGACGATCACGTCGCCGCTGCGGTCCTCGGCCAGCTTGACCGCCTCGACCACGATCGCCGGATTCGTCACCCGTACAAGCGGCTCGACGTCCCGCTCGCCGGCCACGGTGCCGCACCGGCAGGTTGGTCCGGTAGCCCTCCTCGACGGCGTCGGCGATCGCCGCCCCGGGTCGGATCGTGACCCGGCTGGTGTGCCGGCCCTGGTCGGCCTCCGGATCGGGGTAGATCGGGCCCGCGCACCAGCGACAGCCGCACCGTCGTGGTCGTCCCGCCGTCGGTCCGGGTGGTGCGTCCGACGTCGTGCCCGTAGGTCGAGTCGTTGGCGACCGGCCACGCCGTAGCCCGGCTCGCCGACGTGGATCCAGCGGTGCGCGCAGATCTCGAACCGGGCGAACTCCCACGACGTGTTGGTGTGGGTCGGGCGGAACACGTGCCCGAACTGGGTCTCCGAGGCCGACCGGTCGGCGTGCACGTCGAGGCCGAAGCCGAGCTTGAGCAGCTTCTGCTGCTCGTGCCAGTCGAGGTCGTTGCTGATCTCCACCGACGGCGGCCGCGGCCGCGAGCGATGATCCGCTGCTCGAGCGCTCGAGCGACCGAACGACGCGTCGGACGGATCGACCGTCGCGTGATCATCGTCGGCCTCGAGCTCGACGGCGTCGACCTCGTCGAGCTCGGTGACCACTGCGCCGGTAGTGCTCGTCGACGTCCCAGGCGTCCCACTGGTTGGGGATGTCGCGGTGCAGCTGCAGCCGGTTCCCGACCTCGCCGGGCGCGATGGCCTCGCGGCTCGGTGGCGCGAGTCGACCAGCGAGGTGATGCTGGCCGCTGCGCGTCGATCACCACCCGCACCACGCCGTTGTCGAGCACGATGTCGTCGCCGATCTGGTCCGCCTTGACCGGCTGGGCCGCCGCCTCGGCCACGCCGACGGCCGAGCGCCGCGACGCCGTCGCGGGCGTGCGGCGCCGCGTTCAGCGAGTCAGCGTCCGACCGCCGGTGCCGACCAGGGCGGCGATCGCCGTCGTCGATCACCGCCTCGGCCCGTCGCGCGATCGCGGCGTAGTTCCGCTCGGCGTCGTGGTGCACCCAGGCGATCGAGCTGCCCGGCAGGATGTCGTGGAACTGCTGCAGCAGCACCAGCTTCCAGAGCTCGCTCGAGCTCGTCGTACGGGTAGTCGAACCCGGTCCGGACGGCGGCGGTCGCCGCCCACAGCTCGGCCTCGCGCAGCAGGTGCTCGCTGCGCCGGTTGCCCTGCTTGGTCCGGGCCTGGGTGGTGTAGGTGCCGCGGTGCAGCTCGAGGTACATCTCGCCGCTCCAGACCGGCGGATGCGCGTACTCGGCGGCCGCCTCGTCGAAGAAGGCCTGCGGGCGAGTCGATCCGCACCGTCGGCGAGCCCTCCAGCGACGCGCGCCCGGTGCGCCGCCGCGAGCATCTCCCGGGTCGGGCCGCCGCCGCCGTCGCCGTACCCGAACGGCACCAGCGAGCAGTTGGCCGTGCCCTTCTCGCGGTACTGCCGCTCGGCGCGCGCCAGGTCGGCGGCCGGACAGGTCGCTGTTGTAGGTGTCGACCGGCGGGAAGTGGGTGAGGACCCGGGTGCCGTCGATGCCCTCCCACCAGAAGGTGTGGTGCGGCATGCGTGTTGGTCTGGTTCCAGGAGATCTTCTGGGTCAGGAAGTACCGCGAGCCCGACGCCGCGCACGATCTGCGGCAGGGCCGCGGAGTAGCCGAAGGAGTCCGGCAGCCAGACCTCCTCGGTCTCCACGCCGAAGTTGTCCAGGAAGAACCGCTTGCCGGCCACGAACTGCCGGGCCATCGCCTCGCCGCCCGGCATGTTGGTGTCGGACTCGACCCACATGCCGCCGACCGGCAGGAACTGGCCGGCGCGCGACCTTAGCTCGCTGATCCGCTCGAACAGCTCCGGGTAGTACTCCTTGATCCAGGCGTACTGCTGGGCCGACGAGCAGGCGAACCTGAACTCGGGATCGGCGTCGGCGAGCTCGACGACGTTGGAGAACGTCCGGGCGCACTTGCGGATGGTCTCCCGGACCGGCCACAGCCAGGCGGAGTCGATGTGTGCGTGACCGACGGCGACGATCCGGTGCGCACTGGCGTACGCCGGCCGGCCGAGCACCTCGGCCAGCTCGGCCCGCGCCGCCGGCGGCGGTGCCGGCGATGTCGTCAGGGTCGACGACGTCGAGCATCCGCGACAGGGCCTGCAGGATCTCGCCACGCCGCGGCAGGCTCTCCGGCAGCTCGCGCATCAGGCCGTCGAGCGTGACGATGTCGCGCGAGCAGCTCCCAGACCTCGATGGTCGCGCAGGCCGATCTCGAGCTGGCGCAGGTCGTAGATCGGGTCGTCGCCGGCCGTGGCCGGGTCGCCGAACGCGGTCGGTTGCGAAGCTGTGGCGGCCACATCGGGGTTGGCGGCGGCCTCGATGTAAAGGTCGACCGGGGCGTGCGGGTCGAGCGGGACGTGGTTGTTGTACGGGCGAGACCGCCTTGATCGATCGACGCCGTCGGGCCGCCAGGCCAGGCCCTCGGCCTGGAAGCCCGGTCCGCCGGTCGAAGCCCAGGTCGACGACCAGCTCGGCCGACGGTGCCGGCCGGCAGTTCGCCGCCGGTGCGCCAGTCCGTCGGGCATCGCGCCGGTGACGTGGATCCAGGTCGTGCCCCACGGCCGGCCCCACGCCGTGCCGATCTCGACCGGCTCGTACGGCTGCGCGATCGCCTCGGCGAACGGGCACCGGCTCGCCCGGCGCGACCCACCAGGTCAGGTCGACCGGCTGCCGTGCGCGGTACAGCGCCGGCTGCGAGGTGCTCGGTCACGAACCGCGTCAGGCGGAACTCGAGCAGGGCTCGCTGGTCATGCATCTGTAGTCTCCTGAGCCGTCGGCGATCCTGATAAACATTAACGCAATTGAATTGACTTGATAGGCGGGTTTCATTCCATCAACAGAACCGAGGGCCGCGGTGAGAGGAAGTGGTCGAGAACCAAGGCTGCTGCGCCTTGCGCCGCGACGTGCTCGCCGACCGCAGAGCCCTCCACGGCCAAGGGTTGCCGGGCGGCGACCAGTTGCGGCTGGATCAGGCCGGGCAACAGGGCCAACATCCGGCTGCTGATCCGGGACCAGATCGGGCCGCCGAGCACGACCCGATCGACGTCGAGGGCATTCACCAACACCGCCAGACCGTCGGCGAGGCCCGCGGCGGCTTCGTCGAGCAGGGCCAGGCAGGCCTCTTCGCCGGCGTAGGCTCGCTCGCAGATGCCGGTGAACACCTCGTCGACGGCGACGAAGTCGAACGGTGAGACGTCGGCGCCGACGAGGCCCTGGCGAACCGCCCGTACGACAATGGCCTGCGGCAGGCACGTCGAGGCGAGCGATCCAGGCAGCCCGATCCCTACGTCATCAGCGTCGGACCACACACGGATGTTGCCGATCTCGCCGATGTTGTTGCTCGCGCCGCGGAGCACGGCGTCGTCCATCACGATGCCGGCCCCGACGCCGGAACCCAGATAACAGAACAAGAAGTTGTGCCGGGCGCCGCCGTGGGCCCAGCGTTCGCCGGCCGCCGCCGCCGTGACGTCCTTGTCCACAAGGACATGTAGACCGGTCGCAACCCTCAGGTCCGCCCGCAACCGGACCCGGTCCCAGCCGGCAAGCTGCGGCGGTTTCAAGAGGACACCCTGGACGACGTCCAACGGACCGGGTGCGGCCACGCCGATGCCGAGCACGGAGGACCCCTCGACTCCGGCCGACCGCAGCAGCGCCCGCACCTCGTCGGCAATGGCCGCCACCACCTGCTCCGGGTGTCCGGCGGCCCGCGTCCGGCGGCGGGCGTACTGCCGTACCTGTCCGTCGAGGTCGATGAGGACGTAGGTCAAGATCGCAGGGTCGACGTGGACACCGACCGCGAAGCGGGCGTCGGGCCGGACCTTGAGCAGGGTGCGCGGCTTGCCCCGGACGGCCGATTGCACCCGACCGCTCTCCACGATGAGGTCGGCCGCCAGCAAACGGCGAACGATGTTGCTCACGGTCTGGGCGGTCAGCCCGGTTTCGGCGACCAGTTCCACTCGACTGATTCCTGCGCCGGCGCGGCGAATGGCGTCGAGCAGGACGATCTGGTTGAAGTCACCGAGGCGGCTGAGGTTGGAGCCGCGGGCCATGGCGGGGCTCCTTCCCGGTCCAGGCACCCCGCGAACCTGATGTCGCGACCGGGCCGTTGACGAGGCCAGGAGCGTACCGTACGCTCGAACTTTGAATAACTCCATCGAAGTGACGTAATGCTTCGAGCAACACCGGCCCGTGGCTGTTGGGCGCTCCTGCCGGCGGAGGTCCGTACTCGCTTCGAGGCGGTACAGACTCGGATGGCCGCGATCATGCCCGACGTCGGCGGAGTCGGCCTCATCCACGCCGACCCCGCACCTCGGCAACGCGCTGTTCCACCGAGGCGACGTCCGGCTGATCGACTTCGACGACTGCGGCACCGGCGCCCGCCACCGCTGGTCGCTCTCGATGCTCGATCTGGCCGAAGCCCGCTGAGCCGCAACACCGGCACCTTGCCCGAGGCCAGAATGGTTGCGTGGTCACGGTCAACGAGGTCCGCGAGGTGCTCGCGGGGTTGCCGCGCAGCAGCGAGGTGCTGGTACGCGATCGTGTGAAGTTTCGTGTTGGTCAGATCGTGTACGTCGCGTTCAGCCAGGACGAGACCGAGATCGGGTTCGCCTTCCCAAGGGAGGAACGCGCCGCCCTGGTGGCCGCGCGGCCCGGCGTGTTCTTCCTGCCCCGCGAGTCGGAGCTGCGCTTCCACTGGGTCGAGGCGTGGCTCGCTGCCCTTGAGGCGGACGAGATGCGCGATTTGGTGCTGGACGCGTGGCGGATGGTCGCGCCACAGCGGGTCGCCCGGGAGGTGCTCGGCCCGCCAGCGACGGGTGACGAGCCGGGCGACCACTAGACGACCAGGCTGACCATCCGCCCGGGTACGACGATGATCTTGCGGGGCGGCGATCCACCGAGCAGCTCCACCACCCGGGGGTGCTGAAGGGCTGCCCGCTGCACTGCGTCCGGCTCGGTGTCGGCGGGCAGCTGCAGGCGGGCCCGCACCCTGCCGTTCACCTGCACGGGGTACTCGACCTGCTCGGCCGTGACCAGGCCCTCGTCCGCCACCGGGAAGGGGGCGTAGGCCAGCGACTCGGCGTGTCCCAATCGGGCCCACAGCTCCTCGGCAACGTGCGGGGTGAACGGGCTGATCATCAGCACCAGCGGCTCGGCCACCTCACGCGGAGTGCCACCCTCGGCCGCCACCGACGTCAGGTGGTTGTTGAGCGCGATCAGCTTGGCCACCGCGGTGTTGAAGCGGAGCCTGGTCAGGTCCTCGCGTACCCCCGCGATCGTCTTGTGCAGCAGCCGCCGGGTGATCTCCGCGGCCGGTTGATCATGTACCCGGAGCTTTCCGCTGTGCTCGTCGACGAGGTTGCGCCACAGGCGCTGCAGGAATCGGTACATGCCGACGACTGCCCGCGTCTCCCAGGGCCTGGACACGTCCAGCGGTGCCATGGACATCTCGTACAACCGGAACGTGTCGGCCCCGAACTCGGCGTAGAGGTCATCGGGGTTCACCGAGTTCTTCAGGCTCTTGCCCATCTTCCCGAACTCGCGCCGCACCGGCTGTCCGTGCCAGGCGTAGCCGTCTTCGTTCTCGGTGACCTCGGCGGCCTCGACCACCTGGCCCCGGGCGTCACGGTAGGCGTAGGTCTGGATGTATCCCTGGTTATAGAGCCGCCGGTACGGCTCCCAGGAGCTGACGTGCCCGAGGTCGTAGAGCACCTTGTGCCAGAACCGCGCGTACAGCAGGTGCAGCACCGCGTGCTCCACCCCGCCCACGTAGAGGTCGACGCCGCCGGGATGGCCGTCACCGCGCGGCCCCATCCAGTACCGCTCCACCTCCGGTTCGCAGAACGCCTGCCCGTTGGTGGGGTCGAGATAGCGCAGCTCGTACCAGCAGGATCCGGCCCATTGCGGCATCACGTTCGTCTCGCGTCGGTAGGGACGGGGGCCGTCGCCCAGGTCGAGCTCGACCTCCACCCAATCCGCCGCCCGGGCCAAGGGCGGCACGGGCTCGGCTTTCTCGTCGTCGTGGGCCAGCGCGGTTATGGAGAAGTCGGGCAAGTCCGGCAACTGGACCGGGAGCTGGTCGTCGGGGATCAGCCGCGGATGCCCGTCCTCGCCGTAGACGATCGGGAACGGCTCACCCCAGTAGCGCTGTCGGGCGAACAGCCAGTCGCGCAGTTTGTAGGTGATTGCCGCCTCGCCGGCATCGTTGGCCACCAGCCAGTCGATGATCGCCCGTTTGGCGGCGGCGACGTCAAGCCCGTCGAGGAAGCCGGAGTTGATGGCCGGCCCCTCGCCGGCGTAAGCGCGATCGCCGAAGCCGTCCGGTGGCTGGACGGTCCGGATGATCGGCAGCTGGTGAGCCCCCGCGAACTCCCAGTCCCGCTCGTCCTGACCGGGCACCGCCATGATGGCTCCGGTCCCGTAGCCCATCAGCACGTAGTCGGCGACGAAGATCGGGATCGACTCTCCGGTGGCCGGGTTGGTGGCGATCGCCCCGGTGGCCACTCCCGTCTTCTCCCGGCTCTCCTGCCGCTCGCGGTCAGTCTTGGCCGCGGTTGCCTGCCGGTAGGCGGCGACCGCCTCGGCCGGACTCGCCGTGCCGGCCCGCCAACTGTCCGGGGCGTCGGCGTGCCAGCTCGAGTGCACCAGCGCGTCGAGCAGTGGGTGCTCAGGCGCCAGCACGACGAAGGTGGCGCCGAAGATCGTGTCGGGCCTCGTGGTGAACACCTCGATCGGCCCTGCTGCGGTCGGGAACTTGATGGTGGCTCCCTCGCTGCGGCCGATCCAGTTGCGCTGCATGGTCTTGATCGACTCCGGCCACTCCAGCGCGTCGAGATCGTCGATCAACCGGTCGGCGTAGGCGGTGATACGCATCGTCCACTGCCGCATGGTGCGGCGAAAGACCGGGAAGTTCCCGATGTCGCTGCGACCGTCCGCGGTCACCTCCTCGTTGGCCAACACCGTGCCGAGACCCGGACACCAGTTGACCGGACCGTCGGCCAGATAGGCGAGGCGGTGGTCATCGATGATCCTGTGCTGGTCCGCGATCGGAAGGTCGGTCCAGCTGCGACCGTCCGGGGTGGGGCGGCGACCGCTCGCGAACTCGGAGACCAGCTCGATGATCGGCCGGGCCCGACCGGCGTCGGTGTCGTACCAGGCGTCGAAGATCCGACCGAAGATCCACTGGGTCCAGCGGTAGTACTCAGGGTCGGTGCTCGCCACGCTGCGCCGTTGGTCGTGCGCCAGGCCGAGGCGCCGGAGCTGACGACGGAAGTTGACGATGTTGGCCTCGGTCGCGGTCCGCGGGTGCTGGCCCTGCTGGACCGCGTACTGTTCCGCCGGCAGCCCGAAGGCGTCGAAGCCGAGCGTGTGCAGCACCGTCGAGCCGGCCATCCGCTGGAACCGGCCGTACACGTCGGTGCCGATGTAGCCAAGCGGGTGCCCGACATGCAATCCGACGCCGGACGGATAGGGGAACATGTCCAGCAGGTACAGCGTCGGCCGGTCGTCCGGAGCGTCACCGGCTAGGTCGCCGACCGGGTTGGCGACCTCGAAGGTGCCTTCGGCCTGCCAGCGGTCCTGCCAGCGCTCCTCGAGCTCGGCGGCGAGGGCGGCGGTGTAGCGGTGCGGTGGCGCGCCGGCGACGTCCGATGAAGCCATCTGGAGAAAAGTACCGCGCTCAGTCTGGGGTGTTCCGAGGGCACGAAATTCAGCGACGCGGCATCGTGCTGGCGTCAGCGGTCCGGAGTTCGAGCGACCGTCCACCCTGGACGTCGACGCGGCACCGCTGGCCCGGCCCGATCTGATGGATCCCGGTGATGGCGCCAGTGGCGAAGACCATGCCCGCTCGAACCGGTTGGCCCCGGCTGGCGAGGACGTTCAGGGCAGTTGCCAGAGCATGATGAATTCCTCCGGGGAGACTCTCGGCGGATCCTTCTCCCATGAGCTGCCCGTCGACGTAGCAGGCAAGCTGGACCGGAGCTCCACCGGGCGGGTCGGCGAGGGTGGGGCCCAGCACCAGGCCGTTGTTGTTTCCGAAGTCGGCGGCGATCACTGTTGGGCCGAGTGCATTGATGTCAGGGATCGGACTGCTGGCCACCTCGATGCCGACCAGCCTCTGCTGCTTCAGGTCGGCCGCCTCGTCGGCCGTCCAGCCGGTGTCGTGGGCGGGCAGATCCTGCTCGAGCCGAATGACAAGCTCCGCTTCCACGGCTGCGAACCCGGATGCGAAGATACCGACTTCGACGGGGGAGGGCCGATCCTGGTTGTCGTGACACTGTCGACGCCAGATGGGACCGACGAGACGGTCCGGGTCCCCCGCGCTGCGCCGGTCCGCGGAGATGTAGCCGATCTTCCAACCGACCAGCGAGTCCGGCCATCGCGACATCGCCAGCTCCTGAATCTGGTAAGCCTCGGCCATGCTGGCCGGAACCGCCCCCGGGAAACGGGTCAGCGCCCGCCCCTCACTTCGGGCCGCCACCAGCTCGGCGGCCACGGCGTCCGCGGCTGCCCGTGTGCTCATCTCGACCTTCCGGTCCGTAATTACCTCGGTGAAGCGCGCACCACACGATAGAGGATCCGATCCGGAACGACCGCTCGCGAGGGCTGCCGACACAGCAGCGTGCCATCAGGTAAGGGTCAGCGGCACGGGGTGCGTCAGCGTCGCTCGATCAGGTGGACGGTAACGGTGTCACCTGCTTCCTTGCCGAGTGCTCGGCGGAGGTCGGCTTTGATCGGCAGCTTGTGGGTGCCGTCCCCGAGGGCCATGAAGGAGGTCTCGAAAGGATGTCCGTCGATCGTTCCGGTGACCTTGACGAGGCCGCGGGTGCCGAAGTAGGTCGCGGTCCAGTCCGTCACGACGCAGGTCCAGCCGCCAGGGCCGGGGTTGCGTTGCAGGACGGCATCGAATGTCTTGTCCAGGAAGTCCGTCCCGGACGCGGGCGTGGGGTCGGGCTGGATCACTGCGGTCCTCCACGATGTCGAAGCGGTTGCCGTCGGAATCATCGACGAATGAACGTCGACGCCGTCGGGGGAGTCATGAACGCTCCGCCACATCCGCACAATAGGAACCCTAATGGTTTCCTGTCAAGCCCGGCCATGGTCCGCTCGACGACGAGGTCAACCATGATGGAGCATCGGTCAGTGGCATTCATCGAGACCGGAAGACTGACATGACCGGGCGTCCCCGTCCACCGTTCGACCCCGAGCTGGAACCCGTACTCGAGACGGTGCCAGCGTTCTTCACTACCCTGCAGCCCGATTCCATCGCGGAGTTCCGCGCGGCGACCACGCGCCCGTCGTCGCTCGAGCAGGTCATCGCGGGGCGACCGGTCCAGGTCACCGATCATGCCGTGAGCGGTCACGGTGGCGGCGAGATCGTCCTCACGGTGCTGCGGCGCGACGGCGACGAGGGTTTGGCGGGTCCGGGCGTCTACCTCATCCATGGCGGTGGCATGGTCGGCGGAAGCCGCTCGGCGGTAGCACCGATGCTCGTCGAATGGGTCCTTCAGTACGGTGCCGTCGCGGCCGCCGTGGACTACCGTCTCGCACCGGAGTACCCCGACCCGGTGCCCGTCGAGGATTGCTACGCGGGCTTCGATTGGTTCGCCGCCAGCGCCGACGTGTTCGGCTTCGATCCACGCCGGGTGCTGATTGGGGGCATGAGCGCCGGTGGGGGCCTCAGCATGGGGACGACGCTGCTCGCCCGCGATCGCGACGGGCCGATGCCGGCCGCAATGCTGCTCATGTGGCCGATGCTCGACGATCGGAACAGAACCGTCTCAGCCCAGCAGATCGACGGTGTCGGGATCTGGGATCACACCAGCAACGAGACCGGATGGACGGCGTTGCTCGGCGATCGCCGCGGCACAGCCGACGTGTCGGTCTACGCGGCGCCGGCCCGCGCGACCGACTTCTCAGGCCTGCCGCCCGCCTACATCGAGGCGGGGAGCGCCGAGGTCTTCCGCGACGAGGCCGTTGCCCTCGCGAGTGGGATCTGGCAGGCGGGCGGCAGCGCCGAGCTCCACGTCTGGGCGGGCGGCTTCCACGGGTTCCAGACGATCGTGCCGACCGCGTCCGTGTCGCAGACAGCGGTGCAGACGCGCGAGTCCTGGGTGCGCCGGGTGCTGGCGCCACAACCCGGGAGCGCCGGGTGATGAGCCTCCGCCACGGCCGGCGATAGAGGCCTGCGGTTCATCAACGCCGGCGGGGCTGGCTGCGCTTCTGGGCGATGAGGTCGTCGATGGCTGGTCGGGGCGCGTCCGTACGCGACACCAACAGGTCCTCGAACGCGGAGATCTCCTCACCCGAACCTCGGGCTGCATGCGTCGGGCCTGGCAGAGGGATCGCCCATCACCGATGAGAACTCGGAGTTCTGTTGGTCTCTCTGATAACACCCGGAGGCAGAGAGCGTGCGAAAAATCGTCGTGTCCTTGTTCTTGTCTGTCGACGGCGTGGCCGAAGATCCCGACAAGTGGCTGGCCGACTGGGACGACGATGTGATGGATGCGCACATGGCTGCGGCCCTCGACACGCAAGACGCCGTCATACTCGGTCGACACAGCTACGACCAGTGGGTGCGATTCTGGCCCGAAGCCGCCATCGAGCCGTACGCAACGTTCATCAACACGGTCGCAAAATTCGTTGCCACGTCTACCCCGCTCGACCAGGATTGGGCGAATGCGCGTGCCATCGAGGGCGGGCTGATCGAGTTCGTCCGTGACTTGCAGGACCAACCCGGCGGCGACATCGGCGTGCACGCCAGCATCTCGGTTGCTCAGGCGCTGCTGGCCGCAGGACTTGTCGACGAACTCAACCTGGCGATTGTTCCGACCATTGCCGGTACGGGCCGCCGACTGCTTGACGGACTGTCGGCCCTGCGGCTCGATCTGGTCCGAAGTGCGACCTCGTCGACCGGCAAGCTCCTCGTGGACTACCCCATCACTCGCTAGTCGTCGGGCCCGTCTATTCGTCGGGGTCAGGCGGCGATGCGGTCGAGGAGGGGTCGAGGTCGACCCGGTTGAATCGCCGGTCGAAGGGCACTCGCGGCTTGGTTGTGGCGGGCTTCGAAGGGGGTGAGCTGTTCGTCGAGCTCGTCCGGCGGTGGGCGCCAGCTGTTGCCTCGGTGCGCTCGAATCGCCCCTTCGGGTCCGGCGAAGGGGGCGCTTCGGGCGCACTCACACCCTGACGAGCCAGCGGGTGCGACCACTGGTCGTCGCCGCTGTGATGTCGGGCGGAGTCCCGTAGCCGGCTGCTTCGGTCTGCAAGTTCGCGACCAGCGCCGGCGCGAGCCTCCCGGCCGAGGAGTTAGGACCCTCCGCGACCTCATCACCAACCTGGCGCACGCAATCTGATCTCACCGCGGTGGGCAAGGCGCTCCGCGCGGCGAGGTGAGCCGGCGGCGTTCCGGCGCGTAACGCGACTCTTGGGCACCGAAGCGGGCGATTGGGACTTTCGCCGGCTCCGGTGAGATGAATACGGCGGCCTCGCGTGGTCAGCCCATCAGCGGCACCGACCCGGGTGCGGCGCGATCCGGAGGGATTCACGGCATGACCGACGAGACCTTGATCAATTCAGTACTGGAGCAGACGCGGCTGTTCGCATCGTGGGTTCAAGACGCCGACCCGGCCCTACCGGTCCCGAGCTGTCCGGACTGGACGTTGGCCGACCTTGTCGAGCACGTCGGGGCGACCCAGCAATGGGTGGCCACCCTCACCGAGAGACGCATCATCGATCCGCAGGCCGCCTTCGCCGTGACGTGGGAAGAGGCTCCGGCGCAGCCAACCGCCTGGACGGACTGGCTGGACAGAAGTGCCGACCGGGCCGCTGCGGCGTTCGCCGGCGCCTCGTCAGGCGCTGACATCTTCGATCCCTCCGGAAGCAACGACGGCCTCACCTTCTGGCAGCGTCGCCTGTTCGGTGAAGTTTCGGTTCATCGGATCGACGCGGCACTCACGGTCGGGCGTCCGTATCGGCTCGCCGCTCCGCTGGCCGGTGTCGCCATCGACGACTGGCTCGACACGATCTCCTCGGCCGGGTGGGCGGCGAACGTCCCCGGCTTCGCCGACGCGATGCGCGGGGACGGCCAGACCATCGCTTGGGTGGCCGACGACATCGACCGGGCCTGGATTCTGCGCCGAGGTGACGCTCCGTTGACCCTCGACCGGGAAGGTGGGGGACGCGTGGCCGCCACCGACGTCACGGTGCACGGTCCGGCCGTCGACCTGCTGCACGTTGTCAGCCGGCGGCGGCCTCTGGACCAGGACACAACATGCCGGGTCACCGGCGACCGGTCCGAGTTGGTCCACCTCATCGACAACATGAAATGGGTCGGCGCCTGAGACGGGTTCCTGCGTAGTCTCGCTGGGTGCTGATCATCTTCGGGTTGACGGGCCGCGATCACGGCGATGACAGATCGGCGAGAAGGTGACAGGTCGCCCAAGAACCCACAGGTAACGGTGTCGTGTTCGCCGTCGGTGAACGCGGAAGAAATCGGTCTGCGTGAGCATTGAGTCTGTGACGCTCAACCTGGGAGCGTCCCGAACGGAGGCCTCACTTCATGCCGACAACACAACTTCCCGTCCTCTTTCTCAACGACCTCGTAGTCCTGCCCGGCATGGTGGTGCCGATCGAGCTCGACGACTCCTCGCGGGCGGCCATCGACACGGCTCGGGCCAGCAGCGACTCCGAACTGCTCGTCGCTCCGCGGCTGGAGGACCGGTACGCCTCGTACGGTGTGCTGGCCTCCATCGTGCAGGTCGGCCGGCTCGCATCCGGCGAGGCCGCCGCGGTCATCCGCGCCGAACGGCGCGTGAAGATCGGATCCGGTGTCTCAGGACCCGGCGCGGCCCTCTGGGTCGAGGCCGAGGAGCTGCCTGAGCAGCCGATCACCGAGACGATCACCGAGTTGGCCGCCGAATACAAGTCGCTCGTCGTGGCCACGCTGCAGCGACGCGACGCCTGGCAGGTCATCGACACGGTGAATCAGGTCACCGATCCGAGCACGCTGGCCGACCTTGCCGGGTACGCCTCGTGGCTGAGCGACGAGCAGAAGCGTCAGCTGCTGGAGACCCCGGACGTGGCCGAGCGGTTGACCGTCCTCATCGACTGGGCCAAGGAGCACCTGGCCGAGGTCGAGGTGAACGACAAGATTGCCTCCGACGTCCGTGAGGGCATGGAGAAGAACCAGCGCGAGTTCCTGCTCCGCCAGCAGCTCAACGCCATCCGCAAGGAGCTCGGCGAGGACGAGCCCGAGGGTGCGCAGGACTACCGCACCCGCGTCGAAGAGGCCCAGCTGCCTGACGACGTACGCAAGGCCGCGCTCCGTGAGGTCGGCAAGCTCGAGCGCGGCAGCGACCAGAGCCCGGAAGCCGGCTACCTCCGCACCTGGCTGGACACCATCCTTGAGCTGCCCTGGGGGACCACGACCGAGGACTCGACCGACATCGACGCGGCGCGGGAGATCCTCGACGCCGACCACCACGGCCTCGACGACGTCAAGGACCGGATGGTGGAGTACCTCGCCGTGCGTGCCCGCCGGGCGCAGCGCGGCCTGGAGCTCGTCGGCGGTCGCGGCTCCGGCGCCGTGCTGGCCCTCGTCGGGCCGCCCGGAGTCGGCAAGACTTCGCTCGGCGAATCCGTGGCCCGCGCACTCGGCCGCAAGTTCGTCCGTGTCGCTCTGGGTGGGGTCCGCGACGAGGCCGAGATCCGTGGTCACCGGCGCACGTACGTCGGCGCCCTGCCCGGTCGGATCGTCCGCGCCATCACCGAGGCCGGCTCGATGAACCCGGTCGTGCTCCTCGACGAGATCGACAAGGTCGGTGCGGACTACCGGGGTGACCCCGCCGCCGCGCTGCTCGAGGTTCTCGACCCGGCGCAGAACCACACGTTCCGCGACCACTACCTCGAGGTCGACCTCGACCTGTCCGACGTCTTGTTCCTGGCCACCGCCAACGTGATCGAGACCATCCCGCAGGCGCTGCTGGACCGGATGGAGCTGGTCAGCCTCGACGGCTACACCGAGGACGACAAGATCGCCATCGCCCGCAACTTCCTACTCCCCCGCCAGTTGGAGCGGGCGGCAATGACGGTCGACGAGATCACCATCGCCGACGAGGCGCTGCGGGAGATCGCGGCCAACTACACCCGCGAACCCGGCGTACGGCAGATGGAACGGCTGTTGGCCAAGGCGTTGCGCAAGGCGGCGACGAAGTTGACCAAGGCCGAGGCGCCCGAGCGGCTGGAGATCGAGCCGGGCAACCTGCGGGACTACCTCGGGCGACCGCGGTTCACCCCGGAGGCGCACGAGCGCACCGCGGTGCCGGGCGTTTCGACCGGCTTGGCCGTCACCGGGATGGGCGGTGACGTGCTCTTCGTGGAGGCGAGCGCTGAGCCGGTAGCGGTTCTCGATCCGCCGATAGGCTCGGGACGCGGTCGAGGTGGATTGACCCTGACCGGGCAGCTGGGCGACGTGATGAAGGAGTCGGCGCAGATCGCGCTCTCGTATGTACGGTCCCACGCCGAGCAACTCGGCATCACCGATCCTTCGGTGCTGGATCGTCAGATCCACATCCACGTCCCGGCCGGAGCGATTCCCAAGGACGGCCCGTCGGCGGGCGTGACGATGGTGACGGCGCTGACGTCCATGGCCCTCGGTCGCCCGGTGCGGTCCGAGGTCGGGATGACCGGCGAGGTCACCCTGAACGGCCGGGTTCTGCCGATCGGCGGGGTCAAGCAGAAGCTGCTGGCCGCGCAGCGGGCCGGTCTGACGACGGTCTTCCTGCCGAAGCGGAACGAGCCCGATCTGGACGACGTCCCGGCCGAGGTGCTCGAGGCCATCGACGTCCGGCTGAGCACCGACGTGGCCGAGTTGGTGGCACAGGCCATCGAACCGGCCGCACAGGGAATCACCCGAGCCGCGTGACCCGTGGGCTTGCCTTCGGGCCCCTTGGCCCTTGTTGACCCGTCACATCTGCACCGACACGCCGTCGAAACAGCCGAAGATGTGACGGGTCAGGGCATGAAGCGGTAGCCGACGCCGGGTTCGGTGATGAAGTGCCGCGGCTGGGAGGGCTCGTCCTCGAGCTTGCGGCGGAGCTGGGCGAGATAGACGCGCAGGTAGTTGGTCTCCCGCGCGTAGCTGGGTCCCCACACCTGTCGCAGCAACTCCTGCTGGCGGACAAGCTGGCCGGGCCGGCGGGCCAGCGCGTCCACCAACCGCCACTCCGTCGGGCGTCAGGTGAACCGCCCGGCCGGCGCGCTTGGCCCGCTGTTCGCCGAGATCCAGTTCCAGCACGCCGGCCGTCACCACCATGGGCTGGCGACCGACCTGGCCGCGACGCAGGGCCGTACGCACCCGCGCGAGCAGTTCCTCCATCCCGAACGGCTTGGTGACGTAGTCGTCGGCGCCCTCGTCGAGTGCCTCCACGATGTCGTCGGACTCCTGACGCGCCGACAGCACGACCACCGGAGTCTGGTGCGCGGACCGCAGCTGGCGGAGCACGGCCACGCCGTCCATGTCGGGCAGCCCGAGATCGAGGATGATCACGTCGGGCTCCTCCTCCGCCACGATCTGCAGCGCGCTGCGACCGTCCGCGGCGGTCTGCACCTCGTACGAGCGCGCCCGCAGATTGATCTTCAGCGTCCGCAGGATGGCCGGGTCGTCGTCGACGGCGAGCACCGACGTCACGGCTGCGACCTTCTCGAGCTCGGCTCGGGCGTCCCAGCCGTGAGTGCGTGAAGGTTCGACGACGACCGCGGGAAGGTCGATCGCCATCGTCAGACCGCCGCCCGGAGTCTCCTCGGCGGTCACCGAACCGTCCATCGCCTCGGCGAGCCCCCGAGCCACCGCCAGGCCGAGACCCAGTCCCTCGCCGTTCGGCACGTCGCCCAGCCGCTGGAACGGCGCGAACGAGTCCTCCCGCGACTCCTCCGGGATGCCGGCTCCGTGATCGACGACGCGGACCGAGACCACCGAGCGGTCCTGTTCGGTGAAGGTGCAGCCCCGGATCTCGATCGGCGACGGCACGGGGTGTGCTTGATCGCGTTCTCCACCACGTTGGCCAGCACCCGCTCCAACAGGCCCGGATCGGCCAGCGCGGCGGGCAGCTTGTCGAGATCGATCGAACTGAACCCGTTCCTGTCCGGCCAACGGACGAACAGCGCGCGCGACCAGTTGCGGAAGATCGACCTCGGCCAACAGCGGTGTGATCCGCCCCGTCTGCAGACGGCTCATGTCCAGCAGGTTGCCGACCAGGTTGTCCAACCGGTCGGCCGACTCCTCGATCGTCGCCAGGAGCTCGGCCTCGTCCTGCGGGCTCCAGTCGATGTCGGTGCTCCGCAGGCTCGAGGCGGCCGCCTTGATCGCGGCCAACGGGCTGCGCAGGTCATGGGACACGGCAGCCAGCAGGGCGGTGCGGGTCCGGTTGCCCTCGGCCAAGTCCGCCGCCTCGATCCGTTCGCGCTGGGCCTCGCGGCGCTCGCGCAGCACCCGGGCGTGTCCGGCGAAGGCGGTCAGCAGCGCCCGGTCCCCGGCGTCGAGCACCCGGCCGCGCAGCAGCAGCACGGTCTCGTCGTCGATGTCGGCGGCCGCGTCGGCGTCCGCCCTGGTGTGCGGTGCATCACCGTACTCGGCGACGACCTCGCGGACTCCGCCCGACCGTACGCACCACGGAGGCGCCGACCATCCCGAAGACCTCGCACGCCTTGGCGAGCAGACCCTCCTCGCCTTCGCCGCTGTGCATCAGGCTGTGGGCGAGCACGGCCAGGGTGTTGGCTTCGGCGCGGGCCCTGCTTCGCCTCCGCGGCCCGGCGGCCGGCCCGGTCGACCACCGACGCGACGGCGACGCCGACCACGCAGGAACAGCGCGAGCGCGACCGCGTTCTCGGGGTCGGAGATGGTGAAGGTGCCGACGGGCTCGACGAACAGGAAGTTCAGCAACAGCCCGCTCAGCACGGCCGCCACGATCGCCGGGCAGTAGACCGCCGACCAGCGCGGTCAGCACCACCATGGTGAGCATGAGCAGCGACTCGATCAGCAGCGAGTGCAGGTCCCGGGTCGCCGCCAGCCCCATCGCCAGCAGCCCGCTGCCCAGCGACGGCCAGCGCGTAGCCGGCCACCAGCCGGCGCATGCTCAGCCCGGACGTGCGCCGAGCGCGTGCTCCGCCGCGTCCGGTCGAGGTCGTGGCTGACGATGTGCACGTCGATGTCCCCGGACTGGGCGATCGTCAGCTCCCCGACCCCGGGCCGGAGCAGCGTGGACCACCGCGAGCGCCGGCTGGCGCCGATGATCACCTGGGTGGCGTTGATGCCCCGGGCGAAGTCGAGCAGCCCGTCGGCCGGGTCGTCGGCCACCGTCACGTGGAAGCTGCCGCCCATGCCCGCGCGCCTCGTCGCGCAGCTGCTCCAAGCGGTGGGCGCCCACCGAGCTGAGTCCGTCGCGGGTGGTGACGAGGACGGCCTGCCACTCCCCTCCCGTGGTGCGGGAGGCGATCCGGGCGGCGCGGCGCATCAGCGCCTCCGACTCGCCCCCGCCCGAGACCCCGGCCAGCACCCGCTCCCGGGTCGCCCAGGTGGCGTCGATGCCGTGACTCCCGCGGTAGCGCTCCAGTCCCTCGTCGACCCGGTCGGCCAGCCACAGCAGCGCGAGCTCCCGCAGGGCGGCCAGGTTGCCCTCGCGGAAGTAGTGCGCCAGCGCGGTGTCGACCCGGTCGGCCGGGTAGACGTTGCCGTGAGCGAGTCGGCGGCGCAGCGCCTGCGGGCTCATGTCGACGAGTTCGACGGCGTCGGCGCCGCGCACGACCGCGTCGGGCACCGTCTCGCGCTGCCGCACGCCGGTGATGCCCTCGACCACGTCGTTGAGCGATTCCAGGTGCTGGATGTTGACCGTGGTGATGACGTCGATCCCGGCGTCGAGCAGCTCGTGCACGTCCTGCCAGCGCTTGGGGTGCCGGCCGCCGGCGACGTTGGTGTGGGCCAGTTCGTCGACCAGCGCGACCTCGGGGCGGCGGGCCAGGACGGCGTCGAGATCCATCTCCTCGGTCTGCAGCCCGCGGTAGACCTCCCGCCGGCGCGGGACCACCTCCAGGTCACCGACGGCGGCGGCGGTCTTGCCCCGGCCGTGTGTCTCGACCAGGCCGACGACGACGTCGGTGCCGCGTTCGGATCGCCGGCGGCCCTCGTCGAGCATCGCGTACGTCTTCCCGACGCCGGGAGCGGCGCCCAGGTAGACGCGTAGCCGGCCTCGGTCCATGTCCCTATTGTCCCGCGCGGCAACGAATCGAGAGCCAGGTTCAGCGTGACCACGTTGACCCGCGGCTCCCCGAGGAACCCGAGGCTCCGGCCGCGGGTGTGGGCGGCCACCAGGTTCGTCCACGGTGTCGGCCGGCACGCGGCGGGCCGCGGCGACCCGTTGGACCTGCAGGGCGGCGTACTCCGGGGAGATGAACGGGTCGAGCCCCGAGGCGCTGGCGGTCACCGCGTCGGGTGGAACCTGATCTTCGCGTACGGACTCCCGCTCGGCCACCGCCGCCCGCCGCGCCGCGATCTCGGCCAGCAGGTCGGCGTCGGACGGACCGAGGTTCGACGCGCCACTGGCCAGCGCGTCGTAGTCCGAGGCGGACGGTCGGGCCGCGGAACCACTGCTCGCCCTCGAACTGCTGCCCGATCAGGGACGAACCGACGACCTGGCCGTCGCGTGACCAGCAACGAGCCGGCGGCCTGGCCCGGGGTGATCACCCGGCCGATGCCCCAGCACCAGCAGCGGATAGCGCGATGCCGAGGATGACGGTGAGCACGGCGAGGGTGCGGATCCCCGTGCCCAGCTGACGGACGAAGGCGATCATGACAGCACCAGTCCCACGAGCAGGTCGATGAGCTTGATGCCGAGGAACGGGCGCCACGATGCCGCCGAGACCGTAGATCAACAGGTTGCGCCGCAGCAGGTCGGCGGCCGCCACCGCGCGGTAGCGCACTCCGCGCAGCGCCAGCGGGATCAAGCCCACGATGATCAGCGCGTTGAAGATCACCGCCGACAGGATCGCCGACTGCGCCGACTCCAAACCGCATGAGATTGAGCGCGGCCAGCCCCGGGTAGGCCGTGACGAACATGGCGGGGATGATCGCGAAGTACTTCGCCACGTCGTTGGCGATGGAGAACGTGGTCAGAGCGCCCCGGGTGATCAACAACTGCTTGCCGATGGCCACCACGTCGATCAACTTGGTCGGGTCGGAATCGAGGTCGACCATGTTGCCGGCCTCCTTGGCCGCCGACGTGCCGCTGTTCATGGCCACGCCGACGTCGGCGGCGGCCAGCGCCGGGGCGTCGTTGGTGCCGTCGCCGGTCATCGCCACCATCCGGCCGCCGGCCTGCTCCCGCCGGATCAGGGCCATCTTGTCCTCCGGCGTGGCCTCGGCGAGGAAGTCGTCGACACCGGCCTCGTCGGCGATCGCCTTGGCGGTGAGCGGGTTGTCCCCGGTGATCATCACCGTGCGGATGCCCATCGCGCGGAGCTGGGCGAACCGATCGGTCATCCCCGGCTTGACGACGTCGCGCAGCGCGATCACCCCGAGCACCCGGCCCGACTCCTCCGACGCCCGACCCGGATGGTGCCGGATGATGCGCTCGGCGACCACCAGGGGCGTGCCGCCCTCGGCGGCGATCGCGTCGACCATGGGCCGCAGCTCGGCCGGCGCCGAGCCCAGCCACTGCTGGACGGCCGAGCCGGCCCCCTTGCGGATCTCCCGGCTGGGCAGGTCCACGCCGGACATCCGGGTCTGGGCGGTGAACGGGACGAACTCGGGCGCGGCCGGGCAGTTCGTCGTCCGGCGCCCCCAGCCGTAGCGCCAACTCGACCACCGAGCGCCCTTCGGGCGTCTGGTCGGCCAGGCTGCTGAGCCGGGCGGCGTCGCGCAGCTCGTCGGCCTCGACCCCGGGCAGCGGCAGGAAGTCGGTCGCCTGCCGGTTGCCCAAGGTGATGGTGCCGGTCTTGTCGAGCAGCAGCGTGTCGACGTCGCCGGCCGCCTCGACGGCCCGGCCGGACATCGCCAGCACATTCGCCCTGACCAGCCGATCCATGCCGGCGATGCCGATGGCGCTGAGCAGGGCGCCGATGGTGGTCGGGATCAGGCAGACCAGCAGCGCGACGAGCACGATGGGCGACTGCGGGCTGCCGGCGTAGGCGGCCATCGGCGCCACGGTCGCCACCGCCAGCAGGAAGATCAGCGTCAGGCTGGACAGCAGGATCGACAGCGCGATCTCGTTCGGGGTCTTGCGCCGCGACGCCCCCTCGACGAGGGCGATCATGCGGTCCAGGAAGGTCTCGCCCGGGGCCGCGGTGATCACGCACGACGATCTCGTCCGACAGCACCCGGGTGCCGCCGGTGACCGCGGTCCGGTCTCCCCCGGCCTCCCGGATCACCGGGGCGGACTCGCCGGTGATCGCCGACTCGTCCACGCTGGCCGCGCCCTCGACGACGTCGCCGTCACCGGGGATGACCTCGCCCGCCGACACGATCACCCGATCACCGACCGACCAGCTGGGTGGCCGGGATCTGGACGGTGCCGTCGGCGGTGATCTTCCGCGCCTGGGTGTCGGTCCGGGTGGCGCGCAGGCGTCGCCGCCTGGGCCTTGCCGCGCGCGTTCGGCGACCGCTTCGGCCAGGTTGCCGAAGAGCACCGTGAGCCACAGCCAGACCGCGATCGAGATCACGAACAGGCTGGGTTGCGCGATCGCGCTGACCGTCGCCACCACCGAGCCCAGCGCACGATGAACATCACCGGGTTGCGCCACAGCAGCGCGGATTGAGCTTCACGAAGCGCCTGCGGCACGGAGTCCAGCAACTGCCGGCGCAGCGGTACGGCCTCGGCCGGCCGCGGCCGGTGCCGGACGAGCGAGGTCGTCGGGATCGAGCCGATCGGTGGTGGTCATGACAGTGCCTCGGCGATGGGCCCGAGCGCGAGGCTCGGGAAGAAGGTGAGTCCGGAGACCAGCAGGATGACGCCGACGACCAGGCTCGACGAACAGGGGCGTGTGGGTGGGCAGGGTGCCGGCGGTGGACGGGAACCGCGGGAGCTCGGGCCAGCGTGCCGGCCAGCCACAACACCGAGCACGATGCCGCCGAAGCGGGCGAGCAGCATGGCGGCCGCCAGGGTGAGCTGGAAGAAGTCCGAGGTGACGGTGATGCCGGCGAAGGCGCTGCCGTTGTTGTTGCCGGCCGAGGCGTAGGCGTACAGCACCTCGGAGAAGCCGTGGGCCCCCGAGTTGTTCATGGCGTCGGGCGTGCTGGCCAGGGCGATGGCGACCCCGGTGCCGAGCAGCACCGCCGACCGGTGAGACGAGGACGTAGAGAGCGACCGGGGTCATCTGCGCTGCGCCGATCTTCTTGCCCAGGAACTCCGGGGTGCGCCCGACCATCAGTCCCGCGACGAAGACGGCGAGGATGGCCAGCACCAGCAGCCCGTACAGGCCCGAGCCGACACCGCCGGGCGTGACCTCACCGAGCATCATGTTGATCATGGGCACCCCGCCGCCCATCGGGGTCATCGAGTCGTGCGAGGCGTTGACCGCGCCGGTCGAGGTCGCGGTGGTGCTGGCGGCGAAGATCGCCGAGGCCCAAACGCCGAACTGGGTCTCCTTGCCCTCCATGGCGGCACCGGCCGCCTGCGCCGACAGTCCGTAGCGGCCGGCCTCGGCCCAGACCGTCGCCGCCACCGATCCCGCCCAGAGCAGCGCCATCACGGCGAGCAGGGCCACGGCCCTGGCGGCGGTTGCCGGTCATGGTCGCGAAGGTCCGGGTCAGGCTGAAGGGGATGACCAGCAGGAGGAAGGTCTCGAACAGGTTGGTCCACGGTGTCGGGTTCTCGTACGGATGGGCCGAATTGGCGTTGAAGAAGCCGCCGCCGTTGGTGCCGAGGAGCTTGATCGCCTCCTGCCCGGCCACCGGACCACCGGGCACGGTCTGCGCCTGACCGGCGACGCCGACCGAGCTCACGTCGGCGAAGCTCTGCACCACGCCGCCGGCCATCAGCACCACGGCGGCGATGATCGACAGCGGCAGCAGCAGCCGGAGGTTGATCCGGACCAGGTCGACCCAGAAGTTGCCGACGTCGTCACTGCTCCGTGCCATCAGCGCGCGGATCAGCGCCGCGGCGACCGCGATGCCGACCGCGGCCGAGACGAAGTTCTGCACGGCCAGCCCGCTCATCTGGGCGGTGAAGCCCAGGGTGGACTCACCGGCGTAGGACTGCCAGTTGGTGTTGGTGACGAACGAGACGGCCGTGTTCAGAGCCATGGCCCAGCCCATTCCCGGCAGGTCACGGTTGAACGGGAGTCGGTCCTGGAAGACCAAGATCAAGAACAGCACGACCAGCGAGGCGAGCGAGAAGGCCAGCACCGCCAGCAGATAGTTCTTGGCTCCCTGGCGGCCGTCCGGATTCACGCCCGAGCACGCGATAACCGAGGCGCTCCGACGCGGCGTGTGGCCGCGCGGAGTCAGCACCGCCGCCAGATAGTCACCCGACCGGTACCCAGGCCAGGGCCAGCAGCCCGATCAGAGCGGCCACGGTCAGCAGGCCGGCCGCGGTGTCGCTCAGCGGCGTCATCAGAACCGCTCCGGGAAGATCAACGTGGCCAGCAGGTAGCCGCCCAGGGCCACCACGATCACGATCAGCACGACGGACTCGAAACTCACGACTTCCAGTGAAGTCGCGTGCGCCGCCCGGACTGGGCCCCTTGACGCTGAAGTAAGGCGGTCTTGACGCGGTCTTGACGCGCTCCGGACGACGCTCAAACGCCGATCCGCGATCCGATGATCACGGTGCGATCCCTGAGGCAGGTTGAAGTACTCGGCCGCGTCGGCCGTGATCCTCGACGGTGGCGAGGAACAGCTGTTTGCGCCAGCGGGTCATGCCGGGAGCATCGGTGACGTACAGGTCGATGGTGGAGAGGAAGTACGAGACGTCGGCCGGGTCGATCGGCGGCGGCAGCCCTTGCGCTCTCCGCCAACCGCAGCACGGCGGGCACATCGGGTTGCTGCATGTACCCGAACCGGGCCGCGACGTGGGTGATGCTCGTCGTCGGCGTGCCCGAGGTCGTCGACCTCGACGCGGTCCGTTTCCGCGACGTAGGGGATCGGGCGGGTCTGCACGGTCAAGATCACGACCTGTTCGTGCAGGACGTGGTTGTGCTCCACGTTGGCGCGGAGGGCCAAGGGTGTCGTGCGCTTGCTGCGGTTGAGGAACACCGCAGTGCCCGGCACCCGCGGCAGCGGCGGCCGGCGTCGCGTCCACGTCGTCGACGAAGGCGCTGAGCGAGCCCTCCTCGTGCTCGCGGCGCTCGGTGACCAGCTCCCGCCCGCGCTGCCAAGTGATCATGACCGTGAACACGACGATGCCGATGAGAAGCGGCAGCCAGGCGCCGTGGGTGACCTTGGTCAGGTTCGCCGCGAAGAACAGGCCCTCGAAGATCAAGAAGAAGCCGGCACCGGCGATCACCAGCCAGCAGAGGTTTGCCCCATCGCCGCCGGACGACGTAGAAGAACAGCACGGTGGTGATCACGATGGTGCCGGTCACCGCCATCCCGAACGCGTACGCGAGCGCCGTCGAGGACCGGAACGCGAACACCAGCACCAGGACGCCGATCATGAGGGCCCAGTTGACCCACGGGACGTAGATCTGGCCCGCGGTCTGCGCCGAGGTGTGCCGGATCGCCAGCCGAGGCAGGTAGCCGAGATGGACGGCCCGGTGCGCCACCGAGAACGCGCCGCGTGATCACGGCCTGGGAGGCGATGACCGTGGCCGCGGTGGCCAGCAACACCATCGGCAGCCGGCCCCAGTCCGGCACGAGCAGGAAGAACGGGTTGCTGATCGCGCCCTGCGGGTCGTTCACCACGAGGGCGCCCTGGCCCAGGTAGCTGAGGATGCAGGCCGGGAAGACCAGGATCAGCCAGGCCCGGGTGATCGGGGGCCGCCCGAAGTGACCGAGATCGGCGTACAGGGCTTCGGCTCCCGTGATCGCCAGCACGACGCCGGCGAGGGCGAAGAAGGCGATCTGAAACTGACCGAACAAGAAACCCGAGCGCGTACGTCGGCGACAGACGCCGCCAGGATCTGCGGGTGCCGGAGGATGCCCACGATCCCGCAGGCCCCGATGGCGGTGAACCACACGCATCATGACCGGACCGAAGAGGCGGCCGACTCGCGCCGTACCGAACCGCTGGGCCGCGAACAGCCCGACGATGATCACCGCGGTGATGGGGATGACGAGCGGTTCGAGCTCCGGCTCGACCACCTCGAGACCCTCCACCGACGACAGGACCGAGATCGCCGGGGTGATCATGCTGTCGCCGAAGAAGAGGGAGGCGCCGAAGACGCCCAGAGCCGCCAGCAGCAGCTTGGTCCGCGTCTTCCCCGGCGTCCGCTTGCGCTTGATCAACGTGATCAACGACAGAATGCCGCCCTCGCCGTCGTTGTCGGCACGCATCACCAGCAGCACGTACTTGACCGTGACGATGATCGTCACCGACCAGAAGATCAGCGAGATCAGCCCGTACACGTTGGCGGCGGTCGGCGGCACCGGGTGCGGGTCTGCGGGGTTGAACAGGGTCTGGATCGTGTAGATCGGACTGGTGCCGATGTCACCGAACACCACGCCGAGGGCGGCGACGCTCAGCGCCGCCCGGGCCGAACTGCGCGTGGAGGTCGTTCGCCCATCTCCAGCCGCCATCCGGGCTCGTCACGCGATGAGCCATGTCACCACCCCGCTACTCGCCCGAGCCAGGGTGCACACCGTTGACGCGATCCTAGTGCCGGCTGCCCGCTAACGAGTTTCCCGCGGCAGGACCGGAGTTCGTCGCGTGTCCAAGAGCCGCCACAGGGCGCGTTGAACGAGCAAAGTGACGACGCCCGCGATCGTCATGCCCAGCAGGTTGATGCCGAGTTGCGCCGCCGATCCGGCCAGCTGCTCCGTCGAACCCAGCGCCAACGACAAGGCGAGGTCTCCCGCGGCGGGAACGGTCGTCACCGAGATGAAGACACCGACCAGTGCGTTGGAGCGGGCCGCGGTCTGGGACAGGACACCGGCGCAGCCGGCGAGCACGGCCACCACCGCCGACCAGAGGTCCGGCCGCCAGATGAAGCCTGTCAGCGGCCGCGGCCCCTCGACATCCTCGATGCTGATCCAACCGGCCGCTCGGGCTAACAGGGCCAGGAGAACGGTGACCGCGATCGCGAAGCCGAAGCCCTTGCCGAGCAGAGCCAGTGCATCCAGGGTCAGTTGCCGGCGCAGCGAAACCAGGCCCACGGCCAGGGCGGCGATGACGGCGAACTCCGGCCCGACCACCATGGCACCGATGACCAGGATCGCGGAGTCGGTGATCACGGCCACCGAGGCGATGGTGGTGGCCAAGGTCAAGAAGGCGTAGAAGGACCAGGAACCGCGCACCTCGCCGTACGAGCGGTCCAACACCGCCTCCCAGACGACCGCGTCGTCCGGGGCCCCGGGTGCCGCCCTCTCGGCTTCGCGTGCGTTGACCGACGGCGCGGCGAAGAGGTCGGTCACGACGACCGAGCCGTCCTCGTACAGTCCCAGGCTGCGCAGCCACCCGAGCACATCGGAGGCGGCCTCGCGGGTGACGTCGCAGAGCACGACGTCGCCGGCCGGCCGGATCCCGGCGCCGGCGAGCACCGCCACGTTGGTGACCCGCGGATCCTCGGTCAGCGTCTTTGCGATCGCTTCGGTTCGCCCCACCGGGACTACCAGGCGCAGATTCAGCATCACCCGACCATCGTGACCGACTCCGGCGGTGATGCCCTCCGACTGGCTCAGGTGCTGATCAGGTCCCGTGACTCGTCGGCTTGTCGTCGGCCGCCTTCGCGTCCTCGTCCTTCTCGTCGAAGGGCCACGGCGAGGCGGGCGGTTCCGCGGGCACGAATCCTCGTCGTACTGGCTCTTGATCAGGCTGGCCACGGTGGTGATGATCAGGGTGCCGATGATGACCGTCAGCGACAACCAGATCGGGATCTCGCCGTCGAACGGAGCCCAGTCCGCCCAGTGGTAGGCGTGCAGCGCCTCGAGGATGAGCTTGACGCCGATGAAGGCGAGGATCACCGACAGCCCGATCGAGAGGTAGACCAGCCGCTTCAGCAGGCCGCCGATCAGGAAGTAGAGCTGGCGCAGACCCATCAGGGCGAAGACGTTGGCGGTGAAGACCAGGTACGCCTCCTCCGTCAGCCCGTAGATCGCCGGGATCGAGTCCAGCGCGAACAGCAGATCCGTGCTGCCCAGCGCGACGATGACGACCAGCATCGGGGTGATGAGCCGCTTGCCGTTCTCGACCACGGTGAGCTTGGTGCCGCGGAAGTCGTCGGTCGAGGGGAAGCGCTTCTTGACGAACCGCAGGGCTGCGTTGTCGGGCGCCTCGTCGCCGTGCTCGTCGTGGTGCTTGTAGTCGATGACCAACTTGACGGCGGTGTAGATGAGGAAGGCGCCGAAGACGAAGAACACCCAGGAGAAGCGGGCGATCGCCGCCGCGCCGATGGCGATGAAGATGCCCCGGAAGATCAGGGCCAAGATGATGCCGATCATCAGGGCGAACTGCTGCAGGTGCCGGGGCACCTTCAGCGTGCCCATGATGATGACGAAGATGAACAGGTTGTCGATCGACAGGCTGTACTCGGTCAGCCAGCCCGCGAAGAACTCGCCGGCGTACCGCGGACCGTAGATCGCCCAGATGCCGAGCCCGAACAGGATGGCCAGCGCGACGAAGACGCCGATGAAGATGCCGGCTTCCTTCATCGACGGCTCGTGCGGTCGCCGGCCGATGATGAAGACGTCGACGGCGAGGATCGCACACATCACGACAACGGTGATGATCCAGGCGTAAAGATGAACATCCATGGGCCGGGGCGCCCCTTCCGAGAGACAAGGTTTCCGAGAACAGTCGATCTCGGAGGTCTCTTCCGCTAGCGAACACGCTAGCCGTGACACCGGGCTGAGCCCGACATCACCCTCGGCTCCAGGCGTGCCCGACCCGTCCGTGATGACGATGCCACGCGGGGGAATACTCCCCTCCAGCCCAAGTATCCCAGGTCCGCCCCAGAAGTTGAAATCACGACAACCCCCGGACGCGCCCAGCCACCTCCCACCACCTTGGAGCCGTCACCTGCGCCGGACCTGGACCCGTATTAGGCCCCTCAGACCCAGACAGCGAGACACCTGTAGATGTTCGGGGCCCCTGGCTCGAGTCAGGGTGTGGTCGGGCGTTCCGAGCGAAGTGGAGCGCTAGCGAAACGCAGCGAGGAGGGCGAGACTCGAGTCAGGGGCCCCGAACATCTGGAGCCAGAGAGCGAGCGCTACCTACTCGCCTCCACCATTTGCCGCAGCTCCTTCTTCAGATCGGAGATCTCGTCGCGGAGGCGGGCGGCGACCTCGAACTGGAGGTCGGCGGCGGCGGCGTGCATCTGGGTGGTCAGGTCCTGGATCAGGTCGGCCAGGTCACCGGCCGGGATGCCGGCGAGCTTGCGGGCGCTGGCGACCGCGTCTCGGCCAAGCGCCGGCACCATCGTCTTCTGCCGTCGGCCGTTGCGGCCGGAGAACAGTTCCTCGGTGTCCGCGTCCTCGCGGGCGAGCATGTCGGTGATGTCGGCGATCTTCTTGAGCAGCGGCTTCGGGTCGATGCCGTTGGCCTGGTTGTACGCGACCTGCTTCTCACGCCGCCGGTTCGTCTCGTCGATGGCGGCGGCCATCGAATCGGTGATCTTGTCGGCGTACATGTGCACCTGGCCGGACACGTTCCGAGCCGCCCGGCCGATGGTTTGGATCAGGCTCTTCTCGCTGCGGAGGAAGCCCTCCTTGTCGGCGTCGAGGATGGCGACCAGCGAGACCTCGGGCAGGTCCAGGCCCTCTCGGAGCAGGTTGATGCCGACCAGGACGTCGTACACGCCTTGCCGCAGTTCCCGGAGCAGCGTGATCCGCTGCAGCGTGTCCACCTCGGAGTGGAGATACCGGGTGCGGATCTGGTTCTCGAGGAGGTAGTCGGTGAGGTCCTCGGCCATCTTCTTCGTCAGGGTGGTCACCAGCACCCGCTCATTCCGCTCGGCGCGCAGCCGGATCTCGCTCATCAGGTCGTCGATCTGGCCGGAGGTCGGCTTGATGATGACCTCGGGGTCGATCAAGCCCGTGGGACGGATCAGCTGCTCGACGAACCCGCGGGACTTCGCCAGCTCGTAGTTGCCGGGGGTCGCCGAGAGGTAGATGGTCTGGCCGATCCGCTCCGCGAACTCCTCGAAGCGCAGCGGCCGGTTGTCCATCGCACTCGGCAGCCGGAAGCCGTGGTCGACCAGGGTCCGCTTGCGTGACATGTCCCCCTCGTACATCCCGCCGATCTGCGGCACGGTCACGTGGGACTCGTCGATGACGAGGAGGAAGTCCTCCGGGAAGTAGTCGAGCAGGCAGTTCGGCGGACTTCCTGGTCCGCGGCCGTCGATATGTCGTGAATAGTTCTCGATCCCCGAGCACGTACCGATCTGCCGCATCATCTCGATGTCGTAGCTGGTCCGCATCCGCAGCCGCTGCGCCTCGAGGAGCTTCTGCTGCCGCTCCAGTTCTCCGAGCCGCTCCCCCAGCTCCACCTCGATGCCGGAGATGGCCCGCTCCATCCGCGAGGGACCGGCGACGTAGTGGCTGGCGGGGAACAGGTAGACCTCCTCGTCCTCGGTCACGACCTCACCGGTCAAGGGGTGCAGCGTGCTGAGCTTCTCGACCTCGTCTCCGAAGAACTCAACGCGAACGGCGAGCTCCTCATACATCGGGAACACCTCGAGAGTGTCACCCCGAACCCGGAAGGTGCCACGGCTTCCGGAGAGGTCGTTTCGCGCGTACTGGATGCCGACCAGTCGCCGCAGCAGTGAGTCACGCTCGATCTCGTCGCCGACGCGGAGCTTGACCATCCGGCTGACGTACTCCTGCGGGGTCCCGAGGCCGTAGATCGCCGAGACGGTGGCCACGACGATGACGTCCCGGCGGGTGAGCAGCGAGTTGGTCGCCGAGTGCCGGAGGCGCTCCACCTCCTCGTTGAGGGAGGAGTCCTTCTCGATGTAGGTGTCGGTCTGCGGGACGTACGCCTCGGGCTGGTAGTAGTCGTAGTAGGAGACGAAGTACTCCACCGCATTCTTCGGGAAGAACTGCCGCAGCTCGTTGGCGAACTGGGCCGCCAGCGTCTTGTTGGGCTGCATGACCAGAATCGGCCGCTGCACCCGCTCGGCCAGCCAGGCCACCGTCGCCGTCTTGCCGGTGCCCGTCGCACCGAGCAGCACGACGTCCTGCTCGCCGGCCCGGACCCGCGCATCGAGTTCCTCGATGGCCTGGGGCTGATCACCGGACGGCGAGAAGTCACTCTCGACCCGGAACGGGGCAACAGTGCGCTTCAGATCCTCGAGCGGACGCATGAAACGAGCCTACGTCCGCCTTCTGACAGTCGTGTCCTGCTCGCGCTCGCTCCCTACCTCCACACCCATGGCTCGGGTTCCCGCGCGCGATTCGGGCGTTCGCTCGCGAGAATTCCCGCGCGGATGCCGTTTTCGCGCGCGGGAGTTCGAGTGGGTCCCGGAGAGCATCATGCGCAAGCCGTAGGACACTGCTCAGCCGCTCGCGCCAAACGAGTCGTTTCCGCCATGTGATGGCTGACGCAGCAGAATTCGCCGGCCGCCGCTGCGTCTCCCGCCACATGACGGATGACGCACGTTCCTGGTCGTACGAGGACGCTTCCGCATACCCACGGGAAGATCCGAGGACCCCGCCGCCACACCGCAGATGTCGTTTCCCGCCATGTGATGGCTGACGCAGCAGAATTCGCCGGCCACCGCTGCGTCTCCCGCCACATGACGGATGACGTGCGACCTGGGATCGGCGACTGCGCGAGCCGGACAGTGTTGTCCTGCGAGCGTCAGCCGCCGGCGACCTGACCCTTCAGCATGGAATTGACCATGGCCGCGAAGTCCTTGTTGATCTGGGCGATGTCGCCGTTCTGGGTGAAGTACACCGAGCCGACGACGGTGAGGCCGTCGGTCCGGACCGAGACCAGCGAGAAGATCAAGACATTCGCCGAGCCGCCGCCGTTGGTGACCGTCACCTGGGCGAGGCAGCTCGCGGCATCGAGCTTGCTGGTGTTGAGGTCCACCGACTTCGGGTTCTCGAACTTCCCGTTGGTGTAGGTCTTGGCCAGCGCACGGTGATAGGCCTCGCAGGTCTGTCCCGGATTGCTCCCGGCCGCGAGCTGGGCGACCACGCCGACGAATATCTCGCGACCGTTGCTCAGCTGCGCCGCCCCCTCCTTGCGGCTCCGGACGGTCCACCCGGAGGCCGGCGTCAGGCTGACGCCATTGCCGAGACTGACCGCTCCGGGAGGATTGGGCGCCTGGGTCGGCTGACGGGTCGAGGGCGCCGGCGTGGGCTGAGTCGGCTCGGTCGTGGGCTCGGTGGTCGGCTCGGTGGTCGGCTCGGTCGGAGTCGGGGTCGGCGCCGTCGTGGGGTCGGCCGTGGGTTCGGTCGTCGGCGCCGATGGGCTCACGGTGGTCACCGGCTCGCTGCTGCCTCGCGTGAGTGCGATCACGATCCCGCCGACGGCGGCCAACAGCACGACGGCCGCAACGACGATGCCGATGATCAGGGCCGGGCTCTTCTTGGTCGCCGGACGGGGGGCCTGCGGCGGCTGAGGCGGTGGCGGCGGCTGCTGCCCGTACCCCGGCCCACCCTGGGGTGGGTAGCCACCGGGCCCGGGCTGCGGCGGGTAGCCACCGGGCCCAGGTTGGGGTGGATAGCCCCCGGGCTGGTTCTGGGGCGGATAGCCACCCTGCGGCACATAACCGCCCGGCGGTGGCTGGTTGGGGTAGCCGGGAGGCTGCTGGCCATAACCCGGTTGTTGGGGGTAGGCCCCTGGCCCCTGCGGGGGCTGTTGGCCGTACCCACCCTGCGGCGGCTGTTGGCCGTAACCACCCTGCTGCGGCCATCCGGGCTGATCGGGAGGTGGATTCTGACTCATGCCCGGCCTCCGTCGCGCTCGCCGGGCTCCTGGCTTCGATCAGGCGTGGCGGCCGACGAGGGCGGCAGATCCTCCTCTGGAGGCGGCAAGGGCCGCGACAGGCCCACCGTGTCCTCGTCCTCGGGCGGCCAGGTTTGCCCAGCCTCCTCCTCCGGCGGCCATCCCGCGGCAGCAGGACCTTCCTGCTCCCACGCTGGGGTGGTGACAGCGCGCGCCGGCACCGCCTTGACGCGATGCGCCTTGTCCTGCACCCGTACGGCCGTGCCGCAGGCGTTGCAGAAGGCGGCGTGGTCCAGCAACGGGAGTTCGCAGCGGGAGCAGACGTCGAGATCGCCGTCCGTGCCGAGGCCACCCGCGCGGGCGCTTCGCTCGAGGGCGGCCTCCATCAGACCGACGTGCAGCACGACGCGCAGGCGCAGGATCAAGATGGCGAGGATCAGGAGACCCCAACCCAGGCTGAGCACCACGGACAGCGTGTCGTCGCCCACGAACGCGAACAGGTAGACCCCAGCCTGGAAGGCGATGTTGGCGCCGACGGCCAGGGCCAGTGCGGCGTAGTAGCGCGGCGTGAACCCGTCGTAGCCTCGACCGAGCCCGGAGTACTCGGCGCAGGCGATGCCGGTGGCCGTACCGATCAGCAGGGGCTTCACGAAGCCGTGGAGGAAGATCAGCGAGACCCACAGGCCCGGATCGGACTCGACGATGCCACCGGTGAGGAGATCCCAATAGCGGATGATGGTGTCGAAGCAGGAGAAGGCGACCCCGCTGATCACCCCGAAGGTGAGTCCGTCCATGAGGTCGTCGAACTCTGGGCGGCTGGCCAGCACGAGCGGCCCGACCTGCCGGATCGCCTCGCCGATGATGGGTACGAGCACGGCGAGCAACAGGAACGCCCAGACGCTCGGCGCCGCCAGGGTCGTGCCGTCCAGCACCGGGGTCGGCAGATCGGGTCCCCGGATCAGCTCGACGATGACCATGAAGACGATGGTCAACAGCCCGGTCAACCCGAAGGCGAGCCCCGTCACGGGCAGCGGCTCGTCTTCCCAGAGGTTCACGTCGTAGAGGTAGACGATGTAGACGATCGGCACCGCGAATGCGGCCACGAGGATGGCGATCGGGAGAGCGCCGAAGATGGCAGCGACCAGCGCCACCACCAAGGCGATGGTCAGCGCGATCCGGTAGCTCTGCGGGTGCGCAGCGGCTCCCCGCGGCATGATGGTCGAGATCAGGGCGAACGACGCCACCGGTTCGTCCGGCTTGACCGCGAACGAGCGACGCCGGGACTGATCGGCGGTCCGCAGGTCCGCGCCGCAGACATGACAGAAGTGTGCGACTTCGGGAAGATCAGCATCGCAGCGTGGGCAGTTCAACGACGGCCTCCTCTAGATCACCGGGATCAACACCGACCCCAACACCCGTTCCCCTCCGGGACTCTGCGTGCGCCATCGGCACCGCGAGCACAGAGAGTATGTCATTCGGGGTTCGCCTGCGGGCTGAGTTCGGCCCAGATCCGCTCGACGAGTTTCCTCAGCTCGGTGACGCCCGCGGAGTTGTCGATGATCACGTCGGCCGCGGCCGACCGTTGCTCGCGGGAGGCTTGGGCCGCGAGTCGAGCCTCGGCCTCGGCCCGGGTCACCCCGTCGCGCTGTTGTATCCGTTCGACCTGGGTTGCGGGATCGGCGTCGACCACGATCACGACGTCGAAAGCGTCCTGCTGCCCGGTCTCGACCAGGAGCGGGATGACGTGCACCACCACGGCATCGGCGGCTGCCTCGCCCTCCCGTTGGGCGGCCCGCCGACGTACGGCCGGATGCACGATCGCCTCCAGGTCGCGGCGTGCCGCCTCGTCGGCGAACACGATCCGCCCCAAGGCCCCGCGGTCGAGCCGCCCGTCGCGGATGACGTCGGGTCCGAAGCGCTCGATGATGGCGGCCAACCCCGGCGTACCCGGCTCGACCACCTCACGAGCCAGCAGGTCGGCATCGATGATCACCGCACCGCGCGCCGCCAACTCGTCGGCGACGACCGACTTGCCGGCGGCGATTCCTCCGGTCAGGCCGACGCGCAACACGCTCCGCACACTAAGGCGAGCGACAATCCCGGCACCCCGTGACCCCTGCGAGCGTCGGGTAGGGCGGAGGCCGGTTCTGTCTGGACGACCGAGCGAGAACGGCCCACGCCGACGGCACGTGACGTGCCGCCCAACACGGGCCGTTCGAGCGCGGGAGGAAGACAGAAGCGATCAGCCTCCGCCCGGGCGCGAGCCGGACTAGATCAGTTACCGCCGGTGAGCTTGTCGCGCAGGGCCTGCAACGCCTCGTCCGAGGCGAGCGAACCCTCCGGCGCCGCGGTGGCCGGAGTGGCCCCCTCGGTGCTGGAGGAGTACGAGGTGGATCCCGCTCCCGCGCCGGTGGCGGCGGTGTGCGACTCCTCGGCCTCTTCGACCTGCTTCTTGTGCGCTTCCCAGCGGGCGTGCGCCTCGGCGTATTGCTGCTCCCAAGCGGCCCGCTGCTCGTCGTAGCCCTCGAGCCACTCCCCCGTCTCCGGATCGAAGCCCTCCGGGTATAGGTAATTGCCCTGGTCGTCGTAGGACGCGCTCATCCCGTACAGGGTCGGGTCGAAGTCGTCGGCGTGCGCGTCGACACCCTCGTTGGCCTGCTTGAGGGACAGCGAGATCCGCCGACGCTCCAGATCGATGTCGATGATCTTGACCATCACGTCGTCGTTGACCTGGACAACCTGCTCGGGGATCTCGACGTGCCTCTCGGCCAGTTCGGAGACGTGCACCAGACCTTCGATGCCCTCCTCGACCCGGACGAACGCGCCGAAGGGAACCAGCTTGGTGACCTTGCCGGGCACGATCTGCCCGATCTGGTGGGTCCGGGCGAAGGCCTGCCACGGATCCTCCTGAGTCGCCTTGAGCGACAGGGAAACCCGTTCGCGGTCCATGTCGACGTCGAGCACCTCGACCGTGACCTCCTGGCCGACCTCCACCACCTGTGACGGGTGGTCGATGTGCTTCCAGGACAGCTCCGAGACGTGCACCAGGCCGTCCACGCCGCCGAGATCGACGAAGGCGCCGAAGTTGACGATCGAGGACACCACACCCTTGCGGATCTGGCCTTTCTGGAGCTGGGTGAGGAAGTTCTGCCGGACCTCGGACTGGGTCTGCTCCAGCCAAGCGCGGCGCGACAGCACCACGTTGTTGCGGTTCTTGTCGAGCTCGATGATCTTGGCTTCGAGCTCCTGGCCCACGTACGGCTGCAGGTCCCGGACCCGCCGCATCTCGACCAGCGAGGCGGGCAGGAAGCCGCGGAGGCCGATATCGATGATCAGGCCGCCCTTGACGACCTCGATCACCTGACCTGTGACCACGCCGTCCTCTTCCTTGATCTTCTCGATCGTGCCCCAGGCGCGCTCGTACTGAGCCCGCTTCTTGGACAGGATGAGGCGGCCCTCTTTGTCCTCTTTCTGCTGGACCAGGGCCTCGACCTCGTCACCGACGCTGACCACGTCGAACGGGTCGACGTCGTGCTTGATCGACAGTTCCTTGGAGGGGATGACCCCTTCGGTTTTGTAACCGATGTCGAGCAGGACCTCGTCCCGGTCGACCTTGACGACGGTGCCGGTGACGATGTCGCCGTCGTTGAAGTACTTGATGGTGTCGTCGATGGCCTGCAAGAAGGCCTCAGGTGAATCAAAGTCGTCGACCGCGACCTGGGGTGGTGCCTCGAGGGAGGACGTCATGTAGTGGTGCTCCGATAGGGATGAACTCGTGGTGGTGTGCTGCAGCCCGGTCCGTACCAGGATCAACGAGCTCTGCAGCGACCAATCCACCCGTACGAGCGTGACCTACTCCGTCTGAAGTCGCGCAGGCCACAGCGACATTCCAGGCTATCTCTGTGCGCCAAAGGGGGTCAAACTCATACGGTTGAGCGCCCGCTGACGTTCCACGACCAGACGCCTCGCCACACTAGGTCTGTGACAGGGTTTCGCGGCCAGGCCGACGGAGGCGCGTTCATCGTCGACCTCACACCGGAGCGACTGCGACTGCTGCTCGAGGCATGTGAAGGCTTCATCCTCTTCGACAACCCGTCGTGGGGCGACCAGTATTACGCCCAGGCGCTGCGCTTCGACGACGGCGCGTGGCGGATCGAGCTCCACCTCGGCGATCCCGGCCGGCATATCTGCACCGACGCCCCCAACACCGACGCCGCCTTCGACATCCTGCGTTCCTGGGCGGCCGCCGACGGCTGGTGGGAGCAGGCCTTCCGCTGGGAGCCGTTGAGAAACTGAGTGAAGGGCTGAGAGCCCTACGTGGTCAGTGCGTAATGGATGTGGTCGTCGTCGCCTTCGTCGTCGTCGGTCTCGGCCTGGACGGGGCAGCCCGTCAGCGTCGCGAGCAGCAGTGCAACCGCGGCCGCCGCGGCAGCCAGGCGAGAACGAGTCATATCCCCCATCCTGTCATCTTCGTCTCGATCAGTTGGGCTGCTGCCAGCGGACACCGGGGAAACGGTTGAAGTCATTGTCATACGAGACAACGGTCGCGTCGTATTGCAGAGCCAGAGCCGCCAGATGGGCATCGTTCACGAGATTCCCCCCGACGCCGGTCGCTCGCAGGAGAACGCCCAATCGCTGAGCATGGCGTGTGTCTGGCTCGCCGGTGATCACGCTCGGCACCTCGAGCCACGCCTCGACATTGGCGATCGCCGCTTCGATCGGAAGCGGGTCGGGGTAGATGTCCGGACGGGTGCTGATCCGCAGGAATGCGATCAGGCTGATCCAAGGCATCAGCACGGTCTCGTTCGAGGAGAGGGTGCGATCCAGCCAGCGACGGGCCACTGGATGGTGGACCGCCTCTTCATGGACGGCGTACAGGAGGATGTTGGAATCGACCAGTTTCACGTGCCGAGGCTCATTTGCCGAGGGACATCTTCCGCACGATCTCGTCGTCCTCGAGCTCGCCGACGAGTTGCGTCGCTTTGTCCAGATTCACTCGTGGCCGACCCATCTTGTGCGTTGCCGTGCGAAACTCGACCGGCGGACGCTCGGACGTCAATCCTCGAACGATCGCGTCGTTGACCGCATCCTTGAAAGACAGACCCCGCTCGCGCATAGAGCGCTTGATCAAAGCCTCCACTTCCGGCTCGAGGGTCACCGTGGTCCGCATGAGCACATCATAGCATCACCACAATTGATGCTTTGATGCTAATGCGCCGCCGCGTGCCAGGAGCGACCCAGGCCGACGGAGACGTCGAGCGGCACCTCGAGCTCCACGGCGTGGCCCATCTTGTCGCGCGCGAGACGGGTCAGGTCGTCGGTCTCTCCGTCGGCGACCTCGAAGACGAGTTCGTCGTGCACCTGCAGCAGCATCCGGCTTCGCATGCCCGCCGCGATCAGGGCCCGCTCGACGTCCAGCATGGCGACCTTGATGATGTCGGCCGCCGAGCCCTGGATCGGGGCGTTCAGGGCCATCCGTTCTGCCATCTCGCGGCGTTGCCGGTTGTCGCTCATCAGGTCGGGCAGATAGCGCCGGCGACCCAGGATCGTCTCGGTGTACTCCGTGCGGCGAGCGTCCACTACCAGCGAGCGGAGATAGTCGCGGACCCCACCGAAGCGCTCGAAGTACTCATCCATCAAGGCCTTCGCCTCGGACGTGTCGATGCCGAGCTGCTGGCTCAGGCCGAAGGCGCTCAGCCCGTACGCCAGCCCGTAATTCATCGCCTTGATCTTGGCCCGTTCGGCGGGCGAGACCTGGTCGGGCGCCACCCCGAACACCCGGGAGGCCGTCACCGTGTGGAAGTCGATGCCGGACTTGAAGGCCTCGATCAGACCGGCGTCGGCGCTGACGTGGGCCATGATCCGCATCTCGATCTGGCTGTAGTCCGCCGACATCAGTGACTCGAATCCCGGTCCCACCACGAACGCCTCCCGGATCCGGCGTCCCTCGTTGGTCCGGATCGGGATGTTCTGCAGGTTCGGATCGGTGCTGGAGAGCCGTCCGGTGGCCGCGATCGTCTGCGCGTACGTGGTGTGGATGCGGCCGTCGTCGGCGACCGACTTGAGCAGACCCTCGACGGTCTGCTTGAGCCGGATGGCGTCCCGGTGAATCAGCATCTGGGCGAGGAAGGGGTGCTCCGTCTTCAGGTACAGGGATTGCAGGGCGTCAGCGTCGGTGGTGTAGCCCGTACGCGTCCGACGCGTCTTGGGCATCTTGAGCTCGTCGAACAGCACGACCTGGAGCTGTTTGGGCGAACCCAGGTTGATCTGCTTGCCGAGAACCCGGTACGCCTCGTCGGCCGCAGCGGTGACCGTGGCTCCGAACTCCGACTCCAACGCCTCGAGGTGGTCGACGTCGACCGCGATCCCCGTCTTCTCCATCCGCGCAAGCGTCCCCTGGAGCGGGAGCTCCACCCCGTACAGCAGGCTCGTGCCGCCGCGGGCGTCGATGTCGGCGTCGAGAGCGTCGGCCAGGTCGATCACGGCCCGGGCGCGCACCATCGCCGCTTCGGCCGCGAGCCGGGCGCCGGAGTCGTCGTCGCCGAAGTCAAGCGCGAGTTGGTCGGTGTCCGCCGCGGACACGTCACCGGCGTCCACCTTGAGCTCGCGCTTCAGGTAGCGGATGGTCAGGTCGGCGAGGTCGAAGGTGCGCTGGTCGGGTCGCACCAGGTACGCGGCGAGTTGGGTGTCGGACGTGAGGCCGGCCAGATCCCACCCCCGCGCCCACAGCGCCAGGAGTGGACCTTTGGCGTCGTGCATCGCCTTGTGCCGATCCGGATCGGCGAGCCAGTGCACGAGGGCGGTCTCGTCCTCGGGCGAGAGCTCGGTCGCGTCGACGTAGGCGGCGGCGCCGTCGCCGGCCGCCAACGCGAGGGCCCGGATGTCCCCGGTGCCGGAGCTCCAGTGACCGATGACGTCCACTCCGGTGCGCTCGCCGAGAGCATGGTCGACCAGCCAGTCGGCCAGCCGGCCCGGCTCCAGGATCTCCCCCGACAGCTCGAACCCGCCCTCGGGGACGATCGGTTCGTTGGGCAGGCTCTCCAGCAGCCGGTCGCGCAGGACCCGGAACTCCAGGCCGTCGAACAGCTGGTGGGTCGCCTCCCGGTCCCACGGCTGTCGGCGCATGTCAGCCAACGTCGTCGACAGGTCGAGGTCACGGATCAAGGCGTTGACCTTGCGATTGCGCAGCACGTCCTCGGTGCGTGCCTGGAACGCCTCGGCCGCCTTGCCCTTCAGCTCACCGGCGTGCATGACGAGGTTCTCGAGGCCGTCGTAGGTCTCCAGCCACTTGGCCGCCGTCTTGGGTCCGACGCCGGGAACCCCGGGCAGGTTGTCGCTGGTCTCCCCCACCAGCGCGGCCAGCTCCGGATACCGGGCCGGGGTCGCGAAGTAGCGCTCCTCGACCAGCGCCGGCGTCATCCGGGCCAGGTCGGAGACGCCGCGGCGGGGATAGAGGACGGTGACGTTGTCGCTCACGAGCTGGAAGGCGTCTCGGTCTCCGCTGCAGATCAGCACTTCGAAGCCCTCCTCCTCGGCCTGGGTCGCGAGGGTGGCGATCACATCGTCGGCTTCGTAGCCCTCCTTCTCCAGGTGCACGATGTTCAGTGCATCCAGGACCTCCTTGACCAGGTCGAGCTGGCCGCGGAACTCGTCGGGCGTCTTGGACCGGTTCGCCTTGTACTCCACGTAGATCTCGGAGCGGAATGTCTGTCGGGAGACGTCGAAGGCCACCCCGATGTGGGTCGGCTGCTCGTCCCGCAGGACGTTGATGAGCATCGAGGTGAAGCCGAACACGCCGTTGGTGTGCTGTCCGGTCTGGGTGGAGAAGTTCTCCACCGGCAGCGCGAAGAAGGCGCGGTACGCGACCGAGTGCCCGTCGATCAGCAGCAGCTTCGGGCGTTCGCCTCCGGAGTCCGAACCGGCTGCACTGACGGTGGAAGTTGCGGTCGCCACGGTGCCGACTCTATCCGCGATCGCCGACAACGCCGGGGGCGCGGACCACCGTACGCTGGGGCGGTGACCGTGCCGGAATGGTTCTCGACCGCCGCCAGCGCCCTGGACGAGAAGCTGGGCTTCGAGCTGCTCGACCTGACCCCGGAACGCGTCGTCGGCCGGATGCCGGTGGCGGGCAACACCCAGCCGATGGGGCTGTGGCATGGCGGGGCCTCCTGCGTGCTGGCCGAGACCCTCGCCTCCCTCGGAGCCATGGCGCACGCCCGCCCCGACCGCCTCGCCTTCGGCGTGGACATCAACGCCACCCACCACCGCTCCGCCTCCGCCGGCTGGGTGACCGGCACCGCCACCGCTCTCCGACTCGGCCGCACCGTCGCCTCGTACGAGATCGTCCTCACCGACGACGCCGGTGCCCGCCTCTGCACCGCCCGCGTCACCTGCGCCGTCACCACAGCTCGCCCCACCCCGGCCTAACTTCAGTCGCAGGTTTCCCATGCATGCATGGGAAACTGCTACCTCACATGGCGTATATGCCGTGTGGAGTGCAGGTTTCCCGTGTGAAGCGAGATCTGAGGAGCGCGGCGTTGGCTCGTGGGTGGACGGGCCCTGACCAGCTCACGGCACGCTCTTCAGGCCTGCCGAGGCAGGACTCGCTTCCGTGCGTCGCGATTGGGGTCGGTGGTCACCCGGGAAAGGCTAAGAACGCTTGAAGAGTGCGCCTTACCAACCGAGCGTGAGCGCGCGCGTCACCATGAGGCCTTTCCCGCGGGACCACCGACCCCAATCGCGAAGCAGCAAAAAACAGCTAGTCCTCGCCGAGATACGCTTTGCGGACGTTCTCGTCCGTCAGCAGCGTTTTGCCGGTGTCCTGGAGCACGATCTTGCCGACCTCGAGGACGTACCCGTAGTCAGCGAGCGACAGGGCCGCCTGCGCGTTCTGCTCGACGAGCAGGATGGTCACACCTTCGGACTGCAACTCGGTGATGGTGCTCATGATCCGCTGCATCATCAACGGTGAGAGGCCCATGGACGGCTCGTCCAACATCAACAACTTCGGCCGGCTCATCATGGCACGGCCGATGGCCAGCATCTGCTGCTCGCCGCCGGAGAAGGTCCCGGCCGGCTGGGAGCGTCGGTCCTTCAGGATCGGGAAGAGGGTGAAGACCCGCTCCAGATCGGAGTTGATGTTCTTGTCCCGGCGGGCGAAGGCGCCGAGCCGGAGGTTGTCCTCCACCGTCAGGCGCGGGAAGATCCGCCGACCCTCCGGCGAATGGGCGAGGCCCCGCATCGTCACCTCGTGAGCAGGTGTCGCATCGATCCGCTGGCCTTCGAACCAGATCTCGCCGGACTCCGGCCGGATCAGCCCGGAGATCGTCCGCAGCGTGGTGGTCTTGCCGGCCCCGTTGGTGCCGACGAGAGTGACGACCTGGCCCTGTTCGACGCTGAAGCTGATGCCCTTGACGGCGCGTACCCGGCCGTAGGCGACCTGGAGATCCTTGACCTCAAGCATTCGGTTCACCCCGCTCCAGCTCGGCCTCCAGATCGGCCGCGTCCTCCGGGCCGGTTCCGATGTAGGCCTCGATCACCCGCGGGTCCGACTGCACCTCGTGCGGGGTACCTTCGATCAACGTCTTGCCCTGCACCAGACACAGCACCCGGTCGCACAGGTTGAAGATGAACCGCATGTCGTGCTCGATCACCACCACGGCGAGCCCGAGATCACGAATCCGGAAGATCAACTCCTCGGCCTGCCGGGTCTCCTGCGGATTCATCCCGGCCGTCGGTTCGTCGAGCAAGATCAACTTCGGGTCGGTGGCCAGCGCCCGGGCGATCTCCAGCCGCCGCTGATCACCGTACGAGAGATTCCGAGCCAGGTTGTCGGTGGTCTCCCCGAGACCGACGAAGTCGAGCAGTTCCTGGGAGCGGAGCCGGACCGCCGCCTCGTCGCGCCGGAACTTCGGACCGCGGAGGATCGAGGTGAGCGGACCGGTGGTGGTCCGGCAGTAGCGGCCCACCATCACGTTCTCCAAGGCCGTCATGTTGCCGAACAGGCGGATGTTCTGGAACGTACGCGCCACGCCGGCCTTGACCACCTTGCCCGGCTTCGGCGGCAGCACCGCGCCATCGAAGACCACCCGCCCCGTGGTGGGCAGGTACAGGCCCGTGAGGCAGTTGAAGAACGTGGTCTTGCCGGCTCCGTTGGGGCCGATCAGACCCATGATCTCGCCCCGCTGGACGCGGAAGTTGACCGAGTCGACCGCGGTGAGCCCGCCGAAGCGCATGGTCACGTTCTCGGCGACCAGGATCGAGTCGGCCGTCGCCGCTGGTCGACGTCGGTTCGGCTTGCGTCGCGCTCATCTCGATACCCCCTCCACGGAGCCCGCCTCGTGGATCTCGGTGATCCGCTCGGCCAGTTCCTCGTCGTCCTCATGGAACTCCAACTGCCGCCGCTGATTGGCGATCAGCCCTTCGGGCCGGAAGCGCATCATGATCACGAGCAGCAGGCCGAAGATCAACAGTCGGTACTCGGAGACGAACCGCAGCTTCTCCGGCATCAGCTTCAGCAGGGTCGCGCCGATCAGCACCCCGAGTACGCTGCCCATGCCGCCGAGCACGATCGCGGCGAGCAGGAAGGCCGACTCCAGGAAGACGTACTGGTCGGGGGTGACCGAGACGTCGACGTGCGCCTTGACCGAACCGGCCACTCCGGCCAGGAAGGCGCCGCCGGCGAAGGCGAACAGCTTGAGGCCGAAGACGTTCACCCCCATGGCCTCGGCGGCCTTCTCGTCCTCCCGGATGGCCACCCAGCCGCGGCCGATCCGGCTGTTGTTGAGCCGGACGAAGACCAGGATGACGAAGCCGATCAAGACCAGCAGGAGGAAGTAGTAGTTGGAGAATCGGCCGAGTTCGATGCCGAGTACTTCATGCGGCTGGCCGAAGTCGAAGCCGAAGAGAGTCAGGTCCGGTATGGCCGGGATGCCGTTCGAGCCGCGCGTGATCAGCGGACCGTCGGTGCCGTCCAAGTTGTTCATGGTGATCCGGAAGATCTCCCCGAACGCCAGCGTGACGATGGCCAGGTAGTCCCCGGAGACCCGCAGTGTCGGCGAACCGATGATCAGACCCAACGTGGCAGCGACGAGGCCGCTGATCGCGACCACCACGATGAAGGGCGGGTGCCATCCGATGGTGGAGAAGGCGGAGTTGGACAAAATGGCGGCGGTGAAGGCTCCGGCCCCGAGGAAGGCGATGTAGCCGAGGTCGAGCAGGCCGGCCAGACCGACCACGATGTTCAGCCCCATGGCGGTCGCCGCGAAGATGATCACCTGGGTGGCGATGGACATGTTCGCGTCCGACCCGCCCTGGGTGAAGGGAAACAGGAACGCCACGACGAAGGCGGAGAAGATCAGCACCTTCCGGTGCCGCTGGGAGACGGCCGAGAGATAGCCCATGACGCCGACCCGGAACAGGATCGCGATGCCGGCACCGATGAAGGCGAGGAAGATCACGAACGCGCCGCCGTCGTCGATGCCGAGGGCGTACGCCGCGGCGATGAAGGCGGCGAACATCGTGACGGCGACGATCAGGATCTCCACGGGGGCGGGGAGCTGGCCCCGTTCCAGGTTCGAGGGCCGATCCGGCACCATGAGCATGGTTCCCGCGCAGGCCAGCAGTGCTCCGACCAGTCCGATCCAGCCGCCGTACTCGACGTTGATCAGCCCGCCGAGCTCGGCGGCGATCGAGAAGACCACCAGTCCGATGTAGACCAGCGCACCCGCGGCGGCCGCCTTGGCGCCCCGGATCCAGGCCGGCTTACGGCGCCAGCCTCGAGGACCGGCCAGCATGCTGCCGCCGACCAGGACGACGACGAGCAGGCCCAGCACGAGGCCGAGGATCTGCAACGGCGACGGATAGCCCACGCACGGTCATGTCGTCGAGCGCAGCTGAGCTGTAGGCCCAGGGCAGGAACGGCGCGATCACCAGCAGCGCGCCGCCCACGAGTGCGATGATCCGGGCCGGGCCGTGGAACCGCTGCTGCCGTGCCGGCGTGATGACCTTGACGAGCGTCATGCCCGGTCCACCACCCTCGCTCCGAGGAGGCCCTGAGGTCTGAACACCAGGACCAGGATCAACAAGACGAAGGCCCAGACGTCCTTCCAGGCCGAGCCTCCGAACTGACCAGGAATGTAGCTGGTGGCCATCACCTCGATGACCCCGAGCACGAGACCTCCGACCACGGCGCCGTTGATGTTGCCGATGCCGCCCAGCACGGCGGCCGTGAAGGCCTTGAGACCGGCGAGGAAGCCCATCCGGAAGTCGATGTTGGTGTAACGCAGACCGTGGGCGAGCCCGGCCACGGCCGCGAGCGCGGCGCCGAGCGCAAAGGCCACCATGATGATCTTGTCGACGTTGATGCCCATCAGCCGCGACGTGTCGGGGTCCTGCGAGGTCGCCTGCATGGCCCGGCCGAGCCGAGTCCGGTTGACGAAGAAGAACATGAACACGGTGCAGATGGCGAGCGCGATCAGCGTGAAGAGCGCCGCCCGCTGGATCAGGACGCCGCCGATGTCGATGGCCGGGCCGGTGACGCCCTCGATCTGCGGGAACGGGATGGCCAGCTTGGCGTCGGGGAAGCCGGGGATCCGGCCGTAGAACAGCCGGACGAACTCCTGCAGGAAGATCGAGACGCCGATGGCGGTGATCAGCGGAGCCAGCCGCGGGGCGTTCCGCAGGGGGCGGTACGCGAATCGTTCGGTCAGCAGGGCAACCCCGACCGAGATCGCCATGCCGCCGAGCAGCATCGGCAGGAGCAGAACGATCGACAGATCGTCGGAGCTGGCACGCGAGGATCAGCCAGGTGGAGAGAGCGCCGAAGGCGCCCATCATGAAGATCTCGCCGTGGGCGAAGTTGATCAGCTGGACGATGCCGTACACCACGGTGTAACCGACGGCGATCAGCGCGTAGAGAGCCCCGAGGGAAAGGCCGTTGACGAGCTGCTGGAGGAACAGATCCACAGACACCTCTCCGAGGTTGGGCGGAGCCGACACAGGCCTGACCTGGAGAAGCCGGGAGACAGACCGTGTCTGCCCCCCGGCTTCGTGGTGAATCTCGTGCTGCCGTCGGGCGGGCAGCCGTCAGGTTACTTGAACTCCTCGGTCTTCGCCGGAACCCACTTGCCACCCTCGACCTTGTAGACGGTCAGCACCTTGGTGGTCGTGTCGCCGAACTCGTCGAAGGCGACCTTGCCGGTGGCTCCGTCGAAGGACACGCTCGCCATGGCGTCCACCGTGGGCTGCCGCGCCGACTTCGGCGTCCGCGGCGTCCTTCAGGGAGACCTTCAGGGCGTTGATGATGGCGTTGGCCGCGTCGAAGGAGTAGGCACCGTAGGCGTCGAATGGCTCCTTGTAACCGGCCGCCGCATAGGCGTCCACGAAGGCCTTGGCGCTGGGCAACGTGTCGGTCGGTGCTCCGACCGAGGTGGCCAGGTCACCCTCGGACGTCTTGCCGGCCAGCTTGATGAAGTTGGCCGAGTACATGCCGTCGCCACCCATCAGCGGGACCGTCAGGCCGGCGGCCTTGGCCTGCTGGCTGAGCGGCCCGGACTGCGGGAACTCGCCACCGTAGTAGAGCGCCTCCGGTGATCGGCGCTCTTGACCTGCGTGATGACCGACCCGTAGTCCTTGTCGTCCGGGTTGATGGTCTCGGCCGCGGCGATCTGACCGCCGAGGGTCTTGAACTCGGCAGCTGAAGGCCTCGACGAGACCCTGCCCGTAGGCCTTCTTGTCGTGGACCGTGGCGACCTTCTTGAGCCCTGCGGTGGTGTAGAGGTAGCGGGCCGCAAACGGTCCTTGGATCGCGTCGGTGGTGCAGGTCCGGAAGTACGTCTTGTACGGCCGCGACTTGGCCGCCGGGTTAGCGCCCTGGGTCAGGGTCGGGTTGGTGTTGGCCGGTGAGACCTGGGTGATGTTGGCGCTGCTCAGCACCGGCTGGACGGACTGGGCGACCGAGGAATTCAACGTGCCGACCACGGCGACCACGTCGTCGTCGCCGGCCAGCTTGGTGGCGGCGTTCTTGCCGACGTCGGGCTTGGCTTCGTCGTCCTCGGCGGCGATCTCGAGCTTCCAGCCCGGGATGGCGTTCGACTCGTTGGCCTGCTTGATGGCCAGGTCGACCGAGTTCTGGATACCCAGTCCGAGAGAGGACAGATCGCCGGAGAGCGGCGCGATGACGCCGATCTTGGCGGTCTTGGTCTCCGTGTTGCCGCCGGTGTTCTCCCCTGTCGTGCTGCGCTGACCGCAGGCCGAGAAGGCGAGGGTGGCGGCCAGCAAGCTCGCGCCGGCGACCACAAGCCGTTTGTTTCGCACTGTTCCTCCTGATCGATTCATCACTTGTGCGCTGAGGACACGCGTCAAGGCGCTGCGGCAACCTGAGCAGCGATCCCGAGCATCACGCACCCTACGTTCACCATGTGCCGATTAGTCAAGCTTTGGGTTCGTGTTGCCAGTTCGTTACACGAATGAGAGTCTGCTCGACGCCCTGGACGCTACTTTTTCTTGGCAGTCGAGCCATGTTCGATCACACCTTCGGCAACTTCGCGCATCGACTTGCGAAGGTCCATCGCCGTCTTCTGGATCCAGCGGAACGCCTCCGGCTCGCTCAAGCCCAATCCGGACTGCAGCATCCCCTTGGCCCGATCGACCGCCTTCCGGGATTCCAGCCGCTCGGCGAGGTCGCTGACCTCGGCCTCCACGGCCTGGATCTCGGCGTAGCGGGCCCGGGCGATCTCGATGGCGGGGATCAGGTCAGCCTTGCCGAACGGCTTCACCACGTACGCCATCGCGCCGGCCTGGCTCGCGCGATCGACGAGTTCGCGCTGGCTGAAGGCGGTCAGCATGACGACCGGCGCCAGGCGCTGGCTGGCGATCTGCTCCGCGGCCGTGATGCCGTCCAGCTTCGGCATCTTGACGTCCATCACCACCAGATCGGGCTTCAGGTCGGTGGCCAGCTCGACCGCCGCCTCGCCGTCCCCGGCCTGACCGACGACGTCGTACCCCTCCTCCGTCAACATCTCCACGAGGTCCAGCCGAATCAGGACTTCGTCCTCGGCGACCACCACTCGAGTAGCCGGCCCGGCAGCGTTGCTCTGGGTCTCTGTCTCGGTCACGGAGGACACTGTAGCCAGTCCGTGTTACGCGAAATCTGCATCGTGCGAAGGGCCCGTACGGCACGCTGTGGCAGAATGATCCGGCCCCAGCCGGGGTGGCGGAATGGTATACGCGGGCGGCTCAAACCCGTCTGTCCGAAAGGACATAGGGGTTCGACTCCCCTTCCCGGCACCACCAATCCGCCGACCCGTCACATCTGCGCCGACACGCCGCCCAAAGCGCCGAAGATGTGACGGGTCGTGGTCAGAGGGGGAGGCCGAGGCGGCGGACGCGGATCATGTTGGTGTGGCCGGCGACGCCGGGGGGCGAGCCGGCGACGATGATCACCCGGTCGCCTTCCTCCACCCGGCCGCTTTCGGTCAACGCCTCGTCGACCTGACGGATCATGTCGTCGGTGTGGGCCACCGTCGGCGTCAGGTACGACTCGACACCCCAGGTGAGGGTCAGCGCCGATCGGGCGCCCTCGTTCGGGGTGAAGGCCAGGACGGGGATCGGCGAGCGGAGCCTGGACAGCCGTCGGGCCGCATCACCGGAGAAGGTGAAGGCGACCAGGAACTTGGCGCCGACCCGTTGCCCGACCTCCGCCGCGGCCTTGGTGATCACGCCGCTCGTGGTGTGCGGGTCCCAGTCGATGTCCTGCATCCGGTCCATGCCGTGTGACTCGGTGTTCTCGACGATGCGGGCCATGGTCTCGACGGTTCGCACCGGGTACTGCCCGACGCTGGTCTCCCCCGACAGCATCACCGCGTCGGCACCGTCGAGAATTGCGTTGGCGACGTCGGAGGCCTCGGCTCGCGTCGGCCGCGGCGCTGAGATCATCGACTCCAGCATCTGGGTGGCGACGATCACGGGCTTCGCCCAGCGGCGGGCGGCGGTCACGATCTGCTTCTGGACCAGCGGCACCTCCTCCAGCGGCAGCTCAACACCGAGGTCGCCGCGGGCCACCATGAAGGCGTCGAACGCGTCGATGATCTCGTCCAGATTCTCGATCGCCTGCGGCTTCTCGATCTTCGCGATGACCGGGACCCGTCGGCCCTCCTCGTCCATGATCTGGTGGACGAGGTCGATGTCGGACGCGCTGCGCACGAAGGAGAGCGCGATCATGTCGACGCCGGCCCGCAGCGCCCAGCGCAGGTCCTCGGAGTCCTTGTCGCTCATCGCGGGCACGCTGACCATCACACCGGGGAGGTTGATGCCCTTGTTGTTGCTGACGTCACCGCCGACGACCACCTTCGTCACCACGTCCGTCTCGGTGACCTCGGTCGCCTCGAGCAACAGGCGACCGTCGTCGATCAAGATCGAGTCGCCGGGTCGAATGTCACCCGGCAGGCCCTTGTAGGTGGTGGAGCAACGGTCGACGGTGCCGGGGACCTCATCGACGGTGATCGTGAAGGTGGCCCCGTTCTCGAGGAACTCCTTGCCGGACGCGAAACGACCAAGCCGGATCTTGGGGCCCTGGAGGTCCGCCAGCACCCCGACCGGGCGCCCGGAAGCGGCCGACGCAGCCCGTACGTTGTCGAGGTTCTGCTGATGAGCCGAGTAGTCCCCGTGACTCATGTTGAGCCGGGCCACGTCCATGCCCGCGGCTACCAGCTCGGCCAGGCGCTCCGGCGCCGAGGATGCAGGCCCCAGCGTGCACACGATCTTTGCTCTACGCACGGTTCGCACCCTAGCGAAGTCGTCTTACGACTTCGTTACCGGTGAGGCAGGCCCTCAGGCTGAGTCGACCACGTCCAGTGCGCGTCGGAGGTCCGGTGGATACGGCGAGGTGAACGCTAGGTCCTCGCCGGTGCTGGGATGGGTGAAGCCGAGCCGGACCGCATGAAGCCACTGGCGCTCCAGACCAAGGCGGGCGGCGAGCACCGGATCGCTTCCGTACATCGGATCCCCGACACACGGATGCCGGATGGCGGCCATGTGCACCCGGATCTGGTGGGTCCGACCCGTCTCCAGCGACACCTCCAGCAAGGTGGTGCCGCGGTGGGCCTCGAGGGTCTCGTAGTGCGTCACGCTGTGCCGGCCGGACTGGATGATGGCCATCTTGTACTCGGCGGTCGGGTGGCGACCGATCGGAGCTTCGATGGTGCCCCGGAACGGATCGGGATGGCCCTGGACGAGGGTGTGGTAGGTCTTGTCGACGGACCGGGACCGGAAGGCCTGCTTGAGGACCGAGTAGGCGGTCTCACTCTTCGCCAGCACCATCAGACCTGACGTCCCGACGTCGAGCCGCTGGACGATCCCTTGCCGCTCCGGGACCCCGGAGGTGGAGATCCGGAAGCCGGCGCCCGCCAAATGCCCCAACACCGTGGGCCCGCTCCACCCGACGCTCGGGTGGGCCGCCACCCCGACCGGCTTGTCGATCACGACGATGTCGTCGTCGTCGTAGAGGATGGTCAACCCGGCGACCTCTTGGGGGACGACCCGGGCGGCCCGCTCCTCGACGTCGAGTTCGACCTCGAGCATCGCGCCGGCGTGAGCCCGCTCCGATTTGGCGACCTCGCGGCCGTCCAGCCGGACCTGTCCTCGTGCGATCAGGTCGGCGGATCGCTGGCGGGAGAGACCGAGCATCCGGGCCATGGCGGTGTCGACCCGCTCACCGTCGAGGCCGTCGGGCACCAGGACGACCTTCACATCACCCATCGGCCCTCGGCTCGGAGGGGGCGGACGTCGGGGCCGGCTTCGAGTAGCGCTCGCCCCCGATTCCGACACCCTTGATGACGGCCAAGATCATGATCAGTACGGCGGCGGCCGTGATGCACATGTCGGCTACGTTGAAGATCGGCCAGTACGGCAGCTGCAGGAAGTCCACGACGTGCCCGCGCAACGGACCCGGATTCCGGAAGATGCGATCCGCCAGATTGCCGGTGACGCCGGCACACAGCAGACCCAGCGCGACCGCCCAGCCCGGGTGCCCCAATCGGGGCACCAGCCGGATGATCACGAAGGCGACCACCCCCGTGGCCAAGATCGCGAAGACGTAGGTGAACTGCTCACCGAGGCTGAACGCCGCCCCGGGATTGCGAATCAGTTGGAGGGTGAGCAGGCCGTTCAACAACTTGACCGGCTGAAGCGGATCGAGCGACGAGACCGCGATGATCTTGGTGACGACGTCAGTCGTCAACCCGGCCAACGCGACCGCGGCGAACAGCCAGCGATACCTGCGACGCCTCGTGGAAACCTCCGACGCAGGTGGTGGGGTTATCGACGCTCCTCGCGCTGCTTGCAGGCCACACACAGGGTCGCCCGGGGGAACGCTTGGAGCCGTCCCTTGCCCACCGGCTTGCCGCAGTTGTCACAGCTCCCGTACGTGCCGAGCTCGATGTGCCGCAGGGCCAGCTTGGACTGGTCGAGCATCTCCCGGGCGTTGTTGGCCAGCGACATCTCCGCATCGCGTTCGAAGTTGGCCGAGCCGACGTCGGCGGGATCTCGCCCCGCACCCTCGTTGCCGTCCCGCAGCAGGCCCACCAGCTCGGCGGTGGAGATCTCGATCTGGCTTTCGAAACGAGTCACGTCCTCTTCGAGAGCCGCCTTCACCTCGTCGAGTTCAGCTCGGGTCCAGGGCTTTTCACCCTCCCGTACAGGCAGCGTCGAGACGTCGACGACATCGACCGAGCTCGCTCGTGTGGAGCCCTGACCAGCGGCGCCCGCCCTGGTGGTGGTCATGCTGCCCCCTACTAGGTGTGAAGTGACGCAGAGACACTAGGACGCATTGGACAGTTGTTCAACGACCCCTGCTGAGATTTCGCTGAGTTAATGGCCCCGCTCGCGCAGATCGCGCTGAGTTCTAGCGCTGATCGCCGAGCAAGGCGTCCAACCGGGGAGTGTCGCTCGTGCTGCCGCCGCCAAGAGTGGGCGGATCATCTTGATCGGGAGCGCCGTCTGCGGTGTCGTATGAGCCGTCGCTGCCGTTGTTCGTCGTCACTCCCGCGTCGCCGGTCTCGGCCGAGGGTTGCGCCCCATCGGGTACATCGTCCGGCTCAGCCTTGGCGTTCTCCAGCATGCTGATCTGGTCGCGCAGCTGCGCGGTCAGATTCTGCCGGTAGGCCGACTCGAAGCTGCGCAGCTGGTGGACAGTGGTGGTGAGCTCATCGCGCTGCCGCTCGAGATCGCCGAACATCTCCGACCGACGGACGTCGATGTCACGGTCGAGGGCCTCGGCCCGACTCAATGCGTCGCCCTCCAGCCGCTCCGCATGCACCCGCGCCTCGGACTCGATCTGCTCCGCGCGGGTCTGGGCGTCCGTCGTCACCTGATGGGCGCCTCGATCGGCCTCCTCGCGGATCCGGTTGGCATCCTCGGTCGCCTCGGCGACCAGCCGCTCGGACTGCTCGGTCGACATCTCGACCAGACGGACTACCGCCGTGCTCGCTTCCTTGCTGGTCGTCACGACGATGGGTTGCGGGCCGGCCTCGGTGGTCGTCGCCACCGGGCCTTGGGCCTCAGCGGCCGGCGCCGTACCCGAGGCGGCCTTCAGGGACTCGATCTGCTTCTTGAGATTGACGTTCTCGTCGGTCAGCTGCTCGAACGCGGCCTCGACCTCATCGACGAACTCGTCGACCTCGAGCACCTCGTAGCCAGACTTGCGGGCCATCCTGAACCGCTTGTTCCGCACATCGTCCAGCGTCAGCGTCATCGTTCACCTCGGGTTGATTTCTGGGCATGCCAAGCAGCCCACTACCGGCCAATCCTGCCTACCGTACCCAATTCGAGACGGCGTTTCACATTGAGCGAGCGCCAGTGTCCGGCGCCAGGCATCAGCCAGCAGGCCTCAAGAGCACGACCGCGTTGACACGCATCAAGATGCTGACCCCGATGAAGAGGCCGATGAAGGCCAGATCGAGCATGATGTTGCCGATCCGGACGGGCTTGAGCACCTTACGGAGTGCCCGCAGCGGGGGGTCGGTGATGGAGTAGATGACCTCGGCGACAACCAGCATGGGACCCCGCGGTTCCCATTCGCGCACGAGGACCGGGATCCAGGACAAGATCATCCGGGCGAACAGGACCAGCAGGAAAATCCACAACACCCAGTCGATGATCGTTCCGACGACGTACATTCTCTCCCCGTGCTCTGTCCCAGCTACGCCACATTCTTCAGGCGCAGAGCGCGGGATGCCAGGTCAACTCTGGTTGAAGAACCCACCCGCGATGCGCTCTTTGTCTTCGGCTGCGACGCTCACGTTGTGCGGGGACAACAAGAACACCTTGCTCGTGACACGTTCGATAGTGCCACGCAGACCAAAGATGAGGCCAGCAGCGAAGTCGACCAGCCGCTTCGCGTCGACGTCCTCCATCTCGGAGAGGTTCATGATGACCGGTACGCCGTCGCGGAAGTGCTCGCCGATGGTGCGCGCCTCGTTGTAGGTGCGGGGATGGACCGTGATGATCCGCGACATGTCTGCCATCCGAGGGCTCGAGGCTGGAGAATGGGTCACGACCGTGGCGGCGGCATGACTGCCGTTAGGACCGTGTGCTCCATTGGCCGATCCGTTGGACCCACCGTTCGGGCCACCGTTGGTGGTCCGCTTGCTCTCCAGAGTGGTGACCTTGGCGGACGGCTGCGCCATGAGCTCGTCCCGGCTCAGGCCCTCGGTCTGCTCGTACGCGTTCAGAGGGGCGCCGTTGCGCTCGTCCTCTTCGCCGTAGCGATCGTCGGTCACCAGACCGAGCCAGGCCGCTGCGCGCTTCAGTCGTTCCGCCATTTGCTCGCCCTCATCTCGCTGCACCCGCTGTGTGGCCGCGAGTCGCGAGCCACCAGCGCTTTTCGATGAATGTACCGCCCAGCAGACCCGATCTCCGGCAGCTTCCGCCGCGACACGCAGGAGACCAGAAGGGAGTCGCCGGACGGGTTATTTCAGGAAGTCGGGCACGTCCAGATCGTCGTCGTCAGGCGTCGGCGGCCGCGTGGGAGACCCGCCCGGGGTGGGGCTACCCGGGACGCCGGGCGCCGACGCTCCCGCACCGAAACTGGGCCCTGCTCCACCCGACCCGGCGCCCACACCGGCGGGCACGCCGCCTGTCGTGGGCCCGTTGGTGCTGCCGGCGGGGATCGGGCGCTGCGCGGTCTGGCGCAGGTCGCTCGCGCGGCTGATCCCTGGCTGACGGCGGGGCGGCTGGCCGCCCTCGAACCCGGCGGCGATGACGGTCACCCGGACCTCGTCGCCGAGGGCGTCGTCGATGACTGTGCCGAAGATGATGTTGGCGTCCTCGTGCGCCGAGCTCTGGATCAGGTCGGCGGCCGCCGAGACCTCGAAGAGTCCGAGGTCCGAACCACCCGCGATCGATAGCAGGACGCCGTGCGCACCCTCGATGCTGGCCTCGAGCAGTGGCGAGGAGACCGCCATTTCCGCAGCGGCGCGGGCCCGGTCCTCACCGCGGGCGCTGCCGATGCCCATGAGCGCCGAACCAGCGTTGGACATGACGGCCTTGACGTCCGCGAAGTCCAGGTTGATCAGACCCGGGGTGGTGATGAGGTCGGTGATCCCGGAGACGCCCTGCATGAGTACCTGGTCGGCCTGCTTGAAGGCGTCCAGGATGGCGATCTGGTGATCGATCATCTGGAGGAGCTTGTCGTTCGGGATGACGATGAGGGTGTCGACCTCTTCGCGGAGCGTGGCGATGCCGCTCTCCGCCTGGGTCGCGCGGCGCTTGCCCTCGAACGAGAAGGGCCGGGTGACCACACCGATGGTCAACGCGCCCAGCGCACGGGCGATCCGGGCGACCACCGGGGCGCCCCCCGTGCCCGTACCGCCTCCCTCGCCGGCTGTGACGAAGACCATGTCCGCGCCCTTGAGGGCGTCCTCGATGTCTTGCGCGTGGTCCTCGGAAGCCTGGCGCCCCTTGTCCGGGTCGGCTCCTGCTCCGAGACCGCGGGTCAAGTCACGACCGATGTCGAGTTTCACGTCGGCGTCGCTCATCAGCAGGGCCTGGGCGTCGGTGTTCACCGCGATGAACTCGACGCCACGAAGTCCTGCCTCGATCATGCGGTTGACCGCGTTGACGCCGCCCCCGCCGACCCCGACGACCTTGATGATGGCCAAGTAATTCTGTGAAGCCGAAACCACGATTCCTACCTATCTCCTGTGGACGCTGGGCGCGGGCACTGCTGAGTCTGGACCTCAGGTCAAGGGGGAAGGGGAGAGGCGTTCGACACTGCGCCGTCAGGCTATGAGCCCCGCTGTCGGAGTGTCCAACAAGGGCCACGTGACACGCCCATCAGATGAGAAAACCCCTTGTTTGCTGGACCTGCAGTTCACCTTGAAGCTCGGGGGCGGCGCGAGCTCTCGCGGGGTGCAGGGCGCGAGTCGTTTCCCGCCATGTGGCGGACGACGCAGCGGTGAGGCCCGGTTGATGCTGCGTCAGCCGCCACCTGGCGGCAAACGACATGCGAGTACCGACGCCGGCGAACTCAGCGGACGGCGGGGTTGTGCGGCGAGGAGACGTCGATGACCTTGGATTTCCGCGGCACGAGGCCGGCCACGATCTGAGCCTTGAGCGCCGACTGCTCGGCGGTGCCCCAGTTGATGGTGACTCCGGAGGCCAGGAACACGGTGAGCTGGCTGCGGGTGGTGGCCTTGATGCTCGTCACCTTCTCCCGCAGTTCAGCGGGCAGCGCTCGAGCCACCACGCCGATCTCGACGAGCAACGCCGCATTCCTCCCGTCCGTGTCGGCCAGCACGATGCCGTCGGGCCGCTGGGTGACCTGATCGAAGGCGACCCCGGACTTGTCGACCAGCGTGACGCCGCCGATCTCCTTCAACGCGAGGACCGGAGTGCGCTCGGTGACCCTGATGTCGACCGCATCCGGCCAGGCTCGGTCCACGGTGACCGACTCGACCGGCACCAGCGTCGCCACCCGGGCCGCGACGGCGTCCAGGTCCTGCCGGGCCAGCGGCAGATCCAGCGGTACCCGAGCCGCGTCGCGCACCTGTCCGGCTTCGAGCACGCGTACTCCGGTGACGTTCACCGACTTCGTGGCCAGCACCGACGAGAAGCCGAGCAGCCAGACTCCGGTACCGAGCAGGGCCAGCACCAGGACCGCGACGACCCAACGCAGCCAGCGCCGCCGCCGGCGTGGCTCGCGCGCAGGTCCTCGCGCGAGTCGGGGTGCACCCGGTGGGCGGGTCAGCGTGGTGCTGGCCATCAGGGGTCCTCTCGGGTCGGCTGGGTCGTGAAGAGGGTCACTGCGCACGCCGATCGAGTTCGGCGACGATGAGCGGGGCAACCTTGGTCACGTCGCCGCAGCCGACGGTGATCACCAGATCCCCACGCTGCGCCAGCTCGGCGACCGTCGGCGCTGCCTCGTCCCAGTCCGGCTCGTACGTGACGTGGGCGCTGTCCGAGCGGATGGCGTCGCTGACGAGCCGGCCGTCGATGCCGGGCAGCGGATCCTCCCGATCGCCGCAGACGTCCATCACCACGACTTCGTCGGCGGGTTCCAGGGCCGCCGCCAGTTCGCGCCAGAAGTCCCGGGTCCGGGTGTAGAGGTGCGGCTGGAAGCACACCACCACCCGGCCGGAGCCAGCGGCCACTCTCGCCGCCCGTACGGTGTTGGCCACCTCGGTCGGGTGGTGCCCGTAGTCGTCGAACACCCGGACTCCGGCGACGGTGCCGACGAGTTGGAAGCGCCGGTAGGTGCCGACGTAACCGGTCAGCGTCTGTCGGATCTGCGGATCGGAGAGCCCGAACCAGCGGGCGACCGCGTAGCTCGTGGCGGCGTTCAAGACGTTGTAGTGGCCGGGTACGGACAGGGCCATGGCCCCCCCGTTGAGCGCGAACGATGACCCGGTGCCCGACAACCGGACGTCGCTGATCCGCACGTCGGCGTCGGGGCTCTCGCCGAATGTGATGATCTCGGACGGGTTGTCGTGGTCGCGCAACCGCTTCGTCAGTGCCACGGCACCGGAGTCATCGGCGCTGATCACCACGGCGCGGACCCCACCCTCGGTGGCGAACCGGTAGAAGCCGTCGGCGTAGTTCTCCGGTGTCCCCCAGTTCACCAGGTGGTCCGGGTCGACGTTGGTGACCACGGCGACCTCGCGCGGATACTGCAGGAAGGTCCCGTCGCTCTCGTCCGCCTCGACGACGAGGATGTCGCCGCTGCCCAGGTGACCGCCGGTGTCCATGCCGGTCAGCGCGCCGCCGATCAGGTACGAAGGATCGACACCGGACCCGGTCAGGATCTGGGTGATCATCGCCGTGGTCGTGGTCTTGCCGTGCGTACCGGCGATGGCGACTCCGCGCCGGTCCCGCATGATCGCGGCGCTGACGGCGCTGCGGTGCAGCACCCGCAGACCACGGGCGCGGGCCTCCGCCAGTTCCGGGTTCGTGTCCCGGATCGCCTGCGTCGTGACCACCGTTTGCGCGTCGCCGAGCTGTTCGGCGCGATGCCCGACGTGAACCCGGGCCCCCCGCGCGGCCAGGGCCCGCAGGTATTTCGAGTCGCTCCGGTCGCTGCCGCTGACCGGTACGCCGAGCTGCATCAGGGTCGCCGCCACGCTGTTCATGCCCGAGCCGCCGATGCCGATGAAGTGCACGGAACCGAGCTCCGCCAGGTCGGGTGGGTCCACGATGTCGATGAGCGGCATCAGCCCGCCACCCCCGCCGTCGCCCCGGCGACGGCCAGGGTCTCCCGGGCCAGCACGGTCGCCGCGTCCCGAGCACCCACACCCGCCAGGGCGCGTTCCATCCCGGCGAGCCGCTCCCGCACCGGATCGGCGTCACCGAGGAGTCCCAGGACCTCGCTGACCACCCGGTCCGGGACACACTCGGCGTCGTCGAGCAGGAGCCCACCGCCGGCCGCGACCACGGGGGCGGCATTGCGGGCCTGTTCGCCGTTGCCGACCGGGTAGGGCACGAAGATGGTCGGCAGCCCCACGGCGGCGGTCTCCAGGACCGTGCTGGCCCCGCAGCGGCCGAGCATCAGGTCGGCGGCCGCGTATGCGTCCTCCATGCGCTCAACGTATGCGACCGGCGTGTAGACCGCTCCCGTCTCGGGGTCGGTCTCGGCGATCTGGTCGGTGAAGTTCCTCCGACCGAGGACGTGGAGAATCTGCACCCCACCGGCCATCAGCCGGGAGCGGGCGCCGCGGGTGGCGGAGTTGATGCTGATCGCGCCCTGCGAGCCGCCGCTCACCAGGAGTGTGGGCAGGTCGGTCCGCAGTCCGAAGCCCATACGTGCGTCGGCCGCCCGCGCGCGCCGATCGAGATCGGTGATGGCGCGGCGCAACGGCAGGCCGATCAGCTGCGCACCCCGCAGGCGCGTGTCGGGGAACGCGGTGTAGACGCGGGTCGCGAACCGGGCCGCCAGTCGGTTCGCCAATCCGGGCAGCACGTTCTGCTCGTGGATCACCACCGGTACGCGGTGCCGGAGCGCCGCCAGGTACGCCGGCGCTGAGACGTAACCGCCGAAGCCCAGCAGCACATCGGCCCGGGTGCGGGTGAGAATCCGGCCCGCCTCGACCACCGAGCGCCACAGCCGGGGCGGCACGAGCGCCAAGTCCCTGCCGGGACGCCGCGGCATGGGCACCGGTGGGATGAGTTCCAGCGGAATTCCGGCCGCCGGCACGACGACGTTCTCCAGGCCGCGCGGGGTTCCGATGGCGGTGAGCGACACGTCCGGTCGTAGCCGCCGGATCTCGGCCGCCGTGGCGATCAACGGGGAGGTGTGCCCGGCACTCCCTCCGCCGGCCAGCACCACGTTCAAGCTGCCCATCAGCTGCGGACCCGGAAACTGTTGGGATATCGCACCGGAACAGCCCCAGCTCCCGCCCTTTTCGGGAAAGTGTTAACAGTTTCCCGCAGAGGGGGGTTAGGGCTGGGGCTGGCGCTCGGGTGTCCGACAGGTTCCGCCACAGGGAGGTGAGCGGGGGCGGCCGTCACGTCATCGACGCTCACGGCGGAACCCGATCACGGTGGTCATCCGCGGCTTGGGCCGCGCCTTCTTGGCCGCGATCAGCGCGCGCGCCGCCGGTTCGTGGCGGGCGCAGACCAACAGCAGGCCGACGCCGGCGAGGGCGGCCAGCAGGGCCGAGCCGCCGTACGAGACCAGCGGCAACGGGACCCCGGCGATGGGCAGCAGCCGGAGCACCGAGCCGAGGTTGATCAGCGCCTGGGCGGTCAGCCACACCGTCACCCCGGCGGCGGCGTACCGGCAGAACATGTCGTCGGAGCGCAGCGCGATCCGGATCCCGGCGTAGGCCAGGATCAGGAACATCACGAGCACGACCAGGCTGCCGAACAGCCCGAGCTCCTCACCGATCACGGCGAAGATGAAGTCCGAGTGGGCCTCGGGCAGGGTCCCCCACTTCTGCCGGCTGGCGCCGAGTCCGACCCCCCACCAACCGCCGGAGGCGATGGCGTACATCCCGATCGTCGCCTGCCGGTTGATCCCTTCGATGTCCACCGTCGGGTTGAGGAACGCCTCGAAACGGCTCAGCCGGGTGGGACTGGTCAAGATCAACGTCGCCAGCCCGACCGCCCCGGTGAGGAACAGCGCTCCGAAGACCCGCAGCGGCGCCCCGACCATCCACAGCACGCCGGCGACCAGCCCGATGACGACGGCCGCCGTGCCCGCGTCGCCCTGGAAGATGATCAGCAGGATGATCATCGCCGCGACCGGCAGGTAGGGCACCAGCAGGTGCTTGGGCTGGTCGAGCAGCTTCTGTTTCCGGGCCAGCACGTCGGCGCCCCAGACGACCAGCGCCAGCTTGGCGAACTCCGAGGGTTGCAGCCGGATCGGGCCGATGTCGAGCCAGTTCCGGTTGCCCTGGAACGTCACCCCCAGCGGCGTGTAGGTCAAGATCAGCAGACTGGTCGCGACGGCGAGACCCACCCAGCCGAGGACGCGGAGTCCGCGGTGCGGCAACTTCACGACGACGACGACGCCGATGATGCCGACGACCAGGAAGAAGACCTGTCGCTTGAAGTACCAGTACGAGTCCCCGTAGTCCACGTACGCCGCCACGCTCGAGGCGGACAGCACCATGAGCACGCCGAGGGCGACCAGCAGCCCCGCCGCGGCGAGCACCAACTGGTAGCTGGTCATCGGCCGGTCCAGAACCGCACGCAGCCAGGCGCTCTTGCTCTTGGAGCCCCCCTGGGTGCCCTTCGGCGACCTCCCTGCCGGTCCGCTGCCGGTCCGACCTCCAATCACCGTGGCCACGCGGCTCACTCCTCTCCGTCCCGTTGCGTGGCCGTCGGCGGCACTCCCCGAGTCAGGAGGGAAGCTCCTCGACGGCCGCGACGAAGGCCTCGCCGCGGGCGGCATAGTCGGTGTACATGTCCTTGCTGGCACAACCCGGCGCCAGCAGCACGACGTCGCCGGGCGCAGCCAGCGAGACGGCCGCGGCGACGGCCTGAGCCATGGCTCTAGTTTCGACTGCGTCAATCACAATCACCGGCACATCGGGTGCGTGTCTGGCCAGCGAATCGGCGATGACCGCCCGGTCGACACCGAGCAGCACCGCGCCCACCATTCGCTCACGGTGCCGACGCACCAGGTCGTCGAACTCTGTCCCCTTGGCCTGCCCGCCGGCGATCCAGACCACCCGCTCGAACGCCCGCAGAGCCGCCTCCGCCGCGTGCGGGTTGGTGGCCTTCGAGTCGTCCACGAACCGTACGCCGTCGCGCTCGGCCACGGTCTGGATCTTGTGCGGCCCTACCCCGACACCGCGGAGGCCCTCCCGCACCGCTACTGCCGGGACCCCGAACGACCGGGCCAGAGCGGCCGCCGCGAGCGCGTTCTCCACGTTGTGCGGGGCCAGCGGGGACACGTCGGTGATCTTGGCCAGTTCGAGCGCGGAGTCCTTGCGCTGGCTGATGAACGCCCGATCGACGAGCAGGTCGTCCACCACCCCGACCATCGACATCCCCGGCGTGCCGAGGGTGAACCCGATCGCCCGGGCCCCTTCGATCACCTCGGCCTCCTCGACCATCGCCTCGGTCACGGGATCGGCCACGTTGTAGACGCACGCCGCCGATACGCCCGCATAGATCCTGGCCTTGGCCGCCCGGTAGTCACCGAAGGTGCCGTGCCACTCGAGGTGGTCGGCCTGCAGGTTGAGCACGGCGGCGGACCGCAGGGCCAGCGAACTGGACCAGTGGAGCTGGTGACTCGAGAGCTCGACGGCCAGCACGTCGTACGGTTCGGGATCCAGAACCGTCTCCATCACGGGACGCCCGATGTTGCCGACCGCCGCGGTGCGCAGACCGGCGGCCCGCAGGATCGACTCCAGCATCTGCGTGGTGGTGGTCTTGCCGTTCGTCCCGGTGACGCCCAGCCACGGGATGTTCTTGGCCGGCCGGGCCAGCCGCCAGGCCAGCTCGACCTCACTCCAGATCGGCACCGAGCGCGCGGCGGCCTGTACGAGCAGCGGATGGGCGGGCGGCCAGCCCGTGGTGATGACGAGATCGGCCTCGGCCGGCAAACTCGCGCTCGATCCTGGCCCCAGCCGGACTCCTGCTCCGAGGGTCTCGAGCAGCCGGCCGTTGTCGGAGGTCCGCTCGCTCGCCACGTCGTCGAGCACCACCACGGACGCCCCGAACTCCAGCAGCCCGTCCGCGGCGGCGAAACCCGACACCCCCAACCCGGCCACCACCACGGTCGCCTGATCCCAGGGTGAGGCCCCGTCCGCGGTCGCCAGCCACCCCAACGTCATCAGCCCGTCACCGAGCCCTTCACCGCCCGCTCACCCATTCGGCGTAGAACAGCCCGAGCCCGCCGGTGACGAAGAGCCCGCAGATGATCCAGAACCGCATGACGATCGTGACCTGAGCCCAGTTGAGCATCTCGAAGTGGTGGTGCAGCGGCGACATCTTGAACAGGCGTCTGCCCTTGGTGAGTTTGAAGAAGCCCGACTGGAGGATCACCGACATCACCTCGACGACCAACAGACCGCCGAGGATGACGAGCAGGATCTCGGTCCGGGAGAAGATGGCCATCCCGGCCAGGGCCCCGCCCAGTGACAGCGATCCCGTGTCGCCCATGAAGATCTTCGCGGGCTCGGCGTTCCACCACAGAAAGCCGAAGCAGGCACCCGCCAGGGCGACGGCGACCACTGCCAGGTCGTACGGATCGCGGACCTCATAGCACTTCGGACCTGCCGAACCCACGTACGCGCAGGACTGGTTGTACTGCCAGAGATTGACCAGCATGTACGCCCCGAAGATCATCACGCAGGCGCCGGCGGCCAGACCGTCGAGCCCGTCGGTCAGGTTGACGCCGTTGCTGGAGGCGGCGATCAGGAACATCACCCAGACCACGACCAGGATCACCGGCAGCCGGAGGAAGTCGATGTCGCGCAGGAAGGAGATGTACTGCGAGGCCGGCGTGATCCCGCGATCGTCGGGGAACTGCAGCGACAGCAGGGCGAATGCGACCGCCACGATCGACTGTCCGGCGATCTTGGCCTTGCTGCGGAGACCCAGCGAGCGCTGGTTGCGGATCTTGATGTAGTCGTCGAGGAAGCCCACGGCACCCAGGCCGACGAAGAGGAACAAGATCAGCAGTCCCGACGCCGTGGGGGGTGACATGACGATCAGGTGCGCCGCGAAATAGGCGAGCAGGACCGCCGCGATGATCACCAGGCCACCCATGGTCGGGGTGCCGCGCTTGACGTGGTGCGACGTCGGCCCGTCGTCGCGGATCAGCTGGCCGTAGCCCTTCTTCACCAGCACCCGGATCGCCAGCCGCGTGCCCAGCAGTGTGCCGAGCAGGGCAAGGCTGCCCGCGAGAACAATTGATCTCACTCGCGGTCCCCGGTTGCTTGGTTGGTTGGTCGATTCGGCTGCTGACGGGGCCGGGAGTCTGGGTCGGAGTCTGGATCGGCGCCGCAGATCTCCTCGGCCACGGTGTCCAAGGCTAAGCCACGCGAGGCCTTCACCAGAACGACGTCGTCGGCCTCGAGCTCGGCCAGCACCGCGGCGACCGCCGCGGACCGATCCGGCGCGGTCACGATCTCGGGACGTCGCCGCGGATCGTTCTCGCTGGCCCCGGCGACCACGTCGGCGGCAAACTCGCCCACCACCACCAGCCGCGACACCCCCCGCTCGGCGACGTACCGGCCCAGGGTCCGATGCTCGGCCGCCGAGTTCGCGCCGAGCTCCAGCATGTCCCCCAGCACGGCCCACGACGTCACGCCCCCGGCCGAGCGGGCGATCTCGGTCAGGGTGTCCACGGCGGCCCGCATCGACTCGGGATTGGCGTTGTACGCGTCGTTGATGACCAGGCCGCCGCCGGGTCGCCGCCGCATCTCCATCCGCCAGCGGGATCGCGGTCGGGCCCGACCGATGGCCTCGGCACACTGCTCCAGCGACAGTCCGAGGGCGCGGGCCGCCGCGAGCACCGCCAAGGCGTTGGCCACCTGGTGCCGGCCTGCGACCTGCAGGTGCACCTCGACCTGCGGATCAGACTCCCGACTGCTGTGCACCCGGAAGTGACAGCGCCCTTCGAGGTCGGAGTCGATGTCACTGGCCCACAAGGCATCGTCGGCAGCGCGGTCGGAGGGTGGGCGTCCGGCGACGCTGTACCCGACCGGTGAGGCTTCGGTCCGGGTCCGCATGCCCCAGGCACGAGGGTCGTCGGCGTTGAGTACCGCGACGCCGTTGCCGGGCAGCGCCTCGACCAGTTCGCCCTTGGCGGCCGCGATCGCGGCGACGGAGCCGAACTCGCCGAGGTGGGCGGAGCCGACGTTGAGGACGACGCCCACCTCGGGCGGGGCGATCTCGCACAGGTAGGCGATGTGCCCGACGCCGCGGGCGCCCATCTCGGCCACCAGGAACCGGGTGTCGGCCTCGAGTCGGGCCACCGTGAGCGGCAGCCCGACCTCGTTGTTGAAGTTGCCGTACGGCGCGACGGTCGAACCGGCCGTCTCCAGGACCTGAGCCAGCAGGTCCTTGGTCGAGGTCTTGCCCTGCGAGCCGGTGATGGCCGCGACCCGCAGGCCGCCGGTGCACCCGCGATCGACCTGGTCGCGCGCGATCCGGCCCAGCGCCAGCAGCGGATCCTCGGTCAGCAGGCACGGGCCAGCCGTGTCCGGTACGGGGCGCGCAACCACAGCCGCCACCGCCCCGGCCGCGAACGCGGAGGCCACGAAGTCGTGTCCGTCGGCGTGTTCACCCGGGAGGGCGACGAAGAGCGAGCCCGGCTGGACCAGGCGGGAATCGACCACCAGACCGGAGACCACGGACGAAGTCGGCGCCGAACTCTTTTCGTCGGAGCCGGAAGGGATCTCGGCGTCCAGCAGCGCGGCCACGTCCGCAACGCTGACCGCGATCACGGGCGAGCCTCCGCGGCCGAGGTGCCGGAGAGCTCGGCCCACGCCGTACGGATGACCTCGACGTCGTCGAAGGGCAGGATTCGCCCGCCGATCTCCTGACCCGTTTCGTGGCCCTTGCCGAGCACCGCCAAGACGTCGGCGCGACCGGTGCGCGTCAAACCCAGTTCGATGGCGCTGCGCCGGTCGCCGCCGTCGAGAACGGCGACCTCGCGGCCGTGACGGTGCCGTTGGATCTGCTGTTCGGCGTGGGCACCGCGGAGGATCTCGGCGCGGATCGCGGCCGGATTCTCCGACCGCGGGTTGTCGTCGGTGACCACCACGACCTCGGCTCCGGCCACCGCCGCCGCTCCCATCGGCTCCCGCTTGTGGGGATCGCGGTCCCCGCCACAACCGAGCACCGCCACCCGTCGCGGGCCGGAAAGCGCACTCAGTACGGCGGTCACCGCCTGGGGCGTGTGCGCGAAGTCGACGAACACCGCCGGCCCCGGTGGGGTCAGGTCGACCCGCTGCATCCGGCCCGGTACGCCGGCCTTGGCGAGCCCTCGGGCCGCGTCCTCGAGGTCGACTCCGGCGAGATCGGCCATGGCCAGGGCGGTCAGTGCGTTGCGTACGTTGAAGTCACCGGGCAGGCCGAGCGTGAACTCGAGTTCCCGGTCCGGCGTGCGCGCCGCGACCCTCACCCGCCCGTCGCCGAGGCGATCACTCGACGTCACCGCGTAGTCGGCCTGACCGGCATCCAGGCTGACGCTGCGCAGCTCGAGCTGCCCGGACCGCCGGATGCCCTCGGCCAGCTGCCGCCCGCGCTCGTCATCGATGTTCACCACCGCCCGGTGCGCTCGCTCGGCCGTGAACAGCCGGGCCTTGGCCTCGAAGTAGGTGTCCACGTCGCCGTGGAAGTCCAGGTGGTCCCGGCCGAAGTTGGTGAAGGCGGCGACGTCGAAGGTGAGCGCGTCGACCCGCCCGAGCGCGAGAGCGTGTGACGACACCTCCATCACCATCGCCGCCGCCCCACGTTCGGCGAGAACGGCGAGTACCGCCTGCAGTTCGGGCGCCTCCGGGGTCGTGATGGTGGTGCGCGGCCCCGCCACGGTCACCCCGTCCAGGGTGAAGCCCAGCGTCCCCACGACCCCGGTCGGGATTCCGGCGCTCCGCAGCACCGCCTCGAGGAGGTATCCGGTGGTCGTCTTCCCGTTCGTACCGGTGATCCCGAACATGAGGCGTCCATGGCTCGGGTGTCCGTACACGGCCGCGGCGAGTCCACCCAGATGTCGTCGCGGGTCCGCCACCGCGACCACGGGGGCCGCGAGGGAGGTGAGGCGCTCCCGTCCGACCAGATCGGTCAGCACCGCCACGGCGCCGGCCGCGACCGCCGACTCGGCGAAGTCGGCCCCGTGACGCGACGATCCCTGAAGCGCCACGTACAGGTCGCCGGGCTGGACGAGCCGCGAGTCGAGCGTTATCCCGCTGACGGCCACGTCGGCTCCCGCATTCGCGCCGTCGTCGACCTCGAGGGCGCCGGCAACGGACAGCAGATCCGTCAGCCGCGATCGTCGCGGCCGTCGGGGACGCAGCACGTGATGAGCCGACCGCGGGGTGGGCGCTTGCTCGGCGGGCACCAGACGACGCTACCGATCGGTTCGGACCACGAGCGGGATTCTCATCTCACTCGTCGTCGCCCCACTTGGTCTGCTTCGGCTCGAGTACCTCGAGATTCGGCGGCACGGAGTAGCGGGGCAGCGCGAAGTGCATGATGTCTTGGTAGACGGGGCCGGCAACTCCGGTGCCGGTGTCGCCCTTCTTGGGATTGTTGATGACGACGTACGTCATCAGTTGCGGATCGTCGAGCGGGGCGTAGCCGACGAAGGACGTGACGTAGCCCTTGTAGCAGCCGCAGCTCGGATCGGCCCGCTGCGCGGTACCCGTCTTTCCGCCGCTCTGGTAGTTGACGAGGCTCAGGTTCCGCCGACCGTTCTCGCTGTCGACCACCGCCCGCATGAGGTCCCGGATGGCCTTCGACGTCTCGGTGGAGACGATCCGGCGCGTCTTCTTGGCGGGTACCGACGCGGGGGTCCCGTCGGAGTGGGTGGCCGCCTTGACGAGGGTCGGCGGGTTGTAGACCCCGCCGTTGATCAGCCCCGCGAGCGCCGAGATCTCCTGGATCCCGGTCACCGCGATCGACTGTCCGAACGCCATCTGGTCGCGGGTGATGTTCTTGAGGTCCTTGCCCGCGACGATGCCACCCGACTCGGCCGGCAACTCGATCCCAGTCTTGCTGCCCAGGCCGAAGTCCCGGAGATAGCCGACGAGCTGGGCCTTGGGCATCTGCCGGGCGAGGAGCACCATCCCGATGTTGGAGGAGTACGCGACCACCCCGCGCAGGTTGAGCTTGAGCTCCTTGTGCTCGAAGTGATCCTTCAGGTTGCGGCCGTCGGTGCGCAGCCGGTTCGGCACGATGACGCGGGTCTCCGGGTCGGCGGTGCCCGAGTCGACGAGCGCGGCGGCGGTCAGCAGCTTCTGGACGCTGCCCGGCTCGTACGGGTCGCTGATGGCTCGGACGCCGCGAAGCTCGGGTTTCGTGGCCGCCGGGTTGGACGAGTCGACGGTCGGGGCCTGTGCCAGGGCGAGGACCTCGCCGGTCTTGATGTTCATGGTGACGGCAAAGCCGAAGTCCGCCTTCGAGTTGGCGATCTGCTTGGCCAGCCGGCGCTCGGCCATCCACTGGAGCTCCGAATCGATCGTCAACTGGTAGTTGAGCCCGTTCTGGGCCGGGGTGACCGTGCTCGTGCCGAGCGGGATCTTGCCGCCGCTGGGCGAGCTCTCGTACACCTCCTTGCCCTCGACCCCGGCGAGCGAGGAGTTCAGCTTCATCTCCACCCCCGCCTGGCCCTCACCCTCACCGCTGACGAAGCCCACCACGGAGCCGGCCACCGCGCCGCCGGGATAGGTCCGGATCGGGTCGCTCTCCCGGAACACCCCGTAGAGGTCGAGCTCGGCCAACTCGGTCGCCAGCCGGCTGTACGTCATGGCCGGCACCTTCTTCTTCAGGTACACGAACCGGCTGTTGGGCTTGAGGAGCAGAGGCAGCAGAGCGGCGGGCGCCATCCGCAGATGCCGGCCGATGACCGCGGCGAACTCGTTCGCACGCGTACGGGTGAGCGTGGGGTCGGCCGTGACGGCTACGGCCGGCTCGGTGGTGGCGAGCAGCACCGCGTTGCGGTCGGTGAGCTCGCCCCGGGCCGGCAGGAGCGGCAGCTTGCGCACGAGAGCCTCGGCCGAGACGGCCGCGTACGCCGATGATTCGAAGCCCTGGAGCTGCACGAGGCGTCCCGCGCACAGGGACAAGGCGATGGCGATGACCACGAGGACGACGTGCAGCCGACGGGCGGTGTGGGCGAGCGGGATCCGGATCGGCCGACGGCGGGAACTGCCCTTGCCCGTCTTCCGGACCGGGCGCTTGACCTTGACGCCGGGCCGGAGCTGTCGGCCCGCGCCGGCGGAGCCCCGGCTCGCGGCCCGGGCGGGCCCCTGTTTCCTGGACGGCGCTCGCACCGTGCGCTGCGCCATCAGCCGTTCCCCCCGGCGGCCCTCCGCTGAGCCTCGAGCTGAGCCGCTCGCTGGGCCGCTGCTCGCTGGGCCGCTGCTCGCTGGGCCGCTGCTCGCTGGGCCGCGGCCTTCTGCGCAGCCGCCTTCTGGACGGCCGCGACTCGGGCGGCGGCCGCCTGCTGGGTGGCGCGGGTCCGCTGGTCGGCGGCCCGACGGGCGGCGGCCAGTTGCTGACCTCGCTCCCGGGCGGCCTTCTCGACCGCCGCCGCCTTGCGCTTCGCTTCGGCCGCCGCGCGGGCCGCGGCCACTTCCTCCGGAGTCTTGATCACCAGGGCCGGGACCTCGCGACCCTGGACCCGGGTCGGCTTGCCGATCACCTTGCCCGACGGAACGACGAGAAACGCCGGATGCGGGTTCGGCCGCATGCCCAGCGCGGACGCGCGCCGCGCCAGTTCCTCCGGCGAGGAGCGCCGGCTGATCGCGCTCTCCAACTCGGCCTGGCTGTAGATCAGCTCGTTGGCCTGCCGGGTCAGGGCCCGGCCCTCGAACGCCTGGTTCTGCAGCGTCGTGTTGAGCATCAGCAGTCCGGCCATCCCCGCACCGAACAACGCGATCAGCACCGCGATGAACGGAATGCGAGCCATCCGCGCCGGCGGGCGGGGCACGACCTTGAGGCGACCCCGGTCCCGCAGCGGGCGCGACTCCCTGCTCTCGTCACCGCTGCTCAGCGGCGCCCAGACTGCGCTCACGCGGCTCCCATCCGTACGGGTCCTTCTGCGATGCGGACGCCGGCACGCAGGCGGGCGGACGCGGCCCGCCGATTGCGGGCGATCTCCTCGGCGTCGGGCCGCTCGGCCCCTCGGGTCAGCAGCCGCAACTGCGGACCGTAGCCCTCCGGGACGACCGGAAGATCTCGAGGTGCGGTGTCGCGGGCACCGGCCGAGAGCACCTGCTTCACCAGCCGGTCCTCCAACGAGTGATAGGCCAGCACGGCGATCCGGCCGCCGACGCTCAGCGCCGCAACCGCCTGCGGCAGAGCCGCCGCCAACGCGTCGAGTTCGCCGTTGACCTCGATCCGCAGGGCCTGGAACGTCCGCTTGGCGGGGTGACCGCCGGACGCGCGCGCCGCGGCCGGGATCGCCGACTGCAGCGTGGCGACCAGCCGGGCCGAGGTCTCGAAGGGTGCTCGCTCGCGTTCGGTGACGATGCGTCGGGCGATGCGGTCGGCAAAGCGCTCCTCGCCGTACCGGCGCAGGATTCGAGCCAGCGCTTCAGCGGTGTAGGTGTTGACGACCCCGGCCGCGGTGAGTTCCTGCTTGCCGTCCATTCGCATGTCCAGCGGTGCGTCGACGGCGTACGCGAATCCCCGCCGGCGGTCGTCGATCTGCAGTGAGGACAGGCCGAGATCGAGGAGAACACCCTGCACCTTGGGTCGACCGAGTTCCCGCAGGACGTCGGGCAACCGGTCGTAGACCGCCTCCACCAGCGTGATCCGCGCAGCGTATGGTTCCAGCCGCTGCCGGGCCGCCACGAGTGCCTCCGGGTCACGATCGAGACCGATGAGGTGCATCGCCGGGCAGGCGCGGAGCAACGCCTCGGCGTGCCCACCGAGGCCGAGAGTGCAGTCGACCAGGACATTGTCGCCGGCCCGTTCACCATCGGTGGGGCCCGGCTCGAGAGCGGGAGCCAGCAGGCTCACGATGCGGTCGAGCATGACCGGTACGTGGCGCTCGGCGCCCGTCACGAGCACCTCTCCGGTGCATCGATCGTGCTCATCTCGACCCTTCAGTTTTCTTCGTCAGTTGCGTGTCGAGGCTCGTGCCGCCAGGTTTCAACCCGAGATCTCAGTGCTGCACTACCTGGCACCGGGGAAGGTGCGCCAGGGAGTCGGACCTACGGGTTGAAGCCTCACGGCGCGAGCCGTCCGTCGTGCTTTTCTGCGTATGTCTTTTCTGGGTGTGCGCTTCTGGATGTGCGTGGAGAGGTGGTCTCGTCTCGGTCAGAGGCCGGGGAAGCCCTCGGCGTCCGTCTCGGCGTTCATCTCGGAGAAGGCCGATTCCTGCTGGGCCGCATAGGCCTGCCACGCAGTCGCGTCCCAGACCTCCACCCGATTGATGGCTCCCACCACGACGCAGTCCTTGTCCAGCCCGGCGTAGCTGCGCAGATGCGGCGGGATGGTGATCCGCCCCTGCTTGTCCGGCGTTTCGTCCGAGGCGCCCGACGCCAGCATCCGCTGGTAATCGCGCACCTGCTTGTTGCTGGACGGGGCGTTGCGCAGAGGTTGGGTCTGCTCCACGAACGCGGCCATCGGCCAGATCGCGAGACAACGATCCTGCCCCCGGGTGATCACCAGCCCGTCGGCCAATTCCTCCCGGAACTTCGCCGGCAGGATCAACCGGCCCTTCTCGTCCAACCGAGGGGTATGGGTGCCGAGAAACACCTGTCCACCTCCCGCTCAGTCGCACGTTCACCCCTCAGTGTTCCCTATCGCTCCACTTTCCGCCACTGTACTCCACTCTCCTCCACCACAACGGCTGGACGCTCCCTATTGGCTGCGTGTTGCCCCCGCCGCGATGTCCCCGGGTTCCAAGCCGGGCGTTTGCCGTCACATGGCGCGAAAAGCAGCGCCGAAGGCCGTACGGCGCTGCGCCACCCGCCACGTGGCGGAAAACGACATCTCGGGTCCGGTACGGCAGCTGGCCAGACGTTTCGCGCCACATGACGGGAAAGGCAGCGCCGACGACCTTCACCGCTGCGCCACCCGCCACATGGCGGAAAACGACATCTCGGGGTCCGGTACGGCAGCTGGCCGGACGTTTCGCGCCACATGACGCGAAAAGCAGCGCCGTACGACCTTCACCGCTGCGCCACCCGCCACGTGGCGGAAAACGACATCTCGGGTCCGACACGGCAACAGGCCGGGCCGGATCGGGCATTCGGCTGTTCGTTCGGATATGAGAGGACGGGAGGTGGGGCTCGCGCGGACCACGTAGGGTGAAGGCTTACTCACGCGTGCCGGCCTGAGTGGCGGTCAGCGGCGCGTCCGGACACGGAGGGACACTTGAGTCTCAGCTATGAGGCCGGCGTGGCCACGAGCTTGTCGCTCGGCGATGTGGTGCAGACGATGGGCAAGGTCCGCCAGGCCATCGAGGGCGTGATCGAGGGCAAGCGCAACTCGATCGATCTGGCTCTGACCGTCCTGCTCGCCGAGGGTCATCTCCTCGTCGAGGACGTGCCCGGGGTGGGCAAGACGATGCTGGCCAAGGCTCTCGGTCGCTCGATCGCCTGCTCGGTACGGCGCATCCAGTTCACCCCGGACCTGCTGCCGTCCGACATCACCGGGGTATCGGTGTTCAACCAGGAGACCCGCGACTTCGACTTCAAGCCCGGGGGCATCTTCGCCAACATCGTGGTGGGTGACGAGATCAACCGCGCCTCCCCGAAGACCCAGTCGGCGATGCTGGAGTCGATGGAGGAACGCCAGGTCAGCGTGGACGGCACCACGTACCTGCTCGAGGCACCCTTCATGGTCGTGGCCACCCAGAACCCGATCGAGATGGAGGGGACCTATCCGCTGCCCGAGGCGCAGCGGGACCGGTTCATGGCCCGGATCGAGATGGGTTACCCCACCCCGAACGCCGAGCTCGACATGCTCGACTCCCACGGCTCGTCCGACCCGCTGAACGATCTGGAACCGGTGACCGACGGTGAGACGATCGGCGGGCTGATCGACGCGGTCAAGACGGTGTACGTGAGTCCGGCCGTGAAGCACTACCTCGTCCAGGTGGTCAACGCCACCCGCAATTCCCGTGATCTGCGGCTCGGCGCGTCCCCCCGGGCCACGCTGCAGCTGCTCCGCGCCAGTCGGGCCCATGCCGCGCTGGCCGGTCGCGACTACGTCAGCCCGGACGACGTGTCCTCGCTGGCCCCCTTCGTCCTCGCGCACCGGGTGCTGCCGTCCACCGACGCCCAGCTGGCCCGGCGCACCGTGACCGAGATCGTCAGCGCGGCGGTCACGTCGGTCCAGATCCCCGACCGCCGGTAGCCCGATGCGGGCAGTCTGGCAACTCTTCACCGGTCGCGGCCGGTTCTTCCTGCTGGGAGGAATCGCGCTCGTCCTCATCGCCATGGCGGCGGGGCAGCGTGACGTGATGCGGATCGGCCTGCTGCTGGCCGTGCTGCCGGTCGTGGCCGCGATCCTCGTCGCACGGGCCCGGCTCCGGATGACCTGCGAGCGGCGGGTCGAGCCGGCCCGCGTGCCGCTCGGGTCGCCGATGCGTGGCCGGATCACTCTCGGCCAGGACGGCCTCCTGCCCGCGGCCATCTTGTTGCTGGAGGACGCGGTTCCGCGCGACCTCGGCAACCGGCCCCGCTTCGTGGTCGACCGGACGGGTATGTCGTGGCGACGGGAGATCGAGTACCCGCTGCTCGGCCGCGTTCGCGGGCGCTTCCGCACCGGCCCCCTGATGGTCCGTACGACCGACCCGTTCGGGCTGGTCAGGCTGGACCGGCGCTTCGTGGCCACCTCCGAAGTGATGGTCACACCGCGGATCGAGCCCCTGCCGATCATGCGTTCCGCCGGTGGAGCCGGCAGCACCGGCGAGGCCCGCCCGCACCGCATCGGCGTCGTCGGGCAGGACGACGCGCTGGTGCGCGAGTACCGCAGTGGCGACGACCGCCGCCGGATCCACTGGCGATCGACCGCGCGGATGGGCGATCTGATGGTGCGGCGAGAGGAGCAGGCCTGGGACCCCAGTGCGAGCCTGATCCTGGACTCCCGGGCCTCCGCCCATGCCGGCCGCGGTATGCACAACTCCATCGAGTGGGCGGTCTCGGCTGCCGCGTCCGTCGCCCTTCACTTCCTCGAGGACGGGTTCAGCGTCGAGATCTACGAAGCCGACGGACCCCTGCACATCAGCGGGAGCTCCGGCCAGCACAGCTCGTCCTCGGCCGAACTCGTCGTGAGTCGACTGACCGATCTCAAGGCCCGCCCGACCACGACCATGCACTACGCCGTGGAGACTGCCTCCATCGACCGCCCGGGCCAGTTGGTGGTGGCCATCCTCGGCCGGATGACCCCTGAGGACGCCAACTCGCTGCTGCGGGTCCGACGCAACCGCGCGCAGGGGCTGGCCCTCGTGCTCGACGTGGATTCGTTCGGCGAGGAGCCGGCCGGGGAGCGGGTTCGCGCTCAGCACGACCTGGCCACCACGATCCTGCGCGAGAACCAGTGGCGGGTGATCGAGGTCCAGCGCGGAACGAGCGTCGCCGAGGCCTGGTCAGGTCTCGACCAGTTGGGGGTGGCGGCCTGATGCGGGCCAGCGACCGGCTGATCGTCGCCGTCAGCGTGGCGGTGTTCCTGGCCAGTTTCACGCTCACCCCGCTGACCGTCGACAGCTCCTTCCTGGTCATGAGCTGGCTGCTGATCGCCCTGTTGGCGGTGGTGAGCTTCGGGCTGCGGCGGGTCCGGATGGGTGCGGGGGTGGTCTTCGGCGTCCAGGTGCTGCTGCTGATCGCGTTCCTGACCGTCTTCGCCACCGGCCTGACGTCAGCCGCCCGATCGTGGACCGGCCACTACCTGGCCCTGTGGCTGAGCGGGATCGACCACATGCAGACCCAAGCCGCACCCATGGAGCCGAACGACGGCATCACGATGATCTTCGTCACCGTGGTCGGCGCGATCTGGGTGATGACGGACCTGTTGGTGTCGGGACTGGCCCGCCCGATGTGGGGCCTCGCTCCCCCGTTGACGCTCTTCCTGGTGCCCGCGATCGGGCTGGGCACCGACACCGGATTCGTCAGCTTCCTGCTGATCGCGGTCGGCTACCTCGGCATCCTCATCGCCCAGGGCTTGAACTCGACCGCGCGCTGGACCCGAGGACTGTCGCGGGACTCCGGCGGTGGCGGCTCCCATTCGGTAAGCACGTCGGGGAACACCGTCGTGTGGCGCTCGGCCGGTTTGATCGGCGGCCCCGCGCTGGCCGCCACCCTGGTGCTGGGGCTGGCCCTGCCCACCTTGGCCTTGCCCGGCTTCGGCTTCGGGAACGGACCCGGCGGAGGTGGGCGGTTGCAGCTGACCGATCCGACGCTGGACCTGCGGCGGAATCTCAACCAGCCGTCGGACACCGTGGTGATCCAGTACCGGACCAACCAGCCCGGAGGCACCTATCTGCGGATGGCCTCACTGCCCGAGCTCAGCTCGGCCGGGTGGCGCAACGTGCCGATGCAACTCGCCAACGGCACCACTCTTCCCGCCATCCCGGGTCTCAGCGGCGAGCCCGGGCAGCGGCGGTCCACCACGATCCGGGTGCTCGACTTCCGCTCGGAGTACCTCCCACTCCCGTACGCCCCGCGGAGCTTCCAGGCTCCGGGCGACTGGGCGCATGACCCGAACTCGCTCGTCGTGCTCGCTGGTGCCGGTCGTGGTCGTACGAACGCGATCCGGAACCTGACGTACTCGGTGGAGAGCGTGGACATCGCTCCCGACGCGACGGATCTCTCCACCGCAGTGGCCGGGACGCCGGTGGACGACGGCATCACGAACGCGCTTCCCCCCGACTTCCCGCAATCGATCCGTGAGCTGACCACGAGGGTCGCCGGTGAGGACACCCCGATCCGCCAGGCCGCCAAGATCCAGGCCTTTCTGCGGGGTAACGAGTTCACGTACAGCACGGAGCCGTTACCCGGCAGTGGATTCCGGGCTCTGGAGAACTTCCTGATTCGCGACAAGCGCGGCTACTGCGAGCAGTTCGCGGCGGCCATGGCGGCCATGGCCCGGGTCCTCAAGATCCCGTCCAGGGTCGCGGTCGGGTTCCTTCCCGGTGAGCAGCGCGGCGAGACGTTCGAGGTGTCCATCCGCGACATGCACGCCTGGCCGGAGCTGTACTTCGCCGGGTACGGATGGGTGCGTTTCGAGCCCACCCCGTCCAGCGTCACCGGTACGGCCCCGTCGTGGACGATCCCGAGCCGGGACAACCCGACCGAGAACCCCACCGACACTCCGAGCGATCTGCCGAGTGCGGCCGATCCGTCCGCTAGCGACGCGCCGTCGGCTGCGCCGAGCGAAATACCGATCGACGGCGCCGCCGGCACCGGCTTCGACTGGGCCCGGACCCTGATCGTGACCGGCATCGCCCTGCTGGTGCTGGTCATCCTGGCGGCGCCCGCGACCATCCGGGTCCGCCGCCGCAACACCCGGCTCAACGCCGAGGGCGATGCGGCCGAGCAGGTCGAGTCGGCCTGGGCCGAGATCCGGGACACGGTGGTGGATCACGGAGGCTCCTGGCCGGGCGGGTCGCCGCGCGCAATCGGCACCGAGGTCGGCGAACGTCTCGACCAGCCCGAGTCGGAGAGCATGGGTCAGATCGCGACACTGGTCGAACGATCCCGGTACGCCCGCTCGGTCGAGTTGAACCAAACCGGCACCGACCTGCCGACCATGACCACCGAGATCCGGCGCGGCATCGCCGCTCCGCGCTCGGGGTTGCGCCGGGCGCTGGCCGTCGTGTTCCCCCGCTCGGTCTTCCCGCGCCCCTTCTGGCGCTCCATCTTCCGCCGCAAGGGCTGATCCCGGCCGTCGTTCGGTATCTGGGCTCCCGGGGTCGAATGTCGTTTTCCGCCATGTGACGGCTGGCGCAGCAGAATTGGCCGCCCACCGCTGCGTTTCGCATCACATGGCGGATGGCGCGCAGCCGTCGGAACCATCCAGGCTGTCGGGTCAGGCGATCGTGGCCTTCATGGCGAAGGCGCCGTCGAGCTCGTCGGGGTGAACAACCTGCCAGCCGAAGCCGGCGTCGTCGAGGCGAGCACCGATGGTGGCGGCCAGCCGTCGGCTCTCCGCCGAGGCGACCCTTCCGTAGTTGTACGCGATCCAGAGCCGACCCTCGGGCCGGAGCAGCCGCCGGATCACGGGCAGCTCCGGCGTGCCGGTGCCGGTCCAGAAGAGGTTGACGTTGACGGCGACGATGGTGTCGTACGATCCGAGCTCGTCGCTGTCGAGCCGGTCGAGCGGTTGATCATGGAACTCGGCCAAGCCGCTCTCCACGTGGCGCTGATTGCGGTCCCGGGCCGCCGTCACGGCCTTCGTCGATCGGTCGATGCCGACGTAGCGGCCCCAGCCGAGACGGTCGCAGATGAGTTCGGCGAACACGCCGCGGCCGCCGCCGATCTCGAGAATGTGTTGCCCAGGCCGGACGTCGATCAGAGCGGCGAGAAGGATGAACCTATCGGTCAAAACCCAGATTCGTCGCGGCGCCGCTTCCAGCGCTCTTCCATCTTGTCCATGAAGCCTTGGCCGTCTGCGGATCCGGACGACTGCGGGGCGCGTGGGCGGCTGCTGGTCTTCTTCGCGTCCGGACCAGAACCGACGTGCTGCCAGGAGTAGATGGCGGTGACGGCGGCCGCCACCATGATCACGAAGCCAACGACACTCAGGAAGAGGAGGGTCGACATGCCGGCGATCAACAGCGCCAGACCGGCAAAGAAGCCGACACCCGCAATGGCTGCTCGGCGGCGATGGATGCGGCGCACGCCGGTGCCACGAAGCGTGTTGACCAGCTTCGGATCCTCGGCGGCAAGGGCAGCTTCCATCTGCTCGAGAAGCCGTTGCTCCTCGTCTGAGAGGGCCACTGGCCACCTCCCACGGTGTCTCGTGTCTAACCCGGCGACCGGTTGCGCTGACAGTACCTGAGAGGTCGCGGCCTCCGGCTTTGATACCGAGAGGGCCTCGAACTAGATTCCGCACGCCACTGGTCTCGCCCTGGCTGGGCGATTGCGATCAGTCTAGGCGGAGGCCGTGCCAGATGAAACCCAAACGGTCAAACATCCCCGACTCGTTATCCACAGGCTTCGTACCGTTCATTGTCAGGCACCTCTCATCGGCTGTCGAGCAGGCGCGCCGCGCAGGACGACTAGTGCCGACGGGTCAAGATCGCCCGCTGTACGGCCGCCGGACCGAAGCGCCCGACGGCTGCATCGACCGCCTGCTCCGCCTCCGGCCAACCGCGCTCCGGGTCAGTCAGCCGTGGCTGCCGGAACGCGCGGTCGGCGCCGAGGAGACCCTCCACCCGCACACCGACCCTCCGTACGCGCGCCCGGTCCAGACCGAGGCGCGCGTACAGGGCGACCGCCTCGGCGTAGATCTCCTCGGTGACGTCGGTCGCCGAGGGCAGGGTGGCCGACCGCGTCAGCTCGGTGAAGTCGGCGAAACGCACCGACAGGGTGACGGTGCGACCCACCAGGCCGGCCTTGCGCATCCGGCTCGCCGTCCGGTCGGCCATCCGCAGCAGCTCGCGATGCACGACCGACGGATCGTCGGTGTCGCGCCCGAACGTCTCCTGCGAGCCGACGCTGCGCTCCGGCTCGGAGTTGACGACCCGCTGGCCGTCGCGTCCCCAGGCGAGGTGATGCAGCCCCACCCCGGCGTGCGGGCCGAACGCCCGGCGGAGGGTGCCCCGCGGGGTGTGGGCGACGTCGGCGACGGTGAAGAGCCCCAGCCGGTTCAACTTCTCGGTCGTCGCGGGCCCGACGCCGTACATCGCCTGCACCGGCAGCGGATGCAGAAAGCCGACGACACCGTCGGACCGCACCTCGATCAGCCCGTCCGGTTTCGCCTGCCGGGACGCGATCTTGGCGATGAACTTGTTGGGGCCGATGCCGACGGAGCACGTGATCTGCTGCTCGTCGGCCACCACCGCCCGCAGATGCTCCCCGATCGCGGAGGGCGCACCGAACATCCGGACGGAGCCGGTGACGTCGAGGTACGCCTCGTCGATCGAGGCCGCTTCCACCACGGAGGAGACCGAACGGAATACGGCCACGATGGCCTTCGACACGGCGGTGTAGGCATCGAAGTCGGGACCGATGAAGGTGGCCTTCGGCGCCAGGCGGCGAGCCTGGGTCGACGAGATCCCGGATCGGACGCCGAACGCCCGGGCCTCGTAACTCGCCGACAGGACGACGCCGCGGGGGGAGCCGCCGACGACGACGGGCGTTCCCCGGAGCTCCGGCCGGTTACGCAGTTCCACCGAGACGTAGAAGGCGTCCATGTCGACGTGCATGATGACCCGCTGCGCGGAGGAGGGCATGCGCTAATCGTACAGGTGTTCGATCTCAAGCTCCCGCCGCCGCTACCCGCGCTGCGCCAGAACGTGGAGTTGGGGCGCCATCGCCCGGAACGCCGGGTCCGTGCTGATCTCGCGCTCGAGGGCCAACAGCTCGTCGTACGCTCGCGCGTCGGCGTCGATCACCGCGGCCGGCACGTAGTCCGCGACGGCCCCGACGCCGTGCCGTTCCCGTACGAGGAAGCCGGCCTCGGCCACCAGCGACATGATCTGCTCGTAGTCGAAGGCCGTGGCGGCGTAGCTGCGCCGCGCCTGGTCGACGTGGCCGAGGAGCGCGTGCGCCAGCACCACGGCCTGGCGTTGGGAGACCAGCAGGCTCAGCAGTCCACCCGGACGCAGGATCTCGGCCATCCCGGAAAGCGCGGCGGGCGGTGAGTCGACCACCTCCAGCACCCGGTGGCACACCACGAGGTCGGCGGTGGCCGGCCCGACGATCTCGACCAGGTCGGACGCGTCGCCCTGCCGTGCGCTGATCCGCCCGGAGAGCCCCGCCTCGGCGGTGCGCCGCTCGAGCGAAGCCAGGGCGTCGGGACTGGGGTCGACCACGGTCACCCGGTGACCGAGCGCGGCCAGTTCGGTGGCGAGGACCCCGGTGCCACCGCCCACGTCGACCACGTCGAGGATCGCGCTCGGGCCGAACTGGGCATCGAGCTGCCCGCCGACCAGCTCACGCAGGAGGGTGGAGGAGACCGACCGGCGCCGGTGCGCGGAGGCCATCAGGAAAGTAGGTAGGGCTGAGGACGCACAGCGGTGAACGCCGCGCGGGGGAATGGGCGGGTCACGCGCAGAAGACTACGGGAACGGCAACCTCCGGACCTGGCGCGCCCGAATCGCCCTTTCGGGCCTCGGGAACGGGCGACTAGGGCGCAGTCGTCGAGCCCGCTGACCTCTCTTCGGGCGGTCGCTAGCTCTCGACGTCGGCGAAGACGACCCGTGCGCCGCCGGTGGCCAGCTTCTGCAGGTCCCCGAACCACGCGGCTGCTTCCGGAGTCGTCACCGCAGCGGAGGCGGCTTCGTAGTCAGCGAAGTACAGGTCCAGCAACCGGTACGCCGGCGTCTCCGACCCGTCCTCCTTGGGCCACACCTTCGCGGCCTCCAGCCGCTGCAGGCCGGGCAACGCTGCCGCCAGGTCGACATGGCCCGCCCCGTACGCGTTCTCGAACTGCTGCGGATCCGGCGGATTGTCGAAGATCACGGTGATCTTGGTCGTCATGCCCTCAGCTTCACACCGCTTCGAGCGGAGAAACAAGCCTTCAGCGCCCCGAGCTGCCCGGGCTTGAGTGCCAGAGCTTGCCGACCGGATCGGGCGGACGGACATCGGTGTACGGGGACTGGCGAAAGCCACTCGGGTGGACGAGAACCCGGGTTTGACCGGCCGCCTCCGACGTCGCCGGCGGTGACTCGTTCAGTACGCGGCGAACGGCGGCGAGCGCCTGATCGGTGCTAGCCGTGTCGGCGAGGGTGCTGCCCCACACAGCCAGCAGCCCGGCCAGGTCCCAGGCCCCGGTGGCCCGCAGCGAGACTCCGCGCGGACCCGTACGCCGCAGGATCCCGCGGACGAGCAGCAGCCAGGCCGAGAACACGGTGCCGGCGTACGGGCCCTGCACATCGTCGAAGAACGTGGCGTCGACCGGGCCGGTGCTGTCGTCCAGCGTCAGGAAGATGACCCGACGGCCGGACCGGATCGGCGGAGTCTGGGTGGCGACCTTGACGCCGCCGACGAGCAGTTCGCTCCGGCTCCGGCGGCGCAACAGCTCGGCGGAGAACGTCACCCCGAGAGCTCGCAGCAGCGGGAGGTAGTCACCGACCACGTGCTCGCTGGCGTCGAGTCCCAGGATGCTCAGCTCGCTGCGGACGCGTTCGGTCGCGGTCAGCTCGGGGAGTCCGGTGGCCACCAGTTCCCCGTCCCCGACGAGGTCCAGGTCCAGCGGCAACTGGATCTCCTGCGGCGCCGGCTCGGGCGGGGTGGCCGCCTGGGCTCTCGCCAGCTCGTGGGGATCGAACGCGCGATCCGTGCCCTGCGCCGGTCGAAGGGCCAGAGCCACTGCTTCATCACCCTTCGACAAGCTCAGGGAACCCCACCGGCGCGTACGGCCCTTCGACAGGCCCTGGGCACGGGCTCGAGCACTCTGATGGCGGTCGGCGCGACCCAGATCGGCGACGGCCAGCAGCAGGTCGCGGGTGGTGAGCCGACCACGCTTCGGGAGGTTGGACCGATCGGAGCTGATGCCGTACAGCGCGTCGAAGGCGCCCGCCAGCACCAGCCGCTCGGTGACCGGCTGGGAGATCCGAGCCCGGCTCCAGAAGTCGGGGAGGGACTGGTACGGCTGCCCCTCGACGACGCGGACGATCTCGGTCTGGTTGATCCCGCGGACGTCGGCCAGGGCGACCCGGATGCCGTAGCGGTCGTCCTGGCGTTCGACCACGTACTCGGCGCGACTCTGGTTCACGTCCAGCCCGAGCACCCCCACCCCGCAGCGCCGGGCCTCGTCCAAGATCAACCGCTTCGGGTACATCCCCGGATCGTGGGTCAGCACGCCCGCCAGGAAGTGCGCCGGGTAGTGCGCCTTGAGCCAGGCAGAGTGGAACGTGGTGAGCGCGAACGCCGCTGCGTGGGCCTTACAGAAGCCGAACGAGGCAAACGCCCGCAGGACACTCAGGCTCTGCTCGATCGCGTGCTCCGGGTAACCCTCTCGGCGGGCCTGGGCGCGGATCCAGTCCGCCACATCACCGGCCCGTTCCCGATCGCCGAAGGCCCGGCGCATCTCCTCGGCCTCGTCGAGCGGACGGCCCGTCAGGCTCGAGATGATCTTGATCACCTGCTCGTGGAAGACCACGACGCCCGACGTCTCCTTCAGGTGACCGGCGAGGCGGGGATGCAGCGACTCCCGCACCGTCCAGCCGTGCCGCGCCTCGAGGAAAGGAATGATCATGTCGCTCTGCACCGGACCCGGACGGAACAGCGAGATGTCGATCACCAGATCGTTGAAGGTCTCCGGGGCGAACTTGCCGACCAGTTCGCGCTGCCCGGGCGACTCGATCTGGAAACAGCCGAGGGTCTGCGCCCGCTGGATCAGATCGAAGGTCGCGTCGTCCCGCAGCGGCAACGCGTTCAGCTCGATCATGGTCTCGTCGGTGCGCCGGATCTCGTGTACCGCGTGCGCCATCGCCGACTGCATGCGGATGCCGAGGACGTCGAGCTTGAGCAGACCCAGTTCGGCCACGTCGTCCTTGTCGAACTGGCTGACGGGGAAACCGGCGAAACTGGCCTCCACCGGGGTGCGGTCCAGCAAGGTGAGATCGCTGAGCAGCACCCCGCACGGATGCAAGGCCAGGTGCCGGGGGAGCCCGTCGAGCGACTCGACCAGCTCGAAGAGGAGGTCCAGGCGCCGCTCGGCGAGGCCCATGGAGCGCAGTTCGGGCAGGTCGCGCAGTGCCGCCCGGGCGTCGCGCGCCCTCAGGTGCGGAAACGCCGTGGCGATGGCGTCGATCTCCGACGGGGGAAGGCTGAGCGCCGCACCGACGTCGCGTACGGCGTGGCGGATCCGGTACGTGTCCAGCATCGCCACACAAGCCACCCGCCGCCCGCCGAACCGCTCCAAGATCATCTCGTAGATCTCGGTGCGCCGCTCGGACTCCACGTCGAGGTCGATGTCGGGCAGCGTCCGCCGGTGCACCGACAAGAACCGCTCCATCAACAGACCGAGCTCGAGCGGCTCGACGCCGGAGATGCCGAGCGCGTAGTTGATCAAGCTCCCCGCCCCCGAGCCCCGAGCGGCGCAACGGATCCCCCGCGCGCCGATCAGCTCGACGACGTCGGCCACCGTGAGGAAGTAGGAGGCGAAGCCCAACCGCTCGACCACGGCCAATTCGTCGGTCAGCCGGTCCTCCCGGGCACGGTCGGGAGCGGCGCCGGCGTACCGCCGCGCCAGTCCTGCGGCGCAACGCTCCCGGAGCACGCTCATGGCTGCGGCCCGTCCCGGCACGGTGGCCTGACTCAGCCGCTCCCCGCCGCGGCCGGCTACGATCAACTCCGGGAGATGGGGCCGACCCAGTCCAAGATCAACTTCTGGATTCAGGACACAGCTCAGGGCCACCGCGCGGGTGGCGGCCAACAGCTGCCGCCCGCCCCGCTCCCCGCGACCCGAGCGCCGCGCCACCTCGTCGGCCAAAACCGACATCTCCTTCCCGGACTTCAGGTAGGCCTCCGCGTTGCTCTGGTCGACGTGGCGGCGGTCCAGCGCGACGAGACGCCGCGAGGCATCCAGCACGTCGACCGTGGGCGCGAGCCAGCGATCGGCCATCCGAACCTGATTGGTGAGCACCGCCGTGATCCCCTGACGGTCGGCGAGCGCCAGCATCCGGGCCGCGTGCGTCAGCGATCCGGCCTGCGGCCCGCCCCGCAGCTGATGAGTGACCGCCACCACCAGGCAGCGTGGCTCGATCAGCCCCGCCCAGCGGCGGGCCACCGCTTCGGCCTGATCGAGACGAGCGGCCGCGACCGCCACGCCCAGGTCGGAATCGGCGCCCAGCAGCACCCGCAGGTGCCCTTCGGCGGCGGCCCGCGCGACGGCGGTCGGCGTAACGCGCGGACGCCCGCGCTCGCCCTCGAGGTGCGCGGCGGAGATCAGCCGGCACAGCTCGGCCCACCCCTGGGCGTCCCGGGCGACGACGCACACGCGCGGCTCGTTCGCCTCGCGGCTGGCGCCACCCCGCACGGGCGTCCGGGTGCGCCGCTTCGGCAGCGGGTCGGCAGCCAACGCGAGGTCGACCCCGACGATCGGCCCGATCCCGAACCGCCGGCAGGCCTGGACGAAGCGGACGGCGCCGTACAGCCCGTCCCGGTCGGTGATGGCGAGGAGGTCCATCTCGTGCTCCGCGGCGCGTTCCACCAGGGTGGCCGGCTGCGAGGCTCCGTAGCGCAGCGAGTACGCCGAGGCGACCCGGAGGTGGACGAACTGATCACTCATGGGGCGCGGAGCGTGCGTCTGCCGGAAAACTCAGTCCAGGAGCGTCCGGAGCCGCCACTCCCCCGTCTGAGCCACGTGTGCGAGTTCACACACGCCCAAGTCGCCGGACCGACCAGCAGCGGCCTGGACCCGCCAGATCTCGCGCTCCCCGGTCACGTCGTCGCGCCCGCGTGCGGGATCGACCTCCTCACCGCGCACGGCCCGAGCGGCCGGGCCGTCCCACCAGCTGCTCGTCTCCAGCCAGCGATCCTCGACGGCCCGGACCAGCCACAGCCGATTCCGCCAGAGGAACTGGGCGGGCGCCTCCTGCCCCGCCACCAGGCCGGGTTTGACGTCGATCGGTTCGTCGTAGCGACGCATGGCAAAGCCCCCAGCTCTCCTGAATACGGCATGGTGTGTACACCGAGAGGGCCGCCTCGGCGCGGGTAGGGGGTCGAGGTCCACCCGCACCGAGGCACGCCCGCGACGCGTGCCGCGTGCACTGCGCCGGTTTCCGACCCCACGCCGAAGGCCCTTCCCCAAGTGCCTAAATCGAACGCAGGTTCGAACTGGGAATACTGTACCTCTACCCACCGACAGTTCGTCAAGTGCGACTTCCGGCGGTCCGGACTCGATTCCGACAACATGCGGCAAGCACCTAGCCGCGACCGACCACACGTGGCTGAATGGGAGTGCCTTCCCGGCCACCGACCTCTGAGGAGTTAACGCATGTGGACGCTGTCAGGATTCGTTGACGAGATCGATCCGGACTTCACCACGCAATGCAAAGTGGCCAGCGACCTCGGCCTGAAGTTCGTGGAGATCCGCAGTGCCTGGAGGATCAACGTGCTCGACCTGGACAATGCCCAACTCGAGACCGTCCAGCAGATCCTCTCCGAGTACGGGCTGCAGGTCTCCAGCATCGGCTCGCCGATCGGCAAGATCTTCATCGACGAGGACTTCGAGCCCCACCTGGCTCGGATGAGGCATGCCGCCGACGTGGCGCAGCGACTCGGCGCGCCGTACATCCGGCTTTTCTCGTTCTTCATCCGTGACGGCGACAACCCTGACGACCACCGTGACGAGGTGCTGCGCAGGATGCGCGCGCTCGCCGACGTGGCCGAGGAGGCGGGCGTGGTCGCGGTGCACGAGAACGAGAAGGAGATCTACGGCGACATCCCGCGCCGCTGCCTCGAGATCGTCACCGGCGTCGACTCGCCGAACCTCAGACTGGCGTGGGATCCCGCCAACTTCGTCCAGGTCGGCGTCCGCCCCTTCACCGAGGGCTACGAACTGCTGCGGCCGCACGTGGCCTACATCCAGATCAAGGACGCCCACCTCGCCAGCGCGGAGGTCGACGTGGCCGGCGCCGGTGACGGACAGGTCCGGGAGACCATCAGAGCCCTCCGCGCTGACGGCTTCGACGGCTTCTTCTCTTTGGAGCCCCACCTGGACCAGACCAGCTCACTCGGCGGGTTCTCCGGTCCGGAGCTGTTCACCGAGGCGTGGAAGGCATTCACCGAGATCCTCACCAGCGAAGGAATCGAGTACGCATGAGCAGCACGATCAATAGCGGGGAGCGGACCCGGCTCGCCATCGTCGGAGCCGGGGTGATCGGCAAGGTGCACGGTGCGGTCGCTGCCGAGTTGGCGGACCGGGTCGAGCTCGTCGCCGTCGTGGACACGCATCTGGAACGAGCCGAGAAGCTCACGTCGGCGTACGGCGGCAAGGCCTTCGCCTCGCTCGGCGATGCGCTCTCCTCCGTCGAGGTCGACGTCGTGACGGTCTCCACCCCGACCGGTAAGCATGCCGAGGTGGCGATCGAGGCCCTCGAGGCCGGGAGGCACGTGATCATCGAGAAGCCCGCCGAGACCACTGTCGCCAAGACCGACGAGATCATCGCGGCTCAGCACCGCGCCGGCACCCAGGTGGCCGTCATCTCCCAGCACCGCTTCGACCCCGCGACCGAAGTCGCCGTCGAGGCCATCGCCAAGGGTGAACTCGGCCGACTGACCAGTGGCGTGGCCTCCATCGACTGGTGGCGCGGCCAGTCCTACTACGACTCGGGTGATTGGCGTGGCACCTGGGATCTCGACGGCGGCGGTGCCCTGATGAATCAGGGCGTGCACACGGTCGACCTGCTCGTCGCGACGATGGGGCGGCCGGTGGAGGTGTTTGCCTACACCGGCACCCTCGCCCACGAGCGAATCGAGGTCGAGGACGTCGCCGTCGGCGTGGTCCGCTTCGAGAGCGGCGCGCTCGGCGTGCTGCACGCCACCACCGCGGCCTACCCGGGGCTCAGCGCACACCTGCAGGTCCACGGCGATCAGGGCTCGGTGATCATCGACAACGACCAGCTCGCGTTCATCCACCGCACGCCGGCCGACACCGACGCCGCAGAGGTGTCCTACGGCTCCGCGAAGTCATCGATCAATCAGGTCGCCGACTTCCCGGAGGCGTCCGGTGCCGCGACGCAGACGGCCGGCGCCGACCCTGGCGCCCTGAACGTCCTCGCCCACCGCCGCCAGTACGAGAATTTCCTCGACGCGCTCGGTGGTTCCGCCGAGCTCCGCGTGACGCTCGAGACCAATCGGCAGGCGGTCGGAATCATCGAGGGTGTGTACGAGTCCGCCCGCACGGGCCGGCCGGTGAGCTTGTCCTGACCCTCGGCACGCAGGGTGAGCCTGAAGATCATCTGATCGCCTGGGCCGTCGAGCTGCGTCGCGTGCACGATCGGCTTCGTGACGCCGTACGGGTCGTGCGCGAGTCCGCGGCCGCGGATGGCTCGCCCGGCAGCGCCGGACAGGAGCTGCTGCTCTACTGCTGGGGTTTCTGCCAGGCGCTCAGCGGCCACCACACCGGCGAGGACGGACAGTTGTTTCCGGCGCTGGAGGCGCAACGGCCCGAGCTCGGCGCCGTCCTGGCCCAGCTACGCCAGGACCACAGCATGATCAACTACTTGCTGCAGGACTTCGCCGCGGCGGTCGAGACCAAGCGGAGCCCGGCTGACTTGGAGCGACACCTGGACGGTCTCGAGGCGGTCATGGAGTCGCACTTCCGGTACGAGGAGCGCCAGCTCCTCGTACCGCTGGAGCAGCTCACGCTGCTCGACGATCCCGCGTCCGTCCTGGGCCCGCTGGCTGACCGGGCGAACCCCTCCGACCACCGAGGAGAATCGGGACGTGGCTGACGGAGGGTTGGGTCGTTTCGCCGGTACGACGGCGCTGGTCACCGGCGGAGCTCACGGCATCGGGCGAGCGTGTGCGGTCCGGTTGGCGCAGGAAGGCGCACGGGTGGCCGTGGCCGATCTTGATCACGAGGCCGCCGGCCAGGTTCTCGGGGATCTTGCTGCCGCGGCCGCCCGGCACCTGGCGGTCACGCTGGACGTCACCGAGCTGACCTCCGTCGAACGGGCCTTCGACGAAACTGGGTTCGCGTTCGGCGGAATCGACGTCCTGGTCAACGTGGCCGGCGGCGACGGCGCGCACGGGCGGTTCGAGGAGACCGACGATGACGTATGGCTCCGGATGCTCGACCTGAACCTTCTCGGCACCGTCCGCTGCTGTCGGGCCGCGGTGCCGTACCTGCGGCAAAGCCCTCGCAGCGCGGCGATCGTCAACGTCACTTCGGTCAACGCCCTCGTGGCGTTGGGAAGCGAGCCCTATTCCTCGGCGAAGGCCGCCATCGGCTCGCTCACGATGAACCTCGGAGCCAGCCTGGCGCCGGAGGGTATCCGGGTGAACGCCGTTGCCCCGGGCACCATCCGCACCCGCAACTGGGACGGGCAGGAAGGCGGCGCCGATCGCATGCGCCCCCTCTACCCGCTCGGACGGGTCGGCGAACCCGAGGACGTTGCCGCGGCGGTGGCGTTTCTGGCGTCCAGCGATGCCGCCTGGATCACCGGACACACTCTCCCGGTGGACGGCGGTCTCATGACGGGTGCCCGAAATCTTGAGGCTCTCATCTGACGCCTTCTCTTGTATTCGAATTCGTCTTCTATTAGACTCGTACTCATGAGTTTCGGAGGCGGGGTGGTCGGTGAGGTGTCACCGGTCGACCTCGCCCTGGAACAGTTCAGCCTGGGTGTAGATCATCTGGTCAAACTGCTGGAGGACGGCGGACTCGACCACTACGACAACCCCGGCTTCGTCACCTTCACCCAGGACTTCGAGAAGATCCGGAACCGGATCCCGTTGGCCGACCACCGGATCGTCGCGGACGCGGAGCGGCGGAACCTGCCCGAGGTGCTCACCCAACCGAATATGGTGCGCACCCTGATGTCGACGTTGCGGCTGTCGCCGGGGGAGGCGTCGCGGCGGGTCCGGGCCGCCGCCGCCGTCGGGGACCGGCAGTCGATGCTCGGGGAACCGTTGACGCCGATCCGGCCGCATTTGGCCGCCGCGCAGCGGACCGGGGAGATATCGGCGGAGCAGGTGGCGATCGTCGAACGGGCGTTGGCGACGGTGGATCATCGCGGCTTCGACCCCGCCGACCTCGACGACGGGGAGCAGCTGCTGACCCGGTTCGCCGGCACGTTCGGACCCAAAGATTTGAAGAACCTGGCCGACCAGGTGGTCGACCACATCGACCCCGACGGCAGCCGACCGGCCGAACGAACTCAACGCGGCCCGGCGGCACGTCCACCTGCGCCCCACCAAGGACGGTGGTTGGGCCGGGGAGTTCCGGCTCACCGGCGAAGCCGGCACCAAACTGCAGGCTTTGTTGGGGCCGCTGGCCACACCCCGGCTCGAACCCGAACTGAAGGACCACCCGGCCGTCGCCCCCGACACCCGCCACCACGGGCAACGGATGCACGACGCCCTCGAAGACGTCTGCGACCGACTCCTCCGCGGCCGCCGCAACCCCGACCCCACGAACCCCGACCCCACGATGCCGGGCGGCACGATCGCGGGCGGCACGATCCCGGATGCGGGCGGCACCCCGGCCACGGTGATCATCACCTTCACCATCGAGGATCTGCTGGCCACCACCGGCTACGCCGTCGCCTCCGACGGCACCCTGATCCGCACCGAGAAGGCCCTGAAGTTGGCCGATCAGGCCGACATCTATTTCGCCGCCGTCACCGCCAAAGGCGTGGTGCTGAATCTGGGCCGGATGCGCAGGATCGCCACCCTCGGCCAAACCATCGCGTTGATCGCCCGCGACCACGGATGCTCCTTCCCCGGCTGCGACACACCCCCCGACTGGTGCGAACGCCACCACATCCGGGCCTGGATCGACGGCGGCGACACCAACCTGGACAACCTCACCTTGTTGTGCCGCTACCACCACCACACCTTCGCCACCCGCGGCTGGACCTGCCGACTCAACGCCGACGGACTCCCCACATGGACCCCACCGAAAATCGTCGACCGGCACCAACGCCCCATGATCAACAACCGGATCACCGGAGCCCACGCCGCCCGCACCTTCCGCCTGCGGAACTGATCCTGGCTAGTTCAGGGCTGTGGGAGCCAGCCGGATCTCGCGCTGCAGGCAGACCGAGGTCGCGCTGCCGACGTACGGGCCGAATCGTGGAATCTCGACGAAGCCGTGGCGCCGGTAGAACCGGAGCGCGGCGTACTGCTTGTCGCCCGTCTCGAGCCGTACGAGCACGACTCCGTGGCGGGTGGCGTACGCGAGCAGGTGAGTGATCAACAGATCGGCCGCACCGGTGCCGCGATGCTCGGGCAGAACGTAGAACCGCTTGAGTTCGCCGATGTGGCCGGCTTGGAGCTCGAGGCCACCGACGCCGACGAGGCGGGTGCCGGCCCAGACACCCATCAGGTGCACGTCAGCCAGCTTCAACTGCTCGGCGGAGTAGCCGAAGGTCTCCTCGGCGGTGTAGCCGCTGTCCGCCAACTCGGCCGTCAGGGCGTTCAGGAGGGCGGTCACTTGGGGTCGAACCGGCCCGTACCGGAGTCACCCTCATGGGCTGCTTCCGTCGTCGACCAGCAGTCGGGCCAGGATCTTCAGGCCCGACTCGATGCGGTCGCTCTCGATCGCCCCGAAGCCGAGCACGAGGCCGCGCTGTTCGCTCTCGACCGCGAAGTCCTCCAGCGACTGCACGCCGACCCCGGCGGCGGCCGCCCGGCGCACGAGTCGCTCGATATCCAGGGGCGCTCGAGGTCGCGTGAGCAGGCTCACGTGTAGCCCGGCCATCGACGGCTGCAGTGCGAACCACGGGCTCAGGTGACGGTCGACCCCGGCCACCAACGCGGTCCGCCGTTCGCCGTACACCGCGCCGGCCTTGCGGATGTGCCGGGCGAGCAATCCGTCGGCGAGAAAGCCGGCCAGCGCCGCCTGCGTCGGGATGTCACCGTGCCAGTCGCTGAGCTGTTTCGCGGCGAGGAGGGCCGGCCGCAGGGAGGACGGCGCGACGAGATAGCCAATGCGCAGCAGCGGCAACAAGGTCTTGGAGAACGTGCCGACGTAGATCACTCGGCCGTGCCGGTCGAGCGCCTGCAGCGGCTCGAGTGGCCGCTCGCAGTAGCGGAACTCGGTGTCGTAGTCGTCCTCGATGATCGCCGCCTGGTGCCGGGCGGCCCACTCGACCAGCGCCCGGCGACGGGCCAACGACATCGCCACGCCCATGGGGAACTGGTGGGAGGGGGTGGTGTAGACCAGGCGGGCGGTGCGAGGCAGGGCTTCGACCACGAGGCCCTCGGCGTCGACCGGAACGGCGACCACCCGGGCACCGGCGGCCGCTAGCAGCTGGCGCACCGGCGGGTAGCCCGGATCCTCGATGGCGACGCAGCTGCCCGGCTCGACCAGCACGCGCGTGATGAGATCCACGGCCTGCTGCGTTCCGTGCGTCACCAGCACGTCGTCGGCCGAGGCGCGTACGGAGCGCGCGGCGCCCACGTGCCGGGCGATCTCTGCCCTCAGGCTCGGATAGCCACCCGGATCGCGGTACGTGCCGTCGGTCAACATCGACGTGCGCAGCTGGCGGCTGAGCTGTCGGCGCCAGGTCTGCACCGGAAACAGCCGTCCGTCGGGGATGCCGATCCGGAGGTCGTAGGCCGGTGTCCACTCCGCGGAGGTCACCGACGCCGTGATCGAACGGAACGCGGGGCGCGGGCTGATCGCCCCGACCGGAGCCGAGCGACGAGCGGGCCGGACCGCGGGCTGAGAGCTCACGTACGTGCCGGCACCCATCCGCGCCGCCAGGAATCCCTCCGCCGTGAGCCGGTCGTACGCTCCCGCGACCGTGTTTCGCGAGACCGCCAGGTGCTGGGCCAACTCGCGGGTCGGCGGCAGCTGCTCGCCGGGCCGCAGTCGGCCGTCAACCACGGCGTCGCGGAGCTGCCGGTAGATCTGGCTGCCCAGATCGGTCGTGCCCGTGACCGTCAGGTGCAGTTCGACTTCTCGTCCCATCGCAAGTTCCTCACCCGAGATTGGCCCAGTCAACTGGCTCCGGATTGGATCTCGTACGGAGCCAATGCCGAGACTAGCGTTGCCGACGTGACGATGACCAGTACGGTTTCTCGGTCCGCGCACCTGACGGTCGCCCAAGGCGCGGCTCTGTCCATCGGCGCGGTGCTCGGCACCGGGGTGATCTCGCTCCCGGCGCTCGCCGCCGACCTGGCCGGGCCGGCCTCGCTGCTCGCCTGGCTCGCGCTGGTGCTGTTGTCGATCCCGCTGGCTGCCACCTTCGCCGCACTGGGTGCCCGCTACCCGGACGGCGGCGGAGTATCCACCTACGCACGGCGCGCCTTCGGTCGCCGCGCCGCGGCGGCCGTGGGGTGGTGCTTCTACTTCGCGGTCCCGGTCGGCGCTCCGGCAGCGGCCATGTTCGCCGGCCACTACGTCGCCGATGTGCTCGGGGGCGGCGACGGCACAGCCCTGCTCACGGCCGCTGTCATCATCCTCGCCGTGACCGCGGCCAACTTCTACGGGCTCAGGGTTTCCGGCCGGCTCCAGCTCGGGTTGGCCAGCCTCCTGGTACTCCTTCTGGTGGTCGCCACGGTGGCGGCCCTGCCGTACGCCGACTTCGGCAATCTGCAACCGTTCGCGCCGCACGGTTGGTCCGCCGTCGGCTCGGCCGCCGCCCTGTTGGTGTGGGCGTTCGCCGGCTGGGAAGCGGTGTCGTCCCTCGCCGCCGACTACCGGCAGCCGGCACGTGACCTCCCCCGGGCCACGGTTCTCACCGTGGTCGTCGTCGGCGTGCTCTACCTGGCGATCGCCGCGACCAGCATCCTCGTGCTCGGTGCCGCAGCCGGATCGTCGCCCGCGCCTTTGTCGGACCTTCTCGCCATAGGCATCGGCGGCCCCGTGCGGCCGATCACCGCCGTCATCGCCGTGCTGCTGACCGTGGGGGCGATGAACGCCTACTTCGCGGGCGCCGCCAAGCTGGGCGCCGCGCTCGGTCGAGACGGAGCGCTGCCGGCGTGGTTCGGCCGCGGCAGCGCCGCCGGCGAGGTCCCCCGGCGCAGTCTCGTGGTGTTCAGCGGACTCGCCCTCGTCGCTCTGGCCGCATTCGGCGCCCTTCGTCTTGACCTCGAGGTGTCGGTGCTCATCACCACCGGCTCCTTCTCGCTGGTCTACGTCGCCGGTACCGCGGCCGCCATCCGCCTCCTGCCGCGCGGCACGTGGGCCCGCCGAGCAGCGGTCGTGGCGTTTCTCGCCGTCACCGCGCTGCTGATCCTCACCGGCGCGTACGTGTTCTGGGCGCTCGGCGTCGCGGCCGCGGCGGTGGCCTATGACGCGTACGCGCGGCGCAGAACTCGCGCCGGGCTCTAGGACTCGGGCGCTGAATCCTCGTCGACCGGCTCGACGATGAAGGCATCACGCAGCAGGTGGTAGGTCTCGTCCACCACCGCCGAAGTCACCGCTTTCCTGGAGATCCACCTGCCTCCTGAGCCGCGCTGAGGTAGACCGCGATCCAGACCAGCGGCGCGTTCCAGCGGATGCACACGTCGTTGGTCACCTCGGAGGTGGGTTCGTCGAGGTAGCAGAGCTGCGGCGGTAGCCCGACGAGGCGGGAATCGTACGGAAAGTCCGGCGAGGGTATCGAGTTCGGCCCTCCGCAGACGGCACCGGGCGGTGGCGGCGGAAACGACGGATCAAGATCACGGGCGAACTGCCGCGTGCGTTGATGCCGGGTGAAGTCGGTGCCGTAACCGGTGACGAAGCTCTGGCCGAGCGCGTTGCGGCCGAGCAGGTAGTCGAGCCCGGTGACGACGGCGTCGCGGTACCGGCGATCGCCGGTCAGCCGCCCGGCGGTGGCTACGACGACGAGGTTGTTCAGGATGAGTCCGTTCGAGCCCCAGGCCCAGCCGTCGGCGGGAGCGTACGGCTGGGACCAGGGTTGCTCGGCCTGAACGGCGATCAGCCGCTCGGCCGCCTCGACGACGGTGCCGAGCACACGTTCGTGGTCGGCCAGCCGGTGGCCGCCAAGGGCCAGGTCGAGCCGGGCCGGCGCCGCGACGCGGTCGAAATTGAATCCGGTCAGCGAGAACACGTCGGCACGATGGAACTCCGACGCCAGGACAGCGTCGGCAAATTGCGGTTCGCCGGTGGCGAGCCACAACTCGGCCGCCGCCCAGTAGAAGTCGTCGCCGGCCTCCGCGTCGTGGTAGGCGCCGCCACCGAAGCGACAGCCGTCGTCCGGCGGGAGCAACGTCGGATGGGCCATCGCGGCCCCGTAGGCGACCCGGCTCGCCTGCAGCAGGCGCTGGGCGTAGGCGGGGTCGTGGGGACCGAACAGCCGGGCACCCTGTGCGGCCACGGCCGCCAGGTGCAGGGTGGCCGGTGTCGACGGGCGGTGCAGCACCCGAAACGTTGGATCCTCGTGCGCCCAGCCGGGCAGGGGCGACCACTCCGTCCCGTGCACACGGTGGAAGGCCATGCCCGTCAGGGCGTTTCCCGGCGGCACCTGCATCCGGAGCAGCCAGTCCAACTGCCAGCGGCACTCGTCCCGGACCGCCGGGGCGAGGTCGTCGACGTCAGGGTGCCGAGCCGGATCATCGAGGAGAGCGAGTGTGTCGAGGAGTTGCCAGGCCGCGATGCCGCCGCTCGTCACGTACTTGCCGTAGTCACCGGCGTCGTACCAGCCGCCCGACACGTCGAAGCGGCCCTCGCCGTGCCAACCCCCCGGGTAGAGGCGCTCCGCGTCCGGTCCGGTCCAGGCCGGTACGGCGACGTCGCCCGTGTTCGGGAACCGGCCAACGTGACCGGCCGGCCTGGCGTACCCGGGAGCGAGGGCGTCGGTGATCTCCATGCCCGACCGCAGCACGGCGAAGAAGCGCAGCGCGTCCCGGGCCAGCGGCCGGTGGAGCTCGTCCTCCACGCCGAACGGGTGGCTACGCTCCCCCGCGGCCTCCACCCTGAAACCGACGCCGCGAGCCGCCATGGCAGTGAAGTCCAACTGGTGAACACAGAGGCCGGAGGTTGGTTCCGGCCGCACCGGCCAGGGTTGTGATCGTCCGGTGAAGACCGCGTTTCCACGATGGTCGACGACCCGGAAGTCGACCGGCTCGACGGACGTGTTGATCAAGGTCGCCAGCTTCGTACCTTCGGGCTGGTATCCGACCTGGTTGACCCGCACCCCAGGGCGCTCGGTCAGGACGTCGTCGATCGACCATCGTGGCCCGTTCACGCTTCGCAGCCGTCGCCTAGGCCGCGAAACGCCCCCAACCGTGCCAGCGCTCGACAGCGATCCAGGCGCTGACCCGGGGGTGACTCCGGGTCTTGTAGTCCACACCGCGGTAGCGGCGCGACAGGCGGTCGATGTCAGCCAGACCCTCGTCGTCGCGCCACCGGACGATGCTGCCCTGCAGGCTCACGTGGGTGTACCAGTCCTTGCCGTCGAGCACGGTGAGGCTGACCCGCGGATCCTGGTGCAGGTAGGCGATCCGGCGCCGGCGGGCGTCCATGTTGACGAGCACCTCGTCCTCCTCCATCAGGTACCACGTGGCGACGCTGACTGGCTGCCCGTCGGGACGGACGCTGGCGATGACGGCGGGCTGCGGCTCGGTGAGAAAGGCTCGGATGTGCTCGGGAAGCGGAGTCTTCGGCATGTTCTACTCCTACCTCCCGCGCCGTCGGCCGCACGAAGCGGCCTGCGCTGAACCCGCACGCCCCTCGGCCACCCCACGTCGCTCGATCTCGTAGGCGTAGCTCGATCTGCAGATCGAGCGACGCCTACGAACCCGAGCGACGTGGGGATTGGGGTCGGACGGCGTCGGGCTCAGGAGCCCCAGCCCATGGGGAAGACCTCGAACGAGGTGGCCATCGGCACTCCCAGCCGGGTCCCGGTCGGCCGCGCGCCGCCTTCGAGGAACTCGCGCGGATCGAAGAACTCCCAGCCGAGGCCGTCGATGTAGGCCTTGTGGGCCTCCAGGGAGGCAACGCCGCGATCGAAGGTGGCGGTGGTGTCCACGCCGTGCTCGGACTGCGGGGAGCTGGCCGCCCACACCTCCTTGACCCCACCCCAGGGCTCGGTCCTCGCTCCGTCGGGGCCGTCGGTCAGCTGCTCGGTGAAGACCCACCGGTTACCGGCGTCGCGGACCGCGTCGAGGGTGGCCTTGCCGACCGCGATGTGGTCGGCCTGGTTGAGATTCCGGCCTCCCCACGTGTCGCGGAAGTTGTTGGTGATCACGATCTCGGGTCGGTGCCGGCGGACGACCGCGCAGATGGCTCGACGCAAGGGCACGCCGTACTCCAGGACCCCGTCGGGCAGACCCAGGAACTCCACCAGGTCGACGCCGACGATGCGCGCCGACTCGACCTGTTCGGCCTCCCGCAGGGCCCGGCACTCCGCTGGATCCATGGCGTCGATGCCGGCCTCGCCACTGGTCACCATGGCGTACACCACCGACTTGCCCTGGTCGGTGAACCGCGCGATCGCGGCGGCGGTGCCGAACTCCAGGTCGTCGGGATGGGCGACGACACAGAGCGCGCGGTCCCAGGATTCGTCGACCGGTTCCAGTTCGGGCACGGGCTCAGCGTACGGCTCGCCTCAGACGACGGGTCAGCCCCGAGCCGATGATCACGACCCCCACCAGGATCATCACCACGGCCGTCACCGCGCTGCTGTTGGCGTCGAGCCAGGTTCGGGCCTTCTCCAATCGTGATGCCATCCGGTCGGGATTGGCCAGGGTGACGATGATCGGAGCAACCACGGTCGAGGTCGCGATGGCCAGGTAGATGATCACCACAACCGTCGCGTCGCCGAACAACAACGACTCGCCGGCGATCGACAGGCCGGCCGCGGCTCCGAGCAGGAGACCCTTCGGCCTGAGGTTCAGCGCGAAGGACGAACCGAACGCCGCCAGCGGCCCGAAGGACGCGACGGCCTCCAGCCAGCGATTGCCGTGAGCCGCGGATCGCCGGGAGCGCGCGACGCAACGCCACGACTGCGATCACGACCACACCCAGCCCGATGACGATCTCGGCGGTGCCGATTGCCACCTGCGGGGTCCGCGTCGGTCCGATGGGCAGCAGTCGGGCGAGATAGCCGCCGATCAGCACGACCACGGCCATCCCGACGACCCAGCCGACCAGGAACGGCACCGCCGACCGGTCACGTTTGGGGGACAGCAAGATCAAGATCGTGGCCATGATGGGGATCGTGCTGAGCGCAGCCGCCAGCGCGATGGGCAGCAGGTGACCCAGCGCCGACAACATGGATCTGGGCGTCTCCCTCGTGGAATCGTGGGCGTCCGGATCGCCCGGGCGATCCCATCATCTCGATCGTGTCCAGCGGGCGGCATAGTGTCGCTCATGCCGCGACGTCGACCTCGAACGCTTCGTGAGCGCCCAGGACCAGGGTGGGACGTACGACCAGGCGCTCGCCGAGTTGCGGCGCGGGCGCAAGGTCAGCCACTGGATGTGGTTCGTCTTCCCGCAGATCGCCGGGCTGGGCTTCAGCGCCACCTCTCGGCACTTCGCGATCTCGTCGCTGGCCGAGGCCGAGGCGTACCTCGAGCATCCGGTGCTCGGACCACGCCTGCTCGAGTGTGCCCGCGTGCGTGGCCGAGACCGAGGGCCGAACGGCCGAGGACGATCTTCGGTGGGCATCGATGCCCAGAAGTTGCGCTCGTCGATGACCCTGTTCAGCCGGGCCGCTCCCGACGAGGCGGTGTTCCGGCAGGTGCTCGACCGCTTCTTCGACGGGGAGTCCGACCCCGCCACCGATCAGCGCCTGGGACGCTGACCCACGACGCCAGGAACCAGGCGGACATCAAGGCGCTGCCGAACCACGGACCCCCGGACATACAGTGGCCTATGGCTCCCGCGCTCAGCCGCCTCCTGCGGAGCCTGTTCGTCGGGTCGCAGCCGGCCGGCGTCGAGCTGGTCGACGTGACGCCCCCGCCGACCGCCGCCGAGCAGCACGCGCTTCTCCGCCGGATCGCGGCCGAGGCGGTCATCCTCCAGGACCAGGCCGAAGAGGTGCTCCGGCGCGTACGGGCCCGCGACGCCCTCGGTCAGGTCGCTCCGCGTGGTGGTCCGCTCGTCCACCGCTTCTTCCGGCTCCGCGATCGACTGCCCAAGCACTGCGACGATCCCGGTGACGAGCGCCTCCGGGCCACCCTGGACGTGATCCTCCACCACCACGCCATGCTGGTTGCGACGTCGCTGGACCTGCTGGCGTACGAGTGGCGCTCGGAACGCGTCGCCCGCTCGGTCGAGACCATGGAGGGGTTCGGCGATCCCGGCCGGCGTCTCGACGAGGTGTACGCGGAGTTGGCGCGCGCCGACTAGTCGGGCTCCGGGTCGGTTCGGGCGGCGGCCCGGTCCGTGTGGCCCAGGTCGCGGCCCGGCGCCACCCGGTCGCGGACCAGCCGCTTCAGCTTGCCGATCTCGGGGAACCCGCCGTCGACCTTGCGATCCCAGACCACCTCGTCGTCGATGGCCACCGAGAACACGCCACCGGTGCCCGGCCGCAGCGCGATCTCGCCGATGTCGGTGGTGAAGCTGGTCAGCAGCTCCTGCGCCACCCAACCCGCCCGCAGCAACCACCGGCACTGCGTGCAGTAGGTGATCACCACGCGAGGCCCGGCTGCTGTTTCGGTGACCTCCTCACTCACAGGCGCAACCCGCTCAGGTGCGGCACCAGTTCGGCGGCGGCGTCGTCGCCGTACGCGCGGGCGAAACGGTCGGCGAACGTGCCGGCGAAGCGGTACTCCTGGGTGCCGACGACCGCGATCACGTAGCTGGAGAGCAGCGAGCCGATCTGCGCGCAGCGCTCCGGCGCCAGACCCCAGGACAGCCCGGCGATGAACCCGGCCCGGAAGGCGTCCCCGACCCCGGTGGGATCCAGCTTGGCCGTCTCCGGGGCGATCGCGACGTCGACCGGATCCTCGCCCTTGACCTCGATCCGGGCCCCGCGCTTGCCCGCGGGTCATCACCCGGACCCCGACCCGGGACACGATCTCGTCGTGCGACCAGCCCGTCTTCTGGGTGATCAGGGTGTCCTCGTAGTCGTTGGAGAACAGGTAGTCGGCTCCGTCGATCAGCGAGATGATGTCCGGTCCGTCCAGCCAGGCCATCTGCTGGGACGGGTCGGCGATGAAGCGGAAGCTCCGGGAGCGGCACTCGTCGGTGTGCCGCTGCATCGCCTCCGGGTCGTTCGGGCGAGATGATCACCAGGTCCAGCCCGCCGACCCGGTCGGCGATCGGCTTCAGCTCGATCTGCCGGGCCTCGGCCATGGCGCCGGTGTAGAAGGAGCCGATCTGGGCGTTGTCGGCGTCGGTCGTGCAGACGAACCGGGCGGTGTGCCGGGTCTCGGACACGTGGATCGGCCAGGTCAGTACCCCGTGCCGGTCGAGCCACGCCCGGTACTCACCGAAGTCCTCGCCGACCGCGCCGACCAGCAGCGGATTGAGCCCGAGCGCGGCCAGCCCGAAGCAGATGTTGGGCGCGATGCCGCCCCGCTTGATCTGCAGATCCTCGACCAGGAAGCTGAGCGAGATCTTGTCCAGGTGCTCGACCACCAGCGACTCGGCGAAGCGACCCGGGAAGGTCATCAGATGGTCCATCGCGATGGAGCCGGTCACGGCGATCTGCACGCGGGCAGCCTAACGGCTCCGGCGTGCCCCCGGCCGGTCGTGGCGCTAGCCTCCTTCGTGCATCCGGTCCTGGTCGTCGGCGGCGGTCTGGCCGGACTGGCGGCGGCGCTCCGGCTGGCCAAGGCCGGGCATCCGGTGCAGCTCTGGGAGGCCACCGAGCGGCTCGGTGGCCGGTACGCCGCCACGACCGACGAACGGCGTCTGGTCGACACCGCGCCGGCGGTGATCGGGTTCCCGGCTCCGTGGCGGGACCTGTTCCGCAAGAGCGGTCGGACCCTGGAGGCGGAACTGGCCCGGACGGGAGCGGCCCTGGTCGCCGCCGATCCGGCCCGCTACGAGTTCGCCGACGGCAGCGAGCTGGACCTTCCCACCGACCGCGGGGACCAGTTCGTCGCCCTCAGCCGTGCGTACGGCCCGCGCCCGGCCGAGCACTGGCGCGACCTGCTCGACTGGCTGGACGACGTCTGGCAGGCGGTCCGGCCCCTGGGGCTCGAGGCGGAGCTCACCGATCCGGCCCAGCTCACCGCGGCGGTCCGTCCGCTGCTGCAGCCTCGGCTGACGGTGGCGAGCTTGGCCGAGCGGATGCCCCACCCGGACTTGGCCGCGCTGATCCGGGCCAGCGCGTACCGGATGGGCTCGCTGCCCCGAGCGAACGCCGGCCTGGGCGGCGGTGGCACTGTCGGTCGAACGCCGCTTCGGTCGCTGGACGGTGACGGCGCCCGACCCCGGATGCCCGAGCCCGGACCGGTCGGACCTCGACGCTGATCGAGGCGTTGGTCGATCGGCTGTCGGTCCGCAAGGTCGACGTGCGGCTCGGCCAACGGGTCACGAGCGTGGTCCCGGCCGGTCGCGGAGCTCCTCGTTCGGTCCGACGACGGGGCCGAGAGCCCGTTCGCCGCGGTGATCTTCACCGGGAATCCGTGGCGGCTGCCGGACCTCGTCGCCCGGTCTCGTCCCTGCGGCGGACCCGGCGAGACCTGCGTCGTCTCGAACCGGCCCTCGCCCCTCAGGTCTCCCACCGGGTCACCGACGAGCCGACGGATCGGGTCGGCGAGACCGTACGGCTGACCGCGGCCGGCGTTCCGATCGTGACCTATCGCCGGCCGATCGCGGACGGAAGCGTCGAGAGCGTGCACGACTTCACGGCGGCCCGACCCGATCCCTCGGCGGGCGTGGCGTGGCGCGGATTCCGGAGCTGGTTCCGCCGGCCGCGGTCACCACCGAGGTGCCCGGGCTGTTCTTCGCCGGCCCGCACACCGCCGCCGGCAACGGCCTCTCCCCGACCGTCCTGGCCGGAGCGCTGGCGTCGTACGCCGCGCACGAGTCTCAGCGATCTGAGGAGTCCGGCTGGCGGCAACCGGTACACTCAGATGTCCGTTTTCCGGGGTAAGGATCATCCTTCTTGACTCAGGCGCAGAAGACCGGCTCGGACTCGACACCGGCCAGCAGCGTGGAACGCGAACTCGCGATCGAGCAGGCCCACGTCGACCTGGTCTACCGCCGGCTGGCCGAGGCCACCCGGTCGGCTCAGCAGGTGGCCTCCGAGGGCCGCGCGCTCTTCCAGTCCGACCGCTCCAGCTTCGTCCGCGAGGAGGACGGCACCGGTCTGTACGAGCGGGACGTGTTCGCCTTCCAGGCCGCCAAGCGGCTGGCCGTGCTGGACGCCGAGCACGACGGCCTGGTGTTCGGCCGGCTCGACCGGACCGACGGCGAGGTCCGCTACGTGGGCCGGATCGGGGTTCGCGACGCCGACTACGAACCGCTGGTCATCGACTGGCGCGCGCCGGCGGCCGAGCCGTTCTACCGGGCGACGCCCGAGCAACCCCATGCAGGTGGTGCGACGCCGGGTACTGCGCTGCGCCGGCAGCCGGGTCGTCGGGATCGAGGACGACCTGCTGGACTCCGAGGCCGACTCGGACCTGGTCGTGCTCGGCGAGGGCGCCCTGCTGGCGGCGCTGACGCGCGCTCGCGGCCACACCATGCGCGACATCGTCGCCACCATCCAGGCCGAACAGGACGAGGCGATCCGCGCCCCGTACCAGGGCTTCACGATGATCTCGGGCGGACCCGGCACCGGCAAGACGGTGGTGGCCCTGCACCGGGCCGCGTTCCTGCTCTACTCCAACCGCCGCCGTTTCGAGTCCGGCGGCGTCTTGGTGGTCGGGCCGAGCCGGGTCTTCATGAACTACATCGAGCGGGTCCTGCCGTCCCTGGGCGAGGACGCGGTGACGCTGCGCTCGATCGGCTCGGTCGCCTCCGACGTCGTCAAACTGAGCGGCGAACGCGTCGATCCCGCGCCGGTCGCGGCGATCAAGGGCAGCCTGCGGATGGTCGGCGTGCTGAAACGACTGGTCCAGGAGCCGTGGCAGGAGGTGCCGCTGGAGCTCAGCCTCACGATGGTCGGCAACGTGCTTGCGGCTGAACGCCGCCGAGCTGTCCCGGATCCGGGCCGACGTCCTCGCCCACCACAAGCTCAACCAGGGCCGCGACGTCGCCGAGAAGGCCCTGCTCTCGGCGCTCTGGCGGCAGGCGCCGGGAAGCCTGGAGCTGGATCGGGACGACTTCGACGACCGGGTCCGCGACACCGCCGCCTTCGCCATGTTCAGCAACGCCTGGTGGCCGGCGGTCAGCGCGCCCGACGCCCTCGCCCGGTTGGCCGATCCGGCGCGTGCTGGCCCGGGTCGCCGGTACCGAGCTCACCGAGCACCAGCAGCGCCTGCTCAGCGCCAGCTACCGCGGTCGCGCCGCGGCCTCCGACTGGACGGTCGCCGACGCCGCGCTGCTCGACGAACTGGCCCACCAGCTGGGTCCGGTGCCCGAGCCGGAGGAGCGCGAGGTGTCGCTGTTCCTGGACTCCGACGCGCAGCGAGGTCCAGGAGCTGGTGACCACGATGGAGCGACTGGCGCCCGGTCCGCGAGCTCGACCCGTTCGCGTCGGCTCAGGACACCTTCGCCCACGTGCTGGTCGACGAGGCCCAGGACATCACGCCGATGCAGTGGCGGATGCTGCGCCGACGCGGACCGAGCGCCAGCTGGACGGTCGTGGGCGACCCGGCGCAGAGCTCGTGGCCGGACCCGCGCGAGTCGGCGCGGGCGATGGCCGAGCTGGTCGGCACGGCCCCGGTCCGTCGGTTCCGGATGAGCACCAACTACCGCAGCCCCGCCGAGGTGTTCGACCTCGCCGCGCGGGTCGTCGTGCAGGACTTCCCGGACGCCGATCTGCCGCGGGCGGTTCGCTCCACCGGTCACCAACCCGAGCTCCGCGCCACACGCCGCCCACCAGCTGGCGGCCGGGATCGTGGCCGCGACGCGCGATCTGCTCGAGGCCGTCGAGGGCACGGTCGGGGTGATCTGTCCGCCGTCTCGCGCGTCGATGCCGCCGGCGCGGCGCTGCAGCGCCGCCGGGATCACCGACGACCGGCTCGTCGTGGTGACCGCGCTGCAGGCCAAGGGCCTGGAGTACGACGGCGTGCTCGTGGTCTCCCCGGACGACATCGTGGCCGAGTCGTCGGGCGGCGTTCGGACCCTCTACGTGGCCCTGACCCGGCCCACCCAGCGGCTGATCACGATCGAGGACGAGGGCCCGAGGAGGTCAGGCCCGGCTCAGCGAGCGCTGGATCCTGGCGAAGATTTCTCGGGTCGCCAGCGACCGATTCATGGTGATGAAGTGCAGCCCGGGGGCTCCACCGGCCATCAGGTTCTCCGACAGCTCGGTGGCCAGGTCGATCCCGACCTGACGTACCGCGGCGTCGTCGGTCCCGACCGCGTTCAGGCGGTCGACGACGGTCGCCGGGAGGTCGGCGCCCGACAGGTCGGCGAAGCGCTGGATCTGGGACAGCCGGGTCACCGGCATGATGCCGGGGATGATCGGCAGGTCGCAGCCGAGTGAGCGCACCCGGTCCACCAGCTCGAAGTACCGGTTCGCGGTGAAGAACAGCTGGGTGATCGCGAAGCCGGCGCCGGCCCTGGCCTTCTCCACCAGCACCCGCGCGTCCAGGTCGGCGTCGTGCCGCTCCGGATGCAGATCGGGGAACGCGGCCACGCCGACACAGAAGTTGCCCAGCTCGCGCACCATCGCGACCAGCTCGGTCGCGTTGTTCAGGCCCTCGTCGTGGCGCACCCACGGCACGGTCGGGCCGCCCGGCATGTCGCCGCGGATGGCCATGCACGTGCCGGATGCCGGCCGCCGCGTAGGAGCCGATCACTTTTCGCAGCTGATCGCGGGACTGGCTGGCACAGGTCAGGTGGGCCATGGTCCGCAGCGTGGTGTGCCGGGCGATGGCCTCCGTGGCGGTGACGGTGCGCTCGCGGGTCGACCCGCTGGCCCCGTAGGTGACCGAGACGAAGTCCGGTCCGAGCGACTCGAGCTCCCGTACGGTCCGCCAGAGCTGCCGCGCCTGCTCCTCGTCCTTCGGCGGAAACAGCTCGAAGGAGAACAGCGGCCGCTCGCGAGCCTCGAGCAGTTCGACGATGGTCGGCGGTCGCACGCGGGAGTACAGAGTCTGACCGGTCATGCGCCAACCCTAGGCGGTCGCGCCGGCGGCATCCGTACGCTCGGCATGTGTCCGCCCGCCTTCTCGACCCGGACCAGCCGGTGTCGGCGTCGTTCCGATCGGCCGATCGACGAGCGCATCTCCGCCTTTCTCGACCGGCAGAGCGGACATCTGCTGGGGATGGCGAGCGAGCTCGGGCCGGTCGCCGACCTCGCGGGCCCGCCTCCTGGTCGGTGGCAAGCGGCTCCGTCCGGCGTTCTGCGCCGCCGGCTACCTGGCGGCCGCCGGTCAGCCCGACGGAGAGGCAGCCGGGGCTGCTCGACGCGGCCGCCAGTCTGGAACTGCTCCACGTCAGCGCCCTCGTCCACGACGACGTGATGGACGCCTCCGACCTCCGGCGTGGTCAGCCGGCGGCGCATCGGCAGTTCGAGACCCTGCACATGACGTCCGGGTGGCTGGGAGATCCGGAGGCGTACGGTCGGGCGGCGGCCATCCTGCTGGGCGACCTGTTGTTGATGTGGTCGGTGGAGATGCTGCGGTCCGCCGACCTCGCGCCCGGCACCCTGGCCGCCGCAGCGCCGATCGCCGAGACCATGCGTACCGAGGTGACCGCCGGGCAGTACCTGGACGTGGTCGCCCAGGTGCGACCCCTCGATTCCTCCCCTCGCGAGCTCGACGAGGTCCTGCGCAGGTGGGCCGGGTGGTGGAGCTCAAGTCGGCGCGGTACACGGTCCAGCGGCCCGCCCAACTGGGGGCGGCGCTCGGCGGCGGCTCGCCGGCGCTGCACGAAACCCTGGCCGCGTACGGGCTGCCGCTGGGTCGCGCCTTCCAGTTCCGCGACGACCTGCTCGGGGTGTTCGGCGATCCGGCGATCACCGGTAAGCCGGCGGGCGACGATCTCCGGGAGGGCAAGCGCACCGTCCTGATCGCGCACGCCTACGCCCAGACCGACGCCGCGGGCCGGGCCGTATTCCGCAGCCGGCTCGGCGATCCGGCCCTGGACGCCGAAGGCGTGCGGGAGCTGCGTCAGTTGATCAACGATTCCCGCGCCCACCAGGCCGTCGAACAGATGATCACCGAGGCGTACGACGAGGCGATCGGAGCCCTGGACGGCGCCGACCTGACGCCGGCGGGTCGCACGGCGTTGCTGAACCTGGCGGCGGCCGCCGCGCACCGCAGTTCCTGAGCCACGTCACCCGTCATTGAGGCGTTGGTACAGGATGTGGTCCTGCCAGCGACCGGCGATCTGGAGGTACCGCGGCGCGAGACCGATCTCGGTGAAGCCGTTCTTGGTCAGCACGCGGCGCGACCCGTGGTTGCGGACCAAGGCTCCCGCCTGCAGGCGGTGGAGTTCCCAATCCTCGAAGGCCAACGCGATCATCGCCGCGACGGCCGCGGTCGCGACGCCTCGCCCGTTGTAGTCCTGCCGGATCCAGTAGCCGAGCGTGCCCGAGCAGAACGCCCGGTAGAAGATGTGGAAGACGTTGATCCGCCCGACAAGGACACCGTCGACCTCGACGACGCACGGGAGCAGGGTGCGTTCCTCGTGGCCGGCGAGCTGGTCGGCGATATCGCTCCGCTGACCCGCCTCGGTGAAGTACGCGTCGGGGCGGACGGGATCCCAGTCGGCGAGGAAGCCCCGATCGGCGACGAGCAACCCGGCCAGCGCAGCGGCGTCGCCCTCCTGCACCACCCGGATCTCGACCCCCATGATCGAGGAGTGCTCAGCGTTCGCGCGCAGGCAGCGCCGATGCCGCGAAGGCGTAGCGCTCCATGGCCGGATCGGACCGCCAGGCCGCCCGGAGCCGATCGCCGAGGGCACGGGCCGCCGCCTCGGGATCGTCGGCCCGGGTGATGGCGCGGACGACACAGACCCGTCGGGCTCCCGCCTCGAGCACCTCGTCGAGGGTGTCGACATCGACCCCGCCGATGGCGAACCAGGGTTTCGCGGCGATGTCGGCGGGCGGCGCGACCTGCGCGGCGTAGCGCACGAGCTCCAGTCCCACCGGCCGGTAGTCGGGCTTGGTCGGCGTCGCGTACACCGGACCCGCGCAGAAGTAGTCGACGTCGTCGTCGGCCACGGCCTTGTCGAGCTCTCTCGGGGAGTGTGTGGAGCGGCCGATGAGCGCCCACCGGTGGAGCTTCCGCCGGGCCTTGCGAGCGGAGCCGTCGGTCTGGCCCAGGTGCAGGAGGTCGGCGGCGAACTCACCCGCGAGGTCGGGCGCGTCGTTGACGCACACGATGCCCTGGTGCGGCTCGGCCGCCGCCCGCGCCACCTCGAGCGCGGCCAGCTCTGAGTTCCGGCTGAGGTTCTTCTGCCGGATCTGCACGATGTCGACGCCGCCCACGAAGGCGGCTCGCAGGAACTCCGCGAGATCGCCCTGCCGCTCCCGGGCGTCCGTGCAGAGATAGAGCCGGGCGAGCCGCAGTCGGGCCTCCAGACCCATCAATGCCGTCACTCCTCCAACCTATGGGTTGGTCTCGTGACGCAAAACGACCGCGCACGGCCGAATCGGCCCCGGTCATGCGCTTTCCTCAGCCGTGCGTGGGTGTGTTTGCGACACCTCGGCCCGATTCGGGGCCACGTCGTCACGAGGTGGACAGCTCGAGCGGTTCCGTTGTTCACTGACCGTCTCTAGCCTGCCGAAGGTAACTCCCCAGAACCGTCGGCGAGAGGATCCCCGTGACCGAACTCCTCACCGGTCCGTCGCCGAACCGACGCCGAGCCATCCGCGCCGTGGTCGCTGCCCTCGCCGGTGCGTCACTGGTCGGCGTCGGTCTTCCGACGCACGCGACCGCTGCCCCGCCGACGACACCGTTCATCGCCGAGATCCACTACGACAACGCGGGCGCCGACACCGACGAGTTCGTCGAGGTGCAGCTTCCCGCCGGCACCAGCTCGGCCGGGCTCAGGGTGGAGCTGTACAACGGGAGCGACGGCGCGCGGTACGCCACCTTGACGCTGCCCGCGGTCGCCGCTCCGGCCGACGGACCGACCGTCGCGGTCGTCGCGGCGGTCGGCATGCAGAACGGGGCAGCTGACGGGCTGGCCCTGGTCAGCGGCGCGGAGGTGCTGGAGTTCCTCTCGTACGAGGGCGCCCTGACCGCAACCAGCGGCGCCGCCGCCGGACGGACCAGCGTCGATATCGGCGTCGCCGAATCGGGGAGTGAATCGGCCGGGCAATCGCTCTCCCGCCGCTACGACTCGGCCGGCGACGCGCTGATCTGGACTGGTCCGGCTGGCGCGTCCAAGGGGGTGGTCAATTCAGCGGTCGAGCCGCCCCGGAGCCGGACACCTGCGACACGCCGGCGACGCGGCAGATCGGCGAAGTCCAGGGTGGCGGAGCGACGACGCCGCTGCCGGGTCAGCAGGTCACCGTCCGAGGCGTCGTGGTCGGGGACACGCCCGGCCTGTCCGGCTTCTACCTGCAGGACGCCGACGGTGACGGCGACGCCGCCACCTCCGACGGGATCTTCGTCTTCAGTCCGGTGGCGGTCGGCCTCGGCGACACCGTGGCCGTGATCGGCCAGGCCCAGGAGTTCGGCGGACAGACCCAGATCAGCTCCCGTACGGACGTGGCGGTCTGCGCCGACGGCGACGTCGAGGCCCTACCGCGTGCGGCGGTGCTGGACCTGCCTGCCGACGACGCCGAGCGGGAGGCTCTCGAGGGTATGCGGGTCGCCCCGGCCGACATCCTGACGGTGAGCGAGGTCTTCGATCTCACCAGCTTCGGCGAGCTGACCGTGTCCGCGGGCGGGCTGCTGGTCCAGCCGACCGAGCGGGCGCGCCCGGGACCGGCGGCCGCGGCGATCGCTGCGGACAACGCGCTCCGCAGTCTCGTCCTGGATGACGCCGTCAGCGCCCGGCTGAGCGTGACCACGCGACCGTACCTGTCCCCGACCACACCCGTCCGAGTCGGTGACGAGCTGAGTTTCCGCGAGCCCCTCGTGTTGGGCTACGGGTTCGGCGCCTTCCGGCTGCAGCCGGCCGACGGGACCGCCGACGGCGTGTTCGCGCCGCAGAACACCCGGCCGCCCCGCCCCGGCCGGGTCGGCGGGGACATCAGCGTCGGTGCGTTCAACGTCCTCAACTACTTCCTGACGCGTACGGGACCGGACGCGCGGGGCGCGACCACCGACGCCGAGTTCGCCCAGCAGGCCGCCAAGATCGTGACCGCGATCAACCGGCTGGACGGCGACGTCCTGACCCTGATGGAGATCGAGGACACCGACTCCACCGGCTTCTCCCCCGGCAACGCCGACGCCGCGCTGGCCGACCTGGTCAGCCGCCTCAACACCGACGCCGGCCACGCCAAGTGGGCGTACGTGCGGCTGCCCCGAGAGCTCTACGCCGTGGACCGGGACGCGATCCGCAGCGCGATCATCTACCAGCGGGGTGCGGTGCGCCCGCTCGGCCGGCCGGTTGGGCTGGTCGACGAGGCGGTGTGGTTCAACGCCCGGGAGCCGCAGGCCCAGACCTTCACCCGGGACGGTGACACCTTCACCGTGGTGGCGAACCACTTCAAGTCCAAGACCCCCACCGGGGCAGCCCGCGACAACGTGGACAGCGGGGACGGGCAGGGCGCGTACAACGGGGACCGCAGCCGGCAGGCGCGGTCGCTGGCTGCGTTCGTCGACCGGCTGATCTCCCGGAGCGGCGATGCAGACGTCATCTCCCTCGGTGACTACAACGCCTACACCCGCGAGGACCCGATCGAGATCCTGCGGGCGGCCGGGCTCGCCGACCTCGGGTCACGCCTGGACCCTGATCGGTACAGCTACGTCTTCGACGCCCTCTCCGGCTCGCTGGACCACGCGCTCACCACCCGGCCCCTGACCCGCAAGATCACCGAACTGGTGCACTGGAACGTCAACTCCGTCGAGTCCTTCGCCTACCAGTACGACGGCGACGAGGCCCTCTTCGCGCCGGACGCGTACCGATCGAGCGATCACGATCCACTGCTGGTGGGCATCGACCTCGCCGAGCGCTGCGGCGGTCTGGTACCGACGATCGTCGGCACGGACGGTGACGACCGGCTGCGCGGAACCAATCGCCGAGACGTCATCGTCGGTGGCGCCGGAGACGACGTGATCATCGGCCGGGACGGCGGCGACGTGATCATCGGCCGGGACGGCGGCGACGTGATCTGCGGCGGGGGCGGCGACGACCGGATTGACGGCGGGAACGGTGCGGACGTGCTGTTCGGCGGCTTCGGCGACGACCGGCTGGCCGGCGGGAACGGGCCGGACATCCTGATCGGCGGTCCGGGAACCGACGTCCTGGACCAGGGTCGGGGGCGGGGCGTGGCCCGGCCCGGCGGACCGGACGCCTGACCCGGTGGACCGGCCGACCATGCGACGCCTGGTCCGGGAGGCGCCGGTGGGTCGGCTCGCGACCGTGACACCCGGTGGTGGCCCGCACCTCGTTCCGGTCTGCTTCGTGCTGAACGGCGAGACGCTGTTCACGGCCGTCGACCACAAACCGAAGCGCAGCCTCCGCCTCCAACGGCTCGTCAACCTCGAGGCGGACTCGCGCTGTGCGCTGCTGGTCGACCGGTACGACGACGACTGGTCGCAGCTGTGGTGGATCCGCCTGGACGGTCGCGGTCGGGTCGCTACCGATGACGCAGAGCGCGCCGGCGCCCTCGAGCTGCTCGCGGCCAAGTATCCGCCGTACGCCGCGCGGCTGCCCGGTGGCGACGTCCTCGCCCTGGACATCAGCCGGTGGACCGGTTGGTCGGCCGCCGCTCAGTAGCCGAGGGGATCGATGGCGGGCGGGGTGGCCGGCCGCTCGGGCGCGCCACCGACGGCACGTTCCGGCAGCCAGATGACGAAGGTGCTTCCGGGGCCGCTCCGATCGGCCAGGACCACGCGGCCCTCGTGACTCTCGACGATCTGCCGGGCGATGGACAATCCGAGGCCTGATCCACTGGTGTCGGCCCCGCTCTGCTCCCCTGATCCTCGGTGGAACCGGTCGAACACGCGCGAGCGATCCTGCTCATCGATGCCGGGGCCCTCGTCACGAACCGCCACATAGGCCCAGCTCTGGCGGCTGCCCACGGCGACCGTGATGGTGCTCCCCGGCGGGGCCAGACGTACGGCGTTGGACACGAGGTTGGACAGCGCGCGGTCCAGCGATGCGGGGTCGGCGTAGACGACCGGACCCCGCGCCAGCCGCAGATCGAACCGTAGCGAGCGTTCCGCGGCCAGCAGCCGGAATTCGTCGGCGACCTGTTGAGCGACCCCGGCCAGGTCCACGTCCCGATCGACGAAGGCGGACGATCGCTTGCGCGCCGTGGCGAGCAGATTCTCCAGCAATCGGCTCATCCGGCCGGTAGCGCGCGTGACGATCGTCGTCGCCTCGCGTCGCTCCGCGGGCGTCGACGCCTCGTTGCCGAGGACGGCCTCGACGTTGGCCTGGATGACCGCGACCGGGTTCCGCAGCTCGTGCGAGACGTCCTCGACGAACGCCCGTTCCGTACGGAAGGCGCCCTCGAGGCGGGCCAGCATGTCGTTGATCGTGTCGGTCAGCGTGCGCAGCTCGTCCGGCGGTCCGGAGGCGTCGATGCGCCGGGACAGGTCCGTCGCGGTGATCTCCCGAGCCGTCGTCGTGATCTTCTCCACGGGGCGCAGCGCGCGGCCGGCGACCCACCATCCGATGGCCAGGCTCAGGGCGAACATGATCACCAACGCGATGATCGAATAGTTGCGGAGGGTTTCCAGCGCGGCGAAGTTGACGGCCTTTTGCACGCTGGCGAGGTCGGCCGCCTGGAACTGCTCACCGCTGCGGTAGACGATCGTGCCGTCGGCCGCCCGCGTGAACTTCTTCACCGTCACCGGATCGAGCGGCTCGGCGTCGATCGTGGAGGAGAGAGCGAGGTAGACGCCGAGCAAGATCATCGCGGTGATGCCGAACAGCAGTGCGGAGTAGGTGAGGGCCAGCCGCACCCGTACCGTTCGCAGCCACGGCGGCAGCTTGTCGGTCATGCGCGGAGCTTCTCGGGAGTGAGGAGCGATTCCGGGCGATGTCCCTGCGCACGACTGGAGCTGATCGGCAAAGGCGGTCGCCCGGAATCGTGACCGAACGAGCGAGACGCTGCGGAGCGCATGACCGCGGAGCGCGGAGCGCGACAGACAGTACAGGTCATGCGCGGAGCTTCTCGGGAGTGAGGAGCGATTCCGGGCGATGTCCCTGCGCACGACCGGAGCTGATCGGCAAAGGCGGTCGCCCGGAATCGTGACCGAACGAGCGAGACGCTGCGGAGCGCATGGGCCGCGGAGCGCGGAGCGCGACAGTACAGATCATGCTGGCGCGGTCGTGCTGAGCGTGTCCTCACGGAGGCGATAACCCCGTCCGGTAACGGTTTCCAGGAGTTGCGGCTCATGATCAACAGTGAGTTTGCGGCGAAGGGTCCCGACGGTGACCCGTACGGTCTGGGTGAACGGATCGGCATTCTCGTCCCAGACGTGTTCGAGCAGCTCCTCAGACGAGATGAGACGGCCCGGCCGGCTCAGCAGGTAGCGCAGTACGGCGAACTCCTTCAGCGTCAGCTTGAGCTCCCGTTCGCCGCGGTAGGCCAGGTGTTGCGCGGCGTCCAGGCGTACCGAGCCGAGGGTGAGGACCGAGGAGGAACCGCTGGTCTCCCGCCGGAGCACCGCCCGCAGTCGAGCGGTCAGCTCGGCCAGTGCGAACGGCTTGACGAGGTAGTCGTCGGCACCGACGTCGAGACCACGAACGCGATCGAGGAGCTTGCCCCGCGCCGTCAGCATGACGATCCGGAGGTCGGTCCCGGTCACGCACTCGACGGAGGAATCCCGGATCCCCTGCGCGAGCGCGAAACCGTCACCATCGGGCAGGTTGACGTCGAGCAGCGCGACGTCGTACTCCGCGAAGGCGAGCTTGTCCCGCGCCTCGGCGCTGGTCAGCGCCAGGTCGACGGCGTAACCCTCCCGGGTCAGTCCCACCCGCAGGGCACTCGCCAGGCCCTCTTCGTCTTCCACGATCAGCAGCCGCATGCCGTCCAAGCTAGCCCGGAATTGCTGTGGAGGCCGTCCGCGCTTTCGCTCCATTTTCGATCTTGTTTCCCGTGGTTTTCCGGCCCGCTTGATGAAGTGATCACGTTCCGACAAACCGATCTCACAAGGAGATGCAGTGAACAACCAAGCAGGGATCAACGAAGCAGTGAACAACACACCGAAGCGCCAGCCGCTCGGCCGAAGGCTTGCCGTCGCCGGAGTTCTCACCGTCGCGGTCCTGGCCGGTGGAGCCGGGTTCGCGTACGCCGGCAGCGCGCAGGGCAGCGCGCCCGTCGAGTACGGCTACGCCACCGTGGTCGAGGAGGGCAGCCAGACCTGGAGCGGGTCGGCGAGCGACTGCCCCGAGCGGGGCTCCGGCGGTTCCGGGGGCAGCGAGGGCGGTTCGAGCTTGGCGCCCGAGCAGACCCCGGAGCAGACGCCGGAGCAGACGCCCGAGCAGGCCCCTACCCCTGACGGAGACCTGTGATGAGTGAGCAGCCCAACCGACTCCTACCGACCGCGCTGCTCGAGCGCACGCTGTTCGAGGTCAAGCGGGTCGTGGTCGGCCAGGATCTGATGGTCGAGCGCATCCTGGTCGGCCTGCTCGCCCGCGGCCACGTCCTCCTCGAGGGCGTGCCGGGGGTGGCCAAGACCCTGGCGGTCCGGACCCTCGCCGACGTCGTCGGCGGCAGCTTCTCCCGGCTGCAGTTCACCCCGGACCTCATGCCCGCCGACATCGTCGGCACCCAGGTGTGGCGGCCGTCGACCGAGCGCTTCGACACCGAGCTCGGGCCGATCTTCGCCAACCTGGTGCTGGCCGACGAGATCAACCGGGCCCCCGCCAAGGTCCAGTCGGCGCTCCTCGAGGCGATGGCCGAGCGGCAGGTCACCATCGGTGGCACCACCCACCGGCTGCCGGCGCCGTTCCTCGTGCTGGCCACGCAGAACCCGATCGAGACCGAGGGTGTCTACACCCTTCCCGAGGCCCAGCGTGACCGGTTCCTGCTCAAGGTCGACGTCGACCACGTGGAGGAGCTCGACGAGCTGACCATCGTGCAACGGATGAGTGTCGCACCGCCGCGGGCGCAGCGGGTCTTGAGTCTGGAGGAACTGGTGAGCCTGCAGGCCGAGACCGACCAGGTGTTCGTTCACCACGCGATCGCGCACTACGCCGTTCAGCTGGTGATGGCCACCCGGCACCCGCACCGGTTCGGACTCCAACTGGGCGAGGTGCTGGAGTACGGGGTGAGCGCTCGAGGCAGCCTCGGACTGATCGCCGCGGCCCGACCGTTGGCGCTGCTGCGCGGACGGGACTACGTCCTGCCGAACGATGTCGCCGACATCGCGGCCGACGTGCTGGCCCACCGGCTGGTGCTGTCCTTCGACGCGGTGGCCGAGGGCATCGACCCCCGCTCGGTGATCGGCACGATCCTCGAGACCGTGCCGCGGCCGCGGGTCGCGCCGGACGAGCAGACTGCGGTCGCCGCATGAGTGTGGGCTCGCTCTCCTCGTTCCGTGGTCTGGATCTCACCGTGCGACGGAGGCTGGACGGGCTGCTCCAGGGCGACCACGCCGGGATGCGGCTCGGTCCGGGCACCGAGCCCGAGGAACTGGCCCGCTACCAGCCGGGGCACGACGTCCGGCGGATCGACTGGAACGTCACCGCCCGGGCCCGCGAGCCGCACCTGTGGCTCACGCAGGCCGAGCACGAGCTCGACACGTGGCTGCTGCTGGACCAGACGCCGAGCATGGCGTTCGGGACGGCCGCGGCCGAGAAGGCGGAGCTGGCCACCACGGTGGCCGGCGCCGTCGGCCTGCTCACCGACGCGCCGGGCAACCGGCTCGGACTGGCGGTCCTCGGGACCGACGGGATGACCTGGGCCCGGCCGCTCGCCGGGCGGGTCGCCGCCCACCGGGCGCTGCGGATGCCGCCCGGAGCACGGGACGGCGTGGCGACGCTCGACCTCGCGGATGCGCTGACGCTCCTGGGACGGCGGCACCGCCGCTCCGGGCTGCGGGTCGTGGTGTCGGACTTACTGGATCCGAGCGGCGAGATCGAGCGCCCCTTCCTCTGGGAGTCCCCGCTCCGCCGACTGGCCGCTCGTCACGACGTCGTCGTGGTCGAGGTGCTGGACCCGCGTGAACTGGAACTGCCACCGGTCGGCCAGCTCGTGCTGGTCGACCCCGAATCCGGGCGACAGCGCGAGATCAGCACCGATCTGCGCGTCCGGACGACGTTCGCCGAGGCGGCGACTGCCTTCCGGGCCGCGACCGCCCAGGCGGTCCGGGCCGCGGGGGCGGGGCACGTCCTGCTGCGTACCGACACCGATTGGGTCAGCGATCTGGCCCGCTTCGTCCGCGCGCGTCGCCGACTACCGGCCCGCCGCGGAACTAATCGAAGAAACCGATGAGGAGACATCGATGACCCTGCTGAGCCCTCTCTGGCTACTCACGTTGATCCCCGTCGCTGCCCTCGCGTTCGCGTACGTCATCGTGCAGCGACGCCGGCAGCGCTACGCCGTACGGTTCGCGAGCCTGCCGATGCTCGACCGCGTCGTGCCGCGGCGACCCGGCTGGCGCCGGCACCTGCCCGCCGCCTTCGTTCTCACGGCCCTGACCCTGCTCGGGCTGGCCGCCGCCCGGCCGGAGGTGGCCCTCCGCGTCCCGTACGACCGGGCGACCGTCATGGTCGCGATCGACGTCTCGGGCTCGATGGCGGCGACCGACGTGCCGCCGAACCGGATGGAGGCCGCCAAGGCCGCCGCCTCGGCCTTCGTCGAGCAACTACCGGACACCGTGAACGTCGGAGTGGTGTCCTTCGCCGGCTCCAGCGCGGTCGTCGTGTCCCCCACCACCGACCACGACGAGGCGCAGGAAGAGATCGAGTCGCTCACGTTGGGCCGGGGCGGCACCGCGATCGGCGAAGCCGTGTTCAGTTCGGTGGAACAGGTGCAGAGGCTGGCGGCTCGAAGCCGAAGGAGAGCCGGTACCCACTCGCGTCGTGCTGCTCTCCGACGGCGACAACACCGCCGGTCGCACCCCGGATCAGGCCGCCGTCGCCGCCACCGAAGCCGGTCTGCCGGTGTCGACGATCGCGTACGGCACGCCGAACGGGACCCTGCCCGGCAGGGACAGCCAGCCCGTACCGGTCGACGAGGCGGCGCTCCGCGCGCTGGCCGAGGCCACGGGTGGCACCGCCTACACCGCCGAGAGTGGGGAGGAACTGCGCGACGTGTACGCCGACATCGGTTCCTCCATCGGCTGGCGCACCGAGCAGCGCGAGGTGACGCCGTACCTGGCGGCGCTGGGTCTGCTCGTCGCCACCGGCGCCGGCGCCCTGTCCCTCCGCTGGTTCTCCCGACTGATCTGACCCCCCGGATCTCACAAGGAAGGAACCCACATGAACAATCCAGACCCGCGCGGACTCGGCCGACCCGCCGGACCCGAGATCGGCTGGGCGGCGCCGGTTCCCCCGGTTCCCCCGGTTCCCCCGGGACCGCCGGCTCCGCCGGCCCGCCCGATGGCTGCCCCGCCACCCGCGCCGCCACCCGCCCCGCCTCCTGGCCCGCCCCTCGGCCCGGCTCCCGCCCTGTCGCTCCTGACCACGCCGCCCACCCGGACGAGCCGGAGCCGTTCGCGGCTCGCGGCCGTGATCGCGGCCGCCGTCCTGGCGGGCGGGGCCTCGGGAGCCGGGATGGTCGTCGCCCTCGACCGCAACGCACCGGCCGCGGGTCCGACCATCGTGCAGCAACGCAGCGCCCCCGGCGGTGCGGGCACCGCGGCCAGTGGCAGCACCGAGGCGGCGGCGAGTGAGATCCTGCCGAGCGTCGTGCAGGTGCGGGCCGGGCGAGGCAGCGGTTCGGGGGTCGTGATGGACGGCTCCGGCCACGTCCTGACCAACCACCACGTCGTGGCGGGAGCGAGCGGCGTGTCGCTGCTGCTCGCCTCCGGCCGTACGGTCAGCGCCGAGGTGGTCGGCTCGGACCGGAGCAACGACATCGCCGTTCTCCGGGCTCGAGGTGGCGACCTTCCTGCCGCTGAGCTCGGCGTCAGTGCCGATCTGCGCATCGGGCAGCCGGTGATCGCGGTCGGTTCGCCCCTCGGGCTGAACGGGACGGTGACCTCCGGCGTGGTGAGCGCTCTGGAGCGGCGCTCGAGCGCCGAAGCCATGATCCAGACCGACGCGCCCATCAATCCCGGCAACTCCGGCGGACCGCTGGTCGACCTGAACGGCCGCGTGGTGGGCATCAACACCTCCATCGCGACCCTCAGCGGCCGCGCATCCGGCAACATCGGGATCGGCTTCGCCGTGCCGATCGACCGAGCGGTGGAGGTGGCCCGAGGAATCCTGGCCCGCGGCTGATCCAACCGCTCATGCCGCAGCCCCGCGCCCCCAGAAACCGTCGCGCCCCAGGCCCCCGCCCCAGCCCTCGCCCAGCCCCCAAGAACCCGGCAACTGTTAACACTTTCCGCAATGAGGCGCTCCCACGAGCCCCGAACCTGCAATCTGTTAACAGTTCCGGGTTTCTGGAGGGCGGGACCGGTGGTCGGGGTCAGAGGTCGAAGCGTGGGCGGTCAGCGGTGAGGACCGCCGTTTGCAGTTTCGCCTCCGGCCAGAGCGTGCTGATCAGGTCGGCGAGGTCGACGAACAGTCGGGGTACGTCCGCCGCGGCCGTGTCGTGCAGCGCCTCGGAGACGAACAGCGCGTGGTCGGTCTCGGCACGGGCCGCGGACCGGCCGCTCTGCCGGTTGGTCCAGCGCCGGGCGTGGGCCCGGCCCTCGGCGTCGGCGAAGATCACCTCCCCCGGTGCCGGAGTCTCGACCTCGCCCCCGAAGGTCTCGTAGCTCTCCGCACCGGTCGCGTACCGGATCTCCAGCTGCTCGGCGACGCGGCTCGCGTCGAAGACGGCGACCGGAATCGCGTACGCGACCGAGACGGCGTTGCCGACATCGACCAGAGGATTGATCGACGGCAACTCACCCTCGCGCCGGAAGCGCCGCAACAGGGCCTCGGCGGCGCTGCGATACTGCGTCGGCTTCAGACCCAGCTGCGCGTACGCCCGCCGCCACGCCTGGATCTCCGGCAACTCGGACTCGACCCGACCGGCCAGCCGCTCCGCGGCCCGCCGATGGAAGGGGGCAACCGCAGCGGCAACGTCCACCGGCCGGGACACCCCCTCGACCACCAGCACACCGGCGACCAGGTGCGGGAAGTCTCGCCACAGGTCTGAGCTGTGGGCGATCCACATCACAAGGCCCCCTCCGGCGCGCACAGGGCGAGGAAACGCTCCACCGCCGTGCGCGCGGCACGCTTCCTCGCCTGTGCGCTCGGCGGGGTCTCGCCGAGCAGCGCTCGGATCTGCAGGTCCTGGACCGTCAGCCCGTAGAACAGCGTGAACGCCTCGGCGGGATCGTCGATCGTGATCACTCCCGCATTGTGCAACTCCGCCAGGTAGCGCTCGACGAGTGGCCCGGTGGTGTGCCGGCCGTGCCGCAACAGCTCTGCCGCCAACGCCGGCGACGTCATCGCGGCGCGGTTGAGGGCGAGCGAGGTCCGACCCAGCAGCAGGGCGAGCAGGTTGTCCGCGATCGTGCCGAGCACCTGCCGAGCGGGCCGCTCGGTGGCCAGAGCGGTCTGGACGGCAGCGTTGGTGCGGGCCGATTGCGCGCGGATGAGCTCGGCGATCATCTCTGTTTTGTTGCCGAACCAGGTGTAGAGGCTTTCCTTCGACGAGCCGGCCCGCGCCGCGACGGCAGACATCGTCAAGCGCTCGTAGCCCTTCTCCTCGATCTCGGCCAACGCTGCCGCCAAGGCTTCGTCGCGTCGCTGCGCCCGTTCGGCGGTCGGCGGGCGGCCGCGTCGCCGTTGCTCACGCGCGGTGTCCACTTGACAACCGTACCCACGGTTCCATTTTTAAACGTAACCGCACGTACGATTAAGGAACAACGGGTGAAGATTCTCGACGCGGCAACCGCCTTGGCAGTCGGACTCATGGCCGGCTTCTACTACGCGTATGCCTGTTCGGTGATGCTCGGTCTGGCGCAGGCCGACGACCACACGTTCGTAGCCGCCATGCAGGCGATCAACGCCCAGTGTCCGCAACGCAGCGTTCGCACCGGCGTTCTTCGGCTCGCTCGTGCTGAGCGTGGTGGTCGCGATCGTCGCGGTAGCGCGTCGGAGGCCGGGCGCCGGCTGGATGGTGGTGGCGGCCGGGCTGTACGCCGCCTCCGTCGTCGTCACGATGACCCTCAACGTGCCGTTGAACGAGGCGCTGGTCGCCGCCGGTCCCGTCGATCAGATCGGCGACTTGGCCGGTGTGCGGCGGGCGTTCGAGCAGCCTTGGGTCACCTGGAACCTCGTCCGCATGGTGCTGACCTCGGCCTCCTTACTGACCCTTGCGATCGGCCTTGCCCAGCGCTCTTGACGTAAAATCAGCAGGCTGTATCTCTGAAGCCTTTCAGCAAGCGCTTTCCTCGGACAGGATGCTGGATGTGCGTCAAACTCCCTACGCACCGATGACTTCCCGCGCGTCCGGGGGTCTTGGCATCCGTGACCGAATCCCACGAAAGCCCCACCGTCATCGAGCGGGCCGCCCAGCCGTACGTGGGCGTGCGCGAGCTCATCACCATGACCACCTTCAACCTGGTCGCCGATCAGCTCCCGGGCCTGTTCGGCTGGCTGGCCGAACAAGGAGAGACCCCGAGCGGACCGCCGTTCTTCCGCTACCTGACCATCGACATGGAGCGGTTCCTCGACGTCGAAGCCGGGGTGCCGGTGGCCGAACAGGTACCGGTCGAGGGCGCCTATTTCGCCCGGACGCTACCCGCCGGTCGCTACGTCACCACGAGCTACGTCGGTCATCCCGACGGCCTGATCGACGAGACGGAACGACTGCTGCGAGTGGGCCGAGCAGGAGGGCCTCACGTGGGACGCGCACGAGACCCCGGCCGGCGACGCCTGGGGTTGCCGCCTCGAGGAGCTGCTGACCAACCCGGAGGAGGAGCCCGACATGAACAAGTGGCGGACCGATCTGGTCTTCAAGCTGGCCGACGAAGCGCCGGATGCCTGACCTCGACGACGCCGCCGGTGTCCGCACCCACTACGAGGAGTACGGCAGCGGCGATCCGGTCGTGCTCCTGCACGGGGCCTTCCAGGGCGGCGACACCTGGGAGTTCGCGGCCCGGCCTGCTGAGCGACCGCTATCGCGTGCTCGTGCCCGATCGACGCCGTCATGGCCGAACCCCGGACGTCGAGGGCCCGTACACCTGCGCCGGATCGCCGCGCGCACCCTGGTCGTGGTGGGCGACGACGACATCGTGGACCACCACCACGCCGTCAGGTTGTTCGAGACGGTGCCGGACGCTCGGCTGGCCGTCGTGCCTGGTACCTCCCACGCCCTTCCCGACGAGCAGCCCGGCGAGGTGCTGGCGGCTGATCACCGAGTTCCTGTCCGGCGAAGCGGCCAGCTGGCTGATTCCGATACGCAAGACCTAGCGACGGTAGGACCCCGATGGGCGAGAGCAGTGGGCCCTTCGACAGGCTCAGGGCACGCGCATTTCTAGCGGCCGGCGGCCCGCAGCACCCCGACGGCGAGCTCGTTGAGCATCACGTTGTCCGGGCTGCGGCCCCAGTCGACGGCAGCCGGCTGTCGAGCCGACGCCCACGTCCGCCCGGAGAAACGGCCCGGCTGCCGCTGCGCCTTCTCGACCAGGTCCAGCGCCTCGCCGGCCCGTGGGTCGTCGAGCAGGTCCAGGAGGAGCAGCAGCCGCAAGCCCTGCAGGACGTCGTAGTGCCAGTAGGCCGGATAGTGCAAGCTCACGCCAGGACGGGTGGATCACCTCGCCGCTGCCGAGGCTCCGGAACAGGCGGTGGCGCAGCAGCAGCTCGGCGGTCCGCTCGGCCGCGGCTCGGGCGTCGGAATCACCGCTGGCCTGCGCGTAGGCGGCCAGTCCCAGCGCCGGCGTCACCGACTCGTGGAACGACGACCGCGCCGCCCTCGGGTGGCGGTCGCAGTTCCAGCCGCCGTCGTCCCACTGCCAGGAGACCAGGCCGGCCGCGAGCCGACGGGTGCCCGGAATGGTCGGCGAAGCCGAGCCGGGTCAGTGCGAAGACGGCGTTGCCCTCCATCGACGCGTGCCGCCGGACCCGGCCGTCCATGATCGTCACCGACTCCAGCGCCGGCAAGAGCCACTGCAGTTCCTGCGCCACGCCGGGTTCCGATCGGTCGGCCGGCACGCTCAGGCCCGCATCGGCGATCTCGACCAGGCGCCAGTGCGTACCCCACCACTTCGCGTACGGGTGCACGTCAGGAAAGGTCAGCAACTGCTCGACCCGGTCGACCGTGGACACTGCTGGACCTTCGCTGAATCCCGAGTGGTCAGGACCAGCGGAACTCCATCGCGTCCTCGTGCTTCTCGGTGTTGCGCATGGCGTCCAGGACGGCCATGTCCTCGGCGGAGATCTGGAAGTCGAGCTGGGCGTTCTGCTCGATGTGCGGCGTCTTGGTCGCCTTGGGCAGCACCACAGCACCCTTCTGCAGCAGGTAGCGGATGCACAGCTGTGGTGCACTGACGCCGTACCGGGACGCGATGTCGCCGATCTCGGGGTGATTCACGATGAGGCCGTGCGCGAACGGGGAGTAGGCCTCGACGACGATGTCGTGCTCGGCGCACGTCTCGACGGTGTCGGACGGATCAAGCCCGATGAACCAGCGGATCTGGTTGACCATCGGCTTCGTCTCGCACGCCGGGATGAGGCTGTCGAGGTCCGCGGAGTCGAAGTTCGACACGCCGATGGCCTTGACCCGACCGCTGGCCAGGAACTCCTCCATCGCCTTCCAGATCTGCCGGTTCTCCTCCCGGCAGTCCTTGCCGACCTCGTTCCACGGCCAGGGCGCATGGATCAGGTAGAGGTCGAGGTAGTCGAGACCGATCTCGCTCATCGTGGTCTCGAACTCCTCGAGCGCGGCGTCGTAGTCCTTCGCTTCGGCCGGCAGCTTCGACGTGACGTACACCTCCTCACGCGGTACGCCCGAGTCGCGCACCGCGCGGCCGACCGACGCCTCGTTGTGGTACGCCCGGGCCGTGTCGATGTGGCGGTAACCCAGCCGCAGCGCGTCGGCCACGGCGTCGTAGCACTCGTCACCGTCGTCGAGCAGCCACGTGCCGAACCCGATCTTGGGAATCGGGTTTCCGTTGCTGAGAAGGTCGGTCTCGGTCAAGGCGCTCATCGGTGCTCCTAGAGTTACGAGAGGGGGTTACGAGGGGGGTTGCCAGCCTAGACACCGATGCGCGCGACCGATGAGGGGGCGACCGCGACTGTTCCTAGACTGAGGTCATGACCAGTTCTCCGTCGCCCGTCGACGTGGTCGTCGTGGGCGGCGGCCTCATCGGCAGCGCGATCGCCTGGCGTCTGCGGCAGGCCGATCTCGAGGTGGTCATCGTCACCGGCGAACGGGAGGCCGCTGCCTCCCAAGTCGCCGCGGGCATGCTGGCACCGGTCACGGAGACGACGTTCACCGAGTCGCGCCTTGCTCGCCCTGAGTCTGGCCTCGCGCGAGCAATTCGACGTGTTCGCCACCGAGGTGGAGTCGGTCACCGGACTGCCCGCAGGCCTCCGCCGACAGCCGACGCTGTCCGTGGCCACCAGCGCCGACGACAACGCCCGGCTGAGCGTGCTGGCCGACTACCTCGGGCGGCTGGAGCTGGCCTTCACCCGGTTGAGCAGTCGCGAGTGCCGCCACGTCGAACCGCTCCTGGCGCCGGCGGTGAGGTCCGGCCTGCTGGTCGAGGGTGACTGGAGTTGCGACAACCGGCTGCTCTGGCGGGCTCTGCGCACCGCCGCGACCGACGCCGGCGTGACCGAGGTCGTCGGGTTCGTCACCGGCGTCGAGACCGCGGACGGCCGGGTCAGCGGGGTGCGTCTCCGCGACGGGACCTCGGTCGCGGCTCCGACGGTCGTGCTCGCCAACGGCGCCTGGGCCGCGCAGATCGACGGGGTGGCGCCGGTGCCGGTCCGGCCGGTCAAGGGGCAGATCCTGCGGCTCGATCCGGGTCGGATGCCGCAGCCGCAGGCTGACCGTACGCGCGTTCACGTCCGGCAGCGAGATCTACCTCGTCCCACGGGACAGCGGACACGAGATCGTGGTCGGCGCGACCGTCGAGGAGAAGGGGTTCGACGCCGCGGTCACCGCCGGTGGGGTGTACGAGTTGCTTCGCGACGCCCGCCAGGTGCTGCCGATGACCGCGGAGTACCGGCTCGCCGAGACCTCGGTGGGCTGGCGGCCCGGCACCCCCGACAACGCCCCGATCCTCGGGCCCGGTGAGCCGGAGGGCCTGGTGCTGGCGACCGGGCACTTCCGCAACGGCGTGCTGCTGACGCCGGTCACCGCCGACATCATCGTCACGTCGATCACGACCGGGGTGCTGCCGGAGTTCGCCGAACCGTTCGGTCCCCAGCGCTTCAGCCGCTCCGAGATCCGGGCTGAGGCGTTGGTGCCGTGAAAGTCTTCGTCAACGGAGAGCCACGCGAGATCCAGCACTCAGCGCGGCTCAGCGACGTGGTCGGTGAGCCTGCCCAGCGAGGCATCGCCGTGGCCGTCGACGGAGTGGTCGTGCCCCGCGCCCGGCACCCCGAGACCACACTCGCCGAGGGTGCCCGGATCGAGATCGTCACGGCGGTGCAGGGTGGCTGAGCATTCGATCCTTCGACGAGCTCAGGGCACGAATCCGGGAGCTCAGGGCACGGATGACCCCTTCATCATCGCGGGCCGGACGTTCGGATCGCGGTTGATCATGGGTACCGGGGGCGCGCCGAGCCTGGACGTGATGGAGGCGGCGCTGCTGGCGTCGGGTACCGAGCTCACCACGGTGGCCATGCGCCGCATCGACCCCGGCGCACCCGGTTCGGTGCTCGACATCCTCGACCGGCACTCCATCGCCGTCCTGCCGAACACCGCGGGCTGCTACACCGCGGCCGAGGCGATCCTGACCGCACAACTGGCGCGGGAGGCGCTGGAGACCGACTGGGTCAAGCTCGAGGTGATCGCCGACGAGCTCACCCTGCTGCCCGGACCCGATCGAGCTGCTCGACGCGGCGGAGAAGCTCGTCGCCGACGGCTTCGTGGTCCTGCCGTACACCAACGACGACCCGGTGCTGGCCCGGAAGCTGGCCGACGCCGGCTGCGCGGCCGTGATGCCCCTCGGTGCGCCGATCGGCTCCGGGCTGGGGATCCGCAACCCGCACAACATCGAGTTGATCGTCGAGTCCGCGACCGTGCCCGTCATCCTCGACGCCGGGATCGGCACCGCCTCGGAGGCCGCGCAGGCGATGGAGCTGGGGTGCGACGGCGTGCTGCTGGCCTCGGCGGTGACCCGGGCCGAGCATCCGGTACGGATGGCGGAGGCCATGAGACTCGCGGTCGAGGCCGGTCGGCTCGCGCGTCGCGCCGGCCGAATTCCGGTCCGTCGCTACGCTGAGGCATCCTCGATGAGTGCCGGACGGATCGACTAGCCCCGACGCGCGTCCTTTTGGGGCGAGCGGCGCGCCGTCCGGCGACCCGTACGCGACGCACGTCTAGGCTCCCGTTCAAGACCAACACGACCAACTTCCCCACCGTGTTCGGAGCGAACGTGACGGCCCAAGCGAGTGCGACCGGAGTCGGCGACCCCCTCGTGGGTCACCTGGTCGATGGTCGCTACCACATCACGTCCCGGCTGGCCCGCGGCGGCATGGCCACCGTCTACTCCGCCGTCGACACCCGGCTGACCCGGACCGTAGCGCTCAAGGTCATGCACATCGGGCTGGGCGACGACGCCGAGTTCGCCCGCAAGTTCGACCGCGAGGCCCGGTCGGCGGCCCGGCTGTCCCATCCCGCACGTGGTCTCGGTGTTCGATCAAGGCACCGACGCCGGCCGGCCGTACATCGTGATGGAGTACGTCGAGGGCTACACGCTGCGCGACGTGATCAACCACGAGGCACCCGTGCCGCCGCTGCGTGCGCTGGAGCTGCTCGAGCCGGTGCTCAGCGCGCTGGTCTGCGCACACGACGCCGGCCTGGTGCACCGCGACATCAAGCCGGAGAACGTCTTGATCAGCCCCCGGGGTCAGATCAAGGTGGCCGACTTCGGACTGGCCAAGGCCATCTCCGCGCAGACCTCGACCGCGACGCAGGGTCTGCTCATCGGCACGGTCTCCTACCTGCCGCCGGAGTTGGTGGTGGCCGGGCGGGCCGACGCGCGCAGCGACGTGTACAGCACCGGAGTCGTCCTGTTCGAGCTGCTCACCGGCCGCAAGCCGCACACCGGCGAGACCCCGATCCAGGTCGCCTACGCCCACGTGCACGCCGACGTGCCGCCCCCCTCGGCGTTCCGCGACGGCCACCCCGATCCCGCCGTACCTGGACGCCCTCGTCGCCCGTGCCACCGCTCGCGACGCCGCGAGCCCGGCCGCACGACGCCAAGGTGTTCTTGTCCCAGGCGCGTCGGGTGCAGGTCGCCCTGCGGCAGGGCCTGTCCGACGACCCCGAGCTGACCGCCGACCTCCGCGGAACTCCGCCGCGACCGGCCTCGCCGAGCTCGCCGCGTCGGGTGGGCGCCTGCCTCCCCCAGTCGGCCTCGCCGGCCCGATCACACGGGTCACCCGAGCTTCTCGGCCGCGCGGACCGCGCCGATCACGAAGATCACCCAGTTGGTGCCGCCGGCGTGCGCGCGCCTCCGCACCACGGCGTACCCGACGACGCCCAACTCGCCCCCGACCGTACGAGACGCCGCGCCCCCGGGACCGCCGCAGGCCCAGTTGCGTCAGCTCTCCGCCGAGCGGCTGACCGCGCCACGTGAGCGCGAGGCCCGGCGGCGTCGGCGGGGCTGGTTGATCATCTTGTTGGTGTTGATGCTCACCGCGGCCGCCGCGCTGGCCGGCTGGTACGTCACCGACGGTCGCTTCACGAGCGCGCCCCAGTTGACCACGCTCTCCCAGGGCGAGGCGGAGGCGCTGGCCCAGCGTGAGGGCCTGCGGCTGGAGCTCGCCTCGGCGTACAGCGAGACGGCCGCGCCCGGGACGGTCATCTCGACCGAGCCGGCGGCCGGAGCCAAGGTGCCCGACGGCGGCACGCATGGCGGCGGTGATCTCGAAGGGTCCCGAGCGTTACGCCATGCCGTCGGTGATCGGCCTGGAGCACGGCGCGGCCCTCACGGCGCTGCGGAAGGTGAATCTCAAGGCCGGAGCCGTCAGCGAGCAGTACGACGAGCGGGCCAAGGAGGGCGTCGTCATCGCTGCCTCCGCCGAGTCCGGAGAAAAGCTCAAGCGGGACACGTCGGTCGACCTGACCCTGTCGCGCGGTCCGAAGCCGATCAAGATCCGCGACTACACCGGGCGGTCGGCGGCCGAGCGCCGAGGCCGCCCTCCGGAAGGCCGGCTTCGAGGTCGAGTGTCCACCGCGCACTCGGACAAGGTCGCCGCCGGCGACGTGATCAGCCAGTCGCCCGAGAAGGGCACCGGGGTCAAGGGCGACACGATCACCCTGAAGCGCTCGCTCGGACCGGTGATGGTCGCCATCCCCGCCACCCGCGGGAAGACCGTGGCGGCCGCGACCAAGCTGCTCAAGGACGTGGGCTTCACCGTGGCGGTCCGGCCGGTAGCGGTCAACTACATCGGCGCGGGCCTCGTCGTCACCAGCACCCCCGGGCGCCGGCAAGCAAGCCCCCAAGGGCTCGAAGGTCACCCTGTTCGTGATCTGACGCCCCTCCCATCCGCCGACCCGTCACATCTTCGGCGCTTTCGACGGCGTGTCGCTGCAGATGTGACGGCTCGCCGAGGGTTCACCTCAGGATTCGGCGCGGGCTGCTGACTCGAGGATCACGGGCTCCGACCAGGCGCTGGGCCAGTCGTACACCCAGTTCGACCGGGTGTCGCGAGCGACCCGCCGCAGGAAGAGCGGCAGCATCAGGTCCCGGACGGCCATCGCCGAACCGGCTCGACGACGTGCGCTTCTGGGCGTTGATGGAGCGGGCGTAGGCCACGATCGCGTCGGTACGGTTGCGCCGGAGATCCGCGTACCGCACGAAGGCCTCTTCGGGAATGTCGATGTCACGCAGGCAACGGGCCAGCGTCTCGGCGTCTTCCAGGGTCAGAGCGGCACCCTGGCCGGCACTCGGAGAGGTGGCGTGAACCGCGTCGCCCAGCAGGACAGCCCGACCGCGATGCCAGTGCTCCACCTGCATCAGGTCGTAGATCGGGTAGGCGCCCACGGTCGTCGTCTGCCGCGGCCAGGATCTGCGGAACCGGCGGCGCATCGTCGCGATGGAGCTCCCTCAACTCGTCCAGCCAGGCCTCGGCCGGCATCGCGCGTAGATCCTCACGACTCGGCTCGGGGCGGGTCGAATTGGCGAACCAGTAGACCGTGCCGTCGTCGCGGACGAGGTAGCCGAAGAACGAACGCCGCCCGAAGACGAAGTGTTGATGTCCCGGCGTCGGCTCCAACCCGGTGCCGTGGGCGAAGCCGCCCAGACCGACCAATCCGCTGTACGTCGGCTCCGAGGCCGCCGCGATCGACGAAGCGGCGGGTGACCGAGCCGATCCCGTCCGCACCGATCACGACGTCGGCGTCGAACAGACGTCCGTCCGTGGTGGTGGCGAGCATGCCTCCCGGGTGCTCCTCCAACGACGCCAGCCGAGCACCGAACGTGACCGGCACATTCGCCTCAAGCGCGGCCTCGCGGAGGACCTGCTGCAGCCAGCCCCGGCGGACGATCACGCTCCCCCGCTCGGGCTGCCCCGCCGGGCCGTTCGGCACCTCACCCAGGCGTTTCCCGCGGCCACTCCACATCACCATGTGGGGGCAGGGATGGGCGTCGGTCCGGAGTCGGTCGGTGACCCCGAGCTCGGTCAGGACCGCGAGGCCGTTCGTCGCCACGTTCAAGAAGGCGCCGGCGTGCGCGTCCGGCTGTCTCGCTGCCTCGATGATCTCGACGTCCCAGCCCAGTCGTCGGAGGAACAAGGCCACAGCCGGTCCGCCCACGCCCCCACCGACGACGAGTGCCTTCATCGCTGTACTCCTCTACTGTGGTCTCTGAACTCTCGTTTGAAGAGTTTCTCTATTTTAGAGAGATTAGCAGGAGGTGAGTAGATGTCCAACCCGCAGGAAATGGGTGAGGCCATGCGGGACTTCATGGCGTACGCCGTCTTGTTCCAGGAAGCGGTGGCGCGCAAGGCGGGTCTCAACGGCACCGACCTGCAGTGCCTGGGCCTGTTGATGCGGCACGGTCCAATGCCGCCGGGCCGGCTCGCCGAACGCGCCGGACTCACCGCCGGCGGCGCCATCACGACCGTCGTCGATCGGCTCGAGGCGGTCGGCCTCGCCGTTCGGTCCCCCGACCCGGATGATCGCCGGCGGGTGCTGGTGACCGCCGACGCCGAGGCGGCCTGGACCCGCCTCGCTCCGTGGTACGAGCACGTCACGCGTCGCTGGAACGACTACGTGGCCGGCCTCGCGCCGGAGCAGGCCGAGCTGGTGCTGAGCGCCATCCAGACGGCGGCGGAGATCAATCGCGACGAACTGGAGCGGCTCCGGGCACACGTGTCGTGAGAGGCTGACCCGATGCCTACGGCCCGACCGCGTACCGAGCTGTTGGCCTTCGCCGCCCTGCTGGCGATGACGGCGGCTTGGGGTTCGACGTTCTTCCTGATCAAGGACATCGTCACCCGGATCCCGGTCAGTGACCTGCTCGCCGTACGGTTCGCCATCGCCAGCCTCGCCCTGCTTCTCATCGCCGGCCGCCGCTTGCGGATGAGCCGGGAGACGGTCCGACGTGGGGTGCTGCTCGGGGTCCTGTACGGCATCGCACAACTGCTCCAGACGGCCGGCTTGGCGCAGACCGCGGCCAGTGTCTCCGGCTTCATCACCGGGCTGTACGTAGTCGCGACACCGCTGCTCTCCGCGGTGATCTTGCGGACCCGGATCGCCGGGACGACCTGGCTGGCGGTGGGGCTGGCCACCCTCGGCCTCGGGGTGTTGTCGCTGCAGGGTTTCGCGATCGGGTACGGGGAGTTGCTCACCCTGGCCTCGGCGATCATCTACGCGGGTCACATCGTCGCGCTCGGACGACTGAGCACCCGGGAGACGGCGTTGAGCCTGAGCCTGGTGCAGATGATCACCATCACCGTGGTGTGCGGGCTGGCCGCACTACCCGGGGGGATCACCCTGCCGGGCTCGGCCACCGACTGGTGGATCGTGATCTACCTGGCTGTCGTCGCCGGGGCGATGACCATGGTGCTGCAGACCTGGGCCCAGGCCCGGATCGACGCCACCCGGGCTGCCGTGATCATGGCCATGGAGCCGGTCTGGGCCGCCGGGTTCGCGGTGGCCTTCGGATCCGAGTCGATCACCGTACGGATGGTGATCGGCGGAGCCGCTATCCTCGCGGCCATGTATCTGGTCGAGCTGGCCCCACGCTGGCGACGATCTGCCCGTCCCGCGGACGTGCCCTGACCCGTGACCGAATCTTCCGTCGGCTGGCTGCACGTGATCATCGACGTCGCTCCGGAGGCAGCCGAGCCGAGTGCTGCCTTCTGGAGCGCGGCGCTGGGCTGGTCGGTCGGAGAGCCCTGGCCGACGCACGGAGAGTTCCGGAGCTTCGTGCCGCCCGAGGCGACCCCGTACGTACACCAGCAGACCGGCGATCATGGACCGCGGATCCACTTCGACGCGGAGGTTCCCGATCTGTCCGCCGCGACCGAACGCATCAGCGGGCTCGGCGCCACCGCCGGACTCCTGACGCCGGACTGGCAGGTCATGACCTCGCCGGGTGGCCTGCCGTTCTGTCTGCTGCACCCTCAGCGATCCGTACGCCCCGGTCCGCGGACCTGGCCGGACGGGCACCGCACCCGCCCGGTGCAGGTGTGCATCGACATCCCGGCGCAGTTCTGCGAGCGCGAGATCGAGTTCTGGCAACAGATGACCGGATGGCGCTGGGAGCGAGGGGACTCTCCCGAGTTCGCGGGCAAGCTCTATCCGGAACCGTCCTCGCCGGTGCAGGTGCTCCTGCAGCGACTGGACTCTCCAGAGGAAGCGACTCGCGCCCACCTCGACCTGGGCACCGACGACCTCGAGGCGCGAAGTCCGGCGGCTGGTGGATCTGGGCGCCACGCGTGGCGAGACTGGCCGCGGCTGGGTCGTCATGACCGATCCCACCGGCCTGGTCTTCTGCGTCACCGGCAACTCGCCGGACTGAGCCGCCACTTCACACGGGAAACTGGTACTTCGCATGGTGTATCTGCCGTGTGAGGTGCTGGTTTCCCATGCCTGCATGGGAAACCTGGGACTCCTGCGACGAATCAGCCCAGGCCGGCCAGGGCCTCGGCGATGGGACCTCGCCGGAGACGACCTCGAACTGCTGGCGCACCGCCGCACCGCTGGTCAGCAACTCCAGCACCAGGGCGGCCACGTCGGCGCGGGGGATGTCGCCCCGGCCGGTGCTCACCCCGAGGCGGACGCGGCCCGTCGGGCCCTCGTCGGTCAGTCCACCGGGCCGGACGATCGTCCAGTCGAGGTCGCGGGATCGGACCACCGCGTCGGCCTCGCTCTTCGCACGGAGGTAGACCTGGAAGACCTCTTCCGAGCCGACCACGAACTCGTCGGCGGCGATCGCCGAGATCACGATCAGCCGCCGGATCGCGGCCAGTTCGGCCGCGTCGGCGGTCAGCACCGCCCCGTCGCGGTCGACGGTGAGCTTGCGCGCCGCGCCGCTGTTGGGACCGGCCCCGGCGGCGAAGACCAGCGCGTCCGCCCCCGCGACGGCGTCCGCCAAAGCCGCGGCCGTCTCGCGCTCCACGTCGAAGATCAGCGGCTCCGCCCCCAGGGCGCGCAACTCCTCGGCGTGCTCCGGGTTCCGGATCACGGCGACACCGTGGTGCCCGGCCGCCGCCAACCGGCGGAGCAGGAGTTGGGCGATCTGGCCGTGCCCGCCGACCACGACGACGGTCAATGCCCCACGCTCCGCGGACGCGCGCTCAGAAGTCATGCGCCGCGCCTCCCCGCAGATCGACCATCCGGGTGTCGGTCATCTCCTTGGCCCGGTTGAACACCAGCCCGCGACCGCGGTCGTTGAGCAGTTCGTCGTGGATCGGGAAATCCCTCCAGGGCGCCGACGGCACGGACGAAATCGATCGTCTCCTTCAGAGCCGCCCAGGGACCGTAGGCGGGCACGGCCAGGATGTCGACCCCCTCGGGTGTGGTCTCCAGAGAGTCTCCGGGGTGGAAGAACGTCGGTTGTCCCTCGGAGGCGAAAACCAGACCCGACGTTGCCGATCCGGGGCAGGTCACGGTGGATGACGGCGTGCTGACCGCCGACGGCGCTGACCAGCAGGTCACCGACCGCCGTCTGCTCCCCGGCCGCCAGGCCGGTCGCCCCCAGCTCGGGAAAGTCGCCGGCCGCGACCGTCTCCACGATCGACGGTTCGACGAGCAGCTTGGCCTCCGGATTGGCCTTGATCAACTGCGGACAGGTGCTCGGGATCGGCGTGGTCGGGGTGGATGTGGGTGATCAACACCGCGTCCAGGTCGGTCAGCTCGTGCCACTCCGTACTGAAGTTTCCGGGGTCGACCAACACGCGCGCGGCGTCGGTTTCCACGAGCACGGCGGCGTGCCCGAGATGAGAGATCCGCATGCGTTCACCGTACGACACCCGTCGTGATCAGCCTCGCAGCAGGCGGCCCACCGTCTCGCCGGCCTGCGGCACTCCGCGTGGCTGACGCCCAGGTGGGTGACCGCCCGGACGCCCCGAGCGCCGACCGTCGACAACCGGATTCCGTGCTCGGCGGCGGCCGCGACGACCGCCCCGGCGGTCTGGACTCCGGAGTCGAGCACGACGATGTTGGTCTCCACCGCCGCCAGATCCACCCGATCCGGGGCCTGCTCGTCCACGGCTCGGGCCAGCGTGCGCGCCGCCGCGTGATCGTCGGCCAGCCGCGCGAGATGATGATCAAGGGCGTAGAGCGCGGCGGCGGCCAGCAGGCCGGCCTGCCGCCAGCCGCCGCCCAGTCGCTTCCGCCAGACCCGCGCCCTCGCCATCCGGTCGGCCGATCCGACCAGAACCGAACCGACCGGCGCCCCGAGTCCCTTGGAGAACGACACCGTCACCGTGTCGAACAAGCTCGCCGTACTGCGCCGAGCGGGATACCGGTGGCCACGTGGGCGTTCCAGAGCCGCGCGCCGTCCAGGTGGTAGCCGACCCCGATGATCGCGGCAGAGTCCGGCGACCGCCTCGAGCTGGTCGAACGGCTGTACGGTGCCGCCGCCGAAGTTGTGGGTGTTCTCGACCGCCACCGCAGCCGTCGAGACCAGGTACGGTCCGGCGTCGGGTGAGATGATCTTGCTGACCTCGTCGACGTCCGAGCGACCGCGCACGGACGGGAACGTCCGCATGGTCACGCCGTGCAGCGCTCCGTGCGCACCCATCTCGGCCCGAGCGATGTGCGCCTGGACGTCGCAGAGCACCTCCTGCCCCGGCTCGACGAGAGTCCGGATCCCCAGCAGATTCGCCATCGAGCCGGTGGCGCAGAACAGGCCGGCCTCGTGCCCGAGCAGTGCGGCGACCCGCTCCTCGAGCCTGGCCACGGTCGGATCCTCGCCGTACACGTCGTCCCCGACCGGCGCACTGATCATGGCCTCGCGCATCGCCATCGGTCGGCTGGGTCACCGTGTCGGAGCGCAGATCGATCATGCGCCCTTTCGTACCAGACCGCGTTCTCAGGGCCAGCCGGCCCGCGGCGCCGGCGCGTCGAAGACCAGCACCTGACCGGTCCGTTCGGCGAGTACGGCGTCGATCTGCTCCACGCCACGCCAGTCGGCGGCCAGCACGAACAGTGTCCGCCCGTCCGGCCCGCCGAGTGCGCAGGCGAAGCAGAACCGATCGACGTCGAAGCGTTGCCGCACCTCACCGCCCTCGGCCACACGCAGCGCCGCGCCGTGGAACCGGCCCTCGGCGTCGGCGTCCACCGCCTGCGCCCAGATCGCTCCGTCGGCGTCCAGGCAGATGCCGTCCGGACCGACGTCGCCGGCCCAGACGCGGCGGTTCGACAGGGTGCCGTCGGAGGCGATGTCGAACGCCGTCAGCCGCCGGGCGAAGGACTCGGCGATGATCAAGGTCGAGTTGTCGGGAGTGACGACCATCCCGTTGGGGAATTCGATCCCGTCCGCCACCTGCCGGGCCACGCCGTCCGTTCCGACCATGGTGATGATGCCGGGCTTCGGCGCTGCACCACCCAGGAAATCGAAGTCCATGCCGTCGAGGTAAATACGGCCGCGTCCGTCGACCACGATCTCGTTCCAGCCGCCGGAGTGATCGACGTCGGAGAAGTCGCCGTACGCGGACAACGAGCCGTCCGGTTCCTGCACCCGCAGACTCTCGCCGGTCACCAGGAGCCGGCCGTCCGGCAGCCAGTCGATGGACCAGCCGAGGCCCTCGGCGCCCTGAGCGACCACCTCACTGCGCCCGTCGAGATCGACCGCGACGATCTCGCCCGTCCCCCAGTGCGCAAACCACAACCGTCCCTCGTGCCAGCGCGGTGACTCCCCCAGCGCCAACCCATCCAGGAGCACTCGTCCGTGCCGCTTGGTCATGTGGCTCGCCTCCTCGTAACCCATGCAACGCCTCAACCGACTCGTCAGAAAAATTCAGTGAGGTCGCTGGGCGTACTGCCGGTACTTCGCTGACACCGCCGCAAGATACCGGGCGACGACCTCCTGCTCGGCTGGATCGAACTCGGCGGCCGCTTCGTCAACGAGGACGAGCAGGGGGGCCAGCACCCGCCGTGCCTCGGCTCCAGCGTGCTCGGTGGGCACCAACTGCAACCGGCGGCGGTCGTCGGGATGCGGCCGGCGCTCGACGTGGCCGGCCCGCTCCAACCGGTCGGCCAGGATCGTCGCTGCGGCCGAGCCGATACCGAGAGCGCGCCCCAGGTCGACGGGCCCCTCAGGACCGTGGGTGAGCAGCCGCTGCAGGGCCGCCGCGTCGTTCGCCCCCACTCCGAGCTCGGCCGCCATCACCCGGGCGGCCTCCTCCGAGGCCAGCAGCAGCTCGTACAGCAGCGCACCGAGCGGCGGCGCCGACCGCGCACTCATCCCGTCCCGCACCTTCCCGCGCGCAGTTCGGACGTTCGCGCGCGAATAGTCGCGCGCAAACGCCCTGATCGCGCGCGGGGGTGAAGGAAGGCGGGCCTGCCCGGCCGCCTCCGATGGTCGAACACGATGGCCAGTTTATCTCAATCGAGATGTAGCTTGTTTATCGAGTTACCTGTAGAATGAGGTTCATGTTGCTCGACTTCTGGTACCCGCTGGCCTTCTCCGGTGAGCTGCGGCGCCGACCCCGCCGTGTCGAGGCGCTCGGCCGCAGTTCGTCGTGTGGCGTACCGGGACCGGCCGGGTCGCCGTGCTCAGCGATTTGTCTATCGAGCTGCAGGCGGCCTATCGGCGGCGCCGGCACGAGCTGATCGCCGCCGGCTGGCCGACCACCGGTGCCCCCGAGGACGCCGGGCCCATACGGGTCATCGGCTCGCCTGCACGTCGCGATCCTGCCCTCAACCGAGCCTGGGTCGACCGCACTTGACCCGCCCTCCCCACGACCGAACCAACCAGGAGCCTTCGTTGTCTGCCACCACCTCTGCCCTCCCCCGTACCCGGGCGGTCCCCGTCCGCGGCACCGCGCTGCTGATCCTGGCCGTGGGTCAGCTGATCAGCCCCGTGTTCACCAGCCTGTTCGGCGGCGCGTTCACCACCGCCGACCGGGCCGGCGAGCCGTCGATCACCCCGGCCGGTTACACCTTCGCCATCTGGGGCGTGATCGAACTGTTCTCGGTGGCCTACGCGATCTGGGCGCTCTGGGACCGCCGGCCCGACCCGGTTCTGCGGGATCGGCTGGCCCTGCCGCTGATCGTCGTCTTCGCCGGGTTCAGCGCCTGGTTGGTCGCCGCCGAACTCGAGCCGACCTGGGCCACGCTCGTGGTCTTCCTGATCATGATCGCCGGCCTGGTGACGGCTCTCCAGATCGCGCTGCACCACCGCGCCGCCATCGCGGAGTGGTCGCCGGTCGGACGCGGTCTGTTGTGGGGCACCCTCGGGCTCTACACCGGCTGGGGCAGCATCGCGATCTGGCTGAACCTCACGACCGCCCTAACCGGCAGCGGGGTGCCGTTGACCGGTCCCGCCGCCCTGGTCGGGCAGTTGGCGATCCTCGCCGGTGCCGCCGGAACGGCGGTGGCGATCTTGGTCTGGACTCGCGGCCTGCTGCCCTACGCGGCAGCCACCGCCTGGGCGTTCGTGGGCGCGATCGTCGGTGCGCTGGGCGCCGGGGAGCCGATCCTGGCCGGCGCGGCCGCCTTCGGCGTCGTGATCATCGCGGTGACCACGATCATCACCCGCCGGACGAGGGCCCGATGCGTCAGAAGCTGACCGGTACGAAGGCCTGGACCGGATTCGAGCGCCGGATGCGGCCGGTGGTCAGTCGCTCGGCCACGAGGAAGGCCAACTCCAACGATTGGTTCCGGTTCAGCCGCGGGTCGCAGAGCGTCTCGTACCGATTGACCAGATCGGCCTCGACCAGATCATCGGAACCACCGACGCACTCGGTGACGTCGTCGCCGGTGAGCTCGACGTGCACCCCACCGGGCCACGTGCCGAGTTCCTCGTGCACGTCGAAGAAGCCGTTGAGCTCCTCCATGACATCGGCGAACGCCCGGGTCTTGTAGCCGTTGACCGCCTCGAACGTGTTGCCGTGCATGGGATCGCAGACCCACGCGACCTGTCGCCCACTGGCCGTCACCTTGGCCACCACGTCGGGCAGGACGTCACGGATCCGGTGCGCACCCATCCGGGTGATGAAGGTGATCCGGCCCGGTTCATGATCAGGATCCAGCCGGTCGGCCAGCTCGAGGGCGGTGTCGGCGGTGGTGCTCGGTCCGAGCTTGACGGCCAGCGGGTTGCGGACGTGCCGGAGCATCTCGATGTGCGCGCCGTCCAGTTGGCGGGTGCGCTCGCCGATCCACACCAGGTGTCCCGACGTGTTGTACGGCTGCCGCGTCCGCGAGTCCACTCGGGTCAAGGCGTGCTCGTACTCCAAGATCAACGCCTCGTGACTGGAGTAGAAGTCGACGGTCCGGAACACGTCGTCATCGATCCCGCAGGCCACCATGAAGGCCAGCGCCCGGTCGATCTCCCCGGCCAGGGTCTGGTACTGGACGCCGGCGGCGGAGGTCTTGACGAAGTTGGCGTTCCAGGAGTGCACGCTCCGCAGGTGGGCGAACCCGCCGGTCACGAAGGCGCGGGTGAGGTTGAGCGTGGCGGCGGAGGCGTTGTAGACGCCGAGCAGCCGCTGCGGGTCGGGCCGGCGGGCCTCCTCGGTGAAGGCGAAGCCGTTCACGGCGTCGCCGCGGTACGCCGGCAGGGTCACCTCACCGCGGGTTTCGATCGGCGACGACCGGGGCTTCGCGTACTGCCCCGCCATCCGGCCGACCTTCACGATCGGCACCTGAGCCGCGTACGTGAGCACCACCGCCATCGACAGGAGGGTGCGCAGCTTGCCCTGGATGTTGGCAGCGGTCACCCCGTCGAACGTCTCGGCGCAGTCGCCGCCCTGCAGGACGAAGGCCTCCCCCGCGGCCACACTGCTGAGCTTGGTCCGCAGCTCGTCGCACTCACCGGCGAAGACCAAGGGCGGCAGCTTGCGGAGCCGCGCGACGACCTCGGCCACCTCGGCGTCGTCGTCGTACCCCGGCTGCTGGCGCGGGTCGAGCCCGTGCAGCTCCTCCAGCGTCGGGATGTCGGGGAGTTCGGGCACCCAGACACTGTAGACGCCTGTCCCGTACGCGGTCCGGCCATGACGATCAATGGACTCCCACCTGCGTGCTACCCAACGCTCGAACGGATGTGGCGATGGATCCTCATCCCATCACCGGACCTCTTGATCGGTTCCTGACCGCGTTCAACGACGGCGATCTGGACGGCATGCGCGGCGCTGGCCGAGGACGCGGTCGCCTACATCACTGCGGGCGAGCAGAACTACGCGGCGTACCTGTTCCGGGTCGGCGACGGGCGCATCACCGAACTGCGGATGGTCGACGCGAAACCGGCGGAGAGTGAAGCGTTCTGGTCGCAACCGGGCTGACCCGCGGACGCTGCACGAACTCCAGCACCTCGGTGATCACTCGCGGGTCGCGCAGGAGTCGGCGGTGACCCAGACCTTGGGTCGAGACGAGACGTACGTCAGGCAGGGACATCACCAACTCGACTGCCTCTGCGTAGGGCAACTGGCGATCGTCGCGATCGTGCACCACCAACGTCGGGACCGGATCGAGCGCGCGGGCCTGGGTCTTCAGATCCAGCTCCGGCACGGGCAGCCCGACGAACTCGGCCACCCGCCGGTCCAGATGGTTCCGCGTGCGGGCGCCGAACCCGAGGAGGTGTTGCAGTCGATCGAGGGACTCGCGCACACCGACCATCGGCGACAGGAGCACCAGCCGATTCGTCGACAGCCAGCCGTACCGCAGCGCCAACATCGTTCCCAGCGCACCGAGTGAATGTGCGATCACGACCTCGGCGGGACCGAAGCGGGTGAAGACCTCGTCGAGGGCCGGACCGAACTCGACGACGTGCGTCCGCCGGCCGCTGGGACCGTCGTCGGAATCGCCGTGGCCCGGTGCATCGAACGACACGACGGAGTAGCCGAGAGCGAGCAGCGGCTCGACGAAGCCGGAGAGCTGGCTGCCTTGCCCACCCCAGCCGTGCACCAGATAGACCACCGGACCGGATCCCCACACGTGACCACGGATCTCGCGTCCGCGCCAGGTGACGGCGAACGCCTCACCGGCCTTCGGAAGCGCGTCACGCTGAGGACGTGACGGAGCGGTGAACCACAGCCGGTGGGCCAGCCGACTGCCGAGCGCAGGCGCGACCACATCGGCGACCGCGAACACCGACCGGAGGGTCCGCTGAGCGAAGGGGCGTGGCGTACGAGAAGCAGGCATTGGCCCATCGTTGGCGAGAGGGCGCAGCGGGAAATCAGTAGGCAGTACGGAATCTCCCGTCCCGGGTACCGAGGACACCCCGATTACGATCGCGGAATGCGTCCCGACACATCAAGCCGATGACCGCCAGCGAGGCCCGGGACCGGGCCGACTTCTGGTTCGACCCGTTCTGCCCGTTCTGCTGGATCACCTCCCGCTGGATCATGGAGGTCGAGAGGGTCCGCCTCATCGAGGTCCGCTTCCACGTGATGAGCCTGGCCGTGCTCAACGAGGACACCGACGTGTCGCGGGCGTACCGCGAGCGGCTGGAGGACTCGTGGGGTCCCGTCCGGGTGGCCGTGGCCGCCGCTCAGCTGAGGGGCAAGGACATCCTCGAGCCGCTGTACACGGCGATGGGCAAGCGAATCCACAACTGGGACATCAAGGACATGCCCCGGGTGATCAGCGAGTCACTCGACGAACTCGGCCTGCCGCCGGAACTGGCCGAGGCGGCCGAGTCCGACGACTACGACGACGCGATCCGCGAGAGCCACCACGCCGGGATGGTCCAGGTCGGCAAGGGGGTCGGCACGCCGACCATCGCCTTCAACGGCACCGCGTTCTTCGGACCGGTCCTGTCGCGCATCCCGCAGGGCGAGGAGGCCGGCCAGATCTGGGACGCCAGCGTCACACTCGCCAGCTACCCGTACTTCTTCGAGATCAAGCGTGAGCGCACGGACTCGCTGCACTTCGACTGACGACCCCGCGACCCGTCACATCTACGGCACTTTCGCCGGCGTGTCGCCGCAGAACTGACGACTCGGCAGGAGGTCGGTGGCTACCGGATCAGGCCTGCGGGGAGACCTCGTCCTCCTCCTCGGCGCGTTTCTCCTTCGCGGCCAGCTCCTTGGCGGTCGGCGCGTAGAGATCCACGTACTCCTGGCCGGAGAGCTCCATGATCTCGTACATGATCTCGTCGGTGATGGAACGCAGGATGAACCGGTCGTCGCTCATGCCGTCGTATCGGGAGAAATCCAGCGGTCTGCCGAACTTTACCGTGGGGCTGACGATCTTGGACCAGACCTTGCCCGGCGGGGCGATCACGTCGGTGCCGATCACCGCGGAGGGTACGACCGGCACACCCGCCAGCAGCGCCAGGCGGGCCACTCCGGTACGGCCCTTGTAGAGCCGGCCGTCGTGGCTGCGCGTGCCCTCGGGGTAGATGCCGAACAGCTCACCCTTGCTGAGCACCTTGAGCCCGGCCCGCAACGCTCCCTCCGAGGCCTTGCCCCCGGTGCGATCGATCGGCACCTGGCCGGTGCCGGAGAAGAACTTCTTCTGGGCCCAGCCCTTGATCCCGACGCCGGCGAAGTAGTCCGACTTGGCCACGAACGTAACCCGTCGATCGAGCGCCAGCGGCATGAAGAGCCAGTCGGCGTACGACAGGTGATTGCTGGCCAGGATGGCGCCGCCCTTGGGTGGCACGTTGAGGGCACCCTCGACCACGGGCCGGAAGACCCTGCGCACCGCCGGTCCCAGCAACACGTTCTTGAGGAACCAGTAGATGCCGGCGCCCGCGCTGGACTTGTCGCTCGGATCGACCGTGATGATCTCACCACTCATGGCGTCACGTCCGAGACGACCGCCGCATCGCCCTGGCCCTCCTCGGGGGCGGCCGGAGGAGTCAGCGGAGCCGGCAGCGGCGGCTTGGGCCGCCCGTCTCCGGGCCGCGGGAGCACCAGCGCGTTGAACTCCCGACCCTCGGCCTCGGCCGTCTTGACCGAGGTCCCGTACGCGTCGACGTAGATCTGGCCGGTCAGCTCCTGTACGGCGGCCATGATCTCGTCGGTGACCCAGCGCAGGATGTCACGGTCACCGGCGCCGGCGGCGTACTCGCTGAAGTCGAGCGGGGCGCCGACCTTGATCAACGGGCGCCACATCCACGGAATGCCCAGACGAGTGCGGATCCACTCGGTCCGGACGAAGCCCACGGGGACGACCGGCACGTTGGCCTCGAGAACCAGCCGGGCGACTCCGGTCTTGCCCTTGTAGAGCCGGCCGTCCGGTGACCGCGTGCCCTCGGGGAAGATGCCGAGCAGCTCGCCGTGCCGCAGCACCCCGAGCACCCCCTCCATGCTGCTGGCGCTGGCCCGACCTCCGGAGCGGTCCATCGGCACCTGTCCGACACTCTTCAAGAACCACGCGATGAAACGCGTGCCCAGGCCTCGGCCGAGGAACAACTCCGCCTTCGCCGGGAAGGTGAGGCGCCGCTTCATCAACGCCGGGAGCAGGAACGTGTCGCCCGAGGAGATGTGGTTGCCGACCATGATCGCCGGCCCGGACACCGGGATGTTCTCCTCGCCCTCGATCCTGGCACCGAACAGCAACCGCACGCCCCACACGAAGAACGTCCACTTGAATATCCAGTACAGCAACGACCCTCCCGGTCCGACCTCATCGGTGAGCCTAGCGGTGAGCGCCGCGCGTTACGCCGGACGTCGCTCGGGATCGTCGGCGTAGCTCTGTCTGCAGATCGAGCTACGCCGACAAGATCGAGCGACGTCGGGATGGCCGGCTGGGAGCAGCTTCAAATTAAACTGCACGGGTGTCAGCGTCCCAGCCTGAGCCAGCGCCGGTCTCTCCCAGCGACCCGGAGACCGAGCCGTACGAGGGTGGTAGCGGTCCGCTGGGCGTACTGCTGGTGCACGGGTTCACCTCGACGCCCCAGTCCATGCGGCCCTGGGCCCGCCATCTGGAGGCGCAGGGATTCCACGTCGTCGTACCACGACTGCCCGGCCACGGAACCCGCTGGGAGGAGCTCAACGAGACCGTCTGGACGGATTGGTACGACGCGGCGGACCGAGCGTTCACCAAACTCCTCGGCGAGTCCGAGCGGGTCTTCCTCGCCGGTCTGTCGATGGGCGGTGCCCTGTGCCTGCGCCTGGCCCAACAGCGCGGTTCGGCGGTGGCTGGACTCACCGTCGTCAACCCGGTCGTCCGCCACAACGATCCCCGCTTCAAGATCCTCTTCTTGTTGAAGCGCGTGATGCGGTCCGTGGGCGCCATAGCCAACGACGTGGCGCAACCGGGGCATACGGAGGTGGCGTACCCACGCACCCCGCTGCGCGCGCTGCACTCGCAGACCAAGTTGTGGGCGGCCATCCGCCAGGATCTCGACCGGATCGACCAGCCGCTGTTGATCTACCGCTCCCGCCAGGATCACATCGTCGACGCCTCCTCCTTGCCGGTGATCACCGCCGGTGTCCGGTCGCGCGACCTCACGATGGTCACCCTCGAGCGCAGTTACCATGTAGCCACCCTCGATTACGAGGCGGAGCAGATCTTCGCCGGCAGTGCATCCTTCTTCCGGCGACTTGCGAAGGATTGACATGGCCGCCGCAGAAGAGCCCGACCGACCCGACGGCGGTCGCGGCGACGATCGCGAGGCCGTCGACCGGGCCTTTGCGGATCTGGTGGCCGGGTACCACCTCACCGCCGACCGGGCCGAGCCAGCCGCCCCGGCCCCGGCGCGAGAGCCCGACCGGGAGCCGACCACCTGGGCCGCTGACCATCCCCTGTTCCGCTACGAGGAGCCGGAGCCCGAACCGGAGCCGGAAGAGGTGGAGGAGCGTTTCGTTCCCCCGCCGCCCCCGCCACTCCCCAAGCCGGCGTGGCCGGTCCTGCTGGCGTGGCTCGGCATGGGTTACGCCGTGCTGATGGTGCTGGCCGTCGTCGTCGGCGTACGGCTGCCCGCCTGGGCCGGCTGGCTGGCGATCATCGGCTTCGTCGGCGGGTTCGGCATCCTCGTCACCCGCCTCCCGCGGAGCCGTCCCCCGGACGCCGGCGACGGCGCGGTCTTGTAGGTCGCCTCATCAGCTGGCAGGTGAGGAGTCACGGAAGTACGGGTGGACGGTCGGACTCGGAGACGTGGGGCTCCCAGCGGGGCCAGAAACCCAGGTGATCCGAGGAGGGTGGTTCCACGATGGCGTGCCGGGCCAGGTCGGCCGCCCCGATCAGGCCGGCGTCGTTGCGGAAGTGGGCCAGCTCGATCCGGGCCTGGGTACGGAAGCCGCGCCCGGTGAGCGTACGGGCAAAGGCGTGCCGCGCCGGCTCGAGCAGCAGGTCACCGGCGGCGCTCACTCCACCGCCGATCACGAACAGATCCGGATCCAACGCAGCCGCCAGGTTGGCGATGCCCTGACCGAGCCAGCCGCCGACGTCGCCGATCAGCTCGATGGCGGTGGACTCGCCCTGCAAGGCGGCCGCCGTCACGCCGGGGCCGGTGATCCGGTCCGGGTCACTCCCCAAGATCTCCAGCAGCCGGTACGCCATCGGTGAGTTGGTGCGGGCCAGCTCCTGCGCCTCCCGCACCAGCGCGTTGCCGGAGGCGTACTGCTCCCAGCAGCCACGGTTCCCGCACTCGCAGCGGTGCCCACCGGGCACGCTGATCATATGGCCCCACTCGCCGGCCATGCCGTACGTGCCGCGGAACAGCTGCCCGTTGATCACCAACGCCCCACCGATCCCGGTGCCCAGCGTGAGACAGACCATGACCGAACTGCCGCGTCCGGCACCGAACCGGTACTCGGCCCAGGCGGCGGCGTTGGCGTCGTTGTCGACGATCAGCGGGAGATCGATCCGCTTGGACAGCTGCGCCTTGAGCGGCTCGTTGCGCCAGGCCAGATGCGGCGAGAACGCCACCACGGCCTGGGTGTTGTCGACCCAGCCCGCGGCACCGATCCCGACCGAAGCCACCTCGGGCGTGCCGCGACGCAGCTCGGTGACCATCTCGACGATGGCGTCCTCGACCGCCTGCGGGCTGTGGGACGGTGTCGGCGTCTGGCGCCGTTCGTGGATCCCGCCGGCCTCGTCGACCACGCCGGCGGCCACCTTGGTTCCGCCGATGTCGATCCCGATGCCCAGCAGGCCGGCCGTGCCGGACGACGTGCTCAGCCCTCGACTCGCTTCTTCAGACCCTTCAGCGCCCCGTCGATGATTGTCTTCTCCGCCTTTCGGCGGAACATCCCGATCATGGGCATGTTGACATCGACCTGGAGGCTGTAGGTCACATTCGTGCCGGTCGGCGTCGGGCGCAGCGCGTACGTACCGTCCATCACCTTCAACAGACTGCCACGGACCAGCCTCCAGCTGACCGATTCGGCGTGCCAGTCATAGGCGAGCACGTAGTCGTCCTTGACGAGTGGATGATCAAGAACCATCCGTACGGTCTCCGCCCGCCCGTCCGGCCCGACGGTCAGGACCTCCGCGCTCTTCATGGAGTCCACCCAGACCGGATAGGAATCGAAGTCGGAGATCACCGCCATGACCTTCTCCGGCGGCGCGGCGACGTCGATGTCGGCACTGGTCTGGTCAGCCACCGGCCCAGCGTATCGGCCGGCGATCGACGCGCAGGGCCGCGCGTAACTGGCGGCGGGCCTCTGTCGCGCCGAAACGTTCGGCGACGAACGTCCGCCCCCGCGCACCCATGGCCGTCGCCAACTCGGCGTCGAGCAGAAGGCGGCGCAGGCGATCGGCCAGCGCCCCGGGATCGCGAGAATCGATAAGGTACCCGGTGCGGCCGTCCTCCACCGTCTCCGGCGTGCCACCGGAGTTTCCGACGATCACCGGCAGGCCGCAGGCAGCGGCCTCGATCGTGGCCAGGCCGAGGCCCTCGGGTTCCAGGCCGGCTCGGCGCGTGCGTACGGGCAAAGCGAACACGTCGGCCTGCTGCAGATGGATGGCGACCTCCGCCGGGGCGAGAGCCCCGGTGAAGCGGATCTGAGGGTCGATGCCCCGCGCCTTCGCAGTCAATCGGGTCCGCAACGGGCCGTCGCCGACCAAGATCAGCTCTGGCCGCGCCGCCGGCTCTGGCCAGCGGTGCAGCAGCAACCGCCACGCCTCCAGCAGCACGTCGAGGCCCTTGCGTGGAACGAATCGGCCGACCGAGATGCAGCGACGAGGACGTCGGGCGCCAGTCGGCCCGGGGCGGAACAGGTTGAGATCCACCGGCGGCGGTAGGCGGAAGAGCTTCGTGCGTCCGGCCGGGGAGAGCGCCGGCGCTATCTGCTCGGTGACGAAGTCGGAGATGGTCGACAGTGCATCGACCTCGTCGCCGATCCGGCGCAACAGCGGGCGGGTGAGGAGAACCTTCGCCCACCACGTCTCGTGACCGTGGGTCAGGGCGACGATCCGCTCGGCACCGGCCGCGCGCAGCGCGGGAGCGAGCAGCGCCAGCGGAGCCGCCGCCCCGAACAGGACACGATCGGCGCCCACCCGCTCCAGGAGCGTGACCGCCACCCGGCCGGTGCGCGGCGTCGGCAGCAGCGGGCCCCGGTGACGATGCACCTCGAACGGCACCGTCGCGTCGAAGGGACCTGACCCGGGGGCGGTCGACGTCAAGACGATCACGTCCCGGTCGAGGAATCCGCAGACGGCCGACACGAACGACTCGATTCCCCCGATCCGAGGCGGGAAGTCGTTGCTCACCACGAGCGTGGTCACGACAGCGCGCGGCGACGCAGGTCTTGCCCCCAGGCTTGGACCAGCCCCTCGGTGCTGAGGCCGAACTCGCTCCTTAGCGCCTGTGCGACGGAGGTGCCACCCGAGACAACCCGGTAGAACCGCTCGAGCCGGGCAGCGCCGTAGCGCTGAGCCAGGAAGCGGCAGATCGACCACGACTGGGCGTACGCCAGATCGAGCTCGGCACCCGAGGCGCGGAAGTCGGTCTCGGACGGCAACGCCCCTGGCCCCCAGCCCCCCGCTATTCGGGTGCGAAGCGGAGCCAGCGCGGCCTCCGCGGCCGCGGGGTAGGCGGCGTACGCGATGTAGTCTGCGAAGCCTTCGATCAGCCAGGTCGGGGCCGCCGCGTGCACCGAGCGAGTCGCGACATGGGTGGTCTCGTGGGCGAGCAGTACCGCGATGCCCTCCGCCGTGAGGCCGGCCACGACCTGTGGATTGATGACCACGTGCACCGCGCTGTCGTGAGCACTGCCCCGCGGCCACGCGACCGCGGCGATGCGGGCGTATGAGTCGTCAGCCACGCCGAGGGATCGCTCGAACGCCTGACGCGTGGCGGGGACCTCAATGACCAGTGGGCCGGACCGCGGCGTCGCCAGACCCCGAAGCTGTGACCGAACGGCCGCGGCCGCGGACCGGCCGCGAGCCAGCCACGGCCGGATGGCTGGTCCGGCGCCGACGACCACGACGCCGTCGACGCCCTCGACCTGGACGCGTGCGTCGAGCCAGATCGGCCGGGCTTCCGGTTGTTCGGCGGCGGGAGCATCTGTGTCGCCGATGAACAGGACGCGGTCGCCGTCCGGGGCGAAAGACAGCCAGATCGGCTGTTCGGCCACGTCGTGCGCGGTCCGGGGTCGCCACGAGACGGCGACCTTCTGGACCCACGCCTCAGGGCCGGTAATGCTCGACCGGGACCCGTCGATGTCGGTGGAGCCGGGCTCAGCCCGGAGCCGGAGATCATCGCGGCCCAATGTGACCAGATTGGCGAACCAGACATCCGCCCGCCCCGCGAAGGCGGCATCACGGACCGAGACGTGATGATCGAACGCGACGCGATCCGCCGACCGAGCTGCGGCCAGCATGGCGTCGAGAGTTGCCTGTGCCGCCGCGGTTCGGTCACGTATCGGTAACAGAGCCGGCGGATCGGCCGGACGAGCACAGCCGACGGCCAGCAGCAGAAGCAGGCTCACCCAGGCGCTGAGGAGCCGACGGAGCGGGCCGGGATGGATCAGACGGGTCGGCTCGAGAAGTTGTACGGCATGTAGCTCAGGGGGACGATCTGGACCGACTTGCCCGGGCGTGGCGCGTGGATGACCTTGCCGTTGCCGACGTAGATCGCGATGTGGGAGGTCGGGAAGTAGTAGCCGACCAGGTCACCCGGCCGGAGTTCGGACCGGGAGATCTTGCGGCCGACCTCCAGCTGGTCGTCAGCCAGTCGCGGCAGGCTGACACCCACCGACTTGTACGCCGCCTGGACCAGACCGGAGCAGTCGTAGGCGTCGGGGCCCTCGGCGGCGAAGCGGTAGGGCTTGCCCAGCTGTCGCTTGGCGAAGGCCACGGCCCGCTCGCCGCGACTCGATGCGCTGTCAGCGTTGTCCGCGGAACTGGATTCTGAATCGCTGTCGGAGGAGTTGGTGTCGCTGTCAGCGGAATTGGAGTCGGTCTCGGTCGAGCTGTCGTCGGTCGAGCTGTCATCGGTCGCGGTGTCATCGGTCGCGGTGTCATCGGTCGCGGTGTCATCGGTCGCGGTGCCGGCGGCGGCTTTGGCGGCGGCTTCGGCGGCGCGTGCCTGCGCAAGGGCAGCCTCTCTGGCCTTCCGCTCCTCCTCGGCGATCCGCTCCCGCTCTTCCTTCGTCAGGCGAGCGAGGATCGCCTTCGAGTCGGAGATCTTCTGGTCCGACGCCGCGCGCAGCTTCTTGAGTTGACCCTGCTTGGCCCGCAACGCGGCGACGTCGGTCTCCGAGGACCGCTCGAGATCGGCGAGCTTGCCCTGCTCGGCCTGGAAGTCCTGCAGGGTGGTGTTCTGGTTCTCGCTGACCTTCTCCACCGTGGAGATCTGGCTGAGGAAGTCCTCGGTGTCCTTGGTGAAGAACAGTTGCGCCGCGGTGTCGAGATTGCGGTTCTGGAACTTGGCGAGCGCAACCTGCCCGACCTGTAGCCGCATGCGCGCGACCTTCGCCGTCTGCGCCTTCACGTCGGCCTCTTTGACGACCAGCTTCTTGCGACCGTCCTTGAGTTCCTCGCGCACACCGACGTACTGCTGGTCGAGCGCCGCCGCCTCCACCTCGAGCTGCTCGATCTGAGCCTTGGCCTCGGCAATGGTGAGCGGCGGATCGGCCTGGGCGAGCGCGGCGCCGGGTCCGGCCAGCAAGGTGGCGGCTAAAGCAAGAGCCGCAGCTCCGGCGAGGGCGGCACGGGCCATCTTGCGCGCAGCCGCACCAGCACGACTGGCACCGGCCCGGCGTGACGTCACCCCTCGTCCACCCTTCACTCAGAAATTATCGCCGCTACTTCGACCGAGGTGTCGGCGTTGGCGAAAGCTGCCATCACATTAGGTCACGATTTGGTCACGCCGCAAACTGCGTACGCCACATGAGACTCGAGGTGCGAGCGGCGGCTAATCGCCAGGCGGCTGGTGTCTGAACGACGCGTCAGCAGACATCGTTCCGCGCACTCGAGCGCGTCTTGAGTACGGCGGTCGGCCTTCGTCGTTCCCCGCCAGGTGGCGGCTGACGCAGCACTACGACGCGGCCGGCGCTGCGTGTGCCGCCACGTGGCGGAAGACGTCTTGGGTCGGGGGTTACCGATGGCGACTCTCGACAACTCCGGCCCGGGGATTGATCCCGGGTCACGTCATGGATCTCTCCTGACGCGATAGCGCCGAGCACGGTGGGAAACGGGCAATTCATACGTGTGCACAAATCGTGCGTGGAGTTATCGCGTCACGTGCGCGAGAACGTACGCGCAGCCCTGGAGCTCAGGTGTCGCCGAGCTCGTGGCCCGTCTTGGCGCGCGGAGTCCGATCCGACTCTTCGGCCGTCTCCGGCGGCGTCCTTTTGTCACGCGAGGTGAACATATTGCGGAGTGAAGTCAGCCAGACTCCGGCCATTCGAAGCGAGACTGCACCGCCCGGGCCGGTCGGGCGCCCGGGATCAGCCGCAACGGGGGCACCAAGCCGGACTCGGCCAGGGCCGCCAGAGCGGCCTGATCGGAGGAGTCGAGTTCGACGCCCGCATCGGGCTTGCCGAGCAGAACCGAGACGACACAGTCGTCGCAGGCGACGTTGCGGGCAGCACATGTGCCGCAGTCGATGTGCAGCATCTCGCCGTCCCGCTTTCCGTGCCCGCTGTGCTGGAAGTTCATGCGCGTCCTCTTCCGTTTCGCCCTCGCTCACCCGATGCCCCCACTCTGACCGGTAGGTCTGACAGTGTCTTCCTGCTCGCGCTCGCTGCGCGCCTTTCGCCTCGGTCTTCCTCCCTCGCTCGCAGACGAAAAGCATGTCTGCTCCCTCGGTCGTCCAGACCAAGCCCGGCGCTCCGCTTACCGACGCTCGCAGGGGGTCTTCCTGCTCGCGCTCGCTGCGCGCCTTTCGCCTCGGTCTTCCTCCCTCGCTCGCAGACGAAAAGCATGTCTGCTCCCTCGGTCGTCCAGACCAAGCCCGGCGCTCCGCTTACCGACGCTCGCAGGGGGTCTTCCTGCTCGCGCTCGCTGCGCGCCTTTCGCCTCGGTCTTCCTCCCTCGCTCGCAGACGAAAAGCATGTCTGCTCCCTCGGTCGTCCAGACCAAGCCCGGCGCTCTGTTGTCCTGCTCGCGCTCGCTCCGCGCCCCTTGACTCGGTCTTCCTCGTCGCCCGTCGAGGAAAAGGCGCCTCGACGGGCTCCTCGTCCAGACCGAGCCGGCGCTCCGCTTACCGACGCTCGCAGGGGGTCTTCCGGCGTGCCGCTCCGCTCGTGTCAGCAGCCGCCATTATGTTCGATAATCATGGCCGCGACATTCGAACAGAGCTCGTTCGACGATCTCGGTACCCACCTGTCCGCGGTGACCTTCTGCGTGGTCGACCTGGAGACCACGGGTGGCGCGGAGACCGACAAGATCACCGAGATCGGTGCGGTCAAGGTGCGCGGCGGTGAGGTGCTCGGTGAGTTCCAGACCCTGGTCAACCCGACGACCGCGATCCCGCCGCTGATCGCCGTCCTGACGGGCATCACCAACTCCATGGTGGCCGCGGCACCCGGTCTGCGCGAGGTGCTGCCGTCGTACCTGGCCTTCGCGCAGAACACGGTGCTGGTCGCCCACAACGCGCCGTTCGACGTCGGCTTCCTGCGCCGGGCATGCGAGGCGCTGGGCTATCCGTTCCCGCGCTGGCCCGTGGTCGACACCGCGGCCCTGGCCCGCCAGATCCTGCTCGCCGACGAGGTGGCGAACTGTCGGCTGGCCACCCTGGCCCGGCACTTCCGGGCGACCGCGACCCCCAATCACCGAGCACTGACCGACGCCCAGGCGACCGTCGATGTCCTGCACGGCCTGATCGAGCGCGTGGGCAACCTCGGGGTGGGCACCCTCGAAGACCTGCGGGAATTCACCCGGAAGGTGTCGCCCCAACGCCGGGCCAAGCGCACCTGGGCGGAGCGGGTACCGGCGAAACCCGGCGTGTACCTGTTCGTCGCCGAGCACGGGGAGCAACGGCAGATCCTCTACGTCGGCAAGTCCACGAACCTGCGGTCCCGCGTCCGGAGTTACTTCACCGCCGCCGAGAAGCGGCCGCGGATGGACGAGATGGTGCGGGTCGCGACGGGGGTCGAGGCCATTCCCTGCCTCACACCCCTGCAGGCCGAGGTGACCGAACTGCGCCTGATCGCCAGTCACGCCCCGCGCTACAACAAGCGCTCCAAGTTTCCGGAACGTTCGCTGTGGATCAAGATCACCAACGAGGCTTATCCGCGACTCTCGGTGGTCCGCGACGTCCGGGACGACGCAGCCACCTATTTCGGCCCGTTCCGTCGGCGTCAGTCTGCCGAGGACGTGGTGCTCGCGATCTACGACAGCTTCCCCATCCGCCAGTGCACGCCTCGGCTCAGCCCCACCCGGTTGACCGCGGCCTGCGCCCTGGCCGGCATGGGCCGCTGCTCCGCGCCCTGCGACGGCAGCATCTCCCGCGACGCGTACGCCGAGATCGTCGCCGGCGTACGGTCCGCCCTGTCCAGCGACGTACGGCCGGCCGTGTCCGGCGTCCAGGCCCGTCTGGCCCGGCTGATCGACCAGCAGCGATTCGAGGAGGCGGCCACCATCAGCGGCCGCCTGGACACCCTCACCCACACGGGACTCCGTTTCCACCGGGTCCGTAGCCTCGCCGCTTGTTCCGAGATCGTCGCCGCCCGTCGTCGGGGAGACGACTGGGAGATCCACGTGATCCGCTACGGCCGGCTGGCTGCGGCCGGGCTGGCCACGCCCCGTGACGTTCCGCAGGTCGTCGCCCGCGTCGTGCGCGCCACGGCCGAGACAGTCGCCAAACCGCTCGACCCGCTGCCCGCCGCCGGCATCGAGGAGACCGAGCGGATCGCCGCCTGGCTGGAACAGCCCGGCTCGCGGATCATGGAGATCACCGGGGACTGGATGTGGCCGCTCCACGCCGTCCTCGACCACGACGGCCTGGTCCGCCACGCCCTGGCAACGCGGGGTGAAACCCGCCCCTCGAACCCGCTTGGCTCCGGGGAAACTGTCGACCACGAGAGAAAAGCCGGAGCCAACGCCGTCCGAGCAGACCGAGCCGGAACCAACCTGGGCTCAAACCCCGCGGCCTCTAGGATGACGGCATGATCACCGCGATCGTCTTCGTCAACGCCGATGTCGCTCGCATCCCGGAGGTCGCCGAACAGATCGCGGAGTTGGCGGGCGTCAGCGAGGTCTACTCGGTGACCGGCAAGATCGATCTGATCACGATCGTGCGGGTGGCCAGTCACGAGCAGGTCGCGGAGGTCGTCGCCGACCAGCTAAACAAGGTGCCCGGGGTGCTCAGCACCGAGACCCACATCGCGTTCCGGGCGTACTCGACTCATGACCTCGAGGCGGCGTTCTCCCTGGGTGGATCCTGAGGAGTGCGGAGCAATCAATTCTGGTTGATCGTGACCATCGCGCTGGCCGTTCTCGCGCTGATCGCCGTCCTTCTCACGCTCGCCGTGGTCGCCCCGCCGCGAATGGAGCCCGTACCGATCCCCTCAGTCAGCTCCGCCTGAGGTGCCAGCCCGACGTCCCCTGGCGCACCCCTGTGTCGGCAGTTGCATCCCCACGTGAGGGTGCAGCTAGCGACGAAAGGGTGCGCCTGGGCGCAGGGCGGGGTCGAGGGGAGGGCGGGGTCGCAGAGTCCTCAGAGCAGCGCGATCTTCAACACCACGACGGCGAGGCAGACCACGACGACGCCGAGGATGCCGACCAACTGGATCACCAGGCGGTTCTCCCGCGGGGCGTACGCCAGGATGGCACCGCTCAACGCCCCGACGGCGATTCCGCCGATCAGTCCGACCCAGCCGAAGCTGGCGAAGCCGACGAGCACCGCGTAGAGCACCAGCAGGACCAGCAGGCTGATGTCACCGCGGATGTCCTCACCGGTCTTGAGCTTGCCGATGGCGTTGGCCGACAGCAACCCGACGATGGCGGACGTCGCGCCGATGGTGGCCGACGACCATGGAGCCACGAGGAAGAACAGCGTCATGCCGCCCAGCCCGGCCGCCAGGTAGAGGAGGACGAACCGCCAACTGCCGAGCGCGGCCTCCATCGCCCGCCCGGCCAGCCACAGGACGAGCAGGTTCATCAGCACGCCCAGCAGTCCGCCGGAGGTGAACGCCGCCGTCACCAGTCGCCAGAACTGGCCGGAGGCCACGGCGAAGTTGCTCATCGCCAGCAGGTCGGTGGCCAGACCGCGCGTGATGAGATCCAGCACCCAGACGGCCGCCAGGATCCCCATCACCACGTACGTGGCCCGACGACCGCCGGACCGGAGCGACGCACCGAACAGCGTCCGGGCCGGCCTCGTCGTGGCCCGGCCGACCCCTGCGCACCGCGGGCACTGGAAGCCGACCGAGGCCGTGTTCATGCACTCCCCGCAGATCGGCTTCCGGCAACGCTGACAGGAGATGCCCGTCATCCGTTCGGGGTGGCGGTAGCACCCGACAAAGCCCGGCGCGGCGAAACCCGGTCCGGCGTGCGGCGGCTCGCTCACGTTCTCAGCATCCGGAAACTCGCAGCGACCTACGCGGTGATGTCGACCGACGAGATGACGACCGGCTCGACGGGTCGGTCGTTCCGGCCCGTCCGGACTCCGGCGATCGCCTCGACCGTGTCCCGACTGGCCTGGTCGGCGACCTCACCGAAGATCGTGTGCTTGCGGTTCAGATGCGGCGTCGGGCCGACGGTGATGAAGAACTGGGAGCCGTTGGTGCCGGGGCCGGCGTTCGCCATGGCCAGCAGGTACGGCCGGTTGAACTGCAGCTCCGGATGGATCTCGTCGGCGAAGGTGTAGCCCGGCCCGCCCGTGCCCGTGCCCAAGGGGTCGCCGCCCTGGATCATGAAGCCGCTGATCACCCGGTGGAAGGTGACCCCGTCGTAGAAGTTGCCGGTGGTCGCTCGCCCGGACTCGGGATCGGTGTACTCCTTGGTTCCCTCCGCCAGTCCGACGAAGTTGGCCACGGTCTTCGGGGCCTGATCCTTGAACAGGTTGATCAGGATGTCGCCGTGGTTGGTGTGCAGCGTTGCCGTGGGCACGTCGGATGAGCACCTTTCGGTTGGGTCGCCGGTACGGGCGTTTGGTTGCCAGCCATCCTGTCACGCAGAGCCAACCCACCGTAGGAGAAAGGTGCCGGACCCGACCGGTTTCCACCCCCACTCAGCAAGGTGCCCCCTGACGGTACGGTGGTGGCGTCTGGGGTAGCCGTCGCTGCTCCATGAGCTTTTGGGAGGAAAGTGTGAAGCGCAAGAAATCTGAGACGACTGAAGCCGTCGCCCCCACGTACTCCGATCTCGTTCAGACGGCGGCTGATCGAGTCGGCCCGCTCGCGCAAGCGGCGGCTGACAGGTTGGAGGCGGCCGCGGGGCGGGTAGGACCGCTCGCCCACGACGCCGCCGGAAAGCTGGACCCCCTCGCCCACAAAGCGGCAGACAGGGTGGGCCCGTGGGCGCAACAGGCGCAGGGCTTCGTCACGCCGTACGCCCAGCAGGCCGCTGGCAGGGTCGGCCCGCTGGCTCAGCAGGCCGCCGACACGGTGGGCCCGTACGCACTGCTCGCCAAGCAACGGGGCGCCCAAGCCGCCCAGGACGTGATCGAGAAGTGGCGGCCCGCGCTCGAGGAGGCGATGGAGAAGATCGCCCCCGGAGTCGAGGCCGCGAAGGACCGGATCAACGAGGACCTCCTGCCCAAGCTCGTGGCGGCACTGGAGGCTGCGGCCGCGGCGCCCGTCGTGGTCGAGGCCAGCAAGCGCGGCCAGGCGACGCTGGCAGCGGCCAGGGGCGAGTTGACGCTTCCGGAGCCGAAGCCGAAGCGTCGCTGGCCCAAGCGAGTGCTGATCATCGCCGTGGTCGGTGGCGTCATCGTCGTCGTGGCCCGACGCCTGCTCGGCGGCCAGGACGCCGATTGGCAGGCCGCTCGACCCACCGCCCCGTACGCTCCGCCCAAACCCCCGACTTCCCCCGCTCCGGCCAGCAACGGCCAGACCCAGGATGTCGCCGAGACCGCCGAGCCTGCCGAAACCGTGGAGCCGACGCCGGAGAGCACGCTGAGCACCGAAGCGACGGTGGCGGCCGTGCCGGAGGACGCCTCCGCGGAGCAGTCACCGGAGGAGGCGGCCGCCGTCGACGGCGCCGCTCCCGGCGAGCCGGAGCCCGTGACCGAGCAGCCCGTGACCGAACACTTCGCGGCAGTCGACGAGGCACGCAGCGACGGGGCCGACGAGTCCGACGAGTCCGAGGAGACCGTGGACGGGACCGCGCCGGAGGCGGATCGCTCGCGGTACTCGGGTGAGGGCGTCTACGTCGGCAACGAGCCGCCGGAGGGCTTCACGATCAAGGCGAACGAGCGATCGATGAAGTACCACGTGCCGGACTCCGCCGGCTACAACCGAACCCACTCCGAGGTGTGGTTCAACAGCGAAGAGGCAGCCCAGGAGGCCGGTTTCATCCGCGCCCAGCGCTGAGCCGGCTCTGGCAATCCTCGACCGACAACACCACCTCGGCTCCGGGCAACACTCCCGGCTCACACCGAGACGGTCCGCAGAGCCTTCCTGATCAGCAGCCCGCTGATCAGGAAGGTCTTCGATGCCGACAGCCCACCCGCTTCCAGCAGGTCCGTTTCCGACAGGTCCGCTTCCAACTCGCCCGCTGCCGACGGTTCGGCGGGGAAGCGCTGCTTCCTGGGTGGACGCCGCACCCTTCCGGGCACACCTGTGCCACGTCATGGCCGTCGGTGATCTGAGCGTCGAGGTCGTCGCCCAGCTGGCGGGCATCGGGCCCCGGGTGGCTCGCCACCTGCTCCACGGGCGCGCGGGGCGACCCGTGCGCCGGATCAACGCCCACACGGCTCGTCGCCTCCTTCAGGTGACCAGCGCCGACGCGCGGGCGGCGGGTCGACGGCTGGTCCATGCTCGCGTCACCGCGGCCCGGCTGCGGGACCTCCTCGGCGCCGGACACGCCTTGGTCGAACTGGCCGACCAGGTGGGTGTCGACGCCGGTCAGCTCCGCGAGTTGGTCGACGGCCGCCGCAACGTGTGCAGTCAGTTGCTCGCGGCCCGCGTCGGAGCCCTGGACGCCGCCCTGGTGGCTCGGGAGGAACTCATCTACTCCCTGGCTTCCTGAGCGCCGGCCCCTCCGGAGCGGCTTCGTAGGATCACTGCCCGTGAGTGGGATCGGATCGGCGCTCGTGGCCGCGCTGCTCAGCGCGGGCGTGGCGCTGCTCGCCGTGCGCAAACTGCTCACGCGACTCCCCGAGCCCACCGACGCGCCGCCGGACAAGGTCCCGTACGCAGCACTTGGCGGCTGGTCGACCGCCATCGCGTGCGCGCTCCTGTCGGCGACCGCCGTCGGCCTCGCGTGGCTCGCGGTTCCCGTGCCGGCGCGGCCTCTGTGGGTCGTGCTGGGCACCGCCGCCCTCCTGCTCGCGGCCGTCGATGCCCGTACGACCTGGCTGCCGCTGCGGCTCACCCGCGTCGCCTGGGTGCTGATGGGGGCGGCCGTGCTCCTCGGCGGCGCGTTGGCCGGCATCGACGACGGCACGCCGGCGGCCGTCGCCTTCTTGCTACGGGCGGGGACCGGCGTGCTGGTCGGCGGCGCGCTCTACCTGCTGATCTGGGTCATCACCCGAGGTGGCTTCGGCTTTGGCGACGTGCGGTTCGCCCCGTTGGTGGGCGCGGCCGCGGCGACCCCCTCGCTTTCTCTGTTGTTCTGGGCGCTGATGCTGGGCAGTGTGCTCGGCGGGCTGTACGGGATCGTGCGGCTGGTGCGCCGCCGACCCGGTCACTTCCCGTATTCCCCGGCGATGCTGGGTGGCGCCTACCTGGCCCTGGCCGCGGCCACCGCGCCAGGACTCGTGCGGTCCCTCACCGGGTGAGGGCTAGCTCCGCGGTGCGTACGTAGACCAGCGCCCGGCCGTACGCGTCCGAGGCGGTCGCCTCGACGTCGGTGTGGAACGCACGCCCCGGCCCGCGCACACTCACCACGTAGCCCGGGGAGGAGTAGTCCAGGGACAGGAAGTAGTCGCCGAGCAGCTCGCGGAGTTGGTCCTCCCGAGGCAGCCAGACCACGTCGTCGGATTCGATCGAATCCAGGGCCCATTCGACCGTGCCGTTGAAGTGGAATCGGGACTCACCGTTCTTGACGATGAGTTCCACGACCATGTCACTGACGGTGAAGATCGAGTCGATGATCTCGGGCCGCGGGATGTAGAACTGGTCGCCGTTGCGCGGCGTCCAATTCAGCAGCGGTCCGAGCTCGCGGGCAAGATCGCGGGAGATCACACGCTCAGTATCTCCCCTGATCACAAGCGGGCCGGATACGTCTGCGGAGTGGTGACGCCCACGTACTCTCGAAGCTGTGACGAACGCGCCGCGGCCGGGTTGGTACCCCGACCCCGCCGGCACGACCGACCACTACCGGTGGTGGGACGGGCAGCACTGGACCGATCACCTGAGTCCGACGCCGAACGCACCGACCCCGACGACACTGTCCCCCGACACGTCCGCCGAGCCCGATCCGCCGCGGCGCCGGTCCACCGCTCGGGCGGTCATCGCCCTCGTCGTCATCGTCGCCCTCTTCCTCACCGCGGGAGCCGGCGTTGGTCTGTGGCTGTGGGGTGATGCTCCGAGTGGCCGGACGGAGGCCGGCGGCGGAGCAGCGCCCGGCGGCCAACGCTCGATCGCGACTCCGGATAGGGCCGGTCCCGGTGGTCAATTGGACGCGTCGAGCCGCACGGCCACGATCGGGTCGGTGTCCATGGAGTTGCCCGATGATCCCTACACGTTGCACGCCGACCCGGTGCCGGTCTCCGGAGTCTTCGACGTCGCCTTCCTGGCTGAGGCCGAGGTGCACCGCCAATACGACGGAGATCACGACTGGTCCGCGATGGTGGGGCTCGCCGCCCTCAGTCAGGATCTGATCGACGGGACCGACCTGGAGCTGGCCGGCAAGGCGACGCTGACGAAGCTGGCCAAGCGCCTGTACGCGGGTCACGCGACCAAGATCACTCACGCGCGGTGGTCGGACCGGTCGATCGACGGCTACCCGGGCCTGGAGCTCAGTGCTCGGGTGCATTACGCGGTCGACCGTCTGCCCAGCCGCTACGACACGGTGAGCGCTGTCCTCGTACGCCTCGACGACGCGACCATCGTGGCCGCCGTCAGCGCGGTGCCCGACGGCGCCGAATCTGAGGTCGGCCGGCTGGCCGAGAAGTCGCTCGAGTCCCTGACCGTCAGCTGAAGCTCCGGGTGGCCGCCACCCAGTCGGCCAGTTTCGCTCGGGCGGCACCCGAGTCGATCGCCTCGCCCGCCCGGCTCAGGCCCGTACCGAGTTGGCCGGCCAGATCAGCCAAACGCGGCTTCTCGTACGCCACCAGCGCCGCCGCGGCGTTCAACAACACGATGTCGCGGACCGGTCCGGTCCGCCCGTCGAGCAACTCCCGGACCACCTCGGCGTTGCCGGCCGCGTCCGAACCCGTCAGATCGCGCAGTGCGGCGCGCGGCAGACCCAGGTCGGCCGGATCCAGCTCGGCACGGTCGACCGCGCCGTCCGCGTAGACCCACACGGTTGAGGTGGTCGTCGTGGTCAATTCGTCCAGGCCGTCGCCGCCGTGCACGACGAGACCCTGGTGTCCACGGCCGGCGAAGACGCCCGCCATGAGCTCCGCCATGCGCGGGTCCGCGACCCCGACGGCCTGGGCCACCGGCTGGGCGGGGTTGGCCAACGGTCCGAGGAAGTTGAAGGTGGTGGGGATCCCGAGCTCGCGCCGTGGGGCAGCCGCGTGCCGGAGCGCCGGGTGGTAGAGCGGAGCGAAGAGGAAACCGATCCCGACCTGCTCGACCACCAGCTGCTGCTTCTCGGGCGGCAGGTTCAACTCGACGCCGAGCTCCTCGAGCACGTCGGCCGCACCGCACGCCGAGGAGGCGGCGCGGTTGCCGTGTTTCACCACTCGAGCATCGGCGCCGGCGGCAACGATCGCGGCCATGGTCGAGATGTTCACCGTGTTCGCCCGGTCCCCGCCCGAGCCGACGACGTCGACGGCTTGGCCGCCGATCTCGATCGGCGTCGCGAAAGACAACATGGCGTCGACGAGCCCGGTCATCTCCGCGACGGTCTCCCCCTTGGCGCGGAGGCCGATGACGAAGGCGGTGAGTTGGGCCGGCGTGGCGTTGCCACCGAGGATCTGCTCCATCGCCCAGCTGGTGACCTCGGCGCTCTGGTCCTCTCCGGCGACCAGTCCGGACAGCACGCTCGGCCAGGTCGGGCTGCTCACACTCAACGAGTCTTCTCGAGGCTCGCCCGCTGACGGAGCAGCCTCGCCACCGTTTCGGGCAGTCGGATCGGGTCGACCGGATGCGGCAGCACGCCTTCGGCCCGCGACCAGGTGGCCAGCCACGCGTCGTCGCGCCGTCCGGTGAGCACGAGGATCGGCGGGCAGCCGCGGATTTCGTCCTTCAACTGGCGGCAGAGCCCCATGCCACCCGGCACGGCTTCACCGTCCAAGATCGCGCAGGCGATCCCGCCGCGGTCCATGGCGGTGATCACCGCCGGCTGGGTGGCGACCTCCAGAACCCGGATCTCGGGGAGATCCATGGCCACCTTGCGGCCCAGCGACAGGCGGATGTGCTCCCGTACGGTCCGGTCGGAGGCGTACAGCAGGACGTTCCACTGCTCGACCGGTGCGGCCGGAGCTTCCTCCTCGGTCTCGGCGTCGTCGACGGCCAGGTCCGCATCGGCGTCGAGCTCGGAGTCACTCATCGGGAGTCATCCTCGGTTCAGGCTGGGCCCGGGTTCGGGCGGTGCGATCGTACCGTGGCGGCACGGTGTGATCCTGGGCATGGCCTCGCGCCTCGAGCCGGTCCAGACGCCGATCCTCCCGGACGGCCTCACGCTGGCTGGCCAGGAACCACTGGATGAACAACACGACCAGCAGGACGGCGGCGATGAGGTCGCCGGAGCCCCACATGATCGCCCCCGCCAGGTACTGGTCCTCCAGCGGGCTCGGCGGCCAGGTCCGCCCGAAGGCCAGATACCAGTCGCCCGCGATCAGCACGGTGGAACTCATGATCGAGATGCCGAGAAACGCGTGGAACGGCAGCATCAGGAACAAGATCAGCAGTCGCAGCGGGTAGCTCGCCTTGCCGGGCACCGGATCGACTCCGACCATCGGCCACATCAACAGCGCGCCGATCACAACGAAGTGCAGGTGCAGGAAGGCGTGCCAGAACGGCGACGCGAGGGACAGCGGATAGAAGGGGGAGTAGTACAGCGCGAACGGCGTGGCGATGAACAGGGCCAGCGCGAAGGGCGGCCAGGTGAGCACCCGCGACCACCGGGAGTGCAGCGCGCCCAGCAGCACCCGTCGACCGCGGAGGGGAAGCGCCCGCAGGGCGAGCGTCACGGGCGCACCCAGCGCACAGAACAGCGGGGTGACCATCATCAAGATCATGTGCTGGGCCGCGTGCACGCTGAACAACACCGTGTCGTAGGTCCCCAGCGCCGACATCGTGGCGACCACCGCACTGCCCAGCCCCCCGACCAGGAACGACACCGTTCGCGACCCGGGCCAACGGTCACCCCGGCGCCGCAGCCGGACCACGCCCCACACGTAGAGCGCGCCGGTCAGCACCACCGCGAGTGCTACCCACCAGTTCATCGACCACTCGGTGAGCAGACGCTCCGGCGTCAGCGGCGGAGGCTGGTCGCCCGGCGTCGCGTGCAGCGGCACCAGGCCCCACCCGACTCGCGCAAGCCCAGCCACGGGAACAGCCTAGGCCGCCTCAGGCAGTGAAGCGCCGGCCCAGTCTCGACAAGCGAAGGAGCAGACGCGCACCCCGGCGAGCGTCGTTAGCGAAGCGCCGGCTCGGTCTGGACGACCGAGAGAGCAGACACGCTTTTCGTCTGCGAGCGATGGAGGAAGTCCGAGTCTTGAGGCGCGCAGCGTGCGCGAGCCGGAAAGCACACACCGAGCCGAGAAGCGCGGAACGGGCGCGCGCAAGACAAGACTGCGTGCCCGAGGGTGACCCGGGGGGGTCATGAGGCAATAATGACCTCGTGGCTCTACACACGCACGAGATCAGCGGCTCGATGATCAAGCCCGAGGGTGCGCTGCACCCGGTTGCTCAAGCGCGTCTCCGGGGCCGCATCGGCCGTCCGGACATGGTCGCCGTCGGCGTCATCATCTGGCTCGCCTCCGAGCTGATGTTCTTCGCCGCGTTGTTCGCCGCGTACTTCACGATCCGTAACGTGACGAACTCGCAAGCGCTCGACGCGGGCACCGAGCCGCTCTGGCTCACCTCGACGAACATGATCAACATCCCGTTCGCGATCGTCAACACGACGGTGCTGGTCGCGAGTTCCTTCACGTGTCAGATGGGTGTCTTCGCGGCGGAACGTGGACAGGTCAAGCGGACCGGGTCAGTGCTCAACATCCGCGCCTGGGGTCTGCGGGAGTGGTACGTGCTGACCTTTTTGATGGGCGCCTTCTTCATCGGCGGCCAGGTCTTCGAGTACGCCCAGCTGTACAGCGAGGGAGCGACCCTGTCGACCAACGTGTACTGGTCGGCGTTCTTCCTCGCCACCGGCTTCCACGGGCTGCATGTCACGGGAGGGCTGGTCGCGTTCGTCCTACTGTTGGGACGCACGTTCCTGGCCCGGACGTTCACCCACGAGCAGGCGGTCAGCGCCGTTGTAGTGTCCTACTACTGGCACTTCGTCGACGTCGTGTGGATCGCCCTGTTCGGCGTCATCTATCTCTTGCGCTAGGGCTGTTTCTCGGCCCTTGCAGGTGCATCTGAGGATGCATCGACAACTGAATACTTTCCCGGAGCGACCCACCGAGAGGGCCACGACGTGCGATTCCTGACCGCAAGGCGCCGACACCCGGCAGCGAAGGTGCTGTTGTTGGTGTTCGGGCTCTTTGTCATGGGCGCTCTCTACGCGGCGGTCGCGCCTGCGTCGAAGTCATCCGCCGACACCGGCACCAGCCAGCAGGTGGCGCAGGGCAAGGCGCTGTTCTCGGTCCAGTGCGCCTCGTGTCACGGGCTCAACGGCGAGGGCCAGGTGAGCGGTCAGATCCAGGGCCCGCCGCTGGTGGGCGTCGGTGCGGCAGCGGTCGAGTTCCAGGTGGCCACCGGCCGGATGCCGATGGCCAGGCCCGCCGTACAGGCGCCGCAGAAGGAACCGGTCTTCACCGAGGAAGAGGTACTCGCCCTGGCCGCCTTCGTCGACACCCTTGGTCCCGGCCCGGCCATTCCCGAGCCGGCGAAGTACGACCCGGCCGGTCTGACCGAGGAGGAGATCGCGCGGGGTGGCGAACTCTTCCGGACGAACTGCTCGGCCTGTCACAACTTCGAGGGGGCCGGGGGTGCCCTGCCCGGCGGCAAGTACGCGCCGGCGCTGTACGACGTCAGCAACCTGCATCTCTACGAGGCGATGCTGACCGGTCCTCAGCAGATGCCCGTGTTCTCCGAGGGCGCGCTGCCCAATGAGGACAAGCGGGCCATCATCGGCTACCTGAACGAGCTGCACGAACAACCGAACCGCGGCGGCCTCGCGTTCGGCGGCCTCGGCCCGGTGGCGGAGGGCCTGTGGGCCTGGATCGCCGGCCTGGGTGTGCTGATCGGCTTCGCGATCTGGATCGCGGCGAAGGGAGTGAAGGCGCGATGACGGACCTGACCCCCCGCAGCGATGATCGCGGGGCACCCGACGATCCGGATCGGATTCCACCCAAACCCGGTGAGCTCGCCACCCTCGACGAGGACCGGTTCCCGGTACCCGATCCGGGGCTCGAGGAGCACCTCCCCCGGCTCAGCGACGTCGACGAGAAGGCCGGCGACCGGCAGGCACGCATCGTCGCCACCTTCTTCGGCATGGTGCCGATCCTGGCGATCATCTTCGTGGTCATCTACTTCGCCGTGCCGAAGGAGATGTACATCGATTTCGGTCCACTGCGCTCGAACGCCCAGAACGTCGGCTTCGGGCTCACGCTCGGCTTGGCGCTGTTGTTCATCGGCATGGGTGCGGTCCAGTGGGCGCGGCAGTTGATGTACGACGGCGAGATGGTGGACCACCGGCACCCGGTGGCCTCCAGCGAAGAGGACCGGACCGCGATTCTCGCCACGATCGACGAGGGAGTGGCGGAGTCCGGGATCACCCGCCGCAAGGTGCTCATCCGCAGTCTCATCGGTTGCGGCCTCATCGCCCTGCCCGCCGTGGTCCTGTTCGCCGACCTCGGTCCCTGGCCGACCCGCCGGCGCATCGAAGAGACCATCGCGACCACGATCTGGGCCGAAGGTGTTCGGCTGGTCAACGACATCACCTACACCCCGATCAAGGCCGAAGAGATGCAGATCGGCCAACTGGTCAACGGCCAGCCCGAGAACATCCAGGACTACCACGGCGCCGAGCAGCAGATCGAGAAGGCGAAGGCGTCGATCATCATCGTGCGGATGGACCCGAACACGATCAAGATCCCCGACTCCCGCCGGGACTGGCAGATCGGCGGCATCCTGTGTTACTCCAAGATCTGCACCCACGTCGGGTGCCCGATCAGCCTGTGGGAGCAGCAGACCCACCATCTGCTCTGCCCGTGCCACCAGTCGACGTTCGACCTGGGTGATTCCGGCGTCGTGGTGTTCGGTCCGGCGGCCCGCTCGCTGCCGCAACTGCCGATCACGACCGATGCCGAGGGCTACCTCGTGGCGCGTGGACCGTTCACGGTGCCCACCGGCCCGAGCTACTTCGAGCGCGACTTCAACGATTACCAAAAGGGTGACAACTGATGGGTGATGTCATGGGTGATTCAGATGGCTAGGCCAGCCGCCACCGTTACCGACGACTCGGCCGTCTTGCCGCAGACTCCACCCAAGGAGCTCGGCCCGGTCTTCAAGTTCGCCGCCGGACCCGCCAAGTGGGCCGACGACCGGACCGGCGCGGCCGGCCTGGCCCGGAAGTACCTGCGCAAGGTGTTCCCCGACCACTGGTCGTTCCTGCTGGGGGAGGTCGCGCTCTACTCCTTCATCATCTTGCTGCTCACCGGCGTCTTCCTGACCATCTGGTACAAGCCGTCGATGGCCGAGATCGAGTACGAAGGCACTTACCAACTGCTGCGCGGCGTCTCCATGTCGGAGTCGTTCGCGTCGACGCTGGACCTTTCCTTCGACATCCGTGGCGGCCTGCTCATCCGGCAGATGCACCACTGGGCGGCCATGCTCTTCGTGGCGGCCATGCTGGCCCACAGCCTCCGGATCTTCTTCACCGGTGCATTCCGGAAGCCCCGGGAGATCAACTGGCTGATCGGTGTCGCCATGCTGGCCATGGGTGTCATCGAGGGCTTCGCCGGCTACTCGCTGCCCGACGATCTGCTGTCCGGCACAGGCCTCCGGTTCGTGGACGGCCTCATCCGCTCCGTCCCGATCATCGGCACGTGGGCCGAGTTCTTCGTCTTCGCCGGTGAGTTCCCAGGCGAACTGATCGTTCCGCGGCTCTACATGGTCCACATCTTGTTGGTGCCAGCGGTCCTGCTCGGGTTGATCGGGGCTCACCTGGCCCTGGTCGTCTACCACAAGCACACCCAGTTCCCCGGCGCCGGACGCAACGACGGCAACGTGGTCGGCTATCCGGTCTTCCCGGTGTACATGGCCAAGGCCGGCGGCTTCTTCTTCATCGTCTTCGGCGTGATCACCCTGATGGGTGGCTTCATGCAGATCAACCCGGTGTGGACGTACGGTCCGTACAACCCGGCCATGATCACCGCAGGATCGCAGCCCGACTGGTACATGGGCTTCGTCGAGGGCGGCATCCGGATCATGCCGAACTGGGAGACGCACATCTGGGGCACGACCTGGTCGTGGAACGTCGCCATCCCTGGTCTCGGCATCATGGGGTTGATGTTCGGCCTGATGGCGATCTACCCGTTCGTCGAGCAGTGGATCACCGGCGACAAGGCCGAGCACCACGTCCTGGACCGGCCGCGCAACGCGCCGACCCGGACGGCCTTCGGCGTCGCGGCCATCACCTGCTACGGGATGCTGTGGATCGGTGGCGGCAACGACATCGTCGCCACCCAGTTCAACCTCTCGTTGAACGCGGTGACGTACTTCCTCCGCGTCGCGGTCTTCGTCGCTCCCGTCCTGGCGTTCTTGATCACCAAACGGATCTGCGTCGGCTTGCAGCGGGCGGATCAGGAGCGGCTCCTGCACGGCTCGGAGAGCGGCATCATCGTGCGCGACCCGTCCGGCGCGTACTCCGAGGGCCACATGCCGATCAGCCAGGGCGAGGCCTACACGCTCACCCAGCACGTCGAGCCGATGGCGCTGGTCCCGGGCGGCGACCAGGGCGACATGTCCGACCGGCAGTACAGCATCGAGCAGGTACGTCGTCGCGCGACACGCTTCTACTTCATCGACCAGTTGCGCAAGCCGACTCGGGCCGAGCTCGAAGAGGCGGCCGCACACCTGAGCCATGAAGTCGATGCGCACAGCCACGGCCACTCCTATCCCCCCAGCGACAGCGGGCACGCGATCGGTGACGGTCACGGGAATGGGCATGGCAACGGTCACGGGAACGGGCACGGCGACGGCCACCGAGAGCTCGAGGTCGGGAAGGACGAGCCCGAGTTCTACAACAAGGCCGCCCACTGAGCGGGAAGGCCGGGTAGCTGTCGACGACGCACGGGCGGCTACGGCGGTCACTGCGCGGTCGTTTCGCGCCATGTGGCGGCTAGCGCAGCCGTAGCCGGTCCCCGCCGCTGTCTCTTCGGTCACGTGGCGGATGACGTCATCTCGTCTGCGAGTGAGCGAGGAAGGCCGAGTCTGCAGGCGCGGAGCGTGCGGGAGCGGGAGACAGCGGTGTGGGGTTGGTCACCCTGGCCCGGATTCGGTAACGATCCGGGCCGGTCTGACGTTGGGGCCAGACGTCATGACTGTGAACTCCGAAACGAAATCTGCCTCGACTCCCGAGTCCGGTCCAGAGCCGAGCAGAGGGCTCGACCTGTCCGTCACCCAGATCGTGGGCGGCGCTCTGGCGGCGATGACCGCAGCGGCGCTCGGCTCGCGGCTGAGCGTGGCCGGCACCATTGCCGGCGCGGCTTTGGCCAGCATCATCGCCGCGGTCGCCGGTGCGCTCTACACAGCCTCGCTGCGGCGTACGCGCGACAAGGTCCGCTCCGTCTGGACCGGCGCCGCGAACGGAACGCCGACGCGTGTCGAGGTCGTGACGGAAGACGCTGCCCGGGCTGAAGCCGATGCCGCCGCTGCTCCCCCGCTCGAGGTGAGCCCCGAGCCGGTCCTGGTGCGCCCGGAATCGACGCCCGAATGGTGGCGCTCCGGGCGCCTCTGGAAGCGCATCCTGGTCGGCGCACTGGCGACATTCGCCCTGGCCGCAGGAGCCGTCACCGGTTTGGAGCTGGTGTCGGGACAGGCCCTGTCCGGCGGCTCCGGCACCACGTTCGAGCAAGTGCGCGAGCCGCGGCCCGACACCTCGACCGGCGACGAGCGGGAGCCCAGCGAGTCGCCGTCGGAGGAGGCGAGCGAGAGCCCGGACCCCTCGACCGAGGCATCCTCGGAGCCGAGCACCACGCCGTCGAGCGAGCCAACGCCCGAGGCGTCCGACCAGCCGTCCGCCTCGTCGTCGCCGTCGGCCACCGAGAGCAGCCCGACCGATCCTGCCGAGCAGAGCGGCGAGGCAACCCCCGGGACCGACGGCCCCTAGAGAAGCACGTCGGCGGCCCGGCGAGCGTCGTCAGCGCAGGCCCTCGGCACGATCCTCAGGACGAAGGGAGCGGGGGCGATCTTGTCGCGGCATCGGGACGTGACGCGATTGTGGATCGCGTTTCGGGAATTGGCCTCCACAGGCGCGTCTGAACAAGCGCGATCCACAATTGCGTCACGCTGGTCGGCAAGCGGCGGCAGGGAACCACGCAGCCCCGCTACATCTTTCGTCGTGAGGTTCGGCAGGCCTCCCAGGCTGTCCGGGTACTGCGTGGAGATGCTTCCGCAGCCGACCAGCACGAGCCTCGTCGGCTCGCCCACAACAGACCCCTCTTGATCATGGTGTTGACCTGCGGCACCCGCAGGATGTCCGCGCGGTGGCCCCGGGTGCAGACGAAGATCCGGCCCTGGCCCCACGTTCTCGTCCAGACCGCCGGGAGGTCACGGGGCGGTGCCAGGGGTCCCACGGGCGGATCGGTTACGTCGTGGTGGCGAGCACGTCGACGTAGTCGTCGGTGAGCACCCAGTACTGCTCGGTGACCAGGTCGAAGGCTTCGCGGCCGGCGGTGACGGGGTGCTCGGCGGCGGCCGGCAGCAGGTCGATCCGGTACGGCACGTAGTTGTCGGACTGCTCGCCGGTCCGCTCATCGGGGTGCTTGCCCGGATGACAGGCGAACTGGCCGCCGATCAGGTGCAGGTAGTCGGAGCTGTTCCGGTAGGAGTCGGTAATGCCGCCGTGCCACCCGGCCAAGCCGGTCCCGCGGCCACGGCGTGCTGCAGGCCTTCGAGTTGTTCGCTCTCGATCGAACTCATCGTCATGCACTGCACAATGAGGTCCGTGGCCGCCATGAGGTCGGCGTCGGCGTACGGGGCCGGGGAGTCGGCGACCTCGACGGCGAAGCCGTTCTCGGCCAGGAAGGGGATGGACTCCTCGGTAGCCTCGACCGGTTGGTGTCCGTCCCAGCCACCACGCACCACCAGCGCGCGGCGGGGACGGCTCGGGTCGAGTCCCTGGACGACTGCGGGCATGGTGTCTTCGAGAGCCATCAAGCACAAGACTTCCATCGGCGTCGGGTCGCAACGACCCCGGTCGTGGGCGCCGCCGAGCACCACTTTCGCCGGGAGGCGAAGGACCAGGCAGACTCGGCCTCATGGCCAATCCAACCTCCGGTGCAAGCCCCAATGCTCTGAACTGGTTCGACATACCGGTGACGGACCTCGATCGCGCGACGGCGTTCTACGACGCGATCCTCGGCGTCACGCTCATGCGGTACAGCGCTCCAGGGATCGAGGGCGCCCTGTTCCCGCCGGCAGAGGTCACCGGCACGCTACTGAAGGGCGAGGGCTTCGTACCCAGCCACGACGGATCGGTGGTCTACCTCAACGGAGGCGATGACCTGAGCGCCATCCTCGGCCGGGTGCGCGCCGCGGGCGGCGCCGTCCTGCTCGACAAGACCGAGATCAGCGGCGGACGCGGCTTCTTCGCCTACTTCGAAGACACCGAGGGAAACCGAATCGGGCTGAACTCCACCGGCTGAAGCAATCGACGCGTGGCGTCGGTTTCCCATGCATGCATGGGAAACCAGCACCTCACACGGCAGATCCACCGTGGGAGGTACAGGTTTCCGGTGAGAAGTGGCGCACGTCGGCCGGAGCAAGCTCGAGGCCGGACTCGGCAAGGGAGCGGCCGAGGAACCGGGTCAGCGTGCTACCCGGCTCCAGGAGCGCGAACCGGACCGCCCCCGCAGGCACGGGCCCGGGATCGACGCCGAGGGCCAGCAGGCTGTCGATCACCCGCGCCGTGCCGAGCAGTCCGGGCCGGCTGCGGGTCCGGGGCTCGAGGTGCTGGTCTTCGACCAGGAGTTCGACGCGCTCTCGCCGCACGACGGTGCGATTGCGCACGCACCCACCGACCTCGCCCTCGCGACCGAGGATCAGCGTGTCTCGCATCAGGGCCGAGGAACCAGCGGCAGCATCCACGCTCAGTGACCGGCTGACCTCGGCACCGTCCGCGACCACGAACGGCTGGCCGGCGTAGACGAGCTGCGCACCCACATCGAGCGTGACGCGGGCGCTCCACGACGCCGGCCGACCGCGTCCGTGGTAAGCCACCGTGCCGGCGACATCGCTCAGCTCGAGCCGCGCCCCCGGGCCGAGACGTACGTCGAGATCGACCTGGTCGCCGCCGAGGAGCAGAGCCGTGGTGGACACCAACGCGACCCGGCACACCGCCGATGGCCCGTGCAACCGCTGGGCGCGGAGCGCTCCGGGTGTGGTTCGGAACGCCATCCGGCCACCACGACAGCTGATTTCGATGCTCGTGGTCACGTCAGTGGGTGTGCACCGTCCCGTCGGCGTGGGCGTGTGCGTGCGGCGCCATCGGACCCGGATCGCGGGAGACATGCGCGCCGGCCCTGAAGGCGTCGAGAGTGTCCGTCACCCACCCCGTCAGGGCCGCGATGGACGCCGGGTCCGTGCGCGAGAGGGCGATGACCGTGCGCCCGTCGCGAGCCGCCTCGGCGTCGCGCACCATCTGCGGCACGTCCACCCCGACGTGGGGCGCCAGATCGGTCTTGTTGACCACCAGGACGTCGGCACCGGCGATGCCCGGGCCGCCCTTACGGGCCACGTCCCCTCCCCCGGCCACGTCGAGGACGAAGAACTGCGCGTCGACCAAGGCCGGGGAGAAGGTGGCGGTCAGGTTGTCGCCACCGGACTCCACCAACACCAAGTCGACCGGGGCGAAATCACGTTCGAGATCCTCGACGGCCAGCAGGTTCTGGGTGACGTCGTCGCGGATCGCCGTGTGTGGGCAGGCGCCGGTCTCCACCGCGCGGATCCGCTCGGGGGCCAGCACCCCGGCCGACCGCAAGAAGCGCGCGTCCTCGTCGGTGTAGATGTCGTTCGTGATCACCGCCAGACTCAGCCGGCCGCCGAGTTCGCGGCACAGCAAAGCGATCAGCGAGCTTTTTCCCGTGCCGACGGGACCGGCAACGCCGAGGCGCAAGGCCCGGCCCTTCGACAGACTTCCCTCGTAGTTCTCAAGCACGGAACAGCCGCCTTTCGGTGTCGCGGTGTCGCTGGGCCCACTCCTCCACTTGCGGAGCCGCCCACGCCGGTATGTCGTCGGTGCCGGTCAGGTCCACCACACGGTCGACGAGCGCCTCGACGGCCGGAGCAGCAGCAGCCGCCCAGGCTACGCCCTGGGCCGGGTCGAACGGACGCAGCTTGAGCGCGGCCGCGATCACCGTCTGCACGTCGTCGTACGCCACCAGCCGGGCCGTCTGCGCCGCGTCAAGCCCGGCCACGGCGGCAGTGACCCCGACGACCACCGGCCGACACCAGGCTCTGTGGGCCTTCGCCAGGCTCAGGCCGCGAACTTCAGACCAAACCGACGCCGCCAGCCGAAGGTAGCTGCGGCCGAGCAGATCGGACGCGTCGCGCAGAGCGTCCGCCACGGTACGGACCCGCCAAGCTCGATCTACGGCCTCGAGTTCTTCGAACCCTTCGACAACCTCAGGCCCTTCGGCAAGCTCAGGCCCTTCGACAGGCTCAGGGAGCGAGATGGCGACGTGCCGGGCCACCACCGCCGTGGCGGCCTCCGTCTCGGTCACCGTCTCGAGTCGAGCAAGGAGATAGTCGGGCAGCTGCGTGAGCTCCATCCCGTTGGCGAAGGCCGGCTCCACCCCCGCTGATTGGGTGTGCGCGCCGGTCGGCAGCCGGCCGTCGGCCAGCAGCAGGCTCAGGTAGGCGGCCGACACGCTGATCAGCCGATCAGAACAGCTTGTACAGCTGGGCCAGCGGCAGCCGCTCCGCCGGAGCCGGCACGATCTCGGTTCCGTCCAGGGTGATGCCGTGCGTTTCCGGGTCGATGACGATGTCCGGCAGCGCGTCGTTGTTGATCATGTCGGCCTTGCCGACGTTGCGGGTCGGCCGGACGCCAACCAGCTCCCTCTTCAGGCCGAGTTCCTCGGCCAGGCCCGCCTCGAGTGCGGCCGGGGCCACGTACGACTGGGACAACGTCGGTCCACTCGCGTGGTACAGCGCCGGCCGCATGAGCACCGGCTGCGGCGTCGGGATGGAGGCGTTCGGATCACCCAGGGCTCCGACCACGATGCCGCCTCCCTTGATCACCACACTCGGGCTCACACCGAAGAACCTCGGGTCCCACAGCACGAGGTCGGCCAGCTTGCCGATCTCGACCGATCCGATCTCGTGATCGACACCGTGGCTGATCGCGGGATTGATCGTGTACTTCGCCACGTAGCGGCGGGCCCGGAAGTTGTCGGCCGGAAGTCCGCCCGACAGCTCTCCGCGTACGGCCTTCATGACGTGCGCGACCTGCCAGGTGCGGGTGATCACCTCACCGATCCGGCCCATGGCCTGCGCGTCGGAGGAGGTGATCGAGATCGCGCCCAGATCGTGCAGATGATCTTCAGCGGCGATCGTGGTGGCCCGGATGCGGGACTCGGCGAACGCCAGGTCCTCGGGCACCGCCGGGTTGAGATGGTGGCAGACCATGAGCATGTCCAGGTGCTCGGCCACCGTGTTCACGGTGTGCGGGAGCGTCGGGTTGGTCGAGCCGGGCAGCACGTTCGGCAAGCCGGCGATGGTCAAGATGTCCGGCGCGTGTCCCCCGCCAGCCCCCTCGACGTGGAACGCCGAGATGCTGCGGCCCCCGATGGCGTCGATCGTGCTGGCGACGAAGCCGGCCTCGTTGAGCGAGTCGGAGTGCAGGGCGACCTGCAGACCCCACTCCTCCGCCCCGCGCAGAGCCGCGTCGACGGCGGCCGGGGTGGACCCCCAGTCCTCGTGGAGCTTGTAGCCGCCCGCGCCCGCGAGTGCCTGCGCCTCGAACGCTGCCGCCGAGACCGTGTTGCCCTTGCCCAGCAGCAGCAGGTTGACCGGGAACGCGTCCAGCGAGCGGTGGGTCTGCTTCAGGTGCCAGGCGCCGGGGGTGACGGTGGTCGCCTTGGATCCCTCTGACGGGCCCGTACCGCCGCCGCCGAGGGTGGTCAGGCCCGCCGCGAGCGCCTCGGTGATCTGGGAGGGGGACAGGAAGTGCACATGGGAGTCGAAACCACCGGCGGTGAGGATCTTGCCCTCACCCGAGATGACGTCGGTACTCACGCCGATGACGAGGGCGGGGTCGACGCCGTCCGCGATCGCGGGGTTGCCGCTGCGGCCGATGCCGACGATGCGTCCGTCGCGAATCCCCACGTCGGCGCGGGCGATCCCCCAGTGGTCCAAGATCACGGCGTTGGTGATCACGGTGTCCAGCGCGCCCTCGGCCCGGGTGACTTCCGACTGGTTCATGGACTCGCGGATCGACTTGCCCCCGCCGAAGACCGACTCCTCCCCACCGAAGGTGAGATCCTGCTCGATCTCGATCCAGAGATCGGTGTCGCCCAGCCGGATCTGGTCCCCCGCCGTCGGCCCGTAGATCGCGGCATAGTCGGCTCGGCTGATCCGCACCATCAGCGCTCCCGGTGGATCTGAATTCCCGGCACGTGCCGCGCCCCACCGAGCGCGACGATGCCGACCGTACGGGAAGCGCCCGGCTCGAAACGGACCGCCGTGCCGGCCGGAATGTCGAGCCGGAACCCCTGCGCCGCGGCCCGGTCGAAGTCCAACCCGGCGTTGACGTCGGGCAGGTGGATGTGGGAGCCGATCTGGATCGGGCGATCCGCGGTGTTCACGAAGGTCAGCTCGCCGCGCTGCTCCGGACCGCGGTCGGCGTTGAGCTCCAGCTCACCGGGTGCGACCCTGATCGCACCGGGACCGGTCGACGTTGCGCCTGCCATGCTGCTCCCTTCGCGGCCGGACATCGGGACACCCGATCCGCCGCCACGGTAGCCGCCAATTGTTTCGCTCGCGTTGCGAGCCGAGCGGTGACGCAAACTCAGCATCCTGTTGGTGATTCGGGCGGATTTCGGGCCTCGGCGGGCACAGGATGCCGACTTTGCGTCAGACCCGCGGGACCGTCTTCACTGGATGGGATCGTGCAGGGTGACCAGCTTGCGACCGTCGGGAAACGTGGCCTCGACCTGGACGTCGGTGATCATCTCGGCCACTCCCTCCAGCACCTGATCGCGGGTCAGCACCTCACGCCCGGAGCTCATCAGCTCCTCCACCCGACCACCGTCGCGGGCCCGCTCGACCACCCAGGTGCTCAGCAGGGCGACGGACTCGGGGTAGTTGAGCTTGACGCCGCGCGCCAGCCGGTCCCGGGCGACCATGCCCGCCACGGCCATCAGCAGCTTCTCGGCGTCCGACGGTGCCAAGTTCACCGCGTCACCGTACCGACCGATTGTTTCGTTCGCGTTGCGGTGCTCGTCTTGCTCGCGCTCGCTCGGCGCCTCAAGACTCTGTCTTCCCTCCTCGGTCGCAGACGAAAAGCGTGTCTGCACCCTCGTAGTCCAGACAGAGCCGGCGCTCCGCTACCCAACGCTCGCAAGGACTCAGCACGCGCCCCAGAGCCCGGCACGAGCCGACTCGGCGGCCGCCGCGGTGTCGCGCAGCAGCGGCCAGTACGTCACGTTCGGCCGGACCCGGATGGCCTCCGCGTAGCCCTCGGCCACCAGGTCATAGTTGATCAGCCGGCCGTTCTCGGTCCAGACGAAGAACAGGCGCCGTCGGTACTGATCCCAGCTGTCCCGGTCCGGGGCCACCCACACCGGCGTGCCCGGCCGGGCCAGCGCGCGGAGGCGGTCGGTCGCCTCTGGACCGAAGCACTCCGGCTCGGGTCGCATCTCGGGTGCGTCGATGCCGATCAGGCGGACCCGGATCTTCCCCGTACTCGTGACGTAGCGCCCGGGCGTCGACGCCTGGAGCTGGAGCGTGTCGCCGTCGTAGACGTAGCGGACGGTGAGTCGCTCGGCATCGGCCGGTCGAGAAGGAACGCCACTGGCCTGGCCGGCGGGCGGTTCCGTTGGCGCCGGCTCGGATCCGGTCCGGGAAAGCCAGATCGCCAGTCCGCCGAGCCCAGCGACGAGGGCCACCGCCAGCAGTCCGACCGTGACCCGCTTCAGGCGGCCAGCGCCCCGTTCTCGGCCGGTACGGCCTCGTCGGAGGCCGTCGGTCCCGGAGGGGTACCGTCCCCGAACGGTCGGCCGCCCAGTTGTTCGCGGAAGTGCGGGGTCGTCCAGCCGGTGAGACTCGGCCCGGCGGGCACGATCTGCGTGGGATTGATGCCCGTGTGCACGACGTAGTAGTGCTGTTTGATCTGGCTGAAGTCGATGGTGTCGCCGAAGCCGGGAGTCTGGTACAGGTCACGCGCGTACGCCCACAACACGGGTAACTCGGTCAGCTTGTGCCGGTTGCACTTGAAGTGGTTGTGGTACACCGCGTCGAAGCGGGCCAGGGTCGTGAAGAGGTTGATGTCCACCTCGGTGATGGTCTCGCCCATGAGGTAGCGACGGTCGGTGAGGCGATCCGAGAGCCAGTCCAGCCGCTCGAACAGGCGCCGGAACGGCTTCTCGTACGAGTCCTGGGAGCCGGCGAACCCGCACTGGTAGACGCCGTTGTTGACGTCGCGATAGATGAGGCCGGCCAGCTCGTCGATCTCGTCCCGGATGGCCTCGGGGTACAACTCGGGCGCCCCCGGCCGGTGGAACTCGGTCCACTCCAGGGCCAGATCGAGCATCATCGGCCGGAAGTCGTTGGTGGCCACCGCTTTGGTCGGGAGGTCCACCAACGCCGGGACCGTGATGCCGCGGTCGTAGTCGGGAAAACGGGCCAGATAAGCCTCCTGCAGTCGCTCGTAGCCCAGGACGGGGTCGACTCCGCCGGGGTCGAGGTCGAACTGCCAGCTGCGCTCGTCGTGCGTCGGGCCGCACAGACCCATCGAGATGACGTCCTCGAGACCGAGCACCCGACGAAAGATGATGCCCCGGTTGGCCCACGGGCAGGCTCGGGCGGCGATCAGCCGGTACCGGTCCGGCTCGACGGGATAGCCGTCGCGTCCGTCGCGGGTGATCCGGGTGGTGATGTAGTTGGTGTCGCGGTTGTAGTCACCACCGGCAGCATCAGGCGTCACAGGGGTCAGCGTACGTGGCGACACATCCGTGGCCACAGGCGCGAGAATGACGGTGTGCGACTGACTTCGACCCCCGCGTACGACCTGACCTATTCCGACGTCTTCATGGTGCCGAACCGCTCCGCCGTCACCTCTCGCCTCGACGTCGACCTGGCCAGCACCGACGGCCTCGGCACCACGCTGCCGCTGGTGGTGGCGAACATGACGGCGATCTCGGGGAGGCGGATGGCCGAGACCGTCGCGCGGCGAGGCGGCCTGGCGATCCTGCCGCAGGACATCCCGACGGACGTGGTGGCCAGCACGGTCGCCAAGGTCAAGGGTTCCCATCCGGTGTTCGACACGGCCGTCTCGGTGACCCCGCACAGCACGGTCGGGGAAACGCTGTCGCTGCTGACCAAGCGGGCGCACGGTGTGGTCGTGGTGGTCGACGACGGGCGGCCGCTCGGCACGGTCTCCGAAGCGGATGCGCTCGGCGTGGACCGGTTCGCGCAGGTCCACGAGGTCATGTCCTCGGACCTGTTGACCGTGGATCCCCACACCTCGCCGGACGACGTCTACGATTCCCTGACCGGCCGGCACCTCGACGTGGCCCTGGTAGTGCGCGACGGTCTCCTGGTCGGCGTCATGACCCGCCGGCAAGCGGTTCGCTCGACCCTCTACCGACCGGCGTTGGACCCTACCGGTCGGTTGATGGTGGGCGCCGCGGTAGGCATCAACGGCGATGTCGCCCGGCGCACCGAGCAGCTGCTGGCCGCGGAGATCGACGTGCTGGTCGTGGACACCGCGCACGGTCACCAGGAGAAGATGCTCTCGGCGCTCAAGTCCGTACGCGACGTCCGCGACCGGCAGTCCGAAACCACGGGCCGGCGCATTCCGTTGGTCGCCGGCAACGTCGTCGCGGCCGACGGCGTCACCGACCTGGCCGGGGCGGGCGCCGACGTGATCAAGGTCGGCGTCGGCCCGGGCGCCATGTGCACGACGCGGATGATGACCGGAGTCGGACGCCCGCAGTTCAGTGCCGTGCTGGACTGCGCCGCGGCGGCACGCGACGTCGGGAAGGCGATCTGGGCCGACGGGGGCGTGCGCTATCCCCGTGACGTGGCGCTGGCGCTGGCCGCCGGGGCCGGCAGCGTCATGATCGGCTCCTGGTTCGCCGGCACGTACGAGAGCACCGGCAACCTGATGACCGATCCGGAGGGCCGGATGTACAAGGAGTCGTTCGGCATGGCCTCGGCGCGAGCCGTGAGGATGCGCACGAACCTGAGATCGGGGGACGCCACTGGCTTCGACCGGGCCCGGGCCGCCTTGTTCGAGGAGGGCATCTCGACGTCGCGCATGTATCTGGATCCGGAGCGGCCGAGTGTCGAGGACCTCATCGACTCGATCGTGGCTGGGGTACGCAGCAGCTGCACCTACGCCGGCGCCCAGAATCTGGAGCAGTTCCATGAGTTCGCCGTGGTAGGGGTTCAGTCTCCGACCGGCTACGAGGAAGGGCGGCCTCTGCACACCAACTGGTAGGTGGCGAGTAACGGCCAGATCACAATTCGTACCGAACGTGTCGGAACGTCAGGCGTCACTCTGGTAACACCAGCAACACACTGAATCGCACCGGCATGTCCGGAGACTCCAATCCGTGGGAAGGATGGGGTCATGTCAGCAGGTACGTCACGAAGGTATCCGCCGGAGCTGAGGGAGCGGGCGGTCCGGATGTTCACCGAGATCCGGAATGATCATGAGTCGGAGTGGGCGGCGATGAATGCGGTCGCCGATCTGCTCGGGGTGGGCAGCGGGGAGACGGTCCGGAAGTGGATTCGGCAGGCCGAGGTCGACACCGGCAGCCGGCCGGGGGTGACCTCGGAGGAGTCGGCTGAGGTGAAGCGGTTGAGACGGGAGAACGCCGAACTGCGGCGGGCCAACTCGATCCTCAAGGCGGCCTCCAGTTTCTTCGCGGCCGAGCTCGACCGGCCACAGCGGTGATCGTGGCGTTCATCCGCGAGCACCAGGATCGCCGTGAGCCCGGCGGTCTGCGATGGGGTGTCCAGCCGATCTGCGACGTGCTCACCGAGCACGGTCTGCCGATCGCCCCGTCGACCTACTACGACCAGCTGCACGCCGTCCCGTCGGCGCGGCAGGTCCGCGACGAACAGCTGAAGATCGACATCGCCCGGGTGCACGAGGAGAACTTCGGTGTCTACGGGGTCCGGAAGGTGTGGCTGCAGCTGAACCGGGAGGGCATCGTCGGTGGCCCGCTGCACGGTGGCCCGGCTGATGCGGGCGTTGGGTCTGCGCGGGGTGACCCGCGGCACGGTCAAGCGCACCACGATCAGCGACCCGGCCGCGGATCGGCCCGGCGACCTGGTGGTCCGCAACTTCCATCCGCCGGCGCCGAATCGGCTGTGGGTGGCGGACCTGACCTATGTGTCGACCTGGTCGGGATGGGTCTACGTCGCCTTCGTCGTCGACGCCTACGCCCGCCGCATCCTGGGCTGGCGGACGGCCACCACCATGACCACCGGCACCGTCCTGGACGCGCTCGAGCAAGCCATCTGGACCCGGCGGCGCGAAGGCCACGCCGACCTGTCCGGGCTGGTCCATCACAGCGACCGCGGGTCGCAATACAGCTCACTGCGGTTCGGCGAACGACTCGTCGAGGCCGGCATCGCACCCTCGGTCGGCTCCGTCGGGCGACAGCTTCGACAACGCCCTCGCCGAGACCATCAACGGCCTCTACAAAACCGAATTGATCAAGCGCGGCAGGCCGTGGCGGACCGTCGAGGAAGTCGAACTTGCCACCGCCGAATGGATCGACTGGTTCAACCACCGCCGACTCTACGAGTACTGCGGCGACGTTCCGCCCGTCGAACTGGAGACCGCTCACTATGCTCAACAACCAGCACAGCCAACCGCTGCGCTGTCACACCAATGAGTCTCCGGACATGCCGGTGCGGTTCAGCCAACGGTGCGCCGATTGACCCGGATACAGATCTTCCGTACACCTCAAACCTCCCGCAGGTCGAGAACACCTACACGATCACCAACGAGGTCACCTGCACGGCGGAGCTGACACTGGTCAAAGAGGTTCGCAACGGTTCGGCCGATCCGACGGAGTGGAATCTCGATTCCGACGCACCTGCCGGCGCCCTACCCGGACCCGCCGGAGTGACGGGCACGCCGCAGACGACGGACGTGGCGGTGACCCCGGATGCGCGCTACGTCCTCACCGAGTCGGGGGAAACCCGAACTACGAGCAGGTGGACATCGACGACGTCGAGTCCACGCGGCCGTGGCGATGCGTACAGATCACCGTGACCCGCAGCGAGCAGCTGGGCTATCTCGACGGCCTGGAAGGTGCGGTCACCGTCCCGCCCGGTGCCCGCGTGGAGTGCACCGCCTTCAACCAGACGGCGATCCTTGAGCTGCAGAAGGTCGTCGAGAACGGCGGCGCGCTTCCGTCCGCCTGGACCTTGACGGCGACCCCGGTGAATCCCCCGTCCGGTGTCGGACCCCAATCGGTCCAGGGCTCCGCGGCATTCCAGAGCCGCGAGGTGCGGCCCGGCGTCACGTACGAGCTGAGCGAGACCGGCCCCACCAACTACAGCCGAGCGGTGAGCTGCGCGATCCTTCCGGATGGTCCACAGCCGACAGCACAGATCACGCTGCAAGGGCTGTCCGTCGGGCAGTGCACCTTCACCAACACCGGTGATCCGGGCCTGCTGACCCTGCGGAAGGTGGTCGAAAACGGTCCCGCCGGCGACGGCCCCGAGGACTGGGTCCTCACGGCGCGGCGCATCGGCGGCGGCGGCACGGTGAGCGGTCCCGGCAACTCCCCCCAGGTCACCGATCAGCCGGTGCCCGCCGGCACGTACGAGTTGTCGGAGCAAGGCGGCCCTGCCGGCTACGACAGCGTCGGATACGCCTGCAACAACACTCCGACGCCTGTCACGCAAATCACCGTCGAGGCGGGTGCGTCTGTCACCTGTACGGTCACCAACCGGGCTCGGCCGGCTCGGCTGACCCTGAAAAAGCGAGTGCTGAACGACGGCGGGGGAACCCGTGGTCCCGCCGACTGGAACCTGGCCGCCGCCGGCCCGCGGCCGCTCTCGGGCCAGACAGGGATCCCACCGGTCACCAAGGTCGAAGTACCGCCGGGCCGCTACCGGCTGAACGAGTCCGGCCCGCAGGACTACGCGGCCTCGGCCTGGAGCTGCCAGAACGGACCCGACGCGCCGCCCGTCATGACCCCGGCTGACATCGACGTACCGGCTGGCGGTGACGTCCGGTGCGTCATCACCAACACCTACCTGGCGCCCGGCCAGACCGGCGTCCTCACACTCGAGAAGCGCGTGGTCAGCGACGGTGGCGGCACCGCGCCGCCGACCGCCTGGATTTGTCCGCTCAAGGCCCAAGGTCCCTCTTCGGTCGCAGCGGCACCTCGGAGGTCCCCGTGTGCAGGTACCGCCCGGCAACTACCGATTGTCCGAAGGAGGCGGCCCGGACGGCTATGCGGCGTCGGACTGGAGCTGTCAGGACGGGACCGACACCCCCGTACGCACACCGGCAGAGATCGAGGTCCCGGCCGGCGGAGCAGTGACTTGCATCGTGACGAACGTGTATGACCCGCCGGACCCGCCCTCTCCGCCGGTGCCGCCGGTGCCGCCACTGCCGCCACTGCCGCCACTGCCGCCACCGCCGCCGGTGCCGCCGGTGCCGCCGGTGCCGCCACTGCCGCCGACGGGTGGGCCCGGGTTCTGGCCGCTGGCCGCTGGTGTAATGCTGCTGGTCGCGGCGGGTCTCACGTTGCTTATCAGCCGGCGGCGCAGCAGGCTGTAACCGGCGAAGCTAATCACGCAGCGGCGCGGCGATGCCGGACACTCGAACGCCCGGATAGCCGGACAACAGCCGCACCCGCAGCTCACTGGGCCGTCCCATGTCCACACCCTGGCTGATGGTGAACTCAGCGTCGGCGGCGATCTTGCCGTGGTGCCGGAGATAGCCGCCGAAGGCGGCCGCAGCGGCTCCGGTGGCGGGGTCCTCCACGACGCCGCTGCCGGCGAACGGATTGCGGGAGTGATAGCGGTCGGGCGATTCCGGCCAGATCAGCTGCACGGTGATCAGGTCGGTCGCTCGCATCAGACCGGCCAGCCGCTCGAAGTCGTAGTCGAGGTCGGCCAGTCGTGCATGCGTACGGGCGACGAGCACCAGGTGCCGGGCGCCGGCGTCGGCGATCGCTGTCGGGTAGCCCGGGTCGAGGTCGTCAGCCGCCCAGCGCAACGCCTCGAGCGCTTCGGCGACGACGGCAGGATCGGCTTCGGCGACCGTGGGCGGAACACTCGTCAGTTCCGCCGAGAACCCGTCGGCGGACTGCTCGGTGTGGATCTCGACCGGGCCGGCGGCCGTCGCGAACACGAGGTCCGCGGGCGCTCCCCGCTCGGCCAATGCGACCGCGCTGGCCACCGTGGCGTGTCCACAGAAGGGCACCTCCCGCAGGGGCGCGAAGTACCGCACCCGGGCTCGACCGGCGTCGTCGAGCGGCTCCGTGACGAAGGCGGTCTCGGAGTACCCCAGCTCAGCGGCGATGGCGAGCATCTCGTCGTCGGCGAGACCGCGGGCATCGAGCACCACCCCGGCCGGGTTTCCGCCGCCGCCGTTGACGGTGAAGGCGGCGTACCGCAGGATCTTCGCGGTCATGGGGGCCAATTCAGGCGGTGACGAAGCGCTTGGCTGAGCGGGCCCGCGCCTTGGCCGCCTCCTGTTCGCGGTTCTTGGGTGGCGCGTTGTTGGTCAGATGCTCGAGCAGGTGGTGCGTCGCGTGGGCGATCTCGTGCACCGCCGCGTAGAACGCTTCCTCGTTCGCCTTGGACGGCTTCGTCGTCCCCGCGATCTTCCGTACGTACTGCAACGCCGCGTCGTGCACCTCGGAGCGGGTGGCCGGCGGCTCGAAGTTGTTCAGTGGGCGGATGTTTCGGCACATGCAAAGAGCCTACGGAAGGATCGAAGCGGATGTCACCGAGGTGCAGGCTATTGCCGGGAGGCACGATTAGGTCATGGAGGACGCAGCGGGCGCGGCGCAACGAGATCCCAGCCCGAGCCACGTCGACGAGCAAAGCAAGCCGGCACCGAACCAGGTCTGGAAGCTGGTGTCTGCCGGGATTCTCTCGACGTCGGCGTTCTTCCTGTTCGCCCTGCGGGAGCCCCTGATCGGATACCCGCTGCTGATCGCTGCTCTCGTGCTCGCCCTCATCCTCGAGCGCGCCTTCGCCAAGGATCTGCTGCTGATCGGCATCGGCGTCGGGATCGTCTCGCTGACTTCTGTCGAGGCGGACGTGAGCTGGCCGGCGTTCATCCGGATCGGCGTCACGCTGGCTCTCGCGGTGTCGGTGCCCTTCCTGATCGACCGCTTCGTCTACAAACGCAAGGCCATCCGGTTCCCGTGGCGCAGCCGACAGCAGAAGACCAAGGGCCAGCTCGCCTACCTGTTCGTCGTCCCGTTCCTGGGCTGGGCCATCCTGCCCTTCTACTTCATCCGCTCGGGCGCCTACCTGAACTGGCCACAGATCACCGACGGATCAGAGCTGGCCCGGTTCTTCGTAGGCGTCAACGCGGTCGGCACCTGGGACGAGCTGTTCTTCGTCGCCACCTGCTTCGCGCTCCTGCGTCGGCACTTCCCGGTGTGGCAGGCCAACCTCTTGCAGGCGGTGATCTTCGTTTCCTTCCTCTGGGAACTGGGCTACCGGGCCTGGGGCCCGCTGCTCACCATCCCGTTTGCTCTGGTGCAGGGTTACCTGTTCTCGAGGACCCGCTCTCTGGGCTACGTGCTGATCGTGCACCTGCTGTTCGACGCCATCGTCTTCATGGCGATCGTTCACGCGCACAACCGCGACTGGTGGCCGATCTTCTTCTACTGAGTCCGGGCGGACCCCACATCGCTCGATTTAGTAGGCGTAGCTCGATCTGCAGATCGAGCGAGGCCTACGATCCCGAGCGACGCTGCAGGAGGGGGCCAGCGCCAGCGTGCGCGAGCGAACAATTAAGAAGGGGTCAGTGGGCGTAGTCGCCGCGGTAGAACTCGTAGATCCAGCCGCAGAGGGCGAAGATGCCGACGCCGAAGCCGATGATCGTCAGCCACCAACCGAAGACGGGGCCCAAGATCACCAGCAGGAAGGTCAGGGCGCAGAACAGCGGCCAGATGCTCTTCGGGGGGAAGAAGCCGAGCTCGCCGGCGCCCTCGGCGATCTCGCCGTCCTTCTTGTCCTCCGGCCGCGGATCGATCCGGCGGGCGACCAGACCGAAGTAGCCGCCGATCATCAGGGTCAGGAAGAAGGTCAGGATCAACGCAGCGGTGCCGGTGATCTCGTTGCTGATGAACCAGTAGATCGGGGTCACCACGATGAAGAAGATGACCAGGATCCCGAAGATCCACGCTTCGACCTTCACTTCGGATCCTCACCACCGGCGTACGGGGACTTCGACTGCTCCGTCGATTCGCCGATGACGTCCTCCGACTGCCCCCTGACCCGTGATCGCAGTTCTTCGACCCGGCCCGCGTCCTCACCGGCGTCGAGCAACTCACCGGGTGCGGCCTCGTTGGCCGGGTACTCGGCCAGGGCGACCTCGGGATGGTGCAGGTCGAAGGCCGGCGACTCGGAGCGGATCCGCGGGATCGAGGTGAAGTTGTGGCGCGGCGGCGGGCAGGAGGTCGCCCACTCCAAGGACCGGCCCCAACCCCATGGGTCGTCGCTGGTGACCATCGGCGCACTTGCGGGTCTTCCAGACGTTGTACAGGAACGGCAGCATCGACGCGCCGAGCAGGATGGCGCCGGCCGACGACACCTGGTTGAGGATCGTGAAGCCCTCGTTCGGCAGGTAGTCGGCGTAGCGGCGAGGCATGCCCTCCGACCCCCAGCCAGTGCTGCACCAGGAACGTGGTGTGGAAGCCGATGAACAGCATCCAGAAGTGGATCCGGCCGATCTTCTCGTCCAGCATCCGGCCGGTGAACTTCGGCCACCAGAAGTAGAAGCCGGCGAACATCGCGAACACGACGGTGCCGAACACCACGTAGTGGAAGTGGGCGACCACGAAGTAGGAGTCGTTGAGGTGGAAGTCCAGCGGCGGTGAGGCCAAGATGATGCCGGTCAGGCCGCCGAACAGGAACGTGACCAGGAACCCGACGGCCCAGAGCATGGGGGTGGCCATGGTGATGTTGCCGCCCCACATGGTGCCGATCCAGTTGAAGAACTTCACCCCGGTGGGCACCGCGATCAGGAACGTCATGAACGAGAAGAACGGCAGGTTGACCGCACCCGTCACGTACATGTGGTGCGCCCACACCGCGACCGACAGCGCAGCGATCAGCATGGTGGCGCCGACCAGCCCGACGTAGCCGAAGATCGGCTTCTTGCTGAACACCGGCAGCACTTCGGTGATGATGCCGAAGAACGGCAGACGCGATGATGTAGACCTCGGGATGCCCGAAGAACCAGAACAGGTGCTGCCACAGCATGGCACCGCCGGTCGCCGCGTCGAAGATGTGGGCCCCGAGCACCCGGTCGGCCTGCAGGACGAGCAGCGCGGCGGCCAGGATCGGGAAGACGACCAGGACCAGGATCGAGGTCACGAGGATGTTCCAGGTGAAGATCGGCATCCGGAACATGGTCATGCCGGGCGCCCGCATCGTCACGATCGTGGTCACGAAGTTGACCGCCCCGAGCAGGGTGCCGATGCCGGCCATGTAGAGACCCATGATCCACAGGTCGCCACCGACGCCGGGAGAGTTGACCGCGTCGCTCAGCGGGCGTGTACGCGTACCAGCCGAAGCTGGCGGCGCCGTCCGGGGTGAGGAAGCCGGAGCAGGCCACGAGGCCGCCGAACAGGTACGTCCAGTACGAGAACATGTTGAGCCGCGGGAACGCGACGTCGGGTGAGCCGATCTGCAGCGGCATGATCGCGTTGGCGAAGCCGGCGAACAGCGGGGTCGCGAAGAGCAGCAGCATGATCGCGCCGTGCATGGTGAAGAACTGGTTGTACGTCTCATAAGACAGGTACTGCAGGCCGGGGAAGGCCAGCTCGGCCCGGATGGCGAGGGCCAGAACGCCGGCGAAGAAGAAGAAGCCCATCGACGTGACGAAGTAGAGGTTGCCGATCACCTTGTGGTCGGTGGTGGTGACCCACTTCCAGATGATGGTGCCCAGTCGACGGGTCGGAACCGCCAGCTCGGTGGGAGCGGCGGTGCGCTCGAGTGTGGTCATCGGCCTTCTCTTTCAGGATCTGCCTCGTCCGGACCCTTCGCCGTACCGGTCTGGCCCGCGGCGACCAGACTCTGCAGGTAGGTGTTGTATTCCTCTTCGGAGACCACGCGGACGTTGAACAACATGGCCGAGTGGTAGGTGCCGCACAACTCGGTGCACTTGCCCTGGAACGTGCCGAGCTTGGTGGGCGTCATGTCGAAGGAGTTGTTGCGACCCGGGACGACGTCCAGCTTCTGGTAGAACGCGGGCACCCAGAACGAGTGGATGACGTCGGGTGAGGACAGGTTGAACCGGACCGACTTGCCGACCGGCAGGTAGAGATCGGGGGTCTTCTCGATCGTGCCGGAGTTGTAGACGTCCTGACCGACAGCCGGGTTGTCCGCCTCCAGGTAGTTGAAGGTCCACGACCACTTCTGGCCCACCACATCGACGGTGACCTCCGGCTCGCACCTCCGCCACCACTCGATTCTGGGCGATCACGGTGAAGTAGAAGAGCACGCCGACCGCGATGAACGGGACCACCGTGTAGAGGATCTCCATCGGCAGGTTGTAGCGGTTCTGCTTCGGCATCTCGGCGGTCTTGCGCCGGTACCGCAGCGCCGCCCACATGATCAAACCCAGGGTGAAGAGGCCGACGGCGAAGGCCGCGATCCAGAAGCCGACCCAGAGGTTGCCGATCGTCGGTGAGTGGTTGCTCGCGCCCTCCGGCAGACCGAGCCGGGAGATCTGACCGTTCAGCTCCGCTGAGCACCCCGCCAGCAACAACGTGCTCGCCGCAGCACCCAGGGCCAGACCGGCTGCCAACCGACGACTCACATCGCACCTTTCGTCCAGGTACCGCAGGGAAGGGGCCATCCTTTGCTGCTCACCCTAACGCAGGTGCGCGGTGGCGCCAGCGGCGGAGGCGCGTAAGTTTTCGGTGTGGCGGAGACCCCCGTAACGGTGTTCCTGGACGCCTCGTCCGGTGAGCCCATCCTGCCCGAGGCGAGGGACGCCTGGCTGGCCGCGCAGCAGGCCGGGTGGGGGGATCCGGAGCGGCTGCACCGGCCCGGACGACTCGCCGCCCAGGCGCTCGATCGCAGTCGCGAAGTCGTCGCCGGCGCCGTCGGAGCGCGACCCGACGAGATCATCTTTCCCGCCTCGGGTCCGCACGCCGTGCAGGCTGCGATCGCCGGTCTCGCCAAGGGTCGGGCGCGCATCGGCCGGACGGTTGTCACCTCCACGATCGATCATTCCGCGGCGCTGTCGGCCGCGGATGCGATCGGGCCCGCCCGGCACGTGAGCGTTGATCGGCTCGGCCGGTTGGACCTGTCGGGGTGGAAGGCGGCCGTCCGCGCCGACGGCGTGGCGCTCGCCTGCCTGCAGGTGGCCAATCATGAGGTCGGGACGCTGCAGCCCTACGTCGAGGCGGCCGAGACCTGCCGGTCCGCGGGCGTGCCCCTGGTCCTGGACGCCACCGCCGCCCTGGGTCGGATCGACCTCGCCCGCGCGCGTGGAGTGGTCGGCCCTGGTCGGCTCGGCGGGTGCCTTCGGCGGGCCGACCTCGGTGGGCCTGCTGGCGCTGCGCCGCTCGGCGCGGTGGCGGGCGCCGTATCCAGCCGACGACTACCAGGACGGGCGATGGCCGGGTCCGCCCGACGTGCCGGCGATCTTCGCCGCAGCGGTCGCCCTGGAGGTCTGGTCGGCGGACGCGCGACGCCGTCGCCCGGCGGCAGTTCGCGTTGATCGATCGTCTGCGCCGCGGGATCGCCGATCGTGTGCCCGACGTCGACATCGCCGGAGATCCGGAGCGACGGGTGCCCCACCTGCTGACCTTCAGCGTGTTGTACGTCGACGGGGAGACCCTGACCCTCGAGCTGGACCGGGCCGGCTTCGCCGTGGCCAGCGGCTCGGCCTGCAGCGCCAACTCGGAGACGCCGTCGCACGTCCTCGCCGCGATGGGTGCCCTCACCCACGGGAACGTACGGATCGGACTGACCCGGACCACCAGCGAGGCTGAGGTCGACGCCTTCCTCGACGCTCTCCCACCGATCGTGTCCGCCCTTCGGGCCCGGGTGAGAACCCCGTGAGCGAGCCGGCGCTCGTCTTGGACTGCCTCGGCTGGAAGTGTCCGCGGCCCATCATCGAGTTGGCCCGAGCGGATCGCCGAGGTGCCCGTCGGCGGAGTCGTCCAGGTGATCGCCGACGACCCCGCCGCCGGACCCGACGTCGCAGCCTGGTGCCGGATGCGCCACCAGGAGTTGCTCGATTCGTCACCGCCCAACTTCTACGTACGCCGCCTCATCTAGCCGACCCGTCACAACAACGGCGATTTCGGCGGCGTGTTGCAGCAGAAGTGACGGCTCGGCGGATGGCGGGTGGCGCGACCAGGTGGCGGGCCAACGGTCGGTTGCCGCCACGTGGCGCGAAAGGCAGCGCCCGGCCGCTGCGAACGCTGCGTACGCCGCCAGGTGGCGAGAAACGACACACGCCCGGGCGGCCGGAACGACGGAGCCCTGCCGAGGACAGGAGAAGCCGGGCGTCTCGGCGGTACTGTGGGCGACGCCATGGCGAGCTCGCGACCCACCGTCTCCGAGGCGACGAAGTTCGGCATCGTCGGTCTCACGGGCGTCGCCGTCCAGTTCGTCACCTTCAACGTGCTGCGGTACGCGGGTCCCGGAGGCGTTGGGGTCCTGGAGGCCAAGCCGATCACCGCCCAGGTGATCGCCATCGGTCTGGCCACGGTGGTCACCTACCTCGGCAACCGCTACTGGACCTATCACCATCGAGAGCGGGGCCATCCCGCCCGCGAACTGCCGATCTTCCTCCTCCTCAACGCGATCGCGATCGGGATCGGCGCGGCCTGCCTGGCGATCAGCCACTATCTCCTCGGGCTGACCTCTCCGCTGGCCGACAACCTGTCGGGCAACGTGATCGGACTGGGCCTCGGGACGTTGTTCCGGTTCTGGTCCTATCGGCGCTTCGTCTTCACCGGCTCGACCCGAACCCCGGTCGAGGATCCGGCCACCGGGGTTCCCGACGCTCGTTGAAGGCGGCGATCCCCTCGCGGCGGTCGGCGGAGTAGGCCACCCGTTCCCACGCCTGCTCCTCGATCAACAGCGCCGACGCCAGATCCAGATCGAAGCCCTGCCGCATGGCGTGCTTGGCGCTGCGCAGGCTGACCGGGGAGTTCCGGGCGATCTCCCCGGCCAGGACCAGGGCCTGTTCGCGCGCGCGCTCCGGCTCGGTGAGCCGGTCGACCAGACCGAGGCGATCCGCCTCGGCCGCGTCGATCCGCCGACCGGTGAGGATGAGGTCGGCGGCCCGGTTCCAGCCCAGGCGGCGGGTGAGCAACTGGGTGCCGCCGCCACCCGGGATGAGGCCAAGACCCACTTCCGGCAGGCCGAACTCGGCGGTGCCGCTCGCCACGATCACGTCGCACGACAGGGCGAGCTCGCAGCCACCACCGAGCGCATACCCCTCGACGGCGGCCACGGTGGGCATCGGCAGTCCCAGCACGGCGGCGTAGGCCGACCGCGCCCACGGCCGTTGGGCCCGCAGATCGTCGTCGGTGAAGCTGCGACGCTCCTTGAGGTCGGCCCCGACGCAGAAGGCCTTCGTCGCGCTGCTGCTGAGCACCACCGCACTGAGCCGTTCGTCGGCCGTCAGTTCCGCACACGCCTCCGCCAGGGCCTTGGCCTGTGCCGTGCTCACCGCGTTCAGGGCCTCGGGCCGATCCATGATCAACTCAGCGATGCGGTCGGCCACTCGCGCGATCCGGACCGTCACCGTACGCGCCCGAAGAGCAACTCGCTCAGCGTCACGTGCACCTCTTCGACATCGGGCACGTCGGGCAACACGATGGGTCCGCCCTCTGCAGCCGAGGAGATGTACAGCGTGCCGCAGCCCAGCATGCGGTCACTGACGCTCTGCTGGTAGGACACGTCGTGGATGCGCATCAGGGGAAAATCCTTGCCGGTCTTGTTCAAGATGCCGTGCCGGGTGATCAGCCGCCGGTTGGTCAAGGTGTAGGTGCTGGTGCTCCAGCGCAGGTACGGAATGATGGTCCACCACAACACCAAGGCGAAGCCGAGAAGGGCGACGGCGATCTGACCACCGGGCCGGAAGGACGGCGGGATGAGCGCGGTGCCGACGCCGATCAATCCACCGGCCGCGATCAGCCCGAGCGCGGGCCAGAACAGCGCCGCCGCGTGGGTCCGCATGTGCATGACCACGTACTCGTCTGCGCCGAGCAGCCTGGCCGAGAGTCCCACGATCTCCATGCTGACACACCGGCCCCAGACTGGGCCGGTGGCGATTTCTGCTGACCTCCCCCGCCCCGACGGCTTCTTCGGCCGCGACGACCCGACCGGCGACCATCGGTTCTACGGTCCGATCCGGATGGTCACCCACATCGACGAGGCCGCGGTCGACGCCGTCGGACAGTTGTACGCCGACCTGGGCATCGACGGGTCGAGCGGTGCTTCTCGCCGGGTGCTGGACCTGATGTCGTCGTGGGTCTCCCATCTGCGCGTGGCGCCGAGCGAGCTCGTCGTGCTCGGCATGAACGCCGCCGAACTCGAGGCCAACCCGATGGCCACCGAACGAGTCGTACACGACCTCAACCGAGATCCGGTGCTGCCGTTCCCGGACGACTCGTTCGACGCGGTGCTGTGCTGCGTGTCGATCGACTACCTGATCCGCCCGGTCGAGGTGCTGGGCGAGGCCGCCCGGGTGCTCCGTCCCGGCGCGCCGGTCGTGATCACCTTCTCCAACCGGTGCTTCCCGACCAAAGCCATCCACGGCTGGCTCGCCGCCGACGACGCCGGGCACTGCGCGATCGTGGTCGACTACCTCCGGCGCGCGGGTGGCTTCGACGAGCCCGAGGTGAGCCAACGCACGCCCGCCGAGCGCAGCTATCCGGGCGACCCGCTGTACGCCGTGGTGGCCCGAGGACTCAGCGGAGGTGGATGACGTCTCCGGCGCTGAAGGACTCCGGCCCCTGTTCGGTCGACAGCACCAGTCGCCCGTCGTCGTCGATGGCCGTCGCAACCCCCGTGGCAACCCGGCCCGCAGCCAGACGCAGCTCGACGCGGCGCCCGAGAGTGGCACAGCGGTCGGTGTACGCGTCGTGCAGCATCGCGTCGTCGGCACCCGCCTCCCAGCGGCCCAGCCACAGCTCGAGCAGGGCCAACACCGTGCTGATCAGCTGGTTGCGCACCGTTCCGGCCTCGGGATTGATCAAGGTCAACGACGTCGCGGTCGGCACCGGCAGCTGATCCGCGGTGAGGTGGACGTTCACACCCATGCCCAGGACGCACGCCCCTCCGGCCGGTCCGGCCAAGCGCTCGGCGAGCACGCCACAGATCTTCCGCTCGTCGACCAGCACGTCGTTCGGCCACTTGAGCACCGCCTGGAGGCCGGCGAGCGCCCGGAGTCCGTCCGCGACGGCGAGCCCGGCGATCAGCGGCAGCCACGTCCACCGCGACTCCGGCACGCCGTGGGGCGTGACGAGGACCGACATCGCGATGCTCGTTCCCGGTGGCGCCGTCCAGGTTCGGCCCTGCCGCCCTCGGCCGGCTGACTGGAAATCAGCGATCAGCACGGAGCCCCCGGATGCCTCGCCGCCGCGGAACCGTTCGGCGAGGTCGGCGTTCGTCGAGCCCGTCTCGTCCACCACGTCCAACTGCTGCCAGAGCCCGTCCGCCCGTACCACTTCGGCCCGCAGAGTATCGACCTCGAGCGGATCGGACGTCGGCACGGCGCGAACTCTACTCAGGTGCTGCGGACTCAGGTCGCGAGATGGCTAGGGTGCGACGTATGGAAAGGACAGCGTGAGCGGCGCGAGCACCGGCCACCGCGGCGAGCGGGGTGCCGACATCCACACGACCGCCGGGAAGCTGGCCGATCTCGAGAGTCGAGTTGACGAGGCCGTGCACGCCGGGTCCAAGGCGGCTGTCGAGAAGCAACATGCCCGCGGCAAGAAGACGGCTCGCGAGCGGGTCGAGCTCCTGTTGGACAAGGACTCGTTCATCGAGCTCGACGAGTTCGCCCGACACCGCTCGACGTCCTTCGGCATGGAGAAGCGCCGCCCGTACGGCGACGGCGTGGTGACGGGCTTCGGCACCGTGGACGACCGCCCGGTGTGTGTCTTCAGCCAGGACGTGACCGTGTTCGGGGGCAGCCTCGGCCAGGTCTACGGGGAGAAGATCGTCAAGATCATCGACTTCGCGCTGAAGACCGGCTGTCCCCTCATCGGTCTGAACGAGGGCGGCGGGGCCCGGATCCAGGAGGGGGTCGTGTCGCTCGGCCTGTACGGGGAGATCTTCCGCCGCAACACGCACGCCTCCGGGGTGATCCCGCAGATCTCGCTGATCATGGGCGCGGCCGCCGGCGGTCACGTCTACTCCCCGGCGCTGACCGACTTCGTCGTGATGGTGGACCAGACCTCACAGATGTTCATCACCGGTCCCGACGTGATCAAGACCGTCACCGGCGAAGACGTCAGCATGGAGGAGCTGGGCGGCGGCCGGACCCACAACACCAAGTCCGGTAACGCGCACTACCTCGGCACCGACGAGGAGGACGCCATCTCCTACGTCAAGGCCCTGCTCTCCTATCTGCCGCAGAACAACCTCGAGGACGCACCCGCCTTCGACCTGCAGAACGACCTCACGCCCAACGAGGTCGATCGTGATCTCGACACCTTGATCCCGGATGCGCCCAACCAGCCGTACGACATGCACGAGGTGATCAGCCGGGTCCTCGACGACGGGGAGTTCCTCGAGGTGCACGCGCTGTTCGCGCCGAACATCGTGGTGGGTTTCGGCCGGATCGACGGTCGGAGCGTCGGGGTGGTGGCCAACCAGCCGCTGCACTTCGCCGGCTGCCTCGACATCGACGCCTCCGAGAAGGCGGCGCGGTTCGTGCGAACCTGCGACGCCTTCAACATCCCGGTGATCACGTTCGTCGACGTGCCCGGTTTCCTGCCCGGCACGGATCAGGAATGGAACGGGATCATCCGCCGCGGCGCGAAGTTGATCTACGCCTACGCCGAGGCCACCGTGCCCCTGGTCACGGTGATCACCCGTAAGGCGTACGGGGGCGCGTACGACGTGATGGGGTCCAAACATCTCGGGGCCGACTTCAACCTGGCCTGGCCGACGGCGCAGATCGCGGTGATGGGCGCCCAGGGTGCCGTGAACATCCTGTACCGCAAGGAACTGGCCGGAGCCGACAACGCCGACGAGCGGCGCGCCCAGCTCGTGACCGAGTACGACGACGAACTCGCCAACCCCTACATCGCCGCCGAACGCGGCTACGTCGACGCGGTGATCAGCCCCCACGAGACACGGATCGAGGTCACCCGCGTCCTCCGCCTGCTCCGGACCAAACGACAGACCCTGCCGCCCAAGAAACACGGGAACATCCCGCTGTGAGCGAGTCGACCGAGCCCGTGCTGCGGGTGGTCAAGGGCGATCCGACGGCGGAGGAGCTGGCCGCCGTGGTGGCCGTGCTGTCCGCCGGCCGGAGTTCGCAGCCGCCGGTCGAGCCGTCCGCGCCGAGCGGCTGGTCGGCCTACTGGCGCAGCGTTCGCGCGCCTCTCGTGGCGGGCCCGGGTGCGTGGCGCAGTTCGGGTCGGATCGGCTGAACTAGTGCACCTCCCGCAGGAGACGACCGAGTTCGGCGACGCCGTGCACAAGGCGGTCGTCGGGCACACCGGAGAAGCTGAGCCGGGCGTGGTTGGGCTCCTGCTCGACGGGAAAGAAGGTGGCGCCGGGCACGTACGCGATCTTCGCCTGCGGCAGGAGAGTCTCGGCCATGAAGGCGGCCGCTTCGAAGCCGACCGGAAAGGTGAGCCAGACGAACAGCCCGCCGTCGGGCTCGGTGAAGGTGACGCCATCGGGAAAGGTGTCCTTCATCGTCGCCAGCATCAGGTCGCGCTTGTGCCGGTAGACCGGGATGGCCTGTGCGATGTGCGCGTCGATGTCGTGCCGGTCGAGGTAGGTCGAGGTCGCCGCCATGTTCAGAGTGCTGTTCTGGGTGTCCGCGGCCAGCTTCAACAGCCCCAGCCGCTCGAGGATGTCGGGACTCGCCGTGGCCCAGCCCAGTCGCAGGCCGGGCGCGAGGATCTTCGAGAAGCTGCCGAGATGTACGACGCGCCCCTCGGTGTCGAGGCTCTTCAGCGTCGGCAGGGAGTTGCCCTCGTAGCGGAGCGCCCGGTACGGCGTGTCCTCGACGACGAGCAACCCGTACGCGTTGGCCAGATCGATCAGTCGGTGCCGCCGATCCAGACTCAACGTGGCGCCGGTCGGATTCTGGAAGTCCGGCACGGTGTAGATCATCTTCGCGTCCGGGTGGGCGGCCAACACCTCGGCGAGGTGGTCGGTGTCCATCCCGTCGGCGTCGGTCTCGACCGCAGCGTACGACGGCTCGGTCGGGGCGAAGGCGATCAGCGCGCCGAGGAACGTCGGGTTCTCGGTGACGATGACGTCGCCGTGGTCGATGACCAGCTTGGCGGTCAGATCCAGACCCTGCTGACCGCCCTGGATGATCAAGACGTCCTCAGCGCCGCACGGCGTGCCGTCCCGGGTGAGGCGGTCGGCCACCTGGGCCCGGAGCCGCGGCAGGCCGTTCGAGGCGGTGTACTGCAGGGCGGTGGCGTGCTCGGGGACCAGGAGTTCCTCGTACACCCTCTGTAGTTCGGTGACCGGGAACAACGCCGGGTCCGGGTATCCGCCGCCGAACGAGATGACCTCGGGATCCGATCCGAGCCGGAGCAACTCACGGATGGCCGACGGCTGAATCCGACTCATCCGCCTGGCGTACGGGACGCTCACCGGGGACGCACGCTCATGAGAACGCGAGGGAGCTGTCCTCGCCGGCACGGACCGCGGCGAGGTGCTCGGGGTAGTTGAGGCTGTCGAACAACGACCGGCCACCCTCGATCCCGGCCCGTAAACCCTCCTCCCGCCGCTGGATCGCCTCCGCGGCGTCGAGGACCGCCGCGATCTCCTGCTCGCTGGCCACGACCAGTCCGTCGTCGTCGCCGAGCACCAGGTCGCCGGGCCGCACCGGCACCTCGCCTATGGTGATCGGCATCTGGATGACCGGGACGGCCCGGGCCGGGCAGGCGGTGGGTACGACTCCCTTGGCGTACACCGGCAGGTTGATCGCCGCCAGGGTGCGGCTGTCGCGACACATCCCGTCGATGACGATGCCGGCCAAACCACGGCGCAAAGCCTCGGTGGCGAAGAGCTCGCCGGCGACCGCGTGCTCGTCGTTGCCGACGACGACCAGCACATCGCCCGGCCCGGACTGCTCGAGCCCGGCGAGAACCGGCATCAGGTCGTCGTGAGCGTCGACGGTCAGGGCCCGACCGAGCAGGCGCAGACCCGGACGGATCGGCCGCAGCGTTCGGGGAAGGACGCGGAGGCCCCGGCCCGCGTCCACCAGCGAGGTGGTGTCGACCCGCGCCAAACGCTCGAGGAGATCGTTTCGATCACTCGTTCGGCTCGTCACGAGGACACCTCGTCGCTGTCCACGAAGATGCAGAACGGGTGCCCGGTGGGATCGGCGAAGACGTACAGCGGCTCATCGTCGTCGTCGGTGCGGTCGAGCAGCTCCGACGCGCCCAACCTCAGCGCGCGATCCCGCTGCGTCTCCAGGTCCTCGCGCGTCGACACCACGGTATCGAGGTGGAACATCTGCGGCACGGTGCCGTCCGGCCAGGTCGAGGGGCGGACGCCGTCGGTCTGTTGGAACGCCAGTTGTGGCCCACCGCGGGGGTTGGTCAACACCAGCCAGTCGCTCCCCTGCGGATCGGGCTGCTCGCGGTCGGGGGGCTCATCGCCGGCGCGGTACTCCAGACCGAACAGCTGCCGATAGAACTCGGCCAGTGCTCGAGCATCCGTGGTGTCGAGCACCACCTGGACAATTCGTGGATACGCCTCAGCCATCTCCCCATGTTGTCATTGCCGTCCGACGTTCCGACGTGGTCATTGCGGCGGGGAGGAGTAAGGCCACGAGACCGTCAGGCGCAGCGGTTCAGGGTCGCTCGGGGCGTTGTGCCAGATCTCTCGCGGCGGTCCGACGGGAATCCGACCTGCCTTCGTGATCCAGCTGACACCTCGTCGTGGAGCGCCAGGATTCCAGGGAAGTCGGTTTCCGCCCCCTCCGCGTAGCGGTTGGCGACGAGCCCTCCGGGTAGCCGATAGCAGCGATCCTGTCCATCGAGATCGGCGAGGCCGTCGACGGGCAGCACGATCTCCAAAGGGCCCGTTCGCGTCGTTGGTGATCGGGGCGTGGAAGATGCCGAACGCGTCGCCGGAAGCCGATGGCCCGGCGGCCGCGGCCACCTCTCGAAGCCGAGCCACCTCGGTCGTGATGACGACGTCCATCTCGTGCGGGTGCATCCGGCGGAGAACGCTGAGGACGGGACGATCGTGCTCGAGGATAGTGCTGACCTGGGACATGTCGACCTCCTGCTGAAGATGAAGCCGCGCCCGGTGCAGTACGGCGTGGACGGACTCGGCTCGACGAGCCAGTGCGACCTCGACCTGCTCGAGCTGACGCAGACCAGTGTCGGCATCGGTCGAGATTATGGCCCCCACTCTGGGCCTGGCCCTCGGGGCGAGGTCAAACGGCGAGGTCAAGGGGCAGGTCAAGGGGCGAGGTCAAGGGGCGAGGTCAAGGGGCGAGGTCAAGGGATGGGCGACCCTGTTCGTTCGCCCGCCGCGTGCGTTCCGTGCCGATCCTGAGTCGCGACTCGTGGGGCGAAGCTCAGGAGGATCCCGGGGTGCACTTGTCGCTCAGATCGGTTCAGCTCCTGAATGGCGCATGTCGGTGATCTCGAGGCAGGCCGGAGCTCGGGCTCCTGCCCCCGTCCACCCGGAGTTGGACTGATCATTGAGACCTGCGGTGGGGATCGATACCGTGACCCCAACCCCAGGAGGTCCAAGCATGAGCAACGTCGACGACATCGTCGCAGGCATCCCTATGCAGTCCCTCGCCGATCAACTCGGCGTCGATCAGGCCACAGCGGAATCGGCTGTCCGCGAGGCCCTGCCCGCTCTACTCGGCGGAATGCAGGCCAACGCCACGGATCCGGCCGGCGAGGCGTCGCTGGCAGGTGCGTTGCAGCAGCATTCGCCGTCTCTGGTCGAGGGCGGGGTGGACCTTGATCAGGTCGACACTGACGACGGCCAGAAGATCGTCGGGCACGTCTTCGGCGGGAACACCGATCAGGTGGCGCAGACCCTCGGCAGCAACCTGAGCGGCGGCGGCGGTAGCGACCTGATCAAGAAGCTGCTGCCGTTACTGGCGCCGATCGTGTTGTCCTACCTCGCCTCGCGTATGCAGGGTGGCGGCGCAGCTGCTGATCAGGCTCCGGAGCAGGCGGGTGGCGGACTGGGCGACCTCCTCGGCTCGATCCTCGGCGGAGCGAGCGGCGGCCAGGGCGGCCAGGCCGGATCGATCTTGGACATGCTGGGCGGGCTGCTGGGTGGGGGCCGGCGCTAGCTCGGGAGCGCCCGCAGGAGTCGTTCGGTCGACAGGCAGGAGATCAGGCAGCGCTCCTTGGCGTCGGGGATCAACTGGGCGGTCCAGTTCGTGAACCCACCGTCACCGATCTCCTGGTCGGTTCCGCGGGTCCGGATCATGATCTTGAATGCCGCGGTCCGGTAGTACCCGATGCCTTGCGTCCGTTCAGGATCCTCCGCGAGGGGGAGGTTCGCCAGGGCCGGCAGGACGATGTCGGCGAAGCGCTGCCGCATCGGGTCACTGTTGATCACGCTGTACGCGAAGTGCCCCCAGTCGGGCCCGAGGAGCTCGACGAGCACCTTCTGCCAGAAGCGCAGCTGCGTGATCAGCAACTCGGCCTCGGTGGTCGCGGAGCCGGTGTCCCGGCGACTCGACAACAGCGCGAACAGGGCAAAGTGCGGCTGCGCATCCGGGCCGGCGAACTGTTGGCCTCGCACCACCCGGTGGCAGGCGGCCAGGTGGACCGGCTCCCGAGACGACCGGCGGCGACGAGCAGCGTCCAACGCCAACACGTTCGTCGGATCGCTCACGATCTCGCTCGAGCGTACGGTCGTCACGACTCGGTTCTGATCAACGTCCGCGACCGAGGCGCAGCTGCCCAACGGAGTGAGCGGCGACAGCTCGAGCCCCTCGAACTCCGTCCGGCGCACCAGCTCCCAGAGCCGGCTCTGTAGCTTGGAGAGCTGGCCCGGATCGACGCGGGCCGGTCGGACGAAACGATCCGACTGCCACCGCCTGAGCGTCTGTGACGGTTTGATCCGCTGTGCCCGGGTTCGGGCCAGATCCAAGAGCAGAGTCTGCAGGTCGGTCGGCGACAGTCCCGTCTCGAGGACCTCGCGGGCGCCGCCGGGAAGTCTCGACCAGACCCGCTCGACGGCCGAGGACGTCCTCTCCGGGTTCATGGTGCGACCCTAGTGTCGTGAAGTTGATCTTGGCCTCGGCCTCACCGGCGCGGCTGCGCACGCTGCGCGCGGCAGGTCTGCGACCGGACGTGATCGTGTCAGGGATCGACGAGGACGCCGTACGGGCCGACTCGGTCACCTCGCTGGTGAGTGAGTTGGCACGGCGCAAGGCGGCGGCGGTCGCCGATCGACTCGATGCGACACATGCCGAGGCCCTCGTCATCGGCTGTGACTCCTTGCTGGAGCTGGACGGGGAACCGCTCGGGAAGCCGGGATCCGCAGCCGCTGCCCGGGACCGCTGGCGGGCAATGCGCGGTCGGAGCGGGATCCTCCGCACCGGTCACGCGCTGATCAAGCTCAGCGAGACCGAGTCGCGGTCCGCCGTTGCCACCGCCTCGACGGTCGTCCACTTCGCCGAGCTCACCGACGCCGAGATCGAGGCGTACGTCGCGACCGGGGAACCGCTCGAGGTGGCCGGCGCCTTCACCGTCGATGGCCTCGGGGGACCGTTCGTCACCCGTGTCGAGGGTGATCACCACAACGTCGTGGGGATCTCGCTCCCTCTGTTGCGCACCATGATCATCGACCTTGGGCTGGACTGGACGGCGCTCTGGTCGCGCTGAAGCCCCAAACACTCTCGCCGACCCGTCACATCTGCTGCGACACGCCGCCGAAACCGCCGAAGATGTGACGGGTCGCGGGTTCAGGCGAGGGTGAACGTGCTCATAGCGGCCGCAGCAGGATGGCCGCCGAGCCCCCCGAGGCGGTGAAACTGCCCGACCAGCCGTTGCCCCGGAACGTGAACGTCTCGGCCCTGACCGGCTCGGTCACGGCGAAGCCGGTGGCCGGAAGGGCCTCACGCAGGTAGTCGGCCACCTCAGTCGGACCCGGTGTCGAGAAGACCAGCACCACGTTGTTCGGCTGGTCCACGACGGTGGCGAGCACCGAGCCACGAGGCACCGTGAACGCGTCCGGTCCGTTAGTCACGCCGAGCACGGAGAGCGGGATGCCGTCAGCGGGTACGGACGGAGCCGGTGTCAACGGGATCGGGGTCGGCGCCGGGCTCGGTGTCGGATCTGACCCAGCAGCGCTTCCGCACGCCGCCAGTGCCGTGACGAGCAACCCGGCGATGAGCGTACGCAGACACGCGCCGGCTCGTTGCCGGCCCGCCCTCGGCGCCCTCACTGCTCCAACGTAGCCGCCCGACGGAGTCGCGGATCCGACCTGACGCAGCCAGGCACTAGCCTCGTCACGTCATGTCCGAGGAGACCAAGATCCGTTCCCGACCGGCCGTCCGCGCCAGCCGCGTGCCGCCGGCCGTGCGTGCGGTGCGCCCGCGGCAGTGGGTCAAGAACGTGCTGGTCGCGGCCGCCCCCCTCGCGGCGGGACGACTGTTCGAGCCCGGCGTGCTGGCCGACGTGGGCCTGGCCTTCATCGCGTTCTGCCTGGTCAGCTCCACCATCTATCTCGTGAACGACGTGCACGACGTCGCCGAGGATCGCCTTCATCCGCGTAAGCGCTTCCGGCCGATCGCCGCCGGGGAGCTGTCCCCGGTCGCGGCCCTGGTGCTCGCCGGCATCCTCGGGGCGGGCGGGCTCGCCCTTGGCTTCTTCGTCGCGCCCAGCCTGGCGATCGTCCTGCTCGTCTACATCGTGCTCCAGGTCGCGTACTCGATCTTCTTCAAGCACCTGCCGGTCGTCGACCTGGCGATGGTGGCGGCCGGGTTCCTGCTCCGCGCGATCGCCGGCGGGGTGGCCACCGGCATTCTGTTGAGCCAGTGGTTCTTGTTGGTGGCGGCCTTCGGCTCGCTGTTCATGGTCGCTGGGAAGCGCTATTCGGAGATGAAGGCGCTGGGGGCGGCCGCGGGCACACGCCGCTCGCTCGACCGCTATTCGGAGTCCTACCTGCGGTTCACCTGGATGTTGGCGGCGGTGCTGGTCGTCATCTCCTACAGCCTCTGGGCGTTCGAGAATCGCGGAGCCCCGCCGCTCGGCGTACCGTGGACGGCGATCTCGATCGCCCCGTTCACCCTGGGACTGCTGCAGTACGCCTTGGAGGTGGACGCCGGGCAGGCCGGGGAACCAGAAGATGTCGTCCTGCACGATCACGTACTGCAAGGAATAGGGGTGGTCTGGTTGGCCACGATCGCCGTGGCGGTGTACGCGTGAGCGACTTCCCGTACGTCGAGACCACGATCACGCCATCGCGCCCGGAGGCCCAACCGGCGGTGCCCCAGGAACTCGTACAGTTGCACGGCTGGGGCCGGGCTGCCGGCACTCGGGCGCACCTGAGCGCGATCGACTCGGTTGCCGATGCCGTGTCGGCCCTGCGGCAGGCGGGTGACCGCGGGGTCGTCGCCCGCGGACTGGGGCGCAGCTACGGTGACGCCGCCCAGAACGCCGGCGGGACGGCGCTCGACCTGACCAGACTCGACCGGATCCTCAACGTCGACGGCGAATCCGACCCCCCGACGGTGACCGTGCAGGCCGGCGTCAGCCTCGACGCTCTGATGCGGGCGCTGCTGCCCTTCGGACTGTGGGTTCCCGTGCTTCCCGGCACCCGCCAGGTGACCGTGGGTGGAGCCATCGCCGCCGACGTGCACGGCAAGAACCACCACGTGGAGGGCAGCTTCGGCAACCACGTACGCCGCCTGGATCTGCTGACCGCCGACGGATCCGTACGCACCGTGACTCCCGAGGACGACGAGCCCGACCTGTTCTGGGCCACCATCGGCGGGATGGGTCTGACCGGGGTCGTGGTCTCTGCGACGCTGGCGGTCCAGCGGGCCGAATCGGCGTACTTCCTGGTCGACACCGAGCGGTGCACCGATCTGGATGACCTGATGAGCCGGATGACCGCCCGGGACGCGGACTACACCTACTCGGTGGCGTGGTTCGACGCGGTCACCAAAGGCCGACACCTCGGGCGCGCGGTGCTGACCCGGGGCAACAAGGCCCGCCTCCAGGATCTGACTCCGAAGCTACGACGTGATCCTCATGCGTTCACCGCGCCGTCGTACGGGTCCATCCCCGAGGTGTTCCCGAACCGGATGGTGAACCTGGCGACCGCGAAGGCGTTCAGCGCCGCGTGGTACCGAAAGGCGCCCAAGCACCGCACGGACGAACTGCAGAACATCACCAAGTTCTTCCATCCGCTCGACATCGTCGCGGAGTGGAACCGGGTGTACGGGCCGAACGGATTCCTCCAGTACCAGTTCGTGGTGCCGTTCACCGAGGCCGAGACGTTCCGGACCTGCGTGCAGTTGATCGTGCACTCGGGCCACCTGTCGTGCCTCAACGTGCTCAAGCGGTTCGGCCCCGGCAACCCGGCTCCGCTGTCGTTTCCGATGCCCGGCTGGACGCTGACCGTCGACCTGCCGATCGAGGAGGGCCTGGAGCGGCTGTGCAACCAGCTCGACGAGCAGGTCGTGGCGGCCGGTGGTCGGGTCTACCTGGCCAAGGACTCCCGGCTCGGGGCGGCAACGTTCCGCCAGATGTACCCGCGGCTGGAGGACTTCCTGCGGGTGCGCCATGCGGTCGACCCGAACCACATGTTCACCTCCGACCTCGCTCGCCGGTTGCAGATCTAGTGCTCTAGGAGATCACTGTGCTCGACGCCCTGGGCGCGCCCCAGTCCCTGCTGCTCCTCGGCGGCACGTCCGACATCGCGCTGGCCATCGCCCGCCGGTACGCGGCGGATCGGCCACTGCGTGTCGTGCTGGCCGCGCGCCCGACCGCGAGGAGGAGTTCGGCCGCGGCGGAGTTGACGGCCGCCGGCTGCACCGTCCAGGAGGTGGACCTCGAAGCTCGCGACCCCGCCTCACACGCGGCCACCATCGACACCGCGTTCGCCGCCGGGGACATCGACATCGCCGTCCTCGCCTTCGGCCTGCTCGGTGACGCGGAGGAGGCCTGGCAGGATCCGGACGCACTGCTGGAGCTGATCGAGGTGAACTACACCGCCCCGGCCCATCTAGGCGTCCTGCTCGCCACCCGGATGCGCGCTCAGGCGCACGGCCGGATCGTGGCGCTGTCCAGCGTGGCCGGCGAACGCGTACGCCGGTCCAACTTCGTGTACGGCTCGACGAAGGCGGGGCTGGACGGGTTCTTCCTCGGTCTGGGTGAGGCACTGCGGGGGTCCGGGGTCGACGTCCTGGTGGCGCGTCCCGGCTTCGTGAAGTCCAAGATGACCGCCGGAGTGTCCGAGGCGCCGATGGCCGTGACGCCCGAAGAGGTGGCCGACGCGGTCGTCTCGGGGCTCCGGCATCGCCGGGAGCTGATCTGGGTCCCGGCACAGATGCGCCTGGTGATGTCGGGACTGCGGCACGTCCCGCGACCATTCTTCCGCCGGTTGCCGATCTAACATTCGTCCGTCGCCAACCCCTAGGATCAGCCTCGTGGTCCTCGAGGTTGCCTTGATCGACGTGACCGACCCCGACGCCTTCGAGGCGGCGTACCGCGGGGCTCGCCACCTGCTGGCGGACACGCCCGGCTGTCGTACGGTCCGGATGACCCGGGGCGTCGAATCGCCCAAGCGCTTCGTACTCCTCGTGGAGTGGGACTCGGTTCAAGATCACGAAGTGAACTTCCGGCAGACCGAGACCTTCCGCGCCTGGCGTACGGCCATCGGGCCGTTCTTCGCGGCCCCACCTCGGGTCGAACACTTCACCGACGTGGGCTGAGCGGGAGGCCGGACGGATGCTCGAGTTCGTGGACAACATCCTGACCTTCGGGCTGTTGATCTTGCTCGGCGCAGGCTTCGCCTTCGTCGCCCGACGGGTGCTCGGCGCGCCGGTGGGTTGGCCACGCTCGATCATCATCGGGATGATCTTGTTCTCCTCGGTCGGCGGCACGATCCCGTGGGTGGTGCAGCAAACGGGAATCCGCACGACGGAGACCACCACGACCGGCGTCGTCGTCGCGGTCACGGTGCTCCTGCTGGTGTTGGCGTGGGCCTTCTTCGTGAGCATCGCCGTGCTGGTCGTCCTCGAGCTGATCGTGCCGACCGGCACGCTCGGCACGCCGTGGGGATGGGTGCGCACCATCCGCGACCGCAACCGCCGGACCCGGCGGTACCTGCAGGTGCTCGGCATCGCCACCCGCAACGGTCTCGGCAGCTTCCTCAGCAGCTCCACCACCGGCGGATCCCGCACCACGCGCGGCGGCAACACCTCCTCGACGGCTCGGGCCCTCCGGAATGCGTTGAACGAGGGCGGAGTCACCTTCATCAAGATCGGTCAGATCCTGTCCAGCCGCCCGGACGTCGTGGGGCCCGTGTTCGCCGCCGAACTGTCCCATCTGCAGGCGTCGTCGACACCCGTGCCGTGGCCACAGCTGGAGCCGGTGCTGTCCGCCTCGCAGTCCCGACCGCTCTCCGAGATCTTCGCCGAGGTGAATCCTGAGCCACTGGCCGTCGCGTCGGTGGCGCAGGTCCACACCGCCACCTTGATCACCGGTGAGTCCGTGGTGGTCAAGATCCAGAAGCCGAAGGCGCAAGCTCAGGTCACCGCGGACCTGGACATCGTGATGCGCCTCGCGCGGCGGCTGGAGACCTCGACCCAGTGGGGCCGCAACCTCGGCGTGGTCGGCATGGCGGACGGTTTCGCCAGCTCACTGCGGGAGGAGTTGGACTACCGCATCGAGGTCGACAACACGCAGGCGGTCGCCGCGTCCGACCCGGACAGCGAGCTCCGGATCCCGCACGTGTACGAGGAGTTGTCCACCAGTTCCGTGCTGGTCATCGAACGGCTGTCCGGGATTCCGCTCGGATCTGCGTCCGAGCGGCTGGAGGCTTTGACCACCGAGAAGCGCGCCTTCCTGGCCGACCAGCTCCTCGGCGGCGTCCTGAGGCAGATCATGGTCGGCGGCGTCTTCCACGCGGATCTGCATCCGGGCAACGTGCTGCTCAGTCCCGACGCCGAGCTCCAACTGCTCGACTTCGGGTCGGTCGGGCGGCTCGACGATGCCGCTCGGGGCGCGCTGACCACCCTGGTGCTCTCGATCGATCGCGGTTCGAGTCTCGGCGCCACGGACGCCCTGATGGACCTGATGGACCCGCCGGCGATGCCCGTTGACGACCGGTTGCTGGAACGCGAGATCGGTCAGCTGCTGGTGCGGTTCCGCGGTGGCACCCGGAGCACCGGCGGCATGTTCGCCCAGTTGTTCAACCTCGTCAACCGCTGGGGATTCGGCGTACCGCCGCAGATCGCCGCCGTTTTCCGTACCCTGGCGTCGCTCGAGGGCAGCCTGCGGCTGCTGGACCCGTCGTTCAACCTGGTGGTCAGCGCCCGTCGGCACGGCGAGGCCTTCTTCGCGGATTCGATGTCGCCCAGCTCGATCCGCGAGCAGGTCGAGGCCGAGCTCGTGGGCCTGGTGCCGGTGATCCGGCGAATTCCGCGTCGACTGGACAAGATCACCGCGGACCTGGAGAAGGGCCGGCTGGCCGTCAACGTCCGAGTGCTCAACGATCCGGCGGACCGAGGGTTCCTGTTGGGGCTCACCCATCAGCTGGTGGTCGCCCTGCTGGCCTCGGCCATCACCGTGGCGGCGATCGTACTGCTCACCGCCCAGGGCGGTCCGATGCTCACCGCGACGATCGGCTTCTACGACCTGCTCGGTTTCATCTTCCTGTTCGTCGGCAGCGTGCTCGGCCTGCGAGCCCTCATCCTGGTCTTCGGGCACAAGTGGACGCCCTGAGCGCCGCGCCCCTGAGGGTCTCCCCACGCCCCCGTTCCACGCCCCGCGCCGCCCGACGACCGCCCCCGTCCCACGCCCCCGCAATAGCGGAAACTGTTAACAGTTTCCCCGAATGTCGACTTTGAGAGCCCCCATTTGCGGAATCTGTTAACAGTTCCCGGTTTCTTGGGGGGTGGGGGTCTCCTCCGGCCCGGGTGCTGGTGGTCAGACCGGGGGGACGCCGTGTCGGCGGGTGGAGAAGTGCCGGTCCTTGCCGGCGGCCGCCGCGAAGCGGGCGATCAACTGGGCTCGAAGGTCGGCCGGTTCCACCACGTCGTCGACGACCAATTCACTCGCCAGATGCAGGATGTCGATGTCTTCCTCGTACGCAGCGCGCAGGCCCGCCACGTACGGTCCACGGTCGGCCTCGGCCAGCGCCGCAATCTTGTTGGCGTAGACCGCGTTGATCGCCGCCTCCGGGCCCATGACGGCGATCTTGGCGGTCGGCAGGGCGAGACAGGCGTCCGGCCCGAAGCCCGGTCCGGCCATCGCGTACAGCCCCGCTCCGTACGCCTTGCGGACGATCACCGAGATGGTCGGCACCGTGGCCTCCGCCACAGCCGTGATCATCTTCGCTCCGTGCCGGATGATCCCTTGGCGCTCCACCGCGCTGCCGATCATGAAGCCCGGTACGTCAGCGAGATAGAGCAGCGGCACGTTGAACGCGTCGCACTGCCAGATGAACCGGGCCGCCTTGTCCGCCGAATCGACGAACAGCACCCCGCCCCTGACCGCGGGCTGGTTGGCGACGATGCCGACCGGATTCCCGTCGAGCAGAGCAAATCCCGTCACCAGCTCGGGAGCGAAGAGTGGCTTCACCTCCCAGAACGAGCCGTCGTCGACGATCGCGTCGACAACGGTGTGGATGTCGTACCCGCGCGCTTCGTCGGCCGGCACCAGATCGGCGGTGAAGGGACGGGCCGAGTCGCCGCCCGCGTAGCTGGGCGGACGCTCGCGCCAGTTCCCCGGCAGGTAACCGAAGTAGGCCTTCGCCTGATCGATGGCGTCGGTGTCGTCGACGGCGAGTTGATCACCGCAGCCGGACACCTCGGCGTGCATCCGCGCTCCGCCCATCTCCTCCAGACTCACTCGCTCCCCCACCACCATCTCCGCCATCCGCGGCGAGCCCAGGTACATCGACGCGTTCGCCTCGACCATGATCACGATGTCGCAGAACGAGGGAATGTACGCGCCGCCGGCCGCGCTCGGGCCGAACAGGCAACAGATCTGGGCACCTTGCCGGACAGCGCGACCTGGTTGGCGAAGATCCGGCCGGCGCCGCGACGACCGGGGAACAGGTCGACCTGGTCGGTGATCCGCGCGCCGGCGGAGTCGATGAACCAGAAGATCGGCAGCTCGTCGCGCAAGGCGACCTCGGTCATCCGGATGATCTTCTCGACCGTACGCGCGCCCCAGGAGCCGGCCTTGACGGTCGGGTCGTTCGCCACGACCAGTGCGGCCCGGCCGTTGACCAGGCCACGACCGGTGATCACCCCGTCGGCGGGCAGGCGTGTCTCAGTGCCAGGGGTGACGACCCCCCCGCGCCCCCCCGACGCGCCTGCGAGTGCATTGGCGAGCCGGCCGTCCTCCACGAAGCTGCCGGGATCGAACAACTCCTCGATCCGGTCTCGCACGTAGAGCTTTCCCGCCGCGGCCAGCTTGGCGGCGGCCTGCGGACCGGGCGCGAGCGCGCGAGCCTGGGCGGCGGCCAGCCGGTCTCCGAGGTCGGGCACATCCACGATGACTGGACGCTACTCGACGGGAAGACCCAGACCGCGGGCGATCAACAACCGCTGCACCTCCGATGTCCCCTCACCGATCTCCAGCACCTTGGCGTCGCGGTAGAAGCGCGCGATCGGGTACTCCTCCATGAAGCCGTAGCCACCGAACACCTGGGTGGCGATCCGGGTCGCGGAGACCGCAGACTCCGAGCAGTAGAGCTTCGCGATCGAGGCAGCCCGCTTGAACTCCGCGGCCGGCGCACCGGCGTCCTTGGCCGTCGACGCCGCGTAGACGAGCAGGCCGGCGGTGTGAGCCATCACGTCCAGGTCGGCGATCGCGAAGGCGACCGCCTGCTTGCGGCCGATCGGGCCGCCGAAGGAGTGTCGCTCCAGGGCGTAGTCCCGGGCGAGGTCCCGACAGGCCCGGATGCAGCCCAGCGCCAGCGCGGCGATGGCCACGCGGCCGTCGTCGAGGATGGACAGGAACTGGGAGTAGCCCCGCCCACGCTCCCCGAGCAGGGCATCCTCGGGCACCCGGACGTCGGTCAGGCTGAGCGGGTGGGTATCGGAGGCGTGCCAGCCCAACTTGTCGTAGGCCGGGCCCACGGCCAGCCCCGGCGTACCCGCCGGAACCAGCAGCGACGAGATCTCGGGGCGTCCGTCGGGCTTGGCTCCCGTACGGGCGGTGACGGTGACGACCGAGGTGATGTCGGTGCCGGAGTTGGTGATGAACTGCTTGGCGCCGTTGATCAGCCAGCCGCGCGTCGCTCGGCACGGCGGTCGTCCGGGTGGCGGAGGCGTCTGATCCCGCGTCCGGTTCGGTGAGGCCGAACGCCGCCAGCGCCTGCCCCGCGAGCAGGTCGGGCAGCCAGCGCTGCTTCTGCTCGGTGGTTCCGAAGGTCGCGATGGGGTTGCTGCCGAGCCCGACGGCCGCCTCCAGGGTGAGGCCCAGGGACTGGTCGACACGTCCGATCTCCTCGATCGCCACGCACAGACTCGTGAAGTCGCCGGCCCCGCCGTACTCCTCGGGACCGTTCAGACCGAACAGCCCGAAGTCGGCCATCTGCTTGACCGCCTCCAGCGGCAGCTCGTGCGCCGCGTTCCACCGGGCGACGTGCGGCGCGAGCTGCTCGGCGGCGAACTCGGCGACGGCGGCACGGAAGTCGTCGTGCTCCTCCGACAGCGAATAGCGAGAGCGAAGAGGAAGACAGCGAAGAGGAAGACAGCGAATCGGATCCTGGCATGCGCACCTCGATGCAGGCGACACCTTACGTTTACGTAAGCGTCAATCACTATACTCGTCGGGGTGAGCGAGCCGCACCTGGAGCATCGGCGAGCTCGGCGTCCGAGTTCGACACGACGCTGCGGACGATCCGGTTCTACGAGGACAAGGGCTTGCTCGCCCCGGAGCGGCGGGGCCGCAGCCGGGTGTTCCGGGATCGGGACCGGGTACGGCTGCAGCTCATCCTGCGCGGCAAGCGACTCGGCTTCACCCTCGACGAGATCGACCACGTGATCAACATGTACGACGAGACCCCCGGCGAGGCGGGCCAGCTGGAGTACCTGATCGACGACATCGGCCGTCGGCGGTCCGCGCTGCTGCAGAAGCGCCGCGACCTCGACGAGTCGCTCGCCGAGCTCGACGAGCTCGAGGCGCGCTGCCGGCGCCGACCTGAACGCGCCTGGCCTCAGCGCTCTAGCGTGCAGCGACGCCGCGCCGTCCTGCTGGCCGGTCACGTCCCAGAGATGGTGGACCACGTCGTGCAGGAAGTACTGGCTGAAGGTGGTGACCGTGAACTCTGCCCCGTCCGAGCGGCGACCTCGTCGCGAAAGCTGATCCGGCTCGAGGGCGCCCAACCGGGCGACGAACACCTGCGCGGCCGCCTCGAGCTCGTCGGCGACCTGCTCCGGATCGGCGTCGGAGTAACGAGACGAGATGGCCGCGTCGTCCTGGTCCCAGTTGGCGAAGGTCGGCTCGTCCTCGGTCAGCATCTGGACCAGCCGCGCGTCGAAGAGCAGGTACACGTCGCGGACGTGCGCGCCGTACTCGAGCGGCGACCAGACGTCCGGCTCCGGCCGCTCACGCACCGCGGGACTCGACCGGAGAATCGCCACCCATTCCTCGGCGGCCACGAACGCCCGATCCGGGATGTCGGCCGGGTCGACCCCGCCGGCGGCCAGGCCACACTGCTCACAGCGCCGGGTGAGCGTCCAGGTCCAGTCCTTGGTGTCCGGCTCCGGCTCCATGAGGTCAGGTTAGGGCCTCTCGCAAGCTCCGACCGTCGCCCACCTCGGACGTCTGGAAGGCAGGTGGCGTTGTCCGCCAGGTGGCGGCTCGCGCAGCAAGAATCGGGAGTCAAGCCATCCACACCTGTGCGCTCCTGCTGTGGAGAACATGATCATTTCGGTGTACCACGGGCACGAAGATGTGGACACGTCGGTGGACAGAGAGATCCGCGAAAGTTCTTTGTGCAAAGGGCTTGCGGGGGGCGTGGGGAGGGAGTAGAAATCTCTTACGCACTTCCGAAAGGAAATGCGGGATCGGACGAAACCGAGGATTCACCCGGCGAGGCGACTCGCCGCAGCAGCCGGTGACGGGATGCTGGAATCTGACGGGTCGACCGGTCGGCGGGAGACGTCACACACTCCGGCCAACCAGTGGGGTCCCTTCAACTCATACTTGAAGGGACCCCACACCCACGTCTACGGGGTTTCCCGCCCTTCAAAATCGCCGACCCGTCACATCTTCGGCGCTTTGAACGGCGTGTCGCCGTAGAAGTGACTGCTCGGCCGGATGCGGACGCTGCGGACTCGGTGCGCGGCGAAGCCCTGATCCGAGGTGTCGAAGCCGACCCCCTCGCTCACAACGGGCCTCTCGCTGACAATGGGTCGGTGGCCGCCCGATTCTCGATCGACCTGAACGCCGATCTCGGCGAGTCGTACGGGCGCTGGACCCTGGGCGACGACGAGGCCATGTGTGCATTGGTCACCAGTGCCAACGTGGCGTGCGGATTCCACGCCGGCGATCCTCTGACGCTGCGCGCCACGTGTCGAAGCGCTGTCGACCACGGCGTGGTCATCGGCGCCCAGGTGGGCTATCCCGATCTCGTCGGATTCGGGCGCCGCTTCCTCGACATCTCCCCCGCCGACCTGACGGCAGGCGTCATCTACCAGATCGGCGCACTTGACGCGCTGGCGCGAGCCGAAGGCGGCCGGGTGGGCTACGTGAAGCCGCACGGCGCCCTCTACCACGCTGCCGTCGAGCACGCGGGCCAGGCGAGCGCGATCGTGGACGCGGTGGTCGCCGTCGATCCCGAACTGCCGCTGCTTGGTCTGCCGGACTCCATGCTGCTGCGCGCCGCCGAGGATCGCGGCCTGCGCACGGTGCCCGAATACTTCATCGACCGGGCCTACACCGACGATGGCCGGCTGGTCGACCGGCGCCGGCCCGGCGCCCTCATCAGCGATCCGCACCTGGCCGCGGAGCGAGCGGTCGAGGCGGCCCGGAGCGAAACATACGGCTCGATGTGCACCCACGGTGACACCCCCGGCGCCGTCGCGATGGCCCGAGCCGTACGCGACGCCCTGGTTGCCGCCGACGTGGAGATCCGCTCGTTCGTGGCGCGAATCTCATGAGCCGGAGGCTCCTGCCGTACGGCGAACGAGCGCTCCTGCTGAGCTGTGCCGACTTCGACGACACCCAGGCCGTACGGGCTGCGCTGGCGGCGGAGCGCTGGCCGGAGATCGAGGAAGTGGTCGTCGGCGCGGAGACGCTGCTGCTGCGGCTCCGGTCGGCCCTGAGCAGTCGGCGACGCCACCAACTCGAGCACCTCGCGCCGCCGGCCGTCGACCCGACCGCGAGCGATCCGATCACGATCGAGGTGGACTACTCCGGTGAGGACCTGGCCGAGGTGGCCGAACGCTTGGACATGAGCTCTGAGGACGTGGTCGCCGCGCACTCGGAGCAGACCTGGACGGTCGCCTTCTGCGGCTTCGCGCCGGGCTTCGCATATCTGCACGGGCAGAACGAGCGCCTCACCGTGCCGCGCCGTGAGACCCCGCGCACGCAGGTGCCGTCGGGTGCCGTCGGGCTCGCCGACCGCTGGTCCGGGATCTATCCCCGTTCCGGCCCCGGCGGCTGGCAACTGATCGGAACCACCTCCGCCACCCTCTGGGACCTTCATCGCGACCCGCCGGCCCTTCTCCAGCCGGGGGCAACAGTCCGGTTCGTCCCTTCGACAAGCTCAGAACACAAAGAATGATCATCGTCGAACGGACGGGAGCTCAGGCTCTGATCCAGGACCTCGGACGGCCCGGCTACGCACACCTGGGTGTCTCGCCGTCCGGAGCCGCGGATCGGACGGCACTGCGGCTGGCCAACCGGCTCGTGGGCAACAAGGAGAACGCGGCCGCGGTCGAATGCCTGCTCGGCGGCCTGGTGGTGCGCTCCGCCTCACTCCTGTGGGTGGCAGTCACTGGGGCACCGACCGAGGTGCTGGTCAACGGCGCACCGACCGGATCCCACAGCTCGATACCCCTGCGTCCCGGCGACACCCTGATCGTCCGGCCTCCGCGCCAGGGCATCCGCAACTACCTGGCCATCCGGGGCGGCGTCAGAGGTCACCGCACGCTCGGCAGCCGATCCACCGACACGCTCTCCGGCCTCGGCCCCGAACCCCTGAGCCCGGGACAGCAACTCAAGATCGGCCGTCCCCAACGCCGCTTCCCCGACACCGACCTGGCCCCGCCCAACCAGCCTCGCAAGACGCTGCGCCTACTCGCCGGTCCACGTCGCGACTGGTTCACCGACGAGGCCTGGGAAGCCCTCGTGAACCAGCCCTGGACGGTGAGCCAGGACTCGAACCGGGTCGCGGTACGGCTGGAGGGCCCGACCCTGCCGCGCAGCCGCACCGACGAGCTCCCCTCGGAGGGCCTGGTCCGCGGCGCCGTCCAGGTCCCGGCGTCGGGACAACCGCTGATCTTCGGCGCGGATCATCCCGTCACGGGTGGCTACCCGGTCCTCGCCGTGCTCACCGAACGCGACACCGATCACGCCGCCCAGTTGCGGCCCGGAGAGACGGTGCGATTCGGTCTAGACTCCCGCTCGTGATCGAGGAGGATCCAAGGAGGCTGGAGTGGACATCCGCAAGGTCTTGATCGCCAACCGGGGCGAGATCGCCGTTCGGGTGATCCGGGCCGCAGCCGACGCCGGGATCGCCAGTGTGGCCGTGTACGCGGACTCCGACGCCGAGGCGCTGTTCGTGACCCTGGCCGACGAGGCGTACGCGTTGGGCGGCACGACGCCGGGCGGAGACGTACCTGGACATCGACAAGATCTTGGGCGCGGCCGCCAAGAGCGGTGCCGACGCCATCCATCCGGGCTACGGCTTCCTGGCCGAGAACGCCGCCTTCGCCGCCGCCGTGATCGAGGCCGGCCTGATCTGGATCGGTCCCCCGCCGGCCGCGATCGACGCGCTCGGGGACAAGGTGCAGGCCCGGCACATCGCCCAGTTGGTAGGGGCCCCGCTCGTACCCGGAACCCCCAATCCCGTGGCCGACGCCGCCGAGGTGCGCGCCTTCGCCGAGGAGCACGGACTGCCCATCGCGATCAAGGCCGCGTACGGCGGCGGCGGTCGCGGGCTCAAGGTGGCCCGGGAACTGGGCGAGATCGAGCAACTCTTCGAGTCGGCCACTCGCGAGGCCGTCTCCGCCTTCGGACGCGGCGAGTGCTTCGTCGAGCGCTACCTGGACAAGCCCCGGCACGTCGAGACGCAGTGCCTGGCCGACACCCACGGCAACGTGGTGGTGATCTCCACCCGCGACTGCTCCCTCCAGCGCCGGCATCAGAAACTGGTCGAGGAGGCGCCGGCGCCGTACCTCTCGGTCGAGCAGACCGAGCGGCTGTACAGCGCATCGAAGGCGATCCTGACCGAGGCCGGCTACGTGGGCGCGGGCACGTGCGAGTTCCTCGTCGGGCAGGACGGGACGATCTCGTTCCTCGAGGTCAACACCCGGCTCCAGGTGGAGCACCCGGTGTCGGAGGAAGTGACTGGGCTCGATCTGGTCCGGGAGATGTTCCGGATCGCCGAGGGCGAGCCGCTCGGCTTCGACGATCCGGTCGTCTCCGGGCACTCGATCGAGTTCCGCCTCAACGCCGAGGACGCCGGCCGCAACTTCATGCCCGCACCCGGCACCCTCACCGCCTGGACGCCGCCTGCCGGGCCCGGGGTGCGGGTCGACGAGGGCTACCGAGCCGGCATGACCGTGCCCGGCACCTTCGACTCCCTCGTGGCCAAGATCATCGTCACGGGCGCCGATCGGGACACGGCACTCGCTCGTGCCCGGCGGGCTCTGCGCGAACTCGTGATCGAGGGGATGCCGACCGTCCTGCCGTTCCACCGGGCGGTGCTCGACGACCCCGCCTTCACCGGTGCGGACGGCCACTTCGGGGTCCACACCCGCTGGATCGAAACCGAGTTCGGCGGCGACATCGCTCCGTACGAGGGTCCGAGCGCCACCCCCGACCAGCCGGAGGAGCGCACGAAGGTGCTGGTCGAGGTGAACGGCAAGCGGCTCGAGGTCGTCGTGCCCGCCGGCTTCGGAGCCGGCAACGGAGGCGCCACCGCTCGCGCCAAGAAGCCGGCCCGGCGCACCGGCGGACGGTCGGGGGCATCCTCAGCCGGACCGGCCGGCACCGCCCTGACCTCCCCCATGCAGGGCACGGTGGTCAAGGTCGAGGTCGCCGAGGGCGACGTGGTCGAAGCCGGCGACCTGATCGTCGTCCTCGAGGCCATGAAGATGGAGCAGCCGCTCACGGCCCACCGGTCCGGCCGGGTCGCCAACCTCGCTGCCGAGGTCGGCGCCACCGTGACCAGCGGGTCGACCCTGTGCGAGATCCTGGACTGACAACACGCGTGCCCTGAGCTTGGCGTCGGGCCCTGAGCTTGGTCGTCGGGCCAAAAAGACAGTAAGAACCTGGGCCCCGGCTTCGAATCGGCTGGGCAGCGGGACAGACTGGAGCCCATGCCCGAACTGCTCGTCATCCTCGTCGTCCTCGCGGTGATCGGCGGCGCCATGTTGTACCGGCGCCGCGCCGTCACGCAGCGGGAGGCGGCCGCGCAGGCCGAGCTCGAAAGCCAGCTCACCACCTCCAAGCGCGCCGCCGAGGAGGACGTCACCAAATTCGGCGAGGAGCTCCAGCGGCTCGACACCGACGTGGCCGGCCATCCCCTCGACGAGCCGATGCAGCAGGACTACCAACGCGCGCTCGACGCGTACGACAACGCCAAGATGTCCCTGGACGCGGTCACCCAGCCCGACGAGATCAAACACGTCACGGAGATCCTCGAGGACGGGCGGTACGCCGTCGCCTGCGTCAAGGCGCGCGTCGCCGGCCAGCCGCTGCCGGCCAAGCGGCCTCCGTGCTTCTTCAACCCGGCGCACGGCCCCTCGTCCCAGAACGTCGAATGGGCTCCCCCCGGCGGCATCCGGCGCGACGTCCCGGCCTGCCCGGCCGACGCGGAGCGCGTGCTCGCCGGTGCCGATCCCTACATCCGCACCGTCCAGGTCGGCGCCCAGCGGGTGCCGTACTGGGAGGGCGGCCAGGCCTACGCCCCGTGGGCCCAGGGCTACTACAGCCGCTGGAGCGGCAGCGACATGTTGTCGGGCGTGCTGATCGGCAGCCTGCTGTTCGGCGGCATGGGTAGCGTCTTCGGCGGGTACGGCGCCGGCATGGGTGACATGGGCGGTGCCGACGCCGGCGGCGACGTCGGCGGTGATGCCGGTGGTGATGTCGGTGGCGACATGGGTGGCGGCGACGGCGGCGGATTCTTCGACTTCGGCGGCTTCGGCGAATAGCCCTCCTCACCCTCCTGGCGCACCCTTTCGTCGCCAGTTGCACCATCATGTGAGGGTGCATCTGGCGACGTAAGGGTGCCGCCGCGGGCTACGGGAGAGCGGCGGCCAGCGCCGTCAGGGTCTCCGAGCAGCCGGCGTCCACCCTCAGCGCGGCGAACTCGTCCCCCCGGGTCGGGCCCCGGTTGATGATCACCACGGGTCGGCCGAGCTTCCAGTTGTGCCGGACGAACCGAAGGCCGGACATGACGGTGAGCGACGAGCCGAGCACGACGAGCACCTCCCCGGCGTCCACGAGCCGGTAGGCCTCCTCGACGCGCGGCTTGGGCACGGATTCGCCGAAGAACACGACGTCCGGCTTGAGCCGCCCACCGCAGCCCTCGCAGTCGGCGAGGGCGAAGTCGGTCCACTCCGCGACCACGGCATCACCGTCCGGCCTGAGTTCGGCGTGCTCGGCCGGAGCCGGGCTCCTCAGTCCAGGATTGAGTCGGTCGAGCCGCCGCTGCACGTCGGCCCGGCCCGTACGCGAACCGCAGTCCAGGCAGATCACCTTGGCGATATCGCCGTGCAGGTTGACCACCGTACGGCTGCGCGCGCGGGTGTGCAGGCCGTCCACGTTCTGAGTGACGACCCCGACCAGACCCGCGTGCTCCAGGTCGACGAGGGCGCGATGGCCTTCGTTCGGCTGCGCCGTGCCGATCCGGCGCCACCCAAGGAACGAGCGCGCCCAGTACCGCTGCTGGGCCGCCCGCGAGCCGGTGAACTCCCCGTACTGCATCGGCGTCGCCCGAACCGAGGTCGGGCCACGATAGTCCGGGATCCCGCTGTCGGTGGAGACGCCGGCGCCGGTCAGCACGGTCCACGACCGGCCGCGCAGCAGATCGGCCAACGCGGCAACGGCGTCGACCGAGGGATCGGTCTGCCAGGCGAGCTCCACCATGCGGGAAGATTACCGGCGCGCCGAAGCCCTACCGGGTAGCGAGGAAGCCCAGCAGTTCCTCGTTGACCTCGTAGCTGTGTGTCGCCAGGAAACCGTGCGGGGCGCCGTCGAGCTCGACGTACGTCGCGGCCGGCAGGCGCTTGACCAGCTCGCGGGCGCTCGCGTCGATGGGCACGATCTGGTCCTTGGTTCCGTGCACGATGAGGACCGGGACGTCGATCGACGCGACGTCGTCGCGGAAGTCGGTCGGCCAGGTCAGCGGGGCGGCGGCCGCGGCCACCGCTCCGCCACCCGCGGCGACGTTCCAGGAGTGGCGGACGGCCTCTTCGCTGATCCTGGACCCGAGGTTCTCGTCCAGGTTGTAGAAGTTGGCGAAGAAGCCGGTGTAGAAGGCGAACCGGTCCTTCGTCAGCTCCTCGGAGAAGCCCTGGAAGAAGTCCATCCCGCCCACTCCGGTCGGGTTGTCCTCGGTCTTCAGCAGGCAGGGGGTGACGGCGCCGAGGAAGCCGGCCTTGCTCACCCGCCCCGGTCCGTAGCGCCCGAGGTAACGGGCCACCTCGCCGCCACCCATGGAGAAGCCGACCAGGGCCACGTCGGTCAGGTCGAGCTTGGTCAAGAGGGCGTCGAGGTCGGCGGCGAACGTGTCGTAGTCGTAGCCGGTGCTCGGCTGACTCGACGCCCCGAAGCCCCGACGGTCGTACGTGATCACCCGGTACCCGGACCGAAGGAGTGCCGCCGTCTGCAACTCCCACGAGGCCCCGTTCAGCGGATACCCGTGGATGAGCACCACCGGCTGCCCGCTGCCCTGGTCGTTGTAGAACAGCTCGATGTCGGCGGAGTTCTCCTGGCCAACGGTGATGAAGGGCACGTTCGTCCTCTCCCCTTTGTCGGTTACGCGCTCTCGGTTACGCCGTCCGAGCCTACGAGGACCCCGTCGGTTGGCAGCTGGCGGCTGTCGTTTCGCCGGTTCGACCGCCCTGGGCTGCCAGTCGCGAAGAGCCCTGGCAAGACGTCACCCGATCTGGACGGAAGCGACGATGGCGTCGAGGTCGGCGCGGTCCTGCGCCGAGATGTCGGGCGGATGCCCGGTGAAGATCACGAGCCGGGCGCCATCGACGTCGAGGATCAACGCCTGGTTCTGCTGGTTCGGGGCCAGCGCCCAGTAGTTCGGAGCCCCACCCTGCGCGGTGTTCGTGCCGGCGTTGTCGGCCTGCGCGAGAGCGAACGTGTTGTCCTGGCAGTCGGCCGCCCGGTAGCCAGGAACCGTGAACTGGAGCTGCTTCCCCCGGAATCCGTCGACTGTGACGGGGCGCGCCGCGGTGGCGCCGAGGTCCGCCACCTTCCCGTACGCCGAAACGAGGTCGTCAACGGTTGGACCGACCGGGGGCTTGACGAGGGTCCAACGGCACCCGTCGGCGTAGAGGTTGGCGACGTCGATGAACGCCACCCCGATGGCCGGATCATCGCCGGACTTCAGGACGAAGGCGTTCGCCACCACCTCCCAGCCCGGCGCGATGGTGACAGTGGCGGACACATTGGCCGAGCCGGCGAAGAACACGGTTCCGGTGCTCGGTGCCGCGCTCGCCGTCGGTCCGGTCGCCGACGCTGTTTCGGCCGCGCTCGACTGACCGCTGCCCGCGGACGTGGGCTGGTCGGCGGGGACCGGCGTGCACGCCGTGACGAGAACGGTCGCGCCGACCACCACGGTGAGGGCCCGGAAGGCGCGCCGAGGCTCGTGGGACGGGTTCCGCAGAATCGATCGGCTGGTCATCCGGATCCTCCTCGAAGCGATCACTGAATAGACGCACGCGAGGCGGCGTCCGGTTCAGTGAGACCGCGTACGGGTTCAGCCGATCTGGACGGAGCGGACGATGGTCTCCAGGTCGGCTCGGTCCTGCGCCGAGATGTCGGGCGGAGACGCGGTGAAGATCACGAGCCGGGTGCCGTCCACGTCGAGGATGAACGCCTGGTTCTGCTGGTTCGGGGCCTGGGCCCAGTAGTTCGGAGCCCCACCCTGGGCGGTGTTCGTGCCCGCGTTGTCGGCCTGCAGAAGGGCGAATGTGCCGTCCTGGCAGGTGTTCGGCTCGTATTCGGGGACCGTGAACTGAAGCTGCTTCCCCTGGAACCTGTCGACGGTGACCGGGCGCGCGGCGCCGGCGCGCAACTCCGGAATCTTCCCGTACGCCGTGACGAGGTCGTCCACTCCCGGTCCGACCGGGGGCTTGACGAGCGCCCAGCGGCATCCGTCGGCGTAGAGGTTGGCGACGTCGAAGAACGCCACCCCGAAAGCCGGGTCGGCCGCCGACTTCACGACGAAGGCGTTCTCCACCACCTCCCAGCCGACCGGGACGGTGAACGCGACGGGCACGTTCGCCGAGCCGGCGAAGAACCCGGCACCGGCACTCGGTCCGGCCGCCGCGGTCGGCCCGATCGAGGACGACGGCGACGGCGTTCCGACCACCGGAGCCACTCCAGTCGTACCCCTGAGCATCGGGCCGACCAGCGATCACCCCGATCATCACCGTCGCGGCGATCGAGGCGACGATCGCCAGCGTGCGCCGTCGGCGGGCCTGGGTTCCCCGCGCGACCAGGGCCTCCACGTCCGGCGCCACCGACACGTCCCGGGCGTGGTCGGTGAGGGCCCGCCGGACCAGGTCCTCGGTGCTCATGACGTGCCCTCCCGCAACGAGTCGCCCAACCGGGCGCCCAACGCCGCCAGACCGGCCCGGGCGTGCCCCTTCACGCTGCCCGGGCGGATCCCCAGCGTCTCCGCGATCTCGCCCTCACTGAGCCCGTCGTAGTAGCGCAGGACCAGCACCGCGCGCTGCCGCAACGTCAACGACGCCAGGGCGACGGCCATGTCCCGTCGGGCGATCACGGCACCCTCCGGGCTCACCTCGACGGCGGACGGCGGCAGCCGGTCCGTGTCCTCCACCACGGCCTCGCGGGTCCAGCGTCGTCGGCGAAGCGAGAGCACCTCGTTCACCACCATTCGTCGCACGTACGCGTCCGGGTAGTCCGCCCGTCGGACTCGGCTCCACTGCACGAACGCCCGGACCAGGGCCGACTGCACCACGTCTTCGGCGGTCGCGTGGTTTCCGGTCAACAGGTAGGCCGTGCGGCACAGGCTCGAATATCGCTCGGTCACGAAATCGACGTACTCGCCTCGATCACGATCGCGCACGACACGCGCTCCTCACCCTGCTCTCCGTCGCGGCCAGCTCACCGACCCGACGCCACACCAGAATGACGCACCTGGAGCAGCGTTTGGTTCAGTCCATGCCGCAGATCATCGAGAACCTAGGCGAGCACCTCGCGACCGTGCAGGTGCAGTCTGCGAGCAGCCTCGGCCAGCGAGCCGGTGATCGAGGGGTACACCGTGAACGTGCCGGCCAGGTCGTCGACCGTGAGCCGGTGGGAGACCGCGATGGCGAGAGGAAAGATCAACTCGCTGGCCCGCGGAGCGACCACCACCCCGCCGACGATGATCCCGGTGACCGGAAGGCAGAACACCTTGACGAACCCGTCGTGGAACCCCTGCATCTTGGCTCGGGCGTTGGTGGCCAGCGGGAGGTTGACGGTCGCCACCTTGGGTACGGCCACGTCGGCTTGATCCTGGGTCATCCCGACGGTGGCGATCTCGGGGGCGGTGAAGACGTTGGCCGAGACGACCTTGAGGTCGAGCGGATCCACCCGATCTCCGAGCGCGTGCCACATCGCGATCCGGCCCTGCATCGCCGCCACCGAGGCCAGCATGTGGACGCCGGTGCAGTCACCGGCGGCGTAGACGCTGCGAACGGACGTGCGCGACACCCGGTCGACCTGGACGAAGCCGCGGTCGTCCAGCGCGACACCGGCCTCGACCAGCCCCATGTCGGCCGTGTTGGGGATCGACCCGACCGCGAGCAGGCAGTGGGATCCGGTGACCGTACGCCCGTCGGTCAACGTCACCGTGACCTGATTTCCGTCGCGACGCACCGCCTGCGCCCGGGACCGGGACAGCACGGTCAGACCGCGCCGCGCGAAGACGTCCTCCAGGACCTGCGCCGCGTCGGCGTCCTCGCCGGGCAGCACGCGGTCACGGGAGGAGATCAGCACGACCTCGGCACCCAGTGCGTCGTAGGCACTGGCGAACTCGGCACCGGTCACGCCCGACCCGATCACGATCAGCCGCTCCGGCAGTTCCGACAGGCCGTACACCTGGGTCCAGGTGAGGATCCGCTCACCGTCGGGCTGCGCGTCGGGCAGTACGCGCGGATGGGCGCCGGTGGCGATGAGGACGAGGTCCGCGTCGAACGACTGCTCGCCGTCGGCGGTGTCGGCGACCACCTTCTCCGGACGGTCGAGTCGCCCACGGCCGGCGACGATCTGGATCCCCTGATCCGCCAGGCGTCGGCCGATGTCGTCGGACTGCCGTCGGGCCAGATCGAGCACCCGGCTGTTCACCGCGGCCAGATCGACGTCCACGCCGGGCTTGTCGCCGTCCAGGCGCAGTCCGAGCTCCGCGGAATCCGATACCTCGGTCATCACCTCGGCGGTGGCGATCAGGGTCTTCGACGGGACGCAGTCGGTGAGGACCGCCGAGCCGCCCAGGCCGTCGGAGTCGATGAGGGTGACCTCGCCACCCAGTTGGGCGCCGACCAGGGCGGCCTCGTAACCTCCGGGGCCGCCGCCGATGATCACTACGCGGGTCACGGTCCGCATTCTTCCACTTCCCCTGACCAGGCCGATCTTCGATAGCCTCGCCTCCGTGCTGTACGCGGCGTACGGGAGCAATCTGGACCCCGGGCAGATGGCCCAGCGGTGTCCGCACTCGCCGCTGCGCGGAACCGGCTGGCTGCTGGGCTGGCGGATCACCTTCGGGGGCGACGGCTGGGACGGGCCGCTGCCGACCCTTGCGGAGGAGACGGGCCATCAGGTGTTCGTCGCCCTGTACGACGTGACCGAGGCCGACGAGACATCGCTGGACGAGTGGGAGAGCGCCGATTCGGGCCTGTACCGCAAGGTCCGGGTCCGGGTGGTCACCCTGGAAGGCGAGGCGACGGCCTGGGTGTACGTGTTGAACGACTTCGAGGGCGGCATCCCGAGTGCCCGCAATCTCGGCATCCTCGCCGACGCGGCCGAGGCGGCGGGAGCCCCGCGGGACTACGTCGCGGAACTCCGCGCCCGGCCGTGCTCCAGCGGTTGGTAGGGGGCGCTGGTTTCCCATGCATGCATGGGAAACCGGTACTCCTCACGGCGTATTCGCCATGTGCAGTACCAGTTTCCCGTGCAGAGTGCCGGGGCCGGCCGCTCGACCCGTCGCGTTCCGAATCGGCCTAGAGTGCCAGACGTGAGTGACGACCCCAAGGCCCTCGCCCAGACGGCCGCCGACGAAATCCGGCGCCGGTTCGGGATCGCCTCGCTCGACGTGGCCTTCGTGCTCGGCTCCGGCTGGTCGGCGGCCGCCGAGGAGCTCGGGGAGCCGCTCGGCGAGGCTCCGCTCGAGGAGCTCCCCGGGTTCGCTCGGCCGACCGTCGAAGGGCACGGCGGCCTCCTGCGCGTCGTCGGGACGCCCAACCGCAAGAATGCGGCGATCTTCACCGGCCGCACCCACCTGTACGAGGGCCGCGGCGTCGCGGCCGTCGTCCACGGCGTCCGTACCGCGGCCGCCGCGGGCGCCCAGATCCTCGTGCTCACCAACGGCTGCGGAGGCCTGAACCCCGACTGGGAACCGGGGACACCGGTGCTGATCCGTGACCACCTCAATCTGACCGGCCAGACGCCGTTGATCGGCGCCACCTTCGTCGACCTCACCGAGGCCTACGCGGCTCGGCTCCGCGACATCGCGCACGCGATCGATCCCGCCCTGCCCGAGGGGGTGTACGCCCAATTCGGCGGACCGCAGTACGAGACGCCCGCCGAAGTGATCATGGCCGGCCGGTTGGGCGCCGACCTGGTCGGGATGTCGACCGCCCTGGAGACCATCGCCGGACGCGAGGCCGGCCTGGAGGTACTCGGCATCTCGCTGGTCACCAATCAGGCCGCCGGCATCTCGCCGACGCCGCTCGAGCACGGCGAGGTGATCCAGGCCGGGCGGGCCGCCGCGCCGAAGCTGCGCGCCTTGCTGGTCGGGTTGGCTGCCCGCCTGTGACTTCCCGGCCTGTGAAGCTGCCCGCTGAGTTGCGGCGAGCAACCCAGGCCTGGTCGGCCCAGGACCCGGATCCGGACACCCGCGAGTCGCTGGCCGCCTTGATCCGGCAGGCCGACGGCGGAGACGAGGCGGCGACGGCCGAGCTGAGCGACGCGTTCGCCGGCCGGTTGGAGTTCGGCACCGCCGGGCTCCGCGGCGCCCTGGGGCCCGGGCCGAACCGGATGAACCGGGTGGTCGTCGGACAGGCAGCGGCGGGGCTGGCGGCGTACCTGATCGACTCCGGCCTCGCCGGCGGCCGGGTGATCATCGGTTTCGACGCGCGGTTCTCCTCCGACCGGTTCGCGCTCGACACCGCCGAGATCATGGCGGGAGCCGGGTTCGACGCCATGATCACCAACGATCCGCTGCCGACGCCGGTGCTCGCCTTCGGCATCCGGCACTTCGGGTGTGCGGCGGGCGTGGTGGTCACGGCCTCGCACAATCCGCCGCAGGACAACGGCTACAAGGTCTACCTCGGCGACGGTTCGCAGATCGTGCCTCCGGCCGACTCCGCGATCAGTGCGCACATCCTCGCGGTCGCCGAACACGATCTCGGCGACGTCCCGCGCTCGACGGCGTACACGACACTCGGCGACGAGCTCGTGGAGGCCTATCTCGAACGGGCCGCCAGTCTGGTCCCGCCGGAAGCGCCGCGCGAACTGAACTGGGTCTACACCCCCCTGCACGGCGTCGGCCGAGCCGTCGTCGACGCAGCGGTGACCCGCAGCGGCTTCCGGCCGTCCCGGGTGGTGGCCGAGCAGGCGGACCCCGATCCACGCTTTCCGACCGTGCCGTTCCCGAACCCCGAGGAGCCCGGCGCCATCGACCTGGCTCTGGCCGAGGCCCGCAGGACCGGGGCCGATCTCGTGGTGGCCAACGATCCGGACGCCGACCGCTGCGCGGTGGCCGCGGTGATCGACCGGGAGTGGCGGATGCTCACCGGCGACGAGCTGGGAGCCCTGTTGGCCGACGACGCGCTCCGCTCCGGCCGGCGCGGGACGTACGCCTGCTCCATCGTGTCCAGTTCGCTGCTGGCCACCATGGCCGCGGCCCATCGGCAGCCGTTCACCTACACCCTCACCGGCTTCAAGTGGATCGGCCGGGTGCCGGGGCTGGCCTTCGGCTACGAGGAGGCCATCGGCTACTGCGTCGATCCCGAAGCGGTCCCGGACAAGGACGGGATCACCGCGCTTCTCCGGGTCCTGGCGCTCGCCGCCGGACTGAAGGCGTCCGGCCACTCGCTGGCGAATCGCCTGGACGAGATCGCGTACGAGTACGGAGTGTTCGCCACCGACCAGCTGTCGGTCCGGGTCGCAGACCTGTCCTTGATCACCGCGGCGATGGCTCGCCTCCGGGCGGCCCGGCCGCGCACGCTGGACGGCGAGGGCGTCGAGGTGACCGATCTGGGCGCCGGCACCCAGAAGCTCCCCCCGACCGACGCCGTCTTGATCACCGGGCCGTCGGTGAAGGTGGTGGCGCGGCCGTCGGGAACCGAGCCCAAACTCAAGTGCTACCTCGAGGCGCGGGTCCCCCGGTCCACGGGCACCGACCTCGCCGCGGACCGACGGGCCGCGCGAGCGGCCCTGGGCCGGCTCAGCGCCGAGATGTCGTCGCTGCTCGGCCTCTGACCTGCCGGACGCCCGCGACGCTCGTGGCCAGCACACCGAGCAGCAAGGCCAGGTAGGCCCACGCAGCCGGCTCCGCCCAGCGAAGCTGACCGACGTGGCGAGCGAGCACCACCAGCTCCAAGAGCGCCATCAACCCGTACGCCCACGCCGAGATCTCCAACGAGGCCGAGTCGTTCGCCCGGCCGGCCAACAACGCCCCCAGACCGAACGCGACCAGCCAGGAGGCGACGGAACGGGCGGTCAGCGGGGTCAATGTCCACGGCCAGAGCCAGCGCTCCAGGTTCGGTATCAGGTAGAGGGCTGCGCCGAGGACGAGCAGCACAACCCCTTGCGCGAGGAGCGCAATCGACAACACCCGAGGCAGCGGCACAGGCACATCGCGCGTCGGCTCGATCCGGCGCTCCTGCGCGATCAGCATGATCACCATCAGCACCGGCACCGCAACGTAGACCGCCAGCCACAGCCAGGCGGCGAGCTGGGCCAGCAACCCGGGAGCAGCAAAGTGGAACCGATCGATGTGCACCAGGGTGGCGATCAGGGTCAGAACCGCGAACACCGTGATGGTCAGGTACGGGATACGCAACGCCGCCCAGGTCCCGGCCCGTACGGCGAGCACGACCAGCACGCAGCCGGCTGCGTAGGCCGCACCGAGGAAGGCGGCGGTGACCGGCGGCTGGATGGTCCAGGCGAAATGCCGGTCGGTGCCCGCTGATCCGACGAACAGGGCCACGAAGGCCAGCGCCGTGAGCAGCGCGAAAGCACGCAGCAACTGCCGCGTTCCTGACAGGATCACCAGTCCCCCCGTACTGGAGTCTCCACGAGCTGCGTGGCCGGAGCGGAGCTTGACCAGCCGTGCGGCGCCTCCCGAAGATATGTTAGGTGACCGCAAGCGACGCGGGGGGCGCGCGGCAACCGGCCCTGGTCGTCATGACCCGAGACGACGAACTGCTCGACGTCCTGCGCAGTGAGCTCGGCCGGCGCTACGGCGCCGACTACGACCTCGAGTTCTGTGCCGAACCCGACGAACTCGATCGGCGGCTGGCCGATCGTCAGGCGGGCGACGCTCCGGTCGCCGCGGTGCTGGCCGGGGTCGGTGGCGCGGATCCCGACGGCTTGGAGGCCCTGGGTCGGGTGGTGGATTGGCACCCGCAGGCGGTGCGCGCCGGCGTGGTGCGCTGGGGCGAGTTGGAGACGGCCGAGATGATCTTCGAGGCGATCGCGCTCGGGGATCTCGACACCTGGGTCTTCCGCCCCGCCGCCCGAGGCGATGAGGAGTTCCATCTCTCGATCGCCGAGATGCTGCAGGACTGGGGCGAGCGCAATCGCACGACACAGGAGGCGGTGCAGATCATCGGAGAGCGCTGGGCGCTGCGGTCCCAAGAGCTCCGCGACATGTTCCGCCGCAACAAGGTCGCCGCCGGGTTCTACGACTCCGCGCAGCCGGCGGGCCAGGAGCTGCTGAACGCCCTGGGACTCAGCGCGCCCGAGCTGCCCGTCGTCGTGCTCCGCTTCCGACCCGACCGTCCCGTCCTGATCAACCCGAACGCGATCGAGATCGCCGCCGCCTTTGGCCTGATGGACCGGTTGGACGGCCTCGGAGTCTTCGACGTGGCCGTCATCGGCGCCGGTCCGGCCGGGCTGAGTGCTGCGGTCTACGCCTCGTCGGAGGGCTTGCGGACGGTAGTCGTCGAGCCACTCGCCATGGGCGGGCAGGCCGGCGACAGCTCCTTGATCCGCAACTATCTCGGTTTTCCCCGGGGCATCAGCGGCAACCGACTGGCCGCCAACGCCTATCAGCAGGCGTGGGCGTTCGGCGCGACCTTCTTGTGGTCCCGCTCGGTGACCAGCATCGACCGCGACGGTGACCTCCGCCTGGTGCGTCTGTCCGACGGCCAATCTCTCCGCGCCCGGAGCGTCGTGGTGGCCACCGGGGCCGAGTGGCGTCGGCTGGACGTGCCGTCGCTGGAGGCACTCCGCGGAAGGGGTGTCTTCTACGGCGCCGCCGTCAGCGAGTCCCGAGCCATGACCGGCCGTCACGTCTTCGTCCTCGGCGGCGGCAACTCCGCGGGCCAGGCCGCGGTCTACCTCTCGCGCTTCGCCGCTCAGGTCACTGTGCTGATCCGGCGGCACAGCCTGGCCGAGACCATGGCCGACTACCTGATCCGGGAGCTGGTCAGTGCCGGCAACGTCGCCATCCGGACCCGTGTGCAGGTCGTCGGCGGGTCCGGTGATCGGGTGCTGCACGATCTGGTGCTGGAGGAAATGGAGGACGGCACTCGGACCACTGTCGAGGCGGACGCTCTGTTCGTGATGATCGGTTCCACCCCGCACACCGACTGCCTCGGCGAAGAGGTCGTCCGGGATCGCTGGGGCTTCATCCTGACGGGACCAGATCTCGCCGCCCAGAGTCCGTCGTCGGTCGACGGCCGCTCGCCCCTGATGTTCGAGACGAGCCTGCCGGGCGTCTTCGCGATCGGGGACGTGCGGCACGGCTCGATCAAACGGGTCGCGTCGGCTGTCGGCGCCGGAGCGATCGTCGTCGCCATGGTGCACGAGTACCTGCGCACGCTGTCGAACCGGTCGAACGCCGATGCCCAGCGAGGGTAGTTACCTCTTCGCCGACGAGTGGAGGCTCGGCGCCGAGGTCGAGACGGTGTGGGCGTTCGTGCGCCGACTCGACGAGTGGCCCGACTGGTGGCCCTCGGTACGCGCCACGCGCCCGCTCGAGCCCGCACGTGACGCTGACGACGGTGGCCCGGGCGTGGGTGCCGTCTGGCGCTTCACGTTCCGGACCCGGCTTCCGTACGCCATGAGCTTCGACGCCGAGGTGGTGCGGATCGAGGAGTTGGTCGAAGTGGAGGTCCGGGTGACGGGTCGGGTCGGGGGGTCCGGTCGCTGGTCGGTCCGCGAGATTCCCGGCGGAACTCTGGTCCACTTCGACTGGCTGGTCACCCCGCGACTCGCCTGGATGCGGGCGTTGTCCCCGTTGGCGCGGCCGGTGTTCAACTGGAACCACCGGATGCTGATGGTCGAGGGCGGCGAGTCGTTGGCGCAGCGGCTGAGCGTGCCGCTGCTGGCCCCGGTGCGGACCACCGCTTCCTCCTGACGCTCTGACGCTCCTCGCGTAGATATCGGGTCCTGGGCAGCGTGTGCCCTATGATCTCTTGCATAGAGAGAGCATGACCCGATTATCTTTCGCGAGGAGGCGATTGTGACCGGACATTCCCGTGTTTCACCGGATCAGGTTCACGAGGTACTCGGCCGACACGTGCTGACCGATGGAATGAAACTGGTGCTCGACCTGGAGCGCAGCTCCGGCTGTCGGGTCGTCGACGCCCGCGACGGGCGCCGCTATCTGGACATGTACACGTTCTTCGCCTCCTCACCCCTCGGCGTGAATCCTCCCGGACTGGTGGACGACCTGGCCTTCCTGGCCGAGCTGGGCGCAGCCGCGGTCAACAAGCCGGCCAATCCGGACGTCTACAGCACCGCGTACGCGGAGTTCGTCGACACCTTCGTCCGGGTGCTCGGAGATCCGGCCCTGCCGCACCTGTTCTTCGTCGAGGGCGGTGCGCTGGCGGTCGAGAACGCGCTGAAGGTCGCCTTCGACTGGAAGAGCCGGCGCAACGAAGCCGCCGGCCGCGACCCACAGCTCGGCACCCGGATCCTGCATCTGACCCACGCGTTCCACGGCCGGAGCGGCTACACCCTGTCCCTCACCAACACCGAGCCCGTCAAGACCGACCGGTTCCCTAAGTTCGACTGGCCCCGGATCGACGTCCCGGCGATCACCTTCCCGCTGGCCGACCACCTCGACGAGGTCCGGGCCGCCGAGCAGCGGGCACTGGCCCAGGCGCGGCAGGCCTTCGAGGCGCACCCGCACGACATCGCGGCGTTCATCGCCGAGCCGATCCAGGGCGAGGGCGGCGACAATCACATCCGGGCCGAGTTCTTCGTCGAGCTGATCGAGTTGGTGCACGCGCACGACGCCCTGGTCATCTTCGACGAGGTCCAGACCGGGGCCGGCACCACGGGCACGGCCTGGGCGTATCAGCAGCTCGGCGTCACCCCGGACGTCGTCGCGTTCGCCAAGAAGGTGCAGCTCGGCGGCATCATGGCCGGCGGCCGCGTGGACGAGGTTCCGGACAACGTCTTCACTCAGTCGGGCCGGATCAACTCGACCTGGGGCGGCGGGCTCACCGACATGGTCCGGTCCCGTCGGCTGCTCGAGATCATCGAGGCCGAGGGCTTGATCGAGGCGGCCGGGCCGAAGGGAGCCCACTTCTTGACCCAACTCACCGAGGTCGCCGCGCAGACCGACCTGATCACCAACGTGCGCGGCCGGGGTCTGTTCCTGGCGTGCGATCTGCCCACTACCGTTCTCCGGGACCAGGTGCTGAGCGATCTGCGGGAGTCCGAGCACGTCCTGGCCCTGGGGTGTGGGCCCCGATCGCTGCGCTTCCGCCCGGCGCTGTCGGTGCGCGAGGATGAGATCGACGAAGCGGCGGCGGCCCTCGGCCGGGTGGTGAACCGCCTGGGTGACCCCGTCGACACCCGTGTCCGGGAGTTGGTCTCATGACTGTCTATCGCAGTACGAATCCGGCCGATCTGGACGATCTGGTCGCCGAGGTCGACCTCGGCGACGCCGCGACGTTCGTGTCGGCCGCCGCCGCGGCCCGCAAGGCCCAGTCGGAGTGGGCCGCGGTGCCGGCGCCGGTCCGCGGCCGGGCGATCGCCACCATCGGCCGACTCGTGGAGGACAACGCCGAGACGCTGGCCCGGCTGGTCACCCGGGAGATCGGCAAGCCGTACGCCGAGGCACTCGGCGAGGTCCGCGAGATCGTCGACACCTGTGACTTCTTCCTCGGCGAGGGGCGGCGGCTGTACGGGCAGACAGTGCCCAGCGAGATGCCCGACAAGCAGCTGTTCACCTTTCGCAAGCCGGTGGGCGCCGTGGCGGTGATCACCGCGGGCAACTTCCCGGTCGCCGTGCCGGCCTGGTATCTCGTACCCGCGCTGCTCGCCGGGAACACCGTGGTGTGGAAGCCGGCGGAGTATGCCGCGGCCTCGGCCGACGCCCTGTGCGAGCTCTTCGTGCGCGGCGGCGGGCTGCCCGACGGCGTCCTGAGCCTCGTCCACGCCGACGGGCACGCCACCTTCGCCGGGCTGGAGGCGGCCCTGTCCGACGGCCTCATCGACAAGGTGGGCTTCACCGGTTCGTCGGCCGTCGGCCGGGAGATCGGTGCCCTGACCGGCCGTCACCTGCAGACCGCCTGCCTCGAACTGGGCGGCAAGAACCCGCTGGTGGTCACACCCAGCGCCGATCTCGACCTGGCCGTGGAGGGCGCGCTGTTCTCCGGTTTCGGCACCGCCGGCCAGCGCTGCACCTCGCTCGGCACCGTCATCGTGCACGAGTCGGTGCACGACGCCTTCCTGGACCGGTTCCAGGCGGCGGTCGACGGCGCGGCCGTCGGTGACCCCACCCAGGACGTCGTGATGGGTCCGATGCTGGCCGAACGCTTCGCCGATCGCTACGAGGACTACCTGGGCTGGATCCAGCCGCACCATGGCGTCGCCGGACCGGTCGGCCGGATCACGGCCGACAACCCCCGGCCGGGTTTCGTCGGCGATCCGAGCAAGGGGTTGTTCTACCACCCGGTCGTCGTGGACGGTGTCCTCCGCGAGGACGAGCTGTTTCTGGAGGAGACCTTCGGGCCGATCGTCGGGATCACCACCTACGCCAGCCTGGGTGAGGCGTGCGACCTGGCCAACGCCCCGGGCTACGGGCTGTCCTCGGCGATCTACACCACGGATCCGCGCGAGGCCTTCACCTTCCGGGACCGGATCGGCGCCGGCATGGTGTCGATCAACAACTCCACCTCCGGGGCCGAGGCGCACCTCCCGTTCGGGGGCAACGGCAAGTCGGGCAACGGTTCCCGCCAGTCCGGGATCTGGGTCCTCGACCAGTTCACCCGCTGGCAGTCGGTCAACTGGGACTTCTCCGGCAAGCTCCAGAAGGCGCAGATGGACGTCATCGAGCTGACTCCGGACCGTGAGTTCCGGCTCGGCTGATCATGGTCACCCCGGCGGAGGCGCTGGACGCGCACTTCCGGCACGCGCTGACCTCGCTCCCTGAGCCTGTCGAAGGGTCGCGCCCTGAGCCTGTCGAAGGGTCGCGCCCTGAGCCTGTCGAAGGGTCGCGCCCTGAGCCTGTCGAAGGGCCATGTGGTCTTGATCTCTGGGCGCTCTTCCGCGCTCAGGCGACCTCACGGCATCTCGACTTCGCGGCACGCCGGCTGCAGGCCTCCGGCGAGGGCTTCTACACCATCGGCTCGGCCGGTCACGAGAGCAACGCCATGCTGGCCATGGCTCTGCGACCGACCGACCCGGCGTTGCTGCACTATCGGTCCGGCGGCTTCTACTGCGCCCGCGCCGCCCAGGTGGCGGGCGTCGACCCGATCCGGGATGTCCTGCAGGGACTGATGGCGTTGGCCGCCGAACCCATCGCGGGCGGTCGGCACAAGGTCTTCGGCCATCCCGACCTGGCGATCATCCCGCAGACCTCCACCATCGCCTCGCACCTGCCGCGCGCTGTCGGCCTCGCCATCGCGATCCACCGGGCCGAGCGGGTCGGGGTGGCGACGGAATGGCCCGACGACGCCGTCGTGGTGTCTTCCTTCGGGGACGCCTCGGCGAACCATTCGACGGCCACGGGCGCGATCAACACCGCGCTGAACGCCGCCTACCGCGGGTTGCCGGTGCCGATCGTGTTCCTCTGTGAGGACAACGGTCTCGGCATCTCCGTTCCGACCCCGGCCGGCTGGATCGAGCGTGCGTACGGCTCCCGGCCCGGCCTGGACTACGTCGCGGTCGACGGCAGCCGTCCCTCAGCGGCGTGGACGCAGATCACCTCGGTGGTCGCGCGGGCGCGCGAGCACCGGCGGCCGGTCTTCGTGCATCTGCGCGCGGTGCGGTTCCTCGCCCACGCCGGCAGCGACGCCGAGATCGCCTATCGCAAGCCACGAGAGATCTCGGCCGACCTCGACCGGGATCCCCTGCTGGGCACGGCTCGAGCCCTGCTCACCGACGGAGCTCGGGTCACCGACGTGCTGGCGCTCTACGAGGAGACCGGTCGATGCGTCGCCGATGCGGCGGCCCGGCTGACCAACGGCGATCGGCTCGCGACGGCCGAGCAGGTGATGGCGCCGCTGGCCCCCCGGCGCCGCGCGCGCGTGGCCGAGCGGGCGGCGGCCCTGCGCCCGGAGCGCACCAGCCACGAGCGGACACCCGACAAACGGACGCTCCAGAAACAGACGCTGGCGGAGGGGATCAACGCGACGTTGGCCGAGATTCTGGCCGCGGATCGGCGGGTGCTGGTCTTCGGTGAGGACGTCGGCGTGAAGGGCGGCGTCTACGGCGTGACCGGCGGCCTGGCCCGCCGGTTCGGCGCGGCGCGGGTCTTCGACACCCTGCTCGACGAGCAGTCGATCCTGGGTCTCGCGCTCGGGGTCGGACTGGCCGGGATGGTCCCCGTGGCGGAGATCCAGTACCTGGCGTACCTGCACAACGCCGAAGATCAACTACGCGGCGAGGCCGCGACCTCCTCGTTCTTCTCCTCCGGCCGCTTCCGGAACCCGATGGTGCTGCGGGTACCGGGATTGGCCTACCAGAAGGGCTTCGGTGGCCATTTCCACAACGACAACGGCCTCGCCGTGCTGCGCGACATCCCGGGTCTCGTGGTGGCCTGTCCGGCGCGCGCCGACGACGCCGCCGCGCTGCTGCGCACGTGTGTCGCCGCCGCCGCGGTGGACGGGTCGGTGACGGTGTTCCTCGAGCCGATCGCGCTCTACCACGCCCGCGACCTGCACCAGGCCGGTGACGGCGAGTGGCTGGCCGCCGATGATCAGGACCACGCTCCGATCGGCTCGACGCGCCGCTACGGGAGCTACCAGGAGCCGGACCTGGTCATGATCACGTTCGGGAACGGGGTGCCGATGAGTCTTCGGGTGGCCCGACGGCTGGCCGGGAACGGTATCCGGGCCCAGGTCCAGGACCTGCGCTGGCTCTCCCCGCTTCCGATCGCGGCGATCATCGCGGCGGCCCGAAGCGCGGGCCGCGTGCTGGTGGTGGACGAGACGCGGCACAGCGGTGGCGTGGGCGAAGGCGTGATCACGGCTCTGGTCGAGCAGCAGTTCGCCGGCCCGATCGCCCGGGTCGCGAGCGCCGATTCCTTCGTGCCCCTGGGTCCGGCCGCGGCCCAGGTGTTGTTGAGTGAGAACGAGATCGAGAAGGCCGCCATGGACGTGGTGGGAAGGGACAGATGATGACTCGGCAAGAACCGTTGGCGTTGCTCGGGATCGATCACCTGCTGACCGCCGAGGAACGCGACATCCAGCAGGCCGTTCGTGCGTTCGTCGACGAGCGGGTGCGACCGAACATCGCCGACTGGTACGAGAACGGACACCTGGATCTGGGGTTGGTCCGTGAGGCCGGCCGCCTCGGACTGCTCGGCATGCATCTGGAGGGCTACGGCTGCGCCGGCACCAACGCGGTCTCCTACGGGCTCGCCTGCCTGGAACTCGAGGCCGGCGACTCGGGTGTGCGCAGCCTCGTGTCGGTGCAGGGGTCGCTGGCGATGTTCGCCATCTGGAAGTTCGGCAGCGAGGCCCAGAAGCAGGAGTGGCTACCCCGGATGGCCGCCGGTGAGGCGATCGGGTGTTTCGGGCTCACCGAGTCCGACTTCGGTTCCAACCCGGGCGGCATGCGGACGAGCGCCAAGCGGGACGGCGACGACTGGGTGCTGAACGGCACCAAGATGTGGATCACCAACGGCTCGGTGGCCGACGTGGCGATCGTCTGGGCACGGACCGATGAGGCCGAGGGAACCCGCGGCATCCGCGGCTTCGTCGTGCCGACCGCGACACCGGGCTTCTCCGCCCCGCCGATCACCCGCAAGCTCTCGCTGCGGGCCTCGATCACCTCCGAACTGGTCCTGGACAACGTACGGCTGCCCGCCGACGCGGTCCTGCCCGAGGTCGTCGGCCTCAAGGGCCCACTGTCCTGCCTGACCGAAGCCCGCTTCGGCATCGTCTTCGGCGCCCTCGGCGCGGCCCGCGATTGCCTGGAGACGGCGATCGAGTACGCCGCCACCCGGGAGGTCTTCAACCGGCCGCTGAGTTCCTATCAGCTCACCCAGGCCAAACTGGCCGACATGACCCTCGAACTGCAGAAGGGTTTCCTCCTCGCGGTGCACCTGGGTCGCCTCAAGGACGAGCATGCCCTCCGGCCCGAGCAGGTCAGTCTGGGCAAGCTCAACAACGTGCGTGAGGCACTGGCCATCGCCCGGGAGTGCCGCACGATCCTGGGCGCCAGCGGCATCACCCTGGAGTACCCGGTCCTCCGCCACGCCAACAACCTGGAGTCGGTGCTGACCTACGAAGGCACCTCCGAGGTCCACCAGCTGATCATCGGCCAGGCCCTGACCGGCGAATCCGCCTTCAGCTGAAACCGTAGCGCCGCGAGTCGTCGTAGGGGCTGGGCGTTTCCCGCCACGTGGCGGCTCGCGCAGCAGGATTCGCGCGTTGACGCTGCGCTGTCCGCCATGTGGCGCGAAACGACATGTCCGTGCTCGCCGCGGCCGTGATCGGCTCCTGCTGCCGGGGGGTGGGCCAGATCGTACGGGTCCGGCCGGCCCTGGCGGACATAGGATCGGCAGCATGAGTCAGGCCACGGTCCCGGCGAGAACACCGGCGGCAACGACGACGCCGCTCCGGCTCCCCAGCCACCTGCACGACGCGGCGCAGGACGAGACGTCGCTCAGACGGTTCCTGCTCGGACTGCCGGGTGTTGATCCGGTCGGGGTCGAGCAGCGGGCGGCCGGACTCGCCACCCGCTCGATCAAGAAGGCGGCCAAGCTCGCCGCGATCGACCTGGCCATCTCGATGGTCGACCTCACCACGCTGGAGGGGGCAGACACCCCGGGCAAGGTGCGGAACCTGGCCCGCAAGGCGATGCTGCCGGACCCCGACAACCCGGACACGCCGCAGCCGGCGGCGATCTGCGTCTACCCCGACATGGCGGCGGTCGCTCGGCAGGAGTTGCGGGGCTCGGGCGTCAAGGTCGCCGCCGTCGCGACCGCCTTCCCGGCCGGTCGCTCCAGCCTCGAGGTCAAGCTCGCCGACACCCGACTGGCGGTCGAGGCGGGGGCCGACGAGATCGACATGGTCATCGATCGCGGCGCCTTCCTCGCCGGCCGGTACGGCGTGGTCTTCGACCAGATCAGGGCCGTCAAGGCGGCGTGCGGCCGGGCCCGGCTCAAAGTGATCCTGGAGACCGGCGAACTCGCCACGTACGACAACGTGCGCCGCGCGTCGTGGTTGGCGATGCTGGCCGGTGGTGACTTCATCAAGACGTCGACCGGCAAAGTCTCCCCCGCGGCGACGCTGCCGGTCACCCACGTCATGCTGCAGGCGGTCAAGGACTGGAAGGCCGAAACCGGCGAACAGCGCGCGGTGAAACCGGCCGGCGGTATCCGGACCAGCAAGGACGCGATCCGCTACCTCGTCGCCGTGCACGAGGTCGCGGGTCCGGACTGGCTGGATCCGTACTACTTCCGGTTCGGCGCCTCCTCCGTGCTGAACGACCTGATCATGCAGCGCCGAACCCAACTCGCCGGGCACTACTCCGGCCCCGATTACGTCACCGTCGATTGAGAACGGACTGAGGAGCACACCTTGATCAACTGGGAGTACGCCCCGGCCCCGGAGTCCAGCGCCATCGCGGCGATCAAGGATCGCTACCTGCCCTACGTCGACGGCGTTTTCGTCGAGGGCGGCGGCGACGATCTCGACGCGATCAACCCGGGCACGGGGGAGAAGCTGACCACAGTTTCCACCGTCGACGACAACGATCTCGATCGGGCGGTGAAGGCGGCCCGGAAGGCGTACGAGGGCGTCTGGTCGTCGCTGAGCGGCGCCGAACGCGGCAAGTACCTGTTCCGGATCGCCCGCGGCATCGCCGAACGCTCCCGGGAGCTGGCCGTCGTGGAGACCTTGGACAACGGCAAGCCGATCAAGGAGACCCGCGACTTCGACGTACCGAACGCGGCCCAGCATTTCTTCTACCACGCCGGCTGGGCCGACAAGCTGCAACATCTCGGCCTCGGCCCCGCACCCCGGCCGCTCGGGGTGGCCGGCCAGGTCATCCCGTGGAACTTCCCGCTGCTGATGGCAGCCTGGAAGATCGCCCCGGCGCTGGCGGCCGGCAACACGGTGGTGATCAAGCCGGCCGAGACGACCTCGGTGTCGATCCTCGTGTTGGCCGAGATCATCGCCGACGCCGACCTGCCGCCCGGCGTGGTCAACATCGTGCCGGGCGCCGGAGAGGTCGGGCGCAGCCTCGTCAACCACCCCCGCCTGGACAAGGTGGCCTTCACCGGCTCGACCGCCGTGGGTCGCCAGATCGGCACGTCACTGGCCGGAACCGGACGCAAGATCACCCTAGAGCTCGGCGGGAAAGGCGCGAACATCGTGTTCGACGACGCCGCGCAGGATCAGGCCATCGAGGGCATCGTCAACGGCATCTTCTTCAACCAGGGCCAGGTCTGTTGTGCCGGGTCCCGGTTGCTGGTTCAGGAGTCGATCGCCGACGAGTTCGTGGAGCGGCTCAAGGATCGGGTGGAGACGTTGCGGGTGGGCGATCCGCTGGACAAGAACACCGACGTCGGTGCGATCAACTCGGTTGAGCAGCTGGATCGGATCACCAGCCTTCGCGACGCCGGAGTGGACGAGGGCGCCGAGGTGTGGACCTCTTCCTGCCCGCTGCCCAAGAACGGCTATTACCTCTCCCCCACCATCTTCACCAACGCGACGCCGTCGATGCGGATCGCCCGGGACGAGATCTTCGGGCCGGTCTTGGCGGTGATGACCTTCCGCACGCCCGACGAGGCGCTGAGCAAGGCCAACAACTCCGCGTACGGATTGTCCGCCGGGGTCTGGACCGAGAAGGGATCCCGGGCCATGGGGATGGCGGCCGGACTGCGGGCCGGCGTGATCTGGGACAACACCTTCAACAAGTTCGACCCGACCGCCAGCTTCGGCGGCTACAAGGAGTCCGGGTACGGCCGCGAGGGCGGACCCTCGGGAATGGCCGCCTACCTCGACACCGATGACGAGGCGGTGCTCCATTCATGACGCGCCTCACGGTGCCCAAGACGTACAAGCTCTACATCGGCGGGAAGTTCCCGCGGTCGGAGTCCGGGCGCACCTACTCGGCCAAGGACGCCGAGGGCGGCTTCCTGGCCAACGCGGCGCTGGCCTCACGCAAGGACGCCCGCGATGCGGTGGCGGCGGCTCGTAAGGGGTTCGCGGCGTGGTCCACGGCCACTCCGTACAACCGGGGACAGGTCATCTACCGGGTGGCGGAGATGCTCGACGGGCGACACGCGCAGTTCACCGAATTGATCATGGTGAGCACCGGGGCCGGCGAGAAGGCCGCGGTCGCGGAGGTCGACGCCGCCGTCGACCGTCTGGTGCACTACGCCGGCTGGACCGACAAGCTGGCCGCTCTGCTCGGCAGCGCCAACCCGGTGTCCGGCCCGTTCTTCTCCTACTCCACCCCGGAGCCGACCGGGGTCGTCGGTGTCCTGGCACCGACGGGCGCCCCACTCCTCGGCCTCGTCTCGGTGCTCGCTCCGGTGCTCGCCACCGGCAATGCGTCGGTGGTGGTGGCCGCCGAGGCCGACCCGTGCGTGGCGGTCACGTTCGCCGAGGTCCTCGCCACCTCCGACGTGCCCGGCGGGGTGGTCAACGTCCTGACGGGTTCGGCCGCGGAGCTGGGTCCGCACCTGGCCGCCCATTCCGACGTCAACGCCCTGGACCTCACCGGTGCCGACCCCGAGCTTCGGGTCCGGCTCGAGCAGGCCGCGGCCGAGACGGTGAAGCGGGTGTACGTGCCCAAGGGCGAGCCCGATTTCGCCGCGGCCCCCGGCACCGCCCGACTCCGGTCCGTACTCGAGATCAAAACGGTGTGGCACCCCACCGGGGCGCTGTCGCTGGCGGGCGGCGGCTCCTACTGATTCGAGTTGTGCTGCTGGCCGGGCCGTCGGGGAGCGGCAAGTCCCGGGTGGCGCGGCTGGCCGGCCGACCCGCACCTGGCCCTCGACGACTTCTACCGCGACCTCGACCACCCCGGACTCCCACAGACGCTGGGCATCGTGGACTGGGACGACGTCGCGACCTGGGACGCCGAAGCCGCGTTCGCGGTCGTGTCCCAGCTGTGCCGGACGGGTCGGGCCGACGTCCCTCGCTACGACATCGCCGCCAGCCGGCGCACCGGCACCGTCCGGCTCGATCTCGGACGGAGCCGACTGCTTCGTCGCCGAGGGTCTGTTCGCACCCGACCTGGTCGCGGCGTGCGTTAGTGCCGGCCTCTCCTGCGACGCGCTCTATCTCGACCGGTCCCGGACTCTCAGCCTGATCCTGCGTTTCGTCCGGGACGTCCGGGAGCACCGCAAGCCGATCGGCGTCCTGGTGCGTCGCGGCCTGACGCTCTGGCGCGCCGAGCCTGCCCTCCGGGCGTACGCCCTCGCCCGCGGCTGCCGCCCGGTCACGCTGCGGAAAGCCCTGGCGATCATCCGCCGAGATGACAGACTTCGCCCGTGACCAGTCCCCAGCGGATCGCCTACCAGGGCGAGCCAGGCGCGAACTCGCACCTGGTCTGCAAGCAGCACTACCCCGACTGGCTGGCGGTGCCCTGCGCCTCGTTCGAGGACGTCTTCGCGGCGGTGGAGAACGGCGAGGCCGATCTCGCCATGATCCCGATCGACAACTCCATCGCCGGTCGGGTGGCCGACATCCACCACTACCTGCCGACCTCCGGCCTGCACATCATCGCCGAGCACTTCCTGCGCATCCGCTTCCACCTGATGGGCGTGCCCGGCTCGAGCGTGGAGACGATCAAGACCGTGCACAGCCACGTGCACGCCCTCGGCCAGTGCCGCAAGATCATCAAGGAGCACGGCTGGGTGCCGCTGATCTCCGGCGACACCGCCGGTGCCGCGCGGGAGATCGCCGACGCCGGCGAGGTCACCCAGGCGGCCATCGCCCCGCCGCTGGCCGCCGAGATCTACGGTCTGGACCTCCTGGCCACCGACGTGGAGGACGAGGAGCACAACACGACCCGCTTCGTGGTGCTGTCGCCGGAGTTCGTCCAGGCGGAGGCCGGGAACGGTCCCGTGGTGACCAGCTTCATCTTCAACGTCCGCAACCTGGCCGCGGCCCTGTACAAGGCGCTCGGCGGCTTCGCCACCAACGGCGTCAACATGACCAAGCTGGAGTCCTACATGGTCGGCGGCGAGTTCACCGCCACCCAGTTCCTGGCCGAGGTCGACGGCCACCCCGACGACCTCGGCGTGGCCCGGGCGCTGGAGGAACTGCGGTTCTTCACCACCGACGTGAAGATTCTTGGCGTCTACCCGGCCGACCCGTACCGATTGACCGCGAACGGTTGACACGGGATCGGCTGGCCCCCGGTCATGTGAACGTGACGAGAGTTCCAGTAGGGTCCCGACTATGGCCCACTACGCCGAGCACTCTGCCGCCGAGGACATCCTCGAACACAGCGAGCTCAAGCGCTCGATCACCGGCCAGGCAGCTCTACTTCTACGTGGTCGGCGACGTCCTCGGCTCGGGCATCTACGTGCTCGTCGGCGCTGGTGGCCGCCGCCGTCGGCGGGGCCTTCTGGATGGCCTTCCTCGCCGGCTCGGCGATCGCCCTCATCACCGGCCTCGCGTACGCGGAGCTGGTCACCAAGTACCCGCAGGCGGCCGGCGCCTCGCTCTACATCAACAAGGCGTTCCGCACCCCGATCCTGACGTTCTTCATCACCATCTGCATGCTCTCGGCCAACTTTGCCGCCGTGGGGGCGCTGTCGTCGAGCTTCGTGCGCTACTTCGGCGGGCTGGTCGGGATCTCGCCGGAGTCGATCTGGACGGCGACCATCGTGGCGCTGATCTTCGTCAGCATCGTCACGATCATCAACCTGATCGGCATCACCGAGTCGGTCGTCATCAATGTCATCATGACGTTCATCGAGCTGAGCGGTCTGGTCATCGTCATGATCATCGGCGTCATCGCCTTGGTTCAGGGCGTCAATGACCCCGGGGTGCTGCTGTCGTTCACCGCGGAGGGCTCACCGATCCTTGCGGTGCTGGCGGGCGTCTCGCTGGCGTTCTTCGCGTGCACGGGCTTCGAGAACGCGGCCAACGTGGCCGAGGAGACCGTCGACCCGGCCCGTGCCTTTCCGCGGGCGCTGATCGGCGGCATGTTGACCGCGGGCATCATCTACACCCTGGTCTCCATCGCGGCGGCCCTGGCCGTGCCGATGGACACGCTGGCCGGCAACACGCTGCTCGAGGTCATTCGGGCCGACCTTTTCATCATCCCGGCCGCAGTGATGATCGTCATCTTCGGGTTGATCGCCATGACCGCGATCAGCAACACCACCCTGGTCACGGTGACGGCCCAGGCCCGGATCCTGTACGGGATGGCCCGGGAGGACATCGTGCCGTCGGTGTTCGCGAAGATCCATCCGACCCGGCGCAGTCCGTACGTGGCGCTGATCTTCGGCACCATCATCGTCGTAGCGCTGCTCATCCTCGGCGCGGTGATCCGGAGCAGCCAGGCCGGCGCCGGAGTGCCGGCCGACGACCGACTGGACATCGTCGACCGGCTGGCCACCATCACCGTGGTGTTCCTGCTGTTCATCTACGCGCTGGTGATCGTGGCCTGCCTCAAGGTGCGCGGCCGGGACGAGCATCCGCAGGTGTACAGGGCCAACACCCCGCTGCTCTACGTCGGCATCGTCGGCAACCTCGTCGTTCTCGTCTACACCCTGTACGACGATCCGGAGTCGCTGTACTGGGTGGCCGGACTGCTGGCCGTCGGCTTGGTGCTGTACCTTCTCGAAAAGTTCTTCGGGAAGAAGCAACTACGACCCCCGGGCACCGAGCGCGGTGACCCCGAGGCTGCCGCACCGCCCCCGGACAAGGAGCGCTGACCCATGCATTGCCTCGTCGCCACCGACGGCTCACAGGCCTCCCTGGTCGGGGCCCGGCAGTTCAAGTGGATCGCCGACTCCCGCGACATCACCGACGTGACGGTCGTCGCGGTCGTGAGCCCCTTCGCCGCGGTGCCGTTCGCCAACGAGTTGGGCGAGCAGGGCAACCCCGAGCCGACCGAGCTCAGCTTCACCGAGGAAGCCCGGGTGGCCGTCGACATCGTCGCGGCGGAGTTCGACGGCTGGGGACCGACCATCCACAAGCAGATCCGCACCGGCTCCCCGGCTCAGGAGATCATCCGCGCGGCCGAGGATCTCGACGCCGACCTGATCTCGCTAGCCGCGGGCAGTCGAGGCCTCACCCCCACGATCCTGCTCGGCAGCACCGCAGCGCGGGTGCAGCACTCCGCGCCGTGCCCGGTGCTGGTCTGCCGTCCGACGACGCGGAGCCAGCGCGTCACGAGCTGAGCCGGCGTCCCGGAACTCCTCGTCGCTCGAGATCCTCCCAGCCGCTCGGGATGCATCTCGAGCAGGTGGGCGCATCTCGAGCGAGGTGATGGTTCGGAGACGGATCGGGGCTTGCTCAGCCGCTTAGGGTGGGCGGCGATGAGGGCTTCATCGATCACTCGTGCGTCCACGCTGGTGGTCGGTCTGCTGCTGATCGGTTGCGGGACCCAACCGGTCGACCTTGGTCCTGCGGATCCGCCGCCTCGACCAAGCCCGTCGACGAGCTCAGCGCACGCCACGCCGAGTCCGGTCGTCACCCCCTCGGCGACGCCCCTCGCTCCGACGCCTCCGGCGCCTCGCGCCACCGCCTGAGCCGGCGTCGAGGCCCACCCCGCGGCCGAGGCCGTTGGCCAGTGACGGCCGGCCGCGAGTGGCCCGGCTGAGCATTCCGGCTCTCGACATCCAGGATCTGCGCGTACGCCCGCACCGTGGCACCCCCGACGATGCCCGGGGCACCCGGATCCAGAACCGCGGCATCGCCGCCAGTCCGTACGGGACGGGCGGGCTCGTCGGACCGGGCGGGATCGGCAACTACGTGATCACCGCCCACCGGCTCTCCTCGACGCAGGCCTTCCTCGACCTGCCGGATCTCCGCAACGACGACGAAGTGCACGTCGCCGCCGGTGGCCGGCGCTACACCTACCGGATCGTCGACACCCGGCGAACCTCGTTCCGGTCCGAGCGGTCACTCGCGGCCCAGTCGGCGGCGGTGCCCGGAAGTCCCGGTGTCCCGGCCAGCCGGGCCATGATCACGCTCTCGACCTGCCGGACGCCGGAAGACCGGGCGGAGGGCAACTTCTGGTCCGACGAGTTCGGCAACCCGGAGCACCGGATCGACAAGATCGGCGTGCTGGTTCGCATCCGGGAAACCTGAACGCTCCGACAAGGGCTCAGCGGCCGCTGCGCGTCCGGGCCAGGTCTGCGTCGGTGGACGGCCGCCGCGGGCCGCTCTGGGAGACCGCAAAGGTCACGGCGGCGGTCGGCGGCAGCACGTAGGTGTACCCCAGTCCCGGGATCGGCCAGGGTATCTCCGCCGCGCGACGCCCGGAGTTGTAGTGGCCCGACAGCTCAACGCCGTCGGCCAAGGTTCCGCGGGCCTCGATCAGCCCGGGACCGGGTGTGGCCGGAGCGGCGCCGGTGGCGTTCCTGAGGTTCAGCTCGTGGATCGACCACCAGCTGCCCGAGGACCCGGTGCTGAGTATGCGCAGGTACCTCGTGGTGGTAGCGGGCAGCGCGATCACCGTCACTCCCGCCCTGCCCGGTCCGGCGGCGACATCTGTCCACGTCGTGCCATCGTCGGAGGTCTGCACGGCGTAGGTGCGGAGATAGTCACCGATGCTCAGAGAAGAATCGACGACGATCTCGGTGAACGTCTGCTCCTGGCCGAGGTCGATCTCCAGGTTCATTTCGCCGCTCTGGCCCTCGCCGGAGCTCCACCGCGACTTCGGGTCGCCGTCGATCATCTTCGCGGGCTCCTGGCCCCCCACCTCCGTGACGCCGTCCGGCCTCAGCTTCCAGCCGGTTCGCGGCAGGACGGTAGCCGGGCCCGCGACCAGTCGCGATCCGTACGGCGTCGAGTACGAGAGCCACTGCTCCCCCAGCTTCACCGCCGTGAGGGCGTTGACCACCTCGGGGCTCACGCCGGCGACCAAGCGGCCTCCGGGCGTGCCCGCCGGGCCTCGGCCGTAGTCCAGGTCGACCCAGCCGAGGTCCGCCGCCGGCGTGAGCCGCGCCGGAGGAGTCCAGCGGTAGGTCGCGGCCGCACCCGGCGCCAACGTCGCCGTGAAGTGCCGATCGCCGACCTGGACGTCGAACGTCCGCGCTGCCTCGGTCCCGTTGTGGGCGATGAGGACCTGCGAACCGTCCCGGTTGGCGAAGGCAACGTTGGTCAGGCCCTCCCCGGTCAGCGGGTCCGCCAGGCTGGAGGAGCCGATGCGGACCGCTCCGGGCCGGACGAACTTGCTGGCGTGCCCCAGCGCCCAGTACTCCAGTTCCTTGGTCACGGTGTCGTTGCCGTTGACCGTCACGACCCCCCGGCACGTCTGGCAACCGCCGATGAAGGGCCCGTTGTCCTCGTCCAGGGCCAAGTTCCACAAGACGACCGACTGGCCCCAGTTGCGCGGCACCTTGATCACCGAGCCCATGGTCATCTCGAACGCCACGTCCCGGTCGAACACCCCGTCCGGGCCCTGCCACTCTCCGCCCGAGCATTCGGTCTGGAAGGCCTGGGCGTGCGGGTAGTTGTTGTGCGACACCGACTGCGCGACGGCCCGACCGGCGTAGCAGTGCCACGCGGTGCCCGGGACGTAGCGGGCCGCCCGCCCGTCCGCGTACATCGCCTCCGCGTAGTCGGTGATGTCCCAGTTGTGGTCGTAGCCGAGGATCGTGGTCTCGTCGAGGCCCTCGCGGGCCAGAGCCGGACCGAGATACCGACCGAGAAAGGTCGCTGCCTGATCCGGCCACACCCACGTGCCGGGATAGTCCGGCGGCGTGTACAGCGGTTCGTTCTGCATCGAGACGTAGTCGGTGGGGATCCCGGCCCGGCGGTACGCCTTGATGAACTTCACGAAGTAGTCGGCGTACGCCGCGGTGGTAGCGCTCCTGCAGTGACCCGCCGATCATCGAGTCGGTGGTCTTCATCCACCCCGGCGGGCTCCACGGGCTCGCCATGAAGGTCAGTCGCGGATTCAGCGCGTACGCCTCGCGCAGCCGCGGCAGGATGTAGCCCCGGTCGTGCCGGATGCTGAACTCCGACAGGTCCCGGTCGGTCTCGCCCTTCGGCTGGTCGTCGTAGGAGTACGCCTGCCCGACGGCGAAGTCCGAGGCGCCCATCGGCTGGCGGAGCATGGACAGCCCGATCCCGTCGGTCGGCGAGAACAGGTCGTGCATCGCCTGTCGCCGGACCCCGGCGGGCAGCCGGGACAGCACGTACGCCGACGAGTCGGTCATCGACGCTCCGAAGCCGATCATCTGCTGGTAGCGGCGGGTGGGGTCGACCACGATCGTCGCTCCGGCCCGCCCGGCGCCGGAACGCCAGACCGTGCTGGGTTGCGCCGCCAGGCGCTGGTCGGTCCGCAGATCGGTGACCCAGGACTCGACACCGGCCCGTCCCGGCCACCCGGCGGCGTCGGCGGACAGGCCGACCGGGCTCAGCGTCAGCACGAGAACGGCCGAGACAACCACAGCAATCAGCGTCCGTGACTTTCTCGACGATGCCACCGCCCACCCGCCCCTCAGCCGATCGGCGCCCAGCTGGGCCCGCTCTGGCCGAGCTTCTCGTCGAGTTTGGGGAACAGCGGAGTCGGCTTGGCCAAGGGGCGGCCGACGGCGATCGGTCGCGATTCCCAGCGCGCCTGCTCGGCGGCGTACTCCCCCATGAGTACGGGATAGTCGGGGGCGCCGTCTTCGCTGACGGTGCGGATCTCCGGCTGCGCGGCCCACACGTCCTCGCCACCCAGTGCCGCATGCACCTTCTGGGCCGCGTGCGGCAGGAACGGGGTCAGCAGGGTGTTGGCGTCGCTCACCACTTGCAAGGCGGTGTGCAGCACGGTGTCCCGGCGGCCGGGATCGTGGCCGAGCTTCCACGGCTCGGCCTCCGACAGGTACTTGTTGGCGGCGCCGACCACCCGCATCGCCTCGCCGATGGCCTGCTTGAAGCGGTTCCGACCGAGCAGTTCGCCGACCACCCCGAACGCCTCGCGCGAGGCGCCGAGCAAAGCATGATCAATGTTGTGGAGATCGCGGGGCTCGGGGATCGCGCCGTTGTTCTTGTGGGCCAAGGAGACCGAGCGATTGACCAGGTTGCCCCACTCGTTGGCGAGTTCGAAGTTGGTCCGGCGGACGAACTCGTCCCAGGTGAAATCGGTGTCGGAGTTCTCCGGTCCGGCCACGGCGATGAAGTAGCGCAGCGCGTCGGGCCCGAAGTCGCGGAGGAAGTCGCCGACGTAGATCACCTGGCCGCGGCTGGTGGAGAACTTCGACCCGCTCATCGTCAAGAACTCACTCGAGACGATCTCGTCCGGCAGCCGGAGCTCACCGAGCGGCCCGACCTCACCACCATGATCACCGGCGCCGTTGTGCCCGAGCAGCATGGCCGGCCAGATGACGGAGTGGAAGACGATGTTGTCCTTGCCCATGAAGTAGTAACCCAGAGCGTCCGGATTCTCCCACCACTGGCGCCAGGCCTCGGGCTCGCCGGTCCGCGCCGCCCACTCCACCGAGGCGGACAGATAGCCGATCACGGCGTCGAACCACACGTACAGCCGTTTCATGGGCTGGTCCCGCCAGCCGTCCAGCGGAACCGGTACGCCCCAGTCGAGATCGCGCGTGATGGCGCGCGGGCGCAGATCCTCCAGCAGATTCTGGCTGAACTTCAACACGTTGGGTCGCCAGTCGGTGCGCGCCGCCAGCCACTTTCCCAGAGATCCGGACAGGGCCGGCAGATCCAGGAAGAAGTGCTCGGTCTCGACGAACACCGGAGTCTCGCCGTTGATCCGGGAACGCGGATTGATCAGATCCACCGGGTCGAGCTGGTTGCCGCAGTTGTCGCACTGATCGCCGCGGGCACCGTCGTAGCCGCAGATCGGGCAGGTGCCCTCGATGTAGCGGTCGGGCAGGGTGCGGCCGGTGCTCGGGCTGACCGCGCCCATCGCCGTCTTCGGCACCACGTAGCCGTTGCGATACAAGCCCAGGAACAGATCCTGCGCCACCCGGTAGTGGTTTCGCGTGATCGTGCGGGTGAAGAGGTCGTACGACAGGCCGAGTCCCTGCAGATCCTCGACGATGACGCGGTTGTACTTGTCGGCCACCTCCCGCGGACTCAGATCCTCCTGTTCGGCCTGGACCAGGATCGGAGTGCCGTGCTCGTCGGTGCCGGACACCATCAACACGTCGTTCCCGCTCATGCGCATGTAGCGGGAGAACACGTCGGAGGGGACCCCGAAGCCCGAGACGTGACCGATGTGCCGCGGGCCGTTGGCGTACGGCCACGCGACCGCGGTCAGCACGTGCGAGCTCATGCATCAACCCTAGACCCGCCCCGCATTTCGCCGACCCGTCACATCTTCGGCCGTTTCGACGGCGTGTTGCCGCAGAAGTGACGGGTCGGCGAGAGGGGGATGCGCTCAGCGCAAGACGATCACCGACGTACTCGAGGCCGACGGTTGGTTCGTCGTCGACCTGACGTGCCCGGCCACGCCGCGGGTCGCTCAAAGCATCGTCACGGTCGGCCACGGTGAGCTCGACGACGAGGAGTCGGCCGTGATCGTGTTCTGCGAAGACGCAGGGCGGTTCACGCTGCTGCTGGCCTGAGACCCGCGCACCCCTACACTCAGCAGTCATGTCGCGGCTGAGTGCGCCCGAGAGCGCGGCTCTGGCCGCAATGGACGAGAACCAGCTCGTGGCGGCGTTGGTGGAGTTGATCAACCTACCCAGTGTGGGCGGTAGTGCCGCCGAGGTCGACATCGTCGCGAACTGCGCGCAGCGGCTCCGCGGACTCGGGCTCGACGTCGATCACTGGTTGCTCGACCTGCCGGCGTTGCGGGGCACCGAGGGCTACCCCGGGGAGGAGGTCGACCGGACCGAGGCGTGGGGCTTGGTCGGCACCAGTGCCGGGCCGGGCCCGCCGGCGTTGATCTTGGCCGGTCACGTGGATGTCGTACCGCCCGGTGATCTTGGCGCTTGGTCGGGCGATCCGTACGGAGCGGGCGTCACGGCCGACAAGGTCGTCGGACGCGGCAGTTGCGACATGAAGGGCGGAGTCGCCGCGATGGCGACCGCTGCGGCCGCGGTGCAGGCGAGCGGCGTCCGGCTCGAGCGCCCGTACGCGCTGCACGTCGTGATCGGCGAGGAGGACGGGGGGCTCGGCGCCTTCGCCACCCTGCAACGCGGACACGCTGGCGACGCCTGCGTGATCACCGAGCCGACCGACCTCCGGCTGGTCACTGCGAACGCCGGCGCCCTCAGCTTCCGGATCGAGGTGCCCGGCCTGGCCACCCACGGTGCCACTCCGTACGCCGGCTCGTCGGCCCTGGACTCCTACCTGGCCATCCACGCCGCTCTGCAAGGGCTGCAACGCCGCCGAAACCGGAACCCCGAGCCGCTGCTGGCCGACTATCCGATTCCCTATCCGCTCGTCGTCGGGCGAGTGCGCGCCGGCGACTGGTCCAGCAGTGTGCCCGATCTGCTGGTGGCCGAGGGGCGCTACGGGCTCCGCGTTGCCGAGGACCCGGCCGGCGCGCGGGTCGAGTTCGAGAGCGTGGTCACGGAGGTCGCGGCCCGCAATCCCTATCTGCGTAAGCATCCGCCGCGCGTCAGCTGGACCGGCGGTCAGTTCCGCGGCGGTGCGTTGGCGCCCGGCCACGCGCTGCGCGGGCTGATCGGTTCGGCGCACGCCGACGTCACCGACGGTCCCGTTCCGGCGGAGGTCGGCGCACCGTACGGCAGCGACCTGCGCCATTACGTCGGCGCCGGCATCCCGACACTCCAGTACGGACCCGGCGACGTGCGACTGGCCCACGGACCCGACGAATCGGTGCCCGTCACGCAGCTGATCACGGTTGCCCGGGCGCTCACCGTTGCGCTGGTCCGGGCTTGCGGGCCTGCACGGTGAAGGTGAGCGGCAGCCGTTCCCGGTGATCGGGGAGCTGCCACTCGCCGCCGCCTTCGGACACCATCTGCGGCAACGCTCGCCAGGGCACCGAGTCGTGCTCGGTCAGCCCCGTGAGCACGAGATCGGCGTCGAGCAGCGCGGTGACGATCTCGCCGAGTCCGTGAGTCCATTCGGCGGCCCGGGTATGGCGAAAAACGACCTCGGTCTGGACGTAGGTCTCGTCCTCGTCCCAGATCAGGGGCTCGGCGTACTGGAAATAGGGATGGTGGACGACCAGCAGGCCGTCGTCGCGCGCATCGTCGAGTGAGTAGAGCATGGGATGGCTGTCGCGGATCAACAGCCGGCCGCCCGGACGGAGCAGTCCCGCGACGACCTCGGCCCAGCGGCCCACATCGGGGAGCCAGCACAACGCGCCGACGCCGGTGTAGACGAAGTCGAACCTCTCCCGGCCGAACACCTCCACCGCCGCGTACACGTCGGCCTCCTGGAAGTCGATGTCGGTTTGACACCGGGCGGCCAGGGCCCGAGCCTGCTCGAGCGACGCGCCCGAGAAGTCGAGGCCGGACATGGTGGCGCCGAGCCTGGCCAGGGAGAGCGTGTCGGTGCCGATGTGGCACTGGAGATGGACCCCGCGCAAGCCGGAGACGTCTCCGAGCAGGCGGCGATCGAAGCGGACCACATCGGAGAGATGCTCCGGATCGTCGACGAAACGCTCCACCTGGTAGTCGGGCGAGGCGGCGTGGGCCGGCGCCCGCTCGTCCCACATGTCGCGATTCAGTTGGCGATAGTCCTCGACCATGAGGTGTGACCGCGCTCCAGCCGGCTCAGGCGTCGTCCGTCTGCGGCGCGCCTTCGTTCAACAGAAAGACCTCGTCGTCCGGTCCGCTGACCGCAGCCATCTTGCCGAACGGCGTAGTCCACGGCTCGGCGACGACGCGGCCGCCGAGCTCGTTGACCTTGGCGCAGGTGGCGTCCGCATCGGCCACCGCGAAATAGGTTCGCCAGTGCGGCGGAATGCCCGGTCCAGCCAGTTCGATACTTCCGATGCCGCACACCGGCTGACCGTTCAGGGAGACCGTGTCGTACGGCGTACCCTCCTCGACCGGCTCATAGGTGTAGCCGAAGACCTCGCTGTAGAACGTCCGGGCAGTCTCCAGATCACCGACCATCCCCTCGTTCCAGACCACCGAGCCCGGGTCGCTGAACACGTCGAAGCCGGTGTGCGTGCCCGACTTCCACAGACCGAACACCGTGCCGGTGGGATCGGCCACCACGGCCATCCCGCCGAAGTCGCCGATCTCCATGGCCGGCACGAAGACCTGCCCGCCCGCCTCGGTGATCTTGGCGAGGGTCGCGTCCAGTGCGTCGGAAGCCAGGTACGTCGTCCAGGCCGGCGGGGGCGTGTCCTCTCCCTGCACCGGACCCATGCCGGCGACCGCATGCCCCCCGAGACGAGCCGTCACGTAGCCCCCGAACTCGGCCGCGCCCTCCTCGAACTCCCAGCCGAACAGCTGTCCGTAGAACTCCTTGGACCTGTTCAGGTCGCTCACCATCACGTCCACCCAAGCGGGCGTGCCCTCCGCCCACGCTTCGGCCTTGACCGGCATCGCAGTCTCTCCCCACCCGGTCCGCGCTGGACCGTTTCGCGCATGCTACTGCTCACCCCTGACAACCGCCGACCCGTCACATCTTCGGCGCTTTCAGCGGCGTGTCGTCGCGCATGTGACGGGTCGGCGACTCTGGTCGGGTCTCACAGGAGAGGGGCGACCAGCCGCGAGATGCCCTCTCGGAAGGGCCAGGTGAAGCGGCGTCCGAAGGCGGTGTTCCGGTCGAAGACAGTCGATTTCGCCATGTCGGCCAGGTAGATGTCGCGCAGTTCCTCGCCGAGAGCGGCATCGTAGAAGAAGGCGTTGACCTCGAAGTTGAGCCGGAAGCTGCGGTAGTCCATGTTCGCCGTGCCGACTGAGCCCATCTCGTGGTCCACCAGCACCGTCTTCGCGTGCAGGAAGCCGTTTCGGTAGATGTAGATCGTGGCGCCGCTGTGCGCCAGCTCGTCGGCGTAGCTGAGGGTCGCCGGGTAGACGAGCAGGTGGTCGGGCTTGTCCGGGATCATCATGCGGACGTCGAGGCCGGAACGGGCGGCGATCTTGAGCGCATCCAACACCGCCGCGTCCGGCATGAAGTACGGCGTCTGGATCCACACCGAGCGGCGCGCTGAGTTGATCATCTTGACGTAACCGAACTTGATCCGCTCCCACGCGGAGTCCGGGCCGCTGGACGCGATCTGAAGTGCCACCCGTCCGGGCGGCGCCGTCGGCGGCCGGAAGTAGCGATCGTGCCAGCTGGCCCGATGCTCGGGCGGCGCGGCGGCGTTCCAGTCGGTCAGCAGCCGCCGCTGGATCGAGTTCACCGCACTGCCCTCCACCCGCAGGTGGGTGTCGCGCCAGTAGCCGAACTTCGGATCCTCGCCGAGGTACTCGTCACCCACGTTGAAGCCGCCGATGTAACCGACCCGGCCGTCGATCACCACCAGCTTCCGGTGGGTCCGGTTGTTGACGCGCAGGTTGATCAACGGGATCTTGCTGGGGAAGAAGTCGTAGATCTGACCGCCGGCCGCCCGCAAGGCCTGCAAGTCCCGCGGGCGCACTTGCCGCCCGCCCAGGGCGTCGTAGCACAACCGCACCTCGACACCGGCCCGGGCGCGCTCGGTCAGGGCGGCGAGGATGCGGGTGCCGAGCCGATCGGCGCGGAAGATGTAGTAGTAGATGTGCACGTGGTCGGTGGCCGCCTGGATGTCGGCGATCAGCGCGTCGAACTTCTCCCGCCCGTCGTGGAACACTCCCACCCGGTTGTCCTCGGTCAGCAGTGCTCCCTGGTCACTTCCGAGCAGCTCGACGACGCCGCGGTGGTGCTCGGTAGCGGGGTTGGCAAAGGCGTAGACACCCGCGGTGATGGCCTTCTGCTGCTCGAGTGCGAGTTCGCCGTAGTCGGTGGCGGAGCCCTGCAGCTTCTCGAAGATCTTTCTCCTGGTCAGCCGACGGCCGACGAACATCCACAGGAGGAAGCCGAGCAGCGGGATGAAGAACATGACCAGGATCCACGCCCAGAGCGACGCCGGCTCGCGCCGCTCGCGGAACATCGTCACGATGGCCAGCACGATGTTGAGGAAGATGATCACCGTGATCACCAGGGTGACGAGACCGAACGCGCCGATCTCGATCACCTCGTCCGGCGCCATGGCTCGATCGTAGTGTCGGACCGCTCCTGCGACCTCCTACCAACAGCAAGCGCCGGACCTCGCAGGCGGACGCCGACCCGTCACTTCTGCCGCGACACGCCGCCCAAAGCGCCGAAGATGTGACGGGTGGGCGGAGTTTACGAGGCGCCCAGGGCGGCGAAGCCCGGCTTGATCACGTTCTCGATGAGGGCGAGCCGCGCGTCGAAGCGGTAGAAGGCGCTCTTCGCCGCGTTGATCGTGAACCAGCGGACGTCCTCGATCGTGTAGCCGAACGCCTCCGAGAGGAGGTGGAACTCCCGCGACAAGGTGGTGCGGCTCATCAACTGGTTGTCGCAGTTCACAGTGACACGGAAACGAAGATCAGCGAGCAGCCCGATCGGATGCTCCGCGATGGAGGGTGCGGCCCCGGTTTGCACGTTGGAGGTCGGGCACATCTCCAACGGCACGCGTTGATTGCGTACGTAGGCCGCCAGGTCACCCAGCGCCGGCGTGCCGTCCTCCGCGATCATGATGTCGTCGATGATCCGTACGCCGTGACCCAGCCGGTTGGCCCCACAGATCTGCAGCGCCTCCCAGATCGACGGCAATCCGAACGCCTCACCGGCGTGGATGGTGATGTAGGAGTTGTTGCGCTTCAGGAAGTCGAAGGCGTCAAGGTACCGAGTGGGCGGATAGCCGGCCTCGGCGCCGGCGATGTCGAAGCCCGCGACGCCGGCGTGCCGATAGCGGATGGCCAGTTCGGCGATCTGCCGCGACGGGCTGGTGTGCCGCATCGCGGTGACGATCTGCTGAACGATGATCTTGCGTCCGGACGCCTCCACCGCGTCCATGCCCTCGCGCAGCCCGTCGCGTACGGCTTCGATCGCCTCGGCCGGCGTCAAGCCTTCGTCGAGGTGCTGCTCCGGGGCCCAGCGCGCCTCCCCGTAGACCACCCCGTCCGCGGCCAGGTCTTCGACGAACTCCCGCGCGACCCGCCGGAGGTTCTCCTGGCTCTGCATGACGGCGACGGTGTGGCCGAAGGTCTCGAGGTAGCGCTCCAGCGAGCCGGATGAGGCCTGGTCCACGAACCACTGGCCCAACTCCTCGGCGGTCGAGGTCGGCAGTTCGTGTCCGATATCACTGGCCAGTTCGAAGACGGTGGCGGGCCGCAGGCCCCCGTCCAGATGATCATGCAGCGACACTTTGGGGGCGGCGCGCAACAGGTCCAGATCCACGGTCATGGACGGAGCTTCTCGGGATTCACGGGGTCGGTTCCTCCTCCCGCCGCACGTGCTCCAGGTCCTCGGACCCGAACGCCATCGGCAGCAGCTCACTCATCGACGTCGGCCCGGCCGGGGTGTCGACGACCAGATCGGGCCCACCATGCTCCCACAACAGCTGCCGGCATCGACCACACGGCAGCAACACCTCACCCAGCGCGTTCGCGCAACTCAGCGCGACCAGCCGCCCGCCCCCAGTCGCCGCCAACTGCGAGACGACCCCGCACTCCGCACACAGCGTCACCCCGTACGCCGCGTTCTCCACGTTGCACCCAACCACCACGCGCCCGTCGTCGACCAGACCTGCCGCCCCCACCGGAAACTCCGAGTACGGCGCGTACGCCCGATACGTCATCTCCCGAGCCGTACCTCTGAGCCCATCCCAATCGACTTCACTCACCCAGACCACCCGCTGCAACTTTGGACCCCTTTGACGTCCTTGGACCCCATGCAGTGGGTCCAAGGACGCCTAAAGGGTCCAAAGTCGAGGAAAGGGTGCGGGCGTAGCGGACTCGAGGCGAGAAGCCTGCCAGGGCGCTTGAGACCGGAGGCGACGGGCTGAGCCAGGTCGGATGGCGGCGCTGAAGATCGTGAAACTTGCGGTACGAAAGTCTCAAGGACGGGCCGGGAAGGCGACCACAAGGCGCCGCAGAGCGAGCTGGCTCAGCCCGTCGCCGCAGCTCAGAGAACAACCAATCACTCCTTCTCAAAGGGGATTCCGTCCGCCGCCGGCGCTCGAACTCTGCCGACGAGTCCAGCCACGGCGATGATCGTCGCGACGTACGGCAAGATCAACAGGAACTGGCTGGGCATGGGGGTGTTCAGGGTCTGCAGCTGCGACGCCATCTGGGTGATGAAGCCGAAGAACAACGCCATGACGGCCGACAGCACCGGATGCCAACGGCCCATGATCAACGCGGCGAGGGCGATGAAGCCGTTGCCGACGGTGAACTCCTTGCTGAAGGAGCCGGTGGAGGCGAGGGTGAAGAACGAGCCGCCGAGGCCGCCGAGCAGCCCGCCCGCCAGGACCGCGGACCAGCGCACACCGCGTACCGAGATGCCGACGGTGTCGGCCGCCTCCGGATGCTCACCGACGGAGCGGATGCGCAGGCCCCACGAGGTCTTGAACAACACCAGCCAGACGATCAGGACCGAGAACCCGGCCAGGTAGGCCAGGATGTTCTGGTTGAACAGCACATCCCCGAAGAACGGAATCGCTGACAGACCGGGGATGGGGATCGGCTCCAGCACCGGCGCCGAGTTGTACTCGGCGGTGTTCTCCTGTACCAGCTGGTCGAACAGGAATCCCGTGATGCCGACGGCCAGCAGGTTCAACACGACACCGAGCACGACCTGGTTCACCAGGTAGTTGATGGAGAACACCGCCAAGAGGGCAGCCATGACGAGGCCCGCCAGCATCGCCGCCACCAGCGCGACCACGACCGAGCCCGTGACGCTGCCCGCGATGGCGGCGGCGAACGCGGCGGCGAGGAACTGACCCTCGATGGAGACGTTGACCACACCGGCCCGCTCACAGAGCACACCGCAGAGGGCGCCGAAGACCAGCGGTGTCGCCAGGGAGAGGGTGCCGGCGAACTGGTTGCTGACGGGGAACGGCAGATCGCGCCCGGCCGCGGCCCAGGTGAGGAAGCCGATGACCACGGCGAATCCGGCGACGGTGGCGGCGAGCACGCTGATCCGGCCACGCATCCGGCCGCTGAGGAACCCGGCCGCCGCGGCCAGCGCCAGCACGGCGCAGATCGCCACCGTCACGATCCCGGGAACGGTGAGGGTGGGGAGTTGTACGACGTCGAAGGCGTCGGACAGGGCGAAGCGGGCGGAGCCGGACGTGGTGGGGATCAAGATCAGCAGGACGACGGCCACCACCGCGATCAACACCCCGGTGGAGATCCGCTGCCGCCGCTTCTCGGCCGCCTCCACGTAGGTGACCGTCTGCTCCTCGGCGGGTGTCGCCGAGTCAGGACGGTCGGCGGTGCTCCGCCGGGTGCCCTCCTTCTCCGGAGCGCTCACGCCAGACCCCCTTCCGATGCGACCGGCCCCACTGGCCGAGCCTTTCGGGCTTTGACGAAGGGAACGATCTTGGTCACCAGGGCCGGGGCGGCCACGAAGAGCACGATCAGCGCCTGAAGGACGGTGGTCAGAGTGAGTGGGGTCTGGGCAATGCTCTGCATGGCCAGGCCGCCGGCGTGCAAGGCTCCGAAGAGCAGCCCGGCGAGCACCGTACCGAGCGGCTTGGATCGACCGAGCAACGCCACGGTGATGGCGTCGAAGCCGATGGCCCCGACGATGCCTTCCGACAGTGGCACCGGGACCCCAGCCGCCGTCGGGCCCAGGGCAGCCATAACTCCGGCCAGCCCGGCCAGGGCGCCGGCCAGCACCATGCTGATGATCGTCGTCCGTCCAACGCTCATGCCGGCGGTCGCCGATGCGTGCGGGTTCGCACCGACCGCCCGGATGGCGAAGCCGATGGTGGACCGGTCGAGGATCCACCAGACGGCACCGGCCGCGAGCAGCGAGATGACGAAGCCCAGGTGGAGCTGGCTCCCTTCCAGCCGCGGGAAGGTGGCGTTCCAGTCGATGATCGGCGAGATCGGATCGGTCCGGCCCGGGCGCTGGAAGACCGTCGTGGTCAAGAAGTAGGCGAGCAGGCCAGCGGCGATGTAGTTCATCATGATCGTGACGATGACCTCGTGGGCGCCGAAACGAGCCTTCAACCAGCCGACGATGCCGCCCCAGATCCCGCCGCCGATCACGCCCGCGACGATCGCGACCAGCAGGTGCAGGACGGGCGGCAGATGCCAGGCGAACCCGACGTACGCGGCGAGGATCGCACCCCAGATGGCCTGGCCCTGGGCGCCGATGTTGAACAGCCCGGCGCGGAAGGCCAGCCCCACCCCCAAGCCGGCACAGATCAACGGGGCCGCCTGCGCCGTGGTTTCGGTGATCGGACCCCAGCCGCCGATCGAACCCGCGATCAGGGCCGAGTACGCACTGCTGACCTTGTTCCACGACGCGAGCAGGGCATCCGAGGGCCGGGCGAAGAAGTAGCTGAAGGTGTTGCGGACCTCACTGTCGGACACGATCATCAGCACGGCGCCGACGAGGAACGCGAGGACGATCGCCGCGATCGTGGTGACGACGTCGACCCAGGGGAAAGCGCGGGCGGGTGCTGAGGACGGGGGTGCCGCCGGAGCTTCGACCGGCGCAGGGGCCGCAGGCTGGCTCACGTCCGCATCTCCGGTTCGCCCCGCTCAGTGGCCGATTGGGTGGCCAGCGCCTCCTCGGTCGGCACGCCGGCCATCATCAGGCCGAGCGCCTCACGGGAGGTGTCCGGCGGCACGACGCCGACGATCCGGCCGCGGTACATGACCGCGATCCGATCGGCCAGGGCGGAGACCTCGTCCAACTCGGTCGAGACGATCAACACCGCAGTCCCCCGATCCCGTTCCTCCACCAGGCGCTTGTGCAGGAACTCGATGGCGCCGACATCGACGCCGCGCGTCGGCTGGCTGGCGATCAGCACCGAGAGAGGCCGCGACAGCTCCCGGGCCAGCACCACCTTCTGCTGGTTCCCGCCCGAAAGCGCAGACACGGTGCTGTCGACGGACTGGGTGCGGATGTCGAACTCGCCGACCCGCTTGTCCGCGTTGGCCCGGATGGCCTTCAGATCGAGAGCGACCCCACGCGCGTACGGGGGCTCGTCGAAATGGTTGAGCACCAGGTTCTCGGCCACGGTGAAGGTGCCGACGAATCCGTCGTGCTTGCGGTCCTCCGGTACGAAGCCGAGGCCGTCGTCGATGGTCTGCTTCGGACTGGCGCCGGTGATCGCCCGGCCGTCCAGCGTCACGGTCCCGCGGCTGACGGGAATCACGCCGAGCAGGGCCTCGGCCAGCTCGGTCTGCCCGTTGCCCTGGACGCCGGCGATGCAGACGATCTCGCCCCCGTGCACGACGAGATCACACCCGTCGACGACGAGCGCACCCGACGGGCTGGCGATGCCGACGTCGGTCAGCACCAGCCGCGGCTGATCACTGGGAGCGGCGGCCGCCTTGTCGACCCGGAGGCTGACCGCCCGGCCGACCATCAACTCGGCGAGATGCGCCTCGGAGTCACTCGGCTCGGCGGTCCCGACCACCTTCCCCCGGCGGATCACGGTGATCTTGTCCGCGATGGCGCGGACCTCACGCAACTTGTGGGTGATGAAGACGATCGCCTTGCCCTCGTCCCGCAACGAGCGCATGACCTCCATGAGCTCGTCGATCTCCTGTGGGGTGAGCACGGCCGTCGGCTCGTCGAAGATCAAGTAGGTCGCCCCGCCGGCCAACGCCTTCAGGATCTCGACCCGTTGCTGGATACCGACCGGCAGGTCCTCGACCATGGCGTCCGGATCCACCGCCAACCGGTAGCGATCGGAGAGGTCCCGCACGGCCTGCCGCGCCTGGCTCATGTTGAGGACCCCGGCGGTGGCGTTCTCCCGGCCCAGGATCAGGTTCTCCGCCACGGTGAAGACGCCGACCAGCATGAAGTGCTGATGGACCATGCCGATTCCGGCGGCCATCGCCTCCTTGGGCGTCTTGCTGACCTGGGTCAAGCCGTCGATCACGATCTGTCCCTCGTCGGGCTGCAGCAACCCGTACAAGACGTTCATCAGCGTCGACTTGCCGGCACCGTTCTCCCCGAGGAGACAGTGGATCTCCCCGGGCAGGATGTCGAGATCGATGGCGTCGTTCGCGACCAGCGAGCCGAACCGCTTGGTGATGCCGCGTAGCTGCAGCCCCGTCGAGGGCTCGGCGGAGGGAGACCCGGAGGCCTCCCTCTGCTTGGTGGTCACCGGACTACGAGCTCGGTTGCGACTTCGACGTGATCTTGATCGTGCCGGCGATGATGTCGGCCTTGATCTTGTCCACCTCCGCCTTCAGCTCCGCCGGGATCTTGGAGTCGAACTCGTTGTACGGCGACAGGCCCGTGCCCTCGTTCTCCAGCGTTCCGACGTACGGCTCGTTGCTGAAGGTGTCGTCGTTGGCCGCCTTGACCGCGTTGGCCACGGCCACGTCCAGACCCTTGTAGACGCTGGTCATGATCTGCGGGCAGTAGGCGGACGCACTGACGCAGCCGTCGGTGTCGACCCAGATCGCGTTGACCTTGCCGCCGCTGGCTTTGGCCACCTGCAGCGCGCCCTCGCCGGCCGGACCGGCCACGGGAAGGATGATGTCGGCGCCCTGGCTGGTCAGGCCTTGCGCCACCTGTTGGCCGCCAGCCTTGTTCTCGAACGGATTGGCGCCGGGCACGAACTGGCCGTCCTGCTTGGCCGCGTTCCAGCCCAGCACCTGCACCTGGGCGCTCTTCTGCTGGTTGTAGTACTCCACGCCCTGGGCGAAGCCGTCCATGAAGATGGTCACCGTGGGAATCTTGGCCCCGCCGAAGGTGCCGACCTTCTTGGTCTGGCTCATGCCGGCGGCCAGGTATCCGGCCATGAAGCTGGACTCGGCGGTGTTGAAGACCAGCGGCTTGAGGTTGGTGACCGCCGGGTAGGTCTTCGGGTCGTTGTTGTCGACGATGGCGAACTTGATATCGGTGTTCGCCTTGGCCGCGGCGAGCGTGTTGTCGCTCAGCAGGAAGCCGACCGTCACGATGATGTTGCAGTCCGCGTCCACCATCGACTGGATGTTCTTGGCGAAGTCGGCCGGGGTCTTGGATTCGACCTCGCCGGTCTCGATCCCGAGTTCCTTCGCGGCGTCCTGCAGCCCCTTGTAGGAGGTCTGGTTGAACGACTTGTCGTCGAAGCCGCCGGAGTCCGACACCATGCAGGCCTTGAAATCGCCGCCGCCCCCGGAGGCGCTGGCGCTACCGCTCGGCGCGGCCGACGGTGAGGTGCTGCCGGGAGGCGCTGCGCAACTGGCCAGCGCCAGCGCCGTCGCACCGATCAACGCCGGGATTGTGAGTACCGATTTCTTCACCTGCGGCCTCCCTAGGGCACGAGTCGAAAGTTCTGCTCGAAACTAATTCGCGTCCGGAACCCATGGTTGTTCACATTCTGGCCCGGTCGCCGCCACTCTAATCAAGAATGGCAGCCGCGTCTTACTACCGGGTAACAATCCGGGTACGCCCGACTCGGCCCCGACGCGCCTAGGGTCGGGATCGTGAGATGCGCGGGGCTCCGGGTGGCCGTCCTCGGACTGGTGATGACCGTGGCGGCAGCGTGCACCGCCACGCCGGGAGAAAGCGCGCCGTCTGCTGCCGAGCTGAGCGGCTGGACCCAGGTGGAGCTGCCGGGCCGGTTCGCGCCTGCGGCGCTGGCGGTGGCGGGGCGGGCCGTTTGGGTCGGCGGCAGGACGACCAGCCCTCGCGCACCACGGCTCGCTCTCCTCCCGGCCGCCGACACCGCGGGCGCAAACGCCGAGGCCGTGCCGCTCCGTCCGGTCAGCCCGTACGCAGCGAACGCCGAGATCGTGTCGCTGGCCGTTCGTGACGGGGCGGCCGCGGCCCTGGGCGCGGTTCGGGACGGCGCCCATTCGAACGTGCGCTGGTCCGTCTGGACCGGATCGGGGCGCGGGCTGCAGGAACATCCGCAGGGGTTCAACACGTTCGGGGGTCCGGAGGCCGGGGACCTCGTCGCCGTGGTCCAGCCGGCCGCCGGCCCCGCGATCGTCGGCACCTGGTCGAGCCGACACGGCTTGGACGGGGCGGTCTGGTTGCCGACCGGCACGCGGTGGGTCCGGCAGAGATCCGCGGGCACGGTGCTGGCCAGCACCAGCGCCGAGCAGGTGTCCCCGCGGGCCGCGGTCAGCGACGACGAGGCGGTGATCGCGCTCGGGTCGGTGCTGTTCCTCGGGACCGACCTCCGTCAGGCCGCGGCCGTCTTCCGCTGGCCGACGCGGTCGCAGCCGTGGTCCCGGGTCGTCCTGCCCGACGCCGGCGCGCGCAGCGAGGCCCTGGCCGCCACCTGCCGCGGCGCGGAGTGCTGGGTGTTCGGCCAGGTCGAGGACCAGATCGCCGCCTGGACGCTGGGGCCCGACGGACCGCGACGGATCGCGGAGGTGCCGGCGGCGGCCGTACGGGCCAACTCGGGGATGGCGGCGTTCCGGGTCGAGGGCGGGGTCGATGGCGGGGTAGGTGAAGGGGTCGGGGCGGTGTTCACCGAGGCCGGCGAAGGACGGCTGCTCCTGGCGACGCGGAGTGGTTGGCGGGTGTTCGCGATCCCACTCGGAACGGTCGCGCACGCGGTCGCGGCCGGCCACCGGGTCTACGCCGTGGTCGAGAACGGTGAGCAGTCCGCCTTGTGGTCCTGCGATCTCACGACGGCCCTGGGCGGTTGATCCGACCCCGCTGAGCCGCCCCCCGAGCCTGCCGACCCGTCACTTGTGCAGCGACACGCCGCCGAAACAGCCGAAGATGTGACGGGTCGGCAGAAGGGGGACGTCTGCTGGGGCCTAGTGGCGTTCGGGTGGGCGGCCGGCGGCCAGCTCGGACATGACCTTGACGCCCACGTCGATGCATCGCTCGTCGACGTCGAAGCTCGGCTGGTGGATGTCGGGAGCCAGCCTGGCACCCGGCGGCCGGACGCCGAGCCGGGCCATCGCGCCCGGCACCTGCTTGAGCATCCAGGCGAAGTCCTCGCCGCCGAGGGACTGCTCGGTGACCGCCAGCCCGGCACCGCCGAGCATCGTCCGTGTCGCGCGCGAGAGGTTCTCGACGCCGAGGGCGTGGTTGACCGCGGGCGGCACCCCCTTCGTGACGTCGACGTCGACCTCGACGCCGAACGGCGAGACGATCTGCGTGATGATCTCGGGGATCAGGTGGTAGGCGAGGTCCCAGCCCCTCTCGTCGAGCGCCCGCAGGGTGCCCTCCATGGTCCCGACACCAGGGATCGCGTTCGCGACCGATCCGGCGGCGATCTTGCCCCACATGAGGGACACTCCGCTGCGCGGATCCACCCGCCGCGACAACACCAGTTGGGCGGTCGTCGCCACGGCGCCCAGCGCGCCGATGAGGTCGCCGCTCAGCTGCGGGCGCGACGTGTGTCCGCCGGGACCCTTGACCGTGACCAGCACGCGATCGACGGCCGAGGTGATTGCCCCGGTCTTCAGAGCCAGCTGCCCGGCGTCGGTGCGCGGGTCACAGTGCATCGCGTACACCTCGGTCAGGCCGTCGATCACCCCGCAGGCGATGGCGTCGACCGCACCGCCGGGGCTCAGTTCCTCGGCCGGCTGGAAGATGAGCCGGACGCCCCGCTGCAGCTGGCCGAGTTCCCGCAGCCGGGCCAGAACCAGACCGGTGCCGAGGACGACCGTGGTGTGCACGTCGTGCCCGCACGCGTGGCAGCAGCCGTCGAACACCGACCGGTACGACACGCTCTTGCCGTCCTGGATCGGCAGCCCGTCGATGTCCGCACGCAGCCCGACCATGCCGCTGTCCGGGTCGTAGTCGTCCGGCAGCAGGTCGCACATCGCCCCCGTACCGATGTCCAGCACCTTCGCGTTGAGGCCCGCCTCCGCCAGGGTGTCGACGATCAACTGGGTGGTCCGGAACTCCTGATTGCCGACCTCGGGATGCGCGTGGATGTCCCGCCGGAGTTCGACGAGCCGGCCGAAGAGCCGATCCGCCTCTGCCGCGATGGCGGCGGGCCGAACGCTCTCGACGGAACCGGCAGGCATTGCGTCAGTTTCTCACGTGGCCTGTCACATGTTGGTTACTTGGCGCAACCGGTCGCTGGCCGAATCGGCGCAATAGGATAGGCTGCCCTTACTCGATAAGGTGAGGAGAGAGCGTCGTGGGCGGTTACTACCAGGACTACTTCCGAGCGGAGGTCCGGGCGACCGAGCGGCTGACGCCGCACATGACCCGGGTCGTGCTCGGGGGATCGGACCTGGGCCGATTCCGCACCAGCGGGGCGGGCGACGAGCGCCTGATCGTCGTGTTCCCGCCGTCCGGCGCCGCCGAGCCACCGCCTCCGCTCCGGATGCCCGACGGAACCCTCGACTACCCCGACCGCGCAGCGTGCCCGCCGATGCGCAGCTACACCGTACGAGCGTGGGACCCCGTCTCGGCTGAGATGACGGTCGACTTCGTCCTCCACCCCGGTGGCGTGGCCGCGCCGTGGGCGATCTGCGCCCGCCCCGGGGACGTGGTCTACGTGACCGAGGCCAGCGGCTGGTACGCACCGTCCTCCGAGGCCCAGTGGCAGGTCCTCCTGGCGGACATGACCGGGCTTCCCGCCCTGGGCCGGATCGTCGACGAATCGCCGGCCACCCTGCCCACCGTGGCGATCGCCGAGGTCATCGAGACCGCCGATCGGCAGAGCTTCCGGACCGGCTCGTGCGCCGACGTCCGCTGGCTGTACGGCACCGGAAACGGCCTGGGTCCGAGCCGGTTGGCGACCGCGCTTCGGGAGCTGCACCTTCCGAGCGGGCCTGGTTACGTCTGGTTCGCCGGCGAGGCCGGGGAGTCCCGCGGTGTACGCAAGTACCTCCGCCACGAACTCGGGTGGTCCAACGAGCAGTTCACCACTCTCGGCTATTGGCGGATCAAGCAGGAGGAGTGGCTGTCGCGCTACGAGCGGATCGGCGATCGCCTCGAGGCGATCTACGCATCGGCGCTCGCCGCCGGTCGCTCCGAGGGTGACGCGCTCGACGTCTACGAGGACGCTCTGGAGAAGGCCGGTCTGTAGCCGCGCGAACCACATCAGAAGCGCTCGACCGGGCGGTAGACGCCCCACACGTCGCGGAGGGCGTCGCAGACCTCCCCGAGGGTCGCGTGGACGGCCAGCGCCTGCTTCAGGGCCGGCAGGACGTTGGTCGGACCGGCCGCGAGGGCGCGGACCTCGTCGAGGGCCTTTCGTACCGCAGATGCATCCCGCTCGTCCCGCAGCCGCCGGACTCGATCGGTCTGCGCCGCCTCGACGGCCGGATCCAGCCGCAGCGGTTCGTAGAGATCCTCGGCGTCGATGGCGAATCGATTGACCCCCACCACCACGCGCTCGCCGCTGTCGATCTCCTGGGCGACCGCGTACGCCGAGCGCTCGATCTCGCCCTTCTGGTAGCCCTCCTCGATCGCCGCGACCGCCCCACCCCGCTCGGCTACCGCCGACATCAGACGGGACACCTCGGCCTCCAGGTCGTCGGTCAATGACTCCACGACGTAGGAACCGGCGAAGGGGTCAACCGTCTCGGTCACGTCGGTCTCGTACGCCAGCACCTGCTGGGTCCGCACGGCCAGTCGGGCCGCCTTCGGAGTCGGCAGCGCGATGGCCTCGTCGAACGCGTTGGTGTGCAACGACTGCGTGCCACCCAGCACCGCCGCCAACGCCTGGACGGTGACCCGGGCCAGGTTCACCTCCGGCTGCTGCGCGGTGAGTTGAACGCCGGCGGTCTGGGTGTGGAACCGCAGCATGCACGACCTCGGGTCCCGAGCTCCGAAGTGATCCCGCATCAGGCGGGCCCAGATCCGCCGGGCGGCCCGGAACTTGGCCACCTCCTCGAGCAGCGTCGTTCGGGCGACGAAGAAGAACGACAGCCGCGGCCCGATCTGGTCGACCTCCAGCCCGGCGGCCAGGGCCGCCTCGACGTACGCCACGCCGTTGGCCAGGGTGAAGGCGACCTCCTGCGCCGGCGTCGCGCCGGCCTCGGCCATGTGGTATCCGGAGATCGAGATCGAGTTCCAGCGCGGCAGCTGCTCGCGGCAATAGGCGAACGTGTCGCTGACCAGGCGCAACGAGGCGGCCGGCGGGAAGATGTAGGTGCCGCGGGCGATGTACTCCTTCAGCACGTCGTTCTGGATCGTGCCGGTGAGTCGGGCCCGGTCGACCCCCTGCTCCTCCGCGACCAGCTGATAGAGCAGGAGCAGGAGCGGGGCCGGCGCGTTGATCGTCATCGACGTCGAGACCTCGTCGAGCGGCAGGCCATCCAAGAGGACGCGCATGTCGTCGATCGAGTCGATCGCCACCCCGACCTTGCCGACCTCTCCCGCCGCGAGCGGGGCGTCGGAGTCGATGCCCATCTGGGTCGGCAGGTCGAAGGCCACCGAGAGTCCGGTCGTCCCGTGGGCGATGAGTTCCCGGAAGCGCGCGTTGGACTCCGCCGCGGTGCCGAAGCCGGCGTACTGCCGCATGGTCCAGGGACGCGTCGTGTACATGCCCGGGTAGACACCGCGCGTGTACGGAAAGCCGCCGGACTCCCCGAGAGCGACCGCGGGATCGAAGTCGGCGAGGTCGGCGGCGGTGTACACGGGTCGGAAAGGCAGACCCGATTCCGTTCGTCCGCTGGGTCTTCCCATGAGCGTCACCCTGCCAGATCCGGCGTTTGGAGGTTCAGCCGTGGGCGTTGCGTACGAGGCGTTCGGCGGAGGCGACGATCGACTCCGTCTCCTGGCGCCACCCGGGCTCCTGACCCCGATACGGACCGGTGGCCAACGAGATGATCACTCCGGCGGCTCGCAGTCGCAACTCGACCGGATCCACCCTCGCATCGAAGACCGGCATCCAGGTGCGGACCAGACGCTGCACCCGGGCCGCCTGCCTGGCGTTCATCCGCTGCACGGTCGAGAGATGTGCCAGGAGGCAGGCCAGGTCATCCACCCGTCGACCCGGGCCGGCCGTGTCGACGTCCAGCAGTCCCGAGACGGCTCCGGCGCTCACCAGCAGCTGACCCTCGTGGAAGTCGCCGTGCGTTGGCTCGTCGCCGGGCGCGACCACCAGACCGCCGCGGATCGCGGCGGTGAGCGACGCCAGGCGTGCACCCAGCTCGGGCAGCGCGGTTGCGACCATGGCGGCGTATTGCTCGACGGAGTCCACCCACGGGGCTCGGCGCGGCAGCAGGCTGATCTCGGCCGGCATCGCGTCCAGCAGACCGACGAGATCTTCGGCACCGCACGGTGGGACGGAGTCGAACATGGCGGAGGCGAGCGGGCGGCCCGACAGTTCGCGCAGAACCAGGACGAAGTCGGTGGTGGCGGCGGCGACGGGCGGCGCCGGGAGCCCGGCCTCGATCAACAGCTCGTGCCGGCGGAGCGTGGCCGCGAAGGCTGCCTCGCGCAGCACCTTGGCGTAGAACACGACGCGGCCCGCCGGCGTGCGGACGATCACTCGCAGGACCGCTCGCCGGCGCGGTCGGTAGCCGACGGTCTCCAGCAGGATCTGGTCAGGCGTGACCGGCTGGGGCAACGCGCGGTGCTCGTTGAGCAAGTCCGCGACGGCCACCGGCGAGGCTGCGCGAGCCAGGCCGGGCAGGTCGGGATCGTTGGGGTAGAGCCACACGGCCACCTCCCGGCTGCCGTCCGCGAAGATCACCGCCCGCTCGTCGGTGCTGAGACGCCGGCCCACCCGAGCGCTGGCGCCGAGGAGCTCACGCCGCCGGCCGAACGCCCAGTCGACGACCGCCGCGTAGGTCGCCGTCGTGGCGTGTCCTGGTTGGCTGTCGATGTGGTCCAGCCGCCAGGTGGCCAGGTGCCCGCCACCGTGCGTGACGGCGGCCTGCAGGAGGTCATGCACCTGATCGGAGGACAACAGTCCGGCGCCGTCGGGGTCGGCAGCGAACGGCACCACGGGTTGGACTCCGGTGTACATACCGATCACCTCTGCGCACCAGGAACACTCTGAGGTCTCATCATCGATCCTGGCCGCCCCCAACGACGACAAACACGACCGTCGCATGCGTGATTCGCCCGAGAAGACCGGTCGGCTCAACGATCAGCAGGTTCGCGGGGTTCGCCAGCCGCTCAGACCCCGCGTGGCTCCTGATCGCGCGGCTTGGCTCAGCGGTTGATCCAGCGTTCCATGTTGGCCGATAGCGGGCACCGGTCACGTCGACCCGGTCGGCCGCGGCGGTGATCTCCTCCAGGTCGGCGTCGCTGAGCTCGACGTCGACGGCAGCCGTGTTCTCCTGCAGCCGATGAGATTTCTGGTGCCCGGAACGGGAACGATCGAGGGGTGCTGGGCCAGCAACGCACAACGAGTACTCGCTTGGCCTGGGTGAGGTTTTCGGGCCGACTGTCGAGACCGGTACGGGTCGTGCCGTCGTAGCCGAACCCGAACTTCGTGGCGATCACGACCTGGTCGCGGACCGGCGCGAGGCCGTCGCCGACGAGATCCTCGTCGGTGAACGGTCCGTACCCCTCCGCCGTGTCGAAGAACGTGACTCCGCGGTCGACCGCGGCGCGAGGCATCGCGACCCCTCCTCGCGCTCGAGTGGCTGACCGTAGTTCGCGCTCAGCCCCATACAGCCGTAGCCGATCGCGGATACCTCCAGGGACCAAGCTTGCGGGTCTGCATCAGTGCTTCCTGTCGTTCGGGTCGTGTCGTCGGATCGGTCAGGGGGTCAGGCCCGCACGGCGGAGCCACGCCCGCACGTCGCTGCGTCGGTCGGTGACTTCTTCGCCCTGGACGGCCAGACCACGGCTCGATCCGGGCACCGGGGAAGGCGGCGGCGTACACGTCTTGAGTGCGGCCAAGACCGCTGACGGCATGGGTGACGAAGGGATGAATCTGTAAGCCGCCGAAGTCGTGGCCCTCCGCGAACGTGTTCATGATCATCGGGGGACGGACGTTCCAGATCGGGCTGCCGACCAGCACGGTGTCGTACGGGCTGATCGAGTCGAGCGGATTCGCGATCGCCGGGCGCTCGTCGCCGCCCTGCTCGCGCACGTTGCGTTGCACGGTGGCGTCGTACTCCTCCGGGTACGGGTCGGCGGCCTCGATCCGGTGCACGTCGGCGTCGATCAGCTCGTTGATCATGCGGGCAAGCACCTCGGTGTTGCCGACCTCCAGGTCACGCCGACCGCCGTAGTAGTAGTTCTCCCCGGCCCTGGAGAAGTAGACCAGCAAGGTGCGGGACGTCGAGGTCGCTCCTGTTGGATCGCTCGTCGGTGTCGGTGTCGGTGTCGGTGCCGGGGTCGGCGTGGATGTAGGTCTGTTGGCGCTCGGGCCGTCGGGCAGGCTGCAGGCGGCCAGCACGGTACCGGCAGCGAGCAGTACGCCTTGGCGCAGCGCAGCACGCCGGCTCACGGGCTCGATCATGGAGGTCTACCGGCGGGCCGGTTCACTCCTCGGGGATCGGGCGGCCGAAGCTCTTCAGGGTGATCACCTCGGGCTCGGGACCCCCGCGCTGGCCGGTGTCCAGAGCATCGATCGCGGCCAGCTGCTCGTCGGTCAGCTCGAAGTCGAAGACATCGAGATTCTCGGCGATCCGCTCCGGCTTGGTCGACTTCGGGATCACCGAACGACCCTGCTGCACACCCCAGCGCAGCATCACCTGCGCCGGTGACTTCCCGTGCGTGCTGGCGATCTCCCCGATCACCGGATCGGCCAGCGTGCTCGTGTGCTGACCATCGCGGTAGAAGGTGATGCCGCCGATCGGCGACCAGGCCTGGGTGAGGATGTCGTGCTCGGCACCGAGGGCCTGCACCTCGCGCTGGGCGAAGTAGGGGTGGACCTCGATCTGGTTGACCGCCGGCACCACGCTGACGCGGTCGAGCAGGGTGGTGAGGTGAGCGACCATGAAGTTGCTGACCCCGATCGCGCGGACCTTGCCGTCGGCGAGCAGCGTCTCCAAGGCCCGGTAGGCCTCCAGGGTCTTCTCGAACTCCGACGGCAACGCTTGGTGCAAGATCAGCAGATCGATCTGGTCGACGCCGAGCTTGCGGGCGGACTTGTCGAACCCGTGCAGAGTCTCGTCGTAGCCGTAGTCGCTGATCCAGATCTTGGTCTCCAAGAACACGTCCGACCGGTCGACACCGGAGGCCTGAACAGCTTCCCCGACCTGCCGTTCGTTGCCGTACGCGGCGGCGGTGTCGATGTGGCGGTAGCCGGCCTCGAGCGCGGCGGTGACCGCGTCCCGGGTCTCGTCCGGCGGAGTCTGGAACACGCCCAGACCGAGTGCGGGGAGGGTGACGCCGTTGTTCAGCGTCAGGGTGGAGACGTCAGGCATGGGTTCTCTCGTTCCTCTCGGTGTTCTCTTCGTTGACGCTCTCGGTGTTCTTCTCGGTGTTCTTCTCGGTGGCCCGCCACGCGGCGAGCAGTCGCAGTTGGTCCTCGGCCTGAGAGCCCGGATCGGCGGTATAGGCGATCAGGGTGAGATCGTCACCGAGCAGCTCGAGCGCATTGCCGGTCAACTCGATCTCGCCGACAACCCGGTTGTGGAGCGTTTTGCGGGCGGTGCGATGCAGCCGTACGTGCTGCCGCGCCCAGCGGGCCACGAACTCGTCACTGCGGGTCGACAGTTCCCCCACCAGACCACTCAGGTCCCTGTCCCGTGGATCGCGGCCGGCCTGGACCCGCAACGCGCCGGCCAGGTCGTCGGCGACGGCGTCCCACTCGACGAAGAAGCCGAGGGAGTGCGGGTCGAGGAACACGAACCGGGCCAGGTTCAACGGCAGTCGGTCGTCGTCGAGTGCGCCACCGTAGAGGGCCTGGCACAGCTCGTTCGCGGCCACGATCTCCATCCTCGAGTTCCGCACGTACGCAGGGATCGTGGTCATGCCGGCCAGGATCGAGGTGACCGCCGGGCGCGGGACGATCAGGGGTTTGGGACGGCGCGGCCTCCGTGACGAGACCGTCTCGGCGTTGCGGGCCAGGTCGAACAGATGCTGCCGTTCGACCTCGTCGAGCCGCAGCGCGCGCGCCACGGCCTCCAGGACCGACTCCGATGCCCCGGACAGGTGACCTCGTTCGAGCCGCGCGTAGTAGTCCATGCTCACCCCGGCCAGCAGGGCGACTTCCTCCCGGCGCAGACCCGCCACCCGGCGCTTGTCACCGTAGGTCGCCAGTCCGGCCTGCTCCGGGGTCAGCCGGGCCCGGCGACTGGTCAGGAACTCCTGAACGTCCTTGCGGCGATCCACGTCCTCGACGTTACGACCTCGTCGCGAGCCGAAACAGGACCTGTCAGTACACGGCTCAGCAGCGCTGGCCCTGCTGCGCGCACGCGACGTGTGGTTGATTGACGCCATGGAGATCGAGCCCCGCGCCGCCACCAGCAAGGGACCACGGGATCGGTTCACCGGAGACGTCTGGGTCGACGCCGTGGCCCAGCCTCGCCCGTTGCCACATCGGATGACGGCGGGCATCGTCCGCTTCGCCCCCGGCTCTCGGACCGCCTGGCACGTCCACGCGCTCGGCCAGACCCTGCGCGTCACCGACGGGGTCGCCATCGTCCAAGCCCGCGGCGGCCGGACCGTCGCGGCTCGCCCCGGCGAGACCATCTACACCCCGCCCGGGGAATGGCACTGGCACGGAGCGACCGAGTCGGCCTTCATGACCCACCTCGCCCTGTCCGAAACCCTTCCCGAGGAGGACGGGCCGACGGTCACGTGGGGCGACCGCGTCACCGACGCGGAGTACGCCGCCGCCCACCAAACCCTCGCCGACCTCGACGAGGAGTAGGTTCTCCCGATTCTGGGCGCCTCGAAAACGGGAAACCCTACTCGCGGCGCGGGACTGGGCGGCGAAAGCACTGGTCAGCCTGACTGGGCGGTCGGTCGCAGCAAGATCTCGTTCAGTGTCATCCGCCGCGGCCGGGTGACCGCGAACGCGATGACGTCGGCGACGTCGGAGGGCTGGATGGCCAGCTGCTCGTAGAACTGCTCGGTGGTGTCCTTGACTGCGGGATCGGTGATGTGGTCGGTGAGCTCGGTGGCGACCGCTCCCGGCTCGATGACGGTCACCCGGATGTCCGGTTGGAGCTCCTGCCGTAGCGCCTCCGACCAGCCGTTCATGCCCCACTTCGTCGCGGCGTAGGCGGCGTTCCCGGCTCGGGCGGTCCGGCCCGCCACCGAGGAGATGTTGACGAGATCGCCGCCGCCGTCGCGGAGCTGCGGCAGGAAGACCTCGGTCGCGGTCATGGCGCCCAGCAGGTTGACCTCCACCATGCGGCGGGCCTCGACCCGCTGCTCGGTTCCGAACGGGCCGAGCAGCATGACTCCAGCGTTGTTGATCAAGACCTCGGCGCGGCCGAAATCCGTGGCGATCTGCTCCGCCGCCGCCACCATGGCATCGCGGTCGGTCACGTCGGCCGCGATCGCGACCGCGCCGGCCCCCAGGTCGGCCGCCAGTGCCTCCAAACGGTCGACCCGTCGCGCCAGCAGCGCCAGACGATAGCCATGGGCGGCCAACGCGTGCGCGCTCGCGGCCCCGATGCCGGATGAAGCACCGGTGACGACGGCGACCGGGCCGGTGTTCTGCTCGGTGGTCACGCTGTTCTCCCTTCGTGGAGCGTCGTACGGTGATGGCTGGTGCGCAGGTCGGTGCCGGTCGATCACCAGTCAACCGCGGATCGGATCCGGCAACGCGGGCCTGTCGAGCCAGGTACTGAGAGAACCCCCATGCATGTCTCACCGCGGGGTGCGGTACGGCTGGACGACCAGACGCTGAGGGTCGAAGGACGCCGGGAGGCCCTCGACCTCGATCATGACCGTGTCGCCGGCGCGGAGATCCACGTAGTTGTCACTGAACCGGACTCCCGGCGACGGTGTCGGTAGGTGGACGAAGTAGGCGAAGGTGGCGGCGGTGATCGTGACGGTCGCGGCGGTCGGGGAGGCCTCCTCGATCTGCACGTGCACGGCCGGGTCGGCGAGGGGAAGGTTCTTCAGATGGTCGAAGAACAGGCGGTTGGCCGGGAAAACGCCGGTCGGGCTGGACACCCACGCGTAGCGATCGCTCGCCGCCTCGCCCGGTCCCGTCTCCCAAACCAGTGCTGCGGCGCCGGCCTCGACCTCGACCGGCACGTCGGCCTCGCGGTGCACGGTTCCGTCGAAGGAAGCCACCTGGACGGTGGCCTCGGTGCGAATCGGCGTCGCGCTGCTGTTCGAGACCCACAGTTCCAGGCCGGCGAGATCGGTCCGCCGGAAGGACGCAAGGACGGGAGCGTACGCGCGCTTGGCGAAGTAGTACCCCGCCTTCGGGACCAGGTCGTAGTCGACGACCGACCAGCTGAAGCCGGGCCAGACGTCGTTGAACTGCCAGACGAGGGTGCCGGAGTTGTGCGGCTGGCGGCGCCGGTAGTGCTCGATGCCGAACTTCAGGCCTTCGGCCTGGGTGGCCATGGTGACGTCGACGTAGGCCTCGATGCTGTCCGGCAGGCCGGTCTCGACCTCCAGGAGGGCGTCACCCTTGTTCTTCGGGTGGTCCTTGTTGTGCTGGTCGAACGAGGCGCTGTGGATGCTCAGCTGGTCATCGGGGATCCAGCGCTTCAGGGTCGACAGCTCTGGTGCGGCGTGGATCCCGAACTCGCTGATGAACTTTCCACGATCGCGTGCGTACCGCCAGAAGTGCCGAGCCTCGCCGACGCCGGCGTACTGTGTCGTGTCTCCGGTACCGAAGTCGATGCCGTGCCAGACCTCCCAGGCGTGCCGGTCGCCGTCGTTCACTCCGTTGACCCCGAGCGGGTCACCCTCGCCGTAGGGGCTGCCGGCCCAGTAGTCGACGCCCGGCCCGTGCTCGGCGACGGTCCGGGGCAACAGCTCGGCGAAGAAGTCGTGGCCCCAGGCTCCCGGTCCGACGTTCCCGTACGCCGCCTCGTGGATCATGTGGACCTCGTTGTTGCCGCACCACAGCGCGAGGCTGGCCCGATTGCGCAGTCTGCGGACCTGGTGGGCAGCCTCCAGCTCGACCTCGGCGAACAGCTCCGGCTCGTCGGCGGGATAGTCGGTGCAGGCGAACATGAAGTCGAGCCAGACGAGCACCCCGAGCTCGTCGCAGGCGGCCCAGAACGCGTTCTTCTCGTAGACGCCACCGCCCCAGATCCGCAGCATCGTCATGTTGCCGGCCCGGGCCAGCTCGACCAGAGCGCGGTAACGATCTTCGGTCGCCGAGCCCACGAGCATGCTCGGCGGCAGCCAGGCCGCGCCGCGCGCGAAGATCGGCACGCCGTTGAGCAGGAAGCGAAAGAATCGCCCGCCCTCGGGATCGGGGCTGCGGTCCAGCGCGATCGTCCGGACGCCGACGCGGTCGGTGACGCCGTCGAGCGCTGCACCCTCGGCGTCTTCGAGGGTGATCGAGACGTCGTACAGCGGCTGGTCGCCGAGATCGTGCGTCCACCACAGCTCCGCGTCGTCGACGGTGAGCCTCGTGCCGGCGATACGCATCGGGCTGTCCGTCGGCGGCAGGGAGAGAGCGACGGTGTGCCGCTCTCCACCGGGACCGGCAAGGTCGACGGTGGCCGTCAGCGCGTCGTCGGTCGCGAAGGCATCGACGTCGACCGCGATGTCGACGACGGCGCGGCGAGCCGCGACGTCCACGTCCACCGCGCGCACATGGTGACCGCTGATCACCGCCCGCTTCTCGCGGCGCAGTTCGACCGGCTCCCAGATCCCGATCGACGGCACCCGGGGGCCGAAGTCCCAGCCCCAGGAGAACATGGCCTTGCGGCGCCTGGTCGCCTTCGCCATGGTGTCGGAGAACAGTCCGGCGGTCTCCGGCCGATCCTCGGTTTCGACGCTGTCGGCCGGTTGTTCGGGCGCGAGCTCGCCGAACACGTCCGCGAGCCGCTCGTACATCGCGGTCACCGTGGGTGACGGCTGCACCCCTCGCAGTGGCGGGGAGAATCGGATCACCAGGTCATGGGTGCCGGCCGCGAATCGGGTCAGGTCGCCAACGTAGGGCCGGTGCTGGTTGGCGTGCTCGCCCAACTGATCATCGCCGAGCCAGAGGGTCGCGACGGTGTCGAGACCGTGGCACACCAGGCGGACCCGTTCGTCAGCCGCCAGGTCGTCGGGCAGGTCGACTCTCGAGCGGAACCACCAGTCGCGATCCTCGATCCAGCGGATGGCGGTCTCGTTGCGATCGACGTAGGGATGCTCGATCCGACCCGCGGCCAGCAAGCTCTCGTGCACCCCGCCCGGTACGACCGCCGGCAGCCAGCCATCGTCGGGCAGCGACTCGGCCCCGACCGCGGTCTCGGCGAGCTCGAAGCTGGCGACGTTCGTGGAAGAGCGGGCGCCGTCGAGGGCTGACGTCATGGGATCTCCTCTAGGCAGAAGGTGCTGGGTCCCACACGACCCGACGCTATCCACCGAATTCGCGGAGCTGGCGCCGGAGGTCGATGCGCGACTCTCGGTCCACGATGAAGTTCCGGAGGTTCTGTGCCTTCTTGTGTGCGGTGATGCCGATGACGGGCCAGAGGGCGACCCCGGCAAAGACGAAGAGAGCCACAGTGGCGGTGAAGAACGCCTGATCTTGCGGATCCGGCGCCGCGACAGGGGGCGCCACGATCAAGCCCACCACGAACATGTACGTGGCCAGCAGTGGGACCACGGTCAGGCCCAACCCGATCAGTGGAACGCTTCGACGCCAGGGCACGCGAAGTGTTCCGACGAGGCCGAGCACAGCCAGATGCAGCAAGAGCGGAACGATCGCCAGGATCACCATGACGATCACGAAGTCGGCCGTGCGTGGCTGCGGCGAGATCACGACAGCGAGACCGAGCCAGACGAGGAGGAAGGCGGCGAGGATCACCGAGCGCCGCCCCAGGGACTGGTACGACCGATCGACGTCACGGACTGCCCGACGGGACCGGGGATCCTGGTACGCGCTGACGGCCGCGTCCAGTGCGAGCAGGCTGCGTTGAGCGATCTCCTCTCGCTGCGAGGTCACGAAATTGCAGCTGAGCATGATCAGGGTGGCCAGGGCGATGAGCTCGACGGCGTTCATCACCGTCCGCTCGCCGCCGACGATCCGGATGATGTCGGCCAGGAGCAGCAGCCAGCAAGCGACCGCGATCACCACCGCCACGAAACGTAGGACGCCCTTGGTGCGCAGGATGGTCGCAGTCCGCTCGAAATCCTCGTCGGAGGCCCCGCGTGCGTCCGGATCGGGCAGTTCTGCTCGAGCGTTGTAGAAGATGATCGCGACGGCGATCGCCGCGAGCGCTCCGACCGTCTCCATCGGGTCCTGCGCTCCGGGAAAGACGTGAGCCAGCTCGGTCAGGGCCGGCCGGATTCCGCCGGTCCGGAAACCGCCGGGCGCCGCGTCGGCGCGAATGAACGCCGAAGCCAGGAAGACCAGCACGGCCGGGGCCGCCGAGAGCCCGACCGTGATCATGAACTCCTGTCGGCCCGCCTTGACCCGATGTCGGAGCTTGCCCGGGGCGCTGCCCAGGTCGACCCGGGTGATCATGGCCGCACCTACTTCCTGACCACCCGGCCCGATCCGCTGATCTCCTGCCGAACCTGCGGATCGCCCGTGTACGTGACCGCGCCACTGCCGCTGATGTTGACCTCGAGCTCCTGGCTGACCGCGAGGACGATATCCCCGCTACCCGACACGTCGGCCTTGGCCCGCTGGCTGGCGAGCTCCGCAGCCTCGTACCGACCAGAACCCGAGAGGGCGACTGTCTGTTGGTCAGCGGTCCCGGCCAGCTTGACGGTTCCGGAGCCGCTGATGGCGACGTCCAGGGTGCGCAGCGTGAGCCCGTTGCCCGCGATGCTGCCGGACCCGGACAGCAACAGTCCCGTGACGTCCTTGGTCGTCACCCGGAACCGGATCGGGTTCCGGGTCTGGATCCGTGTGTTCGGACTGTCGCCCAGTGTGAGTGTGCCGTTGGCGACGTTGCTCGTGAGGTGGGGAATGACGTTGTCGTCGGCCTCGATCGTGAGGGACTCGGTCGCGCCCATCGAGACAGTCAGGTCTCCGTTCGTCGCCAGGTCGATGGTGCTGAAGCCGCTGACGTCGCGGGTCTCGGTGGCCACCGTGCCGGAGCCGCCGACGACGGCGCAGGACGACACCGCCAGTAGCGCCGCGATGGCGAGAATGATCTTGGTCTGCATGGACACCTCCACGATTGACACGCTCCGAGCCGGCTCTGGCCTTCTGACCGGACCGCTTGGGAACTACGCTCCTCGCCGCACATCCGGACCGCCAGGTGGCAGGCTTCCCGAGCGGATGGACGGTTTTCTGGTCGCCTGATCAGGCGGTGTCGACGGTCGGAGTCGTCCGTTCGGCGAGGCCCGGGGGAACCGGGTCGTGCCGCTCGTATGCGGCTCGTATCTCGGCCAACAGCGCGGCCTCCGAGGGATCCAGGGCCTCAGGATACGAGTTCTCGGTATCGCGGTGCCCCGGGCCGGGCGGGTCTCCCGCCGGGTCGCTCTCCACCCCGTCTTGGCTGTCCATCTGGTGGGCCTCCAATTCTGGTGATCGCGCTGGTGCTCCGGCCGCTGTCCTCCCGACTATGCCCGCGGCATACCCGATACCCAATGCTCGACCGCCGATTCGGATTCCGCTCCGTCGCCTCGGACGTACTCGGGCGGCAAGCCCCCCACACCTGTTATGGAGTCCATGAACCGCGTTTTGATACAGGCCTTGACTCACGACTTCATAAGCAGAGAGGAGCTACACCTTCCAGAACCCGATTCCGGCTCTGAAAAGATGAAGAGGTGGACGCGGCCTTCGCCATCCTGGCCATCGCGGCCACCGTGATCGCGGTGACGGCCGTCGCGGAACGCTTCAACCTGTCGGCGCCGCTGCTGCTGGTGCTGGTGGGGATAGCCGCCTCCTTCGTACCGTTCATCCAAGAACCGGCGTTGAGTCCCGACGTCATCTTGTTCGGCTTGCTCCCGCCGCTGCTGTACTCGGCCGCGTTGCGGACCTCGGTGCTCGACTTCAAGGCCAATCGGCGCTCGATCGGCTACCTGTCGGTGCTGCTCGTGGTGGTCACCGCGCTCGGTGTCGGCCTGGTCGCCTGGCTGATCCTGCCCATCCCGTTCGCCGTCGCGTTCGCGCTCGGGGCGGTGGTCGCACCACCGGATGCGGTGGCCGCCACCTCGATCGCCCGCCGGGTCGGTATGCCTCGACGGCTCGTCACCATCCTCGAGGGCGAGTCGTTGATCAACGACGCCACCGCGATCACCTGTCTCCGGATGGCGATCCTCGCCATGTCCAGTGCCGTCACGGTCGGGGACGTGGCCATCGGATTCCTCTTGGCCGCCGGGGGCGGCGTGCTGGTCGGGCTGCTGGTCGCCACGGTGACCATCGCGGTCCGCAAGCGCCTGGACGAACCGGTCTTCGACACCGCCATCTCCCTGCTCGTGCCCTTCGCGGCGTACCTACCGGCCGAGGTGATCGCCTACGACGGCTCGCACGGGTCCGGGGTGATCGCGGTCGTGGTGGCCGGACTCGTCATCGGCACCAAGTCGCCCAGCTTCCAGTCCGGACGCTCCCGGCTGAGCGAGCGGGTCAACTGGGCCACCATCCAGTTCCTGCTGGAGAACGCCGTATTCCTGCTGATCGGCCTGCAGGCCCGGCGCATCTTCACCGCGGTCGGGGATTCCGGCCTGTCGCCGTGGGCGATCATCGGGTTCTGCGCGGCGGTGCTGGGGACCGTGATCATTCTGCGCCTGGCCTGGGTGGCGGGAGCCCGGCTCTTCCTGTTCCGCCGGGACCGTGACCGCGGTGGGGCTCTGACCCCGTGGTCGCACGTCCTGGTCGTGGGTTGGGCCGGTCTCCGTGGGGTCGTCACGCTGGCCGCCGTCTTCCTCATCCCCGCCGACGTCGCGTACCGGGAGGTGCTCGTCCTGGCCGCCATGGTGGTGGTCGCCGGCACGTTGCTGATCCAGGGGGGCACCCTGCCGGCCCTGGTCCGCCGACTGGGGCTCCGCGGCCCCGATCCGCGCTCGGACGCCCTCCAGGCCGCCACCGTGGTCGAATCGGCGACTCGGGTCGCGCTGGCCAAGCTGGACGAGATCACCGGTGAGGACGAGGACGACGAGACGGTGCAGTCCGTACGGGAACGGATCCTGTCCCGGCCGCACGCCATGTGGGAGAAGCTGGGCGCCCGGGACCGGGAGACCCCGGCCGAGGAGTACCGCCGGCTGCGCCTCATCACCTTGCAAGCGGAGCGGGAGGAGGTGCTGCGGATTCGGCGGACCGGCACCCAGGAGGCGGACGTCATCGAGCAGGTGCTGGCCATGCTCGACATCGAAGAGTCCATGCTCGATCTGGCGAACGAGCGGGCCGACGAGCTCTCCGAGGAGCCGATGGCCACTCCCGTGGCACCCGAGGGGCCGTGCCAGCACCTCGAATCGGCCCCGGCCGACATCTCCACCAACGGGTCGAACGGCTGTCCCGACTGCGCCCGCGAGGGGACCACGTGGGTTCACCTCCGGGTCTGTCTGAGCTGTGCGAACGTGGGCTGCTGCGACTCCTCGGTCGGGCGGCACGCCGAACGGCACTTCCAGAACTCCGGGCACGTGGTGATGCGCTCTTTCGAGGCCGGCGAGGACTGGCGCTGGTGCTACGTCGACGAACGGATCGGCTGAGCATTCAGCCGGCGGCGGGTTTCCGCCCGCGCGGTATCACGCTGCGCCCCGGTGGCTCCGTAAGACCATGAGCCGATGGCCTCGATCAGCAGCATTCGGGGTGGACAGCGCCGGTCCTCGTCGACACCGATGACCGACTCGACCATGGTCGACAGCCTGGCCGTACGATCCGGCCGGATCTTCGACCGGTACCGCCAAGGCGATGCGGACGCGATGGCAGACCTCGTACACCTGCTGACGCCGATCCTGTGGCACACCGTGCGCGCCGTGCGGCTCGATGCGGCCGCTGCCGAGGACGTCCTCCAGTGCGTGTGGATCACTCTGGTGCGGAAGGGGCACACCATCACCGAGCCGGCCGCCGTGCTCCAATGGCTGGTCGTGACCGCCCGGCGGGAGGCCTGGCGGGTGGCCAAGGTGAGCTCGCGGATCCGTTTCGAGAGTCTGGAGGACGCCGGACCCGCCGAGACCGCCGAACCCGAGACCGTCGAGGACCACGTGATCCGCGGGGAAGCCGACCGCCGGCTCTGGCGCCACGTCGAGGCGCTGCCGGAGCGCTGCCGCATGCTGCTGCGCGTGATCGCCTTCGCCGAGCGTCCGGACTATTCCGAACTGGCCCGGGCACTCGGGATGCCCCAGGGCAGCATCGGACCGACACGTGGCCGATGCCTCGCCAAGCTTCGGCGGGCCCTCGCCGACGATCCCGCCTGGGAGGGCGTTGGATGAGCGCCGGCGATCATGAGTCAGCTGATCATGAGCTGGGGTTGGCCGCGGAGCCGATCGATGACGCCGACGCGACCTTGATCAACTCGATCCGATGGGTCTACGCGGCGAGCGATCCGGTCCCCGACGGCCTGATCGAACGGCTTCAGCGGTCAGCGCGGGAGCAACCCGACCTTGCGGTAGGCGTCGGAGAGGGTGACCGAGGCGACGGCGCGCGCCTTGTCGGCACCATCGGCCAAGATCGCCTCGAGTTCGGTCCGCTCCTCCATCAACTCCAGCGTTCGTTCCCGGTACGGAGCCGCGAACTCGGTGACCGCGTCGGCGACGGCCCCTTTGAGGTCGCCGTAACCCTTCCCCGCGAACTTGTCCACCAGCACGCCCACCTCAGTGCCGGTGAGTGCGCTCAGGATGGTGAGCAGGTTGGCGACGCCCGGCTTGGCCAGTTCGTCGAAGACGATCTCGCGGCCGGAGTCGGTGACGGCCGATTTGATCTTCTTGACGTTCACCCGCGGCTCGTCGAGCAGCTCGATGATCCCGGTGGGTGCCGAGGACGACTTGCTCATCTTCGCCGTCGGGTCGGCGAGGTCGGCGATCCGGCCCACCGACGGCAGGATGTGCGGCTCGGGTACCCGGAACGTCGGCCCGAACCGCCCGTTGAAGCGCACCGCGAGATCGCGGGTCAGCTCGAGATGTTGCCGCTGGTCCTCCCCGACCGGCACCCGCTCGGTCTGGTAGAGCAAGATGTCGGCCGCCATCAGCACGGGGTACGTGAACAGGGCCACCGTCACGGCGTCGGCTCCGCGTCGCGCGGACTTGTCCTTGAACTGGGTCATCCGGCTGGCCTGCCCGAAACCCGTGTACGCCCCGAGCACCCACGCCAACTGGGTGTGTTCGGGGACGTGCGACTGGACGAACACCGTCGCCCGCTGCGGATCGATTCCCGCCGCCAGCATCTGGGCGGCACTGCGTAGCGTCCGGAAGCGCAGTTGCTCCGGTTCAGGGTTGGCGTCCAGTGCGTGCAGATCGGCGACGCCGTAGAACGCGTCGTGCGAGTCCTGCAACGGCACCCACTGCCGCAACGCACCCAGGAAATTCCCGAGATGCAGAGAATCAGCGGTGGGCTGGGCCAACGACAGTACGCGTGGCTTGGCAGACATGGGGTTCATCTTTCCAGGTCACCGTCGGTCCTGCTGAGCAACCGCGCTCCCTGAGGCTGCCGGGATGCGTGGCAGCGTGTTGCTGTTCTCGGAGTCGAAACACGACAAGAGGCTGCCACGCAACTCACGAGGCCGCGGCGGCCGAGGTCTCGATCGCGTTGGGCGGGTCGGCCAGTCGTCGGACGGCGATGGAGGAGGCCCGGCGGCCGTCGAGCTCGATCACGCGCAGCTCGAGCCGGACGGGGTCGGCATCTTCGTCGTCGACCACCTCGACCTCGACCTCGACGGAGGCGTTCACGCTCGGAAGCTGGCCGTACTCGGCCATGAAGAAGCCGGCGAGGGTGTCGTACGGGCCCTCGGGCAACACCAGAGCCGTCTTGTCGGCGAAGTCCTCCAGCGTCGTGAGGCCGTCGATCACCTGGTCGCCGCGGAGCGTGGTGCGTTCCTCCTCGACCACGTCGTACTCGTCGGTGATGTCACCGACCAGCTCCTCGACAAGATCCTCCATGGTGACGATGCCGGCCGTTCCGCCGTACTCGTCGAGCACGATGGCGAGGTGGTTGGCGGTGCGCCGCATCTCGGTCAACGCGCGCAGCACCCGCACGGTGTCGGGCAGCGAGATCACCGGGCGGGCGACCTCGGAGACCGGCGTGGTCCGGCTGCTGACCTCGGGATCGAGCAGGTCGCGGACGTGGACGAAGCCGATGATGTCGTCGGCCGACTCCCCCATCACGGGGTACCGCGAGTGCGGGGCCTTCAGCACCTCGCGTACGGCCTTGTGGGCCGGCATGTCGCCGGGCAGGAAGTCCACTTCCGTACGCGGCAGCATGACCTCACGCAGGCTGCGCGCACCGGCATCGAAGACGTCGTCGACGATCTGGCGCTCCTCGTCCCCGAGAGTGGTCGAGCCACTGACCAAGGCCCGGATCTCCTCGTCGGTCACCTGTTCCCGACCCGCGTTGGGGTCACCGCCGAGCAGCCGTACCACGACATTGGTGGAGGCGCCGAGCAACCAGATGATCGGCCGGCAGAGGGTGGCGACGAAGTCGACGAAGGGCGCCAGCGTCATGGCGAACGCCTCCGAGCGCTGCAGCGCCAGCCGCTTCGCGACCAGTTCCCCGAGCACGATCGAGGCGTAGCTGATCACCACCGTGATCAGCACGAGCGACAGTGTGTCGGCCACCGGTGCCGAGAGCGGAAGCAACCGCTGGAGCAGCGGACTGAGAGACCCGGCCAGCGTGGCGCCGCCGAACGCCGCCGACAAGAAACCGGCCAGCGTGACGCCGATCTGCACCGCCGACAGGAAGCGATTGGGATTCTCATGGAGCTTGGCCACGGTCTGGCCCCGCTTGCCCCGATGAGCGAGTTGCTTGACCTGACTGTCACGCAGCGAGACCAGCGCCATCTCGGCGGCCGCGAAGACGCCTCCGATGATGATGAATACGAGGATCAACGCCGCGTTCAGGAGGTTCTCGTTCATGGGCCGGTCACCTCCGCAAGCGTAGTGACTACCCGGGAGAAGCGCTCCGCAGCGGTTGCGCGCTCGACCCGACCGCGACTACGCGGCCGGATCCGGCGCGCAGATCATCCTTCGGTCGTGTTGATGGGGACTGGGGCCAGGCGCGCCAGTTGGGTGACGTGCTGGGGGCCGAGCTCCTCGAGCGAGGTGACGCCGAGGAGACGCATCGTGCGCTCGATCTCCCCCGCGAGGATCTCGATCACCCGGTCGACTCCGGCCTCACCGCCGGCCATCAGGCCGTAGAGGTACGCCCGGCCGATCAGCGTGAACCGGGCACCGTGGGCGACCGCGGCCACGATGTCGGCGCCCGACATGATCCCGGTGTCGAGACCGATCTCGTACGTGGAGCCGAACTCGCGGGCCACCGACGGCAGGAGGTGGAAGGGAATCGGCGCGCGGTCCAGCTGCCGGCCACCGTGGTTGGACAGCACGATGCCGTCCACGCCGACCTCGGCCACCCGGCGCGCGTCGTCGAGGCTCTGGATCCCCTTGACGACAACCTTGCCGGGCCACTGGTCCCGGATCCACGCCAGGTCGTCCGTGCCGACCGTCGGGTCGAACATGGTGTCCAGCAGTTCACCCACCGTGCCGGACCAGCGGTCGAGCGACGCGAAGGACAGCGGCTCGGTGGTGAGGAAGTCGATCCACCACCACGGTCGCGGCACCGCGTTGAGCACGGTTCCCACGCTCAACTGAGGCGGGATGGAGAAGCCGTTGCGCTTGTCGCGCAGTCGGGCGCCGGCGACGGGGACGTCGACGGTCACCAGGAGCGTGTCGAAGCCGGCCTTCGCAGCCCTCTCGACCAGCGCCATCGACCGGTCGCGGTCCTTCCACATGTACAGCTGGAACCAGTTGCGCCCGTCCGGGTTGGCCTCGGCCACCTCCTCGATGGCGGTGGTGCCCATCGTGGACAGCGAGAACGGGATGCCGTGCCGACCGGCCGACCGCGCGCCCGCGAGTTCGCCTTCGGTCTGCATCATCCGCGTGAAGCCGGTCGGCGCGATCCCGAACGGCAGCGCCATCGGACCGCCGAGCACCTCGCGCGACGTCGCCACCTTCGAGACGTCCCGCAGGATCGACGGCGAGAACTCGATGTCTTCGAACGCCTGCCGGGCCCGGGCCAGCGAGATCTCGGCCTCGGCCGCGCCCTCGGTGTAGTCGAACGCCGCCCTCGGGGTGCGCCGGCGCGCGATGCGCTGCAGGTCGTAGACGGTCTGCGCCTTGGCGAGCCGGGTTTCCTTGAACTTCAGGCTCGGCTTGCGGAACTTCAGCAGGGGCGCCAAGTCGCGCACGTTGGGCAATCGTCGGTCAACCACGCTGAGCCTCCTCGAGCTCTCGAACTCCGCGGTTGCTCCGGGGCTCGTACCGGATCAGCGGGAAAGCGTCGCGAACGGCGTCGCGGACGTTCTCCAGTGTGCCGCTCATGACTTTCCCGGCCCGGGCCTGTATGGCCAGGTTGCCCAGGGCGGTGGCCTCCACCGGACCGGCGAGCACCGGCAGGCCGGACAGATCCGCCGTCAGCCGGCAGAGCAGCTCGTTCTGACAGCCGCCGCCGACGACGTGGATTACTGTCGCGGTCCGGCCGGACAGCTGTTCGGCATCCCGTACGGTCCGCGCGTACGCCACCGCGAGCGAATCGAGGATGCACCGGACCACGGCGGCGGCAGAGGAGGGTGGCTCCTGCCCGCTCGATTGGCAGGCGGCGCGGATCCGGCCGGGCATGTCTCCCGGCGGAAGGAACTCGGCGTCATCGACGTCGACGGTGGGCCCACCGGTCGGCAGGCCCGCGGCCTCGGCGAGCAGCGTGTCCTGGTCGGCGTCGTCCCCGGCCTCCCGCCACGTTCGCAGCGACTCCTGCAGGAGCCAGAGACCGCCCTCGTTGCGGAGGTAACGCACCCGGGCGTCGACCCCGCCCTCGTTCGTGAAGTTCGCCGCGCGGCTCTCGGCGCTCAGTACCGGTGCGTCCAGCTCCAGCCCGACCAGCGACCAGGTGCCCGAAGACACGTAGGCGAACTGTCGGTCCTTCGCCGGCACGCCGACCACCGCCGACGCCGTGTCGTGGGAGCCGACCGCGATCACGCGTACGTCCGGGGCGAGTCCGGTCCGGGAGGCCACCTCCGATCGCAGCGTGCCCACCGCCTCGCCGGGTTCGATCAACGCGGGAAACAGGTCGGCGGGGATCTCGAGCGCGTCCAGCACCTCGTTCGACCATGATCGCGAGGACGCGTCCAGCAGACCGGTCGTGGAGGCGTTGGTGATCTCGGTGCGCAGCTGCCCGGTCAGCCAGTAGGCCAGCAGGTCCGGCAGCAGTACGGCGTGCCGAGCCTGCCGCCACAGCGGACCGCGCTGTTCGGCCGCCAACTGGTAGATGGTGTTGAACGGCAGGAACTGCAGACCGTTGATCGCGTACAGGCGCTCAGGGGCGACCCGGTCGTGGACGTCGCCGATGACCGCCTCGGTGCGCCCGTCGCGATAGGCGATCGGCTCGGCCAGGAGCGCACCGTCGGAGTCCAGGAGGCCGTAGTCGACCGCCCAGGTGTCGATGCCCAGACTGAGCACCTGCGGGTAGCGTTCGCTCAACTTCCGCAGGCCGACGAGCACCTGCTCGTAGAGTCCGGTCAGGTTCCAGCGCAGGTGGCCGTCGGATTCCGTTGCTCCGTTGGGAAACCGGTGCACGATGTCCAGCTCGATACCGTCGTCCGTCCAGCGGCCCGCCACCACCCGACCACTCGATGCGCCGATGTCGATCGCGCCGAAGCTCTGACCAATTGTCGGGGAAGCGACCTTCCCTGGCCCCCCCGAGCTCCGCTTGGCTCCGCCGGTCGGTCACCGCAGGAACGCGGCGGCAACGCCGGCGTCGACCGGAATGTGCAGACCGGTGGTGTGACTGAGGTCGTCGGAACAGAGGACGAAGACGGCATTGGCGACGTGGTCGGGCAGCACCTCGCGCTTGAGCAGGGTGCGCTGGGCGTAGTACTTGCCGAGGTCCTCCTCGTCGACCCCGTAGACCGCGGCGCGCTTGGCGCCCCAGCCACCGGCGAAGATCCCGGACCCGCGAACGACACCGTCGGGGTTGATGCCGTTGACCTTGACCCCGTGCTCACCCAACTCCGCCGCGAGCAGCCGTACCTGGTGGGCCTGGTCGGCCTTCGTGGCGGAGTAGGCGATGTTGTTCGGACCGGCGAAGATCGAGTTCTTGCTCGAGATGTAGACGATGTCGCCGCCGAGTCGCTGCTCGATCAGGACCTTCGCCGCCGCCTTGGCGACCAGGAACGAGCCCTTGGCCATCACGTTGTGCTGCAGATCCCAGTCCGCGACGGTGGTGTCCAGCAGGGCCTTGGACAGGGACAAGCCGGCGTTGTTCACCACCAGGTCCAAGCCCCCGAAGGCCAGGACGGCGGCGTCGATCGCCGCCTGCACAGCGTTTTCGTCGGTCACGTTGGCGGCGATCCCGATCGCCTTGTCGGAGTTGCCGATCTCCGCCGCAGCGGCGGCCGCCTTCTCGGCGTCCAGGTCGGCGATCACCACGCAGGCGCCTTCGGCCGCGAGGCGATGGGCGATGGCCTTGCCGATCCCGGAGGCGGCTCCGGTGACCAGCGCGATCCGGGTGGCGAGCGGCTTGGGCTTCGGCATCCGCTGCAGCTTCGCCTCCTCCAGCGCCCAGTACTCGATCTTGAACTTCTCGGACTCGTCGATCGGCGCGTACGTGGAGAGCCCTTCGGCGCCGCGCATCACGTTGATCGCGTTGACGTAGAACTCCCCCGCCACCCGGGCGGTCTGGGCGTCCTTGCCGTAGCTGAACATGCCCACGCCGGGGATCAGGATGATCAACGGATCGGCGCCGCGAATGGCCGGCGAATCGGCTGTGGCGTTGCGGTCGTAGTACGCCTGGTAGTCGGCTCGGTACTCCTCGTGCAGTTCCCGGAGCCGGGTGATCGAATCCTCCACGCTGGCGCCCGCCGGAAGGTCGAGGACCAGCGGCTTCACCTTCGTGCGCAGGAAGTGATCGGGGCAGCTCGTGCCCAGGGCGGCGAGGCGCGGGTGCTCAGTCGAGGCCAGGAAGTCCAACACCACGTCGGAGTCCGTGTAGTGACCGACCATCGCCTTGTCCTGGGAGGCGATCGACCGCAGGGTCGGCGCCAACGCGGCCGCCTTCGTTCGCCGCTCGGCCTCGGGCAGAGCTGCATAGCCGTCGAGGGCCGGACCGAAGGGCTCCGCCTTGGTGTTCTCGGCGATGAAGGTCGCGGCGGTGTCGATGATCCACAGCGAGTTCCGCTCCGACTCCTCCGACGTGGCTCCCCACGCGGTGATGCCGTGACCGCCGAGTACGCACCCGATGGCCTGAGGGTTCTCGTCCTTGATTTTGGCGATGTCGAGCCCCAGTTGGAAACCGGGGCGACGCCACGGCACCCACACCACCTGGTCGCCGAAGATCTCCTTGGTCAGCGCCTCACCGTCGGCGGCCGTGGCGATGGCGATGCCCGAGTCCGGATGTAGGTGATCGACATGATCGGCGTCGACCAGGCCGTGCATGGCGGTGTCGATCGACGGCGCCGCCCCACCCTTACCGTGCAGGCAGTAGTCGAAGGCCGCCACCATCTCGTCCTCCCGGTCGATTCCGGGATAGACGTCGACCAGGGCCCGCATCCGGTCCAGCCGGAGCACGGCCAGACCCGGTGCCGTCAATGTGCCCAGATCACCACCGGAGCCCTTCACCCACACCAACTCGACCGGCTCGCCCGTCACCGGATCGGTCTCGGTGCCCTTGGCGGAGGTGTTCCCGCCCGCGTAGTTGGTGTTTTTCGGATCCGAGCCCAGCCGGTTGGACCGGGTGATCAGATCGTTGACTGCCTGGTTGGTCATCATCTTCCTTTGATTCGTACCTGTGCGAGATTCGCCGGGCTCACGAGGCTCGGGTCTGCGGGTTGCGTGAAGGGGCGTGGTGGATCTGGCGGGAGCACGAGCTTGCGAGTGCGGATGGTAGCCGCAAGCGCAACCCGCAGACCCGAGCCGGAACCGGAGAACTCACGCTCCCCAACCGGCTTGGGTGCCGCCGACGCGGTCGGTCTCGATCTGCTTCTGGTAGCCGGACTCGGCGTAGGCGCGCACCGGGTCGGCGGGTAGATCTCGGCTCTCCCGCCAAGCGGCCAGATCGGGCCGTACGTCTGTGTAGAAGGCGTCCATCAGAACGGCGTTGGCCCCCAGGACGTCGCCGGCCCGCTGCGCCGCGCCCAGCGCCTCGGTGTCGACCAGTAGGGCGCGGGCCGTCATCTCCTGCACGTTCAGCACCGACCGGATCTGGCCGGGGATCTTGTCCTCCACGTTGTGACACTGGTCGAGCATGAAGGCGACGTCGGAGTCGGGGCCGTACCCGCCGCCACGGATCACCTCGTACATGATCCGGAACAACTGGAACGGGTCGGCCGACCCGACGATCAGGTCGTCGTCGGCGTAGAACCGCGAGTTGAAGTCGAAGGAGCCGAGCTTCCCGAGTCGCAACAGCTGAGCGACGATGAACTCGATGTTGGTGCCGGGAGCATGGTGGCCGGTGTCCAGGCACACCATCGCCCGGTCCCCCAGCGCCGCTACCTGGGCGTAGGAGGTGCCCCAATCCGGTACGTCGGTGTGGTAGAACGCCGGCTCGAAGAACTTGTACTCCAGCACCAGGCGCTGGTCGGGGCCGATCCGTTCGTAGATCTGCGCCAGGCTGTCGGCCAGCCGATCCTGGCGTCCGCGGAGGTCGCCCTGCCCCGGATAGTTCGTCCCGTCCGCCAGCCAGATCTTGAGGTCGCGGGAGCCTGTCTGATTCATGATCTCGACGCACTCGAAGTGGTGCTCGATGGCCTTGCGGCGAACGGCATCGTCGACGTGGGTGAGGCTGCCGAACTTGTAGATGTCGTCCTGGAACGTGTTGGAGTTGATCGTGCCCAGCGCGACGCCGAGATCGGCCGCGTAGGACCGCAGGGCGGCGTAGTCGTCGACCTTGTCCCACGGGATGTGCAGTGCGACCTTCGGGGCGAGCCCGGTGAGTTCGTGCACCTTCGCGGCGTCCGCCAGCTTCTCTTCGATGGTCCGCGGGGTGCCCGACGTACTGAACACCTTGAAACGCGTACCGGAGTTGCCGAACGCCCAGGAGGGCAACTCGATTGCCTGGTGTGACAGCTGTTCGCTGATGGAGGTGAACTCCGTCATGAGTCCTTCCGCGGGTGTCGTGGTTGAAACGTTGCAAGTTCAGTTTGAAAATAGCCCATCGGCCATCTGGTGTCAAGGTCTCCGCACCCCCGGCCCCCTGCCTCAGTAGAGTTCTCCCGTGTCCGCCGCCGGTGCCACAGAGCGGAAAAGCTTCCCTCGGCCCACGCTCACCGACGTCGCGTCCAGGGCCGGGGTCTCCGTGGGCACGGTGTCCCACGTTCTGAACCACCCGGACCGGGTCTCGGGCCCGACCCGCGAGAAGGTCTTGGCGGCCATCACCGAACTCGGGTTCTCCCGCAACAGCATGGCGAGCGCCCTGGCCTCCGGCAAGTCGCGAACGGTCGGACTGGTCGTCCCGACGCTGCGCAACTCGTTGTTCGTCGACATCGCTGACGGCGCTCAGCGTGCCGCCAAGGCGGACGGCCTCATGCTGCAGCTGGCCAGCTGCGACAGTGATCAAGAACAGCAGGAGGCACACCTGGACTTCCTCGACGGTGCGCGCGTATCGGGATTGCTTCTAGCCCCGATGCAGGACTCCCAGCTGGGCATCGAACGCCTACGCCGACACGGCCGTCCCGTAGTTGTCCTGAACTATGTTTCGACTGCAGACGACGTCTGTACGGTGCTGATCGACAACGAGCGCGCCGGCTATGTGGCGGTCCGCCACCTCATCGAGCTCGGACGCCGGCGTATCGCCTTCGTCGCCGGCCTGTACGACATCCAGCCAGTGGTCTTGCGACGCGAGGGCGCGCGGCGCGCCGTCGCCGAAGCCGGCGGACGGGTCGAGTTGCTGGAGATCACGGTCGACGGCGTCGACGCTCCGCACGGCGCCGCCGCCGGCCGGCGGATCGTTGCCGAGGGACACCCACGCCCTGACGCCGTGGTGGCCGTCACGGACATGCTTGCCATGGCGATCATCCGCGAACTGATCGCCGCACAGCTCTCCGTGCCGGACGACGTGGCCGTCATCGGCTGCGACCACAACCCCCCGGCGTGGGGTGGGCCGATCCCGCTCTCCTCAGTGACGATGCGGGGCGAGGAGATGGGTGGACACGCGGTGCAGCTCCTGCTGGAGGAGATCAAGCAGGGATCCGAAGCACACGACCACCAGGTGGTGACCCTGGAGCCCGAGCTGGTCGTACGGGAGAGCACGGCCGGTCGCTAGCGCGAGCGTTCTGGCCTCCCGCCGGAACGTCGCTCGAGTTAGTAGGCCTAGCTCGATCTGCAGATAGAGCTACGCCGACGAGATCGAGCGACGTTGGGGGCCAGGCGCTACCGGCAGCTCATTCCGCGGTCGGGTCGGACTCGCGGAAAATGTGTTATATCGTTTCAGTGATTCCGTCACCGACCCTCGCCCACACGGGCGGAAAGAGAGACACCCCATGCCGGATTGGCGCGCAGTAGCCGTTTCGCCCAACGAGGACTTTGCCGGAGCCCCCTTGCTCCGCCGCGAGTTCGATTTCGACGAGGGGCACGGTGCGGTTGTTCGAGGAACTCTCTACGCGACGGCGCAGGGGGTCTTTGAGGCCTTCCTCAACGGCCGGCCGGTATCCGACGACGTCCTGAGCCCGGGCTGGACGAGCTACGAATGGCGCCTGCGGTATCGCAGCTACGACGTGACCTCCCTGCTGCAAGCGATCACCCTGCCGCAGACCGCCGTCCTCGGGGCCGCGCTGGGCAACGGATGGTTCCGTGGGCGGCTCGGCTGGGGCGGCGGCCGCGCGCACTACGGCGACGAGCTGAGCTTTCTGGCCCAGCTCGAGATCGAATTCGACGACGGTCACGTCCAGCTGGTGATCACCGACGAGAGCTGGACGGCGGGACCGTCGGCCGTCACGGCCAACGACTTGTACGACGGGCAGTCCGTCGACGCGCGACTCGAGTCCGCCGGGTGGCTGGAGCCTGGATTCTCCGGCGACGACTGGGTAGGGGTCCACAAGGCGTCGCTCGATCTCGACACACTCACCCCCTATGTCGGCCCTCCTGTCCGCCGTCAGGAAGAGTTGAAGCCCGTACGGATCTGGACGTCCCCCGCGGGGAAGACACTCGTGGATTTCGGCCAGAATCTGGTCGGCTGGGTGCGTATCGGGGTGCAGGGCCCCGCCGGCAGCGAGATCACCGTTCGGCACGCGGAGGTGCTCGAGCACGACGAACTGGGTGTCCGGCCCCTGCGCACGGCCTCGGCCACCGACGTGTTCGTCCTCAGTGGCGAGCACGACGTCTTCGAACCGACCTTCACCTTCCACGGCTTCCGCTACCTCCAGATCGACGGCTGGCCCGGGGGAATCGATGCCCTGCTATCGACGCCCGACGCGCTCACCGCCGTCGTCGTGTCGAGCGACCTGCGCCGGACCGGAGAGTTCGAGTGCTCGAATGACCTGCTCAACCAGTTCCACCGCAATGTGGTCTGGGGGGCGCGAGGCAACTTCCTCGACGTACCGACCGACTGCCCGCAGCGCGACGAGCGGCTGGGGTGGACGGGTGACATCGCGGCTTTCGCCCCCACCGCCGCCTACCTGTTCGATGTCGACGGCTTCCTGCGCGACTGGCTGCGCGACCTTGCGGCCGAGCAGGCCGCGGTCGACGGAATGGTCGCGTACGTGGTGCCCGACGTGCTCAAGTACGTGAAGCACCCGAGTTCCTTCCCCGCACAAGACAGCACCGCCGTGTGGAGTGACGCCTCGGTCTGGGTTCCCTGGGCGCTCTGGCAGGCCTACGGCGAGCAGCAGGTGCTGAGCGACCAGTTCGACTCGATGGCGGCCCACGTCCGCCGGGTCGAGAGCAAACTGTCGGAGACCGGGCTGTGGGATACCGGCTTTCAGTTCGGTGACTGGCTCGACCCGTCGGCCCCACCGGACAAGCCGGCCGACGCCAAGGCCGACAAGGGGGTCGTGGCCACCGCCTGCCTCTACCGGAGCGCGCGGATCGTCGCCGACGCCGCCGCGATCCTCGGTCGTGCCGAGGACGCCGGATACTTCGGCGAGCTCGCCAACCGGACCCGGCTGGCCTTCAACGAGCACTACGTCTCCTCGGACGGCACGATCGCCAGTGATGCACCCACGGTGTACGCGCTGGCCATCACCTTCGGGCTGCTCGACGACGAGGCCGCACGCCTGGCCGGTGAGCGACTGGCGAAGCTGGTCGCCGACGGTGGCTACCGCATTCAGACCGGCTTCGCGGGAACGCCGTTCGTCACCGACGCTCTGACCGTCACCGGGCACCTCGACGACGCGTACCAGTTGCTCCTGCAGACCGAGAACCCGTCTTGGCTCTACTCCGTGACGATGGGCGCCACCACCGTCTGGGAACGCTGGGACTCGATGCTGCCCGACGGCACCATCAACCCGGGCCAGATGACGAGCTTCAACCACTACGCGCTCGGCGCCGTGGCTGACTGGATGCACCGGGTGATCGGCGGCATCGCGCCACTCGCTCCCGGCTACTCGAAGGTCCTCATCGCGCCGCAGCCCGGCGGCGGGATCACCTGGACCCGGGCCGCGCTCGAGACTCATGCGGGCCGGATCTCGGTGCACTGGGAGCAGCAGCCCTCGGGTGCGCTCGATGTGGACGTCCAGCTTCCGGACGGTGTATCGGCGCTGGTGCGGCTGCCCGATGGCACCGAGCGGCAGGTGGGCGCCGGCTCACATCGCGTCTCGAGCCAGGTCTGAACCGACGCCCCCACGTTTCGACCGCGGCCGACTTCCGCGGCGGCCAGCACCGAGACGGCCTACGTTTCCGAGTTCCGCGGCGGCCAGAGGCACGAGTGCGGCCTACGTTTTTCGACCGCGGCCGACTTCCGCGGCGGCCAGCACCGAGACGGCCTACGTTTTCCGACCGCGGCCGATTTCCGCGGCGGCCAGAGGCGAGTGGGCCTACGCTTTTCCGACCGCGGCCGACTTCCGCGACGGCCAGAGGCGAGTGGGCCTACGTTTTCCGACCGCGGCCGACTTCCGCGACGGCCCGGCTCGCCCCGAGATCCGCCACGAGGTCTACACCGCCGACCGGGTCTCGCCGCCGACCCTCTCCCGGCACCACCGGAAGCCCCGCGGCGTCGTCTTGTCGTTGTCCGCCAGGTGGCGGCCGACGCAACAGACATCGCATTCCGCCGCTGCTCCTGTCGTCACATGGCGGGAAACGTCAGCCCGCTAGCACCGGCTCCTACCACCTCACGAGATGACATATCCCAACGGACTCTCGACCGAGCGTGTTGAGACCTCTGACAACTCGGCGGGCCTGCAGACTGAAACCATTCAGCGTGCAGCGCATGGTCGATGACTGCGTTTACAACGATCAGGTGCAGGGAGTTGACGTCACCCGAATGATGCACTAGCTTTCCTATTGAAACGCTTCAGAGGGTCGCTAACACAAGCCGGCACTCGCTCATTCACAAGTTCTGGAGGTTCCATGAGATTCACCACGACGGCCCGGCGCGGCGTAGCGCTGGTGGCTGCCGGCACAGCGGCCGCCCTGATGTTCGCGGGCTGCAGCCCCGGCAGCCTGGGCAGTAGCAGCGGCGACAGCAGCGCCGGTGCCACTGAGATCACCTGGCTCCACGGGGCTGAGACTGCGGATGTGGCGAGTGCGAAAGCCCTCGTCGCGGCCTTCACGGCCGCCAACCCGAACATCACGGTCAAGGAGGAGACCCGCCCGGGGGGTTCGGAGGGTGACAACCTCGTAAAGACGCGATTGGCCACCGGAGACATGGCCGACGTGTTCGTCTACAACAACGGCTCCCTGTTGCAGGCGATCAAGCCGGCGCAGAACCTGACTCCGCTGGACGACCAGCCGTGGGCGGGTCAGCTCGACCCGCTGTTCGCCGAGTCATCCAAGTCCGAGGGCAAGCTGTATGGCGGTCCGTTCGGGACGGCCTTCGGCGGCGGCGTGCTGTACAACATCCCGCTATACAAGAAGCTGGGTCTGCAGGTCCCAAAGACATGGGATGAGTTCATGGCCAACAACGCCAAGATCAAGGCCGACGGCAGTGCCGCCCCGGTCGAGCAGACCTACGGCGAGACCTGGACCTCGCAGCTGTTCGTGCTGGGCGATTTCCACAACGTCGCGGCGGCTGTGCCGAGCTTCGCTGCGGACTACACCGCGAACAAGGCCAAGTACGCCACGACGCCGGCCGCCCTGGCCGGCTTCGAGAACATCCAGAAGGTCAAGGACGCCGGCTACTTCAACAAGGACTTCGCCTCGGCCAAGCTGAACGACGGCATGAAGGCGGTCGCCACCGGGACCGCGGCGCACTACCCGCAGCTGGGTGGTAGCGCGAACAACATCGAGAACGTGGCACCGGGTAAGACGAACGATGTCGGCTTCTTCGCCCTGCCGGGCAATGACGCGGCGACCAACGGCATGACGGTTTGGCCGGGGACGAGTGCGCTGTACATCCCGAAGTCGGTGGAGGGCGCCAAGCTGGAGGCTGCGAAGAAGTTCGTCGCCTTTGCGGCCACCCAAGATGGCTGTGACGCCCTTGCCGAGGGTGCCCCGCCACAGGGCCCGTTCAACTCCACGGCCTGCAAGCTGCCGGCCGAGGTGTCGCAGGTCGCGAAGGACACCCAGGCCTACCTCGACGCCGGGAAGGCCAGTCCCGCACTCGAGTTCTTGTCGCCGGTCAAGGGCCCGGCCCTCGAGCAGATCTGCATCCAGGTCGGTACCGGCCAGGTGGACGGCAAGAAGGGCGCTGAACTCTACGACCAGGACGTGAAGAAGCAAGCCGAGCAGCTCAATCTGCCCGGCTGGGAGTGACCTCGTAACGGCGCCCTGAGCTTGTCGCAGGGCCTTGGGCTGTCTGATCTGCAAGCGGGCAGCTGATCTGGAGTTCGACTCCCCTGCCGCCGGTCTCGTCCGGGACCGGCGGCAGGACCCCACGGAATTCGTACGAAAGGGTGTCGCCATGGCGAGCACACTGAGCACCACCGACGCGACGCGGCTGGCTCCCGCCGGCCGAAGTGTCCCCCGAGGCAAGAAGCGGACAGGACCTTACCCATACTGGTTCTACGTCGCTCCAGCCCTCATCTACGGGATCTTCTTTATCGTTCCCACCGTCGCCTCGTTCTACTTCTCCTTCACCCGCTGGGACCTCTTCACCGCAACGTGGATCGGCCTGGACAACTACCAGACGTTCTTCGAAGAACAGGCACTGATCATCGGCCTGCGCAACACGTTGATCTACGCCGTGATCACCTCAGGCCTCAAGGTCGTCATCGGTATGGCGCTGGCGTTGCTCCTGACCTCGAAGATCATCGCCCGGGGGTACCTGCGCTCGGTCATCTTCTTCCCCGTGCTGGTCAGCGCCGTCGGCGTCGGCCTCACCTTCGTCGTCTTGATGAACCCCGAGCGCGGACTGATCAACCAGTTGCTCGGCGGCGCCGACATCGGCTGGCTGACCAATCCCAACCTGGCCCTCATCTCCATCGCTCTCGTCGACATCTGGAAGGGCGTCGGCCTGGCCACCGTAATCTTCATCGCCGGCCTCGTCTCGATCCCCACCGAGTACTACGAGGCGGCCGCGGTCGACGGGGCCAGCCGGTGGGACATCTTCCGGAGCATCATCCTGCCGCTGGCCAAGCCGGCCACGGCCACCGTCATCACTCTTTCCCTTATCGGGGGTCTGCGGTCGTTCGACCTGATCTGGGTCATGACCAAGGGCGGACCGGGTTTCGCATCCGACGTCATCGCGTCGGTGATCTACAAGCAGTACCAGGCCGGTTTCTACGGCCTGTCCACCGCGGGCAGTGTCGTGCTGTTCCTGGTCGTGACGATCATCGTCGTGCCGCTGACCCGGTGGCTCAACCGCGGAGAGGAGCACTGATGACCACCACGACCGTGGACGGGACCACCGGGAAGACTGGGGCCGTCGGCACTCGCAAGAAGCGCAACACCTCCGGCGTCGTCATCGGGATCGTGACCATCGTGCTGACCGCCGTCTTCTTCTTGGTGCCGTTCATCTTCACCCTCGTCATCGCGTCCAAGCCCGTTGCCGAGGCGAATCTTCTAGAGTTCTCGTGGCCGTCGAACTTCGTCCTCTTCGACAACCTGGCCCAGGCGATCTCGGCGCGGGACTACCTGATGATCATCGCCTTCATCAACAGCGTCATCCTCACGGTGGCGAGTGTCGCCATCGTCACCGTTCTGAGCGCGATGGTGGCCTACGTATGGCAGCGCCGCGCAAGCCGGCTCAGTCCGGTAATCAACGGCCTCATCCTCGCCGGCCTGATCGTGCCGCCGGCCATCGTGCCCACCATCTGGGTTCTGCAGACCGTCGGCCTGTTCAAGACCATGCCCGGCCTGATCCTGATCGAGGTCGCCTACGGGCTGCCCTTCTGCATCATCCTGTTCCGCGCCTTCCTCTCGACGGTGCCGCGCGAGCTGGACGAGGCCGCCGTCGTGGACGGCGCCGGACCCATCCAGATCTTCTTCCGGGTGATCTTTCCGGTGCTGCGGTCGGTGACGATCACCGTGATCATCTTGCAGTCGGTGTTGGTCTACAACGACTTCCAGAATCCGCTGTACTTCCTGCCCGGAACGGAGAACGCCACCATCCAGCTCACCTTGCTGAACTTTCAGAGCCAGTTCACCACCCAGTACAACCTGCTGTTCGCCACCATCCTGCTGGTGACGATCCCGCCGCTGATCATGTTCATCTTCTTCAACCGCAAGATCGTGGAGGGCATGGCCGCCGGCTCGGTCAAGGGCTAAACTCGCCGACCCGTCACATCTTCGGCCGTTTCGACGGCGTGTCGCTGCAGATGTGACGGGTCGACAAGATGCCTAGTGCGCGAAGGAGGCACGATGCTGGCGGGATACCTGCCGGGCAACAGCACGGTCGAACTGCGAGAGGTGCCGCGTCCCGAGCCGGGGCACGGGCAGGTGCGGGTGGCCATGCGTGCCTCCACCATCTGCGGCAGCGACCTGCGCGCGATCTACCGGGAGCATCTGGGCGAGGGCCCGGAGGGGTACCGGGGCGTGATCGGCGGCCACGAGCCCGCCGGCGTCGTCGAGGCCGTCGGACCGGGAGTGCACCGGCTGAGCGCCGGCGATCGGGTGGTCGTCTACCACATCAGTGGCTGCGGACAGTGCGACGAGTGCCGCCGCGGCTATCAGATCAGCTGTACGTCGGAGCGTCGGGAGGCGTACGGCTGGCAGCGCGACGGTGGGCACGCCGACTACCTGCTCGCCGAGGAACGCGATCTGTTGACCCTGCCCGACCGGCTGAGCTTTCTCGACGGCGCGTGCGTCGCGTGTGGGTTCGGCACGGCGTACGAGGCGCTCTGCCGTGTCGAGGTGTCCGGGCGTGACCGCGTGTTGATCACCGGCCTGGGCCCCGTCGGTCTGGCGACCGGCCTGCTCGCGCAGCGGCTGGGTGCAACCGAGGTGGTCGGCACCGATCCGAGTGAGGATCGCCGTACGCTCGCGGTGCGCCTCGGCGCCATCAGCACCGGCTCGGACGGGAGCAGCGAGGACCTCCGCGCCCGTCTGGGTGACGGGGCCGAGGTGAGCATCGACTGCTCCGGTTCGGGAGCCGGACAACTCACGGCGATCCACCACACGCGCCGTTGGGGTCGGGTCGGACTGGTCGGCGAGGGCGGCCGGCTCACTGTTGATGTCAGCGAGGCACTGATCCACCGTCAGCTCACGGTGCACGGCTCCTGGGTCACCTCCACCGGACGGATGGCGGAGCTCCTCGACCGGTTGGCGCGCTGGGGCCTGCATCCCTCGGTCGTGGTCAGCGACACGTTCCCGCTCGCCCAGGCCGCGCAGGCGTACCGGACAGCCGACGCCGGGAGTGCCGGCAAGGTGGGGATCGTGTGGGACGAGTGAGCGATGACTCCGGCGCACCATCAACTGGTGGCCAGGGACACGTTCCCTGGCACAGCTGCAGTCCCAACTCGACAGTTGCGTGAGTCGGAGGGAAACCCGCCGCAGAGGGCCGTACTATAACGGTTCAACCAGCATCCCGGAGGGAGGAGCAAGGCGAATGGTGACCCCCAAGGCGTCGGTCAACATGAAGGACGTCGCCACGCTCGCCGGCGTGTCGCTGGGTACCGTCTCCAACGTCGTGAACACACCCGAGATCGTCAGCGAACGCACCCGCGTCCGCGTCACCGAAGCGATCACCAAGCTGGGGTGGGTTCCCAACGAATCCGCCCGGCAACTTCGCGCCGGTCGGAGCAGGTCCATCGGCATGGTCGTCCTCGACATCGCCAACCCGTTCTTCACCGACCTGGTCCTCGCCGCGGAGGATTACGTCACCGAGCGCGGCTACGCGGTGCAGGTCAGCAACAGCGCCCAACAGCCCAGCCGGGAACGGGCTCACCTGATGTTGCTGGAGCAGCAGCGGGTAGGTGGTGTGCTCCTCGCGCCGATCTGGGGCGTTGACGACCGGGTCGGCGAACTCCGGCGGCGCGGCATCCCGGTCGTCCTGCTCGACCGGGCACGGGACGAGACGGATCTCTGCTCGGTGTCGGTGGACGACGTGGAGGGCGGGCGGCTCGCGGTCCAGCATCTGCTCGAGCAGGGTCATCGCCATATCGCGCTCGTCGGCGGACCGGGTGATCTGCAACAGGTCCGCGACCGACGCAGTGGCGCTGAGTTGGCGCGCTCGGCGTTCGGCGGCTCCGCGAATCTGTTGACCATCTCGACTCCGAACCTCGACGCGGAGAGCGGCGCGGCCGCTGCGGGAGAGCTGCTAGCGCTCTCGACCGCAGAGCGGCCCACCGCTGTCTTCGCGGCCAACGACCTGTTGGCCATCGGCGTCCTGCAGGGTTTCGTCAGCCACGGGCTCCGGGTTCCCGATGACGTCGCGATCATCGGCTACGACGACGTCTCGTTCGCCGCCTCTGCGGCCGTGCCGCTCTCCTCGATACGTCAACCGCGTCGCGATCTCGGCCGCCGTGCCGCGGAGCTGTTGTTCGACGAAATCCAAGCACTCCAGGAAGACGGGGCACACGTCCACCAGGCCGTGCGCTTCACGCCAGAGCTCATCGTTCGGCGCTCGACCCTGGTGCGGTAGCTCAGGCCGGCACCGTCTCCCGGAGCAGCGACGGCAACACCAACTCGCTCCAGCGCGCCTTCATGGTCGAGAGCACGTCGTCGGCGTCGGCGGCCCAGATGTCGGCGTTGAAGATCTCGACCTCGACCGGTCCGTCGTACCCCGTCTCGGCGACCCAGCGGCTGATGCTGGCGAAGTCGATCACTCCGTCGCCCATCATTCCCCGTGACAGCAGGGCATCCGCGGCGATGGGCAGGTTGAAATCACACACCTGGTACGAGGCGAGGCGCCCCTCCGCACCGGCGCGCGCGATCTGCTCCGGCAATTCCGGGTCCCACCAGACGTGGAACGTGTCGACCACCACACCCAGGGTCGCCGCAGGATACGGAGCAGCCACGTCCAGGGCCTGCCGCAGCGTCGACAAGACGGCGCGATCCGCGGCGTACATCGGATGCAGCGGCTCCAGCACCAGCCGGACGTCATGCTCCTCCGCGTACGGGACGAGCTCGTCGATCCGGTCCGCTACGCGCCGCCGTGCCGCCTGGAGGTCCCTGTCGCCGTCCACCAGACCGCCGACGACCATGATCAACTCGCGAGTGCCGAGCGTGGCGGCCTCGACTATCGCGGCTCGGTTGTCGGCCAGCGCTTCCGCTCGACCGGCGTCGTCGGCGGCGGTCAGGAAGCCGCCGCGGCAGAGGCTCGACACGGTCAGTCCGGACTCGGCAACGAGTCGGGCGGCCTGCTCGAGTCCGACCTCGGCGACCCGGTCCCGCCAGAGGCCGATGTGGCTCAGCTCGGCTCGCTTGGTGGCGTCGATCGCCTCGGCCAGGGTGAGGCGCTTGGTGGTGCCGGTGTTCAGCGACAGGCGGTCGTACTGACTCACGTCAGCCCTCGAATCCCTGCACAGAAAGGAAAAGCTGCATCCGGCGTGCCGCGAGTCCGGGATCGGACAACAGCCCGGCCTGGTCGGCCAGCCGGAAGACCCGTGTCAGGTGCGGCACGGAGCGGCCGGCCTGCAGACCACCGATCATGCTGAACGCCGGCTGCCGCCCGTTCAGCCACGAGAGAAACGCGATCCCGGTCTTGTAGTAGTACGTGGGCGCCGCGAACAGGTGCCGGCCGAGTTCGCGGGTGGAGTCCAAGATCGCCCGGGCCTCGGCATTCCGTCCGGCGTCATAGGCCTGCAGGGCCGTGGAGGCCGCCGGATAGATCGCGGCGAACACGCCGAGGAGCGCGTCCGAGTAGTGGGTGCCGTCACCGTCGATCAGCTCCGGGTAGTTGAAGTCGTCGCCCGTGTAGAGCCGCACCTGTCCGGGCAGCGTCGCCAGCTCGGCTCGTAGGGCCGTCTCGTGGCTGGCGTCCAGCAGGGAGACCTTCACACCGTCCACCTTGGCGGCGTGCTCCTTGATCAAATCGGTGAAGGTGGCGGTGGACGCAGCGACATCCGCACCGCCCCAGTAGCCGGCCAGCGCCGGGTCGAACATCGGGCCGAGCCAGTGCAGGATCACCGGCTCGCTGACTTCGGACAGCAGGGTCGAGTAGACGTATCGGTAGTCGTCTGCGTTCCGCGCCACCCGGGCCAGCGCCCGCGAGGCCATGACGATCACCGTGGCTCCGGCACCCGTGACCACCTCGACCTGCTGCCGGTAGGCGTCGAGGACTTGATCGAGACCGGACTGTCCCGGGGACAGGTCGTCGAGCTCGAGCTGGTCGGTACCCGCTCCGCACGACAGCCGACCGCCGACGGTGGCGGCCTCGGCGCCGGATCGCTTGATGAGTTCCTGGGTCGCCGCCCAGTCCAGCCCCATGCCCCGCTGGGCGGTGTCCATGGCGTCGGCGACACCGAGCCCGTACGACCATAGTTCGTGCCGGTAGGCCAGCGTCGTCTCCCAGTCGATCACAGCGGGCGCGCCGGGCGTGTTGTCCGCCAGCGGCTGCGGGACGACGTGGGCAGCGGCGTACGCGATCCGGGACGTGATGGGAGCCGTCGGTCGGACCCAGGGCCCGGGCTCACCGAGTTCGTAGCTCTCCGTCGAGCCGTTCTCCGACGGCAGGCGTAGCGAGGTCACAGCAGGGCTCACAGCACGATCTCCGGGATGTCGAGGGTCCGTCGCTCCGCCGACGACTGCAGTCCGAGCTCGGCCAGTTGCACCCCGCGGGCCGCCGAGAGCAGGCCGAACCGGTGCTCCCGACCGGCGACGACATCACGCAGGAACTCCTCCCACTGCGCCTTGAAGCCGTTGTCGAGGTCGTCGTTCGCCGGCACCTCGAGCCACTGGTCCCGGTAGGACTCGGTCACGGGCAGGTCGGGATTCCACACCGGCTTGGGGGTGTGCGCGCGCTGCTGAGCGACGCACTTGTTCAGCCCGGCTACCGCCGACCCGTGGGTGCCGTCGATCTGGAACTCCACGAGTTCGTCGCGATAGACCCGGACCGCCCAGGACGAGTTGATCTGGGCGATGACGGAGTCACCGGCGGGGGTCTCCAGCTCGAAGAAGCCGTACGACGCGTCGTCCGCGGTGGCCGTGTACTCCTGACCCTGCTCGTCCCAGCGGGCCGGGATGTGGGTCACCGCGGTGGCCGTCACGCTCTTGACTTGGCCGATGATCCCTTCGAGGACGTAGTTCCAGTGACAGAACATGTCCGTGGTCATGCCACCGCCGTCCTCCTTGCGATAGTTCCAGGAGGGCCGCTGCGCGGGCTGGGTGTCGCCTTCGAAGACCCAGTAGCCGAACTCGCCGCGCAACGACAGGATGCGCCCGAAGAAACCCTCGTCGACCAGCCGCCGCAGCTTGACCAGCCCGGGCAGGTAGAGCTTGTCGTGCACCACCCCGGCGGTGACTCCTTCGTCGCGGGCGATCCGAGCCAGCTCGACGGCCTCCGTCAGCGTCTCCGCGGTGGGCTTCTCGGTGAAGATGTGCTTGCCGGCGGCCATGGCCTTGCGCAAGGTGGCGGCCCGCAGACTGGTCATCGAAGCGTCGAACACCACGTCGACGGTCGGGTCGGCGATCACCGCGTCCAGGTCGGTGGACCAGTGCTCGACCTTGTGCAGCTCGGCCAGCTCGGTGATCTTGGCCTGGTTGCGTCCGACCAGGATCGGTTCGACGGCGACCTGAGTCCCGTCGGCCAGCACGATGCCGCCCGCGTCACGGATCGGCAAGATGGAGCGCAGCAGATGTTGCCGGTATCCCATTCGTCCGGTGACGCCGTTCATGGCGATTCGCAGTACGGCTGGCTTGGGGTCCGACACGTTCAGTCTCCCTTGGTCCTGGTGGGTCGAGTTGGTTTGGAAAACGCTTTCCACCTTAGCCGGGTGACGGTCCCGTCGTCAAGGGCCTCACGAAGTGTCGATGCATCGCAAGCCTGAGAAGCCGCCGTTGCTCGAGGTGGGATTTTACGGACATGTCGTCTCAGAGGCCGGAACGCACTTGCTTCGGCAGGCGGACCAACATAGCGTCCGCGGATCCTGGAAAGCGATTTCCGACGCATGCTGACCCCTGGAGGTGCGCGATGAAGCGCCGCATGATCATCACCAGTGTGACCGCCCTAGCCCTGTGTACGGCTGGTCTGCTGCCTGGTCCGGTCGCCAACGCCGCCGGAACCAGCGGTGGCGGACCTGCGAGCCAGGACATCGCCCGGCAGACCCTGGCTCCCGGTGACGGCTGGGGCTCGGTTGGCCCTGGGACGACCGGCGGCACGGCCGCCACCCGGGACCAGGTGATCACCGTCCGTACCCGTGATCAACTGGCGGCGGCCGCGGCCGGCGACATGGCCAAGATCATTTACGTCCGTGGCTCGATCGACGCCAACACCGACGCATCCGGACGCAAGCTGAGCTGCACCGACTACGCCCGCAACGGCTACACCCTGCAGCAGTACCTGGCGACCTACGACCCGGCCGTGTGGGGCCGCGAGCGTGAGCCGTCCGGTGCGGTCGAGGAGGCCCGACGGGCCTCACAACTTGCCCAGGCGGCACAGATCACCATCCCGATCGGCTCCAACACGACGATCATCGGGCTGCGCGGGGCGTCGATCACCGGCGCCGCGTTGCGGATCAACGGCGAACAGAACGTGATCATCCGTGGCCTGACCATCACCGACGCGTACGACTGCTTCCCCAGCTGGGATCCGACCGACGGCGCAACAGGCAACTGGAACTCCGAGTACGACATCGTCTCGCTCACCGGTGCGACCAACGTCTGGGTCGACCACAACGAGTTCAGTGACGGGCGCAACCGGGACGCCGACCAGCCGAGCTACTTCGGTCGGCCCTACCAGGTCCACGACGGTGCGCTGGACATCACCAACGCCTCCGACCTGGTCACCGTCTCGTACAACCGGTTCCGCGATCACGACAAGACCATGCTGATCGGCTCGAGCGACTCCCGGGCCGCCGACCGCGGGAAGCTTCGCGTCACCGTGCACCACAACGAGTTCCGCGACCTCGGTCAGCGCGTGCCGCGGGTCAGGTTCGGCCAGGTCGACACCTACAACAATCACTACGTCGAGCGCATCGGCGATGACTACCCGTACGTCTACTCCTGGGGCGTCGGCGTCGAGTCGCATCTGGTGGCCGAACACAACGCCCTCACCCTGGCACCGGAGATTCCGCGGTCCTCGATCATCGGCCGCTACAACGGCATTGCCATGACGGAGAACGACAACCTGGTCAACGGCGAACCGTTCGACCTGCTGGCCGCCTACAACGCTGCGGCCGATCCCGACATCGCCGAGGTTCCCGCCTTCACCCCGCTCCCGCGGCGTACCCTCCACCCGGCACGGGCCGTGCCGCGGGTGGTGTCGGCACTGGCCGGTCCGAGGCACCTCGGCCAGCGGGAGCGGATCGTGGTCGACCGGCGCGGACGCGGCGACACCGCGACCGTGCAGGGTGCGGTCGATCTGGCCCCGACGGGATCGGTGGATCGCGTCGACATCGTCATCAGACCAGGCCGCTACCGCGAGCGGGTCACCGTCGGCGGGCAACACACTCGACTCTCGTTCCGGGGCGCGACCGGCGATCCGCGGGACGTCGTGATCAGTTACGACAACGCGGCGGGCACTCCGAGGCCGGGCGGCGGCACCTGGGGAACCACCGGGAGCGCCAGCGTGACGCTGGCCGGCGACGACTTCCAGGCCAGCGGGATCACCTTCGAGAACGCCTTCGACGAAGCCGCGTACCCCGAGATCACCAACCGGCAGGCGGTCGCCGTCAAGACCACCGGCGATCGCATGATCTTCGAACGCTGTGTGTTCAAAGGCAACCAGGACACGCTCTACCTCGACTCGCCGTCGGTGGACGAGCAGGCCCGGGTGTACGTCAGCGACAGCCGCATCTTTGGTGACGTCGACTTCATCTTCGGACGGGCCACCACGGTCATCGACCGCTCGGTGATCACCGCGCTGCGGAGGGACACCACGCCGAGCGGCTACGTCACCGCACCGAGCACCTCGGCCGGCCAGCCGTACGGCTTCTTGATCACCCGCAGCCGGCTGCTCAGCAACGCGCCGCGCGACAGCTACTTGCTCGGCCGGCCGTGGCACCCGAGCAGCAACCCCGGCAACGACCCGCAGATCGTGATCCGGGAGTCCTATCTCGGGCGGCACATCATCACCGACGACCCGTGGACGACCATGTCCGGGTACGACTGGGCGCCCGGCCGCGCCGCCGAATACCGCAACGTCGGCCCAGGAGCCACGGTCAACGTCAACCGGCCCCAGCTCAGCCGGGCGGAGGCGGCACAGTACGAGGCTCGTGACTACCTCGCGGGCAACGACGGCTGGAATCCCCTCTGAGCCCTGCGGCGACTTCATCTGCGGTCGGGTTGCTCGGATCTGCTCCATCTGCAGATAGAACAGATCCGTCAAACCCGAGCGGCTGAGTGGCGGCCGTCGGGAAAGCCGGCTAGTCGGCTGTTGTCAGCTCGATGGCCAACGCGGCTACACGCTCGCGATCCAGTCGGCCGTCGGCGACGGCGACATCGAATCGGCGGCTCAGGACGTCACCGGCCGGAAGCACGACCGGACGGTCCCAGGCGAGCGCCGATCCGAGGCCGGGGTAGCTGCCGACCCGGACGAACCACGGCTCCCCCGCGGCTTCGGCTTCTCGGGCGGCCAAGACGATGGTGGCCGGCCCCCCGAGCCCTGGTCCGGCGGCGAAGTCGGCGGACCAGGCGACCCACGGCGCCACGCGGCCGTGCACCTCGTCCTCGCCCTGCGCGTCGGCGGTGAAGACGTCGACGTTCGCGCAGGCCGGGAAGCGCCAGAAGAATCCGCCGTAGCCGCCGCCGACGCGACCCCTGCTGCCCGGTGAGTTGAGCTCGGCGTCGGTCTCGGAGCGCAGCCTCGACGCGAAGGTCAGCCGCCAGGCCGTCTCGTCCAGCGCGGTCCAGCCGATCGAACGCTGCTCGCGCAGCACCGTGGATCCGTCGTGTCCGATCCAGCTCAGCTCCTGCGTGAGCCTGTCGCCGTGGATCTCGGCCGGCCCACCGACGACCGACCCGTGGTTGTCGAGGAGCACATAGCCCTCACCGTGCACGTAGGTCCCACCACCCCAAAAGCTCGAGGCGTTCACGTCCGGAATCCCCATCCCCACACCGAGGTGCCAGTCATGATCGGCCGGATGCTGTGCCGAGACGACCGCGCCGGCTCGCGTCCGTACGGGATGCAGGTACGGCCGGGGACTCGAGGTGGGCAGGGTTCCGCGTCCGTCTCGGTACGCCGCGACCTCGATACCGCTCACCTGCAGCCGGGCCAGCACCTGGTCGCGCTCGCGATGGGCCCAGGGCACCCCCAGTTCGGCGAACGTCCGCCCGGTCGCCGCAGCCTCCTGCACCCAGTGCTCGACGTCGCTGACCACCGCCCTCCGATCCGTCCCTTCGCCCTCCCACTGGATGGCGCGTGGATCGACGCGGACCGGCTCCTCGGCCGCGGCGACGGCGGCCAGTACCCGCATGAAGGCCCCGGTGCTGGCCAGCGACACGAGCAGCGGCGCTCCGGCGCGGCGGTGGGCCACCAGGTTCTCCAGCAGATCCGTTCGGCCCGTGGTCTGCGTCCGGATCTCGCCGGCCACGTCGGCCTCGATGTGGTCGGAGGTGTAGGAGAAGGCGGCCCGCCCGTGGCTGCCCTCGACGTGGACCACCGGCTGCGTCTGGGCCGGAGCGCACACGGTGAGGGCACAGGTCACCTCGCTCCCTTTGACGGTGCGAATCCGCACGACCGACGTGTCGTCGCTGTCGATGGCGTTCGCCCGGTAGAGGTCGGTATCGACGGAGGCCACGTCCTCCAGCCGACGGCACCCGTCGATGGCGAGCGCGGTGGCGACGGCGTGGGCCAGCGGATTGGTGACCACCCCGTCGACGACGGCCTGGCCGTTGAGGCTCCGCCGTCCCGACCACGACGAGCGGTTCCAGTACCCCACCGTCCGGGCCCACGTGCCCACCGCGCTGACGCGCTGGACCGGACCGATACCCAGGGCGTCGGTATGGAACAGGTCGAGCGCGTGTGAACCCAGGCTCTGGAAGCCGACCTGGACCACGCGCCCGGACTCGCGCTCGGTCTGCAGCAGACGTTCGAAGTCCGACAGCGCAGCCACCGGCGGCTTCTCGAGCAGGACGTCGGCCCCGGCGGTGAGTGCGGTCTGCGCGAGCGCGAAGTGGGCACCGAGCGGTGCCGCGATGATCACGACGTCGACGGGACCAACGACGGCCAGAGCCTCAGCCAGATCGGCGTAGAGGTCGACGCCGTAGACCTCGGGCGGATCCAGGACGACGCCGGGGTCGACCGCGGCGACGAGTTCGACCAGGCCGAGGTCCGCCAGCCGGCCGATGTTCGTCGCGTGGACCTGTCCGAAGCCACGAACACCGACAAGCACCAGGCGGGCCGGAGCGCCGGTGCCAGAACTGGTGGACGCAGACGCAGCCCTCGCTGCTGCGGACGAATTCATCCTCGGCCTTCCTTGTCTGACGCTCGGCAAGAATCTCGCTAGAAAGCGCTTTCCCACGGTACACGACGCGGCGATCGGGTGACCACTTCGGCAACGACCACCGGCTACGAGGACTGGCCGGCGGCGGTCGATCGGCCAGTTCGTACCGGGGGGCCCACTCGGCAGCACCACTTTGGCCCAGGTGCCTGCCCAGCCTGCCCCTGACGTCGCTCGGGTTCGTAGGCGTAGCTCGATCTGCAGATCGAGCGGCGCCTACGAGATCGAGCGACGTTGGGTTGCGGGGCAGGGCGGCTCAACCGATCCCGATCGACGGCGGCTCGAGCAGCCCCGATCGCACCGTCGACAGGGCGCGGTCGAGGTCCTGGAGCCGGAACCTGCGGCCGTACTGCTGCTCGCTTCTGGCGGCCAGCCGCCGGATGTCCTCGTCGGCCGCCAGGGCGTTGGCGCCGGTGTTGAAGACGGTGATCTCGACCTCGTTGACACCGAACCGGACCGCGGACGAGATGTCCAGCCGGTACGGCGGCGCCCACACCACACCGCAGTCGATCCCGTTCACGGTAACGGCGGCGACCTCGCCGACCGGCGACGCCAGCCGAGCCCGGAAGGAGGCGCCGACCAGGCCCTCGCTGTCCGACTCCGCCGCGGAGAGCGCGCGACTCTCGCCGAAACCGAGCTCCACCGTCGACGTCGACTCCAGCCCGGCGAGCTCGACTACCGTCCGATAGCGGGCGCTACCCGAGAAGTGCTGCCGGCCGGGCTGCTCCTCCCAGACGTGCGGAAGCTCGACCGGCCGCAGCGGTTCCCCGGCGAAGCTGACCTGCCAGTCCGCCTCCAGCGGTCGCCAGTCCAGCGAGGGGCGGTCCTCCCGGTCCGGATCCGCGTCGGGGACCTCGTCCGTGAGCATCAAAACCGTGGCCTGGTACGGATGGAGGCTGACCGGGATTCCGCCGCCGGTTTCACCTCCCCGTCGTACTCGACCGCTGTTGGTGTCCCATTCCTGGTAGTAGCCGCGCCGGTCCCGGGTGGCGGCACGAAAATCCCGGCGGATGGGACCGGTGTTGACCAACAGGAAGGTGTCGATCCCGGCCTGCCGACGGTGCACGAACCCGACGTCCGGCGTGCTCGGGGTGAGCTCCAGGTCGGGTCTGACGGATGCGGTCAGTGCGTCGGCCAGGTCGTCAGTCTCGACGACGACCGCGCCGGGCACCTCGACCTCGGATTCCACCAGGATCACCGTGCCACCGGTCTCCTGCACTGACTGCAACCAGGTTGCCGTCCGCTCCCCCAGGATCGTCGTCGTGGGCACCACGATCACCCGGTAGCGGTCCGGCGCCGCGACCTCGGCGGCCTCGTCGTCGATCAGGTCGAAGTCGAGCCCGACGCTCCGGACTGTCGCCGCGATCTCGGGCGGGATCCGTCGATTCGCTTCTCGCCAGGTGTCCAACGAACCACCGACCGGCAGACCCATGGTGGCGAAGAGGTCCTCGTTCGGTACGTACACCGCGACGTCGGCCACCGGCTCCCCCTGCCGGAGCAGCCAGCACAGCCGGCGGAGACAGGCGTTGAGCTCCGGCATCGCCGGCCACCAGGGGTTGCGGTCATTGATGGCTCCGGCGGCGTAGAACATCCAGCCCAGTCCCGGCGCATCGGACGGTGAGTACGGCCAGCCGTGCCCGATGAGCTGATTGATTCCGCTCAGCAGGTGCTCGTGGGCCTCGCCCTTGAGGTCGAGTGGCGTCGCCCGGAACGACGGCGAATGCACCCACGTCCACACCTCCGCCGAAATCACCTCCCGGCCGAACACGTGGCCGGCCGAGGACGCCCACCGACTGGGCGTCAGGTCCTGCCAGCCCCAGCCTTCACCCTCGAACAGGTCAGCGGACCGGTAGCTGCTGAGCGTCGCCGGCGGCGTGCCGTAGCTCTGGAGCCGGAACCGAACCCCGCGACCCGCAGCCCAGCGCTGGCAGACGGCGACGAAGTTCTCCTCGTACAACTCGGCGAGCGTGCGGTGGTAGTCCGCCCGCACCCGGGCCGACGCCGGGCGCTCCTCCACGAGGTGATAGAGCACGGGGCCGAGGGCGTAGCCGCGACGGCGGGCGAATTCCTCCGCCAGTGTGGGCGTCCAGTCGGCGCCGTAGGCCTCGAGGCTGTCGCAGAACACCGAACCGATCAACTCGGCCGGCACCGCGTCGAGGAGGCGATCCCCGACCGCAGTCAGGTGCGCGTGTACCGCCGCGGCGCTGTAGTGGTCGAGCACCGGACCCTCCGCGCCGACGGCGGCCCGCTTGACGTTCTGGCCGGTCAGACGCGCGTACGCCAGCAGCACCACGCGGGTGCCGCTGCCGTCCGGGATGGTGATCACGCCGTCGCCGACCGGCAGCGGCTCGTACGAATCGGGCGCCTCCTGGAGTGATCCGGTCCCGAGGTACGCGGCGACCAGTTCATCACCGGGCCAGGGCGAGGTGAGCGGGACCTCGACGGCACCCGGGTGGATCTCGCGGCGGTCCCAGTGCAGTCGACGCGCCGCCAGGTCGACGGTGATGTGCGGACCGCCGAACGACCAGCCGCTGCCCAGGGTCAGGTCGAAGCGGAGGCCGAGCTCGCGGGCCCGGTCCGCGGCGAACCGCAGATCGGCGAGAAACCGCTCCGAGAGAAACTCGGTGGTCGCCGGACCCAACGGGTAGACGTACGCGACTTCGACCCCGCCGAACCCGGCTCTCGCCATCTCGGTCAACTCACGGTCGAGTTCCGCGCGTTGGACCGACGGACCGAACCACCACCAGCGGAGCATCGGTGCCGCGTGGATCGGCGGATCGGCAAACCCCGATCTCAGGCCCGCGAGGGTCAAGTCTTCGGCTTCGTCAGCGGGAAAGGTCGACACCAAGCCCTAGATCAGTGATCTTGACGGGCAGGCCGGTGCGGAGGGACTCGTTACCGGCCATGCCGACGGCGATGGCCCGGATACCGTCCAGCCAGTCCGACGGCCGTTCCAGCCAGTCGTCGCCGGGACCCCGGAAGACGTCGGCGAGCAGCAGGGCGTCGCCGCCACCGTGCCCTCCGGTGCCCTCTTCGATCTTGACGTCCTGGGCGGGCTCCCAGTGGCGTTGCACGGTCAACCGCTGGCCGCCGCTCCGCGTCGCCGACTCCGGCTGGGCGCTGGGGTCGACGACGATGTTGCCGTCGGCGTCGACGAGCACCGCGGGCCGCTCGACCACCTCGAGCTCGGCGCGGCCCTGGTCGCCGTTGACCGCGATCCGGTAGCCCTCCCACGGCGAGTGGGCGTTCAGGGCGTAGCTGAGTGTCGCGCCCCGGGCGTAGTCGACGATCACCGCGAGGTTGTCCTCGGTCGTCACGCCGGGACCGAAGACGTCCTGATCCCGGTGGTAGCCGTCGTAGGACTCGTTGTCCAGATAGAGGGCCTTGAGCCGGTCGTCGCGGCGCAGGTCCATTTCCCACGGGCTGTGCTCACCGTCGTGGGTTCCCCGCTCGGGGCGGGCCGGGAGGCCGCGGGCGTCGGCATTCTCCGATCCGTAGAACCGCACCCCGCCCACGCGCGAAGACCTGGACCGGGGCGTCGGCGAGCAGCCAGTTGATCAGGTCGAAGTGATGCGCCGCCTTGTGCACCAGGAGACCACCGGAGTTGGTCTTGTCTCGGTGCCAGCGGCGGAAGTAGTCGGCGCCGTGCGCGGTGTCCAGCACCCACTCGAACGTCACCGACAACGGCGTCCCGATGGCACCGCTCTTGATCACGTCCTTGAGGGCGGAGTTGCGCGGCGAGTAGCGGTAGTTGTGCGTCACCACTACCTTCCGGCCGCTGGCCTCGGCCGCCTCGGCGATACGCCGGGTGCTCTCTGGGTCGATGGTCAGCGGCTTCTCGACGACGACGTCGGTTCCGGCGTTCAGCGCCCGAACGGTCAGATCCGCGTGGGTGAAGTCCGGGGACGTGACGATCACCGCATCAGCACCGGTCTCATCGATGAGCCGCTCCAGGTCGTCGGGGCCGCCGGTCTTCACCTGGCGGACGTCCAAGCCGGCCTCGGCCAGCCAGCCCAGGTAGACATCCAACCGGCCCGCGTTCGGCTCGATCAGACCCACCAGTTCGGCGTCGTCCCGGTGGTCACCGGTCATCGCGTCGAGATACATCCTGACCCGATTACCAAGACCGACCACCAGATAGCGTCGTCTGGAACTCACTGAAGAACATCCCTTTCGTTGAGAGGTGTGTCCTGGCCTGTCGAAGGACCCTTCGACAGGCTCAGGGCACGAACTGCGGCCTACTTGCCTCCGGTCGTGGCGATGCCTCGGACGAGGAAGCGCTGGCCGAAGAGGAAGACCAGGAACAGCGGGATCAACGTGACGACCGACATGGCGAACATGGCGCCCCAGTTGCTGCCCTCGCTGGAGTCCAGGAAGGAGCGCAGCGCCACCGGCACGGTGTAGGTGATCGGATCGGTCAGGTAGATCAACGGGGTGAAGAAGTCGCTCCAGGTCCAGATGAAGGTGAAGATCGCGCGTGGTGGCGATCGCCGGCCCCATCAGCGGCAACATCACCCGCGAGAAGATCCGCCAGTGCCCGCAACCGTCGATCCGGGCCGCCTCGTCCAGCTCGCGGGGGATGCCGCGGATGAACTGCACCATCAAGAACACGAAGAACGCGTCGGTGGCCAGAAACTTCGGCAAGATCAACGGCACGAACGTGTTCACCCAGCCCAGCGCGTTGAACACGATGTACTGCGGCACGACGATGACGTAGACGGGCAGCATGATCGTCATCAACATGATCGCGAACCACAAAGTCTTCAGCCGGAACTTCAACCGGGCGAAGGCGTAGGCCGCCAGCGAGCAGGCGAACAGGTTGCCGGCCACGGCGCCGACCACCACGATCGTGGAGTTGATGATGTACTGGGTGAAGGGATAGTTGAGCGCGAACCAGCCCTGCGTGTAGTTCTCGAGCACCAGCTCGTTCAGCCACAGGCCCGGCGTGCGGAAGATGACCTCGGTCGGCCGGAAGGAACTGACCACCAGCCACAGCAGCGGGTAGATCATGATCAGCCCGACCGCGATCAGGGCGGCGTGCTTCAGCACCGACCGGATCCGGGAGCGGACCAACTTCTGCCGCTGGATCGCCTCGTGCTCGGCGGCGTGTGCCGCCGCCGTCGGCTCGGACTCGGTACGCGTCTTGAGTTCAGTCATCGTAGAACACCCAATACTTGGAGAGGAAGAAGTTGATGGCGGTGAAGGCCCCGACGATGACGACCAGCAACCAGGCCATCGCCGCGGCGTAGCCCATCTGGAACTGCCCGAAGCCACGCTGGTACAGGTACAGGGCGAAGAACAAGGTGGAGTCCGACGGACCGCCGGTGCCGTTGGACACCACGAAGGCCTGCGTGAAGGACTGGAAGGCGCCGATGATCTGCAACACCAGATTGAAGAAGATGATCGGCGACAACAACGGCAGGGTGATCTTGGTGAACCGGGTCCACCGGGTGGCGCCGTCCACCGACGCCGCCTCGTAGTACATCCCGGGATCTGCCGCAGCCCGGCCAGGAAGATCACCATCGGCGACCCGAATGTCCACACGTGCAACAAGATCAGCGACCACAACGCCCAGTCCGGGTCGGAGATCCAGCCGATCTGGGAGTTGATCCCGACCGCCCGCAGCACCTGGTTGACCAGGCCGTCGACACCGAACATCTGCCGCCACAACACCGCGATCGCGACCGAGGCGCCCAGCATCGAGGGCAGATAGAACACCGACCGGTAGAACGCCAGTCCCTTCATGCCCTCGTTCAACAAGATGGCGATGGCCAGGGCCACGATCAACTGGAGCGGGACGCCGACGATCACGTAGGTGAACGTGACCTGCAGCGACTTGTGCAGCCGGGCGTCGCCGAGCATCCGCAGGTAGTTCTCGATCCCGATGAACTCCGGCGCCTGGATCAGGCTGTACCGGGTGAACGACAGATACAGCGAGGCCAGCAACGGGCCGATGGTGATCACCACCAGCCCGATCAGCCAGGGCAGCAGGAACAGATAGCCCGCCTTGTTGTCCCGGCCCGCCTCCTTCCTGGCGGCCCGCTTCTCCTCCGGAGTCTTGGCCTTGTCGACCTTGAGACTGGAGAGCTCAGAAATTGCGCTCATGTCATCAGCCTTGTCTCCTCAGCTCTGTCGCATCAGCCCTGCAGATTCGACTTCATCTCGTCCACGAACTTCTGCGCGGCGTCGGCCGTGCTGGCCCGCCCGAACAGCACATCGGTCGCGTACCGGTCCAGCGTGGCGGCGATCGTCGTACCGCCGCCGGGCGGCGGGGCGATCGGGGTGTTGGCGACCTCGGGCTTGATGTCCTCGATGTACTTGACGACCGCCTGATTCTCCTTGTCCAGCTTCGGCGTGATCTCCGCCAGAATCTCGGCGTTGCACGGAACACCGCGCTCCGCCAGGTTGATGTTGGCCGACTCGGGGGAGTTGACGTACCAGTCGATGAACGCGGCGACGGCGTCGGGATTCTTGGTCTTGGCCGAGGCGGAGAACAACTGCGAGGCCTTGTACCAGGCCTTGCGGTCGGTGGCCTTGCCGGTCAGGCTCGGGAACCGCAGGATCAAGAGCTCGGTCCCGGCGGCCTTGGAACGACCGCGGGCAGCTGGTTGGAGTTGTAGGCCTGCATGGCGGCGGTTCCGACGGCGATCGCGCTCTGGTCGAGCTGGCTTGGCGGCCCTCCTCGCTGATCTGCTGCGGCGTGCCGATCGCCTTGGCCTTCTGGGCCTTGACCATGAGGTCGAACCAGGCCTGAGCGTCACCGGGCTCGAAGGTGACGGCGTCGGCGCTGAACAGTTCCCGGCCGTTGCTGGCGCACGAACGCGCCGAACTGGGCGTCCGACGTGAACACCTTACACCACGCCGAACGGCACGTTCGGCCTTCGCGGCCACCTCCGCGGCGACGTCGATCATCGAGTCCCACGTCCACGTCGTGTCGTCGGGCACGTCCATCTTTGCCTTCTCGAAGATCGCCGGATTGGCGAAGATGATGGCGCTGTTGACGCCGGCGTTGATCCCGACCAGCGTGTCGTTGATCTTGCCCGAGTCGACCGTGCCCTCGGAGAACTTCGAGACGTCGACCTTGGCCAGGTCCAGGAGGGCCTGGCGAGAGCCGTACTCCGCGATGTAGTTCATGTCCATCTGGATGATGTCGGGAGCCTGGCCGCCGGCGGTCTGGGTGGCGAGCTTGTCCCAGTAGCTGCCGAACTCACCGGGCTGCGCCGCGATCTTGACGTTGGGGTTGGCCTTGACGTACGCGTCGATGGACGCCTGCGTGTTCTTGTTGCGGAGTTCGTTGCCCCACCAGGCGAACTTCAGATCGACGGCGCCGCCGGCGTTGCCGCCCGCACTGCTGCCACCGCTTCCCGGGGCACACGCCGTCAACCCCATCGTGGCGGCGGCAGCAGCCAAACCACCTGCTCCGAACAGAAACTGCCTCCGGTTCACAGCCATGTCCTAACCCTTCGTCGTTGATTGGTAAGCGTTTTCCGAACTCTATGGTGATACCCTCTGCGTGTCAACGTTCCTCCATCTCGGTTCGGTATCGCTCTCTGCCCCCCGGCCCGTGATCCCAACGGGATCTCAGACTGAAACCGACGGCTCGTCGGCAGAGAGATGATTTTCCCGCCATGAACGAATGAGAACTCGCTCGCGTTACTGAGGCCCTCATGCCGCCGCCCTTTCCTGTCTAGCTGCGTACTGGCTTGGTTCGGCCCTGTACAGGACCCTAGACCGAGCAGCGATTCTCGTCCATGACCGTATTTGGATCGATTGATACCTTCCGAACATCGGTCCGGCACGGTTGTGACTGGTCGACTTGATGAGTACCCGCTTGGATGCCTTCGACCACGAGCCAGGCCCTCTTCGGTACGAAGGCGAACCACGACCCGCCTGTCCAACGGCTCGTGCACCCCGTGGTGGTTCAGCAACGGCGGATCCGGGCAGGCGATCGGGATGACGTCCAACTCGGCAATCCGAAGAGCCTGCCTCGTACTCAGGCTCACGGGCGGCCGCCGAACTCGGCGGTGCCGATCGTCCAGGCATCGGCCTGCTCGCTCAGGGTGAAGCCGAGACCCGGCCGGTCGGAGACCCACATCCGACCGTCGCGGATCTCCAGGTGCTCGTTGAACAAGGGATCGAGCCAGTCGAAGTGCTCGACCCAGGGCTCGATCGGGTACGCGGCGGCGAGGTGGCAGTGGATCTCCATGGCGAAGTGCGGGGCGATCTCCAGTTGCTTGGCCTCGGCGATCGTGGCGAGCTTGAGGAACTGGGTGATGCCGCCGATCCGCGGCGCGTCGGGCTGCACGATGTCGCTGGCGCCGGCGTCGATCAGCCGGACGTGCTCGGCAACACTGGCCAGCATCTCTCCCGTCGCGATCGGGGTGTCCAGGGAACGCGCCAGGTTGGCGTGGCCCTCGGCGTCGTACGCGTCGAGCGGCTCCTCGATCCACACCAGTCCGAAGTCCTCGAAGATGCGGCCCATCCGCTGCGCCGTGGCGCGATCCCATTGCTGGTTGGCGTCGACCATCAGCGGCACGTCGTCGTCGAGATACTCGCGGACTTTGGACACCCGGGCGACATCGAGTCGCCAGTCCGGCTGGCCGACCTTGAGCTTGATCCCGCCGATGCCTCCCTCCAGCGCGGCCGTGGCGTTCTCGAGGACCTGCTCGATCGGCGTGTGCAGGAAGCCGCCCGAGGTGTTGTAGGTCCGCACGGAGTCTCGGTAGGAGCCCAGGAGCTTGGCCAAGGGCAGCCCGGCGCGCTTGGCCTTGAGGTCCCACAACGCGATGTCGAACGCCGCGATGGCCTGGGTCGCCAGCCCACTCCGGCCGACGGACGCGCCGGCCCAGCACAGCTTCACCCACAGCTTCCCGATGTCGCTGGGATCTTCACCGATCAGAGCCGGTGCTATCTCCTGCGCGTGCGCGAACTGGCCCGGGCCGCCGGCCCGCTTGGAGTAGGAGAAGCCGATCCCGTGTTGTCCACCCTCGGTGGTCACCTCGACCAGCAAGAAGGCGACCTCGGTCATCGCCGTCTGCCGCCCAGTGAGCACCTTGGCGTCGCTGATCGGGGTGGCCAGCGGCAGGGTGATCGAGGACAGCTTCAGGTGGGCGATCCGGTCGAGGGTCGAGGCCCCTGCCGACGCGGCGATCTGCGACGCATCACGTGCGGACAGGGCACTCGATGGTGCTGAGATCGGGGCTGGGGACGTCATCGTCATGCTCGTGATTCCTCTGCATCGTAGGGATTATCGGGGCGGAGCTCGGGCGCCAAGAGCGCGCCGGGCACGTCCTGGTAGACGACCGGGCGCAGGAAGCGCTCGATCGCGCGGGTGCCGACGGACGTGGTGGCCGGTGCCGAGGTGGCCGGGAAGGGTCCGCCGTGCACCATGGCGTGGCCGACGTCGACCCCGGTCGGCCAGCCGTTGACGATGATGCGGCCCGCAACCAGCTCGAGCCGGTCGAGCAACTCACCGGCCAGTCGGTGGTCGGCCTCGCCCAGATGGACGGCGGCCGTCAGTTGACCCTCCAGGCCGTCCACGATCTGGCGGAGTTCGGCCTCGTCCCGCACCCGGACGATCAGCGACGCCGGACCGAAGACCTCCTCGGCGAGCCCGGGTTCGGCCAGGAAGGTTGCGCCGGTCGTGACGTACAGCTGCGCCACCCCGGGGGCGGCGAGCGAGTCGTCGACTGACCCGCCGGCAACCTTGTTCACCCCAGCGGTCGTGGCGAGGGTCTCGGCACCGGAGCGAAAGGCGCTCTGGATGCCGGCGGTCAACATCGCGGCGGCCGGGACCGCGGCCACGGCCGCGGCAGCAGCCCCCTTGAACTCGTCGAATGCGTCGGTGTCCTCACCCTCGAGGACGAAGAGCAGTCCCGGCTTCGTGCACAACTGTCCGGCGCTGCCGGTCACCGCGGTGACGTAGCCCTGCGCGGTTGCGGCGGTCCGCTCGGCGAGCGCGCCGGGCAGCAGGAAGACCGGATTGACCGACGACATCTCGGCGTAGACAGGAATCGGCTCCGGTCGGCGCTGGGCGGCCGCGACGAGGGCCAGACCGCCGCCCCGCGAGCCGGTGAAGCCGACGGCCTTGATGCGCGGATCGCTCACCAGGGCCAGTCCGAGCTCGTGGCTGGTGCCCTGCAGCAGGGAGAACGTCCCTTCCGGCAGGCCGTGCTCGACGACGGCGTCTCGGACGGCGCGGCCGACCAGCTCGGACGTGCCGGGATGGGCCGGGTGGCCCTTGACGATCACCGGGCAGCCGGCGGCGAGTGCCGAAGCCGTGTCGCCACCGGCGACCGAGAAGGCCAGCGGGAAGTTGCTGGCTCCGAAGACGGCGACCGGTCCAAGCGGAACGGAGCGCTGCCGCAGATCGGGACGCGGGAGCGGCGTACGGTCGGGCAGGGCCTCCTCGATGCGGACCTGCCGCCAGTCGCCGTCGCGGACGACGGCCGCGAACAGCCGCAGCTGACCGACCGTGCGGGCGGTCTCCCCCGCGACCCGGCCGGCCGGCAATCCGGTCTCGGCCGTCACCCGATCGGCGAGCGTCGATCCGAGCGTCTCGATGTTCGCGGCAACGGTGTCCACGAAGGCGGCCCGTTGCTCGGCGGTGGTCCGGCGGTAGCGGCCGAAGGCTTCCGCGGCCAGCGCGGCGGCCCGGTCGACCTCGGTCGCGCCGGCCTCGCCGTACGCCGGCTCCAGCTCGGCGCCGGTGGCCGGGTTCACGGCCCTGAAGCTCACCTCAGGACACCTCCGTCACCAGCGACACGAGGGCGGCCAGCTCGGCCAGTTCGGCGTCGTCGAGGTCGGTCAGCGGCGGCCGCACCGGTCCGGCCGGACGACCGATGACTTTCATCCCGGCCTTGACGATGCTCACCGCGTACCCCGGGGTGCGGTTGCGCAGATCGCAGTACGGGAGCACGAACTCGTTGAGAGCGGCGAACACCTGTGCGTCGTTCCCGCCGCGCACCGCGGCGTAGAAGTCGAGCGCCCAGCGCGGCGCGAAGTTGAAGATCGCCGAGGAGTAGGTGGTGAGGCCCAACTTGAGGTACGGCAGCGCGTACATCTCGGCGGTGGGGAGCCCGCCGACGTACAGGAGGCGATCGCCCAGCCGGGAGTAGATCCGCGTCATCTGCTCGATGTCACCGACGCCGTCCTTGAACCCGATCAGATTCGCACAGTCGATGGCCAGGCTCTCGACCGTGCTCGCGTCGTAGCGGGCGTTGGCCCGGTTGTAGATGATCACGCCGAGGTCGGTGGACCGGCAGACCGCACGGACGTGCGCCTCCAGGCCGGCCTGCCCCGCTTCGGACAGGTAGTGCGGCAGCAGCAGGATGGCGTCCGCTCCGGCCCGCTCGGCCGTGCGAGCAAGATCGACGGCGAGCGCCGTGCCGTATCCCGCCGGCGCCACGACCGGCAGCTCGGTCGGTGTCTCCTTCACGGCGGCGGCCACGACCTGCTCGACCTCGTCGAACGTCAGCGAGAAGAATTCGCCGGTACCACCGGCGGCGAACAGCCCGGACGACTCGTACTGCGCGAGCCACGCGATGTTCTGGCGGTACGCCGTCTCGTCGAAGCGGAGATCGTCGGTGAAGTGCGTGACCGGGAAGGACAACAACCCCGAGCCGAGCTGGTGGGCAACTTCTGAGGGGGTGAACACACTCACGGTGTCTCCTGGTCAACTAGCGGGTACGAGGTAGTGACCCCGACCTTACGAAAAACTAGTGATTCTCGTCCAACACCGATTCTGGATTGATTGATACTCTCGCAGCATCATGTTCACTCTCGAGCAGCTACGAGGATTCGTCGCGGTGGCCGAAGAACTGCACTTCGGACGGGCGGCTGAGCGTCTGCAGATGACGCAGCCGCCGCTGAGTCGTTCGATCCAGAAGCTCGAGCGAGCCGTCGGTGCCCACCTCCTGGAGCGGGACAATCGCAACGTCGAGCTGACGACGGCGGGTGCGGTTTTCCTCGGTGAAGCCCGGCGTCTGTTGAGTCTCGCGGACACCGCCGCGACACAGGCGCGACGCATCCAGGCCGGGTCGGCCGGCAGCGTCAGTATCGGCTTCACGGCCACCTCCACCTTCGGGATCCTGACGAGGCTCCTGGACTTCTTCGGCTCCACGTTCCCCGACGTCCACCTCGACCTCCACGAGATGGTGACCCGGGAGCAGGTTGGCGCGCTGCTTGCGCGCGAACTGGACCTGGGACTGGCGCGACCACCGTTCGACACCGCCGCCTTCGCCTCCCGCCTACTGCATCGCGAAGCCTTGATCCTGGCCGTGCCCAGCGGTCATCGGCTGGCGCAGCAGGATGGTGTGAGTCCGAGCGACGTGGCGAACGAGCCGCTGATCATGTACGCACCCGTCGAGGCCCGCTACTTCTACGACCTGGTCGTCCGGCTGATCCCCGTCGCCGACATGAACGTCGTGCACAGCGTGAGCCAGGTCATGACCATGCTGTGGCTGGTCGCCGGTGGGCGAGGCATCGCCTTCGTGCCGCAGTCAGCGGCTCGCCTCGGCGTTCCCGGCGTCGAGTTCGTCACGCTCGCCGGGCTGCCCCCGCACCCGGTCGAGCTCCATCTGCTGTGGCTGCGGGAGGCACGCAACCCAGCGCTCCGCGCGATGCTCGAGGCCCTGCGCCAGGCCGATTTCTGATCGGGTGCGGCCGGCCGAGCGAAAGGCGGCTTTGCGCCGAGACAGCGGTTGCCGGTACGTTGGCACCGTGAGAAAGCGCTTTCCGACCCCAGCGGCGTGAATCGCTTGTGAATCGGTACTGCCTGCTCGGCCACGTCGATCCGGACCGGATCGCGGAGTACCGACGCGTCCACGCGGCGGTCTGGCCGGAGCTTTTGGCCGCCTTGCGAGACGCAGGGTGGCATAACTACTCCCTCTTTCTCCGCGACGACGGCTTACTGATTGGATACGTCGAAGCCGACGACCTGGACGCGGCTCAGGCAGGAGTCGCAGCCACCGAGGTGAACGCCCGCTGGCAGGCGGCCATGTCCGAGCTGTTCGCGAGCGACGGGCCGCCGGACGAGTCCTGGGAGATCGTTCCCGAAGTGTTCAACCTCGAAGACCAGTTGTCACGTCGAAGCACGAACTGACAAACGAGTACGAAGGAAAGGCGAAACCATGAGCTCCGGACCTGATCCGCTCGAGCCCTCTGCCGCCGAGCTGTTGGGGCCCGACGCCTACTCCGAATCGCAGGTCTCCTACGGAGGCGCCACCTACTGGCTCGAGCGGGCGGCGGGCGGCGCCAAGCGGCTGGTGGCCGTGGCGGAGGAGGAGTCCGCCTTCGGAGCCTTCGCCGGCGCGACGGAAACCGTCGACGGAGGCGTCCGTCTCGTCGCCGACACCACGGCGGACAATGCCCTGGCGTTGCGCTCCGCGCTGCCGTGGCTGACCCCGTCCCGCTTCGGACTGGCCACGTCCGCCGGCTTCGGTGATCGCCTCGGCCTCGCCACGCCCGGTCACGTCCGGGCACTCCAGACGGTGGGGGCACCGATCAACCCCGTTTTCGCCCAGCAGTCCATCCGCGAGATGGGCCGGTGCCACCGCACGCCGCGGAACGTGCTGGACGACGCCACCTGGGGAGCGTTCCAGGCCGGCTGGACCCGACCCGTCGGCGGCGACGCCGATCACCTGGAGGAACTCGCCGACATCGACGCCACCGTGGCGGCCGGCTTCGTGTTCTACACCCTCGATCCGAAGGCGGAGGTAGACCCGGACGCCGAGCACGCCGACGCGGCCACGGTCCGGTCCAAGGTCGACGCGCTGGACTGGACGAGCCTGGAGTCGGACCTCAACTCTTCCCTGAAGAAGTACGTCGGACACCGCACCGACCTCGAGCACGAGGCGATCGAGCTGGACGAGGAGTCGGTCCTGCGGGCGCTGGCCAAGTACGGCCCATCCCTCACGCACGCGATGGCCATGTATCGGCGACTGATGGACAACGGGATCGACTGCGAGGTCGAGTTCGCGGTCGACGAGACCGACTACCCGACCAAGCCGGCCGAGCACATCGTCGTGGTCAGCGAGTTGCAGCGCCTCGGGATGGACTTCGTCTCCTTCGCGCCCCGCTTCGTCGGCCGGTTCGAGAAGGGCGTCGAGCACATCGGTGACCTGGACGAGCTGAAACGCGACTTCGAGATCCACGCCGAGATCGCCCGGAACCTCGGCCCGTACAAGCTCTCCCTGCACTCCGGGTCCGACAAGTTCTCGACCTATCCCCTCATCGCCGAGGCGACCAAGGGGATGGTGCACCTCAAGACGGCGGGCACCAGCTGGGCCGAGTCACTCCGGGTGATCGCTCACCAGGATCCTGACTTGATGCGCCAGGTTCTCGCGCTCGCGCTCGACAGCTTCGAGGC